>CAVVOS010000015.1:0-18086 GCA_963749985.1 uncultured Acidobacteriaceae bacterium | reverse complement strand
TTCCTTTGATACTTCTGCCAAACCAATGCAGCATTGTTCACGCAATTGTGCAATCGATGATGCGTTCTTCGGCTTTTTTTCAATTTCAAATTCACTCGTGCTTGCGCATACGCTCATACACGCCAAGAAAAAAGCTAATTTCTTCCTCTATGATACCTCACTGAGTAATGCACGCAATCCAATACGCATATATTGCAGCAATGAGATAAGTACCATCGCAGTGACAGCAGCCAAAATTGCATAATATGTTTTTTACGGTAGCCACTGAAAAAAATAACAGAAAAAGAGCCAGATAATGAATAAAATTTGTGCAAGGGTGGTTAATTTACTAGCATATGTACTAGTCGAGTAAGTAAAAACATTACCAATTGCTTGTCCGGAACCAGCAGAAGCAGGCGGTCGGCGGTTGAGCGAAAACGATCGCGGGTCGCCCAGGACACAAGCGCCCATGCGGTCAGGATCACGAGAATCGCGCTGCTCACCGCGATGAGAATTCTGTGACGCTTCATGGTCTGGCCACCACGTGACCATGTTCGCGGGCCCACAAGGTGCCAAACACCATCACGCCTTCTTCCACCTCGATTTGTGGCGCGCTGACCGTAGTCGGATACTCCAGCGTGCCGCATTGGGTTCCGTTTGCGATCACAAGTTCACGCTCGGCAATCACTGGTCCGTGAATCGCGCAATGCGGACCGATGCGCATCTTTCTGGCGCTGATCAGACTTCCTTCCACCGAGACTCCGTCCTCAAGCACCATGTTCTTTACACTTTTCACGCTGCCGCAAACCCGTGCGCCGGAGTGAATGTGCAGATTGCCTCGGATGACGATGTTGCTGTGAATGACCTGCCCGGCGAGAACCTCGAAGTCGCCATCTTGCAAGAGACGTGGGAGCTCTTCCGAGCCCGTGCCGGAAGGTGTGCTTGAGACGCGCGGCGTTGCATCCTCGTTGCCGGCGGTGTGCCCGATTTCGATGCGAGGAGCGTTCATACGCAGAAAGGCGCAATCGGCGCGAAGGCGTATGAGCAAATCTGAAGAAATACGTCCGTGGAGCTTGCAGCCGGGAGCGGCAGTGAACTCCCCTACAGCATGAACCCAACGCAGCACAACGCTCGCCGTGCCCAGGCGGACATCGTGTTCTCCCAGGATTGCCCGGTAGTTATTCTTCTCTGCACCCGCGAATTTGCCGCCCGCATAGATGTCTTTCGAGAAAGTAGCTTCCGGCGGCACGAACAGGTCAACACCCGCGATCATCAAGACCGGGTGGGCCGCGTCTCCATCCGCGAGCGTACGCACCAGCGGTTCATCGGTTCGGCCCAGGACAACATACTCCTCACCATCAGGGAGGATGCCAGTTTCCACGCTTCCCGAGTTCACACAACACTGCAGGATTGGCTCAAGTATTTCGATGTAAGTCCGAAAGCTGTTGGCGAAATGACGAATCTCGCCGGCATTTTGCTGAACAACGCTGAGAGGCAGCGCGTCCGACTTGCGGCGTAGTTCAACCAATGCCGGAAGCAGAGGCAGCATAAGCATCAGGCCGACTACGAAGACCAGAGCCGCCGCTGCAACATACGGATTCACAAGGCCTTTCGAAAACGCTCGGTTTTATCCCAGTGGAATTCAGCCCCGGTGACAAGATCGCTGACTTGCGACACCGCGGCGCGAGAGACCGAAAAGATGCTCACCGCAAATCCCAAAATGAGGAATGGCAGCAGGCAAATTCGTTTGCTAGTCCCATCCAGCCGGGAGGCAGCAGCGATTTCAAAAAAGGCGGCAAGATTGCCCAGTGCGGCATAAGCCGTCAGAGAGAGGAGCGCAATAACGCCATGCAGAGGAGCAACCCCCTGGTAGAACACACACAGCGCCAGTGCCCAGCCGACCAGAGTGATGGGCGCCATCGCGTATACGCCAAGCAATAATGTCCCATCAATCCGCTCCCGCAGCGTGGCACGATGTTTCCCCAACAACAATCGCAGACTGTAGGTCATCATGGCTTGGTTGTGGCCTTTGGCCCAGCGCATGATTTGCTTGATGCGAACCGGCCAATTTTCCGGCACCTCCTCGTAGCACTCGGAGCGATTCTGATATGCCGTTTTCCATCCATTCAACAAGAGGCGATACGTCAGGTCGGTGTCTTCGGTGAGCGAATTCTCGTTCCAGCCACCAATCTCCCGCAAGGCACTCAACCTCACTCCTGCGACGGTTCCCCCATGTTGGGGTACGAGGCGCAGGTTCATCCGCGCCTGCTGGTCAACCTGGTATCCGCCCGAGCGTTCCAGATCCAACAGACGCGTCAGTAAATTCGTGCCGGCATTCATCGGCACCACGCGGCCCATCACGCCGCCAACTTCCAGATCGAAAAACGGCGCTACAAGTTGCTTAATGAGTCCCGCACCTGGAATGTAGTCCGCATCGAAAATAAGGATGACCTCGGTGTCCACCAATTCCATAGCATCCTTCAATGCGGCTGCCTTGCCGCCCTTGCCCGAGATGCGATGGAATGGCTGAATGCGCCCGGGAAACTCCTCAACAAATTTGTCGATGATTTCGCGGGTGCGATCGGTCGAACGGTCATTCACAGGAACCACCAGCATCTTGTCTTCGGGATATTTCACCGTCATCAAGGCGCTGAGGGCGTTGGCGATAACTTTTTCTTCGTTGTGAGCGGCCACGAGCACGGTGACCGGAGGCCAGTCGGCCGTGTCAATGTCGATGTAAGGATGTCTTTGGAAACCGAAAAGCCGGTTCAACGTGAAAAAGTAGTGGCGGGCGGTGTAGATGCAGATGACGAAAACAATGACGTACAGAACGGCAATCATCGCGCACAACCACAACCCGAAAATCGGTTGCGCATCGTCACACTTTACCTGCTGCGGCAGCTTTGCTGGCAGTTTCCTCGCTGTCGCTTTTCCGGCGGCGGGGCGGTGGCCTCGGGCCTAATTTGAATTGCTTGTCGGCTTCCAGAAGTGGAAGCTTTTTCTGATGCCAGCGGGAGACAGCCTCCACAATCCTCTCCGAACTATGACCATCCCCGTAAGGATTCTCACCCGCGGACATGTCCTCGTATGCGCCCGCATCGTCGAGCAGATGGCTGGTCTCGTTAACGATTGCATCGCGTGACATGCCGATGATTTTGGCCATGCCAAACTGCGCCGCTTCCGGACGCTCCGTAAGCTTACGCAGTACCAGAACCGGCTTGCCGAAGGTGGGTGCTTCCTCTTGAATGCCCCCCGAATCAGTCAGCACCAGGAAACAACGCCGCAGCAGGCTGACGAACGTGATGTAGTCGAGGGGTTCGGTCAGGTGGATTCGATCTGTGTTCTGCAGCAGTGCATTCACCGTGCTTCGCACGTTGGGGTTCATATGCACGGGATAGATAACGCGAATGTCGGGATGCTTCTTGACCAAATCCTTAAGCGCCATGCACATGTGTTCCTGGTCCGCGCCCCAGGATTCCCGCCGATGCGAGGTGACGAGAACAAGGCGGCTATTGTCGTCTGGGATGTCAGCGAGAGGGGTGTTCTCCCAAGAATGCGGAAGAGCGCTGAGTGCGCGCAGGGTATCGATTACCGTGTTGCCCGTGACCACAATTTTCGCCGCGGAGATGCCTTCGGCCAGCAGGTTCTCCCGTGCCAGAGCGGTTGGCGCAAAGTGTATCTCGGCCAGCACAGAGGCCAGACGTCGGTTGGCCTCTTCGGGGAACGGGTCGTAAAGGTTGTGACTGCGGAGGCCAGCTTCAATGTGACCCACAGGGATTTTGCAGTAGTATGCCGCTAGCGCCGAGGCAAAAGCAGTGGTCGTATCGCCCTGCACCAACACCATGTTGGGTTCAAAGCGGTGGCACGCATTCTCCACTGTGTCCAATACGCGCCCCGTAAGGGAGTTCAGCGTCTGATTCGGGCGCATTACCGCCAGATCAAAGTCGGGCTTGATTTTGAAAAATTGCAGGGCACTGTCGAGCATCGTGCGATGCTGGCCGGTATGAACCACGGCGGTCTCGAACTCGTCCGACCGCTGGCGCAGCGCGTGAATTACCAGCGCCAATTTAATTGCTTCCGGCCTCGTGCCGAGGACCGCGATGATTCGACACTTCATGAAGATCGCCTGCCGTTTCTAGCTGCATAGGATTCACCATCCAAGCCTCTAAGAACTGGTTGCGGCAGGGACTTCGTGAGAGATGATTAATCTTCCACCGATGACCTCCCTCATTTTGGATCAGATACGTCCATTCGGTAAAGTTACCGAAGTTCGCGAAGGGCTCCCCAGCACAGTTCTTCCACAGTTCTTCAAAAGAAAGGCAGAGCCACTCCTACGCGGATGTGGGGAGCCAGTCTTCAAGCGCACTCAAGAGTCACTTCTGAATCGGATCGTTCCCAGCGGGTTGGTGAATTGAACGGCAGGGAGACCGGTACGGGATTTTTCAGTGGACTGCGCTAAGGTATAATCGAGTCAATCAGTAGGCGCGTAGCTCAGTTGGTTAGAGCGCTACCTTGACACGGTAGAGGTCAGGAGTTCGAGTCTCCTCGTGCCTACCATTTCTTTCAGTCATTTGCCGCGGTTGCAGTTTTGCTCACCCCCGATTTTAACTCCCGATGGCATGAAGCGTTTCATAAACTGATTTTGTGCCTCACGCGCTTTCTCGGCGTTGTGGATGTCGATCATGGCGGCGTATACGTCGACTGACGCAACATTTTTTGACCACCACCGGGGTCGCTTCCGTTTCCAACAAGAAAAGCCGCAAGGGCACCGAGCTTATCGAGGCGAAGTTTGCCGACCTTGATGAGTCCTTCGTCATTCGGATACCCCTTCGTTTCGCGCAGCCCGAGCGGAATCAAAAGAACTCCTTGGCTTGAGCCCAGTATTTTCGCGAAACGAAGCCCTCCCATGCCCGCACTGAAGTAACCATCCAGGTGACCCGACACACAGCGCAGTCGATGGATAACTGGGAGTATTAGATCAACAGAAAACTGTGGTGCGTCTCGCCGACTAGAGGCAAACTCGCACAACTCTCAGAGAGGTGCGTGAATCGTCCGATCGAAGACTAACGCAAATCGAGAATCGTGTTCATCTAGAACACCAGAAGGAGACGTATGGCGACCATCGAGACACGGAAAGATACGCGAAAGAACAATAGCAGAAAGCATTCACGTGAGCACGAGGAGTGGAATGGCGCCAAGAAGGTTGGCAGATCGAAGCAGACGTGGGTGTCGGACAGCAAGACCATCGGCGGCGGCAAGTGGGTGAGTGCGTAATGGAACAAGTCATGCAAGTCGAACTAAGAACTGACGCCACGCACACGTTGACGTGGCTCGACGTTGCTTTGAAACCGAAACCGGGCATGGTTCTGGTCTGCAAAGGCGATCCGCGCCCGTGGACCGTCGTGCATGCATACGCCATCACGGCGCATGAGATGAAAGACAACAACATAGGCTGGAAGGTTGGTGGTCTGTAACGGTCGGACGATAATGCCCCCCATTCTCAGCCCCAGTCCCCTGCCGTTTCCCTTGGTCGCAAAGAATGAGCACCCGGTAGCAGTGAGTTTCAGCAATAATAAGGGCGTCCAGACAAGCTATTTCTGGACGCCCGCAAACCTTAGGGAGCGTCAAAAGACTCTCCTACAGGCAACTTAGATCAACTCTTTGCGCCTCGCAAGGTTCCCGTTGTACCCGACACCACGTTACTTTGATGATCCCGGTTGTCAGAGGACAGCCTGGTTGTGGAAGTCAGCGTGTCCCGCCGATGTAGTTTCCGTAACCCACAATCACGGTCGAGCTAACCAGAACTAACAGGCTGAATGCCACCAGCAGCCTCGTCCTGCCCCCTGCGCCCTTCCACTCTTGCAGCGCGATGCCCCACAACGTGCTGAAGATGATGATGCTGGCCATGTGCAGCGTCCAACTGGAGAACTTATACCTTCCCATCTGGGTTTCACCCATGGTGTAGAAGAAAAACTGCATGTACCAAGTCGTACCGGCCAGAGCCGAGAACAAGTAGTTGGCAAGCATGGGAGCCCTGACCGCTGTGCCTTGTGCGACGGCTACAGCTACCGCCATCTCCTCCGCCGGAGCATCGGTGACGGTTTCAAGAATGTGCTCTTCATTGCGCGCGGGAACTTGGTTGCGAATTTTGGACTCGAAGTATTGATACCCGGTGCGGTTGCGAAGGTTCAGGATGATGCACCAGATGAAGTTGGTGGTAAATCCGCCGGCCAGCACTACGACCAGCACGGGAAGTCCTTGCCACAACCTGGGCGTGCCATGCTCGATTGTGATGGCCTTGATTGGATCCCCTGCCGCCAGTCCGTAGGCGAAGCAGGCGCTCATCACACCCGAAAAGGTGGCGACGAGCAATCCCTTCTTCAAGTCGAATTCCTTGATCGAGGCGCGCTTCTGCTCGGTCGACATTTCTCGCTCTTTGGATACTCCGGCTGCTCCCGCGAACGCGATACCGAGAAGGCAGACGGCGACGCCGCCAAGAATCACCAGGCCGGAGCGAGTGCCAAGAACTTCGGACGCGAACACTCCCCGGAAAATCGGCGGCATCAATGTGCCAAATGCGGCTGTGTACCCCAGCGCAACGGCCATGCCGAGCGACATTCCCAGATATCGCATGGTGAGGCCGAAGGTGAGGCCACCGAGTCCCCACAAGACTCCGAAAGCGTATGCCCAGAACAAGCTGCTCGCGGGAGCTTCGTGGAGCACACGGCTGAGGTCGTGGGTCATGGTCAGCGCAAGGACCCAGGGCGCGATGATCCAACTGAAGAACCCGCCCACCAGCCAATAGGTCTCCCACGCCCAGTTCTTCACGCCGCGATAGGGGACGTAGAAGCTGGCGGAGGCGAGACCACCGAGCCAGTGAAAAAATACCCCTAGAGCAGGGTTCATCGCATCCTCATGTCTGAACTACAGGTGAAAAGACTTCTTCCAACACGACGCAAAGCAGGCAGCCGCATAGTCGCTCCTCAACGCAGGAACGCTTCCGAGAGGCCGCCGTCCACAGGAATGACGTGCCCGGTCGTCTTCGCACTCTGATCCCCGGCCAGCCACACGATTGCGGCCGCGCAATCCTGGGGCAGGATCGGCCGTTTCGTCAGCGTACGCTGCGCATAAAACTCGGCGAGTTTGGCGCGCAGTTCCTCGGTCGACTCCGAGTCCTGGAAGTCGATCTTGTACTTTTGCAGGGACTGAATCACGCGATCCCGAGGGAACATGGTAGAACCGGCGACCACGGTCGCGGGCGCAATTCCGTTCACGCGCACATGCGGACCGAGCCTGATCGACAACTCTCGGATCAAGTGATTGAGAGCCGCCTTGCTGGTATCGTAGGCCTCACTGCCTTTCTTGGAAACCACAGCGTTGGCGGAACTGGTGAGCACCATGGCAGCGGGCAGGCCCTGATCTTTGAAGACCCATTCCGTTTGCCGGGCAAGAAGATAGTTGCCCGTGACGTTAACCAGGAATGTTTGCGCCCATTGTGCGTCGGCGAGGTCGCCGTCAGCGCCGGGCACGGGATAAATAGCGGCCGTGTTGACGATGATATCGATGCCGCCAAATTGAGAAATCGTGAAATTCGCGGCCTCCGCAAGGGATGCAGCCGAACTGAGGTCGACGCTAGCGTGCGCGACAAACTCGGGAGATGCTATCGCTCCGACTTCCTCGGCGACTTTCCTGGCCCCTTGCTGGTCAAGATCGGCAACGACGACATGGGCGCCTTTTCGGGCGAGCAGCAGTGCGACCTCGCGACCGATTCCGCTGGCGCCACCGATGACAAGCGCGATCTTGCGGCTGAATTCTGCTTCCGCCGGCATGCGCCGCAGCTTGGCTTCTTCGAGCGCCCAATACTCGATGCGGAACGCCTCCGATCTTGGAAGCGCCACGTAGTTATGGAACTGCGTGAACTGCTGCGACTGCTCGGCGCGCCGGGCCTGCGGCAGGGGATGCGAAATTTCTCCATCTTCCAAAGCGTTTGCGCCGGCCATGACGTGAATCGCATTGATGAAGAACTCGGTTGTGATCCGCGCTTCTTTCTTATTCTTGCCGAAGCCGAACAGACCCAAGCCCGGAACCACGACGACGGAGGGGTTGGAATCCCGCAGCTTGGGTGAGTCGTTCGTTGCCCACGCGTCGTAATACTTCTTGTAGGCGGCTCGATACTCGACCACCTCAGCCTGGATGCGCGCCTTCAGAGCGCCGATCTCCTCCTTGACAGAGTCCCACGCAAGAAATAAAGGACAGACTCTGGTTCTCAAGAAATGGTCCGGACAACTGGTGCCCAGCAAGCTTAATTCCTTCGCCCACTTCGATCCGGCAAATGTCAGAGCATCCTCATCGCCGGCATAGTGGGCCACTACACGGCGATTCGAGGATACCGCTCCCCGGAGCGCCGGGAGGACTTGAGTCGCGATGTTCTTACGATCCTGCGCAGGGCCGTACTCGATTCCTCCGAACAGGGGGCCTTTCTTCGATTGATGTTTGAGAATGAATTCACCCATCTGATCGATAGTGTGAACACTATTCAAGTAGCAATCCCGTTGAGTCGCCCCCCAGGTGAACAATCCGTGGCCGCCCAGAATAAGGCCTTCCGCGGCGGGATTGTCTTGGACGGCCCGTTCGATCAGGAGCCCCAGTTCGAATCCAGGACGCTGCCAGGGTATCCACACGATCTTGCGATCAAATTCTTTGTTGAACTCATCCAACTTTTCTCTCCCATTTGCGCTGGCGGCCAGAGCGATGGCCCAGTCGGGATGCAAATGGTCCACATGGGAGGCGGGAAGGAATGCGTGCAGCGGAGTGTCAATGGATGCGGCAACGCGATTTTCGCCGAAAGCGGAGAGCGGATAGTAGCGGACCATCTCATCTTCGTATTGTTCGCCTCGGTATAGCTCCTTGAGTTGTTCCAGACGATCCAGGTACAGCAGGGCAAACCCAGCTTCGGCGATGGACCCGAGGTCTCCTCCACTGCCTTTTACGGCCAGCACTCGGACTGGGCGACCAGTAAAAGGGTCAGGAAGCTCCAGCTTGGAGCTGGTATTTCCGCCGCCGAAATTGGTGATGCGCAAGTCCGCACCTAGCAAGTTCGAGCGATAGCGCAACAGGGCCAGCTGATTGCCGGCCATCTTCTGAGCTTCGGTTTCGTTCCACAAGTTTTCCAGGTGAGTGGCTTCTTTGATCTCAGGCATGGATACTCCCGCAATATTGCTCAAATCGTTTCGCGTGCCGATCCCATTTATCGGTTTCAAGCGGCGCAAAGGCCTCGGTCGGGAACGATCGATCCACAATGTCGCGAACTTCCTGGAGCGAGCTTGCTCCCCCCGTCGCGAGAATCTGTATCGCCACATTGCCCAACGCCGCCGCTTCGGCCGGGCCGGCTAGAACTCTTCTTCCGGTAGCATCCGCGGTCAGTTGATTCAGAAGCCGGTTCTTCGAGCCGCCACCGATGATACGGATTTGTTCGATGTGCTTTCCGCTCACATGTTCCAGGTTACGCAGAACCAGGCGATACTTGAACGCCAAGCTTTCCAGAACGGCACGTACGTATGCAGCGGGTCCCTGTGGAACCGGTTGCTGGGTCCGAGCGCAGAATTGGTCGATGGCCGCGAGCATATCCCTGGGGCGCAAGAAGGACGCGTCGTCCGGATCGACCAGGTGCCGAAATGATGCCTCACCAGTCGCCAGGTCAATCAATTCGCCGTAATCGTAAGAGAGTCCTTGCGCTGTCCAGGATTTCCGGCAGCCCTGCAACATCCACAGTCCCATCACGTTCTTCAATAGTCTCGTAGTTCCATTCACGCCGCCTTCGTTGGTGAAGTTCAGCAGCAACGCGTCGGGCGTGACCACAGGGGAATCCAGTTCGGTGCCCACCAGCGACCAGGTTCCGGAACTGATAAAGGCTGTGCCATCGCGTGCCGATATCGCGGCCACCGCCGAACCCGTGTCGTGAGACGCTGGGGCGATGATTGTGGTGCCGGCGAGAGAGGAGTGTTGTGCGATCTCTGGCAAGAGCGTCCCAATGATCGAGCCCGGTTCTACGATGGGTGCCGGCAAGTGAACCGGCAGTTCTAAGCGCTGCATCAGGCCCGCTGCCCATGTACGCTTCACTGGATCCACCATTTGGGTGGTCGTTGCGTTGGTAAATTCGCAGACAGCATTTCCGGTCAACCAGTAGTGAAATAGATCCGGGATTGTGAGCAAATATTTTGCCGCGTTAAAGAGCTTGGGGGTTTGACGTTGGGCGGCGAAGAGCTGATACAGCGTGTTGATGGGCATGAACTGAATGCCAGTCGCCTGGTAGATTTCCTCCCTGGCAACTTTCCTGAAAACTTCCTCCATAACGCCATCGGTCCGCCGGTCGCGGTAGTGGTAAGGATTCTGGAGCAACTCGCCGCGCTCGCCCAACAAAGCGTAGTCCACACCCCAGGCGTCAACTCCGATGCCTTCCAGTTCCATGTCGCCTAGTTGCGCGAGCGCCTTTCGTACTTCGAACCAGAGTCTTGCCACGTCCCAGTGAAGAGATCCGCCGTATTCAACCGGCTCATTAGGGAAACGATGCACTTGTTCCGTCGTCAGAATTCCTGATTGGAGATGTGCTAGAACAGCCCGTCCACTCTCGGCGCCGAAATCGAAAGCGAGATACGGCTTCGCGTGAATGATCTTAGGCATAGGAGGAGACACTTCGCGAATTCCGCGCTGCGCGTTCTTTAGTAATACGCTCGAGATAGCCGCTTTGGCGGAATGCCTCCATCGGATTCTGGGGCAAACCGTTGGACTTTCGCCATTCCTGGATCACCGGGCGGACGTCAGTGGCGAATGCGTCCTGTAGAAAAGACTCAGCCCGCACCAGATCACAATTCTTCTGCGCCGTGGCAAGTTCTCGGCCATCGACCAGAGCCGCCTTGGAGAAAAGTTCCTGCGCCATGGTCACAGTTTGGATCATGGCTTCGATTTTGCCTTTGAGATTGTGGCTCTGGTCGACCATGTACGCGATATCGGCCGGTTTGCCGGTTTCCCACTCGAAATAGCGAATCTCGTGGAAAATCCGAAAGACTTGATAAGGATCGATAGAGCCGAGCGTCAAGTCGTCATCGGCATAACGCCGATCGTTGAAGTGAAAGCCGCCGAGCATGTCCTCGGACAACAGCCACGCAACAATTTGTTCGATATTCTGCGCTGCGTAGTGATGCCCGGTATCGACCAGGACACGGGCCTGTGGGCCAGCCGCGCGGCAGAGCAGCAGCGACATGCCCCAATCGGCGATATCGGTGTGGTAGAAGGCGGGCTCAAATGGCTTGTATTCAATCAGAAGTCGCTGCCGGGCAGACAACGCGCTGTGCGATTCCTGCAACGCTTCTGTAAACCATTGCTTGCGTTGCCGGATATTCGCGGTTCCAGGATAGTTCGAGCCGTCCGCAAACCACATGGAAACATCCCGGCTGTGAAGGCGCCGTGCAATCTCAATGCTGTCCTTCGTGTGCTGCAACGCACGCTGGCGAATTGCAGGATCAGGATTGCCGAACGAGCCGTATTTATATTCCTGGTCCTGGAAGAGGTTAGGATTGATCGAACCAGGCAGAACCCGGTAACGCTCGGCGAACCTCCTGATGTCGTCTACACTGTTGACCCCTTCAGGGCAGTCCCAGAGGACGTGCAAGGCTACGGTCGGGCAGATGCCGGTGAGCAAATAGACCTGGCCAGCGTCGCTGAACTTCTCCTCGGTCGTGGTGGCCGCGGCAGGTTGGATGAATTTTCCGAATCGTGTGCCGGTATTGGCGAAGCCCCAGGATGGCAGCTCGATGCGGAAAGATTCGAGCGCATCAAAAATCTTCTCACTCTTGTGTACGTCCATAGGGCCTCTGTTCGGAATCGAAGGTTGCAATCCTTCGCGCACAAGGTCACGAATTTCTTTCCAAACTTTGCAGTTTCACATTGCAGAACGGACAGCATAACACTCCGAAGAACAAAGGGGCAGAGGCCTGAGTCGATTCGGCCTTGTTGCTGAACACTGCGCGATTGCAGTTGCAAAGTTCCACCCGTGGCGGCGACAATCGTTCCATGGCGAAAGGCTCTCAGCAAGATGCTGCCACTTCCGCGGCCCAGGCGACCGCCTGTGGTCCTTTCTTGCCCGGAGCGATGGTCGTCGTGACGCTGGGCAATCCCCGGGACAAGTTCTGGGGCGTGATTCTGGCGCTGGCTCCCGAAGGACTCAGCCTGACTGGCGTCGAGTTGGCATCTTTTGAGGACTTTGTCGTGATCGTGAAAGAGGGCGAATCGTTCAGTCCGGCGGTCGTCTTCTTCCCCATGCACCGGATCGAGCGCATCGAGCTTGATCTCCCGGACGGCAACCTGCCCTCCCTTTCGCAACGCTTTTCGGCGAAGACCGGCCGCGATCCCGCCGGGCTTCTGGCCTCTCACGATGTCAGCGGCTCCGGTCCCCTCACCGGCTCAACGCGCTCCGCAGTCACTCCGACTGAGGAGCCAGCATGAGATTGTCGCAAATCTTCACTGCGCCCAACCAACTCACGCTGCTGAGGATGGTCTTTGTTCCCTTTATCGTGATCGAACTGGTCGAAGGCCGCTATTTCTGGGCGCTCATTCTCTTCGTGATTGCCGGCTTCAGCGACGGCCTGGATGGCCTGTTGGCCCGCAAGTTGCACCAGCAGACCGTACTCGGCCAATATCTCGATCCCATTGCCGACAAGCTTTTGTTGAGCACGATGTTTCTCGTGCTCTCCATCCTGCACAAGATTCCGTGGAAGTTCACGGTGCTGGTCTTCAGTCGCGACATTTCCATCCTGGCAGCCAGTGCGGTGCTGTTTGCCATCGCGGGATTGCGCAATTTCCGGCCCAGCATTTTCGGCAAGGCAAACACTTTTTCCCAGATCGCCGCTGTCTTCTTTGTGATGCTCCTTTCTATACGCCCGACGCGCTGGGTCTGGATTACACGTACCGTCTTCTTGCGCGCCACATTCGCCTTCACCATCATCTCGGCGCTGCATTATGTGTTTCTCGTGCAACACCGCCTGCGGTCGCACGCCCATGCGCTGCCTCCGCATTCTCCGCCCAACCTCCCCGCCAGTTGACCCTCTTTCTGCCGTGCCCCTAGAATTGGTGGTTCGTTTCTCGGCGCAGCAATTTCCCTATGGCCTTACGCCTTTACAACACCATGTCTTCGCAGGTAGAGGACTTCCGCACGCTTCGTGACCGGGAAGTCCGGATGTATGCCTGCGGCCCCACCGTCTATGACTACGGGCATATCGGCAACTTCCGAACCTTTATCGCCGTCGACATGCTACAGCGATTCCTGCGGCAATCGGGCTACAAAGTCCGCTACGTCATGAACATCACGGACCTTGACGACAAGATCATCCGCAATGCGGCACGCGACAACGTCAGCGTCCAGCAGTACACCGCGAAGTACGAGAAGGCTTTTCTCGAAGACGCCGCCATGATCGGCATCGAGCAACCCAAGCTGGTGCGCGCTACCGAACACATTAAGCAGATGGCGGAGTTCGTTGCCAAGCTGGTGGAGAAGGGAGTCGCTTACCGAACCGAGGACGGATCGTATTACTTCCGCATCGCAAAGTTTCCACAGTACGGGAAACTGTCGAAGAAAGATTTCAGCGGGATGCTCGACGGTGCCCGCGTGGACATTGACGATTACGACAAGGACAGCGCGCGCGACTTCGCTCTGTGGAAGGCGCCCAAGCCAGGTGAAGCTTCGTGGAATACTTCGATTGGGCCGGGACGCCCCGGCTGGCACCTGGAATGCTCGGTGATGTCGATGCAGGAACTGGGCGACAGCTTCGATCTGCACGCGGGCGGAGAAGATCTCGTCTTCCCGCATCACGAGAACGAGATCGCACAATCGGAGTCGCTTACGGGGAAGACATTCGCTCGCTTCTGGTTTCACGTGCGCTTCCTGCTGGTTGAGGGCGAGAAGATGTCGAAGAGCCTGGGCAACTTCTACACCCTGCGCGACCTGGTACTAAAAGGACACAAGCCTTCGTCGATCCGGTATCTGCTCACCTCCGTTCCCTACCGCAATCAGCTCAACTTCACTTTCGACGGACTCAAGCAAGCCGCAGTCTCGGTCGAACGTCTGCGCAGCTTTCGCCAGCGTTTAACTGCTGGGAGTTTGCCGCCGGGGTCGAATCCGGAAATGCAATCGCTCGCCAGCCAGGCCGTCGATCGCATGCGTTCCGCGCTCGACGATGATCTCAACACCGCGCAGGCGCAGGCCGCGATCTTCGAGATGGTGCGCAGCGCAAATTCCGCGATTGACGCGGGGGGGCTGAAAGCCGACGATGTTCCCCCGCTGCTTACTGCACTGGAGAAGTTTGACGAAATCTTCGCCGTACTCAAAGATGACGATGGCCCCAAGATGAAACAGGTCTTCGATTGGGCGCCCACCGAAGGTCGAGAGAAAGACATTAGTGCTGAACTTCAGGAAGCCGTGCAGTCTGGTCAACTGTCTGACGCCGACATCGAGAAGAAAATCGCCGAGATGCAAGCGGCCCGCACCGCGCGCGCTTTCAAGGCGTCGGACGCCCGCCGCGCCGAACTCACCGCCGCAGGCATCA
Source organism: uncultured Acidobacteriaceae bacterium (assembly GCA_963749985.1). Classification (GTDB taxonomy): domain Bacteria; phylum Acidobacteriota; class Terriglobia; order Terriglobales; family Acidobacteriaceae; genus Sulfotelmatobacter. The sequence continues at coordinate 3,510 of CAVVOS010000015.1, read as the reverse complement.
TCATCGAGAACACCAAAGACGGCGTGCGTTGGAGAAGAAAGTGAAAGAACATTTTGTAATTGGGTAATTTTGTAATTTAGTAATTTGTGAATCGAACCGATCGCTTGGCAGGCGTAGTTTGACGCAGAGGTTGTTAAATTACCAAATTACGAAATTGCCAAATTACAAATTTTCATGAAGTCCCTCGACGAATATCTCCACGATGCCGAGCAAGCCCACGGACATCTCTGCGCCGGACAAGTTCTCGGCGTGCGGCTGGCAATGCTTGGCTTGGTCAAACTTGGCATCGAAGATCCGCGCGGCAATAAGGAAGACCGCAAGCGGCTCGTCACCTTCGTCGAAATCGATCGCTGCGCCACCGACGCCGTTGGCGTGGTCACTGGCTGCCGCCTGGGTAAGCGCGCCCTGAAGTTTCGCGACTGGGGAAAAGTTGCAGCAACGTTCGTTGACGTAAACACAGGCAAGGCGATCCGCATCGCGGCGAAAGAATCGTCAAAGGCGCTCGCCCGTCAAATGCATCCCGAAATCGCGGACAAGAACCAGCAGCAGATGCTCGCCTATCGCGAAATCACCGATGACGATCTGTTCACCACTCAGTGGGTAAAGGTCGATCTACGGCCCGAGGAATTTCCTGGATACAAAGGCGAGCGAGTGGTCTGTGACGCGTGTGGCGAAGGCATCAACTTCCGCAGAGAAGTGCGCAATGAAGAGAAGGTGCTTTGTCGCGCCTGCGCCGGGGACCGATACTACGAGCCAATCTAAGCCGCCTGCTCATACGCATGCGCCAGCCGCAGTATGGCCGCTTCGTCAAAATGCTTCCCCAGGATCTGCAGCCCAATCGGAAGTTTTTCCTTCGTCTCCCCGCACGGAATCGAAATCCCCGGAATCCCCGCCAGGTCCGCAGTGACCGTGTAGATGTCCGCCAGATACATGGCCAGCGGATCGTTTGACTTCTCCCCCAGTCGAAACGCCGCCGTCGGGCTCGTCGGCGTAACGATCGCATCCACCTTGCGGAAGGCTTCGTCAAAATCGCGCGTCAATAAGGTGCGTACCTTCTGCGCCTTGAGATAATAAGCATCGTAATAGCCCGCGCTCAGCGCATAAGTGCCGAGCATGATGCGGCGCTTCACCTCGGCGCCGAAACCTTCATCGCGGCTGCGCCGGTACATCTCGGAGAGTGACTTCACTCCCGGCGCCCGATAGCTATATCGCACTCCGTCGTAGCGGGCAAGGTTCGAAGACGCTTCCGCGGTTGCGATCAAGTAATAAGTGGGAATCGCATACGGCGTGTGCGGCAACGAAACCGGCACAACTTCGCAGCCCAGACTTTTCAATTTGTCGATGGCTGACTCCACTGCATGGCGAACTTCATCGTCGAGACCCTCGCCGAAATATTCCTTCGCCACGCCCAGCTTCAGCCCGCGCACGGGTTTGTCTAGTTCGGCAACGTAGTCCGGCACCGCCAAGTCGGCGGAGGTTGAATCCATCGGATCGCGACCCGCAATCGTACGGAGCACGATCGCGGCGTCCTTCACTGTCTTGGCCAGCGGCCCGATGTGATCGAGTGAAGAGGCAAATGCGATCAACCCATAGCGCGAAACTCGTCCATACGTCGGCATCAAACCCACCACGCCGCAGAACGAAGCCGGCTGCCGGATCGATCCTCCTGTGTCTGAACCCAGGGCGACCACGGCCATGTCTGCGGCAACGGCGGCTGCCGAACCGCCTGATGATCCTCCGGGTACGCGGCTCAAGTCGCGCGGATTACGCACGGGACGAAACGCCGAGTTCTCATTCGAAGAGCCCATAGCAAACTCATCGCAATTCGTCTTGCCCAGCACCACCGCTCCCGCAGCCTCCATGCGTGCCACCGCCGTGCAATCATAAGGAGGAACGTAGTGGCCCAAAATCTTCGACCCCGCCGTGGTGCGCACTCCGCGGGTCGACATCACATCCTTGATCGCGACCGGCACGCCCGCCAACGGCGGCAACGGCTTGCCCTCGGCAGCCATGCGGTCGATGCGGTCCGCCTGCTCCAGCGCGCGCTCTTTGCAGAGCGTGAGGAATGCGCCGATCTCACCATCTTCTTTCTGTATGCGCGCGTAGTGCTCATCGGCAAGCGCGAGCGCGGTCGTCTTGCGCTCCTGCACGCCGGAGCGCGCGGCGTCGATGGTGAGTGAAGTCATCTCCATGGAGGATTTGAAGTGGCCAGTAGTCCGCGAGTCATTACGAGTCACAGACTGACCACTGGCCACTGATCGCTGATTTACTATCTCTCAATCACCTTTGGCACTCGGAAGAACGTCCCATCCGCGTCCGGAGCATTTTCCAGCGCCGATTCCTGGGACAACGACTTCCGCAATCCCTCTGGCACATCTTCGCGGCTGGCGTAGGCGAATCTTTCGCTGCCCTGTTTCGATTCGTCGACACCGTAGCGATCCGACACCTGCGCCATCGGTTCTACGTTCGCCGTGTCCAGTTCATCGAGCCTCTCGATGTAGTCGAGAATCGAATTCAAATCCCGCAGCATGCCGCCGCGCTCTTCCCCGGAAAGCTCCAGGTTGGCTAGGTCGGCGACATATGCGACATCTTTGTCCGTGACTTTCATTTTCTGTGACTCACTATGTGAGAAGACCGCGTCTGAAGAAACGAGATCTACTTAACCCTGCCGAATTACAAACTCAATCCTCTCCACTTTTTGTCCGGCATAACGATTCATCGTGGCTAGATAACGCGGAGCCAGGCTCTGCATCTCACGCTTCCACCCGGCGTCGGGAACCTCGACGCGCAGCACCTTGGCGACAAATTCCAAAGCCCGCGTGCGCTCGGCCACTAGCGATCCACAAACCAGCGGCCATGCCAGCAAGGGGGCCTCGTCCTGCGGCACGCGCCGCAGTGAACCCAGCACAATCTTTTCCAATCCCGCACCTGCCTGCTCCATGCAACTCCTCGCAGGACGAATCTCCCGCACTCGCGCGACCACCAGAGATTTCGATTCTAGCACCACAGTAGCGCGCGTTCAGCAGGGCGCGCCGTCAGAGGGGAAACTCGCGCTCAACAAACTCAAGCGCCTGGTCACGGGAGAGCAATCGCCCTTCGAGTTGAGCATCTTCCACCGCTTCCAGAATCTCGCGGAACCTGGGCCCCGGCTCATATCCTGCAGCGATCAGGTCGTCGCCCGTAACTAAGGCTGCCGGCCTTATCTCCGCCGGAGGAATCTCCGCGAGCTTCTTCTGGATCAACCGATACGTGCTCAGGTTGCCGTGGCTGGCCAGGCTGTCGGCGCGGTGCAACGCCAGATGTTCGTCGAAGCCGGGCATGCGCAGAAACTTTTTCAGCGTCGACTCCTTCATACGCGTGACGTGCCCAAAGCGCATGTGATTGCCGACCAGCGCAAGCACCTGTTCCGTGTCGTCGCTGGAGAACCGCAGACGCCGGCAGATTTCTTCCGCAATCTTCACGCCCACATCCACATGCCCATCGAACCGGATGCGATCGGGCGCCACGCGG
>CAVVOS010000014.1:0-282578 GCA_963749985.1 uncultured Acidobacteriaceae bacterium | reverse complement strand
TTAGGCTGCGGAGCCTTCAGCAGCGTTTCTTCCTTGCTCTGGTGAACGCTGTGGCAACTGGTACAGCCGACCTGCGCCTTGGCGTGGGGCGAACGGTCAAAGTTCGGGTGCGCTCCCGCGTGACAGGTCAGGCACTTGGCGTCAACCTCTTTGGCCGAGTGCTTCGCGGGATTGAATATCTTGCTCGTGTCGCCGCCGCCCTCCACATGCGCCTGGCCTGCGCCATGGCAGTTTTCACACGTAACGCCGGCGGTGTTGCCATGCATCAGCGTCATCTTGATATGCGCGTTTTCCTCAAATCCCTTGGCGATTCCCTCGTGACAGCCGGCGCAGGTTGCATCCCCGACAAACTGAGCAGCTTCCGCACCCGTAGCGGGTGCCTTACCCTGCTCTTTGGTTTTGTCGGTCGCCAGCGCCAAGCTGGATAGGCCTAAGATCAGGGAGATCACCCCAATTACAATCGGCGAACGCCTAAGAGTCCGTGGATGTAAGACCGAGAACAGAAGAACTCGAGAGGCCCTGGAATTTGCCGGCATTCGCATTAGCATGCCCTCCCTCGACACCCGCAGTTGGTCACGTATGTGTGACAAAGTAATTTTGCAGCTCACAAGCTTGAATCTAAATTTTCTGGTAACACTCATTCGAACGCAATGAAGATTGTGAAAAACGGGTGCAATTCCGTAACGCCAGTTCCCGTTTTGAATTTTGGATCAGATCGAAAACGAGATCATGGTAAAGCGACTCACCGTGACCCGACTGATCAATATGAGACACTTTCCAGGAAAGGCATGCCCGTCCTATCAAGAAAAGTGATCATAAGCAGCAATAATTCAGAAGCAACGGTAGCAAGACAACGATTGACGAGCCCCAAACGCTCCTCTACAGTACGCAGAGAGAACCTTTCTTAAATGCGAAGATCAGCATCCAACGCGAACCGAGTTCCAATCGAGGGACGACTGCGTCTCCTCGCCCTTAGTGTGGCCATTACTGGCCTGGTGCTTGCACCCCTGGGACGCGTCGGATGATACAGCCATAAGACAGAGAGACTTTCAGAAAAGGCCATCATCCACAATCGATGATGGCCTTTTTGCTTTGCGCAGGAAGACTTGCACTTGGATTTGGATGGGCCGGGAGGAACACCTTGTCAGAAACAGAACAGGTCGCAATATTCGACACTACGCTGCGCGACGGGGAGCAGTCTCCGGGCTGCAGCATGACCGCCGATGAGAAATTGCGCGTGGCGCGCCAACTCGACCGCTTGGGGGTGGATGTGATCGAGGCCGGATTTCCCGTTTCCTCCGAGGGCGATTTCCACTCCGTGCAACTGGTGGCGCGCGAGATTCGCCGGCCCGTGGTCGCGGCCCTGGCTCGCTGTTGCCACGCCGACATCCAGCGAGCCGGTCAGGCCCTCGAGTCAGCCGCCCACCCTCGCATCCATACCTTCCTGGCTACGTCCGATATTCACTTGCAACACAAGCTCAAGCTTTCTCGCCGCGAGTGCCTGGAACAGGCGCGTGACGCCGTGCGCTTCGCCAAGTCCCTCTGCAAAGACGTGGAATTCTCGCCTGAGGACGCAACCCGCTCGGATCGGGATTTCCTTTGCGACGTGCTGCAAGCGGTAATCGAGGCCGGCGCGACCACCGTCAACATTCCCGATACCGTCGGATACGCCGTCCCGTCCGAGTTCGCCGACCTGATTCAGACTATCCGGCGGAATGTCCGCGGTATCCAACAGGTAACCATTTCGGTGCACTGCCACGACGACCTGGGGCTTGCGGTGGCAAATTCCCTGGCAGCGGTCGGCGCCGGAGCACGGCAAGTGGAATGCACACTCAATGGGATCGGGGAACGGGCAGGTAACGCCTCGCTCGAGGAGTTTGTGATGGCCATGCGTGTCCGCCCTGACCGCTATCCGTTTCACACGGCAGTTATTGCTGAGCAGCTTTTTCCTGCAAGTCAATTGCTTACCGAAGTCACGGGAGTACCGGTGCAGCCCAATAAAGCGATCATTGGGCGCAATGCCTTCGCGCACGAGGCCGGTATCCATCAGGATGGCATGATCAAGAACCCGTTGACCTATGAAATCATGACTCCGCAATCCGTGGGAGTGCCGAGCACGCGTTTCGTCCTGGGGAAACATTCGGGACGTCATGCTCTCGGGCTCCGCTGCGAAGAACTGGGCTTCCAGCTGGAGCGCCGCGAACTCGATCAGATCTACCGCCATTTTCTCGCGCTGGCTGACTCCACGAAAACTGTCGCGGACAGCCAAATCTTGGAACTCATTCGGAAAATGCATCGGGAGCGGTCGAGTACAAGCTTCGCTGCGGAGTCGCCACAAGCGTCCCTTCCCAGCGCAGACGATACGGCCGGTTATCCCCATCTCGGTCTTGCCCCTATTGGAAGTTTTTCAAAGGACGCGAACCCAGGCGCAACCCCCGTGGCGTTGGGTGCGCACGAAAACGAGCAGCAGGAGGACTACCTGTGGGGAGTGTGATGCCGGGTGCGGCCGGGACAGATACAATCACGGTACAGATACAATCACAAAAGAGCGGTTCATTACTCGTCTTCGCGCAACGTAGAGCAAGAAGCAGCAGTCAGAGGACTTAGAACTATGACGAAAACTGGAGCGCAGATTCTTTGGGAATGCCTGGAGCGGGAAGGCGTGACCCACGTCTTCGGATATCCCGGCGGCGCCATCCTGCCGGCTTACGATGCCCTGAAGTACAGCAAGATCCATCACGTGCTGGTGCGGCATGAGCAGGGCGCCACGCACATGGCGGACGGCTACGCGCGCGCCAGCGGACGAGTAGGGGTCGCCGTGGCGACCTCCGGTCCTGGAGCCACCAACATGGTGACCGGCATCGCGACCGCGATGCTGGACTCCTCCCCCATTGTTTGCATCACCGGTCAAGTGGGCAGCAAACTGATCGGCTCCGATGCCTTTCAGGAAACCGACATCACAGGCATTACTCTGCCCATTACCAAGCACAATTATCTGGTAACGAGGGCCGATGAACTGGCACAAACGATGCGCGAAGCATTCTATGTAGCCAGCTCGGGCCGCCCCGGCCCGGTCCTCGTGGATATCACCAAGGATGCGCAACAGTCCTCGTGCGAGTTCGACTGGGAAGCCGCGAAGCCGCAACTGCCAGGCTATCGTCCTGATCTTTCTCCAGCTCCAAAGGAATATGAAAAAGCGCTGGAGCTGATCCATAATTCCAAGCGGCCGGTAATCCTGCTGGGCCACGGCGCCATCGTCTCCGGCGCGATCCGTGAAGTGCGCGACTTGGCTGAGCGTGCCGGCATCCCGGTGGCGCTTACGCTGCTCGGTCTGGGTGCGCTTCCGGCTTCTCATCCCCTCAACCTGGGCATGATGGGGATGCACGGCGAAGCCTGGGTAAACCACACGATTCAAGAAGCCGACTTGCTCATTGCACTCGGCATGCGCTTCGACGACCGCGTCACTGGCAGCCTGAAGACCTACGCGCCCAACGCCAAAAAAATTCATGTGGAGATTGATCCGTGCGAGATCAACAAGAATGTAAAAGTTGATGTCGCGCTGGTGGGTGATCTGCGAGAAGTCCTGCACGTAATGTTGCCGAAGATCGAATCCATTGATCGCAGCGATTGGCTGGATCTTATCGATCGGCTGAAAGGTGACTCCGCGGTCCGTGACATTCAGAACCTTCCGGATAGCGGCCATCTCTATGCCGCGCATGTCATCAACGACCTTTGGCGGCAAGCTCGAGGCAGCAACACCGTAGTCGTGACCGATGTCGGCCAGCATCAGATGTGGGAGGCACAATACTACAAGCACGAGGAACCGCGATCGCTGATCACCTCCGGAGGCTTGGGCACGATGGGATTTGCCCTTCCCGCGGCGATTGGTGTAAAGGTCGCGCGCCCCGAGGCCGAGGTTTGGGTCGTGGTAGGGGATGGCGGCTTCCAAATGACCATGTGCGAACTCGCGACCATCGTGCAGGAGAATCTCAAGATCAACATTGCGATCATCAACAACGGATTTCTGGGAATGGTGCGGCAGTGGCAGGAATTCTTCTACGAACGCAACTACCAAGCCACACCGCTGCTAAACCCGGACTTTGCCAAGGTTGCCGGGGCCTACGGCATTCAGAACGCTACAGTGACTCAGCGTTCTCAGGTCGTGCCCGCCGTCCAATCGGCTCGCCAGCACGATGGCCCCGTGCTGATTAATTTTCAGGTCGAGCAAGAGGATACCGTTTATCCCATGGTTGCTGCGGGGGCCGCTTTGCACGAGATGATCCGCCGTCCCAGCCCGATTGTGGAGACTGCGGCCGACGAATAACCTAAGATGACGAACCCCATATGCTGAACACATTCGTGGTATACGTCGAAAACAAGCCAGGAGTGCTGACCCGGGTGGCGTCGCTGTTTCGCCGCCGCGCCTTCAACATCGACTCACTTACCGTTGGGCGCACGGAAAAGCCGGAAGTGTCGCGCATGACCATCACCATTGACGCCGACCACGACCAGGCGCTCCGTATCGAGGCTAACCTCTACAAGCTCGTGAACGTGCTGCTGGTAGAAAATATTACGACCATTCCGGCGATCATTCGCGATCTGGCCATGATCAAAGTCGCGGCCACGCACGAAGCGCGCTCCCACGTGTTAGAGCTGGCCAGCGTTTTCCGCGCGCGAGTTGTCGATGTTGCGCCCGAGTCGCTGATTATCGAAATCACCGGCGGCGAAGACAAGATCGACGGTCTGCTGGAAGTGCTTCGTCCTTACGGAGTCCTGGAAATGGTGCGTACCGGAATCGTCGCGATGCGGCGTGGAAACAAACCTTCCACGGCGCTGGCCTCGTCGGAGGCGCCAGCGCAGGCGGCGGCTGATGACGATCTCTCGCAGTCGGTGTAAGGTGAAGAGTCTTAATTCGAAAGGAATACCCATGGCAACCATGTATCACGAAGACGCGGCCGACCTGTCACTGATTCGCGCGAAGAAAGTAGCCATTATCGGCTATGGCTCGCAGGGACACGCCCATGCTCTCAACCTGAAAGACAGTGGCGTGCAAGTGCGGATCGGCCTTCCGCCTACCAGCGAGTCTCGGGCCAAGGCGCAGGCCGCGGGATTGACCGTGACTTCTGTCGGTGATGCCGCGGCCTGGGCCGATGTCATCATGATCCTCGTGCCCGATACGGCGCAGCCCGCCGTCTACAAGCGAGATATCGCTCCTCATTTAAAGGCCGGGAAGACCCTGATGTTTGCCCACGGCTTCAACATTCGATTCGGGACCATTACTCCTCCGGCCGATATCGATGTTTCCATGATCGCGCCCAAGGCGCCTGGCCACCGCGTGCGTGAGGTGTTCGTCGAAGGCGGCGGAACTCCTGCCCTCCTGGCCGTGCATCAGGATGCCAGCGGAACCGCCAAACAGCTAGCGCTTTCCTATGCCAAGGCAATCGGCGCAACTCGTGCCGGGGTAATTGAAACCACATTTACCGAGGAAACCGAAACCGATCTCTTCGGCGAGCAGGCCGTGCTGTGCGGCGGAGCCAGCGCGCTGGTGAAGGCGGGCTTTGAGACGCTGGTTGAGGCGGGCTACCAGCCCGAGATTGCCTACTTCGAATGCTTGCACGAACTTAAGCTGATCGTGGACCTGATGTACCGCGGCGGACTCAATTACATGCGCTATTCCATCAGCGACACCGCGGAGCACGGAGACTACACCGGCGGCCCGCGAATCGTCACCGACGAGACAAAGAAGGTGATGCGGCAAATGCTGAAGGAAATCCAGGACGGAACCTATGCCCGGAACTGGATCGCCGAAAACGAGTCCGGACGCGAATGGTTTGAGGCTACGCGTCAATCCGAGCAGGAACATCCCATCGAGCGGGTGGGCGAGCGCTTGCGCAGCATGATGCCATTCCTCGAGCCGGTGAAGGTGAAGCAGGGCCGGAAGAATCCGCCAGTGCCGGCTTAGACAGACTGCGCGTTTTCCATGAGCTGTCTCGTAAACGGTCTTGGGAAGGGCACGACTTCAGTCGTGCCGTCCCAAGACCAATAAATACGAGGGCTTTAGCCCTGAGGAGCCGTGAGACAGTTTCTTGCTTACGGATAGCTCCTAATTCGTCGGACCCTGTAGCGTTTTCACCAGCCACGGAATAATTACTTCTTTGAAAATCCGCGGATCGGGCCAAACTCCCACTTGCCGGCCAAGATGGCCGCCGTGCGGATTGATCCAGGCTTCTTTCGGCACGTCGCCTTTGCTCAGCAGGAGATATTCGTCTTCGATGGGAACCTGGGTGTCGAAAACTCCCGCCAGAATGAGCATCGGCGCCATCGGCTTGCCGAGCAGCCCTTGTTTTACCAGCGAGAGCTTCGGCAGGAAATCACCCATTTCGTCCAGAGTGTGAACGCCGTCGAGAATGCTCATGAGCGCGGGAACCTGGTCGAACAAATATTCGCGGTTGCCCATTAGCGAGTTCATCAAGAAATCTCTCTGAAAGAACTTGTCCACCGGCGGAGACTGCGCACTGCAGCCCCGCAGCCGGGTGTGCTCGACAATCGCCATTTTCGTCGCCCAGTAGGCTCCCCAGCTCACGCCGTGCATCGCGATGCGGTTCTTGTCGATCTCCGGCCTGGATTGCGCATAATCAATCACCCTCGACAACATGCGATCCGCCGTTTCACTTACCTTCACCGGGTTCTGTCCAGTCCCGGGACCATCGACTGCGAGAACTGCGATTCCGAAAGGTAGAATGGCGCCGAAGCTTTCGGTCAGGTCTTCCTTGCGGCTATCCAAACCATTCACCGCGATCACCAGAGGCACCGGGCCCTTCGCATTCTTCGGCACGCGCAGGTAGCCGATGATTTCCTTCCCTTCGAAAGGAATGCGTACGACCTCAAGCGGCGGATCGAAGAAGCGCGCGTGCGCGAGAAATGCTTCGATCGCTTTCTCGTAAGAGCGCTGCTTGCCCGGCGAAGCCGGAATGGGCCAGCGTCCGAATGAGTAGAGCCGCCACGCCCGGATGTAATCAGCATTGGCCTTGGCGGGATCTGACTTGTCTTTTTCCAGAGACTTCGCTTCGTTGAAGTAGCGATCGGCCACGTGCATGAATCCCGCAGCCCATTCGTCTTTGTCGGCGGTGTGGATGCTCTCGAAGGCTTCTTTCACGTCGCCCGGATCAAGACCGATCAGCGGATACTGACCCACCTCAGCGCGATGGATGGCTTCGACCCGGATCTCGTCGATGGTGCGCTCGCGGCGTGGCTCGTTTTGCGCGGAAGCGCTGGCAGAGATGAGTGCGATGAATATCAACGGAAAAGCGGCAGAATAAAAGTGACTTCCCATTTTCATAACGTGGCCCTTTTTTTTTTTGTTTCGAATTACGTGGACATCCCACGAACGAAAGGCCGGACGGAACTGCGTCCGGCCCTTCCTGCATCTTGCCAGCCTCACGCCACCACTAAAACGCGAACTTCAAACCCAACTGTACCGCCCTGCTGCCGCCGGAACCGATGACCGGATTTGCTGCAGCCACATCCGGCGTTGCGCACCCGCAGCCGAACCCCGGCGCCGACGGGTCATTCAAGCCGAACCCGTTCTGCCCACCGTAAGGATTGGCAAAGTTCGGATGATTGAGAATGTTGAAAAATTCTGCACGGAACTGCGCGTGGACTCGCTCGCCCAAGTGCCAGTTCTTAGCCACTGAGAAATCGAGGTTGCGGAATCCGGAGTCGCGGAAGAGGTTGCGGCCCATATTTCCGAACTGGCCCAAAGGCGGCGGGATCATGATGGAACTGCCCTGAGCGTAGCAACCGAACGAACTCAGAGACTCTGTAGACGGTCCCGGCGTTCCACCGTCCACGTTCAGGGCTTGGGCTGCACAGGCCGCGTTCGATGTACCGGGGAAGAACGGAATCGGGTTTGGCCCTGATTTGAAGTCGGAGGGCTTACCATAAAAGCTCCAGCGAATCGGAGAAAAGGCCGGCGGGCTGACAGGCAACGGCCCAGTGCCAGCGGCATCGGTTCCCAGATCGATCGGTCCCCACGGTTGCCCGCTTTCCAGCGTTACGATTGAATTGAGTTCCCAGCCTTGCAGCATCTGCCCGTAGCCGCTCTTGCCGGGAATTGCATAGGTGAGGGAAAGCGTAAGGCGCTGCCGGATGTCGAAGTCGCTGCTGGCGTATTCCTTTCCGACGTTGTAGGAATCCTGCGGCAGGCCTGCGCCGTAGCCGAAGTCCCAATTCGCCCCCACATCGTCAAGCGAGTGCGAGAAGGTGTAACCCGCGACCATGCTCAGGCCGTGGAAATTGCGAGAGTTCAACGTGGCTTGCAGGCCGTCATAATTCGATTTGTAGACGTTCCCCATCTGAAAAATATTGCTGAGGTAGGGGAACTTGCCGTTATAGGGAAGGCAAAGCTGATCGGGAGAGTTGGTATTTGCGTCTGCGCAGAGCGGATTGTAGTCACTGCCCACCGGCGGCTGATTGATATCCCGAATTCCCGTCAGATTCGTCCCATGATTACCCACGTAGCCAACTTCCAGGGAAAGATTGGGGGTAAACGCGTGTTGCAGGTTCAATGTCCAGGTCCACACGTAAGGTGTGGTGATGTTGCGGTCCACACTCATGATGGGGCAGGGATTGTTGAAGCAATTGAGCGTGCTGGTGCTGACGTTGGCCCCGTAGAGGGGTACGCCACTGTCCCATTGCGGCATGCCCGGTGGAATCGCCAGATTGCCGGCCGTGATCGTTCCTCCAGCGGTGTCGCCTGCACCGTCGATGATGGCTCCCGTGGGAACGTTATTCAGGCCAAATGCGTTGTTGAAAGCGAGCAGCGATTCCCAGTTGATAGTCTCGTATACAAGGCCTACTCCTCCTCTTAACACCGTGTTGCCTTTGCCCGTCGCATCCCAGGCAAAGCCCAAGCGCGGGGCAAAGTTTTTGTGGTCGGGATTGTAGGGACCGCTCACGCCGTTCCTTCCAGCCTGAATCAATCCGGTGGCCGAGTTAGGATCGAAATTGCCCAGCTGGTTGTTAGCTTCCGAGATCACGGAGTTGTATTCATAGCGCAAACCGTAGTTGATGGTGAGGGTCCTGGTAGCGCGCCAGTCGTCCTGGACAAAGAGTCCATAGGCCCAATTGTGGATCTGCCGCCTGGGATCGCCCACTTGCACCGAGGCTTTGAACGGATCGCCGGCAAAAAAATCTTCCAGCTGTGTGGAGTTGGGTAGCGCCACGCCGCCCAGGAACGTGATGCTGCCTCGGGCGTTGCCAAAAGCCCCGCCGCTCACTTCATTGCGATGCAGTTCGCCGCCGAACTTAAATGCATGCTTCCCTCTGTTATAGGCAACGTGGTCGATGATCTGAGTGATGGAATCCGGTCCCTGGAATTTGGGCCACTTGAAAGCACCGAGACCGGGGACGAACGCTCCGGCAAAGCCAATACGCGGCAATCCCCCGGTGAAGGGTCCGCTCACCCCTGTGTTCAAGCCGTACGCCGACGCGGGCGTGTTCAAGTCGCCCGGCAAAGTGGGCTGGTAGAGCCGGTTGTAACCAACTCGCGCTTCATTCGCCCAGTTGGCGTTAGGCGTCCAAATCCAGTTTCCTCCGACCACCTGAGCGCGAGTATGGATGTCGGAGCGCCATTTGGATTGCAACTCCGGAAAATCCTCCACCGTTCCAGTATTGTTGCCGTAAAAGTAAAAGCCGCTCACGCTGTTGCGTTCATTCAGGTTGTAGTCCACCTTGCCGATCGCATTATCAACGCCAACATTGTTGGGAAATCCCTGCACGACGTTGATGCTTTGCGTGTTGTTCGTGGGGAAACCTGAGCCCGTGCAACTGACCGCGGCGGTAGCGCCGGTACCGGTAACGCTGCAGCCAGAAATCAACTGGCTGGCCGCACTGATCGGAACGTTGTTTGCCAATAGGTCGTCAATCGCATTCGGAATGCTGTTGGCACAGTCGCCGGCCACGGAAGTGCAAGTCGGCGTTGGCGGTGTAGGTAACGACGCCATCGACGGAGTGGTTACGCTATACGAGTTTCCGACGTCGTAGCGCTGGCCTTCGTAGGCACCGAAGAAGAATGCCCTGTCCTTGATAATCGCGCCGCCGAAACTGCCACCAAACTGTTCCAATGTCCGGGAAGTCTTCGCCGCCGGAGAAGCGTTGAAATAGTTGCGCGCGTCCATCGCGCCATCGCGCCCGAAGGCAAACGCTGTGCCGTGGATCGAATTCGTTCCCGACTTCAATCCCACATTGATGATCGCGCCCGGCTTCCACCCGTATTCAGCAGGCGGATTCTCCTGAACGTTAAACTCCTGGATCGCATCGATGGGCAGGATGGTGGCGGAATCTCCCGCAATGCCGGCGCCGTTGATGATGCCTTGGCCCGAAAACGGCTCGCTGTTGAATAGGCCTTCGACGAAGTAGGCGTTATCTTCCGCCCGCAGGCCGTTCGTGCTGGTGGTGGAGAATCCGCCGCCAGGGTAGCGCATCACGCCGGGGCGTAATTGCAGCAGGTTTTCGTAGTTACGTCCGTTCAACGGCAGGTCGTTGATTTCCTGGTTGCTCAACGTTCCTCCCAAGGTGGAGGACGTGGTGTTGACTAAGGGAACGTCCTCCTGAACCACGACGATCTCTGAAACCTGGCCGGGCTGGAGAGTGAAATCTACGCGAACGTCGGTCGCGACCTCGATGCCGACGTTGGGCCGCTCCGTCGACTTGAATCCCTTGGCTTCGACGTGGATCTTGTAAGTTCCTGGCGTCAGGTCGGCAGCCACATAGTCTCCAGAAGCGTCGGTGGTGAGGGTTCGCGAAGTGCCGCGCTGGGTGTCGGTGACCACCACGGTTGCGCCGGCAACGGAGGCGCCACTTTGGTCGGTAATACTGCCCAGCACGCGTCCGGCGGTCGACTGCGCCCAGGCAGGCAGACCCATCAGACCCAAGGCCAGAACAAGAAGAACAATAACAACAGGGTTGGTCAAAGTCGTCTTGTGACCCGCGGACAGGGCGGTTCGAAATGTCATCGGAACTCCTCCGTTTTTCTGGTCCGACAGCCATACCATTGCCGCGCGAATGAAGTCAAGGGAATTCTCCCGGTTCGCCCTTCTCCACGCCCCCAGGAACTTGGTTGGTAAAGTGCGCAGGAGAATACTTCACCCATAACCAAGCTGGTGAAATCGGCTTTTCGGGAAGGACTTGCATTGCACGAGCCCGAAGAGTATCGTCCTAGCTGTCATACCACCATACCAAGAGACCGTGGATGCTCTCCGCCCACTCCAAAACCGCAGAAACACCTCCGCAGCCTTTGGACCTGCGGTATAGTAGCCAGACCATCGCTAGTTCCCCCAAACTGGCTCGTGCGGGAGAAAACCCTGTGTACAAAGTTGTGCGAACTTCGCGTCTGTACGAGCAGATTGTCCAGCAGATTGAAGACTCGGTTCTGAGCGGTTCGCTGAAACCCGGCGACCAGCTTCCCGCCGAACGGGACTTGGCGCATCGTCTCGGCGTCAGCCGCACTGCCGTGCGTGAAGCGGTGAAGGCGTTGCGCGAAAAGGGTTTGGTCGAAGCCTATTCCGGCCGCGGCACCTTCATTACTGACGGAACCTCGCAGGCAGCGCGCCAATCGTTCGACCTCATGGTGAAGATCGGCCAGCAGGAAGGTGCGCCGCATCTGGCCGAGCTCCGCCTGATCCTGGAACCGGGAATTGCCGCCTTGGCTGCGGCGCGGATTGAAGAACCGGAACTCGTGGCCTTGCGAGAGACCGTCGCCGTGATGGATCGGGCGCAGAAAGATCCCGGAGCCTACATTGAAGCCGACCTCGACTTCCACCTGGCGCTCGCCGAGGCGGCCGCCAATCCGCTGATCCTTTCGCTGATCGATTCCATCGTCGGCCTGTTGCGGGAGCAACGCATAAAGATCTTTAACGTCGAAGGCGGACCGCAGCGCGGGCAACTCCATCACAAACGCATTCTCGAGGCCATGGAGCGGCACGATCCCGAGATGGCCCGCAGCGCGATGCATGCCCATCTCGAGCAAGTACGCCAGGATTCACAGGTTTCCGCCAGTAAATCTTCCGGAAAACATGCACCGGTCGGTTCCAAGATCACTGCATGACTAATTCGCAGGCGCAGATTAAACCATGGCTTCATTGCGTAGAGCAACTGCGCAACCAGATTCGGAGGTTCGGTAGGGATGGCGAAACTCGGGTTTATCGGTTTGGGAGTCATGGGCAGCCAGATGGTCAACCGGCTGCTGAGCAAGGGTCACTCCGTCGTCGGCTACAACCGCACGCGCTCCAAGGCGCAGTGGCTGGTTGAGAAAGGGATGCAGTGGGCCGACTCACCGCGCGCGGTAGCGGCCGCCTCCGACTTCACCTTCGCCATGGTTACTAATGCCGCGGCCATCGCTTCCATCACCGAGGGTCCCGACGGAATGCTGGCAGGCTTAAGCGCGGGTAAGACTTTCATCGATATGAGTACGGTGAGTCCGACGGTGAGCCGCGCGCTGGCCGCGAAGGTGCGGGAAAAAGGCGCGGACATGGTCGACTCGCCGGTCTCCGGCAGCGTGATCACATTGCAGGAAGGTAAGCTATCGGTGATGGTGGGCGGCAGGCGCGAGACCTTCGAGAAGATTAAGCCGTTGCTGCTCGACATTGGACCGAAAGTTACGCATGTTGGCGACAATGGTCTGGCCCTGGCCATGAAGATCGCGGTGAACCTCAGTCTCGCGGTGCAGATGCTGGCGTTTTCTGAAGGAGTTTTGCTGGCGGAGAAGAGCGGCATCGCGCGCGAAACTGCGGTGGATGTCCTCACCCACAGCGCGATCGCATCGCCCATGATTCAGTACCGCGGACCCTTCGTGCTGCAGCAACCGGAAGAGGCGTGGTTCGACGTCAACATGATGCAGAAGGATATGGTCCTTGCGATGGATTTAGGACGTCAGCTCGACGTGCCCCTGCCTTCGACAGCTGTAAGCAATGAGATTCTGACCGCAGCGCGCGGCATGGGCTGGACGAAATACGATTTCGCCTGCATGTTCGATGTACTGGCCGCTATGTCGGGCGTGACGACGCCGGTCACCGCGGGAGCGAAGAAGAAATGACCACTGCCACTTCCAACCCCGAAACTAGCAGCGCAGCCGCCACCGAAAAAGAGAAGTGGCTTCACGTCTACCGCCAGATGGTCAGCATCCGCCTGTTCGAAGAGCAGGTGAATGAGGTCTACACCCGGGCGCTCATGCCGGGACTTGCCCACCTGTATAGCGGTGAAGAAGCCGTGGCTGTGGGCGTCTGCGAGGCCCTGCGTATCGACGATTACATCACCAGCACACACCGCGGTCACGGACACTGCCTGGCGAAGGGTGCGTCGCCAGATCGTATGTTCGCCGAATTGTTGGGAAAAGAAGCGGGCTATTGCCGCGGCAAGGGCGGATCGATGCACATCGCCGATCCGGCGACCGGCAACCTCGGCGCCAACGCCATCGTCGGCGGCAGCGTCGGCATCGCCACCGGCGCGGCGTTCTCCGCCCGGGCCCTGGGCACGGATCGCGTCGCGGTCTGCTTTTTCGGAGAAGGCGCGCTCGGCCAGGGGTCGCTCTACGAAGCGATGAACCTGGCGCAGTTGTGGAAGCTGCCCGTGATCTACGTCTGTGAAAACAATCTCTACAACGAGTACACGCACTACACGGAAACCACCGCCGGCAGCATTCTCGGCCGCGCCACCGCCTTCGGGCTGGAAGCTGCGAGCGTCGACGGGCAGGATGTGCGCGCTGTGAATGAAATTGCAACGCGGCTGGTGAAGCGGGCGCGCTCCGGAGCCGGACCGGCATTCCTGCAGTGCGATACTTACCGTTACAGCGGGCATCACGTCGGCGACATCAATCGCGAATACTACCGGTCCAAGCAGGAAGAGCAGCACTGGAGGACCGACCGCGATCCCATCAAGGTTTTATCGAAATGGTTGCTTGAGCAAGGCTATGCTGACGCCGCAGCTCTCGACGGAATTACTTCTGAAGTTCGTGCCCTGATGGAAGCAGCTGTGAAGTTCGCCATTGCCGCGCCTTATCCTGGTGTGGACGAAGTGGAGAAGCACGTCTATGCCTGAACGCGAAATCACATTTGCGCAAGCGGTGCGCGAAGCCCTGGCCGAGGAAATGCGCCGTGACTCCCACGTCTGCATCTTCGGCGAAGATGTCGCCGAGGCCGGTACGCCTTTCAAGGTTCTCTCTGGATTAGTCGAAGAGTTCGGTGCCAAGCGTGTGGTCGATACTCCGATCTCTGAAGCCGGATTCACGGGCGTAGCCGTGGGGGCGGCCATGACGGGAATGCGTCCCGTTGTCGACATCATGTTCGGCGACTTCATCACGCTCACCATGGATCAAATGGTCAACCAGGCGGCGAAAGTGCATTACATGTCGGGCGGGCACTGGAGAGTGCCGATGGTGATGCGCACGACCCTGGGCGCAACGCGGCGCTCGGCGGCGCAGCATTCGCAGTCACTGCACGCCTGGTTCAGCCATGTGCCGGGGTTGAAAGTGGTTTTGCCCTCGACGCCTTACGACGCGAAAGGCCTGTTGAAGACGGCCATCCGCGACGAGAACCCGGTGATCTTTTTTGAAGACAAGATGATGTACAAGCTCAAGGGGCCGGTTCCGGAAGAGGATTACACCATCCCATTGGGGGTGGCCGATGTGAAGCGCGCCGGTGACGACATCACGCTGGTCGCCACCAGCAGCATGGTGCAAGTCGCGTTGGGGGCGGCGATTCTGCTGGAGAAAGAAGGAATCAGCGCCGAGGTCGTCGATCCGCGCACCACGTGGCCGCTGGATGAAAAAACGTTGATCGACTCGGCGAAAAAGACCTCGCGGGTGATTGTGCTGGATGAGGGTTACGGACGTTATGGAGTCACTGCGGAGCTTGCGGCCGTGATCGCCGAAGGCGCATTCTACGATCTGGACGCACCGGTGAAGCGAATGGGCGCAATGCACGTCCCCATTCCCTTTTCTCCGCCGCTCGAAGACGTGACGGTGCCGACGGAGCAAACGGTATTTGATGTGGCAAGGTCGATGTGCAGGCCGTCCTAGTAATGGCGTCATCCTGAGCGTAGCCGCTTTTCAGGCGAAGCGAAGGATCTCGCGTGCAGGGGCCGCGTCCGGATGAGATCCCTCACCCGGCTGAACTGCGCCGGGTTTCGGGATGACGTACTGAAAATGGAGCAGGAGGTTTGTTATGGGATTAAAGACTCATGGAACCATGGCAGTCGATTGGGAGCAGCGCATCGACTTCGATCGCTTGCGCCGCGAGCGTCTGGCGAAGGCCAAGGCCCTGCTGGCGAAGTCGGAGATGGGCGCGCTGCTTTGTTTCGACATGAACAATGTGCGTTACCTCACCTCTACGCACATCGGCACCTGGGCGCAGGACAAAGCCAACCGCTTCACACTGCTGCCGCAGAATGATGAGCCCATCCTGTGGGATTTCGGCTCCGCCGCCAAGCATCATCAATTAAATTGCCCGTGGCTCGATGGCCGCTCGCACTCTGGGATTTCCATGCTGCGCGGCGCCATGACGCCAGAGATGGGGCGCGCCGAAGATGTCGCCAAGAAGATTCGCATCGAACTCGAAATGCGCGGCCTGCATAAAGAACCGGTCGGCATCGACATCATCGAACTGCCGGTTCTCTTCGCGCTGCAACGCGAAGGCATCACGGTAATCGACGGCCAGGCGCTTATGTCGGAAGCCCGCGTCATCAAGACGCAGGACGAAATCTCTCTGCTCAACACTTCCGCGATGATGGTCGACGCCGCCTACGACGAGTTGTATCGCGCCATGAAACCTGGACTGCGCGAGAACGAAGCGGTGGGCTTGGTCAGCAAGGTTCTTTACGATCTGGGTTCTGAATATGTCGAAGCGGTGAACGCAATTTCGGGCGAGCGCTGCAATCCGCATCCGCACGTGTTTTCCGACCGCGTGCTGCGCCCCGGCGATCCCGTCTACTACGACATTCTGCATTCCTACATGGGCTACCGCACCTGCTACTACCGCTGCTTCACCGTGGGCTACGCTTCGCGCGCCATGGTCGATGCCTACAAGCGTTGCCGCGAATATCTCGACGCCGCCATTGAGCTGGTGCGTCCGGGCCGCACCACCGCGGAAATCGCAGCGGTCTGGCCGAAGGCACAGGATTTTGGTTTCAAGAATGAAGAAGATGCATTCGCGCTGCAATACGGCCACGGCATCGGCCTCGCCATCTGGGAGAAGCCGGTCATCAGCCGCCTTGTCTCGTTCGAACATCCGGTCACCATCGAGCCGGGCATGGTGTTTGCCCTCGAAACCTTCTGGCCCTCGAGCGACGGCTGGAGCGCGGCTCGCATTGAAGAAGAAATTGTCGTCACTCCAACCGGACACGAAGTGATCACCCGCTTCCCGGCCGAAGAACTTCTGGTGGCGGGATCGCACTATGTCACCGTGAACGGGCCGCTGCCCACTGTTCGGGAGACTGAAGCTCCGCCCACCGAGCACGTGCTGGATATGATCGAAGCGAGCGCGAAAACTGAGCGGGTAGGAGTTTCGGGCTGAAGGCCATAACAGAGGCCCTTCCCCCCATAAAAGCCTATGGCCTTCAGCGTTGTTATGCCCGCCCTCGAGATGGCGCAGGAAACCGGCAAGCTGATTGCTTGGCGGAAGCAGGAAGGCGATCGCGTCACGAAAGGCGAACCGCTCCTCGAAGTAGAAACCGATAAAGCCGTACTCGAAGTGGAAGCGCCCGCCGACGGCATCCTCGCCGGAATCACGGCGCAGGCTGGCGCCGACATTCCCGTAGGGCAGACCATCGCATGGATTGTGGCCCCCGGCGAAAAGCCTCCCACGGAAAGTGAATCTGCGGCAACCGCTCCTGCGGCTCGAGGAAAGACGGAATCGCATGCTGCGCCGGTTGCTGCCGCCAAGGCCGAGCCTTCTGCCGTTCAAGGCGCGAGGATTTCCCCGAAGGCGCGGCGTCTCGCGAAAGAGTTGGGCGTGGAGATCGCCACTGTGCGTGGTTCTGGTCCGGGCGGCGAGATTCTTGCGTCCGACGTTCAGGCTGCGGCCGCTCCTGTTGCGTCCGCCGCAGCTGCTGCGAAGCAATCAGGTAGCATCGAAGTCCCCAGCACTCTTGGCCGCTTGATGGCTGAGCGCACCACGCAAAGCTGGACCACCGTCCCTCACTTCTTCGTGACGCGTGAAATCGATGCCCGCGCACTGAACGAATATCGGGAAAAGCTGGTGGCCGAGATCGAGCGCACGCACAACATCCGCATCACGCACACTGATCTGCTGGTCGCGCTGGCGGCGCGCGTTCTGCTCAAGCATCCTCGATTGAATTCGAGTTGGACCGCGGAAGGCATTCGGCTTCACGACCACGTGAACATGGGTGTGGCCATTGCAGTGAGCGATGGTGTAGTCGCGGCCGTAATCCCCAACGCACACACGGCGAGCCTGGCGGAAATTGCCACACGGCGTCGCGACGTGGCCGAGCGCGCTCGCGCCGGAAAACTCCGCCCCGCCGACATTGCCGACGCCACGTTCACCATCAGCAACCTCGGCATGTATCACGTAGACCAGTTCAGCGCGATCATCACCCCGCCGCAGGCCGCAATCCTTGCGGTGGGCAGCATTGCCGACCGGGTCGTTGCCGTAGATGGCAAACCCGCCGTCCGGCCGATGATGACGCTGACTCTGTCCTGCGATCACCGCGCCGCCGATGGAGCCCGCGCCGCCATGTTCCTCAACGACCTGGCCGAAGCCATTTCCAACCCGGGAGAACTCCTGGCTTAGCCTATGTCTCGGCTCCTCGTTTTGTGCCTAAGCTTCTTCGCTACTGCTTCCTTCGCGTTCGCCCAGGGTGGTCCGCCTTATTACACGAACGATCCTGGCACGCCCGGCCACCTCAATTGGGAAATCAATGTCGGCTACATGCCCTTCTTGTATAGCAACCAATCCGTCTCCCACACTCCCGACCTCGATATCAATTTCGGCGTTGGCGAGCGCATTCAACTAACTTATGAAAATGCATGGTTGCGCGTCCACAATTCTCCGACCCCGACCGAGTTTGGTGCAGGTCAGTCCAATCCGGGCGTGAAATGGCGTTTTTACGACGCGGGAGAATCCGGCCTTAACATCTCGGTTTTCCCCCAGCTTTTCCTTAACAATCCCGACGACGCCGTCCGCCGTGGCATCACGCCGGCTAGCGATACGTTCCTGCTGCCCGTCGAATTCTCCAGGAAACTTGGCCCTGTCGATGTGGACTACGAAATTGGCTACGAGTTTGTCCACAAGGGACCGGACGGCTGGCTCACCGGCCTGGTCGTCGGCCACGATTTCACTCCAAAACTCGAAGGGGACATAGAACTCTATGCCCAAGGAACGTTCCGTCCTTCCGAAAGCCAGCCCACGATAGACTTCGGCGGCCGCTACAAGATTCGCCCTTCGGTTATTCTCCTCGTTATGGCCGGACGCAGCCTTGAACCCGCCCGCAGCAATCAGTCCTATTTCCTGGGTTATTTCGGGCTTCAATTCCTGCTGTCCACGAAGCACCACAAATCGGAATGACCCTGCCAAGGCGACACGCTCCAGTCAGAATGCATCTCACATTTACCACTCCGACGCCAGCAAGCAAGAATCGCAGAGCTTGTAGACTTAGGTGGCATGCCATTTCTATTCGGCCAAAGAATAACTGACGCCGTTTTCAACACGTTCTTCTTCCTGCTCGTATGCTTCGTGCTCTTATTGTGTGCTCAATCTCGAGCACAACAGGCGGACGCAGGAGCCTCTCCGATACCCGACGCTCCGAAGCCGAGCATCCCCGAGGCGAAAGGCTTCTTTGTCCGCTGGGCGGAGTTTTACCACCAAGACTGGTGGGGGACACCGGCTTCCTCTCCGGCCCCGGCTCGCCGCGGCCTTCCATCGCCGCTCGATTCGCCGCCATTTCCCAACTCAGATTGGTCATATGGCGGTTCACCGGTAATTGGCGAGCCGGATACCAACAGCTATCCGCTGATGACCGCCATCAACCAGGCCCGCAGCCGTACCAAGATTTACGGATGGCTTGATCCGACGCTGAACTTTAGCAACTCCACCCACAGCAATGCTCCCGAAGCGAACGACGTCTACTCGAATCGCTTTGAGCTGAATCAGTTCGTCCTCTACGTCGAGCAGTTGCCTGATTCCGTGCAACGCGATCACATCGACTGGGGCTACCACCTCACCGCCCTCTTCGGCACCGATTATCGCTATACCACCGGCAAGGGCTACCTGAGCGGCCAGTTGCTGAACGATCATCGTCAATACGGCTTCGATCCAACTCTTGAATATGTCGATGTCTACATTCCTCAGGTTGCGCAGGGCATGAATCTGCGGCTGGGCCGCTTCATCTCCGTGCCTGGCATCGAGGCCCAACTGGCGCCGAACAACTACATCTTCAGCCATTCCCTGCTTTACGCGATTGACCCGTTTACCGACACCGGCTTGATCGCGTCGGTTAAGCTCAACGACCAGTGGCTGGTGCAACTCGGGATTACCGTCGGCCACGACGTTGCCCCGTGGACGCCGGATGCGAAGCCTTCCGGCACAGCCTGCCTCAGCTATACGACCAAATCGGTAAATGACAACTTCTACGTCTGCGCCAACGGGATCAACAACGGCAAGTATGCCTACAACGATCTGCAACAGTATGACGCCACTTGGTATCACAAGTTTTCGAAGACAGTGCACATGGCAACTGAGTCCTGGTACATGTATGAGCGCGATGTGCCCGCTCTGGGAGGCGATATTCAGCCGGAAACCGGTGCAAACGCCGCCTACTGCCCGGTCGGAGAACAGCGTTGCACCGCTCCCGAATACGCCGTAGTCAACTTCCTGCAGAAGGAACTCTCAGTGCATAACTTCCTGTCGTTTCGCAGCGACTTTCTCGACGACATAAAAGGCCAGCGTACGGGCTACGCCACCAGATACTCAGAGAATACGATCATGTGGTGTCATTGGATCGGCTCAACCGTGCAGTTGCGTCCGGAATTGCGTTTCGAGCGTGCCTGGGACCGGAAGGCTTACGACAACGGTCGGGAGCATAATCAGGTTACGGTGGCGAGCGACCTGATTTTCCATTTTTGAGGCCGATCGCGGAACGCTGCCATTTTACGGCGCGGGTGCGCCGACGCCTAAGGAGCTTGGACAAACTTCGATTGGTAAGTTAGCTCGTTTTAGGCGGGTTGTCGGAGATTCGAATCGAGAAGTTGACGGTGATTCTGGCTTTGGTCTCGACCGGCTGTCCGTTCTGGAGGTAGGGCTTGAAGCGCCACTGGCGCACTGCTTGCTGCGCCGCTGTCGTCAGGACGGAGGGGCCGCTGATCACTCGCAGGTCTTCGATGGTGCCGTCGGCGCCGACCACGGCCTGCAATACCACCGAACCCTGAACCCTTGTGTGCTGTCCGAGCAAGGGATACGTCGCATCGACAGTCTGCTGCGGTGCTGTAATGCTCGCGGAAGAAACACGCTCGCGATCGGACGCGTTCGTTGGCAAGCTCACCAATGACGTGGTGTCTTCCGAGATGCGGTTTGAATCGCCGGGGATCTGCACTCTCGCCACGTTGCTTCCGGGACGAACGATGCGGTGCGTGTCGCCTGCAACCACTTCGACATCCATCGGAGGAAGGACGGCCCGAGTGGTCGCAACCACCGGCGAGTCTGGGTTCACAGAGCCTGGAGTCACGGAGTCCGGCTTAGCAGCTTCGCTGTGAGAAGGCTCGGTGGCGGAAGCGGTGGAAGTCTTCGGAGCAAGGTGATTCTTCGCGGTCGCGGCCTTTACCGAGGGTAGTTGGCCGGCGCTGGCTGGCGCAGCCTCAGGGTACGCGCGTGAAACGCTTTCCGAGCTAGCAGCGTCTGATTCCATCGCTTCGTCCGACCCGAACCAGAATTCGCGGTCCTTCACCAGGACAACGGCGAGAGCAACCAGCAGCAGAACGAGCGCCACCTGCAACCGGCGAAGTTGCTGGGTCTCGAGACCCGCCTGAGGCCCCGCATGCTCGATTCTTGGATTCAGCTCCAGCATTTCGTGTCTTTCAATCCGCGCCCGGTGGTCACGCTGCGAAATAGCCCTTTACCAAGAGTGCCGATCACCAGGCACCAACATCCTCAGGCCGTGAGCGCGCAATGGCAATGGCACGATCTGGGGAGACGTGGCCCAAGCGTGCTACAGGGGAAATTGTCCGGACGCCATTAGCTGTGACCGAGGTCGGGACAATGCCGACGGGCCACGTTCCAAGCGGTTCTCCTCAAGATGCAGCGGCGACGTCGTCACCGTCATGATGCTCGGCTTCTGTGCAGTTTGTTTCCTTCTTCTACCGGGACTATAATCGGGCGGCTCCAATGTGAGCCAACCACAATGGCAGGGGAGCTTGGTGAGTATGGTCAAGATCATTGTCCTTGTGGCTTTCGGCACGTTGCTCTCCGGAGTAGCCACCGCTCAAAATGGCTTGTATTCGGAGAAGTGCGCTCGCTGTCACGCGGCTGATGGCAGTGGGCACACGACTGCGGCCACCAAGATGACGGTGCCAGATTTGCGGTCGAAGCAGGTGAAGCAGATGAGCGATGACGACCTCTACGCCGCCACTGCCGAGGGAAAGGGCCACAAGTCCTACCCCCATGCTTTCTTGCACACAGGACTGACGGAACCACAGATTCGCGATCTGGTCAGATACATTCGGACTTTCAGTACTAGCCAGAATTGACTTGGCTGTCACAGAAGCGCGCAAACTCGTCGAACCACCGCGTAGTGAGACTCTTCAGAAATTCCGACGCGCCCCCCGGCATCTCGGGTGTTCCTACGACGTATGCATCAGCCTGAATGAGGGTTCCCTCGGTTAGCTGTTCCAGTGTGATCGTCCTTTCGGTCGCAAACCCAGCGTCTCGTGTCTGCGACAGATAACGAATCAGCACGGGAGGATCGCACTTCCTAATCACATATCGACCGGACACCACGATGGGGTAGTTAAGCTGACCGACGAGCGCACTGCCTTCCGCCCACGGCGCGCCGTCCCAGCGGAGATCGGAATACATGTCGGAAAACTTTGGCCAGTTCGTGATGTCGGTGAGCAAACTCCAGACCCGACTGCGGCCGAGTTTTGTGACTACCGAATAGGAGAATGCGGGCACGCGCTACCTTCGTAGGGTTATATCACGAGGCGCACTCGGCAACGCAAGGCGCGTCAAATATCATCCGCGAAAAACGGCAAACACGCGTCCCGCAAACGCCGCTCTAATACTTAGAGCGAGTCGCCGCGAGTTCAGTTCAGATATCCGTTAGCAGCCGCAGCCCACATGCTATTCCGCGGGATCGTAGTTCAGGTTTTGCCCGAGCCATCGCTCGATCTCTGCCACGCTCATCCCCTTGCGTTTACTGTAGTCAGCGACCTGATCACGGTCGATCTTGCCCAGGCTGAAATATCGTGATTCCGGGTGGGCGAAGTAGAGTCCACTCACGCTTGAACCGGGCCACATCGCAAACGACTCGGTGATCAGCATTCCGGTGTTCGCCTGCACATCGAGCAGACGCCAAAGCGGACCCTTCTCCGTATGATCCGGACACGCCGGATAACCCGCCGCCGGCCTGATTCCCCGGTACTTCTCCTGGATGAGATCCGCGTTGCTCAGGCCTTCTTCACAACCGTAACCCCATTCATCCCGCACTCGTTTGTGCAGGCATTCGGCAAAAGCTTCTGCGAGGCGGTCGGCAATGGCCTCCGCCATGATCGCGTTGTAGTCGTCGTTCTGCGACCGGAACCGATCGCATAGCTCCTTCAGGCCGATTCCGCTGGTCACTGCGAAAGCCCCGATGTGATCGGGCAGCCCAGTTTCCCTGGGCGCGATGAAGTCAGCCAGAGACCGGCACGGCTCGCCGCCTTCCTTATTCGATTGCTGACGGAGAAAGTGAAATCGATCGAGCACCTTTTCGCGCGCGCCGTCGGTATACAGTTCCACGTCGTCGCCTACGGCGCTGGCGGGAAACAATCCATATACGCCGCGCGCCGTGATCAGGTTCTTCTCGATGATGGTATCCAGGAGTGCGTTGGCTTCCGCAAAGATCTGGCGCGCCTGTGCACCCTGTCCCTCATGCTCGAGAATGCGGGGATAAACGCCCTTCAAACCCCAGGTGTGAAAGAACGGTGTCCAGTCGATGAAGTCGCGCAGTGTCGCCAGCGGAAAATTATCCAGGACGCGTACACCGGTAAACGCGGGCGTGGGCAGGTCTTCGGAACGCCATTGAATCGGAGTTCGCCTGGCGCGAGCGGCCTCGATCGAGATAACCGCTTGGCGCGGTGCGGAGTGGGCCTTGCGAAGCGCCTCGTAGTCGGCGCGATGTTGTGTCACGAACGCCGACTTGCCTTCATCGCTGAGAAGGCTGGTCGTCACCGGCACCGCCCGGCTGGCATCGAGCACGTGGACCACCGGTTCGCTGTAATGCGGAGCAATCTTGACGGCCGTATGCGCCCGGCTCGTCGTCGCTCCGCCGATGAGCAGCGGCAATCTGAAGCCCTGACGCTCCATCTCGCGGGCCACATGCACCATTTCATCGAGAGACGGCGTAATCAGCCCGCTGAGGCCGATCATGTCCGCCTTTTCCGTCTTGGCCCGCTCGAGGATCTTTTCGCAGGGGACCATCACCCCCATGTCGATCACCTCATAGTTATTGCAGGCAAGCACGACGCCGACGATATTCTTCCCAATGTCGTGAACGTCACCCTTGACCGTCGCGAGCACGATTTTTCCTTGCGCCTTGACCACTTGGCCAGCCGCAGCCATGGCAACTTTCTCGGCCTCCATGAACGGCGTTAGGTGCGCCACCGCCTTCTTCATCACGCGGGCGGACTTGACTACCTGGGGCAAGAACATCTTCCCGGCGCCGAACAGATCACCAACCACACTCATGCCGGCCATCAGCGGCCCTTCGATTACCAAGAGAGGCCGGCCAAGTTTGACGCGTGCCTCCTCGGCATCGACTTCGATATATGTGTCGATTCCCTTAACCAGCGCGTGAGAAAGCCGCTCCTCGACCGTGCCGTTGCGCCATTCTTCGGACTTCTTTTCATTGACCGCCTTGCCGACTCCCTTCAGCTTTTCGCCGTAATCCACCAGTCGCTCGGTCGCGTCGGGACGGCGGTTAAGCAGCACGTCCTCCACCAGCTCCCTGAGCTCGGGCTCGATCTCCTCGTAGACCTCAAGCATTCCTGCATTCACGATGCCCATGTCCATGCCCGCCCCGATAGCGTGATAAAGAAATGCGGAGTGCATGGCCTCGCGCACCTTGTTGTTGCCTCGAAAGCTGAACGAGATGTTGGAGACGCCACCGCTGACCTTGGCGTGCGGCAGGTTAGCCTTGATCCAGCGCGTAGCGCGAATGAAGTCAACCGCGTAGTTGTTGTGCTCCTCCATGCCTGTGGCAACGGTGAGGATATTTGGGTCGAAAATAATGTCCTCGGGCGGAAATTCAACCTCGTCAACGAGTATTCTGTAGGCCCGTTCGCAGACCCGGATCTTGTCCTCGTACGTCGCGGCCTGGCCCTGCTCGTCGAAGGCCATCACCACCACAGCCGCACCATATTTCAGAACGCTAGCGGCATTCTGGCGAAACTTGTCTTGGCCTTCCTTCAGCGAAATCGAATTGACGATGCCCTTGCCCTGCAAACATTTCAGCCCCGCCTCGATGACCTCCCATTTCGAGGAGTCGACCATGAAAGGCACCTTGGCGACTTCGGGCTCGCTCCCCAGCAACTGCAGAAAACGGGTCATTGCCGTGACGCCGTCGATCATGCCCTCATCCATGCAGATGTCGAGGACATTCGCTCCGTTCTCGACTTGCTGCCGGGCTACGCTTACCGCTTGCTCATACTTGCCTTCTTTGATCAGCTTCGCGAATTTGGGCGAACCGGCGACGTTGGTCCGCTCACCGATCATGATGTAGACGCCGGGCTGCTGGGTGAATGGCTGTGATCCCGAGAGACGAAGTGGCTTCGTCTCCGTGGCCCCGGGCATGGTTGTGCTAGAGGGAACGCTCACGCTTTGCTCTCGCTTTGGAGGGCATAGGATTCGGCGGGAGGCTGAGTCCCGTACTTTCGCGGAGGCTGGCCTTCGAGCGCTCTCGCAATAGCTGCGATGTGCTCGGGCGTGTTGCCGCAGCAACCGCCGGCAATGTTAATCAGTCCCCCCCGTGCGAAGTCGCCTAAATAACGGGCCATGTCTTCCGGCCCCAGATCGAAACCCGTCTCCGACAGCGGATTCGGCAATCCGGCGTTCGGGTAGCACGAGATCGCCACATCCGCCTTCTCCGAGAGTTCCTCCAGGAACGGATACATCAGATCGGGACCGAGAGAGCAGTTGAGTCCCACCGACAGAGGCTTCACATGCCGCACCGCGTTCCAGAACGCCTCAGTTGTCTGCGCCGATATCATGGTCTCGCCGCCACGTCCTACCGCCGCCGAAATCATCACGGGCAACTTCTTGTGGTCCTCGTCGAACACCTCACGGATGGCGACCAGCGCTGCCTTGGCGTTCAGCGAGTCGAAGATTGTCTCGACCAGCAGCAAGTCTGCGCCGCCGGCGATGAGTGCACGCACCTGCTGGGTGTAAGCCGCTTTGACCTGATCGAAGGTGACCACCCGAAAGCCCGGATCATCGGCATCGGGCGAGTTCGAAAGAGACACGGTCAGCGGCCCGATCGCCCCCGCCACAAACCGCTGACGCGAGGTTGCGCTCCCGACACGATCGGCCCATTCGCGGCACTGACGCGCCGATTGCTCATTGATATCCCAAGCCAGGCTGCCCAGAAACGGATCTTCGACAATCTTCTGGTAGAACGCAGGATCTTTCCGGCCGCCGCGCTCCCGCGGATCTTCCACAAAGAATTCGCTCTGGGTGATGCTGGTTGCGCCGAAGGTATTCGTCTCGATGATATCCGCTCCCGCTTCGAGAAATCGGCGATGGATATCGCCGATCATTTCCGGCTTGGTCAGCGAGAAGAGGTCGCCGTTGTTCAGCAGGCTTTTCGTCGAGCCTTTGAAACGCTCCCCTCGGATATCCGCTTCCGTCATGCCGTAGGTGCGGATGGTCGTGCCCATCGCTCCATCGATGATGGCAATTCGACTCTCGAGGATCTTCTCCAAAGGATGTTGGTGGGCTCTCGTCATGTCTCTTTGATGACCCTGGGCAGCCTTCGATTCGGCCTTTCACTTTGCGACATTTCCCACAAAATAAGCTTCTTTTATTATAGCGATTGGCACTATATCCAGGCTCAGGCGGGCGTAATCACTGAAGTAATCGTGACCGAGTTGAAGGCGCGTTGGAGGCCGTTGGTGGCGTCGCGCACAGCGTAAGCAAACTGATCAGATCCTTATTCTTAGCTGGTGATCAGACATACATTTCGAACTTTGAATCTGCACCGTGCCAGCATCGGCGGGAGAAACTCCGAGTTGTCGCAATGGATCCACCACGAGCCAGCTCAATGCGCCCACCAGGCAGAGCCCAGCCGCCACTAGAAATGAGGTCGTCCAACCGAACCGCGCGGCGATCCAGGGGGTGAGAGAAGCGGTCAGTGCCGCTCCAATCTGGTTTCCCATATTCATGAAGCCCGATACCGAGCCCGCAGACGCGCCGGCTATGTCGGCCGTCACGGACCAGAAAGAACTCTGAGACAAATACAGGGCACCTGCTCCACCCGCGAGCACAACGCTGGCCAGCCGCGCGCTCTGAACCTGGGATCCGAGAGCGATGAATATTCCCGCCACCGAAATCGCAAATGCCGCAAGGCCACAGCGCCCGACGCGCGGTCCAAGCTGCTTGGTGAGCCGGTCGTTGATGGTCCCTCCCAAAAGGCAGCAAACTAACATGGCGAGAAATGGCAACATGGTGTAGAACGCGCTGGCCTTCAAATCCAGGCCCCGCACCTTGGCGAGATAGCGATAGAACCAGCTGAAGAAGATCCATGCCACGTAGCCATAGCAGAAATAGCTGAGGGTGACGGCCAGGACGTCCTTGCTTTGTATTACGCGGCTCCAGGGCACGAGCGTTTTCAGATCATTCTTTGACTCCGGTTGCGCGAGCCCAGAACGAATCAACGCCAACTCTGAGGCAGCAACGCCGGGATGCTCAGCGGGCGTGTCGCGTGCGATAAAAAACCACACCACACCAACCGCGAATCCGATGATGGAGCAAACCCAAAACGACGATCTCCAGCCGTAGTGAACCATAATGTAAGTCACGATCAAAGGCGTAAGGCCGGCTCCCGCGCCCACGCCGGCGAAGATCCAGCCATTGGCAATACCGCGTTCCGTAGTCGGAATCCAGCGTGCGACGAATTGATTGGCGGACGGGTAGATCACGGCCTCCCCGGCGCCGAGAAGAAAACGGACCGCCACGAAGATGAGCAGCGCGGCTGCAATATTCGCGGGGACCATGGCGGTCAGGGCGGTGAAGATTCCCCACCACACGACGCCCGCGGCCAGCACACGGCGCGGTCCGAAGCGATCGGCCAGCCTTCCCCCAACGGTCTGGAAAAGTGCGTACCCGACCAGCATGGCGCTGAACACCTGGCCCAGTTGTACATCGCTGAGATGATAGGCCTCGGCGATGGATCCGCCAGCAATCGAGATGTTAACGCGGTCGAGATAAGAAACCGCGCTGAGAATGAACAGCCAGAACACCAGAAACCAGCGGACATGGCTCGTTCTCGCACTGTTCATCGCCAGGTTTTCCTTGTT
The DNA here is from genome assembly GCA_963749985.1 of uncultured Acidobacteriaceae bacterium. Lineage (GTDB taxonomy): Bacteria > Acidobacteriota > Terriglobia > Terriglobales > Acidobacteriaceae > Sulfotelmatobacter. Next base: position 254,809 of record CAVVOS010000014.1, on the reverse strand, counting down.
TATGCCGTGTGTTCGCGCAGAAGACGCGAAAGTTGTCCGGTAACGATCTTCTCTTCGCCGGGTTGCAGCATGAACCAGTTCATGGCTAGCCACCTTGAGTTAAGGCGCATGAATGAAGCTCCCTTGCCGCTCACTTGCCCGCGACCGCGGCAATGCAATTGATTTCCACCAGCGAATCTCCCGGCAGCGCAGCCACCGCAACGGTTGTTCGCGCCGGGCCGCCATGGGGAAAATATGTCGAGAACACTTTATGCATTCCGTCCCAGTGTTCGATCTTCACCAGGAAAACATTCAACGTAAGAATGCTGTCCATGGTTCCGCCGCCAATTTCCACATGCTTCTTGATCTTATCCATGACCATGCTGGTGTGCGATTCAATCGTCCATTCCTTGGAGTCGCGCGTATCGTGGGCGCCCTGCCCCGCGACATAAATCAACCCCCGGTGAACAATCACGGGCATGATGACGTCTTTCTCGCTGCCCGGTTTGCCCTCGCTATTCAACTTGCGGATTTCGCCGGTATCTTGGGCGGCGGCACTCCGCGCCAATGCACGATTAGGCAAAACCACGGCGGTAACTCCCAACGCGGAAAGCACGGAAGCGAACCGCGCCGCAAACGCTCTTCGTGTGAAAGTCAAGTTCATATTCGTTCTCCTTCCAATTTGGTCCCTCGAGATCGACGATCTATCAGGGCAACGCGAAGTCTTTTATCCGCTATAGCCTTCCAAACTTCTTCACCGCCTCCACAATCGACTTCGTCTGTTCAATCACGGCATACATCGAATGCTCTTTGAAGTCCATTTGTTGGGCGAGAGTTAGAACTTCCAGAGCCTTTGCCCTGGGCACAACCACCACGCCATCGCTGTCCGCCGCGACGATGTCGCCGGCATTCACCGTCACCCCGTCGCACTTCACTGGAATCTGGGATCCTCCGAATCGATAATGATGCACCGAAGTCGAGGGCACAATGCCGGTCGCATACACCGGAAACCCAATCTTGCGCAGATAGGCCACATCGCGCACTCCTCCATCGACTACCGCTCCGGCGTAGCCCCGCGCAGCCATGGCCGTGCCCATCAATCCGCCCATTCCCGCGATGTCCTCGCCGTCCTCGACTTCCATCACGTAAACGGAATCCGCGGACCCCTCGTCAATGGCCGCCAGCATTCCGTTCAACGCAGTGGGATCGCTGTTGCCTTCGTCCTTCTTAAGCAGTACCGTACGCGCAAAGCCGGCAAACTTTGTAGTCAAGATCGGATGCATGCGGTGACTCATGTACATCCGCTTGCCGGTCAACTGCTCCAGAGCATCGGAGACCGAAGCCACCTCCACCCGGCGAAAGTCTGCGATCAAGGCGCTGTCGGTCTGCGATGGATTTGCTCCGGCGACTGATTGTGCCCGCAAGAATCTGGCTCCGCACAACGTAGCAGACAAAAGGCCGATGGATACCAGCGATGCCGCGATTCTGTGCGATTTCGCAAAGCCATGAAACTTGTTCATTTCCTCCTCCTCGATGTATATATGTGCGCGGACTCTAACACTGTTTGTGGTTCGGTGGAAGAGCCAATCCGTTTCTCCGAGAGGAAATGAAAATGACGACGCTGAGCAAGACTGCCCGCCTGCTTCTGTGGATCTTCGCGATCGCACTATCCCTAGGCGTTTCAGTGCAGCAGGGCGACAGCCAGGAACGCAAAGCCGTGAATCTGTCTCCCGCCCGGGGACTTCCTTTTAGCGACGGCGTGGTGGCGGGAAATACTCTCTACATCGCGGGTCAGGAGGGTACCGACGAGTCCGACAAGTTGGTCGCTGGAGGAATCGGCCCCGAGACAAGCGCGGCTCTCGCCAATATCCAGCGAGTTCTTAAGGCCGCCGGCTTCGAACCGAAGGACGTTGTCAGTGTGACAGTCTACCTCGCCGACATTCATGAGTTCCCCGACATGAACAAGATTTACAAGAGTGTTATGCCTGACCCCAAGCCGGCCCGCGCTACCATCCAGGCTGCAGCCCTGGTCAACAACGCCCGAATTGAGATCTCGGCGATCGCGGTGAAACAGAAGTAATTCCCTCCTCGGCGAATGAGACATTCTCGGCTTGCCGCCCGGTAAAAGTGGCGCAGCGCGGGCGGAGTTGCCCCTCGTGCCGTAAGCGAGAGAACTGCTCCCGCAGGCACGATGCGACAGTTCACTAGTGAGGAAGCGAGAAGCTGATAACATCGCCGCCCGCTGCGACAGCCACATACTGAACCCCATCGACCGCATAACTCATCGGTGAAGCGTGAATGCTCTGGCCGGTGGTGAACTGCCAGAGCGAACGGCCGGTCCGTGCTTCCACCGCTTCCAGTGCCCCGGTATCGTTCCCGAAGAACACCAATTCACCCGCCGTTGTCAGCGTTCCGCCCCAGGAAATGCCTCGGCCGGCCTGGGGATAGCGCCAGACGATCTTTCCCTCGAGCAGCGAGTACGCCAGCACGATCTTCTGAGCGTGATCATCGGGCGCAAGCCTCGTGCCCGTAGCGTAGAAGGTCTGGCCTTGGGCAAATGATTGCGGGTGAGCGAAAAAGATGCTGCAACTCTCCAGCGCCATCACGTAGAAGAATCCGGTATCAGGATTGTAGGAAGGCGAAAACCAATTTGTGGCTCCATCGATGCCGGGGCAAATCTGCGTGCCCTCCGCGCTCGGTATTTTTCCCGACAATATCGGACGGCCCGACGCGTCAATTCCTTTGGCCCAGTTCAGCTTCTCAACAAACGCCGTCGCCTTGAGGAACTTTCCGTCGGTCCGGTCGAGAATATAAAGAAACCCATTACGGTTGGCTTGCACCAGCAAGTCACGCATTCGACCGTTCACTTCAGCACTCAATAGCACTGGTGTTTCGTTGGCGTCGTAGTCGTACAAGTCGTGGGGAGTGAACTGGAAGTACCATTTCAACGCACCTGTTGTAGGGTTCAGTGCCACGACGCAGGCGGTGTACAGATCGTCTCCAGGGCGGGAGTCGCCTACGAAATCGGGCGCCGCGTTGCTGGTTGTCCAATACAGAGTGTCCAGTTTAGCGTCGTAGGTGCCGGGCATCCAGGTCGTGCCCCCGCCGTGAAGGTAGGAATCGCCTGGCCAACTGGAGGAGCCGAACTCACCCGGCCCGGGAATAGTCCAGAAACGCCATTTCAGGTTACCGGTAAGGGCATCGTAAGCGGCGACGAAACCGCGCACGCCCGAGTCCCCTCCGGACGTTCCAACGATCACTTCGTCTTTCACAATGAGCGGAGCGCTGGTTGCACCATATTGTTTTGCCTTGTCCGCGTAGACCACATCCCATTGCAGTTGTCCCGAGCGAGCGTCGAGACAAAGCAAGTGGGCGTCATCGGTCTCCATGTAAACGAAGTTTCGCCAGACGCCAACTCCACGGTTCTTATGAGCCGCAGCATCATCGAGCAGCCCCGCGCTCACCGGCCTTTGGTGATGCCAAAGAACCCGGCCCGTTCGTGCATCAAGCGCAAATACATCGTTGGCCGAGGTGACATACATTACTCCGTTGACGACCACAGGGGTCACTTCCAGCCGCTCGGAATTGGAAGGATGGAACATCCACGAGGCGCGAAGCTGTGTGACATTTGCCGCGGTGATTTCGCGCAAGGCGCTGTAGCGGCGTCCGGTGTAGTCGCCGTTATAGGAAGTCCAGTTGGCGCCGGGAGGCCGTGTGAGCAGGTCGTCCGCGCTCACATTCACGTTGGCAACAACCGGAGCCTGGCCCTGTTGGCCTGCCGCTGAAAATGTGAACAGACTAAACACGGCCAGTGCTGCCCCGGCTAAGTCTTTTCTGATTGATTTCATGTCAGTGGTTTTCTACCGCGCCGACTTGAACTTCCTCGACTTGAACCTCATGAAGAGAACCACGGTCCAGCCCATTTGCGTCTTCGAGATGAAGTGAGATGCGGGAGGGTTTGGCAGCAGGCGTTAACTCTGTTTCCAGCACGACGAGATTCGCCGGGTCGACCTGAGCCAGAGGAGTCATTCCCACGCTGGTGCCGTGTTCGTCGTAAAGATGCGCAACCAAATGTCCCGCGAAAAATACTCCAAAGGAACCCCAGAGGCGCACGTGGCCGTTCTGCAAACGGGAGGCCCGAAGAGGACGCACCACGACGCCTGCGTCCTCTACGCCGTGGAACTCGCTGCCCGAGCGAGTGGGAAACCACTCCGTGTCCAGATCTCGGGTCTCACCCGGCCGCAGTTGGACCAAAGGACTGTTGATCTCGGCTTCCAGATAATAAGGAGCTCCGTCGCCTCCGGAGGTCAGCGAAGGTTCCTCTTCAGAATTCAACCTCACTTCGGGACCATTCGTCCAAAAAATAACCGATGCCTTGCCAGGATAGGCTGCGCTCTTATCGTATCGGAAGCGCTCAACCATGGCGTAATGGCTATCGCCATCCACCACGGCCAGCCAGCCCGGAGTCGAGTCCAGCCATAGTTCTGCGGCAAGGTGAGTGTAGTGCAGCGCGAAGAGGCCGTCCTCCCTGACCGCGACCGCCGGATTTTCCGCTGGACCGAAACGCACGTGGTAGCGGTTGAGATAGCCGCTGACTGGATTTGCTGGGGTGAAGGTCCAGAAATTGCGGCTGCCTCGCGAGGGAGCAGAGTGGTCCGCGGTATCGTATTGCGAAACAGACTGCATCGACCACTCGATTGCATGTCCGCTCTTGTTCTGCATGGTTGCGTGAAAACGAATTCGTGGAGAATCGGCGTCCAGGTGAATCGTGCGCCGGATCTGAATCCCGGTCTGCGGATCGGCCGGGCCCGTCAGCTCGATCTCGCACCCCTGACCTTCCGAAACCTTTCGAAAGGCGTACGGGCCGTCGTCGAGCAAATCGGAATTGCCCACCCAATGTTGTTCATCGTCATTTCCCTCTGGCAACAGCCACAGCTTGTCGCCTCCATAGTTAAACCATTGGGATGGATCTGGAGGCAGGTACTTCCCTTCATACTTGGGATTGACGAAGAGGTAAGCATGCTCGGCAAAAATGACTTGCATCAGCCGTCCGCCATTTTGCGGTACGACGATTAGCTTGACCCAGTGGTTGGAAAGCTGTTCTGCACTCCAACCCTTGTAATTCGTGGTCTCAACGTGACACGACAAACTCGAGCTCTCAGCTTCAGCTTGTGCGACATTCAGGGTCAACCAACAAATAGACAGAGCCACTACGTAGCGTCGCATTGTTCCCTCTTCCTTTGATTGGTGCTACCCCGATACCTGTGCCATGAAATGACCGGATTTCTAATCCGCGTATCGTCATATTCCTGGGCAGCCGATTTAATGTACTGCGCACTTTCACCGGACGAAACAAAACCCAATGAAACGAAACAATTGGATTTGCGTCAAGCAGATTCTGTGGTATATCAGGTTCACCGTCCGATGTCACCGATTCCTAAGAATCTGTTTTCACGGAGTGGAATATTGCGACTTCCCGGGCGAATCTCCCTAGGAGCGAAAGTCGAGAAGCGCGGCGTGGCCGGGCAAATCGTTCTCAAGTTTGGGGTGGTGTTGATTTCTCTCGGCGTGGTCGGCAATGTCCTTTGCCAAGACCCGAACCGCGAGGCGTCTGCTGCCGGTCCGAAAGTTGACCTCAGGGGAAAGAGCGTTTTCGAGGCGAAGTGCGCGACTTGTCACGGACTCGATGCGCTCGGTGGTGAGCATGCACCCGATATTATTCGCCGGGGCGGCGTGAAGTCGCTCTCGGACGAGGCATTGCTCAGCGTGATCCATGATGGAATTCCGGAAGAAGGGATGCCAGGATTCCCCAGTCTTGGAAGAGAAGATGCTCACGCGGTCCTTGCGTATCTGCGCTCTTTGCAAGGCAGGTCCGCTGGGAACTCCATGCCGGGCGACCCAGCGCGGGGCCACGATCTTTTCTTCGGAAAGGCCGGATGTTCAGCCTGCCACCAAATTGGGGTCCGAGGGCAGTTCGTCGCCGGGGACCTCGCGGGGTTTGCACGAGATCATCCGGCGGACGAAATTCGCGACGCGATTCTCAAGCCGGCCGAAGGACCGCAAGAGACTGCAACCGCAGCTGCGCGGGATGGCCGAAAGTTTTCCGGCATGATTCGAAATGAAGATAACGCCTCTCTGCAATTGCAGGATGGCGATGGCCGGTTTTACCTGCTCATGAAATCCAGCCTGCTCTCCGTCGAGCGGAAAATCGGAGATCCCATGCCTGTCGACTACGGGCGGCGGCTCAGCAGCAGTGAGCTCGCTGATGTGGTCGCTTACATTGAGGAGGCGTCGAGGTGAGGCTATTCATCTTCGTACTGGAGGTATCGCAATGCACGTTCTGAATTCCAGTCGTCGGTCATTCATGAAATGGGCAGCGGCGGCTCCGCTGCTGAGCCAAATTGCCGTAGCTGACCTCTTCGCGAAGGCCGCCACCGCCGTAGGCAAAGACCCGCGACAAAATGTTTACACCCGCCTGGGGGTTAAGACCGTCATCAATTGCCGAGGCACCTGGACCTACCTCAGTGGGTCTCTGGAGTTTCCGGAAGTTCGCGAAGCCCAGATCGAAGCCTCGCAGTATTTCGTAAATGTGCTTGATTTGCAACGTGCCATCGGGCGGCGGCTGGCGGAACTCACCGGCGCCGAGTCTGGAATGATTACCTCGGGCGCCGCGGGGGCCTTGGCAGTCGCAACCGCCGGATGCATGGCCGGCACCGATGACAAGCTCATCTGGCAACTCCCCGATACCACCGGCCTCAAGAATGAAGTGGTCATGTCCGGCGGCCGGAGCGCTTTTGACAGTGCGATCCGCCTGACCGGAGCGAAATTGGTGCTCGCCTATTCACCGGAAGAACTTGCCAATGCCATCAACCAAAACACCGTAATGATCTATACCACGCACTTGGGTGATGAACTGCAGAAAGAACTCGCGATTGCGAAAGGTCATAAGGTGCCGCTTCTGCTTGACGACGCGGCGGGCATTCCTCCGGCTGATAATGCCAAGCTATACGCCCGAATGGGAATTGACCTTTACACCTTTTCCGGTGGGAAAGGCCTGCGCGGGCCGCAGTGCAGCGGAGTGCTTCTCGGCCGCAAGGATCTGATCGACGCGGCCGTCATGAACTCCAGCCCGCGCGAGGGGGCCGTGTGCCGACCCATGAAGGTTGGAAAAGAAGAAATGATCGGCTGCCTTACCGCTCTTGAGACTTGGCTGAAGCTGGACGACAAGAAACTTTACCGCGAGTGGAACGATCGTGTGGATAACATCAGAAAGCTGGTGGAGACAGTGCCGGGGGTCCAAACGAAGATATACATTCCAGATGATGGGAACCGCTATCCCACGCTGAACGTTTCATGGGATCAGCGAGCGTGGGGATTTACCATCGCTGACTGCGTGCAGGCTTTGCGGGACGGCGACCCGGTCATCGAAGTGCTCGGTGCGGATAATCCGAGCTTGGTGAAAGCGGTTCGCGAGGGCAGGCCCAATCCGACCAGCAAAGAGCGGCCGGAAGCCGACCACATCGAGCTGGTTTCGATGACCATCCAACCCGGCGAAGAAATCATTGTGGGACAAAGATTGCGCAGCATCCTGGGAGCCGCACAAAAAGGAAGCCGGGCAAGTTAGCGATCTTATCCGCTTGGCGTCATCTCGATCTCCCGCGTTTTTCACCAGGGGACAAGGGATCTCCCTAAGCGCAAAGCTGTTTGGATCAAGCTGCCGTTACCCCTTCTTATATGGTGAGGGAAGGCTCGAATGAAATCATTCTTCGTTGCATTGCTGCTGTGGTCGGCTGTCGGCGCACAAGCGCAGGCGGGCGCGACTCCACCGCCTCACGGATCTTCTGCGGTTCGCCGCGCCGCCCCGTCCAGCGTGGATGCCGGAGACTATATCTATATTTCCGCTCAGGGCCCGCGCGGCGCGGATGGTGCGTTACCGGCAACTTTTGCGGCGCAGGCGCGGCACGCCCTCAGTAATTTGAAATCCGTCGTCGAGACCGCGGGCTTGACGATGGATCACGTCGTCTACACCACCGTGTATCTCACCGACGTCAGCCACTATTCGGAAATGAACCGGGCCTTCGGCGAGTTCTTCGGAAAGATTCCGCCGGCGCGGGCTGTTCTCGGTGTTGCCGCGCTTTCCGATCCCCCAATTGAGATCAACGCGGTTGCGGTACGCAATCTTTCCGACAAGCGAGCCGTCTATCCGCCGAACTACAAATCGGACGAGCCTTTTTCACCAGGCATTCTCACCCACGATCGTTTGTTCGTTTCTGCCATGCCTGGGCCCGGCCCATCCGGTGGCAAAGTGTCAGACGATGCCACTCAGGTAGACTTCGCGCTTGACCGAATGAAAGCAGTAGTGGAAGCAGCTGGGCTGAAGCTCAGCCACATGGTTTTCGTCAATCCCTACTTGACTGCGCAGATCCCGATGCGGGTGATGAACGAGCGCTATGCGCGTCGCTTCGAGTTCGGCAATACGCCAGCACGGGCCACAATCGAAGTTTCGAGCCTGCCCAACGGCGCACAGATCGAATATACAGGCGTTGCGGTTCGCGACCTGAAGGAACGGCGGGCCGTGCGTCCCAAGAACATGCCGCCAAGTCCTACGGCGAGCCCCTGCGTCTTTGCCGGAGATACGTTGTATTGTTCCGCGAAGAGCGGCTTTATCCCCGGACCGAACGAAGGAGTTTATAGTTCGACTACCGCCCTTCAACTCCGTCAGACGATGCGCAACCAGATGGACAACCTTGAAGAAGCCGGCATGGATTTCGATCAGGTCGTGTCGACGGTTGTATACCTCGACAATTTAGCGGACATACCTGCGTTTGACGAAGTGTACGGGAAATATTTCAAGGGTAAACTGCCTGCGCAAACGACCATCCAGCAGATCGCGCCAGGGGACCGCAGCCCCGACAAAGAGGAACACTACCCAGACTTGGAGCAGGTTTCGCTCATTGCCGTACGGAACGTTCCCAGGCATTAGTGGGAAAGGCGATCCCCTTTGTACACCTCACGCTTGAACGTGCGGAACTCCAAGCAGACGACAAGGGCGAGCACAAGGAACTGATGGCCATCTAGGTCGCTCGCGGGATCGATCCTGCGCTCGCGAAAAAGGTCGCCAAAGAATTGATGGCCCATGACGCGCTAGGCGCGCATGCCAATCCGAGAGGGACAATTTGCGTTGCTCACTATATCTTTGGCAGACAAATCCCTGATTCGTTTGGAGGGCACTATGTCGTCGCGTACACTTTTTCTTAGCAGGCTGATTGGGCTGTACTGTATTCTCGTCGCGCTATCCATGGTCACCCGCAAGCAAGCGACTTTGGAGTCGGTGAGAGCAGTTCTTCGCGATCCATCAATGATGTTCGTCCTTGGCGCAATCATGTTGGTCGCTGGGCTGGCGATGGTCCTCGCGCACAATATCTGGTCGGGGGGTGTGCTAGCGGTGATCGTCACCCTCGTCGGTTGGATGACGCTGATCAAGAGTCTGTTCTTCTTGTTCCTGCCGCCTGAGATGGAAGCGGGATTTTTCCTTGGGCAACTTCACTACCGACAACTCTTCTACATGTACACGGCTATTTCGCTCGTCCTCGGCGTCTACCTGACCTATGGCGGCTTCAAGTCACGATCCAGTTAGCCGGTATCTCCCTCAATGAATTGTGCCTTCAGGTTCGCCGACAGTGCTCCCGTTCTTTCCAATCACGCGGACTTCCTTTCCACGCAGACCTGCATACTTGATCGCCATGCCGAGGAGCATGTATTCGCCGTCTTGGTAGCCGGCGGCAAAGGCATCTTGGTGGAGCAACACCAGTTCCGTGTCATCCGCGCACGCTTTTGCGAACTCGGGGAGTTCCCTTCTGATGGTGGCGATCAGGGTGGACGCTCGCTGCGTGCGTTCGTCATTGGTCATGGTGCTACGAGAATAGCCGATCTAGAGTCTGAACGAGTTCCGCTGGTCGCGAGCACTCCGTCGTCGTTCGCCACGTGATTGACCCGCGAGCTAAATGGGGTAACATCGATTAAAGAAACTGGCGGAGAGAGTGGGATTCGAAAAGGCTCTTTCGGACAGACTCTTTGCGTTCAATAAGATGTCAAAAACCGACGTCTTTACCGTTACTTACCTTTTATCACATCTGGAACATGAGTCACAAAAGAAACGTTGATTCACTCGAATTGCCCCGATCACGGTATGGACGGTATGGATGGAAAAATATTTGGCTGATTCAAAGTGTTGAGTCTCAGCACAGATGTCCGCCTGCTTCTAACAAACGATTGGAGAGGCCGATACCGCGAGCGTGCCGCGACAGATGGAATGCTACGTAAGATTTCCGACATGTCTGTGCCAAATTTGCCAATTTCAAACTACGGCCCCGGCCTGGCCGAGAGAGTCACCACGGTATAGTGATCGATCCGCCTCAGGGTAAACTCGCAGACGCTGCCGTGCAGAGAGAGGCCAGCCAGCTGAGGCTGGGCCGCGTCCGGCGAAAGGACTTTTACTTTCCAGTCGCTGAGGTCCTTTGTTTCTCGCAGATCGACCAGCCCGATCAAATCGAGCCGGACTTTCACGTTCTCTGCCGGGGCCAGATGATCGTAGTTGAGCAAGTGGAGAATCAAAGTTCTGCCGCCGGGTTTCCGAGTTAACTGGCCCAACACGTAACCGCGCGGCTCTAAACTGAGGCGAGGCCCTCCTGCGGCGTCCTCGGCGCGCGCCGCAATTCCCGGCTCCGCCCTTCCGGCCCTGATGATAACGCCCCCGCCGGCGGTAAACGCATGCAGCCGGACTTTTTGCTCGGCGCTGAGCTTGGGCAGGTCAGCCGGCATCACCAACACCTTGAACCGGTCCAGGGGAACTCCCTTGTCCAAGTGCGCGAGCACTTTGGTCTCGAAGAAGACGCTCTGCTTGAGGAATTCGTCGGCCAGCGGGTCGTACGGCTCCGCGGAGAGCAAGGCGATCCGCGCCGCCGGCTCCGCCTGGTGATACAGCTCTGGATACTCGACCATAAAATGGTTGTATTGAGCCATGGCCGTCCAGGCCTCCTGAGCCTCCGGCTCGCCATTGATCAGCGCTGCGAGGAATCGGCCCTCTATGTTGCGCGAGGTGGCTGCACCAAAAGCATAGGCCTCGCCGATGGAGAGCTTTTGCTCGGCTGGGCTGGGGATGCAGCGTTCGCGCGGGCCGCAGTGGTAAAGGTCGTTCTCATACATCAGGGGCTGCCAAAGCTGCTTCTCTCCGCTCAGGAATTTGATCTTGCGCGCGTTGTCCACCTGCCAATGACCGTCCCACACCCCCGGAGTGTCCTTGCCATCCTCCTCCCAGATCACCTCGTTAATGTCATTCATCGCAAACCGATCCGGCGAAATATGAATATTCGCTTCAACCATGACTTTGGGCCGGCCGGTTTCCCGCGCCTTCCGCTCCGCCATCCGCTCGGTGTCGTCAAGCAACTGTGCCAGGCCGTCGTCATAACCGATCATGTTGTCCCATGCGATCGCGTCCACGCCGGCGTCCACCGCCAGTTCCGCCTTGTTCAAGAGATAAGCCCGCCAGCCGGGCTTGCGCGCGTCGGCCAGACGGCGGTCCCACGAAATCTGCAGATCGGTTTTGGTGGGGCCGGCATAGAACCAGGGGATGTGGTGCATCCACAGCCCGTATTTCTTGGTTTCCGGATCGTCGCGGTAGGCGCTCGTACGGAACATGTTGGAAGCTGACAGATAAGCCGAGACGTGGATGCCATTCTCATGGCAACGGGCGATTACCTTTTTCAGATTCTCCCGGTTCTCGTTCTCGTCTTTAAGCGACCAGCCGCTGCTCCAGGTGACCCAGATCCAGTTGAAATCCGCCTCCTTGAGCAACCCGAGCATTTGCCCGAAATCGCGGTCATAGATGTGGGTCAGTACGTCCTTCTCTTCGGCGCTGAACTTGCTACCCCACCAGGTCCGCTCGGCCTTCCAGCTCTCGATTTGCCCGCCGTCCAGACGGATGAAACGAAAATTCCCCTGCTCCGCCCACGGCGGCACGTCCTCCGGCTTGGCGCGATACAGTTTCGGCGCTGGCTGAAAAGACTGGGCGGAGCAGAGCAGCAGGAATGCGAAGACTAAACCAATAAGTGCAGTCCTTTTCCCCATTCGGATACGCTGCGGGGTTCTCGTCCTCTTTACGCTTTTTCTGGGATTGGACACGGCTTTACGTTCCAGATCTCGGTTGCGTATTCAGCGATGGTGCGGTCGCTGGAGAACTTCCCCGAGCCCGCAACATTCAAGATGGCTTTGCGCGCCCACGCGTCGGAATCGGCATATAACGCGCTCATCTGCGCGTCTGACGTGAGGTATGAGTTCAGGTCCGCCAAATGCATGTAGTGGTCGCCGTGTGTCAGCAACATGTCTCGCAATGGCTCGAAGACACCCAGTTCGCCGCAGCTGAAATGATCCGAGAAAATCAGGTCCAGGGCTTGGCGGGTCTCAGCCTCGTGTTCGTAATGCCACTGCGGGTTGTACCATCCGCGACTGCCAATCACCTGCTCAGCCGTCAAACCGAAGAGGAAGAAGTTCTCCTCGCCCGCATCTGCTGCCATCTCGATGGTCGCGCCGTCTCGTGTGCCGATCGTCAATGCACCGTTCATCATGAACTTCATGTTGCTGGTACCACTGGCTTCATAGCCTGCCGTCGAAATCTGGTTGGAAACGTCACTGGCGGGAATGAGATGCTCCGCCAGCGAGACGCAGTAGTCGGGCAGGAATACGACCTTAAGCCGTCCGCGCACTGTGGGGTCGCCATCGATGGTCGCCGCCAGATTGTTAATGAACTTGATGATCACCTTGGCGAGCCTGTAGGCAGGCGCGGCCTTGCCGGCGAAAAAGAACGTACGTGGGTATAGGTTGAGCCCCGGGTCCTGGCGCAGCCGGTTGTAGAGCACAACGATCCGCAGTGCATTCAGGAATTGGCGCTTGTACTCGTGGATGCGTTTGACCTGGCAATCGAAGATCGACTCCGGGTCAACCGTCTGCCCTGCCGACCAGCGGAGCCAATCACAGAATTGTCGCTTGGCTTTGCGCTTGGCTTTGCGGAAGCCATCACGGAAGGCCTTGTCGTCGGTAAATGCTTTGAGCTTGCTTAATTCGCTTAGATCGCGGATCCAGGCATCTCCAATGGCATTGGTGATGAGTCCAGAAAGTCCGGGATTGCATAATTGCAGCCAGCGCCGGGGTGTGACTCCATTCGTTTTGTTGTTGAAACGATCCGGAAAGATTTCTGCCAAGTCTTTGAGCGTGGTCTCGCGCAACAGCTTGGAGTGAATCTCTGCCACACCGTTGGTGCTGTGAGAACCTACGACCGCCAGATTGGCCATACGAATTTTTTTTTCTGAACCATCTTCCACGAGGCTCACACGTTGGGTCCGTTCCTGGTCGCCCGGAACCCGTCCGCGGACATCGCCCAAAAAGCGGCGATTGATTTCATAGATGATCTCGAGCTGCCGGGGCAGCATTTCTTCAAACCACTTCACTGGCCACTTTTCCAGCGCTTCCGGCAACAGGGTGTGATTCGTGTACGCCAGCGTGTTCTGTGTGATCTGCCAGGCTTCGTCCCACTCCAGGTGCACCTGATCCAACAAAATTCGCATGAGTTCAGGCACGGCCAGAGAGGGGTGAGTATCGTTCATTTGAATCGCCACTTTCTCTGCAAACAAGCTCCAATCCGAGTTAGAGCGTTGGAAGCGACGTACCGCATCCGCGAGAGAGCAGGCAACAAGGAAGTACTCTTGCAGCAGTCGCAGACCCTGCCCCATAACTCTTGAATCGTCGGGATAGAGGACGCGTGTTAGGGTTTCGGCCCCAAGGGTCTGAGTAAATGCCTCTACGAAATCGCCGTGGGAGAACTCTTCAAAGTTAAAGTAGTCGTGCGCTGCTGCCGCCCAGAGGCGTAGCGTGTTAATCGTGGAACCGCCGTATCCGATTACAGGGCGGTCGAATGGGATACCGAACAGTGTCGATGGACGCCCGGGCACGGGGCGCAGGCTGCCTCCGCTGAGTTCGAACGAGCAACCCACGCTGACTTCCACCTTCTCGTTCGGGCGAGCGATCTCCCACGGATCGGGAGAACGGAGCCAGTTGTCCGGCATTTCCTGCTGCCATCCGTTCTGAATGGACTGTTTGAAAATGCCATACTCATAGCGCAATCCGTGTCCCATGGCGGGTAGCTGCATCGTCGCGGCGGATTCAATGAAGCAGGCCGCCAGGCGTCCAAGGCCGCCGTTGCCAAGTCCCGCATCGGGCTCCTGCTCCAATACCTCGAGCAGGTCCAGTTTCTTATCCTGGGTGAACTGATCTGTTAGCGAAGCGAGCAGAAGGTTCGTAACATTATTCGCCAGTGAGCGGCCGATGAGAAACTCCATCGAAAGGTAATAGAGGCGCTTGGGGTTCTTCTCCTCGTAAGTCTTCTCGGTCAAGAGCCATCTCTGAGATAGAACGTCTCGCACCGACCGTGCAAGGGCCTCGAACCGATCACGCGCAGTTGCGGCCGCCAGGTCGACACCACTGTCGAACAGCAAATGCCGTTCATACAGTGCCTCGTCCGTTCCGGAGAAGTGCACGGGACCACACCCATACTTGGCGACGAGCTTCTTGGTATCCGGCACTGCGCGCCGCTTTGCGGCGGCTTTAGTAATCATGATCGACTCCTCTCAGATCTGCAAGAATGCGCCGGCTGGCAACACCTCACTGGGACAATTTGTGTGATCCGCAAAAGGTCGTAATTCGCCCACGTTGCTGTTCCTACATTGCCCCAGTCCATAGCAATTGCTGACGCTCGCTCACTTCACCGCGCACGTCCACTTCCAACCGCTAATCTCAGAACTGTCGATTCCGTGCTCGTAAGCATGACGGCGGCATGCGATCTGGCAATCCCGGAATACCTCTTTGGCGTGCGCGCCGATTCGTTGCAGTTTCGGGATGCGGTCAATCGCGTCGATGGCGAGACTGAATCGGTCCGTCTGGTTGTTGATTGCCAGCTCCATCGGTGTGTTGATGTTCCCCTTCTCCTTGTAACCCCGTACGTGAAGGTTCCGATGGTTCGTGCGGCGGTAGGCGAGACGGTGAATCAACCAGGGATAACCATGAAAGTTGAAGATGATCGGCTTGTCGACGGTAAAGAGAGAATCGAAGTCTGCGTCCGTTAAGCCATGCGGATGTTCCGTGCTCGGTTGCAACTTGAACAGGTCGACAACGTTGATGAATCTGATTCTGAGGTCCGGGAAACGCTCTCTGAGCAGTGCTGTTGCAGCCAGGGCTTCCTGGGTAGGGATGTCGCCTGCTGCAGCAAAGACAACATCGGGTTCCTGGCCTTCATCATTACTGGCCCAATTCCAGATACCGATACCTTTTGTGCAGTGCGTAGTGGCAACATCAATATCCAGGTACTGCAGATGGCGCTGTTTATCCGAGACAATTACGTTGATGTAGTTTTCCGAGCGCAGGCAATGATCGGCTACGGACAGGAGACAATTGGCATCTGGCGGGAGGTAGATGCGCGTAACGGCGGCACTTTTGTTTAGTACTACATCCAGGAAGCCAGGATCCTGGTGCGTGAAGCCGTTGTGATCCTGACGCCACACGGTTGAGGTAATGAGAAGGTTCAGCGATGCGATCTTGCGGCGCCAAGATAGATGGTTGCAGATGGACAGCCACTTGGCGTGCTGATTGAACATCGAGTCGATCACATGCACAAAAGCTTCATACGACGATAGGAAGCCGTTGCGACCCGTAAGCAAGTAGCCCTCGAGCATGCCTTCCATCGTGTGCTCGCTCAACATTTCGACAATGCGTCCGTCCGAAGACAGTTCGGTTCCATCACAGTCCTCGGGGAAACTTTCAGCAATCCAGAATTTCTTCGAGACCTCATAAATCGCGTCCAGCTTGTTGGACGTGTTCTCGTCTGGGGCGAACACCCGAAAGCTGTCCATATTCCACTTCATGACATCGCGCAGAAAACGTCCCAGCGGAGGCACGTTCTCCACTTCGGTATTTCCTGGGCGGTCGATCTTGACGGCATAATCGCGAAACTCGGGCAAGCGCAGAGTCTTCCTGAGCTCTGCATTCGCGTGCGGACTGGCGCTCATGCGGCGCTGCCCTTTCGGCGCAAATGCTACGATCTCCGGTCGCACTCTCCCGCATTCATCGAAGAACTCTTCGGGCTTGAACGATCGCAGCCAGGTTTCGAGTAGGCGCAGGTGTTCCGGGTTCGTCTTCACGTCGGTCAGGGGAACTTGATGCGAACGCCAGAACGCTTCAATGTGATGCCCATCTACCAGCGCCGGTGCGCTCCATCCCTTGGGCGAGCGCAATACCACCATCGGCCAGCGCGGCCGTGTGGCAAGACCGCTCTTCCGGCACTCCTGCTGATGGCCTTTAATTTCCGCGATGCACTGCTCAAGCGTCGCGGCCATTGCCTGATGCATGCTGTCGTGATCGGATCCCTCCACAAAGTAGGGATTCCAGCCATACCCGCGTAACAAGTCCTCCAGTTCGTCGTGAGTAATCCGTGCCAGCAAAGTCGGATTGTTGATCTTGTATCCATTGAGGTGAAGTATCGGTAGAACAGCGCCATCGCGGATCGGGTTCAGAAACTTGCTGATGTGCCATGAGGTCGCGAGCGGCCCAGTTTCAGCTTCGCCGTCACCCACAACCGCCGCCACAATCAGGTCGGGATTGTCAAACGCGGCTCCGCTGGCGTGCGAGAGCACATATCCGAGTTCCCCTCCTTCATGAATCGAACCCGGCGTCTCTGGAGTACAGTGGCTGCCGATACCGCCGGGAAACGAGAACTGTTTGAAAAACTCTCGCAGTCCCTTCTCATCCTGGCTTTTCTCCGGATAGATTTCACTGTACGTGCCTTCCAGATATATAGGCGCTAAAACTCCCGGCGCCCCGTGTCCTGGGCCCGCGAGAAACATCATCTCGAGGTCGTCTCTTTTTATGAGGCGACTCAGATGGGTGTAGATGAAGGCGAGCCCCGGGCTTGAGCCCCAATGGCCGAGCAGTCGGCTCTTGATATGTTCTGGCTTCAGGGGCTCGCGTAAGAGAGGATTCGCCTGAAGATAGATCATTCCTAGAGCCAGGTATTTGCACGCCCGCCAGTAAGCATCGATCCTGCTCAGTTCATCTGAGCTGAGCGGTGCACCCGCAACGGTTGATCGTGCAATCCCTTCGGCGCTCAGTGATCCGTTTAGCTCTTCAGTTTCTGTTAGCGGCGTCATTTTCCCTTCCTTACTCGTCTTTGTGCTCTTCCGACACTTTGGGTTCAGCACGCGTCCAAGAAACTGATTGCATGCTTCTCTCAGTTAACCGTTTGAAAGCTCCAGCATTGGTCTTCACCTCTACGTTGCAACTCGCGTTGAATCTGTTCGATTTCCGACGCATCGTTTGCAGTGATTGCGATGTCACCGGCGAGGATTACGTACAGCATGTCAATGAGTGTGTCAGTCGGGATGTTCATCAGTTGTCCGAGCATGGCCTAAATCCCCAGGTGCAATTTGAAGATCGCACTTCGTATTCGCAATCCGGCTGCCAGAAGTGGCCAGTTGCAAGTCGATGAAAATGCCTGTCTACCAATTGCTCCTACACAGACATCGAATGACCTGCCAAGGGCACTGACCGAATTTGGGCGGACCAGCCGAGGGTGGTCCCGGCCGCGGGACTGTACTTGAAATGCCGATAAATCAATATGCGATCGCTTTATTACGGCTTTTCGGCAGGCGTTTGCTGAAGCGCTCGGACAAAAACAATATGCGCCGATCACGACAAGTACACAGCCGAAAGCGACAACACTTGAAACGCGACCGCCGTAGGCGGATGGAAGAGCAACCCATGCAGTTCTTATATAAGTATTCGAGGCCGGCATGCTTATCGGTCAGCCACCCATCGCATTTGGGCCTGGGAATTTCCTTTTTCGTTGTCGGCCAAGACCCAGTTCATATGTAGAGGATTAAATTCGGCCTCATACTTCTGGTGAACTGGAGGGCATGTGTCACTGCAAGCGCCTTGCACGAGTGAGGCGCTGGTCGGCGCTGTCTGCGCAGCTAACATCGGAGAGCACATGGTCGTTCCTCCTATCTCAGAATTGCCTCTTCACGAGGCTGTCCTTAGCAGATGATCGCAAGCGGGCCTCCAAATCAATTCCATCGCAAGCTGCTTTTCAGCAATGACATAGGGGTGAGTACTTTTTCTGGAGCTGCCCGTATTGAGGCATTGACCATGAGTGGGCAGGCGATGTGGCGGAAGACTCGGTCGCACCTCATCTTGTCGGGCCCTTAGGTTGCGGCGCGGACTGGCCCACTACCTGCAAGATCCCTGGCGTCCATCAGGATGATGTCGTTTATGTTCAAGATCACGCAAAACACGATTAATGGCTTCACTCTTGCAGAAATCCTACTCATGGCCGCTATGAACGAAATAGAAGCCAGGAGAAAGGCTTCGGCCAAGGGGATCAATCCCCGAAAGGACTAGCTAGGAGCGGTCGCTGGCGATAGCGACAAACAAAAGAGTGCAGCGCAGAGCATGTCCCTGGACGGCGCCTGGCGACATCCACTTCCTCACGTCCGCGCGTCCCTCTGATCGAGACAGGCAGGCAATCCAAATTGTCGGTGGGCAGAACACGGCATAGAGATTCTTGTGCGACGAGGCTTTCGACAAGTCTTTCCCGATATAGCTTCCGCCTCGGAATCGAGAGGGACTTCTTCAACTTGCTTTCTTGCTTCCGAAGATCGACAACCTCTTTGTGAAACTCGACAGGAGATATGTCATGCATGAGCTGCTTCTCCTATCGTTCGGCATCAGGCCATCCGGCTCTCAACCGCAAGCATGGCACACTCATCATCCTCCAACATCGTAAGCACATGCCCGAGTGCTTCCAGGCCGGGTACAAGCTCATCGCCCCACTCGTCGGCGAGAAACACCGCTAGCGATGGTTGCAAGCCTTGCGCCTTAGCCGTGAAGGCCAGAATGTCCAGCGTATCCTGCGCACAATCCATCACGAGGGCATCAAAGATCTGCCTGTGCATCATTGCAAGTGCGTCGATGCCACTGCTCGCGGTCGCCACATCGTGCCCTCTCTGCCTGATGATGTCGACGTATTTGCCATGTACAGATTCGGGATTGAAATAGAGAATCTTCGTACGAACGCCTCCTCCAGATTTTCGAGCAGAATCGCTTCCGTCCTTAGAGCCGTCGGAGGGGCGTGCGATGCGTGCGGCTTGGGCGTAATTGAGAGAGCCCAGCTAACGCGCATCGCAATTACCGCCTCGTGTCACCGCTCCGACGTGCCGGCATAAAGACGTGTACAGCGCTTGAAACTAGTGCTTACCTCTGCTTGTGAGTTTGTCCAAGATAAACTCTTGCACCAAACCGCCACCAACATGCAGACCCATTCCGATTCCAACGTTTCTGAATACATGCTGAGCATTGCGGTCCGAACTTGGGTAGTACGCCAGGGAAATGGAAGAGGAAATCAAACTGCCGCCCAACGTGGAGTAATTGGGCTGCGTCTTTCCGTTGTCCCCCTTACAGACAAATGCAGCCAACATGGCGTGGAGTGCCCGGGACTTCCTAGTACCGCTGCCTTGGTAAAAATATCGAGGGTCTTGATGCAGCAGCGATGGCAGAACGGCATTGCCGATCAAGCCTTCGGTAACGTTGTCGGCAAGGCCGGTCCCTAGCCGCTCTCCATATCCTCTTGTATTTTGCGGGTAATTACGAAGACCGGCGGCCTGCTCGAATCCCGCCCACGCGGCCGTGCGGGCAAAGAAAACGGGATGAGTAAGGTCTTTGTAGGCCATGTGAAACTTCATGCTCGTAGTGAGTGGCTCGGGGTGAGGCTCATACACGACATACATATTCGGTATGAAACCCAGAACGCGCTGCTGTTCTTCCGCTTTGAGCTGTTGGGTAGCGACTTCTTTTGAGGAGTAACTCACCGTGACTGCCCGCTGTACAGCCAGGATGCGAAGTTTGATCTCGGGTAGCGTCTTGTTCTGACCCCGTTCGACCGTAATGGACGAGTTCCAGTCTGCAAATCCTTCAGCGGTGACGGTGACCTGATAGGCGACTCCTGCCGGGATCTGGTCGAAGGCAAAACCTCCGTCGTCCTTTGTGACGGACCTAAGACGCTCGCCAGCCGGCCCTTGAAGAATCACGTTGGCGCCGGGAATCGGATCGTCAGTGGTGTCGACGACCGTACCGAGGATGCTTCCAGTTATCGCATTTGCCGTTGTAAAAGGCTGCGCCGACATCGGAGCTACAAGGCTCACTCCACTCAGAACGATCAGCACTAGAAACTGTGCTCGTTTCAAGAGCGCTTCCAAAGGTCGGTTCGGCGAGGCGTGGGTACTGTTCTGCATGGTCGACACTCCTAAGCTCCCGAGAGCGTGAAATTAATCGTGATTCGGGAGTCAACTTCAACCGGCTCCCCGTCTACCAGGTACGGTTTGTAACGCCATTGCTTCACCGCATCGATAGCGGCTTGCGCCAGTACTGGTAAGCCGCTCTCGACTCGCACATCCCGGACGCTGCCGTCGCTGCCGATCACAGCCATCAGCACAACCGTGCCTTCAAGACGCGCACGCCCCGCCTCCGGCGGATACTGCGGCGTAACGTCGTGGATTAGGTTCGCCTCGGCCACCCGGGAGGCGACACGGATTCTCTTTACCGGCGTCAGCACGGGCGATTTCGCAAGGACTGGAATGCTTGGCGCATTATTCAGCATTTCGTTAGACACTCCGCCGGGAACGCCGCCGACCACTCCACCAAGGACTCCCCCGACGACACCGCCCGTTGTACCGACCGGAGGTGGCGGGGCTTCTTGCGTTTTATGCGTTGGCGCGGGGATGCCAGTGCTTGTCCGGGTAAGTGTCGACGGAGACGGAGGTGTGGGTGCTCGAAGCTTCGTGGCATTGCCAGCCGCGGCCGGCGGCGGCTGCAGGTACAACATCGTCAGTGTTTCCCTTTTGGGGAGTGGCTCTGTGTGAAACAGCGGGATGACAACGACGGCCAACAAGAGGAAACACTGCAAGGCCAGTGCGCCAGCTCCCGCCAAGGGATTTCTCCCTAACTTCGCGCCTGGTTCAATTTCTCGAAATAAGGACCCCTCTTCGCCTCCTTGCTGACGGTAAGGGACCGGAAGCTGCTTTTTCTCTTCCGCCGGCAGTGCGGCAACCCGCAAGTCAATTCGCAGCCTCGTCCTCTGAACGGTCGGGTATGCGATTCGCTGAACTAACTCCGAAGGATGGTCCCAAGTCGCCATTTACGTTGATTCCTTTCCAGGCAGCATCGCTCTCCCCTGTTGTGGATCTCCACGCGGATCAGGTCAGAACGTCAGGTACCCGGTCTTGCCGCACGCATCCATAAAAGCATTTCGTGGGCCACGCGGAACTTCTTGTAGGCGAAGGATTTGGACCATTGAAATCGCATTGCGTGTGCCCGCATGGGGGCAGCTGCCTTCAAAAGGTCATAACCAGATGCAGGGTCTGGGCACGGACTGATACGCAATTTGTTGTGTCATGTGTCGAAGTCGAAAACATCAAAGGTCGACAGCCGTGGACCAGATCCCTTGCGCGCACCATCGGTGCGCATTTCTGCTTAGAGTACGGTGCTCTCAGCTGCGTTCAGGAAGCGGGACTGCCGTAGTGATCATTAGGAGCGCCGAGCCACAAATGCAGCGCACGGCGATGCTTCTTTTTAAAACACAATTCCAGGCATTGTCTTTAAAGCCGATAACCATCGAGACCTGCGCCGTAAGCCAACCCACCGCCCGTGGCCATATGGTCAGCCGCCGCAAGTACGGGTTGGCTGCAGCATGAAAAACATTCATCAGGTGGCCATCAGCTTCAATGTGTTAGCTTCGTGGCGAAGGGTATACCGACAGCAAGCAGCACAACCAGATAGAGTGCCCCCATAATCGCTCCTAACCTCCAGAAGTCTTTGGTGGGGATGTAGCCGCTGCTATACCAGATTGGCGCAGGCCCACTGGCGTAAGGAGTAAGGACGCCCATCAAACCCAGCGAGTAAACCAGAACTAGCGTGATTGCCCTGGCAGGAACGCCCGGCACCGACAGGACGGCCAGCAGGAAAACGGGCAGCAGCGCGGTCGCCTGCGCCGTAATGCTGGCAAACAGATAGTGAATGACGAAGAAAACTGTGACGGCCGCGATCATCATGGGAACCAGTGGAATGCGGGTCATGTAACTGGCTGCCCGGGAGCCGAACCAGGCGAGGAAGCCGACATTGCCGAGCCCTTCAGCCATCGCAACTAACGTGGCAAACCAGACCAGGACGCTCCAGGCCTGTTTATTAGCAAGGATGTCATTCCAAGTGACCACCTTGGCGAGTAGCATCACGGAGATTACGGCCAGAGCTACGGTGACCGGGCTTATCCAGCGGCTGCCGCCGATCCAGCCAACCAGCGCTGCCACGGCCAGCAAACCCATGGTCACTTCCGGCGGAGTGATCCGTCCCATGCTGATGAGCTCGTTGCCCGCCCAGCGCGCAACCTCGTCGCCACGCTTGATCTCGGGCGGATAAAGGAAATAGGCAAGCAACGGTGTCGCCGCGAACAACAGGATTCCGACCGGCAGAAAGCCCAGCGCCCACAAGCCCCAGGAGATATCCACGTGCGCGACCTTGCGCGCAATTTCCACTGAGAGCAGGTTGGGAGCGAGCGCGGTCAAAAACATGGAACTGGTGACGCAGGTGGTGGCAAAGCCGGTCCACAGCAGGTATCCACCGATTTTTCGCGGACTATTGTTGGGAAAGGAACCATAGAGCGGTGGGATGTTCTTAACGATGGGATACACGGTGCCACCGCTGCGTGCGGTATTGGACGGCATCACCGGGGCAAGAACGAGATCGGAGAGCGCGATGGCATAACCGAGACCAAGGGTGCGGCGGCCCAGTGCCTTGACCAGCAGCAACGCGATGCGCCGGCCAAGACCGGTGACTTCATATCCCAGCGCGAACATGTTGGCGGCGAAAATGAGCCATACCGCTTCATTGGAGAATCCCGAGAGAGCCCATTTGGTGGCGTCGGCCGGCGTTTTCCCAACCAACAACAGCGCGGAGGCAACTGTAACGCCGATAAAACCGATGGCTGCGCCGGGCAGCGGTTCCGTAATGAGGGCGACAATGACAGCGGCGAATAGTGCGAAGTAATGCCACGCTGTCGTGGTCAGGCCGGAGGGCGCCGGTATCAGAACAAGTATGAGTCCCAGGGCCAGCGGCCCAATCCATTTTCGGAGCTGTTGGGAAGTGGCGGGCGAAGTGCTACCTGGCGCGACTGGTTTCGGTGGCGCTAAGGTTGGCGAGGACATGGGTTTGCCATTTAAAACTCTTCAGCTACTGTTGCTGCTAGTGCTTCGCTGTGGGGCGAGGCTACGGTTGCGGCCCCAGCCTGGGTGATCCGGTAATCGCGATATTCAATGCTGAGAACTGCTGTGCCGAAAACGCGCACTTTGGTTTCGCTCTCGTTGGATTCCGGCAACCAGAAGTCACCGATTTTCCGGTAGCGACGTTTGAAGTCAGTTTTGACGGTCCACCAGGAAGGGTTAACAGCCGGCTCGCCCTCGACTTGAGTTATCGCGAAGTCTTTTGCATTCACCCAAATGTGGCCTCGAAACAGAAACTTGTTCTTGCTTCGCGGCTGCGCATCGAGCACATAGAATTCGTCCGTACCGGTCTTCTCGTAATCAGACAGTTGAAATGTATAGTTCTCGGGTGTGATCGCCGAACGCTGCTGATTCTCCTCCCGCATCGACTCCTGTTCCGCCTCCAGGAGTTTCTTGAACACCCGGTCCCGCACCGTGCCAGAACCGCTCTCTGACACGATCGTGAACTCTTTTTTATTCGGCGCCTGGTAGTCAGTGCGTACGACCATGTCGGCCTTCTTATGTGACACACAGTGGCATTCCAAGTGATAGGCGCGAACACTGGAGTAGCTTTCGAGTGCTTTGGCACGCGCGTCGTTCATCTCCACGACACGTCCCATCACTTCATCAGCGCTCAGAGGTGCCGATACATTTGCCTGCTGTGCAACTGCTGGGACGCCGATAATCAACAAAGCGAATGCGCGCACAAACCAGCGCCCATCAGATTTTTTCGCGTGGTAAAACGGAGTCATTGTAAGCGTCTCCTGGTGAGATCTGAGAATCCAAACCTGCTCGTGGTGGTCGATGCGGATTCTTGAGCATCGTTCTCGAACCGAGGTGGTCCGCCCCGCAACTGGGTTAGCCTGAACTTTTCCCCGCTCTTTGTTCTCGTCACGGACGGATCGAACAGATAAATGGTGCTGGCCAAAACCGGTCCGACGCGGATGTCACTGTGGGGCATCCCAGAGCTTCCCAAAGCATCGAAAAATCTCTGCGTCTCAAAGAAACGGCGCGAAGGCTCAAGCACGATCAGATCTCCGTCCCGCGGTGCATAATGCGGGTCGTAAAGCGGCACAATCTGAAGGTCCGGGCGCCCGCAGGCGTGCAGGTAATAGGCCATGCTCATCGGTCTTGCGGTTGCTACCGTCGCCGCAGCGGGCGCGAACGGACACATCTTTTGCGCTACCTCGCGCGTGTCAAACTCGGACACTTCATCCATTGCAAAGTAGCGTGTAATGTTCTTCTTCTCTCCGCCAATTGAGTTCAGGTAGAACGAATAGTAGGGCGCCCAAGACTGCAATTCAACAAGCGGCCATCCAAGCAATATGACCGCGACAGCACCCACAAGGGCCTGGGACAGGACTTTTCCTTTCGCGGCCTTCAGGGTTTGTTGAACTGCATATCCGCCTGCCAGGTAGAGGAAGGGCAGGAGCGGAAGTGAATATCGGATCCACTTGGCTCCGCTGACAGACAGCCCGAGTAATTGAACCACCCCGAACGATAGAAAAAAGCACGACGCAAGTGTCCGGCGATCTCGCAAAAGCAGTACGGAGCCAACAATGACGGCTATGAGGATCGGAATCGGTGTCTTTACCAGCACCAGCCAGAGATAGTAGAACCACGGCACTCCAGCAAACAGACGCGCGGGGAAGTTCATATACAGCGTGCCGTCGAAATCGTAGCCACTGTGCCTGACTCCGTCATGATGGAGCCAATGCACGATGGCATTGAAATTGGCCGGAGAGAGAACGACCGGGTTCACCACAACAAAGGTGAGGAACATGACGAGGAAGAACCGCCTATAGCTGAAGTGAGACGGCTTGCGACTCAGCCCTATTCTTCCGGCAAGAAACCAGGCGAGTGCATTCAATCCAAGAAGATGAAGAATGTACTGCGAGGCCAAAGCCAGACCAAAGCCGATAGCACTCAGGTCGTACCATCGCCATGCACTCTTGTCCGCATCTGCCTGGGCGGCGCGACAGTAGAAATAACAAGCCAGTAGCGTGAAAAACGTGAGCGGCGTTTCCTCCTTCGTGAGTCGATTCAGCGCGACTGGCAGCGGCGCAACTGCCCAGAAGAAACTCGCCGCAAAAGACCCGGCAACACCCATCATTCGCCGGCAAAGCAAATAAAGGATCACGGTGCTGGCGGCACCCAATAAGACGTTGGGCAGACGAAGCCAGCCCTCAGGGTTTAGCGAGGACCAGCCAGGCGTCGCGGCTACTTGGCCCCATCGGTCACCCATTGTCAGACTGGCCCAAGCCAGCATCTTCGGCAGCATCGGGTGCTCGCTATTGACACCGACAAAGTGTCCGTGCCGATACTCTTGAACGGCCGACCATTTGGCCACCTCGTCCTCGGACAGGCTGTTAAAGTCGACCCGGTAGAGGCGAACTGAGAGCGCCAAGACCGTTAGTAGGACTACAATCCCGGCTTCCCGGTACCGGCCAAAGCAGCGATATTGAAACTCATTCAGCACAGATGCTCCGGTGTGCGGCGAGAACGCGATTGCGTGACTCGCTCTCGATGGATTCAGCACTTTTCGGATCGCGCGCACTTCGTCGTGTGGTCAAGAATTCACCTCCGATGTGGCCGCAGCTTTCCGATTGGCGTGGTGATCGAGCACCTCAGAGACAGCGTAAGGTCTGCGCTCAGATCGATTGAAGTACTGCCACACCTCCAACTCACCCAAGAGTCCGAGTGCTATTAGCTGGAGACCCACGAGTATCAGTACGGCCGCAAACACCAGCAATAGCCCGTGTTGCTGCAGAACGTCGATTCCCGTAGCGACTTTCCAGATCAGGAGCCAGAGTGCGATGGCCGAGCCTAAACCCATGTTGATCGCTCCCAGCCGGCCGAAGAAGTGGAGCGGGCGCGACATGTAGCGCAGAAGAAATCGGATCGTCATGAGATCGAACAATACCCGGAACGTACGAGAAATGTTGTAGTGCGACTCGCCGTGTTTCCTATGGTTGTTTTGAATGGGTATTTCACAGATCGAGGCTCCGTAGAATGAAGCCAAAGCCGGGATGAACCGGTGCATTTCGCCATAGAGCGGTAATTGTCGTAGCAGGTCTCCCCGGTACGCCTTGAACGTGGTTCCGAAGTCGTGAATGTTGACGCCGCTGAGCTTGGCCATCAGCCAATTGGCACAGCGGGAAGGAATCTTTCGGAGCAGCAAATTGTCGATGCGGTGGCTGCGCCACCCGCTTACGATGTCGTAGCCCTCTTCGATTTTTTCGAGGAAGGTAGGGATCTCCGCCGGATCATGCTGAAGGTCGCCATCCATGGCAATCACGTAGTCGCCAGTGCTGCGGGCAACGCCGGCAGCAAGCGCTCCGGTCTGGCCAAAATTCCGCCGCAGCTTGACAGCCGTCACGTGCGGATCAATGAGCGCGACTTCCTTCAGCAGCTTGTAAGTAAGATCCGTGCTGCCATCATCGACAAAGACGAACTGGTAACTGCGACCAAGCTCCTCCATGACGCCTTGCAGGCGTCCGTACATTTCGATGATGTTGGGTTCTTCGTTGTGAAACGGCACCACAATGGAAACGCTCCCTGCAGTCTTAAGGTCAGGCATGGTGCACCTTCCCGAAGGCGCGATCCATCGCCTTCAGCCCGTTGCGCTGGATCGTAGGAACGCCATTCAAAGATTTTGTGGAGTACATCTCGACTCCTTCGTCGCTCTTGTGCTTCAGCACGGCAGCGGCTTGCATAACAGTTCGTACAGCCAGCCGTGTCATCGCACTTAGCTCGCCAAAGGCAGAGCGCCGCAAATCATTGAATTGCAGGTGGATGCACGAGCATAGGGCCGGGCGTCGGTGCCCGCATTGCGGCAGTGCCCTCGAACGGTCACGACAGTCGGCGGGCTGAATGCACCGATTGCACCAAGAACCAACGGCTTAGGGACAGTGCCGAAATGGTTGGTGGCCTGCAATATCAAAGTTGACTTTAGTTCCGCATTAAAGGAGTCGGACGTGTTCGTTGACCTTGTTCATCTACCGGAAAAAGGCACTCTTCGACGTTCGCAAGAGATCCCGCGACCAAGAGACGCCCAACTCGCAAAGGAGAGCTTGATAACAATCCTTCTAGCGATCATCGATTTCCTGTTCGGGTGCCACCACCCGCACCTGAGCCGTGTATTCACGCTGCAAGGTGAAACCTACAAGACCTGCTGTGACTGTGGCGCAAAATTCGCGTATTCGCTGGAGACCATGTCGGTTGAGCGCCGCCTGCCGCTCACTCCGGTACTGACCCGGTTTCGAATTGCGTGAGGCGGGTAGTTAAGGCGCTACGAGTCATGGATGCAAAGCCAAATCCGAGAGCAGTTCAAGTCGGCGGAGAAGTAATCGTACTTCATTGTTGGGCTTGCGGGACTGCCCACTGCGTGAACCTGGAGTCATGTGGTCCCGAAGAAATCGCCCACATGGTCTGCAGCAACAGCAATTGCAGGATGAGTATGTTCCTCGTGAACGAGCTGGCAGTCGACGACGAGACCAGAACACAACTGACGAAAAGCGAGCGGAATCCACGCGTTGCCTATTCGAGGTTCTGGAAATGAAGAGAAGCAAGTCGACCACTGAATTTTTGGACGGTGCTGGCCACCTTGAATGAACTAGGGCTGATTTGGCCGATCCACTTCCTGCTTCGCGCCAACAGCGTCGATGAGAACAGTTTCACGACCCGTGTACTCGTTGGCTCTTTTTTTCTGCTTGCGGTTGTTGACGCCGTAAGCATCGCGGTTGCGGAAGCAGTCGGCACTGGTAAACGTTGAGAGGCCAGAGAGTGCGTCAGCTAACAACTATCTTCCCGTTGAGTCAGTCTGCACCAAACGGATCGACCTGACTGACATGTCGGACCAAATCGCACATCGCGACGCCTTGTACTTATTTGCTTGCCATTTGGAGTGGCGCACCAAACGGAACCTGACTGCCTATCAGCAGCTCTTGGCGGCGCTTGACGATCACGACGACGACATTCGCCGCCTTGCAGAATCTCTCCTGCACCGAAGAGCGCCAAGGCCAGCGCGAACCGCGACGGGTATGGAATCCTGGTGAAGTAGCCGGCCGTTCCGAGTCAGCGGAATCAAAACCTTTCTAGCTACATGCGACATTCATCAGCGCTAGTACTCGCGCCTCAGCGAGGAATTCCGTCCTTAAAGGTACCAATGCCGAAGGAGATCTGCCCAGATGCGGACCAATGCCCGCATTGCGGCAATTCGGACGAATCAGTTTCCTCCCACGAGACAATTACATCAATCACATAGCAGGACCAGGATTGGCACGAAACGTGCGCTCCAAGGGTATGGGAGAGCAGGACAAAACGGTTCGAGGATCAAGCCCATGTTTCGTGCAGAAATCCAGTGGTTAGCGAGTGGCCCGACCCTGAAGTTGGAAGGCAAACTCGTCGCTGATTGGGCAGAGCAGGCCAGGTGCTTAGTCACAAAGGATGTGCTGCCCAAGGATTTGACCGTCGATCTCACCGAGGTGAGCTACGTCGATTCAGTGGGCGAACAGTTGCTGAAGTGGTTGGCTAGTGTCGGCGCGGTGTTTGTCGCTGGCAGTGTCTACGGATTGGCCGTATGCGAACGGCTGCGTTTATCGCCTATGCAGAGGATTGCCGAGCGACGCAAGCGGCAGCATGGGAATCACGGGGAGCCGTCATCGATTCCTCCCATCCAGTTGACGCCGTTAGAAGGGCATTAGAGAAAGAGAGCAATTATGTCCTGGTTCCACTCGAGCGCTCCCCCAGTCGATGCCCGCAATCACGCATCGCCAGCCGAAGTTGTGGCCTGCTTCCAGGATCAAAGAAACGTTCTGGGTAGGCTTGCGTTCTTGATCACTGGCGACCGAGCAACGGCGGACCAAGCGGTCGTCCAAGCTTGTGAGATCACGCTTCGAGGAAACAGTCCATTCCGTGATTGGCTTCTCGAGTGGGCCAAGGCTGCGACCATTGCCAGTGCGATATCAAACGGAACGGAGGCGATTCGCATCTGTGAAGCCGCGCACAAGGATCGACAATGCCCACATGTCGAGCACTTATCGCAAAGCGATGCGGAGGAACGCGCGGCTGTTCTCGACTTCGTTCTTGGAGCCGACGCCAAAACTCTGATCGCGGAATTAGATCCACTGTGCCGGGCAGTCCTGGTACTCAGAGTAGCAATCCGATCGTCGATTCAAGATTGCGCTTTACGCCTGAACGTGTCCCGCGCGGCAGTGCTCGGCGCCAATTGTCATGCCATGACATGGATTCACGACAGCCAGGTGAACCCGGTGGAGGAGAATCAAGACGCTTCGCACGCTGTGTAGAAAACGCGGGCACCGGAGGAAAGTAGAAGTCGGCAGTTTGGTTTTCTTGGCTTGGAAGGGCGATTGCACTTGGGCCCAGCCTTGGGAGGACTATCACCCGCATCGTTGAGATAGTCTGAGCCCCTGCTTGCCTGCATATTGGATTTCGGCGCCGTGAACACGGGGTGTCGCTAGCGCGCGGCGGTGCTGATCGACGGCCCAGTCCCCGTTCGAGAAGCGAATCCGTCCTGTCCTCCTGGGCTGAAGGAATGCTGGAATAGGCTGCCTGCGATGAACTCCTCGGCCGCTTACATCATGTGCTTCCACATCTCGAACGCTCGCCCCTCCTGGTTCAGAAATGCGAGAGCCTGTTCTCGGCTCACAGGGCGGCCTTGTTCGTTCCCCAGACGTGTGAGATGCGAGAGTGTGATTTCCGCGATCACGCGTTCTCTGTCCTTCTTGTCGGTCATTGCCCTGCCCCCCACTGGCTCATTGCTCTTCATCGCATCCGCGAAGCTGCCCTCGGAACCCGGCTTCCACTGATTGCTCGAGGCGACTGCAACCCGGACACATGGAATAAACCTATTGGCAATAATTCGCCTTCGCAATCCCCAGTCGGCGAATCTTGTTTTGCAGCGTCGTACGCTTCAATCCGAGACGCTCGGCAGCTCCCCCCTTGCCTGCGATCCTTCCCGATGCGGCTCTCAATGCGCCGATGATTACGGAGGACTCTGCTTGTCGAAACGTAGAGGCCGTGACAGCGACCTCGGCCTCGGATAAGGTGGTAAGCGCCGTAAGCGGCACTTCTAACTCTTCACCCCGTGTGAGGATGACAGCTCGTTCGATGAAGTTGGCCAATTCCCTAATATTTCCCTTCCACGGACAGTTCGTCAGAATCTCCATGGCGCGTTTGGGGATGAACTTTATCTGTCTGCGCATCCGCTCCGCTGCCTTTAACACAAAGTAGTTCACCAGGAGTGGAATATCCTCGGGCCTTTCGCGCAGCGGCGGGATCTCAATCGGGAAGACATTGAATCGATAGAACAGATCCTCGCGAAACTTCTCGTCCCGAATCATGGCGGGAAGATCGCGATGCGTGGCAGCAATCAGCCTCACATTGACCTGGATCGTCTTTGAGCTTCCGAGGCGCTCGAACTCCTGCTCTTGAATGGCGCGCAATAGTTTCGGCTGGAGTTCCAAACTGATGTCTCCGATCTCATCCAGAAACAGCGAACCTCCGTCGGCCAACTCGAATCTGCCCTTTCTCTGTATTAACGCCCCTGTGAAGGCGCCCTTTTCGTGCCCGAACAGTTCGCTTTCCAGCAGTCCTGAAGGGATCGCGGCGCAGTTCATGCGCACATAAGGGCGTTCGCGTCGAGAGCTAAGGTTGTGTATCGCGCGCGCAATCAATTCCTTTCCCGTGCCGGTCTCTCCGTGAAGCAGGACGGTGGAATCGGTGGGTGCAACGATCGCAACTTGTTCCAGCACCCTCTGAATGGCTGGGCTCTTGCCGACGATGTCTTCGAAGCAGTGCTTAGTGTTGATTTCCCGTTCGAGATAGAACTGATCGGCTTCCATCCCACTCACGTTGGGAAAACTTGTTCCCGCAAGGTTTCCCGCGTCTGTGAAAGCTACGGTCGCGCATGCCATAATCTCCTCCTGGACCTTCGCACCCATGACGATGTCACTCACGATTGAGAAGTCAGGATGAGTCTGCAACGACCTGCGTCTGATTACTACGTCAAATGGGACAATTGTGGTCTAGTTCAATCGTGCGCACGCTGGCTCGTACTTCCCGGCGAGGAAGCTTTCACACTTTTGGAGGATTGGAATCGAGCTATTGCTTGGAAGGTTCGATGTGCTTCCGTCCATAGAGTTGGGCATCAATCGACCAAACTCCGGGTCCGATCATCGCAACGGTAGCACCCAGGCTCAGTAGCATAATGGCGACCAGGGGATTGCCCACACGTGCCAGGAGTATCCAGACCTCGACAATGGCGATGGTAGTTCCGGCTAATGGGGTCCATAAACCAAGAAGCAGAAGCATTCCTGCGAGGGAAGCGACTAGATGTGGAAGACTTGGCCCAAAGCTAGTGGTTTCCTGGAGATGCGTGCCCCCGAAATATAGCAGAACCGCGCCGGTGATAATGCGCTGGAGCAAAAGACCGAAGCCGGGCCAGCCCTCCGCGAAGGTGGAAAACAGACGTTGCAGGAATATTCTCCTTACCGGTCCCATCCTAAGTGGTACTGGAAAAGATGGAAACGTCACAAAGGAGGACTTACGAATCATACTTTTGAGGGACGCCCAGTTCGATAATCCCCCGCTGTAGGCCAATCGTCACAGCATGGGTCCGATCGTTCGCGCCCAGCTTCGAGAGAATGCTCCTGATGTGGCTCTTGACGGTCGTTTCCCCGATGGACAGCTTGTCGGCGATCTGCTTATTGCTGCTGCCAGCAGCAATCCGACGAAGCACGTCAATCTCGCGCGAGCTCAGTTCATCGTCCGCAGCGTGCTCAGCCAGTTCCGCAGCAATCTCGGGCGGGATTCGCTTGTGCCCGGCATGAACACTGCGGATCGCGTCTAATAGTTCTCTATGAACGTGTCCCTTTACGATGTAACCCCGAGCACCCGCTTTGATCGCGCGCAAAACCTGAACATCACCGGAGTAGGTCGACAGTACGATGATCTTGGCGTTCGGGAATTCGTTTCTGATCCGGCCGATGGCTTCGGTACCATTCATACTGGGCATTTGAATATCCATCAGAGTGATATCCGGACGGTGGCGTCGAAATTGTTCGATGGCCTCCTCGCCGTCGGCGGCCTCTGCTACAAGTTCCATGTCCGGTTCAGCGTTGACCAGGGCCGCAATCCCTTCACGCAACAAGGCATGATCATCGACGGTGAGGATCCGAATCAAACTAGGATTGGTGGTCATGAACCCTCCACTTCCGGAACGGCCTAAATCGAGGTCCACTCCGCGACTTTTCATACGCGATGGCCGCAGGGAGCGTCAATCGAACTTCTGTACCCGCTCCAGCTTCGCTCCAAAACTCCAACCGAGCTCCAACTTCACTCGCGCGCTCATGGACGCCTGGTAGCCCCCAATGTCCGGGACGCCCACCATCCTTCAATATCTTTGGGTCGATGCCCTTTCCATCATCACGTACAAGCAGGCGGAAAACATCATTGTCATATCGTATCTCGGCCTCAATCTGATGCGCGCGTGCGTGCCGGAAGGCATTACGGAGCAGTTCTCGTGCAATTCGACCGATTTCATCCTTGATCATCGGAGGCAGGCCTCGGCGCTCGCCTTCCACGATTACCTCAAAGCGGGGTGCGCCGTCTTCGGCGTGGTTGGAAGAAGCTAGTTCCTGACCGGTTGTTATCAACATTTGATCGAGGTCGTTTTCAGCCGACAGGCTGGGACGTAACTCCTGAATCGAGTGCCGGCTTTCGTCCAGTGCCTGCTCGGCTCGAATTAATGCGATATCCAGAACCTGGGTTGCTTCCTCGGGGCGATTCGGAAGCAGGTTGCGAGCCGCCTGAAAACGGAACACCAGCCCGTGGAAACTCTGCAGAAGTGTGTCGTGCAGATCCCGCGCAATCCGTGTTCTTTCGCCGACGCGCGCCTCCAGAGTCATGGCGAACTGATGATGCAATTGCCGGAGACGGAACTGGTACGCGGCCCAGAGCAGTCCCAGTAACATCGCCGCGCAAAGAACCCGGAACCAGTTTGTCTGGTAGTACGCCGGGGCCACATAGAGATCCAGCGTGGCGGCGTTATCGTTCCAGACGCCGTCACTATTGGATGCAATCACACGGAAGGAGTATTTTCCTGGAGGCAAATCCGTGTAGAAAGCCTGCCGGCGTGTACCGGCCTCGTGCCAATTACGGTCATAGCCGTCAAGGCGATAGCGAAAGTTCACCTTCTGCGGAATCGAAAAAGTGGGTGAGGTGTAATCAATTTGCAAGTCCCTCGGATTCGGCGGGAGCTTGAGGTTGGGCGTTACTTCGAACTCCTTTCGATCGGCAACGAGCGATTCGATGTATGTCTGTGCCGGGAGCGCCTTCTGCGAGAGCCTGGCCGGATCCACCATCTGCACGACAACTCCGCTGGTAAACCACACGCGTCCATCGGGGGTGTACGCGGCCGCGTTGAAAGAACCTATGTTTGGCTGAGCTCCATCGAATGCGTCATAGACGCGGTTCTGAACCATCGCATCTGGGTTGGCCCACCATCGTTGCAGCTCAGAATCTGAGAATTCCACCACGCCGCAACGAGTGTAGAGCCACCAACGTTTCTCTTTGTCCTCGATGAGAGTGATCATGAAGTCGCAGGGTAGACCGTTTTTTGTCGTCATCCGCTGCACCTTGCCCGCCCGCCATCCGACGAGCCCGTTCTCGGAACCTAGGAGAATGGAGCCGTCTGCCAGGGCGACAATTTGGCGGTTTAACGGAGAGCCTCCTTTACTTAGCGGAATCCTTGTTTCCAGAATGCCATTTCGGAACAGCGCGATATCTCCTTTCAGAGTCTCCATCCAAATTCCACCGTGTGGATCCGAAGCGAGGTTATGTCCAGGCGGAACTTGCGGCGCAGGGAATACTTCGCGCACCAGGAAATCGCGGATGCGCACAAGCTTTCGCGGATTGCCTCTGCACTCTGCCCAAATATTTCCATCGATGTCCTCGGTAATTCCGACCACCATTCCAAGCGGCTGGTGATTCGGTGCAGGGAGGCGGCGGAATCGCCCATCCTTAAACAAATACAACTCGTCGTCTACTCCTACCCACATGTTCCCGGCGTGGTCTTCAAGCATGGCGGCGACCTGACCGCCCGGAAGACCATCACTCCTGCGAATGGATGAGACAGTTCCGTCCTTAATGCGATCCAGCGATCCAGCATTTGCTACCCAGACTGTCCCGTCTCTGGTCGCCAGGATGCCCGCCGCCAAATCCTTCCCCAAGCCTTGCACGGATGAAAATGTGGTGACCCGCGGATCGCGAAAGCTGTCGATTCCGCTGGTGGTTCCAGCCCATACAATGCCTTCCCGGTCTTCAAACAGGGCCCACACGGAATCGCCGGACAACCCTTCCGTGTGTCCGTAATGCTCTACGGCATTTCCATAGATACGAAAGAGTCCATTTGCATCGGTGCCAACCCAAAGATTGCCGTCATGGTCAAACATCAGGCTGGTGACGCTGAGTTTGCTTCCGTCGAAGGTGGGAGTGATGAACGGTTTCACGGTGCCATCCTGCAATCGCGCAAGTCCTAGACCCTCGCCCACACCTATGCCCACCCACAGAGAGCCGTCAGGGGCAAGGGCAAGACCCATTATGTCGCCTCCACTGGATTTCGGCGCCCCGATCGGGTATGTCTCCGAGTCGCCCCCATGCCAGTGGACAAGTGCCGTCTCCCCGCCGAGCCAAAAGCCTCCGTGACCGTCAGCAAGTACGGAGTCGACAAGGGAAATCGGAATTCCATCATTCTTTCCGAAACACCTGACGGAGGGCTCAGTAATGTGGCAGAAGGGCTGGTCTGATCCCTGGCGTGTCGCTACCCACACAGAGCCGTCAGGATCCTGGCTGATGCTCTGAAGCGCCGTTCCATTCACTGCAGAGTGAGAAGTGACAGCCCCGCCCTTCAGGTGAATGAGCCCATCCGCTACTACCCAGAGCCCACCTGCATGGTCGGCAAGGATGCTGCCTATCGTGCTGCTTGAAAAATCGGCAGGCGTATGCCTGGACAGAAACCGAACGCCGTCGAACCTGTAAATATCGCCGGGAAGAGATAAGAACCAGAGGAACCCATCCGAGGTTTGCGTGATCGAAAACATGCCGGCTGGCAGAGAGCCGTCTTGCGTTCGCCAAGCCGTGTGGATGTACTGGGTGACACGTTTATTGGGATCGAGAGCGTGAACCCGGCCTGCCAGCAACAATACGCAGCCGAGACAAGAGCCCAACGTGGCCGCAATCGCGGTCCGGGGCCATTTAGAACCAAGCAGAAGTGGCCGGCGAGAAGCTATTTTTCCCATGTTCGTAGCCGAGCAGCGTTAGAGACTCTGGGATCCGGTCCGAGGGGGACTCAGCCGTGGTTTACCTCAATCGCGAACAACCGGCCGTGATGTGTCCATCACGGAGCAGAAGCACCGAGTTGAGTAAACGAATTGCATTGGCCCCAAGCAGCAACAGCCCGAAGCGACACGAACGGGCGAATGCCCAGGCGGACCGAAGCCTAAGTTGTCGCTCCTAATCTAGCACCCACAGCGGCGTGCTCGTCAATGATTCGGTCAACGAGCGGTCAACGGAACGGCCATTGTTCTTGATCGGACCAACACGACAATGGATCGCGGGGCTACTTGATAGATCGACTGCTGCAGCGGCAAACCGCTTTCTGAGAAATCGTCAGGGCTTGGCTGGTCGGTGTCCACGATTCTCACCCAATCCTGGGGCGCACCCTCCTGAATCTGGAAACGCAACTCCTGCCAGTATGCATTGATCATCACGTAGATATCGTCGTCCGCCTGTGACGCGCCATGCAGGCAAAACGCCAGGCTGCGTGAATCTGGTGACATATCGGCCATCGGGCCAACGCCGTACCAGGAAACGTCCTCACGCCAGAATCTGCTGCGACACAAAGACGGATGAGACTTCCGGAACGTGATCATGCCTTTGCAGAAGCGAAATATGTCGTCATTCGCCTCGATCTGACTCCAATCCAGCCAGCTGATTTCGTTGTCCTGATTGTAAGGATTATTGTTTCCGAATTGAGTGTTCAGGAACTCGTCACCCGCCCGGAACATCGGGATGCCGTTCGAGAGCATGAGCAGACAGAAAAAGTTCTTAGCCTGTTTCCGGCGAAGTGCCAGAACCTCCGCCGGCACGCCCTCGTCTCCTTCGTGTCCGCAGTTCCAACTGTAATTCGCGTCCATACCGTCTTGATTGTCATGACCATTTTTCCAGTTGTGTTTGTGGTGATAAGAAACGAGATCGTAGAGCGTGAAGCCGTCGTGGCAATCGATATAGTTGACGGTCTGGAAGGCATGATAGGCATGCTCCCGGCTGTCCGGAAACAAGTCATCGCTGCCGTAAATACGACGCATAAGGTCCGGAACCATCCCCGCGTCGCCCCTCACAAAACGGCGGACATCGTCGCGATAACGTGCGTTCCATTGCAGCCAGGTTGTCCCTGGAAATCCACGTCCGAGCTGATAGCCGCCGACGTCCCAAGGCTCCGCGATCAACGCCAACCGGCCCAACTCGGGGTCCGCGGCAATTTCACTGAATATCGGAGCATCTCCCCAATTCAGTGATCCGTCTGCGTTGCGGCTAAACACCGATGCCAGATCGAAGCGGAAACCATCGATGTGCATTTCGTTCTTCCAGTACCGCAGGCTGTCCATAACCATTTTGCGCACGTGTGCCTGACTGAAATTCAAGGTATTACCGGTGCCGGAGTGATTGGCGTACGGGTTGGTCGGGTCGGAGGACCACATGTAATAGCCCGACGGGTCGAAACCCTTGAGGCTGTAGGTAGGGCCGACGTGATCTCCCTCGCATGTGTGGTTGTAAACAACGTCGAGCACAATGGCAATTCCGGCTTTGTGAAAAGCCTTGACCATATTCTTGAACTCAAGATGTTGCCCATCATCATCAAAACTCGATGCGTACTGCGCATGCGGCGCAAAGAAGTTCAGAGGCATGTATCCCCAATAGTCACCCTCGTGAGGGTCGCGCTGAAATATGGGCATGAGTTCGACGACGGTGATCCCAAGCTCGTTCAGATATGGGATCTTTTCAATCAGACCTGCGTAGGTTCCGGCTCGCGAGGGATGAACACCGGAATTGTGATTCCGGGTGAACCCCTTCACGTGAAGTTCGTAGATGATCGCGTCCGATTCAGGTCGGGGCGGTAAATCTTCAGCCCAATCGAAAGTGGCCCGATTTGTAGGCAATACTCCGAGCGGGGCTTTTCCATGATTGGGTCCTGGCTTCATAGCCCGCTTGCGATCGAACCCCAGCGGAAAGAAAACTCGTTTCGCATACGGATCGAGAAGAACCTTTTCGTGATCGAAGCCGCGGGGATCAGCAACGGCCTGCCCTGAAACCGAGTAACCGTAATAGCGGGCATCGCTCATTTGATCGAGCGGGATCCTGCAGTGCCAGATCCGCCCTGACTTATTGCGGATAGGATCGAACTGCAATGTCAAAACTGGCTTGGCCAAATCGGCAGGGGAATAGAGAAACAGTTGCACACTCTCGGCATGTTCAGCACACACCGCAAAATTGAAAGCTTGGGCTTCCTCGATCCAGGTAACCCCCAGCGGCAATGGAAGCCCCTCAGTGTGTGCCCACGTGCGACGTATTTTCGGTGATGCTGCTGAGACGGACGCTGCGTCCGATAAGCAGTCGCTGGCCGCAATGGATTGGAGAACTGTGTTCTTCACGTGTTAAGAAGCTAATGACAGACTGCCTCATCCTGGAAGTTACCGCTGGCGAACATCCGAGCCAGAAATTGGCCGCAATGGATTATCTTCTGGGCCTCGGAATCGTTGTTGAGTTGGCTCTCAGACATGCTTAGGTCTGCCGCGCTCAGCGAACTGCGAGCTTTGGCATATCCGTCAGCCCAGGCTTGCACATTGTTAAATTCGTTCTTGAGCAACTCGAGACCGCGATAGTCAGAGTCTGTCGATGCCGCCGCTGAAGATAATGCGACACTGTCGGCTGCTCGCCCCTGGAATGCCATGATCGTGTTTCCTGCCGTGGTATTTCCCACTGGATACCCATTCAGTACGATCGTCTGCAGCGTTCCACCCCACTCTCTGATCGAGGCCATTGCCTCGATCGCCGCTTTCATGAAGGGGCGCGAGAAGCCTGATCTGTAAGCATCGGCGCTCGACGATGAACCTTCCGGACCGGGCAGCGTCAGAATAATTCTGTTCTTCTCAAAACTTAACGACCCGTTTGTGATTTGCGCAAGCGCTTGCGCATCCACGAACACGCGCCCCTGGTATCGAATAACACTTGCCTCTCCTTGGTAGCCTTGCACGGACAATGCCTCTCTCTCGCGCTGCGATTGCGCCATTGCCATGGCCACCATCCACAGTACTGCCCCGAATATCACGGCTTTATGCTTCATCATGTACAACATCGACTACTCCCCGGATCAAAGTCGCGCTCGAAACTAGAGCCTGCTTTATTGCTGAGGCGGTCCTGCCACGCTGCTTCCCGGCACGGTGTATTTTGCCTGGGTGAGAGGAGGAAGAGAGGATTCGACTTGCATGTCCATCATCAGATCTACCCGATGCTCCAACTGAAAGAACTTCGTCACGGTAAGAGCCGGAAGAACTTTGTTGAACTTCTTGTAGTATTTCTTCTTCAACGCCGCCAGCCGAGAGTCGCAGTCCAACAATTGGTCTGCCATCGCTTTGGCCTCGGTGTCGGTCAGGTTGGGGTACTTCTGGGTGTACTGCTTTATGACGGCGGCGCGACGATCATCCAGCCTGGATCGCTCGTACTCGTATTGCCGATAGATCGGCCAGAACGCCGCGCCTTCTTTGTCCGTGAAATTCATTCCTGCTGTGATGAGGACAGTCCTGTCTGCCTGCATGTTGGCCCTCACTACTGCGATGGTGGAGTCGATAGTGGGCTCTTGATCTTGAGCGCGGCCAAGAGGGCAAAATGCGAGCATCGCAAAGGTGACCACGAGAAATGCACAATTCTTCATCATTGACTGAACTCCTAAGCCGCTTGCTTCGTATCATTGGCCGGCGCAGCGGCGCAGTGCGCTCGACAACTTCCTTGTGATGTAGGGCACGCCAGTTGCCGAACCCATCTCAGACTCAAATCACGCCTTATGTTGTGGTTTCTGCAATAAACCTGGCGCCCGACGACAATACCCTGCCCGGTAACGGGCACGCGGACCTCATCTGGTCACGCCTGGGGCGATTCGAAGATCGTTTGTTCCCCTTGCATAAGAACATTCGCGGAGCCCTATTCGCCGGGGGACGGCTCCACTGCCGGACCTAGCTTCGCCGCTCTCGTCCTCGGCGCCTGGGTCTTCTTCATAACGATCATGCCGATGCCTCCAACCCCAGCCCAGAAGACGGTGCGCGCACGTCGGCACAATGCCAATGTCAATCCAGCCGTGCCAGTCACGCCAAAGATCTTGGCAATGAGCATACTTCCGCCCTCATAGGTCCCGAAGTTGCCCGGGTTGAGCGCACCCACAAGGTTGATGACCTTGGTCAGCGCTTCCACGATGAAAGCGCCGCCTACGGCGACTTTTGCTCCCATAAACCGCAGGATGATGTAGACCTCTAGCACTGCCAGCATGTGCCATAGCAGATTGAAGATCAACGTTGCCCAGAACGCGGCCGGCGCTTCATCACGAAAGCTCAGGAGGTTGTCCTCCGCCGAGTCAATGATCGGCTGTTTGCCACTGACCCACGTATGAAGCCGAGGTAATCGGCCAATCGCCCGGGTTGCACGCCCCACCAGCTGCCACCGGTTTCTAACAGACACAGCTGCCAGGATCACCGCTGATATGAGCACAGCAACGAGCAGCACTGCGTAGACTCGCCATGTGCCCGAAAGCGGGGCAAGCAGCAAGGTGGCTGAGATTCCTGAAACAGTGATGAGCACAGCGGTGAAGGTATGCAGCGCTCCGTCAATCGCACCAGCCGACAATGCATTGGACAGGGGCACTGCACGACCCAACAGCGATATGCGCGTCCCCTCGCCGACCACCTTTCCCGCGACACCAAATTGTCCGATCCCGTCCGAGATCAATTGCGCGACGAAGCTACGAGACCAGGAAAGGCCGCTGATATCGCAGGTAAACGCCTGTCTCCAGGCGCACGTCTTGGCCAATTGTGAGAACCCTCCCAAAATGATAACGAGAGCGAATCCCCAACCGACTGATTGCAATTGTTTCCAAACGGCCTCCGGGCCGCTTCGAAAGACCAAGAAACCCAGTAGACCAAGGCCTACCAGAGCCGCAAAACATCGGAGAGAGAGCTGAATGAGAGACTGTGCTCTGGGCGCGGGACCGCCCTTGCCCACCTGCTTGAACATCCCTTTCCATCTCTTGGCCTTTTTTGGTTTGTGCGTCTGCTGGATCTCCATCAGCGCACATTCAATGACTGAGTTGCCGGCTCCCATGTCGCTCTCCCCATTTCCAATCGATTTCCGCAGCTAGACAATGGGGGAATAGCAGATGGATTGCCAATCGCGATGTCCGCGTAAGGGCGTTAATTTCGCTTATTTCCCAGGAGTCAACCTCGGTTCGGCATGCCCTGCCGAGGGCAGTGCCTCAATGTGGGCATTGATGCAAGGTCCCACGCGACGAGAATTCTGGTATCTACGAAGATGCCATGATTCTCTCTTGCCCAGATGAGTGCAATCTGGCAGAAGCTCCATGCCTGGGGCCACACTAAGCGATGCTTCGGTCGTGTGCTACGGTGGCAGCCTTTACGACGGGTGCGGCACACCTGAGATAACCCGCACGGTATCCCTGGCTATGAGGAGTTCCTCATCAGTCGGGATGGCATATGCGAGCAACTTGGAATCTTCCGTTGATATCTGGCCTTCGCGACCAACCGTTTCCTGATTCTTCGCCGGGTCGAGGCAAAGTCCTGCCCACTCCATTCCAGCACAAATTCCTGCGCGAACATCCGGTGAGTTTTCTCCGATGCCGCCTGTGAAAACAATTGCGTCAGCTCCGCCCATCGCAGCCAGATATGCGCCGATGTATTTCCTCGCCCGATAACAGAAGATTTCGATACCCAGACGGACCCGGCGGTCTTCATGCTCTTTCAACTCACCCTGCAATTCGCGCATGTCACTCGTGAGCCCAGTAATGCCGAGTAAGCCGGATTGTGTGTTGAGCAACCTGTCCACCTCGAAGGCCGATAACCCCTCTTTTCTGGCGATGGCGCTGACCACAGCGGGATCGACGTCTCCTGAGCGCGTGCCCATGACTAGACCTTCAAGCGGCGTTAGCCCCATCGATGTATCGATGGAACATCCACCTTTTATTGCGGCAGCCGAGCAGCCGTTGCCTAAATGGAGCGTGATGATGTTGGTTTGTTCGCGCGTCAGTCCCCGCATCACGCGATAGCGGAAAGCGACGTAGCGATGAGAGGTACCATGAAACCCGTACCGCCGAATGCGGTGTCGCCGGTAAAGATGATACGGAATGGCATACAGGTAGGCATGCTCGGGAAGCGAATGATGAAAGGAAGTGTCGAACACCGCCACTTGCGGAATGTCTTTGCCGAATAATTCGCGGGCTGCCCGGATACCTTTAATGTTGTTTGGATTGTGAAGTGGGGCCAGATCGATGCTGTCCTCAAGTCCCTTCAGCACCGAGTCGTCAATCAGAGCAGACTCTTTGAACATCTCACCGCCATGAACCACTCGGTGTCCTACCGCATTTACGTCAGCCGCGCTCTTGATTTCGGACACTCCTGGATTCGAAGCAATGTTGCGAATCATGTATTCGAGTGCAGCAGCCACATCTCGCAACGGCTCTGTGAGAGTCTGCCGTGGCTGGTTGCGGTACTTGATGCGAATGATTGCCTCTCCTCCTACGCCCTCAACATCGCCCCGGCAGATGCGGTCGTCTTTGTCCTGAGCGATCCGCTCAATGTCTGTGGTAATCACCTGAAATTTCAGGGTGGAACTTCCCGAGTTTAGAACCAGTACGTTCATTGCGTCTGCTGAGCCTGAAAGGTGGAGTTCCTATCCGACGTCGCGTTTTTCCAACACTCCTCCGAATGAGTGCTTATTGATTCAGCATTGCAGATGGCTTGCCACTCCAATCGTCCCTGCAACCAAGCCATTGCCCGCATTTACGCTGCACTCGCTCTCAAATAGGCATGCCCTGCCTTGGGCAGTGCCTCAATCTGGGCAGAGGCTTGAAAGACAACGATCGCAGACATTGTGGCGTTGCAGGGACATAAC
The DNA here is from genome assembly GCA_963749985.1 of uncultured Acidobacteriaceae bacterium. Lineage (GTDB taxonomy): Bacteria > Acidobacteriota > Terriglobia > Terriglobales > Acidobacteriaceae > Sulfotelmatobacter. Next base: position 212,174 of record CAVVOS010000014.1, on the reverse strand, counting down.
GTCGGTCTCGATTGGCACGTTGCATGCAAACTGTGGGAAGTTCATGTGCGCATGCAAAGCCCGTCGGTGAAGCAGGGGTGCGACGCTCTTGATCCCAGCTCTCCCCAAGCAGTTACGGATCAAGTCGCTCGCACCTCATCCGACGGTCTTTACGACGAAACAGCGGCGTTTGGTCCACTATGTCAATCATCGCAGCGGCTTTGAAACCACAGTCAGTATTGATCGCAACCGATTTTTCAGAGGCCTCTGAAAAAGCGCTCCGTTACTCACTGGCACTCGCTCGCTTCTATGGATCGAGATTTTGCTTGGCTCATGTAGTGTCGTCCCTGGGTCTGACTATGGCCGGCCCTCGTGCAATTGCCGCTTGTGAAGAGGCGGTCTCGCGAGACGCTGCGGAATTGGAAGACTCGCTGATTCGATCCGGGGCTCTGAATGGCATTCAATACAAGTTCATCGTTAGGCAGGGTGAGCTTTGGCCGGAATTGCGGGAAATCATCCGCGAAGAAAGCACGGATCTCCTCGTTGTCGGCACACATGGACGACACGGCGTGGGTAAGCTATTCTTCGGTTCAGTCGCGGAACAGATTTTCCGGCAGGCAGGCTGCCCGGTCTTAATTTTCGGGCCGCACTCGCAACTCCCCGGGGTTGGATCTCCGTCGAAAGCCCGAACATTTCTGTTTGCGACAGACTTCGGACAGGCATCCCTGCACGCACTATCCCAGTCCATTGCGGTTGCCAATCACTTCGAAGCCAAGCTCGTTTTTCTGAATGTGATTCCAGCCGTTCCGCCACCTCGTTCCCGGCTGTACGCAGGTACAGATCCGGGAAGATTGCAAGAGAACGCACACGAAATCGCCCTGCAACGTGTGGCAGAAATCACCCGTAACGCAAACCTTGACGTAAGGCCTGAGTGTCGCGTCGAGTTCGAGTCAAGCAAGCCGATAAGTGAGTGGATCCTCGAAACTGCTGAGAGACTCCGGGCCGATCTCGTCATTATGGGATTACATTCTTCGGCTCACTTCGGAGTGATGTCACACTTAAACTGGACCACAGCATATGACGTCGTTTGTCATGCCGCCAGCCCGGTCTTGACTGTCAATTGTGCTTCAGGGAACGGACACATTGGACCGAAAGCCTCGCAAGTAGCAACGCCTCCTTTGTCGCATACGGATCTCATCCGCATTCATGGGTTCGGCGTGAAGTGGTAAACGGAACCGTGACTCGCCGTCGACCAGGTGAGTGACAGCCGCGAAGAGAAGTCCAATGGAGACTCCTGACATCAGCATGCCAACCATGCTTTCGAGCGGGCCCAACAGGCGCCACTTCGACGGAAGCACGACATCCCCGTATCCAACGGTCGCATAGCTGCTCGCCGAAAAGTAGAACGCCGACTCCCAGGATGGCAGGCAAAGCCACCGATAGCAACTCGCCCACAGCAGAATAACGATTCCGTGCAGAATGATTACAGCTACCGTGGTTTGCATGACCAGCGCGGCGCAGCGAAACACGCGCACCTCCCGAGTCTCTCTTGGAATACTTCTTATCCGAATGATGAGCGCAGCGGCGCCGCCGCACTGGATAGCCAGGGTAATCAACACAAGAAGAACGGCTGCACCGCTTTGTTCAAGGAAAGTCATTTTCAGATCATTCTCTAAACGGAGCCTGAGGGCATACCTCGCTCGGCTGGTTTGCCGACGGACACATATATGGAGATGCAGAGAACCTGTCACTCAACGAAGCCCATTCATGCCGCGCCCGTCTTGCAAACCGGTTGGTTAGCCGAAGGCCTAACAGCGCACAATGTTATCGCCCTGAATGCCTCTCATCGCATTGCGGGTATCCACCACCAAGGATGCGTGCTGCGCAATCCAGTGGTAGTCATAGTCTGAATGGTCAGTGACGATGACCACACAATCGTATTTTTCGACATCCTCTACGGACGCGCATTTCATCTGCAGATCGTAATGGCGCCCTTTGCCGATAAACGGAAAATAGGGATCGTTGTAGCTAACTTGAGCGCCATCCTTCTGCAGCAACTCAATAATGGTCAGGGCCGGAGACTCGCGCAGGTCATCGATGTCTTTCTTGTAGGCCACCCCGAGCACCAGCACCTTGGCGCCGTTCAGAGCTTTTCGTTGTTGACTCAGAGCCCTGCTTACGGATGAGACCACGTGATAGGGCATGGCAGTGTTGATCTCTCCGGCCAGTTCGATGAAGCGTGTCTGGAAATCCCACGCCCTCGCTTTCCATGACAGGTAATAAGGATCGACCGGAATGCAGTGCCCGCCCAACCCAGGCCCCGGGTAGAAGGGTTGAAAACCGAATGGCTTAGTCGAAGCGGCCGCGATAACTTCCCAAATATCCACGCCCATGCGCAAGGACAAGAGCTTCAATTCATTGACCAGGGCGATGTTTACACAGCGGTAAATGTTCTCCAGCAGTTTCGTCATCTCGGCGACGGCTGGTGAAGACACCGGGACGATCCGGTTGAAGATTGTCCCGTACAGGGTCGCGGCCAGTTCTGAGGCTTGGGAATTCAGGCCTCCTACGACTTTCGGGATGTCGCGTCGCGCGATGCTGTCATTGCCCGGATCTTCTCGTTCGGGAGAAAAGGCGATAAAAAACTCATCCCCTCCGTCAGTGGTTGTGTCGCGGGCGGCCTTCAGACCGCAGCCGTTGCCTTCCTCCAAGAGTGGAACAAGCACTTCTTCCGTGGTGCCGGGGTAGGTCGTGCTCTCAAGCACCACCAATTGACCGGCGCGCAAATGGGGCGCAATGGCGCGGGCGGTGTTGGTAATAAAACTGAGATCCGGCTCTCGATATTCGTCCAGAGGCGTGGGCACACAGATGATGATGGCATCCATCTCGGTCAAGCTCGAAAACTCTGCGGTCGCACAAAAACCCTGCGAGCGCGCCGCCTGGATTTCTGTAGGTGGAATTCGACAAATGTAGGATCCACCCGAGGCGAGAGTTGCGACCTTATGCTGGTCGATGTCAAAACCCGTTACGTGAAACTTCGCTTCGGTGTAGAGCAAAGCAAGCGGCAGGCCCACGTAACCGAGACCTATCACGCCTACTCGCGCTTGGCGGGTTGCAATTCTGGTTTTCAGTTCTGAGAATAGGCTGGTGGCACCGCTGCAAGTAATCATGACGATCTCCTCCTATGGATAATTACTTTCCATGTCTAATGCGAGTAATGAAACTCTGCGGTCGCTAGTTCAGCGGTCGCCGGCTCGACTGCTGCAGGGGTTTCCCACTTAATCAGCTTCAGATCCAAGACAAAGATCGAGTAGATCACCGGGACAAGCAGGAGCGTCACAAACGTCGCAATCGTGAGACCACCGATCTGGGCGTAGCAGAGAGGTTCCCAGAGGGGTCCGCCGTGAATGGCCAAGGGTATGAGCCCAAGCACGGTCGCTCCGACTGTGATCATCACCGGCCGCAATCGCACGATGCCGGCATCGAGCAGAGCTTCCTGGAGAGGCTTTCCCTCTTCGTGTGCTTCTTCGATGAAGTCGAACAGCACGATGACGTGACTGACGATCACGCCGACCAGGCTCGCCACTCCCAGGAACCCCATGAATCCGAAGGGCTGACCCATGACCACCAGACCTCCGAGAGCTCCTGTCATGCCGTATGGGATTGCGGCGAACACGAGAAATGGCTTGACCGCGCTTCGGAACTGCACGACTAACGCAATGTAGATCAGCACTACGGAAATCGCCATCACGATGCTGAGTTCCTTAAAGCCTTTCTGCTGTTCGTCATATTCGCCCCCGATCTCGAGGAAATAGCCGGGAGGCAGGTTCTTCTGGAACTCCTTAATCTTTGGCAGCAACGGTGTGAGGACCTGTGACGGCAATACGCCTGGAATCGGGAACGCGGATACCGTTACCGTCCGGAATTGATTGCGGCGCTTGATCTTCGAAACTGCCATCTCCGTCGTAACGTTTGAAACCTGTCGCAAGGGTACGTGTTGATTGCTGGTCAGCGAGTACACGTACGCGTTTTGAATGTCAGAAAGACCGGCGCGTTCCTCCATGCGCAAGCGCACGGCGATGGGGATTTGTTTGTCAGCTTCCCTGTAGGTTGACACTGGCAGTCCACTCTCCGCCGCGGCCGATGAAAGGGCTATGTCCAGATTCGTGATGCCGGAAAGGTTGGCGCGGTCGGGGTCAACCTTCAGCCGGACATTCATCGCAGGCTCCCCCCAGTCGTCTCGTACTCGAGTCGCGTTCGGCTGGGCCCGAAAGATTGTCTGGAGTTCACCAGAGAGACGGTGCAGACCATCAATTTCCGGACCTGAAATTCGAATGGAAACGGGAATGCCAACGGGCTTGCCGGTTTCGAGCTGCCGCACATCGACTCGAGCACCCGGGACTTCGCGGCTCAGAGCCGTCTGCAGCGGCCCAACCAGTTCGTTGGTAAAGTGCTTGTCGGCAACCTCGACGAGGATTTGTGCATAATTCAGTTGTTGGCGCTCGGGATCGACGGAGAACCAGAATCGGGGACCGCCGCCGCCGACAAAGGTGGTCAATGATTTCAGAACGTCTTTCCGATGATGTTCGTTCCCAAAGCGTTCGGACTCTTGTCGAATAACAGTTTCCGCTCGTTGTGCGACCGCATCCGTCGCGCCCAGCGGAGCATCGGGCGGAAGCCAGACATCCACATACGAGAGGTATGACAAGTCCTTGGGGAAGAACTGCGGCTTCAGCATTCGGAAAAACACTCCGCCCAACACCAAAACGAGGAGCGAGCCGGCGAATGTACCCCAACGATGTCTGAGCGCGAAATTCCCCACCCGGTAATACAGTGCTGGGAACCCTTGCTGGCGGCGCTCCGACATAGGCGGCTCCAGGCGCTTGGGCGGTTTGATCATGTAATACGCAATTAACGGGATAAACGTGAAAGAAACAATGACTGAAGCAATCAGGGTGCACGTCATTACGACCGGTAGGCTATAAAGGAAGAAGCCTGTATCGCCGCTCAACATGAGGAACGGGAGATACGCCACGATGTTCGTGATGGTGGCGAATACAATCGCCTTCGCCAGCTTCGTCGGCCCAATCCAGGATGCAAGATCTCGCGGAGAACCCGAGCCCAACTCCCGCTTGATCGCGTCCCCTGCCACAACCGGCATATCGACCAGCAGTCCGAGCGCAATGATCAAAGTCGCGATCGAGACTTGTTGAATGTCAATCCCAAGAACGTGAACTATGCCGAAGGTCATCGCCAGCGTGAGTGGGATAGAGGCCGCCATCAGCATGGCGGCACGCCAGTCCCAGAATCCGACCAGGGCCACGATCACGACGAGGACAATAGCCTCATAGAGGCTGCCCATCAACAGACTGACAAGCTCCTTCACTTGTCGCGGCTGGTCTGAGGTGCGAGCCACGATAAGGTCGGCAGGCAGTTGAGGGCGGACATTGGCGAGCGCTTTGTCGACCGCTGCGCCGAACTTGAAGATCTGTTCTCCCGATCGCATCTGCACGGCCAGGGTGATCGCACGGTTGCGATGCCAAGTTCCGTCGGCCTCGCGAGAGACCATGTAATTCAGGTACCGGGTGGGCGTCTGATATGCACGCGAAATGTCCACAAGATCACGCAAGTAAAGCGGCGCCCCGCTAGGCGACGATGCAAGGAGCACGTTGCCGATATCTTTTGTGCTTTTGAACTCGGCGGTTGCGTCAATCAGGACGTTTCGCGATTGGGTTTGGACGATTCCGCCTGGAGCCGTCACATTCCTCGTGTTGAGAATGTCTTTGATCCTCGTCGGCTGCAATTTCAACGCTGCCAGCCGCGCGTCCGAATACTCCAGATAGATCTCTTCGGGCAGAACGCCCACGCGCTGGACCTTCGCTACCTCGGGCACACGCTGCAGTGTGCGCTGGATCAGATCGGTGAAGTCATCCAGCTGCCGATACGAATACCGGTTATTGGCTACTTCTGCGATTCGTTCTTTCGTGGATTGAGGATCGCGAATGATAATGGGACCCCAGGCATCGGGATGAAAGTCGTATTCTTGCAGCCGTTTCTCAATGAACTGCTGCCCATACGCGCGGATTTCGTCGTCCGACTTCGCCGTCGCAAAATCGATTCCGGAACAACTTCCCACGGACAACGAACGAACGTCATGCGCGAACCCATCCCGTTCTGCCTGTGCAGCGAGGATCACAAATGGCCGCTCGATGACTGCAGGTGACACCGATGCCGGATAACAATAGAGAACGGTGACACGCCCACTCGTAACTCCCTGGCGCACTTTCTCAATCGCATCCCGCACACCGCGGGCGCGCAACGCGATCTCAAGGTCTGGGACGGTCGGACTGGAGACGGTCAGCATCAGAGCTGCAGTGTCGCCGAAATCGCTAATCCAGGTGATAGGTCCTGCACCGTCGGGTAGATCGTTAATCTGGTCCAGCCTTTGTCCGATGTCCTGGAATTCCTGCTGGGTGTTCTTGATGTTGTCTAACAGCCTGACTTGCACTACAGAAATGTTGTCCTGGGTGGTGGATTCCACACGGTCCACCTTGCTGTTTCCAGTGACGGCTTGCTCGACCTTCCGCGTGACCAACTGCTCAACTTTGTCTGCCGAGATACCTGGCCACGGGGTGATTGCCAGCGCGATGCGCACAGGGATGTCGGGGTCCTTGCGCTTGGGCATGTTCATATACCCGAACACGCCCCAAGCCAGGGTTGCGAACAAGGCGACCCACGCAATCTGCCGGTTCTTGACGAAGAATTGTGCGACGTTACGACTGTTATTGGGGCTCTCGGATTTCATTGAAGGACCTCTACGGGTTGCCCATCCTTAAGCAGATTGGCGCCGGTGGTGATGATGCGTTCTCCGGTTTCGAGTCCGCTGACTACGGTGATTTCACTGCCATTGACCGCGCCAATGTCTACACTGTGGAGGCGAGCGACTTCTCCTGCACTCGAGTTTGAGACTACAAACACGCCATATTTCCCGTCTTTCGCCTGCACGACTGCCGAAAGTGGCAGCAGCAGCGCCGACGTTCGCGTTGCACCGTCGGCATTCGCGAATTGCAAGGATCCGATCATCCCCACCCTCAGCAGGTGATCGTGATTCGGTATAGCGACTTCGACCTCGAAATTACGAGTAACAGCGTCGGCTGCTGATGACATGCGGCTGATATGCGCATGAAATGTACGTGTGGGGAACGCGTCGATGGCAACATCCACGGGCTGGCCTACTTTTACGGACCGGACAACCGTATCGGGCACTCCGACGACAATCTTGACGGTGTCGGTTTTGGCCAGCGCGAATGCAGGGACGCCAGGTCCGACGAACGCGCCGAGCTCGACAGCCTTCTTCACGATGTCGCCGTCGAAAGGTGCAATCAAGGAGGTGTCACGCAGAGCGATTTCCGCCTCACTCGTAAGAGCACGAGCCGATTTCAGCTGCTCCTGGCTGGCATCGTATTGCGCGTGAGCGGAATCGAAGTCCGGCTTCGTAATGCTCTGGGTGTCATATAGGTGCGTGGCCCGATCGAAATCGAGTTTGGCTTTCTGTGCGACAGCCTCGGCGGCCGCTGCTTGCGAGGACGCCTGCTGTACCTTGTCTTCGTACTCAGACGATCGGATGCGGACGAGAACGGCTCCCCGGCTAATGCGGTCCCCTTCCGCAAGGTCGCGCATCCTGCCATCTTGGCCGCGCACCTGTTTAAGCGAAGTGACGTATCCAGGAATTCTGAATGCCAGGGGAACTTCCGAATCGGGCGTCACTACCGCCGAGAAACGCAAGCCGTCGGCGCTAAAGCCCGCTTGCTTCTCAATGGCTTGAGCCTGAACTCCCTGTGGAGGCTGATCCAATGGCTTTTTCGAGCTACAGCCGGCCATGACGAGTATCAATGAAAAGATTGCGATTGTGTTTCTCACGTTTATTCCTCTCCCATCGCGCGGCGCAAATCTGCAAGGGAACTCCAGTAAGAAGTAAGCGCCTGCTGATACTGAAAAGCGGTTTCCGAACTTCGAGCCTGAGCCTGTAATAGATCTTTTACGAGTGCTGCTTGTTCTTTGTATTTATTGCTGGTGACGCGGAATTCTTCGGCGGCGGCTTCATGACCGGTGCGGGTGGCCTTTAGTAGCAATGAAGACTCTTTCCACTTGCGGTACTTCGCCGCCACTTCAACCCCAATCTGCGATTCTGTCTCTTGTGCGCCGTTGTGCGCTTGCGCCAGAGTGTTGGATTTTTCGCGTACTCGATTGTGGCGGCGTCCCCAATCGAATGGTTCCCAAGTCAACGCAAAGCCGGCCACAGCGACATTCGTGGGAAGGACCTGCACGTTCTGAACCCCCTGGTAACTGACCGCCAGACCAAGGTCCGGTATGTATTCGGCCTTCGCAATGCGGCGGTCGTACTCGGCTTGTTTTTCTTTGAGGTGAGCTTGGCGGATCTCAGGCCGATTCTCAGACGCCTGCTCGCGCGCCTCCGCCAGACTCAGAGTTGTCGTGTCCTCTTCGGGGATAGAGTCAACCCGAAAGGGAGTTTCAAGATCTCGTGCCAAAAGTTGATTCAGGTGCTCGTGCTGTGTCGCAAGTCCGTTCTCCGCAACCGACAAGTCATATTGGGCCTTGGCCAAACGCGCGTCGACCTCCAACGCATCTCCCTTGAGCACGGTTTTCTCTGCGATGTACCGCAGCGTAACTCGCTGCGCCTCTTCCAGCGTCCGTACCCCTTCCCGTGCCGCATCCACCGCAGCCTGCGTTGCTACAAGCTCGTAATAGGCACTTCGCACTTCGGCCGCGATCTTCTGTTTCTCTGCGCGAACGTCTTCTTTCGCGATGTCGCGACCAAGTTCTGTGGCGCGAATTCCCAATCCGATCTTGTACTGCTGGGTCAGCGGCTGATCGATGCTGCCATTCAAGAAGGCGGTCAATCTCGCTGGCGTATGCACCTCGGCATTTGTTGAAGGAATCGGGCCAACCCCTGGATACGTCCCGAAGACTCCCTTCGCAAAGGTGAAATCAAACGGCTGCAGCAATTCACCGCCGAGTACTGAGAAATGAAAGTTTGGCAGCCGCTTGCTGCGCATCGTGCTCACCTGGAAGTCATACTTTTGTGCTTCCAGCGCAGAGTTCTTCACGAGCCGATTGTTCGAGAGTGCAATGGAGACTGCGTCATCAAGCGTAAGAAGCGGGATGTCTTGTGCACCCTGTTGGGCAAACAATCCAAGCGGCGATGCACAGACGAGAATTGTTAGAAACTGTGCGAGATGTTTCGATTTCATCATTCTTCTACCTGGAACTTTGGCTGAGGCTGTACGGCACTTTGAACTTTGAGCGAATGGTTGTTGTCGCTTCTGTACACCAAGATTGCAGGTGCCGTGCCAATCGTGAGTTCCTTCCAAGTTCTTGAATCAGAAGCGCGGACGCTCAAGAACACTGAAGAATGCCCACATCCGGTCGATGGGCGCTGCCCTCATACGGGCACTGGGCGTGACGAGCGCTGAACACCCTCCGAGAATGATGAGGATCCTGTTCTCGTGAAGGTTGAACGACAGTCAGACTCGCGGTCGAGGTATCGCGGGTGGGCGGTGAAGTTAGGGAGTCACCGGTTGTTCCGGATGGAGGGACCGTGGGAGAAATTGGAGCCAAAACGTAGTGAGCCTGTCATGATTAGGTCTCCACATTGAACCCTCTAAAAGGTGAGGAGATAAGGAAAACAGAATGCCCGCGAGCGAGCCCGATCCTGAGACGGTGCTCGATGCCTTGTCAGGTGTGCTCGATCATCGACGGCGAGGACGATGCCCGTTTCCGTTCGAATCGCCCGGCGTGTGCATATTCGACTCATGTTTGCCAATCAACGGGAGCTGAAGCCGTTCGCAAACGTCCCGCGAATACGAAGTCTCGGCAACGAATTGAGTTCCAAGCCTCTTGGCGAACAAAAGCACTTCTTCGCCGATCGCGTCGATAAACATCACGTCCGTAAGATCGAAAACTAATTCCAGTTTGCTGTCGCAGCGCGTGACGAGCGTGCGGACTTCCTCAGCTGCCTTGCCGGTGAATCGGCCTTCGAGCCGGCATATTAAAGCACCGTCTGATTCTTCCGTTTGGACACGTAGCATGAAGGGTCCCTCTTGAATTCGTTAGCAGCCTAAAATCGCTAGGCTACTGTCATGCTTGCAGCTATCCTGCCATGGACTCCGAGCGCAACCTGTTGATACTAAGAGGCTTGTCTAGCGCGTGCTGCCCTTAGCAACGGGCAGTGCCAGCATGAGGGCGGGTTCGCGGCAACCATCAGGGAACTGCAGCAGCCGCCTGAAGGCGAGGAAGCCGGACGTCTAAAACGTGAAAAACAGGTCGGCGGAGGGGCGCTTCGCGGTCAGGCCGAATAATCAGCGCGAGTGATACTTAGCCGGCGCATCTTGTTCTGCAGGGTGGTTCTCTTAAGCCCGAGGCGTTCTGCCGCTCCACCATTGCCGGCTATTCTTCCGGACGCGCCTTTCAGAGCATCGACGATCGCCTGCCGCTCTGCTTGCTCGAAGGTCGACGCTGCCGCCGCAACAACAGTGCGGCCAGTGGATCGGTTCAGTTCGGCTCGCGGTACATTCAATTCGTCCCCCGGTGTGAGGATCACGCAACGCTCAATGAAGTTCTCCAGTTCACGGATATTTCCCGGCCAATCGGCATTCACCAGAGCCTCCATCGCGGGTCTCGGGACAGATCGGATGCGCTTTTGCATACGGCGGGAGAGGCGCGACACAAAAAAGTGGACGAGGAGCTGAATGTCCTCGCGCCGTTCGCGCAGCGGCGGAATTTCAATGGGAAAAACCCTCAACCTGTAAAAAAGGTCCTCGCGAAACTGATTGTTGCGGATCATACTTTCCAAATCACGATGTGTAGCCGCGATCAAACGAACATCAACCTTGATCGTCTTTGCACTTCCGAGGCGTTCAAACTCCTGTTCCTGCAGGGCACGCAGGAGTTTCGGCTGCAAATCCATGGTGATGTCGCCGATCTCGTCCAGAAAAAGAGTGCCGTGATCCGCCAGCTCAAAGCGGCCTCGCTTCTGCATGAGGGCGCCCGTGAAAGCTCCCTTTTCGTGGCCGAACAGTTCACTTTCCACCAAGCCCGAAGGAATCGCCGCGCAGTTCAGGCGGACAAATGTGCGCTCTCGACGCGGGCTGAGATTATGAAGCGCTCGGGCCACCAACTCCTTGCCCGTACCGGTCTCGCCGTGCAGTAACACTGTGGAGCTGGTTGGCGCCACGATCGCGACCTGCTCCAGCACTCTGCGAAGCGCGGCACTCTTGCCGACTATGTCTTCGAAGTTGTATTCCGATTCGATTTCCGATTCGAGGTAAAGCCTCTGCTCTTCCAGATCGTCGCGCGACGCGCGGAGCCGTCCATAGGCCAGAGCATTCTCCAGCACCAGAGATGTCTGGGTGCCGATCTGCGACAGCAGGTCGCGGTCCGCCTCGTTGAACCCATCAACCCTGCGACTGCACATGGTCAAGAGGCCCAGGGGACCATCGGCACCCATCAGTGGCACCAGGACGGCCGAAAGGAGGGATTCAGCTCGGGACGCCTCGCGGAGGGCCGGAGGTATATCTGCTTGCAAGGGTGAGTAATACTGTGGCGTGCGGAGGCGCGACCATTCGCTCCACAGCTTCGTGGGCTCGGCGACAACAACCTTATCGAGAAAGCCCCTTCCAGTCGGGAAATCGAGAAATCTACGTTCCAAACTGCCCGACTGCTTGTTAAAGAGCCACAGTGACGTGAGATCGTTGCCCAAGTGCTTGCGCATCGACCCTGCCACTGCCTGAAACAGTTCCTCCGCTTCCAGCTTACTGACAATATGATTGTTGATTTCCAACAACAAGCTGAGCCGATCTCGCTGCTTCACGACCTCTCGGTGGTAAAGCTCCACGGTGTCTCTTGCCATTGCGCACTCGAGCGCGACCGCAACGTGGGAGGCCAGGGCGCTGAGCATCTCGACGTCTTCGGGGGCAAACTGCTGGCCCTGCAACTTGGGCGTCGACAGAATTCCGTAGCGTTTTTGCGCGGTCGATACTGGGAACAAGTAGGTGCTTCGTCCGGCAACTTCGGCTGCAAAAGGAGCCATGTCAGGGTGTTCCAACATTGCCCGCGACAGGTCCGGGACAAACACCGGCTTCTGTTCGTCCAGAACCTGCGCGACCGGGCCAAGGAGCAACAAATTGGCTCCACGCTTTATTGCGGGAGCGTCCGGATCTCGGTCAAATTCGAAGCTGGATAAGCTCTCCCCGTCATCGTTCAGCACGTAGAGTTCGGCCCCGTGCAATCGGGAAGTGCTTGACAGAACACCTCGCAGGCTTTGCAGGACGGCCTTTACCGTGGGCTGATCGGCTAGTGCGCTGGAGGCGCCTAGCAGCATTCGATATCGATCTTCGGTGATGGTCATAACACGTGAGCTCTCCGCAATTCTCCGTTAGAGGTGTGCGCGACCTGGTCTTCTTACGGATTCCGACTTTTTGCGCCTTCCAGTATCTGCCAGGCAATTTCCCACTGCAACAACATCCGATTATTCCGCAACAGATCCTAACCTCGGCGGTCTCATTCCACTTTGATACTTCTATCTCTCACTCGCCAACGGCGCCGGAACGGTAGAAAGGAGTTTGTTGATGGCCACATCCACAGTCCGATTCATCTCGGAGACCATGCCGGGCACAGTCCGTTGGGACACCGGTCCAGTTTCGCAAACAGCATTGCTCCAGACCGTTGCACCGGTCGCCACCTTGGTGATTCGTGCAGACATTGCAACTTCCACCTTGACCCCCGCTTGGTAGTCCACCTCTTCCAGCTTTTCCAATCTGCCGCTGAAAACGTAGTCGTAGTTCGGACGGCCGTCATACGTCGAGACCATGGAGAACTGACCGCCGGCGCGCAGATGGTCGACCACCGCACTGGTCACGAGCATACGGGGGTCCGCCGCCCAGCGGTGATATTCGTAGAATCCGATTTCCTCAGGCGTCGTTCGATACACAATGGGTCCTTGCCTTAGATAGTTGGGAGATTGGAATTCCCGTACCGCGATTGAGGTTCGGACGTTTTCCGCAGCGGGCGGATCCGGCGGCGCCGGCAAATTGAGCGTGTAATATGCGGGATATCTTACTCTGCCGCATCCGGCCAGGGCGAGTAAGAGCGTCACCATCAATACGAGAGCCGTCGTGAGCCTTTTCATTGTCGATTCTCCTCTGTCCGCCTTATTTCGGAACCTGCCGGTCCCCGGGCTGCTTGGTGCGGATCAGGCTCCAGGGGCGCTGCTTTATTGAATTCGTGAACTGGTTGAGGTTGTCGGTCGCGTCGCGCAGATTTTCTACCGTGTCGCCGATCTTGGAGTCATTGGCTCGTACCATGACTTGCATGGACTGCAGCAAGCCGTTGGCCTCTTCCAGGGTTGTCTGTAATTCAGCCAGGTCTTTGCGCATCGGATTCCGCATATCCGTCACCGTGCCATTCACATTCTGAATGGTGTCATCCGCATGCTCGCTAACCCTGGCCAGTTGGTCTGTAAGACGATCAATCTTCGGGCGCTCTTCCGCGACCAATCGGTCAATGTTCTCCAGAATGGCTTGGACCTTTTGCTGATTCCCCGGCCCAGTCATCGTGTCCAGGTTGGCAAGCAGATGGTTCATGTTCCCGCTGATGTCGTTAAGTTCCCCCTGTGCCTGCGTCATCAGCGTATTCGCGCTGTCCGCAACGGTTGCCAGTTTCCCCGCGATCTCATCCAGGCTGGCTGCTTCTTGTGAGGCAATGGTTGACTCTGGAGGAAGACGCTTGGCTTCAACGGTGCCGGTTGTGATCGACAGGGCCGCGCTGTTCATGACGCTGACGAATCCTAGCTTGGCCACGGATTTCTCATTCAGCGGGGTGTCTTTCTTGACGTCCAGAAGAATTTCGATTCGGGTTGGATCCGTGGCCCAGGGTCGCACGGCTGTAACTTTGCCGACGTTCATGCCTCCGTACAGCACGGAGGCTCCGGGCTCAAGCCCGCCGGCGTATCGCAGGTAGGTGCAATAGTGCACCGTGCCGCCACTGTACTGCGCGTTCAACAGGTAAATCACCGTGAACGCCAGCACCGCGAAACAGCTAAGGACGAACGCACCGACCTTTGCTTCGGTGGTCATAGTTTTGCCTCCTGCGATTGCACGTACCGTTCCAGATAGGAGGCCAATGCCGGCCCATGCACCGAGCTTTCCGGCACACGGTTCAGGAACTGCCGCACGCGGGGATTCTGGTTTGCGCGTATTTCGTCTTTTGTGCCGACTGCAAGGAGCTTTCCGTCGAACAGCATCGCGATCCGGTCGGCGATTCGGAAGGCGCTGTGCATCTCATGAGTGACAACCAGAGCCGTAATCTGAAACGTCTCCTTGAGAAACAGGATGAGTTCATCCAGTTCTGCCGCCACAATAGGGTCAAGGCCTGCCGAGGGCTCGTCCAGCACCAGGATTTCGGGATCCATTGCGAGAGCCCGCGCAACCGCCGCACGCTTCTTCATGCCGCCCGACAGTTCTTGCGGGTGCAGTTTGCCGAAATCCGCCAGACCTACCACTGCCAACTTCAACCAAACGATTAGGTCAATCACGGAAGGAGCAAGTGCGGTGTGCTCCCGCAAGGTGAGCGCCACATTCTCTTCCAGCGAAAGTGAATTGAACAAAGCAGCGCTCTGGAAGGCCACCCCAACCGACCGTCGGAGTGTCTTCAAATCCGCCTGTGAACAGGTAGTGATGTCTGTGCCTTTGATCGAGATGCTGCCCGATTTCGGATGCTCGAGGCCAAGAATTTGCCGCAAGAGTGTGCTCTTTCCTGAACCGCTGCCTCCCAGCAGAACGGTGATCTCGCCTGCTTCGATGTCAAGGTTTAAGCCGTCGAGCACACGCCGGCCATCGTATTCCACCACTAGATCGCGTACTGAAATCAGAGACATTTAAGTCTTTCCTACGAAGTAAAAGATGGTGGTGAATATTGCATCGGCAACGATGACCAGGAACGTTGATCGCACGACCGCCGAAGTCGTCGAGCGGCCTACTGCGTCGGGCCCGCCGCGGACACGAAGTCCTTCCAGGCATCCCACGTGAGTAATGATGGTGGCGAATGCCAAACTCTTGATCATCCCGGCGACCACATCCCGCAACGCAATTGAGGTCAGCACGTATCGGAAATAGAGCACGAGACCAAGGTGCGTGCTGAAGAACATAAATAGTCCCCCGGCGAGAATGCCGAACAGCGCGGAGACGATAGTGAGACACGGGACTGCCACCAGTGCCGCCAAATACTTTGGCGCTAACACGAACTCCACCGGCTCGAAGGCCATGACCTTAAGCGCATCGATCTCTTCCGTCACCTTCATGGTGCCAATCTCGGCTGCGAATGCAGAACCAGAGCGTCCGCTGACGGCGACTGCAGTCAGCAGCGGACCAAGTTCGCGTGTGAAGCCGAGCGCGACCAAATCGATTACGTAGTGCAAAGCCCCGAACCGCCGCAGCTCAGATGCTCCTTGCATGGCCAGGATGAAACCGCTGCATGTCGCCAGGAGGGCAACCATCGGCAGCGCGTCAACCCCGATGTCTAGCATCTGGTGAACGGCTGCTCGCCACCGAAGTCGATTTCCAACCAGGGGCAGGGCCGCACGCATCCCGCGCAGGGTGGCCCACAATTGAATGTTCAGGCTCCCAACATAGTCGAGTTGGCTGAGAGTCTCTCTGCCGGCAATTTCGAGAAGGTTGGCCATCAGACCGCCTCGCACCAGACGTAGTTCATTTCTTAACGCCCCCATTGAAGAGGGATAGAATGCCCGTCGCCTCAAACAGGCGATGTAAGCGATCATGCAATCCCTGCAACCGAAGCTCGGTTTTACAGTTTCGTGCGATCTTTAACGCTTCAATCAGAGTGGCAACGCCGGAGCTGTCGATATGGGTGACGCCCGACAAGTCAATGCTCACCGTCGTCGGATGTGGCGCTTGCAAAAGGGCGATAAGCTGGTCGCGCACTGCTGGAGAGGAATCGATATCAATGCGGCCCTTCAAAGACGCCAGAGCGCCATGTTCGCTGGCAACAATGTTGATTTCCGCCTTATCCACGGGCTTGCTGTTGTGATCGAGCAACGGACTTGGCTCCTCCTTGGCAAAATGTTGAGAATTCCGATGACGGACAATTGCCAAGATCAACTCGAAACTGTTCATGGCAAGCGTAAGACCATTGACAGCCAAGCGTAATACTAGCCAAATCAAATACTTGCGCGGAGATACTCCGATGATTCGAACTATCTAGACAGCATCCGGGCAGGTGTGCCCGAATAAGGGCAGATAAGGTCATCTGCTTTTGGATCGTGCCCCTATTGGGTCATGGATCGGGAAGGGAGTGGTTGCTTTTCACATCCACAAGAATGGACCGGCGCCCAGTTCAAACACTTCAACATTGTGTCTCAGGAAATTGCGTTCGATCCTCAACTGAGCTTTTTCATTCTGGGTAAGCTTGAGCAATTCGCTCTACGCGAGCGATGGAGCCTGCGGGCCCGCGAACAACAATGCTCTCTTTGAGCGAAGTTGTGGAATGGGTGTGCTACCGGAGGCGTCTACGGGAACAAGATCTCGCGCGGAGCACCCCTCGTATCGACTTCAGCACTTTAGCTCGTGCCCTCGCAGTCTGCGCTTTCACCGTTCCGATGGGAACTCCCAGAACGCGAGCGGTTTCGCAGACCGAAAGATTATCCACATACCGGAGGTGAAACGTCTTCCGAAGAGTCGGTGATAGTTGTGCTGCTGATTTCATCAACCTCGCATTCAGCGTAGACCTGTGGCACTCATCTTCGGGATTGGGTCGATGGTCCACCAAAATATCGGAGAGCGGATACTTCCGCTCTTCTCCGATTCGTGAATCGAGGGATACATGGATATAGCGTGACCGCTTGCGCAAATGCATTCTGGCGCAATTGATAACAATAGTAGTCAGCCACGTCGAAAGTTGCGCGTCGCCTCTGAATTGGTTCAGGTGCTTGTAAGCTGCCAATAGCGCGTCCTGCACCGCATCCTCGGCATCTGTTTTGTTTCCCAACAGTCTATAGGCGTATCGATGAAGAGACGGTAAGCGATGGGACAGAACAGCCACCATCTGTGCAGGCGAAGGCGTCCCCGATTCCAGGGCGACACCCTCACCGCGCTCAATTAGTTTCTCCAGGGATGGCATGTTATTTTCGCGCCCCTCTTTCGCCAGTGAAGCAAGTGAAGTTCCATGCGACCCCAGCGAGGAGGAATTTCGATGTCATCTGGACGCAGGGGCGAAGCCCGGAACAGGAACCACTAAAACCGTATCGGAGCTTGTCGATTTGAGCGACTGCCTTACCTGCTGTCCTGCTGCTTCGTCGATGTCATGCTTCAGAACATCATGGAGCGAGCTAAGCACCTGATACTGCATCATCGCCATTTGGTAGCTCTGCTGCAGAAGAAATTCGGCCCGTTCGCGGGTAATTTGATTTGCTTGTTGGGCCTGCACGATTACAGAGAAATCGGCCGATGTTTTGTCTGCCACCATGCTCATGGCGATTTCGTAGGATTTGAGAACATCTTGTGGGCCCAAGGGCCTTTCGGGCTTGAGCGCGGTCAGATCGGATAGAACAGGATTGGACGGCATGCTTGTACCCGCCAGAATGTTCTCCGGCGGAGGCGCATCTGCCTGGATGTTCTTTTTCTTCGGCTGGGCTGCGGCAGTGTGCCACACCGTGCCGAGAATTACGATAACAATAAGAATTTGTCGAAACCTCATCGGTCCTCCTCGTTCGACTTGCGGGCCCCGGCTGCTGATTGGGTGATCAAGCGCTGTTCTATAACTCTCTTCTCCACGTTTCACCTTGTGCTTCCATCAAAGACCAGGAGATGTGTGTTGTCCGCAGTCCGAGTTCACGGGTGCCGCAGGCAGCAGGCTCTATTTCGATTGCTTAGGTTCGGCAGCGGGTTTTTGGCTTTCTATCGGCACCTGAAGCGACTGACCCAAAATGTCGTTGTAAGTGATCGTGTTCTTTCCGACGAATACCAGCAGGTCACGCCCTGCTGCGTACTTCGGGGGTAGTTCGCCCAATGGTGTCGTGTACAGTACTAGATAAGTTGTGCCACCCACCTTCACGGATACGTCGTAGGTGAGGGGATCAGACGCGTCCTCTCCTGCAGCCGGATGCGGCTTCACCTCAGTAATGGTGGCTATCTGCCACTTCGACGTCGTCTGGCAAAGCGCCGGAAATGTGAGCAGACACAGAGCGATTGCACCTATTAGCTTCCGCACGATTGACTCCTCCCGTTTGCTCTTTACTTGGTCCGACAATCCGGCACTAGGAACGACCGTTCGCCGAAGAGCCGAGCCTGATCACTTGTGTTGGATCGCAATTCCCATGCCAATTGGCTGAAGCGTGAGGTAGAGTTTTCAAGGCGGTTGACTCTTCATGTGTTTGCATGGCTTCGGTCTCGCAGACTGACCACAACTCAAGTGCCAAATTTCGCCCACATCTGGGCACATGCCTAGTGCTAGGCAGGGGCAGCATATTTAATTCGAGAGCCGCACTCAGGAACTGCTTTGTTATCGGCTATTATTCGCGATTCGAGATTGGCATTGAGCTTGCACTCTCGTAGCTGAGCGAGGCGGCAGGCAGTTAGTGCCCGAGACGGACTCCGCAGCCACCCCTACGGGCTACCGAGAGCCGAAAACCCGCGGCACATCTCCGTCTTTTGTGGCCCCTGTTCTGCTCCTCGCATCTTATTAGGATCTCTGGATAGGAGAATGATTATGAGCACCTTTGACACACTGCCGGGTGAATCGAATGCGCACGTCATCTCGTCAATCATTAACTTGGTCTGCCCACAATGCGGGGGACCGATGTCGGAGTTCCAATGTGAAGGGAGATGCCGCAGAAACTGGCTTGCTGAATGGGAATGGGCAAATCACGCGACGAGAAGCTCTAAGTCCCGTGTCTCGGGCCACCGCGCTCGTTCGATGCGGTGACCTGGCTCCCGATCACGAACCGTTGGCCGATTCACCTACGCTGCTCGGATCAATCTCCGCCTTTGGTTGTTTGTTATACGTCCCCCGAACTGATAGGAGTTCTGCGTGACTTGGCGGAAATACATAATTCTGCACAAACCAGAGTCTGTCATAGGTGAGGCGGCGGCTCACCACGGAACGCCCATGCTGTCTTACAAACTCACAGAAGTCATCGGGGTAGATGACATGCGCCTGTACGCCGGCAGTGGTCAGAGCTCGCGACCTGTCGAAAGTCCTGATCACAGGTCGAGACTGGTACGTTCTTAGCCACCGGGGCTGCCGACTGCAAAAGCGATATCAGCGCGGACGCACAGCCGCAGCGGCGGCTTCGCGCTACCATGCTGTTCACCTACCCAAGGGACGTTAGCACAGTATTAGCACAAAATAAATAACCCTGTTCTCAAGTCGCTGAAAACAGGGCCAACAATGTCTGGCGGAGAGAGTGGGATTCGAACCCACGTTACCCTTTCGAGTAAACACGCTTTCCAAGCGTGCGCCTTCAGCCACTCGGCCATCTCTCCGGCGAGAACTTTGGAAAAACGACAGTGTTGCCGGAAGACTGTTGTTGTATTGACGAGCCGACGATAATGGCGCCGACTCGCTTCATTTCATTCTATGGGCCGCGGTGCACAAGCGCAAATCCGCGGCAAGCGCGGGAACAAGGTATCTGTGAGGCGAAGAGGTTGAGATCCAAGACTGGGAACGCCTAACGCTTTAGGAGGCGTTCTAGGAAACTTTTTCCGGCGGGGCTGAAGCGGGTAGATCGGAACTGGAGGAGGCGGCCGGCGCACTGGAGGTGGCTGCACCTGCCGAACCGCTCGCTGCCGCAGCACTTACCGCGTTGTCCACCGCTGGGGTAGTTGTAGGAACCGGAGGCGGCTTGACTCCATCGACGACGTGATGGCTCAGGCAGTAGAGCGCAAGTTCGAGCCGATCGGCGACGCCCAGCTTGTCATACACCTTGCGCAAATAATTCTTTACAACCTGCTCGGTGGTTCCCACACGAATCGCGATTTCTTTGTTCTTCATGCCCTGGGTAACACAGGAAACAATCAGGGTTTCCTTGGGCGTAAGTTGGACTTTCGGGCGCGCTCCAGAGGGGCGCAGGTTGTGGCCGCGGAACGCTTCCATCACCCAATGAATGGCCTGGTTCTCGAGCCAGGGTTCACCAGCGGCAACTTTACGTAGGCAATCCACAAGCACCTCAGGTTCCACCTCGCGCGACAGAATGCCATGCGCTCCCCGGCGGAACAGATCGAGGGTCAGTTGTTCGTCCGATGTGGGCGTGACCACGACGATCTTCAGTTGCGGTGCCTGGCGCAGAAGTTCCGTCACTGCTTCGACTGGATTGAGTGCCAGAGCCGACTCAAAGATCAGGATGTCCGCGGAAAACTTGGTTACCGCCGATTGCGTCTGGGGCAGTGTCTCGGCCTGCCCGACCACGCGGATGTCGTCTTCGAGGGCAAATATCTTGCGCAGCCCGGCTCGGAAAATGGCCTGGGTATCGGCCAGGATCACGCGAATCAGCTGGCCGGTGCCGCTATCCTCGTGAACGCCGTGATTTTCTCCCACGCTGACCGAAGTGCTGGCCATCAGTTTCCTTATAGTCGCTCGAAATGATATTCGTCGATCACCACGCCAACCCCGCGTCGGCCCTGGTCTTCAAAGCTGCGAACCACACGGCCGTGGCAGTCAATCTGCACATCACACCGGGAACCCACGACGTCTCCCGGAAGCAGGATCGTGAAGTCCACCGGCGAACCCACGGGAACATCGCGGTCCATCGCGAACAGCACGCCGTTGGCCGAGATGTTTTGCGTCTCCGCCGCACAAGCCTCGCCTTGCGACTTCACTTCCACCGGCAAATGCAGCGGAAACCGCGGCGCACTCTGCATTTCGGCATAGTGCTTAATCGCAGTTTGCGCCTGCGCGTCCACCGTCCGTTCCTCCCGTGCTGCTTCGCCTGGCACCGTTCTGATGAACCTTCCTTCCGCGTGCCTATATTCCCGAGCGCACCGGATTTCTGCCTAACTCAAGGGCAGCGTACACCCACGAACCAGGCATGCAAAGTTACCGAAGTCATGGAACAGAAGGGTGCTAACTGCTTGTGGATGAGCGGATTAGAGGGAACTTAAGAGGAAACCGGCCGGACTCCGGTGTGTATCTTGGGGCGCTTGGTCAAAAAGCGGGGATTCGGCGAGGCTGGCGACGCCATCCAAGTCGGAGCGCCGAACTCCTAGAACCTGGTCACTTCCGTGAAGTTGAAATCGCGGACCTTCATGGCAGGCACGACCATGTCGAACGACTCTTCGCCGCACGAACGAAGCGGCAGGCTCATGGCCTCGACGCTCGAGAGCATGTGGATGAGACTCTCGTTGAAACGAAAGTTGCGCACGCCTTGCCGAACTCGCCCGTTCTCCACCAGGAACGTGCCATCGCGGGTCATCCCGGTGAGCATTTTTTCGTAGGGCTCCACTTCACGGATATACCACAACCGCGTGACCAGCACCCCGCGCTCAGTGGAGGAGATCATCTGAGCCAGAGTTTGAGGATCTTGCGGAGCGGCAAAAACAATGTTGAGAGGCATCTCGCCCATTTCGTTGGGCAGTGCAAAGCCGTGGCCGGTGGCTTCGATCGGCCCGGCCTGGCCTCTAAGCTCCGAGTGCTTCATTCTTTCAGCCGTGGCTCGCGCATACACCACGCGCTCAACCACTCCGTTCTCGATCAGCGGCACCCGCAGTCGCCGCATGCCTTCGCCATCAAAAGGCGCACCCGTTTGCAGAGGGTGGGTAACGTCATCCCAGATCGTGATGTTCTCGCCGAAAAGTCTGGTGCCGATGCGGCCGTTCAGGAACGAACGCTGGTCGAGGAGTGCCACGCCGGAATAATCCCAGAACATGAAGCCCACGATGTCAAGCACGGCAGCGGGTTCGAGAATTACCGTGTACTTCCCCGCTGGAATCTCCGCTGGACGTGCTGAGTCTAGCGCTTTCTGGGCAGCAATCTCGGCCAGCGCGAGCGGATCCAGGTTGGCCACATCGGGCGAGTTGGCCTTCTGCCATCCCGAGGAATCGGCGGCCAGCATGGTGATGGAAACTTCCGCCAGAGTTTGCGTGTGCCAGTTGCTCAGGCCGCGCGAATTGAAGATGCCCTCTACGGATTCGGAACTGGAAAAGATGCCGGCGGTTGTGAGCTTGTGTTTCTGCGCCACCTCGACGATTTTCTTCACACCCTCAGCGCGAAGCTGGGGCGTAATGGCGGCAGTCTCGGCGAAATGCCGAGTGGGAACGGGCGGCGCGCCTGCGCCGCCAGCGGCTTCCCGTGAATCCGGCATAGGCAAGAGATCCGGATCAGGATGCTGCACCTGGGCCAGGCTTTCGGAAGATTCGACCACGCGCCGCAAACCATCATCGTCAAACTTGTTGGTGGAGGCGCGAGCCGTGCGTCCGCCGAAGACCGCGCGCACTGAGACGATGTGGTTTTCCTCCGCGACATTCTGATGGATGGTGTTATTCGCAAAGCGCGTGAGCGCGAATCTGCCGCCCGAAAAAAGAACTTCAATTTCATCGGCAGACGAGAATCTTCTGATGCGGTCAAAGATGTCTGCGGCTTGTTCCCTGGTTAGCATTCAGACTGGTTTCAAGGTTTCTCTGTGACTCTGTGGTGAACTAGCTTCATTTGTAAGCGCTCCCTACTTTGATCTGCCGAAACCGCGACGGGGCCGCACCGTGGCCCGTCCCCATCACCTGTTGCGGTTGGCCTTTGCCGCAATTCGGCGTGCCCCAGAGCATCCATTCATCGCGCGAGCAAATGGCATCGAGCGAATTCCAGAACTCAGTCGTAATGCCCGAATATGACGGGTTCTTCACCATGCGCACGCGTTTGCCGTGCTTGATCTCCCAGCCGATTTCGCAGCCGAACTGAAAGTTATATCGACGGTCGTCGATCGACCAGGAGCGGTTGGTCTGCATCAGGATTCCGTGATCAGTGGAAGCGATCAGTTGCTCCAGGCTGAGCGGCTTCTCGCCCGGCAGCAGGCTGATGTTGGTCATGCGAATCATGGGCAGGCGGTTCCAGCCTTCGGCGCGCAGCGTCCCGCCAGAGCGATTCTCGCCGATGGTGTGCGCGGTTTCGCGCGAGCTAAGGTATCCCGTGAACAATCCGTTCGTGATGATCGGCGTGCATTGCGCTGGGACACCCTCATCGTCGAATCCGAAAGTTCCGAGGCCGGGTCCGTGCTCCTGGCGCGCGTCCGCGACCACATTCACCATCTCACTTCCGTAGCGCAGAGTGCGCAGCTTGTCGAGCGTGAGAAAAGAAGTGCCCGCGAAATTCGCTTCCATGCCCAGCACGCGATCAAGTTCGATGGGATGCCCGATCGATTCGTGAATCTGCAATCCAAGCTGCGAACTATCGAGAATGACGTCGAACGTGCCCTCGGGGCATTGCTCCGCATGATGCAGAGCAACCGCTTCTTCTGCGATGCGGCGGGCGTTCTCGACCAGCTTTAACTCTTCGATTAGTTCGTATCCTTTGTTCTGCCACTGTCCGCCATAAGAATTCGGATAGGACCGTTTCTGAATCTCGTTTCCCGCGAACGCGTATGCGGTATAGCCCGCGCCCGCGGAATACTTGGTCTGATGAATATCGGATCCCTCCGATGACACCAACCATTGCTCCTCGCGATTGAAATTAAGGTTGCTTTCGGCCAGGGTGACGCCCGCAACGGCGCGCAGCTCGGAGTCGATGCTGAGCAGCAGGCCGATGTTTTGCTCAACTGAGATCGAGAACGGGTCGATCAGATGCGGCGTGGTCCACTCGGCGGTCACCGGCTTCTCCGGAGCAAGGCGAACGTCCTGTTGCTTCACTTGCGCCGAAGCGCGCGCAATTTCGACCGCGCGGGCCGCGGTGGCTTCCACTCCGGCGCGCGACAGGTCTTCGGAAGCTGCAAATCCCCACGCGCCATCCGCCAGCACGCGCACGCTCATCCCCACAGATTCGGCGTCGGACGCGCTGCCGACCTTGCCATTCTTGGTAGTAAGAGCGCGGCTTCTCTGGCTGACGACGCGCGCATCGGCATAGCTCGCGCCGCGCATCGTGGCAACATTCAAAGCCCAGTTAGCAATTTCCTTCATGCGGAAGTTCAAATTTACCACGGAGGCACGGAGGCGCGGAGAAAGGCGAAAAGAAACGCCTACGGTGTAGCCCGCGCCACATCCAACGCCTTCCTCACTGCCAACAATTCCTTCAGCAGCTCCCGCAGCTTAATGGATTCCAAGGCATTCGCCCCGTCGGACTTTGCTTCTTTGGGATTGTCGTGTACTTCCAGGAAGACGCCATCCACTCCGGCGGCGACTGCGGCGCGCGCCAGTACGGGGATGAACTCGGGTTGGCCGCCGCTGACGGCGGGGCCCCGGTCGTCAGCTTGCGCGGAGGGAAGTTGGACGGAATGCGTCGCGTCGAAAACCACCGGCGCGAATTTGCGCATGATCGACAGCGAGCGCATGTCCACAACCAGATTGTTATAGCCAAAACTCGTTCCGCGTTCCGTGAGAAAGACTTGCGTATTGCCCGCCTCGCGGCACTTTTCCACCGCGTGCCGCATGTCCCAGGGCGAAACGAATTGTCCTTTCTTGATGTTGACCGCGCGTCCACTGAGCGCCGCCGCAACCACGAGGTCGGTTTGCCGGCATAGAAACGCAGGAATCTGCAGCACGTCGACCACTTCCGCAGCCCTGGCAACGTCCGCCACTTCATGCACGTCGGTGAGCACAGGTAGGTGAACTTCGTCTTTGATTTTTTTCAGAATGCGCAGGCCCTCCTTCAACCCAGGCCCGCGGAAACTGCGAATCGAGGTGCGGTTGGCCTTGTCGTAGCTGGCTTTGAAGATAAACGGAAACCCTAGCGCCCGGGTCACGCCTTTAATGATCTCGGCCATGCGAATGGCGTGCTCTTCGCTCTCGATCACACAGGGGCCGGCAATGAGGAAAAGATTGCCCGAGCCGATTCGGACATCGCCGACTTGGAAGGAGGTGGGCAAAATAAACTCACCAACAAATCACTTCACCACAGAGACACGGAGGCACAGAGAAATGCAAGTCCTTGGTTCTGCCTCCCCTGCGTCTCTGTGACTCTGTGGTGAACTTAAGCCTCTAGTGCTACCTTCTGGTTACTTTCTCCGGACGATGAAACATCTCTACCGACGCCGTTTCTTTCTCCTCCCGCCGTTTCGATCCGTGCTTATAGGCCGCCGCGATGAACGTGCTGAACAACGGGTGCGGCTCCAGCGGCTTCGATTTGAACTCGGGATGAAACTGGCATCCGATGAAATGCGGATGATCCGGCAGTTCTATCATCTCCACGTAAGTACCGTCCGGCGTTGAACCTGAGATGCGCAGCCCCGCCGCCACCATCGGCTCTTCGTACTCGCGATTGAATTCGTAACGATGGCGGTGGCGTTCGCTGATCTCTAGCTTGCCGTAGATCTTGTGCGCCAAGGTGCCGGGTTCAATCTTGCAAGTCCAGGCGCCCAACCGCATGGTGCCACCGAGTTCTTCCACGCCGCGCAACTCGCGCAGTTTGTAGATCACGCGATGCGGCGTCGCCTGGTCGAACTCACTCGAATTTGCCTCCGCCAGACCCACCACGTTGCGGGCAAACTCCACACACGCAGTTTGCATTCCGAGGCAAATCCCAAAGTACGGAACGTTATTCTCGCGCGCGTAACGAATCGCGACCAGCATCCCCTCGATGCCCCGCTTGCCAAAACCTCCTGGAACCAGAATTCCGTCGTATCCCTCAAGTTGCGCTTCGATGCTGCTTTGGTCGGCGGTTTCCAGCCCTTCGGCTTCAATCCAGTTCAACTGAAGTTTCAGGTTGTGCGCCAGCGCGCCGTGCACCAGCGCTTCCTTCAGCGATTTATAAGAATCTTCGTATTCCACATACTTGCCAACAATCCCGATCGTGACCGTGTCTTTCGGGTTGTAAACGCGATGGACAATGTCCTCCCACTTGGACAAGTCGCGGTCCTTGGCTTCCATGCGCAGATATTTCAACACCAGCGTGTCCACACCTTCATTGGCGAACACGAGCGGCACCTCGTAGACCGAAGCTACATCTTTCGCCGTGATCACGGCCTCTTCCTGCACGTTGCAGAAGAGCGCAATCTTCGACTTCAACTCCTTCGCCAGGAAACGGTCCGTGCGGCAGAGCAATATGTCGGGTTGAATTCCGATGCTGAGCAGTTCTTTCACCGAATGCTGGGTGGGCTTGGTCTTCAACTCCTGTGCAGCGGCGATGAACGGCACCAGAGTCACGTGGACGAACAACGTGTCTTCACGCCCCAATTCCTGGCGCATCTGCCGGATCGCTTCCATGAACGGCAGCGACTCGATATCACCCACGGTGCCGCCAATTTCGACGATGGCCACGTCCACATCCTGCGCCACCTTCTTCATCGCGGCCTTGATTTCATTGGTCACGTGCGGAATCACCTGCACCGTCTTGCCCAGATAATCGCCGCGGCGCTCCTTGGCGATGATCTGCTCATAGAGCCGTCCCGTGGTCCAGTTGTTGTCGCGAGAAAGTTTGGCGTGCGTGAAGCGCTCGTAATGGCCCAGGTCGAGATCGGTTTCGGCGCCGTCGTCGGTCACGAAGACTTCGCCGTGCTGAAACGGTGACATCGTCCCCGGATCGACGTTGAGATATGGGTCAAACTTCATCAGGTTGACCTTCAGTCCCCGGCTTTCCAGCAGGCAGCCGATGGAGGCCGCTGCCAATCCCTTGCCCAATGAAGACACAACTCCGCCCGTTACAAAGATGTACTTCGCTGGCATCTCTTCCTCGCTCTAAATTGTGTTTGAAAGATTGTGCAGGTGGGGTGCACGATCAATTATGGCAGAAGAGGCCTGTGGAAACAAACAGAAGAATTAGCGTGCGTTGACTATCCCGGTAATGTGGGCGAAAATGATTGCAGCACTTCCCTCGATCCCGACTCGACAGGCTTTGGCTTGTTCGTCTTCAATCGTGGGCCTGTGGCGCAGCTGGGAGCGCGCTTCCATGGCATGGAAGAGGTCGTCGGTTCGATCCCGACCAGGTCCACCAAATTCCCCGTCATCAGTTACGGTTTGATTTCGATCGGGGTTCCATCGGGCACGGCTTTCCAGATCTCATCCATTTCCTCATTGGTCACGGCGATGCAGCCATCGGTCCAGTCCCTTAGCCGATGGGCGGCGCCGATGACGCCATAACCGTTCGGCAGACCGTGAACAAAGACGTCGCCTCCCGCCGAAACGCCCTTCTGGCGGGCAAGTGCCCGATCATGCGGGTTGGGATAAGAAATGTGAATCGACTTGTAGAACTGGCTGTGAGCATTGCGGAAATCCAGAACGTACACGCCTTCCGGCGTTTTGTGGTCCCCCTGCCGGGTCTTGGGCCCGACAGGATCGCCGCCGAGGGCGACCTTGTAGGTCTTGATCACACTACCTTGACTGAAGAGTTCGAGTGTCCGCTTTTTCTTCATAACCACAATGCGATCGGCGCGCAGGACAACCTGACAAACGGATTGCGCCGTAATCGACACGCCGATCAGCCCGACGATCAACGCGGTAAATACTCGGGTACGCATGCGCGGATTATAGCTTGGTCCCGTCCGCAGGAATGCTAGGCTAATCCAGTGAACCGTCCGCCCACTACTCTTCTTCCTTTCGCGCTTCTTGTTTTGACATGGACATCCCTCAGCGGGACCGCTCCGGCTCTCGCCGCAAGCTGGGACGTGCGCGCGCAACCGGCGCGACTGGTCAACGGCGGTCCCGTACTGTTTCAGGTGAAGGCCCCGGAGCGCTTGCAGGCTCTAACCGGAACCTGGCTCGGACATGAGGTTCCCTTCACCTTCGATGCGGCCAGTAAAACATGGTTCGCGCTGGCGGGCCTAAGCCTGGAAACCGCTCCCGGAACCTACGTTCTTGAACTGACCGGTGAAACCCAAGCAGGAAAAGCACCCGGCAACAAAGTCGCTTTCACCCGCAAGTTCGCCGTCGCTCGTGGCAAGTATCCTAGAGTCGAAACCAAGTTGAGCGTTGAAGGCAAGTTCACCGAGCCTAATCCCGAACAGCAGAAACAAATTGAAGAAGGCCAGCAGATCAAGAAGGATTATCTGAACCGGGTTACTCCGCAGCGCGAGTGGTCGGGGCAGTTCGCCGCGCCTGCGGACGCCGAGATTTCTGACGTTTTCGGTGCCCAGCGCGTCTTCAACGGAAAAACCCAGAGCACTCACCTCGGTCTGGATTTCCGCGTCCCCAGCGGAACTGCCGTCGCCGCCATGAATGACGGCACGGTACTGCTGGCGCGGCCACTCTACTTCGAAGGCAATTTCGTCGTCCTCGATCACGGCCAGGGTTTGTTGACCCTCTACCTGCATCTTTCCGAGTTCAAGGTGAAGGAAGGCGATCCGGTGAAACGCGGCCAGGTAATCGGATTAAGCGGCGGCACGGGCCGGGCCACGGGACCGCATCTCCACGTCGCCGTGCGATGGCAGGGCACCTATCTCGATCCCGCGGCACTGATGCGCCTACGACTACCGTAGTCAGGGTTGGCAATTAGCAGTTAGCAGTGGGCAATTGGCATTCAGCCAGCACAGATCAGTGGTTGCAAACTGCTAATTGCCAATTGCTCCTGCCCTACGCATGCCCGCCCCCCGAGATCCCGCTCAGCCCTCGCGACGAGATCTCTTGCAGTGCATCCTTCAGAGCTTCTTTCAGCTCCAGGTTGCGGATCAAGCGGTGCAGATAATTGGGATGCACTCCCAGTAAGCGGGCCGCTTCGGTATAGCTGCCTTGCGTTTGCTCCACGGCATCGAGAATGAGTTGCTTCTTCAGTTCTTTCACCGCGGCGTGATATTTCGCCTCCGTCATCTCCGGCAGCGGAGTGCGCTCCAGCAACGATTCCGGCAGATCCTCGGGAAGAATCATTTCGGAGGACCCCAACACCAGCGCATGCTCGATGGCATTTTCCAGTTCGCGCACGTTCCCCGGCCAATCGTAGTTCTCCATGCGGGACAACGCTTCTCGAGAAATCGGCCGGGGCTTCACCTTGCAGTGTTTCGCATGTTTCTGCACGAAATGGCGCACCAGCATGGCAATATCTTCCCGCCGGTCGCGCAGCGCGGGCATCGTTACCTTCAGCACCGCCAATCGGTAATACAAGTCCTGGCGAAACCTGCCGTCGCGCACGGCCTGCTCCAGATTGCAGTTGGTGGCGGCAATCAGGCGGATATCTACCTTGATGGTCTGGATCCCCCCGACCCGTTCGAACTCTCGCTCCTGCAGCACGCGCAGCAGCTTCACCTGCAGCGCGGGGGCCAGTTCGCCAACCTCATCGAGAAAAACCACGCCTCCGTCGGCAACTTCGAGCCGGCCTTTCTTCAGGGAACCGGCTCCCGTAAACGCTCCTCGCTCGTGACCGAATAAGTCGCTTTCCAGCAGCGTCTCCGGAATCGCGGCACAATTGATGGCCACAAACGGCTTGTTGGCGCGCGGACTGTTGCGGTGCAGGGCACGCGCCGCCAGTTCTTTGCCGGTTCCACTCTCACCCTCGATCAATACCGTCGAATCGGCCGGCGCCGCGCGCTTGAGAAATTGGTAAACCTCCTTCATGCGCGCGCCCTCACCCACCAGGCTGCGCTCCTGGCTCATCTCCACCGTCAGGCGCTCATTCTCCTGCTCCAGCCACTGCAGGCGGCGGGCATTCTCCAGCGCAACCGCCGTAATACCCGCAATCGCGGTGACCAGTTGCAGGTGTTCTTCCCGAAGCCGCGTCTCGAGACTGTTGCTGTCCAGATAAATGCATCCGATCACGCGCTGAAACACGGTCAGGGGCACACACAACAGAGAGCGCACCTGCGATGCGGCCAGGCTCTCCACCTCCCGCAAATCGCCGCAGCTCGAAATATCGCTGCCCAGAATCGCAATCCCCTGCTCCAGCACCTGACGTGCGACCGTGCGGCTCACCTTCACCAACTGCGTCTGCCCCGCCTGCCGCATACGGACGAACGTGGAATTGAATTGGTGCCCTTGCTTATCCGCCAGCAGGATGGCGCCTCGGGCCGCCGGAACAACCTCAAAAATCAGCTCCAATAATTGACCCTGCAGTTCGTCAAGATCGCGAATCGCATGCACGATCCGGCTGATCTTGAGCAGCGCGTTCAGGTTGCGGGCTACCTTGGAGGTCGTGGGCAACTCCCGCAACAGCCGGTCCGGTTGGAGGTAGACCACGTCCCTGGGATGGATGATCGTGGTTTCCACCGTTCCTTGCGCGTCGTCGAACTCCACACGGCTCGGGTCCGGTGCGACATCCTCTTCTTCGAGGAACAGAAAGGAAGAATCCCCCGCGGCGATCTCGTCTCCGTGCTTCAGCCACTGCTCTTCCACCCCGGCGCCGTTCACCAGGGTTCCATTGCGGCTGTCGAGATCCCGCACCCGGAACTTTCCCTCTCGCCAACTCAGCAAACAGTGTTTTCGCGAAACGGAAGGGTCCGTGATCGCGATTCCATTCGACGCTTCCCTCCCAATCGTAATCTCTTCCTCGGACAGCGGAATCGTCGAGTCTTTCAGGGGTCCGGAAAGCACCAGTAGTCTAGGACGCAAGCTTCTTCACCTCGCGCCTCTTCTTATCACACTTCCGCCCCAAATTCCTTCCCCAACTCAACTTGTTCCATTATCCGAACAGATAGCGCTTGCTATCCGGTCGGATAGCAAAATCGGGTCCAATGTGGGATCAGCCAACACCGCGCTACACCTGGATCCAGGGGATAAACGCTTTGCCGAGAATCACTTGGACGTTTCTTACCGAACCCCCGCCGACTGGCATACCGCATGCTTAGTCTTCGGTGCGCCACCGCTCGGCAAAAAGCGATGGGGGAAGCGCTTTTTGTAATAGTTCTTGCTGAGCTTGGGCAAATCAGGGATCCGAAGGGCCCCCTCATCGGATCCCTGATTCTTTTGGAGTGCCCGAACCCAGAGCTAGCTGGCCACCGCTTCAGTGCCCCCGGCCGCCACGACCGCAGGCCCAGGAATCGCGGCTCCATCCCGGAAGGTAACGCTGTTGCCTGAGATCGCCGGCACCCGCTCCCCGGGAACCAGAATCCCCACCAGGTTCAGCGGATCGGCAGCCGACAGTGTGATGGCTCCATGCTCGGAATCGAGCTTGCGCATCGCCCGCACCGAGTCCACCGCTACCGGCAGGGCGAACTGCTCGCCCAGAAACCCATCCACGAAGCGACCGCCACGAATCTCGCCCCGATCCTCAAGCCTGCGGAAGGCCGCCAGCAATTCGCGCCACGGCGGCAGGTTTGCCTCCCGCGCCAGCACGTCCCGCACAACGATTCCGTACCTCCGCAGCAGCATCCAGCAGGCGGCTTCTACCGCGCGAGGCCGCTCGACCACTTCATCGGTGTGCAGCAGAGCCCAGCGTCCTGCGTTGTGCCGCGGACGCGTCGTGCGTCCACTTCCCTGCCCCGCGCGCCGCTTGGGATCGATCAGCGACCGCAGATTGTCAAAGCCGTCGGCAGTCACCAGCCCAGCCGCCACCAACTCCCAGAGTGCCGTCTCTATTTCCGCTTTCAGCTTCTCCGTCCCCCGCACGATATCGGCAAAGAACGACGCACCCCGCTGCCGCAGGAACTCGAGCACGCACTGCGCTCCATGGCTCAAACCACTGTTGGCTCCTTCTTCAACATCGGGATGCCGCGGCGTCATCCAATCGGCATCTTCCCTGATGAAGAAAGTGATGGGCGCAACGCTGGTAGGAATCACCCGCCGCTGCCGCGGAGCCGCGCCTGGCTGAGCCTCCGTTCCGCGGCTCGCACTCGAGTAGTCGAGCGTCGCCGGATGCGGCGACAGTCTTCCCCAACCCACTGCCCCGGTCAGGCAAAGCTGGTCGAGCCACTTCGGATCGTAGTCCACAATGCGGCGCGCCAGCACCTGCCGCTCCCAGGCATTCGCAGGAATCTCAAACCCTTGCAGTTGCCGCAGCACTTCGAGAGTGCCCCGCTCGCCCGCAACCTGCGTCCCCGCCGCCACATGTTGCCAGCGCAGCAGCCATTGCATGAACTGCGCCGCCGTGACTGGCTCGATCTGCTTTCGCAATGTCGCGACTGTCAGCCGGTGAATCCGCGCCAGCAGCCGCCTCTCGCACCATTCGATCTCGTGCCCAAGTTGCTCGTGTGGCGCGGGCACTCCTGCCCGCGAGGCAGCGCCACTGAAGTTTCCCCGCAAAACAGTCCCGCTCGCTTCCATCCGCAGCAAAGCATTCGAAATCTCAGACGCCGGAATCCCAAGGTCTTCGCCCAACTGTGCCGCGGTCGTCGGCCCCACATGCGACATCCACCCCGTAACCAGCGTCAATAAAGCATCGTCGCGATTAGGAGCCGTCATTTCGACGTCGGCCAACTCCTGCTCAAACCGCGCCTCAGGAAACAACACAGAAAAAGTCTTCACTCGCTCGGCCGCCACCCAATAAATCCGCCCATCGATCACCGCCGTCCCCGCGCGCCCCTCGCCGACCAGTCTCTCGAAGTGGCCCAGCCATTCGCTCGGGGCACCGCCCGTGTGGGGACAGCCGCCCTCGGCTGCCTGCCCTGAGGTACGAAGGGTCCGGTCGAGCGCAGCTCGACCCGCCGGCAGCGCCACCAAGGTATGCAACACATCATGCAACTCATCCGCATCCCGCACATCCGGCCAAGCCTCTTCGCGCACCTGCGCAATCGCCCCGTGATCGAGGCCGCCGACTTCTTCGAGCACCGATTCCGGAAGCATCCGTCGCATCTGCACTGCCCGCGCCCGCCGCTCCTCGAGCGGTGCATCGTCGAGAAATGCATACGGATTGGCATTCAAAATCTCGTGCGAAAACTGCGATGGAACCGGCGTGTCGACCGCGATACAGCGAATCCGCCCGTCCGCCAATCCGCTCAACACAAGCTTCAGCCCATCAATATCCATGGCTTCGGTGAGCACATCCTTCATCACTTCGCCCACCAGCGGGTGATCTGGAATCTGGCGCTCACCTTCAATATTCTCGAAACACGCGGCAGCATCAGGAAAAACCGAAGCCAGCAAATCGTCGGACCGCATGCGCTGAATCTGCGCTGGAACCTTCTTTCCGTTTTGAAAGCGCAACAGCGCCAGCGCCCGGTTCGCATCCCATCGCCAGCGCGTTGCGAAGATCGGGGAATCGAGCGCTGCCTGTTCCAGAATCGGCTGCACCGTCGGCGCCTGCAGGAAGTTGAAGACATCCGCCAGCGGGAAGCTGTGCTGCTCGGCTAATGCGATGTTCAGCCCGTTGTCGGTCGCCGCAGCCTGCAACTCGAAATTAAAGCCCCGGCAGAAACGCTTGCGCAGAGCCAATCCCCAGGCCTTGTTGATGCGTCCTCCGAACGGCGCGTGGATCACTAACTGCATGCCCCCGCCTTCGTCGAAGAAGCGCTCTGCAATCACGGTCGTCTGCGTCGGAACGGCACCCAGCACCGCCCGGCCTTGCAAAACATACTCAAGCGCCTGCTCCGCGCCGGAATCGTCCAGCCCGCATTCATCTTTGAGCCACGAAACCGCAGCGGCGACATCGGGTTGCGTCGCCGAGAAACCCACCGGCGAAGTACGCGGCAGCATCTCGCTGATTTTTTCCCGCAGCGTTCCAATGTGCTCAGAAAGTTCTTCGGTTCGCGCCGGCGCTTCGCCGCGCCAGAACGGAACACTCGGCGGCGCACCGTGCGCATCCTGCACCAGCACGCGTCCAGCATTGGTTTCGATGCGGCGAATCATCCACGACGTATTCCCCAGCAGCATGACGTCGCCGCGATTGCTCTCCACCGCAAAGTCTTCATCGACCGTGCCCACCACAATGCCATCGGGCTCCGCCACCACGGCATAAAGCGAGTTGTCGGGGATCG
Organism: uncultured Acidobacteriaceae bacterium; assembly: GCA_963749985.1. Taxonomy (GTDB): domain Bacteria; phylum Acidobacteriota; class Terriglobia; order Terriglobales; family Acidobacteriaceae; genus Sulfotelmatobacter. Next base: position 178,201 of record CAVVOS010000014.1, on the reverse strand, counting down.
CTCCCCCGCTGGTGATCGCCGCCAGCCGGGCTCCGCGCCGCGCCCGCAGCTTGCCGTTCACTCGATCGCGATGAACATAAGCGCCATAACGACCGCGTTTCGCCGCAATGCCCTCGCTCAGCATCTCCAGAATCGAGTCGAAGGTTTCGCGCTTCAGGCTCCTGTATGGATAAGCGCGCCGCACCAGCGCGAACATCGCGTCCTCACCCCACTCTTCGGCGGAGCATGCGGCCACAATCTGCTGCGCCAGCACGTCCAGCGGCGATTCTGGAATCATCAGCCGGTCCAGATCGCCGTGTCGAATCGCCCGCACTAGGGCCGCGCACTCGAGCAAATCGTCGCGTGTCGTGCAGAAGAGCCGTCCCTTGGGAACCGCGCCGCGCCAGTGTCCCGACCGTCCCACGCGCTGCAGCGTGACTGCAATCGCTCGCGGCGAATTGATCTGCACCACCAAATCAACCGTGCCCACATCGATGCCCAGCTCAAGTGAAGCGGTAGCCACCAGCACTCGCACCTGGCCTTCCTTCAACTTCTTCTCCGCCGCCAGTCGCAGCTTGCGCGACAGACTGCCGTGGTGCGCCGCCACATTTTCTTCCCCAATGCGCTCGCCCAAGTTGTGCGCCAGGCGCTCGGCCATGCGCCGCGTGTTCACAAACACCAGCGTCGACCGATGCTGCTCCACCAGCGTCACCAGCCGGTTATAGACTTCGTCCCACATTTCGTTCGAAGCCACCGGCCCCAGCGGCATAGGCGGAACTTCCACCGCGAGATCGAGCGTGCGCTTGTGCCCGATGTTGACGATGACGGCATCAGGCCGTGCTTCCCCGGAGTCAGAGTTGCCCGTCAGAAAGTGCGCGACTTCTTCAATCGGCTTCTGCGTTGCGGAAAGCCCAATGCGCACGGGTGGTTTGTAGGTCAGCGCCTCCAGCCGTTCCAGCGACAGCGTCAAGTGCGCGCCACGCTTGTCGTCGGCCACGGCGTGGATTTCGTCGACGATTACCGTCTCGACATCGCGCAGAATCGCCCGGCTCTTATCTGCCGTCAGCAAAATGTAGAGCGACTCCGGCGTGGTCACCAAAATGTGCGGCGGCCGTTTCAGCATGGCGCGCCGCTCGTGCATCAGCGTGTCGCCGGTGCGGACCGCGGTGCGAATCTCCGGCATCAGCAGCCCGCGTTCGCCTGCCATGGCAAGGATTTCGCCCAGAGGAATTTCCAGATTCTTCTGGATGTCGTTGCCCAGCGCCTTCAGCGGCGAGACATAGAGCACCTCGGTTCGATCCGCCAGGTCTCCCGCCAACGCCTTGCGCACCAAACGGTCGATGCAAGCCAGGAACGCAGCCAGCGTCTTCCCTGATCCGGTCGGCGCCGAAATCAGCGTGGTTCGTCCGGCAAGAATGTGCGGCCAACCTTGCTCTTGCGGCTCGGTGGGCGTGCCAAAGCGTTGCACAAACCACTCCGCAACCAGAGGGTGAGCCCAAGCGAGAGCGTCAGGAAGGGACGACATTCGGCTATTGTAGCCGCAAGATGGAGTTTCGTAAATTGTTCGCTATTGAGCGGTAGCCTTGGTAAGGAAGCGAGCCAAACGCGCGATTATTGTGTCGCAAAGAACCCTTCGGTCGCTGGCGCTCTCTCAGGGCAGGCTGCGACACATCGCGCGGCTCGCCCAGATCCTTCGCCGCGCAAAGAACGCTTGCTCAGGATGACAAACAAACCGCCAACAAAAAACCCACCGGATGCTTGCTTGGGGCGTGCTCGGGTCAGCATCCGATGGGCTACCGTTTCTCCTTACTCACCCTGTTGTTTTCAGGAGTATTTGCAATGATTAAACCCCAGAACTGGCCTAAGTTCCGTCTAATTTTGTAAAGCTTTGTAATAATTGTCACGTAGCTCGGGTCGTCCTAATCCCAACCGATTACATCCGCATTTTCGGACCGGCGATCCCTAGTCGGAGATCACGGGCGTGCTCGAGGCCATAAGCTCGGTGAAACGCGGATTCTTCCTCAACTGCGCGAACTCCACGTCCTTGTAGACGTTCTTCAGATCCTTGTAGCCATCTTCCATCGCCTTCTTCAAGTATTCGAGCGACTGGTCGGACAAGCCCATCTTGGCGTACAGTTTCGCCACCGTGTAGTCGTAACGCGCTCGATCCTCGGGACTGGGCAATTGCGCCTGCACGCCAGTGCGCGAAGTGCGCATGAAAACGTCGGGATCCATTTCCAGCGCATGCTGGTAAGCCGCCACGGCAGGCTCGAATTCGCGTTTGGAGAAATAAGCCGCGCCCAGATTGCTATAGAAAGACGCGGAATCACTGTCCTTCGCGATCGCCCGCTGATACTCCTTGATCGCCGCTCCGTACTTCTTGCTCTCGTAGAGAATCACGCCCAGATTGTTGTAGGCATCGGCGAACTCGTGATCGGACCGGATGGAACGTTCGAACGACTTTCGCGCCTCTTTGTAATGCTGCGTCATCAGTTCGGTGATGCCGATCTTGTTCAGCAGACGGGCGTCATTCGGCTTCTTGCCCAGCGCCGCGTGGTAATAGTCGAGGGCGTCGAGATACAGCTTGTCCTCGCGCAGCCGGTCGGCTTGCCGCTCCAGGTCCGCGGCGGTTGCGTCCGGGGCGGGAGGATCGATGGCGCGCACCAGGGGAGGCGCGATCTGCACCTGCTCCGAATGAGAACCTTGCGCCAGTGCGGCTGTGGATGAAAGGACGAGAAGAATCAGGCACGCCCTCGGGCAGGACATAGCACACCCCCAAGACAACCACTTCCCACGCGGCCATTCTGCCACAGTTTTGGCCGGACGGCGAAGATTATTTAGCCTGTCTAAGGTACATCCGTATAGAGCATACCCATTTCAGCGTCAAGAATCTGCCCGGCCTGTTTTGTCAGGGATGTGCCCGGGTCGTACCCCCGTGGACGCAACCGGGTGAGGGTAGGGATGCTTCGACTCCATTTGTCACGCGCTTCGCGCGCGACAAATTCCGCCCTGGATGACAGTTCCTGCGTCAGTGGGGCGCGGCCTGGGCCGGGTCTGGCGGCTTGGGCGGCGGAGCGGACGACTTATCGTCCTTGAAAATGCCTGCGATTTTGCCGAAGAAGCTTTTCTTCTTTTGTGGGTCGGGGTTCTGCGGGTCTTGACCGTTTGCCGGGCTCGGAGGCGGCAACGCTTTTTCTCCACCGCCGAAGAAGCGGGAGAACATTCCCGCCACGCCGGCCTGCTGATCGCAGGTTTCGCGCGGCTCGGTGCCGGCCACGAAGGCGGAGACGTAGTCGTCCGGACAGGTGGATGTCGCGAGGCGGTTCGTGGCTTTATCCAGTTGCACGTTCACCACGCCCGTGGGCTGCCCGAATTCCTTCATGCCGGCGTACTGCGGCAGCGCGGAGGCTTTCTTCATGAACTCGGTCCAGATGGGCGCGGCCGTCATCGCGCCGCTCAGCCGCAGATCGCTGTAGTCGTCGTAGCCCACCCAGACGATGCACAACAGATTCGAGGTGTATCCGGCGAACCAGCCATCGTGCGAGCTGCCCGTCTTGCCCGCAGCCGGCAGGGCAAAGCCGCGCAAGCGAACCGCGGTATAGCCCAGGCCGTTGTTGATCACGCCTTCCATCATGTTGGTCATGACGTAAGCGATGCGCGGGTCGAGCACCTGGCGCTCATCGGTTTTGAAGTTCGAAACCACATCGCCCTTGTCGTTGCGCACCGAGTTCACCAGAATCGGCGAAAGCCGCACGCCATTGTTGGCAAAGGACGTGTAAGCCCCCGCCATGTCGAGCGGCGAAGCCTCGTAGGAACCCAGAGCCATGGCCGGCGTCGCCTTCACGGAAGCGATCCCGGCGGATTTCGCCAGATCCGCTACTTTGTCGTAGCCGACTTCTTCCGCCACTTTCACGGTGGCGTTGTTCAGCGACATGGCCAGCGCATAGCGCAGGGTCACATCGCCGTGATACTCCTCTTTGTAATTGCGCGGCTCGTAGATCTGATCCCCATAGGCGAAGCTGGAAGGCGCATCCGTCACCGTGGACGCGGGAGTGATCACGGTAGCCGAGCCATCGAGCGCGGTATTCATGGCCGCGGCATAAACGAACGGCTTGAAAATGGAACCTGTAGGCCGCTTCGACAAAGCGTGATTCAGCTGGCTGAAACCGTAGTCCCGTCCGCCCACCAAAGCCAGCACCGCGCCGGTATGCGGGTCGAGCACCACCATCGCCACCTGCGCCTGCGGACCGGGCGCCACGGTCGTTTCCACTTTCTTGCCCACCTTCACCCGCTTGGTGCGCAACTTGGTGACTTGATCGTCCACCAACTTGATGCCCATCTCGACCGCCTGCGCCGCCGCCTTCTGCAGATCGGGATCAAGCGTGGTGTAGATGCGGTACGACTGGTCGTTCAGCTCATGTTCGCTGAACTTGTTGATCAGCGTGTCGCGCACCATGTCGACGAGATAGGGCGCGTCGCTGGCTTCCACGTTCGGAGGCGCCAACTTGAGGGGCGCGGCCTTGGCCTTCTCCGCTTGCTCCTTGGTGATGGCGTGGGTCTCTACCATCGCATCGAGCACCAGGTTGCGCCGCTCCAGGGCGCGCTCGGGATGCCGGTAGGGCGACAACCGGCTCGGCCCCTGGATGATTCCCGCCAGCAACGCCGCCTCGGGCAGCGTAATGTCTTTCAAGTCCTTATTGAAATAGGTGCGCGATGCTTCGCCGAAGCCGCTAATGGCGAACGATCCGCGCTGCCCCAGGTTCACCCAATTGCCGTAGAACTCGAAAATCTGTTGCTTGCTGAACTTCTGTTCCAGCTCCTCGGCGATCAGCATCTCTGTCAGCTTGCGTCTGACAGTTTTTTCCGGCGTCAGGAAAAAGCCGCGCGAAAGCTGCATGGTGATGGTCGAGCCGCCTTGCTCATGGCGTTGCCGCATCACGTCGATCCATACTGCCTCGAACATGCGGGTAAAGTTCACGCCACTGTGCTCGAAGAATCGCCGGTCTTCGATCGCGAGCACCGCATCTACCATCACTTTCGGGATGTCGCCGTACTTCACCACCTGGCGCTTGGAACGCTGTTCAGCGTCGAACAGCGCCGTCACCAGTTGCGGCTCCAACTCGTATGCGGAAAGCTCGTTGCCCTTGCTGGTGATATGGTCAACCTGCCCGCCCTGGATGGAGATGTGCGCCTCTTCCGGCGAGTGGTAGCTTTCCGGCCCGGGCGTGATCTCGATGCCGTCGCTCACCAGACGAAAGCTGCCCAGCAGCGACTGGCCTTCCTTATCGGAATACCCCGCGCGGCGCAGAAACCCGGCGATTTCCTTGGCGTCCAGCTTGTCGCCGTCATGCACGGTGCGCGGCAGGGCATAGATCTTGGCCGAATTGCTGAACACCGGCGACCGGAAGCGCTGCTCAATAATGCGGTCGTACTTGATGTAGAAATAGCACAGGACTCCGCCTACGCCCAGCGCAGCCACCAGGAAAATGACCAGCGCCGCCCGAATCACCGGGTCGCGCGGCAACCCGCGCCATTTCTTGGCGCCCTGGGCTCCGCTTTTCGGGATCTTGATCTTAATGGCCACGTTTGATCGGGCGAAGAACGTCCCTCACGTTCTCAGACGGCTAGGATGCGACAATTTGAGCCGCAGGTTACTTCTTTCCTGAACTTCATTCCAAGACTCGCCGTTCCGCCTTCCGCCGATTCCATTGTACTGCCTGGTCCTTGGGAATGTTTTCCAGGGATTGCAGCGGGGAGGACCTATGGAATAAACAGGTTGCGTGGAAAAGGCCGACGCTGAAGCCCTGTTAAAAAGAACGAGGGCGGAGAATGCGATTCTCCGCCCCGTTTAAGCTTCCAGCCTGCAACCCTACTGGGCATCCACTGGAGCCCAGCCGAAATTCGACCCGATCCCTACGCTGGAGACGCTCGAGAGTGCGCCGGTGCTGGCATCGACCGCCAGAGCACCCACACTCCCAACTGGATGGGTGAAAAGGTACGCTCCGCTCTGGTCGAACGTCCCTATTCCCACCTCAAAGCTCAAGCTGGTGAAAGGAGAAGTCGACAGCTCAGTCAGCGTGCCGGTGGAGCTGATCTGAAAACCCTCCATGGGTCCGTTTTCACCCGAGGAGTTTTCGCTGAAGGAGTACACGAAGGTTCCGCTCGGGTGTACTGCAATGTTGATCGGAGAATACAGCGTAGTAAAGGGCGAGCCACTTACCGGAGAAATCGCCCCCGTGGACTGGTTAATGTTAAAGACGTAGATGTGGTTATCGATTGCCTCGCCGTTGACTCCCACGAGTCCGGTAGTCCCCAATAAGAATTTGCCGCTAGCCTCCCCTTTGACCGAAGACATATTGAAACCCACGCCGGCGAATGGGCTTCCCGGTACAGGGGTAAGAGCTCCGGTTGAACTGTTGATGGAGAAGGCTGCCACCTCGTCGGCCAGAGGACCTTGCGACACATAGAGAAATTTGCCTAGACCATCCGTCGTGGTCGACCAGGCGAAGCCTGGGGTCGCGAATGGCGAGCCCGGGACCAGGGTTAATGATCCGTCGGTTTGGCTGATCTGGTAAACCGAAACTCCCCCACCTTCCGCTGCGACGAACAGAAAGTGTCCCAGGGGATCCGACGAAATCGAGAAACTGACGGACGTCGGGTAAGGGCTGAGAGGCAGGGCGGTCAGAGCCCCGGTGGTCGTATTGATCGAGTACCCGAGGATCTCGTCGCTAGTGAGCGGCATATACAGCCATTGCTTTTGGACAACCACCATGCCGCCATCGATCGCCGCGGGGAACGTTGGCTCGGTGAAGCCCGTAATCTCGTTGAAGTTGGCTGCGGTATCGAGGAGAGCTGCGTTGATGTCTCCATTATTGTCATCCGCGAAGTAAACAAATGCGGCGGGGCTGCCCGTGGTGCCGCCACCTCCCAGCCCGCTGCCCGAAGGCGTGCAAGAGGACGCACCAAACGTGGCGCTACACGTGTAATGACCGCAACTGGCCAGCCCGACCACCGCCAACCCCGCCACCAGCACTAGAAGACCGCGAACTTGCTTCGTCATGAACTGCCTCCGCCTGAGCTTTACTTGTCGCGCACGTTCCCGAGAAACTCCAAAAATCTGGATTGTGGCTGAACTTTCTGGACCGGCCACCTTGGCAAGGCCCGCTGCCTGCGCGGCCTCATGAGAAAAATCTCACTCCATCGCGATATTAGGGGGAAAGGTAATGCGATGGCAACGTTACGAATGTCACTAGCAGACTCCGCCGGTTGGCCGAGCGCCAGTTGAAAGATGCACGTCCGCAAATGTCACTTCGGGCTTGCGGACGTTCGATTTCCTGACAGGAGAATTAGAGGTAACTCAACGGGGAGAATTCAGGCCGCGCAGAGGTTCTAGCTGGCCAGAACGTTCTTACTGGCCACTGACCACTGACCACTGGCCACTGATCTTAGAACCCTTTATTGCCGCTGGACGGATTGAAGTGCATGTCGAAGGAATAGCCCGGCAGATTGATGGTGACCGAATAATCCGCCGCAACGTAAACCGCGGCCAGCCCCGGTGTGTTCATGCGCTGCACCGTTATCTGCTTCGGCTCGATCGGAAGGTCGTGCTCCTTGACCTTCCGCATCACATCGTTGCGAACGTCCTCGTCGGTCTTCTGGTAGGCGGCCCCATCCATCATCGCAACGGTTCTGAGGTCGTCCTGAAAATTGTAATTGGCGAACATCGGCGGCGCCACCTGGAAAACACCGACAAAAACCGCCGCGATTGCGAGAAACCCGAGAATTGCCTTAATTATCCCCATAGTCTGAAAACTACGCCGCAAAAGCCAGGCGCAACTTTCAGGCCTTGGCTCGCAGCACTCCTTGAAAATATTCCACTACCGCCGCGATCGTAACATCACGTACCTCGCGAGTCGAGCGTAGAACCACTTCCACAGTACCTTCGGTAACCTTGTTCCCGACAGTGATTCTAAAGGGGATACCGACTAAGTCGGCATCCTTGAACTTCACCCCCGGCCGCTCGTTGCGGTCATCGAGAATCACGTCAAATCCGGCCGCTTCCAGGCGCGTCGCAAGGTCAACCGCGGCGCTCAACAAGCTGGCGTCCTTCACATTGACCGGAGTCACCACAATTTCGAACGGCGCGATCGCCGGCGGCAGCCAGAATCCATTCTCGTCATTACTCTGCTCCACTGCAGCCGTCAGAATGCGCTCGATGCCGATCCCGTAACAGCCCATGATCGGCGTAACTTCCTTGCCGTTCTTATCGAGCACACGTGCGCCCATCGACTCCGAATAGCGGTAGCCGAGCTTGAAGATGTGGCCAATCTCCACCGCTGTATCGATGCGTAGCGGCTTGCCACAGTTCGGACAACCTTCGCCTGCCGTCACCGCACGCAGGTCCGCATACGCCGTGGGATGAAAGTCCTTCCCCGGCGTGAGATTCTTCAGGTGATAGTCCTGCTTGTTAGCGCCTCCGATCAGGTTGACGCGGCCCTCAAGCGCCCGGTCGACCAGCAACACCGGCAGCCCCACATCTTTCTTCAGGTCCTTTGCCCACTCAATCCCCACCGGCCCCAAATATCCCGCCGGAGACTGGAACAGCGCCTTGATCTCCGCTTCGTCCATCGGCCGCGTTGCAACCGCCGCCGTGGCGTTAAGCTTGGCTTCGTTCAGCTGATGATCGCCGCGCATCAGCACCACAATCGCGCGGGACTTCACTTTGCCGGTCTTTTGGTCCTTTTCTTCCGCCATCAGCGCCAGCGTCTTGATCTTGTTCTTCGGCGAAACTCCCAGGAAGCGCGCCACATCTTCAATCGTCTTCTGCCCCGGCGTATGCACTTCCAGCGGCCGGCCATCTCCCTCGGCGGCAAGGTCGTCCACCGGCCACAGCTTCGACGTAGCTTTCTCGATGTTCGCCGCGTAACTGCAGCCGTCGCAGCTCACAATCTGATCTTCGCCCGCCGGAGTACGCACCATGAACTCGTGCGATTCCTTCCCGCCCATCGCCCCCGAATCCGCCTCCACCACCATGTATTTCAATCCGCACCGGTCGAAGATGCGGCAATACGTTTCGTAATGCTTCTTGTAAGAAACATCGAGGCCGGCGGCATCAATGTCGAACGAGTACGCGTCTTTCATCATGAACTGCCGCACCCGCAGCAGCCCCGACTTCGGCCGCGGCTCGTCGCGAAACTTCGGAGCAATCTGGTACCAGATCTGGGGCAACTGCTTGTAGCTGCGCAACTCTTTCACTGCGATGGACGTCATCACTTCTTCTTCGGTCATGCCCAGCACGAGCTCGGCGCCCTTGCGGTCTTTCAGGCGAAATAGGTTCTCGCCCATGAGAGCCGCACGCCCGCTCGCTTCCCAAAGTTCCCGCGGATGCAGGGCCGGCAGAAGAAACTCCTGCCCGATCCGATCCATCTCCTGGCGCACGATGGCCGTGATCTTATTAAAAGACCTGGTTCCGAGAAAAAGATAGGAGTACACGCCAGCCATGAGCTGCCGAATGTAGCCCGCCCGCACCAGAAACTTGTGGCTGGCCACTTCCGCGTCGGCCGGAGCCTCGCGCAGGGTAGGAATGAACAGTTCTGACCATCGATGCATAGTGTTTGAGTACCGAGTTGCGAGTACCGAGTGAAGGACACCCGCTGATCCGTTGATGGAATTTATTATTGTAAATGATTGCGCGCAGAGACCATGCCGCGCCTGAGCAGAAGTACTCCGGGCGAGCTCGGTGCTGGGTACTAGCAGCTGGGTACTAAGCAGTCAGCTGCCGCAGAATTTCTTTCCCCAGTTTCTGCGTCTCGCCGAAGAACTTTTGATACTCCACAAACAGCCGGTTCAACTCCAGCGACTTGTCCGCCGAGAGATGCTTGCGCAGCATCATGTCTCGTACATGTACCGGATTCGGCAGGGTTGCGTCTTCGGTTAATTCTTCCAGCGCGGTATTGGGATCGTAGTGATACATGGGGAACCCTCGATTGAGTAATTTGGTAATCGGGTAATTGTGTAATTGAAAACCGCCAGCGCACCGAAACCGTACGGCTCTCAATTACCAAATTACCCGATTACTCAATTAAGCAATTCCTACACCAACTCCGTGCTCCACAAATCATGCAGGTGGACAATCCCTTCCAACTTCCCACCCGCGCCGACCACCATTAAAGAAGTAATCTTCTTCTCTTCCATCAAGGCCAGCGCAGTCGCCGCAAACTCTCCCGCCGCAATCGTGCGCGGATTCTTGGTCATGCATTCCCCGGCCGTAAGGTCGAGAACATCTTTGCCGCGCTTCTCCAACAACCGCCTCAAGTCCCCATCGCTGATAATGCCCACCAGCTTCTCGCCATCCACCACGGCCGTAACGCCGAGCTTCTTGCGCGACATTTCATAGATCACGTCCGGCATCTTGGTCTGCGAACTCACGCGGGGCAACGCCTCGCCTGAGTGCATCAGCGATTCCACCCGCGCCAGCCGCTTCCCCAGCTTGCCTCCCGGATGCAGATTGGCAAAATCTTCTTCCTTGAACCCACGCTTCTCGCTGAGCGTAACCGCCAGCGCATCGCCCAAAGCCAGCATCGTAGTCGTCGAAGCCGTAGGCGCCAGTCCCAGCGAACAAGCCTCCTCCGCAATCGAACAATCCAAAGCAACATCAGCCGCCGTAGCGAGGGTGGATGATTGTGCGGAGCCTGTTCCTGGGGCGCGGGCCGCGCTCGCCGCCGATCTCCCGCAGATCGCATCCCCTGTCATCGCAATCAGCGGCACTTGCAGCCGCTTGATCGTCGCCAGCAATGCCAATATCTCCTCCGTCTCTCCGGAAGCTGAGAGCGCCAGCACCACGTCCCCACGCACCACCATCCCCAAATCACCGTGCAGCGCCTCCACCGGATGCAGATACAGAGCCGGAGTCCCCGTCGAACTCAGCGTGGCCGCAATCTTGCGCGCAATCAGACCGCTCTTCCCCATCCCGGTCACCACCACGCGTCCCGCGCAAGCAAACAGCAAGTCCACCGCCCGCTGAAATGCCGCCGCCATCGGGCCGCCAATGCGGTCCGCCAGCGCGCGCAACGCCTCCGCTTCAATGCGCACCACGTTCTCGCCAATGTTCTTCATGATCGATTGAGTAATTGGGTAATTTAGTAATTGGGTAATTTGAAAGCCAATACTCCGCACTACCGGTTTTCAAGTTACAAAATTACTAAATTACAAAATTACTAAATTCCTAGAAGTGGTCCTCATCCGCTCGCGGCCCTACTGGCTTTTGTCCCAGCACCGCCAGCCCCTTGGCCTGGATCATCCGGTCCCACGGCCCCGCCTGCCAGTTGTCCCGCGTCTTCACCGGCTGCTGCCACGGAGGCAACGCCACCATCAGATTTCGCGCCGTCGAGTGTAAATAAGGTTCATACATCGACCGTAACCTGTTGAGCTTCTGCCGCGCTTCCTCGCTGGTGCGCAATTTCAATCCCGCGGCCGCCAGCGTCTGCCGCAGAGTATCGAAATCGGCATCCGGCAGCCGTTCCGCCGCCTGCGGATCGTAACGCGCATTCACCACCTGCGCCAGATCCACGGCCGCGTGCCGCGCCATGGCAAAAGTCAGCCGCGCTTGTCCAGGATGGATCCCTTCGATGCCGGTGATGACTAGCGAAGTCACATCCAGCATCGTCATCAGCGCCCCCAGCCAGGACTGGTTGCTGTGCTGCGAACGAAAAAAGCTCAACACTGGATACGAAATGCCGCTCTCCAGCAACTCTCCGGCCCAGCGCTCCCAATCGCGCAACACTTCATCGAGCACAATCTGGTCGATGGCCGGATTTTCCGATCTCCCCGCCAGCCGCACCAGCAGCTCGACTGCCGTCGGTGGCGATCCCGCACGGGCATCGAGCATCGAGATCTGAATCTCCCGCCGCGAAAACGAACCGTACACCACCGGGAGGTAGCCGATCACCACTCCGAGGAACGCGAAGCCCATCCCCGCTTCGAGCACGGAGAGAGCGCGCGCCAGGGTCGACGTTGGCAGAATGTCACCGTAACCCAGCGTGAAGAACGTTTGGCCGCTGTGGTAAACGATTCTGCCAAAGGTGAGCGGCTCGTGGCTGAGCTGTTCATGCCCCCCAATGCCATATTGCACCAGCGCAAAGCCCACAATCAGGCTCGCGGCCCAAAACTCCAGTAGAAGAATCAGCGACAGCGGCCCGAAATATCCCAGGAAATTTTGCTGCCTTGATGGCGTCCGGATGCGCCCCGCAATGTTCCTCCACGGAATCCAAGTCTGCCGGTAGAACCATGCCGTCAGCTTGAACTGCCGCGTTACCCGACGCGGCAACACCACGGTCTCAAAGGCATCCAACAGCACCACGCCGATAATGACGCAGCCGAAAATGATCGCGGGAATGTTGATGTGAAAGCTCAAGCCCGATTCTCAGGTTCAATCTTGATGCGGAAGGAAGGGTACCAGATTCGGCCAGGCTTCGGGCGGAGCCTGCCCTGAGCGAAGTCGAAGGGGCCATCGGGCCTCGGCAGAACCCTCCACTGAACTTGCCAAATCTTGGATCGTCGGGAAGCTTTGGCCTGGCCGAAACCCGATAGCCGAAGCCTGAAGCCGGGTCTACTGCGGCTTGGGCTGTGCTGGCGGAGTCTGTGCCGGAGCAGTGGTCGCCGGTGTTGCACCCGCTGGCGTCGCTGGCTTCTTCACCACCGGCTTCTTCTTCACCACTGGCTTCTTCACCGGCTCATTATCATCCACCACAATTTTCTTTGGAGGCGCGGCCGGAATCGCCGCCTGCGCCGTCTTCAGATCCGTTCGCAGACGCACAATCTCCTGCTCCTTCGCCGCAGCCAGGGTCTCAATACGCTCGGCCAACTGCTTCCGCGTCCCCTCGAAGCTGGTCAGATCGTTCGACAGCGCCTGGAAATCGTCTTTCGACCCGAACGCTCCCGTCGATTCCACCACGCTTCCCACCACGTCGTAGAGCGCATCCAGATTCCGGTAAAGCTTGAAGGTCGCGGGCAAATCTTCCGGCGCATTGCGCAGCTGCGATAGCATCTCCGGCAACGCATTCTGCAGATTGCGCTGGATGGAGTCCACGTTGCCCAGCGCTTGTTTTTTAGAGGAGGTGTCCGTCTTCCAGCGCTCAATGCGCAGCTTCGTCAGGTCCGCCTGCGTCGTCTTGGAGGTCGCTTCCAGCTGCCCCAGCAACCCGTTCAACTGCGTCACCGAGGCATAAGAAACCGGCCCGCCTTGCGGCGATCCAACCGGCGTCCCTTGTGCCGAATACTGCGGGCTCGCATGAGCCGCCGGTGCAACCGACTGACCGAAGGCTGTCGCACTCCACAGCAGCGAACAAAGCCCAAAAGAAGAGACGACAAGTTTGAGGTTCATGGATTGTAGCGTCGGTGGCGTGCTGCGTGCATCAGAATATCGACAACCCGAGCATACTACAAGCCCCACACCCTTCGGCATTTCCTCCCAGCACCCATCAGAACCTACAATCACTCTATGGAAAGGAAAATCTTCTGGATGACCTTCACGGTCCTCGGACTGCTGGCGGACTTCCTTTTGCCCCTTTGGTGGGCTCTGGGGGCTACCTTCCCTATTCTCTACGTCTCATGGTGGGTCGCCTACCGCAGCGATTGGTTCTGAATTTAGGTGTTGGACGCCGACTGCGTCATGGTGAACGAGCCCCCCGTTCCGGTGCAGCCCGCCCCGCCGGTCAGGGCCCACGTGCCCGTGATCAAGCCGTCGCTGAGGACGTTGGTATTGGTGTTAATCGTTCCTGTCACCGAAATACTGGTCAGCGTCAGCGTGTTGCCTCCCGATGTCACCGTAATCGTGACGCTGCTGTTGGTCAGCTGATCGGCCGAATTGTAGCTCAGGTCCGCGGTCCCGGAATCCCCCGACAATGCTGGACTAAGCGGGAAACAGCCTCCTGGGTCGTTGTTAAGAAACTCAAGGCTCGAAAAGCTCAGCGCGCTGCCGCTCACTGTGAACTGCGTGTTGAAGCTAAACCCGGACGCCTGCCCCTCTCCCCCGACCAACACCGCCGCCCAGATTCCGCCGACCCCGGCTTGCACAGAAGGAGTAGTCCCGCAACCGCTAAGCATGACCGTGAGCAACAACAAAATTGCAACTTCTTTCATGAATTTCCCTTGAGCCTGGAATCAAATCCAAGATTCTAACCCGAGATTTATCCCTGTAAGACTACAGAGATGCGGCCTGAGCGGTCAATGGATGCAAGGGCGACGGGACTTTCTGCGAGAAACGTACACCGTATAAGCTTAATAGGATGTTGAGGTACGGCGCTCAATCGCAGCCACGACGATGTGCCTGCGCTCGAGTGCGACTTCAAACAAGATGCGCCAGTTGCCCACTCGGCGCCTGAAACCTGGAAGGCCTTGCAGCTTGCGTATGTCGCCCTGGAATGGGTCTTCTTGCATCTCCGCCAAAGCGGACAGGATACGCGCCTTGTCGCTAGCCGGAACCCGCTTAAGAGACTTTCTTGCGGGGCCGGCGAGGACGACCGTCCACTCCATCGAAATACTCCTGCAGCGTTATAGAATCGCCCCGTCTGTAAGCAGCCATCCCACGTCGATACGCACGTGCCTCGGCAGGCGTGGGCAACTCGGAAGGAATGAGCCGCGCCGAGAAGTACATCCTCAACGCTTCCCGCACCAGCTCCGAGCGTGTTCTGTGCTCCGCCTTCATGGCCCGGTCTATTTCTTTCGCCATTGCCGGCGGAAGGGAAACCGTGAATGTCGTAGTCTCTCGCATAGTTATTACTTTTTATTACTTAGTATGATAATCCAACGAATCCTAAACTGCCAACCAATTCCTTTAGGAGTGCGACTTCTTCTTTGCCTTCCTCTTCTCAGCCCTAATTGACTTCCCTCGCACGTTCAGTTTTTCGTACAGATTCTGCAGGTGGTCGTACACATCATCGTCGTCTTCGTCTTCCCTGCAACAAGCCAAATACTGAGCAATCGCTTCATTTTCAACACAGATCTGGACGAATGAGTCAAACTGTTCGTATGCTTCGTCCAGCGAGACAAGATTGCGCTCCAGCAAGACGCCGACGTCCTCCAGGGGGCCCAGCACGGCATCGTCGACCAGTCCGGTGCTCAGTGAAGATGTCGTAATACCCAGGTCCTCCATACGTTTTGCCGTTTCGGCGTCAGGCGTGGCGATTTCGAAATAAGGAATTCGCCCTGGCTTGAACTTGAGAAGATCATTCTCAGCGAGGAAAACCAACCGGCGCGCCTCTGGCGTGAAGAAATCCTTCTTCAGCTTGTAGAGGAAATCCGATTTGCTCGTCTTCGCCAAGTCTCGTAGCTGGTAGTTGGCGACCGCTATGAGTCCCACCGTGGCGATGGCTGTGGCCATCGCCCAGAAGGCCTCCGGGTTTTGTAGCGTCTTTAGCCAAAAATCCGAAGTCCAGAGCATGCCTCACCTCCAAATCCCGGGCGCGCGTTGCTCAAGCTCCCCGCTTGGTCTTCAACTCCGCCAGCAACTGCTCGATCCGATCCTCTTTCTCCAGCGCCGCCAGCCGGTCTTCCATATTGTCTCCGGCGATTTCCGACTTCGCCTGGCCCAGCGCTTCCGAATGCGCGACCTTGCGCTTCATGCGGTCGAAAGCCGCCGCCTTCGAGCCATCGCCGATGGCCAGACGCGCGTCGCTGGCCTTGCCCACGGCGCGGGCGCGGCGATGCTGCGCGATCAGCACATCGGCCTTGGCCTGCGCCTCGGTCAGCTTCTGCTCCAGTTGCCGCAGCGCCGACTTCAGATTCTCCACCTGCGCCTTCTGGTCCCCCACCTGCTGCGCGAAGCTCTCGCTCATATCGCGATAGCTCTCCACCCGCTGCAGCGAAGCCCGTGCCAGGTCGTCTTGCTTCTTGTCAACCGAGAGCTCAGCCTTCCGCATCCACTCGGCCACTTTTTCTTCATTCTCTTTCTGTTTCTTCTCGAGCAGGTGCTGGTCGGCAATGGCAATCGCCACCTGCGTCTTCACCTGCAGCAACTGGTTCTGCATGTCGAGAATCACCTGCTTGATCATCTTCTCCGGCTCCTCGGCCTTATCGATCAGGTCATTGAGGTTCGCCCGGACTAATGTGGAAACACGCTCGAGTAGTGACATGGTGGACTCCTTTTCGGTTTCTAATTCTGTAACTGCTTCGCATTCACTGCATGTGCCCGATCTTCACTTGAACGATCTTCGCTAGAACGACCCTCACGGGACCGATCTTCATGTGCCCGATGCAGAGCGGCGCACTCCGGGCACTCCGTTTCCGCGCGGCGGATCGTGCCACCGAGCGCCATACCAATCACAATTCCCAATCCCAGCCAGATCGCGATATGTCCCGCCATCACTCCCAGGACCGCACCCAGCGCCGCTCCCAGCGCAATTCCTAATCCTGTATGTTTCGATTTGCTCGCCATCTCTTTGCTCCTGAAATCTGCCGCAAGAAAACTCACCGATGAAGAGTCATGGAAAAACAGGGACGAGCCGAAACCCGTCCCTCCCCGAATCACTTCGCGTCCACCACCGGAGCCACCGGTACCGCCGGCGGCTTCGGCGTCTTGTCGCCGATCTGCCGCACCTTCCCCAGCAACTCCGCGAGCGGCATGCCCGAAAGCGTCTCGAACAACGCCGGCACCTGCGCTGCCATCTTGGCGATGTCGGCAGTAATCTTGTTCATCCCGGAATCATCCCCGTTCCCCGTGGAAACGATCGTGATCTTGTCGACGTTCGCCAGCGGACTGGCCAGCGCCTTCACGATCTCGGGCATGGTCGAGAACAACTTGTCAATCACCGCCGCCTGGTTGTATTCCTGATAGGCCTCGGCCTTCACATTCATGGCTTTGGCTTCGGCTTCGCCTTTTTTGAAAATGATTTCCGATTCCGCCTCGCCCTGCGCCCGTATCGACGAAGCCTGCCCTTCCGCTTCCGCGATCAGGCGCTGCTTCTCGGCCGCCGCCAGCGTTTCAATCCGCTGACGATCGATTTCCGCAGGCTTCAACACGGTCGCAATCAGTTCCTTCTCGCGCCGGTTGATTTCCGCTTCCTGCACCTTGACCTGTTGTTCTTTCTCGATCTGCTGCACCTTCACCTGCTCCGCGATGACTTGCTGCTGCATGATGTTGGTCTGGATGTCATACGCCTTGTCGGCCTGCGCCTGCTGCCGCTTTGTAACTTCGACATACTGCGCCTTCTTCACTTCCAGGTCGCGCTGCGATTCCGCCTGCTTGGCCAATGACAGCGTCTCCGCCAGCACCCGCTCCTGATCCGCCTGCGCCTTGGCCACCGCCGATTCCCGCTGCGCCAGTGCGCGCTTAATCGCCGTGTCGCGATCGGCTTCCGCCGTGGCCACATCCGCATCGCGCTTGATCCGCGCCACGTCCGGCTTGCCCATGTTGGTGATGTATTCGTTCTTGTCGCGAACTTCCTTGATGGTGAACGAGATCACCTCCAGCCCCATCTTGTTCATATCTTCGGCACAAGTGCCGCGCATGCGGTCGGAAACCATTTCCGGCTGCTTCACGATCTCTTCCACCGTAAGTTGCCCGATGATGCCGCGCAGGTGGCCCTCCATCACCAGCCGAATCAGTCCTTCCCTCTCCTGATCGCTCTTGGTAAGGAATTGCTCGGCTGCGGTCAGCACAGACTCCCGGTCAGACTTCACCTTGATCTGCGCGACCGCCTCCACCGTCACCGCGACGCCTTGTTTCGTGTACAAATCCTGCTGCGGAGCCACGTCGAACGACATCAATTCCAGCGACAGGTCCTTGCACACCTGCACCATTGGAAGAACCAGCGTGCCATGCCCCTGCACCACCCGAGTCCCGCCCAGGCCGTACACGATGAGTGCTTCGTGCGGCCCCGCTTTGCGATATAGCCTGGCCATTCCGCTCATCAGGAACAGAAGGACCATCACTCCCAGCCCGGCAAAAATCCAAATCTCCACCATCCGAGACATCTCTGGCATAACGCCTCCTCTTACGAATGCAGTTTTAAGAACTCAACGGGACTTTCCGTTTGACTAGATCCAGGTCGTGCACAATGCGCTGCGGATCGCTGTGTCCCAGAAAAACTTCTCCGTCGTACATCTCGACGCGAACCCCGGTCTTACCCCAAACGTAGGCTTTCCGATTTCCCAAGCCGCGAATGCCAAGTCCGCCGACGGGGTTCCAGCTTTGAATCTCGTAGTTCTTGATCTGCAACGCCGGGATCGACTTCAGACGGAATCCCAGCGTTCGAATCTCGACTCCATGCCGGGTGAAGTAGTAGTGAAATCCATCCCAGGCCATAGCGTAAGCGGCAGCCGTAATCGCGGCCGACAAGCCGAGAGCCAGCCGCGCGGTCGAGTTAGGAATCGTCAGCGCCATCGCCGCGAGCGCGGCCACGATCACAAGAAAGGCCACGCCTAATCTCTTTCCAGAATGAACTTCCTCCGCCAGCACATCGGAGGCGGAGAGCTTTGTCCCGCGCTTTTCGCCCAGCGCAAAGGCCACAATCGCGACCCCACCCACCCCGCTCACAATCAGCAGCGGCAAAATCGCAATGGGAGATCCGTTGAGGTTGTACTCCAGTGTGGAATTCAGCAGCCAGGCCAGGGTCCAGATCTCCGCATGGAAAAACGCGAGCAGCGCCCACGAGAGTTTCGCCAGCTTATACTTCCTCTCCACGCCGATGAGCACTGCGGAAAAAATGCCTGCCAAAAACGCCAGGAAGATCACGTCGAAGTACAGCGTTGCCTCGCGCGTCATCCACCCATTGGCGCGGCCGGCCGCGTCAAAGTGGCTGGCCACGCGCATGGGTAAGCGATCCCACACCTGCCAATAACGAACCGCAATCGCAATGGGCGCAAGCCACAAAAGCGCTGTCAGAGTTTTGTAGGTGCGGTTCATAACTTCTGTTCCTCGTCCTGTTCCTTGATAGAGATCGTTCTCGCAGTCTCAGACGGATCTGTCTCCTCCCCCGACATCTCGCTCCACAAGCGCACGTAAGCGATTCCCTTTTCGTAACGCGTGACCACGACCTCGGTCCCTTTGGCGATGGCGTTCGCTTCCTCGCTGCGCGCACCGCACACCCGCCGCGTTCCCATTTGCGTGTAAATCATCTCGCCCGTTCCACCGGCGCGGATCGGACTGCATACTCGGCCCAGCACTCCCACCATTTCGTAGTCCGCCGGATCCATATTCTCGTCGTCCGAAATCAACACTCTGCTGAGGAAAACGAACACAATGCCTGCTCCGACCAGCCCGCTCGTTACCGCGGCCAGCAATCCAAAGCCAACCCACAATCCCGAGTAGCGCGTCAGCAAATACCCAGTACCGCCAAACCAGGCCAGGAACGCCGTGAGGGTGACGAAGTTGAACGGCGAAACGCCGCCGTCCTGCTGGCTATTCGTGCTTGCTGCCCCGCCATGCGCCCCACCAGTGACCGGCGCGTGACCAGCCGTAACCGGCCCATGCGCCGCCGGAGCACCGGCCGCAGGCAGGTGTCCCCCGCCAACGTGCCCGTGGAAATGCGGCAGATGCAGTCTCCCCGTGCGTGCGCCGCCAAATACGAACGAAAAGAAGCTGAAGCAGAAGCCCACCGCGAAACAGATCAAGTAGAAGTCCGCCCAGGTCATGGAATGATTCATCGGATTCCCCTCCGTTCCGCATTCACAGCCCGCTCCTGACCGACGCGACGATTCTCGCGACCGTGATTTTCGGTGCGACGATTGCCCCGCGCCGTTAATTCCGGCTTCAGCGCTTCTAGCAGCCGATCGGCCAGCCCCGGTGTATCCAGAATCGCTCCCAACAACAACAGGCAGCGCCGCGTGTCTTTCTCGCGCGCGGCCTTGATCAGCACCTCGCTCACTTCCGGGTCGCTCACGAAGCGCTCCGAACCTTGCAGCAACCAGACGTCGAGCTGGCCTTCGGTGGTGCGCAGGTCTGAAGTCAGCTCCGTGTGATAGCCCTCCGGGTCATCCACCAGAAACCCGGGATGCACCTTGAAGAACTTCGCCAGCAGCGCCCGCGACGACTGCGTCATGTGCGGCCGCGCGCCATTTTCGATCTGCGACAAGTACGACTGGCTGATGCTCTTGCGCAGTTCCTGACGAATCGCCTTCACCAACTCCTGCTGAGTCATGGGACGGCCCAAGCCGCGCAACGATCCTTCCACCTCGCGCAGGTAACGGATTTTCTCTCCCAGTTTCATATATCAGATCGCAATAGTTATATTGCAATATGCAATGTCTGTCAAGAAGTCGATTTACCCTGTTTTGAGGGGGTTACAGCCAGGTTTAGAGTCCCGCCTCGATGCGCGAGCGCGGATCGAGGTAGTCGCGCAGCGCGTCCCCGATGAAGTTGAACGACAGCACCGCCAGCATCACTGCCAGCGCGGGAAAGAGCACGAGATGCGGCGCATCGAACAGGTGGGCGCGGCCGTCGTTCAGCATCGTCCCCCAACTGGCCGTCGGTGGCGGCACACCCAGTCCCAGAAAGCTCATGGTAGCTTCGGCAAGGATGGCTCCGGCCATGCCGATCGCCGCCTGCACGATCACAGGCTGAATAATATTCGGCAGAATGTGGCGGACAATGATGCGCAGGTCGCTTGCACCCAGCGCTCGCGCCGCCTCCACGAACTCACGCTCGCGCGCCGCGAGCACTTGCCCGCGAACCAGGCGCGCATAGCCTACCCATCCTCCGAGCGAGAGCGCCAGAATCAGGTTGAAGATGCCAGGTCCGCGGAAGGCAACGAACGCAATCGCCAAAAGGATTCCAGGAAACGACAGGAACGCGTTCATCACCACGACGTTGACGAAGCGGTCGATGCCTCCGCCATAGTAGCCGGCGATGGAACCGATGATCAGACCGAGCGCGAGTGAGGTGACGACGACGCAGCTTCCCACCAGCATCGAGATGCGTGCGCCGTAGATGATGCGCGAGAGAATGTCGCGCCCCAGTTCGTCGGTGCCAAACCAGTGCGCGTGAGATGGAGCGTCGAGGCGTGCGGGAAGATTAATGGCGGCCGGATCTTGCGGTGCAATCCAGGGAGCGAAGAGCGCGAAGATTATGAAGATGAGGACCAGCACCACGCCTGTCGCCGCCAGCGGATTGTGGCGTGCATTTCCGGCAACCCAGTGACGGAACGAGATGGCGGTGCTGGACATGGTTAATATGTAACGCAATCTTAGATGCTGCTGCCTACCCTGCGCAAAGGTGCGGTGGGTAGGCACGTGGCACCTGCCTGGCAAATCGCTCTAGTGTTCCAACCGGAACATTTCAAAATCACAAAATTCTGGGACGTAAGTGGTTGATCTATCGACTGCGGGTTAAGGCGCAGTAATGGATCCAAGGGGTTAGCCGGGGAAGAAATGTCCACTTTCGAGGACGTCGCGTGACCACGAAAGTGGACTTGACTTTCTCGTGCCGTACTTTATATGGTACGCGGCGGGAAGCTTCGCCTCCGGGAAGATGCCTCAAGGTGCAGGGGGAAAGGACGGGGAACAATGAGCAGGAAGAGCGTGGGATCGAGAGTTGCTGACTTCTTGAAGAAGGAAAACAGCTCGGAGAAGGCGCCGGGACGCGCGGTCAAGGAGGTGGTGGCTTCGCAGTTGGCCGAGGCCATGAAGAAGAAAAAAGTTTCCAAGGCGCGCATGGCTGAGCTGCTGAAAACGAGCCGGTCGCAGGTGGACCGGATTCTGGATCCGAAATGCGACATCACGCTGTCGAGTTTGCAGCGGGCGGCAGCTTTGGTGGGGGCGCGGGTGGTGATTGAGTTGGTTTAAGGGCCAGGAACTCGCTCACCACACTTCCAGATTGATCTGGCGATAACGATTAATGAGCTCAAAGTCTTTCCGATTGGTCGTGATGAGGCGGGCTCCATAGGAGCGGGCGGTAAGGGCGATGAGTACGTCGAAATGCAGGCTGCGCAATTTGTGAGGATCGAGGCCGTGATCGGTGCGAATGCTGGCCAGGATCTCGCCGGATTCCAGCCAGTTTTTTCGCGTCGGAGTTAAGATTGGGTGGTTTCTCGCCAGAGCGCGGAGGAATTTGTGTTCCGCTGGCCCGATTACCCCGCGCAGCAGTTCTGCAAGGACGACCGACGAGGTACGGACCAAACCGTCCACCGATTCGATCCTTTTGCGGTGGCGCCCAGTGCGTGTCTCGTCAACCAGAACAGATGTGTCGAAGATGACGAGGTCACTCATCAAGCCCGGAGAACTTTAGTTTGCCGGAGTTCTTTTTCATCAGAGCTTTGAAGCGCTTTAGGCCGACGATTTCGCGAAGAGCGATGTGAACAGCATCCGTGCGAGATTTCGCGCCGAGGACTTTCACGGCCTCGTCGGCCAATTTCGTGTCCAGGCGGATTGATGTCATGGTTACGGCCATAGTGCTATTCCTCACTTCCGTGTATATACAGGATAGGATAATGGTATATACGCGTCAAGGTGAATGAACTGTGCGCGAATTCCGCGCTCCGGCTGGTACTGATGACGCTCGTACCACTCCCGCTCAAATCCTTCCAGGCCGGATTCGTTGACACGATGAGGGCGATTTTCTTGATTCTCATCCAGCCCTTGATAAGCTTTTCGCGTTCGATTGCGTTGTGAACCTCTTCGAATCGCTCGAAGTACACGAGGCGGTCGAGTTTGTATTTGCTGGTAAACCCTGAGCCGATTCCTGCTTTGTGTTCTCGTACCCGCCGCATGAGATTGTTGGTGACGCCCGTGTACAGGGTCATTGAGCGGTTCGTCATGATGTAGACGAAATACATAGGTCCTTCGCGTGGTTGCTCCCGCGGCGCTGGAGCACGCGAGGCTCAGGATGACAAAACTCCGGTGGCTTATCGGTGACGAACAAATGCATTCGCCATCAGAAATGCGACAAAGCGCTATCGCGTTTGCGGTGGGCGACTATGCAGGGGTAGCAGGCAGTGATTGAGTCGGCAAGCCGCCACTGGCGCGCCATCTGGTGTACCATTAACGCCTCGCGTTGACGCGACTCGGTTTCGCTCTTTGTGCGCGTGATGTTCACTGTGACAATCTTAACAATCAGTTTTTTGCGTTGGACCAGATTCTAGCGGTCTGGCATGCTCAGCGTCGGGTTCCATGATGCACCTGATGAAGAATGCGAATCGGGCAGTTAAAACCCAACCTATGCTTGGATAGGATTCCAAGCAAAACCCATCATCAACCATCAGGGGGATAAATTGGAACTGCGAAATCGTTTAGGGAGAGTATTGTGCGCTCTGCTTCTGTGCGTGGCAGGGCGCGCGTCTGCACAAACATTCACCGTATTGACCAGCCTCGGCACTGTAGCCCCGCCGGGTGGCGGCGGCAACCTCGTTTGGTCCCTGGTTCAGGGTCTCGATGGCAACTTCTATGGAACCACCAATGGCGGGGGCGGGGTATGTGCCAACAATCCCTTCGCCACCTGCGGCACAGTCTTCAAAGTCACACCGGCCGGCAAACTGACCGTGATTCATGAGTTTTGCCAGAATGGCTGCACCGATGGCGGCGCGCCCTTCTCGGGCCTATTCCTTAGCCCGAGTGGAAACTTCTATGGAACTACAACGCTGGACTTGGTGAATCATGGCGGCACGGTCTACTCGATCACGCCTTCGGGCACCGTGACCTCGCTTGTCAGTTTCACCGGTGGAGGCGGCCAAGGTACTCCGTACGGACCGGTGACCGAGGTCAACGGCAACTTTTATGGAATTACCGCGCTCGGCGGATCGGCGGAGGACGGCACCACGTATAAGCTCACGCCCAGCGGCACTCTCACCACCTTGCACACGTTCAACGGTACTAACGGCAACCAGGTTGGTCTAGTGCCAGAAGGTCTGCTGCAGGCGCCAAACGGGGACTTCTACGGGCTTACACCGTTCGGAACTCAGAATTCCAACACCTGCGGCACCATCTTCAGAATGTCTACCAAAGGCGCAACCACCACGCTCGCCAGCTTCCCTAACACCGGAGCGCAAGGCTGCGAGCCCGCCGGAGGCCTGGTGCTGGGGCCTGACGGCGACTTTTATGGAACGACGTTGAGCGGCGGACCCGCCAGCGACGGCAATATCTTCAAGGTAACCCCAGCCGGAACTCTGACGGCGCTGTACAACTTCTGCAGCCAGGACAATTGCGCCGATGGCAGCCAGCCGAACGCTGGAATGATTCTGGGCACCGACGGGAATTTCTATGGAACCACGATATCTGGAGGCGCCACCAATCACGGCTCGATTTTCCAACTGACTCCCGGCGGCACTTTCAAGGTGCTCTACAGCTTCTGCAGCCAGGCGGGCTGCGCCGACGGAGAATCTTCCTATAGCGCGCTGATTCAGGCAACCGACGGAGATTTCTACGGGACCACATCGGATGGAGGCGGTGGCGGAAACGGCGGTACCGCCTTCAAACTCTCGATGGGTCTGGCTCCGTTCGTCCAGTCTCTGCCCGGTTACGGGAAAGTCGGGGCTCAAATCAAAATCCTCGGAACCGATCTGACTGGAACCACCGGCGTGACCTTCGACGGCATCACGGCCACGTTTAAAGTGGAGTCGCCGACGGCCATCCTCGCCACCGTGCCGGCTGGCGCCACTACGGGCAAAATTCAGGTGGATACTCCTGGAGGCACGCTCGTCAGCAACGTGGTTTTCCGCGTGTTGGAGTAATACGCACTTAATACGAGAACGATTAAAGAAGCGGCCGCTGCAGACTCGACATCGCGCTTGCTGAGTTTGCAGCGGCCGGGTGCGTGCTATAGCAGTGGGCTTTCATGGACACTCCCAGAAGCGGGTCCCTCCACTGCGCATTGCGATTGGGGGAACCAATCGCAATGCTCCGGTCGGGATGACAGATCTTAGTTTGTTATTCGCGCATTTAAGGGGATTGCAAAGCCCCTGTCATCCCGACCGTTAACGTCGTCGAAGGACTCGTAGTAGACCAGGCGGTGGCAGCGGTACTTTTTGCTGAAACCGTCTATCAGGTCGTTCTTGGGTTCGTAGGTTCGGCGGCTCAGGTCGTTCGTCATTCCGATGTAAAGCGTGCGCGATTTGCTGGCGATGATGTAGACGCTGTAGCAGTGGGTTTTCATGGCGGACGCAAACAGCAGGTCCCTCCACTCCGCATTGCGATTGATGAAGCCAATCGCAATGCTCGGGTCGGGATGACAGAGTTTTTTTGCAATTGGTAACCGACCCCATCGCTCCGGCCGGGATGACAGAGTTTTTTGCGATTGGTGACCGACACAATGCTAGTGACCGTTTTGGGATCGCGTCTTGCCGGCCTATCACTGCCGGATCCTCGGGTTCGCCACCGAATACAGGACGTCCGTCAGGAAATTCACCGCAACGTAGGTCAGTCCGATCGCCAGGATGCAGCCTTGTACTAGATAGTAATCGCGGTTCGAGATGGCCTGGATGGTCAGGCGGCCTATGCCGGGCCAGCTGAAGATGGTTTCGGTCACGATTGCGCCGGCCAGTAATGCGCCGAACTGCAAGCCCAACACGGTGATGATGGGGATCATGGCGTTGCGCAGGGCGTGACGGTAGACGACCGTGCGCTCCGGCAGGCCTTTGGCGCGGGCGGTGCGGATGTAGTCCTGGCTAAGCTCTTCGAGCATGGAGGTGCGGACCATGCGGGTGAGGATGGCGGCGAGGGCTCCGCCCATGGTGATGGCGGGCAGGATTAAGTTGGCGAAGGAACCGGCGCCGGAGACGGGGAGCCATCCCAGCTTGATGGCGAAGAGGAGAATCAGGATGGGGCCGAGCGCGAAGTTGGGGAACGAGAGGCCGAAGAGACTGACCACGCTGAGCAGGCGGTCGTCCCAGCGGTTGCGGCGCTGGGCAGAGCGCACTCCGGCGGGAATCGACAGGATGATGGCTACGAAGAGCGAGGCCAGCGTTAGTTGCAGCGTGTAAGGATAGCGCTGGGTTAGCAGTCGGGTTACGCTTTGGTTGTAGCGGAAGGATGGACCCAGATCGCCGTGGAGAACGCCTCTCCAGTAGTGGAAGTATTGCTCGCCGAGCGGGGCATCGAGGCCGTAGGCGTGGCGCGTGGCCGCGATATCGGCGGGCGGGGCGCCTTCGCCGAGCATTTGCTGGATGGGATCTCCGGGGACGAGGTGGATTAGTAGGAAAACCAGGCTCACTACCAGCCAGATTACTGGGAGCGTGTAGAGGACGCGTTGGAGGAGAGCTTTCGGCATGGGTTCAGTGGGCAGTACAGCAGGTTCCTTCACTCCTCATTTCATTCCCTTCTGGAATGAAATGCTCCGGTCGGAATGACAGATCTTAACAGGGTACGGCGATTAGAAGAGGGTCAACAAAAGCGCTTCGAGCCGCGCTCGACGGACAGCCGAGGGCGGCTGTCCCCACACGATACAACATCCTCAGCGCTCAATCTCCTGCCTGCTTTGCCGATTCCGCTTTACTTTCAGCGTTTTCTACTCTTTCGATCTTCACTTTCGCGATGCGGTGACCTTCCATGTCTTCGACGGTATAGCGGTGGCCTTCGTATTCGAAGGATTCGCCGAGGTACGGAATACGTTGCAGGCGGGCCAGGACGAATCCGGCCAAGGTTTCGAAGCCGGCGTCGCGGGGCAGGAGCAGGCCGTGGAGGGTCTCGAGATCGAGGATGTTGACTGCGCCTTCGAGCACCAGGACGGACTCGTCGGCTAAGGTGGGCTCGGGCGGGGAGACGTCGAATTCATCTTCAATGTCGCCGACGAGTTGCTCGAGGATGTCCTCGACCGTGATTACGCCGGCGGTGGAACCGAACTCGTCGACTACGACGGCGAGATGACGGCGGCGTTGTTTGAATTCGTCGAGGAGTTCGGCGAGAACTTTGGTTTCGGGAACGACCAGGACGTCGTGCATGATCTGGCCGATCTGGGTGCGGGAGATGCGCGTTGCGAGGGGCTGGCCGAGATTGACCAGCCGGAGGCGCACCCAGCGGACGAGCTCCTTGTAATAGAGGACGCCGACGATGTGCTCGGGGCCGCGCTGCGGGTCGTAGACGGGGATGCGCGAGTGCTGGCCTTCGACCACGCGGTTGAGGGCGTCATCGAGGGTGAGATCCGAGGGCAAGGAAAAGATGTCGGGTCGCGCCACCATGACCTCGCGGACGGTAATGCTGTCGAGTTCGATGGCATTGTGGATCATTTCTTCCTGCGAGGCGGGAATCTGGCCGACCTGGCGGCTGGCGGTGACGATGAGTTTGAGTTCGTCGGGAGAATGGACGGGGCCACCGCGGCGGGCGTCACGCGCGCCGAAGAGCCGCAGGACGAGGCCGCCGGAACGGCGCATGAAAAACAGTACGGGGCGGGTGAGGGTAAGGAAGCCTTCCATGGGAGCGGCCACGGCGAGGGCGATCTGCTCGGAACGCTGCAGGGCGAGGGTCTTGGGAACGAGTTCGCCGAGCAGGACGTGGAGATAAGTGATGAGGCTGAAAGCAATGACGATGGCAAAGCCGTGGGCATAAACGGCCGCGTGCGGGACTCGGTGAACGAACTGGAAACCTTCCACCAGGCGGGCGACCATGGGTTCGCCGATCCAGCCTAGGGTGAGGCTGACGATGGTGATGCCGAGTTGCACGCCGTTGACCACTTCGTCGAGGTGTTGGTGGAGGCGCTGCACAGTGCGGGCGCCGATGCGTCCGGATTCGATAAGCTGCTGGATGCGGGTGTCGCGCACGCTGACCAGGGAGAACTCCGCGGCGGCGAAAAACGCATTCGCTGCCACCAGGAGAAGGATCAGGAGCACGCGGAGCAGCACAAAGGCGATCATTGAGCGGCGATTCTGATGGGTAATTCTAGCATTCCAAAGGGGCCGGGGCCTGAGATGGCGGCATTGGACCCTTAACACAGAGGGCGCAGGGGAACACAGGGTAAAACTTTTGAGTACGCGGAGCTAACCTTTTTTCTGTGAGGACGGTCTAACTGGAAGATAGCAGGTTATTTGCGCTGCTCGGGCGATTCAGGTTCGCTTCATAAATCACTGGAACAAAAGCAGCACGGGCTCCGTACAAAGTAATGAGGGCGCGGGACGATTCCACCTTGAGCAAGGCATTTCAGCAGGCATCCAGGAGGCGGTTGTGAACGGAAACGGAAATAATAAAAAGAAGCGTCGGAAACTGATTATTTGGGGCGTGGTAGTAGTGGTGCTCGTCCTGGTGATTGTGGGTGGGGTATTCGCCGCGACGCGTGGCGGTACGAAGATTGATCCGACGAAGCTGGCGAAGGTGGAAAGGGGCGACCTGGCCAAGAGCGTGGTCGCGACTGGCAAGGTGACGCCTATCACCAAGGTCGAAGTGAAGTCGAAGGCCAGCGGCATTGTGAAAAAGCTGCTGGTGGATTACGGCGACCGGGTTAAGAAGGGACAACTGCTGGCGCAGCTCGACAAGGTGGAGATCGAGGCGCAGGTGGCACAGTCGCGTGCGGCATTGGATGCGGCTGAGGCCAATCTGACCAGCTCGCAGGCTGACTTCGAACGCGCCAAGGTGGATGCCGAAGGTCCGGACGTGCCGCTGCTGAAGCGTGCTTATGACCGGGCGGAGGGCATGGCAAAAGATGGCGTGGTTTCGGCTTCCGCGCTGGACGATGCCGAGAAGAATTACGAAATGGCGCTGAATAAACAGAACGTATCCAAGGCGCAGGTGACAGTGCTGAAGGCGAAGATCGCGCAGTCGCGGGCGCAGGTGGCGCAAGACCGGGCCAACCTCATGCAGTTGGAGGAACAACTCAGCTATACCGACATTGTTTCTCCGATCGATGGCATTGTGCTCTCGCGCGATGTGGAGATGGGCGATGCGGTGAGCTCGATCCTAGTACTGGGCTCCTCGGCTACCTTGGTGATGACGCTGGGCGATACCAGCGAAGTCTATGTGAAGGGCAAAGTGGACGAGAGCGACATCGGCAAGGTGTACCTGGGGCAGCCGGCGCGGATCAAGGTGGAATCGTTCAAGGATAAGACCTTCACTGGCAAGGTGACGAAGATTTCTCCGATGGGCGTGGAGAAGGACAACGTCACCACGTTTGAAGTGCGGGTTTCGATTCAGAATCCGGGCGGCGAACTCAAGGCTGAGATGACTGCGAATGCGGAAATCATCCTGGAAGAGCACAAGAACGTGCTGCAGATTCCGGAAGGCGCGATTCTTTACGACAAGGACAAGAAGGCGTCGGTGGAGATTCCGAATCCAAAGGGTAAGGACGGCAAGGATAAGGTCGCGGTCAACATCGGAATCTCGAACGGCGCGAAGACCGAAGTGCTCAGTGGGTTGAAGGAAGGCGATCAGGTGGTGCTGCAGTAGCGGGCTTCGGGCTTCAGCCGACGGGCTTCGGCTCACCTGGCGTTGTGGTTTAGCGCTTTGTTCGCAGAACGCGCGTAGGAGAACAAGTCAGTGAAAACGAAATATAAAGTGGCCCTGGCAGTGCTGGCTGGCATGTTGATCGGCGTCGCTGGTACCCGGACGATCTATGCGCAGCAAGCGAAGACGCGGCCTGGATACATCATTGCGGAAGTCGAGGTGACGGACCCCGCTGCCTTAAAGAAATATAGTGAGACGGCGCCGCAAATTGTGGCGTCTTTCGGCGGCCACTATGTGGTTCGCGGCGGCGGCAATATCCAGGCTCTCGAGGGCGAACCGCCGAAGGGCTTCGTTGTGGTAATCGGTTTCGAGAGCGTGGAGAAAGCGCGCGAGTGGTATGATTCGCCGGCCTACGCGGCGATCAGGCCGTTCCGGCAAAGCGCAACCAAGAGCCGCCTGCTTCTCGTCGAAGGCGTCGCCCCGCAGTGAAAGCAGACTTTTACCGTTTTGAAAAAAACCTAGTGGAGTGGCTACGACATGAATAATCAACCCATCGGCCGTACTACGACTTCGATTCCGGCGCGTTCTTCATTTCTGGCGATCGCGCTGGTTGTGCTGCTGGCTTCGACCTTGGCGGTGGCTTCCACGCCGCAGGGAACATTTGAGAAAACGTTCCAGGTCAGCGGGCCGGTGGATCTGGAGGTACAAACCCACTCCGGCGACATTATTGTGCGCAGCGGGCCGGCGGGGTCAGTCTCCATTCGGGGAAAGATCTTCGTCGGGGATCGCTGGCTGATGGGGAACCGGCACACCGACGTGAGCGATATTGAGCAGCATCCTCCGCTGCGGCAGGATGGGAACAGCATTCACATCGATTACGTGACCGCCCATGACATTTCGGTGGACTATGAAATCACCGTGCCCATCGATACCACCATCCGCAGCCACAGCGGCTCGGGCGACCAGACCATTGAAGGTACGCACGGCAATGTGGACTTGCAGAGCGGGTCCGGGGATGTGAAACTCTCGCGGCTTACCGGAGAGATTCGGCTGCAGACTGGATCGGGCGATGTGCGGGCACGGGAGATCGCAGGTCCGGTGCGCGGAGGCGCGGGCAGCGGCGACATTGAAGTGGAGGAAACAGGAGCAGGCGACATTGATCTGCACACCGGCTCGGGCAACATTACGGCTCGCGGCATCCAGGGGGCGTTTCGCGCCGAAGCGGGCAGCGGCGACGTCACGGCTGAGGGCACGCAGACGGGCGCGTGGGAGATCCGCACGGGATCGGGCAACGTGCACGTCCGGTTGCCCGCGAATGCGGCGTTCGACGCTAATATTTCCACCAGTTCGGGCACGCTGGACGTGGATGCGCCGATAACAATGACGGTGCAAGGCCGAGTGCAGGAGACACGCAAGCAGATCGTGGGCAAAGTACGGGGCGGCGGACCGTTGCTTTCCTTGCGTACCGGGTCGGGCGACATTCACATCGAATAGCAAGAGCAGTGGCCAGTGGCCAGTGGTCAGTAACCCCAGATTAGAGGCCTTGGGCTAGGTTCTGCTGGCCACTGCTCACTGGCCACTGGCCACTTTCTATTACCTCCGTGCCTTGACTCCGCGGTTCCCAGCAATTACTTTCGAGTATCTGGGAGAACTTTGTCTTCCGTCCGCGAGGAAACCTTGGCGTACCGTCCGATTATTACTTTAACTACCGACTTCGGTAGCAACGATCACTTTGTAGGCGCGATGAAGGGGGTCATCCTCGACATCGTTCCAGATGCGCAGATTGTCGATATCTGCCACTCGGTGCAGGCCTTCGACGTATTGGATGGAGCGCTGACCATTTCGCAGGCGTATTCCTATTTCCCGAACCGGACAGTCCATGTGGTAGTCGTGGATCCTGGCGTAGGTACGGCGCGGCGGCCGATCCTGGCCTCGAGCGACAAATACCACTTCGTTGCGCCCGACAATGGCGTGCTCTCGCTGGTCTACGCCCGCGAAGAGCGCATGCACGTGCGGCACATCACTTCCGAACACTATTTTCTGCAGCCGGTAAGCAACACCTTCCATGCGCGCGACATTTTTTCTCCCGTGGCCGCGTACCTGGCCAAAGAGGTCGACTCCCTGAAGTTTGGGGAAGAAGTGGAAGACTACGTGAAATTTTCGGCGCCGAAGCCGAAAGCCGTCGATGGAAACCGCCTGCGCGGGGTGGTCCTGAAAGTCGACCGCTTCGGAAACCTGATCACCAACATCACTCCGCAGGACGCTCCCGCGCTGTTCGCAGCCGGAGCTACGGGATTCAAGATCGTCGTGGGCAGCCGCGAGATCACCGAAATTCGCAATGCTTATGCCGAAGGCGCTCCGGGAGAAGTGATCGGTCTTCTCGGAAGTATGGGTTTCCTGGAGATCGCCGCCAACCGTGGAGCCGCCGCCCAGTTGACCGGAGCCGGCAAAGGAAACGAAGTATCCGTTATTCTCGGCGGGGCTGCCGCCGCGGGCAAGGGAGCGTAAGGCAGTGAGCAGTGGCCAGTGAAAACAGGTCCACTTCTAGAACCCGATTTTACTGCCCACTGAGCACTGATCACTGGCCACTGCCTCTCGGCTTGGGATGAGCATAGCGCTCCATCTCAGCCGTCCACTTAAGAAAACGCCAGAGACTGGTGCGCTCCCGCCACAGAAACTCCCAAAACTCAAGGAATCCGATCTGCGTCATCTTCACGCCGCAGTAGGTCTCGATGCGCCACAGCAGGTAGGGACTCCGCCACGGAGCCAGGCGATGGCCCTTGGTGGCGTTCCAGAGAAAGCGAAGCTTGTAGCGCATGGCATCATGATACCCACAACGCACGTTCTTCGACTATGCGCATAGAAGGTCCTCCGCCAGAAAACGGAGCTTCGGTCCATGTTAGAATCCTGTCTCCGCCAGGAATTTCCTGCTATGTCCGACGCAAACGTCCGCCAGCAAGCCGAAGACCGCTACTATGCCGCGCTTGATTTAATGGGGGATGGGAAGCTGGAAGAGGCGGTGGCGGCCTACCGCGAATCGCTGGCGATCGATCCTGCATTTACCGAGGCCATGCACGGACTGGCGCGCGCGCTGCAAGATCTGCAACGTTACGATGAGGCGATCACGGTAGCACAGCGAATTACGGAGTTGGATCCGGATGACGTGCTGGCGCGCACCAGCCTGTCGGTGCTTTATCAGAAGAAAGGGATGATTCCGGAGGCAGAAGCCGAGGGAGCGAAGGCGAGGGTGCTGGGGTGGAAGCAGCAGTTGAAGAAGAGCTAGCTGTGAGCTGCTAGCTCCTAGCTCGAAGTTTCTCCGTGGAAACACGCAACAGTCTAGCGTGAAACTCGCACGCAAAATTCCAGCGCCTAAAGGCGTATTCATCGGCAGGATTTGCGGCACGCCTGAAGACGTGCCCTGATACGAATCTCGCAGACGCCGCGGGTTGATAAAAGAGCTAGGAGCTAGAGGCTATAAGCACTACAGCTCGTACTTCTTCATCAAATGCCGGAACGAGCGGTAAGAGATGCTGAGGAGATCGGCGGCTTTGGTTTGCACACCGTTGGAACGGTCGAGAGCGCTCTGCAGCAGAGTGCGCTCGATGCCCGCCACATAGACTTCCATTCCCACACCCTGAGGAAGCACTGCTCCCGGCTCGATTTCGGAGGTGCCTCCGGAAGCCCCGGCGGCGGCGGCGCGGGCCTTGGCTCGTTCCACCGGTAATTCGACGTGCAACTCGTTGGTCATTTCCAATGCAACCGCGCGCTCGATGGTGTTTTCCAACTGGCGGACGTTGCCCGGCCAATCGTAACCACAGAGGGCGTCGAGCGAGTTTTGATTGACCCGCAGGATGCTTCGGTTAGCGGCTGCGGCGTATTTCTTCAGAAAGTGATTAGCCAGCAGAGGGATGTCTTCGCGGCGCTCGCGCAGGTCCGGCACCCGGATGGGGATGACGTTGAGACGGTAGTAGAGATCTTCGCGGAAAAGGTTATCGGCGACCGCCTTGTCGAGGTCGCGGTTGGTGGCGGCGATGACTCGCACATCAATGGAGATCTCGCTGGTGCCGCCGACCGGACGCACGGTGCGCTCCTGCAACACGCGCAGCAGTTTCACCTGCATGGCCATGGTCATTTCGCTGATTTCGTCGAGGAAGATGGTGCCGC
Source organism: uncultured Acidobacteriaceae bacterium (assembly GCA_963749985.1). GTDB lineage: Bacteria > Acidobacteriota > Terriglobia > Terriglobales > Acidobacteriaceae > Sulfotelmatobacter. Next base: position 144,769 of record CAVVOS010000014.1, on the reverse strand, counting down.
CCCCGGCGACTTCAAAGAGTCCCCGCTTGTTCTGGTTGGCGCCGGTAAAGGCTCCCTTCAGGTAGCCGAAGAGTTCGCTTTCCAGCAAAGTCTCCGGGAAGGCGCCGCAGTTCACCGAGACGAAGGGCTCGGTGGCGCGGGGCGAACAGATGTGGACGGCGCGGGCTACCAGCTCTTTACCGGTGCCGCTTTCGCCGTGAATCAGAACCGTGCTGGCGGTGGAAGCGACGGTGCGGACGGTGTGTTTTAGCCGCTCCATGGCGGCGCTGGAGCCGATGATGTTGTCGAGCGAGTTGTGAGAGGCGGCGTCGCGGCGCAGGGCGAAATTCTGTTTGCTGAGAGACAGTTTTTCGAGCACGCGGTTAATGGCAAGCTTGATTTCGTCGACCAGGCCGGGACTCTTGCGAATGTAATCCGACGCGCCTCCGGCTTTTACCGCTTCCACAGCGGCTTCGTAGTCGTCCACGGCGGTGATGAGTATGACCGGGGAATCGGGGGAAACGCGATGAGCATGACGCAGAACCTCGATGCCGTCGATGTTCGGCATCTTGATGTCGGTGATGATGAGATCGTAAAGGGCGCCGTCGATCTTGTTCTTGGCAGCCTGACCGGATTGCACGGTCTCGACGCGATGTCCGTCACGGCGCAGGGCAATGTCGAGCATTTCGCAGATGGAGCGCTCATCGTCGCAAACCAGGATGTTAGCCACGCACCCTCCCTTCCGCCGCCGCAGCCGCGAGTTGTGCGGACTGAGCCGCGGGCAGCGAGGGGCTGGCAAAAGATTTTTCGGTGGGAGCACGGGAAGGCTGCCGCTCGGCCTCGAGCCGCCGCAGCCGCATGACGAACGTGGTTCCCTGCCCGGGCTTGGAGCGCGCCCACACCTTGCCTTCGTGCGCCTGTACGATCTGGTAGACGACCGCCAGTCCAAGGCCGGTGCCGCCTTCAAAGTTCGATTGGAAGGGCTCGAAGATCTTTTCCGTCTGTTGCGGAGTCATTCCGGTTCCGGTATCCGCAAAGCTGACTTGCCAGTCATCGGCCAAAGGTTCGATTAAGACCTTGAGCGTGCCGCCGTCGCGCATGGCCCGGACGGCGTTCTCGGCGAAATTCCAGAAAACTTGTTTGATTCTGTCGCCATCGGCGAGCACCCAGGCTTCCTGGACGGCAAACCGGCTCTCAATGACGATGCCGGTATTTTCCACGGTCATGCGGTGCCGCATGAGGGTGAGTGTGTCCTCCAACAAGGGCACCAGGTCGGTCTTATCGAAGTGATACTGTTTGCCGCGGGAGTAAGCCAGGAAATCGGTGATGATTCCGTTCAGGCGGTGCGATTCGCGGGTGACGATATCGAGCAGGCGCCGGTGTTCCTCGCTCATCTCAGGGATGCCGGAGAGCATGCTGACGGAGCCGGCGATGGAAGTAAGCGGATTGCGGATTTCGTGGGCGATGGCCGCCGCCAGCCGGCCCACAGCCGCCAGCCGATCCTGCATGCGGACTTCGCGCTCCAGACGACGGATTTCGGTGAGGTCATCCAGGGCATAGACATAGCCGAGGGCACCGCGTTCGGGCACGTTGAGGGCGGCCACTCTTACTCGAACCGTCCGGCGGAATGTTCCCGCCGTGTCGAACCGGACTTCCGCGTGGGTCTGCGACTCGGCGTTCGGAAGGGCGTCCAAAAACAACTCCGTGACCGGTTTTCCCAGCAACTGGGCGGGCGCGCGCTCCAGAAGCTTCTGGGCCGCACTGTTGACCAGCGTAATCCGCCCATCGAGACCGGTTGTGATCAACCCGCTGCTGACCGACTGAATAATGTTCTCGTGCAGGATTTGAAGATCCTCGAGCGCGCCGCTGGCGTATTTCAGTTGCACGCGCGCCTGCCGTAACTTGGCGACCAGCAGGCCGGCCAGGTAGGCAACCGCGAGGAACGCAAACAGGTTCACGAGAATGATTCCCTGCAGCGCTTTCAGGTCAGGATGAGTGGTGCAATAGGACCGGACAACGCCGTAGTAATTGAGTTCCAGAACTGTTCCGTAAAGAATGAAGGCAAGAGCGGCGACCAGATAAGCCCACACTCGCGGAAGCAGAATGCTGGCCACGATAATGACCAGAGGGTAGAGGAAGTTGAGAGAACTGTCCCAACCTCCAGTCTGATGCACGACCAGACTGACCAGGACCAGGTCGGTCATAACCTGCAAGGATGCTTGCCAGCGATGCTCATGCCAGGCGGAAAGCAGGAGCGCATAGAAGAGCGAGAAGGCATACCACACGAGGACGGTGCTGACGAAAAGGCGCAGGGGCAGCAGTGCAGGCGTGAAGTGCGCCACGGCCAGCTGGATTACCAGCAGAAAAGTCAGGATCAGGATCCGTACTCTGACCAGCCAAGCCAGCCAATTCCGCTCGTCAAAAGTCGATTGCATTGAGTCCCGAGGTCCTGGAAGAAACATCCGGCACGAGCCGCAAGCCCGGCCGACCGAATCTCCACCTGCCAGCAAGAGGCTGGCTTTCACAAAGGGTTGGGAGGCCCTCAAAGAAGAGTGTTGTCTCCCAACCGGATTATTTTCTAGCCAGCCAACTTGGCGATCATGGCGAACAGCGGCATATAGAGCGAAATGACGATGCCTCCGATCACCAAGCCGAGTACACCGATGATGGCTGGCTCCAACATGGCCAACATATCTTTGGTGGCTGCGTCCACTTCTTCTTCGTAGAAATCAGCGATCTTCTGCAACATGCTGTCCATCGCGCCGGTGGCTTCGCCGACGCCGATCATTTGAGTCACCATGTTCGGAAACACACCACATTCCCGGAGAGGGTCGACGATGGTTCGGCCTTCTTCGATGGCTTTGCGCACTTTCATCAGCGCTTCTTCCAGAACGGCGTTACCGGAAGTTCTGGCGGTGATCGCCAGACCTTCCAGGATGGGCACGCCCGAGGTAATCAGGGTACCCAGAGTGCGCGTAAAGCGGCCGACGGCGATCTTGCGCAACAGGGTACCGACAATGGGCAGCTTGAGCAGCACTTTGTCAAAGTAATAGCGCCCGCGCGGGTGCTTGCGGATCTGCTTAAGGCCGAAAACCAGGCCTACGCATCCGCCGATGACAACCCACCAGAAACTCTGCACGAACGCGCTCAACCCCATGACGATTCGAGTGGGAAGAGGCAGGGCAACGCCCAGTCCAGCAAAAAGGTTGGAGAAGATGGGTACGACCCACTTGAGCAGGGCACCGACAATCAACGTAGCAATGCCTACGACCGCCACGGGATAGATCAGCGCCGATTTCACGGCCGCTTTCAGGCGAACCGCTTTTTCGACGTAGGTCGCCAGCCGCTGCAAGATGATATCCAGGATACCGCCGGTTTCACCCGCCTCGATCATGTTGGTGGTGAGGTCGTCGAAGACATTGGGGTAACCCCGCATGGCATTGGCCAGCGTCGCGCCGCCCTCCACCGTGGTGCGGACGCCGGTTAGCGTCTTCTGGAACGTCTGGCTTTCCTGGTTCGCTGCCAGGATTTCCAGACATTGCACCAGCGGCAGCCCGGCATCGATCATCACCGAGAACTGGCGGAAGAAAATTGCGATGTCCTTGACCTTGACCTTACCCGATCCGAAGGTAGGCATGGAGAATTCCTTGCCTTTTTCCCGGATCGCACCCGGCGTAATGTGCTCGCGTCGCAACTGCTGTCCCAGCGCCTGTTTGCTTGGCGAATTCCGTTCCCCGGAGATTTTCTGTCCGGAGGCGTCTTTGCCGGAAAATGTGAAAACTGGCATGGTTTTAATCTCTCCTCAACTGGCGGTCGCTGATTTCCGAACTTCTCTGCGCCCAACTGGCTGGGCTTTGCTCCTTAGTAGCCATCGCCATATGCGATGTGCCGTCACTGCTCGGCTCTAGCCTTTCGATTGCGTGGCTCCTCGCGCCAAAGCCGATCCGGTGGTACCGCCCCGATTCGACAAAGTGGCGCCGCGATTGATCATTTCCTGCAGTTCGTCCGGATTGCTGGAACGCTGCAGCGCGGTTTCCAACGTAACCTGCTTCTGGAAGTACGCCGTGGCCAGCGCCTGGTTAAACGTTTGCATGCCGAACTTGTCTTGTCCGGACTGCATGGCCGAATAGACCTGGTGAATCTTATCCTCGCGAATCAGATTGCGGACCGCGGGGTTGGGGATGAGGATTTCCATGATCATGACGCGGCCCTTGCCGTTCGTGGTGGGCAGCAGGGTTTGGCACATCACGCCCTCCAGCACCAGCGAAAGCTGGGCCCGAATCTGGGGCTGTTGGTGCGCCGGAAAGACGTCGATGATGCGGTTGATGGTGGAGGTTGCCGAATTGGTGTGCAAGGTGCCGAAGGTCAAGTGACCGGTTTCGGCGATGCGCAGGGCCGACTCGATGGTCTCCAGATCGCGCATTTCGCCGATCAGCACGACATCCGGATCTTCACGAAGCGCGGCTCGTAAGGCATCGGTAAAACTCTTGGTATCGGCATGGAGTTCGCGCTGGTTGACCACGCAGTTCTTGTTCATGTGCACGAACTCGATGGGATCCTCAATGGTGAGGATGTGGTCGTGGCGTTCGCTATTGATCTTGTCGATCATGGCCGCCAGAGTCGTCGATTTGCCGGAGCCAGTCGGTCCCGTGACCAGCACCAGACCGCGCGGCTTGTCACAAAGCTTGCTCACCACGGCGGGCAGGCCGAGCTGATTAAAAGACTTGATTTCGAAGGGAATCAGACGGAACACAGCGGCCGTGGCTCCGCGCTGGTTGAATACGTTGGCGCGGAAACGGGCCAGCCCCTTCAATCCGAACGAAAAGTCGAGTTCGAGGCTTTCCTCGAAGCGATGCTTCTGCGAGTCGGTCATCACGCTGTAGGCCAGCTGTTTCGTCTCGGCCGGCGTCATCTGCGGCAAATCGAGCGGCACCAGGTGGCCGTGCACGCGGATCTGTGGCGGCGAATTGGTGGTGATGTGGAGATCGCTGCCGCTCATCTCCAGCATTCTCTTGAGCAAATCACTTAACGACAAACCCATAATGAGTTCCTTCCGTTACTGTTTCTTCTTAGTCGTTGGTCGTTCGTCGTTGGCCGACGGCCAAGGACCAACGACCAACGACGGGTTTAGTGAATGGTTTCGCGGGCAACTTCTTCGAGTGTGGTCATGCCCGCCGCAACCTTGATTAAGCCGCTTCGACGCAGCGTGATCATGCCGCGCTCGATCGCCTTCTTTTTCAGTTCAACCGCCGATGCGCCCACCAGAACCAATTCTCTGATCTCGTCATCCACTTCCATCACTTCATACAAACCGCAGCGGCCCTTGTAACCGGTGTTGTTGCAAATACCGCAGCCCTTGCCTTTCTGGATCTTGACGGTCTTGGCTTCTTCCGGCCCGTATCCTTCTTCGATCAGGGTTTGCACCGGAACCTCCACCACCTCCGCGCAATCCTTGCAAATGCGCCGCACCAGACGCTGGGCGCAGATCAGGTGAACCGAGGTAGCCACCAGGAAGGGCTCAATGCCCATGTTCATCAAGCGGGTAATGGTCTCGGGCGCGCCGTTGGTGTGCAGAGTGGAAAGCACCAAGTGGCCGGTAAGCGCGGCCTTGATGGCGATTTCCGCGGTTTCGAAATCGCGGATTTCGCCGACCAGGATGATGTTTGGATCCTGCCGCAGGAATGAACGCAGAGCGGCGGCAAAGTTCAATCCGATCTGCTCCTTCATCTGCACCTGGTTGACCCCGGCCAACTGGAATTCGACCGGATCTTCGGCCGTCATGATGTTGGTATCGGGCTGGTTCAGGCGTGAAATGGACGAATACAGCGTGTTCGTTTTTCCCGATCCTGTGGGACCGGTAACCAACACCATGCCGTAAGGCTTGAGAATGGCTTTCTCGAACTTGACCAGGGATTCGGGTTCGAAGCCCAGCTTGGTCATATCGAGCCGCAGGTTTTCTTTGTCGAGCAACCGGAGCACGATCTTTTCGCCCCAGAGTGTGGGCAGCGTGCTGACGCGGAAATCGAGCTGCTTCTTGCGGCCGCCGATATTCATCTTCAGCATGATGCGGCCGTCCTGCGGCAGACGCTTCTCGCTGATGTCGAGCTTGGCCATGATCTTCAGGCGGGAAGTGATCGCGTCCTTGAGCTTGAGCGGCGGCGACATGATCGATTGCAGGACGCCGTCAATGCGGAAGCGTACCCGGAACTCTTTTTCGTAAGGCTCGATATGAATGTCGCTGGCGCCCCGCTTGACCGCGTCGGTGAGGATCAGATTCACCAACTTGACCACGGGAGCTTCATCCGCAGCTTTCTCCAGCTGCGACAGCTCCATTTGCGCCTCTTCCGCCTGCACTTCGACGTCGGACTCGTTCATCTCCGACATCGACTGCATCACGGTTTCGAGGTCTTCTTCATTGCCCTTCGCGGCCCCGTACGATTTATCGATGCCCGCCAGGATGGAACTCTCGGAAGCGACAACCGGTTCGATGTTGAAGCCGGTCATAAACTTGATATCGTCCATCGCGAAGACGTTGGTGGGATCGACCATCGCGATGGTCAGCGATGCGCCCACGCGGCTGAGGGGAAGAATCTGGTAGCGCTTCGCGGTTTCAAACGGAATCAGCTTGACGACGGCGGGGTCGATTTCAAAATAAGAAAGGTTGATGGCCGGAACGCCGTACTGCCGGGAAAGAAAATTGGTGACGTCCTCATCCGTGAGGAAGCCTAGCTTCACCAAGGCAGAGCCCAAGCGGACGTTCTGCTCCTTCTGCGCCTTAGTAGCTTGTTCCAACTGCTCTGGGGTAATGATCTTCTCTTTGACGAGAAGGTCACCCAGCCGTTGAGACATACGTCGATCTCCTATCCCGCTTAAATGGAACGATGCCTGGAACTGTTACCCGGCATTTGCACAAAACGCTGCTTTCGCTGCGGCGTCTTCGTGTTGACACAAATTGTCACAGCAAGTCGATTACCGTACCAGTTACCGTGGTACTTGGACCTGCCGTCGTTCCAGACACATAGCGAGCTTTCTTTCCGAACCCACGCCAGATGAGCTTTTTCCCCGGCAACGCCTCGATCGCGCGCTGAGGTACATGCACTTCGGTAAGTGCCGGTAAGGTTGCGCAGCCAATGGGGGACGCCCCGCTTGCAGCCGGCGTACACTCACCGGGAAGGGAGTCCTAACATTGCCGCCCGACGCAAAGCAGAGGCAGATTCGAACCCACTACCACGCATTATTTCTAACTTGGGGACCGCAGAACTGGTGGCCGGCGGAGTCGCGCTTTGAGATGATCGTGGGCGCTTATCTCACGCAGAACACGGCGTGGACGAATGTGGAAAAGGCGTTGGGGAATCTTCGCGCGGCGCGGCTGCTTAGCGCGCAGGGAATTCGCCGGGCACCTGTGGCCGAACTCGAGCGCCTGATTCGCCCTGCCGGATATTTCCGTCAGAAAGCCAGGCGACTGAAGATCTTCGTCGCGTTTCTGGATCGACAATACGGAGGCTCTCTGGCGAAGTTGCTGTCGCGCCCTACCAACCAGCTTCGCGAAGAACTTCTCAGTCTGCATGGCATCGGCCCCGAGACTGCCGATTCCATCCTGCTCTATGCCGGCAACCATCCGGTGTTCGTGGTGGACGCCTACACGCGGCGCATTCTGGCTCGCCACGAGATTCTGCCCGAAAAAGCGCCGTATGAGGAGATTCGGGCACTGTTTGAGCGAGCGTTGACTCCGGTAGCACGGTCCGCGGCCCGGCCTGGCAAAATTGGGAATCAAGAGTTGCCGGAGGGCCTTCCTGGCGCTGCGCATCTTCCTGCGCATCCTCCATCGCCGATGAGCACCGCCAGGCGCACGGCTCTGGCGCAGGTTTACAACGAGATGCACGGCCTTATTGTGGGCGTGGGAAAGAATTACTGCAGGAAATCACAGGCACGATGTGACGAATGCCCTTTACAGAAGTTTCTGCCTCGGTCTAACTAGATCAAGGGCTCGTGTCGGGGCCTTAGGCTTCAGACGCGGGCACGTACCTCCGGGGAAGATTTTAGTTGTTTCGACACTTTTCACGGGCTGCAATTCTGGCGGGAACCATGGCTTCTGTCTGCTGCGCTCAATCGCTGCGGCAGGAGGCAGATAGCGCTGGTCTGCTCATCGGCACGGCCGTCCGTCCTTCACAGCTCTCAGAGGCCGCCTATGCCTCCACTCTTGCGCACGAGTTCAACATGGTTGAGCCCGAGGATGCGTTGAAGTGGTGGGTGCTGCGGCCGGACGCGACCAGCTTCGACTTTCGCCAGGGCGACGAGGTGGTTCGCTTCGCGCAGTCCCATCAGATGAAGATCCGCGGCCATTGCCTGGTTTGGGGCCGTTACAACCCGGATTGGCTGGCCCAGGGTCACTTCACCACCCAGCAGTTGTCGCGGCTTCTCCATGAGCACATCACCCGGGTGATGAAGCACTTTGCGGGCCAGGTCTTTGCCTGGGATGTAGTGAACGAAGCTCTGGATGAGAACGGAACTGTGCGGGATTCTCTCTGGTACAACCAGCCCGGCATCGGACTGTCAGAAAATGGAACAGCCTATATCGAGCAGGTGTTCCGCTGGGCCCACAAGGCGGACCCACGGGCTTTGCTCTTCTATAACGAAGCCGAGGGGGAAGGTCTGAACCGCAAATCGGACGCGATCTACGCCATGGTCAAGGATTTCAAGCGCCGTGGCGTTCCTATCCATGGTGTGGGACTGCAGATGCATGTTCCCAACCTCGACGCGAATGTCCCGGAGATCGCTGCCAACATTGCCCGGCTCACGGCGCTCGGGCTGCAGGTTCACATCACCGAACTGGACGTTTCTCTGCCGGTGGACTCCAGCGGCCGGCTTCTCCCAGACGACTTGACCCGCCAAGCCGAGGTCTATCGTGGAATCGTGTGGGCATGCTTAAACAGTCCGCGATGCACCGCGATCCAGACCTGGGGATTCACGGATAAGTACTCCTGGATTGGATCGCATTCGCGGGGAGCCCGGGGGCAGGCGCTTCCCTTTGATCGGGTCTACCAACCCAAGCCCGCTTATCGCGCCGTGTTGGAAGAGCTGTTGGCAGGAAGGTTGCCCGCGCATTGACGCGGGGCGGGATGACCGGTCAACGAGTGAAATGGCGACTTATCGCCAACTTGCCATCCCTGCGTTGCCTTAAACAATCGCAATCCGCCGCACCTCGTCCACCACTGGACGCCGCGCCGATGTAGGCCTAAGTTGCCACAAACTAAGGAGTCGCTTCAGTTGCCGGAAGAGACTCACTTGCAAGATGTTTCAACTTCGACTCCACCGACGGCGAGAAGCCCCAAGCCGCGGTGTTTCAGGCCACGAATGGGACCTCTACGGGGACACCTACGACAGCGGGGCCGCCGTAGAGGTTGCCTGCAGCTAATGTTAACTCTGTCGGCACGACCAAAAAGCTTTCCAACCGGCGACCCCCACCCGAACGGCCACAATGTCTCTTTCACGCCGAACACGAGATTTTGATTTTCCTAATACGTCTAGCCGTCCCAGAGCCTCGACAATGCCGGGGAGGCCTGCGATATAGTTCTATGCTCCGCCGATCAACACTCTACACTCTACTCTACGAATCCTGTCTACGAGTTCTGGAGAGGTTTGCTATGTCTCGACATTTCCTACCGCATCTGCTCCGAGTGGTTTTGACGAGCTTGTTGGGACTGGTTGCGTGCGTCCCCCAATCGTTTACGCAAGCAGGCCATCAGGGCAAGATTTTCGGGGGCTACTTCGAGGAATGGGGCATCAATTACGGTGGTTACAGCATTGCAGATTTGCAAAAGAATGGGGTCGCCGATGAACTGACACACTTGATCTACGCGTTCGGCAACGTGACTCCGGCTTCTCCGCCGGCATGCGCGATCGCCGATCCGGTGGCGGCTTACCAGAATTCGAATGTGCCTAGTGTGAACGGCAAGCCTTATACCGCGCCACTCTTGGGGAATTTTGGCGCGATCCAACAACTCAAGGCACTGCATCCCAATTTGAAAGTGTTGATCTCTTTGGGGGGACAAGCGGGCAATGTTGCGGGCTTCGTGACCGCTGCAGGCAGCCCGGCCGGCCGCGCGGCGCTGGCCTCTTCGTGCATCGACATGTTTGTTAAAGGCAACATCGCTGCGGGGGTTACAGCTCCGGGCCTGTTTGACGGCTTCAATATCGATTGGGAGTTTCCCGGCGCGGCGGACAAGCAGAACTTCACCGCGCTGCTGAAAGAGTTCCGCTCGCAACTTAATGCTTTGGAGAAAACGACGGGCAAGAAATATGTGTTGACGTTCGATTCGCCAGCGAGCCCGAAGAGATATGTGAACATCGATCTTAAGGGCGCCGCGGCACAAGTGGATTTCCTCACCATCGACGGTTACGACTACGCCGGATCGGATGAAAAGCAGACTAATGAGTCATCCTCGCTGTACGACACGGCAGCGGACCCTGTGTATGCCGACGACCGCTACATTGATGCGACTGTAAGAGCCTATCTCAAGGCTGGCGTGCCTGCGGCCAAGTACACGATGGGGTTGCCGTTGTATGCAGTTGGCTGGGTTGGAGTGACTAAGTCGAACCATGGGTTATACCAAAACGCTACAGGCGCTGCTCCGGTTCTCTTGGCCGACGGATCGGGTATGTGCGCCAAACCGGATAAAGCCAATCCTTCGCCCGGCTGTGACACTATTTTGACCGCGGGGTTCGCTACTTACTCGACCATTGAGGATCTCACGCATCGAGAGGGGTATATCGCCTGGTACGATTCGGAAAGAGTTGGAGCAACGCTCTACAATCCGAACGCAGGAACGTTTTATACCTACGACAATCCTGCCACGGTAGCAGCGAAGACGGCCTACATCAAGAAGCACAAGCTTGGCGGCGCTTACGTGTGGGCGCTGAACGATGACGACGCCAGCGCATCGCTGACCAAAGCGATTGCCGCGGGGTTGAAGTGAATCGAGACGGGCAACAGACCTATAGTGTTCTCTTTGGGGAAACGACATCGTTTGCTCGGCGGCCGGCAAGGCTCAGCCAATCAATTTCGGGTTTCGTAACAAGATTGGTCCTAAGTCGCCTTTTCCTGCACTTCAGAAGAAACCTGCTCCACCGCTTACACGCCCCACGCCTTCTATTGGTTAGCACGTTGCGGACTCAGTTGTAGTTCGGATTGCGCAACAGGGAAAAAAATCTTTGAATGGGCCGCGTTAGGTGGAGTACCCTGCTTCGCATTAGTGCTATAGAGCACTTTGGAAGTTTGTGGATCTTCCAGGAGTGCTCGATACAGCTGACTCTCACGACGCGGAGTCCGATGCAGCCGCAGCCGGAGTCTTCTCTCAAACCCCCAACCGCGGGCGGATCGCTCTGGCACGTCCCCCGAAATAAAGGAGCCACAATGAAGCGTGCTTTACTTTTCTCCTCCCTGCTCTGCGTCTTTGTCTCGGTTTCGCTGTTGGCGCAAGCGTCCGTCACTCTTAGCCCGTCGAGCTACAACTTTGGCAGCACCGCGGTTGGCACAGGCACCGCGTGGGTTACCTTCACACTGGCGAACAGCGGCAGCTCTGCCGTGAGCATCAGTAATGTAACCGTCAGCGGTCCGTTCGTTGTATCCAGTAATTGCGGATCCTCGGTCGCGGCCAACGGTTCGTGTCCAATCTACGTGTATTTCTACCCAACAGTGGCTGGCGCGGCCAGCGGCACACTAACCGTGACCGACAGCGGCACGCAGACATCTGCTCTCAGTGGAACTGGCGGAAGCGGCGGCAGTTGTACGACCACGCCCAGCGCGCCCACTGGTTTGGCGGCGTCCGGCACGACCAGTTCCGGTACAAACCTGAGCTGGACGGCGGACACTCCTCCGACGAACTGCACGATCAGCAGCTACACCGTGTTGCAGAATGGAACCTCGATTGGCACCGCAACCGGCACAACCTTTGCAGTCAGCGGACTTGCGGCATCGACCTCTTACAGTTTCACGGTGGAAGCGACGGACGCCAACGGCACGTCGGGCCCAAGTTCGGCGGTGAATGTGACTACCCTTGCGAATTCGTGCACGACCAAGCCGAGTGCACCGACTGGATTGGCTGCTTCCGGCACAACTAGTTCCGGCACTAACTTGAGCTGGACCACGGACACACCTCCGTCCGGCTGCACGATCAGCAGTTACACCGTATTGCAGAACGGAACTTCGATTGGAACCTCGAACAGCACATCGTTTGCTGTGAGTGGACTGGCGGCATCAACCGCCTACAGCTTCACGGTGGAAGCGACGGATGCAGCCGGCACTTCACCAGCGAGCGCGGCGGTGAATGTAACAACCCTGGCAGGCGGTGGCGGTTCCTGCGCAACGGCGTGGAGCGCCACTGCGGTCTATACCGCAGGCATGACGGCGAGCCTGAACGGAGAAAACTACGTCGCCAATTTCTGGACGCAGAACCAGAGTCCGGCGACCAACAGCGGCGGAGCGGGCAGCGGCGAACCCTGGACCGCGACTGGCGCCTGTTCGACCTGCTCGGCTGCACCGGCTGTTCCGACAGGACTGGCGGCATCCGGAACGACGAGCTCCAGCACAAACCTGAATTGGAATACGGTTACTCCACCCGCGGGATGCAGCGTCAGCTATAAGGTGCTGCAGAACGGAGCCTTGATTGCGTCCCCCACCACAACGTCCGACGCTGTGACTGGCCTGACGCCTTCGACCACTTATGGATTTACGGTGGAAGCGACGGATGCGGCCGGCACCTCAGCCGCGAGTTCAACTGTGAATGTGACAACTCTCGCGAGTTCTTGCACCACCAAGCCGAGCACTCCAACGGGATTGGCGGCCTCGGGCACGACCGATTCCAGCACGAACCTCAGCTGGAATGCGGTCACGCCTCCGAGCGGCTGTACGATCACGAATTACACCGTGCTGCAGAATGGGACTGCGGTGGGAACGACAACCACCACGTCATACACGCCGAGCAATCTTTCGCCTTCAACCACTTACACTTTTACGGTTGAGGCGACAGACTATGCCGGCACGTCGAGCGCCAGTTCCGGCGTGAACGTAACGACAACTGCGCTCACCAACCTGTTCGTGGGCGGATGGTACGAAGAGTGGGGAACTTATTACGCCAATGCGAATGTTGCGGACCTGCAGAACAATGGCGTAGCCGGCGTCCTCACGCACGTCATTTATGCCTTTGCCAAGCCGGTCGCGAACGGCAGCAACGTGAATTGCGCGCTCGCCGACACCTATGCCGATTACCAGAAGGTCGTGCCGCAGGTGCCTGGCGCTACTCCGGCCACGGCCCCGCTGCAAGGGAACTTTGGCGCGCTGGTACAACTCAAGCAGCTCCATCCCAACCTGAAAGTGTTGATCTCGATCGGCGGATGGAATCCTCCCACCTATAATCAACTCTTCGATCTCGCAGCCAGCACGACGGCCGAACGCCAGGCGTTTGTCGGTTCGTGCGTCAACATGTTCATCCAGGGCAATATCGCCTCGGGTGTCTCTACCGGCACTCTCTTCGACGGCTTCGACATCGACTGGGAGTTCCCCAACGCAAACGATACGGCCAACTTCACGGCGTTGATGACGGAGTTCCGCAACGAGCTGACCACGTTGTCGGGAACGACCGGCAAGACGTATCAGGTATTGGCCGACTTGGCTGCTGGTCCGTCAACCCCGGGCGCGGCTCAGGACTCGGGCAACGATGGTGGTTATGACACGATCAACATCGCGGGTCTGACTGCGGTGTTGGACTATATGAATGTCGACGGCTATAACTATGCCGGAGACTGGTCCAATGCCACCAATGACGCGTCTCCGCTGTACGACGAAACGGCCAGTCCGCTGTACGGAAAAGGTGACACGATTGACGCAACCGTACAGTACTATCTGTCGCACGGCGCAACGCCGGCCAAGTACACCATGGGCTTTCCCCTTTATGGTGCAGGTTGGGCGGGAGGTCTGACCTCAGCGAACAGCGGAATGTACCAGAACGCGACCGGAGTTACGGATCCGACGGGAGCTCTAACCCCGAACGGAACTTCCCCAGTTCCCAATATCAACGGTGTGGGGAATTGCCCGACGGGTGATAACCAGTCAAGTCCAGCCGCGGGATGCGACTTCCTGTTGGTTGACGGCCTGGCGACCTACCGGACGATCGTAAACCTGCTGAATAACGGGTTCACCTCAAGCTATGACGCTACCCGATGTGCGGTCCGCATGTTCAACGTAACCACCAACACTGCATTTAGTTACGACAATGCGCAGTCGGTGCAGTGCAAGGTGAATTACATCAAACAGTATGGCTTGGGCGGCGGCTACGTTTGGGCTGTGAAAGACGACGACCCGAATGGAGACTTAACCAAAGACTTGGCTACAGATCTCAATCCGTAGAGACCTGACGTCAGAAATAACAAAGGCAGGCTGACTAAAAGTCGGCCTGCCTTTGTTTTTAATACGATCCGCAAAGATCGGCGTTTCCAAAATGCCGGCGCAAACGTCCGCTATATAGCTCTGCGATTCTAGCCGCGGGCGTCGTTTTGCTTGACTTAGCGCATGCGTCGAATGAACAGAGTATGCCGTTCCGAGCGGTAGAAACCTACTCCGTAAATGGTAGCTTTGCCCTTGGTCGAATAGATGGTCTGGCGAATGCGCAGCAGCGAGGCACCCCGAGGCACACTAAGCATCTCCGCAATGTTGGCATCCGCGGATGTGGCATCGACTTCTTCGTCTGCGTATGCCAACTTCGTCGCATAGTCATGTTCGAGAATCGCAAACAGGGAACCTCTTCCTAGAGGGGCCGACACGAGATCGGGGAAATCGCCCGCGGGCAAGTAGCAGGTTTCGAGCGCAAAAGGTTCTTCCCCGGTAAGCCGAAGACGCTGAATTTTCAGCACTCGGGTAGCTGCTGGCAGCCCGAGCCTGGCTGCAACCTCCGGCTCGCCCTCGATCACCTTTGCCACCAACACCCTGGAGCGCGGAGCCAAACCGCGGCTCGACATCTGTTCGGTATAGCTCATCAATTTATTAAAGTGGATCTTGGGCACGGCGACGAAGGTGCCTGCGCCGAGGCGGCGTTCGACGATTCCCTCATGTTCCAGGCCAGCTAAGGCGTGGCGAGCCGTCATCAGGCTCACCTTGTGGGTCTTGGCCAGTTCGCGTTCCGAGGCAACCGGATCCCCCGGTTTCAGACCAGCGGTCGCGATGCGGTCGCGGATCTCGCTCTGGATTCGTTTGTAGGCGGGCATCCTGTTGCGATGATTTCCAGACATAATTTGTGTTTCCAGATCCCTAGGACGGCGAGCCCTGCAAGGGCGGCACAGGTCAAGTCCTCGATGCGGCCACTAGCAGCGCCATATGCTATATAGCTTATTGAGAGTTTGATGTAAAGCCCAATTCGTGAAAGGGATGGCGTTGATGGTCCTTCACGAAGGATTGGCAGAGAGCCTGGGCATGAAAGGCGCGTTCCGTAAGGGGATCGGGAAGCTGCGGAGACGTCGGAATCTGCCTGGAAACGAGTAATTGACAGCGATTTGATGCAGTTATTTCCCGATTTGGGACTGGTTCTGGCAATCCGGCTTTTTCCGGGTCGATCCTCTCTGACGATGAGAATGGATCGTCTCCGCTGGCATCGAACAATTTTCTCGGGATCATTGTTTTTTTCTTCTTGACTAGGCAGTATGGCGTGCTATATAGCATAGTGCATTGCAGCATAGTGCGTTTGAATTAGCAGCTGGTTTGGAACGTCCAGTTGAGGAAGTCGGCTTGGAGGTCCTGTGATGACGAAATTGACGTGGAAAATACGTGGAGGCTTAAGGGTGGACAGTCGCGGAGTTATGCGGAAGCATTCTTCCTTTCTAACGGTGTGCATAATTATCTTAAGCTTGTCCGCAGCAACTCTGGGACAAGAGTTGGCGGCGACACTCACAGGGACGGTGACCGATTCCAGCGGAGCCGTTGTGGCGGGCGCGACGGTCTTGGTTCACAGCCAGGAAACCGGCGCGGACATCCGCTCCCTGACCACCACCGAGACCGGTAGCTTCAACATTACGAACCTTCCTGCCGGCCGCTACACGGTTACGGTCAAGAATTCCGGCTTTGAAACTTATGTGGCGAACGGCGTCATCCTTAACGTCGCAGAAAAGCACAGCCTCGATGTGCAGCTCAAGCCTGGAAAGGCCAGCGAAACCGTCGAAGTGACGGCGGAAAATATACAAATTCAAACGACCACGGCGGAAGAGTCGGGGACGGTGACCGGAGAGCAAGTTCGAGAGTTGGCCCTGAACAACCGCAACTTCGAGCAACTCGTGCTCCTCGAACCCGGAGTATCGAACCAACTGGGGGACGAACCCGGATTCGGCCTCTCCAGCAACACCGTGATTTCGATCAATGGAGCGCGCGAAGGCGCCAACAACTGGACCGTGGATGGCGCCGACATCAACGATAGTGGGTCCAACGGAACTCTGCTGAACACGCCGAGCATCGACGCCATTCAGGAGTTTACTTTGGAACGAAGTAACTACGATGCTTCTTTCGGGCGGAGCGGCGGCGGCCAGATCGTGGTCGCCACTAAGTCGGGGACCAACCAGTTCCATGGCAGCGGATACGAGTTCAATCGCAACAACTATTACAACGCGAATTTGTTCGAGAACCGGCAAGCCATTGTTGACAACGGTTACATTCCGGGCCCTTCGGGCAACGGGACTCCGATTGAGCGCTACAACGATTTCGGGTTCACCATAGGCGGTCCGCTTGAAATCCCCAAGCTTTACCATCCAGTCAAGGACAAGACTTTTTTCTTCTGGTCGGAGGAGTGGCGCAAGGCTAGTACTCCGGGGAGCACGACCATCACCGTGCCCACTACGGGGCAGCTTGGCGGTGTTTTCACCACCGCCCAAATTACAGGATCGAACACTACTCCCATTCCCGTCGCCCCCTTCGGCTGCGTAACTACCGCCGGCTCGGGTGCGAACGAGACTTGGACCATCAACCCCAGTTGCTACAGCCAAAACGCCACGGCTTATCTCAATGCAATCATGGCGCCCTTTCCGTCCAATTCGGGAAGTAACCAGTTGGTGGAGAGTTACAGCTCGTTGAACAACTTCCGTCAGGACATTGTCCGTCTCGACCAGAACGTCGGCGACCGGGTCCGCCTGTTTGGCCGTTACATGCAGGACAGCGTTCCCGAGAACTTTCCTTTCGGGCTCTGGGGTACCGCAAACTATCCTGGGGCGGACGTGATCTCGCTGAACGCTCCCGGCCGTAATCTTGTAGCGAATGCAAGCGTGACCATCTCGCCGAAGGTGGTGAACGAAGTGGAGTTCGCCGATTCCTGGGGAGCGATTAACGCAACCCTGAGCGGTGTCGGGAACTCGCCATCCTTTACCAGTCAGCTGACCGGCAAGACCGCATTCCAGGACCCCTACGGACGTGCTCCCAACGTCGCCATTGCCGGCTACACTGGATTAACCAACGGAAACGGCCCTTACTTCGAGAGAAACATCGATAAGAACCTCTTCGACAACCTGTCTATCCAGCACGGCAACCACACCATACGCCTCGGCGCTACCGCAATGTGGATGACGAAGACGGAAAACGCTACCGCCGGTTTTGCCACCTTCAACTTTGGCAGCGGAGTTAACGGCAATGACCCTTTCGCCAATTTCCTGCTGGGGCAGGCGGACAGCTACACTCAGCCGAGCAAGGACACGGTCCCCCATCTCAACTACACGAACTTCGAAGCTTACGTGCAGGACGACTGGAAAATAACCCGGCGCCTAACCTTGAACCTCGGCGTCCGTTACAGTTATTTCCCGTCTCCCAGCGACAGCAACAACACCCTGGTTAATTTCGATCCCGCTCGGTACAGTGCGGCATCTGCTCCTACCATTGTCACCACACCCAATACGCCCAACGGAAATTTTGCGGCTGGAAATGCAGCCACCTATGCCAACGGCCTGATCTTTCCCACCGGAGCGACGTGCGCTAGCGCGCAGGCGATTGCGCCGCTGGCAACTTGTTCGCCCTATGGCAGCGGGGTGAACCCCAACTCGAACAACAATTGGGGCCCGCGCATCGGCATTGCCTGGGATCCCTATGGGAACGGCAGGTTGGCGATTCGCGGCGGCTATGGTATTTTCTACGACCGCACGCTCAACGGTATATGGGAGCAGAATGCTTTTAGCGATCCTCCGCTGGTTCAGACCACTAGCATCACAAACAATGGAACTTCAAGCCTGAACCTGTTCGACAACTATCAGGTGGGAACCGCGGCAGGTGCGCCTCTTGGTCCGAACGCTCTCACCACAACTGGAGCGGGTGGACTGAATCAGGCGCCAGCCTTCAAAGTTCCCAGCTATCAGGACTACAACGTCTCCGTGCAGAGCGAAATCATGCGGAATACCGTATTCGAAATCGGCTATGTGGGCACCAAAGGGACGCATCTGCTGGGAGACATCGATATCAACCAGCCCACCGTTGCGACCCGCGAAGCCAACCCCGGCGTCGGTATAAACGCGATCGCTCCTTACGTCGGCTATGGGCTCATTACGGATCGAGCTCCAGTGTTTACCAGCAACTACAATTCGCTGCAAGCCTCGCTGAACCGGAGGCTGAGTCAAGGGCTCATGGTGGGTGTGGCGTATACCTGGTCCAAGCTGCTCACCACTAATCCTCTGGACCGGGCGTTGCTCGCCTACGATACCTACGACTTGAAACAAAGCTATGGATTGTCAACCCTGAACACGCCGCAGATCCTAGTCATAAGCTACGCCTACCAGTTGCCGTTCTATAAGACCGAGAGCAAAGGCTTGGGCGCGGTCTTGGGGGGCTGGGAACTTTCCGGTATCGTCAACTTCCAAACCGGACAATCCCAGATCATCGATCAGGAAAACGATCCTTGGAGCCTGGTGACGCAGACCACTTCAAACCAGGCTTGCACGATCACCGCAGGTCCGCCTCCCGTTACGTCTTGTCCGACTTATCCGGGAGGCCTGGGCCTGCCCTCTTCTCCCGGAGGTACACCGAACCAGGGCCTCCGCGCCGATCAAGTGCCCGGGGTCTCCACCAGCGGTCCCAAAACTCCCGGCGAGTACTTCAACACGGCGGCATTTACCCAAGCGGTGGGACACTTCGGCACCGCAGCTCCCGGCGCAATCCTCGGACCAGGCTTCCAGCGTTGGGACACATCGTTATTTAAGAGCATAAAATTCGGCGAACGGGCTACCTTTCAACTTCGTCTGGAAACGTTCAATACGTTCAATCATGGCAGCCCTAACTTGATTCAGACGGACGTAAATAACTCAACCTTTGGGCAGGTGACCGGGTATCACATTCCGCGCAACGTGCAAATCGGAGCTAAGATCAATTTCTAGCCAGAGTCTTCGTCATCCCACAAGGCGCACGTCTCGGCGTGCGCTTTGTGCTTTCTGTAACTATCCGGCAAATATTAAGCTCTTCCGTAGCCTCACTGGCTCTCGTTTCTTTTAATAGCAGCCGCCCTGCGTTTCTCCTGGATATCGAGTGCTATCTTCTGTTCGTTTGCTGCCTCGGGGGCCTGTCCTAATTGCCGCAACGCGGTGCCGAGAACAAAGTGGGCCTCGACGTAGTTGGGATCGACCTGGATGGCTTTGCGAAGCGGCGCAACGGCGGCGCGGGGATGTTGCAACGCCAGCTCCGCCTTCCCCAGGCCAAACAGAGCCTCGGTATAGCGAGGATTCACCGCCAGGGCGGCCCGAAAATGAGGCTCGGCCTCTGCGGGCAGCGAGTTATCCAGGAGGATTAGACCGAGAATGCAGTTCGAGACGGGATCGCTGGGAAAGCGCTGCAGTTCTGCGCGAAACTCTTTCTCGGCCAGTTCATTCTCACCCTCCCGCCAATACTGGAAGCCCAGGCCGGAATGCACTCCCATGAAGTTCGGGTCTGCCGCTACCGCGGCTTGATACTCTTTGATGGCTTCCGGCCGATTCGACATTTGGTCATAGGCGGTGCCCATCATGACGTGAGCGGATGCGGAGTTTGGATTTACCTGCATGATTCGTGCGAAGACGTCAGTCAGCGCCTTGTAATCCTTCATCCGCAGGTATGCCTTGCCGAGCATATCGAGGGTTTCCAGGTCGGAGGGGTCGACGTGGTTCGCCCGTTCCAGGTACGCGGCTGCCTCCGGATAACGATCAAGAGCAAAGAGCGATAGGCCGGCCAAGTCGAGAATCTGAAAATCGGTTGGATACTTTGCCGCCATCGGCTGAAGCAGCCGCCATGCCGGCAAGTAGTGTTGAGCCTTGAAGTTGGCTATGGCCAGATTGCGCTTTGTCGAAGGGTCGTCAGGGTGGAATTTTAGCGCTTCTTCATACAACGGGATCGCCTCGGCCGGTCTGCCCATCCGGGCCAGCACAATTCCCAAGTTGTTTAGCGCGGCGAGCGAACGCGGATCGATTTTCAAGGCGCGGTGAAGATCCTCCGCTGCGGCCGCGTTGTCGCCTTTGTGCATCGCTTCCGCAGCATGTTCGAGGTAGGTGTGCAGCCGTGTTTCTGTGCCATTCGAGGGCGCGGTGTTGGGGGGCGCTGCCGCCTGGGCGGCGGCCACGCAATGCGCAATCATCAGCCACATGGCATAGATCCTGACGATCCGCAGGCCCCGTCCTTGCACTGGCATACACCAAATTCTAACCCACTGATCGATGGGGCCGGATGTCTTGGCTTGCGACACTTGCATTCCCGGCAACACCGCCGACCGAGGCGGAGGAACTGGAAAGGCACTCGGCCCGCAACCTGGTCGCTTGCCGCCTCTAGGATGATCACGTTCTTGGGAAACACCAGAACCGTGAAGCGCAGCGATAGCAGCCTGAACTAGCCACGAAACTGTAGCCTCGTGGCCACCTCCCTGCAGCCGGGACTCACTCCCCGGTCAATGAGGGCAACGGCCATTTCTTGTCAATCAGCACCGCATGGCTTACGGGCAAGTCAGCTGTGCGGTGCCGACGACACTGGAGCACGAATCGCCGTACAAGCTAGCGGGGCAAAAAATGGGCGGGCCGTTATACGGCACGTTCACCCAAGCCGCAACCGAATAGGTTCCGGATGCGCCGGCATTGCACTGTGCCACTCCGTTTGCATTGACGGAAACAGAGTCAGTTGGCGGACCGATCACTTGGTTTGTCGACGCTGCGCCCCAGCCCGCCGGCAGAGGCGTCACGGACATGGGTGCCGCGTTGTAATGGCCCGTTGCGACGAATGGGACTTCGCCGCTGGGATAGTCTTGAGCATCGGCGGATGCCGGGCTCACCGTGATGGATTGAAGTTTGCGACTGCTCCCGCATGCTAAAGCTATCCAAGCGGCGAAGCCCAAGAACGCGATGCAGATGGTAAACCGGTGGCGGGACATGGCTCCCTCCTGAACACAGAGAACTCGAAACATCGGAAAAAGTTGTCCGTTGGATGGGTAACAGGTTCTGCTCCTGCAGAATGTATCGGTACACGTCGACCCAGTTTTATCGCGTGACTAATATCACGTCACTCAACTGCCGCTATCGGGCCTTTTCACTCATTGAGCTGCGCCTCCGTGAGCGGTGCCAGACTTTACCGCCCGCCGCGGCGCCCGGTTGCCGCTGCCGCCGAAGAAGCAGGCTAGACCGAACAGGTAGCCGAAGTTGTACCAAGCGCCGTTGTTGTGGACCTCGTAGATACTGAGGTCTCTCCGGAACAGCGAGACCACAAACACAAGGGGCGCAATAAAGCCTTGCCAGAGGCCGAGCCAGAAGCCCGCAACTCCACCGTGCTCGCTGGCCGTTCCTTTGGACGGGTTAGGGCCGGACGCGCATGCCAGAACGCCCAGCACCAGGAGGACAACCACAAGCAAGGTCAAAAAGGTTTTCATCGGCAATGCCTCCCTCTCATACGTATTACGAAGCAGGGGCATGAAAAGTCTCAGAAGTTCCTGCGGCGTTTAACACTCGGGAACTCGTAGCTGCAAACAGGCGATCTCAACTCACTGGTCCGGTTCCGTGCAACTGGAAAGGCCGCGATTGAGGTGTCGGCGGCGGCCGCGTCTCCATCTATAATGACTTCCGGCCCACTCCCGGCTCGCAAACAGCGACGGACTAGAGCGGCTGGGCGGCCGAATTCGCGTGGCGCAGACCGTTCCAACTCGACCTCAGAAAACTTCCAACCGCAGGCAGGTCATTATTCTGCTGGCGATGTCGGTCTTCCTGCTGCTAGCGATCCTGGTTTCCCAGACCGCGTTTGATCTCACTTTCCTGCGCCCGGGCAATAATCAGCAGATCGTGGTGTTCGCCGCCCTGTCGGCGCTTATCTTCCTTCTGTTTGTTGCTCTGACCTTCGTCCTGTTTCGCAATTTGCTGAAGTTATTCGCCGAACGCCGCCTGGGAGTATTGGGCTCGAAGTTTCGCACGCGCATGGTCGCGGGTGCGCTCTTGTTGTCCTTCGTTCCGGTCATGGTGATGTACTGGTTTTCTTACGGACTGATGAACCGCTCGATTGACAAGTGGTTCTCCACTCCGGTGGAGGAAGTTCGTGCCGACACGCACGCCATGGCATCCCTTTTAGGCAACTATGCTGCACAGAATGCGCGCGCCGAAGCGTCGGCCATCGCTGCCTCTGCCGATACCCAGCGCGGCTTCTCCGGACATGGATTCTCGCCGGTGGTAAGCGAGTTCCAAGATCATGAGATTACGCTGCAAGGCGGCTTCGCCGTGGCCGTGCAAGACGGCAATGCCGAGGCCAGCTTCAATGCGCCCGCGCCGTGGCCGCTCTTAAAGTCCAAGCTTCCCTTGGCGGAAGCGGCCGCTGGCCAGCCTGCCGATTTCACCTGGGAACAGACGGAATACACCTTGGGCAGCGCGCGGGTTGGAAGCGATGGCTTGATTCTGGTAGCCATCCCGCTTCCCCGGGAATTCTCCCAAACCGTCAAGCACGTAGAGGAAAGCCAGCAACGCTATTTCGAACTGGCGCATGAACGCCGACTTGTACGCCGCACCTACATGGGCCTGCTTCTGTTGCTAACGATGATCGTGTTGTTCGTGACGACTTGGCTGGCGCTGTTTCTGTCGAAGCTGGTGACTCGCCCGCTGGCTGCCTTGGCCGAGGCAACGCAGGAAATCTCTCGCGGACGTTTCGACTATCGCATCGACGTGAGCGCCGCCGATGAGATCGGCGACCTGGTCCGCTCTTTTAACCGTATGGCGGAAGAACTGGAAACCAGCCGGCGGCAGATCGAAGCTTCCAGCCGCGACGCGAGCGCCGCCAATGCCGAACTCGACCAGCGCCGCCGCCAGATGGAGACCATACTCGAGAGCATCCCAACCGGTGTGTTGTCGCTCGACGGCGACCGCTGTGTGACTCATGCCAATCAGGCCCTGCTGCGCATGTTCCACCCGGAAGGCTATGCGGAAGGACATCACATGCTGCGCGGAGCCCGCCTGGCGGACGTATTTCCGCTGGAAGTGCTGGAAGATCTGGAACCACTGCTGCGCCGCGCCGATCGCATGGGCATGACCACCAGCCAAATGGAGATGCCGCTGCAGCGCACCTCGCTGAACGTGGCAGTCACGGTGGCAACCCTGCGCCATCAGGACGAGCGGTCCGGATACGTACTGGTCTTCGAAGATCTCTCCGATCTTCTGAAGGCGCAGAAACAGGCTGCGTGGCGCGAAGTGGCGCGCCGCGTCGCGCATGAGATCAAGAATCCGCTCACGCCCATCGCACTTTCCGCGGAGCGCATTCAGCGCCATCTGGAGCGCGCCACACCACCCGACAAAGCGTCGTTGGATATTGTTCGTTCCTGTGCCGAGACGATTGCGGGAGCGGTCGAAACCGTTCGCCGGTTGGTGGATGCATTTTCCACGCTGGCCCGCTTCCCCGCATCTAATCCGCACCCGGCTGACATCAACGAAGTGATCGAGAGCGCGCTCTCCATGTTCAATGGGAGACTCGACGGTATTGGTTTGCACAAGTCGCTGGCTCCGGACCTGCCCAAAGTGATGGCAGACCGGGAGGCCATTAAGCGGGCGGTTGCCAACCTCGTGGACAATGCCGCCGAGGCTATGCAGCATTCGCTGGTGCGCGAGATCCAGATCTCAACCGCGCTGGTGGCCAGCCGCGACGCCGTCGAAATCACTATCGCGGATACCGGCCATGGCGTGACCCGCGAACTAAAGGAACGCCTCTTTCTGCCTTATTTCTCCACCAGAAAGCGCGGAACCGGCCTGGGTCTGGCCATCGTGAGCCAGGTCATCGAAGAGCATCATGGGTCCATTCGCGTGGAGGAGAACCAGCCGGTGGGAGCGCGCTTCATCGTGGAGCTGCCGGTCGTTCCCGAGCCTGCGCTTGCTACTGCTGCGGTTCAGCATGCATAAAATTCTCATTGTCGACGACGAAACCGGCATTCGCGAATCGCTGCAGGGAGTGCTGGCAGACGAGGATTACGAAACCGGTTCGGTCGAGAGCGGCGAAGAATGCCTGAAGTTACTGCGGCGCGAGCACAGCTACGAAGTAGTGCTGCTCGATATCTGGCTGCCCGGCATCGATGGCCTGGAGACGCTCGAAAGAATCCGTGAGCTGGACAACGCTCCCGAAGTGATTATGATCTCGGGCCATGGCACCATTGAAACCGCCGTGCGTGCCACTAAACTCGGGGCTTTCGACTTCCTGGAAAAGCCGCTCTCCATCGACAAGACTCTTATCGTGGTCAAGAACGCAATCGAATCCAAGAAGCTGCGCCACGAGAACGTCGATCTGAAGAAACAGTTGCTCGCTAAGAGTGTGATCGTTGGCGACAGCATTCCAATGAAAGCCCTGCGCCAGCAGATCGGCCTGATGGCGCCCACCAACGGCCGCGTTCTGATCTACGGCGAGTCGGGAACCGGGAAGGAACTGGTAGCCCACGCAATCCATGCCCAGAGCCTGCGCAAGGACGAAACCTTCGTCGAGGTCAACTGCGCGGCAATTCCCGAAGACCTCATTGAGAGCGAACTATTCGGCCATTACAAAGGATCGTTCCCGGGCGCAACCGCCGACAAAGATGGCAAGTTTCAGAAGGCAAACGGCGGGACGCTGTTTCTCGATGAAGTGGGCGATATGAGCCTGAAGACGCAATCGAAGGTGTTGCGCACACTCGAGGAGCAGCGCGTCGCTCCGCTCGGCGGCGACGAAACCATCGTGGTGGATGCCCGCATCATCGCCTCGACCAACAAAGATCTGGAAGAAGAAATCTCGAAGGGTAATTTTCGCGAAGATCTGTTTTACCGGCTGAACGTGATCCCTTTCTTTGTGCCGCCGCTGCGCGACCGGAAGGAGGACATTCCGCTGTTTGCACGGCACTTTCTGAAAGACCTGGCTGCGACCTACGGCCGACGCCCACGTGAGATTACCGACGATGCCGTCGAGGCTTTGATGCGCTATTCGTGGCCGGGCAACGTGCGCGAGTTGCGCAATGTGATCGAACGGATTGTGATCATGAATCCCATGACGGCGCGCTTCGACCGCAAGCATCTGCCTCCACTGGTCTACCGCGAAGGCCACCGGCGCGCGGCGCGAAAAGAGTTCTCCACGCTACAGCAGGCCCGGGACGCCTACGAGCGGGATTTCATTCTCAAGAAGCTCGACGAAAATCACGGCAACGTGACCCGCACCGCCGAGGTGCTGGGCCTGGAGCGCAGCCATCTTTACCGCAAAATGAAAACATTGGGCATCGCGGTGAAAGAGTGATCCGCGTCTCGGAGGGCAGCGCAGCCCTACCGCTTCACCATGTGGATCTCTGTACCGTTCTTTCGGAACTCAACCTTGTCCATGAGCTGGTTGATGAGAAAGATTCCCCGCCCATGATTCGAATAAACGTTCTCTCCAACGGTGCAGCCGGGAATCGCTTCGGGCGCGAACCCGGTACCTGGATCTCGCACCACGATCAGCACGCCACGTTCTTCGTCACTGCTCACCAGGCATTCCACCGTCTTGGTCGGATCCTCTTTGGCGCCGTGGATAACGGCATTGGCCAGCGCCTCCTGCAGCGCTAACTCGATTGCGTCTTCCTTGCCGTCCACGCCCTTCATCTCGCGGACCACGGCCATCACTTCTTGCACAACCGGATCCACCGCCTTGCGGTCGGCAGACAGCGTTACCCGCAGAATCAAATGCAACTTATCTGGATCAAAGTCTTTTTCGGGAAGAGGTTCCTCGGAAGAATCCACCGGTGGCATGTTTTGGCTCGTTGGTTACGCTCTTAGTTGATTCTAGCTGCCAAACCTCAGTACGACAATCTGCGGGGGAGAAGACGAACGCGTCAAAGTGCAAAACTGGGCGCGGCCCGCGCTAATGCGCCATGTCGTGGTGTTTTCTGTGCTTCGTCTTTTCTTGCGGTAGCGCTTTCGGTAACGCCTTCGTCAGTTCGGCGTGCCCGTCCGTCAAGTGCTCCAATTGCCTTCTCCAGTCGAGTTCTTCCACAAACCCGCGCGACTCGCGCCAGTTGGGCTGCACCTTCACGTAAAGCTCAAGAAAGACTTTCATCCCCAGCATGCGCTCGAGTTGCAAGCGCGCCGAAGTGCCGATCCGCTTCAGCATCTGTCCTTTCTTGCCGATCAGAATGCCCTTCTGGCCCTCGCGCTCGCAATAGATCGTGGCCGCAATACGCGTTAACCTGGCACCCTCCTCGAAGTTCTCGACAATTACGGTGGTCGCGTAGGGGAGTTCTTCCTCGGTCTCCACCAACACCCGCTCGCGAACGATTTCCGCAGCCATGAAGCGCGCCGGCTGGTCGGTGACGTGGTCCGGAGGGAAATAAGGAGGCCCAGCCGGCAAGGCCGCCGTCACTGCCTTGAGAAGGATGTCGAGCCCGTCCTTTTTCAATGCTGAAATCGGAATGATGTCGTGAAATGGATGCAGCTTCTTGTACTCCTCAATCAACGGCAGCAACTTGCCCTTGCCGCCGCGCAGCAGGTCAACCTTGTTAAGCACGAGGCAAACTTTTGTCGGAGAATGTTTCAGCATCTGGATCGCGAACTCATCGCGCTGATCCAGCTTGCGCGTTGCGTCCATGATCAGCAGGACAACGTCGCAACCTTCCATAGCCTCGCGCACCTCGACCATCATCTTGCGGCCGAGGGAGCTGTCCGGCTTGTGTACGCCGGGAGTATCGATCAAGACGATCTGCGCGCCGCCCTGGTCTTTACCTTTACCCTTGGGAATATTGACAATGCCCTGGATCCGGTTGCGTGTGGTCTGCGGCTTAGGCGAGATGATCGCGAGTTTTTCGCCCACAAGCGCATTGAGCAGCGTGGACTTGCCCGCGTTAGGGCGACCGAGAATGCAAACAAAACCGGAGTGGAAGGGCATAAGAGCGGGCTTCGGGCTTCAGCTATCGGGCTTCGGCAAATCTCAGGACACCTAAGGCTGAATGACAGAAGCTCGATTCCGACTATATCAGGCCGTGGACTGGAATGACGGGGAGCAGAAGGTTTTACTGAAGCCCGATGGCCGAAGCCCGAAGCCCGCTTTATATCAGCTTCAACTGCCGCGGCTGCACCGCGGTAATTCTCACGCGCTCTACCTTGCGGTCCGTCGACTCCAGAACTTCATACCGCAGGCCGTCGTCATCGACAGTTTCGCCTTTCTGCGGAATGTGCCCCGCCAGTTCGCTGACCAGGCCGGCCACGGTCGCAGATTCCGTTCCTTCGGGCTTCGTCCCAAACAGTTCGGCGAGGCGGTCCACGTCCATGCCTCCGGAAACGATGTAGGACTGATCGTTCTCCCGGACGATTTCGGGCTTCTCGTGCTCATCGCGGATTTCACCCACGATCTCTTCCACCAGATCTTCAATCGTCACCAGGCCGGCCACGCCACCGTATTCGTCGACCACGATCGCCATGCGTATGTTGTTCTTCTGCATCTCCCGCAGCAGATCGCTGCCCAGCTTGCTCTCAGGCACGAAATAGACGTCGCGGCGCATCAGCGTTTCGAGCGTGCGCGTCGAAGCCTCGCTGTCGGGCACCTGCAAAACATCCTGCGCGTAGACGATGCCTTTGATGTTGTGAATGCTCTCCGCATACACCGGAACGCGCGAGTAGTGCTTCTCCCCCAGCATTTGGATGAAGCGCTCGACCGTCGTCTCCACCGGTACGGCAAACATCTCCGGACGCGGCTTCATAGCTTCGCGCACCGTCTTTCCGCTGAATTCCACCACGGATTGAATCAGGTCGCGATCGCCCTCCTGGATAATGCCTTCTTCCTGGCCGGCTTCGATCAACGCGTCCACGGCCTCGGAGGCGCTTTCCGGTTGCTCGCTTGTGTTTTGGCGAGTAAGCGATGCCACCGATTGCAGGAAGCCGAGAACGATAGTCACGGGCAGCACCAGGTAAATCAGCATTCGCACCAGCCAAGTCCAGCGAATCAGCCATGCGCCGTTGGTGCGGGAGAAAAAAACAAATGGCAAGAATTGGTTGAATACGATGATGATCAAAATAAGGCTGACCGCGGCCTGCAAAATCTCGTAGATGCTCCACCGCAGGTCGCTGAAGACCACGAAACCCACAAGCAAGGCAATGGTCGCTGTGGTCAACTGTTTGAGCACAGCCATGGAGAGCGACGCCCGGGCACGACTCACGTGCAGATTGGGCTCAACCTCCTGCTCGAAGACGTCAATGTTGTCCTGAAAGTCCCGCGAAAGAAATTTGCCCATCTCCTGGTAGACCCGGTCCACATAGGAAGCCAACGCCAGCAGCGCCAGCAGCGGGACGAGTGCGAGTGCAACCTCCCAGTTCATGCCGTTCTCCGCTTCACACCGCGCGCACGGGCACTCGGCTGGGCGCGTTCGATCAGGCCTATTTCCAACCTCAGTTGCCGCCGCAACCGGCTTTCTTTGCGCGCCATCTCGCCATTATCGCGCTCGTGGTCGAAGCCCGCCAGATGCAGGATGCCATGCAACGCCAGAATTTTCACTTCATCGGCCACGGAATGCCCCAGACGCCCGGCGTTCTCCCGGGCGATGTCCGCAGAAATCGCTACGTCCCCAGCAACGCGCCTGGCGTTAGCGCGCTCCACCAGCGGCGAGGGAAACGACAATACGTCCGTAGGCCGGTCTTTTCCCAGAAATTGCCGGTTGAGAGAACGCAACTCGGCGCTGCTTGTCACCAACACATTCACCACTCCACGCAAACGGACAACACGACGCGCTCGCAACACAAAGCGCTCGAGGGTTGACGGGCTCAGTCCCACGATTCTTTTCCGAAGGATAATCAACTCACTCTCACTACGCTTTCTAACCAACACGCCTAAAAATAAACAGGAGGGCCAGGTTTCAGCCCTCCCATCCGCCTGCGATTCTATTCTCCCGAAGCTTCTCTGGACCTGTCGCTCGTATTCGGGGCGGCGGGGCTCTTCGTTTCGCCGCTCTTCCCGCCGGCCAGCAGCAGCATCTGCTGTTCCGCGACGTGCGTTTTGTGTTCATCGTAAGCACGGATAATCCTCTGCACCAAGTGATGCCGCACCACATCGGCTTCGTCGAAATGCACGAACGTTAAGCCTTCCACCCGTTTCAGGATGTCAATCGCTTCCAGCAACCCGCTGCGCCGCGCGTTGGGCAAGTCGATCTGCGTGATGTCTCCAGTAATCACCGCTTTGGAGTTGAATCCGAGACGGGTGACGAACATCTTCATCTGTTCCGAAGTCGTGTTCTGCGCCTCATCGAGGATCACGAATGAATCGTTTAGCGTGCGCCCGCGCATAAATGCGATGGGAGCGATCTCGATGACATTCTTTTCCAGATAGCGGTCCACCTTTTCCGGATCGAGCATGTCATAGAGCGCGTCGTACAGTGGACGCAGGTAAGGATCGATTTTGTCCTGCAACGTGCCCGGCAAAAAACCCAGGCGCTCGCCCGCCTCCACCGCCGGACGCGCGAGAATAATTCGATTTACCCGCTTCGCCAACAGAGCGGAAATCGCCATCGCCACGGCGAGGTAAGTCTTGCCCGTGCCCGCCGGGCCAATGCCGAACACCATGTCATGCTTCTCAATCGCCTCCACATAGCGCCGCTGATTCACGCTCTTCGGCTGCACCATGCGCCGTCCCAGCGAGCGCTGGCGGCCGGCGTCGGCAAGTCCGCGCAAGGTCGCAGTCGAATCCGCCGTCAGCACCCGCAGCATGCTGTTGAGATCGCCGTTGTTGAAGGTGTATCCGGAGCGCTGCAGGCTTTCATAATCGGCGAATACCTGCTCGGCGCGAGCCACGTCGCGCGCCGCGCCCTCCAACTCAATGCCGTTCGACCGCAGGTCAATCGTGATGTTCAGGCCATCTTCCAGCACGCGCACATTCTCGTCGCGCGTGCCAAACAAAGTCTCGATGTTGGGACTAATCCCGATGCTTTTCTTCATTCAGTCTCTTTGACGAACCATGTAGGAAAACGAACCATGTGGGGACAGCCGCCTCGGCTGTCCCCCCGAGCCAGGCGAGGCGTTCCCGACGACACTCTCTGGGAAACACGCACACCTCAGCCAACGCACAGACAAAACAGGATTATGCTTCGAGACGGGACCAGCCGGGATGCTCATGCCCAAAGGGCAAGTCACTACCATTGATTAAAGCCTACCCCGCGCCGGGGTGGGAGTCAATGGCAGCCTGGACTTATCCGCCTTCGCCCACCGATGCCGGCACCGCTCGTGTCCTCGCCCACTCGCGCAACGCCCGAATTTCCTCCGCGCGCGTAGTGGAGAGCGGTACCGTCTGCGCCAGTGCGTCCAGCAAGAACTGAGTTGTCAGTTGCTTCTTTTCGGAGAATGCGGCATAGAGGGCCGACTGCACGGCCGCGTCGATTTCTGCCCCGGAGTATCCTCCTGCGGCGGCCTCGACTTTGTCGAGGTCAAACTCGGTGGGATTGCGTTTTCGCCTCGCCAGTTGAATCGAGAAGATTTGTCTACGCTCCGCCTGGTTGGGTAGATCCACGAAGAAAAGCTCATCAAACCTGCCCTTGCGGATCAGTTCCGGCGGCAACGCGGTCACGTTGTTGCAGGTGGCGGCCACGAATACCGGCGCCTTGCGGTCCTGCATCCAAGAGAGGAATGACGCCAACAACCGCGAAGAAACGCCTGCGTCGACCGACGCCGAATCCGGCCCACTTCCGGCAAATACTTTCTCCAGTTCGTCGATCCAGAGTACGCAGGGCGCAAGGCCCTCCGCCACATTGAACACCTTGCGAATTCGTTTTTCAGTTTCGCCAATATACTTGTCGTAGATTGCCGCGGTATCGAACTTTACCAGCGGCAGGTTCCACTCTCCCGCCACAGTCCGCGCGCAGAGTGACTTTCCGCACCCCTGCACTCCCAGGATGATTACGCCGTGGGGTGGTTCCAGCCCGAACTCGCGCGCCGCGTCGTCCCACGAGCCACGCCGTTGTTCGAGCCAACGCTTCAGATTGTCCATTCCGCCCACGCTGGAAAAAGTTTCGCTCGCCTCCACAAACTCCAGCATCTCAGAGCGCCGGAGCAGAGATTTCTTGGTTTCGAGCACATCGCCGGCAATTTCCGGGCACAAGGCATACCGCGCCACCAGCGCCTGCGAAAGGGCCCGCTCGGCTTCCTCTTCGGTCAGGCCGCGAAGGCTTTCCACCACCTCTTCGTACCCTTTGGCATCGAGTTTCCGCAGCAAGGTGTGGTCTTTGGAAAGCCGCACCACGACCTCGTCAATGATCTGGCGCAAGCGGCGCCGGTCAGGCAAAGGCAATTCGAGAAATTCCACCAGTCCCTTCAACTCGGGAGGAATCTCGATCTTTGGAGAAGTGAGGATGATGGTGCGCCGGTTCTCGGAAAACTTCTGCCCCACATCGCGCAGACGCCGAACCACAACCGGTTCTTCCATATGGCGATGCAGGTCTTTCAGGATGAACGCCGCACCCACGGAAATTCCCTCAAGGTTGGCCAGCATCTGAGCGGGTTCCTGGCTGTTGTAGATGGCCTTCGAGCTGGCCAGCGATTGCTGAGCAGCCGCGCCATGAGGGGAGGTCGCGTCCAGGCCGTCAACCGCTAACTCACCCACATCGCTGCCGCAGCGGACCAAGCCGCTCGCAATCGTCCACTCAAAGGCCGCCAGGTTCAAGGACGCGCAAGCGGCACGCACCAGGCGAACGGCGCGAACTTCCTCCACCGTTTCCATCGCCACAATTGGAGTTGAGGAATCGAGCAGGACTTTCAAGCGCGCCAGCGGATCGGGAATCAGAGGCCATGCCATGAGTTTGACCAGTCGAGACTTAGTCCCGTAGAATAGCGTATTCGGTACTCACCGGAATATCTCGCGGTACACACAAAGGTACGAATCAGACATGGCTAATCATCATTCGGCGCTCAAGCGCGCCCGTCAAACCACGAAGCGTACGGCCACCAATCGCGCCAACACCTCCCGCCTGCGCACCGCGCTGCGCGACCTGCGCGAGACCATCGAAAAAGGCGACAAGCAAGCCGCCGAGCAGACCTACCGCCAGACCGTTTCCGCGCTCGACAAGGCGATCCAGAAGGGCACCTTGCACGAGAATACCGCCGCGCGCTACAAGTCGCGCCTGGGCGTCCGCGTTAACGCGATGAAGTAGGCTGTTGGCTTTGGCTTGAAATTCGCAACGGCAGGCCCGCAAGGGTCTGCCGTTGGCTTTTTCACCCCAAGCGGGGGAACAGAAAGCCAGTGTGCCGGCAGTGCTGCTGAAAGTCCGCGCCGAATTGCGCATTCAGCATGTCTTCTTCTCTCTTCGCTTTAATCCAATAGCCAAGAATAATCAGGCAGACCCCCACCACGCATCGCCACTGATCAATCGCCAGAGCTGAGCCAATCGCGGCCAAGTTGAGTCCAGAATAGATGGGATGCCGAAACCGAGCGTAGGGCCCAGTGCGGATCAGTTTGTGATCTTCCTTGATCGCGATCCGGGCGCTCCAATACTGTCCCAGATGCCAACGTGCCCAAAGCGCTAGCGCGATCCCGGCCCAGGTTAGAGCAACGCCCGTGACGCCCAGTGCGTAAGTGCGAGGGATAACTCGATGCCCGAGAGGCCCGATCCCCGCTTCGTCGCTGAAGAGCAGAACGAAGCCGGCGATTTCCACAAAAAGAATTCCATAGCGCGAGGCAAACGACTCCTTACGCTGCGTGCGCCGGGTCTTGAGCGCTCCCACCGCCCAATAGACAACGAAAACGATCCACGGGCCTTCGATGAGATACTTCCAGGTCATTGCGTCTCCAGAATCTAGAGCTTGTAGCTAGAAGCGGATTCTCACACCGGCAGCTGGTCCTGCATCCATGCCGGCGCTTCCAACTTGGGCTCCGTCGTCAAATCCATCACCAAACGCTCCAGCACCATGCGCTTGCTCACAGGATTCGACCGCAGGGCAAGATCAGCCTTGGCCACCAGGCGAATCGCGCGCGTCAACTCGCGGCGGGATTTGTAGCGGCGGGCCTGCTTGATGATGTCATCGGCGGCGAATGGAGGCACGCGAAAGCCCTGCCACAGCGCGGCCCAGAGCATGCGCTGGTCGCGGACGTTGCGTTCGAGAATCACGAGCATCTGGCGGAAGGTTTTCGCCAGCATGTAGATGTGTCCGATGGAGGCTTCCTCGCCATCGCCCGAGGACAGGATCGCATCCAGCACTTCCAGCGCGCGCACGCGATCCTTGGCGGAAATCGCGTCGGTCAACTCATAAAGCGACCGCTGCTTCGCAGCCAGAACCATGGTTTCCACGTCGCCGAGAGTGATGCGGTTCCTGGCTCCGACGTAGAGCATCAGCTTCTCCAGCTCATTGGAGATCATCATCATGTCGCCGCCGAGCGCATCGACCAGTTCGCGGGCGCCATCGGGATCGATCTTCACCGGCACTTCGCGGCTGGCGCAATAGTCGGAGATCCAGCGCACCGCTTCGCCTTCTTCCACCCGCGCCAGTTCGACGATGCCGCAATACTGGCCCATGGTTTCGCGGATGCGCTGGTAGCGCTCTTTGTCCTGCATCTCCATGCGGCGGACGTCGGCGGGGATGCTGATGTGGTCGGCGACAAAAACCAGCAGCGCATCGGGATTCGGATTCTTGCAATAGTCTTCGATGGCCGCGAGCTTTTCATCGTT
Organism: uncultured Acidobacteriaceae bacterium; assembly: GCA_963749985.1. Lineage (GTDB taxonomy): Bacteria > Acidobacteriota > Terriglobia > Terriglobales > Acidobacteriaceae > Sulfotelmatobacter. The sequence continues at coordinate 110,687 of CAVVOS010000014.1, read as the reverse complement.
CGAGCCCCGGCCAAAAAGAGTCTTCACGCCGCGCACAAAGAACACCTGGAAAGGCGCCATCAGCGAGGGAGTGCGGGCGCGGTCGAGAACTTCGGCAAGGTCGTTCTCCGCCAGATCGAACTCGAACAGGCTGAAATCACGAAGATCAGGCGAGACCAGATGCTCGATGATGGCGTCGCGAAAGCGCTTGCGGAAGAAAGCTTCGTCTCCAACAAACACGTAGGCCGGACGCAGCTTGTGCGACTCCAGTTCGCTGACAAACCGCTCCGCCTGGGCAAAAGCCCGCATCAGAACTCCTCCGCAGTGCGTCGTTGGTCGTCAGTCGTTGGTCGTTGGCCAACGCACGACAATTGACGCATGATCGATTGGCGAACGACCAACGACCAACGACTAACGACTGACTGCAACTCTAGCATCTAGAAGCCCTCCAGAATGTTAGAGACCAGGGTACGGGCAAAATCCTGGGAAAGCCGCCGGAAAGCCGGCGAGTCTTCCTCGAAAAAGCTGGCCAAGTCTTGCGAGACTTCGTACTGCTCGCGAAACAGGTACGAAGGATTCTGGTAGAGCACCTTGCCCTGGCGGTCGGTAAGCGCCACTCTCATGCTCACCACTACCAAAACGCTGGCGGCCTGCCCGGTCGTGGAGTTGTAGGTGAGCGGCGTGGAAGATGCCGACACCACGGTGCCGCGCAGCGTAGCGTCGGCGGCCTCCCCGGCATCATTGAGAATGTGATAGTGCGTCCGCGTCGTGAATTCGCGCACCACCGACGCGGTAAGCCATTGTTCGATGCGGTAAGTGCTGGTCTCGTTTACGAAAGCCGGGACGGCAATGGTCTTCACGTTTTCCGGAAGCTGCACTGCATGGCCAGCCGTATGGTATCCGCAACCGGTGCTCGCTACGACGCATGTCAGGCAGATCGATGTCAGGAAGATCGATGTCACGAAGATCGGTGTCAGGCAGATCGGTGTCCGGCAGATCGAAGCCAGCCACGCGGCGCGGCAAGCCTTCATTGGATTTTTCCCAGCGGACGTGTGGGGATCATGCTCTCGGCGCATTCCACCGCGGTCATGGCCGCGATGCGCAGGTTGTCCGCGGCTGCCCACAACCAGATTCCATTGGGTTGGGCCGCATCGCTCTTGAGGGAAACCAGAATGCTAGCTTGACCTGCCGTATTCACGTTGCTGGGCTGCGAATCGTCTTCCGGCCCCACCAGGGTCACGTGATCTCCAGCAAGCGCCTGCGACAATCGCTCCTGATCTACGGCCTGCTCCATCTCCAAGAAGATGGCGAGGGCATGGCCATGAAAAACTGGAGGCTGAAGCAGCATCACCGCGGGCTGCGGCACATCCGCACCGGCAATCTTCCGGTAGTGGCGCCGCACCCGCGCTTCCAGCGACTCCAGCGACAGTTGCGATTTCTGCCCATAGCGCGCAATCATGTTGAAAGCCACCTGCTCATCGAACACATCCTTCGGCAGAGACTGGAACGACAATAGATTGACGGTCTGCTGGTGCAACTCGTCCATGCCCTTCTGCCCCTGCTCGGATGCCGGCTCGAAGACCGTCGCTACCACGCTCCGAATAGCTCCAGCCTTGCGCGCCCGCAGCATCAGCAGAGCCAGCGCCACGGCAGCGGGATGAGCCACAATGCACGGCGCGGGCTGCAGCTCCGGCTGCCACATCTCTTCCCGTTCGCGCTCCGTCCAGAGAGAACGCACGGTGGCGCCAGGTTCCTCTTCCAACGCGCCCGAAAGATCGATGATCGCGCTGCCCGCATCGCGCGCCCGCTTCCAGTTCTGGCGCGTACACTCCGCGTCCGCCGCGAAAAAAGTGAAGTCCATGTGGGTAAACTGCTCCGCCTGCACACTCTGGATGAAGTTGATTTCGTCGCCCGTGGCCTCGAGTTGTCCGATCGATTCGTCATCGTCGAGCAAGCGTATGTCCACGGCGGGAAAGTTTCGCTCGCCGAGCATTTCGGCGACTTCTTTCCCTTTAAGCGTGGCCGCACCCACAATGGCCGCGCGGAAGAGTTGCCCGCGCACAGAAGAGGAAGGCGGCGCTGCCGCGATTTTAGACGGACTGCTCATGAAGTCTGTGAAGCCTCCTTGTAGGTTGGCGGTGGAGGCTGGTTCCGGCCGCGGAATACCCACTGCAACCGCCAGAACACCCCGGAGAACATGTAGAGTATGGCGACCGCAAACAGAACGGGGCCGGAGAATGCGGCGACAGCGGCGATCAGCGCTGCGAGGAGAATAATTAGCCGAAAGGGATGACGCGATCCGAAGTCGATGTCCTTAAAGCTATAGAAACGCCACGTACTGACCATGAGATATCCGACCGCTGACACCATCGCGATCCAGATAACCGCCGTGTACCAGGACGCAATCGGCTCTCCGTCCTGGAAGTGAACGACCGCTGCGATGACACCTGCTCCAGCCGGAATCGGCATGCCAACAAAATACTTCTTCCCCGGACGCCCGGGATTCGAAGGTTGCGGGTTCGAGGTGATGTTGAACCGCGCTAACCTGCTGGCACCCGCTATCAGGAATAGAAAACAGGCGATGCCCCCGAGTTGCGTCAACTTTATGTGCCACTGCGTCAGTGTAGTCGGCGGCACTCCGTGAAAGCCCCAAGCCCAAGCCAGCATCGCAGGCGCAACACCGAAAGTGATCACATCGGCCAGCGAGTCAAGTTCCTTGCCAAAATCGCTGCTGGTTCCGGTCATACGCGCGATTCGGCCGTCGAGTCCATCGAACAGCACGGCAAAACCTATGGCGATCGCGGCGTGATCGAGATGCCAAAACGCATTGGTGATCGCGTAGTAGAGCACCTGCACGATCGCGTAAAAGCCCGCCCCCATGTTTCCCGTAGTAAACAGCGAAGGGAGAATGTACATCCCTTTGCTCAAGCGGCGTGGCCGCTGCTCGTCCTGCCTGCGTCTTAGAATAGGAAGATCCATCAGCGCGTCCCTTCGCTGGCAGCATAACTCCCTGCCCTTGCCAGTTCGCCTTTCGGCTGCAGGTAAGCCAGCACGCTCGCTCCTCCGCGAACCCGGTCGCCGACTTTCACTTGCAGGACGGCGGTGGACTCGACCAGCACGTCCACACGAGAACCGAATTTGATGAGCCCCACGCGCTGGCCGCGCTCCAGTCGATCGCCCACCTTAGGATGGAAAACAATTCTTCGCGCCAGCAATCCCGCAATCTGCTTGAAAACCACGACTTGGCCGTCGCCTTCCACACGGACAATATTCTGCTCGTTCTGCTCCGCAGAAGCTTGATTCATGGCATTCAGGAACTTCCCGCGCTGATAGCGAACTTCGCTCACGACTCCCGCAATCGGAGAACGGTTCACGTGCACGTCGAAGACACTCAGGAAGATGCTGATGCGAGCCTGCTTTTCGCTGCCCACCGTCACCATTGAAACATCTGTAACTTTCCCATCTCCCGGCGACACTACGGCGCCTGTCGCATCGGGAATGGCACGCTCGGGATCGCGAAAGAACCAGAGGAAAAATACCGCAAGCAGCAGTGGTACCAGGGACCAGGCGGGCCGCGCGAACCAGCCAACCAGGATCGCAGCCACAATTAAACCGAGTGCGTAATAGTAGCCGTCACGAACCATGGGAGCAGAGGTCCCATTATAGAGCAGAGCCGAGCGGCCCTGTCTCCTGTTCAATCAGAAAGTGTGTAAGTGCAAATAAATAAAGGCGCTGATGAGCGCCGACAGGTAGATACAAAATGCCCTCAGCGGCCACCGCCGCCATCCTAATGGACAATAAAATTACGCTACGTGAACTCCGTACTGCTGCCGATACTGCCGCTCAATGGATTCCATCTGGTCTTTGAGCCGCAGCTTCAGCTTCTTCAGGCGCACTTCCTCCAGCTTTTCATCTTCGCTGAGGTAACGTTTTTGGGTGAGAGAATCAAGACGGGTGGAATATTGCATGTGCTCCTGAGCCAGCCTGCGGAATTCGTCGTGGCTGGTCAGGAGAGTGTCTTTGGCAGTCAGCATCCAGCAGACCTCCAAACCGGGATTCAGGCCTAAACCTACCACAGCCCCAAAATCGGTTCAATGCCAATTTCTGGTGCAGTCTCGTTATGAGAAAACCTTAACAAACTTAAGTCGGCAAAGGATTGCATCTTCCGCCGGACTGGCGTAATAGCCCTTGCGCCGTCCTGTTTCGTCGAAACCCATCTTCCGATATAAGCCGCGAGCGCTTTGATTCGATTCGCGGACTTCCAGAAATATGCCGCTGCCATCCTCTGCCCGCGCGTGGGCAATGAATTCATTCAGCAGACGCGTACCCGCGCCTCTTCGCCGGACTGCTTCGGCGACAACAATGTTCTCCAGTTCCCACTCCGCCTCAAGCCGGTGCGCAACCAGGAACGCCAGAACTGAGGTCGCTTCGCTTGAACCCATCTTCGGCGCCGCTGCGCGATCATCTTCAACCACCCATGCCAAGCGCTCGGACGGCTGCTGACTGCCTGTAGTCACAAACAGGCTCTCATACTGCTGCCGGGGCCAGTGCGCGGCGGCCGGACTCGCGCGCTCCAGATCCACCATGGCGGGAACGTCGGCGATATTTGCCCGTCGCACTCGCAAGCTAGGAACCGCTCTTCTCGAGCATCTCGGCATCGGTGCGGCGAATGTAATTCGCTTCCAGTTGCTCGGGCGTTACCGTCTCACCGGATTGAATCTTCCGCCAACCCAGTTGAGCGACCGCAGCGGCTGTGATCGGCTCCAGACTTGAGATGATCAACCCGGCCGCGCTCGCCGCCTCGGCGAGAACAGGATCCGGCGTCGCCACCGTCCATCCTCTCGCTTCGCTAAGGAATTCGCTCCGGGTCAAGAGGTGCTCGCGCGGAGCATGACCCTTGGCCGGGACTTCGTACTCGCCTACGTAGACATCGCTCCGGCCCGCATCCAGCGCAGCCATGATCTTGCCCTGAGCGCCACTGGTGAAGACACACACCTCCAGCAGCGACACGGCCGCAATCGGCTTGCCCAACACTTCCGCCAGAGCCTTGACCGCCGCCAAACCAATGCGGAGTCCGGTAAACGACCCCGGCCCGGAGGCTACTGCGAAAGCATCGATCTCATGCTTGGTAAATCCGTTTCCGGAAAGCAAATCGGAAATTTGCGGAATAAGCTGTGCCGAAAAAGTGCCGCCAACCAACGGCGCAATCTCGATGACCTCGACATCGTCCCGGTCAGCAGACCTCTCCCCCGCCCGCGCCAGCGCGATGCTGCCCTGCTTGCCGGAAGTATCGATGGAAAGTAAGAGCATGAAGAAGAAGTTATTGCCTTATTTTGTGTTGCCTTATCCGTATCCGTGAAGATCCGCGAAAATCCGTGGCCAGTCTTGCTTTTGACTTACCCCTCGACCAGCTCCAGCAGCACGCCCCCCGTGCTCGAAGGATGCACAAACACATATTTATGCCCACCCGCCCCGGTCTTGATCTCCTCCGAGACCAGGCGCACGCCGTCTTTCTTCAGCCGCTCGACAGTCGCGGGTAAATCCGGAACTCGCAGGCACACGTGATGCAGGCCTTCGCCGCGCTTGCCGATAAATTTGGCGATCGTCGAATTCTCCGAGGTCGCCTCCAGCAATTCCAATCGGCTTTCGCCCACCGGAATCATGACCACCCGCACCTGCTCCTGCTCCACGGTTTCTTCGGGAGAAATGCTCAAGCCGAGTTTTTCGTAAATCGCCTTCGCCGCCGCCAGCGACTTCACTGCAATCCCGATGTGATCGATTTCAGACATGATCGATTTACCTGATCAGCTTTTTCCCGCGTTCGCGGCGATCTCCTCCACCAACGTATACGGATCGCGCTTGTGCTCGGCCACTTCCGCGGCCAGCCGTGCCAGGTTGCCATCGCCGAACTGAGTTCGCGCCTTTTCCAGCAAGGCATCGCGCAGCATCTCGACCAACCGCTCCTGCCAGTTCTCGACGCTCTTGTTCAGCGCCAGGTTTTCCTTCTGCAGATACGCCTCATAGTCTGCAACGGCGCCGGCCAGTTCCTTGATTCCAACTCCCTGGCTGGCAACCGTCTTCACGATCGGTGGTGTCCAGCCATCGCCGCGCATGGCCAGCGATTGCAGCGTGCGGATTTCGCGTTCCACGTGCTCAGCGCCATCGCGGTCGCTCTTGTTGATCACGAAGATGTCGGCAATCTCCATGATCCCGGCTTTGATGGTCTGCACGTCGTCGCCCATGCCCGGCACCAGGATCAGAATCGTGATATCGGCCAGCCGCACGATATCCACTTCGTCCTGGCCCACACCCACGGTTTCAATCATGATGAGGTCGCGCCCCGAAGCGTCCAGCACCGTGGTCACATCGGCCGTGGTGCGCGCCAACCCGCCGAGCGAGCCGCGCGTCGCCATGCTGCGAATGTAAATCCCGGGATCGGAGAAATGTTCCTGCATGCGGATGCGGTCGCCGAGAATCGCTCCGCCCGTGTAAGGACTCGTCGGATCCACCGCGATAATCCCCACCTTGCGCTTGTCTTTGTCATCACCTCTGCGATAGAAGCGCGCCAGTTGATCGACCAGCGTGCTCTTCCCCGCCCCGGGCGGCCCCGTCAGCCCCAGCACACGTGCCTTCCCGCTGTGCGGAAAAATGGCCTTCAGCAACTCCGACCATCCCGGCGCGCGGTTCTCCACCGTAGAAATGGCGCGTGCCAGCGTCCGCACGTCGCCGGAGCGCAGTTGCTCAATCCATGTCTGGATGGGTTGGTTCAAGCGATCAGTGTAAAGCAGAGGGCGACAAACTAAAACCGACGAACAGATCACGCAAGGAATTCGCCCCCCGGCCCGATCCGCAGAATTCTGCGGGCTAGCCGGCCGAGCACAGGGTACTCAGCCCATTCGCCGCGCCCAGCTTTGATTCCGTACACAATGGCCACCACCAGAATAAACACCCACCAGCCCATCATCCCCAGCCAGACGACTGGGAAAAGGATCACAAATGCCGGGGGAAGCGAATTGTTCCCCGCTGCCGGCTGGTGAAACGCAACACCGGCAATGACGGCCGCAAAAATTGCGCCCATCATTAGCATCACGACTAAGAAGTACAGCGCCTGTAGCAACAGAGCCTGGAGCGCGTGGAACGAAACGAACCGCGAGTCCCGCTTAATTAGGAAAATAATCAGCGGAGCAATGAATCCACCGACAAGCTGCAGCACATGGGCCAGCGTTCCCATCGTGCGCTCATCGGGAGTTGCGGTTAGTCGGTCGACTCCTGCTGCGTCGGACACGAGCCCTCCGGGGGATGACACGGTACCATAACTCCGAAGGCGCGAGAAGGCAAGACGGCACATCGGAGACCCGACGGCCCGAGCCAAAAGATCGAGGGTTTGATCTTCAGGGGAGTGAAAGCTAGTCTTTCAGCAACTGTCTTGCGATCACCAGCCGCTGAATCTCGCTGGTGCCCTCGCCGATGGTGCACAACTTCACATCCCGGTAATACTTCTCGGCCGGATAATCTTTGATGAACCCATACCCTCCGTGAATCTGCACGCCTTCGTTGGCGCACCGCACGGCGACTTCGCTGGCGTAGAGCTTCGCCATTGAAGACTCCATCGTCGTCTTCATGCCGGCATCTTTCATCGACGCCGCCCGCATGGTGAGCAAGCGCGCCGCATCAATCTCTGTAGCCATGTCGGCCAGCTTCCACTGGATCGCCTGAAACTCGCCGATGGCCTTGCCGAATTGCTTGCGCTCCTTGGAATAGTTCAGAGCGGCCTCGTATGCGCCCTGCGCCATGCCCAGTGAAAGAGCCGCAATCGAGATGCGGCCGCCATCGAGCACGCGCATCGCATCGATAAAGCCATCGCCTTCCTTGCCCAGCAGATTCTCCGCCGGAATCACGCAATCTTCAAAAATCATTTCCGCCGTGTCACTGGCCCGCAATCCCAGCTTGTTTTCCTTCTTGCCCGGACGGAATCCCTTGGTATCTTTCTCCACGACGAAGGCCGAAAGCCCATGCGTATTCGCCGTCCGGTCGGTCACCGCGAGCACAACGATCACGTCCGCGTAATGTCCGTTCGTGCAGAAAGTTTTTGTCCCGTTCAGCACCCAGCTGTTGCCCCGGCGCTTTGCGGTCATGCGGGCGCTGCCCGCGTCCGATCCGGAAGATGGCTCGGTCAATCCCCATGCGCCGATAAACTCGCCCGTAGCCAGTTTGCTGACGTATTTCTTTTTCTGCGCGTCATCGCCGGCGAGGAAAATGTGATTGGAGCAGAGTGACGTGTGGGCTGCCACAATGATGCCTACCGACCCATCCACCCGCGACAACTCCTCGATGGCGATCACATACTCCACATAGCCCATGCCGGCGCCCGCGTACTCGGCGGGGAAAACAATTCCCAGCAGGCCAAGCTTCCCCAGTTCCTTAACGATAGCCAGCGGAAACTCGCACGCTTCGTCCCATTTCATGACGTTGGGCTTGATCTCGCGCTCGGCGAACTCGCGGACACTTTTCTTCAGATGCTGCTGCTCGTCGCTCAGTTGAAAATCCAAGACTCCTCCACCCGCTCCAACTCGTTTTGTGATTAAAGCATAGCGGCGGAAGAGGGAGAAGTTACTTCAGGCAGGGGAAGCGAACAGTCGGGAAAGGCGCATGATCACTGGGGGTTGTGAGCATGAAATCCCACAGCCCAACCGACCGGATGGTTTGCCAATAACTGCCCTGCGGCAAATTTTCGCGCGCGGACGCGAGAATCAACGGACCACTTCATCCACCAGAATGAACTTCTCGAACACTTCGTTCGAAAGCAACCGCCCGCGCGCCGTCAAGCAGACCAAGTCTCCCCGCCGCTCCATCAGCCCGCCTTCGACAAACTCCGCAATCGCGGCGCGAGCGTTCTCGATTGCTTCCTCACCGAACTCTGCGGACAGCTCCCTCAGGTTAACGCCTCGGTTCAGCCGCAACCCAAGAAAAAAACTCTCCTCTAACGCTGCCCGATGTGAAACCTCGGTGCGTTGCAAGCCTCTCTTGTTCATGTACTGCTCCAAGGAGTCCGGAGCCGCGAATCGCACAGCCTCGATGTCCGGCGCGGCGGAAACCAGCATCGAGTGCGCATCCACGCCAAAGCCGAGGTAAGGCTGCCGTGTCCAATACTTCAAATTGTGCCGCGACTCGAAGCCCTCGCGCGAGAAGTTCGAAATCTCATACTGCGCAATCCCCGCCGCGTTGAGTTCCTCACAAGCCACGAGGTAGAAATCCGCCATCACCTCTTCATTCGGGACGAAGTGCGCGTGATAGCGTTTGCCCCCAGCCATCAACTCGCGTCCAAGGCGAGAATCTTCATCCACTTCAAGCATGTAGACGCTCACATGTCCGGCACCGGTCGCGACTGTTTCCCGCAGAGAGAATTCCCAACTCTCGGCGGTCTGGTGCGGCAACCCGGCGATGAGATCGACATTGATGTTGGTAATTCCCGCCGCTCTCAGTCGAGCAATGTCCCCCAGCACGGTAGCGCGCTTGTGCAAGCGTCCCACCGCCGCCGCTTCCTGATCCACAAACGACTGCACTCCCAGGCTCACGCGGTTCACACCGCAACGCAGCAGGCTCTCCACCAGGGCCGGAGTCACTGTCCCCGGAGCGCACTCGACCGTTACTTCGGCATCAGGCTGTACGTCGAACCGCTGCCGCACCGTCGCAAAGACTCGCTCCAGTTGCCCAGCCTCCAGCACCGTCGGCGTTCCTCCGCCAAGGTAGATGGAATCCACCGCGCGCTCTATCTCCCCGCCCATCTCCGCCGCAACCAGAGGCGCGTTCTCAATATCCGCACAAACGCGATCTACATAACGCTCGAACACCGCCCTCGAAAAAACGTCAGACGCGAAGTTGCAGTAACTGCACTTGGTCCGGCAGAACGGAACCGAAATGTAAATCCCGAGCGGCATGCAACACCATTATCCCATCTCAAACCCATTCGCCCGCCCGCAAACCTTTTCCATCCTGCCGCCTGCCTCGGCCATCCATATTGAGGTACCCTGTTAAAGCGCCCCAGGCGCCGCTTCACCACCCGATCGCCAAGAAACCGATGTCCCAGGAAGAAGAAGTATTAGGCAAAGCCTACGACAGCCGCCTGATGGCGCGCCTGCTGAAATATCTGCGTCCCTACCGCTGGCAGGTGGCGATCGCTCTGGTCTCGATCGTCCTGAAGTCTTTCGCCGACGTGCTCGGACCCTACCTCACTAAAGTTGCGATCGATCGCTACCTCGCGCCCGCCAAGGGCAACGTGCCCGGCATATGGAGTTGGCTCAACTCGCGTCCCATCATCGGCATTGCTCAGATCGCGGCTATCTATGTCAGCCTGCTGGTCTTCAGTTTCCTGCTCGAGTTCTTGCAAACCTACTTCATGCAGTGGACTGGCCAGAAAGTGATGTTCGATCTCCGCCGCCAGATTTTCCGCCATCTACAGCGGCTGCACGTTGCCTTCTTCGACAGAAACCCCGTCGGCCGCCTGGTCACGCGCGTCACCACCGACGTTGACGCCTTGAACGAGATGTTCACCTCCGGCGTCGTCTCCATCTTCGAAGACCTCTTCGTACTCTTCGGCATTCTCGGCGTCATGCTGTGCATGAACTGGAAGCTGGCGCTGATCACTTTTGCGGTGCTGCCGTTCATCGTGGTCGCCACCAAGATTTTCCGCGACAAGGTTCGCGATTCCTATCGCCGCATCCGCGTCGCCATCGCCCGCATCAACTCCTACCTCTCGGAGCACATCAGCGGGATGGTGGTGCTGCAGCTCTTCAATCGCGAGCGCAAGGCCTACAACCGCTTCTCTGAAATCAATCGCAGCCACATGGAAGCGTTCAAAGACGCAATCATGGCCTACTCGGTTTACTACCCCGCGGTTGAGATCCTCTCCGCCATTGCCATTGCCTGCGTAATCTGGTTCGGCGGCGGGGACGTGATGCGAAACGTCACGGCGAGCAGCGTTGCCATAAGTTTCAATTGGAAGACGCTGGTCGCATTCCGCCTGCTGCCTACCGTGGCATCGCTCGGTGTGCTCGTCGCTTTCATCCAGTACGCCCTGCGCTTCTTCCGCCCGATCATGGACTTCAGCGAAAAATACAACATCCTGCAATCCGCCATGGCCGCCAGCGAGCGCATCTTCAAACTGCTCGATACGCCGGTGCAGGTAGTTTCGCCCGCAGTGACCAAGCGCCCCGAAGGCCCCGGCCGCATCGAATTCGATCACGTCTGGTTCGCCTATCACGATTTCGAGCCCAGCAATGCTCATGTGGGGACGGCCGCCCTCGGCCGTCCAGCCGAGCGAAGCTCGGCAGGTTCTTCCCTGTCCACCAGCGGCGCAGCACCCAGCAATTCAGCCCCCGACTGGGTTCTCCGCGACGTAACCTTCGCCATCGACCCCGGCGAAACCGTGGCCATCGTCGGCCACACCGGAGCCGGCAAGACCACGCTCATCTCACTCCTGCTCCGTTTCTACGACGTCCAGAAAGGCGCAGTCCGAATCGACGGCGTCGACGTGAAGGACATGGACCTCGTCGACCTGCGCAGCCGCTTCGGCGTGGTCCTGCAAGATCCATTCCTGTTCAGCGGCACCATCGGCGGAAATATCCGCCTCGGCACCAAGCGCATTCAGGATGCGGACGTCGAGCAGGCGGCCGAAGACGTGAACCTGATCGACTTCATCCGCGCCCTGCCCAAAGGCTTCGACGAAGAAGTCCGCGAGCGCGGCTCCACGCTCTCCACCGGCCAGAAACAGCTCATCTCATTCGCGCGTGCCCTCGCCCACGAACCGAAAATCCTGATTCTCGACGAAGCCACCTCCAGCGTGGATACGGAAACCGAATTCCGCGTGCGCGACGCGCTCAACCGCATGGTTGAGGGACGCACTTCGCTGATCATCGCCCACCGGCTCTCCACCGTGCAGCGCGCCGACAAGATTATCGTCATGCACAAAGGCCAGATCCGCGAAATGGGTACGCACCAGCAACTGCTGGCCCAGCGCGGGATTTACTTCAAGCTCTACCAGCTCCAATACAAAGATCAGGAGCTGAATGTGGCGCGGGCGCCAGCGTCTGAGAACGGGTCAGGCTTCCAGCAACCGGAGGTCACCGCAAGCGCGGATGACTAGCCACTGGCTCGAACAAAGCATCGACGAACGCATGTCTCTATCAAGAAGAGTTTTCCTTTCTGCCGAATGGCTTGACCTCGTGATGTTGAATTACGAGATTGAACCCAGTCTTGTGACTCGGCACGTTCCGCCCGGCACGTCTCTGGATTCAGTTAACGGAAAAACATTCGTCAGCCTGGTGGGATTTAGATTCCGCCGCACCAAGCTACTTGGGCGCTTCCCAGTTCCGTTTCATGCCGATTTCGATGAGGTAAACCTACGCTTCTACGTCCGTCGCAAAGATGGCAGCGATGATCGAAGAGGAGTTGTTTTCATCGCCGAGGTTGTGCCCAGACGCGCGATTGCGATAACGGCGCGACTCCTATACGGCGAGAACTATAAATGCTTTCCGATGAGGCACCACCTTGAGACAGGAGAGTTTGGGAAGACGGCTGAATACCAGTGGCAGGTTGACGGCCAATGGTGCAGGCTCTCTGCACAGACCGCAGGCTCTCCAAAACATCCTGAAGACGGGAGTTTGGAGCAGTTCATCACTGAACACTATTGGGGATATTCGACGCAACGAGGCGGTGGTTGCCTCGAGTACCAGGTCTCCCATGTCCCTTGGCAGGTGTGGGCGACCACTACCGCTCGATTTGAAGGGGACGCCGGCGCTCTTTATGGGTGCGAATTCGGGGCAGTTCTTCAACGACGCCCCGACTGCGCATTCGTGGCTGACGGCTCGCCTGTGATCGTCTTCAGGGGTAGTAAAGTCCAATGAAATTGCGCGACCACAAATCGGAATCCTCTCTCCCCCGCGAGGGCTGGATACTTTACGATGGCGGTTGCGGGTTTTGCCTTCGCTGGGTTCACTTCTGGAAGAAGGTGGTGGAACGGAGGGGCTTTGCAATTAAAGACCTGCAGTCCGCTTCTGCCGACGGCAGCCTACAAACTCCGGAAGAGAATCTGCTGGACGACATACGGGTATTGACGCGCACTGGAAAACTGGAATCGGGTGCTAACGCATATCTTTATGTGTCACGGCAAATCTGGTGGGCGTGGCCTTTCTACGCAATCTTCCGCTTGCCAGGTTTTAATCGGATGCTTTGGTGGGGCTATCGCTGGTTCAATCGAAATCGATATCGGATCTCCCGCCATTGCCCACTACCCCAGCAAAGCGAGCCTGGGCGGCTCCGACAAGATAATATCTGAACGTCTCCGGACAATCGTTCCTGTTCGGAGGTGCGGCCTTACAACGCTCTCTTGCCCATCCTGATCTCAGCCGGCGAAGCTTCCGGGGAAAATGCACGGCGCAGCTCATCAACCTCTCAGTCCGATCCCAGGTACTTGCTCCGCAAACCCGCCGCCGCCACGCAGAGGTCGGAAAACACACGCGCCGTGAATATCGACTGCGCCCCCGCATTCTTCAGGATTCCCGGACAGTCCCGGCGCAGTTCGCGATACATCTTCATCATTTGAGGAACTGTAGGTTGCGTTCCCCGTGACACGAACGCGTTGCAGACTTCCCTCATTACACCACGCACAGTTCCCCCGTGAAGGTAGGGATCGGTTCCGTCCAAATCGCTCAAGGATTTATTCAAACGACGCCGCACGGACTCGAAAACAAACCATCGATGCCGCGGATTCGCTTGCGCCCAGGCCACTGCCAGACCGAGTTCAAATGGCATATTGAAACGAGGCGTGCGAGGAGCATGGCGATCCAGTTGCACTCGCGAGAGATCGTGAATCGAATAGGCGCAACTTTCGATGAGACTGGCGATCCGGTCGAGCCGCCGATTGCCCGTGATTCCGAGCGTGGCTCGCGGCAGGAAGCCGATGGCGGTTAGTGCAGTAATGTAGGCGAGATACAGCCGGGTGAACTGTGGGTCGTACGGGATGTTGAGAAAAACGGCTTCTTTGGTTTTTGGCATGGCGACAGAATGGTCACCAGGGCCCTGAATCGTGAGAACCTGCTACCTCGTCGACGTCTTCGCTCTGCGGGATGATGTCTTTCGCGTCCGGGCCTGCCTCTTAGGGGATGCCGTGCCGACAATCCGTCCGTCAAAATCAACACCGACCAGCGCCAGAATCTTCCGTGCTCTCGCTGGCGGAACTCCGAGGCGCCTGGCAGTCTCCCGGAGAGAGAGCGGTTTGAAATCGAGCTTTACGGGGCGTCGCATCGAATTTCCTTTCAACGCTGTTTATTTTATCACGCTCATTCGGGCCGCTTTCACGGGAAATGATTTTCCATCAAACCATTCGCGCCGTGTTCTGGCCTTACAATGCTCTCTTGCGAATCCTGATCTCAGCTGGTGAAGCTTCTGGAGAAATGTACGGCGCGCAGCTCGTCGAAGCTCTGCATCGCCGCGACCCGCAGCTCGAATTCTTCGGCGTCGGCGGAGACCGCATGCGCGCCGCCGGCTGCGACACCGTCGTCGACGCGAAAGATCTCTCGGTTGTTGGCATCACCGAAATCCTCAGCCGCCTGCCACACATCTACATCCTCTATCGTCATCTGATCAAAGAAGCCGACAAGCGCAAGCCCGGCCTCGCCATCGTCATCGATTCGCCTGCCTTCAACTGGCGCGTAGCGCGGCAAATGAAGAAGCGCGGCATCCCCGTGGTCTACTACGTCGCGCCGCAGTTCTGGGCGTGGCGACAGGGACGCGTCCGCCTCCTCCGCAACTACGTCGAGAAAGCCCTGGTGATTTTTCCCTTCGAGGAAAAGTTCTATCGCGACCGTGGAGTCGATGCCACCTTCGTCGGCCATCCCCTCGCCGACCTGCCGCACCCGGCCATCGAGCGCAAAGATTACGCCGGGCAATTTCATCTCGACCCCGCAAAATATTGGATCACGCTGATGCCCGGCAGCCGCGTCAAAGAAGTGCGCATGAATCTGCCCACGATCCTCGAAGCGGCCGCCCAACTCGGCCCCGACTACGAATTTCTGCTCCCGGTCGCACCCACTCTCGACGGCGCCCTCCTGCGAAGCATAATCGGCTCAAAAACGACAGGGCACACCATCACCCTCGTCCCCGAATCTCTGCCTGCACTCTGGCATTCCCGCGCCGGCATCGTCGCCAGCGGCACTGCCACCGTGGAAGCCGCCATGATGCGCACTCCGTTCATAATGGTCTATCGCGTTTCGTCTCTCACTTACCTGCTGGGTAAACCGCGAGTCAAAGTCCCATACTTCGCCATGGTCAACCTGATCGCCGGGGGGGAAATCGTCCCCGAACTCGTACAGCGCGACTTCACGGCTGCGAACATAATCGCCCAGATGAAAGAAATTCTCCCCGACGGCCCCGCCCGCAACCGCATGCTGGAAGGCCTAACCCGGGTAAAAGCCAGGCTCCGCGGCCCGGAAGCCAGCGCAGAACGTCCAGCCCCGCCGCCCCCCGACCGCGCCGCAGAGATAATCCTCACCCTGGGCCCGAGTTCCGCCAGAAGCCGGAAGCCGGGAGACGGAAGCCACTAACCTTGTGCTCCCAGCATCTTTTAGTGGAGAATCTTCATCATAGGAATGGTTAGGCCCATTTCCCGGAGACTCTCCTTAATGCAGATTCGCCTTCGGCGCGCCCCGAGCGTCCTGTCGGGTTCCCTCGCCCTGCTGCTATTGGCTTTCGTCGCGATCCCCTCGCGGGCCGCGGAGAAGACTCGACTGCGCGTCGACGATTACCAGATCGAAGCCGAGCTTACCCCTCATCTGCATCAGATTTCGGCGCGCGCGAAGGTTAAGTTCACGGCTCTTCAGGATCTGAACACCGCCATATTCGAACTGCACAACGGCCTGCGCGTCACCCGCGTTCTCGACGATAAGAACCAGCCACTATCGGCCGAGCGAGTTACGCAGGATTCCACCATCCGTGTGCCGCTTCCCGCCGGCCTCGCCAAAGACGCTTCCACCACCCTCACCTTCGAATACGAAGGCGAGATCGAGAGCGCGGACGACAGCCCTGTCCCCGGTCTCAAACTCGCTTACATCGGCGACGACACCAGCTATCTGCTCTACTCCGGACGCTGGTTCCCAGTGAGCGGCTACGGACTCAACCGCTTCACCTCCACCATCAGCATTACCGTCCCGGCTCACATGCTGGTGATTGGCAGCGGAAAGGCCACCGTCACCGACAATCCTCCTTCCAAGAAGCCGAATTCCAACGGCCTTCCCACCAAGACATTTACCTTCGTCTATGCAAAGCCGAGCTTTCCCGGCACCATCGTCGCCGGCATCTTCCAGGAATATAAAAGCGACGAAGCCGGCATGGACCTGCACGTCTTCTTCAAACCTGACCACCAGAAACTCGCTCCGGAATACACCACCACCGCGGTCCAGGAGTTCACCTACTACATCACCCTTTACGGCACTCCTCTTTCGCAGAGGCTCAATGTCGTGGAACTCCCGGGCGACACGGTTCCCTACGCCTGGGGTCCGGAAATTGCAGCTCTCGCGGGCTCCTCCATCACCGAAAAAACAAACTACCGTCTGCTGGCCAACGCCATCGCCCATCAATGGTGGGGAGTTTCCGTAAGCCCCGCGTCGAAGGATGACTGGTGGCTCACCGATGGATTTTCGCGCTATTCCGAGGCTATGTACGTCGAAAGTGCGGCCGGATCTGCAGGTCTGGAGGAGGCCATCAAGGACATGTCGGTCGGCGCTCTCGCTTATGACAACATCCCGCTCTCCAGCGCCAGCAAACTCGATCCCTTCTCCACCGAGTTTCAGTCGCTGGTCACCGACAAGGGCGCGATGATCCTGCACATGCTGCGCTGGGTACTCGGCGAAGACAAATATCTCAAGACCATGCGCGAGTTCGCCGAGACCTATGCCGGAAAATCGGCCACCATGGACGACTTCCGCACCATTGCCGAGAAATATTACGGCGACCAACTCACCTGGTTCTTCTCCCAGTGGCTCGATTCCACCGGCGCCCCCGAATTCAAAGTGAAATACACCACCTACCGCCTGGGCAGCAACAAAGGCTTCCGCGTTACCGGCGAAATTTCCCAGGATCTCGATCTGTTCCGCATGCCCGTCGACGTACGCATCGATACCGACGGAAAAACGGTAAACAAGAACATCGAAGTAGTCGGCACCAACTCACCTTTTATCATTGAGACTTTCGGACGTCCGCGGCGAATCGCTGTCGATCCCGACCACCACGTGCTCACCAACTCCTCGGACGTGAGGTTGCGCTCTTCTATTCTCCGCGGCCAGGCTTTGCAGCAGCAGGGCGACCTCTCCGGTGCGCTTGCCGAGTTCAACAAGGCGCTCGACCAGAATAAAAACAGCTCCTTGGCCCACTACCGCGTCGCGGAGATTTTCTTCGCGCAGCGAAACTATCAGGCCTCGGCCAACTCCTACCGCTCCTCCATCAACGGCGACGGCGATCCGCGCTGGACTGAAGTCTGGAGCCACATTCAGCTGGGCAAGATCTTCGATGTCACCGGCCAGCGCGAGCGCGCCATCAACGAATACCGGCAAGCCATCCAGACCAATGACGATACCTTCGCCGCCCTCGCCGAAGCCCGCCGGTACTTGCAGAAAGCCTACGAACGGCCCAAAAACAAAGAGTAGAAAAGAACAAAGAGTAGAAAAGAACAAAGAGTAGAAAGTTTGAACAGCCTTTCAGCCGCTGGTTGTGCCGTTTCCCAAAGCCTTGACCTTCTTTTCGCGCCGCGGGGAAAACTCCAGGACTTCGCATGGCAAGACTTCCCCGCGCGGAGCGTCGCCAAAAGGCACAGAGAATCGCCGGATGTCGTCCCTCCTGCGACGAATATGCCGACCGAACGAAGCCTCTCCCGGCCGCCCGCAAACTTCCGCAAAATCGAATTGCACCTTTTGCAGCCCGTCCTTCTGCGCCGCATCCCAGCGTGGCAGATGTTGTCCCCTTCGAACTTCTTGCGCCCGGCCGCCGAAGATACCGGCTTCACCGCGTAATCGCTGAATGCGCGCCACCGCTCGAGCGACTACTCGCGCGAACTCGGCCCCGTCTTCGTCCTGGCGTCCCTCCCGCAAGCGCAACCTTGCCTCCTGCGCAGAAAACCAGGTGCGACTTCGCCCAGACTCCTTTGGATTGCTCAGTCGCGACACTTCACAGAGATGAGCGTTGACTGCAAGTTCTTTTTCGCTGGATCTCGTGCCAGTTTTTCGCTCGCTGCCCCGCTTGCCCCGAACATATCGCGCGAACGAAGCCTCTTCGATCCGCCCATGCACTCCCGCTTCCTCGAACGCCTCCAACGCGGCCGCTTGGGCGTGGGTCAGTCCCGGTTCAGCGCTGCCCTTGGGAAAAGTCCACCGCCCGCTGCCGCGAGTCCGAACCAGCAGGAACTCGATCTCTCCACCACGCACCCGGTAGCACACCGCGGCCACCTGCTCGCATTCACGCGATTTGCGTAGCTGTGACAATCGAACGAACTTCGCCGTCCCTTGATGAGCCCGAAGTGGCAAACGAGCGTTCTCGCTCAATCGTGAATCTCGAAAACTCTTCCCATCAGCATTCATCGCAACAGAGTGCACCTTGCCCTAAGCCCCTGCCTAGAGCCCATCTTGGTTCCCGACCAGTCGAAGGCTGCCAACCCGCTCCGAACTTGAGAACCCGAGGGAATCCTTCTGCATACTTGCGCCTCGCGACTCCGCACAGAGAATATTCATCTTTATCGGCTCGCAATCCGCCGCCAGGAGAAATCCTTGGAGAACATGCACTGCCTTCGCTGTAATCGCGAACTCGAGACCGGAAATAAATCCGTCGCCCTCTACATGTTCGCCCAGACCGTGGGGATAAGGCCGCGTCAGAAGTCCACCGCTCATCGCATCTCTTTCTGCCCCCAGTGCTCAGTCTCGCTGGCCATGGGCCCTCCCCCGGAAGGCGCGCTCAACCTTGCCGCGTGGGACATGATCCGCGACCTCGTAGGCTCCGACCCCGCCCTGAACCATGCGGCCTGGGAGAGCCTCAGCGGAGTCCTGGCCCTACTCCCCGCCACCGGTACCGACGGCGCCGCTGGTTCCACCCAATCCGGTGGATCGTTCGAATTCTGATAAAACCCGATCGCATCCTTATCAGCCAATCCCGATCAGCCAATCCCGCCCGGCCTCAATCTTCATATCCAGCTAACCTTTTTCGTCTTCGCGAGGTCTAAATAACCAACCACAGCAGGGGAACTTAGCCTGGCCCGGCTGCGTATTACTGATCAGATGGCTTGAACAAGAACCGTTTGGGCGGGATTGAGACCCCTCGCCTGAACGTTCGCCCGGAACCCCCACGCACCTCCCAAGAGGCGTGGGGGTGTACTCCATGCGAATACTTCTCGATATCGTGCGCCAGTCGCTGTCCACTCTCTGGGCGCACAAGCTTCGCTCGTTCCTTACCATGTTCGGAATCGCATGGGGCGTGGGCTCGTTGCTGCTTCTGGTAGGGCTAGGAGAAGGTTTTCGCAGCGGTCAGGACAAGAATCTCGCCGAGCTGGGTCAAGACATCATGTTCATCTTCCCGGGCCGCATCCCGGCCGTGGCCGGCAGCTACACCTCAGGGCAGCCTTACTACCTGACCTATGGCGACTACTTCGCTATTCGTGACCAGTCCAGATTTCTGCGCGCCGTTTCTCCGGTGCTGGAGCGGGAGGACATCCGCGCCGTCAGCGACTACGGATCCACCAACGGCCAGGTCTTCGGCGTCGCTCCCGAGTACAACCAGATTCGCAATACTCCCATCGAGCCCGGTCGCTGGTTTAACGACGAGGACAACTCCCAGCATCGCCGCGTTGCCGTGGTGGGGTGGGAACTGCTCAAGAACATGTTTCCCGGCGAGCCTGCCGTGGGCAGCACCATCCTGCTCAACGACGTGGATTTCAAAGTGATCGGCGTCATCCCCAAGATCGGCAAGGAAGGCGAGAACGGCACCAACCACCGCATCTTCGTGCCTTTCGATACCATGCGCATGCTTTTTCCGCTCAAGGCGCAGAACACGGAAAATGCCATCTCGTTCATCAACTACCGGCCCATCAAGAAAGAGTTGCACGTCGAAGCGATGAATGAAGTTCACGCCATCGTCGCCCGGCGTCACGGTTTCGATCCCCGTATTGACGACGCGTTTCAGGATTGGGACACCATCGACGGCGCTATCCGCGTGGCCAAGATTTTTGACGCCATGGATTGGTTTCTCGGTGTTGTCGGAGTCGTTACTCTCGCCCTCGGCGCCATCGGCATCATCAACATCATGCTGGTTTCGGTCACCGAACGAACCCGCGAAATTGGCCTGCGCAAGGCTCTCGGCGCCACCCACCGCAACATCATGACGCAGTTTTTCGTGGAAGGCGCATTCCTCACTGCATTCAGCGGCTGCATCGGCCTGGCGATCACCACCGCCTTCGTGGCTCTGCTGGCGCAATTGCCTTCCCCGGAAGGATTCGACACGCCGCGCATCGTGCCCGCTTCCGCCGTAATCGCAATTCTTTCGCTTTCCGTGGCCGGCATCGTCGCCGGTCTTTATCCCGCGCGCAAAGCCGCACTGCTTCCGCCTGTGGAAGCCCTGCGGCAGGAGTAAGAAAATGCAGAAGTCAAAAGTCAGAATGCAAAAGTACAAAAGAAACTGTTTTACTTTTGCATTCTGACTTCTAACTTCTGACTTCGGAGTAATTATGCTGGGCGATCTCAGTTCGCAAGCCTTCAACGCGCTCAAGCACAACCGCCGCCGCTCCCTGCTCACCATGCTGGGCATGGCGTGGGGCATAGCCACGGTGGTTTTGCTCTTGGCCTACGGTGCCGGCTTCGAAAGCGCTTTAATGATTGCCTTTCGCACCTTTGGAGGCAACCTGGTCGCCATTTTTCCCGGACGCACTTCCCTGCAGGCGGGCGGCACCAAGGCGGGCATGCAGGTTCGCCTCACTCGCGACGACCTCGACTTCCTGCGCGCCGAGGTCCCCATGCTCACCCGCATCTCTCCCGAGGTCGATAAACAAAGCCTGGTGGCTTTCGGCACTCGCAGCAGTAGCTACGGCGTTCATGGAATCTATTCCACCTACGAGAAAATTCGCGCCCTCGACGTAGGTGAAGGCGCGTTTTTCGGCGAGCAGGACGACTTCACTCACACGCGCGTAGCCGTCATCGGCGCCACCGTCAAGAAAAAGCTTTTCTCTGGCCAGAACGCGCTGGGCGAAAACATTCGCGTCGATGGCATCTCCTACAAAGTGGTCGCCGTCCTGCGGCGCACCATCTCCAACGGCGACGAAGACATGAACTCCCTGGTTTACGTCCCCTACAGCGCCATGAGCGACCTCAAGAATACCTTCTATCTTGACGGCATCATGATGGATTACGAGGGCGACCACAGCAAGGTGGTCGAGGCCATCCGCAACTCGATGGCCTTCCATCACAACTTCAATCCCAAGGATGACCGAGCCATCTTCGTCTTCGACGCCGTGAAAGATCTCGCCGACCTCACCGTGATTACGGTCGGCATCAAGGTTCTTTTGGGCTTTATCGGCCTGCTGACGCTCGGCATCGGCGGCGTCGGCCTGATGAACATCATGCTGGTCTCAGTCACCCAGCGCACCCGCGAAATCGGAGTGGAAAAAGCCCTGGGCGCGCGTCGCTGGCACATTCTGGTCCAGTTCCTCGCCGAAGCCCTGGCGATCACCGCTCTGGGCGGCCTGTTGGGCGTTGTCCTGGCTTATCTCGTCTCCTGGAGTGTAGGCTCTCTCACCCTGTGGAGCGCCTTCATCGAAGACGCCAACGAAGGCGATATCCACCTCTACATTGACTCCGCCACCCTGATCTGGTCGACGGTGATCCTCAGCTTCGTCGGCATCGTCAGCGGCATGCTGCCCGCCATCAAAGCCGCGCGCCTCGATCCCATCGAAGCCCTGCGCTACGAGTAAAGATTGTGTGGGGACAGCCGCCCTCGGCTGTCCTGCCGGGCGAAGCCCGGCCGCTGCCTGCATCGCTGCAACTCGAGATTCCTAGAAATGAACACGCGCCTGTACGTAGGATCTCTGTGGGTAGTGAAATCACAGTCCACATTTACCCCGTGCTCCGCTGTGCCCTCTGTGGTTAATTCTCTCTCCCTTCCGCTAGAATCCTTGCGTGTCCGAAGCTCCCAACGACTCCCGCCTCGATCGCGTCCTCGCCCAGCTTCGCCTCTACGAGCATCCCCTGCTGAACTTCTCCGCGCGCTCCAAAGGCGAAGGCGTCGAAGTCATCATCCAATTCAAAGACACATCCATTCCCGTGCATACCTATCACTTCGATTTCCACCCCCGCGACCTCGACCATCCGCAGTTCGAATGGAGCTTCCAGCGCCAACTCTACGACGCACTGCACGACTACTTCGTGGAAATGTTCGTCCGCACGCCGCAAGACCGCGACGACCGCCGCCGAGAGGAATTGTGAATCTCCTCCGTGAAAAGATCGAACGGGAAATCCGTGACCGCGGCCCCATCCCCTTCTCGCGCTACATGGAAATCTGCCTCTACGATCCCGAGCTTGGCTACTATTCGCGAAACGCGCAGCAGTTCGGCAAGGCCGGCGATTTCTACACGTCGAGCGACGTCCATGCCGTCTTCGGCCGCCTTCTCGCCCGCCAGTTCGACGAGATGTGGCGCTCTCTCGGCTCGCCCGAGCGCATCGAACTAGTCGAACTCGGCCCCGGCCGCGGCCTGTTCGCCCAAGACGTTCTGGGCTGGTCTGCAAAGAAGTTTCCGGATTTCTTCCGCGCGCTGCGCTACATCCTCGTCGAAAGCTCGTCCACCCTACGGGAGCGAATCAAATCGACTCTAGGCCATTACCTCGAATCCGGAAAAGCCGAGCTAGCCGCGCCCGATCCACAGGAGACTGGCGAAAGAAACTGGCTCGCGCCCCCTCCGCCAGGGATCGGCGACGCGCCAGCCGCGGAGCGGCGAAAGAATGCAGCCCACGGCGCAAGCCGTGGGTTAAGTGACCGTGGTGGTAACCAAGCCCCGGAGGGGCGAAAGAAAACTCCTCCGGACGAATCATCGGCCTTAGATGTTCCCACCATAGTCTTCACCAACGAATTCTTCGACGCCCTCCCCGTCGAAATCCTCAGCCCTCAAGGTTCCCTGCGCATCGACGCACGCGGCGGCCACTTCCTCGAAACCTGGGCACAGCCCTCGCCTGAGGAACTGGAATTCCTCGACCGCTACTCAATCCATCCCGGGCCCGACGAACGCGTCGAAGCTCCTCTCGCCGCGCAACAATTCATGAATCGCCTCGCCTCCGGCATACACCGCGGATTCTTCGTCGCCATCGACTACGGCTACACCCGCGAAGAGCAGCTTGCCGGCCGCCATCGCGGCACGCTCAAGGCACTTCGCCAGCACTCAATCAGTGCTAGTCCCTACGAAGCTCCCGGCGAGCAGGACATCACCGCTGACGTAAACTTCACCGCACTCGCCGCCGCCGCCGAGAAACACGGCATGCAAACCCACAAACTCGTCACTCAATCCCAATTCCTGCTGGGCATCGGCGAAGCCAACCAGTTCGCCGACGCTTTCGAAGAATGCCGCCTGCCGCAAGAACGCGCCAAAGTAGCGCTGCAACTCAAGCACCTGGTCACCCCCGCCGGCATGGGCGAGACCTTTCAAGTCCTGCTTGCGAGTAAGGGAGTGGAGAAGGAAAAAGCCGCGGCACTCTCGGGTCTAAATTTCGGCCACAAACCAGCTCTGTCGCCTTAGCACGGCTCATGTAGAGACAGCCGCCTCGGCTGTCCCGCCTGAGCGGAAGCCCGGCGGCAGGGGGAAAAGCTCAGGGCCAACCTAGGGTGCAACCCCCGCGGGTGAACCCGCTTTCACCGCCGCCTCCGGATACTCATACACCCCGCGCCCTGACTTCCTACCCAGCCGTCCCGCCTTCACATACTGCACCAGCAGCGGCGCGGGACGATATTTCTCTCCCAGCGATTTGTGCAGATACTCGAGAATATTCAGCCGCGTATCCAGTCCCACCAGATCGACCAGCTCAAACGGCCCCATGGGATGGTTCAGTCCGAGCTTCAACGCCTTGTCGATGTCCGCCGCGGAAGCAACTCCTTCCTGCAGCATGTAGAACGCCTCATTGCCGATCATCGCGTTAATGCGGCTGGTGATGAATCCCGGCGATTCTCGGATCACCACCACTTCCTTGCCCATCCGCTTCCCCACTTCAGTCACAGTCGTCAGCGTGTCCTCGTCCGTCTCCAAACCACGCACCACTTCGAGCAGCTTCATCTTGTGCACAGGATTGAAAAAGTGCATGCCCACGCACTTCTTCGCGCGGTAGGTCACGCTCGAAATTTCTGTGACACTCAAAGAAGACGTGTTCGACGCCAGAATCGTCGTGGGACGGCAGATCTTGTCGAGGAGAGTGAAAATCTCAATCTTCGACTCCATCTCTTCCGGCACCGCTTCGATCACCAGATCGGCTTCGCGCGCCGCCTCTTCCACCGAGCCCGCATATTCCAGCCGCCGGAAAGCCGCATCCGCATCCGGCGCCGCCACTTTTCCCAGTTCAACCGCCTTGTCGAGATTCGCCCGGATTTCGCTCTCGGCCCTGCGCAGCGCCGTGGGCAGCAGGTCTTCGAGAATCGTGCGATAGCCGCCAATCGCCGCGGCATGCGCAATGCCGCGCCCCATAATTCCAGCGCCGATCACCGCGACGGTTTCCACTCGCGCCACTACGGGCCCACCTTTTCCAGTTCCCCAATCGCGTCGTTGATGGCGCCGCCGGTGGCACGCAAATACTCCGCCAATCGCTTGCGTTCCTCGGTGGTCATGCTTGGAATATAAATGCAGATACGCCGCAGCGTGGTCGTCATGTCGTCCACGTAGTTCATCGCTCGGATCAGTTCACCAGATACTGGCATGAGTGCTCCTGTATTTCCTTTTCGATTCCGGCTGACTCTGACTGCCTGCCCTGCCCACTGCACGCATACTGTCTCGAACCGGACTCTTTATTCTGGACGCGTCCGCGAATTTAGTAAAGGCGGCTTCCTCGCTCATTGCACAGAGCCGCCGCCGGCCATCCATTCGGGCCTTCGCTTATTCACAACCATTGCACCGGAACCGCATATAATCGTTATCGATACTTTTAATGGGCCCTCGCAGCGCACCGCGAATCTAACTCTATATGGCAGATAAGCCCTTAAAACGCTATATTTTCGCGAGCGATTTCGATCAAACGCTCACCTTCAACGACTCCGGCTACGTGCTCGCCGAGTTGGTCGGCATTCCCACCGCGGAGTTCGAACGCAAGGCCAAAGGAATGGCCAAGATTAACCTCGTGCAGCAGGGCGCCGAACTCGCCTACTTACTGCTCCACGACCCCGAATTCAAAGCCAAAGTGCGGAAGGAACATCTTCACGAAGTCGGCAAGCGCATCCGCCTCAAAGGTGATATCAAGCCGCTTTACCAGATCCTCGAAACCGGCGTCGACGGATACTCCTTCGACTTCTACGTTCTCTCCGCTGCCCCCGTCGAGGTGATTCACTCGGCTCTGGAAGGCATCGTCCCCCCGGATCACATTTTCGGCACCGAGTTCCGCTACAAGCCTTCCGGCGAGATCGACACCATCATTCGAGCCACCGCGGGCTATGGCAAAGTGGCCGTCCTCAAGCAGTTGCTGGTCCAGCACGTGATGGGACCCGATCACGTCATTTACAGCGGCGACGGTAGCTCCGACATTCACGTGATGCTCGAGATCAACGCGCGCGACGGCCTCACCATCGCAGTTTCGGAGTCGCCCCACGTTTCGCAGATCGCCAAGCGCACCGTGCTCAGCACCAGCGCGTTCGCAGTGTTAGCCCCCATTCTCGAAGAAGTTGCCGGATGGGAACGCTCCCGCATTCGCACCTTCTTCGAGCTCAACGGCATGTTAATCCAGGAGTGGGAGCGCGTTCGCACAGACTGGCTCACCGTGCGTCCGGCCATCACAGAGGCTTCGGAGCCCGCGAGTGTCGCCTGATCTCCTCGAAGATTTTGCGGACCGCCGGCAAACCAAAGATTCGTATCACGACACGATTCGTACCACGACAAGATTCGTATCAGGGCACGCCTTCAGGCGTGCCGTAAGCGGTCAACAAGAACCTGGGCTTTAGCCCCTGAGGGACATGAGCTTGCCCCATGCTGCGCGATAAGAACCTGATCCCGCTCTCTCATCAGCATCAGAAAGCTCTGGCTCTGTGTGTGCGTATCGATCGCGCCCAACCCCTCCCCAATGCCGACCTGCAGGCCTGGCAGGCGGAGATCGAACAACACTTCGAGCAGGAAATCAAAATCCATTTCGCCGCCGAAGAACAAGTGCTCTTTCCGGCCGCTCGCAGGTTTTCTGAACTGGGTTCGCTGGTCGAAGAATTAATCGCGGAACATACGTCATTACGCGAATCTTTTTCGCAGGCAAAAGCGCAGCGCATGTCCGCGGAAGACCTTCCCGCTTTCGCCCAGCAACTCTCCACCCACATTCGTAAAGAAGAGCGCCAGCTCTTCGAACGTTTGCAGCAGTTGATGACTTCAAAAGAACTCGCAGATCTCGGCGTTCAGCTGGAAGCTGCCCTGAAAGACGCCACGCAGTTCTGCATCCTGACGACCCCGGCAACCAAGCTGCGGCCAGCAAAATAGCCCGAGCTTTCACTTGAACCCTTACAGGTTCCAGAATTACAACCCGTGCCGTGCCCGGAACCGTGCCGCGGCTTCCCGCCCCATATAGCGCTCCAGCACGGCAGGTTCAGTCTTCCGCAGATCGACCACCACCAGACCGTCGAGCACGTTGGAAAACTTCCGGTCCACGTTGAAGCCCACCATTTTTCCGCCGATCTTCGCATACTGTCGCAGCAGGACGGGCAGCCCCTTGCCGTCACTCTCCACGTCGGTGATCGGCTGCGAGAGCTGTTCCACGTCGTGCAGAGCGTGGCACATCGCGCGGCAATCCCACGGCCGCAACCCAGCCGGACGAAATGGCCGCCGGGGTTCGATCAGTCCCGTCAACTCGTCGTCCCGCATGCGCGCTTCGAAGAACCGGTAAATCATCTCGCGCGAGGCCTTGCTGTAATCGTTGCTGATGCTGACCGCGCCAAACAGCACCGGAGCCTCCGCGTGCGTCGCCAGCAAACGCGCAATGCCTTTCCACAACAACAGCAGCGGAGCGTACTGCCGTTGATATTCCGGTCTCACGAATGAACGCCCCAGTTCCAGCGCTGGACCGATCTTCTCGAATAACCGCGCATCGTACCGAAAGCACGTGCTCGTATAAAGCCCGCTCACGCCCCGCTCCGCCAGAATCTCCGCCGTGTTGCCGGCGCGGTAAGCGCCCACAAGTTCCCGTTTCGTTTTGTGCCACAACAACACTTGCCAGTAGTAGCGGTCGAAGCGGTCGAGATCCCGCCGCTTGCCCGTGCCTTCGCCTGCCAGGCGAAACGTCACTTCACGCAACCGCCCCACTTCCTGCAGCATTCGCGGCGTCTCGTTCGCCTTCGCCAGGTACACCGCCAGATCGCCGCTTTCCGCCAGACACCGGTCCGGGGCGAGCTGTTTCAATTCTGCCGTCAGTAACTCCACCGGTTCCGCGGGCGCGATGCGTTCTTGCACCTTCGCCGAAATATTGGAACGCACCGTCACCGGCCACGACTTTTCCTGCCGCCTCCGCCGCGCCAGCAGGTAGGTCCGCCAGCGCAAATACTCGATCGCTTCTCGATCCTCCGCCAGGCCGGCCACGGAATCGCCAGGAATCTCACCTCCCACTCGTACTTCCACCGTTCGTCCCTCTTGCTGCAGAAATTCCTGCAGCAGAAAAGCCGTTCGCAGCCGCGGATGCATCATCCCGAAGAGATGAAAGCTCACGCTGTTCCGTCCGCAAAAATAAACCGGCAGCGCGGCCGCACCCGTCCGCCGGATCAATCGAGCCGCCGTATCGTTCCACTCGGGATCGGCGATTTCTCCCTGAGGAAATTGCCAGTGCGACACTTCGCCTGCGGGAAAGACAGCCAGCATTCCGCCACTCTGCAGCCACTCCAGCGCCTCTCGAACCGCGCGACGATTGGTGTCGATGCTGTTCGGGAAAATTCCCCGCTCGCTCTGAAACGGATTCACGAAGATGCAGTGCCGCGCCAGTTCCGGCACATCGCGCAGCAGATAATTCGTCATCACCTTCACGTCTGGACGCACCCGGGTCAGCAACACCGCCAGCACAGCTCCATCCAGCATTCCAAACGGATGGTTCGCCACCACCACAACCGCCCCGGCAGCGGGTATTCGTGCCGTGTCCGCCGCATCCACGCGCAGGTCGACCCGCATCTCCGCCAGCAGGTTCTCAAGACCGAATCCCTCGGGAGATCGCCGCACCCGGCGGTAAAGGTCCCGCACTCTTTCCACCGGCAGGAACTTCCCCGCCAGCGCCGGAATGCCCGGAAATCCCTTAACCTGCGCCAACACCTCCGCCCGCTTCTCATCCCCACGCAATTGGTCCAATGGCATGTTAAAGAAATAACGCAGACACTTTGGCCGGGTATGAAGAAGACGTTAAATGCTGATGAAATTAATTCGAGGCGAAACCAGAAGGTAACCAGAAGTAACAGCGGCGGTCAGTGGCCCCCGTTCCTACGTCTCCAGCCGGAAGCGCGTTTCCGCCAGCCCATAGAGCTTGCGCCACACCAGTCGGTTAGTCGTGACCACGGTAGCCGCCATCATGATAGTCGCGGCCAGCAGCAGGTGGAAATCCCCGCTGTCGGTAGCTTGCTGAATGGTCGCCCCCAGCCCCGTGGTGGTGAAAATCTGACCTTTGAAATGAAAATATTCAGCCACAATGCTCGCATTCCACGCTCCTCCGGAAGCCGTCACCAACCCGGTCACCAGATAAGGAAAAATTCCCGGCAGGATCAGCTTCCTCCAACGCGCGATTCCCTGTATGTGAAAGACCGAGCAGCACTCCTTCAAATCGGTCGGAATCGCCATCGCTCCGGCGATCACGTTGAATAGCACATACCATTGCGTGCCCAGCAGCAGTACGACCATCGACGCCAGCCCCAGTCCTCCTCCGATTCGAATCAGCATCAGCAGGATCACCGGCAGCAGCGCCGTCGCCGGAACCGATGCTGCAATCTGCGCCAGCGGCTGCGCAATCCGTGCCAGCCGAGGATTAAATCCTATCACCACCCCTGCCGGAATCGTCCACAACGCACCCAGCAGCAAAGCAAGATTCACTCGCAAGAAAGTCGCCCCCAGCCCGAGCGCGGTTGCATGCAATTCCGCCTTCTGCAAACCGCTAAGGATAATCGCGACCTTCACCACGGCGTAACCAATGCCCCCCAGCGTCAGCACTCCCAGCCCGCGCAGCAGCCAATCTCGCCACGGAGCCGCCACTTCCTCCGGTCTTTCTTCCGTGTGCTTCCGCGCAAAATGCAGCAGGAGCCGCTCCCCCAACGGACGCAGCGTCCGCTGCCGAATCTTGGCCAGCCCGCTCGAATGCTCCACCAGATTCAACACCCATGATCGCGGTGCATCGGTGCTTTCCACCTGCTCCACTTTGAACTTCTCCGCCCAAGCGATCACCGGCCGCCATACGAACTGATCCAGCAACACAATCAGCGTGACCATGGTGGCGATGCCCCACAGGATTGAAGTCGTGTCGCCCGCGCTGGCCGCGGTTTGCAGATACGACCCCAGTCCGGGCAGACGAAAATCGCGCGAGCCCAGCACGAACATTTCACACACCATTAGCGCGAACCATCCCCCCGCCACCGACATCATCGAGTTCCACACCAATCCAATCGCCGAAAACGGCAACTCCATCTGCGTGAAGCGCTGCCACCAGCTGAAGCGGTAGATCGCCGCCGCCTCCCGCATTTCGTTCGGAATGCTCTTCAGCGAAGCATAGAAGCTGAAGGCCATGTTCCATACCTGGCCGGTAAAAATCAGGAGGATCGCGCCCAGCTCCACTCCCAGCTGCCGCCTGGGAAACAGCGCCACCATCGCGATCATTACAGGAGGAAGAAAACTCAACACGGGAATCGATTGCAGCACGTCCAGCAGCGGGATCATGAACCGCTCGGAGCGCGGATTACTCGCGGCCACGTAGCCGTACACCAGCGCAAATCCCAAACTCAACCCGTAAGCGATCGTGATCCGCAACAGCGAATACCCCGCATAGGCCGGCAGCGCCCACAGGCTGCGCGAAATCTCCACCGACGGCGTGAACGGACCCAACCAGGAGCGCCCAACGCTGACGACCGCATAAAACAGCGCAATCCCAGCGCCGAACATGATCACGTCCGGCAGATGCGAAGTCTCGAGATGCGGCAGTTGCGCCCACAGCCAATACGCCGAGAACCCCCGCCAGCTGCCGCTCTTCTTCATATGTTCATTTGTCCCGTCAAGCAGATCGCATCAGATCTTCGGCGCAGAGGCTGAATTATCGGTCTCGACTTTGTGCTCCGTCTGCGCGGGCTCCGTCTGTGCTGTTTCCGTCTGCACCAGCCGTCCATTCTCCCGGTCGTAATCGAAAATCTCCGCGTAGCGGCCCCAGTTCATGGCAGTGTCGAACTGCCGTTGCACTTCTTCCTCGGAAAAATGGTCGTCGAGGATGTCGTGAAAGAATTCGTCGTTGATCGCGTGGTCTGACTTCCGCTTCAGAATGCTGTCGATCTGCTTCAGGATCGTGACATGTTCCAGCGCCGCCTCGCGGAACAGTACTTTCCGCGCCTGAATATCGCCATCGGCGAACCGCACTCCCTGCCCCGAGAGTTGTACGTCGCCCTCCTTCAACCATGCGAAACCCAGCAACTGGCAAGCCTCCAGCAGGGGCAACAGATCTTCCACGTCCATCACCAATTCTTCACTCAGACGAAAGAGATCCTCGCGTCCCCCGCGATCGTGCAGTAACTCGATCAGCCCCGCAATCCCTCCCACCCGCGCATGCGGCAGTATCTGATATTTGCTCACCCGCACCGGCGACTGCCCCCGCTTCAACCCTCCCGGCGGCACCACAATCTCCCCCGTACTCTCCGGATCAGGCAGAGCATGTTCAACGTCCGGCTCGGTCATCACTTTGTAGATGTAGTCCACCAGTTCCACAAAACGGCTGGACTTCCGGTCGCGGGGCTGCGCCAGCCGCACATTGAAATCCGACCGGATGCGCGCGGGATTTCTGCCCAGCACTACAATGCGGTCAGCCAGTATCACCGCTTCCTCGATGTTGTGCGTCACAATAAAGATGGCGCTGGTCGGCATCTTCTTGTTGAGCCACAATTCCAACAGTTCGCCACGCAGGTTTTCCGCCGTCAGCACATCGAGTGCGGAGAACGGTTCGTCCATGAACAGCACTTCCGGTTCCACCACCAGGGCGCGCGCAAAGCCCACGCGCTGCTTCATCCCGCCGGAAAGCTCTTTGGGATACGCCGTCTCGAAACCATCCAGTCCCACCGTGTCCAGCGTGCGCAACGCCCGCTTGCGGCGCTCCACCGCGGCCACGCCGCGCGCTTCCAAAGGAGCCTCCACGTTCTCCAGCACCGTCAGCCACGGAAACAGCGCAAAACTCTGGAACACAATCGCCACATTAGGCGATTCACCGCCCAGCGGCTTGCCATGCCAAAAGATCGCTCCCGACGAAGGTTGCGAAAGCCCGCTCAGAATCCGCAGCAGCGTCGACTTGCCGCATCCCGAAGCTCCCAGCAGCGCAATAATCTTCCCCGGCTCGATCGTGAAGTCTGTAAGCCCCACCACCTGAATCCGCGTCCCATCCGGCTGTGGATAAGACTTCTCAATCGCCCGGGCCTCGATAATAGGTTCGTTCGCCAATAAACTCCTTTGTCATTCCGAACACGCGTTCTTTGCGCCGTGAGGAATCTGGGCGAGCCGCGCGAAGTGTCGCGTTCTTTGCGACGCAATAATCGCGCGTTTGGCTCGCTTCCTTACAAACCACATCCTCCGTAACTTCTATACACGATTCGTGGCAAGGCGCAAAGCTCCCCGGCCCTGTAACACTTTATTAGCAATGAATGCATGCCTTATGAAGTTCTAACGGGGAGCAATGCGTAGCAGCTAAAACCGGCTTGTGACGCGAACTCCAGGAGCTGGCCTCCCGTCTCAAGCCGCGAAGTTCTCATCCGCCAGCACGGGAAACGCCTTGGGCAGCCGATCCGTCACTTCCGCAAGCCGCGCCAGCTTGGCGGTCAATTCCTCCGTGAACTGCCCCGGAGCAAAACGCCACTTCCAATTTCCGCCGTGCAGGCTGGGCGTATTCATCCGCGCTTCGCTTCCCAGGCCCAGCACGTCCTGCAGCGGGATAAGCGCAAAATCGGCCACCGAGGTCTGCGCTGCACGAATGAACGCCCAATGAATCCCGTCGTCGCACTGGCCAAGATAGTCTTCCACGCATCGCCGTTCGTGCTCGGAAGCTCCGGAGTGGAACCAGCCCTCCGTCGTGTCATTATCGTGAGTTCCCGTGTAGATCACCTTGCCCGCGGCCCGATGCGGCAAATACATGTGCGCGCCCTCGTCGCCGAAACCGAATTGCAGCACCGCCAGTCCCGGCATCTGCAGCCTCTCGCGCAACGCGTTCACCTCCGGCGTGATGTAGCCCAGATCTTCGGCGAAGAACGGCAAGCCCCCCAGCGCCTCGCGCAGCTTGTGAAACAGGTCGTCTCGCGGACCATCCACCCAGCGCCCGTTGATCGCGGTTGGATCGGCCGCCGGAATCTCCCAGAACTGGTCGAATCCGCGGAAATGATCGAGCCGGATGTAGTCGCAATTCCGCGTCGCCCAGCGCATCCGCTGCACCCACCACTCGTAGCCCTGCGCCTTCATCACATCCCAGCGGTAAAGCGGATTCCCCCAGCGCTGTCCGGTCTTGCTGAAGAAATCAGGCGGCACGCCGGAAACCACTTCGGGCTCCAGGTTCTCATTCAGCCGGAAGAGGTCACGGTGCATCCAGACGTCGGCGCTATCGTAGTTCACAAAGATCGCGACGTCGCCTACAATCCGAATCGACCGCTCCGAACAGTACCGCCGCAGCGCCTGCCATTGCTCGTAGAACGCAAACTGCAGCGCGCTCCGGATCTTCAGGTCCGCCGCCAACTCCTTGCGCGCCCGCGCCATCGCTGCCGGTTCACGATGCGCCAACTCTGCCGGCCATTCATTCCAGCTCACCAGCTTTTGCCGCGCCCGCAACGCGTCGAACAGTACGAAATCGTCCAGCCACCACGCGTTCTCCAAACAGAAACGCTCAAAGCGTTGGCCCGCGCTCCCCGCCGCTGAAGCCACAAAGCTGCGCCCCGCCTCAAACAGCAGCGGCAACTTCGTGGTAAAAACTTTGTCGTACTCAACCGGACCGGACTCGGAAGTGACTTCGGAAGAAAACCCAGAAAGTTTTGCCGGATCGATCCAGCCATGGCTGGCCAGACGTTCCAGGCTAATCAGCAGCGGATTGCCGGCAAACGCCGACGTGGAAGAGTAAGGCGAATTTCCGTAGCCCACCGGACCCAGCGGCAGCACCTGCCACAGTCCCTGGCGAGCCGAGGCTAGTGAATCGACGAACCGGTAAGCGGCTGGACCAAAATCACCGACGCCGCCGCGCGAAGGCAGCGACGTGGGATGCAACAAAATGCCTGCGGCGCGCGGAAACGACATGCAACCTGTTCACTCACTCTAAATTCTCGGCGGACTTCAAAGATCGCTTGTCATCCCGAGACGTATCATCCCCAGAGGCTTGTCATCCCGAGCGAAGTGAGAGCCTGCCCTGAGCGGAGCCGAAGGGGATCTTGGTTTAGGCTCCCGGTTCGCTTCCCGCTCGAGTCAGCGTCTTCAACTCTTCCTGGTTGATCTTGATCTTGCCCGACTTCTCCATCTGATCCCGCAGGTTCGTGATGAACAGTCCGAAAAGTTCCTGCTCCTTACTCTGCAGCAGCGTATCCCGAATCTGGTCGCGCTTGGCGGCGAAGTCAGCCTCGGTTGGAGCCTGCACCTCAACCACCGAGATCACCACTCCGTTACTTCCGCTGTTGATCGGCCCGCTGATGTCTCCCGGCTTCATGGTAAAGGCAACCGCCGCCTCTCCCGTCAGCGACCCAATATCGGGAACCTGCCCATCCGGCGCAACGAAGTCGCTGCTCTTCATCGTCGCACCCAACTCCTTCGCCGCTTTCTTCAGATCGTGTTCGCTCTTGGCCCGATCGGAAAGTTCCTGCGTCTTTTGCGACAGCAGAATATTCGCCCGCTCGTTCTTGAATTGCTCCTCCACCTTCGTCCGAATCTCCTCGAAAGTCGGCGTCGATGGCGGCTGCACCGCCAGCAGTTGAAACACCGCGAAGCCTTGCGACGTCGCAGCCATATCCGCCGGCGACTTTTCCGCCGCCGTGAACACTGCATCCATCAACTGCGGCGCCGGACCTACTCCCGGCACCACATCCCTGCGGCTGAAGAAATCCGAGGTCGCAACCGCCACGCCCTTCGCCGCCGCGGCAGCGTCCAAGCCCTGTGTCTTAGCCTGCTGCAGCAAATCTTCCGCCTGCTTCTGCGCCGCCTGCTGCGCCTTTTGCTGCTTCACGATGGGCTCGATCTGGCTCTTAACCTCCTCGAGCGTCTTCATGTGCGCATCCTGCCGGTCATCCACACGAATGATGTGGAAGCCATCCACGGTCTTCACCACGCCGCTGATCTTGCCTTTTTGCAGCGCCGCCGCGGCCTTCTCAAACTCGGCTCCCATCTGGCTCTTGCCGATCCAGCCCAGGGAACCACCTACATTCGAGCTGCCCGGATCTTCGGAATATTTCTTGGCTACGTCTTCGAACTTCGCCCCGTTCTGCAGCTGTTTCAGCAGATCTTCGGCGCGGTGCTGGGCCTCCGCCACGCCCTTCTCGTCGATCTTGCCATCCTCTCCCGGCAGCGGCATCTTGATCCAGATGTGGCTCACCTCAACCTGCTCCGGCACCCGATATTCATCGCGATGCTGATTGTAATAAGCCTGCAAGTCGTCCCGCGTCACCTGCAATCCGGCCTGAACCTTCCCCAGGTCGATCATGGCGTACTTGATCTTGCGCTTCTCCGGGATGGAATTCGCGTAGCTCTTCTGATGGCTGTCGTAGTAGGCTTTCAGTTCCTCTGCCGTGGGATGAAGCCCTTTCTTGATGTCGTCTTCCTTCAGAACGGCATAATCGAACTTCACCTTCGTACTTTGCTTGACGAACTCCCGCCGGATCGCCGCATCGCTCACCGACGCGCTCCCCGTGATCAGCGCCTGCAACTTGCTGATCAGAATTTCCTTCCCCACGGAGTCTTCGAAGACTGCCGGAGTCAGGTTGTGCTGCTGCAGCATCCCCTGGTACTCCGCTTCGCCCACGAAAGTCCCGCCGGGAAAGAAGATCTGCGCATAGCGTCCGTGCTGCAGTTCATCCTTCACTTCCTGCGGCGTGGACTTGAAGCCCAGGTGCTGCGCTTCCGTCACCAATGCCTGTCGATCGATCAACTGATCGGCGGCGCGCTGCGTCGCCTGTTGCATCAGAAAGGGCATTATCATCGACGCATTCTTGCCGTATTGCTGCGCCTGCTGTTCCGCCATCGCCCGCGCCGCCTCGCGAACTTCCTCGGCGGTAATATCCTCGCCGTTCACCTTGGCAATCACGCCCTTGCCCGGCGTACCCATCAGGTCGCTGCCCAGGTTGCCAGGAATAAACGCGATCACCATCGCCGCGCAAATCAGCAGCAGCAGTCCGCTCAACACGATTTTCTTGAACGGCCCTTCAGTTTGCAGAAATCGAATCATTTTCTTTATTCACTCCGGAAGTGTGCAGCCAGAATTGTTAATTATAAACCAACCAGCCGCCGATGAAGCTCTCCGCGATTCCCGGTAGTGGGCTGGTTTCGGCAACACACAATTAGCCCACTACCCGATTTCCCAGGATCTGTCATCCTGAGGCGGGCGTTCTTTGCCCGCCGAAGGACCTATGCATTTCGTCTGAGCCGCCACAAGTCCCGCAAGTTTCTGCCACAGCCCGGCGCTTCTTGTTTTCTTGCCCCGCCGCAGATTGGAAGCTGCCGCTAAAAGGCAGTGGCTGAATTTGAGCCTTTCGTAACCTGCCTGTGGGCTTAAAGGTGCTCAGACTTGACGAGAGCTAGGAAGTGAATCGTATGAATACACAGTGGACTTTTGTCAGTAATCCCGACGGATCTTTCACCGCCAAGAATGGTGCATTTACCACCGTCGCCGCCCCATCGCCCAGGCCTAAGACACCAGTTGGAGGCTAGTGACTTTTCGGACGATGAGTGCGCCGAAGTGTACCGACAATTAGCGGAGTCTGGCGGGGCAAGTATCAACATTCAACCGTCGAACACTTGTATTAAACAGGTAGGCTACGAGAAGGCAATGCTGTTGGGTGATCCAATAATCAATTACCCCGGATAAAATAGAAAAAGCTCGGATGCCAGTCCGGGCCGATGTGTGGTGTTCCATCTCGCGGAAATCAAATTCAGGGTCACCCGCCAAAATCCGCTATTGAATCGTATCAATAGACGTGTTATCCCTTTTTAGTTCGGGTCCCGGAACCAAGTCTTTAGAGGTACATCTGCATCCACGTCCAGCCCGGCACGCAAGGAGCAACATGAACTCCGCAAAAATCACAAAATCACAGCCAGCTTTCCCCACTCGCCTCCTGGCGCAGCTCTTCCTAATCTCATTCCTCGCTTCGCGCCTGCTCCTCGCCGCCGACAGCCCAGCTTCCAAGCCATCCAGCCCGCAATCCGAGAAACTGGTTCTCCGCGATCATTGGGCCTTGCAATCCTCCGCCAAGTTTGAGTCCAAGGGCGAGATCATTTCCACCCCCGCCTTCGTTCCCAAAGGATGGCACGACGTCACCGTCCCCACCACGGTAGTCGCGGCGCTCGTGAAAGACAAAACCCTCCCCGATCCCTTTTTCGCCATGAACCTGCGCCAGTTCCCCGGCGTCACGTATCCCATCGGCGGCAATTTCTCCGACATCGCCATGCAGACCGACAGCCCCTACGCCGTCTCCTGGTGGTATCGCAAAGCGTTCACCGCTGCCCGC
Source organism: uncultured Acidobacteriaceae bacterium (assembly GCA_963749985.1). Taxonomy (GTDB): domain Bacteria; phylum Acidobacteriota; class Terriglobia; order Terriglobales; family Acidobacteriaceae; genus Sulfotelmatobacter. The sequence continues at coordinate 73,577 of CAVVOS010000014.1, read as the reverse complement.
TTCCTACACTGGAAAAACCGTCTGGCTTAATTTCAAAGGCATCAACTACCGCGCCAACCTCTGGCTCAACGGAAAACAGATCGCCAATTCCAACGACGTCGCCGGCGCCTGGCGCACCTACGAATTCAACGTCACCGAGCGCCCTGAAGCCCGGCGCGGAAAATGTTCTCGCGGTCCAGGTCTTCGCTCCCACGGAGAACGATCTCGCCATCACCTTTGTCGACTGGAACCCCGCTCCTCCCGATAAAGAGCATGGGCCTGTGGCGCGAAGTCTTCCTCACCACCAGCGGCCCCGTCGCGCTGCGCTATCCCACGGTCGTATCGAAATTGAACCTGCCACTCGAACGATTCCGCGCCACGCTCACCGTCACCGCGCAACTGAAGAACGGCCACTGACCTGCCGGTAAAAGGCAAACTGAAAGGGCAGATCGAAGATGTCGCATTCGAGCAAGACGTCGTCCTTCGCCCCAATGAATCCAAAGACATCACTTTCACTGCCAGACAAATATCCGCAACTCGTCTTCACCAATCCCCGCCTGTGGTGGCCGCGGCAGATGGGCAAACCGAATCTCTATGCGCTGACCATGGAATTCGTGCAGGGTGGTAGCTTCGTCAGCGACCGCACGCACACGGAGTTCGGCATTCGCGAAGTCACTTCCGAAGTCAATTCCAGCGGCGGTCGCGCCTTCCACATCAACGGCAAAAACATCCTTATTCGCGGCGGCGGCTGGACCCCCGACATGATGCTGCGCGAAAACTCCCAGCGCCTGCACGACGAATTCCGCTACGTCCGCGACATGGGATTGAACACCGTCCGCCTAGAAGGCAAGCTCGAAACCCAGGAGTTCTTCGACATCGCCGACCACGAGGGAATTCTGGTCATGGCGGGCTGGTGCTGCTGCGATTTCTGGGAGCGCTGGACACGCTGGAAGCCGCAGGATTTCGAAATCGCCCAGCAATCCCTCCGCGATCAGATCTACCGCCTCCGCAGTCATCCCAGCCTGCTCCTCTGGGCCAACGGCAGCGACAACCCGCCCCCGCCCGACGTCGAGCAGATGTATCTCGACATCGAAAAGCAACTCTTGTGGCCGAATCCCGTAGTCTCTTCCGCCACCGGACGGAAAACTTCCGTCAGCGGAGACAGCGGCGTCAAGATGACCGGCCCCTATGAATATATAGCTCCAAGCTATTGGGAACTGGACACCCCGGCGGGACAGCCCAACCGCAAGGCCTGCAATCCCGGCGGTTGCGGCGGCGCCTACGGCTTCAATACCGAAACCAGCATGGGCCCCGCCGTCCCGCCCATCGAAAGCATCCGCGCCATGGTCGGCAAAGACCATCTATGGCCGATCGACGACGTATGGAACTATCACGCCGGCGGCGGAGAATTCAAAACCATCCAGGTCTTCAGCACCGCGCTTACGAATCGCTACGGCAAGTCCGGCAACGCGGAAGACTTTGCCGCGAAGTCGCAACTGCAAACTTACGAAGGCGTGCGCGCCATGTATGAGGCCTACAGCCGCAACAAATATCAGGCAACCGGCGTGATCCAGTGGATGCTCAACAACGCCTGGCCCTCCATGATCTGGCATCTCTACGACTACTACCTGCGCCCCGGCGGCGGATACTTCGGCGCCAAGCGCGCCATGGAAGCGCTCCACCCTCTCTATGGCTACGACGACCACTCCATCTGGCTGGTCAGCAGCCAGTATGAAGACGTCAAAGGCCTGAAACTCACCACCAAAATCTACAACCTTGACATGACCGAGAAATTCTCCCACGAGGATGCTCTCAACGCCGATGCCGACAGCACCGCCAAAATATTTACCCTGCCCGCGGTCGATGGCCTCAGTCCCGTCTACTTCGTCGCCCTGCGCCTCACCGACTCAACCGGCAAACTGGTCGGCTCCAACTTCTACTGGCTCTCCACCAAACCTGAGACCCTCGACTGGGCCAAGACTAACTGGTGGATGACCCCGACCGATTCCTTCGCCGACTTCACCGCCCTGGCACAGCTTCCCAAGCTAAAGCTTAAAGTTATCGACCGCACCGACCGCAAAGGCGAAGACTCCGTCACCCACGTGACCATAGAAAATCCCAACAAGAGTCTGGCATTCTTCGTGCGCCTGAAAGTAAACAAAGGCGTCAAGGGCGAAGAGATCCTGCCGGTTGTCTGGGAGGACAACTACATCTCTCTGCTTCCCGGCGAGAAGCGCGAAATCACCGCCACCTACCGCACCAGCGAATTAGGAACGGCTAAGCCGGCGGTAGAAGTCACCGGCTGGAACGTGGAGTAAAGCAATTTCGTATTGGGTAATTAGCTTAATTGTCATTCCGAGCAAGCGCTCTTTGCGCAGCGAGGAATCTGGGCGAGCCCCGCGAAGCGTCGCGGCCTCCCCCTGAGAAAGCGAACGCGACCGAAGGGTTCTTTGCGACGCAACAGTCGCGCGTTTGGCTCGCTTCCTTATCAAGCTTAGCCACCACCGAATTACCCGATTACCAAATTACAAAATTGCAGTCATTTTTTTCCACAGCTTATTTCCCTCGCATGTGACGAACAACCTTGCCTTCGACAAAACGCTTTGTTTAACTCGAAGATGTAAGGCCTGGATGTTGTGCCGCGCGATTCTAGATCAACGCCCGGCCCCCACAACCTTCCCATGCGAGTAAGGGACAGGGGGACATCTTAATCAGGGCGCTCAGATAGGCTACCCTGGATAGCCCAGGGCTCGGTGCCCGGTGTTGGTGGTGATCACTACCATTAAATCACTAAGGCGATTTTGTAATTGAGTAATTTGGAAATTTAGCAATTTGAAAGGGGAAAACTGCCAGCTATAAGGGTTTCGGGCTCTTAAATTACCAAATTGCCCGATTACCAAATTACCAAATGCTGTCATCCGTGCTGTGACACCGACAAAACGTTACCGTCGGGATCCTTGAACCACGCCACCTTGTCTCCGGTCGGCGCGGTCCATATCCCCAGTTCGTCCTGCTCGAAAAACCCAAATCTCTCAAAGTGGACGCCCTTCCCCTTCAGTCCCGCCACCATCTTCTCGATCTCGCTCACCTGCCATCCCAGAATCGTAAACGGCGCCGGCTTATACTCCGGGGCCACCTTCGCTACTCGCACCATGATCCCATTCGCATCCAGCACCAGCGCGAATCCGTCATCCTTCACAAACCGCAGTCCCAACACGCCTTCATAAAAAGCTCGCGCCCTCTCCGGATCCTTCGTCGGCACAAAAGCCACAATGTCAACCGAACCAAGCATTCATCCCCCCGCGAGAAACATCCGAACCCCGAAGATTCGGGACCTTCAAATTACCAAATTACCCGATTACCAAATTACCAAATGCTCAGTCCCGCCACCATCTTCTCGATCTCGCTCACCTGCCATCCCAGAATCGTAAACGGCGCCGGCTTGTACTCCGGGGCCACCTTCGCCACCCGCACCATGATCCCATTCGCATCCAGCACCAGCGCGAATCCGTCATCCTTCACAAACCGCAGTCCCAACACGCCTTCATAAAAAGCTCGCGCCCTCTCCGGATCCTTCGTCGGCACAAAAGCCACAATGTCAACCGAACCAAGCATTCATCCCCCCGCGAGAAACATCCGAACCCCGAAGATTCGGGACCTTCAAATTACCAAATTACCCGATTACCAAATTACCGAATGCTCTTCTTACTCTTCCGGCGGCAAGTCGAAGTCGACCAGGTTGCCTCGAAAGCCCTTGGTCTTCCACGCGCCTACGGCGATTCCCACTGCCATCCAGATCGCCCCAAACACCAGCGCTTTCGGGCTCAAGCTGATCCACAGAAAGAAACAGATTACGAAGCCCAGAACCGGTGGCAGCAGATTACCCAACTTCTTTTCCGGTTCATGCAAGTAATAGCGAACAAACGCCGCCGCATTCACGCCCATGAAGGCGATCAGCGCGCCGAAATTAAGCAGGTTCGCACCCAGATCATAGCCAGTAGTCGCCCCGGCCAGCGCCGGAAGCAGGAATGCACCCGCTAACGCGAGCGCGCCCACAAACAGGACGTTGTTGCGCGGGACATGCCGCTTGGGATCGACTGCGCCAAAGAAAGACTTGGGCAAAGCGTTGCTGCGTCCCATGCCATACAGCAGGCGCGCCGCGCCCAGTTGCGCGCCCATGCCGGAGCCAAAGTTCGCCACCACCAGCGTGAACCCGACTATCGCAAACAGCGGCGCCCAGGCGCGTCCCGCCACGAAAGTGAATGCCGTGTCCGTGTTCGGATACGGCTCCGAGGCCGGCCAAATCAACTGAGCCGCATACACCTGAAAGGCCGACAGAATGCCGATCACTACACACACCAGCACCGTCGCCAGCAAAATGTTTCTCCGCGGATTCTCGGCTTCTTCCGAGAGCGTCGAGATGCCATCAAAACCAATGTAGGTGAGCACCGCAACCGAGGTGCCACCCAGCACCGCTCTCGTATTCCAACTCGCGGGATCGTAAAAGGGACGCGTAAAGAATTCCGAACCATCGTGAGGGTGGCCAAAAATATAGCGTGCCGCCGCCACAAAAAATATCGCAATCACCACTCCCATTCCCGCAGCCAGCGCAGTATTCACTCGCGCCGAAGTTTTCACGCCCTGCACATTCAAGCCCGTGAACATCAACGCGAAAATAACCGCCCACGCGGCATACGAAACACCCGGTGCGAACACATGCGCCTGCTGGCTGATCCAGATAATGCAGATCATCGGATTAAGCAGGTAATCCATGACCATGCTCCAGCCCGTGACATAACCGAGCGCGGGGTTGATCTCCTGCCCAACATATGTAAAAGCCGAACCCGCGCTGGGATATGCCCGCGCCATCTTGCCATAGCTGATCGCCGTGAAAAGCATCGCCACCATGGCGATCAAGATCGTGGTGACCACGTGTCCGTGCCCGCGATTGCTGAGCACTCCGAATACCGACATGGGCGCGACCGGCTGAATCACGATCACCCCGTAAAGGATCAGGTCCCAAAGCGTGAGCGTGCGGCGCAGCCGCGGCGCGGACGACACAGAGACAGCGGAAGGAGTTTCCATGGGTGCGCCTATTGGATTATGCGGAGGGTAAAAATGTCAATATTAAAACGATTTTATATGGGACATTTTTGCAGCGCTTGGTGAAATCTCGGACTACTTCGAAGATCCGTAGTCGAACCAGTACCCGCGCTGCTCGTTGCCGGACATATGCCGCGTGTTGTATTCGAGAAGATAGTTCACGTGCGCATCGTCGAGCGGAAACGACTCGCCCGGCTCATAAGGATAGTCGCCCATCCTCAGGAAAGGCAGCGGCGCCACGAAGTTGCCTTCGGCGGCGTAGAAGTCCATGTCTTTCTCATAGCCGTTGGCCGCGAAGAAGTAATCGCGCACCCAACCCTCAGGCAGCGCGGGCAATTTCGCTGGATCGAAATCAAGACGCACTTCATCACCCGATCCAAATACGACCAGGCGATCGTCCAGCTCCGTCAGCAACGGCAACACATCGCCGTAGCGCGTGTAGGTTCCCGCCGGACGGGTGTAGGGCCCGGTCGCGCTCACCTTTTCGTAGACGTACTGCACGTTGCCCGGAGGCGTGCCCTCGATCTTCAGGGGAAATCCGTGGAAGCCAAGATCGGCGCGAACCAGCGGAACGGCGGTCATATGGAAGTGCGGGCTTATGTGGAGAGGGAGATCCTTTGCTCCGCCTGAAGAACGGCTGCGCTCAGGATTACGCCTTCCCGCCGAAGAACTATCGGCGCTGGCCCAATTATCGACTGCGTCATCCCGAAGCCCCGCGCTTTCACCAGCGGGGCGAGGGATCTCCCGCGCAACGTCTTGCGCGGTCCGGCTCACCAGAATGCTGTCCCAATAAACCTGCAGATTGGTCGTGATGCGAATCTTCCGCGTCCCCTGCGGCAGCTTGCCCGTGAGGTTGGCGGTCATGGTGCGCGGCCCGCCGGCGGGGAAACCCATGTCGTCGATCACCCGCACCCACTTACCGCCAGCACCGAGCGCTTCCACATAAGGAGAGATCGCCTGCACTCCCGCTTGCGATGCGGCGTACATGCTGTTCGCCGAAAAGTACTCGACCTCGCCGTGCAGCAGCAGCCACAACGGCCCGCCGCGGTAAGCCTCGCCCAGGTCGAGCGTGAGGTTGTGTGGTTTAGCGAATCCCTGAAACTGGGTCAACGCGAAATCGCCGAAGTAACGATGCGCCAGCAGATCGGGCAACACGTCGTGGCCGTGCTCATCCCATGCACCCGCCGGCGGACGCGCATCTTTACTCTTGCTCACCACCACCTTGAACTCCGGATACGGCGGGTTCGACGCGAAATACTCGTTGGGATAAACCTCGAGATCCGCCGGATGATCGACCGCGAGCACGCGAACCTGATCAAGGTAAACGGCTTCCTCCAGCGGCTCCATAAAGCGGAAACTGAGAATGGGGTGCCCCATTTCTCGCGCACTTTGCGAGAAGTGGGGCTCTTCCTTCTCGCGAATCATGCTTCGATCGATCTTGATGTACTCAACCGGCCGCGGAACGTCGCGCTGGCCGGGCCCGACCCAGTGTCCGACCACCCCCGCACCCAGCATGTCGGCAACGAACTCGTAGCGCTCGCCATTCCACACAAACAGCGTGGGACAGGAACTGCCGCGCCGATCCATCTCGGTAAAGTTCTGCTGCCGGTCGCCGGCGACATTGATTTCGTCTTGCAACACGCCCGTCGGCCACGTCATGCGCACGATGTCGGCTTCTTTCGAATCGCCCAGGCCGACCACAATGTCGGTTGAGTTCTGCCCCAGGTATCCGTTCGAGCCGGCAATCTCAAACTTCTGCCGGTTGCCGCCCGCGAACACTTCTACTTTGGTCCCGATGGCGCTCTTGTTGTCGGCCAGCCCCTTGAGCGAAAGGCGCAGCCAGTGATTCTGATTGCCGCCTTCATTGCGCAGCAACACGGCGGGACCGTGATTCTGCGTGATCAGCAGATCGGTCGCACCGTCGCCATCGTAATCGCCAGTGATGATCGCGCGCGGCTCGTTGAGTTGAATCTTGTCGAGGCCAACGTCAGCGGTGACGTCTTTAAAACCATCGGCTCCAAGATTGCGGAAGAGCCGCACCTCGCCCTTGCCTTCTTTCGTTTCGCCGACAGCAACGAGATCGACCCAGCCGTCATTGTCGTAGTCGATGGCGGCGACGCCGTAACCGCGAACCCAATTGGTTTCGGGCAGAGGAACGCGATCGAAAGTCTTGCCGTGGTTGTTGCGCCAGAGAGTGATGCCGGGCGCACCCTCGTGCGTAAAGGCTAAGTCCATCCAGGCGTCGTGATCGAAATCCAGGACCGCAATGCCTGCAGTGGACTGAGGTATCCCTTTCGTCCACGGAACGCGAATCTTAAATGCACCTTCCCGGGGATTTTCGAAAATGACGCTCCCTTTCGCTCCGGTTGCGATCAGATCTATGGCACGATCATTGTTGTAGTCACTTCCAATCGCTCCAAACGTTGGCTCTGTATCGGCCAAACCCACAGAATCGGTAACGTTCGTAAAGCTGCCATCGCCGTTATTGCGCCACATAGAATTTGAGGCGAGACGGGGCGCAGAGGGAATAAACAGGTCTGTCCAGAAACGGCCCATGTATAGATCCAGGTCGCCGTCATGGTCGTAGTCAATAAAGGTCAGACCCGCGGTGGGACCATTCGTGCCAATCTTCGCCGACGGAGTAACGTCTTTGAACGTTCCGTTTTTTTCGTTGTGCAGCAACGTAACCCGACCGACAAAACTAACGGCCAAGTCGACGAACCCGTCGTTGTCGTAATCACCTGCGGCGCAGCTGACCCCGCGAAGACCAGGATCAAGTCCTGCCTTCCTAGTCACATCTTCAAATTTGCCCGCTCCAATGTTGTGGTAAAGGCCAAGCCCTCCTTCGGGGCCGCTATCCACGACCAAGACATCGGGGAGTCCATCGCCATCGTAATCCAAGAAACAAGCCCCGGGAGCCAGTCCCGCGCCGGTTCCGTCGGACTCGCTCGTTCTTAGCTTCCCAACGATCCCCGCTTCCTTCGTCACGTCCACAAACCGCACCTTAATCTGCGCCGGCGCTTTCAACACCGCCGAGGGCGACTCGACTGCGCGCGAGTACTGCCCTTGCTCGCCGTAGGCCAGGCTCATGGGCGCGCCGAGTTTGTTTTGCGTGATGTACTGAAATTTCTTCAGGTGCTCGCGGGCGTGGTCGACGTCAGTCGATTGCTGGTAGGCGCGAGATAAACCGAACTCGGCGGAGGCGTGCAGCGGGTTGAGTTGCAGCGCGTGCTGGAAAGCGTCGATGGCTTGCGGAAACTGCTTCGACTGCACATAGGCCGTGCCCAGGAAATACCAGGTGTCGGCGTCGTTCGCATCGAGCTCCACCACGTGGTGAAACGCGTCAATCGCGGCTTGAACATCGCCCGTGTTCTTCGCCAGCAGGCCCAGGTTGTACCACGCGTTCGGATTCTTCGGGTCTTGCTTGAGCGCGTCCTGCAACGCGGCTTTCGCTTCGTCGATCTTCTGCAGGTTCAGGAGGGCGATGCCTTCATTCAGCCGCGCCATCGTCAGCTTGGGATCGAGCTCGGCCGCTTGCTGAAACGACTTCAGCGCCTTCTCGAAAAGCTGCTGGTTCATGTAAGCTGCGCCGAGGTTGTTCAGGCGCGCGGCCTCCACCGGATTCGCCTTCGATGGAGTTTGCGGGGCGGACGCGAACAGGCCAAACGCTGCCAGAAGTATGCCGGCGAGAGCAACTGAAATTCGAGGACTCATTCGACTACGATTTAACCACAGCGGGCACGGGGAACACAGGGTAAAGCGAAAACCACTTTCGCGGCGCAGCCAACAGCAGATTCCTCGTCGCATTCGCTCCTCGGAATGGCAAACTTATTTTTTGGATGCTGCAACCGACTCGCTGTAGGGCCGGTTCCCGACCGCGCCCTGTCCTTCCTCGACCGTCACGGTCTGTCCGGCGTTGATGTTGGAAAGCTTGTCCACCTGGCCGCTGGGCCATTGAATCTCAACGCTCTCGGCTTTTGCTTGCGCGCCCAGGCCGAAGGTGAGTACCAGTTCGCTTTGCGAAAGATAACTCGAGCCGGAGCGCAGCATTTTCGACTGCTTGTCGTTGCCTGACGTAACCCGCACCACCGCGCCGATGCCGTCGCGATTCGATTTTGTGCCGACCAGTTTCAGGCGCAGGCTGTGATTCGAGCCGCCCTCGTTGTGGAACAGGAAAGCTGGGCCGGAATTCGTCGTGACGAGAACGTCCAGAAAGCCGTCGTTATCGATATCGGCGTAAGCCGCGCCCCGCGCCACTCTCGGCGCGGCAAAAGCCGGCCCCATCTGCATCGTCACTTCCTGAAACTTGCCTCCGCCCAGGTTGTGGAAAAGATGCGAAGGCTCGGCGTAGGTCACGCGTTTCTGCACGCGCTCGATCGCGTCTTCGATGTGGCCGTCGGCGACGAAAATGTCCGGCCAGCCGTCGTTGTCGTAATCGAAAAAGAAGCAGCCGAAGCCCAGCGTGACCAGCGTGGCGCGGCCCACTTCGGATTGCGGAGCCTCGTCCACGAACAAGCCGTTGCCTTCGTTGTGATAGAGCGAGGCCATCTGATTGGCGAAGTTGGTGATGAGAACGCTGGGGTGCCCGCTGCGGTCGTAGTCGGCGGCATCGACGCCCATGCCGGCACGCGCCACGCCATCTTCGCTGAAGCCGATTCCAGCGGCCACGCCGCGCTCTTCGAAGGTGCCGTCCCTCTTGTTCAGATAGAGCTTGTTGGGCTGAGTGTCGTTGGCGATCAGAATGTCAGGCCAGCCGTCGGCGTTGTAATCGAGGATGGCGATGCCGAGGCTTTTTGAAGTTGGATCGCCGAGGCCGGCTTTCTGCGTAGCGTCTTCAAACTTGCCGCCGCCCAGGTTATGCCACAAGCGCACCGAGGTTCCTTTATACGATTCCGGCGTGCAATAGGATTTGTGCGCGCCGTCGAGTGTGCAGTAGAGGTCGGTCTGCTCGGTCCACTGCACGTAGTTCGCGACGACGAGATCGAGTTTGCCGTCGCGGTCGTAGTCAACCCACGCGGCGCTGGTGGAAAACTCGCTTGGGCCGAGCAGGCCGGCAATCTTGGTAACGTCGGTGAAGGTGCCGTTTCCATTGTTGTGGAAGAGATGGCTTTGGCCGAGAGCGGTGATGAAGATGTCGTCAAAGCCGTCGTTGTCATAGTCGCCGACCGCTACTCCCATGCCGAACATGGGGACTGCCAATCCCGCCTTGCGGGTTACATCGGTAAAGGTTCCATCGCGGTTGTTATGGTATAGCTTTGGAGTCGTCGCCCCGCCGTGAGCGTGCCCGGGAAAATCTTCTCCGTTGACCAGGAGAATGTCGGGATAGCCGTCGTTATCGTAATCGATGAAAGCGCAGCCGGGACCCATAGTTTCAGGAAGCCACTTTTTTCCGAAAGCGCCATTATTGTGCGTGAAACGGATTCCTGACCCCGCGGTGACGTCGCGGAAGTGGATTTGCTGGGCGTGGGCGGTGACCGCCAGAGATAGAACCCACCACAGAGACACAGCGATACGGAGGAGGCTTAGGCAAGGACGCGTCATCGGGAGCCTCCGGCGGCGGATGCGAGCCGGGCTTTGCCCGTGCCCACATGGTTCGTGACAAGACCTGGCAGCGGTACGGAGACGTGTTCGTGGACCGCTTGCCGCTCGTTGTTGTCTTCGGGATGCAACTGGCGATACGGTCCGGTGATTGCTTGCGAAGACTCGTCGGCCTTGAATCGCAAGTAGCGCGCCTGGTGCTCCTTCGCGAGCTTGTCGTTCCCCAGGCCTCCATAGCATAGCATTAAGTTATAGTGTGCCTGCAAATCTTCGGGGTCGATCGCCAGCACGGATTCGAGGACCTTCACGGCATCCGCGTACTTGCGCTGCAGGAAAAGAATGCGTCCCAGATCGTTGATCGCAACGCGGTCGCGCGGATATTGAGTCAGAACGATGCGCAAGCGTGCGGCGGCGCCATCGTAGTTTCCGTCCGCGCGCAGCACGCGGGCGTAGAAGAAGTTGGCTCGCGCCAAGTTAGGAGACAGGGCCAGCGCTTTCTCGAGCACAGCGCGGGCGCGTTCCATGTCACCTTCCTGCACGGCGCAACGGCCAATGTTGACCCAGCCGTCGGGATTGTTTGGATCCGCCTCCGTCACCTTTTGGAATGCGGCGGCCGCGCCTTTCAGGTCGCCCTGCAGAAACAGACCGATTCCGTAATCGTTCCAGCGCTGCCATTCCTCTTTGAGAGCGATTGTCTTCGGCAGGGGAGCAGGCGCGTTATGCGCGACTACGGGGAGGGTCACTTCGTTTTCCGCCACAGTCTCGATAGGCAGGTCGGGAATCTTCTCCTGCTTCGCCGAAACGCCGCTCAGCGATGCCGTGAACACCGTTGGACGATCGTCGTAATCGGGGGAAACGGGGTTCTGCGACGCCGGGTCGGGCTGCCCGGCGAAAGCTTCGTGCGTGCCGTACCACGAAAACTTCCTGTAGCACAGGCGTGCGTGCAACGTGATCTTGTTGCCGGCGTTTTCAGGAATCGACATTCTGTAGTGCACAGTGTCTGCCGCGCCCGGCGGGATGAGCCGCACATACACGACGGCTCGCGTGGCCCAGGCGTTGCGCTTGTTGATGGGATTGCCGTGCGCGTCGATCTGCAGCGAGCGATAGAAATGCGCGCCTTTTTCCACCGGACCTTTGCCATCGCCTTCCACCATGCCGCTCCAGAAGATGGTCTGGCCTTTGTCGTCCGTGCCCTTCAGTTCGAGCCAGGTGTCGTAGGCATCGACGGTGCCGCCGGGGAAAAAGTGTCCAACCTTCTTGGTGCGTACGACAACATCCACGCGAACGGTATCGCCGCGGCGCAGGGCGGGCTGCACGCGGTTCAACGGAGCAGTAACCGGGGCAACTTCTCCACCTGTTTCCGGAGTGATCTTGGTTTCCGCTTCTTCGCCAACCGCGAATGTGGTGGCCAGGTCCGATGGACTCGCCGCGCCGGTCTTCCCCTGTACCTGCGCCCGCGCGGGAGATAGCGCAAAGATATCCACCGTAAGGGCGCCGCTCTTCAGGAAGGCCTCGGTGAGTTTCAGTTGAGCGGCATCTTCATTTGCGGTGGGCAGCGCGGTGTTGGCGCCGGGGAAGCGATGCGAGTGTACGACCCCGTTGATGTTGCCCGCGCCTTTCGAAGACTCCATGGGCATGTGGCAATCGGCGCACTGCTGGGGCTTGGGCGGATAGTAGAACGAGCGCGCACCTTGCCCGGAGACTCCGCTGGCCTGCCAGTTGTCATATTCGTTGAAGCCGCGGAACCAGCGGTAATGGTTCACTGGCACGTCGAGGTGCACCTTGTGGCAGGTAGAGCAGAACTCCGCGGTCTGCGTTTTCATGAAGGGCTTGAGGAATACGCGGCGATGCGGTTCTGGGTTCAAACGGATCAGGAAATCGTGCAGGGCGCGCGCCACGGGATTCTGCGTGGCGGCGAGTTCGTGAAGCTTGGGATACTCCAGATAAAAATCCGCCTGGCCCATGGTGCTCTTCACGTCGGCGATGGAGTGGCACATCATGCAACCGAGGCCGGCTTGCGATTCCGGACGATGCACGATCTGCTTGATCGGAGTATCCATGAGCCCGCTGTAGAGGAGCGCCGGGTCGTGGCACCCACCGCACCACTTCGAAGGCTTGGTGCCAACCGTATCCTGCATGTACTCGATCGACTTGCGGTACCACTGATTGTTGAACGAAGAAAAATGATGCGCGGAACTGAACCACTGGTTGTAAATGTCTTCGTGGCAGCGCTTGCAGGAGTCGGACTCCATGAAAAACTTGCTGGGAATTTTCTGCTTACCGTAGACCTGCGCGGAACTGGGGAAAAACGAGCCTTCGGGCCCATCACCTTCGCCGTTCATGTTGTCGGGCGGCATGGAGGGATTCCGGATGCGGGAGCGGGTCTGCCAACCTTCGCGCACGTAGCGCGCGCCGTAGCCGATGCCGGCCAGCACGACCAGGCAGATTGCCGTGCGAAGAACGGATGTCGCGGCATTCGAGGCTAACCATCCACGCTCTCCCAGCTTGTCGGCGATCAGAAGGCCGACTCCGAGGAGCGAGATCACGATATGGAGATAAAGCCATTTCCATTCCGTGCGTGGCGTGCCGGTCTTGATGAGAATAAGTCCCAGGACAGCGCCTGCGGCCACCAGTAGCCAGCCGACGCGCGCAAAGAGGCTTCCATTCCGCAGGAGGCGAAAGAGTACGGGGATCAGCAGAATCGCAGCAATCACGCCGGTCAGCGCATGCAACAGCACCACTCCGGCATAGAAGATGTTGGGCTGCGGGAAGGTGTACAAGTACGCCGCGGAGATCACCAGAAACGGGAGCAGCCAGGACAAGGGCCGGCCAACAAACCCTTTGGATCGTAAGTTTTCTGTCATCGGAATCAGGCTTAGGCAACTAACCGCAGCGGACTCAGTCCCACAGTGACTGAAACCGCGTGCCATTCAACTTACCTAGGTGAGTGCGAGCGGGGAATAATGCAAAAATACTATTGGAAAGATTCGTGGTTACGAATTCGGCGGGATCTTCCACGCGCCGCACTGCTTCTCCAGCGCGGCGGCGACGGACAACACCTGCTCTTCTTCCCACGGGCGTCCGACGATCTGCACGCCGATGGGCAGGCCTTCCGGCGAGCGGCCCACGGGAACCACCGCGGCGGGATTGCCTAGAAGGTTGAAGAATTCCGTATAGCTCCAGGCGTCGAGATAGTTGACGGTTTTGCCTTCGACCTGCCAACTGCGCTCGCCGTGCCGGAAGGCAGGGACGGCCGCCGGCGGGCATAACAGAATGGGATAGCGTTGCATCTGCGCGAAGAATTGGGCGCGCGCGGCATCGCGGCGAACCCAGGCGTCGAGCAAGGTCTCGCCAGTGAGTACGGGCTCAGCGGCTGACCAGTCCAGAAACTGCTTCAGGATCGGGCTGAGGTCGGCTTCCCTCCCCTTGAACATCGGGCGCAGCAACATTCCTCCGGCAGTCACGAAGAACTTGTGCCACAGGCGGCGCGCTTCTTCGAGTCCCGCTGGCCGAAAGGGTTCCACCTGAAATCCAGCGCGGAGCAGGGCTTCTGCCGCAGTGCGAACAGCGGCACGAATTTCCGAAGTGACCGGCGTGCGGCCGTCGTCTTCGAAATAGCCGATTCTCAGTTTCGTGATGTCGTCGCCACTCGGCCAGCGCACGGGCACCGGCGCTGAGCAAGTGTCCGCGAGGTCGGGGCCTTGCATCACTTCAAAGAGAACTTTCAGGTCGGCAACGGTGCGTGCCATGGGGCCGACGACGCCGATCAGTGCAAACGGCCCCGCGGATACGGGAAAGTGTCCGGTCGCGGGGATTCGTCCTGGGGTCGGCTTCAAGCCGCAGATGCCGCTGAAGTGAGCGGGCACGCGAATGGAACCTCCGCCGTCGCTGCCCACGCCCCCCGCGGACATGCCTGCGGCAATCGCTGCCGCCTCGCCCCCGCTGGAGCCGCCGGGCGTGCGTTCCAAGTCCCATGGGCTGTTGGTGCGGCCATAGAGCAGGTTGTCGGTTTCCCAAGCCATGAGAAGTTCAGGGGTGTTGGTAACACCCAGAACGATTGCGCCGGCATTCTTCAGGCGCGCCACCAGCGGCGCATCCTGTTGCGCCACAAATCCGGCGCGCAGGCGAGTTCCGGCTTCACAACGCAGACCAGCCACGCTGATGGAACTCTTGATGCTGATGGGAACGCCGTGCAGAGGGCCGAGGGGTTTGTGCTGCGTCTTCTCGTGGATGACAGCACTCTCGGCGTCGCGAGCGGCACGGCGCGCCCGCTCGGCATCGAGTTGCACAAATGCGTTTAGCTTAGGATTCAGTTTTTCGATCTGCGCCAAATGGGCTTCTACGAGTTCGACGGGAGAAATCTTTCCTTTCCGGATTTGCCCGGCCATGGAAACCGCTGGGAGAAAGGTGAGGCCGCTCATGAATTTCCTCGCAGCGCGCGATCGAGGCTGCGCTTCTCATCGGCGGTGAGGGAACGATGAGCGCCCTTCGCGAGATTACCTAGCTGTAGCGGGCCAATGGCGACGCGCAGCAATCGCAACACTTCGACGCCCAGGCTCTCCATCATGCGCCGGATCTGGCGGTTCTTGCCTTCGTCGAGAACAATCTCGAGCCAGCACTTTTTCTGGCCTGCGCGCAGGCAGCGCGCCTGCTTCGCCCGCAACATTTCTCCATCGTTCGATTGCACGCCGTTAAGCAGCGCCCGTGACGAACTTCTCATCGGCGACGGTCCCGACCTGGACATGATAAGTTTTGTCCAAATGCGTTTCTGGAGAGGCGATGCGCGCGCCCCACGCGGAGTCGTTGGTCAGCAAGAGCAAGCCTTCGCTGGCTTTGTCGAGGCGGCCGACGGGGGCGACCCACGGCGTGTTTTCTGCGGGCAGTGGCATTCTCCCTGTTGAACGTGTGTTCAGTATGGTGTACACCGTGGAGCGATCTCTTTCGTCCGATGCCGTGGTCACGATGCCGCGCGGCTTATTCATCATGAGATAGATTTTGTCTTGTGCCGTAACCAGTTTCCCATCGACGGCAATTTGATTCTGCTTCCCAGGCACGGGCGTCTCCGGATCGCGCCGGATTTTTCCGTTGAGGCTGACGCGCCCGCTGCGAATCAACTCCTCCGCGTGAGAACGCGAGCAGTAGCCTAGCTTCGATAAAGCGCGTGCCAGGCCGATCTTGCGGGGAGCTTCGTTCTTTCTCACTTGTTCATGCTAAATGAGAAGGCGGAATTCGGGCTTCCGGCTTCCGGCTTTGGGCTTCCGGCTTTGGGCTTCGGGCTTCGGGCTTTGGGCTTCGGGCTTCACCGATGCACGATTCAGCGGCGCTTGGTAGGATGTTTATCGCCGATTGACTGTAAGGAGAGAACGTTATGGCCCACCAACATCCTCCGCGCTTTCTGAAGATTGTGGATGATGCCAAGACGCGGGTGCAGGAGACCAACGTGGCGGAAGTGAAAAAGAAGATAGACGGCGGAGAAAAGTTTCTTCTGGTGGACGTGCGCGAAGAGAGCGAATTCGCCAAGGACCACTTGCCGGGCGCGATTCACCTGGGGAAAGGCATCATCGAGCGCGACATCGAGGCCCGCGTGCCCGATCTCAACGCGGAGATTGTGCTTTACTGCGGCGGCGGATTCCGCTCGGCGCTGGCGGCCGACAATCTGCAGAAGATGGGCTACACCAACGTCATCTCCATGGATGGCGGCATTCGCGACTGGCGGGAGAAAGGATATCCCCTGACCGGCAAGTGATGCAGGAGGCTTCCTGGGGGGCCAATTCGGTCGCGACCCTGACAATTCTGATCTTAGCCAGCTTACCTTCGAACTCCGGTTATCCTAAATCCCGCCCTCTTCCGAACGGCGATGAAGCCGGAGTGCTCCCGATTCATCGCTTATCACTTTTGCAAAGAGTGGTTACATCACTCACGATGGTCGTGGCTGCCTCGAAATTCGAGGGCAATTCGTGGGGTGCTCCGGCGATACACGCTACCGTCTTGGAGGATGTTATGGCGTTGTACCACTCAAGACCAAGCGGGACGGCCTCGCTGAGATCCTCGCTGCCGTAAAGGGCCCTCACGAAAGTCTTGTAGCTGGGTGCCGGAAAGTCATCGGAAAGAACGCTGTCGTGGTAGAAGTTGGGATCGCCGTCTCTTCCATTGCTCTGAATGTCCCTGACGCAGGAGTCCGAGGAGTAGGCGGGATCGACAAACTCCTGGGCCGTTTCAATGCCGTAGTTCTCGGAGATTCTATCGCCTGCGGGACAGCTCACGATTTCAACCGGAGCGGCCGAACCCTCACAACCGTGATCAATTCGGCCATAAGGAGGACCGGAGGTTGGTTCCACCATGGTAAAGAACGGTCCCGGACCCGAATTGTTTCCCATACCGTATTGCGTGATGGCATAGGCAATAGCGGCTCCGCCTCCACTGTTTCCTGTAGCGCAGACGGGATGCGAAGTATCGCTTTGGAGAAGAATCGTCCAAACGGCGTGAACCAGGGTTGCGTAACGGCAAGCGAGACTCCGGGGACCATCGGCTGAAGGCCCGGTCAGCCAGCCCGCTGGTTCTTGAATTATATTTGCCGGATCCTCGAAGTTAGTTTGCACAGTCCGGAAATTCGCCGAGTTTATCGACTGGACTACCATCAGCCCGCAATTCGAGTCGGGGCATTTGGCGCTACCGAGATAGGAAGGGTCGTAGTCGTAGAACAGTTCGCCTCCGCCGCCGGTGGTGAAGAACACTGTGCCTTTCAGGAGGTTCGGGTTGGGGGCCTCGTTGATCTTGACGGCCACCGCGAATTCGCCCGTGGACTCAGGACAATCTGAGATCACGGCGCGGTAACAGGTTCCGTTGGGCAAACCCGTGTCCTGGCACGTATCGAGGGTCAGCGTGGCGGTGCCGAGCGAGTTTTGTTCGCCGAGTGCGGGAGTGACGGTAGCAGGAATAGAAGCCGCAATTAGACATGCCAGAATGAATGGAAAGGAAAAATCAAACCGGCCGCGGCGCGAAAGACAAACTGCGACCAACTGGAAGGGAGCAGTCCGGCGTTTCGGAGCCGGAAAACCGGAAATCTCTGTAATTGACAAGGCTATCTCCTCGGTTCGGCCCAAGCATTGGAATGCCCCTTGCAACCTTGGCATTGCAGGTGCGATTTCGTCAACAGCTCAGATGGGCCATGTGCAAGCTCTTGCGCCTTCCTTCCCCTAATGGCACATTTGCTTGACAGGCGGCGATGAGGTTATTGTGATATCCGACCTTGGCTGGACGTGACATCGCCGGATTACGTTAGCAAGAATACGTCGTCACCGTTTTAGCAGGATGCCTCGAGCCGATTTATGTCTACCCACTTATGAATGGTCGCATCTTCTTCTGGTCGCTCACGTCGGCACTCGCCGGATTTCTTTTCGGTTTCGACACGGTAGTTATTTCCGGCGCCGAAAAAACAATTCAGGCGCTTTGGGGGCTGAGTCCCGGACTGCACGGCATCGCGATGGCCTCGGCGCTTTATGGCACCGTCGTCGGCGCACTGCTGGGCAGCTGGCCGGCTGACCGCTTCGGACGCAAGGCCACGCTGCTGTGGATCGGCATACTTTATTTTGTGGGGGCGGTGGGTTCGGGGTGGGCACCGAACGTCACCATATTTATCATCGCGCGAGTGATTGGCGGGTTGGGAATTGGGATCTCGACCGTGGTGGCGCCGATGTACATCTCGGAGATTGCGCCGCCTAAACATCGCGGACAGCTTGCCGGGATGTTCCAGTTCAACATTGTTTTTGGCATCCTGATCGCTTACGTATCGAACGCGATGTTGGCCGGCATTGGCGCGGACGCATGGAGGTGGATGTTGGGAGTGGCGGCGTTTCCGTCGTTGCTTTATACGGCGTTCTGCTTTGGACTCCCGGAAAGTCCACGTTGGCTGCTAAGCCGGAAGGGCGACCGGGAGTCCGCTCTCGCAGGTACTGCAACGCATCGAGCCCGAAGCCCCGAAGGCCCAGATCGCGGCCGAGGCCGATGAGATTATGGCGGCCACCGCGTCGGAACAAAAATCGTCGTCTGGACACTTCTGGACGATGCGGCTGCGTAAACCAATCCTGCTCGCAATCCTGATTGCCTTCTTCAATCAAATGTCTGGCATCAATGCGATTTTGTATTTCGCGCCACGCATTTTCGAGCTGACCGGGCTCGGGGCAAAGGCCGCGCTGCTGCAATCGATCGGCATCGGCATCACCAATCTGATTTTCACTTTTGTTGGTCTCTGGCTGATTGACCGGCTGGGCCGGCGTACTCTTCTTTATATCGGCTCGTTCGGATACATCACTTCGCTGGGCCTGGTGGCGTGGGCTTTTTTTACCGGCCACTTCCTGATTGTGCCGGTTTGCATCTTCGCGTTCATCGCCGCACACGCGATCGGCCAGGGAGCGGTGATTTGGGTTTTTATCTCCGAAATATTTCCCAACCGCCATCGCGCGGAGGGCCAGAGCCTGGGCTGCGGCACGCATTGGATCTTCGCCGCATTGCTCACCACTTTCTTCCCGAAGATGGTTTCTTCCTTCCCGATCGGCTACGTGTTCTCGTTTTTCTGCGGCATGATGGTGCTCCAACTTCTCTGGGTGAAGACCATGGTTCCGGAGACGAAAGGCGCGTCGCTGGAGCAGATCCAGAGGCAGATGGGGATCGAGTGAGGGTGAGTTGGTTCGGGTAGTACCGGTCGGTGAGCGGAATCGCCTGTGGCTGTTGAAAAACTCACTCAGCAGCAAATGGCCGAAAAAGCTTTGTATTAGGAAGCCCTGCGAACGACTTTCTCGGTTTGCCTAGACATTTTCTATCTCTCATTCCGGCTATTTTGAGGAAAATGGACTTTTTCAACACCCACGCCTGTTTTACAACAGCTAGCCAGATTTGAAACGCCGATAGCGAGCATGCGCCACAACACGCGGGCTAATCACAGCACACGGTGACGGTTATCACAGCACCGCCGGGAGGCCGGTGAGAGAGTTCAAATTGGCCGAAGAATAAGACCAAACGCAGCGTAAATGGTGATACGGAGATGCCCCATGGAGTTAAAGAGTGTAGCGACCATATTGAAGCGGGAGCTCAAACCTACCGTTAAGGAATGGCTGAGGCGGGTGAATCTTCTCCCCTCACTCACCCAGGTTGCGCTCAGCGATGAGGACCGTGCACTCCATCTGCCCGAGGTTTTTCGTGATGTGGCTTCCCGCCTATGCCTTGCGGCGGATGCCGATTCGCCCATCCCCGTTGCCGCTATCGCGCACGGACAAACGAGGCGAAACCAAGGGTACTCTCGCAGCATGCTGGTCGAGGAGTCAAGGCTGCTCGAAGTGGTCATATTCCAAACATTACATCTTCACCGGGCCGAACTCGACCACGACCGATTGCTCTCGGACATAATTGCCATCGCGGATGAGGTGGATTTGCAGCTCACGCAAGCCGTGCGCTGCTTTGAAACGCAACCAGCTCAGGCCGTACTTAGCGCGACCATCAATCCGCCGCGATTAAGCGTCGGTTACGAAGCGGCTCTGTCCGAGGCTGTCTGCTGTTAAGCTCGCACTTCTCACCCGTACCCGCGCCACAAGTCGGGCAACGGACAGCATGAGCCGGTTTGAGAGTAGGCTCTGGCCTTCATAATTGCCGATTATGCGGCAATTCGCAGAAGAAGAATGGTCAGCCTTGCGCACGACCTCGGATAGTTGCCGTTAAATCTGGTTTCCGCCAATGACCCCTGACGGTCAGACCCAAAGTCCAGTCTCCTGACGCAATCGGGAGATGTCTTTGGATGGCGCGCTGCCGAAAAAGCGGCTGTATTCTCGGCTGAACTGCGACGCGCTTAGATAGCCCACGCGCTGGCTCGCGCTACTCGCGTCCATTACCGTGGATAACATGAGGCGCCTCGCTTCTTGCAGTCGCAGCACTTTTTGATAGTGCAGCGGACTCATCGAGGTGACTAACTTAAAGTGCTCGTGGAAAGAGGAAACACTCATGTGCACCAGTCCGGCCAAGTCTTCAACCTTCATGGGTTGCGGGAAGTTGGCGCGCAGCCAGGAGATCGCCTTCGCGACCCGTTGCACGCTAGACTCGGCAAAGCCCATTTGAGCGACGCGAACACCGATGGGGCTGCGCAGCAGCCGGATCAAAATCTCATCGATCACAAGCGGGGCGAGAAGTTCAGCGTCCCCGGGATGCGCAAGACACTCCATTAACCTGGTCGCGGCGTTGACAATGCTCTCGTCCACCGGAGCGATGTAGACTGCTCTCCGTTCCTGCACGGGAGGCAAGCCGTGCGGATATACCTTCAACACCAGCTCGGCAATCTTGTGCGGGTCGAGGTCCAGCTTGAGAGCGAGGTAGGGCGCGGAATGGCTGGCTTGCGTGATCTGCGCAGCAACGGGCAGAGCTACGGAAAACACGATCATGCGCGAAGCGTCGTATTCGTAGACGTCGTCGCCTACGATGACGGTCTTGGCTCCTTGTACGACGATGCACAAAGAAGACACGCGGAGGGCATGCACACACTCCTTGTTAATCCGGGAAAAGCGGCTGGCGTGCAAACCAGGGATGGCCAGCTCAAAACTGCCGTCGTGAGGAGCGTAGGCGGCGATCAGGCGGGCTAAAGTGGAGGTGGAGGGATCGTTCGATTTCGCGAGCGTGCGAGTCCGCCATGCAAGTGCAGTTTTGACGTTGCTCTTCACGTTTCGAGGATACCTCTTTTTACGATTAGGATTGCGCGGGCAGGTTCAGGAGCACGGCAACGTCGAGTTTCGAATAGTACTTCTTCACGTCGCTCGCTCCGTACTTCTGGCGAAATTTCTCGACCACGGACGAGACCTGTTTGGGATCAGTGACCGGAGCAGCCTTTAACGCGGCTTCTGCGCCGCCCGCTTCGATATGAAGCGACGGGTTCTTGAGCACGTTCTTGTACCACTGCGTATCTGAACCCTTAACGGGCAAGAGGTACAGGGTCGCGTCGTCCGATGCGAACCAGACCGGGATGGAGATGGCGCGTCCTGACTTTCTTCCGGTCACCGTGATGTTGAGTTCACTGGATCGGGCAAGGTGGTCTTTCAGAGAGTCGTTCGTTGGCTTTTTGCTCATGCAAATGTCCTTTATTTCCAGGGGCGATATTGTTCGTCGGTGATCTGTTCCATCCGAGCGAAAGTAGTTTTTTTCAAGTTCGGCTCCTGATGATTCATCTCTCCCTTCGCAGTTAGTTTGACGTTCAGAGGCCGGTCATTCGCTCGAGTTTTTCCGGATATCGAGCGCCTTCCACCTTGATCTTTGAGGCGGCGCTATCGATGTGGCGGAGATCTTCAGCCGTCAGTTCCACGGTCACCGCACCAATATTCTCTTCGAGGCGGTTCAGTTTCGTCGTGCCCGGGATCGGAGCGATCCACGGCTTTTGGGCGAGGAGCCAGGCGAGTGCGATTTGAGCGGGAGTGGCGTTCTTCCGCTTCGCGATGCTGCCGAGCAGGTCAATGAGCGCACGATTCGCCTTGAGAGCTTCCGGCGTAAAGCGAGGGAGGGTGCTGCGGAAGTCGGTGCTGTCGAATTTTTTGTTTTCGTCGATCTCGCCCGTGAGGAAGCCCTTGCCCAGCGGACTATACGGCACGAAGCCGATTCCGAGTTCCTCCAGCGTCGGCAGTACTTCCGCTTCGGGGCCTCTGGTCCACAGCGAGTATTCGCTTTGCACCGCCGTGACCGGCTGAACCGCGTGTGCGCGGCGAATGGTCTTGGCTGCCGCTTCCGACATGCCGAAGTGCTTCACCTTGCCGGCCTGGATCAGTTCCTTCACCGCGCCGGCGACATCTTCGATGGGCACGTTGGGGTCGACCCGGTGCTGATAGAGCAGGTCGATGGTCTGAACTTTGAGCCGCTTGAGGGAGCCCTCGACCGCCTGCTTGATGTGCTCGGGCTTGCTATTCACGCCCGCCGCGCCCGGCTTATTATCTTTGCCGCTGAGATCGAATCCAAACTTGGTGGCGATTACCACTTTGCCGCGATACGGAGCCAGCGCTTCACCCACAAGTTCCTCGTTCGTGAACGGGCCGTAGACTTCAGCGGTGTCAAAGAAGGTGATGCCACGATCCACGGCGGCGTGGAGAAGAGTTGTCATCTCCTGCTTGTCTTTGGGTGGGCCGTAGGAAAAGCTCATTCCCATGCAGCCAAGGCCGAGGGCTGAGACTTCCAAGTTGCCTTTTCCAAGTTTGCGCTTTTGCATTTGTTTTCTCCCGCGCTACGAAATTATGTCTGCCTTCATAAGGGCACGGCAAGACTAAGAATACCTTCCTGGGCCTTGGGCCGCTTGCCTATTTCGATGAAGTTCTTGCCAGATTCTCCGATTCCCATCACGCTGCTCGGATGGTACTTGACCGGTAGTTGGGAAATGTAAGGACTTTGAGAAAAGTGCTCCGAATAACCGACAGGACGTCAGGGCCGCGTCAAGGCAGGCAGTGCGACTTTCCGCTGAATTCCCTCACCTTCGACGACGGTATAAATAAAATCAGCGGGCACGTCGCGCAGAATTTCGGTTTCGCCGTTCGGCCAGCGGATGCTGACTTCATTCATCTTGTCGTTGGCCGCCAAGCCGAAGTGGAGGCGGAGATCATTCTGCGAGAGATAGCTGGCTCCGCCGCGCACTTCGTCGAACTGCACCAGCGTGCCAGCTTTCACCGTGACGCGAGCGCCGATTGCGGCCTTGTTGCTTTTCGTTCCTACCAGCTTGAACAGCACACGGTGATTCGGGCTGTCGTTACGATTAATCAGAAGCGAGGGCGGCTCACCCACGTTCAGGACGACGATATCGACATTGCCATCGTTGTTGATGTCGCCAAAGGCCGCACCCCGCCGCGATTGCAGAGGCATGTCGGCGAGCGCGGAAGAAACATCGTCAAAGGTTCCATCGCGATGATTGCGGAAGAGCAGCATAGGCTGGCGGTAGGCCGCGCCGCCGGAAACCGCATCTGCCTGCGGATACACGTGGCCACAATCCACGAATAGATCGAGCCAGCCGTCGTTGTCCATGTCGAAAAACGAGGTGCCCCAACACACGTAAGGATAGGTGGGCCGCATCAACTTGGCGCGCACGCTGACGTCGGCGAAGTTGTCTTTACCGAGGTTGTGATAGAGCGTCGTTCCCTGCTCGGTGAAGTTGGTCACGATCATCGACAAGCGGCCTTCGTGAAGATAGTCTCCCCAGCCCACACCCATGGAGCCTTGCGCCATGCCGTCGCCGCTCAGCGCGACTCCGTCGAGCAGGCTGACCTCTTCGAAGGTTCCATCATGTTTATTGCGATAGAGGAAATTCGGTCCGGCATCGTTGGCTACGTAAAGGTCGGGCCAGCCGTCGTTATCGTAGTCGCCCCAGGTCGAGCCCAAGCCGTAATAATGATGAGGATCGTCGACGCCGGCCTTCTTGGAAACTTCCTCGAACGTGCCATCGCCCTTGTTGTGAAACAGCAAATCGGATTCGCCGGGCATGCCCCAGGGACCGCACTGCACCAGCACTGATTTGAAGCGGCAGAATCGCGGATCGTTGCCGAACTGCGGCAGATTCTCGATATCGACGTGGACATAGCGCGAGACGAAAAGATCGACCCGGCCGTCGCGATCGTAATCGGCCCAGGCCGCACCGGTGCTGAACCCTCCCGCACCCACGCCAGCTTTCTCGGTAACATCTTCAAATTTGCAGTTGCCCAGATTGTGATAGAGCGCATTGCCGCCAAAGCCGGTGACGTAGATATCCTGCAGGCCGTCATTGTCGTAATCGGCCACGGCCACGCCCATGCCCCAGCCTTTGCGGGTGAGGCCCGCGGACTTGGTGATGTCGGTGAAGTGGAGGTCGTTACTCTTGGAATCGCTGCTCTTAACATCGCCACTCTTGAGATCGTCACTCTTAACATCCGTGTCCTGATGATAGAGAGTGATCATCGGGTCGCCGCCCTGGCGGTAGCGCTGTACGGTGGAACCGTTGACGGTGATGATGTCCAGCTTGCCATCGTTGTCGCAATCGATCAGCCCAACCCCGCCGCTCATGGATTCCACGATGTATTGCTTGTCGGCAGAAGAAATGTGCGAGACGGTGAGGCCTGCTTTCTGGGCGACGTCTTCGAAACGCGGGAGGGACGCGGGAGGACTCGGTTCCTGGGTTTGCTTTACTGGCGCGGTCGCGGCGGACCTGGCAGGAGCAGCCTGAGCCACGAGTGTTGCGGGTTGCAGCAGTTCCGTACACAGGAAAAGCGTCCACACGGAAAGCAAGGCTCGCATAAGCAGGCACCGATTATACAGCGCAGGTTGCGGCCGCCTGGGGAGTCAGGCAGGAGAGGATGTCCGCTAATGGAAAGTGCTCGAATCGACGATGGAGAGATGAAGAGGTTGAACCGGCGATTCCCGGCAACATGAGATCTTACTCACCCAAGGAATGGGCCATCCCAGGGGGAACAGTCATGCAGGCATCAGCAAGGGATCCTTTGCCAGGGAGCGGGATCATTCCCAAGTTGAGAAGGAGCGGTAGCGATGAATGAGGGCGATAGCGAGATCGTCAAAGACTTTCTGGTGGAGAGCTACGAGAACCTGGACCGGTTGGACCGCGACCTGGTGGGATTGGAGAAGAATCCCAGGGACAAGGAGGCGCTGGCAGGTGTGTTTCGCACGATACACACCATCAAGGGCACGTGCGGATTCCTGGGTTTCAACAAGCTGGAAAAGGTTGCGCATGTGGGGGAGAACCTGCTGACTCGGCTGCGGGACGGGCAGCTCACGCTCAATCCGGAACGCACGACGGCGCTGCTGGGCATGGTGGATGCGGTCCGGCAGATGCTCAAAGAAATTCAATCGACGGGACAGGATGGCGAGGTCGACTACCCAGAGCTGAGAGAGAGGCTCACCCGGCTGCAAACCCCCGCCGCAGGCGACGCCGGGAGTGCACCGGCTGCGGCTGTGCTATCGCCTCCGCCGGGTCCGGTTGAGTTGAAACTTGAGTCGAAACCAGCGGAGAAGCTGGAGACGCCGACGTCTCCGCAGGAAAAACATTCCGTTCCGGCAACGGTAGAGCCTGCCCTGCCCCAGGTGGTACCGGCTGCAGAGTCACGAAAAAGGGGCGACGACTCAAAGCGAAAACCTACACGCGGAAAGATTGGGGGCGTGCTGGTCGACCGCGGTGCGGTGAAGGCCGAGGACATCGCTCTAGCGTTGCAAGAACAGGAAAAGGGTGATGCGCGGCGAATTGGTGAAATTCTGGTGGGCTCGGGCGCGGCCAAGCATGACGACATATTGGCCGCCCAGCAGGTTCTGGACGCCAAACTGCGCGACACTCCGCAAGAAACGATCCGGGTGGGCATCAACGTTTTGGACAAGCTGATGACACTGGTCGGGGAACTGGTACTGGCGCGCAACCAGCTTCTGCAAATTTCCAACACGGTGGAAGACGCCAGCCTGCAGGCGGTCTCGCAGCGCATGAATCTCATCGCCACCGAACTGCAAGGCGAAGTCATGAAGACCCGCATGCAACCCATCGGAAACATCTGGGGGCAGTTTCCCCGGACGGTGCGCGACGTGGCACTCGGCTGCGGCAAGGAAGTGAACATCGAGATGGAGGGCAAGGAGACCGAACTCGACAAAACCATCATCGAGGCGATTAAAGATCCTCTTACTCATTTGGTACGCAATTCCGTGGACCATGGCATCGAGCTTCCCGAAGTCCGCGCGAAGGCGGGCAAAGATCGAACCGGACGCCTGATTCTGCGGGCTTTTCATGAAGGCGGGCAGGTGAATATCGAAATTACCGACGATGGCGCCGGCTTGAACGTGGACCGCATCCGCAAGAAAGCGCTGGAGCGCGCTGTGATTACGTCCGAGCAAGCGGCCCGCATGAGCGAGCGGGAAATCTTCAATTTGATCTTCCTTCCCGGCTTCTCCACGGCGGAGAAAGTGACCAACGTATCCGGCCGCGGCGTGGGCATGGATGTGGTGAAGACGAACGTAGAAAAGATCGGGGGCACGGTGGACGTGCAATCCGCGCTGGGCAAGGGCACGACGGTGCGAGTGAAGATTCCCTTGACCCTGGCGATCATCCCGGCGCTGGTGGTGACCTGCGGCGGCGACCGCTACGCGATTCCGCAGGTTAGCCTGCTCGAACTGGTGCGGTTGGAGGCCGACGAGGTGGCAAAGGGCATCGAGTTGGTGCATGGCGCACCCGTCTACCGGCTGCGCGGACGCTTGCTGCCTCTGATCTATCTCAGCCGGGAATTGAAACTCGCGGCCGATGTGCGGCCCGCTGCGGAAACGGACGGAGCGGTCAACATCGTGGTGTTGCAGGCCGATGACCGCCAGTTCGGCCTCGTGGTGGATCAGATCAACGACACCGAAGAAATCGTGGTCAAGCCGCTGCGCAAACAGCTTAAAACGGTGAAGACCTTTGCCGGATCGAGCATCATGGGGGACGGCAAAGTGGCGCTCATCCTGGACGTGCTCGGCCTGGCGCAACGGGCCAGCGTGGTCAGCGAAACCCGGGACCGCGCCCTGACTGCAAAAGCGACGGATTCGGCGGCGAAGACCGACAAACAAACGTTCCTGTTGTTCGCCGGGCCGGGCGATTCGCGCATGGCGATTCCGCTGAGCGCGCTGGCGCGCCTCGAGGAATTTCCCGTGGCGCAAGTGGAAATGTCAGGCAGCCAGTGGGTGACGCAGTATCGGGGCCAGATCCTGAGCTTGATTCGCCTCAATGTGGTAATGGAGGAGCGCCGCAATCGACTGCGCGCGCTGCAAGCTCCGCCCACGGCCGATTCCGGACCGATTCAGGTGCTGGTTCTGCAACACGAGGGACGCTCTTTCGGCCTGGTGGTGGACAAGATTCTCGACATTGTCGAAGACCGGGCGGACGTTAAGTCGGCGGCCACCCGGGCGTCCGTCCTCTATTCCGTCCTGATCGGGGACCGGGTGACGGAACTGCTCGATATTCCGGCCATTCTGCGCGGTGCGGACTCGACCGTTACGCAGCCGGGCCTCGCCGCAAGATCAGCGGAGGTTGCGAACTAAGTTATGGCGAACACTTCACAGTTTTGCACGTTCTATCTGGACAAGCTGCTGTTTGGCGTGGAATTGAAAGGCGTTCAGGAAGTGATTCGTTCGCTGGACATGACGAAAGTTCCGCTGGCGCCTGGAGTAGTCAGCGGCCTGATCAATCTGCGGGGACAAATTGTTACGGCGGTCGATTTGCGGCGAAGGCTCGAACTGGAGCCGCGGCCGGCGGGCATGTTGGCCATGAACGTCGTGGTGCGCTCCGACGACGGCGCGGTCAGCCTGCTGGTGGATGAAATCGGCGATGTGGTCGAGGTCGCGGAAGATACGTTCGAGCCGCCGCCGGAAACCTTGCGCGGTTCGGTGCGGACCATCATCCTCGGGGTGCATAAGCTGAACGACCGGCTCATGCATGTGCTGGACATTGAAAAAGCGTGCCAGATGACGGACGTGGCGGAAACCGCGGCGGCCGGGCGCTAGCGGGCTCGGGCGACGCGGCCAACGTTCTTGACTTTAGAGATTCGGGAAGCTTGGGAGAAGAACAATGAAACTGACACTGGGAAAGAAACTGGGACTGGGTTTTGGAGTGATCCTGGCGTTGATGATTCTCAGCGCGGTGCTCACCTATTCGAAGGCACGCGCTATTAAGGAAACGCAGGAGCACACCATGACACTGCGGGTGCCCACGATTAACGCGCTCACGGCGCTGCAAAGGGAGCTGAATCAGACGCAGAGCAAGGGGCGCCAGGCAGTCCTTGCGGGAACCGAACCGGCCAAGTGGGAGGCCGCCAAGAAGCTCTACGACTCGGCATGGGACAACATTGGAAAGGATCTCGCCAAGCTGGATGACTTGGCTTCGCAGTGGAGCCTGCAGGCCAACAGGGACCAACTGGCCGAGATGAAGAAGCAGATCCCTGCTCTCCGTGAGGCCCAAGAAACGGCCATGAAGCATGCAACCGGTGACGATCGGGATGCCGTAGTGCAAAGCCGGGCAACGAATTTGCCGAAAGGCCACACCGTGCCACCGAGGCGATCAAGAAGGCCCTCGGCGAGGTGGCGGACTCCAACTTCGAGTTACTGCAGAAGGAAAAGGAAGGCATGAACGCTGCGAACCAGTCGATGAACGTAACCATGGCGACCACGACTTTCGTCGCCCTGGGCATCGGCATCTTCGTGGCTATTTTCCTGAGCCGCGGCATTTCCGGCGCAACGCACGCGGTTCTGGTTCAGGCCGAAGCCATCGCCGATGGAGACCTGACCCGCGACGACTTGAAGATTCAGAGCCAGGACGAACTCGGCGACCTGACTACGGCGATCAACAAGATGAACGGCAGCCTGAAACGCATGATCCTCGCCATCACGGAGAATTCGCTGCACGTGTCGGCAGCGAGCGAGGAACTGTCGAGCACCAGCCAGCAGATTACGGCCAATTCCGAAGAAACCTCGGCTCAGGCGAAAGTGGTTTCCAACGCCACGCAGCAGGTCAGCCAGAATCTGCAGACCGTTGCCACCGGCGCCGAAGAGATGGGCGCCAGTATCAAGGAGATTGCCAAGAACGCCAGCGAAGCAGCCAGGATCGCGACCTCCGCCGTCAGGGTCGCCGAGACTACCACGGCTACGGTGTCGAAGCTGGGCGAATCTTCGAACGAGATTGGACAGGTTATTAAGGTCATCACTTCGATCGCGCAACAGACCAATCTGCTGGCTTTGAACGCCACCATCGAAGCCGCGCGCGCTGGAGAAGCCGGCAAGGGGTTCGCCGTGGTGGCCAACGAGGTGAAGGAACTGGCGAAAGAAACTGCCAAGGCCACGGAAGATATCAGCCGCAAGATCGAAGCCATTCAGACCGATACTAAGGCGGCGGTCGAAGCCATTGCATCGATCAGTGAGGTCATTAACCAAGTGAACGGAATCTCCAGCACGATAGCGACGGCGGTGGAAGAGCAGAATGCGACGACCAATGAGATGTCGCGCAACGTGAGCGAAGCGGCGCATGGCAGCGGGGAGATCACGAGCAATATTGCGGGGGTGGCGCAGGCGGCGGAGAGCACGTCGCGCGGAGCCGGCGATACGCAGAAAGCGGCACAGCAGCTGGTGGAGACCTCGGCCGAACTGCGGCGACTGGTTGACCAGTTCAAGATTAAGGCCGATAGCGGCAGCCAAGCGGCCGGGACCAGAAGCATGGCGGCGCACGCCTAGAGCGGGTGATGCAGGCTCGTAACGCGCGACCGGGGTGGGGAAAGACGTACCAGGAGATTGGGGCAAGCTGGATGAAGTTGACTATTAAGCGGCGGTTGTATGGCCTGACGATTATTGGGCTGCTGTTCGTGGCCTGCGTGAGCGCGACTGGCTACTGGGGTATCACTTCCGTCACCAAGACGACCACGCAACTAGCCGCCGTTGGCGTAGCGATCCGCAATCACATCGAGGCCAGCACGTACAACGACATGACCAGAGAGGATATTTACGCGATCTGCATCAAAAAGGGCCAGGATCAGCAGGACGCCGTGGCCAACTGGGCCACACACTCCAAGTTGCTGGGCGACCGCAGCAGCGCCGCCCGAGCGGCGGTGACGGACCCCGCGCTTCAGGCCACGCTGGACGGGGAGGGCCGAATGGTACAGGAGTATCAGAGTGTCGGCGATGCGCTCGCAAAAGCAGTTGTGAGCGATCCAGCCGCGGCTGTAACCGCCGCCGGGCGGACTCTCGAGCTCTACACCGGGCTTCAGCAGGAGATGCAGGACAGTGGCAATCAACTGGACGAAAGTGCGAAACAAGTCGAACTGAGCGCCGGCAAGAAAGGCACCCGCGCCACTCGCGCCACGTTCGTGATGTGCGGGTTGTCGCTGTTTTTCCTGCTGGCCGGCAGCTTTGCCTCGGTGCGGGCGATCTCCGCATCGCTCCACCAATTAACCCGCATGATTCAGGACATCGCCGAGGGCGATGGAGATGTCACCAAGCGGCTGGACATGGCTGGTGGTTTCAGCCGCGACGAACTGGGTGAAGTCAGTCGCCTGTTCAACATCTTCATGGACAAGCTGCAGGAGCTCCTGCGGGGGGTGGTGGCCCATACCCACAAGCTGACAACGGCCAGCGAGCAGCTGCTCGCTGCCAACCAGGAGATCACTACCAATTCCGGAGAAACCGCGATCCAGGCTAACGCCGTTTCCCGCGTCACCCAGCAGGTCAGCCAGAATCTGCAGAGCCTTTCCGCGGGCGCCGGCGAGATGACGTCGACCATTCAGAGTATCGCGGCCAACACCAATGAAGCCGCCAAAGTGGCCTCCAGCGCCGTTACCACAGCGCAAGCCGCGAACGCCACTGTGGCTAAGCTGGGCCAGTCCAGCGGGGAGATCGGCTTAGTCATCAAGGTCATTACTTCCATCGCGCAGCAGACCAACCTGCTGGCTCTGAACGCGACCATCGAAGCCGCCCGTGCCGGAGAAGCGGGCAAGGGTTTTGCCGTGGTGGCCAACGAAGTGAAAGAACTCGCCAAGCAGACCGCCAAAGCCACCGAAGACATCGGTCACAAAATCACCACCATCCAGGCGGACACCAAGGGGGCGGCGGCGGCGATTGGAACGGTCAGCGGCGTGATCAACCAGATCAACGACATTTCGGCGACCATCGCAGCCGCGGTCGAGGAGCAGAGTGCGACCACCAATGAGATGACGCGCAACGCCAGCGAAGCGGCCGCGGGAGCGGGAGACATCTCGGCCACCATCGGGGCCGTAGCCGAGTCCGCCAATGGTACTTCGACGCGCGCACAGGAGTCCCAAAAAGCGGCCCAGGACTTGGCCGAAATCGCGGCCCAGTTGAGCCAGCTCATGGCGCAGTTCAAAATCGAGCGCCGCGATCCCCGGATCGATATGGCGTTGCCCGTCCGGCTGACCGCCGCCGCGGACGGCGGACCGCCTGTCGATCAGGAAGTGATTACCGTCAACGTCAGCCGGCAGGGAGCTCATCTGAAAGGCATCCGGGGAAAGCTCCGGCCGGGCAGCAAGATTTCTCTCGCCCGCCTGAATAAGCAGGAAGCATTTCAGGTGGAGTGGGCAGGAGAGGAACATACAGCTCGTGCGGGTCAGATCGGGGTCTCCGCGGTCAATTCGGAAAGTTCGTTTTGGGATGACGTGCTGGGGGCGCAGTTAGCGTCCGAGAAGGTCAGCAAACCGGAAACCCGTTCCCAACCGGCTCCGTTTAAGCCCAAAGCAAGAGCACACGGAGCCTAGAGGTGGCGCGCCGGTGGGCTAATCGATGCTTCGAAGAAATTGGCGGGGCGGCAGCGAATAGGCAGGCATGACTCAGCGATGACTCGAATCCGCATTCTCGTAGTGGACGATTCAGTGGTGGTACGCAAGCTGCTTTGCGAAACCTTGTCGGGAGATCCAGAGCTCGAGGTGGTGGGTTCGGCGAGCAACGGCCGGATTGCGCTAGCGAAGATCGCGCAGCTCCATCCGGACCTGATCACCCTCGACGTAGAAATGCCGGTGATGAACGGACTGGAGACGCTGGCGGAGTTGCGCAAGCTTTATCCCAAGCTGCCGGTCGTCATGTTCAGCACGCTCACCGAGCGTGGGGCATCGGCGACTCTGGACGCTTTGTCGCTGGGCGCATCGGATTACGCGACGAAACCCAGCAACACCGGCAGCCCGGCTGCGGCGATCGCGGCGATTCGCGCCGAGCTGCTCCCGAAGATCAAGGCATTGTGCGCTGGACCGGTCACCAGGCTTAAGTCATTGCCTCCGCCTCGTCCGCCGGTACCGGTGCGCAGACCGGCCCACCGGCGCATTGAGATTGTGGCTATCGGGACATCCACGGGCGGTCCTAATGCGCTGGCGGAAGTGCTGCCGCGAATTCCTCGGGACTTTCCGGTTCCCATCGTCGTGGTGCAGCATATGCCGCCGATATTTACGCGCTTGCTGGCGGAACGGCTGGCGGCGCACTCGGCGATTCCAGTGCAGGAGGGGAGCGCGGGGGTGGTGCTGCGCGCCGGACAAGCGTGGATCGCACCGGGAAACTCTCACATGACGGTAAAAGGCGCCGGCGTCGGCGCGCGTCTGGAACTGAATCAAGACCGACCCGAAAACTCCTGCCGTCCAGCGGTCGACGTGCTGTTTCGCTCGGTCGCTCAAGTTTATGGGGCGAGCGCTCTGGGCGTGGTAATGACCGGCATGGGCTCGGACGGAGTGATTGGAGCACAACTCATTCGTGAGAGGGGCGGAGAAGTCATCATTCAAGACGAAGCTTCCGCCGTGGTGTGGGGGATGCCCGGCCTGGTGTACGGCGCGGGGCAGGCCGATGCCGTCTATCCCCTGGATCAACTGGGACAGGAAATCACGCGTCGCGTGATGCAGAGCCATGCACCTCGCGTCGCCTCAACCGAGGCCCATTCGGTCACCCTGGAGTATCGAGCCAAATGAACATCGGCACCCAAAGCGCAATGACGACACCGTTTTCTTCAAAGGGTGCCGAACCCATAGACCCCATTTTCCGGCAAATTCGGGACCTGGTGTACAAGGTGTGCGGGATTTTCCAGCTTGAGGAGAAGCTCTATTTAATGACGGACGCCTGCGGGCGGCGGATGAAACAGTTGGCAGTCCGCACTCCGCGCGAGTATTGGGATCTTCTTACTGTGCATGCGAACCGGGAAGCAGAACTCCGGCAGTTGCTCAACGAAGTGACGATTGGAGAAACCTGCCTGTTCCGAAGCCCCCCTCAGCTCGACGCGCTGCGGAAAATAATTCTGCCCGAACTGGTCCAGGACAAAAGCAAGCAGGTAGTAAAGAGGCTGCGCATCTGGAGTGCGGGCTGTTCCACGGGAGAGGAGTCCTACACGCTGGCCATAAACATGATGGAAGAAAGCGATCGGCTGCTAAAAGGCTGGACGGTGGAAATCCTGGCGACGGATCTAAATGACCGTTCGGTGGAAACCGCGAAAGCCGGCATTTACGGCGACTACGCACTGCGCGCAACCACCGACTATTTCAAGCGCAAGTATTTCTCGCCGATCGATGAGAAGAAGCTGCAGATACGTCCGGAGGTGAAGAAGCTGATCACCTTCAGCCGGCTGAATCTGCAGGACGACTCCCGCATGCTGTTCATGAAAGGCATGGACCTGATTTTCTGCTGCAACGTGCTGATCTATTTCGACGGTCCCTCGAAGGCCAAGGTGATCGACCATTACTACAGCAATCTCAACTACGGCGGATATTTTTTCCTGGGGACTTCGGAGTCGCTGTTCAAGTTGAACGACAAATTTCATCTGGTCCATTTTCCCGGGACGATCGCGTATTGGAAACCGTCCCTCAAGAGTGGCAAGCTATGACCCCGACTTCCCTCGCCGCAACCATTCGAGAGCGCGTGGCGCGCATCGAGACCATGCCATCCATTCCGGCGGTTTTTGTACCTTTGCTGGAACTGCTGAACTTGCCGCCGGAGCGCGTGAAACTGGATGACGTGGTGAAGCTAGTGTCTTATGACAACACCATTGCGGCACAGTGCCTGCGCATGGCCGGTTCACCCTTATTCGGCCTGGCCAAGTCGCCCGAAACGATCCGGGCGGCCATGATCACGCTGGGGCTGCGCCGGGTGGAAACGATTCTGCTCACTTGTTGCCTGGGCAATGCCTTCCCCGCAAAAGCCGGGGGAGTCGACCCGGTAGTGTTCTGGAGGCATTCCCTGGGTTGCGCCATGGTGTGCCGGAAATTCAGCGAGAAGCTGGCTGCGGCCGACGGTGACAAGGCATACATGGCGGGCCTGCTGCACGACATCGGAATTCTGGTGAACTGCATCGCGTTTCCCAAGGAGCTTAGCCTGGCCATGGCGCACGCAACGAAGGAGCAGATTCCGATCGACGAGGCGGAACACGCCACCATGGGATTTAGCCACTGCGAGACCGGGCGCGAACTGGCCGAGAAATGGCACCTCGCCGACGATATGGTGCAGGTCATCGCACATCACCATGCCCCGGAGCGCAGCGGGGCGGCGCAACCCCTGGTGGCGCTGGTTCATCTGAGCGATCTGCTTTGCCGCATGCGCGGCATGGGTTACGGCTACTATGAGCGGCGCAGAGTGGATTGGGTTTCCAACCCAGCCTGGGAAATTCTCTTGAAGGAACACCGCGAACTCGATGGCGTGGACTTGGTGCGCTTCACGTTTGAGCTGGACGAAGCAATCGGAGAAGTCTTCGCGCTGGTGTCCAGCATCTTCGGAGGAAGCGCGGCACGAAACTGAAATCGAGGCGAGACAGAAACCGCGGCGCAGGCGTTCCTGGCGCACCAGGTCTGCAAACGAACCGGGAAACTCTCACAGGATGGGGAACACGGGCACGCGCCCGTCCGTAGGCAACCACCCAGCTGTTTTCAAACCGGGAGGCTAGCTGTGGACTTGGACGGACACAATGATGGGCATGTTTTCGAACAGGAAGCCGACTTCCAGGGCCGGAGTCTGTGCCATGGAGTGGATACTATAGTCGTTCCCGGTGATTACCGAGGGTGGGGAAAGCAAGCAGCCATCCCCCAGCCCGGGAATCTTGTTCTTGAAGTTTCCCGCTACCATGTTGCAGACTTCACCGAGCGCGTCCGCTATCTCCGGACCGACTTTGTCCAATTCAATGCCCAGCATCTTGGAAGCCATGAGGGCAGCCGACTTTTCATCACAAGCAATGCTTAGGACGCCGCACAGCTGCCCGGCAAGTCCCACCATGCCAGTAATGTTCATGGCCGCCTCGGGTGCCGGCGTTACGGGCTTGGTCAGGTGGGAGGCCAGCATGAGCTCGAAGACTTCCTGCGTGGCCAGTTCAAGCATGGGAAGCCAAGCTTGGTGTGGGTTACTGCTGAATAACGGCTGGGCCCCGGAGGTCATGATTTTCCTGCCAAAATGGGGATGACGTGCTCTTTCACCTGGTCTGCGGTGAACGGCTTGCGAATGTAACCGCGAGCGCCACAGGCCAGAGCTTGCACCACGTGGGCTTCGCTGCCCTCGGTTGTGATCATGACTACGGGCACGCCTTTGGCGTTCTCTATGGTGGGAAGCTGTTTGATGAACTCCAGCCCGTCCATGACCGGCATATTGATGTCGCAGAGAATGAGATCGACCCGGGTATCCTGGAGAACGGTCAGGGCCTCGGCCCCGTTCCCAGCCTCGAATGTCTGGGAT
The DNA here is from genome assembly GCA_963749985.1 of uncultured Acidobacteriaceae bacterium. Classification (GTDB taxonomy): domain Bacteria; phylum Acidobacteriota; class Terriglobia; order Terriglobales; family Acidobacteriaceae; genus Sulfotelmatobacter. The sequence goes on along the minus strand of CAVVOS010000014.1, from coordinate 37,778 downwards.
ATCTCGATGCCTGCCTGGCGCAGGGAGCGGTCCACGATCTTTCGCATAACCGAGGAGTCGTCGACGATGAGAGCACGGATAGACATCAGACTGTACTCATCTCCAATCGGAGAAACGCTTACCGTTTACTGCGTCCTATTTTGCGTTCGCTTTTTTATACATCGGCAGGACACGCGGGGACTTTAGGGCGGTGGGGCAGGTTACTCAAGGGCCAGGTCGCGCCAGTAGGCATTTCCAGCTTCGCGGTGGGGAATCAGAACTCGCTGGTACAGGCGCAGGACGACATCCTGTCGCGCGTAGCTCGATAGATTAAGGCGGAACGTCTTCCAGAGGCGTTGCGGCGACGTTCCGAGCAAAGACGATCCGAGCAAAATCGTATCGAGGACTTTGTCGTCGTTCACGTACACCTGCAATTGCCAAGCTCGACCCGGATCAACTCCCGCCCGGAAAGTCAGCCGCGGATGTTGGCTTAGTTTCGCCGAGCGGCGCAAAAGCGTTCCGCGAACTTCGTCGCGCGGATAAGTAGAGAGCACGTCTCCATCGAGGAAAGTTATGCCGCGAATGCCTTCCAGGCCGCCGCCGGCGCCTCCAAATCCGGCGCGCTCAAGGGTCCATTCGCGATTCCAGTAGCGCATAAGGTCGGCTAGCTTGAAGAGCTCGGCGGGCTGAGTGATTGGCTCCTGCACGAGGATACGAAGAGTGTCTTTGTCCAAATCCAAAGTGGCGCCGTGGGAGAGCAGGATGGCTTGCCCGACGGCCGCGGTGCGGCGAGCGAGGGCGGAAATGCTCTCGTCCACTGGCGGAGTCAGATGCAACGGACCCATGCGGGAACCGAAGATCCGGTCGTGAAGTTCGGCGACCTGTTCCGCGGGAAGCGCCTTCATGCCGTGCATGGCCGCAACCACGGACGCGGAATTGGCCGCGTTGCAATCAGAATCGGCGAAATCGGCCGCGTGCACGGCCAGCTGCAGCGTCTTCTGAAAGTCGCCCTCCCCGAACCAGACAGCGACGGCCACGAATCCGCCGTTTAGAACGGCGTTGTTGGTGGCGGGATATTCGATTCCCCAGCGCCGCTCAAGAGCGCGACAGATTTGTTCCGGGCCCACGCCTTTTTCCGCCATGGAGATCACCATGTCGAGGGATTGACGGTAGGGCGATTGCGGGTCGATGAGCGTAGCGGCTTGGCGAACGATCTCATGCGTATCGGGTTCGGCAAATGCGATGCTGATCATTCCGGCGATGAACACGCCGCCATCGGTTCCTTCGGCATAACCATTGATGTGGCCGAGGCGCCGCGCCAGTCCGCCGGCCACATTGGGCATGCCGGGCGCAAGAGCGCCATAGAGGTCGCTGCTGAATTGCGGCCCAATGGTCCACCATAGTTTGTTGTAGCGGGGGTGGCCGGTGTCGGGAGGCTTGATTCCGCGCTTGAGCAGGAGCAGCGCCTGCTCGCTCGATCCCCAGGAACCTGCGTTGTTTTCGAGCCACTGCTCGCCCAGTTGCTCGACGGTGAGCTCGGGCCCGTACTTTTCGAAGGCTCGTACGGCCACCATTTCGTAGTAATAGTCGTCATCCACCGGAGCGTAGCCGGGCAGGTGACTCATGGGAGTGACGGGAACGGCAGAAGCGACCTGGTGTTCGAAGCGGAGACCGGTGAATTGCGCAATCATCTGCGCCGTCCAGATAGCTTGGACGCGGTCAAGATAATCCGCGCGAGAGAGTTCGAGGATGGTCGCGGCCTGATCTTTAGCTTGAGCTTTGGTTTGGTCTTTACTCTGGTCTGGGCTTTGGTTCTGACGGCCAAGGGTGTTTGGTGGCGGCGATGCAAAGGCAAGGACCGCAAGCAGACACACAATGGTCACGAATCGTCTGGCTCGCCGCAATGCAGAAGACTCGGAGTGGCCTAGGGAAATGTGTGCCATTGGCTGCTCGATTCAGAGCGTGAGCAAGAGAAGTTCTCAACGCTTCCCTTCGCCGGCTAGAGCGTCAGTCCGCCAACAGAAGATGAACTTCGCGCCGAACGGGGTTCCCGTAGAAATTCAGCCAGCCCTTAGAAGTTGACCTTCAGGGCCAATTGAACCTGCCGCGGCCCGATTGGCGACATGCTGCTGATCACTCCGAAGCTGGGATCGCCGACATTCAGAGTACTGCTGCCGTAAGGGCCAGGCGTTCCCATACTAAAAAGTGGATGATTGAAGGCGTTTTGGGCCTCGATGCGCAACTCCAGGTTTAGGCCTTCATGCGCGCTCGACAACGGGAACAGCTTGTTCACCGACAAATCGCTGGTAAAGGTGAGCGGTGATCGCACGGTTGCAATCGTCCGCGGCATATTGCCGAGCGTGAACGGGGCCGGCATTTGGAAGACATCAGGATTGGCGAAAAAGCTGTTCTGCCAGTCGGGACCATAGTTGCGTTTCGGTGTGCCGACGAGATTCGGCCGCTGCGAGCCGTACGTAGGCAGGGGTGTTCCACCGTTGGAAACCGTGATGGGCAGGGGCCTGCCGTCTGCAATTTGCCAGATGCCGTTGGTCCTCCAACCGCCGATAACAGCGTTGAGCACTCGCGGTATATTGCCGAGCAGGGCCTTGCCGCGTCCGAACGGCAGATCGTAGCTGTAGCTGAATTTCAGCACGGAGGGTATGTCGAAGGTTGACAGGCTGCGCTCCATCTGCGGCTTGTTGGGATCCTGCAGGCTGGTGAAACTTCCCAGCCAAGTTACGTTGTCATCCCCGACCGAGGAGTCGTCGATCGACTTCGACCAGGTGTAGTTGACCAGAAACTCCAGGCCGTTGCTGAAGTGCTTGGCTGCGCTGAACTGCAATCCGTGATAGATCGAACTGCCAATCATCTGGACGTCCGTGGTCACTCCGGTGAATTGAGGGTAGGGAAGCTCCAGTTGAACGCCCTGGACCTGCGCGCTCGATAGGGTGCTGTTCGGGTCGCTGATCGGCCCACCATTCAGCGAAGAGAAAGGATTGGTCACGTAGGTATTGAGAGCGCTGATCTGATTCGCGTTGTAGCTCTCGACTTGCGGCCCAAGGATGTCGAGGGAATTGGCGCCGCTGAAAGGCAGATGGGTTCCCTTCTTTCCGATATATTCGACATCCAAAACCACGTTCCAGGGCATTTGGCGCTCGACCCCGAAGCTCCAGCTTTCTTCGTAAGGAGTCAGGTTGGCAACGGCGGTGCGGAGCGGACCATTGGCTCCATAGCCGACATCGTTCAACAAGCCCAAAGAGCTACCAGCTGGCTGGTTTAGTCCATTGGGAAACGGATTGCTCAGGTGCAAGTAAGGTGTGGCGCCATCGTTATGGTAGGTGGAAATCACACTGGTGTATTCGTCGAAACCCTGGCCGCCGTAGGGCACAACTCCGCTGGCGCCCGAGCGCGACTGGCCGTAGTAGATTCCATAACCGCCTCGCAACACCATTTTCGGAGCGAACTGGAAGGCCAAGCCGAGGCGTGGCTGGAAGTCCTTCCAGTCGGTCACATAATTGGTGCGCTCGTGCGAGTTGGCAAACACCTCGCCGCCCAGCAGTGGCCGCGTCACAGGATTGCCGGTAAGTGGATCGGAATAGCTGATCGAGCCGCCGTTCAACGGGCTTACTGCGTTGGGATCGAACCAGTTCTGGTGGTTGAAGCGGTCGGTGCGCGGCAGCGAAACGTCGTAGCGCAACCCGAGGTTCAAGGTCAGCTTGGGAGTCACCTTCCAGTTGTCCTGAGCGAAGGTGGCGTATTGATAATTTTCAGTCGCGGGCTGGAATTGGATTTCGTAGAAGCTACTCCCGCCTCCGCTCAGCTGGCCCATCAGAAAACTGGCCATGGAATCTCCGCCGCAATCCGCAAAATCATCCACAAAGGGACATAACGAGCTGCCTGCGTTATTGAACTGGAAGTACCCCAGTGGGGCATTGGTTTGAATGTAATTCTGCTGATGCAGCCGGGCCTCGAATCCGAACTTCAGTTCATGCGGACCATGGATCTTGCTCAGCAACTCGCTGAACTGACCGGTGACCTGCCCTTGCTTGTAATTGCCATACGGATCGTTTCCCGCATTCGGAAAGCCCGCCGCAAAGTAATCGTTGATGAACATGGCGGGAACACCGTTGAAACCATTCGATCCTAAGTAGGATGGAAAACCCAGCGTGCTGAGTGGATTGGGGTTCAGACTCGAATTGTAGGCGCTAATGCGCGTGGCGCCCCGGGTGATCCCGAAAGTGGTGGTCAGCAGCAAGGTGGGGCTGAAGGTGTAGGTATCGTTGATCGCGAACAAGTGTGCTGAGCCTTTGTTCTGTCCGCTGCCGCAAGGATCGATGAAGGTCTTGAAGCAGTTGAAGGGAGTGACGGAATTCCAGTCTTGGGAGTACTTGGCGCTCAACAGGTTCTTTTGACTGAAGCGATGATCGATCCTCACATCGAACTGCTCGTTATTGCTGGGAGTCGCTCCCGAGGCGATCCAGTTATTGTAGATGGAGGAATTTGGGAGATTAGGCGTGGGCAGCGGGAACAGATTCATCACGTTCTGAGCCACAGGATCGATCAGGTTGCCTGGCCCAGGGACCGGTTGAAGGTTGCCAGGAAGATTCGGATTGCCCGGGCTGTTGTAAAGGTCAACTCTGTTGTTGGGAATGAAAGTGCTACGGACTGGACCGGCGTCGCCGGCGTTATAGACGCCCGAATAGGGATCATAAAGCTGCCCGGCGATCAATGGATTCCCCGATCCATCCGTACACATGCCCGAGGAATTGAACGATCCGCCTTGAGAGGTGCAGACCTCGCCAAAATCACCGGTGCGCATGGCAGCGCTGGGCACACCCGCCACGTAGGTACCCATGCCGCTCTGCAGAGTTCCATCCCAATCGAAGAAAAAGAAAGTCTTGTTCTTGAAGACGGGGCCTCCGATGGTGCCGCCAAAGTTGTGCCGGTGGACCGGAGGAATAGGAATGCCAGCCTGATCGTTGAACCAGTTGTTCGCGTCGGTGATCGTGTTGCGGATGAAATCGTAGGCGCTGCCATGAAACGTGTTCGTCCCCGAGCGCGTGACCATGTTGATCACCGAGGCTCCGGAAAAGCCGTACTCCGCGCTGAAATTGGTCTGCTGCACCTTAAATTCTTCCACCGCTTCCGACGAGGGCTGGTACACGGTTTGAGTGACGCCGCCGTTGGGCTCGAAGTTGGTGATGGAAGCGCCATCCATCAGAATGTCGGCGCTCGCGCCGCGGCTGCCATTGGAGACAAAGTTCGTCCCGCCGCAATTGGGGCACTGATCATCCACATCGGTGACGCCCGCCGCCAGATAGGTTAGATCGAACACGTTGCGGTCAACCAGAGGCAGATCATTGATGGCCCTGCGGTCGACAACCTGGCCGGTGACCGCATCTTCGGTGGCGATGGTCTGGGTCTGGGCTTTAACTTCAACACTTTGGGTCGCACCGGCAATCTTCAAGGTCAGATTGGCGGTCGCGTTCTCACTGACGTTCAATTTAATGTGGGTGCGCACGGTTTTCTCAAAGCCCGTCATTTCCGCCGACACGGAATACAAGCCTGGGGGGATCGAAGCGAACAAGTACCGTCCATCGTTGTCCGATGTGGTCGTAAACCGATATCCCTTCTGCTCGTCGACGAGGGTGACTTTTGCACCCTGGATAACGGCTGCGGACGGGTCCGTCAGAACGCCGCTCACGGTCCCGAAATAGCCTTGGCCGAACAGTGCCAGCGGCAATAGGACGATAAGGGCAACGGTTAGAGTTTGAAATATGCGCCGGCAGCTTTGCCGAAGGATGAGCGTGGTTAGACTCACGTTGCGCCTCCTGGATCCCCAATGGAGTGACTTTGCCGATCTGCGCGTCCAGGCGAAAAGAAGCTCCAGTCGGCGTACTTAAACGATATATTGAAACGTTCCAATATCCTGCTGTGCACGGTTGATTGTCAAGAACAAAATCGGCGGAAAGGCGCTTGTGGCGGTCTAAGTCGGCTAAAAAAGGAACTGCTGCTCCGACTTTTCTCTACGCCTCCCGGTCGGAAGAGGGACTGCCCTCGAAGAGGTTCCATTGCGCAGTGACGAAGATCTTTACCGGGAAGGGGTGCCTCGGTTTCTCGTGGCTTACTGAGCTTGCCTCTTTGAATCGCCACAGCAGCAAGTCGCGTGAGGGTGCATGGCTTGGGGGAAGGCGTAAAATGCTGCGTGCGCTCTGGAGCGCCCGGCAAGCGTTGCAACCATGGTTCGTAGATTCCTCGTTCTGCTCATTTTCTTGCTACCCACTGCGCTTGCGGGACAAGCTTTGCCTGCGCCATCTTCCCAGCAACTTCATTCCAATGCGCCGGACACACGGCGGTCCGATCGTCCCTTGGACGCGAAGCAACAGGAACTTTTTGAAGCGGGGGAAGCGGCGCTCAAGAATGGAGACCTCGCGGGAGCTGAGCGCTCGTTTCGCTCGGTGCTTGCTCTGAATTCACAGGCTGCCGGAGCCTACGCGAATCTGGGCGTGATCGAGATGCGGCGCAAGCAGTGGCATCCGGCGCTTGCAATGCTGCGCCGGGCCGAAGGTCTGGCGCCCGACGTGCCCGGCATCCGCTTGAACATCGGGCTCGCCTATTACCGGGAAGGCAATTATCGTTCCGCCATTGCGCCGTTCAAAAGCGTAGTCCGCGACGTGCCAGATTCGATGCAGGCACGCTACCTGCTCGGCTTGTGCTATCTGTTTGTGGCGCGTTATGCCGACGCCGTGGCCACGTTGGAGCCGCTTTGGCCGCAGGCGTCGGATCAACTGAACTATTTGTACGCTTTGGGAATCGCTGCCGGCGAGGCGAAGCAACCGGAACTGGAACAGCGGGCGCTGGGCCGCTTGCTGGAAGCGGGCAAGGACTCTCCGGAAGTCCACCTCTTCATGGGCAAGGCCTACATTAATCACGAAAAGTACGACGAAGCCATCGCCGAACTGAATCAGGCCGCTCAGGCGAATCCAAACTTGCCCTTCGTCCACTTCAATCTGGGCTTTGCGTATTTGAGGAAGCAGGATTTGGAACACGCGCAAGCGGAGTTCCTCGCAGATATTGCGGTCGAGCCCGCGGTGGTTTACTGCTACGAACAGCTAGGGCTGGTCTATTACCTGCAGCAAGAAGATCAGAAAGCCGAGCCGGTGCTGCTGCAGGCTGTGCGACTTGACCCCAAGATGACCAGCGCCCATCTGGAACTGGCTCAGGTCTATGACCGGGAGAAAAAGCACGCGGGCGCGCTCACCGAAATCAACGCCGCTGCCAAGCTTGATCCGACCAGTTACCGCATCCACTTCGTACGCGCGCAGGTACTGCAGCACATGGGACGGGTGCAGGAAGCGAAAGCGGAACTCCGAACCTACACCAGCCTATTTGCCGAGGCCCGTGAGAGGGGAAGGCTGGCGCTGGAACAAGGAGCGTTGCCGAATCCTGAGCTTTCCCGCGACCCGCAGTGAGCGCCGGCCTATTCCACATCCTGAACACAACGGAAACCAATTCCACCAGAACGATCGAGGCCCGGGGCCGTAAGCAGAAGTTTGCCGTGTTCGCTGAGCTTGTAGGTCTGAGGGAAATACCACATTGAGCCCTGGGGTTGATAGTATTCGCCTCCGCGGAGGATGGCGCCGCGTGTGTGATCGTCGGTGAACTCTTCGGTCCATTGCCACACGTTGCCGACCAGGTCCATCACGCCGAAAGGACTCTTGCCTTGCGGATGCGCATCCACCGCGTCTGGCCCGCGCATGGTGCGGCTTTTGTCGGGCACGGGGACCGCGCTTGCATTCCAGTCATTTCCCCAGGGATACATGCGTCCGTCACTGCCTTGCGCCGCGTACTGCCACTCCCACTCGTGTGGCAGACGCTTGCCGGTCCATGCCGCATAGGCCCGCGCGTCTTCTAAAGAGACCCAGGTCACAGGTTTGTCGTCCCAGGCGGCGGGAAAGCTTCCATCCTTCCAATCACGCAGAAAGTTCAAGTCATCTTGCGGATGGTAGCGAGAGCTATCCAGGAATTTTTTGAATTGCGCGTTCGTGACGGGATAGGTGTCGATCCAGAATGATTTCACGGGCATGGGATGTTCGTGGAAACGACGTGGAGAATCTTCCCAGGGATATTGCACGTCCACGCCGATGTCGTTCGATCCTTCGATCTCGATTCCCTGCACCTTGAAGAGAAACTCCCCGGCGGGAATCTTCATCATGCCGGCCGGCGATGACGTGGGCGGCTTAGTCGCAGCGATCGGTACGATCTGTTGCGGTAATACTTTCCACTCATGCGAATAGCTCGCCAATGGTTTGGCGCTCATTTCTTTCATCTTTGACATGAGTGTCTGGATACCCGCGTTCGGAGCCGTTCTTGCAGCCAGTAGCGCTCCGTAGCCATGCGCTTCGACGGTGAAACTCAGCACAGTCTTGCCTAGAGCGTTGTGTTCAGGTTTGAGTTCAGTCCCATGGTAAAGATCGAAATAGCGCATGCCCTCTTCCGGTTGGAGTTCGATCTCCTGGCCCTCTACGTCGAATTCGTTGCGATTCACGATGGTCCAGACAGTCTGGTGATCCAACGGCCAACGGCTGGCAAAGACTCCGAAACGCAACATCGGCGCGAGCGGCTCCCATTCGATGCTACTTAGAAATGGAGCGATGGCACGCTCGATAGCAGCGACGCGACGAGTCGCTTCAGCATCGCGCGGTGTAATCCCGTTCCAGATTCCCCAAATGTTTTCCCAGCTCTCCCAACCGACACCGTTGAAGAAAGCAAATTGCAGATCGTTCGTTTTGTCGCGATTCCAGCGATCGGAGATGTTCACCATGTGGCGCGGTTCCAGCCACTTGTACTTGTCGACCAAAGGAGCAAAGGGAAAGGTGTATTGTCCCCATGTCATGACGTTCCACGCCAGGGCTTCATCGGATGGACCATCCTCCGGTTCAAAAGCCAGCGGATGTCCAACTTTGTCGGCAGCTACTGAAAATGCGAGCGGCACTCCGTCCTGCGTATCGCCGTTGATGCCGTCGGCTCCGAGTTCCGCCATCAACTCGGCGATCGCTTGCGGCCACGGTTTTCCGGGATCGCGCGTACCCTGGTCCCACATCATCATGGGAAAAAGAACGTGCACGCCGCGTTTGTGAAAATCCGCGATCATCTGCCGCACTCCCGCAATCCCTCCCGGCATGCTGCGAATCATGTCGTGCTGATTCCGGTCGTCGATGCCCATGTTCGGGTAGGTCGGCCAGATCAGCACCGCGTCGATGCCGCCATAGCGCTTGTCTAAGTCATCGAGATAGCGGTCAACCGTGTAGTGGCGTGAGACCGGGTCATAGAAATAGCGGTCCTGCACCATCATCTGTGGCTGGAAGAAGCTGGACTGCGTCCATTTGAGCGCCGGCAAATCGTAGCGCGATCCATCGTAGCCAACGCGAATCAAGTGCTCACTGCGCCAATGCCGGATGTCGGCGAGCCACGCATCGTGGTCTTCCGCGGTGCAGGGTTTCGATCCCGCGTCCCACACGTCTTTCGTGTGCAGACACTCGGGAGCGGGAATCTGCTGGCGCTCGGGTTCAAAATTCGTGTCCTGGGCGGAAGCGAGGCTGGAAAAAGCCAGTAAGATCGTAATGCCAAGTAAAGTTATTGCCGGTTTCATAAGTGCATTCGTGTACAAGACTAATACGGCCACCAAGCTATGGACTTGACCGAGCCGATCACCGCGCGTGAATGTTGCCTCGAATGACGACTACCGATGCGGCGGGTAATTCGTATGCCGTTTCTGCGCTGACATTCTGCGTGGTGTGGAGAATCGGTCCGTCGGGATCGGCCATGCCAAAGGTCTCCGCTGTAACGGATGGTTCGGCGGGATATTCGGCGTGGCCCACGTATCGCGTGTGTCCGGGGTGCCACCGATATTGACCCTTACCGAACGTGGAGATCTCGACGGTCCCACCGAATGAATCGCTCTTTCCGGTGGCCTGGTCTGCAAACGCAATCTTCACACGGTGAACGTTCTGCTGGTCGTGATTCACCACGAGCAGAGACCACCGCCCGTCCGGACGTTTCACAGCATAGGCCGTGACCACCGCGTGGCCTGCACCATCATCGACGTCGCTCTTGGCGGGAAATACTTCGTGCAGATCTCCACCCGGCGCGACCCACTCCAGATTAATCAGTTGCGATGCGAAGAACTCGGGCAGAGGCTGTTCAATCTTGTATTGCGCGTCGACGGTCAGCATCCCGAAGGTTCCGGGCGAATCGTTGCAGCCGTGCTCCATCTGCAGCGGCAGGTAGTGGAAGAAGTAGACTCCGTTTCCGCCCGCGGTCAGGAATGAGCCGACGTAATCGGCGAGCCAGAGCCCCGAGAAAATGTCCATGAACGTTTCGCTCGCGGACGCGGATAGATTCCCCTCCGTAATGAACATGGGGAGATCCGCGGGGATTCCGTGGTCGCGCCACACTTGCATAATGTGGTTTATGAGCTGGGGCTCGTCATACAGGCTGCCCCAGGGTATCCTGCAGCCCTCGTAAGGATAGTGCTCGAACGAGAAAAATGCGAGATCGCTCATGCGGCCGTGCTGTTTGAGATAGTCGACGAACCGCTGCGTCCACGATACTTTGCCGCCCGCATCCGGCCAGGTTTCCACATCCTGGCTTGTGCCCTGGTATGAAGGGCCACCTAGCTTCAGAGTGGGGTCGAGGCGGTGCAGCGCCGTTGCCCACTGCAGGTAGAGCGAGCCGTAGTCTTCCGGCGCAAGATATTGCCCGTCCGCTTCCTCGCCCATTTCGATGTAGGAGATTGGATAGTTCTGTTTCTTGAGGTATGCGATTTCGGCGACAGCGTTTTCTGGAGTGTCATAGACCAAAGCGATTGAGATCATGGCCGGAAGGCCACGAGTGACGCCGCTGCGATACAGCAAATCAAAGCCCACCTGCGCTTGATGGGTCGTGCCCAGATCGGAAGCTTCGTGCCACGGGTCCACTGAAGAGCAATAGGTCGTCGTCTGTTCCTGGTTGGAGGAATGCCGCATGATGTCGTGGAACTCGCCGTCCGCCGAGGTTGTTCCGAGATAGAGCTCGCGGATCGCGTAGCCAACGCAGGCGCGAGGGTCGGAGGATGGATGATCTCCACAGGTGTTGGAAGACTCCGTCATCAGAATGCGAAGAAAGCGCACGGGAAGCGGAGTGGCATTCAGACGAAGAACTTCCAATCCGCCGTGGCCGTGCTCGATCACGCCGAGGGGGAAAGTCTGCCACACTCCCCGGGTGGGGCTTTGCATGGGATCTTCGCCTAACCACTGTTGCACCAGGAATTTCGTGGCGTAGGGCTCCGCCCAACTGATGTGGAGGCTATCGACCTGCTGCACTTGCGCCAGATCGATGATCACCCATTGCGGATGCAAGGCATCGCTTTCGCCGGTGAAATGCTGCGTAAGATACGGATTACTCTTCCAATAAGTTGTCTCATCGCCGTCCGTCATCCTGGAATAGCCGGCATTGGGGGTCCCGCCATTTCGCGTGAAACCGCGATGCGGCAGTGAATATCCATAGGAGTAACGAATGGGATCGCCGGGAGTTGCGGAGCCGGTGAAGTATCCTTTTTCGCCGGGCTCACTCCAGGTGCCATGAGGATTCCAATGCCAAGCCTCGATCGATAACTCCGTGTTGTTCCGGTAGCTGATGGGTTGCCAGCCGGAAGCCATAGCCCGCGCCAGATTTGGCTGGGCCAGGCCGCTGTCAATCGCCTCAGGGGGGATGCGATCAATCCCCGCGCCCAGAGTCTGGTTGGGGCGGAAGTGATTCGAGGCGTGAGCCGGAGTGATATCGACCTGGATCGTCTGTGCTGTGCCCAGGGTCACGAGAAACATGAATACAAAAGACCGTTCGAGAGCCACGGCTATTTTGTTCAAGAAGTAACTCCTTCGATTCAAGGGGTCTCGCGTGTTTGATTCTTGAATTGTTCGGAAATTGTCCGGAGCAACTTACCATCCGCAGTGTCGCCGCTGAGTTCCCAAATCATCACGCCATGCAGTTCCTGCTCCATCGCATACTTAAGTTTGGCGGTGATGGATATTTCGTCGTCATACGTCCAGAACGTGTGTCCATCGAAGAGCCATGGCGCCAGGGAATCGGGATCGCGATACGCCGTGAATTTTTCCTGGATAGAAAGTATCTCGTGGTAAGGAATATCAACGCGCGAGGGTTCGCCTAGCTGAAACAATCCGTGATTGGCCGGCGAAACCTGACTCCAGGAGTAGGCGTAGAACGGAAGGCCAAGCAGCATCTTCGATTCCGGCACGCCGGCATCCTGATAGCCGCGAATGGTGGAATCGACGTCATTGCTTTTTTCGGGATCGCCCGGCGAACTGTAGAGAGGTGCGAGCAGGCCGGTTCTCTTGCTCCAAGGCCCGCTGTAGTCATAGTTCATGATCCCGACCTGGTCGACGTACGACGCAACCGCTGCCATATCCAAATGCTGGTAGGTTATGCGGCCGTCGCCCATGGCGACGGTAAGCAGAAGATTCGAGCCCGCGGCATTGAGCTGCCGCCGAAATTCTCCAAGCAAGGCGACGAAATTGAACTTGTCGGCTTCCAGAGGATACTCCCAGTCAATGTCGATGCCGTCGAATAGGCCTGGCGCCTCCATCCCTGCGGCAAACTTGCCTTCGATGAATCGCTGGATGCAGGACGCAACAAAGGAACGACGATTGGCAGGCTGCGCCGCTTCGGCAAATAACTTCGCATCGCCTTCAAGCGAGATCACGATTTTGATTTCAGGATAAAGTTCCTTGAGCTCTTGCAACTGATGGAAATTTCCGCGGAGGACTGTCTGAGGAGTGTCGGCGGTGCCATCCACGCTGTTGTCCGCAGAGAATGTGTAGGTCAGATCCGCAACCGGGTCCGCAATCGCGCATTGGTTGTTGACGACGTGTCCCTGCGAGTAATTGATTTGATCAAGCATAAGGTCCGCATCCGGGGAAACCAGGTTCTTGACGAAAAACCCCTTGTGGATGCCCCACTGAGGAAAATAACCCACCACAATAGGCGGTCCCGGAGCAGGCTCGTCTTGCGCCGTAGCGAGGGAAGCACAAAAACACAAACTAACCGTGAGCAGAACTTTAAGCAGTTGCATTGCACTCCTGTCCGAAAAACTATTTTGCGGCATTTCCTGGACCCCCTACTGGATAGATGCGCGGAAGGCGCTGCTCGACAGGGGGTAAATTAGGAAAAGCGGCATGCGGTTCTTTCTGGTACCAATAAGCGACCGAAAAGAAGTTGTCGGAGCGATGATTGGCATGGCCATGTTCGATCGTCGCCCTCAGAGATTTGGTGAAAGGGATTGGCGAATCCAGGTGAAATCGATATACGGACGAGCGGCTGCCGGCAAACTCCGAGCCTTTCACCGGCGCTCCGAATAGAGCGTACGAGAAAGGACGGTCGCCAAAATCCCAGGCACCGAGGAAATAATCTTCCGATCCGGTGCCGTTGATGGAGGGACGCTTTTCTCCGTCGACAAAAAACATGTCGTCGCCTTCGCCCCACCATCCATCCTGATTCTGGAGAACTGACATGGTCACGCCCACGAAGTGTCCCTGTCCGCTGGCCTCCAGCCACACGTAGTTATTCTCTCCATCAAGATTCTTCTTTGCAGTTACGGCTGGCGTGTCGTTCGATTCGAATTGGTTGGTCCAGCCTTTGGCCGGGGTTGCTTGACGGTACTGGGCATGGAAGTACACGGTGTCGGCCGGAAGATCTTTATTCAGGGCTTGATAGTCGATGTTGAAGTAAAACGAGTCGACATCTTCCTTCCCTTCATTGGTGACGGTGATCCGTGCCCGCTTGCGGAAAGGCATCGGGAAAAAACAGTTCAGCCCTTTATCTGGAGCCACTGCCAGGGGCGTCGATTCAAATACGAAATAGTCTCCCAGGCCGAGGCCGAAAAAATCGCCAAGTGGAGTCTCCACGCTCGGGGTCGCCTCATCGTCCCAATACATGCGCAGAACCAGCTTCTTCAGGTGATACTTCTCCGACGAAGCGATTGCGATCCAGATGTGGGTAATGATTGCGGGGCCGGAGTCATCGAGCACGGTAAGCGTATCTCCTGGAGCAATCTTGCGGAAGTCGTCGTTGCCACCAGTGCGGTCATAACTGGAAGCACGCTTCTGGACATAGGTATGGAGTGAGGTGAGGCCGGAAAGCAGAGCGCTGCGGCCGCCGTCAGACTGCGCCCAGACCGAGGCGCACATTAGCATTAGCAGGCCGCCTACGAGAACTCGCAGGAGCGACTCCTTGCGGGCAATGACTCCCGCGCCGCACTTGCTCCAAGTCTCTTTCGACGAAAGCGGTTTCATGATGGTTATCTAACTCAGTACTTACTCATTGCGAGACTCGCGCGATGTAAACCGCGAACGGCTGCAGGGCGACCTGATCCAACTGGCCGCTGGGCGGGGGAGCCGAAGTCGTCAGCAGAGTCGTGGCTTTTGCCGAAGAGAAGCCGTGTTCGGAAAGATTGAAACCAACCTGCTGCGGCGTCGCCGACATATTCAGGACAACCAGCACGGTTTCATTCTTGTAACGGCGCAGGTAGGAGAGGACGTTCGGGTTGTCCTGATTCAAGGGCACGTAATCTCCATCCAGCAAGGCTCGCTCGTGGTGCCGAAGGGCCAGCAGGTGTCTGTAAAATTGCAGAACCGAATCAGGGTCTTCCAGTTCGCTGGCCACGTTGTGAGTTTTGTAGCTGGCTGGAACCGGCAACCATGGAGTAGACACGCTGAACCCGGCGTTGGGCGAGTCATTCCATTGCATGGGTGTGCGTTCACCGTCGCGGCCCTTTTCGGCTGGCCATCCGGCGATGCCGATCGGATCTTTCACGTCCTCTTTGCGCACCGGATCGTTGTTTTCCATCCCCAGTTCCTCGCCGTAATACATGATCGGTGTGCCGCGGAGGGTCAGATACAACCCAGCCATGAGCTTCGCAATTTGATCGTTATGTTTGCCGTCGCCATAGCGTACGTAAGAGCGCGGCATATCGTGATTGCCAATCACGTAGACCGGCCAGCCTCCCGTGGATTCGGCATTTGCGATTTGCGTCCGGAAATCGCTTGCGGAAAGCTTATCGACCGTGCAGAACATGAAATCCATCGGCATCTGGATTTCGTCATTATGATCGCCGTAATATTCCTTGAGTTCTTCTCGATTCGAGGTGTAGGTCTCTCCAATTAAGACTGCATTCTTCTCATCGGCAACTTTGCGCAACTTCTTCAATTCAGTGTGAACTTCGGGCAATTTGTCGTTGTACTTATTTTGCATGTTGGGGTCGCCGAACTCGTTCTTGCCCTCCAACACTGGGTTGTCGTGAAGATTCGGATCCTCAAACAAAAGATCCACGGCATCGAGCCGAAACCCGGAGACGCCGTGCTTGTACCAAAAGCGGGTGACGTCGAACATGGCCTTCTCGACTGCCGGGTTGCGCCAGTTCAGATCCGGCTGGCCGACAGCAAAGTAGTGGTAATAGTACTGACCGGTCTTGGGATCGAACTGCCAAGCCGAACCACCGAAGCCGGACACCCAATTATTAGGAGGAACTCCAGGAGCCTTGCCATCGCGCCAGATGTACCAGTCACGATGCGCCGAAGTGCGCGATGACGCCGAATCGAGGAACCACTGGTGCTGGGGAGAAGTATGGTTGAGAACAAAATCCATGATGATGCGGATGTCGTGCTTCCTGGCATCGTGGGCCAGATGCTGAAAGTCTTTCAGCGTTCCGTACATGGGATCGATGTTTTCGTAATCCGAAACGTCGTATCCGAAATCGACTTGCGGCGAGGGATAACAGGGAGAGATCCAAATGGCGTCCACCCCAAGATCCTTTAAATAATCCAGCTTGGAGTCGATGCCGTTGAGATCACCGATCCCATCTCCGTTGCTGTCGGCAAAACTGCGCGGGTAAATCTCATAGAAGACCGCGTGTTGCCACCACGGATGACTTTCGGCATCTACCGCCCGTCCCTGCGCCTGGGCGAAAGATAGGGCAAGGCACAAACTCGAAAACAACAAAGCTACAGCTCTAACGTTTCGAGACATTTCGCGCGCTCCATTTCGCATCGCACTCCGCAATGTTCAAAGGCAAGACTTGAAATCCGGCGCTCTCACCGCGCCGCAAAATGAAAGACAACCGTGGCCTGGGGATCGGCTCCGGGCGCAGCATCCGGAAGTTGCACGCGGACCTTGGCTTCCTGAGCAGATCCCTTCTCAAGCTCAGCGCCTTCCACGGAGCGGATCTGGCCCGGATTCCATGCGGAGAGTTCATAAGTCTCTCCCGCTGCACCCGATAGGAGCACGCTCAAAGAATCCCGCGTCGCCGTCCACGACTCGGAGAGCACTCGCAAACCGTGGCTTGTGCTTCCCAATGCCGGAACAGCCGAAGGCTCACTGAGTTCGAAGTCGTTCTTCATCTCAATTTCGACGGTATTCTGGTTGTCCGTGATCGGAAGATTCACCGTTACATGTTGATCCGACGAATTCGTTTGCACATGAAACGGCAGCGGACGGCCATTGAGCTGAACCCGTGTAATCCTGGCGCGTAAGCTCATCGCCGGCGAGAACTCCACAGAGCAGTTCCCTGCCCCTGTGGATTGCACTTCTAGTTGGACATTGTCCGGTGTCTTCTGATAGTTCAGATTCAATACCACTGCGCCCAGACGCACATTATTCACGGAGAACGATTTCCAGTCGGCTGGAATGTGAGGAGCGAAATCCAAATGACAGCTGCTCGCGTCGGTTTGCAATCCAAGCAATCCGGTTAGCAGCGGACTTACCACCATGGCCGCCGACCAGATCTGATGCGGGGATGCCGTCGAGAGCGTCTGATAGTACTTGCCGGAAAGCACCTCGGTGACGTGCCCAAGCGATCCATCCAAAGCCAGCATGGCGTTTGCCCGCAAGTTCGAATAGGCGGGCAACGCCCGGTGGTAGCGGTATTCCCCCACGGACGCCCAACCGGTGAACAACGGCCATACGGCTCCAAAATGGTATCCGCCGGGATCATATTTCGGATCGTGCGAAGAAAGAATCCGCATGCCCCAGTCGCTCTGATGATCGGGGCGGGCGAGTTCCTGAATCATGCTTCGAGCTTGATCTCCGTCGAACTGCTCAAACCACATCGGAACCGTGGCGAGGACGCTGGCCACGTCGACGGGTTTGTTATTTGCATCGATCGCGTAAGCGTAGATTTTCTTTTCAGGCGACCAGAAAGCTTTATCGAGCAGCGGCTCTTGTCGCTTGAAAGTTTGCTCCAGCTCTTTGGCAAGATCCTCCTTGCCCAGAAGGCGAGCAAGGTGCGAAAGTGCGCGCACGGCTTCAATTCCCAGCGACGCCTGGTAAAGCTCGGTCCGCACTGGATAGAGCGGCCCTCCTTCGATCCAACCGGTGCCCACGCCGGAGTTCCGGGCTAGTCCCTGCGCGTCGTAGGTGGATTGGAGAAATCCGTAGGCTCTCCAGAGGTTGTCCCATTTCTGTTGAGCGAATCCGAGGTCGCCGCTATGCGTCACATAGTCGTTGAGGCTAATGATGAACAGCGGCGTCGCGTCCGCGGCGGCAAACGCGTACGGAAGTTTTGTGAACCAGTCGGTAAGGCTGGCGGTTTGAGAGATTTCATGAGGGACTTTCCCGTCCGCCCTCTGGTACTTGCTTACAAAGTCCAGGGCGTTACGCGCAGTTGAAAAATCGCCCTCCGCATCCAGCGCCAAAGAAGTCCACTCTGCGTCTCGACCAAAGAACCAGGCAAAACCGGGACGCTGATCATCGCCTGACGTGCTGTATCCGGCAACCAGGCCTTCTCCCAGGAATGGATTCCGCACTACACCTTGCAGCATGCTCACCCTCGCCCAGTCGTAGGCTTTTTCGATTTGCGCGTCGGGAAGCTTGAGGCTGACCGTGCGATCCAGATAGTCGCGGTAATACTCGGCGGAGGTGCGCAGCAATTCCGGATAGTCTTTTGCCAGGTGATCGTACAGACTCGTCAATGATGCTCGTCCTTCGAACCCAGCCGCAATCACGACGAGCTTCGTCTCGGTCCCTTTTCTTGTCTCACCGAGAAGAATGGAGTCCTGGCTGGAGGAGAAGTAGTTGCTGGAGTATTCTTCAGAGCCTTTGACGGCTGATGGAGAACCGACCAGAGCGTCAAACTTGCCCGACTCTTCTCCGAAATGGAAAGCGTGCAAGGTCGAGTCCCAGTCTTCCATGCCTCCTCCCATGGCTGCCGGCCACTCCAGCTGAAAATCGCGGTTGAAAATGGCCTCGATCTCCAGAGGTTCGGTGGTATCCACTTCAAAAGCGATGATGGCGCCAGATTCATGCACCGGTACGAACAAAGTTTCGCGGACCGAAAAATAGTCGCTTGTGTAGACGATCGTGCTCGACTCGGGATGAACAATCAGAGTGCGGGCCAGAGCTGCGGCGGGCACGATGGCGCCTCCCAGGTGGAACCGCAAATGAAAATCGCGGAGGATTTTCAGCGGATACACCCACGCCTCCAGCGTTCCTTGTTCGTTTCCGAAGAGTCCGGCATGCTTACCTACGGCCGAAACAAATTCCCAGGATCGAATTGGTCGTGAGAGCTCCAGGGATTGTCCCGGCTGCCCGGCAAATGCCAGAGACGCGACGAGGAGCAGGCTGCAATAGAACCCGACTCTTGTCGCAAGAAACCAACGTCGTCGAAATGACCGGAGAAAACAATTCATAAACCAAACGAGGATTCACGATTGCAAACCGAGTATAGCCCGATCGCCAGAATTTTTGGAAGCTTTCAACAGACGGCCTGTTTGAGATGGTTTATGACGGTCCAAAAATCGCACCGGAAGACTCTTGGCAGACGTCCTGATCTGGAACGAAAGCTTTGGGTTTGGGCACAAGGATGTGCATTGACAGCCCAAAGTCGCCATGGCCGGGGGAGTAATGCCTAGAAAGGAATCGTTTTTGTCTTGACACCGGCGGCCGGTTTAACGCACGATGATCGGTCAATTTGAAGCGATTCACAATGGCCTTGAGTTCCGGCCTTTCGAAGCAACCTCCGGACCGAAATCCGAACGCGGCGACCGGAGGCTCGATTGCAGGAAATTCGTTCGCGACGACTGGTGTCTAATCTGGCGAGCAACAGTGGGCGGCCATCAAATGGAGCTGGGAGCATGAATTTAAGGTCCGGGTCGGTGTGTGCTTTGTTCTGTGTTGTTCTTGCTGCGCTGCCTCTTTTCGCACAGTCTACCGGCTCTTTCACCGGCACTGTTCTCGACGATACCGGTGCAGCGGTCGCCGGGGCAGCGGTTTCGGTCAGCGATCCGTCTACAGGCTTTCGCCGGAGCACCGTTACCAATGATGATGGTAACTATTTCGTCGGCGGTCTCGGCGCCGGCACGTATGACGTCACTATCTCGGCGCCGGGCTTTAAGAAATATGAAGCGAAGCGGGTTATTCTCCGGGTTGGCGAAAAGCTGCGGGTAGACACGAAGCTGGTGATCGGCAGAGTGACGAGCGAGATCCTTGTGGAAGGAAGCGCCGCCGGCAAGGTGGAGACTCAGTCCTCGGAGCTCGCCGGCACTATTACTGGAGAACAGATCAGCCAACTGGAGTTGAACGGACGCGATTTCACCTCGCTCATCAAACTCGTCCCCGGGGTCAGCGATCAGACCGGGCAGGATGAAGGAACCGTTGGACCGCAAGGCAGCGTATCTTACGCCGTCAACGGTGGCCGCACCGAGTTCAACAATTGGGAAATTGACGGTGGCGAAGTGCTGGACTCCGGCAGCAACGCCAATATTAACGTCTACCCTAACATCGACGCGCTGGCCGAGGTTCGAGTGCTCACTTCGACCTATGGCGCGCAGTATGGACGCAATGGCTCCGGCACGATCGAGGCGGTCACGAAATCGGGCACCAATCGGTTCCACGGCGACGCCTTCGAGTTCATTCGTAACGCCGCTTTCAACGCCCACAACTACTTCGACTTACCCGGACAGGAAAAAAGTTATTACAACAAGAATGATTTTGGATACATCATCGGCGGCCCCATCAAGAAGGACAAACTGTTCTTCTTTTGGTCGCAGGAATTTCGCAAGCAAAATGTCCCCTACGTTTACAACAGCCCAACCCTGTTTCTCCCTGACGCTGCGGAGCGTGCCGGAGACTTCAACGAGGACTGTCCGGCTGTGGGCACTCCGTTTGTGAGAGCAGGGGTTTCTCCCGTTAATACTCACCGCGGCATGGAGGTGGTGAGCCCTAACTGCCCCGCATACACAATCGCGGGGGTCGATTCTAATGGCGCCAACTTTTACGAGGGTTTTCCCAATAACACCATTCCTTCGAGTCTCATGGATCCTGTCAACGCCAACCCTTTGCTGGCAAATGTTCCCTTGCCGAATGTCGGACACAATTTTTTCGGAACCTTTGCTGCGCCCATCTTTTGGCATGAAGAAATGATTAAGGTCGACGATAACATCAACGCCAAATTGCGGGCGAACGTCCGCTTCATCCACGATTCGTGGACCCAGAGTTTCCCCATTTCGCCGTGGACCGATCAGACTACGAACGTGCCGGCGATCGGCGGTACGCTGCAGGGTCCTGGAATCAGTGTAGTCGCGAACTTAACCGCCACGATGTCTCCTACGCTGCTGAATGAGTTTGTCTTCAGCTACGGATCCAATCACTTGCATCTGTTTAATACGGGAAGCGCATGGAAACGCCCGGCCAGCATGACCATGACGGGAATTTTTGAAAACGGCTTTAACGGAACGCTTCCACAAATCAGTCTTGGTGGGAATGGCAATTTCTATTTCGCCGTCGATCCCGGTTACCTGCCTTGGAATAACTCGAACCCCACTTACGCCTACCACGATAACTTGACCTGGAATAAGGGCCGGCACGTATTGCAGTTCGGGGCCTACTTCGCGGCGATCCAAAAGAATGAACCCGCGCAGGAAGAACCTAACGGAAGCCTGGGTTTCAACGGGAATGCAAATACCGCCTACAGTGAAACCAGCAATTCTGGAGGACCGTTTTCCAGCACGGGTAATCCTTTCGCGGATCTGCTCGTGGGCTACATTAATGGTTTCTCGCAACCGAACCGAAACCTGAAGTATTACAACCGTTACAAAGTCCTGGAACCGTTTCTGCAGGACGATTGGCGCTTGACTAAGCGGCTGACCCTGAACCTTGGCCTCAGAGTAAGCTTATACGGCAGCTACTATGAGCGCTACGGCAATTCTTACAACTTCGATCCCAATGCCTACGTCGCAGCCGATGCGCCCGTGGTCGATCCAAACACCGGAGCGCTCGACTTCGGCCCGGGACAAAGCGTTGATAACATGACTGGAATGGTGCACTGCGGCTACAACGGAGTTCACCGAAGCTGCCAGTCCGATCATTTGTTCAACCCTGCCCCACGCCTGGGTTTCGCTTTTGATCCGAAGGGGGACGGAAAAATGGCGATCCGCGGAGGCTACGGGATCTTCTTCGAGCACGCGAATGGCAACGATGCCAATACCGAGTCGCTCGAAGGAAATCCTCCTGGCATCATTGCGCCGGTTCAGGTTTTCATATCGGGATACACCAACATTGGGGGTACAACGGCAAACAACCAGCCGCTCCTGTATCCGCTGGGCGGCGGCGTCAGTCAGTTAACCTCCATAACCACCATCACGCAATGGCCTTACATCCAGCAATACCACTTCGACCTTCAGCGTGAGGTAGCTCGCAACACGTTGCTGATCCTGGCTTACGTCGGCAGCAAGGGAACTCATTTATCGCAGCAGCTCGACCGCAATCAGATTCATTCCACTCCCGCCAACCAAAATCCGTACCTGCCGGGGCAATTCATACAGGGCGCCGACTGCAACACTGTATCGAACTCACCTCCCACCCTCGCTAACGGAACGGTAGTCACCGGTCAGGCGATTATCAATCTCAACAACGCGTGCGGCAACGTGATTACGGATTTGTATCGACCTTATCAAGGCTACGACTCGATTTATGGCATCATCGGCGGAGCGAACTCAAACTACAATGCGCTGCAAGTCTCAGGCCGGCGGAATGCGGGTGGACTCCAGCTCACACTCGCATACACTTACAGCCACTCGATTGACAATTCTTCCGACCGCTATGACAGCGCGTTCGTCGACTCCTACAATCTGAATTCCTATCGCGCCAGTTCCAGCTTCGATCAGCGTCATATTTTTACCGTCAGCTACATCTACGATTTGCCGGTTTTCAAACATGCGACAGGATTGAAGGGGTCATTGCTCGGAAATTGGCAGGTATCGGGTATCACCACGGCTCAGACGGGAGAGCCGGTCACCATAGTGAATGGCGGCTTCTACGACAACGCCGGGGTAGGCAATAGCGTGGGTTCCGGCTCTTATGCCGATCTTGTGGGAGATCCGCACGGTCCCAAACCTGTGTTCAACCCGGTGCCGAATGCTGTCTATGGGCCCTTGCTTTACAATCCCGGAGCTTACACGCAGCCCACAGGCCTCACTTTTGGCGACTCGGGCCGTAATTCTCTGGCTGGACCGGGCCGTCTCAATTTCGATATGGGATTGTTCAAGCGCTTCAAATTCAAAGAGTCCAAAGCGATCGAGTTTCGCGCCGAGGCTTTCAATGTCTTCAACCATCCGCAATGGAATGGTGTGAACAATACCAGTTGCGGCTATGTGACGGACTCCGGTTCGGGAAGCTCGGGCTCGCAGGACTGTGTGAATGGCAACCCCGACAATCAAGAGGTTCCTACCAATTTTCTGCACCCCAGTGGAGTTCATATACCGCGGATCGGTGAATTCGGTTTGAAGTTCATCTTCTGAGACGAGAAGACCTGGGAAATTCGGCCCGAAGGTCCGATTCTTATCTAATCTAAGAAGCCTAGAGGTCCAACTGACATGCGAAACGTTTCCCCTAAGCGCCACTCACCTCGTTGGGAGCAGGGACGGGCATGATGAGACGCCGGGAGTTCATGAGCAATGGCGCGTTAGGGGTAGCGGCCCTTCTGCTCGCTCGACCGGCGAGCTTGGCGAGCACCGTCCTATCGAGCTCGCCCGACGCTCGTATTGAAATCTTGCTGGAAGAAGTATTAGGCACGATCTCTCCGAATATCTACGGACATTTCCTTGAACATATTGGTGGCGTAATCTACGACGGCGTTTGGGTTGGCGAAAAGTCGAAGGTTCCCAATATCGATGGTATTCGCAAAGATCTGGTCGAAGAAATGCGCAAGATCAAAGCGCCTGTGGTTCGCTATCCCGGCGGCTGCTTCGCGGACAGCTATGACTGGCGCGACGGAGTTGGTCCAGCGGACAAGCGTCCGCGAAGGACGAATTTCTGGAACAACGAGGACGACACCAAATCAGCGCCCGCAAGTCACCGCTATGAATCCAACCGATTCGGCACGGATGAGTTCATGCGCTTCTGTAAAGCAATCGGCTGTCAACCTTATCTGGCAGCCAATGTTCGAAGCCTGCCGGCAGAAGCGTTCTATCGCTGGGTGGAATATTGCAACTCTCCCGCTGGCACGACATCACTAGCTGACGAGCGGGCCGCTTCCGGTTCGTCCGAGCCTTATGGCGTCCGCTACTGGGGAGTCGGAAATGAATCCTGGGGATGCGGCGGAAACTTTACAGCTCAGGAATATGCCGTGGAATTTCGCAGATATACCACTTGGCTGCCAGAGTATGGGCAGCCGTTGTCGTTGATTGCATCTGGTCCGAACTCCGACGAATGGCAATGGACACAGGGATTTTTTGAGGAAATTGCTCGCAAGGATAAAGGTCTATTTAGTTCTATCTTCGGCTGGGCGCTCCACTACTATTCGTGGAACCTGAGCCGGGGACGCACGGAGAACTGGGACGAAGGCAAGGGTGATGCGATAAAGTTCGACGTTCAGGATTGGTACGAAGTGTTACGCGAAGGCAACCGGCTGGAATCTCTCATTGAAGGTCACTGGCAAGCCATGGGCGAATTTGATTCTGGTCATCAGGTAAAGCTGGTGGTCGACGAGTGGGGTCCATGGTACCGTCCTGGGAGTGAACTAACTCCAGGCTACTACCTCGAGCAAACCCCCACGCTGAGGGACGCTATATTCAGCGCAATGACGCTCGATATCTTTAATCGACATCCGGAAAAGGTCACCTTGGCAAGTCCCGCGCAACTGGTTAATTGTCTGAACAGCCTCTACCTTGCTCATGAAGATAAGTTCTGTGTAACTCCGGTGGGCCATGTCTTCGAAATGTACAGCGCACACCAGGGAGGTCAGGCGGTGCGCACCATTATTTCAGCGCCAAACGCGCACTACTTGCGCGATGACAAACCGGCTTCGTTTTGGGGATTGAAGGGTTCCGCATCCGTGCGCGACAAGAGTTTGACGCTTACCTTGGTGAACCCGAATGTGAGCGAAATCCGAGAGACGGAAGTCGTAGTTCCGGGCGCCTCCATAAAATCGGGCGTGATGACCGTGCTCTCCAATGCCGATCTTCACGTCCACAACAGCTTCGATCAGCCGAATGCACTGGCTCCGCAGGTCAAAGATTTGCAATCGACGGGAAGAGTGCTAACGATACAAATCCCGCCCGCGTCCGTCACCAAGCTGGAGCTAAGTCTTATGTGAGGCGAACCCTCAATACTGTGGGGCGGAGTCAATACGAGCTGAACTCTTCAGATATCTATCTTTATGTCAACGATTGCAGAAGTAGCGAAACGCGCGGGAGCATCGACGGGAACGGTTTCCAATGTCATTCGGGGAACTGTCCGCGTGAGCCCTGCCCTGCGAGCCCGCGTTGAGAGCGCCATTCGTGATCTCGATTTTCATCCCAATGAGATTGCCCGCAGTCTGAAGGTAAACCAGACCTACATGTTGGGCATGGTGCTGCCCGATGTCACTAATCCCTTTTTCCCGCTAATTATGCGGGGAGCGGAAGACCGAGCTCTGGAGCGAGGGTTCCTTCTGGTCACGGCGAATACCGACGAGCAAATAGAACGCGAGCGCCGAATCGTGTCTGCCTTACGTTCCCGCCGGGTGGACGGCATTCTGCTGACGCACACGGGAGGGAAGGACGTCGATCATATTCGGCGAACCATCGAATCCGGCATCCCCATCGTCTGCCT
Organism: uncultured Acidobacteriaceae bacterium; assembly: GCA_963749985.1. Classification (GTDB taxonomy): domain Bacteria; phylum Acidobacteriota; class Terriglobia; order Terriglobales; family Acidobacteriaceae; genus Sulfotelmatobacter. The sequence continues at coordinate 12,662 of CAVVOS010000014.1, read as the reverse complement.
GGACCGAGCCCCGGTCGGCATGAAAATTGATGCCGTCATGTTGGATAACGTTCGTGGGGCTCAAGACTGCGTGCGTCATCTCATACGAAGCGGCTATCTCACTGTTGCAATCATTACCGGGCCGCTTCAATTGGGAGTGGCACGGGAACGTCTTCGAGGTTACGAAGAGGGATTACGAGAGGCTGGGATTGAGGTCTGCAAAGATCTGATCCTCGAAGGCGACTTTCGGGAGAATTCCGGATATCGGCTGGCCAAAGACCTTCTCTTACAGTTCGCCCGGCCATCTGCAATCTTGGTTTCCAACGGCGTTATGACGTTGGGAGTACTGCAAGCCTTTGAAGAGCTCGGAGTGCGCTGCCCCGAAGACGTCGCGCTCGCTACTTTTGACGACCTTGCCGGAGATCGGGCGTTCCACCCCAGACTCACTGTGGTCTCGCAGCCCGGATATGAGATTGGTGCGCGCGGAGCCACCCTTCTCATGGACCGTATCGAGGGCAAGGTGACGAAGAAGCCCTCCGTGGTGCGTGTGGCGCCCACTCTGATCGTGCGCGACTCCACGCGAGCGCAGCTTTCGCCGGAGAGAGCTCCTCTAATCAGGAACTCGGATTCGTATCAGAAAAAAGCGCTTCCAAGTTCTTGAGAGGTGTCTTTGGCTCGTGCTCGATCGGCGAATTGTTTCCGTGCGAATCAAAATCTTGAATGAGAAAACCTGATCCTATGCGCCCGACTCATTCTTCTGTTCTCGCATTGTTGGCCTGCACTCTGTGCCTAACGCTTTTCGCCTCCGCCCAGCTTCCATCTTCGCAGCGGGAAGGCTCCCGCGATGACCTGCGAACCAGTTTTGAGAATCCTCCGGCTACGGCGCGTCCCATGGTGCGCTGGTGGTGGCCGGGAGGGGACGTCACCAACGAGGAGATCGCACGAGAACTGCGAATCATCAAAGATGCTGGCCTGGGCGGAGTGGAGATTCAGTCATTCAAAGACGGATTGAATCCGGCTCCAACCGCCGAAGTGGCCCGCCGCGTAGATAGCTTTCTTACGCCGGAATGGTTCAATCATGTGAAGTATGCGATTGAGGAAGGCGGCCGGCTTGGTCTCGATGTGGACCTCACTTTCGGTTCGGGCTGGCCCTTCGGCGGTTCCTATATCCCGCTCCAGCTCGCTTCGAAGAAGTTGATCGTTCATCAGATTGCGCTTACCGGACCAACTACTTTCGCCGGTCGATTTCCCGGGGCTCCGCTGGGGACGGGTGAAAAACTCGTAGCCGTAGTCGCGGCGCCTGGGACCTTGCCTTCTTTTGGAAAAAGAAAACTGCAGGAGTTCTCTGATTCCGTCCCCGTCGACTCGGTGACCTCATCCGGAACGGTGGATGTCACGTCCGCGATTGTGCTCACCCCGCAAATCACCGAGACCGATCGTCTGAGCTGGGAAGTACCGGCCGGAAAGTGGGTGCTGTTTAGCTTTATTCAGGCTCCAACCCTGCAAACTGTGGAGGGTGGAGCAGGAGTTGGCACACAGTGGGTTCTCGACCATCTGAAACGTGAGGCTCTTCAAAAGCACATCGAGGCCGTGGGCGAGGCGGGAAAGAAATATTTTGGCGCGGACTTTGGAAAGTCTCTGCGGGCGATCTTCTGCGATAGTCTGGAGGTCACCGCGGAAAGCATGTTTTGGACTGACGACTTCCTTTCCGAGTTTCAAAAGCGCCGTGGCTACGACCTCACTCCCTATCTCCCGTTGGTGAAACATCCCGGAGAAAGCGATTCCGGCGAGGAATATCCATCGCTCCCGTTTTTCGACGCTCCGGAAATAGGCGAGCGGGTGCGGCACGACTATTGGCTGACGGTCTCCGATCTGATGATTGACAACTTCTACCAGCCTCTCATCGACTGGGCGCATAGCAATCATCTCAAGGCCCGGGTCCAGGCACACGGAGCTCCCGCTGACCTTCTAAGAATTTATGGCCAGGCCGATTTCCCGGAAACCGAAGTTCTATACGCCGACGGCCGCTACGACTTCTTGAAGTTAGCCTCTTCCGCGGGACATCTGTTCGGCAGAAATGCCATTTCGAGCGAGACGTTCGTCTGGCGCGACCACCCCTACGAGACCACACCCGAACTAATGAAGACGACCGCCGATGAGCTGTTCTCAGCGGGCATCAATCGCATCGTCTATCACGGCTTCCCGTATGAATACATGGATCGCCCGGATCCCGGCTGGTTTCCATTTTCGTCCCAGTACGAGCTCGTCTACACTTTTTCCTCGCATCTGAATTTTCATAATCCTTTTTGGCCATACCTGAAGCCCTTGAATGACTACATGGCTCGCGTGCAGACGCTCTCGCAATCGGGACACAACGTCGCGCCCGTGGCTCTATACTCGCACCGGCTCTATTACCCCGGCTGGATGCCGACCGATGAGGACTATCCGCTCGAATATTCCCTCATGGCGAACGGCTATAACTTCGACGTGATCAACGAAGACACTCTGTTGCACCACGCCACCGTTGAAAATCACGAGCTACACACGCCTGGCAGCGTATATCCCTCGTTAGTGCTTCGCAACGAGACCCGGATTACTTTGCAATTGGCAGAGAAGCTCAAAGAGTTTGCCCAAGCTGGATTGCCCATCGTGTTCGCCGAGCATATGCCCGCGGAAGAAGTCTCGTTCAAGGACTATCGCAGCAACGGGCAACGCATTCAGCAGATTACGCGGGAAATCGTCGGAGGACAGAAGGATGCGCGCTCCAAGTCTGTCGATGCCCAGGGGCACGGAAGTGTTCGGTTCGTGGATGACGCAACCGCCGTCCCTGCGGTGTTAGAGGGTGAGTTGAAAGTGAACCCAAACCTGCACTTCGCCACGCCGGAGCCAAGTATTTTCTTTCAGCAGTTCGATATCGCCTCGAAGAGCTTCTTTTTCTTTCGCAATCCCAAGGCAGAGTCCCAGGATGCGCGGGTAACGCTGGCTGCCGGCAGGCGTATCCCGCAGGTTTGGAATCCCTGGACGGGTGGAGTCGCCGAAGCGCCCGTGTACCGCTCCGAAAATGGCAGCGTCACCATTGATATCCATCTCGATCCTTTTGGTTCCGAGTTGATTGGTCTGGCAGAATCGCCGGAGGAAAAGCATGTCGTGCGCACCAGCTTTCGAAGGATCGAGCGCACCCCAGACGGGCTATTCGGCGTCGCTACCGAACCTGGAACCTATCACACGGAATTCAACGACGAAAAAGACCGGACATCAGTGGTTTCTCCAAAAGATGTTCCGTTGGCTTTAACCCTCGGGCCGAACTGGGATCTTCGCCTGGTGGGCAACGATAAAGATGGAAAGGAATGGATCGAGCAGATTCATGGGGCGCCTCTGCGGGATTGGAGCCTTTCACAGAACCTGCGTTATTTCTCGGGGCACGGGCACTATAGCCTCGACGTCCAGATTGCCGAGTCCTACTTGCGCCCCGGCCTGGCGCTCGAACTCGACCTTGGAGAAGTCCACGATGTGGCCGAGGTCTGGATTAACAACAAGAAGATCGATTCCTTGCTCATGCGACCCTATCGCGTGGATGTTGCTTCTTACCTGAAAGTCGGTACTAACCATTTCGAGATCGTTGTGACGAATACACTCCGGAACCGACTGGTGGGCGATGGGGCGGCCGGTGACCCTCACTTTGTGATGTTCCTGCGTCGAACGTTCTTCATGCCGTCGGGATTGATAGGTCCGGTGCGCCTGCTGCCAGAGGCTCGAGTCAAGCTGCCGTAGTGCGCTGTGCAGGTAACATGTGCAGTCCCGGTGCATTTATTCGCGCTTCGATCCCGTATCGGTGTTCTTATCACTGCTCTCGTGCTCGTCTTTGTGACCGAAATCCAAACCAAAGTGCGGCTCCGATTCGGTGCCAGTGATTCTAATGGGAATTTCCGTGCCAGCTCCGCCCTTGCTGAAGAATGGATCCACAGGCCTAAGAAGGATCGACTTCCATCCGGTGGTCATTTGCGAAACTTTCGCATCCAGCCGCGCCTTCCCGCTGAAGTCGAACGTTTGTCCATCCAGGCTGTAGTCGCCTGTCATATCGACATGCGTTCCTGGGATAAGAAAATGAAGGGACGAAAAAGACAGCAGTCCGTCCTTCAGGGTGAACACGCCTTGCAAATCAACGGGCACATCTTCTTCGGGATGCTCCTGAGCCTGCTTGGGCTTCCCCTGGCTGCGCAAACTCAGTGAGCCGAGCTTGCTCTGGACCTTTTCGTTTGTGAAACGCGCGCGGAGCACGTGAAAGTTGCCGGCTAACTTCAGTCTGTCGGCCACGCTCGCATCGCCGGGCACGAGGCTCAGCCGTGTCTTCATTTCAACGGGGCCCGTCATGACGGGAGGATCGGTGCGCACTCCGAGTTTGAGCAAATCCTCGATCCGAGCATGATCCAACATCACAGTGAGTTCGATATCGTGCCCATGCGGCGCACTCATGCGGACAATCGAGCCCTCGGCGGTGAAAGAAGAATGAAGCACCGTCGCATTCACCGGCCGGAGATATGTGTCCCCGCTGGTGCCGTCAACAATGGCGTGGAATTCCGTGTGCAGCGGCACCGGATGCCCGCTGGTCGCAATTTGGAAGTCCGGCGTATCTGTTGTTCCATGCACGGCGATGTCGCCGAGAGTTCCCGAATATTGCCCGGTAGACGAGAGCGTTCCTCCAATGCCCTTGATTGTGCTCAGATCTGCGTTGCGGAAGGAATAGTCTCCTTGCACTGGCGTGTCCCGAGGACTGTCCTGCCGCCATGGTCCGAACAGACCGCTCGACTGAATGTCTCCCACCGGCTTGGGATTCACTAAGGTGGCATTAAACTGCAGCGGTTGGCCGGGACCAACGTCCTTCATCTTTAAGTCCCCGATGGCAAATTCCAGCGGCGGTTTCCCGGGCTTTGAAGTGTTGATCAGCAGCTTTGTATCCTCGCAAACAAACTTATCGACGAAGATCGTCATCTTGCCGGTTCTGGAATCCATGTTCGTCATTTCCCGCCGATCTTCCTTGGGTGGGACATTCAACTCCAGGCCCTTCACATACACAGTGTCTATGTGCATCGGAGAACGAACCAGGCCCAGCAACGCGGTCTGAAAGCGGAATTCCTGGACGCCGATCAGAGCTTGGACTCCCGGTTCATAGGGATTCGGATCTGTCGTGCCGAAAATCTTCAGGCCGCTGCCGGAAACCTCGATTCCGTCGGCGATAGAAACATGAAGACTCCCCAGCTCCACTTTGCTATCGAAGCGATTCGACAAAGTCTCAATGACGCGAGCCCGCAGTATCGGTTCAGCGCGCGCGATCGTCAATCGCACTGCTAATGCCAGGCCGGCTAGCGTCATGAAAGCGAATACGCCGATCCATTTCCACGGCAGCGAGCGAACGACGTTCCCCGGACTTCGCTTGGGAGCATCTTGCACGATATCCATTTGAGCATTAGATTAGGCATCCGCGATAGTGGTCTATACAGTGCTTCCTTCAGATTCTGGGCGAGACCCCAGCAAACGTATTTGAGCCACATGTGGTCTTCATGCGTCGGCACCGGGGAAAAAAGCCATTCTTACTCCGTTTGTGCTCCGGCACGGACATGGTACGGACACGCAAAAATGTAGGCCACTTTGGAAGTGACTGCTGTTATCTATAAAAGCCAATAAATATTGGAGTTTGGAGTGGTGAGCGCGGGAGGAATCGAACCTCCAACCTACTGATTGCCCATCTGCCATTGAAAACACGCGGTTTCAATGACTTCCCGGTGGGCACAGTAGGCAGGACTAAGCAGTTTTAGTCACAGTTGTTACCCAGTTGTTACCAAAGCCCTTGAGTCAAACCCCAAGCGATGGAGGGGCGACCTAATGCCTCCTCAGCCTCGCAAACCACTCGACCACTCCCGACCTTCGTGACCCGGACGCTTCCGTCTGGCTGACTGCGCATGGAGACGCTGTCGAGCGGCGGCAGCGTTCTTCGTTTTCATTCGCTGCACAACAGGCGCGTTGTTGAACTCTGGTAGCGGCAGCCGCTCAATGGGTATGCCAGCTTTCCTCTTCGCCCAGTAGCCGCGTCCGGGATGGGGTATTTGCAGTTTCCGACACACCTTGCCTAGCCTGACATCTGAGATTCCATACTTCCGCGAGAGCTTCACGAGCGGCTGATCCCAGACTTCGGCGTATAGCTCAACTCGGTTCCATGCCGTGCAAGATTGTGCAACTTGGCATGCAGCGATCTCGCAGGGAGGGGTGTATCGGGGCTGGGGTTTTAGGGATCGCCTTAGCCGTGCTTTTCCCGCCAAGAAGAACTGCCCCAACTTGCCAAGGCGTTTAGAGAGCCGCCGAAAATCCGCTCTCGTAACCCCCAGCATCTCAGCGGCAGCGCGGTGCGTTGCAGTCGCGGCAATCGACCCCATAGCGGGCAGCAAAGCCGAATCCTCCTGCTGCACGAATTCCGCGAACTGAGCCAAAGCATGTCTTGCATCCCGCTGTGTCTCCTGCGTCTGGCACCTGCTCCGCAAGTAAGCCGAGTGCTTGTGGCAAAACTCGTCGTCCACCTGCCCAGAATCGCTCGCATCGGAGTGTCCGCCGAGCGAGACGTTCCCAGCCCGGCAGATCGGGTTCTTCATCCCAGCCGAGCGCATGGTGCTGAACTTATTTCCGAGGCACAGGTTGATGTAGTTGAAAAACCGTGCGCTGTTTGCCCCGTAGTGTCTGTTGGGATCAAACGTCTGCACAGTGTCTTGCTTGCCAGCCTCACGATGCTTTGACATCGCGGGCAGGCACCGCAGGTGAATGAGCAGGTCTTGCGTCCAGTCCTCGACATCTTCCTTCGGCGTTGACCTGTCCACATGCCGCCTGACCCAGTCGCGGACGTATTCGGGAAATCGCTCGTGGAACTCATCGAAGTTCTTCGGGACGACGAACCCGTCGTGCCCGACGTAGTGCCCGTCAACAACCGTGAACGGGTCGGCTTTCCGGTTTTCAACAGAAAAATTGACGAAATTGACAGGTTGATTCTCAACTGGGACGGTATTGCTCTGCATGGATACTTCCTTTCGAAAGGATTTGAACCACATGCGAGCAAGCCTAAAACGGCGAGACGAGTTGGCAGTGAGGGTTCAGCAGGGGTTGGCGCTGCCGACAAAGAAAGAAGCGGAGATGGTCGTGGATATCGGCACAAGGAGAAAACAAGAATGAACGAGATTAAGACGGTCGAAGTGGAGCAGACGGCTCAGCGAAGGTTACTGCCTGACGCTGACAGCGTAATCACTGTCGATAAAGGGCGGGGCTTCATAATCGAGCATCGCACATTGTTTGATTTTGGCGATGGTTTCAGACGTCTTCGCCGCAAACTGGTGGTCACGGCGTCGCACTGTTTACCTCATCCTCCTGTGATGCCCTGTTATTCGTATCAGGAAACCACCTACCCAAATCTGCTTGCCCCGCTGGGGGAGGAACCCAGCGTGTGGGCGGACTGCCTGTTCTTTGATCCGATTTCCGACTTAGCCATCCTTGGGGAACCCGACAATCAAGAACTCGGAGAAGAGAGCGAAGCGTATGCCCATCTGGTGGATGAGCGCAAGCCCTTCACCATTGCCGCCCCGCAGACGGGCGAGGGATACATGCTCGCACTGGACGGCGTATCGTGGCAGCCCACTTCTCTGAAAGTCCATACGACCATCTGGGGAACTGGGCTTTCGACTGGAGCAACGCTTGCGGGTCAATCCGGCTCCCCCATCGTGGATACGACGGGAAGAGCGGTAGCGTTGGTCTCCATCGGATCAGAACAGGTGGACTTAAGTAGCGGAACAAGGACAAATGTGGACGCCGGCCCGCAACCCATCCTCAAATTGCAACTCCCCTCTTGGGTGCTAAAGACGGTAAGAGCGAAGTGAACACCGATCCATCGGAAGTGGACGGGATCGAGTATTAGGAACGTGAAAGGCAAATTCGTTCGAGGAGAAAACGTATGAAGGGACCGATGAAATTGATCGACGCAAGTTCTGGACTCATGGAATGCCGCGTCTGTGGCAGCCGCCACTGCGGAAACCTACAGTCTGGGCTAGAGCGGGCTGATGGCATTACTCAGTATCGCAAGGGCAGCTATCAATGCAGCAATGAGCACTGCCCCTGCAACCAGAAGGAATGGGACAAGAGCAAGCAGCGATACGTGAAGCCGAACTGGCGAAAGCTGGTGCAGGCTGCGGCAGCGTAATGAAAATTTACAACGAGGCGTAGCGCCGGAGGATGTGTGCTTTGAGGTGGAAGGTTACGGAGCATCCCCGGCAGCCCGACTCGGTGGAAATTTCGAAAAACTAGTCGGTCATCGCGTATTAGCAAGAAGAAGCCGAAACGCCTTTCGAAAAGGCGTCCGTTGGGGTTGACCGACCAACGCTGATGAGGGCGAAAGCTCCACGGGCAGGTCTAGGAGACTTCAAATGAGCGAGCGTTCCTTTGTAAACGTACATGAACTGGGTGAGTCGGAACGAAGAGAGGCTGAAAGATTGATGGATGCCATGGGCAAATTGGAACTGGACTCGCCAGAATGGGTGGCAAATATCCGACGATTGACGGAACTTCGCATTCTTACAACGCCAGTAGCTCTGCTTCTTGTGCGTGCGGCAAGCGGCGACTTGAACGCTGAGCAAACTAAGGAAGCGGAATCTTACGGGATTTACGGGCATTTCCTTCAACTGCGAGCCGAAATCAAAGGTCTGGGAAAGCATGAGCAAACCAGTAAAGCGTAAGTGCCCACAGTGCGGTCAAGTGAAGCCCTTTCGCGCCGACCAGAAGACGTGCGGATGCCCGCACCCGGGTCTGCCCCCAAAGCTTGATCCGCTTGTTGGTCGGTACTTCAGTTCTACCCCAGATGCGAATGGAGAATGCGTCATGGGCCGCATCGTCTCGCGCATTAGTCCGACAATATACCTCGTCAGCTTTAACGAGTTGTTTGAAGGGAAAGAATTTTGGCGCGAGAAGATTGTTCCACTTTCGGCAATGTGCGATTGGGAAGTCTCGGATGAGAGCGATTTTCACATTTGGCTTGTCCTTCGCAAGATGTGGGCGGAAGAACGAAACGCAACAGAGCGGTGAAGATGCTCACAGAAGAAGCGGCAAACGCCTACGCAGAGGCAACGGACGGGTGCCGCCACTCGTCAGTGGATACGCGGGACACTGCTCGGCAGTGGCAGCGGATCAAGCCGGATGAAGAGGCGCATCCCTTGGCGGAACTTGACTGGGAGAAGGAGCCGACGTGGGATGAGCTAATGCCGCAGGCTACTCCTCTTCGAGCGAGTACATGCGCGTGATCGTGACCATGCCTTCCGCCTCCAACTGATCAGCAGTTCATTCTTCTTCGGTCGCAGCTTTCGCCCGTTCGTGATAACCGACCAACTTCGACACGAAGTACGGCTGAAGGCTGGCATCCCGCGAGTGCTCGTCGCAAAAGTACTTGGCGACGCGGCCCGACAGTAGTTCCCAAACCAGCACGCAGGTTGCAGGATGCGGCACTGACCCTTTGTGTTCGCAGCGCGGGCGCTGAATCTCGGCTTCTTCTACTGGAACCATGTCCACGACCCACACCTTGAAAAACGGTATATGCGGATTCCCGGTCGGCATGTCCGAGTCCTCGTACCGCCCGTTGCATTCCCGATAAAGGATGCCGTTTTTGCGCACAAGCCGACCGGATCGAGTATTGGTATCTAGCGTTGTATCCATAAACACCTCACGCCCCGGCTGACACCGGGGCTTTTCTTTTTGGCGGGCGTTGAAGTTGCGGGGGTCAACCCTGCTACTTGCGGTCGCGGGCTGCCACGTCCACCTAAGTACGGGTTTGGTAGCGGCAATTTCGAAAGCAACAATCGCGGCAATTTGCCGACTACGAAAACCTTTAAGCATGTAGTCTGACGTCATACGGCAGATGTTTTGCGAGCGGCACTTGGCTGGCGTTCTGTACAGGGACATTTGCCAGCAACTTGGGATCAGCCTGCGCACGGCAGCGAATTGGGCACAGGAGATGGGGCTGCCCCGGCGAGGCGGAGGTCCGCGTCGCCAAAGGTGGATGCCGGGCAAAAAATCGAAAATCGGCTGACTTTGCGTATTCATAGTTGGGTGGTGTCGCCAAGACATCAAGGGGGCTGAAGTCATAGCGTCAGCCCCCACGTAGTTTCTCAACACGGCTATGCGGGTCTACCCAACCCGTGACAGTGAACTCATTAAGAAGAAAACGGCTATGAGAACCAGAAATCACAATTTGGAACTTTCATGCGCCCTCGAAATTGAGGGACGTGATGAGCGTTAATACCAACTGCACCAGATGTAACCTGCGCCCGTTCGCCTACGGCAGTGAAAAAGACGGCATGTGCGAGATGTGCTTCGCGAGCAGGAGGGCAGAGATCGTGCCGCCCAACGCTCAACAACAGCAGGCTGCACACCTCGCCAACAATCCCAAACCGAATAACCAACAGAGGGCTATGCTGAAGAGGCGTGCGCCCAAACCTCAACAGATATGCGAGGAAAACTGGGGCGGTCCCTGCCGAGGCGGATGCGGCAAGGTCATCACCGGACAGTTCACGTGCAATGACTGCAAGAAGAAGAAAGCCGAGACGAACTTCACGCTCAATCCCGGCGAAGTCGAGTTATGGCGAGGTGCGGTTAGCACCAAAGACAAAGATGGTGAGCAGCTTATGATGACCCGACAGGTTGTCATGCGTAAGGCGACCAGCATTAAGCCGCGTGCGCAGGAATGGTTATGGCAGGATCGTATTCCCAAAGGCGCGATCACATGGATCGTAGGTCAGCCGGGCAATGCGAAAAGCCTGCTCACCATCGAGGTGTGCGCAGCGGCTACCACGGGCAAGAATTGGCCCGATGGCAGTGAAAACAAAAACGGCCCGATGAAAGTGCTCATGTTTTGCGGCGAGGACGACCTAGCCACGACTGTAATTCCCCGCCTCATGGCTGCGGGTGCGAACCTCGAAAACGTGGGCTTTCTCGACAACAAGTCTTTCCGGGGCACGGTAGGCGAGTCCAAAGTGCCGGGACGTTCCATTGACCTATCGCAGGACATGGAGACGCTGATGCAGATGATCAAAACGAACCACGACGTCAAGCTCCTGATCGCTGATCCCATCACTGGTATCTTTGGATCGAAGAAAATCACCAAAGACGAAGAAGTCAACCCCATCCTTGAGGAGTTGGTTGATCTCTGTCAGCAGACCGGGCTGACCTTCGTAGGCATCAGCCATACCCCCAAACGCCAAACAAACTCGGCTATCGAGAAAATCAGCGGCGGCTCCGCTGTCGCGGGAAAATGCCGCGCTGCGTTCATGCTCAGCCAAGACCCAGACTCGGACGGCGATCACGACCATGTGATGACCATCATCAAGGGCAACCTGACGGGGAACAAGAAGGGCATGAAATACACCACGGTGCCCGCCGTCGTGAAGGACGAAAACGGCAAGGAAATCGCCATCGTCAAGATCAGTTGGTCAAAGGAAGAATGCAACATGACCGCCGACGACGTGCTGGTGAAGCAGAACAGCCGCAAAGCTGACGATGACCGCCAGATTGCCCGGTGCGAGGCGTTCTTGCGGACGTACTTGGCTAAAGGTCCTGTGCGGTCGCCAGATGTCTACGACGCCGCCAAGATGCAGGAATTTGGCAGGACAACGGTCAAACGCGCCCTCAAAAACATCGGCGGCGACCACATCGACCGAAGAAATCAGCGCGGAGGCTACTGGATGACCTTGACTCCGGGCGCACCATTTCCTGTCGATGTCGTTGAGCGCGAGCAGGTCACGATGGCGTTGGCGGCAGGCGAAGAGCTATGAGGACAGGAGTCCGAGTATATATAAGAGGTTTTCTGGTCTTCTGGTCTTCTGGTTTCCTGTCCACAGGAGTCCAGAAGGCCAGAAGTTCAGGAGTTCAGATCGAGGTTCTTGGTCTCCAGTCAATAAACCCTTGAGGTTTTGACTTGCTCGCTAAAAACACCGAGGAATCTGGTTGGGCTGCTCGAAGAACCACAACCGCAAAAGTGGGGCGCGGTTGGAATCAGTAAGAAAAAGTCCAAGGCGCAGAAGTTCCCACCGCCAAACGTCATCTTCAACGCCATTGATCTGCATCCATCGCACGTTCACCGACTTTCAAAGTCACGATAGGAAGGAAGTTTTCGGGGCGGCACAGGAGGCAAGTTCTGTGCTTTCAGCGAGCCGTTCCTCGACTGTTGCCTAAACTGGGGCACGCAGCCCTTGTGGAGAATTTGCGAATGAATGCGAGAAAAGAAATCAGGGACGCTTTACTGGTCCGCAGAATGGAACACTGGTTGATGGTTGCACGGTGCCCTCTCATCGCCAAGGGCTTTCCGGCATGGAAAGCGAGAAAAAATTACTGGGCGCTTTTGAAAACGCACGGGGCACTTGCTGCCAAGCATGGATACACCCCGACCGCTGTGTTGTGAGAACACACATGGAAAACCCCGATTATCCAGAAGTGCTCGCCGTCGCGCTGATACCAGCGCCGGAGGAGAGAAAGCGTAGAGAGCGTCTCCTCGCGAGGCTGCTGCTCCTCGCCCTTGAGATGCTGCTGAGCGAGGGTCATACAGACTTGAGCGTTAAAATCGAAACTGCGAAAGACGTGATCTTGGAATTCAAGCACACGTATCCAGAGGC
>CAVVOS010000013.1:0-143299 GCA_963749985.1 uncultured Acidobacteriaceae bacterium | reverse complement strand
TTTTCGAAGTGCCCCCGCAGGAGAGCTGAGCGAGCTTTACAGCTTCTGCTCTCAACCCGATTGTGCTGACGGCGAATATCCCTGGGGACTGGTTCAAGCTACCGACGGAAATTTCTATGGGACAACCGCGGGCACCAGCTCCGGTCCATATGGCACTGTATTCAAGTTGACTCCACGCGGCGAACTGACCACGCTCTATACCTTTTGTTCGCAGACGAACTGTGCTGACGGCCAAAATCCGTGGGCAGGGTTGATCCAAGCCAGCAACGGAAATTTCTACGGAACAACTATCGTTGGCGGCGCCAACCGCATTGCAGGCATCTGCCCTGACTCGGGCTGTGGCACACTCTTCGAAATCACTCCCGCAGGCAAGCTGACCACCCTTTACAACTTCTGCTCCCAGCCGAACTGCCTCGACGGCGCATACCCGATTTCAAACCTGGTCCAAGCCATTAACGGGAACTTCTATGGCGTAGCTTCCGAGCGGGGCGCCGCTTACGGAGGCACGGTCTTCGAGATCACGCCGGCAGGCAAGCTGACCACCCTCTACAGCTTTTGCGTTCAAATCAGCTCCTGCCCTGACGGACAAGATCCGAACGGGCTGGTACAGGCCAGCAATGGAAATTTTTACGGGACAACGTACTTTGGCGGAGGTGGTTACAATAACGGAACGTTCTTCGAAATCACCCCAACTGGGAAGTTTTCCACGCTCTATACCTTCTGCCCTGACGGCGCATGCAGTAACGGCGCGAACCCGAACCCGGGGCTGGTGCAAGGAACCAACGGGAAATTCTACGGAACTACCTACTGCGGCGGGCTCAGCAATGGCTGCAACGAGTTCAGTTTTGGTCCAGGCACGCTCTTCGAGATCAGTGCAACCGGGAAGCTGACCACGATCCACAGCTTTTGCTCGCAAACAAACTGCGACGACGGTCAGGGACCAATCGTGGGCCCCGTGCAAGCCACCAACGGTAAGTTCTATGGCACGACCACCTTTGGAGGGGTGGACGGTGACGGCACGTTCTTCAGCTTGGCGCTGGGCGTTAAGCCCTTCGTTGAAACCCTACCCACAGCTGCCAAGGTTGGGGCGAAAGTAATTGTCTTGGGAAACAATCTTGCGGTTACTGAAAGTGTCAGCTTTAACGGCGCGGCGGCAATCTTCACCGTCGTCTCGGATACCGAAATCACGGCAATCGTGCCCGGCGGCGCGACCAGCGGTCCGATCGAAGTGACCACGCCCAGTCGGGTGCTCAAGAGCAATATTGTGTTCCGAGTGACGAAGTAGAGTGAGGATCCACAACTCTTCGATCGCACGCATTTCTACAGAGGTGTCTCTGGCAACTGGGTACTGAGAACTGGCAACCGCCCCTACTGGTGCGCCGCCGGACTATCTCCTGTGCCGGAAGTCAGAGGCGCAATCGGCTGCGCAGTTTCTTCCTCGCGGATCGAGGGCAGGGGCGACTCCAGCGCAATCTGCAGCACCTGGTCCATGGTATCCACGAAGTGCAGCTTCATAGCGGTGCGCAGATTTTCAGGAACTTCTGCCAGGTCTTTTTCATTGTCCCGCGGCAGGATTACCTCAAAGAGCCCGGCGCGATGGGCCGCCAGCAGCTTTTCCTTAAGTCCTCCGATTGGCAACACCTTGCCGCGTAGCGTGATTTCGCCGGTCATGGCCAGATCGCGCCGTACCGGAATCTTGCTCAGTGCACTCGCGATCGCAGTCGCAATCGTAATGCCCGCCGACGGCCCGTCTTTCGGAATCGCGCCTTCCGGCACGTGTACGTGCAGATCGAGCGTGCGGTAGAAGTCGCGAGACAGGCCGAGACGATGCGCTCGCGAGCGGACGTAGGATAGCGCGGCCTGCGCCGATTCCTGCATCACGTCGCCGAGCTTGCCGGTCAGCGTCAGCTTGCCCTTGCCGTCAACCACTGTGGCCTCGGTGCTCAGGATGGAGCCGCCAACTTCGGTCCAGGCCAAGCCCGTGACCAATCCTACTTCGGACTTTTCATGAGCCAAAGTATCGCGGAACTTGATGACGCCCAGGAAGTCGGTAACATTCTCGCCGGTCACCGCGACGGTATAGTTTTCGCCCTCTTTAACCACCTTGCGCGCGACCTTGCGGCAGACGTTGCCGATTTCGCGCTCCAGATTGCGCACTCCAGCTTCGCGCGTGTAGGCGCGGATCAGTGTGGTGATGGCGTCATCGGTGAACTTCACGTTCTTTTCCGACAAGCCCGCCTGCAGCATCTGCTTCTTCACCAGGAACTGCTTGGCGATCTCCAGCTTCTCCTGCTCGGTGTAGCCGTGCAACCGCAATACTTCCATGCGATCCTGCAGCGCCGGAGGAATGGTGTGCATCACGTTCGCAGTGGCGACAAAGAAAACTTGCGAGAGGTCGTATTCCACGTCGAGGTAGTGATCGACGAACATGAAGTTCTGTTCGGGATCGAGCACTTCGAGCAGCGCCGCCGAGGGATCGCCGCGGAAGTCCATCGACATCTTGTCCACTTCGTCCAGCATGAAGACCGGGTTCTTGGTGCCGGCCTTCTTCATCATTTGAATAATCTGGCCCGGTAACGCGCCGATGTAGGTGCGCCGGTGGCCGCGAATCTCGGCCTCATCGCGCACTCCGCCCAGCGACATGCGAACAAACTTGCGCCCTGTCGCCTTGGCGATCGACATACCCAGCGAAGTCTTGCCCACGCCCGGAGGGCCGACAAAGCACAGAATCGATCCCTTGGGATTCTTTACCAACTGCCGCACCGCGAGAAATTCGAGGATGCGTTCCTTGATCTTCTCCAGGCCGTAATGGTCTTCGTTCAGAACTTTTTCCGCGCGCGAGATGTTGCGAATTTCCTTGGAGCGCTTCTTCCACGGAACCGCCAGCAGCCAATCGAGATAGTTGCGCGACACCGTTGATTCCGCCGACATGGGCGGCATCGCCTCCAGCTTTTTCAGTTCCTGCAAGGCCTTGTCTTTCACTTCCTTAGGCATGCCCGCGGATTCGACCTTCTTCTTCAGTTCGTCGAACTCGCTCTTCTCGCCCCGTCCCAATTCCTTCTGAATGGCCTTGATCTTCTCGTTGAGGTAGTACTCTTTCTGCGCCTTTTCCATCTGCCGCTTCACGCGCGATTGGATGGTGCGATCCACGTTCAGTTTTTCGATCTCGACATCAAGCACGTCAGCGATTCGGTTCAAGCGCTCCGAAGGATCGAAAATCTCCAGCAGTTCCTGCTTCTCTTCGATGGAGAGCTGCAGGTTCGCCGCAATAATGTCCGTGAGCTTGGCCGGATCTTCCATGCGCACGGCCGAGATCATGGTTTCGTAATTCAGCGCCTGGCAAAGCTTCACATACTGCTCAAACAGCGTGGTCACGCGCTGCATGCCCGCTTCAATCTGGGCGTTCATTTCGGTGGGATAGCGAGCGACACGAACGTTAGCCTGCATGTAACCGTCCGCGTCGGTAGCCTGGAGCAGTCGGCCGCGCTCAATGCCTTCCACCAGCACCTTGATGTTGCCATCGGGCAGCTTGAGGCTCTGCACGATGTTGACGATGGTGCCGACCTGGTAAATCTCATTGGACTTAGGCTCGTCGATGGAGGCATCGTGCTGCGTGGCCAGGAAGATCTTCTTGTCCGCGGCCAGCGCCTCTTCGAGGGCCCGCACGCTGGACTCTCGGCCCACGACGAACGGCGTCATCATGTAAGGAAAGATGACCACGTCCCGGATGGGCATCATGGGCAGCTTCTTGCTCTCGAATTTTTCCTTGGATGTGGTCACTCAATCTCCCTGGATTACGTGCTGAATGACAATCGCCGTGCGCCTCTTGTCATCCTGAGCCAAGCGTCCGTTGCTTGGCGAAGGACCTGCGCGAGCCGCGCGATTACAACCGCGCGTTTGGCTCGCTTCCTTACCAGTTTACTACTTTTTCACTACCCAGCCTTCTCCAAAGTCACGGAAGCATTGCGCTTCTCCACCATCTCCCGCGTAACCTCAAACTCCTTTAGTTTCTTCTGGCTGGGCAGGTGGAACATCAGGTCGAGCATGAGTTCTTCCAGAATCATGCGCAGTCCCCGAGCTCCCACCTTCCTCGCCATAGCCTGGCGGGCGATGGCGCGCAGAGCTTCATCGCTGAACTTCAGACGCACATTCTCGAACTCAAACAGGCGTTGGTACTGCTTCACGATGGCATTCTTGGGCCGGGTGAGGATCTCGATCAGCGCAAATTCGTCAAGATCTTCCAGCATGCCCACCACCGGCAGCCGTCCTACGAATTCGGGAATCAGACCAAACTTGATCAAGTCTTCCGGCTGGATTTCGCTCAGCAGTTCGAAATTGCGCTTGCGCGAGACGACGAGATCTTCCTTGTCCGCCTCTTCGCCGCCGCGGAAGCCCAGCGACTTTTTCCCCACCCGCCGTCCAATAATCTTCTCCAGACCCACGAACGCTCCTCCGCAGATGAACAGAATGTTTGTGGTGTCGACCGGAGTGAATTCCTGATGGGGATGTTTTCGTCCGCCCTGCGGCGGAACGTTGGCAATGGTTCCTTCCAGAATCTTCAGCAGCGCCTGCTGCACGCCTTCCCCGGAAACATCGCGGGTAATCGACGGATTCTCGTCCTTACGCCCGATCTTATCGATTTCATCGATGTAAATGATGCCGGTCTGAGCGCGGCTTACATCGCCCTCGGCCGCCTGCAGCAGTTTCAGGATGATGTTCTCCACATCCTCACCCACATACCCAGCTTCGGTGAGGGTAGTGGCATCGACGATGGCGAACGGCACGTCCAGCATGCGGGCTAGCGTCTGCGCCAACAGCGTCTTCCCCGTGCCCGTCGGACCGATGAGCATGATGTTCGACTTGCTCAGTTCGATGCCATCGTTCGTCTTCTGCCGGTTCATGAAGATCCGCTTGTAGTGGTTGTAGACCGCCACCGCGAGCTTCTTCTTGGTCTGCTCCTGCCCGATGACGTACTCGTCGAGGAAGGTCTTCACCTCCTGCGGCTTGGGCAGTTGGTTGGGCGCCGCAGTTTGGGGAGTGGCCGTGCGGTCGTCTTCCAGGATCGAGTTGCACACCGCCACGCACTCATCGCAAATATAGGCGCGGGGATAATCGCTGGGCGACGATATGAGTTTGGCTACGGCATCCTGCGACTTGTGGCAGAACGAACAGCGCAGAATCTCGTCGGAGCCTGACTTGTTTTTCACTCGGCTCTACTCCTTTAAACTGCTTGCGATATAAACCAGACCTCTGCCCCTTACTCCTGATCTTACGCTTTCTCCCGCCGTCACTGCGGATGCACAGTTCAGGCGCGAAGGCAGATCATACCGCTTTTCCGGTCTTGTAGATGATATCGTCTATGATTCCATACTCCTTCGCCTGCTGCGCGTTCATAATGAAGTCCCGCTCCACGTCCTTTTCCACCTTATCCAGCTTCTGGCCGCTGTGCTTGGAGAGTAACTGATTAGTAATCTCCCGCATGCGCAGAATCTCGCGCGCATGGATGTCAATGTCCGTAGCCTGCCCTGACAACCCTCCCATCGAAGGCTGATGAATCAGGATTCGGGAATTCGGCAGTGCCAGCCGCTTCTTCGGCGCGCCCGCTGCCAACAGCAGTGCCGCCATCGACGCAGCCTGCCCTACGCACAGCGTCATCACGTCATTCTTCACATACTGCATGGTGTCATAAATCGCCATGCCGGCCGTGATCGACCCGCCCGGAGAGTTCACGTAAAGTTGAATGTCTTTCTCGGGATCTTCCTGGGCTAGAAACAGCATTTGCGCAATCACCAGGTTGGCGATGTTGTCGTCAATCGGCGTGCCTATGAAAATAATGTTATCGCGGAGCAGCCGGGAATAAATGTCGTAGGCGCGTTCGCCCCGCCCGGTTTGCTCAATCACCATCGGTACCAGCATCATCTGCGGATCATTGCTTTTCATCTTCTACCTGACCTATCCCCGGGGGGAGTGGCTCAGTCCGATTGTCATTCCGAGCAAGCGTCTTTTGCGCCGCGAGGAATCTGGGCGAGCCGCGCGAAGCGTCGCGTTCTTTGCGACGCAGCAATCGCGCGTTTGGCTCGCTTCCTTATCAAACTGGGCCATTACCGTCACCGGACCTGCCACACTCCGCCCCGAACTAACGCCTTCGCTGCTCGGGGAGGGTCGAAAGTGGTCCGCGTCCTTATCTATATTTATCGATATGACTACGCGGACTGGTGATAAAGAAACTCGAGGGTCTTTTCGCTGCGGATTCTCATCCGGATTCTATCGAGGCCCCCATCCTCTGTCAAACGTGCTTGCACCGCTTCGGACGTCTGTTTTGACTGCCGAGCCATTGCTTCAATCTCCCGCTTCATTTCCTCGTCGCTGACCGAGATTTTCTCCAGTTCCGCGATGCGCTCCAGCAGCAACGAAGACTTCACATCGTGCACCGCCTGCTCCCGCTGCCCGGCCCGTAGCCGGGGCAAATCCATCTTCTTCAAATCCTCCATCTTCATGCCCTGCGCCGCCAAAGCCCGCAGTCCTCGCTCCAGGCGCAGATCGATCTGCCGGTCCACCAAAGACTCCGGCACCTCGAAATCATTGCGCTTCACCAGTTCCGCAACCAGCTTGTCTTTCGCCGCATGCTCCGCCGTGTGCCGCTTCTCCGCTTCCATGTTCTCGCGGATTTGCTTGCGAACTTGCTCCAGGCTGGTGAACTCGCCCAACTCCTTGGCAAAATCATCGTTTAGCTCAGGCAGATTCTTCTGCTTGATGCCGTTTACTTTTACCGTGTAGATAAATGTCTTGCCCGCCAGCCGCTTGTCGGAGATGTCTTCGGCATAGCTCACGTCAAACGTCCGCTCGTCGCCGGTCGACGCCCCGGTCAGGTTCTGGCTAAACTCCGGCACCGTGTTCTTCCCGCCAATCTCGATCAGCACATCGTCCATGTGTACGGGATTCGCCTTGGCCTCCGCGACATCCTGGCCGTCTTTAGGCTTGCCATCCATGGATGCCTGAGCGTAGTCGCCCTCGGCCAGCGGACGCCCTTCCACCGTAGTGTAGGTTGCATGCTGCTCCCGTACATTGGTGAGCGCCTGCTCAACTTCCTCGTCGGTGACGGCAATCTCCGGCTTGTCGGCGCGCAGGTCTTTGTACCCCTCCACCTGAATCTCCGGCAGCACCTCAAAGCTGGCCTTGAAGGTCAGCGGCTCGCCGTCCTTCATCTGCAGGTCGGTGACCCGCGGCTGCGACACCGGAATCAGCCCTTGTTTCTCAGCTTCCCGGCGAAAGTGCTTCGGCACCAGGGCTTCGATCACATCGTTCTTCAGCCCATCGCCAAAACGCTGCCGGATGATGGAAGCCGGCACGTGTCCCGCCCGAAACCCTGGCAGCCGCGCACTCTTCTGATAGCGCTGGATCTGCAGCTCGGTCTCGCGGGCAACTTCCGCCGCCGGAATCTCAACCGAGATCTCCCGCTTGATGTCCTTATTAGTACTGTCCGTCTTTGCCGCGTCGCTGGTTTCTGTGGGACTCACTTTTTGCCTTTCACGATCCCCGCTGTCTCCGGAGGCTCCGTCGAGCAAACAGAACCCGGCCAGATTCATACGGCGTTAACTTGAGTGTAAAGACGGGAGGGGAGCACCGTCAAACGGAGTTGGGATAATGGCGGCCATCCCTATGGGAACAAGGATGAAAATAGCTGGCAAGCAAGCTCGCTCATGTGATATTTCTCTGTGTCCCGGCAAGGTTGCAAGGAGGAAATCGCCTATGCCGCATCGAAGCGCACTGGTTCTCATCGTCACGCTGGCGCTGTTGCCGCCCACGACTTTGCCAGCGCAGCAGACGGCGTCCGCGGCGCAGTCCGCGCCAGGAGCCATCGCGAAGGCTGACCGCGAAAAAGCCCTGGGCATCCTTGACGGAGTCTCGAAGGGAATTCGGGAGCTTTACTACGATCCGAAGATGAACGGATTGGACTGGAACGCCGTACTGGCGAACGCACGAGTCAAGATTGCAGCGTCCAATTCTCTGAACGAGGCGCTCACGCAGATTGCCGTAGCCGTGGATGCTCTGCATGACTCGCATACCGTATTTGAGCCCCCCGCCCGGCCCTATCGCCTGGATTTTGGCTTCGAACATCAGATGATTTGGAGTTTGTGCTTCGTCACGCGCGTGCGGCCGGGGTCCGACGCGGAGGCGAAGGGGCTCAAGCCCGGCACCCAAATCCTCACGATTAATGGAACTGCTCCCACCCGGCGCAACTTTCGCAGCATCGAGTATCTGGATTATGTTCTGAATCCCCAGCCGGAAATGCACCTGGAGGTGCAGTACCCTTCGGGGGAGAAGCAGAAGTTGGCGATCGAGGCGAAAACCACCTTGTCGCCGGACATAGGTTACCAGCCGGGAGCGAGCGTCCGCTACGATCTCTACCGCCGCAACCAGAACGTAAGACACCGAATGCGAATGCAATGGGCAGAGGTCGGCGATGTGGTCATTCTTAAGTTTCCGTGGTTCTTCTACGATGCCGATGACTTCTTTGCCCTCAGGCACAAAATCCGCAACGCCAAAGCTCTGATCGTGGACTTGCGAGGTAACTCCGGTGGGGCCGATGAGACGCTCAAGTATTTCCTCGGGATGTTCTTCGATCATGACGTGAAACTGGGTGACAAGGTGGAGCGCAAGAAGACCACTTCGGAAGTCGTCAAGAGCGAACGCTCCATCTACTTTCCCGGAAGAGTGATCGTTCTGGTCGATAGCCAATCGGCGTCGGCGTCGGAGATTTTCGCGCGGGTGATGCAACTGGAAAAGCGTGGCACCGTAATTGGGGACCGCAGCTCCGGAAGCGTAATGGAAGCGACCGGCTACTACTTCGCTAGTTCCGGCGTGGACTACGGCGCGGAAGTTACCATCGCCAACCTGATCATGACCGATGGCAAAAGTCTCGAACACACCGGCGTGAACCCTGACGAGGTGGCGTTCCCGCAACCGTTAGACCTTGAGTCTGGGCGCGATCCCGTCCTGTCACGTGCCGCGCAGGAGTTCGGCGTCACGATCTCGCCCGACGCTGCCGGAAAACTCTTCCCCTACGAGTGGCCCAAGGACTGAGCCTGCGGGGGCTGGCCCATCCTTGCGCCACCACGGCCGAGGCTGCCCCATCCGTCGCGGTTTTCGACGGATGGGCACCACCAATGCACGCACAACGAGCTTTCTGTGGTGATATTGATAAATCAAGATTTGCCTTGATTTCCCGCTCGAGTCCGCTAGAATAGAGGTCGGAGGCCCGTGCGATGCCAGCCACGACCAAGAAGTTCACCCCCGAGATCGACGCCAAGCTCTACAAAGAGTTCGTCGCTGTCGCCAAGCGCAACGGCCAATCGCAGCGGCACGTGCTGGAAGAAGCACTGAAGTTCTACCTTAAGAACGTGGTCCCGTCGCAGCACCTGGTCCGCCCCGAGGTGATGAACGCCTTCGAGCAGTCGGTCGCCGTGAACCGTGACTTGCTTGAGCGTCTCGCCAAGTAGCAATTGTCATCCTGAGGAGCGCGTTCTTTGCGCGAACGAAGGACCTGGGCGAGCCGCGCAACGCGTCGCGTTCTTTGCGACGCGACACTCGCGCGTTTTGCTCGCTTCCTTATATGCCTGCACCACTACCGAAATGTCGGACTACCTGACGGTCGCGGAAGTCTATCAGATGCAGCATCGCCTCATCGACATGTTCGGTGGGATGCATGGCGTCCGCGACAAGGGCGCGGTTGAGGCCGCCGTGTTTCGTCCGCAAACCGGCTACTACAAATCGCTCGAAGAAGAAGCCGCCGCGCTGATGGAGTCGCTCGGCAACAACCACGGCTTCCTCGACGGCAACAAGCGCATCGCCTTCACCGCCGCCGATGTCGTCCTCCGCCGCAACGGCTTCTACATCGAAGTCGAAGCCACGGCCGGATACGAGTTCATCTGCGGCTCCATGGAGCGCCACGAATTTCGTTTCGCTAAGATACTCCATTGGATCCGCCGGCACCTCAAGGCCCTCAATAGTGATCAATAACTAATAGTAAATACATGAACGATAACAATCCCCGGTGGCTAACCGTCCTCAACCGCGAAGTCGTCGCCTGCACCCGCTGCCCGCGCCTCGTCGCCTATCGCGAGCAGGTCGCCCGCGAGAAGCGCCGCGCCTACCTTGACCAAGAATACTGGGGCAAGCCCGTGCCCGGCTTCGGCGATCCCGAAGCGCGCGTGCTCGTCATGGGCCTCGCTCCCGGCGCCCACGGCTCCAACCGCACTGGACGCCCCTTCACCGGCGATGCCTCCGGCAAGTTCATGTTCCCTGTGCTCTATGAAACCGGATTCGCCAGCCAGCCCAATGCCACCGATCGCAACGATGGACTCAAGCTAAGAGATCTCTACATCACTGCCGCGGTCCGCTGCGCCCCGCCGGACAATAAGCCCACACCGCAAGAACTCGCCGAGTGTTCCCACTTTCTCGACCGCGAGATGGCAGGATTAGAGAAGGTAAAGGTCGTGGTGGCGCTGGGCAAAATCGGCTTCGATGCCTATCTGAATTATCTGAAACGACGCGGCCTGCTCTTCAATCGGGGATCATACCCCTTCAAACACGCCGCCAGTTACCGGTTACCCAATGGTAAGGTGTTACTGGCCTCTTACCATCCTTCGAACCAGAACACGCAGACCGGCAAGCTCACGCGAGAAATGTTTGTGAAGATATTTAAGCAGGCGGCAAGACTTGCCGATGAGTAATTTAGCGCCGCCGGGCGGATCGTTGCACCTTGCCCCATGCAATGGGGTCACAATTGAGAAACCGGGGTCACGAACCGGGGCGGCGCCGTTTTCCTGGTGTGGCGTGAGCGTCCCTTTCGCTCATGGCCTGCGAGCACAAGGCAAGCTCTTGCCCGCGGATGCGAAGACCTCAACGCAGCAATGACGAAACGTTCCCGCCGAAACACCAGAGCAGTTTGCGCTAATGTTCCAGTCGGAACATTTGTACCTGCAAAGGCATAAGCACGATTTTGTATGTATAATTCCTCCTAAATGAAACGAGCCACAGGAGTTAAGAAGGTCCGGAAGGCAACCCGCAAGAACAACCAGAACAAGAAGACGATCAGCTTGAGCGCCGTGGCCGAAGAGGAGCCGAAGCGGCGCTCTTTTTCGCTTCCGGAGAGGATGGAGTGGTATAAGCCGCTCAAGAAGGCGGTCACGCTGCGTCTGGACGCCGATGTGCTGGCCTGGTTCAAGAAATCGGGGCGCGGTTACCAGACACGGATCAATGGAGCGCTGCGGAAATTGATGAAGGAAGAGATGAAGGAAGACAAGAAAGCCTAGTCGATCAGCTTCAGAAGCCGACCATGACCGGTTCCGGTTCCAGGCGGATGCCCCAGATTTCTTCCACACGCTGCTGAATGTGTTCTTTCAAAGCGATGACATCGGCGGCTGTGGCTTGGCCGCGATTGATGATGGCCAGGGCGTGCTTGGTGGAAATGCCGACGCGGCCAAAGCCGAATCCTTTGTTGAACCCGGAGCGCTCGACCAGCCAGGCCGCGGAAACTTTCTTGCGGGTTTCGAGCGCGGGATAGCTGGGCAAGGTTAAACCGCGTGCGACGGCGCGCCGTTTCAGATCGTCGTGCTGCCCGGCGGAAAGCACAGGATTCTTGAAGAACGACCCCGCGCTCTGGCAATCGGCGTCTCCGGGGATGATGAGCATGCCTTTGAGGGCGCGGATATGGCGCACGGCCTCGCGGGTTTCGGCGAGATCGGGCGGCGTTTCGCGTCCTTCGAAATGGCGCTTGAGATCGGCATAGGCGATGCGTGGGCTGCCCCCGGGTGTGAGCGCATAGGTGACGCGGAGAACGATGAAGCGTCCGCGCTCGCTGGTATTGAAGATGCTGGTCCGGTAGCCGAAGCCGCAGGCTTCACGGCAGAGTGCGCGCACCTGGCCGTCTTTGAGATCCAGAACCTGCACCGAGACAATCGTTTCGGAAACTTCCTGACCGTAGGCGCCAACATTCTGCACGGGCGTGCCGCCGACGCTGCCTGGGATGCCGCTCAGGCACTCGACGCCAGCGCAGCGGGCCATCACGGCGTGAGAAACAAATTTGTCCCAGGATTCGCCGGCGCCCACGTCGAAGATAACCTTGCCATCCTCATCGTGTCCGCTATGCTGTTCAATGCCTTGAACCGCGATTTTCAATACGAGGCCCGGCCAACCCGCATCGGCGACCACCAGGTTGCTGCCGCCGCCCAGAGTGAAGAGAGGCAGATCGCGCGAGCGCGCGAATCGAATGGCCTCCTGCAAGTCAGCGATACCGCTCAGCTCGACGAAGTATTTTGCCGAGCCTCCGACCTTGAGGGTGGTAAGCGGCGCGAGCGGAATGTTTTCGAGCAGATGCACGAGTCATCCTCAATATTACACAGGACTGGAGAGAGCACCCGTGCCCGAAGGGAAACCTTTGGACACTCCTTCAATTCGGTTCGGGTACGGAGCCGGGATGCTCCATGGCTGCCGACCGTGAGGGTGCGGAACTTTACGTGGGCAGATCCACTCCCGAGAAGTGTTTGCAGGCCTCGATGAGTTTCTCCTGCCGCTCCGCGTCGCGGGCGGCGGGGAGCGGGGTGCGAGGCCGCATGTGGAAGAAGTACTCGCCCGTGACCATCGCAGCCGGGTCGGTGCTGACCGCGAGCCAGACCTGAGTGCGGTGCCCCGCGTCCAGATCGTCCGGCGCTCCCGGACCTCCCATCTTGGTTGGCACCCAGCCGGGCTCGAGTGCATTGGAGAGAACGTCCGGCCAGCGGCGTGCGATCGCGAAGGCCAGAAGCACATCGTGCAGCTTGGTATCGGAGTAAGCCTGTTGTCCCTGCCAGGGACGGTGCTCCCATGCGAGATCCTTCAGGCTCGCATCGCCGCCCTTATGGAGGCCGGAGCTCAGGTAGACGAGGCGCTTCGTCCTTTGAATCAGCGCGGTAAGGATATACGGTGCAAGGGTATTGACGGCAAATACATGAGGCAAGCCGTCTTCGGTCGCAATACGCCGAGATTCCTGGTAGCCGATACCCGCGTTGTGGATCACGGCATCGAAGGAGCCAAGTGCGTTGACCTGTTCCGCCAGGTTGCGGGTTTGCGCGATGCTGGTCAGATCGCCGATGACGACGGTCTCCGCCCCTGGAACGAGGGACAGCGCTTCCTGTCCTCGCTGCTGGTTACGAGCGTGCAGGACTACGCCGTGCCCCTGCTCGAGGAGAAGTTGTGCGGCCATTCGGCCGAGTCCGTCGGAAGAACCTGTGATGAACACTCGCGCCATTTAATCTTGCCTCTCTGTAGGCGGCGCCCTTGGCAGCCAGCCGACAACTCTATCCGACAACTCTGGAGACGGTAGTATAAGGTAAGAAGACTATCCCGCTCCCACCGAGGCAGCGGAAACTAAGTGGCCGGGTCGAAGTTAGAGCCGGTGTGAGTGCGACGCTAAGCGGGGGTGACGCGGGTCACAGCCACGGAAGGGCGGACGCCCGTAGTATCTTCAATAGGAATATGACGTGCCGGTTCAAACTCGTCGGTTGGGCGCTGGTAATGGTTGTATTGGCGATGCCGTTGTCGGCGCTGGGTTCGTGCTGGTTGCAAGCTGCGGCCGGACATTGCACATCGCATTGCCCGATGATGGGCGGACATGCGCCTTCATTCAGCATGCAAAAAGCTCCCGCAGATGGCTCCTGCTGCCAAATCTCTGCTGCCAGGCCGGTGCCCGCTCCAATGGCGCAGGTTCCGGGTGTCGGTGGCGATGTGGCTCCAACGCTCATTGCCTCGGTGCTGGATGTTCCATCCGGACCGGCAAAAGCCGAACCGCCTGATCCGCTTGCCCGAGCATCGCGTCCCTCCCTCCAGTCTGTCTTCTGCACGTTCCTCATCTAGGCTGTCCTTTTTTGCTCATCCCTTTTAGGCGTGATTGCCTAAGATTTCGAACACGCATTTTTAGCGTCGTCTGAGCAAGAGAGAACACGTTTATGACCAGCAAAATAGTTGCTTTGCTTACCTTTGGCTGTTTGTGGCCAGCCCTCGGTGTCTCACAACAAGTTCAAGTCCCGGTCACGCTTCAGGCACCTGCGACCGGAGCTACACAGACTGCGAGCCCGTCGCCTGCCCCCCTCGAAGGCCATCTTCTCGCGGACTTCGTCCGCGAAGCTTTGGAAAAAAATCCGGCCGTTCAGAGCGCTCTGCATAGTGTGGAGGCGCAGCGGCGGCGCGTGCCGCAAGCGAAGGCGCTGCCCGACCCAAGTCTCGGCGTTAGTTGGATGGGTAACATTCGACCGTTCTCTGTGCAAACCGGAGACCCCTCAAGCTATCGCGGTGTCAACGCAATGCAAACCCTGCCTTACCCCGGCAAGCTGAAGTTGCGCGGTGAGATTGCTTCGAAAGAGGCCGATGCCGGCTCTTCGGACGTGGAGGCGGTTCGGCGGCGCGTAACCGAGGACGTGAAGACGGCGTATTTCGAATACTGGTTCTATGACAAAGCGCTTCAGACCACGCTGAAGGACAAAGATTTGTTGACGAAGCTCTCCCAGATCGCCGAAGCCCGTTACCGGGTTGGCAAAGGCATCCAGCAGGACGTTCTTCGATCGCAAGTCGAAATTTCACTACTGCTGCAGCGGATGACTGTGCTGCAACAGCAACGAGGCACTTCCCAGGCGCGTTTGAACACGCTGCTGGCGCGCAGTCCGGAAGCGCCACTCCCGCCAGCCGAAAATATCGAGCGGTGGCCTCTGAACTACTCGCTTGAGGATTTGTACAGGCTGGCGCGGCAGAATGATCCCGGGCTTCGCCGCGAGGAGCAGACGATTGAACGCAACCAACTCGCGGTAAACCTGGCGCAGAAAGATTCCTATCCGGATCTAAGCGTTGGGTTCATGTATCAACAGCGCCCGATGCTGCCCGACATGTATGGCATGACGTTCGCGATAAACATTCCGGTTTTCTACAAAAGCAAACAACGCGAGGAAGTCAGGCAGGCAACGGAAGAGCGGCTTTCCGCCGAGAGCAGCCGCGACAATCGGCAGAACGAACTGAATTTCGAATTGAAGCAGCAGTACCTGGCCGCAAAAGCCTCGGATGAACTTCTACGCTTGTTCTCTCAGGGCGTGGTGCCGCAGTCATCGCTGGCATTGGAGTCTTCGATGTCCGATTACCAGGTGGGCACTGTGGATTTCCTGAGCGTTCTGGGAAATTTTTCAAATGTTCTCAATTACGAAATCGACTATTACCGCGAGCTGGCGAATTACCAATCTTCGTTGGCGCGCATGGAGAGCATGGTGGGCGTGGACCTGACTTCGACGCGCGCGCAACCGGGCGACCAGCACCCGGCGAGAGGAGAGTAAAACGATGTTTCACAAAGTTCTTAGAATCTCAGCACTCGCGGCCGCAATAGTATTGGCTGCCGGAGTCATTTTCAGCGGAAGGGTTTCGGCTCTCTTCCAGGGCTCGCACCCGGCCTCGCAAACGCACGCAACAGAAGGCGAACGCAAGGTTCTCTATTGGTATGACACTATGAGCCCGCAGCATCATTACAACCAGCCCGGAAAAGCGCCGGACGGCATGGCCCTGGCGCCTCAGTACGCGGAGGACAGCTCGTCTCACAGTGACAATGCGACAACCGCAGCGGCGATGCCTGCTGGCACTGTCACCATCGCACCCGACAGGGAACAAATGATCGGCGTGAGAACGGGGACAGTCGAGCGGCAGTCTCTGGTGCGAACCGTGCGCACAACTGGGCAGCTGACAAGCGATGAGACCAAGCTGGCGCATGTACATGTAAAGGTCAACGGCTACATCGACAAGGAATACGTTGATTACGTTGGACAACTGGTCAAGAAAGGCCAGCCGCTTTTCACGCTTTACAGTCCGGATCTTGTAGCTACTGAAGAGGAATACCTGATCGCCAAGCGCGGCGCAAAGGAGATGGGCTCCTCGCAATTCCCGGACGTAGCGCAGGGATCGCAGTCATTGCTGCGCTCCACTCGGGAACGGCTCAAACTGTGGGACATCAGCGAGGAGCAAATCAAGAAGCTCGACGAGACCGGTGAAGTCACGAAGACTCTGACCTTCTATTCACCCGTGAGTGGCTTTGTGACCGAGCGCAAGGCGTTTCCGCAAACCGCGGTTACTCCGGACATGGATCTGTATTCGATCACCGACCTATCCACGATCTGGGTGGACGCGGACGTGTTCGAATACGAAGTGCCGTTCGTGAAAGTGGGCCAGACGGCGGACATGCAACTGAGCTACTACGCTGGCCGGAACTACACGGGGAAGATCACCTATATCTACCCAACCGTCGATCCCGTGTCCCGCACGGTAAAGGTACGTATCGAGTTTCCGAACCCAAGGTTCGACTTGAAGCCGCAGATGTTCGCCGACGTACAGTTAAAGATCAACTACGGGAAGCAGATTGCAGTGCCTCAGGAAGCCGTCATGGATTCCGGGGACAAGCAGTATGTGTTTGTGGTTCATGACGGCGGCGTGTTCGAACCGCGGGTGATCCAGATGGGCGCGAAGCTCGAAGGCAAAGTGGTCGTGCTGTCTGGCCTGAAGGCAGGGGAAACCATCGTGATCTCGGGGAATTTCCTGATTGATTCCGAGAGCCGCCTGAAGAGTGCGATGAGCGGGATGGAGCACTGAGGAGCTGGTCATGGCAAGAAGAGCATCGATCTATTCGGTAATCGTCCTGATCGTGGTGGCGGGCCTGTTCGCCGGAGGCTATCTGCTGATGAGCCGGCGCTCGCAGACGGAATGCGGATTCTGCCGGCGCCACATCAATCCGAAAGCCCACGTTGTGGCTGAAGTCGGCGGCCGGCGGCGCAACGTCTGCTGCGCGCACTGTGCGGTGACGGAGGCGCGGCAAGAAAAGAAGCCCCTGCGGCTGATCGCGGTAACGGACTATCCCACGGGAAGGATGGTAAGCCCGGAAGGGGCATGGTTTGTTGAGGACAGCCGCGTGATCGCGTGCGAGCACGACATGTCGAAGATGGATGAATCCAAGCACGCGGAACAGTTGCAATTCGACCGCTGCTCGCCCGGCACATTCGCGTTCAGCGACCGAAAAGCAGCGGAAGAGTTTGTGGCCGGGAACGGCGGCGTTTTGCGGAGCCTACCCGAAGTGCTGGCCGAGGCCCAGCAATGATCAATCGAGTCATCGACATCTGCGCAAACAACAGATTCCTCGTTCTTCTGTTCGTCGGCGCGGCCGTGCTGGTGGGCTGGCATTCGCTGAAGAACACAAAGCTGGATGCGATCCCCGATCTATCGGACACGCAGGTCATCGTCTATTCCAAGTGGGACCGCAGCCCCGACATTATGGAAGATCAGGTCACCTATCCCATCACGTCGGCGTTGCTCGGCTTGCCGAAGGTGAAGGACATTCGGGGCTTCTCAGATTTTGGGTACTCCTATGTTTACATCATCTTCGAGGAAGGCACCGACATTTACTGGGCACGTTCGCGAACACTTGAGTATCTGAACTCCGTCGTACCCCACCTGCCCAAAGGCGTCGAGGTTGAGTTGGCGAAGGATGCGACCGCTGTTGGCTGGGTCTATGAATATGCACTGGTCGATACCGGCGGACAAAACAGCATTGAGAAGATGCGGAGTTTCCAGGATTGGTACCTGCGCTACGCGCTGCAGTCGGTGCCCGGTGTGGCCGAAGTAGCGCCTTTGGGTGGCTTCGTGCGGCAGTACCAGGTCAATATCGATCCCAACAAGCTTCTTGGCTACAAGATTCCTATCAACATGGTCGTAGGCGCCATTGGGAAGAGCAATAACGATGTCGGCGCCCGCCTGGTCGAGATGTCCGGCCGCGAGTATATGGTACGCGGGCGCGGCTACATCAAATCGCTCAATGACATTGGCAACATTGTCGTCATGTCGAACCCGCAGACCGGCACGCCGGTGCTGGTGAAGGACCTGGCCACGGTGACCTTCGGTCCAGATATGCGGCGCGGCACCGGTGAATTGGATGGCAAGGGAGAAGTAGTTGGCGGTGTCGTCATCATGCGGTTCGGGGAGGACGCGGAGAAGGTCATCGAGCGGGTGAAACAAAGAATCAAGGAGATCGAGCCCACTCTTCCCGAAGGCATGAAGATCGTCAACACCTACGACCGTTCGGAGCTGATCGATCGTTCAATCGATAACCTCAGGCACACACTGATTGAAGAACTGATCATCGTCAGCCTGGTGATCATGATTTTCTTGTGGCACTTTCCGAGCGCCATCATTCCTATCGTCACGATTCCGGTCACCGTAATCCTGGCCTTCATTCCTATTCAGATGAGCGGCATGACGGCTAACATCATGTCGCTCGGGGGAATCGCCATCGCTATCGGAGCCATGATCGATGCGGCAGTAGTGGTTGTCGAGCAGACACACAAGAAGCTGGAGCACTGGATTGCAGAAGGGCGGCCTGGCGACTATCGCCAAGTGGTGATCTCGGCGGTGAAGGAAGTTGGCGGACCTAGTTTCTTCTGTCTGCTGGTCATCGCCATCGCTTTCCTGCCGGTGTTCACGCTGGAAGGCCAGGAAGGCCGCCTGTTCAGGCCGCTGGCATTCACCAAGACGTTTGCCATGGCGATCGCGGGAGTGCTGGCCATCACGCTTGATCCGGCCATGCGGTTGTTGTTCACCCGCATGGATAACTTCACGTTCCGCCCGCGATGGCTGGCCGGAATCGTAAACAGCGTGCTGGTGGGCACGATCCATAGCGAAGACAACCACCCCATCAGTCGTCCCCTGATGAAGCTTTACCACCCCGTAGTCGAGTTCGTGCTGGAGCACAAGTGGAAGACGATTGCCGCAGCCGTCATTGCCATGGCGCTGACGGTGCCGGTGTTCTTCAAACTCGGCTCGGAATTCATGCCGCCACTCGATGAGGGCACCTTGTTGTACATGCCTACGACTTTGCCTGGCATGTCCGTAACCGAAGCCGCGCGGCTGCTTCAGGTGCAAGACAAGATCATTAAGGGCTTCCCGGAGGTCTATCGCGTATTCGGGAAGGCTGGCCGTGTGGAGAGTGCCACCGATCCAGCGCCTTACTCGATGATGGAAACTGTCATAGTTCTAAAGCCCGAAACGGAGTGGCCCAAGCGCGAACGCTGGTACTCGAAATGGGCTCCGAATTGGTTGCAGGGCACACTCAGCCGCTTCTGGCCGGATCACAAGACTACGCAGGAGCTGATTTATTCCTCCGGAGGTTTGAACGAAGCGCTGACCATGCCGGGGATCTCGAATGCCTGGACCATGCCGATCAAGGCGCGGATCGATATGCTGACCACCGGCGTGCGCACGCCGCTCGGCATCAAGGTGCTCGGCTCCGACCTGAGTGAAATCGAGAAAGTCGGCGGACAAGTCGAGTTGGCACTGAAGGACATCCCCGGCACCACCAGCGTGTTTGCCGAGCGCACCACCGGTGGCTACTTCCTCGACTTCGATCTGAAGCGAGATCAACTCGCGCGATACGGAATGACCGTGGACGATGCCAATGACGTTCTGATGTCGGCTGTGGGCGGTGAGCCGGTCACCACTACGATTGAGGGGCGGGAACGGTACTCGGTCAACGTCCGTTACCTGCGCGATTACCGCAGTGACATCGACGCATTGCAGAGAGTGCTGGTCAACACGCCCTCCGGGGCGCAGATTCCGTTAGGGCAGGTTGCCGACATCTCGCTCAAGACCGGCCCCGGCATGATCCGCGATGAAAATGGCCGGCTCAGCGGATATGTCTACGTTGATGTTTCGGGGCGCGACATCGGCAGCTATGTCACGGAAGCCAGGAAAATCGTATCGGAAAAGGTGAGGGTGCCCGTCGGCTATCAACTGGTCTGGAGCGGCCAATATGAAGCGATGGAGCGAGTGAAAGAACGCTTGAAGATCGTGGTGCCGATCACTCTTTTCATCGTGTTCCTCTTGCTGTTCTTCAACACTAAGTCCGCGGTGAAGACTTTCATCATCCTTCTCGCTGTACCGTTTTCGGCGATTGGAGCGATCTGGTTTCTCTACCTGTTGAACTACAACCTGAGTATTGCGGTATGGGTCGGGCTGATCGCGCTGCTGGGAGTAGACGCGGAGACGGCAGTCTTCATGTTGTTATACCTCGATATTGCCTACCACGACGCCATCCGCAGGGGACGGATGAACAGTTGGGATGATCTGCGGGAGGCCATCGTGGTAGGGGCTGTCAAACGTCTCCGCCCGAAGGTGATGACGGTGTCCTGCATGCTGTTTGGGCTGCTGCCGATCATGTGGTCGATCGGAACGGGTGGTGATGTGATGAAACGCATTGCCGCTCCCATGATCGGCGGAATTATCACCTCGTTTCTGATGGAACTGATCGTTTATCCGCCGGTCTTCGCCATCTGGAAGTGGAACTTCGAGCTAAAGCCGAAACTGAAACCCGTCGAGTGATCATTCAGTCGAACAAACGGTGGAAGGGCTCCAGAGCATCCTGCACTCGAAGGGAGTCAAGCTGTTTGCGCCGATCGACCAAAGTGGGGAAGCGGAGAGCGGCTCCTTATTTGTCCAAGAGTGAGCAATATTGAACAGCGATAGCATTGCGAATCGAGTATTTCTTGTTTCTTCGCCAGCCGGTCGCGACCGCTGGCACTGGTCTTGGCTCTGGCATGGGTTCACCAAGGTTCAAAAACGGGAATTGGCGCCCCGGATTTTCGACTTTTCGGTGCGATTCTTGTTGACGGTGCTGACTGACTCCCAAAGGATGGGACTTTAGGATCGGTGGGCCACAGGAACCTGGGTCTGTAACACATGCTGGATCAATCGCTGCAGTCCAGGGAGCGTACGAATGCGAATGCCGGGAAATTGGAAGGCATCTCGGATTCTTCAGTCTCCTAATTTTGTTTTTTGTCGCGGGCCTTGGCATTGGTTCCTGGCCAGACCGGTCCGCCGCCGGCTAAGAACGTTCCGTCCAGTAACGCACCAGCGGGCCGCTGTGCCCTTGCCTGAAACCTCCAAGCATGTGGGAGCGGAGACCTGCAAGACTTGTTACGAAGAGATCTACAACACCCAGGAAAAAACGCCGCACTGGAGGACCACATTGAACACAAGAGGCGGTCCCTCAAAGCAAGGGCGAGGGAACCAGGGCCCAGGAGCCGACCACGTGGCGGGCGAGCTGCATCGTAAAACGCGATTCATCATCGCTAGATCCTGAACGACGTGGGATTGAAATGGGCTGACATGTTAAAGGACCTCACATTGAACCCGCTCGCAGCCTCCGCAAGAGTTCTCGATGCTCTCGGAACGATCGATGAACGATTGGCGCGAGTGGGCATCGGCCGTCGGGCGTTCCTGCAGTTCTGCTCCTCGCTGATGATCGCGGCGCCATTCGGCCTCGCGATCACCGACAAGAAAACTCCGGAGGAAGTTGCCGCAGGCCTGGGAAAAGTGATTCGTCCGCCGGTGATCTGGCTGGCGTTTCAGGACTGCACGGGCTGCACCGAGACGCTGCTCCGGACTTCGCACCCGGACCTCGGCGATTTGATCCTGAACGTCATCTCGCTCGAATATCACGAGACGTTAATGGCGGGCTCGGGCCTGCAGGCCCAACAGGCTTTATCCGAGGCCGTGGGAAAATATTCCGGCAAATATATTTGCGTGATCGAGGGCTCGATTCCCACCCGGGATAAGGGGATCTACATGAAGCTGGCGGGGCGGCCTGCCATGGATGTCCTGGCTGAGGTGGGTGGCCAAGCTGCGGCGATAATCGCCATTGGATCGTGTGCGGCGTGGGGAGGGATTCCGTCCGCCGATCCCGATCCGACGGGCGCGGTTGGCGTGGCCGATCTGTTGCCCAATAAGACGATCATCAATCTTCCGGGCTGCCCGCCGAATCCGTACACCCTGCTTGGGGTGGTGCTGCAGTATGCCGATTCCGGCACGCTGCCCGAAATGGATGCGGAACGGCGGCCGAAGTTCGCCTATGACCGCGACATTCATGAGCATTGCCCGCGCCGCGCGCACTTCGATGCCGGCCATTTCGTGAAGCAATACGGCGACGAGGGCCACCGCGAGGGCTGGTGCCTCTATGAGATGGGTTGTAAAGGGCCCGATACGCACGCCGGCTGCTCCACGCGACACTTCAATGAGATTCCGGACGTGTGGCCAATCGGCATCGGGGCGCCTTGCATCGGATGCACCGAAAAAAGCATTGCCTTCCGCGTTCCGATGTTCAAGGTCGTCCAAATTCATACCCTGGCGGCGCCGCCCACGGGTTACGCACCCATTAGCGCGCCGCAGGGCGTAATCAGTCCGCTGGCAACCGGTGCGGTAGGGCTTGCCGTGGGCGCGCTGGCGGGCGCAGGCTATATCGCCTCGCGCAAATTCTCGACGGAGAGGGACGACGAGAGCACGCCGGGATCCGCTCCCCCGGCTGACCACGGCAGCCCGGGAGGCAGCTCGCAGCCGGACTCGAAGAGCCAGCCATGAGAGCCAGCGCGATTGCTTTGCTGCTCGCTTCCATAGGCTCGATGCCGCACGTCGTGGCTCAAACCAGCCCGCCCGAACCCGCCTGTATGGAGTGTCACAAGCCGAGTGAAACCACCATCGATCCAGTGGCGTTTGCCAAGTCGGTGCATGGTGGTTTGGATTGCTCCGCTTGCCACACCGACGGGGTCAGCAAGTTTCCGCACGCCAGCAACCCCGCGGCCATGCCCGACTGCAGCGGTTGTCATAGCGGGTCTCCGTCTCCGGGCATCGATTTCGACAAGATCGCGGCGGGAGTGAAGGCGAGCGTCCACGTCAAACTGGTGGACCCGGCATTCCGCTGTGAGAATTGCCACTCCCCCCACACCTTCATCCCGGCCAGCCAGATGACGAATGCCGCTGCCGCCATTCTGGTATTCAATCAAAGCTGCCTGAACTGCCATGCTGCCGGGGACACTGCAGCTGCCCAGAAGCTCGCCTTTAGCGCGCTCGCCGAAAAACATCGGTTGTTTCCCCATTGGGAGTTGCACATTCAGGCCAATGCCTGCGTCGAATGCCACACACCGCGCGGACAGCAAGGCCTGCATCTCATTCTTCCGAAGTCCCAGGCACTCCGGAATTGCGCCACCTGCCACGCGAAGAACTCGCTGCTGGTCACCAAGCTCTACACCCATCTTGCGCTGAAAGAACGCGCCGAAAACGGATGGTTGAATGCCGTCCTTTTTAATAATGCATATCTGACAGGGGCGACCCGCAATCGGTGGCTCGATTGGGGAACTTTTGCGATGGCGGGCCTAACCCTGCTGCTGGTCGGGGCTCATGGCGCCGGCAGGTGGTTGTTCGCCTATTTCAGGAGCAGATCATGAAACGCAGATCCGGCTATCCTCTTTGGCTTCGTTTCTGGCACTGGAGCAATGCCCTGCTGTTCGTGATCCTGCTTATTACTGGAATCAGCATGCATTACTCCGAGCCGGGCGCGCCGCCGCTTGGATTCCGAGCCGATGTCCTGGTTCATAACGCGGCCGGCGTTCTATTGACTGGGTTCTATGGCCTGTTTCTGTTCGGAAACTTCGCGCTCGGCAATGGCCGTTACTACAAGGTTGTGGCCGGCGACATCGAGCCGGGATTGATCCGGCAAGTCCGCTATTACCTGTGGGGTATTTTCGTAGGATCGCCTCATCCGTACCCGCACAGCGATGAGCGCAAATTCAACCCGCTCCAGAAACTTTTTTATCTGGTCGTGATGTACCTGCTCTTTCCGATCCTGGCGGTGACGGGTTGGGCTCTATTTTTCCCCGAGCGTCTGCCGGAAGCGACGTTAGGTGTTCCCGGCATCGGCTTGTGGGCGCTGGTTCATACCTACACCGGATTTTGTCTCTCGCTCTTCATGGTGGTTCACGTATATCTAGGGACCACCGGAGCAAGCCTGGGTGAACTCTTCCGTTTTATGTGGTTCGGCGAACCGAACCGTGCGCAACCGTCGCCTGCGCGCGCACAGGAATTTCCGGAAAAGTCCTCGGCGAACTCTGCGACGAGCGCCCACGCCGAGGTTGCTGTATTGAAGGAGGATTCATGAGCCCCGCCATCGTTCCCCATCAGATCAGCCGGCGGCAGGCGCTCCTGGGAATTGTCGGACTGGGAGGAACGATCACGGGCATGGCAGTGCCCGCGATGGGAAGCGAACACCCGGAGCATCCCGTGGCCCCGCTCGACGCCGTCTCCATGCTCTACGACAACACCATCTGCACTGGGTGCAAAGCCTGTATGCCAGCGTGCAACGAGGCCAACGGCCTGCCTCCCGATACGGTGCTCTCGGGGGGCATCTGGGACATGCCGGTGGATCTCAACTCGAAGACAAAGAACATCATCAAGCTCTATCAGGAGCCAGATGGACCTGGCTTCTCTTACGTTAAGCGGCAGTGCATGCATTGCCTCGACCCTGCCTGCGTGACCGGTTGCCCGTTTGGGTCCTTGAAGAAGAGCGACTGGGGCGCGGTTACATGGAATAGTTCGCTCTGCATCGGCTGCCGCTATTGCGAAGTAGCCTGTCCATTCGATGTACCCAAGTTCGAGTGGGACCACTGGAATCCCAAGATCGTCAAGTGCGAGTTCTGTTACGACCGCTTGCACAAAAACGAGCAACCAGCTTGTACCGCAGTCTGTCCCACCGGCGCAGTCATCTTCGGCAAGCGGACCGATCTTCTTGCCAGGGCAAAAGACCGCGTCGCCGCTTCGCCAGACAAATACTTTGAGAACCGGGTCTACGGCGAGCATGAAGCCGGAGGAACGCAGGTTCTTTATCTATCGAACGTCGCCTTCGACAAGATCGGCCTTCCGAAGCTCGGGACCGGTTCGCTGGGTCACTACGCCACCAAAGTCACGTCGGTCATCTACAAGTGGCTGTCGGGTCCGATTCTCGCGGCTGGTCTGCTGGGGGTAGTGATCAGGAAGAACTGGAATCGCCACGAGGCGGAAAGCGCCGAGCAAGAAAAAGAAACCGGGCTGCACGAACAGCTATGAGCCAGCCAGCTACGTATAAACACGATACAACCGGGTCCACGCTGATCAACCACTGGCAGCGTGGGGTGCCTGTCTATCGCGAGCCGGTAGTAACACCGACGATGCTTTTCTTTGCGGCGTTGGCCGCAGTCGGCCTCGTTCTGGCGGCGGTGCGGTTCTTCTCGCCGCTTGGTCCGTTCTCCGGAATGAATGACGCCTATGCCTGGGGGATCTGGAAGACCTTCAATGTCATGACCCTGACTGCTCTTGGTTCCGGGCCTCTTGCAGTTGGCATCGCCGCGTGGGTCTTTAACCGGCACAAGCTGCACGTGGTCATGCGGTCCGCCCTGGTATCCGGTTTTCTTTTTTACGCGACTGGCCTCTTCGCTCTCGGCTTCGATGTGGGCCGGCCCTGGAATTTCTATAGCGCGTTGCTGCCCTGGCGATGGAATGCCGAGTCGGCGATGCTCGAGATTTCAATATGTATGCCGCTTTACTGCGCGGTGTTTCTGGCTTTCGAGAACCTTCCGTTGGTTCTGGAGCGTTTCTATTACACCGGAACCGATCAGACGCGGGCAGTTCTGCGCGGCATCGCCCCATTCTTGCGCCGGATCTATCCTTTCGTGATCGTCGGAGCCTACGTTCTGCCGCTGATGCACCAGTCCTCCTTGGGAGGGCTGCTGTTGCTGGCCGGAAATAAGATCAATCCGCTCTGGCAAACTCCTTTCTTGCCGCTTCTCTACTTGCTGGCTGCTGGTCTGTGCGGGCTTGGCTTTGTGATTTTTCTTCTTCTTATCTCCAGTCTTCGCTACTCGCGACCGCTTGACCTGGATGTGTTGGGGGAGTTGGGCAACCTGCTGTCATGTGCATGCTTGCTTTTTCTGGCCGTTCGCGCCGGAGATCTGATATGGCGAGGACAGGTTCGAGCCGCCTTCGCGTTCGATCGGATGAGCATCCTCTTGCTCGTTGAGACTGCGCTCATCCTGGTTCCGGCCGTCATGCTGCGCATGAAAACCGCGCGCGAGACCCCACGAACCGTGTTAACGATGGCCACGCTCGCCTGTTTGGGAGGTATGGTCTACCGTTTCATCCCAACTTCGATCGCATACATCCCTGCGCACCGGGCCAGTTATTTTCCATCGCTGCCCGAGGTGCTGATGGCGATTGGTTATATCGCGCTCGGCATCGTGGCATTCCTTCTGGCGGTCAAATATTTTGCCGTATTGCCGGGAGAGATTAAAGACTGGAATTACATGTTCAGACTCTTACCCTGGCGCCGCCCCGTGGCCCAGGCAGCTCAGTCCGAGGGAGGAACCCGATGGCCCGCATCTCTATCGACCCGGTAACCCGCATCGAAGGTCATTTGCGCATTGATGTCGAGGTCGATGGCGGCAAGGTGCAGAAGGCATGGGCGAGTTGCACCATGTGGCGCGGACTCGAAACCATTCTGCGGGGGCGTGACGCCCGCGAAGGCTGGGTCTTTGCCCAACGTTTCTGCGGAGTCTGCACCACGGTTCACGCCATCGCCTCGGTGCGCGCCGTGGAAGATGCGCTCCAGTTGGAAATTCCGGCGAACGCGCAGTACATCCGCAATCTGATTCTGATCGCGCACGCACTGCACGACCATATCGTTCACTTCTATCAATTGTCCGCTCTCGATTGGGTGGATATTACCACCATCCCAAAAGCTGATCCCGCACGCGCCGCGTCCATCGCAGAGGGCTTCAGCACTTGGCCGGGAAATTCACGCCGCGAACTAGAGGCGGTGCAGAACAAAGTCAAGGGATTGATCGGAAGCGGCCAGCTCGGGATTTTCTCTCACGGCTATTGGGGCCATCCCGCCATGCGTTTAAGTCCCGAGCTAAACCTGATTCTGTTTGCTCACTATTTGCAAGCGCTGGAATTCCAGCGCAAGTCCTGCCAGGTCGTTGGGATTCTTGGAGGAAAAACTCCGCACATCCAGAACCTGGCGGTCGGCGGCGTGATGAATGCCATCAACCTCAACAGCCTGGCTACTTTTAATATGGACCGCCTGGGGATGTTGCAATCTCTGCTGCAAGACTTGATCCCGTTTGTCCAGCAGGCTTATTTTGTGGATGCCTGCCTGCTCTCCGCTTCCTACCCGGAGTGGTTCCGTTATGGGCGCGGCGTCGCAAATTATCTTGCCGTCCCTGACCTTCCCACGGACGCCAAGGCCACGCAATTCGACCTTCCCGGAGGCTTGATCATGAAGGGAGACCTCGCTTCCGTGCAACCAATTCAAAATTGGCGTGACCAAGCCTTCCGCTCCGCGGTCGCCGAGGATGTGACGCATGCCTGGTACCGCGGTGAAGGTGCACAAATCCCGTGGAAAGGCGAGAGCGATCCGGAATACACCGACTTTCGGGAAGACGGTAAATATACCTGGGTGAAAGCCCCGCGCTACAACGGTCAACCCATCCAGGTCGGTCCGCTGGCGAATGTTCTGGTCGGCTACGCCTCCGGCCATCCCCTCACCCGCAAATGGACGGACACCGCCTTCAAGACAATCTCCTCGGTCCATGATTTCGGCGTATCCGGCTTCAATCTGACCCCGGATGCCCTGCAATCGACTATGGGGCGTTACCTTGCCCGCGCGATTCGCTCCGCCATGCTTTCCGACCTCGCACTGCAACATTGGCAGTTGCTCGCCGACAACATTCTCAAGGGCGACGACACTACTTTCAATCCGCCGCAATTTCCGTCGCATGAGTGCGAGGGTGTCGGTATGCATGAAGCGCCTCGCGGCGCGCTTTCGCATTGGGTGATCATCGACAAAGGAGCTTTTTCCAATTACCAGGCGGTCGTGCCGACCACCTGGAACGCCAGCCCCCGGGACGAAAAAGGCATTCCCGGGCCCTATGAAACCTCTCTTATCGCGAACCCAGTGCTTGATCCGGTCAAACCGCTGGAAGTGCTCCGTACCGTACATTCCTTCGATCCCTGCATGGCCTGCGCATGTCACACGTTCGATGCGAGCGGTCGAGCGATCGCGCGGGTGAAGGTCTTATGAGCACGAATGTTGTTAGCACAACCGCCAGGCACCCTCTTCGTCGAATCGCCGTTCTGGGCCTCGGCAACGTTCTTCTTGGCGATGACGGCTTTGGCCCGTTGGCGGTAGAAATGTTTCGTTCCCTCTACGAGTGCGATTCGAAGGTTGAAATTCTCGATCTCGGCACACCTGGACTGGATCTCGCGCCCTACTTGTACGACGCGGATCTGGTTGTGATTGCCGATGCGGTTCATCCGCGTGAAGAAGAAAGGCCGGGAACGCTGTGCGTCTATTGCGACGATGATCTTGCATCGTCTCAGGCGCAGCTTCGTCTGACGTCGCATGACCCCGGAGTGCAGGAGTCTCTGGCGCAGTTGAGACTGGCTGGTCATGCTCCGTCTGAAGTGATTGTCGTTGGCGTTGTTCCCGAATCCTGCGGTCTGGGCAATAGTATTAGTCTCACTGTGTTGAACACCTGCCTGGTTGCGGTGGATACGATCGCTCGATTGCTGGTGGAACGGTTCATCGATTGCCGCCGCCGTCACGCTCCGCTTCAGCCCAGTCCCTGGTGGCTCTCCGGTGAGCACGGCCGGCGTGACGGTTTCGAGTCGTAGTCAAGACCGTTGCTGGAAACATTTGTTTTCTCTGAGGTGTTGAAAAGGCGTCTTGGTTTGGGGAGAGCTGCGCTTTATACCACTACCGGGACAAAGATCAGGACGAGGTCGACCTTGTGATTGAAACGGGAAGTAGCGCATTGGTCGGTATCGAAGTCAAGGCGAGCGCCACCGTGAATGCTGGTGACTTCAAGGGACTCCGAAAGTTGGCGGAGGCCTGCGGCGATAACTTCAAGCTTGGAGTGGTTCTCTACGATAGCGGAAAGACTGTCCCCTTCGGCGAACGTCTTGTTGCTGCGCCAATCTCTCGATTGTGGGGGTGACTCGATTTTCGCGACCTTCGGGCGCAAGATGAAGGGGCCCTCCGATCCGAGAATGCCATTGATCCACTTTGGGCAGCGGCCACGTTTGTAATTGATGTCGTCGGAAGGGCAGGGAGGATAGTGGCGGAAGTAAACGGAGAGGATGGAATCGGCCTCGTTGCCGAATCCATCGTACGTTTATTGTACGATTTTTTCTATTGTTTTATAACTACTTTTTTATCAGCAGTTTATAGTGGTGGAGGCGGCGGTAGTCGAACTATCCAGCGTGTTGCGAACACGTAACTTATTGATTCTAGGAACTGCCACAAGGGCTAAAAAGGCCCCATTGCCCGATCCATCGTACGTTTATTGTACGAAAATACTTTCGCTGTCGAGTTCCGCAGGCACCACACAGTGGCCACAGTATCCCATAGAATTTGGGTGGGATGGTCGGGAAAAACCGCGACAGCCATCTTCAGGCAGAATCGTCGCATCCGCGCGCAATGCGCACCTGTAACCCGACTTACAGACCTGAAGTCTGGTAGCGCAAAACAGCCAGAGACAGCCTGTATTCGTATCCGGCCTGCGCATTTCCGATCTCGGCCTGGGTTTGCTGTAGCTGCGCCTGGCTGAGTTCTACAATCGAACTGAGGCCGAGCTTGTATCGCGTCTGGGCAAGATCGAGCGCCAGGTTCGCTTGGGCTAACAACTGCTCACTCACATTCACGCGGTCGAATGCCGTGCTGGCGGCCAGCCAGCTTGTGCGTACATCTCGCGAGATCCGATTGCGAAGATCGATCAGGCGTTGCCGCACGGCTTGGGCTCGCAGGTCCGCTTCGCGCGACTTCGCGGAGTAGAGGAATCCATTGAACACGGGAATCTCAACGTTCACTCCCGCGGCAGCGTAAGGCCCATAGATGCGGTCGTCACGGACCGGAGAATCTCCGAACGCTGCGAGGGCGCTGATCGTCGGATACAACTGGTCGTGCTCTGCTTTGTGCAGTTTTTCAGCCGACTCCGACTGAAATTCCAACGCAAGAATCTCGGGACGCTTGGCAAAAGCCTCGGCGAGCAACGGGTCCACATCGGGCGGAGGCGGCGCCAGCGGTTCGGTGTCGTTCACCAAATCGAACGCTTCGAGAGTGGAGTATCCGAGAATTGCCGAAAGCGCTGCTGCCGAAGCCTTATCGTTGTTGAGCGCGTCCAAGTAGAGAAGCTTCGCTTGGGCTAGATTTACATTAGCAAAGCTCAAGTCCAAGTCAGATTTCAATTTGCTCTTGGTGAGAGCGGAGACCTGGTCGGATAACAACTGCCGCGAGGCTACGGTTTGCTCCGCCACGCGCAGCACAGCGTGCGTCTGCAGCGCGTTAAAAAAAGCCTGGTCCACGGCCAACAAAACGTCTTCTTTGGTAGCGGCTGCGCTCTGTTCGTCGGCTCTTGCCTGAAGGCGAGCACCGGCAACCAGGTTCGTGGTGTGCCCAAAGTCCGTGATCAGTTGAGAAACCGTAGCGCCACCGGCGGCTCGGGTGTAGACGGTCGGATTGTTCAATCCTCCAGCCGTGATGCGACTGTTGTTTCGGGCATCGACGCCGGTCAGGTCGGCATAGGCTTGTGGCCAGAGATTCGAGCTTACTTCCCGCGTCACCTGCTGCGACGCCAGTGCATTAAGACGCGCGACAGAAATCGCTGGATTGTTTTTCAGTGCGAGCGCCTCGGCGTTCTTCACGGTGAGCCGCACAGCGTTCGAGGGCGCCGGGTTCTGCAAGACCGATACCGACTGCCCCAGACATTGAGTTGCGGGGATTGAGAGCGCGAGAACGCCCAGTAAAAGCGCCAGTCTCCACGTCATGCCGGCTGTTCCTCCTCATTCTCATTTTTCTTATCTGTATCTTTCCCGTGAACCATCAGATAGACCGCTGGTACGAGAAAAACGGTAACGACGACTGAAACCGCAAGACCGCCGATCACGGCGCGGGCCAGAGGAGCATACTGTTCGCTGCCCGTCTCGATACCGAGGGCCATGGGAAGCATGCCCAACAAAGTCGCGAGCGAGGTCATGAGAATTGGGCGCAGCCTGATCTTGCACGCTCGCACCAGTGCTTCTTGCAGCGTAAAGTCCTCCTTGCGCAACTGGCGGGCAAACTCCACGATCAAGATGCTGTTGGAAACTACGATTCCAGTCATCATGATTACGCCCATCAGCGACATGATGTTAAAGGTGCTGTGCGTGAGAAAAAGAATCAGCACGACTCCCGCCAATCCGGGAGGGATCGCAACCAGGATGATCAGCGGGTCGATGAACGAAGTGAACTGCGCCATCAGAATCAGGTAGAC
Source organism: uncultured Acidobacteriaceae bacterium (assembly GCA_963749985.1). Lineage (GTDB taxonomy): Bacteria > Acidobacteriota > Terriglobia > Terriglobales > Acidobacteriaceae > Sulfotelmatobacter. The sequence goes on along the minus strand of CAVVOS010000013.1, from coordinate 112,082 downwards.
CAGCACGATGGCCAGCACCAGACCGACGGAAAAACGTTTAAAGGATTCGTTCATGCCGACCACGGACCCGAGCACATTGACCCGAATGTTTTCCGGCAACGAAAGGTGACGGACGATGTTATTGACTTCGCGATTGATTCCGCCCAAGGCCTCGCCCTCGGGCATCACATAGATGTCGATGACGCGCTGCAGTTGATAATGGTCGACTTCGGTCGGAGTATTCATCGGCGTTATATCGGCCACGGATTGCAGTGGCGTGTAGTTCTTGATGCCCGGAGCGCGCAACGGAATCTGTTTGAAATCCTCCATGCTCATGTTCTGGATCTGCTTGTCGAAATACTGCACGGTAAGCATGTAATTGTTGCCAGTCTTGGGATCGATCCAGTAACTGGGCTCAATCATGCCGTTGGAAGTCAGGGCAGTGATCACGTTGTCCACCACCTGCTTAGGCGTGAGTCCTATTAAACTCGCTCGTTCGCGATCGATATTGAGCTGAAGACCGGGATAAAGAAGATTTTGGGGAATCAGTACGCTGCTCACGCCCTTGCGGCTTCGGATCTGTTGGGCGATACTCGTCGCCACTTTGTAGGCTCCGTCGAGATCGTTACCTCTGACTTGAACATCGATGGGCGCGGGTAGTCCCAGATTGATCACCGCGTCGACCAGTCCACCCGCCTGAAAATAGGTATCGAGTTCCGGCAAGTCTTCCGACAGTTTGTGGCGAACGCGCCGCATGTATTCATAGCTGCCGAACCTGTGGTCTTCTTTCAAACTGACCTGCACAAATGCGGTATCCATGGACGAGTTGCTGGTGTACATGGCGGAGAGGTCGGGAGTGATCCCGATATTGGAGACGATCATTCCCAAGTCGTGTGGGCTGATTACCTGGTGGATGTCGTTCTCGACGCGCGCGATGTATTGATTGGTGACCTCAAGCCGCGAACCGCTCGGCGCCTTGATGTTGATGACGAACTGGCCCGGATCGGTACGAGGAAAATATGCTGTGCCCACGAATGGGAAAATTCCCGCCAGGACCAAGACGATGCCAGCAGCAATCCACGCCACGGTTCTTCCCGGCCGGACCAGAGCGCGAGTTACCCAACGCTCGTAGAGTGCCAAGAGCTGCTGGAAGCGCTCGTTGAACTGGGCAAGAAACCTTTTGAAAAAGGATGGTGGAGCGGCATTGTTCTCTGACTTGTGTTCAATCTCCACGTCCACGTCCTCTAGGTGGATGAAGGTCGCGCAATAGAGCGGCACGACCGTCATGGCAAAAATGTAAGAGGCAAAAATTGAAAGGACGACCCCCAGAGCGAGGTCGATGAAGAGGTAGCGGCTGACGCCGTAGAAGAGCGTCACCGGAAAGAACACGATCGAGGTGGTCGACGTGGCCGCCAGCACCGCCAGGGAGACTTCCATCCCTCCCTTTTCCGCGGCCACTCTTGGGGTTTCGCCGATTTCCATGTAACGGAAGATGTTTTCCAGCACCACGACCGAATCGTCAATCAGGCGTGAAAAAGCCAGCGCCAAGCCGCTCAACAGCATCACGTTGATTGACCCGCCCATGGCATTCATGAGCAATAAGCACACCAAAGCCGAGAGAGGAATAGACAGGAGCACGGCGAACGTGGCGCGAGGGCTGCCCAGGAAAACCAGAATCATGATTCCGGTCAGGAGCAGTCCGATCCCGCCTTCCTTCATCACGTTCTTGATGGCGCTTTTTACGAAGATGGATTGATCAAAGACAACCGCCGTCTTCAGCGACTTTGGAATGTCCAGCAGATCCTTGATCGCGGCCTTGATTCCTTCCACAATCGTGATGGTATTGCTGTCGCCGCCTTGCTTGAGTACCGGAATGTAGACAGATTGCTGCCCGTCGATACGGACGATGTTGGTTTGAATCGCTCCGGAGTCCTTGGCCTCACCCACATCGGCAACCATTACCGATGCGTTGCCCACGGTCTTCAGCGGGATGCGGTTGATTTCCTCGACGTTGGGCAACTGCGCATTCGCGTAAATGTTGTAGTCTCTGGGGCCGATGCGAACGTCCCCGGCGGGAAGAATCAGGTTGGAATCATTGACCGCGCGAACCACGTCCATCAGGCTAAGCTGGTGCGCCTCCAGTTTGAGCGGATCTACGTAAACCATAATCTGGCGATAGCGTCCGCCGAAGGGCTGAGGCACGGAAGCACCGGACACGTTGGCGATCTGGTTGCGAACCTGGAATTGCGCCAGATCTTTGAGCCGAGTCTCATCCAGGCCTTCTCCTTTCAGCGTTACCAGACAGACGGGAAGGCTGGAGGCATCGAACTTGAGCACCACCGGAGGCAACGTGCCCGGAGGCAGACGCCGCAGATCGGCCATCGCGAGGTTTGCGATATTGCTGAGAGCCGCGTTGGCGTCGCTGCCCGGCTTGAAGTAGATCTTAATCAGACTCACGCCCGTCAGAGAGCGGGACTCGATGTGGTCGATGTTGCTGCCGAGGGTGAAAAAACGCTCGAACGTATCAGTAATGTCAGCCTCGACTTGCTCCGGAGGCATCCCCGCGTAAAAAGTCGCAACCACAACCACCGGAATCTTGATCTGGGGGAATAGATCCACCGGCATGCGAACCACGGTCGTCACACCAACCACGGCGATCACCAGGCAAAGCATGATCACAAAGAATGGATAGTTCAGAGCGAATCTCGGCATTACTTTCGCTCCCCCGTCCGACCCTCGCTCGCGCTGGACCCTGGCTCCAGCTTGGGCTGTACTACTTCGCCGATCGGGTAGTCGGACTGACCGGCGCTGATCACTCGCTCCTTTTCCGAGAGACCGTGAACGATCTCGACGGTAGTGGAGGTTTGCTCACCTAACTCAACGTTCCGCTTCTGCACGCGATTCTGATCGTCCACGACCAGCACGTAATGGTCATTTTTGTTGCCTTCCTGAACCACGGCCTGGACGGGAAGTGTGAGCGCGTCCTTTTTTCCCTGTAGCGCAAGCTTCACCTCGGCGTACATGCCTGCTGTCAGAGTGTCTTGCGGATTCTCCACGTCAATTTCGGTGTGCATCGTCCGCGTCTCCTCATTGACTGCGTCGGCGAAGCGGGCCACGCGCCCCTGGAAGTCTCGATTCAAATTGAGAACATGAACTTGCACTACAGTGCCCAAGTGAACCATCGACACGGCGGATTCGGGAACCGGAATCTCCAACCTGAACAGGGACCACTCTGCGAGTTGTACCACCGGCTGTGATTGGGTCTCCGATGAGGTCCCGGCTGAGATCAGGGCACCGGTGTCGACGTACCGCTTGGTGATTACACCCGTGAAGGGAGCGGTGATGTGCGAATAAGCCTGCAGGGCCGACAGGCGATCGAGAGTGGCTTGCGCCATCCCCAGCTGGTTCTGCGCTTCAGCCAGAGCGGCGCGAGTGCTGCGAATCTGGGCGTCGGTCTCTTGATCCTTTGCCAGCGAATCGTCCAGTTCCTGCTCGGCGACCAACCCCGGACGCTCCTCCGAAGCCTGCTTGAGCCGCGTGTAAGCCGCGTGGTAAGCCTGGTGCGTAGACTCCGCCCGTTCGATTTCACTCTGCGCGCGGCGAATCGCGTCTTCACTGCGCCGGATGTCCGCTCGGGCGCCTTCGACCTGAGCATTCAGTTCGGGAACCTCCAGAATGGCCAGCACCTGCCCCGTCTTGACCTTGTCCCCCACATCCACAAAGATCTTTTGGATGTATCCGGCAACCTTGGCGTGAACATCGACCTCTTGGAATGGGCGGAATTCACCGGTGAGAGTAATGGTGTTTTCAAGAGGACCACGGGTGACGAATACGACCGGTGCAACCCTTTGCACTGGGTCATCGGCCTTGTTCGTTTTCGTTTCACCGAGCGAATGCACGAGCAGCGTAATCGCGATCGCTGCGGCAAGCGCTACCGTCACGCCAATTACTATGTGTCTGCGTTGCAGCGTCATTTGTTCACTCTAGAATCTGCACGGCTCCGAGTAGGATAAACCCGACACGCGAAAGGAGAGAGCCAAACACGTGGCAGAGCTCCTCAGCCTCAATTGATGACTGAGTCAGAGTTCAATCGGAATAGCCAGCTGTTGACAGCGTAGGAAGAAGAAGATCAGCAGGTGGGAGGTGGTCGGTCGTAGAGATTCTCTTCGATAAGGAAAGTTGGCAGAGGAGGGCCGGTTGGCGCCACAAGAGGATAGAATGTGGGGGCCTGCGATACCACCATCTTGGCGACTGGAGCGGTCCAACCAACCGCATCGCGATCCATGTGTTGCCGCATAGCCTGTGGCGAGTTGGACTGAACCGCTATCGAGTGGGAAGTTGTACCGCGGAAAGTCCGTGTTGCCAGGGTAACGACGAGAGAAAACATGACCACGCTGACGAACGCCAGGCGCCAGCATGCTACTGAACGAACCGCAATGTCTCTTTTTTCCGCGTTCCCCACGACGACCCCAGTAAGATTATACAGACCACGCACCTGAACGCAATGTTACCGGAAACAATGGTATCGATCCAATCCCCTTGATTGGCGGCGCCGCCATTCATTCCTTTGGTGTCACGAGTTGGGTGAGGTGCGCCGAGTACTCGTGGGCCTTTGACGCAGCCTTCCCCCGACCCACGTGTTCTTCCCGAATCTCGTGCTCTGCCTGCTCCCAGTCCTGAATTGCTCGACCGTCCTGGCGTCCGCCGGGACGATGTCGCCGGGACGCACGCGGACAATGTCGCCGGGAACCAGCTCCCGTGCCGGAATAACATGCCAGCTTGATTCGCGCCGGACGCGCGCACTGACCTGCAAGCGTCGTGTACTGGTAAGAAAGCCGAGTCTGTACAATTCTGAACACACGCGAATCTCTGAGTGCGTCGTCGCGTCAATCGTGCTCTTAGTGTGGCTTACAGCCTTATGGGTTCTACCTGGTCTGCGTAAGCAAACCGAGATTCAGAATCAAGCTAGCCAGAAATTGCCGTGCTACATTTACCGCAATGCGTTCTGAAATCGAACAAGCCGTACGGCTATTGCAGCGAGGTGACGATGCCGGGCTGGAGCAGGCTCTGGCTCTGCTCCAAAATACCGTGTTCTCGTTCAGTATGCGCGTCTGCGGACAGCGCGAGGACGCGGAAGATACGATGCAAGAAGTGCTGCTGAAATCGGTTCCGTACCTGCCCAAGTTCGACAGTCCCAAAGCCCTCGTGGTGTGGCTCTATAAGGTCGCAAAGAACCGCTGCCTGATGAGTCGGCGTCGCAGCAAGTCTGCTCCCAATCCGGACCTCTCTCTGGAAGAACTCATGCCGGATCGGAAGGAACTTGAGCAACTGGGGAGTGATGGCAGCATCAACCCCGAAGCATTCGCCATTCGCAGTCAGGAAGCGGGACGGTTGCGAGATGCCATTCAGCGGCTGGCGCCACAATACCGCATTGTCTTGGTGCTGCGCGATATGGAAGGGCTGACCGACGAAGAAGTGGCCGAGATCACAGGGCTACGTTCTGGAACAGTACGAGTTCGTCTACATCGCGCGAGGTTGTTTGTCCGGAAGGAATTGATGAAGGTGAAGAGGGCACGTCCGCACGTCGGACGGATGATCGAGCCTGTTAAGTCTCGGACCGCCAGCAAGCAGTCCAGACCTGCGCGGTGTAAGGCGATGTTCGCAGAACTTTCGAACTACTTGGACGAACAACTCGATGACTCTCTATGCGGGGAACTGGAGAAACACCTCGACGGTTGTGATGCCTGCAAGGTGTTTCTTGCCAGCCTGGAAGCGACGATAGAGGATTGCCGTCATCTGCGCAGTCCAGTCCCGGATCGCGCCAAGGCAGCCAAGTTGCGGAAGGAAGTGATATCAAACTACGAGCGAGCTATGGCGAACAGGTGACGACGCTCTCGCCGTTGCCGATGTATCGTCGCGTTCTCTTCCAGAGCCGCTTGTGTCCGGATCCGACGAGCATTGAAGCCGTGACGGGCGTCGATAGCGCTGTTCCTCTTCGCACGCTCACACGTCGTAATAACGCCCGTTCACTTCTTCCCCGATGATGGCGAAATCGCACTTAGACGTATTAAGCGGATCGGACTTCCACGAAAAATCGATAGATGGGACCTCAACTTCCGCCTCTATCTGGCACGTCGCACGTGTGCCCGTGAATCGGAAATGCTTCGAGGCGTCCTCGTACTTCGCGGGTTCGCCGGTTGATTTCCAAACCATTTTGAATGTCATTCTTGCCGGAGTGGCTATCGAGTCGATCGCCGGCCAGCGTGGCTGATCAACTACTGCTACATTCTGCATCTCAAGCGTGAAGGTGTTCCCGTCGGGACTAATACTCAGAGCACGCTCTGGAACAGGAACCACCCAGTAAAGTCCGGACGGGGCAATGGGCGGATGAAAGTCGTGCGCCTGGTTAGCGGGGACAGCCTGTCCCCGGAACAGTGTTAGTCATATGTGAGTAAAGCAACCTTGCTGGCTGGTTCGGGCGCCCCAATATTCACCTTGCATGACACCATAATCCGTTGTCGGACTGCCAAACGCGATTCGATTCCCCTTGTTATCGGTGCCCATCCCAGTGAAGGTGCTGCAGCGGGCCACCCGTCCCTTGAAATGGTAAATGTGTGCCGGTTCCAGACTTGGGCCTGCTGGCTGATTGTGGCTGCCATTCTTGTCTAGCCAGGGAATTGGGAAGGGATCTGTGCCGCCGTTCGCGGTCATCGGTGGTTGGTCCTGTAGCGCATAAATCGCGGATGGAAGAACCAGCGGAATTACGGCCAAAGCACCGGCCTTGATAAGGTCCCTGCGGCTGCAGGCCGGAGACAAGTGGGTGACCATCACAGATCCTCCGATCGACCAAACTGTTCCCCAACACGATAACGCAAACGGAGCCGACTGTTTCAATTTTCCACGTTTAGTGGGGTCTAGAGGCTCGGAACTGCACGCTTAGAAGACCTGATCGGCCGAAACTTGATACCAAGAGTCGTTGATTCTGTCCGCATTAACAATTTCACAGTCCGCGATGAAGGCATTGAATTCGCCGGTGACTTTCCCCACAGATTTTTCCTGTAACAAATTCCGTCTTTGTGCATTTATTCGTGTGCTTTGTTGATAGAAGCAAGCGGGAGGCAATCGTGATCACAGCCAAAGTCGAACTGACTCAACCACTTAAGCAGCAGCGTCAATTTGTGGCCCAGACCGGAAGCGGCCATCACCTGCTCTTAGATGATGCAGCCGGAGGTACCGGCCCTAAGCCGATTGAGCTGGTCGCCGCCGGATTGGCCGGGTGCACGGCGTTCGACGTCGTCACCATCCTGCGCCAGAAGTATCACCAAAAAGTCACCGGTTACGAGGTGCGGGTCGAGGCCGATCAAGCGGAGCGCCCACCTCAGGTGTTCACGGCAGTGCGAATCCACCATGTGGTCACGGGCTTTGAAATTGATGCCGCAGCGCTAGAGGAGGCTATCCGTCTGTCCGAGGAAAAGTATTGCTCGGTTGGAGCGATGGTGCAGAAGACGGCGAGTTTTCACACAACCCACGAAATCATTGAAGACAAGACAGAGTGGCTGAAGTCGTCTCAGGCCGCGGGAGTGCAAGGTTGAAACCCTTGTTCAAAGTGGTTCTGAGCCTCGCGATTGCGTGGCTGACCCTTGGCGAGGCCTCAGCTCAACAAGAGGCGCAGCCTTCGCCGCTTACTCTGCAGCAGGCAGTGACCATCGCGCTGGAGAAAAATCCCCTGCGCAAGGCTGCGATCGCGGACGCAAAAGCTGCTTCTGCCGGAGTTCGAGAGGCACGTTCCTCCCTCATGCCTCACGTGAGCTTCTCTGAAACGGGGACGCGTGGGGATGATCCCATCTACGTGTTCGGCACCAAGTTGCGGCAATCGCGCTTCACCAACGCAGACTTCGCGCTGAACCAACTGAACACGCCGCTGCCCTTCGGGAACTTTAGCACGCGGTTTGGAGGGACTTGGAACCTGTTCGATTCGTTCGCCACTTGGCATGGGATCAATCAGGCAAAACAGATGAACGAGGCGGTCGGACACCAGTTGGACCGCACGGATCAGGAGATTGTCTTCCGCGTGATCAGTTCCTACTACGACGTTCTATTGGCAGCCAAGGAGCTAGAAGTGGCTGAGCAGTCGGCCAAAACTGCCAACGCGATCAGGGAGCGTAGCCAGGCGCGATTCGACAGCGGGTTGACCGTCGAGTCAGATCTGCTGACAGCGAAAGTTCGCATGGCGGAGCGACAACAGGAAGTGATCCGGGCCAGGAACACTCTGGAAGTGGCGCGGGCACAGCTGAACACGGCGATGGGCATGCGGATTGATTCTCCGTTCCAGACTACCGAAGCGTTGGCTGAGCGCACGCTTCCCGCTCCTGTACTTGGGGAAGTCGAGAAGCAGGCACTCGCAAATCGCCCTGACTTGAAGCGGATCGCCTCCGAGGAAGCAGCTCAGCGGCAGAGCGTGTCGATGGCCAAGTCGGCATTCGGTCCTCGGGTGAACGCCTTTGCGGGCTGGGAAAAGGATAACCCTACGTTCGTCGCCGGTGGCGGCGGCAACAACTGGTTGGGCGGGATCGAAGTGCAATTCGACATCTTTCAAGGCGGGGCGAAACGGGCAGAACTCTCCCGGCAGCGAGCCCTCGAAGAAAAGGTTGTGGCAATGAAGCAGGCAGCTAGTGATGTCGTTCGCCTCGAAGTGAGGCGGGCTTATTACGAGACGGATGCGAATCGACAGCAGATCGAAGTGGCCCGAGCGGCAATCGCCCAGGCACAAGAGAGTCTGCGCATCAATCAGGACCGCTACGACAGCGGACTGACCACGATTACCGATTTGTTGGGCGCTGAAGATGCTGCGCGCCGCAGCCAGACCGACTACTGGGAGGCTGTTTATCACTTCCAGACCAGCTACGCCAACCTGGAGTTGGCGAGCGGAAGCTTGAATCCGCAATCTCCCGTGGTGATGCCATGAATCGTATGAATACCAAACACAGACTTCCGTTTTTCTTGCTGCTCGCGGTTGTCAGCCTCGCCGGCTGCTCTAGCGAGAAAACCCGCACGGCTCCTTCGCCCGAAACCGTGCGGAACATTCCCGTGCTCGCTGTGCAACAGGCTAACGTCCCGGATTTGCTGGATGCGGTGGGCACGGTACGTGCAGCCCAAACCAGCGAGGTCGCGAGCCAGATGATGGGGAACATCGCCGAGATCCGCGCTCACGAGGGAGATCAAGTACAGCGCGGTCAGGTGCTCGCGGTAATCGACGACTCCCAGCCGCGAGCCGCTGTAGACCGCGCGACCGCAGCCGACCTTGCCGCCCAACAACAACTGGTCGGAGCAGATTCCGACCTGGCACTGGCGGAGTCAACGTTGAAGCGCTATCAAACTCTCTTCGAAAAGAAATCCGTCAGTCCGCAGGAGTTCGACGAGGTGAAAGCCCGTCAACAATCCGCTTTCGCGCGTCGCGGCATGGCAAGAGCTGGGCAAGCCCAGGCGCAGGCAGCATTGAGCCAGGCACGCACGTCTCTGGATTACACGCGGATTCGTGCACCATTCGACGGCGTGGTGACGGAGAAGAAAGCCGATTCGGGCACGCTGGCTTCGCCCGGCATGCCGATCTTCACCGTCGAGGACGTGCGTCGCTATCGACTAGAGGCCACCGTCAACGAGAATGATCTCCGGTATGTACGGACAGGACAACAGGTATCTGTTGTGATCGATGCCATCGACAACGCGGGGCTGAACGGAAGGGTGGTGCAGATCGTCCCGGCCGCGGACTCCGCGAGTCGCACGTTTCTGGTGAAGATCGATTTGCCCACGGACACACATCTGCGTTCGGGGCTCTTCGGGCGGGCCGAGTTTTCTCGTGGCGAGCGGCAGGCCCTGTTGATTCCGCGTTCGGCGGTAGTCGAACGTGGCCAACTGCAGGGCATTTATGTGCTGGACCAAAACAAGGTTGCGAGTTTGCGCTACATCACATTGGGAAGGCCTTCCGGGGCCGAGGTCGAAGTGTTGGCGGGCCTCCAGGACGGCGAGCGACTCGTGGCAAAACCGGGTGCAGTGGACCTGAATGGCAAACGCGTTGAGGTCCAGTAATGACCGATAGCAAATCCAAGTCGGTGATACAGCCCCCGAAGGGCTTGCGCCTGGCCGGTCGCATTGCCCACACTTTCATTGATTCGAAACTGACACCGCTGGTGATCGTCGCTGCGCTGCTTCTCGGCGCGTTCAGCATTCTCAAGACCCCACGCGAAGAAGAGCCCCAGATCGTTGTGCCCATGCTCGACGTTTTTGTGCAGATGCCGGGTGCATCGGCGGACGAGGTGGCACAGCGCATCAGCCTTCCCATGGAGAAGTTACTGCGCGAAGTGCCCGGCGTTGAATATATCTATTCGATCAGTCATCCCGGCGTGAGCATGCTGGTCGTGCGTTTCTACGTTGGCACGAAAGAAGAAGATGCGATCGTACAGACCTACAACAAGCTCTACTCCAACTTCGACCTTATCCCGCCCGGCGTCTCACAGCCGATTATCAAGGTTCGCTCGATTGACGACGTGCCGATCATGGCCCTGACGTTGTGGGGGAAAGACTATGACTCCTATCGCCTGCGGCGAATCGCGGGTGAGCTGGAAAATTCACTCAAGCCGCTCAACGACGTTTCTGAGACGAAGATCATTGGAGGACAGCCGAGGCAAATACGAGTTGTGCTCGATACACAACGGCTTGCAGCCTATGGCCTCACACCAGGTGCCATCGTCGGGCAACTCCAGAATGCGAACAGCCGCGGCCAAGCCGGCAGTTTTGCGCGCGACAATCGCGAGTTTCAGGTCGAAGCCGGAACTTTTTTCACGAGTCTCGACGACCTGCGTCAGGTTGTAGTCGGAGTTCACGCCGGACGCCCCGTCTATTTGCGCGACGTAGTGGAGAAACTGGAAGACGGACCAGCCGAAGCCAATACTTACGTGCTGTTTGCCAATGCTCGTGGTAGCTCAGGGCAAACCGCGGGCGCGGAATATCCCGCAGTAACCATCACGCTTTCCAAGCGCAAAGGTACGAACGCGACCGACATTTCCGAACGTGTGCTGGACAAAGTCAATGCTCTGCGCGGTTATGTACTGCCAAATGACTTGAACATCACGGTCACACGCAACTATGGCGAGACCGCTAAAGATAAGTCCGACGAACTTCTTAAACACCTTCTGATCGCAACGTTGTCGGTCACATTGCTGATTGCACTGGCGTTGGGCTGGCGTGAATCAGGCGTCGTACTGCTGGCAGTGCCGGTCACGCTGGCCCTCACACTCGCCGTCTTCTACTTGTATGGGTACACACTGAACCGGGTCACACTGTTCGCGCTGATCTTCTCCATCGGCATCCTGGTCGATGACGCTATCGTTGTGGTCGAGAACATCGTGCGTCATTTTCGGTTGCCGGAAAGCCGGGGGCGATCGTTATCTGAAGTCGCGGTCGAGGCTGTCGACGAAGTTGGCAATCCGACGATTCTTGCCACCTTCGCGGTAATTGGCGCGATCCTCCCGATGGCCTTCGTGCGCGGCCTGATGGGTCCGTATATGCGCCCGATCCCGGTTGGAGCTTCGGCGGCCATGGTGTTTTCGTTGATGGTGGCCTTCGTGGTTTCTCCGTGGGCGGCACTAAGGCTCCTGAGGAAATATGCCGGCGGTGGCGACCATTCCGAACACGACGCCGAAGGTTGGACCACCCGACTGTACCGGCGGATGATGAACCCGCTGATCCGCGACGCACGCCGCCGCTGGATGTTTCTTGGTGGTGTCGTGTTGCTGTTGCTCGCCGCGGTCGCGTTTATCCCGTTGAAGTGGGTACGCGTCAAGATGCTCCCCTTCGACAACAAGAGTGAGTTCCAGGTCATCATTGACATGCCCGATGGCACGCCACTGGAACAGACGACTCGCGTGGCGCAAGCCCTGGGACAGTATCTCGGCCAGCAGTCCGAGGTGATCAATTATCAGATCTATGCCGGGACGTCCGGCCCTTACAACTTCAACGGCCTCGTGCGCCATTACTTCTTGCGCGGTCAGCCTAATCAGGCTGATATCCAGGTGAACCTGCTGTCACGGCATGATCGCAAGGCGCAGAGTCACGAGATTGCACGAAGATTGCGGCCGGAGTTGGACAAGATTGCCGCTCCTTTCGGCGCGCGCATCAAGGTAGCCGAAGTCCCGCCTGGGCCGCCCGTGTTGCAAACTCTGGTCGCCGAAGTCTACGGACCTGACTACAAAGGACAGATTGAACTGGCGGCGCAAATCAAGAAGGTCTTTCAGCAAACGCCAGGTGTCGTGGATGTGGACTGGTACGTCGAAGACCCACAAGTCAAATACGACATGAAAGTGGATCTGGACAAGGCAGCGCTGCACGGGATCTCGCCCGCCGATGTGACACGCACTCTGCAGGTGGGGCTTGGCGGAGCTAACGCCGGCCTACTCCACGATCCTCATTCCCGCGAGGACATCCCCATCGAAGTGCGGCTGGCGCGCCCGGATCGCTCGGGGATCGAAGACCTGGGCAACCTGAAGCTGCCGACGCCCTCAGGTAGCCAGATAGCCCTACAGGAAGTAACGAACCTACAACGGACGACGATTGATACCAGCGTGTATCGCAAGAATCTGCAGCCCGTCGTCTACGTGACGGGAGATGTTGCGGGCGGAGAAGAGAGCCCTGTCTACGCCATCATGAAGATGAGCGAGGCCATCGACAAGATCAAATTGCCCGATGGCTACGGGGTAAAGCAATACAAGGGCACGACCATGCCCGAGCGCACCGACCGCTTCTCCATGAAGTGGGATGGTGAGTGGCACATCACGGTGGAAGTCTTCCGCGACCTGGGACTTGCCTTTGCGGCTGTCTTGGTCTTGATCTACGTGCTGGTCGTGGGCTGGTTCCGCTCGTTCGTTACGCCGCTGGTCATCATGGCGCCGATTCCACTGACTCTGGTTGGCATTCTGCCCGCGCATGCGCTAATGGGTGCATTCTTCACTGCGACCTCGATGATCGGCTTCATCGCTGGAGCCGGCATCATCGTGCGCAATTCCATTATTCTCGTCGACTTCATTGAACTCCGTCGTTCGCAAGGTATGTCGCTGGAGGATGCTGTGGTCGATGCGGGCGCGGTGCGCTTCCGCCCAATGCTGCTGACCGCAGCCGCAGTGGTGGTGGGAGCCAGCGTGATCCTGTTCGATCCGATTTTTCAGGGCTTAGCACTGTCGCTGATGGCAGGAGAAGTCGCGTCTACCGTTCTATCGCGAATGGCAGTCCCGGTCCTTTACTACCTCTCCCAGAGGGGACACTCGCTTCCATCGATGCATCCGCATGCGCCGGAAAATGTCGCTGACTGCGAAACACCGCAATGCGAAATTGTGTAGAACTGAAGGAGAACGGTTATGACCGTAGAACGAACACTTCGTTTGATTGCTGGCAGCTTCATTCTGTTGTCGCTGGCACTTGGGCACTACGTAAGCCCGTATTGGTACCTTTTCACGGCTTTTGTTGGGCTGAATTTGTTTCAGTCTGGATTCACGAACTGGTGCCCGATGATGACCTTCTTGCGTAAACTTGGAGTTGGCAGATAGGAGAGAATGAACATGCCCGATTGGGTTTGGGGAGTCGTACTCCTTATCGTCTATGTAGTCCTGACGCAATGGCTACTGCCAAAACTTGGCGTCCCTACCTGAAGAACGCAAGGCTGCGCCGAGTCTCGGCGCAAAATTGTTCCGAGCGCTGACACTCCGGGAAAACATGACAACAATATTACAGGTTGAATTTCGCGAGAGCCTGTTGTCAATCCGCGATGAGATCCTCCAATCACTTGGACATCCGGTGGTTTCTGCTCTAGGTTCGCGTGCTGCGCGAAACCTCGATCTCTCCCATGAATCAGCAGGTGTCGTTCTGATCGGTCACGGAGCACCATTGGGAAGAAAGATGTAACCTTGCCGCTCATTTCCGTGAGACCCTGCCCGGAGTTCCCATAGTGGCGTCTCTCCGTCGGCAAGACTAAGGATGTGACCGGAGCCGATTACAATTTACCGGCAGATAATCCGCCTCTTTGGGTTAGAACAGTCAGACAGGCTTTGGCAGGAATCGAATAGCACTTTCTCCAGCAGAGCGGAACAGTACCCGCTCACCGGTGCGCTGAAGGTCGGGAAATTGCCGTCCAGGGCTGAACTCTAATTGCACGTCCAAAATCCTCCACGTCTCAATCCATAGGCTGCCAAGAAAGGTAGTGGTGCAATTTGGCTTACGCGTTGGGCCGGTTAAGCGGGAGATCCTTCGCTACGCCTGGAAAACGGTTCTGCTCAGGATGACAGTCTTCGTATGGTAGCCAAACTGCACCACTACCCCAAAAAATGCAGACTTGACGACGAGGGCTCCGAACTCAGGGCCTTTGGCTAGGTAGCGGCAAAAAGGTGCCCGCCTCTTCCAAGAAACGTTGTACGGCCATTGCACGGAAAGTTTTACGGCTCGCAAAACAATGATAATAAAGGAGATAGTGGTGGAGGCGGCGGGAGTCGAACCCGCGTCCGAAAATGTTACTGGTCAAGAGACTACATGCTTATTCGCGTTCATGCCCCAGTCATTAGAGTGTTGCCACCCCTGCCCGGGACGTTCGCGGCCCACGCTCAGAACGGACAAGAAACGCTAGCCGCTAGCCTGTGATCTTAACCTCCCAGCCCAGACGTAACGGGGAAGAGCAGCCCTCTGTGTGACGTTCGCTCACCGCCCGAGGACGAAGCGGTGGAAAACGGCTGCCTAATTAATTAGGCTGCGTATGCCATTTGTTGATTGGCAATTATCATTTTGCCCACGATTACGGGTGTGTGCACCCCGGCATGCCTCTTGGCCGCAAGCATCTCCGTCGAAGCCGTGACGCCCCCACTGGTGGGATTGGCCATACTCAAAGAACTGCTTCCAGACTAGGGGTCGCCAGACTGGAAGTCAATCGGTTAGATGATCCGTTTCGCTTGGCGGTCTTCCGGTCTTAGCCTTTGTAATAAAATGCACTAGATAGCACATGTTTATAAATAAATACAATTTATTGCCTTGACAGAATTAATTTTATTGATATATAAGCTAATTGACTTGATAAGCCGAAAATGGATGATTCAAAAAAATCCGCAACGGACTGGCAAGAATTGACACATCTCACGCGTGGTCAGCGAGTCGTAGTCGAGCGAGTTCGGGTTCCGGATCGGGAGATCGCCATTGAGGGCAACTTTGAACTTCCTCAACTGGCTCGGCTGAGTTTGGATGACCAGGTGTTCATCACCGCCTTCGTCCGCTCTCACGGCTCCATTAAGGAAATGGAGAGAGTGTTCGGAGTCAGCTATCCGACCATCAAGGCGCGGTTAACCCGGATCGCCGACGGTCTGGAATTTGTGGAGACGAACCCCAACCCATCGAAGAGCGAGATTCTGGAACGGCTGCGACGGGGAGAAATCACGGCTGGGGACGCGATCCGGGAGATGGAGGCGCTGCAATGATTCCGTTTGTGGCGGTGGTCAGTTTACGCGGCCGGGAAAGCCGCACGCTTCGGGTATGGGTTCCTCTAATCCTCTTGTGGCTGCTCCTGGTGCCGCTCGCGGTGTTGTTATCGCCATTGATCTGCATTGTCTGTCTGGCGTGCCGAGTGAATCCCTTCCGTACATTTTCGGTTGGTTGGCAAATTTTGTGCGCGTTAAACGATACCGAGTTGGAGGTTGAACACCGCAGCGCCGGAATCTCGATTTGCGTTTTCTAGGAGTCGAATATGAATGAACATCGTCGTCAAATTCTGCAGATGCTGTCCGAAGGAAAAATCAGCGCGGACGAAGCCGAACGCCTGATCTCAGCCCTTGAAGAACGTCCCTCTGCTTCACCTGCGCAGGGCGTTTCCGACTCGGGAACAAAGGCCCGGCCCAAATATCTTCGGGTGCAGGTGGACGCGGAAGATGATGGACACGACGGCCCGACCAAAGTGAACGTTCGAGTGCCCATGCAATTGCTTCGCGCGGGAGTGAAGCTGGCTGGCCTGATTCCGCCGCAAGCGCTCCATCGAGCGAATGTTGCGATCCACGAAAGAGGCATTCCGTTTGACTTGAGCCACATCAAGCCCGAAAACCTGGAAGAGCTGATTGACCAGCTCAATGACTTGAGTGTCGACGTCGATCAGGCGGATCACGCGACAAAAGTGAAGGTCAAAGTATTCTGCGAGTGAGAGTTGCCAGTCTGGATCTGAATGATCGCGTTGCGAATTCCTTCCATTGCGGATCTTAGTTCCGGCCACTCCCTATCGAGAATGCTGAATCTTGCGGTCATTTGCGGGCATCTGAACTATGGCTTTGTAGAAAAATGTTTGCAGAGCGAGGGCGTTGACCGGCGATGATCTCATCCGTCCAACACGGCATAGACAGGCAGTGTCAGGAGTGTTGCCGGTGAAATCGCAGTGTTTGCCATTTGCCCAGATCCCGCATAGCACGCGCCTTTTCACTGACTTTCTTTCGTATTCTCCCAAAGTTCACCCCTTTTACCCGCATTCTCCACATTTCACCGAATGGCTGAAGGAGGAGGCTTCCGCGCTGCAGTACGATCCTTCGCGCCGGGAGCGCGTGAGCGCGATTCTAGAACGTCAGAATAAATCCTGGGAGGCTTCGCCGCAGACTTTCGCGAACATCGCTCGTCTGCGCGGCGGGGCGGCGGCTATTGTGACCGGACAACAGGTCGGCTTGTTCGGCGGCCCCATGTTTGCGATCTACAAAGCACTGACTACCGTCAAAATGTGCGAACAGGCTGCTTCGGCGGGTATCGATGCGGTTCCCGTCTTCTGGCTGGCTACCTACGATCATGACCTTGCGGAAGTGAATCACGTTTCAATGCCCGGGCCCGACGGCCTTCTGCGGACGCTCACGACCTCCAGCCACGGGATTGCGGGCGCTCCGGTAAGCGAGGTGCGTTTGGGTGAAGAAATCCTGCCGCTGATGGAGGAGGCCGCAGGTCTGCTGGGGGATTCTGAAGCGGCGCAGTTTTTGCGCGAGTCGTATCGGCCCGGGGAGACGCTGGGCAGCGCGTTTGCCCGCTTCTATGCACGCCTGTTTGCCCCGTGGGGCGTGATTCTTCTGGACGCATCGGATGCCGAACTGCATCGCGTGGCAGCGCCCCTGTATCGAGCCGCCATCGAGCGCACGGAAGGTTTGGAGACGGCGTTGCTCGCTCGAGGCGAGGCGCTGGAGAGCGCAGGTTATTTCCAGCAGGTAAAAGTGACGGCGTCGTCGGTGCTGCTTTTCGCGCTGCATGAGGGCGCTCGCACGGCGATCCACCGCCGGGTTAACGGATCAAATCATGCTGCGGAATTCACGATCGGCAGCGAACCGGGAGCGGAGAGGCTCTCATCCGCGGAAATGCTGGATCGCATCGACAAGACACCTGAGAATTTCAGTCCTAACGTGCTCCTGCGGCCGGTGGTGCAGGATTATCTTCTACCTACCCTGGCGTACACCGGTGGCGCGGCCGAGACGGCATACTTCGGACAGGCGGGCGCGGTCTACGAAACCATTCTCGGGCGAGTGACGCCCATCGTGCCGCGTTTTTCGGCAACGCTGGTCGAGCCCAAGGTGCAGCGCTGGCTGCGGCAGTATGGCATCACGGTGCTTGACACGTTCCACGGAAACGATGCACTTCGGCATACACTGGCCGCGCGTACGCTGCCGGCGGATTTGCAGGCGGCCTTCGATCGAGCGAATAAATCTGTGGAAGAATCTTTTGCCGGGTTGCAGGGGGCGCTGAGTAAACTCGATCCGACGCTGGTCGAAGCCAGCCAGACGGGCGCTTCGAAGGTGCACTACCAACTCGACCGCTTGCGGGAACGCGCCATGGCCGCCGAATTACGCCGCAGCGAAGTGGTGAGCCGTCATGCCGAAGGCCTCAGCCAGGCACTCTATCCCGAGAACGCTTTGCAGGAACGAGGCGTGGCTGGAGCCTACTTTGTGGCTCGTCACGGGACCGAACTTCTGAAAAGTATCTACGACGCCATGCGCATCGATTGCCTTGACCATCAGATTCTGGAGTTGTAGGGGCGATCGCTCTCCAGTGCCGTGGCTAATGGCTTTCGCTGGTGGCCAGGTATGTTCCCAGCCCAATCATGATGGCGCCGGTCACCGTTCTTTGCCGGCGGCGGAAGACAGCCGAGGATCGAATCTTTTTCCCCAACGGTCCCGCCAGCAGGATCACGATCAAGTCCGCCGACGTATTCAGAACTACCGAGATAGTTCCCAGAGCAACGAATTGAAGGAACACATGTCCGGCGCCTCGGTTGACGAACTGCGGGATGAAGGAAAGAAAGAACAACGCAGTCTTAGGATTGAGCACTTCGGTGGCGACGCCCTGCCACAGCGGGTTTCGAGCGGTCGCGCCGGTGGCCGCAGGGAAATTGTTCAGGGGAGATGTTTCCTGTTTGCGGGCGTCCTTCCGGGCATCGAGGATCATTCTTACGCCCAGGAAGCACAGATAAGCCGCGCCCGCATACTTTACGGTTGAGAAAGCCACAGCCGATCGGGCGAGGATGACGGAAACTCCCAAGGCCGCGGCAAAAACGTGGACCATGCCTCCAAGAAATGTGCCGAGCGCGGAGAGCACTCCTTCGCGTTTTCCTCCGGCCAGACATCTCGCCAGCACGTAGAGCATTCCCGGACCCGGCGATGGCAAGCAGGACCGCTGCCGTAAGAAAGAGGAAAAGGCGGGTGGAGTCAAACATGGAAGAAGATTGTACGACAAGAATTTATTGCCGCAGCCAGGTTTCGAGTTGCGACACGGATTCCACGCGCGGCTCGTGGCGGTCGCGGTACGCTCCTGCCAAATCAAACAGAACAGCCTCCATCCCGGCGTTGCGGGCTCCTACATAGTCCACGGAGTACACATCGCCCACGTAGAGGCTTTCATCGGCGCGCGCGTTCATGGCTCGGAGCGCAGCCTCAAAAATCTCGGGATGGGGTTTCTCGAATCCGACGATGCCTGAATCGGTGATGCTTTCAAAGCAGTCTGCGATGCCGCAGCGGGAGAGCACCTGCTCGATCCCCCCGTCGGCATTGGAAATCACGGCAATGCGGAATTTCGCGCCGATTCGATCGAGGGCCGCGCGCGTGCCGGGCAGGATCTGATCCCAGTTGGCTGAGTTTTGAGTGTTGCGAACCAACTCCTGCAGCAGAGCGTCGCGGATGCCCGCATCCTCATCGAGTTCTGTCAGCAGGTAAGTGTGAAACGTCCACCAGAACCCGTGATCGACGCGACCTGCCTGCATGCCCTGGTCAAATTCTGCCTTCGTTCTGCGCTCCAAGGCCTGCCAATGTTCGAGCGTGGGCTGACAGTGGCTTGCGATGGGGGCCAGCATCGTCGCCCGGTTAGGGAAGAGAAGAGTATTGCCGACATCGAAGAAAATGACACGCCGGTCAGACATGCATCCATCTTACTGAAAACGACGCGAATTCCTGAAGATGTTGTTTCCTGTTCAAGCCGAAAGCGGTGGATACGGCTGGTGACCAGAGTTCGTCCGATTCGTGACCCGGACGAGAAAAAAATGTAATATCCAAATGAATCAGGCAGTCTTCGGACTGCTTGTTTGTTGTATGTATTCGGCGTGATATGACTCTTTCTTCAACCACCGGGTTGGTCTCGAGCTTCACTCGGGTTGCGCTCTCGGTTCACAACCTGGTGCGCGCCCAGTCGGCGCTGCTTGCCACGCTGGTAATTTTCGAGCGCCTTTCCAGCCGCCGGAACGATGTTTACAACATTCTTTGGGCGGTGGTTTTCGGGTTTGCCACTCTGAATATCCTGAGCCTGGCCGCGAGGCGCTTCGAGCCTAATCGCCGCGGCCTGACCTTTGGAGAATTGATGGCGGTGCTCATAGTCCTGCTTTCGATCTTCCTGCTGGGCTGGGAGTTGCTGAGCGTTTTCCACATCTTTCCGATCAAGCTCAACCGTTAAGCGTTGTCCCCTCTTTTGCGGTATATTCGCCAAATGGCGAAGAATCCCCCCACTTTCGAAGTTACTTGTCCCTGCTGCAGCGCGTTGCTGAAGGTGGACACGGAAACCCGTGCCGTAATTGCCCACACCGCCGCGGTGAAGCCCAGAATGTTCGCCGACATGGAAGACGCGGCCCGCGCCATGAAGGAACAGGATACGCGCCGCGAATCCATCTTCCGCCAATCGGTCGAGGCGCAGAAGCACTCCTCGGAGCTACTGGAAAAGAAGTTTCAGGAGGCGGTGAAGAAGGCCAAGGAGTCGCCGGACACGGGCAAGCCCATTCGCGATTTCGATCTGGATTAGGAGCGGTGGTCAGTGGCCAGTGGTCAGTGTCCAGCAAAATCCATCCATCCTTTGCTTCTCGGCCACCGCGGTGCGCGCGCTGAGAAGGCAATTCCCGAGAATACGCTGCAGTCTTTTGAACTCGCGCTGGCGCAGGGATGCGATGGCTTCGAATTTGATGTACGGCTGTCGGCGGACGGGCAAGCGGTGATCTGCCATGACGCCGGCGTTCACGGCATCGAGATCGCGCAATCCCCGGCTGAACGGTTAGCTCTTCCCCTGCTGCGCGAAGTCCTGACTCGCTACCAGAGTTCCGCCTTCCTTGATATCGAACTGAAAGTCCCTGGCCTGGAAAAAATCACCGCGGATTTGCTTCGCGACCGCACACCCAGCCGCGGCTATGTGGTCTCTTCGTTTCTCCCTGAAGTGCTACGGACCCTTTATGAGTTGGACGCTACAATCCCGCTCGGCTTGATTTGCGAGACGCGAGCCCAGTTCAACCTCTGGCCCAAGTTGCCGGTCGAGTATGTGATCCCGCACTACACGCTGGTTGGACCGAATGTGGTAGCCAAGATCAAAGCTGCAGGCAAGAAGACATTGGTGTGGACGGTGAATGTTGCGGGAGACATGAAACGCTTTTCGGGGTGGGGCGTGGATGGCATAATTTCGGACCACCCTGACCGACTGGCGCGGACACTCGGTAAGAGATCGAGTCTAGGCAAAAGATAATTTCGGAAATATTCGCCCTCAGAAATCCGATTCGCCGCATTCCCCGTACATCTCCCAGAGCGGTTTCTACTGCCGCCTGTGGAGGAAGTTATGAAACTGTCAGCACTCCGGCCCGCACTGCTTGCGGCCGCGGCTCTAATCGCGGCGACTGTGTCCGCGCAAACCCTGAAACCCAACCAGACCCTCGGTTTCGGTGACAACAAACAGCTCGTATTCACCTATACGCAGAACTTTGATTGCATCGACCAGCCCAACGACGACCTCAACTTCAACGGCATCATCGCTGCGAACGATCCCGCCGAGATGCAAACTCCAATTTGTCAGGCAGGAACCAATCCTTCGATCAACCCGCCTGGACAGGTCGGCAACCCCTATGAAACGACCGAACCGCTGTTTGTTCTGGTGCCGCTGTTTTCCGTCGACAACGACCAGAATCCCAATGATGCGATTTCCTGCAACAATGTGGTGCAAGGAACCCTATGTGGGCCCGCGTTGGGCACCGAACTGATCAGCTTGTTTGGCGCGGTTCCGGAAGCCTTCAAAGCCACTCCGCTGGTTTACACGCAGTGCCCGGAACCCGGCTCGGCTCCCGGAACCTGCACCATGCACGCTTCCAGGCTTGATCTGGCTCCAGTTCTGGCGGAATTGGGTTTCACCGGGCCGCCCACCGCGAACGTATTCGTTCCCACTCCAAACCACAGTCACGTCCTGATCAACCAGGACATCAACCTAAAAGCAATCTGGTGGCAAGTGATTCCGGTGCTGGTCACGAGTCAAAGTGACTGGCCGAGCAAGGATGGAAGCAGCGGCATTACGTCGCTAAAGGCATTGCTGGCTGCCCAGGCTGCCGGCAGCGCGATCCTCGCCCCGTCGAACTTCTTCCTGTACTTCAGCTCTTACACGATCGGCGGTCACTCAATGGCTAACATGAAATAGGCAGCAACGTCCCGCATGCTCGGAGAGAGCATCTCGCTCCGCCAAACGTCGCAGGCTTGATCCTCGGGGTCGAGCCTGCCTTGTTTCCTTCGGACTTGGATTAGGAATTCCTGGGCAGCGACTTTAGGTCTTTAAGATCGCTAAGTTGATTTCTTGTTCTGGGCGTGAGCCGTTAGTCGGCGGCGGCTTCGAATGCGGCCGTGGCCCGTGCTGGAGGGCGCAGGAAGGCGTCACGCTCGGTTTCAAACGCTTCCAGATTGGCTCCCATGGTGTGTTCATTCCACCCGAGAACGGCGCCAATGCGCAACGCGGCTTCGCGGCTGCAGGATTCGGACCAGCACGCGCCCAGCGCCACCGGCACTCTGCGCAGCAGAACATCTCCTAACGTTACGGCAAACTCTCTGCGGTAAGCCTCCACCACCTCGGCGATTACGTGGGAAGTGTGCGGACAGATCGGTGCGCGCAGTTCCGCACTCACCAGCGCCATGCGGGCGATGTCCGCGGCGCGTTTGCCGTGCCACTCGATCATGCCCCGCGCCGATTCCTCACTCACCGCTCCAATCCGCGCAACCTCAAGGACCGCCTCGTCGAGCAAGGGATCGAGCGCAGGTCCAGGCCCTACGGCCATCGTACCCGGTTCCGCGGCTTTCAATCCGATCTTCCGCGCACAATTGCGGGCGAGCGACGCTGCAGTTGTCAACTTGCCCCCGATTACGGAAAGCATGTGGGTAGCGCCGTCGTCGGCATGGTCGTGCAGAATGTGCTGCCGCGTAACTGCGGAAGGACGATTACCTGGCGAATACGGCAGCGGCCGGATTCCGGCAAAGGCGTGCTTTACGCTCTGGGCAGAGATCTTGGCCTTGGGAAACAACTTGGCCAGCGATCGTACGAGGTAGTTGACTTCGTCGGGTGCCGGGACTGTCTTTCCTGGATCGCCGCTGTCGGCGACTTCCGTTGTTCCCACCAGGATTTGGTCATTCCACGGCAGCACAAAGAAGGGACGGCCATCGAGTGCTTCAGCGTAAACAGCCGTACTCGGCGAACCCGGAAAGCGCGGCAGAACAATGTGCGAGCCGCGCACTCCTCCCAGCATTGGTTTCTGGGTGCGAATCGAAGAGCGCTGGCACATGCGGTCTGCCCACGGTCCACTGCAGTTGATTACCCAGGCGGCGTCCACGCGCTGGTCGCGCCCCGTGATCTGGTCGCGCAGCAGAACCCCTCGGACGCGGCCATGGGCCACGTCAACCGCCAGCGCTTCCGTGTAGTTGCGGACGATCGCCCCGGCCTCCACAGCTTCCATCAACCATTCCGCCACCAACCGTTCGGGAAACTCGCATTGGGCATCTTCATAATTGAAGAATGACCAGCGATGTCCGGCGTCCAGCGCCCGCTCCAGCCGCTTCAGTTCCATTTCCGTGGCATCCGTGCCCGGCGCTTTTCCTGCGATGCGCTGGTAGAGCCACAATCCGGCACGCACTTTGAGCGCACTACGCTGACTCTTCTCATTCAGCAGTAGAACGAAGTGCATGGGATGCACCAGGTGAGATCGTTCCCGCAGCAAGTTTTCGCGTTCGCGCAGCGATTCCCGTACCAGATCGAGCTCCCAGTGTTCCAGGTAACGCAGTCCGCCATGGATGATGCGCGTGGAACGGCTGGTTACCCCGGAAGCAAAATCGTTCTGTTCCACCAGCAGCGTGTGCTTCCCCGCGCGAGCGCACTGCCGCGCCACGGCCACGCCGTTGATGCCCCCGCCGATCACCACCACTTGAAAGTGCTGGTCCCCCAGGGACGCTCGTGGATTAGCTGCTAAGACCATGTTTATCAATTAGATACAGATAGTTAAAAAAGTAACGACTGAGCTGCAAGCCCACCCGCAACACCGATCACCCCTAGAGTGTGCACTGGGTCCGTCAGCCGGAGAAGGTAACCTTGGTACCGCAAAATGGCAGGGCCAAAAGTCGAACTTTGCCGGCCGAACGTTCCGAAATGGGAGTGTAAGCCAATACCGGCCTGTCGTGCGGCAGCAGTCAGGCCGGCATCCTTAATCTTGCTTCTGCGTGTTAGGCGACCTTTGGGGAGGGTTTTCCGACGCCAGTGACAGCTTTGGAGAATAAAGCGATCATTTCTCGATTGAAGGCCGGAATGTCGTCGGGATTGCGGCTGGTGACCACGCCTTTACTCACGACCACTTCTTCGTCCACCCAGGTTCCACCAGCGTTGCGAATATCGGTTTTCAGGGAAGGCCACGAAGTTATGGTGCGGCCTCGTACCTCGCCGGTTTCCACCAGCATCCACGGACCGTGGCAGATCGCCGCCACCGGTTTCCCCTGGTCGAAGAACTGCTTCACGAAGCGAACCGCGTCCGGATTCATGCGCAGCTGATCGGGATTCATCACCCCGCCGGGCAACAGCAGCGCATCATAATGCGCCGCGTCTGCGGACTTCAGAGAAACGTCGACCGCGACTTCCTCACCCCAATCTTTGTGATTCCAGCCTCGAATCTTCTTCTCAGTCGGCGAAACGACTTGGGTTCGGGCGCCTGCGGCTTCCAGAGCCTGCCTTGGCTTCAAGAGTTCCGACTGTTCAAAACCATCGGTTGCCAGGATTGCGACCGTCTTTCCTTGTAGAGTATTTGGCATAATAGTCATCCTCCTCAAAATGCACGGCTGGCGTCCTTTTTTTCGAGGACGTCGCCGAGTGTCCAAAGCTATTAGATGCCGCGGTCCGTGCCAGGGATTATCGCGATCGAAGCGGCGTCGAAGTCGAGCGCGCATTGCCCGCACCGGGATGGCTCATTTAAAGTGGTTGGCAATGTCCACAACCGGCGAACGTTTCGAACGCGCAGTCGCCATCATGGAGCGCCTGCGGGCTCCGGGGGGCTGCCCCTGGGATCGCGAGCAGACCTTCGACTCGATCAAGCCCTACACGCTGGAAGAAACCTACGAAGTCCTGGAAGCGATCGACAATCGCGACTGGGATGAGCTTCCCGGCGAACTCGGCGATCTGCTGCTGCAGGTGCTTTTCTATTCGGAAATGGCGAAAGAGCAGGGATCGTTTTCTATCGATGACGTTCTCGACCGTCTCTCGCGCAAGCTGGTGGACCGGCATCCTCATGTATTTGGCGACACGAGAGCGGACACGTCCGCCGAGGTAAAGCGCAACTGGGAAGCGTTGAAGGTCGAGGAACGAAAGAAGCGGCTAGGTGAGACAGCGGGCGAAGGCGCTGGGGCAGGGAAGACTGCTCCATCGATTCTGGCGGGGATCTCTTCGTCGATGCCGGCCTTGCTGGAGGCCCACAAACTTAGTTCGCGCGCGGCACAGGTTGGTTTCGACTGGCCTGACATGGAAGGTCTGTTCGCGAAACTGGGCGAGGAGACCGCCGAGCTTCGCCAGCATCTGCAGGAGTTTCCGGCTCCCGGTCCGCGCCCCGAAGGCCGCGGCGTTGCCGGCTCCGGTCGCCAGACTATTCCTGAGGAACTCCGGATTCGATTGGAAGAAGAAGTGGGCGACCTTTTCTTTGTGCTGGTCAACATAGCCCGTTATCTTTCTCTCGATCCCGAATCGGCGCTGCGCAAGACCAATCGCAAGTTTCGCCGCCGCTTTCAATGGATGGAGCAGCGCCTGCAGGAAAGCGGCAACACTCCCGAACGCGCTTCGATGGACGAGCTGGAATCGCTCTGGCAAGAGGCCAAGCAGCAGGAGAAGCCGTGAGCCCGGACGCCGTCGTGATTCGCCGGTGTCAGGGGCTCGATGAGCTGCGGGCCTGCGTTGCCTTGCAGAAAGATGTCTGGAACTTCAGCGATGCCGAACTGGTTCCGCTGCGCCTGTTCGTAGTCGCCGAGAAGGTTGGCGGACAGGTGATGGGCGCATTCGAGGGCAGCGAGATGGTTGGCTTCGCTCTTTCGGTGCCGGGCACGCGGTCGGGCCACATTTATCTTCACTCGCACATGCTGGCCGTCCGCAAGGATCATCGCAATAGCGGACTGGGCCGGCGCCTCAAGCTGCTGCAGCGCGAAGAAGCACTCGCGCGCGGCATCGAACTCATCGAATGGACTTTCGATCCGCTCGAGATCAAGAACGCGTATCTGAATATTGAAAAGCTGGGAGCGATTGCCCGGCGTTACAACATCAATCAATATGGAATCACGTCCTCGCCCCTGCAGGGTGGACTTCCCAGTGACCGGCTCATTGCCGAGTGGTGGCTCAAGTCGAAGCGCGTGGAAACTTTGTTGGCAACGGGCTCGCTGGCAACGAGAAAGAACCCGGCATTCAACCAACAAGCTGCCATCGCAGTGCCGTCGCAGATTTACGAATGGAAAGCCGCGGCGGAAACACGAAGCAAAGCGCAGCAAGTGCAGGAACGCAACCGTGAACAATTTCTCCATGCGTTCGACAACGGGTTTGCCGTGCTAGGTTATGAGCGCGATGCCGCAGGCGACGGCAAATTCCTGCTCGGCAGATGGGATGAGAAATGGTCGTACGCGTCGGAAGAGATTACTACCTAGTACCCCGTACCGAGTACCGAGAAAATGCGAGAAACGGGGCAGTCGAGGCGAACGGGTGCGGCGCGTTCCGCGCTGGGTACTGGGCACTAGCTACTAGATACTGAGTTATGAAGATTGAAGCCATCACACTCCGCGAGATTCAAATGCCGCTCGTCCATTTTTTCGAGACGAGTTTCGGACGCACCTACAGCCGCCGCATCGTACTGCTCACCGCGCATTGCGACGGAGTGGACGGCTGGGGCGAGTGCGTGGCCGGCGAAGATCCTTTCTACAGCAGCGAGTGGATCGACAGTTCCTGGCTCACCATCACTCGTTACCTCGCTCCTGCCGTGCTCGGCCGGAGCGTCGAGTCGGGGCGCGATTGCGCGGCCTTGTTCTCCAAAGTGCGCGGACACCGCATGGCCAAGGCCGCCCTCGAAAACGCGCTGTGGGATGCCGAGGCGAAGCAGAAAAACCAGCCTTTATGGAAACTGCTGGGCGGCACACGGACTGAAATCGCTTGCGGAGTCTCGATCGGTATTCAGGATTCCGTCGAACAATTGCTCGAAAAGATCGAGACCGAACTGGCCGCTGGTTACCGCCGCATCAAGGTCAAGGTCAAACCGGGCTGGGATGTGAGCGTGCTCGAAAAAATCCGCTCGCGGTGGGCGGATATTACGCTGAGCTGCGACGCCAACTCTGCCTATACGCTCGACCAGGTGGAACACCTGCGCAGCTTCGATCAATTTAATCTGCTGATGATCGAGCAGCCGCTTTGGGACGACGACATCTTCTACCACGCCCGCCTGCAGAAAGAACTGCGCACGGCGATCTGCCTCGATGAGTCGATCGTCAGCGCGCGCAAGGCGGCCATTGCCATTGAGACCGGCGCCTGCCGCATCATCAACATCAAAGTCGGACGCGTCGGCGGATTCACCGAAGCGAAGAAAATCCATGACATCTGCCAGTCGCAGAATATTCCGGTGTGGTGCGGCGGGATGCTGGAATCGGGGATCGGCCGCGCTCACAACATCGCTCTCTCCACACTCGAGAATTTCACCCTGCCCGGGGATGTGTCTGCCTCGAAGCGCTACTGGAAGGAAGACATCATCGATCCGGAAGTGCAAGTCTCACCGCAGGGGATGATTGCGATCAGCGATCAGCCGGGAACAGGGTATCGAATCAAAGAAGATTTGATCGAAAAGCTGACAGCAAGGAAGGAAACGCTGCGGGCTTGACGCGGGAGGGCATCTCACGAAAGGTAGTTGGTGTAGCCGCCTGATTTCGCCAATATTCTCCTGAAAATCCCCGACGATTTAGCATTAAAATGCGGCACCAGCGCTATGAATGATCACAAATTAGGTGACGAGCTTGAGCGGTGGAGAGCCAAGTTCATTCCAGACCCGATATGGCTGGCGCTTGGAGCAGCGTCGGGATTCGGGGCTGGCCGTGTAATAGGCCGAGACATTTTCAGGATATCTGTTTTTCAGCACAATGTAGGGGCTGGTCTCCTCACCGTGTGCTTGGTGGCAGCTTTTCCTGGGGGAAGGGAAAAGTTTCCGGTGGTTAGCGGCGTGTGCCTATGGTTGGGCGCATTTAGCACTGGCCTGCTCAGTCTGCGATAAATCGCCAATCTGTAAGCAAAAGGATAGTTGGCGAAATATAGCCGCTACGCGTCTTGGACGCCATCGCGGCTATTGAGACCTCGGCCCCTCCGCCGCCGCTCCCGCCTTATGATTCTCCGCCAGCCTCGCCTCCTCCGCCTTTAGCATCTCCACACCCTGGGCAAACGTAGTGCCGGCGGGCACGCGGCGGAAGTCGCTGAAAACTTCCTCGGATTTGATCGCAATGCTTTTGAATAGAAGAATCTTGCCGGCAAAATTCAGCGACATGCGCGAGATGTCCCAGGAGCCATCCCCCACATCGCGCTGCTCTACCAGAAAATGTCCGCCTCGATCGAGATGCCCCAGAATTCCCCAACCGAAGCTGACCTCTTTGAACAGGGTTCCGTCGATCCTGGCGATCCTCCGCGCCGCGGAATCAATCAGAACAAATCCCTGCATACCGGTGAGCACTTCTTCCACGCGCGAAGGCGGATGGTATGCCGGATTGGGCCGGAACTTCAGCCGCACCAACCGGCCTCCGTCCTTGCCCAGGTCGGCCGCGCCTTTCTCCTCCCCGTCATAGTCGTAAAGAAAGGCTTCGGGCAAAGCTTTCACAATGCGCAGCGTGTGTTCGTCATTCTCCTGCTCCTGCGAATGTTTGTGGCGAAGTTGCTCCGGGTTGCCCACAAGACCGGCCATGCGATTCTTCTCGCCCTCTGTTTGTTCCGGCGTGAGGGGCCGGTCGTTGTAGGCAATGGTCATCCCCGCCATCGCCTGCCGCGTCTCTACATACAGCCTGGTCTGTGAGCCCTGCGGAGTCTGCTTGCGCGACCGGAACATGTGTTTCGTGGAATCGTCGTTGGCGGCGGCCACTTCGTTGGCCACCGCGCTGCGCACCAGTTCGAGCGGAGAAGCCGCGTCCTGCGCGGAACCCAACGGCGTTCCGGCGGCAAGCGAAGGCGCGCCCATGCTGGCAAGCCAGGCAACCAGCGAAAGAGCGACGGCGATCCGCAGAGTTTTCCCCACTGCATCGATCATATCCGTGTTACCACGTCCCCACGCCTTCAGTGTAACAATTGGCTTCTTGGCATTCCCTACAGGGAACCGGGTAATCCGGCTGGAATAAGCACTGCTGGAATAAGCACGGCTTGCCGCGCCCTCTGTGCCTTGCGTATAGTCGTTGCAGTGAGCAACGTTCCGATTTGTCCCGTAAATATTGATTCGGGAGCAAACGGCACGGATCCTGTTGCATTTAGGAGAACGTCCCATGAGCACACCAGCCAGCGCGGTGGCCCAAATCGGCAAGTCGGTCTTCATCAAAGGCGAACTTTCGGGCAGCGAAGATCTTTACGTGGATGGCCAGGTCGAGGGCAGCATCGCTCTCAAGGGCAACAGCCTGACGGTCGGGCCCAACGGCCAGGTCAAAGCCAGCGTTGACGCCAAAGGCGTTGTGGTGCAGGGTAAACTCGAAGGCAATATTCAGGCCAGTGACCGTGTCGACTTGCGTAAGTCCGCCATCGTCACGGGAGATATCACGGCCCAGCGCATCTCCATCGAAGAAGGTGCTTTCTTGAAGGGCAAGGTTGATATTCACCGTACCGACCAAAAGTAAGGTAGGCCTGAGCGGATCGGCAGTCAGGATGTCAGGATGTCGTCAGTTTCGCAGACTTTCATGAAACTCTTTCGAGGTTCGTCCGGACCGGACACCATCCCGGCGCAGGGCTCGCAGAAGCTTACTCGCCGCTCCAGCGGCCTGGGTGAGTTGACTCGCACCTGGGAGTCCGCCGAGAACCTTTGCATTCTGGACCTGGGATCGACTTCCCCCACCAACATTCGCCACTTCACCGAACACGGACACAGAATCTACAGTGAAGACCTGCTCACCGCTTCCACCGATCCCGAACTTCTCACTAAGGATGAGCTGGGAGTTACGGTTCTCGATAGCCGCAAGTTTCTCGCCGATAACTTGGTCTATCCAGCGGCTCACTTCGACTTCATCCTCTGCTGGAATCTGCCGGACTACCTTGATGAGAGTCTGGTGAAGCCGGTCGTGGGACGGCTGTGGTCGGTGTTGAAACCCGGCGGCATGCTTCTAGCTTTCTTTCACACGCGCGACGCCGGTCCGGACTCGCCCTGCCATCGCTTCCACATCGTCGGCGCCGACACGCTTGAGATGCAGAAGATTGTGCTGCGACGGGAAGCCCGCCGCGGTCCCACGGGCGCGGTCCATACCGCTATCTCGGATGGGTTTCAGTTGCAGCGCGTATTCAACAACCGCCATATCGAGAATCTTTTTCGCGACTTCGCTTCCATTAAGTTTTTTCTTGCCCGAGATAACGTGCGCGAAGTGCTGGTCGTCCGCTAGGCAGTCTTTTTTTCCTCAACCGGATTCTTCCACACAATCACACCCATGCGGAAAAGGTAACTACGCGAGATTTCGACCTGCATTGCCGTCTGTGAAGCAAAAGCTGATGCGAGCAGGCTCCGAATCTCTTCTGGCACATACGCCCGGCGCACCGAGGTCAGCCCATCGAGCCAGGCTATGCGGCTGCGCATGAGGGGAAATCCAGAAAATGCCAAGGCCAGGTGCAAGGGATGTCGCACCAGGTCGTTGATGAGCACCGCACGCCGGCTCACTCGCAAACCCTCCCGCACGAACTGTGCCAGTTGCTGAAGATTCAGATGATGGGCAAAAAGGCAGCAACTTACCAGATCGAAAGCCCCATCGCCGAAAGGCAGAGCAAATGCGTCGCCTACAACGGAGCGATGACCGGAGTGATGACCGGTAGGATTTTCTTCGGCAGGATTTTCCACGGGCAGATGAGACTGTGCCCGATCCAACAGCGCTATGTCCAGCGCGATTCCGCGTTGTGCCAGTCTCCGCGAGACCAGTCGCGGCACTTCGCCCAGACCGGCAGCGACCTCCAGCAGCGAGAGGCGGCGCATCCCAGTGGCTTGAGCCACACGTTCCACCATCTTCTGCGTGGTGGTGACCCCGCCAAACCAGCGGTTCACCCGGCCGATATCCCGCATCGAAGTCTGCACGTCGGCCGGAGAGCAGTCATCGGAATCGAGAATCTCGGGTGCGTCGACTCGCTGCATGGCAGGGTGCTGCTGAGTTTGCCGAATGCGTTTGCGCTCGAAAGCTTCAAACCTCGGCCAGTTCCTCTTCCAGCAATTGCTTGTTATACAGGTCGCTGTAGTAGCCGTTCAAGGCGAGGAGTTCGTTGTGCGTGCCCAGTTCCACGATGCGCCCGTCGTGCAGCACCGCGATGCGGTCGGCGTTGCGCACCGTGGACACGCGGTGGGAGATGAAGATGGTGGTGCGCCCCTGCATCACATCGCGCAGGTGATTCAGGATTTTGTCCTCGGTGTGAGTGTCGACGCTGGAGAGCGCATCGTCGAGAATGAGGATGCGCGGATTGCGAATCAAAGCTCGAGCCAGCGCCGTGCGCTGCTTCTGCCCTCCCGACAACGTAATTCCGCGCTCGCCCACCATGGTTCGATATTGCTCGGGAAAGCCCTCGATATCGTGGGCAATGTTCGCGGCTTCGGCCGCGTCGTGAATCTCAGCGTCCGTGGCCGATTCCACTCCCAGGGCGATGTTTTCGCGAATGCGGTCGCTGAACAGGAATGTTTCCTGCGGGACGAAACCAATGCTCTGGCGCAGCGACGCCAGTGAAAATTCGCGGATCGGGCGGCCATCCAACAAGACCGTTCCCGGCGCCGTGTCGTAAATACGAGGGATCAGATTGACGAGCGTGGTTTTTCCCGAGCCGGTCGGACCCACGATCGCCATACTGCTGCCCGCTGGAATTCGCAGGTTCAGATCGTGCAGCACGCGCTTGCCCTCGTATTCAAAACTCAAGCCGCGGAATTCGATCTCGCCTTCCACTTGCCGGTCGCGGGCCTCGAGGTCATCTTTAATCTCAGGCTTTTCCTGCAGAATCTCATTCAGCCGGACCAGCGACGCCGTACCGCGCTGAAAAATGTTGATCACCCATCCCAGCGCAATGATGGGGAAAGTTAGCTGCATCATGTAAATGTTGAAGGCGGTGAAGGCGCCAATCTGCATGTGGCCTTGCAACACTTCCCGGCCGCCCATCCACAACACCAGCACGAGCGCCAGGCCGAGCATGAGTTCGAGCGTCGGCCAAAGCATGCCCATCAGCCGCACCAGCTTGAGGCTGCGCGCCACATATTCCAGGTTCGCAGTTTCGAAGGATGCGATCTCCGCCTCTTCCTGCACGTAGGCGCGAATCACCCTCGCGCCGGAAAAGTTTTCCTGGGCCCGAGCGGAAATATCGGAGAACATCGCCTGAATTCTCTCGAAGCGTTCGTGAATGAGCCGCCCGAAGTATTGAATGACAATGCTAACCACGGGCAGCGGCAGAAACGCATAGAACGTCAGCTTGGGACTGTTGCGCATCATGAACCACAGCGCCGCGGTGGTGAAAACCAGCGTGTTCGCCGAGTACATGATGGCCGGACCCAGCAGCATGCGCACCGCGTTCAGATCATTTGTGACCCTTGCCATAATGTCGCCGGTGCGCATGCGCTGATAGTAGGAGTAAGAAAGCGTTTCCAAGTGGGCGAAAAGGTCATTGCGCAGGTCGAACTCGATGTCGCGTGAGATGCCGATCACGACCCAGCGCGTTAGAAACAGGAAGACTCCCCGCACCGCCGCGAGCGCCAGTACCTGCAGCGCGAAGATCCGAAGCTTATGGGGGGTGAGGTCACCTTCCAGACTCTGAGCGGCGTTGCCGATTACCCGCGGCAGTTCCGCCCATGCGCCGTTGCTCAGGACAATGCAAACCGTGCCCGCCACGAAGCCCCAGCGATAGCGCTTGAGGTAGGGAATCAGGGGACGCATACTTTTGGGAATCATGCAGGTTGTGTAGATGAAATTCTAGCAGGCGGGGTTCAAGTTTTGGCAGACGGGAGTGGAACAGAGTTTCCCAGGAAATCGAGGAACAAGCCTAGCTGACCGCAAGTCTAACGACGTGCTTGTTCGCGGTTTGCGCGCGCCTTGGACGGAAGGAGATCCCGACCGAAGGCGATCAAGCTGAGGGTCGCAAGAATCATTCCCCAGGCGGCGAAGAAGGCCCATCCCAAGTCGAAGACGAATACCTCAGCCGGATCCATGGCATCCTGCCTCGTCACAGCCGTGCCGGGTCAGAAAGAGATCCGACCCGCACGGCAGTGATTTCAAATTGCTTCAACCCTAGCTTCGCGCAGAAGTCTGCTGCCTTACTGCTCAGCAGGAGCAGGCGGCGCACTCTGCATATGTTGCTGCATACGCGCTTCCCGGTTCGCCTCGAATTCTTTCATCTCGGCCTGCTGGTCGGCGGTAAGCAACTGGAACAACTCGTTGTGAATCCGGGTCTCCTGCACTTTCAGTTGCACCATGGTCTGCGCCTGCTGCGCGACCAGAGGCTGCACCTTGGCTTCATCGTAGGTGCCTTCCTCATACTGCTTGAGTTGCGACTCCATCTGGTGAAGCTGCTGCATCAGCGGCTGCAGCGTGGGACGCTCTTTCTGCATGACGGCCTTCATCTGCTCCCGCTGGGTGTCGCTCAGGTCCAGGTATTTGGCGAAGAAGCCCATCATGTGGCCTTCCATGCCGAATTCATGGCCGCGCATCGGTGGGGGCGCATCCGCGGTCTGCGATTTGGCGATTGCACTGCCTAACAACACCGCAAGCGCCGCTACGAGGAAACGAAAACGAATCGACTTCATAAGCTCTGACTCCTTACAAGACCGGTTTCCTAAAGGTATCTTCTTTACGTTGTTGCCGGGAAACCTGGGCCTTAGTGGTTACTTTCATAAAAACACGACTGCCGCGGAATAGTGGTAAAAAGTCCGTAAAAGCGAGTAAAGTTTTGTCAATCGGGAACGAGTTACGTTTGACAATTCTTTACCGCTGGCGCTGGCTGCTTGGTGCACAATGAAAACCACGAAGATGGAAAGAATTCTGGTTATCGACGACGACGTCGAACTCTGCACTCTGGTCAGCGAGTACTTGCAGGCCGAGGGATTTGTGGTGGAAGCGGCGCACGACGGCGAGAGCGGATTGCAGCGCGCCACCAGCGGCGGCTACCTGCTTGTAGTTCTAGATGTGATGCTACCCGGCATCAACGGTTTCGAAGTGCTGCGCAGAATCCGCGCCACCTCGCGCCTGCCCGTGCTGTTGCTCACCGCTCGCGGGGAAGATGTGGACCGCATCGTCGGCCTGGAGATCGGAGCCGACGACTATCTGCCCAAGCCTTTCAATCCGCGAGAGCTGGTCGCGCGTATCCGCGCCATTCTGCGCCGCACCCGCAGCGACAAGTCCGCCCCGTCGGCGCCCGATGTGGTTCGCGTGGGCGAGATCGAACTCGATCCGGCTACGCGCAGCGTGCGGCGCGACGGCCAGCCGGTCGATCTCACCTCAGTCGAGTTCAATCTGCTGGAGGTGCTGCTGCGCGAGGCCGGACGCGTGGTCCCGCGCGAACGCCTGGTGAATGCCGTGCTCAGCCGCAAGTTCTCGCCTTTCGACCGCAGCATTGACATGCACGTCAGCAAAGTCCGCAAGAAACTCGGCGACACCGACGCCGACGAGCACATCAAAACCATTCGCGGCGTCGGCTACATCTTTGCCCGGCCACGGGAGAAGTCCGGCGAAAAGGTCAAGACCACGTCATGAAGAGCCTGTTCCTCAAGATTTTTCTGTCCTTCTGGTTGGCCTTCGCGCTGTTCCTTGTACTCGCGATACTGGTCACGCTGGCTTTTCGCCCGCGCACCTCCAGTTGGGAAGCTCTGCTTTCGGTCGCGTTGAATGACTCGGTGAATGTGTACGAACAGGGAGGCAATCGGGCGCTTCGGGAATACCTGGAGAATCTGGAGAGGACTCAACACGTTCGCGGTTATCTTTTCAATGAGAACATGGAGGAAGTCTCGCATCGAGGCGCTCCGGACTGGGCGCTTCGGGTCGCAACCGGTGGACCCCGGGTGCCGCATGAGGGTTTCATCTTTCCCACGCCTCCTCCGGTATTGCGCGATTCGCGCTCTTCTTCGGACGGATTGCATCGCTATACGCTGGTGTTGTCTCCTCCGCCGGGACCACGCCTCTTTCTGGGTCCTCGAGGACTGCCCATCCCGGGGCTGGTTATCGCCGTCATCTCCTCTGGACTTGTCTGCTACGTGCTGGCGTGGTTTCTCACCATGCCAATCGTTCGCTTGCGTGCCGCCACCCGCCAATTAGCCGCTGGCGACCTCGCGGCGCGGGCGGGCGCTCCCGACGTCCGGAGACGCGACGAGGTGGCGGGCTTAATGCGAGACTTTGACGGCATGGCGGAACGTCTGGAGAGGCTGGTGAAGGCGCAATCTCGCTTGCTTAACGACATTTCCCACGAACTGCGCTCGCCTTTGGCCCGTCTGAACGTCGCTTTGGGCCTGGCTCGACAACGCGCCAATGCGGAGAGCGGGTCCATGCTTGATCGCATTGAACTCGAGGCCAGCCGCCTGAACGAATTGATCGGACGTATTCTGACTCTGGCTCGCCTGGAAGATGGTGAGCAGCATGTGCCCGCAATGCCGGTGTCTCTCGACGAAGTGGTGCTAAGCGTGGCGGAAGACGCCGAGTTCGAGGCGCAGGCGCGGCACTGCCACGTGCGCAGCGAAATCCCCGCGGGAAGCTGGGGAGTCTGCGGAGAAGCCTCTCTGTTGCACAGCGCGATTGAGAACGTGGTGCGCAATGCCATCCGTTACACCCGGGAAGGCACCACGGTTGAGATTCATCTGGAGAGGGCGGAGAACGCGAGCGGTACGGAAGCGATCGTAAGCGTCACCGATTGCGGTTCGGGCGTTCCGGCCGACGCGCTCGAGAAGCTCTTCCAGCCGTTCTATCGTCTGGACGATGATCGAGGCCGGCTGACCGGAGGTGTTGGCCTCGGTCTGGCCATCACGGAGAGAGCGGTTCGCTTTCATGGCGGCCGGGTTGCAGCTTTCAACCGGGCGGAGGGGGGCCTGCTCGTCGAAATTCGCCTGCCTTTGGATTCCACTAACGCGAGCGCCGAGAAAGCGCCCGAGCCGGTTTCCGCGGAACAAGAAGCTTAAGGGCAGTACCCAGTACCGAGTAGCCAGTATCGAGAAAACAGCCCTGGCACAATCTCGGCTATAGTCTCCATCGTATTGACTGGGTACCGGGTACTAGGTACTGCCCTCAGGCAACTCGCGGCTGCTTCCGAGGTTCCAATGAGCGTGGGGCGGTTGCTCTTCCGGCGCATTCCTGATACATAAATGGATGGCAATTCACGCCTTTCACAAAGTAATCCAACCCGATTGGCCGGGGAATGCGGAAGCACGTTCACAGGAGATAAAGCGAAGAATGCGGACAAGGTTTACCTGGAGTGTGGGAATTCTGGTTTTGGTTTCAATCGGCCTCCTGATGGCTTGCAGTGGCAAGTACACGCCTCACTTCGATGGTCTGGTGGTGGTCTCGACCTACACCGGCGATGCCGTGATGGAGACCTTCAGCCTCGATCTGGGCAACGGCGAGATGACGCAGGTCAACAACGCGGACGGACCTCCCACGCCCGGAGCTGCAACCGCCGTCGTCCTCAATCCGGCGGGCACATTTGCCTACGTGATCGTCACTCAGAACTCGGCGATCACCCCCAGCAGCACCGGAATAACTGCGTATCCGGTTCAGTCCGATGGCAAGCTGGCAGCGGGAGCTGTGACGGCCCTGAATCCCACAAGCCCCACGGTGAATGCACCCTGTGTCCCGCCGAGTGGCCCAACGACCTATGTTTCAACCGGCGTCCAGCCGACTCCTGTCGTTCCATCTGCATTGGCCATTGATTCCGCAGGAAAGTACCTGTTCGTGGCGGACACGGTTACATCCGGGCAAACGCTGCCGTACAACTGCAATGGCTCAATGACGACTTCCACTGTTCAGGTGCCTGGAACCGTTTCAGTGTTTGCCGTGAACGGCAGCAGCCTGACCGAAGTAACTGGCTCGCCTTTTGCCCTGCCGATTCAACCCGGTGGCCAGCCCGCCGATGCCACGGCGCTGGCCGTCACTCCGACTGCGTTCCCAGTTCTCAATGCGCCTTGTAGTGCGCATGTCCCTCCCACCAGCGAAGATCTTTATGTGACGGACTATCACAACAATCTGGTTTTCAATTACCAGGTTACCTCGACTGGGGCCCTAAGCCTGGTTCAAACCGGAGGATCGACCCAAGGGGTTCCGACTGGTACTGAGCCCAATGGGGTCGCGGTGGACCCCTGCAACCGGTTTGTTTACGTGGGGAACTCTGTGGGCAGCGTCAGCGCTTACACGATTTGCAGTGTCGTTTCTTTGCCGGAATGCCCGAACGCAGACTACAGCTTGCTCCCGGTCGCGGGTTCTCCCTACAACTCCGGCAATGGTGCGGGGCCTTTGACGGTGGATGCATATGCCCATTTCTTGTATGTGTTGGCCACCAACAGCAATGCCGTGTATGGGTACAAGATCAGCTCCACCAACGGCGCTTTGACGCCGCTCACACCGGCGTTTGTGGCCACCAACTCATTCCCGACGTCGATTGCAATCCGCAGCGACGACAGCTTTATGTTCGTGGCCAACTTCAATTCGGCGAATCTTTCCGAGTATGGCATTACGCCCTTCACCGGAGCCTTGACGCCGCAGCCAACGGTAACTGCCTTTCCCCTTCCCTGGGGAGTGGCCGTAAAGTAGTTTTGGAGGGGCTCGCCATTTTCTTGCCAAGCCCTGGTGTTAGGTCGGAATTTTCAGAATCAGGTAGGCGCCCACCAGAGCGAAAATCAGGTCCGGCGACCAGGCCGCAAGGGCAGGTGGCAGCTGGCTGAGATCTCCCATCGCCTCAAACAGACGCGACACCACGGTGTAAACTACGGCGATGCCGACCGCGACCGCGACTCCCGTGATGGCTCCCTTCTTTGCCGCTGACATGGAAAATGGGACGGCGAGCACAGCCATAATCAGCGTGATCAGCGGGAAGGAAAGCTTCTTGTTCAGTTGCACCCGCAGCCGCACCACGTCGAATCCACTTTGCTGCAGATCGCGGATATAGCGGCGCAACTCCTCGTAATTCATCTCGGAATACTGTTTCACCTCCTTCTTGAAATAAGACGGCGCCTCGCTGATTTCGGGGAAGGTGGAGACGTCGAAGGTGCGGTAGCCGGCGATGGCGGGGCCATGCAGAGACCGCTGCCAGCCCTGCTCGAAGATCCAGCGATCCATGCTGTCGGACCAGTGCGCGCGCTCGGCATGGATGCGCTGCGCGATGGTGAAGCTGGCCGGGTCGATCTGGAAGATGGTGAGGTTGGCAAACTGGTCGCGATCCGGATCGAAGAACTGGTAGTAGTAAATGTCATTGTGCTGGCCGAAAATCCAGCGGCGGTCAGGACGCAGGTAAGTCTGCGGAGGTTTGCCCTTGATCTGGTTGTGCAGCGCCTCCTGGCGCTTGTTGGTGTGCGGCAGATAGAACTGGTCGGCAAGAAACAGGCCCACCGCCAGCACCGCCGCCGCGGCCAGCACGGGCGTGACGATGCGGTAGATGCTGGTTCCGGTCGCCTTGATGGCGGTGATCTCGTTGGAACGGTTCATGAGCCCGAACGTGATCAGCACCGCCAACAACATGATCAGCGGCGCTACGCTGTAGAGCAGGTAGGGAGCGACGTTGAGCAGATACTCCGCGACTACGATGAACGGTGTTTGATTGCGCAGGATATCGCTCAGGAGTTCAAACAGGGTAAACACCAGCAGCAGGACCAGGAATGCGGAGAGGATCATTCCCAGGTAAAGGAAGAAATCGCGCAGTATGTAGTCATCGAGCAGCGTGGGAAAGCTGGCGCTGAAGACACGTCGGCGGGTAGAGGCGCGTTCGAAAGCGTTGTCTCTGCGCCTGTGCCTGCGCTCTTGTGCGGCGCCGTTCGCGGGAAGATTGTCGCGTTTCCAGGCCAGCCGGATCGCCGACAGCGACAGAGGCCGCCGCTCCGCTTGCCACAGCAGGAACAACGCTGCGGCAAAGAATACGAGGTTGGCCAGCCAGGCTCCGAACCCGGGACTCACCTTGCCCTGCCGCGCCAGCGACACTCCGACGAGGGAAATGAAGTAATAGACGAAAACCAGCACAATGGTGAGCACGAAGCCGCCGGACTTGCCGCTCTTTTTCGAGGACAGTCCCAGAGGAATTCCCACCATCGCCAGCACCAGGCACGCGGTGGGCAGGGCGAAGCGGCGGTGAAACTCGATGAGGTACCAGCGCGCCGAGACAGGATCGACGCGGCTGGCGTAGTCGTGGAGCGACCACGTGCCGACTATGCCCACCGGGACTTGCTCTTCGCCTTTGTTCTCCGACGGGGCGAGGTCGAGAGGGATGTCGGTTTCCTGGAAGGTGGAGATCTGGTAATGGTCGGCTTGCGTGAGATCGGTTTCGTGCGTGGAGCCGTCGACCAAGTGCAGGTGCAGGCGGTCCTGTCCCTCGGGGACGAGGATGCCTTCGTGAGCCAGCGTGATGCTCGGATTGGCGGGATCGGAAATGTCGGCGAGGAACACGCCCTTCCAAACCGCTGCGCCCTGGGCTGTATGCACGTCCTGCACATACAGCACGATCTTGGGGAACCCTTCATAGAACACTCGGGGCTGCACTTCAAAGGAAACTTGCGAGCTTTTGAGTTGGTCCTCCAGACGTGCCAGGGAAGCCGTTGACCAAGGCGCCAGATATACGCCGTTGATCAAGGCCAGAAACCACGCGGTGACGACGAAAATCGCCAGCACGCGCCCGAAGCTCCACACGCCCATGCCGCTGGCGCGCATGGCAGTGATTTCGCTGTCAGCGGCGAGACGGCTCAGCCCGATGAGGATGCCCACCAGCACACTCATGGGGATGGTGTAGGTGAGTGCGAGCGGTACGGTGTAGAGAAATATCTGGGCCACGCTGGGCAGCGGCGCGCTGGCCCGCACCACAAGTTCCAGAATGCGTCCCAGATCGCGCGTGAACAACACAAAGGTAAAGATGGCCGCGCCGATGAGGGCGTGCGACGTGACTTCGCGAAGGATGTAGCGGGTAAGAATCCGCATGCAGATCAGTTAGAAGGCAGAATAGCACTAAAGGCAGTTGCCAGTCGCCAGTTGCCAGTGGCCAGTTCTTGCCGCTGGCGATGTCTCTTTAAGGAAGGGGGAAACCGCTCTGATGTTCCAACTGGAACATTTCACTTTGCAGAAAATTTGCGGAGGAAGTTGTTGATTCTTCGTGCGGGCTTTTTGGCGGATCAATGGATTCAAAGGCTTAGGCTGTGGAAGAAAGGCCCACTTTCGAGGGGGGTCGAATGCCTACAAAGGCAGACTTGACAGCCGCGTCGCGTACTTTTAAAGGTACATAGCGATTGTGGCCGCACACAACGCGAAGGAATGGGTACCCGGCGGCTAGAAGAACACCGAGGGAGAAACGTGAAAGCGACGACTGAGCCGGCGGATGTGCTCCTTGGTAAGGTCTCGCTTCCCGTTGAGAACATCCGAAACGATGCTTTCGGTTCCGAACACATCCACCAAATCCTTCTGGCGAAGGCGGTGGGCGTC
Organism: uncultured Acidobacteriaceae bacterium; assembly: GCA_963749985.1. Lineage (GTDB taxonomy): Bacteria > Acidobacteriota > Terriglobia > Terriglobales > Acidobacteriaceae > Sulfotelmatobacter. Next base: position 71,469 of record CAVVOS010000013.1, on the reverse strand, counting down.
CATTAAGTGTCTAACAATATCAACGGGGCCAGCCTCTGGGACCGGAAAGTTTCTGGTTTCATAGTCTTCCACGAGCACAGTCAGGAGGTGGATCAACTTCTCCTCCGCCGGAGTAACTTCTGCCTGCCCTGTCAATTTCTCCAGTTGCTCGATATAGAGCTGATGTTGCCGGTCCCCGCTCACGACCTCCGGCTTTGTCTGAGAAAGCAGATCTCCGTAGCTAATCGCGGCCGTGTTCATTTTTTCCAGTCCCCCCTGTCGTATTCGGCATGCGGGATCAAGTGCTTCACAAAAATCATCCGCCAGCGGTATTCAATTTTGACGATCAGCCGGTAGGCATTCCCTTTGATATTGAAAACCGTATAGCCATCGACGAAGTCGGCATGCGGGTAGACTCTTCTAACATCGGCCAGACTGGCCCATGCCGCGCGCGTCGCAACTTTGTGCCATTGGCTGATGGGGGATTCCAGGGTGCTGTCCGCGGCCACCGCCTCTCGCCACGCGCTCTTGCTGATCACATGCACGCTTTCCCAATACTTCGCATCCAGCGAACTTCTATACTCTACTTCGCACCGTGCGAATTGTAAAGAAGAAACTTTACGTTTTGCGAAGATTTGCGCTATGGCCCCATAATACTGTGGTAAGATTTCCTTGTTTCCTTGAATGAGGGAATCATGCTGGCGAAAAAGACCGTAAGGAACCAAATTACCCTCCCCAAAGCGGTGGTCACCCGGTTCACCGGGGTCGAATACTTCGACGTGAGCACTGACGGGGAGTGCATCATCCTGCGTCCGCTGCAACGGAGCCGCGCCGAGGAAGTGCGTGCCCGTCTGGCCCAGCTCGGCATTGACGAGCCGGATGTTACGGCCGCGGTTTCGTGGGCGCGCGAAAAGGCGTGAGCCGACGCGTGGTCTTTGACACGACGACAGTTGTGTCGGCGCTCTTGTTTGGGAATGGCCGCTTGGCTTGGCTGCGCCAGCATTGGCAGGAAAAGGGCTGCGTGCCTTTGATCTCTCGTGCAACCGCCGCAGAACTCACCCGGGTTCTGAGTTACCCAAAATTCGGGCTCTCGCCCGACGACCGCCGAGAACTGTTAGCCGAATATCTTCCTCACTGTGAGGTGATTGAGGCGACAGAAAGATGCGCATTGGTGTGCCGGGACGCGAACGATCAGCCGTTTCTGGACCTGGCCCAAAGCGGTAGAGCCGATCTGCTGATTAGCGGCGATCAAGATCTGCTGTCGCTGGACGGGCAAACATCATTTCTGATTGAAAGTCCCGAAGCGTATCGGCGCAGTGTGTCTGAGGCGAGTTAGAGGCTACTGCGGCGCGGGCGTGAGCGTCAGATCGGCGAGGTCCACACACTTCCCCGGGCTGTTCTTGGTTTGCATCATCCGTTGTGTGGTCGGCCCTTCGCCAGAACGATTGAACTCAGCGTGGGCAGTTCGCGAGAGATTCGAGAGCCGACTTGTAAGCTTGGTACGCCATCCTGTGGCTCTCAGCGTAGTCTAGAAGCAGAAGCTTGTGCCTTGCCTCCGTGAGATATTGCTCCGAGTCCTGTCCCTCCACTGTGCGAAATGTCTTCTGGATGAGCGCGTCGGCGAAGTCAAGCTTTTCCGCAGATTTAGGGACGCATCCACGCCACATAGCCTTCTGTAGCATCCTGTCCGCAAACGAGAGCTCGCTGTAAATCAGTGCCCGTATTTGACGACCGTTCAAACCTGCCGGCAGCCTCTCTGCAACTGATCCCGGTTGCTCGTCCCACACACTCTCAAGCTCTATCCTGCGAAGGCGCACACCCTGAGATTCATCGAGAATGCGGTTGAGCGAGTTCGTGAGCTGTTCGACCTCTCCAAGTTTGTAATTCGCTACACTGTAGTCCAGTGAAAGCAGCGCGCCCCGAGCATCGGCCAGGATTTCCTGTATACCGGTCGCCGACTGCGCGGCGAGCTTCCCGTCGATTGTCAAATTGGCCGGCCCGCAACAGCCGAACGTAGCATAGTTGGGACCGGGTGAGCCGGGCGCAGAGAAATTAGACCAGCGCGCGAGCGCCAAGGCCGAGGATTTTTCGGCCCTTTCGAGCCTCATCTTCACTAACCTGCCTTCGTCCGCCCTGTCGGACACTCCCGCTGTCTGGCAGACGCAGACCTGTCCAAGAGCCAGGATCACCACCGCGATGCAAGCACTTTTTTGCATTATTGTCGGTGGCCCCCGGAATCCGACTCATTTACCTTACTGAAGAGTTCGTCCCATTCCGCTAACGAAAGAAGCGGCGAGAATTGTCCCCAGAGCCATTTCTCGCCTTTACCCTGTGCCCAGAATACCGGCAGCACTTCTTTCTCGCCGTTTTCGGCCCGGAGCACAAGCAGAAATGGATCGTAATTTTCTGACAATCTACTCGTTAGGCGCAATACCTTCACCACCTCGAATTCCCACTCCTTCGGGGACGTGGAACGGTCGTTGGCGTAAACATGCCGGACAATGTAACGAAATTCTTTCCCGCACTTGCAGCATAGTCCTAAGGAACGACCCTCGGACATCCTTATCGCCGCTTCCCGCAATAGCAGGTCGGCTTTGTGTTTTTCGCTGCATTCGATTTGGCTAGGCATCTCTCCACTTCCCCTGCCCCAGGAATCGCCGTTATCGCAGCGCTGGAAGCGCTGCGCCACCCAAAACCCTAAGCCACATCGTGCCTTTGCAGGCGGGGGCGAGAGAGCACCCCCCGCGACAGCCGCCGGGACGGCGGCGCTACTATGCGGCGCTACTCATCCGGCCTTTAGAAATAGCGCGGCTAGGGGCGGCAGCGTCAGTTTCAGTGACCAGGGACGGCCGTGGGCTGGCTTTTCTTCAGCATTCACTCCGCCCGCATTGCCCAGGTTGGTGCCGCCGTATTCCGCGGCGTCGCTGTTTAGCAATTCGCGCCAGTAGCCGCTCACCGGCACTCCCACACGATACTCGAGGCGCGGTATGGGCGTGAAGTTACAAACGATCAGGATCGTTTCTTTGGGCGATTCACTCTTGCGCAGTAAAGAAATCGTGCTGGTCAGATTGTCGTTGCAATCCACCCACTCGAAGCCGGCGGGACTGTTATCGAGTTGGTGCAGGGCAGGCTCGCTGCGATAGACCCGGTTCAACTGCCCAACCCAGTTTTGCAGACCGCTGTGAACGGGATATTGAAGCACGTCCCACTCCAGGCTGGTATCGTGCGCCCACTCGCGAACCTGCCCGAACTCGTCGCCCATGAACAGCAACTTCTTTCCGGGCTGCGCGTACATGTAAGCGAACAAAAGCCGCAGGTTGGCAAAGCGATCGCGCTCGTTGCCGGGCATCTTGCCGATGAGCGATCCTTTGCCGTGTACGACCTCGTCGTGCGAAAGCGGCAGGATGAAGTTTTCATGGAACGAATACAGCATGCGGAAGGTGAGCTTGCTGTGATGATACTTACGGTGAATCGGATCTTGCTTGAAGTATTCGAGCGTGTCGTGCATCCATCCCATATCCCACTTCAGGCCAAAGCCGAGGCCGCCCAGATAAACCGGCCGCGAAACCATGGGCCAGGAAGTGGATTCCTCCGCGGTGGTCTGGATATCGGGATGCTCTTTGTAGGCTTCCTGATTGAAGCGGCGGAGGAAGTCGATGGCATCCAGGTTTTCCCGGCCGCCGTACTTGTTGGGAATCCACTCCCCTTGTTTGCGGGAGTAGTCGAGATAAAGCATGGAGGCGACCGCATCCACGCGCAGGCCATCGGCGTGGTACTTGTCGAACCAGAACATGGCGCTCGACATTAGAAAGCTGCGCACTTCGCTGCGTCCGTAGTTGAAGATCTGCGTCTTCCAGTCGGGATGAAAGCCCTGCCGCGAGTCCGCGTGTTCGTAGAGATGGGTGCCGTCGAAGTAGGACAAACCGTGGGCGTCGGAAGGGAAGTGCGATGGCACCCAGTCGAGAATGACGGCGATGCCGTGCTGGTGCAGGTAATCCACCAGGTACATGAAATCCTGCGGCGTGCCGTAGCGCGACGTGGGAGCGAAATAGCCGGTGGTTTGGTATCCCCAGGAACCGTAGAAGGGATGCTCCATGACCGGCAGGAATTCCACGTGGGTGAAGCCCATGCGCCCCACGTATTCGGCGAGCCGCGGCGCGGTCTCGCGATAGGTTAATGGACGATTGTGTTCTTCGGGAACGCGCATCCAGGAGCCGAGGTGAACTTCATAAATGGATTGCGGCGCGCGCAGGGAGTTGCGGGCGGCGCGCTTCTCCATCCACTCGCGGTCGTTCCACTGGTAGTCGAGATCCCACACCACGGAAGCGGTGCGGGGCGGCTTTTCGTGCCAGATGCCGAGAGGGTCGGCTTTGTCGACACGGTAACCGTGGCGCCGCGACTCGATGTGGAACTTGTAGAGCGCACCTTTGGTCACGCCGGGGATGAAACCTTCCCAGATGCCGGAAGAGCCGCGCGGAGTGAGCTGATGGGCGCGCGGATCCCATGCGTTGAAGCTGCCGATTACCGAAACCAGGCGCGCATTCGGCGCCCACACGCTGAAGGTCACTCCAGACTGGTCGTCACGGGAGACCAGGTGGGCACCCATCGTCTCATAAAGGCGATAGTTGCTGCCTTCGTTGAATAGGTAGAGATCCTGGTCGGAGAGCAGGGTGATGCGGTTGGAAGCGGCGGGGGTGGGATTGTCTGGCATTGCAGAATCTTAAGTGTACCGGAATACCTATGTGGCGACACAAAGAGATTGGCGCGCGCAAATGGGAGACGCTAGGATTTGCGGAGCGCCCAGAGCCTGCTGCGTCCTTTCGTGCAGCCAACAAGGCCGAACTCCCATGCTAGACTGAATTTTTCAGCCATGCCCGCCCTGCGTCTGATTCTTCTCTGGCACCAGCACCAGCCTTTCTACAAGGATCTGGTGACCGGTGAATATCGCCTGCCTTGGGTGCGCTTGCACGCGCTCAAGGATTACTACGGCATGGTGAAGCTGCTGGATGAGTTTCCCAACGTCCACCAGAACTTCAATCTGGTGCCGTCTCTCATCACGCAAATTCAGGATTATGTGGCGGGGACGGCGCAGGATCCGTTTTTCAAAGTTGCGGCCAAGCCAGCCAAGGACTTGACCCTGGAGCAACGAAAGTTTGCCCTGCAATATCTTTTTCAGGCGAACCCGGCGAACCTGATTGGGCGGTATCCGCGCTACCGGGAGCTGTATGAGCGTTTCCAGGAGCATGGGCAATCGGCCGAGAAGGCGGAAAAATACTTCCTGCCGCGCGATTTTACCGACCTTCAAGTGCTGTCGCAGATTGCATGGTTCGACGAATTCTTTCTGGAAGACAAAGACATTGCGGCGCTGATCCAGAAAGAGCGCAACTACTCGCTCGAAGATCAGGATTTTGTGATTGCCCGCGAGCGGGAACTGTTGGGCAAGGTTCTGCCCGCCTATGCCGACGCGGCCAAGAAAGGCTCGATCGAGATTTCGGCGACGCCTTTCTATCATCCGATTCTTCCCTTGGTTTGCGACACCAATGCGGGAGCGGTTTCGTCGCCGGGCTTGCCTCTGCCGCAGAACCGGTTCCGTCATCCTGAGGACGCGCGCGAACAGCTGGTGCGCGCCCTCGATTTGCACCAGGAGGTGTTTGGAGTGCGGCCGCAGGGCGTGTGGCCCTCGGAAGGCAGCGTTTCGGAAGAAACACTCGCCATTGCATACAATCTGGGCGTCAAGTGGATGGCGACGGACGAAGGTGTGCTCGGTCGCAGCACTGGTGTGTTTTTCCAGCGCGATGGCAACGGCCGGCTGCCTGCACATTTGGCGGAGCAGCTCTATAACATCCATCGTTATGAGAACGGCCAGACCGCCATGCACATGGTGTTTCGAGATCACACCATTTCGGATCTGATCGGTTTTGTCTATTCGGGGATGGATCCGGGAGATGCCGCCCGGCATCTGCTGCACAACATCAAAGAAGCGGCTCAACCGGTGCTGGCGCAAGGCCGGGATGCCGTGGTTTCGGTCATCCTCGATGGAGAGAACGCCTGGGAATATTACCCGAAGTCCGGGCGGGATTTTCTGCGGCGCTTCTACGATGCCCTGCAGCGCGAAGGAGGCCTGGAAGCGGTTACGGTTGCGGAGGCGATTGCCCGCCATCGCAACTTTTCACCCTTGCCGTCGCTGGTGCCGGGCTCGTGGATCAACGCGAACTTTAATGTCTGGATCGGCGCTCCCGAGGATAACCGCGCCTGGGATTACCTGCACCATGCGCGCGAATTCTATACCCAGAATGCCGCCCGCGCCAGCGAGGCGCAACGCAAGCTGGCCCTGGAAGAAATTATGATTGCCGAGGGCAGCGACTGGAACTGGTGGTACGGACCGGAACACCATTCGGCCAACGACCGCGACTTTGACGAGCTTTACCGTAAACATCTTTCGAACGTTTACCAGGCCCTGGGGGCGATGCCGCCGGATTATCTCTCGCAGCCGATCACCGGAGGCGAAGTGCGGCCCACCTTTACGCCGCAGACCGCCTACATTCATCCCCGCATCACGGGCGACAAGATTCGTTACTTTGAGTGGCTGGGCGCGGCCATTTTCACCGCCGACCAGCGCGCCGGCGCCATGCATGGCAAACAGTTCCTGTTGGATTCCGTCTATGCCGGCATCGACAGCGAGTTTGTTTATGGCCGGCTGGACTTTGCCGGACCGGTTCCGGACATGGAGTTCGATCTGGTGGTGAACCTGGAATCGTGGGCGAGCGGAGAAGCGCACCCACGCCGGACTCTGCGGCTCGATGCCAAAGTAAGGGATCGCAAGCTGACGGAGTGGAAGGTCGATGAAGGGGAAAAAACATCGTTGACTTCATCGAGCAAGAGTGAAGAGACTGCGAAGGCGGCCCTGCTGCGCAACTTTGAGTTCCGCTTGCCGCTGAATTATCTGCTGGCCGCACCGGTTTCGGCTGCGCCTGCGGCGACCGGCGCTCAAGCGCTGGTCCACCCCAATCCGGCCGCTGTGCCGGTCCCACCGGCCATCCGACTCCGGCTGCGCTTCAGCCTTTGGCACAATCGTCTGCCCGTGGACGCTCTGCCGGTGGAAGGATGGATCGAACTGCAGTTGCTCAGCGAAGGAGACTTGCGGGGAGGGATGTAGTTGCGTTCGGACGACTAAGGCCGCAGGATCAGAAGCTGCTTGATCTTCCCTTGAAAACCTTGGTCGAAGGTCACGAAACGCAGATCCGAGACTGCGGCGAAGGCAGCAAGGTAGGAGTCCGCCCAGAGCTTCGGGTTCGAGTGATGTTGGCGCGAAAGAGAACGGAAGAGGCCGTCGAGATTAGGCGGCTCCTCGAGAAACAGCACCCGGCTGTCCGTTAGCCAGTAATCAAAAGCTTGCCAAGCTTGGGCCTGAGTCATCACTTCATCAGTCCCCATGACCGCCTGGGTGGTAAGAAGCCGCAGCAAGCTGATTTGCGTGAATCGGCAGAAGCAAACGCGCGCTGCCATACCAACTTCTTCGAACCATGCTCGCGCGATGTTGTGGTGAACATGCCCTCCGTAGGTAAGGGCGACCCAAACATTCACATCAGGGAAAAGGAATGATCTCGAAGATCTTGGCATTGTCCAGTTTCAGAGATCCAGATCGCTTCGAGCGAACGATAGGAAGCGAAACGCGACGATTGGCGCGGCTGCGGCGGCCCTTCAACTCTTCTTCGACGCTTCGCAGAATCAGTTCTTTGACGGATCGTCCTTCACTCGCCGCTTTCCCCTTGAGTTCGCGATATAGAGGGTCCGGAATGTCAACCGTGGTTCTCACAAGTAAATTCTGCCATATTTATGGCTATGCGTCAAAGGGAGGTCACTGACTACCCATTTCCTGACCAACTGAGGAGAATAGAAACCGGAGAGCCTGGCTCCGGTTTCCGGATGGTCGAGTATCTATACTTACTGTCCCGCGCTAGCCACTGCGGTGGTCAAGGCCAGCGGGCGATTGAGTTCGAGCGTGAGTTCGGTGCCTGCCGGCAGCGTGGCCGAGCGGTGCTTGCTCAGCCAGTGAACGCCAGTCGATCCCGCGCCCACCACGCCTCCGATGACGATTCCCGGAGGGCCGCCGATGAGCCCGCCGATCAGCATGCCACCGGCTGTGCCACCGCCAGTTTCGATTTGGTCGCGGCGGTCATGGCCGGATCCCTTAAACTCGCCTTCTTGATTTACATCGGTTCCGCCTCCCATATTCGTGTCAACCAGCGTGGCATCAAGGAAAAGGCGCTCACCGGTCGGGAGGATCAGAGCTTCGGGCAGAATTCCGATAGTCGGTTTGCCCGAGATGCGGCGTGGTTCGTCCACTTTAGTGACGCGGCCCTCCACCATGGTTCCGGCAGGGATCACCGTTTTGCCGTTGACCACCACGGCCTGCGTCAAGCGTGCCTGGAACGGGTCACCCGCCTTGTTGCTGAAGGTCGCAAGAGTCGTTTCCAGCTTGACCATCAGGGCCGTGCCGGCCGGCACCGGCGAACTGGTCTGCGCCGCAGCCAGCGTACTTGCGTAGCAGCACGCCAGCAGCAAGATGTAAGGTAGAACTGTCCACTTCTTCATAACTCCTCCTCAGGCCTCAACCAATAAAACCCCGAACTATTGCTTTTGACTCTAGACCAGGCAGATGGCCGGGACAATATGCAGCGGGGTTGGGGAACCAGCCAAGATAACCAGCAAAGATCTCCGGCAAAGACAACCAGCAAAGACAACCAGCAAAGATAAGGGCCGGGCATAGTCCGGTTTCAGCGTGGGAAATGGGAATCCTAGCCTGTGAGCGTTGTCACACAGCCGTGATCTTCTATCCGCTATAATCGTGGGTTTCAGACCTACTCTCCCGGGGAAGATATATGCCGAGATCGGTATCCGACGGCATGCCGTCGGACGCTGCATCCGGGCGCACCCGGGGTAGCGCTCGGCGACGATTCGGAACTCATACCAGAAAACAAGGACGGAAGGAACTCATGACGAATATTGCAGGCATCATCGGGCGCGAAGTGTTGGATTCGCGCGGCAATCCTACAGTAGAAGCGGAAGTGCTGCTGGCGAGTGGAGTGGTTGGACGGGCCATCGTGCCCAGCGGCGCATCGACCGGCGAGCACGAGGCAGTCGAGCTGCGCGACGGAGACAACTCGCGTTTTCTCGGCAAAGGCGTGCTGAAAGCAGTGGAGAACGTCAATGGCGAGATCGCGGATGCGCTGGCAAACTTTGATGCCGCCGACCAGCGCGCCCTTGATCAGAAGATGATTGACCTGGACGGCACGGAGAACAAGGGCCGCCTGGGGGCGAATGCGATTCTCGCGGTTTCGATGGCGGCGGCGCGCGCCGCTGCGGCGGACTACGGTCTGCCGCTCTACCGTTACCTGGGCGGCGCGGGCGCCAATATTTTACCCACCCCGATGATGAACATTCTCAACGGCGGAGCGCATGCCGACAACAACGTCGACTTCCAGGAATTCATGGTGATGCCAGTGGGCGCGCCTTCATTTTCCGAGGCGTTGCGCTGGGGCGTGGAGGTTTTTCATACCCTCAAGGGAGTTTTGAAGAAGCGCGGCTACAACACTGCCGTCGGCGATGAAGGCGGATTCGCACCGTCGGTGAAGTCAAACGTCGAGGCCATCGAAGTCGTGCTGGAAGCGATTCAAAAAGCCGGTTACAAGCCGGGAGAAGAGATCGCCATCGCTCTCGATCCCGCGGCCAGCGAGTTCTATCAGGACGGCAAGTACGTCTTCAAGAAGTCGGACAAGTCTGCGAAGACCTCCGATGAAATGGTGAAGTTCTGGGCCAAGTGGGTGAACGATTATCCTGCCATCGTTTCGCTCGAAGACGGACTTTCCGAGAACGACTGGGATGGCTGGCAGAACCTGACCAAAGAACTCGGCGGCAAGATTCAACTCGTGGGCGACGACATCTTCGTCACCAATATTCAGATTTTTGCCGAAGGGATTGAGAAGGGAATCGCCAACTCCATCCTGATTAAACTGAATCAGATCGGCACCGTCAGCGAAACGTTGGATGCGGTCGACCTGGCGCGGCGCAACGGCTACACGTCCGTGATCTCGCATCGCTCCGGCGAAACCGAAGACACGTTCATCGCGGACTTTGCCGTGGCCACCGGCGCAGGCCAGATCAAGACCGGATCAGCCTCCCGCACCGACCGCATTTCCAAATACAACCAGTTGCTGCGGATTCAAGAGGAGTTGGGTGATTCGGCGAGATTCCTGGGGTTGAAGGCGCTGAACTACAAAGGCTGAGGACTGGCATTCGCCAGACGGAGGTTCCATGGGATTGAAGTCATCGCTGTGCGTGTGTCTTCTCGCTTTATCTGCCTGTGCCGGTGCGCAGACCACGGTCTCAGTCGCTCCCGACGCAGCTTCAAAAGAAGATGTCAGGAGACTGTTTGACGTGATGGCCAGCCGGGAGCAGATGGGGCAGACCATACGACAGGTGTTCGCGCAGATGCAGACCCTGAACCGCGAGGAGATCAAGAAAAAGCGTCCCGATGTTACCCCGGAAGAACTGGCGCGCCTGGACCGCGAGTCCGAGGACGTCATCAAGAACTTTCCCATGGAAGCGATGCTGAGCGACATGATTCCCGTCTATCAACGGCACTTCACGAAGTCCGAGATTGACGGACTGATCGCTTTTTATTCTTCGCAGGTTGGGCAGAAGTTCCTTCACGAGATGCCCTCGGTGGCGGCGGAAACCATGCGCGCGGTCTATCCGCGAATCCAGGCCGAAGTCGATGCCGTGCTCAAGCGCGCCGAGGAGAAGACCGATTCACCGCAGAAGTAAAAGTGAAGAGAGTCCGGTCGATTTTGGGTGGCGCAGCGCTTGCAGCGCTGCGCAGAGGGCTTCCGTAATCCTGTCATGCTGAGCGAGGATTGGGCTTCGCGAATGCGAAGCTCAACCGCAGTCGAAGCATCCCTACCTTCTCAACTGACAGGAGGGAGAGCGCGATGTCAACCGATCCACCCGTCTTCTAAACTTGAGATGCTGGCACAGGCACGCGCCTCAGAATCCCATCGTGTCATCTGCCGATGGCCCGTAGATCGCAGGCACAGGCTTGCCGTTTAACCGCAGATACACGCCAAGCTGGGCGCGGTGATGCACCAGGTGATTCAGAAACATCTCGCGGTAAGCCAGAAATCGCTGTCCCTCGAAAATGGTCTTGCCCTGAAAGCTAAGCTTCCACCGCTCTTTCCAGGCTGAATCCGGCGTGGCTTGCAGAGCGGCGCGCACCTTGGCCGCACCCTCGTCGAAGGCCTTCACAAGTTGCGCGGCTGACTCGAACGGCAGCCGTGCCGTGCTTCCCTTGGAAAAGTCCAGCTCGGGCGTAGTCAGGATCGTTACCCCGAAGCCCGCCAGTTCCGCCACGTGAGGCGCCAGCTTGCCCAGCGGCATCGACTTGGCATGCGGCGCAAATTCCTTCTTGTCGGCAGGAACCCGTTCCAGGGTCGTGCGTGTCTTCTTAATTTCTTCATCCAGTTCAGGCAGCAGCAATTCGCTAATCGCCATAGGTCCCTCCGGCGATCCAGTATAAATGCTCGGCAGGATTTTCCTCGAAACGCTTTGCGCTCAGAACTTGGGAAGACGGGTGAGACGATGTTACGTCAATCTGACGCTGCCTGACTTGGCTTTGAAGGCAGAAGGCAGTAAATGAAGTCGCGTGTGAACAGGACAATCAGCACCACAGACCAGAGGATTGGCAGACATGTGCATGGAATAAACCACAGCCAGCCTGTCAACGAAAGGACCGGAGGAAAGCCATAGTCACGCCACCCAACGAAATCACGCGACAGAACGAGAGCACACATCAGTCCAGTGCCGACCCCTATCATGTCTCCCAACAATCTCAATGGTGTCCATGAAAACATCAAGATGCGGCGTCTTTGCTGCCAAGATTCGATATTCAATGCCACCCAATACCACAACACTGCAATCGCCAGAACGAAGGTTATGTCACGCCACAAGCCGGGCAGATGCGGAAAAACCAGCGCTCGGGGCATCGCCAAAGGAGCATTGATGGCAATCAGAAGTGTGAAAGAAGGTGGGGCTCCGGGCATGTCGTTAAGACGCGTGAGAGCCGTTTCCCAACGGTCGGTCCACACCAGGAGGGCCACCGCCACCAACGTCTGCACAAGCGGAAGCGCGTATTTCAATTTCAGGCGCATTCAGGCCTAACCAGAAAAGCCGCGTTCGTTCTCTTATGATGATTAGACAGCGGGACTGAGATTCTCTGGGGTAACTGTCGTAACCAGATGACTACACTCGCACGTGGCACGACCCTGCGACCGGAGCAAGGCGCCGACCCCATCTCTGTGATATCCAACCTTGCCTTCCACAGCCCGAATGCCCGATCATGATCGCGGAGTGCACAGGGCGTGCAGTCGGACGACATCGTATAATCTTTGAGACATGAGCGACACCGAAATCCTTTTCTCGTTCCAAAAGTCACCCGAGGGCGGCTATGAGGCCCGCGCGATTGGTCATTCCATTTTCACCCAAGCGGAGACGATGGACGAGTTGAGAGCGAATGTGAAGGAAGCCGTCGCTCGCCATTTCGGAGGCAGCAAGACCCTGCCTTCGATTCGCTTGGTGAAGGCGCGAGCCAAAGGTCGCATACTCGGCTCAGCAGAGGGAGAATTCGTGGTTCCCGATGACTTCAACGATCCGCTACCCAAGGAGATCGAGGATCTTTTCTGGTAGTGCCCTTTTCCCCATTCCTTCTCCGTGTCTCCGTGGTGAAAAATGCCTAGACCGAAACCGCTCGTTCTGATCATTCTCGACGGCTGGGGATACCGCGCCGAGACCAAAGCCAACGCCATCGCTCTCGCTCGCAAGCCCACTTACGACCGCCTGCTGCGCGAGTATCCCAACACGCTGATTCACACCAGCGGACCGTTCGTTGGCCTGCCTGAAGGTCAGATGGGCAACAGCGAGGTTGGCCATCTCAACATTGGCGCTGGCCGCATCGTCCACATGGACATCACGCGCATCGACCTGATGATCCAAAACGGCGAGTTCTTCTCGCATCCCGTACTGCTCGCCGCCATGAAGCATGCCCGCGTGGGTGAGCGCAGGCTGCATCTCTTCGGCCTGCTCTCCGACGGCGGCGTGCATTCGCAGCAGGCGCATCTTTACGCCTTGCTGAAGATGGCGAAGCAGAACGGCGTGGACCGCGTCTTCGTTCACGCGTTCATGGACGGCCGCGATACGCTGCCCACTAACGGCGCCGGCTATCTCGAACAGTTGCAGCAGAAGATGCGCGAATATAACTCCGGCAAGATTGCGACGGTGAACGGGCGTTACTACGCGATGGATCGCGACCGGCGCTGGGAGCGCATTGCCAAGGCCTACAATGCGATGGTCTTCGCCGACGCGGAAGGCGGCAAGAACGCCGACCCGGTGCAGGGCATGAAGGACGCTTACAACAAAGGCGTCACCGATGAGTTCGTCGTGCCGTTTGTCTGCACCGACAAGTCTGGTCAGCCCCTCGCAACCATTCGCGATGACGATGCCTGCATCTGCTTTAATTTCCGCGCCGACCGCGTCCGCCAGATCACGCGCGCTCTGGCACGTAACAGCGGACTGAATGCGAAAGGCGGCAGCGATCTTCCCGGAGCGGCTGATCTCGATACAACGATCCCTCGCGATCGCGTCCCGAAGAATCTGCATTATGTCTGCATGACGCGGTACGACAAAAACTTCGACCTCCCGGTGGTGATTCCTCCGGAATCGATGGCCAACATCCTGGCCAACGTGATGGGCGGTCTGAACATGCGCAACTTGCGGGTGGCCGAGACCGAAAAATACGCGCACGTTACCTACTTCTTCAACGGCGGCGTGGAGCAGCCATTCCCCGGCGAAGAGCGCTTAGTGATTCCGTCGCAAAAGGTCGCGACTTATGATCTGAAGCCGGAAATGAGCGCCGCCGGCATTGCCGATGCCGTCATCAAGGCCACGGAAGAAGGAACATTCGACGTAATCATCGTCAACTTCGCCAACGCCGATATGGTCGGTCACTCGGGCAAGATCGAGCCCACGATCAAAGCCGTCGAAACCGTGGATGCCTGCCTGGGCCGTATCGAAACCGCCATTCGCGCCAAAGGTGGCGCGATGCTGATCACAGCCGATCATGGGAACGCCGAAATGATGATCGATCCGGCAACGGGTGGACCGCACACCGCGCACACCACCAATCCCGTGCCATTCATCGTAGTCTCCGAAGACGCCAAGCAGTACACCCTGAAGCCCAACGGCTCGCTGCGTGATATTTCGCCAACCATGCTTGCGATACTTGGCGTCGATGAACCGAAAGAGATGACCGGGCACGACCTGCGGGTAGCGCGTAAAATCGGATGATCTTTGATCGGGTGATGGGGCGATCGGGGTTTATATTCCCGCTCATCCGATGACGCGATCACTGGATCACCCGATCTTCCTTCGTGCTACAGTTTTCTCGCGGGCAATTGTGTTTGCTCGACCTCCATGGAACCGCGACTCATTCTTATCCATCTCGTGCTTAAGCTGGGCGTTGCCGCCGCCGTCTCCAGCAGTTTGGTGCGGTCCAAGGAATTCAAGTCGCTGCTGTTTCGCGAGGAGCGTACGTTTCGGCAGAAAGTTTACCTCGTGTTGTGCATGGCGCTTCCCATTGCGGCTGGAGTCTGGATTCGTATCCTGGTGCCCAACTTTCTCGCCGGCGATCTGAGTTTTGAAACCGCTCTTCTGCTGGGAGTGATCGGCGGACGCTGGGCCGGATCTCTCGGCGGGGTGCTGATGGGCCTGCCCGCTCTGCTGCACGGCGAGTGGGCGGCGCTGCCCTTCGATGTACTCTGTGGTTTTGTCGCCGGCCAACTCCGCACCATGGCGCTCGATAAGGACGACATCTGGTCATTCTCCCCATTCATCGATCAAAGCATCTTCCGCCTGATCCGGCGCAATCTGCCCACGCCGCGTTTGTTCGATTGGCAGATCATGTTTTTCACCACGGTTGTGGGCCTGCGGTTTGTGCAGACGGAACTGGTGCGCTACTTTCCGCACTCCATCTTCAGCATGGAGAGTCCCGGCAACTGGTGGGTGTGGGGCGCAATCTACGCCACCTCGGTGACGGCCATCGGAATCGAGATCAAGATCTTCAACGGCGTACGCATCCAGATCAAACTGGAGGAGCAAGAACGATTGCTGCTCCACGCACGCATGGAGGCGTTGCAGAACCAGATCAATCCTCACTTCCTGTTCAACACCCTGAACTCGATTTCTTCGCTGGTGCGCTTCGATCCGGAGAAAGCCCGCGAGGTGATTTCCAAGCTGGCCACTATCCTGCGGCGTTTGCTTAACAGCGCAGACTCTTTTGTGCCGCTGCGGGAAGAAGTGGAGTTCATCGACAACTATCTCGACATCGAAGTGGTCCGGTTCGGAAACGATAAACTTCAAGTCGTGAAGGAACTCGCTCCGGACTCGCTGGATGTGATGGTTCCTAGCATGCTCCTGCAGCCGCTGGTCGAGAATTCGATCAAGCATGGGCTTGCTTCGAAGGTGGAGGGAGGAAGCATCCATCTGCGCAGCCGCCTGGTCGACTCAGGGTTGGTGATTGAAGTAGAGGACGACGGGGTTGGAATGGCTGCGACCCAGCAGGCGGGATTCGGAAGTGCGCGAGGCTCTGGAATCGGCATGGCCAACATTTCCGAGCGGCTCCAGGTGTTGTATGGAGATACGGCGCGCATGACAATCGACAGCCACGAAGGGAAGGGAACACTGGTGCGCATCCGATTGCCGCTCTTGCAGGCTGCGGGAGCGGTGCCGGAAGGTTTTTACGAAGAACGTTCGACCACGCGCCGGTAAAACTCTTCGTATTGGGGAACGATTTTGCTAGCGCAGAAACGCGCCTGCGCGACGGCACGAGCGGCCTTCCCCATTGCCCGCAGCCGGCTTTCGTCGTTCAAGAGTTCGATGGCGTAGCGGGCCATCGTGTCCACATCACCCACATCGGCCAGATAGCCACTGACGCCATGTTCAATTACTTCCGGCACGCCGCCGGTGCGGGTTGCAATGGGAACGACTTCACACGCCATCCCCTCCAGCGCCGCCAGGCCGAACGATTCCAGTTCGCTCGGCATCAGCAGGATGTCGGCGATTCCCAGCTTGTCCTGCACCTGATCCTGCTTGCCCAGGAAGAGGACATCTTCATGGATTCCTTTTTGTACTGCCAACCATTCGGCCACGGAACGGTCGGGGCCATCGCCGATCAGCAGGAGTTTCGACGGGACTTGCTTGCGCACGCGGTCAAAGATCTCGATCACATCCGAGACTCGCTTCACCGGGCGAAAGTTGGAGAGGTGTACCAGCAGCCGCTCACCCTTGGGCGCATACTCGGTGCGAAGCTCCGCGGAGTTCTTTGGCCTGCAATACACGTCACAATTGACGGAGTTGTAGATGACTTCGATTTCTTTTTTCACATCGAAAACCCGCAAGGTACGGTCGCGCAGGTAGTTCGAAATAGCAGTGACGCCGTCGCTCTGGTTAATCGAGTAGCGCGTGATGGGCAGATAGGAGCGGTCCAGTCCCACCAGCGTGATGTCTGTGCCGTGCAGGGTTGTAACGAAAGGCAGGCGGCGTCCTCGCGGACCATCCGCCAGCATTTGCCGCGCCAGCAGCGCGCTTACGGAATGCGGAATGGCGTAGTGAACGTGCAGCAGATCGAGATCGTACAACTGCGCGACCTCGGCCATCCGCGTGGCCAGCGCGAGATCGTAGGGCGGGTAGTCGAAGAGCGGATACCGCGAAACTTCGACTTCGTGATAGTGAATGTTCGGCTCCTGCCCGCGGAGCCGGATGGGCTGGGCATAGGAGATGAAATGAATCTCGTGGCCGCGCTGGGCCAATTCCAAACCGAGTTCCGTTGCCACCACGCCGCTGCCGCCGTAAGTGGGATAACAGGTGATCCCAATCTTCATTCCGCGAGGCCCGGCCTTCTCCGGGTCCTGTAATTCGATGGTCGGGAACGATAGAAGATGCAGATTCTACGAGCAAACTGGTTTTGGCGCACGGGCAAGTGATCGAGCAAGGAGAATTACTCGGAGGTTTTCTGGCCTGGCTTGGAAATCCCAGGGTCAAGCTTATCCAGATGAGCCTGGAAGCGTTTCTTGGAATCTTCCGGCAGACCGGTGAATTCGATGCCCATGCCGACTCCGGGATCGCGGGTGCGAACCGTAGCGGAGGCGGTGACGTGCTCCTGGTCTATCCAGAAATCCACCTTGAGCACGGTGCTGATAGCCAACGGCATATTGGTCTCAACATAACAACCGTTGCCGCTGATATCGGTGGCGTTGACCCGCATGGGGGTGTTCACGCGTTCGTCGCGGAATTCGAGAGGGAACGAGATCTTGTGACGTTGGAATCGTCTGCGATTATCGGGAGCAGGAGCCGGTCCACTGTATCGCATTTCCGGAGGGAGCTGGGAAATCCACGGGCACTCCTGATCGACCACCAATTGGACTCCCACCTGAACTTTCTTGAGTCCAGCGGCCTCCATCACCCAGATTACTTTGCAGCGGGCTTTCTTCGTCTCGTATTGAACGCCGATGACGTCGCCTACCTTCAACTCCTGCTCCAGGCCGGAGATGCAGGCTCCCGTGAGGCTGGCATTCTGGGCAGTGGCGTTCTGATGAAAGGGCAGGTTGTTCGAACCCATGCCCCACACACGTATGCGCAGGTCCAAAGTTGCGCGCGGGGCTGCCCCAGAGGCAGACATGATAAAGGCCTCCCAGCCTGAATCTTCTGAGCTAAATCTAATGCAATCATAACCTGCGGGGATGGATTGCCGAAGGTTACGATAGTCATCCGAGCCGACAGTGTCCGTTTCGAACGGCAACTGGAAAACATTATTGACCGGTTTTGGCCGGAGTCAGATCGCGGTACGAGACCAAGGCGATGTCTTGATCCGACAGCAATTCTCGAGCTTCGGGCATGGTCAAAACGCGCAACTCGGTCTCCCGCGACTCGCGCAGGCGGGTCGCAGCCTGCCGCAAGTCCGCGTCATTGTAGCCTGGGTGGCAGACGAATTCCCAGGTGCCCTCGGGAATGATTGCGGCAATGCTGCGGAAGAGTTGTTCGTCGAGCGCGCCGGTCACGACGATGCCAAGCGTGCCATCGGGAGTCAGCAGGCCCTCTCGTCCCGCGGCGTCGCGGAACTTTCCGGCAAGAGCGCGCAGAATCCGTACCTCGGCATAGCGCGTCCAGAGACTGGGCCGCGCCAGCAGTTCACCAGACTTCAGCGGTTTGCGCGGGCCGAACGGATTACGCACGGCGCGCACTCCACAAGCCCGCGCGGCGCGCAGCAGCGGCCGCAGTACTGCCGGAAACAAGTGCGTATGTTTATGGGTATCCAGGTGGGAGACGACGATGCCAGCCGATTGCAGCTTGCGAATCTGCGCGCTGGTCTCCGCTTCAATCTGTCCTTCGTCGAGGCGACCGGCGAGCGCACGGGCAGCGAATGATTTCAATCCGTCGCGGAAGCGGGCTCCGTTGGAATGCCGTGAGGTCAGGGAAGGCAGCAGTTGCGCATCCAGCACTGGCGTGCCGTCGATCAATACGACATGGCAACCCACGCTGAGCCCTGGAACAGTCTTTGCCAACCGCACAGCATCTTCGAGCGCGCGCCCGTTGGCCATCAACGTAGAGGAAGTCACGATTCCGCGGGTGTGAGCCTCGACGATGGCGCGATTGACGCCCGCGGTGAAGCCAAAATCATCGGCATTGACGATCAAACGGCGCACCGCGTCAGTCTAGCAGGGAGAGCGGCTCGCGCTGGCACTTCTGCAGCGCCCTGCCGAGTTTGACCGACTTTTCGCCAGTCGCATATACTCACTGAAGCGCGGTTCGCGCGGTTCCCCTCAAGCGAGTTTCCAGCGGCACGGCGCTTTCCCTTAGTCGATGGAATCTGATCTCGCAAAGCCACCAGGGGCGGTTAGCTCAGCTGGTTAGAGCGCCTGCCTTACAAGCAGGAGGTCGCAGGTTCGAGTCCTGCACTGCCCACCATTCTCAGCAAATCCGATAGAGCTAAAGATCGTCGAACCCGATAGCAAGCGGGATACAGCCGGGGATACCCCTAAGAATAGACTCAAGCCCATCTCCCCGCCTGTTTTCACGGTCCACCTTTGGACAAGGATTCATCCATCACTGCGAACCCTCGATCTGACGCAGCACGCCATTAAGACCATCAATCATCGCGGAGAGCCTGTCGCGTGCGGCCTCCGGAATCACGACAGGATCGTATCGTGCGACTGGACGTAAAAGTATCAATGCATCTTCAATTTCACACCGGGCATTGGTCAACTTCGCGAGCACCTTGCTTCTAAGTTCTGGTCGCTGCATCAGTCTTCCATTCTGGGGGAAGGAAGTCTGTGGATTGCTGCATGACCATAGCAGTTCGCCCGATGCCATTCTGTGCTCACGGTCACAGTTGGGGTGGCCGCACCTGACGGAACTCAACCCTGCGTAAACACTGGTCAGAACCCAAGTCTTGCGAGTGCTGTTGAGACTTTCAGAGAAGTGGCGCAAACAGTCCTGCACTGCCCACCAAGCCCGGCAATCCTCGAAGACCACCGATTCGTCCAGTGTTTCGGATGCACCCGTGCATCCCGGTCATGGATTTCTCCCATCTAGTCTGGTGGGATGAGTTTGCGGGCGTTCTGCAGGACGCTAGTCGGCTGAATCTCATCCTTCCGGTGTCTATTGAAGGTTAAGCAGGAACGACCGGGCTTTATCTGCTGTGCAAGGATGGGCAGGCGGCGCGTTCTATTCCTGAGTACAGAAAAGCTGTGGTGGCCGATTGAAGGACGATCACGGAGACGCCATGGAAGCTTCCGATGGACACAGTAACCTGCCAAGAGTTTGTTTCATTCTCGTTCCCACATTGTTAGTCATCGCCGCCATGGTGGCGGTTCAGCAGTTCGAGGCGGCCGGCGGCGAAGCGGCTGCCAGTGCGACTTACGCGCACGGCGTCCTGAACCTGATTATTCCTTACAACGCTGCTCGCCCCGGCGCGGGGCAATTGACGGTGGAAGTTTTGGGACCGGAAGACACGGTCGTGGGCCGTGCGGAGCAGCCGGTCGACGTTACCGCGGGCAAGGGGCGCTGGCGGGAGCAGATCAAGCTGGCGAAGCCACTCGCGATTGACGAACTGGTGTGGCATCGCGTGCGCTACCGCTTCGAGTACAGCGACGGCAAAGGTGCGGGGATCGAAGGCATCGACTCGATTTCGCAGATTCTCCGCACGCCAGTGATTCACATTCTCGGCCAGCAATCTTATTTAGCGGGGGGCGAAGCGGCGGTACGCGTGATCGTTACGGATTCGAACAACGAGGTTATTGCCAGCCGCGGTTCCGTGCAGATTGAATTGCTGGTTCCCGGAGAGAAATCCCGCGTTCTTTTCAACGGACGGACCAATCGCCGAGGCACAACGGAAGCGCAATTCCATTTTCCTGCCGGCTTGGTGGGCAGTTATCAGTTGCGCTACGTTGTGGATACGTCGATCGGCTCGACCGAATTCACCCAGCCCGTTCGCCTGGAAGATAAGGTCTCAATCCTGCTCACCACTGAGAAACCGATTTACCAGCCTGGGCAGACCATTCATGTGCGCGCGCTGGCGCTCGATCGCGCCAATCATGAAGCGGCCGCCGACCGCAAGCTGACCTTCGAAGTGGAAGACTCGCGCGGCAACAAGGTCTTCAAGAAAGCTACAGAGACCGATAAGTTCGGAATTGCCTCGGCGGAATTTTCGTTGGCTGACGAAGTGAACCTGGGCGCGTACCACCTTCGCGCTTTGCTGGGCGAAGGGGAAGCGCCGACCAACACGGCAGAGATCGCTCTGAACGTGGAGCGATATGTTCTGCCCAAGTTCAAAGTGGCTCTTGATTTCGCCGGCAAGGATAACAAGACCAAGCGCGGTTACCGTCCTGGCGATCATGTAACCGGAACGGTTCACGCAAACTACTTCTTCGGCAAACCCGTGGACCGGGCTGAGATTACGGTGAAAGCTTCGGGCATGGATGTCTCGATGTTTGAAGTGGGCTCGGTGCACGGCAAGACAGACAACGATGGCACTTATCACTTCGATCTACATTTGCCCACTTTCTTCGCGGGGCTCCCTCTGACCCAAGGCGCAGCCCGGGTCCTGATTGAGGCTACGGTGAAAGATTCCGCCGATCATTCGGAAACTCGCGGCGAACCCATCACGGTTAGCGAGTCACCTCTGTTGATCACGGCAATTCCTGAGGGAGGCACGCTAGTCCCCAATCTGGAGAACCAGATTTTCATCCTCAGTTCCTATCCCGATGGAACCCCGGCTAGCGCCAGCCTGAGGGTTCACGCGGAAGGAAACATTGATCAGAGCGTGACCTCCGATGATGGAGGAGTTGCCATTGTCCGAATCAGACCTCGTGCCGAAACCGAAGCTTTGGAGATTGAGGCGAACGATAAAGAGGGAAACCATGCGTCGAGCACGGTTCAACTGCAGACCCGGCAAGGCGAAGACCAGATTCTTTTGCGGACCGACCGGGCGGTTTATCGCGCGGGAGATCGCATTGCGCTGAAGATATTCTCCACGAAAGAGCGGGGAACCGCGTACGTGGATATCGTCAAAGAAGGACAGACCATACTCACGCGCGATCTCGACATCGAAGACGGACACGCGGAACTTTCGCTGACCGCTACGCCGGAACTGGCGGGCACGGTGGACTTCAGCGCGTATCTTTTCGGGCGTGACGCTCGTCCGGTTGGCGATCATCGCCTGATCTTCGTGCAACCCGCGGATGAACTGAAGATCGAGACTGTCGCAGATTTACCTGTCTACAAACCGGGGAATGAGGCCCGCATTCGTTTCCGTGTGACCAACTCGCGTGGCGAAGGTGTCCATGCTGCCCTGGGCCTGCAGGTGGTGGACGAGGCCGTTTTTGCGTTGGCCGAAAAGCAGCCTGGCTTTGCCAAAGTCTTTTTCTATCTAGAGCAGGAAGTGATGAAGCCGCGGTATGAAATCCACTCTCTCGGCATGCCAGAGATTGTGGAACCGGCGGAGCAATCGAAAGTCGAACAAAAAGACCGTGCCGCGCGCGCCCTGTTCTCAGCCACCGAGATGGTGAATACGAACAAGTTTCAGACGGAATTCGGTCGCACCGTGCCTACGACAAAATACGCAGAGTATGCCGCTCGCTATCAGGGGCGCTTTCAGGAGCAGGTGAAACGGCTGGCGGAAAGTCTCAACCGGGCCTACAAGCAGGACTCCGAAGGCAATGACCTGACCAAGGTTTTCGCGAGAATGAAGACGAAGGGCGCAGGTGACGCCGATCTGGTTGATGCGTGGGGAACCGAGCTTCGCGTAGAACGCGTCCGGTGGTATCAGGACAAGACGCACTACATCGTGCGCAGCGCGGGGGCCGACAAACGATTCGACACCGGAGACGATATGGCGGCGTACATCGAGGTTCGCGCTGCGAAACTCGTAGGGCACCCAGACTCTGGGAGTATCGGACTCAATATCGAACACGATCGCGGGCCGTTCAACGGCTTGGCGGAGATCACAGGAGCCGTTACTGATCCTACGGGCGCGATCCTGACAACCGCGAGCGTCGAAGTGCGTGAAGTCTCCAACGGAAAAGTTCGTAGTGCGAAGACAAATGCTGCTGGGCAGTTCAGTTTGCCGGGCCTGCCGGCCGGGAGTTACGAGGTTCAAGTTTCGTGCGCGGGGTTCAGGGCTGCTTCGCTAAAACTTACGGTGCACGCGCGGGACCGCGCCGTGCTCTCCGCAAACTTGTCTGTTGGCGCATCCAGCCAGACGGTTGAGGTCGCAGCCCAGAGTGCAGTGGTTACGTTAGAGGCTCCAATGATGGCGGCAGGGGTAATCGGTGGCGTCCCTGGTGGTGTTGCTGGAGGTCAAATGGGAGGCGTCGTCCCCATGAACGGCCGCAATGCCATGGATTTTGCCGCGCCGGCCGCCTCGGCGACGCGCGTTTCCAAAGCACTCGCCCAAAACAGCGCAACTCTCGTCGAAGATAAAAAAGACAGTTCCGGTGCGCCTGCCGCGCACGTGCGCTCCTACTTCCCCGAAGCACTCTACATCAATCCAGAAATCATCACGGATCAGGATGGCGTAGCCAGCATTACTATTCCTCTGGCAGACTCCATCACTACATGGCGCATGGCCATGCTCGCCTCTACTACTCACGGCGCTCTGGGCAGCGCCACCTCGAGTCTGAAGGTTTTTCAGGATTTCTTCGTCGATCTCGACCTGCCGGTCACGCTCACTCAGGGCGACCGAGTCTCGATCCCCGTCGCCGTATACAACTACTCGGGCTCGCGCGGAGACGTCAGCCTGAAACTGCAGCCGGAGGGCTGGTTCTCGCTGGTGGACGATGTGCCCGAGAAGTCCGTCGCGGTTGAGTCGTCTCGCGTAGGCGGATCGCAATTCACGCTGGAAGCCAGGCGCATCGGCAAGTTCAAGCTGACACTCTCGGCGCGTATGAATGGCGGCGCGGACCGCGCGGATATTGTAGTGCGGGAAATTGAAGTCATTCCCAACGGACGCGAGCAGAACATCGTCTTTAACGGACGATTGGAAAACACGGTCCAGAACGAACTTAATTTCCCTGCGACTTCCATCCCCGACGCCACCAAGATCTTCGTGAGGCTCTATCCCGGGCCGCTGAGCCAGGTCATCGAAGGTATGGACAGCATTCTTCGCATGCCGGGAGGCTGCTTTGAGCAGACTTCCTCCAGCACCTATCCCAACGTGCTGGCGCTCGATTACATGAAGCGTACGAAGAAACTGACTCCCGAAGTTCACGCCAAAGCTGAGGGCTACATCGCCAACGGCTATCAGCGCTTGCTCACGTTTGAAGTTCCCGGTGGCGGATTCTCTTGGTTCGGCAGAGCTCCAGCCAACAAAATCCTTACGTCTTACGGGCTGATGGAGTTCAGCGACATGGCGAAAGTATACGACGTGGACCCCAAGCTCATTCTGCGAACTCAGCAGTGGCTTTCGGTGCAACAGCAGCCGGACGGGAGCTGGAAGCCCGACACTTCCTTCATCAACGAAGGCGCTACGAACCGCTACAACTCAGACGTGCTGCGCATTACCGCTTACATTGCCTGGTCGTTGGAGGACACCGGCTACCAGGGGCTCGCGGTTGAGAAAGCGAAACAGTACATCGAGAGCCACATGAATGCGAAGATGGACGCTTACACGCTGGCAGTGGTAGCCAACTTTGCGGTTGACTACGGGAGCGCCGGCCATGGAAAAGATCGAGATTTCACTCGTCAGGCGATGCAACTGTTGCTCGACGCGCGCACCGAAAAAGATGAGCAAGCCTGGTGGAGCGCGGAAGAAACCAGCGTCTATGCCAGAGGCACGAGCGCCAGCGTGGAAACGACGGGACTGGCGGTGCAAGCGCTTCTCAAGTGGGGCGAGGCGTCGGGCACGGCGCGCAAGGCCATGAACTACATCGCCGCAAAGAAAGATGCGAGCGGAACATGGGGCACGACCCAAGCCACAATCATGGCATTGCGGGCTTTGTTGCTCGCTACCGAAAAAGGAGCGGCCGACGTTCGCGGCACGCTCGAGGTCCTGCTCAACGGCAAGCCGGTCGAGAAACTCACGCTGACTCCGGAGAACAACGACCTGCTTCACCAGTTCGTGTTCAAAGGTATCGATTCCAAGGCCATGGAATTGAAGGGGAGCGAATCGAAGGACGTCGAATCGAAGGACAGTGAATCCGAGAGTGCTGGGTTGAAGAGGATTGAAAGATCGCCGAACGCCAACACGGTCGAACTCCGGTTCGAAGGTAAGGGAGGGTTAGCTTATCAGATTGTTGGAAGCTATTTCCTTCCCTGGGACCAGAAGCCGGCAAACGAGGCGCTTTCGATCAATGTTTCCTATGATCGCACGCATCTTTCTCAGGACGAGCTTGCCACCGCAACCGCAACCATCACAAACAACCTGCCTAAGACTGCGAACATGGTGATGGTGGATCTTGGCATTCCGCCGGGGTTCGACTTACTCAGCGAGGACCTGCAGGACTATGTCGAAAAGAGTGCGGCCAAGAAAAGTGGCAGCCTGGAAAAGTTCAGTCTGACGGCGACACAGGCGATTCTCTATTTCAACTCCATCGCTCCGGGAGAGACGGTCACTTTGCAGTTCCGTTTGCGCGCCAAGTATCCCATACGTGCGCGAACCTTCCAGTCGCGCGTGTACGAGTATTACGATCCGGACGTGAGTTCGATCGCGCGGCCGGTGCAGTTGGAGGTTCGCGCGCGTTAAGCAGAATCGGGATCAGCAGAGTCTCGATCAAAGGTAGCGGCAGGGTAAGGTGGAAGGGCGATTACACGGCTGAGCGCTTTCGCTAGTCGAAGTCGATCTTCTCGAATCCCAAACCTTGCAACAGACTGCTGATGGTTGAAGTAGCATTCTGCTGTGCGGTTCGCAGGATGCCATCCGCCAACGCGGCCTCTTGCAGTTGACGTTCCGCTTCCTGGCGCACTTGTGTTTCCAGATTTGGATCGGTGGATACCAGCAGCCCAGTTTGTCTGGAATACACGCGGGTCTTCGCGCTGTCGATGCGGGTACGGAACACCTCCGCCGCCGGAAGATGCAAGCGAATCTGTTTGCCCTCCACTCTGACGTCGCCCAGCTTCAGGTTCGAGAAGTCGATTCCGGCGACAACTTCGCCGTGCACCATCATCAGGAGGCGATCTCCGGCGAGAAAATCCGGGAAGATTGGGTTTTCTTTCGCGCCGGTTACCAACTTGTCCATGGTGTAAACCACGGTTTCCAGCCGCTGCAGCCGCTGAATCCGATCGACCACAGTGGGCTGGCTCACGTCGATGCTGAGGCTTCTGCCAGTCGCCGCCGACCACAGGTGGCCCAACAAAGCCCGCCCGGAATTTCGCGACAGCATCAACCATCCCATCGAGCCGACAAACAGTACTCCGAGAAACAGCCCGAGGATAAGCGTGAACACAATCGCTGCAGAGAATCGAGCAGGTTTCGGGGAGTGGAAGCTCGAGTCAGGATTGTGAGGCATGCAGTAAGGTTATCACCAGGCGAGCGAACCATTATCCAGCACAATCAGGAACGGAACCAGCGTCCGGGGAACCGCGGTGCTCCTGCGATTCGCAGCAAATCTCCCAGATTGCGAATGCCTTGCGCCTGCGCCTTGTGCATCATGACTTGCCATACGCGGGCCGTTAGGAACGCGTCGTCGAGGGCGTGATGGGCATCATGCACCTCGAGGCCGTAGTACGCTGCGAGGGCCGTCAGATCCAGCTTTTCCAGTTGCATGGGTGAGTCGTTCGAGTAGCGCTGGTGCCTCAGGATCCACTGATGAACTCAGGCCGTGTCGACGGCGAAGTTGTTCAGCTTGTGTCCCGTGCCATCCATTTCCTTTCGCAGAAGTTTCAGGTCGAGATTCACAAAGTGGCCCGCCAGCACCGCATCCTGAATGAAACGGCATAGATCTTGCAGAGCTTTGGCACAAGGTTCACCGCCTTCTACATCTTGTGATCGAAGGCGGTGGATGACCACGCTTTCCGCCGGTACCGGCACGCCCGGATTCACCACGCGGTAGAACTGCTCTCCGACTTGGATTCTTGAGTTCGGGAGTCGACAAAAACTGAAATGGCGGGACGTTTCTTAGAAACGCCACCACTGTCTCAGTGACCACCGATTGTGACAACGAGTGAGAAGACTCCACGCCAAGCCTCAGTGCAAACTCCCGACAAATCAGCCTGATGTTAGGAGTCAGCGCGGCCGAAGTCAAAGTGTGATGGAAGACACATTAAGGGTGCGGAAAGAAAGCATCGTTATCACGGCCACTTCAGCAGGTTACGGTGAGGTTCCCACTTGCAATCGTGCTACGCGCGTCTACAATCGATTGGGCCAGTTGGACTGGAGAGACATCTGACCTCGCCAATCCCGCTCGAAGGTTTTAGGCAGCAAACGCGGCGCGATAGGACGCGCATTTCGCACTGGCGCAGTTTCAGTAGATGGCCGGAGGTCAGATGCGACAATTCAGAATTCTTATGGGTTTTCCCAGGACTCCCCTGCGCGCAGAGGACGCAACCACTACCGCCGCACACGGTGGAAAACCTGGGACCTTTGGAGATCAGCATCCTTATGATTGAATTGAAAGAGTAATTATGAGGCTACACACGGGCCAATGCGGCCGAACGATCATTTGGATCGCAAGATCGAGACGGCAACAGCGCCGGAGGTCCGCCAAGGTGCAACAATGACAATGACAAAGACTCCTTGCGCCACGACTTGACGGTTTGTCTGCTCGATCCGAGTTCTAGCAGGAAGAGTGTTGCCGGGAATCAAAGTGTGATTTTATTGCGATGAGTCAACTATGTTTGTGAATCGTGTTCGAATCCGAGTCGAGTTCGGAGATTGTGATCCGGCCCAGATCGTTTTTTACGCCAACTATTTCCGATGGTTCGATCATTGCACTTCGGGGCTGTTTCGCGCCGCGGGTCTCCCTCTGAAGGAGCTGTTCGAAGCCCATGGCGTCGTCGGCATTCCGATTGTGGAGGCGCGTGCGCGATTTATCACCCCGTCCTCTTACGGCGACGAACTGGTGGCGGAATCCTGCGTCACCGAATGGAGAAAGAGCAGTTTTGTGATCAGCCACAAATTCCTGCGCGATGGTGTGTTGGCCCTGGAGGGCTGGGAGACGCGCGTGTGGGCGGGCGCCCATCCTACGGAGGCTCACCGCATGAAGAGCGTGCCTCTGCCCCGGGATGTGATCCGGAGACTCTCAAGCACGAGGAAGCGACCCGGACGGAAGAGTTGATATCCAAGACACGACTGCTGAGCGAAGGAGAGCCATGCGCGAGTCAAACCCCGGGTGGTCGCGGATGCGCGGTGCGGGCTCAGCCGAGCGCAGACTGCGTTCTCATTCCAGCGGAAGGCCGACGTAGTTTTCCGCGAGGGCCTTGGCTGCGGCTCGAGAACTGGTTACATAATCCAACTCGGCGAGTTGGCGGCGATGGTCGAATGGATTCTCATCCGGGAAGCGATGCAACATCGAAGTCATCCACCACGAGAAGCGTTGCACTTTCCAGACACGCCGCAGGCAGATCGCAGAATAGGTGTCCAGCAGGTCGCAACTTCCGGTCGTATAAAAATGCTTGAGCGCCCGCGCGAGTATCTGAACATCGGCAACCGCCAGGTTCAATCCTTTCGCTCCAGTCGGCGGAACGATGTGCGCCGAGTCGCCCGCTAAGAAAAGCCTGCCGTATTGCATGGGCTCGACCACAAAACTACGCATGCCGGTCACGCCCTTCTGCACAATTTGTCCTTCCGTAAGGGTCCATCCTTCCGAAGCCAGACGGATCTGCAGTTCCCGCCAGATCTTGTCGTCGCTCCACAGATCGATGTTCTCGTCCGGTTTGCATTGCAGGTACAAACGGCTGATGCGTGGCGTCCGCATACTGAGCAGGGCAAACCCTCGATCATGGTAGGTGTAGATCAATTCCTCCGAAGCGGGAGGCGCCTCAGCCAGGATGCCAAGCCATCCGAAAGGATACTCCCGCTCATACTCGGTGAGTACTCCCGAGGAAATGCTCGGCCGGCAGATGCCGTGAAAACCGTCGCACCCGGCAATGAAGTCGCAGGCCAATTCGCAATCGTTTCCATCTTTCTGGTATCGGATCTTCGGCCTGGCGCCGTCGAAGTCATGAACGCTGACGTCGTCAACCTCAAAAAGGACCTGGCCACCGGTCGCGATGCGAGCATTGTTCAGGTCTTTCAGCACCTCGTGCTGCGCGTAAATCGTGATGCCTTTTCCACCAGTGAGGTCCTGAAAATCAATTCGGTGACCGCGACCTCCGAAGCGCAACTCGATCCCACGGTGGACCAAGCCCTCAGCTTTCATCCGCTCACCAACGCCCATTTCTGTGAGTAGGTCAACCGTGCCTTGCTCCAACACGCCAGCGCGGACGCGCTGTTCCGCATATTGGCGGCTGCGATTTTCAACTACGACGGACTCAATCCCCTGCAAATACAAAAGGTGGGAAAGCACCAGACCGGCGGGTCCAGCACCAACAATCCCGACTTGAGTTCGCAATGAAATCGGCAATGAATTGAGCACCCCAACTCGCCCGCTGTTCCTTAAACTTTGCTCCTAAAAAGGATAATGCTGACGACTCGTCTGGATCGTCATCCCGCGCAGCTCAGGGAACTCCTTCGCCGCGGCTTTTCCTCCAAAACGGCCGTAACCACTGGCCTTTACGCCTCCGCAAGGCATGTGCGCTTCGTCATGCTTGGTCGGTCTTGAAGCGAGTGATTGAAACCGAAGGCCCTCGGTCATGGCCGGCTCCTCTTCTTGGAGTTAGACTTTGTTTCCCCATCCATTTCTTTGAAAACGTCGGCTGCGATGTGAAAAGCGGAATTCGCGGCCGGCACGCCGCAATAAATGGCGGAGTGCAGCAGGACCTCTTTGATCTGGTCGCGGGTGACTCCGTTGCTAAAGGCGGCCTTCACGTGGAGGCGGAATTCTTCACCACGGTTCAAAGCGACCATCATGGCGAGGGTCAGCAAGCTGCGGGTATGGCGGGGAAGGCCAGGGCGCGCCCATATCTCGCCCCAGGCGCAGCGAGTGATGAAGTTCTGGAAATCGCGGTTGAAATCCGTTGTCGCAGCCACGGCTCGGTCCACGTGTTCATCTCCGAGGACCGCACGCCGGATTTTCATGCCCTGCTGGTAGCGCTTGGTCTCATCCATTGGAGTCATAAATAGTTCATCGCCTCATCTGGAAAGGAAGTTACTCACCGCCTCCGTGAACGCGCCAGCCTGCTCGACATTCGAAAGGTGAGCCGCGGAAAGTTCGACTTCTGCAGCTCCGCGGATTCGGCTGCTGAGGAAATGAGAGTCGGCAGGTGGAATGACCGAATCGCTCCCGCCGTAAATCACCAGCGTCGGGACCGTGATCTGAGCCACCGCTTCGCGCTGATCCATATCGCGGATGGCTGCGCAACACGCGGCATAACCCTCCGGCGGCGAGGTCTCAAGCATTTGCTGCGCCCGGGCCGCCTTCTCCGGGAACGATGCACGAAATTCCGGCGTAAACCAGCGTTCGATAACAACGGCAGCAACGGACTTCATTCCACTCTCGCGCACGGTTGCGATGCGGGCGTTCCACATCTCTTTTGTGCCGATGCGAGCCGCCGTGTTGCAGAGCATTAGCCGATGAAGACGGTTAGGCGCATGAACTCCCAGCCAGATGCCGATCATGCCACCCACCGAGAGCCCGCAGAAATGCATACGGTCGAGGCGAAGCGAATCCAGCAAGCCGAGGACGTCGCGACCCAACTGTTCGATTGTGTAGGCGCCGGGTGTTACCGAAGACTTTCCGTGACCGCGAGTGTCGTAACGCAGGATGCGGAAGCGCCGTTCCAGTTCCGTCATTTGCGGATCCCACATGGAGAAGTCGGTGCCCAGCGAATTGGACAGCACCAGCACGGGCTTCTCGTTGCCAGTGAGCGCATAGTGCGTTCGCAATTCTCCAACGTCAACAAATGGCATGGCTTGCTCTTTCTGGTGCATACTATCAATGCTTGCGACTGGCCTCGATGACACGGTCCACCAATTCTTCGGCGATGCCCAGATAGTTCTCCGGAGCGAACAGGCGATCCAGATCAGCCGAGGTCAGATGCTCGGTTACCACGGGATTTTGTGCCAGCACTTCGCGCAGATGCTTTCCCGACTCGCGCACCTGTCGGCTTGCCACTTCCAGCAACTCATGAGCGGCGGATTTGCCGATTTGCCTTCCCATCGCGATGGCAACCGCTTCGGCAAAAATCAGACCCTGGGTTGCGTCTAGATTGCGCCGCATGCGCGCCAGGTCGATTTCGAGATCAGGAACAATCGTCGCCATTTGATGAAGCGCCCCGGCGGTCAGGCGGAAGATTTCCGGGAGCGTTTCCCATTCCGCGTGCCAATTGCCAAGGCCGCGCTCATCCTCTTGCACCATCGCGCTCAGCATGGTGCTGACCAGGCCGGGAACCCGCGTCGCTGCCGACAACACGACTGCTGCACTCACCGGATTGCGCTTGTGCGGCATCGTCGAGGAACCGCCGCGTCCCTCGCCTGCGGGTTCGAATATTTCCGCGATCTCGGTTTGCATGTGGAGCGAAATATCGCGCGCCATTTTGCCTAACGTGCCCGTACAAAGACCTAGAGTGGTTGCCGTTTCCGCCACGCGGTCCCGCTGGGTATGCCACGGCATGCTGGGAAGCCCGAGATGGAGCTCCTCCGCCAACGCCTTGGCCACCTGCAATCCTTTTTCTCGCAGAGCCGCCAGCGTTCCCACCGCGCCGCCAAACTGCATAACCAGCACGCGCTCCCTGGTTTGTGCGAACCGCTCCCCGTGGCGATTCATCGCGTCCAGCCATCCCGCAACCTTGACGCCGAAAGTCGTGGGCAAGGCATGCTGCATAAGGGTGCGGCCAGCCATTGGCGTGGAACGGTACTTCTGGGCCAGCTCGGTCAGTCCCCTGCAAAGGGCAGCCAGATCCGCTTCCAGGATGTCGAGAGCTTTCCTGATCTGCAGAACCAGACCGGTATCGTTCGCGTCCTGGCTGGTCGCGCCCCAGTGAACGAACCGAGCCGCCTCTGGATCGTCCTTCGCGACCAAGAGGGTGAGCTGTTTCACCAGGGGTATGGCGGGATTGAGCGAAACCGCGGTCGCAGTGGCGAGCGCGTCGGCGTTGATCAATTCCGCCTTGCACTTCGAAGCGATCGCCTGCGCTGCGGTGGCAGGGATTACACCACAGCGGGCTTCCGCTCGCGCAAGCGCTGCCTCGAAGTCCAGCATGTGCTGGACACGTGCGGCGTCCGAGAAGACTTCGCCCATCGCCGCTGAGCCGAACAGTGGATCTAACAAAGCCATCCGAGTTGTTACAGCCCCAGATCGAAGAATACCGTTTCTTCCGGTCCCTGCAAAACCACATTCCATTCCAGCGTGCCTGGGCGACCAGCCACTTTTTTCGCGATCAAAGTCGAACGCCGCGCCGGTTCCACCAGATTGAGAACAAAGTCCGCGGCATTGCGCGGTTCGTCGGGAAAATAAATTCGCGTGACCACTCGCCGCAGCACTCCCCGCATGAACACAGAAATGACCAGATGCGGCGCCTGCTCCTTCCCGTTCGGTCCAGGCACCGGCCCCGGCTTGATCGTGGCAAAACGAAACATCCCATCCGGGGACGTTGGCACGCGACCGTAACCTTTGAAATCCGGCTCCAGAGTCTTGTCCTGCGTGTCTTCGGGATGGTCATATTTCCCGTGCGCATTCGCCTGCCAGACTTCCAAAATCGCATCCGGCACCGGAACACCGTCTCCATCGAAAACTCTGCCTTGAATCGTAACCCGCTCGCCAGAGACACCCTCGCGCGCCAGATTGTCACAGTACAGCCACTTGAAACCAATCTTGAAAAACGGCCCAACCGTTTGCGAAGTCGTCGCCGGCGAACTCATCTACTCCTCCATCGGGGTAGCTTCGCGCCCGCGCAAGACGAGATCGAACTTGTAACCCAGAGCGTGTTCCGGCATCGTAGTTTCCCAGTCGAACACCGAGATCAGACGATTGCGGGCCTTTTCATCCGCGGTGCAGTTGAAGATCGGGTCAAACGGAATCAGCGGATCGCCGGGAAAGTACATCTGCGTCACCAGGCGCGTGGCAAACGCCGGACCGAAGAGGGAGAAATGAATGTGCGCCGGCCGCCACGCGTTGTGATGATTGCGCCAGGGATACTCGCCCGGACGAATCGTGACAAAGCGATATCGGCCCTCGGCGTCGGTGACGGCTTGTCCGCACCCGGTGAAGTTCGGATCCAGCGGCGCCTTGTGTTGATCGACTTCGTGCAGGTATCGGCCCGCCGCATTTGCCTGCCAGATCTCCACCAGTGTATTTGCCAGAGGACGATTATTCTCGTCGAGCACGCGCCCGCTTACGATAATTCGCTCGCCGAGCGGTTCCCCCGGGTGCTGCTTCGTCAAATCGCTGGCCTTAGGATCGACGATTTCAGGTCCGAACGATGGCCCCGTAACCTCCGACAGAGTGTAGGGAATTGCTACCTGAGGTTTCGCCGGCGCACGCTTGATCGACGACACATACGTCGGATGCAGATGATTGGGTTGGGTGCCCGGATCCGGCGCGCGATAAGCCGCCACGCGTTTCATGGTTCTTGTCCTTGTCGCCATTCTTGAACTCACAGACTGTATGCAAGGGAGAAGTCTGTGTCAAGCCGAGCCAAATCGCCGGTATTGACCGCAACATGGTCGGCCACCGGCTTGGCTTCGCCCTTCTGCGGACTCTCTCTACTGTCAAAACGCCGATGGCACAGGCAGCAAAGAGAAGCTGCTGGAAACCCCGTGCATCGTCGACATTCATTTTTCCGTTTCCCCGGATGGCCGCTACGTTGCCTACATGCGGGCAGCCGCTTTGGCTTTTGCACTTTCGTCTCGTATTAGCCTTTGGATCGCGTCCTGGACTTTTGCCGAGGGGTTTCGCGACTTCGGTACTCTGATCGCGAATCCTAATCGTTCCAGGGCTGCGAGGTTGGCAACCTGTTCCATCTGCATGCCGACGCCGACAACAGGTTTGCCGGCCAGAGCGGCCGTCATGACCGTTCCGATTCCGCCATGGATGACGGCAAGATCGGCCATCTTATTTACAGTGAGCGCGGGGACCCAATCAGTGACAGTGACGTTCGTCGGTACACGAACTCCGTGAACTTTGGCGAGCTGAAACTCAACTGGGGCGATCACGTGGTATGGCCTTCCTGCGAAGCTCTCAACGATGTTGGCGACGATCCTTGGTGTTCCAGAGCTGCCCATCGCAAAGTAGATCAGCGGTTTGTCCTTCGGGACGTCTGTAAATCCTTGCGGCATTGGAAATTCATCATAGGGAACCAGAGGACCGAGGACGCAGATAACCGTGAGCACGGCTATTTCGCATCCATGGCGGCCAGAAAGCGTTAACACAAATTATATCGCATCACGATGCAGAGTTCACTATCGCTCGGACCCACGAGGTGGCAAGTTCGATGCACAAAAGTCCATGGTCCCCTGGCCTCTTGCACCCTAACACCTGCAATAGCCCGCATGTTACTTGCTCAAGCCCGGCAATGGAACCCGTCAGGGGTGGGCACGGCCCTTACTCTGAAAAACCGGGCCATCGTTCTGGTGGGCTTGTGCAACGCTCAGAGCAGACCGGTCGCACGTGATGTCTTCGGCCTCGCACGCCAGAGCGTTCTGTTGGCGTTCGGCAAGTGCCACGTCCTTTTCATCGGCTGGACTCAATTGGGACTGGTCACAGTAGCCGCTGCCCGTCTTACACGCCAGCAGGTTCCGTTGATAATTTAACTGGGCGATATCGTGCGCCTCTGAAAGTGTTAGTGAGGATGTGTCGCACGGATCAGGGCCCGTCTGACAGCCAAGAAGATTGCGTTCGCGCCCGAGGTGCTTAACTTCCAGAGCCTCGGAAGGAGTCAGCAAAGAGTAGTCGCAGGA
Organism: uncultured Acidobacteriaceae bacterium; assembly: GCA_963749985.1. GTDB lineage: Bacteria > Acidobacteriota > Terriglobia > Terriglobales > Acidobacteriaceae > Sulfotelmatobacter. The sequence goes on along the minus strand of CAVVOS010000013.1, from coordinate 36,896 downwards.
ATTTAATCCGGTCTGACAATCCAGCCGGTTCTGTTCGGCCTGGATCCTCGCCACCTCGCCAGCCTCAGCTGGTGTAAGCAGTGATTGGTCACACGTGCCGATCGTTGTCTCACACGCGAGAACATTGCGCCGCTGCTCCAGCGTAGCCACCTCTTTGGACTCCCCCGCAGTGAGCATGGAATGGGCGCATTCGCCGATGCCCGTGAGACATACCCAGAGATTCTGCTCATGCTGCAAATCCGCGAGTTGACTAGCTTGTGCGCTGGTAAGAAGTGAACGATTGCACGTCTCGAATCCGTCGATACAATCGCGAAGGTTCTGGCCTCTGCTGCTCGCGGTGCCGCCGATCTGGGCGAATCCATAACCGCCGACAACAGCGAGCAGCAGGGAAATCACGAAAGCGCGCCGCATTACGATCCTCCGTCTTTCAATTGCGTAATTAGGTCAATTCAGTCTTGCTTCCGCGTGCAACGATTTGTCGCTGGTCGCAGCGTTCCTGGCCATTTCCACTTTCTTCAGACCCGACTGGGCCCGCTGCCAAAGAATCCGCGCGTCTGACGCATCATTCGGAAACGTCTCCGTGGATTGCTCTCCCGTGGGTTCAAGGACGACGTCTACCCGACGGTTGTATGCGAGCCAGGTGGCGCTTGAGTGATGCGTCATCCACTTCTCTGGCTTTTGCGCGTCTTCGGCCTGAAGCATTGAGACTTCCTGTTTACTCAACTCCTGTCGTTTGCCCTCAGCACGAGTCTGGATCTTATCCGCGGAAACGCCCTGTGAAACGAGATAGCTCTTCACAAGCTCGGCTCTCCTCTTACTGAGCTTCAGGTTGTAGTTTTTCGACCCACGAACATCCGCATGCCCAACAACCATGAGGCTAGCGTGGTCGTTGGCGTATTGTTCGTGTTTCTCGAAGAGGCTGGCGGCGTCTGAGAGCGCTGCCTTTTCGGTGGCGACGAGGCCAATCTTCGGATGTCGTGGTCTCGGATAGTTCGTCGGATAGAAGATGCTGGCGAGCGTTACCGGCGGTGCTGGGTCGATCGAACCGACAATGTGCAAAGCTGCGGTTTTTGTGGTTGTTCCGCCGCAAGCATTGGAAGCCGACAGCGTGTAATCAACGACCTCATTTACTGGACCCGTGCTCGTTTGCTTCGGTTGCGCTTCGACGGTTTGGGTCCCGCTCGTGCCCTCGTTGCCTAGCGGGGCAATCGTCACCTGGCTGGCGTTGGATGCTGACCAATTCAATGTGGTCGGATCGTCCTGCACAACCTTGTCGCCGATCTTGTGAAAGTGCACTTCAGGCTGGGTCAAGCTTAGCGATGCCGTGGGTTGCGCATTGACGTTTACCGTGGCCGCCTGGGTAGCTGCGCCGCCCGGACCTTTCGCCACCAATTCATAGCTTGTTGTCTTTGTCGGGTCGACTGTGCGATCCCCGCTTGCCATTACATTTCCTAGATTCGTTATGGAGACTGCCACCGCGTCCGTGGATTTCCAGTCCAACTGAGTGGGTTGCCCACAGCCGAGTGAAGTGGATTCGGCAGTAAGTTGTGCGGTCACCGGGGCAATAGGTACTTCTGCGCTAGCAATGCCAGCCTCGAATCGCCGCAGTGCGCCGAGGGTGTTCCCTTGTGACCAGTCCTTGGTTTTGATCGCGCCATTGTTGTTGAGGTCAACAATTACTCTCTGGCCCTCGTTGACCTGCACAGGGCCTGACCAGATCGTGTTTCCTTTCCTTGTGACCATCACCTGATAAGCGCCGGGTTTCACCAGCAGACGCTGGTGCCAGATCCAGTTGTTGTCGAATTCATCCACGTGACCCACGAAGTAATCCGGCGTCGTACCGTTGAGCAGGACTGCGGCGCGCGGGTGGCCTTTGAATTCGATGTATCCGAACGGACCTGACACCTTAGCGCCGGACGCCTGCAGGGCTACGCTGATGTCGGTAGTTTTCTTGGAATCGATTTGCACCTGCTGTGTGTTCGGGATGTAGCCGTAGTTGTGCACGCTGACCTCGTGAGAACCAGGCTGGAGATCGATCGTCTGACTGCCGTCCCGGATCGCTTTACCGTCCACGAACACGTATGCTTGTTTGGGGTTAACATGTATTTTCAGCCTGCCATCGCTTTCATTGCTTTGAGCGAATGCTGACGATGCAACCAATGAAAAGCTGACGGCAATCAGGAATGCGAAAAACGATTGAAGTCTTGGGAACATCATATGGGAATCTCTCCTTGTTCAGCACATTGACTTACGCCTAAACACCAACGACTTCTCGTGGGTGCTGCGATGGCACTCAACGAGACTCAATTGTTGCCTCCGATAACTTCGATTCATAGCCAGTACAATATCGTTGTATCGTGCAACGATATAATAATCCTCAGAAGAGCGCTTTCATGTCGGGTCGCAGACGCCAGGCACAAAAGCGCGCGAGCCAACCCAGTCAAGGAGACGGTCAGCGTGCCGTTGCTCTTCTGCGTCAATGACACCTTCGACGCACTCTAGTAATTGCGCTACTCGCATGGGCTTTGCGATAAACGCCCCCACTTGTGCCCGGAGTTCCCACGGAGGATCTGACCCGGAAACAAAGATCACCGGTGGGGCGGCGGCCAGGAGCGCTAACTGCTTGACTACGGCCGCCCCGTTCATATCTGGCATCTCGTAATCGAGGATCACGCAATCAACCTTGTAGTGCTTGAGTGCATCCAGGCCCTCGCACCCATTCGACGCGAGGATCACCTTGTATCCGTGTTCTTCGAAAAGTCGTCCATAGAGCTGAAGGACTGGGTCAGCATCGTCGATGCAAAGAAGTGTTTTGTTCATAGCCTCTCCAATTAATCGTTGGGGACTGCAAGCGTTCTGCGGGCGCACGCTACCTACTTCGAACAAAAGCCGATTGGCGTGATCTCGTTCTGCCGCCGGACATGGTCGTCCAAAGCCGCCCGCACTATCCGACTCCGGCCCTCCTCAAAGTTGTACCGACAATCTCTGCCTCAGCTTGCAACCAGTCTTCCTGAGCATGGCCGTGTTCGCGTCCCCGTTGTTCGTACAACTCGTAGGCACGCCGACGAACGATCTGCTCCATATGCAAGGGCAGGGAAGATGGGTGAGCATTTGTATTTGGCGATCTCCTGATGGACGTAACGTTGGAAACTATCTCCATCTGAGACGCAATAGCCGCAGTAGTTCCTTGTTCCGTTTTGTTCCTATGACGTTTAGACATGGATCAGTCCCTTTCATCGGCAGATCAAACTGCTGATCCAGCAGCAGGCGTATAGCCGCCAGCAGGCTGAACCTTATATGTATGTGTTTCTCTAAAACCCCTTGGTCGGAAAAGAGTCATCAGAGCCGTTATCGATGGCTGTCACCGCATCGAACGCGACTTCTCGTCTCCGTGGGCGGGGAAAAGAGACTCTCGGATTATCAGCAGCGAAGGAAGAAGACGTTTCCAGGAGGAGACGATCGAAGTGAGAAAGCACTGCCGGACAGGACGGACAGCACAGAACGGCAGGCTGTCAAACTGCAGCCTAGAATGTGCAAGGCTGCCAGCGCCATCACCAGCCACATCTTGAGTCTTGTTTGGACAGACCGCAGAGTCGTCACCGGTCCATGCACGGCGGAATAGGGGCCACGCGCCGCTGGAAAGAACAAGACCGCAGCGGCACACAGGATCGCCACAATGGCGAACTCGGAAGTTAACTGCCGAGAAAACATTCCAGCAACTCCCCTTCGGAAAACGTGCCAGAGCCCCCAGATCCAGATAGTTGGATTTAGTCAGGGGCAAGAAAGGTTGCCTTCCCAAACTCTCAATAGTAAATGTGTGAGAGTCCGTGCGGTGGCGTACTTGAGAACCGTCACCGCGTTGGGTGGGCTTGCAGCTAACAGAGTTCCGATTGAACCACGCGGGGAAGTGGCAGAAAAGTCTACACCTTATTGTATATCGTGGTACGATACAACGAAAACGGACAAGCAAGCATTCCACCTTTAGAGAGGAGGATGGATTGAAGTGCTCGGAGATGGGGCTTCAGATACCCAGTGTTAGTTTCGCGAAGCGACACAATCCGCGGTCGAACATGCACTGGGCAGTAAATTCCCGTGTTGCTGATTCAGTTCGAAGGAGGGCTTTAGCTGACCCGAACTCAGAGATCCAACTTAGATGACGTGAAGCCTGTTAGCGGAGCTGAGTAAGGGCGCAAATGTGGAATGAGGCCCAGCATCACTCGGGCCAGGGAGGATCACAATGCGTATGCTCGTTTTCTGCATTCTCTTAGTCAGCCAATTAACACTACCAAGTATCGGTCAGCAGTTGGCCTCGACCGGACAATCGGCCACCGCCCCATGTACGTTTGATGATGGCAAACAGGTGACCGTCCAATACAACAGTCTAGCGGCGAAAAACGAAGAGCGGCTTCGGCGCGGGAAACCTTGGGAAGCAGGGGGTTCATCCATGATCTTATTCACCCAGACCAGGCTGCGTTTGCGAGCGGTTTCGGAGAGCGGTGTGCGCGGGGACTGGCAGCCGCTGGCAAAGCTCGTGCGCATTCCCTCTTTGAAGGAGGTTCGCTGCCCCGACAGTCCCGATAAGCCGTGCAACTTGATCGGCCAAAATCTGTTCCTGATTGATTCCGTGGCCTCTGACTCGCAGTTTGCTCACAACATTGTGGTTCCAACAGGTTTTGCTGACTCCGCATTGAGCGTGCCCCGTCCCAATGGCACGCTTCTGTTCATCAAACTGCGGGACGACCCGTCTGCCATAACCAAAGCGGCACTTGCCGTTCTGCCCGAACCCTAGCTTCGGGGTCCCGTGGATTCTGCGACCTACTGTGAGCGCTGCGGTGCGGAGCGGGAATTCGCATCCAAGGCATAAGCAATCAGGTTACGCACGCTTTTCGCTAGTTCGACGACTTCGCCTTCGCCGCGTAGTTCGAAATCGATCAGAGAGTTTCCCGACGCCGCCTGATCCACGGCCTCTCTGAGATCCAGCAAGGGTTTCACCACCTGGCGAGGCAGCACGAAGCTAATCCAGACGCTAAGCAGAAATGTGAGCGCCGAAACGGTGCTCAGCACCCATTCGGCACGACGAAAGAGATCTCGAGCGTCTTGATGATTTTTTTCAACGCGAGCCCAGCTCCGGCTCTCCAGTTCTGCCGCTCGTTGCAGCACCTGCTGGCTTGACGCCAACAGACCGGGAGTAACCCGGCGTAACGTGGGATCCCCTGCCTCCAGAGTTCTCACGATTTGGAGGTCAAAAGAATCAACCTGACTGCGGAGGTCTTCGATTAACTGTGAGCGAGTTTTGTTTCTAGCCTGTCTCAAGAGCTCATTCAAATCGGTTTCGTATGCCCGCACAACCTCGCTGGCTCTTCCTAAGGGTGTACCTTCTGGTTTTTCCGTCAGTGATACCGCATCCTGAAACCGTTGGCCATATAGAGTCACATTCTCCAGCGCCTGCTTGGTGGCGGAATCTTCTCCAGGCGCGAGATCATGAATCTGTTCCAGGGATTGTTTCGCCTCTGCAAGTGAGTCCTGGTTTGTCTTGAGGTATTCCGGATCGCGAAGCAGGAAGTAGTTGCGCTCCGCACGTCTGGCATCAAGCATTTCAAGGGATGCGTGCTCCGCCAGTCTCGCGACCGGAGCATCTACGCTCACGATGCGATCTACAATCAAGCCCATCTCGTACAGGTAGTAGACGGCGAGAAAGATGACGGGCACGAGGATCAATCTCACGATGGCCAGGCTATACGCAACTCTTCTCCGCAGGGATCTGCCGGGAGCAACTATCTTGAACGATTTCCGCAATCCTAGTTCCACGACGTCCTCCACAGGAAGATTCTCCCACGAAGGTATCGCCAATGTGCCAGCGGAAAAAGTATTCGCTCTCCATTGCATCGCATCCAGAGCCAAGGAAGACTAAGAGACGACAAAACCAGCAATCGTTAAGTAACGCCCCAAGGAATATAGATGGAGATGTTACGTCAACCACGAACATGGCTGCCAGTTCTCCGACTTCCAAGCAGACCCTTGCGACCCCTCTTCATCACTTCCCAGATGCTCGTTTCTGGCCAACCAATAGTTCGGTGGACGCAAGCGCGTTTATCAGTATCGATCCCGGCAAACTTCCCAGAAGCCGACTTCTGGAGAGCCAGCCGACTAATGCGTGTGCATTGGCGAACAAAGCCGCACAATATCATGCGAAAGCTCAGTTAATGGGTATGTTCCCAAACCATAGCTTCAGCGTTTATCAGTCGACTCGGTCTTGTCGGTCCAGGACTTCGAGTGGGCAAGCTGCTCGGCCCACGCGTCCGCGTCTTTGCCAACGGCCCACTGTCCTGAAATAATCTCGCTATTCGTCACAAACACCCGCGCGAACGGCGCTCCGAGCGTGGTCCCTTCGCGCTTGAGCGCAAGGATCTGGCCGTTCGTGAAAACAAGGACCAAGGATTGATCGGGCGAGGCAAACGCCGTACGCGCGTCCGGGACTCGGGCCAGAACCTGGTTCCAGCCAACCTCGAGGGCGTCACTACCGACGAGCGCCCTTGGAGGACGCAGAGACGTCGCACAGGCAGCCTGATACCCGCGTAGTGCGCGGCCACTGTGACTGAAGGTCCATTCGAATTCCCAGGCCATCCTTCCACGAGCAATGCTCCATGCCTGGTCCGCGTCTTCGAGAAACTCCCGATTATTGAAATCGCTCTTTTCATCCACGCAGTTTTCGAGATCTTTCCGAAGCACGGCGTCCGGGGCTTTTGGCCTCCATGGATTCTCCGCGTCGTTTCGAGCCACCGCATCAATCGGCAAGATCAGCGGGCTGGAAGTGTACTCTCCGATCTGTTCGGTCACCGAAAGATAGTCGGTGCCCACCCAACTCAACGACAAGCTACGAAGTTCATCGTCGTCCTCTTGCGGAGTCGCTTCCGGCTTGGCCGATGGCTCAGAGAAGGTCGGCTTAACCCCCGCGGGCGCAGCCCATAGCTGCAAAGCAGGCTCTTTGGATGGCTCCACTTGCTGCGCTTCTTCGTCGTTTGCCTGCTCGTTCGCCTGCGGCTGCGCGCTAGAAGCCATTTTTGGCAAAGTGATTCCGATTTCCCAGAATCCGCTCTTACGTGGAAAGTAAAGATGCGGACTATTCACAGCCACACTCATCTTGCTGCCTTCGATCACCACTAGCCTGGTCTGAAACTGGCTTCGGCATGAGTTTTCTGAGGCACAGTCCGGTCGCACAACTGCGAACAAGAATCCGAATTTTGAGGTCGTCTGGTCCGGCGGAGTAGCGGCCGCAGCGAGAGCCATTGATCTGGCAATTAGAGCAAGCGCCAGCAGCACACTCTTCCTCATGGCTTCTGTCCTTTGACTGCTGCGAGTGATTCCTGGTATCGCTTCTCTACATCTGGCGCGCTCTTTAGGTACCCGGGCTGACGCTTCTCGGCTTCTTCGAAAGCGGCGATGGCTTCCTGATATCGGCCAGCGTCATACAATGCCCATCCGAGTCCTCCGAGCGGAAACGCTTGCCTGGGACTCAAATCGGCTGCCTTGCGGTACGCCGTCGCCGCCTCATCGTTTCGGCCGAAGTCATGCGCGAGCTTGGCAAAGCGGTACCAGGTGTTGGCCACTTTCTCGTCTTCCTTCGGATGTACCCTTGCCAGTATTCTCTCTTCGAATCGCGAAACATTTTGTTGCTCCGGGCCGAAGGATTTCATCTCGTTCGTCAGAGCATAGACAGGGGTGGAGCAGTCCCATTGATCCTGGAAAGCCTGATCGAACTGACCGAACGCTTCTTGATATCTTTTTTGGTGCAGGTAGAAGAGCCCAAGAGAGCCGTGCGTCGTGCAATCACTGTGCTCATCGGCAGCCTCTATATATTGTTCTTCTGCGCCCTTGAGATCACCAGAGGCCTCGAGCGCCGATGCATACGCATCTCTGTATAGAAAATCGCTGGAATGCCCGGCCAGATACCCTTTATAGATCTCTGCCGCTTCGGCTGCTTTGCCTTCCACAACCAGTGTGCTGGCGAGGTTCAGTTCCAATGTGTGCTGCGGATCGAAGCCTCGCTCCAGGGCCTTCCGATATGCCGACTCTGCAAGCGGATACTCCTTGATTCCGTTCAGCTGCCACGCCAGGGTTTCCAGCTGTTCGCTATCGAGCCGAATTGCTGTCGTGCAACTTGGACGGAGCTTCGTCAGATTCTTTTGCTCGATGTATAGCGAACACAATCCAGACGCGTACCGCGCATCGTAAGGATTTGCCATGAGGCCTTTTTGAAACACTGCTTCTGCTTCGGCAATTTTTCCGCGCGACTTCAATGCGTTTCCATAGCCCGCATATGAGCGCGGATCATCGGGCGCACTTTCTAATGCGATCTGCCATAGTCTCAACCCTTCGTCGCTGCTTTTATAACTATCGGCGCTATCGGCCAGAATGGCCACGTCCACGTAATAGCGCTTCCATTCCGGATTCAGTTCAATCGCTCTCCGATATGATTTCACTGCTTCTTCCGGTTTGTCGGTACAGCAGGAGGCGCGCAAAAAATACGCTAGCGCGTTTTGCGGGTCGAGCCGGATCGCATCATCAAGTAGAGTTTTCGATTCAGGGCCGAGTGGTTCGGTTATGAATTCATAGGTGAGGACCTGGGATCTTTCCTTCGTGCTCAACAGCAATTTCTCCGCGTGCCTGCAGGCTAGTAGATTCAGGTCTGCGATGCAGCGTTCCAAGTACCTCCCCGCGTCTGTGGCGGTCATTTCATGAGGCTGCGATGATGAGGACCGCGGCTCAGCCGCACCTGTCTGCGCAACCACCGGCGCAATCCAAGCAGCAGCCACCAGTGACAATAGAGCCAGACGAACCGAAACCATATAGAAAATCTATCATGGGGCTTCTCGTGGGATTCTTTGACTGAGCTGCCCGTGCCTAATACGGCAAGTACCTAGGTTCTGGATCACCTAGAGGCCAGATTGTTCCAAAGGTTTTCAAGCGGTCTGCATCTCAGAGTCCTTTCGACCTTTGAAGGGGCCAGACTCATCAGTTTGCAGGAGCAACACGCTGCTTGGATTCCTGGTTGTGATGCACAAAAAGGTCGCGATCTCCCAGCAGCGAACAGTAACCATCAACTGCGGCAATCAGACAAGTGCCCGACACTGGCCAGAAACGGGCTTCGAGGAAGTTGGCCAGATTGGTAACGGGAAGTCGGCTAGTAGAAAGTGATCTCGTCACTTGGCCTCGATTCTGGGCGGATCACGGGCTACTCGGAAGTTATCGACTTAGCCCGGTTTTCCGTTTCGCGGCACGAGAATAGCCAAGGCGTCTATTTTCGATTAACGTGGACTGTGAAAATAGTAAATGGAGGTATGTTCGATCTCTTCGCGAAAGGGGTTCGATGTTTTTCGGGGCAGGTGGCGGCTTTTCAACAAGCAAAATTGTACGATAATTGTACGATGGACAGGGTTCTGTAGGCCTTTTGGCACTTTAGTCCATTTGTAGAATTAGTAAGTTACAGAATCTAAATGGGGATGAAAGGTTCGACTCCCGTCGCCTCCACCAATATCTAGTTTGTTTCCAGTTACTTACGTACGAATTCTTAGTTTCGTACAATAGCATTCTGCCGGGGCGTGTTTTCCGCCGGGCTTCTCTGCGATTTTTCCCGTTCAAAACTCACACTGCTTTTTTCAGTCATGCGACCCGCGTTGCGGGATCGTAACCGCGAATCTCAGGATGCTGGCGAAACACGGGTCCAGAATTCGTCAAAGTCTCTGGTATCGAAGAATGCAATCGCCTTGATGACCTTCCCTTCTTTCATCTGGAAATACCACGTGTAGGTGTTTCGGTATGGTAGACCGTCCTTCGCAGTGGCACCAGCGTCGAACAGGATGATGACCATGTCGGCATCCGCGAATATGCCTCGCACGCTTGGGACGAGCGGCTTCATCATCCGGGCGTTGAAGGGCATGATTACATTGTCGAGAAATTCCTGGCGACTGTGATACGTCTTTGACAGTGGAGACGAGCCAACTATCGTCCATTCTGTCTCTGGCGCCAACAATTCGAACGGACCGCCTGTGCCGCTTCTCCAACGATCAAAGCTCGCTCGTACGATTGCCTTGTTAGCGTCCTGCTCGGTCATTGGGTTTTGTGGCATGGCTGCCATGAAGATTCTCCTTTTTTGCCTTCTGTATTTCCGATGCACATCCCTACTTGTTGCGATCGAGCTAAAGTTGTTACTCCCGAGTCGATTACTTCCTTTCTTGTCTAAAATCTCGCCATGCACTTGTTGTCACTGAAGACGCACTCGCTTGGGCATGATGTACTCGTGCCTCCACTGGCTTGAGCGGTCTTGAAATTGCCCTTCCGGAGTTCGGAGAGTTCGTGCCCGACCTTGAATCCAGCATTCACAGCCGAGCGAATCGAACAATGGGCGTCGGCGATAGCTTTTACATTGTTGGCAGCGATTTCGTAGGGCCGGACTCGTTTGTCCAATGTCCCCACGCCATAACTGCGAAAAGCCGATGTGAGATTGCTGCTGACACCAAGGCCGAGGTGCAAGTAGGCGATGACGTATTCGCTCAGGTTCTCACTATAGTTATCATCTCCGGTGAAGTTCCGGTCTTTGGAGACTGAGGTCCATCGCAAACCATCCTGGACAATGGCATATCGGAAGGTATCGGCATACGCTTTGAACCCGCCGTATTTATTGAAGAAGTCTAGAAACATGACTACTTCGGTGTCGTATTTGCCGGTGTGATTCTCCGGATCGGTAAAGCGTTCCAACTGCAGTCTGGCGGAAGCGCGCAAGCTCCGCTTAGTTGCCGGGTCGAGCGCGGCGCTATTATCGGCAATGGATTGCATGAAGACTGCGTCCATCGCATTTGGAAAGGGGCTTCGGTGATCCGCCCACCAATCCATGGGCCAACCGCTGGAAAGGAGTCCGGTGAACACGTTGATTGACTCGTGCAGTGGCAGCAGATATCCCCAAAAACCCTGAACCAGCTCTCCAGAGATGGGGTCTTTTAGTGCGCTGGTAAATGCATCGCCTGTAACGGTGTTACAGAACGTGCTTTGAAGCCCCCATTTCGAAAACCCACACCCAGTGGCGGCTCCTCCGGTCGGGGTCGTGATCTTAAATACGAATTGCGTCTTGGTGGGCACCACGGGAAACAGAACCTTATCTTGAGCAATCACGGCATCGAAGTAAGGAAAGAATCTGGGGATAGCCGATGCATTCTGCGGGTTTGCCCAGAATTCGCGATCCACGCAAACAATGCTTTGATCCGATTTGTAGACCATCACGTAGTCGACGTCGCCGCCTCCAGAACCGGCGCGCGAAATGCCGCAATCCCCAATGATGGCTCCTCTTGCCGTCTGCATCGTCGAGGCAACATCAGAGGGGCGGCCAGCGGAGAAGCCGACCTCAGATTGCGTTCCCAAAGGGCGTACAAGCAAAACGATAAGCCCGACTGCCAGAGTGGTCATCGTCCATGTTGTTGAGAGCTTTAGCATCTTAGTTTGTTTTTCAGCGAACAACCTTCGCCAAGAATTGTTTCGTTGCCAAGGCAATCTCTTCGACGTGCGTTTCGAGTGCGAAATGTCCGGTATTGAGCAGTTGAACCACGGTGTTCGGGTTGTCGCGCCGGAAGGCCTCGGCGCCTGCAGGGACGAAATATGGATCATGTCTCCCCCATATTGCGAGCAGAGGCGGCTGTGCTTTTCGGAAGTACTCCTGGAAAGCTGGGTAGAGCTTCACGTTGTTGGCGTAGTCGAGAAACAGATCCAACTGGATGTCCGTGTTGCCAGGCCGCGCCATCAGCGCGGCATCGAGCGTATAACCTTCGGGCGCAATTAAGTCCGGGTTTGAAATGCCTGAGGAATACTCCCGGCGCAATCCTTCGAGGTTCAGAGCTGTCCGAATCGCCGCGCGGTTCTCGGACGATGGTTCACTCCAGTAGCGCCGGATGGGAGCCCAGGCGTTCCCCAGACCTTCTTCATAGGCATTACCGTTTTGCGAAATGATCGCGGTCACGCGATCCGGGCGCGACATCGCCAAGCGAAAACCGGTAGGTGCGCCGTAGTCGAAAACATACAGCGCGTAACGCGTGAGACCAAGCGCATCAGTGAAGGCAAGAATCGTCTTAGCCAGGCCGTCGAACGAGTACTTGTAATGGCGTTCGTCTGGGACTTCGGTGAAACCGAATCCCGGAAGGTCGGGCGCAACGACTCGATAGCGATCAGCCAGGCGAGGAATCAATTCTCGATACTGAAATGATGATGTTGGGAAGCCATGAAGCAATAACACGACAGGAGCGTCGCTGGGGCCCGCTTCTCGATAAAAGATTTTGAGGCCGTCTGCCTCGACCCGGTGAATCGACGCCCGCGGAATTCGCAAATCCTTTGCCGACTCCTGAACCGTCTCCATTTTGTCACCCACTGATTTGAATTTAGAGTTCGACAACTACCTTGCCCAGGGATCCAGATTCGACGAGCTCGTAAGAAGCGCCAATATCGGCCCCTGAAAAGCGGCGCTGGCTGAGAAGGGGCTTCAGTCTTCCAGCCTCCGCTAGCGATGCTGCCCGCGCGAGTATCTCGCCGTGATGTTGCCTGGCTTCGCCGCTAATGAGAGGAAACAAAGTAAATACGCCTGAATAGGTGGCACCCCGAAATGACAGCGGAGCTAGAGAGTGTGTTCCCCATCCGAGGATGCTTACGACGTGACCGGTATAGCGCTTGACCGCAGCAAACGAAGCGTCGAGTGTCGCCCCGCCGACGGTGTCGAGGATGATGTCGAACCCTTGTCCGGCGGTGCAGGTGGCGACATATTCTTCTACCGGGACTGTTTCGTAATCGATGGCTGTAGCACCAAGATTTTCGACGACAGTCTTCTTGTCCGCGGAAACCGTAGAGAAAACTTCTGCGCCGAAGGCATGCGCAATTTGAATCGCAATGTGACCGACGCCGCCGGCTCCCGCGTGGATCAGCACTTTGTTGCCAGCGCCAACCTTGGCCCGGTCCACAAGTCCCTCCCACGAGGTTATCGTGCTTAAAGGAAGCACCGCCGCCTCACGCATCGAAAGATTCTTCGGCTTGTGAGCGAGCAAGGCCGCGTCAACGGCGATAAACTCGGCGAGGGTCCCCTGGAGTCCGCCGACGCCGCCGACCATTCCATAGACTTCATCACCCACCTTAAAAGCTGTGACACCCGCGCCAACTGCTTCGACCGTCCCGGCCATGTCGAGGCCAAGTACCGCTGGTAGTGGTTGCTTGGCGTGCGCTGCTTTGTTGGAAGTCTGGTTTGCCGCGTAAACGCGATCGTGGCTGGACACGGGAATGTCCGGCCGCCCCCACGGCGCCTGCTGCGCAAACGACACGGAGAGAAAGCAGAATATTTGAAACCAGCGGATGATCTTCATACTAGTTCTCCTCGTCCCCTGGAAAACCGCGCGTCTTGCTCGTCTCTTGCGGCTGGTGCTGTTTTAGCCAAAGCTGCATCAACTGAATCTCCGATTGTTGGTCAGTGAGGATTTCTTGCGCCAACCTGCGCATCTGTGGATCTTTGCCATAGAGCAGCTGAGTTTTGGCCATTTCGATAGCCGCCTGATGATGCGGCAGCATCAACCTGACAAAGTCAACATCTGTCGCGCCGGACGGCCCTATCGCTGCCATGGCGACGTGCATCCTCTCCATGCTTGAAGTCAACTCGGACCAATCAGGATCACCAGTCGACTCATTCGGCATCTGCAGGTGGGAGTCATGCTGCATCGCTTGTATTGCTAGCGCACAGAAGAAGACTGAAGGTATTAATAGTCGCCACCCAGTTCTCATTTTCCTCCTCGCTTTCGCGCGAGTTGAGCGCGACGCCTGAGCACTTCGGACAAGCTACTACTCCCCGGCCTTGGCTGCTAATGTTCCCACGACGGCGATATTTTGCAGCAAGTCCTGAGGCAAGCCGTGCCGCTCCTGCAAGTACGCGGGGCTGTTATATGAAAGCCACACTTTCCCTTGGCTGTCTTGCCAAACCAGAATCTTCAGAGGAAGGTCGATCGCAACGCTGGGGGCAGCCAGCATGAGAGGGGTGCCCCCTTTGGGATTGCCGAAGATCAGCAGCTTCGTGGGAGGCATTTTCATCCCCACCTTTCCTGCTTCCCCGCTGTGGTCGATCAAAGCGAACAGTGTGATTCCCTTTGCTTGAAGAATGTCCTTGAGCCTTTCCACGGTCTGGTCAACCGAGTGATTGCTTGGAACGTCGACGATTCCATTCTTCTTGTCGACCGGGTTAATGGCTGCCAAAGCTGGCATTGCAACACCCACAAGTATGATTCCAATTTGCCAGATTTCCACGACCAGTCTCCTCGTCTTATTGCAATGGTTTGATCACGACCTCGTAACTGGGAATCACGACGGTTTCGGACTTGCCCGTCTTGACGTTGACTCTCCGGGCAAGCCGAACCGCCGCGGCAATCGATAATAGACGCCAGTCCGGAATTGCGCTCTCGCTCGGCCAATCCATCCCTTCGATTTCTTGCATCCAATCTTCGATGGACTGACGGGATTCGTCACAACCAAATACCTCCTGTACCGCAAGCGCGTAAGCAGCAAGTTCCTTCTCAGCGGACGGCAGAAGCTCGGCGGTGAGCTCAGCACAGAATTGTTTCGTCCGTTGCATGACGAATTCATGAACTCCAGCGACTACATGGACAACATGTTCACGAAGATATGGAATGTTCCGAGGCTTGAGAAACCTCAAGAACTACAGAATTCAGCCTAGATTTTTCTGCAGGTCCAGGACCGGGTCAAGCGGGTATTGCGGTTAATCCGGCCGGGTTCGATTGTCAATCGGGGCGGGAGGCCGGACCTACTCGCCGAAGGATGGTTCTTATCTTTTCGAGTGGACTGGCGATGGGCTTGCGAAAGACGATGCTTCCGGGGACAATCACAGTAATCTCGGTTCCGGAATCGGCGGAACTAATAACCGTGAGCTTAGCGCCGATGCGCGCAACTCGTTCCCGCATACCTTGCAAACCGAAGTGTCCATCCTCGCCTTGCTCCGCGAGCGCAGGGTCGATGCCGACACCATTGTCCTTAACTTGGACACTAAGATCGTGCCCATATTTCAATTCAACCTCTAGTCGACTCCCACGCGAGTGCACACAGGCATTACGAATGGCCTCATAGCCGACCCGGTAGACCTCGTCGCGCACGATCGGGTGCATCTCCTTCGAACCTCCCCTCACAGAAAAAGACACATCAATGTGCAGTTCGCCCTTCTTGGACTGCTTGTGCAAGCCAGACAGACAACTGCTTCAACGCCCGTCTCATGTGGATCGGGTCGGATGACTTTTCCAGCGCATCTTCGGCAACCAACTTGCTGCCCTGAAGAGTTTGCAAAAACGTGTCATGGAGTTCCCGCGCCATGCGAGTGCGTTCTGCCAGCCTCTCATCAAAACGGGCGCTGAGGGATTTGTGAATCTGCCGCATCCGTAGGCGATGAACGCCCCAGATCATCAGCATCGCAGCGGCGATGCATAGCGCGCGGAACCAGATAGTCTGGAACCATGCAGGCGCGATACTGAAGTCCAGTGTTGCCCCCTGCTCGTTCCAGAGCCCGTCGTTATTGCAGGCGATCACACGAAAACGGTACTTGCCTGGGGCAAGCCTGGTATAGAACGCCTCGCGACGCCCGCCCGCCTCCTGCCAGTCGCTGTCGATTCCTTCCAATTTGTAACGAAATCGAACTCGTGAAGGCACCGAAAGGCTCGGAGCCGTGTAGGCGATCTTGAGATTTGCGGGTCGAGCAGGGAGCGGCAGACTCGCCTCCGGCATGTGACGACCACACCTTCGTTCCGGGAATCCGTCTAACCATCAACCGACAAACCCCGCAACAACTGCTCAAGAACGTGAGCGTCGAGACCCTCGTCAAGCACTACCAGGAGCACGAACTGCCGGACATTTTTTCAAAGCAGAAGCCAGCGACTGGAAGCGCAGACGAGCATCACAAGTCCTACTCCACGCAATATGCCTACGACATTTACTTGAAAAAGTGGGTTCTTCCACGCTGGCGGTCTTACCGTCTTTCCGAGGTGAAAGCGGTGGATGTCGAAGCGTGGTTGAAAATAATGCCGTTGGCACGTGGGAGCCGGGCCAAAATCAGGAATCTGATGAGCGCCTTGTTTTCTCATGCGATCCGGTGGGAGTGGACGGACCGAAACCCGATCAAGAGCGTACGTCAAAGCGCGAAGCGAATGAGGACGCCCGATGTCCTGACGCCCGACGAGATCATGGCACTGCTCAAAGAATTGCCAGAACCTCTTCGAACGGCGGCAGAACTGGACGCCTTCACCGGTTTGCGACGTGGAGAACTGATCGGCCTGCAATGGGAGGATGTGGACTTCGAGAACCTCGTAATCCATGTTCGCCGTTCCGTTGTGATGATGGTCCAGGGTGCTCCCAAGACGGAAGCTTCCGCCAAGGATGTACCACTCGACGCTGCTTTGGCAGAGTCCCTGCTCAAGCTGAGGCTAACTGCGCCGTACAATCGCGAAACCGACTGGGTGTTTGCCTCGCCGACAATGAAAGGCAAGCAACCGCTCTGGCCAGAGACCCTCTGGCGACGATACGGACGACCGGCAGTCAAGGCGGCGAAGATCCAGAAGCGGGTCGGGTTCCACACCTTCCGTCACACGTACACAACTTTGCTGACTCAGAACAACGAGGAAGTGAAGGTGGTACAGGAGCTCCTACGTCATGCGAACAGTCGCATTACGCTGGATCTTTACGCTCAGGCGGGTATGCCGAACAAGCGGCTGGCACAAAGCAAACTTGTTCGCATGGTGCTCAACAAGGGAGAAGCACTGGCCTAACTGGACCAAATTGGACCATGATCGAAATTGCCAATTCCTTGCAAGTGCTTGAAAGAATTGGCGGGGACGACGGGACTCGAACCCGCGGCCTCTGCCGTGACAGGGCAGCGTTCTAACCAACTGAACTACGTCCCCACTCGCTTTTCATACGGTTAGGGCCAAACCCGCATGTTTACTGTCTATTCTTGCTGTCAACCGTTTCGCCTGCTTCAATCCGTTCCACCGAATATAACCAGTTTTCGGTCTGAAATGGACAGTAAATGGACAGTATGAAAAACCTCCAAAAACCATCCGCAGGCAATCGCGACGCCGAGCATCTGTCCATGCTCTGTGATGAATTGTAGCAGAGGGTCGATTGATCCGTCAGCCATTGACCTCGTACGAGTGAGGTTCTGTGCGGTTTGCGCTGTCCGAGCATAGTTCGTTTCAGGTTCTCGGCGGATAACCGATTGCTTCGTACGGATTTCCGGACCTCGAATCACTGTAAAACTCCGTCCATACCGATTTCCGTTCCAAAGATTAGGTTCACCACATGTCATGCATGAGAGACAAATCTCATTGAGGCTGAGACCTCTGCCGTGTGAAAGCACACCAGAAATTATGGTCCAATAAGGGTCCACGAACTGTTTCCGAGGGTCATTAAAACGTTTTTGTAGCGCCATCCGTGCCGCGTGTTTTCAGTTAGTTACGGGTGAAGATTTCGCTGTCACGGCAGAGGCCGCGGGTTCGAGTCCCGTCGTCCCCGCCATTTCAAATCAAGCACTTACAGAAATGGCGTCATCCCGGCGTAGGCAAAAAAGGGTGCCGAACAGGCACAAGCTTAAGTGCCGAAAACAGCGCTCCTGACGCTTCCGACTGCTATTTCGGCCTGAGTGGTGCTCCGCGTTTCTTCACTAGCTGGCCTTGCCTCTCTTCTTATTTCCGTACGAAAAGCGACACCACGGCGGTTTGTGCAGCGCGCTCTCACTGGTAATGGCCTGGGTGTAGGTGTCCAGAGTGATGCAGATCGTTGAATGCCGCATCAGTTCATGCATGACCTTGAGCTGGGCTCTAGTAGCGCGGAGCAGGGTAGAGTATGTCCGGCGAAGGTGTGCCACCCATTGGTACCGTGTTATGAATTCCCAAACTCAGACACGCTTACACGCTTGCCGTCGCTGAGTCAGCGATGCCTTCCTGCGGCAAGACGTCCGGCACGTCAAGGCGTGCCACGCCGATCCGGTAGTCAGCCATCCCGTAGTAAACATCGAAGCGGCTGGGTAAGCCGAGATCGTCGCGACGGTCGATGCCGGTGGGGAACACGACGTGAGCGACGGTGCCGTGACATTCCTCCGGCAACGTCGGGGTGAGCACTGGCTTCGCCGAGCGATAGCGGATCACTTGTGGATGCTCCTCCGAGAGCACCATTACGCCGGCCGAGTAGCAAAGCTCGTGTGCATCTTTGTTTCCACCCTCTGTGCTTGGATCCAGGATTTCGCTCACCCCGTGGTAGACAATGAGCCATCCATGCCGCGTCAGGATCGGCGGGGTACCGCAGCCAATTTTGAGCCGTTCCCAGGGCGATACTGGAGTTGCTAAACGATGATGCGAGAACTGTATTCGGAGACTTGGCTGAAAAGCTTCCATGGAAATGGGGCGATAGGAAATCCAGATGCTCTCGCGACCTATATCGAGGTCGCGGGCAGCGGGACCACACGCGGTTTCCTCGGGCCGAGTGCCGGGAAATAGAGGCCGGTGAAGCATGGCCAACTCCGGTTCGCCGGAAGGATTCGGAATGGCGGTTGGAAACAGACAGGCATCCTTGTCGTCAACGTTGCTGAGGTCGATCCCCTGATACGGAGCAAAAGGAACAAGCCCCAGGCGTTGCCAGTGGAAGAGGTCCTTCGAACTTGCGGCGGCGATCCGCGGGCCACGGGACGAAAAGGCCGTGTAAGTCATTATGTAACGGTGAAGCGGTTCCACAAACGTGATGCGGGGATCCTCGCAACCGCCACTGCCGTCGGGCTGCAGCTCATAATCGGCTTCAGGTTCCAGTGCAATGCCCAGACGCTCGACGCCCGAGGGATCACCGGCCTTGTTGAACTGCACGCGGGCAATGCCGATGCGCGAGTAATTGCCCCGCGCAACCAGGCGCGGGAACAGGTAAAGTTCACCGTCCGGGCCACGAGCGGCAGCCGGATTCAGTACGCCTTCGATCTCCTGCGGATTCCCCGGCTGCGGCTCCATCAACATTGCCAAACGCCGCAACTTGAATCCGCCCATCAAGGCCTCAGCGATTCTCATCATGCGGCCTGATCGCGATCTGCTAAGCAAGCGATGATTGTTTGTATAACTCGCTTCGTCTCCTCAGGACCCTTGACCGGGATGCAATCGACGCCTGCTTTTTCCGCGGGATAGTCATTCCCTCCCACGAACAAGGCATCGCCGATATAGATCATCTCTTTCACTGAAACGTGCAGGAGGTCACGCAGCTTTCCGATTCCGTATGCCTTGTCAATGCCGGGCTTCGTGATATCAATCGAGGTCGAACCGCCGATTCGGACAGAAAACTGGGGAATAATGTTGTCAAGAATCGATTTGATCTTCTTCCGCTTGGCGTAATCGGGATCCCATTTATTTTTTTCTTCTAGCGGCGCCTGCTGACCTAACGCGGAAAATGTTATCTGGCTTCCCCGGTCTTCGATGACTTCTCCCCAGGCCTTTGCGACTTTGTAACCAGCTTCTCCCAGCGCTTTGTTGAGGGAACTGAGTATCGTCGCTCGCTCATCCTTGGTGAAATCATCTTCATAAAGTTTTTTCCATTCCCCTGAGTACTGGTAGAACTTTGTTCCACAAGTGGGAAGCAGCGATAGCTGCGTCAGGCGTGCGTCATTAGGAAGTTTGGACACCACCTGTTTTTCAAACTGCGGCCAATCCCCTCCGGAAATGATGGCTACTTTGACGATCGGGAGAAGGTCGTGCAGCAGTCCCGACATTTCGGGATCAAGAGCTGATTTACTTTCGGCAAGGGTTCCGTCGAGATCAAACACGATTAGCTTCTTCACCATGTTCCCCTTTCCGCCTCTGAATTCCTGGTATTTCAATCCGGCAGCGCAATTTCCAACAAGTTCACCGCGCTGCGGGGTTGAAAAGTGCAGGCACCGATTATCGCCGGCAACAGAAATACATCACCCTTTGCGACAGAGTAAGTAGCACCTCCGTGCTCGACCTGTCCACCGCCGCCGATGCATACCAGCACGCGCGGCACACCGGCTGCGCCGACGGAAAACGGCGACTGTCCGCGCAGGCGCCATAACGAGAAATGTTCGCAATGAAAAAGCCTCTCGCGCTCCACTGGGGTCTTCGTCTCCACCACGGGCATCACCCGACGGACCGGACCTTCGGCAAAATCAATGCAGGCAATCGCCTGATCCACTTGAAGCGACCGCGGCTTGCCCGTCTTTGCGTCAAGATGGTCCCAGTCATACAGGCGAAAGGTCACGTCGCTATTTTGCTGAATTTCGAACACGACGATGTCGCCGCCCAGAGCGTGAACCGTCCCAGCCCGCAGGAAAATTCCGTCGCCGGGCTTCGGAGTGAACTCTGCGAGCTGGTTCACTACCGTCCCCTCCTTCAGCGCCAGCCGAAGAGCGGCTGCGGTTGTTCCGGCCTTCAGGCCTGCATAGATGCGGCTTTCCGGCCCCGCTTTAAGCACGACCCAGGCTTCGGTCTTCGCGGTCTCACCCGCGGGCAACAGGTTCTTGTTCGCTTTCGTCGGATGCACTTGAACCGAAAGCATTTCGTGTACATCGAGGAACTTCAGCAGCAGTGGAAATCGGGGAAAGCGCCCGGCCAGCTTTCCCAGCATTTGCTCCGGAAATTGCTGTAGCAATTGACCGATGGTCCGCCCTTTGAGCGATCCATTGGTGACGCAACTTTGATGGTCATCGCGGTCGCTGAGCAGCCAAGCTTCGCCAATAGGGCCGCTGGGCAGGGGTGCGGTGAGCAAGCTGGCGAAATGCCGGCCGCCCCACAGCCTATACTGATAGATCGGTTCGAATCGCAGAGGATAGAGAAGGGCTTGGTTCAATGCGCCTTCCCTGTCGTCGACAGCCAGGCTTACGGTGGTGTCGATCATGACCGGTCTGGGAATGTTGGCTCGGGAGAAGGCGAATCAGTTCTGTGCGTCCGTAGATCGTGCAGTTTGCCGAGCGTATGCTCGATCAACCTAGCTAATTTATCTGCGGCGCCATCGACGGCCAGGTCCAGAGTCGCAGCTTCGTCGATGACCGCGATCGGCTGGCGGCCTTCAAGGCGCGCCTCCATCATGCAACGTTTGTTATTCTTGCGGCTCTTAGGGCCGCTCTCGTCGATCAGGTGAACCTCCACCCGCGTAATGTGATCGCTCATTCGGCTCAAGGCATTCTCCACTACGCCCCTGATCCGAGCGGCCAGCGCCTCGTGACCTTCGATTGTATGGTCTGTATTGACTTGGATCTGCATGCTGATCTCCTGCCTAACTGTTTGATCAAGGATGTTTCTTGCGCTCATCTATTGCCGCTGAGCCGTTATGCACCATGAGCGCTTGAGCGTCTAAAGCGCAGTTGCCAAGCTCAAACCTCTCGTCCACGAAGTTCATGGAACTCGGCTACCAGACGGCATCTGCTTCTGGCGGCCAGAAGGCACCATCGACAAGTCATTGGTTCCGACGTAGATACCGATGGCCACCAGCATGGCGATAAGGCCGAACCAGAAGCGCCAATCATGATGGGCACGCTTCCAGTAAGGGGTTTGGCCGTGGCTATGATGACTCTCGCCCATCGGATGCAGGTGTTCGGTGTTGTTCATCATGCTGGTCTCCAGAGGGAACGTTCAAAGTTGCGATGGGACGCTGCGTTACAAGCGAAAATCATTCGCAGCCGTTTTACTGGATGTCCATGCCCTACTCAAGCGCCGCTTAGGGAGAAAACAGGCTTGTGTTCGTCTTCTTGCACCCAATAAGGGGCCGGCCATAGTGACGGTAGAGCCGGTCTTCATATTCACGGGTGAGCGGCACGGAATCGACGAAGAGCGGCGCTGTCTGGATCGCATCCCGGTAGAGGCCGACATCGACCTTGGAATTCTCCCAACTGACCTCTTGAATCCACGCAGGTGAAAACAGTACCCTCTTGCCGGGCCACCAATTGCGCGTTGCAACCTCAATGTAGCGGATAGCCCAGGTTTCATCGTCCATGAAAAAACCTGCCACATGGCCGATTTCGCCATCCATAGCCTCGATGTGATAGCCGGTGACGGCGGCAGTACTGCGCAGATGAGAATCCGCCGACTCTTTCTGGATTCTTTCCAACTTTTGGGTCTCTTTCGAAGCAGCGACTTCAGTAGCCAATCCCGACGGGTAATACCCTGGTCCCCACAAAAACGTACCGCCCCAATAATTGGGATATCCGTAATACCCCAGGTACGCTGCCTCGTGCTGTCGCGAGACGGGTTTGTCAGTATCGATATCGGGGCTATTCTCCACTTGCTTTCTTGTCAGCGCCACATCCAATCGCCGGGCTTGCCAGTCGGTGTGGACGACGGAAATTGGCGAGATCAGCACTCGCCGGCTGCCAAGCCAGTTGCCGGTCTTAACGGTGAGATAACGGATAGCCCATGACTCGTCATCGAAGTACAGTTGATCTACCGTTCCAATTTCGCCATCCGTGGCCCGGATTACCAGGCCCTTCAAATGGGTAGTGTTCGCTAACATTATTTGCCTCCTGGGTAGTTATTGACTGCATTTTCGGTCCTGCATATCGAGCTGCCATATTTGAGCTGTGCCGGTGCGAAAACTGCAGCAGTCGCAGTCACGAAATCGAGTGCAGAGGTTGTCATTAGAAGGTTCGTCTTGCTCTCTTCCCCAAGAATCCCACCTTAACAGCGGCGTTGCCATTCTTCTGAGCAAGAGTGCTCACCTGCGCCCGGCCAATCGGATGCGCCATCCGAAAGGCGGGTCTGTGGATCACAACGAGAATGCAGGAATGTGAACGTTACGGGCAGAGAGGCCGACCACTGCCGGCCCGCGACGCTAATTCTCGCAAAACTGTGCTGGCGGAATTATGCGAGTCAGCGCCCTACACAGCCCTACACATTGGTCCATCCCAGAACTGAGAGGACGCGCCGCACGATCATTAGATCCGTGTTGGTCTGTAGGCCGCATACACCCATGCGCTCTCCGCCGACACTGTGCAATAAGGGACAGTTTCCTGGTGGGTGCGCTGTCATGATTCGGGTGGGACTTCGCTTGATCGTCTAAGAACGACATCGAGTCCCCGAGGAGACGAGGAAATGTCCAAAGAGAATTCAGTTGTCGCGGTGTATCACACTCATACGGAAGCGGATCAAGCAGTGAAAGAGCTGCAGCGCGGCGGGGTTGACCTGCATAAATTGTCGATTGTTGGAAAAGGCTACCACACAGATGAGCAGGTGGTGGGCTACTACAACACCGGCGACCGCATGAAGTATTGGGGCAAAGTTGGAGCGTTCTGGGGAGGTTTCTGGGGACTGTTGTTCGGCTCCGCTCTTTTCATTATTCCGGGGCTCGGACCAATCCTAGCTGCGGGACCGGTGGTGGCATGGATCGTGGCAGGGCTGGAAGGTGCGGTGGAGGTGGGAGCGTTGGGTGCCCTGGGAGCTGGTCTCTACAGCATAGGAATTCCTAAGGACAGCATCGTGAGGTACGAAACGGCACTCAAGACCGATCAGTTCCTGCTGATCGTGCACGGAACGGCGGCAGAGGTAGCGCAGGCCAGGGACATCATCAAAACTACGAATCCGGTCGAATTCTCATTGCACTCCGACGAAGCGGCAGTGGTAGCTGCTTAGTTTCCGCGTGTGTTGTATGGGCAAGGCTGCATCGGGTTTTGCGCGTTGTCGAAGTTCGTTTTGATGTTGATCCAGCACTCTCCGCGGCAACACTTCAGAGCGGAGAGTTGCAGGTCGTAATTCCCCGCTCACGCTAAGCAAGTCCTTTCAGTCACCGGGTCGCCACAGCATCTGACGAAGCCATCTTGAAGGGAAGTGCCGAGAAATCATGACCGACCAGAACCACCCTAACTCGACACACGGATATCTACCCACGGAAGTTGCGGGGTTCGATTCTCTCGCGGAGCTTGCGCTGGACCTGCGCTGGTCGTGGAACCACGCTGCCGACGGTGTGTGGATGACGCTTGATCCTACGCTGTGGGGACTCACACAAAACCCCTGGGTTGTACTGCAGACGGTCTCGCGCAGTCAGATTGAGCGCGTGCTCGCCGATCCTGCTTTCCGTAAGAACATCGACGAACTGCTCCGGGCCAAGCATCACGCGGCGGAGACTTCTGCATGGTTTCAGCAAAAGCATCCACAAGCCTCCTTGACCGGCGTCGCGTATTTCAGCATGGAATTCATGTTGAGTGAAGCGCTCCCCATCTATTCGGGAGGACTTGGCAATGTGGCCGGCGATCAACTCAAAGCAGCCAGCGACTTGGGCGTGCCGGTGGTCGGAATTGGGCTGCTCTACCAGCAGGGTTATTTTCGCCAGGTGATCGACAAAAACGGTGCGCAACAAGCTCTCTATCCTTACAACGATCCCGGACAGTTACCGATCACTCCATTACGCCAACCCAATGGGGAGTGGTTGCGGCTCGAGATCGCGCTGCCTGGTTACTCGGTCTGGCTGCGCGCCTGGCAGGTCCAGGTCGGCAGAGTAAAGCTGTATCTGCTCGACAGCAATGACGCGGCGAACTTTCCCGCTCATCGCGGGATCACGAGCCAGCTCTACGGGGGCGGACCGGAGTTGCGTCTCAAGCAGGAATTACTGCTCGGGATCGGCGGCTGGCGATTGCTCCGAGCGCTCGAACTTAAACCCGAGGTCTGTCACCTCAATGAAGGTCATGCGGCCTTCGCGGTGTTGGAGCGAGCCCGAAGTTTCATGGAAGAAACCGGGCAGTCTTTCGAGGTGGCGCTGGCCGCGACTCGGGTTGGCAATCTCTTCACCACTCACACCGCAGTAGCCGCCGGCTTTGACCGTTTCGATCCGGCGCTTATTGAGCAATACCTCGGTAATTATGCCAAGCAGAAACTCGGCATAGAACTCCGCGACTTGCTGGCCTTGGGCCGCCAGAACCCGAATGACTCCCTGGAGAGTTTCAACATGGCGTATCTCGCCATCCGCGGGAGCGGGTCGGTGAATGGCGTGAGCCGCTTGCATGGAAAAGTCAGCCGGCATCTCTTTGCGCCGCTTTTCCCGCACTGGCCGGAGGACGAAGTTCCGATCGGACACGTGACCAACGGAGTCCATATGCCAACCTGGGATTCGGCGGCGGCCGACGACCTTTGGACCTCAGCCTGCGGCAAGGGCCGTTGGCTGGGGACGACGGAGAACTTAGAGAAGGACATTCGTCGCGTCTCCGACTCCGTGCTCTGGAAATTCCGCAGTGCCGCCAGCGAGTCCCTTGTGCAATATGCTCGCGGACGGCTATCCCGGCAACTGGCTGCTTCAGGCTTTTCGGCCGAGGCGGTTGAGCGGGCGAAGCATCTCTTTGATCCAAATGCGTTGACACTGGGGTTTGCGCGGCGCTTCGCAACCTACAAGCGACCGAACCTGCTGCTGCACGATCCGCAGCGACTGCTTCGTTTATTGAGTAATTCTGAGCGTCCCGTACAACTCATCATCGCTGGCAAGGCCCATCCCGAGGACCAGGCAGGGCAGGCGCTGATCCATGAATGGATAGATTTCATCCGCCAACCAGAGACCCGACCCCACATCGTCTTCCTGAGCGACTACGACATGCTGTTAACCGAACACCTGGTGCAGGGGGTGGACGTCTGGATCAACACGCCACGCCGGCCCTGGGAGGCTTGCGGGACGAGCGGCATGAAAGTGCTCGTCAATGGAGGCATCAATCTTTCAGAATTGGATGGCTGGTGGGCGGAAGCCTATACGCCGGAAGTGGGGTGGGCCTTGGGAGACGGCCAGGAACATGGCGACGATGCCGCCTGGGACGCCGTCGAGGCCAACACACTCTACGACTTGCTCGAACGCGAGGTGATCCCTGAGTTTTATACCCGGGATCCGAACGGCATTCCTACCGCATGGGTTGAGCGGATGCGGGAAAGCATGGCCCGTTTGACCCCAAGTTTCTCCGCTGACCGCACAGTGCGCGAATATACCGACCGACACTACCTCCCAGCTGCGACCGCCTACCGCGAACGCACAGCGAACAAAGGTGCCGTTGCCAGGCAGATGCTGGCTTGGCAGCAGGACGTCGATCGAAAGTGGGGATCGTTGCGCTTCGGAGGTCGGCATGTCGAAACCACGGCGGATCACCACGTGTTTGAAGTCGAAATTTTCCTGAACGATCTCGGCAAGAATGCAGCGCGAGTTGAGCTCTATGCGGACGCAATCAACGGTGGCGATCCCGTACGGCAGGAAATGAAGTGGGAGCGACTGCTTCCTGGTGCACCCGAGGGCAGCGTCTACCAGGCGACGGTACCCGCTTCACGACCACCAGGAGACTACACGGCGCGAGCGATGCCTCAGAGCGACGGCACTTCGGTTCCACTGGAAGACAACCGGATTCTATGGCAACGATGATACGCATCGACGCAATAACGTGGGAAGAACAATCGATGGAGAAAAAGACGGCAAAAAGACAATGAAGAAAGCGACGGCGATCACCTGTTTGTTGGTCGATGTCGGCGGGGTCCTGCTCACCAACGGTTGGGATCATCATGCTCGCAGAAGAGCTGCGAAGAACTTCCAACTGCCGTGGGCGGAGATGGAAGAGCGGCACCGTCTGGTCTTCGAAACTCATGAGGAAGGGAAGCTTACGTTCGAGGAATATTTGGGTTGGGTGGTCTTCTATCGAAAGCGACCTTTTACCCGCGCTCAGTTTCGGAGCTTCATGTTAGCGCAATCGAAACCTTACCCCGAGATGATCGATCTGGTCGCCCAACTCAAGATCCAGTGCGGACTGAAGGTCGCCGTGGTCAGCAACGAATCCCGCGAGGTAAATGCGTTTCGCATTCGCAAGTTCAAGCTCGACCAGTTTGTCGATACTTTCATTTCCTCTTGCTTCGTTCACATCCGCAAGCCGGATGTGGAAATTTTTCGGCTCGCGCTGGACATCGCCCAGGCGCCGGCGCAGCACGTCGTCTATATCGAAAACACTCCGATGTTCGTTCAGATCGCGGAAGGTCTGGGGATTCGAAGCATTCTTCATACGGATCACAAGTCCACCTGCGCCAAGCTGGCTTCGTTCGGATTGCAGAAATGACAAATGACGAATGCCGTCGAGCATTTCGCACGGACGAAGAACGCATGATCGCCACAACAGTTTGCCAGGTTCTCGGACTTGGCGGCAAGAACGAGAAGGAGAACTGAACCATGACACCCGACACACTCACTACGGAACTGCGCGGCCATAAACCCGAAGCAGCGAACAAGAGGGAATTAACCCCGCAACCGGCCACGAGGACAGACGCGCTCACTCCAGAGCTTTTCGCCAAGATGAACGCTTACTGGCGAGCCGCCAACTATCTGTCGGTCGGCCAGATTTATCTCTACGACAATCCCTTGCTGAAGGAACCGCTGAAGTTGTCGCACATCAAGCCGCTGGTGGTCGGGCACTGGGGTACGGTGCCGGGCCAGAACTTCATCTACGTGCACTTGAACCGGGTCATCAAGAAATATGACCTGAACATGTTCTACATTGCCGGTCCGGGCCACGGTGGCGCGGCGCTGGTGGGCAACGTCTACCTCGAAGGCACCTGGAGCGAGGTTTATCCGAACGTCACGCAAGACGAAGCGGGCATGAAGGAACTGTTCAAGCAGTTCTCGTTCCCCGGCGGGATTTCCAGCCACGTTGCGCCCACGACGCCAGGGTCGATTCACGAAGGCGGCGAGCTGGGATACTCGCTCAGTCATGCTTTTGGCGCGGCGTTCGACAATCCCGATCTGATCGTGGCCTGCGTGATCGGCGATGGCGAAGCGGAAACCGCCTCGCTTGCGACCTCGTGGCAATCCAACAAATTTCTCGACCCCATTACCGACGGGGCCGTGTTGCCCATCCTGCACCTCAACGGCTACAAGATCAGTAATCCAACCGTTCTGGCCCGCATCGAGCACGAAGAGTTGGAACAATTTCTGCGCGGCTGCGGCTGGACGCCCTACTTTGTGGAAGGCGATGAGCCGGAAAAGATGCATGAACTTATGGCACGCGCTCTGGAAGCGGCCATCGAAGATATTCGTCGATTCCAAACGAACGCACGGAACAACAACGACACAACGCGGCCGCGCTGGCCCATGATTGTCCTCAAGTCACCGAAGGGCTGGACGGGGCCGAAATTTGTCGACGGCCTGCAAATCGAAAGCACGTTTCGATCACACCAGGTGCCGCTTCTGGTAGACCCCGAGCATCCCGCTCACGTCAAGCTGCTTGAAACTTGGATGAAGAGCTACAAGGCGGAAGAGCTATTCGATGCGAACGGGCGGCTCAGACCGGAATTAGCCGATCTGGCGCCGAAGGGCGACCGTAGGATGGGCAGCAATCCTCACGCCAACGGCGGAATTCTGCTGCGCGATCTGCGCATGCCCGATTTTCATGTTCATGCAGTGAACGTACCTTCACCCGGTGCGGTCAGCGCTCAGGATACGCAGGTGTTAGGTCTCTTCCTGCGCGATGTCGCCAAGATGAATCAGGATCAGCGTAATTTCCGTGTCTTCGGTCCCGATGAAACCGTCTCGAATCTGCTGGGCGCTGTATTTGAAGTCACCAACCGGCAGTGGGATGCCCGCGAAGTAAGTAACGATCAATTCCTTGCACCCGCCGGCCGCGTGCTGGACTCGATGCTCAGCGAGAACCAGTGCGAGGGTTGGCTGGAAGGATATCTTCTGACCGGACGGCACGGCTTGTTCAATAGTTATGAAGCCTTCATTCGCATCGTCGACTCGATGTTCAGCCAGCATGCCAAGTGGCTGAAGGTCTGCCTGGAACTGCCCTGGCGCCGGAAGATTTCGTCTTTGAACTATCTGCTCGCCTCGCACGTCTGGCAGCAGGATCACAACGGATTCACGCACCAGGATCCAGGTTTTCTCGACCATGTCATCAACAAGAAAGCGGACATCGTGCGGGTTTATCTTCCGGCCGACGCCAATTGTCTGTTGTCGGTTTTCGATCACTGCCTGCGCAGCCGGAATTACGTCAACGTCGTGGTGGCGGGCAAACACGCCCTCCCGCAATGGCTGACCATGGATCAAGCGGTGGTGCATTGCACAGAAGGAATCGGCATCTGGCAATGGGCCAGCAACGACCAGGACGCCGCTGAACCGGACGTGGTGATGGCCTGTTGCGGAGACACGCCGACGCTGGAGATACTGGCCGCCGTTTCCATCCTGCGCCAGCATCTACCGGAACTGAAAATCCGGGTGGTCAACGTCGTCGATCTCATGAAGCTGCAGCCGAGCACGGAGCACCCGCACGGGCTCAGCGAGAGAGACTACGATTCGCTCTTCACCAAAGACAAGCACATCATATTTGCCTTTCATGGGTACCCGTGGCTGGTCCACCGGCTGACCTACCGCCGCACCAACCGTAATCTGCATGTGCGTGGCTATATAGAAGAGGGCACCATCACGACGCCCTTTGACATGAGAGTGCAGAACGATCTGGACCGCTTCCATCTGGTGTTGGACGTGGTGAATCGCCTGCCGGACCTGGGTTCCAAAGGCGCCTACCTGAAGCAGCAGATGCAGGACAAGCTGATCGAGCACAAGCACTACATCGACAAGCACGGCCAGGATATGCCGGAAATCCGCAACTGGAAATGGAGCCAGAGCAGAACGCAAAAAGGAAACTGAATCGAATCCAAGGAGTTCAAGATGCCCATTCAAATCAAGCAAGAAAACGGCGGAAAGTTAGTCGCCGTTCAAGTCACTGGGAAGCTGGTAAAGGCGGATTACGAGGACTTCGTGCCCGAGTTCGAGCGGCTCGTCCGGCAACACGGCACATTGCGCGTGCTGTTCGACGTCGCCGATCTCCACGGCTGGGACGCAGGGGCGGCGTGGGAAGACATCAAGTTTGACATTAAACACTTCAGCGACATCGAACGGCTCGCGATGGTCGGCGATAAAAAGTGGCAGCACGGCATGGCGATGTTCTTCAAGCTGTTTACGAAAGCGACGATTCGATACTTCGATCAAGCCAATGCAGCGGATGCGCGGAAGTGGTTGCGAGAAGCGGAGCGGCCTGCCGCCGTGACCGCGTGATGGCGCGCAATCTCCAGACGGCACGATCAAGACAGGTCGGAATTCTGAACTGGAAATGGAGTAATGCCCAATGACACAAGCGCTGATCGATACCGCGTGGAGAATGGTCGCCGACCATGTCTAGTGGGAATATTCACTCTCGGAACAGTATTGTGGTGCGGCGATGTGGAGTCTTTGTACTTTTACTCAGGACTTAGGCGTGGCGTGGGCTTCCCGTCAGCGCCTCGAAGCCGGAGATCACGTCGAACAACTCTTCATCGATGGATTCCTGTCGAACACGGCGGAAGGTGCGGTTTAGGTCTTCCAAAATGTCTTCGATGTTCTTTTCCGCGCGTTGCATGGCCGCCAGGCGGCTGGCGTTTTCGCTGGCAAGAGATTCGGCGCAGGCCTGAAAAAGCAGAACAAAGAGGTATCCTCGGATGAAAGCCGGAAGCGCCGACTTGGCTCCTTCGATGACCTCCGGCAAATTCTTTGTTGGCCATGCCATTGCGGCCAGCTTTTGTTGCCAGGCGTGATCCAGCGGCACCAGCCGCTTGCCGACGGGTTCGTAAACGGCTCCGAATTTCGGGTGGTTGTGGAAGACATAAACCTCCCCAACATCGCCCCGATCGAGAGCCGCCTGGCCTTCGATCAGGATCTGACCGATCAGGGGCGTGATGGCATTGACGGAAGTCGGAACCGATAGCAGATCGACTGGAGCGATGCCGGTGTCCGTCAACAGAGCGTGAGCGCGATCGCCGACCGCCCAGATTTTCGCTATTGTGCCGGGCAACATTTTGAGCTCATGCACGGCGAATTCCACGATTACCTCGTTAAACCTGCCGACAAGACCCTGGTCCGAACCGAAGACGACCGCGCCGATCTTTTCTTTATAAGGCCCTTCATGCGGCCGCTCGTGCGGCGGTCGTTCTCCCGCGGCGAGCGAAACTGCGCCGGCCTGATGGAGGCACGCAACCAATGCGAGCTCCACGGTGCGATAGTAGTCGTCAAGCGATTGAACTGCTTTCTCGTATTGTCCAATGCTGGATGCCGCCAGCGCCTTCATCGACCGAACCACACCTTCGAGATCCCCCGCGCCGTCGATTTTTCGACGCAGACTCTCCAATGTGCCGCTCATGGCGAAGCCTTGGCCGCGGGCTTGGGCTTAGCAGCGGATTTGGGCGCGGCGTCGTGTTTGGGTTCGGGTTCGGGTTCGGCTGGTTTCGGTTTAGGCGCGGGCTGGAACGGAACAAGCGCAAGCGTGGCAATTTCCAGAATCGCCTTTCGGTCGGCATCGCTCAATTTGTCAGCTGACGTTAGCCGCCCTGCTACGTCCGCCGGGATGTCCGATGTCGCTTTCTGTAATGCCTGCTCCGCGTCGCTCACCTTTTCGATAGGCACGGAATCAAAAAGGTTCGCCGTCAAAGCCAGGAGCACTGTGACCTGCTCGATCATCGACACCGGCTGCGATTCCGGCTGTTTGAGGCAAGCTCGAATGCGCTGCCCGTGATCGATGATCTTGCGCGTGGATTCATCGAGACGAGTGCCGAACTTCGCGAACGTCTCCAATTCCTCGAACTGCGAGTAGGCGAGTTTGAGGTTGCCGGCGACAGCGCGATACGCAGCTCGTTGCGCCGCTCCGCCCACGCGCGAAACGGATTTGCCGACGTCTACCGCGGGAAGGATCCCCAGTTCGAAAAGCGTGGGCGAGAGGTAGATTTGACCGTCCGTGATGGAGATAAGATTGGTCGGAATGTAGGCGGAGATATCCTGCGCCTCGGTCTCGATAATGGGAAGCGCGGTGAGAGAACCACCTCCGCGCTCCTTGCTGAGATGCGTCGCCCGTTCCAACATCCGCGAATGAATGTAAAAGATGTCGCCGGGAAACGCTTCACGCCCCGGCGGACGACGGAGCAGCAGGGAAAGCTCGCGATAGGCGCGTGCGTGCTGCGTAAGATCGTCGTAAACGATGAGTACATCGCGGCCTTTTTCCATGAAATATTCCGCGATGCTCGTCGCGGCGTAGGGCGTGATATAGACCAGGCCGGGCGCGTCGTTACCTTCGGCGACGATCACCACGGTGTAATCCATCGCGCCTTTTTCGCGGAGGTTGGCCACCACCTTGGCGACGGCGGAAGCGCGCTGACCGATCGCACAATAAACGCAGAGCACATTTTGCCCGCGCTGGTTCAAGATGGTGTCGATCGCGATGGCAGTTTTGCCCGTCTGGCGATCACCGAGAATCAATTCGCGCTGCCCACGTCCGATCGGAATGAGCGCATCGACAACCTTCAGTCCCGTCTGCAACGGCACGACTACGGGCGCGCGATCCATGATGGGTGGTGCCGGGCGCTCGACCGGCAAGCGCTGGGCCCCCGCTACCGGGCCTTTGCCATCGAGCGGTCTGCCCAACGGGTTGATAACCCGTCCCAGCAAACTGTCTCCCACCGCTATGTCCATGACCCGCCCGGTGCGTTCGACTTCGTCGCCCGCGTGCAGATCCTGATATTCACCGAGCAGGATCACGCCGATTTCGTCCTCATCCACGTTGAATGCGATGCCCAACAAGTTGCCACGGAATCTCACCAGTTCTTCGTACCCTACGCCGGGAAGGCCTGAAAGCGTGGCGATTCCGGTGGAGACATTTGTGACGATGCCCACTTCGCGCAGCGTGAGTCGCGGCGTGAAGGCTTCGCGCACTTGCCTCATTCCAGCGAACACGCTGTCGAAATCGTGCTGTAGGCTCTCAGCTTCCATGTTCATGCGCTCACAGTTTCGGGCTTAGGTGCTTCGGGCTTGGGCTCGGCTTTCGCTTCTGCCTTCGGTTCAGCTTTTGCTTCTGCCTTGGGCTCGGCTTTCACTTTTGGAGCGGTCTCAGCTTTCGCTTCTGCCGCTGCGGCCTCGTCCTTCTTCTTCAGGAGTTCATCGACGCCTTTTTCCAACGAGGCTAGATAATCCGCGATGCTCCACGCCACCTTTTGTCCATTCGTGGTGAGTTCAATCCCGCTGACTAAATCTGGCGAGGTCTCGAATCGGATATGGATTTCCGCCGAGAAGGTTTCGTTGAGCGCATTTTGAATCGCGGCCTTCTGAGCGGCACCCAGGTCAAAGGTGCTCCGCACAACGGCCGGTTCAGACGACGACTTGAGGGCTGCACCGAGCAACCCCTTGGCCTTCTGGTCCATTTCGCGCAAGCGGCGCGTGAACACCTCTCCCATGCGTTCTTCGAGACTGACCGTAGCCAGATCAGCGAGCGTCTTTCGCGCGATTCCAAAGACTTCTTGCTTGGCTAGTTTCGTGATTGCACTCGAAAGCCGTTTTTGGTCATTTCGCAATGCGGCCGCTTGCGCAGCGCGTAGATTATCCGCATCTTTGTGCGCCTCGCCGAGAAGGCGCTCGCGCTCGACCTTCGCCTCGTCCGCCACCTTGCCAAGTAGAGCGCTGCGCTGTTGATCGAACACTTTGTTCTTGTTTTGAAAGTCATCGCGCTCCTTTTGTGCCTCGCTCTTCTTCGCATCGGCATCCGCAAGTTCAGAAGCAATGCGCTTTTCCCGCGCGTCGATGGCGTTGAGGATGGGCTTGTAGAGGAAGTGCTTCAACAACCACACCAGGATGAGGAAGTTCAGTACCTGTGCCCCGACGGTGAACCAGTCGATGAGCATGGCTCATTTCCCTCCAGTTTGAGCGATGACGTGACTCCAGAACGGGTTTGCGAAAATGAGAATCATTGAGACAACAAAACAGTAAATGGCCAACGATTCGATCATCGCCAGACCAACGAACAACGTCCGAGTGATCGTGGCCGAGGCGTCGGGTTGCTGGGCCAGAGAAGTCAGGGCGGTGGCAACTGCCCGGCCCTCGCCGAGCGCCGGACACATGCAACCGATGCCGGTGGTAATGCCGGCAGTGGCGATTGATACGACTGCGACCACGGTAACGCTATCCATAAGGAGTCCTTCTTATCGCTAACTTTAGTGTTGCGCTTTCAAAATTGTCCTGTCTGGCTTGGCTTGGACGTTACTCTGGACGACGGCCGCCTTCAGCTTCGGTACGCGGGTGGCGGCTGCAATATAGACCGTGGCCAGAATACTGAAGATATAGGCTTGCACCATGCCGGTGAGCAGCCCGAGCACGGTCATGAAAATTGGAAAGATCAAGGGCGTGATGGTAAGCAAGATTCCGATAATCATCACCCCGCTCATCATGTTGCCGAACAAACGAACCGCCAAGGCCAGCGTGCGCGACAGTTCGCTGATGATATTGAACGGCAGCATGATGAACGTCGGCTTCGTGTACGTCTTGAGGTAGGCGACGAACCCCTGCTCCCGGATGCCAAACAGAGGTACAGCGACAAACACACACAGGGCCAGGGCCGCGGTGGTCGAAAGTGAACCTGTCGGTGGTTTATAACCGGGGATCACCGTAAAGAGGCTGGCCGTCGCAACAAACAGAAAGAGCGTGCCGAGAAAGGAGAGATATTTCGCGGGCTCATTCAGGCCCACTTCCTTGATCTGTTCTTCCATTGCAGTAACGACGATTTCAAGAGAACCTTGCCAGCGTGAGATATCGCCTTCCGTCTTGAGCTTGCGTGTGATCAGCTTTGCGCCCAACGACATCACGATCATCGTCGCCCACGTCATGACGATGGTTCCGTTAAGTTTCACAAAGCCGTGCTGCCACAGAATCTGCTGATCGGATGTGAGATTTACCGGCATACATCACCGACAGTCTGCGCCGTCGTTTCCTGTGCAATCGGTGCCTTTGCAATCGGCACGCGGGTAAGCCAAGTCACCAGGATGCGCGCCAGAATAAATCCAAGCAGGCAAGAGAGGATTCTGCGCCAATCGCCGCGCGCCACAAAATAGAAACCAGCCAGCGCAATCCCCGTTCGCAGTAGCAGGCTGAAGAAGAACAACGCCGCTGGCTGTTTGGACGAGATGCCCCTCCGAATTGTCCACCAAAGGCCGCCAAAGAAAATCGCGCCAAGCAAAACGCCAGCGAGCAGTGTGAGGATGAGAGCCAATGTTTCATTCATCGTTCTTATCCTCCATTTTTTCCTCCTCCGGTTTATCGTGCATGGCCCTGTCCTGCTGCGCCACCCAATGCCAGGCATTGGCGCAGCCAATGCACAACCCAGCGACCAGCAACATGAGCGTCCAGGAACGAGTTCCCGGATGGCGTCGGTCCAGCCAAAGGCCGAGCATCGCGCCCAGAAGCGTCGGTACCGCGACGGACCAGCCGATAAGTCCGGACATGCCGAGACCAAACCAGACTCCCTGCTTACCCTCCCGTTGCGCCCTGAGCTTGCGGGCAGCCTTCGCGGTCACCTGCCGCACGAATTCCGTCTCCTCGTTCGCGGATTGACCTTTCAGCTCATCGCTCATGTTGAAATTCCACGAACCGGCCGATCAGGCCACTTTCCATTTTGACGATCGCAGCGCGAACGTTGCGCTCGCTTTGGTCGAGTGTCAGAAACTCACGTTTCACCGCTTCATGGAGCTGGCCGAGATCCGTTCCGCCAATGGCGTGGCGCACGGAGACGAGCACATCCGCGCCGGCCTTGACCAATACGCCTTCATCGACGGCGAGGTAAACTGCTCCATCTTCTTTTGTTTCGTAAGTCAAGATCCCGGGCGCAAGCGCCGCAACGCAGTCGAGGCGGTGAGGCAGGATTCCGAACGACCCTTCGCGGGTCTCGGCAACAATGCGCGATACATCCGTCTTGTCCGCGAAAATCTCGAACGGAAGCAGGATCTTAAGATTCATGGGCCTTCGCTGACACTGTTGTCGGTTCTGATTTCGGTGCTGTGTTCGTCTCGGGTGTAGTTTCGGTCTTTGGCGTCGTTTTCGAATCCATCTTCGGTTCGGTTGTTGGTTTTGTTTTCGGCTCCGGTTTTTTCGCTTCGCCGATCGCTCCGATCATATAAAGTGCGCTCTCCGGGTAATCTTTGAACTCGTCTCGTAGAATGCGTTCGCAGCCATCGAGCGAGTCTTTAAGACTGACAAGCTTCCCCTTGATCCCACTAAACTGTTCGGTGGTGAAAAACGGCTGCGTGAGAAAGCGTTCCAGGCGCCGGGCGCGAGCGACGGCGTTACGGTCTTCCGGGGAAAGCTGTTCCAGGCCGAGCATGGCGACGATATCCTTGAGGGCCTCGTACTGCGCCAGCGTCTTCCGGATTTCTTGTGCCAGTTTGTAGTGCCGATCGCCCACGATGCCGGGCGTGGCCATTTTCGAGCTGGATTGGAGTAGATCAATGGCCGGATAAAGTCCTTCGCTCGCCCGCTTGCGCGAGAGCACGATCGAAGCCGAGAGATGCGAAAACACATGCACCGCCGCCGGGTCGGTCAGATCGTCCGCCGGTACATACACCGCCTGGATGGACGTGATGGCGCCGGCACGGGTGTTCGCGATGCGTTCCTCCAGCCCTGATAACTCCGTACTCATCGTTGGTTGATAGCCAAGGCGCGACGGCATCTGGCCCATCAAGCCCGATACTTCCATGCCAGCCTGAATAAAACGGAAAATATTATCGATCAGCAAGAGAACGTCCCGATGCTCGTCATCGCGGAAATACTCGGCCATCGTCAGCGCGACATCCCCCACCCGAAACCGGCTGCCCGGCGGTTCATTCATCTGGCCGTAGACCATCACCATGTTCTGAAGAACCCCAGCTGCTTTCATGGCGCTGTAGAGCTCTTCGCCTTCGCGGCACCGTTCCCCGATTCCGCAGAAAATGCTCATTCCTTTCTGATGCCCGATCATGTTGTGGATCATCTCTGTGAGCAGCACCGTCTTGCCCACCCCCGCGCCGCCGAAT
>CAVVOS010000012.1:0-571053 GCA_963749985.1 uncultured Acidobacteriaceae bacterium | reverse complement strand
CTCAGTCGTGCAAAGTGTTCGGAACCAACGCCACCTTGCAACCCCCACTGCTCGGCGAGTCTGCCCTGCCACTCACTGTGACCCTGCTGATCGCGGCTCCAGTAGTTCTGTTCCTGCGAGGCAAACTCCCGCACATGGTAGGTCTGCGCCTGGCTGGCTGACAGCGGTTTCGAGATCGTGAGCATACCGAGCGTTCCTCAAGCGTGAAGTGGTGTTCTTGGCAATTTGTCTCTCATTCGATTCCCTTCGTTTTCTCCCAGGCGAACGCCTCTTTGGGTTTGGTCTCGGGCGCACCGATGGTCGAACCATTGACGGTCGAACCAAAGAGCCCGAGCATCGGCTGGGTAGGCTTCTTCAGCGGATCGGCGGGAGAATTCGCGGGCACTGATGGCGCTGGTTTCGGCGCGATCTCTGGCATCTGCCGCTGCGAAAATCTCGGCAGTCTGAATCGGATTCTGTCCATCTTTATCCTCCATCTCTGGATCAAACTTGGCCTAGGTCGGCCCCATTCGATCGTCTCCCTATCCCGCCATTTACGTGAGGACCGGTTCTGCAACACACTCCGCACAGCCAGTAGCAAAAGGAACATCGCGGCTACCCAAAGCAACGGCGTTAAGAGCGAAAAGCTTCCGGGAAAAGGCATGGCACTCATGGCATACGAGCTCTTTCCTTTCGCCTCGCGGGCGAAGAAGTCATCAAGCAGTTTGCGCGCCTGCTGAAGCTTTCGTGCGTCTGCCTGGTCGCGAATTTTGAGGACGGAATCAGGCGACAATTGTCTGCCTTCCGATGCCGCTTGAGAGGCTGCATGGAAGAGATTCAAGAGCGCGTAACGCACCGCCCAGACTTCGGCCAATACCAGTTCGGCGGGATCAGCGGGCCGCTGTCGCGCAGCGCACAGAGCGGTCCCGCGCAGCCACTCGGAGAGAGCCTGTCCCGCGCTTTCGGCGGCAGCTTCTATTTCTCCCAGTTCTTCGGGAGTCAGTCTCGTGGCCGCGGTCTTGGTGCGGAAGCCGGGCTTCGCCTCTTCTCCGAACGGCAAACTGGACTGGGGATTAGCTTGAACGCGGGGACTACTCATTGGACGAACCGCCTTGTTGCACTACTGCGCTTGATTCCGCTGCGATTAAACTGCGTAATTGTTAGTTCACAGCAAGGTCTTGCGCTTCAACGCGTTTACGCGATCGACGACTGGGCAGCGCTTTGTCGCAAACAAACATCATTGTTCGATATCGCAGTCACTCAGCAGGCGACGAATTTTGTTGACGCAGCGAAAGTTAACCTGCGTAAACATCGAAACGCTCGTCGCGCTTTCTGCAGTTCCCAACTTGGGGGTGACGTGTCCACCCTTCTTCCGGTGCGAAGCACCGAGCTTCTACATCTCGCCATACTCCAGCGCCAACGTTTCCCATGCGCTGACCACGTTTGGCGATTGCCACGCCCGCTGAAACAAAGTGCGAATTGCCTTCCAGTGCTCTATAGGAAAGCTGAAGCTGATCCCATTCTCGCGGGCACAAAACGACACATTCAATTCCTCGTTCTCCATGATCATGTTGATGGCCGAGAAATAAGATCCCTTCCACTGTGCGAATGGGCGTGTCATGTCATGCCCTTCGAGCATCCTTCGGAACTCGGCAATCCGTGCGTATCCGCCCACGGGATAGCGAGGTGCAAGCGGCCCAGGAAACTGCAAGATCGGGGAGAATTCGTTGCCTTTCTCCCGCACGAGGTCGAGACGGTATCCGCCTTCTTCCTGTGCGGGCAATCCTCGCTGCACGGGGAGTTCAAAATCGTCGTCATCCCTCTCTGTTGGCCGTCGGCGCAAAGGCTTGCGATGAGCCGCATAATGCCCCCTCGCACACACTCGCCAAAGAGCCGCCCAATGGGGCAGCAGAGCATCGTTCAGCTTCTCAACATTCGAGAACTTTTCCTCATCCAAGAGAGTGTAGACATTGCGAACAGCAAGCAGGGGTCTACGACGTTTCTGGGTCGTGTCTTTCAGCATTTGAATCGTATGCTTCACGACCCGGCAAACGTCTTCGCTTCCGACCGCAGCTGGCTCCTTTGCTGCAGCCTGTTTGTCCTCGGGAAGTGTCATCAAATAAAAGAAGTCGCGGGGCGATTTCTTCTGTCGGCGTACCAGAGCGTAAGCAGCGAGAAATGCCTCTAGAGTCTCGGCCAAACATTCATAAGAAAGCTGGCCTTGTTCGGTACTCGTAAACGACTCTGCACCCTTGGCGCAATAGTAGGCAACGAGAGCCCATTCAGCCTGCGTGAGCGGCATGTGCGCCTCCGCTTTCCCGCGAATCTTGAGCAGAGAATCCGTTGGCTCGGTGAGCAGGTTTGCTAACTCAAGACGGTCGTCTCTCGCTGACTCAAGCAACTGCTTTGCGGCCTCCGATGTAGAGACCGTTTGGCCCGTCTTGAGGGCGATCACTTCCTTCAATGTCTCTAGCCTTGAACGGAGTTCTTCGGAAATGCGAATGGAAATCACCGGTTGGTGCAGCGTCACTGCCTTCTCCGCCATCGGCCCTCCCAATCAAATTATGTAACGTTACGTATTGACTGTATTGGTACGCCTGCGTTATTGTCAAGCGCAATACCAGCCAGGAGTCGATCAACCATGCCCCAGCCAAATCGAACCAGAAAACCTTCTTCCCTTCATTTCGCAGATGCCGCAGGTTGGAACACAAGCAGCAGAAAACCTAGCGTTAGAGCTCTTACTCATCTGGGTGCACAATCACCGGAGCCCTTTGTAGAGGCAAATGCAGCTGGGGAATTTCTGAATTATTCCTCTCGAACGATAAAACAGATGGCCCGAGAGGGGCGAATTCCCGCTCACCCGTTCGGCACTGGTTCCCGCAAGAGATGGTACTTCCTCATTACAGAGCTTGCGGAGCACCTTCGCGCTCAGGTAAATTGCGCTCATGGAGAAGCTGGTCGTGACAAGACACAGAGGAGGGTCATTTGAGTCACGATCGCCGCAAGCCTATCCGCTACAACGCGGGCATGCTTTGCAAAGAGAAAAGATCAATTGGCATGGTGTGGGTCTTCCGCTGGAGCGAAGAGGTAAATGGCCAGCGGCGCCAACACAAGGAAGTAATCGGCGCAACGAAGAAATTCCCCACGGAAGCGACGGCCAACAAAGAGGCCGATCGGCTACGTTGTCGCCTCAACGAACAAAAGCAATCGCTGAGCCTCAAATCTCTGACGTTTGGGGAACTAATCAACCACTACCTAGATCACGAACTCCCGCGCCTGTCGAAATCCGCCCGCAAGGGAAACCAATCGTATATCAAGAACTGGATCGAGCCTGCGTGGCACCTTCATGTTGCCGACAACATGAAAACCATGCAGATTCAAGATTGGCTGGACAAAATCGAGCGCCCGGACGGAACCAAGCTGAAGATCAAGAACATTCTGTCCGCGATCTTCTCGCACGGGGTTCGGTGGGAATTCGTGGAACGCAACCCCGTCTGCGGTCAAGGCGGGACGCCTGGCCACCGCGGAGCCTCAACTGGCGTGCGGCAGAGCAACAGAATCTCCATCACTCGCGTGATTCTGCCGCCCGATGTCGTGCGTCAAACTCTCGAACAGTTGCCCCTGCGCGAAGCAACGATGGCGCTCATCGATGCGGTCACGGCGTTGAGGGCCTCAGAATTAGTCGCGTTGAAGTGGAGGAATGTCGGTTGGGACACAGGCATCCTTCGATCCGAATTTGCGTTCGTGGAAGGCGAGTTGAAGGATACCAAGAGCAGAAGCAACGCTCTGCCTCTAGCTCGACCCGTTCTGAATGTGCTTCGTCTCTGGCGCGAGCACACACCTTATCGCGGGGACGAAGACTGGATCTTTGCCAGTCCGCACTATCATGGCAAGACCCCGTATACGTATCAAATCCTTTTCCGACGTCACATTCGCCCTGTAATAGAGCGAGTCTCAAGCTTCAAGAGCAGCAAGCAAGCGCCGATTGGATGGCACACGCTGCGCCGATCACTAGCTACATTGCTGATCTCGAACGGCGAGAATGTGAAGGTCGCACAATCACAACTTCGTCACACCACCCCCAAGATAACGCTTAGAGCTTTACGCACAAGCGGTTTCCGCCGATCAGCAGAAAGCACACAAGAAGGTCGTGCAGATGGTGCTTCCGGCGAAATTCTCCGAGAAATTGAAGGCGCGGAGCGTTACCGCAACAGGCGTAGAAACCAGAGTCTGTCTTGCTCTGGGTGTCCGGGGGTGCCCGAAATCAACCCTGCCGAAATCAGCTAAGTACTTTGAAATCTTGGTGAGCGCGGCAGGGCTCGAACCTGCGACCCATGCCTTAAAAGGGCATTGCTCTACCAACTGAGCTACGCGCCCATCCCTCGTCCAAATAGTTTACCATTGCCGTTACGTCAGATTTCCCCTCCATGACCAGACGGAATGAAATCCATCGCAAATCAAACCTAAAGACGGGACGCCAACCAGGCCAGCGACGAAGCCGCTGCCGAAGCTCGGTGCACATAGCATGACGCAAGTCTCAGGAGACGGGCACGTTATCGGGGTGGATATCGGCGGGACAAAAGTGGCCGCCGGCCTGGTGAACGCCACCGGCGAAATCACTCATCAAACGCGAACGCCGATGGTGGCAAATGACGCGGTCGCAGGTTTGGCTGCGGTGATCGCATCGATCGACTCGGTTCGGGCCGCGGCAAAGCTTGATTCCGAGTCAGATCCTCCGATCACCGGCATTGGGATCTGCGCGCCCGGGCCGCTCGATCCGCGCGCGGGCGTTGTCATCAACCCTCCGAATCTTCCAGGCTGGCGCAATTTCCCGCTGGCGGCCGAGATCTCGAAGACCTATCGACTGCCGGTTCGCCTTGACAATGACGGCAACGCCGCCGCCTTGGCCGAAGCGCTGTGGGGTGCCGGGCGTGATTATCGAAACGTCTTCTGCGCCACGATCGGCACCGGAATCGGATCCGGGATTGTGTTCGATCGCCACATCTATCATGGCCGCACCGGTTCCGCAGCGGAGGGGGGGCACATGACTATCGACTATCGCGGTCCGCGCTGCGGATGCGGCAAACTCGGTTGCATCGAGGTTCTGGCGTCCGGCCCCGCGATCGCTCGCAGAGCTTCCGAAAAAATTGCCGCCGGACGTCCTTCTATCATTATGGAACTGGCCGGAGGCCGCATCGACCGGATCACCAGTGAGATGGTTGGCCGGGCCTATGCCGCAGGCGACTTGCTGGCCAAAGAAGTCCTACAGGAAACCGCCCTGGTTCTGACCGCTTGGCTGGGAAACATAGTGGATCTGCTCGAACCTGACGTCATGATCATTGGCGGAGGCGTAGCTTCCATGCTGCGGCCCTTCTTCAAGGAAATAGAGAATCAGCTACCCAGTTGGTGTGTGAATTCACGTTGCCAGGAAATCCCTCTGGTGAGCGCTCACTATGGCGCCGATGCGGGCATTGCTGGAGGGGCGGCGCTGTGCCGCGCTCCTTCTGCAACCTAGATGGCAGTTCCCGTCCCGTACAATCTTCTGCTGTCACGCGCGTGCTTTGTCGATCATCGCTGCCCACATGCCTTTGGACTTGAGAACGAGTTCAACGGCTTCGCGGATTGCGCCGTGCCCGGCGAGGGCTTTCGTAGTGTAGTGCGCGGCCTGTTTCACCTCAGGAACGGCATCGCCTACAGCGACGGCGAGCCCGGCACGGCGCATTAAGGGAATATCCGGAAGATCATCGCCGATGTAGGCGACTGCCGAATCGGAAACGCCTGCCTTTTCAAGGATTTCTTCATAGGCCGGCATCTTCACCGGCTGTTTCATGTAGACGAATTCCATCTTCATTTCACGGGCGCGGCGAAGGAGTGCAGAGCTTTCGCGGCCGGTAATGCAGCCCGTGCGCAGGCCGGCGCTGTGCGCAAGGGTTAGGCCCTGGCCGTCGTGCGCATCGAAGGTTTTGATTTCTACGGCGGTGCCGTCAGATTGTGAGAGCAAGGTGACGCTGCCGTCCGTCATCGTGCCGTCCACATCCATGAGCAGCAGTTCGATTTGCGCCGCGCGTTTCTTGAGCGCAAGAGAGATTTTGGGCACACCAGCCAAGGAAGCCTCCAGGAAAATCGCTGAAGAGTGAGTCTAAGTCAAAACCCGGTCACCCGGCCACCATGCCTGCCCCAATGCCGACTCCAGGCTGCTTATGCGGTGCGGGCGTGCATTCATCGCCTCCCGTGGGGCAGAGAATCCGGACCTGTGATTGGTATCACGACGAGTTGTGATCTCGACCACGGATTTGATGACTGTGCTGCGACAGAATCTTGAGAACCTAACGGTTTCCTGGCAAAACTCCGAGCCGCTGACTGGAAACCATGTTCGGCTGTGACACGTCCATTCTCAAAAGGGTTGTTGGAAGGCGCCGACTCTTGAATACGAACGGGATTTGGAGTGCTGAATGGGAAATGAATACAAGCACCGGGTTATAGCTTGGTGGAGTTCCGGCCAAACCGGCATCGCAAAGTCCGATTCAGCGCCGAATGCGATTCATTTCGCCGCTCCGCCGCAATTCGGTGGCCTCGAAGGTAGGTGGACGCCGGAAGATCTATTGGTAACTGCGCTCGCGAGTTGCTTTACCACGACGTTCCACGCAATCGCGCGAAACGCGAAATTGGAATACACGGACCTGGAAGTGGAAGCAGAGGCGAACGTGAGCAAGACGGGCACAGGCTATAGCTTCAGCGAGATTATCATCCGTCCCAGCTTGACGATTCCTAATGAAGACAAACGGGAGCAGGCGTCGAGTCTCTTGCAAAAGGCCAAGGAGTTGTGTCTGATCTCGCGCGCCCTGGCAATACCCCAGATTTTCGAAACGCGAGTCGAGATCAGCAAGCAATCCCACGTCTAGTTTAGAAATCGAGCAGTGGAAGATCGCTAGTGGGGTAACTCCGCGGATGCCGCTCGCTTGGCTTTTTCCGCTTCGAGCCGGCGGATCGTTGCCCGCAGCCAATCGCCGAGCGCTTCCTCAATCTCCAGTTGTGTCCCGGTGCGGTACAAGGACTCGAGAGTCTCTCCGCTCATCGACAACGGAATATGAATGCAAGGAGTTTGTTCCTTGCGCGCATGCTCCGGGACGAATTGCATCAGCAGGCATTCGCTGCACGGTTCCCGGTCCTTGGAGCTGAAGTTCATGCAGGTAGGGGAGTCCTCGAATACAAACCGCGCCCGCCAGGCTTCGCGCGGTAATCGACCGTAACCGCCTTGCTCTAGAAATTCCAATTCGAACTTCAGGACTTCAAGGAGGTCGCGATTGTCCCTTGGCATAGCCTCACCTCATTCGCTAGTTTGGTCCCACGTACCAAGGCGATGCCGTGACCCGTAACACAACGTGCCGTGAGGGCTATCACGCCGCTGATTCTTGCGCGTCCCAAGAGGTCCCAACATCAACCTGGATGATCGTGGTTAAAGCCAAC
This sequence comes from uncultured Acidobacteriaceae bacterium, assembly GCA_963749985.1. Taxonomy (GTDB): domain Bacteria; phylum Acidobacteriota; class Terriglobia; order Terriglobales; family Acidobacteriaceae; genus Sulfotelmatobacter. Next base: position 563,607 of record CAVVOS010000012.1, on the reverse strand, counting down.
TAATAAGTTGGCCGACGGTTCCGATTCTATCCTCGAAGGTTCAAGAAAGACTACTATTAACACGCAAGTGTGACGGGGATCACAGAACCTCCTCGGTCAAAAAGTTCAATATTGCACTTTGCAGTGGACGTATCCTGATTCTGGTGTTGGCCCAACAATAAATTGACTGGAGCTTGAAGATGATGAAGAAAATGAACGTGAAGGTGTTTACAATCGCAACAGTACTTGCTGTTGTTTTCAGCGTTCCTCTGTCGGCGGGCGCGCAAGACGCATCTGAGGCACTCTACAAATCAAAATGTGCCATGTGCCATGGCGCGGACGGAAAGAAGGCGGCTGGCCACGACTTCCAAAGTGCCGAAGTGCAAAAAGAATCGGATGCGGATCTTGCAGCGGTGATCACGAATGGCAAGGCTCCCAAGATGCCTAAGTACGGAGATAAGCTGAAGCCGGAAGAAATTAAGGGACTGGTGGCTTACATCCGCACTCTGAAGAAATAGTCCCGGCCAGTTCTGCCATCAAGATTCCAGGGGATTGCTGAATGCGGCGGATGATCCGCGGCGAAACGTGAAGTGTGTCTGCGCAATGGCACACAGAGGCTAGAAGCACATGGTAGAGAGTGGCGGTTTCAAATGAATCTGCGAGAACGATTTCGAGAGTGGTCGCAGCCCATCTATTTTCTAGGACAGAACGCGGTTACGTTGACGGGCGCCGTAATTACGACCAGCACGGCGCTCACCACCATTGCCTTTTGGTTCTATGAAATCTTTCTGCCGGGGCCCCCGCACCCGTATATTGGCCTGCTGGTCTTCCTGATTCTTCCCGGCATTTTTGTACTTGGCCTGCTGCTGATTCCACTTGGTATCTGGATCCGGCGGCGAAGCCTGCGCGGTAGCGGGACGCTCCCGGGAACTTATCCAGCCATCGACCTCGGCCTGCCGGTGGTGCGCCGCACCTTGGAATACGTGGCCCTGGCGACGGGACTCAATCTTCTGATCATCGGGACCGCATCGTACCGCGGCGTGCAATACATGGATTCGACGAGTTTCTGCGGGACGACCTGTCATACCGTGATGGCCCCCGAGTATGCGACCTATCAGAATTCACCGCACTCGCGCGTGGAGTGTGTCGCGTGCCATATCGGGCCCGGAGCGGGGTGGTTTGTGCGCTCGAAGCTTTCCGGATTGCGGCAGGTCTTCGCCGTCACGTTCCACACCTATTCACGGCCGATTCCTTCGCCGGTAAAGTATCTCCGTCCGGCGCGCGAGACCTGTGAGCAGTGTCATTGGCCGCAGCGCTTTACCGGCGACAAGTTCCTGGTAAACACCAGCTACAAGGACGACGAAAAAAATACGCCCCAGACCGACGTCCTACTACTGAAAGTGGGTGGACTCGCGTGGCAGGGTTCGGTCGGTATCCACGGGCACCACCTCGCCAACTCGATCCACATCCGCTACATTTCGACGGACACCGAGCGGCAGACGATTCCGGTCGTGGATTACACCGACGCTAGCGGAAAAACCGTCGAATTCGTTTCCACCGATGCCAAACCCACCCAACAACAATTGGACAAGGGAGAACATCGGACCATGGATTGCGTGGATTGCCACAACCGGCCCACGCACGTTTTCGAACTGCCCGAAAACGCGGTGGACGAGCAAATGTCGCTCAAGCGCATCAGCCCAGAGCTCCCCTTCATCAAGAAGAAGGCGGTCGAGGTTCTGAAGGTGAATTATCCCAGCCGCGATGTGGCGAAACAGCGCATTACCGCGGAAATCAATGGTTTCTATCAAACCAATTTCCCAGCGATTTACCAGGCGCGGCAGGCTCTGGTGCAGCAAGCGGGTGAGGAGGTCGCGGCGATCTACCTGCGCAACATTTTTCCGGAGATGCGGGTGACCTGGGGCGTGCATCCGAACAACCTCGGGCACAACGATTCGCCGGGCTGCTTCCGCTGTCACGACGGCAGCCACACCAGCTCCGATGGCCAGACCATCACCAACGATTGTTCCGCATGCCATGAGGTTTTGGCCGCGGGAGAAGAAAATCCCAAAGTCTTGACCGACCTGGGAATGAAATAAAGCTTGACCAGCGTGAGATCCAATTTGCCCAAAACGACGCAACGCCGAGCGGTGATTGTCAGACGATTGCGGTTCCTCTTTCGGATTTCACTTCTTTCGGCCTGTATTCTTTCAGCTTGTCTCCCCACCTCTGCGCGGGCTCGGGCACAAGCGAAGTTGCCCCAGCCGCTCAAGCAGGACGAAAGCTGCCTCGCCTGCCACGGCCAGGCGGGAATGACCTCAGGCAGCGGCAAGAGTATCTCGATCGATCCCGGCAAACATGCGGCCAGCGTGCATGGCGTTTTGGGTTGCACCGACTGTCACACGACCATCAAAGACTATCCGCACCCCGCCAAAGTGGCGCAGGTGAAATGCGCAACTTGCCACGCCGACGAGGCTTCCCATGTGCCGAACAGTGTGCACAGTGCGCTCGGCGACGACGCTTGCCAATCCTGCCACGGCAATCACCACGAGGTGGCTGAGGCGGCCAAAATAGCGCCCGCAAAGTGCGCGCAGTGTCATGCCGATGAAGTGAAGGAATTCCGGCAAAGCATTCACGGACAAGCGGCTGCGGCAGGCGATCCGGATGCGCCCAAATGCATGTCCTGCCATGGACCCATCCATCAGATCCAAACCGCGAGCGATGCCACCTCCACGGTGGCCAAGAAAAATCTTCCGGACACCTGCGCTGCTTGTCACAGCAACCAGCAATTTCTCTCGCGGCACAAGATTCCATTCGCACATCCCGTCGAACTCTATCGGCAGAGCGTTCATGGACGAGCGGTGGTGAATGGGGACGGGGCTGCCGCAACTTGCTCGGATTGTCACGGCAGCCACGGAATCTTGCCCTCGCAAGACGCGCGTTCCAAGGTCAACCACTTCAACATCCCGGCAACGTGTGGACAGTGCCATACCGAAATTGCCAAGACCTACCTGGAAAGCGTGCACGGACAGGCCATGAAGGCCGGCGAGCAGGGCGCTCCGGTGTGCAGTGACTGCCACGGCGAGCACTTGATTCTGGGGCCGAAAGAACAAGGCTCGCTGGTGAATGCGTCCCGGGTTTCGATGGCCACATGCGGGCGATGCCACAGCGACGAACGCCTGGAGTTGCGTTACAACCTGCCGGCCGACCGGGTTCCTTCCTACGCCGACAGCTACCACGGCCTGGCTTCGCGTGGCGGGTCCCAGAGTGTCGCCAACTGTGCTTCCTGCCACGGCGTGCATAATATCTTCCGCTCGAACGATCCGCGGTCCACGGTGAATGCGGCGAATCTCTCGAAAACGTGCGGCAATTGTCACGCTGGCGCGGGCGAGCACTTCGTCATCGGACCGGTGCACGTGCGCACTACCACCGGTCCTGCGTCTCCCATCGTAAAGTGGATCCGTTGGACTTACCTGGCGCTGATCCCGCTGACCCTTGGTTTCATGATCGTGCACAACCTGCTGGACTTTCTCATGAAGCTCATCCGGCGGCAACCGCGGCATGAAACTGGCGCCCAAGTCTCCCGGATGAATCTAAACTTCCGCATTGCCCACGCCGGCGTGGTCCTCAGCTTCCCCACGCTAGTTATCACGGGCTTTGCACTCAAGTTTCCCGAAGCTTGGTGGGCGCGTCCGCTATTGCTGCTGGAGGGGCACTTCGCGTTCCGCGGAGCGGTCCATCGGGGAGCGGCGGTTGTATTGGTCGTTTCCACTCTCTACCACGTGATTCACCTCTCGATAAACCGGCGAGACCGATTGTTCCTGAAGGCGATGCTGCCCGAACCGAAAGATGTAATCGATCTGGTGCAGGTGTTTGCCCACAATCTGGGACTCTCGAAAGTAGAGCCGCAGTTCGCGAAATTCAACTATGCCGAGAAGGTTGAATACTGGGCCTTCATGTGGGGCACGGTAGTGATGACGGTCTCCGGCTGTCTGCTGTGGTTTAACAATTTCACTCTGCGCCATTTCCCCAAGTGGGTGTCGGATGCCGCCACCGCCGTGCACTACTATGAAGCGCTGCTCGCGACGTTCTCGATCCTGCTGTGGCACTTCTATATGGTGATCTTTGATCCTCTCGTCTACCCGATGGATACGGCTTGGCTCAACGGCAAAGTCCCAGCCGATCATTACCGCCATTCCCGCCCCGCATACTTCCGTGCCCTGGAGAGGGCTCACCTGGTCAAGTTACCCACTGACCCTGCTAACTCGGAAGCAGAGCAACGGGATGCCGACGCTCCGAAAGACAATCCACCGGCAAAGACTTAGGCTGCCGCAGCAAAAATGCGGACGAGCTACGGAGCGCAAGAGCGCGGATTGCGCCGCGCCCTCGCGAAGTCCGAACCGAACCCACCCTAGCCTAGCGTTGCCCAGTTCGTCCGAATGCGAATCACGGGCATGGGTGTGGCGTGGGCGGAGTTGCGGGGATGCCGGGGATGTGTGTGGCCGGAGTTCCCGGCGAGCCGTCGATGGCCGGCGTTCCGGGAATGTCTATGTCGGGTGTCCCCGGCGTGCCGGGTGTGTAGCAGATGCCGGGGTCAGTGTAAGGTGGCGGTGGCGGCGGTTGTGGACGCTGAGCGATAGGCAGTGTGGGAAGTGGGTGCTGTTCGGAATCGCGGACAGCGTCGGCGGTTTGCTCCTCCTCCAGGATCAAGGGATGCTGTAAGACCACTTCGACGGGAGAACCAACGTCGAGAAAGAAATGGTGGGAACTGGTGGCAAGCAGTAAGGCGGCCACGAAGCCGATGCTCCCGCCAATCGCCGCGCCCATCACCGTGTCCTTTCCCTTGTCAGGCGGCCCGGTCACGCTCGAGGTCAAACAACCCGGCGGCGGTCCGGTGCAGCCGGGCGGCAGAGTGCTGGTGATGGTGTTGGGTTGCGAACTGGCGGCGGAATGGCCGATCAACGACCCCAAACCAGCCCCCGCTAGTGGCATCGCGACCGCTCCAAAGATGTGGCCTTTGCCAGGATCTTTCAGAGCGTAGCCTTCGTCGCTCTCGAGGGTGATGGGTCCAGAGACGGTGGCGACGTAGCCGTCGGGGTAGGTGATCGACATCGATTGAAGATAGAGTTCGCCGCGACTGCCATTGCGGCCGAGCTTATCCACTTTGCCTTGCACGAGTATGCCCTCTGGGATGACCACTCGATTGCCCGAAGCGATGGGAGAAATGACCTGGGCATAGATGTCGTCTCCGCGATGAATGTACCGGCTCTGGATCGGATGAGTCAGCACCAGGGCAATGCTCGTCCCGGCGGGAACGGTGATGGAAGTGGCTCCAGACGCGGGTTTTGCGGATGCGAGCGCGTTGGGTGGAGTGGTTTGCGAATCCCATTGCGAGGCAGTCTGCCTGCGCAACAGAAGACAACGCAACCAACAGAATGGTGGTGAAGGCGAGGTTTTGTTTGATTCTTGTCTTGGCCAGAGATAGGAAGGCGACCAAGCTCGACACTGTACGAAGACAGCGATCGTTGCCAGACATGTGGTACCTCCTGTTGATGTCCGTTGAAGACTGACGCCTTCAACTCGGGTGGCGCTTAAGGAGTGGTGTGCACGCCCTGGTTCAGTTAACCGCAATGCACCCAGGATGTTGCATAGAGATTGGTGAAGAATTGAAAAGGTGAGAAGAGTTTTGTAAAGGTGAGTCGAAGCGCGTGATTGGAATCACAAAGCCACTGCTGCGCCGCGCTCGCTGAACCGCCGAGTCTGTCGTGCTCCACACGAGCATCGCGAAAATCCGCGAGCCGCATCGTTTACAATCCTCGCTTATGTTCTATCGCTCGGATAATCGCGTTATCGACCAGTTGCGTCCCGTCGTGATCACTCCAGACTTCATTACCACCGCCGAAGGGTCAGTCCTCATTGAGGTAGGGAACACGCGAGTGATCTGTACCGCGTCCATCGAAGAGACGGTGCCCTCGTTTCTAAGGAACTCAGGCAAGGGATGGATCTCGAGCGAATATGCGATGATTCCGCGCGCCACTTTAACGCGGACGCCGCGCGAAGTGGCCAAGGGACGGCAAAGTGGGCGCACCCATGAGATCCAGCGGTTGATTGGACGCTCGCTGCGCGCGGTGACCGATCTGGCGCGCCTGGGCGAGCGCACCATCTGGATTGACTGCGACGTGATTCAGGCCGATGGCGGCACGCGCACGGCTGCGATCACGGGAGCTTTCGTCGCGTTGGGGCTGGCCCTCGAAAAGCTGGTGGAAGCCGGAACGTTGACCTCGGTGCCGTTGAAAGACTTTGTCGCCGCAGTGAGCGTGGGAATAGTGGACGGAGAAATCCTGCTCGACCTATGCTACGAAGAAGACTCCCGCGCCGACGTGGACATGAATTTTGTGATGACTGCCGGGCACAAGATGGTGGAAGTGCAGGCCACCGCAGAACGGCAGGCATTCGACGAGGCGCGGTTCGCGAAGATGCTCGCTTTCGCTCGCCAGGGGGTTCAGTTGTTGATTGCCAAGCAGCAAGCTCTGCTTAACGGACTGACGCTGAGGCAGTGAGCCGCTCACCGTTTGTACTCCCGCATCTCTGGCGGGCGACGGGCGAGAGAGAGATCCTCCGCGCAGGCTGGATCCACCCCTATTCCCAAAACGGGAAAACCAAGGCAGTTTTGTCCCAAAATGACCCGCATCACCCACCCCAAAGGTTCCGCCGCGTGTACTCTAAAAGTGCACCGCTTGATGTCCGTTAACAGGAGGTGACCGCGCAAGTATCGAGGTTGTATGGGGCTGTTCACCCGGGTGCATCTGTTCTCTGCTTTGCCGCAGCATGGGGTAACTGTCCCAAGTGACAGCCCCAGGATGGCTCTCCGCAAGCTGGTGAATGCGGCTGGATTCGCTTTATCGAGGGTATTCGTTTTCGGCAGTCCGACCGATAGTGATAGACCTGCTGCCCGCGCAGGTGCATACTCCTCTGTAGGTCCATTCATACCGCAGGTTCTGGTAGAGCCAGGGCAGATCTTCCCCCACCCCTCGGGCTCTGACGCGATTTACAAGAGGTCGCAGTGAGCACCCCATCCGAGTCCCGTGACATTCGGAACTGCAGGCTATTCGCGCGTGCAGCGAGCGCGGCAACCATGCTTGTCGGGACTCTCGGACTTCTGGGATGGTTGCTTGGCATTCCCGCCCTCGCCGGCGCCTTTGCCGGGCTGGTCGCAATGCAGCCCAACACCGCCTTATGCTTTGTGCTCGCCGGACTCTCTCTCTGGCTGATTCAGCTACGCCCAGGCGAACCTGCCACCCCGCGCATTCGACTCCGTGCGGGACAAGTTCTGAGCGGTGCGGTTGCTTGGATGGGCCTGCTGACCCTCGCCGAAAGTCTCTTCCATTGGAATCTGGGCATCGATGAAGTTCTATTTCACAGAAGCCTTCTGGCCACGGGAGTCCTCCATCCCGGACGTATGTCGGCAGAGGCCGCGCTGGGCTTCTCGCTTCTGGGCGTCAGCATGGTATTGGTGACGACCCGCAGGTTTTACTTGGCGCAAGCCCTGTCCGTATTCACAGCTCTGAACGGATTTGTCGCATGCGTCGGCTATCTCCTCGGCGTTCGTTCGCTCTACAGCATCGTGGCTTACTCTCCAGTAGCGCTCCAGACGGCCCTCCTGTTCGTTGTGATGGGGCTGGCCATTCTGGCTCTGCGGCCCACTCTTGGCTTAATGGCAACCCTTACCAGCGAGTACATCGGTGGTGTCCTGGCGCGTCGAGGTTTGCCTTTGGTGGTCGCGCTACCGATATTATTCGGCTGGGTTCGGTGGCGCGGTGAATTTGCCGGGCTTTATGGCACGGAATTTGGAGTTGCCGTCCATGCCTTGAGCGAAGTAGTGGCGTTCTCCGTGCTCCTGTGGGTGAGTGCGATGTGGCTCAACCGGGTTGACCAGGAACGCCGGGAAGCCAAACGGCGCAATTACGATCTAGCCGCCATTGTGGCGTCTTATGACGAGACCATTTTCACCAAAGATATGACGGGCACGATCGTCAGGTGGAATCCTAATGCCGAAGCGCTCTACGGATATAAGGCCGAGGAAATCGTAGGCAAACCGGTCTCCACCATCATTCCACCCGAACTGCGGGAGGAAGCGAAGCAATTCCTGGAGGAGACTGCTGCGGGGCGGTTGGTGACTCGCGAAGAAACCGTGCGCCGGCGCAAAGACGGGACCCTGATTCAGGTGTCGCTGATCCTCTCGCCGGTGCGGGATCCCGAAGGCCGCATTGTGGGCGCCTCTACCATTGCCCACGACATCACCGCCCGCAAGCGGACTGAGAAAACACTGCGGGAATACGAGAGAGTGGTGGAAGGCTTGGAAGAGATGATCGTGGTGGTGGACCGCGAATACCGCTACGTAATAGCCAATCGCGCGTTCCTGCACTATCGGTGCATGGAGCGGGAACAGGTCATAGGCCGCCTCGTCGAGGAAGTGGTGACGAGAGAGGTCTTTAAAACCCTCGTTAAAGGAAAGATGGATGAATGTTTCCGGGGGGAAATCGTTCAATATGAGTTCCGTCATGAGTATCCGGAACTGGGCGAGAGAGACTTTTTCGTGTCGTATTTCCCCATCGAGAGTTCCACGGGCATCGATCGGATCGCCTGTGTCTTGCAGGACATCACCGATCGCAAGCGGGTGCAGGAGGAGTTGCGCAAATCGGAAGAGAGGTTCAGCAAAGCCTTTCGCAGTTGCCCGCTGCCGGTGGCGATTTCGACGGAAGGGGACGGGCGGTATCTGGACGTGAACGAGGCATTCCTCAAGATGCTTGGGTACGAGCGAAAAGATGTGATTGGGCGCACCGCTTCGGATCTGGGCATTTGGGCACAACCGTCGCTTCGTTTGGAGATGATCCAGCAGTTGGCGGAAAGCGGACGGGTTACCGGGTTCCATACACAATACTCAACCGCAGCAGGACAGATTCGGGAAGCAGACGTGTCGGCGGAACGCATCGATCTCGACGGACAACCCTGTGTGCTGGCGATTGCGCGCGACATCACGGAGACCCGGCGACTGGAAGCGCAGTTCCGCCAAGCCCAGAAAATGGAAGCGGTAGGACGATTGGCTGGAGGTGTGGCGCATGATTTCAACAACATGCTGGGTGTGATTATTGGTTACAGCGATTTGTCGCTGGGTCTGGTTGAACCGGAAAGCCTGTTGAACGGGTATCTAGTGCAAATCAAGAAGGCGTCGAACCGGGCAGTCTTGCTGACGCGGCAGCTTCTGGCTTTTAGCCGGCGGCAGGTTGTCTTTCCCAAAATACTGGACCTCAACGAAGAGGTGGGCAGCGTGATGAGCCTGTTGCTGCGAATGGTCAGCGAGGATATTGCGGTTTCGTTCCGGCCGACGGTCCCGATTGACTGCATCAAGGCTGACCCCGGTCAGATAGAGCAGATCCTGATGAATCTGGTGGTAAACGCACGCGATGCGATGCCGAGCGGCGGCGAGATCGTCATCGCGACAGGGCATGCTGAAGTCGACGGACTCTACGCTTCCCAGTACCTGGATTCCCAGATCGGAAAACATGTTGTTTTGACCGTCAGTGACACCGGCTGCGGGATGGACGAAGCCACAAAATCGCAGATCTTCGAGCCTTTCTTTACCACTAAGGGAGTTGGACTGGGCACCGGGCTGGGACTCTCGACCGTAGACGGAATTGTGAAGCAGAACGGAGGCAACATCTGGGTGTACAGCGAATTGGGCAAGGGCACAACGTTCAAAATTCACTTTCCGAGAGTGGCCGAGAAAGCCGAACCTCTGGTTCGCCGCTATGAGGCGGCGGAATCTCCGGGAGGATCGGAAACCATCTTGGTGGTGGAAGATGATAGCCCTCTGCGCGAACTCGTAGTCAGAATGCTGCAAGAGGCGGGTTACCGGGTCCTCGAAGCAAAAAGTGCGGAAGCCGCGCTGGTCATGGTCCAGACTCCCGAGCCAGCGATCGATCTGCTGCTCACGGACCTCATCATGCCCGGAAAAAGCGGAATTGACCTCGTGGAACAGATCAAGACCCTCCGCCCGCATCTTTGCTCCTTGTTCATGTCGGGATACACCGCCGATCTGGCTGCTTTGCGTGGCGTATTGCTGCCGGAGGCTGCGTTCCTGGAGAAGCCGTTCACCCGAAGTTCGCTGCTCGCGAAAGTTTATTCGGCGCTGCACAGCGCGTCTGCAACCCAGCAGCCCCAATCATCACCTTCTTCGGATAAGCGTCTTTCGCGGGGCCGGGGAGTGTGAAAAAGGCTGTCGGTAGGAAATCCCGCCTACGCGATCCAAACCGTCTTGATGTTCATGAACTCACGAATGCCGTTGGCGGCCAGTTCGCGGCCGTGTCCGGACTGCTTGACCCCGCCGAATGGGATGCGGGGATCGGAGGCGACCATCTTGTTGATGAAGACCATTCCCGCCTCAAGTTCGTTGATGAAGCGTTCGCGTTCGCGGTCGTCGGTTGTCCAGGCGCTGGCTCCAAGCCCAAAGCGGCTGTCGTTGGCGAGGCGAATGGCTTCGTCGATATCCCTGACCCGGAATAACGAGGCGACCGGGCCAAAGAATTCTTCGCGGTAGGCCGGCGACTCTTTCGGAATCTCCGTCAAAACCGTGGGCGCATAGTAATTGCCGGGCTGCTTCAGAGGATGCCCGCCGGTTAAGATCTTGGCCCCCGCTTTTACGGTTTTCTGCACGTCGGCATCGAGCGAGGTGACGGCGTCGGCGGTGGCCAGCGGACCCAGTTCAGTCTTCTCGTCGAAGGGATCTCCGACGCGCAGATTCTTCATGCGGGCGACGAACTTGCGTTCGAATTGCTCTGCAATGGGCTCGGCGACGATGAAACGTTTCGCCGCAATGCAGGACTGGCCGTTATTGATGACGCGAGCCTCCACGGCCGTGGCCACGGCAGCGTCGAGATCGGCGCTGGGCATCACGATAAAAGGATCGCTGCCACCCAGCTCCAGGACAACTTTCTTGATGCGCTTCGCAGCCGCAATTCCGACCTGAATGCCGGCCTGCTCGCTTCCGGTGAGCGTGGCCGCGACTACGCGCGGGTCGTTGAGTATTGCGTCCACCTGCTGCGAGCCGATGAGCAGGGTCTGAAACGCACCTTGAGGGAATCCAGCCTCGAGAAAAATCTTCTCAATCGCCAGCGCGCATTGGGGTACGTTCGAAGCGTGCTTCAACAATCCCACATTGCCCGCCATCAGCGCCGGAGCGGCGAAGCGAAACACCTGCCAGAAGGGGAAGTTCCACGGCATCACGGCGAGAATGGGGCCAATGGGGCGGTAGCGGATAAAACTTTTCTTGGCGCCGGTTTCGATAATTTCATCGGTAAGGAATCGCTCGGCATTCTCGGCGTAGTAGCGGCAGCCTCCCGCCGACTTCACCGCCTCGGCCACGGCCGCTTTGTAGGGCTTGCCCATTTCGAGCGTCATTAAATGAGCGAACTTCTCTTTGTCGCGCTCGAGGATCTCGGCGGCCTTCACCAGCCGGCGGGCGCGCTCGGCGAAAGGAGTTTTGCCCTCGGCGTGGAAAGCGGTGACTGCCAACTGGAGCTTCTGCTCGATCTGGGCGCCGGAAAGCGGTTCAAAGGTCTGGATTACTTCGCCGGTGGCGGGATTCGTAGTGGCAATGGCCATGATGAATGCTTCCTTCCGAATGGGGTGTATGAGATCGCTAAAAGCCGTCGGCTTATTCTCTGCCTGCGGGCAAGGAGATGGAAAGCCGCGGCGGTCATACCACTATACCATTGCTCGCACGGCGCTTCGCTGTTTGACGAACAAGACAAATCATAAAGGACTCCCCGCATGATTCAGGGCTCGATCAACTCCTCTAATAGAGGATGCTTTGCCGCGGAAAACGGATTGGCGACAGTCACTCCATTCCACGTGAAGCCCGGCTGAAGATCCTCGGAGAGCAGAAGACGGCACCCGGCGGCTGCAGCGGCGGCGAAAATAACGGCGTCCCAGATGCTGAGGTTGTGGCGCGCGGCTAAATCGGTGCCGGCGATTAGAATCGCGGGTGAGGTCTCGATCAGGGGAAAGGCGTCCTGCCAGCTTAAGATCGCGGCGCGCGCGCGTTCCGGCGAACGGCCCGCCTTGCGCACTAGGACGTGGAAGAGTTCTCCTAGCGCTTGGACGGGCAAGAAGGTGGCGTTGGCGGGCAGTTTAGTGATGATTTCGAGTGCGGTATTCTTTCTCGCAGCGCCGTTGACCCCCTCGGCGTAGGCCAAAACATTGGTATCGAGTGCGAGCCTCACGGTATCCGCCTATTCGTATAGATCGTCCCTTTTCCAGCGGCCTATCTTGACGACGCGCTCAGCTCGCAAGCGGGTAAGCAGAGACGCCCGGGCGCGCACTGCGGTGGCCTGGTCCTCTTTGAAGGGAGCAATGCGTGCCACGGCCTTGCCATGGCTAGTCACAACATAGCTTTGTCCTTCGCGGACGTCCCGCAGCAGCTGAGAAAATTTCCGGTTCGCGTCGGCAGCCGAAATTGCCTTCTCCATGTTCCAACCTCGAAGTAGTTATATTACCTACTTTTAATGAAGTCTGTCAATGCGCTTTGGTTTACAATTGACTGTCCCAAGCATTCATCTCTTCAGTACTGATTCGGAGGAATCTCATGAAGCTTACCCCTGGAAAACTTGCCGGTCTTAGAAAAGTCTCGAACGAACATGGTGTGATTGCTGCCGCTGCGATGGACCAGCGCGGGTCGCTGCAGAAGTCGCTGGCCAAAGAAAAAGGCGGCGAAGTCAGCGACGCCATGATGGAAGAATTCAAGATACTGGTCACCGAAGTTTTGACGCCCCATGCCAGCGCCATCCTGCTCGATCCGGAGTGGGGACTGCCGGCTTCGAAACGCCGGGCCAAGAACGCCGGTTTGCTGCTCGCTTACGAGAAGACCGGTTACGACAAGACCGGTCCGGGACGATTGGGAGATTTGTTGGATCACTGGTCGGCGCGACGGCTGAAGGAAGCGGGCGCGGACTGCGTGAAGATTCTGCTTTACTACACTCCATTCGATCCCAAGGACGTAAACGACAAGAAGCACGCCTGGGTGGAACGAATTGGCGACGAGTGCCGCGCCAATGACATCCCCTACTTTCTGGAGTTCGTTGGCTATGACGAGGGCGCGGACGAGAAGGGTTTGGAATACGCCAAGAAGAAGCCGCACATTGTCACCGAGAGCATGCGCGAGTTCAGCAAAGACCGCTATGGCGTGGACGTGCTGAAGGTCGAGGTGCCCGTCAACATGAAGTTCGTCGAGGGCGTGCAGTGCTTCGGCGGGCAGAAGGCTTACTCAAAGAAAGAAGCGATCGACCTGTTCCACAAGGCGGCAAACGTTGCTACCAAGCCGTTCATTTATCTTTCGGCAGGCGTGAGCAATGCGGAATTCAGCGAGACGCTGGAACTGGCGGGTGAATCAGGAGTGAAGTTCAACGGCGTGCTGTGTGGACGCGCGACCTGGAAGGATGGCATCCCGATCTATGCCAAGCAGGGCGCCGCGGCGTTCCGCAAGTGGCTGGAGACTGAAGGGGTAAAGAACATCAACAACGTCAACGGCAAGCTGAAGGCCGCGACTTCGTGGCACTCGATTTACGGAGTGGAGCCGGCGCTCGTCGGGGCGTAAGTCTTGGTTTGGTTGTGTGGGCGCGGGCTGTTTGCCCGCGCCCTTTTTCTTTAACGCATCTTGAGTAGGAGAGTTTATGGAGTCGAAGACTCAGACGGCACTGATTACCGGCGCATCCGGAGGCATTGGATATGAACTGGCAAAACTTTTCGCGCGCGATCATTACAACCTTGTGCTGGTGGCACGCAGCTCAGACAAGCTGAATCAAGTGGCTGCAGAACTGCAGGGGCAGCACGGCATCACCGTGAAAACGATCGCGCTCGATCTGGCCGAGTCAGCGGCTCCTAAGTTTCTTTTCGACCAGTTGCAGCGCGAAGAAGTCGTGGTCGATGTGCTGGTGAACAACGCGGGATTTGGCGGGTTTGGCGAGTTCGCCTCGATGCCTGAGGAAGAAATCCTGGGGCAGGTTCATCTCAACATCACGGCGCTTACATATCTGACCCGCCTTTTCCTGCCGCCGATGCTGGCGCGACGCAGGGGCAAGATCATGAACGTGGCTTCCACCGCGGCTTTTCAGCCGGGGCCGCTGATGGCGGTGTATTACGCGACCAAGGCGTATGTGCTTTCGTTTTCGGAGGCTCTGGCGAATGAAGTGGCGGGATCGGGCGTGGTGGTGAGCTGTTTCTGTCCAGGAGCTACCGCTACTGGCTTCGCGAAGCGGGCGGGCACGGAGGACTCGCGGCTGTTCAGGAAACTCCGTCCGATGAATGTGGAAGTGGTGGCGCGGGATGGGTACCGGGGGTTGATGGCGGGGCGAACGGTAGTGATCTCAGGGGTGCAGAATTGGCTGGTGGCTGAGTCGGTGAGGTTCGCGCCGCGGAAAATGGTGACGGCGATTTCGCGGTGGGTGGCGGAGAAGGTGGAGTAGGCGGCAGATAGCGCGAGCTGCGCCGGCGAAGGAACAGATTCGAGAGTGGCCTAATGTTCCCACCGGAACATTCGCGCTAATGTTCCAACTGGAACATTTGTGCATGCAGTAATGACTGTATAGTTTCGTATGTACAATCCTGTCTAAGTGATGGGAGCCGTGGCGGTTACGAAAAGTCGGACGGGAGACGGTCCCGGATCGAATCGTCGAACGGATGCGGCGTCGGTTTGGGCGACTCCAACGGGCGGGAAATCTGCGTGGGAAGGACTCCAATTTATGGAGCTGGGGACCCGAAGATGTGGGCGATTCTGCCATAGACTCTAACCTAAATGGCTAGCTAGCAGGCTGCTGAAAAACTCTTTTCGATGACCGAATGCTCCCTCGGTGGCTAAAGCCGCTATTGAAAACAAGCTACTTTTCGCAGCGCTGAAGCGCTGCGCCACCCAAAATCAATGGTGCGACCGAGTTTTCCAGCAGCCAGCCAGGAAACTCCCAGGACACTACCCTTTTTCGCCCAATCGACTAAGATTTTGAGGCCCCCGGCACAGCGGGGTGGGCCATGAAAATCCCCTTTTCACCGAGAGAATTGGCAGGGTGTTACGAGGTTCGGCAAGTCCTCGGAGGGCACCATTTGCAATCGATATCCAGGTTTAACTTTCGAGGTTAGAGCGCTTGGAGAAAAGAGGCGAACTGCAAACCCGCACTGAATCCAAACCGCAGCTGGTTGAGCAGGTCAGGATCTATCTGCGTTCGGGCGACTACTCTCGCGCCCTGGATTTGTTGCAAGGCACAGCCGCGGAATTTCCCAACGATGCGGAGCTGTCCGAGCTGGAAAAGCTCGCCCGTGATGGCGTCAAGCGCACTGCCGAAGCTAACCGTCTTATCACCGAAAGCCAGGAACTATTCGCGCAGCAGAAGTCCGGCGAAGCGATTCAGTTATTGCGCGAAGCCTACGAGCTGGATAAAAACAATTCTCTCGCCCGCGCCATCCTGGCCAATGCCCTGGTCGAGCACGCACAGTCGGTCGTAGAAACGAATTGGTTGGAAGCCGAGACGCTGACCAATCAGGCGCTCAAGTTGAACCCCACACATCCCACAGCCAAAACGATCCGCAGCCTAATCGAAGACCAGAAAAAAGCGAGCTCTGTGGAGGATTGGGTAGCGCGTGCGCGCAAGCTACAGTCCTCCAGCGATCTATTCGCAGCCTTGGCCTGGGTGGCAGAGGGATTGGCCGTTCATCCCGACAATGCCAAGTTGCTTCAGATTCAGGATGCAATCCAGCGCGACCAGGGAGCTCGGCGGCGCCAGGCCCGCCGCAGCGACGTGGAAGACCTGCGGCGCATGGAGCGTGCAATCGATGAGGCCGCTGACGTTGCAGCAAAACAAGCATTAGCCGAGCGCATCCAAGGGGTGGCGGCCAAGCATTGGACGGATGGAGAGATTTTATCCGTCGCCAATCGCCTTCTGCACCGGCTGGGATTTGTCCCCCAGGACAGCTCAACCGCCTCGGCGCTCAACAAAAGCGCGACCGTCATTTTTCACGTCCCGCGCCCCAGCGCTCCGGAGGCTGCACGCGCCGATAGCAGCCAGATTCTGCCAAGCCCGGTTACGCCAAGCCCGGTTACACCCGCGAACGCGCCGACCGCGAACGCGCCGACCGCTATTGTTCCGCCGAGCATCGTCCCGCCAAGCAACGTTTCGGCCAGCACTGTACCGCCGGACAAAGTCCCGACCACTCTGCCAGAGCCGCAACTGCCCCAGCCACTAGCTGCCACCGTTCCCGAACCTTCCGCACCGGCGGCCAAAGTCACATCCCCATCGTCGTCATCCCTGCCAAAACAGCCTACGAGGTCGAACTCCACAACGCTGATCGTCGTCTCCGCCGCCACGATAATCCTGGTGGCAGCGACCTTCTTCTTTACGCGAAAACATTACGCTCCGCCAGTGGCGAAGGCTCCATCAGCGGCTGCCACACCGGTCTCGGTTCCTACCGTCTCTTCTCCGGCCGTCTCCGCGCCCTCCGTCCCCGTACCTTCCGTCTCCGCACCGGCACAACCAACTCCCGAACCATCTCTGCCTGCTTCGGGTGTGCCTTCCGCCACCGCCGCCGGAAAAATCAAGGTCGATGACCAGCCGCCCGCGGACTCCGGCCGCAACCTGGGCACGCTGCTTGTGGTTGCCGGTCAAGACGACGCAAGAGTTTTTGTTGACGGAAAACTTCAAGGGCAAGTCACTCGATCCGGACAATTGCGACTGCCGAATCTCGAGCTCAAGGACCACGTTGTACAAGTCTCCAAGAGCGGCTTTCAGGATCCTCCGCCGCAGAAGGTCCGCATTCGGAGGGGCGAACAGGCCAAGCTTGTCTTTAATCTGCAACCTCAGAACCTGCAACCTCAGAATCTCCAAGCGCAACCTCGCCTGGCCTCGCTGACCATCCAGGGCGGCGCTCCTGGAACCACGGTTCTCGTCGATCAAACTCTCGTCGGCACCATTCAGCCCGATGGCACGCTTTCCGTTTCAACCGTCAATCCGGGAGACCATACCGTCGAACTGCGCAAAGAGGGATTCAAGCTCCGGCAGTTCAAGAAACAATTCGCCGCGGGCGGAACCATAACTCTCGCTGCTGCGGATGCCGCGCTGGAAGCCGCACCGGAATCCTCGCCGGGCGAATTGAAAATTACCTTCGCGCCCGCTGACGCCACGGTTGCAATCGCGAAAGGTGGGCTGCTGAAAATGGTGAGCAGCGGCGTGCCGCTCAATCTTGCCGCCGGAACTTACACGCTTACTGCGCGAACCGCCGAAAAGTTCACGCGCACGTCTACGCTCGAAGTCATCGGGGGGCAAACCAAGACTCTGGATTTGTCTCTCGCCCCGAGTGGTATGTCGAAGTGGGATGACCCTGGCTCTTGGAAGCATGAGGGAGATGCTTTCACTCGCAAAGGCGGGGACTTCGTCCTGTACGGAGTCGTTCCCGCCTCGGGCACATTTGTTTTTTCCGCGATGCTTACCAAGGGTCACCTCTTGCAATGGGTGCTTAACTACAGCGACTCCAAAAACTACCTCCTCTTCCAAATGGACGACAATAACTTCTACCGCACTGTCATTCGCAACGGGGAGAAAACGGACGAGATCATCGTTCCCGATAAAGGCGATAAGAAAAGCTTCCGCACTCTGCAAATTCGGGTAAGCCCCACGGAGCTCGTCCACCAGATCAAGCACGGTGACCATTGGACCGTCGTGGATCGCTGGACGCAACCCCGCACCAATCTCAGCCTGGGCAAGTTTGGCTTCTACATACCCGGCAACGACCAAGTAGCGCTCTCCAGCTTCGCCCACTACGTTGACCTGAACATCCGCTAGCAGCATACGGACGCACGGAAACTATCAGACGAAGGCCTTGTCGCGGAAAAACGTTGGCGGCTACTGGCTCGACTGCAGTTGCGAGGTTAGGCGGTTGATGGCGGAAACGTCGAAGAAGGCGGTTAGGTCCGCGTGGCCGGCCAAGGTGTCACGCTGCTTGCCTTCCACCAGAATTTTCACTTTAAGAATGCCAGGGATGTTGGCGGAGAGGGTTTGGATCATGGACGCGACGGTGAGTTCTTCGGTGAGCACGCCGGAGCGGTGACCGTCGGCGAAGGCGGCGTTGAGGTCGATGACGGCGAGGCCGGGATCGACCAGGTAGACGCTGCGAATGTCGGAGCCGGGCGGCAACGGGTGGGGCGAGGACTTGTCGAGGTAGAGGGCGATGAGGGAACGGAGCAATTCTTCGGCACGCTGCTGGCGAACCGATGGTAGCGGAATCTGAGCGGCCTGGGCGTGGAGCACGCCTTCATCGTCATAAGCGACATACAGGGTTACTTGCTCGGTGGGTCCGGCGACGGGAGCTACGACGGGACGGGTGTCGACGGAGGCGACAGGTTCGGCGGCGGCGCGTCCGCGCATGCGCCACGCATAGAGGCTCATGCCCAACACGGCCAGCACGAGCACCGAAACCGCGATGTAGAGATGGCGTGGAATCATGGTGGAATTTAGCAATTGGGAAATTGAGTAATTTTGTAATTTATGAAGCCCGAGGATTCTAAATTACCCAATTATTAAATTACCAAATTGCTAAGTTCCCTTATGGGGCGGCTGCGAGCTGGGCGCGAATGGCGACGATTCCGTTGGCCACGGCGGTGGTGATGAGTTGCTGGTAGTCGGGCGAGGTGAGTTGCGACACGTCCGAGGCGGGCGGAGCAACCTCGATGGCGATGGCCGCAGTGACGATGTTATTCAGGGGACGAAGTGGGGCGGTGAGAGTGCGGACTGAGATCTGCTGCTTTCTCAATTCCGTGGCAACGCTGGCGGCAGCGGCTTGACTGAGAGAGATGGAGGATTGCTGGGCGGTGGTCCAGGAGCGGAACGGGCCGCGGTCGTCCTCGCTCGTGTAGGGAAGCAGCGCGGTGTAAAGGCGAACGCCGTGGCCGTTCGACGCGGCATGCAGGGCGACGTAGACGGCGGCGTGGGTGGTGTTGGCGAAAAAGGCGCGCTCGTCGAGGGAGAGGTTAGCGTCGGAATCGCGGAGGACGAGGGTGGAGATGCCGCGATTCTCGAGTTCCTGGCGCAGACGGCGGGCGAAGGCGACGGTAACGTCTTTCTCGGCGAGCGTGTTGCTGAGAGCTTCGCCACGATCGTTGCCGCCGTGGCTGGCGTCCACTATGGCGAAGTAGCGGCGCGGGACGGAAGCGGAGGGATTGGCTGCCGGCGCTTGCGGGGCCGGGTTGGGTGCTGGAACTGCGGTTGCCGCGGTTTGAGACTTCGCGGGAGAAAGAGTGATGGTACGGCCGTCATTACTGAAGCTGGCCGTGAGCGGGGTGGTGCTGCTGACCGTGATCTGGGCGGCGCCATTGCTTTCGGAATAAGTGGCGGAAGGAATGGTCTTGCTGCCGAAAGTGAGCGTGGGAGACGCTGGCGAGGTAATCGGCTCGTGGCTAAAAGTCATGCGCAGCTGGCCGGGCTCGGTAGCGACTGAGGGATTGACCGGCGAGGTGAAGTGAAAGATGAGTTGCGAAGGATCGTCCGGGGCCACCGAGGCGGTGAAGTGGGTGGCGATGCTGCCGATGAAAAGGCGGCCGGAGTCTTCGTGCAGAGTTGCGGGACCGCCCAGGAAGCGAGGCAGCAGGGAACCGAGGGAAGCAAGCGGAACCAGGCCGCGTCCGTTCTCTACGAGGAACTTTGCGGAGAGGTCGGCGTCGCGTCCCTGGATGCGGGCGTGGTTCTTGCCGACGGTGAAGTCTCCGAGAATGTTGTTGTAGTGGATGCGCCAGCGCGGAGGGTCGGATTTTGCGCTGACCGTGCCAAGAGGATCGAGGAGCTCCAGCAGGCCGACGTAATCATGGCCCTGGCGCTGCACGATGGGCAGGGAGTAGTTGGCAGCGTTGGAGTAGATGGAGAGATGCTTCTCGGGGGGTGCGGCGGAAACGAGCAAGACGGCTACGAATAAGAGGACGGTGACGGACAAGGCCCCTAAGCTGCGAGACCGGTGGCGGGCTGCCGGGCTGCGCCCGGCTGGACAGCCGAGGGCGGCTGTCCCCACACGAGCTCCGCTAATCGAGGGCATAGACCGTCAGTCCGGTGAGGAGCTTGGGGTAGAAGTCGGTGGATTTCTGGGGCATGACTTCGCCGGCGAAGGCAATGTCGCGGACCTGCGACATGCGGCAGGGATTCATGAGGAAAGCGATATTGGCGCGTGGGCCGGTTGCGCCGCGTACTAACGACAAGGCCTCGGCGGCGTCGCGGACGTAGGAGATGTTCTGCTGATTACGGATGGATTCCTCGGAGAGGTTCAATACCTTTTCCAGCAAACACTTGTGCAGTTGCACTACGTCGAGGGCCTGCTGGCGGAGGGATAGGCCGGCGAAGACTTGCGGGGTGTTGGGATTGGGGTGGTGCAACAAGAAGGCGCGGTTGGCGGTGACGGCGAGGATGGTGGTTCCAGCGCGGCCGGACTCGCGGAGGATGGCGGTGGCACGAGGCGCGTCGAGGGAGGGATCGACCTCGTCGATGTCGAAGAAGGCGCGCGCGGAACTGCGGAAGTTGTCTTCCGAGAACGAAGGCAAGCCATAAACCACCCGGTGCGTGGGCAGGATGCGCAGAGCGGGGCTGTTCATGTTGACGAAAGTCATCATGACGAACTCGTAGGGAAATGCGCTGGAAGCGGAGTGAGCGTTGGAAGAATCGGCGGCGCGGCGTTCGTTGCGGTAGGTGAGGGCGGTTTCGTAGCGGTGGTGGCCGTCGGCGATGATGAGTTTCTTGTCGTGCATGGCGGTGCGGACGGAATCGATCAGAAGCGGATCGGAGACTTGCCAGACGCGGTGAACGACGCCGTATTCATCTTTTATCGTGATATCCGGGACTGTAGTGGCGGGAGTGGCGAGAAGGGATTCGATCCCTCCGGAATCCTCATAGAGCATGAAAATCTGGCCGAAGTGGGCGCGGGTGGCGCGCAGCAGATCGAGGCGGTCGGCCTTGGGTTTGGCCAGGGTTTGCTCGTGGCGGAAGACGACGCCGGTGGGATAGTCTTCGATGCGACCGAGAGCGATGAAGCCGTGGCGCTCGAGTTCGGCAGCTGAGCCGTCTTTGGTCGAATCAGGCAGAGTGAAGCGCTGAGAATATGCGTATAAGGAGGGAAGGGAATCCTGGCGGAGGATGCCTTGCTGGCGCCAGTCGCGGAAGTGAGCTGCGGCGCGGGAATATACATTGTTCGCCGGATTGTCACTCTCCTCGCGGCGACCAAGAATTACGCGGACGAGGTTGTAGGGGCTGGCCGCGTAATAGTGATCCTGCAAGGCGGGAGTGATCTTGTCGTAAGGTTGGGTGACGACCTGGGCAGGGGATACCTGCTGGGGATCGTAGCGAAAAGCGCGAAAGGGTTGAATGTCAGCCATGGAGAGCTTTGATTGTAACAAGATGGAGGATGGGACTGCGGGGTGTCGTAGTCAATCGGTTAGGGCAACGAAGCGCCGATGCGATAGATTTTTCATGGCGCGCGCCAGACCCCTCGCCTCACTGGTGAATACGCGTGGCTTCGGGATGACGCCGGGTAAAAAGGTAAGGGTTGGAATTAACGTCGACTGGGCTTAGAGAGTATGCCCGGAATGGGCGTCAATTCCGGCTTGTCACCAAGATTTGACAAAAAAACCGCGGTCTGTTGAGCAAAGCTGTGATACTATCGCGGCCAATTGAGGTGCTTATGGCCCTCCTGGATGGGCGCCTGTTATCTCGCCCCAAGGCCCTAGTTCGGAAGTCCCTCCTGGTTCAACACTCGAACCCAGCTTGTGTACGTTTGCGTGGAATCGCGCTTCGGTCTTCTCTTTTCCGGATGCTGCTTCTCGCGATGGGAGTAGCGTGTGGCTGGCCGGCGGCTGCCGCGGGACAGACGGACGTGAACGATGTCCACGTCATGGCGCGCGAAGTCCAGCCCCCCGAAGCGGAGAAAGCGAAAACGGAGGAAGTGGCGACGCAGAGCATCGTCTCTCCGTCCCTGAATGCGCACGTGCGTCCGTTGAAGGTGTCCGCAGACTTGGTGCTGGTCCCGGTGACGATTACCGATCCGATGAACCGGCTGGTGACCGGGCTGGAGAAGGAGAACTTCCAGCTTTTTGAAGGCGCCGCGGCGCAGGAGATCAAGAGTTTCTCGAGTGAGGACGCGCCGGTTTCGCTGGGGGTGATCTTCGATTCCAGCCGGAGCATGAGCAGCAAGATGGATCGGGCGAAGGATGCGGTGATGGAGTTCTTCAAGACCGCCAACCCACAGGACGAATTCTTCATGATCACGTTCTCGGACGCGCCCGAGGTGGTCAACGACTTCACCAGTTCCGTGGACGAGATTCAAGGCAAGCTGATCTACGCCGTACCGCGAAGGATGACCGCGCTCCTGGATGCGATCTACATGGGCGTCAGCAAGATGAGGCAGGCGAAGTACGCGAAGAAGGCGCTTCTGATCATCTCCGATGGGGGCGACAATCACAGCCGCTACACCGAGAACGAGATCAAGTCTCTGGTGAAGGAAGCGGATGTGATGGTATATGCCATCGGCATTTACGACCGGTATTTTCCAACCGAGGAAGAGCGCCTGGGTCCAGCATTGCTGGGGGAGATCGCGGAACTGACGGGTGGACGGGCGTTTACGGTGGAGAACCCGAACGACCTGGCCGATGTGGCGACGAAGATCGGAGTCGAACTGCGGAATCAGTATGTGCTGGGGTATCGTCCCAGCAAGGTAGTGCGGGACGGCAAATGGCGTAAGATCAAAGTGAAGTTACTGCCTCCGAAAGGACTGCCGCCACTCCGAGTTTATGCCAGGACCGGATATTACGCGCCCGAAGAATAAGTGGACTGCGAGTGTTTTTCCTTTTCTAAGGTGCGCGATCTGGGCCGGGGCTGCGGCCGTGGTGCTGACGCAGCCTTTTGCCGGGCACGCGGAGTGGAAGTCTTCACAGCTCCAGTCTAACCCTGTCCAATCCAACCCTGTCCAATCGGAATCAACCCAGCAGCAGGCGGTCCCGTCGCAACCTCCTCCATCTCAGTCCCCATCGGGCGGGGTTTCAGAGCCACCTGCCAGTTCGAGTCAAGAGCAACCCCGCGACGAGAACGGAACATTTGTCATCCGCAAGGATGTGGACGAGGTCCTGTTGCACGCCACGGTGGTAGATGACAGGCAGCACATTGTGACCGACCTCGAGCGGAATGCGTTCACCGTTTTGGAGGACGGAAAACCGCAGAGTATTGTGTCGTTCCGGCATGAAGACATACCCGTGGCGATGGGGATCGTGATCGACAATTCCGGCTCGATGCGGGAGAAGCGGGCCAAGGTGAACCAGGCGGCGCTGAACCTGGTGCGATCGAGCAATCCACAGGACGAAGTGTTTGTGGTGAATTTCAACGACGAATATTATCTCGACCAGGATTTCACGAACGACCTGCTGAAATTGAAAGAGGCGCTGGAGAAGATTGACGCCAAAGGTGGAACCGCGCTCTATGAAGCTGTGGTAGCTTCGGCCGATCACTTGAAGCGAAACGCCAGGTTGGAGCGGAAAGTGTTGTTCGTAGTGACCGACGGAGAAGACAACGCCAGTCGGGAAACCCTGGAGCAAGCAGTGAAGCAGTTGCAGGACGAGAACGGTCCGTCGGTGTATGCGATTGGGATCCTGGGCGATGAAGACCACCCCAAGCGAGCCAAGCGAGCGCTGGAAATCATTGCACAACGGACCGGGGGGCTGGCGTTTTTCCCGAAGACGCTTGATGAGGTGGATGAGATCAGCCGGCAAGTGGCGCACGACATCCGAAATCAATATACGATCGGCTACAAGCCAACCAATCCGCGGGCGAGCGGCGGCTTCCGGACGATCCGCGTGGAGGCAAAGGCGAAAGGGCATGGCAAGCTCTTGGTGCGGACGAAGAGCGGCTACTACGCGGGTTTGCAGCCGGCGGCTGGGACCAAGTGAGCTGGGACTAAGTAAAGAGACGCCGAAGGTTTGGCCTGGCGGATGTTCAATTTCCAGCGATTAGCTCAAGTGAAAATGTGAGAGTTGCTGGGGAGCGATTCCTGGAGTTCTAACGGTGGGAGTCGAAAGGGATGCTGACCTCGGTGGTGGTGCGCGAGTGGCTGGCCGTGTAGACCCATTGCTTTACGGCCAACACGGCAGACTCGCCTAGGATTGGATTGCCTCCAAGCAGTTCGACCTCCTCGACCTTACCTTTGGCGGAGATGGTTACCCGCAACCGCACTATTCCGCCGATGCTGAGGCGCTTCAGAGTCTCTGGGTATTCTGGCTCGACGCGGGTGAGTAGTCTTCTCTGGGCATCATTCGAGGCGCGAACGACGGTTAGAGTCTTCACGCTTTCGGTACTGGCCTCGGCGTCCACGTAGCCAATCGCGCCTCTGGTCTTTGACACATAGGCGACGACTTCGGCGTCGGTGCCGAGTTCCCTGGGCATGGAGCCTCTTCCGGTGAACACCAGAGCGCGGTAGTAGGTCTGCAAGTCGTCGTCGGTTCGGCCGAGGTACCGTTGCAGGAAGGCTTCGTGGACCGGCCCATCTTTCTCGATTACCGGTTCCACATGGGTACCATCGCTGAGCGAGGAGTTTTCCTCGAGAAAGATGCGCTCCAGTTCCCGGAAGGAAATTGTGTCGGCTTTCACGCCGTTGTTGGCGATCACTTTAATTTCACCCGCGAAGGCCTGGAAGCATCCAGCCAGGGCAAGTGCAGCGGCGAGAGGTAGCAATTGTCGGTTTTTCATCGCATTCTCCGGTGCGCTTTACCCCTCGCTTTAGAAGTTGAAGCTGGTTTTAAGTACTAATGCGTCGGTATTCGGCTTGAAGCCGTTAGGGTTGAGTTGGGGGTAGAAGCCGTCCGGGTATAGGCTGGCTCCATAGCCGTCCATGAAATGACCCTCCAATTTCACGTTCCAGAACTTGTTCAGGTCGACCCGTGCCGTGAGGACTTTGTCGTAGATATGATTGGCCGGGAGGCTGGTATTAGTTTGGTCGGGGAACAGCACGGCCAGCGGGCCGCCTCCGGACACGGTGGTAATGGTATAGCGCGAGTAGTAGGACCCAACCGCCAGCCGTTTCACGAGCCGGTAGGCTGCCGAGATGTACCAGGCGCGCACATCGATGATGGTATCCACGTTGAGACTCTGGGAGATTTGATCGTGCAATTGCCGGCGGTACTCCGAGTCGACCCGCAGTTTCCCGACGGTGTACTCACCATAGAATTGGTTGGTCCAGCCCGCTTTAAACCCCTCGTGTAAAGGAACCGGCCCGCCCGCCGGGTTGAGAGGGCTGACGAATTTCGCCTGGCCGGTCAGGTCTTCGTCCAAGCGCGATGCGCCAATGAGCAGGCCCTTCAGCGGCGTCTTCCAGCGCAGATCGGCGCCATACTGCAACCCTCCCACGCGCGAGAAGTAGACTCCGTACTGAGTCAGCAGATAAGGGTAGCCGCTGTAGATGCTGTCGCTGCGATGTCCGGCATAGGCGGTGTAGGAAAGATCGCCCAGGCCGTGCTTGAGGGAAACGTTGCCGTAGATATCGCCGCCCAGGTGAGCGATAGTGGCGTCGCGCAGATCGGTGGGATAGATGCTCTGGGGAAGCAGAGCAAAGACGCGGAGGAAATCGAGATCCTGGGTATCGGTGTAGAGTCCCAACGTGGTTTTCACTTTGCCGCCGCGAACCCCGAACCAGCTTTTGAAACGGTAATCCGCCAGGGCCCAGTCGAGCGAGGGATGGTACTGGCCGAGCTGCCCAAGATTGCGGTCATAGCCTTGCGCGCCGATCCGGAGCTTATCGGTTACCTGGGAGGACATATTCAGCGCGAAATCGGTGTAGGCGCCACTGCCATCGCTCGTGTCCATGGTCAGCCAGTTGTTGTCGTTGGTGTAGACGAATCCCTGAGACACGAAGCCATGGACCTGAACCGTGCGGTCAAAGAGTTTGAATTCCTGTGCTTGCAGGGCGACTTGCCCTGCGCAGAAACATGCACAGACAAGAACTCGTAGCACCATTCGCCGATGCATGCAGACCCCCGGAATCAGATGGTCACAAAGTATTTAGATCGGTGAAATTGGCGGAAAACTTGAGTACAAGCACGGTCTCGGAGGACACAGGAGAGAATTCGGAATTAACGATGACGATGGTAACGGTTGGAGCGATGGGCAAGCGGCCGGGGCAATTGACGATTTCAAACTATCCACTTACCCTGTAGCGTGCACCTGAAAAGCTCTGAAGTCTCCCATCTGCGTGTCGCCGACGACATCACTGATCTGGTCGGCGGGACTCCCATGTTGCAATTGAAGCGGCTGGCTCCCGCTGGCTCGGCCGACATCTTCGCCAAGCTCGAATACTTGAACCCTGGTGGCAGCGTGAAGGACCGCGCTGCGATCGGGATTATCCGCAGGGCGGAGCGGGAGGGTAAGCTCGCGCCCGGTGGGACCATCGTCGAAGCCACGGCGGGGAACACTGGGATCGGGCTGGCGCTGATCGGGGTGAACCGCGGTTACAAGGTGAAGCTGTTTGTGCCGGAAAACTTCTCGGAGGAGAAAGTGATCATCATGCGGGCGCTGGGGGCGGAGGTTGCGCGCACCCCGGACGAGGAGGGGATGCAGGGAGCGATCCGGCGGGCAAAGGAGCTGGCGGCCAGCGACGGCCGGGCATTCATGGCTGGACAGTTTGAGAATCCGGCGAATCCCGATTATCACTACGAGACGACGGCAGTGGAGATGTTTGAACAGATGGGTGGGAAAGTGGATGCCGTGCTCTTGGGCTGTGGGACCTGCGGAACGTTTAGCGGTGTGGCGCGATATATGAAGGAGCATGTGCCGGGAGTGCTGACGGTCGCCGTGACCACGCAAGGTTCGGTGCTTGGGGGCGGAGCGGCCGGCCCGCACAAAGTGGAAGGGATTGGGAATAACTTTATCCCCGAGACGTTTGACCCTGCGGTATGCGATGAGGTGATTGCGGTGACGGACGAGCATGCGTTTGCGATGGTGAAGCAACTGGCGGCGCGGGAAGGCGTGCTGGCGGGTTCGAGCGGGGGAGCGGCGGTGTACGCGGCTTTGCTGGTGGCACGGCGGTTGGGTGCGGGAAAACGGGTGGCGACGATTGTTCCGGATTCGGCAGAGCGGTATTTGTCGAAGAAGATATTTGAGGGTGGGATCTAGATTCAGATCTTAAACGCCGAGGACGCCGGGGAACACAGATAAAAAACCAGGTGGGATGTTGTTGGCATTTCGTGCAGGGAATGCGCATGAAGAAAACGCATGAAGAAAAATAGACAGGCTGGGTTTGCTACTCGCGCGATTCACGATGGGCAGGAGCCCGATCCTTTGACCGGCGCGGTGACGGTACCGATCTATCCCACGTCTACCTATGTACAGCAGGGCATCGGGGAGAACAAGGGATACGAGTATTCGCGAGTGTCGAACCCAACGCGGGCGCGGCTGGAGGAGAACCTGGCATCGCTCGAAGGCGGTGTTGCGGCGCCGGTGTTTGCGAGCGGGATGGCGGCGATCAACGCGGTCGCCAGCATGCTGAAATCGGGCGACCATGTAGTTTGCGGAAACGATTTGTATGGTGGAACGCCGCGGCTGTTTAACCAGGTGCTGACCGGGTTCGGGCTGGAGTTCTCGTATGTGGATACATCGGATGCGGAGAATGTGGAACGGGCGATCCGCAAGAACACGCGGATGGTGTACGTGGAGACGCCGACGAATCCGCTGATGCGGTTGAGCGATCTGGCTGCCATCAGCCAGATTTGCCGGCGCAAGAAAGCGGAGTTGGTGGTGGACAACACGTTCATGTCACCCTACTTTCAGCAGCCGCTGGCGCTGGGCGCGGATATGGTGGTGCATTCGACGACCAAGTTTCTTAACGGGCACAGCGATGGACTGGGTGGCGTGGTGGTATGCAGCAGGCCGGAACAGGCGGAGATGCTGGCCTTTCTACAGAAGGCCGCGGGGGCAATACTTTCTCCGTTTGAGTGCTGGCTGGTGCTGCGCGGGGTGAAGACGCTGGCGGCGCGGATGGAAATCCACGACCGCAATGGGCGTGTGGTGGCCGGTTTCCTGGCGAACCATCGGAAAGTGAGCAGGGTGTTTTATCCGGGGCTCGCGGATCATCCTCAGCATGCGCTGGCGAAGCGGCAGATGAGCGGCTTCGGAGCGATGATTACGTTTGAGACCGGGTCGCTCAAGAACGCCAACAAGATGCTGAAGAAACTTCGCGTGTGCTCGCTGGGAGAATCCCTGGGTGGGGTGGAGACGCTCATCTCGCATCCGGCGACGATGACGCACGCGGGGCTGGGTGTGAAGGGGCGGAAGGCGATTGGGATCACCGACGGAATGGTGCGCATCTCGGTGGGGATCGAAGATATCGAGGATATTCTTGACGATCTGGAGTTGGGGCTGGCTGCGATCTAGAAGCCTCTTTGGCCACGGATTCGCACGGATAGACGAACAACAGATAGACGAACAATGGATAAGAACGTTCCGCGGCACTACTCTCGCGCGGCAACCGACTCCGCGATCCACTGCAAATAGGCGGGCGATCCGTCCTCGATCGCCACGCTGATGCATTCTGGAAGTTCGTAGGAGTGGAGTTCCGCGATTACCTCGCGGACCTGATCGAAGGCTGCGGCTGTCGTCTTGACGATCAAGAGCCATTCCTGCGCTTCATCGATGTTGCCTTGCCAGCGGTAGATCGATGTGATCTTGGGGACTAAATTGACGCAGGCGGCGATGCGGCGCTCCACGAGTTGGCGAGCGATCTTGCGGGCTTCTTCTTCCGATCCGGCGGTGGTGAGGACGATTCGTTTGTCGGTCATATAAAATCGGCTAGCAGCCGGCAACTATCAGCGTCAGTCAACCACTGACAGCTGGGAGAGTAGCACTCACTTTAACGCTAGAGAGCGGAACATGCTAACGCAAATCAAGTTTGGGACCTCGGGCTGGCGGGCGGTGATGGCGGAGGAGTTTACGTTTGCCAACGTGCGCCGTGCCGTGGGCGGGATCGCGCGCTACGTGGCTTCGCAGAAGCCGCAGGCAGCGCACGTGATCGTAGGACGTGATCCGCGATTTTTGGGCGAGACATTTTGTGCCATGGCGGCGGAAATTCTGGCGGGGCACGGGATAACGCCGGTCGTGGTGACGGAAGCGGCGCCCACTCCGGCCTTTGCTTATGCTGTGGTGCAGATCAAGGCAGACGGAGTGATCAACTTTACGGCGTCGCACAATCCGCCGGAGTATAACGGGATCAAATTCTCCACACCGGATGGTTGCCCGGCGCTGCCCGAAGTTACAAAGAAGATTGAGAGCGAGATTGAAGCGGGAGATGGTTCGACTGCAGCGAAAAGAGCACCGGCTGCCGCTGATGGGAGAATCGCCACGGAGTCGCTGGATGTGAAAGCGGCGTACTTGAAGCGGCTTGGAGAGATTGTGGATCTGGAAACGATCCGCAAGGCCAATCTGCAAGTTTGTTTCGATCCGATGTGGGGCGCGGCGCGGGGCTATTCCGATGAGTTGCTGCGCGACGCGGGGGTGAAGGTTGCCACCGTCCACGACTATCGGGACGTGCTTTTTGGCGGGCACGCGCCGGAACCGGACGATCACCTGCTGGGGGATCTGCGAGAAAAGATGCGGGCGACCGGTTCACACATCGGCATTGCGACCGACGGGGACGCGGATCGCTTCGGGATTGTCGATGGGGACGGGACCTTCCTGCAGCCCAACTACGTGATTGCTCTGCTGTTCGATTACCTGGTCGAGAGCCGAGGCTGGAAAAACGGCGTGGCAAAGTCGGTGGCGACCACGAACCTGATCAATGCGATTGCCGAGGCGCGCGGCGTGGAACTTTACGAGACGCCGGTCGGGTTCAAGTACATTGGCGAACTGATTATGCAGGACAAGATCGCGATCGGGGGGGAGGAAAGCGCGGGGCTATCGATCCGTCATCACGTGCCGGAAAAAGACGGGGTGCTGGCGGGGTTGCTGTGCTGCGAGATGGTGGCGCGGCGTGGGAAGTCTCTGGGCGAGCAATTGAAGGCCTTATTTAACCAAGTTGGTTCCTATTATCCGCAGCGGCAGAACTTCCGCTTGACGCCCGAGGTGAAAGGGAAGTTCACTGAGAAGTTAAGGTTTGATCCGCGGGAGTTCTGTGGTCGGGCGGTCAGCGAAGTGGTTCGTACCGACGGACTGAAGCTGGTTTTCGACGACGGCTCGTGGGTCTGCTACCGACTTTCGGGGACTGAGCCGGTGGTGCGAGTGTACTCGGAAGCGCGGAGCGAGCAGGGTCTGGAGATGTTGAGCAGGGCGGCCAAGGAATGGATTTTCGAGTAAAGGATCTTTCAAAAATACGCCGGTTTCCCAGTCCGCAGGATGGCCTGCGTGCGATGGCCGAAAAGGCGCCGCAGGCCGAGGCGATGGCTGCGTCGTGGATGGAGAGTGTGCGTCCGCTGGGGGCGCAAGTTTATGCCTTGCGGCGACGCATTGCGACGATCACGGTTGCGGTGCTCGCCGGATTGTTGTTTGTGCATGTGATGTTCGGCGCGAACGGGATGATTGTCTACAAGCAGAAGCGGGCAGAGTATGAATCGCTGCAAAAGCGGATCGCGCAGGAACAGAAAGAGAACGAAGTCTACACGCAACAGATTCAGGGATTAAAGATGGACGAAAAGTCGATTGAGAAAGAAGCGCGCGAGCAGTTACGCTATGTGCGTCCCGGAGAGTATGTGTACGTCCCACCGGCTCCGGCGAATCCTCCACCGCCCAGCAATCACTCGGCAAAAAAGTAAGCTTGTCCGATGAACGGTTCCGCGGATCCGTGGAAGGGTGTGCCAGTGTGTGACATTCGGGAAGTTGCTCTGTGGTATAGTTCGGGAAATCGACGGTCGGCGGGAGCATCAAGCTGCTTTCGAACGTGCGATTAGGATTTCTGCCACAACCTGCGGCGTGGGGCCGCGAATGTAGCATCAAAAAGGAGAAAAACCGGCCATGAGAAAAATTCTGGTTCTTTGTCTTGCAATGTGTTTTGTGTTCGCCCTGACCGCGATGGCATTTGACGACATGGGAAAGAGCACGACCGTCAACGGGTGGGTGAGTGACGACAAATGCGGCGCCAAGGGCGCCAATGACAAGGCTGAGGCGTGCACCAAGAAATGCCTGGCCGCGGGCGCGAAGATGGTGATCGTGACCGACAAAGATCAGAAAGTCCTGGCGGTGGACAACCCGGATGCGCTCAAGGATCACGTGGGACACCACATCGCGGTGACTGGACACGTGATGGGGGATTCGATTCACGTGGAAAGCGCGAAGATGCTCTGAGCAGTAGAAGTGGGAGTTGACGAGGGCGGCTGCGGCCGCCCTCTTGTTTTTGCGGAGAGTTTCTGGTCGCGAACTGGCGGCGTAGCGGCAGCGAAAATCAGCCGACGTACCTCAGGAGCTGAGGCCCAGTAAGATCGAAAGTATGTATCGCAGCGCTGAAGCGTGCGCGTGAGAACTGCTCTTCCGCCCCTCCGGGGCTGCTCATTTTCCACTTTCTACCCACGGCTTACGCCGTGGGCTGCATTCTCACGCCGCTTCGCGGCTAAACCAGAGGACTTGATTCCACCGCGAAGCCGACAATCTAGTTCTCACGCACACACTAAAGCGCAGCGCCACCAAGAATCAAACGTTGTGATCAGCCTTCCACAAAGCTAGCGGACCACGCCTTCGAGCGGGGAACTGGCCGTGGCGTAGAGCTTCTTCGGCATGCGTCCAGCGAGATAGGCTTGGCGCCCTGCGAGCACGCCATGGTGCATGGCTTCGGCCATCAAGACCGGATCTTGCGCGCCGGCGATGCCAGTATTCATGAGAACGGCATCGGCGCCGAGTTCCATCGCCAGGGCTGCGTCGGAAGCGGTACCGACTCCCGCGTCCACGATGAGCGGCACGGCGGTGATCATCTCGCGCAAGATGCGGATGTGGGCCTGGTTCTGAATGCCCATGCCGCTGCCGATCGGCGCGCCCAGCGGCATCACCGTTGCGGCGCCGGCGTCGATCAGACGTTTGGCGAAGACAATGTCGTCAGAGGTATAGGGCAGGACAGTGAAACCTTCGCTCACTAGAACGCGGGTGGCTTCGAGCGTGGCTTGCACGTCGGGATAAAGCGTGGCCTGGTCTCCGATCACTTCAAGTTTCACCCAGTCGGAGAGGCCGACCTCACGGCCGAGGCGGGCCGCGCGAATGGCTTCGTCGGCGGTATAGCAGCCGGCGGTGTTGGGCAGGAGGAAATACTTCTTGGGATCGATGTAGTCGAGCAGAGATTCTTTGCTGCGGTCGAGGTTGACGCGGCGGACCGCGACGGTGACCATCTCGGCGCCGCTGGCTTCGAGCGCGCGGGCAGTTTCCTGGAAGGACTTGTATTTTCCCGTGCCGACGATCAGGCGGGAACGGAAGGAGCGTCCGGCAATAACGAGTGGATCGGTCATGACCATCCATTGTAATCCGATTGAGGCAGTTGTCGAGCCGCGCTCGACGGACAGCCGGGGGCGGCTCTCCCCACAGGTTTTCTAATGCTCTACGGTGCGGTTGTGGCTTCCACTTCGGCGTAGAGTTCGTCGATCTGGCGGCGATAGCGTTCCTCGATTACGCGACGGCGCAATTTCAGCGTGGGAGTGAGAGCGCCGTTGTCGGCGGAGAATTCCTCGGGGACGAGCAACACGCGCTTGAGCTTCTCGAATCGAGCAAGATTCCGGTTCACTTCTTCCACAATCCCTTCGTAGAGCGCCTGGACTTTCCGGTTAGCGGTCAACTCAGTGCGCGAGGAAAAGCTAACGTTGTTGGTGCGGGCCCAATCTTCGAGCAGAGCGAAGTTAGGCGAGATGATGACAAAGGCAAACTTCCGTTTGTCACCGAGGATGGCGGCGGTGCCGATGAGCGGGTTCAGCTTGAGAGAGTTTTCGATAGGCTGGGGAGCGATGAACTTGCCGCCGGAGGTCTTGATGAGCTCTTTCTTGCGGTCGGTGACCGAGAGATATCCATCGGCGTCGATGTGGCCGATGTCTCCGGTTTTGAACCAGTCGTCCTGGAATGCGTTCTGAGTTTCATCGAGCCGGTTCCAGTAGCCCTTGAACACGGAGGGGCCGCGCACCAGAATTTCGCCGTCCTCGGCAATGCGGACTTCGAGGTTGGGTAGGACTTTGCCGACGGTGCCGAGGCGATGGTTAACGGGGGAGTTGACGGCGATGACTGGAGAAGTCTCGGTTAAGCCGTAGCCTTCGTGAATGCGGATGCCGACGATGGCGAACCATTCCGCGAGTTCTCGGCCGAGGGGCGCGCCTCCTGAGATGAAGGTTTCGACGTTGCCGCCCATGCCGGCGCGGATCTTCGAGAACACCAGTTTGTTGGCAAGCCGCCAGCTTGGCGAGTTGGGAACTTGTCCGGCGAGAATCGCCGGTTTGTTGGCGCGGCCCACGGAAAGTGCCCAGCGGTAGATGGCGCGCTTGGCGAAGCCGTGGGTCTTGGTTTCGGCCTTGGCATAGATTTTTTCATAGACCCTGGGTACAGCCACGCAAATCGTGGGACGCACTTCCAGCAGCGTTTCCGGGAGATGCTCCATGAAGGGGCAGTATGCGAGGGTGACCCCGTGGTAGATCAAGGCGAGATCCACGTGGCGCGCGGTTACGTGCGAGAGGGGAAGAAACGAAATGCTGGTCAGCCCGGGGTGCATATCGAAGCCGAGCAGGGAGCAGGTGATGTTGGACGCCATGTTGCCGTGAGTCAGCATCGCGCCTTTGGAGGTTCCCGTAGTACCGGAGGTGTAGATGATGGTGGCGAGGTCGTCGGGTTGGATGGAGCGAGCGAAAGATTCGGTCTGGGGGTCGAGGGTGAGCGGGCCCTGGGTCATGAACCGATCCATGAGCAGGCAGTTTGCAGCCAGATCGCTCGGGATCTGGATGCGATCCATGACCACGATTTTTTGAACCTGCGTCTGAGGGAGAATGGTCTGGATCTTGCGCAGTTGATGTTCTGTGGAAACGAAAACAACGGAGGCGCCGGAGTCGCTCAGGGTGTAAGCGGTTTGTTCCGGCGTTAGCGT
This sequence comes from uncultured Acidobacteriaceae bacterium, assembly GCA_963749985.1. Lineage (GTDB taxonomy): Bacteria > Acidobacteriota > Terriglobia > Terriglobales > Acidobacteriaceae > Sulfotelmatobacter. Next base: position 529,500 of record CAVVOS010000012.1, on the reverse strand, counting down.
GGAGTAGACCGGAACGGTGACCGCGCCGAGCAGCAAGATGGCGAAGTCGGCGGTGGACCACTCGGGGCGATTCTCGCTGAGAATGGCGACGCGATCGCCTTTGTGGATGCCCCATTGCTGCAGCGCGTGGGCAGTTGCGGCAACGTTCCGGCGGAAATCCGAAGAAGAGATGGACCGCCACTTTCCTTCCTGGCGGTGGAGCATGGCGCGGTCAAGATTACGGTCGGCGGCGGCAAAGAAGATCTGGTTCAGCGTGGTGAGGCTCATCGGGATGTGAAACGGTGTTCCGCCACTGAATTTACTGCTTTACAGTTGCTTTCGGCAATGCGAAATATGCGGAGGCCCGGTGCCGATTGGCGTTCTGGGGATTGGCCTTCATGCGATCGGCAGTTCGAAAGAAAACACCGAGCCGCGGCCGAGCTGACTGGTGACGCTGACAACTCCATTGTGGGCCTCGACGATGGCCTTGGCAATGGCCAATCCCATGCCGGTGCCTTGCACGCTATAGCGCTGGTCGCGGCCGCGGTAGAATTTATCGAAGACCAGCGATTGCTCGAAGTCGTCGATGCCGGGCCCGTGATCGGTGACGCTGGTGACGATGCGATTCGCCCGCAGTTCGGCGGTAATCGTAATGGGCGAAGCGGGCGGAGAATACTTGGCGGCATTTTCGAGCAACTGTTTGAGCACTTCCGCGATGCGGTCGGAATCCACTCGCACCTTGGGCAGCGATGCGGGCACGCGCACTTCGAGCGGATGCTGGCCGAGAACCGTTCTGGACTCCTCCACCGCGGAATCGATCACGGTAGCGATGTCTACTGGCGCAAGGTGAAGCTCGACCTTGTGGGCGTCGAGCTGAGCCATTTCCGTGGCCTCGCCCACCAGCCGATCGAGGCGATCAGTTTCTTCGTTGATGACGGTCAGCAACTCCTTTCGCTGGGCTTCGTCGAGGTGGTAGTCGGAGAGCAGACCTGTGACCGCGGCCTTGATGCCGGTGAGCGGGGTGCGCAGTTCGTGGGTTACGGAATCGAGCAGAACAGCGCGCAGGTTTTCGCTCTGGTGAGCCGCTTCGGTTTGAGAGAGTTTTTCCATCGCGCCGGCGCGCTCAATCGCAATGCCGATCATGCTGCCCAGGGCCTCGAGAGTGGCGCGTGTGAGCGCCGGTCCGGCAATGCCGACGGCTCCGGTGGTGCGCGCGCCGAGATGCAAAGGTGTGAGAGAAATTCCGCGCTGCGAATCGATGACCGGCTCGCCCCGAGAGCTTACCATCTGAAGATCCTGTAGGGCGAGCCAGGTTGCTTTGGGATCGGTGCGGTAGACCTGCTGTGAACTGAGCAAGTAGATGGCAGCAGCCTTGGCGCCGAAGCCGTCACACACATAGGCGGGAATGGCATTCAAAAGTTCCGCTACGTTGTCTGTGGCGAGCAGACGCTGGCTGAAACTGTAAAGCCGTTCTACGTCGCGGCGGCGCTGATTGGCGTCGGCGGTTTGCCGGCGGGCGCGGTCGGCGAGTTCGCTGGCAATGCCGGCGGTGACGAGGAAGGCGAACAGTGCCACCCAGTTTTGCGGGTCGGCGACGGTGAAAGTTCCGACGGGAGGAAGAAAGTAGTAGTTAAAAGCGAGGGTGGCGAGCACAGCGAGAAAGACGGAAAATCGAAAACCCCAATACGCCGCCACCAACAGCACCATCAGCAGGAAGGTCAAAGCTACGGTGGTGGGATTTACGTGGACGATGTGCCGGTAGATTTGTGCCGCCAGTTCGGCAGCCACGAGGCAGGCGAGGTAGCGGAACAGGTGCTGGGGCCAGCGAGCTTTCACGGGCACGATTGTAACCGAAGAGAAGCTTTTTACCACGGAGGCACGGAGACACGGAGAAGGTCCTTGATCGTTTTTCTTTTTCCCTTTGTTTTCTCCGTGTCTCGGTGTCTCCGTGGTGAAGAAATTCGACAATTTCCTCTCCGGCGTGGAGAATAGCGGCGATGCCTAAGACTCCCGAAGAATGGCTTAAGGAATGCGAGACCGCCCAGCGGCCGGCTGTGTTCAAGCTGTTTCTGGGCTATGCCCCGGGCGTGGGAAAGACATACGCCATGCTGAGTGAGGGCGTGCGGCGCGCCAGCCGCGGCGAAGAAGTAGTGATCGGCGTGGTGGAAACCCATGGGCGCAAACCGATCGTGGAACTTTCATCGCGACTGGAGACGGTTCCCCGCAAGAAGCTCGATTACAAGTCGACTATTTTTGAAGAGATGGATGTGGACGCCATCCTAGCTCGCAAGCCGCATGTCGTGCTGGTGGATGAACTGGCCCATACGAACATTGAAGGCAGCAAGCACCCCAAGCGCTATGAAGATGTGTTTGAGTTGCTGGATGCGGGAATCGACGTTCTTTCCACATTGAACGTGCAGCACATCGAGAGCCTTTCTCCCACCATTCGGGAACTGACCGGCGTGCAAGTGCGGGAGACGGTGCCGGACTGGGTGATTCGCCGCGCGGGCGAGATCGTGATGGCGGACTTGACGCCGCAGGCGCTGCAGACCCGCATGAAGCGAGGAGATATCTACCCGCTGGAGCGGGTGGAGCGGGCGCTGGCGAATTTCTTCCGGAACACGAACCTGGTTGCCCTGCGCGAGTTGGCGCTGCGGCAAGTAACCCAGGCGGTGGACCGGACGCTTTCGGAATTGAAGACGGAAGACGGACAACTGTTGCAGGTGCGCGAGCGGATTGCGGTGTGCATCAGTTCGAATCCGGCAGCACAGTACTTGATTGCGCGTGGGGCGCGCATGGCGCAGGCATTGGATGGCGACCTGTTTGTGCTTTATGTGGACACGGGTGCGGATGAGAGCGACGAGAATCAGCGGACGCTGGCCGACAACGTGCGCTTCGCGGAAAGCGTGGGGGCGAAGGTGGTGAAAGCCGAGGGAAAGGTGGTCGCGGAAGCGGTTGCGGAGTTTGTGCGCGAGAATCATGTTACGCAGGTAGTGTTCGGAAGGTCGGCGACGAAAGGGTGGAAGCGGTATTTCTATCTTTCCGCGATTCATAAGTTTCTGCGCGATACTCCGGCGGTCGATGTGCACATCGTGACTCAGGAAATGCGGTAGAGGGGATGACGGACGAGCACAGGCGAATTCTGGTAGTGGATGACGAGCCGCAGATCACGCGAGTGTTGCGCACGACGCTTTCGGCGCAGGGCTATGACATTCGAGTGGCCAATGACGGCGAGATGGCGCTGGAGTTGATGAAGAACTGGACGCCGCACGTGGTGATCACGGACCTGGCCATGCCGAATCTCGATGGAGTGGGACTGTGCCGGCAGGTGCGGAAGATATCGCAGGTGCCGATTATCGTACTCTCGGTGCGCGGACAGGATCGTTCAAAGGTGGAGGCTTTGGACGCTGGCGCCGATGACTACGTTACCAAACCGTTCAGCATGAATGAATTGCTGGCGCGCATCCGGGCGCAATTGCGGCGGACGCCGGCGGCCGAGGAGCAGCCTAGCGTAATCACCGCAGGAGATTTTTCCATCGATCTGGAAGCGCGCTCGGTCAAGGTTTCCGGGCATGAGGTTCATCTCACGCCGAAAGAATTCGATCTCCTGGTTTATCTGGCGCGGCGTCCCGGGAAAGTGGTGACACATCGGACGCTGCTAGCGGCGATCTGGGGCCCGAACAGTATCGAACAGCCGGAATATCTGCGCGTGTTCGTTGGTCAATTGCGCAAAAAGATTGAGACCGATCCTTCCACGCCGAAATATCTGCTGACCGAGCCCTGGGTGGGCTACCGCTTCGAACCGGGGTCGTAAATCCTGTGTCTTGCTGGGCTTCCTGTCCTTACGAACATTTTACGGACCCTTTATTCGGATTTTCTGCGATTCCGTGTCCAATAGTCGTGGGGCTGAAAAAGCTCCAGACAAACTACACGGGTTCAAGGGAGGCCAGAGAGTATGTGGACTAACGAGGTAGCGCCGGAGCGATTGGCAGAGCTTTTTCACCACTATCATCAGGCACTGACGCCGGAGATATCCGGTAAGGGCAGCGACGGGCAAGGATCGTGGAAGGAAGTTCCGCAACCGGAGAAAAACCGCCTGGTTGCGGCGGCGCGCCTAGCGCTGCTCGAACTGGAATCGATGACCCGCGGACGGGCAAAGTCGCGACAGTATTTTGCCCAGCCCGGCGAAGCAGAATGGGGCTGCTAAGCAAAGTCCGCTCGATAATGGCCCGGCAGCGATGATTGCCGGGCACAGGCAATCAGGTGCAGTACCGTCTTTATGAATTCCTTAGAAATTCCTTAAACCACTTTTACACCTGAAATAGTTAAATAAACTGTTTGCGCGGGAGCGCCGCGCGCAAAGGGCGCAGGAGTCACGAATTATGTGGGGAGCGTCGGTAGTTGCAGCGATTGCCTTGACAGCAGCCGCATTCATGCTCAGATTTCTGATCGCCCTGCTGCGTGAGGGTGCGCCTTCGGTTTGGTATTGGGTTGTGCCGGTGCGCCGGCAACGGCAGAGAGCGCGATACCTTAGGGTTCCGAGTGGCATTTACTTCGATGAAGATCGCCACGCGATGGAAGCCGACTGCGGCGAGTACCGCCTGGAATTATTGGAGAACGGGAATCATGCGAAAGAATGTGCTTCAAGTCTTATTACTCTCGACGTTCGTCCTGTTTCTGCCAGCCTGGGCTGGCGCTCAATCCGAAAAGGAATCCACATCCTCCACGAACACCGCATCTAGCGCGGCTCAGCAAACCGAACAGCAGGAAATGCGGGAGGAATTGAAGGCGCTGCGCGCCGAAGTGGAGCGCTTGCGTGCGGAAGTCGAGCAGCAGAAAGGCGTCGCGCCAGCGCCTACCGGCGCGGCGCCAAGTGTTGCCGCCGTGAGGCCGGCAACAGCTGTGGGTTCCGGCGAACCGGCGACGGCCGTGGCCACCGCAACGGGCGCTGCGCCGGGAAACGCCGTGCCGGCAGCATCGTTGGCGCAAACCTCGGGCCCGACTACCCCGGGCCAATCCGCAGAGAGCGCGCCAGCAAAGAAACCCAAGATCGATCCTTTTTCCGACTGGGACTGGACTTGGCTGAACGGTAACCCGCGGACCAAAGAGGCGGCTTTTGATTCGAAATTCTTCACTCCGGAAATCCGGGCGGATATCAACTACACGTATGACTTCAACAAGCCGAAGGACAACTCGATGGGCGGGTCGAGCGAACTGTTTCGCTCCAACGAAATCCAGTTAGAGCAGCTCGGCGTTGGCGGTGACTTCCATTTCGACAACGTGCGCGCGCGCTTCATGACGCAGTTCGGCATGTACTCCACAACTACGCCGCGCAATGATCCCAGTCCGGCGAAGGGCCAATGGGACCTGAGCGACGCCTATCGCTATGTCTCCGAAGCCTACGGCGGTTACCACATCAACGCACTGAACGGGATCAACATCGATGCCGGAATTTTCATGTCCTACATCGGCCTGTTCAGCTACTACAACTTCGATAACTGGGCCTATCAGCCCTCGTATGTGTCTTCCAACACGCCGTGGTTTTTCAATGGGCTGCGAGTCCAGATTTTTCCGACAGCTCACTTGAAGATTGAACCGTGGTTCATCAATGGATGGCAATCGTACGGCTCAGCCAACTCACGGAAAGGTGTGGGAGGACAGATCAAGTGGACGCCCTATCCCTGGATGAATATCGTCTCCAACAATTACACGCTTGGCCACGACGACCTTTACATACCGAACCGCGGCCGTATCCATACCGACGACAGCATCGAGATCAAGTATTACGATAGGCCGGAGAAGACGCTGGACAAGATGGCGCTCACCTTTACCGGCGATCTGGGTTGTGAATTCGGCGGAGGTGTGAGCTGCCACGGGAATACTGCAGGTCCGGGAGGAACGATCAATCCCAAGCAGAGCTTTGTCGGGTACATGCTCTACAATCGTGCGTGGTTCAAGAAGGACCGATATGCGGTGACGATCGGCGGCGGCCAGATCAACAATCCAGGACGCTATCTGGTTCTGATCCCTCCCATCAACGGAGAGTCGGCGTCGTCGGCGGCGATCAATTCGCCATACTTTACGGGAAATCCGGGAGATCCTTTTAAGGCGTGGGATTCATCGGTAACATTCGACTACATGCCGAGGCAGTACATCACGTTCCGCTGGGAGTATGACTATCGCCATGCCAGTGTGCCGTATTGGTCGGGTGCGGGCGGGATCACGCCGCCGCCGGGCAGCAACAACGGATTTCCGCAATACTATGCTTGCAGCAGCGGAGCGACGTCCGGGCAAGAGTCCTTGCTTGCCGCGGAAACGGCCTGCGGGGGCGGACCCAGCAGCGTCTGGTTTCCCGACTTGCGCCGCGACGAGCAGTTCGTCGATATGGCCATCATGGTCAAGTTTTAGCGGGAATCGTGCGCATGGAGGTCTTCATGCGCAATCTGACAAGCTGCGAGTCTGAGAGGCTGCAACTCGGACCCGGGGCTGGAAGGACTTGTGATGCAGGACGTGATCTTTCTTGCGGTGACGATTTTGTTTTTTGTGATTTCGCTGGCTTACGTGGTTTTCTGCGAGCGAGTGCGTTGAGGCGGATATGACTGCTGAACCGATCATCATGCTGATCATTTGCGCGGGGTTGCTGGTGTACCTCGTCTATGCCATGTTGCGGCCGGAGAAATTCTGATGACGGCAAATGGGTGGCTGCAGATTCTCGTGTTTTTGCTGGTGGTTTTCCTGGTGACCAAACCACTGGGGACGTTCATGGCACGGGTATTCGCTCGCGAGCGCACCTGGCTGGATCCAGTGATGCGGCCGGTGGAGCGGATCCTTTACCGTCTCACAGCGGTGGACGAGACCCACGAGATGGACTGGAAGGAATATGCGCTGGCGCTGCTTTTGTTCAGCGGCGTTTCCATGATCCTGCTGTATGTGCTGCAGCGGGTACAGCAATGGGCGTGGCTGCCGTGGAACCCGCAAAAAGTGGCAGGGGTAGCTCCGGCGCTGGCGTTCAACACCGCGGCTTCGTTCACGACGAACACGAACTGGCAGAATTACGTGCCCGAGACCACCATGAGTTATCTGACGCAGATGGTCGGTCTGGCCTATCACAACTGGGTTTCGGCGGCGGCAGGCATGGCGCTGGCGATTGCATTCATTCGCGGCATTGCGCGGCGCGAGCAGAAGACCATCGGCAATTTCTGGGTGGATCTGGTGCGCGGCACGTTGTGGATACTGGCTCCGCTGTGTCTGGTAGGCGCGCTGCTGCTGGTGTCGCAGGGTGTGGTGCAGAACCTGAAGCCCTATGACACCGTGCAGTTGCTCGACCCTTACCAGACGCCGCAACTGGGTTCGGATGGCAAGCCCGTGAACGGGCCTGACGGCAAACCTGTGATGCAAGCCGTGAGTCAGCAGACGATCGCTCAAGGACCTACGGCCTCGCAGGAGATTATCAAGGAACTCGGCACGAACGGTGGCGGCTTCTTCAATGCCAACAGCGCGCATCCGTTCGAGAATCCCACGCCGTTCGCGAACTTTTTGGAGATGTTCTGCATTTTTGCCATCCCATCCGCTTTTACTTTCACGCTGGGAAAAATGACCGGTTCGCCGCGGCATGGATGGGCGGTGTGGGCAGCGATGGCTCTGCTCTTCCTTTCCGGCGTTACTACGGCATATTGGGCGGAGGCGAGGGGCAATCCTCTACTGACGGCGGCCGCGCAGCATGGCTTGCAGCATCCGGCTGCTGGCGGGCAAGCTCCGGGCAACCTCGAAGGCAAAGAGGTCCGGTTCGGCGTGGCGAATTCCGCCTTGTTCGCTACGGTAACTACCGATACGAGCTGCGGTGCGGTGAACTCCATGCACGACTCGTTTACCCCTCTGGGCGGAATGGTCCCCTTGATCAACCTTATGCTGAGCGAAGTGATCTTCGGTGGAGTGGGTGCGGGGATGTATGGAATGCTGATCTTTGTCATTCTCTCTGTCTTTATTGCCGGATTGATGGTGGGACGCACGCCGGAGTATCTGGGAAAGAAGATCGAAGCCTATGACGTGAAGATGGCGATGCTGGTGGTGCTGATCTTTCCGCTGGTGATTTTGGTCTTTACAGCGATTTCGGTTTTGTACAGCTTCGGCACTTCCGCCATGTCGAATGCGGGGCCGCACGGGTTTACACAAGTGCTGTATGCCTTTACATCCTCCGTGGCCAACAATGGCTCGGGCTTTAACGGACTGAGCGGGAACACGCCCTGGTACAACACGTCGCTGGGCATCGCGATGCTGCTGGGGCGCTTCATGATGATTCTGCCGATGTTGGCTATCGCGGGCAATCTGGCCGGTAAGAAACAGGCTCCGGCAACGCTGGGCACATTCCCCGTGACGGGACCGCTGTTTACGGTTCTATTGATCGGCGTCGTGGTGATTGTGGGGGCGTTGACATTTTTCCCGGCGCTCAGTCTAGGACCGATTCTCGAACACCTGTTGATGATGGCGGGTAAGACCTTTTAGGAAAATATGGCGAGCAAGAAATCAAAACGCAGCTTGTGGGACCTGAAGATCGTGCGCCGCGCGGCGTGGGATTCGCTGGTGAAACTGCATCCCGTGACCATGATGCGCAACCCGGTAATGTTCGTGGTGGAAGTGGGCAGCGTGGCGACCACGGTGCTGCTGATTCTGGATCGAGTGCACGGGCGGCCCGGGTTCGGATTCAACCTGCAGATCACGCTGTGGTTGTGGTTCACCGTGTTGTTTGCCAACTTTGCCGAGGCCATGGCGGAGGGTCGCGGCAAGGCGCAGGCCGATGCCTTGCGGCGCGCGAAAGCGGAGACCATGGCGAACCGTCTGCTTCCCGACGGGAAAACCGAGACGGTGCCGGGTTCCAAGTTGCGCTCGGGAGATCTGGTGCTGGTGGAGGCGGGTGAGTTTGTTCCCGGCGATGGCGAAATCGTGGAAGGCGTGGCGTCGGTGGACGAGTCGGCGATAACCGGTGAGTCTGCGCCGGTGATTCGCGAGGCGGGCGGTGATCGCTCGGCGGTGACCGGGGGAACGCGCGTGTTGTCCGATTGGGTGAAGGTGAAAATCACTTCCAATCCGGGCGAAACGTTTTTGGATCGCATGATCGCGCTGGTGGAAGGCGCGGAGCGGCAGAAGACGCCGAATGAAATTGCGCTGAATATTCTGCTGGCAGGGTTGACGATTGTGTTTCTGCTGGCTGTGGTTACGCTGCAGCCGTTTGCTATTTATGCCGGTGCGCCGCAGACCGTGTTCGTGTTGGTGTCTTTGTTGGTGTGTCTGATTCCGACCACGATTGGCGGATTGCTCTCGGCGATTGGCATCGCAGGCATGGACCGACTGGTGCAGCACAACGTGCTGGCAATGTCGGGACGCGCGGTGGAAGCCGCCGGCGATGTGAATACGCTGCTTCTCGACAAGACCGGAACTATCACGCTAGGCAACCGGCAGGCCACGGAGTTTGTGACGGCGCCGGGCGTGACCGAGGCGATGCTGGCGGATTCGGCGCAACTCTCTTCGCTGGCCGATGAAACTCCCGAGGGACGCTCGATTGTGGTATTGGCCAAAGAGAAATACGGACTGCGCGGGCGCGAAATGAGTTCGCATGACGCCGAGTTCATTCCTTTCAGCGCGACCACTCGCATGTCCGGCGTGAATCTGGATGGGCGCGCCATCCGCAAAGGAGCGACAGACGCGATTGCGAAGTATCTGGAAGAGCAGGGCAGTTCGCTTCCCGCGGAGGTGCGCGAGGCTGTCGAGGCAATTTCGCGCTCTGGAGGAACACCGCTGGTGGTGGCGGAGAACGGCCGCGCTCTGGGAGTGATTCAACTGAAGGACATTGTGAAAGGCGGAATGCGGCAGCGCTTCGATCAGTTGCGCGCCATGGGAATCAAGACGGTGATGATCACCGGGGATAATCCGTTGACGGCGGCGGCGATTGCGAGCGAGGCCGGGGTGGACGACTTCCTGGCGCAGGCCACTCCAAAGGACAAACTGGATTTGATCCGGCGCGAACAGGGGCAGGGGAAGCTCGTTGCCATGACCGGCGACGGCACCAATGATGCTCCGGCGCTGGCGCAAGCCGATGTGGGCGTCGCCATGAATACAGGCACGCAAGCGGCGAAAGAAGCGGGCAACATGGTGGATCTGGATTCGAATCCGACCAAGCTGATTGAGATCGTGGAAATCGGCAAGCAGTTGCTGATGACACGCGGCGCGCTGACGACGTTTTCGATTGCGAACGATGTGGCCAAGTATTTCGCCATCATTCCCGCGATGTTTGCCGGGACGTTCCCGGTTCTGCAGGCGCTTAACGTGATGCGGCTGGCGACGCCACAATCGGCGATCTTGTCGGCGGTGATCTTTAACGCGCTCATCATCGTGGCGCTGATTCCGCTGGCACTGCGCGGCGTGAAATATGTTCCGCAGGGAGCAGCCGTGCTGCTGCGCCGGAATCTTCTGGTGTACGGTTTGGGTGGGGTGATCGTGCCATTTATTGGGATCAAGTTGATCGATTTGCTGATTGTGCGGGCAGGTTTGGCGTAGAGGCGACCATGAAGAAGAATCTGATTATTGCCGTGCTGATGACACTGGTGACGACCGTGTTGTTCGGCTTGCTTTTTCCCCTGTTGGTTACGGGACTGGCGCAGGTGTTGTTTCACAATCAGGCGAATGGAGAACTCGTCACCCGTAACGGAGCTTTAGTCGGGTCAAAGCTGATCGGCCAGCAATTTTCCTCTCCGGGTTATTTTCACTCGCGCCCTTCGAGCGCCGGAACTGGATATGACGCCGGCAATTCCGGCGGGTCGAATCTTGGACCAACCAATCAATCGCTCATCGCGCGTGTGCAGGGAGACGCCGACCGCCTGCAGGCCGAGAATCCCACGGCTGCAATCCCTATGGATTTGCTGACAACGTCAGGTTCCGGGCTTGATCCTCATATCTCGCCTGAGGCAGCGGAGTTTCAGGTGCCGCGCATCGCGAAGGAACGAGGCATCAGCGAGGATATGGTTCGTGAAGCGATTCGGCAGCATACCGAGTCGCGGCAGTTCGGATTCCTGGGCGAGCCGCGGGTCAATGTTCTGGAATTAAATCTTACGCTGGATACGATCTCGCCAAAGCCAGTAAAGTAACCTGCTGAAGTTACTTTCGGAACCAATCTGTCGCCTGCCGGATATCGGCCAGCCCTGGCTGCAAACCACCACCTCAAGCACGAAACTAAAGGTACCTACCGTGTTTGCACTGGTATGGATACGATTCGAAGCGAAGACGCTTCTGCATCATCCATCGAGGAAAGTCTATGAAGACACACACGCAGTGGCGGAGCTGGGCGGTGGTAGTGGTGGGCTTGGCATTCATGCTGCAGGCACCATTGAGAGCCAAGGCGCAGGACGCGCAGGTTGCCCAAGATTCCCAAGATCAACAGGACGCGCAAAATGCGAACGATCAAGATCCTCCGGGCCGCGTTGCCAGGCTGAATTACGTGGAAGGATCGGTCTCGTTCCAGCCCGGCGGCGAAAACGACTGGGTCACTGCGGTGCTCAACCGTCCGTTGATGACAGGCGACAATGTGTGGGCCGACGAGAATTCGCGCGCCGAAGTACACATTGGAGCGACCGCACTTCGCCTCGGCGCTAAGACTGGGATTACATTGCTCGAGGTGAGTGACCGGGCAGCGCAGATTCGCTTGGCGCAGGGATCCTTGTTTGTGAAGGTACGTCATGTGGGCGAAGAGGATTCATACGAAGTCGACACGCCGAACATCGCGTTCACCATCCAGCAGCCGGGCGATTACCGCATCGATGTGGATCCCGACGGCAATCGAACGGACGTAACTGTGTGGCGCGGACGCGGCCAAGTCACCGGCGCTGGATCGTCCTACACGGTTGTGGCGAATCAGCACGCCTCGTTTACCAGCACCAGCACCGGAAACGATCAACTGGCGGACGATTTCGGACAGGTTCCAGCCAACGATGCATTCGATAGCTGGGCGCTCGACCGCGACCAGAATGAAGATCGTTCCGATTCTGGCAACTATGTTTCGCGCGATATGACTGGCTACGAAGACCTTGACCAGTATGGCGACTGGAGCTACGTGGCTGGGTATGGCACGGTTTGGAGTCCGAGGGGGCTGGCGGCGGGATGGGCTCCCTATCGCTTTGGACATTGGACTTGGGTTGGACCCTGGGGCTGGACGTGGGTAGCGGATGAGCCCTGGGGCTTCGCGCCATTTCATTACGGCCGCTGGGCAGTCGGAGCAAACGGGTGGATCTGGGTTCCGGGGCCGAGGATGGCGCGACCGGCCTACGCGCCCGCACTGGTGGGTTGGGTGGGTGGAACTCCCGGGTTTCGCTTTTCGGCCGGCGTGGGCGTGGGATGGTTCCCTCTGGGTCCCGGAGAAGTGTTTGTTCCGGGCTATCGAGTCAGCCGTGCTTACGTGAATCGAGTGAACATCACCAACACCACGGTGAACGTAACGAGAGTCAACAACGTCTACAACGCGGTTGTCATCAACCGCAACTCGATCGGCATTTCATACGCGAACCGGAATGTGAATGGCGGCGTGACTGTAGTTTCGCGTGACACCTTTGTGAATGCGCGGCCTGTGGCACGGAATGTGTTCTCGGTTCCGGCAGCAGAACTCGCAGCCACACCGGCATCAAACATGATCGCGGTTGAACCGGAACGGAGCAGTGTATTGGGTACCGGCAGGCCGGTCGCAAACCGTCCGCCGGCGGTGGTCATGACCCGTCCCGTAGTGGCGTTGAGGACACCGGCTCCGATGCCGCGATCATTCGAGCAGCGCCAGGCCCAGGTCGGGGGGCAATTGAGCCAATCATCGTCGATCGGACAATCGCCGACTCAGCAATCCGGGATTCACCAATCCTTGGTGCGTCAGGTGGCGCCACGGCAACCTGTCTCGGTGCCCGTGACGCATCAGCCGCTGACGCAGGACGGATTCCATTCGGTTTCGATGTCGAGCGAGGGAAGCAATCAGGCGAAACCTCAGCCGCGGGTGTGGGAGGAACAAGGGACTGCTCAGCCCGAGCCAAGCCCTCAGCCGGAGAACCGGAACGCACAGCCGGCCGGAAGTTCGCGCCCGGCGCGGCAAGGGACACAGCAGCGTGCGCAGCAGGGGTCGAATCCGCAGGTCAAGCCGGTTGCAGCGGTTCAAGGAGCACACGGACAGCCGCAGAGGCCTGCGTCTCCGCCGCCGGCGCAAAAGCAACCGTCGCCGCCTGCGTCGCACCAGGGGAGTGCGCCAAAGAAGTGACGTTGACTCGAACCGGCTGCCTGCGGTTTGATAGGTTCGCATGCAATGCCACTTGCTAACGGACCGATGTAAAGTTGAGAGACGACTCTGGCGCCGGGAGGGCGGGGAAACTAATCCGCCTTCCGGCGCCATTGTTTTTGACGAGCCTGCCATGATCAAGCAGGCATGACCGCACAGACATGAGCGAACAGAAGCGTCCCGCGATCAACTGGATGGATGTTCTCTGGCTGCTGTTTCTGGCCGGACTGGCGGCGCTGCCGCCGGTGCGGGAGATCCATAAGCAGCTTACGCTGCTGGCCATTGGAGCGGTGCAGCTCAGCGAGGGCTGGCTTGTGGCGCGCTGGCCGCGGCGAGGAGCGGCATATATCGTGCTGCTCAAGATCGCGCTGGCGACTCTGCTTATTGATCATACCGGCGGGGTCGGAATCAACAGCGAATACTATCCGATCTTCTATGTTCCGATCGTCACCGCGGCAGAGTATTTCAGCCCTTGGGGGACGCTGCTGTGGACCGCGCTGGCCTCCGCCGCTTACTGTTCGTATCTCTTCGATCCCGCGCTGCGAGATTTCGACGTGACGGCCGAGAGCTATGGTTTGCTCGCCATGCGTATTGTTTTCTTTTTTCTTGCGGCGATGGTGGTGAACCGGGCGGTAGTTGAGAACCGACGCCAAATCAAGCGTTACCAGGAGTTGGCCGAGACGCTCGCGGAAACCAACCGCAAGTTGGAGCAGGCGCAGGCCGAAGCGCAGCGTTCGGAGCGGCTCGCAGCGCTCGGGCAAATGTCCGCCGGACTGGCGCATGAGATTCGCAATCCGCTGGCAGTGATCAAGGGGTCGGCGGAAATGCTGCATCAGAAACTTGGAGAATCGAATCCTCTGGCCAGCGAGTTGGCGGGCTATATCTCGAGTGAGACCAACCGCTTGAGCGCTCTGGTGACGCGGTTTCTCGATTTTGCCCGGCCGCTGCACGCTGAACTGGTCGTTCAGGAAATCACTCCCGTGCTGGATCGCGCACTGCATTCCGTATCTCTATCTCTAACGCGGAAAGACGACGACAAACCGGTGCGGGTGGAACGGCAGTATGAAGCGAACTTACCGCAGGTTCCGTTGGACGAGGGTCTTAGCGAGCAGGCATTCGTAAATCTGATTCAGAATGCTTACGATGCCATGGGCAGCGGTGGTGGAACGTTGCGGGTGAGAGTTACCAGGGCAAACCGTGCGAACCGCCACGGAGTCGAGGTGCGGATCGAAGACACGGGGCCGGGAATTCCGGCGGAACTGCGAGAGCAGATCTTCAATCCGTTCGTGACTACGAAGAAAACAGGGGTGGGGCTGGGGCTGTCGATCGTCTCCAGGATCATTGACGGCCATCACGGCACCATTCGCGTTGAGAGTGGCGTGGACGCTCAGCCTGGGGCCTGCTTCGTGCTTTTCTTCCCCGCGAGTGAAGAGGTTAACCAGCAAGCATCGTAGCTAGTAGCGTTCTAGCAAGAAAGATCCAGGTTGTGCGGGAGAGAAAGGAAGCAGCGCTCTGCTAACCATATGCCGACGATTTTGATTGTCGAAGACGAAGCCAAGATGCGCCGCCTGCTTGAGCTGAATCTAGGCGAGGACGGACTCGTTACACTCTCTGCGGGAGACGCCGAGGCGGGACTGAAACTTCTGCGCGAGAATACCGTCGATCTTGTGGTAACGGACTTGAAGCTGCCGGGAATGAACGGCCTGGAATTTCTGCAGGCGGTCAAGCGCCAGAATGCGGCGTTGCCGGTGGTGGTGATGACCGCCTTCGGAACCGTCGAAACGGCGGTGGAAGCCATGAAGGCCGGGGCGAGTGACTATGTGTTGAAACCGTTCTCACTGAGCGAGATGAGAATGGTCATCCACAAAGAGCTCGACGTCCGCAATCTGCGCGAGGAAAACCGGACGTTGCGCGAGGCGCTGGGCAAACGCTATGCGCATCCCAACGTGGTAGCACGCAGCCTGAAGATGCAGGAAGTGCTGGCTACGGTGGAGCGCGTGGCGCCCACCAATTCGACGGTGCTGCTGGGCGGGGAGAGTGGCGTGGGCAAGGACTTGATCGCCCGTGCAATTCATGAAAAGTCGCGGCGAGCTTCCGGGCCTTTCATCAAGATCAATAGCACCGCGATTCCCGAGAATTTGCTGGAGAGCGAACTGTTTGGTTATGAGAAGGGCGCGTTCACCGGCGCAACCGGGAGCAAGCCGGGCAAGTTCGAGTTGGCGGACAAGGGGACGCTCTTTCTCGATGAGATCGGGGATGTTCCCTCGGTGATCCAGGTGAAGCTGCTGCGCGTGCTGCAGGAGCGCGAGTTCGAGCGGCTGGGCGGCACGCGCACCATCAAAGTGGATGTGCGGCTGATCGCGGCCACGAATCGTGATCTGCGTGAAGCGCTGGAGCAAGGCACGTTCCGTGAGGATCTTTACTATCGTTTGAACGTCGTCCCCATCGACATTGCGCCGCTACGAGAGCGCAAGGAAGACATCCCGGATCTGGTGAATCTTTTTATTTCGCGCTTTACCGGAGATTCCGGTAAGCCGGTGGAGAGCATTACGCCGGAGGCGATGCAGATTCTGGTGAACTATCACTGGCCGGGGAATGTGCGCGAGTTGCAGAACATCATCGAACGGGCGTGCGCGTTGGCGAAGGGCACGGTGCTGGAGGCCGCGGATATTCACCTCGACCTGCGTCCCGCGAAAACCGCGAATGGGACCAGCAACTTCCTTCCTGAAGGCATGACGCTCGAACACTGGGAGGACGAAATGATTCGTGAGTCTCTGCGGCGCGCGAATGGAAATAAGAGCCAGGCGGCGCGGCTGCTGGGGTTATCGCGGAATGCGCTGCGGTATCGGTTGTCGAAGATTGGGATCGCGGATGAGGGGGAGAAAGAAAGCTAGACGACACCTTCGCGATCAAAAGCAGTTCCGATCCAAAGAGAGAAATGCACTTGGCGGCAGTGCCATGTCACAACTGCGCCACACCGCCTTGGCTTGAGAACCCGGAGCTGTTGTCGTCTCCTACGGAATTTTGCCAAGCACTGCCCCGGCGGCCTCTTCGGGAGTGCCGTTGAACCCAGCCCAACCAAAACCCTGGCTAAAGGCCTGCGGAAAAGTTGGCCGGGGAACGTAATCCCAAACGCCGAAGAAATCGCTTCCGACTCCACTGAGGGGTGTATCGGCAACGACCCAGTATTGGGTTCCCCCGTTGACCGCTATCGGGGCGAAGTCCGCGATGGCGAGGGTACAGCAGGTTCCAACGTCGGGCAGGTTTGTCACCGTCACCGGGCCTGCCAGCAGCGTTCCTGGAACTCCGCCCGAGTCCCCGTAGATACTGAGATTCACTTGATTCGCCCCGCTGCCGCCATACTCCATAGCCACTCGCGCCTGCGAAACATGAGAGTCGGATTTCGGGGTAAAGGGCATTGCATCGAAAAAGGGGCCACCTTCGTCGGAGTTTGGCCCGGATTCGAGCCATCCAGAGCTGTCGTTATAAAGGTCAGTCTGCTCCTTACCCAGGTTGCTGTAAATGATCTCCAGGGCCTCCGGCGTACTCTGCGGTGGCACATGAATCCCCGATCTTTCCGTAGTGTGCACGGTCCGGGGGAGTTTCCCGGCCTGAGCGAACAGAGTCAGGTTCCAAAGTGCAAACAGACACACCAACCATGGGGTCCTATTCACGAATTTCCTCCTTCTAGGTGCTTCCCTTTGAGGTTTGGAGCCAGCAGCCGAAGCTAGCGCGAGATACTACGACCGAAACTTATTATGTACAAGGGAAAAAACGGCTACGCACGGAGCGGCCGAAAACCACCACCTTGGCTCAGAGCGGCCACCGGCTTCGCATTCGGACACTCCCCACTCCGTTGAAGATGTCGTCTTCTCTTCTGAAAACAAACGATTTACTCATCTTTCGGTTGAGTCGGTTTTGGCATGGAAGTTGCTTCGTACTATACCGCATCAAACACTCTAGATTCTGGGTTTAAGTCGATAAAGGATGAGTTGGAAGAGGTGGCTTATGGGAAACAGGTTCATAGCGAGTTTCGCAGTCTTAGCTCTGGCGTTGGCGGGTGCGTTCTCGATCAGTCTGCAGGCGCAAACTACCGAGCCCGGTCCAGGCCCGACCGAGCAACCGAATGCGCCCATGGAAATCGGCCAGCCCCAGGCTCCGCAGGCGACTCAGCCCGGACAACCGCCTCAACCTGGGCAACCACAAGCCGGTCAGCCGCCTCAAGTCGGAGAAGAAGCTCAGCCCGGCGGACCATCCGGGGAGGGCCCGGCAAAGACTGATCAAGGTGTCGGTCGCATCAGCATGATTCATGGCGATGTGTCGACGCAGCGTGGAGATTCCGGCACCTGGTCGGCAGCCATATTGAATCAACCCGTGGTGAATGGCGACAAAGTTTCTACGGCGGCTGGCGGGCGCGCCGAGGTACAACTCGACTTCGCAAATATTCTCCGACTGGGATCGAATGCGCAGGCCAACATCGCAAACTTCACGCAGAAGTACATTCAGATTCAGGTCGGGCAGGGCTTGGCCAATTACTCCGTCTTTGGCGAGAGTGAGGCTGAGCCGGAGATTGATACTCCGAACGTCGCGGTTCATCCCGCGCACAAAGATGGTGTGTTCCGCATCGAAGTGCGGCCCGATGGCGACAGCATCGTAATCGCGCGCAAGGGCGAGGCGGAGATCTCAACGCCGCAGGGCATTGCGGAGATTCATCAGGGCGAAATGGCGACGGTGCGCGGCTCCGGCGCCGATGCGAAGTATAAGATCACCGCCGCTCCCGACCGGGACGATTGGGACCGCTGGAATAGCGAACGCGACCGCATGATCCACAATGCGGATGCGTGGCGCCACACCAACAAGTATTACGTGGGAGCGGAAGATCTGGACGCCAACGGAACTTGGGAAGATGCCCCGGACTACGGACAGGTCTGGGTACCGAATGAACCGGATGGCTGGGTTCCGTATCGCGATGGCAACTGGACCTATGAGCCCTACTACGGTTGGACGTGGGTTGGCTATGAGCCTTGGGGTTGGGCGCCTTATCACTACGGCCGTTGGATGTGGTACGGCAATTCGTGGGCGTGGTGGCCGGGGCCGGTGTGGGGAGCGGGGTTCTATCGTCCCTTCTGGGCGCCGGCTTATGTTTCGTTCTTCGGATTCGGTGGCGGGTGGGGTTTTGGTTTCGGCTGGGGAGGATGGGGCGGCTTTGGATGGCTGCCGATCGGGCCTTGTGACCGCTTCTTCCCCTGGTGGGGTGGATATCGCGGTCGCTTCGGTGTGGTCGCCTTCGACCGAGTTGGCGGCATCAACCGCTTCGGCGGGATCGCGCCTCTGCATGGCGGAACGCAATTCTCGAATCTGTCGCACATCAACGATGCGCACATCGGAGGCGCGGTGTCGACGGTGGCTGCGGGGAAATTCGGAGCCGGCCGAACTACGGCGGTGGCCGCCACGCACGCGCAACTCAGCGGCGCTCACATGATGACCGGCAACCTGCCCGTGGTGCCTTCGCGCGCCAGTTTGTCGCCTAGTGGACGGGCGGCGGCTCCTTCCACCATTCATAACAATGCATCACAGCATTTCTTCGGCACGCAAAGCACGTCGCATCCCGAGTCGTTCCAGCAGCAGACGGCTCATCTGCAGCAGTCCATGCAGCAGAGCCATTTCTCACCGGTAGCGGCTGGAGCACGTTCAACCGGCCCGGGCACTGCGGAATCTCGTGCTTCGACTGCCGCAGCAGGGAAGTCGAGCGCGACTTCGGCTGGGTCGGCTGGGTCGGATAGAGGAACGACGGCCAGGGACACAAGCAGTTCGGCGAGCCGTGCGGAGTCGGCTTCGTCCAACCGCGGCGAACCGAACCGCAGTGAGTGGAAGACGTTTACGCCACCCGCGCACACGGCCGATTCAACCGCGCGCGGCGGAAGTAGCACAGAGGCTTCGAGCCGGGGCGAGAGCGGCAGCTACTGGAATCGTACGGCGCCAAGCTCGAGCTACTCGCGCGGCGCTAGTAGCGGTTATGGCGGCGGCAGTTCTTCTCGGCCGCAACTCAACATGAGGCAGCCCATCGCACAGCCGCGGTCTTCTGGAAGCGGAGGCTACGGCGGCAGCCGCGGAGGCTATAGCGGTGGCTCTCACAGCGCGCCCAGTTCCGGCGGCGCCAGTCACCCCTCGGGTGGCGCAGGCCATTCGGGCGGCGGAGGCCACCACTAATTCGCAGACGTTGTTGATGTAAAGGAAGTGAAGGTCAGAGGCTGGAGGGGCGTGCTAAACGGCACGCCCTTTTTCATTCTGCCACGCTTGCAAAGGCGTGGCTTCAGCGAGATTCGCCCGGGCACATCCTGAAATCTGCCTTAGCTGGGCCACAATCCCGGCGGATCCTACCACTCGTCCTTGCTACAATCCTGCCGGGGCTACTTGATGCGCGCAATTCTTGGTTACATTTCCGCTGCTGGCGTGCTCTCCGTGCTAGCCTTTGCATATCGGTGGTTCCTACTGAAAACGGATGTGGAAGTCGCCTACAATTGGAGTTGGCAGGGAATCAACTTCTATCCAAACTTCGATTTGCGAAACCGCTCCGGCTCGAAAACCTACGTGCTTGGCAATATCGCGTACACGAGGAACAACGGGAAAGAAATAGTCACCTTCGATAACAAATCACTTTGGGGCCGCGAGCTGAAACCGGGCACGATTACGCATCCCCAGCAGGTTGCGCCAGTGCCCAGAGTAAATTCGATGGCCGCGTGCCTAATGGTAGAGGTGACGATTCGCCTGCAAAATGGCAGGGAGTTCAAGGGGCAGGGGCCGGGCCAGTTGCGCACGGGCTGGCTCAAATACGCATACATGCTGCGGCAGCGAATCGAAAAATCGTCGCTGCCTCTGCCCACCTAAAATTCCTACTTCCCCGACTTCGCACCGCGTTCTTTGTCCTGCCATATTTCGGCGGCGGCGGGTACAAGTTACCAACGCTGCTGGGCGGTGGGTGGATTATACTTTCCCCGCCATGAACGATGTCACCATTCTTGACTTGTTTTGGTTAATCCTGAAATTGTTGGCGGCGCTGGGGCTGGTCGGCCTGATTGGATTTGTGTTCTATCTCGCGTGGGTAGGCACCAAACGCGCGGGAAAAACCGCGTGGGATATCGTGCGTGGCCGCAATGCCAGCGTTACCGCAACCGTTTGCTTTGTGATTGCCGTCGTGGTGCTTGTGACCTGTATCGCTCTTGCAGCTGGGTACTTGCATGACCACCCCAACTTGTTCTAAGGAGGCTTGCATCATGCCGCCGTATGAACCAAAAACTGCCAAGGAATATTTCGCATTCCAGCGGCTGAAAAATGCTGCTGAATTATTGGCGGAAACCGGGGACAGACGGGACGTTCCCCGATTTTTTGACGAATGGAAATTGGTGAACGTCCCGTCTGTCCCCAGTTTTTCCCGATGATTTCAGAGATTTGGGGGGGGATACCCCGATTTTTCAAAAGCCACATCCCCTTCCGGCTTCCGCGGCGAAGATTTATTTTCCAGCAGAAATCAAACGGTGTCGTCTTTCGCCCCGCTGGGGCTTACTTCTTTCGACTTGGGCCTACCCAGGGCTTACGCCTTGGGCTGCATTCTTACGCCGCTTCGCGGCTGGGCCCGAAGCTTCATGATCTAGGGTCGCGCGTACGCCGGGTTATCGGGGTCCGGGCGATCGTAGTCGCGGCCGTATTTGTTTTTGTGCGCGAGGTCGAAATCGGATTCGGCGAGGCTGAAGGTTCCGAGGAAGGTATCGGCGGAGGTCACGGTGATTTCCCGTTCCGCGGCGTGCAGCGCCTCCGGCGAAACCGAGGGATGGAAGACGTGCATCTGGTAGCGGCCGGGCACAACATCCTTGATGCTGATCTCGCCGCGCCGGTCGGATATCCCATAGTACGGCGTGTTCACCGCGATCACCACGGCGCTCATCTGGGCATGAATGTTGCAGAAGATAAATGAAATGCCGGGCTTATCGAATTCGACAAAACGAGTCGTGCCGCTTTCGTAGAGACCGAGATCGAAGCGCTTCCCGTCAAACAACGAAAAAACATTGTGAAAGAAAGGATCGTGATTGGGGAACTCAACCTTGCCGCCCGCCGGAATCACCAGCAGCGAAGGCTGGAAGCTTTTGTCCTTCTGCACGAGCTGAGGGATTTGCGAGCTTTGCTGCTGCGGCGGAGAAACTGCACGCGTGTTCCCCAAGGGGGTAAGCCAGACCACAAGTTTCGAAGCATCACTCACGCGCCGCCGGTTCTTGGTGAGCAGCGCTTGACCTTTGAGCTCCACGCCTTTGAGTTCCACGCCCTTGCTCTCAACCTGTTGCGCCGAAGCGAAAAGGCACGGCAGCAACACGGCGCACAAGAACATTCGGCAGTAGGCGAGAGGTTTCATCTTCAGAACAGGATCCCCATGGCAAGGTTGACCTGGTTGGTAACGTTGGCGCTGTCAAAGATGGGGAACGTGTGCAAGCGTCTGAACTCCGCGGAAAGCACCAGGTCGCTCCGCGGCCGGTAGACCAGGTTGCCGAGCGCGCCTCGGTTGCGTCCGAGAATCGGGCCGAAATTGTTGGCGTCCGTGGCGAAGCCCCGGACGTCGCCGGCAAACGCGTTGTCTTCGCCGAAAACGCCGTTCAGTTCCAGCTTGGGCGTGAGTTGAAACTTGAGCTGCGTCCAGCCTCCGGCGGAATCGAGGCCGCGAATGCTGGTCGTGGAATACATAGGATTACCGCCGAACAGAATAGTCTGTCCGATCGCGCCGCCCAAACCTCCTACGGCGCGGCCTCGATAGAACTCTCCGGAGAGTCCGACGCGGCGAAGAATCGGAATCTGCCAATCCGTCATCCCTGCCCAGGCATCGACGGAGCGGCCCCACGCCCAGTTCTGCCGGCCATAGTAGCCGGCTGTGCCGAAACTCAAGGGATGGCCGAACAAAGGCCGCGACCATGCGGTGCGGATTGCGTAGGCCGGTTGACCGGAACTTTCGCCGGCTTGCGCGGAACGGAAGTACGGATCACTGGGAGGCTCCCAATCCAGATTGTCCAGAATTCCACCCTGGAAGGTTAGCGTTTGTTGGCCGGAGAGATCGAAGCGGTGCTCGACGCGAAGTTGCGGCGTCCAGCCCCAGAGGTTTCCGGCATAAGCCAATGCAGGAGTCGCGAGCGAGGCAAAGGACGTAGGAGAAAGCGGCGAGATGAAGAGCGAATCCTGGCCGGCAACTACGGAGGTGTGTTCCCAGTCGAGCCGTACGCTCGCGGTCTGCAGGCGTACCAGCCCAAAATTGACGCCGTTGGGAGTCGACGGGAAACCCCCGGCGAAATCGAACTGCACATTGGCCGAACTTTTCGCGCCAGCTAAGGTTGGGCCGAAGATCTCCAGTCCAATCTCAGTTTGCCTCAGTGTGGCCCCGAAAGTTGCCTGCGATGTACCTCCCACTCCCAGTTGAGCGTAGTTGGGGAAGTCCAGGTCGTCGGAAGCTCCGACGTTGCGAAAGGCATTCATCAAGACAATTCCGGAAAGCCGGGCGCGATATTTTCCTGCGGTTTCCACCTTGGTCTGGTATTGCTCGTCCACCTTCGAATTGAGCAACTGAGTGGATTCTTCCAACCGCTGGAGGCGATTTCCCAAGTCCGCGGCCAGCGGTGTGCCGGAGGTCGCGGAGCCGCCGGATGCCGAGAAAGCGGACGCGCCAGCGCTCTCGCCGGACGGCGTGGATTCCGGTGTAGACACTGAATTGGTTGTCGAAGCCGCGAGTGGCGCCAGAACCTTGCGCGTATCCTGCAACTCCTGGCGCAATTCCTGCATTTCGGCGCGCGACTGCGCATTCTCGGTTCGCATCTGTTCGATCAGTGTGCGCAACTCGCGCACCTGCGAAGCCAGGTCCCGCACCGAAGCGTCCCCCGGCTGAGATGCAGCCGGAGGCGTGGTTTCCTGCGCCAGACAGCCGGCGCTTAAGAGGACAAAAGCAGCCGCCGTTATGGCGCTTGAACGAAGCACAAAGGTCGAAGTCCAAAGGCTGTTCACACATCCTCCTGCGCGACACGCGGATCACTCTGAAATCGATCGGGAACAGCGGGCACTACGTGTCCGAATGCCGAATTGAGTTTTCACTCGCCCGTTCGCTGTTTACGGGTACAGCGGGACGGGACATCTGCTTGTCGTCGCTTTCTTCCAGAGAGCCTGGCGAAGAACGGCCGGGGATCGTAATCCGAAAAACTGTTCGCTCGTCCGCGGTTCGTTCCATCAGAACGTTGCCCCCGTGATCCTGCACTATCTTCTGCACCACCGTAAGTCCCAGCCCGGTGCCGTTTTCTTTGCCATAGCTCACAAAGGGATGAAACAACCTTTCACGAATCGGTTCCGCGATGCCAGGGCCGTTGTCGAAAACCGAGATCGTCACCGCTGCTCCCGTGCGGTCGATCGTGACCTGAACTTTGCCCTCGCCGCCGGGCGCTGCCTCGCAGGCATTCAGCAGAAGATTGTAAAGGGCACGCTCCAGTTTGCGGGGATCGAACCACGCCGAACTCCCTCCATTGCTGCGGACTTCAATCAGGGTTCCCTGATGTCGCGGATGCAAGCGCACCGCCTGCATGGCGCGCTGCACCGTTTCAACCACGTTGGCGTAGGTCGGATTCAGGGACTCTCTGGTTCGGGCAAACTCCAGCAGAGAATCGATGAGGTCGGTCATCTGGTTTACGCCGGTCCGAACCTCCTGATACAACTCTTCGCGCTGCGTGGCGGTCAGGCGGCCATCGCAGAGAAACTCGGAATTGGCGACAATGGCCGCCAGCGAGTGACGGAGATCGTGGGAAATCGAACTGGCCATGCGTCCGATGGTGGCGAGTTGCTCGGATTCCAGCAGAGCCTGTTGAGTCTTGAGCAGGCTGGCCCGCATGCGGTCAAAAGCGGAAGTTAATTCCGCGACTTCGTCGCTGCCTCGAGGGTCGAGGGGATGATAAAAATCTCCGTGCTCCAGAGCGCGCACCCCTTCCACCAGGCTGGCCAGCGGACGAGTGAAGGTGTGGGAGATCAGAAACACCAGCCCGCTGCCTATCAGGACCGCAGTGAGACCCAGCAGCAGGAGCAAGCGGTTCAGTTTGTCCTGAAACTTCGCGGCTTGGTCGTAGGATCCGAGCACAGTCAATCGGACAGGGCTGGTTTGCTGGCCTGATAGATCGAGCGAAGTGGCCAGAAAGTTCTCGTTGCCTACTTCCACATCGCGAGGACCGTTGTGCGAAGATCCCGCAAGCAGGTCGCGCACAGCGGGGCTTTCCGATTGCAGGGGCGTCAGGGTCGTGGCTACGATTTCGCCGCCGTAGGAGAAGGCAACCTGGCTGGCTGAGACTTTGCTGACCTCGCGGGCCAGACGGTTATCGATTTCATAGCCGATGATTAAGAAGCCCAGTAGCGGACCTTCCGTTCGGGAACCGAAGTAAACTGGCTGCACGAAGGTCTGGTAGAGATGGTGAGCGCCATACCACCACTGGCTGGAGTCCTCTTCGCTCAACGATCGCTGGAAATGCTGCTGCGCCGCGTCACGGGTGAAGCCCACTGATTTGGTGTGCAGCGCGACCACCTGGCTATTGCGGTTGACCAGCACCAGAAGATCGCTGCCCGTCAACTGCCACACGTCCCGCGATGCATCCTGGATGGTGGCGGGATCGGGAGCGGTCATGATGGCGCGTGTAATGGGCAGGTCCGCGACTAATTCGGCAGAGCGGGTCAGCATGACTTCGCGATCATGCTGAAAATTCTGGAATGTGGTCACCGAGTTTCCCAGATCCTGCACAATCCCTTCCCGGACGTGGCTTTGCATGCTGTGCTGCACAACCAGGAGGCTCAGCGCCGTGAGACCCGCCGTGATCAGCACCATAGACAGCAGAAAGCGCGTGCGCAGCCTGGTTCGATGCACCAGTGCGCTTCCAGACAGTTTTGGAAGAGTTTGTGACACGGGTTCGGAGGATGGGTCCAAGGGATTCAGCGGACGAACTTGTATCCCATTCCATGTACGGTGCGGAAGTGTACCGGACTGGCGGGGTCGCGTTCCAGTTTTTGACGAAGCTTCAGGATGTGGTTGTCCACGGTTCTGGTGGAGGGATAATTCTGGTATCCCCACACCTCATTTAACAATTCGTCGCGGCCGATCACGCGGTCCGCGTTTTGCACCAGGAACTGCAGGGTCTTGAATTCCTGCGCGGTTAAAACTACAACCTTGCCATCGCGCTGCACTTCCATCTTCTTGAAGTCCACCGAAATGCCGTCGAAACTGACCAGATTAATATGCGCGGTCCTCGAAGTATGCCGGAGAGCCGCTCGCACACGAGCCAGGAGTTCCCTGGGGCTGAAGGGCTTGGTGACGTAGTCGTCGGCACCCAGTTCGAGCAGCAAAACCTTGTCGGAGACGTCGCTGGTCGCGCTAAGGACGATGATCGGCAAGCTGGGCGCCCGGGCTTTGATCTCCTTGCACACATCGCTGCCGGAGAGCTTGGGCAAGCGTAGGTCGAGAATGACGACAGCGGGCGGAGCTACCTGGAAGCTCTCCAGTGCAGATCTCCCATTCGACTGCACTTCAACGGTGTATCCCTCGGTTTCGAACAGCCGCCTTAGGGCCTTCTGGACGGCGGGATCATCCTCGACGACGAGAATTCGGCCCATAGGCCGTGTGGAGTTCATCGGATCTGCCAATCTTGCGGTAGTGATCGGTGCTGCGATTTGACCCATAAGGCCGTCCTCATTCAATCCGGGCGCGTCCCACAGAATTGCCGCGGAACATACTGCGTTGCCCCAGCTGCGTTGGCCCAACTGCGTTGGCCCAACTGCGTTACCCCAGCGTGGCCCACAACCACTGAAGCTTACAACGTTTCCGCCCGTTTTCAGCGCGATGGCAAAGGTTTGACAAATTTTTTACATTTGCATGCCCACGGGAGAAGGCCTTGCGGCGAGAGGCTTGCAAGAGTTTCTTGACCCTAGATTGTGCGGTTAGGTGAGTCGCAACCCGCGCCTGCGAAGCTGCCGTAGAATACAAACTGCTTGCCTGTACCAGCCGAATTCGATCATTTGCGCGTCGTCCTAGTGGACGCGCGCAATCCTCTCAACATTGGCGCGGCCGCTCGAGCCATGAGCAACTTCGGATTTCAGCATCTGCGGGTGGTAAATCCATACGACGTGGCCTTTCGCGATGCTCGTTCGGCCGTCGGCGCCGCATCCGTGCTGGCGACCGCCGAAGAATACAAGACCGTGGCCGAAGCGGTTGCGGACTGTACGCTGGTCGTTGGAACTACCGCCGTCGGCCACCGTGACCTGCAACATTCGCTCCAGCGCCTGGAAGTTGGAGCCAAGCTCATTCGCGGGCATCTTCCATCCAGTCCTTGTGCTCTCCTGTTCGGATCGGAAAAATTCGGCCTCTCGAATCACGACATGAGCCATTGTCATTGGCTGATGCACATACCGACACGTGACGAACACACCTCGATGAATCTGGGCCAGGCGGTTGCGGTCTGCTTGTACGAGTTAAGCCGGGATTCTGCGGCAATCGCGAAACCGGGGAAGGGAAGTCCTGCTTCGTCGGCCGAAACCGAGCGAATTACCGAAACATTGCTCGTCGCGCTTCGCGCCAGCGGTTACCCGAAGTTGAATACCTCGAAGTCATTTCACAGCGCGGTCCGGCGATTAGTCCGGCGCTGGCGCCTGCAACAGGGCGATGCGGAGTTCTTGCTCGGCATGCTGCGCCAGATGGTTTGGAAGTTGAATCAAAATGACAAGCCGGAGGATTGAACTGCTCCGCTCAGCGATTTATTTCTGAAGCGAACACCTGAGTGGATGTGCGTCCAAACTGAAAGCGCAGAAGCCATTCACTCGTGGCCGCCTGTCCGTTCACTTGCGGAGGATTGAACTTCCAGCGTCGCGCCGCGCCCAGAGCCAGATTCGCGAAGTACTTGCTGGTCACGGCGGAAGCAAGTTTTGCTTGTGACACATTTCCGGAAGCATCCACCGCGACTCGAACTCCCACTTTCACCCGACCGGTGATGGTGCTTTGCGCTTGCCGCGATACGTCGGGCAGGACTTGCTGAAGCACACTGCCTCGCGCTCCCGCCTTTCTGGTGGGCTTCGCTTTCTCTGCGAATGGCGCGGGCGATTGTGCGGCGGGAACGTCGGCAGGCGGAGTCTGCGATTCCGCAGGATGATTCTCCGCGGGCGGAATTGTGGGTTTTTGAAAGATATATTTGCTGCCAATCAATGCCACTAGAAATAACAGCGCCACGGCGATGGGAACGACGATCCATCGCCTAGGACGCTTCTCGGATACGCTCTCCTCGACGGGCTTCGCAGCGGGAGGTTCCTGCACTTGGAACTTGCTAAGGATTTGGCTCGCGGTACAGCGTTGCCGTGGATCGACTCGGAGGCATCGCTGCGCGATGTCACCGAAAGGCGCGGGAATCGTCTCGGGCACGGCAACCTGTAGATCACCGTTTCTTAACTCCGGTTCGTGTTGGGTTAAGACGGCAAGCAGCATGATGCCTAAAGACCACACGTCCGCCGCAGGCGAGACTCCGCCGGTAGCTACTTCGGGCGCAGTGTACGCAGTAGCGTTTCTGGCGCTGTCGCGCTCGCCGGTTTTGCGGATGGCGTCGGCGGAAATCTTTAGCTGGTTGTCGACCGCCATGATATTCGACGGCTTGATGCGGGTGTGCGCAAACCCTGCTTGATGCAGGAAGGCCAAAGCTTCGGCGGTCGGGGGAAGCATCTCGGTCACTTCGCCTGGTGTAAGCGGACGCTGCGGAAGAATTTGCGCCAAGTCCTCTTCGGCAAATTCCATGACGACATACAGGAATGGCGTCTCGTCGATCTGGGAGCGTCCGCATTCAAACAGACGAATCAGATGTGGATGAGAAAGCTTTGCGGCGTCAGCCCAGCGAGCGAGTTGAGCGTCCTCATCGAGATCCTCGGAAGGAATGAGCTTGATGGCGAGCTTTTGCGATTCCGTCCCGTTGCGCTCGGTGAGAAATACAGCGCTATGCTCCGAGCCTCCCAGCCACTGGCGCAGCGGGAACTTTTCATCAACCAGCCGACTTTCCCAGTTTTTCCAGAGCTCCACGGGAGTGCGCATAGGGACGACTTGCTGAAGCGCTATTCTATTCCAGTCGGGTGCGAGGTGGTTCCATTTTAGGAAAAAGCTACTCCTTGTTGGTTAACTGGAGGTGTGCCCACCTTTTCGCATGATCCATTGGAATCAGCGGGTTAGCGGAAAAAGTGAAGCAAATCCCAGAGCTAGAACATATTGCGGGCAAACCGCTCAGCGTCCTGTATAGAGCTGAAAAGGAGCCCAATAGAAAGGCTTGCGGACGACGTCGCCAGAATGGAGCAGAGAAAGTTTGGCCGCACGGAGGGCTGCTTCCGGAGGCTGGCCACGGTGGAGTTCGTCGTAGAGGTGGTCCATCAGGCGGGCAGGGGACGCATCGCTTACTTCCCAGAGTGCTCCTATCACGTTGTGCGCGCCGGCGCGAAGAAAGGCCCACGAAAGCCCTACCAGTCCTTCTCCGGAGTAAGCGGTAGTTCCCGCTCCATAGCACGAGGAGATTGTGACCAGGTCGGCGCGCAGAGGATGACGAGTGATATCACGAGCGTAGAGCTTGAAGGAATCCTGTTCCGGAGAAGATGGAGAAAGCACGATGGCGGAATCCAGTGGACTGAGTTTGCTGGCGGTCGCGTGGGCCACGAAGTGAATGAAGGAAAACTGTCCAGGATCGCTGGCCAGATACGCGGCAGGAGTTGCTTGCTGGCGAGCGTAGGTGTGCCGCTGTGGTTCGCTGAAATGTCTCGCGACGTTCTCCATCTCCGGCTGGGCGTTCGGCAGTGGACCATACTCGGGACTGGCGGCAACGGCATTGCCGATGAGCAGGAGCCTTCCCGTGCCATGCTCGATATGAGTCTGGGAGGCCGCTAAGACTCGCAGGGAACTTGCGCTCAGCACGGTTACGTCTTCGATCCAGTAGTGCAATTGCGGTTGGGGCGCGAGCAGGGTTTCGAAATTCAGGCTGTCGAGGCTGCCATCGGGGATCAGGATCACGCGGGAATTGCGCGCAATCAGTTTGCTGACGGGCTTCACCAGAGTGTCGTAGAGATAGGTACCGTCGGGATTCGCGGTCTGCACAACGTCTTGCCAACCCAACAATGCGCGGCGGTAGCGCTCGATCGCGGCATCGATATCCGCCGCAGGCGGCAGAGGATACAGCGTTGTGCGATCGGCCGTGATCGCCCACAGATAAGAGCCTTCGCGGCCTAGCCAATAGAACAGAACGGTGGCGTTGGCCTGGCGCGCCGTCTGCTGGGCATTTAGTACTTTAGCTACTGCAGGCGCTTTCTGCGGCAATACGCCTAAGCCTTCCGCCAGGGTCTGGGCTCGACTGTAGTCGGCAATCTGGAGAGCCAGCCCGGTTTTTCCTTGCGCCAAGAGAAAACGGATGTAGTCGTCGTAGAGGTGAGCGGCGTTTGCCAGGAAGGGTAATTTGAATTCTTCCCGCTGCAGTGTGGCTCGGGCTTGTTCGATGGTGGCCAGCGCCTTCCGGTACTGGTTGTCTGCATCGGTAAGACGACGTTCCTGTTCGTATAATTTTGCCAGATCATTCCGAGCTTCCCAGCGCAGAGACAGGTCGCTCTTGGGGTCGCTGGTGACCTCCCGAAAAAGCGTTTCGGCTTGTCCGGGATTTCCTCGGCGAGCGTCGACCTGCCCCTCGACGAGAAGGGCATCGACTTCAGATTCCCGGTCGTTTCTGGCGTGGGCCTTTTCAAAAACTTGCTCGGCATACTGCTGCGCCTCGCTGAGTTGACCGGTTTGCACTGAGACGAAAGCGAGGCTGGTCAGGGCATCAATGACCTGCGCGGAGTTCTTCGTTTCTTCAGCCAAGGCCAGGGATCGCCGGTAATAGCCTTCTGCAACCGAGGGCTGATTCATGTCGTAATAGACCAAGCCGAGGTTATTCAGCCACTGAATTTCGTCATGTATGGTCCCAAGGTCGTGCGCCTTTCTCTCTGCTTCCGATCCCAGCGCCAGGGCTCTATCGAAATCTCCCATCTTGTAATATGCCCAGGCCAAATTGCCGAGCGTCTTTTGAGTGGCCTGTCGATCTTCGAGAGATTGAGCTTTCCTATTGGCTGCGCTTAGCCA
Organism: uncultured Acidobacteriaceae bacterium; assembly: GCA_963749985.1. Taxonomy (GTDB): domain Bacteria; phylum Acidobacteriota; class Terriglobia; order Terriglobales; family Acidobacteriaceae; genus Sulfotelmatobacter. The sequence continues at coordinate 499,051 of CAVVOS010000012.1, read as the reverse complement.
ATCGATCGCTTCGTCATAGTGATACTCGCCCTCCGATACGACGCCGAGGTTCAGAAGGTCTGTCATTTCCAAATGCGAGTCCCGCTGCTGCTGGGCGAACCGCAAACTCTGGCGAAAGTAAAAACGGGCACCGTCGAGATTGTTTCGCCGCCTCTCTAAGGCTCCATGGGCTCTCGCAATCTCGCCGGCCAGCGGAGAGTTCAACGAGGCGGAGAGTTCCCCGGCAGCGCGTAAGCACCTTTCAGCTTCCTCCAGTCGGTCGAGAGGAATGTAGGCGCTGGCTTGAAGTATTTCCTGCTTGATCGCCAGATCGGTGCGTGCAAACTCGGGCGGCAGCGCTGCACTAAGGAGGGGTAGTGCGAGGTCACGTTTGCCTTGGGTTATCAGGACCTCAGCATCAAGAAGCCGGAACCTCCATGCCCACTCTTGATCGTGGCCGGAAAATCGCTCATAGGCCCGGCGCGCCTCGCTTTCGGCGGTTGGGAGGTCGCCGCGAAGGAACGCCCCGCGGGCGTGGTCAAATGTTTTCTGCGGATCGGGCAGCCGGGTGCAGCCGAGCGACCATAGGATTGCCGAGAATAGAACGAAGACTAGAAATTCGAGCGCACGACCATACCCGCCCAACATTGTGCCCTTTGCGCCGTCAATTACACATCCTCGTTGGGTAAACGAAACCCCTCTAAACGGCAAACTGCCTGACTAGGATCAGTCAGGCAGTTTATAGAGCGACAGGCGAACTGGTCAACAGCTAACTCGGCGGCTTGATAGTGATTGTTCTAGCTGGGTGGCTCCGTGCTGCCATTCGCCTTGGCGGTGGCGGCGCCTACATTGGAATCGGCGAGGCATCCCAGTTCCAGGCGCACCATCGTCAGCTGGTAGGATTTGCAATCCACCAGCAGTTCGCCGAGAAAAACGCGGCCAAAGTGCGGCACTTCGAATACGTTACAGAATGGAGTGCCAGGAAATTTTCCGCTGGTTTCCTTCACTACCGAGCAGAGGACGCTGCCTTTTCCAGCTTTCGCTCCGTCCGAGTTATAACGCTGCTTGATCCAATCGGGTATGGATCGATCCTTCACCCATTCCGGCAAGTCTTTCGCGTTGTTCATGCGCTGGTACTGCTGGGCGACTCGGGCCAGAAATTGATCGTCGCTTACGCAGGGGCGGCCGGGATAGTCGTGGCCATTTCCCTGGTCGCAGATGTCGAGATCAAGCGTGACATCGATGGGATACCCCGCAATCTTGAGATTTTCAAACGAAGTTCCCAGGAAAGTCACCTTCGGACTGTCTCCCACCAGGGGATGTTCGGTCGAAATCTGCGCGCACAGTCGGTCGGCGGTGACTACATCCAGGACATTGAGTCCCTCGACCACGGCGGACACCAGGGTCACCCAGCCTCCACCATCTTTCTTGCTGAGATGACCCGAAACCTGGGTTGAGGCTGACTTGTAAGAGACCAGGCCCTCCAGCCGGAAGTTTTCCGAACGAGCAGATCCGTAGCCGCCCGCAGGCGAAAGAGACATGGGCGCCTGCGGAGCGATGGTGTGTTCGATCGGACGTTCAAAGTATCCGCCGAAGGCGCAAGCATCGGCGTGGAAGTAGTGAACTCGGCTCGTAGCCGTCATTTTTCCCCCTCGTTAGGGTTGAGGATTTGCCGCCATTGCAAACTGCAATTCAAAGGGATACCGCCCAACCTCTGAAACTTTTTCGCCCTGAGCACTCAAGCCAAACACAATCAATTCGTACGTTCCGGCCTTATCAACTCCAGGTGCGCGGATGGGCAACGTGTTCTTGATGGCCTCGGCGGAAACCGGCAGCGACCACTCTACACCTCCTGCCGGGTTATGCAACTCAACCACGTAGGATTGAAAAGCATTTTGGGATGGAATATCGAGCGGCAGAAGAAATGATTCGCCGGGATGCACCGCGATCGCGGACGGACTGGAGCCCCGAGTCACGGCGCTGACTAATGAAGCCGCAGGCAGAATGCTGGGCACCTTATTCTCGGCCAACGCTCCCCTGAGCGCAGGGTAGGTGACGAAGTTCTGATATCCGATGACGAACAGGAGGACGGCCGTGGCGGGGATGGCGAAGGCTGGACGCCACCATGCGAACCGTCCAGACGGTTCCCGAACCTCTGCCGGAACGCGGCCTGTTGCGGCGGCGGGACTCACCAGCGCGAGCTTACTCTGCTCGAGGAATAGCGATCCGGCGCGCACATCCAGGGCACACTCGGGACAGCCAAAGAGATGCTCCTCGAACGCCTCCAGCGCGTCCGGTGGAAGCTCATCGAGCAGGTACTTCTCCGAAGCCATAAGGCGGCTCGCCTCGCTGTGGTCCATGCTCTGAGTACTCCTCATATACAGATAGTGATAAATTGCCGCCAAACGTTACGCCGCATCATTCCTGCATGGCTCCTTTGGCCATCTTCTTCAAATACAGAGATTTAAAGGACTTCTTGGCGCGGTGCAGCAGGACCCTCAGATATTCCCGGTCCACGCCCAGATCGCGACAGACTTCATCCTTATCGCGTTCTTCAAGGAAGACCTCTTTGATGATGCGACGGTCCTTTTCCTGAAGTTCGTCGAGAATGTGCCGCACCTTCTGCTGGATTTCCCGGTTCGCGATGAGGTCGACCACGCTGATGCCGGGGTCGGGGATGTTGGCTTCGGCTTCCTCCTCGCCACTGGGAGCGTCTTGGGAGGAGGAGCGGTAGTACTCCAGCAGAACGTTGTTGCAGACGGAGTTGACGAACGCCCCCAGCCGCTCAGGTTGCCGAATGCCGTCTTCTTTCCTCAGGGCTGCAAAAACTCGAGCGAACGTCTCCTGGCGGGCGTCTTCTACCTCGGAACGGGAATGCAGGCGCTTACTCAATTTCAGCCGGATGAGTTCGCTGAAATAAGCGACAAAGTGCTCCTGAGTCCGGAAATCTCCGGAACTGAGTTGCTCCAAATACTGGCTATCGAAGGCGTAAAACTGCACTAGACGCTCCGGGGGGATGCCCTGCTTAGGGGGCTATCTTACTCAAATCGAGGACGCTCGTATAGGGTAGGTTCTTCGACTCCAAGAAATTTTCCGGGCCGGTGAAACGTTTTGCGGGACTCCCGCACTATCAAAATGTAATCAGTTCACTGGTAACCATCAGCCGATCTTTATGGGTATCTCCGGCCAGTGGTTTCCAGTGAGCGCGGGAATCCCGAAGGAAGCGCCATACCGCCGGGGGGAAGGGTGGGCGCTTCCGGCGATCGGAGCCAGAAGGATGCGGCTCCGTCGCCTTTCGGGAGACTCCCTGTGGAGCGTCATAGCTTCTGTCGAAACCTCGCTCTCTCACCGGCTCGCCGATTCAGCTGTATGATCCAGAAATCGCTATGCGGCGGCATTCTGCAGTTTCCAAAAACCCGATTTCCAAGAGTGAAGATCAGAAACTGATCCAGATTGTGGACTCTGCATTAGCCGACGTCACACGTCGCAGCGGCGAATGGCTGGTCTGTCGCCAGGGATGTACGCAGTGCTGCATTGGGGCGTTTCCCATCAATCAGCTCGATGCCCTGCGATTGCGCCGAGGATTGGCAGACCTTGAAGTGCACGCACCGGCGCGGGCGGAGCGTGTCCGTGCGCGGGCTCAAGATGCAGTTGCTCGCCTGTCACGAGATTTTCCTGGTGATGCGGTGACTGGTGTGTTGGACGAAGGAGACGACGCGGCGCGGCGTTTCTCTGACTTCGCGAATGATGAACCGTGCCCAGTGCTCGATCCTGCAACCGGCAACTGTGAACTCTACGAATCGCGTCCTATGACCTGTCGCGTTTTCGGTCCGCCGGTTCGCTCTGAGGACGGGCTGGGCGTATGTGAACTCTGTTTCAAGGGGGCGACGGATGAGGAAATCGCCGCCTGCGAGATGAAGCCTGACCCGGACGACCTCGAATCAGTCTTGCTGGAGAAGTACGAAAAAGCCACGGGTAAGCGGGGAAGCACGATCATCGCGTTTTGTCTGGCATCGTGAGCTGAGCGGTCCGAGCCGAATGACTGAGAAGTTCTAAGAGGCGATCAGTTCTTCTTCTTTTCAAGTTCAGCCCAGCGGGCGTAAAGCGTGTCCACTTTTTCCTGCGCCTCTTCCATCTCGGCGTGCGCCGTGACAAGACGCTCGCTGTCGCTGACAATCTCGGGATCTTCGAGCCGAACGCGTTTCGCCTGCAGTACATGCTCGGCGTCGGCGACGCGCTTCTCGATCGAGTCATATTCCCGCGCTTCCAGATAGGAGAGCTTCTTCTTGCCCGGCGATGGCCGGTTCTCTGCGCGATCTGTAGCCTGCCCCGCGGGGCGCGCATCGTTCTTTGCTGCTTGCTGGGCCATCTGTTGCCGCTCTTCCAGCCACGACTCCCACTGCGAATAATCGGCAAAGAGGCCTGCGCCGCCCTGCCCGTCAAGGCCGAGGACCACGGTCGACACGCGGTCCAGCATGTAACGATCGTGCGTGACCAGGACGAGCGAGCCGCGGAACTCCAACAGGCTTTCTTCGAGTATGTCTAGTGTGGGAATGTCGAGATCGTTCGTGGGCTCATCGAGCAGGAGAACGTCCGCCGGTTGCAGCATGAGCTGAGCAATTAAGACCCGCGCGCGTTCGCCGCCGGAAAGCCGTCCCACGGGCTGGCTGAGTTGCTCGCCCGCGAACAGAAACTTTGCCGCCCAGGAGGCAACGTGAATCTGGCGGTCCTGATAGATTACGGAATCGCCTTCCGGAGCCAGGGCGCGGCGCAGGGTTATGTCGGGATCAAGTTCACGTCGCTGATCGAAATACACAATGCGCAGCCAGTCGGCGCGGCGAATCTCTCCACTTGCCGGGGCGGACTCTCCGAGTAACAGCCGCAGCAGGCTGGTCTTTCCGCTGCCGTTCGGACCTACCAGTCCCACCCTCATTCCGGCGGTGATCACGCAGTTGAGGCCGGTGAACAATGTGCGGCCTCCCATCTCGCAAGAGACGTCCGTGAGTTCAATCAGGCGCTTGGTTTTTCGATCGGTGGCCGAAAAATCAATCTGCGCGGTTCCGCTGCGGCTTCGTGTATTCAAATCCGCGAGTTCGCCCATCAACTCGCCGGCCTTGTCGATACGGGCTTTGGATTTTCTTGTCCGCGCTTTGGCCCCGCGGCGCAGCCACTCGATCTCCCGGTGAACCAGATTTTCGAGCGCTTCCTGCCGCTTCGATTGGGCGTGCAGGAATTCCTCTTTCTTCTCGAGAAACCGGCTGTAGCTTCCGGCCACGCGAAGCAATCCATCGGGATACGTTCGATTCAGCTCCGCCATGCTGGTCGCGACATTCTCAAGGAAATATCGGTCATGACTGACCACCACGCAGGCGAATGCCGCTGCCTGCAGCAGGGCTTCCAGCCACTCGATCCCCGCCAGATCCAGATGATTCGTAGGTTCATCGAGCAAGAGGATATCGGGGGATTGAACGACGGCTTCAACGATGGCCAGGCGTTTCTGCCAACCGCCAGACAATGAAGCGGCTTCGGCGTCGAGGTCTTCGAAACCGGCGCGGCCCAGGGTTTCGGCGAAGCGAGTACCGCGGTCCGATTCCGGCACGGCCGCGCGCTCCATCGCGCTGCGAGCCACGGACCGTACCGTGTCACCGGACTTAAATGTCGAGTCCTGCTCCACATAGCTGAGCCGAATCCGCTTGCGCACCGCAATTTCGCCGCTGTCGGGACTGACATCGCCCGCAAGGATGCGAAGAAGCGTGGACTTGCCTGAACCGTTCGGACCGATCAGTCCGATGCGATCACCTTCGGAAACCGTAAAGGAGACGTCCTGGAAGAGCGGATTGGCTCCGAATGACTTCGAAATTCCCTGGGCATTGATGATTGGCGGCAAACGGCTTAGCTCTCCTGAGTATCTAGCTTGAGACTATCAGGAAAGGTGTACCGGCTGCGGTTCGCGGTTACGAAGCCCCCCTACCTTCACGAGGTTGCGACCTTCTCGCTTCGCATGACAAATCCTGATGTGAACGATGAATAGTTTCGATTTCCGTGAAGCGACCGCAGAGGATAAAGTAGGCGCGAGCTAAAACTTTTCAAATCGACTTCGTTCCCGGGAGTAATTCGCTCTTCATGGGGAAATGGCTGGTTCCCGAGTCAATCGTCGTCTTCCTGTTTCTTGCCGCAACCTTTCATCGTGCAAATCGTCCCGCCGCCGGAAACTTCTACCGCGGCCCCTGCAACTTGAGAGGCACCATCGGAAGGCGTCGGTGTATGATTTTGGATGCTAGGCATTGGAGCGGCGGGAATCGGAGTTTGAGAACAAGATCATGACCAAGGTAGAGGCAGTCATCCAAAACTCTAAGCTGGAGGCGGTGAAGACCGCGCTGCAGGAAATCGGCGTCGAGGGTATGACGGTGATTGAGGTGCGAGGCCATGGCCGGCAGAAGGGCCACACCGAGGTTTACCGCGGCCGCGAATACAGCGTGGACCTTATTCCCAAGACCAAACTGGAACTCGTGCTGCCAGATGCCTTGGTGGAGAAGGCCGTGCAGGCCATTCTGGTGGCGGCGCGCACGGGGAAGATTGGCGACGGGAAGATTTTTCTGACGCGTGTCGATGAAGCGATTCGCATTCGCAACGAGGAGCGGGGCGAGGGAGCGCTGTAAGACGGCAATTTGGGCGGGAATCACAACAGGACTGGGGAAACGGGTAAACATCCTGCCGGGACGCGACCGGAAGGCATCTTAACGGCAGCGTATGTCCGGTTCTCTCCCAATGGCATGCGGCATGAGAGCAGCGTTCTTCGATTCGTCGGTCGGCGATTCATCGGGCGTCGATTTATCGGTCCATCGTCATGATGGAGTCGTCTTCACTGATCAGTGAGCTGCGGGGGGCTCTCGCCGAGGAGTCGGCGCGGATGGCGCGCGACTTCGCGGCGACCGGAGATGGTCGCGCCGCAGTGGGCCAACGCACGCGGCTCATCGAAGACATTCTCAAGCGGCTATGGCGGGACCTCGTCTCAGCCGATGAGCACGGGCCGCCAGGCTTCGCGCTGGTCGCGACTGGAGGTTTCGGCCGCGGCTGGCTCTTTCCTTATTCCGATATCGATCTGCTGTTTCTGTATGCCGATCGCCGAGGCGAAGAAGCTCACAAGGACTCGGTCCGGCAGTTCTCACAAGAGCTGTGGGATCTGAAGCTCAAGTTAAGTCCGGCCTCGCGCCTGCTTTCGGAATGCGACCGCTTTGATCCCAACAATACCGAGTTCACCATTTCTCTTCTCGATTGCCGTTACCTGGCCGGCGACCGCGAGTTGTTCGCACGGCTGCACGACAAAGTAATCCCCAAGCTGGTGATACGGGAAGCGAAGCCCTTGCTGCAGGGGCTGGCCGAGGTGACGCGGGAGCGGCATGGAAAGTTCGGCCACACGGTGTTTCACCTGGAACCGAATCTGAAAGAAACGCCCGGCGGTCTTCGGGATTACAACGTGGCTTGCTGGCTAGCGCTGATCTCGGCCATGGGCAAGCTGGGCGATTGGCCTGATGCCAGCTCGCTCCGGGCGCCGGTAAGGAAACAGCTGGATGCGGCCCTGGAGTTCCTGATGGCGGCGCGCTGCTTTCTGCATTTCCGTCATGGACGCGACGACAATGCTCTGAGCTGGGAGGCGCAGGACGAAGCAGCGGCGCGGAAGATCGGCGTCGCGGATGCCGCCGACCTCACTCCCGCGGATTGGATGCGGATTTATTTCGGGCATGCGCGCGCCGTGCAACGCACAGTGACGCAGTTGCAGGAGGAGATTCCGGAGGCGTGGTCAGCGCTGCGCCGGCAGTTCCATGGGTGGAGGTCGCGGCCGTCGAGCCCGGATTTTTCCGTGGTGGATGGGTTGATTTTTCTGCAGCAGTCGTCTTCGCTGCGCGATCCGGAAGTGCTGCTGCGCCTGTTTCACTTTATGGCGCACCACGGGCTGAAATTGAGTGCGACTACGGAGCACCGAATCGAACAGGAGCTTCCGGCTCTGGCGGTGACTCCGCCGCGGGGAACAGAACTCTGGCTCTACCTGCAGGAAACACTGCTGCAGCCGCATGCCGGCGAGGCGTTGCGGGCCATGCATTCGCTGCGCCTGCTCACCTTGCTGTTGCCGGAACTGAAGCCCATCGATTCTCTGGTGGTGCGAGATTTCTATCATCGTTTTACCGTAGATGAACACTCCATCCTGGCCATTGAGAGCCTGCATCGCCTGGCGCAGTCGCAATCGGAATGGGACAAGCGGTATGCGGAGTTGCTGGGAGAGCTGGAAGATCCGGAGTTGCTCTACCTCGCCCTGCTCTTGCACGACACCGGCAAGGGAGTGCCGGGAGGCAATCACGTGGAGGCGAGCCTGGAGATTGCTGGCCGCTGTCTGGACCGTCTGGATGTGGACGCGGGGGAACGTGCCGAGGTGCTGTTTCTGATCGGAAATCATCTGGAAATGTCGGCGCAGCTGCGGCGCGATATTTTCAATCCCGAAACCGTAGCGGCTTTTGCGGAGAAGGTGGGCACGCCGGAACGCCTGAAAATGTTGTGCCTGCTGACGTATGCGGACATCAAGGCAGTGAATCCGGAAGCGCTGACGCCGTGGAAAGCGGAGAACGTTTGGCAGCTCTACATTGGCGCGGCGAATTACCTGAACCGCAGTGCGGACCAGCGGGTGCACGATGCCAATGGAGAAAAACTGGCGCGCCTGCGCAGCCTGGCTCCGGTGATGGGGGCCAAGTTCAAGGATTTCGTGGAGGGTTTTCCGCAGAGATATCTGCGAGTGCACTCTGCCGAAGAAGTGATGCAGCACATGGAAATGGCGGAGAGGTTTGGCCACGATGCGGTGCAGGTGGACTTGAAGCGGGGCCGGCATTGGTATGAGCTGACGCTGGTCACCAAGGACCGGGCATCGCTGTTTGCCACTTTGACAGGAGTGTTGGCGGCCTGGGGAATGAACATTGTGAAGGCCAATGCCTTTTCGAACCAGGCTGGAACCGTGGTGGACACGCTGTGCTTTACCGACCGCTTTCGCACTCTGGAGTTGAATTTGTCGGAGTGGCAGCGGTTCAAGCAGAGCATCACCGCAGTTTTGGCGGGTGAAGCTGACCTCGATCGGATGCTGCGCGATCGTCAACGCGGGGAGAAAAGCGTTCGTGTCAAAGTGGTGGTGCAGACGCGGATTGATTTTGACGACGAATGTTCCTCGACCAGTACGCTGCTGCAGGTAATTGCCCAGGACCGGCCGCGGTTGCTGCACCGGATCAGTTCGTGCCTTTCGCGGCAGCAGTGCAACATTGAAATCGCCTTGATTGACACCGAGGGGCAGATGGCGATCGACGCGTTCTATCTGACGTCGGGAGGAAAGAAGCTGACGGCGGAGGTCCAGAAGAAGGTGGAAAAGGCGTTGCTGGATGAGTTGAAGAGCTTGGAGATCACGGGAGCGGCTCCCTAGCCGACCGGGCAAACAAAACGCTACGACTCATCGCTAAGAACGCCTTGTGTTACTGAAACTGGTATCCCGGCTTGAGTTGGCAGCGATAGACTCTCGTTTGATCCGGATTGGCCCGGGCGTTGCAATCTGCCCAACTTAACAGGATGGACGGACCCAGCGGAAAGATGACGGTTTGCCCATCGAAATCGGCTTCCAGGCTTACACCTTCAGCAGTCGCGGGCAACGTAAAGTTCAGTCCATCGCCGAAGATGACGGGATAGGATTCGTGCACGATCTGGCTCACCATGGGATGGAATACTTCAGCCTCCAACAAGAAAGTGGCAGTGTCCGACCAGTCGCGGGCGGAGACCATGATGGTGCGGCCTCCCTGGGTGAACTTGTCCGATTCGATTTTTGTGAACGGGCAAGGCCCGGCGATGCACGAGGCTCTCGCGTTCCGGAACTCGTTGCCCGCACCCGCGTCGAGAGAGGCTGAGCCGAGAGCAGCCTTCCATTTTCCGTCGGGTGAGCATGGCCGCTGCTTCTTGCAGAGCACATTTCCCCGGTTCTCGATTTGAAATGCTTTCGCCGCGCTACCCACATTCAGCTCAGTTTGGGCCTTAATCGAATACCGCACTCGAACGTTGGCCACCTTGATGTCGGGATGATGAGTGGAGGCAGGGACTTCATTGGACAAGGCGACCATATGAACCACGTAGAGCTTGTCGCCAACAAAATCGATGAGTTTGAGGTCGCTGTATTGAGGATGATGAAAATACAAGGTGATGGCATCTCCTCTGCGCACGGACCGTCGGAGCTGCACGGTAAACAAGCCGGAGGAATCGGATCGAACCGTCCCCGTGGCCAAATCATTTGAAACGGATACCTCGACGTCGGAGATGGGCCGTTGCTTTCGCGGATCGGACGATTGCACGGTCACGGCTCCCTGGAGGACGATAGGCGGCCGAGTGCGCCACCCCACGAGCAAGATCGCGCTGGCTGCGAAGAGCAGCGTGAAAAATGCGGCAAACCAGACTTCGAATCGATGGATAGATGTCATCCCGTTGCCTTGTGTAGCATCATACGATGCCCCAGCCTGTGGATACGCTTTTCCAAAGCTTGGGCTTGGGCACGCGAGCTCAGCCTCTGCCGGCCGTCTGGCACCGTCCTTTCTACCTGGCCCGTATTTGTTTAAGATCGAACAGGGACGCACCGGATGATGGACGATAGATCGAGGCTGTCGCGTCGGCAAGCACTGCGGCAAATCCTGGGTACCGGCTTCTGCCTGCCATTCGCCGAACTGCTGACGCCCTGGCGCATCCTGGCGTCAGCACAGGTGTCTGCCACGCCAGCAGGAACGGTAACACTATCTCCCCAGGACGATCAGTTCCTTGATGAAGTGGAAAACGCCAGCTTCCTTTACTTCTGGGACCAGGCCAGCCCGAAAACGGGGATGGTGAAGGATCGTTGCAATGTCCATGTCGACGATCAGGGAATCGTGGCCAGCATCGCGGCAACCGGCTTCGGCCTTACCGCAATTTGTATTGGAGAGCGGAGAAGTTTTGTCCCCAGGGATGCGGCCGTGGAGCGAGTCATTGCCGCCCTCCGCTTTCTGTGGAAGAAGTTGCCGCAGCATCGCGGCTTTTTCTATCACTTCGCAAACATCAACACCGGGGAACGGGTGTGGGATTCCGAAGTATCTTCGGTCGACACCGCTATTCTGCTCTGCGGCGTTCTCACCTGCCGCGAGCATTTTCGTCACCCCGGTATTACCGAGTTGGCCAACCTTATCTTCAACCGTGTGGACTGGACCTGGCTGTCGGAAGATACCTCGTTACTGCCCCACGGATGGACTCCTGAACTCGGCTTCCTGGCCTCGCGCTGGGATTACTACAGCGAATTGATGATGATGTACCTCCTGGGCTTGGGATCTTCCGCTTATCCCCTCAAGGAAGAAACCTGGAATGCCTGGAAGCGGCTCACTTTCGAATACGAGGGGATGCGCTACATCGGCTCGTTCGCGCCTCTTTTTGTGCACCAATACTCGCAGGCCTGGTTCGATTTCCGCGGGAAACGCGATAAATACGCCGACTATTTCCAGAATTCCGTTACCGCCACTGAGGTCCACCGGCGTTTCTGCCTCGAACTCGGAAAACAGTTCCCCGACTACAGCGAGGACCTATGGGGCATCACTGCCTCGGACTCGGAGCACGGCTACGTCATCTGGGGCGGTCCTCCGGCCGTGGGGCCGATCGATGGCACCATCGTGCCCAGCGCTACGGGAGGCTCCTTGCCTTTCCTGCCTCAAGCAACCTTGCGAGTGTTGAAGACGATTCGAGGCCGCTACGCATCAGCCTGGAATAAGTACGGATTTGTGAACGCCTTCAACCCGCTCAAAAACTGGTACGACCCGGACGTGATCGGCATCGATACGGGGATTACCATGCTGATGGCGGAGAATCTGCGGACGGGCTTCGTCTGGGACACGTTCATGAAGGCTCCCGAAGCCCGACGAGGAATGCAGCGCGCCGGCCTCAAGAAGTACTAAACTGTAATGACCGGGCAGTGGGTGACGCTGCCGAGTCTTGAACCGGGGCGACAACCGAGGGCCCGTCTTCTTCATCCAAGGCGTACTTGACGACGGGCTGATCTCGATTGGCGGGAGTTCATGGTGTCCACGTTCATTCAATCCGCAGCCACTCGTCTGACACGCGGTCCCGGTTGCTCGTCTTTCTTCGCTCGCGCTTCAACGAAAGTCCGGGCAACACAGGACTAGGCCATGACCATGACACGGGAGCAGGGTTTCTGGAGCGGATGGAAGGAACGTTTCTCCGCCCTCCGCAACGTGCCCGCTGTCTTGCGCATCGTGTGGGAGTCGGGGCGGGTCGTGGTCTCCGCCAACCTCGTCCTTCGCGTGGTGGTCTCACTGGTTCCGGTTGCGCTGTTGTGGATCACAATGCGCATCATCGACGCCATCGTGCATGCGAGAGCTACGTCCCATCCCGTTCTAGTTCGGCTGTGGTGGCTGGTCGTGGCTGAGTTCTGCGTCGCGGTCTTGGGGAGCATTCTAAGCCGGGCCCTCGATTTTCTCGACGCGCTGTTGGCTGACAAATACATCCGGCACGTCAGCGTCCGCGTGATGAAGCACGCTGCTGAGCTGGATCTGGTCGCGTATGAGAATCCTGAATTTTATGACCGTCTGGAGCGGGCTCGGGTTCAAGCTACGGATCGCCTGGGAATGATTCAGTCGATTGGGCGTCTGGTTCAGCAGGTCGTTACCGCGATTTCTCTTTCAGTTTCGATCGTCATTTTTTCTCCTTGGCTCTTGCTGCTGCTGGTGGCGGGCGTGATACCGGCATTCGTCGGCGAAAGCCACTTTGCTTTTTTGGGATATGCCAAGAACTTCCGCCAGACCCCCATCCGCCGGCAACTTGATTACCTGCGCGTAGCAGGTGGCAGCAAGGAAGCGGCGAAAGAACTCAAGCTCTTCGGGCTGGGGAACTTTTTTACGGATCGCTTCACCAGGCTTTCCGATCAGATTTATGAGGAAGATGTTTCCTTGGCGCGACGCCGGCTGGCGGCGGGGTCGTTACTATCGTCGATCGGTACTGCCGGATACTACTCGGCCTACGTGTTGGTTATCTGGCGGACAGTGATAGGAGCGCTCAGTATTGGACAGTTGGCTTTTCTCACCGGCGCTATTCAGCAGGCGAGCGGCAACATCCAGCTAATTTTCTCGACCGTCGCTGGCATAGCCGACCAGGCTTTATTCCTCACCGATCTGGTCGCGTTCTTCGAAATGAAACCGACCATCCAATCCAAGCCCAACGCTTTGCCCGCCCCTCACCCCATCCAGACCGGCTTCGAATTTCGCAATGTCTCTTTCCGCTATCCCGGAAGTTCCCGCGTGATTCTCGAGGGGCTGAATTTCCGTCTTTTTCCTGACGAGCGGGTCGCCCTGGTAGGGGAAAACGGACAAGGAAAAACCACCATCGTCAAATTGTTGACTCGCTTGTATGATCCCACCGAGGGGCAAGTGCTGCTCGACGGCATCGATCTGCGGGAGTATGACCTCGAAGACCTTTACCGCAACATCGGCATCATTTTTCAGGATTTCATGCGCTATGAGATGACGGCGCGGGAGAACATCGCTGTCGGTCGTATCGAAGCGATTGATAATCTCCCGCTTCTCCAGGAGGCTGCCGAGAAGAGCATGGCGGACGAGGTGATCGCCCGGCTTTCCGGCCGGTACGATCAAATGCTCGGGCGCCGCTTCGACGGGGGAGTCGACCTTTCCGGTGGAGAGTGGCAGAAGGTGGCGCTGGCTCGGGCCTACCTGCGTAACGCTCAGGTGCTGGTCCTCGACGAGCCAACCGCTGCGCTGGACGCGCGCAGCGAATTCCAGGTTTTCCAGAGATTCGCAGAGTTAACCGCCGGCAAGATGGCTCTTTTCATTTCGCATCGGTTCTCCACCGTACGCATGGCCGATCGGATCTTGGTGATTGATGGCGGCCGCGTCGTTGAAGATGGAGATCACGAGCAACTCACCCATCTGGGTGGCCGTTATGCGGAGATGTTTGAAATGCAAGCTGGCAGTTATCGTTAGAGGTAAACCAAGAGGTTAACGCAGACATGGTTCGCAACACTCACGCCGAGAGCGTCATGGCAGAAGAAGAACGCCAGCCGGAGCCGGCCGGTGACGTCTCTGATCCGGTGAGCCCGCGCGACGCAGCCTTGCGCCTGGCGTCCGCTCTGGGTTGGTTGCCGGGCACCGCTTCTTCTCGGACGTTTTCGCAGCGTTGTCATCAATTGCAACTCGGATTCAAGCCGGTATTTGCAGCCATCGGGGCATCGTCGGGGCGTGAGTCCCTGCCCGAGCAGTTGCGCTTGATTCGCGACAACCTCCAACTGATCTGCTCAGAGCTCCGCAACGTTCCCATCGAGTTGGCCCCCCGCAAGCGTTTGGTGCATGTACGAGCGAAGACCAGCGAAGTAGTACCCAGAGTACTGCCCTTTGCGGAAGCCTTTCTGGATGTCACAGCCAACCACTTCAACGAAGTCGAGTTCGCCGCCTTTTGTCAGGCCTTTCAGGAGATTGCCGTTCTTGATCTTGGCGAAGTGTTGGCGCTGGTCCCGGCCCTGAAACTCGTTCTTCTGGAGCGCATCGCTGCGCTGAGCCGCTCGGCATTCGCCGCGCCGGAGAAATCTCAGGGTTTGGAGGCCTGCATCCACAGCCTGCGGGATGTAACGCATACGTCCTGGAACGAGGTGCTGGAGCCTCTGGTGCAGTTCGATCGCATCCTTCGTAGCGATCCTGCTGGCGCTTACGCGGTCATGGATTTTGAAAGTCGAGCCTTGTATCGGGAGAAACTGTCTAAGATCGCCAAACGTTCCGATATGTCGGAGACGGAGGTGGCGCGCGAGGCTCTCGCATTGGCGCAACAGGCGCATGCCCGCGCCTACCACAATCCCCGAGTCCGGCTGCGGGAATCACACGTGGGTTATTACCTGTTCGGGGCGGGGGCGACACTGTTGCATCGGCAAGTTGGTTTCAAGCCCAATATTAGCCAACGCTTGCGCGCCTTGCTCCGCCAGCATCCGGACGAATTCTTTCTTCCCGGAATCGCCATCCTTACATTCGCCATCATCACCGGTATCTTGTTGGCGCTGACCCCCAGCACGAATTGGCCGGGACTGTCCGTGCTTTCCATGTTGATTTTGCTGCTGCCCAGCTCACAGGCCGCGATTCAGGTAATGAACTATTTGGTCAGCGCTCTTCTGCCCGCGGAGATTCTTCCCAAGCTGGATTTTTCCGAAGGCATTCCCGCCGATTGCGCGACCCTCGTCGCGGTTCCTACTCTCTTGCTCAACGAAAAGCAGGTGCGTTGCCTGGTGGAGGATCTCGAAGTACGTTTTCTGGGCAACCATGATCCGAACATCCATTTCGCGCTCTTGTCCGATCTTCCCGATTCTGACCAGTCCGCCAGCGAAGATAGCCACTTGATCGATCTGGCTGCGTCCCTGATCCGCCGCTTGAATGAGCAATATGGCGGCCAAGAGATGGGCTCGTTCTTCTTTTTCCATCGTCACCGCGTTTACAACCCCCGCGAAAAAGGATGGATGGGTTGGGAACGCAAACGCGGCAAATTGCTGGATTTGAACCGGCTCCTGCGCGGTGAATATGACAGCTTTCCGGTCAAAGAGGGAAATCTTTCGCTGCTTCCCGAGATTCGTTTTGTAATCACGCTGGATTCCGACACTGAGCTTCCGCGAGGATCCGCTCATCGCATGATCGGGACTCTGGCGCACCCTCTGCACCAGGCTATTATCGACCCGCAGAAAAACATTGTCGTCGCCGGATACGGCATCCTGCAGCCCCGAGTCGGGGTGAGCGTGCAGAGTACGGGCCGCTCGCGGCTGGCGGCCATTTATGCGGGCGAGACCGGCTTTGACATTTACACCCGAGCGGTCTCCGACGCTTACCAGGATTTGTACGGAGAAGGCAGTTTCACAGGAAAGGGAATCTACGAAGTCGACACTGTCCAGCAGGTACTGAATCGCCGCTTTCCACGAAACGCGTTGCTGAGTCACGATCTGATTGAAGGCGCCTATGCGCGCGCCGGCCTGGCCAGCGACATCGAGGTAATTGAGGACTATCCCTCCCACTACAGCGCCTACAATCGCCGGAAACATCGTTGGATGCGCGGGGACTGGCAGCTCCTGGAATGGCTAACCGAGCATGTGCCCCAGGAATCCGGCGCGCAGGTACCCAATCCCATCTCGTTGGTTTCCCGTTGGAAGATCCTCGATAATCTGCGCCGCAGTCTGGTCGAACCAGCCACTCTTCTATTGCTGTTGTTCGGTTGGCTTTTGCCGGGCGCGAACCACCTGTATTGGACCATCGCCACGGTCTGCATTCTGTTCATTCCTTCGTGGTTCGAGCTTGCCTTCGGGATCGTACGTGCCAGTGTGGAGCGCAACGCGCAGATGGCGGGCGAGACTCTGCGCGGATTCTATGCGACGAATGTCAGCGTGTTTCTGGCCCTCGTGTTCCTTGCCCATCAAACGCTGCTCTCGCTGGATGCGGTAGTACGAACGCTGATTCGTCGCACGTTGACCCACGAGCGTCTTCTGGAATGGGAAACGGCCGCCGAAACCGAGATGGGTCCGGGGCGTACGCCCGTCGATCGGTATCTGGATTGGACGCCAGCTCTGGCCCTGGCGATCGGGCTTTTGCTTTGGCTGCTGCAGCCTAGGGCTCTGGTCACAGCGCTGCCTTTTTTATGCTTGTGGTCCGGCAGCAAACTCGTAGCGCTTTGGCTCAACGAGTCCCCGATCCTGCGGGCTGGGGACCTTCCTCGCAGGGATGCGATCTTCCTTCGTCGTTGCGCTCTTCATACCTGGCGTTACTTCGCCGAATTTTGTACGGAAGAACACCATTGGCTGATTCCCGACAACGTACAGGAGGATCCGGCCGCGATCGCAGCCCGCTTCTCACCTACGAATCTTGGATTTCTTCTGAACTCTCGGCAGGTCGCAGTCGAACTCGGCTACCTCACCGTTCCAGAAATGGCGGCGTTGACTCGCCTGACGCTCTCGACCGTGTCCCATCTTCCCAAGCACCACGGCCATCTGCTGAACTGGTATGACACGCGCACCTTGGTGCCGCTGCATCCCTGCTTTGTTTCTTCCGTTGACAGCGGCAATTTGGTGGCCTCACTCTGGACTCTGCAGCAGGGATGCCTCGATCGTTTGAACCAGCCGCTCTTCCAACCGTCGATCGCCGAAGGCTTGCTGGATCACCTGCGAATTCTCGCCGAGTGCCGATTGCTGCCTCGAAAGACGATTGCCCATTACGAGAAGAGTTTTCAAGGGGAGGACTGGCTTCTCTCGCTGCTTGCGTTCCCGGAAGAGTTTCTCGACCAAGGAAACCTCCCCGCCAAGTCCAGGCATGTTTCGGACGTCGCTTGGTTTCGGCAACAAGGACACTCGCGGTTGCATAACGTTCGCGAGATGGTGCGATCATACGCGCCCTGGTGGTTAGAAGAGTTCGCGCCGCTGCGAGAAGATCCCACGGTGCGCTCGAAATATCTGAGCCACGTACCCCTGCGGCAGCTTCCCAACTTGACGAATGAACTGCGCGCTCATATCGAGGTCGCAATGCAGTCCGCGTCCGAGCAGAAGCGCGCTCTTTACCAGCGTCTTATGCCGTTGCTCACGCAGGCTCGTGCAAATAGCATTAGCCTGATCGAAGATCTGGGGCAGGCAGGGGCGCTGGCCGGCAGCCTGGCCAACGAAACCGATTTTCACTTCCTGCTCGATGGCCGGCGCAAGCTGATGTCCGTGGGTTTCGACGCCGAAGCGCAGCAGTTGCAGGCGGCGTGTTACGACCTGCTAGCCACTGAATCACGGATTGCTGTCTTCGTTGCCATTGCCAAGGAGGACATCCCACAGGATTGCTGGTTCCGGCTGGGCCGGGCGCAAACTCTCGATTGCGGGCGCCCCGTCCTGCTTTCATGGACCGGAACCATGTTTGAGTATCTAATGCCAGGAATCTGGATGCGTTCCTACTCGAACACCCTGCTCGATCGCACGCGCTTGGCCGTGGTGCGTTCTCAACAGGCTTATGCGTTGAGCAGAGGGGTCCCCTGGGGAATTTCCGAATCGGCGTATTCCAAACTCGACGAGGCCGGCAACTATCAGTATCAGGCTTTCGGACTGCCCAGACTTTCGATGATGCGGCGGGACTCGAATCCCCTCGTTATTTCCCCTTACTCCACATTTCTGTCGCTCGATGTGGATCGCCCCGCCGCGCTACGCAATCTGCGCCGCATGGAGGCTCTTGGCTGGTTCGGGTCCTACGGATTTTATGAAGCTGCCGATTACACCATCTCCGGCAGCCGATTTCGCCCGTCGCGCTGCCAGTTGGTGCGCTGTTGGATGGTTCACCACCAGGGAATGAGCCTCCTCTCCATGGCCAACGTTCTCTGCGACAATGCGGTGCAGCGCTGGTTCCACAGCGATCGGCGGGTGCAAGCTACCGAACTTATTTTGCACGAAAAGCCAGCAGCCAGCGTTCGCCGCGTGCAGTTTCCGTATGGAAGGGCTGCCGCATAGCTCCAATTAGGTTCTTCGACCTTGTGTCATCGCCGCATCCGGATTTCTTCATGACGAAATTCCTCAAATGCCAACGATTCTTTTTCGCAGTCGCAGTCTTGCTCGGGCTGCTATACCCGGCAGCTCTTTCCGCTCAGACTCAATCTTTGCCGGATGTAATCGTGGCTGATGCTTCTGCACCGTCCCATCCTTTCCCGCACTTTTGGGAAGAAATGTTTGGCTCGGGCCGAGCCATCCTCAGCTTGCGCGAGAGCTATCGTGAGGATTTGCGCGCGGTGAAGCAAATCACGGATTTCGATTACGTGCGCTTCCACGCAATCTTCCACGACGAAGTCGGCGTATACGACGAGGATTCGCAAGGCCGCCCAATCTATAACTTCTCCTACGTTGACCAGATTTACGATGGTCTGCTGGCGAACGGTGTGAAGCCGTTCGTCGAGCTCAGCTTCATGCCGAACAAACTCGCCGCGGCACCAGTGTTCCAGGCTTTCTGGTACAAGCCGGATGTCTCTCCTCCCAAGGACTGGGGGCGCTGGGACGACCTGATTACCGCCTTTGTCCGGCATCTGATCGACCGCTATGGCATCGACGAAGTTGCCGCCTGGTACTTTGAGGTTTGGAACGAGCCCAACCTCGATTTCTGGGCCGGCCAGCCTCGGCAAGCCACCTACTGGGAACTGTACGACCACACTGCGCTCGCCGTTAAGAAAGTGGATCACCGTCTCCGGATAGGCGGTCCCGCTACTGCCCAGGCTGCATGGGTGGGCGCTTTTATTCAGCACTGCGTTCAGCAGAAAATACCGATCGACTTCGTTTCCACCCATGTCTACGGAAACGACCGGGCTCAAGACGTCTTTGGGACGAATGAGGTCATTCCCCGTGACCGCATGGTCTGCCGTGCTGTCGGCAAAGTTCATGAGCAGATCCACAATTCAAGCGCTCCCGGTCTTCCCTTGATCTGGAGCGAGTTCAACGCGAGTTACAAGAGCGAACCCGAGGTCACCGATTCGGTTTACATGGGCCCCTGGCTCGCCGATACGGTTCGCCAGTGCGATGGCCTCGTGGACATCATGTCGTATTGGACCTTCTCCGATGTTTTCGAAGAGCAGGGAGTGGTAAAGACGCCGTTCTACGGGGGCTTTGGGCTGTTGGCTGAAGATGGTATCCCAAAGCCCGCGTACCACGCCTTTGCCCTTTTGCATAGGCTCGGAAACCAGCGTCTAACCCTAAACTCGGACTCTGCTCTGCTGACTCGCAGCCAGGATGGCTCTTTAGTCATGGCATTGTGGAATTATGCGCCGCCAGGCCAGTCTGGTCCTTCCAAAAGCGTCACCGTACGCTTTCAACACACCAATGCCACAAGCGCTTCCGTGTGGCGACTCGATGCGGAGCACGGAGATTTCCATCGCACGTATGCAAAGATGGGATCTCCCGCGTATCCCACGCAAGCCCAGGTGAAGCAATTGCGCCAGACGACCGAAATTTCCACCCCGGAAACCCGCGTCTTGAAAAACGAGCAACTAACTCTTGAAATCCCCTCGCCAGGCCTCGTGCTGATTGAACTTCGCTAAGAAGAAACAATGTACCGTTTGAGATCTTCACACTTTTCGCCCGGCCTCCCCCGCAACGAAATTAGGGATTTATCAACAGTCACCGGATGTTACGTCAATCACTGAGAAACGGTGCAGTCCGAATACTTCGGTGATACGATTTCCCGAGGCCGGTCTCCATGAGCCATTCGTCTTGGGTTGACACGCATCCGCCGTACGCCTATGTCAGGCCGTTGTTCTTTCTATTCGCGCTCTTCCAGCTCCCTTTGTTTGCACAATCGGCTATTCGGATTGTCCCCGACAACGCCGTCGCATCTTCAGTGGCTACGCCCGCGGTTGCTACGCCCACAGTTGCGGTCGATGAAAGCCGCATTACAACTCTGCGCGGCACGGTCCACGTCCTTGCCCGACCGCGGTTCGATCGCGGCGCTGTCGCCGACGATTTCCCTATGCGGCGCATGCTTGTAATGCTCAACCGCCCTTCGGAACGCGAGGCCGCACGCCAGCTCTTCCTCCGCGAAGTCCATACGCAGAGTTCTCCGCTGTTTCATAAGTGGGCGAGTCCGCAAGAGTACGGCCAACAATTTGGCGCCAAAGACGAAGACATTCAGACCGTGGCCGCATGGCTTGCCAGTCACGGATTGTCCGTCGATCGCGTCACTTCAAGCCGAACCATGATCGAGTTCTCCGGCACCGCCGCACAGGTGAGTCAGGCGCTGCACGTGGAGATTCATCAATACGCCGCTGCGGGCAGAAGTTTTTATGCCAACGACCGCGAGATTAGCGTTCCCCAAGCGATCGCGGCGCGGATTCGCAATTTCGCTCCATTAAATACCTTTGAGCCCACCAGCTATGTCGCCCCTGCCGGCACAGCGAAAGTTTCCCGGGGATCGCACGGCGAAGCGCCAACCTTCACCCTGACCGTCAACAACGCTCCGTTTTACGCTCTCGCTCCCGAGGATTTTGCCACGCAATATGACCTTGCCCCCGTGTACGCCGCAGGAACGGACGGCTCCGGCCAGACCATCGGGATTATCGGGACCACCAACTTGAATCTGACGATAGTCGACGCTTACCGGCAACTATTTAATCTGTCGGGCGACAATACCCAGGTCATTGTGGATGGCGAAGACCCCGGCGATGGTTTGGCCCCGAACATCGAGGCTCTCTTGGATGTCGAGCTGAGCGGGGCCATCGCTCCGAATGCGACGGTGAATTTCTATGTGGCCGGCGGTCAGCCTTTTCAAGATAGTCTCGCCCTTGCGGCAATGCGCGCCGTCGAAGACGATCAGGCCTCTGTCATCAGCCTAAGTTACGGGACGTGCGAGCCGCTGCTCGGTGCACCGGGAAACCAGCTTTGGGCAGGCCTTTGGGAGCAAGCCGCCGCACAAGGCCAGACCGTGCTGGTGGCAAGCGGCGATACCGGCCCGGGCGCGTGCCTGGGCGATATTTTAATCGATGAAAATGGAGACGAGGAAACCTTCGGTCTAACCGCCAACGGTCTCGGCTCTACGCCGTGGAATGTCTCAGTCGGCGGAAGCGACTTCTATTATTCCGACTACGCCACCGGCGGAGCCAGCATCGCGACACTTTGGAACCCGACCAACGATGCCAATCTCGGGTCTCTCAAAGCACCACTTCCCGAGCAACCGTGGGACAGTGCTCTGGGACTCAACATCATTCCCTCCTTCCAGTCATTGAACGGCATGATGCTGCTGGTCGGTCCTGTGCCTTCCCCAGCTGGAGGCGGCGCCAGCAGCAATTGCGCGCAGGAAACTGCATTTTCGGCGACGCAATTGCCCTCCTGTATCGCAGGCTATGCCAAGCCGGTTTGGCAGCAGGGCACGGGCGTTCCCAACGACGGTGTACGCGATCTGCCCGACGTTTCCCTGTTCGCCGCCAATGGACCGAATCTCAGTGCGTGGGCCATCTGCGCCGAGCCGGGAGATTGCGCCGCGGGCGCGACCTCGACCGTCACACTAGTCGGTGGGACTTCCACTTCCACTCCCGCGATGGCCGGAATTATGGCGCTGATCAATCAGAAGTATGGTCGCCAGGGACAGGCCGATTACACACTCTATGCCTTGGCACAGCAGCAATCCGGCATTTTCCATGACATCACGCTGGGAACGAATGACGTGGCCTGCATGCTAGGAACTCCCCCTCCGCCCTTTCTCCCGGTTCCGGGTTGTACGGATCTTTATCCGAATTCCATACCCGATACTTACTCCTTCGGCCTGTACGCGGCAGGAACGGGATACGATCTGGCCAGCGGACTGGGATCGTTCGATGCCAACGAACTCATCTCCAACTGGACCAAAGTTGCGCTGTCGTCAACCACAACCACGCTTAAACTTTCTCCCACCACCGTCACCCACGGCACTCCGATCGCTCTTACTGCTTCGGTCGCAGCCAGTTCCGGCTCGGGTACTCCCGTCGGCGACATTGTTCTGCAGACCAACCCTCCATCTCCGCTGCGCGGCAATGCGCCTGTTCCTCTCGCCAACGGATCAGCCTCAGCCAATATCACAACTCTTCCGGGGGGTTCGTATCAGGTTGAGGCTCAATATGGAGGCGATGGGGTTTTCGGCCCCAGTAACTCCTCGCCGGTCGCCGTTACGATCACGCCCGAACAAAGCTCAACCACTGTCAGCGGTAATTATGAGTATCTGGTCCAACTCTCGGGCGGGCAGGGTCCTGCCGAGGAAATTCAGACAGGAACCATCTCCAACGGTGGCCAGGTATTTTTTGGCAGTGCGATCACCTATCTAGCCACGCCCACCGGCCTGACCACGAACTCCTCTGGACTGGCCAGCGGCTCAGCCACTTTCACCGACGGAAATCTCACAGCCACAGTTCCGCTCAGCGTAAATGGCGTGGCATCCTGGACGCCGCAAAGCATCGCCATCGGCTCACACTCGGTGACGGTCAGCTATTCCGGGGACGCCAGCTATTCTCCCTCGACCGGCGCCCCGCTTAGCTTTACTGTCGCCAAGGGAACCCCTTTACTCGAAGCCGAGATCCTCAATTTGCCGCCTATCGTGAGTTGCCCGCCGCCCCCAGGCGGAATATGCAGCCAGAGTTATTTGGCGGGATCAAGTCTTGTGGTGCACGTGCTTCTCAGCGCGCTCAATGGCAATGTGCCGCCGAGTGGAAGCGTTACCGTGACGCTTGGCACACTCACGCAAACCGTCCCTGTGGTTGCCGATTCCTACCTTAACGAGAACTTGTCAACCGGGTATGTCACACTCTCCAACGTTCCAGCAGGAACGTTCACTCTGAGCGCCAGCTACTCGGGCGACAGCAACTGGAACGCAACCTCATACACCGCGCCCCAAGCGCTGACTTTCGTCGCCAGCACCGCGGTCGCCAGTTCGACCACGACTCTCACGGCGTCACCCAACAGCGTGAACAGTTCCGGTGGCGTCACCTTCAACGTCACGGTCACAGCCAGTACCGATCAGTACGGTACGCCGGTAGGCCTGTTCGAATTGCTCGCAAACGGGACGCTGTTTGCAGGCGGCATTGTCGGTGGTTCCGGCATCGTTACGACTTCTCAAACCGAAAGCGGCACGGTTACCGTCCCCGCGGGGCTTCTGCCGCTCGGTGCGCTCAATGTAACCGCTGTTTATCTCGGCAGTGCCGGAGTCGAGTCTTCCGTCAGCGCGCCGGTGCAGATCAATGTCACCGCCAGCGACTTCACATTTTCCGCCGGTGCGCCCAGCCTGACAGTGCAATCAGGGCAGATTGGAACGGTCTCCCTCCTGCTCACCGGGCCTTACGGAGTCGGCGTTGCCGTCACGCTCGCCTGCACTCCTTCGTCGAACCAGTTCGGGTGCAGCGTCAATCCCGCTTCGCCAACTGTGAACGGTTCCAGCTCGGCCACTCTGAGTATCACAGCCTCCGTTCCCAACTCAGCCGCCGGTGTCGCAGCGCTGCGCAATGCTGATTCAAAACGCTGGCCCGCGGCCGCCTGCATCTTCATTTTTTCTTTGGGCGCGATGCTCATCCTCCCCGGCAGCGGGCGCAGGTTGCGAACGCCAACGGTTATTCTGATGCTCGCTCTTCTGTTATTCGCACCCAGCTGCGCGAGCAACAGCTCATCCAGCACGCCGCCGCCGAATTCCAATCCAACTCCTGCCGGCACCTATAACGTTCTGGTGACGGCTACTTCCGGCGGCGTCATTCACAATCTGCAGGTAGGAGTGGTCGTGTCGGGCAAGTGACGGGCTGAATTTGAGAAACAGAATAAACCGGGAATAAACCGGGGACAGGAATAAACCGGGGAGAATAAACCGGGGACAGACGGGACGTTCACCAGTTTTTTCACGGTCGTAATCGATCCCGGGGATCACCTATCCTGACGGCTCGGCTGTCAGCTTCACCTACGACGTGCGCGGCCGCCGCGTCACGTCGACCGACCAGAATAATAAGACCACGACTTACACGTACGACGACGCCGACCGCCTGACCGCGGTCACCGATCCGGCCCAGAACACCACGCAGTACGCCTACGACACGGAAGACAACCTGCTCTCGATCACCGACGCCAACGGGCATGCCACGCAGTTTGCCTACAACGCGCGCGGACGTGAGACATCCCCCTTACTCATCAACAGACCAATGAGCGCTATCGCCTGGGTTCGCCAGTTGTCTCGATAGCCCGTCCGATAATTCACTTCGCACCCTGGCGATGTTAAGCGAAACACACTTGCACACTGGTCCGACCTTACCTATCGGCCCGATGCCACCGTCCCCGAAATACCGTCGAAAACGGCAGAAGGGTTACGCATCGCTTCTTGATTTCGACGGTAAGCGTTCGACCAACGCACCTGTCCGACGAGCGTCTGAGCCGAGGATTCACTGCGGACTAAAACTGAACTTCACTACTTCCAACGTTTCCTTGGGCGCGGGTTGGTACCTCCATTGACGGACCGCGTCCGCCAGGGCAGCGGCGAGCAGAGGGTGGCCGCCGAGCACTGTCACCTCGGTCACCGTTCCGTTCGGCTTCACCAGAGCCTGCACCCGCACGGTTCCCGTCAATTTCATTTCCCGCGCCATCGCCGGGTACTCCGGGGGAGCACTGCTCTCCAGTCGCCGCCCCCCTTCCACCGGCGTGGTTGAGACTGTGGGCGGAGACCTTTCGGAAGCTTTCGCGAGCGCGAGAATTTTCGAGCTGAATCGTATCTTCGAAAGATCCAAGATCTCCGGATTGACTTCAAAACGGACGCTTCCATGGTCCCGAACCATGTTGATCATCCCACCCTGACGCAGAAAGGACTGGTCTTCGCCCACCGAGAGTATGCCCGCCACCGCCAGGTCTGCAAGGTCGGCTCGGGCATACTTCTTTTCCGAGGCACGGAAGAAAACGATATGGCAGGATTTCATGTCCTGATCAGAGCTTACAGGCTTGACCATCAAGGGATGCGTTCCGCTGACTCTTCCGGCGACAACGGCCTTCAGAACATTAAGAAACTCTTCATCGCCGCCGTTAACTCCAATCACCAGGGGTGAGGGACCATCGGGTAAAGCCTGGCGGGGCCACTCCGCCAGTTTTGCGAAGTTCAAAAGGTAGGCGGCCTTGACTTGGTCTTCGGTGGCGATCGACTGCTGCGCCAACGCCGGAAGTTGGAGCGCCAGGATGGCAAAACCGATCCCGAGGCACAGCTCCATCGGAATCAAGGCGCCCTTGCGTGACATTTTGCTCTCTCGCTCTCTCTCGGCATCTCATGGGCTAGAAAACGCAGATGGCCCACCGAAGACACAGGGAAGTTCACGGACGCGCACATCTCTCCCACTCCCTTGCGCTCAGTCTCGCCGCGCGCCTCAGTCTGTGGCTAATGCTTGCCCCGCGAGAACTCCAATCCGGCGTAAACCGTCCGGCCTTGCTGCACCGGAATGCTATCGATGTTGAAGAACCCGAAACCCGGCAGCCAAACTGTTTGGTTCAAAAGATCGTTGGCATGGGCGGCGATGGCGACGCTGTTCCTTTCCGGCATGTGCAGAAACCTGGAAATATCCTGCCGCACTTCCGCATTCAGACTGTGGCGCCAACCCGAGAGCGGATTCACATTGTAAGCGTAGGGTTTGGTTTTTCCGTCGGAAACATCGGAGAGCCCAAACACCAGCCCGCGGCTGCTTGCATAGCTGAGGGCAGTCTTAAACCCATAATTTGGAATGGGCGTGACGTTGCTCGCCCCAGTCTGGTCGTGATTGGTCTGATAGAGGAACGAACCCTGGGTGAAGAAATCCTTTCGGAAATAGTATTTGCCTTCGGCTACCACGCCATCAAAAACAACTCCGCCAAGGTTCTCGTAGACGATGGGAGCTTCGCCAACGGTTATGATGCTGTGAATCTGGTGATTATGAAAATAGTCGGCGCCGAGCTGAAGATGGGTGTATTGCAACGTCAGCCCCAGGTCAATGGTTTCGACGATTTCGGGCACCAGGTTGGGGTTGCCGTGAATGTCAGGCAGATTGAGTGTAGTTTCGTCGATGCTGGGCGGGCGAAACGCCTCGCCATACAGTGCCTTGATGCTAACCGTGTGCGATGGGCCCCAGATCACTCCGACCCTCGGAACGGTGGAGAAAGGGATGTTCGCGAATTTGTTGGATTGGAAACCGGCAATCAGTTTCACGCTAGGCACTAACTGGTGATCGATCTGGGCGTAGAATCCGCCCGCCGGACGGCTACCCCCCGCGTCCTCCGCAGCGTGGTCGATGCTGGCCACCTCCGTGCCACTGATGCGGTGGAATAACATGCCGGCGGTCAAGCGGTCCTTTGAGGTGAGCGTGATCAGGTTGGTCCATTCGGCAACCACTTCGTTGGAATCTCGGTCGGTGTAGGGATAGGCGAAGGTGTTAAACGTCGTTCGCGTGTAGTCGAAGTTAAAGTCCATTTCCCAGTTTTCGCGGACTTTGTGTTTGTATCCCAGGTCGCCGAAGTCCCGCGTTTGCCGAGTTTCTCCCACCGCTCCTTGCACGAAGGCTGTGGTTTGCCACTCGGTGAAGGCGGACATGGCGCTAAATCCCTTATAGTTCATGCCCAGATAATCGCCCGTGCCCCGGTCGAAGATGGTTACGTCGTGGAAGGGCGGCTCGGGCGGAGCGTCAGGGTTGTCTTGCAGGATGGAGGGAACAAGATAAGTAATGTTCCAGTTGGGCGCCTCGTGAATCTGCGAAGCCCCCACCAGGCTGAAATCTCCCCGCTTATACATGAAGTGTCCGGAGGAAGCCAGAGCGCCGTTGGGACCCACCAGACCGCGGATGCTGACATGGTCCCCCTCCGCCTTGCGGGTAATCAGATTGATTACGGCTGAGAAGGCGTTCGAGCCGTAGAGCACCGAACCGGGTCCGCGAATAGTTTCAATGCGCTCCAGAATCTCGACGGGAAACGATTCCAGCAGATCGGAAATAATTCCGCCCTCCATTACTTCCCGGGTCGGGCGGCCATTGATAAGGAACAGAATGTGGGCACCGGACGTTTTGGTTTGATCGCCGTCGGCGGCAACCAGACTGCGATCGGTGAAGTATTGGCTGGACTGGGTCAAACCGGGAACGCGATCCAGTATTTCGCCCAGTGTGAGCCCGCCGAAACGGCGCAGTTCGTCGCTGGTGACAACCGACATAATCCCGGGCGCTTCCGACAGCTTGTCGCTGAAAAGAGAAGCGGTCGTCACCTTTAGATCCATCAGTTGCTCCAGGTCCATGGAGGCGAGATCGGCGGTCGGGGTCCCGGAGTTCTGCGGAGACGCGGTCTGTTGTGAGACCCCGTAAGCGCCCAAAATTAGAAACACCGCCAGAAAACGCCAGTTGCGATACGAACCCAATACTCCGATGGAACTTGTCCTACGAATCGGCATACCAACTCTCCTTCTCCTCTTCCAGACGGCGAATCATTGCCGATTCCTGGTCACTCTTCGTTGAGAATTGATTGGAACCACCTCATCCTCAAGAAGGTTAAGGATTGCTTCCAATGCTCCATTTACTCGGGGCAGTCACTTGGGGTAATCGGCAGTACCGGGGCTAAGCTTAAGAAAACGACTTGCGTCTGCTCGGTTCGCTCATCTCAAGGTTGCGGAGCCTCGATCTTGTGTGAAAGGAAGTTTCTTTTCGGAACTACTACCACTTTAGGGATGCACCGGGCACGATGCACAGATTGTTGTTGACCTTGGGTTGCACTTGGCTTGGGGATCCTAAGGGTGGTCGGCAAACAGGAAACTATGTTCTTGGTCGCAAAATTACTTCACGCTAATACGCAGTTCGCTTGCGTCTATGAATGCCGGGCGACCCACACAGCGGGAGCAAGGTCTGGAAGGCACCGGATCGGGAGATCGGCAAGCCCGGGGAGAATCGTGGAAAGGCAATCGTGCGCCGGGACGTGCAGCCGACGGCAGCTTTCCACGACCGAGAGAATCGCCGCAACCTTCAAGCTGCCAGGGGGCGGCATCTCCGGTTCTCGCCTCCACGCGTCCTGCAAATGCTCGACCAACCCCCCGACAAGTATGCCTCCCGGTTCGCGGTGCAAACCGGATCCCGAATTCAGATCGTGCTGGCGGAGGATGTCGAATGGATCGGGGCGGCTGGGGATTATGTGGAACTGCACGTCAGCGGCCGTTCCCACTTGTTGCGCGAAACCATGGCTGCGCTGGAACAAAGGCTCGACCCGGCAAAGTTTCTTCGTATCCATCGTTCCCGCATCGTGAACACGGGCAGCATTGTGGAGTTGTGATCGATCGAGAACCGGGAATTCGCGGTTAGGCTTTCGGACGGCTCCGAACATCGCTCCAGCCGCACCTACGCAGACCGTCTCGAACGTTGGCTGTTATCTGGAGGAAGTTGAATACGTTTTTTCACCTGTTCTGAACCGGCCCCCCCTTTGCGCAACGCGTGACTTCACGCCCCGGCAGAAACGACCGTCTGTCATCAGCGCTTCGTCTCCGCGGTCGGCCGCGCGTTCCAACGGGCGGGGATTTCTGCCGCGGTATCGGCCGGACGCGTATCCCTTCCGGTTCCTTTGCGAAAGGGTGAAAGCCTGCATTCCGCGCACAAAGGCCCACCTTGCCAGGGCTCCTATGTCCGTTACGAAATCCGGAATTTGCGTGTTCTCTCTTGAACTGCCGGAGCCCGAGCAAGCCCGGACAGTTCGTCCCAGGAAGTTGTTGGTCCGCAGCTTCTAGTGTAGCTTTCTGCTTCAACGGACACCTCAGAGTCCGGCCATTCTGTTCCGTTTTCGTAACAACCCTGGAAGTTAGAGCGGATTCCACGATAGCGGGCTTAGAGTCTGGCCCTTAGTTGGGGGCTCCTAACCGATTACAGAGGCTGTCATTCTCGTTTGAATGATTTCCACGAAAATGATTTCTACGAAATTGTTGGAAGCTAATTCCGTCAGTGCCAAGGTAGCACCTTTACCTCCCGATGGCTTAGCAGGAAACTAATCGCCGATGGACACCGTCATCGAACAGCCCGACTCGAACCATGCGGGGAATGTGCAAGGTGCAAACGTCGCCGTCATTGCTATTCATGGAGTTGGCCGGCACGCCCCTGGCGCTTCAGCGGAAGCTGTTGCAACCCTGCTGCTCTCCATGGACAAAACCGGTAAAGAGGGAGGAGGTGGAGATGAGCTAAACCGGCCCGACCAAGCTAAGAAATCGCCGCTCTACTCCGGCTTCGAGATCGAGTCGATCGACGTTCCCGTTCGTCCTGTGCTATCGCCGCCTGAGGATGCCGGAAAAGCCAACGAGCGCTACCAGCAAGGTTTGGTCGAGCGCCTCTGGGGCATCTTCGATGAGCGCCGGGGATTCCTTTCCGAAACGAGAAGGGGAAAAGGTGGATCTTTACCCCCACCTCCACATGGATACGATAAGCGCGAACTGAGGGAGGGTGAGCCGGACCGCGGCGAATACGGCTACCGTTTCATGATCACCCAGTTAGCTGGTTACGAGGGTGAGGTCGACCGCGACTTTCAGACGTTTCGCCTGGAAGGGAAACGAAAAGCCGGTTCGGCGGCGCCGACGGTTCACATCTACGACGCGCACTACTCCGATCTTTCCAAGCCACAAAACAACATCGTCGCGTTTTTCTTCGCTTTCTACCAGCTCTTGTTTCACCTCGCGAGTCTCAGCTTGCTCGCCGTCTATTGGACGGAAGCGGAAAACGTCACGATAGATGAGGAGCGCAGATGGCGCTGGCGAATCGTTGCCTCGCTGCATGCGACTTCGGTTCGCCTGCTGACGATGTTCGTGCCTCTCCTCAACGTGGTCCTGTTGGAAATCGCCTGCAGCGCGTTCCTCGACAAGACGCTGGGCAAAGCATGGCTGCCGTACAGTTCATGCGTAGTCGCTGGTCTTCTCGGCCTGGTAGCCACGTTTATCCTGTTGCGAAAACAAGGCTCGCCGTCGCGGCCGATACTTTGGGCGTTAGTTCCATTCCTCGGAACGGGCTTGGCGATTCTGATTCTCGGCGGCTTGGCTTATGCGTACAACTGCTTCTTTCACCCCGGTGTTTACTTATCTCAGACTCTTCTGCTGATCAGCTGGTTAACCATTGCTGGAGTATTGCTGGGGTGGGTCGCGTGGAAGTTCAACCAACTACGTCCCGGCGCGTTTGCGTTGTCGATGGTGCTTTATGCCGGCAATGCGGGTTGGTTCTTGTTTTACCTTTTGCCCCGCGCGCATAGTCAGTTTGCCATGGCGTCCCTTTGGGCCGTGCAGTGGATCTTCGGCGAGCTGCTGCTTTCCTGGATCCTCTGCCTGCTGTGCGCGCTCTTCACACGACCCCTGGCCATTTTCTGTACTCGGACTGTACGACCACGGCCCCAGAAAGATGACACGGCCGAAATGGCTGAAGAGAGGGCCAAAGAAAGAAGAGCCCGTGCCGTCGCAGCTTTCCGCACTGGGCGCTTCGCTTTTTCCATTCCCGCCATACTCTTCGTCGTGGTCACCTGCGTGTTGTGGAGCGGGATTGTCGTCTATGGATCCGATAAGCTGAACGCTTTCTCGTCAGTTTCGCCGGAGGGCGAAGATCAGGCCGCTTCTGCATCTGGCTGGGTCTCCTACGTAATTCCTGGCGTAGCTCCGGTGGTGCGTCGGATGAATCGGATCAGCCAACCCACCCCTCCGCCCGAATGCTGCGCAAAACCCGTCCCGCCCGGTACCGCGTTCTGGTCGAAATACTTGCGGGGCCTCTTACTTGTGTGTGTCACTCCCTCACTTCCTGTGACCATGATCCTTTTTGCGCTGAGCCTTTGGCTGTTGATCTGGGCGGTGCTGCCCTCGATTGTCTTTGAGATCAAGCCAGAGTGGACAATGGGCGAACCCGCGGACCGCATGCGCTCTCTCGGCAAATGGTTGTCGCGAGGTCTGGACAACACAGCCATTCTTACGCGAGTGCTCTGGATCGCGATTGTTCCAATTCCGTTGATCACTTTCGCAGTTGACTGGATGGTCCTGCATAACCCGCAAAGCAGGCTGGTGCCTTTCATGGACTCGGCCGGCAAGCCTACGCTGATGCTGATCGAGGGACAAGGGCTGGCATTAGCTCTTTTTGGCGCGGCAGCGGCGGGTTTCATCCTGAAGTACCTAACTACCGTTCTCGACGCAATTCTTGACGTGGATAACTATCTGCGCACCTCACCGCTGGACGAAACTCCGCGGGCGAAGATCGCCGAACGCATGACTTCGCTGCTGCGCTACATCGCGCGCCGGACCGACGATCAAGGCCGGCCCTACTACTCGAAGCTCATCATCGTAGCGCACAGCCTCGGCTCCATGGTCACCACCGACCTTCTGCGCTACCTTGAACGTTCCGGCAAGCATGCTCCTGATCCAGGCCTTGCCCGCTATGACTTCCGCACGCCTCCGGAAAAGAAATCCGCCGTTCCACTTCCGATCTATGTTTTCTCCATGGGAAGTCCGTTGCGCCAACTGCTTAATCGTTTTTTCCCTCATTTGTATTGGTGGGTCTCAGATATTCCAGATAACTCGATCGCAGACCTGGGTAATCCCGTTGAGCCCTTGCCTGAGCTTACATCCCGGCTGCCCAGAACGGACGAGATGAACGTGACCCATTGGTCGAATGCTTATCGCAGCGGCGACTATATCGGGCGATCGCTTTGGCTTGGGCAATGGATGCAGCGAAAAACCAGCAGCGACTCAGGGAAACATGCGGGTAACGTGCAGGCGCCTGCTCAATGGGCATGCGATGAAATGTGCATCGGCCTCGGCGCTCACACTCATTATTGGGATCGCTCCGCCTCAGACATCGCAGTCCGGCTGGATAGATTGATTACTCATGACCCGGCTTCAAGGGTTGCGGGTTATTCGGAAGACTGGTGAGGTTCGAATCCAGTTGAAAGTTTGCCCGCGCTTTCGGCATTCAAGCTACAGGGTCAAAACGTGAAATCGCCTTCCATGAGAAGGCCGGTTGGAGTCAAGCCGATTCTGTCGTTCTTTTGTTGGACAAGGTTTTTTCTCGGCCGAGTCGCCACCACTGTCGCCACCCTTCCATCCCGCGAGGCAGTCATCTGATGCGTCACAAGATATAGAAAGCGATCCTGCATCGTGAAACATATTTCGGGTCTATGACTCTCATTTGGCATGAAGAACAGCGTCGGGACATTCGTTCTGCTGATCGCGACGACGCTTGCTGGGATAGATACCGCACAGGCGACTGCGCCCAACCATCTCGGGGGGCAGAGTTCGGTCTATCTTGCTCGTGCTGCCGGACAACCGGTGGATTGGTATCCCTGGGGCGCAGAGGCTTTCAAACGGGCCAAAGAGTTGGACCGCCCCATTCTTCTGGATGTCGGTGCGGTCTGGTGCCCATGGTGCGGACTCATGGACCATCACACCTACACAAATCCTGAAACTGCAGAGTACGTCAATCAACATTTTGTTGCCGTGAAAGTCGACTTCGATGCTTCACCCAAGCTGGTGGCGCAGCTGCAGCGAGCTCAGGCTCTGTTGGATCTGCCGGCCGGGTTGCCCTTGACCTCCTTCATTACTCCAGATGGCAAGCTCTATTTTGGCGCGGGGTACCTGCCTTCCGAAGGCAAAGGTGGCAAACAATCGTTCAAAGACGCGGCAGAACAGGCTCTCAAAGAATACGCAAACAAACGAAAGATTGATGACGAATCGTTCCAACTGGAGGTTGCGAAATGATCAGGAAGAACATATTTCTACATGGGCTTTTGCTGCTCTTGGTCGGCACACAAACGCTGTTCGGAATTGACAACCTAAAGCTCAATTCAAAGCTCGACTATCAAAGCGATAGCCTGGATGGCCCACTGATCACCGGGGATGATGCGCAATCGGGCTTTGTCCCCGGCAAGACCAACTACGTCATCATCTATGGCGAAGGCTGCTTCAATTCGAAGAGACAGGCGCGACGGACTGTCGAACTCTACAACAAGTACCGCAATCAGGTGCACTTTGTGGTGGTTGACCTGGACGTCAAGCGCTCGGCCGAGCAACAGCAACTGGTGAAACAGTACTATGAAGGCTCCATCCCACACGTGCTGGTTCTGGACGCAAACGGGAAGCCACTCTACAACTCTGCTGGTGAAGTCGACTCAAAGCACATTGAGGCCGTCTTTGCAGAGTCGTTCAGTCGTTCGGCGGCAGGCGCAAAATAAAATGCACAACGCGGATAGTTCCGCGTCCTTTTCCAAACAGAGGGCAGTAACCCTTCTGGGATTGTCGGAATCTGATGACCAGTGAGATCGGGGTTTTTCCATGCAGGGCAAAGTCGTACTTGTGACCGGCGCGAACGGGGGCCTTGGGACGTATGTAACCCAGGCGTTTCTCGATGCCGACGCGACCGTTGTCGGTACGTCGCGAAAAATACAGCCATCTGACTTCAGCAGCCCGAGTTTTACCGCGGTCGCTGCGGAGATTTCGAGCCGCGAGGGCGCCCAAGTGCTGGTGGATCAAGTTGTCGCGCGTTTCGGAAGGCTCGATGTTCTGGCACACACGGTCGGCGGATTTGCCGGTGGTCATTCGATCGCGGACACCGACGATGAAATTTTTCAGCGGATGCTCGACCTGAATCTGAATTCTGTGTTTCACATCCTGCGGGCGACGATCCCAGCTCTGCGGCAGACTGGCTTAGCCGGATGCCTTGGGCTTGGGCGTTCCGAATTCATCGGCCTCAAGTGGTCGGATATAAACTGGCAGGACTCAACCCTGACGGTGCAACGTGGCGTGGTCAACTGCAACGTGGGAAACCCTAAGACGCTGGCGCGGAGAACGTTTCCCTCGGCGGACACTTTGATGAAAGCGATTCCGGGCAGGTGGACGACGAATTCTGCCATGCGCACTCGGAGCACCTGCGGAGAAGATGCCAGCAGGAGGAGAGGCAGCGGGACGCGATTCGTACGCTGGCTGAATTTGTAGAGTTCCTGCGGCGAGAGGATGTAAGTCTTCTACCAGTGGTGGGAGCGATTGCGGCAACCACAACGCCCGCTGCTGCCGCCGAGTTGCTTGGGATTGCGAAACCAGAATTTCGCGGTCTCCATAGCCGCCTTCGCGAGTTGGGGCAGTTCTTCTTGAAGCCAGAAATGCGACGAAGGCGATCCGCAAAACCCAAAGCTCTTTCCAACCACTGTGAAACCAGTGCGACCGATCCGGTACATTCTTGCTCCGCTTGGAACCGAGTTGAGTTGTACAACGAGGTGTGGGATCAGCCGCTCGTGAAGCTCTCGCGGAAGTATGGAATCTCAGACGTCAGGCTAGGCAAGGTGTGTCGGAAACTGCCAATACCCCACCCCGGACGAGGTTACTGGGCGAAGAGGGCGGTGGGTCAAACTGTCGAGCAAGTCCCATTGCCGGAGTTCAAGGATGCGACTGTCGTGAAGCGACTGATCAGAAAATCGAAGCCGAAAATCCAGAGAGGAGGCAAGATCGTGTCTCAAAAAGAACTTTGCGTAAATCTTTGCGTAAACAATTTCGGAAAAATCGGCTGGGAATGAGGGTTTAGAGTCGCCGAGTCCGTTTATGAGATTGGCTCAACCCATTGAAACCAAATGGAGAATTTGGTTGCGGGGGGTGGATTTGAACCACCGACCTTTGGGTTATGAGCCCAACGAGCTACCAGACTGCTCCACCCCGCAGTTCGATCATAAACAAAGGCTCCGACATCGTCAAACTTCTTCGACGCTTTTGCCTCGCAACCTTCGCGGCGGCTTCCGCAATTGTCTCCTGGCGCTCGCGCTCCATGCCCCTACGCTCGCCTCCTTCCCGGTTCGAGCCCTTTTCTGACACCACCTATCGCATCCAACAGCAGGTTCCGGGCATCGAACAGGGGACAAGGTTCCGTAAGCAGGAATTAAGCATTTCTAAGCAGCGAGGAGAGCATTATCTATGACCAAGAAAGATCTCAACGCAAAAGCACCTACCAGCGAGCGAGGAAACATCAGCGCGCAACCCCGCCTTCACCAGAGCGCTCCAGAAATTCAAAAGTACGGCACCGTTTCGCACATGTTGCCTCTCGATCTTGAGGAACCGATTCGCCTCGAAATGACCGAGCAACTCAACCTGTTGCTGGCTGACACCATGACCCTGCGCGATCTCTACAAGAAATCGCATTGGCAAGTCGCAGGACCAACGTTCTATCAACTCCATCTGTTGTTTGACAAACACTACGGAGAACAATCGGAAATTGTTGACACGATCGCCGAACGGATCCAGCTTCTCGGTGGAGTCTCGATCGCCATGGCTGCCGACGTGGCAGAAACCACGCGCATCGAGCGTCCGCCGCGCGGCAGGGAAGAAGTGCCGGTGCAGATTTCCCGCTTACTCGATGCGCATCAGATCATCATCGGCCACTGCCGCACCCTGGCGCGCCTGGCCGACGAACTGGGAGACGACGGCACCAACGACCTGGTCATCAGCGATGTCCTGCGCACCAATGAATTGCAAGCCTGGTTTCTCAGCGAACACCTGGTGGATGTGCCGCTTGTGCACGCCGAGCAACCGAGGTTACGCGGCATCGGCTAGTTCCAACCGAAAACAAAATCGAGCAGGCTCTTGCGGTAGAGCCTGCTCGCGTGATTCTCCCGAGGCTTCGATTTACGTCCGGCTGCCCGCCTTCAGATTGTCGTGGTCGTAGTATTCGTAGGCGGACATCGGTTTCTCCCCGCCCTTCTTCCAGGTACGCGAGTCCTCCGGCAACTTGCCGAGTACCCGCGCCATTTCCCGGACATGCATTGCCACCGTGCCGCAGCACGCGCCGATGAAGTTGATGCCAATATCGCGCGCCTGCGCGGCATATTCCCCCATTTCCTTTCGCGTAAGCTGCAACGGATCTAACGCGTAAGGAAACTCGGGCAGGCTGGTGAAGTCAGGCTTCTCCTTCGGAGTGCGGTATGCGACCGGCTGACACGCCAGATATCCTGAAACCGCCTTGCGCATTTCCTCCATCGGACCCAGGAGGTGCTCCGGCGGCCGCAAACAGTTCATGCCAACAATGTCAGCGCCGGCATCGAATAGCGCCTTCGCCGCATCGGCTGCGCTCTTCCCGTCGGTGGTTTCGTCTTTGTTCTCGAAACAAATCGTGACCATGGTGGGCAAGCCGGTTTTCTTTCCACGCTCCACCGCGATCAGCGCCTCTCCGAGAAATGAAAACGTTTCCCCGATGATGAAGTCCACGCCTTCCTCAACCTGCACCGCCAGTTGCTCGTCGAACGTTTTCCGCACCCGGTCGGCGGCCGACGCGCTTCCCGGTTCGTACATCCAAGTAAGACTCAGGTTTCCCGCAACCAGGCAACGATCTCCGGCCACCTCGCGCGCAATGCGGACCGCCGCTCGATTCAAATCCTGCAACCGATCCTCAAGCCCCACAGTCGCCAGCTTATCCCGGCTCGCGTAGAACGTCAGTGCCTGTAGCACTTCCGATCCAGCTTCGCGAAATTCCACGTGCAATTCGCGTAACGCCTCGGGATGCGTCAGCACCACCTCTGGAGTGAACGGACCCGCTCGCACCCACCCCCGCTTCTCCAGTTCCAGCAGATATCCGCCGTCGCCCAACACCGGGCCTTCCTTCAGTCTTTCCAGAATGTTTTTCTTTTTCATGCTCGCTCCTTAAGTCGGTTTCTCTCTTTGCGAACTTCGCGAATCCTTAGCGACCTTGGCGGTTAAAGGCTTTCAGGCTGTCTCTTTGAATTGCCCCTTCTTCCAATCCCGCAGGGCCTGCATCGCCGCATTCCGCCCCGGTGCTCCCGTAACGCCGCCGCCGGGATGTACTCCCGCTCCGCACAGATAAAGCCCACGAATCGGTGTGCGATACTGCGCCCAGCCGGGCAGCGGACGCATAAAGAAGAGTTGCTCCAGCCGCAAATCACCGTGGAAAATATTGCCCTCGGTCAATCCGTAGGTGCGCTCCAAATCCAGCGGCGTCAGCACCTGCCGCGCCACAATCGCACTCAGCACGTTCGGTGCATATTCGGCAATCTTCTTCACCACGCGATCACCCAGCAATTCCCGCTTCTCATCCCAATTTCCTTCGCGCAATTTGTAAGGGACGTATTGCACGAAGCAGGTCAGGATGTGCTTGCCCGGCGGCGCGAGCGACTGATCCGCGTTCGACGAGACCACGCAATCCACCCACAGCTCTTCCGGAATCTCACCAAACTTCGCGATGTCATAACATCGCTCGGCAAATTCGAGCGACGGAACCAGCGTGTAGAACGTGCGCTCGAACGGCGACGCCTGCGGCGACGTTCCGGTGAACCGCGGCTCCTCCGCCAGTACAAAGTTGACCTTCGCGCATGGGCCGTCCATCCTGATGCCGCGCACCGCAAATAGAAAATCTTCCGGTAGCTCGCGCGCCGCAATCATTTTCAAGAATGTCCGCTTAGGATCGGCGTTCGAAAGAATCATCCGCCCGCGAACCTCGCTTCCATCCTCCAGCACTACGCTGTAAGCTCGCCCGTTACGCACTTCAATTTGCGCGACCGGCGCGGACGTTCGAATCTCCACGCCCAGCTTCTTTCCGGCCGCTGCCAGCGCCTGCGTGATCGATCCCATCCCACCCATCACATGTCCGTAGAAGCCCTGCAGTTCGTGCTCTCCGCCGCTCAGCAGATGAAACAGCAGCCCAATCGCCGTTCCCGGCTGGTACGGCCCACCATGCTTGCCGTACACATTGTTTGCCAGGAACATCGTCTTCATCTTCTCGGATTCGTAGTTGTGATCGAGAAACTCGCCCAGGCTTCCGGTTAGAAACGAAATCAGCTGCGCAATCTCCGCGCCGGAAATCCCGCGAAACCGTTTGCCCACGCGAAACAAGTCGCCCCATCCGCCCACTGTCCGCATGTCTATTTCCGGCGGAGGCTCCAAGAAAAACGGCTGCAGGTAGCGCGCCAGCTTCTTCAGTTGATCGTCGACCTCGACGAACCGCGCCGCGTCTTTCGTGGAAATCTTTCCAAACTCGGCTTTCGCCCGCTCCCTGTCTACCCACCACGGAACTACATGCCCGTCGGGGAAGGGAACTTGAATCGCCGGGTCGCAGGGAATCATGCGCAATCCATGATCGGCCAACCGCAGCTCCGCAATTACTTCGGGCCGAAGCATGCTGGCAATATAAGAAGTTGTCGAAACCCGGCAGCCCGGAGCGATCTCCTCGGTCACGCAACATCCGCCCACAATCTCGCGGCGTTCCAGCACCAGCGTGGAAAGCCCAGCCCGCGCCAGATACGCAGCCGCAGTCAACCCGTTGTGACCGCCGCCCACGATGATCGCGTCGTAAATGGAATTGGAAGCCCGTTTCATGAAGTCTGACTCAAAGTCACGCCGCCATGCTCCGCGGAACCACACATTACCGTAGCAACCACTAAAAATGAAGTTGAAAATAAGAGCCGTCTCTTATATGCTTCCGTGACTTGGAGTCATCCATGAGCGGAATCGCCAGCAATCCCGTTGAGCCGCCACGCTACATTCGCCACCAGGCGCCTCGTCCTCGGTCCGAGGCCAAGCGCTCCCACATCATCGACGCTGCCATGCGGCACTTTGCGGAGAACGGCTATCACGCCGCGCGCGTCGGCGACATCGCCGCCACACTCGGCATCGCCAAAGGTTCTATCTTCCAGCATTTCGGCAGCAAAGACGGCCTTTTCTTCGAAGTCTACAAACGCGCCGTGCGCTCCTTCTCGAAATATCTGGACGCGCCTTCCGACGTGCGTGCTGCCGGATTTTTCGATGTTCTTTATTATTGGCTGGTGCGCACCGAACATATGCTGCGCGAAGACTGGATCCCCTACCGCATCTCCCTGCTCGGCAACTATGGCACCGATCTCGTGTTGAAGCGCGAAATCAATCGCTTCCTCACCACCGAAGATCCTTACGGCACCGTCGCCTTCGTGCGCTTCGGCCTCGAACGCGGCGAGCTGCGCAAGGACATGGATGTTGAAATGATCGTCTCCATTCTCGACTGGACCATGGAGCGTTTTCAGGACGCGTTGCTCACCGCCGAACTCGATCCCGGCCTTTTCCGCCGCCAGGGCGAGATGCCGGAAAAAAAAGAAGCTCGCATTCGCCAATTCCTGGAAGTATTGCAGCGCGCAGTAGGCGCCGTTTCTGCGTCGTCGGCCCACAGCAACCGTCAAATACGGAAGCTTGCCGCCCCCGATCTAGTCGCCAGAACGAAAACGTCGTAGCAACACGCAAGCCGACACGAATTCAACATTGAACCTACGGTGAGAAAAGTTCAGACTATGCCAACTTCCATCGAGCAGATCCTCTCCAGTTACGACGACCATGCCCCGCTGTCGCAAGCCTCCACTATTCCCGCCGCATGGTACATCGATCCCCGCATCGCGGAGCTAGAGCGCTTTAACGTATTCGGCAAAACCTGGCAGCTCGTCGCCCGCACCGATCAACTAAAAGCTCCGGGAGAGTTCGTCGCCACTACAGTCGCCGGTGAGCCGATCGTGGTTGTCCGCGGCAATGACGGCGTCCTGCGCGCCTTCTACAATGTTTGCCGCCACCACGCCGCTGCCGTCGTGACTCAACCTTGCGGTCAAGCTTCCCTCTTACATTGTCCGTATCACGGCTGGAACTACGGCCTTGATGGTTCCCTGAAGGGCATGCCCGAATTCGAAGGTGTCGAGAATTTCGACCGCGCGCAAAACGGCCTCGTCCCCATTCGAGTCGAAACCTGGGAATGCTTCGTCTTCATCAATCTCGATAACCACGCCGCACCACTCACCGAATTTCTCGGAGGCTTAGTCAAGCGGGTTGCCCCTCTCGGCGTCTGCAAACTGCACTATTTCGACCGCCGCACTTACGACATTCATTGCAACTGGAAAGTATTCGTCGATAACTACCTCGACGGCGGCTACCATGTCCCTCATCTGCACAAAGGTTTAAACTCCGTCCTCGATTACAAGCAGTACACCATCGAGAACGAAGATCGTTACTGCCTGCAATCCAGTCCGATGGTTGCCTCCGACACGGATGCCGCGACCGGAGCCGCGCGCAAGGGCGACCGCGCCTGGTATTTCTGGCAGCATCCCAACCTCATGATCAACTGCTACGCGGGATACATGGACACAAATCTCGTGATCCCCGTCGACGTTGATCACTGCCACGTAATTTTCGACTTCTATTTCGCAGACATCAGTGACGCGGCCCGCGAATACAACGAGCAGTCGGTCAGCATTGGCAATCGCGTGCAGGAAGAAGATCTCGGCATCTGCGAAGACGTGCAGCGCGGCCTGAAGTCGCGAGCCTATCGCGCCGGACGCCTTTCAGTACGCCGCGAGGCCGGAGAACAACTATTCCACCGTCTCCTCGCCGCCGATCTCAAAAGTGGCCTAGCGCCCTCGTCCGCTGCCGCCGATTAATACGTTGCAGGTTCCAGATCTCTAGAGTCCTTT
Organism: uncultured Acidobacteriaceae bacterium; assembly: GCA_963749985.1. Taxonomy (GTDB): domain Bacteria; phylum Acidobacteriota; class Terriglobia; order Terriglobales; family Acidobacteriaceae; genus Sulfotelmatobacter. The sequence continues at coordinate 458,097 of CAVVOS010000012.1, read as the reverse complement.
ACAGATCGGGAAGGGCACGACTTCAGTCGTGCCGTGAGTTCGCCAAAAAACTCCGGCTTTAGCCGCTGCGGCGAGCTCTGGATTTCTGCTTACTGATGATCCCTCGCAATCGTCTCCTGCCAGGTCTTCGACTTGATTATCGTTCCATCCTTCAGCAACTCGCGCGTGTACTTGTAATAAAAATTCTTCTGATCCGTCGTTACCAGTAAATGTCCGCGCCAAGTCAGCGTCCGTCCCTTCAATGTAAACACGCTCTCCGCCTCACCCCGTACCGAGCAAGTCTCCGGATGCGCGTCGTCCGCATCGTAGGTCAAGTGTTCATAATCGATTTCTTTCCCCCACGGATATTCGGCGCTTTCCTGTCCCTTCCAGTGCACGGCCGTCTTATGACGCGCTTCGTCGCGCTCCACCGTCCACTCGCCCGGCCACGGGAACCCTTCGCTCTTGATGTCGGCACGCTGTTCAGAAGGTTCGGGCGGAGAAAACGCGGGTGGCGCAACCCCATGTTCCGGCACAACCGGCAACACAATCCGCGAACCCCCGTTTCCCCCGAGTTCCAACGAAGTCGTCATCGAATAGGGCGTCGGCAACATCATCGGCCACAACGCATTCGAAATCGCCACGCGAATGCGATGCCCCTTGGGAAATACCCACGACGTCAAATGCATCGCGATATCAAGCGCATAAACTTTACCTGGCTCCAGATCGCGCGGTTCGCTCATCGAATCCCGTTGCGCGCCGTTAATCCCCGCTCCGGTAATTTGCGTCACTGTACCGTCCGGCGCAACATCCGAGACCCGCGCAAACCAGTCCGCCAGTGGCGCAGTGGCCGAAGCCCTAAGCAAAGCATGCGGACGCCCTAAGATAGCCACGTCCTCCGGCAACGGCGCAGAATCGTACACCAAACTAAACGCATCCACCGGCCGCACATCGCTCAACAACTCGCCCCACCAGAATCCTGCTTCCACGCCCACTGACGGCACGTAATTGAGTTGATGTGTATCAGGCTGCGCCACCGTCTCCGCCAGTGCATGATTCGGCTGCAAGAAAAAAGTTGATGCCTTCGCGTCTTTCGGCGGCCACGCATCCTCTCGTCTCCACTCCCCCGGCACATTCTCTAAATTCGGATCCGGCGGATGCCAGCGCTGCATATAAATGACCAGCCGCGGATCCCGCTCCACGCCCGTGTCGCGTCCTTTCAGCCAATGATCAAACCAGCGTACCGCTTCGTTCCGCCATTCGATCTGCGGCCCCGGCTCCGCATCGTTCGGAAATGTATGGTTCCACGGTCCCACAATCGCCTTCACCGGCCCGCTCGCCTGCATCAGCATGTCAGTCACGTTGTCGCGGTATCCATCGAGCAGTCCGCCAATCAGAAAACTAGGAATCCTGATTTCTTTCAGCGGACGCACCCGCTCCCGCCAGAACGGCCCATCATGCTGATGTTTCAGATAAAGCAGCGACCACGGAGCCGTCTCAAATCGCGGTCCCAGAACTTTTTCGTCGAGCGTATAGTCGGGCGCGCCCGTCCATCCCTCCGCCATATCCATATTCAGCTCGAACTCATCGATGTGCGCCATGCCATCCATGTAATGCACATCGTCGTGAAACAATTCAGCGGTCGCGTCCGTCGCCAGAATCGCCTTCAACCCCGGCGCATGCCGCATCGCCATCTGCAGCGCCGTGAACCCTCCCCACGAAATACCGAACATCCCCACGTTCCCGTTCGACCACGCCTGGTGCGCCAGCCACCAGATCACCTGCTCTCCGTCCACCTGCTCCTGTTCGGAATACTCGCGCTCCGGCGGCGTGCCTTCACTCGCGCCAAATCCTCGAATATCCACCCGCACACTCACATACCCGCGCCGCGCAAAATAAGCGTGCTTGGGATAATCTCCCGCCGCCGTGCCATCATCTTTTCGATACGGCAAATACTCCAGCAGGGCAGGGAACTTCTCTTCCACCTTCGCTCCATCCGGCATGTAGAGCGTCGCCGCCAGCCGTACCCCATCTTTCATCGGAATCCAAGCCTGCACCATGCGAACTCCATAAGCCGGCGGAGAAGGCGGCTCGACGGAGAAAACGGTGCCACACAGAAAAAGAAGAGAAGCGAGTGAACAAAAGAAAAGAATCCAAGCAGAAGAACCAATGGCCACCAAAGCGCCCCGGAGGGGCCGCCCGATACTAGCCCAGCGCTTCAGCGCTGGGGGAAGTGGAAAACTTGAGCAAGTCCCGTAGGGACGACCGAAACTGTCATGCACACGCTTCAGCCCTTGAGGGACCTTCGCCATTACCTCTGGAACATTTACAACAGCTCTGATCAAAGCAGTCCCCTGACGTTCTCGTCGAAGAGCTTTTCGCTACGGAGTTCTAACTCGATCTAAATCACAACAGTGCTGGCTGGAAGCTAGCCGCTAGAAGCGAGTCGCTGCGAGACTACTCCTGCGTCGATTCCCGCCGCATCGCCCGCAGATCGATCCCCAACTGCTCCGCCTTCTTGTAAAGATGACTTCGCTCCAGCCCCAGCGACTTTGCCGCCAGACTCACATTCGAGTGGCTGCGCTTCAACTCCGCCAGGATTACTTCCCGCTCAAATGCATCCACGCGTTCCGCCAGCGCACCCGACGAAAATGTTGAAGAAGCCGCGGCAATAACGCCGCCACCTTTCGGCAAAGCCATTTCCACTGTCGCAAGATCAACCTGCCCGTCGGTCGCCAGCAGCATCAGCCGCTCCACCATGTTGCGCAGCTCGCGCACATTTCCCGGCCACGTGTGCGACTGCAGCGCGGCCAGCGCCTCCGCTGAAAACGGGACCGGCTTCCATCCATTCTGCGCACTCACCTGCGCCGCAAAATGCCCGACCAGCGCTGGTATATCTTCCCGCCGCTCTCGCAACGGCGGCAGCACCAGTGGAAAAACATAGATCCGGTGAAACAGGTCTTGACGGAATTTCTCCTCCCGCACTCGCGCTTCCAGATCGCGATGCGTCGCCACCACCACCCGCACATCCACCGTCACCGGCCTATGGCCGCCAATGCGTTCCACTTCTCCTTCTTCCAGCACGCGCAGCAACTTGGCTTGCATCGCCAGCGGCATATCGCCAATCTCATCCAAGAAGATCGTGCCGTGATCCGCCTGCTCGAACTTTCCAATATGCCGTCCTGCCGCCCCGGTGAACGATCCTTTCTCATGCCCGAACAGTTCTGACTCAATCAGCTCCGCCGGAACCGCCGCGCAATTCAGCGTCACGAACGCTCCCCCGGCGCGCGCGCTGCGTTCGTGAATCGTCCGCGCCACCAGCTCTTTTCCCGTGCCCGTTTCTCCCAGGATGCAAACCCGCGTCTCACTCGCCGCCACCCGCTCCACCTGCGCCATCACGCGTTGCATGGCCGCGCCCTGCCACACAATCTCGTGCTTGCCCAACCGCTGTTTGAGTTGGCGGTTCTCGCTTTCCAGCCGGCGCAGCTTCAGCGCATTCTCCACCGTCAGCAAAAGTTTTTCCGTCGAGATCGGCTTCTCCAGAAAATCCAGCGCGCCCGCCCGCGTGGCCCGCACCGCCGTTTCAATATCCCCCTGGCCTGACATCATCACCACCGGCGCCGTCACCCCCTGCGCCTTCAACTCTTCCAGCAGCGCCAGTCCGCCCTTGCCCGGCATCACCACATCGGAGAGGATCACATCGAAGTTCTGCGCCTTGGCCAGTTCCAGCGCCTTGCCCGCGTTGTCGCACACCGTGGCCTCATGCCCCGCCAGCCGGAACGCCCGCGCCAGCGAAGCCAGCGTATTCGCTTCATCGTCCACAATCAGCAGATGTGCTTTCGTCGGCAACCGTCCTCCTAATCTCTGACCCACTTCAACCGGCCTTCTGCGCCGTCTCCAATCCTCTCGGCAACTCAATCACAAATGTCGTGCCGCGTCCCGGCTCGCTCCTTACCTGAATGCTCCCTCCGTGATCGCTCACCACCGACTGCACGATGGCCAGCCCCAGTCCGGTGCCGTGACGCTTGCTCGTATAATAAGGAGTAAAGATCCGCGCACACTCCTCCGGCGTCAGCCCCGAACCAGTATCTTCAACTTCGATCAGCACTTTGCCGTCTTCCGTTCGCGTGCGCAGCGTGAGCCCTCCCCCTTGCGGCATCGCGTCCATGGCGTTCAGCACCAGATTCGAAATTGCCCGGTGCAGCAGCTCCGCATCCGCCGCCACCGGCTCCAGGTGCGGATCAAGCTCCAGCTCACAGCTGATCTTCGCACGCCCCGGCGCTTCCAGCTGCGCCTGAAAAAGCTGCACCACGCCGCGAATCACTTCATTCACCTGCACCCGCTGCAACTGCGGCTGCGGCATCTTCGAGAACTCGCTGAACCTTCCAATAATTCCTTTCAGATTCGCAATCTCCGCCAGCAGCGTTCTCGAACTCTCCCGGAACACTTCCTCGAACTGCTCCGGATTCTGCTGCCGCGCCCGCACCAGATTCTCCACCGTAAGCTGCAGCGGAAACAGCGGATTCTTCAACTCATGCGCCAGCCGCCGCGCCAGCTCCCGCCATGCTGCCACCCGTTCGGCCTGCAACAACCGTTCTCGCTGCCCCAGCAACTCGGTGGTCATTCGATTGAACGAGTCGGCCAATTGTCCTAGCTCGTCATCGCCCAACACATCCACGCGTGCATCCCAATTTCCCGCCGCCACTTTCTGCGCCGCGTGCGCCAGTTGCTCTACCGGACGCGTCACTCGCGCCGCCGCCCAACTGCTCAGCAGAATCGCCAGCAGAATTCCTCCGCCTCCCACGATCAACGCCGCCGACCGGATGTGCCGCATCAACTCCACATACGTCCGCCGCGAGTTTCCGATCAGCAGAATTGCCAGCAGCGGACGTTCCTTGCCCTTGCCCGCTCCCAGCAGCGGAATCGCATGAAACACTTCATCCTCCGCCCGATCCCCCGACCACGCCACAACTCCCGTCATTTCCTGCCCATACTGCCGCACTGCATCGATGAGCGGTTCCAGCTTTTCTGGAGCGCGGAATTTGTCGGACGAAGATGTAGAGGTAGAAGAAGATGCCGAAGGATCGATCAGCAACTCCGCTGAGAACCGATTCCCGCGATTCTGATACAGCAGAGCCCGCATGCCAACCGGCAAATCCAGCCCCGAGAGAAACTCCTTATCCAGTCGCCGCCCGCCCATCACATAGACCGGACGCTCTCCCACCAACGTCGCGCGTACCGCAAACAAACCCAGCGCTGTTCCATCCTGCAATTCTTCTTGCTTCAGAAATGCTTCCTGATCAGCCGCCCCGGAAAAACTGCCGGCCGCACCCTCGGGATATCCAAACTTCGCCGGCGACTGCGCCGAAGAAACGATCGTCCCATCACTTTCCACAAACTCCAGAAAGTCGAGTTGACTGTTCTCCGCTATCGTCTTCGCCGACTCAAAATAAGGACCCGAATCCGCCGGGGCGCGATTCAACGCCAACGCCATGCGGCTGACGGCTTCCGACGCGGCGATCGTCTCCACTCTCCGCGCCACGTCCTCGCCCTGCTGGTTAAACTCGCGCCGGAACTGCGTCACCAGTGCCGCCGTTCTTTCATCTTCGCTGCGCACGAAGGCTCGCCGCGTTACCTCTGACACCAGCCACGCCACCGCCGCCACCGACAGAAACACCGTCAGCGCGAATACCCCCAACAGTTTGCGGCGAAACATCATTCTTCTCTTTCCACCCACACCTCGTCCAGCCGCCGGCTTCAGTCCGCTCCCGCCCGCAACCGTTCTACCGAATCGTTCGCATCATATCTCACCGTCCACTCCGCTGCGACTTTGATCAGTCGGTGAGAATCCATCCAGTACCTCACCCCCAATATTGATGTCTTCCTTGGTCGGTTAGCCCTTCTGCTCCGTTTTCGCCGCTACGGTCTGCCGGGCAAATTGCGGGACGGATTGCCGCACAGATTGTCGAACAAAGAACAGCCGGAACACCTGCCCGAAAATAAATTCCTCCGCCAGAAGCGCCACTGCCAACGAAAAAACCATGCCCGCCACCACCGCCATGAATGTGATCGCCATTTGCATACTCGTTCCCTCCCCAAAATGTTTTCGAATCCGCCCCGCAGTGAACTCGTTCCAATCGAAGCCGGAAGCCGGAAGCCCGAAGCCCGAAGCCCGAAGCCCGAAGCCCGTGCGCCGCAAGCCTCTCGCAAACCTATATCGCAGGATGAGCACCAACCTTCACGGGATTGAAAAAGAATGACTTACAGGAGGTGTTGTGGGCGCATGGAGTGGCCACGCGAGGTCACCGTGTCAGGCCAGACACACACTCGTGTGGGGGCAGCGGCCCTCGGCCGTCCGGCGGCCCGGCTTCATCGGGCCGCAACCGCGTGTCGCGCTGGTGGCCGCTTCAGACGCCGCCACGCTGCCGTGCGAGCTTGAAAACTAAGACGGCCCTGCGATCTGATTGTTTTTTTAAGGCGCCCGGTCCCGCCGTCTGGGGTTACGGCTTGTGGGGTTCTGTGGGTTGGGACCGGGCGATTCTTCAACTAGTAAGGACTAGTTCAATGTCGACATTCTGCCATTGCCCCAATCTTCATTTCCGTGACCGCCGTCACTCATCTGCGTGATTCTCGTCATCTGCCTCTTCGCTCTGCCACCCGCGCCAAGCTCACACCCAACCGTGATCCACGTCACGGCCTCATATCCTTCTCCCCGCTACACTGAAAATCGAGCGGAACCAGAACGCTGAATCTTATATCGGAGATTTTCTTCATCATGGCCTACGTAATCACTGATTCCTGCATCAAGGATTCCCTCTGCGTCGATGTCTGCCCCACCGATTGCATTCATCCCAAGCAGGATGAGCCCGGCTTCGAAGAGGCCACTCAGCTTTTTGTCGATCCCGCTGAGTGCATCGATTGTGGCGCCTGCGTCCCGGCCTGCACTTCGGATTCGATCCTCGCCGCCGACGATATCCCCGACGACAAGAAGCCTTTCATCGAGAGCAACGCCGCCTTCTTCAAAAACTAAGCTTGCGCCTCCTCTGGGCGCGTAGCCGGCGCAAGGCGTGGACTGACGAGTTCGCACCTTGCGCCGGTTGTTATTTTCACCACGGAGTTGCGGAGTCGCGGAGACACGGAGGAAACACAAAGGCCGATAGAGATTTTCTCTGTGTTCCCGATGCGCTCTTGGTGTTGAAGAACCTTCGTTTTTGCCCTCGCCTGTTCGGTTTGTATTTATTGTTCTTCTCTGTGTCTCTGTGTCTCTGTGCCTCTGTGGTGAAAAGCCTTTCGCCGTCATTTGACTTCCTCTTCTCCCCGCCGCTATCGTTGCCCGCATGAACGTAGTCAAAGCCACCCGCCAGTTCGAAGCCTGGCTGGCTCAACGCACTCGAATCGACCAGAGAGATCTCCGCCTTAAACACGCCAACATGAAGGCGGACGTCTTCATGTTCTTCCGTGCCACTTACTACCGCTGGGCGCAACTCTGGCCTCAGGTCTGTCCCGATCTCGCCCAGGCGCCGCATGTTCTCGCCGTCGGCGATCTTCACATCGAAAATTTCGGTACCTGGCGCGACCTCGAAGGCCGCCTCATCTGGGGCGTCAACGATTTCGATGAAGCCGCCCCCATGGCCTATACCATCGACTTAGTCCGCCTCGCCGTCAGCGCTCATCTTGCCGTCGATGCCGGACGTCTCCCCCTCAAACGAGAAGACATCTGCGGCGCCATGCTCGAGGGCTATCGCGAATCCATGCAGGCAAAAGGCTGCCCTTTCGTCCTCGGGGAAAGGCATCAATGGCTGCGCCGCATAGCCCAAGGGGAACTCCGCGATCCCGTCCACTTCTGGCAGAAGATGGACGCGCTTCCCACCCTCAAAGCCGAATGCCCCGTCAGCGCCATCGACGCTCTGCAACATTTAATGCAGTCCGCCGGAATTCCGTTTCGCATTGCCCACCGAACTGCTGGACTGGGCAGCCTCGGCCACGCCCGCTACGTGGCGATTGCCGACTGGAACGGAGGCCGCATCGCCCGCGAAGCTAAGGCTCTGGTCCCTTCGGCCGCGCACTGGGCGCAGACCGTCGAGGCTAAGAAGGGCGCCGGAAAAAATGAAGGTCCAGCCGAAATCCTCTACCAGACCATCATCAACCGGGCCGTGCGCTGTCCCGATCCTTTCGTGCAGTTGCGTGGACGCTGGATCGTTCGCCGTCTTGCCCCCGACTGCTCCCGCATCGAACTCGCCTCCCTGCGCGCCCCCGATACCGAACTCCGCCTTCTGCACGCCATGGGATGGGAAACTGCCAACATTCATCTCGGCAGCCCGTCTGCCCGCAAACTCGTTCTTCACCATATCGCCAAACAAAAAGGCAAATGGCTGCACCACGCCGCCGAAGCCATGCTCCAAGCCGTCCAGGAGGACTGGGACGTCTGGAAGAAGAAAGGCTACGCGTGATTCGAACCGCGCCGCGCCATTCGCCAGAATTCTTCTCCGTTCGCCGCCAGGTTTTGAAGAGTCTCGGCTTCGCCGGCGGAGCCATCGTTGCCGGCCTCGCCGCGCCTTGGCGATTGATGGCGAATTCAACGCAGATCGCTACAGCCCCGCCGAATCCTGCATTGCGAGTCGGTGAATTCAATAAAATCTACGATCCCTCGATCGGAGAACAAACCCGCTGGTACATCAACGACCACACCTTCATTCGAGCCGAGGATGGTCAGTGGCATCTTTTCGGCATCACTCATCGCGAACCCGCGAATCCCTATCAGGAAAAGTTTCTCGCCCATGCTACCGCTCCCGATCTCATGGGTCCGTGGACCAGGCAATCGTCCGTTATGCACGCCACCACAAAATACAATGAAAGGGTTGTATGGGCCCCGTATGTACTGAGGCATGATGGCCTTTATTGGATGTACTACTGCGCTGGCGGAAGGGACCACGCGAAGTATCGCATTCATCTCGCCACTTCATCCGATCTCTGGAACTGGGAGCGGCACCCCGCGAATCCAATGGTAGTGGATGGCTACGACTCGCGTGACCCCATGGCAATCCCATTCAACGATCAATGGCTGCTGTATTACGTCGCCACCAGCACGCCTACCGGCGGGAACCACACGGTAAAGGTTGCCACCAGTCCGGACTTGATTCATTGGTCGCACCAGCAGGAAGTCTTCCGTGATCCTGAGGTCGGCACCTACGGCGGTCCCACCGAATCACCCTTCGTGGTTTCTCGCAATGAAAAGTACTACCTCTTTGTCTGCACCAATCACGGCTACAACGAAACCGCAGTTTACGAGAGCGCGACGCCCTTTCATTGGGACGCTGCAAATCTGGTCGCGAAATTTCCCGCCCACGCCGCCGAAGTGATTCATACCCCGGATGGAAAATGGTTTGTCTCTCGCGCTGGCTGGGGACAAGGTGGCGTATATCTCGCGGAACTCACCTGGAAGAACTAAGGGGTAGTTACAAGTCTCAACCACATCCTCTTTTATGAGGCCGTCATCCCGAAACGCGGCGTACTTCAGCCGCGTGAGGGATCTCCTGCGGATAAAGCCAATGGCAGATCCTTCGTATTTTTCAGCGAGGGTAGCAGGACTCGCATCCCCCGCCTGCGTTACACTATCTCGCCGCCCATGCCGCTCACTTCCCACGAACCTGATGAACAAGACCCCAACCAACTCCTGACCGCACTCGAAGCCGCCAAAGGTCGCTTCGACTCCGGCCACTCCACCCTCATCGCCAAACTCCTCGCCCAACTCTCCAAGCTCCAACTCACTGACCCTCACCAGCTCATCCGCTTCCACGAGTGCCTGCTTTTTCTCCGCGCGTTTCCGCACTCGCCATCCCACATCCCGCGCGTCGAGCGTCTTCTCAATACCTTTCACGAACGCATCGAGAAACTCCGCACCGCCAACGCCGACATGTCCCCATTCGACGACTTCGACACTTCCGGCATCGCCGCCACCACCATGCAGGACACGCTCTCCTTCGACGTCGCTCACTGGCTCGCCCACCGTATTCCACGCAATGTTGACATAGCCTGGAACGATTACTGGGACGACTACCAAGCCGAGCGCGCCCGTACCAATACCTGGCCGCGTTTCATTCCTCTGCTCGAAGAAGACGCCGACGTCGAAGCCAACATTCCCGTGGCAGCGCTGGCTCGACCACGCCCGCGGCCGTCAAAACCCGCTTCCCTGGCTCCTCACCCGCTTCGCGCAACTCCCACTTCCCGCCCGCCAGCGCTCCGAACTCTACGATTCCCTTCGTCTCCCCATTCGCTGGAATCTCGAAAACCTGAAACTCTCCCGCACCCGCAACTTCACTCGCCCCCGCCGCTTCTACTTCCACAACGTCCCGCTCATCCAGCGCAGCGACGTCTCTCTCTCCCACGAACTATCTCAACCCCCACCCAAACTCGAAAAGGTCTCGCTCGCCTCCGGCGAATCCGTCATGCACGCTATCCGCGAAGTCATGGCCGTCCGCTACCGCGAACTCTACGGCACCACGCTCGGCGATCCCAGCTCCGTCGTCCGCGCCGATCTCGGCCGCGGCGTCGTCATGCATTTCTGGGGACTCCCGCCCACTCGCCGTCTCCCCATCCGCGCCTACCTCGCCGGATACACTCTGAAAAACGGCGTCCCCATCAACTACGTCGAAGCCATCGGCCTCTGCGAATGGATCGAGGTCGGCTTCAACACTTTCTACACTTACCGCCAGGGAGAAACCGCCTGGATCTACGCCCAGGCCCTGCGCTGTCTCTGCGCCCTCACCGCCGCAAAATGTATTTCGATTTATCCTTACCAGATCGGCCAGAACAACGACGAAGCCATCGACTCCGGCGCCTTCTGGTTCTACCGCAAGCTCGGCTTCCGCTCCGGCCGCCCCGACCTGCGGAAATTGAGTGAGAGAGAAGAGAAGAGAATCGCCGCCAACCCAAAATATCGCACTCCGCCCCGCACCCTGAAACGTCTCGCCGAAGCCCACGTGTTTTATGAACTGAGACCATCCGCCGAGAGACTCACGAAACCAGATGTGCGGAGCCGCCTCGAGGCCGGCACTACCCTGGAAGGGCGGCCCTTCCAGGGCCGCGTAGCGCGAACTTTGAAAGAAACGGGCTTCAGCCCCCGTGGCGACAACGCCGGCCCCTGGGACACTTTCTCCACCCGCAACCTCGGCCTGCGCATCGCCAACCGCATGTCGCGCGAATTCAATGGCGACGCCCACAAACTCCGGCAAGCCTCAATCGCCCAAATCACCCGAGCCCTAAACCTCAACCCCACCCGCTGGACCCCGGCCCAAAAGCAGTCTCTGGAAAACTGGTCGCTGGTCCTGGCTCTGATCCCCAACCTAACCCGCTGGACGCCCGCCGAAAAACATCAACTCATCAAAATCATCCGCGCCAAATCCGCTCCCAACGAAATGCCTTACCTCCGCCAGACCCAGCGCCACCCCCGCCTCCGCTCCGAACTCCTCCGCCTCGGCTCGTAGCCCGCGCAGGGCGGACACTCCTATCCCCGCACGTTTGATTTTGTTTTGGATCTGAATCTGGATGTAATCCGACCCGAGTTCGACTCACTCGGCGGACTTATTTCAAGCCGAGCTCGCCATCGTACTGTCGGATAATCCCATAGCACTCGCAAGCTGAGTCTTCGAGTTTCTTGCGGTTCATGATCTTCACCGCGCCACGGGTGTACTCGATGAGTCCCTTCCTCTGCAGAACACCGGCTGCCAGGCTCACGCTAGGTCTGTCTGTCCCTAGCATCGTCGCCAGAAAATCATGAGTGATGGGGAGCGATCCCGAATCCACTCTGTCCTGGGTCATTAGCAACCACCGGGCCAGGCGCTGCTTAACATCGTGCAGCCGATTGCACGCGGCTGTTTGCGCAACCTGCATCCCCCGAATTGCGGCGTAGCGGTGCAACATCAATTGCAGACCTGGAGCGGACTCCAGCACATTTTGCAGGGCCGCAACTTTTACCCGAAATCCGTCCCCCGTCACTTGCACCACCGCCCGCAACGGGCCCCGGCTCAGGCCAACCGCCGCTGGAGTTCCGCTAAAGCCTTCGTTGCCAACTATCCCAGCTTCGGCCGTCTTGCCATCTTCCATTACGACAACAAGAGAAATCAAACCTCGATTCGGGAAATACGCAAACTCCAGCTTTGCGCCCGCTTCGTGAAGCACTAGATGGCTTGGCAAGTTGACGTGTTCGAGGTGTGGCCGAAGTAACTTGTACTCGCTATCGGAGATCGATAGAAGTATTTTATTGCCGACTGGCTTTCCTGCGCCATTCGTCCGCTCGCCGGAATGCACGACTTGGGGGTCTTTGCGCGCCACGAGCTGGAACTGAAAAGCCTCCGGGACGCGGGTATGAATTCGCCCGCCGTCATGTGCCAAACAGGAATTGTGTTTGTTCGCGCTACACGGCGGAGTATACAGGGTCCAAACGCGAGCTTCTGTAGGCTACCCTACATTGACCCAGCCATCCGGCGTGCGAGCAGCATTACACACGAAACCGGACCAAACTCGAATGCGATTTCCGTTGTCCTTCATCCCGCGAAATCACACGTTCGCGCGGCCACAATCGCTTCCTCGTCTATGTAGGATGCCCGACAGACTATCGAACTTGGCGCGTGTACACTTCGCCTTCACTTTGTGCATCTTCTGCTGCGCCCAGACTGGGTGACGGTTTTCTGCGCTAACTACTCAGTGCGCCGCCAACGGCAGGCAGGTTCTAGGCCACGCGGTCACGAGACGTCAGGCTACAGCGACATAGGCGGCCATGAACCAGAAACTGGTATGGATTGAGCAACCGCGTTTTCGGGGCTTTGGTTGCTCCGAATGTGGATGGCTGTTCAAACCCTCTGGTCCGCCCGCAGGCACGTCTTTCGATGAAATGATGCGCGCCTTCGAGTTGCAGCGCGACAAAGCGTTCAGCCTGCACGTTTGCGCCGATCACCCAAAACGCCAGGAGCACAAACCCTGAGCATTTCACCCCTGCCATCAGATCCAGATCCAGATCCGAAGCCCGAAGCCCGAAGCCCGAAGCCGAACGGATGCCTTCAAGCCGCAAATGCTAAAGTCTTCCTTATCGCTCCTCCATGCCTCCGCCCATCCTCCTCTACGACGGCGTCTGCGGACTCTGCAACCGCCTCGTCCAATTCATCCTCCGCCGCGATCGCAATGCCGTCTTCCGCTTCGCCTCGCTGCAAAGCGCGCTAGCCGCCCGCATCCTCACCCGGCACGGCGCTAACCCCCGCGATCTGGATACTGTCGCCGTCGTCGTCAATCATGACTTCCCCGGCGAGTCTCTACTCTCCCGCTCCGACGCCGTCCTCTTCATCCTTCATCAACTCGGAGGTCTCTCGCGTGCCGCCGCATTCTTTCTGCAACTCCTGCCCCGGTTCCTTCGCGATTCTGTCTACAACGCCATCGCCCGCCGCCGTTACCGCATCTTCGGCCGTTCCGAAACCTGCATTCTCCCCAGCGCTCAAGACCGCACCCGCTTCCTCGACCTATAGTTCCTCCAGGAACTTCTCCTACAAATCCCGAGGCCCGCTCTCCATCTCGCTTCCCTCCGGCGCCTCTCTCAACAGTTCGTGCAAGTCAAGCCGCCGCGTGTACATCTCCAACGCCCCGTCCGCCGCACGCGGCCATTTCTCCTTGGGCTTGTCGCAATACAATTCAACTCCGTTTTCATCGGGATCGTTCAGGTAAATCGATTCGCTTACGCCGTGGTCCGCCGCACCTTGCAGCGGAATCTTCGCCGCCAGCACTCTGCGCAGCGCCGTGGCCAGCGCCGCCCGTGTCGGATAAACAATCGCCGTATGATACAGCCCCGTTGTCCCCGCCAGCGGCGGTGAACCTCCCAGACTCTCCCACGTATTCAGCGCAATGTGATGGTGGTATCCGCCCGCTGACAAAAATACCGCCCCATCCCCGTAGCGCTGCATCACTTCGAGTCCCAACACTCCGCTATAAAACCGCAGCGCCCGCTGCAAGTCAGCCACCTTCAAGTGCACATGCCCAATTCGCACCCTCGGGTCCACCACGTAAGCCGCCGAGCTCGGCGGATTGTTCTTCGGCGCAGCCATCTCCATCCCTCCCACAATCGGATGGATTATAGCCTGACTTTCCGCCTCGCCCTCTCATCACACCGGGCTGTGATTCCGGTCATTGGACCGCGCCGCCAAATTGCGTAGCTTTTATCCAGTAGCTTCTATCCTAAGGAGAAATCCTATGGTCACCGCCCCAACCCTCGCCCCCGAAGAAGAGGAGCTAGCCGTCGAGAAGAGAACCGTGAAACTCTCTGAGCCGAAGCCGCCCGCGCGGAAGCAACCATCGCGCAATCTGCTCTCCGAGATCTTCGAAGGACACGAAGAGTTTCTCGGCCTGACTCCCGATTAGTCAGGACGGTCAAGCTCGCACTCACCCGCCGAAAGCCCGACGCCTGCGCCGTTCCAACCTCACGACACCGCCGATAAGCCAGCCCGGGTTGCACTTGATTTTGGGTGGCGCAGCGGTTCACCGCTGCGATAACGGATCATTTCCAAAGGCGGCTTTAGCCGCTGAGGTGGCGATCCCGTCCGGGAGACACTTTTTCCGCAGCCCGTTCAGTCCTATCGCCCAAGCCCAATAAAGACGCGGGCTTTGGCCCATGAGGGAGCGAGAGGCGTACTCCTTACCTTTATGAGCTGGCTTCTCGCTGATTATGTTGCGGTGGCTTTTGAACTCGCGCTGCTCTTGGGCCTGGTCAACGACTGCATCATACCCTCCAGGAACGAAAAGAATACGTCCACCGCGTATCCCACGAGAAATGCGATGGCCAGGGGCGAGATGGAAGCTCCTTCCGTGATGGAGAAATTGCCAAACAGCCCCACTACGGCTCCGCCAATGCCAGCAATCAGAAAACGGGCCCAATTTGCCCGCGAAGAGGGCGTGAACGTCAGGGTCCTTAGCTCCTCTTCGAAAGACCGCAGCAGATAGGCGCAGGTACCTAGAAGTGCATACAGAATCGGGAGCAGGCAGGTGGTGATCGCGCCGTAGGAAACCGAAACCAGATCGAGAACGTCCTGGCCGAACGACCGAACGTCCTGATAGGTGCTGGTTAACGTATCCAGAGCAAGCGGCATGTTGGGCAGGCCCACTGGCAGCTGGAACATCTCCTTGAGCGTTTTTTGGTTGTCTTCATTCTGCTTGCCACTTAGTTTCCGGTTCCATCGGTACTTGGCATAAGGATCTTGCTCGGCACTCAACACCAGCAAATTCAATTGACGAGATCGGGCGTCGATAGCTCGAATCGTCGAGGCGTATTGCTGCAGTTGCGTGATGACATCTCCCTCGTTAAGCCCCTCGGGGAGCTCCGGCTTCTCGGGAGTTCCTTTCGTCGGCGCCGCCTGTGTCCCCAGCTCCCCCCTAAGCTTTACTACCAACTCGTTGGCGGTGGCGATGTCGGTGCGAATGGCACTCGATATCGAAGAAGTCACAAAGCCGAGCACGGAAAACAAAAATATCGGAATCGCCAGGAGGCAGGCCCACAGCCGCAAAGTCTTGATCGTGGGCTTGGTCAGGCGGTCAGCCGACGCTTCTAAACTCTCCGCCGTAACCGGTTTTAGTTCGTCAGCGAGTTTCGTCAGCGCCGCCAGCAAACTCGCCGCTTGCGTGTCATCCCATCCCGCGCTGGTGGCAGCCTTCGCTCGCAAAATGCTGGTCCGCGTCGTGTCATCGACGCTTCTTCCCGTTTCCGCCGAATACACCAGCAGACGCATCGCATCATCCACCGCTCGAGGAAAGTCGGGATCCGGCTTCCACGGCGGATCGTTCTCCTCCGGGTCCGATTCGGTTTTTGGCCGGAACCACTTAAGCAGATCCATTTCTTAACCTCCTGCGGGGAAGGAAACGCGCCTTTTGTGGGCCTCCAGTTCCTGGGAACTCTGCAGCCACTTCGCAAGCCAGGGGCCAACTCGGAGCGGGGTAAAGCACGTTCAACAATCCCCGCCCTTGCAATGACATACGCCAGGAAAACCCAATTTCACCTCGGATCACTCGCCGCTTTTTCCCTATCCGAATGGATGTTGGTGCATATCCATCCGGTGAGCGCCCCCGAGCCTCGCTTTCCCTACACGTTCAGCGGCGGGTCCAGAAGCTCACCATCCTTATTGATCGTGTCTCCCCCTAGGGCGCCTGTATCTTGCAGGTTCGCCGCCAGCGTCAACTTCGCCATCGCAATAAGGTTGTGTAAGGTTCTACGGTAAGCGCGCTCTGCGAATGCGAGCTCTTCTTCTGCGAGCTCGATTTCTGCTTGGGTCGGCATGTTTTGGGATTCCTTCGTTGAATTCGGCTCATCTCAATTCGCTAGACTTGTCGGAGCCGTTAAAGGATAGTGTCGTCCCCGCCGCAAACGTTTCACGCCGTCAGGCGCAAAAGGTCGGGACAAGTCTGCCTCTGGGCGAAGCCGAAGGGGACAGCACAAACGGGCGAACTGAATGATCAAGCTCACCGCGCCCGTCCGCCGAAAACCGCAGACGGGGCAGCCTCAACTGAAGATATTGCCGATAATATAAATCCAGGGAAGGGTCGATCACGCCGAGTGGCGTTCTTTGAACTCCTCAATCTTGACCTTGGCCTTGGCTTTCGTGTCATCCACAGACTGGCTGAGGTTCTCTCGCCTCTGGGTGTCCTTTTCGGCGGCGGCCTGTTTGTGCGATTCGTGGATCTGCTTCGCGGCGTCCTTGGCATCACCCCAGGTTTCCTGCACCGCCCCTTTGGCTTGATTGACCACCCCTTTGTTGGCCAGCTTTTTGCTCCCAACTGTTTTTCCGACGCTCTGCTCCACTTTGCCCACTGCCTGATCGATCTTGCCTGCCACTTGATCCTTATTCATGAGTTCTCCTTATACTGATTGGTTGCGGATTTCCTGAATGTGGTTGGAGCCCCTCACGCTCGCTTGCGGATTTTCACTGCCATCTTTCCCGAGACGCGGGTTTTCTTGCGAGCCACAGCAACCGTCTTTTTCTTTTTCTTCTTCTTGGTTGCGGCTTTAACCGGAGGCAGCAACGTCAGCTTGGGCTTTCTTGCCGTGCGCTCAGGCTGTTTTGCCATGCGGTGGTGGCCATGCTGCAGCGGCTGGATGCGCGCCGCTTCTTCTTCCGTTCGCAGCTGAGTTTCGCTAGCTTTTTCCCGCTCCTCGTCAAGGTATTCTTTAATGGTTTGAGTTGTCATGGTTGCAGTGTGGCAGAACGCTCCCGCCCAATCTGTCCTGTTTTGGCCACTCCGTCACAATTCAGGAAACCACGAGAAATCCCATTTGCCCAAAAACCTGTCAAGAGCAAAACTTGACCTTTTCCCCGTAACTCCGCAAGCCCCACCCCAGCACCCCCTGCCGCGAAGCCTGGCACCTCCTCTACGAACCCGACGGCCTCGAATTCGCGTAATCAATAAGGGTGTCATGCCGAGCAAGCTTGTCATCCCTCGCAGGGCGAGGGACCCTGGTTATCGCCTGCACCATACCTGCCCGCGTGGGGACGGACGCATTCGTCCGTCCGCCTTGCGCTGTCATCCTGAGGAAGCGGAATCGCCCGCTGCGCGCGCGACTCTCGACGAAGGACCTATGCATCTCGCCTGCAGTGAACCGGCCGATGCAATTTCCCTGTGACATAGGAAACGTCCCTTCTGTCCCCGGTTTATTCCCCCGGTTTATTCCTGGCGGCCTTAACGCAGACTTAGTTGCCCCTGAAAGCAAGAGTAAGCGTACACACGAAGCGGACCTGGTTTCGGCGCTACCTGGCGGGCCATGAGGGAGTCTGGAACCTTGTCAAAGCTCACTCGAATCGTAATGCCGTGGGGATAATCCACGTCGCACCATTGACCGTTACCTTTGCACGTGACCTTCGGGCTCGCTCGCGCTCCGCCCAACTCCGTTCGAGCGTACCAGTCGGCCACTTGCAGGCTGGTGTGCTCCGGATCGTCCACTTCCATGCCACCACAGGGGGCCACAAACAGCCAACTGTTCAAGCTCTGCTCGCATCTGGCTTGAGCCAATGCTTCGTCCAATGTCCCAAGTGCCTCGTCCGGGTGATAGCCGAGACGCGTCACCAGCTCCGCATATTTCCGCCCGTATTCTGGGTCCGGCACCTTCGAGACCGGGTGTTTCAGTTTCAGGTCGGCCAAGTCTTTAAACAGTTGGGGAAGGCCAGCGATTCTTTTTGTCAGCATCGTGGCTTCCTCGAGTGAGCCGGGTTTCATTCGCGTCAACCTCTTCAAGATGCGGCGGCCCTTGCAAGCCGCTTGATACTTCGCGTATAGCTCGCGGTTGGCTCGCGCAGAGGCTGCAGCTGAGGCAGCTGCCTCGTCGGGGTCGTAGGGCAGTTCGAGCTCGCCTTCAAAATCGCCCCCGAATTCCTGTTCCAACTCCATTTCCAGTTCGCGATCGTAATTGCCGGCCATTCGGTTCCTCCATTCCAGAGCTGGGACTTCTCGAATGTAGAGCGGGCACGCGATGCTATGGAAGTCCCTCGATAAGGGAAGCCGAAAATGACTAGATGATATATGCGTCGCTCAAACGCGCGGGCGGGTGGTCATTCTAAATTTCGCGTTCTTTGCGGACCACCCGCCTTCGTTCCCTCACTCTCCCCAAATCTTGTCAAGAGCGAAACTTGACCTTTTCCCCGTAACTCATTGCTTCCATTCGGCAAATAAATCTAAAATCGTGACTCATTCACCCCCCTGAACGTGATATAATAGAGGTATAGATCGAAAAAGGCGCAGGCCCTCCAGCTTGCGCCCTTTTTTTTCCCCGGGATATTTCCCGGACCGAAGACCGAAGACCGACGATCGACGATCTAACACCCAATACTCAACACCTGAATCCATGCGCAGACGCAAGGGCCCGCCCCACGGACGCAACCAGCGTCCGGCCCAAGCCCTGCCCGCCCCGCGCCCTCAAACTCCCTTCGAACGCGAAGACGCCACCAAGCGTTGCGGAGAGGTTTCCGAACTCGCCTTCGCTCTCGCCGCCGCCCGCCACCGCTTCGGCGTCTCCCGCCCCTACGGCGACAGCGAACGCTACGACCTCATCCTCGACTGCCATCGCTGCTACCCTCCCGACCTCGGCCCTCTCACCACCTACCTCGACCCCCGCTTCCGCCCCCGCCTCATCCGCGTCCAGGTCAAAGCCACCACCCAAATGCAGTCCGGCGTCTACCGCGTCAACGCCCACCGCCGCATCCACGGACGCGCCGTCCCCTACAAACTTTCCGAAATCGATTTCTTCGCCGCCTACGTCATCCCCGAGGATTCCTGGTTCATCTTCCCCCTCCCCCACATCCTCGGCATGACCGCCCTCTGCCTAGCCCCCAAACGCAACCGCAAGCCCCACCCCAGCACCCCCTACCGCGAAGCCTGGCACCTCCTCTACGAACCCGACGGCCTGGAATTCGCCTAAACAAACCCCGCCCCCATTGTCATCCTGAGCGTAGCAGCCACTCCGCGAAGCGGAGTTGGTTGCGCAGTCGAAGGATCCCTTGCGCCGCGTTCTCAGCAATGCCTCGTCAAGGCATTCTCATCGCGCACCCGCCAGCTTTTGACGCTGGCGGGTGGCGACCACAAAGGCCCGGACTACCGTGGAAGAGCGGCGCTTCAGCGCCGCGTAAAGCTCCATAATCCACGCGGGCTTCAGCCCCAGGCCCTTGCCCGTGTGGGACGGACACTCCCTTCGGCTCCGCTCAGGGCAGGCTCTGTCCGTCGCCTTCGACCTTGATCTTGATTTTGAGTTTCGCTGTCATCCTGAGGAAGCGGAGTCGCACGCGCAGCGGGCGACTCTCGACGAAGGACCTATGCATCTCGCCTGCAGTGAACCGACCGATGCAATTTCCCTGTGACATAGGAAACGTCCCGTCTGTCCCCGGTTTATTCTTGACGTTGGTCTAGATTTTGACCTTGATCGGGAAGGGCACGGCTTAAGCCGTGCCGTAAAGCGCCCGAAAAAACTAACCCTTCAGCCGCTGAGGTACGCTCTCGCCGTCGTCCCGAGAAATGGGAAACGTCCCGTCTGTCCCCGGTTTATTCGTGCATGACGATCAACGGGACGCGTGCAGCACCGTGGAAGAGCGGCGCTTCAGCGCCGCGTAAAGCTCCACAACCCGCGCGGGCTTCAGCCCCAGGCTCTTGCCCGTGTGGGTCGGACACTCCTGTCCGACGCCCTTGACGTTGGTCTAGATTTTGACCTTGATCGGGAAGGGCACGGCTTAAGCCGTGCCGTAAAGCGCCCGAAAAAACTAACCCGGCTTCAGCCGCTGAGGTACGCTCTCGCCGTCGTCCCGAGAAATAGGAAACGTCCCGTCTGTCCCCGGTTTATTCGTGCATGACGATCAACGGGACGCGTGCAGCACCGTGGAAGAGCGGCGCTTCAGCGCCGCGTAAAGCTCCATAATCCACGCGGGCTTCAGCCCCGGGGTTTTGATTGTGTGGGTCGGACACTCCTGTCCGACGCCCTTGACGTTGGTCTAGATTTTGACCTTGATCGGGAAGGGCACGGCTTAAGCCGTGCCGTAAAGCGCCCGAAAAAACTAACCCGGCTTCAGCCGCTGAGGTACGCTCTCGCCGTCGTCCCGAGAAATGGGGAACGTCCCGTCTGTCCCCAGTTTTTCCCTGCGCTGTCATCCTGAGGAAGCGGAGTCGCACGCGCAGCGGGCGACTCCCGACGAAGGACCTATGCATCTCGCCTGCAGTGAACCGGCCGATGCAATTTGACTGTGACATAGGAAACGTCCCGTCTGTCCCCGGTTTATTTTGTCCCCGGTTTATTTTCGACGCGAGGGATCTTGGTGTTGCCCCTGCACGTGTGGGTCGGACACTCCTGTCCGACGCCCTTGACGTTGGTCTAGATTTTGACCTTGATCGGGAAGGGCACGGCTTAAGCCGTGCCGTAAACCGCCCGAAAAAACTAACCCGGCTTCAGCCGCTGAGGTACGCTCTCGCCGTCGTCCCGAGAAATGGGGAATGTCCCGTCTGTCCCCGGTTTATTCCCCAAGCGCCGCGTAACACGTCCCAAGAAACAAACCCAGCTTCAGCCGCCGGGGGAAACGACCAAGGAAAAAAGGCCTGTCATTCCGAACCGAGGCTGAAACCCCAGCGAGGAAACATGCTGTTCTGCCTACAACGGGAGAGGACGTGCAGCGTCAAACTCCCCTGAAAAACGGTCAGCCTCCGAACAAGTTGCTCGGGTACTTGGCCAAGCGGCAGTGATCTCAGGAGCTCGCTGCTGATATGACTTCGGAATCTTCTTGCCACCTGTCACTACTCGTCCGACCGCCGGCTTGGCCTGTAGCCTACGGTCCGGCGTGGGATAGCTCTCCAGATTTCCCGATGTCACCACATGATCGGCTGGATAAAGCGAAGCGAGCACCCAAGCTTCCGTAGACTTTGAGGGCGTGCAGAGGACCGTCTTCGGGGGAGTCACGGCCTCGTTCGCCCAGCGGAGTAGGACCGCTCGCAGTCGGTTGGTTGTCGCTTCAGGAGGGGGGCATGGTTGCGCGCAAGGTAAGTCCCGCACGGGCTCCTCGATCCCGGCATCAGCGTATCTTTTGTCTGCCACATCGGCGTCCAGATGGAGAATCAGGACGTCAAACATCACGAACAGCGGATCGTTCCTTAGAGCGCCGGCCCGGGCCACGGATTGACGACACCAGTGGTAAACACCGCCCCAACCTCCGCCAAGGTGTCCGAAGGAAGCCGACTCCTCGGGTTGGAGCTGCTTCAGGACGAAGGGGACCGCGCCCATGATCGACGTGATCGCCGCCTCGATCACAATCCCGTCCGTCGGCCCCTCAGCAACAAGGGCTACTCTGAGAGTGTCAGACATCTGGGACCCCCCCAATCAGGCCATTGACCCACAAGCGGGAAAGAGTCCATCCCTCTTTCGCCTTTGAGAGCAAGGCCTCGCTTAGTTCTACCCGCTTGACAACGGTATGTCCGCGGTTGTCTCTATCTACAACAAACAGGCGAACCCTATCGTTCTGGAGTGGTAGACCGTCTAGAACCGCCGGATTGTGGGAGGTCAGTAGGACCTGTCTTTCAGTCTTGTATCCGAGAGCCCAACTGCAAAACGCGGCGGCCAGTCGCCTCGCTAATCGAGGATTCAGACCTTGGTCGAAATTGTCTATCGCCAGGAACCGAGGCGACCTTGGGTGCAGTATCAGGACTGCAGCGAAAAGAATATACAGCGCCCCCTCGCTCGCGTCGTACCCGCTCAGCAGATTCCTGCTTTCTTTCATGAAACGGTCGACAAAGCGGACCACGCGCGGCGTCGTTGCGGCCGAGGGGGAGAGCGGCATAGACTTGGAGGGAGCCCACCCAAACCTTTCCGCCCAGTCAATCAGCGGGCAGATCTGCAACACGTAATCGTGCAGCCACTCGTTTGACTCCTGACTTCTCGAGCGAAACAGCTCGGAGATGGCATCGGGGAGCCTTCCCCCCGACAGTCCCAGCGGCTCCCGAGGCTGTTGATCTTGGGCGAGCCCCCTCAAGGTCGGAGTGTTTGCACAATAAATCGCGTAGTTTCTTAGGAGTTCGAGAAGGCCCGTCGCGGGGTCTGTTTCGCTCAATTCGACTGACTTAAGAGCAGCGTATCCCTGTTCCGCATTGAGCACCCCCTTTGTGGGCTTCCTATAGGGCGCCCTATCTATGAGTCTCTTACCCTCGGTCCAAAGATTTTCGGTCTTGAATCGCCACGCTGGGTCGGGATCCTTGATAGGGTTCCAGAGCGAGACCTCATAGCGAGCCGCCGAGTTTTCAGCACCGAAGAAAATGTGCGGACGTCTGTCGGCCCGAGTGGTGGGGAACGCCGACTTATACAACTGGGGGACGCCGGGCCTGACGCCGCGCCTAAGCAGCGATTCGTCATCTACCCTGCCGAAGGCAGCCGCACCCAATACGCCGACGGCTTCCAATAAATTACTCTTGCCGCTGCCGTTCGCCCCCACGAAGACGTTCACCGCGCCAAGCTCGACCTCGACGCTCTCCAGTGACTTGAACGACTCTACCGTGATTTTGGTTATCATTGCTCCCCTCGATCCCTTAGGCCTTCACCAGCGACGCCACGGCGGAAGTATATCTGAGTGCGGATCGTCTGCGCTGGCATCGCCCGCCTTTACACCCCCACCCCCCGCCTGATATCCTCACTACTGTCACCAAGATAAATCGAAACTAGAACAGGAGTGCACCAGGCGAGTGTTAGCCAGAGAGCAAAAGAAATCCGTAATTGACCAGTATCAGACGCACGCGACTGACACGGGGAGTCCCGAGGTTCAGATCGCCATCATTAGTGAACGCATTGGCCAGTTGACGGACCACTTCAAGACGCACCAGAAGGACCACGGCTCGCGCCGCGGCCTGCTCATGCTAGTCAGTAAGCGGCGTCGCCTACTCGACTACCTCAAACGATACGATTCCGAGCGCTATAAGACGGTCATTGGAAAGCTCGGCATCCGCAAGTAATTCCGGGATAGGGTTCCCACAAACGTATCTGAGAACGCCGCCTTCCTCCGGAAGCCGGTCGTGCATTGAGGATCTTCTGCAACGTGCATCTTTTGAGCGCATCCCACCCCACCAATCTCCATTCGAGATCGATTGGAAGCACAGATGCGCCCTTCTCTCGCAATCTACCTCGAGCCGAATGCTCCTAGCCAGAAGCTAGGAGCTAGCAGCTGTTCTAAAGGATGAAATATGAAACCAGAAGTTAGCAGCGTTACAGTCGACCTCGCCGGAGGCAAACAACTCTCATTCGAAACCGGAAAACTGGCCAAGCAGGCCCACGGCGCGGCCGTGGTCCGCCTGGGCGATAACGTCGTCCTCGCCACCGCTACCGCCAACGCCGATGCGCGCGAAGGCATTGATTTCTTTCCCCTCACCGTGGATTACCGCGAATACACCTACGCCGGTGGACGCTTTCCCGGCGGCTTCATCAAGCGCGAAGGCCGCATGAGCGAGCGCGAAGTGCTCACCAGTCGCCAGATCGACCGCCCGGTGCGCCCCATGTTCGCCGACGGATTCAAGTGCGAGACCCAGGTCATCGCCTTCGTGCTCTCCGCCGATACTAATAATGATCCCGACGTGCTCGGCATCAACGGCGCATCCGCCGCTCTCACCCTTTCCGACATTCCGTTCCTCGGCCCCCTCGGCGCAGTCCGCGTCGGCCAGATTGGTGGGCAATTCATCATCAATCCCACCTATGACGAGATGCGCGAGAGCCTGTTGAACATCATGGTCGTCGGAACCTCTGACGGAATCGTGATGATCGAGTCCGGCGCCAAAGAAGTGAGCGAGGAAGTAGTCCTCGACGCCATCGAATTCGGCCACACCGAAGTCAAAAAGATCTGCGCCGCCCTCAACGAGCTGCGCTCGAAAGTCGGCAAGAAAAAGCGCGAAGTCACCCCGCCGGAATTCGATCAGAAATACTACGACCAGCTGAAGAAGAAAGTCGGCGCCGACCTCTCTGACCGCCTCGACACCAAGAAGCATCCCAAAGCCGAGAGCCACACGCTGGTCAAAGAGCTCAAGAAGAAACTGCAGGCCGACATCCCCGAAGACGACGAGGAAGCCCAGGCCAAGCTCAAGCATTACTTCGAGGTTCTCCGCGAACGCATCTTCCGCGAAGAAGTCATCGAGAAGAAACACCGTCCCGACAGCCGCGCCTTCGACGAAGTCCGCGAAATCTGGATCGAAGCCGGCATCCTGCCCCGAACTCACGGCAGCGCCATCTTCACCCGCGGCGAAACCCAAGCCTTAGTAACCACCACCCTCGGCACCTCCGACGACATGCAGCGCCTCGAAGGCTTCGAAGGCGAAGCCAAAAAGCGCTTCATGCTGCATTACAACTTCCCGCCGTTTTCGGTGGGGGAGGTTGCGTTTTTGCGGGGGGCGGGGCGGAGAGAGATTGGACACGGCGCGCTCGCAGAGCGCGCGGTGTCGGCGGTGCTGCCGACGGAAGAGGCGTGGCCTTACGCGATGCGGGTGGTGTCGGACATTCTGGAATCGAATGGATCGTCGTCGATGGCGACGGTTTGCGGGGCTTCGCTGTCGTTGATGGATGCGGGAGTTCCGTTGAAGGCGCCGGTGGCGGGAGTGGCCATGGGGTTGGTGAAGGAAGGCGAGCAGTATGCCATCCTGACCGACATTGCGGGCGCGGAAGATCACTACGGCGACATGGACTTCAAGGTTGCCGGAACGAAAGATGGGATTACCGCGCTGCAGATGGACATTAAGGTTGCGGGCATTACTTCGCAGATCATGCGGGAAGCGCTAGCGCAGGCGAAGCGCGGGCGACTGCACATTCTGGGGAAGATGGAAGAAGTGATCACGACCGGACGGGAGAAGATTTCCGACTTTGCGCCGAGGTTCTATACGGTGCAGATTCCGGTGGATAAGATTCGCGATCTGATCGGGCCGGGCGGGAAGATGATCCGCAGCATTGTGGAACAGACCGGAGTGAAGATCGATGTGGAGGATTCCGGGTTGGTGAAGGTGGCGTCGAGCGATCAGGCGTCGGCGGCGAAGGCGCTGCAGATTATCGGCGATCTGACGGCAACGGCGGAAGTAGGGAAGACTTATCTCGGAAAAGTGACGCGGCTGGCGGATTTCGGAGCGTTTGTCGAAATCATTCCCGGTACCGATGGGTTGCTGCACATCAGCGAAGTTGCGGAGCATCGGATTGCGGATGTCCGCGACGAGTTGAAGGAAGGCGACCAGGTGCTGGTGAAAGTGCTGGCGGTTGAGGGCAACCGCATCCGGCTCTCGCGCAAGGCGATTTTGAAAGAGCAGCGCGCGAAGATGGGCGGCGGGGATGGCGCCGCGCCGGCTGAGCCGAGTGGTGAGGGCGAAGCGGTTCCGGCTCCCGCATTGACGGGATCGATGGTGATTGAGGGCGGCGGGGATTTCCCCGACGAGGCTGAGCCAAACTTCAACCGCGAAGGCGGCCCGGCGCCGGTGGGCGGCAGCGATCGTCCTCATGGAGATCGGCCGCATGGCGGAGACCGAGGCGGACGCGGCGGACGTCCGGGCGGCGGCGGGCGGGATCGTGGACGCGGTGGACGCGGTGGTCGGCCGGGTGGCGGTGGCGGACGGGATCGCGGCGGGCGCGGCGGGCCGGGCGGGGGAAGACACTAGAAGCTTTTTGCCACGGATTTGCACGGATCAACACGGATATAAAAAAGGGCCACGGCGAGAGTCGTGGCCTTTTTGCTTTGTTTTATTCCGACTTGCCGCGCGCGCCTGGGCTGTTGTCTGCCGCCCCTCCGGGGCTGGTTGCTCTTACTTGTGCTTACCCCACGGCTTGCGCCGTGGGCTGTATTCTGCCGCCGCTTCGCGGCTGGTTTTGATGGGCGAGCAGCTTTACGCGGCGCTGAAGCGCCGCTCTTCCACGGTGCTGCGTGCTTTGGTGGTGGATCCCCCTCGGCGCGGCTGAAAGCGCGCGCCCTTCCCGGTCAAGGTCAAAATCAAGGTCTACGGCGACAGACGGGAGTGTCCGTCCCACAAGGGGCAGGTGCGTGGGAGTCGCTCGCTGCGCGGGCGATTCCGCTTTCTCAGGATGACAAGGCAAACCTGCCGGGTCTTACAAGTCGCGTGCCATTACTGGGGCAGACCGACTTTGCGCACCAGTTCGGCAAAGCGTGGATCGGAACGCAGAGGGTCGAGTTGGAAGTAGGTGTTCAAACCAATCAGCAGCCAATCGTGTTCCTGGTAAGCGATGTTGAGCCAATGAAAGGCCTGCTCTTTGTCTCCCAAGTCGGCGTAGTCGCGGGCAATGGCCAAAGCTGAGGAGTAACCAGTCTTGCGTTGTGCCTGGCGACATTCAATGGCTTTGCGGAGAGCGCCCGTCCAGCCTGCAGAACGATATCCTTCTTCCATGGCGGCGGCGAGTTCAGAGTAGGGGTGACCGGAAAGCCGGCCATAGGCTCTCCATTGTTCGATGACTTGCGGGTACATGCGTTTGCCCCAATAAGCGTAGGCCAGGCAATCGTGCGCGATCGCGAATGTGGGGTTCTCATTTGCCAGCTTGGTGCAAATCGCGATGGCTTCGTCGTACTGCCGGGCCCAGACGTGAATACCTCCGGCTACCCGGGTGATAACGGGAGACTGCGGATCGAGTTCATGCGCGCGATTGACTTCCTCGAACGCTTCCTGCTCTCTGCCCCCAATCATGCCAATGTCGTCGGCGTACCATTGACGCGCAGTGGCATCGTTGGGGTCGAGTTCGAAAGACTTCTTGAACTCAGCGTCTCCGCCCGCGAAATCCCAGTCGTACTGCATCTCGTTGCTGCCCAGGACGGCATGGGGATGAGCCAAGGTTGGATCCAATTCCAGGGCCTTGCGGGCGGCGATGTTCGACTTGGTAAAGTCTTCGCTGGGATTACCTTCAAAGTTTGGCAGCACGGAATAGGCATCCGCCAGACCTGAATACGCCAGAGCGTAGCCGGGATCTTTTGCGATGGCCTGATTGAAATAGGAAATTGCCTTCGCCAGCTCACCAGGCGTCCGGTGGTACCACGCGTAGCGGCCCTTCAAATATAAGGAGTAGGCCTCGGCATCCTGGGTGCCCTGGTTGGTGACCTGCTGCCTATCCGCAGTGCTGAGGGTGGAACGCAACTTTCCCGCAATGTCGCTCGCCATTTGTTGCTGCAGCGAAATGAGGTCGGCTCTCTTGCCGGTGTAGCGATGTCCCCAGAGTTCGGTGTTGTTCCGAACGTCAGTGAGCTCTGCACTGATTTCGATGGCGTCGCGCTGCACCATCACGCGGCCGCTCACCAGGACCGATACGTTGAGATTGCTGCCGGCGGTCTGTACGTCGATATCTTTTCCCTTGTAGCGAAAAACCGAGTCGCGGGACCTTACGTTAAGCCGGGGCAGGTGGGCAAGGTTGCCGATCAATGAATCGGTGATGCCGTCGCTGAGATAGTCGGTGCTGGCATCTCCGCGTATGCTGGTGAAGGGGAGCACGGCGACGGAATCGGGACCTGAGGCATCGTGAGGGCCGGCTGTCGTTGGTCGGAGATCTGAATTGCGGACGCGGGACGGGTTCGGGGCTGAGGCGTAGGCGGCGAAGCGATGGCTCTTGCGATAGACCCAGATTCCAACCGCGAGTGCGGCGCAGACCGCCAGAGTTCCCAACCACATGCCCGCCGCGCCAAGATGCGAGTGCTTGGGCTCGTGCTGGACCGGGCTGACTTGGTCTTGGTTGATTTGGACAGGGCTGATTTGCGGCTCCGAGTCCGAAGTTGCGCTCTGTAGTGCCTGGGGAGTGCTGAGCCACAGAGCAAGCTCACTTTCAAAGGCGAAGACCCGTCCTTTGGCGCCCCCGGGAAATCGATGGACCGGCAGGGCGCTTTCCTTTTCCCACCGCCGGACAGTCCTCTCGTCGCGTCCGAAGAAGGCAGCAATCTCCTTCCACGAATCCAGGCGACGCTCCGGATTGCTGGTACCGCTTTGTGCCACTGAACGCCCCGCCGAACCCCAAATGAAGGAGGGAAGCCCGGTTGTGTCCGGTTGTGTCCGGTTGTGTCCCTTGCTTCCGGGGACAAAGCCGGACAAGTATACCGTCTGTGCGACAACGCGCGAAATCACCAATTCGTGCCATTCGAAATGGGTCGGCGGCGCAGATTCAGCAGGGAGGCCTCTCTTGCCAGGGGAGGGATAGGGCTCGATTTCGGGGGAGTCCGCTGGGACGGGTACTGGTGGTGCTGGCTGCGACGATTCTGGTGCTGATTGTGAGCGCGATTGTGCTGCCGCCGAAAGGCAGCCAGGTAAGGCCAGGAGAAGGCGGCCGAGAAGCGCCGGTTACGGCTC
This sequence comes from uncultured Acidobacteriaceae bacterium, assembly GCA_963749985.1. Taxonomy (GTDB): domain Bacteria; phylum Acidobacteriota; class Terriglobia; order Terriglobales; family Acidobacteriaceae; genus Sulfotelmatobacter. Next base: position 429,288 of record CAVVOS010000012.1, on the reverse strand, counting down.
TGCATTGATATCTCAGCATTTTCCCCAAGGTGAAGGAAAAATCAGACTCTCAGGAGACGATCGATGAATTGCATTCGCCAACAAGTTAAGAGGTTCCGTATCGCTGCATTGATTGCCCTTTTCATTCTCGCGGGAGGGGCGGCAGTTTCTGCCAGCGCTCAAACCTTTAGCGTGGTCGGTATCCTCCCGTCTACCATCGGACCTATTACGAACCCTGCTGCGCAACAGGTTGTGCAGGGAAGGAATGGCGAGATTTATACCATATCCACCAACCAGGGAGGACTTCTGAGCGCCACCACTTCGGGAACGTTTGCCGAGGTTGCCCAGCCTTTCGGAAACGGCGTAACCCTGGGGACGGACGGCAACTTTTATACCGCGCAATACTTCGACCGCATCGGCTGTGGGGAGGTATGGAAAACGACGCCACTAGGAACGGCCACCGAACTCAACACCATTTGTGGAACCGACGGAAATGGACCGACCGTCGCACCCATCCAAGCGCCCAATGGCCTGTTCTACGGACCATCGTCGGAGATCCCAAGCGGGGGCCCAGGAACGATCTATTCGATCACGTCGAGTGGAAGCGTGGGTCTGGTGCATACCTTCGTCGCAGCGGACGGAAACAATCCCGTTGCCCCATTGGTAGTGGGCAGCGATGGAAATCTTTACGGCGGGACAAGAAGCGGCGGCACCAACAATGACGGGGTGCTTTTCAAAGTTACGCCCGGTGGTACTTACACCGTGCTGCACAACTTCGCAGGGTCGGACGGGGCCGATCTCGAGCATGGATTATTCTTGGCCAGCGATGGCAATCTTTATGGCTTGACCCAGGTTGGCGGGACGGACAACAACGGCGTCTTCTTCAAACTCACTAACAGTGGTACCTACACGGTACTCTACAATTTGCCCATCACCTATTCTCCAGCGAACAGCAGCCTGGTGCAGGCCACGGATGGGAATCTCTACGGCCTGCTGGGACAAGGAAACTCTTCTGAACCTGGATGGATTTATAGCCTGACGACTGGCGGAACATTCACGATTCTCCACGAGTTTTGCCAGGAAACTAATTGCGCGGACGGCGTCGCGCCAAGTACTCCGTTGATGCAGCACACAAACGGCAATCTCTATGGCTTTACCGTACATGGGGGTGACACGAGCGTGTGCCAAGGGGACGGCTGCGGAGTGTTTTATAGCTTCGACATTGGCGCGGGAGCGTTCGCCAGCCTGGAGAGTACATCGGGCAAGGAAGGCGCGAGGGTTGGCATCTTCGGACAGGGATTCAGCCATTCGTCGGTGGTGAAGTTCGGCGGTACGCAGGCGACAGCGGTGACGCCGTCGGGCACAACTTTTCTCAACGCCACGGTACCCGCAGGCGCCCTCACTGGAACTGTGACGGTGACGACTGGCTCGACCACGCTGACCAGTTCACGGACCTTTGACGTCACGCCGACGACGACTTCGTTTTCTCCGCCGAGCGGTCCGGTGGGGACGCTGGTTACCATCAACGGTACAGGACTGACGCAGACGACAAGGGTGACATTCAACGGGAAATCTGCCAGCTTTGCGGTGGTCTCGGACATCGAGATCACGGCGACTGTACCCACGGGTGCGACGACGGGACAGATCAGGGTCACGACCAAGGGAGGAAGCGCAATCACCGCAACAAGTTTCACGGTCAACTAAAGATTGCGTCGAGGTCCGTGGCGCCCACCCTTCGGCTGCGCTCAGGGCAGGCTCTTCCGAAAATCGCGGAAGGTGGGGCAGCCTCGCCATCAACGCTCCCCAAGCCCAACAACGGTTGGGGGATCATTGCTCCGCCCAAGTTGCCGGCTCTCCCCGGGTAGCCGGGATGACGCAGTCGAGATCGGGCTGAGCGGGGACAGTTTTCTGCGGTTTGTAGGCAGGTTCTTGCGCATGGCGGGGAAGTGGGCGACGGGCGGCGAGTGCGGAAGAGGCTGAAAAGGCGGTGAATGGAGCGGAATGGTTGTAAGCGAGGCTGGCACGCGACCTGCTGCGAGGGGTGTGGATAGGTTTCCCCGGAGGTGGGTTATGCGTGGATTTGTGGTTGGGTTGGCGGTGGTGGTGTTCTCGGCGCTGGCGTTTGGACAGGACGGCGGGCGAGGCGTGGCGGGGTATTGTCCGTATGGATGCGGGCCGTATGTGCCGCTGGTGACTACGCCGAGCGTTGGGTTTGAGACGGTTTCGTCGTCGCCGGTGGGCGCGAGCAACGCGACGGGCGGACTGCAGGCGGGAGCGCGGAATGCGACGATGTCGATGAATTCCGTGAACACGGACGCGGTACACACCGAGGTGGTGTGGTATTCGGGGGGAGGAAGTCCGGCGGTGGGACGGGCGGTGTGGTTGCCGCATGCGGAGGCAGGGCGTGCGGAGGGAATGCATCCGGAAATGATGGGGAGGCGCGGCGAGCGCGGGCCCGAAAGAGAAGAACGAGCGAGCTGGACGTATTACGTGGGAGTGGAACAGAGCGCCAGCGCGGTGGAGGCGGCCGCGGCGGCGAAGCGCGGGAAGCACGCGGTGCGGACGTATACAAATGAAGATGTAGAGCGGGTGGCCGCGAAGAGCGAACCGTTCACGAGAAAATAGCGCGGAGTGTGGCGCTGGAATCTTAAGAGCCCGGCAGAAATGCCGGGCTCTTGTTTGTGCCGCGGGGGAGTTTTTAGGGGGCACAGGGGTTCACGGCGCAGGCCGCAGTGTTCCCCGGTGCCCGGTGTGATGGGGAATTATTGTTTTATTCTTTCGGCGATGGTGACGACCCAGCCTTCGGGAGCTTCGAAGGCAAATTCGCGCATGCCGTAGAACTGGTCTTTCAGGGGCATGGTGATCTTCGCTCCGCTCTTTTGGACGGCGGCGAGGATTTCCGCGATGCCTTCGACTTCGATAAATAAGGTGAGGCTGCCGCCGATGGGCTTGGCGCCGAGGGCGGGATACTCTGCGGCGACGGTCTTATGGTCGTTGAAGAAAATCTCGACGGCACCGGAGGTGACGGAGCCGAAGATGTAGGGAGGTTGATCGGGGACGGTGAAGCCGGGCTGAAAGCCGAGCACGGAGCGGTAGAAGTTGAGACTGGCTTCGACGTTGTGGACGACAAGGTTGGGTGTGAGCTTGTTGAATTTCATTTCTTCTCCTCAGAATTTGGATTCATTCGTGATTCAGGTTGAATCTTGTTCAGATTGAGCGTTGTTCAGATTGAACCGGTGGGCGTACGCGAAATGAAGAGTGCACGCACACATCGGATGTGCTCGCAACTCCTCCATCTGCTGTCTTTATCCTTGCGAGGAAAGGGAACGCAGGTAGGGCCGCCTCATTGTAGGTGGCGGCGTCCGGAAAGGGACGCCGCGCGGGGCCCGCGAGGTACGGGGAAAAGGATAACACGGGGAGTCAAGTGGGGGCTGAACTACGCGGAGGCAGCGGGATGATGGAGTTGAGTGAATCATTTTTTTGGCGCGGCGGGTTTATAAATCCCCACCCTTGCAGAGGGTGCAAGGGTGGGCTTCCCGCGAGAGGTGGGCGAACCTGAGAGGTGGGAGCTTAGCGGCGTTTCAGGCGAGGGTTGGCCGCTAAGCAAAGGCTGGAAGTCGGGCAGAAATGGTAATGTCTCCGACCCGGAAGCAGTACTCGCGAACGCGGTAGGGCCCGGGGTCTTCGATGGATCGGGTCGTGGAAGCTGCGGACGGGGCGCTGTTGGGGCGTTCGCTGCACCGGATTACTTGAATTCCGAGGCGGGCGAACTGCTCTTCCAGTCGAGAAGAGGATGATGAGTACTTGGCTCCGCGCAGGTACTGGGTCAAGGCGGCGACGGCTTCGGCGGAGACGGGCTGCGGCTGGGGATTGGCATGATAGCTGGATATCCAGAGAGCGATGATGCAGGCAGCGTCGAGATTGCGGGCCAGATAGACTTCAGGGATCGACAAGGGACTTTCTCCTAAGAGGAATAGTGGCGGGAGGACGGGGAACGTTTCAGGGAAAATTGTGATCGTGATGGGCGCGACATGATGAAGGTGAACCGATGAACAAGGACGCGGCGTATTGGATTGAAAAGCTGGGGCTGGAGGCGCATCCGGAGGGTGGATATTATCGGCAGACTTATCGCGCGGATTTGATTTTGGCGAAGGAGAGTTTGCCGGCGGAGTTTAAGGGGGCGCGGGCGGCGTCGACGGCGATTTATTTTTTGTTGCGGGGCGAGGAGTTTTCCGCGTTTCACCGGTTGCGGTCCGATGAGGTGTGGCATTTTTACGTTGGGTCGGCGCTGGTGGTGTATGTGATTGAGGAGGGTGGACGGTATTCGGAGATTTTGTTAGGGAGCGATGCGGAGGCGGGCGAGGTGTTGCAGGCGGTGGTGAAGGCGGGATGCTGGTTTGGGGCGCGAGTGCGGGATGGGCGCGGGTTTGCGCTGGTGGGGTGTACGGTGGCGCCGGGGTTTGAGTTTGAGGATTTTGAAATGGGGAAACGGGAGGAGTTGGTTAGGGAGTATCCGCAGCATCGGGGAGTGATTGAGGGATTGACGCGCGGGTGAGGCGAGAAACACTGGCCACGGATTTGCACGGATCAAAACAAGAAGCTAAGGACAAAGACTTTGGTCACGCGGTCACTTTACGGCGGCGGCTTTTTTAGGAAACATTTCTCCGATGCGCTTGATTTGGGCGCCGACCGCGCGCAACTTCTCTTCGATGTTTTCGTAGCCGCGGTCGATGTGGTAGACGCGGTCGATAATGGTTTCGCCGTCGGCGACGAGGGCGGCGAGGACGAGCGAGGCGCTGGCGCGGAGGTCGCTGGCGAGGACGGCGGCGGCGCTGAGCGGGGTTTTGCCACGGACGACGGCGCGGCGGCCTTCGATTTTTATGTTCGCGCCCATGCGGACTAATTCCTGCGCGTGCATGAAGCGGTTCTCGAAAATGTTTTCGGTGATGACGGACGCGCCTTCGGCTTGCGTGGCTAATGCCATGAACTGAGCCTGCATGTCGGTGGGGAAGCCGGGATATTCTTCGGTGCTCATGTCGGCGGCGATGAAGGGATTGTCGCCCATGACGCGGACGGAATCGGCGGTGGATTTGGTTTTGACGCCGACTTCTTTGAATTTGCCGAGGATAGCGCCGAGATGAGCGGGATCGCATCCGGCGATGTTGAGATCGCCGCCGGTCATGGCGCCGGCGATGAGGAAAGTGCCGGCTTCGATGCGGTCGGGAATGATGCGGTGCTTCGCGCCTTTCAGCTTGCTCACGCCTTTGATGCGGATGATGGCGGTGCCGGCGCCTTCGATTCTTGCTCCCATTTTGTTGAGCAGGGCAGCGAGGTCGGTGACTTCGGGTTCGCGGGCGGCGTTCTGAAGGATAGTTTCGCCTTCGGCGAGAGTGGCGGCCATGAGCAAGTCTTCGGTGCCGGTGACGGTGATTTTGTCGAAGACGATTTCTGCGCCTTTCAGGCGATCGGCGGTGGCTTCGACGTAGCCGTGGTCTTGCGTGATCTTCGCGCCGAGTTGTTCGAGTCCTTTGATGTGCAGGTCGATGGGACGGCTGCCGATGGCGCATCCGCCGGGGAGCGAGACGCGGGCGCGGCCGCAGCGGGCGACGAGCGGTCCGAGGACGAGGGTGGAGGCGCGCATGGTCTTGACCAGTTCGTAAGAAGCTTCGGGGCTGGCGAGATTCTGGCAGTGAATGGTGGTGCGGTGGTGGGCGCGTCCGTAGCCGAGTTCGACGTCGGCGCCCATGGCGGCCAGGAGGTTGCGGGTGGTTTGGATGTCGCGGACCTGGGGAATGTTTTCGAGGATGACGGGTTCGTCGGTGAGCAGGGCGGCGGCCATGCATGGGAGTGCGGCGTTTTTTGCGCCGCTGACGCGGACGGTGCCGAGCAACGGCTCGCCGCCGCGGATGATGAGTTTGTCCATGAGGATGAGTCCTTGAGTAAGGCTCTATTTTAGCTACGAAATTGGGAGGGGGTAGGTAATCGGGAGGGCACGGCCTTGTGGGGGAGCCCTCACGCACATCGAAGCAGTGCTGTTAAAGGTTGGCGCCGCGAAGCGTCCGCGTCGGGTAATCCCGGAGGATTCTGGGATGGCGGCGCCGGGCTCCGCCCTGGCTCGGACAGCCGAGGTGGCTGTCACCACATCAGTCACTTCTTCGCTGCGACGCACCACGCGTCTTTAGCTCTAGCTCTGCGCTCCTAGAACGTTTTGCGGAAGAGCCAGAATAGGGATCCTGAGAGCATCATGGCGACCGGCAGGGTCAGCACCCAGGCGAGAGCCAGGTTGCGGACGGTGGACCACTGGATGCCGGAGTGGTTGGCGGCCATGGTGCCGGCGATGCCGGAGGAGAGGACGTGGGTGGTGCTGACGGGGAGACCAAAGCCGTCGGCGGCGCCGATGGTGGCCATAGCGGTGATTTCGGCGACTGCGCCCTGGGCGTAGGTGAGGTGGCTCTTGCCGATTTTTTCTCCGACGGTGACGACGATGCGCTTCCATCCAACCATGGTGCCGAGGCCGAGAGCCATGGCTACGGCGACTTTCACCCAGAGAGGAATGAAGCGGGTGGAGTGGTCGATGTGCTTTTTGTAGTTGGCGAGGACGGCGGTTTCGGAAGCAGTAAAGGTTGGGTTGTGACTCTTCTGCATGAGACGGATGGCTTCGCTGCAGAGATACATGTCGTTGCGGAAGTTGCGGACCTGGTCGTTGGGGATGTTCTTCATCTCTTTGTACAGCGCCGTCTCGTTGCCGATGTCGCTGACCAGGGTGCGGAGGGCGAGCATGGTATTGGGAGTGAAATTCTTGTCGCGGATGTAGGCGGTAACGTCGTCGTGGGCGTCGCCGACGGCGGCGTTGGGGCTGACGTAGTTGGTTAGCACGTCGGCAGCCTGGCGGGAGACGGCGATGAAATCCTGAGAATCCTGGTAGGTGACGGCGTGGTTCAGCGCGTAGGCGGTGGGGACGGTGCCGATGAGGATGAGCATGATGAGGCCCATGCCTTTTTGCCCGTCGTTGGAGCCGTGGAAAAAGCTGACGCCGGTGCAGGTGAGGACAAGCAGGCAGCGGATGTAGAACGGTGGAGGCTCGGTGCCTTCGGGAGCGGTGTAGAGTTTGGGATCCTTGATGAGGGCTTTGGCGAGGAGCAGCAGAAGCGCGGCACAACCGAAGCCTACGACCGGGGAGAGCAGAAGTGCCTTGCCGATGTTGGCGGCTTGTCCCCAATCGACGCCGCTGGTGCCGCTGCGGCCGTTCATGAGTTGGTTGGCGATGCCGACGCCGATGACGGAGCCGATGAGGGTGTGCGAACTGGAAGCGGGCAGGCCGAAATACCAGGTGCCGAGGTTCCAGATGATGGCGGCGACGAGCAGGGCGAAGACCATGGCGAATCCCGCTTTGCTGCCGACTTGCAGGATCAGTTCGACGGGCAATAGCGAGACGATGGCGAAGGCGACGAGGCCGCTGGAAGCGAGCACACCGAGGAAATTCCAGAAGCCGGACCAGACCACGGCGATGTGCGGCTCGAGGGAGTGGGTGTAGATGACGGTGGCGACGGCGTTGGCGGTGTCGTGGAACCCGTTGACGAACTCGAAGCCGAGGGCGACCAGCAGCGCGAGACCCAGAAGGACGAAGGGAAGAATGGACTCGTTGTGTACGTAGGAAAGGTCGTGAAGCAGGCTGGAGCCGGCGTAACCGACTCCGATGACAAGGACGACGCCGAAGACCAGCATGCCGATCTTGCCGGGAGAGCGGGAAAGTTTCTGGTCGAGTACGCTCGATGCAGTGGCCATGGGGTTTCCTCGGTTCAAGGGATGAAGCTGCTAAACGGTGAAACTATACGGAAGAATTGTTACGGGAGTATGAATGTAGGGCCGTGGTAGGGGCTGTTTTAAAAGGGGCGGCTGTGTGCGCACGGGAGATCCCATTCGGCTTCGCTCAGGGCAGGCTCTCGTCCCGCTGGTGAAAACGCGGGACTTCGGGATGACGCCGGAGGGACGCAACCCGTGAGGATTTTTCGGATTGGGACACTACCCCCTCCTTGCCGCGAAGAAGTCGAGCTCCGCTCGACTGGACAGCCGAGGGCGGCTGTCCCCACATAAGCATCTTGGGAACTGAGCCGGTGCCGGAAGCGGCGGGGCTGCGCGGAAGTGACGGGATTGTTTACAATAGAAGATTCGTCTGCCTTTCTATGGGGAAGCCTGTAGTGGGGGCGAAGAATATTTTGGAACAGACAAACCACAAACCCAGCGCAACCCCCAGCGTGCCGGACGGAGTGTCGGCGGTGGGGTCACCGACCGTTTACTGGCGGGTGGAGGGAAGCCTGCTGGACCTGACGGTGGTGCAGCCGGTGGCGTTCTTTACGTGGAACGCGCAGACCTTTGCGGAGCGGTGGTGGCGGCGGGGTCTGATCTTTCTGATGGCGGCGCTGCGTCCATTTCTGTATTCGACGAACCGGAAGTTTGCGACGCGCGTGGTGCACACGGCGTTGCGGGGTGTGACGCGGGACCGGCTGGATCTGCTGGGCGAAGAATATTTCCAATACAGATTGAAGCCTGAACTAAAGACGCACGGGGTGGAGCGGGTGCGGGAGCTGGTGCGCGGGGGAGCGGAAGTGGTGCTGGTAAGTCAGGGGCTGGAGCATGTAATGAAGCCGCTGGCGCAGCATCTGGGAGTGAAGCGGGTGGTAGCGAACCGGCTGGAGTTTCGCGATGGAACGGCGACGGGACGACTGCTGGAGCCGGTGATCCGGCCGCGGGGAGCGTTCGCGCGGATTCGGGAGCAGAGTCCGGATGGGCGACGGGCGCCGAAGACGCTGGCCCGGCAACTGGATATTACGCTGGAGGAACTGCGGGCGGCGGTGATTGGAGCGGGGCGGGAGTCGACGGCGCTGGAGCGTCCGATTGTGCATTTCGAGGGGCAGCGGCAGCAGGCAGGATTTTCAGTGCGCCGGGCGCTGGCGGGCCGGCATGTGATGCTGATCGGGGTGACGGGATTCATTGGGAAGGTGTGGCTGGCGAACACACTGATGGAGTTGCCGAAGATCGGGAGGATTTATTTGCTGATCCGGCGGCAGAAGTCGAATCCGGGACAGCGGCGGTTTGAAAAGATCGTGGAAGAATCGCCGGTGTTCGATCCGTTGTTTGAAAAGTATGGGGCGGGGTTTGCGGAGTATCTGCGGGAGAAAGTGGAGGTGGTGGAGGGAGACGTCACGCAGGCGGGGCTGGGGCTGGATGCGGAGGTGGGGCGGCGGCTGCAGAAAAATCTCGATCTGATCGTGAATAGTTCAGGATTGACGGACTTCAATCCGGATTTGCGGGATGCGCTGGCGACGAACACGGATGCGGCGATGAACATCCTGGAGTTTGTGCGGGGAGCGGAGCACGCGGGGCTGCTGCATCTGTCGACGTGTTACGTGGCGGGAGAGCGCGATGGTCGGGTGACGGAGAAATTGATTCCGAATTACACGCCGCATCGCGTGGCGAACTTCGATGCGGAGCAGGAGTGGGGTGCGCTGCATGAATTGATCGCGAAGGCGGAGGCGCAGGCCGAGGGCGAAGAAGTGACGGCCGGGTTAAGGATGCAGTCGCTGGCTAACGAACATGCCGCGAAGGGCTTGCAGGGTGCGGCATTGGAGAATCAGATCCGGAAGAACAGGATCCGGTGGTTGAAGACGTATTTGACCGAAGCGGGGACGCGGCGGGCGAAGGAGTTGGGCTGGCCGAATACGTACACCCTGACCAAGAGCCTGGCGGAATCTCTGATGGTGAAACATGGCGCGGGGCTGCCGATTGCGGTGGTGCGTCCGGCGATTGTGGAGACGTCGGTGGCGAAGCCGTTTCTGGGATGGAATGAAGGGATCAATACGTCGGCCTCGCTGTCTTATTTGTTGGGGACGTATTTCCGACAGTTGCCGTCGAACGAGAGCAAGCGGCTGGATATTATTCCGGTGGACGCGGTGTGCGCGGGGATGACGCTGATCGCGGCGGCGATCGTGGAGCGGCGGCATGATCCGCTTTATCAGTTGGCGACGTCGGCAACGAATCCTTGCGATATGGGGCGGTCGATTGAGCTGACGTCACTGGCGCACCGCAAGCATTACCGGGCGCAGGAAGGGCTGGAATCGTGGCTGCGGCTGCGGTTCGATGCGATTCCGGTATCGAAGACGCGCTATCAGCGTATGTCGGCGCCGGCGCAGAAGGCGATTGTGAAGTCGATTCAGCGGATCATGTCACCGCTGCCGCTGAAGAAGACTCCGCTGGCGAAGACAGAGAGAAATCTGGAGCGGCTGGAGAAGTTGATTGAGTTGTTCGAGCCGTTCATCCTGTTCAATGAGCATGACTTTGCGGCGGATAATGTGGAGAAACTTTCGCAGGCGCTGGTCGAGGACGAGCGGGAAGAGTTTGGGTACAAGGCGCGGTTGCTGGACTGGTGGGATTACTGGATTAATGTGCATATTCCCGCGTTGCGGCGGTGGACTTATCCGTTGATTGAGGGTAGGCCGCTGGAGGTGCGTCCGGCGAGGAATTTGCAGCATGGAGAGACGGCGAAGACGGGGACGAACGGGGCCGACTGACGCAGAAGTTGAGGAGCAGGGATTTTTCGACTCGCATGCCGACTCGCTTCGCTCTTCGGCATGCTTCGCTCAAGATGACACGGAACGGATTAGGTGAATGGCGATATTTCTGACGGGATCGACGGGATACATTGGGGCGCACGTGGCGGCGAATCTGCTGCGGGATCACGGCGCGGCGCTGAATGTGCTGGTGCGGGCGCGGGATGTGAGCGAGGCAGAGGGACGGTTGTGGCAGGCGCTGCAATTGCATTTGGAGTTCCCGCAGTTTTATGAATATCTGCAAACGAGGGTGCGGGTGTTTCGCGGAGATTTGACGGAGCCGGGGTTCGGGCTGGCGCGTGATGAATACGACCGGCTGGTGCATACCACGGACTCGGTGATTCACTGCGCGGCGTCGCTGAATAGAAAATCCGAGAAGAGTTGTCTGAATGTGAATTTGCGGGGCACGCTGGAGGTGCTGACGCTGGCGCGAAGCGCGGAACATTATCACGGGTTGAGGCGGTTCAGCCAGGTGAGCACGGTAGCGGTGGCGGGGAAGCGGCAGAATGAAGTGGTGACGGAGGACCGGTCGATTGATTGGGAGCGGTCGGATTACGATCCGTATGCGCGAACGAAAAAGTTTTGCGAGCACATGATGCGGGTGTTGCTGCCGGAGACGCCGAAGACAATTTTCCGGCCGAGCATCGTGCTGGGGGACAGCCGGTATGCGGAGACGACGCAATTCGACATGGTGAAGGCGTTTGTTTTTCTGGCGGGGTTGCCGGTGCTGCCGTTTCGTCCGACGGACAAGATTGACATTGTGAACGTGGACTTTGTGGCGGAGGCGATTGCGACGCTGCATCAGAAGGAGCGTCCGGAGCACGATACGTATCATCTTTCGTCGGGAGTGGGGTCGCAGACGTTTCGAGAGATCACGAAAGCGCTGGCCGGGGCGCAGAACAAGAGGGCGCCGGTGTTCGTGCCGGTGGTGGAGCGTCCATTTGCGGAGTCGGTGAATTTTCTGGCGAACCGCAAGGGAGCGATTGGAAAGAGCGCGTCGCTGATGAAGGTGTTTATGCCGTACCTGGTATGGAACACGGTATTCGACAACACACGGGTGACAAAAGAGCTGGGGAAAAACCCGGCGAAGTTTTCCGACTACTGCTATCCGCTGCTGAAATTCAGCCGCGAAAATAATTTCGCATACAGGTACCAACCGTGGCCAGCGGCGGCAGGAGGGACAGCGGCATGATGGACTTTATTCTGGAAGCGTGGGTGAGCAGTTCGATTGAGCGCGCCAAGGCGGGCTGGATGCTGGGAGAGGGCAAGCGCTGGAAGCCGGGCGAGAAGCTGAAGCTGTTGTTTGCGGGCTACAACGGCACGCGGAATATGGGGTCGGATGTGCGGGTGGAAGAGATGCTGCGGCAGATCCGGCATATTTTGGGCGCGGAGCGGGTGGAGTTCAGCGTGATGAGCCAGAACTTTGATTTCTCGCGGGGATATTTTGAAGGGACGAGGCAGGTGCATCTGCCGGATATTTTCCCGCCATTTCTTGCGAATGAAGTGCCGCAGCATGACGGAGTGGTGGCGTGTGAAGGGTCGATGTTCAAGAGCAAGTTCGCCAACGCGCTGACCACGATGATGATCGGATCGTTGGGCATTGCGGCTGCGCAGAATAAATTGTCGGTGGGATATGGCGCGGAAGCTGGGCACATGGATCCGCTGGTGGCGAAAATGTGCGGGCGGTATTGCAGGAACTCTTTTGTGATTACGCGGAATGAAGAGTCGCGGACGGTGCTGCGTGAATTAGGTGTGCCGACGGAGTTGGGAACGGATACGGCGTGGACATTTGAGCCGCGGCCGCCGGAGTACGGGCAGAGCGTGCTGAGAAAAGTGGGTTGGGATGGGCGGACGCCGGTGCTGGTGGTTTGTCCGATTAATCCGTTTGAATGGCCGGTGAAAGCGTCGGTGGCGAAGTACGCAGTGCGTAGTTTAACAGGGGCTTACAAGGACAGCCACTACCGCACGGTGTATTTTCACAATTCGGGGCCGGCGGCGGAGCAGGCTTATCGCAAGTATTGGAATGCGATTGCGAATGCGGTGGATGCGTTCCGCAAGAAGAAGAATGTCTTCGTGATCCTGGCGGCGACGGAACGGCTGGATGCGCGTCCGGCGAACCGGATTGCGGAGAAGCTGGGCGGCGTGCCTGTGCTGACCTCGGACGAGTACAACATGTATGAGTTAGTGAGCGTGCTAAGGGCGTGCCACATGATGGCGTCGTCGAGATATCACGGGATTGTAACCTCGATGCCGGGGCTGGTGCCGTCGGCGGGGATCACGATGGACGAGCGCATCCGGAATCTGATGCGGGAGCGGGGACACGAGGATCTGCTGATGACGGTGGACGATCCGGAGCTAGAAGGAAAGCTGCTGGCGGCGCTGGAGAAGCTGAGCTGTGAGGGCGAAGCGATTGCGAGCGGGATTGCGCAGACGGTGGTGAAGAACTTGAAGGTGATGGCGCGCATGGGAGTTTATTTTGAAGAGGAAGTGCAGAAGAGATATCCGGAGTTCCCGACGCGGCGAGGAGAGTGGAGTTGGGAGGATTATTTGCCGCCGATGAGCAGGGGACTGCGGGAGTTGGTAGCGGCGTAGCATTCGTTCGCGTAGTAAGAAGCGTTTTACCGCACAGGACGCGAAGGTTGCGTTAAGGTCGCAAAGGAAATCCGCCGTGGCTTACGTCGGTGCGGGTTTGCAATTCACATCTTGAGCACAGTGATTCCATTCATCGGAGAGATTTTCTCGCAACTGCAGGCGGCTGCGGATACGCGGATTCTAGCGGAGATTCGCGACGGTGAGGTTACGGGCGTGACCGGCGGGGAGTTGCTGGAGCTGGTCCGCAAGGCGCGGACGTTTATTGCATCGAAAGGACTGAAGAAGGGCGAGCGGTGCGGATTGCTGGCGGCGAACAGCGTTCGCTGGGTAGCGATGGATCTGGCGGTTATGGCGGAAGGGCTGATCGTGGTGCCGCTGTATTCGCGGCAGGCGCCGGCGGAGTTGGTGGCGATGATGAAAGACTCGACGCCGGCGCTGGTGTGTTGTGGAGATGCGGCGTTGCGGGACGGGATTGCGCAGAGTTGGAGAGAAGCTCCGCCGCAGTTTTTGTTTGACGAGATCTTTGCGGGCGTGGAGGGAGTGCAGTTGGAGCGGCCGCAGGTGGCGAAAGACAGTCCGGTGACGATTATCTACACGTCCGGAACTTCGGGGGAAGCGAAGGGCGTGGTGCTGACGGCGGCGAATGTGGGTTTCATGCTGGATCGGACGGCGGAACGATTGGAGCAGCTGATGTCGGGTGCGACGTCTGGTTCGGCGAGTCAGGACCGCATCTTTCATTATTTGCCGTTTACGTTTGCGGCGTCGTGGATTGCTTTGCTGACGTTTCTGAAGCGGCGGAGCCTGGTCACGATCAATATGGATCTGGCGAAGATCGCGAACGATATGAGGGTGGTGGCTCCCGATTACTTCCTGAATGTACCGCAGCTGCTGGAGCGGATGCGGCGGGCGGTGGACGAACAACTTTGGCAGACGGGCGGTGTGGCGCAGGTGATTTATGCGCGGGCGAAAGCGGCGTGGGCGCGGCGGGAAGAGAAGCAGCCGAAGGCGGGTGACGCGATGTGGCTGGGCCTCGCGAACCGGCTGGTGTTTCCGGCGATCCGGAAAAAGATGATTGGGAAGAATTTGAAGGCGCTGATTTGCGGGTCGGCGCCGCTGAGTGCCGAGACTCAGCTTTATTTCATGATGCTGGGAATTCGTGTACTGCAGGTTTATGGACTGACGGAGACGACGGCGATTTGTACGATGGATGATCCGAACCGGGTGGAGGTGGGACGGGTGGGGCCGGCGATTCCGGGCATGGAGATGAGGTTGGGAGAGAATGACGAGATCGTGGTGCGGGGACCGAATGTTTTTTCAGGTTACTGGAACCGGCCGGAGCAAACGGCGGAAGCGCTGCGCGAGGGGTGGTTTCATACTGGCGATCAGGGCGAAATGAACGCGGCGGGAAACTGGCGGATTGCGGGGCGGATCAAAAACTTGATCGTGCTGGGATCGGGGCACAAGATTTCTCCGGAGCCGATTGAGAGCGCGATTGCGAAGAACTTGCCGGGAGCGCAGCAGGTGGTGGTAGTGGGGAACGGGCGCGGATATTTGTCGGCGATTGTGACCGGGGGCGTGACGGCGGAGCATGTGCAATCGGCGCTGGATGCGGTGAATCCGGAATTGCCGCATTACAAGCAGGTGCGGGCGTTTTTCGTACAGGCGGAAGTATTTTCGATTGAGAATGGAGCGCTGACGGTGAATGGAAAGCTGAAACGGGATGTGATTGCGGCGCGGATGAAGAATGAGATTGAAGAGATGTATCGGGTGAAGCAGGCGGGATAGGTTCGGCGGAATGCTTGGAACCGCGAAGGATGCCAAGAGTGCACGAAGGAAAACCTGAGGGACAACTGGTGAGCGAAGGCCGTGAGAGCGCATTATCGTGGACGCTTAGAGACGGGGTGATCGAGCTGGCGTTGCATCGGGAGCCTTGCAACGAGTTGGGGTCGGCGTCGTTGGAGGAATTGGAAAAGTTTGCGGCGGCTTTGGAAGGCATGCAGGCGGAGGCGCATGCGCTCATTGTTCATAGCGAGTTGAAGCCGGGATTTTGCGCGGGAGCGGATTTGCGTGAGTTGTATGAGCGGTCGCAAGCGATGGAGAAGGCTGAGGCTGCGAGGGGAGTCCGAGATTTCCTGGAGCGCATTCACCGGGTGTTGAATTTGATCGACGCAGCGCCGTTGACTACGATTGCGGCGGTGCATGGAGTGACGTTCGGGGGAGGGTTCGAGCTGGCACTGGCTTGTGATTTGATTGTCGCCGACAAGATGGCGCGGTTTTGCTTTCCGGAGCTGAGGCTGGGGTTGATTCCGGGATTTGGCGGGATTCCGCGGCTGAAGCGGGATTTGGGCAACGCGGTGGTGAGGGATCTGTTGCTGACGGGACGCAGCTTTAATGCGGCCAAGGCGCAGCAGATTGGTCTGGTGAGCCAGCTGGTGGGCGAGGGGGAGGCGTTGCGGGCGGCGCGGGCTACGGCGGCGCAGTTGAGGAAGTTCGATAAGGCGACGGCTGCGGCGGCGAAGAAGTTTATCAAGCCGATTCCGCACGAAGAGTTGCGGCGGGAGATTGACATTTTTTGTGAGCTGTTTGCGCGTCCGGCGGTGCAGGCGGGATTGCGGAAGTTTGTGGAGAGTGTGGATGCGCTGCCTTATTTGCCGTAGGAGGTACCCAGTACGCAGTACCTAGTACCTAGAGAGAGAAGCAGGTTCCCTTCGGCTCCGCTCAGGGCAGGCTCTCACCGGGCTTTCGCCCGGTTCGGAATGACAACAGGAAGTGGGAGTTGGTTTCGATGAATACTGCAGAGCAGACACTGGATGAGATTCTGACGCTTGCCGCAACGCATTTTAAGGTGCCGAGGGAGAAACTCGCACCTGACGACGATTTTTTCAAAACTCTGGGGATTGACAGCTTGCAGACGCTCGATTTGCTGACAAAGCTAGAGAACCACTTTCGCGTTGAACTTCCCGATTATGAGTTGCAGGGAGTCTCCGATTTTCGCACGCTGGCGGGGAAGATTCAGGCGCGACTGTAGAAGAAATCCACCACGGAGACACTGAGGCACGGAGAAAACCTGGTTAGCCTCTTTAATTTATCTGCCTTAGTGTTACGCATGTGGGTAACTGACTCATTAACATGGTATTCTCCGTGTCTCTGTGCCTCTGTGGTGAAATAAGTCTTTGATGCTCGATCTCCAAAAATATAGTTGTCTGGGCGCGGCGTTGCGGGATGCGCTGGAGCGCTTTGGGGGAGAGACCTGCCTGATCGAGGCGGACCGCGACCGAGAGAAGACGCAGCTTACCTATTCCGACTTCAAAGAAATCAGCTTGCCGTTGGCGCGGGCTCTGGAGGATGCGGAGTTCGATGCGGGGGATCGCGCGGCGATCCTGATGACCAATCAGTCGAAGTGGCTGATTTCGGCGTACGCGATTTTCTATAGCGGCGGCGTGCTGGTGCCGCTGGATTACAAGCTGACGGCGGCGGAGCAGTTGCAGTTGCTGGCGCACTCGAAAGCGAAAGTGCTGGTGGTGGAGTATTACCTGTGGCGCGCGATCACGCAGTCGGCGGAGTTTCACAATATCAAGACGAAGCTGGTGCTGGTGACGGAAGCGCCGCTGGGCGCGGACCTGGCGGGAGGATTTCGCTGGGAGGATTTCAAGCGCAAGGGCGCGCCGGATTTCGTGATGCGGCAGCGGGAGGACGTGGCGTGCATCGTGTATTCGTCGGGCACGGGCGGGCGGCCCAAGGGATGCGTGCTGACGCACGAGAATTATCTGGAACAGTGCCGAGCGTTGACGGCGTGGTATCCATTCTGGCCGGGGGTGCGGTATTTGAGCATTCTGCCGACGAATCATGCGATTGATTTCATGGTGGGATTCATTGGACCGTTTGTGTGCGGGGCGTGCGTGGTGCATTTGCGGACGTTGCGTCCGGAATTTGTGCGGGACGCGTTTGTGCGCTACCGGATTACGTACGTGGCGCTGGTGCCGATGATCGTAAAGAATCTGGAGCGGGGGCTGCGGGCAAAGTTCGACGAACTGCCGGGGTGGAAGCGCGCAATCCTGAATCGCATGATTGCACTGAATCGCGTGCTGACGCGGAACAAGCCGCGGGTGAAAGTGAGCCGGATGCTGCTGCCGCAAGTGCACCGGGCGTTTGGCGGGGAACTGCTGGCGCTGATTACGGGAGGGGCTTTCATGGAGCCCTCGACGATGCAGTTTTTCTACGACCTGGGAATTCCGGTGGTGAACGGTTATGGACTGACGGAGGCGGGGACGTCGCTGACGTTGAATGACCTGAAACCGTTTCGCGCGGATACGGTGGGCAGGCCGCTGCCGGGGGTGGAACTGCGGATACTGAATCCGAATGAGGAGGGGATTGGGGAAGTTGCGGCGCGGAGCAAGACGGTGATGTCGCAATATCTGGACGATCCGGAGTTGACGCTGGAAGCGATTGTCGATGGATGGCTGCTGACGGGGGATTTGGGGCGGTTCGACAACAGCGGGCACCTGCAGCTTTTCGGACGGAAGAAAAATATGATCGTCACCGAGGGCGGGAAGAATATTTATCCCGAGGATATTGAGACGGTCTTCGACGGGCTGCCGGTGAAGGAGTACTGTGTGTTCGCGGCGAATTATGTGTGGCCGCAAAAGGAACTGGGACGGGAGATGCTGGTGATGGCAGTGCGACTGGAGCAGAATCAGCGCTTCGACAGCGCGCTGCTGGGAGAGATTACGACGCGAAACCGTCGGTTGCCGGATTTCAAGCGGGTGGGCGGGTACATCATTTGGGAGAAAGATTTTCCGCGGACGGCGTCGATGAAGATCAAACGGCAGGCCCTGGCGGAAGAGATTGGAACGACGGCTGAACGGGGAGCGGTGGTGGAGTTGTGAGTGGCCGGGAAGGGTATCTGGCTATTGTGAATCCTGCGGCGGGAGGAGGCCGGAGCCGCAAGATGCTGGCTGCGGCGTTGGAGCGGCTGCGAGCGGGCGGGATTGCAGTGGACGTGGCAGAGACGCGGAGCGCGGGGGATGCAACGCGGATGGCGCGCGAGGCCTACGGGCAGGGGCAGCGGAAGTTTATTGCGGTGGGCGGGGATGGGACTTCGTATGAAGTGGTGAACGGACTTTTTCCGGAGGCGAGTGCGGGGGAGCGTCCGACGCTGGGGTTTTTGCCGCTGGGGACAGGGAATTCTTTTCTGCGCGATTTCAGCGACCGCGGGGTGGAGCACGCGATCGAGTCCTTGATTGCGGGGCGGAGCCGGAACTGCGATGTGCTGCGGCTGCGGCATCGCGGCGGGGTTATCCACTACATTAATCTGCTGAGCGTGGGGTTTCCGGCGGATGTGGCGACGCTGCGGGCGCGGCGTTTCAGCGGGCATGGAGAGTTGGGATACTTTATTTCGATTTTTCTGGGGCTGGCGCGATTGCGGAGAAGGCCCTTTCCGGTGAGGGTGGAGGGAGAAACGGAATTTGACCGGCGACGCTGTTTGTTTCTGACGTTTAACAACAGCAAGTTTACCGGCGGGACGATGATGATTGCGCCGAAGGCTGAGGTGAATAGCGGGCTGATTGAATACGTCAGGTGGGGAGCGATTGGGCGGCTGGGGTTGATGAGGAACTTGCCGGGACTCTATGATGGCACGCACATTGAGCATCGGCTGGCGGAGCGAAAAGCAGTGAAGCGGGTGGAGTTCGATTTAGATGCGCCGGTCGATGTGATGGTGGATGGGGAAGTGCTGACGCTCGAGTGCAAGGAGTTGGATGTGCTGCCGGGAGCGTTGAGCGTGGTGGCGTGAGCGCGTGATATAAGAAGGGAATCATGTCTGAAGAGCGGCGAAAGCGGCATCAGGAGCGGGAGGGCGCGACGGAGTCGAATCCGGAGTCGCGGAAGAAGATGCTGATCTGGGGGGGGATTGTGGTGTTGTTCGTTCTCGCGTGGGTTGCGGGATGGGAGTACAGGAATCATCGTTACGATGGGTTCGCGAAATGTCTGGCAGCGAAGCAGGCGAAGATGTACGGGCTGTACTGGTGTCCGCACTGCGCCGACCAGAAAGCGATGTTCGGGAAGGCGTTTCAGTATGTGCCGTACGTGGAGTGTGCGATTAAGGGCGGCGGCGGAATAACGCAAGAGTGTAAGGCGGCCGGGGTGAAGTTATTTCCGAGCTGGCAGTTTGGGGCGAATAAGCCGATCGAGGGGGTCTTTCCCCTGGAAGAATTAAGCGATAAGACTGGGTGCAGTTTGCCGTGAGCGCCACAGGAGATCGACCGGCGAAGACCAACGTAATTTCAGCGAAGGACAATCGAGGATTGTTTCTGGTGATCGCGATTTTGGCGATCGCGGGAGTGGCAGTGTCGGCGGTGTCGCTGGAGCGGCATTATGCGAAATCGGCGACAGCGTTCTGCGAGTTGGGGGAGAAATTTAATTGCGATATTGTGAACCGGAGTGAGTATTCGAGTGTGATGGGAATTCCGGTGGCGGGGATTGGGATGGTCGGGTACGGAGTGTTGCTGGCCCTGGCGACGATTTACAGGTCGCGGGCGGAAACGCCGACGCGGCTATTCGCTACGGCAGTCGCGGGGTTAGCGTTTGCGCTGTATCTCACCTATGTCGAGGGCTATGTGCTGGAGACGTGGTGCATTTTGTGCTTGAGCTCGTTGGGACTGATTGCGACCATCACAGGGCTGGCGGGAGTGGTGAAGGTTCGGGCGTAGGATGATCCGTTAGCTCGGGGGTTAAAGCCCTCATCGGTCTTGGCATTTATCGCAGCGATGAAGCGCTGCGCCACCCAAAACGAAAACTCTTCTGATGGCAAGAATCCAGAAAACAAAGAAAGTGGAGGCCGATTCTGCGGCGATTCGCGCCAGCGGGGCGACGGGAGACTTGCGGTTGCATGAATTTCGCAGCCGCGTGTTTCGCAATACTCGCTTCTTGCGGGTGTGGCTGCCGCCGGGGTATGACGATGCGGAGAATACTGCCCGGCATTATCCGGTGCTGTATTTGAATGATGGTCAGAATCTGTTCGAACCGTCGACGGCTTTTGCCGGGGTCGAGTGGCAGGTGGATGAAGCGGCGGACCGGTTGATTCGCGAAGGCGCGGTGCCGCCGATGATTGTTGTGGGCATGGATAACACGGGCAAGGATCGGATTCGCGAATACATGCCGCACCGGTCGATGCATCCGATGATGCTGCGGGCGCAGGGGCGGTATTATCCGAATTTTCTGATGAAAGAAGTGATGCCTTTTGTAGAACGGCATTACCGGGTAGCGACGGGGGCGGAGAATACGGGGCTGGGCGGATCGTCCTTGGGAGCGCTGATTGCGCTGTACACGGCGATGGCGCGGCCGGGAATGATTGGGCGGTTGCTGCTGGAGAGTCCGTCGCTATGGGCGTCGGGCCGGCAGGCGATCAAGGAGAGCCGGGGAGTCAGAATTTGGCCGGAGCGAGTATTTCTGGCCGTGGGAACGGAGGAGGCTGGGAGCGCGGAGCGGAGCCGTTCGGTGGTGGACGATGTGCGGGAACTGGCAGCGGTTATACGGCGAGCGGTGCTGAGTGAGAGCCGGTTGCGGCTAGTAATAAAGGATGGAGCGGGGCACAACGAGGCGGCTTGGGCGGAACGGTTTCCAGAGGCGCTGCGGTTTTTGTTCGGGCAATAGTACAGTTTGATGCGGAAGCGAGCCGAACGAGCCCTTCGGTCGCTTGCGCTCTCTCAGGGCAGGCTCCGTTGAGTCGCGCGGCTCGCCCAGATTCCTCACGGCGCAAAGAGCGCTTGTTCGGAATGACAATCCGGGAGTGATTTCCTGCCGAGGTTCCATATCACATACAAGAGGGCGGCCATGACGGGGACGGAAAGCTGGAGGTGCGTCCAGCGTGCGAGAGGGCCCAGCAGGGGAAGTACGAAGGCGAGATAGAGAAGGAGTTTGAGATAGGGCGTGGCGGGGCGACCCGGGTGAGTGACGATCCAGTCGGAGAGTAGGAGGAATGAGGGCGCAAGGATGACGAGATCATAGACGGTGAGGTGCGGGGCGAGGAGGACGGTGGCGAGCAGCAGCGCCGAGTAGCGCAAGGAAAGCGAGAGGCGGCTTCGGTAGCAAGCGACGGTCAGGGCGCAGACAAGGAGTGCGCTGATTACATAGAGCGCGAGAGAGGCTGAGGGCCAGGGGATGAGCATGGTCCAGAAGGCGCGCAGGGAGTGGGTTTGATAGAGGCGGGGCTCGAGCAGCGGAAGCAGGCGAGGTGCGTCGAGGAGTGTCCGGATCCATTGGCGAAGTGGGCCGGCGCCGTAGTAAAGCCAGGCTGCGATTAACTGGGCGGCGGCGGAGAGAAGAGCGCCGACGATGATTCTCCAGCGAAGTGTTATCAGAAAGACGAGAGCGGCGGCGAGGGCGAGTTGCGGTTTGAAGACGAGGCATCCGAGGGCGAGGCCGGTGAGGAATTCACGCTGGGCGCGCAGGGCGAAGAACGCGAGGGTGAAGCAGGCGAGAGCGAGGGCGGAAGTTTGTCCCCAGGCGATGAGGTGCCAGAAGGCGGGGAAGGCAAGGGCGAGAATCACGATTGTGAGTTTGTGGTTACGGAGGTTGGGGCATGCGCGCCAGACGCTATGGCAACACAGGGCGTAGATGAGCGTGCTTATTGCAAGCCAGAGGATTAGTGCGCAGGGATAAGGCAGGTGGGCAAAGGGCGCGAAGAAGATTGAAACCTGCGGCGGATAAAGCGGCAGATAGCGGATGCCGGCGGCGGCCGGGATGCGCTGGGCCGCGAGTTCGGATTGTGCGGTTATGTTGTAGAGATCGGCGCCGCGGTGAGCGAGAGCCAGCGAGCCGAGAGTGTAGAAGTGCAGAAAGTCGGTGCCTTTGAAGTTGCGGGCGCGATCGAAAAGGCCGGGCGTGGCCATATTCCAGATGTAGACGGACCAGAGGCAGAGAGCGAGGATGAGGCCGTGGGCGCGCAGGCGGCGGGAGGTGAGGAACGAGGCAGCCGTCGCTGGAGTCATGGGCTCGATCATGATAGGGGGTTGACACTCATGAGGGGTGCGAATCCGCGGTCGCTAATTGCAGTGCGGCAGTATCGCCGCGTCTGGACAGGAGCAAGAGAGGCAGGATAAGCGGGAAAACCAGAGTTAGGACTGAAGGCAGGGAGGCCAGTTGACTCGGAGAATCCAACCGCGGCGGGAACACGAGCAGCACTGCGGAAACAATCCAGGGCCAGCTTACGATGACTGCAAAAAGTATGCGGGAGAAGCGGGGCAGCAGCTTCCACTCCTGTAAGAGGAGCATCACGGGAAGGATCAGCAACACTTGGTTGTAAGGCGTAAGCAACGGGAAGGCGAGTATGGCGCCCGCGAGAAACGCGGCAACGATCTCAGTGAACTTTCGAGAATCGGCCGGCGCTGACCGATTTCGCCACGCAAAAAGAAGAAGCGCGAACACGATGATGCCGCCCAGGAGTTCCCCCAGAGCATCCCCAAGAACCATGCGAAGGGGCGAGGTTGGGGGTGCGTATTTTCGGTAGGCTGCGATACCCGCGAGGAAATATCCAGGCCAACCCGGCAGAAGAAGCTGGCCAGCCGCGAACAGTACAGCCAGTGTTGTTATAAAGCCCGCAGCAAGCCGCCACCGCTTGGGCCAGTCTCCGAAGGCCCAGATCGCAAAACCGCACAATGGAAGGAGCGCCATCTGCGGTTTGATCGTAGAAATGGCAAGCAGAGCTCCGGCAGCCACTAAGTAATGTTTGCTCGCGCACCATGTCCCCGCGATTAAAAGGAAGCCAACCAAGAGTGCGAGCTGTTGAAATCGAAAGCCTTGGATAATCTGGGGGCTGCTCAAAGTGAACAAGAGCAGCGCCGTAACGGT
This sequence comes from uncultured Acidobacteriaceae bacterium, assembly GCA_963749985.1. GTDB lineage: Bacteria > Acidobacteriota > Terriglobia > Terriglobales > Acidobacteriaceae > Sulfotelmatobacter. Next base: position 406,264 of record CAVVOS010000012.1, on the reverse strand, counting down.
CTCCCAGGGTAAGCGCTGACGCAGGAGGCTCAGGCAAAGCAGCACGCTAATTGCGGTCAACAGTCCCAGGGCAAAACACGCCCAACGGCGCACATCCGTAAAATCAGCGTATACCATGGGCGCCAGGATGAAAATTGTATAGACAGGATAGGCGAAACGCTGTTCGTTGATTACAGCGGTTGCCGGTTCGGCGTAGTTCTGGCTAATCGCGTGACCGTAAAAGACCATCTGGATCTGATGGGTTACCTCCTCGATCCATAGGGGTTGCGGTGGTGGAGAAGAAGTTCGCGTGCCCCTACCCACGGGGAATATAAGTCACCCATCTGAGCTTTGATGCCGTTCTGCATTTGGTCGCGGTATTTGGCCGCTGGCAGCAGAACTCTTACTGCATAGAGCGACGCGACGGTGACCGCGCACAAGCTTAAGACGAGCCAGATTCGTGGTTTCATCTGGGCGAGGCCTCATACGGAAGTAGCTGCGGTGGCGAGTCGTCGCCATTCACTCGCCACACCCGGCGGTCTCCGAAGTAGCTTAGCAATTCCTGGTTCCCGGTGGCTCCCATGTCACGAGCCCATACGATCTTGGAGCTATCGATTTCCGCGTCGTTCCAAACCCACTCCCGATCGAAGTTATGATCCGGGCCGTAGCTTACGAAAACTAACTGCTTACCCGGGAAGCGGGAGAGTTCACGCTTGATTTCGGAGCGCTCCAGATTACCGCGCGGCCACGCGTAATCGATCTGGACGTGAAGGAGCACGGCGCTGACTCGCAGCAGGATCATAGCGCATGCCAGCACTGGAATCGCGCGCACCAAAGCCCGGCCTATCGGACGTTGCCGGGGAGACCAGTGGCGCAATTGCCGCATGCCTTGCACGATGAGCAGGTAAAGCGCTCCGGTGGCGGGAGCGAAGTAGTGAGGAATGCGCCCAAGTTTCTACTGCGAGGGCGGCGGCCATGGCGCCGCACAGGAGAAGCAGGCAGACGCATTTTGCGCTGGCGAAGGAGACAAGGAAGCGTCAGCAAAGGGAGGGTGAGAAGCGGATCCAGATAGAATTGCCACCAGCCGCTGAGCCTTTCCGCAGCGCGGCTTCGATATCCAGTGAAGGTGCGGTTTATCTCGAACACCCTGCGTTCCCAGCGATAAAAATCAGCGCATGACCTCGTGGTGATAAGCCCGGTTCCGGCGCGGTCAGCTTGCCAAATGAAGTAGGGAGCCGCGGCGTAGGTAGCGCGGTTGACCTGGTAAGTCATGCGGAAAGGGCTGCCAGTCACGCGATAATAATAGTAGCCAGTAGCAAGGCACGCGACGCCAAGAAACAGGATAGGGGCAAAACAACGCGAGTGAGGGATCGAGCTTGAATCGCGGCCGCTCCTTACCTAGCAGCCACCACAGCATCGCCACGGCTATCGGGCAGGCTAAGACCAGACCTTCATAAGGACGGCTGTTGGCCAGAATCACAAGGCCCAAACCCATCAGCAAAGCATCGCGTACTCGAAGATGCTTGCGCAAACGCGGCCACGCACCGAGCACCAGCGCGCCGCCGAGGGCGACAATCGACGTTGCCCAGTAGCCATTCATCCAGTAGCTGAGGATGCCGAGGCGGAGCACGGCCAGTGCCGCTCCCAGCAAGGCCCACGGTGGAGGCAGCCAGCCTTGGAGCATCCAGCACAAGGCCGAACACATGAGAGCGGTCACGAGGATTTGCCCGATCCAGGGATGACCCAGCAATTGTCCGGCTGCGAGCACAAGACCCTGCGCGGGCGGGTACATCGACATATAGGTGGGGTTCTGAATGACGTGGAAAGTTTCGAAGTGGATCCACATGGGATGAGTGGGATTGGCGAGCCTGCCGTGAGCGAAGGTATCGGCTGCGAGCAGGTAACTGAACTCGTCGTGGGCGTAGGGCTGCGGAACCCCGAGGATCGGAATGAGTGCGACGCGAATGGTGATCACGCTGAGACCGATGAGCAGCACGCAGAGGCGCTGGCGACGTGCCAGGCGGGCAAAGGCGCGCTCGAGTGAACGGAAAGCGGCAGGCTGATCGAGGCCGGAGGGATTTCGAGAAGAGACAAGAATCAACGCCGCAGTGGCTCCCAATAGGAGGAGTTCGATCAGTGCCAGGGAGAACGGGGCGAGCCGCAGAAGTAGGTTTTGCATCGTGACCGTGCCGAGCATTTGCTGGCGAGGACTACTTTACGTCAGTTGCCGCGCGCAAGGAAGGCGTATCACGGGTAGTGTCTTAACGCCGGTAGTGGCTCAGTTTGAATTTATCCTCTTTCGTGAGAGATCTCCCGCGGATACAGCCAATGGGAGATCCTTCGCTGCGCCTGAAAAACGGCTGCGCTCAGGATGACGCCGGAATCTGAGCCGAGAATTCAGATTGAGCCACTACCCAAACGCCTTCAGGCTGGTGCTTTTTCTTTGTCGGCGGTCTTCTCGAACAATCCGTCGACGATTTGGATCATTTCGTTATCCACGGTGCGGTTGCGGGAGATGGCCTCGAGCAGGGGGATCGAGACGATCTTGTTGGAGCGCAGCGCGGCCATGCATCCGAATTCGCCGCGGTGCACCATGTCGATGGCGCCGAGGCCGTAACGCGTGGCCAGTACGCGGTCGAAGGCGCTGGGAGAGCCGCCGCGCTGGATGTGTCCGAGGACGACGGCGCGGGTTTCGAAGCCGGTGCGCTTTTCGATTTCACGGGCGAGGATGTTGGCGACGCCCCCGAGCTTGACGTGGCCGAACTCGTCTTTGCCCATATCTTGCAGAACGGGGCCTCCCTGGCCGGGTTCGGAAGTAAACTTTGCGCCCTCGGCTACGACGACGATGGAAAAATAGCGTCCGCGCTCGTGGCGCTGGTGGATGGAGTCCGCGACCTTATCGATATCGAAGGGGCGCTCGGGGATGAGGATAACGTCAGCGCCGCCGGCGATGCCGCTGTAGAGAGCGATCCAGCCGGCGTCGCGGCCCATGACTTCCACCACCATCACGCGGTTATGAGCTTCGGCGGTGGTGTGAACGCGGTCGAGGGCTTCACAGACGATGTTGCAGGCGGTGTCGAATCCGAAAGTGTAATCGGTACCGCCGAGATCGTTGTCGATGGTCTTGGGGACGCCGACGACTTTGGCGCCACGTTCATGGAGTTTCTGAGCGACCGAAAGAGTGTCGTCGCCGCCGATGGCGATGAGAGCCTCGATCTTGTTCTTCTCGAGCGAAGCCAGGCAACGGTCAATGCCATCGGGACGCTTGGAAGGATTGGTGCGGGAGGTGCGCAGGATGGTGCCGCCGCGAGGCAGAATGCCGCCGACCGTGTCCAGATCGAGGGGCATGCTCGTGTCGTCGATGACGCCGCGCCAGCCTTCCATGAAACCGATGAATTCGTCTTCGTAAGTGAAGATGCCCTTGCGAACTACCGCACGAATTACGGCGTTCAGGCCCGGACAGTCGCCTCCCCCGGTCAACATTCCAATCTTCATGGTTTCGCTCCCCCGAATGAATTCAGATGAAAGTTCCTGGGATGCACTCCGGGCGCGGGCCGGGTGAAGCGGCAGCCTTGGCGCGGGTCAGCAGTCGCCGGGAAGGAATAAGATTATCATTAAATGCGGTGTGATTCTTCTTAGGGAATCGGCTGATAAACGAGGGGGCAGCGTGCGAAGTAGTGATGTGTCATTGGTGGTTGAGCAAGAAGTGTGTGTCAGCGCCGAGGCCCGAAGTGATAGCTGGCTTGCGTCGTCGCCACAGAGGGTTTCCCATCAACCAACTGGGGTTCGTAGACGAACTGCTTAACGGCGGCGACGACAATACTGACGAACGGTTGATCGCCACCGAGAACCTTGACATCCTGAACTTTGCCGTCCTCACCAATCGTGATGGTCAGATACACAGACCCCGATTTTCCCGCTAATTCCGGCGGCAGTTGGGGGTCCGGCCCGGACACCTTGTGCGGCCACAGAACCGACGCTCCCTCGTTGGTTAGAACTCCCGTCCGAAACTCTGGCCGGTAAGGGATCGTGGACATGCATTCCACCTGTCCGTTGGTGGAATCGCCTTTCTTGTTGACTGTAAAGTGGAATCCAAGTTGGCTCTCCACTCGAATCGGGCTTCCGTTAAGGAGGTACGGGCGGAAGCGAAATTCCCGGAGCGCATCCGCGCTGGCGCCGACCAGCAAAGGGTCGCCCTCAACGGGCTCACTGAGTAAGATCTTTCCGGTTTCGTCCACGACGATTTTGAAGATCACGTCGCCTTGAAGCCCCGCCGTCAAGGCCAATGTCGGGTACTCCGGCAGCGCTTTGTGTTCGATCAGTCCAAGCATTACCGCGCCGGCAACGCGAATCATGCGTGGGCGATTGGGCTGAACATCCGGCTGAGTGGCAGGGCCATCCTGGGCGGACGCGACTGCGGCGCAACACACGAGTAACGCAACGGCTATCTTGATTCGACGCATGCGACCTCCAGCGGTACGATGCACCATCTTAGCTCTTCAGGCCGATGGCGGCGGCTTCCAGTTGGTCGTGGACTTGCTCGGCACGGAGGAGGGCGGACTGCACGTTGTCGCAGATGTTTTCCGCGCCGACTAGTTCTTTGAACTCGGCTTGATGAATCAGGCTGGCGGGTTGTTCGCGTGCGCCACAGAGAATCAGGGTTCGTTTGGTGGCGTGCAGTTGGCGGGCGACGTCCTCGATGGCGAACAGTCCGGTGGCATCGAGAGCGGTCATGTTGCGCAGGCGGAGGATGACGACGGGTGGGAGGGTGTGCAGGTTTTCGGTGACGACGGAAAGTTTGTCGGTGGCGCCGAACAGGAACGGTCCGTGGATGCGGAAGATGGTGACGTAGTAAGGGATGTCTTTGTCCTGCAGGATGTGCATGCGGCCGTCTTCGACATAATCGTCAGTGACCTCGGAGACGGTGGTAGTGGAGGCGACGCGGCTGATGAAGAGCAGAGCGGCGAGGGTCATTCCGGCTTCGACGGCGACGGTGAGGTCGGCGAAGACGGTGAGGGAAACGGTGACCAGCCAGACGCTGATGTCAGTTCGCGTGAGCTTGAGAAGTTGGGGAATCTCGCGCCACTCGCCCATGTTGTAGGAGACGACCATGAGAATTCCCGCGAGCACAGCCAGGGGCACGTGGCTCACCAAGGGGGCGGCGAAGAGCAGGATGCAGAGAAGAGTGAGAGCGTGGATCATGCCGGCGATGGGAGACTGAGCGCCGGCGCGAATATTGGTGGCAGTGCGGGCGATGGCGCCGGTGGCGGGAAGTCCGCCAAACATGGGGGAGACGATGTTGGCCACGCCCTGGCCGATGAGTTCGACGTTGGGATTGTGGTGGTCATTGCTCATGCGGTCGGAGACCACGGCGGACATGAGGGATTCGATGGCGCCGAGCATGGCAATGGTGAACGCGGGGCCGAGCAAGCCGTGGATGAGGTCGGCGCGGAAGCGGGGCAGCAAGAAGTGGGGCAAGCCGGCGGGGATCCCGCCGAAACGGGAGCCGACGGTTTCCACCGGCAGCTTGAACAGAACGACGGCGACGGTTCCGAGGACAAAAGCGACAATGGCGCCGGGGATGCGGTCGGAGATGGCCCGGCAGAGGATGATCACCAGCACGGTGCCGGCGGCCAGGGCGGTCGCGGTGTAGGAAAGAGTGTGGAAGCTGGCGGCCAGAGCTTCCATGCGCTGCCAGAAGACGCCGGGGACTTTGGCGAGCTGCAGTCCGAAGAAGTCCTTGATCTGAGTGCTGGCGATGAGGATGGCGATGCCGTTGGTGAATCCGATGACGACGGGGCGAGGAATGAACTTGACCGCCGTGCCCATGCCGGCGAGGCCCATGATCATGAGCAGGACTCCGCCCATCATGGTGCACATGAAAAGGCCATCGACGCCGTGCAGGGCGACGATGCCAGAGATGACCACGACGAAAGCGCCGGTGGGTCCGCCGATTTGGGTCTTCGAGCCACCCAGCAGGGAAATCAGAAAACCGGTGACGATGGCGCAATAGATACCGGCCTGGGGCGTAAGTCCGGAGGCGATGGCAAAGGCCATGGCTAGAGGCAATGCGACCAAGCCCACGGTAATGCCAGCAACCAGATCGCGGAGAAATTTGCTGGCGTTGTAGTCGCGCAGGCAGAGGACAGACTTCGGAAGCCAACGTTCATCAAGGAAAGCACGCGCCATTGTCTTATTATGCCGCAACGGTGAGCAAAAGAAACGGAAGAACTGGTAGTGATGCAGTTTGGCCCGAAAGGCGGTGTGCTTATGGGAGATCCCCTTCGACTTCGCTCAGGGCAGGCTCTCGGCCCGCTGGTGAAAACGCGGGACTTCGGGATGACGCCGGAAAGACGGAACCGCGGCGTTGCGCTGCGGCGCAAGTTTCGGCACAATGCTCCACTGGCATGAATAAGACTCTGGCGATTCTGGGGTGGGGAACGGTTGCGGTGCTCGGCGCCGTGGCAGTGGGCGCGGTGGCGGTGCGTCGGGGAGAACCTATCAACGCGCTTTGGCTGGTGGTGGCGGCGACTTGCTGCTACGCGCTGGGTTACCGCTTCTACAGCAAGTTCATCGCGACGAAAATTCTCGCTCTGGATGGCCTCCGGGCGACTCCGGCGGAGCGACTGGAGAACGGGCGCGATTTTCTGGTGACCAACAAGTGGGTGGTGTTTGGGCATCACTTTGCGGCAATCGCGGGGCCGGGTCCGCTGGTGGGGCCGGTGCTGGCGGCGCAATTCGGGTATCTTCCGGGGACGATGTGGGTGTTGGCGGGGGCAGTGTTTGCGGGATGCGTGCAGGACTTTGTGATTCTGCTGTTCTCGGTGCGGCGCGACGGCAAATCGCTGACCGAGATGGCTAAGGACGAAATCGGGCGCGTGGGGGGATTCGTCGCTTATGTGGCGGTGATTGCGATTTTGATTATCCTGCTGGGCGTGGCGGCGCTGATCGTGGTGAATGCGCTGAAGGCGAGTCCGTGGGGCACGTTCACGATCGCGATGACGATGCCGATCGCGCTGCTGATGGGGGTGTATCTGCGGAGGATTCGTCCGGGGAAGGTGCTGGAAGTGTCGGGGCTGGGATTTGTACTGGTGCTGGCGGCGATTTGGGGCGGGCAGTACGTGTCGCAGAATGCGGTGCTGGCGCGGATGTTTACGTTCAGCGCGCCGACGTTGGCGATTCTGATCATGATCTATGGATTTGCCGCGTCGGCGTTGCCGGTGTGGCTGCTCCTGGCCCCGCGCGATTATCTGAGCACGTTCGTGAAGTTGGGGACGATCGCGCTGTTGGGAGTGGGGATTGTGGCTCTGCATCCCACGCTGCACATGCCGGCACTGACGCGGTTTGTCGACGGCACGGGGCCGGTGTTTGCGGGGAAGATATTTCCTTTTGCCTTCATTACGATTGCCTGCGGAGCGATCAGCGGATTTCATGCGCTGATTTCGAGTGGGACCACTCCGAAGCTGATCGCGCGGGAAACCGAAACGCGCATGGTGGGTTACGGGGCGATGATGTGCGAGTCGGCGGTGGCGGTGATGGCGATTGTCGCGGCGTGTGTAATGCAGCCGGGGATTTATTTCGCGATTAACAGTCCGGCGGGAATCGTTGGGCAGGCGCCTGCGACGGCGGCGGCAACGATTTCCAGTTGGGGCTTTCCGGTAACCGCAGCCGACATGCAGGCGCTGGCCCACGCGGTGGGCGAGCAAACGCTTTACAACCGGACCGGCGGAGCGCCCGCGTTCGCGGTGGGGATGGCGCATATTTTTTCCCACAGTTTGGGCGGGGAGACGTTGATGGCGTTATGGTACCACTTCGCGATCATGTTTGAGGCGTTGTTTATCCTGACGATTCTCGACGCGGGGACGCGGGTGGCGCGCTTCATGGTGCAGGATGCGCTGGGGCATGTGTATAAGCCGCTGGGGCGGACGAGTTGGTATCCGTCGATTCTGGGGACCAGCGGTCTGATCGTTGCGGCTTGGGGGTATTTTCTGTGGCAGGGAGTGAAGGATCCGCTGGGCGGGATTAATTCTTTGTGGCCGCTGTTTGGCATTGCGAATCAACTGCTGGCGACGGTGGCGCTGTGCGTGGCAACGACGATCATTATTAAGACGGATCGGATCAAGATGCATCGGGCGAAGTATGCGGCGGTGACGCTGGTGCCGCTGGCATGGCTGGTGGCGGTGACGTTTACGGCGTCATGGCACAAGATGTTCGATCCGAATCCGCGAGTGGGATTTCTGGCACAGGCGCGGGCGCTGGCGGCGGGTCCGGCGACGGCGGTGACAGGACGGCTGATCTTCAACAACCGGCTCGATGCGGTGGTGACTGGGATATTAGTAGTGATGGTGACGCTGGTGCTGGTGGAATCTCTGCGGCAGTGGTGGGGAATTCTGAGCGGAGCGAATGAGGCGCGGGTGAAGGAATCGCCGTTTGTGAGGACGCGACTGGTGGGGGAGCGGGGATGAAGCGGGTTGTTTCGAGCTGGCGCACGCTCATAGCTATGCTGCGGGAGATTTTTGATGAGGCCGCGTATGCACGGTTTCTGGCGCGGGCTGGAATCGCTACGTCGAGTGCGGCGTACGCCGAGTTCCGGCGGGAGTGCGAAGAAGCTAAGGCGCGGAGACCGAAGTGCTGTTAGAGGTTAGCCCGAGTCCTGCGCTAAAATGAGACAACGTGAGGTGAGCATGGCGCAGATGACACCGCAAGTTTCCAGGCTGCTGGAACAGGCAATGGCGCTGTCGGTTGAGGAACGAGAAGCTTTGGCGGAGTCTCTAATCTCGAACCTCGATGGCAAAGTGGACGAGGGCGTACTTGCAGCTTGGGACGCCGAGATCGGAAAACGAATCGCGGAATTAGACTCGGGCAACGCAAAGACCATTTCGTGGCCAGAGGTGCGACGCCGCAACTTGGCGAAGCTGCCGCATGCCCACTGATTCCGCGGAGTTTCATGAGGATGCCGCCGCCGAATATGACGCCGCATTCGAGTGGTACCTGGAACGCAATCCGGATGCTGCTCTAGAGTTTGATGCTGAGGTGGATCGCGGGCTGGAGCAGATCATTCAAGCTCCCCGCCGATGGGCAGCCGGTTCTTATTCCACTCGCAGGTTCCTGCTCAAGAAGTTTCCGTTTCTCCTGATTTACCGGGAACGAAAATCCGCGGGCATTCAGATCGTGGCGGTTGCCCACACCAGCCGAAAGCCTGAATACTGGAAGTCGCGACTGTAAAGCCTGCTAATTAAGAGTCGGAACGTTTGCCTTCGTCGTAGGTCGGTGGTTTCCGTTAATCATTCCAGTACCAGTTCTATGATCTCGACCCTTTCCGCGCTACACTGCACTCACATGCGAGTTCTCGGCATTGATTGCGGCGGGGAGTACACCGGGTACGGGGTGGTGGAGATGCACTCCGGGGGACGGTTGGTGTGCCTGACGTGCGGTGCGATCAAGCTTTCGCCGCGGGAAACGCTGGCGCGGCGGCTGTCGAGGATTTACGACGGACTGGGAGCGCTCATTGTGGAGCACCGTCCGGATGAAGTGGCGATCGAAGGGATTTTCTACGCGCTGAATGTGAAGTCGGCCTTGAAGCTGGGGCAGGTGCGGGGAGTGGCGATGCTGGCCGCGGCCGCGGCTGGGTTGGAGGTCGCGGAATATTCGCCGCTGACGATCAAGTCTTCGGTGGTGGGATATGGGCGGGCGGAGAAGCAGCAGGTGCAGCACATGGTGACGCGATTGCTGGGATTGAATGAGGCTCCGGAGCCGATGGACGCGTCGGACGCGCTGGCCATCGCCATCTGCCATTTGCATACGGCGGGAACGCTCGAAAGGCAGAGGGTCGGGGCGCGGTGATGATGCGGGCTTCCTTGAGGCTGACTTTCCTGATGCGGGCTTTCTTGATGCAGGTGAGGCGGCGCTGGCGGGCGGTTGGGATGGGAGCGCTGGCGCTCGCGGGAATGTCAGCGCTGTTGATGGCACAGCAGGTGGTGAGCGACCGGGCGCCTTCGGCTGCCGTGGTCACTTTTACGTTGGACTTTCCGGAGTCAACCCCCGAGCACTACTCGATCGCAGTCGACGGGAACGGCCACGCGAAATATGAAAGTGCAGCGAAGGTCGCGGAGGATTCGGACGAGCAAACGTACCAGACCGAATTCGAGGTGTCGGCGGGAAATCGTGAGCGGGTCTTCGAGTGGACGAAGGAGGCGAAGTATTTTGCGGGGAAGATTGAGTCGGGCCGCAAACTGGCTTTTACCGGGGCGAAGATCCTGAGCTATCAGGATGGTCAGCGATCGAACACGGCCCGGTACGGCTACTCGGATCTGGAGCCGGTGCGGCAGTTGACCGCTCTATTCCAGAATATGGCGGGCACGCTGGAGTTCGGACGCAGGCTGGCTTACTACCATCGCTATCAGAAGCTGGCGCTCGACGAGGAGTTGAAGCGCATGGAGGCGCAGGCCAGGAATAACGAACTCAGCGAGATCCAAGGAGTGAGGCCAGTGTTGCAAGAAATTGCCGAGGATGCTTCGGTGATGAATGTGGTGCGGGCGCGGGCCAAGGAGTTGATCCAGATGGGCAGTAGCGCCGGGGCGGGGCGGTGATTTTGATGACACTGTGGGAGCTTGGCCGTGCTCTAATAGGCGGGAAAGTACGTTGGAGGCTGCTATGTACAAGCCACGATTTTACGCGACGGTAATGACGGCCTTGGCCTGCGCGCTATTGGCGCTGCCGGCCGGGGCTGAATCGCAGGCCCGCATCGTTCGCTTGAGCGATGTGCAGGGCAGGGTACAGATCGACAAGAATTCGGGGTTGGGCTTCGAGAACGCGTTTGCCAATCTTCCCATCACGCAGGGAACTCAACTGCGGACGGGGGAGAACGGGCGGGCCGAGATTGAGTTCGAGGACGGGAGCACGCTACGCGTCACGCCCAACACAATGGTCGAGTTCAGCAGGCTGGGATTGAGCGATGCGGGCAAGCGCGTTTCCACGGTGGACCTGGTCGAGGGGCGGGCATACGTGAACTGGCTGGGGAAGAGCGGCGACGAGTTCACGCTGAATTTTTCGCGTGAGAAGGTGGAACTGAGCCAGGCGGCGCACTTCCGAGTGGCAAGTTCTTCTAACCAGGCGGAGATCGCCAGTTTTAAGAATGAGTTGGAAGTGGTGGGTCCATCGGGTGCGGTGAAGGTGGACAAGAAAAAGATGGTCAGCTTCGACGTGGACGACAACGATAAATCGACTGTGGCGAAGAATTTTGAAGCCGACACGTACGACGAGTGGGACAAGCAGTCGATCGAGTATCACGATCAGTATGCGAAGAATAACTCCACACCGTATGGCTACGGCGCCAGCGACCTGAGCTATTACGGTGGCTACAGCAACGTTCCCGGTTACGGCATGATGTGGCAGCCTTATTTTGCTGGAGCGGGATGGAATCCGTTCATGGATGGCGCGTGGTCATGGTATCCGGGCATGGGATTCATGTGGGCGTCGGCGTATCCGTGGGGCTGGATGCCTTACTACTACGGGAACTGGGCCTACGCCCCGGGCTTTGGCTGGGGATGGCAACCGGGCGGCTGGAGCGGGTGGCATGGAGGAATTCATTATGTCGGCGCGGTGGCCGCGGGGTTTCATGCGCCGATTGCGCCGACGGGTACGGTGAGCACGGTTGCAGTGGGCAAAGGTGGGCCGGTGACGAATGCTCCTGTGCTGCGCACGGTGGTGAGCAGCGGGTCAGCTGGGTTGGGTATTCCCCGTGGAGCGTATGGGGATCTGCACCATTTGAATACGCAGGTGGCGAAGACGGGGTCCGTGGAACTGCACGCGGCACCGCAGTTTGCGGCGAGTTCGCCGCGGGCGGGATTTGGCTTTGGCGCCCCCGAGCCGGCCAGTGCCGGCGGTTTGGGCCGCGTGGGTGGAGCGCCAGCGGGACATGCCTCCGGCGGGGGCGGGCACACGGGACACTAAGAGCGAGCTAGTTGTTGAAGAGCAAATCAGGCGGCGGTTAATTGCTAATCAGTGACAACGCCTGATAACAACACTTAATCACAAGTGCTGAGAGGTGGATTGAACAGTCTCGGTCCTTGAGGCGGTGTAGAGATGGTCTATACACATCGCGATCCAGAACAGGGCCGTCGCAAGCTGGGACCAGTCTCCGAGCCCTTTATGGTGGCGAAGAGCTGGCAACGATGTAGCGATTGAGAAGATCGACATAACGCCACAAAGGGCTGCCCACCAAATATGGTAGCGACGCGACCGGGGAGTCGGCGGCTGTGGTCCTTTGAGGTATCGGCGATAGATCGGGTAGATCAACGGAAACGGAAGCAGAAACAGGAAGAGATATACCGGAAAGCCTTCGGCGTAGGAAACCCTCCCCTGCCAGTCGAGGGCAAACGCAATGACCAGCCACACTGCCAGACTCGGCAAGCAGACACTCAAAAATGCTTCCCGAAATGCGCGTTTCTGGTTCATGCCGACAATTATGCTCCTCCCGCGAAACAATTGGCGAAAAATCCCATTGCACTCACTGACCGCGGGCCGCAGCTTTTCCGCAGCCCCGTTTCTTCAGTACGCTTATGAAGTACCATTCGGTGATCCGCTATAAGCCCCTCAAGACGCCAACTCTCCGGGACGCAGCAGCAAGAGAACTCTCAGGTCGATGAGAGCGTGGAGCGCCATGGGCAGCCACAAGCTTCCGGTGGCGAGAAAGATCACTCCCATCACGGCTCCCACCAGCCCGGTGCCGATGATCCCGGATAATCCCTGATAGCCGTGGGCGAGACCAAAGGAAATGCTCGCAACCGCTAGCGCGATCCAAAGGCCGGCATGCCAAGGGCCGTCGGAGAGATATCTGATCAGGAATCCGCGATAGAGAACCTCCTCGCAAATACCTGCAGTGACTGAAACCAGAGCGAACCAGGAACGCTCCTCCTGGGTTACGGGAAGGATGAAGGCCAGGGCCTTAAATGCCTTCAAGGTCTTGTCTCGCAGCTTTCCGCTCCGCCGGGTTAGAACCACTTGCAGCAGGGAACCAGCCACAAACGCGACGGCGAAGCCCCAAGCAAAGGGCGTGCCGATTTTCTGTGGCGTGGTTTGACGCACCGCCGGCCATATAAAGAAAATGCTGGAGCCGAAGGCGATCCAGGCGGCAAGCGTCGCGATCCATTCGACGGCCACGATTCTCCGATAGCAAAAGATCTTTCTGCGGGGATTCGTGCCGGTCTTGAGGGCGCGGGTTTCGAGCGCATCCCAGATGGGGACGCCGATAAACAGGAACAAAGCCAGCGCGTGTTCGAGGGTAATCATGCGGTCAATTTATAACATTCCCTCATAACATGCTCGACCTTCCAGACGAATGATTTCGCCGGAGGAAAAGCTAACGAATCACGATGCCGGCATATCCGACGACGGCATCGCGATCACCGGAAATGTCGCCGGAGGTCGCGTACTTCACCAGATCGGCGGAAGTTGCTCCCAGCTTCTTGACCGCGGTCAGCATGGCGACGGCGGGGCCGAAGCCGCACATGCTGATGTGCTGCTGGGTGACTGCGTCGTAGAGGCCGCGGGCATCAAGGGCAAGAATTGGTTCGATCGCGCTGTGGTCCTTCACGCGCGTGATGGCATCGGGTTCGTAGTGGTTCATGTCGCTGGAAGCGACGATCAGGACGGGAGAGCTGTGCGCGGCGATCACATCCGCAATGGCGTCGCCGAGTTGCGCGAGAGCTTCAAACTGTCCGGTGCCGAGTGCGATGGGAACGAACTTAAGATCGGGCTGGCGCATTTGCAGGAAGGGCAACTCGACTTCCGCTGCGTGCTCGGAGCGGTGGGCGGTGGAATCTTCCTGGAGCAGCGGGCAGCGCTGTTTCAGGGCGGAAGCGAATGCGGCGTCAATGCTGACGTTGCCTAGGGGAGTTTCCCAATCGCCTTCACTCATGATCGCCAGGGGACGGCCCACGCCGGTGTGGTTGGGGCACATCACCAGGCAGAGCCGGGGAATCTGCAATTCGGCAAACACGGCGCCTGCTATGTGTCCGGAATACATGTAGCCGGCGTGGGGGACGATGCAGCCGAGAGCGTGAACGGGAGTTTGGTGCGGGGTCTGCGACAAGTAGGTGCGAACTTCCTGGCGCAGAGCTTCGGGATCGCGGGGATAGAATCGTCCGGCGACCGCGGGATGGCGAACGGAGGTCGCGGTCATGGGTGCTCCTAAAAGAACAATGCTACGAGCCGTTGCGGCTGCCGCGCAAGGCAAGAAACAGGGCGGCACTTTCTTCCAGGCTGAGGGTTTCGGCGCGAGCGGCGGGTTTCACTCTGGCCTTCGAGAGGGCGGCGCGCAGATCAGATTCCGCATAGGTGCCCTTCAGATTATTCCATAGGGTCTTGCGCTTCTGTCCAAAGGAAAGCTTGAGGAAGTCGATGAAACCGTCTGCGGCGTGGCCATCATGGAGAAGTCCGTCTCCGTCGAGGCCGAGTTCGTGCTGTCGCGGCGCCATGGTGAGGCGCAGTGCGGTGGAATGCACTTTCGGTGGCGGGGCGAAAGCGGAGGGAGGCAGGGTGAAAAGTTTTTCGACACGGGCGTAGAGTTGGGTGGTGGCGGAGAGCAAACCATAGTCGCGGCTGCCGGGTTCGGCGGCGATGCGGTCCGCCACCTCGCGCTGCACCAGGATGACGATGGTCTCAAAATATTTGGCGAAGGCGAACAGGCGCAGGAGGATATCGGAAGTGATGAAATAAGGAAGATTGCCAATGACTTTGATCGGCTCGGGCTTTAATTGGATGCCGGGACGGCTCAAACCGGGCTTGGGACCGAACAGGGAATCGAAATCGATGGAAAGGATGTCGGCTTCGATGATCTCGACGTTCGAGAACATGCCAAACTTCAAGCGAAGTTGAGCGGCCAGCACGCGGTCGAGTTCCACGGCGATTAAGCGGCGGGCGCGCCTGGCTAGCAGGGAAGTGAGGACGCCGCGTCCGGGGCCGATTTCGAGCACGGTGTTTTGCGATGCGTCGCCGAGGGCGTCGACGATTTGCGCGGCAAAACTGTCGCTATTGAGGAAATGCTGTCCCAACTTGGGCTTATGTTGCGGACGGCGAGTGGAAACGACCTTCGGCACGTTGACCCTCTTTTCCCCGGGCTATAGACTGAAAACTGAGCCCGCTTGCGTCGCATGCGGGAAGTTTAGTCCCGCACCGTATTCCATCATAACGTGTGCCCGCGAAAAACGGGTCTTGCCCAGGAGGGGTTCATGCATATCGCATTCGTGGCATCGGAAGGTGTGCCGTTTTCGAAAACCGGCGGGTTGGCGGATGTGGTGGGCGCATTGCCGCGCGCGCTGGCCGCACTGGGGCATCAGGTGAGCGTGTACCTGCCGCGTTACCGGCAGACCAAGCTGACCGATCCGGCGACGGTGGTGCGCAGCATCACGGTTCCCTTCGACGACAAGTACCGCTTTGCCTCGGTGGTGACGGGTGGAAGCCAGTCCGGGGTGCGCTCTTATTTTGTGGAGTGTCCGGAGTACTTCGATCGCGATGCGCTTTACGGTACGCCTGCGGGAGACTATCCGGATAATGCCGAGCGCTTCGCGCTGTTTTCGCGGGCGGTGCTGGAAGCGACAAAAATTCTGGGCGTGCCGCACGTGTTCCACTGTCATGACTGGCAGTCGGCGCTGGTTCCAGTGCTGCTGCGCACGGTGTATGCGGAAGATCCGGCGTTCAAGGACGTGGGCACTGTGTTTACCATCCACAACATTGGCTACCAAGGCTTGTTCCCGCCGGAAGTTCTGCCGCTGCTTATGCTGCCCTGGGATCTGTTCACCATGTCGAAGATGGAATTCTTCGGGCAGGTAAATTTCCTGAAGGGTGCGCTCACTTTTTCTGACTTCATCACTACGGTGAGCCGGAAATACAGCCAGGAAATTCAAACTGCCGAATATGGGTTTGGACTGGAGGGTGTGCTGCGCGACCGCGCAGCCACGGTGACCGGCATTCTGAATGGTGTGGACTACGACGAGTGGAGCCCGCAGGTGGATAAGTTCATTGCGGCGAAATACTCGCCTCAGGATTTGTCAGGCAAGGCGAAATGCAAGCAGGATCTTCTGACGGCGTTCGGCGTGACCAATGCCGATGCCAAGGTTCCGGTGATCGGCATTGTGTCCCGGTTTGCGGCGCAGAAAGGGTTCGATCTGATCGCGCAAATCATGGACCGGCTGGCCCGCGAAGAGATGATTGTGGTCGCTCTGGGTGCGGGGGACAAGCAGTATGAAGAAATGTTTGTCCGGCTCAACAAGCAGTTTCCCAACAAGATTGCGGTAAAGGTGGCTTACGACAACGCCATCGCGCACAAAATTGAGGCCGGGGCCGATATGTTCCTGATGCCTTCGAAGTACGAGCCCTGCGGGCTGAATCAGATCTACAGCCTGAAGTACGGCACGGTGCCAATTGTTCGAGCCACCGGTGGCCTGGACGACACGATCGAGCCTTGGGATGCGCGTTCCGGCAAAGGCACCGGCTTTAAGTTCACGGAATACAACGGGGAGGCTCTGCTGCTGACCATTAAGCAGGCGCTGCAGGCGTATCGCGATCAGACGTCGTGGCAGGTGCTGATGCGGAATGGGATGAACAAGGACTTTTCCTGGAACGCTTCGGCGCGGGAGTACGGCAAGATTTATGAGCGAGTGAAGCAGATGCGGAGCACGGAGACCGTGCCGGCACATAGTGCTGGTTTGGCCGCATCGCGGTAAGCGCGGCGGAGCTTCGCTCCGGCGGACGGCCGAGGGGCGGCCGTCCCTACACAACCATCCGGTGCAGCGCCTTGCTTTATTCTGGGTTCTTCGCTTTTCCTTTGCTACAATTCCGCTCATGGCCGTCACCTCCCAACTGCCGGCTTTCGCCCGCACCATCTTCCACGTCGATATGGACGCGTTCTTCGTCTCGGTGGAGGAGTTGTACGATCCTTCGCTGAAAGGCAAAGCTGTCGTCGTTGGCGGGCAGCGGGATGAGCGTGGCGTAGTCTCAGCAGCATCTTACGAGGCGCGCAAGTTTGGGGTGCATTCGGCGCTGCCGTTGCGCACCGCGGCCAAGCTCTGTCCGCACGCCATCTTCGTCAACGGTCACCCGGAGCGTTACCGCGAGTGTTCGGAAAAAGTCTACAAAGTGCTGACGGCATTCTCTCCGCAGGTTGAGATGGCTTCGATCGACGAAGCCTACCTTGACATGACGGGAACGGCGCGGCTGCTCGGGCCGCCGCTGAAAGCGGCGCACAAATTACATCAGCGGATGAAGGAAGAAACGCATTTGAACTGCTCCATTGGCATTGGTTCGTCGCGGCTGATTGCGAAGGTTTCATCCGCGCAAGCCAAGCCCAACGGCGTGCTGTGGATTGTTCCGGGACAAGAGCCGAAGTTCCTTGCGCCGCTCGATGTGCGCGCGATTCCCGGCGTCGGCAAGGCGATGGAAACCCATCTTCACGGGCTGGGAATCAAGAAGGTGGGAGATCTCGCGCGGTTGGAAGAATCTGAACTGGAGGAGCGATTCGGCAAGTGGGGACTGGCGCTGGCGGGCAAAGCGCGTGGGGAAGATGCCGGGGGATGGTTCGACACAGAAGTTGGCGCCGATATCTCGGCAAAATCGATCAGCCACGAACATACTTATAACGAAGACACGGCGGATGCGAACCAGCTTGAAGCCACGCTGATGCGGCTCTCGGAGATGGTGGGACGGCGGTTGCGGGAAGCGAACTTCCATGCGCGGACGATTCAACTCAAGCTGCGCTACAAAGACTTCAGCACCATCACCCGCGCTCATACCTTGCCGGCGGCGACGCAGCTTGACGGCGAAATCTTTGCGCAGACGCGGGCGCTGTTTCGTAGGAATTGGAAGCCGGGCAGGGAAGTGCGGCTGCTGGGAGTGCAGGCGTCGTCATTCGAGGGGCAGGCCGAACAGATCAATCTGCTTGAAGGCGGCCAGCAACAGCGTTGGAAAGACGCACTCGCCGCCGCCGATCGGCTACGGGATAAGTTTGGCGAGTCGAGCGTCAAGCTGGCGGCAGGCATGCGGGGAACGTTCCGCGAACGCACGCACCACAATCCGGCGGGGCTGCCGGGAAAAAAGCCGACCTAGTACCCAGTACCTGGTACCCAGTCCATTGCTCCAGTTTTCATGAATGGTTTCAGGACGGCCAAGACTTTGGCCGTGTCACAAAGCCGCATTTCTGGGTACTAGATACTGGGTACTAGGTACTGCTAAAAACGAAGGCCGGGTATCCCGGAAGGTGATTCCGGATCCCGGCCAACGTTTTATTGCAACTTGGAGTGGAGCCTTGCTCTAGTTGCCTGAGTTCGAGTTAGCGGCGGATGTGGCCGGCGTGGTGCTCGGTGCAACCGTAGCGCCATAGCGTGCCAACCGCGGATAGAAGGGGGTGACTTCAAACGGCATCTTGTCGCGTGCCGAAGTGATGGCGACCGGAGTCGTCTTCACCATTTCTGCCTTGTCGTCCCAGGGGTTGATCTTGATGCGTCCACCCAGAGGCAGAGCCGCGACCTGATCCAGTTTGTTGTTATCCAGCGCCGGACCTTGCGTGCCCAGAGCGCTCAGCCGAGTGATGGTGCCGTTTTCCTCGAGTGAATTGCCCAGGTGCGTAGTCAAAAGAGCATTGAGCTGAGGAGCGCGGGATTGGAGCGCCTTCAGGAACAAGCCGACGTTGTCGAGTTTCTGGGCGTAGGGCGAGTTCTTCAGGAGTTCGACGGCCTTCTTGTCGGCTGCGACTTCCTCTTCCGGAATGTGCTTGAAGCCCAGGTTGTTGTAGGTAGAATCGTCGGAAAACAGCATGCGGTCGTTGAACGCATACTTGCTGCCCAGGTTGTGGCCGAGCACAATGTGCGCCAGTTCATGGGAGAGAACAGCCGCCAGGCTGGCTTCATCGGGAAGCACGTCAATCAATCCGCGGCTGATTACGATGGTGTTGCCAACGCTGAAGGTTTCGAGCGGCGCCGTGAGCAGAACGCGGGTGCGCACCGGACGCGGCAGGTCGATGTTGTTGGTGACTTCAAGGTTGTTCACGACGGTCTGAAGAATGCGATCGACGTCGCCTTCGGGAGCGAGCAATCCAGCGCGGGTGAGGCGCTCGATCACGTTGTCTTCCGCCTGTTGCTGCCATTCACGCTCAGCCTGCAGCGGAGACGCGTCTTGTGTGGTGGGACTCTCGTCCTTCACGCTGTCCACGCGAATCTGCGTGAGTTCATCGTCCTTGTCGCCTTTCTTCAAGTCGTAGCCCCAGATTCTAGTCTGCGCCTTGAAGGCCATCTTGTTCTTCACGCCAGCGCTGAAGTCGCCTTCTTCGCTGTAGATGTAAGCCGGCACCCAGTAGCCCGGAATCAGGTTCAGGCGCCAGCTATCCATATGGAAGAAGTAGGAATTCCGCGGCGCGGGAGCGTAGGTGCCGTTCAGGCGGACAATGTTGTAATCCTGATCTTCGACCCAGACGCGGCCCAGGAATCGTCCTTTGCCGGAGTTTTTCTTGGGAGTGACGTCGAAAACGAGGCAGCGAACATCGCCAAGAAATTCGCGGCGGATGTAGTGGAACTCGTAATGTGAGCGGTCAAAGTCGGTGCGATCGGCATAGACCATCCAGGAGAAGCCCATGGGTTGGTACTGCACCTTGAAGAGCTTGTTGACGCCGCCCATCAGGCGGGTCTCCATGCCTTTGTCCTGCTCCTTCAGATAATCCTTGCGGTCGACCGACTCCCCCATATCCATGCGTCCCAGAAAGTAATGATCGGCACTGGGCACGGGGCCGAGTTGCGGATCGGCGCTGAGGTTCTGCAGGTAGGTTTCCACCACCGGCGTGCGGGTGGAGAGCGCCTTCATGAGGCCGTGTTCACGCTCGATGAAGCGGTCCACGACCTGATCCATGGTGGTGGGCTGAGGCAGGACTGAGGGCGTTGGCGCCGGAGCTGTAGCCTGCTGCGACTGCGACTGCGATTGCGACACTTGGGGCTGAGACGCTTGAGGCTGAGGCGTTGCGTCCGCCGGCGGTTGCGCCGTTTGCGTGGCTGCGCCCACGCTCGAGGGCGCGGGAGGTTGCGAATCCGCCGGCTGCTGTTGTGCCGAGGCGCTCACCGCGACTAGCAGTGCGGCCGTGAACATCCAATTCGAAGTGCGCATAACTATTTTCTCCAAGTCTCTTTGACCGATAAATCTTGACCGATGAATCTTTGACCAATGTTTCTGTGAATCAATTTCCTCGATTCGCCTCGCACATTCAGGGCCACGAAACGAATCTTTTGAGCTAAGCCTTCCGAGCACCCAAACTTTTAGTACGCCATCTG
Organism: uncultured Acidobacteriaceae bacterium; assembly: GCA_963749985.1. Taxonomy (GTDB): domain Bacteria; phylum Acidobacteriota; class Terriglobia; order Terriglobales; family Acidobacteriaceae; genus Sulfotelmatobacter. The sequence goes on along the minus strand of CAVVOS010000012.1, from coordinate 385,976 downwards.
AAAAACCACGTGCACGACGGCCGTCGAATCCACCGGCTGTCCGTAGCGCAGCGCAGGCTTGAACCGCATCTTGTTGGCAGCCGCCATGGCCGCCTCATCCAGGCCGTGGCCCAGACCGCGGACCACTCGATTCACATGCAGCGTACCGTTGGCAGTGAACATCACTTCCAGCAGTACTTCACCTTCCAACTTCAGACTGCGGGCCTCATCGCTATAGACCGGTTGCGGCTTGAAAGTGATTTCCACCGGTATGGTGGCAGGCCCCGCATCTCCCTGCGCGATCTTCGGTCCGCCATGAACCACCTGCTCGGCTCCGAATCCTCCGGTTGAGATTCCTGCGCCGCTGCTGCGGCCGTCGCCTTTGCCTCCGGTTGCGATGCCGTTGCCGAAATCGGCGCTGGCAATCGTTCCTTTGATACCTTTGGCTCCGCCCGATCCGTTGCCTTGTCCCGGACCCGCTGGCATATCAAATGAACCGGCCTGCGCGGCGTAGAGCTTGGCGTTTGGCTTGCCGGTGCCCGTCAACCCATTAGGATCGCCGAAGCCTCCGGTTTGTACTTTCTGGACCGCCGCGTTTACCGTCGGCGCTACTGAACTGCCGGAAAAGTCTCCGGTATGCAAGAGTTGCGGACGCGCCGACCCCGAGGCCATCTTTATCTGAGGAGTGGCGAACTGGTTGATCACGACCTTGGGTGCTTCCACCGGCTCGGGAGTGGGAGCGCGATGCACTTCATGGGGCACGACCAATTTCGGCTGGTCAAAAACCGGCGCAGGAGGAAGCAGCTTCGCCTTCACCACCGGCTTTACTTTGATGGGCGCGGGTTCCGGTCTGAGGGCCGGAAGCGGAATCAGTTCGGTGACACGATACGCTTTGAGCTGGAGCCTGTCCGGGAATATAACTCCCAGGTTAATCAGGATCAGAGTAACCAGCACCATGAAGCCGTAGCTGGTAAACAGCGCACGCTTGTCGATCCTGCGTTCAGGCAGAATCCCGAGCTGAAAGTTCCGTTGAGGCGCAGTATCCATGCATTCACTCCAAAGGGATCCCGGCCGAGGGAGCGGACCGGAGTTGGAGCTTTCACAGTACGGGAGAAAGGACAGGGGGTAAACGTGTCCACGGCTCTTGACCGAAAGTAACCACTAAAGAGTGGTTACGGGACTCGGTTCCAAAATGGGATGCGGGTGTGGGCTATCTCCGTATCTGGGCCTGACGCCGCCGGCGAAACCAGGCGAAAACCGGTATGCCGGCCAGAATGACCAGCAAGCCGTACATCGAATACGGCCAGTTCTCCCGGAAAGTGTAGTAGAGAAGAACGGCGGCTACGGCAATGAATGCGGCAGGAACGAAAGGATAGCCGAACACACGATAGGGTCGAGCCGCCTGCGGATCGCGCCAGCGAAAGACGAAGACCGTGCTCCCGGCGATCATGTAGAAGAGCCACTCCGCAAAGATGGCCAGAGAAAAGAACTGCCGGAAGCTGCCGCCCAGCAGCAGAAGGATGATTGACAACACCGCCTGCACCACGATCGCAGCCGACGGCGTATGAAATCGCGGATGGACTTCCGCTAGCGCGCGGAAGAAATATCCATCGCGCGCCATGGCAAAGGGCACGCGAGCCCCGCTCATGATGGTGCCATTCAGAGTGACCAGCATGGAGACCGCCATGCCCGCAGAAACGATGCTCGCGCCGAAACGTCCCACGACCAGGGCGACTGCGTCGGACGCAGGCCGCTGCGACGCGGCGATCACGTTCGCCGGCAGGACGTACTGCACACCTGCATTCACCAGCACGTACAACACGCCAACGGTAGCCACGCCTGCAATCAATGCAATCGGAATATTTCGCTCGGGACGCTTCACCTCGCCCGCAACCATGTTCAAATCGTTCCAGCCGTCATACGCCCACAAAGCCGCCACCAGCGCGGCCATGAAGCCGGCGATCCCGCCCTTGGCTCCGGTAAATGTGCTGGCAAAGTTGCTCCAGCCGCGTCCGGTTGCGTTCCCGGCGCCGCTGAAGCAGACCACCACAATGCCTAGAATGATTGCCACTTTCAGCACCGTGAACACGAGCTGGAATTCTCCGGCCTTCTTTACTCCCAGGTAGTTCAGGACGGAAATAAGAATGGCTGCCGTGATGGCGACAAGTTGTCCGCAGGTGATGGCGAAGGGATGAGAGAGGATGTTTGCGGAGACGATGTTTTCAGAAAAGAAAGAAAAGATCGGGAAGGTACCGAGAATCCGGACGAGGCCGGTAGCAACGGTCGCGACCGATGCGGGTTTGGCGATCACGAACCACGTCCAGCCGTAGAGAAAACCGCCCAAAGGCCCATAGGCGTCGCGCACGTAAACGTACTCGCCGCCGGCTTGCGGCTTCATGGCGCCGAGTTCGGCGTAGGTGAGCGCGCCAAAAAATGACAGCAGACCGCCCACGAGCCATGCCAGATAGACGAGCTTGGCCGAGCCCACCGCCTGCATCATCTCGGCGGGAACCAGAAAGATTCCACTGCCGATGATGGTTCCGACGACCACCGCCGAGGCTTGGCTTACGCCCAGGTCGCGGACCAGCTCGGGACGGGTGGTGGTTCGCTGTATGGGCTCCGGCATAGCTGAAGTGTGCCAGTATACGTCAGAGGCAAGTGTGGTCTGGTTACGACTGTTCTCGCAGGAGCAAGCTGGCGGTGTAGCCGACCGTGAATGTGACTATGGTTCCAATCAGCACCCACCACGTCCAGGGGACGTGCGTCCTCCACAGATACAATTCCAAACCGAACCCAAACAGCATGCCCACCATGGCGCCGCGCTGATTGGTCTTCCGCGTCAGGACACCGAGCAGGAAAACTCCGAGCATCGCGCCGTAGGCCACCGACGCGATCTGCAGACCCACTTCAACGACGCGGCCTACTTTGTGCAACGCCAATATCGCCAACCCAAAGAGAAGGATGGCCCAGAAAAAAGTCGCCAGGCGGGAGAGCCGCATTCGTGCCCGCTCGTCGGTCTGGGGGCGCAAACGGAGAACAAAATCCATGATGGTGCTCGACGAAAGCGAATTCAGTGCGGCGCTCAAGTTCGACATCGCCGCAGCCAGGATCGCCGCGATCAGCAACCCGGAAATTCCGTGGGGCATTTGGCTGACGATGAATGTGGGATAGATTCGATCGGGCTTTCCGAAGTTCGCGGAGGGCACGCGGTAAAAAGCCCACAACATAATCCCCACCATCAAGAACAGTGCAAACTGAAACAGAATCGCTACGCCGCTCGAAATGAGCGCGGTAGCGGACTGCTTTTGTCCGCGAGCCGCGAGCAGACGCTGGACAAAGAGTTGATCTGTGCCGTGGCTCGCGGTGGTGAAGGCGGTCCCGCCAATGACACCGGCCCAGAACGTATAGGGCAGCCAGAAGTTGGTGCTGAAGTCGAATACCTGCAGTTTGCCAGCGTTTGCAGCCGCAGCGTGGATGGCCGTCCATCCTCCAGGGACAAGATGAAGGATTGTGACCAATCCGACGAGCGTGCCGCCGACATAAATCGCCGTCTGCACCACGTCGGTCCAGATTACAGCCGCCAGACCGCCCTCGAACGTATAGATGAGGGTCAATACAGTGATGATGGCGATGGAGGCCACTTCGCCCGTGCCCAGCGCGATCGACACCACAATCGATACGGCGTAGATCCGCACTCCTTCGGCTGCGGCACGCGTCAACAGAAACAGGCCGGCCGTCAGCGAGCGTAAACCGCGTCCGAAGCGGCGTTCGATTAATTCGTAGGCGGTGTAGAGATCACCGCGAAAATATTGCGGCAGCAGGACAAAGCTAATCACCACGCGCCCCACGACGTATCCCATCACCACCTGCAGGAAGGTGAGGTTGGTGTCATAGGCAAGTCCTGGAATGCTGATGATGGTGAGCGTGCTGGTCTCGGCGGCAACGATAGAAAGCGCAATGGCCCACCAGGGAATATCTCGTCCCGCAAGAAAATAGTCGCGCAGCGAACGCTGACGCTTGCGGAAGCGCAACCCGAACAGGGTGATGCCCACCAGATACAGCGCGATGATCGCGAGATCGAGTTTATCGAGGCTCATGCGTTTTTGAGAAATGTTCCTGCGCTACACCACTTTCCGTGCCACGGTCTCCGCAGGATCGTAGGGTTCGGACGAACAGGCCACGAGCCACAGCGGCACTGTGCCGTCATTGCGTACGGCGTGCGAAACACCTGGCGAAATCAGCACCAGCACTGCGCTGCTGCCATTAAAGTTGTGATGCTGTGTCACGGTATTCTCGGCTTCGTCCCAGTGCAGGGACCATTCTGTGCCCGGCAAGATGACGATGGCCTCACGCCTGCGCAAGTGATAGTGATTTCCGCGCACGGCTCCGGGGACGGTGGAGGCCAGGTGCATGTCCGCAACACGTCCCACGAAATCGAGGGCGGCGGTCGGCGTAGTAAAGCTGGGGCCGCGTGCGTCACCGATATTTTCGAGCTCCAATATTTGAATTCTCATGGATATCCCGCTGCAATTATCGCGGTAATCCTCGCGGCGCGCGAGTGAGTGTTTATGGACGTGGCTGTCGAGGTGTTGCTGCCAACGCTTCTATAACCAACCGGGGAATTGTCCTGTGATAGAACTAACCCGTGGCCTACTATCTGGGAGTCGACGGAGGCGGCAGCAAGACGAAGTGCGCTGTGGGTGACGAATCTACGGTCCTCGCTACGGTCACGGCTGGTCCCAGCAACATCACTCGGGTGGGGGAGGGTCGCGCCCGCGAAGCGCTGCACCAGGTTATTCGTGAAGCGTGCGCCGCCGCGAAAATAGATCCGCGGCAATTGTCGCGTGCCTGCATCGGCGTCGCGGGTGCCGGCCGCGAAGAAATTGCGGGCGCTGTACGCAGGATCGTTGCGAAAGTGATTCCCGGGGAAGTCGAGGTTGTGGGCGACATGGAGATTGCGCTGGACGCGGCATTTGGCAAAGGTCCGGGGGTGATCGTCATCGCCGGGACCGGTTCGATTGCCTACGGCCGCGATGCGAAAGGAAGAACGGCTCGCGCCGGCGGGTGGGGCTTCGCGATCTCCGATGAAGGTTCGGCCCACTGGATCGGACGAGCGGCGGTCAGCACTCTGCTGCGCGCGGCTGACCAGGTTGCGGACAAGCCCGCTAAGAACGAAGGGCAAGCCTCGCCGCTTTTCTATGGGCTGAAAGCCGCATGGAAGCTGGATTCGCTCGAACAGTTGGTGCGCACTGCCAACTCCAATGCAGATTTCTCAGCGCTGTTTCCCGCAGTTGTGTCCGCTGCCGGTCGTGGGGACGCGCTGGCACAGGGTGTCCTCGCACGGGCGGGAGGGGAGCTTGCCCAACTTGCCGAGATCGTGGTGCGAAGGCTCTTTCCTGAGCAGCCCTCGGCTGGTTCTTCGGCTGTCCCTCTGGCCATGGCGGGTGGAGTCTTTCGTCATGCAGAGAGGGTTCGCGAAGTTTTCTACAATGAAGTTCGGTCGGCGAATTCACGCGTCGTCTTGAATTCTGAAGTGATCGAGCCGGTTCACGGCGCGTTGCAGAGAGCACGCGGAGTCCGTTCGTAAGAGCAACACATGGACGGGGAAGGAATTCAACAGGAGTGGGAGCAATTGCACTCGGATGCCGAGCACGGCGCGAACGCGCAAGGCATGACTGCGGACGCGAGTGCCGCTGATCCTCACCATGTCCCCACGCTGAACGAAGACCTTGCGTTGGCGCTGCTCAATCGCCGCGACCTGGCGGCGGAAACTCTGGAGCAATTCAGTCAGAACCCAGCCGCAATGAAGTCGCGAAAAGTGTGTGTCGCACTGGTCGCTCATCCCCGGACACCGCGACACTTTGCACTCCGCCTGCTTCGCCAGCTGTATACCTTCGATCTCATGAGCCTTGCGTTGCACCCAGCGGTCGCCGCCGATGTGAAGCGCTTGGCCGACGATCAACTGGTCGCGCGCCTCGCTTCCGTCACCCTGGGGGAGCGGCTCACCCTGGCCCGCCGCGGCTCGCAAACGGTTGCGGCGGCCTTGTTACTCGACAAGGAATCGCGCGTATCGCATACGGCCCTGGAAAATTCCCGGCTCACCGAAGGGGCCGTCATCAAAGCGCTGCTGCGCCCGAATGCCGGCGCGGCGTTTGTCGAGGCTGTGTGTCATCACGCTAAGTGGTCGGTGCGACGAGAGATTCGCTTGACGCTGCTGCGCAGTCCACATACGCCGCTTGCCAATGCCCTGGAGTTTGCGCGCGCTCTTCCTCCACCGCTTTTGCGCGATATCCTGCACGCCTCGCGTTTGCCGGAGAAGATCAAGACCTATCTACGCAACACTCTGAAGGAGAGAACGTAGGAGTCAGCCGTCGGAAAGGTACTAGCGCCCGCCGCCAATCTCAAGAATGGCTGCGGTGGTGTAAGAAGCGGCAGGGGAAAGCAGCCAAAGCACTCCTTCAGCCACCTCGAGGGGCGTACCCGGCCGGTGCATGGGAATGGTGGCCGCCAATCGCTCCAACCGGTCGGGCGCGCCGTTGGCGGCGTGCAGGCCGGTGTCGATCAACCCGGGAGCGACCGCGTTTACCCGGATGCCTTCGGTGGCAACTTCCCGCGCCAGCCCGATCGTGAAACTATCAATCGCACCCTTGGATGCGGCGTAGTGCACCCACTCTCCTGCGGAACCGGTCTTCGCGGCACGCGAGGAAATATTCACGATAACACCGCCAGTTCCACCGTGACGGGTCGACATGCGGCGCACCGCCTCGCGCGCGCACAGAATCGCTCCCGTGACGTTCACAGCCATGACTTGAGTAAGAGTCCTGGCGCTTACCGAATCGACTCGCGCAAACCCGCCGGTGATGGCCGCGTTGTTGACCAGAGCTTTGATCGGGCCCAGTTCGCGCTCGGCGGTCTCAAAGAGCCGGACGACATCTTCTTCACGGGCGACATCGGCTTGAATCGCGCAAGCGCGCCCGCCTGCAGCGATGATTTGGTCAGCAATCGCCCGCGCCTCCGGCTCGCCGGTTAGGAAATTAACCGCCACGGAGAACCCGCGCTCACTCGCCAATTTCGCGATCGCCGCGCCGATGCCGCGGCTGGCGCCGGTCACGACGAGCGTGCCGCATTCGTTAGATATAGATCCCACGGTCTCTCTACGGCACCCAATCCGCAATAAAGATATTCGTCTCGTGCGGCGCTTTTGCGTTGCGGTTCGATGCCCACACCAGCTTCTTTCCATCCGGGCTGAACATGGGGAAGCCGTCGAAGCCGTCGCTGTAGGTGATGCGCTCGAGGCCGCTGCCGTCGGAATTGATCAGCCAGAGCTCGAAGTTGCCCATGCCGCCGGTCGAATGCGTGACTGGATCGTAATTCGAGGAAAAGATAATCCGTTTGCCGTCGGCGAGGAACGATGGCCCAAAGCTGGCTGCGCCCAGGTTCGTGATCTGGCGTTTGCCGCTGCCGTCGGCTTTCATGATCCACAGCTCGAGCGATGTTGGCCGAATCAGGTTCTGCGTCAGCAATTCCTTGTAGTCGCTGATTTCCTTCTCGGTCTGGGGATGATAGGCGCGGTAGACAATCCACTTGCGGTCGGGCGAATAGAACGGGCCGCCATCGTAGCCCAGTTCGTGGGTGAGTTGCTTGACGTGCTTGCCGTCGGCATCCATGGAATAGATGTCGAGATCGCCGTGGCGCAGGGAAGTGAAGACGATCTTCTTGCCGTCGACGGAAATCGTCGATTCGGCGTCGTAACCCGGCGAGTTCGTGAGCTGCTTGAGATCCGAGCCATCGGGATTTGCGGTGAAGATGTCATAGCCGGGATAGACGGCCCAGACATAGCCTTTCGAGAAATCGGGGCGAGGTGGACACTCGGGGCTAGCCAGGTGCGTGGAAGAAAACAGAATCTTCTTGCCATCAGGATAGAAATAGCTGCAGGTGGTGCGGCCCTTGCCGGTTGAGACCATGCGCTGATCGCTGCCGTCGAGGTTCATGGTGAAGATCTGATCGCATTTCACGTCGCCGTGAGATGACTGGAAGATCAGCTTGGTGCCGTCGGCGGAGAAATAGGCTTCGGCGTTCTGTCCTCCGAAAGTGAGTTGATGCACATTCCGCAGATGCTTCTCCTGCGGCGTGGCGAGATCGGGCGGAGCTGCGGTCTGCGCCGAAAGCGCGGGCAGGACACAAAGCGCACTCGCAACAAGAATCAGAAAGAATTCATACATTCGCTTCATAGGATGCCCGCTAGTGTAGCAAAGGGCGGGAATTGTAACCATTGAGGCACGAGGGCCGCTGGGTGAGAATGGCGAAGCCAACCGAAGCCAAATGATTGCGGATAGAATAAACGCGCGGTCCAAGGAGGTTTTATGAAATTATTTCTGCTCGTTCTAGTGGTTACCCTGCTGCTTGCGATTACTGTATCTCCCAGCGCGCGTCCGTCTGCCTCAGCCTCGACAAAGCCCAGCGCAGACACTCTGCGTCGGCTCGAAGGCGAATTCATGAGGGCTGCGGCCGAACGCGGTTCGGCGGGGTACATGTCTTACTACGCCGACGATGCCGTTGAAGTGCCTAACGGTACGGCGACCATCCAAGGAAAAGCGAACATTGCCAAAACGATGGGATTCCTTGATGACAAGAACAACCATCTCACCTGGACTCCGGTCGGCGCCGACATTTCGGCGTCTGGCGACTTAGGCTATACCTACGGCACCTTCGAGTTCCGCTCGAAGGACAAAGACGGCAAGATGGTTGTTGAGCATGGCAAGTACACCAGCATCTGGAAAAAGCAGAAGGACGGGAGCTGGAAGGTTGTGCTCGATATGGGGAACGCAAGCGCAGAATCGGCGAAGTAGCTGGCTTTCTGCACGTTCGCGAATAAGCTCAGTTATTTCCGAAAGTGATTGCTGATGGCTTCTCATTACGGCGCTGTTTTCCGGCAACTGCGGAAACAAGGCACTCCCATCCCGACCAACGATATGTGGATCGCGGCCCTCGTCCTGCAGCATTCGCTTGTCCTGTGTGCACGGGACGCGCATTTTGAGGCGCTGCCACAGTTGCCGCGGGTGTAGGAAATCGATTGAACCCTATCTTCCGAGCACTACGTCGATTCCCGAAAACAACAATTCCAACTTTGTCCGGGGAAGTTTTCCTGCCCGCTCCGTCAGAAGAGATCTATCAAGAGAAATGATCTGCGATACATTGGCCACGGAATCCTTCGGCAGTCCGGTGACGCGGGCGGATAAGCTGACGTTGCCGGGCGCCAGGGCCCATTTCAAATTGCTCGTGAGGGGCACGCATACCACAGTGGCGATGCGGCTCTGGTTCAGTGCGTCGCATTGAACAACAGCGACGGGCCGGCGAAACCCAGGCCCCGATCCAGCGGGGACGGGCAAATCCACCCACCAGATATCGCCTTGCGAGATCACCACTCGGCCTGCTCCAGACGCCGGCGGGATGCGAACGTGATGAACGGGTCCGTTTGCTCGCCGACCACGCTCAGGGCGTGGTCCATGGACTCGGTGACTTTGTCGGGGGAGCGGCGCGCCACGTACTCCCGCAACGCATCGCTGAACAGGCGGCTTCGCGACTTCCGGGTACGGCGCGCCAGCCGCTCCGCTACCTCAAAAAGTTCATTGGGAATGGAAACCGCCGTTTTCATACCTGGAGTATAACCCTTAGAACGGGGTTGTGACAAGGCTAGAGCTAGTGGTCCGGATCCCGGCCCTCGTCCTGTAACATTCGCTTGTGCTGTGTGCGCGGGACGCGCATTTTGATGCGCTGCCTCAGTTGCCTCGCGTGTAGGAACTGGATCGGACTTGGCTCCCACCCATCGAAATGCGCGATGTGTTATTGGGTTGCGATGTAACAGGTGTCGTGTGTGCAGGCGAATCCCACAACCTGAGACCCTTGAAGGTATCCGTTGTATCCTGTCTTCACTTCTCGGACGTTAATGCCATCTACTGCCTTCACAGACTGTGGGCGGTAGAAAGCTGCCGCGAGTATGAAACCTGCCAGTACAGCTACACAAGTCTTCAAGAAACCCATGCCGTCCTCCTCAGTTCTCGAATCGAGTCTACAATGAATCCCTGGACGTGAAGGGAGGACAGAGTGGAAGAGCGCAACGATAATCCAAACTCGTTAAGTGGGAGGACTACACCGCAACGAAGTCGCGGCCCTAGGTTGCCATTCCGATCTGACAAACCGGGTGGCCGCACGAGAATTAACAAGACAGGACTTGGTAGAAAGGCTCGTACAAAAACTGGTCGTCGGAAGAGCTAGCGGATCGTCACTTCCCGAAAGGGCTCCAAAGCGCTGCGCTCTAATGCGAAGAGCACCAGGTCCGTGAAGTCCACCTGTTCCTCGCGTTGACCTCTTTCCCGGAGAATGAAGCTACGGCCTTCGTCATCGTTCTTTTGAACGCGGACGCCGTCGAGCCGGTTGAGTCGCGCCAGCAACACACGGGCAACACGTCTCTGTTTTGTTGCGGCCCGTCTCCGGTAGGCCAGCTGCCGATCTGCATTCGAGTCGTACTTCTTTTCGGTCATAATGAAGGACTGTAACGTTACGATTGCAGAAAGTCAATAGCCGGCCGCCCCCATCCTTGCCGTGCTTTTTGCCGCAAGGGTGGGATTCCACAAATCTTCGCTCTGTGCCTCTGTGACTCTGTGGTGAACCGATTTCCGGGAGAACGCTACTTCCGAAAGTGATTGCTGATCGCTTCCGCTTGCACTCGGGTGACGACCGCCGAGAGTGCCGCCGGATCGGCTTGCTTTACCGCCTGCAGGCTGCCGAAGTGTTCGAGAAGGCGTCGAGTCGTGCTCTCGCCTACGCCGGGGATCTCGAGCAATTCGGTAGAGCGGTCGCGCATCTGCCGGCGCTTGCGATGGAAGGTTACTGCGAAACGGTGGGCCTCGTCGCGAATCAGCTGGATCAGATGCAGTACCGGCGAGTGATGATCGAGGGCGATCGGATCTTTCTCTTGACCATAGACGTAGAGAATCTCTTCACGCTTGGCGATGGCCGCGAGGGGCTGGTTGATGATCTCAAGCGATTCCAGTGCTTCGGCGGCAGCGTGTAACTGGCCGAGTCCTCCATCGATGAGGACGAGGCTCGGCATTGGTTTTTCTTCCTGCTGCAGGCGTTTGTAGCGGCGTGCCACGACCTCGCGCATGGAAGCGAAATCGTCCACGCCCTCGACGGTGCGGATGATGAACTTGCGGTAATCCGATTTCTTCATCTTGCCGTCTTCCCACACCACCATGGAAGCAACCGTCTCCGCGCCTTGAATGTGTGAAATGTCAAAGCATTCGATGCGCTTGGGAAGTTCGGGCAGGCTGAGCGCCTCCTGCAGTTCTTCCTGGATGGCCTTGGCGTTGGGCTTGAGCACGCGAAAGCGCTGATCGTAGGATTGTTTGGCGTTGGTGCCGGCTAGGTCGATGAGAGCGCGCTTGTCGCCGCGCTGCGGGACGAGGATGTGAACCTTGGCGGTGCGCGAGTTCTCGCCCGCGATCTGCTCGGAGAGTAAGTCTTCCAGAGTTTCGCGATCCTCGAAATCGACCGGGACGTAAAGATTTCGGGGAACGTAGGGCTGGCCGATGTAGAGCTGTTTCACCAGGGCGGAGAAGAATTCACCCGGGTTGAAGGGGTCCGTGGAAGGAGAGGCAGGCTCGCTTTGCTCGCCTGGACGGGCGAAGGCGCCCGTCCCCACATGGTCCATCTCTGTCCCCGTGTGTTCCGTAACGAATTCAGGGAGATCTTCCCAGAAAAATTCACGGCGGTCGACGACGCGGCCCCCGCGCATGTGGAACAGGTTCACCGCGAGCATGCCATTTTCATAGTGATATCCGAAGACGTCAGCGTCGTCGCCCTCGGCGGCGGCGATGCGCTGGCGTTCCTGCAACTGCTCGACAGTCGAGATGAGATCGCGGTATCGCGCGGCGCTCTCGTACTCTTCGGCCGCGGACGCTTGCTCCATGCGAGTGTGCAACGAGCGGCTTAGATCGGTGGGACGGCCTTCGAGAAAAAGCTTCACGTCGTGTACGGCTTCCTGGTAAGCATCTGGCGTGGTCATGTCCTTCACGCACGGGCCCAGGCAGCGTTTGATGTAGTACTGGAGGCAGGGACGCGGGTGAAAGCGCGTGAGATCCACCTTGCAGGAGGGAATCAGGAAGTTACGATGAATGAGATCGACAATGCGATAAGCAAGATTGGCAGGGAAGTAAGGGCCGTAATAGGCGCTGCCATCCTTGCGAAGGCGGCGGGTGACGTAAACTCGCGGCCAGCGCTCACCCAGGGTGAGCTTCACGTAGGGATAAGTCTTGTCGTCGCGCAGCAGGATGTTGAAGCGCGGTTTGCGCTGCTTGATCAGATTGTTCTCGAGAGCCAGCGCTTCTTTGTTGTTGCCGACAACGATGTAGTCGACATCGACGGCCTCGCGTACCAGGGTGCCGGTTTTCGAATCTTCCCAGCGGCCTTCGTGGAAGTAGCTGGCCACGCGGCTTCGCAGGTTCTTCGCCTTGCCCACATAAATGACTTCGCCCTCGGCATTCTTGTAGAGATACACGCCGGGCTCGGTAGGGATGGTGCGGATTTTGGCGAGAAGATCCATAAACGAGCGGATCGCTTCATTCTATTGGATGAGCGCGACGCTCGCCTGGTGCATAGCCCTGGCTTGCGCTGGAATTGTGCGTCGCGCGGGTTCTCTAAACTGAAAAGTTACGGATTACGCCCGGGTGCTGGCGTTTGAACTTCCGCTTCTTTTGATTTGGGACTGGGTGACATGGGGTCGGGATCGGTCGCCGGAATGACGCGTTTTGGGCCGTCCGACTGGTAGAGTTCTTGCACGCGTTTCTCAACCTTCTCAAAACCGGCTTTCGAGAGGGTCGACTGCAGGTGTTCCATGTGCGAATCAGCTATCTGTTGTCGCTCCTGCGGAGGAATGGCCCGAGACGAACGGATTTCGGGGAAGTTCGTATTTGTCCTGGGTTGCGGTTGATGCTCCCGGATGTCGCGGGCAAAACTGTCTGCTTCTTCCCGCAAAATACCTTCGTCCTTGTCGCTCAGGCCACATCTATCCTGCTCGTCGGCGCGTGCCTGGGCCGCGGCCTGGGCATCGTCGCCGCTATTTGCGGCAAACTTGTCCATGGATGCGATATAGCCGAGGTATCTGGCAAGCGTTGCACCTTCGGACAGAGGTTGGCGCACAAGTCGCCCCGGAACCGTTTGATACAAGCCATGCACATAATCGTCAAATGCACGGAAAGAGGCTTTGCCCAGAGACAGCCGCAGACTTTGCAGGCGTGACTCGATGACCTTCGCCCGCTCGTCGGTCAGGTCAGCGAAACGTTGCCTTCGTTCTTTCAGTTCTTGGAACCGGGCCCACGTATCCGGTGGTCCAAGCACCGCGACCGTGGTCGGGCCGGACGCTTTCATTGACTCCTGCCACGACTGAACCCAATCGCCAGCCACCACGGTCACGATAGTGCGTTGATTTTCGTTCATCCCGGCGGGATAAGGATCCGGGTACTGCTCTGCCAGCGAATCCGGCGAAATGCCGCGAGACAAACAGTCGTCCCACCCCGCCACGTAACGAAAATACCGCGAGTAGAGCTGTTCGTCGGTTGCGGGACGCGGACCGTGTTGAGTTGACTCCGGCCGTAGCCCCGCTCTTTGCGCCGGCTCAATCCCGATGCCCGCGATACCGAATGGCCGCGGCGCCTGGAGATGACAACGCCGTGGCGACGAAGGCTCCACGGTATCGCTTGCCCCCTGCATCTGTGCGGTGGGCGTATTGCCGCGAGCGGACGCATCGCCTGGCTCTTCGCTCATGCTCTGATTGTTGTCATTTCCGCCCTGGTCTGCGACGCCGCCGGAGTCACTGTCATTCGCAGCGGGCTGTTCAGCCGCATTGTCATCGGGTTCGGTGTCCTCCGCAATCCCTATCGCCAGTGCGACGTCTCCGGAACTTTGCATCGGTTGGGTTTGCCCGCCGCTGCACCCTACGGAAACCAGTCTTTTCGCCACCGGAGGTGTAGGGCTGGCCAGCCTGTCGGTGCAGTCATTACAGCCAAACCCGGTGAGAAACTGTTCGGTCGCGCCCCACCACCGCGTCAAATCGGCTGCAGAAGTTTCCCCTCCCTTCAGCAGCGGAGACAACTTGCTTTGTGCCTCGCTCAGTTCCTGGGCCGAAGTGCTCTGCATGATCTGAGGAAAACGGCGTTCGCAATCCTGCAGGTTGGGGAACCAGCGGTAGAACGCAGCGAGCGTGGCGGAATCGACTGCCACGGGCAACACACTCAATTCTGCGTTGATGCGGTTGGCCTTGCTTGTGTTTTGTAAATCCGTGCCCGTCAGAACCATCTCAACCGAGGATACAATGCGATCGAACTCCGCCTGGTTTCCCAACTGCTTTGCAACCAGGTAGGCTGCGGATCGTTCATTGCCGGCGTAGGTGCCGTCATCGAAGACGGCAGCTTCCAGGATCACAGCGCCGCCGGTTACCTGCGAAGTTTCGTAGCTCACCTGCCTGACTTTGCTGGCTGCGATCGCCGGGTGGTCGATGGTGCCGACTTCAGAACTCTCTGCGCATCGACCGCGGCAAAGAAAATGGTCGTTTTTCTCTTGCACTCCGCGTGGAACCAGCAAAACATCGAAAGCAGTGATGGCGTGTCCCGAAGCGTTTTGAATATTGAACGAGTCGTTGCCGCCAGCCTCGGCCGCAAACGTAAGACTCACCGAAGGGACGCGGCTGCCCGTCTTCACTTTGACTCCGGGAGCGGTACTCTGCGAAACCACGGGGACTGCCAACAGGCAGAAGAGGATAAGAGCAGCCTTCATGCGGGGAATCATAGGATAACGGTCCGGGGCTTAGCAATGTTGCCGATGACAGGCTTGATCATTGCTCAAGGGAACAATCTCTCTTCGTTAAGGGAATGCCGTCCCACCCCTAGACTTGCGTATAACTGTATAAAATTTCCCTGACTCATGTGGGGTTTGCGTTACCCGGGCCCTGGATAGTTACTGGTCGCACCTAGGATAGCGCTCGCAAATGCTTGAAAACGTATATACTTATGTCTGTCGATCTCGGAACGGGAAACTGGCACGCCTCGTGCAAAAGCAGGGGTGGGACTTGTAATGCGAAATGATCTTCCAGGGCCTAAAGACTATAGAAATCCCGCGCGCGGGAAAACCCGATCGCGCTGAGACAAGAAATCAAGGAGCCTCTTTCAATATGACCCGCACTTCGTTAACGATTCTCCTGGCAGTCAGCATGGCGGCGACGGTCGGCTGCACCAGCAAGAACTACGTGAAGCAACAGACCACGCCGCTAATCAACAAGACCAACGAACTGGATGACATGACGGCGAAAAACAGCAAGGACATCAAGGACGTCGATGCCCGGGCGCAAGCCGGAATTCAGGCGGTGAATGCCAAGACCGCAGATGTGGAACAGAAAGCGCAGGCTGCGGGGCAGTCCGCGGCGTCGGCGCAACAGATGGCGGACGCGGCCAACAATCGCGTGGGCACGCTCACCAACACGGTGGCGAACCTGGACAACTATCGGCCCGTGGCGGAGACGTCGGTCAAGTTTGGCTTCAACAAAGACAATCTGACGACAACCGCCAAAGAGGCGCTTGATCAGTTGGCAGGCAGTATTGCCAGCACCAAGGGCTACATTATCGCGCTCGAAGGCAGCACCGATTCCGTGGGATCGGCGGAGTACAACTACGATCTGAGCCAGCGGCGCGCGAACGCGGTGATTCAGTATCTGGCGTCGAAGTACAGCGTGCCAGCCCACAAGATTTACGTGATCGGGCTGGGCAAGGACAAGCCGGTGGAGACGAATAATACGAAACAAGGCCGTGCGGACAATCGCCGGGTGGATGTCCGTCTGATGACGAACACGGTGGGCGACACGACTCAGCCAGCGACGACACCTACAACGACCGGGCAGAATAATCCGTCGTCGATGTAAGCGAGATGAAGATAGGTTTCCTCCTCCCCCGAGGAGTTTGCTAAAGGCCGCTCAGATCCTTCCCCCTGAGCGGCCTATTTTTTCCGTTGCGAACCACTGGGTGCGAGACCGCAGTTTCCAAGGAGCCTCATTACAGCGGTAAAATAGATGGTATGCGACGTTGCTTGTGGTTGGGTTTGCTGTTGGGATTGAGCGGTGCGCTGTGGGCGCAACAGGATTCGAAACCTGCTTCCGCGCCGGGCGGGGATTCTGAGAAGCAGGCGCGCACGCCGAACCTGGCGCCGCCGCGCTCGGATCGGGTGCAGGCCGACGATTTGGGATCGGAACTGGGGCAGAGCTCGAGCAAAGATACCCAGATTGATTTGAGCGCACCCGAGGACGATGCCAAGACGCATCCGCAGAGTTCGGCGGCCGTGGCTGAGGCTGTGGCTGGGAGTAGCGGGATCACGGAGTTTCACACCTGGGATCCGCACAAGGCTGCGAAAAGCGTTGAAATAGGAGACTTCTATTTCAGACGCAAGAACTACCGCGCCGCCCAGGACCGCTACCGCGAAGCGCTGCGCTACAAAGACAACGACGCGGTGGCGACGATCAAGCTGGCCGTGTGTCTGGAAAAGCTCGGCGTGCTGGACGATGCTCGCACCGAGTACGAGAGCTATTTGAAGATTCTGCCGCATGGGCCGCAGGCGGACGAAGCGCAGAAGGCGATCGACCGACTAAAGGCACTAACGGCGGGAAGCAAACTGCAGTAAGCGCGACCGTTTCATGCCGAGGAACGTGAGCGGAGATCTGGCAGGGACTTTCGCTTCGAGGAGTTGCGCTGCTTAGGGGCGGCGCGCTTCGCACTGAAGTAATCTTCGCCGGGGCTGACCTTGCTCTCTTCGGCTTCTCCCAAGATCAGGTGAGCGGGCCACTTCGGGCCAGAGTAGACCTTGCTCTTCGAGCGGGCGGCGTTCGCGATGATGGCTTCGACGGCGTCCAGGCAGGAGTGGAACATCTGTACGCGCAGGGGACCTGCGACCCGCCCGCGGATCATCAGCATCGCCGTGCCATGCAGCAGTGACCACAGCGAGAGCATAAGGCGGGTGTATTGGCGGGGAGAGCCGCCCAGGCGCCGCGCCAGATTCAGGCGCAAGAGATTGAAGGTGGGCCAGGGCTCGTGCAAGGACGGGGGCTGGGCGAATCCGTCGAAGAGCACCTCGTAAGCGTGGGGATGCTGCAGGGCAAACTCAAGATAGCGGTGGCAGGCCTGCGGCAGGGTACGGGTGGGGCTCACGGCGGCGAAGAGTTCGGAGCGCGTCTGGTGGCGCACGGAGCGGAGAATGGCCTCGCGGTCGTGGTAACGCTCGTAGACTGTAGGAGTGGTGGTGCCGGCCGCCTTGGCGACGCCGCGCATGGTGAGGGCTCTTTCGCCGCCCCGTGCCCACAGCCGGCATGCGGCGTCCAGGATGCGCTGTTCGAGTTGGGGATCTGCTTGTCTGGGCAACGGCCCGCCTCCGTAGGTAAAGGATCTACTGCAGAGCCCAATAACTTGAACAATGTTCAACTAACAATGTACAATACACGTATTCCAGCAAAAGAGTTTATCCGCAGGCTGCGTCCTGCCGGAGCCACGGAACGTTTGTTGCAGCCTTCCCCCCAAGGAAGAAATGGCTTCGGCAGGCGCGGGCCGATCCAGGAAAACATTGCGAACTGAGGAGCAGTAGATGTCAAACGATGAATTCAGGAGGCAGACGGGAATCGCCCGCCTGGCGTCCGATCTTCGCACCGCGAAAATAGAATTGTTGAGCGCGCAATGCGCCACCGACCGCCTTCGCCTGCAGTATTCGGTTGAAGACATTGTTTCTTTTGGAGAACGCCAGGCGTTAAAGGGTGCCATCGCCTCCGCGGGCGCTCTGTGCCGTTTTTTTTCCTCCCTCGAGGACCAGCTAAAGCAAGCTGAGCAGCAGGAGTAGATACCACCGCTGTCTTGACCTTCTTTCCGTGAGCATTCCCAGAGCCGCGATCCAGCTTATTTCTCCACTCGGAGAAATTCACCGGTCGAGGCGTCCACGGCGACTGTCAGCTTGGCGGTTTCGCGAGAAACTCCGTAGATGACGTGCCAAATCAGTTGGTTGGTGTTGCGGTTCCAGTCGCAGACATAGATCACGGGAGTGGTGGGATCTTTTTCCAGCACCTTGTCCCCGCCGTGTTTTTGGGCCTCGGCAAAGGCCTGGTCGGAGTCCACCTTGAGGAAAGCGACGTCAAAGATCTGGGTGGACGCATTGCCGGGGTTATAAACGTCTTCGTTACCGGGCGACACTCCGCGGGAGGGCGCGTCGGGCGCATTGCTGCCGGACCAGAAAAAGGGTTTAACTCCGTGTTGGGTAGCGGAAGCGAAGCTGGCTCGCCATATCGCAGACTTTCCATCCAGGCCGTTGCCGTCGGCAGAGGGGGTAGACTCGATGCGGAAGGGCTTCACGTCGGCGGCGTAATTACGAGCCGCGATAAAGACCTTCTGAAAAGCCGCGCGTCCAGTAAGCAACTCTGGAGGTTTGGGTTCCGGCTGGGACTGGGGCGGTTTGGCGGTGTTGGAGTCGCAGGCCGCCAGCAGAGCGAGCATCACGAGGGAAGCGGCCGCCAGAGTCCGGGCGATTACAGAGCCCTGATCGTGGCAAATCATCCGGCGGGTTCTATCTCCGATGACATCGGCGACAATCGTGGTTTGTGGATGGACGAGGTCCCGCAGTTTCACTAGCAACCTTCCTGTTATAACGAGGATGAGTTAATGGTTGCGCAACATTCTACCTGATGCGGGAGGAAACGCGAGAACCTGCCATGGATTCCCTGCTTGAAGAGTTGAAGAGAGTTCTGGAGTCAGCGGTCGAAGGCCTGTCGAGCGAGCAAATGAGCTGGCACCCGGCGGAGAAGTGGTGTGCGGCGGAAGTGCTCGAACATCTGTACCTGACCTACACGGGAACGATCGGGGGATTCGAGAAAGTGCGGGATGGCGGCAAACCGCTGGCGATGCGAGCGTCAATCCGGCAGCGCTCACGAACTCTTGTGGTGGTGGGATTCGGCTATCTGCCTTCGGGGAGGAAAGCGCCAAAGCCAACTGTTCCGCGAGGGCTGCCGCTGGAGAAGGTACGCGCCGAGGTTGGGCTGAAGATCGTGGCGATGGACGAGATCATCGCGGAGTGCGAAGCCCGCTTCGGACGAGGTGTCAAGCTACTCGATCATCCGATATTGGGTCCGTTGACGGGCGCGCAGTGGAGAAAGTTTCATCTGGTGCACGGGCGGCACCACGCCAGGCAGATTCGCCAGCTGCGGGCAGGGCTAAAGGAATGAACCGAGCCTAACCGCAAGCTGGGACGCGTTTTCTGGGAGCCCCCTACTCGCGCATGGCGGCGGGAACGCCGGCTTTGCGGGCTTCTTCCTGCATATCATCGAGTCTCTGCTTGGCGTCCTCGACGGTTTTTTGCTTGTCGGCGATCTTCTGCTTGTAATCCGCATCCTCTTTGTCCCACTGCGTGGAATTGCGCATGCGGTTGCCCACGTCGGCGTACATCGCGGCGGCGCGAAGCTGGTATTCCTTTTGCAGCACGTCGAGTTCGCGAGAGGCCAGGTCAATGGAATTCTTCTGCGCAGACAGCCTGTCCTGCCAGCTTTTCCAGGCAGCTAGTTTCTTGGCGTCGTCATCCTGGGGAGCGGCGGGTTTGTTGCCGGCGGCGTCCTTGTTGTCGGCAGGAGCAGCGGCTGATTTCTCAGCGGGCGCCGCGGAGGTGTTCTCGGCGGCATCTGCGATCACGGGCGCGCCGACGACGGAGAGCTTGTCCTCCGTCGGAATATTATCGTTATCGTAGACCTTGGGCTTGGACTTGGCGTCGGGGTCTTTGTGAACCTTGCGGGCATAGTCTCCGAGCGAGGATTGATTCGGCGGCGGAGTTGAGGTCTGGCCCGCGGCCGGAGAGCCCGCCAGGACCATGAACAATGCGAATACGAAACCGATGCATGCGATGCGCTTCATAGCTCCATCCTTTATCTTTTATCTTCTTATATCTTCTTCTTACCTTCGAGCATGAGCTGATCCGTTAGACGGTTCAGCCGTTGTGTTCTAAATGACTTTGCCTGCTGCACTGGCACGAGTGCCAGTATCCGCGGTGGAACGCTTCTCGGCCAAAAATCCACCAATGCGGCGGTCCAAACTAGCGGCCTCGCCGGCAATGTCAGCCGCCAATTGTGGGGCGAGATCGGGATCACGATTCCGGGCCAACTGCTGGGCGTAACCGGCGATGGTGGTCAGGGAAGTGCGCAACTCCAGCGCCATCTCCGCGGAAATCTCACCATGCAACTGTTGCTGGCGGCGGATGCGCTCAAACTCGCTGCGATCACTGATCAGACAGGCGGCTCCGAGCAGACTGCCATCGACCGCAGGGACGGCGGAAACCGTGACTGCGACATGAAGCTTTTCCCCCGCGGGAGTGGCATAGTCGGCTTCCAGTTGGCGGCGTTTGCTACCCTCACGCAATACAGAGTGAACTTCTTCGGCAAGCCGGCCAGGCGGTTCCGCTACTCCATCGCAGGGAACGGCGGAAGCGTGTGGCGAGGCAACCGAGGCATTGCGGAAAATGTCATCCGCACTCATCCCCGAGAGTGAATGGAAGCCCAGAATTTCACGGGCTGCGGGATTGGCTTGTTTTACTAATCCGTTCAGGCCGAACACCAGCACTCCAGAGGGAAGATTGGAGAGCACGGTCTGGCTGAAGTTTTCGCTGGTCCGGGCACGGCGTTGTTCAGTAAGCGTCTGCAGCTGTAGCTCATGCTTCTGCTGCTTGAGTTGCTGGATGACGGTGTTGTAGAGGTGCAGCGGCAAAGCTTCAAGAGTGGGAGTGGGCGCGGAATCGAGATCGGCCTCGGAGTCAATGTGCCGGCGCAGGCTGCGAATGAACCAGACGGCAGATAGGAAAGCACCCCCGGCCATGAGCATTACCAGTGCGGCGCGCAGAACCAGCGGATTCGTGAGCAGCCTTACCACCAAAACCTCCCATACCATCGCAAGAATTGGTTGCCCACGAAGAGGGCGAGCAGCGCCATGCTGCCCAGAAATACGCCGAAGGGCATCTGATAATGGCGATAGACCATCTGCGCGGATTGCCATCCCCGGCGGCGAGCGGCCTGCAGGTTGGCCAGGCGCCGGGCGAAGCGGCGGGTCCGCTTGATCCATACCAAAAGCACCGTGGTGAGGCCGAACAACGAGCCCGCCAGCGACGCGGTGAAGATGGTGAAGACGGTGAGTTTGATTCCGAGAAAGGCTCCCACCATCGCCATCAGCTTCACATCGCCGAAGCCCATGCCTTCGGCTCCGCGCCAGCGCAAGTAGACGGCGCCCGCGCCGTAAATGAACGATGCTCCCAAGGCTGCGCCCAGCAGAGAATCGAGCAGTGAAAGCAGGTGGGCGGAGAGATCCGCACTGAAGGGCAGATTCAACATTCCCGGCAAGAACTGCGAAGCCAGGTCGCGTACCGGAACCAGCAGGCTGAACAGCACACCCAGGGCGAGGCCCGGGAGGGTCAACTTGTCCGGCAGCAGCTTGGTCTCGGCGTCGGTAAAGATGAGGCCGAGCAGGAGAAACCCAAAGACACAGTATTTCAAAGTCTCCAGCGTGAGTCCGGAATAGGCGTAACATCCGAGGAAGAGAGCCCCGGTCAGCAGCTCGACGAAGAGGTAACGCGGAGAAATGGCCGTCTTGCAACGGCGGCAGCGGCCGCGAAGCAGCAGCCAACTGATGACGGGCAGGTTGTCATAGAAAGCGATCGGGCGCTTACAGCGGGGACACGCCGAACGCGGCGTCACCACCGACAAACCCAGGGGCAGGCGGTAGATACACACGTTCAGGAAGCTGCCAAAGGCCAGCCCGAAGAGAAAAATCGCCGATGCGAAAAAGGGGTCCACTGAGTTTTGGGCGTTCCTTCGAAGGTGCCCTTAGAGCTTCTAAGCGCACATCTTCCTAAGAACGCAGGTAAAGCTGGGTCTTGAGAGGATTATAAGGCGACGAGGCAGCGAGGACTAAGGTACCGAAGTCACTGTCCGAAAGGCCAACTAGAGCACGATTTGAGTGTCCCGGACGCTTGCGACCGTACTAGACCCGAGGGGGTCGTCAAGGAAGGGCAAAACGTAACAACTCTCCTTCCAGGGCGACAGCGGAAGTTTGATGAGCGGGAATCCGTCCGTGCCACAGGGGCCAGCCACGAGGTACCAGACGGGTTTCCTGCGCAGGAAAGTCGCGCCAGTCTTCGGCAATTTGCTCACGCCCGAGCACGGAGAAAGCGGGGATGCCGGCGACGGCCGAGGTGGGCAGCGAACTCCATTCGAACAAGCTTGCCTGGAGCGCTTCGGTGAGGGACTCCGTTGGATCCAGACAGAGAATCCAGTCGCAACGTGCCATCTGCAAATAGTTGTTCGCAGAGGCGCGGTTGTTTGCGGGCACAATCCGGGCTCCATATTCGCGTGCGATGCGCAGCGTGGCGTCCGCAGAGTGATGGTCCACGATCAGGATTTCGGAGCAGGGAAGAAGCGTTTCCAATGCCCGCCCCAAGCGCAGGGCGTCATTCGTGGTGTGGAGCAATGCCGTAATCGGAGGCATGGGGCGGTAGCAACTATGCCTCCAGAGTGTACGACGGCACGCCTCAGGACGGCGAGCGGCGGCGGATCATTCCGTCGCCCGGTCCTGTCCGGCAGTCGCTCTCATAAACGGTGCGCGTCCAAACATAATGCCAGTTTCCACCTCAACCGGCCGCCCGTCGCGGAGATGGCGCTTGAACTTCCATTGCCCCAGGGCGTCGGTGATGGCTTTTGCCTGATCGGGAAACGCGCTGAGAAAGTGAATGTGTTTTACCTTGCCTTCCTTGTCGATAATAATTCGAACCGGAACGGAGTTGAATTTGTGCTCGGTGAAGACCGGGTCAACCCGCGCAATCACGTTGTCGCCGTTGGCGTAGTCCTTGATACAGACTGGGACGTCGCCACCGCCCGCCCCTTTCGTGGGGTCGGCTTCCGCGGGCAACTTCATTTTGTCCAGGTCCAGGATTAAGTTCTCCAGCAGTTTAGTGTCACGGCTGGTTAGGACTATTTCAACCGCGTGGCAGCGGATTTCGGTGGCCACAACATACCAATGCAGCTCCGCCAGGGGAGACCAATATGCAAAGAAGGTAAAGGGGCGGCCGGCAATTTTGGTCGGCGTAGGCGGCATCTCCACTTTGTAGTCGGCCTGTAAGTTGTCCTTTGAGTAATTGATGAGCTCCAGCGCATTGGCGGCAGGGAACGGCGTGAAAAACATGTCCTGCGCGGTGATCAGGACTCCTCCGCGAGCCGGTCCTTTGAAGGTATCTGCGGGTCTCAACTGGGCAAGTACATAGCGACCTCGGTCCGACGGCGGTGGTCCTTTGTATTTTTCCTCCCAATCGCGGGGTAGCGTATAGCTCATTCCGAAATACTGGTCGCTGAAGACATTGTTTGCCACATTTCCGCCTTCCGGTACGGGAGTTACGGAATCACTCGCGCTTGACCATGCGCCCTTTACTAAAATGACCCCCTCTGGCACCTTCGATTCGGGGCGCGCGTTGTCAGAGAAATCGCCGCCGTTTTTGGGTGTGCTTGCTGGCTTGGTCCCTTGGGCCCAAGCCAGCGACCACGGGGACAAGGCGAGAATGAGCAAGGAACACAGAAATCGAGTGTTCATATTTGTCCTCGAAAGCGGACCAAAGTCGACCAGCGGCCCTGGCGAATCGGCCACGGATTGTCTTCTAGCGTGTTCCAACTTAGAGAAAACTGGCGAGACCCCTGCGGGTCTCGCCAGAAACATCTGCAAAGCGACTACAGCGACCGCAGGAAGTCTAGGATCTCCTGCTGCTGGGTGGTGTTGAGGTTGAAGAACTGTTCTTCAACGAAAGTGGCCTCGCTGCCATGGCTGGCATGGTCCTGGATAGCCGTGATCAGGTTCGTGGTGCGGCCATCATGCAGCAGGAATATCCGCTGCCCCAGGCCCCACAAAGGAGCCGTGCGGAACTGATCGCCGCCCGCCGTGCCCTGCGAGACATTGTCCGCCAAACCGGTGCCCATGTTATGAATCTCAAGATCGGAGAAGGCAGGCACGGGCTGCTGGCTTAGACCAGCGGTGAAGCCCGACACTTGGGTCGTGCCTGGCGAGGGATTGTGGCAGTTGGCACAGCCGATCTGGCCAAACAAGCTGCTGCCGGCTGAGATTGTTGAAGGACTAACACTCGATCCATTCAGCACAACCCCGCCAGTCGGCGGCGGAGCCAGCAACCGCATGAAGTCGGCAAATGCCGAAACGTCATCGAGGACGGCTGCGTTGGGAGTCGCAGCTGGATTGTTCGTGTCTTCCGGATACCCGGCTCCGCCCAGGTTCAGGCAGGTTGTGGGCAGCCCGGTTTGAAGCTGGTCTTCCCCGGGCAGTGGACGATCTTGAGGGAAGAGCAGGTTGCTGATGCCCATTTCCACGTTGTAGGCCTCACCGGCAAAGATTTGCAGCGACTTGTTCTGCGCCTTCCAACCGAAACGGCTGATCGTGCCATCGTTGCCGTTGTGGTTGAAAGTGCCGGCAATGCCAAGGTTGTTGTTGAGATTAACCAGTTGGTTGTTCAACAGAGTGGAATCGTCCAGGTTTTCGATCAGGCCGGCGCCAAAGAGCGGCGTGGGAATCCGGAAGATCACGTTGTTCTCCGACACAGCCGTGGCGAAGCTGGGCTGAGGCAGCAAGGTGCTGTTGTTGCAGGTGCCGGCATCGGAGCGTCCAGTGACGGTGAATAGATCTTCTACTCCACCATTGGGAGCGTTTGTATTCACGGTGCCGTTGGTGTTAAAGAAAAACGGGAAGCGGGCTTCACGGGTCGGTCCGGTGGGCGTGATGAAGGATGGAGTAGTGTTGCCGGGCGCGACCCCGTTGCTTACGAACTGGGCTTCAGGATTGTTGGCAGCGCCGGTGCCACCGAACGTAGGTTGCGCGTGGCAGGAACTGCAGCTATTCGAGTTGAACCTCGGTCCGAGGCCGTTGTTGCCGGCTGGGCTGCCGGAGACGGACTCGACATCCTGGAAGCGGCTCTGACCGTCAGTGAAGAAGGCGAGCAGTGCAGAGTTGCTGTTCACCGAAGAGAGTACGGCTCCGGTGCCGCGGTTGCCACTCTGTACTCCGGGGTCGGTCTGAGTAAATGCCATTCCAGCGAGGAACAGCACCAAAGTTAAAGCAAGAGCTAGCTTGGCTGTCCTGGTCACGACTCCTCCTTGTAACGTGTCCTCTCGCGCCGTGCGGTGGGCACATAGTTCGGCATTCTGTTGGAAGTGTCCGGGGAGCGATATCCCGGGGAACGTGTAGAGGGAATGGGATTTTGCCTTCCCCGCTTGGGACGGGGAATTCGTTGGGTGGAACATGGGTCCTCCTTACTGGATCTGGATTACGGGCCAGGGACCGCAATGGCGCGGGACTGCACGACTGAGTCCGGACAGTGAGGGCGCAGGGGTGCACGAAATCAGTGCTGGGCTTTTTAGCGCAGATTGCTTCGGGCACAACAAGAAATCGTTGGATGTTACGGAGTCAGAACAGACGATGCGAGGTGGGGATCGGGATCATGAGAGTTTTCTTAGGGATACGCTCTGGTTCCAAGACTCGCTCTCGGGGTACGTGCGGATACGAAGAATTGGCCGGCCTGTTCGGAAAGGCGGAACTCGGAGGTACATCAGCCGGCTATTATGCCGGCACTTGCGCGCTAGTGGATGAACTTGTAATCGACGATTGAGGCAGCTAGGAGACCTTCGCTTGCGTCTGCATCTTGCGGGTCATTAACTTGAGCTTCCGCCTCTTTGGCTTTAGCTTTAGCTTGAGCTTCATCCTGGAATTCTTTGGAGCGGATCACCCTGCCCTGGCAAAGCACGTTGCGGTTCTTCTGGCCGGAGATTTCTTCCGGCATCTCAAACACCATTTCAATCAAAGCATTCACCGGCAACTGCTGCGGACCGTGAAACAGCAGCCCGGTCTGGCTGAGGTTTTCGATTGTGCCTTCGTACCAGGTGCTGGTGCTGTTTACGCGGTAGCGAAGCGCCACGTCGAGCTTGAGGCGGCGGGCGCGCGGCGTCCAGGACGGCCGCTTCACTCGCGAATGACTGCGCCGGACGACAGTGTCAGGCCTGGTATGCTCCACGCGTTGCGTACGGCGCATCGTGGTCCAGTCATACTTATACTCGGCAGCGCACAACATACAAACCTGGTAATAGTCTCCGTCAGCACCGCGCCGTGGCCAGGAGAACTCGTGGGAGCAACGCCCGAGCATAAGAACATCCATAATTTTCTGCGGCATGATGGTTACTTCGGGACCTTAGGGAGCGCCCGATTCACATCATCTCCCGGAGCGACATTCTTGGGTAGGTTACTTTCGTGTTGGGAGAGTGGTGAACCCTAAGACAAACCGAGTCGATGCAGGCACTTAGGCTGTGGAAAGGTTTCTGAAAGTTGCCCCAAGAGGTTACCAGAGCCTCGGTTCCAGTTGCAGGCAAAGTGTATTATCGCGGCATGAAGGATGCCCTCGCACGCGACGTTGCCGCCTTCATCCTGGCGGGTGGCAAGAGCACCCGCATGGGCGCGGACAAGGCGTTTGTGGACTACGACGGCCGCACGCTGCTGGAGCGGGCGCTCGATCTCGCACGCTCGGTCACTTCCACCGTGCGCATCGTGGGAAATCGCGAGAAGTTTGCGCCGTTTGCCCCGGTGGTGGAAGATATATTTCAGGACTGTGGACCTTTGGGCGGAATTCATGCTGCATTGCGGGCTTCGACGACGGAACGCAACTTGATGCTCGCCGTGGATACTCCATTGGTCTCGAGGGCGTTCTTGCAGTATTTGATCAGCCAGGCGAGGGGCGCACCCGAAGCCGTGGTGGTGGTTCCACGCGTTGACCGGGGTTGGCAGCCACTCTGTGCCATCTATCGCCGGGAGTTTGCCGATGCGGCGGAGAGCGCCTTACGCAGCGGCCGAAACAGAATCGACCGTTTGTTCGATGGGGTTCGAACCCGAGTGATCGAGCAAGCAGAATTGGAAGTCGCCGGATTTTCGCTCGCCATCTTTCGCAATCTGAATACGCCCGAGGAACTGGAGAAAGAGAAATCAAGGTTTCAACCCCGTTTCGCTGAAAACTGATTTTCGAGCCAACCCATGCCTGACCCTGTCCCGCAACCCTACATCGAGTTCCGCGAGGTCTCCAAAGCTTTCGGAGAGAATGTCGTGCTCGATCGCGTCAGCTTCAACGTCATGCCCGGCGAGACGGTCTGCATACTGGGGCGCAGCGGTGTGGGCAAATCAGTCTCTCTGCAACTGCTCATGGGCTTTCTGAAGGCGGACTCCGGCCGCGTGATCGTTGCCGGCGAAGACGTCACCGACTTCTCTGAAGAGCAACTGGAAGCCGTCCGCAAGAAAGTCACCATGGTCTTTCAGAACGGAGCGCTGTTTGATTCGCTAACGGTTGGCGAGAATGTCGCGTTCCCCTTGCGCGAGGCCGGGGGCTTGTCGGAAGAGGAAATCTACCAGATTGTCGATGGTTTGCTGCGCATGGTCGGGGTGCAGGAGATGCGCGATTTGCTGCCCTCGGATCTTTCGACCGGCATGAAGCGATCCGTGGCAATTGCGCGCGCGCTGGCGGCGCGGCCGGAATGCATTCTTTACGACGAGCCCACTACCATGGTCGATCCGCTGATGGCGCAATTGCTCGGCGATCTCATCAAACGGCTGAAACTGCAACTGAACCTGACTAGTATCGTCGTCACCCACGACATGCGCCTGGCGAAAAAGCTGGCCGACCGGGTCGTCTTCCTGTACGAAGGCAAGGCGATCTTCTTCGGCACCTCGGCGGAGATGGAAAAATCCACCGAGCCTATCGTGCGGGAGTTCCTCGAACTGGACGAATTGAAGATCGAAGCCTGTTAGCTCGTGCGTTCGGATTCCTATCCGTCGTGCGCCCGCTTGAGAACATGCGAGCCAGAGATCGCCGGCCCGGCTCGGGATCGCCGGTGATCAGATATGCCAGCACAGCCCCTTGAAAGAGTTGCAGCACTTCTTCCACCCTGGGTTGGTCAGGCAAGAATTTCATGAGCAACTGCACCCACAGCCGCTGTTGCTCTGCGTAAAAGGCCTGCGCTCTCGCCGAGCCATTCCACGCGCGCCGGGAAAGGTCCATCACGAGTAGCAGGACGCCTTTGGCTTTCGGAGCGGTCGTTTGTTCCCAGAGCGCGGCCACGGCGGCTTCCGCGGATATATGAGGCGGGAATG
This sequence comes from uncultured Acidobacteriaceae bacterium, assembly GCA_963749985.1. Lineage (GTDB taxonomy): Bacteria > Acidobacteriota > Terriglobia > Terriglobales > Acidobacteriaceae > Sulfotelmatobacter. The sequence continues at coordinate 357,717 of CAVVOS010000012.1, read as the reverse complement.
ATTCGGGGGCAAACTGTGCCCGCAATCTCTCCTCGAGAATTGTCATGGCGCCTTCCTCGATGTTTTCCCGGCTGCCGAAATAATGAATAAGCATGCGCTTGCTGGTTCGGACCCTGTCTGCCAGTTGATCCAGGCTGAGGTCGATCGTCCCGGCCTTTACAAAGGTGGCCAGACATGTTTCCAGGATTTCTTCCCGGCTAGCTCTTCTTTTTCTTTGCATTGAGATGTACCAGGTGGTACATATAGTTAGTGTACCGGTTGGTACATCATAGCCCGGGAGGAGAAAAAATGAAAACAGGGGACGCGGCACTCTTGTTTGTACTCGGTTTGATCATTTGGATCGTTGGAACGATCTACTACGCGAATTACGGCCCAGTCATATTGGAGACCACGAGCTCGCGCTATTGGAGAGCCTTCGCCCTATCGCCAATCGTTTCAGCAGTTCTCTGCGTCGCGATTCTTCGCTGGAGGCATATCGCTCCGGCGTATTGGCCATCGGCCATGCTTCTGCTGGCTATTCCTGGAATGATCGGCGAATCCCTGGTACTTTCCAATCTATCGACGTTCATGCCGAAGCTGCATGCCACAGCTGGAGGAAGATACGGAGCATTTCTCTTTGCCACATATGCCCTTGTTCTAGGAGTGGCCGAAGTAGTTGCCCTAAGAGCAACACCGTAGCTTAAGTGCGTACCTTCTGGGCGTAGCCGCTACAGTTGAGAACCGGTAGCCGCGGATATTTCGCAAACCCCGGGTCGGTGAACGAAAGCTGGCACTGCAGAAATGTCGAGGCTCGGTCGGATGTGATTTGCCGGGCGTGGGCGCAGTCAGCGCAAAGGCCGGCCTTACTGGAAGAGATCGGTTTGGAAGAGGGTACGGCTCTGCCGTCTCGCATAGTTACGAATTCGTGTTCTGACAAACCGCCGTTGAATCACGGACAGCCAGCTACTGAACACTGCTCCTAAAAGCCTTGCCGCACCAACTCTTCTACTGTGAGCGAACTCACTGCCGGTTCGCTGGTCATCATCTTCTCCACATACTTCGCGATCAGATCGGCTTCGAGATTCACGGGATCGCCGGGCTTGAGCGAGTTGAGGTTGGTCATTTCCACCGTGTGCGGAATGATCGCGATGGTACATCTCTTGCCCTCGATCTTCGCCACTGTCAGGCTGATGCCCTCGATGCAGATGGAACCTTTGTAAACCGTGTACTTCTCGACCTCCCGAGGCAGTTCGATGCGCAGCCAGAAGTTTTCGGAGTCGGCGATGCGCTCTAAAGCGATGAGCTTGCCGACGCCATCTACGTGGCCCTGCACGATGTGGCCGCCGAAGCGGCCATCGGCTTTCATAGGCAGTTCCAGATTGACCAGTGCGCCCTCGTTTATGCGCGAGAATGATGTGAGTCCCCAGGTCTCAGGGGCTAAATCGGCGCAGAACGAGTCTGGCTTGATGTTGAGAGCGGTGAGGCAAACGCCGCTAACGGCAACGCTGTTGCCGGTTTTCAGCTCCTTTGGCGTATTTGTGGCGGTGATGGTAATGCGGCGATTCTCGCCGCGCTGTTCGATGCGGGTGACGCGTCCTACTTCTTCCACGATGCCGGTGAACATGAGGACCTCCGACGATATGACATAACAATCATAAATCCACCACGGAGGCACGGAGACACAGAGAAAGATCTTTCTTGTATTTGTTTTTCTCCGTGACTCAGTGTCTCCGTGGTGAAGAGTTACTCCTGGTACGGATCGCGCAGGTAGCCTTCCACCGCGAAGTCTTCTCCGAAGCGATGCAGGTGAAGATGTTTTACCCGCGGGGCCTCATCCATATGCCGGAAACCGGTGCCCGCAGTGAACGAAATCGATCCCGCACCTCCCAGGATTGTCGGGGCATAGTAGAGAAAGACTTTGTCGACCACCCCGGAAGCGAGTACCGTCCCGTTCACCGCGGCTCCGCCTTCGATCATCACACTCGTGATTTCGAGTTGTCCCAGGCGGCGCAGCACCGCATGAATATCTGGCCGGTTGCCTGCAGCCGGCGGAAGTTGCTCGACCCGAATGCCGCGCGCCTCCAGTTCACTCTTCTTGTTTTCCTCGCCGGACGAACAGAAGACGAGGACGTCTTTCAGGTGGATGCCAGGCGCGACGCTTCGCACCAGGCGGGAGTCCAGCGGCAGTCGCAGGCGCGAGTCCAGAATCACACGCAGGAGCGGGCGCCGCCGGGGATGGCCGGTGCGATCGGTGAGCAACGGATCGTCCGCCAAGACGGTTCCCACGCCGACTATGATGGCATCGCTTTGATGACGCTGTTGCTGCACGTGGGCTCGCGCCGCTTCGCCGGTGATCCACCCACCGGACGGAATTCCTGCTGTGCGGTTCGACCTGGCCGCTGGTGCAGGAGCGATCTTACCGTCGAGCGTCATCGCGGCTTTCAGCGTGACCAAAGGAACGCCGTGGCGGATGTAGCGGGCGAAGGCTTCGTTCAGATGGCGCGCTTCCGTTTCCAGTCGCCCAACTTCAACGTGGACACCCGCGGCTCGCAACTTCTCAAAGCCTCGCCCGCTCACCTTCGGATTGGGGTCGGGCATGGATGCAACCACGCGGTGAATCCCGGCGGCGATCAGAGCGTCCGTGCAAGGAGGTGTGCGGCCCTGGTGGGAGTGCGGTTCGAGATTGATGTAGAACGTGCCTCCGCGGGCCTTGCCGCCCGCCTCCTCTAGAGCGAGCACCTCGGCGTGTTTTACGCCATCGTAGGTGTAAGCCCCGGTGCCCACGACGTTGCCGTGCGGGTCGGCGATGACCGCACCGACGCAGGGATTGGGTGAGGCCAATCCGATGCCCTGGCGCGCCAGTTCGAGCGCGCGGTGCAGAAACTGCTCGTCAGTGGAGTGGTCGGGCATCCTGCAGAGATACGGACAAAGCTAATCCACCACGGAGACACAGAGTCACAGAGAAAACCTTTGGTCGTTTCTCCGTGACTCTGTGTCTCCGTGGTGAAAAATAGCCTCCTATTCAAACAGCGAATCCACAAACTCTTTGGGGTCGAACGGCAGAAGATCGCCCACTTTCTCGCCCACGCCGACGAATCGCACGGGCAGCCCCAGTTCGCGCGAGATCGCGACCACCACACCACCCTTGGCGGTGCCATCGAGTTTGGTGAGCACGATGCCGGTAACACCCGCCGACTCCGTGAACAGGCGCGCCTGCTGCAACCCATTCTGGCCGGTCGTGGCGTCCATCACCAGCAGCGTTTCATGCGGCGCCCCGGGAATGATGCGCTGCGCGGTGCGCCGCATTTTCTCCAGTTCAGACATCAGGCTCGTCTTGGTATGCAGCCGGCCGGCGGTGTCGACGATCACGTAGTCTACGTTCCTCGCGGTTGCGGCTTGCAGCGCGTCGAACAATACTGCAGAAGGATCCCCGCCCGGCTTGGTCTTGATCACTTCCGTGCCGGTACGCTGACCCCAGATCTCTAGTTGATCGATGGCGGCCGCGCGAAAGGTATCCGCGGCGCACAGCAGCACGTTCTTGCCCTGGGACCGAAACACCTGCGACAACTTGCCGATGGTGGTGGTCTTGCCGGTACCGTTTACGCCGACCACGAGAATTACCTCCGGCGCGCCGTCGACTTTTTGGACAGGCCGGGTATTCGCCGCATTCAGAATCGCCAGCAGCTCTTCTTTCAGCAGTCGCTTGAGTTCCTGCACATCTTTAATCTGTTTGCGGTCGGCCTTGTCGCGGAGCTTGCCCAGGACTTCCTGTGTGGTCGTGGTGCCGAGGTCGGCGCCGATCAGCGTGGCCTCCAGATCGTCGAGCGTGTTGCGATCAATTTCCTTGCCGAAGGAGACGACCTCTTCAATGCGCTCGGCGAGGTTCTCACGCGTGCGCGTGACTGCCTGCTTCATGCGCTCGAAGAGTCCAGTTTTCTTTTCTTCCGTGCTGCCAAACAGAGTTTGAATCATGAGGAATCCTGAAACTCGATTATAGCGGTCGGACGCGGTTACGCTGCGGCTTGCGAAAAGAGTGTTGGCGAGAACGCTGTTAGGCGCGGGTTCTTTCGAGGTTAGCAGCTTCGGCGGCGGGCAGCGGGGGGGCGGGCATAGGCGGTGTGGCGCTAGAGGCCCCGTCGGCGGCGGGCACGGGCCGCTTGATGGAGAGGCGCTGGATGCGAATATCGCCACGGGCGTAAACCGACAGCAACGCTGCCACCGTCTCGGGATCAAGCCGCTTGCCGGCAAGATTTTGAATGATTTTCAATGCCTCTTCCGGAGTGTGAGCGTGCTGGTAAGGGCGATTGGTGGTCAATGCATCAAACGTATCCGCCACCGCGATAACGCGTGCCAGTTGCGGAATCTGATCTCCCTTAAGACCGTAGGGATAGCCGCGGCCATCGAGAGCTTCGTGATGCAGTTCAATGCCCGGAAGCATCTCCGCAAGCTGCGTCACCGGGCGCAGGATGTTGGCGCCCTTCGTGGTGTGGGTCTTCATGACCTCAAATTCTTCCGCAGTAAGCGCGCCCGGTTTCTTGAGGATATGGTCTTCGATGCCGATCTTGCCCACGTCGTGGAGCTGCGCGGAAATCTGCAGCGTCTCCATAAAAGCAGCCGGGAGATTCATTTCTTTGCCGATCATCAGCGAGTAGCGTGTGACGCGGTCGGAGTGGCCGCGAGTGTAGGGATCCTTTTCGTCAACCGCGCCCGCCAGCATCTGGATTGAGCCCAGAAACAGCGCGCGGTTTTCTTCCGCAGCCCGCTTCAGATCTTCGACGAACTGTTCCAGTTCCTGTGACATGGTGTTAAAGGTCTCCGCCAATTCGCCGATTTCGGTGCGGCTGGCAAGGTGGACGCGCTGCGAAAAGTCTCCGCGTGCCAGGGCACGGCTGAACTGGGTGAGAGTTTGCAGCGGATTGGTAATTCTGCGGGCCGCGAAAATGCTCACGCCGATGCTTAGGAGCACCGCCAGCACCGCCAGCAGCCGTGCCGTGCGCTGCATCTCGTAGACTCCGCGGTAAGCCTCAAGCTGCGGCTTCTGCACAACCACCGCCCAATCGAGTGCGGTGACCGGGCTGTAGGTGCCAAGCATCTCAACATTGCCCTTGCCTTCGGGGACGGCAAATTCCTTAGTGGCGGCCAACTGCGCCTTGTTGCCTTCGTCGACGAAATTGCGGACGATTTCCAGGCTCTTCATGTCCTGGCCCGTCACATATTGTGAAGTTCCCGCAGCGACGAGTCGACCCTGCGAGTCCACGACATAGGGAATCAGACCGCCTCCGCTGACTTCCTGCAGGCGGCGAATCAGGAACTGCAGGTCCACAACCGCGCCCACCATGCCCAGAAAACGCCCGCCGTAACTGACGGGACTGCTCACCAACACAACCGTACGCGCGGAGTTGCCGTTTCCGACCTGCAGCGCCTGTCCGTTATAGGCACGGCCGTCGTGGGCCGCATCATACGCGTGTTGCAGCTCCCGCTGCAGAAAAGCGTCCGGTGCGATGCGTCCCGCCGAAATTCCCTTGGCGTCGGAGTTGAGTAGAGTGGCGTATGCAACTTCATCGGAGGACGAAACAAAGTTCTCCAGCAGGGCACGCAATTCCGGGGCTTCGATGTTCTTGCTGCCGATGTCGCCGCCGCTCGCCACCTGAATCGCCGATGAAAGGTTGGCCAGCATCATCCGCAGGGAGTGCTCGTGCTGCGAAAGATCGTCGGCCAGCGACCGCGTCACCGTATTCTGCAACAGCATCTCGTTGGTTTTAAGGCGGTCGCGATTGATAGCTTCCACTTGCGCGGAGTAGAAGTACATGGGGACGATGCTGATCACCAGAAGCACGCTGAGGATCACATACAGAATCGGGATGCGTGCCAGATGGTGCGCTGCGGCAGACAAGTTACTCCCCTGACTCAGGTCGCGAGCGTCGTGGGTCGAAGTGGCGGCGGATTTCACGGTTATCTATAAAGTCTAATCGGGAAGTGGCACTCGGAGGCGAAAACCATGGGCTCCGTCGTTACCAAAGTACCAGTCAGAATGGGCCATTGGCGCGGGTTTGGCAACAAAAGCTGCCGGAAGTGGAACACCCGGTGATCGGTCAGGTCCTGAGCGTTTCGCTTTTGCTGCTGCGAGTCATCAGATCATAAATTGCTGCGCGCGGAGCTTTGCCCTCGTGCAGGATCGCGTACATTTGCTCGGTGATGGGCATCTCGATGCCGCGAGCACGCGCCAGTCCCACAGCCGCGGTTGTGGTGAAAATTCCCTCCGCAACCATGCCATGCATGCCGGCCAGAATCTCGGGCAGCTTTCGCCCGCGTCCAAGCTCGACGCCCACTCCTCGATTACGGGAAAGGCCGCCGGTGCAAGTCAGCACCAGGTCACCAAGGCCCGCAAGGCCCGCCATGGTTTCCGCTTTACCTCCACACGCCACCACCAACCGAGTCATCTCCGCCAGGCCCCGCGTAATGAGCGCGGCCACGGAATTGTGACCCAGGCCGAGGCCCGCGCAAACGCCGGCGGCGATTGCGATGGTATTCTTCAGCGCACCTCCCAACTCCACTCCAACCGGGTCTTCATTGGTGTAAACGCGAAAGCTGGCGTGGCTGAACTCCTGCTGGACCGCGCGTGCAAGTTCTGCGTCCTGGGATGCGATGGTGATTGCAGTGGGGTCTCCCCGCGCCGCCTCCAGCGCGAACGACGGGCCGCTGAGCGCGCCGATTCGCGGCGTGGGCCTGTCGTCGCCTTTGATGATCTGCGTGATCACCTCCGTCATACGCAACAGGGAGTTCTCCTCTAGTCCTTTGGTCGCACTGACGATCATGGTTTCCGCGCGCAGGTGCGGCTGCATCTGCTCAAACAAGCGGCGGCAATGTTGCGAGGGCATCACGCTCACCACGATGGCCGCGCCCTCAATCGCTTCCGCGAGGTCATTGCAGGGCGTCACGCATGCCGGGATGAGCTGACCGGGAAGAAACTTCTCGTTCACCCGTTGCCTTGCAATGGTCTCGCAAATCTCTTTCTCATGGGCCCACAGGCGCACGCGGTGAGTCCCCTCGCGCCCCAGGACAATCGACAGCGCCGTACCCCAGGCCCCCGCACCGATGATCGCGATCTCGCTCATGCGTGCTTTACTCCCAGGCGGCTTTCCGTGCCGGCAAGTAGGCGGAGGATGTTTTCGTGGTGCTTAGCGATGATCAGCAGGGAAGTCGCCGTGATGATTGCCAGGAGTATGGGTGCGTGAGCCCACGGATACACTTCGAAAACGAGAAATGGAAAGGAAGCGACGGCGAGAATCGAGCCCAGCGATACGAAGCGAAAGATGACCACTACTGCGACAAAAATGGCCGCCGCGATCAACACCGCAGTAGGAGCGACTATGGCGAATGACCCCAACGCGGTAGCGACTCCCTTGCCTCCGCGAAATCTCAACCATACCGGGAACATGTGACCGAGAACGGCAAATAAGGCTGCCACCGACATGGGTACAAAAGGTAGAACGTCGATAACTCCCGTTCTAAGCCCCATCTGAATCCACAAGAAATACGACAATAGCGCAGCGGTAGTTCCTTTGAGGGCATCCAGCAACAGAGTCACGACTCCCAGCACCGGCGATCTACGGGAGACATTCGTTGCTCCGATATTTCCACTGCCGCTCTGGCGCACATCTTCACCGCGGAACACGCGCACCAGCAGGTATCCGAAAGGAATCGATCCCAGCAGGTAGCTCAGCACGGCGATGATGAGGAGTGTTGGCAAGTGTGTGTGAGGTTCCTGCGCGACGCGCTACCGCAAACCAAATCCCGCCAGCTTCGTGTACTTTGAACCGCCGGGCGAAAGCTGGCTCTGGTACAGAAAAAACTCGTGGGCCGCCATGGTACCAAACTCCGGCGCGGGCAGGGCCCGCAGTTTTTCTTGCAAGTGCTGAAAGCTGCGATTGGAACCGTCTCCCGCTTGCTTGCGTGGCGAGCCCGAGCCGCCACCGCCCCGCGCCAGCGTCAAATGTGCATTGAAGGTATGTTCCTCCTTCGGAATGCCGAGCGGCACCAACTTCTCGTCCACCGTTGCCGCTAGAGAAGTCAATTTCGCGGACGCCTCGATTCCGACCCAGAACACCCGTGGCGCCCGCGCTCCCGGAAAGAAGCCATAGCCGCGAAAGTTCAGTTTAACCGGGCCAGCCTCAATCGTTTCCAGCGCTTGCTTGATCTTCTCAACCTCTTCTTCGGGTCTTTCGCCGATAAACTTCAGCGTGACGTGCAGCGCTTCGGGCCGCACCCAGCGCGCATCGGGGGCAAATCCGCGCACGCCATCGAGGAAGCGTGCGATCCGGCCGCGAATAGCGTCGTCGATATCAAGAGCAACGAATAATCGCATTTGGCAGTTGGCAGTTAGCAATTAGCATCTGGCCACCTGAGAACGCTGGCAAGGATGGGCTGGCAGGCGAAACTGCTAATTGCTAATTGCTTCCTTCACATCAATTTCTTTCGCACCATATCCAGCGCCAGGGTCGTCGCAAACCAGCGAATGCGTTTGCGATCTCCCGGGAAGTTGCGCTCGATTACCTCGGTCCCGCTATCGCTCGCTAAGGCGTGGAACACCAATCCCACGGGCTTCTCTGGCGTTCCCCCGCTGGGCCCAGCGACGCCAGTGATGCCGATGCCGAGCGTGGCCTCGCAACGATAGCGGATGCCCTCGGCCAGTGCCGCGGCCACTTCGCGGCTCACCGCTCCATGACGCTCGATCATGTCGGCCGGTACTCCCGCTAGTTCCGTTTTTACTGCGTTGGAGTAGACGATCGCGCCGCCGGCAAAGTAGCGCGAACTGCCGCTGACCGATGTAATCCGCTCGCCCAGCAGGCCACCCGTACAGGATTCCGCCACAGCCAACGTGGCATTCCGCATCTGCAGCCAGTAGCCGACGATTTGTTCGAGCGACTCGCCATCCCGCGAAAACACGGCGTCGTCGAGTTCTTCCTCGACCGCATCGGCCGCCTCATCTACCCGCGCCTGCGCCGCGTCCATGGTCTCGGCACGCGACTTGAAATGCAGCTGGATTTCTCCCGCGCCCGCCAAAATGGTGGTCTGCACGTCGGCGAATCGCTTGTAGATCGGCGCCACGCGCGCATCCACAAGAGATTCCCCCAGCATTGCCACCTTCAACACGCGGGTTGCCAGGAACGCCGCAGGAAGCTTCGCACGCAACCGCTCGCGGCACTCCGCCTCGAACAAGGCCTTAAGCTCGTGCGGAGGGCCGGGCAGCAGGATGACAATGCGTTCGCGTCCGTCGAACTTGCCGCTCAACCACTGCCCGGGCGCGGTCCCGTTGGGATTACGCAGCACTACCGCTCCCTCGAGCACGTCCGCCTGCTTGGCATTGTTGGGCGACATTTTCCAGCCGCGCGTCGCGAAACGCCGCTCGATCCCGGCGAGAATTTCTTCATCACGGTGCAGGGGGACGCCAAGCGCTTCGGCCACTGCCTCGCGGGTAAGGTCATCTTCGGTGGGGCCGAGACCGCCGCTGAAAAGTACGATCTCCGAGCGGAATAACGCATGTTGCGCCGCCGCAACCAGGCGTTTGAAATCGTCCCCGACCACGCTCTTGAAAATCACCTCAACACCCAGTTGATTGACCTGCTCGGTGAGGTAAAGAGAGTTTGTGTCGGTGCGGAAGGGCGTGAGCAACTCGGAGCCAACCGCGATGATCTCGGCGTTCACGGTAGAAGTGTAAATGATGAGGGCAGTTCTCAGTACCCAGTTACTCAGCAATGCGGGTCAGTTTTTTAGGGAACTGGGTACCGGGTACTGCTTTTACCTACTCCGGCAGCAGCGGCAGGCCGGGGATGTTCCATGAAAGATGATGGATCGCGTCCGTGGTTGCCAGAATCACGCTTCGTCCGGGCGCGAAGGCCAATCCCACGAGTCCATGGCCGGCGACTTCCAGGCTGGCGTTAGCCTCAGGTGTGATCTTCACAATGCCGCGCTTACCGGAGAGCGAAGCCGCCACATACAGGTTGCCCGTTGAGTCAAAAGCCAAGCCCTGCGGGCGTCCCAGACCGCGGAAGAACGTGTGTACCGTCCCTTGCGGATCGATTCTGTGCACGCAATCGAAGCTCGACGTGGTAGGCCCGGTGACAAATAAATCTCCCTGCGGACCGAAGGCCAGGTGATAGGCGGAAACGCTTGGCTCCAGAGTGGCGAAGACGAATACTTGCTGGTCGAGTCCAATTTTGAAGATGGTTCCGCTGCGATCGCCCACGTAGAGATTCTGATTCCGATCAAAAGCGATTCCAGTAGCCACCCCCATGCCTTCGGCATAGGTGGTAATGGTTCCGTTGGGAGCTACGCGATAGACGGCCCCATCAAAGCGGGAAGAAACGTACATTTGCCCTTGGCGGTCGAAGGCGATGGCGGTCGCATTCATCATTTCCGCGACGAAAGGCTTCACGGCATAGTTGGTATCAATCTTGAAAACAGCGACCGGCACCTTTTGGCCGCGCGAACCGGAGAAAGTCGCGTAGATGTTGCCTTGACCATCGAGCGCCGGATTGGTCACGGGATGCAGATTCTCGGCGATGGGGACGGCCACTTTGACGGTATGAGCGTTGCTTACGTGCCCGTCGGTGGCGACCACCACCGTACCCGAAGTCGCGCCCTCGGGAACGCGGGCGACTAGAAACGAATCCGCACTGACCACGAGCCCGCCCTCTACGTCGCCAAACTGGACGCGCGGACGCTGGTACTGCTGCGGTCGCAATCCCGAGCCGGCAATGCGGACTTCGCCTCCCGCCAGCGCCAACCCCGGCGATACGGACTCGATGTGCGGTCCGCCGTTCACGTTTTTCTTACCCAGAATGCGGTCGGAGATTCCCATGAAGAAACACTCGTATTACTCAAGAAGACACTATCTTAGAAGACCAAAGTGCAACAAGAGATGCACCGCTGCCAGCGCGTATAGCCCGGCCGCAACGTCGTCGAGCACAATCCCGGCCCCTTCCGGAATCGCCTCCAATTGTCGCACGGGCGGCGGCTTGACGATATCGAAGACACGAAAAAGTATAAAGGCCGCCAGAAAAGACCTCCATGCGAGCGGCACGGCAATCAACGCCACCAATTGACCCGCGACCTCGTCAATCACCACAAACTGCGGATCTTTCGCCCCGGCGCCTCGTGCGACCTGCGTGGCTGCTGAAATCCCGATCAACGTGACCAGCAAGCTTAGCCCGATCGCGGCCGGGACTCGTAACGACGGTGCGAGGGCATGAGCCAGCGCTGCCCACAACAGCATTGTAGCCGCCGATCCCCACGTCCCCGGCCCGGGCCGCAGCCGTCCGATACCGAAAAACGTGGCGACGAGAGTTGCCCACAGTGGCGTTCGCGGGACGGACGCCCCCGCAGCCTGCCCTGAGCCTGCCGAAGGGACAGCCGGCGGGACGCCGGCGCTACGCTCGGGTTCCGGGGTACGGTCGGGTTCCGGGGTATCTTTCACGACTCTGCGTCCTCATCTTCGGGAGTGCTTTCTCGGATCTGCTCGTCGGCGTCCGTCACCGGCGACGCAATCACATAAGCTCCGCTCGCCCACTTGCCCAGATCAATGGTGCGGCAGCGGTCGCTGCAGAAGGGAAAGTCCGCGTCGTCGCTCTTGACGACTTTCTTGCAGATCGGGCAACGAAGTTTCAGAGTGCGCTTGCGGGGCATAGCCAGGGATATTCCGGGTTCTTGCCGATTCGAAAACAGAATTCAAAGCAGACAGCTACACGATCCTCGCCACCAGATCATAGTCGTGCGCTTCCGTGATCTGGCAGCGATAAAACCCGCCCGGCTGCGGTTCAATGTCTTCGGGAAACTCGTTCACGAAGACCTTTCCGTCGATTTCGGGCGCGTGCATCGCAGTGCGGCCTTCCATGAGCAGGTCGGTCTCTTCCGACGTTCCTTCCAGCAACAGATCGAACTCCTGTCCCACGAGAGCTTTCTTTTTCTTTTTGCTGATCTGCCTCTGGATTCCCATCAACTGTTTGCGCCGACGCTCGATCTCACGGACAGAGAGCTTCTTGTCCAATCCGTGCGCGTCCGCTCCCTCCTGGTCCGAGTAGGAGAAAGTTCCCATCCAATCAAACTGGGCTTCGCGGACGAATGCGCACAACTCTTCAAATTCCTTCTCGGTTTCTCCCGGAAAGCCCACAATAAACGACGTACGCAAGGTCAGGCCGGGAATGGCACGCCGCATTTTGGCAATCGACCGCAAAAACACTTCCGCTCCACCTCCACGCTTCATGCGCTTCAGAACCGGCGCCGATGCGTGCTGCAGCGGCACATCCATGTAGGAGCAGATCTTTTCATGGGTTCCAATCGTCTCCAGAAGCTTGCCCGTGATCTTGTTGGGATAGGCATAGAGAAAACGAATCCAGCGCAGGTCCTCAATCTTCGCCAGCTTCTCCAGAAGCAATGCCAGCCCGTCTTTCAGCCCGAAATCTTCGCCGTAGCAGGTCGTGTCCTGCCCGATCAGAGTGATTTCCCGCACGCCGATCTGGGCCAGCCGCTCGGCTTCGGCGATCACCGACTCGAACCGTCGCGAGCGAAACTGCCCGCGCAACTGCGGAATGATGCAGAACGTGCAGGGGTGGTCGCAACCTTCCGCGATCTTGATATAGGCCGTCGACTTCGGAGTGGCCAGAATCCGCGGAGTCTCGTCGTCGTACAAGTAGTTCGGCAGGTCGGCGATTGCGCCATCCCACTGTCCGCGGGAGAATCGCCCTTGCGCCGCCCGTGCGTCGCCCTCGGCCCTCGAAGGTAAAACCACAAAAGGGGAGTCGTTATTTCTCAAAGCTGGAGCTGGAGCAATGCCGGTCGCTGCCAGGATGTTCTGCAATTCCCCGGTCCCCACTACGGCGTCAACCTCCGGAATACGCCTGCGAATTTCATCGCGAAAGCGTTCCACCAGGCAGCCCGCGACCACAAGCTTTTTCGCCCGCCCCGAGGTCTTGTGTGCAGCCATCTCAAGAATCGTATTCACCGACTCCTGCTGCGCGCTCTCGATGAACGAACACGTATTCACCACGATCACGTCCGCATCCTCGGCCCGCGGTGAGAGTTCGGCCCCGGCCCGCGCCAGAAGCCCCATCATCACCTCGCTATCGACCAGGTTCTTGGGGCATCCCAGGCTGACAAAGCCCACTTTCTGCGGACGCGCATCCTGTCCGTGGTCCTTCGACGCGATAGCCGTGGTTTTTTCGCTGGAACGGGAGATAGTGAGGTCCTTGGAGGGCATGTAATCTGACTATTTTAACATTTTTCGGCGGGCATTCCGGCGAACCCTCTCCGGCAAACCATCCGTGTGGCTCAACGCATCTGTCCTAACCCATGACTACAGGCACCATGAAAGGCAGCAACCTGTGGATCACAACCCCACGTCTTCATGCTACGCTAGGCATTATCCAAGAGAGCAGCTATCCCGCATCCTGGAGGGGAAATGTCTGGGAAACAGGCAATCGCAGTCCTGGTATTGGGGATGTCTATTCTGGGAGCCTCGGCAGCTGCCCAGGACGAGAAAAATGAGCTGACCGGCATTGCTGGACGCATCTTCATCAGCGACCAGGGTATTACCGGTCCCAATGCGCCTACGGTCAACCCGGTCATTCACTCGGGCAAAGGGTTCACCTTTGAAATCAACTATGCGCGCCGCCTGTTTGGCACCGAGGTTTATGCCATCTCAGCCGAAGTACCTGCGGTTTTCAATTTGGATGAAGACCTCAACGCCGGCGGACCTGTGGTTCCCATTGATTACAAACAGATATTCGTCACTCCCGCAGTCCGCGTGAATCTGTTCCCGGAGACCAAGGTTACGCCTTGGGTCAGCTTCGGCGGTGGTTTTGCTCGCTTTACTGAGAATAAGAATCTCCTCTACTATGGCACCAACCCCGGCGGCTCCTCGACCTCCGGCGTGATCCAGGGCGGACTAGGATTGGACGTGAGTCCCTTTGTAACGCGTTTCAAACACTTCAGTTTTCGCGGCGAAGTTCGCGATTTTTTTTCGGGCACGCCTAACCTTCCGTTGGCCGATACCGGCAAGACGCGCCAGCATAACTATTTCGTCGGCGGCGGCGTAATCTGGCATTTCTAGCTCGTACAGAACCATATTTTGAGGAATTGTTCCCCGACTGAGTGAACGGGAGGAACTTTCCGGGCAGCGAGCTACTTCTTAGTCGCCAACTCCACGTCTTCATACAATTCCGGCAGCCGCATTGCATCCTCCGAAGAATTCCCGAACCGTGCTGATTCGTAAGCGTCTGTGAACCGCCCGACCGGCGTGCGTAACCGCTCATCTTCAATCACGCGCACAAATTCCTGTGCCGTCTGCGTCGTGGATTTCCGCACCCCCCGCCGTGCCAGATACCGAGCCATCCGTTCGTACCACATCGCCGCCGCCTGATCCGGCGAGCGCTCCGGATGTGCCTGCAGCCGTCTGGTCCGGATCATCCGGGCAATCCGCGCAGCGTTACCCAGCGCCAGCCAGAGCAGCAGAACCGCCAAGCCTCCTCCAAGCCACCGGCCCGGCGAGTGCTCCACTCCCCTCTGGCTTCGCCGTGCCCAGCCCATCAGTCGGGCATAGCGCAGTTGTGCCCACGTTCGTGCCCTCTCCCACGAATTGCGCGTCCTGCTCAGTGCCGAGTGTCCCAGAATGTACTGGTGCGATGAGTCATAGCTGATCACCCACTCCCGCCAGAACGATTGCGCCGCATCCAGGTAGAGCATTGCCCGGTCCCAGCCCTCCGGAGTCCCGATAGCGCCGCCCGGTGTGGGGTCGAACGTGACCCAGCCATAGCCGGGGAAGTAAGCCTCCACCCACGAGTGCGCATCCTTGGCCCGCACCACGTAGTTGCCGGTGACATCATTGAATTCATTGCTGCGGAAGCCGTTTACCACACGCGAGGGAATGCGCAGCGTCCGCAGCATCACGGCCATAGAAGAAGCGAAGTATTCGCAGTGTCCCTGCTTTCGCTCGAAGAGAAAGTTTGCCAGGGGATCGGCGACCGGGGTAGACGGCAGCTGCAGCGTATATCCGTAGTGCGTCTTGAGGTAGATTTCGAGCGCGGTAGCCTTGTCGTAGCCGTTGGAAGCGGAACCCGCGATCTGCGCCGCCAACCGGATGATCCGCGGGTCAAGTGTCGGCAGTTGCAAATAGGCTGAGACCAGCTGCGGAAAAGTATCGCCCGCCGCCCGAAGTTGCGCGGGCGACGGCCTGGCGATATCCGAGTCGGCGTCGTAGACGTTGACCGTGCGCTCGATATCGAGATCGTAGACGGCCCCGCCCGCATCCACCGACAGTGCTCGGTACGGTCCAACGATCCGCCGTCCCCAGGGAGCGAGAAAAAATACGTTAGTACCGATCGGCTCCAGCAGCACTCGGTAATGAATAAGATGAGCCGCAACTCCCGGCGCGGCCTGACTGCGCGCCCCATAGACCTGAGCCAGTCCCTGGCTGAACAGCGGCACCCCGAAGCTTCCACCCGCTCCCCGCTCCAGCACATACTGTTCCCGCGGGTTGGACCAGGTTTTGCCGTCGAACTTAGCCAGCGCCACGCCGCGCCAGTGCAGCGCGTATTGCCCGCCCTTGTCCCCGTCAATCTTGATGTGCATCACCACCGCATTCGACTGCTGAATCTGTCCGATCCGCCCCAGTTGCACCCGATCGCTGAAGCCGGTGGAAAAATCCGTGCCGAACGAATACCCCCCTAGATAGCCTACCGACATGCGGGGCAGAAGAAAAAACACCGCCCCAGCCCCCACCAGAATCATCAGCACCAAAGCCGGTGTCATCCGTGCCAACGAGAAGGCCAGATGCCGATGCTCCTGCTCGTCGCTGGAGTGGCGCGCTTGAAATCGTGCGGCTTTGCCGGAGCGGCGCATTTCCATCAGGATGAATGTGGCGACCGCCATCAGCACGAATCCCGCAAAGAAGAAAAGAAAAACGCTGTCCACGGTGAGCACGGCCGACGCCAGCACCATCAGAAACGCCAGGATCGACAGCATGACGTAGTCGCGATCGCGACGCAGCGAAAACGTTCGCACCACCACGGCGAACAGCACCAGGTGTACGGTCGCCGCCAGAAAGCTGCGGGAGAGCAGGAAGTAATCGCCCGCGTAGAAAACGAAATACGCGATGGTCAAGGGCGTGGTCCAGCGCTCCGAAATCACGACCCGCCGCCGCTTCACGAACAGATAGCCGCGAACCGCCAGCGCCGCTCCCATCAGCAGGATCGTGGTCAGGTCAAGTCCGCCCGTACTGGCCAATGTCCCAAATCCCATTGCAACCATCAGATAGATGGAAAGCTCGAAGTATTTGTTGATTGCTTGCGGAAGCGGGATCACGTCGAGTTGTTGTTTTTCAGCGGGCATCGAAGGTAAAGCCTGGGCGGTCCGAGGACCGGACGTTTGCCGGTTCCCCGTTCAGTTCCTATGTGCAATTCCTATTGTTCGACAAGTCGCATCCTTAAGGGAAGGCTTTACTACGAACTTCTTGCACCAAAAGTCACCAGCCTTTTGCCCGTCGCTACCGCGACACGGTTCCAGGCACGGGAATCTGTTCTCATGTTTGCTAGAATGATTCAGGTCAGGCATCGGTCTCACGCGACGTACTCTCGCCAACCCCGCCAGGTCCGGAAGGAAGCAACGGTAACGGGCTCTTGCGTGTGCAGTGGGTCCCCGGTGCCTGGCTTAATTTTCGCTCGCTTGCGGGACCAACCTTTACACATCCTTTACAAGTCTTTGCGCAAGAAATCCATCGCTAATCCATCACCAGTAGTCAGATGTAGTAACCACACGGTGAAGGGGTCGAGGAGAAAATATGCGCAATCTTCCGTCACAGTCAGTTTCGCCAACCGTCATCATTCGCGTCTCCGGCCGCTTGTCTGAGGGTCATCTGGGCTACCTCGACCAACTCGTTGTCTCAGCGATTGACTGCGTCTTATGGCCTTTGCTTGACCTGGCTCGCTTAGAGGAGTTGGACCACGTCGCGCTGATGTATCTCATCGGCGGGGAGGGTCGCCATTTCGGCATCGTCGGCTGTCCGAATTTCATCCGCGAGTGGATGCAGCACGAAAAAGAGCGTTGCGCGGCTTGACGTGCCACCGCCATCGGCCTCAGTTAGACATTCCGCCCTCAATCGTTCAGAATACTGGTTTCATTTCATGAGGAGCCCTAATTGACCGAACTGAGGCAACCCCTGCGCGCGAAAGACAAGATCGGGGTGAAGATCAGCGCCCTCGGCACCTACGTGCCACCCCGCCTTCTTACCAATGCTGACCTCGAAAAGATGGTCGACACTACGAACGAGTGGATTCTCGCCCGCGTCGGCATCCACGAACGCCACATCGTGGAAAAAGGTGTAGCTACCAGCGACCTCGCGGTGGAAGCCGCCAAGAAAGCGCTTGCCCAGCGCGGCCTCGCACCCAGCGATCTCGATGCCATTATCGTCGGCACAGTCACGCCCGACATGTTCTTCCCCTCCACCGCCTGCATCGTCCAGCACAAGCTGGGCGCCACGGGTGTTTGGGGATTCGACCTTTCCGCCGCCTGCTCCGCCTTTATTTATGCCGTGCAGACCGGAGCCCAATTCATCGCCACCGGCACGCACAAGCGCGTCCTGGTGATCGGCGCCGATGTGATGTCTTCGATCATCGATTACGCCGACCGCGCCACCTGCGTTATCTTTGGCGACGGTGCCGGTGCCGTCATTCTCGAACCTGCCGAAGACGATTCCGTCGGCCTCATCGACTTCATCCACGAAATCGATGGCTCCGGCGGTTGCTTTCTCTACATGCCGGGCGGCGGCAGTCTCAATCCATCCACTCGTGAAACCGTCGACAAGAAGATGCACTACGTTCACCAGGACGGCCAGCAAGTCTTCAAGTTCGCCGTGCGCAAGCAGACGGAGGCGTGCCTGAAGTTGCTCGAACGCAACGGCCTCAAAGGATCGGACGTTGACGCTTTCATTCCGCATCAAGCCAACCTGCGCATCATCAACGCCACTGCCGAACGACTGGGCCTGCGTCCGGAAAGCGTGATCGTCAACATCGAGCGCTTCGGCAACACCACCGCGGGCACGATTCCGTTAGCGATGAACACGGCGATCGAACAGGGCAAGTTAAAGAAAGGAAGTCTTGTGCTGATGGCTTCCGTCGGCGCAGGTTTCACGGTAGGCGCCGCCCTTCTGCGCTGGGCCTTCTGAAAAGCGTTTCCGGGCTTCGGGTTTCAGGCTTCCGCTAAAGCATTCCGAGAGCTGACGCCCGAAGGCCGAAGCCCTCCGATGACGTTCGTAATCTCTGCTGCGTGCATTTCAATGGCACAGCCAAATCATCCCCTGTTATGTTTTCGGAGCGTTCGCCCCACGTGGGGATGTGGCGGACGAGCAAGACCATGCTCCGTTCTACATGCTGCTGTCTGTTGCTGGGCCTGGTTTCGATGGCGGCGGTTGCCCAGAAAGCAAAGGACGACTCTCAGCCAGCTAAGCTGCTGGTAATGGAACACCTGTGGAATGAAGCCCAGGTGAATCACGACGCCCGCGCCCTTGACGGCATGATCGGCGCAAGCTTCATCAACACCGAGTACGATGGCGAAGTCAGCGATAAGGCAAAGTTCCTTGCCGACATCAAAGACCCACACTTCAACCTCACCAGCCTGACCATTCGGGACCTTAAGGTCAGCATGTATGCGGACTCAGCCGTAGTCGCCGGCCTCTACCGCACCAAGGGCACTTACGAAGGAAAGGCTTATGAGCACGTCGGCCGCTTCACCGATACCTGGGTCTACACCGAAGGCCGCTGGCAATGCGTCGCCAGCCACACCAGCCTGCTGAAGAAGTAGGGTGCCGCAAACAAATTGATGTGGGGACAGCCGCCCTCGGCTGTCCGTCGCCCGAAGGGCGACTCGTTGCTGCCACGACATGTGCCTGGAACGATTGCTCCGATAGAAACTTTTCATGCGTGAAAGTGGCTTCCACGAATAAGCCCCGCCAATCGAATCGAGAAAGCGGTTCGACTAAGATAGGAACTGATCGTCCGCGCGCACGGAAACTCGATATGGAAGCTACGCCCCGTCCACACCGCTGGAAGACTGTGTTGGCCTTTGCCATTATTTATCTCGTGTGGGGCTCCACGTTTCTGGCGATCCGCATCGGTGTGCGCGAGGTGCCACCATTCCTCCTCGCCGGGATGCGGTTCTTCGCCGCCGGAATTGTGCTCTATGCCTGGATGCGCGCCAGAGGAACGCCCTCACCCACTCCTCGAGAATGGGCTTCGGCTTCGTTGCTGGCGGTGCTGATCTTCGTGTTGGATTACGGCCTTCTGTTTTGGGCGGAGCAGCGCGTCCCTTCCGGGATTGCTGCGGTCATGATGGCGACCATCCCAGCCTTCATGGCTCTTGCGGAAATTCTCTTCCTGCGCACGCAGAAGCTTACGCTCCGGCTGGGATTCGCCCTCTTGGTGGGGATCGGCGGCGTAGCGGTTCTGGTTAGTCGCGCAGCGGGCTTCGGCGAAGGCCCCATCGACACTGCCGGAGCGGTTGCCCTGGTCGTGGCTGCAATCAGTTGGTCGCTGGCCTCGGTTCTCACTCGCAAGTTGTCCTTGCCCGCATCCAAAGTCATGAGCTCCGGAGCGCAGATGCTTGCCGGAGGAATCCTGCTCACCCTGACTGCGGCTTTATTGGGAGAGTTCCGAGGCTTCCATGCACAAGCAATGTCCTTCCGTGCCTGGCTCGCGCTCGCCTACCTGATCGTCGCCGGCTCGATTGTTGGGTTCACCGCCTATGTCTGGCTCATTCACCACGAGTCCCCAACCAAGGTTGGCACCTACGCGTATGTGAATCCAGTCGTAGCTGTTCTGCTGGGATATTTCCTGGCCAGGGAACCGCTCGGCATGCGGACAGTCCTGGGAACGTTCCTGGTTCTGGTCAGTGTGGTCGTGATCACGACCACGCCGAAAAAGAAAGTGGAGTTCACTCCATTGATGAAAGAAGTGGAACTGGCCGAGCCCTAGGCGCGGTCGGTTGTAAGTTCCCAATGGGTGCCCCCTAAGGCCGCGTCATCTTCTCCGGTTGCACCAACTGATCAAATTCCTCGCCCGTGAGATAGCCAAGCTTCAGAGTCGCCTCGCGCAAGTTGCTGTGCTCCACATGCGCGGTATGGGCGATCTGGGCGGCCTTGTCGTATCCCACTTTCGGTGCCAGCGCCGTTACCAGCATCAGCGAGTTCGTCACGTACCATTCCACCTTGGCGCGATCCACCTCGATGCCTTTGATCATGTACTCGACGTATCCGTGGCAGGCGTCGGCGATCAGCGTGACCGAGTGCAGGAAGTTGTAAATGATCACCGGCTTATACACATTCAGCTCGAAGTTGCCCTGTGAGCCGGCAAATCCCACCGCAGCCGTCGCGCCGTGAACCTGCACGCATACCATGGTCATCGCCTCGCACTGTGTCGGGTTCACTTTGCCCGGCATGATCGACGACCCCGGCTCGTTTTCGGGAATGGAGAGTTCGCCCAGGCCACAGCGCGGCCCCGAAGCCAGCCAGCGGATGTCGTTGGAAATCTTCATCAGCGAAGCGGCCAGCGTCTCCATCGCGCCTTGCGCGAAGACGATCTCGTCATGCGCCGAAAGCGCGGCGAACTTATTGCCATGGGAGCGGAAGGGAAGTCCGGTAAGTTCGGCAATCTTTTTCGCGGCGCGCTCCGCAAACTCGGGATGCGTATTCAGTCCCGTGCCTACTGCGGTCCCACCGATCGCGAGATCGTAAAGGCCGTCCAGCACTTGTTCCAGGCGCTTGATGTCACGTTCCAGTAGCGCAGCCCAGCCGCCAAACTCCTGCCCGAATGTCAACGGCACGGCGTCCTGCAAGTGCGTACGTCCAATCTTCACTACGTCATGAAATTCCTTCGCCTTGGCCGCGATCGCATCGTGCACGGTCCGGACCGCCGGAATCAGCACATTCTTTATCCGATCCGCCGCCGCAATGTGCATCGCCGCCGGAAATGTATCGTTCGACGACTGCGACATATTCACGTCGTCGTTGGGATGGACCGGTTTCTTCGATCCCATCTCGCCGCCTGCAATCTCAATCGCGCGGTTCGAGATGACTTCATTCACGTTCATGTTGGTCTGGGTACCGCTGCCGGTCTGCCAGATGCGCAACGGAAACTGATCGTTCAGCTTGCCCGCGATCACTTCGTCGGCCGCCTGCACGATCAGCTTGGCCTTGTCGGCCGGCAGCTTGCCCAGGTCCTGGTTCACCAGCGCGCACGCCTTCTTGAGCGTGCCAAAGGCGTGGATCAGTTCCGGCGGCATGGTGTCCCGCCCAATGTTGAAGTGCAGCAGGGAGCGCTGCGTCTGCGCTCCCCAGTAAACGTTGGCCGGGACTTCGATCTGTCCCATGCTGTCGGATTCAATGCGTTTGCGACTCGAGGGTTCACCAGAGGTTGGCATAGTATTCGGACCGGTGCTTGACGGATAGACAACCTTGGATTATAGCAATGACGACCCGGGCCCTCCGCCCTGCGGTTAAGATGACGGCGGCACCGTCGCCGCGTGATTGCCGTCCTCCGGAACTCTCGCCTTGGATCTCACCTCATATCGCGACTTCAGCCGGAGAAAAGGACGTTCGACGATGTAGTAAGAGCCGCAGGCCAGAAGAATTGAGGCAACCAGGCTGACCGGCGCCCGCAGCAGCGTATGGGCCAGCGGAGAGTGATCGACCAGGTCCGGACCAATCGCGTTATACAGGTACAAGGAGTACGAAATCGTTCCGATAAAGCGCACCCATTTCCAGTTGATCCACATCCAGGGAAGCCGGTCGCCAAGAACCACCATCTGGACGATCAACGTCGCCGACAGGAAGGACTCGACGCTGGTACCCCACACGCACCAGTAGGGAGAGTCACGCGCCAGGGAAGGCACGGCCATGGAGAGTGCAAAGAGCGCGAAAGTAACCCCTGACAAACTCCAATGAGCGCAAACCAACTGGACGAACCGCATTGCCTTTCCCGTGCGAATTGAAATCGCCAGCAGGCATCCCATCGCCAGAGAATCCATGCGCGTGTCGAACGCCGTATACAGATAAAGACGCGGTGCGTGCCACAAATAGAGGAGCAGGATTCGGTGCAGAAGCACGATCAGGCACAGGGCAGCCAAAACATGAACAACGCTGTCGCGGCGGCCGCGGAATCGCCGGAAGATGGCAGGCCACACCACATAAAACTGTTCTTCCACCCCCAGGGACCACGTGAGCAGCATTGCCCCTTCTCCTCCACCCCGCAAGGGCCAATAGTAGTTATTGACGTAGAAGAGCGCTGCGATGCAGTTACCCCACGCGATATGTTTGTGGGCAAGGGCAGCCAGCCCTACATATACGGCCCAGAAGCAGTAGAACCCCGGAAAGATTCGAAGCAGGCGTCGGACATAAAAGTTCCAGAGAGATATCTCGCCCGTGCGGTCGTCTTCCTTGATCAGCAACCAGGTGATGAGAAATCCACTGAGGACAAAGAATAAGGTCACACCGGTGTGTCCAAAAGATTCGTCCCAATCCCGAAGTACGTGAAAATGAAAATGAAGAATCACAACCAGGGAAATCGCAACGGCTCGAACTCCGTCGAGTGCGGGTATTTTGCCCTCGGAAAGGCGTGACTCAAGAGTAGGAAAAAGAGCGTCTTTTGTCATTGTCGAGGCCGGATCTTCTTTTGCGTCCCAGAGTACGCGGTATAATACACCCCCGCATGATCGCTGAAGCTTACCGTTTAACGTTAAACGGTATACAGAATGATCCAATCGTTCCGCTGCTCGGAGACCGAAACGGCTTCACCCGCTGGATTCTTGCTGAATCTTCAGTCCGCCTACGATCTCGAAGTCGCACAGGACAAGCCCGCGCGCATGATCGAACGCGAGGTTCGGCCCGGCTCGTTCGCGGCTGCCAACGCCCCCTCTTGAGCTTTCGCGCCACAGGTTCAAGCTTCCCCGATTCCCGCGTGCTAAAATCATCGGTCTCTGACTTCCGCCGTCCTCCTTCAGTAGGCGGCCGCGGTCACGGAATCCATGCCCGACTTTCTCACCGCCGAAGACGTTGAAACTCTGCCCAAGGCCAAAGTTCGTGCGCACCCCGAGATGCGCACCGACGTGGTCGTGATCGGAGCCGGACCCACTGGTTTGGCCTGTGCGATTGAAGCCCAGAAAATCGGGCTTCGCGTCATTGTCCTCGACAAGGGCTGCCTGGTGAATTCGCTTTTTCACTATCCCGCAAACATGCTATTTTTCACCACGCCCGAACTCCTGGAAATCGGCGAGATTCCCTTCACCACGGCCAACCAGAAGCCCACCCGTGAAGAAGCTCTCGAGTATTACCGCAAAGTCGCCGAGCATTACCATCTCGACATTCGTCAATACGAGTGGGTCAAAACGGTCATGGGAGAAGACGGGAAATTTAGCATTACCGCTACCGACCGTGCCGGCCGGCCCCACGATTACATTACCCGTAAGGTAATTGTCTCCACCGGCTACTACGATCTCGCGAATGAACTGGGCCTTCCCGGCGAAGATCTCCCCAAGGTCTCACACTACTACGGTGAGCCTCATCCTTACTACGACAGCGATGTGCTGGTGATTGGCGGCAAGAACTCCGCCGCCATCGCGGCTCTTGACCTATGGCGTCACGGTGCTCGCGTGACCCTGGTTCATCGCGACTCGCAACTGCATCACCACGTCAAGTACTGGATCAAGCCCGACCTCGAGAACCGCATCAAGAACAACGAGATCGTCGCTTACTTCAACAGCGCCGTTCAGGAAATTGGCGTGGATCACGTGGTCATTAACACGCCGCGCGGCCCCATCCGCCTGAAAAACGACTTCGTGCTTGCCTTGATTGGCTACCATCCTGATTACGATTTTCTGCGCAGCATGGGCATCGAACTCTCCGCCGAGCAGCATCGTCCGGTGTGCGATCCGGTGTCGCTCGAAAGCAATGTGCCCGGAATCTACGTGGCGGGCGTGATCGTTGCGGGATCGCGCACGAACGAAATTTTCATCGAGAACGGCCGCTTCCACGGCAAACAGATCGCCGACGATCTGAAACGCAAGCTTCGTCCGGAGGCTTGAGAATCCTCGCCCCTCCTTCGGCAAGTACTCCTTCGCAAACATAACCGTGGCGTAGAACTGGTACTCGCGGTTCTTCTTGCGGCGCGCATCTTAGGCTGACGCTGAAGAGCGAGTCAACGGGAGAGGTCAGCCTGAAGCCCGAAGCCCGATCTTTGTTACCCTAGCCATTCGTATGGAACCCCAACCAGAGCATGCGGCGCCATCGATCTCGCTGGCCTCGTACCTAAGGCTGGTACGCGGCAACCGCAATTTCCGCCGCCTCTGGCTGGCGCAAATTGTCAGCGAGATTGGGGACTGGTTCTACACACTTTCCATTTACACACTGCTGCTCCAGTTGACCGGGCGCGCCAGTTCGGTCGCGCTGGCCTTGGTTCTGCAGGTTCTGCCGCAAACCCTGGTGGGTCCGACAGCCGGAGTAGTGAACGACCGTCTGCGCCGCAAGCACGTGATGATCGCCGCCGACCTGGTTCGGGTTGTGGTGGTGCTGGCCATGCTGCTGGTGCGTTCGCGCTCCATGGTATGGCTCGTCTATCCGCTGCTGCTGGCGGAGACCATCATGGCCGCATTCTTCGAGCCGGCGCGCAGTTCGGTGATCCCCAACATCGCCGCCAAAGGAGAAGTGCTCATCGCCAACACACTCTCCTCGGCTACGTGGTCGGTGAACCTGTTGATTGGCGCTTCGGTTGGCGGATTGGTTGCAGCCTTCTTCGGACGGGATGCCGTATTCATTCTGAACGCGCTGTCGTTCCTGGCTTCAGCCGTGCTCCTTGCCGGAATGCGGTTTGCCGAGCCGCACGCCGAAGCCGCGGCTCCGCTGCGCCCGCGCGATCTGGTCGATTTCTCTCCCGTTCTGGAAGGCATCCGCTACATACGCAATCAGCGCACGCTGCTGCCTACGGTGTTTGCGAAAGCCGGCGAGCTTATGATCGGACCAAGCTGGGTGATCTTCACCGTGATGGGAGCGCATGAGTTCGCGGTGCACTGGCGCAATGTCGATGCCGCGCGCGGAGCGATGTTGGGCATGAGCATCCTGCTCGGAGGACGCGGTTTGGGAGCGCTCGTCGGTCCACTGATCTCGGCGCGCTGGGCGGGCCGCAGCGACCGCAGGCTGCAACTTGGCATCCTCTTCGGTTATCTCACCATCGCGGTGGGATATGGAACTCTCGGTTTCAGCCGCACCGTTTGGATGGCCGCTGCTTGCGCGATGCTGGCGCACATGGGAGGCTCGACGGTGTGGGTTTTCTCCACCACACTGCTGCAGCTTCATACCGACGACCGTTTCCGCGGACGCGTGTTCTCCGCGGACCTGGGCTTCTCCATGCTGACCATCGCGGCCGGCGCTTATCTGTGTGGACGTTTGCTCGATGCCGGCGTCACTGCTCGCACGGTCGCGACTTACACGGGAGTGGTCATGCTGATTCCGGCAGCTTTGTGGGCGTTAGCGATGCGGGTGGAGAGGGAAATGTAAGCTCGGCATCCGGCGTCCGGCTTCTGGCTTCCAAGTTGGAAGTTAGGGGCGGATGCCGAAAGCCGGGCGCCGGAGTCCGCTCTATGCCCCTAGAATGCGGTCGATCTTCGCGGCCATGATGAAGTCGCTCTCGGTGAGGCCGTCGATCTTGTGCGTCCACATCGTGATTTCGGCCTTGCCCCACGCCAGCAGAATATCGGGGTGGTGCCCTTGCTTCTCCGCCAGCGCGCCCACGCGATTCACGAACTTCAGCGCCTGCTTGAAATCGGGAAAAGTGAAGGCGCGCGTGATGTGGTGCTGCTTGACCACGCTCCACTCGGGAACGATCTTATGCAGCGCTTTGAGTTCCTTCCCCTTAAGCGGCGGCACGCCGCCCGTGCACGGGACGCATTTCTTGTCGGCTAGTTGTTTGGTCATGGGAATCTCTTCCGGAGCAAGGTCATCCTCAGATCGGCGTCCCCTTAGAACGGAATATCCTCGTCCGTGATCGGCCCGGAGCCAGCTGCGGCGTGCTCCGGTTCGGGCGTGCGCTGGTCGAAGTTATTGCCGCCGCCGGATGACGCACCGCGTGAACTTTCTTTGAAGTCTCCGCCACCGCTGCCTTCGCCGCGTCCGCCGAGCAGAATCAGGTCGCTGGCTACCACTTCCGTCATGTATTTCTTCTGGCCGCTGGTCTTGTCGTCCCAGGAGCGGGTCTGCAGGCGGCCTTCGATATACACTTTGCCGCCCTTCTTCAGATATTCGCCCGCGATTTCGGCCAGCCGCTGCCAGAGCACCACGTTGTGCCATTCGGTGCGGTCCTGCCACTCGCCGGCCTTGTCTTTGAAGCGCTCGTTGGTGGCGATGGTCAGCTTGGCCACGGGCGTGCCCTGCGGCGTGTACTTAATCTCTGGATCTTTCCCAAGATTACCGATCAGTTGAACCCGGTTCAGACTTTTTCCTGCCATGGGATGCTCCTTTGCAGGGGTTCACTATAGCAGAGTTGACGAGGTGGAAATGGTGCGGATTGTCACAAATGCGGGACAAAGTGTCATTTCGGGGCGGCCCTAAGCCAACGGCTAAAGGCTAAGAGCTAATAGCTTTCTTGAGGTATAATCTTCGCCATGCCTGCCGCACCCGGAGCGACCAGGGCTGTCGGGATGGTTCCCGACGAGCTCAAGTGGGAACCGAAGTCCAAGGGCCTGACCACGCCCCGCAAGAAGAAACCGAAAGAATTGGCCGTCATCACCGAATGCTGCACCGGATGCGCCGGGTCGCCGGCGTGCGTGGAGTATTGTCCGGTGGAAGACTGCATGTTCTGGGTGCCTGACGAAGACAGCACGCCGTTCGGGCGTATCGCGGTCGATCCCATTCTCTGCATCGGCTGCAAGAAGTGCCTCAGCAAAGGCCCCGACGGCTGCTTCCTCGACGGCTGTCCCTGGGATGCCATCGTCATGGTCGAAACGACCGAGGTGGAAAAAGAAGTGGGAGCGATGGCGATCTAGCTGTCGGTTTTCAGTCGTCAACTCCTAAAGCGCTGTCATCCTGAGCGAAGGTGTGGGATTCGCGAAGCGAATTCGACACCGGAGTCGAAGGATCCCTATCCGACCTGCAGTGCCGGCAGCTCCGCAGGGAGTTCTCTAAAGGCTCACTTCGTCCTCGCCAGTATCGCTTTTTCCGTCTCCACGGCCTGCTGGCGAACGTCATTCGAGACATCTGGCAGGTCGCGTTCGTGGGGGCGGATGGCGGCAAGGTCGTCGGGCTGTCCGACGAGATAGAGAGCGCGCAGAGCTTCCCACACTTGCTCATTAGCCGGATCGACGACGGCTACTTCGGCTCCAGCCGCGACATTCGCGCCGGTTCCGGCCACCGAACGAATCCGCCCGGGAATTGGGGAACGGATTTCCGCCCTCTGCCCGTGTCCATATTCCAACTTCGCAATCAATCCACCCTGATGGACGGCGGTGCCCGGACGATCCGAATCGATGATGTGACCAGACTCCGGAGAAGTAATTTGCGCCGGCTGCAGCAGCGCGACGATCTGCAGACGGCCGCTCGCGTCGCCGAAACGCACCAGAGATAGCGCGGCATTGCCTCGTACCATCTGCGAGGGGTCGGCGAGCAGCTTCAGCAGCGTCTCATGAAATCCCGTGCCGGACGTGTCTTGCCCCATGACCCAGGCGTCGGTGTTGCGCACTTCCTCCACGGGATCAGCGGCAAGGCGCACCAGGTCGGGATACCATTGTTTGGCGGTGGCATCCTGCCGCGTGATGCGCTCGCCGACCTGCACCAGCGCCTGCTGAATGTGCCGCGGCTTCTTCGCATCGTGCAGGTATTCGGTCAATTGCCGGTCAGAAAGCTTGCGGCCAAACCAGGTATTCCACCAGAAGAGGAAAGGCATGAGGCAGATCAGCCACGCGGTGATGAAGAAGAGAAGCTTCTGGGTGCGGGACATGCCGGGTTTCGAGACTTGCCGAGAAATTTCAGTTTCCATATTGCGATTGCTGTCAGTTAGCGGATGCTCTTGCCAGCGCGGTGCGACGCGAGGACAAACAAAGGCTTGCCGACAATCGATCTGTCGTCAACGAGTCCAAACTCGGCAGCGCGGCTGTCAAGGCTGACGTCGCGGTTGTCGCCCATCACAAAACACTTGCCGTCCGGAACGGTAACTGGCCCGAAGTTTTTCATCCAGTCCTGTGCTCGGGTGTCCGTATTTTCCACATATGGCTCATCCTGTTCCGTACCATCTATAAAAATTACGTTGTCTTTGCCCTGAATAGAGTCTCCCTCTATCGCAATGATGCGCTTTATGTAGAAGGTACCATCTCTGAGGAAGATGACGGCCTCCCGACGTTCAGGGCGGTGCGAATGATAATAGCGCATGTCGGCGACAAGTTCGTCACCCTGTAGGATCGTTTTCTCCATCGAAGTCGACGGCATGCTGAACGTCCGGAATCCCGAAGCGCGCGTTACGGCGCGACCGAGCAAGCTAAGGGTCAGCAACGTTAGGGGCAGGACGATAACCAACCACCATTTTGAAGGTCGGGTGCCCGTTGAACCATTCCGGGCGAGTTGCGCGGTGCAAGCGGCGTAGAAATAGAGAACAATCCAGCCACAAAATAGCAAGACCAAACCGGGATAGAAGCGCAAAAGCCGCAGCGGCCAGAAGCAAGTGAGGAGAGCGGCAAGCATTAGTAGCAAAACAGTCCCTTTGCGTCGCTGTCCAAGAAAGAACTGCCCTGCTCCCGGCACGAGGGCGGAAAACAGGGCGGCGAGCAGATGACGTTTAGTTTCGCCAGATCGCACGGGCGGGAGCGGACCATCGGTCAGGGCAGGAGTCGGGATGGGTGCTGATTCCAACACAGACTCAGCAATATAGCAGAAATACTCACAGAGCTACTCCACCACATCCGCGTCCAACACGCGCTCCTGCTCCAGATAATGCGAAACGGCATACTGCGCCAGGAGCGGTGTCTGCAGCCGGATTTCGGCTCCGATCCATTCGCCCTTGCCATGCGGCGCATCGGGAGCGTGGTTATGCTGCCCGCCGCTGCCAAATTGCGGGCCGAATTCGGCGCTCTGGATCTGATCGAACTGCTGGATCTGGCGCCAGGCTTCGTCGCCGACGGTTCCGGAGACGTCAATCTTCAATCGCACGATCGGCATAGATCAAGACCCATTCACTACAGGGACACACAGCCACAGGAAAATCTCCGAATTTTTTCGTTCGTTGCTTCTCCGTGGCTCCGTGCCTCCGTGGTGAAACACTAGCTGTGCGGAAACCACTGGTAAAGCATGAAATAAACCAGCACTCCGGTGACGCTGACGTACATCCAAAGCGGCCACGTCCAGCGCGCGATGGCGCGATGCCGATCATAGCGGCCCCGCAACCCGCGGCTCAGTGTGATGATGACCATGGGGACGATCACGATGGCTAGCGTCACATGGGGGATGAGTACGATCAGATAAATAACATGCCAGAAGTGGTCCCCCAGAAAACGGATATCGCCGACGTGATAATGAAAATACAAGTAGCAGGCCAGAAAAAGCGCCGAGGAAACAACCGCCGCGATCATGCAGGCGCGGTGCGCGGCGATCTTTCCGCGGGCGATCAGATAGCGGCCGGCCAGCAATAACACCGCGCTGGCTCCGTTCAAACTGGCGATGAGGGCAGGGAGGTAAGCGTATTGTTCAGGAATCATATTTTGTTGATCAAGCGGCCGGCCTCGTGGTGCGGCGGTTTGCCATCAGGAATGCCAGTCCAAACATCACCAGCGAAAACAGAAGCAGTGTAGCCATTGAGGAAGCCAGCGGAAACGGCGTCTCCATCCCGGGATAGAGCAACGCGCGCAGCGCTTCGACGCCGTAGGTGAGCGGATTCATGTACATCACCACGCGAATCCATCCTGAGGCCCGGCTCAAGGGGAACATCGCGCCGGAAAGAAGCCATAGCGGAATCAGAAACAGATTGATGATGCCATGGAAGGCTTGCGTGGAATCCATGGGCCACGCAATGGCGAAGCCGAGCGCGGTCAGCGCGAACGAAACCAGAAATACCACGATGGCCACCAGCAAGATCTGCAACGGCTCCAGATGAACGCCCGCGAACGGCGCGAAGATCAGAAAGATCATCCCCTGAATCGCCGAAAGCGTTGTGCCGCCAAGAACTTTGCCGAGCACAATCGCCGATCGCGGCACCGGGGCCACCATCACGGAGAGCAGGAATCCTTCCTTGCGATCCTCAATGAGCGACATCATGGCAAAGATCGAAGTGAACAGCACGATCATGATCAGCGCGCCGGGATAGAAATAGTCCAGGTAATTCTGCTGCCCCTGGCCTCCGCCGGAGCGGAACGACGTGCCAAATCCGGAGCCGATCACCACCCAGAAGAGCAGCGGGGACGCCAGAACGCCGACCACCCGCGACTTCTGCCGGTAGAAGCGCACAATCTCGCGCCACCACAGCGTGAACGCAGGCAACAACACACCGGCGGAAGCGGGAGTAATCGGTCTGGATAATGCGGCAGTTTGAGTAGCCACGAAGTTCAACTCGCTTTCGTTGCCGGAGATTTGGTTGCCGGGGCCGGGGCGGTTTTCTTTCCGGTCGCTTTCTTGCCGAGCATGCCCAGGTCACGCATTTCCCAGTATGCGTTCAGCAGGAAGACTGCAGAGAGCGTGAGCAGGATCAAGCTCATGAACAGTCCATCCACGGTGGTAATCATTCCGTTCATCAGCGTCCACGCCACCCCCAGCAAGGGCAGGACGCCAAGCACAAGAGAAAGGATAAGCATTATGGAAAGCACGTTACCTCCTGCCGTGATCTTCTGCACTGGACTGTGCATCGTTTTCTTCGCTCCAGAACTTGTGGCCGGTGCGGCGAATGAAGACGTCTTCAAGCGCCGGTTTGCTCACCGAGAGCGCTTCGATCTCTCCGGGGAAAGCCTCGACCACTTCGGTGACAAAGCGATGCGCGCTCTCACGTTCTATGCGCACCTGGTTCTCGAGTACGGTAGTTTCCACGTGAAACTTCGCCCGGATGCGCTCGGCCAATAATCCCGCGTCATGAGCCGCATCCAGCAGCACCACGTCGCCGCCGATTTCGCTTTTCAACTGCTCGGGCGTTCCCAAGGCCACCAGGTTGCCCTCATTCATAATGGCAAGGCGGTCGCAGCGTTCCGCTTCTTCCATAAGATGCGTAGTGACGAGCACGGAAACATGCTCTTCGTCCCGTAGCGTCTGCAGGTATTGCCAAAGATCGCGCCGCGCCCCGGGATCGAGACCGGTAGTCGGTTCATCCAGTAACAGCACTCCCGGATGATGCAACAATCCCTTCGCCAACTCGATGCGACGCTGCATCCCGCCGGAAAACTTTTCGACCAGCTCCTTGGCTCGGTCCGCCAGGCCCACGCGCGACAGGATTTCATAGATCCGCGTTTTGAGCGAGTGCCCGCGCAAACCGTAAAGATGTCCCTGATGCCAAAGGTTCTCGTAAGCCGTGAGCTTCAGGTCGACACTCTGTGCCTGAAAGACCACGCCGATCTGCCGCCGCACACGCGCCGGTTCCTGCGCCGCGTCGTAGCCCATGATCGTAGCGCGCCCGGCGGTCGGAAGCATCAACGTGGAGAGAATCCGGAAGAGCGTGGTCTTGCCGCTGCCGTTTGGACCCAGCAGGCCGAACAACTCCGCCGGACGCACGTCGAATGAAACCCCGTTCAGGGCGGTGCGGTTTTCATAGCGATGCACTACGTTTTGCACGGAAATGACGGCGGCGGAGGTTGGCGTCAGTTCCGGTGCAGCGTCGGCGATTGCGGAAAAGTTCGATACCAAGGGGTTCCTGGATTGCTCTGCTGATTGCTCTGCTACCAGTTTACGACGATACCGTGTCCAACATCATGACCATGAACAAAAGAGGCAAATAGAATAGAAGGGTTGTACCGCCGACGCTCACGCGGCCGAAGCACCCCGTTGCGCCTCGGGAAGACGCTCTTCAAATGCCACCGGGACGTGCCGCCACACCTGAATTGAGAGAATCACAGTAGTCGCGAGCAGCAGCGCTCCCACGGCGACGTGCGCCACGGTTGCTACGACCATGGGCAGCTCCGGTTGCACCGCGTCTCTGCCCCAGGCCACCCGGGTCAAAAAAGCTGTGAAACCCAGGCAAAGCTGCGTGATCAAAAGCGACAGCATCAAAATTGCCGGGCGCCGCACCGCTTCCATCTGCGAATACACGGAAAGCGCTCGTACAGCGGTCCAGGCCAGCACGAAGGACACAATCACCGCATTCAGCACGTGCGGCCACCAACTCATGCCGTGATGACGGAACATTCCGCCCAGGATGAGCTGCACGTAAAGCACGAAGATGGAGAGCAAGGTCAGAGTGAACAGGCTGGGCCGGCGCGGGTCGAACTCCACCTGCGGTTGCTCCTGCACCCACTTTCGTCCGGTGAATAGCGCGATCGCGACGGCGATGCAGAAAAACGTTTGCGCCACCGTAGCGTGTGCCGTGGAAACGGCCGGTGGCTGGAAGAACAAAACCGTAAGTCCGCCCAGAACGGCCTGTGCGATGACGGTGCAGAACGCGCCCACCGCCAGCCAGCGCAACCACCGCCTCCGCTCGACCAACAGAGTCCAGATCGCGATGGCCAGGGTCAGCGATATCAGCGTTCCGGCCACCATGCGGTGACTCCACTCATAACGAATACCGCCTACAAAGTGCGGAACCTTCACCAGATAGCCGAACGACGTTGGCCAGTCCGGAACCGAGAGTCCTGCGTCGTTGCTGGTGACCAATGCGCCGGCTGTGATCACCACCAGCGCCGCACACGCGGTGAACACCGCGAAGGTATGATGCGCGCGGTTGTAAGTTGTCTGGATGGCTTTCAGAGTCTTTCCCCTTGGGTCAGGCGAGATTACCGGACAGGAGCACCCTCCGGTTTCTAGCTCACCGGGCTGCGCGGACTGGCGCAGCCCGTCCCGCCAAACTCTTGATTTTATCAGACAACGAGCCTGTGGGACCGCAACAATTGCTGTTGCGCAGCCTATTCGCCCGCAGGCTTGAAGCTCTGATCCACCGTCTTTGTTTCTTTCGCGCCGACCGTTACCTTCTGATCCTGCTCGCCCAGCTTTTCGTGCACGAAAGCAATCGTGTAATCACCCGGCGGCAGCCCCTTGATTTCATATTTCCCGGTTTTGTCGGTGACCGCATAGAACGGGCTCTTTACAACATTGATGTACATCTTCATCCAGGGATGCTGGTTGCACTTCACCGGAAGCATGATCTCTTCGCGCGCGAAATTCTTCTCGATGGGAGCGGAGGCCGGGGGCTGCGATTCGTTCCACTCGCGATTGTCCTTCGGAGTGGGATGAATGTTATGCGTGGTCTGATCGTCGTTCTTGATCTGCACCGTCTGACCTGCCATCACGCCCAGCACGTGAGGATGATACTTGCAGCCGCTCTGGTCGAGCACGACCTCGTCCTTGGGGACGTCGAAGGTGCGGCTGCCTAGGCCGTCTTTTACATAGACGAAGACGTTGGCGAGATCGCCGTCTGTGACTACTACATTCTCGGCCTCGTTCGCGCCTTTGCAGGCGGGATCCTGGCTCATGTCGATCTTCGAGGGCTTGGGTGCCGCGCCATCGAATTTGACGGTGCCGTTTACCGTAGCTACCGTCGCGGGGTCAATCGGAGTAGCCGCCGGAGCGGTCGCCGCCGTCTGAGACATGTTGTTGCTCGATTGTTCGGTATTCTCTTTCTTGTTGCATGCCGTCGTCAGCAGCAACCCGCACAATGCCAGCGTGCCGACCGATACCACTCTCCAACTTTTCTTATTCATGATGTCGCCCTTTCTTGAGTAATTGAGAAACTGCCTGATCTCACTTCACCGGGATGTCGCGACCAAACCGGCCATTCTACCGCGAACCACCGCTGGCCGCTTGATGCGATTCCACCACTGCCTGCCTGTGATTGGTCTTCAACTGCACCGCCGCTTTAGCGTGCGGCATGGCTGATGCTACTCTTCGTTGCTCTTCCGGCGTCAACTGGAAGATGTAATCGGTCAAGAGCTTCCGATGATCTCCTTCGTAGCCTTGGAACGATGGCGGAGTCGGACCGGCAAACACCCAATGATTATCCTGCTGCTTGAACAGTCCCGATGGCATCGACGTTCCCGGGCTGACTGCCTGCGGATCTGTAATCCAGCGCTCGACCCAGTCCGGCTTCAGGCGCTCTTTTGCCAGCAGGAAGTTTGGCGCGGTCGCGATCTTGTCGTGTGTGGGATCGCCCGTGGCGTGGCACTTCAGGCAAGGTGCCGCGGAGCTGGAGAACAGGCTCCGTGCCATATCTGTTTCCTTCGAGGTGAGCACCGGTACCTGCTCCGGAATGTAGGGCAACGGTTGCTGCGACAGCGCCTGGAAGAAGCGCACCAGCTTGCGCAGTTCGTTGTCGGAGAATGAGAACGTGGGCATGCGGACCTTCAAGTAAGGGCGCACACCGTTGCGATTCGTATCCGTAGTGCTCAGAGCCGGGTTCGACAGGAACTTGCGCAGCCACTCGGGATCGACACGCGCACCTTCAGTCAAAAGCTTCGGAGGCAACTGCTCCTGGATGTCCTGATACTGCTGCAATCCCATCAGAATCGTCCGCTGGCCGGGAATGAACTGGTGGCAGCCCATGCAGTTGTATTTCTTGATGATCCACCAGCCTTCTTGAATGTCGTGCCGCGCATCGCCCGGCTTGTATTGATAGCTCGCGGGCAGGGAAGTCTCCTCGCTTCCCATCAGGAAGGTTGTGAGATCGAGCACCTGCTCCTTGGTGAGGTGCAGGTTGGGCATGCGAAGCTTCTCGGTTTCACTTCTCTCCTTGCCCTGATCGTAGACATTGGGCTCGGCGAGTTTGTGTTCGAAGAAGCCTTTGTGGTCGTACCAGGATTCGGTCGCGGGGCCGTCTGGCAGGCGCGCCAGGTCCTCTTTATCTTTGATGGGCTCGGCGTCTTTGCCGCCGCGCTGTGCGGTTTCAGTGAATAGCGCGAAGTCTAGCCGTTCGATCGGCTTGCTGCCTTCGTAAGTAAGTTCGGTGCCGATGCGGCCTTCGTCTTCGAAGCCAGCGATTTCGTGGCAGCCGGAGCACCCGAAGTGACGCACCCACTTCTTGCCTTCAGCTTTCAAGTTGGAGTCGTCCATGAATGAGGCATCGGCGTAGGAGGACGGCTCCTGCTTTTTCTGCGTCATCAAATACGTGGCGATGTCTTCCGCGTCTTCTGGAGCGAGGCGCAGGCTGGGCATCACCGTCATGTTCTGCACTTGCAGTTCGTGGCCGTCGTTGGGGCACCGGCTGTGGTCGAGATCGAACTGATAGGGAAGACCTTTCCTGGCATAATCTTCGGGACCAATGTCTTTCTTCTCGTAGGGGCAATAGGGGCGGGTCCGCTCGCGCGCGTTGTGAATCCAACGCACCAGGTAATCGTAATTGGCTTTTTCGCCGACACGGGTCAGATTTGCGGCGAAGGTGCCGCCCTGCACCTGATCGCCTTCACCGATGGAGTGGCAAGCGAGGCATCCGCGGGTCTCGAACAATTCTTTGCCGTGCACTGCGTTACCGGGCTTGTGCTTGGGAAGTGGATCGGTGAACGCCGATTGCCAGATGTAGGCCGAAATCGCTTGAATTTGATGATCGTTCAAGCGGAAGTTAGGCATCTTGGTCGTGGGGCGGAAGTCGCTTGGCTTCTTCAGCCAAACCGGAATCCAGTTCTTGTTCAGCTTGAGGCGGACATCTTTCAGGTTCGGCCCGACTTTCTTCTGGTCCTGCATCAGGCTGTGAGACTGGTAATCGAGTTGTTGCAAACGGCCGTCCAGCTTGCTGTTGGCGACCCGCAAATCGACGGCCTGAGTGTTCAGCTTGTTGGCTTCTTCGTTCGATTCAGCGGCATCGGCCTGCTTCATCAGATAGGCGGTCTGTTTTATGTTGTCTATCTTCTGGGTCTCGATCTGCTTGATCTGCTGGCTGATCGCGTTCAGGTCTTCGGGCTCTTTGTCGTAGCCCTCATAACGATGGCAGCCCATGCAACCGCGCTGGCGGAAGAGGTCCTTGCCGCTGTTGATGGTGTTCCACTGTACATCGCCGCTGGCTAGAACCATATCGGCGGCGTGGCAATTCTGGCATCCCGCCTGGGAGTTTTCTTTGGGGAACAGCGGCCACAGCCAGTGCTCGTAGTTGCCGTGGGCTTTCTCGATGCTCGTCGTGGCGCGGCCATTACCCTGATGGCAGGGCGAGCAGCCAAATTTTTCTGGATCGTGAATCGCCAACAACTCGGGCTGGGGATGGCTTCCGAATGCATCGGCATATTCGTCCGGCTTCTTGCCTTTGGGCGCCATCGCCGCGGGTGTTATTTTGATGGGCTCGCGCGCGTTCATGTGGCAGGATTCGCAGCGGTCGACGATATTGGCGTCGGCCACGTTGATCTGGACGATCGCGGGAACCCATTCGGTGGCGCGGCGTTTCAATCCGTCGATCTGTTGCGGTGTTAGGTCGACCATGTGGTCGGAGATGTATTCATCCATCTTCGCCTTGGCCGCAGTCACAGGCTTCAGAACGTCACCGAGTTCGAGGCTTAGTTTCGTCCGCTCGTCGCGGATCTCGTTATATTTTTCTTCGAGTTGCGGAAATGTATAGGACTGTTTGCTGCCATCGGGATATTTAACCGTCGCCTGTTCGCTCTTATATTGATCGATCTCTTTCTGCTTGCTGGCTTTCGCGGATGCGCTGGTGCTGGTTTCCAGTTCGTAGGTGAGCGCATTTACATAGGCGCGGCGATCGGTGAAGACGCTCTGCACGGCGAGCAGGCGGGCGCTGGCGTCATCGAGCTTGCGGCGCGCTTCTTCGGCCTGTGACTTCGAATCCTGATAAGCCTTTTCGTAGTTCTGTTTGAGGGCCAGGTAATCGGGATTTTTCTCGACCTCGGTCTCTGACGTCGACGATTTGGAGCGCGCGTCGTTTAGAAACGCAGGATAGCGATCCTTCCAGTGCGCCTGGGCCGCTTTCCACGGACGCTGTGCCCATGCCTCGTCCCACAAGGCCCAAAACAGGGTCGCCATCAGAATCACCATCGCGATCAGGTAATACGCGGCGTACGACTTAGTTGTGATCGGGTCCTGCTCGAGGTTGGGTTGTTCAGGCACCGCTTCCTCCGGAAATCAGTCGTTGGTCCTTGGTCGTTGGTCGTTCGCGATTCATGTCGTGTGCCGACACCGTGGGTGTTGGCCAACGACTGACGACCAACGACCAACGACGCTCTTCAAACATTGAACCAGGGCGTAATCCACACATACTTGATGTGCCACAAGAGCCGCATAGCCATCTTCAAGGGCAACGCCACCATGCTCAGCAAAAGGAACTGCGTGATGCCGAATTGGAGCAGGCTCATGCGCTTGAAGTCTTTTCCCATGTACCGCCGAAACAGCGAGTAAACGAGAAAGCCTCCCAGCAGGTAATACCCTCCCACTACGACTGCGCCGAAAAGCGCCTTCGCCATGTTCGACGTGATCCCGAAAATATCCGGCAGATCGCGATTTACCTCGTAGATCAGCCGGTTGTGATCCCAGGTCTGCCCCGGCCAAAACCACTGCCAGCCAGGCCCCCGAATGAACGTTCCGATGATGATCATCGCGATCCACAGAATGATGAAGCCGAATAGGAATGTCCCAATGGAAAACTTTCGTTGCTTCCACGTGTAATACCCACTGCCCAGCGGGTTCGTATCGATGTATGGAATAACCATCAGGCCGATGATGATCATTGTGGGCATCACCACGCCGGCGATCCAGGGATCGAAATAGACGAGCATCTCCTGCAGTCCCAGGAAATACCACGGAGCCTTCGCCGGATTCATGGTTAAGTTCGGATTGGCAGGCTCTTCCAGCGGCGCGTTCAGCGTGATCGACCACACCATCAGAATGATAGTGACGATGATGGCGGCGAGAAATTCTATGCGCAACAGAAACGGCCAGACGTGCACTTCCTTCTGCCAGCCCGGCTTGAAGGGCCAGGTCTTGCGGTGATGCGTCTTGGCGAGCGCAGCGTCGCCTTCCAGTTGCTCGATCAACTGGTCGTTGGCGTGCGCCTGTTTCCAGGCCAGATAAATGTAGAAGGCCAACAGCGGGATCAGGCCCACGATCGGCACGTTATCCGGAGCCGAACAAATCTCCCAAAGTTGTCGCCAGTCCATAAGAGTTCTCTCGTCGAGCTACCCAAAACTGTTGTCATTCCGAACCGGGCTGAAGGCCCAGCGAGGAACCTGCTTGTTGCTTGCGGCGCTACTCTCCCGCTGCCTTCGGTCCTCTCCGTGGTTTATCCGCTTCAGCTTCCAACATCACGGGCGCCGGACCTGAGATTCCACCATCTTTCCTTACGCGCCAGAAGTGCACGATCATCAGGATGGACGCGACAATCGGAATTCCAATGCAGTGCCAGATATAGGACCGCAACAACGCATTCGCATCCACGATCGATCCACCGAGAAGACCGAAGCGCACGTCGTTGTAGGGCGTCATGCCCAGCATCGAGCCG
The DNA here is from genome assembly GCA_963749985.1 of uncultured Acidobacteriaceae bacterium. GTDB lineage: Bacteria > Acidobacteriota > Terriglobia > Terriglobales > Acidobacteriaceae > Sulfotelmatobacter. Next base: position 319,111 of record CAVVOS010000012.1, on the reverse strand, counting down.
AACGGTCCTTCATGCCCCAGCAGCGGCGTCGCCCGCGCCATGTTCGTGCCCACGGTTACCGCCCAAAAACCCAGTTGATCGTCGGGCAGCAGATAACCCGTGAACGACAGGAGCAAAGTAAACACGAGGAGCAGCACTCCAATGTTCCAGTTGAACTCGCGGGGCTTCTTATACGATCCCGTGAGAAACACGCGGAACATGTGAAGCCACACGCCGATTACCATCAGGTGGGCGGCCCAGCGGTGCATGTTCCGCAGAATCTTTCCGAAAGGCACGTCGTGCTCCAGATAGAGCACGTCGCGAAATGCCTGCACCTTGCTGGGATGGTAGTAGAACATCAGCAGCACGCCGGTGTAGGTGAGGATGATGAACAGAAAAAACGTAATCCCGCCCATGCCCCAGGTATAGCTGTAGCGCACCGCATCGCGATTGATCTTCGCGGGATGCAAATGCAGGAAGACGTTCGAGAGCACGCCCAGAGCACGGTTGCGCGGCGTGTCGTCATGCTTGTGGCGAAAGATCGATGTGTAGACCTGAGTCTTGGTGGGATCTTTCAGACCTTCGATCTGCTCCTTCGCCTTGGCGGGGATGTCGACCTTCATCGCCTGAATATCGTCTTTGACGCGGTCGACCAATCCCACTTTGCCGTTCCTGCCGTCCGGAATATTTTCGTCAGCCATGATCCCCTCGAAACCTTCGAATTGACTCAATGAATCAATGAGTTATTGAATCAATGTTTCTTACACCCCGGTTAAGAAAGCTCCCGGATCGTTAAATTTGCTGGGCTGCCCCTTCGGCCACTGGTACAGGCGGGAAGTATCCACAATGATTTGTCCGTCAGGCGCCAGTTCGACGTGGGCGCGGTCCATGGGACGCGGCGCCGGACCCTCGAAGTTAATGCCCTCGCTGTCATAGCCGCTGCCGTGGCATGGACACTTGAACTTGTTCTCGCTCGGCTTCCAGTCCGGGGTGCAACCTAGATGGGTGCAGCGCGCATAGATCACGAACACGCGGTCCGGTGTGCGATCCACCCAGATCCGGAACTTTTGCTGAAACTTGGTATCGACCCCCAGCGCGAACTCCGAAGGATAGCCGATCTTGAAAACCGTGTTGGGTTCGAAGAGCGTACGGGGAAGAAAGAATCGAAAAAAAGCGAGGAACCATGCGGTCAGGAATGCCGTTACCGCGACCCATACCAGCCGCCGCCGTCGCTGGTCGATCTCGGTGTTCGAGGGACCGGTGGAAGAAAGTCCACCAGCCGCCGCTGCCTTCGAGGTTCCAACCGCTGGTGTGCCCACATACTTCGTGGCATCCACCGCGCCCGTAGCCGCGGGCTTCGCCGCATCTGGATTCGGACTCGGGTTTGGTTGTTCGCTTCCGGGAACCGTCATGGGTACCCTCCTGCTTTATTCGTTCGGTCCTAATCGCCTGCGGCGGCCAACAAGCCGGGAGTTGTCAATTGTGTGCTGGTCGCATGAATCTGCGCGCAGGAATCCTCTTCTTCGCCCAGCGCTTCCAGCACCAACTTCCCCAGCGCCGAGATAAACTTCGGAGAATCGTTCAAGCCCGCGCTCATCTCGAATTGCGTGATGCCCAGCCGCTGGGCCTCCTCGCGCGCTTCGTGATCAATCTCGCCCAGCGTCTCCACGTGATCGGAAACAAACGCCACCGGGACGATACATACTTCCCGTTTCTTCTCGTCGGCCAGATCATGCAGAGTTCGGTGCAGGGACGGCTGCAGCCACTTACTGGCTCCCACTTTGCTCTGGTAGCAGAGCCGGTGACGGTTCGGCCATCCGGCGCGCTCCATCAGGAGACGCACGGTTTCCTCAATCTGCCGCTGGTAGGAATCACCCTTCGCAATCACGGACATGGGCACGCTATGCGCACTGAAAACAATTTCGGCTCGCTCGGGCAGCGGAAATCGCGCCAGGGCGTGTTCAACTTTTTCGATCACCGCGTCCAGATAAGCGGGATGCTGGTAGAAACTTGTTACGGTGTGCACAGGAACGTCGCTGCGGAATAGCCGCTGCCACTCGTTCAAGCTGCTGCCCGTGGTGGTGGACGAATACTGAGGGTACAAGGGGAGCAACACGATTTCGTCGCATTGCGCCGCCTGGAGTTGTGCGATGGCTTCACGCGTAAAGGGATGCCAGTAGCGCATGGCCACAAAACATCTTACGTCCAGACCCCGACTTGCGAGTTCCACCTCCAGCGCCCGGGCCTGCCGCTCGGTGAAGCGACGGATGGGCGAGCCTCCGCCAATCGTGGCGTAGTGGTGCTGCACTTTACGGGCGCGAGTGGTCGAAATCAGTTTGGCCAGGGGCTTACGACCGAGGCGGGCAAAAGGGAAGTCAATAATATCGGGATCGCAGAAGAGGTTATAAAGGAAAGGCTCTATCGCAGCCAGCGTGTCAGGCCCGCCGAGCTGAAACAGAATCACCCCCACACGCCGTGATGTGCGCGTCATCCCCCAGATTCCCCAGAACGGGCGAATCTACTCCCATCTGAGGCGAGAGTCAATGGCGGAATCGAGCAACATGTCGAAGAATTGTAAAAAGATTAAAACCGTCTCTAGAGAGCGGCTGCGGGCGCGGCCTTTGCCTTGTCCATTTCCTCGATCACAGCGTCGGCGAATTCCGAGGTTCCTGCCTTGCCGCCAATGTCTTTTGTGAGCTTTTCAGGATGCCGGTACACCTTCTCCAGGGCATTGCGAATCAGCGTAGAGGCGTCGAACTCCCCCAAATGTCTGAGCATCAGCAGCGAAGACCGCAAGAGCGCGGTTGGATTCGCCAGATTCTTTCCCGCGATATCGGGAGCCGACCCGTGAACCGCCTCAAAAATGGCGCAGTGGTCGCCCAGGTTTGCGCTGGGTACAAATCCCAGGCCGCCCACGAACGCCGCGCACAAGTCCGAAAGAATGTCGCCGTACAAGTTTTCCATCACCAGCATGTCGTACTGATATGGATTCATCACCAACTGCATGCAGGTGTTATCGACGATGTGCTCGCCGTAGGTGATTTCCGGATATCCCTTGGCCACGTCGCGGCAGCAGCGCAGGAATAATCCATCCGATAACTTCATGATGTTCGCTTTGTGAATAGCGTGGATTTTCTTTCGCTGGTTCTTGCGGGCATATTCAAAGGCGAATTTCGCAATCCGGGTCGAAGCCTTCTCGGTGATGATCTTCAAGCTTTCCACCACTCCGGGCACCACCTCGTGCTCCAGCCCGGAATACAGGCTCTCGGTGTTCTCGCGCACGATGATGAGATCCACATCCGGATAGCGCGTGGGAATATGCGGCAGATTCCGGATTGGGCGGAAGTTCGCATACAGCTCAAACTTCCGGCGCAACGCCACGTTGATGCTGGAAAATCCGCCGCCCACCGGCGTCGTCACCGGTCCCTTCAGCCCTACGTGAGTGCGCTCGATCGATTCAATTACCTCTTTCGGAATGTATTCGCCGTGCTTTTCAAAAGCATCGGCACCCACGGCAAAGGACTCCCATTCAAATTTCACGCCAGTCGCTTCCAGAATGCGCACCGTGGCCTCGGTCACCTCCGGCCCAATCCCATCCCCCGGTATCAGCGTGACTTTATGACTCATGACTGCACCTCAGCGGCCAGCAAGAACGTTGCGATTTCAAGTTGACTAGCCACTGACCACTGGTCACTGACCACTTTTCTTTACCCGCACGTCCCCGGCTTCCTTCGCTTTCACCAAATCCCGCAGTTCATTCATGAATTCGTTCACGTCCTTGAAGTCCAGATAGACCGAAGCAAAACGCACATACGCGACTTTGTCGTAGCGCCGCAGCCGGTTCATGATGAGCTCGCCGAGTTCGCTCGTTTTTCGCTCGCGCTCCTGCGATTCGATGACGAACGATTCCGCCTCGTTCACAATCTGTTCCAGCTTGCTGATGGGCACCGGCCGCTTCTCGCAGGCGCGCAACAGGCCATTCAGAACTTTCTGGCGGTCGAACTTCTCCCGCCGTCCGTCTTTCTTCACCACCATGTAAGGGATCTCGTCGATGCGCTCGTAGGTGGTGAAGCGCTTGCCGCACTTCAGGCATTCGCGCCGCCGCCGGATCGACTCCGCTTCTTTGCTCTCGCGCGAGTCGACAACCTTGTCATTCGCAAATCCGCAAAAAGGACATTTCATGGCGCTGATGTTTTTCCAGCCAAACTCAAACCCTTATCATTACCAAAACACCCGAGCGAAAGCACCTCAACCCTTTGTCATTCCGACGCCTGAGCGGAGCGAGGAAGGAGGAACCTGCTTTTTTCCTTCAACTGAAAATTGTAACAGGCGAATCGAGGCCAAACTCGGAGCCCATACCTACGTAATAGATGGGAACTCAAAACTCACGCCGGCGGTCCACCGATCTCCGATTCTTCCGCCCGGTGACTTTCCTCCGACAATTTCCGCAGCGACAACCTTTCGTGGTGCGCCAAGGCCAGGCCCAGCGGCACGACTGCGGCGAAGGTGACCAGCCACAGCAGAATCCCGCAACTTGCGGCCAGCTCCGGAGGCACGTCAAATACACTCGACAAGGCTGCGATGGTGGCCATCTGCGAGCCGCCGCCCACCGCCGGAAGTTGCAGCATCGAACCCACCATGCTGGCTCCCATCAGAATCAAAATCTGCGAAACTGGAATTTCCAGCGCGGCGACGCCGTAGGAATGCGTTACCTCCTGATACGCCAGCGCGATGATGTACCACATCCCGACCGAAACCAGACTCAGCATCAGCAGCGACATCGGCCCATGAATCGTGTCCAGCCCCTGGCCAAAATCTCGAACCTTCTGCGCCAGCTTGTGACCAAAATTCGAGGAGAGATGCCCGAACCTCTCTTCCACCCACCGCGCCACCGGCTCTCCGCTACGGCGGATGACAATTGCGCCCACCGTCGCCGCCAGCACCAGCCCGATCAAAAAGAATCCGCCTTCGCGAAAGCGCAAATAATACTCGGGATGAGGGATCGCAGGCAGTGCGCTGGGCAGAAAAATCGCCATCACCATCAGCACCGTGAACGCACCCAGGTCGAAGATGCGTTCCACCGCCCACACCGCCAACTGCGAGGAGAATGGAAGATCGGTCCGCCGCGCGATCAGGTACGGTCGAATGAACTCTCCCGCCCGTCCCAGCAGCGCCAGGCCGGTAAAACCGATCACAGTCGGCGACACCAGATCCCTCATCCTCGCCTTCGGGCGCACCGGCTTCAGGAAGATCTTCCAGCGCAGCGCCCGCAGGACGTAGGCGATATAAATCAGCGCGACGGCATGGAACACGTGAAACTTCTTGATGTGGTGGGTTTGGGCCCAGAACGTGCCCCAGTCAAAGGTCTGCCAATGTTTGTATTGCAGGTACACCAGAACGGCCAGGATGAGAAACACCACCACGCTGGCCACAATGCGCTTTTTGTCCATGAAGGGGAGAAGCCTCGCGCCGCGACCTTCGCAACGCGAAGCAGAACGGCACTCCAAAGGTAAATGAGTGTGTCCGGGGGGTCAAACAACGTAACGCGAAAATGCGGTAGCAACCAAGGCGAAGAACGGTGATGGAGGGAGTTCCCGCGTGCTACTTGGCGGTTGCCAGTGCGATCGCGTGGCGCACGTGCCCCCCCGATTTTTTCAGCGCGGTCACGGCCTGGGCCCGAGTAACGCCAGCGGCCAGCATCACGAGAGCCACGGGAGTGCGATTGCCGGAGGCTTGCAGCGTGCTGCGGGCGGATTTCTGATCGGCCCCGGTGGCGCGCTCGAGGATTCCGATCGCGCGCTGGATCAGCTTCTCATTCTTAGGTGCGACGTTGACCATGAGGTTGCCGTAGACGTAGCCCAGGCGGGTCATGGCAGCTGTAGAAATCATGTTCAGAACCATCTTGTGAGCAGTGCCCGCCTTCATGCGCGACGATCCAGCCAGGACTTCGGGACCGACCTGGGTGACGATGGCGAAATGAGCGGCGCGTTCTAGTGGAGAATTCGAGTTGCAGGTGAGCGCGATGGTGCGGGCTCCGCGCTGGCGGGCTTCGGCGACGGCGGCGACGGTGAAGGGAGTTCGCCCGCTGGAAGCTATCCCCAGGACCACATCGTGCTTGGTGGGCTTGCGCCGCGCCATCTGGTCGCGGCCTTCCTTGGAATCGTCCTCGCTGATTTCGGAGGCGGACGCGAGCGCTTTGGCGCCTCCGGCGATGATGAACTGAACCGAGCGGGGATCGGTGTTGAACGTGGGCGGGCATTCGACGGCATCGAGTGCGGCGATACGGCCGCTGGTTCCGGCGCCAACGTAAATCAGACGTCCTCCGTGACGGAGAGCGGCCGCGACGAGATCGATGGCGCGCGCGATCTGGGGAAGGGCGCGGGTTACGGCAAGGGCGACGGTGGCGTCTTCGGCATTGATCAGGTGGGCAATGTCCAGGGACGATTTGCGGTCGAGGTCGTTAGCCGCCTCGTTCGACTGTTCGGTGCGGAGACGGCGGAGAGTGGATGGCCTGCGTTTCAAGTGGGACCTTTCGGGTTGGGGAGGGCTTTCTTATTCTAACCGCTTAGCGCGGCGCAGAAAGTGCCGCTCCTACGTGTTCTTCACGCAAACTCCCCGATCGCTTCAATGACTGCATCGTGAAATCTTGGGCGGACCTGTTTGATAGCTTGCTTGGAGCAGTCGGGCCAGGTGCGGTTGGTCAGCAAAGTGATCGAGAGTTGGCGAACGGGATCGATCCAGAGAGAGGTTCCGGTGTAGCCGAGGTGGCCGTACGACTGCTGCGAAAAATGCTTCCCAGACTGCGACGGGACTGAAGGCGTGTCCCAGCCCAGGGCGCGGGATGTGCCTGTGGGCGCCGATTCGCGGCGGGTGAAGAGAGCGACGGTTTCTGGGCGGAGAATAGGGCGTCCGGCGTTGAGCATGGCGTAGGCGAATCTTGCCAGGTCGGCGGCCGTTGAAAAGAGTCCAGCGTGGGCGGCTACGCCGCCGAGGACGCTGGCGTTCTCATCCTGAACTTCGCCCTGGATGATTCTTCTTCGAAAGGTCCGATCGTCAACCGTCGGAGGAATGTCCCCGCGAATTTCAATTGGAGGATTAAACGTTGTGCTGGTCATGCCCAGCGGGGCGAAGACTTCGCGCTGGCAGAAGCAGCCGAGGGATTCGTCGGCGATATGTTCGAGGGCGATGCCGAGGATGATGAATCCGATGTCGCTGTACTCAGCTCGGGTTCCGGGAGGGGCGGCGAGCGGCGTGTTGAAAGCTCGTTCCAGGAACTGGTCGCGAGTGTGGGCTTTCAGGAATAACTTTTCATACGCCGGCAGGCCGGAAGAGTGTGCGAGGAGCATGCGCAGCGTTACCTCGCGGCGTCTGGGATCTTTGCCGGCATCAGAGATGAATTCGGGAACGATGGCGGCGAGGGGAGCGTCTAGGTCGAGCAGGCCGCGTTCGTAGAGGAGCATTGCCATGGGTGTCGTTGCTACAACTTTGGTGACGGAGGCAAGATCGAAAAGCGTCGCGGGAGCGACAGCGAGAGAATCGGGCTGGTAAGTAAAGCGGCCGAGAGCTTTGAGGGCGATGAGGCGTCCTTTGTGAGTTACTGCGATGGAGGCGGCGGGGAAAGATTGCCCGGCTATGCCTTCCTGCAGGATGGAAAAGGCAGCGGCGAAGACTTCATCTTGCTGCTCAAAGGCCTCGAGCAGCCGCAATGCATTGTCTGATGCGGTCATCAAGATATCCATGATATGGCATAAGTGGCACCTGCTTACTTGAGTTTCTTGAGTCACTTGCCGGGGTTGTGTAGAGTCAGAGCATCCTGCTTAATCGGTCCAACTCGGGGTGGCGGGGACGTTGGTCCGTCCTTCGTTTTCTCTCGGTGATGGCGATTTGTTGCCTCGCTCACCTTGAGGGAGCTGAGGCAACCGGGGTGCGCCCGGTTGGACAGCCGGGGAGGGCTGTCCCCACACCTGCGGTCAGGCTGACGGCGGTCGATACCGTTATCCAAAATGCAATCTCTGACGGGAGCATCCCGGGAGCAGTTCTGGTGGTCGGGCATGACGGGCAGGTGATTTACCGGAAGGCTTATGGTTCGCGGTCTTTGGAGCCGCGGCGCGAGCCGATGACCCTCGATACCATTTTTGATCTGGCGTCGCTGACCAAGGTGATCGTTACGACTACGGCAGTGATGCAGTTAGTCGAGCAGGGCAAGGTGAGGCTGAACGATCCGGTGGCGAAGTATCTGCCGGAGTTTGCGCAGAATGGGAAAGCAGACATCACGGTGCGGCAGTTGCTCACGCACTACTCGGGGCTGGAGCCAGATCTGGATTTGAAGACCGCGTGGGAAGGGAAAGAGACGGCTTACCGCATGGCGTTTGCGGAGACGCCGCAGGATGCGCCGGGCTCCAAGTTTGCCTACAGCGACATCAATTTTATTGTCCTCGGCGCGCTGGTGGAACGGGTTTCGGGCGAGACGTTGGATGAATACGCGGCGCGGCACATTTTTGTGCCGTTGAAGATGATGCATACGCGCTTCGTGCCCCCGTTGGCGTTGCGGGCTGGCTGGATCGGAAAGATCGCTCCGACGCAGTATGACGAGAATGAGCACATGCTGCGGGGCGTAGTGCACGATCCGACGGCGCGGCGGATGGGCGGCGTGGCGGGCCAGGCGGGATTGTTTTCGACTGGCGACGATCTTGCGAAATTTGCTCAGGCACTGCTGAATGGCGGAGGAGGAATTCTTTCGGCATTGTCGGTGCAGAAGATGACGCGCCCGGAGCAGCCTCCGTCAGCGCCGGTGCTGCGCGGATTTGGCTGGGACATCGATTCTCCGTTCTCGTCGAATCGTGGGGATCTGCTGCCGGTAGGAGGATTTGGGCATACCGGCTTTACCGGAACATCGATGTGGATCGATCCAACGACGCAGACTTACATTATCCTGCTCACCAACGCGGTGCATCCGCGCGGCAAGGGCAATGCCATCGCCCTGCGCTCAAAAGTGGCGACGGCCGTGGCCGCCGCCCTGCCGCTGACCACCAGCGAAAAAGAGTCGCTGCGCTGGGAAAGCATCACCGGTTACAACGAGGCGCAGAGCGCGGCGCGGCGCATGAGCGTACGCAACGGCAGCGTGAAGAATGGAATTGATGTACTGGAGGAGCATGCTTTCGATGTGCTGCAGGTTGCCGGCCGCAAGAAGCGGATCGGGCTGGTGACCAACCAGACGGGAGTGGATGCCGACGGGCGGCGGACGATTGATGTGCTCGCAGGGGCTGCGGGAGTTTCGCTCGAGGCGATCTTCAGTCCCGAGCACGGCGTTACGGGAACGCTGGATACGACCGACATCAACAACTCGAAGGATGCGGCGACCGGAGTCCCGGTCTATAGCGTGTATGGCGCAACCGATGCCGCGCGGCGTCCGGCGGCGGATGTCATGAAGTCCTTGGATGCCGTGGTGATCGATATTCAGGACGCTGGCACGCGCTTTTATACCTACGAGACGACTCTGGGATACTTTCTGGAGGCCGCGGCCAAGGTCGGAATCGAGCTGACTGTGCTGGACCGGCCGGATCCGATTACGGGATCGTTTGTGCAGGGACCGGTTTCGGATGCGGGACACGAGAGCTTTACGAATTACTGGACGATGCCGGTGCGGCATGGCATGACCGTAGGCGAGCTGGCGAAGATGTTCAACGCGGAACGGAATATCGACGCGAAGCTCACTGTGGTTGCGATGGAAGGTTGGCAGCGCGGAGATTGGTTTGATTCGACCGGGCTGGGATGGGTGAATCCCTCGCCAAACTTGCGCAGCGTGACCGAAGCCGCGTTGTATCCCGGAGTGGCGCTGATTGAAGGCACGAACGTATCGGTAGGTCGCGGGACGGACACTCCATTTGAACTGGTGGGGGCGCCTTGGATAAAAAGCAAGGAACTGGCAGCATATTTGAACGGCCGCGGCATTGCTGGAGTGCGCTTCGTCCCGGTAACGTTCACCCCTACAGCGAGTGCGCATGCGGGGCAGAAATGTGAAGGAATCAACATTAGTCTGGTGGAGCGGAACGCTCTGGACGCGCCGGAGCTGGGGATTGAACTCGCGTCGGCCTTGAGAACGTTGTATCCGACTGATTTCAAGATGGAGCGCATGGCGGACTTGCTGGTGAATCAGGCGGCCTATGATGGCCTGGTGGCCGGACGCGATCCGCGGCGGATAGCGCAGGATTGGCAGGACGAGCTGGAGAAATTCCAGTTGCTGCGGCAGAAATACTTGATCTATAAGTGATCTCCGTTGGAATATGTGAGGGCAGGTACAAGAATGAAGTTCGTCCTGAAATTCGGCCTTAAGATGCTCGCAATTAAGATGCTCGCTCTATGGATGGCCTGGGTGGTCGTCTCGCCGACACTCGCCAGCGCCCAGCAAGACACCTCAACTCCGTCCGGACAGCAATCCCAACCGAAACCGCCCGCAGAGCCCTCCACGGAGGCGATCCTATACAAAAACACGCAGTACGGTTTCAGCTTCTCCCTGCCGAAAAGCTGGAAGGGCTACAAGATTGTCTCCGATAAGTGGGAAGGCAGCGATACGGCAAGAGGCGACGTTGAGCGCGGCCCCTTTATCTATATTCGACATCCCGATTGGACCAAGGAGAATCCCCGGCAAGATATTCCGATCATGGTCTTCACTCTCGCGCAGTGGGAGTCAGTCGCTCAGGGCAATTTCTTAATCAACGCGGCGACGTTTGTTCCCAATGAACTCGGACGTAACCGCAAGTACGTGTTTGCCCTTCCTCCTCGTTCCAATTATGCGGACTCTGCGGGAATGGATGAAGTTGACGAGATCCTGCGGCATGGCCCGCTCCACCCTTTCTGGTCGAAGTGAGGTCTTTTTCTCTTCCCAGTCAGTCTCCCCGGTTAGGCGCCACTTCTGGGATAACCCCGAGCGCGAAAGCCAGCATCCTAGCGGCTGAGCGTGGTATTCTCGGGCTGAATTGCCGATTCTGGAGGTCTGTCATGCGCGGTGCGTGGATTTTCTTACTGCTGTCGGGGATGGCGTTGGGGCAAACCGCGGACACGCCGAAGCCGGAGAGTGCGGCCGCCGGTTCCGCACCTGCTGAGGCAACGGCGGCAACTCCCGCGCCAGTGGCAGCGGTCGATCCGCATGCCGTTACCATTCCGGCGGGCACCAGGATTCCTTTGGCGCTGAAGCAGGCAATCTCCACCAAGAACGCGCGGGAAGGCGATGCAGTCTATGCGGAAACGGCCTTTCCGTTTGTGGTGGACGACCGCGTAATTGTGCCGGCAGGGTCCTATATTCAGGGCAAGATTACCCACGTGGAGCGCGCCGGACGGATGAAGGGGCGAGCCGAGCTCCTGATCCATTTCACTTCCATGATTTATCCCAGCGGATACACCGTGATGTTGCCCGCATCGGTCGAGAACACGCCGGGGGCGGATAACAAATCGGTGAAGGATTCGGAAGGCACAATTCAGCAGGACAGCGACACCGGCAAGAAAGTTGAAGATGCGGCCAAAGGTGGCGTCTATGGAACCATGGGCGGCGCCACCGCGGGAGGCTTAGCCACCGGCGGGTTGAACGGAGCGCGCGTGGGAGCGGGTCTGGGAGCTGCGGCGGGCATCGGGTGGGCGCTGCTGAAGCGCGGCAACGATGTAAAGCTGGATGTGGGAACGTCGATCGAAATGGAGATTCAGCGTTCCATCACGGTAGATGCGAGTCGCATCGCCGTCGCGAAGGCCACGCCGTAAGCCGCTACGAAGCACCCTTGGCGTTGGTCGAATAGCTGAACGGGTAGCTCTGGGCGTTAATCTCGCGACGAAGGTCTTCGAAGATATCATCGGGCATCTTTAGAAACACCTCGACCACTTCCGGATCGAACTGGCGGCCCGCCCAATCCTGGATTTCCTTGCGGGCCGCGGCCAGAGTTCTCGCCGGACGATAGGGGCGGTCGGAAATGATGGCATCCAGAGTGTCGGCGACCGAGAAAATGCGGGACCCCAGGGGAATTTCGTTGCCCTTCAGGCCGCGCGGATAACCGGAACCGTCGAAGTGCTCCTGGTGAGAGTAAACAATCTCGCAAACTTCGGCCAGGAACGGAATTCTCCGGAGCATCTGGTAGCCGTGGTAGCAATGCTCCCGCATGATCACCTTTTCCTCATCGTCCAGTTTTCCCGGCTTGAGAAGAATACGATCGGGGATCGCCATCTTGCCAATGTCGTGCAGGAAGGCGCCGCGTGCGATCACATCGATCTGCTCGCGGGGCAGGCCCATGGCGCGCGCGATCGCCATGGTGAAAGCGGTCACGCGCTTGGAGTGGCCTTCGGTCTCGCGGTCTTTGAGGTCGAGTGCGTCGCCCAGAGCCTGCAGCGTGATGTCGTAGGAGCGCTCCAGGTCGGTCATGGCAGTCTGAAGCTGGTCGGTGCGGGCTTCGACGAGAGACTCCAGATTCGTTTGATAAGTGCGGTTTTCCACTTTGAGGCGGCGGTTCTCCAAAGACCGGCCCACCGCATTGAGTAACTGTTCGCGTTCGAAGGGTTTCAGCAGGTAGTCGTAGGCCCCGTTCCGGATGGCGGCCAAGGCAACGGAAATATCGTGCACGGCGGTGACCATCACCACCGGCATGTCGGGAAACTTCTCCTTGGTGCGTTCCAGCAGCCCGATGCCGTCCAGGTCGGCCATCATCAGGTCCGACAGCATGAGCTCAAATACCTCGCCGGAGTTCAGCAGAGCGAGGGCTTCCATGCCGGAACCTGCCTGTTTGCAGGCATAACCGGCGGCGGCGAGGATGGCGCAGACAATCTCACGGATTGCCTCTTCGTCGTCTACTACGAGAATACGGTCGGGCATGGGTCTCCACTACTACTATCGGCGATTTTACTCCACCCGCGACATGCCGAAAGTAACCATCCGGGTCCGGAAAGAGCACGGAGATGCAGCCCAAACATGATATTCAGAAACCAGGCAGTTTCACGCCCGAAGATGTGCGCCTGAACTGACTGAACTCATTGACTGAACCAACCCTAAGATGAACGCTTCCCTCTGGGCCCTTTGGAACACCGTCGCACAGCCTGCAATCGGCAGGCTGAAGCCCGGGGAGTGGGCGCTGTTGATGATCCTGGTAGCCTCCTTGCTCGTCCTGTCCGTGTTCCGCGAGCGCTACCTCTTGCTCTGGACCGCCGGATGGACGCTGCTGGTGGGTTCGCGTTTGGCCGGGTTGCACGGCGCTGGGATGCAAATTCCTGTCCGCTATGTTCCCGCGGTTGAGCAAGCTGCGTTTGTAATCGCCATAGGCCTGTTGTCCGGGGCCGTCCTGGCCTATGTCCGGGCACGAAATCTGCTGGCGCCGCTGGCTGCGGTTACCGTATGCGTGGCAGGCTTTGCCGTGGCTCGGGCGCTGCTGTGGCCTGATTCCTTAACCTTGCGCGTCGCTCTGGAAGTCTCCTACCGGATTGTGCTGCTGACTGCGGCAATTGCGCTGCTGCGCGCCCGCCAGGGCCACCGCGAATTGTGGCCCGGAGTGCTGGCGGTCTGTCTGCTGTCCCAGCATCTGAGTTGGCCGCTTTTCGAAACCAGAGTTCCAGCCGGAGTCTTTGCCGCGGCAGACATCTTGCTGGGATTGAGTATGCTGCTCGCCGTGTTTCAGGAAGCACGTGCCCGCGCGCAACGATTGAGCGTGCTGCGGGCTTTGACCGATAGCATCGTGCTCGCTCAACAACAGGGCGGCATGATGGATAAAGCTCTCGAGGAATTGCGGTGCCTTACCCGGAGCAAGGCCGCTTGGTTCCGTCTGATCGAGGGAGGACACCTCGTAGCCACCCACGCGGTTGGTGTTTCTCAGGAGTTCTTGCGGGAGATGAGCATTGCGGAGTTGACCGAGAGCGTTTCGCAGACGCTGGAGCGCGGCAAGCCCCAGCCGGCAACAAGAGCCAACGCGAGTTCGGAAGATGCGCACCTGCTTAAATCGGAAAAGATTCATCATCTGGTCTTGGTGCCGGTGCTGGGAAAAAAGGCGCCGATCGGGCTTGTAATTCTCGGGAGCGCGCGGGCCAGCAGCTTGACCGCCGAGGAACTCGACTTCCTGGAAACCTGCGGTCGCCAGTTGGGCATCGCGGTGGAGAACTTCCGTTTGCTGGAGCAGGTGTTGCGCTCGCAGCGGCAGTGGAGAAACACATTCGATTCGGTCCACGACATCATCCTGGCGCATGACGCCGATTTCCGTATCATCAAGGCCAACCAGATCCTGCTGGAGCAACTGGAACAATCGTCCGCGGACGTGATTGGCAGCACCTGCGAATCGGTATTGCCGCACGGTCTGGGCGAGTGGACCGGATGTCCTTACTGCGCCCGCGGCGACGACGAAATCAGCGAAGGTGCGGATCCCTGCTTCGGCGGCTTCTCGCTGGTCTCCACTTCGTCCTATACCGAACAGGGCAGCAAGCAAAAGGGAACCATCCACATCGTCCGTGACATCACGGAGCGGCGCTCGGCGGAAGAAAAATACCGTCTGCTGTTCGATCAGGTGCAGGAAGGCGTGTACGTCGCGACGCCCACCGGACGCTTGCTCGATTGCAATGACGCCCTCGTGCATATGCTGGGCTACGAACGCCGGGAAGACTTGCTCGCCCTGAACCTGGACCAGGACATTCGTGTGGATGCCGGGCAGCGCGATGCCTTTCACAAGGACATCGAAGAGCAGAATTACGTTCGCAATTTTGAAGTCACGATGCGCCGGAAGAACGGTACCCTGGTGCTGGCCGCGGAAAGCAGTTTCGCCACGCGGGACGCCGCCGGCAAGGTCGAACGCTATCAGGGATTTGTTCTCGACGTGACGGAAAAGCGGCGAGCCGAAGACGAGATGCGCCGCCGCAACCGTGAACTGAACGCGTTAAACGCCATGGCGGTGGTGGCCACCCAGTCTTTCGATCTGGATGAAATTCTAAATCTGACTTTAAGGCAAGTGGTTTCACTGTTCGGTGCGGAGAGTGGATCGGTATATCTTTCGGATTCCGACGCCCCCACCTACCGCCGTCGCGCGGCTTGGGGACCCCGCAGCCGCGACAAATCACGGCCCGCTGAAATCAATTTTGCCGAGGGCTTCGGCGACTTGGTCATGCGGTCGCGGGCGGAAGTTCTCACCGCGGAATACCTTCCCCATCTCACCGGCGCCGTCGCCGATTTCGTTCGTTCCAACAGTGACGGATCCTGGATCTGGGTGCTCTTCTGGGGCAAGGACGCTCCCATCGGCATGATGGGCTTGCGCAGCCACGGCGAGTACGAATATTCCAGCGGAGAAGAGAATCTTCTGGTCGCGATCAGCCGCCAGTTGGCAACCACCATTGAAAAAGTTCGTTTGTACGAAGAAACCTGCAAAGCCTATGAAGACCTGCGGCGAACCCAGGAACAGTTGCTGCAGAGCGAAAAGATGTCGGCGGTCGGCCAACTGATTGCCGGCGTGGCCCATGAACTGAATAACCCGCTGACTGCCATTCTTGGCTATGCCCAGCTCCTCGAAAGCGAAGGCTTGAACGATCGCGCGCAAGACTATGTCGCCAAGATGTTCAAACAGGCGCAGCGCACCCACCGGGTGGTGCAGAATCTGCTTTCCTTTGCGCGGCAGAGAAAGCCGGAGCGGTCGGAGGTCGACATCCGGAAGGTGCTCGAAGAAACCCTCGCCCTCCGCGACTACGATCTCAAGGTCAACCACATCTCCGTGGAAAAGGATTTAGGAGCGGAGCCCGCGATCGTGGTGGCCGATCCGCACCAGATTGAGCAAGTATTTCTGAACATCATCAACAATGCGGTCGATGCGGTTCTGGAAACCGGCCGGTCCGGGAAGCTGAAGATTCGCGTTTTTTGCGAGAATGGCTCCGCCTGCGCTGAGTTTGCCGACGACGGTCCCGGCATCAAGGACCCCAAGAGAATTTTTGATCCGTTCTACACCACCAAAAGTGTTGGGAAGGGAACCGGGCTGGGCCTGAGTATCTGCTACGGCATCGTGAAAGAGCACGGCGGGGACATCACCGCGCACAATGCGCTCGAGGGCGGCGCGGTCATTGACGTCCGCTTGCCCATGGCGGCGACCGCCGGTGCAGTTGTCGAAGCGGCTCCAGTTGCTCCACCCAGGCGGGAAGGCGCCATCCAGGGCCGAGTCTTGCTGGTGGAGGAAGAAGAATCTGTGCTGGAGTTCGAACGCGACGTGCTCACTGGCGCCGGGGCCAACGTGGTGACCGCGACCAGGAGTGAAGACGTGAAGACCCGCTTACTTTCCGAACCGTTCGATGCCCTGATCATGAGCGGCAAAATGCCGGCCGACTGGAACGCGAAAGAAGCCTGCCTCTGGCTAAAGCAGCATTGCGCCGACATGGAAAATCACGTGCTGTTTACGTTCTCAAACGGCGTTGAGCAGGGCGATGAACGGGCATTCCTGCAGGAAAACAACGTACCCTACCTGGTGAAACCTTTCGAAGTGGCCGAGTTGATTTCGCAAGCTCGCCGCCTGCTGCAAAAAGCCCACGCCGCCGCAGCTTCCGCTTGATTGTCATCCTGAGCAAGCGTTCTTTGCGCAGCGAAGAGCCTGTCCCGAGCTTGCCGAGGGAATCTGGGCGAGCCGCGCGACTCCACGGAGCCTGCCCTGAGAGAGCGCCAGCGACCGAAGGGCGTGTTTGGCTCGCTTCCTTAATTCGCACTCCTGCAGGAGCTTCCATTCACAGCTCTGCCCGCAAGCTCTTCACCAGCCTTCTCAGAGCCTTCTCGTTGCGTCGGTACCAGCGCCACTGCCCCTGCTTCACCGCCTCAACTAAGCCGGCCTTAGTCAGAATCGCCATGTGATGCGAGATGGTTGGCTGGGAGAGCTTCACGCGTTCTTCAATGTCGCCGGCGCACAGCCCGCTCTTCTTGCCGGCGGAACTCGCACCCCGCTGTTTAAGCGCTCCCAGGATGCGGCGCCGCGTAGGATCGGCAATGGCATGGAGCGTGCGGTCAAGAGACGGGATTGGCGTGGTCATGGGCTGGACCATGAATATCTCTTAAATTGACGGTTGTCAATATATAGGATGACTAGGGTGGTTGTCATCCTGAACAAGCGTTCTTTGCGCAGTGAAGGACCTGGGCGAGCCGCGCGAAGGGTCGCGTTCTTTGCGACCCAATAATCGCGCGTTTGGCTCGCTTCCTTACGAACGCTGCCGCGGAGCCCGCAGCCATTCGATGCGGCTGAATTCGAGGTAACGCACGTCGCTTTCCGGCAGCGAACAATTGGATTCGTCGAGTTGTCCGGCCAGCGTCCCACCGCGAATCCAGTAACCTGTTTCATCCTGCTTAAGAACGGTAGCGTCAAGTGGGTTCATGCCATGCAGTTTGAAAATCACACGGCGGTTCAACAGGCGCTCACGATTCATAGGGTGTTTCACTTCTTGAGGATCGGGTTATATCCGTCGCTGACCAGCCGGGTTCGCATGGCCTCGGCATCCTTGATATCGGCGAACGGGCCCACCTGCACGCGAAACAATTTGTCGGTCGCGGAACTGTTCGCCACAAACGCGGGATACTGTTTCTTCTTGAGCGCGTCCACCAGCGCTTCGGCGTCGTCTTGCTTGCTCACTGCCGCGACCTGCACGAAGTAACCGGTGCCGGGAAGTACTGCCAAGGGATCAGGCGGGTTGCCGGCCGGAGCGACTTGCGCTTGCGAGGAAGACCCTCCGGGCGAGGCCGCGCCCGCTTGTCCCGCAGATGTTGGAGCCGCAGCCCCGGCGGCGGCAGTTCCCGCATCGGTGGCTGCCGGCGTCAGTTGCGGATTCGCGTTCTGCTGCTCGACAGCTTTGTAGAATGTCATCGGCGTCGCGGACGTTCCGGTGGCGGCCCCCGCTGGCTTCGATCCGTTGGACGCGGTGGGCAACGGAGTCATCGTGCTGGCCGTGACCACCCCAGCGTCCGCCTTGCGCCCCAGCGTGTAGCCCAGCGCGAAGAAAACCGCGCAGATCATCACCAGCCCAAAAAATAGCCCCAGCAGTTTCGCTGTGCCCAACGTGATTTCGGTGTCCTCTGACGAAGCCATAACCACTCCTCAAGAGTTGGCGCGATCTTTCCGGCGAAGCCAGCCTTCGGCTGCCGGACTCGCCGTTTGCTCAACCCGATTGCACTACGCCGACTTCGCGGCGGGCGCCGGATCCTCACCAACTTTGCCCAGCATCTTCTGCAGGCCCGAGAAAAAGTCCACGGGCACGGGGAAGATAACCGTGGTGTTCTTCTCGACGCCAATTTCCGTCAAAGTCTGCAGGTAGCGCAACTGCACGCTCACCGGTTCGGTGGCCAGCAGATGGGCGGCGTCCACCAGTCGCTGCGCCGCCGAAAACTCGCCCTCCGCATGAATGATCTTCGACCGCTTTTCGCGCTCGGCCTCGGCCTGCTTAGCCATGGCGCGCAGCATCGATTCCGGCATGTCCACCTGCTTCACCTCAACGTTCGTTACTTTCACACCCCAGGGCGAAGTGTGCTGGTCAAGAATGCTTTGCAGACGCAGGTTGATCTTTTCCCGGTGCGCCAGCAGCTCATCCAGTTCCTGTTCGCCCAGCACGGAGCGCAGCGTGGTCTGCGCAAACTGCGAAGTCTGGTACACGTAATTGGAAACTTCCACCACTGCCTTGTTGGGATCGATCACGCGCAAGAAAATGACTGCATTCACCTTCAGCGTGACGTTGTCGCGAGTGATGATGTCTTGCGGAGGCACTTCCAGCGCTTCCTGCCGCAGCGAAACCCGCACGATGCGGTCCATGGGAGCGAGCACCAAAATGACCCCGGGTCCCTTCGCCCTCGGATACAGATGGCCAAAACGAAAAATCACTCCGCGTTCATATTCAGCGAGAATCTTGATCGAACTCAGAAAATACAGAGCGATGACGACGGCGGCAATGCCGAAGAAACCAAATCCAAAGAATTCCATCTCTACCTCCACACTTCGAGACACACAAGTGCCACTGAGGCGGATTGTAACGCAATGGCGCGACAAGGGCGCGGAATTCGGACGCGACCGGTTGCTTGCGTTGGTGCGTGATTTCGGGGAGGTTTCCAGCGGAGACGCTTCAATCAGGAAGAGACTGCCACAGGTCCGGTTACCACCAGCGGTTCGACCTGCAGCAGAAGTCCGTCGATCCGGCGCACTACCACAGACTGCCCCACCGACACATCGGAGGATGAGACTGCGTCCCAAAGTTCTCCGTGCACAAATATCTTTCCCCGCGGAGAAAGCACAGTTTGGGCGATGCCGGTTTCACCCACTAGACCTTCCCTTCCAGTTACAACCTTGTTTCGTCTGGCCTTGAAAGCAAGCGCCATCAGGAACGCCGTAATCAACCCCAGCGGTACACTCACTGCAAGCGCCGTCAGCAGATGCACGCGCATTTCCGGGATGGGCGAATCCACCAGCAGCAGTCCTCCCAGTGTGAGCAGCGCGATGCCGCCAATGGTGAGCACGCCGTGGCTGGCAAATTTCGCCTCCGCGGCGAACAGCGCAAACGCCCCCAGAATCAGCACCAGCGCGGCAAAGCGCGTAGGCAGCAGATTCAGAGCAAACGCCGCAATCAGGATGAAGACGATCCCCACAGTTCCGGGAACCACCGCGCCGGGATGATTGAATTCCGCATAGAGCGCCAGCGCCCCAATCGCCAGCAGGATGAAAGCAACGTTCGGGTCCATCAAATAGCTGAGAATCTGTTCTTTCAGCGTCATGCCGAACGGCACAACGAGCTGGCCGGAAAGCTCCAGAGTCACTTCCTGCCCATTGAATCGCTTAAAGCTCTTGCCATCGATCTGCCGGAAAAGATCGTCCTCGCTCGAGGCCACGTAATCGATCAGGTGTTGCGCGAGCGCTTCCTGCTCGGTGAACGACTTCGACTCGAGCACGGCGCTTTCAGCGGCCTCGACATTGCGCCCGCGTTTCGACGCGACCGAGCGCATGAGAGCCGCAGTATCATTCTCGATTTTGCGCTTCATCTCGTCGTCAACCTTGGGCGCGAACGGCCCGAGCAGTACGGGATGCGCCGCGCCCGCGTTGGTCCCGGGAGCCATGGCCGCCACGTCGGCCGCTTCCAGGATGAAGATTCCCGCCGAACCCGCGCGGCTGCCAGTCGGCGCCACATAGAGGATCACAGGAACGGATGAATTCGTGATTTTCTGAATGATCTCGCGCGTCGATTCCACCAGCCCGCCCGGCGTATTGATCTCGATCAATACAGCCTGATCGTTGCGCCGCTGCGCTTCGTCGATGGCCCGCGCGATATATTCCTCGGTGATGGGCTGAATCGTGTCATTGACCACGATCTTCAACACCTCGGCGGAGCAAACGGACGAGCAGGCCGAGCTAAGAAGAAGCGCCGCCACCACACCGAGAACAATTCGCGAAATGGAAATGCTTTTCATGACTCACACGCCGCCAGCAAGAATATTCTTACTCTCATTTGTCGATCACGCTAGACATTTCTCGTTCGCCTTCGCCGGCACGCCCGGACCGAACCTTATCCCATCCCGGTAGATCGGTGTAGCCGGTAATCAAGCGGGCGCCACGCTCGTAGGTGAAATACGACCACGCCCACTGGATAAAAACCAGCACGCGGTTGCGAAACCCAATCAGAAACAGAATATGGACGAACAACCACGCCAGCCACGCCAGGAAGCCCGAGATGTGAATCCTGCCGAACTGCGCCACCGCGGCGGCGCGGCCAATCGTCGCCAGGCTCCCTTTATCAAAGTAGTGAAAAGCCGCGTGGGGCGCGGATTCGAGATCGCCCGAGGAACTCCCGCCAGCTTCTATCCTTCGCCGAATCAGCTTGGCGACATAGCGTCCCTCGAGAATCGCCACGGGCGCAACGCCGGGCAGCATCTTTCCGGAAGCATCTTTCAGCGCGGCCAGATCTCCAATAACGAAAACTTCCGGATGCTTGGGAACGCTGAGATCAGGCTCCACCAGCACACGCCCGGCGCGATCCACGGGCACCCCCAGCTTTTTCCCCAGCGGCGAAGCGGCTACGCCCGCGGCCCACAAGATGACGTCCGCCTTCATCCGCGCTTCGCCCATGAAAATCACCCCAGGCTCAATCCGCGTGACCATGGCGGAAGTAATCACTTCCACGCCCAGCCGCTGCAGTTGCTCCGCCGCGCTGCGCGAAAGATCTTCAGGATACGATGGAAGCACATGCTGCCCGCCTTCGATCAAGTGAATATGAGTGCGCCGCGGATCAATCGAGCGGAAGTCGTGAGCCAAAGCGTGACGGCAGATTTCCGCCAGAGTCCCGGCCAGCTCCACTCCGGTAGGCCCGGCGCCCACCACCACAAAATTCAGCGGATCGCTGCTCTCGCCCGCAAAGGCGCGTCGCTCGGCCAGTTCAAAGGCCAGCAGAACGCGGCGCCGGATTTCGAGAGCGTCTTCGATGGTCTTGAGTCCCGGAGCCAGCCCTTCCCACTCGTCGTGGCCAAAATAGGCGTGGCTGGCGCCCGCTGCCACGATCAGAGAGTCATAAGAAATTTCCTCATCCCCGGTCTTCACCACTCGCCGCTCCAGGTCGAAGCCGCTCACTTCGGCCAGCAACACCTCGACGTTCTTGTGCCGGCTCAAAATCGACCGGATAGGCGCAGCGATCTCCCCCGGCGAAAGGCCCGCGGTAGCAACCTGATAGAGCAACGGCTGAAAGGTGTGATGATTCTTTCGGTCGATGACCGTGACTTTTACGGCTGCGCGAGCCAGTCTCTCGGCTGCGTTCAGGCCGCCAAATCCCGCCCCTACGATCACCACTCGATGTGTAGTCTTGCCGTTCATCGCCTCACTCTATAAGATTCAGCGCGATGGCAATCGGCTCCACAAGTTCTGCCGCCAAGACTCCGCCTCCGTCGTGGGTGAAGTGGCTTGTCCCCTCCGTGGCCGATTTAATTTTCGTCGCGCTTCTAGGCGTCCTCGTGTTCACAGCTTTATCGGTGCGTCTGCTGGGCGACGCCGGAATCGGCTGGCACATTCGCACCGGACAGTTAATTCTTTCGACTCACGCGATTCCCCGCGCCGATCCATTCTCCTCAACTACCGTCGGCCAGCCCTGGTTCGCCTGGGAGTGGCTCTACGACCTGCTCGTCGGCTGGTTGGACACCGTGGCCGGTCTGAACGGCGTGGTCCTCTTCACCGCCTTGTTAATTGCCGTAACCTTTTCGTGGACGTTTCGCCTGCTCCTGCGCCGGAAAACAAATCTTCTTATGGCCTTGATTCTGGTGCTCCTGGCTGCGTCAGCATCGATGATCCATTTCCTGGCGCGTCCCCACGTGGTGAGCTGGCTGTTTACCGTAGCGTGGTTTTGGATTCTCGAGTCGACGGAAAATAGTTGCCGCGAGACCGAATCCGATTCCTCCGCGACCTCCGCGATCCCCGCGATCAAGATAAACAACAGCCGTTGGCTTCCGTGGCTGCTTCCTCCTCTCATGCTCGTATGGGTGAACCTGCACGGCGGATTTCTGGTTGGCTTCGTCCTTCTCGCGATTTACTGGATCAGCGCCGTGTGGCAATGGTTTCGCTTTGCCGGAGACCGCTTCGGCGACGTCCTCCAAAACATTCGGGCAGGGAAGCGCGCCAGAGACCTGGCATTCATCGGCTTCTTGAGCGCCCTGACGACGTTCTTGAATCCCTACGGCTGGAGCCTGCACGTCCACATCTACCGCTATCTTTCCAATCGCTTTCTGATGGACCATATCGACGAGTTTCAATCTCCAAATTTTCACGGTGCCGCGCAGAAGTGCTTTGCGGGATTGTTGCTGTTCACGCTGGTGGCGTTAGCCGCACGAAAGCGCGAAACCGGAAATGTTCCCGCGAGCCAATTCCTGGTAGTGCTGTTTGCCGTATATTCCGGACTCTACGCCTCGCGAAACATTCCAGTGTCGTCTCTGCTGTTGATTCTGGTGATCGGCCCCTGGTTGTCGAGCGCAACGGAAACACTTGCTGAAGCACTTGCGCGGGGACCCTGGAACACACTCGCAAACCGGAGACCCGCCTCTGCATCGTCCGGCGTCGTACCGCCTCCATTCCTTCAGCGCATGCAGACGATCGACCGCAGCCTGCGCGGTCATCTGTGGCCCATTGCAGCAATCGTGCTAGCCTGCTGGATCGCGGCCCATAGTGGCAAACTCGGCGCCGATCCCCTCATGGACGCGCACTTCAACGGCAAGCGCTTTCCCGTCGAAGCCGTCAACTATCTGCAAAAACACGACGTGCACGGTCCCGTCCTCACTCCCGATTCCTGGGGCGGATATCTAATCTACCGCCTGTATCCCGGAACAAAAGTCGTAGTCGATGACCGCCACGATCTCTACGGCGAAGAGTTTCTAAAGTCTTACTTGAAGATGATTCATGTCGAGCCAGGCTGGGAAGAGTTCCTTCAGCAACACCAAGCCGGATGCATACTCATGCCCAAAAACTCCGCCCTGGCAAACATCCTGCTCGAAACCAACGCCTGGAATCCGATCTATAAAGATGACGTAGCGATCCTGTTCGTCCCCGTTCCGTCCGCCTCACAGTTGCAAAACCCTTCACATTGACAGTCGCGGAGCTTCCACGATATCTTCGCCGACACGGTAACTACTACCGTGCATCGTTGACGCCCGCGAATGTCCTGCCATTCACGGAACTAACTCTGTGCAAATCATTTTCCGTATCGAAGGATAAATCCTGATGAATCGCATTCTGTCTGCTCTTCGCGGCCTGCGTCCTCTCTTTGTCTTGGTAGTCCCCACCCTCTGCCTCGCCGCCGCAGTTGCCGCGCATTCCCAGGACACTCCCGCGGTCTCGCTCACGCAGATCAGTTCCGATCCATTCACCATTGCTCCCGGCCAGCACGCCACCGAAGTTGAGCCGCATGTGCTCGCAAACGGCACCACCGAAGTAGCTGCGTTCCAGACCGGACGCATCGCCCCCGGCGGCGCCACCGCCATCGGCTGGGCCACTTCCACCGACGGCGGCAGCATCTGGACCCACGGATTCCTGCCCGGCCTCACCACCGGAAATGGTGGCGGTCCCTACGACGCAGCCAGCGACCCCGCCGTAGCCTACGACGCCAAACACGCCGTCTGGATGATCGCGACTCTGCCCATCTCCAATACCACCACCACCACAGCGGTGGTAGTGAGCCGGTCGACTGACGGAGGCTTTACCTGGGACAATCCAGTGAGCGTCACCCCAATCGTAGACAGCTCCGACAAGAACTGGATCGTTTGCGACAGCACTTCCACCAGTCCGTTCTACGGCAATTGCTACGTCGAATGGGATAACCCCGACACCGGCGACGGAATTCTGATGAGCACTTCAACCGACGGCGGCCTGACCTGGGGTCCCGCCACCGCCACGGCCAACCACGCCACCGGCATCGGCGGCCAACCCCTTGTCCAGCCCAATGGCACCGTAGTCGTTCCCATTGAAACCTCCGGCATTTCCGCCTTCACCTCCGCCAACGGAGGCGCGTCCTGGTCCGCTCCTGTCGCCGTCTCCAACATTCAGAGCCACCTCGACGCTGGCGGCATCCGCAGCGGCCCACTCCCTTCCGCCGCCATCGACGGTGCCGGCACGGTGTGGGTAGTGTGGGAAGATTGCCGTTTCCGCAGCAGTTGCTCCACCAACGATCTTGTTTACAGCACTTCCACCGACGGCATTCACTGGTCCGCGGTAGCCCGCATTCCCGTCGACCCAACCACCAGCACTGTGGACCACTTCATCCCCGGAATCGGCATCGATCCCGCCACTTCCGGCGCCACCGCTCACGTTGCCATTCATTACTACTTCTACTCGCAGAGCAAGTGTACCGAGGCAACCTGCAGGCTTTTCGTCGGTTACATTTCTTCCCACAACGGCGGCTCAACCTGGAATCCTCCCACCCGCCTCGCCGGACCTATGAAGCTCAGTTGGCTTCCGAATTCGCAGAACGGCCTCATGGTCGGCGACTACATCGCCACCGCCTTCGCCAATGGCGTGCCCCACGGCGTGTTCGCCGTAGCCGCGGCCAAGTCCGGAACCACCTTCAACGAGGCCATGAACACCGCCCAGGGATTAACCGTGCCCGAAGCCGGACCGCAATTATCTTCGGCTGGCGACAAGCCCCTGCACCACCTCTCCGATCCAATTGAGAAGGAGCGCCCGGAGCGAGGCATCCCGCCTTCGAAGCGCGCCGCCAAGCGCAGCTCCAAGTAGTTTTGTCATCGAAGTAATTTTGTCATCCTGAGCGTAGGTGGTGCTTCGCGAACGCGAAGCACCACCGCAGTCGAAGGATCCCTACCCGGCGGCACTGCCGTTGGTATTGCTGCCGAGACTTAATCAGCCTTCCTAGGCATACGTCCGAACCCTCGCCCCTGCTAAACTCTCTGCGTGCCTCGCCTCACTCACCTAGAATGCACCCGCTGCGGCGAACATTTCCCCGCCGACCGTCCCCAAACCGTTTGCCCCAAAGACGGAGGCATCCTCTACGCCCGTTACGATCTCGCCAGCATCAAGAAAAGCTTCTCCCCCGCGTCGCTGCTGCCGCTCGCTCCCACCATGTGGCGTTACGACGCCGTCCTTCCCGAAGCCCCGCCCGTCACTCTCGGCGAAGGCTTCACTCCCATGCTTCCCAGCCGCGAATTCCCCAATGTCTTTATCAAGGACGAAGGCCTCAACCCCACCGGCTCCTTCAAAGCCCGAGGACTCTCCGCCGCTGTCACCATGGCTCGCCATTTCGGCCTGAAGAAGCTCGCCATCCCCTCCGCCGGAAACGCCGCCGGAGCCCTCGCCGCCTACGCCGCCGCCGCCCAGATCGAAGCCCACATCTTCATGCCCAAAGATGTTCCCATGGCCAACCGTATCGAGTGCCACTATTACGGCGCGCATGTAACGTTGGTCGACGGCCTCATCTCCGATTGCGCCCGCAAAGTCGCCGAGCTAAAGGATTCTGATTCTTGGAAGAAAGACGGATGGTTCGACGTTTCCACCACCAAAGAGCCCTACCGCGTCGAAGGCAAGAAAACCATGGGCTACGAAGTCGCCGAGCAACTCGGCTGGAAGCTTCCCGAAGGCATCATCTATCCCACCGGAGGCGGAGTCGGCCTGCTCGGCATGTGGAAGGCTTTCGACGAGCTCGAGCAACTGGGTTTCATCGGCTCCGAGCGCCCCAACATGATCAGCGTGCAATCTTCAGGATGCGCCCCTATCGTTAAAGCATGGGATGAAGGCCGCTCTTCTTCCGAAATGTGGCCCAACGCGTCCACCCTGGCCTCTGGCCTCCGCGTCCCCAAACCCT
Source organism: uncultured Acidobacteriaceae bacterium (assembly GCA_963749985.1). GTDB lineage: Bacteria > Acidobacteriota > Terriglobia > Terriglobales > Acidobacteriaceae > Sulfotelmatobacter. Next base: position 292,846 of record CAVVOS010000012.1, on the reverse strand, counting down.
ACGCCGACTATCTGATCCTCGACATCCTGAAACAAAGCGGAGGCCTCGCCCTCGCTGCCACCGACCCCGAAATCCTCGCCGCCACTCGCCACTGGGCCATGGTCGAAGGCATCTTCGCCGCCCCCGAAGGCGCCGCCAGCCTCGTCGCCTACCAGAAACTCCTCGCCAGCGATTTCTTCACCCCTGACGACACAGTCGTCCTCTTCAACACCGGCTCCGGTCTGAAATATCTCGATGTCCTGGACACGAAAGATGCCCAAGCCGCGCCAGCCCCAGCCCCAGCCCCCCGCGCCATCGCCGGCATCATCGGACCTTACTAAGGACACTGATCCAGCCGCCGTAACATTAGTTTTGCAGTCATTGACCAGGTCGTGAATGTAATCGCTGATTACGTGGACCATCCAGACGCCTTTCCCGGACTGGCTTTTCCCGTTATGGGATTACTTCCTGTTTGCCCTCAACCGCGCACAACTCCATGAAATTGCTGATTATTCCGGAGAACATTCCTTTGGCTAAAGGCTTCGCAGCCAGTGCCCAGATCGCATTCTGGTGAGATGTGATGTGTATCACTAGATTGCAGCCATCGCCGGTTCTATACTTGAGCACCGTACTCAGGAGGTCCGTCCGTGAATAGTTTCTGTGCGCGCATGTTCGGTCTCACCCTGTTCGTTTTTCTCGTTTTGGCTATTGCCGTCCTACCTGCCATTGCTCAGCAGGATCAAGCCAAGCATATTTTCCATCGGCTGATTCCAGCCGGGGATACCTGTTCCAGCTGCCACAAGGCGATTTATGACCAATGGAAAGCCAGTCCGCATGCCGCCAACGATGTCGAATGCACCGTGTGCCATGGCGAGACAACGTCACGGGACTTCGCGGGCACGCCGGCGTTAAGCACATGCGACACCTGTCACACCGATCAGGTGGCACAACTGAAGTCTGATCCCTTCATGAAAGGCAAGACGTGTGTCAGCTGTCATCAAGCGCACACCTTCGTGGAGCACAAGAAGACGGCCCCGGCAGGCAAGTGATGCGGGCGCGGGGTAGGCGGCTGGCTATGGAATCTGAATGGGTGTTGTTCGCCTGTTGTTTGAGCCCAAGCGCAAATGCAGGCACTTCCAATGCCGCGGAAAAGTGAAGTAACTACGCACCTCATACGTGGCGGATTTATCTCACGCGCACCGTCCGCCGCGCCAGCGGCTTCGTTCTTCTCGGCAAACCGGAAGCAATCCGAGCCAACCACTCTAATCGAGTCTCCTCAATTGTCGTAACATCCCCATTACACTCATTGACCCTGCCGAGCGGGGTTTTGAGCGCTAAGGCCTGATAGCGACAGTTAATGGCGAAATCTCGCTGTCTCGGCATACACTTACAACGTCGGATGGTCTGAGGACATGCTGAATTTTGCTAAGGCTGCGCTTCTTCTCGCGTTCCTTCTTGCGTTTGCCGCGATTGGCATCGGTTGCGCCTTCAATCCAGACTGGGGTATGAGGCATTTCGGACGCAGTCTCATGGGCGGCGGCGAGATACGGAAGGACTGGAACCGGATGCAGATGTCGGCAGTCGGTCTGATTTTCGCTGGTGTTGCGCTGTATTTTATTTACGCTCTGATTTTCAAATAGGCACAGCCTAGCCCCATGACAGCAAAGAAAGTAGCACTGAACATCATCAAGGTAATCGCGGGAATTTCGGCGGTGGTCTTTTGGCTTGTTCCGTTGCGTACCGGGACTCAACTTCTGCTGTTCGTCGCTTCTATGGTCGTTATGTTGATATGCTTCGCTATTTCAGCCAACTTGGACGACAGCAACACTGGCTATTGGCCATCAAATCCCGAAGACTCCCCGCTTGTATCCAAAATCCCTCCCGGAGCGGCAGGTAGAACAACGAGCCCCGAACAGCCCAACATCACAGAGCCCAACCCACACGAATAGCCGGTGCGGAATGGGTTCGTTGACGAAACATCGCCATTACACTCATCCTCCTGTCGTTCGCGCGCTCGCCTCTAACCAAACAATCCCGCGCCCGCATCCCGCTTCGCCCGCGCCACATTCTCAGTTGCCCATACCTGCACCCCTACGGTGTCAGCAGAAAACCGCGGGTCTCGCCGTTAAAAGTTCCCGATCCCACGATCTGTCCCCACACATTAATGCCGCTCACCGAGTTGAGCACCCAGCCCGAGCCGGAGCGAATCAGAGTATTCAGATCTTGCATTCCCTTGCGCTCGGTCCAGAGAAAGGGGCGTCCAACGACTGTCAGTGTTCCACCCGGACCCAGAGATTCCAGGAAATTTCCGGAAGAGCCGATCACCTGTCCAAAATAGTTTATGCCCACCGCCATGCTGAAAGTATCTCCGGACAGAGTCCCCAGATCGCTGATTTCTCCCTGTCGAGTCCACAAGACAGCATGGAACGGACAGCCAGTGGGGTCCCCGTCCAGGCAATCTTGTGAAAGAGGAGCAGTCGTGGACCAGCCGGCAACTTCTCCCTGGTCAGTAGCTCCATTCGCCGAACTGTTGTAAACCCCCTCACCTAAGGCACCGAGGTCGGTTTCCACACCCTCCCTCCAAAGCGCCGCCTCGCCGTTAATGTTACCGGTCTGACCAAAAATTACGCTGCGATCGGTGATTCCATTGCTGATGCTTGGCTGATAGCTGCTTCCGAATAAACTCCAGCCGGCGGCACTCGTCCAGGAAAATGCGAACTGATAGGTTTCGATTTCTGCCATGAATCCGACCACTTGGCCGGGACCGTCGATGCCCATCCCATAAAACGGAATCTGGCACCAGTACGGGTAAAGCAGGTCCGGCTGTATGCCGATCGTACCGATCCCTGTCATTCCAGTCTTCGCTGTCCAAACGAAAGGCTGAGTGAGATCGCTGCATGGCTCGTCGGGGAATGCGCTGTCGGTCGAAATCACGGTACCCGCTCCATCCGCCGTGCCGGTCACCGCGCCAAGATCGTTGATGCCGGTAGCATAGCTTCCCGTTCCGCCAGGCAACGTACCCAGATCACGCATACCGCGGCCAAACTCCCAAAGGTAGGCATGTCCATTGTAATTACCCGCAACCTGATCCCACATATTGATCGCGGTCGGAGAAAGTGGTCCCAGGCCAGTGATTGTGTAGAGTTGAGCGTTAGCGGTGGAACCATACAGCAAGAATAGAAAAACCAACAGAATTCTGTGTTTCACGTCGCCCTCCACCGGTGGGTAGGTTGTCAGAGTCTGCCTCAAACAGATGCGGTGGGGGGAACTGCTCTGCTGGAATGGCGCGCGGCCAAGTCATGCGCACCATGGCGGCATCCTAGTGCCGTCGATAGAGCGTGTCAACTGATTTCGCTACTCGCGCTCGCCGACCGCATTCGCGCGCTCGCCTCTAGCCAGACAATCCCGCGCCCGCATCCCGCTCCGCCCGCGCCACATTCTCCGGACGCCCCAGATCCAGCCAATAATATTCATCCGCCCGAAAGCCAAGGATTTTTTCTCCCTGCGCCGCCAGCCGCAAGTAAGCAGCGATAATCGAGAACGCGCCATCTTCCGTCATCATCGACAAAAGCCGAGGCGAAATCACATGCACCCCGGAAAAACCCAGCGCCTGCATCGGCTGACAATCTCGAACCAGCTCCGGAACTCCATCGCGTCCCGCCCGCCGCCCGCCAAGCTGCCCCTGCTCATCGAACAGCAAATACCGCGAAGTCTCCCGCTCCTGCACCGCCAGCGTTGCCAGCGACTGATGCTCCTGATGAAACTGCACCATCCGCGCCAGATCAATCGTGCTTATCACATCGACATTGTGCAGAATGAACGGCTCATCCCGCCCCGCTGAATCCTCAAGAAAAAACCAAGCAGCCTTCTTCAATCCTCCGCCCGTGTCCAGCAACTCTTCTTCGTGCGAAACTTCAATGCGCATCCCGAAGTTGGCATTCCTCTTCAGATAATCGACCACCATATCGCCAAAGTGATGCACATTGACCATCACCTCGCGAACCCCAAAAACGCGCAAGCGCGAAAGCGTGATCTCCAGCAACGTCCGTCCCGCCACTTCCACCAGCGCCTTAGGGCGATCATTCGTCAGCGGCCGCAGCCTCGTCCCCAGCCCCGCCGCTAGGATCATCGCCTTCATCGCGCCGGCGTCCCCAACGCTATTCTTGTCATTCCGAAGCCGCCACTAAGCCGATATGGTGCTCTTGTCATTCCGAACGTGCATCAAGCCGGTATGGTGTTTTTGTCATTCCGAACCGGGCTAAAAGCCCGGTGAGGAACCCGCTTTTAGGAACCGCCTCAGGCTCGCTTCCTTATTACACCGCACTATCACCCTCCAACTCCCGATGCCTTACCACCACCTCCACTCCATTCCTCCCGCGCAACCTCTTCGCCAACTGCTCCGCCAGATAAACCGACCGATGCTGCCCGCCCGTGCACCCAAATGACACCATCAAACTCTTAAACCCGCGCCGCTGATACTCGCTCACACTCGCATCCACCAGCGACATCACGCTCGCCAGAAACTGATGCACGCTCTCCTGCTGATTCAGGTAGTCGATCACCGGCGCATCCCGCCCCGTCAGCGTCTTGAATCGTTCCTCCCGCCCCGGATTCGGCAAGCTCCGGCCATCGAACACGAACCCGCCGCCATGTCCGCTCTCGTCCTTCGGCAGGCCCCGATGAAACGAGAAACTCCAAATCCGCACCGCCAGGTTCTCCGCCTCCGACGCCAGCCCCTGCAGTTTTTCCGACGCCAGCATGCTGTTGAACGCTTCCATCAGCGTCGGCAGCGCGATCGGCACCTTCACGTTGTGCAGCAGCCAGCGCAGGTTCTTCAGTGCGTACGGAACACTCTGCAGAAAATGCGCCTTGCGCTCATAAAATCCGCGAAACCCATAAGCTCCCAACGCCTGCATGATGCGCACATAAACATAGGAATAGTAGTAATGAAGAAAGCTTTCGCGCTTCACTTCAACGAAGCCGCCAAGCTTGTCGAGATACAGATCGAGCAACTGCTGCCGCAACTCCGGCGGCAGATCGGCCTTGGCATCGTAGAGAAGGGAAGCGACGTCATATTGCAGCGCCCCCTTGCGCCCGCCCTGATAGTCCAGAAAAAATGGCTCCCCGTTTTTCAGCATGACGTTGCGCGACTGGAAATCGCGATAGAGAAAATAGTTGCAGTCGGCGCTCAACAGAAAATTCGTCAGTCGATCGAAATCGTCTTCCAGCGCCTGCTCGTTGAAACCAATCCCCGCCAGCCTCAGAAAGTAATACTTGAAGTAATTCAAATCCCACGCAATGGATTGCCGGTCGAAACTCCCCCGCGGATAGCAAACGCTGTAATCCAAATCGCGCCCCGCCTCGATCTGAAATCGCGGCAACACCGCCACAACCTTCCGGTACGCTTCTACCGCGTCCGCCCCAATCTTCTCCCCCACCCGGTTTTTCGACAGAAACTCGAACAGCGTCGTATCCCCGAAGTCTTCTTCCAGATAAGCGCCGTGATTCAAATCTTCCGCATAGATCTCCGGCACCGGCAATCCATGCCGCCGAAAATGCCGGGAAAATTCCAGGAACGCAACATTCTCCTCGCGCACGTCATACAGAATCCCAATCGCACGAACCTTGTCGCTCGTTAACCGGACGATCCTCCGCCCCGACCCTCCCAGTTGCCCCTGCAGCGCCTGCACCCGCACCGCCGGCGTGCCGAAACGCTGCTCAAACAGCCTTTGCAGAACGTCCATAAGATCGCCGCGCACTCAACCGCAACCACTACGACCACTACGACTAAAGATACCATCGAAGCGAAAGCCATAAGCCGCACGAGGTTTACCCTGTGAACCCCTGCGTCTTCTGTGTTGAAGGTCTGGATGTGCCCGCGTTCCGCTCAGCGTCTGCTATCGCAGCTTCCCAACTTGATAACCCTCCGCAAGCCACCTATGCTAATGACGGATTTCTCATGACCGGCCGCCTCTACTACCAGGATTCCTTCCTCTACCACTTCGACGCCGAAGTCCGCTCCGTCATCGAAACCCCGCGCCCGGCGCTCATTCTCGACCGCACCGCTTTCTACCCCACCAGCGGCGGCCAAATCCACGACACTGGCTGGATATTTCCCTCCGAACCCGCGAGCGACCCCGCCGCCCGCCTCCGCGTCACCGAAGTCGCCGACACCGAAGACGGCCAAGTCATCCACTACCTCGAGGCCCCACTCAAGAACCTGCCGCCCGGAACCCGCGTCCGCGGCGAAATCGATTCCGCCCCCCGCCGCGATCACATGCAGCAACACTCCGCCCAGCACCTGCTCTCCGCTGCCTTCGTCCGCCTCTTCAATATGCCCACCATCTCTTTCCACATGGCCGATGACTACTGCTCGATTGATTTGCAGATCGACGATCTAGACACGCCCTCGCTCACTAAAACTCAAATCGAATCCGCCGAACGCGAAGCCAACGAAATCATCCTCGAAAACCGTCCCGTCGAAGTCCGCTACGTCACCCGCGACGAAGCGGAAAAGCTCGGCCTGCGCAAACTCCCTCCCGCCGAGCGCGACCACCTTCGCCTCATTGACATCCGCGACTGGGATCTCACCGCCTGCGGCGGCACTCACGTGAACCAAACCGGACAAATCGGAGCCATTCTCCTCCGCAAGACCGAAAAAGTTCGCCAGGGATACCGCGTCGAATTCGTTGCCGGCCAGCGCGCCGTCTCCACCGCCCGCCGCGATTTCTCCACCCTCACCGAAACCGCCGCTCTTTTTTCCGCCCACATCTACGACGTTCCCCAGCAAGCCCGCAAATCTCTCGACGAAATCCGCGCCCTGCGCAAGCAAGCCGAGCAATCGCAGGACGACCTCGCCTCCGCCCAGGCCGCAACCCTCTTAGCCGAAACTCCCGAATCCCACGGCCGCAAGCTCGTCGTTCGCACCTTCTCCGGCCGCGACCTCAACTTCCTCAAGCTCCTCGCCCAGAAACTCACCCGCCAAACTCCCGCAGTAATCGCTCTGCTCGCCACCGATTCGCCCCAGCCCGCGCTTGTCTTCGCTCAATCTCTCGGCCAGCCCCACGACATGGGCGCGCTCCTGAAACAAACTCTCGCCCCACTCGGTGGACGCGGCGGCGGCAGCCAAGACCTCGCCCAAGGCGGCGTTCCCCACTCCGCAGCCCTGCCCGCCGCCCTAACCACCGCCGCCCAATCCCTCACCCCCTAGCGCCGTCCAGTCTTCTTCCCGAAGAACTCCCAAGCCTCCCGGTAAACTTCAGGGTAGGGGCATTCCAACTCGCGCGAGCTCCGACGAAATGCGTCGGCTGGGCTAGCCCCTTAGTACACCGAGCCATCGGGAAGCAAATGCCCGAATCTTTACAGCCAGCGCGACTGTGCTAGACAGGACGGTTTCGAATGAAAACTTTCGGTATACGGTTCCTCTCAAAAGCTGTCATCCTGGGAGCGCTGGCCTTAATGCCTGCGGTAGTCCTGGCGCAGATCTCAATCGGCATCAGCATCAATATTGAACCTCCCGCTCTCCCGGTTTACGTTCAACCTCCCTGTCCACAACCCAACTTCATGTCGACACCCGGCTATTGGGCCTGGCCCGCATCCCCTTCGCCTCCGCCACCACCACCCTGTCATCCCGAGCGCAGCATGAGCGTCCGAAGGACGGTCATGCGGAGTCGAGGGACCTGCTGTCTGCCGTCAGCACCGCCGCTGCCGACGACTCCATAGGTCCTTCGTCCCACAAAAAACGCGGCCCTCAGGATGACAGAGAGGAGACTTACCCCCGGGTGCCCCATTTCTCGCGTCCTTTGCGAGAAAGCCTGCCCTGAGCGAAGTCGAAGGGTGGGATTCCACTACCGCTGAGGATTATGCGCGGCAAATCATTTCGTTGTCATCCCGACCGGAGCGGAGCGAAGCGAGCGCAGTGGAGGGACCTGCTCTTCTTCCCACCGCCGACACTCACGTGGGACGGACACTTCGATTGTCATCCTGAGGCAGCGGAGTCGCACGCGAAGCGAGCGACTCCCAACGAAGGGACCTATGCAGTTGACTGCGCCCCGGCTCACTCCCGAAGCGAGATCGGGAAGGGCACGACTTCAGTCGTGCCGCAAGAGGGCCAGAAGAATGCGGGCTTCAGCCCCTGAGGCCTAAAAGGAGGCTCCCTCCGCAACTCTCCCATTCACGGAGCCCGGTCGATTATCCCGAGAATTGGGCGTGGAGAATCTCTCGACACCATGCTGATGGCCAGGTTGGGACGGTCGAAAATTGAATCGCGGTGCACGGCGCGGACGCGCGAGCGGGGCTGGCATTGTTCCTGCGCTGAACTTCCGAGCGAGTGAGAGGGACACAACTTATGGCTGGTAACGCCAAAGATCGTTGAGTGCTGTCGAGCCGCCCGTCGGACCGTCGAGAATGCCCCATCCCGCGAAGAGCCAGAAGCTCCCACCACTGTCTTTCCAAGCTGCTGCGTTGTAGCGAGCGCCCGGGATGTTACCGGCAGCCGGCGTTCCTTCCGCGCCGTAAACGGCGCCTTGCCACGAGGTATTATCCCCGCCCACCCATGTCCATTGGTTGTCGGCTCGACTAAACTCCCATAGGTCATTGAGCGGGCCCCAGTTTCCGGTGGAATCGTTTCCTTCGCCACCGAAGAGCCAAAGGTTTCCAGCGCTATCGGCCCACCCCGTTGCTCCATCCCGGCCACCGGGGAAATTGCTGGCAGAGGCAACTCCCAGAGTGCCGTAAGAGCCGGGGGGCGGACCCGGATTGCCATAGGAGTTTGGTACGCCGCCAGCGGTTCCCGCTATCCATGTCCACTGATTGGAGGAGGGGGTGAACTCCCAGAGATCATTGAGGTCATTCTCCGAGCCTGTACCCTGGCTTTGCGGGTAAAGGCCGTATCCACCGAAAAGCCACATATTGCCGCTGGAATCCGTCCAACCCGTCCCACCAGATCTTCCCGAAGGAATATTGCCTGGCGCGCTGATTCCAACAGTTCCGTAAATGCCGTAGGCAGGACCGGTGGCGGCACCTGCACCACTCATCCAGGTCCATTCGTTACTCGAAGGATCGAACTGCCAGAGATTATTGAAGTAGTAACCTTGAACTCCAGTTGACGTCGTCCCGCTTCCGCCAAAAAGCCACATTTTGCCGTTTGTGTCGATCCATCCAGTTCCCCCGAAGAGCCCCGGCGGCACATTTCCCGGATCGGCGACACCTTGCGCGCCGTAAACGCCTACCTGTCCCGAGGACATGTTGCCGCTGATCCATGCCCACTCTTTGGTTGATGGATTGAATTTCCAGAGGTCATTCAGATACCCCAGAACTCCCGCTGAGTCAATACCGAAACCCCCAAAAAGCCACAGATTGCCCGCGCTATCGGCCCAGGTAAGTGCGAGCTTCCGGCCACCCGGGTTATATGACGGGCCTGGAGTTCCTAGCGATCCGTACACGCCGGGTAAGCCACAGAAACCCGGTCCCTCCAGGCAAGAGGCGTCTGCGGTCGGGAGAGTGCTGCTCCCTCCCATCCAAGTCCACTCGTTTGTCGTGGGGCCATACTCCCAAAGATCATTAAGCAGGCCTTCGATTGGTGCTGGACTTCCATCAAGTCCATCGCCTCCGAAGAGCCAGAGATTTCCATTCACGCCAGTCCAATAGGCTGCGGAATTACGACCGCCCGGCACATTAGCGACTCCAGCCACACCCAGCGTTCCGTAATACGGATCTGAATTGTACGGTGCTGAACCGGGTCCAGGCGCTCCCGGAGGCACGGGGTTATCCTGATTGGCTCCGCTCATCCAGACCCATTCGTTGACTGCGTTGACCGAGTTTCCGCTGCTGCTGCTGCTGCTGCTCCCACCACAGGCAGAAAGGAAGCATGCAAGCGACGCTAGCAGACTGGTAAGCAGACGGGACCAAAACAGATGCACTTGCATTTGGACACCCTCAAGCGCGACACGAATCGCAACCGGAATTCTCGCACGCATTATATCCGAGCAAGATAAGAACGCTGCCAGATTCGTCATTGCCGTGAACATTACGCGCTTTTGACTGTCGGCCATTTAGCACCATGGCGGTTGCCAATCGGCAGTGCCCCTTCCGCGCTCGCAGGCCCGCTCACCAACAGTATGACCTTGAGGATTATTAACTGAGCGGAGCAGCGGACGGATTTCAAAGCCCACGATTCCAAACGCTCCTGCCTTGGCGGCAACATCGGCCCTATGCGCTCGCCGCCTTTCGAAGACCACAACCTGGAGTCCAGCGAAGATTGAGAAAGCTCGTCGAGGCCCAGGCGCTAGCGCTCAGCCTCCGGCGTCGATGAGTGTAAGAGCGACGTTTCACAAACCAGAGTCTCGGGCCGTGCCATTCTCTAGCGTCACGGTCGCGTCCGAAGCATGAAGATTATCCCACCATGGCAGCACCGAAACATACACCGGAGCGGAGAAGCTGAACGATGTCCACAGCGCGATACGTCGCGAAACTTGGGCCTCGTTTCACCCGAAATAATCCGACAACGCCAACCATTATGGGGACAAGATAGACCGCTATCGGAGGGCGTTTGCCATCAGCCATTAAGCCTCCTTCGGGACAATGAGTCGGGACGCCGCTGACTTACCTGGGACTGTTGGATTGTACAAAAGAAATCTGCGAGTGCGTAACGGAGCGAACCGTCGAGGTTGCCTGCGACTTTCACCGGCGGCGAATCGGTGCCCGCCGTGCGAGAGCGCTGGCGCTCTACACCGACCACTGATTACCGGCCACCGCGCCCCTTGACAACTCCCCCCTCCCGCTCCTACAATTAGCACTCAGTAGGCGAGACTGCTAACAGCCCGTCTTAACCCTAAACATCTCATAGGTTTACGTAAAGTCAACCTTCGATCAACATTGAAAGGAGTCACCACCATGGCAAAATTCAGCCCACTACATGACCGCATCCTGGTACGTCGCGTCGAGGAAGCTTCCACCACCCGAGGCGGCATCATCATCCCAGACAGCGCAAAAGACAAACCGCAAGAGGGCATCGTCGTTTCCACCGGCAAAGGCCGCACCAACGACGAAGGCAAGACCTTCCCTCTCGCCGTTCACGAAGACGATCGCATCCTCTTCGGCAAGTATTCCGGCACTGAGATCAAGATCGATGGCGAAGACTTCATCATCATGAAAGAAGACGAAGTCCTCGGCGTCCTCACCGGCGCAGCCACACCCAGCAAGAAAGAACTCGCCGGCTCACGCAAGTAACAGGCTTCGGGCTTCGGCTTTCGGGCTTCGGCAACACCAGGAGCTCATCAGCCTCACAGCTCGCAGCCATTAAATCGAGGGCATCGTCTTCCGCTCACCGTCAGGCCGGCAGGTTTAGCCGAAGCCCGATAGCCGAAGCCCGAAGCCCAGACGTCAGCAACACAGAATTCATCAAGGAGAAAATCACAATGGCAAAACAAATCGTACACGGAGAAGAGTCCCGCCAGGCCATCCTGCGCGGCGTTAACCTTCTTGCCGACGCTGTAAAAGTCACGCTCGGCCCCAAGGGCCGCAACGTTGTCATCGAAAAGAAATTCGGTTCGCCCACCATCACCAAGGACGGCGTCACCGTAGCCAAGGAAATCGAACTCAAGGACGGCCTCGAGAACATGGGCGCCCAGATGGTTCGCGAAGTCGCCAGCAAAACCTCTGACGTAGCCGGCGACGGCACCACCACCGCCACCGTTCTCGCCCAGGCAATCTACCGCGAAGGCGTAAAGACGGTCGCAGCCGGCGCCAATCCCATGGCCATGAAGCGCGGCATCGAGAAAGCCGTCTCACTCGTCTGCGGTTCCATCGATAAAAAAACCGGCGAACGCGCCAAAGGCGAACTCGACAAGTTCTCCAAGCCCGTCTCGGGGGAAATGATCGCGCAGGTGGGGACGATCTCGGCGAATAATGATGAGACGATTGGGCACATTATTGCTGAGGCGATGAAGAAGGTTGGCAAGGACGGCGTTATTACTGTGGAAGAGTCGAAGACGCTGGAGACGCAGTTGGAAGTGGTCGAAGGGATGCAGTTTGACCGCGGATATCTGTCGCCTTACTTTGTTACCGATCCGGAGCGGATGGAAGTTGCGATCGAGAATGCTTACATTCTGATCAACGAGAAGAAGATCAGCTCGATGAAGGATCTTCTGCCTTTGCTGGAGCAGATTGCGAAGAGCGGCAAGCCGTTGCTGATTATTGCCGAGGACGTGGAAGGCGAAGCACTGGCTACCCTCGTGGTCAACAAGCTGCGTGGAACGCTGCAGGTCGCGGCCGTTAAGGCTCCGGGCTTCGGCGATCGACGCAAGGCTATGCTGCAGGACATTGCAATCCTGACCGGCGGCAAGGCCATCACGGAAGATCTGGGCATCAAGCTGGAGAACGTGCAGATCAGCGATCTCGGGCAGGTGAAGAAGATCACCATCGACAAGGACAACACGACCCTGGTCGAAGGCAAGGGCAAGCACTCGGAGATTGAAGGCCGGGTGAAGGAGATTCGCAGCCAGATCGACAAGACCACCAGCGACTACGACCGCGAGAAGTTGCAGGAGCGGTTGGCCAAGCTGGTCGGTGGCGTAGCCGTAATCAAAGTCGGCGCCGCGACCGAAACGGAAATGAAAGAGAAGAAAGCGCGCGTGGAAGATGCGATGCATGCGACTCGCGCAGCCGTGGAAGAAGGAATTGTCCCGGGCGGCGGAGTGGCACTGGCGCGTTGCGTTGCGGCTCTCGACAAGCTGAAGGTCGAAGATCCGGACGAGCAGATCGGCGTGAACATCGTGAAGCGCGCCCTGCAAGAGCCAATGCGGCAGATTGTCGAAAACGCCGGCCAAGAAGGCGCGGTCGTGCTCGGCAAGGTGCTCGAATCCAAGGAAACCAACTACGGCTTCAACGCCCTGACCGACGAGTATGAAGATCTGGTCAAGGCGGGCGTGCTCGATCCTACGAAGGTGGTGCGTACGGCACTGACCAACGCGGGCTCGATTGCGGCGCTGATGCTGACGACCGAAGCGCTGGTGGCGGAGATCCCGGAAGAGAAAAAGGGAGCTCCGGCGGGCGGCGGACACGGCGGCGGCGGCATGGAAGGCATGTACTAAGAACGGTCGTCGGTCGTCGGTCGTCGGTCGTCGGTCGTTGGTCGTCGGTAAAATCAAAGGCCCTGCTCGGGAGAGTGGGGCCTTTTTTCGTCCTTGGGAACGCCGGCGCCCAGGCTCTCGCGGTTTTCAAGCAAAAGATCAATACGTCATTTCAAATTAAGTGCCTCGCTACAAGCGGCTCGGTCTCCCATTTTGCAGGCTTGGTTCAACAATTCCTTGGCCTTCGCCGAATCCTGTGGGGCGGCGATGCCGCGGGAGTAGCAACGTGCCAGATTCTTGCACGCGTTGGCGTAGCCTCCCTCGCACGCTTCGGTGAATTGCTCATGTCCAAGAGTGCAGGCCTTATCAAAATTCTCCAAGGCCTTGTCGCTGTCCTGATGGACTCCAATGCCGTAAAGGTAGATCGTAGCCAGGTTCGCGCAGCCGTCGTAGAAACCACCTTTACAAGAACTGGTAAAAAGCGCGGAGGCCTTGTTGGGGTCCTTGGTAACGGAGACGCCCCTGCTATAGGCCAGGCCGAGCACGTCGCAGCCTATGCTGTTGCCGGCCTCGCAGGATCTCGCCATCAGGTCCTTTCCGCGCGCGGGGTCGGCGGGAACGCCGAGGCCAAAGGCGTAGAGAAAGCCCTGGAGGGCGCATCCGTCTTGATTTCCCGAAGCGCAGACTTCCCCGGCTAGGGGCAGCGCGTCCTGGTATTGCTTTTTGTAGTAGAAGGAGGCCGCCTTTACCTGGGCGTCAGCGGCTTCGGACGGCGATAGCGGCGGGGCTTGCGTCTGAACATCATTGGTTACAGGCGACGACGATACCGCGAAACCCGGGGACGATATGGCACTTTTCGTCTCTTTGTGCCCCAATCCCTTGGCGGGAATGACGACATTCCATTCCGTCGTGCTGGCTGGCGAAGTGAAGTTGATGATGCATTGCGAACTTTGATTGACCACAGCCCAGACGTCGCCGGACTGACTGGAAAGGGCAATCTTGGAATGAGGCGATAGATTAGTCTGCGAGGAGGTTGCTCCCTTCTTTTGCAACACAAGCGGAAGTTCCGTTTCGTTCTCGAATTCGACTTGCGCGAAGCGCATTCTGTTTTGCAGCGCCGCGCTCGCGGCGGCCTCCACCGGCTCCGAGCAGTGCGGGGCTTTCACCCGGTCTCCTGACACTGGAATTACCTTTGGCGGAGTGTACTGGGCAGGGTGTCTATTGCCAAGGGCATCGACCCAAGCAGCCGTTCGCACGCCATACGTATGTTTATCCGGAATGGTTCCCACATAAAAACGGACGGTGGCCTTCGAGTCATCTGCTGTTGTCGATGCCGACGCAAAATCAGGCGACGATCTTCCCTTTACGTCAACGTTGCTGATCAGTTCATCAAAGTTGCTGCTGTTAAGAATTCCTGGCCCATCGGGCGGAAGAAATATTGCAATTGTTACGGTATTTTTTTCACCCGGTTGCCAAGGGGTGTTTGCCTGTTGCCCGTTATACAGCAGCACATCCCGTTTCCCTGGGGCCTTGGGGTTGAATGGGTTGTGGGGACTGTTGACGGCCATCGATACATCCTTCGAACTACCCATAAACCCCACCTTGCCTGTTTGTCTCTGGCAGATTTCGTATCTCGGATCATTCACGCTCGGAGGCTGGGTTCCTGGCGGCACATCCGACAATACGCAGGTATCAAGATATCGATTGATGTACTCCAGTTCTCTGGAATAGCCACCCGGACCGAGTCCATATTTAGACGCAGCCGCCCTCAATATGGCCGACAGTTTGCTTTCCAGTTCCGCCACGGCAGGCTGCTGCGCAATGAGAGTGGCTCCGGCGGCGGAGGCCGACGGCGCGCCTGGCGCAGGCGGCATTCCCTCTGCGGCGCCCGGCTGGGGTGAGGCCGCGGTCGAATTTGCCCCGGATGCGCAGGAGTGGATAAAATCCCGAAACGTGGAATCAATCGGGATGGTAACAATTGGTCTATCGCCGTTTGCAAGCGCCAGCTCGACCCGCATTGATTCTAACGGAAGCACGTCGTCAACGAGGACCGTGTGCTCTTTGAAGTACCTCGTTCTCAACTCGATAGGCTTATTAAGCAACATATCGATGAGAACGTTGACTCCAGGATTGTTCGAAGGGCTGGCTTGAGGGAGCAAGCCCCGCACCTTCTGCGCGAGCTGGTCTACGGTTCCATAGAGGAGTTCAAGCTGGGCTACTGTGCCATTTTCACAGTCGATAGACTGGACACTTCGGACGACGCTGTTATCGAGTGCCACTTTCATCCAAGTGCACTGTGCCCCCCGCGACCACTGCTCGTCGCCTGGGATCCGCTGGAATCCCGGTCCAGGCGTCGTACTACGAATGTCCATGACGGCGGATCGTGCTGTAACGCCGAGGAGTTGGGTGTCTTCGCAATGTGCACTCAGCTCGAATATTTCCTCTGAGCTGGCGGGAAGACAGATCTTTATCCTGGACTTAGCTGCTCCGGTCAAGGGATGATCCGGGAGCTTTTCAGTCTGCCATCGTCTACTTATTCGCTCGCACTGCTTCGGATTCGCTTTGGCGGCAGCTCCACCCTTTGCCTGCATCGCCGCGATCACCTTGTCCGGGACGCCTGCTTGCTTCAGCCTGATCAGGTCGTCTTTGCTGAGGGAGTAATTTCCCGCATCAATGTTGATCTGGTTCAGCATGACATCCACGCCGAGGTGCGCCCGCACCATCTTGACCACGTCCGCATTCGTCAGGATTTCCTGGCCGTTCTGGGCTTGCGGGCCTGGATTGGCGCTCGAACTGAGCGCGGACAGTGCGACTAGCAGCAGAAGGGTGACGGCTCTTTTTACGCACAAAGCTAGAGGCAGCTCGCGATGCTGGGGCAGCCTGGGTGTTGTCAGGTTGAGTCTCCTTCCCGGGTCGGAAAAGTTGGGCGAAATTATAACATCGGACCGCCGCGTCGTGTCGTGAACGGGCGGTTAATTCAGGCTGCCTTTCTATGGTCCCTGGGTCGCGCCCGAAAAGCGCGAACATCTCCAGGCCCGACCCCGTTGTTGAAGCGGCGCGCGGGTCTCGCGCGCGGGTGAAAAGAGGAAGGCGTGCCCGAAGATGAGCCGGAATTTATTGTGGCGGTGAAGGCGGCAAAACCGAAGATAACAACAAGTGAATTAAAGGACGTGATTACGCAGTTTCGCGCCGTCGTTTCCGAGAGGCAACAGCGCGGTCTAGGGCGGCGTTAAAATTGTTCTCAGACTCTTGCCGCTCTTTCGGAGTCATTCCGCGTGCGCCGTCTTCAATAATGTCTCGCATGGTGCCGAGAAGCGTATCCATCGCAGATTTGCCCTTTATGGAAGTAGGCACAGCCGACGCCTTTTTGCGGTTTGAAGTCGCCATGACAGATATTCTACCGCGCCGGGCGGGGTTCGGAGGAGGTGATGTGCTACTCCCTTTTATTCAGACCAATCTACCTCAGAGGCTAAAGCCTGGTTCCTTTTTCGTGGACCGATGCGGCACGAGTGAACTCGTGCCCTTCCCGGTTTTTACGCGGTGCTGAAGCGCCGCTCTTCCACGGTACTGCACGGCTTATCGCAGCGCTGGAAGCGCTGCGCCACCTAAGGTCCGACGTAGCGGCGCGCTCCTTCAACGCAAGATCAAAGTCAAAGGCGTCGGACAGGAGTGTCCGACCCACACGAGTCTCAGCGGCTGAAGCCGGGTTTCCGTTTCTGAGGCTGATTCGGCACGAGTGGAACTCGTGCCCTTCCCGGTTTTGTGCGCGGCGCTGACGCGCGCTCTTCCACGGTACTGCACGGGCTTATCGCAGCGCTGGAAGCGCTGCGCCACCCAAGATCCGTGTAGCGGCGCGGCTGAAAGCCGCGCTCGTTCAAAGCAAAATCAAGGTCAAAGGCGTCGGACAGGAGTGTCCGACCGACACGGGCTTTCGACGTGAACTGGTGTAGGGAGGCATTCGTGGACAGGGCCTCGCTGCGCTGGGCGGACGGGCGAGGACGTCCGCGCCTCATGGGGAGATTGGAGAGGAGCTAGCCGAGATTTTCCATCAAGAGCTGGCGCATGACGCTAACGATGGTCTCGGACATTTCCAGGAAACGCTCTGGAGTGAAGCCCAGTTCTTTCAGGCGCGGCGAAGGCTCGATGATGACCTCTTCGGAATCGAGCAGCTTGTGATGGGGAGCGGCGGCGGCGCGGCAGATTTCGAGGAACTGGTCGGGAGTGACGCCGAGCTCTTCGGCACGGAAGGCGGCGTTCAAGAGGACGGTGTAGAGGAATGCGTGGTCCTCTTCGCGCAGGTATTGTCCGAGTTCCGCGGGGGTGGGGCGCGGGCGAGTTGCGGACTGGTGGGCGGTGGGAGCGACTGGTGTGCTTGCCGTCATGGAATCTCCTCTCGTGTTTCGGGACGTCAAGAAAATTGTAGGCGGGGGGGGGAGGCGGCGCGGTGACTGGGATCACGGTTGAAGGGTTGCTTAGCCACGACTTCGCGGGCTTCGATGCGCTGCGAAGAAAAGCAGGTCCCTCCACTGCGCTCGCTTCGCTGCGCTCCGGTCGGGATGACAGGGATTCGTGCGAGCGAAAAGGGGCCGGGGTGGGCGGGCGTCGGTGAGCTGCGAAGAAAAGCAGGTCCCTCCACTGCGCTCGCTTCGCTGCGCTCCGGTCGGGATGACAGAGATTCGTGCGAGCGAAAAGGGGCCGGGGTGGGCGGGCGTCGGTGAGCTGCCAAGAAAAGCAGGTCCCTCCACTGCGCTCGCTTCGCTGCGCTCCGGTCGGGATGACAGAGATCGGAATTACGTCTCGACACAGCTTCGCTCCGCTCCGGGCGGGATGACAGAGATCGGTGCGAGCGAAAAAGGGCTGGGCTAGGGCTTCGATTCGGGCGCGGACTTTTTGGCGAGGGAGCGGACGTAGTTGACGAGGTCCCAATTTTCTTCGGGCTTGATGCGGGTGCCTTCGGGAGGCATGTCCTGATGGCCGGTTTTGATGATGTAGAAGATCTCGCCGTCGGTGCGGTCTTTGAGGGAGGCGGGATCGGTGAAGTCGGCGATCTGGAGTTTCATGTCGGCGGCGAGGCTGCCTTTGCCGTCGCCGGCACTGCCGTGGCACATGGCGCAGTCGAGGTTCCACCATTTCTTGGCGCGGGCGAGAGACTCGGGCGAGGATTTGACGGGATTGGGCTGCTTGGCGGCTGCGGCCGGGATGGCGGAGTAAGAGGGGGGCGTGACTTTCTGCGGGGTTGGAGCTTGTTGTGCGGAAAGTGCGGTTAAGGAAATGAAAGCGGCGGGAAGAAGGAGCGTGAGTCTGGACATCGGGCCTCCGATGAACGACAGCGAATAAGTCCATGGAAATTGTAGCACCGGAAGGAGTGCAGGCTGAGTGCAAGATGCAAGATTTTGCGGAGTAACCGAGGCAGTAACGTTGGTGAAACTGACGAGGTATTCGGTTGTGCTGCGGTTGTGGGAGCGGGGTTTGGGGTGGCGGAGAATAATGCGGCGGATTCGTGAATCTGGGTTAAAATTAAAAATATGCCATACATCTTGGAACACCTCTCCAGCCTTCGTCAGGAAATCACGGATTTGCGGAACATGAACGCTCGGTTTGCGAGCAAGAGTTCAGACAGTCAGATTGACCAGTCGGCGGTGGAGATGCGCGCCAACCGCCTGGCGGAGATCAAGAAAGAGCTGTCGCAGATGCTGAATCGGCCGGAAGATCCGGCGGTCTGGTGGGAAAAAGGTAGCGGGCGGAATCGCGTGGCGTAGCGGCTGCGGAGAATTTCAGAAGTTCATGGGGCGTGGCTTAAGGGCCGCGCCCTTTTTCTGTTTCCAAGGGGGGATGCAATCCGACCAAGAAGCTGGGGTTGCAAAAAATGCGGGAGTGGGGCAACCTCGTAAACCATGAGGCGAGCGAAGAGGCGGGGCGGATTGCTGGTTTCGGGTTTGAAATTCTTTTCGATGGGCGCCGTTCTTATTGCGGCGGCGGGGGCGGGGTTTGCGCAGGCGGGGCCGGAAGACGGTGGTCACGAAGTGCAAGTGTGGAGCGGGGGTGGGCACTCGGTGCCGGGCGGGACTTCGAATACGGGAATTTTCGATGCGGGGCTGCGCTACGGGTGGGTGATTACGGGAGCGCACGGGCCGGGATTTTTGCGGGGGCGATTTGAGTATGCGGTGGATGCGGTGCCGGCGTATCTGATTTTTCAGCCGGCGAATACGGCGTATGGAGTGGGATTCAATCCGCTGGGATTGAAGTGGAATTTCGAGCGGCGGGGACGGCTGTCTCCTTATTTTGAGCTGAGCGGGGGGACGCTGTTCACCGATCACAATGTGCCGACTTATACGAACACGGTGAACTTCACGTCGGCGGCGGCGCTGGGGACGCACGTGCTGGGAGCGAAATATAACTGGAGCGTGGAATTGCGGTATCTGCATATCTCGAATGCGGGGCTGGCGGTGCCGAATCCGGGGCTGAATACGGTGCAGGTGAGAGTGGGGGTGGGGAGGTTTTGGAGGAAGTAGGGGGCGGTTCGTGCTGATGGATGTCGGGAGTTGTAATTCGGATTGCGAGGAGTTCTGCTCGCGCGGATAAATGGGAATTCCTGCGGGGAATGCGGCCGATGCATAGTGAGAACTCCCCGACACGGGGACGCAGGGGGTGGGAGTGCAGGGGTCCTTCGACTCCGCGATTGCTTCGCTATCGCGAACCAACCGCTCCGCTCAGGATGACACTGCCAAATTGTCTGCACAGACTGCGGTTGAGCGGTTGAGCTAGGTTACGGTGACGCAGATTGGCTTGGCGCAGCAGGTGGGGCTGAAATAGTACTCGCCGGGCTTCAAGCCTTTTTCGATCATCACGGTTGCGACGGCGGGGAGCCGGATCGGGGGCCCGAGGTTGAAGGGCCAGGGGTGGTCACCGTCCTTGTTGATGGTGCAGCCGGAGGGCGGGACGTCGATCCAATCGACGCCGTCGCCCGGCTTCGCGTTAAAGTTCTGGCAGATGGGGACTCTATGGGTCGAGGGCATTTGGACCTCCTGCCTAACCGGCGGCGCGCGAGACGCCGGCCACACAGCCAACGATGTACCGGGGTTTAAACCAAATCGTGCTGCCAGCGACTCGGGCGGAGAGATTATTGTGAGTTTCTCCGCCCCCAATCAGTCGACTATTTTCTTTTCTTCGCGCCATTGCCCTTGCCGCCGCCCTTGTGCCCTCCCATAACTACCGTGATGGTCACGGTTTTGGTCGCGTTTTCTTGCATGCAGCAAGTGACCTCGTATTTATACTCACCGGCTGAGCTGATGAGGGTGCCTTGATTACTGGTGCCGGGTCCAACACTAATTGGAGTGCCCTCGGTGAAGGGGAATGTGTCGCTGCCGTGCTGCTGCACCTGGCAGGTGGATGGGCTAGGAGTCCAATCGATTACCGTTCCGGCTTGCTGGCTCCCCAGGTCATCGCAAAGATTGAATCCCATATCGATGTTCCTTTCGAGATTGCCCGGCCGCCCGATTG
This sequence comes from uncultured Acidobacteriaceae bacterium, assembly GCA_963749985.1. Classification (GTDB taxonomy): domain Bacteria; phylum Acidobacteriota; class Terriglobia; order Terriglobales; family Acidobacteriaceae; genus Sulfotelmatobacter. Next base: position 272,297 of record CAVVOS010000012.1, on the reverse strand, counting down.
TGAGCGCCCGTGGCTGGATTTACTTTGGTCCGTCCCTCTATCGGAGAGACTTACTGATGAGACGACTTCATCAACTGCCGATAAGCCGGCGTATTGGCCAGATTATCGAAATCGTGCATGCTGCGAATTTTCTCGGGAGTATACCCTGCCTGCACCATTTTGGCCAGATATTCCAAGGCTGGGCCGGAGTCGCCCAACTGGTTGTAAATCGATGCCGCGTCCTTGAGGACATCTTTGTCATTGTGGCCATACTGCAGACCCTGGCCCAAATATGACAAGGCGTTTTTCCGGTCGCCCACCATCGAGTAGTAGTTGGCTAAGGTGCTGAGCACATCGGGATCGTGAGGATTTACCTTGAGACCTTCGGATGCAAGCAGAATGGCTTTGCGGAATGCCGCCATCGATTGCTCCTTTTTTCCCGCACGGCCATAGGCATCTCCGAGATTGCCCCAAATCACATACTGCTGGGAATCGAGCTTGAGGGCTTCCTGGTAAGCATCGGCTGCTTCGGCGTATTTACCCATGCCGAAATACGCCGCCCCAAGATTTACGTAGCCGGGATAACTCGGCCGAATGGAAATCGACTTCTTTAGAGGATCAATCGCCTTTTCGTATTGTCCTGTTTCACCATAGATGGAGCCGATATTCACGTAAGTGCCGTACCATTCGGGGGCAATCTGGGCAACCTTGGCGAACATTTGCAGAGCCTTCTCGTACTCGTTGCGGCGGCGATAAAACGCACCGGAATCGTTGTAACTGAACCGGCTGTTGGGGTGGGCTTGAACGGCTTGCTCGTAGGCCCTTTCGGCTTCAGAGATTTTGCCCGCATGATCGTAGGCGCGCGCCAGTGCCAGCGCGGCCTCTTCATTGCTCGGTTCGAGGGCAAGGCCGGCTTGAAACTCGGCAGCAGCCGCATCGTAGTGACCAGTAGTGTCCTCGATCCGCCCGAGACATACGTGACCGGCTGCTCCAGCATTGCCCAACTTGACGGCGTCGGTACACTCGGCCCGCGCGGGCGCGATCCACTTTTTGTCTTTGGTGTCGGTGTACTTGAGCCACTCGCTTTCGCCAAGCACCGCTTTCGCCATGCCGAAGTTGGGATCCAGTTTCAGGGCTTCGCGGGCCATAAGGGCGGCGTTGTCAAGATTCTCCGCTTTACTGTGGTCGAGCAGATAACCGCGAGCCTGCAGGTAATACCGGTAGGCTTCGGGGCGGTCCGTGCCGTGAAAAATCAGGGCGGCCTGTTCTTCGGGGCGCAGCTGCAGCTTAAGCGCTTTAATGGTCCCCTCGGCGACATTCCCCTCGACGGCGAAAACGTCGGTCGCGGGAACGGAGACGGAGTCGCCGGCGAGAGTGGAGTTGTTCTGAGCGCTGGCGAGCGAGTAGGAGACTTTGACCAGGTCGCCGTTCGGCTCCAGGCTGACGGCGAGGCCGAGGTTGGCGCCGAACATGCGGGCGGCATCGGCGAGGGTGGAAACGTTCTTTTCCTGGAGGCTGCGAGGCGGAACAACTTCAAACGCGCGATCGTTGCTGAGGCCTCCGAGCTTCGCGGCCAGACTTTCAGCTAAACCCTCGCCGAGGGCAGTTAACTTGGGATCGGCATTGGCCGGCGCAGAAAACGGAAACACGGCGAGAATCTTGGTTTGGGGCAAGCCTGCGGCCTGGGTGGGGGGAGCCGCAGCGCTACCGGCGAAGCCGCTTCGCGACTTCGAAAGGGAACGATACAACAGAATTCCCGCCAGAAGAACCACGACAATCGCCAGCGCGGCAATTACACGGTACTGATGGAACTTGCCGGGTTGGCTCGGCCCAGCCCTGGGCTTTCCTCCTTGCTGAACGCGGCGCAGGTCTTCGAGGAGAGCGGCGGCGTTGGCGTAGCGGGCGTTGGGGTCCTTGGCCAGGGTGCGAGAGACGATGCCGGCGAGAGGACCGGGGACATTCTTGAGGGCGGGCGGCTCCTGGTGGACGATTTTTGCGATGGTGGTGGCGAGACTGGCGGTCTGGAAGGGCTGCTCGCCGCCGAGCATTTCGTAGAAGACGAGGCCGAGGGAAAAAAGGTCGGAGCGGCCGTCGTCGGGCTGCTGGAGCAGGACTTCGGGGGCCATGTAGGCGGGAGTGCCGCCGGTGGCGGTCATGGTCTCGAGGCTTTTGGTGGCGTCGTTGGGATTGCTGTTCCAGGCGCGGCGAGCGACGCCGAAATCGAGAATCTTCACCCGGTTGCCTGGAGCGAGCATGATGTTCTCGGGCTTGATGTCGCCGTGGATGATGCCTTTTTCGTGAGCGGCCTGCAGACCTTCGCAGCATTGGGTGGCGATGGCGAAAAATTCGTCGGTGGAAATGGGCTGTTTGAGGCGGTGGCGGAGAGTTTCGCCTTCGACAAACTCCATGACCAGCCAGAGTTCGCCGGCGTGCTCGACCACGTCGTACATGGCTCCGATATTGGGGTGGTTGAGGGCGGAGGCGCGCTGGGCTTCCTTGAGCAGGCGCTTGCGGTCGGCGGCATCGGAATGCGAGCCGGGGGACATGCGCTTGATGGCGACAAAGCGCTTGAGCGTGGAGTCTTCCGCGCCGTAGACCTGTCCCATGCCGCCTGCGCCGAGGCGCTTGGAAATGACGAAGCGGCCGACGGTGGTGCCGGTGAGGGCATCCGCCGCAGCGTCAGCGGGAGCAGCCGCAGGGGGCGTCTTGATCTCTTCTGCCATGGACGAAGTGGCCGCCGAATTTTGCAATTCTAACCTTAGTTAGGGGGCTATGCCAAAGTGAAAGTGGAATTGGGGACCGGGGGAGTCAGGATGGGACGTGGAAGTCGAGTAATGGCTGCGCCGCGGAAAATCCCTGGGAGCCGAGGGCAACGAAAGCTGAAAGGGATCCTTCGACTCCGACAGGTTCTCCGCATCGCGGAGCACGTGTCTGCGCTCAGGATGACAATGTCCCTGGGGAGGGGAAGTTGCTTCGGCTAGTCCGGGCCAGCTATGCTTCTCGCTTATGTCTACGTTAGTGGAGTGTGTGCCGAATTTTTCGGAGGGGCGCGACAAGGCGAAAGTGGACGCCATTGTTGACGCGATGAAGATCAACGGAGTTTACCTGCTGGACCGCGAGATGGACGCGGACCACAACCGGTGCGTGATCACGCTGGTGGGAGAGCGGGAGGCGATTCAGGAGGCGGCGATTCGCGGAGTGGGGAAGGCCGCGGAGTTGATCGATCTGAATGTGCATAAGGGGGCGCATCCGCGGATGGGGGCGGCGGATGTGGTGCCGTTCATCCCGATTGATGGGGTGACGATTGAGGATTGCGTGGCCATGGCGCGGCACGTGGGGGAGGAGATCTGGAAGAGATTTCAGATTCCGGTTTATTTGTACGAGGCGGCGGCGGCGACGCCGGAACGGCAGAATCTGGAGAACATCCGGCGGGGGCAGTTTGAAGGGATCCGGGCGGAGATTGCGACGAATGCGGCGCGGAAGCCGGATTTTGGCGAGGCGAGAGTGCATGCGACGGCGGGAGCGACGGTGGTAGGAGCGCGGAAGTTTTTGATCGCTTACAACGTGTTCTTGAACACGCCGGACGTGGAGATCGCAAAGAAGATTGCGAAGGCGGTGCGGTTTTCGAGTGGGGGAATGCGGTTCGTGAAGGGTGCGGGATTTCTGGTGCGGGGGCTGGCACAGGTCTCGATGAATCTGACGGACTTTGAGCAGACGCCGGTGCATCGTGTGTTTGAAGTGGTGAAGCGGGAGGCGGAGCGGTATGGAGTTGTGCCGGTGTCGAGCGAGATTGTGGGATTGATTCCGAAGAAGGCGCTGGAGGCGGCGGCGGAGTGGTTTCTGCAGGTGGAGAACTTCGATTCGTCTTTAATTTTGGAAAACCGACTGGCGGCGGTGATGAGCGGGAAGATGGCGGTGGGCGGACTGCGGGCGGGAGTGGAACCGTTCGTGGAGCAGTTGGCCGCACCGACGGCGACGCCGGGCGGCGGGAGCGCAGCGGCGGCGGCGGGTGCGATGGCGGCGGGATTGGCGACGATGGTAGCGTCGATGTCGCGGGGGAAGAAAGCGTATTTGCAGTATGAATCGCAGTTGAGCGCGGCGATTGGGCGGTTGGGGCCGTTGCGGGAGGAGTTGAAAGGTGCCGTTGACGCCGATGCCGAGGCTTACGATGCGGTGATGAAAGCCTACAAGCAGGCGAAGGCTGATGCGGGCGGGGCTGAGTCGCTGGTGGATGCGGCTCTCAAGTTGGCGACCGGGGTTCCGCTGAAAGTGGCGGAGAAGGCGCACGAGGTGGCGCAGATTGCGCAGAGCCTGGAGGGGGTGACGAATCCGAATATGAAGTCAGATTTGACTACAGCGCAGGCGCTGGCACGGGCGGCGATAACGGGGGCGCTGGCGAATGTGGAGATCAATTTGGGGTCGTTGAAGGATGCGGGGTTTGCGGCGGAAGTGAGGAAGAGAGTGGATGTAATCAAGGCTTGATCGCGTAGTGTTTCGTTAAGTTGCTAAGTGTGGATCGATGGGACAAGACGCAGTAAGCTGAGCCTGGGGCCTAAAGAATTTTGCGGATCGCGAGTGGAAAGTTCCGCGGGTGGGTTGGTGTGTAGAGCTAGAGAACTGCGCCGCTGCGAACGAGGACATCCTGCTATGGGCCGATGGGCACGGGTATCAGTCTCGATCCTGCTGTTTTGTGTCGGCGGATTTCTGCTGAGTCTGAACGGCTGCGGAAGCAGTACGACCGCGAACAACCAGCTACCGCAGGCCTCGAAGATTCAACACGTGGTGATTATCTTTCAGGAGAACCGGACGCCGGATAACCTGTTTCAGGACCCGGTGCTGATCGCGAACGGCGCCGATATACAGAACTATGGAGTGAATTCGCAAGGCCAGCAAATCCCGCTGAGCCAGATCGACCTGGGAACGGCCGGCGCCAACCCCGATAACTACGATCTGAACCATGCGCACATTGCCTTCACGCAGATGTGCGATCTGAACACGGCGACCCAGGTCTGTAAGATGGATGGTGCTGACCTGATCAGCTATTCGTGTGCCACGGGAGTGACCGGTTGCGCGCCCGCGAATCCGCAATTCATGTATGTGAATCCGGCTGACGTGCAGCCTTACTTTACGATGGCGGAGCAGTACAGCTTTGCCGACCGGATGTTCCAGACCAACCAGGGGCCAAGCTTCCCGGCGCATCAATTCATCATTTCGGGGACTTCAGCGCCCACCGCAAGCAGCAACCTGTTTGCGGCCGAGAACCCCCAGGGCGGGGGCAAGATTGCAGGTTGCATTGCGCCTCCAACGACGACGGTTGCGCTGATCGATCCCACGGGCAACGAGTCCAGCACAATGTACCCCTGCTTCGAGCATGCAACGCTCACCGACCTGCTCGACGCCGCCAACCTTACGTGGCGCTATTACACACCCAACGCGGGCTCCATATGGACTGGCCCCAATGCGATTCAGCATATGTGCGGGCCGAACGCGACACCACCCAATGCCACTGCCTGTACGGGAGCGGATTGGATGGGCACGGCACCCAAGGTGGTGATTACCCCGGCCCTAAGCAATGCCCAGATACTCACCGACATTGCGAACGGCCAGCTGCCGCAAGTAAGTTGGCTGATTCCCAGTGGGCAGGCTTCCGACCACGCCCTGGCCAACGACGGCTGTGGCCCGTCGTGGGTGACGCTGGTGGTGAATGCCATCGGCAATAGCCAGTATTGGTCGAACACGGCGATTATCCTGGCATGGGACGACTGGGGAGGCTGGTACGATCACGTTCCGCCACCGAAGATTCTCAATGCTTATGAATACGGATTCCGCGTGCCCATGATTGTGATGTCGCCCTATGCCAAGCCGGCGTACGTCTCCCACGTCACGCATGACTTTGGAAGCATTTTAAAGTTCATTGAGACCAACTTTAATCTGCCATCGCTGGGCTACGCGGACGCTCCGGCCGACAACCTCTCCGACATCTTTAATTTCAGCCAGACTCCGATCGCGTTTCAGACGATCCCAACGCCCTCCAACAGCGCCACCTGCATGGCCGACACAAGCGCGGCCACAGATCCGGATGACGACTGAAGCCGAGTGTGGAAGTGGCCGTCTAATCGTCGATTCGCTGGACGACCGAGAGAATCTTCCACGCTCCGTCCGACTTTGAAAGCGTCATGTAGTCGACCCAGTGGGGAGTGACGAGTTTGGCGGAAGCGATGTTTCCGGAGACGTCGAGCACGCTGATCTGTTCGGTCTTGTCGGCTGGGGGAAGGTCGGCGGGGCCGTGGGAGCGCACTTCCCGCACCATCTCCGGGCCAGTTTTCTGTCTGATGGGAATATCGCCGTGAATCATCTGCTTCAGGTAGTGAGGATCGAGAGTTTGCTCCATGCGGGGAGCATCGCCGGTGTAATAGGCTTCAATGTAATCCCGAACCGTGGCGCGCACGGCGGAGGAGTCATCGCTGACCGTATTGCTGTCTTGAGCGTGGGCTGAAATTGGAAGGTTGAGAAGCAGAAGGGATAGGCCGAAGCCCAGTACGAAGCGTTTCATGGTGGATGGTCTCCTGTTAGTGCAGTTTGATAAGGAAGCGAGCCAAACGCGCGAATTATTGGGTCGCGAAAAACGCGACCCTTCGCGCGGCTCGCTCAGATCCTTCACTGCGCAAAGAACGCTTGTTCAGGATGACAGTCAAAGCGCACTACTATCGGTCTCCGCGACAGCGAAAGATTGGGACAGTTGCGATTGTGGCAGCAAGGTTAGCGGGCTGCAACTACACGAAGGTCCATGTCTGCGGGGACATTCGTCCAGTTCATGCGCCCTGGGGCGGATTGCACGGAATTACTCGACGGCATTCCGCGAAATGACTTCGCGGTACCACTCCGCACTGAGCTTCGGCGTCCGGGCTTGGGTTTTGAAGTCAACATAGTGAAGGCCGAAGCGCTTGCTATATCCGTCCGCCCACTCGTAATTATCGAGCAGGCTCCAGAGGAAATAACCCTTGATGGGGTAGCCTTCGGAGGCGGCGCGATGCAGGTGGGTGAGGTGATTGCGCAGATACATCACGCGGTCGGTGTCCTCGACGCGTCCGCTAGCGGTTGGTACATCGTCGGCGGAGCAACCGTTTTCGGTGATGTAGAGAGCCTTCGGTTTCCAAATGTCACTGACGTTGCGAATCGCCCAGTAGATTACTTCCGGGCCGATGTACAGCCAGTCCGAGGCCATGTGCGGGGCGGAAGACTGGCGCTTTTCCACGACGTAGCCAGCCGGGGTGGAATCGGCGCGGACATACTCGGGCGTGTAAACGTTGAGGCCGACGAAATCGAGGGGGCTGCCGATGATTTTCATGTCGCCGGGCTCGACTTTGGGAGCGTTCGCGCCTTCGCGCTGGAGATAGCCCTCGGTGTACTTGCCTTCGAGGACGGCGGTGAGAAACGGGGCGTTGCCTTCGCGAGTGGCGCGGCGTGCGGCTTCGATTTGTTCGTAGTCCTCGATCACGGGCACATAGACGGTGGCATTTTCCGCGAGACCGATCTGGGTTCCGGACTTGCCGTTGGCGCGAATGGCTTGTACGGCAAGGCCGTGGGCTAGTACGGCGTGGTGGCGAATCTGGTTGACCTGCGCGTCGTGCAACTTCAGACCGGGAGCGAATTTGCCGGTCTTGTAGCCCAGGTCGGTGAAGCAAGTGAACTCATTGGTGGTGAAGAAGTGGCCGACGCGATCGGAAAGGTGCTTCGAGATATACGCGGCATAATCCCCGAACGCTTTGGAAGTATCGCGCGACTGCCAGCCGCCGGGCAACGCCTGCGGCAGGTCCCAGTGGAAGAGCGTGATGTAGGGATCGATATTGTTCTTGAGCAGCTCGTCAACCACGCGCTGGTAATAGTCGAGGCCCTTCGGGTTGGGCTGGCCGGTGCCATCGGGGAAGACTCGAGACCACGAAATGGAGAAGCGGTAAACTTTCGCGCCCAGGTTCTTCAGCAACTGCACATCCTCTTTATAGAGATGGTAGGAGTCGTCGGCGACATCGCCGGTTTCTCCGTGGAAGGTCTTGCCAGGGGTGTGCGAAAAAGTATCCCAGACGGATGGCTTGCGTCCGTCTTCTTTCACCGCGCCTTCGATCTGATAGGACGCGGTGGCACAGCCCCAGAGAAAGTTAGGCGGGAATTGCAGCAGGGCCGGAGTAGCGAGTTGTGCGAATGCAAGGCGCGAGAGTGAGGAGCTGGCCATGGCAGCGATGGCGGTGCCGGCCAAAGTCTTGCCGAATCGACGACGGGTAAGAGTTTTCATGACGGTAGAAGATTACCACTAACGGAGAGACAAAGGTTGATGGGACAGGCGGCGCATTCGTGAATCGACAGTATCCCGACTGGGTTATCGCGACCGACAGCGCTGCACGTCTGCTCATCCAACGCGCCCGTGCACATTGGAATCTAGACCGGGGCCAAGGTTCTTTCCTGGGCTTGCGCGATCAGGCTCTCGAATTGTTTGTGGTCGAGGCAAAGCGCATGCTGGCCGAAGCGAGCGTCTTTTCCTACGACGTGCCAGTAAGGCATCCAGTGGAACTGCTTGCCTCTGGCGCCTTCCAGCACGACGAGGAAAGGATAGAGCGTGACTTCTTCTTCCTCTTCGCCGAGCCATGACTCCAGCTTCTCGGGAAGAAACGCCTGCACTACTTTGAAATCTCCGTCGCCCACGCCGAGTTGAAAGTCGAGGGAAACATGCAACTCGCGCGCGGCGCCGCAAGCGGGACAGCTCTCCGGATCGGCTTTGGAAAAATCGTACAGGGCATCGAACAGCCGCAGGGAGGTAGGAACTTTCTTATGACACTGCGTGCAGTAAAAGTATTGCGCGGTCACGGATGAACCTCCATCGTGTTTCAGGCTGAGGTTGGGTCGGACCTGCGAACGCACGCGAGCGGCGAGCGCAGGAGCTTCCAGGCCAAGGAGAGCAGCGAATCGGGCGTTTGTCGGTGGGGCGGATCACATACCCTTGTGATGCTGATCGTCGCTTTCCGTTTCGCGGAGGGATAGCCTTAAGAGTTTGCGGATGGGAGGGACGGGTGCGGGAGATCGTCAAGCAGCTGTGGCCGGAGATCGACTGGATTGAGAATCTGCCGCTGCGAGAGCAGGTGACGCAGGTCTGGATCAAGGCGCTGGAGCGCAGCCCGCTGCAGGCGGAAGACCTGAACCAGATTCCGTTCACGCTGCTGGTGGCGAACTGTCCCATCACGTTCATGGAGCACAAACGTTGCGTGGTACACATTGCGCGCGACAGCGCAAAGGCCATGCGGGAGTTCATGGGACGCGCCCTACCGATTGATTTGGACACGGTAATCGCAGGAGCGATTCTGGCCGACGTGGGCAAGCTGCTGGAATACGAACTGGGGCCGGATGGCAAGAGCCGGCAGAGCGAGCGCGGTGAAGCCTTGCGGCATCCGTTTACCGGAGTTGCTTTGGCGCTGGAGTGCGGCGTGCCGGACGCGGTTTGCCACATCATTGCGGCGCACGCGGGAGAAGGCGAGTTGGTGAAGCGCAGCACCGAGGCTTTTATCGTGCATCACGCGGATTTCATGGCGTTCCTGCCGTTTAAGAATCCGAAGAACATTAAAGTGAAATCGTAAGGAGAGATTCCTTGTCTGAGACGAAATCGACTGCCGCTGCGAAGGAGACGGTTACTGCCACAATGTGCCGCTGGGCCGCCAGCCTGCGATATGAGGACCTTTCGCAGGATGCGATTTATCAGGCGAAGCGCTTCCTGTTGGATTCGATCGGCTGCGCGCTTGGAGGCTACCGGCAGCACGATGTGAAGATCGCGCTGGAGGTTCTGGGCGAGATCGCCGGACGCGGGGCAGCAACGGTGATCGGCACGGGCGGGCGGGTGGATGCGGTCTCGGCGGCGCTGGCCAATGCGCTGATGATTCGCTGCATGGATTACAACGACATTTATTGGAAGCAGGATCCGTCGCATCCCTCGGATATTTTTCCGGCTGCGCTGGCCTGCTGCGAGCGGGCTGGGAGCGGGGGCAAGGAGTTGATTGTTGGGTTAGTTTTGGGCCATGAGTTCGAGATGCGCTTTTGCGAGGCGGCGTTTCCGGGCATCCGGGAGCGGGGATGGCATCATGCTACGTTGACGGCGTTTGTTTCGCCCATCGTTGCGGGACGGGCGTTGCATTTGTCCTGGGAGCAGATGCAGCATGCCATTGGCATTTCGGCCAGCCGCCACTGCACGCTGGGAGCGGTGACCGCGGGCAAACTGACCATGATGAAGAACACGGTCGATCCGATGGCCACGCAGAGTGGCGTATTCGCGGCGCTGCTGGCGGAGAAAGGTTACTCCGGGCCCGAGCACGTGGTGGACGGCAAGGAAGGATTGACGCACGTCTTCGGTCCGGAATGGAAGCTGAATCTCCTGACCGATGGTCTCGGGGAATCGTGGCGCATCACGCAATGTGGGATGAAGGCGTTTCCCACCGAGGCTCTGACGCACACGCCGATCTCGGCTGTGCTCGATCTGGTGAAGACGAACGATTTGCATCCGGAGCAGGTGGAGAAGATTCAGATTCGGTCGCTGGCACGGGCCGCGGATATTCTTTCCGATCCGAGTAAATACGATCCGCACACCCGGGAGACGGCGGACCACTCGCTGCCGTACGTGATTGCGGCGGCGCTGGTGGATCGGCAGGTTACGCCGGTGCAGTTCACCATGGAAAAGATCATGGACCCGAGGATCCGGGCGCAACTGAGGAAGGTAGAGGTGGTTGCCGATCCGGAGATTGAGAAAGTTTTTCCGGCATTGCAGAGAGTGATTGCGAAGATCACGACGACGGATGGACGTACGTTCAGCAAGCGGCTGGACTTTCCAAAGGGTGACCCGCGAAATCCGCTGACGGACCAGGAAGTGGAAGAGAAGTTTGGCGCGCTGGCGGAGGGCGTGCTTTCTACCGGAGCGCAGAAAAGGTTGAAAGAGGCGATCTGGAATCTGGAGGATAGCAGCTCAGTCAGCAAATTGATGGCACTGATGAAGGCGGACACGCAGAAAAAGACTGTCAACGCCAGGACCAAAACCAAATCGAGAGTCGGCGGCAAAGGGCGTCGGAAGGCGGTAGTGGCGTAGTCACATTCCGGAGACGCGGCCATCCGCGAGTCTTGCATGGAGTTCACCATGGCCCAGACTATTGTTGAGAAAATCGCGCAAGCCCACATGGCGGAAGGACCGAAGCGGCCGTTGCGAGCGGGCGATTTCGTTTCCATCCGGCCGTTTCATGTGATGACGCACGACAACACGTCGGCGGTGATGAGCAAGTTCAAAGCGATTGGAGCGAAAAAGATTTGCGATCCGAAACAGCTGGTGTTCGCGCTCGATCACGACATTCAGAACCGAGATGAGACCAACTTGAAGAAGTACCGCGCGATTGAGGCCTTCGCGCAGGAGCATGGAGTCGACTTCTATCCCGCAGGCTCAGGCATTGGGCACCAGATCATGGTGGAGCGCGGATATGTGGTGCCGGGGTCGTTCGTTGTGGCCTCCGACTCGCACTCGAATATGTATGGGGCGCTGGGCGCGATTGGAACGCCGATTGTGCGCACGGATGCGGCCGCGGTGTGGGCGACGGGCGAGTTCTGGTGGCAGATTCCACGGTCGATTCAGGTTGTGCTGGAGGGCAAGCTGCGCCCGGGCGTAAGCGGCAAAGACGTGATCATCAGCTTGTGCGGACTCTACAACCACGATGAGGTGCTCAACGCCGCGGTGGAGTTCTCGGGAACGGGCGTGGCGAGTTTGTCGATGGACGCGCGCTTTTCCATCTCGAACATGAGCACCGAGTGGGGACCGCTGGTGGGATGGTTCCCGGTGGATGAGGTGACGATCAGGTACCTGCGCGGCGTACGCCAGCGACTGGCGGAGCAGGGAGTTGAGCGGGTTGCGGAAAAAGATATCGAGAGGTGGGCCGCGAATGCGACGCGTCCCGATCCCGATGCTTCTTACGCGGCGCGCATCACGCTTGACCTGGGAGAAGTGACGCCTCATGTCTCCGGGCCCGACACGGTGCAGGCGATGCAATCGCTCGCCGCGCTAGAAAAGAAGAAGGTCGCGATTCAGAAGGCGTACTTGATTTCCTGCGTGAACTCGAGAGTGGAAGACCTGGAAGCTGCTGCCCGGGTGTTGCGAGGGAAGAAAGTCGCGTCCGGGGTGAAGTTCTATCTGGGAGCGGCCAGCGCGTGGGTGCAGCAAGAGGCGGAGCGGCGCGGCATTTGGCAGACACTGCTCGATGCGGGCGCGAACCCGCTGCCGCCGGGATGCGGGCCGTGCATCGGGCTGGGCGGGGGACTGCTGGAAAAGGGCGAGGTGGGAATCTCGGCGACGAACCGCAACTTCAAAGGCCGCATGGGGTCGCGCGATGCGCAGTGCTATCTGGCGAGCCCGGAGGTGGTCGCGGCATCGGCAATCGCAGGCTACATTGCAGGGCCGCAAGGGTTTGCGGACATCGCGCTGACTCGCCGGTTCACGGAATTCGCAGGAAACGGAAAGGGATCGTCCGAGAAAGTAGAGATTCTTCCGGGCTTTCCCGAGCACATGAAAGGGCGCCTGATCCTGCTGCCGCAGGACAACCTGAACACCGACGCCATCTACGGCAAGGACTACACCTACCGCGACGACATGACGCCGGAGATGATGGCGGGAGTGGTGATGGAGAACTACGATCCGCAGTTTGCCGCGCGCACTCGGGCCGGGGATGTGATGGTGAGCGGCTTCAACTTTGGCACTGGGTCGAGCCGCGAGCAGGCGGTCACGTGCCTGAAGGCGAAAGGTATTCCGCTGGTGATCGCGGCCAGTTTTTCGCAGACTTACCTGCGAAACGCATACAACAACGGGTTTCTCTGCGTGGAGGTAGCGGAGTTCGTCAAGCGAGTGCGGGAGCAGTTCGCCAAGGAGATCGCGGCGAAGGATAAGACGATCGTAGCGGGCGAGGACGTGGATATTGATTTCACCTCGAGCACGATCACGTGGCGCGGTGAACAATTTATTTTTCCGCCACTGGGCAGCGTGCCGCAATCGCTGGTGATCGCGGGAGGCGCGGAAAATCTGGTCGCGAAGAGATTGGGAGTTGGTGAAGTTTGATAAGGAAGCGAGCCAAACTCGCCCTTCGGTCGCTGACGCTCTCTCAGGGCAGGCTCCCTAGAGGCGCGCGGCTCGCCCAGATTCCTCACGGCGCAAAGAACGCTTGTTCGGAATGACAATCATAGATAAGGAAGTTGAGGACGAATTTATGGCTAAATACACGGTCGTTACGATGCCGGGAGATGGAATTGGCAACCAGGTCCTGCCGGAAGCTCTGCGGCTTTTGAAAGCAGCCGGGTTTGATGCCGAGTACATACACGCTGACATTGGCTGGGAATGCTGGCGCAAGGAAGGCAACGCTCTGCCCGAGCGCACCGCCGAACTGCTGGCGGAATATAAGCTGGGGCTGTTTGGCGCAATCACTTCAAAACCGAAGAAGGAAGCGGAGGCCGAGCTTAAGGCTGAGCTTAAGGGCAAAGGCTATTCTTACTTCAGTCCGATCGTGACCATGCGCCAGCGCTTTCATCTCGACACTTGCATCCGGCCTTGCATTTCGTTTCCGGGCAATCCGCTGAACTTCATTCGCAAGAAGCTTAATGGAGGATTCGAGGAGCCGCTGGTGAACGTGGTTGTGTTCCGGCAGAACACGGAAGGGCTCTACGCGGGAGTGGAGTGGACGAATCCTCCCGAGCCGGTGCGGGCGGCGCTGGGCACGCACGCGAAGTTCAAACCGTTTGCTGCGACTGCGGGGGCGGACCTGGCCATTTCGGTGCGCATCATTACCCGTGCGGCGGCGCGCAAGATTTGTACGGGCGCGTTCGAGTGGGCCAAGAAGTATGGGTACAAGTCGGTGACGATCTGTGAAAAACCGAACGTGCTGCGCGAAACTTCCGGAATGATGGAGGAGGAAGCGAAGGCCGTGGCGAAGAAATATCCCGGAATCGCATTGTGGTCGACCAACATCGATGCGCAGACCATGTGGCTGACGAAGAATCCCGAAGACTACGGCGTAGTCGTCGCATCGAACCTGTTTGGCGATGTGATCTCCGACGCGTTTGCGGGATTGATTGGCGGGCTGGGATTCGCGGCGTCGGGAAACATTGGCGACGACGTAGCGGTGTTCGAGCCCACGCATGGATCGGCGCCGAAGTATGCGGAGCTCGATCCGCCCATCGTCAATCCGATTGCCATGTTCCTCTCGGCCGTGATGTTGCTCGAGCACGTGGGCGAGAACGAGAAGGCTGGGCGCATCCGCGAGGCGATTGCCGCCGTGGTGAAGGAAGGCAAAGTACGCACGTATGACATGATGCGCATCACGGGCGGCGCGAAGGCGATCAGCCAGGGCGCGGCCAGCACAGTGCAGATGACGGATGCGGTTCTGGCGAAATTGCAACAAGAGGTGAAGGCGGAGCCGGAGTGCGTCGCGGCTGGTGATGGAAAGAGGGTTCGTTGACGGAAGGGATGCGATGAGTGCGGGGATCGAAACGCCGGTGAAAACGGCGGGTGAAGCGGGACACTGGGGTGCGGACATTCGCTCGGATGTGCATGTGCGGATTGAACCGTGCGAACGTGGGGGCATTGAGGTTGACCTCGAGTCGCGGGTTAAGCCGTACTATGGCGAGTCCATCCGGCGGCAGAGTGAAGAGGTGCTTGAGGCTCTGGGCGTGAAGCACGCGCGAGTGGCGATCCACGATGAAGGTGCGTTGCCGTTTGTGATTGCGGCGCGGATTGAAGCGGCGGCGCGGCGCGCCGGACTGGGCGAGGGCACGCGCGTGCTTCCGGACAGGTTTCCGCTTCCGGAGCCTTCGGCGCGCGATCGCATGCGACGGTCGCGGCTTTATGTTCCGGGCAGCGAGCCTAAGTATTTTATTAATGCCGGGCTGCACGGGGCAGACGCCATCATTCTCGATCTGGAAGACTCGGTGCATCTCAACGAGAAGGATGCGGCGAGACTGCTGGTGCGCAATGCGCTGCGCGCCGTCGACTTTCTGGCGTGCGAGCGCATGGTTCGCATCAACCAGCTTCCGCTGGGACTGGAGGATTTGGAAGAGATCGTTCCCGAATCTCCCGACCTGATTCTGATTCCCAAGGTCGAGAGTGCGAGCCAGGTGATCGAGGCCAGTCAGAAGATCGCGGAAATCAAGGCGAATTACGGCATCACGCGTGCCATCTGGTTGATGCCGATTCTGGAGTCGGCGCTGGGAATCGAGAAGGCTTATGAAATCGCGACGGCGGCCCGAGAGATTGCGGCACTGACGATTGGATTGGAAGATTACACGGCGGACCTCGGCGTGGCGAAAACGGCCGGCGGGGCGGAGTCGCTGTTCGCGCGGCAACGCATGGTGAATGCGGCGCACGCCGCTGGCGTGCAGGCCATCGATTCGGTCTTTGGCGACGTGGGCGATGTGGAAGCCTTGCGCGTGTGGGCTCTGAGTTCTCGCGCGATGGGATTTGAAGGCATGGGATGCGTGCATCCGGTGCAGATCGCGGTGATTCATCAGGCTTTCGCGCCCACGCAGGCGGAGATTGAGAAGGCGCAGAAGATTGTCGCGGCGTACCACGAGGCCGAGCAGAAAGGCCTGGGCGTGGTGAGCCTGGGGTCGAAGATGATCGATGCGCCGGTGGTGCAGCGAGCCCTGAAGCTGATGGCGCGGGCACAAGCGATGGGGCTGGTGCGCTGAGGGATCAAGTAGCGCTGGGGGAGTTAGCATGGCGATTCTGGAAAAAACGGAGCTCGTTCTTAACGCCGCGGGGCGCATGGTCCCGGAGATGGCGAACGGACGTCCGCAAATTCCTTACCTGGGCGTTGGCAAGTACAAACCGGGCGGAAACAAAGCTGCGCCGCCTATCCGGACGGCAGCCGATTATCCCGAGACTGGGGACAAGCGCGTGGCGGATCTCGAAACTGCGCTGCGAAAATGCGGGCTGCGCGATGGCATGGTGATTTCGTCTCATCATCACCTGCGCGATGGCGACCGCGTCGCGTTGATGGCGCTGGAAGCGGCGGCAAGAATTGGCGTGAAGGATCTCATGTGGTTTCCCAGCGCGTCGTTTCCTTCGCAGAAGGGTGCGATCGAACTGATGGCCTCCGGGGTGATTGAACACATCGAAGGCAGCATGAATGGACCGCTGGGCGACTACTGCACCCAAGGAAAAATGCGCGGCATGGGGGTTCTGCGCTCGCATGGCGGGCGTTGGCAGGCGATTCAGGACGGGGAAGTACACATCGATATCGCGGTGATCGCAGCGCCGACCGCGGACTTCTTTGGAAATTGTGATGGCTCGCATGGCAAGTCCGCCTGCGGCTCTCTGGGCTTTGCGTTGGCGGATTCGATCTACGCCGATCACGTCATCGCGGTTACCGACAACCTGGTTCCGTTCCCCTGCATTCCCTGGCAGATTCAAGGCAACAACGTCGACTATGTTGTGACGGTCGATTCGATCGGCGATCCGGCCAGGATTGTTTCCGGCACAACGCAAATTACGCGCTCGCCCGACCGCCTGCGCATTGCCGAGTTGGTGGCGCTCTTCCTGCGGGATGCCGGCATTATGCGCAACGGCTTCTCGTTTCAGGCGGGCGCGGGCGGGATTGCGCTGGCTTTTGTCAGCTACCTCAAGCGGATGATGAAAGACGCAGGGGTGAAAGCGCGATTCGTTCGCGGCGGCTCGACCAAGTATCTGGTCGAACTACTGGAAGAAGGGCTTACCGATTACATTCTTGACGGGCAGACTTTCGATCTCAGCGGCGTGCAGTCGATGGCGAACAATCCGCGGCACGCGGCGACTTCTCCGTTCACTTCGTACAACTACCACGGGAAGGGAAACTTCGCGTCCCTCGTGGATGCGGTGGTGCTGGGCGCGACCGAGGTCGACGAAAACTTCAATGCCAACGTGGTCACGCACTCCGACGGACGTCTGCTGCACGGCATCGGCGGCTGGCAGAACTGTCTGGCAGCAGGGTGCACCATTCTGGCCGTGCCTTCGTTTCGAGACCGCATCCCGGTTATCGTCGATCAGGTGACGACGTTGTGCGGGCCGGGAGAATTGATCGATGTGGTCGTGACCGAGCGCGGCATTGCCATCAACCCGCGCCGCCAGGATCTGATGGATGCGGTCAAGGGCTCGAAGCTTCCGATCCGCCCGCTGCAGGAGATCAAATCAGAAGTGGAGCGCATCTGTGGCGGCAAACCGCAACAGCTCAAGCGCGGAGACCGGCCCGTTGCGGTCGTCAAGTGGGTCGACGGCACCGTGCTCGACAGTGTCTGGCAGGTTGTGTGAGGAACAGTGGGCTGCCGGGGTCAAACAGGTTCAGACCAGAGAGAAACTCGGGATATAGGCGGTGCGATTCACGTGCAGCACCTTTAAGTTGGCTAAGGCGCGGGAGGTAGCCCATGCTCAGGGCTGCGCCTTCAGGACGCTCACTCCGACAAACAGGCGACTCGGGCTTGCTGCAGCAGCAGACTGAAAATGTATTCTTCCTCTGCATCTTCAGAAGCGAACTTGTGGGAAGTTTCAAGTTTGGTCGACGCAAGCAGCACGTGAAACCAGCGCACGGCAACGACAGCCGCGAGCATCCACGCGAAGAACCAAGCCTCAATCAGTAGAATCATGGTCTTCCTCCACCGGCCGCCGAAAGGCGGCACAGTCTGAGCTGGAGCTGATCGATCCAACCCCCACGAAAGTGGGGTACCAGCGAAACCTTCGAGGAGTATACAATATATACCATAGAAATACTAGACATTGTGAAATCGGAGCTCCGGTTGGCAGTGATTTGGGGTAGGGCGAGATTTGTTCCTGAGAGATGAAACGAATTGCCGTTTGACGGCAGCGCAGTTTTGCGGAAGAGGAGCTAATCCCCGGAGTGTATGCGGTTCACGATAGGTCCTGAAATTGCATGGGTGGTAGACACAGGTCGATGTGGGAGTGCCAGGAAATGAATCGAAGCAACGGAAGCAAACCGGGCTATCGCTTTACGGTGGCAGTCATCGGCGGAGGATTCGCAGGCGCGGCTCTGGCGGCGCAGGTGCTGCGGAAGTCAGCGGGAGACGTCTCGGTAGTTCTGGTCGAGAGAGGCGCGCGCGTCGGCCGGGGCGTGGCATACGGGACGGAATGCGGGCGGCACTTGCTGAATGTCCGGGCGCAGAACATGAGCGCTTACCCGGACGATCCTGAGCACTTCCTAGGCTGGGCGCGGGACAAGCACGATCCCAGCGCGAAGCCCAGCGATTATCTTCCGCGACAGGTGTACGGCCAGTACATCGCGTGGCTGCTGCAGCAAGAAAGCGAAAGACATCCGGGCCGACTGGTGCATGTGCAAGATGAGGCCATCGCGCTGGATCGTGACGGCGACCGGACGGAAGTCCGTCTGCGCAGCGGACAGAGTATCTTGGCCGGCAAGGTCGTGCTGGCTCTGGGTAATTTTCCTCCGGGTGATCCGCGGCTGCCGGGGAAAACGCCGCACAGCCAGCGGTATGTCTGCGATCCGTGGGCGAGCGGAGCGCTGGGAGATGTGGCTGGGGCTGAGGGCAAAGATAAGAACGTTCTGCTGGTCGGTTCCGGCCTTACCAGCGTGGACGTTGTCATCTCGTTGCGGGAGCAGGGATTCGGTGGAACGATACACATTCTTTCCCGCCGCGGCTTGCTGCCACAAACGCACAAGGCGGCGGTGGCCTGGCCACGATTCTGGGACGAGAGATCTCCCACAACCATCCGCGGACTGTTGCGGTTGATCCGTACACAAGTAGAAGCCGCGGAAAGACTGGGCGGCGACTGGCGTGCCGTGATGGATTCCCTTCGTCCCTTTACCCAGGAAATCTGGCGGTCCCTCCCGCAGCGGGAGCAGCGAAGGTTTCTTCGTCACGTCCGGCCCTATTGGGAAGTCCATCGTCACCGCGTAGCACCGGAAATTGGCGCTCTGCTGGCCGCGGAGATGCGAGACAACCAGGTTGAGATACACGCGGGGCGGATCACGGGATACGGAGAGGACATTGACGGCGTCGACGTGACTTACCGTGAGCGCAAGAGCGGAGCACTGCGGCGACTGCGCGTCGACCACGTTATCAACTGCACCGGTCCCGAAGCGGACTGCCGCAGGATCGAGAATGCGCTGCTAACGAATCTTATACGGCAGGAAATGGTTCGCCCCGATCCATTATTTCTGGGCCTGGATACCTCCCAGGATGGCGCAGTGATCAATGCCCGAGGCGAAATTTCGGACTTTCTCTATACGCTGGGCCCGGCGCGCAAAGGCAGCCTGTGGGAGACCACGGCCGTACCCGAGATTCGGGTCCAGGCCTCGCAGACGGCGACGCTGCTGCTCGCCGCTTACGAGCGCAAGGGTCCCACGCCTGTACGGAGCGAACCGGTCGCGGATTTGCATCGCGTGGTTCAGCCAATTTTCTTCGGCAGGGAAGAGAAGCGTCCGACGACAATTCCCGAGGCTTAATCGGAACAAGGGGCAGGTCTCCGCTGCAATCTTCCGCGGACAACTACCCCTCGTCCTCTTCAACGTTCTCCGGTTTTCGCTCTCTTGTGTGAGAGCGATGAGCCGGCCTTTATCGGTTAGCGTTTGCCCTCAACTGCGTGGCCGCGTCCATCGCGTACTTCGTTTCCCTTGAAGTGAGCGATCTTATCGACGTGCTTGTGCGGATCGGGTTTCTCCCCACGGGCTGGCCTGGGGCCGTTATAGCCATGCTCCGGATGGAAATGGTTATCTACATGACCGTGAAAACCTTCGGGGCCATGAAACCACGGACCGGCGCCGATGAAGATGCCACCGGTGAACCACTCCGGGCCATAGTAGCCGTAGGGGGCGCAGTCGTAGGGCGGGACGTCATAGTAACCATAGGGACAATCAGGAGCAACTCCAATGTCGACGCTGACCTGAGCCTGCGTTTTGGGTGCAGTTAGCGCGAAGCAGATTCCAGCGACGGTAACTAACAGAAACAACTTAAGTCCGTTCATAGATTATCCTCACCATCCTCGGGGCGGTTATCCGGCCGCCCCTACGTTATTCACGTAAGCACATAGATCAGCTCGTTTCGAGCCGCCGGTGCAGGCAAATACGATTCAGATTTCCAGCCAAGGGTTGACTCCATAAAAACAAGGTCAACGTCATACTGCCTGAAACTGGCAACCACCAACGCAGTGGGCGCGCGGACCCTGATGCTCGGCCCAAGAGGCGGAAGGGCATAGTTTTCTGTTCAGTAATGGTGTGCGCGCGGCTACGAATGAATCAGAAGACAACTCAGTATCACAGTGATGGGTGACGAGAATCACTGATTCGAGTTATCGATCCGGGAGATAACCAATATCGTTCATCCGGGGTTTGCGGCCGGGCGGACGGGACTGTGGACGACGGGATACGGGCGGACTCGCGCAATAATGCATTGATTCTTGATTCTTACGAGTTGGCAGCGTGCATGCCCCGGTCTTGTTCTCAGTTCCTCCCAGCCTCCTGCGGCTCCACGCAGAACACCATTCAGGTTCGAGAGAGTGTTTCTGGCCGAGAGGTTCGCGCGGTAATGCGGTACCCAGGAAGGCGCTCATGTCCAAGCACCCAACTATTGCAGAACGCACGATTGCGGAACATCTGGAGGCGAGCGGAGTCTCGCGGAGAAGCTTCCTCCAGTTATGCGGCATGCTGATGGCGGCCGCGCCGATGGGATTGGCGCTCACCAGCAAAGGTTCGGTCTTACAGGTGGCGGAAGCGATCGGAAAGGCGAAGCGGCCGTCGGTGATCTGGCTGCATTTCCAGGACTGCACGGGATGCACCGAGACGCTGTTACGGACCTCGGCTCCCGACGTGGCTCACCTCATTCTCGATGTGATCTCCCTCGATTACCACGAAACCCTGATGGCGGCTTCTGGTGCGCAGGCCGAAGCGGCGTTGCGCAAAGCCATGGCCGACAACGCCGGCAAATATGTTCTGGTGGTGGAAGGCGCGATTCCGACTCGGGATGACGGGATCTACTACGAAATGGGCGGCAGGCCTGGGGTGCAGGTGTTGAGAGAGGTTGCCGCCCAGGCCGCCGCGGTGATTGCCATCGGCTCCTGCGCGTCCTGGGGCGGGATTCCGTCCGCGGACCCGAATCCCACCGGCGCCATGGGAGTGAACAACGTGGTATCGGGCAAGCCGATCATCAACCTGCCCGGCTGCCCACCCAATCCGTACAACCTGCTAAACGTTGTTCTGGAATACGTCACCATGGGCCGGCTGCCGGAGATGGATGAGTTCGGCCGTCCGAAGTTTGCCTACGAGCGCGTGATTCACGAGAATTGCCCGCGGCGAGCGCACTTTGACGCCGGCCGGTTTGCGGCGGCGTTCGGTGACGAAGGCCATCGCAAGGGCTGGTGCCTCTACAAACTTGGCTGCAAAGGGCCGATCACGCATGCCGCATGTTCCGTGCGGCAATTTAATGAGATTCCCGGGGTATGGCCGATCGGCATCGGAGCTCCCTGCGTGGGTTGTACGGAAAAGAGCGTGGTTTGGCGAATGGGTACGTTTGAAACCGTGCCGATTCATCTGGCAACTCCTCCCGACACGTATCCGCCAATTTACAGTCCCGCCGGGCAGATCAAAGTGGGCGCGGCGGTGTTGGTAGGAGCAATCGCAGGTGCGGTCGGCGGCGCTACGTGGGTTGCCTCCCAGCGTTTCCAGAGCAGCGCTGAGGTTGGCATCGAACGAGTCATCGTGGATCGCAAGCACGCGGAAAAGCTCAAAGAGACGGCGGAGAAGCAAATCCGTAAGAAAGAGGACTGATGTGGCCATCACTCGGCGAGAACTGTTCAGCACCATCGCCAAGGCCGGAGTGCCGGCTGCCGTGGCCCTCACCGTCGGCTCGAAGGCCCTGCAGGCGGAGGAAATCCCGATTCCCGGCGCCGCGGTCGGATTACTCTATGACGCCAGCATTTGTATCGGCTGCAAGGCTTGCGTGGCAGCCTGCGCCGAAGCCAACGACACGCCGCCCGATACTCGCGGCGACTCACTGCATCAGGCGCCCTCCGACCTCAACGATCTCACCCGCAACGTCATCAAGCTGTATAAGCCGGAAGACGGCTCCGCCTTCTCGTTTGTGAAACGCCAGTGCATGCACTGTCTGGATCCGGCTTGTGCCGCCGGTTGTCCCTTCCAGGCGCTGCATAAGGATCCGGAGACGGGCATTGTGAGTTGGACCGCCGATAAGTGCATTGGTTGCCGCTACTGCACCATCACGTGTCCGTATCACATCCCGCGTTTCCAATGGCAGGGATACAACCCGCGCGTAACGAAGTGCGAACTGTGCAGCCATCGGCTGGAGAAAGGGCTTAAGCCGGGATGCACCAGCGTGTGTCCCACGGGCGCCGTGATCTTCGGTCCGCGCACCGTCTTGCTGTCGGAGGCCCACGAGCGCATCAAGAATAATCCCGGCCGCTACTATCAGAGCCGCGTGTACGGGGAAATCGATAATGGCGGCACGCAATCACTCTATCTGTCTCGCGTCGCCTTCGAAAAACTCGGCCTGCCGGAACTGGGACCAGAGTCGGTGCCAGCCAGAACCTTGCGTTGGCAAAGACGCCTCTATCAGTACTTTGCGCTGCCGGCGCTGTTGTATGCCGGCTTGGTGCAGGTGATTCGTAAGAGCCTGGCAGGGCACGAGCAGGAAGCGCATGAACGCGAAAGAGAAACCGGTTTGAGGGCGCAACTATGAGCACGGCAAGAAACGCGCCAGACACGCTACGTTACGCTCGCTGGGAGCGGGCTGTGCCCGTGTACGGATTCCCGGTGGTGAACCGGTTCTTTCTTGTACTGGTGGCCATGACTCTGCTGGCGTTTCTGTTGACCGCCTACCGCGAGCTGGCGGGGCTGGGTCCGGTCAGCGGGATGAACGACGCATATGGGTGGGGAATCTGGAAGACGTTCAACGTGATGGTGCTGACGGCGTTGGGTTCGGGCGCGTTCGCGGTGGGAATTGCCGCGTGGGTGTTCCGGCGCAAGCGCCTGCACGCGTTGATGCGCATGGCCCTGCTTACCAGCTTCCTGGCTTACGCCTGCGGTCTGCTTCTGCTGGGCATCGACGCCGGCCGGCCGTGGAACTTCTATTGGATCGTGTTTCCGTGGAAGTGGAATATGCACTCGCCGCTGGCGGAGGTCGCGATCTGCATGTCGATCTACGCCATGATTCCTCTCGCGGTTGAAAATATTCCTCCCGTGCTGGAGCGACTTTGGTACTTCGATTCGCGCTTGCGGCCTGGGGTGGAGCGGTTCGAACGCGGGCTGCACAAGTTTTTTCCCTGGATCATTGCGGCGGCTTACTTGTTGCCGGGCATGCACCAATCGTCATTGGGCGCATTGATGCTGCTGGCGGGAGAACGAGTCCATCCTTTGTGGCAGACGCCGTGGCTACCGCTGCTCTATCTGGGCGCAGCCACTTTTATGTCGTTCGGGTGCGTTGCCGGAACCACCATGTTGTGTTGCCTGGTTTGGAAGCGGGCCATGGACATGGAAGTTCTTGACGAAGCCGCAGGCATCACGGCGTGGCTGATTTTCGGATGGCTCGCGCTGCGCCTGCTGGATATCGTTTACCGGGGAGTGCTGGGTACGGCCTTCCATTTGGATCGCTTCGCGGGGGTGTTCTGGCTGGAGATGCTGCTGGTTTCGATCGGCGGCTGGATGCTTCGCCGTTCCCTGCGGACGCACGAAACGCGAACCATGTTCCTGGGCTACATCCTTAGCTCGCTGGGCGGCATGATTTACCGCTTCAGCCCGACGACGCTAGCCTTCCGTCCCAACCCAGAGTCGCTGTATTTCCCGAGTACGATCGAAGTCCTGGTAGCGCTTGGTTTCATCTGCATGGGCATCGCGGGATTTCTTTTGGTGGTAAAGCGATTCGGCATTCTTCCGGCTCCCCTTCAGGAATGGCACGACATGGCGAGCTACTTCCGGTTCCGCAGGCCGTACATTCGCTGGACTGGATATTTCAAGCATGGATACTACGGCGAAAACGAACCTGAGGTAACAGACTCCGACTAACAGCAGGCCCTATGGCGAAACGAATCACAATTGACCCAATCACCAGAATTGAAGGCCACCTTCGCATCGACGTCGAAGTCGACAACAATGCGGTCAGCAATGCGTGGGCTTCCTGCACCATGTGGCGCGGCATCGAAACGATTCTGCGCGGCCGGGATCCGCGCGACGCGTGGCTTTTCACCCAGCGTTTCTGCGGGGTGTGCACCACCGTGCATGCCATGGCCAGCGTGCGCGCGGTGGAAGACGCTCTGAAGTTGGAAGTGCCGCTCAATGCGCAATACATCCGCAACCTCATCCTGATTGCGCACGCGTTGCACGATCACATCGTTCACTTCTATCAGTTGTCCGCGCTGGACTGGGTGGACATTCTAGAGATTCCCAAGGCCGATCCGACGGCGACCGCAAAATTGGCGGAGAGCCTGTCCCCTTGGACGCGCAATTCGCGCAATGAGTTCAAAGCCGCGCAGGACCGGGTGAATGCCGTGGCGAGCAGCGGACAGCTCGGGATTTTCATGAACGGTTACTGGGGACATCCCGCGATGCGGCTCTCGCCTGACGTGAACTTGCTGGCGTTCTCGCATTACGTGCAGGCGTTGGAGTATCAGCGCAAAGCTCTGCAGGTGGTTGGAATCCTGGGATCGAAGACGCCGCACATTCAGAACCTGACGGTGGGAGGCGTGGCTAATGCGATCGACCTGGACAGCGCCAGCGCCCTGAACATGGATCGCCTGGAAATGATCCGCGTGCTGCTGGACGAGGTGGTGCAGTTCATCAACCAGGTCTACTTTGTGGATGTCTGCGCCGTCGCTGCCATGTACGCCGACTGGTTCAAGATTGGCAGCGGCGTGAAAAACTACCTGGCTGTGCCCGATCTGCCGCTGGACAGTGCGGGCACGGCCTACGATCTTCCCGGCGGCACCATCATGAACGGAAACATCGCCGGCGTGCATCCCTACAAGACCGCATCGGACAAGGAGTTTCGCGATGCCGTCAGCGAAGACGTGGCGCACGCTTACTATCACGGCGAAAAAGCTCTGCATCCCTGGGCCGGAGAAACCGAACCAGATTTCACGGGCTGGAACGGAGAGCAGAAGTATTCCTGGGTGAAAGCGCCCCGCTTCAATGGACAACCGATGCAGGTTGGGCCGCTGGCGCAGGTTCTCGTCGGATACGCGCAAGGGCATCCGCTGACTCAGAAGCATACGAATCTCGCCATCAGCAAGGTGCAAGCCATCGGCGGGGTTCGTGTGACTCCTGACATGCTGCACTCCACGCTGGGACGCCACGCCGCGCGGGCGATTCGCGCCTCGATGCTGGCGGAGTTGGCGCAGAAACATCTGCAACTCTTGACCGACAACATCGCGAAAGGCGATTACACGGTCCACAACCAGCCGGTGTTTCCTGGGCACGAAATAGAAGGCGTTGGAACTCACGAGGCGCCGCGCGGCACGCTGTCTCACTGGATCGTGATCAAGGACGAAAAAATCAAGAACTACCAGGCGGTTGTGCCCTCAACCTGGAACGCCAGCCCCCGCGATGCGTCCGGCGCGCATGGTCCGTACGAAGCCTCGCTGCTGCGCACGCCGCTCGCGCGGCCTGAAGAACCGCTGGAGGTCTTGCGGACTATACACTCCTTCGATCCTTGTATGGCTTGCGCCTGCCACACTTTCGACCCGTCTGGCCGCCGGATTGCCAAAGTGAAAGTGCTGTGAAGAACATCCTGATCGGCGGGATCGGGAACGTCTTGCTGGGAGATGACGGCGTCGGACCGTATGTTGCGCGGCTTTTGGATGCTCGCTATGAGTTTGAAACTGGCGTCGAAGTCGCCGACCTGGGGACGCCGGCCCTTGACCTAATCGATCAGATCTCAGGAAGAGACGTTGTCATCCTGATCGACTCCGTCGATAGTCACGCTACCGAAGCGGCTCCGGGAGCTGTGCTGCTCTACCGCAAGGCGGAAATCATGCGTCACCGCCCCGCCGTGCGCATGGATCCTCACTCGCCTGCGCTGGTCGACGCGCTGCTCAGCGCCGACCTGTTCGGAATCGCGCCCGCCGATGTGCTGCTCGTGGGAATTGCAGCGGAGCGCTACGATGCAGGTTGCAGCTTGAGCAAGCCCGTGAAAGCGTCGTTGGACCGCGTGATCGGGGAAGTCCTGAGCGAACTGGAGCGTTTGGGTATTGCGTACCGGCGCAGGGAACACCCCGGCGCACTCGGTATCTGGTGGACTGCTGACGAGAAGGTAGAATCTTCGGCGCTGATTTAGATCTTTTCCTCAGACCTTCAGCCAAACGACGGGAAAGCCGTGGCCGAGCTTGCGGAAATCGGAATCACTGGTCACCAGCGTAGCTTTGTGTTCGATCGCCAGCGCCGCGGCAAAGCTGTCAATGTAGTAGAGCTTATATTTAGCCTTTACATCGGCCGCTTTGAATGCCCTCTGCGGCGTTGCGTCCAGCACTTCGATGGGCAACGGACTCACCGCGTGTACGACTGCGAGTGCTCGCTCCGCCGCGTACTCGCGGAGAACCAAGCCATACACCTCTCCGTAATTAACGGCCGACATCAGCAACCTGGCGCGCCCTCGCGTAGCTTCTCGCAGAAGTTCGGCGACTTTGGACGCGCCCGGCCTATCCCGCAGAAAGGCGAATAGAGCGCTCGCATCAAAGACGTACGTCTTCATTTATCGCGCTTGCCCTCTTCGCGATGTTCCTTTTCCCAGAGGGCCAGTAGATCGGGGCCGTCCGCCAGAAGGCCCTGCACACGGTCGATGTACTCGCCGGTGATGGGTTGCAGGACGATGCGGCCGAATTGGTCTTCGAGGATTTTAACCTTGGTGCCCGCCTCGATCTTATGTTTGCGGCGAATCTCCGCCGGGATCACAAGTTGGCCTTTGGACGTAAATGTAGAACATATGCCTTTCATGCCTTACACTATATCATGAGTAAGACAGCGCTGAGTCTAATGGGCGCAGAGAGATGCGTCCTACTTATTCCACGCATGCACCCGCGGTGCCCATCGGCGGACGTTCCTGCAGTATTCCTCATACTGCTCGCCGAAGATCGTTCGCAGGTGAGGCTCCTCGTACAGCAATACAAATAAAACGACGGCCAGCACCGCCACACCGGCCACGCTGAGTGCAGTCCGGTTTGCATGTCCGAAGATTACCCACAGCCCCGCCCATCCTACGAAAAACCCCAGGTACATCGGGTTTCGCACGTAGCGGTAGAACCCCACCACTACGAGCCTTGTCGGCGGAACCATCGGTGCCGGCGTTCCGTGTCCGGTCCATCCGAAGTCCCATATACAGCGGAGGGCCACTGCGAAGCCAAGCACCGAAGGCACGGCGGCAATCCAGCGCCAGCGCGCCGACCCGGTTAGGTCCACGTTGAAGCCCAGCCAGATGGGCAACAGCCAGAACCACAGCGAAAGGAACGCAGCGCCCACCGCCAGGGAAGCGATGGTTGCCGGCCAACGTGCAAAACAATCTGTACTTTCCTTAATATTAGTCTGCGCGTTTGTCATAAACACCTCCACCAAGTTGAAGTAGGAACCTGAACGGTGAGGTTACGCCTCTACGACTGCATCGTTGCTGCCGCTATCAATGCCTGTCCCAGGCTCAAACCGCCATCTCCCGATGGGACTTCTTTCTGTACGAACACTTCAAATCCAACATCAG
This sequence comes from uncultured Acidobacteriaceae bacterium, assembly GCA_963749985.1. GTDB lineage: Bacteria > Acidobacteriota > Terriglobia > Terriglobales > Acidobacteriaceae > Sulfotelmatobacter. The sequence goes on along the minus strand of CAVVOS010000012.1, from coordinate 244,571 downwards.
TAAGCCGGGTTTCGAGCCGCTGCGACAGGTAAAGATTGTGAAACGTCCCGCCACTCAGACATACGCGGCGGAGAGCGGTTTGGTTACATACGAGGGTTGCCAGTTGGACGAACCCTTCCACCAAGCCGTTGTGGAAACGCCGGCTGATCGCAGCCGCAGGAAGATTCTTGCCGAGATCATTGAGCAGAGCCTCAAACAGCGGCCGAGTGCCGATGATCCAGCCAGGACCGCTGGGCAGCAACTCCAGGGGATATCCAGTTTCATCGTCCGATTCCGAGATGGCCATTTCCAGTTCGATGGCTGCCTGGGCCTCGTAATTGACCTGTTGACGGATTCCGATTAGCGCGGCGACCGCATCGAACAGACGCCCGCAACTGGACGTGAGAGGAGAATTCACGCCTTGCTCCATCATGCGCAGGAGAAGATCAACCTTTGTGTGATTGAGTTGGCGCACGAACGGGATGTCGAGCTTCAACAACTCCGACTTCAGAAACTCCGGTCCGAAATGATGGGCCAAGTAGCTGACCGCCATACGCCACGGTTCGCGAATGGCCGCTTCTCCGCCGGGCAAGGGCACATATTCGAAATGAGCGGCGCGTTCGAAATCTTTATAGCCAGCGATAAGAACTTCTCCGCCCCAGATGTGACCGTCGGTGCCGTAGCCGGTCCCATCGAGCGCAAAGCCGATTACGCGGCCTTTCAGGTGATTCTCCGCCATGCAGCTCGCAACGTGTGCGTGGTGATGCTGCACTCCAACCAGCCTGACTCCACTCTGTTGCAGCGCCCATTTGGTGGAGAAGTAATCTGGGTGCAAATCGTAGGCAATGATCTCTGGACGGATTTCCAGAATCCGCTCCAGATGTTCGACCGCTTCGTGGAAGAAGCCGTAGCTTTCGACGTTCTCCAAATCTCCGATATGCTGGCTCAAGAAAGCGTTCTTACCTTTAGTCAGGCATATGGTGTTCTTGAGTTCGCCGCCCACGGCCAGCACCGAAGGCTGATTGTCCTTCAAGAAAACCGGCACTGGGACAAATCCTCGCGAACGCCGCAACTGCCGCGCGACACCGCCCGCAACTCGCACAACGGGATCATCGCAGCGCAAGAGGATATCCCGGTTATGCACTAAGAAGAAATCCGCGAGACCGTTTAGTCGAGTGACCGCTTCCCGATTATCAATTGCGATCGGCTCTTCGCTCAGATTGCCGCTCGTCATCACCAATGCCTTGAATCCTCCCTCCCCGAGTAGAAGGTAATGAAGCGGCGTGTACGGCAGGAAGATTCCCAGATAGCGGTTGAAGGGAGCGACCTGATCGCAAATTATGCTGAGTTTCTTTTTCAGCAGAACAATAGGCCGCTGCATCGACTGCAGGATCGTTCGCGCAGCGCCCTCCAGTTCGCAGACCTCCTCCGCAGCCTGCAGATCGGGAACCATCACCGCGAACGGCTTCTCGACTCGGTGCTTGCGCTGGCGCAGCAACGCTACCGCTGCGGAATTGGTCGCATCGACAGCCAGGTGGAATCCACCGAGTCCCTTTACCGCGACCACCAGCCCTGATTGCAAGAGCAACGCGGCTTCGGCGATAGGATCCGCGCATTCGATCTTCCGTCCCGACTTATCCCAGAGTTCAACTCGAGGTCCACACTCCCAGCAGGCATTAGGCTGGGCGTGAAAGCGGCGGTCCAGCGGATTCTCGTATTCCGCAAGACAGGCCGGGCACATCGGGAAAACCGCCATCGAGGTGCTGGGCCGGTCGTAAGGAATATCGCGAATGATGGTGAAGCGCGGTCCGCAGTTCGTGCAATTGATGAACGGATAACGATAGCGCCGGTCATGTGCGTCGAACATTTCGCGCAGGCAGTCCGCGCATACCGCAACGTCCGGAGAAATCAGGGTGCGAACTTCCTCTCCCTCGTGACTGTGAACGATGCGGAATTCCTGATCGCCATTGCACGGCATGTCATGAACGGCGAGGCTGGTGATCCGCGCCAGAGGCGGCGCTTCAGCGGGCAGGTGCTCAACAAAATCCTGGACGGCTTCTGCCGGACCCTGTATTTCGATGGTTACGCCGGCGGGGGTATTGCGAATCGTGCCTGTAAGATGCCCACCTGTTGCCAGACGATAGACGTATGGCCGGAATCCAACTCCTTGCACAATGCCGGACACTTCGATCTGGCGGCGAACCTCCATACTTCATCAGCTCACAGTCTCCTGCACCAACGGCTTGTGTGCGCTGCGTCGTTGCGCCAGCCATGTCATCCATTCCTGCAAACCGTTGCCGGTCAGGCAAGACACCTTCACAATCTCCATTCCGGGATGCACCTTGCGGGCGTTCTCCGCCGCAGCATTGATGTCGAACGGGACGTAGGGGAGCAGGTCAATCTTGTTCAGCACCAGCAGTTCGGACTTGAAGAATATGGACGGATATTTCAGCGGCTTGTCTTCGCCTTCGGTGACGCTCAACACCACGATCTTAGCCGCCTCGCCGAGATCATAACTCGCGGGACAAACCAGGTTGCCGACGTTTTCAATCAGAAGAAGATCCAGGTCGTCGAGATCCCAATCCGCCAGATGACGTTCGATCATGCGAGCATCCAGGTGGCAAGTGCCGCCGGTGGTGATTTGTTTTACCGGGAAGCCAAATCGCTTCAGGCGGTTCGCATCGTTCTCCGTCTGAATATCGCCGGTCAACACCGCCACGCGATTGGGACGAGGCAAAGTCTCCAGAGTGCGCTCCAGGAGGCTGGTTTTGCCGGAGCCGGGAGAACTGATCAGGTTCAGACACAGAATGCCGTGCTCTTGAAATCGGGCACGCAGTTCAGCCGCAATGCGGTCGTTCTCACTGAGGACTTTTCGCTCCAACGGTACTCGATCCATATTCTTCCACCTCCAGGTAGGCTAACTCCAACTCATCTCCACTGATGCATGTAGTTTCCAGGCTCGCGCATTGCGGGCAACGAGAGTCGTAGTCGTGAACAACGAATTCCCGTCCGCACGCCTGACAGCGATGGCGGCGGGGACAAACCTCGATCCCAAGCTCAAGCGCCTTCAGATCGGTATCGAGAATAATCGCTTCAAAACAGAAGCGCAGAGCCTCCTGATCGATCGCCGCCATCTCGCCAATCCGCACGCCGACCTTGCAGGGATATGTTCCGGGATGAAGGCTCATTTCGGTTCTGACCGCGTCCAGCACCGAATTTGCGATTCCCAGTTCGTGCATATTGTCTTAGCAGATGCGAGGCAATTGATCGCCTGAGAGCATGTCCACGATGCGCGTGGTGCCCAGCGGAGTTCGCATGGTCACCAGTCCAGGATTTTCTTTCTTTACCGTGCCGATGATCTGCGCCTCCGCTCCCAGCGGATGACGCCGCATCGCCTGGAGTACAGCGTCAGCGGCCTCGGGCGCCACGATTGCAATCAGCTTGCCTTCGTTAGCCACATATAACGGATCCAGCCCGAGTAACTCGCACGCTCCGCGAACCTGCTCGTGAATCGGCAGCGAACTTTCTTCCAGTTCGATTCCGACCCGCGACTGCTGCGCGATTTCGTTCAGCGTACTGGAGACGCCGCCGCGCGTCGGGTCGCGCATGCAGCGAATTTCGTCAGTTACATTGGAAGACACGCCAAGCATTTCCGCCACCAGCGTGTGCAAGGCGGCACTGTCGCTTTCGATCTGAGTCTCGAATTCCAGACCCTCGCGTTGCGCCAGAATCGCAATGCCGTGATCCCCGATCGAACCGCTCAGCAGCACCTTATCGCCGGGAAGCGCCCGGTCGGCGGAAAGTTCGAGTCCGTCCGGCACCAGCCCGATTCCTGTCGTGTTGATGAACAGCCCGTCGCCCTTGCCTTTTTCGACGACCTTGGTATCGCCAGTAACAATCTGCACGCCCGCTTCCGCCGCCGCCCGCTGCAGCGAATTCACTACGCGCCGAAGTTCCTCCATCGAGAAGCCTTCTTCGATGATGAAGGCGGCGCTCAAGAACAGCGGCGTTGCCCCGCCCATCGCCAAGTCGTTCACCGTACCGTGAACCGCGAGGGAGCCGATGTCGCCGCCCGGAAAGAAAAGCGGCTTTACCACAAAGGAATCGGTGGTGATGGCAAGACGCTGGCCGTTCACATTCACGATGGCCTGGTCATCCAAACGCGCCAGCACCGGATTCTGAAACGCAGGCAGAAAGACATCGCGAATCAGCGCCGCACTCAACTTGCCGCCGCTGCCGTGTCCCAAGAGAATTGTGTCCTTGGCGGGGAGCGGCGCGGGGCAACTGAGTTCCACGTTTATTTCGGCGCGGGTTTTCGTGGACATGCCGCTCTCCTAACTCGCGACCGAATGGCGACGATAGTGATAATAGGCGGCGCAGGCCCCTTCATTCGAGACCATGGGCGCGCCCAATGGATTTTCCGGCGTACACCGCCTGCCAAACGCCGGACAATCCGTCGGCTTCTTCAATCCCTGCAAAACCTGTGCGCTGATGCACTCGGCGGGTTCGTCCACCGCAAGCTCGCCCAAATCAAAAGCTCGGTCGGCGTCGTAAGCGGCGTACTCCTCGCGCAAGCGCAGGCCACTTTGTGGGATCGGGCCAATCCCGCGCCACTTCTGGTCTGAAACCTCAAATACCTCGGCCATGATCTGCTGAGCGGGCAGGTTTCCCTGGTAGCTCACCGATCGCACATACTGGTTTTCCAGCTTCGCCTCTCCGGCCTCTAGCTGCCGGACCAGCATGAGGACTGCTTCCAAAATATCCACCGGTTCGAATCCCCCGACCACAATCGGCACGCGAAAATCACGAACCAGATCCTCATACTCTTTACATCCCACCACGGTGCAAACATGTCCCGGCGCAATGAAAGCCTGCACCCGGTTGCTGCTGGAGGCCATCAAGGCGCGGATCGCCGGGGGCACCAGCACATGTGAAACCAGCATAAAAAAGTTGGTGAGGCCTTCGCGCTTGGCTTGCCACGCAGCCATCGCGTTCGCGGGAGCCGTGGTCTCGAAGCCAATCGCCAGAAACACGACTTTGCGCTCGGGATTTGAGCGCGCGATCTTTACCGCCTCAGTCGGCGAGTAAGCGATGCGAACGTCCGCCCCCTGGGCCTTGGCTCGAAACAGATCAGAACGCGACCCGGGCACGCGCAGCATGTCCCCGTAGGAAACCAGGATGAGATTCGGATGCAGCGCTAACCGGATGGCTTTGTCCACGGTTTCCAGCGGTGTGACGCAGACCGGACATCCCGGGCCATGCACCAGTTCGATGCCGCGGGGCAGCAACTCGTCGATGCCATAGCGCATAATGGTGTGGGTCTGCCCGCCACAGATCTCCATCAGCACCCAGGGCCGGGTGGTGCACTGGCTGATCTCAGCCGCAAGGGCCAGTGCAATGCGCTGATCGCGGTACTCGTCAAGATACTTCATCGTATGAACCCCAGCGCGCCAACCCACTGGAAGAACTCCAACCAGCGGCGAACCGTTCTATCGGTGACAAAGATCCCAGCCGGATGTGAGGGGCCAGCGGAGTGCCCAGCCAGCTTCAGCCCCAGGAGCAGTCCGGCGAGGATGCCAGCGAGTACGGGCGAACGTTACGGTTCCGCGGGCGGCAATTCCGCTTCCAGCGCTCCCATCTCTTGCAGTAGCTTATACGTGCGCTCCGCTTCGAGTGCATCTACACGGCTAATGGCGAAGCCAACGTGCACCATTACATAGTCGCCCAGACCGGCCTCGGGCACAAAGCTCAGCGATACCTGGCGCACGATTCCGCCGAACTGCACGCGGGCCGCGCGCAGAGGCCCAAGTTCCTGAATTTCGAGGATTTTCCCCGGTATGGCAAGGCACACGGCAGCTCTCCCCACAATCAGTACAATACTACTCGCTACCTCATTCTGTGACGAGCGACACGCGTCGATGTGACGACTCACACACGCGGGCGATCGCCACAGATCAGGGCACCGAGGCGCGACTCTTGGGGTTGAGCGCGCCTTTTTGGGCTTGAGAAAGACAGGCGATCTTCGCTTGTGAGATATTGCCAACTGCGGCCACGCCACACTTGTGACACCCTTAACCATATTCGGTCTGTTCGCAGTCACAGCCATGCTGGTCTGCTACGCCCTCGAAGCGCGCAGCCGATGGTTCATTCTGGCCTTTGCCGTGGCATGCCTGCTCGGCTCGATTTATGGCTTTCTGCAAGGAGCGTGGCCGTTCGGATTGGTTGAGGCCGTGTGGTCTGTGGTCGCGATACGGCGCTGGGCGGTCGCGGCACGTCCAAAGTAGTAGTCTGCCGACGGTTTTACCAGAACGACGATTCCGCCGTAGTTCATTTCTCGCGGCGCAACTCTTCCAGCATCTTAGGATCGATATTGCCGCCGCTGATGATGGCGACGTTTAGCTTTGTCCGCGGGAGCTGGGCGCCGTGGAAAAAGAATCCAGCCGCGGCCACGGCTCCGCTGGGCTCGGCCACCGTCTTAGGATTTGCCGCCAGCACTTTCACCGCTTCCCGAATCTCGTCTTCGCTAACGGTAATGATGTCGTCGACATAGCGCCGGATATGCTCAAAGTTGATCGGCCCGACGCTTTGCGTGCGCAGCCCGTCGGCGATGGTACGTGAAACGTCGGCGGCAGGGAAGTGAACGATCTTTCCCGCGCGCAAGCTGGCCTGCGCATCGCCCGCCAGCTCCGGCTCCACGCCAATAACCTTCACCGAAGGCTTGCTCAACTTAATCGCCGCCGCCACCCCGCTGATCATGCCTCCGCCGCCCACCGGCGCGAGAATCGTTTCCACCTCGGGCAAGTCCTCCAGAATCTCCAATCCCATCGTGCCTTGACCAGCGATGATCTGCTCATCGTTGTATGGAGGCACAATCACGTATCCATGCTGCGCCGCCAGTTCTTCGGCCTTGAGCTGGCGCTCCGTGCTGCCCGGTCCTACGAAGACGATCTCCGCGCCCAGCGCCGCCGTGGCTTCGCGCTTGATGGCCGGAGCGTTGTCCGGCATGACGATGACCGCCTTCACTCCCAGCGCCCGCGCCGCATAGGCCACACCCTGCGCATGGTTGCCGCTGGAATAGGAAATGACTCCGCGCTTGCGGTCTTCGTCCGAAAGCGACGCGATCTTGTTGTAAGCTCCGCGAAGTTTGAAGGCGCCGATGGGCTGCTGGTTTTCGGGCTTGAGGAAAAGTTGGCGGGTATCGGACTCCAGATGATCGAATTCAATCAGGCGGGTACGAACGGCGACGCCATTGAGTCGGGCTTGGGCCTCTTTGATCTGTGTCAGGTCGACCATGTAGGGATCATCGCGACATCCTGGTCTTAAGCAACCGTTTGACGTCCGGCGGTCATCGGTCGTACACCCCACTGCGGTGGCGGATACGAGTCACCTCCACCAGCAATTGTGCGTCGTCGATGGTATAGACCACGCGGTAGTCGCCTATGCGAATGCGCCACTCACGGTCTCCGCCTTGCATTTTCTTGCAGCCTGGTGGCCGTGGATTGTCAGTGAGGCTTTCCAGGCGCGAAACGATGCGCGCGACTAATTGGCCCGGGAGTTTCTTAAGCTCTTTCGCAGCGCTTGCCGTTAGCGCGACGTCATAGTTAGCCACGAAGCTTTCCGCTCTTGACAAGGTCCGCCTTCACCTTGGCGAGCGGAGTGCGCTTTTCATGCCGTCGGGAACGGGAAACCAGCACGTCCTCTAAGTCTTCCCAGAGGGCCTTGTGCTTCTTGAGGTCGATTACGACCGCCGTCTTTTGGCCCGCTTCGTCGGTGATGAACTGAATCCCGGTCATAGGATTTCTCCTTCGCAGATAGTAACACCGAGAGGCTAAATCTCCAGTATCACCGGCATGATCAGCGGCCGCTTCTGCGTTTGCCTGGAAATATAACGCTTCAAATCGGCGCGGATCTTTTCCTTGATCACGCCGTAATCGGTTTTTTCTTCTTCGCTGGAGTGCGCCAACGTATCTTCGACGATGCGACGCGCCCCGTCCAGCAATCCGTCTTCGCCGGGATTGAAGCCGCGAGTCACGATCTCCGGCGCAGTCTCCACGCGGCCGGTTAGCTTGTTAATGGCGATGATGGGCAGCACGATGCCGTCTTCGCTCAAGTGCCGCCGGTCTTTAATAATTAAATCCTCAACCACATCGGTGCGCGATCCGGAATCGATGCACACGCGGCCCACGTTGACTTTTCCGGCTTTGCGGGCGTTGTGTTCGTCGATCTCGAGAACGTCACCGCTTTCGATCAGCATCACTTTGCCCACCGAGCTATGCATCGCGCCGGCCATTTCGGCGTGCAGCTTCAACTGCCGGTATTCGCCGTGGATGGGAATGAAGTACTTCGGCTTCACCAGGTTGATGATCAGCTTCAGTTCATCCTGGCTGGCGTGCCCGCTGACGTGGACCGGCGGTGAAGTGCCGTCTTCATAAATCACGTACGCCTCGCGGCGGAACAAGTGATCGATCATCCGGTAAATTGTTTTCTCGTTGCCGGGGATGATGCGCGAAGAGAGCATGACCGTGTCGCCCTTTTCGATCTTGGCGTGCTTGTGATTGTCCACAGCCGCGCGCGACAGCGCCGACATGGGCTCGCCCTGGGTTCCGCTGATCATCACGCAAACTTTTTCCGGCGGGAAATTCTTCATGTCGCCGGGATTGATTACGAGCCCGTCGGGAATCTCCAGGTAGCCCAAGTCTTCGGCGATCTCCGCGGAGTTGTTCATCGATCGCCCGATGAACGCGACCTTGCGTCCGTGCTGATGCGCCAGTTCCACCGCTAACCGAATGCGATGGATGGAAGAAGAGAAGCACGAAATGAACAGCCGCCGCTGCGTGTGGGCGAACACTTCGTCAAATTTGCGCCGCACCGCACGCTCGCTCGGCGTGTAACCTTTGCGCTCAACATTGGTCGAATCCTGAAACAGCGCCAGGACGCCTTGCTTGCCATACTCCGCGAAGGCGTGCAGATCAAACAGATGATTGTCGGTGGGCGTGGGGTCGACCTTGAAGTCGCCCGTGTGGATGATCACGCCAAGCGGGGTGTGAATCGCGAGTGCAACGCAATCCACCAGGCTGTGCGTCACGCGAATGGGATGAACCGTGAATACGCCGGCCTTGAAACGCTCGCCGGCACGTATCTCGCGCAGGTCGGCATCTTCCAGCAGTCCGTGCTCGTCGAGCTTGTCTTCCACATAGGCCAGCGTGAACTCTGTCCCCCACACCGGCACCTTGAGTTCTGAGAGAATCCAGGGCAGCGCACCGATGTGGTCCTCGTGGCCGTGGGTGAGTATGATCCCGCGGACGCGCTGGCGGTTCTCGACGAGGTAGGAAATATCTGGAACCACAATGTCCACGCCGAGCAATTCAGCTTCGGGGAACATGAGTCCCGCATCGACCACGATAATGTCATCGCCCCAGCGGATGGCCATGCAGTTCATACCGAACTCGCCCAGCCCGCCGAGGGGGATAATCTGCAGTTTTCCAGTTGGCATTGATATTTAAGTAACCACAATGCTAGCACAGGGGCGCACCTGAAGGACCGCGATTCGAATCAAGAATCTCTGGGTCGCCTTGCGGCGGATAGCATTCCGCGCCTCACTGAGTTAAGGTTGAAGCAATGGCCGATGCGGAATCCAAATCCTGGCTTCGCGGCCGCGTCGAGAAGACTCTGATCAAGGGGCTGACGCGCGCCTACTCTACCGTCCAGGTCGATCCTGGAAAGTTTCTGCTGCAACTGCGCACTGCTTATAGGATGCCTATAAGCGGCTATCACGGAGTGTATTCGCTGGAGATCGGCGAGCTCGATGTCGTCGCCAACGAAATCATTCGCAGCGGCATGAAACTCGCTGCTCTTGAGGGCGCCGGTTTCGGCCTGGGCGGATTGATCACCATATTTCCCGATCTCGGCATCCTCTCGGCCATCACCATGCGGACCATCCAGAAGCTCAGCTTGGTTTACGGCTTTCAATTCAGTACCGACGATGAAATCGCCGAACTCTGGATCGCCGCCGCCAGCGCCGCCGGAGTCGACATCAGCCGTGAACTGCTGGAGAAAGAAGTCGTCAACAAGTTCGTCCCGCGCGTGATCCAGCGCATCGCCGCCCGCGCCAGCGCTGAGGTGGTGGAGAAGTGGGCCGGACGCCTGATTCCTCTGACCAGTTCCGCCATCGGCGCCGCTTTGAACTACTGGTTTGTGCGGGCCTGGGGCGAACGCGCCAAGGCGCATTTTCGCCATCGCCATTTGCAACTCCGCCAGCAAGCGCAGCAGGCAGCTCTGGCGGAAGCGGCGACGCAGATTCTGCTGCCGCCGTCCCGCTAAGCCTTCTCTGTGGTAAAAAAAATAATGGACACATTCCGCTGCGCCGCCATCCTCTTCGATCTCGACGGAGTTCTCGTCGATTCTACCGGCTCCGTAGACCGCCAGTGGCGAGCCTGGGCCCGCAGTCAGAAAATTGACGAAGAGAAAGTGATGGCCATCGCTCACGGCGTCCGCGCCGTCGAGGTGATGCGCGCCGTCGCTCCCCATCTCGACGCTGAAGCCGAAGTCCGGAACCTGGAAAAGCGCGAGGCCGCGGATCACTACGGAGTCTCCGTGATGCCTGGCGCGGTGCATCTCGTGCGCTCAATTCCCGACGGCCGCTGGGGCGTGGTTACGTCGGGAAGTCACCATCTGGCCACTGCACGCCTCCAACTCGCGGGAATCCCGCTCCCGAAGGTCATGATCACGGCGGACGACGTTACCAACGGAAAGCCGCATCCCGAGCCCTATTTGAAAGGTGCGGAGTTGTTGGGCGTGGACCCAACAGAATGCCTGGTGATCGAAGACGCGCCCGCCGGAATCCGAGCCGCGCACGCCGGTGGCATGAAAGTAATTGGACTGACCAGCACCTACCCCGCGTCAGCACTCAGCGAAGCCGATTTGGTAGTGCAGAAGCTCGCGCAGGTTCAGGTTGGTCTCGATGGCGATCGGAAGCTAGAGGTCAGCGTCGGCTAGATACACCGGGCCACGAATCACCGCAACCAATCTTCCAACTCGATCCCACGATCAGTCTTCTCGTCGCGATACTTCACGATCACCGGCGTGTATAAAGAAATGCCCCACTCCGCCGCCGCACCCTTCTTTACGGCGCGCGATCCAGGCACGACCACCGCGCCTTCCGGAACTTCGAGCACCGATTCCGCCGTCGCGCGGTAAACCTCGCCGCGTACCAGGTCATAGAGCGGCGTTGACCGCGTCAAAATCGTTCCCGCACCCAGCACCGCTCGCGCGCGCACCAAGGTGCCTTCATACACTCCGCAGTTACCGCCGACCAGCACATCATCTTCAATAATTACGGGAGCCGCATTCACCGGTTCGAGCACTCCGCCGATCTGCGCCGCAGCGCTCAGGTGCACGCGCTTCCCCACCTGCGCGCACGATCCCACCAGCGCATGAGAATCAACCATCGTGCCTTCGTCGACATAGGCGCCCACGTTGATAAACATCGGCGGCATGCAGATCACCGACGGCGCCACATACGCTCCCAAGCGTACCGAAGACCCGCCTGGAACAACGCGCACCCGGTCGGCTACAGAAAACTGCCGGGCAGGGAAGGTGTCTTTGTCCACGAACGTGAGCGCGCCGCCTCCGGTCTCCGTCAGTTCGCCCAGCCGAAACCCCAGCAGAATGCCGTGTTTCACCCAGATGTTGACCACCCAGCGGCTGCGATCTGACGAATCGACGATCTTTTCGGCGGCGCGGATCTTGCCCTGGGTGAGCGCGTCGCGGAATTCGAAAAACGCCGGTCGCGCCTCGGGATTGTGTTCAACTTCGCCTTGCGCAGCAAGGCGCTCGATGGAGGATTTTAAAGATTGCATTTGTGAGCCTGGACCTCGGACTTCGGACCTTAGACGTCAAGAGACACGATCTCAGTTCTCTGTCTTTCTTGCGAAGCTCTGCACGGTTTGCAAGTGGAAAGGATAGCGGACAGCAAAGCAAGGTCCGAAGTCCGCGGTCCGACGTCTGCCCTTACACGCACTTACACTCGCTCCGAATCAGCACGCCGGTCATGCCATGCGCTGCTTCGCGCCCTAGAGCGATCGTAGCGTAGGGCCCATGCCAGCGCGCGTGGTTGGCGTCATGCCCTGCGGGACGCCCTTTTCCCTGGTTGCACTGCCCGCACGATCCGCGGTGCAACACGATCTTATGTGGACCCGCAGCCCAGTTTTCATAGATGTAGAATTCCGCCGCCTCCGGCGCGGGCGCTGCTGGCTTCGCGATTAGTCCAATCTCCGTCACAATTCTTTGCAGCTTCGATCGCGTGTCGCGGCGCATCGGCAAAAGTGGCAGACGGTAGTTCTCTTCAATCTTGCCCATCATCGCCAGCACCGCCTTCACCGGAAGCGGGCTCGATTCAATGAAGTTCGCTTGCATCAACGGCAGATACTTGCGATGAATGCTGCGGGCGGTGGTCCAGTCATTGTTGAGCGCGGCCCGCGTCATGGTTGCCATTTCGTGCGGAATCTCATTCGACGCTACCGAAACCACACCCACGCCGCCCAGCGCGATCACCGGCAATGTTACGGCGTCATCTCCGGAGAGAACGAGAAAAGTTTCCGGCACCGCGTTGATGGCCTCGGCGATCTGCGTCATGTTGCCGCAGGCTTCCTTCACGCCCACAATGTTCGGAATCTCCGCCAATCGCGCCAGCGTCGCCGGCTCCAGGTTCGCTCCGGTGCGGCCCGGGACGTTGTAAAGGACGACCGGCTTGTCGCCCACGGCCTCCGCAATCGCCTTGAAGTGCCGGTACTGGCCTTCTTGCGTCGGTTTGTTGTAGTAGGGAGACGCGGTGAGGATGGCGTCGACTCCGGGGCGCGCGGCAATTTCCTTGGCCTTTTCCACGGCATCATGCGTGGAGTTCGAAGTTGCGCCCGCCATGATGGGCACGCGCCCCGCCGCCACTTCTATGGTCGTGTCGATCACATGCAGCCATTCGTCGTGGGTGAGCGTGGGCGTCTCGCCAGTGGTTCCGCAGGGAACCAGAAAGTCTATGCCGGACTCCACCTGCCACGCTACCAAATTGCGCAGGGCAGCATCGTCAACCGAACCATCCTGATGAAAAGGTGTTACGAGTGCGGTACCACAGCCACGAAGTTGCATGGTAATAAGATAACGCGAATAAGCCTGTGTGGGAACGGCTAGCCGAACTACAACTCGCGCCACACGTCCTTGAACTCGTAGAAGCCTTTCTTGCCGGCAATCCACTCCGCCGCGCGCACCGCGCCATCGGCGAATCCCTGGCGGGACTTGGCATCATGACAGAGATAGATCGTGTCGGCGGAAGAATCCAGCACGACCTCGTGCATGCCCACAACCTCGCCTTCGCGAAAGGAAGTGATCTCGAGATTTTCGTCTTTGCCGCTGGCTTCGCGGATTACGCGCTGAATCGCGATGGCCGTTCCCGACGGTGCATCCTTCTTCTGCACATGATGCCGCTCAAAGATTTGTCCGGAGTACTCGTGCCGCAGGGCTGCCGTCGCGGCCCGTGCGACTTCGAGGAATAGATTCACTCCCACGGAAAAGTTCACCGCATAAACGAATCCCGTCCCGTTGCTCTCGACCAAGTTCCGGACTCGATCGAGTTCTTCATGCCACCCGGTCGTTCCGACGACCATGTTCTTGCCTGCCTTCACACAAGCCTCGATATGTTCGACGACGCAGGCAGGAGCAGTGAAGTCAATCACGGCATCTATTCCTTGCAGCTTCTCCGCGGTGAGAGCCCCACATCCGGCGTTCTCCGCGGCGCCGACTACCTGCACGCTGTGCCCACGCTGGCGAGCGACTTCCGCTACCAGCGATCCCGTCTTTCCACGGCCGAGTAGAAGGAAATTCATGGCTGGTCTGAATTACGCGTACACTTCCGGATCCAGTTCCGAGAAAAATGTCTTATGCAGGCGCTGGATTACCTCGGGCACTTCATCTTCCTCGATCACAAAAGTCAAATTGATCTCCGACGCGCCCTGCGAAATCATGCGAATCTTCTTGTCCGCCAACTCACCAAACACCAGCGCCGCTACGCCCGGCTTATCCCGCAGGCTCTCGCCCACCAGGCACACAATCGCTTTGCGGCCTTCATACTTCACATCGGCCAGCTTAGCCAAATCGGCGGCCAGCGCCGGGATCGCCTGGTTCGAATCCACGGTGAGCGAAACGCTGACCTCGGAGGTCGACACCACGTCGACCGCAACCTTGTGCCGATCGAAGGCCTCGAAAATCGCGCGCAGGAAGCCGTGAGCCAGCAGCATGCGCGGCGCAGCCACATCCACGATGGTAATGCGCTTCTTCACCGCAATCGCTTTGAAAATATTTTTCCCTTGCGGCGCCCGGGTTGTGATCTTAGTCCCTTCACACGAAGGATTACGCGAGTTCAGCACGTACACCGGAATGTTTTTCTGAATGGCCGGCAGCACCGTGGCCGGATGGAGAACCTTGGCCCCAAAGTAAGCCAACTCCGCCGCTTCGTCGAAGCTGATCACTTTAATCCGCCGCGCGTCCGGACAAATGCGCGGATCGGTGGTCAGAATCCCGTCCACATCCGTCCAGATTTCAATCCGCTCGGCGCCCAGCCCAGCGCCCACAATCGCGGCGGAAAAATCAGAACCGCCCCGGCCAATCGTCGTCGTGATTCCCGCGCGGTTTGCCCCGATAAAGCCGCCCATCACGGGAACTTGGCCGGCATCGAGTAGCGGCTTCACTATGTTTTGCAATCGCTCGTTGGTTTCTTCTTGTTGTGGCACCGCCTGCATGTAATTGCTGTCGGTCACCAGAACTTCGCGCGAGTCTACGTGCGCGCCCTTCAGGCCGTGCGCCGAAAATGCGGCCGCCACAATCTTTGCGGAAAGCATTTCCCCAAAGGCGGCGACATGATCCGTAGTTCGCGGGGTTATCTCGCCAACTGCGGAAATGCCGCGCAGCAGTTCGTCGAGTCCTTCGAAATCGCTTCCCAGTTCCGAGTGGAAGTCGGTAAACAAGGCCGTGCCGAGAAGTTCGCTGGCCGTGTTGTAATGTCGCTCCTGCAGCGACCGGCAGAGTTTGAGCGCGGTCTTGCGTTCCCCGGCTCCCGCGGCGCGCGCCATGGTAAGCAGCGTGTCGGTGACTTTCGCCATGGCGCTTACCACTACCACGGGTTTTTGCGGTAGACGTTCTTTAACAATCGCGGCCACGCGCTCGATGGCCCGCGCATCCTCCACCGAAGTGCCGCCGAATTTCATCACGATCATCGGCGTGACTCGCTCTTGGGATCATAGGAATGCGGCTCGGATTTCATTTCACGCCACCCGCGCCGAGGTAACCCCTGGCCTTGAGCAGCTCCGCATTCAGCACCGCCGCACCGGCGGCTCCGCGGATGGTGTTATGGGAGAGCACAGTAAACTTCCAATCCAGCACTCCGCACGGCCGCAGTCGCCCCACCGCCGTGGTCATGCCTGCTCCCAAATCAACATCAAACCGCGGTTGCGGACGGTCAGCCTCCGTCAGATACACCACCGGACGCTCCGGCGCGCTGGGCAGCTTCAGTTCCTGCGGTTCGGCACGGTACTCGTTCCACGCAGCGATGATCTCTTCCGGCTTGGCCTTTGTCTTCAGCTGCACCGAAATCGATTCCGTATGCCCGTCTTCCACCGCAACCCGGTTGCATTGCGCGCTCATCGCGAACGTCGCCGGAACAACTTTCGTTCCATTGAGTTGCCCCAGCAGCTTCAGCGTTTCCTCTTCCATCTTTTCTTCTTCATTGCGGATGTAGGGAATCACATTGCCCAGGATGTCGAGCGAAGGCACTCCCGGATAACCCGCGCCGCTCACGGCCTGCATGGTCACCGCCATCACCGCTTCCAGGCCGAAGCTGCGCTGCAATGGCGCTAATGCCAGCACCAGCCCGATGGCCGAGCAGTTGGGATTGGTCACCACGTAGCCGCCGGATTTCTTCCGCCACGACTGCCCATCAATCAGCTTGATATGCCCCGCATTTACTTCGGGGATTACCAGCGGCACATCGGAGTGCATACGCAGCGCGCTGGAATTCGAAACCACGGCACAGCCGGCATCGGCAAAACGCGGCTCCAGTTCGGCGGCAATCGAGGCATCGAGTGCCGCAAAAATAATCTTCGGCGCACTCTCGGGCGTCGCCGGCGAGACTTTCATCGCGGCCACGTTTGCCGGAATCGGCGTCTTCAGCCGCCAGCGCGCAGCCTCAGCGTAGGTCTTGCCCTCAGAACGGTCGGAAGCGGCCAGCCAGGCCACCTCGAACCACGGATGGCGTTCCAGCATCTGGATAAATCTCTGCCCAACCACGCCGGTAGCGCCCAGAATCCCGATAGAAAGCTTATTGCTCATAGGAATGTACTTTGAATTCTACAACAGCCCCTGACTGCAAATTGTTTGCGAAAGCGACACCGGCTCGGCATTCTGCATCGGCGCAAGGCCCCCAAATATCGAAGCGGCAGTCGCTTCCATGCCACTGCGGAAGCTGAACGTCTTTGGTCACTACAGTGCCCCGCTCCTCGTGCCGATAGAAGATGTTGGAGGGTTACCATGCCGGAACTGCGACAGAACTTCTTTACCAAGGAATGGGTCATCATCGCCACCGAGCGGTCCAAGCGCCCCGAGGAGCTAGCCACTCATCGGCCGCCGCAAACCGTGCCATCTTTTGTGGAAGGCTGTCCCTTCTGCCCGGGCAACGAGGGCAAGACCCCGCCGGAAGTCATGCGATTCCCCCCGAATACCGCCGAGCCCTGGGCCGTACGCGTCATTCCCAACAAGTTCGCCGCGCTGTCCAGCGACCTCCAGCCCACCCGCAGCCTGCAGCATTTGCGCCGCCGCGTGGAGGGTTTCGGCGTTCACGAAGTCATTATCGACAGTCCCGACCATTCCTCCTGCATGGCCCTGCTGCCGGATGCGCATGTGGCCAGGATTTTGAGCGTCTTCAAGGAACGATACAATTCCCTTGGCATGGATCACCGCATCAACCATGTCACGATTTTCAAGAATCACGGAGCGGATGCCGGCGCCAGCCTGCAGCATCCGCATTCCCAACTCATCGCCACCCCCGTCATTCCCAGCCAGGTCCGGTATCGCCTCCTCGAAGCTCTACGTCACTACGACGACGCGGGAGAATGCATGTTCTGCCACATGGTGGAACGCGAAGTCGAAGACCAGACCCGCATTGTTCTCAAGAGTGAATTCTTCGTAGCCATGGAAGTGTTCGCCTCGGCCACCCCGTTCGCCACTCACATCTTTCCCCTCCGCCACACGGCCACCTTCGGTGAAATTACTGCGGCGGAGATTGCAGACCTGGCCCGCGTTTTGCGCACCCTGCTGGCCAAGATTTACGTGGGACTCGAAAATCCCGACCTCAATTTCACCGTCCGCAGCGGCCCTTCCGATTACGTCGGAGCCCGGCATTTCCATTGGTATGTAAGCGTGATTCCGCGCCTCACGCGCGTCGCTGGCTTCGAACTCGGCTCCGGCATGTTCATCAACACCGTGCTGCCGGAAGCCGCTGCCGAATTCCTGCGCAACGTAAAGGCGGAAAAAGCAACCGGAGCAGGGGCCTGATAAAACCGCCACAAAGCCGGGAAGCGCAAAGCCAAAGGTAAGAGATAAAGGAGAAGATCCGGAACACAAGAGAACTGAATGTTGAACCGAAAGCTGGGAACCGAGCACCGAGTACCGAGTACTGCCCCTCCTACTTCGGCCGTCCCACCTGGCTGTCCAGGGCGTACTCGTTCAGTGGACCGAACTTTCGCTTCTCCGCATATAGCCGCCAGCGCCGGAATAGAATTCGCGCGCTCGCCATCACCGGGATGGAAAGAAAAATGCCCAGGATTCCGGCTACCTCGCCGCCTGCCATCACTCCAAAAATTGCCGCCAGCGGATGCAGCTCCATGCTGTGTCCCATGATGCGCGGCGAAGTCACATAATCCTGGATCAGCCGCCACACGCCGAGAAAGACGATCAACGCCAGCCAATGTCCGTAACCCATCAGCACGGCTACGCCGATGATCACTACCCCAGCCACCAGCGGGCCCACCACCGGAATAAATTCCAGCAATCCGCCCACCGTCCCCAACACCAGCGCATACTGCACCTGCATCATGGCGAGAACCGCCGAGTACATGACGAACGTCAGCGCCGCCAGGGTGAGTTGGGCTCGGATGAAATGCGCCAGCATCTGGTTCAAGTCGCTGAGAACGCCCTGCAACAGCTCGCGCTGAGGCCGCGACTGCACTAAATCGAGCAGAACTTCGCTGAAAGCGCGGCCGTCTTTCAGGAAGAAAATCGATAACAGAGGGACAATCACCAGCAGCCACGCTTGTTTCGCCACGTCCGCAACCCGCAACCCTACGCCCTGCGCCAGCTTCGCGATCTCGTCGCCATGGCTGGCCAGATAGTCGCGCAGCAAATCAACCAACCGCGAGTTCCAGCCATGCTCCTGCCCCAGTTGCTCCGCGATCTGCCCGGAACTCAACTGCGCGAGGGCCGGCAACGATTGGGTTAAGCGCGCCCCTTCGCGGCCGATTCGCGGCCCCATGGAAATAAAAAACAGCACTACCAGGCCCAGCAGCAACACGTAGATCACGGCGATGGCGCGTCCCCGCCCATGCAGCAGTTTCTCCAGGTAGGACACCAGGGGGCTCATCAGGTAAGCAAAAAAAATCGCAAACAGAAACGCGATCAGCGTCTGCCGGGCCACATAGAGAAAACCCAGCCCCAGCCCAAACAGCAGCAGTGTGATCACAACCCGAGCTGTACGTGCATCCGCCAGCGGCAAATCAGTAAACCCCAGTCAGATCCCGCGCAACCGCCGCGTATTCTCTAGTCCCGCACCACTTCGGTATTCTCGTCCGCGATTACAACGCGTACCAGCTTGAATTGGTCCTTATCGTCCACCCAAAGATGCCAGGCAAACGCTTCGCCCAGCAAGTCCACCCGCAACAGTTCCCGCTCCGTTCCGCGGATCGTGACCTTCTCTCTTCCTACCAGTTCCAAACGTACCCGCATCGACGTCCGGTCCTGCGGCACCAGCACGCCGAACTCGACCGGTTCTTTCTTGCACCGGAGCTCTCCGCTTTCGCTGCCGCAATTCGTCTTCAGATACCGCCATGCCAGCACTTCGCGGTGGACAAAAATATTGTTGTCCAGAATCGCCGACGTGTTCGGCATTAGATATGGCTGCTCGGCCGGCTTTGCGGACCCCGCGGTCGTGATCTTTTCGATCAGGAACTCATCCTTAGGCGTTACCACCAGGGATCCGTTGCTGTCGCTCCATTCGTAGCGAACCAACTCCCCGCTGCCAGTCATCTCCAGTTCCGAGGTCTGGCCGGTCGCGGCTGCACTGCCGGTTTCCTGCAGTCGTGACTTCACGATGCTCATGCCGTTGTCCTGCTGCACGCTGAAAGTCTCGGTGATCACACGTTGGCCCTTGACGAAGACTCCAAACGAGCCTGAATCCACCATTTGCACCGTCGGCGGCTTCGGCTTGTCTTTTTTGTCGCCCGCGTATAGCATCGCCGCACCCGCCAGAACTGCCGCCGTTCCCCATCGCATCCGCGCCATCAGAGTCACTGCTTTTCTCCTCGTCTTCCGCGACGTCCATCCAAACCTAAAGCCTGAACCACCTCGGCCACAATCCCCTCTACGTTCTTTCCCCCGGTTTCCTGCCTCAATGACGCTTTCAAGTAATGCGGCCGCCGCCGTTCGTAGAGTTCGCGAAAACCTTCCAGACTCCCCAGCAATGGACGCTCAATTCCTTCCTGCTCGGCCTGCAACCTGCAACGCCGCCACAATTCATTCACATCCGCATCTAGAAAAACCGTGGGGACCTCTCGCGTTTCGACCAACTCGGCGTTGCGTTTCTGCACGAACGCTCCACCCCCCAGGGCAATCACTCTCTCAGCACCGGCCCGCACACCCTGCAACAGTTCCTTCAAAGCCTCATGCTCGGCCCGCCGAAACTCAGCTTCCCCAAGCTCGCGGAAGATCTCCGGCACCTTCCGCTGTTCACGCCGCTCAATCCGCTCATCGAGATCCTCAAACGTCCAGCCCATCTCTTCGGCCAGAGCGCGGCCTACACTGCTTTTGCCGGCGCCCATGAAACCAATAAGGACGACTGCCCGCTTGCTCCTCGGTCGGTCGGTTCCTTCCGGCTTCCCGCAAAGCACACCCACCCTTGCGGGCTGGGCCGAGCCTTTAGGACGCCCTTTTCGCCGATCCGGTTTGCTCTTCGTTTTTCTTATTGTTTTTCGGAGCGTTTTCTGAGGTGAATTTTACCACTGAAGGTCCGCAATACCACCGTGGATGATACCGCTACCCGGCCCACCGTACCTGCGAAGGCACGTCCCTTGTCGAGTGGGAAATAGGTGTGGGTCTTAGGTTGGAGAGGAATGTCGTCATGCACTTCGCCGCGCACCGAGCGTGCGCTTACGTCGGCCGAGGTCCACTCGGGAATCGTGGCGTCGATATCGCCACTGTGGCTGGTCAATCGATATTCGCCGCTCTTGCCGAAGTCGCCAATGTAATTAATCCTGCCGCTCGTCGAAACCACCTGTACCAGCGGGCCATTCACGCCCTTCAGCGTAACCTCTCCGCTCAACGAATCGACTTCGACGTGTCCGTTCTGGATGTTGTCCAGATTTACGGCCCCGTTCATCGTCTTCACATGCACGTGCGCGTCCGAGATATCGCGGACATTTACTTCCGCGCCCGGGCCTTCCAGGCTCACATCGCCGTGCAGTTTCTCGGCCCGCAGCGACCCCGTGTTGGAATGCAGGGTGACGCTGGCATCCGCCGGAACCAGAACTTCATAATCCACGCGTCCCGAGTCCGCGTCGGCCCCGGCCAGCAGGTGCGATTGAATATCCACGCGGTTCCCGCTCTGGTTGTTGTCCACCTCGACCTTATCGGAATGCAAAATCGCATTCACCACCACGGTATTATTCGACGACGGCCTCACCGAGATCGAGCCATACGGATTCATCACCGACACGCCGGCTCGCGGTCCCACTGCGAAGTGGTACTCCTTCTTGCTCTCGGCCACCAGCGTGCCCGCCACGATCACGCCAATCGCAACCAGTTTCACCGCCCGCTTGTTCACCATATACGACTCCCCCAAGCTAACTGATCCGCCATCGCCGTTCGCTTGTCATTCCGAACAAGCGCTCTTTGCGCCGTGAGGAATCCGGGCGAGCCGCGCGAAGCGGCGCGTTCTCTGCGACGCAATTATCGCGCGTTTGGCTCGCTTCCTCATAAAGCTACACCGTATTCAAATTTCCACCATTATGGCAGAGACCGGTCCATCGCCATCTCGAAAAGCATCGATTTCTGCTGGTACGCATCCATCAGTGACCGCCGGGCTTCCTCGTCATTCGGACTCTCGTCCACTACTCCCTGCGCATCGCGGATGGATTCATTCACCTGCCGCAAATTTTCTTGATATTGCGGCATCATCCCCGGAGCGTTGGCCGCAACCTCTTGCAGCAGGTCATCGTCATTCAGTTCCGAGGGGTTCGCAACCGGCACAGCCACCTTAGCTTGCTGAGCTAACTGATTGGGCAGCGACTCCTGCCGCACGTAGATTCCCACCGCCAGCAACAGCATCGCCGCCGCGGGCACCAGCCATCGCGCCGCTCCCCACCGCACGCTGAACGACGGCACAATCGGCCGCGCCCGCTGCGGACGGATCAACCCCTCTTGCCGCAGCGCGGCTTCAATGGATTTCCACACTCTTGGACTAGGTTCATCCGCCGCTTGCAGCCGGCTCGCCGCCGCGACGATCACATTCAGCTCTTTCACCAGCGCTGAGCACGCCGGGCAAGCCCTCAGATGGGCTCTTTGTTCTACATTCTCGACTTCTTCCGCCAAGCTCTCCTGCAGCTCAACGCAATTCATACTGACCTCTCCCCGAATCTTCTGCGGCCAAACAACCCGCCGCACTTCTTACGCCCCTGCTAAGGCCAATTTTGCTTCGCTATCTATCCTGCTCGAGATTTTCCGGCCTTTTCGGCTCTATTCATCTTGAGCAGGTCACGCAATTTCATGCGCGCCTTATGCAGCTGAGACTTGCTGTTCCCGATCGAACATCCCACCAGGCTGGCGATTTCATTGTGCTCGTAGCCTTCGATGTCGTGCAGCACAAAGATCGTCCGATACCCCGGCGGCAGATCGCTCACCGCCCTCTGCAACTGCATCCGGTCAATCGACCCGGCCAGCGCCACATCGTCCGCCCCGAAGTCTTTCTTCGGGGAATCTTCCTCGGTGCCTTGCGTAGTCTCTTCCAAGGAAACCACCGGAAGACTTTTCTTCCTCAAATGCATGAGCACGACGTTGACCGAAAGCCGGTGTAGCCAGGTAGAAAACGCCGACTCCCCGCGAAATGTCGCGATCTTGCGGTAGAGCTGCAGAAAAGCTTCCTGCGCCAGGTCTTCGGCCTCGGCCGTATTCGCCGTCATTCGCAGGCACAGCGAATATACCCGCCTTTTGTGCTTGTCATAGAGCACCTGGAACGCTTCTGCGTCCCCTAGCTTGGCCCGTTCGATTACCTCGGCTTCGCTAAAGTCTGTGCCCTGTTTCTGTCGTGGCTCGGTCAAATTATCTTTTCCGGCCGCACTCATTGGGATGCGGCTTAAGTAGTTTGTGTTGTATTGTTTGCGGGCTTTCGCCGCGACGGTAATCGCGCCCACGCTTCCAGAATATCAGAGTATTTCTACCAATCTTCGGATGTCCGCCGCCCACTTTATTTACGCCCCAGACGCTGCTCGAAAGCCTTTACCTTCTCAGGCTTGGATGCGCCTACCTCCCCCAGACCCTAAACCCGAGCCGCACCCAAGAGTCGCAATCTTCGTAAATCGGTAGTTTCGGATCGGCCCTGTGCGACCCTGTGCGTTCCTCGGTGCCCTCTGTGGTAAAGGTTTTCTCGCCCGGGCAATGTCCGCCCGCCAATCCTAACCCGCACTATTGGCCGTAGTAATCGTCTCCAGCCCATGCCCATGCGGCCCCAGTTCTCGTTGCCGAAGCAGGAAGGCAAACACCACCCCAAGGATTCCCAGCACAGAAAAGATCCACATTCCCAGGTGATATCCCGCTGGATTGCTGGCATCGGCATGCCCATATTCGTTCGCCCATCCCACCAATAAGTTCAGGCCGAACAGCCCGATATTCTGGATCATGGTCATCAACCCATACGCCGTCCCCAGCTTCGACTGATCGACAATATAGGCCACCGAAGGCCACATCACCGCCGGAATCAGCGAAAACGCTACCCCCATCATCGCCATCGGCACGTACAAATTAATGTGCGTGTAGCCCATCATCAGGTACACCGGAATCAGCAGCATCGACCCGAACATCATCAACAGCGCGCGCTTGCCCACGCGATCCACCCACAGACCGAACAGCGGCGTCGCAATCATGGCAAATAGCGTCAGCATGCTCGACAGGAACCCGCCAAACTCCCGCGACGTCCCATGCGCCTCCATGAAAAACTTCACCGCGAACGTCTGGAAAGGGAAGATCGCCGAATAGAAGACAATGCACAGCGCGACAATCAGCCAGTAACTCACGCCAAACTTCCACAAGTCGGCGAATACCACCTTGTCGGTGGAAACCTTTCCCAGACTGTAGTTCTTCTCCGCCCACTCCTCCATCGCCCAGTAAATGATCGCTCCTACTAAGCTCAGCGCACTGAAGGCCAGCGCGATCAGAAAGGGAGTTCGCCAGTTGGCGTAAGCTGCGCGCGCCCAGGTCGGAGAGTTCAGCGCCGCAAACGTGCCCAGTCGCGATGCCGTCAGGTTCAACCCAAAAGCAAAGCTCAGTTCTTTGCCGCGGAACCAGCGGGCCAGGGCGGTGGTGACCGCAACGTTTAGCGATTCCGCTCCCATCCCGAAAATAAGGCGTCCCGCCGCCATGATCGAGAGATGATCGGTGGCGGCGGTGATGGCGGGACCAACGAAAGAAAGTACGGCGAAAATCATCAGCGACTTGCGCAGCCCGATGCGGTCAATGACGAATCCGCCGATGAGCACCGTGAAAATGTTAGGAAAGCTGTAGATCGCCTGCAGAAACCCGATATCCAGATCCGTGAATCCCAATTGGTGCTTGAGCACATCGGCCAGAGGACTAAGCGCGTCGTACACGTAGTAGCTGCCAAACATCGCCAGGCTGACCACAATCAAAACCAGCCACCGGTACAGCCGGCTCGGTTCAGGACGCTCAGTTTCCGTCATCCACGCTCTCTGTCTTCGATCAGATTGAACTCATGGGACTGCGAGCAGGAAAGAGTAGCAGATCAAACAGTAGTTCCGCACCAAGCCCCTTGGAACCCTGTCATCCTGAGCGGAGTTTGTGCTTCGCGAAAGCGAAGCACAAACGCAGTCGAAGGATCCCTAGCCCGCCCGTACGGCCAGCGGCACCGCCAGGAGTTCTATTAGCGACACATTCCTGGCCTGCCGGGGGCCCGGCCACGAACAGGCGACATTCATACGAAACTGACTCAATACTTCACAATCGCCGCAAACGACTTCGCCTCGAGCGACGCCCCGCCCACCAGCGCCCCATCGATCTCCTCTTGCGCCATCAGCGTCGCAGCGTTCTCCGGCTTCACCGACCCGCCATAGAGAATGCGCAGCTTCGACGCGAACTCCTCGCCAAACACTTCCGTAGCCTCCCGCCGGATCACCGCATGCGCCTCCGCAGCCAGTTCCGGAGTGGCCGTCTTACCCGTACCAATCGCCCACACCGGCTCGTAGGCCACCACCAACTTCGCCGCCTTCTTGGCGGAGACGGCATGGAAAGCTCGCACGCACTGCCGTCGCAGCACGTCGTCGGTCATTCCCGCTTCGCGCTCTTGCAATACCTCGCCCACGCAGCAGATCGGAGTAAGACCGGCTTCCAGCGCGGCTTTCAGACGCAGGTTCACCGTGTCGTCGGTTTCGCCAAAGTATTGCCGCCGCTCCGAGTGTCCGATGATGACGTGGGTCACGCCCAACGCCAGCAGCATCGCCGCCGAGGTCTCACCCGTGAACGCGCCCTCCGCTTTCCAATGCACGTTCTGTCCGCCGATGGCCACATTCGATCCCTTCGCCGCTTCCAGCGCCGCCGCCAGGTCCACGTCAGGCGGGCAGACCACGATCTCGTCGCGCGTATGCCCCGCGACCAGCGGCAGGAAGTCGTGGAAGAATTCGCGGGTCTGCTCCGGCGTTTTGTACATCTTCCAATTGGCGGCAATCAGCTTGGTTCTCATGAAGGTCCCTTCTCGATTATGTAGGATGAAATGGAGTTTCGATCCCGCAACTTCTCGGCGGCTCTCGCGTAGGTTCTCACTGTAGCGACGTCAAACAGAACGAAACGCACCTTGCTCACATAGGAGGCCGAGGCCAGAGCCTCAACCGTGGCGGAAATGGCAATGGGCGCGGCTTCTGACGCCGGATATCCATACGCCCCCGTCGAGATGGCAGGAAACGACAAAGACTTGAGACCGTGCTCATCGGCCAGACGAATCGACTCGCGATGACAACTCGCCAGCTTCTCCGCTTCTCCGTGTTTGCCGTCACGATAAATCGGTCCAACGGTGTGAATCACGCGCTTCGCGGCGAGTCGTCCGCCGGTCGTGATAACAGCATTTCCCGCAGGCAGGCTTCCAATCTTGCTCACAATCTGCCGGCATTCGGCGAGGATCGCGGGTCCGCCGGCTCGGTGAATGGCGCCATCCACTCCGCCTCCGCCCAGAAGAGAAGAGTTCGCCGCATTCACCACCGCGTCGGTCGTCTCGCCGGTAATGTCGGCCGGGCCATCAATTTCGACGCTCCGCCCTTGGTCCAGCAGGATCCGAACTATGGAAGTTCGCACACCCGTATCCAAGCCAATCACTTTTTATCCGTCAACGCTTCCACTCCCGGCAGTTTCTTTCCTTCCAGGAATTCAAGCGACGCTCCGCCGCCGGTGGAAATGTGCGTCATCTTGTCCGCAACTTCGGCCCCGTGTACGGCAGAGACCGTGTCTCCGCCACCCACAATCGAAATCGCTCCCACATTTTCCGCTATCGCGTGCGCGATCTTGAAAGTCCCCCGGGAAAATCCCGGGACCTCAAACACTCCCATCGGCCCGTTCCAAACAATGGTGCGGGCTCGCGAGATTTCTTCCGAGAACAGTTCGATCGTTTTCGGCCCAATGTCCAGCGCCATCCGATCGGCCGGAATCGGCTGCCCTTCGCCAATCTGTTGCACCACCGCGTTGGCCTCGGGTTTCAGCGCCACCACGTGGTCGATCGGCAGCAGGAACCTCACTTTTCGTTGCTTCGCTTCTTCCAGCAGTTGCCGCGCCAAGTCAACTTTGTCGGCCTCCAGCAGTGACTTGCCGATCTCCTGTCCCTGCGCCTTCAGGAAGGTGTAGGCCATGCCGCCGCCAATAATGAGCGAATCGACCTTGCCCATCAGATTCCGAATCACGCCGATCTTGTCTCCGACTTTTGCCCCACCCAGGATCGCTACAAACGGTGGTTCAGGATGCTCCAATGCCTTGCCCAGGTACTGCAGTTCCTTCTCCATCAGCAGCCCCGCCGCCGATTTGGACACGAACTTCGTAATGCCCACCGTAGAGGCATGCGCCCGATGCGCGGTGCCAAACGCATCGTTTACGTAGAAGTCGGCCAGATTCGCCAGTTGCCGGGCGAACTTCTCGTCGTTGGCTTCCTCCTCCGCGTGAAAACGCAAGTTCTCCAGCAGCAAGGTCTGGCCCTTTTCCAGTTGCGTGGCCACTTCCTCCGCCTCCGGTCCCACGCAGTCGGGGCAGAAGCCCACGTTTTCGCCGCGCGCCAGCTCTTTGTCGAGCACCATGCGCAGCCGCTCCGCCACCGGCTTCAGGCTCATCTTCGGATTGGGTTTTCCCTTGGGACGTCCCAGATGCGAGGCCAGAATCAGTCTCGCCCCGTGCCGCAAGGCGTATTCGATGGAAGGCAGGGTTTCGCGGATGCGCGTGTCGTCCATCACCCGCCCGTCTTCCAGCGGAACATTGAAGTCAACACGCATGAAGATTCGATTGCCGTTCAGAGGGAGATCACGTATGGATAGCTTGGACATTGGCTGGTTCGTCCTTTAGGCAGCGATATGTAAGTCAGGATGTAAGCGGCAACCCACCTCCGCGCTTTCGCAAAGGTGGGTTCCGCAATTGTTCCTACAGACCCTTGTCGGCAATGTAGTGAATCAAATCCCGCACGCGGCAGGAGTATCCCCATTCATTGTCATACCAGGAGATCACCTTCACGCAATTGCCGCCCACCACCAGGGTCATGCCGGCATCGACGATCGAAGAGCGCGGATCGCCCTTGAAATCCGACGAAACCAGCTCATTCTCTTCGTAGCCCAGATAGCCCTTCAGCGGCCCGCTCTCCGAGGCCTTCTTCAGCGCCGCATTCACTTCTTCTTTGGTCGTTTTCTTTTCCACCCACACCACCAGGTCGACCACCGAAACGTTCGGCGTCGGCACGCGCATGGAAAAACCGTCGAGCTTGCCCGCTAACTCAGGGACGACAAGCTTCAGCGCTTTTGCCGCGCCTGTGGTCGTGGGAATCATCGACAGCGCCGCGGCTCGAGCCCGCCGCAGGTCCTTGTGCGGGAAGTCCAGAATCACCTGGTCGTTGGTGTAGGAGTGAATCGTGGTCATGGTCCCGCTGATGATATGGAACTGGTCATTGATCACTTTGGCGATGGGCGCCAGACAGTTTGTCGTGCAGGAAGCGTTGGAAATAATGTGGTGCTTTTTAGGATCGTACTTCTCCTCGTTCACGCCCAGCACAACCGTGAAGTCCTCGTTCTTCGCTGGTGCGGAGATGATCACCTTCTTCACTGTCCCGCGCAGGTGCTTCTTGGCCTCCGTGGCGTCAGTGAAGCGGCCGGTCGACTCGATCACGACTTGGGCGCCCACCGATTCCCAGGGAAGAGCTGCGGGATCCTTCTCTTTGAAAACTTTAATGACCTTCCCGTCCACTGAGATGCTGTCAGCGCCGGCGGTGACCTTGTTGGGCAGGTTGCCGAGAACGGAATCGTATTTCAGCAAGTGCGCCAGCGTCTTCGGATCGGTGAGATCGTTGACCGCCACGAATTCCAGGTTGGGGTCGTTGAGCGACGTCCGCAGAACGTTGCGGCCGATGCGCCCGAAGCCGTTGATGCCAACTTTAATTGCCATGGTTCCTCCAGGTATAAGTGCAGAATCAGAAATCGTCTGAGCTTTTTGTGCAGACAGATGATGTTAGCAGGGTAGGGAACCGGCGTAAATGAGCGCTCGGCTGATTTGGTAAGACTTCGGTTCCCATCACGGAACTATGTGAGCTTTATCCTTGACAGCCGGGGCTATGGGAAGCCTATTTCCAGGAACGCATCCGCCCTGCTCCAAGGCGATGTCAGCCAGGCCAGCCAGTACTTCCGATTGATGATTTGCCGCGCACGGGATTGCTCATCCAGCGGCAGAATCCGCGCTGTAGCCGCGGATTCAGGTCCCGTCACTTTCCCGCGGATCGTGCAGGGAGCCACCGTCACCTGCGGATTGTTGCGAATCCGCTTCGTCTTCCCCATCTCGCTCCGCGTCATCACGTAAAGTTTGTCGCCGTCTTCCCCAAACCATACCGGCGTCGCTACCTTCACGCCGTTCTTCCGAAACGTGGTCAGAGATATATATTTCCGGCCGCGGATTGCTTCTGGAATTGTCCCGGGCATGCCACCATTGTAACGGCTAAAAATGATGCAGCTTGCACCATAACAAAACGACTGTCATCCTGAGCGAAGCCGTTCTTCAGGCGCAGCGAAGGATCTCCCGCTTAACCGGCCCAACGCGAAAGCCAAACTCCACCGCTGCCGAAAATTAGAGAGGTTATTTCCCCGGGGGCTTCGGCCTTGGTGTGCTCTTGCCCTTAAGATTGAGCGCCACTGCAGCACGGATGAGATCCTTCAAGGCCGCCTCATTGATCTTATCCCCTTCGTGGATATCGATGGCACGCCTCACATTCCCCTCCAGGCTGGAGTTGAACAGGCCGAAAGGGTCCTTCAACGCCGCTCCCTTGGCAAATGTCATCTTGACGACATTCTTGTGCGTCTCTCCCGTGCACACGATGCCGCCGTGGGAAAAGACGGGAGTCCCCGGCGATGTCGGTTTGATCCACTTCCTCTCCTCGACGATCTCGGGGTCTGCCTCGTGTATGATTTCCCGCACTTTCGCGAGCGTCTTCCCGCGCCAGTCGCCCCCGGTAGGCCCGTCAGAAAGTTCCTTGATCTTCTCATCGATGAATGCAGAAGCAGAGATGAACGCAGAGGCAGATTCCGCCGGGACTTTCTTTTTCATATTAGCTTCCACTCTCGCACCTAATTTAGCTGCGCCCCGCGTAACCTGCAACCTCCGCAAATGTTGACGCGTGGCCCACGATAAAAGCTCACAAAGGCCTACGAGCGCATTTAAACATTACTAATGCCGTTAATGTGCCCACCAAAGCTGGAAGCGGCAGAATGAATACCACGAGAACGGCGCATACAAATTGTCTATTGAAGCAACGCGACCCTGGCGGCGGGTGGCCACATAGCAACGACACGACAATACAGGCGACAAGCAGAAAGTGTGGGGACAGCAGCAACCCACCGAGAATCCGTTTGCCAGCGCTCATCTTCCGCCAGGATAGATACCCGGCATAGACCACCCCGCAGAACGCCAGAACGATCAGACAAAGTAAAAGTAGGGGCAGCCAATTCGAGCGCATCCAGTCACTATACGAAGGACGCGTCTCCTACTCAAGCCGCCGCAGTTTCAACAAAAATTTACCTCTGCGTGACACTTCCGTGACAAATGCAGAGGCGGCTGGCCTTAGCCTTAATCGGCAGCATAAACTGACCACTTGAAGGGGGCTGTAACCATGAGCAGATTCCTACTGCTGGTTGCCGCAGTCGCAGTGACGAGTTCCACGCCGTTGGCTGTGCATGCGCAGGTTACCGAGGCTCCGCCTTCGTCCATTTTTAAACTCGTGGAGACCCCTAATATTCGCCAGTTCCCTTATCATAGCGATCTGTACTCGGTTTCTGCCTCTTCGGCAACGGACATCTGGGCTGTCGGGGAATCGGGAGTCCATTTCGACGGCACGAAATGGACAGCCTTCGCTATGCCCCGCATCGCCGGCGATCTCACCAGCGAACTCGTTGGCGTCGCCGACCTCGCACCCAACAATGTTTGGGCGGTAGGAGACATCAACGTCCAGGAGGATAATCCCAACCAGATCATCGAGCACTACGATGGCACCGCGTGGAGCGTTGCGGCCGGGCCCACGTTCCAGCCCTCAGACGTGCCGTTTTTGGACGGCCTAACCGCAATATCATCCAGCGACATGTGGGCCGTCGGCTCGATCCTCGTGACGATTGGCGGAGAGCCTGAGGCTTTTCCGCTCTTCGAGAACTTCGACGGAACTTCGTGGTCCTTCACTACCGACGAACTGAACCCCAACGGTTTTCTGTTTGCTGTCTCCGGCGTAGCCAGCAACGACGTGTGGTCCGTGGGCTACCTCGGCGCCGTGGGCGCGACCCTTACCGAGCATTTTGACGGTTCGGCGTGGAGCGCGGTTCCCAGCCCCAGCCCCGGCGGTGCAGAGAACGCGCTCCTCGGCGTTACGGAAGTGGCCTCCAACGACGCTTGGGCAGTGGGCTTTTACGTCGCGAGCGGTAACCAGGGCCGTCCCCAGAAGACGCTCGTCGAGCATTGGGATGGGACTAGCTGGACGGTGGTTCCCAGCCCGAACCTCGGCGGAAACAATTCGCAATCCGTGTCCAACGAGCTTCGCGGAGTCATCGCCGTCTCCTCCAACGACGTTTGGGCCTTCGGCGATTCGGACGCCTTCGGCCCCGAGCAACTTACCAACCTCGTAATTCACTGGGACGGCACGAAATGGTCACTCGTGCCCACACCAAGTCCGAATCCAAGGAAACTGAAAGAGATTGATGACGTGCTCGCCGGCGGCACCGTCCTTCCTGGCGGCGACCTCTGGCTGGTAGGTGTTGGCGATGGTTTTGACGCCATGGTGTTAAACGCAACCGGCCAGTAAGTTTACTTCGCCAGCCCAGTTGAGCCCGCCACGCTCCGCGCCGCTGCTCCCCTAAGCTGTCATGCTGAGCGAAGTGGAATTGTCCGAAGGACAATCCCACGCAGTCGAAGCATCCCTACCCGCGTCCCCAGAACGGGACGCCCAGGTGTTCGCCGGCGCGGCGGCTAGGAAGTTTCTGCAGCATCTTGGGCCGATCTCCGCGAAAAAAATCGTCGAACCACATGTCCTTTCCACATCCACAATCCCGAAAGGACCATGACGGGAAGAAAGACAAACCGAGTTGCAGGGGCGTAGCCCGGAAGTTTTTCAAACGGACTATAGATATACCCGAGTATCGGGATGCTAACGACGATGTGGATCCAGCGAAAAATCGAACGTTGAGTAGCACTACTGATCATTTTGCGATCCTCCTCCATTCACGACTCTCGATCCGCCTGAGGCGGCCAGTTCGGTGTTTCGATACCGAACTGCTTGGCGTACTCCGCGTTTAGCCGCTGCCAACCGCCGAATTTCATGGCGTCAGGGCCGACCATGCGGCCGATCGGCGTTCCGCCAAGAAGCCGATCCAGAACATCGAAACAAATGTGCCAACCCGCAGCACCCATTGAGATGAAGCGGTGACCAATGTTGGTCCACAGCGTCAGGCGCGTGCCGCCACCAAAGGCTTCGAGTTCCCACCGCATTTCGTGGTCCCCCCAGTTGTACTCAAGCGCCTTGGGAGCGTCGGCTCGCGTCACTGTTGTTTCGGAAACCTGCAGTCTGGGCGCTGCCACCGTGGTGAGCTTCACCGTGCTTCCAACCGTACCCAGGCTCCCATCGGCGTCGAAAGGCGCCCACTCGCGCAGATGCGCCGGGTCAGTTATCGCCTGCCAGACTTTTTCCGGCGAGTGGCGCAGTTGTCTGACCAGAATGAGCGTCCACTTCTCTTCGCCGTTTTGTCCCCGGTCCTTTTGGACCCGCGCCCCGCTGGCCGGACCCGATGTGTACTGCTCGCGATCGGTCGTCATCTCTTTCCTTAGGCTGAATAGCGTGCCAACTGGGTGAGCTGAATCAGGTTGCCACAAGTGTCCTTGAGCATCGCAATGGTCGAGCCGGTCACGTCGGTGGGCGGCATCGTGAACTCGGCGCCGCGGGCCTTGATCCGCTCATACTCGCCCTTGAGGTTGTCGGTAAAAAAATTGGCCGCAGGCTGGCCCTGTTGAAAGATCGCCTCCTGATACGCTTTGGCCGCGGGGTTGTTGTTCAGCGCCAGCTGCAACTCAGTGCCCTCCGGCTCCTCGGGCGAGGCCACGGTCAGCCAGCGAAATGGTCCCTGACTGAAATCGGCCTTCCTGGCAAAGCCCAGTACCTCCGTATAGAAGCGCAGGGCCTTGTTCTGATCGTCCACGTATACGCTGCTCAATTTGATTTTCATTTCGTTTCTCCTTTGTTACGTTCGCGGTTTGGGCCGCGCCGCCCTATCCTTTATGTCTTCTTTTGTCTTCTTTTTCGTTGCGGTTGATGCTCCATACTGTCGTTGATCCATGCGGTCATGATCCATGCGATCAAGGTGGCGTTCGAGAGCGTCTAGGTGAGCGGACCAGAACCGGCGGAACTGAGCCAGCCAGGAATCCATCTCTTGAAATGGTTCAGGCTTCAGCCGGTAGAGACGGCGCTGCGCGTCCACTGTGGATTCGACGAAACCGGCCTCGCGCAGCACTCGCAGGTGCTTGGACACGGTCGGCTGCGGCATACGAAGCTGGCGCTCGATCTCTCCCACCGATTGTTGCGACGAGACCAGCAGGCTCAATATCGCGCGGCGGTTCGGCTCCGCAATGATCTCGAAAACAGATTCCATTCCGTTGATATACCCCAAATGGCATATACGTGTCAAGGTATATATAAAACCTTAGGCGGAGGTTTCGATGCTCGGTCTTTCGAAGTGCGCGGGAACGTCGCAACTACCCCAACTGAGCGGTACCGTATACGGGTCCCGCCTTATGCTCCTGTCAGCTGTGGTTCACACCGGGTTGCCCGATTGATCCCGCCCTCTCTTCCGTGTTAAAAACCTTGCATGCGCAAATGGATGCGCGAGCGCCTCACGCGCCGCAAAAAGACTCCCGCAGAGACCTCCGATCAGCCCGCTCCGCCGCCCTTGCAGCCGGCCTATTTCGACGCCGAGCAACCGCCCAGCATAGCCGGAGACACCAGCAAAGACGCCCGCAACAGCGAACCGGAAGTCTCCGCGCCAGCTCCGCCGGTGCGCGAGCCCCGGCCAGTTCGCCGGACGCGTCCGAGCCCCGCAGAGCCGCGCGCCGAACCGCTGCGTTCCGAAGCCCAGCCCTCTGAAATGCCGCCCTCGCCAGATGTGCGAGAGGTCCACGATTCTGCTGCGATCCCCACTTCAAACACCGGCCGCAGCCGCCGTCGTCGCGGTGGCCGAGGACGCGGGGGCCGCGGGCGCGAACAGGCCGTCGCTCAAGCTTTTGCCCCCGCCGCAGTGAAAGGTTCCATCCCGGTGGTCTCCGAAGAGACCGCGGCGGATGATTTTTCGGACCTGGGCGAGCCAGAAGGTCAAACCCCAGCTCCGCCAGTTGCTGCAGCCGCACCGAAAGTTCCGGCGATCCCCGCCGCGCCGCCGCGTCCTCCCAAAGGAGTGGTAGTACTGGCCATCGGGCTGCCCGGCTCCGGCAAGAGTTCCTGGTTCAAGCGCCACAATGTCGTCGCGCTCTCCAGCGACATGGTGCGTTCCCTACTCTTTGATGACGTGCGCGAGCAGCGTTTTCAGGATCTCGTCTTCTCCAATCTTCGCTCCATGCTGAAAGCGCGCCTCATCGCCAAGCGTCCCATGAACTACGTGGACGCCACCAACCTCACACCGCAGGAGCGCCAGCACTGGATCAAGCTGGCCAAGGATTACCAGTACGAAGTGCACGCCGTCTTCTTCGACGTTCCGCTCGAGGTTTGCGTCGAGCGCCACCAGCGCCGCGACCGTGTCGTTCCCGAGGACGTAATGCGCCGCATGGCCGCCAAGCTGAAGCCGCCCGCGTTTGAAGAGGGCTTCGCCAAGATCACGGTCGTCCGGGTAAAAGCGAAGGAACCCGCGGCCAGCTAGCCGCGAACAACTCAGTGGTGGCCCCCAGTAACGTGGAAGAGCGGCGCTTCAGCGCCGCATTAGCGTCAAGAACGATGCGGGCTTCAGCCCCTAGGGGACGCAGAGCCTACTGCCGGTTCATTTTGGGTGGCCTTTGACAAAATCTCGCCGATGAATTGCTATCCCTTCAGGTGCGGCAGCATTTCCTTGAATGCCGGCGACGACGACGAGCGCATCAGTTCATAGATCATCATCTCGGTGGAAGAAATCACCGCGCCTGCGGCCCGCATTCTTTCCAGTCCGATCTTCCAGTTCCATTCCGTGCGCGAGCTCACCGCGTCCGACGCAACGTGCACCAGATAGCCTTCGCGCAGCGCCCCGAGCGCCGTCTGCATCACGCAGATATGGCTTTCCATGCCGCATAGAAGCAGCGTGTTGCGATTGCCGGGCAGGCGCTTGAGCAGCGTGCAAAACGCCTCGCTGCCGAAACAGGAGAATCGATCCTTGTCGATGGCCTCGGTCTCCGGGAGCAGGGAAGCGACCTCCGGCACCGTCGCGCCCAGGCCCTTCGCATATTGCGTGCTGACGATGGCAGGAATCTTGAGCACACTCGCGGCGCGGATCAGAAGCTGTGAGTTGCGCACCAGCTGTTCCTTCTGGAAAATCGGCGGCAGAAGTTTTTCCTGGATGTCCACCACGATAAGGGCGCACTGCTCCGACTCCAGCGGGCGCCGGGCAATTTCTGTATATTCCGTAGAGACTGCGGAAACGTTCTCAGAAGTAACGACCATAGAAACTCCTCGCAGGGGGAACCGTTCAAACCGAGTTTAGCGCGAACTACCTGCCCCTCGCGACATCATGCGTTTCGACAGTGGTACAGATTATCCGAGAAGAAATCCAATTGCATCCGTGAGCAGGTGGGCGATCATATTGGCCGCCAGATCGCGTCGCCACAAGTAGAGTGCAGTAAGGACAATGCCACCGAACCCTGCGATCATGAGGTGCGCCCAGCCCCAATAACCGAGATGCAGAAAGGTGAAGGCTGCTAGCGAGACTGCCGCAGCTCCCCATCGAGACCCGAAGATTGCGGTCAGGCGTTCGATCATAAAACCCCGAAAAAATATCTCTTCGAAGACAGCCGCACGCACGATGATCAGCACCCGAAGCCAAAACGGCAATGCGTACATAGCGGCTGTTCCGGGTTCGATGGGGGAAAGTCCCAGGGCCGGAAAGATGACCAGATAGATGAAGGCCATGCCTCCAACCATCACAACGGCTCCAAGAGCCCCGAAAATGATGGTTTTCCATTTTGGCGGATCGAGTCCGATAGAGGACATTGAGCGACGTTCCACGAGAAGGACGTAGGCAATCAGCACGAGTGTGAGGGCCCAGTATACGAGTTCACGACCCAATTCCGCGGTCAGGCCGTTTCCGTGAACCAACCAGCCCGAAAGCGGTAGGGCTAGTACCACCATCAGGGTGATCGCACCCACTGATCCTGCCAAAGATCGTCGAGCAGGCCTGGGATCAGAGGTTGTAAATTGGGTTTGAGGCGCCAGCTCTTCGGGAATCACGATTGCTCCTTCAGGAATCTCCACTGGGCGGGGGTTGACTGTAACGACTGTAACATGTAACGATCGTATCATGTCAAGCCGAAAAATTGAATTGCTGGATGCTGCGCTCAAGTACTTGATTGAGCACGGTGTGGCGAACGCGTCCCTGCGGCCGATGGCAGCTGCGCTTGGAACCAGCCCGCGGATCTTGATGTTTCACTTCAGATCGAAGGAAGGCTTGCTCCAGGATGTTTTTGAGGAGCTGCAGTCTCGCTTGCAAGCTTCCTTCAGAACGATGGCTTCCGCTGATTCCGATTCTTTACGCGACCCTCCTCTAAGACGATTCTGGCAATGGGCAACCAGCAAAGAGAATTTTCCGTACTTTCGTTTGCTGTACGAGGCCCAGATCGTTGCACTTCAAAACCCGCAGGAATATGGACGCTATCTCAGGAAAGCGTCCAGCGACTGGCAGGCGGCGGCCCTCGACCTCATGTCTCCCGCACTGAAAAGCAAGGCGATGGCTTCACTCTGTATTGCCGTCTTTGATGGGCTCATGCTCGAGCTAATGAGCTGCGGAGACTTGCGGCGCCTGACAGAAGCCGTGGAACTCTTCATTTCAATCGCCACCAAGGCGTCACCGTCAGGCAAATCGCGCCGACCGAATCGCAAACGAAGTCGGGCGGTGCAGAAGCTTTAGCGAAGCGCCCAGATTAGCGGCATGGCAAGAGGGCGCCTGCTAAGTACCTTATCCTCTACCCGCCGAAAGTTGCGGTCCACGAGCATTGACCGACGCTGTCGCTCGTTGGATAATGGAGTTGTTGCCCCCTCGTTCAACGGCTAGGACACCTGCCTCTGGAGCAGGCTATCGGGGTTCGAATCCCTGGGGGGCAGCCAATTCTCTTTCTGCGGTTCTGCGTTTCCCGTCCCCTCATCCCATCCGTATCTGTCGATAAAGGGACGTCTGCCCATGCCAGAACTCTCTAACCGCCGCCGCTTTCTAAAAAAGGCAGCCTTCGCCGGCGGAGGTGCGCTGCTCGGCTCCGCCGCGCTGAACCAGATCTCTCCCAGAATCTGGCGTGAACCGCTGGAGTTTGAGCCCAACCACAGCTATTGGGCGAGAAGCGAGCCGCCGCAGAATCCGCCGTTGACCGAGGACATTGCTGTCGACGTCGCGGTGCTCGGCGGCGGCCTCACCGGACTTTCCGCTGCCTACTACATCCGCAGCATCTCCCCTCACAAGCGCGTTGTCGTCCTCGAAGCCAAGGGCTGCGGCAACGGAGCCTCGGGACGAAACGGCGCCATGGTGCTGACCATGACCGAAGATCGTTACATGAACTTCAGTTCTGCTCCCGCCGCTGACAAGACCATCGATAAAAAGATCTATGATCTCACCGCCGAGAACATCCGAACATTGTCGAAGCTCAGCGCCGCCACCGGCATCGATTGTGAGTTGGAGATCAACGGCGCTCTGCAAGTGCTCCTCACCGTCGACGACGTCAAAGCCGCGAAAGCCTACGTGCAGCAGGCCCAATCCCTTGCCATGCCGGTTGAGTTCTGGGACAAGCAGCAGCTCGTCAACGCGATCGGCACCGAACTCTACGAGGGAGCCTTCTATGACCCCAGCGGTGGACAAGTTCATCCCATGAAGCTCGTGCACGTGTTCAAAGCTGCCGCCGAAACCGCTGGCGCGGAAATTTACGAAAACACAATCGTGGCCAGCATTGAGGAAGGTCGCGAACACCTTCTTCATACCGGCAGCGGACATGCCATCAGAGCAAAGTCCCTGGTGCTGGCGACCAATGCCTTCACCTCAAGACTAGGATTCTTCCGCAACTCGATTGTGCCCGTTCACGAATACGTTGCCGTAACCCAGCCCTTGAGCGACCAGCAACTGACCCAGATCGGATGGCGCAAGCGCGTTCCATTCAATGACACCCGCACCGAAGTCTTCTATCTCGGCTTGACCAAAGACAATCGAATCCACATCGGCGGAGGCAGTCCCAGCTATTCTTTCAATAACGGCGTCGGTGATCCCGCCAACGCTGCCGCCCATTTCGCTCAACTCCAGCGTGAGCTGGTACGCATCTATCCCAGCCTGTCCGGAGTTAAATTCGAAGCAGGTTGGAATGGAATCGTCGACTGGTCTCTCAACGAATCACCCTCCGTCGGTTGTATCGGAAGAGATAAGAATATCTTCTATGGTCTGGGCTACAGCGGACATGGCGTGAATCTGACCTCAGTCTTCGGAAGAATCATCGCCGATCTCGAAGCCGGCCGCGATCAACCCTGGAGAGAATATCCCTTCCTCAACGCCAGCCTGGATTACGTTCCGAATGAGCCCTTTCGCTGGCTGGGTGCACAAGCCGGGCTGGCATGGTATCGCCTGACCGGGGGTTAGAGCTTGGCTCCGTGGCCTGCTTGCTTCGATCGAACTTCAGCTGCCCACAAACCTCGCATACAAACTTCGTGCTACTCCCGTGTCGGTCGTCCCCTTGATGATCGCCCGCCCGTCGGGAAACAGCGTCATCTCATAAGGCTCGCGCCAGAACTTCAGCACGAACTCGTTATGCCGCACCACACCGAGCGATTCCAGCCGCCGCTGCATCTCGGCAAAATCAATCGGCCGCGCCCGCTCGTGAATCTGCACCGAGTTTCGTCCGCACATCGTGATATGCGGACGCCCCTCACCCGCCAGATGCACAAAATCACGCTCGTCACACGCCCGGCATCCCGCCCGCGGATTCCCCGCCGCAATCTCCGCCTGCTCGTTCGTCCACACGTCATAGGACAACAGCGTCTTCCGCAGCCGCTCGGCCGCCGCCCCTCCAATGAGCAACTTCACCGCCTCCGTCGCCGCAAGCGATGCCACCAGGTTCACGGCCGTGTTCAATATCCCCGAGGTCTCGCAAGTTTCCACCATGCCCCGCGGTGAATCCGGAAAGATGCAGGCCAGGCATGCCGTCTTGCCCGGCAACACATTCAACGTCACCCCATAACTGCCCACTGCCGCCGCGTAAATCCAGGGCAGGGAGTTTTCGACCGCATAATCGTTCACCAGATACCGGGTCTCGAAGTTGTCTGTCCCATCAAGAATTAGATCCATCCCTTCAAGTAACGCATGAATATTTCCCGGAACCAGATCTTCGACCCGCGCCTCGACCGCAACCTCCGAATTAAAGGCCGCGATTCTCCGCTCGGCGGCAATTGCCTTGGGCAACGATTCCGCTGCATCTTCTTCCGCGAACAACGACTGTCGCTGCAGATTGCTCGCTTCCACATAATCGCGATCGATAATCCGCAGCGTTCCTACCCCCGCCCGCGCTAGTAATTGCGCCAGCGCTGACCCGGTTGCACCGCATCCCACAATCGCAACTCGCCCCGCAGCCAGCCGCCGCTGGCCCTCAGTTCCGATTCCGCCAAACAGAATCTGCCGCGAATACCGCTCCTCGAATTTGTCTTTCTCCCCGCCCTGCCTCAAAGAGGTCACCAGTTCCTTCCCGCAAAACCTTTATTATAAGTGTCTGGATTGCTTCCGCTGCCAGGATGCAGACAACACGGGCCTCCTGTGCTTCATCGAATGTAGAACGGGCCCAAGGAAATTATTTGCTGAGACGGTACGCTTCATTCATCATCTTGATTATTGTTGCACTCGGCCCGGCCGCCCGTGCCGGATCTCCCGCATCCCCCGCTTCGCATTCATCCCAAGGCCCGCAAACAGAACCGCAAACCGCGCCCACCTCCTCAGCGACCTCAGCCCTTACATCGATGTCCGCTTATGTAGGACGCACTGTGCAATCCATCGAACTTCCCGCCGTTTCGGATTCCCCCCGCCTGCTCGAAATGCTGCCCCAGAAAGCCGGCCAGCCGCTCGACCGCGACCAGGTCCGCGAGAGCATCCGCATTCTTTTCGCCACCGGCCGTTTTGCCGATATTCAGGCCGAAGTTACTCCCTCCGGCTCGGCCGTCGTACTCACCTTCACCACCTCGCTCAACTTCTTTGTCGGCGCCATCGACGTCGAAGGTGCTCCCAATCACCCCAACGCCAACCAGATCCTCAACGCCTCGAAGTTCCAGCTCGGCGAACTTCACACTCTCGACAAACTCGACCGCGCCTTGCAGAACATCCGCCAGCTCATGCAGGAGAACGGCTATTACCGCGCCCGCGTCACCGCCGAAAGCACTTCCA
Organism: uncultured Acidobacteriaceae bacterium; assembly: GCA_963749985.1. Lineage (GTDB taxonomy): Bacteria > Acidobacteriota > Terriglobia > Terriglobales > Acidobacteriaceae > Sulfotelmatobacter. The sequence goes on along the minus strand of CAVVOS010000012.1, from coordinate 204,681 downwards.
ACGCCGCTACCCAGCAGGTCAATATCCTCTTCCACATTACTCCGGGAGAACCCGCTCACGTCGGTGAGGTCAACGTTGCCGGCCACTCGAATTTCTCCCAAGGCCAGGTGCAGGACATCGCCAGGATGCACTCCGGCGATCGCGTCACCGCCGCCCGCGTCACCAATTCGCTTCAGCATCTGCGCAAGAAGTTCCAGAAGCAGCAGCGCGTCCTCGCCCAGGTTTCTATTGCCGAGCAGAAATACCACCCCGAATCCAACGCCGTCGACTATACCTTCTTGATCGAACCTGGTCCCGTGGTCGTGATCTACGCTCAGGGGTTTCACGTCAGCCGCGGCGTCCTCAAGAAGCAAATCCCCGTCTACGAAGAAAACGCGGTCGACGACGACCTGCTTAACGAAGGCAAGCGCAACCTTCTCGACTATCTCCAGTCTCGCGGCTTCTTCGACGCCTCCGTCGAGTTCCAGAAGGAAACCGGGCCCGACGACCTCCGTGTCATCTACCGCATCAACCCTGGTCCGGTCCACAATCTCGTGCTCATCGAGATCTCTGGAAACAAATATTTCTCCACCAAACTGCTCCGCCCGCGCCTCCAGATCCTGGCCGCCAGCAAGTTCATTTCCCACGGACGCTACAGCGGAGCCTTGCTCAAGAACGACGTCGCCAATCTCCAGGCCCTCTACATCTCCAATGGATTCCGCCAGGTCAAGATCCAGACCAAAGTCGACGACAACTATCACCACTCCGACAACCACCTTGCGGTTCAAATTCAAATTGAAGAAGGCCCGCAGACTCTCGTCGGTGCTGTCCACATTGCCGGAAACCAGAAGATTGCCCTTAAGGCGTTTCCCGAACTCAATACCGTCGCAGGCCAACCCTATTCCGAACTGAACCTTGCCAACGATCGCGAGTCCATCCTCAACTACTACTTCAACCACGGTTTTTCCCACGCCACTCTCGACATCACCACCACCCCCTCATCCAACCGGCCAAACCACGAAGATGTCACTTACATCATCCAGGAAGGTGAACAGTTCTTCGTCAATCAGGTAATGGTGGCCGGGCTCGATCACACTCGCGACTACGTCGTACAGCGCGAAATCCAAGTGGCTGCCGGACAGCCGCTCAGCCAGGGCGACCTCCTCGATACCCAGAGCAAGCTCTATGACCTCGGCATCTTCAGCCAGGTCGACACTGCCGTCCAGAATCCCGAGGGCTCCGACCCCCAGAAAAATGTTCTCGTTCAGGTGGAGGAAGCCAAGCGTTACACCTTCACCTACGGCGTCGGCCTGGAATTCGAAACCGGTCTGCCCGCCGGAGACAACTCTCCCGGCGGTGCTACCGGGGTCAGTCCTCGCGTCGAATTCGATATCACCCGCCTCAACGTTGGCGGTCGCGATCAAACCTTAACCTTTCAGTCCCACGTTGGCCGGCTCCAGCAGCGCGGCCTCATCAGTTACGAAATCCCCAAGCTCTTCAACAGTGACCGCTTTAAGCTTTTCTACACTGCCTTCTATGACAACAGTCTCGACGTCTCCACCTTCACCTCGCAGCGCCTGGAAGGCAAAATCGATCTCCGCCAGCAAATCGGCAAGCAGCAGGTCAATCACAACACTTCCATCACCTACCGCTTCGATTACCGCCGCGTGAAAGCCAGCAGCATCGTTTCAGACTTTTCCCCCGCCGAATTCAATCTGCTCTCTCTGCCCGCCCACGTAGGCGGTCCCGGCTTCACTCTCATCCGCGACCAGCGTGACAACCCTCTGGAAAGCACAAAAGGCCAGTACTTCACCCTCGACACCTTTGTCGCATCCAGTTACGTTGGTTCTCAGGCGGATTACGGCCGCGCCCTCGCTCAGGATTCCACCTATTACGCCTTCGGCCGTCCCAATCACAAGTTTGTCTTCGCTCGCTCCACCACTCTCGGTCTGGAGCAGGCCTATCGAAGCACCAGTGTTCTGCCGCCGGGAGCATGCCAGATCATCAACTTCGTTCCCACTTGTCCCTCTGGAATTTCGGTAATCCCCCTGCCCGAAGTTTTTTTCGGCGGCGGGGGCAACTCTCACCGGGGTTTCGGGTTAAATCAAGCAGGACCCCGCGATCCCGATTCCGGCTTCCCTGTCGGCGGCACGGCTCTCTTCGTCAACAGTGAGGAACTCCGCTTTCCCTCTGTAAGCCTTCCGTATCTTGGTGAAGGCTTCGGTTTCGCCATTTTTCACGATATGGGCAATGTTTTCACTGCCGGTCACGATATGGTCAAGGGCCTCGTACGCTGGCACCAGCCCAATCCCTCCCAGTGCCTGCAATTCGTTCCGCCTTCCTACAATGGAGGCTTTCCCGCGATCACACCTGCGGAGGCGGCACAGTACAACGGTTGCATTACGCAGTTCAACAATTCAGGTTACGATTACACCTCCCATGCCGTTGGTCTTGGGTTGCGTTACAAGACACCTATTGGCCCCTTGCGCTTCGATTTCGGGTACAATCTGAATCCGACGGCATATCCCACTGGATACACATTCGTCACACTACCGCTGCCGCCACCGCCGGCGCCAGCGCCCACGGCATTTGTTCCGCAGCGGTTGGGGCACTTCAACGTATTCTTTAGCATAGGGCAGCCATTTTGAAAACCAGGCTTCGTATCCACATACCGATCATGGTCGCAGCGGTTGCGATGCTTTTCGCTGCTCTGATTGTCGTCCCCCGGAGCGCCGCCGAAGGCTCCTCCGAAGTAATCGACCGCATCATCGCCACCGTCAACGGACAAGTTATCCTGCAGTCCGATTGGGATGAAGCTCTGTGCTACGAAGCTCTACTCTCCAACCGCTCCCTCGCCCAGTTCACCGACGACGACCGCCGCGCCGTTCTCGACCGCCTTATCGACCAGGAACTGCTTCGCGGTCAGATGAAGTCTGCTGACTTCCGCCACGCCACCGACGCCGAAGTCGCCGCCCGCGTCGCCGATGCCCGCACTCAATCCCCTCAGGCCGTATCTCCTGAAGGTTGGCAATCCCTTCTCGCCCAATACCACCTGACTGAAAAGGATCTTTTCGACCACGTTCGGCAGCAGATCGACCTGATGCGCCTCGTCGATGCCCGCCTTCGTCCCGCCGTTCAGATCGACTCCAAATCGATCGAGGCCTATTACCGCGACCAGTTCGTCCCGAAATTGAAAAAGTCTGGCGCATCCGAAGTTCCCCTCGCCGATGTCTCCAACAAGATTCGTGAACTCCTCACCGAACAAAAGGTGAGTGAGATGCTCGTCTCCTGGCTGCAAACCTTGCGCTCGGAAGGCCAGGTCCACATTCCCGGCGTCACTCCTTCGTCCAACGACCCGGGAGTACAATCGCAATAGCATTCGCAATGACCGTGCCCCCCGCCAAGCCCGCCCGCCGCTGGTGGAAATATCTCCTTATCATTGCCGGCGCAGCTTTTCTCTCCGCTACCGCCCTGCTGATTTACGTCAATACGGAATCGTTCCAGTCGCTGGTCCGCCGCCGCCTCGTCGCCGAGGTCGAGCGCATTACCGGTGGCCGAGCCGAAGTCGGCAGCATCCATACCACTCCCTTTCGCTTGCAGGTGGATGTGCGCAACATCACCGTCCACGGCCGTGAATCCGCCACCGATGTCCCCCTTGCCCATGCCGACCGCATCGTCGCCCGCTTAAAGATCAGCTCGCTCCTTCGTTCCGAGTTCGGCTTCCACGAGCTCATCCTCGAGCAGCCCGTCATCCACTTCGCCTTTTATCCCGACGGCACCACCAACTTTCCTCAGCGCAAGGCCAGCACTTTTGGCGGCCAGAACGTGATCGAGCCCCTCTTCTCTCTGTCCATCAATCGCCTCGAACTCCGCCAGGGTCGTGTCTATTGGGACGATCAAACCGTTCCCCTCGACCTCGCCGCCCGCGACATTTCGCTCGACATGGACTATTCCTTTCTCCACGGCCAATACAATGCCCGCCTCTTGCTCGGCATGGTCGAAAGCAAGCTCCTGCATTGCCGACCCTTCGCCTGGATGACTTCCGCCGAATTCAGCCTCACCTCCAGCTCTGCCGTCTTTACCTCTCTCCAGTGGAACTCCGGACACTCTCATCTCTCGGCCAGCGGCCAGGTCACGGACTTTCGCCATCCCCATCTCCAGGGCGCCTATGATGCCCAACTCGATCTCACCGAAGCTGCCTCCATCGCGCGCTACCCCGATCTCCGCTCCGGTTTCCTTGAACTCAAGGGTAGCGGCGGCTGGTCGCTCGACCAGTTCACTTCCAATGGACTGCTCACTCTTCGCGATCTTGCTTGGCAGGATGACCGCGTTTCTTTCTCCCGGGCGTCTCTCACCACCGACTACTCCGTCAGCGATCAGGAACTCAAACTGTCCAGGTTGCAAGGCAGGATCTTCGGGGGCAGCTTCACCGGCGATGCGGAATGGAATCACTGGCTCGCACCCGAGCAGCACCTCTCGCCCGCGGCTAGGAAAAATCTGGAGACTGCCACCATCTCCGCCGCCCCACCCCTCAACAAATCCGGCCAGAAAACCGCCAAACCGGCGGTCGCACCGAAGCCGCCTCCCATCCAGACCGCGCAGATTGTCCTCCATCTGCGCGATCTTTCCGCCGCGGATCTTTCCGTGGCCCTCAATGCTCCCGAGCATCCGCTGTCGCTGCTCCATCCCGCCGGTTCGGCATCCGGTAATCTTGAAACTCGTTGGAAGGGAACTCGCCGCGACGCCGAAGTCCAATTCGCCCTCGATGTCACTCCACCCGCTCATCCCGCGCCCAGGCAACTACCCATCACCGCCCACACCAGCGGCCTCTACCACGTCGCCACCGACACGCTGGATCTTCCTCAGTTCACCCTCGCCACTCCAACGTCCCACATCCAGGCCTCCGGCACCTTGTCGTCTGCCTCCGCAGTCCACCTCTCCATTTCCACTTCCAGTCTTGCGGATTGGCTCCCCTTCATTTCTGTCGTTCGCGGTCCCGCACTATTTCCTATCGTGCTGAACGGCAGCGCCACATTCAATGGCAACATGAGCGGCTCACTCTCTTCTCCTCAACTTGCCGGCGCTCTGGTCGCCGAGGATTTCGACATAACCCTCCCCGCCACAGCCAACACGGCGATGCTCCAAACCCACTGGGATTCTCTTTCCTCCTCGCTTCAGCTTTCCTTTCATGCGGTCGCTTTTCACAACGCGAACCTGCGCCGGGACGACACCTCCGCCGAATTCGACGCCTCCGCCACCCTCCAGCACGGCCATTTCACCGGCGACAGCTCTTTCACCCTCCGCGCCAACCTGCACAACACCGAACTCTCCGCCCTCCTCAACCTCGGCGGTTACAACTATCCCCTCACCGGCAACACCGATCTTTTTGTGGAAGCCTCCGGCATCCTGTCCGATCCTCACGGCCAGGGACAGATTCACCTCAACCACGCGTACGCCTACGGAGAATCCGTTCAACAATTCGATTCCAACTTCCAGGTTGCCCGCGGCGAAATCTCAGTCGATAACGTCCACCTCTTCCACGACGACTCCATCATCACCGGAAGCGCCGCCTACAATCCCTCCACTCGCGCCTTCCGCCTCGACCTCGCTGGGAATAATTTCGATCTCACCCGCATTTCCTGGATTCATTCCAAGCGCCTCTCCGTGGAAGGCCGGGCCAGCTTCACTCTGCAAGGCTCCGGCACTCCCGACGCGCCTTCCTTCAACGGAAACCTTCACCTCCTCAACCTCACGCTCGATCACGAACTTGCCGGCGATCTCGACCTGCAAGCCGTCACCCACGGCAGCGAGCTTCATCTCACCGGCAATTCCCATCTGCAGCACGGCTCGTTATTGGTGAACGGCGACATCCAGTTGCGCGATCACTATCCCGTCGATCTCTCTTTCCACATGGATCAGCTTGACCTCGACGCTCTCTGGCGCGCCTATGCCCGCGGCCAGGTCACAGGACACTCCTCCGTCGATGGTTCGCTCATCGTCCGCGGTCCGCTCCGCCAGCCCTCGCAGTGGACCCTCGACGGCTCACTGACTGCCCTCGCTCTCGATGTCGAAAACGTCAAAGTGCACAGCCAGGACCCCATTCGCTTCACTCTCGCGAATCAGGTTCTCAACATTCAGCAATTCCATTTGCTAGGGGAGGGAACTGACCTTACCGCTCACGGCTCCGTGCAGATTTCCGGGGCCCACGCCCTCGATCTCTCCGCCGATGGCCGCCTCGACCTCAAGCTGCTCTCCAGCTTCGCTCCCGACTTCACCTCCTCAGGTCTCGTTACTATGAATATGACTGTCGGCGGCACCATTGCCGATCCTTTGCCCCAGGGCCATCTTCAAGTGGCCAACGGATCGCTCTCCTACGCCAGCCTGCCCAGTGGCTTGAGCGAACTCAACGGCTCTCTGGTTTTTAGTCGTGACCGCGTCCACGTCGAGACGCTCACCGCCCGCACCGGCGGTGGCACGCTTGATTTCAAAGGCGACGCCACTTACTTCAACCAGCAACTTAACTTCAACCTCACGGCCACCGGCAAGGATGTTCGCCTGCGTTATCCTCCCGGCGTCAGTTCTACCGCCGATGTCGAATTGCACTGGGTGGGCGCGCGCTCCGCTTCTTCCATCTCCGGCGAAATCACCATCAACAAAATGGCCGTCACTCCCGGCTTCGACTTCGGTTCCTATCTCGAACACAATCGCCAGGTTTCCACCCTCACCGCCTCGAACTCGCCCCTCTACAACATCAAACTCGATATCCACGTCCAGACTTCGCCCGCGCTTCAGATGCGTACCGCCATCGCCCGCCTCTCCGGCGACGCCGATCTGCGCCTCCGCGGCTCCGTTGCCCGTCCCGCCGTCCTCGGCCGGGTCGATATTCTCGAAGGCCGGGCCACCGTCCATGGCATTCACTTCAACCTCGAGCGCGGCGATATCACCTTCGCGAATCCAGTGGCCATCGAACCCCAGTTCGATCTCCAGGCATCCACTCACGTCCGCAATTACGACCTCAACATCACCGTCACCGGCACGCCCGATCACGGTCTGAACATCAACTACCGTTCCGAGCCGCCGCTGCCTAAGTCCGACATCATCGCCCTGCTCGCTCTCGGCCGCACCGGCGATGAATCCTCGCAACTCCAGGGGCAGTCCGGCCAAAGCGTTTTTTCCGATCAGGCCACCGATCTCATCCTTAACCAGGCCATCAATGACACTGCCAGCAGCCGCTTCCAACGCCTGTTTGGCGCCTCCAACATCAAAATCGATCCTCAGGGCCTCACTACCGAAACCAATCCCACCGCCCGCAGTCCGCAGGTCACCATCGAGCAGCAATTCGCCAACAATATTTCGCTCACCTACTCCACCAACGTCTCTCAGAGTTCGGAGCAGATCATCCAGGGCGAGTACTATATCAATCGCAACGTTTCCGTCGTCGGCACGCGCGACCAGAACGGCGTAGTCAGCTTCGACATCCAAGTCCGCCGCCGCAAAAAATAAATGGCTGCGCGATTATGCTTTGCAAGGGCGCGGCTTCAGCCGCGCCGCGAGCCGAAGCCCCGAACGCTGCAGCCCGAAACCCGGAAGCCGGAAGCCCGAAAGCCGAAGCCGGAAGCCGATTCTCCATGCCCGACCCCGCCACAGCCCGCCGCCAAATGGTCGACTCCCAACTCCGCGCCCGCGGCATCTCCGACCCGCGCGTCCTCGACGCCATGCTCCGCGTCCCGCGTCACGAATTCGTTCCCGCACCCTACCGTGCCGACTCCTATGAAGACCATCCTCTTCCCATCGGCGACAATCAGACCATCTCTCAACCCTACGTCGTCGCCCTCATGCTCGAATCGCTCCAACTTACCCCCCAGGACACGGTTCTCGAAGTCGGCACCGGTTCCGGATACGTCGCCGCCCTGCTCGCCGAACTTGCCGCTCAGGTTTTCTCCATCGAACGCCACCCCGCTCTCGCGGACAACGCCCGCCGCGTTCTCTCCGCGCTCGGCTATACCAACGTCCGCATCTTCACCGGCGATGGCACCCTCGGTCTCCCTGCCAACGCTCCCTTCGACGCCATCCTCGTATCCGCGGCCACTCTCCACGTGCCTCCCGCTCTGCTCTCTCAACTTCGCGAGGGCGGCCGCATGATCATCCCCGTTGGTTCCTCCGACTCTCAGCAACTGCAATTCATCCGCATCTGCAATGGACACCCCGTGGTCTCTCTTCGCGAGCCCGTCCGCTTCGTTCCGTTGATTGCAAACCCGGAGTCATCCAACAACGATTGATCTGCTGCGTGCCCGTGGCCACGAGTTGCGGCCTTCCGTCAGGCATAATACAAGGCAATCAAAGTCATGTCCGCCATTCGAAGTTTTGCCAAGTCGTGCATCGTCCTTCTGTGGGGATCCGAATCCAAGCCCCGGACCATCCTCAGAGGCCTCGCATCGGGCTATCGCATTTCTGTCTCGCCCGCTCAGCAACTCGGATATCTTCTGGGAACGGACGAACCCCACCTGCAGAAGGCAATCCGGGACTACGTATCGCCGGGCGACACCGTGTATGACATCGGCGCAAACGTAGGCTATGTCTCCCTGTCACTCGCCAAGCAAGTTGGACCCGCAGGGAAGGTCATCGCCTTCGAGCCGGTTCCGCGAAATATTGATGCCTTTCGCCAAAACATCGAGCTCAACCGCCTCGCCAACATTCGGTTATTGGAGTTCGCCGCCTCCGACAGAACGGGCGAGGCAGCCATGCGGGTGGCAGAAAACCCGTCCACCGCCAGTTTGGTCTGGCATCAAAACGATCCCTCCGCCACCGAATTTCACATTCGGACGGTATCCATCGACGAACTCGTTACGGCCGGCGAGCTGGCCCACCCAAAGTTTGTCAAAATCGATGTTGAAGGTGCGGAAGGCTCCGTGTTGCAGGGAATGCGCCGCACCCTCGCCGCCGCCCACCCGGTCCTATTCCTCGAGTGCTCGGAAGCGGGCCGCCAAATCGCCTGGCCCCTGCTTCGGGATATGGGATATCAATGCCAATCGGCGATCACGCGCAAATCGGTAAATGCATTTGAGGAATACCGGCACGCGGACTTCCTCTGGCTGTTCCCGCATCCTTAGCGACCTTTCCGCCAGGGCTGCTGCTCAGCCTTCCTGGCCAGGACAGCCGCTGCCACAAGACGCTCGCCTCGTCATCTGGTTGGTTGCCGGAACTGTTGCCCGGCGAAGGCGGAAAAGGATTTGGAGGCCAATACTTGCGGATTGGGCTTAATTCCTGAAGTCAGGTCAACCAGCACAAAGGCCGATACCCAAAAGAACAGGCAAAGATAAGAGCCTGCCGCAAAGAGCCAGTCTTCAAAGCCCGCATGCACCAGACCTGCCAGAACGATCATGGCAAACGGCACCGCGTAGTGCGACAGGCTGCCCGCTCCTCGCACCCAGCCATAGGCCCGGCCCGCGGCCCGAACCACCAGAACCAGCAGAAACAGGAAAGGCAGAATGCCCAGCAACCCCATGTACTCTGCCATCGCCAGATAGCTGCTGCCATGTTCACGGTTCGACCCTTCAATGGTGTAGATCGACGAGGTCCTCCCCACAGCGGGTTCATTTCCTAGGTCGCTGGTTCCGAATCCGGTTCCGAAAAATGGATGCTGCTTCACGGCGGCAATGGTGTCATCCCAGGGGGTCTCGCGCGAGCCGAAGATGCCCGTTTTGGTGCGGTGCGCGTCGATTTTGAAAACGAATCGCCCGCTCAGCGAATCTATCAACTCACCCATGTGCGCCGGGTTGGCAACCGCCATGATCTCAAGCAGCAAAGCTCCGGCAAAGGCCGCTTTCAACAACAACTGCGGACGACGCAGCGCGAGGGTGACCACAATGATAACGACGGCATCGGCCACAATCGCAGCCCGGCAGACGGTGGCGTAAAGCAAAACACCACAGAGTCCCAGGGCCGTGTATCGGCGTTGGCGTTCCCCCCGGCTCTCCGCTGTCAAAGCCGCCCAAACCAGAACTGGTACTGCTCCAACCCCAATAACAGCTCCCAAATTATTCTGGTTTCCGAACACATTGTAACCACCAAAATAAGCAAAAGACGCAGCGAAGACTAGAATCTCGCACGCCAAAATCAGACCTCGAACGAATGACATCTCCCGCCCTGCCAGAGCCAGCCGGGCGCCGCTTGAAGTGTACAAAAAAAGCAAAAAAAGGCTTGCGACTTTCAGCAAGGCCGTCCTGGGTACGTTGGACGCGCTCGCCGAGGCCAGTGCGGAAAACACGCAAAACAAGGCAATCAGATGGAAAAGCCCAAAATGCTTTTCCCTGTTTGCTCTCATCCAGAGACTGAAGCCGGCCACTGCGCCCACCGCCAGAAAAGGCCAGCGAAGGGTAAGGCTTTCTCCCGAAAATGGCAGCGCCGATCCCGCCAGCAAAAAGATCCCCATCGTCACCGGAAAGAAGACTTTCTCGAACCGCCACAGGCAGGCAACCACAACTTCGAGCGTCAGAATCGCCGCCAGGTACGTCGAGTTCGCGAAGTACCCCGGACGCCACTCCAGTTCGCGCAACAGAACCAGGAGCCCAATCACTCCCAGCGGGATAAGAACGAATCGAAGTTGAGGTTTCATCCTGTGCTCACGAACAATTTCTAGTCTTAGCCGGCGCCCGTTCCCGATTCCCGATTAAACGATCGTCAATAACCACATCCAAACCACCTCTCGGAAAAATGTTTGGGTCGCCGAATGATATCAGGTTCCAAATCGCGGTGCGCACGATCAGAATTCCTCAGGAAACAGCACCCCCAACCAACTGAGTCGCCTATCAACTGAGAACTGATGTTCTACAATCCTTCCGTGCCCGTTCCCCGCGATCTCCGCGTCACTCTCGAAATGACCCCGTGGGAACGGATTTTGACGGAAGGAATTCTGCTGGTGGCTCAGCATTCATGACCGCTATCGGTGTTTTGCACCAGAAGCTGGTATTCACCCGCAGAGTTGAAACTCTGGCGGCCTGGTTCGCGCAACTTGTTCCGCACGGAGCCCGTGTGCTCGACGTCGGCTGCGGCGACGGTCTGATCTCCGCGATTCTGCAATCCAAGCGTCCCGATCTCAGCGTCAGGGGCATTGACGTCCTGCCTCGCACCCATACCCACATTCCCGTCGACATGTTCGACGGCTCCCGCATCCCGTTCGGCCCTGAGTCTTTCGATGTTGTTCTTTTTTCCGATGTATTGCACCACACCCCCGATCCCTCGGTTTTATTACGCGAGGCGCGCAGGGTGGCTGCGCACGGCGTGCTCATTAAGGATCACAACCGAAACGGACTCGCCGCCGGCCCCCGCTTGCGCTTCATGGATTGGGTTGGAAATGCCAGATTCGGCGTCGCACTCCCCTACAACTATTGGAGCGATCGCCAGTGGCGCACCGCTTGGCGCGAAATCGGACTTCACCCCGATCGGCTCATCACCAGCCTCGGCCTATATCCCTTCCCGGCCAACTGCATCTTCGAAGCAAAGCTCCACTTCGTTGCTTCCCTTACGAAATGCGCACCGCAATCCAACGCGCCTCAGGAATGAGCCCAAGTCGATGGAATCAACGTCTACGCAATGTCCAGCGTTATCTCCGCCGCAGTCCCAGCACGCTCATGAAGAAGCTGGCGAAAATGGTTTGCGCTCCCAGCGTCAGGCACAATGCCGCCGGAATCACGATGCGCATGGTGTGAGAATAATCCAGCGCGCCAAAGTTCTGTGCTCCCCAATTGCTCACCGCGTAAACCGAAGCGGCAAATCCCATGATCGTTAGAAGCGCCCCAATGCCCAGACCCACCTCCAGCGTGACATAGCGGAACAGCCTGTCTAAGCCCGGATCGGCAGGCAACAATCCTTCCGAGATCGCAAACACCTTCGTGAACACCGCGAACCCCACGGCCTGAAATCCCAGCAGCACGAAGGCCGCCGCATAGACCAGCGTATGAACGTCGAACCTGACGTTCCCCACCACCCTCGGTGCCGGCAACAACCACACACCCAACAGCGCTCCCATTAGCATCAGCGCCATCCCCGGATACAGAAACAACCAGCGCGGGCTGTATAGCAGAAAGAACCGCAACGTACGCCAACCGTCACGCCATGTCCGCAGGTGAGGAGGACGACTTCGCCCGTCCGGTGAAAGCGTCGTCGGAACTTCGGCAATTCGCAACCCCAGCAGCGTGGCCTTCACCACCATCTCGGTCGCAAATTCCATCCCCGTCGTCCGCAGCCCCATGCGCTCGTAAGCGTCTCTGCGAAATCCCCGAAGACCGCAATAGAAATCTCCCACCGGACTGTGAAAAAACAATCGGCCAAGCCGCGTCAGCAGCGGATTCCCGAAGTAGCGATGCAAAGGCGGCATTGCATCCTTCTGAATTCCTCCTCGAAATCGGTTTCCCATCACCACCTCGGCGCCGTTCCGCAACTGCTCAACGAACCGCGGGATGTGTCCAAAATCGTAGCTGTCGTCCGCATCTCCCATCACAATGTATTTGCCCGCTGCCGCCGCGATTCCACCCATCAGCGCATTTCCATATCCCTTCGCGCGCACCTTCACCACCCGCGCCCCCAACCGTTCCGCAATCTCCACCGACCCGTCGCTGCTGCCGTTATCCGCGATCACAATCTCTCCGGCAATGTTTGCCTCCCGCAGCGCCCGCTGCGCCTTCACGATACAAGTCGCCAGCGTCTCCGCTTCGTTCAGGCAAGGCATCACCACCGAGACTTCGATCGTCTCCGGTTCTTTCCCCGGCATCTCAAACGGCTGCTCCGATTCTGTTTTGAGGGCTACCGCCATCGCGCTACCCTTTCCGTCGGAAATGAATTCTTGCGCGCTTCCGAAGTACCGGAATAGAAGTACCGGAATAATAGCAGGAACACCAAAGGCTTCCTCCTCTACTTCGCCAGGAAATGAGCGTAGTAGCGAGTCTTCGAAATTTGTTTCCATCCCGGATCCACGCCGCTCGCCGGTGGATTCCAGACCACCACCACCTTTGCCCCGGTACGGCCCAGGCACTCATAGGCCAGGCTCCGGCGCTCCCAGGCTTCAGCCCAAAACACTCGGCTTCCGGCTTCCGGAGAGAACACTTCCGAGACAATCTTGAATCTCCCCAACCTCGCCCAGAGGTTGGTCATTCCGTCGCCGATCACAGCCACCCTGTCACCCGCTCGCAACCCCATCCCTTGCAACCCCGTTGCCGCCTCCATTTGTTCTTTTTGCGAGGGGTAGGGGCCCACCGCGAAGGTTGTGTACGCGGTCTCCCCCAGATGCGCCAACACCGAGAAAAGAATGGTCGCCAGCACTCCCGCAGCCACATACTTGGCGAGAAGTCCAGATTGCTCTTTCTTCGGCAAACGAATCCCGGCCAGCACCGCGACCATCAGCAGTGCCACGGAAGCGCCAACATACCGCGTTCTCACCAGTACCAGGGAATAAGCTCCGAAGCTGAGGCATGCCGCTGCCATCAAGGGCCAGTTGGCGAGGATCGCTCTCCGCGTGGGCGCTCCTCCCAGAAGAAGAAAAATGAGCACACCGGCAAACAATCCCAACTGGCCGCCGATCATCTTCGCGTAATTCCGCGCACTCTGCACCAGCACCCGGATCTGTGGCCGCAACCGGAACTGTCCCCGCATCCCTTCGTTCCAGTACGACGGGTCGTACCAGGGGGGGTACGTTCCTCCCACCGGTTCCGCGAACTCAAAAACCGGAGGCTCTTCCAGAAGCTCTCTGGTTGTATGTCGCGGATTCCCGCTCCCAGCGGGCTCGCCCTGCCAATGGACCTGCTCGCCGCCCGGGCTCACCATGCTGGCATAGTTCAGTTTTCCACTGTCGCCAAAAGTGAATCGTCCCTTTTGTTTCGAGAGCGCCCCAATAAAAGGCAAGCACACAATGGCGAACAACAAAGCCGCCAGTAAAACCCCGCTTACCCGGCGCCTCGATCTTCGTCCAGACAATAGTAAGATGCCGAGGAAACCAATCCCCAGCGGAAACATGATCGCCTTTCCCAAATATGCCGCCCCATTGAGCACTCCAAACATCGCGAACTTCCCGTAGGATTCGTCACTCCGCAAATCCACCAGGTAGCCGCCGATCAGGAATACGATGGCTGCAACCAGAAGATCCGGCGTAACATTCCCCGCATCGATCAGCACCAGCGCGGCCCACAGAAAGACGCCATACCCTAATCCCAACAGCACCGGCTCGGGCAAGGGAAGCGAATCGTCCGCGCTAGCATCCCCACCCTCCTTGATCGCACGCAATACCGAATGCATCAGGAAACGAAAAGAGAACAAAGCCCCAAAGTAAATGATCAGATTCACCGCGTGGACCGTCACGAACTCCCACCAGATCGAAGCCCGAATGACATACATCGCCAGCCCCAACCACCAGGAGTACATCGGGCTCCAATAGCCGTTAACCGCCCCAGTCCAATCGCCCCGGAAGTATGCGTCCCCAATGTCCAGGTACGACACCCCATCCGGATTCATCGCGTACCGGCTAATCCAGACCTGTACAATACCCAGCACAGCGCAAAGAACGAGGAACCAGCGATCCGTGGCAACTTTTTCTTCTCTCATTCCCGCGCCGCTCCAACTGCGCTCGCCGCGCACACGCCCATGGCCAGGTAGAACACTCCGAACCATCTTTCTTGCCAGTTTGGCAGCACCATGAAATGCAGGCCCACGTACCCCATCGTCACCGCATACAACACTCGCATCCGCCCCGCAATCACCCCCATCGTCCCCAGCAACACGAAAGGCAGCAGAAAGCTGTTTGCCGCCAGGGTTACGCCAGACCGCAACGCGGCACGATAGTCCCTCCCGGAAAATTGCACCGTCATCTCTCCCGGCGCCATCGGAACCCCAACAAAGTTTCGGTAGTAAAGCATTCGGATTCCGTAGTCCCCGGCGAAGTGATTAATGCAAAGCACGGACCCGACTGCAACCAGCGCCAGCACGCCGGCTTTCCACAGATCCAGCCGCCGCTCCCACCAGCACGCCAGAATCACCGGCCCCGCCAGCACCACAAAGTCCGTTCGAAAATAGATGGACGCCAATAGCAGAACCATCCCAGCCGTAAATCGATTCGCCGCAAAAATCAGGTACAGCGCCGCAAATGCCACCAGCGTGGCCAGCGCGTCGGCGGTAGTGTCCCGTCCCAACTCCGTCAGCGGAGGGCTGACCATCAACAGCATTGCAACCGCGAAACTGAACCCGGCATTCAAGTACCTGCCCAGCCACACAAAAACCAGAAGGCCCAGCCCAAAATACGAAGCCACCGAAATCAAAACCCCCGACCGCACCAGTCCCAACCCGCTTCTGCTGACCACCCACAGCGTCTGATTGTAGAGCGGACGAATTGCGAACAGCGGCAGAAACTCCGCGAACCGGTATGCATTCGCCGCCCGCTCCTGCCGCGACTTGTTCTGGTCTTCCGGTGCGCCCGCCTCATGCCCCAGCAGTCCCGCGCGTTCCCTCGGCGGCACCGCTCGCGCCACCTCGGAATACACCCGTCGATGGATCTCAACCGGATCGCTCTCCTCCATGAGCAGCGCATTGCCCATGTACTGGATCGAGTCCATGCTGTACACCGGCGTGCGATAAAGATGAATCGCCGCCCCTCCCATCATGAAGATGTACAACAAGAAAATCCCAATCTTCGCGCCCTTACGTCCACGTCCCCAGACGAACAGTGGCCCAGGCTTCGAACTGAAAATTGTCGAATCTTGAGCAGCGTGCATCCATCCCTCAATTCTCGGAGTGCTGCCTAGTCTCTCACAAACAAAGCCAATGCCTGACCCGTAAACGAACAATCGCTGCCCCCCCGACGCCCGTCATTCTGAAAACTGAAAACTGAAAACTGAAAAACTGAGACCTGTCCGACGCCTTGACGAATTCGCGGCATCCTCCATCCTCTTTGCCATGGACCCCTAACCCGTTCCGCCGCTGTCGTCTCCATCGAGCACCGTGAACCTGGGTTCTGTTACTCTTGGCTGCGGAACAGCCCTCCGCGAGCATTTTGCGGGAACTTTAGTGGGAAATATATGTGTAGGGAGATCAGCCTCGATGGCCAGTCGTTTTAAGGCCTTCCTGAAGAGTTGCCGCGACAATTACTATTTGAGCACGTTGCTGGCAAATTCTGCGAAGCCGGTGTACTCCGTTTCCCAATCTATTGCGCTTCAGGTTCAGCGAAGAATCCGCAAGAACGGTGTCACGATTCCGCTCCCCAACGGCAAGAAAATGACTATAGGGAGGGACACCGGAATCGGAATGGCCTCTCTTCTTTTTTGGCACGGACTCGATGGGTACGAGGCCGCGACTTCGCGCACCCTGCGATTCTTCTTCGAGCGGGCCGCGACCTTCATTGACGTCGGCGCCAACTGCGGCGTTTATTCCGTCTTGGGCCCGCTTTGGAATCCCAACCTCCAGGTCGTCGCATTCGAGCCGGTTCCAGCAATATTTGAAGGACTCAAGCGCAACATTCGACTCAATCAACTGGAAAACTGCGTGCATTGCGAAAACGCTGCTCTTTCGAGCCAATCCGGCAGCGCGACTCTCTTCCTGCCAGTCCCGGAAAGCCGGGATCTGGAGAGCACTGGCACCATGGTCACCGAGAGTTGGCAGGCCAGAAAAAACTCCGCCCGGCTTGACGTTCAAACCGTTCGCTTCGACGACTACATAACGCGCCACCCGATGCGTGTAGACCTCGTGAAGATAGATGTCGAGGATTTTGAGGCCAATGTTCTCGAGGGCATGCAAGCAACGATCTCCCGGGATCAGCCCTTCATAGTCTGCGAAATTCTTCCACGCACTCACCGGAACCGGCGAACCCAGGCCATTGTCGAAGCCTTGAACTACCAGCCTTATTGGATCACACCGATGGGGCACATCCGCGTTTCAAACTTCGATTTCGCTCGCGTCAGTTCCACCGATTTCCTGCTGTCGCCGGTCTCTACGCCCGATGCTGTTATCGACGATCTCAGCGTTCTATGGGAACGTAAGCGGCAGTTGAACGCCATGAATGTTAGCAAAGCGATCTAACGGCGCGCGCGGACCAACTCGGCCCATTGGATGAAGGACAACTACCGCGCTGACTTTACCAGGAAACTGGCAACTGGCAACCGGCCACCGGCAACTGTTCTGCTTTACAATCTTCCCGTGCCCGTCCTTCACAACCTTCGCATTACCCTCGAAATGATCAAGTGGGAGCACTCCATCTTCGCTCTCCCTTTCGCTCTCTGCGGAGCCATGCTCGCCGCCTCCGGCCTTCCCACCGCCCATCAACTTCTCTGGATCGTCATCGCCATGGTCGCCGCCCGCTCCGCCGCCATGGCCTTCAATCGCCTCGCCGACGCCGCCATCGACGCCGCCAATCCCCGCACTCGCACCCGCGCTCTTCCCGCCGGCCATCTTTCGCCCGCATTCGTCACCACCTTTGTCGTCGTTTCCTCCGCCATCTTCATTCTCGCCGCCGCCCAACTGAATCGCCTCACCCTCTGGCTTTCCCCGGTCGCACTTGCCGTGCTGCTCCTCTACTCCTACACCAAGCGCTTCACCCGCTGGTCGCATCTCGTGCTTGGTTTCGCCCTCGGCATCGCCCCTTCCGCCGCCTGGATCGCCGTTCGCGGCTCCCTCGATCCTCGCATCCTTCTTCTCACCGCCGCCGTCACTTTCTGGGTCGCCGGTTTCGACGTCCTCTACGCCTGCCAGGATTTCCAATTCGATCGCGACTCCGGCCTACACTCCATCCCTCGCTACGTCGGTATCCCCCGCGCTCTCTGGATCGCCCGCGCCTTTCACGGGATCATGCTCCTCTTGCTGATCGCCCTGATCCCCGCCTTCGCTCTCGGCAAACTCGCCATCGCCGGCGTCATCGCCGTCACCCTGCTCCTGCTCTACGAACATTCCCTCGTCAAGCCCGGCAATCTCTCCAACCTCAACGCCGCCTTCTTCACCATGAACGGCGTCATCAGCGTAGTCTTCGCCCTCTTCGTAGCCGCAGACCTCCTCCTGCGAAAGTAGAAGTAAGAACGAATCATTTGGGGACGGAGGGCTCGTGTGGGGACGAGCACGGCCCGTGTGGGGATGGGCGCATTCGCCCGTCTGCCGAGAGAAGCGAGGCCTGGGGAAAAATCCGGAATGCGGGCGGTAACGTGGAAGAGCGGCGCTTCAGCGCCGCGTAAAGCGTCGACAATCAATGCGGGCTTTAGCCCCCGTGGTCGCACCTTGTTGTCCAGCGCCTTTTCGGCCCACGTGGGGACGGGCGCCTTCGCCCGTCAGCCAAGCGAAGCGAGGCACCCCTGCAAAAAGATTCGTATCAAAAGATTCGTATTAAGGATTCGTATCAGGGTATTCCTTCAGGCATACCGAAAGCGTCCCATTATCAATTGCGCCTTAAGGCGCTGCGATTCGATCATCGCCCACAACAAAACCGGCGTCCCCACCCCCTGCGGCGGGAACGCCGGCTCCCCATTCCCTCATGGTGACGGAGGGCGTGAAGATCTCCGATCAGAATCTGTTGTTCCTGATCTCGACCTTCATCCTGCCCCACCCCCAGCCCTCATTTGTCAGCCCGATGTAAAGAGTTTGTCAAAAGGGATCGATCCATTCCCTTCGTAACTTCCAATCCCCCATCCTGAAACTGATAGCATAAGGCTTCCTCCACCCAACACTGTGCGCTCCTTGCTCCACCTCGGAATCCTCTTCCTTGCTCTTCCGCTCCTCGCGCAGAGCAACTCCGGAGAACTCCGCCTCAAAGTCACCGACCCCGACGGCCTCCCGCTCAAAACCACGGTCGAACTCGTCAGCCAGGGCAACGAGTATCGCCACACCTTCACTACCGACGATCAAGGCGACCTCAATGCCAAGCGCCTGACCTACGGCATCTATCAGGTCCAGATCCAGGCGCAAGGTTTTGCTCCGGTTTCCGAGTCAGCTTGAAATACGTTCCGCCCTTCCCTTGGATCGCACCATTCGCCTGAAAGTGGCTTCCGATTTCCGAATCGGTGAAGGTCACCGCTTCCGCCACATTAGTCGATCCCTATCGTGCCGGTTCGGTCAATGAGCTGGGTTTGGAGACCATTGAGAATCGATTGACCGCCCTCCCCGGCCGCTCCATGCAGGACCTGGTGAACTCCGAACCCGGCTGGCTCTACGAAGGCAATGCGGTTCTTCATCCCCGTGGCTCCGAATATCAAACTCAATTCGTCGTCGACGGCATCCCGCTCACCGACAATCGTTCCCCAAGCTTCGGCCCCGAGGTCGAAGCCGATGACGTCGAATCCCTCAAGATTTACACCGCCGGCATCCCCGCGGAATTTGGCCGGAAGATGGGCGGAGTCATCGAGGTCAATACTCTCAAAAGCGCAGATCCCGGCTTTCATGGGCAACTCACTCTCTTCGGCGGCACCTACGACACGGCCGGCATCAATACCCAGGACCAATACACATGGAATAAGAACACCTTTGGCCTGAGCGCCTCCGGCAACATGACGAGCCACTATCTCAACCCGGTGGTCCCGCAGAATTACACCAACAATGGCACCACCGGCAGCTTTTCCCTGAGCTATGAGCGCGACCTCACGCCGAAAGACCGTCTCACTCTGATCGTCCGCCATGAACTTGCTCGTTATGAAATCCCCAACGAACTCGTACAGCAGAACGGAGCCTTTGTGCCGAACGCCGACAACACCGTCGGCTGTCCACCCGTTCCCCCCGACGATGAGCCCAGCGATTGCGTCTTCATTCCCGGCGGCCAGCTACAGACCGGCGACAACTTTGAAACCATAGGCAGCATCTCCTATCAGCACACTTTTTCCTCCGATGCGATCGGCGTGCTGCGGGGAATGTCTCGCGATAACTCCAACGATTTTTATTCCAACCCGGCCTCCTGGCCCCTCATCGCCACCCAGCACAACGACTTCAAGGAAATTTATTCCAACGGCAGCCTCTCCGTTCATCATGGCCGGCAGGAATTTAAGACGGGCGTCGAGTCCGACGCGACCTTCTTGCACGAAAACTTCAGCTACCTCATGCCCGACTGCGCCGACCCTTCCGACCCTCAATGCCCGATCAATTTGGGGATCTTAGACGCTGGTGCGACCACCTTCGCCTTCACCGGCAGCCGTCCCGATCTCGAGCAATCGGCCTATGTTCAGGATTTAATTCGTCTCGGCAACTGGACCGTCAACGCCGGCCTCCGCTGGGACCACTACCAATTATTGTTAAACCAGAACGCGGTCAGTCCGCGTGTCGCCATCTCCCGCTACTTCCCCTCCATCGGCCTGAATCTTCACGCCTCCTACGACCGCATCTTCCAGACTCCGTCCTTCGAAAACATTCTCCTCGCCAGTTCTCCCGCCGCGGAGGCTCTGGATACCAGCGTGCCCGCAGTGCAACTCCCGGTCCAGCCTTCCCACGGGAACTATTATGAATTGGGAGCGACGAAAGAATTCTTCGGGAAACTACGGCTCGACACGAACATGTTCCGCCGTGACGTGAACAATTATGCCGACGACTCGCAAGTGCTGAGTACCGGCATCAGCTTCCCCATCGCGTTTCGGAAAGGCATTCTCTACGGCGCGGAGGCCAAGCTCGAAGTTCCGCGCTGGGGGCGCTTTTCCGGCTTCGCCAGCTACTCCTACATCGTAGGCAATGTCTGGAACCCCGTCACCGGCGGCCTGTTTCTTGGGGATGACGCCACCGGCGCCACCACCCAGTTAACCGGACATTTTCCCGATTCCCAGGACCAGCGGCAAACCATTCGCGCCCGCCTCCGCTATCAGGTCGCACCCCGTCTGTGGATCGCTGTGGGAAGCGATTACAACAGCGGACTGCCCTTTCAACCTGATTTAACCCCTGAGCAATATGCCACGGAATACGGCCAGGCGGTGATTAACCATCTCAACTTTAATCTCGGCCGCATCAGTCCTTACCTCACCGAGAATTTCTCGCTGGGCGCCGATCTCTACCAGCACGAAAAACGCTCGCTGCGCTTGCAGGCCGACGCCCAGAACCTGAGCAACACGCTCGAAGTAATCGACTTCGGAGGCCTATTCTCCGGCAACGCTCTCGGCCCCTCCCGCCAATACACCTTCCGCCTGGTCACCACCTTCTAGGAGTTGATGTTTATGTGGGGACAAGCAGGGATTCATGTGGGGACAGCCGCCCTCGGCTGTCCGCCGGGCGCAGCCCGGCTTCTGGCCCAGACCCTAACTCCCCGCCACCATCTGCGCCGGAGCCCCGCCGTCCACATCCGCCTGATTAAACACCACGTTCTCTCCCATATGCGCCGGCCGCGGCGCCAGCATCTGCTCTTTGCGGTACACCAGATTGCTCGCATTAAACGTCGCCAGCTCAAACCCATGCCCATGCGTAATCGCATCGGTCGGGCAAGCCTCCACGCAATACCCGCAAAAGATGCACCGGTTATAGTCGATGTTGTAGATCTTGGCGTAGCGTTCGGCGCCGCTGACGCGGTGTTCGGCGGTGTTGTCGGCGGCTTCGATGTAAATGCAGTTCGAGGGACAGTTGGCGGCGCAGAGGAAGCAGGCGACGCATTTTTCCAGGCCGTTTTCGTCGCGCTGCAGGACGTGCGCGCCGCGGAAGCGGGCTTCGAACCGGGCTCCCTTGAGCGGACCTTTGCCGTCGGGATAATTCTCGACGGTGGTGGGCTGGAACATCTCCATGAAGGTGATGCTCATGCCTTTGGCGATGGCGGCAATGTTTTTCAGGACCGGCATACCCGTCCAGTATACCGAATGCGAGGTTGCTTGCGGTGGTGTGCTTACGGGAGATCTCCTTCGCCTTCTCTCAGGGCAGGCCCTCGGCCCGCTGGTGAAAACGCGGGCCTTCGGGATGGCGCCGTAAAGATAGAAACCGCTATTACGACGGGAGATTACGATCCTGCGACCAGCTGCAGGGCGATTACGTAGCCGGCGTCGTCGGAGGTCTTCTCGGAATAGAAGACTATATTTTTGCCGTCGTCGGCCTGGAATTCTTTGAGGTAGGCGACGGTGAAATCCAGAGTTGCGGGCAGGTTGGGAAAGGCTCCGTTCAGCGTGACCTTGCCGTGGTTGAGATCGAAGGAAAAGGTGAAGGGAACTTGATCGATCGTGGGGACGACGCTGCCGAAATTGTCGATGAAGGCGATGGGCGCTCCGGTATCTCCGACGGGCTGGCCGTGCAGGATGCCGCGCTTGCCGGCGGGAGTGAAAGGCGTGCAATCGCCCATGCCGAGGAATGCGTCGCTGGGAGCTCCCTGACGGGACAAGGAGAATCCAATGTTCTCTCCACCGTCGATGTTGGGATTTTTTCCCCAGCTGGTGAGCGTTTCCAATGCTTTTTCGGTTAAGTGGTGTTCGTGGCTCGGTGACATAGATCCCTCTCAGGGTTCAAGATTGTGCACAACGCCAGCGTTCCCGCCGCAGGGCGGGGATGCGTGTCGGTGAAGGGAACCCGACGTTGGTGTTCTCCAGGTAGTGACGTTGGCTGCGCTTCCGTTTCGTTAATTCGTGCGGAATTGTAGTTCAGGCAGCATCGCCGCCCACCCTTGCAAAGAACGCAAGGATGGGGCACCCTCTTGTGGAAATGGTGCAGGCGAGCACCGGGAGAAGGGGATGTGGGCCGATTGCGGAAAATCTTGTCAAGAGGGTGAGGATGTGCATTTTGGCTTAAGTTGTTGATTCGCTGGACGAAATAAATGTGGCTAACATGACACATCTACCCTATGCGGTATGATATAATAGGTATATAGAGTTGAAACAGCGGCGCAGGCCATCCGGTCTGCGCCGTTCGTGTTTCTGGACAACCTTCACAACCATACAACCAGGATCATCCGAGCAATGAGAAAACTGGAGTAGGAGTATGCAGGCAGCAAGAGCAGGGGCAAGGGCGAGAGCAGGGGCAAGGGCAAAATCAGGGGCAAGGGCGACGTCAGAATCAAGGTCAACGGCGTCGGACAGGAGTGTCCGACCCACACAATCAAGGTCAAGATCAAAATCAAGATCAAGATCAAGATCAACGGCGACGGGCAGGAGTGTCCGTCCCACACTGAATTTGACGAGCAAGCAGCGGGGAGAGTTGGCGGAAATGATGTTTATGGTGAAGGCGGCGCAGAAGGGATTTGCGACGGCGAAGCCTTATGGGGACAGCCGGCGGTATGACTTCATATTGGATGTGGGGCAGCGGCTGTGGCGGGTGCAGGTGAAGTCGACGAGCGCGCTGCAGTATGGGTCGTACATGGTGAACTTGCAGAGGAATGCGAACGGGGAGGTGGTCGCTTACGATCCATCGGAGATTGATTTTGTGGTGGCGTATGTGATGCCGTGCGATGCGTGGTTTGTGATTCCGGTGGAGGCGATTGCGGGGCGGAAGACGGCGAAGCTGTGTTTGCACGGGAATCCGAGAAGCGGGAAGTTGGGGAAATATTGGGAGGCTTGGGGATTGATGGGGATGAGGTGGAGGGATGAGGGATGAGGCGGATTTCTTCGCCGGATTTCTTCTCCAGGTTTGATCGCGGGGAGGGTGCGGAGGGACGGGTGCCCCAGGTCTCGCAAAAGCGGCGAGACCTGGGGCACCCGGCTGTCTTTATGTAAGGGATCTAGTGTCGGTCGTGATCTCGATCGTCAGGATGGGCGTGGCGCCAGTTCCAGTATTGCGACTGCTCTTTCCTGTTCGACTTGGCGTATTCGTGAGACTCTCTGTGGTTTTCGACGAGGAATTGTCCCCAGGCACGATTCTCGTTGTCATCCCAGTTGTGGTAGTCCTTGTGGTTGCGGTCGTAGACGCGGACTTGAACGCCGGCGTCTTGCGGGGCGGGGAGGGCCATCAATGAAATTGGCGCCGCGAGGGCCGCGGTGACGAAAAACGAAGCGAGGTAATGTGGTCGGTGCATCAGGGTCTCCAGGGTCAGAATGTCCGCGCTGGAAATTGCGGCGAGTCCTGAGTGTGCGCCGAGCGGCGGGGGATAGATGTCTCCTATAGCTCATGTTGAGTGGGGTCTAATCTGTTGGATGCCGGCACACGCGGGATGCGGACATTTGCTGTGGACTTACAGCACTCGTTTCTCTACATCGTCCTGCGAGATGGTGCCTTGCTGCTTGGCGTCTTCCAAGCCATGGCGCACTTTGTCGAGGACGTAGAGATGGTACTGGATGTCCTCGAGCGAGCAGTTCTCCGGAAGTTTATTCAGGAGGGATTCGACTTGTTGTTTGGCGGAGGACATTACCGAGTCAGGATAGCACGGAGGGCCGTAGCGTCTCGCAAAAGCGGCGAGACCTGGGGCACCCGGCCGCAAACAGCAGGTCCCTCGACTCCGCAAAATCATTCAAAGAGCGAATGATCTTGCTCCGCTCGGGATGACAGCGCCGTGGGTCGATTACTCGATCCCTAGCTCTTTGGCCAACGCTTTCCACTTACTATCCACGAACGCCTTCGTTTTTGCATCCATGACGATTTCATCGGGCCAGGGGCGGGTAAAGCCTTCGGTGGGCCATTTGCGGGTGGCATCGATGCCCATGTTGGAGCCGTAGTTGGCTAGGCGGCTGGCATGGTCGAGGGAATCGACGGCGCCTATGGTGAATTCGATGTCGCGCTCGGGAAATCGGCAACGTAAGCTTTGAACTAGCCTCCCGATTGCGCTTCCATGTACGACCGCAGAATGGCGTTGATGCGGGTCTGGTAGCCGCGGCCGCGCTTTTTCAGCCACTCGACCACGTCGTGATCCACTCGAATCGTGAGCCTGTCTTTCGGCTCGGGAATGGTGAGCTTGGCGGTCTTCCAGAACGATTTATTCAATCTCGGGATGTCGGAATAATCGATAGTCGAATCAGGCATGGCACGGAGCCGTTTAAGGTCGGTTGCGCCGTTGGTCCGCTGCTTTGAGTTGATTCGCGTAATCTTGCCTTTCATTGCGATTGGCCCTCAGCGGCTGAAGCCGCATATGTTTTTTCGCCCCAGTCGGCACGAGTGAATCTCGTGCCCTTCCCGATCCTCTTCTACGATTTTTACTCAATCCCCAGCTCTTTGGCCAGCGCTTTCCACTTTCCATCTACGAGCGCCTTCGTCTTTGCATCCATGACAATTTCATCGGGCCAGGGGCGGGTGAAGCCTTCTGTGGGCCATTTGCGGGTGGCGTCGATGCCCATTTTGGAGCCGTAGTTGGCGAGGCGGGAGGCGTGGTCGAGAGAGTCGACCGGGCCTAGCGTGAATTGGATGTCGCGCTCGGGGTCGATGTGGTTGAGGACTTTCAGGGTCACGTCGGCGAGGTCTTGGACGTCTACGTCTTCGTCGACGACGATGATGACTTTGGTGAACATGGCTTGTCCGAGCGACCAGATGGCGTTCATCACTTTGCGGGCCTGGCCGGGGTAGGACTTGCGGATGGAGACGATCATCAGATTGTGAAAGACGCCTTCGATGGGTAGATTGATGTCGATCAATTCAGGGATGGTGAGGCGCATGAGCGGGAGGAATACGCGCTCGACGGCTTTGCCCATGTAGGCGTCCTCCATGGGCGGCTTGCCGACGATGGTGGTGGCGTAGATGGGATCTTTGCGGTGGGTGATGCACTGCACGTGGAAGACAGGGTAGAGGTCTTCGAGCGAGTAGAAGCCGGTGTGGTCTCCGAAAGGGCCTTCGGTGCGGAGTTCGTCGAGGTTGACGTAGCCTTCGAGGACGATTTCGCTGGTGGCGGGGACTTCGAGGTCGACGGTTTCGCACTTGACGAGTTCGACTGGGGCGGCGCGGAGGAAGCCTGCGATTAAGTATTCTTCGACGTCGGGAGGAGCGGGGACGATGGCGGAGAAAGTTACGGCGGGGTCGGTGCCGATGGCGACGGCGACCTCCATTTTACCGGTCGGGTGAGAGGTGCCGGCCAGGTTCGAGCCTCCGGAGGTTTGAGCCATGATGTTCACGGCTGCTCTGCTCGCTTCGCTCGCTGGACGGGCGAATGCGCCCGTCCCCACATGGTCCGTGCCCGCTTCTACATTCGTGCTCGCGTTGCGCAGTGCTTGACGAAAATGTTCGGCTGCCACTTTCTGTTTCTGCCAATGCGCGCCGAGAGTGTTTTTGTCGTAGACCTGGAGGCGGTACATGCCTAGATTTCTTTTGCCTGATTTGGGATCTCGGGTGGTGACGCAGGGGAGGGTGATGAAGCGTCCGGCGTCTTGCGGCCAGCATTGCAGGATGGGGAAGTCGAGGAGGGAGAAATTATCGTGCTTGATCACTTCTTTGCAGGGGCCGGTGGGGACGGTTTTGGGGAAAAACTTTCCGGCTTCGGTTAGGAGCGGGAGCATTTTTAGTTTGTCGAGGAAGCCTTGGGGGGATTTCACGTCGAGAAACATTTTGATGCGGTCGGCAAATTCGTCGAAGGAATTTACGCCTAGGGCCAGCTTCATGCGGGCTTCGGAGCCGAACTGGTTGATGAGTACTTGAGAGTGGGGATGGTTTTTTATGTTTTGGAAGAGGAGGGCGGGGCCGCCGGGTTCGAGTCCGTGGTTCCCACCCAAGCCAAAAGACGGCTTGGATGGGGCACCCTCGTTTCGTTTTCCTTTCCGCAAGTGCATCTTGCTGACGCGGTCGGTGATTTCGGCGATTTCGAGGATGGGATCGACTTCGGTTTGGATGCGTTTGAGTTCGCCGGCGCGGTCGAGGGCGGCGATCCATTGGCGGAGGTCGTCGAAGGGCAAAGGGGGTCTCCTGAGAACTGATGATTATACGAGAGGCTCTTAGTGGTAAGTAATGGGCGGCCCGCAACTATAAGGAAGCGAGCCAAACGCGCGATTATTGTGTCGCAAAAAAGCGCGACACAACGCGCGGCTCGCCCAGATCCTTCGCGGCGCAAAGAACGCTTGCTAAGGATGACAATTAAGCGCTTACAGCTTGGCGCGGAGCATGGTGATTACGTCGTCGGAGGTGACGACGCCGACTAGTTTGTTGTGGTCGTCGATTACGGGGAGGGTTACGAGGTTGTATTTGTCGAAGAGTTCGGCGACTTCGTTGTCGCCGGTTTCCCTGTGGGTGAAGATGAGGGGTTCCTGGGTGAGAGACAGGAGTGGCGTATCGGGCTTGGCGAGGACGAGTTTAATGAGAGGAACGGCGGCGGCTAGAGTGCCGCGAGAATCGACCAGGTAGATGGTGTTGACGGTTTCGATGCCGCCTTCGAACTCGCGCATGACGCCGATGGCATTTTCGACGGTGGCGGCGACGGGGAGGGCGAGGAACTCGGTGGTCATGCGGCCGGCGGCGGTTTCCTCGCGATGTTCGAGGAGTTCGACGACTTCCTGGCTGGCGCCGGGCTCCATCTCAACGAGGATTTGCTCGGTGCGATCGTCGGAGAGGTCGCCGAGGAGGTCGGCGGCGGCGTCGGGGTCCATTTCCTCAACGATGTCGGCGGCGCGTCCGGAGTCGAGAGATTCGACGATGGACTTCTGGATGTTGGGCTCGACTTCTTCGAGAGTCTCGGCGGCGACATCTTCGTCGAGGGTGCGGAAGACGGCTTCGCGTTCGTCGGGAGCGAGGTCTTCGACGATGTCGGCGATGTCGGCGGGATGGAGCTTGGCCAGGCCTTCGTGAGAGATCTTGAGTTTGATGCGGCGAGCGGGATCGGTTTCGATGAGATCGACGAAACTCCAGGGGATGGTGCGGGGAGGAATTCTCTGGAGCAGGGCATGGAGAGCGGCGCGGGGCGCGAGGCCGCGCAGGAGGCGGCGGGCAGCGCCGCGAGCGCCGATATCGACGGACTGGACGCGCAGGATGGCGCGGGGTTGGCCGGCTTCGGTGGTGGCGTCGACTTGGAGGTCGACGTCGTTGACGCGAACGACTTTGCGGCCGTGAACGTCGATGACCTGCTGATCGAGGAGGTCGCGTTCGAGGAGGAAGAGGCCTTCCGAGCCGTTGGCGGCGGGCCAGTCGGCGGGATTGGTGGAGGCGTGAATGTTGGCGTCGATGGTGGAGACGGAGGAGAAGGGAAGGACGCGGTTGCCGGATTTGGTTTTGACGATGAAGGAAGCGATGCGGTTGCGGTCTTCCTGAGGAGCGAGAGTGACTTCGCGCACGCGTCCGGTAGCCGCGCCGGACGGGTCATACACGGTGCAACCGAGAAGCTCGGAAAGAGGCAGCGAGGTCATCCGGCTAGAGGATAGCGGAGTTTGAGGGGAGAGAGAAAGAAAATGTGAAGAGCGGGAGAAAAAAGTCGGAGTGGTAGCCAGGGGCCGTCTGGTAGTGGTGCAATTTGGCCCGCACGGCGGCGTGCTTAAGGGAGATCCCCTTCGACTTCGCTCAGGGCAGGCTCTCGGCCCGCTGGTGAAAACGCGGGCCTTCGGGGTGACGCCGGGGAGATGGAACCGCTAGATTTTTCAAACTGCACCACTACCGCCGTCTGGCTCGGTTGACATCCTGCTTTCCCTGTTCGCACATGACAGGGTAGGGATGCTTCGACTGCGGTTGAGCTTCGCTTTGGCGAAGCTCAATCCTCGCTCAGCATGACAGGATTACGGGATGCTGATGAACTGCGCTTGAGTTGACGAGGTGGGTAGAATCAATCTATGGCTAGTCCCTCGAACTCACCGGACTCTGGAGGACGAAGGCCTCCGTCGTTCGGAGTTCGAGAGTTTGTGTTCGCACTCTTGCTGGCAATCCTCTTTTTTCTGCTGGGCCACAGCATGGTGCATCACCGCTTCTTTGAAGGCGGCCGGTTTCACCGGAACGGTTCCGTCGGACAATAACCCTACACTCTCCGCTAACTTCAGACCCCACCCTAGTGAGATCGCAGGCGCAGGCGAGGCGGTGACCTGTGGTTACTTGTCAGGGGGCCGGTTTCGCGGTGGAATTGCCCTGGGAGGGACACATGGGCCGTCTGTTTGGCTTTCTCAGCGTCGTGGTTGTACTGGGCGTGGGCATGTACGTTTATTCCAGGCAGGCGCAGAGCTCTTCTGCTGCGGCGGGGGCGAACAGTCCGAAGGCTGCCATTCGCATCACCGGAGTTAAGAGCGATCTGATCAGCATCGCCACTACCGAGCGCCGGTACTACGCCACGGAAGGGAAATACGCGTCGCTGGACGAATTGATCTCGACTAACTACATCACGATTGCCCGGCAGCGTCCGCCTTATACGTACGATATTCAGATCAGTTCCAGCGGGTTTCGTGTGGTCGCAACGCGTTCCGGTGACGATGGATCGGGAACGCCAGCGCAGCTTTGGGTCGATGAGAACATGGAGTTCCAGACGTCGGAATAGAGAATTTGAGATGGCGAAGTGCCAAGGAGGATAGCGATGGCTTACAGGCGGACGGTTGGGTCTGCGATTCTTCTTGCGGCCAGGTACGTGGTGGCATCGTGTGTGGCAGTTGGTTGCTTCGCGTATGGGCAGGTCGCTTATCCAGAAAAGGAGGTTCGCGTCCACGATCTGCCTTCTCTGACGGCGCGAACCGCACACTCGGCGGATGTGCTGAAGACGGCGCTGGAGATGGTTTTCAAGGACAAGGAAGTGTGTTGCGGGAAGGATTCCGCGCTGGAGGACAGCGTTGAGGCGGCGGACGCGAAGTCTTTGAAGGACATTGCCGGGAAACTGCAGGGAAGGCATCTGTTAAGCGATGGCCTCCCGATCATGGTCACGGCGGAATATCTGACGCCGGATCAGGTGAATGCCGGTCACCTGATTTATATGCTCACGGAGAATCGGGCGGCGTTAATGATGTGGAATTCACATTTGTACGTGGTGGAGGGAGTGAGCTACGTGGAGACGTTTGACAACTCCAGCGGCTCGACAGCCGACGCTGTCCACAAATTCCTGCTGCAGGATGCGCGTTTTTCCGATTCGCGGCGGCAAGTCACCTATGATCGCTTGACCGAAGACGCGGGCAAGGTGCAAGGGTTGTTGTTTCTTCAGGCCGCGGCGCAATAGAGGATCGGAAGTTGAGCAGGCAGGTTATTTCTGACCGGCGGGGGCCACCACCCAGACATATTCGAGCAGTTCGGTGCCGGTGTTGGTCACGTTGTGCTTCGTGCGTGGCGGAATATACACCAGCATTTTCTCGTGCACAGGGATATCGGCGCGGCCGTCGATATTCGCCGCTCCCGTCCCATGAAGGATGACCAGAGCTTCCTCATGCTCGGCCGTGGAATGCCAACCCACGCTTTCCCCTGGCGTCAGCTTGACTGAGCCGCCGCGCATTCCGCTGGTCTGAGGGACGCCCTTTAGCAGGGGGCAGTCGCCGTTGACGCAGTCCAGGGCGAACGTCAGGGGCTCGCGCCTGGCCGGTTTTTCTTGCGACCAGATGGCGATGGTGATGAAGAGCGAAAGGCCAAGGAATGCCAGGATCTTTGTTTGCTTCATGAATGTTCCTTCCTCAAGATGCGCATCTTCACAATGCGGAGCAATCCGATTCTAACAACCACGGCGGAACACCTACCTGGAAACCAGAGTGCTGGAGATGTGCTTCTCCACGTTACGGCACACCGTATAATCGAGAATCGTGCGACTTCTTCTTGACATATTCGGGCAGACGCTGCGGACGCTGTGGGGACACAAGCTACGCTCGTTTCTGACCATGTTTGGGATTGCCTGGGGAGTGTTTTCGCTGCTGCTACTGGTGGGGCTGGGGGAGGGATTCCGGTCGGGGAATAAGAAGCAGTTCGACACGCTGGGCGAGAACGTGATGTTCATCTGGTCGGGGCGGGCTCCGATGATGGAGGGGAGCTTCACGGCGTTGCGGCAGTACTACCTGACCTACCGGGATTATCTGGACATTCTGATCGATTGCAAGAGCGTAGGAGCGGCAGCGCCGGTGATCAAGCGCAACGACATTCGGGCGGTGAGCGATTTTTTTCAGGCCAGCGGGCAGATGCTGGGAGTGCCGGCGATGTTCAACCAGATCCGCTACCTTCCGATTAAAGAAGGACGATGGCTGAATGAGATGGATGGAGCGCAGAAGCGGGCCGTGATTGTGCTGGGCGATGAGGCGCGGCGGACATTGTTTTCTGGGCGGCCGGCGGTGGGGAGCACGATCCTGTTGAATGGAGTGCAATTTGAGGTGATTGGAACGCTGCAGCGAATTGGGCACGGCGACAACAGTACGCAAAATCTGCAGTGCTATATGCCGTTCAGCACGATGCAGGAGCATTTTCGGCTGACGAACGTGGGCGAAGCGCCGGATGTGATCAGCATTATCGAATACCAGCCGAAGACGCGGGCGCTGCACGAAGCGGCACAGAAGGAAGTGGAAAAGGTGATTGCGCGGAATCATGGGTTCGATGCGAATAATCCGGATTCGTTTGACGAGTGGGATACGGTGAATACGGTGGACCAGGTGGGGAAGATTTTCGACGCGATGAATGCTTTTCTGGGGAGCGTGGGGCTGGTGACGCTGGGGCTGGGAGCGATTGGGATCATCAACATTATGCTGGTGGCGGTGGCGGACCGGACGCAGGAGATTGGATTGCGGAAGGCGCTGGGGGCGACGAATGCGAGCATCATGTTTCAGTTTTTTGTGGAGGGAGCGTTTCTGACGCTGCTGAGCGGCGTGATTGGGATTGGGGCGGCGGCGGGGCTGATGGCGGTGCTGTCGGGAGTATCGCTGGGGGAGGGATTCGATCCGCCGAAGCTGGTGGCGCGGACGGCGGCGCTGGCGGTGGTATCGCTGGCGGTGGCGGGAGTGGTGGCGGGATTGTATCCGGCGAGAAGGGCGGCGATGCTGCAGCCGGTGGAGGCGCTGAGGAAGGAGTAGGAGCTAGTACCTAGTACCTAGTACCTAGTACCCAGTACCTAGTACCTAGTGCCGAGTGAATGTGCTAGCCACGGATTCGCGCGGATTGACACGGATGGGGGAAAAAGAGCTGCGGAGGGCGGGGTTCGGCTCGCTTAGCGCATGTGGGCAAGTAGCTCATCAATATGAGTAAGGAGTAGCCAGAGCCTAGTACCGAGATGAGCTCAAGGCGCGGAATAAAAATCTGAAACAGAGGATACGGGGTAAGGAGATATAGCAAGAGTAGTAGCTAGAGGCTGGAAGCTGAGAATTTATGCATCGGGATTTGTTGGGACAGGCGTTTGCGGCGATGCGGCATGACTTGCGCAAGACCTTGCTGACGATGGCGGGGATGGCGTGGGGGATTGCGACAGTGGTGTTGCTGCTGGCGTATGGGAACGGGTTTGGGCGGGCGATCGAGAATATTTTCGAGAGCTTTGGAGCGACCGCGGTGGGGATTTTTCCGGGACGGACGTCGCAGCAGGCGGGAGGGAATAAGGCGGGAGTAGCGGTGCGGTTTACGAACGATGACATTGAACTGCTGCGGAATAATGTGCCGCTCTGCAAGCACGTGGTGCGGATGTCGCAGAAGGATTCGTCGGTGCAGAACGGAAACCGGACCTTCACGATGCCGGTGATGGGAATGGATCCGGCGATAGAGGACATTTGGAATCTGGACATGGGCGAAGGGCGTTTTCTCGACGACGCCGATAACTCGCGACACGGTCTGGTGGCGGTGATTGGGTCGGAGGCGAAGGATAAGTTGTTTTCGGGGATGCCGGCGGTGGACGAGGACATCCGAATCGATGGCGTGGAGTTTCAAGTAGTGGGGATCGTGAAGCCGCGAATGCAGGAAGGCGACAACGACGATAACCGGTCGATCTACGTTCCGTATAACTCGATGAATGTGTTGAAGGATAACCATTATCTGGATGGGATCTGGATGGATTCGCTGGGACTGGATCACGACAAGCTGGATAAAACTGTACGGGAGACGCTGGCGACGGCGCACAACTTTAAGGCGACGATCAGAGAGCTATGTTTGTGTTCGACGCACAGAAGCAGCTCTCGCAGTTTGGAATTATTTCGATGGCGCTGAAAGGGTTGCTGGCGTTTATTGGGACGCTGACGCTGGGGATCGGCGGGGTGGGGCTGATGAACATGATGCTGGTGTCGGTGACGCAGCGGACGCGGGAAATTGGAGTGGAGAAGGCGCTGGGGGCGCGGCGGAGGGATGTAATGTTTCAGTTCCTGGCGGAGGCGATGGTGATCACGGCGGTGGGGGGAATGCTGGGGATTGGATTGTCGTATGTGGTGTCGGTGTCGGTGGGGCGGCTGACGTTCTATAGCGCGATGGCGAAACACGCAGAGGCGGGGGACGTCCGGCTGATTGTGTCACCGATGATTTTGCTGGTGGCGACGGGGATTCTGGCGGTAGTAGGAGTGGTGAGTGGAATGGTTCCTGCGATGCGGGCGGCGGGGCTGGATCCGATTGAAGCGTTGCGATACGAGTAGCTAGTACCCAGTAGCTAGTACCTAGTAGCTAGTATCCAGTATCCAGTACCCAGTACTTAGTGCGATATGACATTGGGCGATGACATTTTGAGTTTGGGGGCGCCTCGGGCGGATGTGCGCGTGGCTTACGGGGGGGATGAGAACCAGTTTGTGGATTTGCGGTTGCCGAAGGGGACGGGACCGCATGGGCTGGCGATGGTTATTCATGGCGGGTACTGGCGGGCTAAGTATGACCTGGGATACATGGGGCATTTGTGCGCGGGGTTGACGGCGCGGGGCGTGGCGACGGCGACTCTGGAATACCGGCGAGTGGGGAATGTGGGCGGAGGATGGCCGGGGACTTTTGCCGATGTTCGAGCGGCGTATCAGTTTCTGATGCAGAATTCGCGCAAGTATGAGTTCGATGTGCAGCGGGTGGTGGCGATGGGGCATTCGGCGGGAGGTCAGCTGGCGTTGTGTTTGGCGGCGCGTGAGGCGGGAGTGAAGGCGGTAGTGTCGCTGGCGGGCGTGGTGGATTTGCAGCGGGCGTATGAATTGCATTTGAGTAACGACGCGGTGGTGGAGTTTTTGGGGGGGACGCCGGCGGAGGTGGGGGATCATTATCGGGAAGCGGATCCGATGAAGCTGGCGATCGGGGCGCGGCAGTGGCTGGTGCATGGGGCGGAGGACGATGTGGTGCCCCCGGCGTTCAGCAGAGATTATGTGAGCGCGAAGCTGAAGACGAAAGAAGACGCGCGGTTGGCGGAGATTGCTGGAGCGGGACATTTTGAGGTGGTCGATCCGCGGGCGGAGGCTGGGAAGGAAGTGGAGCGAATTATCGTGGATCTTATGAGTTCGCCGGGTGAGGGAAGATCGCGAAGATTCCCATGAAGGCGGTTCATGTGAGCGCGAGATCCCCTTCGACTTCGCTCAGGGCAGGCTTTCGCTCCGCCTGAAAAGCGGCTGCGCTCAGGATGACGCCCACTCATAATAGAAACTATCGAATCGCTATCAGGCGACTCTTGGTTTCTTTTTGGTTTTGATTCTGGCTGACTTGGGGCGGCCGGCGGAGTGTTCGGGGCTGCTGCCGGGTTCGGGGAAGTCGGTGTCGGCGTCCTTGAGAATGGGGTCCTGGTCGCGATGACCGAGTTGTCCGGCGAGGCCGGCGTTGCCGTTGTGGGTGTGTTCTTCCTCGGTGGCGCCTTTGGCGGCGTCGGGATCATTGTCGGAGATTTTGGTCATGAGGGCCTCCGAAGAGATTATTTCACGATTTATTTTCAGCCGGTTACGAAAACTCCCCCAGCGGCTGAAGCCTACTCAGATTCCTGATGCTAACGCGGCGCTGAAGCGCCGCTCTTCCACGGCATTGACGGGCCGTTTTTCGCATCTCAAGGATGAAAATTATTCGCCGGGGCGAGTGGTTGAGGAAACTCCTAGCTTGCGCAGGCGATCGCGCGCCTGCAGAGCTTCCGGGGAGTGGGGATAGCGCTGGATGAGGTGACGCAGTTCCAGAACGCCGTCATCCTGCTTGCCGAGTTCGATTAGCGAAAAACCTTTTTTCAGCTGAGCGGAAGCGGTTTTGTTTCCGGTGGGAAAGTTCTGCAGGACCTGGTCGTAGCTCTGGGCGGCTTGCTGGTAGTTTCCCTGGCGGAATTGAATTTCGCCGAGATAGAAGTAACAGTTTCCGGCGAGATCGGTGTTGGGGTAGAACTTGATGTAGTCGGAAAATTCCTGAATGGCGAGATCGTTCTTGGCGCCGTTGTAATCGCGAAGGGCGTTGTTATAGAGGACATCGGGCGGCGGGGCGGCAGCGACAGCCTGCTGCTGAGCCTGTTGCTGGGCGGTTTGCGCGGCCTGACTTTGCTGGGAGGCCTGCAGGTCTTCGAGTTGCTTGCTGACTTTGGCGAGGCGGGCCTTGAGTTCGTCGAGCGTGTCGTTGAGGGATTGTATCTGGCCGGAGAGTTGGTCGACGCGGGTGCCGGAGTCTCCCTGCTGTTTTTGCAGAGTGGTTTGCAGAGCGGTGAGGGCGGCGGCAACTTTGTTGACGGCGTCGGTATCCTGCTCGACCAGATTTTTCATGACGCCCATGCGCTCGTCGAAGCTGCGCTGCATGGCGGTCATTTGTTCCTGGAGTTGCTGGACCTGGGTCTGCAACTGGATGGTTTCTTTGTTGACGCCCCAGGCGGGGGTGACGGCAAGCCAAAGCGTGGAAAGCAGAGCGAGAATGGTGGAGCAATGTCGTGGTGTCATAAGCGAATGTCCTGAAACCATTTTAGATGGATTGAGGGTGGAGCGGGTTGTGAAGATTTGAGCAGGGAACATGGAAGGGCATGGGGCGGAGGATTCGGTAGTGGTGGAGTCTGGCAGGGAAGCGAGCCAAACGCGCGATTATTGTGGCGCAAAAAACGCGCCACACCGCGCGGCTCGCCCCGATCCTTCGTTCGCGCAAAGAACGCGCTCTCTCAGGATGACAACCAGACCGCACCATTACCGACGTTTCTCCGCCCTTGGCGGAAATGCCTCATTACTTTTGATAGACGAAGTGGCCGCGGCGGTTCTGCTGCCAACAGGCTTCGTTGTCTTCCATGCAGAACGGCTTTTCCTTGCCGTAGCTGATGGTTTTGATTCGGCTCGCGCTGATTCCGGCCGTGACCAGGGCATTCTTCACGGAACTGGCGCGCTGGTCGCCCAGAGCGAGGTTGTACTCGGTGGAGCCGCGATTGTCGCAGTGTCCCTCGACGGTAAAGTTGATTCCGGGATGCTGATTGAGGAAAAGCATATCGGACTGGATGGAAGCGCTCTGATCGCCGCGAATGTCGGACTTGTCGTAGTCGAAGTAAACATCCTTGATGGTCTGTCCGAAAAGATCTTCATCCGAAGGCGAAGGCGGCGGAGCCTGCACGACGGGCGGAGGCGTGACGGTGAGGCGCGTAGTCGCGTCCTGAGTACCACCGGCACCTTTGGCCGTGAGGTGATACGTGGTGGAATCTCCGGGGCTGACCTGCTGCGACCCGTTGGGCTGAACCGCGCCGATGCCGTCGATAGAAACGTCGGTGGCGTTGGTGGTCTGCCAAGTCAGGGTGGAGGATTGGCCCTTCTGAATGGTATCGGGGCTGACGGAAATCGCAGCCGTGGGAGATGGTGGGGCTGGCGGCGGTGGGGGCGGTGGGGGAGCTGCCTTCTTCGCGCAAGCGCCGAGGAAAAGGACGGCGGCAAGAGCGACGACGGTGGCGAGTGCGTTCCAAGTTTGCTGCTTCCGGCTGATCTTCTTCATGTTCATGGTGACCTTCTTCACGTTTAATCCTCCTGCGAACCCGAAAAAATCGAGTTCAGACGAAGTGCGGTTTATTTCCAACTCCAGTTCGGTTGAGAATTACGTCCGGTAAAAGTGAGCTGATGGAGCTTGGTGCCATCGGCGAGCATCTCCCAGATTTCTTCCTTGCCGGACCGGCTGGACTGAAAAACGATGTGGCGGCCGTCGGGCGACCACGAGGGGAAATCGTTGCGTCCGCCATCGTGGGTGAGCTGAACCCATTGTTTGCTGGCGATATCCATCAGATAGATGTCGGAGGAGCCGGGTTCACCGGGGCCGTACTTGCGAATCCAGGCGAGGGTGAGGAACTGTCCGTTGGGCGACCAGTTGGGGGAGACGGCATAGCCCTGATCGGTCATGCGCAGCAGGTTGGTGCCGTCGGCTTCCATGGTGTAGACCTGAGGCAGTCCGGTGCTGCCGCTGACGAAAGCGATCTGGGCGCCGGTCTTGCGGTTCCAGGCAGGAGAGACGTCGGGGCCTTTTCCGCTGGTCATACGGTGAAGGTTGGCGCCGTTAGCGTCGCAAACATAAATCTGAGAATTGCCGCCGCGGGAGGAGGAGACGGCGAGCTTCGCTCCATCCGGAGACCACGCGGGAGAAAGATTGGTGCCCCCGAAGCGGGGGAAGGAGACGAGACGGTTGAGATCCAGGGAATACATAAGGATGTCCCAGCCGGTTTTGGTTAGAGCGCTGAAAGCGAGGCGGGAACCGTCGGGGGAGATGCGGGGAGAAAGAGCGATCGATCCCTCGTGAGTGAGCTGGCGCTGGTTGGAGCCGTCGTAATCCATGCCCCAGATTTCCTTGTGGCCACCGCGGTCGCTGACGAAAAAGATTTTGCTCTCGGCGATGCCGGCGATGCCGCCCCCGAGGCGATAGATGATTTCATCGGCGAATTTGTGGGCGATAGCGCGGGTGGCGTCGTCGGTGGCGACATCCGAATATTGCTTGCCGAGAACCTGAGGCGAGGCGGTGTTCTTGACGTCGTAAAGCCAGCCCTGGACGGTGACTTTGCCGGAGGCGACGGCGAGGTTGCCGAAGGCCATCATGGCGGCGTTGGGCGGAGGGGAGTTCCAGACTCCGAAGGTGACTTCGGCGGGCAGGCCGGGGACCTGCAGGGGATAAAAGCTCTTGGAGACGAGTTCGACGACGCCGGAGTTATCGAGGTCGTTCCAGAAAGTATCGTTGAAAGTCTTGAGCAGGGCGGTATTTAGAGGATCGGCGCTGGAGGGCTTGAAGTCGGGAACGGCGAGGCGGACTTTGTCGACGCCAAGACCGGAGCCGGTGCGAACCCAATCCTGAGCAAAGGAGGCTGAGGCGAGCAGGAGAATGAACAGGAGAAGGGAAGACAGACGACCGAGTGAACTGGCGCCGGTTGGGGCGCTCGGGAGAGGCTGCGGGACTTTTCTTTGGCGATCTCTATGGGTGTGTTGCATCCGTTTGACGCTGCTACCCGGGTAACGGCAAAAATATGCGCCGTACGACAATATCGTAGCCCGATACGTTCTATTTGGCAAGTTGCGATCGCTCCTGTGCAGAAGGTGGAACCTTAAGAATAATCCGGTGGACGCGGTAGAGGTTGCTTTTCGTGCAAATGGACATTTCCGGGTGTCACGTTATGGATGCCGCGACGGGCCTAGAAGTAGGCAAATTATTTCCTGGAGTAATCGAACCAGTACTCCACCGAGATCTTGTTGCCGGAGTAGTCGGGCGGCAGGGTGCCGAAGGTGTCGATGCGCTGCAGGGCGCGGACGGCGGATTGATCGAGCGAGGGGACGCCGCTGGATTGCTCGACCTGCACGTTGTAAGGATGGCCGTCGCGGGCGACGTCGAAGGTGATGTAGACGCGTTGGGCGCCGGAGATGCGGGGATCGACCTCATACTTCAGCCAATTGTCGGAGACTTTGCGCTGGATGACCTGGACGTACCAGCCATAGCGGGTGCCGAAGTCGCCGCCGCCGCCGGTGATGCCGAAACCGCCTTTGGCGCCTCCGGCCGCGAAAGTGCCATAAGGACCGCTGACGGGGCCACCTTCGCCGAAGGCAACCTGGTTGGTCTCTTCTTCGGGCGCGGGTTCGGACTTTGCTTTGGTGGGGGCGGGAGGCTTCTTGGGCTTGATTTTGGCGTTCTTGCCCTGGATCTCGATGGCGTCGGGCGCCTTCTCTTCAATCTTAGGTTGAGACTTGGTGAGGCCCTTGGATTCGTTAGCCAGAACATTCTGCGTGGGGGCAGCGGTGGCGGGCAAGGGAACGGAACTCACAAGGGTGACGCCGATGGCCTCGCCGCCGCCGCCAGCGCCCCAACCTTCGCCGGACGATCCCTTGAAAATGAGGGGGAAGAGCAGGATGAAGGCGGTGACTGCGAGGTGAAAACCCGCAGACCAGCCGAGGGCGCGCGGCCAGCTATCGTGCTCGAAAAAAATTTCAGCGTTTCGCGCCATTTTCTTGCCGGTTTTCTTCGAGGGGTTGGGTGACGATGCTGACGTTGGTGATGCCCGATTGTTTGACGGCGTCCATGACGGTGGCGAAAGCGCCGAAGGGGACGTTTTCATCGGCGCGGATGAAGATGAACTGGTTGTGAGGATCGCGAATCTTCTGGCGAAGTTTGGCGGCGATCTGGTTGATGTTGACGGCGTCGTTGCCGAGGAAGACACGCTGATCCTTGTTGATGGTGATGACGGTGCGTTCCTCAGTGATTTGCTTGACGGTGCGGGTCTTGGGCACATTCACTTCAATGCCGGACTGGAGGATGGGCGCGGTGACCATGAAGATAATGAGCAGCACGAGGACGACATCGACCAGAGGCGTGATGTTGATATCGGCGAGAGCGGTCTGGGTGCGGCCGTTGGAGGAAGTGAAAGCCATTAGCGCCTGACCTCGGCTGGAGATGGGGCCGCGGGTTGGGGTTGAATGCTCTCGATGGCGTTGAGGACTTCGAGGGCGAAATCGTCGCTGCGAGCGGCGAAGACTCGAATGGCATTGCCGATGAGGTTGTAGGCGATGACGGCGGGGATGGCGGCGGCGAGTCCGGCGGCGGTGGTGATGAGAGCTTCGGAAATGCCGGGGGCGACGGCGCGCAGAGTTGCGCCGCCGGCGGTGCCGAGGCCGTGGAAAGCGTCGATGATGCCCCAGACGGTGCCGAACAGGCCGATGAACGGAGTAACGGCGGCGGTGATGGCGAGCCAGGGGACGTTGCGTTCGAGGCGGGTGACTTCCTCGGAGGCTCCGATCTGCATGCCGCGCTGAACGGCAGTCAGGCTGCGCAGAGTGGCGCCGGGGGCGGCGAGTTGGCGCTTATATTCCTGGAAGCCGCCTTCGAAAACGCCGACCAACGGGCTGGGCCGAAATTGCTCGGAGACGGCGGCGATATCCTGCAGACGCTGGGCTTTGCGAAAGGCGCGAAGGAAGCGTCCGCTCTGAATGCGGGCGCGCCGAAGCAGGCTCCACTTGGTGAGAATGATGGCCCAGGAGATGAGGCTGAAAGCCAGCAAAACGATAAGAACGAACTTGGCGACCGGACCGGTGCTGGAAATCAGATCGAGGATTTCGCCGCCGACGAAGAAGGCAAAGTATAGGAACAATGGCATCGTGGAAGAGTACCTTGCCGCGATTATAGATGATCGGCGCGGGCTTCCTGGCGGGACGTACCCGTAAGGATAACGTGGGGAGGGGATCGCGCCTTAAGTTTGCATGCAGTGAGTGAAGAGGAGCGACTATCTAATTGAGAAGTGTAGTAGCGGAAGGATCGGTGAGAGCGATCAATTTGCCTACGGGATATTCTTCTTGCGAAAGAGGCATGGCCGGCTCGGGATTGAGGATGGTGAGCACGTCGCCGCTATGGACTCCGCGCACCATCAGGCGATCGCTCTCGATGCCAACCACGCGGTATTTCTCGTCGAAAATTGACATAGCAGCACTTTTTGCCTTGTGCGAATTAGATGCGGAATTACGGAGGAGGGATTCCGGCGAACTTGGCGAGGATGAGTCGACGTTCCCAAATTGGGAAGAGTGCTGAACACCCCGGATTTGCTCGTTGAAAGGGAACTCAGCGTTACGAACGGGAGGCATTGCCGACGGTGCGCAGAGGACAGGGTGCTTATGCGGGACGGCCGGCCAGTTCGTTTTCCGCGCCGCGAAAAAGGGCCCGGAAAGCTCGGATCACCAAGCGGGCCATGACGACAATGATGGTAAGCAAGGCAAGGACGAAGGCGGCTGCGACGTAGGGATGGCGCGTGGCCAGCCAAGTGAGGGCCAGGGCGAGAACATCTTCGCCGAAGCTCAGGGTGATGTTGGAGAAAGGCTCGGGAGACGGGGTGACGGCGGCGCGGAGGGCGGTTTTTCCGCCGTGAGCGGCGAGAGCAATGGCGGCTCCGAGCAAGGCTGCGAGCAATTGCTGTGCGGGGGTGAGTTGGCAGGTGGCCCCGTAGGCGAGTAGTGCGGCGATGGGGACGCGGACAAATGTGTGCAGGGCGCTCCAAACCAGGTCGAATGCGGGAATCTTGTCGGCAAAGAACTCGACGACAAACAGGACTGTGCTGGCGATGATTATGGGCCAGCTTTCAAGTAACAGTAGAGCTGGAGGGAGGGGAACGTGTGCGAAGCGGGCGAGCAGCCCGAGGGCGGCTACGGTGGCATAGACATTCAGGCCGGCAGCGAAGGCTATGGCTGCGAGTACGGCGAACAGCTCAGGGAGAGGAATTTGGAGCCAGTTGAGCATGAGCGGGATCGGGTGCGATCAGTACGAGAAGAGACAATCCCTCTGGACTAAAAGGCCCACGATCATGTCAACGGAGTGATCGCAGCGCCGGAGTGTTCTAGCGCGAACTATTCTCTCGCCCCTTTCGGGGATCATTCTTGCCCCATATTACTACCCACGGCTTGCGCCGTGGGCTGCACTCTTCCGCCGCTTCGGGGCTGAACGTGAGCGGTGGAAGAGGCAAAAAGTAAAGGGTCGCTTAAAGCGACCCTTGGAGGTGCCTGTTAGATATGAGTTTATAGCGTGGACTCGATCTCGAATCCCCAAGCCTCGAGAAGAGGCTCCGGAATGTACTTCGAATTCTTGTTGCGCCGTGCCCACTCCCGCAAACGAGTCGAGCGTAGATATTGGTCAGGCGTGAGTTTGTATTCGCGTACCACCTGTTCGAACTCGGTAATGGTGGGGACGACCGGCCCGATAGGCTCAGGCTTACCCCAGTTTGGATTTCCGCGTCGCTTTGCCATGAAAAATGCCTTTCGTAGAAATGGGGGATGAACTCCGCACTCAGAAACTCGTCTATCTATATGATTCTCCGGG
Source organism: uncultured Acidobacteriaceae bacterium (assembly GCA_963749985.1). Lineage (GTDB taxonomy): Bacteria > Acidobacteriota > Terriglobia > Terriglobales > Acidobacteriaceae > Sulfotelmatobacter. Next base: position 162,849 of record CAVVOS010000012.1, on the reverse strand, counting down.
GACTGCTGGGATTCAAGGAAACGAATGCCGAAGCGGACAGCCGAGCTTATCCAAGCTTAGCCAGGCTTCCCTGTGGTCCCAAAAGCTGATCGGAGACTCAGTATGTTAGGCGAAGATATGGGGGAAGTCAATCGCATTTTTGGCCCGGCTGACCGTAGCGGATACCTTCTAAATGATTGTATTGAGTGCGCTTAGGCGATGGAAAGCGTGAAAGAGGGGGGACCTTCGGGGCTTCCGGTTCCGGGACCGTCGCCGGGGAAGGTCGAGTGAGAGGTTACAGGCGTAACCTCAGGCGAAAGTGCGTTATTGATCAGGCTTTGGGGCAGGCTTACATTGGAGGCACGAACTCTTCTGCGGCGGCAAGACCAGAAGAGGACGCCGCTGCGGCCCACCGGCGTAATAAAAATTGCGATGCGGGAAAGAACCTAAGACCTGGCTATGAATCTGAAGTCACTTCTGCTGTGTTCGGATGAGAAGATCGTGCGCGTGCTGCGCCGCACTCTGGGCGACCTGGACATCGGTGTGGAACATTGCACGAGCGCGGAAGAGGCTCTGCGGCGTCTGACGCGGGAGCGGTTTGAGGCCATCATTGTGGATTGCGCCGGACCTGGGGCAGCGGATGTGCTGCGCGCGGCGCGGACAGCGCCCTGCAACAAGCGGGCGGTAGCGGTGGCGATTCTGGATCCCGATATCGGACTGCGATCGGCATTCGAGATTGGAGCGCACTTCATCCTTTATAAGCCGGTGTCGGTAGAGCGCGCCAAGTCAAGTTTTCGGGCGGCGCGGGCGCTGATGAAGAGGGAGCGGCGGCGCAACTTCCGGGTTGCCGTGCGTTTTCCGGTGGAGATGTCGAGCGTCGACTCCGACGCCCACTTCAAGGTGCATACGACCGATGTGGGGGAAGGTGGTTTGGCGATCAGCCTGCCGCGGCGCAGCAAGCTGCGGGGGAGCTGGCAACTCATGTTTACGCTGCCGGGTTCGGAGAAGCGTCTCGATGTGGCGGCGGAGTTTGCCTGGGAAGGAACGGGGACCCAGGCGGGGCTGCGCTTCCAGGATCCGTCGACAGAGGTTGTGCGTACGTTGCGCGAATGGCTTGGGCGCAATTCTCCGGAGGGAGAGAAGGACGATCCGCCGGTGCGTTGCCAGCTCACGGATTTGAGTTTGGGAGGCTGCTACCTCGATCTTCCTTCGCCCTTCCCGGTTTCGACTCGGGTGACGCTCTCGATGCGCGCCCCCGGAGTGGAACTGCGATCCGAAGGAGTGGTTCGCATCATGCATCCGGATAAGGGTATGGGCGTGGAGTTCACACAGACCACGCCGGAACATCGCGCGCTGCTGGAGAAGTTTCTGAATAGGCTGACGGAGAATCCCGAAGCGCTGCCGGAGTTGCTGGTGGAACCCGAGGGTTTGGAAACTGAGATTGGGCAGCATTCACAGACCGCCGCGGGATCGAGTGAAAGCGAGGATCCGTTGCTCGATCTTTTCCGCAGTCATGCGGCGCTAGGCGCGGATACGTTTCTGACGGAGCTGCGAAAGCAGCGCGGAGTATTCGTTGCAGCCGCCGGCGCTTCTTCGTGATCGCCCGATACTTGAAACGCTCTGACTCGCGGTTGTGCCTCACTTGTGTTTAGGCTCAACGGGCCGTCTGGTGCCGGGAGGGGGAATCGAACCCCCACAGAGCTTTCGCCCCTGCGGATTTTAAGTCCGCTGCGTCTGCCAATTTCGCCATCCCGGCTCGCCATCATTCTAGCGTATCGCTTTGCGAACTTGGCCGATGATGCCCGTCGGCGGTTTCGGTTCCTCCCGCAGCAAGTTCTTTTCGCTTTGTCTCGAGTGCCTATGGTGAAATGGTCTGGTGCAATTGAAACAGGCCCTTAGCTTCGCGATCGCCCGGCTCACTGCTGCACACGTTGCCTCCCCGCGAATGAACGCGGAGCTGTTGTTGATGTTTACGCTGGGATGCGAGCGAGCCTACCTCTACGCCCATCCCGAGCGCGAACTCGGCAACGATGAACGGAGTGGCTATGATGCTGCGCTCGACGAACGCGCCCGCGGCGTTCCTGCGCAGTACATCACGGGCCATCAGGAATTCTGGGGCATGGATCTTGTCGTCACGCCGGCGGTTTTGATACCGCGGCCTGAAACCGAGCACGTAATCGAGACCGTGTTGGAACTGCAAGGCTCGGACTTCGGCGTCCGGCGTCCGGACCTCGGACCTCGGACTGCGGCAGGGCCTGTATCCGAAAGCCGGAAACCGGATGCCGCATGCCGAATTCTCGATGTCGGAACCGGCTCGGGGTGCATCGCTTTGGCGCTTGCCAAAGAGTTGCCGCAAGCCGAGATATACGCCACCGATATTTCCCCTGCAGCGCTTGAAGTCGCTCGCGCGAACGCCGCCCGCCATCAACTTGACGCCCGCATTCAGTTCCGACAAGCCGATTTGCTTGCGGGCTTCGAGGACAACTCCTTCGACTTCGTTGTCTCGAACCCGCCCTACGTCGGTGAGTCGGAAGAGGATCAAGTGCAGCTCGAAGTGCGCAAATTCGAGCCGCGTAACGCCGTCTTTGCCGGACCCACGGGAGTTGAGGTAATCGCGCGCCTGATTCCGCAAGCCTACGCTGCGCTCAGGCCCGGGGGTTGGCTGGTCATGGAAATTAGCGGAACGATTGCGGAAGAGGTAAGACGGCTGCTGCGGGATTGGAATGAAGTTCTGATCAGGCCGGATTTGCAGTCGATTCCGCGCGTGGCACAAGCTCGCAAATAGCTAGCGCGGGACCACCGCCGGCTGAATCTCTTCCACATCCACAATGCTCGTAGGATACTTGCCGGTGTAGCAGGCCGAGCAATAGGATGTCTTCTCCCCTTCGCCGCAAGCCTTCTTGAGTCCTTCCAGCGAAAGATAAGCAAGCGAGTCGGCACGAATGTACTCGCGGATTTCGTCGATCGATTTGTTCGCCGCAATCAGTTGACGCTTAGAAGGCGTGTCGACACCGTAATAGCAGGGCGAAATCGTGGGCGGGCAGGAAATCCGCATGTGGACTTCCTTGGCTCCGGCACTGCGGATCATGCGGACGATTTTGCGGCTGGTGGTGCCGCGTACGATCGAATCGTCAATCAGGACCACGCGCTTGCCTTCCAGAAGCGAGCGCACCGGATTCAGCTTCAGCTTCACGCCGAAATCGCGCACGCTCTGGCTGGGCTCGATGAACGTGCGGCCCACGTAGTGATTGCGGATCAGGCCGAAGCGGAACGGAAGGCCGCTCTCCGCGGCATAACCGACGGCGGCCGTGACGCCTGAATCCGGCACCGGGACGACAAGATCGGCTTCCACGGGCGCCTCGCGCGCCAATTGCCGGCCTAACTCTTCGCGGCTGGTTTGCACGGCACGGCCAAACACAATGCTATCGGGCCGCGAAAAGTACACATGCTCGAAAATGCAGCTGGACTGCGGTGCGGCTGTCGCATAAAAACGCGAACTGATGCCTTCCGGCCCAACTACGATCATCTCGCCGGGTTTGACGTCGCGCTCGTAAGTTGCACCGATCAGGTCGAAGGCGCAGGTTTCCGAGGCGAAGACGATGGTGTCGCACTTCTGCCCTTCCAGCGCCGGAATGCGGCCCATCGCGAGCGGCCGGAAGCCGCGCGGATCGCGCGCCGCAATGATCCGGTCGGGACTCATCACCACCAGAGAAAACGCGCCTTCCACTCGCTGCAACGCGTCCGCAATCGCTTCCGGCAGAGTGTGTTCGCGCGAAAGCGCGATCAGATGAACGATCACTTCGGTATCGCTGTTGGTCTGGAAAATCGAGCCCTGGCGCTCCAGGCGGCCCCGAACTTCCGCGGCGTTCACCAGGTTGCCGTTGTGGGCGACGGCAATCGAGCCTTTATTCGATCCCACCAGAATCGGCTGCGCATTCAGCAGCGCCGAATCGCCGGCGGTCGAGTAACGGGTGTGACCGATGGCCAACGTGCCGCGTATCTTCGAGAGCACCTCTTCGGTGAAGATGTCGGCGACCAGGCCCATCGCCTTGTGGACGCGGGAAGTCAGGCCATCGGAGGTTACAATCCCCGCCGACTCCTGGCCGCGATGCTGCAGCGCGTGTAGGCCCAGATAAGCGAGCGTTTCCGCTTCGGGATGAGCAAAGATTGCGACTACTCCGCACTCGTCGTGGAATTTATCAGTCAGCATTTAGCTTTTAGCCTTTAGCTCTTAGCTCAAGTCTTCTCTGCGAACTCCGCGTGTGGTTCTTCGCGACCTCAGCGATGCAAGCCCTTCAATCCGCTGCCACCAACTCCGGATCAGTTCGCAAACTCGATTCCAGCGCAGTCTCGTAAGCCTGGCTCAACTCCGAAACAGCGGCGGAAATGCAAACTTTGCCGTCGAGTGAAATCTCAAACCGTTCCGGAATCGTTTCTCCCAGCACGTCCGCGGGAATGCCATATTTCTCCGCTGTCTGTTGGATTCGCGAAACGTTCTCCGCGTCGCAGGAGAGCACGATGCGGCTCGCGTCTTCTCCAAACAGCGCAAACTCTGCGGGAAGCCCGCCAGACGCCAGGTTCACCCGCGCACCCACGCCTTTGGGAAATGCTTTCTCCGCCAGAGCGACCGCCAAACCGCCCTCCGCACAATCATGTACCGAATCGACCAAGCCGTGCTGAATGAGCTCGATGACCGCTTTCTGCAGCGCTACTTCTTTTTCCAGATCGAGCTCTGGAGGATATCCCCACAGCGCGCCCAGAATTTCTCTGGCATATTCCGACGAACCGAACTCGCTCTCCACATCGGTGATATCGGCTGCTTCGCCCGCGCGCAATAGCACGATCGTGCGCCCGGCGGCGGCAAAATGCATCTTCGCAGCTTTGTGCACGTCGTCGAGAATTCCCACTACTCCGAGGACGGGCGTGGGATAAATGCCCTCGCCCAGCGTCTCGTTGTAGAAGCTGACATTGCCGCCGGTGATGGGGATCTCCAAATCCTCACAGGCTTTGGTGATGCCATCGATGGTTTGCGAAAACTGCCACATGATGTGCGGCTTCTCTGGATTGCCGAAGTTGAGGCAATTGGTGGCACCCACTGGAGTTGCTCCCGAACACGCGACTTTGCGCGCGGCCTCGGCTACGGCGTGCATCGCGCCCAGTCGCGGATCGAGGTAACACCAGCGGCTGTTGCCATCGAGCGCCATCGCAAGGCCGCGCTGCGGCGCATCTGGATTTGGGTTCTTGATGCGAATCACGCCCGCGTCGCCCGCGCCCGGCGATTCCACCGTGTTGGTTTGTACCATGTGATCGTATTGCTGCCAAACCCAGCGCTTGCCGCAGATGTTCGGGCTGGCGAGCAGTTGCTTCAGATTTTGCGTGAAGTCATCTGGGTGGCCGAGGCCAGGTTCGTTGAGCTTGATGTGCTCCGGGATTTCGCGAGGCACGGGAGGCTCCCAGCGCGCCAAGGGACGTTTGTAAACCGGCGCATCGTCGGTCAGGGCATGATTTGGAATCTCGGCGACGACCTCGCCGTGCTGTAGTACGCGCAACTTGTTGTCGGCGGTGACCTTGCCGACTTCTACCGCGTCGAGTCCCCACTTCTCGAATACGCGGAAGACTTCGTGCTCGCGGCCTTTCTGCGCGACCAGCAGCATGCGCTCCTGCGACTCGCTCAGCATGATTTCATACGGAGTCATGCCGGTTTCGCGTTGCGGCACGCGGTCGAGTTCGATTTCAATGCCGACACCACCGCGCCCGCCCATCTCGCAAGTGGAGCAGGTAAGTCCGGCAGCGCCCATATCCTGAATGCCGACGATTGCTCCGGTCTGCATGGCTTCTAGGCAGGCTTCGAGCAGCAACTTCTCCAGGAAGGGATCGCCAACCTGCACGTTCGGACGCTTAGCTTCGGAAGCTTCGCTGAATTCTTCGCTGGCCATGGTCGCGCCGTGGATGCCGTCGCGCCCAGTCTTGGCGCCAACGTAGATCACCGGATTGCCTTCGCCGGCGGCGCGCGCGTAGAAGATCTCGTCTTTGCGAACTAAGCCCATGGCGAAAGCGTTTACCAGCGGATTGCCGGAGTAGCAGGGCTCAAACTTCGTTTCGCCGCCCAGGTTGGGCACGCCGAAGCAGTTGCCATAAGACGCGACGCCGCTAACTACGCCTTCGAGGATGGAGTGGTTGCGGTGAATCTCTTTCTGTGTAACCTGCGCGGCGGAGTCGTCCGCACCCACACGAATCGGACCAAAGCGCAGCGAATCCATCACCGCGACTGGTCTGGCGCCCATGGTAAAGATGTCGCGCAGGATTCCGCCCACGCCGGTGGTTGCGCCTTGAAACGGTTCGATGAACGATGGGTGGTTGTGCGATTCGATCTTGAAGGCGCAGGCCCATCCATCGCCGATGTCGATAATGCCAGCGTTCTCGCCCGGTCCCTGCAGGACGCGCTTGCTGCGCGTGGGCAGACGCTTCAGATGCACACGCGACGATTTGTAGGAACAATGCTCACTCCACATCACGCTGAAGATGCCGAGCTCAGTGAGAGTGGGCTCACGATCTCCGAGAAGCTGTTTGATCTTTTCGTACTCGTCGTTGGTAAGGCCGTGCTGCCGGAGAGTCTCCGGAGGGAAGGCAGAGGTCATGGAAGTGGTCATGGGGAAGATCTATTGTCGCATTTTAGAGGCCTTGAAGGAAGGGTGGTTTGGGGGTTGCCGGATAATCGATTCGGGCCCGGTTACCCATCGAACATCCGGAGCCGGGCTTCCTTCCGGTAAACTTTCAGGCAGATGAGATCAATCATTGTAGGCACAGCGGGGCACATCGACCACGGGAAGACGGCGCTGGTGAAGGCGTTAACCGGGATCGACACCGACCGGCTGGAGGAAGAGAAGCGGCGCGGCATCACCATCGACCTGGGCTTCGCGCACATGGACTTGCCGGTCTCGAAGGATGAGACGACGAATGGCGAGACGTTGCGGCTGGGCTTTGTCGACGTGCCGGGGCACGAGCGCTTTGTGCGGAACATGCTGGCTGGGGTGGGCGGAATCGATCTGGTACTGCTGGTGATTGCAGCGGACGAGGCGATCAAGCCGCAGACCCGGGAGCATTTTGACATCCTGCAACTGCTCGGCGTGCAGCGCGGCATCACGGTATTGACCAAATCTGACGCGGTGGATGCGGAGACGCTCGGCGTGGTGCGGCTGGAGGTGGAAGAGTTTCTGCGCGGCACTTTTCTGGACAAACCAAGCCCGATCGTCGCTGTGAGTTCGCTAACGGGCGCGGGGCTGGATGAACTCAAGCGGGCGATGGTGGTGGCAGCAACCGAGGTGCGGCCGCGGGATTCGCAGGCGATCGCCCGGCTGCCCATCGACCGGGTGTTCACCATGAAGGGCTTCGGTACGGTGGTGACGGGGACGCTGGTGGCGGGGACGATTCGTCGCGAAGATGAGTTGGAGGTTTTTCCAAGTGGCCGGAGCGTGCGCGTGCGCGGAGCGCAGGTGCATGGGCAAATGGCAGACGCCGCAGTCGCTGGTCAACGGACTGCGCTCAACCTGGCGGGCGCAAGCACGGAAGATTTGTCCCGAGGCATGACCCTGGCGCCTCCGGCGATGTTCGAAGCAACGCGGCAGGTGGACGTGCGGTTGCGGCTCCTGCCTTCGGCGCCACGAGCGCTCAAGAACCGCGCGCGGGTTCATTTTCATTCGCATACGATGGAGAGCGTGGCGGAAGTTGGGCTGTACGAGAGGAAGGAACCGGATTCCACTTCTGCAAAGAGCGCAAAGTTAGGCCGTCCACAAATTCAGCCTGGGCAGGAAGCTTTTGCGCGGCTGAAGCTGCCCGAGGCGGCACTGCTTCTGCCGGGAGACCGGTTCATCATCCGGCAATTCTCGCCGGTGGTGACGATCGGGGGCGGAGTTGTGTTGGATGCGGCACCGATGCGGCGCATACCGGGGCTGGCCGACTTCCTGAAGGTGTTGGCGGGTGGCAATGCGGAGACAATTCTGAGGGTGCGGATTGCGCGGCGGCTGCAGGAAGGTATCGCGATATCGAGGCTTGTTGCGGAGACTGGTTGGACGCAGAGTTTTGTCGAGGCTCAACTGGGACAAGCAGTCAAGGAAGGGCGGGTCGTGCGGATCGGCGAGTTGTTCCTGGATTCACCCGCGCTAGAAGCACTGAGGCTGTCTATCGTGAGCTCGGTCGAAGATTTTCACAAGAAGAATCCTCTCGTGGGAGGCATTGCCAAGGAACAACTACGCGAGCAGAGCGGAGCGTCAGTCGAAGTCTTCGACGCAGTTCTCAGCATGCTGGTCCGGGGCAAGAAGCTTGAGGTAGCTGGAGAACTGGTGCGCCTGCCTGGCCATGGCGTGGTGATGAAGGACGAAGAGGCGGAATCGATGCAGATGATCGAACAAGCCTTTGGCAGCGCCGGTCTGAAAGTTCCCGCGCTGCATGAAGTGATTGCCGGGCTGAAAGTGGACAAAGCCCGGGCGCAGAAAATTGTGACTTTGCTGCTGCGGGACAAGGTGCTGATCAAGGTTTCCAACGAACTGGTTTTTCATCGCAGTGCGCTCGAACAATTGCGACGGGAATTGACGGCTTACAAGGCGAAGTCGCCCCGCATCGATGTGGCGAAGTTCAAAGAGTTGACGGGAGTGAGCCGCAAGTATGCGATTCCGCTGCTGGAATATCTGGATCGCGAGCGGGTGACCAGACGCATTGGGGATGCGCGGGAGATTCTGTAGGAATTGAGTCATCGGGGGATTGAGTGATTGAGCCATTGAAAATCTGAAGTCAATCGCACAATGGACCGATCACGCAAGCGCTCAATTCCTTAGATTTTCTCTTCGGGGAATTCCAGTTCCAATCCCAGCGGGTCGGTCACGCGGTTGGTGAGGTTGGCCAGTCCGGTGAGCATGTGGAGGTCGACGATCTCGGAATCGGAAAAATGTTTCTTCAGTTCATCGAAATCCGTTTCCTCGATTGCGTGCGGGGTGCGGGTCAATTTGTCGACATAAGTCAGGGCCGCCCGCTCTTTTTCAGAATAGCGCGAGTAGTTTCCCGCCTGGAGCGCCGTCCAGTCCTCGGCAGTGAGCCCAACGCGCTTCGACGAAGCAACGTGATGTTGCGTGCAGTAGTGACATCCGTTGATGAAGGAAATGCGGAGGTAGATGAGTTCGAACAATTTGCGGTCGAGAGAACGTCCTACGCTGGCGTAGAAGCTTAGAAAATTCTTAAGCATTTCGGGACGATGGGCCAGGGCCTTCTGTACGTTGCCGGGCTTCCCGCGAAGCGTGGTGTCGTAAATCTCGCGCACTTCAGGAGATGCAGATTCCGGGGCGATTAAGCTGACGCGTGCCATTCGATTCCTCCGAAGCTCGAGAGAGCCCACTCATGATAGACGAATCGCAGATTCAATGCGATTGATGTATCTACGCGGTCTTTTGCCCCGTAACTGCAGGAAGAGTGCGGTATTGCCGATAGTCCTCCTTAGGGCCTATCCATGAAAAGTGCAGGGCTGGTCACGATTCTGCTTTGCTCGGCGGCATGGCTCACGGCAGCGCAGAGCGGCGCCGATGTGGATGCGGTGACGAAGGTTCTCGCCTTGGAGCACGCGTGGAACCAGGCCGAGGAACAGAAAGACACCAAAGCCATGGATGCAATTTTCGACAATGCGATAGTGGTAGTCGATTATGACGGCAGTCTCAGGACCAAAGCGGAGTTCTTGGCACGAATGAGATCCGAGAACTCGCATCCGCAGATCGAAGTAACCGAGTCGATGACAGCCCATATGTTGGGAACCACGGTGGTTGTTACGGGAGTCTACATGATGAAAGGTGTGGAAAATGGGAAGGCTTATGCGCGACGCGGGCGCTTCATCGATACCTGGGCATTCAAGAACGGCAACTGGCTGTGCGTGACGAGCCAGGCGACACCGATTCTGCATTGAGGGCTGGGAATCGGACGGCGGTTTGCGGTGGAGCGTTGTGGTTTTCGTGTGGTCCGCTCGAAAGGAAAGACGAGATGTGGAAGCTGTTTCCTATTTTGCTGCTGTTGTTGGGGACGCCTCGACTTCCCGCCCAGAGCGCAGTGCAGCCCGCGGAAGAGCAAGCCAGAATCCTTGGGTTGGAGAATGCGTGGGACCGGGCGGTAAAGGAAAAAGATGTAGCGGCGCTTAAGATGTTGCTCGCGCCCGAACTGGTTTACGTCGATTACGATGGCAAGCTGCTGGATAAGGTGCAGTATTTGGCCAGCGTCCAGTCGCCGACGGTCCTTCCCCAGCGGATCGTGAGCGAATCCATGAATGTACATCTTTACGGGGCAGTTGCCGTGGTCAGCGGTGTGTACCGAGAGACTGGCGAGAAGAATGGAAAGCCATACATGCTCCGCGAGCGGTTTACGGACACGTGGGTGCTCCGAAGCGAGAGTTGGATGTGTGTGGCCAGCCATTCCACGTCGATCAGCCCGTAAGGGCCGTCCTTCTGATCCCCCTCCTGAGCGGCCGTTGATATATCCTTCCTCCTGAATGCTACTGATTCGTCCTGCGACGATTGCTGATGCGGCGCTGCTGCGCACGTTGATCCGCGAACTCGCGGAGTTCGAGCGCGAGCTGGATCTTTGTGTAATTGAAGAGGCGGATCTGGCGCGCGACGGGTTCGGTCCGAATCCGAAGTTTCAAGCACTGATTGCCGAGTGGGACGGTCAGCCTGCGGGGTATGCCGTTTTCTTTGGCTACTATTCGACGTGGGCCGGGCCAGGGCTCTATCTGGAAGACCTGTTTGTGCGGTTACCGTTTCGTGGAAAAGGCATCGGGATGGCATTGCTGGCTGCGGTGGCGCAGATCGCGTTGCAGGAGGACCGCCGTGCCATGCGCTGGGAAGTGCTCGACTGGAATCAGGGAGCCATCGACCTGTACAAATCGCTGGGAGCGGAGTTTCGCGATCAATGGCGATCGGTCTTGCTGAAGAATGATGCCTTGCGGCGGTTGGCGGAGAAGACCGTATGAGCGCGCGGGTTCGCATTGTCGGAGCAGGACTCGCCGGATCGGAGGCGGCGTGGCAGTGTGCGCGGCGGGGCGTGGAGGTGGAGTTGTTTGAAATGCGGCCTGTGCGATCGACGCCGGCGCATCAGACGGCGGATTTTGCGGAACTGGTTTGTTCGAATTCCCTGAAGTCAGACAGCGAGAATACGGCTCCCTGGCTGTTGAAGGAAGAAATGCGGCGGGCGGGGTCGCTGTTGCTGCAGATTGCGCGGGAGTGCGCGGTTCCGGCGGGGCATGCGTTGGCAGTGGACCGCGTGACGTTTGCCGCGAAGGTGACAGAGGCCATTTCACGCGAGCCGCGGATTACGGTGCGGCGGGAAGAAGTGACGGCGGTTGAGGAAGCGGGGCCTGTGATGACCGTTATCGCGACCGGGCCTTTGACTTCGGAGGCGCTGGCGGGGGAGATTGCGCGGCTGAGCGGAGGAACCTCAGCGGCTAAGGCCGGTTCTACTAATGGGCCTGATATCGCAGCGGTAAACCGCTGCACCACGCAAAATCCACATTTGTACTTTTATGATTCGATCAGCCCGATCGTGGAGGTGGATTCGATTGACATGTCGCGGGTGTATATGGCGGCTCGGTATGACAAAGGGTCGGCCGATTACATCAATTGCCCGATGACGCGCGAAGATTACGATCGCTTCTATGACGCGTTGCTGGCGGCGCAATCGGTGGAGGAGCGGGACTGGGAAAAGCTGAACTACTTCGAGAGTTGCCTGCCCATTGAAGAGATTGCGCGGCGCGGACGCGATACGCTCCGTTTCGGGCCGATGAAGCCGGTGGGGTTGAAGGATCCTCGCACGGGACGAATGCCGTACGCGGTAGTGCAGTTGCGGCAGGAAAATCTGCGGGCGGATTCTTACAATCTGGTCGGATTCCAGAATCATTTGAAGTTCGGAGAGCAGGCGCGCGTGCTGCGTACGATTCCCGGCCTCGAGAATGCGCGCTTCCTGCGCTACGGACAGATCCACCGCAATACGTATATCAACGGGCCGGCATTGTTGCGCGAGACGCTGCAGATGAAGGCGCATCCCCGAGTGTTGTTTGCGGGACAGATTTGCGGAGTTGAGGGCTATGTCGAGTCGATTGCCACCGGTCTGATGGCGGGAATTCACGCGGCCGCATTGGTGCGCGGAGATGAGCCTGTGCCGCCTCCACGGGAGTCGGCGTTCGGATCGCTCACCCATTACCTCGCTCATGCCGACGCGAAGAACTTCCAGCCGGCGAATATCACTTTCGACCTGCTTCCCGCGTTGGAGAAGAAGATCCGCGACCGCAAGGAACGTCACCGGATGCAATGTGAGTTGGCCTTGAAGCAGTTCGACGAATGGCTGGAAAGCGCGGAAACGAAGCTTGCGGCGGCTAAACCTTAGATCACATCGGATCGGAGCCATCGCATGAGTCCTACTTTCTTTGCAACAAAATGCCGCCCGCGTGCGTATCCAAATAGCGAGGGGCAAACCCGGCGGAACAGGCTCACTTTCCTTGCCGGGTCGCGTCCAACCAACCAAGCGCAATGACTCTGCGAGACCTCATCACCGATGTGTTGCGGACGTTATGGGCGCACAAGCTCCGCGCATTCCTGACCATGTTCGGTATTGCCTGGGGAATTGTGTCGATTGTGCTGATGGTGGCGGCCGGGGAAGGCTTGCGCAAAGGGCAAGAGGAGCAATCAGAAACGCTGGGCAAGGACGTAATGATCGTCTTCCATGGGCGCACCAGCCTGCAGGCCGGCGGAACTCACGCAGGGCGGCTGGTGCACTGGGAAGATCAGGATGTGCCGGTGGTGCAGGCCGAGGCGCAGGATTGTGAATATGCCATCCCGGAACTGGAGCAGGAAACGGTTCTGACGCACAGCAATTTCAACAACGCGTCGTTCGAGGTGGCTGGATCTTACCCGCAGTTTAGTTCCATTCGCAGCCTTGGGGTGGGCCTGGGACGCTTCTATGACTGGGACGACATGCGCGAGGCACGCCGAGTCGCTTTCCTGGGATCGGACGCGGCCAAGCAGTTGTTTCCCGGCCGCAATCCCGTGGGGGAAAACATCTATTTGAACGATTTCCCCTTCGTCGTGATTGGGGTGATGGCGAAAAAGAAGCAGGATTCCAGCTATGACGGCTGGGATGTGAACAAGATCTTCATTCCGTTTTCCGCAATGCGGCGCGATTTTCCGGACAAGCCTCCGGGAACGGCGACTACATTCGATCAACTGCTGGTAACTCCGAAATCGGTGGAGCAGCACGAAGCTTGCAAGCACGAAGTGCGGGTCGCGCTGGCGCGCATGCACCGCTACGATCCCAACGACAAGGAAGCTTGTCCGATCTGGGATACCGTGCAGGAGGCGAAAGCGTTCCGGCAGATGACCGATGGCATGAAGTATTTCCTGGGCGCGGTAGGGATTGTGACACTGGTCTTGGGCGGTATTGGCGTCATGAACGTGATGCTGGTGGCGGTGCGCGAGCGGACGCGGGAAATCGGAGTACGCAAAGCGCTGGGCGCGCCCTCGGGAACGATCCTGCGGCAGTTCTTTGTGGAGGCTCTAATTATTGCTTTGCTGAGCGGCGCGATTGGACTCGGCGTGGCCTTCGGCTTTTGCGCGCTGGTGAATTTGCTGCCCATGCCGGACTACTTTGCCGGCCTGATTCCAGACTGGACTTCCGGCCTGGTAGCCGCCGGCTTGCTGGGCGGAATTGCCGTCGGCGCGGCGCTGTATCCGGCGCGCAGAGCGGCATCCATCGATCCCATCGAGGCGCTGCGCTATGAAGCGGGAGGCTAGGAAGAATTTAGTAATTGGGTAATTTAGTAATTGAGTAATTTCAAGAGGCGGCGATTATCGCAGGTTTTCAAATTACCAAATTACAAAAGTTCCCAATTACCAAATTGCCTTTATGCTGATTGAAATCATTCTCGAGGCCTGGATCGCGCTGAGGCGGAACCTCACGCGCAGCTTCCTCACCATGCTGGGCATTGTCTGGGGGATTGCAACGGTCACTTTGCTGATCGCCTACGGCAGCAGTTTTCGCAGCATTCTGGTGCATGGCTTCGACGCCTTCGGCAAGAGCGTGGTGATTTGCTGGCCGCAGCAGACCAGCGAGCAGCCGGGCGGGCAACGCGCGGGAAAAAAAGTGCTGATCGAGCAGGCTGACGTGGATATGGTGAAAGCTACGGCGCCGCTGGTTCGGCACGTGTGCCGTGAAACCGTGAACCGGCCGGGAATCGCTTACGGCGACCGCCTGGTGGGGACGGCGGCGGTTCGCGGAGTTTGTCCCGAGTATGGTGAGATGCGGAATGAAGTGCCGTCGGAGGGCCGCTGGATCGATGCCGGGGACGAACTGGAACGCCGGCGCGTAATCTTTCTGGGCGGACGCATCAAGGAACAGCTCTTCAGCGGACGGCCCGCGGTCGGCGAGACCGTGGAAGTGGGCGGCGTGCGCTTCACCGTGATCGGCGTGATGGCGCGCAAGATCCAACTCAGCAATTATTTCAGCAGCGACGATGATTCGGCATGGATTCCTTACTCGACGGCCGGTGAGATGTGGAACACGCGTTACGCGGCCGTGTTGGTGTTTGAGCCGATCGCGCCGCAGTTTGAAAAAAAGGCCATGGCACAGGTGCTGGCGGCGGTGGCCACGCGGCAGAATTTTTCGCCGACCGATCCGAAAGCGCTCCAAATGTTCGGCCGCGATGAATTCCGTCCGGTAATCGACGCGCTGACCATTGGGCTGCAGGTGTTGTTGGCCTTTGTCGGCACGTTGACTCTAGGAATCGGCGGTGTGGGCGTGATGAATATCATGCTGGTCTCGGTGGATGAGCGGATTCGTGAGATCGGTCTGCGCCGGGCTCTGGGAGCGCGCAAACGGCACATCAAACTGCAATTCCTGGCGGAGACTCTGTTGATCATGATCCTCGGTGGCGCAATCGGCGTGGCGCTCTCCTATGTAATCGCCTGGGCCGTCGGAACTATGCCCATGATGGGACCCCTGTTCGAGGACGATTCCGGGCAGGGCGACATTCACCTGCGAATCTCGGTGATGACGGTCGTGCTCTCCAGTGCGGTGCTGCTGGTTGTGGGCGTGATCAGTGGACTGGTTCCCGCTTTCCGCGCGTCCAAGCTGGATCCGGTCGAGGCGCTGCGCTACGAATGAAGAGAAGTGTAGATTTGATTTGATCCGCGGCGTCGTTCGCAGTACCTTGCTGCTTAGCGATTTGCAACTCGAGGTGCGCCTTGCCAATTACCGCCGTCGACGCGATTCCTCTGGCGTTCCAACATGCCAGGCAACAACTTTTTCAGCCTTTCCGCTTCTGGCAGTGGACCAAACTCGCGGTGGTCGGATTACTCGCCGGGGAACTCGGCTCGAGCGGCGGATGTAATGGCTCCAACTTCAACTTCCCCCACCAGCCGGGGGCCTCGCGTCATTTTATGGGCGCGGGATGGCCCGAAATCGACCCCGCCCTCTTCGGCGCCCTGGTCGCGATTCTGGTGATTACCGGACTGGTGTTTGGCATCATCCTGATGTACATCAGCAGCGTCATGCGGTTCATCCTCTTTGACAGTGTGATGGCGAAGGAGTGTCACATTCGCGAAGGCTGGAGCCGCCGGCAAGGTCCGGGATGGCGCTACTTCCTGTGGAAGTTGGTCTACCTGCTGGTTACACTGGCGATTCTTATCGTCCTGGTCGGAATTCCGTTGGGCTTTGCCTTCGCCGTGGGATGGCTGAAAGACCCGAAGGAGCACGTGCTTCCCCTGGTGCTGGGTGGAGTCGTTCTTTTCTTCGTGCTGCTGATCATTTTTGTGTTATTGGCGGTGATCTTTGTGTTGACGAAGGATTTTGTCATCCCCCAGATGGCGTTGGAGAATATCGGCGCGTTCGAAGGCTGGCGCCGGCTGTGGCCGGTGATCGACGCCGAGAAGGGCGCATTCGCGGGCTACATCGGAATGAAGATTCTGATGGCCATTGGCGCGGGGATCGTGGTCGGAATCGCAACCCTGATTCTGGGTTTGTTCATCGCTATACCGACCATCGGATTGAGTATCCTTGCCGTCCTCACGGGGAAAACAGCCGGTCTCACTTGGAACGTTTATACGATTACTCTGGCGGTAGTGGTAGGGAGCATTCTGCTGGCAATTTTTCTATATCTGGTCGCGCTGATTTCCGTGCCGGTCATCGTTTTCTTTCCCGCATACTCGATTTATTTTTTCGCGGCTCGCTATCCCGCGCTGAGCCGGGCGCTCTATCCTGCGCCGCCGGTCCCACTTGCGCCTCAGACTTCGCCGGGAGCTCCGCCGCCGTATGAGCCGCCCCCGCTGCCGCCTGCACCTGAACCGATCCGATAGCAGCGCCCTCCGGGAACTCTCGCGCCGCCTCGGGTGTCTGATGTTGCAGACACGCGCGTGCCTAACAGGAGCAAAGGAGTTCTCAATGTCGTTCTCCATGGCAGGCAGAGGTGCGCGCGGTCCCGAGATTAACGTCACGCCGCTGATTGACGTGCTGCTGACGCTGATCATCGTCTTCATGGTCGTAGTGTCGATGGATAAAGAGGAAGGAGAGACGGCGCAGATTCCGCAGCCGGACAAGAACCAGACGCAGAATATTTCCCAGCCCCGCACGGTCGTCATCCAGGTGGTGTGGACCACGAAGGATCAGCCGCCCACGGTAAAGATCAATCGGGACGAGGTCCGATGGGAAGATCTGGAACAGCGGCTCGCGGAAATCTATTTGAAGCGCGCCGAGAAAGTGGTCTTCGTGCGCGGCGATGCCGACGTCGACTTCCAGTACGTCGCCGACGTGATCGATGTAGCGCATCACGCGGGGGTGCAGCGGGTGGGGTTGCTGACGATGGATCGGGAGGTGGCAGGGGAGTAGGCATGATGAGAGCGATTTCTCTGGATATTGAGCGGAGGCCCGATACAATACGAAAAATGGTCGCCTGGCAGGACTTCTTCGAGAGTAAACCAAACGTTTGCGGGGGAGAAGTCTGTGCCTCTGCAACTCGGATATCCGTAACGGTGATTCTCGATAGTCTTGCGGAGGGTTCGACCAGAGAAGAAATCCTCAGAAGCTATCCGTCTCTTAAGCCCGCGCATATCGACGCAGCACTGGCTACAACAGACGACCTCCGATCTAATTCCTGGCCCGATTCTTAATCCAAATCGGCGTGCCTAAAAAACCGAAGGCCTTCCGGATCTGATTTTCCAAAAACCGCTGGTAGGAAAAGTGCAGCTTCACGGCGCGGTTGGTGAAGAGCACAAACGTGGGCGGCGCGACCGATGCCTGCGTCATGTAAAGAATCTTCACCCGCGAGCGCATCGGGACGGAGGCGCGCTCGAAATCCACGGTTTCGATGAAGCGGTTCATAGCCGACGTTGTAATGCGCTTGCGGCGCTCGGTGGCAACTTGTTCGAGCAACGGGAAAATTCTCTCCGTGCCTTTGCCGGTGTTGGCTGAAACGAAAACGATGGGAGCGTAGTTCAGGAATTTGAGATCGTAGCGCAGGCGCTCTTCGTAAGCATCGCGGTCGCCGGGACGCTTGCTCTCCCGCATGCGCATGGCCTTCGACGGCCTGCCAGCTTTCAATTCGCCGCTGGTTACGAGATCCCACTTGTTGACCACGATGATCATCGAGCGGCCGCTCTCGTGCGCATAGCCGGCGATGGCGGCGTCCAGTTGGCTCACGCCTTCGGTGGCGTCGATGACCAGCAGCGCAATGTCGGCCCCTTCAAGATGCTTGCGTGCCATCACCACCGAAAGCTTTTCCGCCATCAGGTGAGTCTTGCCCTTGCGGCGAATGCCGGCGGTGTCGATAAATCGAAAGCGGCGTCCGTTGTGCTCGACAATCTCGTCGACCGCATCGCGCGTAGTGCCCGGGATGGGCGATACAATCGCCCGGTCGGAAGCGGTAAGACAATTCAGCAGCGTGGACTTGCCCACGTTGGGATGGCCGATGATCGCCACTTTAGTTTCGTAGACGGGCTCAGGCTCCGCGGTCGAGTCGACCTCTGCTTGACCGGTTTCTCCCTGTGTTGCCTCTGTGTTCTCCGTGACCTCTGTGTTTAAGACTTCAGCAGGCGGCGGCAGAATCTCAAACACCGCATCCAGCAGATCGTCGATCCCGCGCCCGTGCTCGGCGGAGATAGGAAACATCTGCTTAATCCCCAGCCGATGGAACTCATCAACAATGGACGCTTGCTTTTCGCTGTCAGCTTTGTTCACCGCGAGAAACAGCGGACGTCCCGTCTTACGCAGAAGGCGAACCAGCTCAAAATCGGCGCCGGTGAGTTCGGCACGGCCGTCGACGACCATAACGATGGCTGCAGCCTCATCGAATGCAACCCGCGCCTGCCGGAAAATTTCAGACGGGATGAAATCCTTGTCTTCCGGAATGATTCCGCCCGTGTCGATGATGCGAATCTGTCGCCCGCGCCACTCCGCGTCTCCATAGAGCCGGTCGCGCGTGATGCCGGGCTCGTCGCCAACAATGGCGCGCCGCGAACCGACGATGCGATTAAACAGCGTGGACTTGCCTACGTTGGGTCGGCCCACGATGGCGAGCGTGGGAACGCCGGCTGCGGTGGTGGCGAGCGTGCTGGTCGAATTGTAAGTAGGTTGAGTCAAAATGAGTCTTAGTGTAGACAGCCGCCCTGCTGTTCTTGGGTCGTGAAGCCTAATATCGATGCAGATGTCCGGAACTAGCTATTATAGAGACTCCCGTGGCTTTAAGTTCCCAACCCGTTCCTCCTTCCACTCCCAGTCGCTCCTCTCCCGGCGGAAAGGACGCGTCGGGCGTTTCTTATTCAACCCTCTACCAATTCTTTGCCCCCGGCGGCATGCTCGCCCGTACGCATCCCGCCTATGAATTCCGGCGCGGCCAGCTGCAAATGGCGCAGGCCGTCGAGCAGGCACTTGAAGAAAAGCGGCACCTGATCGTGGAAGCCGGTACGGGCACAGGAAAGACGCTCGCCTATCTGATGCCGGTCATTCGCTCCGGCAAGCGCGTGATCATCTCGACCGGCACCAAGAATCTGCAGGAACAACTTTTCTACAAGGACGTTCCTTTCCTGGAGCAAGCCCTGTTTGGAGAAGCAAGTTCGGGCGGCGATGGTTCGAACCGAAGGCTCTCCGTCTGCTACATGAAAGGCCGCAACAATTATCTGTGCCGCAAAAAACTCTACGACCTTACCGACCAGCCGGTGCTCAGCGGGCTGGAGGAGATCGAGCAATACCGCGCCATCGCCGCGTGGGAGAAGACGACCTCGACCGGCGACCGCGCGGAACTGGCCGAACTTCCCGAAACCAGCGTGCTCTGGCACAAATTGGATGCGCGCGCGGACGCCTGCATCGGGCAGAAGTGCAGCGAGTGGGAGCGTTGCTTCATCACTGAGATGCGCCGGCGAGGAATGGAGAGTGACATCATTATTGTCAATCATCATCTTTTCTTCGCCGATCTCGCCATCAAACTGCAGGCCGAAGGCGCGCCTGACGCGGGAATCCTGCCGGAAGCGGCAGCGGTGATTTTCGATGAGGCCCACGAACTGGAAGATGTGGCGGGGAACTACTTCGGAATTTCCGTGAGCAACCTGCGCGTGGAGGATCTGGCCCGGGACGTCGAAGCCTCGCTGCAACATAACCGCATGCTTTCCGCGTCACTTTCAGGAGCGCTGGGGAGCTTGCGCGAGCGCTCGCAGTTCTTCTTTTCGCTTTTGCCGCCGGGCGAAGGACGCTTTGCCTTCGAGACTCGGCGCGAGTTTCTAGAAGAAAACGGAGATGAATTCCTCGCGTTCAATCAGGCGCTAACCCGGCTCGCGGGCGAACTCGAAGGCCTGCCGCAAAAGCCGGAGGAAATTTTCAACTTCGTGCGCCGAGCCCAGGAAATCCAGGTGCAACTCGGTTTCGCCATGGAGTCCGACGATCGCAACACGGTTTTCTGGATCGAGCGGCGGGGCGGAAGAATGAATTCGCCACAGAGACATCCTTCGACTTCGCTCAGGACAGGCTCCGGCACAGAGAGAAGCGGAAGACAAAACGTCTTCCTCCAGGCTACTCCCATCGACGTCGGTCCGATCCTGCGTGAATGCCTGTGGTCAAAGCTGGAGTGCGCCGTGCTCACCTCCGCCACGCTCGCCGTGGGAGGCGGCTTCGAATACATCCGGCAGCGCCTCGGCTTAGAGCATGCGCGCGAGTCGGTGCTGCCTTCGCACTTTGACTACGAGAGTCAAGCTTTGTTTTATGTGCCCCCCGATTTGCCCGATGCTCGAACGCCGCAGTTTACGGCGCTGGCCGCGGAGCGCATTCGCCAACTGCTCGAGATCACTCGCGGCCGCGCGTTCGTGCTCTTCACCAGCTACGCGCAGATGAACGATATTTACCAGCGGCTGCTCGGAGTGTTGGAGTTCCCCATGCTGCGCCAGGGCGACGCGCCGAAGTCCGCGCTGCTCGAGGAGTTCCGGCTGACGCCGAACGCTGTCCTATTTGCGACTTCATCGTTCTGGCAGGGTGTCGATGTGCAGGGCGAGCAGTTGAGCTGCGTGATCATCGATCGCCTGCCGTTCGCGGTGCCGAGCGATCCGGTCGTAGCCGCACGCGTGAAGGCGATTGATGCCGATGGCGGGAACGCGTTTTTCCAGTATCAGGTGCCGGCGGCGGTAATCACCCTGAAACAAGGCTTTGGACGCCTCATTCGGTCGCTCCACGACCGTGGCCTGCTGGTCCTGCTCGATAACCGCATTCTGAAGAAGCAATATGGACGCGTGTTCATCGAGAGCCTGCCGAATTACAAGAAGACCACGGAGATGCGGGTGGTGGAGGAGTTTTTCGCCGTGGGAGATTGAACTCATCCAACTGGCCGATCTTGCGTCGCGTCGCTGCGCGACTGCGGTCGCCGGGTTCACACATACTCCCGCTCCGCCCGCCGAATCTCGCGATACCGTTCGAAAACCTTCTTCTGGCTTTCCAGTCCCAGCGCCGAACGGATCGAGCTCCCCCGGAAAGTATGTTTTAGCATTTTCCATCCCTTGAACAGGACGAACCCCGGGTCATGCTTTAGCGCGACCGGAATGTGGTGAACCTTCATCCAGCGCTCGGCCTTCCAGCGCATGAATTCCACTTCTTCGGCCGGCAGATGTTCGGTGCGCACCACGGCCGTGGTGCCATCGTATTCCTCAAGTCGCTCGTTCATGATCAAACCCTGATCGCGAAAGTTTTTCGTCATCGGCGTGCGCGGATACGGCGTTGGATGCTGAATGTAGGGCCAATCCACATAGCGCCGGGCAAACTCCAGGTTGGCTTCGATCGACTCGCGCGTGTCGCCCGGACTGCCCACAATCAATCCGCCGACCACATACATCTGGTTGCGACGAATGTAATCGATGGCCTTGAGCGTCGCATTTCCGGTGTTGTGGCCGTTAGTACGCTCCGTGTTCTTGGCGGAGGCCTTCA
The DNA here is from genome assembly GCA_963749985.1 of uncultured Acidobacteriaceae bacterium. Taxonomy (GTDB): domain Bacteria; phylum Acidobacteriota; class Terriglobia; order Terriglobales; family Acidobacteriaceae; genus Sulfotelmatobacter. The sequence goes on along the minus strand of CAVVOS010000012.1, from coordinate 141,402 downwards.
GAAATTGCAGGTCGCTCTCTAGGATATTTTCAATGCCGAGAAAAACATAGCGGAATCCCGCTCGCCGCATCAGCGGCGCCAGCGTTTCCCCGTGGTTCGCGATGGCTGAGGTCATAGCCTGCACGAAGTAGTCGAGCTTGTGCAGCCCGGCCGCAATAATGGCTTCGCACAAGGCTTCGAAGCGTTTCACGTTCAGCGTGATGTTGTCGTCGACCAGGAAAATAGTTCGTGCGCCGTGATCGCGGGCGTCGCGAATGTCGTCCAGCACCCGGTCGAAAGAATATGTGTGGAAATTCCGGCCGCGCATCTCGATGATGGAGCAGAAACTGCAATCGAAAGTGCAGCCCCGCGAAGTCTCGATTACGTCTACCTGCCGGCCCATCAGCGTGTATCCCTTGAGCACCCGCGCTTCGCGGTTCGGCGGCCGGATTTCTTTGTCTTCCAGCCGGTGCGGCGCCCGGCCGGGGTTATGCACCCAGTTCTCGCCGTTTCGGTAGGAGAGGCCTGCAATCCCGCCGACTCCTGAGCCCTGTTCGATCGCGCGCAACAATTCGCGGAACGTCACTTCCCCCTCGCTGCGCACCAGATAGTCGACGCCCATGTCCGCATACGCCTCGGGCGCAAGGCTGGGATCGTATCCCCCCACCACGATCTTCACTCCGGGGCGCAGTCCGCGCACCAGTTCGATAATGCGGCCGGCGGTCCGGCGCTGAAACGTCATGATGGAAAGTCCGACGACTTCCGGATTAAGTTCGCGCACCAGCCGGGTGACGGTTTCACGAACCCGGCGATGAACCAGAATTAAGTCGGCAACGGCTACGCGGTGATGAGGATCGACGTTTCCTGCAAGTGATGTGAGTGCGCCATTGGGCATGCGGATTGCAGCCGGGGGCATGTGCTCGAAGGAATCGGGCATGGAAAGCAACAGGACGTTCATTCGTACCGGTCCTTACTGCCTCGCCTTGATCCCGCAGGCGCGGGTTGAACCCAGTGGCGAAGCGAATTTTTCCGATTGTAGCAACTTGCGGTCGAAACTGCCGAACCGAGGCGCGAACGGCGCGACATTTGCGCTCCTTCTTCCAGCGAGAATGCCTCGGCGAGCTATGTTTCGGGACGGGAAGCCGTCAAGCGGGAATGCTGCGGGGAGCCGTATAATGGATGTTTTGCCATCGAGCGCGGTCCGGCTGTAGTCACGCCGAGCCGCTGAGGGATGCATGTTCGAAGTGACGGTTGACGATACTTTTGCCGCGGGCCATTACCTGCGCAACTACAAGGGCAAGTGCGAGAATCCGCACGGCCATAACTATAAGATTCGGGTGACGCTGGCTGGGGCCGAATTGGACAAGGCTGGACTTCTGCTCGATTTCAAAGACTTGCGCGAAGTCATGAAGCACGTCATCGACCGTCTCGATCACCAGATGATCAATGACATCGAACCTTTTACCGTGATCAACCCATCGGCTGAGAACTTGGCCAAGTATTTTTACGACGAATCGAACACGCGTCTGAAGAGCGTGACCAACGGCCGCGTGCGGGTTAAAAACGTCACCGTGTACGAGACGGATACCACGACGGCCACCTACAGCGAGTAACAGTTGCCAGACGCCAGTTGCCAGCTGCCAGTACTACGATGACGATAAGAGGTCAGGATGGGACGATCCTACAAAGACCTGGTGGCTTGGCAGAAATCGATGGATCTGGTTACGGGGACGTATCGTGCCACCGCTGGATTTCCGAAAGATGAATTGTTCGGGCTTACTTCTCAGCTGCGTCGTGCCGCAGTTTCGATTCCAAGTAATATCGCCGAAGGGCAAGGTCGCCTTGCGGAGAAAGAATTCCGGTACTTTCTCGGACAGGCTCGAGGCTCTCTAATGGAAGTAGAAACCCAGCTGCAAATTGCTGAAAATCTAGGCTACTTACAGAAGGAACAAATGGCTTCGCTGTTTCAAAAGTGCGCTGAGGTAGGCCGCATCCTGAACGGACTGCTGGCATCGGTCTCGAAGCAGGCCGAATCGTAAACTGGCAACTGGAAGCTGGCGGCTGGCGGCTGCTCTATGCAAGTAACCGAAATCTACAAATCGCTGCAAGGAGAGTCGACCCACGCGGGGTTGCCTTGTATATTTGTGCGCTTGGCCGGTTGCAATCTGCGCTGCTCATGGTGCGACAGCGAATACACCTTCCAGGGCGGCCGCAAGATGACCTCGGAGGAAGTGTGGGACGAGGTGAGGCGGCTCAGTCCGAACGGTGGCTTGGTGGAAATTACCGGTGGCGAGCCCATGCTGCAGGAGCGCGAACTCCTGCCCCTGATGCGCCACTTGCTGGACGCTCGATATCGGGTTCTGCTGGAGACCAGCGGAGAGCGCCCGCTCGAGCGGGTACCCGAGGCAGTCATCAAGATCGTGGACGTAAAGTGTCCCGGCTCGGGCGAGGCAGACACATTTCACATCGAGAATCTGGAAACCCTTACCGCGCACGATGAAGTCAAGTTCGTGCTGAGCGGCCGGGCTGATTACGAATTCGCCCGGGACTTCACCCATCGGCATCGCCTGGCGGAGCGCGTGAATGCGGTCCTGTTCTCACCCGCTTTTCGTAAGCACGCGACCGGGGCACGCGACAGTTCGCACTGCCTGCTCGATCCCCAGGAACTGGCCGAGTGGATGCTCGCCGATGACGTTCCGGCGCGCCTGGGATTGCAATTGCACAAGTTCATCTGGGACCCCGCCCTAAAGGGTGTTTAGAAGATTCATCCGAAATCATGACCCGTTTGACCGATCGCGCCGTAGTTCTGCTCAGTGGAGGGATGGATTCCTGTGTCTGCGCGGCGCTCGCCTCCCGCGACTACCCCACCGCCGCCTTGCACATCAGCTACGGCCAGCGCACCGAACTCCGCGAGCGGCAATCCTTCCTCGCGATCTGCCAGCGCCTGAACATTCAGGACAAACTCCTCGTCCGTAACGAATCTCTCCGTGCCATTGGGGGCTCCGCCCTCACCGACGAAAGCATCGCCGTGCCCATCGCCCCCGCTGCCGGGAGCCCAATCAACCACCCCAACCAGGGCCCAAGCCACGACATCCCGGTCACCTACGTTCCCTTTCGCAACGCCCATTTCCTGGCCGTCGCCGTAAGCTGGGCCGAGGTCCTCGGCGCCTCGAAAATCTACATCGGCGCCGTGGAACAAGATAGTTCTGGCTATCCCGATTGCCGTCCGGCGTATTATGAAGCGTTCAACCAGGTGATCAAGGCCGGCACCAAGGAAGGGAACATCGAAATCGTCACGCCCCTCATTGCCATGCGCAAAGCCGAAATTGTTCGTCTTGGCCTTGAACTCGGTGCACCATTCGATTTAACGTGGTCGTGCTACAGCCGGGAGGATCGAGCCTGCGGCGTGTGCGATAGTTGCCGGTTGCGGTTGCAAGCGTTCGCCGACGCCGGAGCCACGGATCCGATCCCATATGCCGCGACGGATCAGGTCTTCGGCCCTGCAGGTTTTGAGCCCTGATTGTCGAATGAAAAAAAGCAGAACTTCGCGCTCTGCTTTTTTTCAGTCAACAATTAGAAGTCAGCACTCAAACATATCGTTTCGTGCCGGGAGGCAAGAATGAAGATAAAGAAGCTTTTCGCAGCATTTACTCTCGCTATCTTAGTGCTCGGACTTTGCACCGTTCCGCTCTTCGCGCAAGGTGCATCGGGAACCGTAAAAGGCGTCTGCAAAGACTCCGACGGTAATCCCATTGCCGACGCCGTAGTCGTTTGGGCGAACCAGGACAATGGTCAGAAATACACTCTCAAGACCAACAAGAAGGGTGAGTATTTCTCGCTCGGCATTGGAGGCGGCACCTACACGGTCACTCTCTACAAGACCGCCGACGACGCCAAGGCCAACAAAGAGCTCTTCCACTTCGGCAAAGTCCCGGTTACGCTGGACGAGAATCCGCCCCTCGACTTCAACCTGAAGCAGGCGATGCAGGACGCCGCCAAGGGTCAGGGTTTGTCTCCAGAACAACTTAAGGCTCAGCAGGAAGCTCAGGCGAAGCACGCCAAGGAAGCCAACACCGTAAAGGCGCTTAACGAAAAACTGGCAGCGGCCAAGGTTGCGTCCGATGCCGGCGACTACGAGACCGCGATTACCAACCTGGTTGCCGCCAATGACATCGACCCCACTCGCGATCTCATCTGGTTCAAGCTCGGTGACGCCTATCGCCTTTCCGTCACCAAGCAGACCGATCCCACTGAAAAGCAAAAGCGTCTCGACTCCGCCGTCGACTCCTATCACAAAGCCGTTGAACTAAAGCAGGCGGCCACCAATGACAAAGATCCCAACGCCAACAAGAGTCTTGCCGCCTATTACAACAATCTGGCCGAGGCTTACAGCAAGGCGGGCAAAACAGATGACGCAATAAAGACTTACCAGCAGGCCGTCGCCACCGATCCCACCTCAGCCGCGCAGTACTACTTCAACATGGGAGCGGTTCTCACCAACGCGGGCAAAGCCGATCTGGCGATCGACGCCTTCGACAAATCCATCGCCGCCGACCCCACCCGGGCCGAAGCCTATTACCAGAAAGGCGTCAACCTTCTCGGTAAGGCGACGCTCCAGGGCGACAAGATGGTCGCCGCGCCCGGCACCGCGGAAGCATTCCAGAAGTACCTGGAGCTGGTGCCCACCGGCGGACATTCCGAGGAAGCCAAAGCCATGCTGGCCAGCATCGGTTCTTCGGTGGAAACCGGCTTCGGCACGAAGAAGAAGACTCCGCCCAAGAAGTCAAACTAGCAGTTGGATTGTCATCCTGAGCAAGCGTTTTTTGCGCAGCGAAGGATCTGGGCGAGCCGCGCGAAGTGTCGCGTTCTTTGCGACACAACCATCGCGCGTTTGGCTCGCTTCCTTATCACGCTGCACTGCACCACTACCCCCATCCAGGGCGGCTCACTCAGCCGCCCTTTTTTCACCCACCGCCCTTCCACATTACCAAGGACTATGTACTTACTGTCCCTACGCTCCGTCCTTCTGCCCTGTAAAGTATAGGCATCAGGTCAGCTACGGCTGGCCGCGCTCTCCCCACTGTGGTGGTGCAATTCCCTAATCGAGGATTGAATGGCATCGCCCGGCATCTCGGCAATCACTGTTTCCCTGGAAGGTCATTCCGGCAGCGGCAAAATAGCTACGCCCGCTTTGCTTGCCGCCATGCTCCGCGCCGCGGAAAAAATCAGCGATCTGATTTTTTCTCCCGGACGCCCGCCCCAGGTTCAGGTCTACGGCCAGCTCATTCCGGTACAAGTCCCCGGACTGGCAACTCTTACCGCCGATGACACCCGCCACATCGCCGCCGATCTCATTGGCGACAACAAACAGGCGGTCGCCACCCTGCGCGAAGCCGGATCGTGCGACATTTCCTACGGTCTGGCCGGCGTCGCCCGCTTTCGCGTCAACATTTTCATCCAGCGCGGCAGCTGCGCCGTCGTCATGCGCGTCATCTCCACCGCCATCCCAGACTTGGCTACTCTCCGCTTACCCGCCCACCTCGCCGATGTCGCCAAGCTTCGCGACGGCATCGTCCTCGTCACCGGCCCGGCCGGATCGGGCAAGTCCTCCACCCTGGCCGTACTCCTCGACTGCATCAATCGCGAGAAGTACTATCACATCATCACCATCGAAGATCCCATCGAGTTCCTGCACAGCCACAAATGCTCCACCATCCACCAGCGCGAGCTGCATAGCGACACCCCCAGCTTCGCTCACGCCCTGCGCTCCGCCCTGCGGCAAGCCCCAAAAGTCATCATGGTCGGCGAGATGCGCGACCGCGAAACCATCGAGATCGTGCTCGAGGCCGCCGAGACCGGCCACTTGGTTCTTTCCAGCCTCAATACCATGGACGCACCCAAAACCGTCGAGCGTATCGTCAGCTCGTTCGCGCCCAACGAACAACAAAGCGCGCGCGAGCGCTTCGCCAAATCGTTCCGCTACATCATCTGTCAGCGTCTCTTGCCCAAAACCGACCGCACCGGCCGCGTCCCCGTGGCCGAAATCCTGAAAGCCAATCCCCGCACCCGGGAATGTATCGAGAAAGGCGAGCGCGAGGGCAAGACCTTGCTCGACGCCATGAAAGCCGGCGCCACCGAAGGCATGCAACACTTCGACGGCGAAATCGCCCAACTCGTCCGGGATCGCGTAGTCGATCTCGAAACCGGCATCTCCTTCGCCAGCAATCCCGCGGTATTAGGCCAGGAACTGGCTAGATAGCTTACGCTGTGGGCGAACCTCTGAGTTGAGACTGCTCGCGAATGCACGACGCTGCCGCTTACTTTGCCTCGTCTGCACCAACAATCCCTAGCTCCAATAAACCAGCAAAGGACGGAACCATCTTTTGCAGCTTCTGGATAATGAGCGGACGTTCCAGGCCTAGAGCGGCCGCCTGGGAGTCCAGCTTATCCAGCACCAAGTCCGGAGCTAGATGGAACTGCTGTACAAGGAATTCATCCGGTGTTTGGCAAACCAGCCCGTACTGTTCAATGCAGTCCGCCGGAAAATGTTTCGTGTTGAGAGTGACGATTGCATCGGCCGAGCCGGAGATGGCTGCGGCCACCACATGCCGATCACTCGGGTCAGGAATACGAGTGATCGCTTTGACTAAATACATCGGGACAATTTTTTCAGCCTCGGGAAAGGCGCTTCGCATTGCATGAATCCGCCTTTCCCGCTGTAACCGAGTTCGATTTAACTTCTTCTCCAGCGCATTACCGACCTCAAGCAGAATCTGCTCGCTCCAAACCGGCCGGTATATCGCCGGTTCTTCTGCAAGCCGAAGCAGAGTGTCGCACAGAGGCATCGGAACCAACACGCAGGCGTCCAGCACGGCGGAGTATTTCATTGTCCCGCGCTGGATTCGTCCGGCACTTGATCGTACAGTCCCTCCGCATATTCGGCCCGAGCAAGGTCATCCAAAATGTTTCGGCGCGATAGATCGCGTTTAGCCTTGTACGCCAGCACGTCACGCGCGTACATACGACGGTGCGTGCCAACCATGTGGAAGGGGATTTCGCCCTTTTCCAGCAATCGAACTAGGAACTGCCTCGACATCCCAAGCATCTTGCTGGCTTCGATAGTGGTGAACTCGTGCCTGTTTTGCAGGAGAGTCACGGACTGACCCGCCCGCAGATCGGCCAGCAACCGGAGCAGAAACGAATAAAGATTGTTGGGCAAAATCTCTGTTCTTCCATCTGGCCCAATGAGCTTCGCTTCCACTTCGCGAAGCTTTGAGTACGTCTCGACAATCTCCTTTTGCTCTTTCGGAGAAATCTCAACAGCCGATGCTGCCTTGCTTTGCGCCATACACTCTGTCGCCTCCTAATCGCGCCTTTTCCCAATGAAATCCAGTATATTAGTTAAACGCTATAGATGCAACCTATGTAGTTGCTGTCTACCTGACAATCATAGCCATCTTATCGCGTTTGCACCGGCCGTACCTAAAAAGAGGGGCAGGAAACAGCCGATTTAGGCCCTTCCTTCCGCTATCATCTCCCCCATGCCCACACCTACCCAACCCCGCGTCCTAACCTTCGAAGACGCCCGCCGCGTTGTGGAAGGCCATGCCCTGCAGCAAGCTCCGGGCGTCAACGAAACCGTAGACCTCCTGCACGCCGCCGGCCGAGTCCTCGCCGAGCCCGTCACCGCCGACCGCGACATCCCTCCCTTTCCTCGCTCCACACGCGATGGCTATGCCGTGCGCTCCGCCGATCTGGCGAGCCTACCGGCCAAGCTGACCGTGATGGGAGAGATCAAAGCCGGACCAGCGCAAGTTCCGTCTCCACTCAAGCCCGGCGAAACATTTTCCATCATGACGGGCGCCCCGGTTCCACAAGGTGCCGATGCCGTAGTAATGATTGAGTACACATCGCTGCAGAACGAGTGCGTCGAAGTCACAAGAGGCGTCTCACCCGGCGAGAACATCGTTCCTCAGGGAGCCGAAGCCAAACGCGGCAGCCTCCTGCTCGTTCGCGGCACCCGCCTGAACGAATCAGCCATCGCCCTCGCCGCCTCGGTAGGCAAATCGAAACTGCAAGTATTCCCCCGCCCGCGCGTCGCGATTCTAACCACCGGCGATGAGATCGTCGAAGTCGATGCCGAAATCGGCCCCACCCAAATTCGCAACTCCAACTTGTATTCGCTCGCCGTGCAAATCCAGCAAGCTGGAGGCGAGCCCGTGCTCTTGCCCATCGCGCCCGACGAACCCCGCCGCCTCCGACAGCTAATCGAAGAAGGACTTCAGTCCGATTTGCTGCTGATGACCGGCGGCGTCTCCATGGGACGCTACGATCTAGTCGAGCAGGTCCTTACCGAAATGCAAGCTGAGTTCTTTTTCACCGGAGCAAAAATCCAGCCCGGGAAGCCGGTAGTTTTCGGCCGAGTTTCCTGTGGCGCGGGTACTCCAGCCCGCGCAGCGGCTCCAGCCCCGGTATTGAGATATTTCTTCGGCCTCCCCGGCAATCCCGTTTCCACCATGGTCACCTTCGAATTATTTGCCCGCCCCATGCTCGATGCCCTGGCCGGGATGTCGCCGCGCCCGCTCACCTTCCTGCATGCCCGCCTGAAATCCGAAATCCGCGCCAAGCCCGGCCTGACCCGCTTCCTCCCCGCAATTCTTTCCGGCCAGTACGAACGCTCGCAGGTGGAACTCGTCCCTTGGCAGGGATCCGGCGACATTGCCGCCCGCTGCCGCGCCAATTGCTACATCGTCATCCCACCCGATCGGGAGCACATCCTCGCCGGCGAGTGGATCCCAATCATGCTCCGGTAAACAAGCCCATCTGCGCTCTTGAGTGGAACCAGCCCTGCAGATGCATCAATCGGATCAGCTCCTCTCTGGCCACTGGCCACTGACCACTGACCACTGACCACTGACCACTGACCACTGACCACTGGTTCCCTGTAAGATAGAACTTCTGCATGGCGAAGAAGCTCTCTCACTACGATGCAGCCGGCCGCGCCCGGATGGTCGATGTCTCCGGCAAAGCCCCCACCAAACGGGAAGCCGAGGCCAGCGCCTTCGTCCGCATGAAACCCTCTGTACTGCAAGCGCTTCCGAAGAATCCCAAAGGCGATCCGCTCGAAGTCGCTCGCATCGCCGGAATCATGGCCGCCAAGCGCACCGCCGACCTGATCCCGATGTGCCACTCCCTGCCTCTCTCCCACGTTGATGTCGAGATGAGGCTATGCGAGAATGGCGTCGCCATTATCTCCAAAGTCACCACCACCGCCCAAACCGGAGTCGAGATGGAAGCCCTCGTCGCCGCCAGCATCTCCGCCCTGACAATTTTTGACATGGCGAAGGGCCTCGATAAGGGGATGGAGATTCAGGAGATTGTCTTGGAGCGGAAGAGTGGTGGCAAGGGCGGGGAGTACCGGCGGGTGAAGTGAAATCGAATGGCGAATGACGTCAAACTGCTTTTGGTCGACGATAACCCCATGGTACTGGGGATGCTTCAGCATGCGCTCACTCCGTTCGCGCGCGTGGTGGCTGCAACCGACGCGGCCGACGCTCTGCTGAAGGCCGTGGACGATCCGCCGGAGTTGGTGGTCTGCGACTACCGCATGCCCGGCATGGATGGTCGGCAACTGGTCGAGAAGCTGAAGAGCCGTCCGGCGACGGCGAATTTCTCGGCCGTGTTGATGGCGAGCCGGGCCGATATCGATGAACGGCTCTCGCCCGCCGATGCCGCCGACGACTACCTGGCGAAGCCGTTCTTCCTGAAGGAAGCCACGCGCCGCATCAAGCGCACCGTCGACCGCATTGCGCTCGAGAAAATGGCGAAGACCGCGCCTTCCGACGGCGTGGTTCGCGGCAACCTCTCGCAGATGAATGTGATTGACCTGATGCAGTCTTTGGAAATGGGCCGCAAGAGCTGCCAGCTCAAGCTGAACAACGAAGGCGAGAAGTGCGAAGTCTTTTTTGTCGAAGGTCAGGTGAAGCACGCGACTTACGGAACTTTGCAGGGGGATGAAGCCGTCTTCAAAGTTCTGCGCTGGACCGGCGGCAATTTCGAGCTGAACTTCGAGGGCAAGACCGATCAGGAAACCACGAAGCTCAACACCCAAGGTCTGCTGATGGAGGGCCTGCGCCTGCTCGATGAATCGCAGCGCGATGGAGGCGCCGAGCCTGTCGAAGACAGCGCCGGTGCCGATGCCAGCAGTTCCAGTCCGAGCAGTCCCAGTACAACCACCGGTGGCAGCGTCGGCAAGATCGAAGAGGAGGATGATGTTCTCCTCGACAATTGAGGGCGGTGCCGCGTTGCTGACGGCGGCGGTGGTCACGGTTAGCGATTCGTGTTCACGCGGAGAACGCGCGGACGTTTCAGGTCCGGCGGTCGCCGAATTATTGGGAAAGTCGGGCTTTCATGTGGTGGCGACGCGGATCGTGCAGGACGATTCCATGCAGATTCAGAATGCCCTGGTTCATCTGGCGCTGGAAGCGCGCTTCATCGTTACCACGGGCGGAACCGGGATTGCGCTGCGCGACGTTACGCCGGAAGCCACGGAAGCGATTTGTGAGCGCCTGGTCGATGGCGTGGGCGAGCGCATGCGGGCCGAGGGTTTGAAGAAGACTCCGTTTGCGGCGCTGAGCCGCGGAGTGTGCGGCATGCGGGGCAAGACGCTGATCTTGAATGTGCCGGGCAGTCCAAGTGGGGCAGTGGAATCGCTGCGGGCGGTGCTGGAGTTGGTGCCGCACGCGCTGGAGTTGCTGGAAGGGAAGACGGAACACTCGTAGGCGGCTGCCATGACGCCTTGTGTATTTACGTTGTGTAAATACGTTTTATGCGATAGCGATTTGGATAACTTTTAAGCCCTCCCTGGCTAGTCTTAAGGTGTCGCCCAGACACCGCTTTCACGTAAACTAATTTTTCCTTTGAAAACCATTGGACACATTCTGGCGCGGTACACGGCTTGGATTTGGGGGCTGCTGCAGCATTTCGGAATCTGGGGAGTGTTTGCCATTGCGTTTGCGGATTCGGCGCTGCTGGGCATGCCGGTGGACGCGATTGTGGCGGCGTATGTGTACAAGGACCCCAAGCGGATGCTGTTTTATGTGGTGATGGCGTCGCTGGGGTCGGCGCTGGGGAGCATTCCGCTTTACATCATTGGATATCTGGGCGGCGAAAAGGTGCTGCGGAAGCGGATTTCGGAGGAGCGCTTCCTGCGGATTCATCGCTCGTTCGAGCAGCATGAGTTTTGGGCGCTGATGTTTCCGGGGATGCTGCCTCCGCCGATGCCGTTCAAGATCTTCGTGCTGGGGGCGGCGGTGTTCGAGATGCGCTTCCGCGACTTTCTGGCCGCCATCTTTGCGGGAAGGTTTGTGCGGTTTCTCGTGCTCTCGTTGCTGACGCTATGGTTTGGGCCGCAGATTGTGGGACTGATGGGGATGGTCTTCCGCCGACATATTTATTGGGTGCTGGCGGTGATTGTCCTGGGAGTTCTGATAGGGCTGCTGGTGCGGCGGCGCTCGCGAAGGAGCAGAAAATCAGGCCCCAGCGGCTGAGGCTGATCTGTTTGGCGAAGTTACGGCGTGGCTAAAGCGATGGCGTGATCCGGTAGTGGCTCAGTTTGAAAAAGGGCGGGTGTGTTCGCACGGGAGATCCCCTTCGACTTCGCTCAGGGCAGGCTCTCGTCCCGCTGGTGAAAACGCGGGACTTCGGGATGACGCCGAGGGGCGCAACGTTGAAGATTTCAAATTTAGCCACTATCCGCGATCTGAGTCGGTTAAGCGGCGGCGATGTTGCCGGGAGATTTGCGCAGCCGTACGGAGAGCGAGTGCAAGACGACCGGCGCGGCGAACATGGCGGCGGTGAAGAGCAAATCACCTTCGACGGCGCGGCGGAAGAAGGGTAGACCAGCCGCGTAACAAGTCATCAGGCCAGCGAAAGTCATCGGATATAAGTCTCCCCAGGCGGCCCAGACGGCGAAGTTACTGACCAGGAAAAATACCACGGAGCCGGCCAGGGCCGAGCCCATGATTCGGAATGCGCCGGAGTTTTCCCGCAGCGTGGTGCCCAGCCACAGCATGCCGGCGTACCAGGCCCATGTGACGAAGTGATCCCAGGTGAAGGGATAGCGGTAGATCAGGGTGGTCAGGATAACGTCAGAGGCAGCCAGCAGAAGCAACGGAATCCAGAGGCGGCGTCGCGGGCCGCGGGCGCCGAAGAACAAGAGCGCGGCTCCTACGGGAGTGAAGGCAAAAGGGTGAGGCAGAAATCTTACCGCGACGGCGATGATGACGAATAGATAAGCGAGCATGAGCACCTCAGGAGACGCAGAACTTATTGTCAGCGCTAGAGTGCGGGGCCGTCAAGGGTCAGCGCGGGGGTAGTGGCTTGTGGCTCAGATCAATAAGGAGGCGAGCCGAACGCGCGATTCTTGCGTCGCAAAAAGCGCGACGCTTCGCACGGCTCGCCCAGATTCCCTCGGCAAGCTCGGGACAGGCTCTTCAGTGCGCAAAGAACGCTTGTTCAGGATGACAATAAAAGCTGCGTTGTTAAGGTTCGGGGACGGTGATGCGCTTTTTGCCAGAGCCGGAGACATCTCCGACGATGCGGAGATTGCGATCGAGTTGAACGCCGGCGCCGAGTGGTCTGGAGGTTTCATCGCGGCTGCCTCGGAAGCGGCCGAACAGGCTGGGTAACTGCACGAAGCGGAGATCCTGGAAGTGCACAATGTAGCCGTCTTGCGGAGGCTGGAGGGTTTCGGTTTCAGTGATGGGATACTGCGCCCAGTCGAGATAGGCGCGTCCGAGGTAGGAGCGCTTGGCGGCGAGGGTGATGGGCGTCTCTTCCGGCTTGTAGAGGATATCGAGCTTGTCGTCCTCGGCAGCTCCGGGATTGACTTCGGGACGCAGGGAATCGACGGGGGCGAGGACGAAGAAGCTGGAGGTTTCGACGACCCCATACCAGTGGAATGGATCCGAGAACGAAGGATAGGCGGAAACCCGCGCGGGATCGGCGCCTTCATAGGTGCGGGCGGCGAGCGCATTCAGGGCGCGGCGATGTTCGAAGTCGCGTACGGCCCACAGCAGGACGACGGCAATCAGAGCAATGCTGGCGGCGATGCGACCTCGCGGACCACGCTGCCGCGCGCCGATTTCTTTGTCGATCAGAGCGAAGAAGGACGGCGTAATTAATCCCAAGAGAAGGAGACCGAACATGATTGGTTCGAAGATGAAGACAATGTCCCAGGAGTACCACTTTTCCGAAAAGGGCCAGAAGGGGCGGACGCCGTAGTTGTTGGTGAAGTCGAGCAGGATGTGGCTGAGACCGGCGAGGCAGGCATAGAGGAAGAGGATTCCCCAGCGCGGGGGAAGGTTGGGATCTTTGAGTTTGCGGCCGCGGATTAGCCAGACGAGATACACGAACCCGACAACCAGGGCGGCCACGAGCACAATGCCGAGGAAGGAATGAGTGAAGCCGCGATGATGGGCGAAGCCGAAGGCGGAGCCGCGGAAGCGGCCGAGCACGTCGAGGTCGGGAGCTTCGGCGGCAAGGGTAAGCGTGAGCGTGGCGAGCGCGGTCTTGCGGTTGAGGCCGGCGCGGCCCATGCAGGCGCCGGTCAGGAAATGGGTGACGGGTTCCAAGCGGGTAGAGACGATTCTATGGGGAGTGGGGAAAAAATGCCAAGGGAGCGGGGAAGTGTAGAGGGCGAGTTTCCGATTGCCGAAAATCCACGAACTGATCCGTGTGCGGAGACCGCGCAGACTTCATCAAGCAGGCATATTCCGACTGGTTGTGACTGGCTGTCGGCTTCGGTGCAGACAAAGCAGCATGATCGTCTTCTCTTGAAGATGACAAGAACGTAATCTCGCCGTCATGTTCGCGTTAGCCCGGTGCTGCGAGGATGGTATCCCCTGGCTAGAACCAGGAGGAGGAGCATCATAATGTCCCCAAAGTCTAGCAATAAGTCAACGAAGAGGCGTATGCCTTTATTCGTCGGACTGCTGGTAGCTGCTCTGAGCGTTTCGGCGCTTGGGCAGTCCACACAGTTCCCGACCTACCAGTTAGGCCAGAACCAGAACGGATCGCAGGGCCCGAACTACGGGTTAACCTTGCCCGAGCCGTGGGTCGTCAGTAATGGCTCGATCATCACCCCCGCCGGCATCCAGGTCTACCTCAGCACCACGACCCGGGCCAAGGCCATCGCGCTGAACCCCACTGGCAATCACACCGCCGCCGTTCTTCAAATGGGCGCCCCGCAGTCCGTTACCGTTTTCAACACCCAGACCGGCGCTGTCCTGCAGACCTACAAACCACCACTAGGCAACAACAGCGGCAGCTCCACCGGCATCACCTATACGCCGAACGGCGCGTACCTGCTGTTTAGCCAAGACGGCGGCTACGGGCCCGCCTACGTTGCCATCGCCAGCGTCAACCCGACGACGGGCTTGCTCTCAAACTACGCCCAGGTGAGCGTTCCGCTGGACGTCAACGGCGGTGGCTATCTGACCACCGTTACCTGCTACCCATACAATGCTACGACGACGCCCCCCTCGGGCAGCCCTCCGGGGACTACAGGCAGCATTGAAATCCCCTGCGGCCAGACCGTCTCGGTTGTGTCAGATGGTGCCTACACTTCCTACCCGATGGGTATCGCGATTACGCCGAATGGCAATACCGCTTACGTGGTGCTGGACAACAACGACACGCTGACCAGCATCAACCTGACGGTGCCGAATCCGACCGAGGGTCCGGAGATCCGCGTCGGTAACGTCCCGCACAGCGTGGTGATCTCGGCGGATGGTACCACCGCCTACGTCTCCAACGAGGGCGGACGGATCGCTAGAGCGACTGACTTCCAGGGATACTCGAACGGCACCCCGGTCGTAGCCAGCAATCCGACTGGCGCCACGGCCAGCGGCACCATTTCCGTGGTGAACCTGTCCTCGTTTTCGGTCACCAAAAACATCGTGGTCGGTCTGCACCCGACGGGTATGGCCTTCTGGGGCCAGGACCTGCTGGTCGCCAATGCCTATAGCGACAGCATCTCGGTTATCAACACGGCCACGAACACAGTGACGCAAACGATTAACCTTGACCCTGGGCTGGGGATTACAGTGCCCGGCGGAGCCGAGGTTGGTGTGGGACCGAACTCGATCGCCGTCGATTCGGTGAACAACATTGCCTACGTCGCGCTCTACAATGCTAATGCGGTTGCCGTGGTGGACCTAAGCACCTACACGGTTTCGGGCCTGATCCCGACCGGCTATGCGCCGAGCTCGGTCGTGCTGGACGCAGCGGACGGTGAGCTGCTCGTTGCCAACGACAAGGGCCTCGGCACCACTGGCTATGGTGTGTTGCCGCCCCCGACGAATACATACGAAAACTCGTACGGAACCTACCACGGCGTGACCGACTTGAACACCCACCAGGACCTCGGGACCGTGAGCATCATTTCTGTTCCCGTTGCGAGCGCAACCCTGACGGCGATGACGACGCAGGTCACCCAGAACAACCACTGGGATCTCGAGGTCAATATTGCCTCCGCCTCCGGTGGCAGCAGCAAGACCCCGCCAGTCGCGATCCCGGCTAAGATCGGCGCACCCTCGCTGATCAAGCACGTCTTTGTGATCATCCGTGAAAACCGCACCTACGATCAGATGCTGGGCGACGTGGTCGGCGGCAACGGGGATCCCTCCCTGGCAGTCTTCGGAGACGGCTCCGCAGACGGTGGCACCCCGGTCACTCCGAATGCGCACGCGCTGGTGGAGCGCTTCCCGCTGTTGGACAACTTCTACGACCCGAGCCGCCAGTCGGCTGACGGTCACAACTGGATCACGCAGGCCATGGCTCCTTACTCCGACGACATCCAGTCGCCGGACTGGCTCCGCGACTACCCCTCCAACGGCGGTGAGGCGCTTGCCTACCAGAAGGTCGGCCACCTGTGGGACCAGGCCGCAAAGCACGGCGTCTCGTTTAAGAACTTCGGCGAGTACATCGAGTACAACACGTTCCTGACTCCGACCGGGTCGACCACCGAGCCACTCTGGATCGACTTCTACAACGACTTTACGGCTTACGAGTGTGGCGCTGAGAGCCAGCTCTACAACTACAACACAGTTGCCTCGCACTCCCCGCTCCCGAACCTGATTAACAACACGGTCCAGAACTATCCGCAGTTCGACCTGGGTATTCCTGACCAGTTCCGCTTCGACATCTGGAATCAGACCTTCCAGAATGACGTGACCAACGGTACAGTGCCCCAGTTGGAGTTCATGTGGATCAGTTCCGACCACACCGGCGGCCCGCCGACCTCGCAAGCCATGCAGGCCGATAACGACTTGGCCCTTGGCCGCTATGTCGACGCCATCAGCCACAGCTCGATTTGGTCCTCTTCGGCGATCTTTGTCGAAGAAGACGACGCGCAGAACGGCGTCGACCATGTCGATGGTCACCGCAGCCCGGGTTATGTTTTCAGCCCCTACGTCATCCAGGTGAACTCCGACCAAGGGGGTGGGGTCATCGAAGACAGCACCTTCTACACGCAAGTCAACATGACCCGCACCATCGAGCAGATTCTCGGCATCAAGCCCATGAACCAGTACGACCTCGTGGCCTCGCCGATGCTGACGCTCTTCACCAGTTACCCGCCGCCGGAAAACTTCCTGCCGTGGACGCACGTGCCGAACGCGCTCGCGCTGAACACGGGCGTTAACCAGACTCCCACTCAGAACATCCCCTCCTGCCCTGCGGTCCGTCCGGCTCATCCTGTCAAGGCTCAGTCCAAACAGACCGAGAGCCCTGTGGTGAAGGCTCTGCGGGCTGGATGGATGGCGAAGAAGGCGGAGGTCTTTGCTGGCAAACAGCACACGCCAGACTCCGAAGACTCCGACACCGTCAACCACCTGAACTGGTACGAATCCACCGGGTTTACTCGCCCTTACCCCGGCGAGAAGACCGTTCGCCCCGCGAGCGACTTCAATCGCGCGGCACCGACCAAGGCTGACGACGACGACTAAACACGTTTCGACTGCCACCGCCCTCTGCCCTGTGGGAGAGGGCTTTTTTGTTCGTATCTGGGTACCGGTTAGGCCCGACTGCAGTCATCGGCTACAGGGACCAAGATAAGTCGGCTTCGGCCTGTAGGAATCGATGGCAGCTGCGCTCCCGGATGACGGGCCAAACGGAGGTTAACCAACTACCGGAAATTACCGTGAGGGCGACAAGAGGGTGAGCGCGTTGGGGACGACGGTGATTTCCGCGGGGAGCGTGCCCACCAGTTCGCCGTCCGCCTCGACATAGACCTTCGCCGGCGGTGTGCCATAGGCGGAAGTTGGCGGGTTCAGGTAGTGGCACGAAACTCTTCCGGTGTACGCAAGATCGATGCCCGGCACCTTCCAACTGCGGCGCAGCAGTCCGCGCGTTACATAGGAAAGATAAGCCAGACGGCTGGCGGTGCGGCAGCAGACCAGCCTCAGATCGTCGCGCTCCAGAGAGGCCCCTGGAGCCAGTTCCTGCAGCACTCCACCGAAATTGCGGATGCGCACCGCCATCAATTCCGTGACGTCGGCATGGCGGGGCTGATCCGAACCGGTTTCAGCAAACTCAACCCGAAAGCGCGGCATGGCATAGGTGAACCAGAGCTGCCACGCTTTGGCGTAGTAGGCTGCCATGCCCATGCGCTGCTTGCTGCCGGCGTGGAGTTTGTAGAAGAGGTGGGCATCCACTCCCGCGCCGGCGGCGACGATGAAGAAGCGCGAGCCGGGTTGGCCGTCGAGATCGAGGTACCGTATGCAGCCCAGCGCGACTCTGCGCTGCGTGCCCTGAAGAGCGGCCCGCGCCGCTGCGGCGACATTCATGGGCAGGCCGAGATCGTGAGCCAGAGCGTTGGCCGTCCCCATGGGAAGAATTGCGAGCGCGACGCGAGTGTTGGCGAGGACTTGAACCACGTTGTGGATGGTGCCGTCGCCGCCGCAGGCGAAAATAGCGTCGCAGCCGCGAAGGACGGCTTGCCGGGCCTGCTCTTCGGCGTGCGCGCGAGAGTCGGTGAGGACGAGATCGGCCTCGACGTTTGCGCCGCGAAGCAATGCCAGCACGGATTCCAACTCGGCGTGGCGCGGGTTGCGGCCGCCGCCGGAATCGGGGTTATAGAGCAAGGCTGCCTTACGCATGGCGGGATCGAAGATGGATTGTACCTGAGCAATCTTGTTGGCTGGCATGAGAAGGCGCGGTGTGAGCAATTATCACGGCCCACGTAGGGACAGCCGCCTCGGCTGTCCACCGAGCACAGCGAAGGCGTCTAGGCTACCGCATGTGGATGCTCCTCCGTCCGCCTCCAGACCCACGCGTAATCCTGCCATTTAGAAGCCAATCCCGCACGAATGGGGTTATCGAGAATGTAGCCTATCTTTGCGTCCAGCGATTCTGAAGACCGCAGCACCCGATCAAAAGATTCCGTCTGCCACACTCTTCCACGGCGACCCAGCGCCTGATTGATGAGTTGCGCCGATGCTCCCTTGATTCCGCCCATGATTTCGGCCAGCGAATAAATCTCACGCTTCTCTAAGCTTACTGAAGGAGTGAAGATCAGGTGTACGTGATCGGGCATGATAGCGGCAACATGAAGAAAGCATTTGACGTCGTTGTCGTGCAGACAACATTGCAGCGCGATCGAGCGCGCGGCAGTTGGCAAGATCCAACGACGAAATGTGCAGAACGTGACGAAGTGCCGCTTATCGTCGCGTTGCAGATGAGGCAGGTTACGCCGGTAAAACGCCATATCGACTCACGTATGACAGCCGCCCTCGGCCGTCCGCCTGAGCGAAGCCCAGCCAAATCCAGCGTACCCTGAACTTGAAGCGTTCCTAACGAAAAAACAGAAGCTGCCTTCTCGCTCCCGCTGGAATTGGGACTTCGCCTGAGCGTTCACGAGCAGCCTGCTGCGCTCGGCGGACAGCCGAGGCGGCTGTCCCTACGCGGTTCCTGCCCACTTATAATCTTTGGCTATGACTGCCTCAGGCAAAGACGCCGCAAAAAAACTGGAAACGCTGCGCGAGGAGATTCGGCAGCACGAGTATTTTTACTACGTTCTCGATCGTCCCGAGATCAGCGACCTTGCATTCGACAAGCTGATGCAGAAGCTCAAGGATCTGGAGGCGGAGAATCCTGCGCTGATCACGCCGGATTCGCCCACCCAGCGCGTGGGCGGCAAGCCGCGCGAAGGATTCGTCAAGGTGCCGCACTCTTCGCCCATGTTGTCGCTCGACAACACTTACAACGAAGAAGAGTTGCGCGACTGGGAACGCCGCGTCCACGAGCTGAGTGGGCGCAGCGACGTGGATTACGTTTGCGAGCTGAAACTCGATGGCATGTCGCTGGCGCTGATTTATGAAGACGGCAAGCTGGTGCGCGGAATTACCCGCGGCGACGGCAGCGTGGGTGAAGACGTGACGCTCAACGTGCGCACGGTCCGCTCGGTACCGCTTTCCATTCCGAAAGACCGGCTGAAGAAAGCCGGCGTTCCTGTGAACTTCGAAGTGCGCGGCGAACTGCTCATGCCCCTGGCCGCGTTCAAAAAGATGAACGACGACCGCGAGGCCAAGGGGCTTGCCGTGTTTGCGAATCCGCGCAATGCCACGGCCGGCACGGTGCGCCAGCTCGAATCGAAAGTGACGGCCGAACGGCGGCTCGACTACTTCCCCTACATGCTGCTGGAAAACGGCCGCACCTATTTCGACCGGCATTCCAAAACTTTGGACGCGCTGCATGCCGCCGGATTCAAGGTGAACCAAAACCGCAAGCTGGTGCATGGCATCGACGAAGCTTGGGAGTTCATTCTGCAGTGGGAAGGGAAGCGCGATTCGCTGCCTTATGAAATAGACGGCATTGTCATCAAGGTAGATCGCACGGCTTTGCAGGACGAGCTTGGGTTTACGGGCAAAGCTCCGCGCTGGGCGATTGCTTATAAATATGCCGCGCGGGCTGGGATCACGAAGCTGGAGAATGTCCGTTGGCAGGTCGGCCGCACAGGAAAACTTACGCCTGTGGCTGAGTTGCTTCCGGTGTTCATCGGAGGCACTACCGTTCGCAATGCCACGCTGCACAACGCGGATGAGATTGGGCGACTCGGAATCAAGATTGGTGATTGGGTGCAGGTAGAGCGAGGCGGGGATGTGATTCCGAAGGTGGCGAAGGTCATCGACGATAAGGAGCATCCTCGTCCACACGACCTTAAGGATATTGAGATGCCCGAGAAATGCCCGGTGTGCGGGACAAAGGTAGTTCGCACCGAAGGCGAAGTCGATTATCGATGCGTGAACGCGAATTGTCCGGCGAAGCTGCGCGAAACCATTCTGCACTTTGCTTCGCGCGGAGTGATGAACATCGACGGCATGGGCGACGCGCTGGTGACTCAACTCACCGAGCGCGGCCTGGTGAAGAATGTCGCCGACATTTACAAGCTGACCAAGGCCGACTTGCTCAGCCTGGAGCGCATGGGCGATAAATCGGCGCAGAACATTCTCGACGAGATTGAGGCCTCGAAGAAGTTGCCGCTGGAGCGGGTGATCTATGGCCTGGGCATTCGGATGGTTGGCGAGCGCACGGCGCAATTTCTCGCCGAGCATTTTGGATCGATGGAAGGGCTGGAGAACGCCAGCGTAGAAGAATTGCAGGACGTGAACGAAGTTGGACCGCGCATCGCCGAGAGCATCGTGGAATTCTTCAGCATCGCGGCCAATCGCAAGCTGGTCGAGCGTCTGCGAGAAGCGAAGCTGACCCTCACGGGCGAGAAAAAACAACGCGGAACCCAACTTGCCGGGAAGACATTTGTGTTGACGGGAACGCTGGCACACGTCACCCGCGATGAAGCGAAGAAGATGATCGAAGATGCGGGTGGGAAGGTAACCGGTTCAGTCAGCAAGAAGACGGATTACGTGGTGGCGGGCGCGGACGCGGGATCGAAGCTGGATAAGGCGAAGGAGCTGGGCGTGAAGGTGATTGACGAGAAGGAAATGGAGAAGCTCGTTTCTGGTTAGCAGGCTACGGCTTCAGCACCGTTGTCATCCGCTTCCACGTCTGCTCCAGCGTTTCCGGGAGAATCCGCGTCTCGCACACTACCGAAACAAAGTTTGCATCCGCCACCCAGCGCGGCAGGACGTGCATGTGAATGTGACCCGCGATGCCGGCGCCGGCGGCTTTACCGATGTTCATGCCCAGGTTGATGCCATCCGGCTGGTAGAGTTCGCGGAGCACCGACTCCATGCGTTGCGAGAGCGCCATCATTTCGCTCGCGGCTTCGGGCGGCAGTTTCTGGAGCTCGTCCAGGTGTGCGTAGGGGACGATCATCACATGTCCGGGCGTGTAGGGATAGGTATTCAGGATGACGAAACACTGCTGGCCGCGATACACAATGCGAGCCTTCTCGTCGTCGCCTGCCTTGACCGCATCGCAGAAAACGCACGAGCGCGCTTTCTCGGCGGTGGAAACGTAGGCGTAGCGCCACGGGGTCCAGAGGTAATCCATAGCAAAGGCAGGTTAGCAGATGCGGGCTGTGCGGCGAAACCTACGGAACCTTCTCTACGGGACATCCTCGCTGGTTTCTTCCGACTTTGCGCTCTCGTTCCCACGCTGATCGACCGCCGACACCGAGTAAGAATATTTCTTGCCGGTTAGAACGTGCGTGTCGCGGAACGCCGGTATTTTTACGGGAGTCGAGTTCAGCTTCACCGCAGCCGCACCTTCGTCGTGACGATAGACGTTATAGCCTTCCAGATCCGCGTCCGTGACCGGCGCCCAAATCAGATCGATGAAGGGCTGTTGTCCCGGCCCGGAAAACACAGCCTGCAATCCTGATGGAACCGCGGGAGGAAACACGTCGTGCGCGAACACCTTCACCTCGGCAGTATCGTCGCCTTCCACTTCAACCGTCGGCTTGCCCGCCGTCTCCATCACGCTCACCACGGTGGCCCGGTAGAAGTAAGTGCTTTCCCACTCAAACGTGTGGTCGAGAAACGACGTGACGATGTTGTCAGGTTGCTCGTTCGCATTTGCTCCTGCGTTGGAGGTCGATGCGCCCGCTGCCGCCAACGGAACGATCCTGTTCGGCCCGGCGGCGCACTCAGTGGCATCTAAGTCCGCGATTTTGCTCGCTGCCAGTTTGCTTTCCGCGCGCCGGTAGATGCGGAACAGATATTTCACGTCGGTTCTTGTTCCCGACGTAGGGGGACACTGCCAGGAGATCAGCACACCCTGAGCCGTTGCCTGCGCGCGAAAACTACCGAAAGGCGCGACCGTTGGAACCAGTGGGATCCGCACCTCATTCGAAATCCCCGCGCCTCGGTCGGCAGCGTTCAAAACTTCAACCGCATAGGCGGCAAAACTGGTAGGGTTCGCCTGCTCAATCGCTGCAGGCAGAATGTCGGTGAAGGTCGCCGTCAGCTTCTTCGCGGATGATTTTCTCGCCTGAGTGAAATCCGCAGGCGGCGGCGCATCTCCCACCGGCGTTCCACACTCTTTCGGCGCCGCGCCAACACCGGGCGCGGCGACAGAAGTGAAACCCCCGCCAACGCTTCGGCAGATGCGAGTCTTTCCCAAATAACGCACGCTCTGACGGTCCGTCGTCCGGGCCGGGATGGTCCAGGTCAGTGTGACTCTGTCGCCTTTGCGCACCGCGTGCAGATCGGTTGGCGGCTTGGGCAACTCGAGCGATGGCGGCAGGGGCGGACCAATCGATGCGCACGCTGTCCACCAAATCGCTGCTCCCAGCACCAGCAGCAGCTTCGGCTCACGCACCATCAAGGAAGCAAGCCGCGGCCGGTCGATAGATTTCATAGGAGTGATGGAAGGCAGAATACCAGAATATGCGGGAGAGGCTGTCGTTTCGGCGGCGGCCGTTTTTCGGGCTCGGCGTTATGGCTTAGCAGGCCGTGGCGGATGGCGGTCTGTATTGATCAGTTATCTATGAGCAAGAGCCTGATACTGGAAATATAACTTTTGATCGCAGGTGGAAGTTCCGGAGGATAACAAAATGTGGCAATTCAAGAGCGTGGCCCCCTGGGCAAAGAAGTTGACAAAGAGCAGTCTGATTTTGGCCGGTACAACAACGTTGCTCACGCTCCTGGCGCTGGCGCCAACGGCCGGCGCGCAAGTTGTGATCGGGGTAGGTGTAACCCCGCCCATGTGTTCCTACGGCTACTATGACTATGCGCCTTACGGCTGCGCACCGATGGGTTTCTATGGGCCGGGGTATTTCTATAACGGTATCTTCCTGGGCGTGGGCCCATGGGCGAATTGGGGCTATGGTCACGGCTGGGGTGGTCATCGCTTCAGCGGCGGTGGGGGCGGAAGGTACGTCGCGGGCGGACACGGTGGTGGACGCGCTTATGCGGGCAATCGTGGACATGGGTCCGTGGGAGTACGCGCGGGCCACAGTAGTAGTGGTGTGCATACTGCAGCGGCGCGCGGTGGCGCTACTCATAGTGCGCCCCATGCCGCAGCAGCGCGGGGTGGCGCCTCACACGGAGAATCCCATGCCGCAGCATCGCACGGCGGAGCTTCTCATGGCGGTGGCGGCGAACATCATTAATCTGTAGCTGTCGAACTTGGCAGTGCCTGGAACACGAAGCGGCGGAGCACAACGGCTCCGCCGTTTTGCTTTCCGCATGGTGCCGAGTTCAAAGGGGCAGTGACCGTATCGCCTCGTGCGGCTGGAGTAGAACTCTTTCGTTGAAGCGGTAGCCCTTCGGTAACCTGCGGCAGATTCCGACGCCCATCACAATAGGGATTATGCCGTGGCAACAAACGGGCAGGTTCTTATTGCTGTTTCCTTTGCTGTGCGCTGTCGTCCCGGTAGCTTTGAGGGCGCAGCAGAATCGCGAGCCGATGGCCGCGAACTACTCCGCAACGGGTAATGCTCTTGATGGGCGGTCGAAGCGAGTTGCTTCCCGCATGCTAACTTCCGACGAAGGTTTGGCGGTGATTGGCGCCGCTTTGGAATCCCGGGCAAATCCCGACTTGGAGTCCGATTGTTCGCACCTTGTGCATGCGGTCTACGAACGCGCAGGATTTCCCTATGCCTATGCGAGCTCCTCGAGCCTGTACACCGGAAGCGGCGAATTCCGGCGGGTGACGCGTCCACAACCGGGTGACTTGGTGGTCTGGCCGGGGCATGTGGGCATTGCGGTGAATCCGGCGCAGCGCTCGTTTTTCAGCGCGTTGCGTTCTGGGCTGGGCGTGGATTCTTACGATTCCGCCTATTGGAGAGAGCGCGGACATCCCCGTTTCTTGCGCTATATCACCGCGGTCCCGGTTACGATGCGAGCCGACGCTTCGAGCCGAGAGGATAATGCGAAAGTGGCGGCGAGTTCTGAGGCGCATCCGCTGGTGGCGCGGAACATAGGCTTTACGGCAAGTGAGGAACCACAGACGGGGAATGCCGCCACGACTGCTATGCGGGGCGTCCAGCTGGTTCATTCGAAGCGCCCGAAGGCCAAGGAAGTAACCGATGCTCTGGAGCAGGCGCTGACCCAAAACGGCGAAATACTTCGTGGCCAGGATGTGCTCAAACCTTCCTATCCTCTGATGGTTTTCGACGAGGTCTCGGTCGAGCGAGTGAGCCTGCAAGGCAATCGGGGCTGGGCCGAAGTTCGCATCAACGGAGTCTTGAACCTCGCTGGGGAAGGGAAGAACTCCACCAAGCGGACCGAACGACAGCGTTGGCTGCTGGTCCGCCGGGATCATGATACTTGGGAACTCACGCTTCCCACCGAAGCGATTTACGTCCCGAGCGACATTGCGGTTCGGATGTTGGTCCACCAACTTGAGGGGCTCACCGAAGAGACGGTCGAACAGCCCATCAGCGCTGAAAAGAAGGTACAACTGAGCCGCCTCCTGAACGTGCTTCTTGAGAAGCAAATTGTGCCGGGAGCGTAGTTTGGGATAAAAGCGGGTGCGTCGTGAGGCGTTCTCGCCTCATGTGATGTGGATCACAGCCTGGGGTCCGGCGCTTTCGGTAGAGTATGGATACATGGGCGGATTTTCCATTCTGACCAACCGCAGACGCGCCGTCGTGGCGCTGGTGCATTCGGTCGTGTTTCTCGTGGTCGCGGTGCGGCAGATGGTTGCGGCCACTCCCGCCTCCGGCATCTGGTTGCCGTCCACGGTGCGTCCTGGCACATGGATTCTCTGCGGGATCTTTGGCATCGTCTCCTCGATTCTTTTTTGGCTTCTGGTCATTTCTCGCGGATGGATGGAAAAATTCTATTTCGGATTCTGCACTATCAGCGCTACCTCAGGGCTGATCCGAACCGCGGCAGGCGATCAGACATTTCACGCCGGCCTCTATGTAAGAGTTGTCATGCTGGTCAGCGCGGTGCTGGTTGGGTTGCTGATCGTGCGCAGGCACTCTCTTACGGACTCTGGCACGCAGGCGGAATACGCTGAAAGCAGTTCGTAACCGTTGTGTCCGACCCAACTCCTCGAGGAGCGCCTGACGCGGCGCTGAAGCGCCCCTCTTCCACGGTACTACCTGCATTCCCGAGTTTCTCCGCAGCAGTGAAACCAGACCCTCCGACTGATTGGATCTGCTAGTCAGGAAGTACTTTGCCCCGAGTTTCGACCGCGAAGGGGATGACCAACAGGCCGATGCCAAAGGCAATCGCGGTGAAGGCGACCGGCTTGCCGAGAGTGCCCATCCGGCTGACCAATGCGCCCACGCCGAAGTTGACTCCGGCGGCGATGAAGCGTCCGAAGGAAGTGGTGAAGGCAAAGGCCGTCGCGCGGACCGTGGTGCCATACTGCTCGGGCAGCCAAAGACTGAAGACGGCGAAGTTCCCGCCAAAGAAACCCAGGAAGAATAGCACCGCGATGAAGGGATGAAGTCCCTGAGGAAGGTAGAATGCCCATCCAAAGCTGAGCAGGATGCAGGCTGCCATTCCGAAGTAATAAAAGGTGAGGGTCCGTTTGCGGCCAAAGCGTTCGGCTAAGGGCGGAACGGCGAGGCATCCCAGGATAGTGCCCAGCGAAAGTAATCCCATGCCGAAGGAAGACATGCGTACGGCCTGCGGTTGCAACATGCCGGCACGTTTTGCGAGGTTGATGATTGCCGTGGGAGCATAAACCGCGGCCGCCCACAGGCCGCAGATGGCCGAAGCCAACAGGACGGTGTTGACCAGCGTGCGCTGCGTGTAAGGAGCGGTGAAGATTCGACGCAGAGAAGAAGGTCCACCGGCGGATTTTACCTTGGCCTTTTGCTGCCAGCGCTGGGGCTCCTTCACGCGGAACAAGACAATGAAGGAGACGATGACGGGCGTGAGGCCGCACCAGAACATGGCGCGCCAGCCATAATGTGGGGCGACCGTGTAGTTGAGAGCCGAGGCTAGAAAGAATCCGGCGTAGTAACCGGTCTGCAGATATCCGGCGCCCATCTTGCGGCGGTCTTCGGGCCAGGCTTCGGCGACGTAGGTCCCGGCGAGCGCCCACTCGCCACCAATTCCGATGCCCGCCAGCAAGCGGAACAATGCCAATTGCCACACCGTCTGCGATAAAGCCGCAGCTCCGGTGAAGATGGCGTAGACGAAGATGGTGGCAGCCAGCACGCGGCTGCGGCCAAACTTGTCGGCAATCGGTCCCCAGATTAACGACAGACCCCATCCCACCAGGAAGAGGGCGAACAGAGTCGATCCCGCGAACCCCACGTTGGCCGGTGTGGCTTTATAGCCTGACTTGGGAAGCAGTTCCGTGAGTGCCGGGCTGAGGACGAGCGCATAGATCACCGAATCCATGCCGTCGAGAGTCCACCCAGCCCAGGCGCCCCAGAATCCAGTGATCTGCTGGCGTGAGAGCTTGGTGTGAACGGCAGGCATGGGAAGAGTCACTGCGCGATTGGCCATGGCGGTATCCTTAGAATGTGCGGGCAGCAGCATATCACGGCGGGTCAAGGAACGTCAGGTAGTGCTAGATGACGCGGTGGTCGCCGTTTCCGGTTTGAAATAGCGCCGCAACCGAAGTTTTCATTACCTTTCCCATCGCGTTGCGGGGAAGCGCATCCAGCACGAGAAGCCGCGACGGAACTTTGTGAGCCGCCAGCAACTCCTTAGCCCAGGTACGAAAGGACTGCAGATCGAGGGCATCGCCGTCATTCAGCACCACGGCTGCAGCGACGCGCTCACCCCACTCCGGGTCGGCGACGCCGACCACGGCACACTCGGCAACCGCGGGATGCGAGCGCAGTGCTTCCTCGATCTCGAGCGCGGATACTTTGTGTCCGCCGGTCTTGAGGATGTCGATGTTGGTGCGGCCAAGAATGCGGTAGCGGCCGTTCTCCACGATCGCAGTATCGCCGGTGCGAAACCATCCGTCGCGGAAGGCGGCCCTTGTCGCATCGGGCTGGCCCCAATATTCCGTGAAGACGCTCGGCCCACGAACTTCGATCTCGCCCGGCGTTCCCGGGGCGACCGGCCTGCCGTTCTCTCCGACCAGCTGAACCTGGACGCCCGGCAACGGCCGTCCGACGCTCGCGGGCACGCGTTCGCCGCGCAATGGATTCGATAGCGCCATCCCGATCTCCGTCATGCCATAGCGTTCCAGTAAGGTGTGGCCGCTGATTTCCTTCCAGCGATGAAGCGTGCTGACCGGCAGCGCCGCCGAGCCGGAGACCATCAGGCGCAACCCGGCGCACGCGTGGCTTAACTCTGCGCGACGCTCCGGCGAAGCCGCCTCCCAAGCGGCGATGAGCTTTACGTAAACGGTGGGGACCGCCATGAACAGAGTTATCCGGCCACTCGCGATGGAGTCCCATACGGCATTGGCGTCGAAGCGCGGCAGCATTTCGCAAGCCGCGCCCGACCACAGCGCGCAGGAAACAACGTTGATGATTCCGTGGACGTGGTGCAGGGGCAGACACAGCAAAATGCGATCGTCGGCAGACCACTCCCAAGCCTCAACCAGCGTCTCGATCTGCGCCGCGATGTTGGCATGGGTTGTGACCACGCCCTTCGGCCGACTGGTGGTGCCGCTGGTGTAGAGAATCATGGCGCGGCGGTCGCTGGGGATGTCCGAGGTGATGTCCGGCAATTCTCCCGATCGGTGGGAGAGAAGTTGCTCAAATGACAACGCGCGAATGCCACGGGCTGCGGCAATCGGAGCTAGCAGGGAAGCGGCGTGAGCATCGAACACTAACGTCGATGCTTGCGCGTCGTCGATAAAATATTCCAACTCAGGCCTGGTGGAGCTGAGTGGTAACGGGACGGCAACGCCTCCCGCTCGCCAGATGCCCCACTGCACCGCGACCCAGGGAAACCCCGGGGTGATCAGAAAGGCTATGCGCTCTTCGTGAAGATCGTTGTGTTGAAGATCAGTGTGTTGAAGGTGGTTGCGGCCGGCGAGCAGTGCGGTCGCCACTTGCAGGGACGAATCCAACAGAGTGTCGTAGGTGAAGGATCCTTGCGCATCGACTATGGCTGTGCGTCCGCCGTACCGCTCGGCGTGAGCAATCAATGGATGACGACTGGGGCATCTGATCACACGCAGACTTTACGTCGTCCGCGCAGCCTTGTCCACTAGGGAGCGGGTTCTACCGCGGCGGCGTCAACTGTTATGGCGTGGAGGTGGCCTTCTGATCTTTGACTTGCAACTCGTTCACCACCTGGAGCACGTTGGGAACGGTGGACGCCGCTTTTTCAACTTGGGCGCGGCGCGACTCCGAGTTGACCTCGCCGGTCAAAGTCACGACCCCATTCTTGACGCTATACTTGACGCCCTTCTGCAGGGTGTTCTGGATGAGGGCCGCATCTAAATTGCTTTCGATGCCCTGGTCCAGATCCGAATTCACCGTCTTCGCGTCTCTCTCGATACCGGGAGGAATCACGGCAATCTGATCGGCGACAACCTGTCCAGTTGCCGCCGATTGTGCGATGGATTCGGCTTGTTGCTTGTCACTGTCGGCCGCGACGCTTCCGCCCAGGGTAACGACGCCTTTGTCGCGGTCCTGCGTAACGGAAACATTCTTCAGTCCGGCTTGATCGAGCGATTTACGGAGGCTGTCAGAAACGTCTGGCGACTTCGTTGAAGGCCGCGAGCAGGCTACCAGGGTGACAAGTGCGAGCAGTGCAACTAAGGGAAAGAAAGACTTAAGTGTTTTCATTTTGTTCCTTTGCGCCGAGCCTCTTGAGCAAGAGTTACGACCAGACCAAACATTGAGTCCGGGAAACTTCGTTGTAAAGCCAGCCTATAGAATCGCCCACCTGCCTCGGCAACGCTGTGCAGAATCGCTCACTTCGTGAGGGAAGTACGTCCCCACCCGCGCGGGTATATGTGGACGATGCGCTCTCCGTACCTCATTCGACGCGCCCGGTTTGACACTCCCAACCATGGCATTGCTTCACAAGACGATCAATTGTGACCAGTATTTCGAAGGCTAAAGCTTGATACTGGCAACTCACAAGGTCCTGGCGGCAGAAGGGACTCTGTGAACAAATTTGGTTTTGTGGGCAGGAGGTTTCGATGACCCTAAACATGCTGGACCCTAAGCTGATTGTGCTGGCCGCGGTGGTGGTTGTAATCCTCGCAGTGTTGGGCTGGTTTTTGGTGCGAAGACGCAGGCGTACGACTGCGGAACTGCGGCAAAGATTCGGGTCCGAGTACGACCGGGCGGTGCGGGAGCACGGATCCCAACGAAAGGCAGAAGCGAAATTAGCGGACCGCGAAGAACGAGTTGAGAAGCTCAACCTGCGCGATCTCGATCCGATGGAGCGCGAACGTTTTTCGAAACAGTGGGAGTCCGTGCAGTCCCGTTTTGTCGATTCACCGAAAGGGGCAGTGGCGGAAGCCGACGATCTGGTGTCCTCTTTAATGAAGACGCGGGGATATCCCGTCTCCGATTTCGATCAGCGAGCCGCCGATATTTCCGTCGACCATCCCCGGGTGGTGGAGAACTACCGGTCCGGTCACGAGATTGCGTTGCGGGTTGGGAAGAATGGCGCAACCACGGAAGACCTGCGAACGGCAATGATTCACTACCGGTCGCTGTTTGTGGAGTTGGTACAGGCGCCGACGATGATTGAAAGAAAAGAAGTGGCGTAAGGGTCGGCGGCTGTCATCAGTTCGATGGCCGGCGAGACATGGGCAGAGTTCTTGGAAGAGGAGAGGAAAACCGATGAAACCGAGCACGCAAGACCGTACCGAGGGCAAGGTTCACGAAGTGAAGGGAAAAATCAAGGAAGAGGTCGGAAAGGTGACGAACGACCCGAACTTGGAAGTTGATGGAAACACGGAAAAAAACGCCGGCAAAGTTCAAAGATGGATCGGCCAAGTGGAAAAGGCCGTCGGCAAGTAAGGGCGGAGAGCCCGACGAGAGTAGGGAGTGGCGGGGGAATCCCGTCACAATCCTTCAAGATGCGGTTTGGAAAACAGTTACGTGGATCGGAAGAAAAAGAACAGCTTCGGAACCAGATAATTAAAGGAGAACTTGAAGATCATGATGACGGCAAACCAACAGAATAAATGTGCGCACCTGCCATGCCGGTGCCTAGCCAAGTCTGGCGACAAATACTGCGGTCAGGCCTGTAAGGAGGCGGGATCCGGAGAAGTCGAGATTGCCTGCCAGTGCGACCACGGAACCTGCCCGCTGACCAAATGAAGAACAGAGCCGTTATGGGTGTGCCGGCTGATCTTAGATCGACCCAGGAGGTCTTGAACATGAAGATGCGCCGAAGTATGGCACTGCTAGTGGCAATCGCGGTCGTCGCCGCGCTGCCAGTAGTGGCAAGGGCGCAATCCCTCGCCGATTCGGCAGATCCCTCCACCGTCGTCAGCGTAACCCCGATGCTGCCGGACCTTAGCTATACCCGCCCGACACAAACTATCAAGCTCCGCAACTACCTCTTCGATACCTTCGGTCCGTATCCCATCGTCGGCGCGGGGCTTGCGGCCGGCATCAACCAGATTTACGACACCCCACCGGAGTGGAAGCAGGGCGCCGGGGGTTACAGCAAGCGCTTTGGATCCGATCTGGGGATTGCCGCCATCAGCACCACGACGCGCTATGCTCTGGCGCAAGCGCTTCGCGAAGACACGCTGTACTACCGCTGCGAGTGCAAAGGAGTGTTTCCGAGGTTGCGTCATGCGGTCATTTCGACCTGGACCGCACGCCGTGGCGATGATGGCCACCGCATTTTTTCGTTCTCTGGGTTGGTCGCTCCGTACGCCGGCACCATGACGGCCGTCTACGCCTGGTATCCCGACCGCTACAACGCCAAGGATGCGCTCCGGATGGGCAACTACTCCCTCCTGGGGTACGTGGGCGGGAATGTCGCTCTCGAATTTTTTTACAGCGGACCACACTCCTTGCTTTCCCGAATGCATCTTAACAACGCGCACGGATCGCCAGATCAAGGTCCAAATCCGTGATCGACAGGACAATGGGGACGGCCGCAGGGATGGATTCCACACTTCCGGAGCAACGCGCTTTGCCCGAGATCTCGACGGGGAAGTCCGTCTTCGGCCTGATCAACGAGTTTATCGAGTGGTTTGGGGATCTGGGGATATTCTTCTGGCACGTCCTGCGGGCCGCGGTGACCCCGCCGTTTGAATTCCGCGAGTTGTTCCGCCAACTCGATGAGATCGGATCGATGTCTCTGCCCTTGGTGGCTTTGGCGGGGGCTGCCACCGGAGTCGTTCTCTCCATGGAAGCGCGATACAGCCTGACTCGCTTTGGAGCCAAGTCGTTGCTTCCCGCAGCTCTCGTGTTCTCTATTATTCACGAGACCGGCCCGATCATTACCGGCCTGGTGGTGAGCGGCCGAGTGGGCGCCGGCATTGGCGCCGAGTTGGCGTCGATGAAAGTGACGGAGCAGATCGATGCCATCGAGGCTTCGGCGGTAAATCCTTACCGGCTTCTGGCGGCGACCCGCATTCTGGCTTGCATCCTGGTGCTGCCCTTATTGACCCTGGTTGCCGACTTTTCCGGGTTGCTGATGGGATGGGTGGCGCAGGCCGTGGCTGAGCCCCTCTCGTTCCACCAGTTCATCAGCAGCGGTTTCAAAGGCGCCGATTTTAACGATTTCCTGCCGCCCACATTTAAGACCATGGTGTTTGGCCTGATCATCGGGCTGATCGCGTGTTTTCAGGGAATGCGGACAGAAGGAGGAGCGGCGGGCGTGGGCCGCGCGGCCACGAGTTCCGTGGTGCTGTCCTCGCTGTTCGTGATCCTGGCGGATGTGGTGCTGGTGAAATTCATTCTCATATTTTTCCCGTGAGCATTTTCTCGTGAACCTGGAATAAACAGCTCGCGAAATCAGTATGCAAACTATCGATCAGATTGCCGTGAAGCAAGGACAAGCCGAGCAAGACGGCAGTGCGCCCGTGATCGCCGTCGAGGATGTGCATAAGTCCTACGGAAGTCAAAAGGTTTTGAACGGGATCAGCCTGGCGGTGAAGCGCGGCGAGACTCTGGCGGTGCTGGGGCGCAGCGGTACCGGCAAGAGCGTCCTGCTGCGACTCATCATCGGCCTGCAGAGGCCGGACTCAGGTTTGGTTCGCATCCACGGTCAAGACATCGCGAACCTTTCGCTCGATCAGCTGGGCGAAATCAGGATGAAGATGGGTTTTCTCTTCCAGCATGCCGCGCTTTACGATTCGCTGACGGTTGCGCAGAACGTCGCCTTTCCGCTGCAGCACCATAGAAAGGAGATGTCGAAGTCAGAACGGGACGACCGGGTCCGGGAGCGGCTGGCGGAAGTGGGGATGGAAGGCGACTTCGAGAAGATGCCCTCGGATATCTCGGGGGGCATGCAGAAACGAGTCGGTCTGGCACGTGCGCTGGCTTTGGAGCCGGACATCTTGTTGCTTGACGAGCCCACCGCTGGGCTGGACCCCATCAGTTCCGCGGAAATCGGGGATTTGATTCTCAAGCTCCAGGCGGAACATCACATGGCATCGATCGTAGTAACCCACGATATGCACAGCGCGAAGACGATTGCCGACCGTCTGGCCCTGATCAACGAGGGAAACGTGGTGATCGAAGGCAGCTTTGAAGAACTGCAGAAGAGTGACATTGAGTTTGTCAGGGAATTTCTCAAGCAGTCGTAGGAGGATTTATGTCGAGAGCGGCGCGGCTGGGAGCTTTCATCATTGTGTCGCTGGCGATTCTGGCGGCAGGTGTTTTCATTATCGGGAGCAAGCAGTATCTTTTCAGCTCCACCTACCATTTGAAGGCGCAGTTCGACAACGTGGCGGGTTTGGATGCCGGCGGCGATGTGCGGGTGGGCGGGGTGCACAGCGGCACGGTGCAGAGCATCGTTTTGCCGAACCGGCCCGGCGAAAAAGTCACGGTCATCATGGATCTGGGG
Organism: uncultured Acidobacteriaceae bacterium; assembly: GCA_963749985.1. Taxonomy (GTDB): domain Bacteria; phylum Acidobacteriota; class Terriglobia; order Terriglobales; family Acidobacteriaceae; genus Sulfotelmatobacter. The sequence goes on along the minus strand of CAVVOS010000012.1, from coordinate 108,088 downwards.
AAGTCGACCCACGAGATCATCAAACAGGACTCGGTGGCTTCGATCGAAACCGAGGGCTTGTTAGGCAACCAGTATCTGGCAATCTCGTTTGGATCGGCTGGAACCGCCGACGTGCGGGATGGCGATACCATCGCCAGCCAGCCGCCGCTCGAAATGTCGGCGCTGTTCAAAAAGACCAGCGACATTCTGGATAGCAGCCAGCAAGCCATCCAGAACGCCACCCGGGCGACAGCGAATCTGGACTCGATCAGCGCCAAGATCAACACGGGGCAGGGAACCGTAGGGGCCCTGGTAAACGATAAGCAGCTTTATAACAACCTCGAACAGACCACGGCCACCATGCAGAACACAATGCTCCAGGCGCAGGCCGGGGTTACCGACTTCCAGGAGAATATGGAAGCCCTAAAGCACAACTTCTTCTTGCGTGGGTATTACAAGAGCCGCGGCTATGAAGATTCGGCCGAACTGGCAAAGGACGAGATCGCAGGCCTGCCGCAAGGCACGCCGATAAAGTCGTTTACCTACCCAACCAAGCAGCTCTTCGATAAGCAGGATTCCGCCAAGCTGAAGAACCAGAAATCGCTCAGCGCCGGGGGCGAGTTCCTGGCTAACAATCCGTTCGGGTTCGCGGTGGTCGTGGCGTCGGCGGGCATGGAAGGCGATACCCAGAAAGATTTGGTGCTCACCCAAGCTCGAGCCATGGTGGTGCGCGAGTATCTGGTGGAGAACTTCGGATTCGACGATAGTCAGCTTAAGACTCTGGGAATGGGCAAGCAGACAGACGCGAATCCCGCCACCGGTTGGGGCACGGTGCAGATCCTCATCTATCCCGCCGGGACCGAAATTCCTCCCAGCAAACAACCGCCAGCGGCTACGACATCCAAAGCAGCCCCAGACAAAGCAGCCCCAGACAAAGCAGCCCCAGACCAAGCGGTGCAAGCGTCTACAACTGGCGCAATACCCAAGCCGCAGTAGCGCTTGACGAGACCACCGAAAGCAGGAATTTTTCTTGCGGGAATTTACTTGCGAACGACCAACCCTGGTTCTTTGAAAAGACCGAGTAAGCGGGCAGGGCAGCGGCAGACTTTTGACTATTGCAGGCTTAGGGTCATTTCTTTGTGTTTATTGAAGCGGATCCGCAGCACCTTCTCTTTTCCACTGACGAATTGGCTCTGCACCGTTCCGGACTGGTCGTAGGAGTCCAAGCCAGATGCGACCTCTACCCGGACCCGGTGTTTGCCGGGGGCGAGTTGCAGAGCATGGGATTCATGCCCCTGGACGCCGTGAAACACGATCAGGTGTTTCTTGTCGGACCCTTCCAGTAGGTGGGTATAAGCCTTGTGATCATCCACCCAAACCGACAGCTGGGCCGAGGTGAGGTTGTGCTCCACCTCGATGTCCAGCGTTGCTGCGGGAACCTTCGCCAGTCTGGTATGCGCCGGCGTGGCCGCCGCCGCAGCCAAGACCGGTGCGCTCTCCGGTGACGACGTCGTAGCAGGCACGACCGGTGTGTTCTCCGGTGACGGGGTTATAGCTGCGGCGGTCGCGGACGGATTCTTGAAGGGTCGTTTCTGGGGCCAAACGGTATCGCTCAACCGGAATCCAAAAAGGAGCAGCCCGAGCAGGAGCACGGTGGCGGCGGCGAAAGAACTCTTCCCCATCTTTCGCAGCAACTTCTCCGCTGCCTCGCGCCCGGGCAGTGTGCGCATGCTTAAATGGGGTCTTGCTGCGACAGCAGGCTGCCCGGTGGCCCAGGATCTGGCTCTGGCGTTCGCCGTTTGTTCCGCATCTGCGCTGAGAGACGAACCGGGCTGCTTGCTCTTGCTCCAGAGTTCTCGTCCGGCTTGCAAGTCTTGAACGTCGAGGACCATTTCCATGCCGCGCTGATAACGCTGCGCCGGATCTTTCGCCATGGCCCGGGCGATGATGTAATCGAGTCCCGCCGGTAGATCGGTGTCGAGAACGGTGGCTGGAACCGGTTCACGGTTGACCACCTTGAACGACACGGTCATGGCGCTGTTGCCTTGAAACGGCCGATAACCTGTCAGAACGGTGTACAGAACCACGCCGAGAGAAAATAAGTCCGAACGGCCATCCACGGTTTCGCCATTCAATTGTTCCGGTGACATGTAGGCGGGCGTGCCCAGGGTGCGCCCCGCCAGAGTATGGTTGGCGAGGTTCAGCTTCGCCACTCCGAAGTCGGCGATCTTGGCATGACCGTCATCCGCGATCAGAATATTCGCCGGCTTCAGGTCGCGGTGAACCACGCCTTGCCCGTGCGCGCAATCCAGAGCCTCTGCCAGTTCGAGAGTCAACTGGAGTGCTGTCTCCAGAGGTAATTTGTGGTCGTCCCGTGCCAGCAGTTTGTCGAGCGACTGTCCGGCCACAAATTCCATGACGATGTAAGGAGCGCGCGTCTCTGGTTCCTCGCCCACGTCGAAGATGGTTACGATTCCAGGATGGGATAAACGGCCGGCAGCTTCGGCTTCCCGGAAGAAACGCTCGCGATACTCGCACTCCTCTTCGGGCGGTTGGCCTTCCAGGGAAACGGTTTTGACCGCGACTACGCGGTTGATCTTGGGATCGCGTGCCTTGTAGACCACACCCATGGCTCCGCGTCCCAGCTCAGCCAGGATTTCGTAGCGGCCGAAACGTTCGCTCCTGCGGTCATCCATAGGTGTACATCTGCAGTTGCAAGGTCCTGTGCTGACCTTCGTCGGCGCAGCCGATGCCAGTCTCCAGCGAAGAAGCGACGAGCACGCCGCTCTCATTCCTGAGCGCAATGCTCCCCCCGTCCGAGGAATGAGCCTACGGCGTCGATCTACATTGTCCCGCCTGTAGGTGGATCGTCCCAAGTTACAAAAGTAATTGGCGGGCGGGCTTACCGGGCCGGTTTGCGAGAGATACGGGGAGACGCCCGCCTGAGCAATATCGAACAGACATACCCGGGCTTGGTGGATAGGCTTCGGCTAGAAGGTTGTGTCTTTGATTGCGGAACTGCGGTTTGCGGGTGGCTGACACCAGGCAACGCCAAGAGCTGGGTTCGGCCGGGGAAGGAATGTTATGTCATTCGGAATCTACCTGACCGGTTTTGTCGTCGTGATTGCCGGGCTTATCTACGGGGCGTGCTTGATGCACATACCGGCACACTGGATTGTGGTGGGGGCGCTGGTGCTGGTGGGGCTCGGCATCCTGACTGGCGTTAAAGCTACTCGTCAGAAGGACTCGGGAACCTAAGGCCTCGACCGCTGGAGAAAGCTTCCTCTTTGTTGCCCTGGATTTCGAATCGCGGCTTCCGCGCTTAGGCGTTACTGGATTTCGCGAGCTTCTTCCCGAGTTCTTCGGCAAGCTTGTGGGCGTTCATGGAGTGTTCATGCGCCTGTTTGCTGATTTCGTGAGCGGTTAGATAGTCTCCTTTGCCGTGGGCGGTGGCGGCGGTGGCATGGGCGTGGGATGCAAGGTTATGGAGTTCTGCGAGTCGATCGTGCGGGCTTTGGGGCATGGTGTTCTCCTGCGCAGTTGAGCGCCGTTGTCTGAGTGATATTCAGAATTAGGAAACGCGGCCGTCGTCGTCCAAATACTCCAAAGGAACGTCATCCTCCGGGACCTCGTGCGTAGTAACCTCAGACACGTCCGGATCTTTGGCGTTCTCCACACCTGCTATGGCAGCGGCTTCGAACGCGTTTCCTTCTTCCACTAATTCCTCGACACTCTCAGAATCCGCAGTGGCTACATCCGACAGTTGCTGAATGTCGCCAGACTGCCCGGCCGAATCGGTCTCGAGTTCATCCTGATGACGCTTCTTCTTCGCATGCATAGTTTTCACTCCTTGTGAATGAGATGCCGCAGCCCGCCCGGCCGTTGCGGAAAACTATGCTGGTACGGCTTCGGCCGTATGCAGCGTGCAGTAGGCGGGATGGGTGGTGTCGATAATGTCCTTCGCCTTGGCCACTTCCGCAGCCGTGCCGTGAGCGACCAGGAGGAATTGATCGGTTTGCAGCGCGGTCTCGTATTTCACAATGCTGTCCTTCGGAATTCCTATGCTGTAGAGGCCGGCGCCCAGAGCGCTTAATCCTCCCACCACTACCGCGCCTTCCAATGCTGCTACGATCCAGGCCACCAGCGGTCCCGCCACCAGAATGGGGCCGATGCCCGGGATCATGAAAAAAGCGGAACCGAACAGAAGCCCCCAAAAACCTCCCCAGAAAGCACCCGTCTTACCCCAATACTTCATGCGGTCGCCGGTGTTGTAATAGCCAACCACCTGCTCATCGGTGTGGTAACCCTTGCCCACGATCGATAACTTGCGCATGTCGACTCCGCCGCGCTGCAGCTCCTTTACCGCCCGATCCGCTTCGGTATGAGTGCGGTACACCGCAACCACCGAAAGTTCTGTGGACATTCCCAGCCTCCTCGACGATTTGCCACTCTATTGCAGACCGCTCCGCAAGGTCCAAGCCAAACTATGACAGCGCGCGAACCAGAAAGCTGTGCGCTATTGCACACTGTCGGGGCAAATGCCCGCAGCCTGGGGACACGTCCGTGCTCTGGAGCGGACGAGTGCGCTAAACTGAGCTTTTTTGAACAGACTTCAACAATCCCAAAATGAGAAAGTTGCGTCAGAAGCTTTGTGAGCAAGCGGCGTGTCGTGCACGGTTGAGCACGGGACGAGAAAACGCCGCGCAGGAATACGCTAAAGGTTTTGAAGAAAAATTCATGTTCGCGACTGCGAATAGGAGGGTTCAATGCTTTGGACGATCTTCGTAATTCTTCTAATTCTGTGGCTGCTGGGTTTCAGTCTGCATGTCGGCGGAGGGCTGATCCACCTACTTCTCGTTGTGGCAGTGGTGGTTCTGGTCATTAACCTATTGAGCGGACGACGGACGGTTTGATCGGACGCTTAACCGCAGGTTAAAGGCAGCGCAGAACGATTGCCAGAACGAGGGATGCAGTCCCGATCCCTGCCAGAACCGACCAACGAGGAGAATTCCATGTCGAAGACCTGGGAGCATTACCGGGAAGCGGCTCGTCATCATGAGCGGGCAGCCTACCATTACAAAGAGGCTGCGAAATACGTCGAGGCCGAGGAGGACGAAAAAGCTGCACACGAAGCCTATCTGGCTCACGGCCACAGTCAGCATGCAATTCATCACGATGCCGAGGCCGCAAAACAGCATGCCGAGCGTTGCGATAGCGTGGCGACGCCTTCCGGGCTAGATGGCAAGAAAAAGAGCGCCGCTTAGGCGAGGTTCCAGCGCAGCCGAAGGAAGGTGTCTCTTCCTCGGCTACTCTGAAGACAGTCGAAACCGGAGCCTAGTGGGCACCAGCCTTTTCCGAGCTCAGTCCGTGCTCGAGCGGACCAGCAGCTCATAGAACTCGGACGAATCCCTGCGGAATACGCAAGACGGCTGGATTCTGTCAGCTTTCAATCCTCCGTCCCGAATTTTTTCAGATCTTCCGGTCCATCTGCCAGCGCCACCACCTCTTTGCCCTGGACCAGTTCCCGGATGCTTTCCACCACGTCAGGATTGGCCAAGGTCGTGATATCTCCGGTGTTCATGTTGTTCGAGAGGGCGGCGAGAACACGGCGCATGAGCTTGCCGGAACGGGTCTTGGGCATATCCGGGACGACGTGGATATGCTTCGGACGGGCAATCTTGCCAATGATGGTTTCAATGGCCGTGTTGACCTTGTTCACAATCGCCGGACTGGCTTGGATACCGGGTTTCAAGGCGATATAGACTTCGGGCACGCGGCCCTTGATCTCGTCCGCCACCGGCACCACCGCCGCTTCCGCCACCTCGGAAACCGTCAGGCAGGCAGACTCGATTTCCTTGGTGCCGAGGCGGTGGCCGGCCACGTTGATGACATCATCGACTCGGCCGAGGATGCGGAAATAGCCGTCAGCAGCCAGCACAGCTCCGTCCGCCGCAAAATAGGGCCAGTCGTGCCAATCCTTGCTGCCGCGATCCTTGCAGTATTTGCTGTAGTACTGTGTGACGAAACGGTCGCGGTCGCCCCAGATGGTCTGCATGATTCCGGGCCACGGATTGCGGATGCAGATGTTGCCCGCCTTCCCCGACCCAGCCGAAATCGGCTCATTATTTTCGTCCATGATCACGGGATAGATTCCCGGCATCCCTGGGCCCGCACTACCCGGCTTCATAGGATCGAGCGCCGGCTTGGTGCTGCATAGGAAGCCTCCGTTTTCGGTTTGCCACCATGTATCCACAATCACTGCCTCGCCCTTGCCCACAACGTCGTGATACCAGCGCCAAACCTCTGGCTCAATAGGCTCTCCGACGGTGGTCATGTGCTTGAAATGGTATTTGTATTTGGTGGGCTCATCGGGACCGGACTTGCGCAACATGCGGATGGCTGTGGGTGAGGTGTGGAAGATGTTGACATCCAAACGCTCCGCGATTCTCCATACTCTGCCGGCGTCGGGATAGGTGGGGACACCCTCGTAGAGAACACTGGTAGCGGCCAGCGCCAGCGGGCCATAAACAATGTAGGAGTGGCCGGTGATCCAGCCGATGTCGGCCATGCACCAGTACACATCCTCGGGATGAATGTCCTGAATGTACTTGGAGGTGCCAGTCACATAAGAAAGATAACCGCCGGTTCGGTGTTGGCAGCCTTTGGGTTTTCCGGTACTGCCGCTGGTGTACATAAGAAACAGCGGCGCTTCGGCGTCCATGGGGACGGGAGGGACAATTTGACCGGCGTAGTTCGGCAGAATCTCATCGACGAAGAAATCGCGATCCTTTACGAACTTTGAAGCGGACGCATTCTTGCCAGCTTGCCGCCTCCAGACCAGAACCTTGTCCACGGTCTGGCCTTCCTTCTTGGCGATCTCCAGCGAGATCTCGGAGGCCGCTTTGTGGTCGATCATCTTGCCATTGCGATAGTAGCCGTCCATGGTGATAAGTACGCGGCTGCCGGAATCGGCGGCGCGCATACCGCAAGCTTCTCCGCTGAAGCCGCCGAACACGACGGAGTGAATCACGCCCAGGCGGGCGCAGGCCAGCATGGTAATCGGCAACTCGGGGACCATCGGCATATGAATGGTGACGCGATCTCCGCTCTTCAGCCCGCAGAAATCGCGGAGCAGCGCAGCGAATTCATTCACCCTCACATAAAGTTCGCGGTAGGTCACGGAAACGGGCGCTTCGGATTCCGGTTCCGGGACGAAGATCAACGCCGCTTTGTTTTTGTGCTTGGCAAGGTGCCGGTCCACGCAGTTGTAGGAGGCGTTGATCTTGCCACCGACGAACCACTTCCAGAAGGGTGGATCGCTGGTGTCGAGCGTGGTGTGCCAGTACTGGTCCCAACTCAACAGGTCTGCGTATTCGCGGAAGCATTCCGGGAAATGTTTCTCGCCGAAACGTTCGATGACGCTGGGATCAGTTAGATTCGCCTGGCCGATAAATTTCGAGGAAGGATAATAGTATTCTTCCTCTCGCCAATGAACTGCAATCTGGGCCTCGCTGGTCTCAATCACCGCACCTTGTGTCGGAAGAGTTCGAGCCATATCAGTCACCCCTTAAGTTTGAATTTGTGATGCTAATCCCCGCAGTTCTTCGCCGGTGTCTACCGGGTCGACGGAGCGCGTGGAGGCGCTCCGTCGAAGCCCCTATGATGGTAAGACTCCCTGCGTCACTGCAACACCCGCTGAAAGCTATGCCGCCGACGCCTTGGTTCCGGCCAGTTGCCCCGGCGCGGCCGGACGTTTGACTGCCAGCTCGCAGATCAAGGCAATTGCCGCCAGAGCCGCCGCTGTATAGAACGCCATCTGGTAGTTGTGATATTTGTCATACAGTTTGCCGCCGATGCGCCCGCCGAGCAGACCGGCCACCCCCCAGGCAGTGAATAGCATGCCATAGTTGAGGCCCAGGTTCTTGGTGCCCCAGAAGTCGGCGGCGTTTGATCCGTTCACCGAAAGCTGGGTGCCATAGCACCAGTAAACGATGAACAGCATCACAAACAGGGCCACCACGTTGCCGCCCACATAATACAGAATGGGCATGGCAACCATGGAGATGCCAATCATCAGGCGCAACACGTTGACGCGGCCCAGGGCGTCCGACATCCAACCCGACAAGATACGGCCCATGGCGTTTCCCGTCGCGCCCACGACCAAGCCAAACGAAGCCAGCGTGATGCTGGGCACGCCCACGCTTTTGGCGAAGGGCACTAGCTGGCTGATGACCATGAGTCCGGCCGCGCAGCCAAACGCGTAAGCTACCCACAACAAGTAGAACGAAGGTGTGCGCAAGACCTCGGCGGGAGTGAAGTCATAGGTGGTGGCCGCAACCTTGGAGGCCGGTGCCGGCACCCAGCCAGCCGGCTTGTAGCCAGCAGGGGGGTTCTTCAACAGGAACGCGCCAAACGCGGTCATAACAAAAAAGATCACGCCCAGGACCTGGAAAGTGGTGCGCCAGCCAAAGTGCGGGATCAAGTAGCTGGCTGCCAGCGGGCCAAAGATGGCAGAGCCGCCGCCGTATCCGCCTACTGCCAGCCCCACCGCCAGTCCGCGCTTGTCCGGGAACCACTTGGACATGACAGGAATTGGGGTTGCGTAACCAAAACCGTTGCCCAATCCTCCCAGCACGCCGAAGAAGATGAAAAACCTCGATAGGCTGTCGGCGTAAGCGCAGAAGAAAAAGCCCAGGCTCACCAGAATTGCGCCAGCCAGGGAAATCTTGAAAGGCCCCAGTTTATCCTGCAGGCGGCCAGCTACTATGAATGTTAGCGCGAAGACTACCACCGCGATGGTGAATACCATCGAGGTCTCGGCGCGTTTCCATTTGAACTCTTTCTCTAACGGGGCCACGAACACGCTCCAGGCGTACAGCGAGCCCAGCGCCAGGTTCATGGAGACCCCGCCGACCACGCGCCACCAACGGCTTATTCCAAGAGTGCCGGCGTCGGATGCATCACTTGCGTTAGCCATGCTCTTTCTCCTTTACAGAGATTGAAATGAGAAGCGCGAACAGTTCTTTCTCCGGATAGAATTCCCGGTCTAGCATCTTCCCGTAGGACCTTTTAACTCCACGCGCCGTAGGCCGCGTGGCACAGAGTTCACAATCCATCCTGCGCAGCAATCTTGCTCACGGCTGCGTCTTTTGCAAATCAGCCGTCACGTTCACGACTCCCGAACCCGCCGCCACCGTGAGTTCCCGCTTCCACTCGGCAAATCCGGCCCGAGAGAGCACAACTACGTGGGTTCCAGTAGCCACACCGATTTCCGATGGTGTGTTTCCTACATATCTGCCGTCGACCGTGATTTCCGCGCCGGATGGAGTCGAAGTGAAGTTGCACTTTACTGTCGCTACCTTCTCCAGAGGTACTTCCTGCACGGAGCGAGCGGGCGGGGCCGGCGCGGTCACGGGAGAGCTCTGCCGTGGCGCAGCTGCCACCGGGGCTGGCTGAGCTGCAACCGCGGTCGCAGTCGCCGGCGGACCGGCCTTTCCGTCCGCGTCGACCAGCGCGTACAACTGCTTTCGCGCCTTGCCATTCTCATCCTCGTAGTACACGGTAATGCCGTGTTTCTCTTTTCTGGCGTCGAAAGTTGCGCCCTTGGGCAAGGGTGTACACCGGGAATTCCTTGACTCAATGGTGCAACTGATACGGAACGGGGGCTGGTTGTCCTCCTGCACCAGCAAAGTACTCTTCACCGGTGGGGTTCTGCTGGAACGGCAATAGGCATCGAAGGTGAGTTGTTCGCAGTTGTTGGGAACGCCGTTGTCGTCAAGGCCCAACGATCGAGTGTCAGAATCCAGGACCTTGATGCGTATCATGTCATTCCGTGAAGTGGCGTTCGCGAACATGGCCACCAACACAAGACCTGCCTGCAGGGCCGCCATTCTGCGCATACTCATCGAACCAACTCCTTCAAACACTGCGGATGCGTCTCTCCCGCCGGTTTTCCAAACGATTCTGGAAGCCGTCTTCGCAGATTCGGTACATTGTGCTCCCTTGACGCACGTCGCACAACGGTCTTTCCCGCTGGGAGGTTTGGGAGGACAAACTCACCTGCGGCCCATCGCCCGAGTGGCGGCCGTCCTCTTTCCGTTCGTATCCAGTGCCCTCAATCTGCACCGGCCATTTTAGTCATCCGACCGGCAATCCCGGCGGGCCCGGTGTGGGCCCGCTGGGGTGGAGGGTCGGTCTAGAACGTGAAGATCGGCCCGAATTCGGTGCGGTGATCCTGCCATTCGTTGGACTGCTGTCCAGCAATTGTGTACAGCAGAATGTGGTCGAATCCACGCGTGGCGTAGACCGACTGTTCGAAGCCGAAACTGCACCAGTTGTTGAATTTGTACGACAGGGTTCCTATGACACTCTTGCCCATCGACATCGGGAGCCCCCCACCGCAGGTCACGCCGCTTACGCCCTTGACATAATCTGCGGAGGCGCAGGTAACGCCGTTGGCGCGGTTCTGGTCGCTATCCACCACCTGGTCCTTGCCGATGGTGAACGAAAGCTGCCAGCCCGCGTTGTGGCCATGCGGGTCGGCATTGAACCACCGGGAAAGCGGCAAGCCGAGCTGGATGAATCCGCCAAAGGCCTGGATGGGCTTCTGCGGGGCGACCACGACGTTGCCCGCCCCGTTCGTCCCGAGGACGGTGCCACCCTGAGCAGCCAGCGGACCGCCATCGGCAGTTTCGAAGGGTCCTACGACATTGGTTAGCCCGCTTACGTCGGTGAAGAAACTGTTGATTTGGCCGCCGAAGTAGAAGCGCATGTCGGCGCCCTTATAGGCGCTCGCCACCAACGTAGCCCATCGCGTGGGCAATTGCGCCACGATCTGGCCACCCCACATTGCGCTGGACGCCTGAAACCCGTTCGGGAAAGCAGTTTCGTAGCTCGCTGGAAGAAGAGTTGTGTCTGCACCGCAAGGAGCCGCTAGGCAGTACGACGAGTTGGGAACGATCGACGTGCGCCTGGAATGGAATCCAGCTAGAGCGATTTGCGCCGGAGCCACACCCTTCGCCTTGTCGAGTTGGAAACTCAACGCCGCTCTGGCTTCCAACTCGGGACGGTCGGAATCGGCACCCTCGCGCTCGCCTTGCCCGAGCTGGGCGGCAAGCCCGTTGCCGGCCGCATTCCCGAGCTTCAGGATTTCACCTGTGCTCGGCATCATGACTCCAAACTGTCCCTCGAGCTTGACGTTGTTCTCCTTGCTCAACGTCTGGATGAAGCCGCCCCGCAATTGTGGCGAACGGGTGTAAGTGTTGCCCCAAAATGCGCCATTGAAGGTGGTTTCAAAAATATTCATCATTGCGCCGGATCCGAAAAGCGTCCAGTCCTGTCCACCTACGAAGAAAATGTCGGTGGTCTCGCTGGCGTGGTAATCCAGACGGACGAAGGCCAGACGCAGTTGCGGCTCATTGCTGCGGATCGAGGAAACGTCGCGGTTGTCGACTTCGCTGAAGTTGCCTTCGAAGTCGCCCTCGATCTTGCCGGTAAGCGTCAGGTTCTTCGAAATGTCCGGCCATTCGAGGTTGAGCCCAAACCGCGTGGACCGCGCCTTGACGTGGACCTCGGGATCTTGCGTTGGGCCAGTGTTGAAGGTCGAGTTAGGCCCGGCATTCAGCCATATGCCGGGAAACGGGAAGTCATCGCCATCGGGGTCGCTGCTGTCATGGACGATCGACGCTTTGATGAAGCCGTAAGGTGCAAGCGTGAGCGGGCCAACCTTAAGCCCAGCAAGACCGCCGGTCTTGGGCGGGTCGACCGGAAACACGCGGACCGGAGCGACCGCTGGTATCACAGCGGGCGCAGCAGGCTTCGGTGCTTCAGCCGCCATCGGTTTTGTGGCATTCTGTGGCGAAGGATAGGCTTCCCGGCCTGCGAGCGCTGCCGAAACAGTCTCGCGAGCCTCCGCCGGAGCTGCTGCGGGGGCAGAGGGTTGTGCGGAGTCAGAAGGTTGCGTTGCCGGCTTCGTGGCCGCCGAGAGATCCGCCGCACTCAACACACCCTTGCGGCTGAGGGCTTGCACCAGGAGCTGAAATTCGGCTTCCGGAGCCGCGTTGCGAATGGCGTTAGCCTCATTCGGCGCCAGGACTCCTTTCATCACAAGCACGCCGAGCAATGCGGTAACATTGGCATCGCCCGCGGTCGGGGCTAAGCTGGGGCTGGCTGGGGCCGGGGCGGCCTCTGCCGAAGTGGCTGCTGCGCTGGGGGCGTTCGCTGCGTTTTCATTTGCGGGTTTCGCATCGTTGCTTCCGGCTAAGGCGGGCGCAGTCGCGAAGGCCAGCATTAACAGGCTTGACAATAAACTCTTCGACGTCGACATAGACGGTATCTCCTCGTTCCGGCTCAGACCTTGGCACAGAACATGGAGCGGAACCCTATGTCATTCTTGCGCCCAATGTCAACCAACTTTTGTAGGGGTGACCCCTTTCCGTAGTCAAAACACACCAGGCTGTGATCTGGGTCACTGCCGACGACTCATCCCCAGAGGAAAATCCACGCCAGTCTGCTAGCATTTCGCGCACTCCACGGAGGTCCGCATGAACGCTCTCACCGTCCCGAAGCCCGAAGACATTTCCAACCTGCTGGCCATGGATCAGGAATATGCAGCGCCGGAGATTGTGGTCCGCAATGCCATTCAGAAAGACTGGTTGGGAGAATGTGCCCGCTCTCGGAAAGATCCGGAAGGCTTCTGGGCGGACTATGCAGCCCGCTTCGAGTGGTCCCGGAAGTGGGACCGCGTGCTGGAGTGGGACGGCGTACACCACAAGTGGTTCACCGGCGCCAAGACCAACATCACCATTAATGCGCTGGACCGGCATGCCAACTCGGAACGGCGCAATCGCGCCGCCTTCATTTGGCTGGGTGAAGATGGCAGCGAGCGCATCGTTACCTATGGACAACTTCACCGCCAGGTCTGCCGCTTCGCCAACGGTTTGAAGTCGCTGGGCGTGGTGAAGGGCGATCGCGTGGTCATTTATATGCCCCTGACGATCGAAGGCGCGGTTGCCATGCTGGCTTGCGCACGTATTGGCGCGATTCATTCGGTCGTGTATGCCGGCCTGGGCCACACCGCTTTGCGCGACCGCATTACCGACGCGCAAGCCAAGGTGGTGATTGTGGGGGACGTCGGCTTCCGGCGCGGCAAGACCGTGGCCCTCAAAGGCATCGTCGATGAAGCTCTCGAAAACCTGGAATTGGTAGAAAAGGTGGTGGTCTACTCGCGGACCGGGGTTGAGCTCTCCGCTCCCCGCGAAATCGACTTCAATGATTTGCTCAAGTTTCCAGCTGATTGTCCCGCCGAGGAGATGGACGCGGAAGATCCGCTCTTCCTGCTCTACACCTCGGGTTCCACCGGCAAGCCCAAAGGCGTGGTGCACGTGCATGGCGGCTACATGGTTGGCACGACCTACCATCTGGAAAACTACTATGACGTAGGTGACCGCGATGTCTTCTGGTGTACTTCGGACATTGGATGGGTTGTCGGCCATTCCTACATCGTCTATGCGCCGTTGTGCGCGGGTGTGACCACGCTGTTTCGCGAAGGGGCAATCGATTACCCGAATCCGGGAACTGCCTGGGATATCGTGGAACGCTACGGCGTGACCAAGATGTTCACCGCTCCCACCGCGTTGCGGATGTTCATGCGCTATGGCGAAAGTTATCCGGCAGCGCACGACTTGACCAGCTTGCGCGTGATCGCATGCGCCGGGGAACCGCTGAATCCGGAAGCGTGGCGCTGGGCGCAGACCCACCTGGCCGGAGATGGCAAGTGGGGCTACGTCATCGATAATTGGTGGCAAACCGAACTGGGTGGGCCCGCGCTGGGGACGCCCCCGACGATGGCGATGCGTCCCGGGAAGGTTGGCGTGGCGGTGCCCGGGGCCGAGGCCGATGTGTTGGACGAAAACGGCAAGTCAACGCCTCCTGGGGTGGGCGGCCGCCTGGTGCTCAAGCGGCCCTTTCCCCACATGCTGCGCACCGTCTGGGGCGACCCGGCGCGCTATGAACGAGACTGGCTGACCATTCCTGGCTGCTACGTGACCGGCGACGTCGCCATGAGAGACAAAGATGGATACATCGCCGTATTGGGCCGGTACGATGACGTGCTCAACGTAGCCGGACACCGCATCGGCACGGCGGAGGTCGAAAGCGCGCTGGTATCGCATCCCGCGGTTGCGGAAGCCGCGGCGATTGGCGTGCCCGACGTTTTAAAGGGCGAGACCATCAAAGTATTCGTGCAGGTTCGCTCCGATCATGTGCCTTCCGATGCTTTAGCCGCGGCCCTGATTGAACACGTGAGAAGGGAACTGGGACCGATCGCGACCCCATCCTCGCTAGAGTTTGTTGCCTCCTTGCCCAAGACGAGATCGGGAAAGATCCTGCGGCGTTTTCTGAAGGCGAAAGAAGCAGGCGTGGACGCTGGAGATGTCTCGACTATGGAGGGCTGATGGGCGAAAGAAATCGTGATGGCGTCCTCTCAAGTGCAGACTTCTGCTCCGAGTGATGGTTGCGGGGCATCTGCCGCGGGGAATCCAGAGAGTTAACAAAACTGCAAAAGTGTGCACTTATGAACAGTCTTGAACCAGGCAGATGACCGATCATGAGGGCAATGTGGGAGCAGTAATATGTCCGATTCTTCAGCGCGCAAGACTATTCTGTGCATCGACGATGACGACAGCGTCCTGAGTTACCAAAAAGCATTGCTCGAAAGGCGCGGATATAACGTGCTCACTGCCGCTTCCCCCCGGCAGGGCTTAAGAATCGCGTTGGAATGTGCTCTTGCGGCCGTAATCGTCGACTACCACATGCCCGAAATGACGGGCCATGAGGTTGCGATCGAACTCAGGCGACTGCGGCCCGAAGTTCCAATTATTCTGCTCTCCAGTGACGAAGAAATCCCGGAACACACGTTGAACACTGTGGATGCCTTCGTCCCCAAGCATGAAGCCGCCAGCCGTTTGCTGCCTGTGATCGCCCAAATTGTGCGGTAAAGCTTCAGCAGCCGCCTCTCCGAGAACACAACATCCCGCATACCTTCGATGACAAGATCGTTGCGCACTCGTAGTCTCTCCCATCCCCAACCTGCAGTGTGCGAAATTCGGGTCTCGCAGGGTAGAATGAGTCGGCATCTGGGGCGGGGAGAGCGATGTACTTTGAACAGTTCTATCTAGGTTGTCTGGCGCACGCATCGTACATGCTGGCGTCGGAGGGCGAGGCGGTTGTGGTCGACCCGCAACGCGATGTGGAGATCTATCTGCAGGCTGCGGAGAAGAATCAGGTCACGATTCGCCACATCTTCGAGACTCACCTGCACGCCGATTTCGTTTCCGGACATCGAGAGTTGGCCTCGAGAACCGGGGCGCAGATATACATTGGCGTACAAGCGGAGGCGACATTTCCTCACGTTGGAGTAGATGACGCCTTCCAGTTGCGCGTGGGGAAGATCCGAATCACCGCTCTGGAAACGCCGGGGCATACGCCCGAGAGCATTTGCCTGGTGATCGCGGACGAAGAGAAGTCTCCCGCGCCTTGGGCTGTTCTGACCGGCGATACGCTGTTCCTGGGAGACGTAGGCCGTCCGGATCTTTCCAAGCGTTATAGTCCCTCGCAACTTGCGGGAATGCTTTATGACAGCCTGCACAATAAAGTACTCAAGCTCGCCGATGATGTTCTGGTTTATCCGGCGCATGGGGCAGGTTCGTTGTGCGGGCGCAACATGCGCGCCGAGCGTGTTTCAACGATTGGCACGGAGCGGCTCACGAACTACGCATTGCAGATCGAGAGCAGGAAAGAGTTCATCAAGCAGTTGACCAGCAACCTGCCGGCTCGTCCGGAATATTTCTTGCAGGATGCGGAAATCAATCGCAGCGGAGCGCCGGCGCTCGCCGACCTGGCGCCATTGTCTCCGATCGAACCGGCGGAGCTGAAGGCGGTTCTTGCAGAAGGCGGAATCGCGCTGGATGTGCGTCCCGGCGAACAGTTCGCAGCGGGGCATGTGCCCGGGTCTGTGAACATTGCATTGTCAGGGCAGTTCGCTTCGTGGGCGGGAGCGTTGCTCGGTTTGGCCGCGCGTCCGGTTTTAATTGCGGAGTCACAGGAGGCAATGGCGGAAGCGCGCATGAGGCTGGCGCGCATAGGTCTCGAGGATGCGCGAGGATATTTGCGCGGAGGCATTACGGCATGGAACGAAGCTGGATTGCCGTTGGCTACGCTACCGCAGATGAGTGTTGCGGCTCTCAGTGCGCGGCTGCGGGGTGCGGGCGTGCAAGTTTTGGATGTTCGCCGCGAGCCCGAGTGGGAAGCCGGGCACATTGAAGGAGCGTCCTGGTGGCCGCTGGATAACTTCAAGGTCGCACCGCCGGAGATTGATCGCAATGTTCCGATCGCGGTGCACTGCAAGGGAGGGTATCGCAGCATGATTGCCTGCAGTTTGCTGCAGCGAGCCGGCTTTCAGAACGTAGTCAATTTGGTGGGAGGCTTCGACGCGTGGCTGCAGGCGAAACTGCCAGTGGTCACGGAGAAGCCGGTCGAGGCCTGAGTTGGCTGCAGCGCGCTCAGCCACAGGTTCACGAGGATCGTAGATGGGACATCGCATTCACGCTCATCGATGCTCAATGAGCGCTATGGCCTGGCTAACAACAGTTTATGCTGGACATGGAGACGACACACATGAAGAACCATGATCCTGATGATCCTGTGGAAAGTTACATCGCCGAAGCCAGCAGAGTTGAGCCTCTCACCAAGATGGAAGAGACGAAACTCTTCCGAGAACTGAGTCATCAGGGCGATTTTGACGAACAGAAGGAAAACGCTCTTAGGAGATTGGTTGAAGGTCACCTCATGTTGAGCGTGAGCATCGCAAAAAAACACTTGGCGGCTGGCGTTCCCGTGCTGGAGTTAATGCAAGAAAGCAATGTCGGCCTGGCGAAAGCCGTCATAAGCTTTGCCGAAAGGCCGATTGGAGACTTTACTGTCCATGCGGCCGCTTGCATCGAGGACGCAATAAACAGGTATCTCGCCGAATCGAAATAGCGCAGTCTTTGTGGGCAGCTCGGGACAGCTGGCGATAAATCGCGATTTCACTCACTGACTGGCGAATGCAAGAGTCTGCGACGAAGGGATCAATCTTCCTTCCGAAACACGATAGACTTCCTCTCAAGGTCGAGGTGCGACTCGCCATGAAAACTTCCAAACTCGCCAAATCCTACCGCATCGACAATGGCAAGCATTTCCGCATCAATGACTACGATCCCGCCGACACCGGGCACTGGCATTCCATAGAGAATGCCCGCGAAGCTTTGCAGGATGGCATTGCGCGCATGGCCGATTTGCAGGCCAAGCTCTATGCCCAGGACTGCTGGTCACTCCTGCTGATCTTCCAGGCCATGGATGCGGCGGGCAAAGACGGCACCATCAAGCACGTCATGTCGGGCGTGAACCCGGAGGGCGTTCAGGTCTACTCGTTCAAGACGCCGTCGGATACGGAACTGCAGCACGATTTCCTGTGGCGCACAACGCAGCATCTGCCGGAGCGCGGCCGCATCGGAATTTTCAACCGGTCTTATTACGAGGAAGTTTTGGTGGTGCGGGTGCATCCCAAGGTGCTCGATAACGAAAAGCTTCCACCCGCGCTCTTGACGAAAAACATCTGGGAAGAACGCTTCGAGGATATTCGCAGCTTTGAGCGGCACCTGGCGCGGAACGGCACTGTGATCCGCAAGTTCTTTCTGCACCTTTCGAAGAAGGAACAGAAGACTCGCTTCCTGGCGCGGCTCGATGAACCGGAGAAGAATTGGAAGTTTTCTGAAGCCGATATTCACGAGCGCGAGTATTGGGACGACTATCAGAAAGCCTTCGAAGACATGATCCGCAATACTGCCACCAAGCATGCTCCGTGGTATGTCATTCCCGCGGACAACAAATGGTTTACGCATCTGGCGGTTTCGGCGGCCATCGTGGAAACGCTGGAAGAGCTTGGGCTCTCCTATCCGAAGGTGGATGGCGCGAAACGCAAGAGAATCGAGGCCGCCCGCAAACTACTCACGAAGAAGTGAGCTGGCGCCCGCGGCGGCCTGGGCTTTCCATTCGGTTAGCGCCGCGTTAACATAGCAGCGATCTGTTTCTCCGTCTGCAGTTCCACTTCTCTACCTTGGGGGCATCCGAACATGGGTGGTCGAAACACGTCTTGCGGGAACGAATCTGGAGAGGCTCCGATAGTTTTTTGGCTTGCGCTGTTTCTCGTCACACTCGCGCTTTGGGCGCAGGGCGCGGCTTTTGCCCAGACTAAGCCGGAGCGTCAATCGAAGGCGGCTAAGCCTTCCCAGACCACACCGGCAGCGGGCACGTCCTCTGACCAGAAGTCCGCTTCCGAGAACGAATCGGACAAGCCCGAAGACAAACTCTTCAAAGGCATGAAGTATCGCCTGATCGGTCCCTTTCGCGGTGGCCGCTCGCTGACCGCGGCCGGAATCCCGGGCGACCCCACAACCTATTACTTCGGCGCGACCGGCGGAGGAGTGTGGAAGTCGATTGACGGAGCCATGACCTGGTCGCCGGTGTTCGACAAAGAGGGAAGTGGATCCATTGGCAGCCTGGCGGTGGCTAACTCAGACCACAACACGATTTACGTGGGCACGGGCGAAGCCTGCATCCGCGGCAACATTTCTCATGGCGACGGCGTTTACAAGTCTCTCGACGCGGGCAAGACCTGGAAGAACATTGGCCTGCGCGATACCCGCGCCATCGGCAAAGTCATCATCAATCCCAACAATCCAGACATCGTTTTTGTGGCGGCCCTCGGCCATCCCTACGGACCGAACGCCGAACGCGGCATTTTTCGCACGCTCGATGGCGGCAAGACCTGGGAGAAAGTTCTTTATAAAGATGAGAATACCGGAGGCATCGACGTGGCCTTCGATCCGCACAATCCTAATATTCTGTTTGCCGCGCTCTGGCAGGCACGCCGTACCTCCTGGAGTTTGACCGACGGTGGCCCGGGCAGCGGACTTTATCGCTCAAACGATGGGGGCACAACCTGGAAGCGTCTGGAAGAGCACGGTCTGCCCAAAGGGCCTTATGGGCGTATCGGCATTGCCGTCGCGGCCAACTCCGATCGGGTTTATGCGCTCATCGAGGCGCGTAATCCCGATGGCGGCCTCTACCGGTCCGACGACGGCGGCGAAACCTGGGACTTCGTGAATCCCAGCCACAGCTTGTGGCAGCGGCCCTGGTACTACATGCACATCTTCGCCGACCCTCGAGACGAAAACGTCGTTTACATCATGGACGTGGAGAGCTACAAGTCCACCGATGGCGGCCACCTCTTTAATAAGGTGAAGGTCCCGCACGGCGACAATCACGGTTTGTGGATCGATCCCAGAGATACGCGGCGCATGATCGCGGCCAACGATGGCGGGGTCACGGTCACTTTAGATGGTGGCAAGAATTGGACACGCGAAGACAATCAACCCACGGCACAGTTCTATCACGTCACTACCGACACGGCTCTACCGTACCGTGTTTACGGAGCGCAACAGGATAGTGGTACCGTGGCCATCGCCAGCCGCAGTGATGACGGCTCCATCGATCGCTCCGACTGGTATGACGTGGGCGGAGGCGAGGCCGGCTACATCGCGCCCTATCCGCCAGACCCGAACATTGTCTATGCCGCCGACTACCAGGGCAACATCACGCGTTTCGACAAGCGCATCGGGCAGGTGAAGGCTATCACCGAGCAGCCTGAGCTTTCTGACGCTCACGGTGCTGCTGCTCTCGAGCATCGCTTCCAGTGGACCGCGCCCGTACTGATTTCCCTGCACGATCCCAACACGCTTTATCACGCAGCCGAACGTCTGTTCAAAACCACCGACGGCGGAGTGCATTGGCAGGCGATTAGCCCCGACCTCACGCGCAATGACAAGAGCAAGCAGCATGTTTCGGGTGGCGACATCACCATCGACGATTCTGGTACAGAGTACTACGACACGATCTTCGCGCTGGCCGAGTCGCCGATCACGAAGGGCTTGCTGTGGGTTGGCACCGATGACGGCCTGGTGCAAATTACGCGCGACGAAGGCAAGAACTGGACCAACATCACGCCCAAAGATCTGCCGGAATGGAGCCGCGTCAGCCAAATTGAGGCTTCCCCCTACGATGCCGCCACGGCCTATGTGGCCGTTGATCGCCATCAGAGCGACGATCTTAAACCGTACATCTACAAGACCAGCGATTACGGCTTGACCTGGACGAAACTCACCAACGGCATTCCCGATGGTTCGTTCGTGCGCGCCGTCCGCGAAGATCCGAAGAAGCGCGGCCTGCTCTATGCGGGAACCGAGAACGGCGTATATGTGTCCTTCAACGACGGTGCGGACTGGCGGCCGCTGAAACTGAACCTGCCTACCGTGCCGGTGCACGACCTCGTGATCAAGGACAACGATCTTGTAGTCGCCACGCATGGCAGAGCGTTTTGGATTCTGGATGACATCAGCCCGTTACGCCAGTTCAATGACGACGTAGCGAAGAAGGATGTTCATCTCTATACGCCGGGGACGGCCTACCGTATCCAGGCAGGTGCCGGCGGGGAACATCACCCATCCAAGCGAACCGGACTGAATCCGCCTGAGGGCGCGGTGATGTACTTCTATCTCAAGGATTCGCCGAAAGCGGGGACTGAAACCAAGTTGGAGATTCTGGATGCTTCGGGAAAGGCGATCCGCAAGTATTCGAGTGCTGAAACGGAGCTGCCCGACGAGCCCCTCGATCCTGACGACAAGAAACCCGAGAAAGAGATCAAGCTGGAGGCTGGTTTAAACCGCTTCGTGTGGGATTTGCGCTATGAAGAAGCTCATCGCGTTCCCGGTTATTACCTGTGGGAATACAACAGCGGCGCGAAGGGACCGGTGGCTGTGCCGGGCCAGTATCGGGTTAGGCTGACGGTGGGCAGCGAGAGCCAGGTTGCACCTCTGGAAGTGAAACTGGATCCCCGGGTCAACGTCAGCGCGGCTGATCTGGCACAGCAGTTCAGCATGCAGATTCAGATTCATGAGGAGCTGAACCGCGTTTACGATGCTGTCAACCAGATTCAGGATGTGCGTTTGCAAGTGATTGGCCTGAAACGGCGGCTGCCGGAGAACGCTAGCGCCAAAGCGATCACCACGTCGGCGGATGATCTCGATAAGAAATTGATAGAAGTACGAGACCAACTCCTCAATCTCACCATCAGCGCAAACGAGGATTCACTAGCCTACCCGCCGCAGCTTGACGCGAAGCTGGCCTATCTTGCGATGGACGTGGGAAGTGCGGATTCAGCTCCAACGGAGGCGGAGCAACTTCAGTTTGAGAAGCTGAAGCGGCAAGGCGGAGAGTTGCTCAGCCGCTGGGATGACCTGCAGCGGCACGATCTCGCGGCCTTCCAGAAACTGACTGCGGAAGGCAGCCTTTCTACGGTCGTGGTTCCACCCGCCGGGCGAAGCGGAGAAGCGGAAAATACGGACGCTCACTGAGCAGTGACAGACTGGCATCGCCCGCGCGTAACCCACTCGCGGGCCATGCCCTATTACTTCCGTGCCACTTGGATAGCACCGTTGTGCCTTGTCCAGCCTCACGATCCACTGCTATGTTGCCGATAGTGATGCTGATCCTCCCCTGAGGTAGTGACCGATTCGGAGGTTTTGGGGGTGTCGATGAGGTTCATGCATCTGTGTTACGCAGCTCTGGGCTTTGCGGTGGCACGCTGGGTATTTAAGCGGCAGCGAGTTGCTGATCCAGTCTCGCGTTTGCGGTCTTCGGGCCTTCTGTAGAAAGCTTCAGGCCAAGACCAAAGTCTTGGGCGTGCGCCCCGTTGCGCTTCCATTTCGTCAGCGCACGCCCATTTCTTTTCCCTCCGCTCGGAGGTGCTAGTCCTTCGGTTTGCCCGCGTTATCTCTGCTTTGCCCCTCTTTCTTACTACAATCTTGGAAGGGACCAAAGGGACCATTGCAATTCATGGTGATCGACTAATGGCGACCACCCCTGTCCTCGCGGTGGCGACATCGTCCCCGCACGACGTTCCGTTGCAGCAGAATGGTTTACGGATCGGGCTTTCGTCGATATCTGGAATTACTCTTGCGAGCACTTACCTCAAGCCGCCTGAAATTGGTCCTGCTGGCCGCGGGCATGCTCCTCCTGACCTTGCCCCCGTTCGTTTGCGCGCAAGAAGACGCCGATGACACGCCCCTTGGAGATGTGGCGCGCAGCTTTCGCAAGAGAACCGCTTCGTCTGAGGTCGTCATTGACAACGATAATCTCTCCAAAGTAATGGATGACGCGGACAGTAGGCACGCGGCGGGGTCTACGCTTGTGTTCTCACTCGATCCGGCAGGGAAGAACTTTCAGGTTTCCGCGCCCGATGTCACTTGCAGCCTTTCTTTTAGCGCGAAGACCAGTTCGCTGCTCAACGATCCATTGCTGCTGGACGAGTTGCCGCGTAACGAACTGGCCAAGCTCGACGGGCCCGCCACGATCGATGGAGACTCGCTGCAGGTCTCGATGCACAACGGGACTGCATGGGAACTGCGCGAAGTGGTGATCGGCCTGACGATCGTCAGACGTCCCGATGCCGTTGACGCCGCTTTCCGCTATGGCCCGGCGCGAATCGTTCCCGCAGCAGCGAGTGGGATGCCGCAGCAGATGCAAGACTCCTTTCCGAAGCAGCCCGACGTGACCGTTCTGTTGCGGGTAAAGGGATCTGCCGCTCCCGCCGCGACTGCGCTGTTTCGCACCCAGCTGAATTTCGCTCTCTTTCCCGATCAGGAGTGGCACTGGGCGATCGTGAGGGCCAAAGGGATTCCGCCTAAAACCTTGCCTGAGGCTCCGATAGCGCAGTCCGATCAGGGCGTAGGCCAGCCTTCGCCCGGAGCGGGCGACGCCGGTCCTCAGATCCCGCCAACAAATCCCCTGCAGTTGCTTCCATCTCCATCGAACCTGTCTCCCCCGAGTCCGGACACGGTGACCACTAAGAAATCAGAAAATCCGTAGAAGAGAGTTCCCTCTGGGCAACCCAGGTAGTGGTTCGATTTGAAATCCTTCAACGATTGCGCTCCACGGGCGTCATCCCGTCTCTAACGACGCTGCACCCTGTCAAGGGTTTTTGGGCGACACCCCGGCGTCGACGCCGAAAGCCGCGCCATTTCGCTCTAGTAGAACGCCTTTGATGTCCAGACCAAGCTCGCCACTCTCTTCAATCTTGCAGCGGGACCTCAGGCCCCACCATCCATCTCTTCGGGACTTGCTCCCACGATTACTCACTTCGATCTCCCTGACTCTTCAGGGAGGCAGGCTGCCCACTCAAAGGCTCGGCTCTTTACTCGCCGGCCACGGAATGACTCGGGCTCACCTGCATGACGGCCTGACTCAGTTGCGCGTACGTCCAGTCTTCGCGCAACATCAGGTACAACCGCGTGGCCAGCTTCCTGGCCACGGCCACTTTGGCGATGCTGCGATTCCTGCGCACCGCCAGGCGGCGATAGAAGCGTTTCAGTTGCGGATCAATTCGCGCCGCCGTCTGTCCCGCTTCCACCAGCAAAAAGCGCAGAAACGAACTGCCCTGTTTGCTGATCTTGCCCAGCCGCTGTTTCCCGCCGCTGGATTCTTCGCTCGGAATCAGCCCAAAATAACTGCCCACTTGCTTCGCCGATCCGAATCTCTCCGCCGGTCCCAACGTCAGCACCATCGCCAACGCCGTCACCGATCCCACTCCCGGATGCGTCATCAACCGCACTGCTTCCGGCCGCTCGCGCGCCTCTTCCGCCACTCGCCGGTCCAGTTCGCTGATCTCCACTTCCAGTGCATCGAGCGCTTCCAGCAACCGCTTTCGCCGCTGGGCTGCGTACGGCAGCAAGGGCAACTGCTCCAACTCCTCGCGCCCCGCTTTGCTCCACAGCTTGCGTTTTTTCTGCACCCCGAAGCTCAGCGCCATGGCCTGCAGTTGATTCTTGGTGCGGGTCCGCGTCTGCACCTGCTTGTGCCGATGCACCAGCAACTGCCGCACATCCCGCACCTCCAGGCTCGGCACCCAAATCCGCGGAAACCGATCCTGCCGCAGCAGATCCAACAAGTGCTCCGCGTCCCGCCGGTCCGTCTTCTGCTTGCGCACCACCGAGGCCCGCACCCGCGCCGCATCCCCGAACCACAGCTCGATGTGCAACTTCTCCAGCAACTGCTCGAACCACGGATAGTGCCCGCAAGCCTCCATCCCCACCAGCACTTCCTGGCCCGCTAGCCGGCGGTAAAACCCTTCCGCATCCGCACGGTGCTGCAACCGCTTTTCCTGTATCTCGCCCGTTAAGTTGTCAAAGATCGCGACCTGCTGAAATCCAGGATGAAAATCACAGCCTATAATCAGCATTGACGTTGGCTCCTCTCACGAGCCTTGGTCTTGTTCATCGCATACCAATCTACTCGCGACGGGCCAACGTCGTTATGCAATCAAAGTCCCGCATTTTCACCAGCGGGACGAGGGATCTCCCCCTTAACCGTCTCAACGCGTAAGCCAACCTGCACCACTACCGAAACCCAGCTACACTTCATCCAGCGAAACCGCACGTGCTAAACTGAGCTCGAATCCCACACCAAGGACAGGCCCATGAAATTTGGAGTCATTATCTTTCCCGGCTCTAATTGTGACCACGACGCCTACTGGACCGTTCAACAAGTCGCCAGGCAGCCGGTGACGTTTTTGTGGCATGAATCGCACGATCTGGAGAACTGCGATGCCATCATTGTCCCCGGAGGTTTCGCTTTTGGGGACTACCTGCGGACCGGTGCGATTGCGAAGTTCTCTCCGGTCATGGAATCGGTGCGCCGCTTTGCCGAGGGCGGGGGTCTGGTGCTGGGCATCTGCAATGGGTTTCAAATCCTATGTGAGTCTGGCCTTTTGCCGGGCGCTTTAATGCGCAACACCGGCCTGAAATACGTTTGCAAGCCGGTGCAGGTGCGAGTGGAAAATGCTGCGACTCCCTTCACCAACGGCTGCTCCCAAGGAGAAGTATTGACCATTCCGATCGGCCACATGGAGGGGAACTACTTCTGCGATCAGGAGACATTGGAGGAGTTGCAACGCGGCAACCGCATCGTATTTCGTTATTGCACACCCTCCGGCGAGATTTCGCCGTCAGCTAATCCGAACGGCTCGCTGGATAACATTGCCGGTATTTGCAGCGCGGGCGGCAACGTCGTTGGCATGATGCCCCATCCCGAACGGTCAGCCGAGCCCGAACTTGGCTGCACCGATGGGATGAAAGTCTTTCACTCGATGGTGGGAGCGATGGCCGGCAGGTAGGGCTCTCAATCTGAAAGCCAAGATCGCGATTCTGCGGCAACAAAATTCTGTTTGAAAAGTTGGCGGTTTCCTGTTACTGTCTCCGCGTTAGCGCTTCCCGTCTTCGCCCAACCGGAACTTAAACGCCCTTGTAATTACAGGGAGGAGTGTGCTCAATGACGTCGAAACAGATTCTCGATGCCTTTTCTGAAACGTTGATGCAGGATGACCGGATTCTGAGCCCGCGAGAGCGGGAGTTGCTGACGAGTCTCCTGCAAAATGCCAGGGCCGCGTCCGGCAGCAGTCCGGAGACTCAATCGGCTGTAACCGCAGCCATCGCTCGCTCAGTCGGCGAGACCGTGGCACAACGAGCTTTTGCTCTGCTGGGCGGCAGCATCGTCGAGCGAATCGTCACCAACAGTGCAGCTTCGGTTGGTACGGAAGAGAACGTCCCCGCAACCGTGTTCGGTGGGCCGCAGCCACCAAGCAACAACCCTCCTCAACCGCCTTCAGGGCCGCAGGATACGCCAGGATCGCACCCTCCCGGCGGACCTCAACCTCCCAGCGGACCGCAGCCCCCGAGCATCAGTGTGCGGCACCAGAATGAACCTGTGCGGCAAGCCGTAGGGCAAAGCCAATTCGACTCCGGCAGCAGCGTCGGCGTTTTAGACGCCCCTGCTGTGGTGCGGGCACAGTGCGTTGTGCTGGACGAATTCCTCGCCCCGCAGGAAGTCGAGGAGCTTATGCAATACACGCTGCTGCATGAGGCGGAATTTCGCGGCAGCGAGGTGATTTCTCCCACCGGAATCCCAGGAGTGACTGACTACAGTCATCGTCGCTCCCGGGTGCTGATGGATTTGGGAAGGCATGAGGAAGTCATTTTGAATCGGGTTCGCGCTGTGCTGCCCTCGGTGCTGGAGCAGCTTGGGATCGAGGAGTTCCCGATTACCCACTCGGAAGTCCAGATCACGGCCAGCAATGACGGCGACTTCTTCCACGCTCACTGCGACGACGCGCAAGAGAGGATTGCTTCTCGGCGCATGACATTCGTCTACTTTTTCCATCGCGAGCCGTGCCAGTTTGAAGGCGGAGAGTTGCACATTCATGACTCGCGCCGGAACGGCGAGCAACCCCTCAGCGTTGGCAGCTACCAGACGATCGTGCCGCAGCAGAACCAGATCGTGTTTTTCCCCTGTTCTCTGCTGCACGAAATTACCCCGGTGCATTGTCCCTCGCGGGCTTTCGCCGACAGCCGATTCACCCTAAACGGATGGCTTCACAAATAAAAGACACGGCGTGGCTTGAATGGATGGCAAGCCTGATGGGGGTAGCATCGCGGCAAACGCAAACCGCGACGCTGCCCCCCGGGCAATTCCATTGTCTGCTCGACGAGTTGCCGCTTCACCTGATTCCGCGGCGTCCAGCGGAATCACAATCGCCGCCGCAGGGCCCGCCTGACCAGCTATTCCTCAACCCGGATTGCACCGTCCTGCCTCCTGGCCAAGTGCCGGCAGAATTGGAGGCTCATCGCTATTTGCTTGACGGGTTTAGCTTGCAACGAACGATAGCCTGGGTGCGAGACCCGGCCACCGGATCTTTGCATCCGTTCTGGCTGGGGACTCAGCTGGAATCGGTTGTCTTACGTCTTCAGGCAGGCGAACCCGCGCCCGCTTCACTCCCCAACGAAGTGCGGTCCTTGTTAGCCGACGCCGCTATCTTGACGCCTGCAGGCCACTCCGAGCGGCGTCTTGCCGAATGGTCCGAGATCGTCAGGCCGCGCGCCCAGATATTTCGAGAGAAAGGCTACGTGCCGCTCAGCAACTTGATTCACCCTTTCATTCTGGCTGCGTTGCGGCGCTACTACCGGCATGCGATCCGGCGGGGAACAATCAGACTCGGCGACTATCAGAGCTCACGGCGATACGTCGCCCACAACGAGAGCGTCGCACGATTCTTTCATCATCAGATTGCGAAGGCGGTGAGCGCCATTGCGGGAGAGCCGGTCAAGCCCTCTTATGTCTATCTGGCGTCTTATCTGAGCGGCGCCGAACTGAAGAAGCACACCGACCGGGAGCAGTGCGAGTTCAGCGTTACGCTCTGCCTGGATTTTTCTCCCGAGCCCGACCTGGCCACCTCGTGGCCGATCCGCCTCGACACTCCCGAAGGCGCAGTCACGGTTTATCAGGCCCTTGGTGATGGCCTGGTCTACCGCGGAACCAGAGTGCCTCATTACCGCGACGTCTTAAGCGCAGGACATACCTCGACCTCCATTTTCTTCCATTACGTGCCGGCAGATTTTTCGGGGTCTCTGGAATAGGTTGGACTTGTGCCCCAGCCCAGACTATCGCAAACCGGAAACGACAAAGAGCACCGAGGAAACCTGATAGTAGCTGTAGGCGAAGCGGGAACCGTCGCGCGTCACAACCACCGGAGCGATATTAACCACACCTGTAGTCGCCTGAGGCTGCAATTCCTGGATGAGAGTTTTTGCGCCAGAAACCAAGTTTACCTTGTACAGGCTCGCTGGAACCTGGCCGGGGCGATATCCGTAAACCGCCGAGTTGTCCTCCGACCATTGCAGAGGAACAAAGCCCGGTTCGAGACCGGGAATGGAATGCGGAGCACCCCCACTGATCGGATACACTGCCGCGATCGGACCGTTGTTGGCAACAATATATTTACCATCGGGCGAGACCAACCCGCCCGTAATTCCTTCCGGGGTTATCGCTGTCAACTTTCCCCCGTCCAGGTTCACGAGATAGCAGCGTACTCCGTGACCAGCTTCGTTGCCGTTGATGGTGATTCGCTTCCCATCCGCCAGGAAATGTGAAGAGCCGCCGTGGATGTGTTCCAGCCCGGTCACGGGAATCGTTCGAGGTTCGCCGGCACCGATGGGGTAAAGCGTGATCCGTCCCGGGTTGCCTGGGATAATTGCAATCGCCCATTTGCCGTCCGGGGAAAGACCGCCTGCGCTCCCCTCCCCCAGTTGTACCGGTGGGGTTCCGTCCATTCTACGAATCGCCACTGAACTGTCAGGCGGTGCGGCTTCGCTTGCATCCTCGAACAACACGGACTGCCCGTCCCGCGATATATCTTTGGCAACATCCCAGTCGTGCCAGGAAATGTCCAATGCTTTGCCGTCTCGGATGGAAGTTGCCATGGCGAGACGTTCTGCATCCAGGCTCACCAGCACCCGGCCGTCCGGTGCCATGTCCTGCAAAGTCAATCCCGCCGGAATCTTTAGAACAGTCCGGCTTACTCCCTTGATACTTACAGCCCGCAAGGCGCGGGTGTAACTATTCTCGGCGGCCGTAAACCAGATTTCTTTTCCGTCGGAACTCCAAGCCAGGCCGTCCGCTGAGTCCCACTCGCGGGTGAGCGGCCGAACTTGTCCGGCAAGATCCACCACGCAAACCAGCCCGCCATCATGCCACATCGTGGGATGGTTGATGAAGGCAATCCTATCGGCTTGTGGAGACACGCGGACGTGGCTGATCCAGCTATTGCTTTCGTACAAAACATGGCCGATCGGGTATTCGATCCGGTCCCGTCCTTCAGCGTGGTGAACAACCGCCAATTCGCCGTTCGGACCCCAGTCCGCCCAAGTGACGTCTTCCAGCATCTCTCTCGGAGAACCTCCGGCCAGAGGCGCACGAGCCAACGTACCCTGTTCAATTTTAAGGTGCGCCATGTGAGCGCCGTGGAGCACCAGCGCCAGTTCGCCGGTCTTGGAAATCGCTAACAAGTTCGCATCCGTAACGTTGAGCGGTTGAGTCGAAACCGATTCCCCGACGGTGGAGAATAGCTGCAGCGGTTTGCCGTTCCAGGCGGCACCGTAAACGACCGAGTGAAAGTCAGGCGCAAAACGTGCCGCATACACCGTACCCTCTTCAAAGGTGACGCGCCGATAGCTGAGCGACGGTGCGCCCAACTGTGCCTGCCTGCCCACAAGCAGGAGCGTCGCAATCAATAGCGCTCCCACTAGGGCCCAGGGCAGGATATTTACTTGCAACTTTGCCCGACCAGAGAGTGCTGTCCCTACGCCGGAAGCGCTTGAAAGAGTGTCCAGTGCAAATGCCAGGTCGCGCGCCGATTGGAAGCGCTTCTCAGGCTCCTTCTCCAGGCAATGGCGGACGATTTGCCGGAATGATAGGGGGATCCCCGCCTCCTCCAGACTGATCTCCGGAGGGTCCTCTCGAAGAACGGCTGTAATCGTGTCCACCTCGGTTTCGCCGTGAAAGGCTCGCCGTCCGGTCAGCATTTCATAGAGAATCGCGCCCACGCTGAAGAGGTCGCTGCGATGGTCGACCGTCTTGCCGCGTAATTGCTCGGGTGACATGTAGGCGACGGTACCGATCACCGCCCCACTCCTGGTTACCGTGGTCAAATCTTCCACCGGGCGTCCGGATTCTCCCGGAGCGGATTGAAGCTTGGCTACGCCGAAATCGAGGATCTTGACCCGGCCATCCTTGGTTACAAATAGATTCTCGGGCTTGAGGTCACGGTGAACGATGCGGCGATCATGAGCCGCGATGAGACCTTGTACGATCTGCAGCGAGTAGTCCACCGCCAGCCGAACCGGCAGTGCTCCTTCTGCGAGCCGTTGGCGCAGGGTCTTGCCCTCCAGCAATTCGCAAACGATGTAAGGAGATCCTGCTTCAAGCCCGACGTCATAAATGGCGACAATGTTGGGATGATTCAGGGCCGCGGCGGCACGAGCTTCCAATTCAAAACGGCGCAGATGATCGGGATTGTCGCTGGAATCCGGGCGAATCAGCTTTAGAGCTACATCGCGGCCCAGCCTTTCGTCCCGAGCCCGAAAAACCTCGCCCATGGCTCCCGCACCGATTTTCTCGAGAATCCGGTAGTGACCTATGACCTGGTCAGTCATATGCGAGAACGCCCCGCTGGCATGTTAGGGGTGCGTATCCACTGCAGTCAATAACCGAATAGGGAACACCCCTGGTTCCTCCTCACTGCTTGCTCTGCCACTCTCCGCTGTTTATCATGGGGTAATCTGGCAGCCGGCGGAAGAGAGTCGTGCTATAATTTCCGTTCGCCTGCAGACTTATCGAGGCAGCCTGTGATTCCCTCTACGGGCGAATCCCGCGCCAATCAAGATCATTAGATACGAGGTCTAGCTATGTCTGGCCATTCAAAATGGGCCACAATCAAGCACAAGAAGGGCGCGCTCGACGCCAAGCGCGGCAAGATTTTTACCCGTCTTATCAAGGAAATCAGTATTGCCGCGAAGAATGGCGGCGGCGATCCTGATTCCAACCCGCGCTTGCGCGGCGCCATCGTCGCCGCTAAAGCCGAGAACATGCCTGCCGACAACATCAAGCGGGCTATTCAGCGCGGCACCGGAGAACTGCCGGGCGCTACCTACGAGGAATTTTCTCTCGAGGGCTACGGCCCTGGTGGCGTCGCGGTTCTGCTCGAGATCAACACCGACAATCGCAACCGCACCGTCAGCGAAATCCGCCACTGCTTTGGCAAGAATGGCGGCAACATGGCAGAAGCTGGCGCCGTTTCATGGATGTTCCACAAGAAGGGCGACATCATTATTCCGAAGACTGCCGCGAAGGAGGACGACCTGATGAACATCGTTCTCGAAGCCGGCGGCGAGGACCTGAACGATGATGGCGAGAATTGGGAAATCCTGACCGAGCCATCCGACTATGAGGCTGTGCTCGAAGCCGTGAAGAAGGCTGGGATTGCGCCGGCGTCCTCCAGCGTAGCCATGATTCCTCAGAACTACATCAAGCTGGAAGGCCAGGCCGCCAACACCATGATCCGGTTAATGGAGGCGCTCGAAGATCAGGACGACGTGCAGAACGTACATTCCAACTTCGACATTGACCAGAAGTTGCTGGAAGAAGTGGCTGGCTAGTTGAGTCAGTTCGAGAATCTTGAGCCGCCCATTGTCGGGCGGCTCTTCTTTTTCTCGCTGAAGGGTTGTGTTCGCGACAAAGGAGTTTTCAACACAATCGAGGATAATTCTGTGGAAAAGCGCGACTGTATCTTTGTAAGTGACTCAAGCGAGAGTCGCTTCAGCTCTTTGCACCGGCGCAGGGGCTGGCACTTTCGTGGCACGACTGCGCGTGCCAATGAATCGCGGCTAAGAAATCTGGTGACGAGCCAACCGTGAAACTTAGACTCGACAAACTCCTTCTTGATCGCGGACTGGCTGCCTCGCGAGAACGCGCCCAGGCGCTCATTCTCGCGGGAAAAGTATTGGTGAACGATCAGAAGCTCGACAAGTCTGGTGCGCAAGTCGCCGAGGACGCCGTGATCCGGCTGCTCGGCGAAGATCTGAAGTACGTCAGCCGGGGCGGCCTCAAACTTGAGCGCGCGCTCGAACACTGGCGTATCGACGTCACGGGCAAGGTCTGTCTCGATGTCGGCGCTTCCACCGGAGGCTTTACGGACTGTCTGCTGCAGCACAGCGCGACTCGCGTAATCGCCATTGACACCGGCTACGGACAAATGGATTTCAAACTCCGCCAGGATCCCCGGGTTCGATTGCTGGAGAAAGTCAATGCCCGCTATGTGACCAGCGAAGTCATCGGCGAGATGGTGGACCTTATCGTGATCGACGTCGCGTTCATTTCCGCTACGTTAGTTCTCCCTCCTGTTGTAAACGCCTCTTTCCCACCTTCTGGCGAACAGCGCCGTGGCCGCCAGGTGATCGTACTTGTCAAACCTCAATTCGAGGCGGGAAGGGAATTCGTTGGGAAAGGAGGCATTGTGCGTGATGAGGCCGCTCAAATGGCGTCGGTCGAGAAGGTGAAGAGGTCGGTATTGGAACTCAACTGCACGCGGATCGACGTAATCGAATCACCCATCCTGGGCGCGGAAGGGAATCGTGAGTTCCTCCTCTGGGGAGTCTTTTAATCCATCGTCGTCAAAGCTTTTTGGCTCGAATTCTGTACAATCTTTCTTTGTCTCTTTCAAACATGGCAAGCCAGCCCTCGTCTCAATCGAAAGTCGCGGCCATCATCTCCCGCCCGGACAGGCCAGAAGTTGCGCGGACGGTTCCCGAACTGCTGCAGTGGTTTCACGCCCATGGTTACGAGGTCATCGTCGATCCGGAGACGGCGAAGTATTCGAACGGACAGGAAGAAGTGCTGCGCTCGCAAATGTCGGCGCGGCTCCTGGATCTGGTGGTGGTGTTGGGCGGCGACGGAACTCTACTCTCAGCGGCCCGAGCCACCGCGGCAACTGATGCTCCACTCCTTGGAGTGAATCTGGGTTCGCTCGGCTTCCTGACCGACGTTCCGCTCGGCTCGCTGTTTACCATGCTCGACGCCATCGCGGAAGGCCGCGCCGCCGTGGAGCAACGTTCGCTGATGCGGTGTGATTTGCTGCGCGGCGAAGCGGTTCTGGGAAGCTACCTGGTTTTCAACGACGCCGTGGTCAACAAGACTGCTCTGGCTCGCTTAAATAATTATGACCTCTTTGTGGACAAGGTATTCGTCTCCAGCTACCGCGCCGATGGCATGATCGTGGCCACGCCCACGGGTTCGACTGCCTACTCGCTCTCCGCAGGCGGCCCCGTGGTTATGCCAACGGTGAATGCGTTTGTGATTACGCCAGTCGCGCCGCATTCGCTCACCCACCGCCCGCTGGTGGTGCCCGATTCCGCTGTGGTCGAAATCCTGTTGCGCAGCGACGAAGAGGTGGCTTACCTCAGCCTGGACGGCCAGCCCGGTCTCGATCTGCGGGACGGAGACCGCGTCCGGTGCCGCCGCTCCGAGCACAGAATCAGCCTGTATCGCACTGACACTGATTTCTTCCATGTGCTCCGCACCAAGCTGAAGTGGGGAGAAAGATGAAGAAAGAGGACAAAGAGAGAGATAGGCACGTGTTGCGAGACGAGCCGCTCTGGTTACAACTCCGCGGAATATAGTTCGCGCACTTTTTCCCGCCGCCGGATAACCTTGACCGTCTTTCCGCGAACCAGCACCTCCGCCGGCCGCGGACGCGTATTGTAATTCGAAGCCAGCGCCATTCCATAAGCTCCAGCATCGAGAATCGCCAGCAAGTCGCCCTCTTCCACGCGAGGCAATTCCCGATCGCGCGCGAAAAAGTCGCCGGACTCGCACACCGGCCCCACCACATCCACGGTTTCTTTCTTGGCCGCCAGTTCGCTGGACTGAATCACGGGAACGATCTCGTGGTAGGCCCCATAGAGCGCGGGCCGGATCAAATCGTTCATCGCCGCGTCGACAACCAGAAAGTGTTTGCCATCGTTCTCTTTCCTATAAATCACGGACGTCACAAGCGCGCCCGCCGGCCCCACGATCGACCGTCCTGGTTCGAGCAATAAATGTACATTCAGCCCGCGCAAGGGTTCGGTCACTGCCCGCGCATATCCCGCAACATAATCGGCAAACTCCAGGCCCGGTTCCTGATAATCAATCCCGAGTCCGCCGCCGATATCAACGTAGTCGATGCTGTGTCCATCCGAGCGCAAGTCGCGTACCAGGTCGGCCACGCGGATGATGGCTTCTCCGAATGGCGCAACGTCGGTGATCTGTGAGCCGATATGCACGCTGACTCCCGCAACTCTCAGATGTCGTGTTCCAGCGGCCTTGGAGTACAGCTCGCGAGCGCTGCTGATCGGTACTCCAAACTTGTGCTTGCGCAAACCGGTAGAAATGTAAGGATGCGTATCCGCGGCCACATCAGGATTCACTCGAAAAGCCACGCGGGCGGCCATGCGCAGCCGGGTCGCGCACTCTGCCAGAACTTCAAGTTCCGATTCACTCTCCACATTGAACAACAGAATCCCGGCCTTCAGCGCCGCTGTGATCTCGTCGCGAGACTTTCCCACACCCGAGAACACAATGTTCTTGCCTGCGCGGCGATCGGCGACCAGCACCCGCTCCAGTTCGCCGCCGGAAACCACATCGAATCCGCAGCCCTGTTTCGCCAGCAGACGCAGGATGTTCAGATTGGAATTCGCCTTAACGGAGTAGCAGATCGTGTGTGGAACGCCGGAAAACGCACGCTCGAACGCTGCCAGCCGATCGCGGATCGCCGTCGCCGAATAAACATAAAGAGGCGTTCCGTAGCGCTTCGCCAGCTGGGGTAGCGGAACATTGTCGCAGTGCAGGATGAACTCCCCACTGCCACGCAAAATGCCTTTCCGGTGCTCGCGAAGAACGAATCCCGGAGGACGATCGGAACGGTGAGAAAGCCTCGCGGATTCTTTACGCCGCGTCATTTCCGTTTCGACGGCCCGGGCGCGGCGCTATCCTTCACTTTGATCGCCACCACCGTTTGATCGTCGAAGGTTTCAACCCCGGCGGAGTGCTCGGCTGCGGCCTTGAACAGCGAATCCACAACGCAATCGGCGCTTCGTCCTTTGCAATCCGCGACGATCTGCTCCACCCGCCCCCGCCCAAACATTTCTCCGTTGCGGTTGCGCGCGTCCAGAATGCCGTCACTGAAGAAGACAAACATGTCTCCCGGTTTCATGCGGAATCGAAACTCGTCGTAGTCCGCATCGTCGAAAAGCCCCAGCGGCAAACCCGTTGCCTCGATCACATGGTTCTTCCCGTCTTGTACGTGAATGGGGCGAGGCAGGCCCGAGTTGGCCACGGTGAGGATTCGGTGCTGATCGTCCCAGACCGCATAGATCAGTGAAACGAATTGCGCTTCGATGCGCCGCTCCGCCAGCGACATATTCACCGCCTTCAGCATCTCGGCGGGGCCGGGTTCAATGGGCGCATGCGAACGCAAGATTCCGCTGACCAGGGCCGCATAAATGGCGGCCGGCGCGCCTTTTCCGCTGACGTCGCCAATCACAATTCCCAGCCTCGAAAGCGAGTAGGGAATGAAGTCGTACAAATCTCCCCCGATGGCTCGCGCGGGAACAAACTTCGCCGCCAGTTCCAGGTGCGCCAGTTTCGGCAGCGTTTGCGGAAGCAGCCGCATCTGCAATTCCCGGGCCAGCGCTAAATCCCGCTCCAGCCGCCGCTCCTGCCGCGCGATCTCTTCATACAAGCGCGCGTTTTCAACGGCAATCGCCACCTGCGCCGCCAGAGTCATCATGGTGCGCTTGTGATCGTCGGTAAAAAAGCCGCGCCGCGTGTGCTCCAGGTCGAGCACTCCGATCACCTTGTCTTTATAGATCAGCGGCACCGCCAGTTCCGAGCGCGTTTCCGGGTTGGCTTCGATGTAGCGGGAATCTTTGCTGACGTCGGGCACCAATATCGCCTGTTTGCTGAGAGCCGCTTCACCCACGAGACCACGCCCCAGCGGAACTTCCTGCTTGAGGTGCGTATTTTCGTTGAAACGCAAAGAGAAACGATTTTGCAGTTTCTCGCCCGAAGCATCCAGCAGCAGAATGCTGAACATCTGGTAGTCAATCAGCTTCCGGAGCAGTTCCGCAACCCGGCTGAGGAGTTCGTCCAAATTCAGAATGGACGACAACTCGCGCGCAATTTCGTTGAGCAGCACCAGGATGCGGGCCTGTCGCGTCGTACGCGTATAGAGCTGTGCGTTCTCGATCCCGCCCGCGATGCGCGAAGCCACCAGCGTGAGCAGGCGGCTGTGTTCTTCCTTGAAATAACCGGGGATTCGTCCTTCCAGATCGATTACGCCGATCACCCGGTTCTTCGTGATGAGGGGCACCGCCAACTCTGAACGCACATTGGGCACGGCCGCGATATATCTGGGATCCCGCGTCACATCATCCACTAGAACCGCCTGCCGCGACTGCGCCGCCTGGCCGGTCACTCCTTCGCCAATCTTCACCCGCGCGCGCTCGGCGAATTCCGGCGGATACCCCACCTGGAAGCGAAAACGCAATTCCTGGGTCTTCTCGTTCAAAAGAAGAATGGCGAAGATTTCATAGTCAATGACTTTGCGTACCACCTCCGCGACTCGGCGCAGCGTAGTGTCCAGATCGAGCGAAGTTGCCAGCACATCAGCGACCTCCAGCAACAGCGGCTCAACAGGAAGATGCTTTCCAGATTTGCTCAGAACGGATCCCATTCGTTTTTTCTATGATAGCAGTCGTGCTTCAGTACCCAGTACCTGGTACCTGGTACCGAGAGAAGCAACCAAAGATTTCAAGCAAGATTGATCCACCAGAGCGCAGTCGCTCGGTACTCGGTACTAGGTACTGGCAGCAGCTCACTCCCGCGGCACGATGCAGATGTCGGCCAGGTTGCGGTATCGTTCCGCGTAGTCGAGTCCGTAGCCCACGACGAATTCGTCGGGAATCGTGAAGCCTACGTAGTCGCCTTGCAGAGGCAACTTGCGGCGCGACGGCTTATCGAGCAGAGCGGCAATCTTCAGCGATCGAGGCTGATGCGCCATCAGCAGCTTCTTCAGCACAGTGAGCGTCAATCCCGTATCTAAAATATCCTCCACCACGATTACATTCTTATCCTTCATGGACTGGTCGACGTCCTTCGTCAACTTCACCTCACCGGTGGAATCCCACCCGCTCTTGAGTTCCTGCGTGGGGCTGGGACGGTTCCCATAGCTCGATACTCCAATAAAATCGAATGTAGCGTCCAAGTTCACCTGTCGCGCGAGATCGGCAAGAAAGACCGCGGAGCCTTTCAATACGCCGACCAGGATCACCGGCTGTCCCGCGAAGTCGCGCGTAATCTCTGCGCCTAGCTCGGCGACCCGTTTCGCTATCTCTTCCCGCGAAATCAACACCTTAAGTTCTGTCATGGCGTTTCATATTAAACTAAACTCGCCATTATGGTTGGGTGGTTTCTCATTGCGATCCGGAGCTTTTACTTATGAATCTCAAAGGCATTCAACTTACGTGGCTCGGCCACGCGACATTTCGTATCGTAACTCCCGGGGGGCAGACCGTCATTATCGATCCCTGGATCATGAACAATCCGATGTGCCCGGCTTCCGAGAAGAAGGTGAAGAACGTCGATGTTCTTTTGTGCACGCACGGTCACGGCGACCACATTGGCGACGCTGTCGAAATCATCAAGCAGCACAATCCTCAGGTAGTCGGCATCCCAGAATTGTGCGGATGGCTGGAGAAAAAAGGCGCCAAGCAAATCGCCATGATGAACAAAGGCGGCACGCAGAAGATCGGCGACATCAAAGTCACCATGGTTCACGCCGATCACTCCTGCGGCATTCAGGACGGCGACCAGCTTATCTACGGTGGCGAAGCCTGCGGTTACGTGGTCGAATTCGAGAACGGCGTCAAGATTTACCACGCCGGCGACACCAACGTGTTCGGCGACATGGCCATCATTCGCGAGCTATACGCTCCTGAAATCGTGATGCTCCCCATCGGCGACCACTTCACCATGGGGCCGCGCGAAGCCGCTTACGCCTGCAACCTGCTCAAGCCGAAAGCGGTCATCCCGATGCACTTTGGCACGTTTCCGGTCTTGACGGGAACTCCGGCCGAACTGCAGAAACTTGCACCGGGCGTCGAAATCGTTGCCCTGAAGCCGGGTGTAACCGTCAGTCATTGAGAACGTAGCGAATAAAAACAACCGAGAACGACTACTGCGATCCGTAACTTCGAGGGAGACACGTGGCTGCAAATAAACAAAAAGAAGACAAACCAACCTGGCGGCATTATGACTTCACCACCGCTGGTCCAGTCGATGACTACCTGTACTCCATGCTACCCAAGCGTGATGAAGTGCTGGTCGAAATGGAAGACTACGCGACCAAGCATAAAATCCCGATTGTTGGCCCGGCCGTGGCGCGCGTGCTGCAACAACTCGCTTTGATGATCAACGCCAAGACCGTCTTCGAGTTGGGCTCGGCGATTGGATACTCGACCATCTGGTGGGCGCAGGCTGTCGGCGACAAAGGCCGCGTCATTTACACGGACGGCGACCCCAAGAACGCCGAGCGGGCTCGCGGTTACTTCGATCGCGCCGGCGTTTCCAATCGCATCACCGTCCACACCGGCGACGCTCTGGAGGTTCTCTCCGAGCAGAAGCAGCAGTACGACATCATTTTCAACGACGTCGACAAAGAAGATTACCCGCGCGTGTTGCGTCTGGTCTCGCCACGCCTTCGCAAGGGCGGCCTCTTCATTACGGATAACGTTTTGTGGAGCGGCCGGGTCGCGGAGAGGAATCCCAAGGAGGCGCAAACCAAAGCGATTCTCGAGTTCAACCGTTTGCTTTACAGCTCCGCGGATTTCTACACAACGATTCTGCCGATTCGAGATGGCTTGGCGGTCGCGCTAAAGAAGTAAAGAGGAGGCGGCTCAGCATGCTAAGGAAGATGTTCCTTCTCATCGTGATGGTGGCGGTTACCCAACTCCGACCGCTTGCCCAGGATGCATCGGTCGAAGACAAGAGAGGCACTCTCGAGGACGGGAGTGTTTACCGCAACTCGACTCTAGGGATTACGGTTAAGTTGCCCGGTGGTTGGCAATTGAGGGAAAAGGGTGTAGCCCACGGTGCACACGACTCAAGTTGTACCGGACCGCTGTGTGGGGATGCGGACATTGACGTTGCCCTTGCCCCCAAGGGAAGCACCTCTGGGCGCAGCTTGTACCTTGGGGCCTGGAAGCTAAGTGCCGAATATAAGAATCGCAGTCGCTATCCCCTCAAGTGGTTTGCGCAAATCATGACCAGCGGAAGCCTCGGTGGAAGTAATTGGGTGCCCCTCGGAAGCCTATCCGCGGTTCAACTCGACCGCCGGCCGGCTTACCGCTTACTCGTGGCTGAACCGGGAGAGAAGGAGGCCAAGGGGTTTGGGTACGTTAGCGAGAGCAATGGCTATGTTTTTCTGTTAGTGGGGAGTGTGGGGTCCTCCGCGGATGAGTCGGATCTTCAGAACGCGGTGGAGAGGCTGGAATTTTCCAAGGCTCCTTAGGCGTCGCGCACGGTCGTACTCTCACCGACGTCAGATTGATTTCACCGGAATCGCCAGCAGATCGTCCACCAGACCGACTTCCTTCTGCAGGAATGGCTCGGCGTACCTCACTCCGCCCAGCATGCCGTAATACCGTGCCATCGCGTCCACGCGCGCGCGAATCTCGTCGTGGGCAGGGAAGAGGTCCTTGCCAGCTTCTTGATCGCTGAATTGTGACTTATACGCCAGGATGGAAGCGAACTTCTGTTCGAACTGCCCGCTGATATCGACGACAAATGTAGGGCGTACGTCGTAGTAAAGAGTGGCGTAGATAATTTTAAAAGGGCGATGCGGCGACAGCGCCGCGCTATTATCCGCGCCGGAGTCGGCTTGGCTGAGAACTGAGAACTGAGAGCTGAGAGCCAACTTCGCCAGTCCTGCCAGAAAGCAAGCCTCGTATCCCAGTACCGAACAAGTGTAGTGATCGGGATGCCGCCCTTTCCAGTAAGGCAGAATCACTACGCGCGGCCGAGTCTCTCGGATCACGCTGGCCACTTTCAGACGATTCTCCCAGGTATTTTCGACACGGCCGTCGGGAATGTCGAGCGCTCGCCGCCAGACTACGCCCAAGATTCTCGCTGCGTCTGCAGCTTCGCGGGCACGATCTTCGGCGGTGCCGCGCGTGCCCATTTCGCCTTGCGTCAAGTCGAGAATGCCCGTCCGCTGCCCGCGCTGGGCCGCCTTCAGCAGCGTGCCGCCGCAGGTTTGTTCGACATCGTCGCGGTGCGCGGCAATCGCCAGAATGTCGAGAGGCGTCGAAGCCATGTTAATTGATCGTTTTCTTCGTGCCGAATTCTGCTTCTACTTCTTCCGTTCCACCAGGTACCGCGCCAACTCCTTCAGAGTCTCCGCCCGTTCGCCGAAACTCTCCAACTCCGAAAAAGCCGCACTCACCAGTGAATCCGCCTTGCGCACGGACTCTTCAATGCCAAACAGCGCCGGGTAGGTCGCCTTCTGCGCAGCGGTATCTTTGCCGGCAGTTTTGCCCAGCTGTTCTGAAGTCTGGGTCACGTCGAGCACATCATCCACAATCTGAAAAGCCAGCCCAATCGACTGCCCAAACGCCCGCAGCTTCTTAACTTCGCCGTCCTTCGCTCCGGCATAAAGCCCGCCACTCACCAGGCTCGCCGCAATCAGCGCGGCGGTTTTCGCGCGATGGATATATTCCAGCATCTCCGCCGTAGGCTGAGTGTGCTCGGCTTCCAGATCCACGACTTGCCCGCCAATCATGCCATTCAGCGTGCCGGTGCCACACGCGATTTCCTCGATGATTCGCACCCGCGCCTCCGCCGGACACGCCAGCCGCGCCAGAACCTCATAAGCCTGTGTCTGCAACGCGTCTCCCGCCAGAATTGCAAGCGCCTCCCCGAACACCTTGTGGCAGGTGGGACGTCCGCGCCGCAGATCGTCGTTATCCAGCGCCGGAAGATCGTCGTGGATCAGAGAATAGGTGTGCAGCATTTCCAGCGCCGCACCCAGTTCTTCGATCTTCGGGCGCAACGTTCCTGCAATCATGCGGCCAGCCTCCATGCACAGCACCGGACGCAGGCGCTTGCCGCCCGCGAACAGGCTGTGCCGCATGGCCTTGTGAATGGACACTGGATGCTGAGTCTCCAGTGGAATTAACCGGTTAAGCGCAGCGTCCGTCCGCGCCCGCCCTTGTTCAAGAGTCTCTTGCAGCATTGAGCAGTGAGTATAACAAGGTGGCCGACGAAGCTAAAGAAAAGCGAGGACGCCGGGAAGCGTCCTCGCTGGTTATGATTTCGAAATGATTTCAGGCTGCGGAACTTTTTGCCACGGCCACGCTCCGCAACACCGAAGTCAGAACGTTCTTGACATCATCGGCCGGACACACGTCGCTGGCGCCAGCCTCCAGCGCGGCCGTCCACAACTTCTCATCCGGAATGCGATGAGTGCAGACGATCGGCAACGTGGGAAAGTCGTTGTGCAGGTTCCGCACATCGGTCAGGCGCGAATACTCCATATCGAGAACCACCACGGCCGGCCGGTGCTTGGCCACGCGCTCGCGAAGTTCGTCTCCGGAACGCGTCAAGTGGACGGAATGGAAGTGAGAGGAAAGCCCACCGGCCAGAGATTGGGCGACCCTGGGATCGCTTTCGAGGACGACAACACTGAAGCCCATAGATCCTCCTGACTTACCGTCAGTTACGGCGGACTAGGGCTGCGGGGAAGGGTTCGGAACCACTACTCCACAGACATTACAACCTAACAAGCACCAACGAGGGACTCGCCACCTACCCGCGGGCAGGCGCCTTCTCCGTCACGGGCTCAAACGGCTCAGCCTGGAGCTTCCCGTTCTTTTTCAGCAAGATCTCCACCTTGCCTTCGGCCTGCTCCAATTCCTTCCGGCAGGTCGAGGAGAGAAGCATGCCTTCTTCAAAAAGGGTGAGAGACTTCTCCAGCGGCACGTCTCCCTTTTCCAGTTCCAGGACAATCTTTTCCAGTCGCTGGAGACACTCTTCAAACTTAGCCAACGGGTTTGCTCCTCCCCTATTGATGCAACGATGGGATCGAAGTGTCCAGTGTTTTTTTGTAAATAGTTGATGAAAATGAACCCGCTTAGTTCACAAAGGGAATTCTAATCGGTTGCGGGACCGCTCGTCCCCAGCGCCTCAAGAACGTCGACCGCCGAGCTGTAACGTCCCTGCGGTGCGCTGATTTGCGCTCCTTGCACCGTATGCCGCACCGCAATCAGCATCTCCCGGGCAATCGCCACACCCTCGGCCCTGGCCGCTTCCGGCGTTTGGGCCCGTGCCATGCGTTCCACAATCGAATCCGGCACCGAAACCCGCAACTCATTCTTCATGAACTCCGCGTTGCGCACGCTGACCAGCGGCCAAATCCCCGCCACTACTGGGATTCGGCAATGCTCGATCCTCTTCAGAAAGTTCTCCAGCAGGCGCAGGTCGAAAACCGGTTGCGTTACCGCGTATTCGGCTCCGGCGGCAACCTTGTACTCAAACCGCCGGATCTCCTCATCCAGGTCCGTGAGCCCCGGATTCGCACCCACGCCGATCACAAAGCCCGTGCCCTCCCCGATCGGGTTTCCGCCCAGGTCGAGTCCCCGGTTCAAGTTGTGAACGATGTTGACCAGGCCGATGGCATCCACATCAAATACGGCGGTCGCATCCGGATAGTTACCCATCTTCGGAGGATCGCCCGTGATGCAGATCAGGTTCCTGATTCCGACCGCAGCCGCGCCGAGCAAGTCGCTTTGAATACACAGCACGTTGCGATCACGGCAGGTGTAGTGCAGAATAGCCTCAAGTCCCGCTTCCCGCTGCACCAGCAGCGACAGCGCTTGATTGCTCATGCGCGCCGAGGCTCGCGGACTGTCCGGAATATTCACCGCATCCACGCCTACGGATTTCAGGAATCGCGACCCTTCGAGCTCCTTGCGTATGTCGGTTCCCTTCGGAGGGACAACCTCCACCATGGTCACGAACTCCCCCCGGGCCAGCTTCCCGCCCAAGAGTGACCGTGCTTCTAAAGGCTGAGCCGGTCTCGCCGTCGGGTGTGCCGCGCCGACGGC
Organism: uncultured Acidobacteriaceae bacterium; assembly: GCA_963749985.1. Classification (GTDB taxonomy): domain Bacteria; phylum Acidobacteriota; class Terriglobia; order Terriglobales; family Acidobacteriaceae; genus Sulfotelmatobacter. The sequence continues at coordinate 65,372 of CAVVOS010000012.1, read as the reverse complement.
AACCTGGGCCGACCCCGCCTTTCCCCTGGCCTCACCAACCCGCAGAGCCGATTTCATTACCCGAATGTGGTCGGGGGTGGTCCCGCAGCATCCCCCCACGATTCGCGCCCCGGCGGCGACAAACTTCCGCGCATAACTCGCCATATACTCCGGCGAGCAAAGATAGATGTTTCGGCCTTCCACCGACCGCGGAATGCCGGCATTCGGCTGCGCGGAAAGCGGCAGGGCGGTGGCGGCCCGCACGCGCTCGATGGCGTCCAGCATGGCCACCGGACCCACGCTGCAGTTGCAGCCGATTACGTCCGCGCCCCACTCCTCAAGCCGCGGCGCAAAAGTCTCGGGATCGGAACCATCCAGGCAGTTGCCGTCTTCGTCGATCGTAACCTGAACCACCAAAGGCAACTTTGTCCCTACGTCCTTAGCCGCCAGCATGGCCTGATGGACTTCCTCAAGGTATCCAAAGGTTTCGAACATCAGCAGATCGACGCCACCCTCTGCCAACGCCTCGATCTGCTCGCGGAATGCCTGACGAGCTTCGGCGAAGGAAGTTTTTCCCAGGGGCTCGATTCTTGTTCCCAACGGGCCAACCGATCCTGCCACCCACACATCGAAGCTCTTGGCGGCTTCACGGGCCAGTCGTGCGCCCGCCCGGTTGATATCCGCCACCTTGTCCGCAAGACTATGCCGTGCAAGGCGGAAGGAGTTTGCCCCGAAAGTATTGGTTTCAACGATTTCGGCTCCCGCCTGAAGGTACTCGTGATGAATCCCGCGAATCAGATCAGGTTGGGAGAGATTCAACTCGTCGTAACACCGGTTGATGAACACGCCTTTGGCGTACAGCAGTGTCCCCATCGCGCCATCGCATAGAATAGGAGATTGTTTGATCCGTGTAAGAAAATCGCCCGCCATAGAACCAGAATACAGGATCAGGGTAATTTCTTGCATCCAACGAACAAGAACGAACAAGACAGGCGGCTGTTTTTCTGCGATCGAAAGAGCGCGGACCGGGACGGGCTTCCGGCGCTCTGTTATAATCCGCTATTTCGCACCTAAAACTCTGGTTTTCCTGTAGTTAGGAGCACGACGTTTGAAGAAATCCGTTCTTTTTCATGCTTTGCTCGTGATCGCTATTAGCGCTCTTGTCTCCTGCGGGGGTGCACAAGTCGCCGCGCCGCCCAGCGGAGTGACCACTCGCGTTCTAGCTTCTCAAAGTGTGTCGAGTCCGGCGTCAGCTGCTGGTCTGATACTTATTGACGGCTGGATCGACACCCTGGCAAGAGGTGGAGTCGCCACCGGTAACTCGCCTGGCCTCATGGCTATGTCCCCGGATCGAACCACGGTCCTGGCCTTTGATTCATCGAGCAACAGAGTTTATGTGGTCAACACCAAGACCGAAACGGCAGCCGGGAGCATACAACTTCCCGGTCCGACCACCAGCATGGCCATACCGTTGCCCAGCGCCGCTTATGCGGCCGTGCCCACGGCTCCGCTGACTGGATCATCCCCGGGAGCGGTTGTAGCCATGAACCTCACGGCGGGCGGCGTCACCGCTACCATCAGCGTACCTAACGCGCAAACCGTGGTGTCAAACGCGGCCGGAACCCAGCTTCTGGCTTTCAGCAATGGCGCCCAAACCGTGAATTCGAATTACGTAACCGTGATCTCGCCACTTCTGCTGGACACTGGCAATCCTGTCACGGTCACGGTGCCTGGGTTCGATAGTCCCGTGTTTGGAATTTTCAGTCCCGACGGCAGCGTCGCCTACATTCTGAATTGCGGCGCCCAATGCGGAGGCACGCAGGCCAGCGTGCAGATCTTGAATTTCGGCACCACACCGCCGACGGCTGGCGCCCTGGTGCCGGTTAACGGTGCAACGGTTGCCTTTCTCTCCGGTTCCACGCTCTACGTGGCGGGGCTGGGCACGCCGACCGGACCCTTGTGCGCCTCAATCCCGAGTGCTGCCCCAACTGCCGCAACCTATTGCGGAACCCTCGACATCGTTAACCTGAACACGATGACGGATCCGTACTACAACAATCCTGCCGCGGAAATTGCCATCACCAACGGCTACCACAACCGCATCGACCTGAGCAACAACGGTCAACTCTTCGTCGGCTCCTACGGATGTACCAATGTCGGCAACGTGAATAACGTGCAGGGACAGGGAGAGGTGCGCGGCTGCCTCTCCATCTACAACACCAACACGGGAGCTGTGGTCATCCCCCCGGACAACGGCGATGTCACCGGCCTGCAAGGGTTCAGCAGTCGCAATGTGGAGTATGTTGCCGAGGGCGGCAACCTGCGCGTCTACGACACGACCATCGACAGCTTGCTGCTGAACACCGATTTCATCCCCACCGGCACAATCGTCATCACCGGTAAAATCATCGACGTAAAAGCCATCGACTTTTTCTGATCGATCTTTCCGATGGGTTGCGGCGGGCTTTATCTTGCAGGTTCCATCACCAGTCGATGCGCCCCGGAGGCGTCTACTGCCTGCGAGGTGAAAGGCAGCGTGAACGTGGAACCCTCATACCACGCTTTCCATTGATCCATGTAGTAGGGACTCAGGAAGTTTCCTCCCTGCCCGGTCACGGTATTCAAGGTCGATTGATCCAGGTCCGCCAGGTTCGCGGTGAATCGTTCCGAAGGTCCATGAGAACGGGTTACCGCTTTCACCGTGTAGCCACTCCCCGATTGCTCCCGCACTCCGGGCGCACTCCATCGCCGCAGCAGGGGGATCTTTCCCAGCACCGGATGTTCAATGTCCACCGCATTGACGGCGCCCCAATGCCAAGCCGCCAAGTCCTTCGGCGCGTCTGGACTATTCACTGCGGCTTCCACCGCCGCGGCCAGCAGTTCATCGTAGTTCGGATATTTTTCCGGCAACCAGCGCCTGGGCTGATGCAGTATCACGTTCTGCAACCACACGGTTCGCATCTCCCAACTGTAGGTCTTCCAATTCAATGTACCTTCCTGCTGATTCCCGCCTCCGGGAGCAGGTCCCAGTCGTGGCTCGAGCAGCAATCGTGTCAACTCACGCGCCGAGCGCACGGCGATCGTCGCTGCAGTAGAAGAGGAGAGCATGCGCCCGTCCCAGTTGCGCATTAAATCTGCAGCTTGCCTGGCCCGCGCCGACGGCTTGGAAGCATGATCCACGGCATAGACAAAGCGCTCGGCGGCAAACAGATCATTTTCCGAGTGAACGTCGTTCTCCAGCGCAAGCATGTCCGTGGCGGAGAACTTTCGCCCCGATTCCAGCACGTGATAAATGCGCTCCGTGCGCCACGGCGCTTCCCACTCCGTGCTGATCGAATTGGGATAGCCATCCGGCGTGATCCGCCCATTCGCTGTCGCAATCACTCCCGAAGCAGGGTTGTAGATGCTGGGGAGCTTGTCGAAAGGAATGTAGCCCCTCCATTCGTGGGCGTCGTCTGCGCCGCTCGCCGGAAGACTGCCATCGCCCGCCGCGCGAATCGGAATATGCCCCGTCGTTTGATATCCGATGTTGCCGTCCACGTCGGCGTAAACCACATTTTGCCCCGGCGCATCCAGCTGCGAAAACGCTTTGCGGAATTCCTCCCAGTTCTGCGCGCTGTCGACATCGAAAAACGGCATGTGCAGGCCGTCATACAGCGTCCAACGCAGCGCGATCTGCCGCGACTCACCCGGAATCAGTTCCGTAATAACGGGCCCGTGCCGCGTGATCTTCACATCTAGCGTGACATCCGGCTTACCCTTCACGTGGATCACTTCCGCGCGATGATCCGGCTGCTGCCACCCTTGGGGCGTCTGGTACGCTCCCTCCCCGTTGAAGGTTTCGATGAATGCGTCCGCCACGGTGGGCCCAACATTGGTGAATCCCCAGGCGATGCGCTGATTGTGGCCGACGATCACGTAGGGCATTCCGGGCAGCGTCACTCCCGCCACATCCAGATTGCCCGCGGGGTTGCCCGCCTGATCGACCAACCGATTAACCAGCTTAAGATGCGCTTCGTACCAAAGGTTCGGCATCTGGTGCCCCAGATGCATATCGTTTGAGAGCAACGGCTTGCCCGTGACCGTGTGCGCTCCTGAGACCACCCAGTCGTTCGATCCGTTCACCGCTTCCGGAGCGTGCTGCGCCCAGATCTCAGCCGCACCTCTCTGCTGGGTCACAGCGTTGTCGGGGCTGTCATCGTCGTCATCATCGTCGTCGGAGTCGCCTTGATTCTGCTGCTCGTTCGTGTGATCGTTGATGTCTTCTCGCATCACGGTGGGCGGACGATCGTGCCACGACCGGTTCACGTACAGGTCAGAAGTCAACTCAGGCCCCAGCTTGGCCAGAATCTTCTCCCGCGCAAACACGTCGGGAAGGTAGTAATAGTTGAGATCCTTCACCATCTGGTTCGCGATGACGATGGAATCCTCCGCCTGCCACGGCTTCGGCCGGTATTTCAGAATGCGAAACTCAAGCGGAAGGCCGTTTCCATGCGACTCAATGAACGCATTCACCCCCCGCGCGTACGCCTCAAAGTAAGAACGATCGCGGGTGCTCGCCATCTGCAACGATTTCCTCGCCGCCGCCCGCAGTCCCAGAATGCGTTGCTCGCGGTCGATCTTCAGCGTGTCTTCGCCCAGAATTTCGGAAAGTTCTCCGCTCCCGAAACGCCGCATAACGTCCATCTGCCAAAGCCGGTCCTGCGCCGTGACGTAGCCTTGCGCGAAGAACAAGTCGTCCAGAGTCGCGGCCTCGATGGCCGGAACGCCGTGGCTGTCTCGCGTTACTTTCACCGCCGCCGCAAGGCCGTTCGCCTTAATACTTCCGTCAAGCTGCGGTAGGGCAGCGCGTGCGATGAAGTAGGCGTACGCGATCACGCCCGAGGCCAACAGAATCACGATCAACAGCAGCCACAGGAATATGCGCAGTCCGGTCGAACGCCGGGAAGCAGGAACGCCGGTCGCAGTCAAAGTGCTCATGAGCAAGTCGATTTTAGCAGCCGCGCCGCGAGTCTCAATTTCATTTTCAAGATGCTCGATGCTATCCTGACCCTTCATGCTCCAGAAGCGCATCGACGATCAGCCTTCGATCTCTCGCGAGATGGTGCGCGAGGCCCAGGCGATCCTCCACCAGCATCTCAAACGCGTCGGCCTGAAGCAGACGGCGCAACGTGACACCATTCTGCGCACCTTCCTCGAAACCCGCGACCACCTCTCCACCGAAGAACTGCACCGCCTGGTGCATAAGAAAGACTCCGGCATCGGCTACACCACGGTCTACCGCACTCTCAAGCTGCTCGCCGAGTGCGGACTGGCCAGCGAAGTCGCTTTTCATGACGGCATTGCCCGCTACGAGCACCAGTACAACCGGCGCAGCCATCATCACATGGTCTGCACCGAGTGCGGCAGTTCGGTGGAATTTTTTTCCCGCGAAGTGGATCAGCTAGAGCAGGAAATCGGACGCAGACACAATTACGCCACTACCCGCCACACTTTCCAAATCTACGGTGTTTGTGAAGACTGCCGCAAGAAAACCGCCTGAAGCAGGTCGGCCGCGGATCTCTAGTTCGGGAAACTCATCAAGGCCGCAGCATCGCTCCCGGCGCCAGCAGATCAAACGGATGAAACGGAAGATTCCGCGCAATGCCAAACAGGATAATCGCGGCGCACAGCGCGCGGATCCAAACCGCCGGCAGGAAGAGCCGCGGCAAATACCTTCCGCGGATTTGAAACACCACGTAGGAAGCGGTTCCATAAGCTAGAAACGGCAACAGCAGGACGGTCAACGGATTCAGCGCCCAGGCCTCACGCAGATTCCCCTGCAGCAGTTGATGCATCGCGCGCAACGAGCCGCATCCCGGACAATACCATCCTGTCAGATACCGCAGCGGACACGGCGGAAACACACCGGTCGTAGCCGGATCGAAAAGCCGCAGCATCACGACTGTAGCAAGGGCAGCCGCTAGCATCGTCATGAGCGGCAACTTGCGAACCGGCGGCATCGTGGTCACGGTCAGTGACCACCAATCCGCCGGATCGTCCCCACCGTGATTATCAACATGTAGATCAGCCCTATCGCAAGCCCGACGCCAAATGAAATCCAGCACCACATCTTTGCATTCCTGGAAGCCGCCTGCGCTCCCGCAATGTCTCCCACCTGCAACTTTCCGTTGACCTGGGCGGCGTAGACAATCGCTGGAATGCCGGCGGGCAAACAGCACAGAACCGTCGCCAGAATCGCGAACACCAGGTAGTTCGGCACGTAGACGCCCGGGGTCGGGACTCCCGGAGTCGGTACGCCCGGAGTCTGAGCCATTGCAGTCGGCTGCGTGAACACTGGCGCAGTCGCCACCGACAGGTTCCTTCCACACCGCACACAAACCACCGCGCCGTCTTGGTTACTTGCCCCGCATTGAGGACAGAACATTCAGCTTCCTCCGGCTTAATCGATATTTACTCTCTCTGCTGCAAGGTTGAGCCGTTCTCCATGCAATCCTGTGGCGAGCCTGCCGCATCCATCTTGATAACGCCGGACTCGTCGGCGCAAAAAGCGCGCGTCCCCGTTGTGTTTCGGGTCAGGGGATAGGCCAGGACGCGGAACCGCGTGTTCGCTCCGCCTTCGGCTCCCGCGCTGCAGCCCAGCAATTCGAAGGTGTACCCGTTCTTTTGCCCGCCCAATAATCTCGCATCATTCAATCCCGCGCCCGCCAGATCGGAAAGTGTGCATGTATATCCCGCTTCGGGGTGGGATGAAGCGTAGGAAATCTCCGCAACCGAAAGGGTTCGAATTCCCGCCACTGCCGATGCTTCATTGGCTGCGATTCGCGCCCGCAGCAGGTTGGGAATGGCGATCGCGGCAATGATCAAAACCACGGGAATGGCCGCCAATCCAAGGTAGCCGAGCACAAGCCCTGCGATTGCGATGCCTTCGCCGGTGAGCCGCCCTGCACTCCTCTTGATCTCCGACAGAGAGAGATGCCCAAATATGATCGCCAGAATCGACATGGGAAACGCGAAGAGGAAAACACCACAAGCCAGACTCGCGATCGCCTTACCACTTGTCTGTGGCGGTCCAGCCGGGACCGCGACCGGCGCTCCGCCCAACGCTGTCGTTGCCGGAGCTGCGGACGCTTCTCTACCGCAGATTCTGCAGAACCGCTCCCCCACAGCCACGCTATTCCCGCATCCAGAACAAAACACGCCGCCTTACCTCCCGGAGCAAAGCCGCCAAGATTTTGTCGAAATTGACTCAAAACACTACTCCTCACAGTGTTCCCGGTCAATCCGCCAGCTTGGTTCCCGCGCAGCCGGGCATCCCCAAGGTCTCCAACTCACTTACGATGATTGGTGGTTTCCGAAGCGAGGCAGGAAGCGTATCCTCAACTCACTGCGGCCCGGACCGCCTTCACTCTGGGCAACCATCCGGCGGGGCGGTGCAGCGGCCAACGGATGCCTGACGTCGGACGTCTGCTCTCGTAACTCCATGATTCAAAACCTGAACCACTGCGTGATGCTAATCACCCCTACGAGTGCTCTAAGTCCTTGCAGGATGCGATTAGAAGCGCAGAATTGAAGCGGTTTAGTAACTGATGTACCTACGGAGGTAGGACTATGACGTTCGGCACTCTAACAACGCCCGGAATCAAGGCTCCCGGCGACTACATTGAAGACGTAATGATCAGTGTGCGCGCGAAGAACCCGGCCGAGCCTGAATTCCATCAGGCGGTGCGGGAAGTGTTTGATTCTCTGCGCCTGGTTTTGGCCAAGCATCCCGAGTATCAATCCAACCGCATTCTAGACCGGGTTGTAGAGCCGGAGCGCGTGTTGATGTTCCGTGTGCCCTGGTTCGACGATCAGGGAAATATTCAGGTAAACCGCGGTTTCCGCATTGAGATGAACAGCGCCATTGGCCCCTACAAGGGCGGCCTGCGCTTCCATCCCTCGGTCAACCTCGGCATTCTGAAGTTCCTGGCATTCGAGCAGGTATTTAAGAACTCGCTCACCACACTCCCCATGGGCGGCGGCAAGGGCGGTTCGGATTTCGACCCCAAAGGTAAGAGCGATAACGAAGTGATGCGCTTCTGCCAAAGCTTCATGACCGAGCTGCAGCGCCACATCGGGCCTGACACCGACGTTCCCGCCGGCGACATCGGCGTGGGCGGACGCGAAATCGGCTATCTGTTTGGCCAGTACAAGCGCCTGCGCAACGAGTTCACCGGCGTACTCACCGGCAAGGGGCTGAACTGGGGCGGATCGTTGATTCGTCCGGAAGCCACCGGCTACGGCTGCGTGTATTTCGCCAGTGAAATGTTGAAGAGCAAGAAGGATTCGCTGGAAGGCAAGCTCTGCCTGGTTTCCGGCAGTGGCAACGTCTCCCAGTACACGATTGAGAAGTTGCTTGACCTGGGCGCGAAGCCCTTGACCGTGTCGGATTCGAACGGCGTCATCTATGATCCGGACGGAATCGATCGCGAGAAGCTGGCTTACATTCTGGAGCTGAAGAACGTGAAGCGCGGGCGTATCCGTGATTATGCGGACCGCTACAAGAAGGCGATCTTCATGCCGACCGACATCAAGCTGGAGCACAACCCGCTGTGGAACATCAAAGCGGATTGCGCCTTCCCCAGCGCCACCCAGAATGAAATCACCGCGAAGGATGCGGCGAACCTGTTGAAGAATGGCATCAAGCTGGTCGCCGAAGGCGCCAACATGCCCAGCACGCTGGAGGCAACCAAGCTGTTCCTGGATGCCAAGATTCTTTACGGTCCGGCGAAGGCGGCGAATGCTGGCGGCGTGGCTACGTCTGGTCTGGAAATGTCCCAGAACAGCGCACGCCTCTCCTGGACCCGCGAGGAAGTGGATGACAGACTGCACAAAATCATGATCTCCATCCACCGCAACTGCTTCGAAACGGCCGAGAAATACGGCACGCCCGGCAACCTCGTCAACGGCGCCAACATCGCCGGCTTCCTAAAAGTAGCCGACGCCATGCTGGATCAGGGCTTGGTGTAAAGATCGAGTTGTTGGAACCGAAGCGGGTGCCCCACTCTAGTCCCTGCGCTTTTGCAGGGACAGGGTGGGGATTTTGACGTTTGCGAGGCAAGGCGGGTTCTCCGTCCCGGAGGGACGACTGATGATAGCCCGGCGTTTCCAACGCCGGGTGCGACGTTAGGATGAGGAACCTCGTCCCGGAGGGACGGCTGAAACATCAAGGGGCGCGATGGTGCAAGATTTCAGTTGTGCCTCCGGCACGCAGTCGAGCTTCGCTCGACCGGACAGCCGAAGGCGGTTGTCCCCACGCGACCGAAAACGGCTCGCCCAGATATTGCATACCTTCATAAACTGTCATATTATGAAGCTATGCCCATGACCTCGCTGAACATCTCTCTCCCCGAAGCCTTGAAAGAATATGTGGAAGGTCAAGTCGCGACGGGCGACTGGGGTACGCCCAGCGAATATCTCCGGGAACTGATTCGTCGGGACAAAGAACGGCGCCTGCGCAATCTGGAGCAGGAGCTTACAGCTGCTGCCAAGGGGCCGAAAATCGAAATTCCTGTGGATAAGATTCGCCGCAAGGGCCTGATCGCCGCGCTTCGTGAGCACGCTCGGCGCCGATGAAAAAGCGTCGGCTCGTCTTCAGCGATGCGGCCATTGCCGACGTCCTAGAGCAAGCCGACTGGTACGCTGCGCAAGCCGGGCGAAGCTTAGCGCGGCGGTGGGAAAAAGCAGTCAAGTCGGCCATCTTGCAAGCGACCCGCCGTCCAGCTACAGGCGCCCTGTGCCTCTTTCGATCCAAGGCCCTGCAGGACGTTCGGCGAACTAACATCACGGGATTCCCTAAACACCTGATCTTCTACCGCTTCGACGATGACGAAGTATTCGTACTGCGCGTCGTGCACGGCGCACGTGATTTGGAGCGTCTTTTTTCTTAGACTAACAATGTCATTCTCTCCCCGGCGTATGATTGGCGGTTAACTTTCTCGATATGATCACCCGCCCCATCACCGAGCCCCTCCTCGATGCCGAAGCCCGCCTCGAAGGCTTCGACAACCTGATGCCTTTCAAGGTGCAGAACATCCTTCTGGTCTCCAGCCTCTACGATTCTTTCATCCTGCGCGAAGACGGCCGCCTCAACGAGTTGCTCATCGACGAATCCCTCGAACTCAACCTGCAGCAGATTCCCGGCATCACGCATGTTTCCAGCTGCGCCGAGGCGCTGGGACTGGCGCGTTCGCAGCCCCGCTTCAATCTGATCGTCACCAACCTCGCCGTCGGCGACATGACCGCCGCGCAGTTGGCCCACGAGGTGAAGCGCGCCGGCCTGGATGTTCCCGTGGTCGTCCTCGCCTACGACTACCGCGAAGTCAAGAACTTCATCAGTCGAAATCCTGTCACAGACATCGAGCGAATATTCCTCTGGCAAGGCAATGCGCGCATTCTCATCGCCATCGTCAAATACATCGAGGACAAGCGCAACGTTTTGCACGACACGCGCGCCATGGGCGTGCCGGTCTTGCTGGTGGTCGAAGACAACATCCGCTACTACTCGTCGTTCCTGCCGGTGATTTATACCGAGCTGATCAAGCAGTCGCGGCGCGTCATTCAGGAAGGCATCAACGTCGCTCACAAGCTGGTGCGGATGCAGGCCCGCCCCAAGATTCTGCTGTGCTCGAACTTTGAAGATGCCGCCCAGTTGGTGCAGGAGTATCGCGATTACCTGATCGCCCTGGTCTCGGACGTGGAATTTCCCTGGGAAGGCAAGCTCAGTCCTGAGGCCGGCTTTGAGCTCGCCCGCCTGATGAAATCGCTGGTGCCAGACGTTCCGGTGGTCCTGCAGACTAGCCGCACCGAGTTTCGTCCGCGCGCTCTGGCTGAAGGGTATTCGTTTCTGCGGAAACGTTCGCCTACATTGCTGAAAGACTTGCGCCGGATTCTCACCGAGCAATTCGGCTTCGGCGATTTCGTCTTCCGTCTTCCCGATCTGCGGGAAGTGGGCCGCGCCAAAGATTTGAACGAACTCGAAGAGCAGTTGCAGACGGTTTCCCCCGAAAGCCTCCTGTACCACGCCCAGAGCAACCATTTTTCCCATTGGCTCATGGCGCGAACCGAATTTGCCCTGGCTGCCAAGTTGCGGCCGCGCAAGGTCTCGGATTTTTCTGGTCCGGAACACTTGCGCCGCGACTTGATCGAATCCATCAGCGACTACCGCCGCGAACAAAGCGAACTGCTCATCGGCGACTTCAACGCCGAGACTTTCAAACCGTCGGAATCCGGTTTCTTGCGGATTGGCTCTGGCTCCCTCGGAGGCAAGGCGCGCGGTCTCGCCTTCGTACGCCATCTTCTGCGCAAGAACCGCATCATTCGCCGGTTTCCCAACATCCGCATCGCCGTGCCGCCCGCTCTCGTCCTGGCCACGGATGCCTTCGATCAATTCATGACGGAAAATAACCTGCTGGATTTCGCCCTGCATCGCGACGACGACGCCGAAATCGTGCAGAGATTTCTGGCCGCCCCACTCTCCGCGAAGTTGCAGGAGGACTTGAAGGCTTTCCTCGAGCAGGTCACCTATCCCCTCGCCGTGCGCTCGTCCAGTCTGCTCGAAGACTCGCAATACCAGCCTTTTACCGGAGTCTATGAGACCTTTATGCTGGGCAATCAGCACCCGGATCTCGCGGTGCGCCTCGCGGAGTTAATCGACGCCATCAAACGCGTCTATGCTTCCACCTTCAGCCGCCACGCCAAAGCCTACGTGAGGGCCACGCCCTACCGGCTGGAAGAAGAAAAGATGGCCGTCATCGTCCAGCAGCTCGTGGGCACCGTGCATGGGCAGCGCTTCTATCCCGATTTCTCGGGCGTGGTGCGGTCGCACAATTTCTATCCCGTAGCGCCCATGACCTTCGCCGATGGAATTGCGGCGGTCGCCCTGGGACTCGGCCGCGCCGTAGTCGATGGCGGAAAGTGTTTGACCTTCTGCCCGCGTTATCCCCAAAGTCTGGTGCAATTCTCTTCCGTAGAAGACATTCTCGCGAACTCGCAGACCGAGTTCTGGGCGCTCGATCTAGACGGCATGCCTCAAGGCCGCCCCGGACATCTGCACGAGTTGCGCTTCGGCCTGGATGCAGCCGAGGCCGACGGCACTCTGCCCGCCGTTGGCTCCACGTATTCGGAAGACAACGAGGCGATCTACGACGGCGTAAGCCGGCCCGGAGTCCGCATCGTCAGCTTTGCGCCCATACTCAAACACGGATTCTTCCCCCTGCCCACGATTCTCCAAACTCTGATAAAAGCCGGAGAAGACGCGCTCGGAGTTCCTGTCGAAATCGAGTTCGCCGTTCGCCTGCCGCGTCAACCCGGTGAAGCGGCGGAGTTTGGCTTCCTGCAAATCCGCCCGCTCACGCTTTCCCGCGATCACCAGGACTTGTCGGTCGGCAACATCGACCCGCAACAACTGCTTTGCCAGAGCAGCAAAGTTCTGGGCAACGGACGCATTGAAAACCTGCATGACGTTGTCGTCGTCGATTCCCAGCGCTTCGAGCGCAGGCGCAGCCAGGAAGTGGCCAAAGCGGTGGCTCATTTTAACGGCCTGCTCAGCGCCGAGAACCGGCCTTATCTGCTGATCGGCGTTGGCCGCTGGGGATCGAACGATCCCTGGCTGGGAATTCCCGTCGAGTGGGACGAAATCTCCGGCGCCCGCGTCATTGTCGAAGCCGGCTTCCGCGATTTTCGCGTCACTCCTTCGCAGGGCAGTCATTTTTTTCAGAACCTCACCGCATTCCAGATCGGTTACTTCACGGTGAATCCCGACGCCGGCGAAGGTTCTGTTGACTGGGAGTGGTTAAACCAGCAGCCTTCCGTGGACGAAGATGGATGCGTCCGCCATCTGCACTTCGATGCCCCTCTGCGAGTAATCATGAACAGCAGAAAAAGTCAGGGCATCATCTTCAAGCCGGAAGCGTCCTAAGGAGTGGAACCGCTTGCCTGGGCCACGTCGTGCTTGTGCACCATCTTGCGATGAATATCGGGCCAGAATTCCTTGATCACGATCGTGATCGTGTCATACCCGACCTGCGAGCCCCACACGCTGAGCGTATTCGTCAGAGTACGATCGGAGGCATTATGAACATAGACCAACATATTCGTGGTGGGATCGTAGCGAGTCGTGATGAAGGCTCGGGGATGGTAGGTGTTGGTGGAGATTGCGGCCGCCAAGGCGCTGCCAATTACTTCGGAGTAGTTGAACTGTGAACGGCCGGAGTCGGTTCGCGTGATAAAGATCCGGCTGACCGCGTAACCAGCACGGTGCGCGAACCCGCCTTCACTCGACTGGAAGAAGCGCGGATCCTGATGCAGAATTGACGGAAGAACCGCGCTGGTCATGAAGTTTTCGATGGTTCCATCCGCAAAAGCCGAGGCATAGCGTTTCCCATAGCCCTCCCAGCCGTGGCCATAGCCGGGTTCACTGTTCTCCGCCTGACTGATGCCTGACAAAACTCCATACCAGGGAAATTCAATCTTGTCGAAGGAGCCCAGGGCCACGACTTTGAATTTCTGGCCGGTGGTGAGCGGCTGCACTTTGCCGGCATTCTCCAGGGTCAGAAAATTCGGCAGCGCAAGAAAAAGCCGGTCGTTCGACGTTCCTGCGACCTTTCCCTGATCCCCCTTGCTTTGCGCCCCTTTGTCATCTTTGCTCGACGTGGCCTGCGGCGCGCCCTGCGCCTTCGGATCAGCGGTGTTCTGCTGCCCCGAAGTGCCGGCAGGATTGGCTTGGGCCTGCGCGCTCTTCGCATCCGGAGTTGCCGTTTGCTGGGCGGTCGCAATCGTCAAAAGGGAAGTGGCAAGTACAAAACCAGCAAGTAATCTGGGGGCGAACTTCATCGACAAGCATTTCTCCTTAAGAAAGCGTCTCCAGCAGCCCCAGAGACGATCTTCCTATTCTACCAGCCAGCCTCTTGTGCCCTGGGATGAGGGCCGCGGTTTTACAATCCTTTACAAGAGGACCGTTACTTCTCTGAGTCATGCTGAATCAGCTTTAAGCGGGTCGTCCAGCGCAAGCCGATGCCGGGGCACGTTACTATAGAAGCAGACACCAAACTTCATCGCGAGGAAACGCATGGCAGAACCAACTTACGAAGAACTGAAAGCCAAGTTGTCTCAACTGGAAAAAGAAGTTGAGACCAAGAAGCGCAGCGGCGACCTGATTTTCAAGGTCGGCGAAAAAGGCGGCGTCAGCGTCTACGGACTGGGCCGTTTCCCGGTTACGCTCTACTACGAGCAGTGGAATCGCCTGCTCGGCGCGGCCGAGGATATCAAGAAGTTCCTCGAGGAAAACAAGTCGCGGCTAAAACTGAAGGAACAGGGCTGAGAGCGGGCGCCGGACCTCGGACGTTAGACCAAGCCGCGTGATCTCATCCGTCATCGACCGGCCAGGAATCTGAGGTCCAACGTCTAAAGTCTGAAGTCCGCCGCCCGCCTTGCGCTATAATAAAAAGACTGTGCCCAAGTACTCCATCGTCGTCCCTCTGCACAATGAGCAGGAGAACGTTACCGACCTCTACGACCGCCTGAAAGCGGTGATGGAGACCGCTGGCGAGACTTTCGAAATCGTGCTGGTGGATGACGGCTCCAGCGACCACACCTTCGCCATGTTGCGTGAGATCGCGGCCGTCGATAGCCGCGTCACCGTGGTCAAGCTCCGCCGCAACTTCGGCCAAACCGCCGGACTGGCCGCCGGTTTCGACCACGCCCGCGGCGAGTACATCATCGCCATGGATGGCGATCTGCAACACGATCCCGCCGACATTCCATTGTTTCTGGAAAAGATTGCGGCTGGTTACGACATCGTCAGCGGCTGGCGCAAAGTCCGCATCGACAACTTCTGGATGCGCCGTATCCCCTCCCGCATCGCCAACTGGCTCATGGCCAAGCTGAGCGGCGTCGATATTCACGACTTCGGCACCACCTTCAAAGCCTACCGCCGCGAGATCCTCGAGCAAGTCCCGCTCTATGGGGAGTTGCACCGCTTCATCCCGGCGCTGGCCTCCTGGTATGGCGCTTCCATCTGCGAAGTGCCCATCCGCAATGTGAACCGCGAGCGCGGTACTTCGCACTACGGCATCACGCGCACCTTCCGCGTCTTCTTCGATCTCATCACCATTCGCTTCCTGCTTCGTTATCTCTCCCGTCCGCTGCACTTCTTCGGGACCTTCGGCTTGCTTAGCCTGTTTGGCGGCAGCGCCGTTGTGGTTTGGCTGGGCGTAGAGAAATTCCTGCGCCACGTTCCAGTCATGGCGTCGCACGGCCCGCTGATGATGCTGGCCCTCGGCCTGCTTCTCGGCGGATTGAACCTGCTCGCCATCGGCCTGCTCGGCGAAATGCAGGTCCGCCATTACCACGAACCCCGCAACCGCGCTCCCTACTCCGTCGACCGCGTTCTCCGTGCGCAGAACGAAGAGCACAGCGTCTCTGAGTAGAGCTCATCTCGCAGACGATCCCTCGTGAGCGCTATCCGTGGCGTTCCTTTTCGGCAGTAGTTCCAAAATCGGTTCTCGTCGGCAACTGGTGGGCTCGCATCGAGGGTGACTTTACCCTCTCAACCATCGGTAAGGTATAAGCTCGATCTTGATGTACTTTCTCACCTACCTCAGCAAGGCAACAACAGATTCCATCGACACGAAGGCCATTCTCCAGGAGGCAAACACTAAGAATTCCAAGAATGGCCTTACTGGGTTATTGCTGTTCAGATCACGAACGTTCTTCCAGCTGCTCGAGGGTGAGAAAAAAGACGTGTTGGCCACCTTCCAGAAAATAGCGAAGGATACCCGTCACGATAAACTCGAAGTGCTTTTTGAGGTTGAAATTGAGGGTGCGAGCAGGATCTTCCCCGCGTGGCGAATGGGCTTGATCTGCGAGCCTCTGCCCGCCCCGGAGCTAGAAGCATTAGCGGTGTCGCTCCAGTCGATCGTGTTGTCCGAGAAGCCGGAGAAGGAAAAAATACTCGACTTGCTCCAAAAGTTTTCCGCCATTGCCCCCCCGCCTTCGTCAGCCCGAGAAATACTTGCACAATCTGCGAGCCCGGCAAAAGGCTAGAGAAAACCAGAGATCGGGCAGCCCGACTCCGGGCTGCGGTCCGGAAAAGCACGTTTTCCACAACTAAATCTTCCATCCTGTGACATCCAACCTTCACTTGGCCCCTGCAATTTCCTAATCTGGAAAGGTAAGGCCTGGATGTAAAGCCGCGCGATTCTAGATCAACGCCCGGCCCCCACAACCTTCCCATGCGAGCAAGGGACAGGGGGACATCTAAAATCAGGGCGTTCCAGATAAGCTACCCTGAATAGCTCAGGGCTGCCGCCCGTTGTGGGAGTGATCACTTCCAAGCTTAAAACCTGTAAGGCTGAGGACAAGCAAGGCAACGAAAGAGATAGAAAGCAAAGAGGATAGGAAGCAGGGAGCAACGTTAGGAGACTTAACTCCCGATAGACCGTTGAACAAGATGATGAGATAGATCCATATCAGGCGCGCTCAAGCACGCCGCAAAAGCTAGCTCTTCAAGAACGCCGCCAAGCGTTGAGGCAATACCACGTCCTCATCCCTGCCCACTCCCCGAGGCGCCAGTTTGCAATACCCTGTGTTCCTCTGTGCCCCCCGTGTTAAAAGCCTTTCTCCTCTCCGCGCCGGGCGCTGTTAAACCCCGGCGTATAATGTGCCGTTCGGCTCTACCTTAAGGAGCATTCGCCATCATGGCACAATCTACGCAATACGAACTGCAACTGGCCCGCCGCATGTCGCGCCTGGGCACTGAAACTGCTTTTGAAGTTCTGAACAAAGCCCGCGCCCTCGAGCGTCAAGGCAAGAGCATCATCCACCTCGAAATCGGCGAGCCGGATTTCGATACTCCCGCCAATGTCGTCGAAGCCGCCGTGGACGCGTTGCACAAAGGCTGGACTCACTACGGCCCCTCCGCCGGCCTGCCCGAGCTGCGCCAGACCATCGCCGATTACGTCAGCCGCACTCGTGGCGTGAAGGTTACCCCCGAGGAGGTAGTAGTCGTACCAGGGGGTAAGCCAATCATTTTCTTCACGATCCTCACGCTAATTGATGAAGGCGATGAAGTTATTTACCCCAACCCCGGCTTCCCCATCTACGAGTCGATGATCCATTACGTCGGTGGCCGGGCTGTACCTATCCAACTGCGCGAAGAGCGCGATTTCTCCCTCAATGTAGACGAGCTCGCGGCTCTCATCACCGAGCGCACCAAACTCATCATTCTGAATTCCCCGCAGAACCCCACCGGCGGCGTAATGCAGCGCAAAGATGTCGAACAGGTTGCCGAGGTCATCGGCGACCGCAACATCCTTGTCTTATCGGACGAGATCTACAGCCGCCTGCTTTTTGAAGGCGAGCATTTTTCCATCATGTCCGTGCCCGGCATGCAGGAGCGCACCATTCTCCTCGACGGCTTCTCGAAGACCTATGCCATGACCGGCTGGCGCATGGGTTACGGCGTAATGCGCGCGGACCTGGCGGCCCACATCACTCGCCTGATGACCAACTCCAATTCGTGCACCGCCAGCTTCACCCAGGTGGCGGGCATCGAAGCTCTGCGCGGCGACCAGAGTTCCGTGGATCACATGTGTGCCGAGTTTAAGCGCCGGCGCGACGTCTTCGTCGCGGGCTTGAATAAGATCAAGGGCTTTTCCTGCCGCATGCCCAAAGGCGCGTTCTATGTCTTCCCCAATATCACCAAGACGGGATGGAAGTCGAAGCCGCTCGCTGATGCTCTGCTCGAACAGGCCGGAGTTGCAGCGCTTTCCGGCACCGCATTCGGCGCGTTCGGCGAAGGCTACCTTCGCTTCAGCGTGGCCAATTCGCTCGAAAACCTGCAGCAGGCGCTCGATCGCATCGATCAGTGGACCAGAAAGAATCTCTAGCTTGCCTTACGGAATCTTTCCAAGGAGTAAGGAAATCTGAAGATGCTCGGATGGTTGGTGCGGCGTCGCATCGCCGCCATTGAGCGCGCTTTCGACTATGACATGTCCTACGCGCGGGATATTTATGATGCCAGCCCGCGTGCTTTCTTTCGCTTTTCCAAGATACTGGGAATCTCCAGCTACCGCGAAGACGCACCGAAAGAGGCGTGGTACGCGGCCAAGCTGGCCGCCTCGCTTTCCGAGGATTGCGGACCCTGCACCCAACTCGTGGTGAAAGTGGCGGAGCGCGATGGCATGAGCCCCGCGGCGATCCGCGCCGTTCTGTTCGGCGATGAAGCAGCCATGCCGCCCGACACCGCGCTGGGATTCCGCTTTGCGAAATCCGTTCTTCACCGCGACATCGCGACGTCGGACTTCAGCAAAACCGGCGGGCGACGCCCGTATCCGAACGTGTGATTCTGAGGTCCGAGGTCCAAAGTCTGAGGTCCGACTTCGATTACTTTTTGAACAGATTCTCAAACGCCTGCCGCGCGTCATTCGGCCGCAGGCTGGCGGGGGTGGAGGTTTCCTTTTCACGAGTCACGCGAATCTCGTAGAACGTGCATTCGTTCCGCGCATCTTTCTTGGCTACGCGCTCGGTCACCGGCTGCATGCACTCGAAGCGCTTTCCCGGATCGAAATACATGCACTGTTTGCAGGAATGCAGTTCGAACCCGCACTTGGGACAAAGCCCGGTCGGCGGAATCGCCTGCAGCACCGTACCGCACTGCGCGCAGCGGGAGACTGCCCGCGTTCCCGGCATCTGCACCGGCTTTGGCCCCATGCTGTAATCGCGCCGGGACGGTGGCACCGAAGCTGGCTTCTCCGTAGCCTCCTTGCGCGGCTTGCCCTCGCGGTCATGCTCCTGGCGATCACGGTCTTGATATCCATGCTGCCGGTATTTAGCTGCCACAGAACCTCCCAGGCACGTTGGCGTATTGTCTCGCCAGTCGCCCTTTCCAGCAAGTCCGAACGCTGGATTTTTCGGTTCTCGCTCGGTACTAGGTACTGGGTGCTGGTTACTGGGTGCTGGTTACTGGGTACTGGTTACTGTTTACAATGGAAGCATGATCCACGAAATCTTTCCCGTCGGTCCGCTGCAGTGCAACTGCTCGATCATCGGCGACGAAGCGACGCGCGAAGCCGTCGTCATCGACCCCGGTGATGACATTGAGGACGTGCTCGCGCTCCTGCGCAAGCATAACCTGCAAGTCAAGCAAATCGTCATCACCCACGCCCACATCGATCACGTGGGAGGCGCGATGAAGCTGCGCGCCGCCACCGGAGCGCCCATTCTGCTCAACCAGAACGACTACGCCCTGCTCAAAATTCTCGACGTGCAGGCCGCCTGGATCGGCATGGCAGCGCCAGGCGCAGTCGAGATTGATCAGAGTGTCAGCACCGGCGATACGGTAAAAGCTGGGGCGCACGCCGCCAGCGTGCTGCACACCCCGGGACATACCGAAGGCAGCATCTGCCTCTACTTCCCCGCCGAAAAAACGCTGATCGCGGGCGACACGCTCTTCGCCGGCTCGATCGGGCGCACCGACTTGCCCGGCGGCTCGATGCAGAAGATCCTGCAGTCCCTGCACAACACCGTGCTCGCATTACCCGACGACACCACAGTTGTCCCGGGCCACGGCCCGCTAACCACCATCGGAGAAGAGCGGGAAAGCAATCCGTTTCTGGTGAAGCGGTAGCCCAGTGTCGTGGAGACGTTGCATGCAATATCTAAAGACTCACCATCTCTAACACGCGCTGAACCCCTGTTGCGAATTCCGCCCCCGGCGTGATCAAGCTCAGCACCAGATATCCGTCGCTCGGGAAGTCGTAGAAGTGTCCGGGATGCGCCAGCACCGATTTCCGCCGTAGCAGATTCACCGCCAACTCTTCGTCGGTCTGCGTTACCGGCACGCGCAACACCGCGTACCATCCGCCTTCCACACTCAGGCGTTGACAACTTTTCTGCGCGGCAAGCTGACTGTCGAGCTCCGCCAGATTGCCGAGGACACGATCCAGCAATTGCCGCTGAATGCTCTTCCGCTGATCAAGCAATACCGGAACTGCCCACTGGATCGGCGCATTCATCGAAAGATACGTGTCGGCGATCACCTCAAGCCGCGCCTGTGCCGCCTCAACTTCCGCCGCCGGACCACTGGTGGCGATCCACGCAACTTTCATTTGCGGCAGAGCCGAGATCTTTGAAACTCCACTCAGGGTAAGGCTGAGCACGTCTTGATTGGCAACGAAACTTCGGTGCGGTGCCCGGTCGTGAGCGTAGTCGAGAAACACTTCGTCGGCAATCACCGCCAGGCGATGCTCTCGGCAAAAGCGATTGAGCGCCTCCTGCTCCTGCGGA
The DNA here is from genome assembly GCA_963749985.1 of uncultured Acidobacteriaceae bacterium. GTDB lineage: Bacteria > Acidobacteriota > Terriglobia > Terriglobales > Acidobacteriaceae > Sulfotelmatobacter. The sequence goes on along the minus strand of CAVVOS010000012.1, from coordinate 45,065 downwards.
TGCACATACGAGCCCGTGGGATTATTGGGATGAACCACGACCACGCCCCGCGTCCGCTCCGACACCGCGCTTTGCAGTGACGGGAAATCCATCTGCCATCCGTGATCGTAGATCAAGGGATAAGGCGCCAGCTTGACGTCCTGCAAATCGGCAAGAAATTCAAACAGCGGATAGCTCGGCTTCGGCACCAGCAGCTCATCGCCGGGATTGCACAGCAGGCGAAACACAAAGGAATAGCCTTCGCTCGTGCTGGTGGTGAGAATCACCCGCTCGGGGTCGAGGCTGCGAATGCCGTGCTGGGTTTGGTAGTATGCCGCGACCGCCTCACGCGCGCTGAGCAAGCCCTTCGGCTGCGGATCGTAATCCATGGCGTGCGGCGAGGCCAACGAATTGAGGATCGTGTGGCCGTCGTAGCGCAGGCCAGCCCGCGTCGGATTCGAGATCGTTAAATCGAGCACGCGCGCGCCGCTCGATCGCACTTCTTCGAGCGCCTCAGTCAGGCGATTGCGCGTGAGCTTCCAGTTCGTTCGGTCGGAAAACATCGGAGCCGAGGTTCAGTCTATCAGCCACCGGTTCGTCACTTGGCTTTAGGCTTGAGCGGACTCGGATGTTTTGGCTCGTAGATGCCGATTTTGCCGCCGCCCGGAAGCGTGAAGGTAGCGAGTCTTCCCCAACGCTGTTCAGTCACTTCCGAGACCTTCACCTTTTTCGACTTGAGCTCTTTCAAGGTTGCAGCGATGTCGTCGCACATTAGGTAAAGCTCGTGCCGATCGTTCTTGTCGGAGTCATGGAACGCGGCCTCGGAGGGCGGCAGGGCAAAGATCAGCCAGCCGTGGCCGGCATCAACCGAGGGAAATTTCAGCACGTCGCGAAAGAAGGCGCGGTCGGCCTCGGAATCTTTCGTGTAGATCACAACGTGAGCACCGTTGATCATAGGAACCTCAGAAATAGTGGCCGGTGGCCAGTGAACTGCGCCCCCTTGCCGACATGGAATCCGAACTGCGTTTTTACTGGCCACTGACCACTGGCCACTTCTTCTACGGCTGCAAGAAGAATCCCAACTCCTGCGGCGCGGTCAGAGTCTTCGTCGCATCATATTGCCGGCGGGCCTGGCGTACGGCGACGATCTTGTCCTGAAACTCGCGGGCCAGTCCGTCATAGCGCACCAGAACATTATCCAGCCAGTATGGACCATATTCCCGCAGCCACGCTTCCCGGTACATCTGGCTCACGCGCGTAGTAGCGTCACGCAGATCTTCCAGGCGCGCGTTAGTCTCCGTGATTTCCGCCAGGTCATTGTCCACGCGGTCCCGGTCGGCCTGGTTCTGGAAAGCGTCCCAATAAAACTGGTTGATCTCTTGCGTGAACTCGATCTTCATGCCCAGCGTATCCCAGCGCCAGGCGCTCAAGATCATGTCAGCCAGCGTGCTTTGGTTGGCCTGGGCTTTCGCCCCGTTGCGGTAGAGCGACTCCAGCGCGTGCTCGGCGCTTAAACGCATCTCGGGAGCGGCCGGTGCGAGCCGCTGCATCATCCTGGCTCCCTCCGGAGTGAAAGGATCGATCCAGAACAAATCGTCCGTCTCGTTCTCCACTTTGATCTTAGCCAGCGCCTGGTGCCCGTGGTCCAGATTTTCCATCGCATCGCGGAAAGTGGCGTCACCGTTGCGGTAGAAGGCCCAGTCATAGGCGTTCTTGAACGCGTCGATGTTCGATTCGCCGGCTTGCCATCCTGCAGCCGCGCCGAAAACCAGCGCCGGCCAGGCCATCCCGTAGAGCGATTCTCCGTCGTCATTCCACGTGGTGTTGAGCATGCCCATCGCGCCCAGCTTCTGCCCGTCGCGCACGAAGTTGCGGATATTCTCGAAGCTCGCATCCAGGTTCGGCCAGATCTGGCTCCAGTTGTTCGCGCCCGGCGCCACGATCACCCGCAGCCCGGCATCGCGATACGGTTTGATGATGCTCTCGAAGCTCGGCCGCGGGTCATAATCCCAAGGGACGGCGATCATGTCCTTGGGCAGAATGTCGAGCAGTTGCGGATACTTCAGCGCGATGTCGCCCCAGAACATGAGCTGTTTGTGATAGGGCTGGAGAATGCCGCTGACTTTCTGCATGTGCTCGAGATAAACCCGGCCCAGGCCGACCTCTCCAACGCGCGCCGCCGTCTGTCCGTGCCCCAGTTCAAAAGTCTCGTCGCCTCCTACATGCAGGAACGGCCCCGGAAACAGCGGCACCAGGTCCGCATACATGGCCTTGATGATGTCGTACGACTCCCCCTTCGTCGGAGTGAGAACGTGGCCGTGCGGCCGCTCCGCCACGTCGGCGTAGATCTCATACTTCAGCATGTGGTGGAGATGCCCAAACGTCTGTTGCTCGGGAAGAATCGTGACGTACCGGTCCTGGGCATAATCCACCAGAGCCTTGATTTCCTGCGGAGTAAGCGCGGCTTCCTTCGGGGCAACCAGCGGCTGGCTGGCGAAATCGAACACGTGCTCCATGTAGAGAGCGAACATGTTCACCTTGTAGGCTGCCAGGGTGCGAATCTGGCGCTTCATGAAGTCTTCCGTGGGAATGGGACCGCGGCTGATGTCGTCCTGCACGCCTCGCCACTCCATGCTCGGCCAGTCGCGAATCGCAACCGCCGGACAGACTAGTTTCCCGTCGTCTTTGCGCAGCAATTGCCGCAACGTCTGCACCCCGTAGAACAGACCCTGGCCGGTATTGGCGGCGACGATCAAATGGGATTTGTCTGAGAACAGCAGGTAGCCCTGATCCCCGATCGAATCCGCCTTCAGTCCCTTCGCTTCCAGAAAATCCTTCACGCTTCGATCTTGCAGGCGCGCCAGCACGATCGTGCTTCGCACTTGTCGAGTCTTCTCCTTGGAGCCGGTAATGTTCACCGTCAATCCAGACTGGTCGTGGATCTCTTCGGCCAGAGTTTCCGCGGCGATGCGGTCTTCGGCTTGATGTCCAAACTCCACCAGGATTCTGGTGGTTGGCCTGACGCGGAAACTGCCATCGTGCAACTGCACCTCTTTGGGTTCGGGAATCAACTTGAGTTGACTTTCCGTGCCGGGAGTTTCGGCCGCGACGAAAGGAACCAGAAGTAGCAGAACAAAGAGAAGAAGAGAAGCTCGTTTTTTCATTCCTATCCTTTGGCAAATCGACGAAGTTTCATTCTAGCGGGAACGCGCGGTCTGCGGAACCCATGACGCGAGAATGACGCCGGGAATCGCCCGCGAACGGGCAGGCTATTGTTTCTGGGCTGCCTTCATCAGCAGCGTGATCAGCACTCCGGCAACCGCGGCCACGCCGAAGAGTCCGAAGACTTTGCGCAGATCAGTCTGCAGGTCGGCGATTTTCACCAGATCAAGAACGTAGAGAGAACAAAGCAGCGCCGCCAGGATGACAGCAATCACGCCCAGCAGCAAGAGGAATTGTCTAATCATTTTGCACCGCCGGATCGAGAGCTCGGCAAACCTGTCATGAGTCAATATAGACCGGTCAGGGGTTCGAGGCTATGGACCGGAGTTTACTTTCCGAACGCCTCCTTGTGGACCCAGAGAATTGTTAGCCAACCAGCAACTGCCTTTCAGAACTGAATCCTTCCCTCCGCCCGCGAAACGCCTGATGTATTCTCAAGCAGTGCTGGCCGTCGAAGAATACACGCAGCGTCTCCAGACTCGCGAACGTCGTGTCGCTCGCAGCGAAGCGCTGCACATGCGCCTTGGCAACGTTCGTTTAGCGTTGGCCGTGCTGGCTGCAGTCATGGCCTGGGAATCTCTCAGAAGGCACGCACTCTCGCCTTGGTGGATCCTCGTGCCGCTGATTCTGTTCGTGTTCGTCGCAGCCTATCATTCGCGCGTGTTGCGAACTCGAGACCTGGCCCAGCGGGGAGCTTCCTTCTATCGGAACGGTCTGGATCGAATCGAGGACCGTTGGCGAGGCACCGGGGAGACCGGCGAGCGCTTCAACGATCCTCATCATGTGTATGCCGCCGACCTCGACTTGTTTGGCCGCGGGGGTTTGTTCGAGCTTCTCTCCACCGCACGCACTCGCATTGGCCAGGAGGCGCTTGCAAAATGGCTGTTGTCTACTTCTGCCGTCAACCAGATCGAAGAACGTCACGCGGCAGTGCGCGAACTGCGGGACGAACTCGATCTTCGGGAAGACTTGGCCGTACTCGGGGAAGACGCCAGCGTGGGAGTGTATCCCGAAGCGTTGTTGCATTGGGCGGAAGCGCCGAACCAGATGAAGCCGCAATGGATTCCATGGCTGGCCCCGTTCCTTGCCATGGCAGCGGCTACGGGCGCTGTGGTTTGGGGTTATTTCGGAATTGCCACGCCCTTCCTCTTAATCGTTCTGCTCGAAGCGCTCATAAACTATCGGCTGCGCAATCCGCTGGAGGAAGTCCTGCACGGCTCCGAGCAGGCATTCCGTGACTTGGGCTTGCTGGCAGGGGTTCTGGCGCGAGTCGAACGACACAGTTTCCGTGCGCCCCGTCTGCAATCGCTGCAGCGCGAACTCTCCTCGCGCCACCTCACAAGCTCGCGCGCGATCGCCCGTTTGAACACCATCGTCGATTTGATCGATTCGCGCGACAATGTATTTGTCCGCGTGCTCAATGTCCCACTCCTTTATTCCGTGCAAGTCGCATTCGCGGCAGAACGTTGGAGGCGCGCTCACGGTCACGCGGTGCGGTCGTGGCTGAGCGTGGTTGGCGAGATCGAAGCGCTCTTGTGTTTAGCCACCTACAGCCATGAGCATCCTGACGATCCTTTTCCCGAGTTCGTCCAGGGCCCCGCATGCTTCGATGCCACCGAGATCGGACACCCGTTGATTCCCGCAGGAACTTGTGTTCGCAATGATGTCCGTCTCTCCGACGGCAGGCAGGTGTTCCTGGTGAGCGGTTCGAACATGTCGGGCAAAAGCACTCTCCTGCGCATGGTCGGAATCAATGCCGTACTCGCTATGGCCGGCGCGCCGGTTCGGGCAAAACGTCTTCGACTGACGCCCCTGCATGTCGGCGCCAGCATCCGCGTGAACGATTCTTTGCAGGAAGGCAGCTCGCGCTTTTATGCCGAGATCACGCGGCTCCGTAAACTCTTCGACTTCACCAGCGCCGACCCTCCGTTGCTGTTCCTTTTGGATGAACTCCTGCAGGGCACAAACTCGAACGATCGCCGCATCGGCGCGGAGGGCATTGTTCGCGCTCTGCTGAACCGCGGAGCTATTGGATTGGTGACGACTCACGACTTAGCGCTGGTCGATATCGGCGACGCACTGAACGGCCATCTGTACAACGTCCATTTTCAGGAAGACTTTGAGAACGGAAAAATGCACTTCGATTACAAGCTGCAGGAAGGCGTAGTCACAAAGAGTAACGGCCTGGCTCTGATGAGGTCGATCGGACTGGACGTGTAGCCTTTTCGATCTCCGAAGAGCTTTGCGGACTAGGATTTTCCGAACGCCTCCTTATTCACCACAAACGGCATCTTCGTGATATCGCCGCCGTAGTTGGCTTCGAGCACGTCGATCAGTCCCTGCACGCAGCGTCCGGCCATGCCTTTGTCGGGATCAGTCGAAAGCCGGGTGATGCGCGCCGCGCTGGCGAAGTGGGGAAACAGGCGGCAGCGGTCGGCAATTGCAGGATCGCGAAGCGGCGAATCCGCGGGCAGCGGTTCTTTTTCGTAGACATCGAGCGCGGCGCCGGCAATCCAGTTCTCCCGCAGGGCCTTCACCAGCGCAGCTTCATCGATCACCGGCCCGCGCGAGTCGTTTACCAGAAATGCCGTCGGCTTCATCAGCCGCAAAGTCTGTTCGTTGAACAGATGATAGGTGGGCGTAGCGCTTTCACCTGCACGCAACAGCGGCACATGCACGCTGACAAAGTCCGCCTGGCGCAGGGCATGTTCGAACGTCACATACTTGATCCAGTTCTTTTCTTTGGAGATCCCGCGCGCATGGCGCAAGTCCATGGTTTCTTGAGTGGCCTTGATGTACTCGTGATTCTCATAAGCCGGGTCGTAACACAGCATGTTCATGTCGAAGCCGGCACATTTCTTGATCAGCGCCAGCCCAATCCGCCCCGTACCGATGATCGCGATGGTCTTGCCGGTGACTTCGTCGCCCAGAAACGGCAGGTAGGGATGCCAATATCCCCACTGGTTGTCGCGCGTGAGATGCTCGGCCGGCCACATTTTGCGCGCCAGCATGCCCAGCATGAAGAAAGCGAACTCCGCGGTTGCCTCGGTCAGAACGTCCGCCGTGTGCGTGAAAGGAATCTTGTAGCGGTTGGCGTCGGCCCGGTTGATGTTGTCGAACCCGACGGCGAACTGCGCCACGACCTTCAGAGTATTCTTGCCGGCTTCGAAAACCTCCGCATCGATTGGATCCCGCAGCGTGGTAATCAAGCCGTCGATGCCGGAACTCACCTTTTCGAGAATCAGACTCTTCGGCGGCGCTTCCGGCTGCGGATAAACCTCCACGTCGTATCCTCGGTGGCGCAGCAGGTCAATCGCTTCTCCAATGTCACAGGTGGCAAAAACGCGGAATTTCTTGGTCATGAGTTTTTCGGAATGATTTTGAACGAACTGCAAATCCTATGTCGCACCCCACTGTGCGGACCATCGAAAATATCATACTCGTTAGAGACGTGCTCCCATGAGGGACCCTAGGGCGGCAACATCCTTCAACCGCTGGGATTTATTGATCGGCGACGGATCGAGAGTACTCTCCACAGGAGAGGTTCTGCACGCGGATACCTGCTTGCCCGGGAAACTTCGCATATCATCAGAACACAGAAAACGAATTGCGGAGTTTGCCGTCCACTTGCAAAAACTCGACAAGGCGACAGTTGCAACCATGCTGGCCGGCATGTGCACGTTTCTCAATGTCTACTGCACGCAGCCGTTGCTGCCCATGTTGCGAGAGGTATTTCATGCCTCCGAGCTGCAAGTTAGTCTCACCGTAAGCGCCACCATTTTTGCCACCGCCCTTACCGCGCCTTTCATCGGGATGATTGCCGAGCGCCGCGGCCGCAAGAAGGTCATCGTGCCTTCGTTGTTCCTGCTTACGATTCCAACCGCCCTGGCGGCGACTTCCTCCAGCCTGCGAGCGCTCATCTTCTGGCGCTTTGCCCAGGGTCTTTTCGTGCCGGGCGTCATCGCGGTAATGCTCGCTTACGTCAATGAAGAATGGGCTGGACGCGGCGTGGGCCGCGCCATGTCCGCTTACGTGACGGGGACCGTGTTCGGCGGATTTCTCGGGCGCTTTATCTCCGGGGTAATCGCCACTCACTGGCATTGGCGCGCCACTTTCCTGGTGCTCGCCGCCCTCAATCTAGCCGGAGCGGTTGTGGTCCGGGCATGGCTTCCGCTGGCGAAGAATTTTGTGCGTGCGGAACACTTACAGCAGGTGGTCAGCCATGCCAAGCAACATCTGCGGAATCCGCGCCTGCTGGCCAACTTCGGCATGGGAGCCACCGTCCTGTTCGCGCTGGTGGGGTGCTTTACCTACGCGAACTTCTATCTTGCCGCCGCACCTTTTCATCTGAATTCGGCGCAACTGGGCAGCATTTTCTTTGTTTACCTGCTGGGCGTGGTGATCACGCCGCAGTCTGGTTGGTTTCTAGATCGATTCGGCTTCCGCCACGCCACCGTCCTCTATTGCGGCATGATGATCGTGGGACTGCTCTTCACCCTGGTGAAATCGCTTCCGGTGGTGATTGTTGGGCTCGCCATCTTTTCCTCGGGAGTCTTCGTGGCACAGGCGGCAGCCACGGTGCAAACGGGCGCCATCGCTGGCCGAGCCCGCTCCTCGGCCGCCGGACTCTACGTGACCTTCTACTATCTGGGAGGGAGCGTCGGCGCCACGCTCACCGACTGGTTCTGGCGTTGGGCGGCGTGGCCCGGCTGCGTCGCGCTATTGGGAGGAGTTTCGTTGCTAAGTTTCTGGCTTGCCCGAATCAGCAGCCGCCCGTCTGACCAACTCGATTCCACGGAAATCGAGTTGGTGGGCGATTGAAAACCGTGAGCTGCATGTGACCGCCGCCGACTCGGCGAGGCTCGCTGAGTCGGATTTTGAGAAGTGATTTGTCTTGCTCTACCGCATGCCCGCGTAGAAGAGATGCTCGCGCTCTAGCCTCTTCTCTTCCGCCCGCCTCTTCTTGAAGGCCATCAGTTCCACGGCCTTGTGGGCGATGTGTTCGGCGCTCACCTCGAATTCCTTGATTAACTCCCAGGGCGCGCCCGAATCTCCAAAGCGGTCCTTCACGCCAATCGCTCCTGTGATCACAGGCACATCGTAGAGTTGCGGAGTTTCGGTAAGGATGGCGCTGACCCGCCACGCCAGCGCACCAATCTGATGCTCTTCGGCGGTAATCACAACGCCCGTGTCTTCGGCGGCGCGAATGATGGCTTCCGCATCAATCGGCTTGAGCGTGTGCAAATTCAGAACCCGGGTTTCGTATCCGTAATCTCGCTTGAGGATGTAGGCCGCGCGCATTGCCTCGGGAACCATGGGTCCGCAAGCAATGATGCTCAGGTCCTCGCGCTCATCTTTGTAACCGGCAGCCAGCCGGGTCTCGAACGCGTCGGCAAAGTTAGCCGTCTCGGCGCGCAGCCGAATCACATTCGCTTTACCGAAGACAAAGGGCGTTTTCTCATTCGTGACCACAGGCGTGGCCTCGCGGGCAAAGCGAATATACTTTGGACCCACATGCTGCATCAGCAGGTAATTCGTGGCCTTGCGCGTCTCGACAACATCACAAGGCACGACCACTGACATATTGGGCAGGCCTTGCATGGCAAACAAGTCTTCCAGCGCCTGATGCGTTGCGCCGTCGGGGCCAACCGAGACTCCGCCGTGCGCTCCGGCAATCAGGACATTGAAGTTTCCGTAGCACACCGAGGTGCGGATCTGATCCAGGTTGCGAGCCGCGGCAAACGTGGCATAAGTGCCCAGCACCGGCAGCTTCCCTTCCTTGGCCAGCCCCGCGGCCGCCGACGTGGCCGATTGTTCGGCGATCCCCATGCTGATCCAGCGCTTCTTGCGCTCGGGCTTACCGGCATAGAACTCGCTGATGGTGATCGAACCGGAAATGTCCAGACCCAGGCAAACCACCCGCTCATCGTCGCCGTTTTCGGCAAGCGACTGGCCAAAGCCCTTGCGCGTGGGCTCCATCTTGACCTTCATGGTGTCCCCGGCATTCCACCAGTAATCGCGGGAGAACTTGGGCATCTTGGAATCGAGGTTGTGCTCAACCTCCGCTTGATAGGTCTTTGCCTTGTCCAGCAAATGCTGTACGGGAATGCGTTCGCTGAGGCCGAGTTCTTGCAGCGCCCTGGTCAGTTCCTCTTGGTTAGGCACTCTGCCGTGCCAGCCCGCCTGATCCTGCATGAAGCTGACGCCCTTGCCCTTCACGGTATCGGCCAGGATGACGACCGGCTTCCCCACCACCTCTTTCGCCAGCTCCAGCGCCTCCACCACCTGATTCATGTCATGCCCATCGACGCGCATTACGTTCCAGCCGAAGCTGGCGTATTTCGCGGCTAGCGGTTCGACATCCATCACGTCTTTCACCCAGCCATCGATCTGCAGACGATTGCAGTCGATGATGCCGATCAGGTTGTCGAGGTGGAAGTGACCAGCCTCCATGGCAGCTTCCCAGACCTGGCCCTCCTGCTGTTCGCCGTCGCCCATCAGACAGAAGATCTTGTGATGTTTGTCGTCGAGCCTTGCTGCCAGCGCCATGCCTACGGCAATACTCAGCCCTTGTCCCAGCGACCCCGTGGAAACCTCAACACCCGGCAGCTTGAGCCAGTGCGGGTGACCTTGATAGGCCGATCCCAGCTTGCGCAGCGTCATCACGTCCAAGACAGGGCAAAACCCAGCGACCGCCAATCCCAGATACAGGCTTGGCGCCTTGTGCCCGGTGGACCAGATGATCCGGTCGCGGTCTGGCCAGGAAGGATTACTGGGATCGTGATCGGCAACTTTGAGGTAGAGGGCAGCAGTGAGATCCATCACCGAGAGCGTGCCCCCAGCATGTCCCGAACCAGCCGCGCACAGCGCGACCAGATCATAACCGCGCATCAGGTTCGCGGCATCCTTAAGCTGCTCGATGGAATAGTCCCGGATGGTCTTCCCGGTCGTGGAATCTTTGAGGGCCATGGCGTCCCCTTTGCGCCGGAAGAAAACGCCCCACACGACGCTACGCAGAGATTAAGGGCACAAGGCGAGAAGGACAGTGACGGGAATCACTGGGTGGGGTGATGTAAAGCCTTCCGGAACACATTCGATCCTGGACCATCCCATCAGGAGGCTTGCGTCCGAGCGCTGAAGGTCAAAATCGAGCCCGCCAACTCGGGCTGGAAGTCCTTAAAGCCCGAGGCGGTCAAGTACTGCTCCATCTGAGGAAGCTCGAATACGTGAAGGCCGTGGTTCTTGCGACTCCACTCGCGCACCCAACGAAACTTCAGAATGCCTCCGTCCCCGGCTGCAAAAGTGAAGACGGAAAGAGTTGCTCCCGGCTTCATAACCCGAGCCATCTCGCGCAGAGCGATCACGGTATCGGTGAAGAGATGTAGCGAGCCACAACACAGGGCGGCATCGAAAACGCCACTTTCAAAGGGAAGGGCCTCCACTCTTGCCCGGGCGAAATGCACGTCGGGAATGCCTTCCTGCGCGACGTAGGCTGCGCCTTGCCGCAGCATTCCCATGGATACGTCGATTCCAAAGACCTCTCTCGACGGCGACGCGACCCGCCGGCCGTAGGTGCCGGGGCCGCAGGCTACGTCCAGCACGCGGCCTTCGGTCGATTGGACTTTCTGGGTCACGGTACCGATCAGCTGGGCAAGAGATGGGCTGTGCAGTCCGCCGTAGAGATTTAGCACGATCGGATACCACAACTTCGATTCGTAGATGCCGGCCATCCGATCGATGAAGCGCATTCGTCTTAATTCGGGGTCGGCGCTTTGGGATAGTTCTTCAAGAATGAAGTCGGGTATGCCATCACTAACTGGATAGACCAGGGAGCAGGTGAGACAGCGTAGGGCATTATCTTCTTGGAGCAGGAGACGCTTGCATGCAGGGCAGGCGTAGATTCCGAAGTCACCCGAAGTGTCAGACGTGTTCAGCCTCCTCAGTGCTGTGGATGCACTGCGTTGAGTTTAGACGGACTTCAAGGTTAAAACTTCCAGCGAGTGGACTTGCCTACGAATTCCTTCTCCCATAGTCCAAAAACCAGGCGTGGACGCACTGCAAAGACAGGTTCCTTCATCGAGAGAATGTCGTGCTTCATTCCCTTCATGTCAAATTTGTACTTGCGCTCATAGATGGGGAGGAATTTGCGCCGCACAGGTACGTCGGCAATTTCGGCGATGCCCTCGACGATGACGGCTTCGTGCGCGTCTTCCGTACACACTATGCAGTTCGTGTTCTTCTCCAGATTGCGCGCCTTACGCGATTTGCTGCCAGTGCTGAACAGGAACCGGCCTTCTTGCCATAAGCCCCAGACCACCATAGTGTGGGGAGAACCGTTGGGCTTGACGGTGGTAATCCAGTAGTTATGAGATTTCTTTAGACGTTGCTCGGCCCAACTCCACGGGAGCAAGCCTTTATCGCCTTCAGGCAGGCCGTAGCCGGGTGCGTGCGGACGGCTGGCTTTGGGCACATGTTCGGAACGCAGTTTTTTCTTCGTCGGCATTGCCAGGCAGCCTCCTATTTAGCTGCTTCTTGATGCAGCGCAATCTCAGATCCCGCCAGACTCACTTTCGTGCAGGCCTGCCCATGCCCCAGCGCGTACTTCACAGAGGGATAGAGGCGGGCGGAAGCGATGGTAAGCGCCAGCGATACGAGTGCTTTTCCGCCCCACCGGGTTTCGATCTCGCGGCGCAGGCGATCCGACAGTCTGCGGGCCGAAGGCGGTCTAAGAAATAGTGGCCCAGCATTGTTCGTACAGCTTCGCTCGTGTAGTTTGCATCCGACCTGTATAGACCGAAGCAAAAGGCTGGCTTGATTGGAGCTCCCATGCGCCGGGTTCTCGATTCCCTGATCGTTTTTCTCCCGCTGTTTATCCTTTGCCAAAGCGTCTTCCCTCAATCCCAGATTCCATCCACCGATGGCCGCAAGATTCTGGTGGATAGCTTTGTCGTTTCTGGCACGCAAGCCATCGATGCGGCGGAGTTGGCTGAGATTACCGGCGCTATTACAGAATCCGAATTCAATGACGATCCCGACGAAATGCAAGAGCGAATACTCGACCAGTTTCAGGACCACGGGTACTTTCAGGCTGAGGTCCGTAAACTCGAGATCAAGGTGATCGACCCGCTCGCTTCTCCAAAGCCGGTGCGGCTGGAGGCGGATGTCAAGGAGGGGCCGCTCTGTCGGGTATCCACGATCGACTTTACCGGGAATCATCTCATCACTACAGAAGAACTGCGGGCGATGTTCCCGCTTAAAACCGGCGACGTATTTGAGAAATCAAAGATTGCCGGAGGATTGGAAAGCATGATGAAGTCCCAGGGTTCGCATGGCCTTCTCGACGCCTATGCAATTCCCAATACTACGTTTTCCGGTTCAACCGTCAAGTTGGACATTGAGATTCACGAAAGGCAACAGTATCGCATGGGCAAGCTGGAAATCTTCGGACCGGCGGAGGTCGAAGAGAAGCTTCAGGCACGTTGGAAGCTCGAGAGCGGAGCGGTTTTCGACCGAGGTTATATCGCCGAATTTGTCGACGAAAACAGCTCGCTTCTGCCTGCCAGTTTTGTGCAGGCGGACGGGATCAAAGTATTCAAGAACTGCAGCGATTCCACGGTTTCGGTTCACATCCACCTGGTTTCAGACGCGCAGCACGACGCGCTCGATCGCGCAAAGCCAACGGATTGCGACGATCCGGATGATCCCAAGAAGGACGAAGCGAAAAAATAGAAGTCGGACCTCAGACTTTGGACCTCAGACCTAAGACTTCGAATCCGTGCGTTGCGCCCAGTTTTGCTGAGGTCCGACGTCTGCGGGCCGAAGTCGTTCCTACGGCTTCTGCGTGGGCCTCATCAGTATCTCGCTCACGAACGACTGCGGACTCTGCGTCACCAGCATGACGACGGCGTGGGCCACGTCTTCCGGTTGCAGCATTTTCGCGGGGTCTTTGCCGGTGTGCGGGCTGAGGTCAGTGTTGGTCGAACCGGGGCAGATCACAGCCACGCGGATGTTATAGCCGCGGAGTTCCTCGGCCAGGGAATAGCTTAGGCCGTTCAATCCCCATTTGGAGGCGGCGTAGGCTGCGCCGTTCGGCAGCGCGTTCTTTCCGGCGAGAGACGAAATGTTGATGATGTGGCCGGAGCGGGCACGAATCATCATCGGGGCGAAGGCGCGAGTCGTGTAGTAGACGCCGCGCAGGTTCGTGTTCAGGATCTGATCCCAGGCATCGGGAGGGAGTTGGTGGAGCGGGCCGCCGAATCCGCCGATCCCGGCGTTGTTCACTAGAATATCGACGCGGCCGAAAGAGGACTCGACATGCCTGGCGGCGGCCTCAACCGACTGAAGGCTGGACACATCGCAGGGGAGTGCCTCGGCCCTCTCGCCAATCTGAGCGATTGCGCGCGCGGTCGAGTCGAGGGCGGCGGGCGTTCGTCCGCATAGCACGGCGGCGGCGCCAAGTCCCGCGAGCGCTCGTGCGATGGCTGCGCCAATCCCGCGGCCTGCGCCGGTGATCACTGCTACTTGCCCGGCCAAGGGATGAGCGACATCCGCTGAGTGTTCGTCCGGTTGATCTTTATTCATCCTGTCCGTCTCCATTAGAAAACCTAGAGCCTTGCCTCAGGTGCCTGGCGAGATTCGCGAATCGGGGCGACGTGCCCCCGTCCGGCACCTGCATCTTATACAATAGCGCGGAGGGCAGCAGGGAAGTTGCTTGCCTTCCGAAGAAGAGGTACTTATAATCCGGCAAACCCCAAAAGAAGGGTGAGTCGCTTTGCGTCACACAAGATGCAAGGGATTGTGATTCCCAAAATTGTCGATCCCGCAAGACCCAAGGAGCCAATACTGATGAAAAAGATTCTGGTCACGGTTGTGCTTGGGGTTGCTGCTCTGGCAGCGGCCCGGAACACTGCTCAGCCGGCACAGCCGGCGCAAGGACAGCCGGCCGCGGCAGCCACTCCGCCTGCACAAGCACAACCAGCCGCAGCCGCCTCGCAAGCGCCGGTAATTAAGGACCCCGCCGAGTACAACGCGTACGTGGGCGCAATCCAGCAGAAAGACCCGACCGCGCGAGTCAGCGGTCTCGAGGCGTTTCTGGCGCAATATCCCAATAGCGTAATGAAGGTTGCCGCGCTGCAAACTCTGATGCAGGACTACCAGCAGACGAATAACCAGGCAAAAACCCTCGATGCGGCGACCAAGCTGGTGGCGGCCGATCCCACCAACGAGCGGGCGATATTCCTGCTGGCCTACTTCGATCGCCTGAAGGCGCAAGGCGGCGACCCCAACGCCAAACAGGATCTGGTGGATGCCAAGAAATACGGGCAGATGGGACTGGATGGCCTGGCAAAGTTCACCAAGCCCGATGGCACTTCTGACGCTGACTTTCAGAAGATGAAAGACCAGATGACCGGGGTTTTCAACGCCGCGCTCGGCATTGCCGCTCTCACGGACAAGGACTATGACGCCGCGAGGAAGGACTTGCGCGCCGCCGCCGATAGCAGCCCTGACTTCCAGAAGGATTTCAGCGTGGTGTATCCGCTGGCGCTGGCCTATGCCGGACCCACTCCTCCAGACCCGAAGCTTACTCCCGACCCGGTCAATGCGATCTGGTTCTCCGCCCGCGCTTCCACGGTGGCGCCGAACGCGCAGTATCAGCAGCAGATCGAAAAGTACGCCAAGAACCAGTACATCAAATACCACGGCGGGGACGATGGCTGGACAGATGTGTTGGCACAAGCTAAGGCCAACCCGATTCAGCCCGCTGGATTTGCCATCAAACCCGCGCCCAGTCCGGCGGAACAAGCTCATGCCATGGCGATTGCGACCGCGCCTGAAAAGATGGATTTCGCGCAGTGGGAATTCATCCTTTCGAACGGTTCACAGGCAGACCAGGATCTGGTGTGGAACGCCATCAAAGGCAAGGCGGTGCAGCTAAACGGGACGGTGATTAAGGCGACAGCGACCCAGTTTGACATTGCTGGCAGCCTCGATGACATCGACGCCAAGAAGGCTGACATCACGCTTACCTTTGAGGAGAAGCTGCAGTTGAAGCTCATCCCGAAAGAAGGCGCCAGCCTGGACTTCCAGGGCGAGCCGGCTTCTTACACCGCAAACCCATTCATGATGACCATGGAAAAGGGAATGCTGGCGAAGCCGAAAGCGGCGCCCGCGAAGCCCCCGGTCCATCACAAACCAGCGGCTTCGAACTAGGCAAAGCTGATATCGCAGAAAAAAAGGCAGCCCACAAGGGCTGCCTTAGTTTTTGGACTTCAGGAAAACAGGAATTTCGCCGCGCGGAGCCCGGAGGCTAGCGCACCGCTTTCTTTTCCAGCGTGACCGGACGCGTACTGCGAGGTGGGCGCTTCGCGCCGTCCCGCAGCTGCCGCACATCGATCTTGAGTTCCGTGATGGTGCGGCTCAGAGTGTTGCGGTGCATGTTAAGCTCGCGCGCGGCGCGGCATTGGTTGCCTTTGTTTTCCTGCAGGACGGTGAGGATAAATCGTTTCTTGAACTCACGCACGCCCTCGGAATAAAGAATGTTGCTTCGGTACATCTGCAGGATGAGTGCTTCCAATTGATCTTTCACGGTAGGTCTCTCTCTCGGTTGAATGTCTCTTTTTAACTACCTGCTGGCCCCACGCATTTATTTCGACTTGGGAGCCGGAGCGCCGGTCAGTTCCTTGGGGGCGCGGCGCAGGAAATCCAGTCCCTCGTAAAACCGTGCCCGCAACTCCGACGGCGCCACCCAAATCGCAGCCCTTCCCGCCACCAGGAAATACGGCGCCAGTTCCGACTTCTCCAGCATCTTCGAGGTCGGCGTGAAGGCGGTCATTCCCATCAGGACCACAGCCACCACCAGCGCACCCTTTAACACGCCCAACAACGCTCCCAGAAAGCGGTCGAAACCGCTCAGGCCGGCCGCCTTCATCAACTTGCGCGCGATCCTGCCGGCTATACTGAACAAGATCAAAATCACAAAGAAGATGATGAGGAAGCCGAAAATCTGAGCGATCAACTCCGACTTCAGAAACGACAGCAACCATTCGGCAAGTCTCTGATATTGCCAAGCGGCAACGATATAACCGACCACCAGTCCCGCCATGCTCAAGGCTTCTGCGAAGAAGCCATGCATGGCGGCTAACAACACATTCAGCAGCACGACAATGACAATCAGCCAGTCTGCCGCAGTCATAGTACTCTCTTGCGGGTCCTGAAAACCGCGTTGCAGACCAACACAGCGCGCCTATACATCCAGTTTGTGCCCCGTAACCTGGAAGTAGGCGTCAAGATACTTTTCGCTGGTTCGGAGCGCAACTTCGGAAGGCAGCGCGGGCGCGGGCGGCTGCTTGTTCCAGTGAATCTCCTCCAGGTAATCGCGAACGTATTGTTTGTCGTAAGACTCCTGCGCGCGTCCCGGCGCGTACTTGTCGGCGGGCCAGAAGCGGGAGGAATCCGGGGTGAGCACCTCATCCGCCAGCGTGATTCCCAGGGCGGTGCGGCCAAACTCAAACTTGGTATCGGCGATGATGATCCCGCGCTGGCGGGCATAATCCGCCGCTTTCTTATATACGCGCAGAGTGAGGTCGCGCAGAGTGCTGGCAGTCTCCGTGCCTACGATCTCGCACATGCTGGCGAACGAAATGTTTTCATCGTGGCCGCTCGACGCCTTGGTGGATGGAGTGAAGATCGGCTCCGGGAAGGCTTCGGATTCACGCAGGCCGGACGGCAGGTCGATACCGCAGACCTTGCCCGTCGCCTTGTATTCTTTCCAGGCCGAGCCGGAAATGTAACCGCGCACCACGCACTCCACAGGAAACATCTGGGCGCGGCGCACCAGCATGGACCGTCCGCGCAGCTGATCGGCGTATTTCTGGAGGGCCTGCGGATAGCGCTCGACATCCGCGGTGATGAGGTGGTTGGGAACGATGTCGGAAAGAAAGTCGAACCAGAATAGCGAAATCTGGGTCAGGACGCGGCCTTTCTGTGGAATGCCTGTGGCCAGCACATAGTCGAACGCGGAAATGCGGTCGGTGGCGACAAACAGCAGGCGCTCAGCATCGAGCTGGTAGACGTCGCGCACCTTGCCGCTAGCATGCAGGTGAAGGTCTGGGAAATCAGTTTGCAGGATTACGGGATCGAGAAGTTTGGGAGTCATGTTTAGAATTTTACAGGCTAAGGAGCGAGGCGTATTTTAGCCCCTCAGAAATATTTGTCAACGGCAGAGATTGCAGAGTGAAAGTAGGGCCGTATCCTGTTGAGAAGGAATACATTGGCCGTCAAGGGGCCCGCCTAGCGCCAGGAGCGGCGGACCGGTCTGGCCGCGACGTTGTGGAAAAGCTGAGGATGAGCGTGGATAACGTGGCGGAGGGGTCGCTCTGGTTGCTGACCCTGCCGCTATCAAGGGAATGGGCTGAGTAGGATTCGAACCTACATCGCTCGGAAAGCTATTGAGCATCTTGACGTTAGAACATCAGCCCAAAACTGCGTACTCGATGAGATCGCCCTCTTTGGCGTATGAAAGGCCGTTTAGAATGTTGTTCGGATGTCCACGCCTGCGCCTTCCACCGTTGCAGCCGATCAGACACGAATCGGCGGAGACGGCCATCTCTTGTCAACTTTCGCTTCGTCCTGTCGCTCAACGTCGTCTCTGAAGTTGTTAGCACATCGACGGCTTTTTGCTCCAGTTCCCGATGAGAGTTCCGCTGTTCAAGCCGCTGGATCATCGAGTTGAAACGGTGCACGTTGAACGACCGTTTCGTTTCTACCATTTGGTTGTCTTCGGACGTTACGAAGTCCCCGGCGTGCCTTGCCACGTTGTGTCGGGGCTTGGCCGGCGCTTCAACAAGTGGCAGAGGGATTTTCTGCAGTAATTGGATCGCCTGGTCCCGGTACCACCGGGAGCGAATTCTGGCGGCAAGACCGGCAAACAGGTCATAGAGTTGGAGAGGGGGCCTTCTTGTATGTCTGCGTTTGCCTTTTCGGTTGGTAGAGTGTTGGGCGGCAGTACCTAGGTCTGGGGGTTCGGCACCCGACGGCGTGGTGAAGCTGTGCTCGGGGCCCTGCGGCGCAAGAGGTGCGGTCTCGCCTTCAATCAAGGCCGAGATTACTAGGAATGCCATCTCGGGTTTCTTGGCATTCACTTGGTTCAGTGTGTATTGTCTGCACCAGGCAACAACCGCAGTCGGATGAAGGCGCGAATGCTGTTCCGGCGCGAGCTTATCCAACGGCAGGATGTTCAGCCGTACATTAGGCCTCCCGTTTAAAGGCTTCGAGTAGCCCTCCTTCGGGACATGATAGATCACGTGGCTCTTCGCGTCCTCGTAAAAACCTGGGTCACGCTTGATCCGTTGCTTTTTCCTCCGCCTGAAGCGTGGACTAAGCACTGAGCGGCCCGCCAAATACCTTAATCGAGAGTGCAAAGTTGCGCCGAGCGCGACAAAGCAGACGCTGATGATTACCAGTACGCTACGCCGCGTTAGTCCCTTCGGTGGGACCCTCTTAGGTTCCAACCAAGCACCCAACGGGATAGGCGAGCACCAAGTCAGAACGGTTGTGAGACCCAGTGCGATGATGAGCAAGACGCAGTACTCTAAGAGGGTCGACTCCCCGCTTGCAGCAGTGACCGTGGTGGTAGGGTCCATAAGGCCGGGGAGCGCCAGAGCAAGCTCAGACACGTGGAATGATGGCATTACAAGCAAGCCTGCCAGCACTACCACAGCAAATGTGGGCCAATCGAGATTGAAATCGATCCGATACACCTGCCGGAACCGAGCTTCTCGTGAGCCTGGAACGCGATTTCGCGGCAGGGGCGCCACCCACGCCGGCAGAACGATCTCTAGTTTATTGAGGTCCGGCAGTGCGGCCTCTTCATCTGCGAGACACAATTCCAGTGCAAGCCAGGCGTGCCTGACAATCGCCGTCCTCGCCAGTGCGAGGTTCAACAGGGTGATCCATAAGAGGGCAAGCCACACGGTCGGCGCCCAATAGCTCTTCACCCCAACTTCCAACCCGAAAAACTTGAATCTCACTTGCTCCGCGAGCCGGCGTGATGCTTCAAAGCGGCCCGTAGCGCGTTGCTGGACCTTCTTTGCTTTTTCTAGTTTCGATCGTTCATCGCAAATCTTCATTATCAACTGTCGGGTTTCACCTTCGGAATGGCCCGGCAGCTTCCCGACGAGTGCGCTAAGCTCCTCCAGCGCTTGACGCGCGCGCGCGTTTGCGACCGAGCGCGGTAGTGCCACTCCGCTCAACGTGGAAGCCTGCCCCTCAGGAGGCGTCACTAGCGCTGCACATGTTTGATCTTCGAGTTGACTTATTTGTGCCCGGTTAGACTGAGAGGCGCCTTCTCTCAGATCGTCGTCGTCTGCCTCCATCGTATCTTGGATCTGTTTTGCTCTCGATTCGACTAGCCCTGCGGCTGACTTCCGAGCCGCGACTGCGGTGCGGATGTCGGGCACTTTCGGGCGGAGGTCAGAAAACCACGAAACCAGCAACGCAGCAAACAAAACGAGGGAAATCTGGGTGGTACGCTTGCCAAGCTCGCGTACAGCTTTTCGATGCTCATCGGCCCGTTTGTCAGGCAGCATACCGTATTAGAGAATTGGCACCGTGACGGGAAGAGCTTGCGCAGATGGCGCGAGCGGAATTATACACCTTCTTTGCAAACCCAGAGCACACAGAAGTGCGCAAGCGGGGCAGTCACTCTCAAAAATTCATAAGACGCTAAACGTCGCGGACCTAATTACGCCGCCCCAAACCTCACCGAAACCAGCTTCGACACGCCCGGCTCCTGCATGGTCACTCCATACAGTACCGGCGCGATGCTCATTGTCTTCTTGCTGTGGGTGATGAGCACGAACTGGGTCTTGATGCTCATTTCTTTCACCAGTTCGGTGAAGCGGCCGATGTTGGCTTCGTCGAGCGGGGCGTCGACTTCGTCGAGGATGCAGAACGGGCTGGGCGTGTACTGGAAGATGCCGACCAGCAGGGCCAGCGCGGTGAGCGCCTTTTCGCCGCCGGAGAGCAGCAGCACGCTCTGCAGACGCTTGCCGGGAGGAGACGCGACTACATCGATGCCGCTTTCGGTGCTGTTTTCCTCGTCGGTGAGCTTCATGAAGGCGTGGCCGCCGCCGAAGAGTTTCTTGAAAGTGACGCCGAAGTTTTCATTGATCCTGGCGAAGGCTTCCTGGAACTTCTGGCGCGAGACTTCGTCGATCTCGCGGATGGTGGCGGTGGTGTTCTCGATGGAGGAAATCAGGTCTTTGCGTTGCGCGTCGAGGAAAGTGTGGCGCTCGGCGGTCTCGCGGTACTCTTCGAGCGCCATCATGTTCACGGGGCCCATGGCTTCCAGCCTGGCGCGCATTTCGCGGTAGGACTGATCGCAGGCCGTGAGTTCGTCTCCTGTGACGAGAGCGAGAGTGGTGTCGGCGAGCAGAGCGGGGCGCTCGATTCCGAGTTCGTTCAGGCAAGTTTCGGACATGTACATAGCATCGGCCTGAAGCTTGGCGGCGGCGGCCTGGAGTTCCCCTCGGCGGTCGCGGGCCTGGTCGAGAAGCTGGCGGGCGCTGCGGAGAAGTTCGTCGATTTCGGAGAGGCGGGCGCGGAGTTGGTCTTTCTCGAATTGCAGCAAGCCTTCGCGAGCCTGGCCGGCGTTGCGCTCGGCTTCGAAGTCGGCGGCTTGTTGTTCGAGTTGAAGATTCTCGGCTTCGCGCTGCAGCTTTTCGGCGGCGGCGCCTTCGATCTGCGAGACGAGAGCATGCAGGCGCTCGCTCATTTCGGTGAAGAGGGAATCGATGCGCCCGAGCACGGCAGTGGCGGAGCGATGGCGCTCTTCGAGCGCGGCGACGCGGGCCACGCGCTGGGAGCTGGTTTGGGCGGCATCTTCGCGGCGCTGCCGCAGGGTGCCGAGAGATTCCTGAGCGGCGGCGATTTGCTGCTCAAGTTGGATGCGAGTCTCTTCGAGTGCGGCGATCTCGGCCTGCCGAGCCGTGATGATCGATTCCTGGTCGGCGCGTTCAGCCGCCAGGCGTTGCAACTCGGCTTGCGAAATGTTCATGCGGTCGGTGACGCGGGCCAGCTCCGAATCGAGCTGCTGCAGCATGTGGCCGGACGTCATCGATTGATGTTCCGCCTCTCGCTTTTCGCCTTCCAGACGTTCCAGCAGGGAAGTGAAATCTTTGATTTCGCGGCCGAGGGTGAGGACGCGCATTTCTTCTTCACGAAGAGCGCGTTCTAAATCTTCGAGCTGGCGGAGAACTTCGCGGAGTTCGCGTTTCATCGAAAGCGGGCCTTCGGCGCGCTGTTTGCCGCCGGTGACGGTCACGTTGTGGAAGCATTCGCCGGACTGTGAAAGAAAGAATGCGTCGGGATTTTCCAGGGCAAGGCCGCGAGCGGTGTCGGAGCCGGGAACGATGTAGCCGTCGCGAAGCTTGGGGAGGATAACTTCCAGCGACTTTCCAAAACCGTTAAGAACGCGGATGGTGTGCTTCAAGGGCACGATGGAAGCGGTCGGTGGAGCGCAGTGCGCGGCTTCGTCGAGGACGAAGGAGAACTTAGCCTGCGAGTCTTCGGGATGAACCAGAAAAGTGGCGCGGCCGTCGACGTCGCTGCGCAGCAGGCGGAGGCCTTCGTCGGCAGCGTCCCAGGACTTGACCACGATGTAGTTCAATTCGTCGCGCAGGAAGTCTTCGACCACGCGCTCGAAGCGCGGCTCGACTTCAAGAAAATCGGCAAGCACGCCGACCGGGGCGAGGCCGCTCTGCATGACTCCGGACTGGAAAAGGCGGCGGACGGACTCGGTGGAGTATCCGTGTTCGGCGATGACCGCTTCCAGCGATCCTTTCTTGCCGAGAGCGGTGGCAAATTCGGCGCGGAGGACGTCGAGATGAGTTTTGGCTCTGGTCTCGTCGAGGCGCTTGGCTTCGACCAATTGGCGAAGCTGGCTGATCTCCTCCGTGATTCCCGCGACGCGCTGGGTGACGCCTTCGAACTCGAGGGCGAGCTGGCCGCGCTGTCCGCCGAAGGTTTCGAGCTGGAGATTTGCGTTGCCGATTTCGGTTTGCAGACGGCGGGCTTCCCGATCGGCCCCGGCGAGGCGCTCTTCGGCCTGGGCCAGTTGATTGCGAAGGCGCGAGACCGACGACACGGTGTCAAAGATGGCGACGCGAGACTCTTCCTGCTGGTGTTCGAGTTCAGCCAGCGCGGCGGCTGCTGTGGCAGATTCCTGCTGGGACAAGGCGAGCTCGTGCTGGGCTGCGGCCAGATCCGCGGCGGCGGATTCGAGCACCTGCCGATTGGAATCGCGCTCGGCCTCGAGCGCGGTCACCCGGTGACGAGCCTGGGCGAGTTCGGCTTCGGCGGAAGCGGAGCGAACCAGGAGTTCGGCGCAGCGTTCGTCGTTGTGGCGGCGGCGGGCGCGGGCGCGATCAATTTCCATGGCGAGTTCGCTTAGGCGATCGCGATTTTCGCGCAGCTCGGTCTCGATGGCATAGCTGCGCTCCGTGTTTTCCCCGTATTCGGCTTCGAGTTGCTGGACGGCCTCGGTGCGGTGCTGCATGTCCTCGGCGAGGGCATTGAGTTGGGCGTCGAGTTCGGCGCTCTCGCGCTCGATAGCGGCGAACTTGCTGGCCAGGACGACGCGCAGTTGAGCACGCATCTCATCGCGCAGCTTGGCGTAGCGCTCGGCCTTCGAAGCCTGGCGCTTCAAAGAATTCATCTGGCGTGTGACTTCTTCGAAAATATCGTTGATGCGGGCGAGGTTCAGCTTGGCATCTTCGAGGCGGGCTTCGGCGAGGCGCTTCTTGGTTTTGAACTTGGTGATGCCGGCAGCTTCTTCGAGGATGGCGCGGCGATCGGTGGGTCGGCTGCTGAGAATCTGGCCGATGCGGCCCTGCTCGATGAGGGCGTAGGTCTCGGGCCCGAGGCCGGTGCCCATGAAGAGTTCCTGAATGTCGCGCAGGCGGCAGAGTTTGCCGTTCAGCAAGTATTCGCTGTCACCGGAGCGAAACAGGCGGCGGGTGACTACGATTTCTCCGGCGTGGAATGGTTGCTGGTTGAATTTGCGGCGGCGGATCTTGAGCACGACCTGGGGCGCGCCGCTTAGGGCGGCGGAAGTCGCAACCGGGGCGACGGCGTGCACCGGAAGTGCGAACACCGGTTCGTCGTCAGGGAAGGCGACGGCTATGGTGTTTACTTTCGCGGGCGGGAGCTCGATTTCTTCGGTTTTGCCGGGCTGGGCTTCTTCGACGGCGCGCTCGGTGTCTTCCGCGGCGCGGGCACGGATGGCGGCTTCGTCCCAGTCTTTGTCTGGAAAATCGGCTGCGGCTTGCAAAACGCCCGCAGCACTCGGCAATTCGTCTTGAATATCGATCTCGGTGGGTGCATCGGCGTCGGGCCCGGGATACTCTTGCGGATCGATCAGGGTGAGCGAGACCTCGGCCATGCCGGTGGGCTTGCGGTCGCGGGTTCCGGCGAAGATGACGTCTTCCATGCGGGAGCCACGAAGGGTCTTGGCGGACTGCTCGCCCAGCACCCAGGAGATAGCGTCGGCAATATTGGACTTGCCACAGCCGTTGGGGCCGATGATGGCGGCGATGCCGTCCCCGTGGAACTTGAGGTCGGTACGGTCGCAAAACGATTTGAAGCCGAGAATCTGAAGCCGCTTCAGTTTAAGCAACGTAAACTCCTTGGAGAAGCAGTGGCCAGTGGCCAGTTGTCAGTGGCCAGTTCGTCGTTACGCTTGCTGGCGACCTATTTACTACGCGGGTACCCTTGCCTTCGGCAAAATTGGGCGCTCGGTTCAATCCGCGATTCACTCCGTCCCCGGCTGGGTAGGGCAGGCACAAATTACAGCAACTGTAACGGTGAAATGGGGGCGGGGTCAAGCAATATAACACTATATATTGTATGACCTTACGTCCGACCGCGTTGGGTTGCACACACATTGCAGCACATGAGCATTTTACGGACGAGGGAAGGACGAGGTGGGAGAACCGCGAGAGCAGAGTTATGGTAGCGCAACTAGGAGGGAGAAACAACGGGACGCTCGGAAATGGGGGTTCAAACTGGCGATTCTGGGTCCGGATTAGATCCCTTGTGCGGAGATGCGCGTGAGCGTCAATAATTCCTCAAGCATCGAAAATATTGGGCAGGTGCGACCGGCTACTTTTCGATTCTAATGTCTCTGGGATGGAGGACGGTTAAGCCGGGGATCTGTTTGAAGTCATCTTTCTCGTCGAAGGTCAAAATGTCAGCGATACCGTTGTTTTTCATAATAACGCTGTGAATCACGTCTCCAACCCCTGAGTGATACGTGAGAATACCCTGCTTCACGTGGAAGAAAAACTCCGCAAAATCGTAGTCTTTTTGCGGACTCACCTCGACGATTTGTATCTTAAGGCCTTGCAGCCGCTTCTCGCTGATCAGCTGACTTTCGATCTCGGCAACCATCCCATGCTCCAACTTCTTGGCAGAAACCAAGATGTTGACCATCTCCGTTATCGCCCACATTGAGGTGCAAAGACGGGTTTCCTTAAGTTGGGTGAAGATTTCCAGGGCTGCCTCGACCATCCTCTTCTTGCCCTCTTCCGCCTTGTCCAGCGAATAATAGGCAATCAGAATATTGCTATCGAGATAGACCCGCTTCATTTTTTCTTGGCGCGGACGCGCACGATTTTTTTCCGTTCGAAGGTCTTGATTGCCCTGAAGTAGACGATCTCGCCCGACTTCGTTTCGAACTTGACGGTGGCCGGCTTGCTCACGACCTCGGTAGCTACAAATTTAACGTTTCCCTGCGCCATAACGTAATGATATCACCGTCGCGCGGCAGTGAAGCGCGGGAAGCAGCACAGGTTGAACTGGACGCGCCTCGCTGCACTTGGCGGGGCGGGCGAATGCGCCCGTCCCCACACGTGCCCGTCCCTACTCGAGCTGTTCTACTCCCTACTGTTCATAAGCCCCGATGTTGATCTGGCCGCTGGGGTTGATGCGCGGATTGCCGGCGTAGTCGGTGGTGCCGTAAATCGACGTGCCACTGCCGCAGTAACCGACGCTGCAGGTGAGGTTGGTGCTGCCGGCGTTGACGGCCGGGGAATCGGAGGCCACGTCGAGGTTCGGAGGCGTGGAACTCAGGTTGATGAAAAGGGGATTGGCATTGGGGGAATTTGCGTCTTCTCCGCTGCCCGACTGATAGGCGGCGTAGGTCTTGTAATTGTATTTTGCGCCCCAATCGATCGACGTGCCCTGCACGTAGCCGGCGGTGGAATAGTAGAGGTTCCAGTTGGCGGTTGCGGTGGAGCCGCTGACGTAGCTGTAGATCCAGACATTCTCGGTGCCGGCATAGACGATGTTGTTTTCGAAGACGTTTCCATTGCTGGGCGGGGCGTTGTACTGAATCTGAAACTCAGCGCCCTGGTTCTTGGTGTTGTTGTTGTACAGCGTGTTGTTGACGACCACGACGTGGTCGCTGCCACCGACACTCTTCTCATAGCCGCCAATCGAGATGCCCACGGTATTGGCGTCGTAGAACACATTGTTGCGGATGGTGACGTAGCTCCCGTCGTGTCCCTTGTGTTCGCTGGCCGCTTCCATGTTCAGATCGCATTTGTAGACGGTATTGCGTTCGAAGATGACATAGGCGCAGCCGTCGCAATAGAGGCCGTCGGCATCGTAGGAGTCGCCTTCGCCCGGGTTGTTGATTCCGCTGATGTTGTAGACGGTGTTGCCGCTGATCTCGCCGTATTTTGCCTGGTCGTAGCCGGTTGGGCCGACGCCTTCGAATCCAATGGCATCGATGCCGATGTTGTCGTTGTCGTGCACGATGTTGTTGGTGATGGAGAAATAGGTGACGTTCCCGTCGACGTTGACCGATTCGCTTTCTCCGGTCTTCAGGCTGTAAACCTGATTGCCGCTGATTGTAAGGTTGGTGATGGGCGTGCTGGACGTGCCATATACGGCTATGCCAAAGGCGTTACCATTTTTCTCCGACGTGGTGGTGATGTTATGCACCAGGTTGTTGAGCAACTGTACGCCACTGCCCGAGCCCGTGATCCAGATGCCCGCCGGAGTGAGAGTCGCCTTGCTGGTGGTGTAATTGCGGATTTCAAATCCGTTCACGGTGAGATAGCTCTGGTTCACAATGTTGATGAGGCCTTGGGTGCCGGTGACGCTCAGGCCTGTCCCATCGATGACCGCGGTCTGCCCGGGATAGCTGGCGAAAGTGATGGGACTCGAAGCCGTTCCAGAGGCAGGAAAAGTCACCGATTCGTTGTATACGCCGGTTTCAACGTATACCGTCGCCCCTGCCGAGACGGAATTGGCGGCGTGCTGAATGGTAAGCCAGGGTGCGGTGTAACTGCCGGAGTTGGTGTCCTTGCCGCTTTTGGACACATAGAAGGTTGCCCCGGATTGTGCAAGAAGGGAGGTTGAAGCGAACACGACCAAGGCGAAGTACAGCTTCCAAAGCGATTTCATTTCCAATCTCCTTCGATTCTGTGAAACCCACATGATGTGTTTGAGAAGATCGCGGCGAACAGAGCGGTGGCCGAGGTCTTCAGGGCCCGAATGGGGCAAAGCGTAGGCTAGTTACGAATCATTGTCAATAGTTATGAGTCATTTCGTTAGTGACAGAAAGAACTTGCGAGTTGTTGCTATTGGGAATTGTGGGAGAAGCGTCTCTCTCTGCAGCAGAGCGCATCCGGTTCACTTCCTGATGTACCAGGGTGCACTCACGGTGAAGATGCGCTCATTGCCGCGGGCGAGAAGCACCCATTCCAGGAGGCGGCCACGCTGATTGTGCAGGAAGTATTCGTACCATTTATCTTCCACCAGCTCCGGGATGACTACGACAATGCTGCGGGCGGGATTTTTCTTGGCCAGATCGAGAACGAATTGAACGACGGGGATGATGACAAAGCGGTAGGGGGAAGGCAGGACGTGAAGCTGGGGTGGTTCCTTGCCCTCGGCGCGGAAGGGACGGTCAACGTATTGCTCCCAGTCGTCCTGGAGCAATTCGGAATGCTCGCTGGGCTCCACGTGCAGGGCGATGACTTCCGGGGAAAGCCGGGCGGCGAATTCAATTCCCTGGCGGGTGATGTTGCTCCAGCGGTCGATGGCAATCACCGCGATAGGAGGCTGGCTAAGGCCTGCCGCGTCGATTGGAATCTTGCAACTGGTGAGCACCTTCACATGGTGGTAATGGCGGCGGACCAGGGTGAAGAAAAAGATCGTCAGGGGAATGAAGAGCAGGGTAATCCAGGCACCTTCGACAAATTTCGCAACCAGCACAACGCATGTAGTGATGCCGGTGACGAGGGCGCCGAGCCCGTTCACCAGAGCGCTCTTCAACCAATTCGGGCCGCGTTTCTTTCGCCAGTGCATGACCATGCCCGCTTGCGAAAGCGTAAAGGCCAGAAAGGCGCCGACGGCATAGAGCGGGATGAGCCGGTCGGTAACGCCGCCGAAGAGGATGAGAACGCCACCGCAAAGAGCCGCGAGGACCATGATGCCGTAGGTGTAGACGAGCCTTCGTCCGCGATAGCCGAAGACATGCGGGAGGTAATTATTTTGCGCGATGGCACGGCAGAGACGGGGAAAATCGGCGAAGGCGGTGTTGGCTGACAAGGAGAGGACAACGAGGATGGAGCCGATGGTCAGGTAATAGAAAAAGCTTTTGCCGAAAACCGCGGCCGTAAGCATGGAGAGAACGCTTTGGTAGCCGGGCTGGCCGGGATCGGTTGCGGCAATTCCGTAGGTCCTGACGAGGTAGGAAATGCCTGCCAGCAGTACCGCCAACAGAAAAATAATTACGGTGAGAGTGCGTTGAGCGTTCTTGACCGTGGGTTCCTTGAAGGCTTTTACGCCGTTGCTCACGGCTTCAACACCCGTCAAAGCGGTGCAACCGCTAGCGAAAACCTTCATCAGAAGCCAGAAGCTCACGGCCTCGGTGATGGGCGGCGGAGGCGGAAGCGCAACCGCCGGCGTGGGATGGCCTCCGCTGAGGAGAACGCGAACAATGCCTCCGACGATGGTGATGAGCAGCGTGCCGACAAACAGGTAGGTAGGAATGGCGAAGGCTGTGCCCGCTTCGCGCACGCCGCGGAGATTGAGGATGGTGATGACGATCAGAATACCCACGCAGAGCGAAACCGTGTGCGGCAGCAAGGAGGGAACGGCCGAGATTAAAGCGCCAACTCCCGCGGAAATGCCGACCGCGGCGGTGAGAATGTAATCAGCCAGAAGGGCGGCGGCGGCGAGCAGACCGGCGGGAGCGCCCAGGTTGAACCGGGCCACGGTATAGGAGCCACCACCGTTGGGATAGGCGGCGATGGTCTGACGGTAGGAAAAATACACGATGACGAGCAAGGTGATAATGGCCGCGCTGATGGGGACGATGTAGTGAACGCCGAGCAGGCCGAGTGGAATTAGCAGGCTGAGGGCCGCTTCCGGGCCGTAGGCAGCCGAACTCAGGGCATCGAGACCGAAGATCGGGATGCCCTGCGTAGGACCGATTTGCTCGGCGCGTTCGTCGCTGGTCCGGATGGGCTTACCGACAACGAGATCGAGTATGTTCATGAGGGAACGGCACTGGCTGGACGGGCGAATGCGCCCGTCACCCCATGGTTCGTGCCTCTTGCCTACTTTCCTCCGAGCTTCTCGAAGAACCGGCAGATGGTTTCGATGCCGTGGTGGAAGTTAGGGATGTGGAACTTTTCGTTGGGAGCGTGGAGGTTGTCGTCGGGCAGGCCGAAGCCCATCATGACGCTGGGAATTTTCAGTCCGTCCTGGAAGTCGGTGACGATGGGGATGGAGCCGCCGCTGCGGATGAAGACGGTTTCTTTCTTGAACGTATCGTGCAGGGCCTCGGTGGCGGCCTTGATATAGGGATTGTCGGTACCGACCACGCAGGCGGGGCCGATACTGTGCACTTTGATCTTGATCTCGATTCCTTTGGGCGTGAGCTTCTTCACGAAGTTGGTGTAGCGCTTGAGGATGTCGTCGGGATCCTGGTTGGGCACTAAGCGCATGGAAACTTTGGCTGCGGCTTTGGCGGGAATGACGGTCTTGGCGCCGGCGGCGGTGAATCCGCCGGGCATGCCATGGACTTCGAGCGTGGGGCGAGCCCAGGTGCGATACAGAACCGAGTAGCCGGGCTCACCGGTTAGGACCTTGGAGCCGACCTCGGTTTTGCGGTAGGTCTCTTCGTTAAAGGGCAGGCGCTTCCAGGCTTTGAGTTCGTCTTTGCTGGGCGCTTTCACGTCTTTATAGAAGCCGGGGATCAGCACGTGGCCTTTTGCGTCCTTCAGCTTGCTGATGATTTCGATGAGAGCGAAGAAGGGATTGGGAGCGGCGCCGCCGTAGACGCCGGAGTGCAGGTCGGTTTTGGCGCCGACGGCTTCGATTTCGGTATAGACCAGGCCGCGCAGGCCGACGCACAGCGTGGGAAGGTTGGGAGCGAAAAGTTCGGTGTCGCAGACCAGGGCGAAATCGGCTTTCAGCTTGGCTTTTTGCTTCTTAACAAACTCGGCGATGGACTCGCCTCCGACTTCTTCTTCGCCTTCGAAAATAATTTTGACGTTTATGGGTAGTTTGCCGTTGCCGGACTGCAGGAGCGATTCGAGGGCCTTCACTTCCATCCAGAGCTGGCCTTTATCGTCGACGGCGCCGCGGGCATAGATATTGTTGTTGCGCTCGGTGGGCTCGAAGGGCGGGGTGTGCCATTCATCGAGAGGATCGGGGGGCTGCACGTCGTAATGGGCGTAGCAGAGGACGGTGGGCTTGCCGGGGGCGTGGAGCCAGTCGGCGTAGATGAGGGGATGGCCCTGGGTGGGGATGACTTCGACGTTTTCCATGCCGATGCGGCGCAGTTCATTGGCGACGAAATCGGCGGCTTTTTGAACGTCGGGCTTGTGTTCGTCGAGGGTGCTGACGCTGGGAATGCGGAGAAGGTCTTTGAGTTCGTTGAGAAAACGTTGCTGATTATTGCGGGCAAACTCGACTGCGGGGGAAGCCATGGGTTGGTCCTTTCTGGTGCGAGAGCGCAGTAGTGCATTCGGACGCGGTCGCGGAAACGTTTCAGTATACCCGAAGGGGTGGAGGGCGGCTGTCCCACATGGGCACATCAATTTGCAGCGTGCGCTAAGCGGCGAACCTGGCTGGGGAGAAGGGGGTGAGGTCGTACTTGCAGTTTGTTTCTGTGATTACGTCCGCCATGACTTGTGCGGTGATGGGGGCGAGCAGAATGCCGTCGCGGAAATGGCCGGTGGCAACGTAGTAGCCGGGCGTGGCAGTGGGGCCGAGGATTGGGAGCGCGTCAGGAGTTCCGGGGCGGAGGCCGGCCCAGTCTTCGAGAATCTTTGCATCGCGCAGCTCTGGAACGATGGCGATCGCAGACCGGCGCAGGCGCTGGATGGTGGCGAGGTCGGTGCGCTTGTCGAATCCGGCTTCTTCGACCGTGGTGCCGACCAGAATTCTGCCGTCGCTGCGAGGGATGAGATAAATTTCGGGCGAACGGATTACATGCTTGAGCAATTCACGACGGGGCGCGGCGAGGCAGAGCATCTGGCCTTTGACCGGGCGCGTGGGGAAGGCGTGAGGCGAGATCTGGCCGGACCATGCTCCGGCGCAATTGACGACTTTCGGGGCGTGGAATGACGTTTTGGTTGTGGTGAGGCCGTTCACGCGGCCTTCGACTTGGTCCACCGCGATGACCGGATCGGCGGAGGAGAAATCGACGCTGCGATGTTTGGCGGCTTGGAGCGCGGCGGCGGTGAGGGCGCGGGGGTCGACGCTACGCTCCTGCAAGTAAAGAGCGGGAAGATTGAGATCGGCAAGCGCTGGTTCGAGTTCGGCGAGAGGTGCAGGAAGCGGGTTTTCGGATTGCGACGTTGGATGCGGAACGTGTGTGGAGGACGGGAAGAGAATCGTGCCTTGATCGCGCAGGTCGACTTTCATTCCGGATTCGACCTGCAGTTCATGCGCGAATTCGGGATACATGCGGGCGCTGGCCGTGGCGAGTGGCTGTAGAGCGCTGGGGGTTTCAAAGAGACAATCGACCAGCATGCCGCCGGCGGCATGCGAGGCTTCGCGGCCGGGCTGGCCGCGTTCGACGATCAGGACGCTTGCACCTTTCTTGCGGAGTTCAATCGAGAGCGAGAGGCCGATGATGCCGCCGCCGATGACGATTACGTCCCAGTTCTTCATTTCCGCATTGTAGAGGAGTCTTCAAGTTAAGAAGGATTCCTTTGCGGCGAGAGTAAAGCGTGAAACATGCCAGGCGATGTGGCAGCGGGTGTTACTTTCGTGACCCGCCCGGCATACCGCTTGTTATACGATCCAGCGCTTCTGGCACCTATAATTCGTTCAAACACAAAAATCAGGGAAGAGCGAAGCGCCGGGTTCTTGCGCGCTCGCAGAGGGTTCGTGGGGAAGGAAATGTCGAAGTTGAGCACGAAAGAGGGGCGCAGTGCCGCGGCCGGATCGGTCTGGCTGTATGGACCGTGGCTGGATCTGGTGGTGGGTTGCAGCGCGTGGTCGGCTCCGCTGTTGCAGATTTCGTACGTTTCCATGGCTTCGAGCACGCGCGCCTGGTCGATCGCTTTCTATGCGTTGGCGCTGTTCTTTAACTATCCGCACTACATGGCGACGATTTACCGGGCTTACCGCCGCCCCGAGGACGTTCAGAAGTATCGAATCTTCACCGTATATACAACCGGGCTGGTTCTGCTGACGATGTTGCTGGCGCACTTTTGGATGGGCATTCTTCCGTGGATATTTACCCTTTATCTGACCTGGAGTCCATGGCATTACAGCGGACAGAATTACGGCCTGTTCATGATGTTCGCACGCCGAGCTGGAGCGAGCCCCAGCAAAGCTGAGCGTCGCGCGCTTTATGGCGCGTTTATCACGTCGTATCTGGTTCTTTTTCTGGGCTTCCACTCGGGACCTTCTTCCGACCCTTTGTTCATCTCGCTGGGAATTCCGCTGGTTGTGGGCCGATGGGGGCAGATCGTACTGGGTGCTGGTTTTTTGGCACTCTCGGCCTATGGCTTGTCGGGACTGGTGCGGGCTCTCGGATGGCGAAAACTGGTGCCGTGCCTGACGCTGTTCTCGTCGCAGTTTCTGTGGTTTCTCCTGCCGGCGGCGATGGCGCTGATCTTCACTCATGGCATGGAGATTCCGCAAAGCCGCTATAGTTCGGGCGTGCTGGCGGTGATGCACTCGGCGCAGTATCTCTGGATCACGAGCTACTATGCGCGACGGGAAGCGTCGGAGGCGCAGGGCCGAAGCTGGCGTCCCCTGGCTTATTTCGGAGTGCTGGTGGCGGGCGGAATCGCGCTGTTTGTTCCCGGACCGTGGCTGGCCAGCCGAATATTCCACCATGATTTCACGGCGAGCTTTCTGATCTTTACGGCGCTGGTGAACCTCCATCACTTTATTCTGGACGGTGCAATCTGGAAGCTGCGTGATGGTCGCATTGCATCTCTGCTGCTCAATTCGAGAGATCGCCTGGCGGGTGTTGCCTCCGAGGCGCGAGGCGGGTTGGCGGCGGCGTGGGAGTGGATTTCTGGAAGCAGCGCGCGGGCCCATGGGCTGCGGGTTGGCGCCGCAGTGCTCCTTCTCACCTGGGGAATGGTTGATCAGGCGCGACACTACCTCGTTCTCCGTGCCGAAAATGTGAACGACCTGCAACGGGCGGTGTCGCTCGATTCCTTCGACAGTCCTCTGCAGACGCGTCTAGCGCATCGAGAACTCGAGGACGGGCATCCTCAAGAAGCGGAGGCGGCGTGGAAGAAGGCGATCGAGTCGAATCCCGCCGATCCGGCGCCGCGGCAGGCTTTGTTGCGGTTCCTGGTGGAGCACAATCGCTTCGATGAAGCTTTCGACTTGACCGAGGCGTCGCTCCACTACACTCCGAAGGATGCAAATCTATTGCTGGATCGCGGACTGCTGGAGCTGCGCCGTGGCCATCCAGAAGTGGCAGTGGAGAGCTGGAAGCGGGCGATTGCCATCGATCCTGGGCAGATGCTCGCGCAACTCTATCTGGCGAACGAACTCGATCACGAAGGCAAGCCGGGGGATGCGGCGCTGCATTACAAAGCATTCCTGGGCAGAATTGCGCTGCTGCCGGCAGCCAAGCGTCCGGAAGCGGAGAAGGTGATTGCGATTGCGCTGCGCATGGCTGATTGCCAGGCGCGGACATCGCAGACAGAGCAGGCTGTGCAGTCTTACCAGTTGGCGGCGAAGCTTGCAGCTCAGACCAAACAGACCAAGCTGGAAAGCATCGCGAATGTGAATGAAGCCGTGCTCCAGGGCGAAACCGGCAAAACTGATCAGGCGCTTCTGCTTTATCAGCACGCACTGCAGTTGGATGACGCGATCGGCGACCGGACCTCGAGCGCCGAAGATTGGTTCGCCTATGGCCGCTTCCTCGACGGTGCGGGGTTTCCGGTGCGGCTGGTTTACGCGTGCTTTGTGAAGTCTGCGAGCCTGCAGGATGCTCTGCCGGACGCGTCACAGCGCCAGTCTCTGGCCGATGCGAGCAGGAAAGCCGAAAAGCTGGTTGGAGCGGAAGCGGGCGCCATCCGTCGCGATCCGCAAGCCCGGCTGCAGGAAGCCCTGACGCTTCACCGTTGATCACTGACGTTCATTGACGTGCTTGTCGCCGGCGGCGTCGACCGGGCACCCTGTGAGCTAATTGACACTATTGGCCTGGTGCTAAACAATTGAGGAGAATCCAACAATCAAGTTCGGTTAAACAAGAGTGGTTAAATTCTTGGAGGAAATATGCCGGAAGAAGGCGAACAGATACCTATCGAACATACTGAGCATCAGTCGAACACAGGAAAGTGGATTCTGCTTTTCCTGGCGATTGTTTTTGTGGCGGGAGCGGTGTATGGGTACGTGACCACGCAGCAACACGTGGAGAAATTGACCAAGGACTTGAGCGACAGCCAGGCGCAGGTGGCGGAACTGAAGAGCAGAATGCAGACGGCGGAAGCGTCCGAGGATGCGCTGGCTCATCAGGTCGGCCTCACCAAGAAGGAGTTAGCCCAGCGCGCCGCCGAACTGCAGGCAGAACAAAGGACGGCTGAATCCCGCCTGCAAAAAGAACAGAACGAAGCGAAGGCGCAGATTGGCCAGGTAAGCGGGGAAGTGGCTGGGGTGAAGACCGATGTGGGTGGGGTGAAGACCGACGTTGCTTCCACCAAGGCTGACCTCGAAGCCACCAAGGCGAAGCTGCAGAGCGCGGTGGGCGACCTGGGAGTGCAGAGCGGATTGATCGCGAATACCCGCGGCGATCTGGAGGTGCTCAAACATAAGGGTGACCGGAACTATTACGAGTTCACGCTACTCCGGGGAGCGAAACCGCAGGCGGTGGCGACGGCGAGTCTTCAACTCAAGAAGACCGACGCCAAGCACGGCAAATTCACCATCAATGTGACCTCGGACGATAAGACCATCGAGAAGAAGGATCGCAACATCGCCGAGCCGATTCAGTTCTATGCGGGACGCGACCACTTGCTGTTTGAGTTGGTGGTTTGGACGGTGGACAAGAACAAGGCTACGGGCTACTTGAGCACGCCGAAGAGCGCGCCGACGCCGGTGACCGCGAATTGAATGGAATGCTTTTCCCGGGCGGGCACGTAGCGCTGCAGATCGCGCTGCGCACGGGAGTGATCTACCTGGTAGTGCTGATTGGGGTGCGCCTCAGCGGCAAGCGTGAGGTTGGGCAGATGACGCCGTTCGACCTCACGCTGCTGCTTCTTCTTTCCAACTCCGTACAGAATGCGATGACCGGGCCGGACACGTCGCTGATCGGTGGCGTGGTGGCGGCATCCACGCTGTTGTTGCTGAACTATCTGGTAGGGAGTCTCTCCGGTGTCAATCGCGGATTCCGGCATCTGGTGGAGGGCCAGCCGAGCCTGCTCATTCACGATGGGAAACCCATTGAAGCGCACATGGCGAGGGAGCACGTCAGCATGGACGAACTACAGCGTGCGGTGCGCGAGCACGGCATTGCGGAGTGCAGTGATGTCGCTCTGGCCGTGCTGGAAGTCGACGGTTCGATTAGCTGCCTGAAATACGACGAGATCAAGCAGGACGCCAGTACCCACCTGGTGCGGCGAAGGTTTATTCAGAAAAAGTAATCCTGGCAGTACCAGCGGTCACTACCCAGCGGTCGTTATCCAGCGGTCGTTATACAGCAGTCATTATTAGCAGTCATTCGATCGCAACAAACTTCACGCAGGCAGTGTCCGCCACATCCAGAACCTCGCTGGTTACTTGGTGAGGACCACCGGCAGCGGCTGGTCGTAAGGCTGGATGACTACACTCACGGAACGGCGCTGGTTGAAGCTTTGCAGGGGAACGGGGAAGCTGACCATCACGGTTCGCTTGATTTCCTGGCCGGGTTGCAACTTATCTTCGGGAGCAAGCGCCGCGAGCGCATTTGCTTTGAGCACGGGGAAGGCCTGATAGTAACGGTCGAAATCGATAGCGGAAACTGCGTCGCTGCTCAGTTCTCCGCTGGATGTTACGAGCTTGCCTTGAATGTTGTGCACCCAGAGCGGTTTCTCGCCGGAGTTGCGCAGAGTGAAGGTAAGGGCGACCATGACCGCATTCTGGCTGGGGATTTCTGCGGCAGCTACGCTGTCGAGCGATCCGGCGCCTTGCGGCTTGGCGCGCTGGAGAAAGGAATAGATCCCGACGGCGAGGAGCACTCCGGCTGTGGCCAGGAGCAGAACTTTGACGGGCGGCAGGTTGCGTTTGGCAGTGCCGAATTCATCGCCGATGCGGATGGTGGGGCCGCGCTGAAAACCTGGTGGTGCGGGCGGAGGGCTGGAGGATGACGGAGGAACAGGAGTTTCATCGGGCATAAGTTCTCCGCGTGCGCGCCGATCTTGGACGACTGAACGAAAACGCGACCGCTGGCAACAGGCTTCGAGTCCGCCTACGCATTCTGATCCGGCAGGTCCTGAGTTGCGAACTCCGCCACGACTTCCAGAGCGCGGTCACCGCTGTTCCAGACCTGCTCTCGCGCGGTGCGAGGCATGATGATGCAGCCTTTGGAGGCGGTTCCGGGTGCGGCGATTGAGTCACCGTGCATCAGGAAGCCGCTGCGTCCGAAGGTGTTGGTGCCGGCTGCCGGCGACAGCGTCAGCACGAACGGTCCGTGCTCGGCGGTATTGACGGGCGGTCCGGAGATAATCCAGTCGCCTTGCGGAATCGGACCGACATCGGGAATCGCTTGCATCGCGGGATTGTTCTTGCCATCGTCAAATCCAGAATAGCCGGTTGCCACGAGTTGGCCATCCTGGAGCAGATTGCCCGTTTTCTGCGCGTACGTCCACATAGCTGACCTCGGCAGTCTAGCGCCACAGTTGCGGCGCCGGATACTCCACGATGGGAGGATTGGTTCATGGGCCCTGTGCTCGGGATCATATCCGTTCCGCGCCAGAGGGGCAACATGGCGCGGCAGACCGAATGCGGCTTAATAGGAAACAGCGCCGCTACCAGGAGTGTTTCATCGCCTTGGCGAATTGTGGCGCGGGCAGAGTGTTCAGGACATCGTCTTTGGTGAGCCAGGCACGGCGGGCCTGCAGGATGCCGTAGCGGATTTTGTCGAGGTGGGAGGTGTGGTGGGAATCGGTGTTGATCACGATCTTCACGCCGCGCTGTTTGGCTTGGCGCAGGTGGACATCGTTGAGATCGAGGCGATCGGGGTAGGAGTTTAGCTCCATGGCAACTTTGTGTTTCGCCGCAGCGGTGAGGACCGCATCCATGTCGAAATGGTAAGCGTCGCGGCGAAGCTGCAGGCGGCCGGTGGGATGGCCGATGATGGAGGTGTTCGGGTTCGCGACGGCTTTGAGCAGGCGCTCAGTCATCTTTGCCGGTTCCTGATTAAAAACGGAATGCACGCTGGCGATCACCACATCCATCTGGGCGAGAACATCGTCGGAAAGATCGAGGTCGCCGTCAGCGAGGATGTCGACTTCGATTCCGGCGAAGATGGTGATGCCGTCGGTGTGGTGGTTGGCCTCGCGAATCTTTTGAATGTGAGCCACGGCGCGCGCGTCGTCGAGGCCGTTGGCGAAAGCCAGGTTCTTGGAGTGGTCGGTGATGGCGATGTATTTGTAGCCGTGGGCCTTGGCGGCGGCGGCCATTTCTTCGATGGTGTTCTTGCCGTCGGTTTCGACGGTGTGCATGTGCACGTCGCCCTGGAGATCTTCCAGAGTGATCAGAGTGGGTAAGATGTGCTTTTCGGCGGCGTCGATCTCGCCGAGATTTTCGCGCAGTTCGGGAGGAATGTAATCGAGCTTGAGCTTGGCGTAGATTTCTTCCTCGGTTTTGCCGGCGACGGGCTTCTCGGTTTTGAGGTCGGCCAGGCTGTATTCGTTGAGGGTGTAGCCCATCTTGAGAGCGCGTTGGCGGAGGGCCACGTTGTGGGCCTTCGATCCGGTGAAGTATTGCATGGCGGCGCCGAAGGATTCTGGAGGGAGCAGGCGAACGTCGACCTGCATGCCGCTGCGCAGGTGAAAGCTGATCTTGTTGTCGCCCCTCGCGATCACATCCATCAGAGGCGGATACTTCGCCACATAGTCCACCGCACTGGCGCGTTCGGCATCGCTACAGCAGGCAGAGCCGGTGACGAGAATATCGAGATCGCCGACGGTTTCGCGGCCGCGGCGCAGGGAACCGGCGGGAGTGATGCGGTCGATGCCGGGAAACTTCGCCAGATACTCGGTGAGCTTTTGCGCTTCGGCTTCGGCGGCGTCGATGAGAAATCGGCCCGAGATGCGGCGGTAGTCTTCGATGGCCTTCAGCAGCTTTTGTTCGTGCTTCTCGCCCATGCGCGGCAGTTCGCGAATCTTGCCTTCGCGCGCAAGTTTTTCTACGCCATCGACATCGCAGACCTGATAAGCGCTCCAGATGAGGGCAATCGTCTTCGGTCCCAGGCCTTGGATCTTCAGCAACTGGAGCATCGACGGGTGATACTTCTTGAGCAGATCGGCCTGCACCGCGAGAGTGCCGTCTTTGAACAGTTCCTGCAGGTTGACCAGCATGCCCTTGCCGATGCCGGGGATGGCGAGCACTTTCTTCGGTTCGGCGATGATGTCTTTGATCTGGTCGGTGTGATTCTCGATGGCTTGAGCGGCGTTGCGGTAGGAGCGGATGCGGAAAGAATCCTGGCCGTCGATTTCGAGCAGATCGGCGGTTTCGTAGAGGAGGTTGGCGATGGATTTATTGTCCATGGGTCAGGGTAAGAGTAAACAAATTGGGAGCGAAGGGCTAGACCTGAACTTGGGTTCTCGGGCAGCGATTCGGAGACGCTGTATGGAGCAATGTGTTGACGACACGATCGCGCCGACTCATGTGGCGATCTCGATCTCCGCGTTGCGGCGTTCGATGATCAGCTGGAAAGTGCCAAGTGTCAGGCGGCCTTGGTGACGTTGGCGGCCTGCGGACCTTTAGCGCCTTCGGTGATTTCGAACTCCACGGCATCGCCTTCCTGCAGGCTCTTGTAGCCTTCGGAAGTGATGGCGCTGTAATGTACAAAAACGTCGGGGCCGTCGGCGCGCCCGATGAATCCGTATCCTTTTGCGTTATTGAACCACTTGACTGTGCCTTTCAGACGTTCCACGTACCCCCGCTTTCTGCACGTCTTTCAGTAGGGGGGCCCAAAGACGTGCCCGCATAGGATGCATTTTGGAGCGATTAGGATGGGGTGTCAAGGTGAAACGGTGGCTAGGGCCGGGCAGAGGGCACAGCGTTAGGACGGGCGCGCCTCGCTACGCTCGGCGGGACAGCCGAAGGTGGCTGTCCCTACATGAGCAATGGTCATCACACGAATCCTGCCAGCCTGCTACTTTTCTCGGGTCTGGTGATCGAGCCACAGGACCGAGGAGATGGTTTTGGCGTCGCGAATGGTGCCGCTCAGCACCATGCGAACCGCCTTGGACAAGGGGACCAGGCTCTTGCGGATCACTTCGTCCGGCTCCGGGTGGGCCGGGCCGGCGCAAAGGCCGGTGGCCAGAAACACAGACATGGTTTCGGCGACGAATCCGGGGCTGGCGTAGAAGTTGAGGATGAGGCGCCAGCGGGTGGCGGTGTATCCGGTCTCCTCGAGGAGCTCGCGCTTGGCCGCAGGGAGAGCTTTTTCGCCGGCATCGATGCGCCCGGCGGGGAGTTCCCACAGATAGTCGTTGGCGGCATGGCGGTACTGGCGCTCCAGCAGGACGCGGGGCGTGGGGCCGGATTCATCGACGGCCAGGACTACCACCGAGCCGCTGTGATGAATCACATCGCGACGGGCGCGGACGCCGCCGGGCTCTTGCACGTCGTCGGTGGTGACCCAGAAGACCGGGCCGCGATAGACGGTGCGGGAAGAAATCACCTTTGCTTTGGGATTCGCAGCCTTGCTGGACTTGGTTGGCTTTGACTTGGGGCGGGAAGATTTCGGCATCTGAACAATATAAAGCACGGAGGGGAATGCGGCTTCCGGCTTCCGCTTTTCCGGCTTCCAATCTCCGAGAAGTTGTTCGGGCGACGTCGGAGGGGGCGGTTGATTCTGCTATGCTGCCGGGCATGTCGGTAAGACGGTCGGCAAAGCCACGGATCGCAATGGTTGGAGCCGGGAATCTGGCTAGTGCACTGGCTGCGTGCTTGCGCGAGGCGGGATACGGGATTGAGCAGATCGTTTCCCGTGGACGGGCGGCGTCTTTGCGGCGGGCGCGGCGGCTGGCTGGCGAGGTTGGAGCGATCGCCGTGGCGGCCGGTCGCGCGAAGGTTGAGGCAGAAGTCGTTTGGTTTTGTGTTCCGGATGGAGCGATTGCGGGCGCGGCGGAATCGCTGGCGGGCGCGGCGGAGTGGAAGGGCAAAGTGGCGCTGCATTCCAGCGGGGCTCTGACTAGCGATGAGCTTGCCGTGCTGCGGAAGCGAGGGGCAATGGTTGCGTCGGTTCATCCGATGATGACATTTGTGCGCGGTTCGCGGCCACCACTTGGGGGAGTTCCGTTCGCCATCGAAGGAGATCCGAAAGCCGCGAAAGCGGCGCGGGGCATTGTTCTGGCGTTGGGCGGAGTACCGTTCACCATCCGCGAGAAACACAAGGAGGCTTATCACGCGTGGGGAATGTTCGCCTCGCCGCTGCTGGATGCGTTGCTGGCGGTGAGCGAGCGGGTTGCCGTTGCCGCCGGAGTTCGCCGAAAGACGGCGAGAGAGAGGATGCTGCCAATTCTTAGACAGACGTTGGCTAATTACGCTCGGTTGGGAGCACCAGGGTCTTTCAGCGGTCCCATTGTGCGGGGCGACGTGGCGACGGTAGGGAAGCATCTCAAGGTGTTGCGCGAAGTTTCGGGAGCTCGGGAAGTCTACATTGCTCTGGTGCGGGCGGCGCTGCGCGATCTTCCCGCGAAGAATCGTGCGGCGTTGGAGAAGATGCTTAAGGCTGGCGCCAAACAACTCACGAGCTGAATAAGTGGCCGAGCTTTTCCTTCTTGGTCTTCAGGTACTCTTCGGCGTGCGGACTAGCTTCGACTTCGCAGGGCACACGCTGGACGACCTCGACGCCGGCGCGCTGCAAGGCCTCGACCTTGTCGGGATTATTGGAGAGCAGGCGCACTCGGGTTACGCCCAGCGCTTTGAGTATTTGGCCGGGCAGGGCAAAGTCGCGCTGGTCGGCCTTGAAGCCGAGCCGCTCGTTGGCCTCGACGGTATCGAGGCCTGAATCCTGCAACTCGTAGGCCTGCAACTTGGCCATCAGGCCGATGCCGCGGCCCTCCTGTTGCTCGTAGATCAGGATTCCTGCGCCCAGGTCGCGAATCATGGCGAGCGCCATCTCGAGCTGCTGGCGGCAGTCGCAGCGCAAGGAATGAAAAACGTCGCCGGTAAGGCATTGCGAGTGAACCCGCACCAGCGGAGGAGCGGAGTGAACATCTCCCATGACGAGGGCGACGGCTTCCTCGACGCGGCGGTTTCCATCCGAACCGGATTCGGCGCGAAAGCCGTAGATGCGGAACTTGCCCCAGCGGGTGGGAAAATCCGCGGAGGCCATTTGCTGAACTGCGTTTTCGGTCACGCCTTGATTATAGCGGCTATAGGATGAGGCGAGGGCGATGCGGCGGCCGGCCTAAACGCGCGCCTTGAAGGGGAAAATGGCATCCTGCTTGGAAGGAATGGGGATGCCGTTGTGAGTGGCGGGCTGAAAGTGCCAGTTTTCCAGAGCCGCCAAGCACTGGTTGTCGATGGCGGGGCCGAGGCTCTGCAGGACCGTCTTGCGGACGATCTCTCCTCGTTCGTCGATGGTGATTTCAATGACGACTTTGCCCTCGGAGTCCGGCCGTTGCCACGGGTAGACCACGGGATCAGAAGTAGTAATGGGCAGAGCGGGGCGAATCTCGTCTCCGTAGATCGGGCCGCCGGGCAGGCTGCCGTAGGGAAGTCCCGCGGGCGCGCCGTGACCCGCCTTCGAGAGCGTTGTTGTTTTTGCATTGTCTTCGGCTGGGGATGGATACAGCGGCAATTGGGGCAGAGGCAGCTTCGCCAGCGCGGGGTTTCGCTTCAAAACCAGCTTCTCGTGCCCCAATCGCTGATGACGGTAGACTTCACTGGCACGGTCGGAGGAAGTCGTAGTGCTGTTGTCCGGTGATTGGGTAGGGAAGTAGAGTTGCGTGACCACGTTGCCATTGCGCCCGAACGAAACGGAAGCCGCGTTCAAGAGTTGAGGCTCCGGACGATGCAGCAGCCAGAGGAATAGCAAGGCGTGCAGCGCGAGCGAACCTGCCAACACGCGGCGCCGACGCGTTGACGTCCCAGCATTCAGTTGTGCAAACATCTTTGAGGGAACTCCCAGTGAACCCAAGGTGCTTAACA
This sequence comes from uncultured Acidobacteriaceae bacterium, assembly GCA_963749985.1. GTDB lineage: Bacteria > Acidobacteriota > Terriglobia > Terriglobales > Acidobacteriaceae > Sulfotelmatobacter. The sequence continues at coordinate 2,996 of CAVVOS010000012.1, read as the reverse complement.
ATAGGTTAGACGCGGGGCGGGGGTATTCGTCAAGGCCGTTCTTGCTGGCTTTGTCCAATTCTATGGGCAGGGTCGTGGTGTAGAAGAAAGAACGCTGGTAAAATAAACCGGAACTCCAGCAGTGCGTCGATTCGTGGGGCTATAGCTCAGCTGGGAGAGCGCGTCGTTCGCAACGACGAGGCCGTCGGTTCGAGCCCGACTAGCTCCACCAAATAAATCCCAACAAAAATGCCAGTCTACGATGGGTACATAAGAAAATGTACCCAAATCGTACCCATCTGGGTACAATGATTCCCATCACCCCAAGAGGGAATCGGCATCCATGCTTTTCGTTTATTCCCGCCACACTCCCGATTGCGCTCACAAGGATGAGCTCAAGTACCGGCGCTGCCGGTGCCCGAAATGGATTGACGGCTACGTCGACGGAAAGCGGGTCCGGCAGTCCGCCAAGACTCGGAGCTGGGAACAAGCGGAGCGGAAAGCGCGCTCCTTGGAGGATGCTTCCGATCCCGCGAAGCCGCCCCAGCCGAAAGTGACGACCATTGCCGATGCCGTCGACGTTTTCATGGCTGATGAGCATGGCCGCAATCTCTCGAAAGAAACGACGAAACAGTCGAAGACACTTTTTGAAAAGCAGCTTCTTCCCTGGGCGAAGCACCGCGGCCTAAATCGCTTGCGCGATCTAACAGCGGCCGAGTTGGTCAATTTTCGTGCTACATGGAAGAACAATGGTTTAACGGCGAACCGCAAGCTCTCGCGTCTGGTGGGGTTCTTCGCGTTCTGTATTCAAAATGGGTGGCTTAACGAAAACCCTGCGATGAAAGTGAAGCGCTCGGCACCGACTTCACTTCCGACAGGCTGGTTTCCGAAGACCGAATTCCAGCGAATCGTTGACGCGACCTATGCATATGGTGAGTGGCGCGGAGGCCGCGATTTTCATTTCCGCGCGGATCGTCTTCGCGCTTTAGTGTTGCTAATGCGGTGGTCGGGATTGTCCATCCAAGATGCCGTGACGCTCGAACGTGAGCGGTTGAGCGATGACGGCAAGATATTTTTGTATCGGGCGAAGACAGGGGTTCCTGTCAACGTTCCCGTTCCTCCGGACGTTGCCGATATTTTGCGCGCCCTCCCGAGCGAAAACAAACGATACTTTTTTTGGTCTGGAAACGGGGATCCCCAGACCGCTTGCAAAGGCTGGCGCCGTTCGCTTACGCGTCTGTTTGAAATCGCAAAGATTCACAGGCCAGACGGAAGTCCAAAACGATGCCACGCTCACATGTTCCGCGATACATTCGCGGTCGAACTGCTGAACAGGGGAGTGCCGATCGACCGTGTGTCGCTGCTCTTGGGGCACAGCAGTGTCAAAGTGACAGAGAGACACTATGCGCCATTCGTGAAAGAACGTCAGCAGCAGTTGGAAATTTACGCCCGCTTAGCATGGGACGACCCAGTGGTGGAAGCGGCGAATTTGAAGAGTGTTCCTCCAACCGGATCAAAGCCTGCCCCGGCCCAAGTCAACTGAATCCTACCGAATGAGCACCGATTTTGTGCGGAGGTATAACCGCACGGAATAGTGCATGACCAAAAAGTTATTGGACATTTGAATCGACATGAACCAAAGTAGTTAACATTTGCAATGGCGCTGTGGGCAAGGGTTTTGGCGCACAGAGGTCCGTTGCGTTCGACCAATCCAGCCTTTGAGCGGAGCAAGGGTATTCCCATGTCGAGGTTCGCTCGGAAACCAGCCAGCTATTCTTCCGCCTTCGGCGCCCCTATCGCGGAAGTGACATCAATCGATCTCTCCAGAGAGAAGCACTACTCAATCGCCGAAGTTGCCAAACTGTGGGATCTCAGCGAGAAGACAATTCGCCGCATGTTTGAGCACGAGCCGGGCGTGCTGTGCTGGGGAAAATCTGAGACACGGTTCAGGCGCGGATACAGGACGCTGCGCATCCCGGAAACGGTCATGTTAAGGGTCCACCGACAACTACGCATCGCGAGCTGAAGGTCTCTCTGATCCGTGGGCTTCGGAGAGAGGCAAATTCATTTGCTTCGGCGGAACTCGCTGCGGGGCGTATCGGCGGAGAAATGCACGCGCGAATTCGTTTGTTAACCGCGAATCGTCATCTTTGCTCATCACCAAGCAGGTCTGAAACTGCAGTGACTTGTCGGAAAGGGGTTTTATCACAACGCCCTTGCCGTTTGTCTTGGGCGTTGTCGGCTCCGCGATAATGGCGACGCCAACATGTTCGGACACGAGGTAAATTGCCTGATCCGCCGTGTGAATACCGTGGGCATCCTTCGGTGCGATGGACTGAACTCGCGCGGTTTCCATGATGGCATCGTGAACCATCGGACTGGCGTCTCTCACGCAAAGAATCCACTCATCTCTTGAGAGATCTTGCAGGAACAGCTCTTTTTTGTGCACGCCCAGATGATCCAGGGGAAGAGCAGCGTACACAGGCGCCGAAGCAAATGGCACAGACGTGATGGTTGGGTCTGGCGGCGGGGCCGTTACGAGTGCGAGGTTGAGTTCTCCTGTTAATACGCCTCGTACCAGTTCAGTACCAAATCGGGTGGCGAAGCGAATCTTGAGTCTTGGGTACGAGGGCAGTCGAATCGCGAGAATAGCTGACAACCAAGCTTGATCCGCGTGAGATGAGTGTCCGACGATCAATACCCGGTCATATCCCTCGCTGGCGGCACGAGCAGAATGGACGGCTCGCTCGGCTCGGAAGACCGCAACACGGGCGTCTGCCACAAATGCTCTTCCGGCGTCTGTGAGATCCAAAACCCGTCCTTTTTCACGCAGAAAGAGCTGGAGGTCGTACTGTGCTTCGAGATCAGTTATCTGTTTGCTGAGAGCAGGCTGGGTGATGTGCAGTCTTTGGGCAGCCTTCGTGAAGTTCAGCTCCTCGGCCAAGACGACGACCGCGTTCAGCTGCCGAATTTCGACAAGGGGGAACACTTCTCCACGCCCCGTTCAAGAGTTGGGT
>CAVVOS010000011.1:0-55367 GCA_963749985.1 uncultured Acidobacteriaceae bacterium | reverse complement strand
TTTTAAGGCATGGGTCGCAGGTTCGAGCCCTGCCGCGCTCACCATAGCATCGGTAATTCTGCGGACGGTCGACTTCAGAAACACCGTCCAGCTCCATCCGATTTTTCTTGGACAGTTTCTTCAAGGATTTTCCGCGAGCGCTGCATGGCGTTTTCTTCGCTTTCCGTCGGCCAACCTGAGGGCAACGTTCTGTATCTCACTACTGGCTGCTCCTACGGAAGAAGTAGCGATCGGCTGGGGTGGGCCAAGGCGAAACCGGGTTCAGGCAAGCCATCCAAGTGCAAATCGGTGTACAATTTTTTCTCTTTCCATTTTGAAGTCCAAAAGCAAGTTCCGCTTGATGTCGATGGCGGTCATGCTTTGATAAGCATGTGGGATAAGCATGTTGAAAGGAAGGTCTGGAATGTTGTCGGTTAGCGGCTTCCTGCGCGGAAGGCCACGGGTTGCTCTTAGGTCTGCATCTCTGTTATGCGTTCTGCTCTACTCTTCGATGTCGCTGGCGCAGACAACCATTTCTACCGGCAGTATTCAGGGACTGGTCACAGACCCCTCGGGCGCGGTTGTAGGCGGCGCAAAGATTTCGATAAGCAATAAAGCAACAGGCCACGTCATTACGATCAAGACCACGTCCGCGGGGGCCTATACCTCAGGCGCGCTGACTCCGGGCGATTACACGTTGCGAGCCGAAGCTCAGGGATTCAAGACTTCAGAAGTTGCGCTAACCGTGCAAGTCGGCGTGACTGCATCGGGGAACGTTAAACTGCAAGTCGGACAAACCACTCAAGTGGTCGAGGTGCAAAGCACGGAGGTCGCGGTGAACACGCAGCAGGCGACCGTGGAAGGCGTGTTGACCACGCAGCAGATCGAAAACCTGCCCATCAACGGCCGGAACTTTCTCGATCTGGCGCAACTGGAACCGGGAGTACAGATCCAGGACGGCGGCAACTTCGACCCCACCAAGAACGGTTTCTCCTCGATTTCATTCGGTGGCCGGTTCGGGCGCACCGCCCGCATCGAAGTCGACGGGCTCGACATCAGCGACGAGACGGTGGGCACGACTACGCAAAACATCCCCGCCAGCGACATCCAGGAATTTCAGATTCAGCAGTCCTCGCTCGATCTTTCCACCGAACTCACTTCGTCCGGGTCGGTGAACGTGACGACCAGATCGGGCACGAATGGCTACCATGGCGAGGGCTACTATTATTTCCGCGATCAATCCCTCGATGCCAACTTGCCCGGGGGAAGCGACAATCCTTTCCAGCGCAACCAATATGGCGGCAACTTCGGCGGACCGATTCTGAAAGACAGGCTCTTTTTCTTTCTGGATGCCGAACGGACCAAACAAGATCTGCTCAATCCAGTTCTCCCCGGGGGCAACTTTTCCGCGCTGACCGGCAGCTACAGTTCGCCCTTTCGCGAAGTGGAAGGCGTGGGACGTATCGACTGGCAGATCAATGAAAGGTACAAGTTCTTCTATCGCTTCTCGTACGATCAAAACCACAGCGTGCTGGCCATTATCCCCAACAGTTTTCAGCCTTTTGGCAACGTGAATCATACGCCTGTCAATGCCATTGGCCTCGACTTCAACACTGGGCCTTACACACACAGCATTCGCATCGGCTACATGAAATTCCGCAACGGAATCGTGGACGCAACCGCGGGAACCAGCATCTATAATCCGCTCCCAGGAATTGAGTTGGCCATTGGCGGCGATCCGGACTGCCTTACGGCGGGCGCGGATAATTTCTGTTCCGGTCCGAGTTTTCTGGCGCCGCAGCAGACCTATCAATCCGACCGCCAGATCAAGTACGACGGCAGCCGGGCACTGGGCACGCACATTCTTCGCTACGGCGGCGGGTTTAACCATATTTTCGGAGGAGGATTCGCCAGCTTCCTGAAGCTCGCACCGGCAGTGGGAGCGGGATTAACAGATTGCAACGCTACGTGCCTGGCTCTCCCCGGCGGCGCCAGCAACCCCCTGAACTACCCGGCAAATAGCGTGTCCCTGGGTAATGGACAGGGCTTTGATTCGGAAATACCAGCCTTTGGGTTTCCGGCAGGTGGCAGCGGCCCCGATAACCGGATCTCGCTTTACGTTGGAGACGCGTGGAAACTCGCTCCAAACTTCACACTGACCTACGGTTTGCGCTACGTGCGGGATTCGGGCCGCACTGATAGCGACCTCGCTGCCATTCCGGCTCTGGAACAGTTCGACAATCAGTACTTTTCAAGCCTGGGCAATCGAGTACGTCAACCCAACCTCAACTTCGCCCCGCAGCTGGGCTTAGCCTGGGATCCTTCCAATAAAGGCAAGACCGTGCTGCGCGGCGGCATTGGCCTGTTCTATGAGAACTCGATCTGGAACAACATCGAATTCGACCGGCCAGCGCGGCTGCAGACGGGGTTGTTCCTGGCCGATACCACAGTTTGTTCCAACGGTCTTCCGCAAGCGCTGTCTTTGCCAACCGGCGGTTCGGTGACGCCTACATTCTGTGGGCAGCCGATTGGAAGCGTGGCCAGTCAGATTTCCACCCTCCAGGCGCAATATCAGCAGGCCACAGCCTCAGTGGGCTCGGCGGCTCCCAATCCTTCGTTCATAGGAACAGCTTTGGCGGACGGTCTGGACGCAACAGGCACGGATTTGTTAGCGCCGAACTACAAGAGTCCACGCTCGGTGCAAATCAACGTCGGCCTGCAGCATGAAATACGCCCCGGCATGGTACTTACGGCCGACTATCTGCGCAACATTGAGACTCACACGCTGCTCGCGATTGATACCAACCATGTGGGCGATGCGCGGTTTTTCAATCTGACAAATGCGACAACGGCGATCCAGACCACGCTTGCCAATTGTGGCCAGGGTACCATTCAGCTGGCGCTCACAACCTGTCCGAACAGCCCCGTGACGCTACAGCCGGGCCAAACCTATAGCCCAAGATCGGCGACGATCTCCGATTTCGCCGCCAACGGGCTCGATTCCGGTTATTCGCTTTGCGGAGGGTTCCCCTGCCCCAATGCGGCCTTTCCGGGCGTTAATCAGAATCTCGGCGCCAACCAGATGCTGTTTCCCATCGGCTACGCCAAGAATACGGCCTTGCAGGTGTCCCTGAAACAGCACCTGGAGCACCCGTTCCAGGGGGTTAGAAACTTCGATTTGCAAGTGTCTTATCAGTTGGAGCGCTATATCGCTTCGGCGACCGACAATGACTTCGTCACCATCGCCACGGATTTCAACAACCCTCAAAAGTACTTGGGGCCGAACGGACTCGACCGCAAAAACCAGATTTCTTTTGGTGGCACGATGGACCTGCCCTTCCATTTCCGTCTGGGCGCAATCGGCCACTTCTACAGCCCGCTGCCAGCGACTCTCACCCTCAGCCCGACGGGAAACGCGGGCGGTATCTTCGTAACCGATATCACTGGCGATGGCACGGGTGACGGCAGTTTTGCCTCGAACGGTTCCCTGGGAGACGTGCTTCCCGGCACCAACGTCGGCTCGTTCGGGCATGGCGTCAACACCAGCAACATCAACAATGTGATTACCACTTACAACCACACTGGTGCTAATCAGCCCACTCCTGCCGGACAGGCGCTGATCACCAACGGCTTGTTCACCCTCTCTCAACTTCAATCCCTGGGCGGAGTACAACAGCTTATACAGCCTGCTCCATTTGACGAAGCTGGCATGGGCTGGTTGCGCGCCTTCGATGTAAGTTTGAACTGGGTTTACAAGTTCAAGGAGAGATTCCAGGTGCAGCCCGGGGTATCGTTCTTCAATGTGATGAATTTCTCGAACTTTGACGGGCCTGGAAATCCGTTGAGTGGAGCGCTCCTGCCTCTGCCGGTGGGAGGAGTATCCAGCAACGTGCCCGGAGCACTTAATAGCACCTCAGGCGAACAACCCAGCAGCAACCGCCTGGGGCTGGGCTCCGGCGTGTTTGCCCTGGGTTCTCCGCGTGCGCTCGAGTTCTCCTTGAAGCTGAGCTTTTAATAATGACCTGCAACCCGTCTGCATGGTCGCCCCAGCCTTACTGCACCACGACCTTGCCGGTCATCTTCGGGTGGATCGAACAGTAGTAGGAATAAGTTCCCGCCTTGGTAAATGTGTAGGAGAACTTCTCGTCCGTATCCATCACCTTGGACTTAAACACGCCCTCGGTGCTCACCGCCGTATGAGGAATGTCGTCGCTGTTGGTCCAGGTAACGGTCGCTCCCACGGGTACCGTAATCGTCTGCGGCCCAAAGACGAAATTATCGATCTTCACTGCCGCGCTTGCCGCGGAGGGTTGGTCATTCGCTTTTGCGCTCCGCGATCCCGCCACGAGCAGCAACATGGCAATCATCACCGGAGCCGCTAAACCTGCAATCCACGCACTCTTCCGTGTCATTTTTCTGTTTCCTTCCTGAGTTTGATGTTCTCGCTTGATCTTCCTGGCTCGGGCCAAGATTCTTCGGTCTACCCCAGCGTTGAGTCCACTACCGCCAGGGAATGCTGGCCCCGCACGTAGTTCACATCGGTAATACCCAACACCCGCTGCAACTGCTCGGCCGGCACCTTCATGGGTCCAGCTGAGAGAGCTGTTCCCGGCGCAGGTTGAGGGAAGGCGGTCGACATCGCGGTGTGGAACGAAACCTTCCCTTCGACCTTCTGCATGATTTGGTGAATGTGACCGTTTAGCACCGTCACCGAACCGAAACGTTTCACATAAGACAATGCTTGTTCGCTGTCGTCAGTCCCCCAGCCCCAGTCTGGAAAGATCGTCCACAGCGGAATGTGGGCAAACACGACGATGGGAGTGCTGGCGGACCGGCCCTTGAGATCGTCCTCAAGCCACTCCAGTTGTTCGGTACCGAGCGATCCCATGCCTCCGGCTTTCAAGTTGGCAACGTTCACGAGACCAACGAAATGCACACCCTTGTGATCGAAGCTGGACCACCCAGTGCCTTTTGTACCTTTGCCATAGCGTTCGAGATATTGCTCGCCGTTGTCGGTCAGCATGTCGTGCTCACCCGGCACAAAGAAGATCTGTTTTGCGGACGCTCCTTTTAATACCTGGTCCAGCGTATCGAATTCACTCGGCTTCGAGAGCTGGCTCAGATCACCCGTATGAATGATGAAATCCGGGACGTGAGGCATGGCATTGATCTTGTTCATTGCCGTCTGCAATGTAGCGGTAACGTCGGGATTGGCCGGCTTGTTAAAACCGATGTGACTGTCGCTGATCTGTACAAAGGTGAAGTCCCCGGCTTTGCCGGCACTTCGATCAATGGCCTTGGCAAACGCCTGAGACACGGGAATGCCGCCGCTCATGGTCCAGACCAGCCCCGTACCCGCCCACGCCATGCACTTCAGGAACCCGCGACGATCGACTCCGTCATGGTTGAGGTGTTGTAACTTCTGATCGATAAGATCCTGGTTCTTGTCGGACATTTGTCCTCCTTGGTTTGTGGCATTCTGAGGTGATAACTGGCAGGCGTCGCTTTTATTCCCGGTCAAGTTGAGGAACGAAGGTGATTGAACACCGCTACCCGGGTCCGTTGACACCGCTCAGAAAGCCACCCAAATGCCCGGTTAGCGCCACGATGCCGACGGCTATGAGTTCCATGGCCACGCGGTAGCTCGGCAAGGCCTCCACTCGCTGTCGCGCGCGGAAATGCAGCCACCAGATCAGCCAGATCATCACGCTCGAGACGCACGCCAGTACCAGGTGCAACAGGAGTATGCCCTTCAGTTTCTGGCCCTCGAGTTGGAACTGCCAGGCGAGTATCCCGGTTGCGAGAACCGGGAGCGTTGACATGGCGGCCGCCAGCAGGTTGTAGAAGGCCGAGTCCGCCAAGCCACGCCGCTTCGTCCATTGCGCCATAAGGTCGAATGCTACTGCGGTGATAAACAGCGCGATCGGAAAGTGAATCAGCACGACATGTTGTGCGTGCTTGGCCAGGAGTGCGGTCTTAAGATCGAAAGGATTCACCATCGCCAATTCCTTGTTGTATAGAACCGGCAAAACTCCGTTTTATTCCGCCTTATTCCACGGGGAATTATTTGTCGGCGATGGGAATAAAACGATCGTTTGCTGGTTTACCCTAGTGTGCGTGCCGCATGAGACCTTGCCATCGGGATCGTTCGAAGAGCTGGCTATGCCCCATTTCGAGCGGCTCTATAACTTTGCCTGCTGGCTCACGCAGGATCGGCACGAAGCCGAGGACCTGGTGCAGGAAACTTATGCCAAGGCGCTTAAGGGATTCTCCTCATTCCAGCCGGGCACGAATTTTCGCGCCTGGATCTATAAGATCCTGCGGAATACGTTCCTCACCTCCCGCACTGGACTAAAGGCAACCGCGAACGTGCCGCTTGATCTTGAAGACGACGAACAAGTCCTCCCCACGGCCAAGGAAACGCCGGAGAGCATCCTGCTGCAGCGTTCGGATTCGCAATTGGTGCAGCAGGCTATGGAGCAATTGCCCATCGCCTATCGCGAGGCTTTGTTGCTCTGCGAAGTCGAAGAGATGTCGTACCAGGAAATCTCTGCCACGCTGGGTATCCCGATCGGTACCGTGATGTCGCGCCTGTCCCGCGCCCGCCGGGCTTTGCGGGCAGCGGTTGCGAAGATGCAGCAGAAGCCGCCGGAGGCTGAACCAAGGGGTTAAATCATGGTCTGCGAAACTTGGACTGAAAAACTCGATGCCTATCTCGATGGCGAGCTTCCGGTCGCAGAAGCGCGGGCGCTGGGCGAGCATCTCCGGGGATGCTCCGCTTGTGCTGCCGAGAGCTTAAGTAAGGTTCAGCAGAAGCTTGCGGTACGGGCCGCCGGCCAGAGGTTTAGGCCGGATCCAGCTTTTCGCGCGCGTATTCAATCGAGCATCGCAGCGCGCCCACCAGCCCGTTGGAACCGGTTTTGGCTCCCCATTCTGGCCAGCGCAACCGTGGTGCTGATTATCGGCATACTGCCGCTTGCTCTCAACCGCGGCCGGAGCGGCCAACCACAGTTGGTCAGCGAACTGGCCGACCTGCACGTCGCAACCCTGGCCAGTTCCAACCCGGTCGATGTGGTTTCCACTGACCGGCATACCGTGAAACCATGGTTTGCGGGGAAGATTCCTTTCACTTTCAACCTGCCCGAGTTGCAGGATTCCCCGTTCGTCCTGGTGGGAGCCAAGGTGAGCTATCTCAACCAGTCGCCGGGTGCGGAACTGATTTTCCGCGTGCGCCTGCACCAGATTTCCGTCTTCATTTTCCAGGAACGGGCCTTGGGCAACACCCGCACGGACGACGCTATGCAGACCGCGCTCTCCTTCAACCTGCGCAGCTGGAGTCACAACGGTCTCCGCTACTTCGTAATCGGCGACGCCAGCCCACAGGACTTGGATAAACTTAGCGAATTGCTGAAGGCCGCAGGCTGAGGCGTTGTTCCACAAAGAAGACCATGATGACTCTCGATGATGGAGCGACTGACGGAGAGTCCGATGCCCATACCGTAATTTTTCGTGGTGTAGAACGATTCGAAGAGTCGGTCCGCAGCCTGCCGGCGTGGAGATTTTCGCAATTGCCGGAAGTGGCAATTCCGGGCCAATGAGATCGCAAGGAGACGCTTGCAGGTTGCGCAGCCGATGATAAGCTTGCAGGGCGAGCTTTCACGCGCGAGGCGAGCGTAGCATTTCGTAGGGAAAGATTCGCGCACCTCACCAAGGACGATATTCGATGGAGACCGATCCCCATCCCGATGCAATGAGCACGCCCGAAGCAGCAGTTAGATTGCCTGCCCTCGCGCAGGCAGTGGCCGCGCCGCTTACTCGCGCCGCGATCTTTCTGGTCGCAACGCTCAACCCGGGCTCTGAGAATCGCGCTACCCTGCGCTCGTTCTGCGGAGACCTCGCCGCGCTGGTGCGCGCGGTGGAATTTCGCGACCTGGAGGGAGGACTTTCCTGCGTCATGGGGTTTGGGTCAAACGCGTGGGATCGCCTCTTCGGATCGCCCCGGCCGGCGGAGCTACATCCTTTCCAGGAGATTCGCGCTGGAGCTCGGCATGCGGTTTCCACGCCGGGCGACCTGCTGTTCCATATCCGCGCCAAGCGCATGGACCTATCCTTCGAGCTGGCCACGCAGATTATGGCGCGTATCGGGAATGCCATTTCCCCGGTGGATGAAGTGCAGGGCTTCCGTTACTTCGACGACCGCGATCTTCTTGGTTTCGTCGACGGAACGGAAAATCCCAGGGGCGCGGCAGCGGCCGATGCCGTAGTGGTGGGTGATGAGGACGCCGACTTTGCCGGCGGCAGCTACGTCATCGTTCAAAAATATCTCCACGATCTCGGCGCTTGGAACACGCTCTCCACCGAAGCGCAGGAACGCATTATCGGCCGCACCAAGCTTTCCGACATCGAATTGGACGACTCCGTCAAGCCAACGTCGGCGCACAGCGCGCTCACAACCATCGTCGAGAACGGGAAAGAGATCAAGATCCTGCGCGACAACATGCCTTTCGGCCGGCCCGGCCACGGCGAATTTGGCACCTATTTCATCGGCTACAGCCGTTCACCGCGCACCATCGAACAGATGCTTCAGAATATGTTCATCGGCCGTCCGCCCGGCAACTACGACCGGTTGCTCGACTTCAGCCGCGCCGTCACGGGAAATCTGTTCTTCGTACCGTCGGCGACGTTTTTGGAGAACGTTGCCGACGACCAAGGGATTGAGGATCAGACTGCGGTTGCGGAATCCCCGGCAGCGCCCCAAACCTCTTCATCCCTTCCATCTTCATCCACCCCATCTTCATCCAACCCATCGGTGCGCGACGGTTCGCTCGGCATCGGTTCTCTCAAAGGAGACCTACGACATGAATAATCTTCATCGCGAGCTTGCCCCCATTTCCGATTCGGCATGGGCCCAGATCGAAGAGGAAACCTCGCGCACGCTCAAGCGCTACCTTGCCGGACGGCGTGTCGTCGACCTGAAGGGACCGGCCGGCACTGCTCTTTCTGCCGTCGGCACCGGCCACCTGCGGACCATCACCGCCCCGGCGAAAGGCATCGTCGCGAGGCAGCGCGAGGTGAAAGCGCTGGTCGAGCTACGGGTTCCGTTCGAACTCAATCGCAACGCTATCGACGACGTCGATCGCGGCGCGAACGACTCGGATTGGCAACCAGCGAAGGACGCCGCGCGGCAGATCGCCTTTGCCGAGGACGCCGCCATATTCGAAGGCTATGCCGCCGCCGGCATTGGCGGCATCCGCCAAGGAACCAGCAATCCGATCATGACGCTCCCCGCCGACGTGCGCGAGTACCCGGATGCCATTGCCCAGAGCTTGAGCCGGCTGCGTCTCGTGGGTGTCAACGGCCCCTATGCCGTGTTGCTCGGCGCCGATGCTTACACCGCACTCGCCGAAACCAGCGACCACGGATACCCAGTGTTGGAGCACGTGAAGCGGCTGGTGAAAGATCAAATCATCTGGGCGCCCGCCCTTGCCGGCGCTTTCGTGCTGACCACCCGTGGCGGCGATTTCGACCTGCACATCGGCCAGGACGTCTCCATCGGCTATCTCAGCCACACCGATGCTGCTGTGCGTTTGTACCTGCAGGAGACATTCACCTTCCTTCTGCTCACCACCGAGGCTGCCGTCGCGCTCGCTCCTCCCGCCAAGGCCAAGAAGACTTGACGCGGTCGGGCTTTTCTCACTCTCAATTCGTTTTGCGGCAGATATGAAAAGTGAGCAGTAGTGCACAGACTCGGTCACCATCGCCGTGGAATCCTTGTGCCGACAGATGCCGCTCACCTTTCGCCCATGAGCCTCTCGCCGTGACGGGCACTAATAAAAGATGAGCAGGCAAAAGGAACTACTATGCGTATTCCGCTTGCTATTCGCTCATTACTGTTTTCGTTCGTTCTCTTAATTCTCTCCCACGGTGCATTTGCTCAAGTCGGTATCGGCATTTCCGTCAACTTCGGTCCCCCGGCGCTTCCCGTCTATGAGCAGCCAATCTGTCCCGCCGACGGCTACCTATGGACGCCCGGCTACTGGGCCTACGATGACGACGATGGATACTACTGGGTGCCCGGCACATGGGTCGAGGCGCCTCAGGTTGGCTTCCTCTGGACCCCAGGTTATTGGGGCTGGGGCGGCAGCGCATTCCTTTTCCATGAAGGATATTGGGGGCCACAGGTGGGCTTCTATGGCGGCATCAATTATGGCTTCGGCTACGGCGGTCTCGGTTATGAAGGCGGCCGCTGGGAAGGTGGTCACTTCTCCTACAACACTTACGTGAATCATGTAAACACCACCATCATTCACAACACCTACAACACTACGGTGAATATCTCCGAAACCCACGTCAGCTACAACGGTGGTACGGGAGGCGTCGAAGCGCGTCCTTCACCGCAGCAGGAGTCCTACGCTAACGAGCACCACGTCGGTCCGGTAGCCGCGCAGACGCAGCACGTTCAGGCAGCGCGGAGTAATCCCGAGCTGCGTGCTTCCGCCAACCATGGCAAGCCGCCCATCGCGGCTACGGCTAAACCCGGTGATTTCAAAACTGGCGTTGTAGCCTCCAGACAAGCGGGCGGCGAATACAAGGCTCCTCCGGCGAACGCGGCACGCGGCAATGAAGCGCGTCCCGGTGCGGAAAGTCGCCCAGCAGATACTACGCCAGCTCCGGCCAACACCAAAAATCACGCCGCCGAATTGCAGCCGCACACGTTCACGCCGCCAAACACAGGCAACGCCGCAACCGACAAGAAGTATCAGCAGCAACAGGACAAGCTAACTGCCAAACAAACGCAGGATCATCAAAAACTCCAGCAACAGCAGGAAAAAGAACACCAGCAAGCCACCAAGAAAAACTACAGCGACACGCAAAAACAGCCGATGGAGCAGCAACACGCTCAACAAACGCAACAGCTTGAGCAAAAGCATGCCACTCAGCAGAAGCAGATGGAGCAGCGCCAGGCGCCGCGCCCAACTACACCAAAGCCGGAGAGCCATCCTCCCGCGGAAAAGCCGCACTGATTGCGCGTAGGCTGGGCTGAATAGCCGTGGTCTTCGCTAAATCAAGCACCCACTCGGGCTGGTAACGACTGCTTGGCATCGCTGCCGGCCCGGCACTTCCTGCTGGGTGACCTTCGACCTGGCGCACGCTCCGATCCGGCGGGAGTCTCCGGTCGTGGACGGAAACAAACCACAAAAACGACAGCGCCCCACTGCGGACGACGGACTATTGCGGGTCTGACTCAGATACGAGCGGCATTGCGCCGTCGGATTCGTATTTCAACGGAGAAAAGCCGACGCCCTTGAACTCGACCGCGGCCAGACAGCCCTCTACGCGGGCGACATTTCCCACACACCAATAAGGAAGTGATTTGTCGGCGTCGTGCAACATCTTGAATTCGCAATTCACATGATCGCCCACCGCGAGTTGAACCGGTTCTTCGAAGCGCAGAAGGACGCCGCTTCCGCTCATATTCGCCGTCGTCGCACGAAACGTTTGCTTGCTCTTGCACACCTCGACGGTCGCTCCGGCTTCGATCAGGAAACGCACTTCTATCCTTCCGTTCGTCCGATCGGGTTCCATGATTCATTGCCCCATTTCGCGAACCACCATCTCCAGCCTAGGCTCTTTCTCTCGATCTTCTTAATGCACTCAACACTTCTTTAGTTTCCCCGCCTCACTGTCTCTTCATCGGCAGCACAGGGATATCCTTTAGGCATAAAGCCGTCAGTCCGGAGGCGGCGCGGTAGTCTTTCTTCATCTACCCCCGGGGTGTGGCTTTGCGCTTTGGGTTTCGGCGATCCAGCCAACGTGTCCCGGCTCATTCGGTGCCGTGCTGCTGAGTGAAAAATCACCCTGGCAAGCCAACTTGAAGATCGTTCTGCGAGGTTTCCGCGGGAGGTTGCAGCGAGAAGAGCTTCTCCGTATTGACAACCAGCACGGTCTTACCGTCGCCCATGATCGCGGCGCCTATATACTCTTGCACTTTAGCCAGCACGCCGCTGAGCGGCTTGACGACGATTTCGACTTCGCCGAGGAAGTGGTCGACCACCAGCCCGTATGGCCCCGAAGCTGTCTCAATGATCGCAACGGCGAGCTCGGCCCTCCTTTCTTCCACCCGTTTAAATGACAAAGCATGCGCCAGCCAGAGCATGGGGAACACTGCCCCGCGGACGGGCGCGATCTGCTGCCCTTGTACCCTTCGGACTACCGACTTCGGAATTTTCACCATGTTGCGGATAGTATCGATGGGCAATACGACCTCATGCCCCGATACGGCAACCCGAATCGCTTTGGATACCAGCAGGCTGGCCGGAAGCTCGATGCGGAAGCTGGTTCCTTTTCCGACTTCGCTCGTAATATGGATGGCGCCATGCAGCGCCTCTACACTGGTGCGCACGACGTCCATGCCCACGCCACGGCCCGATAAGTCCGTCACCTTATCGATGGTCGAGAAACCGGCTACGAGGATGATCTTGAAAGCCGCTTCCTCGTCCATGGCCGCGACCGCGCTCTCGGTAAGCAAGTTCTTTTCGACTGCGCGACGCTTGAGCTTTTCGGCGTCTAATCCCTTGCCGTCGTCCTTCACTTCAATCACGACATTGGAGCCTTGCGTGAAAGCGGAGAGATCGATGCGGCCGACCAGGGACTTGCCTTTCTGCGCGCGGTCGGCCTTCGATTCGATGCCATGATCGGCGGCGTTGCGGATGATATGCGTGAGCGGATCCCCGATGCTGTCGATGACCGTCTTGTCCAACTCCGTCTCTTCTCCGCTGACATGGAGCTCGATGTTTTTGTCGAGATTTCGCGCAATGTCGCGCACCAGCCGCGGGAAACGCTGAAACACCTGGCGCACCGGCATCATCCGGATCGACATGACGGTAGCCTGCAAATCGTCCGCCAGCCGGGAAACCTTGGCGCCGGCGTCGCGCATCTCTTTGGCCATGCTTTTCGGCGAGAGTTCCCCGGCAATGCGTTCGACGCGCTCGGCGAAGGCAGGCAGCGCTCCGCGGGCGACGAGCAGTTCTCCGGCCAGCCTCATCAGGGCATCCAGCTTGGCGGAGTCGACCCGGATACTGCTCGCAGCCGCTGCCGTCGCGGCTTCTGGAGCGGGCAAGGCTTCCGCGGCTGCGGTGGAAGCAGGCTGCAACGAAGTTACGGCTTGCGCCGCCGGCGAATCCACCGCCAGCCTCGCCGCCTCAATGAGGAGCTTCACCTTCGGCAACCAGCCGCCATCGAGGGTTCCACCTTGCTGCGTTATCACCGCATCGAGAACCTGATGCGCGGCAGTCGTGGCTCTCGCATGCCCATGCGCTTTGCAGGCGGAGATCAGGGTTTGCGCCGCGCGGTGCGCGGTCACCAGGCCAGGATTTTCATCTCCCGATTGAAATTGGTCGAGGGCAAAGCCCAGGGCGGTAAACGCCTGCTGCGTGGCTCCGCGGAAGCGGGCGGCCTTGCTTTCCGATTGCGCGGCAGTCGAAGGCTCCTCGCGCTCGATCGATACTCCACAATCCTCTTCAACAAACTGGAATACCCCTCGTACCTTGGCCTCGGGCTCGGTCGTTTCCACGTGGACTTCCCAGCGTAAGTAGCACTGCTCCGGGTCAAACGGGTCGGCGGCGAGGAGATCGCTGGCATCGCAATGGATTTCCATCTCGCCCAGATCTGTCAGCTCAAGAAGAAGAGATGCGGGGTCGGTTCCAGAAAAGAAGATCTCACGGTTCGGCTTGAAACCGATCTTGTATCGCGCCAGTCCGCCGGACGCAATTTTCTCGGGCTTTCCGTTGCCGGCAGCCTTATCCATCTCCGGCAGAAAGGGCCGTATGGCTGCGAGCACCTCGGTCTCAAGTGGCAAAGGCGTGTCGGACTCCGTACTGCCCAGCTCCAGGAGCATGACACAGCAATCGCAGGCTTTCAGCGTGGCATCGATCAGTTCTGGAGTCGTCTCCAGTTGCTGGTTGCGGATCCGGTTGAAGACTTCTTCGACATGATGCACAAAGCTCGCCAGCCTGCGGAAGCCGGCGCTCGCACCCGAGCCTTTCAGCGTGTGCATGGCGCGAAAAACTCGGTTTATCACCTCCACATTGCGGGGGTCGAGTTCGAGCAGCAGCAGCGCCCCGCCGAGGTCGGTGAGCAGGTCGTCCGCCTCGTGACGGAAGGAGGCTTGTAGTTGTTCCAGATCGCAGGAGTCCATAAATCTTGATCACCCTCGGCCAAGATCGATCAGCAGCGCAAGACTTTCGTCACCACGGCAAGCAACTGTTCCGGTTCGAACGGTTTTACAATCCAACCCGTGGCTCCGGCAGCTTTGCCTTCCTGCTTTTTTTCTGCTTGAGATTCCGTTGTGACCAGCACGATCGGCGTAAATTTGTATTGCGGCAGCTTTCTCAGACTGCGGAGAAGATCGATGCCGGTCATTACCGGCATATTGATGTCGCTGAGCACCAGATCGAAGGCCTCGGCGGAGGCTTTCTCCAGACCTTTCGAACCGTCCTCCGCTTCGACAATTTCATAGCCCGCGCGGGAAAGAGTCATCTTTACCAGTTGCCGCATGGTCGCGGAATCGTCGACTGCCAGGATCCGTTTAGGCATGTCCCTGCCTCGCGGCTTTTGCCAGAGGTTGAGGAATTTGGGTCTGCGGAACTTGCGCCTCCGGCCCAGTCGGAGCAAGTGGCTGCACAAAGAATTTTTCCAAACCGCGGCGCTCCAGCGCGGCCAGAAAGCCATCCGAAGTCTCACCGATCTTCAACCCTCCGCTCAGGCTGCTTACCCGGCACAGAATCTGGACGATGCTGGTGTCCATCTCCTCCAGTCCATCCGCTTGCACCCGGATACCGTAGCCCGCGGCCATTGCTGGCTGCAACGCATCCCAAAGATCCCGGGCCTGCTGCACGCCCAGTTTCCCCGCCAGAATCAGCTTCACTCCGTCCCCGGCAGTCTGCAGTTCAAATGGCATAAAAACGTCCTTCGCTTCAGAAGAGTTCGACATTCGAGCCGTACTCTTGCCCTTCAGCCGGTTCCGCCGGCCGTGCCTGACTTTCCGCGTCTCCCCCAGAGGCCAGGGCATGCGCATCATGTTGCTCCTGCATCGTATAACCGGCGGAAGCGGCATCGAGGTCGAACGGCTTCTCCGATTTCGGATACAGGGCGAGAAGAAAGTTGATAGTCCCATCCAGGTTTCCCAGGAGCTCTGTTCCTTCATCGACAAATTCCAGCGATTGCACGAGTTTCTCGGTCTTTGTCCGCAGTTGCGACGCATCCTGACTAAGAGCGGCAAACTCGGCGTATTCAATTCTCCGCGAACTGCGCAACGAATCCATTGCTCTCTGAGCCATAAGCATGCCCCGGCAGCACGCGACCTCCTGAATATCCGCGGCGATCACGGTAGCCTGCGATTGGAGCGTCGACCCGAGTTGGGCGAACTGTTCATTCTGGTCCCTCGACAACTCCAGGATGCCTTCTGCGGTTTCCGACGTCCACACGCCGAGCACGCCAATACCTCGGGCCGATGGCATTTTTTCCGCGTCGATCAGAACATTCAGGGCCAGCCTCTTCATCGATCGTGCTACCACTTCCAGTTCTCGGCTATTCGTGGCCAGTAGTTCCCGGATCGGGTCGATATGGGTTAGCACGAAGGTTCCCATCTTCTCTTCACCAGCCAGCAATTCGGCAACTTCGGTGCTGAGGGAGGCCACGCGATCGACCGCAGCTTCGAATTTTTCCACCTCGTCGTCGCCGCAGGACCGCGCGGAGCCGCCACCCGCAATGCCCTGCGCACAGCCGATGACGCTATTGAGCTCCCTCTCGATACGGCTTCCCGTACTGACAATGAGCTCCAGCAAGGATTTCACCTGCTGCCGTTGCACTAGCAGCGCGTGTTCCGGCTCCTCTTTCTTATCTTTGTCTTGACGAAGGCTGGCCAGCGCTCCGAGGATATGTTCGAGACGCTGACGAATCGCGTCGTGCCCCTGCAGGGTCTTGATGGCTTCGCGAATGCCTTTCGCCAGCACGATTCCCAAAGTGCTCGCCTGGTTTTGCGCTTCGAGCAGATCGCGGGGGACGCTCGCGAGTAGTTCGAGGTGACGCGCGACTTTCTCCTCCGATTCGGCTGCCCGCAAGGCGTAGGAGGAGGACGTCAGCTCGACCGATCGGGTGGCCTTTGTGAGCGTGTCGAGGATTGCGAGCAGACCGCGTTCCTGGGAATCGCCCGCCTGTTTCATAAAACTTACAACTTGCTTCATCTCGTCGTAAGCCTTCAGCACCGAGGCGTTGTCCTTCGGAGAGAGGCGTGACGCCTCAAGGCGGAAATGGAAGGCTATGTACTTCAGCGGCGCAATGTTTTCCTGCAGGCGGTTCGAGGTTCCAAGCAGTCCTCCGGTCTCTTGCGCGGTGCGGGCTAAATCGCGCCGCACCTCCTGGATTTGAACGAGGAACTTCTTGAAGACTCCGCAGCCTTCCAGTAACGAGTCGCGGAGGACGTTCTGGTTGGCGCTTGCCGCATCGGTGAGTTCCGACAACCGGGCAGTCGCCTTCTGCACTTTTTCCGCCATGCTCCAGCAAGCATCGAGCGCCTGGATCAGGCTGGCAAATTCGTCTTCGCTGGTCTTCAAGTAGCCGGAGAGCCGCGTGCTCAGTCCTTCAAACTTCGTCCACGCCAACGACAAAGACAGCGATTCTTGCCCTTCTTCTTTTATGCCCAGACTCACGTGCCACCGCTCTGGCCACCCGGCGAGGCATCGATTCCGAGAACCAGGCAGATGTTTTCGATCAAGGGCTTGGGGTCCGAGGGTTTGACGATGTAGAAATTTGCGCCGGCGATGAAACCCCGGCTTTTGTCCTCAGCCTCCGACTCGGTCGAGATGATGATAATCGGCAAGTCGTTGTAGTCTCCGTTGCTCCGCACCCGGCGAATAAACTCGTAGCCGTCCATATTCGCCATGTTGATGTCGGTGAGAACGAGGTCGAAAGACCGGCTGAAGAGCTTCTCCAGCGCGTCGGCTCCATCGACTGCGGTGACCACCTCGAAATTAGCCTCGCGGAGGATATAGGAGTGATAGTTGCGGGTGAACTCCGAGTCGTCGACGATCAGCACATTCCGTTTCATAGTCAATCCTTTGCGTAGAGAAGGTGGCCTGCGGCCTTCTTCAAATGGAAGGCCGAGGTGATGCGGCCGACGGATTCGGAATGGCCCAGGAAAATGTACCCTTTGGGATTCAACGAGTCGTAAAAATGGTTCACCACGCTGCGCCGCGACTCGTCATCGAAGTAGATGAGCACATTCCTGCAAAACACGAAATCGTACCCTCGCATCGCCTTCATCTGCTGCTGATCGTGCAGATTAAGTTTTTCGACGCGCACCAGCCTTGCGGTTTCCGGATCGATGCGGAAGCCGGTGACCGACGGTATGAGATGTTTGCTGTAGACGGCTGGAACGCCTTTGACGGAGCGCTCGCCATAGACCGCATTGCGGGCGAGTTTCAACACGTTCTCATCGATGTCGGTGGCCACGATCTTGATATCCCAGTTTCTGGAATCGGGAAACACTTCGCGGATGATGATGGCAAGCGTATAGGCCTCCTCGCCCGAGGAGCAGCCCGCGCACCAGATGCGGATGCGTCGATCTGTGGTTTTCTGCTTCGCGGCAACCAGTTCGGGAAGACAAACATCGGCAAAGCCCGCCAGTTGCTCAAATTCGCGGAACATGTAGGTTTCGTTGGTGGTAATCAGGTTCGCCAGCGCCTGCATCTCATCGCCATTGGCATCGCAATACCCGAGCTGAAAGAGATATTCGTCGGCGTCTTTGAGGCCGAGCCCGGCGATTCTTTGCTCCACTCGCTTGTTGAGAAAGTAGGTTTTCTTTTCGTCGAATTGCAGTCCCAGCTTCCTGTAGATGAGCTTGCTCAGTTTGGAGAATTGCTCGGCGGTGAGTTCCATCGCGGGCGCCTCCTGAGAAGTTCTTCCAGTTCCTCGCCGATCTCGGGATCGCTCTCCGTCGACTGCAGGGAATGCAGCGCAGTTTCGACGGCAGGGTCGGAAGAGTTCGTGAGCGATTCGACCGCCGCCATGCACAGCGTCCGGTCGGGGGAGTGGAGGTAGGGCAGCACTACCAGCGCAATGCGGCTCGAGCCAGTAAAGTGCCCCAGCAGACGGAGAAGATGAAAGCACACCACCGCGTCCAGCTCCGGCTTGAGAAGGCCGCAGAGTGCGGCCTCACAAAAGGAGTTCAATTGCGACACGCTGTGGCGCAATGCGATGTTGGTGAGAGCGTCGATGGCAGCTTCGTGAACGAATGCCCCCTTTTCTTCGATCGTCCGGCAAATCTCTTCGATCAATTCGGGGCCGGCGGTGTGGCCGAGCAGCTTCAGGAAAGGCAGCAAATAGATCCCCGGCACCTCCGCGAGGTTGGGGTATTTCGTGCGGAGCGCGTCAAGCGTTTGACGGTTTCCGATGACCGCCAGAGCTTCCAGAGACGCGCACACGGCCATCGGCTGCGAGTTCTCCAGTGCGATCGCGAGCACCTGCGTAGCCAACCCAGCCCGCCGCCTCGTCCCGATGTTCTCGATGGTCGTGATGACTACGTTGATGTCTTCGTCTTTCAAGGCTGCCAGGTAAAGGGCGTCGGGAGCGCCAATGGTGGCTTCGCGCATGATGTCGACGGCGAACTTGCGGAGATCTTTGTCGTCGCTCCGTACCAGACGGTTGAGCCCTTCGATCACATCGCCAGCGCGCCGCTGCAGCATCTCCGCAGCTTCGGCACGTACAAACGGATCGTCGTCTTTCAGCAACTCAATCATCGCCTCCACTGGATTCGATGTCCATATGTGCGAGAGCCCGCGGAGAATCGCCTCTTTGACGGGGCGCGACTCTTCTTTACGGAGCTGGGACACCAGAACTTCGGCCGCTCCTGGATCGCCGCATTCGCTGATGTCCTCTGCCGCACCGCGCCGGTCGGCCGCTTCCGGAGCGCTGAACGCGTCGATTAGTTTGCTGTCAATCATGAACCTGCTCCCGGATGCGCAGCTTTCCTCTGCATAGAGCCTCCCCCAGTTTTGGCCGCAAGAATGCGAACAATCCGGTCCGCGAGTTCCCAGCTCGGCAGCACGATCTCCGCCCCACCCCGCTTGATGGCTTGATAAGGCATGCCGAAAACGACGCAGCTCTCTTCCGATTCGGCCAGCGTGACGCCACCTGCCTCGCGGATCTTGACCATCTGATCGGCGCCGTCGTCCCCGATGCCGGTCATCAGCACTCCGATGGTCCGGCGTCCATAAATTGCCAGGACAGAATCCATCATCACGCCGACTCCTGGCACAAACAGCGTCTTCGGCTGGCTCGGCCGGCGCAACACGACCTCGCCACTCAGCTTGCGATAAGGACACAAATGAAGATTGTTGCCGGCTACATAGCAACGTCCGGCCCGTACAGGCGCCCCTGTTTCTGCCTCGACCACTTCGATGGCGCACTCCTTCTGGAGCCGGGAAACGTATGTTGGGATGAATGCTGCCGGCATGTGTTGCACCAGAAAAAGCGCCGCCGGAAGATCGGCCGGTAAGCCCGGGAGAAAGGTGCTGATGGTGGAGGGGCCGCCAGTCGAGATTCCGATCGCGATGGCCCGCATTTCGCTCGACGGCAGGTTCGCCGAGCAGATTTCCGTCGGCCGCGCAGCTGTTGGAGGCGGCGATGCTGCCTTCGGACGGGGACGCTTGGGAACGCCCGACGCTGCCGCGGCGCGGATCTTGGCAATCAGATCCTCGGCAATGGTATCAAGATGCGCGGAGACTGTGCCGTCCGGCTTCCCGACGAAATCAAAGGCGCCCAGCGCCAGGCATTCGAAGGTTTCGACCGCGCCCTGCTGGGTCAACGAACTCAGCATGATTACGGGGCAGATCTTTTCCGCCAGAATCATCTGCATGGCGCTGATGCCGTCGAGCTTCGGCATATTGATGTCCATGGTCACGACATCGGGTTTCAACTGCATTGTCTTTTGGACTGCGTCTTCGCCGTCTCTTGCGGTCCCCGCTACCACAATGTCAGTCGCCTTGCCCAGGAGCCGGCTGATCAGATTCCGCATTAACGCGGAATCGTCTGCGACCAGAACGCGAATTATAGTTTTCATGGGCTCAAACCAAATGTTCGTCGTTAGTCGTTACTCGTTGGTCGCTCGCGAGCTCTGCTTGCCAGCGACCAAAGGCGAACGACCACCGATCGGTCTAGGCATGAGCCGCGAGCGTCGCCAGTTCGCTCTGCTCCCCGCGCGTGAGTACCTTCCCCACATCCAACAGCACGATCATTCGCTTTCCGTCCTCGACTTTGCCGATGCCGGAGATGAACTGCCCATCGACTCCATTCGAGATACTGGCCGGGGGCGGTGCGATGTTGCGCGTGGAGATGCTCAGAACCTGCTTTACCGAGTCGACGACAAGGCCCGTTTTCGCCCCGCCGAGATCGACGATGATGACCCGCGTGTGATCGTCGGAGGCTTTCGCCTCCAGCGCAAAGAGCGTCCGCGTGCTGAGCACCGGAATGACTTCACCACGCAGGTTGGTGACGCCCTCGACAAACTTGGGCGCCTTGGGAGTCTGCGTGATTTTCGACAGCCGGTCAATCTC
This sequence comes from uncultured Acidobacteriaceae bacterium, assembly GCA_963749985.1. GTDB lineage: Bacteria > Acidobacteriota > Terriglobia > Terriglobales > Acidobacteriaceae > Sulfotelmatobacter. Next base: position 34,776 of record CAVVOS010000011.1, on the reverse strand, counting down.
TTGAATGCGGGCAATCGGAATGCCGTACTCTTCCTGGCCGAGCAGGAAGGTTACCAATTGCACTTCTTCCTCCTGAACATTCTCTTCTTCTTTCTTGCCGCCGGGTTTGGTCTCTTCCGGAGCGGCAGGAACAGCCACGGCCGCGCTCGCGTCCTTCCCGACCTCGGCGATTTTCGCCAGCACTTGATGATCCAGCAGGCTGCCCGTTGCCAGAAGCAGAATGAGCCGGTCGCCCTTATCCAGCTTGGCAATCCCCGAAAGGCCGACGCCGTGTTCGTGCGCAACGTTGGGCGGGGCCTCGATCGCGTCATCCTGAACCCCCAATACTTCGTTTACATGATCGACGACCAGACCGAGCTGGAACCCGTTCGAATCGACAACGATGATGCGCTGGTCCTCATGAATGCTGCCCTGCACCTGTTCCTCAAATGTATGCAGCGCCGCGACGATCGCCTTCGCCGAACTTAAGATGTCTTTGCTAAGCGCGTCCGTTCCTTTGGCATCATGACCGGCGGCACCGCTGGCCTGCTTGGTTACGTGTTCATTCAATCCCCGCACCTGGGCAAGGGTCTCGGTGAGCGACTGGCTCGAACTATTGAAAGCCGAGAGCCAGGTGCGAAGCTGTTCGGTCGCTGCCGTCACTCTGTGCAGATCCGCATTCTCGCCGGATCCGCTCTGCGCCAGCCAGGCTTGGTATTCCGTCGAGGCCAGACGGCAGGCCGCGACTAGGTCGGCTGCAAACGAAGTCTGCCGCAGGAGTCGGCGCAGATCGACGATGGGAAGGATCTGCCCCCGCACCGTCAACACGCCCAGCAGATGCTCGGGTGCACCGGGCACTTCTTTCGGCGTTTGCACCCGCAGGATCTCGCGGACGTGCTCTATGGGAAAAGCAAACTCTTCCCGGCCGATTTGGAAACTGACCAGTTGCCGCACTTCGCCCCCCTTTGCCCGCGCCTCTTTCCCAGCGCTCAGCGCCTCCCCAGCTTGAGCCTGGCGGTTCGGGCTATCTTTGGGTCCATGCGTGGAGGGCGCCGCGGCACTTTTCGCCAGCGCTTCCGCGATGGCATCGCCATCGCCATTCGCGCCGCCAAGAGTGCAGACACGGCGCGCGTCCAGGGCAATGATGATGCGAGCGCCGTTGTCCAGCTTCACTACGCCGTCAATGTAGTCGGCGGTATCGTTCCGGATGGCTGCGGGAGGCGCCTCGAATTCGTTCCGGCCGACTCGCGTGACCTGGCGCACGCCATCCACCAGCAAGCCCGTTTGCTTGCCGTCGATATCGATCACCAGCACCCGGCTGCGGTCCGTGTGCTCCTCGCGCTTCATCTTGAATCGTGCCCGGATATCGAAGATGGGCAATACCGTTCCCCGCAGGCTCGAAATGCCCTCGACATAATCGGGAGTGTGCGGCAGCTTGGACATTTTCGGCAGCCGGATGATTTCCTGCACCGCCATGATGTCGAAGCCGAACTCCTCGTCCTTGAGCAAGAAAGTGACCAGTTGAGTTCCGTCCGCTCCCGCTTTGACGGCGGTCGATTTCACCGTTTCCGTAGCCATCGCAATCCTCCCCGCGTCCGGCATTGCCGGACCATGATCTTGCGGACCATGATCTTGCGAACCATGATCTTGCGAACTATGATCCTTACGTACAATTCGCTTGGTCATGGTCCCTATCCGTGCTGGAGTTCGTCGGCCTGGGCGGCGATCTCTTCGACCGCCTGCAGAATCTCCTGCGCGGCCTTCAATCCCTGTTCGGCGGCGGTGGCGGACTCGGTGCTGGCGCGATTCATCTCTTCGGAAGCGGTTGCGATCTGCTCGCTGGCCTTCGACGCCTGCTGCAGAGCATTCACCGCTACCTCCGATCCCTTCGCAATGACATTGATGCCGGTCTGAACCTCCTTAATATCCTTGGCGATACGCTCCAGGTTCGCGGTCGACACCTTGGCGCGCTCGGCTTCGTCTTTGGCTTTGATCCCGGCGCCTTCAATGTCGGTGACAACCTTCGTAATCTGGCCCTGAATACTCTTGACCAGGTCCTTGATGCGGTCGGCATTTTCGCTGCTCTCGTTGGCCAGCGAGCGGATGTCTGCGGCGACCACCGAGAAGCCCCGTCCAAACTCCCCGGCGCGCGCCGCTTCTACGTTGCCGTTGACCGCCAGCATGCGGGTCTGCACCGTCACCATCACGATTGCATCCACGATCTTGTCGATGCGCCGTGTGCGTTCTTCCAGTTCGAGGACATTCTTTGCCGAGCCCAGCGACATCTGGGCCGCCTGTCCGATATTGACGATCATCGAGTCCAGGGATTCTTTATTCGCGACCAGCCGGGTGGAAACGGCGGTGCATTTCTCCCCGCTTTCCGTGGCTTTCAACCCCATCTCTTTGGCGGCATTTTCCAGTTTCGTACCCAGAGCCATGGCGGTCTCGCAGGCTTTGGAGGCGACCTGCGCCGCGCGGCTGATCTCCTCAATGGCCCCCGAGATCTGTCCGGAAGCGCTCTTGACTTCTTCCGCGTTGGCGGAGAGTTCTTCCGCGGCAGCCGCCAATTCCTCGGCGGACTTTTGCGCGCTGGTCGAGGTTTTCAGTTTCTCCGCCAATTGCGCCAGGCTGTTGGAGGCGTCATTCATTTCCGTGTAGGCCCGGCCCTGCTCCTGCACCGCTTTCTGCGATTCCATTACGGCGGTGCTGGACTCTTCCGCCGCCTTGCCAATTTCCTGAGCGCCCTGCAAGTATTCCTTGGCTCCAGCCAGCGCGGTGACGGCGTTGGTGACAATCGCTTTGCAGCCTTCGCGCATTTCGGTCAGGTCCGTGGCAATGCCCACCATGTCTGTGGTGATCGCCTTCGCCTTCTCCACCTCTTCCAGACCTTTCTTTCCCGCGGTCTGAGCGTCGACGGCTACAACCTTTACCTGGCCCTGGATCTCATTCACCACTTCCTGGATTCCTCGGGCGCTCTTCTCGCTCATCTCCGCCAGGTTACGCACCTCGTCCGCGACCACGGCAAACCCCTTGCCGTGCTCACCGGCGCGCGCCGCTTCAATGGCTGCGTTCAGCGCCAGCAGGTTCGTCTGGTCGGCGATGCGGGCCACGGCGTGGACGATTTTGCCGATCTCCTCCGACTGCCTCTCCAACTCCGCGATCATCTTCGCGGAATCGAAGTTTGCCTGCGCAGCATCGCTCACCCCTTTGATCAGGGTCGTAACATCCGCGATCGTGCTTCGAATCAGCTCTTGGACGTTTACCACCAGGGTTAGCGAGGCCGCCGCTTGCGTATTCGCCTCGTCGGAAGCCTTCTCGATCTGATTGATCGCAGCCCGAGATTCCTCCGCTGCTGCCCCTGCCTCTTCGGCTCCAGAAGCGATGGTCTGCATCGACTTGCCGAGTTCTTCGACCGTACTGGTCGCCTGGTTAATGGCGCTGGCTACCTGCTCGGTCGCGGTGGAAAGTTTTTCGGCAACGGCCTGAGCGCGCGCCAGAGTGCGGGCGCGGGTCTTGTCTTCGGCGATCTTCTTGCTCTGCAGGCGACTCGATCCATTGTCTGCCGCGGCAACGCTATGTTGTTCCTGCGCGGGACTCGCCGTTCTTGGCGCGGCCATCCTTTTCATCCCCGCCGCTGGCGAAGCTGTCCCATGACCATTGGTCTCGTTTGCCTGTTCTAGAATCTCACTCATTGCCTGTGACTCCTCTCGCCTCTGGTCCTAAATCGGCATTCCGTCTGCGTTCTTTAGCTCCAATTGGCCATGCCCATTCGGTCGCAATCCGGGAGGATCAAAGCAAGAACAAGAACCATTACGGGAAAGATGCGCAAACCCGGAAAGACGATCCGTCGCGCCCACGCAGTGCAGCCCGTCGCCGCCCTCCAGAGCGAATACTCGCTGTTCTGGAGAGAACCGGAAAAGACGGTGATGCCTACGCTTGAGGAACTCGGCATCGGCTTCGCTCCAGTCAGCCCGCTTGGGAAGGGCTTCTTGACGGGCAAGATTGACGCTGAGACCAAGTTCGACAGTACCGATTTCCGCAACACTGTGCCGCGATTCAGTGAGGACAATCGTAAGACCAACCAGGCTCTGGTCGATGTGATTACCGCGTTCGCACAGAAGAAGAAGGCCACGCCCGCACAAATCGCGCTTGCCTGGCTGCTCGCCCAGAACCCCTGGATTGTTCCGATTCCCGGCACGACGAAGCTTTCGCGTCTCGAAGAGAACCTCGGAGGAGCAAGCGTAGAGCTGACGGCAGCAGATGTGCAGGCCCCCGAAGAAGCTTCCTCGAAGGTTAAGCTTGAAGGGGCTCGCTATTCGAAGTTTCACGAACAGTTCGTGGGCCGAGGAGCGGCGCTCGAAGGCCGCGAATTCGAGCTAAAGTCATCTATGGCGTCACGTTGACTGCTGCCATGGCTTTCTCTACCTTCGCGCATGCCCAATCTGTGAAGAAGATCAACGGTAGCAGTGGAGCGAGGAGAAGCTCATTGGGGCGGCCGTCATTCGCCTTCCCGTGTGGAGTATCCCGAACTAGAGCTAAGTACTAGCCTGCTTCTTCGCATAATCGGTGAACGCTAGAGCCTGCGACAGATCCGAAACTGCGGATACCGGTTGCAGTGGAAACTCGATAAGAAAGGTAGATCCGTTGCCCATCGAGCTTTGGACGGCGATCGATCCTCGATGCTGCTGCACAATCCACTCGGCAATCGCGAGACCAATGCCCGCTCCGCCAAGCTCACGGCTTCTTGCCTTGTCTGCACGGTAAAAACGCCTGCCCAGCGTAACCCTGGAGCGCGATGAGGGCGAAGGCAAGTACGTCCAGATCCGCGGAACCGAGCCCCGCCTGAATAACCTGACCATCGATGGAGTCAGCGTGCCGTCGCCCGAGGCCGGAGTGCGCCAGGTGAAACTGGATACGATTCCCGCGGACATCGTCGAGTCGGTAGAGGTTAACAAAACGCTGTCGGCTAATCAGGACGGCGACGCCATCGGCGGGTCCGTGAATATCCGCACTAAGACTGCTGGCGAGCTCCCGACCCTGTCCCTGGAAGGTATCGGCGGGTTCACTCCCATCTTGAATACCCGCTACATTTATCAAATGGTTGGAACGGTTGGGCAGCGCTTTGGCAAGAGCAAGCGGCTTGGCGCCCTCTTCTCCGGAAGCTACGACTATAACGGACGCGGCATCAACGACATCGAGCCTACGCCCGACCCTGGTTTCGCAAACCCGGTCTACGACAGCATGGACATCCGTGAATACAGGTACAAGCGCACACGCTACGGCTTTGGCGGTTCGCTGGATTACAAACTCGGCGAGGGATCGGGTCTATATCTCCACTATCTCTATTCCGACTTTAAAGACTACGGGGATAAGTGGGTCTATTCGTTGAATAGCGGAGCATCTCCGGCGTTCTCAACCTCCAGCCGCTTGCCGGACTACGGTATCGGCAACCTGGCAATCGGCGGCAAACACGTCTACACCAATTCCTGGCTGAGCTGGGAGCTCTCGGCTTCGCGCGCGCGTCAGACAGCGGCAGCGGGTAATCCTGGCGCCGACTTTCAACCAGTGCTCAACAGCGCTTTGTACAATCTCACTTCCTGTGTCAATCTACCGAGCCCTAATATTCACCTGCCGCAATGGGACCCATCTTGCTTTGGGTCCCCCACCTACGATCCGAACCAGTGGACCCTGCTCGATGTCAGCCTCACTTCGGGAAACACATCCCAGATGAACCTGCAAGGAGGCATGTCGTTCGCAAAGAACTACCACGTGGGCTCACATTCCTCGACCTTCGAGTTTGGTTTTAAGGTGCGGAACGCGCACAAGGGTCAGGACGCCTATTCGCCAGTCTACGACCAGCTCAGCTTCAGCCAGCCCCCTCCGGCTTGTACGGGACCGAACCAATCAAACTGCTCGCCTCTGATGACCCAATTCCTAACCGGACTTTCAGATCCACACTACTACTTCGGAGCGTATCAGATCGGTCCGTTTACCTCCTTCGGCAAGATCACCGGCGATCTGAACAACCTTCTGAATCAGGGAATGCTCAGCTACGACAACAGCCAGACTCGCATCGGTTCCGACGCCAGCAATTATGACCTCACCGAACGTGTCTCGGCGGCTTACGCTATGAACACGATCGAGCTTGGCCGCTTCCGCCTTCAGACCGGCCTGCGCGTTGAGGCCACGCAATTGAACACGCGGGGCTATATCGTGACCAATGACGCGAGTGGCAACTACATCTCAACCGTGCCGGCCCTGGCCAGTAACTGGTACTGGGATCCTATGCCCAGCGTGCAGTTGCGCTACCGCGTCACCGACGACTCCGACATTCGCGCGGTTTACGGCAGGGGCATCTCCCGGCCAGACCCGTATGACACGATTCCCTATGTAACCCTCGATCAGTCCGGGAGTCCGCCCAACGTCAGCGTGGGGAACCCAAACCTCAAACCCGAACACGCCAACAGCTATGACCTGCTGTATGAGCACTACTTGAAGCCGTTCGGTGAGGTTCAGGCGGGCTTCTTTTACAAGCAACTGAGCGCCCCCATTTATTACATCGACAACCCGTCACTCAGCCCGAACGACCCCTACTACAATCAGTACCCCACAGATCATTTGGATTACATCATCAACGGCGTCAATGCGAAGCTATACGGCATGGAGGCTGCTTACATCCAACACCTGGGCTTCCTCCCCGGAGGACTGAGCGGGTTCGGGATCTCGGCGAACTTCAGTTGGACCGGTTCGAACTCCGGCACCTTGCCGCTTCGCAACGACACTCCGGCGCTGCAACGCCAGGCTCCGGTGACCTGGAACCTAAGCCCGACCTATGATCGGGGCCGGTTCTCGGCGCGTCTTGGTGCCACGTACAACAGCAAGAGTATTTTCCAGTACCAGTGGGAGCAATGCATCCCGGCAAGTCCCGCCAGTTGCACCGAAGACCCATCCGGTCTCGGTCCCAAGGGCCCGGCTGGGGACATCTACCTGTTGCCGCACCTGCAGGTGGACGCCCAGGCCAGCTACCACGTGCGGAAGAGTCTCACCGTACTTGTGCAAGGCCTGAACCTGACGGATGAAGTCTTCGGCTTCTATAACGGCAGTCCGTGGTACATCATCCAACGCGAGTACTACCGGCCCACCTATTCTTTCGGCTTGCGCTGGGAGCCTCGTCGAGAATAACGCGCACAGATTAACCAAGAACACATCGCTCGTTGAGGTGAGTACCGTTTGCCGCAAACCTCAAAGTTGCCTGGTGTCTTGAGAGTCATCCCGGTTGAAACATAGAGATAAGGAGCCCAACTCAGATGAAGAAATATTCGCACTCTAACCTATTCCGAAGAATTGCCCTGTCCCCGGTTGTCTTCGCCTTGGGATTCGCTCTTGTAAGTCCCTCCATTGCCGCTGCCAAGGGTTTTGCCATCACCAAGAAAATTCCTGTCCCCGGCCAAGGCAGCTGGGACTATCTTGCCGTCGATGATGGCGCGCGCCGCCTGTACGTTTCCCACGGAACCCAGGTGGAAGTGCTGGATGTCGATTCCGGGGCAATTGTTGGCAAGATCCAGAACACTCCGGGCGTGCATGGCATCGCGATCGCTCCGGAACTGGGACGTGGATTCGTCAGCGATGGCCAGTCCTCTGCGGTTACGATCTTTGATTTGAAGACTCTGAAGACCATTGCGGAGGTCCCGGTCGGCAAGAAACCCGACGCGATCATTTACGATCCTGCGACTTCGAGAGTCTTCGCATTCAATGGCGATAGCAGTAGCGCCACTGCGATTGAGGCGGGGACCGGAAAAGTGGCGGGAACGGTCGATCTCGGCGGTGGTCCTGAATATGCGGTGGCCGACGGTTCGGGATATATCTACAATAATCTGGAAGATGCGAGCGTGGTCCTGAAGATCAATGCGCGTTCCTTGAAGGTGGAGCAGCGCTGGCCGACCGCGCCTTGTGCTTCGCCGTCAAGCATCGCGATGGACCGGCCGAATCGGCGATTGTTCATTGGTTGCCGCAGCAAGGTCATGGCTGTTATGAATGCTGACACCGGCATAGTAGTCGCTACGCTTCCAATCGGCGATCACGTGGACGCCACCGCCTTTGATCCTGATTCTCGCCTTATCTTCAATTCCAACGGCGAAGGCACGATCACGGTGATTCATGAGGACAGCCCGGAAAAATACTCCACAGTCGAAACCGTGAAGACGTTACCCAAGGCGAAGACCATGGCCCTCGATCCGAAAACTCATCAACTCTTCCTGTCGACGGCGGAGTCAGGACAGTTTGAGGTGCTGGTGGTGGGAAGATAGCGGAGCCGGGTTCGAGAGCTTAGTTATGCTGTCATAGGACGAGGTCTAGAGTTAGTTGGCGGCAAGAACCACGATCACAGGCAGCAGGCTAGAGGGAGGCTGACTATGCGCTTTCTGTTTGTAAGAATCTTATTGGCGAGCCTTCTGTGTTCGACCGCGGCAAAGGCTGCTTATTCTCAAACGATTGAATACAGCGATCGCGAAGATGGCATCTCGTTCCAGTTGCCAGGTGGCTGGAGATGGGTGGGCCCGGAGCGCTGGGGAGATCAGCAGAGCACCTTGACATTGCGGGAGCCAGAGACCCACCAGGAAGTCAGGTTGTATGTGCAGATTCTCAGCACTCCGGAGATCATTTCCGCAGAGGCCATGAACAGAAAACTCTTGCGAGGAGTAAAGTACAAAATACGCCAACGGATTAAGGAAGGATACGCAGATTACCATCTTCGCGAAGATAGCTGCGAACTACGTTCGATAAACGGACGTTCAGCCCTGAGCTGGGTTGCGGAGTTCACGGATCACGGCCAGAGCATGGCGGAGTATCTCACGCGGGTTCGCAGCGAGAGTACCAGCGCACTGTTCTACGTTAAGTTGCCCGCCGAGCATCTCGACGATTTCAGGCGACGGCTTGATCCCATCATCGAGACTCTGCAAATCCGCTAGGCATTCTCCAGCGCGGCTGTATTTGCAACCGAATCGTGTAATTGTGGAAGCGTTTGGGGGGAATTTAGAAACTAAGGAGCCGGTGCGTATAGATGAAGCTTATCCAGAGACTATCGATGATTGCCCTTCTCGGCTGCACTGCCTGTACGCACTCGAACTCTCAAACTTCTTCACCGCCGCAGCCAGTGGAATTGCAGCTGCAAGTGAGCACCCCGTTCCATTTCGTGGTCTATGGAGATGCGCGCTTCCATGATCCCAAGGATACGGAGGCGGCGAATCCACCGGTGCGGCAAGCGCTGGTGCAGGCGATTGCCCAGACCAATCCAGCGTTTATTTCTTTCGGCGGAGACATTGTGTATAACGGCTACGATAAAGACGACTGGAAGGTTTGGGATAGCGAAACCGCGGCCTGGCGCGAGAAGAAAATACCGGTTTATCCCGCGTTTGGCAACCACGATCTCCACGGCAACGAAAAAATCGCTCTGGCCAACTATTTCGAGCGATTCCCCGACCTGAAGGGCAGCCGCTACTATTCGGTGCGCGCCGCTAACCTGCTGATGCTGGTGCTGGACAGTTCGCTCGACGAAATCTCCGGCCCGCAGGGACAATGGCTCGACCGCAACCTGGATTCTCTCCCCGCCGACGTGGACTTCGTGTTGATTGTTCTTCATCACCCGCCCTACACAAGTTCCTCGGATATGAAAATGTTCGGCGGAGGACACTCGGCTCGCTCCCAGGAGCAGGCTCTGGCCAAGTCACTCGAGGCGCGGCAACAGAACTTGCGCGCCCGCATCGTCGTTTTCTCCGGCCACGTACACAACTACGAGCGCCATGAGCACGGCGGCATTACCTATTTCGTGACCGGCGGCGCGGGAGCGCACGCCTACCCCATTGAACGCGCCAAGGACGATCCATTCCAGAGCAAAGAAGTGAACTACCATTACCTGCAAGTGGAAGACGATGGCGGCCAACTTAAGATCACCATGAACCGCCTGGATTTGACCAGCGGCGCCGCCATGTGGACGCAGCCCGATTCGGCCACGATCACGGCACCGGCAGCGAAGGCCGCCGCACAAGGTCATTAAACAGCCAACTGAATTCTTAGCCGGGGTGCGATGCGACGGCGGGCTCAGTCGAGAGCCCAACATGGGTTGTGGTTCATCAAAACCTCGCGGCAGCTTCGAAATCGCCGCGGCCTCATTCCATCCAACCAGCGGCGATACACCCATGCAAAACGCTGTTGTTTGGGAGACAATACTCCCGATGACACAGGAGGCGATCGCCAAGCATTGTGCGTTTATTTTCTTATTCCTTGCTTTTGGCGACCTGACACTGGCGAAGGCTCAGGACAACTACGAAATCCAGGTCTACGGTTCGGACACAGTCGCCCCGAAAACCACGATGCTGGAGCTGCATAGCAACTTCACCGCGGAGGGCAGTCTTCCGGCAGCCGGCTCGCGGTTCACTGCCGACGGGCTTTATCCAACAAACCATGCCGAGCACGAAACGGTTGAGATTACTCAGGGAGTGAATAGTTGGTCGGAGGTTGGCTTTTATATCTTCACCAGCGTCCGCAATGGAGACGGCTGGCAATGGGTGGGCGATCATATTCGCCCGCGAGTGAGAGCACCCGATAGCTGGCACTGGCCCGTGGGCGTAAGCCTGTCCATGGAGATTGGTTATCAGCGGGCGTCGTTTTCAAAGGACACATGGACGATGGAGCTGCGTCCGATCATCGATAAGCAGATGGGCAGATGGTATTTCGCGGTGAATCCGGCTCTGGAGCGCTCTTTCCACGGGCCGAGCGTTCCGGAGGGCGTCGGGTTTTCGCCCAGTGCAAAATTCAGCTACGACTTCAACAAATACATTTCTGGAGGCCTGGAATATTACGCCGCTTACGGATCAATCACAGGCGTGTCTTCGTTGCACGATCAGGAGCAGCAGTTTTTTCCGACGATCGATCTGAATGTGTCCCCGAACTGGGAGATTAATTTTGGGGTTGGAGTTGGGGCAACGGCCAGTACCGATCATCTGATTGTGAAAGGGATTCTGGGGCGACGGTTCGATTGGACGCATCATCGGGCGGGCAGTTCCAGGAGCACTCAATAGGGCCTGCATGCAAATGGATCGTCGTGATTTTCTTATCGGAGCAAGCCTCGCGTTGCTGGGTACCGCGACAAAGACAAAGTTGTGGGCCCAGACGCCAGCGGATGTGCGGCTTGAAATTGCGCCCCTCAAGCTGGAGATTGCGCCGGCAAAAGTGATTCACACAGTTGCATACAACGGTCACGTTCCGGGGCCTCTGATCCGCTGGCCGGAAGGCAAGCCAATCATGATCGATGTTGTGAACCATACCGACGTGCCCGAGATTGTGCACTGGCATGGATTGTGGATTCCGTCGGACGAAGACGGCGCGATGGAAGAGGGCTCGCCCATGATTGTGCCGGGCGGGCACCGGCGTTACAGCTTTACGCCGCGGCCGGCGGGTTTCCGCTGGTACCACACGCACGCATTTGCTGGGCGTGACTTGAAGCGGGGCGGGTATACCGGTCAGTTCGGATGTTTCTACATTGAGCCGAAACAAGAGCCAGGTGCGTACGATCAGGAGGTCTTCCTCACGCTGCACGACTGGAACGCGTATATGGGAGGCGGTGGAGATGCGTCCATGGACGCTTTTTACGATTATGCGACGATCAATGACCGCATGCTCGGGCATGGCGATCCTATTAGAGTACGCGAAGGGCAAAGAGTGCTCTTCCATGTGCTGAACGCAAGTGCGACGGCGACGCATTGGCTGGCATTGGCCGGGCATGAATTCACAGTGGCAGGCATGGACGGGAATGAGGTGCCGCAGCAGGCGAAGGTGCCAGCGGTACGACTCGCCCCGGCGGAGCGCGTCGATGTATTGGTCGAAATGAATCGTCCGGGAGTGTGGGTGCTGGGAGAAACACGGGTAGAGATTCGTAAGACGGGAATGGGGATTGTGGTGGAGTATTCCAATCAGCAGGGCGATGCCAGGTGGATCGATCCGCCAGAGACGTTGTGGAATTACAGGCTGTTCGCAAAACCGGCGCCAACGGCGGCCGAGCCGGACCTGCGGGTTCCTCTGGTGTTTGAGTCGAAGTTTCACGGGCATGGCGACTTCGACTATTGGACGATCAATGGCAAGTCGTATCCGAAGACGGACACAATTCCGCTGAAAGAAGGCCAGCATTACAGATTGGCGATGAGGAATAAGAGCAGCGACGATCATCCCATTCACTTGCATCGCCATACGTTCGAGGTCACCAGCCTGGACGGCAAGCCGCTCTCCGAGCTGCGCAAGGACGTAGTGGTGGTGAAGGCAAATAGCGAAGCGGAGATCGACTTTGTCGCGGCAAACCCGGGCGCGACCCTGTTTCACTGTCACCAGCAGACCCACATGGATTTCGGTTTCATGATGCTGTTTCGCTATGTGTGAGTTATGGCTCGCACAAGCTCGTTGTTATGAGGTGCGCGTCTTTCCCCGACGATCGGGTTAGGGGCATTGCCGCTGACCAGCATGCCGCAGCATTCGGGCCGCTCTGGAATGCTTGATCGGTCCCATCCCCCGCCGAGGGCCTGGATCAGCAACACCGTGTTCGCCATGCGCCGTCCTAAGATATTGACCGCCGTGATCTCATCCGAGAGGGCGGCACTTTGTGCGGTGATCCGAATCCGCTCAGCACGTTCTGCCGATAAGCGGCGACTTGATAGTCATAAGCCGCACGCGCCTGGTCCTTAAGAGAACGGCGTCTTCCAGCATCGAAGACTGTTCCAACGGCAGATAATCCAAAATCGAAGGGTTCCAGTCTTGAGAGAACTGTCGGGCAAACAGCAAAACTGGATCTGGGCTAATTGCACACGATGCCAGAACACTCCTCAAAGAGTGGCCGGTTAGGGCGAGGGTAGCTTGCAGAAAGCGCGGGCAATCTGATCGTCGTGGTCCTGCCGTCGAAGCCCAGATTAGGACTTGCGATGCCCCCGACCCGCCTGCAGCCGCAGCAGCGCGGCGACCAGGGCGTCGACATCCTCGTAGGTGTTGTAGAGCGCGAGTGAGGGACGAACGGTGCTCTCGACGCCCATACGCCGCAGGATGGGTTGAGCGCAATGGTGGCCGGCGCGCACTGCGATGCCCTCCTGGTTGAGTGCAACGCCCACATCTTCGGTGCGCACGTCATCGAGAACAAAAGACAACACTCCCGCCTTTTCGCGCGCCGTACCGATCAACCGCAGACCGGGTACGGTAAGAAGTCCCGCGGTGGCGTAGTTCATCAGTTCGTGCTCGTAAGCCGCAATGCTTTCCCGCCCGATCTGTTCTATATAGTCGAGCGCCGCGCCCAGGCCCACGGCATCGGCAATGTTGCCGGTGCCAGCCTCGAAGCGCGCCGGTGCCGACTGATAAGTTGTCTTCTCGAAGGTAACGTCCGCGATCATATTGCCACCGCCTTGCCACGGCGGCATCGAATCGAGCACGTCGAGCTTTCCATAAACTACGCCGATTCCGGTAGGCCCGAAGATTTTGTGTCCGGAAAACACGTAGAAGTCGCAATCGAGAGTCTGCACGTCCACGGGCATGTGGGAGACGGCTTGAGCGCCATCGACCAGCACGCGCGCTCCGTAACGGTGGGCGATCTTGACCATCTCGCGAGCCGGTGTGATGGTACCGAGCGCGTTCGACACCTGGCTGAAGGACACGATTTTCGTGCGCGGGCCCAGGAGCTTCTCGTACTCCTCGAGGATGACTTCACCGCGATCATTCACCGGCGCCACGCGCAGGCGGGCGCCCTTTTCCGAACACAATTGTTGCCAAGGCACGATGTTGGCGTGGTGCTCAAGCCAGGTGATGACGACCTCGTCGTCCTGGTGGACGTAGCGGTGACCCCAACTCTTGGCGACCAGATTGATGCCTTCGGTGGTGCCACGAACAAATATGATTTCGCGGGTCGAAGATGCGTTCAGGAAGCGGCGTGACTTTTCACGCGCGCTCTCGTAGGCATCCGTAGCCCGCGCAGCCAGGGTGTGCGCCGCGCGATGGACGTTGGAATTCTCGTGCCGGTAGAAGTACGAAAGGCGGTCAATCACCGCATTGGGTTTCTGCGTGGTGGCGGCGTTGTCCAGCCAAATCAGCGGCCGGCCATGTATCTGCTCCTGCAGAATAGGAAAATCACGACGAACAAGCCGGGGATCGAGGGGACGCTTGGCGACCCCGAGCTCAGCCGGCGCCAGATCGGGACGGAACTCGAACGACTCCACGGCGGGCGGCAAGTTAGTGGTCATTGCTCCAGTCTGGGACGTGGCCTTGTCAGCATCGGACAGGGAGCCCGAAGAGCCAGGACCGGCGGTAGGTGGAACTGCTGCCCGCAGGTCCGTTTCGCTTGAGGGAGCATTAGGCGGTGACGAAGGCAGCGCTGGGAGGCCCGGAGGCGATTGCACGCCGGGAACGCCGGGGAATGAGAACATCCCGCTCACCGGCGGAAAAGAAGTCGCAGCGCCCGGATATACGGCGTTTCCAGCGTCGGCGGTATAGGGCGCTGGATGAGCCACGCCGGTTGTTGGAACATCGGAAGGCTGAGACGTGATTGCGGTCGCATCAGGTACGGTTGGCGAACTCGCAGACAGTGACAAAGGAGGTGAGGGAACGTTCGGTACCGATTGCACGCCCGGTGTATTCGGCATGGCCGGCACGCGGGGAAACGAGAACATCTCGCTCACCGCCGGGAATGTTGGTGCAGCGGCGGGAGATGCACCCTTCTCGCCTTCGAGAAAGTAGGGCGACGAGCCAGGTACTGCCGTCGCTCCTGCGAGCGCAGAGGGAATCGCGCCAATATCTGCTCCGCCCGGCGGAGCTGTCGGAGCTGACGAGGGCAGCGCCGGAACTCCTGGAAAGGAAAACATCTCAGTTGCCGGGGGTAGTGTGGAACCGGCGAACGGGGAAGCAATCTTTCCAGCAGAGAAGTCGGGCGGCGTGCCCGGAACCGGCGGTGGTGTAATTGTGCCGGGAGCTCCGGGCACAAACGCCGTCGACCCGGCCAGGGACGCGGGAATCGCGCGCAAATCAGCTTCAGTCAATTGGCCGCTTGGTGGGGACGATGCCGAAGTGGGAAAGCTGGGAGGCGAGGCCCCGCCGGGCGCTCCCGGGAAAGCAACCATCTCGTTCACCGGCGGAACTGACGGCGACGTTGCAGGAAGAGCTTGGTTTGCATCTGGAAGATGCGGGGACAAGTTGGGCGCTGCCGGTGGTGGAACCCGGTTGGGACTCGCGCCCAAGTCGATCTCCGTCGGAGGTGAGGTTGCCGAGGTACTCTCTGGAAACGCAGGGTTCCGCGGCAGCGCCGCGAAAAACTCGTTGGCCAGCCTCGCGATCAAGGCTGGATCCGGGGGTATTGTAGCGGCGAACGGGTTCTCATACTTCTGCACAGCGTCATCTGCAGGAACCGATGTGGATCCGGCCGCCGCTCGCCGATCACTTGTATTCATGGTATTGGTCGACATTGACGTTCTCCAGCACACCGATCGCGTCCTCAGTTAGAACCGCAATCGAGCAGTAGAGCGAGATTAGGTACGAAGCGATAGCTTTATGGTTGATGCCCATGAAGCGGACCGAGAGGCTGGGGGACACTTCGCCCGGAAGGCCCGGCTGGAATAATCCCACCACGCCCTGCTTCTTCTCACCAGTGCGCAGGAGCAGGATGCTGGTCTTCTCGGCCTTTATCGCGAGCTTGTCGCAGGGGACAAGTGGAATCCCACGCCAGGTCAGGAACGGCGAACCGAACATAGTCGCTGTGGGCGGAGGAACGCCACGGCGCGTGCACTCGCGACCGAAAGCGGCAATCGCCCGCGGGTGTGCAAGAAAGAAGCCGGGCTCTTTCCAAACCCTGGCAATCAGCTCGTCCAAGTCGTCGGGCGTGGGTGCGCCCTTTCTGGCCTTAACGCGGAACTCAGGGTCGACGTTGTTGACCAGTCCGTACTCGGTGTTGTTGACCAGTTCATTCTCCTGGCGCTCTTTGACCTTCTCGATCATCAGGCGCAATTGCTCCCGGATCTGGTCGTGCGGACTCCGGTACAAATCGGAAATGCGGGTCTGCACGTCGAGAACCGTGGTGACTGCGTTGAGCGTGTATTCCCGCGGCTTCTCTTCGTAGTCGACATAAATCTCTGGCAGGTCAATTTCTTCGTCGGGGCTGCACTCAATGGTCCGCGTACCCGGACGGGTGACTTTGACTTTGTTGACGCGATAGGTGCCGGCTTCAACTGGCACCCACGACAGGAAGGTGACCAGCCAGCGCGGCGTGATCGCCTCCATCATGGGGACCGTTTTAGTGACGTTCGCGAGCTGGCGAGCCTGTTGCTCGCTCAGCGTATGACGGACTTCAGCTTTCTCAGGCATGGATTAGCTCCTCACTACGGTAAGCAATATAGAAACCGAATGTCGGACAGTGTAGTGCATAAAAATGCGCCCGGGCGGAAGACCCCGAACGATTTTGCTTTTCGGATTTGGCATTCCCTGGGTTGACGTAGCCGGATGAGCTCGCACTGCGCGAGCCCATTGTTGGGGTACGGGAAGTCTTCACTAAGCGCCTGCGTCTTGTCTGTGATGCAAATCACCGTGCAAGGTAATTTAAACGCCCCTGCGATCTTTCCCATCGTGTGGCTTCGGGTTCGCTGGAATGACTCGGATTACCGAAGCGAACCACCCCAGCGGAGGAATATCATGCACTCCGGCAGGTTGTCAATCATCTCTATTGTAGTAATGGGCATCGATGCCATAGAGTATCCAAGCCTTCGCTATCCCGGCTCTTGCTGTTGGGGTGAGCCAGATTAGCAAGGTGCCTGCCGACCGCAAAATCGGCAGGCTTATTCCACATGGGTAGCCCTCGATTACGGCGGAAGGGCATCGGACGTGGTCTTTACCAGCAGGAACTACGATTGGCGAAAGAAAGGCTGCCGTGAGGCGAATCGGGGCGGCGGAACATCCGAGGCTACGGCGCTCTAGCTGTTGTCCCTACACCGGGTTACGCGCCTGCCGCCTGCGCTTTATAGAACCTCTTCTTGGCGAATTGACAGCGGCGGTCGGGGCCTCAAACGAATTCCCTGGAAGACCGAGCAGCAGGAACATGACAGCCGACAACGGGCGTAGCATGGGCTAATCTCCTATGTCTAGTACGTTCATCGGTTATATAGTATACTGCCGCAGGTTCGACTGACTGCCACTTTCGTAGTGGTCAGGAAAAGCTGCGGAGGAGTCCTGTTCTTTCATTTATGAAACCTGGTTCCGGTGCTGGATTAGCGACGCTGGCCATTTTGCGTTGGTACCACTTGTTCTCGTGTCGCACGGACGACGAACTCTCGAAGCAGCCGATTCTGCTACCCAAGTCAATCCCCGTTTATGGATTCGTCTGCGATGTTCGTTCCGGAAAACTGATTGAAGTGGAAGGCGCCAGCGCAATCGGAAAAGCTGCATGATTGCCGTACGGATTTGATCTGCCCTCCCCGGCACGCATCCGTGGGCTGAACGCGATAAACCAACATCGCTATCGGCCACAGATTGAATGTTTATTCCTTGCATAAAACGTGAGGGGCAATGAAGTTCAACTACTCGTGGGGAAAAACGCGCAGCGATCTGCTCGCCGGCGTTACCGTCGCGGCTATCTCTCTGCCACAAGCCATGGCTTACGCGCTGATCGCGGGGGTGGACCCGCGCTTTGGGCTATACTCCGCCATCGTGGTCACTCTCGTAGCCTCGATCTTTGGTTCGTCCTCGCACCTGATTAATGGCCCGACGAACGCCATTTCGCTCGTGGTGTTCAGCGCTCTCGGGTTCTTCAATCCTGACGCGCGTCTTGACGCCTACCAAGCCATGTTCCTGTTGGGGATCATGATTGGCTGTATTCAGATTCTGATCGCGATATTCAAACTTGGAGACTTGACGCGCTACATCTCGGAATCGGTCGTGATCGGTTTCATGGCCGGGGCCGGCGCTTTGGTGGGACTAACCCAACTGGGTAACCTGACGGGGTTGCGTGATCGTGGAACGGGGCAGCAGCATGTGCTTTACCGCATTTGGCTCACGCTTAGTGGCGGCCACCTGAATCCCCGGGCCCTTGGCATTGGAGTAGGAACCATTGTTCTCGTCATCCTGCTGAGACAATTGGCGCGCAAATACCGTCTGCCGCAATTTGACATGCTGATGGCGTTGATCGTTGCAGCGGTTGTGGCTGCTGCCTTCGGCTGGTCGAAGCCAGCGCTTGATGGCACAACCATTATATCGGTCGTGGGCAGCGTCCCGCGCAATCTGCCGATGCCGCATATTCCGCGGATTCAGTTCTGGTGGGTAAAGGAATTATCGGGAAGCGCGTTGGCCATCGCCTTTCTCGGACTCCTGGAAGCATTGGCGATCGCAAAATCGATTGCCAACACCACCCGCCAGTCGCTCGATTACAACCGGCAGTGTCTGGCCGAGGGTTTAGCCAATCTTACCGGAGGATTTTTCCAGTGCTTGCCGGGCTCCGGTTCATTGACGCGCTCGGCAATCAACTTTCAGGCCGGAGCC
This sequence comes from uncultured Acidobacteriaceae bacterium, assembly GCA_963749985.1. Classification (GTDB taxonomy): domain Bacteria; phylum Acidobacteriota; class Terriglobia; order Terriglobales; family Acidobacteriaceae; genus Sulfotelmatobacter. Next base: position 16,260 of record CAVVOS010000011.1, on the reverse strand, counting down.
GTGAGCCGCGTTTCTGGAGTGTTCGCGGCGGGAACGGTCGCACTCGTCGTAGTTGTGGTCGCTCCCTTCGCCCGGTTCATTCCCAAAGCCGCTCTCGCCGGGTTGTTGCTGGTAACGGCGGTGCGTCTCGTCGATTGGAAGCGGCTGAGCTATGCTATGCGGGCGTCGCGCTACGATGCCGCGTTGGTTTTGGTTACTGCCTTCTCTGCGATCTTCATCAGTGTTGAGTTTTCCATCCTGATCGGCGTGGCCTTGTCGATTCTGATGTTTGTTCCACGCGCGGCGCTGCTGCGTTGGAACGAGTTAGTGGTGAGCAGCGACCGTGTAGTCCGGGAACGCCTGCCGGAGGACCGGCCCTGCACGGCGATGGTGCTCTACGATTTGGAAGGCGAGTTGTTCTTTGGCGCGGCTCCGGAGCTGGACCGCTGCTTTGATCATCTGAAGCGCCGCACCGAGGACGAAGACATTCACTTCGTCGTGTTACGTCTTAAGCGTACCCGCAATCCAGACATGGTTTCACTCGAACGCTTTGATCACTTCCTGCATGACATGGAAGCGCGAAGAGTGACGGTTGTGCTTTGTGGCGTTCGTCCAGCATTTGCGAAAGCCATGGCCAATCTGCGCTTTCACGATTGGCTGCCCGCGGATCGTGTGTTTCCAGAGGAAGCGGAAAAGTTTTCTGCCACGCTCAAAGCGGTTCGCCACGTTTATGAACTTTTGGAAGATAATCCCTGCGACCATTGCATGCGGGCAGAGTTCGCCGGAACTGACCAGCAGCCTCTGTATTACCTGGTCTAGAACGGCGGGAGGCCCGCAGGAGTTCTAGCTCCGAGTCCAGTCGGCCGACTGTCCCCAACCGCCCTCGAAAACGAAGTTGGTCAGCGGCTTGCGCTTTCGTGGGGTCGCATCTTTTTGGCGTAATTTCTCGGGAAGATCTGCCGAGTTGCCGGGGTAACCGATGGCCGCGGCGGCGACGGGCTCATAATCTTGAGGAATCGAAAACTCGCGGCGAGCTTTTTCAACATCGAATCCGGCCATCTGGTGCACCACCAGTCCCGACACTGTTGCTTGAAACGTGAGATTGGCGATTGCCTGACCAACGTCGTGCAGTGCGTGCCGGTTGTGTTTCCCTGTCGATTCAAACGTCAATTTCGCAACGGACAACAGAAGCACCGGGGCGTGCCGCGCCCATTGGACATTGAATTCAAGCAAACAACCGAGCAGGCGGTCAAAATCGGATTTGTTTTCCTTCGTGGCCACGATGAAACTCCACGGCTGCTCGTTCATACACGAAGGTGCCCATCGTGCCGCTTCCATCAAACTGGCCAAGGTTTCTGGCTCGACCGACGTTGAGGCGAAGGCCCGAATGCTTCGTCGACCAGCAATCAGAGGATGAATGGGATATTCGCAAATCTTCTGCTCATCTTCCGGAATAATGGGTGCACCCGTGTCATTCGCCATCAAGTCTCCCCGTTCTCCTAAGGCTTACACCACTGATCGTTTACTAGTCGATCCTCGACAACCGGCCGGCGTTGCAGCACACGGCCAAGTATGCGTTCTTCAAGTGCGGCAAAGCGGGCGCTGCCGCGGGTTCGTGGTCGAGGTATGTTTACGACTTCGTCCAACGCGACGCGCCCTCCCTCAATCAGGATGACACGGTCCGCCAGACTTACGGCCTCGGCAACGTCATGAGTCACGAGCATGGCGGTAAAACCGCGGTTTCGCCAGACGTCTTCGATAAGTTGCTGCATCTCGATGCGGGTGAGCGCGTCCAATGAGCCAAGTGGTTCGTCCAGAAGCAACAAATTCGGATCATGGACAAGAGCGCGAGCCAAAGCCACCCTTTGCCGCTGCCCCCCCGATAACGTAGCCGGCCAGTCGTTAGCCCTTTCTGCCAAACCCACTTGCGCCAAAACTTTTCGCGCTTGCGGGATGAGTGCAGGCTCCAGGCCGAGCATGACGTTCGGAAGAATCCGTCTCCAGGGCAACAGGCGAGAATCCTGGAACATGACCCGAACGTCCGGCTTCCCGTTGTGCTCTGCAACGTTGCCCAACGCGATGGTGCCGGCTTGCGGTGTTTCCAAACCTACGACGGACCGAAGCAGAGTACTTTTGCCACATCCGCTACGGCCGACAATGGCGACAAACTGACCGGCGGAGATCTCAACGTTAAAGTTTTCCAGCACGGTGCGTCCACCGAAGGCGATACTGACGCTCTTAATCGCGACTGAGACGCCGCGCGAGCAACGCTCGTCCGCAGCCGCGATCTCTCCCGAACTGAAAGTGACAGGCAAAGTGGTCCCTAACGTGCCTTCTGATATGCCGGATTCCAGCGCAACCAGTAGCCTTCCAATCCTTTCGCCAGAAGATCGGCGAGTTTCCCCAAAATTGCATAAAGCAGAATGCCAACCACCATAATGTCGGTCTGCATGAATTCGCGTGCGTTCATCGTCATATAGCCAATGCCCGAGCGCGCCGAAATGGTTTCGGCGACGATCAAGATCACCCACATCAGCCCGAGCGAGAAGCGGACGCCCACCAGAATGGAGGGCAGTGCTCCGGGCAGAATGATCTCGCGGTATAGCGGCCAACCAGACAAGCCATAAGTTCGCCCCATCTCCAGAAGTCCGCGATCGACGGAGCGAATTCCGTGAAAAGTGTTGATGTAGACAGGAAAGAAAACTCCCAGCGCAACCAGAAAAAGCTTGGCCGATTCGTCGATGCCGAACCACAGGATCACTAACGGGATGAGAGCCAGGGGAGGAATGTTGCGGACCATTTGAATGGTCGTGTCGAGCAGAGTCTCAGCCCAGTGCAGTGAGCCGGTGAGCAATCCCAGCAGGAGTCCAAGGCCGCCCCCAACGGCAAAACCCGCCAATGCACGCAGCGTACTGATTCGAACATGCATCCATAATTCGCCGGAGGCACTAAGTTCGATGAACGAACTCACCACCGCGCGCGGCGAGGGCAGAAAGCGGCTGGGCAGAACCCCCGCGGAAGATGCCCACTGCCAAACGATCAGTAATAAAACGGGCACGACCCAAGGCAATGCTTGCTTCGCCAGAACACTCGGCCGAAGTTGGATCTTCTGGGTAGATGTTTTCTGTCCCTGGTTCATGGTTCTTGTCCCATCATCGATGGCTCAGCGTTTGGCCCGTGTTCCAGTCGACGTTCCCTGCAGCGTCGCATCGCGAACATTAATATGTTTGGGAATCAACTTGAGGTCGTAGAAGGCGTCCGCGATCCGTTGCTGCTCCGCAAGCACAGGATCGCTGACCGGCGTCACACCGTAGCCGCCACGCGACAGCGCCAGCTCAAGCGTCGCTTGATCCAAGCCGATCTGCGGTTGCAGTGCTGCTGCTGCCTCCTTCGGATTTGACTTCGCCCACTGATCCACGGCTGCCAACTCTTCCAGAACTATCGCAACCACATCTGCCCGCTTCGAGGCATAGGATCGGGAAGCAAGAAAAAACTGATGATTGCTGACCACACCGTTTCCATCCGCAAGAATGCGGGCTCCGGTTTGCCTTTGAGCCGCGGCCAAAAACGGGTCCCAGATCGCCCACGCGTCCACGCTGCCGCGCTCGAAGGCCGCTCGCGCATCCGCCGGAGTCAGGAAGATCGCGTCTATATCTTTGTAGTTGACTCCAGCTTGCTCCAGCAGTTTGACCAGCAGAAAGTGGACGTTCGAGCCTTTATTGAGTGCCACTTTCTTGCCCTTGAGTTCGGCCACCGTCTTGATGGGCGAGTTCTTGGGAACGAGAATGGCTTCACCTGCGGAGGCCGGCGGTTCATTGCCGACGTAAACGAGATCCGCTCCGGCTGCCTGGGCAAAGATGGGCGGGGCTTCGCCAGCGGTGCCGAAGTCGATGCTGCCCACATTCAACCCTTCGAGCAACTGCGGACCCGCGGGGAATTCGGTCCATTTAACTTCAACGTGCAGCGGCGCAATCCGTTTCTCCAAACTGCCGCGCGCTTTCAGCAGCACCAGTGTGCCGTATTTCTGGTATCCGATGCGTATCACGTTATCGGCATTCTGGGCCAAAGCGTATGGGGCCAGGGCCATTAAGAGCAAGATAGCCACCAAGATCGTGCTATGAAACTTTGCCTTGATGAAATTCGTCATAAATCTGGGTCCTTAGTTGATTCTGTTTTGCCAATGATGTTCACGAATAAAATGAGGGCTTCGGAAGCTGGCGATTCAAGGCCCAGTCTCCCAACTCACGAATCTTGTAGTCAACCGGATCATGCAACGTGTGAGTGCGCAGGTTGCGCCAGAAGCGGTCGATCCGTGCAGGGCCGGCAGCGGCGCGCGCTCCCATTACTTCGAACATCCGGTTGGTGATCTCCAGGCCGACCTTGCTGGTGGTCACCTTTGAGGCGGCGACGTCCAGCGCGCACTTGCCACGCTGATTCTCGGTGATCGCGTCTCCGCTCTCCCACGCTCGCTGCAGAGACTCTCCCGCGATGTCGGTGAGGGCCTGCGCTGCCTGCAGGCTGACAAAGAAATTGCCGTAATTCGCCAGAATGTAGGGATCTTCCGTGGCGTTCTGCGCGGCGGAAGCGATCCAAGGCCGGGTTTGCGCCAACGTGTAGTTGCGCGATTCCTCCAGCGCTCCTTCGGCGATTCCCAGAAAAATGTTGCTGAGAGTCAGCTGCGCAATGCACGAACGCAAGGATGCCCGGATGCTCCCTAGCGGGCCGGGTGTCTTCAAGAACTCATCCTGCCCTGCGGCCACGTCGCAGAACTCGACTGTTCCGCTGTCGGTTTGCCGCTGCCCCATCGCATCCCAGTCATCGAGAATGCGAATTCCCGGCCGGTTGGAAGGTATGGCGGCTACCATGAACTTTTCGTCCACGGAGCGAATGGCGGAGACGATCAGCATGTCGGAGTCGACCGCGCCGGAACAAAAACTCTTACGCCCGTTGATGAGGTATCCCACACCACACTTGGACGTCAGGCTTGTACGCTTGTCGAGCGGGTTGAGCGCGTTGCCCCAGAACCATTTATTGCGAACGGTTTCAGAAAAAAGCTCTTCGGTCTGTGGCCAGGATCCGTAGAGCGACACGGAAGCCAGCATGAGATGCTGAAAACCGAACAGATGAGCAATCGAACTATCGACACGGGCGAAGACTCGTATGAGTTTCATCGCGTCCGGCCATTCCATCCCCCATCCTCCTAATTCTGCCGGAATGGTCACGTTGAGCAGTCCGCTGGCGCGCAACAGGTCTCTCTCAATCTTCGCCGTGCCGCCTCGCTTATCGCGTTCAACGGCCGTTTGAGCAAATGCCGCTGCCAATTGGTCGGCAGTCTCGAAAGCATGTTGCCGGGGTGGAGCATTCACTGCGATGTGATTCACCGTAGAAAGCACCAGTCCTCCCGTGTCGTCAGGCATGTGGCCCCACCCTCCGCGCGGCTTGACCCTGCTGCTCCAGCAACACCTCTGCTGAATTGGTGTTGCTATAGCAGCACACCCCGATTGACTGAACCGCCTGATATTCGCCGTAACCGCGTGAAAACTCGAAATTCATGGACATAGGCCCACCTACCTATTGGCAAGACAATTGCCAAAGCCCAAGTGAAACTAGTCCTCCCCGGAAAGAGACCGAAAACATGGAAGTGTTCTGGTTCTTACCAACTCACGGAGACGGTCGCTACCTTGGAACTGCCGAACGGGCTCGAACCGTCAACTACGGTTATCTGAAGCAAATTGCGCAAGCGGCTGATCAGCTTGGGTTTCAGGGCGTGCTACTGCCCACCGGCCGGTCGTGTGAAGACGCTTGGGTGGTCGCGTCAACTCTGGTTCCGGTGACGACCAAGCTGAAGTTCTTAGTCGCGATTCGTCCCGGCATCACTTCCCCCACCGCTGCGGCACGAATGGCAGCGACGTTCGACCGGCTTTCCGACGGTCGGCTGCTGATCAACGTGGTTACGGGCGGCGATCCCGACGAGGCGCTCGGCGACGGCGTTTTTCTCACTCACGATGAGCGTTATGAAGTGACAGAAGAATTTCTTCAGATCTGGCGCGAAGCAGTAGCGGGTAAAGCAATTTCGCTGAATGGAAAACATCTTCATGTAGAAAATGCAAAGGTCCTATATCCATCGGTGCAGAAGCCGCACCCGCCGCTCTATTTCGGCGGATCGTCGAAAGTCGCTTATGGTTTAGCCGCACGGCAGGTTGATGTTTACCTCACTTGGGGAGAACCGCCGCAGGCGGTTGAGGAAAAGATTGCGGCCGTACGTCGCCTGGCAGAGGAACAAGGCCGCTCCGTCAGGTTCGGCATTCGCCTGCACGTCATCGTTCGCGAAACGGAGCAAGAAGCTTGGGCCGCGGCGAACGATCTGATTCGCTACGTCGACGACGACACGATCGCGAGAGCGCAAAAAACTTTCGCACGGTTCGATTCCGAAGGACAGCGCCGCATGGCGGAGCTGCATCGCGGCGGCCGCGATAAGTTGGAAGTAAGCCCCAATCTCTGGGCGGGCGTGGGCCTGGTGCGCGGAGGCGCCGGCACGGCGCTGGTTGGCGATCCGGCCACTGTAGCGAAAAGGATGCAGGAGTACGCCGACCTGGGAATTGAGACCTTCATCTTGTCCGGCTATCCGCACCTTGAAGAGGCGTATCGCGTGGCCGATTTGCTGTTTCCACATCTACCGATTGGGACGGGATCGGAAAAATCGGTGGGTAACATCACTGGCCCCTTCGGCGAACTGGTTGCGAATGAACACCAGCCCCGGACGACCAACGCAACACTCGTGCCGGTGCAACAAAGTTAATTGCAAAAGCTTGCGCGTGCTATCGACCGTTGGGTAACTCACCGCATTGCATCAGCTTGGCCCGCACAATATTCCGGCTGATGTCGAGCAACCGCGCCGTCTGAACCTGGTTGCGATGGCAGAATTCATACGCTGTTCTCGTGATGGCCGTTTCGATCTCGGCGTATAGGTTGGGACGGCCATCTTCAAAAAGTGCCAGGAGAGCGTCATGCAACGCTTCGAAGGGCTGGACTCGACCACTAGCCGCGATTCGTAACCCAAGCGGAGAAAGCCTCAAATCTTCCGGTCGGACTATATTTTCGCGGCAAACCAGGAGGGCGTGATGGATGACATTTTCCAGTTCTCGCGTATTGCCTGGCCATGAGTGCCCGCTAACCAGTACATCGATCGCCTCCGCGCTCAGCGCAGGGTCCTTCAGTCCCAGCCGTTCCCCATAAACTCCGAGAAAGTATTGCGCCGAGGGCAGAATGTCGCCCGGCCGCTCGCGCAGCGGAGGAATATGCAGCGTGGCAACCTGGAGGCGGTAATAAAGGTCTTCGCGGAAACGTCCCGCTGCAACCGCATCCTCAAGATTCACGTTGGTCGCAGCTACCACGCGTACGTCAATAGCGACCGGGCTACGCGAACCGAGACGCACTACTTGGCGCTCCTGCAGCACTCGGAGCAACTTCACTTGCATGGCGAACGGCAAATCTCCGATTTCATCCAGAAATAACGTTCCGCCCCGGGCCGCCTCGAACCATCCTGCCCGGGCCACTGTTGCTCCGGTGAATGAGCCGCGCTCATGACCAAACAATTCGCTCTCTACTAGGCTTTCGGAAAAAGCTCCGCAATTCACCGCTACAAAAGGACCGTCAGCCCGCGGGCTCAGCTTATGTACGTGTCTGGCAATGAGTTCCTTGCCCGTACCTGTTTCCCCAGTGATCAGCATGTTCGCGGTGCTCGGTCCGATCAGATGCATTCTCTCAAGTAGCGCCTTGGACTTAACGTCTTCAAACACCAGGGCAGGCGCCCTCAGACCAAAAGATGCGACAGGCGCGCCGGGAAAGCTGAGAGTTGGCTTGGGAACTGGAAACGATGACATTAGCGTAAGTCTACTATCTGAATTGACATAATAGTATCAGTTGAGCATCGTGTCAATGACATCAGGTGAGGGACAGAATTCACCTGCTCACAGAGGGAGTTCGGTGAGAATCGTGGGTTGGATCGTGGGTTGGAAATTTCCGCTCTTCGCTTACTAACTGCTTTGAAATGTGGTGGCCAGGGACGGAGTTGAACCGCCGACGCCAGCCTTTTCAGCCTCCTACCGAGTTGGCCAAGTGGCCTGGAATCAGCGGAAGTCACTGAGGACAGTGAGATTATGCCACATGCGATTTAGGACACGCTAGGACTGTTTGGGCTGATTTCGGCCACTCGATGTTCGCGCATAGTTCGCATTACTCGTCGCGCGTGCGCCTCTGCCGTGACAGCGAAATCTTCAACCGGTAACTAACTGAAAACACGCGGCACGGATGGCGCTGCAAAAACGTTTTAATGACCCACGGAAACAGTTCGTGGACCCTAATTTCTGGCGTTTCACACAACAGAGGCCGATCAAGAACTGCTGGCTGATCGGGATCTCTACGTCGAATTGGTAGTGCGCTGCCAGCGCTTCCCGAGAAGCGGACTTCTGGACCGCTGGGGGGCTGGGTCCGAGCCGCCTTTGACTCACTGAATCGCTGGCAACAATACCTGATTTTTGTTCGTGATCAAGCCCGGTTCGGGAGTACCTCTTCCTAGCCAAGCAAACGTGCCGCGCACGACAAATACATTGAGCAATATCGAGATCAACGATGCAGCGATCACCGTGCTGAAAACATTCTCAGCCACCATCCCTGCGGAGCGCGCGGCCTGCATCACTACGAACGACAGCTCGCCAATCTGCGTCAATCCCGCAGCCACGAGGATTGCTGTCCTCAGCGGGTAGCGGAAGAGCCACACGACCGTACTCCAGACCAGAAATTTACCGCCGACAATGAGCAGCAGCATGAGTCCGAGGAGTGGCAGGCTATGCAAGAGCACTGCGGGATCAATCAGCGTACCGAGTGAAACGAAGAAAAGCGCCACAAACGCATCCCGTAGGGGAACCAGTTGGGTGTGAGCGTCATGAAGCTCGGGCAGGCTGCTGATGGATACACCGGCGAGAAATGCTCCAAGCGCGACGGAGAATCCGACGGCTTGTGCCAGCGCGGCCGTCCCGAGGCAAATGGCAATCGCAACCAACAGGAGCAGTTCCGAGTTACAGGTTCTTTTCACTCGCCGGAGAAAAGGGGGAATCACTTTTTTGGCGAGATAGACCAGCGGAATGAGCAAGAGGATAGCCTTGCCGAGAATCCAGACGGCCATCAGCAAGCCTCCGCGCTGGGCATTGCCGAATACCGGGATCACCACCGTCATGCAGATCACGGCGAGATCTTCCACCAGGGTGATGGCGATCATCACGCGTCCGTAGGTGGTAGCGAGTCTTCCGGTATCGCTCAACATGCGCGCCAGTACCATCGTGCTCGCTACCGAAACTGCCGCTCCGATAACAAACCCTTCGGTCGTGGTCCGTCCGAGGAGCTTACCGGCACCGACTGCGACCCCCAGCATGACTAGAATCCCGATAGGGCCTCCGACGAGAGCAACCCATTTCACGCGCATCAGATCCGGGATGGAGAACTCGACTCCAATCGAGAACATGAGCAGTACAACACCAACCTCGGCCAGCAATTCGAAGGTGTGCAGATCGGAAAGCTGCGGACCCGGGGTGAACGGGCTGATCGCGATTCCGCCTAGAACAAAGCCGATGATCAGAGGCAGCCGAAGACGCCACGCCACCAGGCCGCCAAGTACGGCAGCCACGAATACGTATGTGAGATCACGAAAAAGTATGGGATTGGGTTCCATGTGAATGTCCTTTTTCTCTAGTCTTCAATGTTGAATAAGGTTGGGAAAAGGCCCGTCCCGCGAGATTGTGCCGAACGGGCCTTTGACGAGGCATTTACCCCGAACGTCGCGTGAAAGAGCTACCGCGTCCGCTCCGGCGGGGAAACGGAGCTTCCCGGAGGTGTCGTTCACGGCCAGCCATACGGCCTCGGCCACATCGCTTTCCTTGGTGGTCAAAGCCGGTCGCGCAAACTCCGCGAAAATTGGAGCGGCGAAGTCGGCATAAGCCTTCGGAATGAGGTCTTCGACGCGAACCTCAGTATTCTGCGTGAACCTCGTCGTCGGAGCGTATCCGGGTTCGACGAGCTTCGCATGAATGTTGAAATGCCCAAGCTCGTGAGCCAGCGAACCGGTGAAGCCCAAGATGGCCTGCTTGCTCGCGGTATAGGCTGCCGCCAACGGGAAGGGCGCCAACGTTGTGCTGGACGTGACATTGACAATCACGCCGGATCGCCGTTCGCGCATCTGCGGGATCACGGCCTGGGTCATCGCCATCACGCCGAAGGTGTTGGTCTCGAAGACCTTTCGAATGTGCGACAGAGGAGTCACTTCGAAAGCGCCGACGACGCCGATGCCGGCATTATTGACGAGGACATCAATCGGCCCGGCCGCTTCGATGGCCGCCGCGATGCTTTTTTCATCCGTCACGTCCAACGGGAGGATACGCAGCGACTGCGCGCGCGGCAGAGCGTCTTCGCGGGGGGTCCGCATGGTTGCGATGACGTTCCAGTCTCGCGAGAGGAAATAGCGAGCCGATTCAAGGCCGTAGCCTGAGGAGCAGCCAGTAATCAGTATGGTTTTCATAGTAAATCTCCTTTGCTGTTTGTCTATCCTTTGATCATCCTTAGTAAAAAAGGCCCGTCCCGCTCAGTCGCTGCCGGACGGGCCGTTCAGCACGACATCAGATCGTGCGGGTCCGTCGAACGGCCCACAGTCCGAGCGACATTGCGCTTGCCAATGTGCCCATCAATCCCACCAGCGGGAGCGAACTACCCGTTTCTGGCAGCATGTCTGCGGGCTGTTCGGCACTGGCCAGCGTGACTTGCGGCTGGCTGGGTGTGAGAAACAGCAGAACACCCGTTGCGCGCGGCATGGTAATCTGCGGCGCCTGCCCGAAAGCCACCTTGTTGCTCTCGACAATGGTGTGCTCCTCATCAGTGACGATCGTTGCCTTGATTTTCATTCCCTTCTTCAGATCGAAAACCGTCTTTTCCTTGCCATCGATGGTGAACTTGGCATCGTTCGGAACGTTGAAAACCTGGTTCTTGTTGTCAGGCAAGGTCAGAATCAGCGACTTTGGAGCATTCGCATGCCAAACTTTTCCCTCGATCGTTCGGACAGAGTTGACGTACCGCGGCGTAGTGGTAGTGGTGATGGTTTGAGTCAGCTTCGTTCCGGGCACAAGCTCATGCACACTGACCTGCTTGCCGTCGATGGTGAATCGGTCGCTGTCATGGACAACCAAGTGCTCGACCCGGCCGTTCTCGAGTTTGAGTACCAGATCGTTACCTTCCACATAGACGATTTCCGCATTCTTCACCTGAGTGTCGAATGAGGGTTGCCCATGGGCGATAGTTGTAACCGTTGAGTCCTGCGCTGCGGCCGCTCCGAAGGCCACCAAGGCCAAAAGGATCGCGGCGGTTCCCTTGTTCATGACGGTTGCTTTCTTGAAGAGGTTCATCTGTTTTCTCCTTGTTGAATTATTTGCAGTTGCTGGCGCGCCGAGATCCAAGTTCTCAGATCGGCCGTTTTTCTCTGGTGAGAGAGAAGCCGTTACGATGTAGCGTTGCGGTGCGCTCCCGATGAAGTAGAACGGGTAGCAAGTCACGAGCGTGAGTGAAGGAACGGATGTCGACCGCAGCACTTCCACCTGGCGCGGGGAGACAATCTGGATTTGATCCACGATGTAAGTGTCCGTTCCTTTCAGCGTCTTCAGTTCGATGGCGTCACCGACGCGTACATCTTTAAGTCCGCGAAAAAATCCGTCCCGATGGCCAGCGATGCCGATGTTGCCGGACTCGCCGGGGCGGGATGTACCCGCAATCCGTCCGACTGCGTGGTTCAAAGTCAAATCATCGGTGCCGTCAAGAAGAGGGGCCTCAAGAGAAATCTTCGGAATCCGCAGCGCCGCCAGTGGAGTTCGAGCCGATTTAGCCCCAGGATGTTTGCCCACGTTCTGTCTGTAGGCCTTGACCCGCTGTTCGCCCCAAAGCCTAAAGTCGACACTCGGCACTTCGAGTTGCTCGAAAGAACTGCCGTCGACATTTGTGGTGAGGTCATTCGTGCGTGGCTGAGCCATTGCCTCGTCTGCAGCAAAGTGCTTGAGTGCAGCGCGAGACGTGAGCCAGCTCTCCATGCGGGCTGCACCGTAAAAGCCGACCAGAGCCAACCCTGACACGAGCAGAATTCGTTCCATCCAGATCAGGACCCTTCGCTTGCGACCTGGGCTCGTCATAGGGTGTTCCGAGGTTCCACTCTTGCCGCTGATCGACTTTTGAAATCTCAACATGAGTGCGTGCTCCTGACAGCGATTTCCCGGCTTACACCGCCGATGGTTGAAGTCCTCTGGTGGCGCCGGAGCGGCGGCTGAGTTTCGTTTGCAGAGACTCCCGCAAGGCAGATCTGGCGTGGAAGTTCCGTGACTTGACGGCAGCAACAGAGAGGCTCATGCTGTCCGCTATTTCCTTGACTGATCTTTCTTCTAGGGTTTGGAGTTCGAGAGCCCGGCGAATTGAGGGCCGCAATGTCCCGATGGCTGATCTGACCATCGCCTGCACCTCCAGATCCGCGTATTGCGCCTCGGGGCTCGGCGTCTGGGTGGCAGGAATTAGCGCGAGCGCCACGGTGCCGGGGGCTCCCACATTATCGATCGAAACTTGTGCGGCACCGGTCCGCTTGCGAAGGATCATGAGCGCCGAATTAATCGCGATCCGCGTGAGCCATGTGCCGATACTGGAACGACCGTCGAAGTCGTGCAGGTGAACATGGGCTCGCAGGAACGAGTCCTGCAGCGCATCTTCGGCGTCCTCACGATTGTTCGTAATGCGTTGCGTGATGCAAAGAATCTTTTTGGCATGAGTTCGCCAAATCTCTTCAATGGCCTGCGAGTGTCGCAGCGGAATTGTTTGCGCCGAACCGTTCGTATCGATTTCAGTAGCAGATCTATTGCTGCTCAAACAATCTTGCTTGTCCGCTGTGAACTTCTGTTTGCAATTCATGGAAACCTCGCGCGTCGTCGTGATCTTCATTCGCTCACGTCAGACGCGATGAGAAGATGCAATCGCCGAACCAACTCCATTTGCTGAATCGGCGCGACTTACGCCAACGAAATACGCTGAACGCCTCAGAAATGCTGACCGATCAGAATTCGTTTGAGCGTCTAACAAGAAAGGAATTGCCGGTTGAAGAGTCGAGAAGAGCAGAAGCGGAGGGACAGCCCAGCGGGCGAGATGAGCGGAGCATCAAACGCGAGGCTGCTTCAAAACAACTAGGCTGCGTTCCCTAGCAGTTGCAGATATGAGGGCAAGACCGCAAGAAGAGCTCGCAAGAAAAGGCGGCCCCCTCAAAAGAGAGTCCGCAAAATACCACCCTCACATCGTATAGCCGCGCCATTTGTCGCAGCCGACAGCGGGCTCGCGAGGTAGGCAACAAGACTCGCCACTTCGCTTTCGTCTGCCATCCGTTGCAACAGGGATGTGGGGCGAAATTTCTGGAAGAACTCCTTTTCCGCCTGCTCAAACGTTGCGTTTGGCGTTGAAGCCATGTTTTGAATGAAGACGTCATTTGCTTCCGAACGGGTCGGCCCGGGAAGAACCGAATTGACGGTAACACTCGTCCCTTTCGTCATTTCGGCGAGCCCACGTGCGACTACGACTTGCCCCGTCTTTGTGACACCGTAGTGAATCATGTCGGGATGTGTCTCGGCTCCCGCCTCGCTCGAAACAAAAATAACGCGCCCCCAATTCCGTTCGAGCATGCGTGGGAAGTAGTGGCGCGCTAGCCGAATGCCGCCGAGCAGATTAACTTCAAAATATCGCAGCCAATCCTCATCGCTAATGTCGGTAAATTTCTTCGATTCGTAGATTCCAAGATTATTCACGAGGATGTCAGTATCCGGAACCTGGCTGATGAGGATTCTCGCGCCTTCGGCGGTTCCAAGATCGGTTTCGACCGCATGCGCAGATCCCCGGAGGGTCGTGATCGCTTGACTCAGCTTCTTTCCACTACGCCCAGGAATCGTAACCTGGACACCTTCTTCCGCCAACAACCGCGCCACAGCCAGGCCGATTCCCGCCGAGCCGCCAGTTACAATCGCCTTCTTACCTTTCAGTTGAAGATCCATTCTTCTACCTCCTCGCCTATGGATGCTCTGGGCTCACCGCGTGCAAGAATCGAGGGACGGAAGAAAACGGGTCGTTTCGAGCTTGGACTTGTTCTTCTGCGCCGAAAAGACCCGTTTCTAAAACACTACCGAGCAGCTACCCAGACGCTGTCAGCCGAGTCGAGTTCGACACCCGCAACTTCGGCGGTCAGCTTCACATTCTGTAGTCCGGGCTTCTTGCCGGGCACAGCGTTGAATTCGAGCCGGTAACGGTTGTCGAGGCTGGTCTGCAAACGGTCCAGGTAGGGCCGGAAGCTAACAGGTTCGCCAACGCCCAGGAAAAAGGACTCGCCACCCGTTTCATCTGCGAGCTTGGCCATGGCGTTCTGGCCATTCGTGACCTGCCAGAAATTACTTCCACGCCATCCAACTCCGCGTGTGTAGATGCTGTGGATGATCGTTCCCGTACGTTGAGCAACCGTGCTGGCTGAACTGACGTCAGGGCTCATGGGGGCAAGACCACGACTGTGCGGATAGCCGTGAAGTCGATCGACGCCGTCGGTGATCATCACGATCTCGCGCCGATTCGAGTTTTCGGGCCACCGCTTCATCAGATCGATCACCGACAGGTACGGGCTGCCATAGACCCCTGGCGAGCCCAGAGGAATTCTCAGAGCGTTTGTTGCCTGCCGGTGATCGGTTGTCAGGTCCTGCGCAACTCGGACCGTTCCATTGCGCATGTATCCCACACCCACCGAAGTCGTCCTTGGCAACGAATAGATGAATTCGCGCAAGTCGCCGAACTGAGAACTCACGCTCGACCGCGCGGCATCGTCGATCAGGACGAACAGATCAAGCGGGCTGCTGTCACCACTGAGCGGAGTCCACCCGGTGACCAGCAGCCGATCTTTTCCTTGCCGTACGATGATGTCCTCGCGATTGACCTCGGGCATGCGTTTGTTTTTCCCGAGCACTCGAACCGTGACTGTCATCTGAACAGGGCTAGTTGAGGTTGAACTGCCATCCTGAGCCTGCAAGGGAAGCAGGCTGAGGACACAAAACAAGAACATTGGAATTCGTCGAATCAAGTTCTTTCGCATCACTTCCTCCTAACGAAAGTTTCGTTCGGCTGTCTGCCGATTCCGTTTGAGGTGCAATCGCGTGTCCACAGCGACGCGGTTGAAACGGGAGGAGTTAGTCCGAAGAACAATGCTGAGGCCTTCGGCAATGCCGACTAGTCAGAAATACGGGCCAGAAGTTTGGAGTATTCGTAAGCGATCGTGCGGCGGGGGCGCTCGCTCTTTGCCGACTACTCGTGCGAGCTCCAGTACTTCCTGGCGGAAGAATCTTGATTCGGGTTCTTGCGGCGACTCACCCACGAAAACCAAGCCATCAAACCCAGGCGGTTGAGGATGAACATCAGGACCACAAGAAACACGAGAGCAATGCCACAATCAATTACGTCATTCGACATTGAGGCCCTCCGTATTGACTTGCGGCATGGCAAGCGTTCCGTTTCGCCGTGACTTGAACAGCAGTTTGTTGATTTGCAGGCTCGCAATCTTCGAGTCCAGAGTTTGACGGGGGATCCCCAGTTTCGCAGCAGCGCCGGAGGGCCCTGAAATGCGCCCTCCGCTTTCTGAGAGCGCGACTTCGATCATCTCCCGCTCCCGCTCGGCAATTGAGTTGACAAGTGGAGCCGTTGTTCGCGGCCTCCGCAGCTCGCGTCTTACCCATCCTTCGTCGACCGAGAAGACATCCCCCTCAGCTAAAATGACGGATCTTTCGATCACATTCTGGAGTTCACGAATATTGCCCGGCCAAGCGTAGGCTTGCAGGATTTCGATCGTATTCATCTTGATCGTGCGAAAAGCTTTGCCCACTCTCTTGGCAAAACGTTCGATCAGATGCTCGACCAGCAGCGGGATATCCTCCAGCCGTTCTCTTAAAGCAGGTACATAAATCGGAAAGACGTTCAGCCGGTAAAACATGTCCGAACGAAATGTACGATCCGCTACGGCTGCTTCCAGATCACGATTCGTTGCCGCGATAATGCGAACATCCACGGAGATCGGCTGGCTACTGCCCACGCGTTCGAATTCTCGTCTCCTGAATCACGCGCAGAAGAGTGATCTGGGTTTCCATGGGCAACTCGCCGATCTCATCGAGAAATATCGTTCCCCCGTTGGCGGCC
>CAVVOS010000010.1:0-325085 GCA_963749985.1 uncultured Acidobacteriaceae bacterium | reverse complement strand
AAGAACATGGTGCTTGAGGACGGAGTCTCGGTGGAAGGAAGTCTGATCAGCGCCAGAAAGATGCGCATCGGTCCGCATTGCGCGATTCACGGACCAGTGATTGCCGAGCGTGAACTTGTGATCGCAAACGGAACCCAATGCGGCACGCTGGAGTATCCGACTACGGTCAGCGCGCCACAAATCGAGGTGGAAGAAGGCGTGATGGTGTTTGGCACCTTGTGGGCCCGCGAACATGGTCACGTGGTGGCCAGACCATGAAGCGTCACAGAATTCTCATCGCGGTGAGCAGCGCGATTCTCGTGATCCTGACCGCATGGGCGCTTGTGTCCTGGGCGACCCGCGATCGTTTTCGCTCAACCGCCGACCGCCTGCTTCTGCTGGTTCCGGACAGTACAAGTTTTTCCGATCCCAAAGTAGCCATGTGGCTGGATGCCGGCAGTGAAGAAGGTCTCCATGTAGTCCCCGTGCACGACTCGGATTTTCTGCGGCCCTTGTGGGGCGAGTCCAAGTGCGCGGGAGTGATTCTGCCGGACTCGATCCATAAGCAGGCAAGTGACCTCTTTATAGCTACGCTGCACCGCTTTGTGGGAGACGGTGGAAAACTGATGCTGGTCTATGACGCCGGCACATTTTCGCTGAACGGTACTTTCGCAGCCGGCCGTTCGCGCCTGTCGGACATGGTGGGCGTGGATTACGCTCTCTACGATAAGTTTGGGGACAGGACGATTCAATGGAACAAAGTCACCAGCACGAATGCAATTGTGAGTCAGATGGAAATACCGCCCGGGAAATACTATCCCTTTCATGCGGAAACTAACACCTCCACAGCGAAAGATGGTTTCACTCGGTCTTCAGGTGGCGCGTTCGAGACTGAACTCAGACGCTACAAATATGGCGACCTGCAGTATCCCAGCTTCGTAACATCAGGCAACTACACTGGCGAAGTTTTGTTTCATTCGAGCAATGGACTCGTGGCTGGTGAGAATTCCTACAAGAAGGGTTCCGTCCTCTTTGTGAATCTGCCCTTGGGATACTTGAAAGGCAATACAGATGGTTTGTTGCTGCATGCCTTTCTGAAGTACTTCGCGGGGCATGCGCTGTCGTTGCCTTATCTAATGCCCGTCCCGGACGGAGTCGGGGGACTGGTCCTGAACTGGCATATTGACTCCAACGCGGCAATCAAGCCACTCCAGGAAATGAGTTCGTGGAAACTCATGCAACAAGGTCCCTACTCGATTCACATCACAGCCGGTCCCGATGCCAGCCAAGAAGGCGACACGAGGGGCTTTAATGTCGATCACAATGCGGTCAGTCAGGGGCTGATTCGCAAGTTCGAGGGTCTCGGGTATTCGATTGGAAGCCATGGCGGCTGGATTCACGACTACTTTTCCGCTCACGTTGAAACCGACAATCCAAAAGACCTGGAAAAGTTTCTGGCACTAAACAAGAGCTCACTGGAAAAGATTACGGGAAAACCCGTGCTCGAATATTCCGCGCCAAATGGTAATCAGCCCCCATGGGTGACGCGCTGGTTGGAAGCTCACGGCTTCGTCGCGTATTACTTCACCGGTGACACCGGTATGGGCCCCACGCAGGGATATCGCGACGGCGAACGCGAAACCCAAAACGTCTGGGCTTTTCCGATTCTCCACCTCGATCGAGCCGCGGGCTTCGAGGAAATGAGTACCGAAGGATATTCCGCCGCCGAAATCGAGCGATGGCTTACGGCTATTACCGACTTCGCCTCGGACCAACAGTCGGTGAGGCTGGTCTATTTCCATCCTCCGGGAATTCTGCAATACCACGATCTCGTCGATCGGTGGCTGGAACAAACAGGCCGGTTGAAAGCCGCTGGACGATTCCGCTGGTACACCATGACCGAACTTGCGAACTTCTTGAATTCTCGCAAACAGGTGAAATGGAAGATGTCGGAAAGCGCTGGTCTGATCACAGTCGAAGCAACTCATCCCCAGACCTTGGATCACGAGACGTGGCGGCTTCCAGCGAGCCGCTTCGGCGAACCGAAAGTCGTGCTGGGGACTGCCAAGGTGGTCCGGGACAATGATGCCTGGATCATCATAGCTGGAGACGGGAAAGACCTCCGATTCGAAACCGAGACTCTAACCAAATGACGATCACTCACCAACAGCAAGGGCGGATTGCAGCAGCCCTCCTCCTTTTAGCCTTTATTGCCGTGCCGCGCTCACGGGCCCAGGACGTCATGCAAGACATCGTCCCTTCAGCCAGTGCCGGTTTATCCAGTTCAGGCGTGGCCAATACCGCGCAGACTGCGCCACTGCAGCCCGACGCTGATATCCCGCCGCAAACTGGACGGAAGCCGTTGACGAACTCTGTTGAAGCGGGCGGCGACTATATGGGTCTGACGAATGGCTTCGGACACTGGGTGGGCGGTTATGCTCGCGGAATAGTCGCAACGGGCAATAACACTGTGAATGCGGAGGTCAACGGTCAGCACGAATTCGGCGATGCCGGCGTGTATCTGGGAGCAGGAGATACCTACAACTTCAATCCCGACTGGTACGGCTCGCTGACACTGGGTTCCAGTGTCGGAGGTTTTTTCTGGCCCCGCTTCCGAACCGATGCCTTCATTAACAAAAAATGGATGAGTCGCAAGCAGTTGATCACCACCTTCGGTTTCGGTTACTACGCTGCGAAGGACGTCCACCGCGACCACAGTTTCTTCCTGGGCAGCACTTATTACTTCGTAAAGCCCTGGATCGTTGAAGAAGGAATTCGCTTCAATGTCAGCAATCCGGGAGCGGTCTTCTCGCCGGCTGCTTTCGTGGCCGTAACTGAAGGACGAAACAAGCAGCACTACATCACGCTGCGCGGTGGTTTTGGCAAAGAGGCATTTCAACTCGTCGGGCCCGACGTGAGCCTCAGCGATTTTCAGAGTCAAACCCTAAGCGTCACCTGGCGCCAGTGGATCGGTACAAACTGGGGCGCTAACCTCGTCGGAGACTACTACCACAACCCGTTCTACCAGAGAGGTGGAATTAGCCTTGGATTCTTCCGCGAGTTTTGAGCGTGGAGATAGGTTTGCCCGGAGACGCGAAGTCTCAAGAATAGCCGATCCTGTGCGTCCACGAGGACATCGCGGCGGCGTCATTCTCATGCACCGGGCGCTCGCTCACTTTCGGCTCGGGCCCATGAATCTGATCGCCGCAGTGTTTCTCTTCGCGTGCTTTTCCTGGATATGGTTAGTATTGCTGGCCAAGGTCTGCCGATTCTGGACCCGGGTCCTGGTACTTGGCATTCGGCTCTTGCCTTTGCGCGCCGAACTCGGTCTGGCACACCATCATGTGACGTCCTTCGTTAGCTTTGACGTTCCCTACCTGCGCATGGAACCCGTGCTCCCGAGCGCTCTGATCTGGTGGCTAACCTGTGTTGTTACCTTGTCGTTTTTCGCGGGTAGCTTTCTTCTGTCCGGCAAATTCATCCCTATTAAATATCTATTACGTGCAATTCTGTTGGTGCCTGCGACCGCCCTATTGTATTTTATTTTTCTGCCGGCGCGCTTTCCTCACACTCCGGACAGCTACATGGAAGGTCTTGTTACGGCTGGGATCACATTGATCTCCGTCATCCCTCTGCTGTTCGGATTGACTTACTACATTTTTGATTTCGGATTGCTGAAAAAGGCATTCCTGACGGCCATCGCCATGACTCATCTTGCACTGTTCCTGCCCTTCCAGGTGCTTTTCCAGGCTCTGTTCTTGCAAAAAACAGTTCTGTTCATGCCCGTGCTCTACATTATCTTTGGGATGCCAGTAAATATTCTCATCATCGTCGCCTTCTATTCTTGGGGCATGACGTGGTCCTTCCGATCAGCCACTAGCCTCTGATGAAACTCACGACGCCATAACAAACCAGAACAAGAGCGACTCGTGTGTGTGAGAACAAGACCAGTGCGGGAAACACCGGCCCATTAGTTTCACAAAGAAGAGCTGTTCAGTCTGCGCTACGAACCGCGTATTGTTTCCTAATGACTTACCTACTTCGCTTTCCGCGCGTAGTCGACGCGAAGGGTGAGAATCTCGAAGGGATGAATCGGCACGGTCAGCTGCTCTCCAGCGATCGTCAGCGGCGATCCCTGCGGCTGTTCGAGAAGATTGGTCACGATGGCGCCTGTGGCTCCTTTGGGGACCGTGAAAGTTACATTGCTCGACTTACCCGCCCACTCATAGGCGTGAAAGATGAGACTGTCGCTGTCTTCCGCCTTCTTCATCGCCGTCAGAACAACATTATCCGGTTGAACCGATGCGAACGAATGCTCCAAGGGTAGCGTGCCCGCGTGTGCGGCCACCTGCATAGTTTGCAACGCGTAGTTGTATTCATAGCCATGCCGCACGGTGAGGGCCTGCTTCCAATCGCCTGCGTGTGGATAGAGGGCGTAGCGGAAGTGATGGTGCCCGCGATCGGCTTCCGGGTCCGGCCAAACTGGCGAACGCAAGAGCGTGAGGCGCAGAACGTTGTCCTGATCGTCGTAGCCAAACTTGGATTCGTTGATCAGGCTGAAGCCGTGCTGCCCATCGCCAAGATCGGCCCAGCGTTGCGCCGGAACCTCGAATTGTGCCTGTTCCCAACTATTGTTCCGCGTAGTGGAGCGTTCAATGCTGCCGAAAGGAATCTCATACGTGGCCCGGTTGCTGCTTGCAGCCAGCGCGAAGGCGGTCTTCAGCAGAACGTGTGTCTCATGCCACTCGATATCGTTCACCACGTCGACTTCATCGGCTCCCGCATACAGCGTGATGTCCTGCACGAACTTTGAGCTTTGCCAGGTTCGAGATACGCGAATTACGGCGCGTAGCGGACCTTTCTCGATCAGTTCCACCGAGTCTGTCGTGTCGATCGGCGTCATGTGATCCAGCGTGCCCGGATCGATATTCCACGCATCGTAATTCTTGGGAGTGTCCTTGAAGGTCTGCAACTGATTACCGCAAGCGCCGCTGGCCAGCGATTCGAAGTTAGAGTGCTTGTCGAAAAGGCTGGTGATGCAGCCTGTCTTTGGATCCACCATGACGCGGAGGTTCGCATTCTCCATCGTCAGGCCACTCACTTTCAGATCCGTGGCCACTGGCTTCGCGCCGGGGACAACATGAAGGATGGTGTAGCCCATTGATGGCACGTTCTTGACGTCCACCAGCAGGCGATACGTGTTGGTCGCTTGGTCGTTGCCCAGAACTTCCGAGGGAAGGACATTGCCTTGCGGATCGACGACCGACAGCGGGCCTGCAATCGCGGAAGGCATTTGAACGTCGAGCGTCACTAGGCCGGAGCGCCGCCACGCCAGAGGATTGAAGACGAACACAGGAATCCCGCCACCCGCGCTCGTATTCACGTGTGCGGCAAGGGTGCTCAGTGCGTTGCTTGAGATCTCATTCGTCGCCCATCGCACCTGGTCATAGTCGCGCTGCGCGTCTTTGTAGATGATGCCGATGCCGGATCCAGCGCCCAGGTCATGAAAATCGTTGAAGGTAATTTTCTTCCATGCCTCGGTCAAGGCATCGGCCGGGTATGACTTTCCATCCAGCCAAGCCAGGGATGCGTACTTCTCGGCATTCAGTGCCCACATGGAACTCTGACGCATGTTGCGTTTGTGGTTGGCCTGCGTCGTCATTACGCCGCGATGGTATTCAAAATAGAGTTCGCTCTTCCACGTGGGAATGCTGATTTGTCCGGGCGCCGGCACAGGAGGCTCGGTATAGCCACGGGCAATGGAGGTATAGTCCCACTCCGGGGAATTGCCATCAATCTTGCTGGCGATGTCATGGAAGTAGGCCGAGGCCGTGCCGAACCGCATCGGCGGAACGATTTTATCCGGCTGCATCCAGTGCACACCCTCGTCCAGAATGGCTCGCGTCGGGCCCCCACCATGATCGCCCACTCCGTACAGGTCCATCATCTCGGCCAATCCCGGCGCCTGCTTGCGTGCAGTTGCGAGGTCGTCCGCCAGACGGACAGGATTCAGATCGGTATGCACGTAGTCATGGGGAAAGTACGTGAGGACCTTGCTGCCGTCTGGCGACTCCCACCAGAACAGCTTGAAAGGCAGCTGATTCGTGTCATTCCAAGCCATCTTCTGGGTGACAAAGTAATCCACGCCGGACTTCTTGTAGATTTGCGGTAGCTGCCAGTTATAACCAAACGAGTCTGGATTCCAGCCGATGTGGACGTCCACGCCATACTCCTTCTGGAACCAGCGCTTTCCAATCAACAACGAACGCGCCGTGGACTCACCGTCGGGGATGTTCAAGTCGGGCTCAACCCACATCCCGCCGACAATCTCCCAGCGGCCTTCTTTGATCCGCCGTTTGATCTCCGCATTCATCAGTGGATATTTTTCGGCGATCCATTCGTTGTACGCGGCGGCCGACTGCGTATAAGTGTAGTCGGGGTACTCGTTCATCAGTTGCAGAGCTGTGCCGAATGTGCGCCGGACGACGTCGACAGTTTCGGTCCAGGGCCAGAGCCACGCAGCGTCGATATGTGCATTGCCGGTAAGGTGCAGGCTGGCTTGCCGGAGCGTTGGCCGCAGCGGTTCCAGTGATTCCTGAGCGCGCCGCAGCGAGGCGTCAAAGGCTGCCTGGTCTGCCGCATCGAGTGCCCTCAGATCCACCGCGCGAATGGCCTTTTCGAGCACGGCAGTATCTGCAGAGACATTCCTGGACAGACTCGGAAGCAGAATCGCGGAGGCGAGAAACTCGATCCGCAGGTCATCGGGATTGGGACGGCTCTCAGAAAACTCGATTTTCTGCTCCGTCCCCTGGAAAACTTTCCTGTCGACGGTGGGCAGTAGTTTGACCGCGACCAGCACCGTGTCGCCGGATTTTGCATGATCGAAGAGAACGATGGGCTCAAGGTCGTCGCCCATGGCCACGCGACGGCCATTCAAGTAAATGATCTCCGGCATGGGGCCGTTCGCGTCGGCGCGAAAGCTGAACCAGATTCTGGCGCCCGTGAGGTCGTATCCGTTCAGCGTGGGAGGCACGGTGATGGAGCGGCGATACCAGACCGCTTCGGTCGTGGCCTCGGTTCTGCCCCGGACGACAGGCCAACTCGAGTCATCCAGATCGACGGCTTCCCCATGTGCAAGATCGCCCACATGCGTCTTCCATCCGTCCGCAGGCAGCGCGTCTAGGCTCGACAATCGCTGGATTGCCGTCTGGGACTGGCTGGAGAGCGCGCTCGCGATGCGTGCGCCTTCAGGGGCAGACTGCGCCTTGGCCGAGAGCGTTAACGAAACGAGAAAGGCAAAGACGGCCACTGCTGAAAGGCCACGCGTGGCAACAAGCTGCCAGATAAATGTGTTCCATAACCGTGTCATCACGAATCTCCTTTGTAGCCACGAAAAATAGCGTCGAGCGTAGAGCCGCGCTGTAGTCGCTTACAAAGCGTGCCAGCCTAACGAAGCTATATAATTTCTGCCGAGCGAACGATGGTAATCTGAGTCGCCATGAACATCAAGGAAGTCGCGGCCCGCGCGCCCGCCCATCGAGCATTTTCAAGTCGTGCGACCGTGTGAATCTAATCGGCGAGAGCGATCACAGCACGGTGCGCGCGTTCGAAGAATCACGGGAGCAGGTAAGGCGCCTGCTGCGTGCGCAAACGGAAGGCGAGGACTGACTGGCGTGGAACTACACAAGCTTCAGAGTAAGTCGCATCGCCGCTACAATCCGCTGACGCGAGACTGGATTCTGGTTTCGCCCAATCGTACGGATCGACCCTGGCAAGGCCAAACGGAAAAGCCTGCTCAGTCATCCTCCCCCGCTTACGACCCCAGCTGTTACTTGTGTCCGGGGAACCTCCGCGCTGGTGGCGTGCGCAATCTGCAGTACTCGTCCATCTATGTTTTTGACAACGACTTCGCCGCGCTGCAGCCCGACCTGCCGAGCCTGACGGTCGAGGATGGCAGTAAGAATCTGCTTATCGCAAAAGCGGAGAGCGGCATTTGCCGCGTTCTCTGCTTCTCGCCACGCCACGACTTGACGCTGGCGCAAATGGCGCCGGACGAAATCAGTTCTGTTGTCGACGTGTGGGCCGAGCAGTACCGAAGTCTTGGCGATCTCGCATCGATCAACCACGTCCAGATTTTCGAAAATCGTGGCGCGATGATGGGATGCAGCAACTCTCACCCCCACGGCCAGATATGGGCCACGCAGACCCTTCCAAATGAACCGCGAAAGGAGCAGGCATCGCTCGAAGATTATTGGCGGGAACACCGCAGCTGTCTTCTGTGTGATTACTCTGGCCTGGAATTGGCGTCAGGCGAGCGGGTCGTCTGCCAGAATGATTGCTTTCTCGCCGTGGTGCCTTTCTGGGCGACCTGGCCATTCGAAACCTTGCTGCTGAGCAAGCGGCACCTCACCGATATCGATAGGCTGGATGCCTCAGAACGCGCAGCCCTGGCCGACATACTCAAGCGTTTAACGACCCGCTACGACAATTTGTTTCAGACCTCTTTCCCGTACTCGATGGGCTTTCACCAGCGTCCCACGGATGGTGGTGAACATTCGGAGTGGCATTTCCACGGGCACTTCTTTCCGCCGCTGCTGCGCTCAGCTGCTGTGAGAAAGTTTATGGTGGGTTTTGAGCTGTTGGCATCGCCACAGCGCGACATATCGCCGGAACTCGCAGCCGAGAGATTGCGAGAGATGTCGGAACAACATTATTCACTGCAAGTATAATTACGGGAAAATCTGCGTTCGCGTCCGTCCCTCTGGGGTGTGAAAATTGATCCTGGTCTTGATGGGTGTGAGCGGCGTGGGCAAGACGGTCATCGGAGCGCTGCTCTCCGCTCGTACTGGGTGGAAATTCGAAGACGCTGACGATTATCACTCAGAAGAAAGCCGGCGGAAAATGGCTGCGGGAATCCCGCTGACCGATGCCGATCGCGGGCCGTGGCTTCTGGCGCTGCATGAGCGCATGCTGCGGTATTCTCAAAAAGGGGAAAGCGTTATTCTGGCCTGCTCGGCACTAAAGCAGGAGTACCGCGAGGTGTTGGCTGGCGGTTTTGCGAAAAACGAAATGCAATTTGTCTATCTGCACGCGCCTGCCTCGCTGATCAAAGAGCGCATCCAGTCGCGTCATCATCCTTACATGAACCCGGACTTGCTCAATAGCCAACTGGCAACGCTAGAAGTGCCTTCCGACGCTTGGCCTATCTCCGTTGCCGGAAGTCCGGAGGAGTCCGTCGAAAAGATCCTCGCGCGGCTGCGCGAAGCAGGTTTGTTCACGACCGTAAGGGAGATACAATGATGACGCCTCATCTCCCTGGTCTGCGAAACTCAGAGGAAGCAGAGACGTCACCCGGACATAAAACATTGCCTGATGAATACCGAGTACCCCAGAGGGCTCAAATGCGCCCGAGAACCAGGAGAATGATAACGATGAAGAGGATGAGTCCCACTCCTCCGGTCGGGTAATAACCCCAGTCACGACTATGTGGCCATCGTGGTAGAGCCCCAAAAAGTGCTAAAACCAAGATCACAATCAATATAGTTCCAAGCATAATTCCTCCTTGATCTACTGCGCTGAGGCGGCGTCAAACGTCACTCCTAAAGGTGGCGGCTTTGATTCTGTCCAATTCCAGCACAGTGTCCCCGGTCCCCAAGTTTCGCAACATCGGAACCCGACCTTGAGGGGGAAGGCTAGCTTCGTTATAGGCGTTCCCCCGTTTCCTTGATGGTCAAAACTGCTCAATGCGAAGAGGTAGGATCTAAACGGATTTAGTGCTCGCAGGGACGCAGGTGACTCCGGGTGGATAACGTCTCCAGGACGCGGAATATCAAGTCGAGCAAGGCGCAGCCAGAAAAGAAAATGGCGCGAGCCCACGGAGCGGACCCGCACCACTATAAGAGTTAATCAACCTTCACTTATGCCTCAAACCGCCTGACGCAATGCCTCGCGCGGTCAATCGCTACTGGCGAGGGCGCTCTTCGGTTTTCGGCGCTTCTTTTGCAGCAGGACGAGGTGCAGGCTGCGCATGAGCCGCAGTCTCCGGATGTGGTGCACTCTGCGCCCGTGGTGCGGCTTCGGCGCGAGGTGCGGCCTGTTCCCGAGGCGCGGGCTGCGCGTGCGCGGCAGGCGCCTTACTTGGCTCCGTGGACGCTCGAGCGGCCTTGGGCTTCGCGGTGTTCTCGTTCGAGCGAGTAGTAGCGGCCTTGTTCTCGGAAGCCTTATTTTCAGCGGCCTTATTCGTAGCTGCTTTGTTCTCGTTCGAGCGAGTGGTAGCGGCCCTGCTCGCGGCGGCCTTGTTCTCGGAAGCCTTATTTTCAGCGGCCTTATTCGTGGCAGCTTTGTTTTCGTTCGAGCGAGTGGTAGCGGCCTTGCTTTCGGCAGCTTTGTTCTCGGAAGCCTTATTTTCAGCTGCCTTATTCGTAGCTGCTTTGTTCTCGTTCGAGCGAGTGGTAGCGGCCTTGCTTTCGGCAGCTTTGTTCTCGGAAGCCTTATTTTCAGCTGCTTTGTTCGTAGCTGCTTTGTTCTCGGTCGAGCGAGTGGTAGCGGCCTTGCTCTCGGCGGCCTTGTTCTCTGTTGCCTTGTTCCCCGCAGCCTTGTTCTCGGGTGCCACAGCCTTGTAAGGTGCTCCCGCCTGCTTGGCTGCAACTACACCCTTGCCGGAAAACTCTCCCGGTTTTGATGTTGCAGCGATCGCCGGCCGTCCCTTATTCACAGACGCCAATAGTTCATGGTTCTTGCTGGCGGCCTGTTGATGCTCGGTCTGTGCGGCTGTTGCTGGAGTATGACGTGCGTGGGCCGCGGTCTCCTCTGCAGCGGTGGGGCGGGCAGTAACTCCACCACTGCCGCCGTTATAGCTGACATGGTTCACCGAGGTGTTAATTACGGTCTTGTTGTAAACATTGTGAACGATCGTGACGTTCACGTTATTTACTGAGGAGTTGTAGTTGAAGGCCCCGTTGTTCCAATATCCGCCCCCATAGCCAACCCCACCATAGCCGAAGCCGTAGTTGACGCCGCCGTAGAAGCCGACCTGCTCGCCCCAGTAGCCTTCATTCCAAGCGTAGGCGTTGTTGCCCCAACCCCAGTAACCAGGAGTCCAGAGCAAACCTGCTTCAGGAGGCTCCGCCCACGTACCCGGCACCCAAAAGTAGCCTTCCTCCCCGTAAGACCAGTAGCCGGGCGTCCACAAATAACCGGCTGCGGGGATCATGGGTTGTTCGTACACCGGTAGCTCGGGCGGAGCGATGGTGATGGACACTCCGAACTGCGCGAGCAATGTGGCCGGTATGGCCAGTATTAGAAATGCTAGCAACAACAAACGGATGGTACGCATTTTAGTCACCTTGCCTGATCATCCTTCGATTGCCCGGTTGTGCCTTGCTGCTGCGGGCTGCGTGGAGTGAAGGGCGGACGCGTCACATTTGCGTCACAGGGAAGGATTCCACGGATGTACCGCCAAGGTCTGTGCAATATGGATCAGTTTCTTGGAAGGCAGAGAAAGCTACCGAAATCGATTTTGCCGGGATGGCCTTTACTGTGCAGCAAAGAAAGCGGCGCGAGCCCAAAGCCAGGGACCCGCGCCGTTTTGCCAACTTGGTTGTGCCCCAAGCCGCAGCGGATAGCCGCTATAGATTGACGACGAGCGCAATGTTAACGCCCGGGTACATCGGGTTGCACAGGTAATACACGCCGTCAATGTCGACTACAAAAACGTTTTGCGTGTAGAGCCAGTTGCTGGGCCATGCGCCAACAAAGCCGAACGAATAGCCGCCGTATTGGAAGCGGCGATTCCCGTAGTCGCCTTGGCTGACATGAAACGTGTGGCCTGATCCGAAATTAGCCTTGTACTTATCGTCGGGAATGCGTCCACCACCGGAGTGATGCGCCGGCTGTGCGTTCTTAGCCTGTGCGTTTTTTTCTTCCGGCTTGGCAGTTTTTTCCTGCCGAGCGTTCTTCTCTTCCGGCTTCGCAGTTTTCTGTTGCGCGCCTTTATCCTCTTGCTGTGCGGGCTTAGCGGGCTGCGCCTTTTTCTCGTCCTGGGCAGGCTTGGCTTTCTGTTCCTCCTGCTGGTCGTGCTGCTCCTGTGCGTATACCGGAGCAGCTGCTCCGAGGCTCAAAGACAGAATTGCTGTGCTGATCACTCCTACCAGTTTCATGGGTTGTGCCTCCGTTGTCGATCGATTCGTTTTCGGCCGCTTGCTCTACTGCAAGCTTCCTGTTGTCGCGTTAACCGGGCTGCCAATGGCGTCGCCCGATACAAGAAGTTCCACTCTCCGGTTCTGCTGCCGGCCGGCAGAGTTGTCGTTGGTGGCTACCGGCAAAGTGTTACCGAAGCCTTTGGCACTGACTGAATTGGTGGCTACGCCTTCTTGCACCAGGTAGTCGCGCACTGAATCGGCGCGATTTTCTGACAGGGTCTGATTCATGCTATCGCCGCCCACATTGTCCGTGTAGCCGCCGACTTCAATGTTCAGCCCAGGGTAGGCGAGCAGAATGCCGGCGACTTTAGCCAGCTTCTCCCGTGCTCCCGACTTGAGCGAGTACTTCCCGGTGTCAAACAGAACATCGGACATGCTGACGATGAGCCCGCGCGCGCTGTCGCGCGTTTGCAGAATGGAATTTAACTGCTCGGATAACTTCGCACGCATGGCCGCTTTGTCGGTGTTGGCCTGATCCGCGTTCTGCTGGGCCTGCTGCGCAGCTAAGCGGGCTTGGTCCGCATCAGCCTGCGCTGCGGAAACTGCACTTGCCGATGCAGCCTGATTGAGCGCCATATCGGACTGAGCCTTCGCCGTTGCAGCTTGTGCATTCTCTGCGTCCGTTCGTGCCTTGGCTGCATCTAGGTCTGCTTGGGCCGTGGCCGCCTGGGCTCGGTCCTTCTGCCGCATCGCGTCATCCGCCTGGGCTTGCGTCTGCGCTTGTGCGTCCGCGGAATTCTGTCGTTCGTTTGACAGGCGCAGCTCATCCTCTCTCTTGACTGCAATGGCCCGTGCATCTTCGGCCGTCTGTACGGCATCGCGAGAGATTGCGATCAGCGGTTTCGTATCGATGTGTTTGCTGGTCGCATACTCGTCGGCGTTGTTCATTAACTTGACGGCGCGCTGATAGCTGTCGCTGGCATACTGCTCGGCTCCCTCGGATTGAGCGATGCGCAGCGCATTACGCGCCTCGAAGAATTCCAACGGCAACCTGGCGTTCAGAACCACCGGATCGAACTTGTAGCCGGTGGGAATGTAGCCGCCCCGTTCCATTAGTTCGTACTTGGCATTCACCGCTTCGCTGGTTCCCTTGGTGTCCTCGCGAACCACGTTCTCGAGCACAACTGCATTGCTGGGCTGCCGAACGGCATAGTAGGGTTCCGCGGTGACGATCAAAGCGAATGCCTGAAGGTCGGTGGTTACCCGCACTTTGCTGCGATGGTTGTCGCCAACTAAAATTTCACCCAGGTTCTCGGCGCGGCCTTCGGGCGAAATCGCCCACAGAACGTAAGTCAAATACTCGTTGCCGAAAGTCGTCGGCCTCTGCAGGTCGCCAAATTCTGCGTCGATCTCAATGGATCCGCGCTTACTGTTTACCTTGGCTTCACCATTTGCGGAGGGCATCAGGTCCGTGCCCGCGAAGTCCAGCTTCGAACTTCCGCTGCGATGCTCATAATTGACCGCTTGCACGCTGCGGCTGATGACGATCACCCGGAACATGGGAGTCGAGTTCATACGCTCCACGATTGGGGTTCTTTGAGGATCATTTTGCGCGACTGCGGGCAAGCTCAGCGCGATTACGGCGGCGAACAACAGCTTTGTTTTCACAGTGTCTCCTTAAGGCAGGTATCTGCCGCGTTATTCGATTCAAAGTTTGAGTTTCGTGTTGTGGTCTTCGAAACAGCCTCGCTACGCCTCATCCTTTTCCGAGGTGGATACTGGATAGGGAGTGAAACAAGCCAAAGACATTAAGCAGCCAAAGAACCACGGCAATGACCACCACTCCGTTTAAGATTGACTTGATCTGTCGTTGCATGGGAATGAACCGATTCACCAGCCATAGAAGAACACCCACCACGATAAGAACTTCCAGAAGTTGAATTAAAGGCATGGCTTGTCACCTTTCTCGTTTCGCGGGCCAACCCCTCTCATCCGCTTGGAGGCGTTGCCCTAATCTCAGTTGTTTGAGAGCTTTTAGGGTCAAATCGTATTTGCATGGCGATCGCGGCGATCGCGGCGCTAAACACGGGTGAAGACTGCCGATCGGCTGGATGTGGTCGCTTCGCAGGTTTGATCAGCGACCTAAGAAAAGAGCTACGAATCAGCGGTCGCGGCTCCGTCTACACACTCAGGAGAATAAAGAATGACAGGTGTAGACTCTCGCGTCTGAGCAACATAGCTCACATGCTGAGATTAAGATTGCGGGCTCATAACCGTGACTGGTCCAATCATCACGGCTTTAGAGTGTCTGAGACTTAGAGCGGTGCATAGGGATTGCCGGCAACCCCTGATTGCAGGGAGTGCATCTGCGCCCACGAATAATCTAATTCCTGTCCGCACTCCAGGCACACCTGGTACGTTCGTTCCTTGATCGTGAACACCCGGCTCCGCTGGCCGTGACGGCATCCAAAAGTAAACTGAAAGAACCGCCGCAGCGGCTTCATAAATCCCCCCGCTGACGGCGCTCGCAGCTTCCATTGGCATCCAGCCAATGCAATAAGGAGCGCACGCTGGCCCGAGCCAAAGCAATCGAGCAATCCGCAGCTCCGTAGTAAATGTTGAGGGTGTCGCCGTCCGGGTCCATCGTATATCCACAGGGGAAGACAACGTCGTCGACATCGCCGCGGCACTCATAATCCGCTTCCGGTCCAAAGATCCATGAATCTCCCCGCAGTATGCATTTTGCCGGATTCTCCAGTTCGAACAGGGCCAAGCCCAATCGATAGAGGCAGCCGGAGGGCGTGTGCCGGACTCCGTGGTACAGCACGAGCCATCCCCTGGAAGTCTCGATGGGCGGAGGCGACAAACCAATTTTATTGGCGTCCCACCAGGCGCCGCGGCGCGCTTCCAGCATGAGCCTGTGCCTGCCCCAATGGCGCAGATCGGGAGAGTAGGAAATCCACATGTGCGCTCCCAGTGTGGTTGCGGGACGATGAATCAGCGCCCAGTATCCATCGATTCTCCGCGGAAGAAGCGCCGAGTCCTTGTCGTCCGGGGACATAATCACGCCGTAGCGCTCGAAACTGTGGAAGTCCTTGGTCAGAGCCAGCGATACCCCGGGACCACCGCGCGAATAAGAGGTATAGGTGACCGCATACTGCTGCAGTTCGGGCACGAAAGTGATGCGCGGATCCTCGATACCCCAGATCTCCTCTGGAAACTGCGTCGGACTGGGCATCAATGTCGGTTCGCGATCGATGATCCAACCATCCATTCCGTTAGCAGAGCGCGCCGCGCAAAGATGCGACAAACCGCGGCGATCCTCCACCCGGCAAAGCAGCAGCGTAGAGCCATCCGCGAGCAACGTTGCGCCCGGATTGAACACACTATTAATAGAGTATGGCCAATCCCTGCTGGTTAGGATCGGGTTGCCAGGATGCCGCAGCAGCAGCGGCTCGTAGCTATTGCCCACTAGACCCGGAAGAGTTTCTGCGGGTACGGTCACGATAGGATCTCCATAGGTTCAGACTGTTGCAGAGTGCGCATCTCTAGATGCGCCATCAAGAACGATAATGTGGATTCCGCGCCCTGATTTTCATTCGCGCGGTCGGGATGAAGGCCGTCCCGGCAGCCGCCGGTGACGGGATCATAAAGCGAAACTTGCAGATCGTTGTCGCCCAGGAACCAGTTGAAAGCCGACCAGGCTTCGTTGCGCCAGCGGCTGTCGCCGGTTAAGCGGTAGGCCTGTAAAGACGCGGAAACCGCGCCCGCAGCTTCAATTGGCTGTTGATCAAAGCGCGCCTTTTCTCCACCCTGGAGATAAAAGCCCTGCGATCCGATGGGTACAAAGTGGCCGTTGGTTTCGCAATGCTGCGTCTTTAGCAGCCAATCCAGCGCTTCCAGGCCGGCGGAAACCATACGATCGTCCGCGCACGCCGAGCCCACCAGGAGCATCGCTTGGGGCAGTCTGGCGTTGCCATAGGCCAGAATATTCTCGAACCACTTCCAGTCCCGGCTGCGGATCGACTCATACATTTCGAGCAATCGCCGCGCCAGAAAGGATCTTATTTTTTGTGCATCCCGGTCTCCGGGATACGAATCGAGATACTCCTGAATCCCAAGCAGGGTGTAGGCCCAGGCACGGGGGCTTCTGAATCCCATCGCGGCGGGAAAAGAGAACTCGAACAAACGTCCGGTCGCGCACTTCAGTCCTTGATCCTTCGACCGCCCGAGAACCGTTCCCAGTGCCCACAGCGCGCGCCCATGGCAATCCTCGGAGCCCTCGGCTTCGTTCCAGTGGAGATCGTAGCCGAGAAAGTTTCTGAATCTGCCTTTCGCCGGATTAAAAGCGTGCTCCAGGAACGCCAAGTACCGGAAGGACAAATCCGGGGTGACAATGGTCGCGGCCGCTGAGTCGGCCGTCCCAAGCTGATCTTCGTTAAGCTGCGCCAACAGCACCTCGAAAATGAGTGCGCGTGCATTGTCGTCCGTGGTGTAACCTTCTCCGCGATTTGGGATCGTGAAGATGGCATGCTGAACGATTCCGGTGTCATCGGTCAGCCGCTTCAGGTAATCCAGTTTCAGTGCAGGCAGTTGATTGAGCAGTTTCCGCGTAGCGCGGGCCGAGAACTGAACTCGAGGACTTTCCATGCGATCGCTGCGCACCCGGGAAAAACTTCCCATGTACCCTTGCGCTACTCGTTTCCAGATCATGTCCCGGGCGAAGAGATATGCGCGTTTACGCATGGCATGCCGGATTGCGGGTGTGTCCAGGAGTTCTACGGTTTTCTGTGCGATCGCGCCGGGATTTTGGAAGGGAACCAGCGCCCCCCGGCGATCGTCTAACAACTCGATCGCGTGCCAATATGGGGTCGAGATGATCGCCTTGCCTGCGCCCAATGCGTACGCGAGCGTCCCGGAGACTACCTGCTCTTCATGGCGGTAGGGAGTGATGTAAATATCTGCGGCGCCAATAAACTCAACCATCTCCTCCGGGCTGACGAAGTGGTTATGGAAGATTACATTGGACTCTACTCCCACTTCCTTCGCCAGATCCTGTAAGTACGCCCGGTACTGATCTCCCTCGCGACGGAGAATATGAGGATGGGTCGCGCCCGCGATTATGTAGACAACATTGTTGTGTTTCGACAGAATCTGCGGCAGCGCTTGAATCACGTTTTCGATTCCCTTATTGGGCGAGAGCAGGCCGAACGTGAGTAGCACCGCCTTTCCTTCCACGCCAAACCGGTCTTTATAGAAATTGGGGTCCAGGAACGGCAGATCTGGAACTCCGTGCGGAACCATGTCGATTTTGCTGCCCGGCACCTTGAAGACTTCCTGCAGAATTTGGGAGGAGAGCTGGCTCATGACGATAAGGCGATCGGAAAGCTCCGCGATCTCTTCCATCACCATAAGCTGGTTGGGGTCTGGCTCGCGCAGTACCGTGTGCAGCGTGGTCACCGCCGGCATCTTCAACCCGCGTAGCAGATGCAAAATATGGCTTCCCGCCGGACCCCCAAAGATTCCATACTCGTGCTGCAGGCACACCATGTCGATGTTGTTGAAGTTCAAAAACCGGGCGGCTTCCTCATACGACGCGACTTCGTCCTGGGCGAGCGACCACCGCACTCGTGCCGGATAGTCATACCCTTCTTCGGTGTCATTGACCGGAAACGCCAACAGTCGAGCCGCGCCGTACTCCGCAGAGATGGCTTCGCACAGGTCCGTGGTGAAGGTAGCAAGTCCGCATTGTCGCGGAAGATAATTGCCGATCACCGCGATTCGACTGGGTAACGACGGCTTCGATTGCGCTCGCGCGCGCGCCGGTGAGACTCCTTCTCGCACCAGGGGGCGAGGAGAAACCACTTCCAAGACTCGTTTGGGAATCACTGTGTTCGATAGCGACATTCGTCCCTGACCTGGTGAGAATGAGTACTGAAGAGGCCGCCTTCCAGATGCACCGGAAGCGACTGACTGGAACTGGTTTGAAATTTACCTCCGTTTAAGTATTCAACGAAAATGGACTTGCTGGCTGGTCAAAATTGACCAGCCTGTCGCCGACGAACGGTGCATCATGCGGCTATGAAAAACAAGGAGGAACAGGCTCTGTCTGTTCGTTGCCCCACCTGTGGAGCCAAGCCCGGAGAGAAATGTGAGCTTAGCACTGGCCAACCTCGCACCGCACCGCATCGGGATCGAAGAATTGAGGCCGCGGAAAAACAACAATAACTGTCCAGCTCTGGCGGAAGTGGCCAAACCCTGTCGGTCGGCGTCCCTCCCCGTTACAGGCCCTTACCTCCTTGCGAGGTCGTGGGCGCGAATAAAGCGGCCTAGAAGAGGTACCCCTTTGTGTATAACCCGCCGCGAGGCAGATCTATGCGAAGCTGAATGACGTCCCGGACTCAGGCGGGCGTGGGCTGGACGAGCGTTGAGCCGAGCCGCTCGAAGGCATGGTTCACCAGCGCGGCTGCCGCCGTGCTCTCTTGTTGGGTGGGGGTGGGAATCTGGAGCAACCCCTGCCGGCCAAGGTTCGGCGGAAGCTGGAACGCGCCCTGGTGCTGCATGACAAATCCCAAAATGTGGGCCAGCCCCTCCGACTGATATCCGTTATCGAAGCGGACGCCGGTGGCGTGGAAGGTGGAAGCTGACATCCAGTATTCACAGGCCAGAAGCCAATGGCCTCGAGTTATCGATGACCAGACCTTCAAATAGTCCAAAGTGCCGCCGGGGGCGAAGCCGTATTCAATATGGAACAATCCCGCTTCGGTTCCGTGCATCAAGTCTGTCCAGGACATTACGATGGCCGATTCAAGGACTTGGTCGAGACTCTGATTTCCGTCAGGTGCCATAAGCTCACTCCTCGGAAAGGACAACGCCTCGGTCTCCGGTTTATTCCCGGTTGCGCTGGGACGATCGCCGTACCTCGGCGCTGTCCAGGTAGCAGCTCTCCTGGATGTGGCGCGAGTGCGCGGAAACAGTTACGTACGGAAGGCCCAGGAAGCGCTTCGACACAATTCCCGTAACTTCGAGGCAGTTGAAATCCTGCAGCTTCACTTTTTCGAGGATTCTCTGCAATGCGTTCTGAATCTTCTTCGCTCCGAGCGCGCCAAGAAATATCACCTCGACTTCTGCCGCCATGAAAAAGAAGTTCCATCCCGCCGCGTGGAGTTTGCGGTCAAGGGCAAAACTATTGAGGGATTTGACTACTCCCCAGCTGCCTGAGTAAGGCTGACTTTGCAGCCCCAGAAGCTGGGCGACAGGGAGCTGCTCTTCGATCAAAATCGAGCCGACCTGAACCGATGTTGGCATACATCTTTCGGAGAAACCCCCGCTGCAGGGTTGGCCCTGCAGCGGCGTCTGGATAAACAACAATTACAGTGGAGCCTAGGCTATGACCGCCTTCAGCTTGCGCCGAACGATGCCTGCAACACCGATTAAGCCCGTGCCCAAAAGACCGAGAGTGCCGGGCTCTGGAGTTGACGCGGTGTTGATGTTGGTGTCACCGCTCGAGATAGTAGTCTGGCCGTTGAAGAAACCCTTGCCGGTGTTAATGGTCAACTGCACGGTCGCGCCGTCGACGGTGGTGCCGTTGTACCACGTTCCTGTCAAAGAACCAGTCAGAGTGTAGTTGTGGGTCCCGTCGGCGAGAGTCACCAGCGTCCAAGTCACCGGTCCAGTGAAGGAGCCGTTGAAGATGACGCCGGTGGGAATCCCGCTGGTTCCGTTACCTGTAATTTCAAACGTGCCGCCTGCGGCGAATGTGCCGCCCGTTTGCAAGCTGCCGGTAAGGGCGCCTGTGCTGAAACTTATTGTCCCGAGATTGTTGCCGGTAATCAGGCCGCCGCCGAGACCATTCACGGCAATCAGCGTCGATCCCGAAAGGGTTAAGCCACTGTTGCTGCCTGATAGTGTGCCGCCGCTGTTGGTGAAGTCGACGCTGCCAGCGAAGGCTGCAAACGGAAGCGCCAGAACCAGAATAGTGAGGAAAATCGTGCTCTTGATCATGTGTCGTGTCTCCTGGGAATTCACGAGATCCTGGGGAAGAAGTCGTGAGATACAACGAATCGGTAGCTTGTAGTAGGTATTTTCCGTTCGTTGCAGTACCCAAATAGTGGACTGCGGGAAAGAGAAAAACTGCTCAAAAGTGACCACTCTTGCTGGAATTGTTCTACCAATCCGGCAATCCAGCCGCAGCACTCTTTAATCGCTCTTTAATAAGGGCCACCACATAAATTCCCGCACTGCCATTGCTCGAAATGAAAGTGTGCACAATTGCTCATTCTCGGAGGCCAGAGAGCTTTATAATTTCACTTATGAAGCGGGCTGCGCCAGCTAAGAAGATCCGCGAATTCGACCCCGACACCTTCCTCGCGACCATTGGCGAGGGCAGGAAGCTGCTGGTTGCGTCGAAGAAGGAAGTGATATTCGCGCAGGGGGATGGGGCGGATGCAGTCTTCTATATTCAGAAAGGTAAAGTGAGACTCAGCGTCGTATCCAAGGCCGGTAAGGAAGCGACGATCGCCATTGTGCATGAGGGAAACTTTTTTGGGGAGGGCGCACTGGCAGGCCAGCTTCTGCGTATGGGTTCCGCGGATGCCATAACGGATTGCGAACTTCTCCGGGTGGACAAGATTGCGATGATGGATGCGCTGCACCGTGAACACGCTTTTTCCGACATGTTCGTGGCCTATCTGCTGGCCCGCAACATCCGTTACGAAGAGGATCTGGTCGACCAACTATTCAATTCCAGTGAAAAGAGACTGGCCCGGGTTCTTCTATTGCTCGCTCATTTCGGCAAAGAAGGCAACCCTGAAACCGTGGTGCCGAAAATCAGTCAGGAGACCCTGGCGGAGATGGTGGGAACTACTCGTTCGCGAGTCAGCTTCTTCATGAATCGGTTCAGGAAATTGGGTTTCATTCACTACGCTGGGGGAGTAGAAGGTGGGCTCCAGGTCCACAGCTCCTTGCTCAATGTAGTTCTGCACGATTGAGCGCCTCCGCGTATGCGGTGTAGGCAGTCGTTAGGTGGCCGGTCTCTGGCGCCCGCGCTACTTCCCATTCAACCGGCGACAGATGGCGGGCCAGTGCCGACTCCGTTGCTTTGCTCTCCCGATGTCCGCAGCTGAGGCAGATTGCTCCTACTTGCTGGAGTTCAGTCTCCTTGGATATTTCATTTTCGCGGACCGCCAGTGATCCGGCGATGACCGGTCCGCTACACCTGTCACACGAATAGATGGAGAGATGAAGGTACTGTTTTCTCATTCGTGTCCTCCGGCATCTTAAAGACATCCCCTCAAGATGCTAGGACCTTAGTGAAGGAGATATCTGATCAATATTGCTCAGTTTCCCACTTAGACCCCAATCGCTGCCAAGCTACTCCTGTTGAATTGTGATCAATGTTGAGCAGACTTATGGGAAATCCGCCTATATACCTAAACCGCATGGCCACTAATAGTACTCTGCTCTGCATTCACCGGGACCCGGCGCAACTTAGTTTGTTGCAGGACAACGGATACGACTTGGTCACCGCGGCTAATGGCCACGAAGGTTTACGGCTTTTCATGTCGCGGCCCGTCGATGCAATTGTGCTCGAGTACTACCTGGGCCTTTTGGATGGCGCAATCATCGCGGATGAGATCAAACATGTCCGGCCCGACGTGCCCATTGTGATGCTGGCCGACCACCTGGAATTGCCTAACGGCGCTTTGAAGTCCGTGGATGCCCTCGTGACTAAGTCCGACGGGGCTCACTTCCTGCTGGCAACCATCCATTTCGTACTGAACGCGGGGCTGGATGGGCGACGTAAAGGAACGCTAAAGGCCCAAACGCTGGCCCATGTCCGCCGTCCCGTCAGATCACGGGAGGGAGAGGCCCTTCGCCAGGTGCATCCTTCTCGATTAGCAACCGATGGGAAAGGCGTTCCTTTTTCACCAAGTGAGTGGAAAAACATCTGGAATGGAACTGTTCGATTCTGACTTTAGAGGCAGAAACTCTCCAATGTTGCCAGTCGGAACTTACTTTGGATGTGAAGTTCCCGTCTTGGGACAATTGAAATCTCAAGAGCACAATTGAACATCTTTCCACCGAGCGATGCGGAATAATACTCGCGTGAAATCTAAGAAGCTCACGTTGCGACGGATCTTATCCGTTCGTTGTCCCATGTGCAGAGCCAAACCGAAGGAGCAGTGCACACTTAGCACAGGACATCCATCCATTAAGACGCATCTCGCGCGCGAGTTAGCCGCCGCCAAAGCTCCCCTCCCTGAGAACTCCGGCCGGGCGGCCCTGCGAATGTTGAAGAAAGCTACAAGCCGTGGGTTTCGCGCTCTTTTCCCACATAAAGCTTAAGTAGAGGCACGCGTTGAAGAAACGATGCGTTCAATCTCCACCTGCGTTTCAATCGAAATTCTTCACACCTCACTTCGTCCGCTCAGAAGGTTAATGACGAGAATCACCAGCGCCACAACTAGCAACAGGTGGATCAGGCTGCCGGCCACATGGAGACTGAAGCCTAAAAGCCACAGAATCAGGAGCACAACAAAAATTGTCCAGAGCATGATTATCTTTTTGAACGCCTTTCCAGAATTGTCTTGTGTTTATTTCTTAAGTAACTCCTCCGAGCGGCTTTCCGCACTCCAAACAACATCGTTTCGATCGCGAAGTAATCAAACCGCAAAAAGGACACATCCGCTGTGAACCGCAGTCCTGATTTGTAGGCTTGAGGACCTCGGAACGCTTCATGAACGAGTCAGCGAGGGCCGCGAGCCATCTGCGAAAGCGATTGCGGAACCGGCGAAGTGCCATCGAGCGACCTTCGCGATTTCCTTCGTTGGTGGGGCGTTGTTCCATCACGAGGTAAAGGGCCGGCGTGATCGGGTCTTTTGCAAGTAAAACCGGTAAATCAACCATGACAGCCCGAGGCGGGCGATTCTGTGCAGGATTGCTCACATTGGAGGAAAACCTCCCCGATGGAATTGTGCAAAAGCGGCCGAATTTGCTTTGACCACAAAGCGCAAGTGAGCAATTCAGACCAGCTATTTCGTTCCTGACTGGGTGATCATGAAGCACGAGACGAGGACTTCTGCGATCTCTTTCAGGTTTCTGAGCTAAGTCAGGCCATCTGGAGTTCTCCCCTCTTAGTTGTGCAGCCCCCCAAAGGAACCAAACATGAAGAAGTCAATGTCGTTGTTGTTAATGAGCTTGCTGGGCTTAGTAGGAACTTGCGCCTGGGCAGGCTCGGCTCGGGAAGACACGGTCGAGCGCATGCAGAAATCCGTGGACGTTCTGCAATCGATCATGTCAACGCCCGATAAAGGCATTCCAGAAGAAGTGTTGAGCGGCGCCAAGTGCATCATCGTAGTGCCGGACTTGATCAAAGGTGGCTTCATCTTCGGGGGCAAGCACGGCCGCGGCGTAGCCTCCTGCCGCACGCCTGAAGGCTGGAGCGCTCCCGCATTCATCTCAGTCGGTGGTGGGAGTTGGGGATTGCAGATCGGAGTCGAAGGCGTGGACCTGGTCATGCTGGTAATGAACGACCGTGGTTTACAGCATCTGCTTTCCAGTAAGTTCGAAATGACGGGTGAAGGCTCGGTGGCTGCGGGTCCAGTAGGCCGTCACACTTCCGCTGGAACTGACATATTGCTGAATACTGAGGTGCTCACCTACTCGCGTTCGAAAGGCGTGTTTGCCGGTCTGACGTTGGAAGGTGCGGTTATCGAGCAGGACAATGACTCGACTCGCGCCATTTATGGCCACCACATGATGTTCCGCACCATTCTTTCGGGTCATGCGTCAACGCCCGCAAGTGCGGACGCGTTTGTGAAGGCTGTATCCGAAGCCGGGCACCAGGCTCACGTGGCCGAAGCCCGCGAAGACAACAAGTAGTCGCATCAGGAAGCTGCCAGCCAGACGGATTTTGTGGCTGACCGGAACCGCCTACCGGTTCCGGTCAGCACCATACTGAGCACAAACGCAATTACGCGGCTTGCCTAAAAGGCTACGGCTATTGCGATCGTTCTCGACTAACTGCGGAGGAGACTCACTCTGCTCAGGCCAAGGGGCATTGAGTCTCGGCGACGATTACAATAAGTTTCACGGTGCATGAGCGCCTATGATTCAACGACTCTGTCCAGAATGCAGCAGCGAATTGGTCCGAGCCCGGCTTCCCGATTACCAGTATGCGCCTGGGTCCCTCGCAGTTACGCCCGCAGGCTGGCGTTGCAGCGTCTGCGGACGTGGATTTACCACAGATCAAATCCGCGCCAAGAAGCACCCCAAGTCCGCTCCCGTCGATCACGCATAGAGATCGTCCGATCACGTCCCCCATCCTGAAAGCCATTAAAGATCCCCAGGCAACCCTTGGATGGGCCCTTGCAACTAATTTACTAGTTGACAGTCTGGCAGCTGTTACGTCTAATGCTATGGGTGCCTATTTAGGCTAAGGAGGATGGTTCTTGCCCCCCAGGAAGTCCGCGACTTTGACCGAGGCTGAACTGCGGCTCATGGAAGTGCTTTGGGACAAGGGTCCTGCCACCGTCCAGCACGTCTTGGAGGACCTTCCCGAGAAGACCCCGCTGGCCTACAACTCCGTGCTCACGACCATCCGGATCCTCGAAAAGAAGGGCTACGTGAAGCACATAAAAGACGGTCGCGCCCACGTGTACACCCCGCTGGTGGCTCGCCAGGAAGCTACCCGCTCCGAGATCCGTCGCCTGGTGAGCCGCTTCTTCGGCAACTCTCACGAGTTGCTCGTGCTTAACATTCTCGAAGATCAGAACGTGGACGCCGCCGAACTGAATCGCCTTCGAAAAATGCTGGAAGGGAGCAAGTGACCAAATGGCAATAGCGCCCTACTGGCACGCACTGGCTCAGATGTTCGCCGAGAGAATGCTGAACAGCATGACGGAAGGCATCGCCATCGCCCTGTTTGGCTGGATTTTGTTGCGCGCCCTCGGACGGCAGGACTCCAGCACGCGCTTCGCAGTGTGGTTCTCGGTTTTGGTGACGATAGCGGCGTGGCCGTTCTTCGAAAGCATGACCTTCACCGCCTCGTCGCCTATTGCGACCGCGCGTTCAGCGATCCACCTGCCGGTTTCATGGGCCCTCGATCTCTTTCTGTTGTGGGCGATGATTGCCGCTGCGGGCCTGGCGAGAATCGGCTTTGGCTTTTGGCAATTGCGCAAGCTGCGCCAGAGTTGTGCGGCGATCGAACCCGGCAGTCTTCCTCTGGTTCTGCGCGACACTCTGAACCAGTTTAGCTCGGGCAGGCGGTTCGAGATCTGCACCTCCGGCCGCGTGCGCGTGCCCACGGCGATCGGCTTTTTCAAACCGGCAATCGTGATTCCTTCCTGGGCGCTGCAGGAACTTTCTCCCGTTGAACTAAACGCCGTTGTGTTGCATGAACTGGCGCACTTGCGCCGCTGGGACGACTGGACCAACCTGGCGCAGAAGATCCTGCGCGCGCTTTTGTTTTTTCATCCCGCAGTTTGGTGGATCGGCCGCAGCCTCTCTCTGGAGCGGGAAATGGCCTGCGACGACTTCGTGCTGGCCTCCAACCCCAACCCGCGCGCTTATGCTCAATGCCTGGTCTCAGTCGCCGAGAAGAGCTTCTTACACCGCAGTTTGTCGTTGGCGCAAGCCGCCGTGGGACGAATGCGGCAGACAGCGCAGCGGGTCGCGCGAATCCTCGACGCGGATCGCTGCGGCGCCACCAGAGTATGGAAACCGGCTCTCGTTTTGATCGCGGTGTTTTCAGCCGTCTGCGTGATCTCTCTGCCCCGCGCGCCCAAACTCGTCGCGTTCGAGGAAGAACTCCCCAGCTTTTCCGCGTCCGCTTCTAAAGCGACACCGGTCCTGCCCGTCGAATCTGCCGGCGTCGGAGCAAGGGCGAGGATGATTCCGGCGGCACTCCACACCCGCGTTTCGAGCACCGCCCTTGCGAGAAACGATTTTGCGAGAAAAGATGTCGTCGCGCAAACTGCGCAAGCTGCAAGACCGCCGCGCCGGAGCAACAGGAATGACTCCGCGCCGCCGGCCGCTGCGGTATCCGCGAAGTTAGTACAGCCTCAACCATATCCTCCACAGCTGGTGCGCACAAGCTTCAACGACTCCGGCAACGACATCACCGAACTGAATTCGGTATTCCTCGTGATGCACACCGAGCAAGTTGACGATTCCGGCAGGATGGTCTGGAGCGTCTCCGTGTGGCGCTTGACCGTGTTTCATCCCGTCGATCGCCAGGTTCAGAAGGGAATCACCCCGAAATCCACTTAACCAGGATCTAAGGCACGGACATGAGTATGCATTTAGAAACTAAATAATTAGTTGTTTAACTTTTACGATTCAACAAGGAGAAACCACCAATGAAAACCTGGGTCAGCAAGAACCTTCTAACGCGCCTGATTGCGCCTGTAATCGCGATCGCACTGGCGATGTCGATCGCCACTTACGAATTCAACAAGCCGGCGTTCGCCAGGGGACCAGTTCCGTCTCCCACTGCGACGCCGCTCGACGATAACAGTGTCGGCGCGCTGCTTTCACTCGACCAGGCCATGGAAACGCTGGCCGCGCGCGTCACCCCCGCCGTGGTAAACGTTGCGGTCACGTCGCATTCCAAGTCCGAGATGGCGGACGGCCAAATGCCGCAATTGCCCGAAGGCGTTCCGCCCATGTTCGGTCCGTTTTTCAACCATCCCATGCGCCCGCAATCGCAGATTGAGCACGGCATCGGCAGCGGCGTCCTGATCTCGCCCGACGGATACATCGTTACCAACAACCACGTAATCGATGGCGCCGTCGACATTCAAGTCACGCTCGGGGATCGCAGAATCCTGCCCGCTAAGCTCATCGGAGCCGATCCGCTCACCGACCTCGCCGTCATTAAGGTCGAGGGTACAAATCTTCCCAACGCGCCCTGGGGCAACTCCACCGCACTGCGTCCGGGCCAGACGGTGCTCGCATTCGGCAATCCCTTTGGCTTTCGTTTCACCGTGACGCGCGGCATCGTCAGCGGTCTTAATCGTCCAAATCCTTTCAATCGGGATCGCCGCTCGCCCGGAAGCTTTGTTCAAACTGATGCTGCCATCAACCCGGGCAACTCCGGCGGACCGCTGGTAAACGCTCGCGGCGAGGTAATCGGCATCAACACCTTCCTCGTCTCGTCCTCCGACAGTTTCGCCGGGATGGGTTTTGCCATTCCTACTCAGATCGTGCGGCCCACCGTGGAAGCCCTGATCCGCGACGGCAAAGTTACTCACGGCTACATGGGAATCGGCATCAGCGACGTGACTCCGGAGAATGCGAAGTTCTTCCACGTCGAAAACAATGAAGGCGCGGTCGTTAGCCAGGTGGAAGACGGCTCTCCTGCCGCCAAGGCTGGCCTGAAGGTCGGTGACGTCATCACCGAACTCGACGGCCAGAAAATCAGCGACGCCAGCCAGCTTCAGATCGAGGTAGGACAGAAGCAACCCGGTTCCACCATCAAGCTGCAAGTCCTGCGCGATGGCAAGAACGTAAACGTTCCGGTAACGCTCGAAGCCATGGGCAGCCGCGACCATGAGGGCAAGGAAGTCTCCAGCAACGGCAAGCCGCGCTGGGGCCTCGGCGTCACGGACATGACTCCCGACTTGCGTCAGCAACTCCAGGCGTCAGGCGATCTCCACGGTGCGGTGGTGGAACAAGTGCAACCCGGCAGCCCCGCCGATAACGCCGGCCTGCAACGCGGAGACGTGATCGTAGAAGTAAATCGTCACGCGGTGCAGAACGCGGATGACGTTCAGAAAGCCTTGTCCGCTGTTCCTAAGGGACAAGACGCGCTGGTGCTCGTCTGGTCCAACGGTGGCAGCACCTTCCGTGTGCTGCATGCAGCTCCTGCAAGCGGAGATGCGCCGGGGATGTAGGCGAATCTTCGTGACCGCTCCCGTGCTCCGAAGCCGTCGTGCAAAGTCACGCACGACTTCGGGGCATGGGGTCATTCTGGAGGCGTCAACGCTGCCGCATCAAGGTTCAAGGCACCGTTGCTCCTCCCGGGCTGTGCGCTTCAAAAGCGGATGGCAGCTAGTCGTGGAGAACGATGTTGAGAAGTGAACTGTGAACCTGTAATTCGTCGCCACCGTGATAATCGATGAACCCCAATTTCCTAAACCTGTTCATGAAAAAACTGACCCGCGACCTTGTCGTGCCTATCATCTCCGCGAGGGTCTCTTGACTCACCTTGGGAATTAGGGTCTCGGGCTTACCGTCCTTGCCGAAATGAGACAGCAATAGCAATATCCGGGCCAGTCGTTTTTCACTCGAATTGAAAAGCTGGTCTACCAAATCCTCTTCGTATCGGATGT
Organism: uncultured Acidobacteriaceae bacterium; assembly: GCA_963749985.1. GTDB lineage: Bacteria > Acidobacteriota > Terriglobia > Terriglobales > Acidobacteriaceae > Sulfotelmatobacter. Next base: position 296,632 of record CAVVOS010000010.1, on the reverse strand, counting down.
TCCGTGTGAGCAAATATGCCACGAACATATCGGAAAACGCGTGTTCCCGATGAAGCACTTCGATCATGGACTTCTTGTCGATTTTCATCACGGAGCAATCGGTCATGGCGGTTGCGGAGCACAGGCGGAGAGACTGCCCGGTAAGGCAACTTTCTCCGAAGAAATTGCCCTCGTTCAGAATGCCGATGGTGGCTTCCTTCCCGGTCTTCGACACCACCGTGAGTCTTACCTCTCCTTTCCGTATATAGAAAACGGCATCGGAGGAGTCGCCCTGAGCAAAGATCGTCTGTTTCTTGGAAAAAGCTTCGATCTTTCTCCCGCCGTTGATGGTCGAAAGGAATGTCTTGGGATCGAATTTGAGATTCCTGGCGGTTACCGCGGGTGTCATGATTGGCCTCCTCTCAAAGGTTGCGAATGCGCCGAAGGCAAGCTCCAATGATGAAGGACGTATGAATGCGCAAGAAAGGCGGGAACAGCATCAAGCTTCCGCAGGTACCGCTGCGATCCGCTCGACGAAATAATGATTTCACCATTAGATGTCGAAAGTCAAACTTTGCCGTTCGCGCTTGTGTTCGATGTCAAACAGTCAGATGGCATGGAAGGCTCCTATACTCGCATTTCCGGCGCGAGAACCGAGCGCGCGACCTACCACCGAGAATGGCACAGAAAGAAGTTCGTTGTCCGTATTGCGTAGTCGATGGCAAGTTCCGTCCAATGACGGTTCTGCCGAACGGGCGGTTAATCTGCAAACACTGCGGCCACACTGCTTTCCCGAACGATACTGCTTTTATGTGCCCTTGCTCGAAGTGTCTTGAAATCAGTTTCTCTCCCAGGGTTCGACGATTACGGCGGCGTTAGGGTGAAAGAAAAAACGGGAGAACGGAGTCGACTCGATGGCAAAACGCAAACTGCGCGTCGTGAATTCAGAGAGCCAATTGTTTTGCGTTTGCGAGGCGTGCTCCGCGTCTTTCCAATCGTCGTCGCGAGACTACGATCAAGCTGAGCGGGAGGTTGAGGCTCAGTTCGAAGCCCCACGAATGCAAAGCCGCAGGAACACAGTCCGAATGAATCGCGCGAATCGAGCTACATTTTGACCTAATCGGCCAGATTGAAATGTACCAATCGTCCCTCGCTGGGAGTGCTCTATGTCGGACCGTCTCGCAGACCTGAGTGCACATCTAGAGCAACTCTTAGACCAGATAATGAAGGAAACCGATCCGGCGAAGCATGACGAACTTGGCGCTGAAATCTGGCGAGTTCTCCATGAACGAGAACGTATTGCAGGGCAGCCATCTCCACCAGACAAAACAGGCGGGTAAACGCATTGGCCGCGTTTGGTTGGAAAAGCGAATTGCTTAATCAAAAATCAGCATCTGGGGAATCGCTGGTGAAATCGCGACATTCCGTCACCGATTAACCTGGTAACTGTCGGTAGCAGGCCGCTGCACTCGTTGACAATCGATTCCCCTCCCGCGCCGCCGTTGACTCCGCTCCCGCTCCGAGCCTACGATTCGTTCAAGGGGGAAGGAGCGTTCTCCCATGACTAGCCAACCATCGTCCGAGATTCGCCCGTCGTCCAGCCGGGGCAGCGGATTGACCCTGAAAACCTTTCTCACTACCGTGATGAGCCTTCTGAGCATTCTCGTAGTTCTGCTCGGAGCCATACACAAAAATGCGCTCTGGTTGTGGGTAGGGTTTGTCTGTTGCCTGGTTTCGGGAGTCTTTATTCAATTGTTTATCAACCGCATTAAGAACGACGTTGCATCGGGCCGCAGGTGAGAAGGCGTTCGCCGTCCTCGGTCAACTTTTGTCTTCCGCCCCAGCCCGTGCAAAAAGTATCGGGGAGCTTGCGCTCCCCGATGTTGCTTGTTCGATTCTCATCCAGGCGTTAGAACGGAAGTCCCGGCAGTTCGACGGTTCCTTCCTGTTGCACGGCCTGTAGTTGGGTTGGGTCCAGCCCCAGCGCTTGGATGATTGTGGGAGCGATTTGGCGAGTCTCCACCTGTCCGTTGATGGTGGAGGCTGGCAGCGCCGGATTCGAAACCAGTAGGATCACGTTGCGGTCGTCGTTAGCAAATCCTCCATGTTCGGCGACCTTGGCTTGATGCCCCGTGTAAATGACGCCCACGTTGGGAGCTACCACGATATCGGGAGTGCGGGAGTCGACCAGTGGATCGTTGAAGATCAGATCCAGCATCGGGCCGGCGAAGATTTCGCCTTGTCCGTAAAGGCTTTCGTTGGCTGCGAGGGTCAGAACATCCGCCGTAGTCTGGGTCTGATCGCCGATCCAGAGCAAGGAAACGTCGTCTTCATCTGCCTGCACAACCGGCAAGCCCGGCCCCACACCGCTCGGAGACAAGACCTGGGAAGGTGGTTCGTCGTTGGGATTATCCGCCGGAATGCGCAGCACCCGGTTGGGATCGATGGGTGACTGCCCGTGCTTGGCCGACACGATGATCAGCGTGGACGACAACAGTCCTTGCTTCGATAGCTCGCTGACCATGCTTCCAATCGAACTGTCCACGTACTCGATTTCCTGCTGCAGAGACGCGCTTGGAGTTCCGAGCGGATCCAGGTATCCCCCGGTCTGACTGTAATTGGGATTGGTAGGAGGATTGGCTTCCACCAGTTTCTCCCCAACGCTGACCGCCTGGAAGTTCATTCCAAACAGCTCGGGCACAGGCGCAGACGTTTTGCCATCGTGCGTCTTCCCGTCAATTTCATTGAGAATGGCCTGAACTTTGAGCGAGTCGTAGCATTGAATATTCTGGAAACTGTCAGTCCAGGCATTGCTGCTCGTCGCATCCTTCGGGTCGGGCAATGGGTTGCAGCCTTGCACCGGGGGCAAGTTAATCGGGATCGAGTTTATTTCCGGCGACCACAGATCGGCCACGCCGTCTCCCGTTGGACCGTTGGTGAAATCGTAGGAAGGATGTTTATCCGACCACGCGGTATAGCCACCGGCGTTGTGCACCACGTTGAAGATTGTATTCACCCGGATGAAGTTGTGAGGGTAAACCGGAACGCATCCGTTCTTAGGATCGCGCGGCAGGTACTTCGGATTGATGCCGTTTCGTCCCTCGTTGCCGTCGGTACGGCCGGCATTCAGCTTCTGATAGTCATAATCGATCTCTTCATCGAACCCGACCTGCGTTCCAACCACGGATGGACATAGCGTCGGGCCGCCAATAATGCCGTAGGGAGTGGTTTCATACGGCGGCGAAAGCGCCCGATCGTAACTTACATCGTAGAAGATACCCGCCGACCGCGGCGTGCCACCGGTAATCTGCGCCGTCAAACCGGGGAAAGAATCGGATGGCCTTGGGGCGAGCGCCTGCAAGTAGACGACCCCGGTTTTGGAGAGCGAGGCCAGATTCGGACAATAAGGTTGATTGCCCGAGTTCGACACCCCGTTCACGCAGTTGGTGAAATCGACTGCGTGCATGCCGTCAATGCTAATCAGCAGAACGTGTTGATACGTGGTGGAAGGTTTCGCTTTCGAATGAGACTGCGCTTGCCCTCCGACGCTGGCGAACAGCATTCCGATAGTCGCGCCAATACTTGCGGCCTTTAGCTTTCTCGTAAGCATAAATTGTCCTTAGGGGAGATTTCTGGAAAGCAATCAAGGGAAGCTTACTGAGTATGTTGTAACGGGCAAGTTAATGGCGCGTGAACACTTCATGAAAATCCCGACAGGCTTTGTCCCGCGCGCCAACCTGCGCCCGAAACCAATGCGAGGTCGCGCAGGATGTTATCCTACTTGGGAATCACACCCGATGAGGCTGTAACCCTTTCATGTCCAATCCAACCATTGCCAACGACAGCATTCCTGAATCCCCGTCCGCCACCGAGTCCAACGAGTCCTTCAGCGACCTGCTCTCGCAGTTCGAGAAGAGCCATTCCCACAAGCGCGAAGACGGCGGCAAACAACTGGAAGGCACGGTAATCGCCATCACCGCCGATTCGGTCATCCTCGATATCGGATTCAAGAGCGAAGGCATTCTGCCGCTCTCCGCCTTCGAGAGTGCCGGCGAAACCGTGAGGCCCGGCATCAAGCTGCTGGTTTCGGTAAAGGGCCGCAATCCCGAGGGCTATTACGAACTCACCCGCGCTAAAGTCGAGCGGCCAAAAGACTGGTCGGCACTCGAGAAGGCCTTCGCCGAAAAGGCGACCATCGTCGGCACCGTAACCGGCGTGATCAAAGGCGGACTCAGCGTCGATGTGGGAGTGCGCGCCTTCATGCCAGCCTCGCGCAGCGGAGCGCGCGACGCCGCCGAAATGGAGAAGATGGTCGAGCAGGAAATCCTCTGCCGCATCATCAAGCTCGATGTGGCCGACGAAGACGTCGTGGTCGACCGCCGCGCCGTGGCCGAAGAAGAAGAGCGCTCGGTGAAGGAGCGCCGCTACTCGGAGATGAAGGAAGGCGATACCGTAAGCGGCACGGTCCGCACTCTCACCGATTACGGCGCATTTATCGATCTCGGCGGCGTGGACGCCCTGCTACACGTAAGTGACATCGCCTGGAGCCGCGTCAACAAAGCGGCGGACGTGCTCTCCGTCGGCCAGCAGGTTGAAGTCAAAGTGCTCAAGATCTCGACGGAAGCGGAGAAGCGCCGCATTTCTGTCGGCATGAAGCAACTGCAACCGCATCCCTGGGACGCGGTCGCCGGAAAGTACAATGTGGGCGAGCGCGTGCGTGGCACGGTGACGCGCGTCGCCGAGTTCGGCGCATTCGTAGAACTCGAGCCCGGAATCGAAGGGCTGATCCATGTTTCCGAAATGTCCTGGGGAAAGAAGTTGCGAAGCGCCAGCACACTGGTAAAGCCCGGCGAGATCGTGGATGCGGTGATTCTGGGAGTGAACCCGGCCGAACGCCGCATGTCCCTGGGATTGAAGCAGGCGCTCGGCGATCCGTGGGTTGAAGTAGCGCAGAAGTTCGCCGCCGGCTCGGTCATCGAAGGTCCAGTCGTTAGCATTACGAAGTTCGGAGCATTCGTCCAGCTTTCCGAAGGCGTTGAGGGCATGATCCACATCAGCGACATGAGCGCCGAGAAGCGTATCAACCATCCGCAAGAATTGTTGAAGGTTGGACAGCTGGTCAAAGCTCAGGTACTCGCGGTCGATACGGAAAAGCGGCAGTTGCGGTTGGGCATGAAGCAACTGGTTCCCAGCGGCCTGGATGAATACATTGCCGAGCACAAGGAAGGCGATGTGGTCACCGGCCGCATGATCGAGGTGTCGGACAAACACGCCCGCGTGGAACTGGGCGAAGGCATCCAGGCCAATTGCCGCATGGATACGGCCAGTCCGGCGGCCGGAAAAGACGCGCCGGTTGAATCGGCTTCGTCCTCCTCGAATCCCAACGCAAAGCCCGATCTGTCTTCCCTAGGCTCGATGCTGCAGGCGCGCTGGAAGGGTGGCGCCGCGGCCGGCGCAGTGAAGCCGGAAGCGGTCCGCAGCGGACAGATTCGCAAATTCCGAATCGTCAAACTGGATGCGGCTGCAAAGAAGATTGAATTAGAGCTGGCGTAATCCCGCTACCGCTGTAACCTCGGCAAAATCGGCGGCAAAATTCTGACGGGTGCGCGCGTTATCAGACCGCCGTTCGTCGGCATCCGCAGCGAGGGAACTCCGCGCACCGCACCTGTCCAATCATTGGCGTTCAGCGCACTCTGATTTCCGACACTGGACTGCCGTCGAATCCCGGGCGCAACCGGAAGCTTGTGTTCCCAGGTTGCGACCACCGGCGCGAGGATGTGGGAAAGTTCCGAAACCGCTTCCAGACCTTCATCCCTGCGTAAACCTTCACTGCCAGCGACGACTATACGGGACCGCGTTCGACTGCTTCCCATTTCCCCGGCGAAACTGTGGTCCCCGCTGTTCGGAGCCCCGCCAATCCAATGCCGCAATCCACCGCTTGCGACAACGGGCTGTCTGCGAGGCCTAGCAGGCACGAGGGGCGGCTGCAACGGGCTCGACAACGGAGCGGCGCCGGACGCGACCGTCAGAATCACGCCGGTCGAAGTATACGAGACGTTAAAATGCTCCGAGCCGTTGATCGCAATCGTTGAGTTAGAGAACGAGCCACTGATGCTCGACGCGGTCAGCACGGTAAAGGTCGAACCAACAGTCGGCGTGAATCCGCTCGCCAATGCCACGGTGAGCGTTCCCGCCAGAGTCGCGGTTCCGCTAACCTGCAATTGGCTGTATCCAGTTCCCACGGTCGTTCCACCGATGAAGGCGTTCACGGAAGCGGTAGCGAGTTGCGTATAGGCGCCAGTGATGACGAGCAGGCCAGCCTTGCCGCTGTCTCCAATGTTTAGCGCCGGAGTTGTTCCGCTGCCGCCGACCGAGACATTGCCGCTTAACGTGCCTGCGCCCTCAATCGTCCCGCCAGTTACGTTGATTCCGCTGGATGCCGTTAGCGTGCCATCGATTGTGGTTGTTCCCGCAGACTGGCTGTAGGCATAGCCGCCTCCCACGGTCATACTGCTGCCGGTGGCTACGGTTACCTTGTTCGAGTTGGTAAAGTTGCCCACACCCGTGGTGAAGTTCCCGTCGGCCGTTACCGTGAAAGAGCCGGTATTGTTTGCGAAGTCGGCCAGTCCGTTCGCGGTTCCGTTCAGGATTTTCGCGGAAGTTCCGGAGATCGTCAGATTCGCCGCGTTGTTCACGATATCGGCGCCGGTGAACTCCAGCGTTCCGCCCACAGTGTAAGTGCCGCTGGCGAGAGTGTCGGTCGAGCCATTGAAGTTCGTCAGGTGGCCGGTTACGGTCAGCGTGCTGCCGCTGCTGACGGTCAGCTTGCCATCGTTGGTCAAGTTGCCCGCGGTCGCGAAGTTTGCTCTGCTCGCCAGCGTGAAGCTGCCGGCCGAGGTGATGGTTGCCAGGTTCGTCAATCCGTTACTGCTGTCGGTCGAATTCACAACTTCGCCAGTACCATCCAGCGTGATACTGGCCGCGTCGGTGACGATATTGGCGCCGGCAAACTCCAGTTTGCCACCTACCGTGTAAGTGCCTCCGGTAAGCGTGTTGGTGGAGCTGTTGAAGTTGCTGAGTGAACCGGTTACCTTGAGCGTGCTGCCGCTATTCACAGTGAGCTTGCCGTCGTTCGTAAAATTTCCTGCGGTGAGGAAGTTGGCGCCGCTGCCGATGGCGAAGCTGCCCTCCGAGGTGATGGTCGCCAAGTCAGTGAGCACATTCTGACCGGCGAAGTCGATGATCTTCGCACCTGACCCGCTGAGCGTGATGTTAGCCGCATCGGTTACCACGCTCGTGCCGCTGGCTCCAAATTCCAGAGTCCCGTTGACCGTGTAAGTTCCTCCGGTCAAAGTTGTGCCCGAGAAGTTCAGCAGCGCGCCACCGGTTGCGGTGCCGATCTCCATCGTGTCACCCGTCCAAACGCTCAGCGTTCCTTTGTTATTCACCCCGGCCGAGCTGGGAAGAATGATAAGTGGAGCGCTCTGGTTCGCCGAGATCGTGCCGGTGTTTACGATTCCCATGTTTTGGATCGTGCCAGCACCTTCGATCGTGTTGGCATTGGTCAACGTGAGCCCGCTGGTGGCGGCGGTAATCAGATTGGTCGCGCTGTTCGACAGGATCACCGTGCCTTTGCCGTTCAGAGTTACGCTGTTGCCCAGAGACAGAGTGCTTCCGCTCAGCGTGATGCTGCCCGAGTTGGTGACGGTTCCTTCGATCGTCGTAGTCGTGCCGATGGTATCTGTGTAAGTCCCGGTGTTGGTCACGCCGTTCAACGTAACCGCGCCCATGTTCTCGATCACGCCGGTATTCGAGCCGGCAGTTGTCGTGGTCAGCATCCCGCCGTTAATCACGGTTCCCGCAGCCAGTTGCACCGTTGCACTGACGGTTCCATCATTCTCACCCAGCGCCTCGATCGTGCCGCCGGCGTTGTTGAACGTTCCCTCCAGCACCAGAGTGGCCTGGTTCGTGGCTTGCAGGGTACCGGAGTTGGTCATGCCGGCACTGCCGGGCTGGACGGTCAGGGCGCCCGAGCTGACATTTCCGTTGGCGCTGATCGTGCCCTGGTTGACCAGGGTCAGCGTTCCATTGCCCACATTCCCATAGCCCGTGATCGTGCCGCTGGAATTGGTGAGGGTGCCAGTGTCGCTGGACCCCACCTGAATAACACCGGTTTCTGTGCCGCTGGAATTGCCCAGCGTCAATGTGCCGCCGCCGGTCAGGGTTGCACTCGAACTGTTGAACTTCAAAACTCCGGCAGTGAGATTGAAGGTGCCAGAGTTGCTCAGGGTGCCGGTGCCGGTAATGTCCAGCGTCGATCCAGTGCCTCCCAGGCTCACCGTGCCTGAGTTGCTCAACGTGCCGATACTCACCGAGTCTGTGCCTGCGGCGTCGCCGCTGCCACCATAGATCACAAGGCTGCCGGCGGAGTTGTTGGTGAACGTACCACTCACGGTGAGCGTATTCGTGCCCCCCGCATAGCCCGTGCTGAAGCTCCCGGAGTTATTCACGTTGCCGGCAATGGAGAGCGTCGTGGTGGAAGCGAAACTGCCCGACACCTCGAGATTGGCACCACTGGCGACGGTCAGCGTGCCGGCATTGGGCGTAATCGATGTGGTTTGGTTGTTATCCAGGTTCAGCGTGCCTTCCACGCTGGTCAGGTTTCCTAAACCACTGGTAACGGCAGAACCGTTCGTGACATTCAAGGTTCCATAAAGATCAATCGTCGATCCCGCAACTACGTCGGTGATCCCCTCACCTCCGCCGGTGATGGTGACTGTCGCCCCACTGCCGGGGGTGTTTCCGATCTGCAGAGTTCCAGAATTGCTTAACGCACTCACGTTCACCGTGTCGTGGGTTCCATACAGGATCATCAAAGCGCCGGCCGCGTTCGTGAATGTTCCGCTGACGTTCACCGTATTCGTACCGCCGGAAAAGCCGGTGGCAAAGGTTCCGGAATTGTTCACATTGCCGGTAAAGGTAGCGGAGCTTCCGCCCTCGATGGTCATGCCGGCGCCCGAGGCATTCGTTGCGGTTCCGGTTACGCTTAGAGTCTCCCCGGCCGCCTCCAGGTCGAGCGAGCCTTTGTTGGTGAGCGTTCCCCCGCTGGCGACGGTTATGTTGCTGCCCGCCGTGTCGAACAGCAGCGTGCCACTGTTGGCGATGTTGAGCGATCCTCCGCTGGCGATGGTCAGGGAATCGCCGGCCACACTTTGCAGCGTCACTCCGTTTCCGGAGGTAGTGCCCAACGTCAGGTCGCTGATGGTTACGCCAAGATTGAGCGTCACCGTTTCCGCAGTGCTGCCACTTCCAACGGTGACATTGTAAGTTTTTCCGCCGCCGTTATTGGGAACCACTCCCCCGCTCCAGTTGGAACCAAGATTCCAATTGCCCGTGCCTCCGGTCCAGTTGACCGCGGTTTGCGCCTGCGAGCCGACCCCACCCACGCTCATCAGGACGAGCAGAATCCCAGCCATCTTCGTGGCGAGTGTTGCCTTCATGCGACGTCTCCAGCGGCCAGCGGCCGGCCAGCGTGATTCACAGTTTGAAATGCCACGAATGGAAATCAGGGGGACAGGTTCTATCCATCTCCGCTGGGGGAGGAGACGTGACGATAGAAGCCGGCGCAGTTATCCTCAAGCTCGAGCTACGCGTCATGCACAATATCAAACGCAGCGCAAAAACACTAGAGTCTTTCGTTAGGAATTCTTCGCGCTGCGCGCTTGCTGCAAATTCCTTCACTCACTCTGCGTCAAGCCGGCGGACTCTATCACGGGGTCAGTGCGCACCGGGGTGTGGGGTCTTGCAGACAATGAAGATTCCTTTCGTAAAGCGTTGTTTTCGGTTCCAGCTTTCGAGCCAGCGCGAGTTCCGCTGCGGCTCCGGAGGCATCCCCCGACTTGGCCAAAGCCACTCCCAGACCGTTGTGCACCGCCGCCGTCCCGGGAATAAGCCCAGCCGCTCTACGGAAAGAAACCACTGCGTCCTGATATTGCTTTTTCTTGAAGTAATCGCACCCGAGCTGATAGTGGGCGGCAGGCATGTCGGGCTGCAAGCGCAATACTTTCTGTAGCTGCGCGATCGACTCGTCATAGCGGCCCAGATGGCGCAACGCCAGAGCAAAGTCGAAGTGCGCCGTCAGGTTCTCGGGATCAAGCTGCAGCGCCTCTCTGATCTTGGCCAGTCCTTCCTGCGCGTGTCCCTGCTGCACCAGCATCAGCCCTTCGCTGGACAGCGCCATCACTTGCTGGCCTTCTTTGACCTTCTGGCCAAGCTGCTGGCTAAGGTTTGCTTCCTTTGTGGCTTCTTCCGTTTTCCCAGCCCGCCGCAGGGCACGGCTCAGTTGATAGTGAACGGCGCTGTCGTCCGGCAGCAAGGCCGCTGCCCGCCGCAACTCCTGCACTGCCTCTTCGGAATCTCCTTTTTCGCGCCGCACCAGGCCGAGATCGCGGTGCGCGGCACCCAGACCGGCATCCAACCGCACTGCCTGTCTCAGTTCTGTTTCAGCTTTGTCCAGCTCTCCTGCTTTCAGCAGCGTGCTCCCGAGGTCCTGGTATAAGACTGCATTCTTCGGATCAATTGTGATTGCCTTGCGAAATTCTGCTTCCGCTTTCGCAAAGTCGCCCATGAATGCATAAAGCTCTCCCAACTCCCGCAACGCGTCTGGCTGACGGCTGTTCAACCCAAGCGATGTAAGGTAGGCCTTGGTGGCTTCGTCCCTGCGATCCGCCCGCGTGAGCAGCTTGGCCAGCGACAACCAGTTATCGGCACTCTTGGGAGCCAGCTTTACCGCCAGCCGAAGCTGCTTCTCCGCTGCCCGCTGATCGCCTGCCTCCGAAAGCATGTCGCCCAGAAACCTGTGGAAGTCCGGGTTCTCAGGCTCAAGGTCGCAAGCTCGCGCCATTTCCGCAGCTGCGTCATGCGGACGCCCCACCCGCACGTAAGCTTGCGCCAGTTCGTTATGGAGCCCCGCCTCCTGGGGACGGCTGACGACTCCCTGCTCGAAAAATGGTATGCTTTCTGCGAATCTCCCTTGTTTGAATATCGCCACACCGAGGTTCGTTACCGCTTCGATGTTGGATGGATCGGCCTGGATCGCTTGGCGGAATTGCAACTCCGCTTCCGCAGGATGGTTTTCCTGCATCAGGCGAATTCCCGCGGCGTTCATTTGTTGGGCGCGGTAGCCGGGCGTAATCTGCGGCAACGCGACTGCCGGCAACACGACTGAAATGAGCAGCACAAGCAGTTTGGCCATGGCTTAGAAAGCGGGCTAAGAACAATTTCTAACACAGAAGGATGATCGTCTTATGATGAGGACCAGGAATCAGCAAGGCAGTGCCGCGGTTCAAGCGGTGTGGGCTCTGGCAGGTATCGTTGTGATCGTTGCCGCATTCTTGTTCGTGAAGGACACCCGCCCCGGTCCACCGGTGGCCTTTACCACGCCGTACCAGGCGGTCTTGATGACCAACGGCGTGGCCTACTACGGCAAGCTGGAAGGATACGGTACGCCTCGGCCGGTGTTGACGGACGTCTACGTAATCGTCACCCAGACCAATCCCGACACCAAGCAAACCAGCAAGGGATTGTTCAAGCTCGACAAAGTGGAAGACTTGTACCAGCCCGACCGCATGTATATCAATCCCAATCAGATTCTGGGTGTCGAGCCGGTCAACCCGAACTCCAAGGTGGCCCAACTGATCGCCCAACAGGCTGGGCACTAAAGCGAAATTTTGTGGGGCGCCGCGCTCGCTGTCCGCCGGACGAAGTCCGAAGTTCTGGTCACTTCCCGCGATGATCGCTCGAACTTTGGCTCCCTGCATTTTCAGCAGGCTCCTTGCCATAGCGACGAGCATAAACGCGCTTGCGCGCCTCGGGAAGTGTTGCCAGCAGGTCCTCTCGCTTCAGGCCCACAGCCGTCAGGGTCGAAGTCACTTGCTGACACAAATGGTCAAACTGTGGTTGCTCAGACAAGAGTGACCTCCGCACAATTCCTATTCTAGTCCTTCTCCCACACTTGACCCTCGGCCGCCCGCATTCCCGCGCCCGCAGCAGCCGAGGACTCCGCCTTCTTCTTCTGCCAGTCTGCCTCAGCCAGCACCGCGATGCCTTCCAGTTTCTTCTTCTTCAATCCCGCGTTGATTCCAGGCAGATCTTTTTGCGTCAATTTCTGGAAGTCATCGATCACATCCTGCAACTCATGGCCCAGCGACTCGGTCCGCGCCACCTGATAATCGGTAGGTTTGCCGTCGTATCCCGTTGCTGCGCCATAAAGTTGTCCCAGCAGTTCGCGGATGCGTTCTTCGCCGGTAACCATGCCGCCTTCCTTCGTGGCTACGATCTTCGAGCGCAGCTTGTCGCATTCTTCGGCGAGTGATTGCAGTTGCTTGTGAAGTGAATCCTTCTCCGGAACCTTGGCCGCCCGCGCGTTAGCCGCGTTGCGCACTCCCTCGATCGCCTCCACTCCATACGTCATGTGCTCAAGCTCTTTGTAGACTTTCATGGAGAGATCGAATTGCGCCTTGCGCTCCTCCAGCGAATACTTGGCTCGGGGATCGATGGCAACATTCAATTGCTCGGTGTAGGTTTGGTCTCCTTTAGTGAGCTTCACCGTGTAAGTGCCCGGCAGAACGCGTGGCCCCTGCGCCGCTTCAAACAGCGCCGACGCCGCCGGAGCAACCGCCGGCGGCCTCACTCGCATTCCCCAGCCGGCGCGGTTCAGTCCCCGATGCTTGCTGCCGGCCACCGTGTCCACCAGCTTGCCGTCCTGATCGAAAATCTCGATCTTCAAGTCGCCGAAGATGTGCCGGCCCTTCTGGTAATACGTGATCTGCGCATCCGCCGGCCGATTCCGCCCATGGAAAGTCTCGTCGCCCTCGGGCCAGCCTCCGCTCACGTCAAAGTACTGGATCGCCGGCCGGCCCGGAAGCAGCGTCGCCTCTTTCGTCATGACCTCGGGAGTGAGCGCGCGCAGCGGCGAGATATCGTCCACGATCCAGATTCCGCGCCCATGCGTCGCCAGCACCAGGTCAGACTCCCGCGCCTGCAGCGCAATGTCATCCACCGGGGCCGCCGGGAAGTTCGTTCCCTTGTATTGCGCCCAGCGCTGTCCGCCATCCACCGAAATCCACAGCCCAAACTCCGTGCCCAGGAAAAGCACGCTGCGGCTGACCGTGTCTTCCTTGATCACGTGAGCAAACCCGCGCACTCCGCTCTCCTGCGCCGGAAGAGCCGTCCACGTCTGCCCGTAGTCGGTCGTCTTGTAAACGTAGGGCTTCATGTCGCCGAAAGTGTGCCGGTCGAACGTGACATACGCCGTGCCTTCGTCGAAACGGCTAGCCTCGATGGTCGAGACCCAAGAATTCTTTCCCAGTCCGCTGATGTTCCCCACCACGTTCGTCCAGGTCTTCGCTCCGTCGCGCGTGATCTGCACATTCCCATCGTCGGTGCCCACCCAGATGATCTGCCCATTCTTCGGGGACTCCGAAATCGAGTAGATCGTGGTGTGCATCTCCGCCGAAGAGTTGTCAATCGTCACCCCACCCGATTCTTCCTGCTTCTGCTTCTCCGGATCGTTGGTCGTAAGATCGGGAGAAATCCGATCCCAGGACTGTCCATGATCGCGCGACCGGAATAGATACTGCGCTCCGATGTAAATCGTCCCCTTCTCATTGGGACTCATGTGAATCGGTGTGTTCCAGTTGAAGCGCAGCTTCTTCTCGCCATAATTCGGCCAGGGATGGATGTCACGAGTCTCATGCGTGTGCCGATTCACGCGGCCAATCTCACCGCCCTGCGCCTCGGCGTAAAGGTAGTCTGGATCGGAAGTGTCCTCGAACATCCAAAAGCCATCGCCGCCGTACATGTTTTCCCAGTTTGCGTTAGCAACACCGCCGGGAAATGACGAATCGCCAACCCACGAACTGTTGTCCTGCAGGCCGCCGTACACGTGATACGGGTCCGAATTGTCGGTGCTCACGTGATAGAACTGTGAAACCGGCAAGTTCATCTGATGCTTCCAGCGATTGCCGCCGTCTTCGCTGCGCCACAAACCGCCATCATCGCCGGCTATTACGATGTTCGGATTCTTGGGGTTAATCCACACATCGTGAAAGTCGCCGTGTGCGGCGCTTGAGACTACGTTGAAAGTCTTTCCTCCATCGTTGCTGAGCAGCAGAATGAGATCGGGCTTGAAAATCTTGTTCTCATCTTTGGGATCGACAATCAGGTTGCCGAAATAAAATGGACGCCACACCATGAAGTTGCTGGCATCCAGCTTTGTCCACGTCGCCCCGCTGTCGTCGGAACGGTAGAGTCCTCTTCCTTTTTCCGCCTCGATGTTGGCATACACGACCTGCGCCTTCGAGGGCGCCACTTGCACGGCCACGCGGCCCCACGGTTTCGCCGGCAATCCTTTTGCGTTGCTGACTTCGCTCCAGTGCGCTCCACCGTCGGTCGACTTGAACAATCCGCTGCCCGGACCGCCCGAGCGGAACGTCCAGCCCTGCCGCCGGAAATCCCACATCGCGGCGTAGATAGTCTTCGGTTCCTGCGTACTGCGCGCGATCATCGCGCAGCCGCTCGAACCATTCACTCCCGCCAGAACTTTATTCCAGGTCTTACCGCCGTCGGTCGTCTGAAAAACTCCGCGCTCGTCGTTGTCGTCCCACAGATGCCCGGTGGCGCAGGCCAGCACGTTATTGCTGTCGGAAGGGTTTACCAGAATCTTCGCGATGTGTTCGCTGTCCTTCAGGCCAACGTTGGTCCAGTTCTCGCCGCCATCCGTCGACTTGTAAACGCCGTCGCCCACCGACACACTATTTCGCAACCAGGCTTCGCCGGTGCCCACCCACACGATCTTCGAGTTCGACGGATCGATCGTCACCGCGCCAATCGACTGCACATCTTCCCGGTCGAACACCGGCTTGTACGTGGTGCCGCCGTTCACCGACTTCCACACGCCGCCGCTCGCCGCGCCCACAAACACGGTGATGCGGCCGTTCTCTTCCACCGCATCCAGCGCGGCAATACGCCCGCTCATGGTGGCCGAGCCAATGTTCCGCGCCGGCAATCCCGACACCGTCGCTGCGTCGAAGCGATACGGAGCCTGCGCGGCCGCCTGCACGCCCACGCCCAGCGAAGCTCCGGCGAACAGCACAATCACTCTCCAAGAATTGCGAGCGGATGCTTTCATGTTTAACAGTCCTCTTCCAGGCAAATGAGTTTAGTCGTCGGCCAAGCGAATTCATCCCAGCGAATCAATGAATCCCGAGCAACCCAGACTTCTTTTCCTCAGTCTTCAACGATGCGGGAAGGGCAAAGTCCGCCGGATCGATGGTTACATTCACTTCCATCTTCTGCACCGTGCTGGTCTGCGCCTCGGGATTGTTCTTCGATCCGCTCGAGATCGAGAAGGGATACATCACCCCCGCTACCGGCTTATACGAGCCGTACCCCACCACGTGCTCCCGCACCGAACCCCGAACAAACTGCTGGATCTCCTTGCGAATCTCGATAAAAGTATCGGGATCGAGGTAGTCATAGATAATGTCGCCGTTCTTCAGCGTCACCTTCAGCCGCAGCGCGTCGTCGCCATCGACCACATCGTGGCCCAGATATTCCACCGTGCTGCCCTTTTCTTTGTAATCCACCAGGGGACCGTCAAAGTCGGCGTCCAGCAGCAGATCGCGCAGGTCGTCCTCGCCCATCAACTCTGGATCCTTCTTCCCGCCGAAGGGCTGTATCTGCCAGCCGGTCGTCCCGTCGTAAGCCTGGATGGCCGTCATCCCCTGCAACAAGAATGTCTCCCGGATCAAGTTGGGCCGCTCGTTCTCCTGGCCCACGGAAGCGGTGAACCCTCCGCCACCTTCGAACTTGCCCGTCATGCGGATGTTCTTGATGGCCTTCATCTTTTCCAAGCCGCCTCTGGCCTGGATGTTCTTAGCAATCAGTTCGTCCGCGGTTTGCGCGGAGGAAAACGCACCGCTGCAGCAGACAGCAATCAGCACAATCACGGCGTGACGCATCGAGCAGACTCCTGTGGATGAGGGACTTAAAGAACCCGGAAAACGGGAAACAGTACTGTACCCGGTAGTAGACGTGTTGTTCAAGTGTTGGTGAGCAAGCAGAAAGGCTAGGAGAGCAGGGAATCGGGTTCTGGACGCCGGCCAATGAATCTTCAAATAACGAATCTTCAAATGGAGAAGCCGCTCTCGCGAGCGGCTTCCGCATTCTCAGCCTGACGGATCGTTTTCCCAAGGCGCGAATGTCTAGTGCGCAAACGAGAAATTCAGCCCGGTCGTCAGGACCACGTCATTCTTCCTGGTTCCGTTCGGTGGGTTCGACACGTAGACGTCGCTGAATCCGTTCTGCCAGCCCAGCCACTTGCTGATCTTCGTCACCAGTCCCAGGTCAAACGTGCCCCGGTACTCGCCCGTCTCCGTCAGGTTTGGAAAGAAGTACAGTTTCTCCGTGAGCACGGTGCTCTTGCCCAGCTTGTGCATCAGTTCCTCGCCCAAAGTGAGCGCGCCGTAATTGTGCACCACCTTGAACGTAGCGGTTGTTGGCGGGATCGTCGTAGCGTCCGTCACCACCGTCTCCGTGTAGTTCTCATCCGTAAAGTTGCCGCCGGCCAGGAAGTCGAGCACGGTTCGGTCGCTCTTGATGGCGTGGTATCCAAAACCCAAGCTTCCCACCGAGCGCAGATTCAGCTCCTGCAGCGCATTGCTCGTGAAATCGGCGCTCACAAACCCAAACATTTTCGGATTGAGATTGCGGTCGTAGCGAATCCCGCCTGCCTCCGTGTTGGCCGTCGTACTGGGAGTGGCCAATTGATTCGTCCCGTACACCGCATTCGTGTACAGGCTAAGCTTGTCGGCCTTAGTAGTCCGTGCGGCGTTGAAAGCCAGGGACAAGTTCTCCGTCTGGCTGTTGCCACGGGTCAACGAAAAGCCCACGTTCGCCCCACCATTCCAACCTTCCAGCAGGCCAGGATGCAGCGCCTTCTCATAGGCCACTTGGTCGGCATCGTTTCGGATCGCCACCACACTCTCCTTCGGCGTCTCCACCGAAGCGCCGCCTTTGCTGGCAATCTCGATCTTCCCGTCGCTGGTCGTGATCGGCCCCACCACGGTCTGGCCGTTCGACAAGGCTACGTGCAGCGCCTTATCGGTTTTGATCTCTGTGATCGCCGCGAACTGGATCGTGACGTCTCCCGCGAACTCCGTGTGCAGCACCAGCGTCTTGCCGTCGGACTTCACCACCGTGCCGCTTAGGTGGTCGCCATTCTTCAACGTGATCTGATCGGCGTAAACCGTCGATGCCAATCCCAGGAACACCACTAGGGCAACAAACTCGACTTTCCGCAACACTCCTACCTCCAGATTTTAGAGTCAGTTTCACAACTCAAATGCAATGGAACGAACCGAATGAGTAGACCCAGGAATTACTTGGAACGGGACAAGCAACAACGACGAAGCGGCACTTAAATCAAGAAGATACAATCAACCGAAGTTCCCCGAAAGGGAACTCAGTCAGCCCTTGGTTTCTTTCGACTCGGGGGTCTTATTCTGCTCGGTCGAAGCCTGCGCCGGAGGGGTATCCTTCATGCCTTCTTTCAGGGCGCGAATCCCCTCGCCCAGACCCTTGCCGAGTTCAGGTAACTTCTTGGGGCCGAAAACCAGCAAAGCGATGGCAAAAATGATGATCAGGTGCATCGGTTGAAACAAACCCTCAAGCATAAGAACCTCCAAGGCACAACACTACTGCCTATACGCTACCGGACGGTCACAGGGAAGTCAAACCCTCGCCGCCAGTAGTGTCTCAAACAAACTGCTGCAAAAGATGGAGTCCAGATCTTCGCTCCAAAGCCTATTTACCGCTGGCTTAACCATGGGAGCGAAGCCTTGATTCCATCGCTACTCTGGCAGTCTGACATCCCAGGAGAAAGCCTGCTGTGATCAAAATCACGGCACGCCGTGACTTGCGTAATCATCCTCGAGGGCATGCATCGCTACGGGCCGGACAGTACCCACGACTTCGTCGCACCAACCCATTACTTCCGTGACCTTACCTTTGGCTCCCCCGTCGGACTAATGTGAGATCAGGCGGTTCCTGAGCACCGAAACCGCTCCACCAGCCAGCCAAACCGTCGCCGGAGAGTCGAGTGAAGCGCAAAGTTCTTTCAGCTTTTCTGTTTCTGCTTGGAGTGGCTTTCGCTGCCGCATCGAGTGAAACCCAGCCCGTCAGCGCCACTCAACTGATGGCTTGGCTCGCGGCCGGTGTGCCCAGCGGCCGCCTCGTCCGCCTTGTTCAGGGGCGCGGAATCGCGACCCGCCCCGGCCCGGAGCAGATTCGTCAACTTCAATCCGCTGGCGCCGATGCCAGTCTGGTCCGCACTCTGATCAACGCCGATTTGAAACCGTCCGCTGCTCCCGGTCCCACAGCCTCCGAGATTCCAGCATTCCTGCTCCAGGCCGCCGCCGATGCCCACGCTCAGCGCTTCCACCAAGCCGAACTCGCTCTGCGCCGTGGTCTAGCCTCCGACCCCCAAAATGCCGCGCTGCACTTCGCGCTGGGTGCGATGCTCCGCCAGCAGGAGCGGTGGGACGATGCCATCGACGAGATCACGCTTTCCGCCCAGCTTATGCCGGATTTCCCCGAGAATCACAGTACCCTCGCTTACATCTTTTATCGCCAGGACGACCCAGCCGATGCCATCGCCGAAGCCCGCACCGCGCTCAGTATGGATCCACAGAACGCGGAGGCCTACCAGTTTCTCGGCCTCGCTCTGTTCTCCGATGGGCAATATGGCGCGGCGGTACATGCTTTCGATGAATCACTGGCTCGCGAGGCCGACAATCCCGATACCTACTACGACCTGGGCATCACCCTGCACGCCAGTGGCAACTTGCCAGCCGCCATTGCTGCCTATCGCCATGCCATTCGTCTGAACGGAGCCTTCTGGGAAGCCCATTCCAACCTTGCGTTGATCCTGCACGAACAGAATAAGCTCGAGGAGGCCATCGCCGAATATCGTGAGGCCAAGCGTCTCGCTCCTGAGGAAGCTTCCGTTCGCAACAACCTGGGCAACACTTATTGCGACAAGGGCGACTTTGACGCGGCCATGCTCGAATTGCGCGAGCTTTACCGCCAGCATCCCGAGTGGGAGCAGGGACACGGCTGCTTGGCCCGCGCCTACATGTCGAAGAAGAACTACGGAAATGCCATCGATGAGTTGGAACTGGCGATCCGCCAAAATCCCACCAGTTCCGCCGAACATCGCATTCTCGGCGAAGCCCTGTTGCTCGACGACAAGCTGGAAGAAGGCGCGCGCGAGCTGCACCTGGCCGTCACGCTCAATCCCGATTCCGACACTGCCCACCACGCTCTCGGTGCGGCGCTGTTCCAGCAGCAAGAACTGGCGGCGGCGGAAAAAGAGTTCCGCGAAGCCATTCGCCTCAATGCTTCCCCTGACAACCACTACTCTCTTGCCGCTTGCCTGATGACCATGGACCGTTACGAGGAAGCGTTGGCAGAACTCGAGACCGCTGCGCGGCTCGATCCCGAGCGCACCCTCTATCGTGCCCGCCGCGACGAACTGCTGAAACTGATGCAGATAAAAGAAACGAATTCCCGGTAGCCGAGCGCCACGAGGACAGTACCAGGCAGTGTACTCCCGGCATATTTAGCCGGACCGCGGGACTGCTTACACTAAAAAGTGGGGCCAGCAACTAGCCCAAGGCTAAGCGCTACACCGCGCTCACCACGTTTGTTGGGAGATTGATGATGGACCTGACGCAATCCAGTTCCGCCGCAGCCACCAAACCTCCACAGTCTTCCATGCCCCAGCCGGAAAACACGATCGGTGTCCGGAGTCAGGTCCGAAGCAATCTTCGGAACGCTGTCCGCAACAACGCCGACGCTGCGCACCGGTCCTCGGGCTTCGGCATGCCTTGCGCCAACTGCCGTCTCTATTATCCCGCCAACCTCGACACCTGCCCCGCCTGCAACAGCAAAGAGAGGGTTTCCGCCAAGGCGGTTCCGCCCATTCCGAAAGCGCAGGCCGCTGCTGAGCCCGTTCCTGAAAACGCCGTCGTAGAGAAAGAGAGAGAAGCGTTCCTGAAGGAGTTCAAGTCCCAGCTGTTCGCGGCGCATGCGGAGGTCTCCATTGCGCCCGCCATTTGCACTCTGGGAGAACACCACATTCAAGGCGCCGAGGCGGCCTCAATCTGCAAGCTCTGTTATGACCGCCTGCAGGAGCGTGTGGACGTGTTGGAAGCCGCTCTGCACATCGATCTGAAAGAAGCGGCGCAGCTTATCTACGATGCCGTGTGGGCCGATCCTTCCGACCCCACCAAGACCTATACGAACGCCGCCGCCGCCCTGATCGGCGAATTGCGCAAACGCTCCGGCGTCGCGAACGTGATCGGGCCGTTCCAGCCGCTCGATAATTAGGATGTTCCGTTGTGCTTCTTAAATGCTCGGGAAGCCATCTGCAAGATAACCAGTTTATTCCGGCTTCACCGCGACCCACTTCTTTCCCGCGTACAGCTTGTATCCCGCCCCGTCCTCAACCATCTTCAGGGGCATGGCCCGCTTCAATGACGCGTCCGTCTGAGAGGGCACGCTGAGCGCGTCTTCATTCGCCACATTCATGACCACGAATTTGTCATCGACGAACCCGAAGCCGTATTCTCCTGGCCCTAGCTCTGACCCGCCAATGTTCAGCTTGGACTCGGTGATGAGCAGGCCCTGGTATTTCTGCTGGACCGCCGTGGAATATCCCGCGGTATCGACCAGGGCGCCAACCGTAATTTTGCCGGCGGCGGTTTGAAATCCAGTCGAGTTCCGCAACTGCGTGGGCGCCTTCTGTCCGCGGAAGAAAAACTCCGCGGGTACCACGCTCTTGAGTTCGTCGGCGCTGAGCAGGTGCTGCGCGGCCTTCTGTGCCAGGCCGGAAGTCAAGAGTACGGCGATAAGCGCCCCAACCGCTGCGAAACGATTGTTCTTCATGAGTTTGTCCCTCGATCAGAATGAGTCTGGGTAAGCTAAGGGGAATCTAACCCTTTCCGGCGGCGGGCGCAAATCGGATGGGCGTCGAGCGCTGCGTGCCGAGCATCGCGAAATGCTTGAGCCAACGCCTGATTCGCTTTGCCCGCAAGATTCGGATAGTCCGCGCGTTTTCCTCCCCGTACGCTATCCCTACCATGACACTCACTCACATGACTTCCCCTACAGCGACCGCGAATGCCATACTCGCTGAGGATTCCCCGAGTGAAATGCGGGTCGCACACTCCAACTCGACGAAGGCAACCCAAGCGCGGCCGAGTAACGATCAGCCAGAGCGCGATCATGCGGGCGAAGATCGGCGTTGGAACGCGGTGGTGGCGCGCGATTCGGCGCACGACGCAGAGTTCGTGTTCGCCGTCTCCACTACCGGGGTCTATTGCCGGCCCTCGTGCCCGGCTCGCCGTCCACGGCGCGAGAATGTCACCTTCTTCCCGCGTCCCGAGCAGGCCGAGAAAGCTGGCTTTCGCGCTTGCCTGCGTTGCCGCCCTCGGTCGGTTCGCGGCAATGCGCAGTCCGACTCGGCGAAAGAGGTCTGCCGCTACATCGAGCAGCATCTCGATGAGCCGATCACGCTCGAGCGCCTGGGCAAGGTCTTCCGGCAAAGCCCGTTCCATCTGCAGCGGCGCTTCAAGGCCGCGCTTGGGATCACGCCGCGGGAGTATGCCGATTCCTGCCGGCTGCGCCTGCTCAAGCGCAACCTGCAGGCGGGAGACAATGTGACTCGCGCCATGTATGACGCCGGGTACGGCTCCAGCAGCCGTCTCTACGAGAGGACTGCGTCGCAACTCGGCATGACGCCGGACAAATACCGTCGCGGCGCCATCGCCGCCGCCATTCGCTACGCCTGCGCCGATTCGCCGCTGGGGCGCATGCTGATCGCGGCCACGGAAAAGGGCGTGTGTGCCATTCAGTTCGCGGGTTCCGATGGCGAGTTGATCGAAGGCCTGAAGCGCGAGTTTCCGTTTGCCGTGCGCAAGCCCGACGAAGGCGGATTGAAAGTGTGGATCGAAGCTTTGCTTTCGAAGATGACTGGCCGCGAATCGAATGCTGCGTTGCCGTTGGACATCCGCGCTACGGCATTTCAGCGGCGCGTGTGGACTTACCTGCAGTCGATTCCGTTCGGTGCGACGCGGTCTTACAGCCAGGTAGCGAGGGCGATTGGCCAACCCACTGCCAGCCGAGCCGTGGCGCGCGCCTGCGCGACGAACCCGGTTGCGGTGGCGATTCCGTGCCATCGCGTGGTCCGCGAAGATGGCAACGTCAGCGGCTATCGCTGGGGCCTGGAGCGCAAGAAGACGCTGCTGGAGATGGAGCAGAGGGGCGTGTGAGAACCCGGCTTCGGGCTCCAGCCGTCGGGCTTCAGGATGCCTGCCACCGTTCGGAACGGTGCCACGCAACGTCTCTACCAGAACAGTTCAACGTCAACTCCGGTCAACCGACGGCTTTCCGCCGCGCTACCACTGCCCAGTTCACGAACGCCAGCGCGATGGTCGCAACCAGGATCAGGGATTGGCGAAAGTCCACTTGAGTTACAAGGACTATGCACAGGATCACGCCCAGCACTGCGAAGAAGTTTCCCGCCGGGAGGCGGAACATGGCTCCCGCACCTTCGGGATTCCTGCGGCGCAGGATGGGTAAAGCGGCGCAGCCTACTCCGTAGTAGAGGAGGCGGGCCACAGCGGAGAGAGTTACGTTCCATTTGAAGTCGCCGATCAGGGCTAATCCCCAGACCATGGCTGCGAAAACGAGGATCGAGACATATGGGGTGTGAAAGCGGCGATGCACGGTGGCGAAGGCTTTGGGGAAGTCTCCCTGCTCGGCGAGCGCGAAGGGGACGCGGGGCATGGCGAGAATCTTTGCGCTGAGGTATCCGTAGAAAGAGATGAGCGCGCCCATGGCAACTAACGCTGCGCCGATAGGACCAACCGCGATGCGCGCCACGTCGGCAAGGGGGCGCTGGCTGTGGGCTGCGTCGGGCAGGACTCCGACGACCACCCACTGGATAAGTGCGTAGATCACAGTGCAAACCACGAGAGCGGTGAAAAGCGCGAAAGGAGCGTCGCGGCGTGGATCTTTCGCTTCGCTCATGGGCGCGAGCGCGGTTTCGAATCCGCCGTAGGCGAAGACCAGAAGCAGCATGGCTTTCAGCCATTGGCTGGTACTGGGGGACGCGATGGATGCGGTCGCAATCGCCCAATGATGGTGCTGAAGCACGAACATTCCCAAGACGATCACGGCGAAGAGCGGGACTAGTTTGGCGGCGGTGAACAAATTGCTGACTTGCGCTCCGGCGCGCACGCCGCGAATGTTGATGAAAGTCAGAAGGCCTACCAGCAGGGTGAGAATGACGGCCCGGGGCACGGGATCTTTGGCGTGAGGGAAGAACTCGCCGAGGTAAATCACGAAAAGGTTGGCGTTAGCGGCGGGGGCGGCGACCTGGCCGAGCCAGAGCATCCAGGCGGTTTGAATGCCCATGAGGCGTCCGAAGGCGACGCGGGCGTAGAGATAAGGTCCACCGGCTTGCTGAAAACGCGAGGCGACTTCGGCGAAGCAGGCGATGATCACGCTCATGCCTGCGCCGGCGCCGAGGACGGCGTAGGGGCTGTAGGCGCCGATGAGCGCGGCGACGGTGGAAGGCAGTCCGAAGACTCCGCTGCCGATGATTGAGTTCACCACCAGCGCAACCAGGCTCCAGCGGCCGATGGCGCGGAGGAGTTGGTGGTGGGGCGGGTTTGCTGTGACGAGTTCCATTAACGTGCGTTTTTATCACAAATGAACGTTGCTGGGACACCGTCGCGGAGGGCGCCGCGCTTCGCTCGCCCTCCGGCAAGCTCAGAGCAGGTTCTGAACGAAGTCGAATGGGCGACTGTCTCTACCCGATCTTTGGTGACCTTGGAGCAAATCGCGAGTGCACTGTTGGCTGCGGTGAAGAGCTGCGCGCGGAACGAAGGTTGTGCGCGTGCCGCAGGCCAGCTGGACGGTGGCGTGAAAAGCCTTGCCAGTGGCTGCGTTTGGCGTGATCACGCGCTGCTGGTTACTCGCTAGACCAAAGTAATTGCTTGAATTACCAAAGCGCATGATCGTGGGACATCTATCCGCTTGCCGCTGCCGATGAGATCTTCAAACGATACGAATCTACCCCACACAATGGCCACGGGAATCGATCCACAGATGGACGACCTTCATACCAGAATGATGCGAGTTGCCGAAGATCTGCGCGTGATCCAGCGGGAGCTGAACTGCGCTGCCATGCAAGCGCCCAGCGATCCGGAACTAATGGAAGCCCTGAGCGCGCTGCCGGAGACCGAAGCCATCCAGACTCTGTGCAAGGCGCTCGACCAGATGCGCCACTTCCTGTGGTTCTACAGCCAGGTGATGAGCAACGAGCCCGAACTGGGCGACAAGCTGCGCCAGTCGACTTCGTCGAAAACTGCCGAAGACGGGAATGTAGACACGTCTTTCCTCGATCAGCTAACGCGGGCCGATGAGGCGGTGCTGATGCGCTACTTGGCCGAAGCGAAAGACCGCAAGCCGAACTAAACACTTTTCTTTACTCTCATTGTAAAATTGAGCGCGTCTTTTGCAGTTTGTCGATCAAGTCCCACCGCTCCTCCAACACCCGTTTTGGATTAGGGATAACGGCTGCAACGGGCTGCGGCAGTGACGCCATGACCTGTTGAAGCCTGGGCAGGGTGGATGGGTCTTTGAGGGCAGCCACATAAGCCTGGGTCACCTGCTCCGAGGGCCAAGATGCCAAGGGCAGTCCAGCAATGATATCCATTTCGAGCTTTATTGAGGATTGCCAATTCAGAGGGTCCGGCCCAAGTTGAGCAAGGGCGTTCTGCAGCAGCGCGCGCTGTGGTATCCCGGTTCCTTCCAAGCGCGACATAACCGCCATCGCCCCCAGATGTTTCGCGAGGGAGTCCTTCGCGAGGAGCGTGGCCATCAGAGACCCGCCATTCGCGATATCCCGCGAGAATCGCAATCCTGCCACCAATGCGCGCACAGCACCTTCCTTATTGCCACTAGCGAGCAGGTGAAAGACGTAAAGTACGTTGAGGCGAGCGAGAGCTGTCGCCTTGGGGGCGTAGTCGATTGGAGTGTCGGGACCCAGTGCATAGTCCAAACCCCAGTCGCAGCCGGAAATCATCGTGCCGCGGGCCATGGTTTCGAGGGCACGGTGGTTCTTCTCGATCAGGTCTCTGTATTTCGAATCGTCGTACGGACTGGTACCGGCGAGTATCGCGCTCAAGTCCTTGATTTGTTGGTTGCTGATTGGCGCATCCTGCATTTGAGCAAATGCCGACCAGTAGCGCAGAGCAGCGTTCTGGCCAAGGCTAGTTTTCTGTTGAGCGGATGCCAAGCTGGCCGATAAGGCTACTGCGACGATCACTGATGGAATCGAGAGTAAGGTTTTCATAACTTTGTTGGCCCTTTGCTCAGTACGGCGAGCGCACTGTGTTTGCCGTTCGGGAGCGGAACCGTTTCAGGTGCCTTGGTTATTTCATCGATCGCTTGCTCGAACGACGGACCGGTAACGAGTAAAGTGTTTGCACTACCAGTCGTCAGGGGTTTGGAACTGACTAGACGGTCTCCGGCTGCTTCCTGCCCTGTGCTTTGCCCGCCGCCAAGCGACGAGTGCGTTCGATGGGCGCGAAGGTAGATTGAGAGGGAGCTTGCCCCTACTATTACAATGGCAGCTGTGGCCCACGAGAACGGTGCGAGCTTGCCCCATGCCACTTTCTGCCGCTTTGGCAGCGGTTCCGGATCTAACGGACGGAATTGCTCGAGATATTGTTCGAATAGCGGATCATCGTGGATGGGCACAGGTATTCTCCTTTACACACATTGCCTCGCGGAGCCGGGCAAGGGCATAGCGATAACGCGAGGCAGCGGTATTCGCGCTGATTTCCAGAATACTGGCGATCTGCGACAACGTGAATTCTCCCCATAGGTGCAGGACGACCACCTGGCGCTGTTCTTCTGGAAGATCACAGAGAGCCCGCCGCAGTTTCTGTTCCGCAGCATAGTCGCGAAGTGGCGGCTCGAACCATGCGGATTCTTCGGCGAGGGTAACGTTGCGCTGTTGAACCTTGCTGTCGTTAAGAATCGCATTGCGTACCGAGGCGAAGAGATATGCCTTCACGTCTGCAATCTGGTGGAGCTTGGCACTCTGGAGCATTTTCAAGAAGACCTGGTGAACCGCGTCCTGGGCGCTCGCCTTGTCGCCCACGATTGCGCGGGCGAAGAGCAAGAGCACCTTGCCGTGCTGGCGATAGAGCAGTTCAACTTCGGCGTCGTTGAAACGGGGTTGCACGTTGAGGCCTCAAAGGTATGACAATCGAACTCGATAGATTTGTCTGGCGGCCGACAAATATTCTTTTGAGGATCCCGGAGGGCTTACCCTATCTGTCCGTGGACCATTGTTCGCAAGACGCTTCCGTCGGGACTCAGCACAACGATGTTTGCTTCTGCGCCGGGGGCGAGTTGCCCGTGCGGCGCGAGGTTGGCGGCACGAGTGGGATTCAGGGTGGCGGCCCGGACGGCGTGCTGCAGGCTCCAGCCGGCGAATTGAGTCAGGTTGCGCACGGCTTTATCCATGGTGAGGACGCTGCCGGCGAGTTTGCCATCGGGTTCGCCATGAACGGTGCAGCGGCCGTTATTGACATCGACTTGTATGGGGCCGAGCTGGTAGGTGCCGTCGGGCATGCCGGCGGCGGCCGTGGCGTCGGTGATCAGGACGGCGCGTTCAAGGCCCTTCATCCGCAGGAAAATTTGAACGACTTCGGGATCGAGGTGAATTCCGTCCGCGATGATGTCGGCGCTGAGATGCTTGCTGGTAAGCACTTCGCCGACAATGCCGGGCTCGCGATGATCGAGCGGCCGCATGGCATTGAAGGTGTGGGTAGCGTGGCGGGCGCCAGCCTGCACGGCAGAGCGCGCAGTTTCCATACTGGCGTCCGAGTGGCCGATGCTCACGCAAACGTTGCGGCGCGCTGCCTCCGCGATCACTTCAAGTGCTCCGGGAAGTTCGGGTGCGATGGTCATCATGCGCACGTGGCCGCGCGCGGCCTGCCACAGAAGTTCGAAGACCTGCAGCGTGGGTTCGACGAGGTATTCCGGGGGATGCACTCCCCGCCGTTTGTGGCTGAGAAATGGGCCTTCCAGATGGATGCCGAGCGGGCGAGCCTGCCCCGCGTCGCCGTTGCCGGCAGAAACCTGGGCCGCTTCGATGGAGTCGGCAAGGCGTTCCAGAGCCCGGCAGGTTTGATCGAGCGGCGCCGCGACGGTGGTAGGGAAGTAGCCGGTGACACCATGGGTCGTCAGGAAGGTGTTCAGACGAGGCAGTTCGGCGGGTGAGGCTCGCATGACGTCGAGTCCGGCGCCGCCGTGCATGTGAATGTCGACGAAACCGGGTGCGAGGATGGCGTCGGGAGAATCGTGGGCAAGATCGACCACGGTTGCATTCCCCGGTACTTCCCGCTTAGCCCGCGAGGAAACGGCTGAGATGAGGCCATCTTCAATAAAGACGAGGGGGTTGAGTATCTCTTCCTGCGGCGTGTAGAGGCGATTAGCGCAGAGCACGATCATGGTTGGTCAATACATGCGGCGTTCGGTGCCGATGCGTCACCAGTGTAGCGCGAAAGATGTGTCGACCAGCGGGAGAGGAGTAGCTCGCGATGTTATAATCTTAATGCCTATCGAGAAGTAAAGTGCGCGGGTGGATGGCTTTCCCTTGTTGCCGCCCGCAGCGCCGTCGGGGAGTGGCTCAGCCTGGTAGAGCACCTGGTTCGGGACCAGGGGGTCGGAGGTTCAAATCCTCTCTCCCCGACCAATCTTTCTCTCGCCCATTCAATGACTTACGCGGCTTTGGCGGCTTCTGATTTTTCCTCCTTTTTCGGTACATTCGGTACAACTGAGGGCAATTCGAAGCCGAATCCGCACTTTTCCGCCCACTTTTGCGGAACTGAACGTCCTCTTTGATCTTGTCGTAGAGGTCGCCCATATCTCTTCCCGCGTGCCCCATCCAGTACTTCTAAAGCCCTTTGGGGCATTCGGTGTAATTCCGCAGATATGTGTTCCGGAAACGCCGAAACGCATGGTTCCCTGCCTTGTGCGTTCCAGTGTGGGGATTGATGTAGTTCAGTTCCTTGAGCGCCGGGTGCAGATGGCGACGGATGACGTTCGATGACCCAAGTGGCTTGCCGTTCCGTGTAGCGAACAGGAAGCCAGACTTGCGTTCCCCGACGAAATCCTTCAGCAAATTGGCAATCGCGGGATGGAGGTCAACATCTCGCAAGGCGCGGCAGGCGTTTTTAATCGTTCTTCCACCTTGCAATGACGTACCTTCTGCCTGACGCTGATAGTCAGGAAATCAGACGAGATGTGCTTGTCGATTTCGATGCCGAGCGCCTCGCCGATTCTAAGGCCAGCCGCGCCACAAAGGACGAACAGCATACGTTCTCTTCGGCCTCTTTATACCTCGCCAAGCCTGTCATCACCGCCGCCGAGAAGCTCGGCGTGCTCTGTTTCGACTTCTCGACCAGTGGAATGTCCATGAACTCGTGGTTCCACTTGCGTGGATGGATTTGATTACCGTCATCATCCCTGACTGACGCGACGACCATTTTGGGAACTTGGATATAGTTCTCGATGGTCTTCGCCGACAATCTCTTCTCAACCATTTGCGTCACCAGCTTTTTCAGAATTCCGTTGTTAACGTTGGAAACGGGGCAGTCTCCGATGTGAGGATTTATCCAGTTAATCAGGATGCGCTCCCACTCATCAACTGTTCCTCTTCCGACAGGTTTACGTTTGCGTGCGCCGAGACGTTCAAGCCAGACCGAAGATTGATCCTTGAACGTGACACACTCGTTCTTCGGTTCCTGTACGACCGTGTTGAAGTATTCAACCGAGTCGGCTCCGCTTTCGCGGATGATTTCACGGGCACGCCGTTTGCGCTCCGATTGCGAAAGTCTTCCGACTCCCGAAATCGGACAAATCCTCGCTCGCTTGACGTGCTCCCCTGTTCCCGCACGAAGCTGAGTATGATTTGTGCTGACCTGCCCCCAACTTCCGATCACCTAAGAATACGACAACTTTCTGCTGCTTCCTCTCCGGTGCGAGCCGGTGACCTGACCGGCGAATTTTGTACCAGGTGGAATGAGAGAGAATCCACTTGGAGGAAAAGCGGGTCATGCCCATCCAGAGGTACAAACCAGAGCAAATCGTGACGATGCTGCGGCAAATTGAAGTCAGCATCGCCAACGGAAAAACCACCCCACAAGCCTGCAAGGAAGCCGCGATCACCGTGCAGACGTTCTACCGCTGGCGGAAGGAATACGGCGGATTGAAGATGGACCAAGCCAAGCGGCTGAAGGAACTGGAGAAAGAGAACGGCAAGTTGAAACGGCTGGTGGCGGAGCTGTCGTTGGACAAGCAGATCCTGAAGGATATTGCGGAGGGAAACTTCTAAGCCCGGAGCGACGTCGGTGCGCCGTAGAGCATGCCCGCGAGGAGTACGAAGTGAGTGAGCGGCGGGCGTGCCGAGTGGTGCGGCAGTGGCGAGGGACACAACGCTATCTGCCGCTGCGGCGCACGGACGAAGATCGAGCTGACGCAAGCGATCCTGGCCCTGGCGGCGAAGTATGGGCGGTACGGCTACCGGCGCATCACGGTGCTGTTGCGGGAGTGCGGGGTGGCCGGTGGGGAAGGATCGAGTGCAGCGGATCTGGCGACGCGAAGGGCTGAAGGTGCCGCAGAAACAGCGGGCACGAGGGCGGTTGTGGCTGGGCGATGGTTCGTGTGTGCGGTTGCGCCCGGAGCGGGCGAATCATGTGTGGAGCTACGATTTTGTGAAAGCGATGACGCACGATGGACGAGCGCTGCGGATCCTGGTGCTGATCGACGAGTACACGCGGGAGTGTTTGGCGTTGCGAGTGGCGCGGCGCTTGGGGAGTTTGCAGGTGATCGAAACGTTGGCGGATGTGATGTTGCTGCGCGGGATCCCAGAGCACATTCGTTCGGACAATGGGCCGGAGTTCATTGCCGAGGAGTTGCGGAAGTGGCTGGGAAAGCTGGGCACGAAGACGTTGTACATCGAGCCTGGGAGTCCGTGGGAGAACGGGTACTGTGAGAGCTTCAACGGGAAGCTGCGGGATGAGTTCTTGAACGGCGAGATCTTTTACTCGCTGAAGGAGGCACAGATTCTGACGGAGAGGTGGCGCGTGGAATACAACACGGAGCGGCCGCACTCGGCGCTGGGCTACAGGCCACCGGCACCACAAGCCATCTTGCCGAAAACCGGGGCATGGAGATATGGAAAACGCTTCGCGTTTCCCACATCCCCACACCCCCGACGACGACTACGGACAAATGTCAAAGAGGCGTTACACTAACATTCCACTTGGTACAAAAGATCGGTCAGGTCAACCCCCCTCGGGGGTTTACGATTGACGGATTGAAGTGAGTAGGGTTTTTGAAAGAGTGGCAGCCTGAGCCCGGCGGCCCAAGTGCTAGTTTTAATCCCTGGCGCCCCAACTCCTCTCCTACTGGCATTGATCTGATGGGATGGGTCCGGCCCGACAACTAGCGCGTGTCAAAGGAAAAATCGGATAAAAGGACATTCCCCGGAGGAAAATCCTAGGAAAATGGGCCCCTGCCTTTCACTTATGCACCAACACCGTCACCGTAGGAGGAATGAACGTATTATAGTAGTCAAGTGTTGAGAGATCCGCTTTTCCGTCATGGCTCAGGTCAGCAGCAATCGAAGCTAACGAACCCACTCCTATGGCGTAGGACGTGAGCTGATACTTGCCCGTCCCATCATTGGTGAAGATCAGGGCATCCTCAGGCGACAACATGCCGACCGCGATGTCGAGCCGTCCGTCTGAGTTAAAATCGGCAACCGCTACAGAACTTACCGTTGGATAGTATCCCTGGACAATCAACACCTGGTCGAGCTCGAAGCCTTGTCTTCCCATACTGAGGTATATTGCAGGGCCAGAGTCACCCAGCACCAAGTCATCCTTACCGTCGCCATTGATGTCAGCCACAACTTGGGTAGGAAAGGCTGGTGCATTGTCTGGCAACGGTGATGAACCCATCGGCGCGGTGAAGTTGCGATTGCCTTGCCCAAACAGAATGCCGGATCCAGTCGCGATGTCGGGAATGCCGTCCCCATCAAAGTCTCCCACGACAAAGTTCTCGTAGAAGTCCCAGGTCACCGCAGTAAAGTTGAAATTTCCATCCCCGTAGAGGATCACTCCCGGCAGAACGATATCCATGTTCCCGTCTTTATCCATGTCGCGGAAATAGTACTGAGCGAAGCCGCGAGGCGCTGAAATCGTGTTGATTGGCGCCTGGAACACGCCGGTGCCATCTCCTTTCCAGATTAATATCTCCTCTCCCGTAAACCCAACCATGTCTGGAATGCCATCGCCGTTCAAGTCGACCAGCACTGTGGGATACGTTGGAGCTGCGCCTTCGGTTGCAAAGGTTCCATTGGGCTGGTAGTGATAAATCGTGCCGGGAATATTGTAGGGGCCACCCGTGTAGACTCCGCCGATCAACAGATCCGTGAACCCATCATCAAAAACATCACCGACTGACATCGGGCCCGATGAATTCGGAAACAAAATCTGAGCCGAGGGAAAAACACGGCCGTTCTGACCCAAGACAACCGATGGGTACATGAAGCCAGGATCGCCTCCAGCGAATATGTCTGCAATGCCGTCTCCGTTCACGTCTCCCACCTGAAGAGTGAATGAATGATCGCTGACGATCCCTTGACTGGAGAAGTTGCCTTTGCCATCTCCCCACAGGAACACGATTTCATCGGGGCCGGATAACTGGGTTCGGGTGGCAACGTCTATGTTTCCATCATTGTCAAAATCTCCCACGACAAATTGTGGATTGGCGAAATAGCCGTCTGACGCAACGATCGGGCTGCCGGTGGCCTGAAACGTTCCGTTCCCAGCACCGAGATAGGCCTGGCCTAAACCGAACCCCACGCTGTTCCCGTTAATCGCGAATATGTCCGGAATGTGATCGTTATTGAAATCGCCGACCGCAAACCCATAGGCTCCGCTGGGTAATCCAACAATCGCTGTGTCCGTGTAAACTCCGCCAGCCCCTGACAGGAGCATGCGAATCTGATTCGGGGCATTGTAGTAGGCGTCCATATAGACAATATCGGTGTAGCCATCGCCGTTCAGGTCAGCCGCACTCGCCAACACTGGAACTCCGACACTCGACGGGGTACCCATGGCGACCGGTGCGCTGAATGTGCCATCGCCATTGCCGAAGAACACGGAGAAGGGTTGCCCCACGTTGAAAGCAATTGCGAAGTCCAACTTTCCGTCATGGTTGAAGTCGCCCACAACCGCCGGCGCGGATTCGCTGGGAATACTCCCGGAGCCGGCCGCAGTGAAATTTCCCTTTCCATCGTTCAGCAAAACCTGATAAGCCGCTCCCGAATTACTTAACCCACCGAACAGAATCAGGTCGGTGTTCCCATCGCCGTTGAAGTCGCCGGCGATGACCTCGCCCGGTGAAATCTGGAGGGAGAACGGCACAAGCGCAGTCGATGAGGAGAAGGTTCCATCCGCCTGTCCGTGCCGAATCACAGGAACGTATGTCGGCGAACTGTACAAACCATTTGGACCGAGAGTCACCAGCACCAAATCGGCTAGGCCATCCCCGTTCACGTCCGGAACAAGCGAATTCGCGATGAGGGACTCGCTCATGTACTGCGTGAGCTGACCATTAAAAAGTGAGGCACCGGGCTGAGGGGTATAGACCTCGAAGGCTGCAACATTCGACTTTCCGTTGGTCGGATCCGTAACTTGGACGGTATGAGATTGCGCAACGCTCCATACCGTTTCCGGCATCGTGAATTGCAGAGTGGAGTTCTCATAAGACGTTTGAACCACAGCCCCGTCGAACAAAACGGTGCTGCTCTGGGTAAAGTTGGTTCCCGCAACATTCGCACCGCCAATGGCCACACCCAACATTACACGCGATGGTTCGACGTGCTGGATTTGAATTGCATTTCCCCCGACACCCCCTCCTCCCCCGCCTCCGCCCCCGTTACCTCCGCCTCCGCCCCCGTTACCTCCGCCTCCGCCCCCACAATTGGCAAGAAAACACAGGCTGGAATAGAGCGCAATGCTTGCCCAAGGCGCAAACCACTTGCGTCTCCTGAGGGTCTCGAGTTTTGCATTGCTTGCGATGGACATTGTTCGAGACATGCTCCCGCCATATTTCAGTGCATACTTATTGCACATCTACATTCACGTAGATAAATTGCGAAAGGCCTGCGACTGCAACGTTCAGCGTTACGCCATTGTAAGTTCCCGGCGGGGTTCCGTTGCTGCCGCCGCCACCCCCGCCACCCCCGCCTCCTCCACCCCCACCCCCACCACCACCTCCTCCCCCTCCTCCGCTGGTATTACCGCCGCCACAAGCAACCGCCGTGGCGATTGCAAGGAGCGCGACAACCGCCACGAATGCTCGACGATCCCGCCGACGAAGTCCTAGTGGTAGCAGGCAGAGGCCAAGTGAGAAAACTGCGGCGATATCCAACAATCCCCGCCCGGTCGGGGCGAGATCCGCCGGGCGGATGACGCCGCGGACCCCGATCCAGTGGTCGTGATTGTGAGGGTGACGGGAACCGTTGTTGTCGAAGCGGTGAAGGTTACGGTCGACGGGCTGAAGCTGCAAGTGCTATAAGGAGGCAAATTCGAGCACATGGACGCCGAAAGACTGCCCGTGCCCGCTAAACCGTTCTGGGCGGAGAAGGTAAGAGTGGTAGATCCGGATTGTCCCGGGCTCGCGATGTTAATCGTTGTCGGGTTGATTGCTACGCTGTATGTACCTCCCACATCGATCAGGGCTACCGGGGATGTGGAGCCACTGTAGTTTGAATCACCGCTATATTGGACGGTGATGCTGTCAAGTCCAAGCGGCATTTGGGTCGTGCTGAAGCTGGCGACGGGGGGGATGATGCTTGAGTCGATCGAAACAGGAGCCGTTAGTGCTGTGCCGTTGGAGTAGAACGTTGCCGTTCCGGTGGGCTGTACGCTAAACCCCGTAGTCGTATAGTTTACAGAAGCAAAGATTTCGATGAAGTTTCCCGCACCAAAAAGGCATGGCGTGCTTCCGGGCGTGCAACTGACAATGTTGGTGGACACATTTGTCTGCGCCGGCACGATAGTGAATGTCACTCCCGGCGAACTGTTCCCTT
This sequence comes from uncultured Acidobacteriaceae bacterium, assembly GCA_963749985.1. Classification (GTDB taxonomy): domain Bacteria; phylum Acidobacteriota; class Terriglobia; order Terriglobales; family Acidobacteriaceae; genus Sulfotelmatobacter. The sequence continues at coordinate 262,341 of CAVVOS010000010.1, read as the reverse complement.
TGAAGCTACTGTCTCCGCTATAGGTCGCACCAATCGTGTAAGTCCCAGGTGTGAAGAAATCGTAGCCACCTACTAGTGGAATGACATAGCCCTGGCTATTCAGAGAATACGGGTCGCCAGGAAGATTGGTAGTTGTCCCGCTGACGGTTTCCGTGAGGTTTACACTTCCGGTGGGCAGACCTTGCCCCGATTGTCCGGCCACGTTAGCTTGCAGATAAACAACATTCTGACCATACTGCCCTGAGGTAAAGGGAATGAAATTGCCCTTCTGGCCCAACGTGTATGCCTGAACTGTCGTCGTGCTCGGTTCGGAGTTCACCGTTAGGGCAATGCCAGGAGTGGAATCGCTCGCTGCATAGGTACCGTCGCCAGCGTAATGCGCACTGACGGCATAGCTCCCTCCCGGTAATAGACTCGTAGTTGTTGAAACAGAACCATTTGCCAGAGTGAATGTGCCAGCAGGCAGCCCCTTGCTCGTTAATAGCGAGACCTGCCCGGTAGGAATTCCCGTTCCTGTATTAGGAACCACGCTGACGCTGACATTCACCGGTGAGCCATGAGTGACCTGCGTTGTAGGGTTTAAGCTGAGGCTGGAGGTTGTCGGCTGGAAAATCACCGAACTCCAGCTGCTTGCCAGATTGGCCGCATTCACACTACCTAAACCGGTTCCGAGATCAAAACCAAGTGTTGTGGTGTAACCAGGGAGCACACCAGCCTGGTCGCCCACCACGTTCGTGACGCAATCTGGAGTCCCGGGCGTGCAGGCCATTGCGATGGTTCCCACAGTAATGTCGTAGAAAATGCACGAACTCGCGATAGTCCCGGTGGAATCGCAACTCGCCCCCGGCTGTGCAGCAAGAGGATAAAAAACATAGTTCGCATTGCCCTGGCGCGATTGTGTCAACTGAACGACCATAGCCATGATTCCGGCAAAGGTCGGCGCCGACGCGGATGTGCCACCCACCGGAACCAGAGTATCTGTTTCGCCAGCACATCCCTCATAGATGTCTGTTTCGCAGACAAGATACGCGCTGGCGTTGAGACCATCTCCGGCAAAGAGCGAGACGTCTGGAACGTCGCGCGCTCCGTCACTCGGAACCCCCAACCCGCTCTGCCAAGACGGCTTTGCGTAACCGCCTGTGCAACTAGCAACGGATTGATTTTCAGATGTTATGCAGCTGCTCGCACCCCCGCTGCCGCCGACAGGTGGAATAAAGCCAGGCCAATACTCGCTGTTGTAGGCGTTGCAGTCGCTTTCCGCATCCGTCTTGCCCGTCAATGCGAAGTATTCGCTGTTCGTGCAGGTATCGTTCCAGGTCATCTCCGGGACATAGGCTTTCGCGGAGGCTAGGGTGGTGGGATTGTTGGCAGTATTCCAATACTGCGAGTTATTTTGTGCATCGTCGAAGTCGGTGCCGCCGACGGCAACATTGTTCAGGAGTCGAGGAGATTCCGTTTACAGCCAGTCCATGGGTTGCGATTGCAGTGTCTTGGTCGCAAACTGCCGAGCCGCTATCACCGGTCGAGACGAAAACCGTGATTCCCTGGGCCGCGGCTTGCTGCCAGAGTTGGTCATAGAACTGATTTCCAGCCGTGCCCATGTCAAGTTCGCAGGCTCCGTAACTCTCGCTCATCACGGGTGCCAGGTTGTTATCAACGATATAGAGTGCGGAGAGATCTACACCGGCGGTGGAGTTTGTAGTCGTCGAAGCTACTAAGTCGATAGTCGCCCCCTTTGCGACCGCCCCCGACCATTCCACGTCAAGGTCCGACTCAAGCTCGTCGCCCTGTGACGCGAGTTTTACCGGAGCCGGGCCGTTGTAAATAATGTTCAGCTTGCCTGCAGGAAGTCCGAAGTCTTGACGGAAGTTGCTGAAGTCCTGGGGATAGATGTCGCTCTGGCCGACGATCGCGATGGTTTGGCCCGTGCCGTCAATCGGAGAAGTTGCATTCCAAAGTGGCAGCACATTGTAGATCGTCGCGAAATCGTAAGGTCCTAAGAAATTGCAAGGGATGCCGAGCGAAGAGCAAGCGCCGCCCGTTGCGACAAAGGAGTTTGGCATCTGCGTTGGGCGAGCAAGTCGCCTCGGTCGCGGTCTCTGCGGTTGAAAACCTGCAGCGACGCGGTGCATGGGCTTGCGGCCGAAATTGTGCAGACTAGCAATGCCAGCGACTACGGGGCTAAGTGCAGAGGGAATTTCAGGATCTGTTGAGTTCGCCCAGTGTTCTTCTTCATTGACGACATATTTATGGATTTCTGTGTGAAAGGCCTCCTTCACCTGGCCGGCTGATCCTGAAAACTCAATGACAATTCGCCCTCTCGATCGATTTACGATCTGAAATCCATGCGATTGCAACCAGGACGTGGCGGTTTGGAGGTCGCTGTCCGAAAGACCGAACTGGCTGCCGAACTGCTCTGGAGTAAGCCACTGGTGGTAGTTGGCGGAGTTCTTAATCTGTTGGTCGGTGAGGAGCTGGCGCAGAGCAGCTTCCTGTTCAGGGCTGCGTTTCAGTACCAGGAGCATTCGGTCCATCGGCAGATTAGCAGCCGCCGTCCCTAAATCGAACGCGGGGAGCGCCAATGGATGTGTGTTTCCCTTAAGAATGGTCCGGTGCGCTTCGTCTACAGGATGATTGATTCGAGAGGGAATACCCTCTCTCTGTCCAACGGCGGAATTGGAAAGCAAAATGGCAAATAAGGTGAACAGAATTGGTTTGCTGCACCGATTCGACGCCCGTAGAACTGTGACATTCTCGGTTCGCATAAACTTAAGGAATAGCCGGGGCAGTCGTTCGCGCCTGCGGCGGACCATGAATTGTGCCCCAAGCCGAATGGCGTGTCAAAGTGAATCAGGAAAATCGATTCATGGGCAACAGGAACGGCTCCGTCGAGTGTAGACGATTCTGTGACGGCCAATGCATCAAAGCTCCACAGAGAGCAACCGCGACTTCGGAGCAGCCCGCAACTTATTCACTAACAAGCACTTGCCGTCTACAAAATTCAATAGAGTTCAATAATCGACGGAATCTGGTTCGGGACCAGGGGGTCGGAGGTTCAAATCCTCTCTCCCCGACCAATCTTTTGTTTGGGTTATCGGTTCGCCTTTCGCTTCAGCATCACCTCCATCGCAAGATATTTCGTTGTATTCGCGTGCGGCCTGATAGGCTGTGGTGCGTGATTTGCGGCCAGCCGAGTTTATATACTGTCCAGTAAGCCGATCCCAATGAAATCCAGAGCGTCAAAACGGAGCAGATGAAAAGAGGAACCATGCTTTCAAACACGGTCAAGCACTTGTTTGCAATTTTCGGCATTCTGATTATGCTCACGATATCTATGCAAGGAAAGACAAACGTTTCCAAACAAGCCTTTGGGCATACGTCCGACGGAACAGCGGTCGATCTTTACACGTTGGCGGACGGCAAGGTCGAAGTCCGCATTATGACCTATGGAGGGATTATCGTTTCGCTGCGTACGCCGGATCGCAACGGCAAGCTCGACGACGTGGTGCTGGGCTATGATTCGGTCGATAAGTACATTGCGCAGACGCCTTATTTCGGAGCGATTGTTGGGCGCTACGCGAATCGTATCGCCCATGGAAGCTTCCAGCTCGACGGCAAGACCTATTCCATTCCAAAGAACAACGGCGACAACGCGCTGCACGGAGGAATCCGCGGGTTCGACAAGGTGGTCTGGACCGCCCGGCAAATTAAAGACGGGGTCGAACTCGGTTATGTGAGCAAGGATGGCGATCAGGGCTTCCCCGGTACGCTCACTACAACCGTGCGTTACACGTTGGATGGAAGCGCATTGCGGATCGAGTATTCGGCGACCACCGATAAAGACACCGTCCTAAACCTGACCAATCATTCTTATTTCAACTTGGCTGGCCAGGGGAAGGGCGATGTTCTGGGGCATGTGTTGAAGATCGATGCTTCCCGCTTCACTCCTGCGGATGCGACTCAGATTCCGACGGGCGACCTGAAGTCAGTGGAAGGTACTCCATTCGATTTTCGAACGCCGCATGCCATCGGCAAGCGGATTGACGCGGATGATGCTCAGTTGCGCATCGGCGGAGGATACGATAACAACTTTGTGCTGGATCACGCTCAAGGCCAGTTGGCCGAAGCGGCCGAGGTATATGAGCCGACGACTGGCCGGATTCTGCGGGTCCTGACAACCGAACCTGGAGTGCAGTTCTACACCGGGAACAACCTTGATGGATCGCTCACTGGCAAGGAAGGCCGCGTCTACAAATCACGCTTCGCATTCTGTCTGGAAACGCAGCATTTCCCGGACTCGCCGAACCACGCGAACTTTCCTTCGACAGAGTTAAAGCCGGGGCAAGAATTTCACAGCGTGACGGTATTTGAATTCGGCTCTGGCACGCGCTGATGGTGGGCGTTCATGTACCCGCGAGACTCCTGGCGCCGCCACGCCCGACCTTGACGGGCTCAGGCGTGGCTGTTAGATTTCGGTCCTGCACGTGAATATCCGGAGGGCATCGCTCTGAGTTGGGCAGGGAAGACGCGGCATCCGGCGGATCTTCAACGAGTTGGCCCCAATCTAGTTGATCTCAGCCGCCGCGAGTTTCTCGCACGCTGCTGCCAGGGAACTTCTGCGCTGCTGCTTCCCGCCGGGCTGCGCGGATTCGGCTTTACGTCCGCTTTTCCGGTTGATTCTGCCGCGACGCTTTCATCCGAGAGCGAGTTCCATCTGCATCCTCACTATCGAACTCAGCGGCCGCTCGATGCTCTGCTACTCAAGACGCAAGCGGGCCTGGACGAGTTCGTCACTGAAAAATACCACGACCAGATCGCGGCGATTCTTGCGGAGTGGAGTTCGAGCTTGCTGCGATCTCCGCAGGAAGTGGGGGCGATTAAGAGGATTCTGACGCCGGACTTCTCAGGGGTATCCCTGCAGCCGGTTCAGTCGCGACTCGTGCGTGCGAACTCGCCGCTTGAAGTCCATCGGAATAGTTTCACCTCCCAGGCGAATCTCGGGCAGGATGCCTTCGCTCAGGAATTGCGAACGGCGATGAGTGTTTTTTCCAATATCACGACTGCGGAATTCCAGGTGACGAACATCGCCGCGAGTGTAGTGGCTCCTCCCCAACTTCCTGAGCGAGTGCGGACTCGCGTGCGTTATGAGTTGGTGGGCTCCGGCAATGGTTTCTACCGCGAACAGCGCGTGGGTTTCTGGGACCTCGAATGGATTTCTTCTTCTTCCACACCTGGTGAATTCCGGCTGCGAGGATGGCAAGCACTCGATGAGACGCAAAGCCGCTCCTCCTCTCCGGTTTTCGTCGACATCGCTACGCCGGTTCTTGGCGTTAATTCTTCTTACGCTGCTCAGATGCTTCGAGGAACCGATTACTGGAGGACCGTTCTCGATGGCGCGTGTGGCATCGACATCTACGGACACAATGGTGTATCGGTCGCTGACATCGACAATGACGGTTTCGACGATCTCTATGTTTGCCAGCCAGCGGGTCTTCCCAACCGGCTTTATCGAAACCGGGGCGATGGAACGTTCGAAGACATAACGGAATCGTCTGGCTTGGGCATCCTGGAAAACACGGCATGCGCGCTCTTCGCGGACTTCGACAACGATGGACGCCAGGATGTAGTCGTCGTCCGAGCGAATGGCCCGCTTTTGTTCCTGAACGAAGGTGGGGGTAAGTTTCGCCGTAAGCCTGAAGCATTTCAGTTCTTGACTCCTCCACAGGGAACCTTTACCGGTGCGGCCGTGGCCGATTATGACCGCGATGGGTGGCTGGATATCTATTTTTGTCTCTACGTGTATTACCAGGGAACTGACCAATACAAATATCCCGTTCCTTACCACGACGCTGAGAATGGCCCCCCCAACTTCATGATGCGGAACAATCGCGACGGAACTTTCCGCGACGTTACCGCAGAATCGGGCCTCAACCGAAACAATACGCGCTACAGTTTTTGCTGCGGGTGGAGCGATTACAACCGCGATGGATGGCCTGATCTTTATGTGGTAAACGATTTCGGCCGGAAGAATCTTTACCGCAATAACGGCGATGGCACCTTTACCGATGTTGCTCCGCAGGCTGGAGTTGAGGACATTGGCGCGGGCATGAGCGTTTGCTGGGCTGATTTCGACAACGACGGCGCCGAAGATATTTATGTTGCCGACATGTGGACCGCGGCTGGAGAGCGAATTTCCGCGCAAGGCATTTTCAAGAAAGACGCGCCGCGCGAAGTGCGGGATCTCTACCGGAAGCACGCCATGGGCAATTCATTGTTTCGAAACGACGGGTTTCGCGACAAAGAGGGGACTTTCCAGGATCGAACGGCCTCCGCCGGAGTTGGAATGGGCCGCTGGTCGTGGTCGAGCGACGCATTTGACTTCGACCACGATGGCTTCCCGGATATCTACATTGCGAATGGCATGGTCTCCGGTACTTCTCGTCAGGATCTGAACAGCTTTTTTTGGCGGCAAGTAGTTGCCCGTTCGCCTGATCAAGGGAAGCCTTCTCATGATTACGAGCAGGGATGGAGCGCCATCAACGAACTCATTCGCGCCGACGGCACCTGGAGCGGGTTCGAGCGGAATGTTTTCTACGCTAACAACGGGGATGGAACGTTTTCCGACGTTTCTGGCGCAGTGGGACTGGACTTTCTTGAGGACGGCAGAGCTTTTGCTCTGGCCGATTTCGATCAAGACGGACGGCAGGAAATATTCCTGAAAAACCGCAACGGTCCGCAGTTGCGCCTGCTAAAGAACGTAATCGAGAATCTGCCGCCCTCGATTGCCTTCCGCCTTCGCGGCACGAAAAGTAATCGTGACGCCATCGGTGCGGCGGTTACGGTGGAAACCGAAGCTGGGCGCCAGACTCGTATGCTTCAGGCCGGATCGGGATTTCTTTCGCAGCACAGCAAAGAGGTATTTTTCGGTCTGGGAAAGTCCAAAGGCGCGGTGCGGGCTTCGATCCGGTGGCCGAGTGGGCACGTGCAAGATCTTCACAACCTTCCGCCCAATCACAGAGTCTGGGTGGAGGAAGGCGCCGAACCAGTTCGGATCGAGCCGTTCAGGTCGCAAACGTCATCGCGCAATCAGTTTTCCGCTGCCGCGCCGCAAGCAACCGAACCATTTCCTTCGACAATTGAAACTTGGCTGCTGGCGCCTGTGGCCGCCCCGGATTTCTCTCTGCGCGACCTGACGGGACAGGTTCACACGCTCGCCGTGCTTCGCGGAAAGCCGGTGCTGCTCAATTTCTGGCTTACAAAATCAGCGAGGTCCCAGGAGGACCTGAAGGTTTTCAGCCGGGTTCATGCGCGATGGGCGGCTCAGGGCCTTTCTTTGCTGACCGTGAACATGGACGATCCTGCCGACGGCGAAAACTTCGCAGCGCTGGCGCGCGAGCGCCGCTTTTCGTTTCCCGTACTTCGCGGATCGGATGACGTGGCGGGTATTTACAACATTCTCTACCGCTATGTGTTTGACCGGCATCGCGACCTGGGACTGCCAACGTCCTTCTTGATCGATAGCCGAGGCGACGTCGTCAAGATCTACCAGGGGCCGGTGAACTCGGAGCACGTGGAACACGACTATCGGCATATTCCTCAAACCGACGCGGAGCGATTGGCGCGGGCCCTGCCGTTTCCTGGCAAGACCGACACGTTCGAGTTTGGTCGCAATTATCTTTCCTCGGGCTCGGTGTTTTTTCAACGAGGCTACTACGATCAAGCCGCGGCGTCGTTCCAACTTGCGATTCGCGACGATCCATCGAGTGCTGAAGCGTTTTACGGTTTGGGAAGCGCCTATTTGAATCTGCAGAAGGCAGTCGATGCGCGGGAGAGCTTTGAGCGCGCAGTGAAACTTCCAGCAAGCTATCCCGATACTCTAGCGAACGCCTGGAACAATCTCGGCCTTCTGGACACGCGGGAAAATCGCACCGATCAAGCGGTGAGGTGCTTCGAGGAGGCCGCGCGGCTGAGTCCCGATCATCTGATCGTACTCAACAATTTGGGCAACGCGTATCGTCAGCTCAAGAATTGGGATAGGGCGCGCAGCACTTTTGAACGCGCTCTTGAAGTTAACCCCACCGATCCCGAAGCGAACTACGGCTTGGGGATGGTCTTTGCGCAAGTGAATAAAACCGAGGGTGCTTACGAATTTCTGCAGAGGGCTCTCAAGTCTCGTCCAGCTTACCCGGAAGCCTTGAACAACCTCGGAATACTCTACTTGCGCACGCAGAGACGAGATGAAGCGGTCGCCAGTTTCGAGGAGTGCATTCGGATCGCTCCGGCGTTCGATCAGTCTTATCTAAACCTGGCCAGGGTCTACAACGTGGAGGGCGCGCCGGATAAGGCTCGCAGCGTCCTGCTCGAACTCCTCAAACAGCATCCAGATCACGCGCTGGCGCAGAGTATGCTGGCGCAGCTTTCGCAATAAGCCCAGATTAATTCTTGGTGGGCGTTTGCGCGGTTAGCAGATCCACAAACATCTTGTAGAACTTCTCCAGGTCCAGGTCGTCCTGCACCTCGACCGGCTGGACTTCGATTTTGGGCTTGTCTCGCTCCGTCCAGCTCAGGGTGTTGCCGTAGCCGGCACCGCGGTCCAGGTCCACGTCCATAAATAGCGTTTCTTTCTTCGTAATCAAACTGGGATCGAGCCATGCTGCGGCGGCCAGCTCGTCCCAAAGATAATTGTAGTTGCCACGCAGGTGCGCATATTTACCGATGTAGCGCGCCGCCGGCGAGTCGCTCGCCTTGATGCGGTCGATCAGACTGGAAGTCAACCGGGTCTTCACTGAAATATCCACCGGAGTGCAAACGATCCTCTTCCAAGGTGCACTGAGCACAATGTGAGCCGCTTCAGGATCGAACCAGAGGTTGAACTCGTGGGTTGGAGCGTTAACAAATTCGGGATCGTCAGTTCGCGGATTGAGGCTGGCGCCCATGAACACCAGTTCTTTGGCAAGGCCGGCGAATTCGGGATCGATGGAAATGGCGAGGGCCAAGTTTGTCATCGGGCCGCCTTCGTAGATGGTCACCTGGTTAGGAAACTTATGAACCATACGCGATAGAAAGTGAGCCGCGTCTTCATCGGCAGGCTGGGTGGTGGGCTTGCCCTCCGGCATTTCCCCCAACTGGTCCGGGGGATGATAGAACCTGGGCGTCCATGCGCCGAGCCAGGGCACGGAACCATATTGTTGCTCCCATTGCTCCATATCCGATTTTCGCCGGACCAGCGGATACTCCGCTCCCGCTACGACTGGAATGTCCGTTCGTCCGATGAGTTCGAGCATGCGCAGCGTGTGCGCTAGCTCTTCGTGAAGCCACTGATCGCCCGTCACCACGGTGATGCCCAAGACCTGTGTTTGCGGCGACTGAATCAGCAGAAGCATCGACTGCTGGTCCGTTCCGGCGGGGCCAGCTGCGTCTTGATCGATGATGATCTTGCGCTTTTCTTTTTCTTGTGCCCCGCACGTCAGGCATGTAATCAGCAAAAGAGCGGCTGTTACGTACCGCATCCGCAGTGGTTTCATCGATAGCCTCTGAGTTGTGAAACTAAGAATTCATTGTACTTGCGCTGAAGCAACCAGCAGCTGCGTCATGACCTTAACGTAGAAATCGCGAAGCATTCAAGTCCATTGACAAGTGAGTTGGCGTATACACTATCTTGTCAGTGCAGACCATGCCGTCAAGCCTGAGGATCGAAGCCGTTTTGGGTGACCGTACTCCAACCTTCGTGCTGGCGGTGACCTTGCTGTTTGCTCCGTGCATGTTTCAGGGGCAAGCGGTTCAGCCACAAGTTGAGGAAAAACCCGCGCCTGCAGGGGAAGCGACAGTGCGTGGAATCGTGCGAGACTCGCGCCACCAACCGGTTGCTGGCGCTACTGTGCGCCTGCACTCTCAGGACGCGCAGAGTCTCACCGCACGTACTGATTCGGCGGGAGCCTATTTGTTTTCAGGGGTTCGCCAGGGCGCTTACACCCTTCGTGCGGAGATGGCTGGATACCGCGACGCAACTTCCGATTCCTTTACTCTCGGCCAAAAGGAATCCACAGCGATCGATCTCATCCTTGAGTCTGCGAACGCATCCGAACCGCAAAATCCATTGGCAGGACGGCCTGAGTTTTTCGACGAACCCCATTTCACCGTGGCCGGTGTCACGGATACCACGAATCTTGGCGGTCATGGCTCCGATACGATAGTTAGGAACAGGGAAGCGCTGGCGCAGGCGACGGCTTCGCTGAAAAAAGAACCGCTGAATAAGACGGACGACGAGGCCGGGCGGCACCACTCGCTCGCAGACGCTGATGAGAGACGGGGCGACCCGCTGGAAGCTGTACGAGAATACCAGCGTGCGGCGGAACTGAACCCGAGCGAATCCAATCTCTTCGATTGGGGAGCTGAACTTCTGATGCATCGCGCCGCCGAACCGGCCCTGGAAGTTTTCACGAAGGGTAATCGAATGTTCCCGCGTTCCGTTCGGATGCTCACGGGTCTCGGGGCGGCTTGGTACGCTCTTGGTGCCTACGAGCAAGCGGTGCAGCGGCTGTGCGAAGCGTCGGATCTGAACCCCGACGATCCGGAGCCCTACCTTTTCCTGGGAAAAATGCAAGCTGTCCAGACCACTCAATCAGAAGCGCTCACCGAAAGACTCGGGCGTTTTGCCAGGCTTCAACCGGAGAACGCCCTGGCAAATTATTATTACGCGGTCAGTCTTTGGAAGCGGCGGAAGTCTCCGGAGGACGTTGCAGATTTGGCGCAAGTGACGTCTCTGCTGGAAAAGGCTGTCCAGCTTGATCCGAAGCTCGGCCCCGGCTATCTGCAACTTGGTGTTCTCTATTCGGAGCGAAAAGATTTCCTCAACGCAATTTTGGCTTATCAACAAGCGATCGCGGCTACGCCGCGGCTGGAAGAGGCGCACTATCGCCTGGCGCAGGCCTACCGGCAGGTGGGAGAAGCTTCGAAGGCGCAAGCAGAGCTGCAACTCTATGAGCAGATTTCTAAGGAGAAGGAAGAAGAACTTGAACACCGGCGGCACGAGCTGCAGCAGTTTGTATATCAGTTGCGAGACCAAACGCCGGCGTCGCAGCCGCAATAAGATGCTGGAATTCTCAGTGAGCGGCAGGCGTTGGCGCGGTCATCAGGCTTACGAACATTCGGTAGAACCTTTCCAGATCCAAATCCACCTGAATTTCAACCGGTTGCGCGCCGAGCGCTGGTTTGTCCTTCTCAGTCCAGGTTAGCGTGTTCCCGTATCCCGCCCCACGGTCGAGGTCCACTTCCATGTAGCGAATTTCACTCTTGGTAATCAGAGTCGGGTCAATCCACGCGGCGGCTGCGAGCTCGTCCCACATAATATCGGCACCGGGAGCATACATGGCAAAACGCGCGACGTAGTGGGCCAGCGGGGTGCCACTCGCTTCGATTTGTTTCATCATGGCAGGGGTTACATGGGTCTTGATTGAAATATCCGTTGGCGTGCAGACGATCTTCTTCCAGGGCGCGCGTAAAACAATCTCCGCCGCTTCCGGGTCAAACCAGAAATTGAACTCGTGACGGGGATTGTTGGCGAACTCGGGACTGTCCGTCAGCGGACTCAGGCTTCCGCCCATGAAGACCAATGCCTGCGCCAGTTCGGGGAACTGCGGATCGATTGAGATCGCCAGCGCCAGATTCGTCATGGGCCCGCCCTCGTAGATCGTCACTTCGTGGGGATACTTGTGTACCATCCGGATGAGAAAGTGAGCGGCGTCCTCGTCGCTGGGCTTGGTAGTGGGCTGCCCCTCGGGTAGAGGCGGCACAATGAAGGGCTCGTGCCACCAGCGGTCATCCCACGCGCCCGCGTAGGCAACTTTTCCGTAACGCTCCTGCCATAGTTGCGTCTCGTCACGGCGCCGCACCAGCGGAAACGCAGCGCCGGGCACGACGGGAATATCCGTCCGGCCAATGATTTCCAGCAGGCGTAGCGCGTGCGCCACCTCTTCGTCGCGCCACTGGTCTCCGCTGACCACCGTCGCTCCCAGCACTTCCACCTGCGGAGATTGGGCCAACACCAGCAGAGTCTGCATATTGCTTCCGCCGGGCCCCGAGAAATCTTCGTTGATGATGACCTTGCGCCTGGCTTGGGCTGAGGCAAACGAACTCGCGAGCAGCAAGAATAAAATTGCGACGAAGCAGGTGTTATGTTTGGTCATGAGTTGGCAATCCTGGCGTGAGTCATAAAAAGCTGTTGGACGACGTTTCTGAAGTCAGTCTGAATCCGCACTTCCAGATTATTCTGCATCGACCACGCAACGAAAACCGATCGTTCCCGCGCGGTCGCGGCCCGGGGACATCAGGAGATATTTCTGGTGCTCATCGAGCCGGTAGGTCTGCGGGAAATACCAGATCGATCCGCGAGGTTGATAGGCCGCACCCCCACGAATAATGGCCGCTCGTGTGTGGGGGTCGGCGTACTCGTCGGTCCATTGCGAAACATCGCCGACAAGATCGAGAACGCCGAAAGGACTTGCGCCCTGCGGGAAATCGTCCACATTGGCCGGCGGACGCATCGTGTGGCCGCGATCGGCGGCCGGCAATGCATGCGCGTTCCACTCATTTCCCCAAGGATACATCCGGCCATCGGCGGACTGCGCGCTGAACTGCCATTCCCATTCGTGGGGAAGGCGTTTGCCGGCCCAGGCGGCGTAGGCGCGGGCATCCTCGATCGATACCCAGGTTACGGGCTTGTTGGCGCGGCCCTCGGGATAGTTTCCATCTTTCCAGTCGCGCAGGAAATTGTGGTCGTCCTTGGGGCGATACTGAGTCGCACTTAGAAATTTCTTGAAATCGGCGTTGGTTACGGGCGCGCGGTCGATATAGAAACTGCGGATGTGCATGCGATGGCTGTGAAATCTGCGGGCAGCGTCTTCCCAGGGATATTGCACATCTACGCCGGGATCGTTACCACCTTCGATTTCAATGCCGCGAACTTGAAAGTCATAATCTCCCGCGGGAATGCGGATCATGCCGGAAGGGGCTGCCGCGGCGGGCTTGGTCGTTTTAATCTCTACCATGGTCTGCGGCACGGCCTTCCAGTCGCGCGAATAGCTGGACAAAGGACGTTTGGAGCGCTCAGACATGAAAGTAAGAACATCACGGAGCGGACCCGTGGTTGAACTTTCGTTAGTAGCCACAACCGCTCCGAAGCCTCGGCCCTCAAGCTCGAAGCTGAGAGTTGCTTCCGCGCCGTGAACCGCGGGCTTTAATTCCGTGCCGTGCCACAGATCGTAGTAATGGATTCCCGCGTGATAGGGCACGAAGAGTTCCTCGCCGGCAACGTCGTATTCGTTGCGATTGACGATGGTCCAAAGCGTCCTCGTAGCGGCAGGAAACTTGCTCGCAAAAACACCGGCCTGAAGAACTTGCGTATGAGGCTCCCAGTCAGGACTGCGAAGGTTTTCCGCCAATGCCCGCTCGATGCGCGTGAATCGCAACACGGCTTCCGCATCGTTGGGGTTCATTCCATACCAGAAGCCCCAAAGATTTTCCAGGATCGCATAGCCTTCGCCGTTAAAGAAGGCGTGTTGCAGGCTATCGGTCTTATCCCGCGTAAACCGGTCCGTGACATTCACGGTGTGGCGCGGTTCCAGCCATTTTGTTTTGTCCACCATGGGGACGAAGGGATACTCCTTGCCTTCCCATGTGACCCAGTCGTTCCAGCCAATGTTGGTCCAGGCGAGCGATTCGTCGCGGGGTTCGAATTGCGGTTCGAGAGCGAGCGCGTGGCCGGTGGCGTCGGAGGCGAGCCGGAACGATAACGGGACGCTCTCGAGCGTGTCGAAGTTGATGCCGTCCGCGCCGATCTCCGCCAGCAGTTGCGACATCGAAATCCAGGGGAACGCGCCTTCATCGCGGGTGCCCGTATCCCACGCCAGGATGGGGAAGAATACTTTCACACCCCGACTATGGAATTGCTCGACCATCCGTCGAAGCCCCGGGATGCCGCCGGGCAGATCGCGCAGGAGATCGAATTGATTACGATCGTCGACGCCGAGGTTGGGATAGACATGCCAAATGAGGACGGCGTCGATAGGACCGATGCGGCCCTCGGTCTCATTCAAGAAACGATCTACGGTGTACTCGCCCTTCTCTGGATCGTAGAAACTGCGATCCCAAATGAGCAGCTGCACCTGGGAAAAGACGTGCTGGGTCCACTCCAGTTCGGGGCGTTCGAATTGCGACCCGTCGTAGCGAAGGCGAATGCGCCGATCGGCTCGCCACGCTTTAAGCTGCTCGAGCCAGGCCGCGGCATTCGCCGGATCTTCCGGCCCGGAGAAGAAGACTTCGCCGGGCGGGGGCATATCGGACAGATTCATCACACCGGTAGGAGAGGCCAGGGGGTGACGCGCCTTCCACTCGTCGGGGAAGGCCATAGAGTCAAGGCAGATCAGGAAGGAAGCGAGCACGAGGCAGCGCCAAGCGAGAGCACGGTTCATGAGCGCGGTCATTGAGACGATTCGTGGATTGGTTTTTCGAGAGCGGACTGGGAAAGCCGCACCTAGTATAGCTTTCCCCAGTCCGCCTGAGTGAGACCGCGTCTGACTGCTCTAGAAGTTCAGCCTTAGAGCAAATTGAATCACGCGGGGATTGTTTACCGTCTCGTTCACCACCCCGAAGGTGGAGCTCGAATCCACGTCCTGCATCCCGCTGCTGCCACCACCCAGAAAGAACTGAGGGTGATTCAGGATATTGAAGAACTCAGCCCGGAACTCCACATCTGTTCCCTCATGGAACGACAAGGGAAAAGTTTTCATAACTGAGAAATCAGTGTTCACAAAGCGCGGCCCGTAGAGAGGCGCGCGCACGGAGTCTCCCAGCTCTCCGGCTGGGGCGTCCATGAAGGCGCAGGGATTGAACCAATGCAAGAGCGTATGCACTTGGGATGGAGCAGTGCAATTCGAGTTGGCGGCAATTTGGCCGGCTTGGTTCGGGTCGCCTACCTCATTAGGGCGATTCAGGCTGTTGCCGTTCCACTGAAAATTCACACCGGAGCCACTGAAATTGCCGTTGGCGCTGGCGACCGCGAACAGCGGGAATCCGGAGGTGGCTTTTTCTATCACATTCAGCTTCCAGTTGCCCAGGGCCGCATTGATTGGGCTACTCCAGGTGCTGCCGAACTTTTTGCCTTTGCCAAACGGTAAGTCGTAGAGAATGCTGGCGGTGAAGGAGTTATTGAGGTTCAGTTGAGACAATCCCCAATCGGCTTTCTGAGTTCCGGGCAAGGGCCAGAACGTTGCTCCCGGAGGGGTACCGTCGCCGTCGGGAAAGCCGGAATCGAACGTCCTCGACCATGTGTAGCCAACGAGGGCGTAGAGACCATGGCGGGCGCTCTTGGTTTCTGCCTTGAGCTGCAGAGAATCGTAGCGCGCCCTGCCCACATCGTTGACGTTTGAGACCGTCGTGAATTCGCCATACGGAGCGGCGAACGCGGTTCCGCCTGGACCGCAGCCAAGTGTATACCCGGGAACGACGCCGCATGCAGCTGGCGATCCCACGTTCTCGTTCAGGCCGTCAACCAGGATGTGAGTGCTGCGTGAGCCGGCATAACCCACGGTAAGCACGACATTTTGCGGCAGTTGGCGCTCAATGTTGAGGTTGAACTGCTGCACCATACCTTGTTTGAAATTGAGGTTTTGCGACAAAATCGTTCCGGTAAAGTCGGCAGGATTCGGCTGTGCTTCATAGGGCGCGCAGGGACAATTTCCGGCACTATTCGAGCCCTGCAGGAAACCGAGTTGAAGGCCGCAGTTCAACGGCGTTGCTGAAGTAGCGTTGCCAAAGGGGCAAGGGTTGCCTAAAGTCGCTGGGATAAATGGGGTGGTTGAGGTGGCTGGAATGGGCGGAGTGCCAGAGAAGTAATTGAACTGGTCGATTTCCGCGTAATACGGTGGGTTCTGCCAAAGTCCCTGGGCACCCTGACTCCATGCCGAATCGTGATAGATGGCATAACCGGCGCGAACTGCGGTGGTCTGGCTTCCCAGAGGCTTCCAGGCTAATCCAATCCGTGGCTCAAGAGCGGTCTTGTCAAATTGAATGCCCACGGCTGGACCGCTGGGAACGCAGATGGCGCAGTTTGCCTGCGGACTCTTTCCTGCCACCAGATACTTGCCGGTCTGGAAATCGAAGTTGGCCTGGCGATTTTCGTTTTCGGTCTCGGGCGTCACCAGTGCCCAACCCAGGCCGATGTTCACCGTAAGATTATTGGACACTCGCCAATCGTCCTGCACAAACGGCCGGTACATCTTCCAACGGCGGCCAGTGGTTGACCCGTTGAACGTCTGATCGTGGATCGCACCCGTGACTTGCCCCAGTAGTAGATCCGCTGCGTCATCCCCGGTGAATGAACCGCTGCCACCATTCAGAATGAAGTAGCCGTCCTGGAAACCATTGGTTCGCACATTCATTTGGTTGGCACGAATTCCAATGCCAAAGCGAATGTTGTGCTTGCCGCGAATTATGTCGAAGGTATCGGAAACGGAATAAACATTGGTGCCTCCCTGGAAGGGAGCAAAGCCGCGATCACCCAAAGACCAGTAATCGGTCATTTGGGTCGAACTTAAACCGCAGCTCATGCAGTCCTGCGTCGATTGGTTCAGGCTTGCGGGGTAGCCCGTGATGCTGTCGCATTGGCTTGACAGATCGGCGCCCTGAATTCCCAGCGAAGCGGCGGTGCAGGTGCGGCCCCCGAAATCTCCCCAACTATTAATGTGATTGAATATCCGGTTGAAGCCGGCGCTGAACTGGTTGATAGTGCGATCGGAAAGGACGTGGGTCTCCGACACCGCCACATTACGACCGTGGTTGGTGATGTTCTGCGTGCTGGCAAAGGGACTCTGCTCGGCAAACCCCGGCGAACCTCCCGGAACGAAGGATGTGGCTTGATCGTAGCTGAAGCGGGCAAAGATCGAATCCTTGCTGGAGAAATTGTGATCCAGGCGGATATCAAACTCGCCCTCGTTAAGCTTCCTGACGGGGACGTTCGAGTAATTGGTGAGCGTTGTGAAATTAGGCGTGGTGCTTTGAGGGTAGAGCCGAATCATCTGTTGGCCGGCCAGATCGAACATGTTGGTCGGAATCTTGTTACAGGGCGTGCCCCCCGTTTGCACCCCACCGGGACCGGCCGGGATCGCATTATCTGAGACGTCGCACTGGAACGGCGTGGCTGTATACGGGTTGACGAGGTCGACGAAACCGTCTTGGTTGCTAGAGCCATCGAAAAGGCCAGGCCGGCCCACTCCTAAAGGGTCCACACTGAAATCGCCGCCCATCATCGCCTGCGTCGGAACTAGCCCCACGAACGGGATGCCGTGGCGCTGCATCTTGGCTTGGTAATCAACGAAGAAGAATGTCTTGTCCTTCTGAATCGGCCCGCCCAGGGATCCGCCAAATTGATTGAGATTGAACTGTTCCTTGGTGGCAGCGAAGTAGCTGCTGGCATCGAGGGCGGTGTTGCGGAAGTATTCGAAAAGCGAACCGTGGAACTGGTTCGATCCTGACTTCGTGGTGACGAGCACCGTTGGACCCGCTCTGGTACCGTATTCGGCAGAGTAGTTGTAGGTGAGAACCTTAAATTCCTGGATGTCGTCGATGGAAGAGAAAATTGAGATACCGCCGGAGGTGAGCTCATTGTTGTCGTTGCCATCGAGCAACCAATCGGTGCTCTGGGCTCGCGATCCACCAACCGAAAGAGAAAACGTTCCCCGGGCTGAGACTTCGCTGCTGCCGCCGCCATTGAAGAAGCTCTGCGGGTTGGTCTCCTGAGTGGTGCCTGGGGTAAGCGTGGCAAGCTGGACGAAATCGCGGCCATTGAGGGGAAGGTCGGCCACCTGCTCGGAAGTGATGACCTGACCGAGCGAGGGATTCGCAGTCTCTACCGCGACTTCGGTGGCATTGACTTCGACGGTGGAGGAAACAGACGCGGGCACGAGGGCGAAATCCACTTCGCGGTGCTCATCGACCTGGAGGCGAATGTCCTTCTGTTCGGTGGTTTGAAACCCTTGCGACTCCACTCGAATGGTGTAGAACGACACGGGCAGCAGGGGAATGAGGTAGTGTCCTGAATCGTCGGTCTTGGCTTCGCGAGCAAGACCAGTGTCCCGCGAAACGGCCTTCACGGTTGCGCCCGAGACTACGGCGCCGGCCTTGTCGGAAACGGTTCCAGAAAAACTGCCGGTTGCCTGGCCGTGCAGCATGGGACAGATGGAAAATATTAACGAACAGACAGCCCCTACAAGCAGCGCTCTCTTGTTAAGCATTAAAGCCCCTTTCGGCGGACCCGCGCCGAATGACGGAAAAGGTCTCCGTTCCGCAGGTAGTAAATTTGGAAGTCGGACCGTAGAAACGCCTTATAAATGGCAACTCCTTACGAAGTCAAGACTTTTCGATAGTTCAAACGCACTAGAAGCCCTCAAATTTCCGAACCGGCACACAAGAAAATCCGCAGCAAGTTTCTCAATATCTCCATGCACCTAATTCTTGGAACGGGAAGCCCACTCCGCATCGAAGCGTGCGCGATCATAGAATGATTTTTGCGTTCCGATGCCTGTCGTCGAAAGTCCAGCATACAGATTGGCGCGCCGTACTGCCTCTCGCTCCGGTACACCTTCCGCTAGGAATACGGCGAAGCTCCCGATGAATGCGTCACCCGCGCCAGTGCTATCGATACTCTTCACGGCAAATGGCGGCACGTGGTCGCTTACCCCGGCACCGGCGAGCAGAGATCCGTTCGCTCCCAAAGTAATGATGACGCGGCGAATGCCGCCGGCCAACAGCTTCTCGGCGCACTTCTTCGCGTCCTCGATATTCCGCACCGCAGCCCCTGTAATGGTCTCGGCCTCGCTCTCGTTGGGAACGAAGTAATCGAGGTCAGTGAGCGCGTGCATTTCGACGGATTGCCCGGGTGCGGGGTTCAGGATGCAGCGAATGCCATGCTTTCGCGCGAACGCAACCGTGTAGTAGACGGTTTCCAGCGGGATCTCAAACTGGAGGACGATACAGTCTGTGGTTTTCAACATTTCCGCGGCGGCATCGACATCGGCCGGTCGCAGCGCGTCGTTGGCCCCCTTCACCACCAGAATACGGTTTTGCCCGTTGGGCTCAACGAAGATCGGTGCAACTCCGCTCGATAATCCCTCGACCTGCTTAACGTGGGTTGTGTCGATACCCAGCGACTTGAAGTTTTCGATTGTCGCCGGGCCGAACAGGTCGCTGCCAACCCGGGCCACCATGAACACGTCCGCGCCACAAAGACGAGCAGCGGCCGCCTGATTCGCGCCTTTGCCCCCGAATCCGAGATTGAAGGCCTGCCCGAATATTGTTTCTCCGGGTCTTGGGAACTGGTCCGTGAAGGTTGTCAGATCGATGTTGGCACTGCCGACTACTGCAATTCGAGGGCGCCTAGCCATAATTTATTCAGAAATCTCGCGACCGCCGAGTCTATTTGGCGCTCCTGATTGTGTCAATGGAGGTGGCGCGGCACAGGCGAATCGTCGATCATAAAACGAAGAAAGGTTAGCCCGCCATTACTCGCCGTAGGGAACCCAAATGTTCTTGACTTGCGTGGAGTGTCGCAAGAACCATCGGCCTTCGCCTTGGGTCGCGTCCAGCCAGTCGATCACGCGGCCTTCATTGGTGAATACCTGTTTGAGATTGCCAACGGAAAACGCTTTCGCCGCCGCCGCATTCGATTCGTCCGAAAAGCACCAGATTGCATCCACGTCCTCGTGTTCGGCGAGGGTCTTGAGAAGCTGAGATGCATATCCCGTGACCATATTGACTGCGCCACCCGGCAGATCACTCGTGTCGAACACCTGATAGAGATCTCCGACGATGAGCGGATATTTCTCCGAGGGCACCACAACAGCCGTATTTCCGGCTGCCAGAACCGGCAAGACAAGAGAGAGCAGGCCGAGCAGTGGACGTTCGCTCGGACAAATGATCCCAACCGTTCCGATCGGTTCGTTCATCGCGATTGCGATCGTCCGCGATGGCGGGCTATGCACCGCTCCATCGAACTTGTCGGCCCACGCCGCGTAAGAGAATATCCGCTCGATGCTGGCGGCGATTTCTTTGTCGGCCTCGGATTTTCCAACGACCAGTGCCAGCCGCCGGGCGATTTCCTCTCGTCGCAGCGAGAGATTCTCTGCCATGTAATAGAGAACCTGCGCTCGATTGTGGGCCGTGGTCTTGGTCCAACTCACTGCCTTCCGCGCGGCTTCAACAGCGTTGCGAATATCTTTTCGATTACCGAGCGGTGCTTCGCCGAGCAACTCGCCATGTTTGCCGCGTACTTCGAAGCTGTAGCCGGAATCCGGTCTTGCCTGCTTGCCGCCAATGTAGAGCTTCACAGTGCGGTCGATTGCCGGAGCTGGCTGTTGCTTTCCATTGGTGGATTCGGTAGGCGCCCGCTCTTCACGGGGAAGCGTCGGAGCATTTTTGAACCAATACGGTTCCAGATACTCAAGCAAACCTTCGCGGCCGCCTTCGCGGCCGTAGCCGCTCTCGCGATAGCCGCCGAAGCCACACGCCGCGTCAAATAGATTGGTGCAATTAACCCAAACCACGCCGGCTTTGATCTGGGCTGCGACTTGCAAAGCCACATTGACGCTCTCGCTCCACACGCAAGCTGCCAAGCCGTAAACCGTGTTGTTGGCGAGTTCGACGGCTTCTGCAGGGGTGCGGAACGTCATGGCGGCGAGTACAGGACCGAAAATCTCCTGCTGCGCGATCACCGAGGTCGGATGCACGTTGCTCAGCAGCGTTGGTGGGAAATAAAGTCCACGCGACGGCATTTCCATCTGCGGTTGCCAGCAGGTTGCGCCTTCTGCAACTCCCTCATCCACGAGACGACGGATGCGGTCGAGCTGCACCTTGGCAACGATGGCTCCAATATCGATGGATTTATCCAGCGGGGAACCGACGCGAAGTGTGCTCATGCGGTCACGAATCTTCTGCATAAGGGTTTCGGCAATGCTCTCTTGCATAAGCAGCCGCGAACCCGCGCAGCAGACCTGGCCCTGGTTAAGCCAAATTCCATCCACCAAGCCTTCCACCGCGCTGTCAAGGTCGGCGTCTTCGAAAACAACAAACGGAGACTTGCCGCCCAGTTCCAACGACAAGCGCTTGTGACTCTGGGCGGTTGCGCTGCGGATCGCGCGACCGACCTCCGTGGATCCAGTGAAAGCGATCTTGTCGACGCCAGCATGTTTCACCAGAACCTCGCCGGTGGAACCATCGCCGGTGACGATGTTGACGACTCCGGCAGGCAGGCCGATTTCCTGGCAAAGCTCGGCGAAGGCAAGCGCAGTCAGCGGGGTGAACTCCGCGGGCTTGAGGACCACAGCGTTTCCCGTGGCGATTGCGGGCGCAATTTTCCACGCCAGCATAAGCAGCGGGAAGTTCCACGGGATAATCTGCCCCACCACGCCGCAAGCCGTATAGCCGGGGAACTCCGTTTCCAATAGCTGCGCCCATCCCGCGTGATGGTAGAAGTGACGGGCTACGAGCGGGATATCGATATCGCGGCTCTCGCGGATTGGCTTGCCGTTGTCGATTGTCTCCAGCACCGCGAGCCGGCGCGAATGTCGCTGAACCGCGCGAGCCAGGGCGTATAAATAGCGGGCCCTCGCATGAGGTCTGAGAGACTGCCATTTGGGAAGCGCAATCCGCGCAGCCTGGACCGCGGCATCGATATCCGCAGCCGATCCTTGGGCCACTGATGCGATCTTCTCTCCGGTGGCAGGATCGCTCGAATCAAAAAAAACGCCTTCGACTGGCTGGCGCCATTCGCCATCGATGAAATGACCGAAGCGTCGTTGATGGCGGTCGAGCCAGAGCAGCGCATCCTTCGAGTCTTCGGGCGCCGGCCCGTATTCCATGGTGAGGAATTTCTCAGCTATGCTCATTCCAGTCGTTTCACTTTCTTCCTCAATCTCAATCTCCGGCTATGCGATCGGATGGCGATAATCCGCCGAGTACCGGCCAGTGGCATAGTGTTCCAATTGCCTTTCGATGTCGTTCAAAAGTCCGCTTGCTCCGAAACGGAATAAATCTGCTTTCATCCAGGGCGTTCCGAGCTCTTCTTTCATGAGCGCCAGCCATTCCGTGGATTGCTTGGCCGTGCGAATGCCGCCGGCTGGCTTGAAACCCACGGCCATGCCTGTCTCCTGAGCGTATTCGCGAATGGCGCGCGTCATCACAAATCCAACTGGAAGGGTGGCGTTAACGGATTCTTTGCCGGTGGAAGTCTTAATGAAGTCAGCACCAGCCATCATCGCTACAAAGCTGGCGCGCGCCACGTTGCGCAAGGTGAGCAAGTCGCCCGTCCCCAGGATCGCCTTCATGTGACGCTGGCCGCAGGCTTGCTTGAACTCGGCAATCTCGTCGTACAGTTCCTGCCATCGGCCGCCGAATACCAGAGCTCGCGTGATTACAATGTCGATCTCATCAGCGCCGGCCTCCACCGAGCGACGGATCTCCGCGATGCGCTCTTCCACCGGGGACAGGCCCGCAGGAAATCCCGCGGAAACAGCCGCTACTCGAACCCCGCTGCCCTCGAGCGCTCGCACCGCAGTTTCAACAAACCGGTGATACACGCAAACTGCTGCCACCTTGATATCGAGATCTTCAATCTGCAACTGTCTTCGAAGTTCCTGTTGAATGGGCTGCCGCGCCTTGGCGCAAAGCCGGCGCACACGGTCCTCCGTATCGTCGCCGGAAAGGGTGGTGAGGTCCATGCAGGAAATCGCGCGCAAGTGCCACGCGGCTTGCCATTCCTTTTTCACGGTTCGCCGCGCCACATGACTTTGCGCTCTACGCTCGACGGCGCTGGTGTTCACGCGAACCTGTTTCACCCAGTCCAGATTCAAAGGAATACCGCGATTGGAAAGCAGAGGCCGGCCAGAAAGCGTAGCAATGGGCACACCTGAAGGCGCGCACTTCTCTGAAGCACCGTCATTCAAACGGTCGGCAACACGGTAACGGCTTTTGTGCTCTTCTGACACCGTCTTGCATTGTACGGCAGGGCTGCGCGTTAGGACACTTGCGGCACGTGAAGCTCGTAAAAGAGGCGCGGCGTGCAGGCATTGTGCGGTTAAAGATTTCTGCTATAGTTGCGTTCCTCGGAGGTCGCATCTCATGCCTCGAATTGTGCGCTGTGCCTTGATACAGGCTAAGAACGAGCTCAGCACCGAACGTCCGCTGGCCCAGATCAGAAAGGCGATGATCGACAAGCACCTGAAATTGATCGAACAGGCCGCGAAGAAAAAAACTCAGATTCTCTGTTTGCAGGAACTTTTCTACGGTCCTTATTTTTGCGCCGAGCAGAATGCGCGATGGTATGAGATGACAGAGCGAGTGCCGGATGGACCGACGGTGCGTATGATGCAAAAGCTCGCCGCGAAACATCGCATGGTGATCGTGGTTCCGGTTTATGAAGAGCAGATGCCCGGCGTTTATTTCAACACTGCCGCCGTGATCGATGCCGACGGTCACTATTTGGGGAAATACCGCAAGCACCATATTCCGCACTGCCATCCCGGATTCTGGGAAAAATTTTATTTCACCCCGGGCGATCTTGGATATCCGGTGTTTGAGACTAAATATGCGCGGGTCGGCGTCTACATTTGCTACGACCGGCACTTTCCGGAGGGTGCGCGCATTCTCGGATTGAACGGGGCGGAGATCGTGTTCAATCCTTCGGCAACCGTTGCCGGTCTTTCCGAATATTTGTGGGAACTTGAGCAGCCGGCGCATGCCGTGGCGAACGGTTACTTTGTGGGCGCCGTCAATCGAGTGGGTGTTGAGAAGCCCTGGAGCATCGGCGAATTTTATGGCAAGAGCTACTTCTGCAATCCGCGGGGGAAAATCATCGCCCAGGCCAGCCGGGATAAAGACGAAGTCGTTGTGGCCGACCTTGATCTGGATATGATTGCGGAAGTTCGTAAAGTCTGGCAGTTCTTCCGCGACCGTCGTCCAGAAAGCTATGGCCCGCTCACCGCGCAAACGGGAGAGGCCGCAGCCGCCGACTGAAAGGACTGCGAGGATCGCATACAGCGATAGAGTGTGACTCTTCCACTTTTCTATTTCTACAGCCAGGATGTCCGAACTCCGACCCATGACTACGCCGGAATCTTCTCTCCGATCTCGAATCGAATCCAGTTCTCTCTACAATCCTGATCTTGCGCCCGCCCGCGCCGACCGCCGGCATTGGGGGACGTATAACTTCGCGGCGCTGTGGATTTCGATGTCGGTGAACATCCTCACCTACATGCTGGCGGCGAGCTTGATTCAGGGCGGGATGAACTGGAAGCAGGCAGTGACCACGATCTTTGTCGGCAACGTGATCGTTCTAATCCCGATGCTGCTGAACTCCCATCCCGGAGCCAAGTACGGGATTCCGTTCCCCGTGTTGGCTCGCGCTTCGTTCGGCGTGCTGGGCGCCAACGTAGCTGCGATCCTGCGGGCACTGGTAGCGTGCGGATGGTTCGGCATTCAGACTTGGATCGGCGGCGAAGCGATCAGCACCCTGCTTGCCACGCTCGCGCCGGAATGGAAGAACTTTCCCTACACCACTGCTGTTTGCTTTCTTCTGTTCTGGCTGATCAACCTCGGCGTCATTCTCATGGGGATTGAATCCATTCGGATCCTGCAGGGGATCAGCGCACCGGTGTTGTTAGGGGTCGGGCTACTGCTGTTGGGATGGGCCTACCATGCCGCGGGCGGCTTCGGTCCAATGTTGGCCGCTCCTTCACGATTCAGGACCTTTGCTGACTTTCTCAAGTTTCTTATTCCGGCGCTCAATGGAACCGTGGGATTCTGGGCTACCGTGTCGCTGAATATTCCCGACTTCACGCGATTCGCACGGAACCAGCGAGAACAGGTCATCGGACAGGCATTGGCCCTGCCGACCACGATGACTCTTTACGCTTTTATTGGCATCGCAGTGACCTCGGCCACAGTGGTGATTTACGGGACCGCAATCTCGGATCCGGTGCAGCTGCTCAGCCGCTTTCACTCTCCCGTGGCAGTGGTGATCTCGCTGATCGCGATTCTACTGGCGACGCTGAATGTCAATATCGGGGCCAACGTCGTGTCGCCGGCAAATGACTTCTCCAATCTGTGGCCGCGGCGAATCAGTTTTCGTACCGGCGGCGTGATTACTTGCTTCATGGGAATCGCTCTGATGCCGTGGAAGTTGCTCGCCGACTACAACACGTTCATTCTCGGCTGGCTCGGTGGCTACGCCGCCGTTCTCGGTCCGGTCGCTGGCATTATGATCTGCGATTATTTCGTTGTGCGCAGGCGTGTTCTGCAAGTGGATGACCTCTATCTTCGTGGTGGAATTTACGAATACTCCAGCGGTTTCAACTGGAGAGCGGTGCTTGCTCTCGCGCTGGGAGCGGGGACGGCGCTGGTCGGGCTAGAGGTGCCGTCGATGCGTTTTCTTTACGATTACTCCTGGTTCGTAGGCTTTGCGGTTTCCTTTGTCGTCTATTACGCGATGATGAAGTTTCATCGCCCAGCCGTGTCTTCGCCGACGGCAGCCTCGTAAGCTTTACCGTTTCGACTTCGCGCTTTCCTGAAACACCGGCAGAACATCGCGCTGGTAAATGTCCAAAGTCTGTTCCTCGTCCCCGCACATCAAATACAAATTGAACTGCGTGACCCCCACGCTAGCCAACTTGCGCAATTTCTCGCGATGGGCTTCTACCGGCCCGACCAGGCAAAAACGGTCAACTACTTCGTCCGAAACAAAATTTGCATTGTCGCTTTCCACCACGCAGTGGTGCAGGTAGTCGTAGCCGCCTCTATCCTGCACATACGAAGTGAGCGCCGGAGGCAAGTCTTCCGGTTTGTACTGCCGGATGAGATCCATCACGTGGTTGGAAACCAGCGCGGGGAACCAGCGCACGCGTTCGCGCGCCACGGCGAGATCATCAGAAACCCAAACCGGAGCTGCCGCCATTACCTCGATCTTGCTCGGGTCGCGGCCCACGGCGCGCGCGCCCTCGTTCACGAAGCCAAGGCACCAGGAAATCAAATCAGGATCGGCAAACTGCAAAATGATCCCGTCGGCGACCCGGCCCGCCATGTGCAAGACCTTGGGCCCGTAGCCCGCGATCCAAACTCGCGGAGAGACGGTCGCCCAGGTGAGGCGCGTCGGCTGACCTTCGTATTCAATTTCGCGGCCGGCAGTAAGATCGCGAAAAATCTTTACCGCGGTTTCCAACTGTGACCAACTCACCGGCTTCTTGCCGAGTACACGTCTCGAGCTGTCTCCACGTCCGATGCCCAGTTCCATCCTGCCACCGGAGATCAGATTCAGCGTGGCAAACAAGCTCGCTGTAACCGTGAGGTCGCGAACCGCGGGATTCGTCACGCACGTGCCAAACCGCATGCGCTCGGTGTTTGCGGCCATGAGCGCGAGCAAAGGGTACGGTTCTTTCCACAGAACATGGGAATCGAAGATCCACCCGTACTGGAAACCGGCAGCTTCGGCCTGGCGCGTCAAGCCGAGAATGCGCTCAACCGAGATGTCTGGCTTTAGCGTAATACCGAACTGCATGGCGCAGCCCCTCTCATCACTCCCAAGAATTATGAGGAAGTGAAGTGCGGCAGTTTAGCATAGAATTCTTTTTTCATCTCGGGCATAAGCGGTGCCGTGAGCGGAGGAATCGATGGGCTTTGACACGATCATCGGCAGTGGATCCGTGGTGACTGCAACGGATACCTGCGTGGCAGACGTTGCGATCACGGATGGCAAGATCGTAGCCATCGGCAAAGACCTTCCTCGAGAGAACGCGACGAAAGTGCTCGACGCGTCGGGCAAATATGTTTTCCCCGGCGGCATCGATGTACACACGCATCTGGATATGCCCTTCGGTGGCACAACCAGCGCGGACGATTTTGAAACTGGCACACGGGCAGCGGCATTCGGCGGAACGACTACGCTGATCGATTTCGCCATCCAATACAAAGGCCAGCCGTTGCGCAAAGCTTTCGATACTTGGATGGACAAAGCCGCAAACAAGGCCGTCTGCGACTACGCCTTTCATTGCATCGTTACCGACATCGGCAATGGTCAACTGCAGGAGATGAACGCTCTGGTGGGCGAAGGCGTGACCAGCTTCAAGCTTTTCATGGCGTATCCCGGCGTCTTCATGCTCGATGACGCCAGCATTTTCCGGGCGTTGCAGACTACCGCAAAGAACGGCGCCCTCATTTGCATGCATGCCGAAAATGGAAGTGCGATCGACGTGATCGTGCAGCAGGCGCTGGCAGAAGGCAAGAAGGCGCCGAAGTATCACGCTCTGACCCGTCCCACAACCGCCGAGGCGGAGGCCGTGTCTCGTGCAATTGCCCTCGCCGAGATGGCTGGCGCTCCGATTTATATCGTGCATTTGAGTTGCAATGAGGCTCTCGAAAAAGTTCGCGAGGCGCGCGACCGTGGTCTTCCGGTTTACGCCGAAACTTGTCCCCAGTATTTGTATCTCTCAATCGAGAACTTTGACGTACCCGATTTCGAGGGCGCGAAATATGTTTTCACTCCCCCGCTTCGCGAAAAGTGGCATCAGGAAAAACTCTGGAACGGACTCAAGCAGGATCACCTGCAGGTCGTTTCTACCGATCATTGTCCATTCTGTTTCAAAGAACAGAAGGAACTGGGACGCGACGACTTCACGAAGATACCGAACGGTGGCCCCGGCATTGAGCATCGCATGAGCTTGATTTACTCGGGCGGTGTTGCCTCCGGCCGTTTCAGCGTAAATCGATTCGTCGAACTCGTTTCGACGACTCCGGCGAAACTCTTCGGCTTGTATCCCCGCAAGGGAACGATCGCGGTCGGCGGTGATGCCGATCTCGTAATCTTCGACCCCCAACGCAAACACACCATCAGCGCCAAGACTCACCACATGCGTGTCGACTACTCGATGTTCGAAGGTATCCAGGTGACGGGCATGCCCGACGTCGTTCTCAGTCGAGGGCGCGTGGTGGTGGAAGGAGACAAGTTTCTAGGCCATGCCGGGCAGGGCGACTTTCTCCGACGCTCAACTTACTCGCAAGTGAACGGATAGTTGGTGGAATTTCGCCGGAGACCCACGCTTGTCGTGTGAGTACAAGAGGAGTAGAGTTACACGTTTTCGCTTTTACAACGCCTTAAGGAGAATTGATGTTCACACCCTCGAGTCTGAGCATTGCGCTGTTGATGATGATTACGAGCGCCGTCTGCTGGGGCTCATGGGCAAACACTTACAAAGGCGTTAAGGGCTATCGTTTCGAGCTTTTCTACTGGGACTATGCCATCGGCATTTTCCTGGTCTCACTGGTGCTCGCTTTTACGATGGGGAGCGCAGGGAACAATTCTTCCAGCTTTCTGAACAACGTCCACGCGGCGGACACTTCGAACATTGTTAATGCGCTTATCGGAGGAGCGCTTTTCAACCTGGCCAATCTCTTGCTTGTGGCCGCGATTGACATGGCCGGACTCGCCGTGGCATTTCCCATCTCCATTGGAATCGCCCTGGTGGTCGGAACTGTGCTGAGTTACATTCTTCAGCCCAGGGGGAACGCCATGCTCCTGGCATTTGGTGTCGCGTGCGCGTTTATCGCCGTGCTGTTAGACGGCAAGGCATACGGCTGTCTCGCGGCCGCCGGACGCACCGTTTCCAGGAAGAGCCTGATCACTTGCGTCGTTTCCGGGATACTGATGGGCCTGTGGGCTCCATTCATGACGCATGCGATGACTCGCGGCACTCCGTTGGGACCTTATAGCGCGGCTGTGTTTCTTACGCTGGGAGCGTTGCTCTCCTGTTTCATTTGGAATATTTATTTTATGAAACACCCGCTCGTAGGAGAGCCAGTAAGTTTCAGCGGATTTTTCAGCGGGCCCGCTTCGGGCCACCTGCTCGGCCTTTGCGGCGGATTCATCTGGGGGATTGGCACCGTCTTCAATCTGGTGGCCGCGAGCTTTACCGGCGTTGCCATTTCCTACGCCATTGGCCAATCGGCTCCCATGGTTGCGGCGCTCTGGGGAATTCTCGCGTGGAAAGAGTTTGCGAACTCGGGACCTCGCGCCAAAGCTTACCTTGGCCTGATGTTCGTCTTCTATGGGTTGGCGATTTTCCTGGTCGCGCGCTCGAATGGATGAGAGTTTATTTTCCTCTGATCCGGCTGATAAACAGATTCAAGAAGCGGTCCGCGTCGGAAGCCACGCAAACTCGTGCGTTCGGCTTGAGGTCGATAACGCCCTCGATCTCGTAATGGTCTCCGTGCAAGACGTTATTCTCGTTCGAGCCCATGCGGTTCGCCACAGTTTCTCCGCGGGTAAACTCACCTTTGGTCTCCACATCGACGTGCATTTCTTTAAGCGTGCCGAGAGTTGGATCCAGAGCAATCCCTACCGCCAGCGGGTCATACATCGCGGCCCCGCTATATCCGCTCTTCTCGCTGCGGTTCAAATAGAAATCGGCAATCTTAGCGATGAAGTCACTCTGCGGTCCGTGCAATGACTGCAACTCCGCGAGATACTTTCGCGTAATCAGCGTTCGCTCGCCTACATCCGAGCCGACCATCGTTACCATCCAGCCCGCATTGAACACGATCTGGGCTGCTTCCGGATCGTTGTAGATGTTCGCTTCCGCCGCTCCGTTGACGTTCCCGCCAGTGATTGAACCGCCCATGATGACGATATCCTTGACCAGCGACGCGATCGAAGGGTCTTTCGAAACTGCGAGAGCGATGTTGGTCAACGGCCCCACAGGAATCAGCGTGATTTCATGTGGATACTTGTGAACCATTTCGATGATGAGATCCGGACCGAACCGGGGATCGGCCTTGCATTTGGTAGGCGGCAACTCCACGTTAGCCAGGCCATTCTTTCCGTGCCAGAACTGTGCGGTAATCAGTTTCTGATTGAGCGGATGTTGCGCTCCACCCGCGACTGTGACGTCACAGCGTCCCGCCAGTGAAACAATCTTTAGAGCATTTTCCAACCCCTGCCGACCATCTACATTGCCCGGCACCACCGTCAACGCTTCCACCTTCAGTTCCGGAGAATTCAGAGCAAGGATGATAGCCATGGCATCGTCGGTGCCGGGATCGGTGTCAATAATCACCCGCTTCGGCGTGGCTTGGGCAAATGCATTCGTTAGAAGAGTGAGAACGACAATCGAAATTAGGGCAGAGTTAGTGCGAAGTTGCTTCACAGGAAAGTGGTCCTTTCTTGATTGCTTGTGTGCTATAGCAGCATGCCCGCGATGGATGCTGACATTAGGTTCGCCATGGTTCCCGCCAGCATCGCGCGAATGCCCAGCCGCGCCAGTTCGCTCTTCTTGTTGGGTGCCAGTGCTCCGATGCCACCGATCTGGATTCCAATGGAGCTGAGATTCGCAAAGCCGCAAAGCGCAAACGTTGCGATGGTGAAAGAGCGCGGGTCCAGCGCGGTTTTCATCGGCCCAAGCATGGAAAACGCTACCAACTCGTTCAATACCATCCGCGTGCCCAGCAGAGTTCCAATCACTCCGCAGTCGCGCCAGGGAACACCAATCACCCAGGCAATCGGAGCGAAGACAGCTCCAAAAATCCTTTCCAGGCTTTCTGGAACCCAGGCCACCCAATGGTGAATGCCACCAAGAATGCCGTCCGCCAGCGCGATGAGCGCCAGGAACGCAATCAGCATGGCGGCGATATTCAAAGCCATGTGCAGGCCGTCGGTCGTTCCCCGGGCAATCGCACCGAGCAGATTTTCTTGCTTCTCGGTTTGCTCTTCGCTTTCGGGCATAACAACTCGTCCTGCGGTCCTCGGCTGCTCGGTTTCAGGTACGAGCATCTTCGCCATTAAAAGCGTCCCGGGCGCGGTCATGATGACGGCGCTCAAAAGGTGTTTGGGTTCTATGCCGAATGCAATGTAAGCCGCCATAATTCCACCGGAGACGTGGGCCATGCCGCTCGTCATCACAGTCATGAGTTCCGAGTGCGTCAGATCAGGCAGAAACGGCCGGATGGTCACAGGCGCTTCCGTTTGTCCCATAAAAATGCTGGCCGCTATGTTGAGCGATTCTGCACCGCTGGCGCCCATCACCCGGGTCATGACCCACGCGGCAATCTTAATGACGAACTGCATGACGCCGAAGTGATAAAGCACGGCGAAGAACGCGCAAATGAAAATTATTGCTGGCAGCACCTGAAAAGCGAAATAAAAGCCGAGATGCGAACCTTGCTTCCCGAGATCGCCGAAAACAAACTGCGAACCAACAAATGAGTAGCTGAGCAGCCGGCTCACTACATCTCCAGCCTTCTGAAAAACTCGCCGACCGGCGTCGATTCTCAATACCAATACGGCGAAGGCAAACTGCAAGCCTAAACCCCACACCACGGTCTTCATTCGAATGGCGCGGCGGTTGGTGGAAAACACGTAGGCCAGCGTCAGCATGGTGAGCAGGCCGAGGATTCCAGTGTAGCGTCCCATTCAGTTCTTCTCTCCGGGCTTTCCGATTACGCGGTGGATCAAAGGCCTTTTCTCGCGCGCCGGCGAATCGGCAATCTGATAGCTCTCTTCGAGCACTTGCATGGCACGAGCCGCGCGCGTTTCTGCATTGTAGTAAATCGTGGCCAGCGGCTCGCCGGCGGAAACCGGGTCGCCGACTTTCTTGTGAAGGACGATTCCCACCGCCGGGTCGACCGAGTCTTCTTTACGCTCGCGGCCGCCGCCGAGAATCACACACGCCGTACCAATTTGCTCGCACTGCAAAGATGCGAGATATCCGCGCTTCGGGCTTGAAAGGGTGATTGTATGCTGAGCCTGAGGCAGTTTCTTCGGATCGTCGATCGATCGCGGATCTCCGCCTTGCAGTTCCACCATCTGGCGAAACTTTTCGAGCGCCTTGCCGGAGGCAATCAACTTCTCGCTCTGACTCTTTCCTTCGCCGACCGAAGCGGCAACTCCACCCAGATGCAACATCCAGCCCGCAAGCTCGAGGCAGAGTTGACGCAAGTCTTCCGGTCCCCCTCCGCGCAGAACTTCCACCACTTCGACAACCTCCAGCGCATTTCCGATCATGCATCCCAGCGGCTGATCCATGTCCGTGATGAGCGCCACTACCTGCTTGCGAATCCGCTCCCCGGTTTCAACCATGAGTTCGGCGAGGAAAGCGGCGTCTTTTTCATTCTTCATGAACGCCCCGGAGCCGGTCTTTACGTCGAGAACAAGAGCGTCGATGCCTTCCGCAAGTTTCTTGCTCATGATGGACGCGCAGATGAGATAGGGGCTCTCCACCGTCCCGGTCACGTCGCGTAACGCGTAGAGCTTGCGGTCAGCAGGCGCAATCTCCGCTGTCTGCCCAATCATGGCGCAACCGCAAGCTTCGAGTACGTGGCGAAACTGGGCCACGGGAAGATTCACATTGAACCCGGGGATGGCTTCGAGCTTGTCGAGCGTTCCTCCGGTATGTCCCAAGCCACGGCCACTGATCATGGGAACCACTATGCCTGCCGCGGCTGCAAGCGGGGCCAGCACAAGCGAAGTCTTGTCACCCACGCCGCCGGTCGAGTGCTTATCCACCTTCTTCGCTGCAAGTGAAGAGAGATCGAGCACTTCGCCAGAGCGCAACATCGCATCCGTCAGCGCGGCGGTCTCGGCACGCGTCATACCACGCCACACTACCGCCATCAGCCAAGCCGAGACCTGATAGTCGGGAATGTCGCCGCGCGTATATGCATTCACCATGGACTCGATTTCATTCCTCGACAATTCGCCGCCATCTCGCTTCTTGCGGATGACATCGATGGCACGGAACGTCCGCTCTGAAGCCGGCGTCGGATTCACTGGAGACGGAATCCTTCCGGAAGGAGTTCAGTGATGTGCGCCTGTTTCGGCCCGTTGGCCCCTGGGAAGAAGATCGTCGCATCGGGGCCGAATTCATAAATGACCTGACGGCACGCACCGCAAGGCGAACAGGGCACGCCGTGGTCGTTGGTCACAGCCACCGCGCGAATCTCGATCTTAGGCCCAAGCTGCGCGACCGCCGAGAAAATCGCCGTGCGTTCGGCGCAGTTGGTCATTCCGTAGGACGCGTTCTCCACGTTGCAGCCCGAGAAGACTTTGCCGTTCGAGAGCAGAATGGCCGCACCAACGCGAAATTTCGAGTACGGCGCGTGCGCGTTCTTCATGACTCTCTTCGCGGACCGCAATAGTTTCGCTTGCGCGCCAGTGGGCAGAAGTTTCTTGGCCATAAATGGAAACGATCTCGCGACGAGTCGGAGAAATCGAGGCTCATTGTAAACCCTGTCGAAACGATTCAGGGCCTTTTCTGAGATTCGATCAAGTACAGCGCCCAGTCGAATCAGCCGGAATTGCTTTTGTTTCGACTCGGCGCTAGCATACTACGATCATTCTTATCCGCCCGGCATCTTTAGCGTCACATCACCAAGTTCGTGCTTGATCTAAGGAGGACGTATGGGCATCGCAGTGTCACCGCAGATTCATCCGCAGGTCGCGGATTTCATCGACAAGCCGCGCAAGATGTTAATCAATGGCAATTGGGTAAATTCGATCTCCGGCAAGACCTTTCCTACCTACAATCCCGCCACCGGTGAAATTCTGGCGCAGGTGGCGGAAGGCGATCGTGAAGATATTGAGCAAGCCGTGAAGGCCGCGCGCAAAGCCTTTGACCAGGGCCCGTGGCGGAAGTTGACGGCATCCGAGCGCGGGCGCCTCATCTGGAAGCTCGCCGATTTGCTGGAGGCCCACACCGAAGAGTTCGCTTATCTGGAAAGCCTTGATAACGGTAAGCCCCTTACCATTGCCAGGGGCGCCGACGTCCCGTTGGCCGTGGATCTGTTTCGCTATATGGCGGGCTGGGCCACGAAGATTGAAGGCAACACGATTCCAATCTCGGTTCCGTACACTCCCGGCGCGAAGTATCTTGCCTACACGCTGCGAGAGCCGGTCGGAGTTGCCGGGCAGATCATCCCATGGAACTTTCCTTTGCTGATGGCAGCGTGGAAGCTGGGTCCCGCGCTCGCTTCCGGCTGCACTGTAGTGTTGAAGCCGGCGGAACAAACGCCGCTGTCGGCACTGCGCCTCGGCGAGTTGGTCATGGAAGCTGGGTTTCCTGAAGGCGTAGTGAACGTCGTGCCGGGTTACGGAGAAACCGCCGGCGCAGCGCTGGCCGCTCATCCCAGCGTGGACAAAATTGCTTTCACCGGCTCCACGGAGGTTGGGAAGCTCATCGTGCACGCCGCGGCCGGCAACTTGAAAAAAGTGTCGTTAGAACTCGGCGGAAAATCTCCCAATGTTGTGTTCAAGGACGCCGATCTCGAGTCCGCCATCGCCGGCGCGGCAAGCGCGATCTTCTTCAATCACGGCCAGTGTTGCTGCGCTGGATCGCGTCTCTACATCGAGAAGCCGATCTTCGACCAAGTCGTGGAGGGCGTCGCTGACCAAGCCAAAAAAATCAATATCGGTTCGGGTCTCGATCCAGAGACGAACATGGGACCGCTTGTATCCGAGGAGCAGTTAAGCCGGGTCTGCGGTTATCTGGAGGCGGGCTTCTCGGAGGGCGCCAAGGCCGTCACCGGCGGGCATAAGAAAGGCGACAAGGGCTACTTCGTAGAGCCTACCGTTCTGGTGAACACGCGAGAAGACATGAAAGTGGTACGGGAAGAAATTTTCGGGCCAGTCGTAGCGGCGATGCCGTTCGACGACCCCGAGGAAATTCTGCCGCGTGCCAACGATAGCGAATACGGCCTGGCCGCAGCCGTCTGGACACGCGACATCGGCAAAGCCCACCGCATGGCGGAACATCTGCGCGCAGGTACGGTGTGGATCAACTGCTACAACATCTTCGATGCTGCGTTGCCCTTCGGCGGATACAAGCAATCCGGATGGGGCCGTGAGATGGGGCACGATGCTCTTAGCCTTTACACTCAGACCAAGGCGATCTGCACTAAGTTGTCCTAGAAGGTTGCTCGAAGAAAAAAGGACGGCGCATTCGACGCCGTCCTTTCATTTTTCTGGTCACCTTCTCTTGTCGATCCGAACTCTACGATGCTACTTCTCCATGAGAAGAACCTTCTCCGCGTCATCGATCTCGGTCAATTTGACCTCGATCACTTCGTTCATGGTGGTCTGCACATTGCGGCCGACAAAGCTGGCCTCGACGGGAAGTTCCCGGTGTCCGCGGTCGATCAGCACGCACAACTGCACCCTTCGCGGTCTGCCGTGCGAAAATAGCGCGTCCAGCGCGGCTCGCGTCGTGCGTCCGGTGAAAAGAACGTCGTCCACCAGAACGATGTTCTTGTCCTCAATCGAAAATCCAATCTCCCCTTCATGCACCACAGGTTTCGGTCCAAGCGTCGAAAGATCGTCGCGATAGAAAGTGATATCCAACGTGCCAACGGGAACCTCTGCGTTCTCAATGCGAGCGATGATCTTGCCTAGCCGCTCGGCGATGGGCACGCCCCGGCGGCGGATTCCCACCAATCCCAAACCGTCAACGCCTCCGTTTTTCTCCACGATTTCGTAAGCGAGGCGCACCAGCGTTCGTTCAATTTCCGATGCCGACATCAATTGCGCCTTCTGGCGCAGACCTGTCTTGCGGAGAGAAGTTTTTGTGTTCATCGTCGAATATGCCTCACTAGAGTTCGTGCCAGTCCTTGCCCACTATAGCGTGATTTTACTTCAGTGCCAACGCAGCGAAGCTGCAAGGCGTCACTTTGTTCATTCGAGGTGGCATTCGTGGTCAAGCAGCCTGATTGGGACCGCCGCTGTCGGAATAGGCTCAAAGTTCGGCGGAGGAATCGGCTGCTGCGTCGTTCGAGGCAGTCATGTTATCGGCGTGGTTTTGGGCAAAGCCCCCGGAGCCAGGGTTTTGGACTCTCACCGTACGCGTCAGAACGCCGGTGTCGTTTCGTAGAGCGTGCAGCGTAATCGCGTGGGGCGCGGCAAGGGCTCCATCCCCAGGTAGAATTCCTGCGCCCTGATTTCGCCCGGCATTCTTCGCCCGGTAGAGCGCCGTATCTGCAAGTTCGATGACCTCTTCGGCACAAACCGCCTCGTAGGCGCGGCGACTCCAGGGATAGGGAGCCCATCCCACCGAACAAGTCTTTCGCACAGTAACGCCGTGTCCCAGATCGAAAGCCTCCGATGCCAGGATATCCAGAATGCGCTCGCAGAACGCGGGAGTGCCCGACGGGTCCGCCGAACGAGACATGATTAGAAATTCCTCTCCTCCCCATCGAACCAGGACGTCGGATCTGCGCACAACCCGGCCTAAACGCTCCGCCACCAACCGCAGCAGGCGATCTCCGGCCGGATGACCATGCAGATCGTTCACTTGCTTGAAGAAGTCCACATCCACCATGAGAAATATCAGATCGCGATGATCCAGCTTGCGAATGTCGTTGCCCCGAGCCCGCTCGTAGTTTCGCAAAACTTGTCCCGCTTCGGCCGTCAGAATTTCTTCCAGATAGCGCCGGTTCCACACACCCGTCAACGGATCGGTGTATGAAATCTCCTGCAGTTCAAGATTCTTACGCTGCAGTTCCAGACTGTGCCACCGAAGACTCTGTTCCTTATTTTCCAATTCGTCTTTCAACTTGCACATCTCATCGAGATTATTGCGTGACACATGCAGCAGGCGGAGCAGTTCCCAGTCCATCCAGTGTTGCTTGACGAACACCAGCATACCCATGAAGATCATCGCCGCCACCGTCAAGAAGAGCCTGTAGGAGCGCACCCGCGCTGGAGTTCCGCCTCCGAACTCCGCCCATGCCACCATGAGCGGTGTTGAGAATACGGCAATCATCGCCAATCGCGCGGTCCACATGCTGTGGTTGTGCCGGGGTTCCTGGTCCGCCGGTTCATCGGAGGAAGATTCGCGCGCCGTGAAACCCAGCACTGCGAACCACGCCATGGCGGCTACCAGCGGAACATCGTAAAGACTGCCGGTATAGTACTGGTGAGAATCGATCGCCACACTGGCCAGAATGGAACCCATGCTATAGAACAATGTGGCTCTGAAAAGCTGGCCATAGATGGTGTGCCAGGAACCCTGGCTGCGCTTCCAAACCAGTCCCGCTCCCACGATCAGAACGATTTGTTCACAAGCGTAGAGCACGTCGAAGCTGTGGCCATACGCAGTTACGTTCGGCGAAACGTATTGCCATGGGATCACGATGAAGAGATACAGATAAAGCCACCACGTGAGCAGCAGAAAGAAGTCGAGGGATGCGAGCCGCAAGGAATGATCATTTCGTCGAATGTGCGGTTGTACCACCAGGGCCGCCATCATGGGAACGACGTGCAGGAACAAAACCACGTCGCCGACAAACGGGTCCGGCGCCTCCTGACGAAGAAAGACTTCGAAGTAAGTCCACAGAACCTGCGCGCAGAGCCACATCCCGCAACCGAATGCCAGGAGAGCCCAGAAAAGCCGGGCTCTCTTATAGCGGGTTCGAATGTTCAAGAGAATGAACAGCGTCGCGCAAAAAAGCAGAACACACTGCGTCAGGTCGCCAAAGGTGGTTAATCCAATGCCGCGCGGCGCCAGTAGAGACACGAAGACGTGCACGCAAACCACCGCGCACACGAGTCCCGTTCCCCTGCTCGGTTGTCGCACAGAGATTAAGCCCACGCTAAGAGTGTATGTTCATGTGGAAAAGGGAGGGATATTACGAAAGTAATCGCACAAGCCCGTGCAACGTGCTACCAGGTCTTCTCGCCAATCACCGCAGTGAATCTCCGAACAAACCGGAAAACATCCCGATAGGAGTTGTACAGAGGCACCGGAGCAACCCGGAAAGTATCC
Source organism: uncultured Acidobacteriaceae bacterium (assembly GCA_963749985.1). Classification (GTDB taxonomy): domain Bacteria; phylum Acidobacteriota; class Terriglobia; order Terriglobales; family Acidobacteriaceae; genus Sulfotelmatobacter. Next base: position 224,503 of record CAVVOS010000010.1, on the reverse strand, counting down.
GGCTCCCGCCAGTCGCCAACGATGCCCTCCTCGGTCAACCGTTCGCACAGGGCTCGCCCGTTACGAGGGACTCGGATCGAAAGCTGCGCACCCCGCCGCTCTTTTTCACGAGGTGTGATGATGGAGAAGTTCGGAGATCCGTACTGACTTAGTAAGAATTCCAGATAGCTGGTTAGCGACACGCTCTTCGTTCGCAACCGCTCCATTCCCGCTTCGTAAAAGATATCCATCGATGCTCTCAACACAGCCAGACTGACAATCGACGGATTGCTCAACTGCCAGCCGTCGGCGCCCGGCATCGCCCGAAAGTTCGGCCCCATCTCGAACCGTGACTCTTCGTCGTGTCCCCACCAACCCGCAAAGCGCGGCAGATCCCAGGCGCGTGCATGCCGCTCATGGACAAAGCAACCGGCGGCACATCCCGGACCGCCATTCAAATACTTGTAGCTGCACCACACGGCAAAGTCCGGACCCCACTCATGCAATTTCAAATGCAAATTGCCGGCGGCGTGCGCCAGATCGAAACCAACCACACAGCCGCGCGCCTGCGCCGCTCGTGTGATGCGAGCCATATCAAACGCTTGGCCGGTTGCGTAATTCACTCCACCCAGCATGATCAGTGCAATGTCGTGTCCTGTGCGTTCGATCAATGACTCAATGTCTTCCTCACGAAGACAGGTCTCGCCTGAACGAGGTGTCAACTCGATCAGGGAAGTCGTGGGGTCAAAGCCGTGAAAGTGAATCTGCGATTTCACCGCGTACTGATCGGAAGGGAAGGCTCCGCGTTCCACAACAATTTTGTGCCTCCGCGGCGTCGGACGGTAAAACGACACCATCATCAGATGAAGATTTACCGTGAGCGAATTCATCACGACAACTTCGAGGGGTTTCGCTCCTACGAGTTCTGCGGTCTGTTCCGTGAGCAGCCTGTGGTAAGGCATCCACGGGTTTCTTGCCCGGAAGTGGGCCTCTACACCGAGCTGCGCCCAGTCTTTCAGTTCCTGTTCAACATATGCTGCCGCGGTCTTAGGCTGGAGCCCGAGCGAGTGACCGCACAGATATATGCAATCATCACCAGCCGCTGTCTTAGGAAATAAAAAGAGCTGGCGGAATTCCTTCAGGGGATCGCGTTCATCCCTCGCGATCGCGAAATCCTCGTCCGGGTGAAACTCTGATTGAGACTGGAAGTTGGTCACTGCCGCAACTCCAGCGGAGTGAGATCGCGGCGAATCAACCGGCCCGCCTCACTCCAGTCGAGATCCTCCACCCGATCGATGGACTCGCAGAGTTCCGTCAGCATTCGGTCCTGAACCGTACCGCGAGCCAGGGCGACGGAATAGGGAATGCGATGAAAAGTTACCATGGCATATTTCGGCACAAAAAGTCCCGGATACTTTGCTTCCAGCGCCAATTCTACTTTCTTTCGAAACAGGAATCGCGAGTCTGCCACCCGATCTCTCATCTCCGTGAAATTCTCGATGGCCATGTCCGCGATGGCATCGGTGTTGACTTTGCGCTCATGTTCGAATGCTGCGAACACTCGTGCCCAGTCCGCGCCGTGCCGGTCAAGCAACTCCACCAGACAGGTGCAATCTTCGAATCCGCAATTCAATCCCTGGCCGAAGAAGGGAACAATCGCGTGAGCCGCATCCCCGAGAAGCAGCGCTCTTCCTTCCACATACCACGGGGAGCATTTGACGGTCACCATCGCGCCGGTCGGATTTGCAGAGTAGTTGTCGGCCAGTTGAGGCATTAACCGAACCACGTCCGGAAAGCGAGACCCGAAAAATTGGATCACTTGCGCGTGCGTGGTCAGGCTGGCAAAGCTGTCCGCGCCCTCAAACGGCAGGAATAAAATGCAGGCGAAAGTGCCATCGATGTTGGGCAGTGCGATCAGCATGTGGTTGCCCCGCGGCCAAATATGCAGAGCGTGGGTTTCCAGTAGATGCCGACCATTTGAACCTGCTGGAATCGTCAGCTCTTTGTAGCCGTAGTCAAGATATTGCTGCGAAAAGTTGAAGCGGCTCAGCTTGAGCATTTCCCCCCGGATCGCCGACGCTGAACCATCGCAGCCGATCACAACTCCAACGTCACGGGTCGTCTCTTCTCCCGTGTCTTCGTCGCGCACTCGTATCGCTCCGGTCTTTACGTCGTAACCCGTGCAGCGCTGATTGAAATGAATGGTCGCACCGTGCTCCTCTGCGGCGTTGATGAGCGCAACGTTCAGCTCCGCCCGGGAAATCGAGTTGATGACCTCCGCTTCAGTTTGTCCATAGGGTTGGAAGGTAAGTTCACCGCCAATGGAGTGCATCATCCGCCCCTTCATTGGGATGATGATGCTCCGCATCCGCTCCCACAGGCCGGCCTGCTGTAACGCATAAATGCCCCGCGTCGAGAGCGCGAGATTGATGGACCGCCCCGCACTCATGCGCACTCGCCGCATGTCGGGCCGTCTCTCATAGATCTCAACTGACAATCCGCGTTGCATCAGAAGAATAGCCAGAAGAGGTCCGTTTAGTCCGGCGCCGATCAGTGTGATTTTATTGGGTGAGGATTTCATGCCAGATCTTGATTGAAAAACATGTTCGACGAACCAAGGCCGGAAAAGGCGAACGACTTACTCGGTCAGCAATGTCCTTGCTTCCCACAATTCGGGAAAGAATTTCTTGTCCAGCGTCAGCTTCAGGTAGGACGCCCCTGAACTTCCTCCCGTACCCATGCGAATGCCGATGATGCGCTCCACCAGTTGAATGTGGCGCAACCGCCAGCTCACCACCAGTTCGTCAAACTCCGTCAACCGCTCGCACACGTCGATCCAGTCGCGATGATGATGCTCATCCTTGTAGAGTGCATGCACGGCGCGGGCGCGGGCTTCGAATCGCTCCCTGTCGGTCGCCCCTTCGGTGGCCGGTGCAAGTTTGCCCATCGCCTGTAAAGCTCCGAAGAATACGTCATGCAGTGACGGCTCCTCCAGTCGGCGTTTCAGACTTGCGTGAGCCTCCGGGGTAGGCCGGTGATAGCGCAGCATTTTCTCGTCCTTCAAGCCGCACAGAAATTCGATCTCACGAAACTGCTCAGACTGGAATCCGCTGGCAGGCTCCAGAAGACCGCGAAACGCGAGAAAATGCGTGGGCAGCATCGTTTCCAAAATCGTGAACTGCTCCACCATCACCCGCGTGATCTCCGTACAACGGCGCAGCAGTCGCGCCGCCTCATACACTTCGTCACGCGATTGCGGGGCCATACCAGCTCTTCGCAGGTTCGCGACCACGGCATCGAGATCGTGCAGCAATTCCTTGAACCACAGCTCGTAGGTCTGATGCACGAGGATGAATAGCAACTCATCGTGGTGCTGTGGTAAAGACTGTGGCCGTTGCAACTCCAGCAGTTCCGGAACTTTCAGATAAGAGCTGTACGTGAGCTGTCCGGGCTCAGTCGTGGGTGGCGACGAGCCAGCGGCCGCGTCAGACTTCTCATCGCCTTCTTGCGCCTCGGCTTTCAGTTCCAGAAACCGCATCGCGTTTCCGCCCAGCAGATTTGCCTTAGTGTGCTGCGGCAAATTGCTTTGCCGGATGAGTGAGCCAACGCGTTCTTCGCCCAGCGGAAAAGGATAGTCCGAACCGAGCATCACCTGATCCGCTCCCATCGTTCCCACCAGAAATTGCAGAGCGTATTGGTCAAACACAGCGGAGTCGGTGTAGAAGCGGTTGAGATAGTGGCTGGGTGGATGTTGGCAGTCACCTCGCGCAACCGGATGATGATGCCAAGCATTTTCCAGTCGCCCGAGTAGAAACGCGAAACTCCCACCGCCATGCGCAAAACATACACGCAGCGCTTTCGGCAGACGATCGAACGCTCCACTCAGAATCAGCGCCACCACGGAGAGTTGCGTCTCCGCCGGCATCCCTACCGTCCACGGCATCATGTATTTCGGCATCCGGTCCTTGCCAAACATGTCCCAGGGATGGACCAGCACCGCCGCCCCTACATCCGCGCAGTGGTGTAAGAATGTTACGATCCCAGGATTATCCAGATTCTTGTCACCTACGTGATTGCCAATTTGCACGCCCAGATGCCCTGACCGCATGCACCGGCTAAGCTCCTTGCAAGCTGCGTCAGTGTCTTGTAGCGGCACCTGGCAAAACGATTTCAATCTGCCTTTTCCGCGGCTGCAAAGTTCAAGGGCTGCGTCGTTGAACAATTGCGCACAATCCAGCGCATGCTCAACCGGCCGCTCATACGCGAACAACACCGGCGTAGCGGAGATGACTTGCAGGTCAATGCCGTCACGATCCATCTCCTGGAGTCGAACCTCCGGATCCCAGCACGCCGAATAAATGTGGCGAAAGAATCGGTCCCCCACCATAATGTCCGCCTTGCCGGGCGCGGTGTGCTTGATCCACGGCCAGTCCGGTGTGCCATAGCGCGCACCCAAGTCAGGCCATGAGTTGGGAAAAAAATGATTATGGATGTCGATGACTTGCATGCCTTATTTGCCCGGATGAATCGTGCCGCAATGCTTACATTTCCGCCGGCTCTCGTTCGAATAAAATTGTTCAAACAGAGGCGGCAGATCCTCGACAATGCTCTTCAGTTTCACCTCCGCCCGATAGATCAACTGGTGACAGTTCGGGCAGTACCATTCAAACGCGTCCAGAGAGCCCTCGGGGCGCGGCACTTCAACTACCACTCCGATGGTGTCAGCGGGCCGCTGCGGCGAGTGTCGCATGTGCTTGGGCAGAAGAAAGATCTCGCCCTCTTCGATCGGTATTTCGAGCGGAGGCTTGCCGGGCGTCTCCATGATGCGGAGTGAGATATTGCCTTTCAGTTGGTAGAAGAATTCCTCCGTGGGATCGTCGTGATAGTCGCGCCGCTGGTTGGGCCCGCCCACCACGGTCACCATCATCTCGCCGTCTTCCCACACTTGCGCGTTTCCCACCGGAGGCTTGAGCTTCTCTTTGTTTTCTTCGATCCACGCCTGAAAATTGAAAGCCTTCAGATTCTTGATGGACGCCATCGCGACTCCTATTTCAGCGGTTTGTATGCCATGGCTCTGATCTCAATCAACAAGTGCGGATGCGGCAACTGGTGCACCGCAACGGTCGTTCTTGCCGGACCATCGTACCCGAAAAATTCGCCATAAACCTCGTTGTAGCCGGCGAAATCGTTCATGTTCACCAGATAGGTGGAAAGCTCCACTACATCCCGCAGTTGAGCGTCCGCACTCTGCAAAATGTCGCGGATGTTCTCGATCACCGCGCGCGTTTGCACACGAATGTCGAGTCGCGTGGTACCCAGCGGATCAACTTCGGCCCCGGCAATCGAGTTGTCGGAGCGGCGCGCGCTGGTGCCAGACACAAACAGAAAGTCCCCCGCCCGCTTGATGTGCGGATACTTGCCCCGCGGCGTCGCTTTTCCTTCGACGACTTTGCCTTCCATCCCGCTCCGCTTCTCCTGGTCGCGTCCGGTCTCGTGTAGACGCCCAGTCCGCAAGCATTACAGCCGAATACAAATATTGTTCAGCTCTGAATAAAAGTTCAGCGAATGCATCCCGCCTTCGCGGCCGATGCCGGAAAGTCCCGCTCCGCCAAACGGCGTTCGCAGGTCACGCAAGAACCAGCAATTCACCCAGGTGATGCCCACATTCATCTGCTGCGCCACACGATGACCGCGCTTCAAATCGCTGGTCCAGATCGAAGCTGCGAGTCCGTACTTGGTGTTATTGGCCATGGCGACGGCTTCCTCTTCCAAATCAAATGGCGTGATGTGGCACACCGGCCCAAAGATTTCTTCCTTCACGCAGCCCGCCGATTCCGGAAGTCCAGTATAGATGGTTGGTTGAATGTAGAAACCATGATCGCGATTATCGCCAAATTGCGGAACTCCTCCGCCAGTTATGACCGTCGCGCCTTCTTCGCGGGCCAATCGATAGTAGGAGAGCACCTTCTCGCGATGTTGTGCGGAGATCAGCGGCCCCAGGTTCGTCTTCTCGTCATTCGGCCAGCCCGCGTGCAGACTCTCCGCTTTCCTTTTCATCGCCTCCACGAATGCGCTGAAAACTTTCCTTTCGACATAGACGCGTTCCGTGCACAGGCAGACTTGCCCGGTATTCAGAAACACGGCGTCGGACACTCCGTCCACTGCCTCCTCAAAACTACAGTCCGCAAATACGATCGCCGCGTTCTTCCCACCGAGTTCGAACGAAATTGGTTTCACTGTCGGCGCGACTGCTTTCATGATCGCGGCGCCGCTTCTCGATTCTCCGGTAAATGTGATCGCATCCACATCAGGGTGCTGCGTAAGAAACTCTCCCGCCGATGCCGGCCCGAAGCCATGTACCACGTTATAGACGCCATTCGGAATTCCCGCGTCTTTCATTACCTCGGCGAGCAGCGTAGCTGTCGCAGGAGTTTCTTCGGAGGGCTTGACGACCACCGCATTCCCGCATGCCAGCGCCGGCGCGACTTTCCAGGTGAGCAACAGCAAGGGCAGATTCCACGGCGTGATCACGCCGACGACCCCCAGTGGCTTGCGCACCGCGTAGTTCAGCGCGTTGGTTCCATCAGGAGTTTCCGTCTGAAAAGACTCCAGCCCAGAAACTTTCACCAGGTCGGCGAAGACGCGGAAATTCGCTGCCGCGCGAGGCACATCGAGCTTTGAAGCCAGAGAGACTGGCTTGCCCGTGTCCGCAACTTCGGCCTGAACGAAGCAATCGAATCGTTTCTCAATCGCCTCCGCGACCCGGTGCAGTCGCGCCGCGCGTTCGCGGACCCCGAGCCGCCCCCATTCTCCGTGCAATGCACGCCGAGCCGCATGTACGGCCTCATCTACCTGCGATTCATCTGCTTCGGAAACCTGCGCGATCACCGTGCCGTCCGCCGGATTCACGTCGGCAAACTCGTGCTTTCCGGACACAAAGCGGCCATCGATATAATTCTGGATTAATTTCACGAGATCCCCAGGTGGGCCCCGGCAATCGTAGCAGGATGGCTGGAAGCGAGGCAATCTCCGCGCTAGCTTGCGAGTTGTCGCTGTTCCAGGTAGCGTCGCAACGCATCGCGCCAGGAAGGCATTTCAATTCCGAGAGCTTGCAGGCGAGTCGGCGACAAAACCGAATATGTAGGTCGAGGCGCGGGCCGTGCCATCTGCTGACTGCTCACCGGACGCACCGTTGTGGCCAGTCCCGCACTCCGAACAATCTCTCGCGCAAACTCAAACCAGGTGCAATCGCCCGCATCGGTCACGTGCACGATTCCATTGGCGTTCTTCCGGCACAATTGAACGATCGCTCGCGCCAGGTCTACCGCGTACGTTGGACAACCGCGCTGGTCATCGACTACATCGAGCGCGGGACGGCTAGCGGCCAGCTTCAAAATCGTATCGGGAAAGCATTTCCCGCCAGTTCCGAACAGCCACGACGTTCTGGCGATGCAGCAATCCGGCATCAACTCCAGCAGTTTGATCTCGGCTTCGGCCTTGGTCCGTCCGTACACGCTCTGCGGATTCCGTGCGTCTCCGGTCTCATACGGCGTGGTCTTCTTTCCATCAAAGACGTAATCGGAACTGAGGAACAGAAGACGTGCTCCAAACTCCCTCGCCGCTGTAGCGACATTCACCGCTCCATCGCGGTTCACCGCAAAAGCCAGGTCCGGATTCTTTTCGCATCCGTCCACGTCGGTGTAAGCCGCCGCCAACACGATCCACTCCGGACGCGTCTCTTGCACGACCTGCCGCACCCGCTTCGCGTCACAAATGTCCGCATCACGCGAGCTCAGCCCGCTCACCGAATCGCCGCTCCACTCGCGCATGAGTTCCTTGCCTAACAAGCCGGAGGCTCCAAGAATTGTGACTCGCATGGGATTTAGTCGTAACTCTTGGCGTCGCGGAAGGCCACGCCCCGCTGGTCTTTTGCCGATACGATCGGATCGCCTTCCAGTTCCCAGTTGACCTTAAGATGGGAATCGTTCCAGGCGACGGTACATTCGTGTTCGGGTGCGTAAAAATCGGTTGCTTTATAAAGCACGTGAGCCTTGTCCGAAAGCACGCTGAATCCATGCGCAAAGCCCGCGGGAATCCATAGCATGCGCTTGTTCTCTCCCGACAATCGCACCCCCTCCCAGCGGCCAAAGGTCGCAGAACTCCGGCGCATGTCCACGGCAACGTCCAGAATTTCCCCCTCCACCACGCGTACGAGTTTTCCCTGCGGATGCTTTACCTGATAATGCAAGCCCCGCAGAACGTTGCGCGAAGAGCAGGAATGGTTATCCTGCACAAAGCTCTCGGTAATTCCCGCATCCGCCATGAGTTGCTGGTTGTAGCTCTCGAAGAAAAAACCACGCTCATCCCCGAATACCCGCGGTTCAAGGGCGAATACTCCGGGCAGAGAAGTCGGGATTTTCTTAAGCGCATTCGCCGCGGGGCGGTTGGCTTGAACTGCATCCATCAAAATACCTTCTCTCGCAACAGTTGAAGCAGGTAAGCGCCGTAACTATTGTTCTTCATCGAGTTCCCGATCTTCTCCACCTGCTCTGCCGTGATGTAGCCGGAACGAAATGCAATCTCTTCAGGGCAAGCTACCATCAGCCCCTGCCTCTTTTCGATAGCTTGGATGTAGAGCGACGCATCCATTAACGATTCATGCGTGCCTGTATCCAGCCAGGCCATGCCTCGGCCCATGACCACAACCTCCAATTGTCCGCGCTCCAGGTACGTCTTGTTCACGTCGGTGATCTCCAACTCGCCCCGCGGACTCGGCTTCAGCGCCTTCGCAATCTTGACTACCTGGTCATCGTAAAAATAAAGTCCGGTGACCGCATAACGCGATTTCGGCTGGCTGGGTTTCTCCTCGATGCTGAGCGCACGTCCCGCGCCATCGAATTCCACTACTCCATACCGTTCAGGATCGAACACTGGATAAGCGAATACTCGTGCCCCTTGAGTCTTAGCAGCGGCTTCTCGCAAGTCCTTGGCTAGGTCGTGCCCATAAAAAATATTGTCCCCCAGCACCAAGGCGCAAGGACTTGTTCCGAGAAATACCTCACCCACCAGGAACGCCTGCGCGATTCCCTCTGGCTTGGGCTGCACTTTGTATTGCAACCGGATCCCAAACTGACTTCCGTCTCCCAGCAGCGCTTGAAACTTGCTTACGTCCTCCGGAGTAGTAATCAGAAGGATGTCGCGAATCCCCGCCAGCATCAACGTGCACAGCGGGTAATAAATCATGGGCTTGTTGTAAACCGGGAGCAGGCTCTTCCCCATGGCATGGGTCACCGGATACAACCGAGTGCCCGACCCTCCCGCCAGAATGATTCCCTTATAACTCTTGTTTGACGCTTCCATAGGACGATTGTTCCGCAGGCTTCGCAATTCAACTTCAAGAAGAATAGTGGGTTTCAATCCATTGCCGGTAGCTCCCACTGGTCACATCGCGGACCCACTCTTCATGTTCCAGATACCACCGGACTGTCTTGCGAATTCCACTCTCAAATGTTTCAACCGGACGCCAATTGAGTTCTCGCTCAATCTTAGTCGCATCCATCGCGTAACGCCGGTCATGTCCGGGACGGTCCTTCACAAATGTAATCAGGTTGCGCCGCGAAGACCCGCGGCTTCCCGCCATCTCGTCCACCATGTCGCAGATCGTTTCGACGATGTCGATGTTTCGCTTCTCGTTCCAGCCCCCAATGTTATACGTCTCCCCAACCCGGCCTCGCGTGAGCACGTTCGCGATCGCTTCGCAGTGATCCGCCACATAAAGCCAGTCCCGAACGTTCTGACCGTCCCCGTAAACGGGAAGTGGTTTACCGTCGCGCGCGTTCAGAATCACCAGCGGGATCAGTTTCTCCGGAAATTGAAACCTTCCATAGTTATTCGAGCAGTTTGTGGTCAGAACCGGCAACCCGTACGTGTGGTGGTAGGCCCGCACAAAATGGTCAGAGGCGGCCTTCGACGCGGCATATGGGCTATTGGGCGCATAAGGCGTGCTCTCGGAAAAAGCCGGCTCGCTGGGCCCCAGCGAGCCATATACTTCATCAGTCGAAACATGCAGAAATCGGAAGTCCGCTCTCTCTTGATCGACTAGGCTTTCCCAATAGGCTCGAACTTCTTCCAGAAGCGCGAAGGTCCCGTCCACATTTGTGCGGATGAAATCTTCCGGCCCGCGAATAGAGCGATCGACGTGGCTCTCGGCTGCAAAATGCACGATCGCCCGCGGCTTTCGACGTTCCAGAAGTCCGCGCACCAGGCTGCGGTCTGCAATGTCGCCGTGTACAAACTCATATCGCCGCTCATTTGTGATGGCTTCCAGGTTGTGCAGGTTCCCCGCGTAAGTGAGTTTGTCCAGGTTCACAACGGAAGCCGAATCCCGTTCCATCCGCTGCAGGATGAAGTTGGATCCGATAAAGCCTGCGCCACCCGTGACCAGGATCGTGTTTTCCATATCGTGGAGGTTGCTCCCGATTCGATGCCGCCTGCGCTTTCGCCGCACGCCAGCCCGCGAGCGAATGTCCAATTGTAAACAAAAAGGACGGGAATCACCCCGTCCTGCTGTTAGTGCATTCGGTTCTGTACGAGCTAAGCCATTTCCCGAAGATCCACAACTAGAATTTTACCCCGCCCTTCGCTTCTCTCCCGGTGCCGTCGCTACCACGCGCCCACTCGGCTTCTTGGCCGGCGCTGCGGTCTGCTCCCAGCCCATCATCTCGAAATAAACCCGCTCAATCTCCACGGCGATGTTCTGCCATTGATAATGTTCACGGATACGGCGTTTTGCGGCTTCTCCCGCAGCCTCCCGGACCGCCGGATTCGCAATCAGGAATCGTAGGCGGTCCGCCAAGTCCGCGACGTCGCCGCGCCGGAAAGTGAATCCCGAATCGTCGATGGCTTCCCGATTTTCAGGAACATCGCTGCCCAGCACGCACAGCCCTGCCCCCATCGCATCCAGCAGGGCAAGGGACAAGCCCTCGAGATCGGATGGCAGGACGAACAACATGGCATTGGTGAGCAACTCGTCCAGAGCTTCCCCTGAAACCCAGTCCATCATCCTGATGCGCTCGCCTGCATGGCTTCGGAGGCGACGTGAGTAATCGTCACAATAGCTCGATGCTCCCGCCATTACCAATTTGATGTCTGTGTCTAATTGCTCGTATGCCTCCACCAACAGGTGGCAGCCCTTTTCTGGAGAAAACCTCCCCAGGAACAGAATGTATTTTCCCGGATCGAGGCCCCAATCCAGGATCTTGTCGGGGAGGGACCGTTCACGCAGCAAGCCGCCATTCGGCACGTAAGACGTCCCGGCCCCGTAATGTTCCCCATAGTGTTGCTGCAGCGTCCGGGAGACCACCATCGTGACGGTCGGAAGGCTGACTGCCGCCCGCTCTCCCAGCCTCAGAACGGCCGCAGCTATGCGTCCCCATTTCTTGCGCTGCCAGTCGAGCCCCTGCACGGTGACCACGGTTCTCTTGCCCGCAAGTCGCGGAATAAACGAGAACAACGCCGGCCCCAGCGCGTGGTAGTGCACAACATCACAGGGCCGCACCAGCACATGGAGTGTGCTGAGAAATGTATGCACTAAAGTTTCCAGGTGCTTGGACCGGATCGTCGGCAACCGCACCACTCGTATGCCGTTGTGCCGTTCTCCCGGCGGAGTGAAGTATGTCCTGCAATAAGCGGTGACCTCGTGCCCCATCCCCGTCAAGCGTTTTCCGATTTCTTCGTAGTACGTCTCAATCCCGCTGTATTTCGACACCACGCCACGCCCACCAATGAACGCGACCCGGAGCATCGACTTCTCCGGACCTTTATGCTCAAGCGATCCCCTATCCCGCAAAGCGCTCTCAAACGCAAAGTGCTTCACCGGAACGAAGCCATCGCTTTCCACTCGCTCCACCGCGGTTCCTGCTGCGCTCGGAGTGAGTCTCGTATTTTGTTTGCTCCCCCGCCTCCAATCGCCCGAAGATGGTTTCGTTCTGTTGGCCAGGCGCTCGTACAAACCCATCAAGGCCTCGTAGTGCCCCTCTGCGGTATGCCGTTGCCGCACCAGCGCGCGGCCAGCCTGCCCCATCCTCTCCGCCAGTTCCGGCTGCGAACTAAGAAACTCAATGGCCGATGCCAGTTGGTCCACATCGCCCACTTTGTACAACAGTCCCGTCTTGCCCGCATGCACCAATTCCCGCCGCGATCCCAGGTCCGTGGCCACCACGGCTCGCGCTTCCGCATAGGATTCAAGAATCGTCTTTCCCAGCGTTTCATACGCATGCGACGGCAGCACCGTGAAGCGCGAGTTCGCGATCGCGCGCTCCAGGTCCTTTCCATGCATGTGACCGGCAAACTCCACGTTGGCCAATCCCAGCTCGGTGGCTAGCTGCTCCAACCTGCCGCGCTCCGGTCCATCCCCCGCGATGATCAGGTGAAGATTTGGCAGGCGCCGCATGGCATGCAACAAATCGTCTACTCCTTTTTCCGGCGATAACCGCCCGAAGTACAACAGCGAAGCATTTTCTGCGCGGCGCTCCGTGACCGCCCTGACTGTCTGGAAGTGAGGAAGGACCTCGAACTTCGCTGGGTCCCAGCCATGTTCGACAAACTTGTCGCGTACAAATTGGCTGGGGGCAAGAAAGCAGTCCACGCATTTTCGGTACGTGCCCAGCCATTTGTGGACGTAAGCCTCCGCCACCAGCGTCATCCGCGCACCCCAACCCGGATAACATTTCTCCTTCAGCGCATGCCAGAATTCTCCACCCTTGCACGCCTCACAAGCCTCTCCGCGCAACACCAGGTTATAGCTGGCGCACAGCACCTTGAAGTCATTCAGGTGATAGACGATGGGGACTCTCTGTGCTTTCAGCTCCCACAAGATTGACGGCGATAAGTGATGGTAGATGTTCCGCACGTGGGCCACGTCAGGCCGGAAGTCCGCGATCATCGCCCGAATGCGGCTCCGTGCCTCGCGCGAATAAATCGCGTGCGCCGCCAGGCTCGCCCCATGAATCCATCCGCGCTGCCTCTTAAAATCAATGTGCGGCATGAAATAGTGGTCGTAAGGCGTGGGTTCGCCTCGTGAGTCAGCCATCGAAAACAGCGCCGCTTCATGTCCCTTCGAACGCATCAATTCCATGGCTCCAAACAGGTAGGCTTCAGTCCCGCTGAAGGCGTAGTTATACTTATTGCAAAACAATATCCTCATGAGGTGGGCTCCAATCCTGGTTCGTCCAATCCTGGTTCGTCCAATCCTGGTTCGTCCAATTGTGGTTCGTGAGATCCCGGGCTGCGAAATCCGGGGTTGCGATCAGCTGCAGGAAGCGGTCGCCAAACTGCGTCAGGTTCTTCCTGCGATTAAAGTTGTGAAGCACTTGCGCTCGCGCCGCGTGCCGGATCCAGTCCAACCGGCTCGCTGCATGGCGATCCTCCGAGCGCATCAGTATGTTGAGGAAGAGAATCCTGGCCACAAAATCTTCCAGGTCCCCGGGCGCATACAGGAACCCGGTTTTTCCGGGAATGACGATCTCCGGGACCCCGGTGATCGCGGGTGCGAGCACCAATCGGCCCCTGATCATCGCTTCCATCAACACCAACGGAATTCCTTCGCTGCGGCTGGTCAGCACAACCACGTCGGCGCGCCGGTAGAGTGAATCCATTTGCGACCCACCGACGTGGCCGAGGAGCGTGAGCCGTCCTTCTAGCCGGTTTTCGTGGATGAGTGATTCCAGTCGCCGCCGCTCCGGGCCCTCGCCCGCAACCAGACACTCGAAGTCGACTCCACGGTCGCGCAGTCGAGCACAGGCGCGCACCAGAAATGCATGATCCTTCACCGTATGCAAACGTCCTACGCTCACCAAAGTTAAAACGCGGCACGTTCTTGGAGGAACTCTCCCCTGGAAATCCGCCGGTGCCGCAGCATCTACGCCCAACCGCGACACAACAATCTTTCCCGCGTCCACCCCGGGAAAATGCTCCAGAATGTAGCGGCGGTTGTACTCCGAGATGGTCATACAAAATCGGCAGCTCTTCAGTTTTGCATCGAGATAGGCGCCGTGAACCAGCAGGTCGGACCCGTGCAGCGTCAGGCTAAAACTCACCCCCAGCAACCGGGCCGCCACCATCCCGATCCATGACCCGAAGTAGCCGTGATGCACATGGATATGATCGACTCCGCGGTCTCGCAACAGCACCGCGTAATACACCCCCAACCCCGTGTGCAGCAGGGCTTTCAGTCGACGCTTGGGCGATTCCTTCCCCGCCAGAAGCGTCCGCTTCACCAAGTCGGCAATCCGCTCCCAGCGCCGCAATGCCAACCCAACGGCTCGTAGAAGATTCAGCACTCGAAGCGGTTCGAGGCAAAGAATTTCTGTCGCCGCGAATGGGTTGAGCTGACCAAGTCGCGCCCAATCCGCTCTTCGTACGCTCCCCGCAACGACCTTTACTCCCCTTCGCCGCAGTTCCTGAATTTCCTCGCCCACATAGGGCTCCACGGCTGCGGGAAATTGATTCGCCAGATAAGCAACTGTAAGCACGGGATTCCGAGAAGTACGGTATCGAAGGCGACGAGACTTAATGGGGTGGCGCGAAATGCTTTGAGAGGACGGTCTACTCAGTGTTCCAGATTTCCTGTTGCGCGATGCCGTTGCGCGGCCAGCATCCCCGCCAAGGTGAACAGCAGTCCATTCACGAACTGGTAGTTCATCACGACAACCGCTGCATTTACCCAATAGACACCCAGCAAGACTGGCCACATTGTGTGGAATTGATGATTCAGCAGACCGTCGCATTCGGCCCGCGGAACCCGGCCTCGCCCAAGTCTCAGAAGCTCCCACATCAGCCACACGTACAGCGCCAAACCGAAAATGCCATGTTCCACCAGTATTTCCAGATATGTGTTGTGTGGATATAGCTCCTTTTCCTTGTAGCCGCTCACGTGCCGCGCCAACTCCTCCGGCATCTGGTTCACGCCCCACCCGGTCAAGGGTTTTTCCAGGAACATCTGCCAGCCTCCGGCGTAGACCGCCTGCCGGAAATCGAGCGGGCCAGACTCATGCAGTCGTTCCGTCAGCGCGCGGCGCTGATCATCGAAGCTTAGCGTGATGAGCAGACCCACCGCTCCCACCATTGCCACGGCAACGCAGACCCGCCGCAGCCTCCGGTTATTCGAGCGCAAGATCAGAACCCCTACACTGACCGCGAAGGAAAGCCAGACGGCACGCGTCATCGTCGCCAGAATTGCAACCGGTACGGAAGCCAGCAGCACAGCAGCTTTCAGACCGCGAATTCTTCTTCGCAGAAACGCGTGCAGCGCCAGCAGTCCCAGAAGATTCAAGGAAACCCCGTTCGCCACGGCCTGCAGCAGCGGCCCCCGCGCCCGGTCGGCGTGGTATCCCAGGCTTTCATCGAGGATGAAGCGCGGAAAGATCAAGGACTTGGCCCCGACCATGAAAGCGATCGAAGTGAAACATAGATAGGCCAGCACCACGAGAGCGAAACACTCGAACCGACGCAGTCGCCGTTCCTCCTGAAATACCAGGCCCGCCAGATGAAACAGCGCGAAGGGCACTATGAATTTTGCCGCCACCAGACACCAGGTCTGGTTATCGAACGGCTGCTCCATCACGCTCGCGACCGCCAATAGTGTCAGCCCGATCATCGGCCACGTCGCCCGTTCTACCACCACGAATCTTTGCCGCGTTACAACTGCTCGTCCGGCCACTCCTAGCACCAGCAGCACAAACGCCACTCGATCGATCTCGTAGAAAGGCACATCGGGATGCCGCAACAACATCGCCGTCAGTGCCGCCAGGAACAGTACAGTGGGTGCCGTCGCCATCGCCTGTAGCGGACGCAACCAAACCTGGACGCTCCTTCTGGCTGCCTCCCCCGCCGAAGCGGCGGGTGCTCCCATCCTCGCCACGGCAACCGACATCAATCCCCGCTCCCCCGCAGGACTGCTCCCGCGGTCTTTAGCAGAATCCGCATGTCCATCCCCAGGCTCCAGCAGTGGATGTACTCAATATCCAAGTTCATCCCGGTTTGAAAGGATGGATCCCGCCGCGCCGTCACCTGCCAGAGTCCGGTCATTCCCGGGATCACATCCAGCCGCGGCAAATGCTCAATCGCGTATGCCGCAACGTCATCCAGCGGGTGTGGCCGCGGTCCCACCAGGCTCATCTCGCCTTTCAGCACGTTCAACAGCTGCGGAAGCTCGTCTAGACTGTAGCGGCGCAGGAATCTTCCGATCGGCGTGATTCGCGGATCGTGCGCGATCTTGAAGAAGGGGCCCGACCTCTGATTTCGTTTCCGCAGTTTCTCTTTCAGATCGTCCGCGTCCCTCACCATGGTTCGAAACTTATAGCAGCGAAATGGCTTCCCCTTGCGTCCCGCGCGCGGCGCCGCATAAAACACAGGCCCCGGCGAACCCAGTTTGATAAGGATCGCGATCAGCGCCAGTGCCGGTGCCATCAACATCAGCGCGGTTCCCGCCGCGGCTACGTCCAGCGCACGTTTCACCAGCAATCCCCGAACCGGCAACTCTTCTTCATGCAGCGAAATCAGTGGAATGCTCCCCATGCTTTGCGATTCCCGCGTCGGCTCGCAACCAAACAGGTCGGGCGCCATCTTCACGTCCAGCCGCAGTCGCCGGGCCGCGTGCAGCACTCGCAGCGTCAGGTTCCGGTCATGCGGCGCCGCCACAATCACCTCGTCCACGAATCCCGCGCGGGCCAGTTCCGCCAAATCGCTCGTGCGTCCCACCACGCCGTTTCCCAACGGCTTCCTCTCGTCCAGAAAACCACAAACCGACCGGTCCATCTCCGGATGCTTGTCCAGGTAGTCCGCGATTCGCCGGCCCAGTTCGCCGGCCCCCACGATGAGCACATTCCTCGTGCCTCGTGTGGCTCGCAGGCTGCGCAAGCGGCCCTCCCGTTCGGCCCATCGCCTTCCCAAAAGAGTGCCGCAGTGCAGGATTCCCGCGCTCCAGACCGCAGCCGCTTCCAGCACCGAGAAGCCTTGCAGTTGCAGCGCAGCGCTCAGCACCAACGTCGCCCAGAAGATGGCCATGCTCACGCTTCGCATTTGCTTACGCCAGTCCGTCCCCGCGCCGCGCAGCCCGCCCGCCCCGCTCAATAGGTGGATCAAAGCCCCGTGCAGCAGCGCGATGCCCAGAAGGGTCGGCGAAATCGACGAGCTTCGCAACAGGCCCGGGAACGTCGGCATGTGCGGGAATGCCACGCGCAGCCGGAGGCACACTTCAGCCACCAGAACCCAGTTGAGCGTCACCAGCAAATAGTCTCTCAACGCCCCCGGACTTGCTTCCCGGGTCCGCCCGGCTGAGGCTGATCCTGGGATCAGGCGCGCAGCCCACTCGGTTCCCTGAGGTTTCGCCTGTCCTGGATTGAAAAAAGGAGAAGACACGGAAGACACTTCAGACCAATTCCAACTCATACCCCTTGATCTCGATTGCCAGCGAGCGCTGGATCGACTCAATCGAGATCACCAGCTTTCCCTCTTCGTGTTGCACCAGCACTCCTTCCAACCCGTGCAGGCAACCGCCCTTGATCCGCACGCGCTGCCCCGCCTTCACGAACGGGTGCAGGGAAAACAGTCCCTTCCCTTGCAGCAGCAGCTGCAGATCTTCAATCTGCTTCGGCGGCACCGCGGCTACGATCCCTCCAAAGCTTACGAAGCCGATCAGTCCCGCGGTATGCAACACCGCTTGCCGCGCATCCCGCGATTGATCGATATGCACGAACGCATATCCCGGGAACAGAGGAATCGTCACGATCTTCTGTCGGTCGCTCCATGCGTGATGTTCCGTCAGCACCGGCAGGTAGACTTCACAGCTCTTGTGATTGAGCTGCGCCGCCACTCTTTTCTCGAACCGGTACCGGGTCTGAACCGCAAACCACTGCGCCAGGGATGCCTCTACTACCGGCTGCGGCTGCGTCGCTGTCAAACGGACAACCCCTGCCGCCGGGACCCCATAGCTACCGCTCATTGAGCCCCATTGCCATTTTCGTTTTCTTTTGCACAGCGTGTTCAGTTCTTGCAGCACCGCAGCACTCGCGCCTGCGGTCGTTCCTACCGGGCGGAGCGCCTATCCGCTCCACCATGCTCACATCGGGCGCGGCGTCCACCCTGCCCTGCCACTGCCATTCAAGAAGCTTCGGTCTTCAACCGCACGGCCTCTACAGCCGCCGATAAATCCGTTCTGGGACCGGAAATGTTCTCTTACTCAGCACTGTTCCCAGGATTCGGCACTGCGCCCCTTCCAGTGATTCCTTGATCTGGCGAGCGGTCGCTTTCCTTGTGCTATGCGCTCCCAGCACCAAAATGATCCCGTCTGCCAGCTGTCCCAGCAACGCTGCCTCGCTCGATGTCCCCGCAGCCGGCCCGTGAATCACCGCATACTCAAACTCTTTTCGCAGCGCAGCCAGGTGGGAAAGCCAATGGAGTCCGGTCCCTGCCCCTTCCCCACACTCTCCATCCACCCGTACCCGCCACAGATTGATCCCTATTTGAGTAGACCAGGATTTGATCGCAGAGCTCCCTGCGGAATGAGAACGAGAGCCCGACGTCCCAGCCATCCCTCGCTCGCGCTCCGCGATGGCGACAGCAGCACGTGTCTCCAGCGCCAGAGCCTGTGCCACCTGGTCGCATATACTTGCCACATCGATGTTCGGTTCCGTCGCGCTAAAGACGACCTGTTTTACAGGCCGCTCCCCGCCGGCAAAGAACACCCGCCGCACCAAGCCACGGATCTGCTCGCGCGCAAAGTCCTCCGGATTCCAACCTCCCGCCTCGCCCGAGTCTCCAGCCCGCGGCAACGCCGCTTCCTGCGCCGGTGACCCTATCAGTCCTGATCTCTGCAGCACGTCCGCATTCGCGCTCATCTCATCTCCTCAGGCGGATAACCGCCTGTCCATTCCTTCCGGTATGGAAGCCAGTACCGGGATTTCCAGACATGCCAACACTTCCTCCGGTGTGCGCAGAGCAGGGTCGAGATAATCTGCCGCGAACGCGGCACCCGTGCCCGTGGTCAGGGCCGCTACAAAGCCCACCAACACCACCATCCCGGCCGGCCATACCGGAAGTGCCGGTACGACGGGCTGCTCGGCAATCGCTACATTCACGATCCCGCCTTCGTCCAACGCATCGCCCATTCGTGCTTCTTCCCGTTTCTTCACATAGAGCAGGTAGTTATCTTGCGCCGCCTTCTCGCTGCTCGTGAGATCATCCTGGGCAATCGCATCCTCGCCAAGTTGTCGAGCCAGCCCGCGATATTCCGCCAAGTGCCGGCCGGTGATTGCCTCCCGCGCTTCCAATCCCTTCCTCTCAACTTGTGCCTTCTGCAGCGCCGCCTTGGCCCATTCGTAGTCGGCGTCCTTATCCGTCGTTTCGTCGCGCACCGGCGTCAAACTCTCGGCCGCGATCGCAGATTTGGCCTGCAGAATCTGCTGTTCCACCTCTTCCACCAAACGGTGGCTGGGCTCGAACTTGGTCAGTAACTGAGTTTTCTTCAATTCGAGGTCGAGCAGGCTCGCCTTCAAGGCCCGCAAAAGCTCCGGATTGTCCGCCGTGCGCACTTGGGTGATGGTTCGCTCCGGCAACTTTGCCAACTGGAAATCAAGTTCTTGAATTCGATTTTCGGTCTCCCCTATCTCTACCCGAGTCTGCCGGTAACTCGCATCTACGGCGTCGAGTCGTTGCAACACAAGATCACGTTGCTGGGCCGCCATCACCACCCCATGGTTCTTCGTGAAGGCGAGCAGCTTCCGCTTGGCCTCCTCTAGTTGCTGGCGCGACTCTCCAGTCTGCTGGTCGAAGAAATGAAGCTGCCCGGCCGGCCGGTGCACCTCCATATGTTTTTCCAGGTACACGCTGGCGACCGACCGCAGCACCTGTGCCGCCAGCTGGGGATCAGCCGCGTCATAGCTCACCGCGATCAGGTTGGTCTTCTTGATCGATTCCACGTTCAGCCGCTTGGCCAGTTTCTTCGCCGCCCGCTCCACCCGTGCCGCCTGCTCTTCGTGCGGCCGGAACCACCGCAGCCAGTCATGCGCAGCCAAATCGTTGGCCTCCGCCACGCGACGCAAAACGTCATCGTCCTTCAGCAGCTCCACTTCTGAATTCAGTTCTTCTTCCGTCACTTCCACCCGGGAAAAATCAGGAGGCGCGTTCTCCTGCGCGGCCACGGGAGGGTCGGCGCGTCCTCTCCGCACCAGCACGCGCACCTGGGCGCGATACGTGGCTCCAGCCAACGCATAGACCACGGCTAGGACGAACACCAAACCCGAAACGCCGACGAAAAGTCTCCGCTGCCGGAACAGCACCATCGCCAGCTCGCGCATCGTCGGCGACACTGGTTCTTCGTTCTTGCGCGTTGCATCCTGGTCTGGCATGCGAATTGACCTGCGGCGGTTACTAGAACTGTGTGGAACTCACGTACATGCTTAAGGAAGGCTTGCTGAGAAACTGCTCGATCTTGGAGATGGAATTTTGAGGAACGAACACCAGGTCTCCCGGGCGCAATTGGGTGGCCTCGCCCAGGCTTCTGTCCTTCAACATCTTCTTTAGGTTGAAAATGTGCGCTTCTACCACTTCATCGTTTACACGCCGGAACAACAGCACCTGCGAATGCTTGGCCTCGTGGGTAAAGCCACCCGCGATCTGTACTGCCTCCATGATGCTCGTATCCGCTCGCAACTCGTACTTGCCGGGATGTCCCACCTCTCCGCCCGCCACAAAATACGGATGCTCGAACTCCTTCAGCGCCACCGCCACCTGCGGATCGTGCAGATACCCGGTGTAGGCCTGCCGCACCGCCAAACGGAACTCCTCCACCGTCAATCCCTGCGCGAGCACCGGGCCCGCATCTTTCAGGGACACATACCCATCCGGTTGTATGGTGAGGATTTGATCGAATTCCGGCGAAAGCGTGAAACTCAACGTCACTACGTCACTTCTCGTCAGCCGGTAAAGCGGACGGCGATCCCCTCCGAGCCAGGGGTTTCCCATGCCGTCCGCTTTTCCGGGTTTTGCGGCCGCCATTCCTGTGCTCCCCGTCCCAGTCCCGGTTTGACCGGTCGGAGGAGACTGTAGGCTTTTTCCCAGGTCCTGCTCCCTCTTTTCTTCCTGGGCGAATGCGGCCACGCAAAGCTGCAATGACAACACGCCCATCACCGCAACTCTTGTCCAACCAACGAAGGGCGTCATTGCGTGATCGGCTTTGTTTTTCCTGGATTCCGAGAGCTGCTCAGCTTCCGCGGCTCTCTTTGTGCAAGGTAGCTCCCTGCGGATTTCGCGGCAAGACATAAGAAGTGCTGTCTACCAACGTGGCCACGCCCGCTTTACCGCCCTGCAGTGTAAAACCCCGCAGGACCGCGGGACTTTTTACACTTGAGCCATTCGATAGAGCCGCTAGACCGTTCTCCTACTGGCTATCCACAAAAGTAGACTTGCATGTTTGTGGAATCACATCCTCGCTGACCACCAGCCTCAATCGAACCGAACCAGCACCCCGTTTACTGCCATCTTTCCCGCCCGTACTTCCGCAAGATTTCCAGACCCCAGCATCTCGCTCGTCGGTTTTCCACAACATCCCAAGCTGTGTTCCCGATTTGAAAGCCCTCCTGCGAATTTTGTGACATGTTTCCTTGAGTACCTCTCCACGCACTCCTAGAATCACATTCTTAGTGCCGTTTCTTTCGGAGTCCTGTTTCATGAGCCGTTCTTCAGCCGATCCTTCGGCCGCAGTCACCGTCCTCATCGCCGATTCCAGCCGCATGCAGGCGCAGCTGCTTACCAGCGCCTTACGCCGGCGCTCCGAGTTCCGCATCTTCACCTGCCTGGTCGACACCACCTCGCTCCTCCAGGCGGTCGCATCCACTCCTGCCAGGGTGGTTGTGCTTTCTCTGAATCACTCCGCCAATATCGCCAACCAGATGGCCACCATACGCCGCGTCCATCTTTCCCATCCCGACGTCGCCAAGGTTCTTCTGGTCGAGTCCTACGACCGCGAACTCGTCGTCAGCGCTTTCCGCTCCGGCGCCCGCGGTATTTTCTGCATTTCCGATGCCCACTTCCGCCTGCTCTGCCGCTGCATTCAGCGAGTCGCCGCCGGTCAGATCTGGGTCAACACGGAACAGATGAACTTCCTGCTTGACCTGGTCTCTGAGGTGCCTTCGCTTCGCGTTCTCAATTCCACCGGCCACCAGCTCCTCACCCCGCGCGAGGAGCAGGTCGTCGCCCTCGTCGCCGAAGGCCTCAGCAATCGCGACACTGCCCGCGAGCTTAACCTCAGCGAGCACACCATCAAGAAGTACTTGTTCCGCATCTTCGACAAGCTGGGTATCTCCTCCCGCGTCGAACTCGTCCTCTATGCCGTCAACAACGGCGATCCTCGCCAGGCCGAATGGCTCGTCGGAGTAAGCCATTCCATCCCGGACTCCTAAACCGCGATCTCCAAAACACTCCCCTCGCTCCAATTTGAAAAACCTTGCCCAGCGCCTGTATAACCCTTTAAGACGGAACTCCGTGCCTGACAGCCCCTCCAGCCCCGATCCTCATCCGCAACCCCGCCAGCCGACTCTCGTCGCCGCCGGCCTCCTGCTCGCTGCTCTTGCCCTGGTCGTCCTCTATACCAGCCGTCGCGCGTTCCTCAGTCCAGTGGCATTGGTCGTGGTCGCCGCCATCGGTGTGGTCGCGTTGCTCCTGCAGCTTCGTCTCCGTCCCGATCTTCCTTCTTCCCTCCGAGTCTCTTCCGTTCGCGGTCCGCTCTGGCTCAACGGCCTGGGCGTCGTCTTCGCTGTGGGAGCGGTATTCGCCGACGTTCTTCACTTCAACGCAGTCGTCATGCTGATCGCCGCGCTTGGAGCCGTTGTGGCATTTGCGGTGAGCGGCATCATCGTCCTGGCTGCCCTGCGCAAACGCCGGTGAACCGGCATCCGGCTTCGGGCTTCCGGAAAGCGCGCTCCAGCGTTTGTTGAAGGTACAGTTTCTTTCTTGGGTTGGAATTTAGGAACAAGAAACCCGGGCGCCAAAGGCCGGAAGCCGAGGGCCGGAAGCCGAGGGCCGGAAGCCGGAACCCGCCCCTACGGCTTGAACTCCACCGCCACCGTCGTCTCCGCCACCACCGGCTTGCCGTCAACGCGGTAGGGCTCGAACCGCCACCAGCGCAGGGCGTCCATCGCGGCGCGTGCCAGCACCTCCGGACCATTCAGCGCATGCACATCGACCACCGATCCATCTCGTCCCACCACCACATCCAGCACAATCACTCCTTGCAGATTCGCCGACCGCGCCGCCTCTGGATAATCAGGGTCCACGCGATGAGTCACCAGCTTTTCCATCACCTCTGCCGGAACGTGCGCTTCCGGTCGCTGTTCCGCGGGTGTTTCGCTTCTCCGCAGACTCGACTCCAGATCTTCCCATCCCCGATTCCAGCGCCACCACAAAACCGCCAACAAGATTGCCGCCGACGCCAGCAAGAAGATCCATCCCCGCCCGCGCCGCTTGCGCGTCGGAGGCGGCGCACCGCCCGCTCCCCCACTCTCGGAACCTTTCCCGGCCGAAGCTTCGATTGGAATCCTCCCGCGCACCCCCAGTTCCGGCTCCGCTTTCGCTGTTCCTGCCCAATCGCGAATCGCCGCCTGCTGTTCCACCGACAGGCCCACAAACTCCATCCCCGAGCGCAGCTTGTCGTGATGCCGCACCAGCGCCCGCGTGCGCAGCGGATCCTCCACCAGCGGCAGCCGGATCTCCACTCCCACCGCCTCGCCCGGCAACAGTTCCCCCGCCACCACCGCCGACACCCCGCCTTCGCCCAGGTTCACCGACCGTCCCGGCAAAGTATCCGGAATCCCCGACCGCAGCACCGTCACATCCACCGGCGCTTGCACCCGGTAGCGCCGCCCAAGCCGCCGCGATGGCTGATCCCGCCCGGGTTCTTGTGCCCCTGCCGCCATCTCAACGCCTCAGGATTTGTGAAGAAGCAAATTCACCACGAAGTGTAGAGACACTGAGAAGAAGAACCCCAAGAAAGATTTTCTCTGTGTCGCAGCCTGCCCTGAGCGAAGTCGAAGGGTGCCTCTGTGGTGAAAGCACTTCTATTTCGAGTAACTGTCAGCGCCGCAGCTCTATAACCTCGCTCCCATTCGCCACCAGCACCACGCTCGCCATGCCAATGAAAAGCCCGTGTTCCACCACCCCCGGCATATCGCTGAGCTGCCGCGCCAGTCCGTCGGCATCCGGAATCTGTCCGAACCGGCAATCCAAAATGTGGTTGTTCTCGTCGGTCAAGAACGGTTTCCCATCCGCTTGCCGCCGCAGTTTTACCTCCGCGCCCAGCCCCGCAATTCTTTTGGTCACCAGCGCCTGCGCGAACCTGATCACTTCCACCGGCAGCGGAAACCTTCCCAGCACCGGAACTCTCTTCGTCGCATCCGCCACAATCACCAACTGCTTGGTCGCCGAAGCCACAATCTTTTCCCGCAGCAGCGCTCCGCCACCACCTTTAATTAGCCGCAATTGCGGATCAAACTCATCCGCGCCGTCCACCGTCACATCGATCTCCTGATGCTCATCCAGCGTGGTCAGCGGAATCCCCAGGCTTGCCGCCATTTTTCCCGAATGGTCTGAAGTCGGTATTCCGCGGATTCTCAGCCCATTCTTCACCTGCTCGCCCAGCAATTGAATGAAATAGGCCGCAGTCGATCCAGTCCCCAGCCCAACGATTTGACCATCCTTCACGAACCGCAAACTCGCCCGCGCCGCCGCCTCTTTTTCCCGATCATTCGCCATAGGTTTTCGATGCTGCAGATGCTTATGTGCGGACAGCCGCCCTCGGCCGTCCAGTCGAGCGAAGCTCGACTCCACCACCACGAATCGCGCCTTCGAGGCCGCCGCCTAGCTAAAACTCTTCTCCACGTAAATCAAATACCCCGCCAGTGCCAGCCCGAACAACGCCGTGAGAATCGTCACCAGGTCCACAATAAATCCTGCCGGCTCAAACTTCCCTTCATCCAGTTGCGCTCGCGTTCTCCGATAACGCGCCAGTCCGGCCACCACCATCACCACGCCCGCCAGAATCGAACTCATCCCCATCCACACCGAAAGCCCGGTGGTCTTCGAAGCCACGCCCTGAAACGCAGTCAACTGTCTCATGGCAATGGCAAACCTCCCAATGGCGAATCCAAACACCACAATCGCCACGCTGGTCCGCACCCATGCCAGAAACGTGCGCTCGTTGGCTAAATGATCGCGCGCCCGGTTGGAATCCTCAACCACGGTGTCTCCTGACTTCGGCAGCATTATTCCACAGCCTTCGCCACCAGCGCTCCCACCACCGCAATATTCTTGATCAAGTCCTCCGGCACGCCGTGCCGCTGCTGCAAATACTCCGGACTATTGTAGGAGACCCAAACCTTCCCGTTTTCGTCTTCCCACACCAGAGCCTTCAGCGGCAGATCGATTGCCACCGTAGGCGCGGCCACCATCACCGGCGTCCCTCCCTTGGGATTGCCGAAGATCATCAGCTTCGTCGGCCGCATTTTCATCCCGACCTTCTCCGCCTCGCCGCTGTGGTCGATCAAAGCGAACACCCGCACCCCACGCTCGCCCAGAACCGACTCCAGCCGCCGCACGGTTTCGTCCACCGAATACGGGCTTGCAACCTGCATAAGACCATTTCCTTGCATAACCTCACTCCTGTCGTGTTGTCATCCTGAGCGAAGGTCGTGTTTCGCGAACGCGAAACACAACCGCAGTCGAAGGATCCCTACAGCCACCACCGCTATTGGCCCACCAAGGCGTTCCGTCAGCCCTAACCTCATGCCCTCACGCCTCAAGACGAAAGCTGCGCCTTTCACGTCGCGATCATCTTCCCCAAAATCTCTTTCAAAATCTTCGCCGCCACCGTCGCCGTCATTCCGGAAACATCCTGCACCGGGTTGTACTCCACAATGTCCGCACCCACAATCGTCCCCTTAATGGCATGCAGATGAGCGATCGCCTCCCGCACCGTCATCCCGCCCGGTTCGCGATGCGAAACCCCTGGCGCAAAGGCCGGATCGAGTACGTCGATATCGAATGAAACATAAACCGGCCCGCGAATCTCCAGCCGGTCGTAAGCCGGAAGTTCTCGCATTTCCACCACCTCAACGCCGAATCTCGCCGCCTGCTCGCGCTGATGCCCAACCATCGTCCGAATCCCCACCTGCACCAGCCGCTTCGCCAGCCGTTCCTCCATAATGCGCGCGAAAGGACACGCATGCGACATCTGGCTGCCTTCGAACTCGTCATACAAATCCGGATGCGCGTCGAAATGAACGATCGTCAGCTCCGGATACCTCTGCGCAAAAGCCTTCAGGATCGGGTACGTAACCGAATGATCCCCGCCCAGCGACACCGGGCGCTCGCCCTTCCCCAGTAACTCGCTCACCGCGTGCTCGATCTCCGCAAAATTCTCGGCGACGTTCTCCCGCGAATCCTTCAACCCCAAGTCGCCCGCATCCGCAAACGCGCCCGCTGCGCCCAAGTCCACGCCCAACTCCGTCCACTTGTTCGAAGCATCGCAGCGCAAGGCCTCGCGGATCTTCGCCGGCGCGCCCGCCGCTCCACGCAGATAAGATGAATTCACATCCAGCGGTATTCCGAGAAGAGTCGGCATGTCTGGTGTTTCATTCCCCAGCAAGATTCCTAGTCTACCTCGCCTGCACCCGCAAGTTTCACCCTGCGTTCCTCTGTGCCCTGTGTGGTTGAGGATTTGCGGAGATCCGAATCTCCCGCATCCCACCGCGCATCCGTTATTCTAGTAACGAACTCATATGCCTACCCAGAAATCCAAGTCTTCCAACGGCGGCGCAAGAGCTGCCGTCATTGAAACCTCAGCGAACCTCGAGCGCGAGAGTGTTTTCAACGCCTTCCGCCAATGGGGATACCTCGAAGGCGACCTCGATCCCCTCGGCTTTCTCCGTCCCCGTCCCACTGCTGAACTGCAGATCGACAGCGAGTACGCCCGCGAAGCCCGCTCCATCTACTCCTCGACCATCGGCGTCGAGATCAACCACATCTACGCTCCCGAACGCCGCCGCTGGATTTACGAGCAGATGGAATCGCCATCGCAGGGTTTCGAAGTTACCGATTCCGAGGTTCCTAAGAAGGATCAGGCTCGCATTCTCGATCTCCTCATCCGCGCCGACGTCTTCGAACAGGTCATGCAGCAGCGTTATCTCGGCAGCAAGCGCTTCTCGCTCGAAGGCGTCACCGCGCTGATCCCGTTAGTCGATGAGATTCTCGATACCGGCTCCCGCCTCGGTGCCGCCGAACTCGTGATGGGCATGAGCCATCGTGGACGCCTCAACGTCATCGCCCACGTCGCCCGCCGATCCCCCGAAGAAATCTTTGCCGGCTTTGAAGACGTCGACCCCCGCAGTGTCCTCGGCTCCGGCGACGTGAAGTACCACATGGGCGCGACCGGCGAATACATCACGCGCAGCGGAGGCAAAGTTCATATCCATCTGGTTTCAAATCCCAGCCACCTCGAAGCCGTCGATCCCGTCACCGTCGGACGCACCCGCGCCAAGCAAGACCGCACTGGCGAAGGCGGCCGCGAAAAATATCTTCCGCTCCTGGTTCACGGCGACGCCGCTTTCGCCGGACAAGGCATCCTCGCCGAGACCATGAATTACGCCGACCTTCCCGGTTACACCGTCGGCGGCACCATTCACGTGGTCGTCAACAACTTGCTCGGATTCACCACCAGTTATCTCGAAGAGCACTCCACTCGCTTCGCCGCCTGCATCGCGCGCCGCCAGTCCATCCCCATCTTCCATGTAAACGGCGAAGATGTAGATGCTGTCGTCCGGGTCGCCCGCCTCGCTACCGAATACCGCTACCGCTTTGGCACCGACGTGGTCATCGACCTCATCGGTTACCGCCGCCACGGGCACAGCGAAGTCGATGATCCCACCGTGACTCAGCCGCTGCTCTATAAAAAGATCAAAGAGCATCCGCCACTGTGGGAAATCTACGCCGACGACATCGGCGCAACCGACGCTCCCGCGCAGGCCGCCGCCATCAAAGCCGAGTTTGAGAACGCGCAAAAAGATGCCGGCAAGATCACCAAGAAGCCCTTGATGCGCGACCTGCCCACATACTGGGACCAATATTATGGAGGCCGCCACAAGCCTGAATTCGAAGTCGAAACCGGACTCTCGTCCGAAGACTTAGCCGAGTTCACGAATCGTCTCACAACCTATCCCGAAGGCTTTCACATCCATCCGAAAGTAAAGAAGCTCCTCGAGCAGCGTGCCGAGATGGGCGCGGGCAAGCGTCCCGTCGATTACGGCATGGCGGAAGCTCTCGCCTTCGCCGGCCTGGCAAAGGCCGGCATTCCCGTTCGCTTATCTGGTCAGGACTCCCGCCGCGGCACTTTCAACCAGCGTCACTCCGTTCTCATCGATATCGAGAACGAAAACGAATACGTGCCGCTGGAAAACATCGCCCCCGGCCAGGCCCGCTGCGAAATTCACAACTCAACTCTTTCCGAGCCCGGAGTTCTCGGCTTCGAATACGGTTACAGCCGCGACTACCCCGAGGCGCTAGTCCTTTGGGAAGCCCAGTTCGGCGACTTCGTCAACGTCGCGCAAGCCATCATCGATCAATTCATCTCCGCCGGAGAAGCCAAATGGAATCTGCTCTCCGGCGTCGTCATGCTTCTCCCTCACGGTTACGAAGGCCAGGGACCGGAACACTCCAGCGCCCGCATCGAGCGCTTCCTGCAGCTCGCCGCGAAACACAACATCCAGATCGCGCAGCCCTCGAACGCCGCGCAATACTTTCACCTGTTGCGCCGCCAGGCTCTGCGCCATTGGCGAAAGCCGCTCGTAGTCTTCACGCCGAAAAGCATGCTGCGCCATCCCGACGCCTCCTCGCCCATCCAGCATTTCCAGAAAGAAGACTTCACCCACAAGAATTTCCTGAACGTAATCCCTGACACTGAAATCAAAGAAGCCGACCGCATCCTGGTCTGCACCGGCAAGATCGGCCACGAACTCCAGGCCGAGCGTAAGAAGAGAAAAGACACGAGCACCGCGATCGTCTTTCTCGAACAGCTCTATCCTTTCCCGGAAAAAGAACTCATCGCGGAATTCGCCCGCCACGGCGAATCCGGCGACATCGTCTGGGTCCAGGAAGAGCCCGCCAACATGGGCGCGTTATTCAACATGCTCCCGCGCCTCCAGCGCATAGCCGGCGATCGCCACGTGCTGTCGGTAAAACGCAGCTCCAGCGCCAGCCCCGCCACCGGCAGCGCCAAAGCCCACGAAGTAGAACAGAAAACATTGCTGACATTGGCCTTCACGACGAAAGGATAACCGAAGGGAATCACCACAACTCAGGTGGGGACGGCCGCCCTCGGCTGTCCAGCCGAGCGAAGCTCGGCTCGCCTTCCACGCCCAAAGTCTCAGTCTTCTTCGACGGCAAGAAACTCTCGACGGCCATCTACTCTCGCGACGCCCTGATGCCCAAAAAGAAATACTCCGGCCCCGCCATCGTCACCGAATACCGTTAACCGGACAGTCATCCCGCCCGATAAGCGCTTCCACCTCGACCCTCCCTCCAACCTGATTGTTACAATCCGATAAAAATCCTCCCCGCGACTCTCAACTCGCCACTAGGTACTAGGTACTGGGTACTAGCTTCGTTACAATAAAAGCGTGAAACCAAGCATCTTCGTCGTCGAAGACGATCCCGATATCTCTCGCCTCGTTCGTCACCACCTGGAAAACGATGGATTCTCTGTCCGCGTCTATCCCAACGGTTCCACCGTCATCGCCGATGCCTCACGCCAGCGTCCTGCTCTCTTCGTGCTCGACATCATGGTTCCCGGCAAAGACGGCCTCGAACTCTGTCGCACCGTCCGCCAGACGCCCGGCCTCGCTTCCGTGCCGGTGATCTTCCTCACCGCCAAGAGCAGCGAAGCCGACCGTGTCCTCGGTCTTGAGATCGGAGCCGACGACTACATCGCCAAGCCTTTCAGCCCGCGCGAACTCGTGGCCCGCGTCAAGGCCGTTCTCCGCCGCTTTGAGCGCCCGCTTCCGCCCAGCCCGCTCAAAGTCGGCGACATCGCCATCGACCCCTCCGCCATGACCCTCACCGTCCGCGGAGAACTGGTCCCCACCACCGCCACGGAGTTTCGCCTGCTCGATTACTTTGCCCGCCACCTCGGCCGCGTCTTTTCCCGCGATCATTTGCTCGATTCCGTCTGGCGCGACACTTCCTACGTCACCCCGCGCTCGGTCGATGTTTACGTCCGCCGCATCCGGGAAAAAATCGAACCCGACCCGGAAAACCCGCGCTACCTCAGAACCGTTCGCGGCGCTGGCTATCGTTTCGAGGATCCGAAGTGACAAACCGGATTTTCCTCAAGCTGCTGGCGGCCTTTTTGGTCGTCATCGTCGCCGCCGCCGTAATTTTCGATGTCATGATCGGCGGCGCCTGGCAAGCTTCCCTGCGCACCGAGATCGAACGCAACCTCATCCAAAAAACCCAACTTCTCGCCCACCGCGTCGAAACCGACCGCAGCCACTCTCTCGCCGATATCGCCGCTCAAGAAGCGCAGTCCGCCGGCGCGCGCGTCACTATCATCGATCCCACCGGCAAGGTCCTGGCCGATTCCGAGTCGAACCCCGTCAGCATGGAAAACCACGCCGCGCGCCCGGAATTCGCCGCCGCTCTCTCCGGTCGGATCGGCAGCAACGAGCGTCGCAGCGCCAACATCGGTATTCCGTTTCTATACGTAGCCGTTCCCGTCTCCGGCGGCGCCGTCCGCCTCGCCTATCCCCTCTCCGATGTGGAAGCCGTTTCCGCGCAGCTTCGCCGCAGGCTGGCCATGGCCTCATGCCTCGCGTTCGTCTTCGCCCTTCTCGTGGCCGCCATCGCGGCTCACTGGAGCGCTCGCCGCCTCGATCGCATCGTCGACGTCGCCGCCCGCATTGCCGAAGGCGACCTCCAAGCCCGCATCCTCGAAACTTCGCCTGACGAAATCGGCCGCGTCGCCGGTGCCATCGATAAGACTGCCCGCCGCGTCGAAGAGAGTTTTGCCGCCGTCCGCTCCAGCCAGCGCCAACTCGAAACCCTGCTCAACAGCATGCAGGACGCCGTCATCGCCGTCAGCGCCGACGGCCTCGTGCAGTGGGCCAATCAACCCATGAACCGCCTGGTTCCCCAAGGCACTCGCCTGCAGCAGCCGGTAGTCGAAACCGTCCGCGACCCTGACTTCCTCGCCGCCGTCAAGGAAGCCACCACCACCCGCGAAGTCAAGACTGCCCGCGCCACTTCGATCGTTCCCGGCCGCGCTTTCGACGTCACCGCCGCCCCTTTGCCCGACGGAGGCGCGGTCGCCGTGCTCCGCGACCTCACCGAAACCGAGCGCGTCGAAAAAACTCGCCGCGATTTCATCGCCAACGTTTCCCACGAACTCCGCACCCCGCTCACTTCGATTCAGGGCTATGCCGAAACCTTGCTCGATACCACTCCCGAAAATGGTGCGCCTACGCGCGAGTTTCTGGAAATCATCCGCAAGAATTCCGCCCGCATGTCCCGCCTCACCGAAGATCTGCTCACCCTCGCCCGTGTCGAATCCGGTGAAACTCGTTTCGAGTCCGAGCCCGTACCCCCCGCCGAACTTCTCCACGACGCCGAAGAGAGCTTCCGCGAGATCGCCCGTACCCACGGGGTTGAATTGCAAATCCAGGATTCCCCGGCCCATTACTTGCAGAGCCAGAACTCTGCTGGTGCCAATCCGCTCCCCGAGAATCTCCCCCCCGTTCTCGCCGACCGCGAAGCCATTCACCAGGTTTTCTCCAACCTCATCGACAATGCCCTGAAGTACGGGTCAAACTACGGCGCTCCCGGCGGACGAATCATCCTCGGCGCCCGCGCCGTTCCCCACGCCGTCGAATTCTTCGTCCAGGACTTCGGCGCAGGTATCGCCTACGAGCACCTTCCGCGCCTGTTCGAACGCTTCTATCGCGTCGATAAAGCCCGCTCCCGCGAGTCCGGAGGCACCGGCCTCGGCCTCGCCATCGCCAAGCACATCATGCTCGCCCACGGCGGCTCCATCCGCGCCGAAAGCGAACTAGCCCACGGCTCCACGTTCCTGTTTACCCTCCCCACCGCCTGAACCCGCCACCGCCCATGTGGTGACAGCCGCCTTCGGCTGTCCAAGCCTGGGCGAAGCCCGGCGCGCAGCGTTCCCGTTTACCTCCGCACCGCCTGAACCTCGCCACCGCCCATGTGGCGACAGCCGCCTTCGGCTGTCCAAGCCTGGGCGAAGCCCGGCGCGCAGCGTTCCCGTTAACCTCCCCACCGCCTGAACCTCGCCACCGGCCAAGTGGCGACAGCCGCCTTCGGCTGTCCAAGCCTGGGCGAAGCCCGGCGCGCAGCGTTCCCGTTAACCTCCGCACCGCCTGAACCTCGCCACCGGCCAAGTGGCGACAGCCGCCTTCGGCTGTCCAAGCCTGGGCGAAGCCCGGCGCCCATCGTTCCCGTTAACCTCCGCACCGCCTGAACCCGCCACCGGCCAAGTGGCGACAGCCGCCTTCGGCTGTCCAAGCCTGGGCGAAGCCCGGCGCGCAGCGTTCCCGTTAACCCCCGCACCGCCTGAACCCGCCACCGGCCAAGTGGCGACAGCCGCCTTCGGCTGTCCAAGCCTGGGCGAAGCCCGGCGCCCAGGAGGCAACAGCAAGGTTCACCCGAGGCGAAGCCCGCGCCCCAGAAAACGGAAACGGTAGTAACCCCGTCACGTCGCCCAGGCATAGCCTGGGTGTTAAAATCATCGGAAGCATTTTCCCCTCGGAGAGGTTATGAAACGAATCGCCGCTTTCCTTCTGCTAGCCGTCCTGAGTGTTGCCGCGATACCGGCGAATGCTCAGCGCGAAAACCGCAGCATCGGAGAAAACGGCCGCGAGGCCAAGAAGGCGTCCAAGCAATACCAGAAAGCGCAAAAGAAGAACGCTAAGAAGCAGCGCAAAGCAGCCAAGAAAGCTCAGAAAGCGCAACGCAGGGAGGCCAAACAGCATCGCCGCTCCAAATAGCCCTTTCCCGCTGCCTCAACGCCCGCCCAGTCGCTGACGAAAAATGACCAAAAATTTACACCCGCTTAACCCGCCTCTGAAAAAGAAAACCTATTCTTAGCCGTGGGCCATCTAACTGTACGTGCGGCAAAAACAAGACCAGTCGGCCCTCGCCGTCCCAGTCTGCGCCAGAGGGATACCCTCATGAGCACCGCCCGCGTCGAAAGCCTCCCCCCCGCCGGCCCACCACCTGATCGTGCGCCGCACCATTGAGGCTTGTCGTCTGGCCAAGGACGCCGCCAGCGCCGCCGCAGAAGGCATCGCTACCGGCTCCAGCTCTTTGCTTAATTCTCTGAATCAGCGCGAGCGCGAGCTTGACCGGCTCGACATGGAAATCGACAGCGCCGTCACCTCCGTCATCACTGAAGTCGAGCCCGCCGAAGCCCGCGAACTCCTTGCCTGCATGAAGTTCATGATCAGCCTGGAGCGCATCGGCGATCTTCTCCTCAGCTTTGCCAACAGCGCTCAAGCCGCCGCCGGCCGCATCGATTCCGAGGACACCCGCGACCTCACCCACATGGCTACCATCCTCGAAAAAATGCTCACCGATGTCGGCGACGCCTTCTCCGCCCGCGACGTCGGCAAAGCCGTCGACGTTCTCCGCTCCGACGCCGAAATCGACCGCCTTCGCAACCTCATCTTCCTTCGCCACATCGAGAATCCCGAGAACATCGCCCGCCAGGCCAGCCTGCAAATCATCTTCATGACCCAGTCCCTCGAACGCGCCGGCGATCACGCCAAGAACCTCGCCGAAGAAGTCTGCCACGTCGTCAGCGGCCACACCGTCCGCCACGTCCTCATGGCCTACGACAAGCCCGTCGAACAAATGTTCATCGACTACCTCCGCCGCCGCGACCAGCAATAAGTTGTAGCAGACGATTCAATTCCAAAGCTGTCATCCTGAGCGAAGCTTGTGGGTCGCGATAGCGACGCGCAAGCGCAGTCGAAGGATCCCTAACACCCTTGCAGAACCTTCGGCCCCGCAACGAATTTCCGCCAAATTCTCAGCCCCGTAGGGGCGTTTGACATAGCCCGGCGCGTTCAGCGCCGGGTAATAGCGGTAGATCGAAACGCGTCCCGGAGGGACGCCTCAGTTAAAGTAGCAACTAAGGGTGCAATGCTGAACTATTTAAGAAGGGATTGATTCGACCGCAGATATCTCGGTCATTCCCCATCATGTACCGCCAACCCGAAGGCAGAAGCGCCACAGACGGATCGAACGCCTCACTACCCTTTCCCCAAATACTTTCCCGCTATGGCAGCGCAGGCTTCCACAAACTCCTGTTCCGGCTTAGTAAACGTGCTCGTAAAATAGCTCTCAATATCGAGCTCGGCCGCGAGCTTGTTCTTCGCGAAGATGGGGACAACGATTTCACTGTGCACCATGGGCGACCCCGCAAGATAGCGCGGATCTTTAGCGACATCGTCCACCACGATGGTCTGTCCGCTGCTGGCCGCCGCGCCACACAGCCCGGAGTGGAGCGGAATGCGAGCATTCGGCGTAAAGCTGCCCACGTAAGGCCCGATCAGCAGGATGTCGGAATCCG
The DNA here is from genome assembly GCA_963749985.1 of uncultured Acidobacteriaceae bacterium. Classification (GTDB taxonomy): domain Bacteria; phylum Acidobacteriota; class Terriglobia; order Terriglobales; family Acidobacteriaceae; genus Sulfotelmatobacter. The sequence continues at coordinate 189,837 of CAVVOS010000010.1, read as the reverse complement.
CCGGGTCCACCAGATAAAAACCAACCCAGTTGTAGCGCGTCATCTTTTCGTGCAGACGCTGGGAAATACGCTCCATAACGGATTCGGCCGTCGGAGCGCTCTGAACAAAGTTCTGAAATTCTCGCAGCAGTTCTTCGTGCACAACCGCCATCTGTCAGCCCTCGTGGTAACCCTCGGGAAGCTCCAGCTACACTCCATCGCTTCCTCCATTTACATCAGTGTACCCGGTCCGCGGAATTTACATGCAGGCCCCGATTGCTCGGGCAGTGGTGCAGTTTGACTATCACACGACGACTGTCATCCTGAGCGGAGCCGTTTTTCAGGCGTAGCGAAGGATCTCCCGCTTAACCGGGCCAACGCGTAAGCCAAATTGCACCACTGCCAATCCCCGCGTGGGGCGGACACTCCTGTCCGCCTGCTGTCCACGACTCGCGTGGCCACTAACCCCATTTCCAAGCCAAGTTCCGAAACTTTCCGTGAGCGGATCGCACGGGGAAGTCTCCCCTGTTAGATGAGAATCATTACAATCCAAGAATCATTCCGCAAAGTGTGAAATCTTCGCCGGCTGCTGATCCCTGTCGCCCTGGCGGACTTTCTTCCACCCAGGGAAGGGAAGTCCCCGCCCAGTTTTTCCCCCCGTCTGCTCGATTCCCTTCGGGAGAAGAGGACCTGGATGGCGCGTGACGCAGATCACAGTTGTCCCTTGACTAAGGAGACTAAAATGGCTTCGCATTGAGCCGAGTGGCTCGAGAGCGGAGGTCTTATCCATGAAAGCTACCCGTCTGACGGGCTTTGCCGCAATTCTCCTTTTTATTGGCGTGATCTTTGTCGCCTGCAGTTCGGCGCCCACCCCCACCGCAACGCCAGCTCCGGTCGTGAAAAAGGAACCGGCGCTCTACACCGGCAAGAACTGCTTGTCGCAGATATCTTACTCAGCCGCGCGCTGGCAACCGGACGCCATGCCCGTTCACCTGGAGTCTGGGGTCAATGAGGAAAGCACAGGCCACGATGGAAAATCCACAATCTGGCGCGCCATGTTCGCTTCCCCCGGGCGCGGTACCTGGCGAACCTTTACCTGCTCCGGCAGCCGCCTGAAAGAGGAGGCCCCGATCGGCGTTACCAGCAGTTCTGAGATCGCGTCTTCCCCGGACATAGCCCGGGCAATGTTCCAGCCCATGAGCCTGATCGTCGATTCCGACAAGGCCTATGCCACCGCTCAGGACAATGGCGGCGCAAACATTCTCAAGAATAACCCGCAGCAGCCCGTCGTCTATTCGCTGGATTGGGATTCCAGCAAGAAGCAACTCGTGTGGGTCGTCATGTACGGTACTTCCCACAGCGATGCCAAAGGCGTAGGCGTGATCGATGCCACCTCGGGCAAGTTCTTGCGCGCCGGCAAATAGCTCCCGGCGCAACCGAACCGCCCTGACGCCGGGCGGTTCGGTGTCCTCATTCCATGGCGATCATGAGGAACGCGCCGCTAGGCGCATTCCTCCGACGTCTCGATTCCCGCCACCGGCGGAACTGCCTCAGGAACCTTCGCCCGCGCCGCCCGCTCTCCCCGCCGAATCAGCACAATCGCCCCCAAAATCGCGACCGACGCCAGCACTACCCGCAAGCTCAAGGGCTCGTGCGCCAGAAACCATCCCAAAAGCACCGCGACCACCGGATTCGCATAAGTATGTGTCGCCACCAATGCCGGCGGAACCCGCTGCAGCAGCCACGTGTAAGCCGTGAACGCCACCACCGACCCGAACGTGATCAGATATCCCAGCCCAAAAATAGACCGCAGCGTGATGCTCGCCCAGTGCGTCTGTTGAAACTCACCAGTAACTCCCGCCGCGATCAGCAACATCGCCGCACCGCAGATCGTCGGCAGCGCGGTTCGCCCCAGCGCATCCGAAGGCAACTTAAGCCGCGGCGAAATCACCACGCCTAACGACCACGACAAAGAACCCAGCAGCACTGCCAGCAATCCCCACAAGCTCGAACCCTTCACCGTGAGTTCCACGCCCGTCAGCATCGCAACCCCGGCCACGCCAAGACCCAAGCCCAGCGCGCTGAGCAGGCTGATCTTCTGCCGTCCCATCATCCAGCCCAGCACCAGGATGAACATCGGTTCCGTCGCAATCAGCAGCGCCGCCAGCCCCGATCCCACGTACTGCTCCGCCCAGTGCAGCGAGCCATGGCCGATTAAGAAGAAGAGAGCTCCCAAGGCAAATCCCGCCACCCACTGCTGCCGCGTCGGGCGAAACCCGCGCCACCAGGCCCAACTCAGCATGATCCCGCCCGCAATCGAATGCCGGATTCCCGCCGTCACCAGCGGCGGAATGGTCTCGACCGCATAGCGGATCGCGAGGTAGGTCGATCCCCAGATGACATAGATGGCCACAAAGGCCAGCGCCATCTTGATGGCGACCCCTCGGTCGTGCGCGGGCGCGGGTTTGAGTTGCTTAGGAGCGATCACAGGTCTCCCTCCAATATTAATCATCCTGCCGCTGCGAAGCAGGGTCAAAATCTGTGCCGGTTGAGCGAAAAACATGGGAGTCGGCCTCCTCAACAAATAACCTGCTAAGTTATGTTGACAGGTTATAGGCGATCCTAGGCGACCTCGTGTAACTTGTCAACAGCATTTCACTGGTTATATGATCGGGAGGAGGATTTCTCCAATTCATCATGATCGAAACCAAGCTTGCGAGACGACGTCCGCCCAAGTTCGAACTGATCGGGGGAAACGTCTGCCTCGATTTCATCAACACGCTCGACGATCGTCCCAGCGCCCAGCCCCAAGAATTGCTCAAGAATTACTACGAACTGGCGCGCTTCGGCGAAGACACCGGCATTCTCACGCCGGCACAGCTGGATTTTTTCTTCGACAACGCTCACCTCATGCCCGATGAGGCTGGGGACGCCTTACGCCGCGCTATCCACCTGCGCGAGGCCATGTACGCCGTTTTTTCCGCTTTGATGAAGAAGCAAACCGTGCCCGCAGTGGCAATGGACACACTCAATGCCTACATCCGGGATGCGGCGCAGCATTCGCGGCTGGTACAAAAGAAAGACGTGCAGCGGGAAGGACGCTGTGAGTGGCGGTTCGACGACCTGACGTCCGCCTTCGGCGCGATGCTGTGGCCGATCACTCGCGCGGCCGCGGATCTGCTGGCATCGAGCGATCTGGCCCAGGTGCGGGCCTGCTCATCGCCCACCTGCCAGTGGTTCTTTCTCGATACCAGCAAGAATCATCACCGCCGCTGGTGCAACATGAAGGTCTGTGGCAACCGCGCCAAAGTACGCAAGTTCTACGCCAAGAAGAAGACCGCTTAGCTCACTTCAGCTCGGTGACGATGGCGCGCTGCTTTCCGCGGATCAGGGTTTCGGTGTGGGTGCGATCGCGGAGGTTGAACCGGACCGCGCCGAAGGTGTAGGGATTCACGACAACCTTCCCGTCTGGAGTGGTTGATTTCAGGTCGCCATCGTCGAGGTACACGACCACTACGTCTTTATCGTGGAAGTGCATCGGTGTGGGCACGTCCAGCGTCCAAGTGTAATCCCAGACGATCACGCGTGCGTTCTCCAGGATCTTCTTCGAGCCGGGCCGGGGAAAAGCCAGCGGATAGCCGGTCGTATTTGCGATGGCGGTAACGGGATGATCCTTTAGATCGATCACGATCGATCTTCCTGCGACGTTCGGCGCCGTGCCCTGGCGGATTTCTTTGTATACTCATGTGTTACAATAGTATCGTGCCGCAGTACTACCGATCATGATTGCGAGTTTCCGGGACAAGGAGACGGAACGGTTGTGGCAGTCGGGCAGAAACCGGCGCCTTCCAGCCGATTTGCAGCGGAGGGCGTTCAAGAAACTTGCAATTTTGAATGCTGCGGTGACGTTGGACAACTTGAAGGTGCCGCCGGGTAATCAGTTGGAGGCGCTTCGAGGGAACCGCGCCGGGCAGCACAGCATCCGGGTTAGCGATCAATATCGCGTATGTTTCGTGTGGCGCGATGGAAACGCTTTTGAAGTGGAGATCGTGGACTATCACTAAATGACTGGAGTCACAATGGCAAAGTCGAGAAGGATCTTTGCGGTGCATCCGGGAGAGATTCTCAAGACCGAGTTCATGGAACCGATGGGCGTGAGCGCGTATGCGCTGGCGAAGGCGCTCAACTTTCCCGGCATCTATGAAGTGGTCCGTGGCGACCGGGCCATCAGCGCCGATACCGCCATCCGCCTGGGAAAGTACTTCGGCCTTCCAGCACAGTTCTGGCTGAATCTGCAGAACGACTACGAGCTGAGAATTGCCCAAGGCAGTGGAATCGGCAAAGGAATCAAGCCGCGCAACGCTGGCCATCGCCCTGAACTCACCGGTACGCGCTAGAGTGGAAACGGCCTTTCGAGAGCCGCGAAAGTGGGGCAGCCCGCGCTTCAAGGTGAGGCGGGAGACTGAAGATTCGATCAGAACGGGACGTCCTCATCCGACGAGGCGGTACGCGCGCGGCGTCGGCTCTATGAACGTGAGGCGCCCCGGACTGCGTCAATGATTACCCCAGTTGACCGCTCCTCTGCCTAGACTTTTGCCCGTACAATTCCCCCGGGGTTGCTCGACTCTTTGCACTCAGGCGAAACCAGCGAATGCTTTGGTGGACTGTTGTAGGGACGCTAGCAAGTGTCGTCGGAGTAGGTATCGCATGCCCGCCTCCTGAACAAAACGTGCGACAATCGTGCGTCAGGCTTTCAGCCCCGGGAGGACTCTGTGCGTTCCACTATTGCTGCCCTCGTACTGTTGCTGAGTACGAGTCTGTCTGCCTTCGCGCAAAACACTGTTCACTACACCGCGACTAACGCGAACGTGAAGTACCTGTTCGCGACCGCTGAGCCGGTGGCTCACTTGAAGTCTGGCGACATTCTCGACACCAACACCCTCGACTGCTTCGGCAACGTGCTGCGAAAGCCGGGAGACACGCTCAGCATGGTGAAGGGCGACAATCCGCTGACCGGGCCGTTTTTCGTGGAGGGTGCGGAGCCGGGGGACACGCTCGCCGTAAAGATTCTCGCTCTCGATGTCGATGGCGACACTGGCGTGGGCGCATTCGCTCCGGGATTTGGCGCGCTGAATGAGACCAACTACACGCCCATGCTGCATCCGCCGCTACCGGAGCGCATCTGGTATTACCACATCGATCACGCGGCCAATACCGCTCTGTTCAAGGCGCTCGATACCGATTTCACGGTGAAGATTCCGCTGCATCCTTTTTTCGGCTGCATCGGAGTGGCGCCGGCGGAGGGTGAGGCGCGCAGCTCGGTCGTGCCCGCCGAGTTCGGCGGCAATATGGATTCGCCCGAGGCCAGCGTAGGCAACACGGTTTATTTTCCCGTAAACGTGAAAGGCGGACTGTTCTACATTGGCGACGGCCACGCCGCCATGGGCGACGGAGAGATCGCCGGCACCGCCATCGAAGTTCCGCTGAAGGCGCGAGTGCAGTTGAGCGTGATCAAAGGCCGCACCATTTCGTGGCCGCAGTTTGAGAACGATGACGCCATCATGACGGTGGGCGCTTACCGTCCGCTGGACGACGCGTTGCGCATCGCCTTCACTGAACTCGTGCATTGGATTCATAAGGACTACGGATTGTCGGAGCTGGATGCCTACGAGCTGCTGTCAAAGGTGGCGAAGATTCACCTGAATGAAATGGTGGATCCGAATTATGTGGTGGTGGCATCGATTGAGAAGAAGTATTTGCCGCCGAAGAAGTGACGCGGCGTGTTTCCAGTCGCGCCGGAGGCCCATGAAATATCAGCACAAGCCGGTGGTGGCGCTGTTTGGCTTACGCCTTAGGCCGGTTAAGCGGGAGATCCTTCGCTACGCCTGAAAAACGGCTACGCTCAGGATGACAACATCGTGGAGAGCCGACCTGCGGCACCAATCACAGGCCTTGGTAGTGGGCTACTTTCAATTTTTCCACTGGAGTGTGGCCGACCTTGTGGCACTATGGGAGTGCGAAGAGCTAAGCCGAGAAGGGGCGGCCTGAATGAACCCATGAATGAACTCGATCGATGGGCGAATTTCTATCTCCTCACGTCGGCGGCAGCCGCAACCCTGATCGGACTGTTATTTGTCATCATCACGCTCGGCGCTGAGCGAAGCGTGGAAGACGCCACCGCTAAGATTCGCATGTACCTTACTCCCACTGTCGTCTATTTCGCTTCTGTACTGTTGCTTGCCGCGCTTCTGACCTTCCCGAACCATACTCGGCTTACGGCCACTCTTTGCATTTGCCTCGCGGGTGTCGTGGGCTTAGCTTACTTGGGGACCAGTTTAATTGGAGGAGGCGATAAGAAGGGTTTCGGCGAACTGCATGACTGGATCCCTTATGCGATGGTTCCATTTGTGGCATACGGGCTCCTGGTTTTGGGTGGGGTCCTATTATTCCACCATCCCCAACCCGGCCTCACGTTAGCGGCCGTCGGCATGCTGTCGTTGCTTACACTGGGTATTCGCAACTCGTGGGCCATCGCCATCGACGTCTCCACCCGTCCTGGGAGGCAAAATTCAAAGTAGCCCTCTACCCAAGCCTTAACCGCCGACGCAAGCGCGCAGCGGGTGTTACCATCTCCTGATCCGCAGCTGAGGTTTCTATATGGCCGCGCTCCCTACGACCCCGAACCCGCACTGGCCCGAGTTGCCGCTTGCGGCATGGCAGGACACTTACGCCACGCTGCATATGTGGACGCAGATCGTCGGCAAGGTGCGGCTGGCGCTCACCCCGCGAATTAATCACTGGTGGGAGGTTGCGCTCTATGTCAACGCGCGTGGGCTAACCACTTCGGCGATTCCTTACGGCGACGGGATTTTCGAGATTCAGTTTGACTTCATCGATCATGAGCTGATTATCAAGACGAGTTGGGGCTCGGTGAAGACTCTCGCGCTCAGGCCGCAATCGGTCGCCGATTTCTATGCGGCGTTTATGTCCGCCTTGCGGTCGCTGGGCATTGAAGTGAAAATCTGGAGCATGCCGGTGGAAGTTCCGAACCCCGTGCGCTTCGAGAGCGACACGCAGCATGCATCTTACGATCCCGAATATGCGCACCGATTCTGGCAGGTATTGATCTTGTGCGATAACGTCTTCCAGGAATTTCGCGCGGGTTTCATTGGCAAGGACAGCCCGGTGCACTTTTTCTGGGGAAGCTTCGATCTCTGTGTGACGCGGTTCTCCGGACGACGCGCTCCGGAACGTGCGGGAGCCGATGCCATTACACGCGAGGCCTATTCGCACGAGGTGATCAGCGCGGGCTTCTGGCCGGGCGGCGGCGATATCAAAGGTGCGGCGTTCTACGCGTATGCGGCGCCGGAGCCTGCAGGCTTTGCCGAGCAAAAAGTTGGACCGGCGGCGGCCTTCTATCAACCGCAACTGCACGAGTTCCTGCTGATGTATGACGATGTACGCCGCGCTGCTTCGCCGCGGGAAATGCTGCTGAGCTTCCTGCAGAGTACGTATGAGGCGGGGGCAAATCTAGCGAATTGGGACCGCAAGGAACTGGAGAGACGCTAGGAAAGAGTTCTGGGCGGGCTGATGGAAATGCCTGCAAGTTCACCGGGTGCATAGATGCAATAGGGATCCTTCGGCTGCGGTTGTCCTCCGCTTTAGCGAAGCACAACCTTCGCTCAGGATGACAGAGTTGGGGAGAGGCTGATTTTAGGGGAGATAGAAATGTCCAAGAAATGCAAGCACCTGGATCAGATCAAGATCACGACCACCGATACGCACGTTTGCGAAGAGTGCGTGAAGATGGGCGACACCTGGGTTCACCTGCGCATGTGCATGGTATGCGGGAACGTGGGTTGCTGCGATTCGTCGAAGAACAAACACGCGACCAAGCATTTTCATCACACCACGCATCCGGTGATAAGGTCGATCGAGCCGGGAGAGAATTGGATCTGGTGCTACGTCGATGAAATCATTGCGGGAGAAGTGGACGCGTAGCTGGGGGGGGCGGACGAGGTTATGAACTGCCGGCAAGAATCCTAAACACGGGGGACGCTGAGGTTCACAGGGGGGAAAGCGAAAAAAAGGCGGGAAAAAATTGAAAGGGCCGTGACATTGGTTATGCTCTAGCCGCCGCCTCCTGCGAGGGAGCCAACAGCGTGGATGCATGTACCGTCACAGCCCCTTGATGCGATCACTGCTTTCGCAGTCCCAAACCCCAACTGCCCCTCGCAGAGCCGTCGGTTTTTTCAGGTCTGGCTGTCCTGCAGGTTGCCCCGCCTGACTGATCACCCAGTCTACTTCGGGTCAGCAAGTTTTATTTCGCTGTCCCTTTCAACCGTCGACGGGAGCAACTTTAACAGAGCATTCATAAATGTCAACGCAAACTAATGGTGCAATGCATTGCATTCGTCCTGTGAATAACGGAAAATGCAAGCCATTGCAGCAGCGTGATTTATGCATAGGCCTTCCCAATTTGGGACGCTTTTTACACAAAAACTTTCACAACTGCCAAGCCACAGAAAAATCCTCAGCCCGAACCAAATATTCGTCTTGACGCAGAAAGGTTCTCGGCGCATCTTGCTATTAGCGGAAAAGATGCAGTGATGTCAGAACTTGTGGCCTATGTGGACGGTGGTTCCCTGGGCAATCCAGGGCCATCGGGTATTGGGGTGGTGATCGACGGCTGCGAAAGCGGCCCCATCCGCATCGCTAAATGGATAGGACACCAGGATAACAACGTCGCCGAATATGTGGCGCTGATGGAAGCCCTGCAGTGCGCAGTCTCCCTGAAGGCGAAGGCGCTGCACGTTTACTCCGATTCCGAGGTCGTGGTCCGGCAGATGAGCGGCCAATACACCTGCCGCAGTTCGCGCCTGTACTCTCTGCACTGGACTTGCCGCAAGCTGGCTCGCGCCCTGAAGTTCTCCATCTCCCACGTGCCGCGCGAAAGTAACGCGGAGGCGAATAGCCTGGCGCACACGGCGGTGCGGGAACGGGCTATAGAGCGCAATTAGCAGCTAGCCATTAGCAGTTAGCAATTAGCCATCGACCCTGGTGCGTTCCCGACCCGGGGCTAATGGCTAATTGCTAACCGCCGGCCATCTTGACACCATCCCTTCTGCGAGCGAGACTCCAAGTATCCTCTTCATCTTCATCGATGGATCATTACTCGATTCTCGACCGCAGTTCCGCATCGCCCGCGGCGGGGGAAGACGTCGCAGGTGCCAGCGCCAGTCGCTCTGCGACCGCGAGCGTCTCTGCGGGAATTGCCGCTGCCAACGCGCTGGTGGCGAAGTCCGCGGAGCCGGGGCCGCGCTTTCCCGGAGAAGACGGCGGACGATCTTTGGCCGAAATGGCCTACACCGATCTCGATGCCGCCCTGCAGTTGCTGGCGGAACGCGCCCAGTACATTACCGGAGCCAGCGGGGCCGCAATCGCTCTGCGACGCGGCGAACACAACGACATGCTTTGCCGGGCCAGCGCCGGCTCGAACGCCCCGGAACTGGGTGCACTGCTTTCCATGGAATACGGACTTTCCGGGGAAAGCGTGCGCACGCGCCAGGTTCTGCGCTGTGACGACGCCGAACGCGATGCCCGCGTGAACCGCGAAGTCTGCCACGATCTGGGCATTGCTTCGGTGGTGGTGATGCCCATCGTGAGCGAGGAGCAGGTGCTTGGCGTCTTCGAGCTTCTTTCCGGCAAGCCGCGCGCTTTCGATGAGCGTGCGCTTTCCGCCCTCCAGCGGCTGGGCGAGATGGTGGAAACCGCGGTGAAGCATGCCGCAGCGGCGCAGGTTGTGCCGGAGGCCCCGGCAATGCCTCCAGCCCAGGAGTTGGAGTTGGCGGAGATTGAACCGCCGGTGGAAGCGATCGTCACCGAAGTATTAAAGGAAGTCCCAAAGGAAGTCCCAAAGACTGAAGCTCCTGCTCAGGTGGCGGATTCAGCTTCTGCCCCAGCCGCGGCGCCGTCGCAGAAAGTTGCGCCTGCGGAAGACGTTCCGCTTGCGAGAAAGGAAGAGGCTGCTGTAGTTCCGAAAAAGCCGTTGTTCTGGTCGGCTGCGCTGCGGACTCAGAGCGCCGCTCAGCCGAAAACGGACACCGATTCAATTGCAGTGCCTCCGGTGCTGAGAAATCTGCAGAAGTGCCAGGCTTGCGGCTTTCCCGTGTCGCAAGGGCGCACTTACTGTGTGGAATGCGAAGAGAAGCAATGGCGCGATCAGCGCGTCTCGCCGCCCGCTGCCGTCGCCGTGAGCCCTACGCCGCAACCAGAGACGAAACACGAAGTGCAGCCGGAACAGCCGGTGGTTCGGGTAACTCCGGCTTCCGGCTTCCGGCCTCCGGTTTCTAACGCCTCGGGATCGGATGCACCGGCGACTCCGTCGATACAAGACTCCTCTTCTTCAGCGCAGAGCTCTTCATCCCAAGCGACGGACGATGCCTCATCCCAGGCTGCTGCTGAGCCTTCGCCCGTGGCTTCGGCGCCGGCTATCGAAGCGGTCGACGCCGAACTTGCAATTTCCGTTCCTGCGGATGTTCCCGAGACTGTTCCGGAGAGTGTCCCGGAGAGTGTGCCCAGCTTCGACAACTCTGCTCCATTCTTGAGCTCGGCCATGCAGTCTGAATCTTGGTTCGCGGCCAACAAGTACATCCTGGGAGCATTGCTGGTGGTTGCCATCGTCATCGGCGTCATTGCCTGGTTGCGCTGAAATTCCCCGAGCGCTTAGTTCTTCGTTTCCGCAAATCTTTTCCGTGAATCCCCCGCCCGCTACCGATTACAATTTCTCTTCCTGACCTTAGCGAATTGATAGGAGGGTTGATCGTGCCACCAACCATGCGCGCGCTGCTGCGCCGTTGCCTGCTGCTTCTGCTGCTGAGCGCATTGGCCGCCGCCCAGAGTTTTGAGCAGCGCACCGCCCTGTACCTGGATCGCGTGCGCAAACAGCCGCCGCTGCTCCTCGCCTTTGTGCGCGACCTGCCCAAAGGCGCGGACCTGCACAATCATCTGGACGGCGCGATCTATGCCGAAGATCTGATCGACTTCGCGGCGGACGGCCAGCTCTGTGTGGACCGCACTTCTTCGCGCCTGCTGCCCGGACCCTGCGATTCCTGCGAGACCTACACGGCCAAGCCGGCGGCCCGCTGCGCTTACGGCGATCACGTGCTCTACAACCAGATGGTCGACACCTGGTCGATGCGCAACTGGAGGCCGGGCGACGAATCGGGCCACGATCATTTCTTCGCCTCGTTCGACAAATTTGGGCTGGCCTCGCACACCCATGTAGCGGGGGCAATTGCCGCAGCCACCAACCGCGCTGGCATGGACCACCTGCAGTATGTGGAGTTCATGCACACCGCCGATGCCGGTGCGGCGGCGCAGCTGGCGGGAAAAATCGAATGGATTCAGGATTTCGCCAAGATGCGCGACGCGCTGCTGACCGCCGGCATGAAAGATGTGGCCACGGAAACCGGCAAGAGACTCGCGGCCGACGATGCCCGCGCCAGGGAAATTCTCAAGTGCGGAACCGCGGATGCCGCGCCGGGATGCACTGTGACCGTGCGCTATCTTTATCAGGTGCTGCGCGGGTTGCCGCATGAAGTCGTCTTTGCGCAGATTCTGCTCGGCTTCGAGCTGGCCTCGTCCGATCCACGTTTTGTTGGACTGAACCTGGTGATGCCCGAGGACTGGTACGTTCCCATTCACGATTTCAACGAGCATATGGCGATGCTCGATTATCTGCACACGGTCTATCCCAAGGTGCACATCGCGCTGCACGCCGGTGAACTTGCCATGGGACTGGTTCCGCCCGAGGATCTCACGTTTCACGTTCGCGCTTCGGTCGAGCGTGGGCATGCGGAGCGCATTGGCCACGGAGTTTCCGTGATGAACGAAACGGATCCGATTGCGTTGCTGCATGAAATGGCGGAGCGCAACGTGCTCGTCGAAATCGCTCTGACCTCAAACGATATGATCCTCGGCGTGAGTGGGGACGACCATCCCCTGCCGATTTACATGAAGTACGGCGTTCCCGTGGCGCTGGCGACTGACGACGAAGGCGTGTCGCGCTCGGACCTGACGCATGAATATTTACGCGCGATTGAGAGTTACCGCTTGTCCTATGTGGATTTGAAGCGCATGGCGCGGCAAAGCCTGGAGCACAGCTTCCTGCCCGGCCAGAGCCTGTGGACGGACACGAAACTGGTATTTCGCATGGCCCCGGCGTGCGCGGGCGATGCGGCGGCTCCGGACAAGCCGTCGGCGGCATGCGAGCAGTTTCTCGCTGCCAGTGAACGTGCGCGAATGCAGTGGAAGCTGGAGAGCGAGTTCGCGAAGTTCGAGAAGAAGTATTAGAGCGCTGCCTGAGCACAACTCTCATGAACGATCAATTCACACTCGCGGAAACGGCAGCGCAGTCTGTGCGGCAGCGAACATCTCTGCGTCCAAAGATTGGCCTGGTTTTAGGTTCCGGCCTCGGCGGTTTCGCCGATTCTCTCACCGACGCGACCCGCATCCCGTTCGCGGAGATCCCTGCCTTCCCGCGCTCGACCGCCATCGGCCACGCTGGACAGATGGTGATCGGCAAAGCGGGTGCTGTTCCGGTCGCCGTGATGCAGGGACGCGTGCATCTTTATGAAGGTTACTCGGCGCAGCAAGTCGCCTTCCCCATGCGCGTCTTCGGCCGCATGGGAATTCGTGCCGTCCTCCTGACCAACGCGGCGGGCGGCATCAATCTGAATTACCAGCAGGGCGCGCTGGTGCTGATTCGCGACCACATCAACCTGCAGGGAACAAATCCGCTGGTCGGTCCGAACGATGATCGCTTCGGCGTGCGCTTTCCCGACATGACGCGCGCCTACGCCAAATCGTATCGCGAGCTGGCGCGAGAAGAAGCCGCGAAGCTGGGCATGACGCTCCACGAAGGGGTTTACGCCGCACTGCTCGGCCCCAGTTACGAGACGCCCGCCGAGATCAAATATCTACGAACCATCGGCGCGGACCTGGTCGGAATGTCGACCGCGTTCGAGGTGATCGCCGCGCGTCACATGGAAATCAAAGTGCTCGCCATCTCCTGCGTCACCAACATGGCGGCCGGAATCGTCGATCAACCGCTCTCGCACCAGGAAGTGATGGAAACGGGCGAGCGCGTTAAGGCCAGCTTTGAGGCGCTGCTGCGCGCCGTGCTGCCGCGCATTCAGAACGACGAAGGCATCGCAGAATAAATTAAATGCTGTCATCCCGAGCAAAGCGAGGGACCTTGGTGTTTGCTTGCGCCACGTCATTGTTGGCGCCGTGAGCAAGAACCAAGGTCCCTCGCGTCGCTCGGGATGACAAGGGTTTTAATCCAGCATCACTTCCGCGGAATAAACAATTCCACCGGCGGCTTCACCCCGTACACCGCCGAGAAACTTCCCTGGTTCACCGCCATCGCGAAATGCCCGCGCGAGTCGATATACAACAAAGGCTGGCCCAGCGCCACATCGCTGAATGTCCGCACGAACTTGATCTTCAACTCTTTCTCCCCGACCCTCACCGGAACTTCCTGCCCGCGCTGGTAGCCCAGCTTCAGAAAATCCTCCGCGTCCAGGTTCGTGACCAGATTGCCGAACGGACCGTCGGTCGCAATCACCTCGGCCGTAATCCCGCGATCGTCCAGCCGCGCCGCCTTCAATTCCAAACGCACCAGCGACGCAACCGGCATCGCCGGACCCACCTTCGTCCAATCCTCGCCCCGCGCCACGTGCGCTCCCACGGGAGAAAAGATGTCGCGTCCGTGGAACGTCGACGACAGCTTGGTGCCGATCATCCAATCCGTATTTGCGATCTCGTGTACGCCCTCGATGCCGTCGCGCTGCTCCACCAGCGTGAGCAATCCGTTATCCGGCAACACAAAATATTGCCCGCGTTTCGACTTGGCGACGATCGCCTTGCGCGTGCTGCCCACCGTCGGATCGATCACGACCACGAAAACCGTTCCCGCCGGAAAGTAAGGCGTGGCGCCGTAAAGAAAACGCGCGCCATCGAGAATGGAGAACGGCGTCACCTGGTGAGTCAGGTCGACGATGCGCACCTCCGGCATGATCGAATACATCACACCCCGGCAGATGGCCACGGAATCGTCCACCACGCCGAAGTCGGTCATAAAGACGATGGTCTGCGGATACTTCACACCTTGTGCGCTCGCCAGCGGCGAGAACGCCAGCGCCAGCGCCAGCAGCAGGATTAGTAACCCAACCGAATTGGCCTTGCGTCTATTTGCGCGGGATGCGGTAAACATAGAGTCCAGTTCTCCTTATGGCATGCCAGGTCCAAAGTCTACTATAATGCTAGGGTATCGTGGGGGAAACATAAATCCGTGCGCGCTGCCTCCGAGGAAACCTTGTTGAATTCCAGTAAGCTTGCCATTCTAAACGGACGCACAGAAAACCGGAAGCGCGTCCCGCCGGTTCGCCGCCCGGCTCGCTCCTGCGGCTTCGCCCGCCCCGATCTATAATGTCTGGTTAATTCCATTGCACCGTGGCAAGGAGGCCTTCATGTCGCAAGTCATCCCGGAGAAGTACCGCGATCTGTTTCAGAAGCGCGCATTCGCCAGCCTGGGCACGCTGATGCCCGACGGGCGCCCGCAGGTCACGCCCGTGTGGTGCGACTTCGACGGCGAGCACGTCATCTTCAATTCCGCCAAAGGACGCCAGAAGGACCGCAACGTGCGCCGCGATCCCCGCGTCTCTCTGGCCGTGGTCGATCCCGAGAATCCCTACCGCTATCTCGAAATCCGCGGCCGCGTCGTCGAGATCACCGAGGATGGCGCCAGCGCTCACATCGACAAGATGGCCAAAAAGTATCTCGGCGTCGATAAATATCCCTATGGCCAGCCCGGCGAAGTGCGCGTGCTCTATAAAATAAAACCCGAGCACACCACCGTGATGGGCTAGCACTTAATAGCGGAAAACAGGGGTCGGCAGCACCGTGGAAGAGCGGCGCTTCAGCGCCGCGTTAGCTTCGTTAACTGACCGGGGCTTTAGCCCCTGCGCGAGGGAATCCGCATTCACACCTACAAACTCTGCCTGCTCGGTTTCGGCAACGTGAACCGGACTCTGGTCCGGTTGCTGCTCGACCGCGAGCAGGAACTGCGCGAGCGCCACGGAATATCCTTCCGCATCACCGGGGTCGCAACCCGCCGCCTGGGATGGATTGCCGACCCCGATGGTCTGGATCAAGCAGCCTTGCTGGCGCTGTCTTCCGATGAACTCCCCAACCCTACGCGGGCCGAGCCCGCCCTGAGCGGGACCGAAGGAACGCTCGCGCCCCACCATCCTGAACCCCGCGATAACGTGCGCGACTGGCTCTCCGCCGCGCACGCCGACGTTCTGTTCGAGGCCACCGCGCTTAACCTGGAAAGTGGACAACCCGCCGTCGATCACATCCGCGCTGCGCTCGAGCACGGAGCCCACGCCATCACCGCCAACAAAGGCCCAATCGTCCACGCCTACCGCGAACTCCGCGATCTGGCCACCGCGCAAGGCAAGCGCTTCCTGTTCGAATCCACCGTGATGGATGGCGTTCCCGTCTTTTCTTTGTTCGATCAACTTCCCACCATCCATCTGCAAGGCTTTCACGGAATTCTGAATTCCACGACCAACGTGATCCTCAGCGAGATGGAAAACGGCCTCAGCTTTGACGAGTCTTTGAAGAAGGCGCAAGCCCTCGGCATCGCCGAAACCGACGCCACGCATGACATCGACGGCTGGGATGCCGCCGTAAAAACCGCCGCGCTCATCACGGTGCTGATGGATGTTCCGATAAAGCTCGAGGCAATCGACCGTGAAGGGATTCGCGGCCTGAGCGGGGAAGCCGTGCGTGCCGGGAGAAAAGAAGATCGTCCTTACAAACTAATCTGCCGCGTAAAGAAAACAGCAAGCGGAGTCACCGCCAGCGTTCGTCCCGAACAAATCCCGCTCACCGATCCCATGGCGCAAATCGCCGGCACCTCGTCCTACATCTATTTCGAAACCGACATCTTCCCCGGCCTCGCCCTCACCGAAGAAAATCCCGGCCTGTACGCAACCGCGTATGGCATGCTCGCGGATTTTGTGCGCGCTGTGCGGCCTGATATCTCCCTGCGCTAACGAACTGCGGCGTCGATCCATGTGCAACCTCTTTCACTCGCCGCCGAGCCCCGGAAGGAATCTCGAAGATCAAGGGCTGCATTTCCCTGCGCTTATGGTATAGAGTTCGTCGAGCCATGGATCAGGCTGCCATCAGCGTCCAGATCGAGAAAATCTTGCGGAGCCATAGCTTCGCGAGCAAGGGCCAGCTTCGGAAGCTCTTGGAAGTTCTGCATCGGAACATGGACGCTCAAGCCACGCTGAAGCCCGACCGTGTAATCAAGGAACTCTGGCCGAACGAGACGAAGACAAAGAGCTCCGCCGATGTAGCCACAGAGATGAATCGACTGCGACACGCGCTGGAGTCCTATTACAACCGGGAGGGCAAGGCCGACCCCATCACGATTTGCCTGCCCAATCGTACGGTGCCCGGTCCCGATGGCCTGCCTGAAAAGCGTTGGATCATAGCGAAACCCCGCGGCGGTATCGAGGATCTCCCGCCAGGTCCGCCGGTAAACTCCCGCAGTGGCCTGAAGACGATGGTTGCGATGGCCGCGATAGCTGCTGCCCTATGCATTGTGGCCTACATTCCCGTCCGAATGCTGACAGCGCATGGCCGGCCCCAGTCCGGGCGCCTGGACGGTTCTACACTTACGATTCTGAATGCGGAAGGAAAGGAGCTTTGGAGCAAGAGCTTTCCTGAAGGATTCTCGCCCGACTGGTATTACGAACAGGGCATAGCGACGCGCATCTGGTTCGGAGATCTGGATAATGACGGCCATACTAGCGTTCTTTTCCTCTATCTCCCGGCCGTTAGCCCCATGTCGCACTCGACAACGCTCATCTGCTATTCGGATCGAGGTAATGAGAAATGGCGTTGGACGCCGGGGAGAGACTTGCCGGAGCTCCATGGGACACCCGCCACGTATAGGAGTGTCGCCCTCAGCGTGCTGAAGGCAACCAAGAAGAAGCCTCCCCGGATCGTCGTTTCGAGTATCCATGATCCCTGGTGGCCCAATCAGATAGCCATCCTCGATTCCAATGGCAAGACGATCTCTGAGTACTGGCATTCCGGGCATCTGGAACACCTTACCTTGGCCGACCTCGATGGCGACGGGCGGGAGGAGATAGTAGCCACAGGAATCAGCAATGGTTATCATCAAGCCACACTAGTCGTGCTTGATCCCGACCAGCTCTTCGGCGCTTCCACCGAGGCGGCGCGGCCGGAGCTTCAAATCCACGGCATGGGCGTTGCCCAGGAGCGGCTCCGCCTGTTGTTCCCCCGCAGCGATTTGAATAAAGCGCTGTCCGTCTACAACGAAGGCCTGGAGGCCACCGTCGAACACGGCAGCATTCGATTCTCGGTGGCGGAATGCTTGCATCCCACAGGCTGCTTCATCTGGTACGAATTCGACAACAATTTTCATTTGGTGACAGCCTACGCGGATGAGCAGTTTCGGAGCGCTCATGCGCAGTTCTATGTAAAAGGCAAAGACGCCCACCCCTTCAGCCCGGAAGAACAGGCCGAATTCCAAAAAGTCCGATGCCTTGCCGGCTGTAAATCAGAGTTCGTCGCCGCCCAGACTCAGTAACACCTCTGACTTCATACCAACTTCATATCATCTTCGCTCGCCAGGTCTAAGAGCCCCACTGTCTCGTGCTAGCATCACCGGGCTTGGAGCGTAGTTTAAGCCGGGCGCAGCAAATCACCTCCCTCCGGCTCCAACAAATCCTTTTAGGAGGAACATCATGAAAATATCAACCAGGTTTGCGCTATCACTGGCAGCCCTGCTTTTCGGCCTTCTGCTCGTCCCCCGGGCCGCACAGGCTTCGACTGCGGACTGTCCCGTCGAACCTAAACAGAATGTGCCCATCGGAGACGGCGAGGTCCTCACCGGTGCCAACTGCACCCTGAAAACCGCGGGGGACATCGATTCCTTCGTGTTCAGTGGAACCAGCGGGGATACCTATCAGCTTGCTGTGGCGATAGACGGCTCGGCCCCTACAAACATCTGCCTGACCCTCTATAACCCGAGCGCGGTGTCGGTCTACTCCGGGTGCACCAACATTTCGTTCGGAGGGTTTTCCGTCGTGACCGACCAGACACTGACCGCGACCGGCACCTATACCATCGATATAACTGAGACCTCTACGGCCACGGTCAACTATGCGGTGTCGCTGGAACGTCTCTACCCGTTCCCCCCCAACGCCCAAGGAGTCACTCTCTCGACCGTGGTCGACGGAGACATTGCCGAACTGACTGACTCGAATGCCTTCACCTTCGGGGTGGTTACAACTGGCACCTACGAAGTGTCCGCTACTCTTCCCAGCGGCGCCTCCCAAAACCTGTGCATGACCCTTTATTCTCCCACCGGCACCAGCGCTGGCTCGGGGTGCACAAACATATCGTTCGGCGGGCTTACAGTCCAGCTCGATGCTACGCCCACTCAAGATGGCACGATGATGGCATTTGTCTCCGTAGCCGGCAACGACGGGACCGCCACCTACAGCCTGGAAGTCTCGTGTCTCGTCGGCAATTGCAAGGTTATCCCACCGCCGCCCTGCACCCTGAAAAACGCCCTCACCTACAACGCAACCACCAGCACCCTGACCATGAATTTCACCGTGGGCAACAACGTCGCCACCACCTGGAACGCCTGGCTGACCGATCAAAACACCATGACGAACCTGTTCTCAGTACCGCAACCAATCACGGTTCCGCCAGTGCCCATCACCAAGACAACTACTCTGTCTCCGGAAGGTACAGTCGGGGTTCTCTCCACACTTACCACGCCTACGAAAGGAATTTTCTGCTCCAGCTACATGCAGATCAACACCGGAACGCCTTAGCCAACCAGCCAGGGCAATCGACCCGCCGAGCACGCTCCTCTTATTCGCATTTCGCTGGCGAATGAGTGGGGCGTGCCAGTCGGAAATGCCGTCTTTCTGAGAAACGCCGTCATCTCACCCGTGGGGTCATCCTGAACGGAGCCGTTCTTCAGGCGGAGTGAAGGATCTCGTGCACCCACCAATGTCCGCGTCCGAAGGACGCCTGAAAATAGCCCGGCGCGTTCAGCGCCGGGTGACCAAGCAATTTCATGGAACCGCATCCCGTAGGGATGCCTGAAACGATCGCGAGGCATCGGACCAACCGTTTCAAGCGCCTCTACGGGGCGCACGGTTATTCTCCCGATGGAACCCACCCGGCGTTGAAACGCCGGACTACGATCAGGCGTCCTCCGGACGCGTACACGCCCTCATCGTGATAAAACTAAATCACCACCATGCCCGCGACTGAAGCCCTCTCCCCCGCCCTCGACCTCCCGTCCATCCGCGCCCATTTCCCCGCACTCGCCCAAACCGTCAACGGACACCCCGCCGTATTCCTCGACGGCCCCGGAGGAACGCAAGTTCCGCAGCGCGTCATCGACGCCATCTCCAACTACCTGCGCCGCGACAACGCCAACACCGGCGGCGCTTACGCCACCAGCCGCAACACTGACGCCATGCTCGCCGACGCCCGCGCCGCCATGGCCGACTTCCTGAACTGCGCCGCCGACGAAATTGTCTTCGGCCCCAACATGACCACGCTGACCTACATGATGTCCCGCGCCATTGGCCGCGACCTCGGCCCCGGCGACGAAATCCTGGTCACGCGCCTCGATCACGACGCCAACGTTTCCCCCTGGCTCGCCCTCGAAGAAAAAGGCGTTACCATCCGCTGGGCCGAGATTCACCGGGAAGATTGCACTCTCGACGTCGAGGATCTCGCGGCGAAGCTCAACAAGAACACGAAACTTGTCGCCATTGGTTACGCCTCGAATGCGGTCGGCACCATCAATCCCGTCAAAGAAATCGTTCGCATCGCCCACGCCGCCGGCGCCCTCGCCTACGTTGACGCCGTCCACTACAGCCCGCACGGCCTGATCGACGTCACGGCCCTCGACTGCGACTTCCTCGTCTGCTCCACTTACAAATTCTTCGGGCCGCACATGGGCGTCCTCTTCGGCAAGCGCGAGCACCTGCAGCGCCTGCGTCCGTACAAAGTCCGTCCGCTCACCGACGCCGTTCCCAACCGCTGGGAGTGGGGCACGCTCAACCACGAATGCATCGCCGGCATCACCGCCTGCGTCGACTACATCGCCGAGCTGGGCACAAGAAATGCAGAGACTACCACGAGCCATGTGGGGACAGCCGCCCTCGGCTGTCCATCGAGCGAAGCTCGATCTCTGGCCACATCCACCCGCCGCGCCGCGATAGTCGCCGCGTTCGAATCGATTCATCGCCACGAACACGCGCTGCTGCATCGCTTGATCAGCGGCCTTTCCGAAATTCCGCAGCTAAAAATCTACGGGATTACCGATCCCTCCTGCTTCGCCTGGCGCTGCCCCACGCTAGCCCTGCGCGTAATCAATCAAACCGCAGACCAAACTCCACTAGCACTCGCCACGAAACTCGGCGACCGTGGCTTCTTCACCTGGGACGGAAACTACTATGCCCTGAACCTCACCGAGCGCCTCGACGTAGAAAAGTCCGGCGGCTTCCTCCGTATCGGCCTCGTGCATTACAACACCGCCGAAGAAGTAGACCGCCTGCTGGCAGCGCTGCGAGAGATTGTAGGGGGTTAGACCGGCGGCACGAACTGCAGGTTGTTCACACTGCGAACTTGCGCAATTCTATTAGCTGCTCGACGTTCGGAAATTGCCGGACCCGGTAACGAATCGGCATCAAGCCAGGTTCTTGCTCCAACAGGCTCCCAACCACCGATACCGCAGCGTGCCAGGGCACCACGAAATGATCTTTGCCCTCAAGGTCCACCAGGAACGCAATATTCTCGGCCTGGGGTAACAAACTGTCTATGCCGTTCGACCAGATGCAGGCGCTGTAGGAGCTTCCATCCTCCCGCTCGAAGATCTTGTAGCTAGCCACGAAGAGGTCGATCTCCTCCAGCTTGTGAATGTCGTTGAGAAGTCCCTGCTGCTGGGAATAGTCGATTGCGTCCCTTTGCCTTTTGAGGGGCAGCAACAGGTCTCGCAGAGACTGATCTTCGGGGACGTACAACTTCCAGGTTCCATCCAGCAGCACGTAGAGGTCGGGCGACAGCGGATGCCCTTGTTTGAAGTGACTCTCCGCCCCAGCCTTCAAGAGGGCGGTCAGGCCTGCCAGGTTGTTCGTCCCGGTCACCCAGAGTTGGTCGCGGTTGGGAACAAACGCGACTGGATCGCCGTCCACCGACAGGCGATAGATCACCTCAGTCAGCAGCATGCGCGAGCTGTCGTAGGAGTCGTGCCACTCGCCCGAGTAGACGCCGCCTTCTCCGGCAAAACGGCCAGGATCGGTTTTCTCCCAAAGATTGTCCTTGGCTGTTTTGAAGGCTTCTTCGAGACTGATCCCCCACTCCTCAAAATGATCGCGATCGATTGAGGTAATTGTGTGTTCAGTGTCGTAGGCGAGTCCAACCACCAATCCTCCGGCAAGAGGCTTGGTCAGCTCGCCCATTCCAGGATCAACTGTCACCAAATCCCCCCCACCAAACGGGGGCACAGAGGGAGCAGCGCCCCTGCCGTTCTTGCGGTTCATGAGACTTTCTATGCCGAACGAGGCGGCATCTCGCAGGACAGGCATCAGGCTGGGTTTCACCATCGCGAAGTCGGATGGGATTACAGGAAGCGCTGGAATGGAGGCGGCCGCGGTAACGAATTCTGAGATCACAGTCTCTCGCAGGCTGCGCTTGACCCTGCAGTAGTTTGCGTATACGTTGCTGAGAAAAACCGTCGATCCGCCGCCCAGTTTGAGAGAGAATTCGCTTTCCGACGGCTCAACCTGCTCGATTCCAGCCTCGCGAAAGGCCCGGATGATTTTCTGGGCGAACTCGGTGCGGCTGGGCTGACGAGAGAGAACTTTATCCAGCAAGCTCATGACATTCTCAAAGCGGCTCCACCAAGACTGCAAGACTGAAGGAGGAATTTCCTTCCCCACCAGTCAGGGCAAGCCGCAGCGCAACCGCAAAGGCCGAGCGCTCGAATGGAGGAAGCTTGGGAAACTCCTACGGCCAGCGCTTCGCGCTATCGTCCCAACCGGCGGCGCGCACCGGCTGCGCTCCCGCCACCACCGGAGGCGACGGTATGCGCATGGGCTGCTGCGGTCCATTCACCGCGGTGGGCAGTGCCGGCTTCACCATGTCGGAGTTCATTTCCTTTTCTTCGGAGAGCAACGGAGCCACCAGGCGCAGCGCTTCCACTTCTTTCTCCAGCCGCGTCAGTTCTATTTCCTTCTGCCTCAGAACTTCATAAACATTCTTCATAACCTGGGCACCTGCGAGTCGTTAGGTTGTCAAGCTTTTCTCGAACTCTAGCAGACTTACCCGTGTTGTCAAGCGATTAAGCCCTAATGTGCTGCGATTCGAGGAACACGCTCGATTCCAATGGTCGTTGCCATCGCAACCCTCATGCCACGGGATTTGCCAGATCCCTTGCCCAGCGCGCCTTTCACCCGATATTCACAGCCGTGAAACAGCTTTGAGAATCCGCACCCTCTAGCCCGCTTGCATCGGGAATCGCGAAAACCGGCGCCCCGCCTGCCTTCTGCGAGAAATTGCTCGCTGCACCTGCACAAAATCCGGTCACCCGCCTGTGGACAGCCTGCACTCGATTGAAAATAAATCAGATAAAGTCGCACAGTTTTCATTGACTCCTGCAATAGAAGGAGTAAAAACAGAATCGTTCTTTGACAGTTTCTTAAGTTTTTCCGGTTGGTGCGGCGTCCGGGGCTCAAGCTCAGTCACCCTCAACATTGCAAAATGAAGAGGGAAGGCAAGTAAGGGTCTATAGCAAAGCGCTGGTCGAGGAGAACGGGAAGCCCAGTCGAAGGCAGGATAGAGTTCCGAGGCGTTGAGTAGGTTTGTCCGGTTGGCGGTAAGCCCGGAGCCCGAGCAAAGATCGCATGCAGAGCGCCCGCAAGGGAAGCGGCACAGCAGGTCAAGCAAGGGTCTAACGCGAGCTACTGGCTGAGACGAATGGACTCAACACCACCTCGGAACTCTCTATTTTTTGTTTACGCGTCCAGCATCTCAAACCCTCATCTCACCATGGCGTCATCCTGAACGAAGCCGTTCTTCAGGCGCAGTGAAGGATCTCCCGCAGAACCGGCCCAGTGCGTAAGCCAAGAACTGCCTCACCGTTAACTGCTCACTGCTTACTGCTTACTGCTTCCGCGAAACCACCACCCACACCGTCCCCCGGTCTTCGCAGAAGCGGCAGTGTTCCTGCCCCAATGATTTTCCGGTTCCGTGGCATTCCAGGCAGTTGGC
The DNA here is from genome assembly GCA_963749985.1 of uncultured Acidobacteriaceae bacterium. Lineage (GTDB taxonomy): Bacteria > Acidobacteriota > Terriglobia > Terriglobales > Acidobacteriaceae > Sulfotelmatobacter. The sequence continues at coordinate 166,443 of CAVVOS010000010.1, read as the reverse complement.
GACAATGTTCAGTTCCTGCAGTGAACTCTCGGGGAGCTTTGAAGGGTCTTTGAACGTTTCCGCATGATGGTGGTCGCGCAACCAGAAGACGAGTTTGCCCTCGAGGATTTCGCGGTCTTTAGCGCTGAGTTGAGCCGAGTGCTGCGGCCACCATTCGCGAATGCAGCCGTAACAAACCAGTTCCCCGGCATCGAACAGCGCTCCAGGATCGGATCGGCGAAAGAACTTGTTGCACCACGAGCAGGCACTCACACCCAGCAGGCCGAAGGCCTCCTTTAGGCGTTCGAGGTCGACCTCAAGCCGGGCCAGAACTTCTTCCGCGCGCGCATCGGATTTTTCCGCCATGAATTGGTCCCGTCAACCACCGTGTACGGTTCAGGATACACAATCCAGCGGCTAATCCACATGCTCACCCACCTCAAACCCTTCTTCGGACCGGGGCAGCACATCGCGCTCGCCAGCCACCCAGACGTAAATCGTCGGCAACAGAAAGATGCTCATGATGAGGGCGGCAATGAGGCCTCCAACAATAACAATCGCGAACGGACGCTGAGAATCCGACCCAATGGCGTGCGAGAGCGCGGCCGGCAGCAGTCCTAGAGTTGCCACCAGCATCGTCATCATGATGGGCCGCAGTCTCAATACAGCGCCTTCCACCGCGGCGTCCTCGATCGTAAACCGCCGTGCTCGAAGCTGGTTGATGTATTCCAGCATGATCACTCCGGTCTGCACCGACACGCCGAACAGCGCCAGGAATCCCACTCCAGACGAAACACTGAAATTCGTGCCAGTGAACCAAAGCGCCAGCAGACCGCCAATGGGCGCGATGGCAACATTCGCCATAATCAACATCGCCCACTTAAAGGATTTGAACATCGTGTACAGGATGACGAAGATGATGAGGATAGTAATGGGCAACACGATGAGCAGCCGCGCATTCGCTCGCTTCTGGCTCTGGTACTCGCCTTCCCAATAAAAGGTGTATCCGGTGGGCAGCTTGACTCCTTCGTTTACCTTCTTGATCGCCTCTTCCACCGTGCTGCCGAGGTCGCGGCCGCGGACACTATATTTGATGGCAACATAACGCCGATTGCCCTCGCGATAAACTTCCGAGGCGCCATCCGTCTCGCTGATCTTGCAGAGTTGTGCCAGCGATACTCGTTCTCCCGAGGGCGATAGCAAACGAATCTTCTCGATTGCTTCTCTCGTATCGCGGTATTGCGGCAGGTAGCGCATCGTAAGGTCGTAGCGCGCCTCACCTTTCAGAACCTGCGTGAGCGCGTTCCCGCCCACCGCGGTCTGCACCGCGTCCTGCACATCCGCAACGTTGATCTGGTAACGGGCGGCTGCATCGCGGTCTACAGTCACGTTCAGATTGGGCTGGCCCAGCACGCGAAAGACTCCAAGGTCTTCAATGCCTCTGATCTGGGACATGATCTTTACGACTTCATCGCTCTTTTCCTCGAGGACCTTCAAGTCGTCGCCGTAAATCTTGGTGGCCAGCGCGCCTTTCACCCCGCTCACGGCCTCTTCCATGTTGTCTTCAATGGGCTGAGAGAACCCCCAGACCACGCCGGGGATTTTGTCGAGTTCGCGCCCCATGGCCGCGATGAGTTCGTCTTTGTTCTGATGAAAGACAGGCCGCCAGTCTTCTTTCTGCTTGAGGTCGACAAAGAACTCGGTATTAAAAAACCCAGTCGTATCCGTCCCGTCATCCGGACGCCCCACCTGGCTCGTGCATTGCGGAACTTCGGGGAAAGAGCAAAGTACGATGCGGGCCTGGTTTGCCACTCGGATCCCTTCATCCGGCCCGGTGCTGGGGGCGAGCGTGCCCCTCACCCAGAGCGCGCCTTCATCCAGGTGAGGCAGAAATTCCGAACCGATGGTGCCGCTGAAGGCCAGATAATTTCCAATGGCCGCCAGAACCAAACACACGCCCACAGTGACCGCACGATGCCGAATCGCCCACCGCACCGCGACGCGATACCGCTCGGTCAAAAATTGCATGACCGGGTTGTGCCATTCCTTCGCTCCCTTGGCGAAGGCGAAACTTGCCAGCACGGGCGCGATCACAATCGAGAACAGCAATGCCCCAAGCAGCGCAAATGCCACGGTCCACGCCATGGGATGAAAAAGCCGTCCTTCGACCCGCTGCAGCGTGAAAATCGGCAAGTAAGCGGTAATGATAATGGCGATCGCGTAGAACACTGGGCGCTGAACTTCGTGCGAGGCCTCACTGATTTTTTCGTTGGGAGTCTTGTTATCCCCGTTCTTGAAGCCCAAATGGCGGACGATGTTTTCGATCATTACCACTGCGCCGTCCACCACCATGCCAAAATCCAGCGCTCCCAGCGACAGGAGGTTCGCGGGAATGTGCCTCAAGTCCAAACAAATCGACGCAAACAACAGCGAAAACGGAATCGTCGCCGCGACAATGAACGCGCCCCGGATGTTTCCGAGAAATAGAAACAGAATGATCGATACCAGGATCATGCCTTCCGTCAGGTTGTGAATTACGGTGTGGCTGGTGAAGTGGACGAGTTCGCTGCGGTCGATGAAGGGAACGACCTTCACGCCCGGCGGCAAAATGTGATTGTTCAGTTCCTCCACTTTCTCGTGAATGCCCTGCAGTGCCGTGTCCGCCGCCGCGCCTTTCCGCAACAGCACGATGCCCGACACCACATCGTCGTTATCGATGATCTTTCCGTCCTCGCGCCGGATCGCACCGTTGGGACCGTAGGGACAAGCGCTGCAGGCTCTGGCAAACTGTCCCAGCCGAATCTTCGGACCCTGCGAAACTACTGCAATGTCTTTGATCCGCAGCGGTGTGCCATTCTTGGTCAGGATGACCGTCTGCTCAATGTCGTGAACGTGGTCGACCAATCCCACGGAACGCACGTTGATCTGCTGCAGACCTTCCTGGATGAAGCTTCCGCCCGCGTTCACGTTATTGTTCGTCAGTTGCTGCTCGACCTGCGCCAGGCTCAGCCCATAAGCCACCAGTTTGTTGGGATCAACTCGCACCTGGTATTCGCGGGTCGGGCCCCCGAAGCTGGAAACGTCGACAATGTCCGGTACCGCTTTGAAATTCTTTTCGATGACCCAGTCTTCAATCGACTTCAACTCCATCGCGTCGTATGCCGGATTCGTGCTGTGCAAAGTGAAGAAATAAATCTGCCCGACCGGACTCCAGTCCGTGCCCATTTGCGGCACAACGTTCGGCGGCAATGTGACCTGGCTCAGCCGCTCCAGAACCCGTTCCCGGTTCCAGTCGTTATCCGATTCGTCGTCGAAAATCAGCTTCAGGTCGGACAGTCCGAACAGCGAGAACGAACGCAGATGCACCACGTGCGGAATGCCGTTCATCACGACCTCGAGCGGAATCGTGACCTGCTGTTCGATCTGCTCTGCGGAAATTCCCGGCCACTGCGTGATGACCTCAACGTAGTTGTCGGCGACGTCGGGATACGCCTCGATCGGCAGCCGCTCAAACGAAACCACCCCGCCGGCGAACAGCATCAGCGCCAGACCCAAAACCAGCAGCCGGTTACCCAGAGCGAAATCGACGAGGCGCCGAATCATTTATTGCTCCACCGTGTTTTGCAGTGCCAGAGCGTTCGATACCACTTGATCCCCAGCCTTGAGCCCGGAAACAACTTCCTGCATGTTGTTGGGCAGCATCTTCCCCGTCACCACTTCCAGCCGTTTGAAATGCCCCGCGCTCAACGGCGCATAGACCCACTCGCGATCGTGCAAGTGCAGAATCGCGGTTGCCGGAACCGCTGCCCGCGCTTCCGATTGCTTGCCGTAGAAGGTCGCTGTCACAAACATCCCCACCCGCATCACTCCCGGATTCGGCACTTCCAGCCGCACCTTCGCCGTATGCAGAGTGGGATCGAGCACCGGCAGGATGTTATCGATTCGTCCCTTGAAAGCCCGGCCGGGATAGGCATTCAGATGGATATCCGCATAATCGCCGATCTTTACCGCGTCCAGATCGTTCTCGTAAACGTCGCAAACGATCCAGACGTATGAAAGATCGGAGATGGTGAACGGATTGGGCGACCCCAATCCCGTCACGCCCGACGCGGTTGTAACTTGCTGGTCGGTGATTACACCCGAGATCGGAGCGGTTATATCCACGATCCCAGATGGATGATCCTTGTCGATGCCCAGCAACCGCAGTTGTTCCATTGCCGCATTCAGATCGACCTTGGCATCCTTCTCGGCGGCCTCCGCCTGTTCGAGTGCGCTCTTTGCCACCGCGCCCTTGTCGTAGAGAATCTGTTGCCGCTCGAGCTGTACCCGCGCCAACCGCTCATCGTTCTCGGCCTTCAAGTAAGTCTGGTAAGCCCCCGCCACGTCGTTGCTCCGCACTCTCAGCAGCAACTGGCCCTTCGTCACCACATCGCCCAGCCTCGCCTTAATCTCCACCACTCGTCCCGCCGCCAGCGAGATCACCGGCACCGCGCGGTTGATATCCGGCTGTACCACGCCCGTGACATTCAAAGCCGGCGCTTCCTTATGCTCCACCGCTGTTGCCAACGGGAACTGATCGGGGTGGTCCACCTTGAAGTTGTTGGCGTCCAGATCGGCCTCGACCTTCGCCGCTGGCGGAGCCTCAGCCTTCGGGTCCGCCTTACCGCCATTGCATCCGCCGGCAAAAAGCAATCCCAGCACAACCACGGCACATGTGGCGACGGGCGCCTTCGCCCGTCCCGCCAAGCGAAGCGAGGCGGAATCCACCACAACTGTCGGCAGCGTAAATCTTGCCTGCTCAACCAACTCGCTCTCCATCCATTCGCGCTTCATTGCATAACCTCGCGCCCCACGGCCAGATTCAACTGCGCCGCCGCCGTCAAATACGATCCCACCAGGTTCACGTAACTCAATTCCACCGTGCGGTAATCGCTCTCCGCATTCAGAAAGTCCAGCAGCGACGCTCCGCCATGCTGGTAGGAAAAGAAAATCGTGTCCCGCACCCTTACCGCCTGCGCCAGATATTTCTGCTTGTAAGGCCGCAACAGAATCAGATTGCTGTTCAACGTGGCGTAAGCCGAATCCACGTCGCTGAACACCTGCGCCTGCGCCGCATCCCGCAGCCGCTCATTGCGCGTGATGTCGATCTTCGTGCGCAGTTTCTCCCCTTGATTCCTATCAAAGATCCGCAGCGGAAAATTCACTCCCACTCCGATGTACGCATCGATCGGAGGATTACGTCCCACATCGAAGCTGATCGTCGGATCCGTCGATCCATTCGCCTCCGCCAGTTTGTAGTCGGTCTGCGCCTTGTCGACGGCCTGCACTGCCGCCTTCAGATCCGGCCGCGTATCCAGCGCGGTTTGCCGGTAAAAATCCAAAGCCTCGATCTGATCGCTGAAGTCGAACACGCCCGCCACATCGAACTGCTCCACCGGTGTTCGATCGTTGAGCAGCGTGAGCATGTTGATCTTCGCCGTCCGCAGATTCACGTCCGCCGTTTGCAGATCCGATTCGTACTGCACCCGCTGCAACTCCAGCCGGTCCAAATCGATCTGCGCAATATCCCCTGCCCCGAACCGGTCCCGGCTGATTTTCAGCACGTGGTCGTAGTACTCCAGGTTGTCCTTGGCCATCTGCAGCACGGCTTTCTGCTGCAGTATCTGCACAAACGCTCCCCGTAGATTGAACAGAAGATTTCTGTTCAGGTCGTCCTGTTGCGAGATGCCGATCGCCGTTGCCTTCTTCGCACTCTCCGTCCGCAACTCCCGCTTGTGCGCCCGCTCGTGCAGATAACTCACCGTCGCCGAGGGCAGCCAGTAAGCAAACGGTCCATGCGCCGGCCCGCCCGGAAAGGGATCGATCTGGTCCGCCAGCAGCCCCAGATTCGGATTCGGCCGCAAATGCGCCGTAATCTCCTGCGCCTCCAACTCGCTGATATTCAATTTCCCCGCCAGCAGCGTGGGATTATTCAGCTCCAACCGGTCCTTCACCTGCTCCCAGGTCCAAACGTGGGAAGTCGAGGCCTGCGGCGGCGCCGTCGTCGGCGGCTGCGCGGTCTGCGGCGTCACCTGCGCCGTCGCCAGACCCGCAGCCCCCGCCACCAGAATTAGGCACCACCAAAATGTTCTTCGCATCAACGCTCCCACAATCACCGCAGCCTGCCCCTCATCTCGCTTCAGCGATGCCGCATGAGCCGAAATCAAGAACGCCTTTAGGGCTGGGGCTGGATTTGAGCCGACTCAAAGTGGCTGTAACACTGTCGCCGGTGCGAACGCATCTTTACCGGGCATCCGGTCCCCGCCGTAACGATTTCCTAAGAATAAAGATGAGGAACGCCCGCTGCGGATTTCCTACTGCCTCCGGCCAGCGATTCGGCAAAGACCAACTCTGTAAGGATGATTCGGCGAACTACCCGAGGAGGGAACCAGGCGGCGCCCGCCCGCCATGCAAATCGCAAGGCCCAGTCAGCGGAGTCAAACATGCAACCGAAACTTCCAGCCGCCCAGCTTCCGGAGCAGCCAGCCATACCGCGCTCGCCACCACCGCCGGTGGCCCTTGCAGCCGGTTTACCCAGGCCGAATTCTTATCGCTTCCCGCCTGCCGCACCGTGCGCTTGCTGCTGGCCGATTCTTCCATCTCAGCCCGCATCGCGTGCAAATCGTCCGACGCCGAGATCACCGGAAACAGCAGAACCAGCACACATCCCAGCGCCAGCAAACACTGCAGCGCCGTTATCCGGCGCCCTAGCCGCGATCTCGCATCCCGCCGCCACAGCCAGTAAGCCGGCACCGCCAACAGCATCCATGCGAGATTGAGCAACAATTCCATACTTACCAGTCAGAGCCGGCACGAGCAAGATCAGCACGAACAAGACCGACAAAACCTAGGCCATTCTTGCAAAAACTTCAAATTCAAGTCAACGTGACCACCGTACCAGCATCCCATTCCGAAGTCCGAAGTCCGAAGTCCGAAGTCCGAAGTCCGAAGCCGGAAGCCCGAAGTCCGAAGTCCGAAGCCGAAGTCCGAAGCCCGCCCCTACGGCCCCACCACCACCTGCAGCGCCACCGGCGTCTGCATTCTCTGCCGGTAGATCGCCTTCCGCCTCGCCACCTCGCCCACCACGTTCACATCTATCACGTAGGCCCCATGCGGCAAAGTCTCGCCAAACGGCAACGTCATTCCGATCGTGCCTTTTTTCAACGGAAAGTGCTGGTACCCAATCTCCGTGGCTCGACCATTCTCCGCCACCGCCTTCACGTCAAACGTCAAATCCACGTCGTCCGCCGTCGAGTTGGACACTTCCACGCTGCCGTCGATCCGGTTCGCCGTCACGTGCGCCGGAACCTTCCACGCCACCGTGATCGCCTCCACCACCTTGATCGTGAATCCCTTCTGCACCGCCTGCTGCGGTTTCCCGCCGTCCCTCGCCGACACCACAAACTGAAACTCGCCCGCCCGCTCCGCCGCTCCGTGCAGCACTCCGTTATCTTCCAGCGTAATCCCCGGCGGCAGCGCTCCACTTTCCACCCGCCAGTGCAGCACCGGCACGTAGTTTCCCCGCCCCTCAAAATTCACCTGATACACCCCTTGCGGGTACGTCCCCGGCAACTCGGTCGGCTCAATCACCAACCCTCCGTCCTTGTCTTTGTCCTCTTTATCTTTATCCTTATCCGTCGCCGCCTTGTCCGAAGCTGTCTTGTCCGAAGCAGTCTGGTCCGCCGCCGTCCCGTCTTTCGCGGTCGTTGGCGGAGTGTTCTCCTCCGCACCCGTCTGCCCCATCGCCGCCGCGGTCATCCCCATCGCCAGCGCGCACACCAGTACGCCCAAATATCCCGCCCGCCCGAATCTCAATCCCCACCTCGTCATTACCACCATGCTACCGGATTTCTCCACCCCCACCCCACAATTCCACTCCCCCGAAGGTCGCCCCGCTCTCGGCAGATGTGCGAAGTAAGATGCCGGAAGCCCGAAGCCGGAAGCCCGAAGCCCGAAGCCCTCCCTCCTCCCCCAGAATGTAAAGATATGAACAACTTGCGCCTCCCTAAGCTTTTTCACCAACCCCCCGCTACTTATTTTCATGGTTCGGGTTCAATACAAGGGAATTAGTCTGTGCTAACCTCGAAACTAAGCAACTCAAAGATGGCCAGCTCCACGATCCAGTCGCTCCCCGGAGGAAGTTATGTCAGTACGCAACGGAATCGCCCTGCTCCTCGCCCTTTGCACTCTCACGTTTCTAGTCGCCTGCGGTAGCAGCTCTCCCACCGCCGTCGCCCCTCCCACCGGTGGCTTCAGCAACAGCAACCTGAATGGGACATACGTTTTCTCAGTCTCGGGAGTCGACTCCGCAGGGAACTTCTTCACAGCGGCCGGCAGTTTTGCGGCCAATGGCAGCTCCAGCAGCCCACAAATCACAGCTGGCACCCTTGATCTCAACGACCCCCTTAACGGTGGCGATTTTCCCGGCCTCACTGTCGGCACAGGTCCTTACAGCATTACTGCTGACGGGCGAGGCACCGCCTCCCTTTCCACCTCACAAGGAACCATCAAACTTGATTTTGTCCTCACCTCCAGTTCTCACGGCTTGGTCACCCGCTTCGACAACGGCGGCACCGGCAGCGGTACCCTCGACCTGCAAACCACGATTACCCAAAGTCAGCTTCAAGGGTCTTATGCCTTTACTCTGGCTGGCGTTGACACCACTGGTACAACTGCGTACGCCACAGTAGGCGCGTTCACCCTCGACCAGAACGGCAACGTCACCACCGGCGTACAAGATTTCAATGACGGCGGTTTCACGTACACCGATTTAGCCGTTTCAGGCTCCGTAGTCCTGGGAACGGGGAGCGCTCCGGGGACAGCCACACTTACCACCGAGACCTTCGGCACCCTCACCTTTGACGTCTATGCGATCGACAATACCCATCTGAAGTTTATCGAAACAGATGTAACTCCAGTCCTATCCGGCGATGTCTTCACCCAGACCGGAGCCTCCATCCCCACCGGCCCCATGGTCTTCACGGTTGCCGGCCTGGATTCTAGCGGTACCATCGCCGCTGGCGGCCTGATGACCTCTGACGGAACCGGTAACTTTACCGGCGGCCTCGAAGACGTTAACGACAACGGCAGCCTCTCTCCGGCGCAGTTGCTCTTCACCGGCACCGCTGCCGCAGGCGGCTCGATTGGCGGGCGGGTTCTCGTCAATCTCAGCGGTTTCGACCCCGCCATTCAGTATGTTATCTATCCTTCGGTCGGCGGAGTTCTGATGCTGGAAACGGATGGCTTAGCCATCACGACCGGGGCTGCATTCGCTCAGACAAGCACGAGCATCAGCGCTTCGCAAGGCTATGGCCTGAACCTGACTGGCACCAATATTGGCGACAGCGTTGAGGTGGACGACATCGCCGAGTTCAGCACCACCTCCAGCGGCATCAGCGGCATCATCGATGAAAACTATCAACCCGATGGCGCCACGAACTCCGACCGGACACTGACCGGAACCTACACGCCGGATTCGCCAGCGACCGGCCGCGGTTCCATCACTGTCCCAAGCGTTAATACCCTCAACGGCATACTCGACCTGGAGTACTACGTCGTGTCCAGTTCGACCGTACTCGTCCTTGAAGGCGATACCACCCAAGTCGCTACAGGAAGCTTCGGGCTTCAGAACGCTGCTTCAGGCGGGGCGGCACTGTTGCACGTCGCTGCATCCCGGCCGGGTATGCGACTACACGGCGCTCTGCGAAAGCAGAAATAGTCGTAAACCATCGCTCAACCATCCGGGCGCGGCTTTCCCAAGCCGCGCCTTTTTTTCTCTTCCCCCTCGCTCCCCCGCCGCGCCGAACCCGCCCCTGCTGTCCCACTTTCCCCCCTCCCCTTCGTGACCTTAGTTACCTTTAATGAATACCCCCTCTTCAAGCACAATCATTCTCAGATTCGTGTCACTAAGGTGGAGATAAAGAGTGTTTCGCCAACGCTTTCTGTCTGTTGCCATATTCGTACTCATCAGCGCCTCGCTGGCCGCCGCGCGAGACATCGCCTTGGTGTCCAACAAATCCAATGCAGTCGGCGCCATCACCGTCCCCGAACTGGTCAAGCTCTGCAAAGCCCAGACCGACCGTTGGCCGGACGGCAAGCCCATCACTTTCGTGATGCGCGCTCCCTCGGTTCCAGAAATGAAGATGGTTCTCGAAAAGGTCTACGGCATGTCCCAGAGTGAGGTCAGCAGTCTCATCGTTACCTCCAATCACGGACGCCCCACCCATCCCGCCATCCTCATCGCTACTTCCGACGAAGAACTCGTGAATCGGGTGGCCTCCACTCCCGGCGCCGTCGGCGTCGTCGACGTGTATTCCATCAACAGCAGTGTCGCCGTCGTCAAGATCGCTGGCAAACTCCCTCTCGAACCCGGCTACCTGTTGCACGGCAACTAAGAAGAAGCAATTTTGTAATTTGGTAATTGAGAAATTTGATAATTTAAGAACCCCGGGGCGCGCAGCTTTTCAATTACTAAATTACAAAGTTACCCAATTACCAAATTTGCCTCCACCTTAACTGGCAGCTGGCAACCGGCGGCTGGCCACTGATTTTATGTCCGCTCCAGGCAAAAAACTCGAGCCCACCAAGCCGCCAGCCCCGGCCTACGTTCGCCGCTTCCCGCGCTTTGCCATCGACGTCCGTCTCCAGGTCCGCATGTTTCAGAACGGCGAATTCCGCAACTGCTGGGGACGCTCCACCGAACTCGGCCAGGATGGCATCGGCGCCACCCTCACCGGCGAACTCGAAACCGGCGAGATCGTTTCTCTCGACATTCCTCTGCCCCTCAGTCCTTACCCCGTCAAAGTCCGCGCCATTGTGCGCTATCGCCAGGGCCTGCGCTACGGTTTTGAATTCCTTACCCTCAACGAAACCCAGCGCGACATCCTCCGCCGCGTCTGCGAAGTCCTAGCCACCAACTCCTAAACCCATTTGGTAATTGAGTAATCGGGCAATTTGTAAATTAAAAACCCCTGCTGCGACCTGAGGTTTTCAAAATTCCCAAATTACAAAATTACCCAATTACGAAATTTCCCCAATTACCTCAGTAACTTTCGAGTAAACGCTCCCCGTTCTACGATTACCTCTGTGCTGGGCTTTTGAGGGGGAGCCTACCGGATGGGTGATCGTGTCACCCGATCAAAGCGATCCAGGGAACTTGTGCGTGCCCGCAGCCTGCAACAGGCGCTCGAGCGCGGAGCCTCACCCTCGTTCATTCCACCCGACGTCGCCAGCCCCGCCGCTCCGCCATCTTCTCTCTCCTGGAACCTCCTGGGCTCGCCGGCCGAGGTCCCCACCTCCGAAGCCGCGATCTCCGAAACAATCATTTCCGATGCCCTGTCTTCCCAGCGAATCCCTTCCCCGGCCGCCCTCGACATCCGCCGCCAGTATCTCGAACAACTCTTTCAAGGTTCGCCCGACTCTCTCATCGTGGTCGATCCCTCCTTCCGCACGCAATGCGTCAACCGTGAGTTTCAGCGCGTGTTCGGCTACTCCTCGTCCGAGATTCTGGGCCAGCCCATTGACTCGTTGATCTTCCCTCCCGATCGTGCTGCCGAAGCCCAATGGATCGCCCAATGCCTGCAGCGCGGCGAGCAGCTTTCCCTCGAAACCCAGCGCCGCTGCAAAGACGGCACCCTGGTTGATGTTTCCGCCTTCTCTGCGCCCCTCATCATCGACGGCCGCGTCGTCGCCTTCTACGCCACCTATCGCGACATCTCGGAACGCAAACGCGCCGAAGCTCTCAACTCCGCTCTCTATCGCATCGCCGAAAAAGCCAGCGCCTCACAGGATCTCCAGCAGTTCTTCGCTGCCATCCATGGCATCGTCGACGAACTCATGTGCGCCCGCAACTTCTCCATCGCCATTCACGATCCCGAATCGCAAGTGCTCAGCTTCCCCTACTTCGTCGATGAGCGGGAGTCCGCTCCCGCGCCCGGAAAACTTGCCCGCGGTCTCGTCGAATACGTCCTGCGCACCGGCGAGCCCCTGCTCTGCACTCCCGAACTCGCGCAACAATTGCAGCAGCGCGGCGAAGTCGAACTCAGCACCCCGTCTGCGCTTCAATGGCTGGGCGTCCCGCTCAAGGTCAACCACCACGTCCTCGGAGCGCTCGTCCTCAAAAGCTATTCCAAGAACACCCGTCTTTCCGGCCGCGACAAAGAAGTCCTCACCCTGATCTCGCGGCAATTGGCCGCCGCCATCGATCACAAACGCAACGAGCAGGCCCTGCGACGCTCCGAGGTCCGCTATCGCTCCCTGGTGCAGACTGCCGTCTACGGTATCTATCGCTCCAGCCTCGAAGGCCAGTTTCTTGACGTCAACCCCGCCCTCATCGGAATGCTGGGCTATAACTCCGCTCTCGAAGTCCTGGCCCTCGATCCTCAAAAAGATGTCTTCCTCGATCCCTCCGAATACACCCGCCTGGTCGACGAATTCCGCCGCACCGGACGCATGGACGGTTTTGAAGTCCGCTGGAAGCGCAAGGACGGCGCTGCCATCACCGTCCGCATCAGCGGCCGCGCCGTCGCCACCGAAAACGAGCCCGCCGACGTCCTCGAAGCCATCGCCGAAGACATCACCGAGCGCCGCGTCCTCGAAGACCAGTTCCGCCAGGCCCAGAAAATGGAGGCCGTCGGCCGCCTCGCCGGCGGCATCGCTCACGACTTCAACAACCTGCTTATGGTCATCAGCGGCTACACCGAGGTTCTCCTCGACCGCCTCACGCCCGGCGACCCGCTCCACTCTAAAGCCGCAGCCATTCAGCAGGCTTCCGATCGTGCCACCACGCTCACCCGCCAACTCCTCGCCTTCAGCCGCAAACAACTTCTCGAACTCAAAGTCATCGACGTCAACTCCATCGTTGCAGACATGGAGCGGCTCCTGCGCCCGCTCATCGGCGAGAATGTCGAACTCGTCACCCATCTCGCCCCCGCCGTCGGCTGCACCCGCGCCGATGCCGGCCAGCTCGAACAGGTCATCATGAATCTCGTGGTCAACGCCAAGGATGCCATGCCCAACGGCGGCAAAATCTCCATCCGCACCGCCAGCGTCATCCTCGACGACTCCTACCGCCCCGAAAATACTTTCATCCGGAACGGCCCCTACATCAGGATTTCCGTCAGCGACACCGGCCTCGGCATGGACCGCGACACTCAGGCCCGCATCTTCGAACCCTTCTTCACTACCAAGGAAAAAGGCAAAGGCACCGGCCTCGGACTTTCCACCGTCTATGGCATCATCAAACAAAGCGGCGGCTACGTTTTCGTCCAAAGCGAACTCGGCCGCGGCACCGTCTTCACCATTTATTTCCCCCGCGTCGACGAGCCCTCCGAGGCTCACGGCGCCACTCCCGTTTCCCTCGCCGCCGTCGGCGGTTCGGAAACCATCCTGCTCGTCGAGGACGAAGAGTCCGTCCGCCAGCTCGTTCGCGAAACTCTCGAAGCCCGCGGCTATCGCGTGCTCGAAGCCGAGAACGGTAACGCCGGTCTCGCCCTCGCCGCCAGCCACCCCGGCATCCTTCACCTCGTCATTACAGACGTCGTCATGCCCGGTCTCAGCGGCCACGAACTCGTCCAGCAACTCGTCCACGCTCGCCCCGGCATCAAAGTCCTCTATCTCTCCGGCTACGCCCAGGACGCCGTCGAAAGCAACGCCTCCGCCGATGCCCCCAGAGCCTTCCTGCAAAAACCCTTCACCCTGCAAAGCCTCTCCCGCAAAGTCCGCGAAGTCCTCGGCCCACCTGCCAACTAGATTTTCCCAGTCTTTATCGCTGCAGACATACAATCCCTCGCAACCGCGCCACCGTCCCCGTCATCCAAAGCTGGACGCCGCTTCGTCTGAATCCCCATCCTCACCCCCGTCATCAGTACAATAGAAACTCTGGAGGAAAGATCATGGCTCACGAACTACCGCCCCTGCCCTACGATTACGCCGCCCTCGAACCCGTCATCGACAAGCAGACGATGACCCTTCACCACGACATGCACCACGCCGCCTACGTCAAGAATCTCAACGCGGCCCTCGAAAAACATCCTGAACTCGCAGGCAAGTCCGCCGAAGATCTTATCCGTGACCTCAACGCCATCCCCGAGGACATTCGCGGCGCCGTCCGCAACAACGGCGGCGGCCACGTCAACCACTCCATGTTCTGGAAGATCATGAAGCCCAAAGGCGGCGGCGATCCCACCGGCCCCATCGCTCAAGCCATCACCAAGACTTTCGGCAACTTCAAGGATTTCCAAACCAAGTTCAACGACGCCGGAGTAAAACAATTCGGCTCCGGCTGGGTCTGGCTCGCCGGCAAAGGCGGCGGTGAAGTCCACATCATGAGCACTCCCAATCAGGACAGTCCCATCTCAGTAGGCCATTTCCCGATTTTCGGCAACGACGTCTGGGAGCATGCCTACTACCTGAAATACAACAACCGCCGCCCCGAATATCTAGCCGCCTGGTGGAACGTAATCAACTGGGACGAAATCAACTCCCGCTACGAAGCCTACAAGTCCGGCAAATCCGTCCACGAACCAGCTCTCGCTCACCGCTAAACCCTCAGCGGAAAGAGAATCTCTGCTGAAGACTGTCATCCTGAGCGCAGTGGCCGCTCCGCGAAAGCGGAGCGGCCACGCAGTCGAAGGATCCCTACACCTCCTGCAGTCTCTCAGCAGTCTCAAGGCGTTCTCCCCAACTCATGTGGAACCTCCCGCGAACATTATTCTCATCGTCGCGCGCAAAAGCTGAACTGCTACCACCCTCCACTCGTATCATCCTCCAGGCACCCATGCGCCTAACCCGACGATCCCGCCGCTTCCTTCTCTTCTTCGCCCTCTATCTCACATTCTGTTTCATCGCTGCCAGCTTCGTCGCCAACGGAACTCTCCACCCCGCCCGCCGTCCTCTATCCGCGGAAGACGAAACCACCATGCATGACCTCGCTCACCAACTCGATTCCGATCTCGATGACGTTTCCGTCACCACGCCCGATGCCATCACCCTCCGCGCCTGGATCATCCGTCCCCATCCCAGCAACGGCGACGCCGTCATTCTCTTCCACGGCCTCGCCGATAATCGCATCGGCATGACCGGATACGCGCAGCTCCTTCTCGCTCACGGATTCACCGTTCTTCTTCCCGACGCGCGCGCCCACGGCATCAGCGGAGGTTCACTCGCCACCTACGGTCTTCTCGAACGCAACGACATTCACCAGTGGTTCAACTTTCTCTCCGCTCAGGTTCACCCCCACTGCATCTTCGGGCTCGGCGAATCCATGGGCGCAGCCGAACTCCTCCAGTCTCTCACCGTCGAGCCCCGCTTCTGCGCCGTCGTCGCCGAATCTTCCTTCGCCAGCTTCCGCCAGATCGCCTATGACCGCATGGGTCAGCCCTTTCACCTCGGCCCTTGGTTCGGACGCACCCTCTTCCGGCCCGTCGTCGAATTCGCTTTCCTCTATGTCCGCTGGAAATATCACCTCGACATGCGGCAAGTCTCGCCAGAAGACGCAGTCGCAGCCACCAAAGTTCCCGTCTTCTTGATTCACGGCCAGATCGACGGCAACATCCCCCTTCGCCACTCCCGCCGCATTCACTCGCGCAATCCCAACACAGTCCTCTGGGAAGTCCCCTACGCCGACCACTGCGGCGCCGTCAGCACAGCCCCACAACAGTTCGAACAGCGATTGCTCGCCTGGTTCTCCTCGCCTCATGTAGAGACAGCCGCCTTGGCTGTCCCGCGAAGCGAAGCGAGCGGACCTCCACTCCACAACTGACAACTGACAACTGGCGGCTGGCAACTGGCAGCTGCTCTTCTGCATTTCCTGTGCAATCCCTGTGAACATTCCGCCGCTCCACTCTCCCAAATTTTCCCCCTTCCGCTTTCCCATAGACCCAACTCGCGCCCTCAAAGCCGCTTAGCGCGATATATCCGACCCCGCCCTTAATCCCCGCACCTCCACGAAAATTCCCGCCTGACATTTTCCTCAACTGCACCAAAAATACTGAATTGACCGCGCGCCCTTTCGCCCGTACATTTTATTTCGCCCTCTCATCGAGAACGAATCGGGAAGTCGGCCGACGACAAGAACCGGCTGCCACCAGCGCCAAGACCAGTCGTAAATTCAATATCGAAACTAAAAACCAAAAAAACTGAGAACTGAGAACTGATCAAGAACCGGCTGGCACCAATGAAAGCAACGAACCCATGGATCACCTATCGCACCCGCTTCCTCGTCAAAGCCAAACAACTCACCTCCAGCCTCTCCTTCACCGACTCTCTCGGCCGGCAACACTCCGGCCGCAAGGGCGACTATCTCGTCGAATCCTCCGACGGCGTTCTCCGCATCGCCCCTCGCCAAATCTTCGAAGACATCTACGTGCCCCTGCTAGCCGGCCAGAACCAAGCTCCCGAGCGCACCAAGACTCTCTCCACTTTTTCGCCTCTGCTAACCCGCAAATCTCCCCAACCCCACCCCGACCGCCGCAACCCCACCCAAGCCCTTCGCTCCCTCTAAGCGTTCCCCCATGCCGAGTCCAAAGGGAATTAACTGGCAACTGGCAACTGGCCGCTGGCCACTGCATTTATGAACACACCATGAATTCCCCTTGTGGAAAACGATTCCCCCACCCCCGCACCAAGCCCGTCATTGCTGAGGATACAACCTGTGGTGTTTCCCTCTTGACAGGCACAATAAGCGGGAGTAACTTTGCAATCCCATAGCCCTTTGAAAATCGTCTCGCGGGAACGGGGCGGCTTTCAGGCTGGTGAAGTAGAAGAGAGCAGTCCGTAGGACTTGCGGCGTGGCGCCAAGCCAGAGGTGACTCGGCGCCATCTCCGTAAATGTAACAAAACGAAGGCATAAGGCTGAGTTTGGAGGCTTCCTGGTCCGGAAGCCGGTAGCCGGAAGCCGGGTTTTTTCAGTGCGGTGGCCGTCCCCCGGATCCTCCCCCCGGCGGACGACTAAAAGCAACTAAGTCAGTAAGCAAGAACTTGTTTCACCGGACCGTAGTTTTGAACTTTCTGGCCGAAGCCCGAAAGCCGAAGCCCGAAGCCCGGTTTCAGGAGCCCGAGATGGAGTCCTTAACCCGCCTGGTCACCGATTCCCTGGTTCGCCACGGCTTTGATCGTCCCATCGACCCGCGCCGCCTGCAATGGTCGCGCTGGTTCCGTTGCGATTCCCCTCACAGCCTCCTCGTCGTCCCCAGCAAACCCGGCATCTTCGCCCTCGCCGAGGAGGTTGCGAACCTCGGCCCCATCAACACCGATGTGGGGACAACCGGCCATGTGGGGACAGCCGCCCCCGGCTGTCCAGCCGAGCAAAGCTCGGCAGTTGCATCCACCACCTCGACTCCTGCGGGAACCGCGACGCGGCCTTTGGGTGGCGCAGCGCTTCAGCGCTGCGATTCGCTCCCCCTGAAAGATGCGGCTTCAGCCGCTGAGCCCCCCGTCCGCCGCATGC
Organism: uncultured Acidobacteriaceae bacterium; assembly: GCA_963749985.1. Classification (GTDB taxonomy): domain Bacteria; phylum Acidobacteriota; class Terriglobia; order Terriglobales; family Acidobacteriaceae; genus Sulfotelmatobacter. Next base: position 148,979 of record CAVVOS010000010.1, on the reverse strand, counting down.
TCGCCATCCTCCAGTTCTCCGAGGACGACGACATGGCCTTCACCCTCGACCGCATGTTCACCCGCATCAATCCCATGCGCGACCGTCTCGCGTCCGGACTCTGTTTCCTCCGCTTCGTCGTGATCGAAGACCAGACCCAGCGCCGCAGCATCTGCACCGCCCTCAACCACTGGATTCTTTCCTCCGCTGAAAAAGCCTCCGGCCTGTCCGCCGACTTCCAGTCGTCCCTGGAGTTCACCGCAGACCGGGTGGCGACCACAGCCCGTGTGGGGACGGACGCATTCGGGAGCCTGCCCCGAGCGGAGTCGAGGGGTCCAGCGAGCGAAGCGAGCGCCTCTCGTGTGGGTCGGACACTCTTGTCCGGCTCTGCCGTCAGCATTCCATCCCCCGCCCGGGCAACGCAGCCGGGTCGAGAAACGGACTCTGCGCCCGCACCCCCGCATCCCGATTCCGGAGCCGACAAGAATCTTCACTGTCCTCACCCCCTCCCCTCCGGTTTCTAAACCGAAGGAGTCGGCAAAGCCCGGGAATTGGCAAGGCCCGGGAATTGGCAAGGCCCGGGAAGGGCACGACTTCAGTCGTGCCGTCAAATGCGTTTATGAATGGGGGCTTTAGCCCCTGAGGTTTAGATGTATCGAGTACCACTGACCCAAGCAGTACCGTGGAAGAGCGGCGCTTCAGCGCCGCGATTCGGCAAGTCCCGTAGGGACGACCGACAATAGCCCGGCGTTTCAACGCCGGGTAAAGGAGAACGAAGAGAGCCGCGTCCCGTAGGGACGCCCGAAAAGTGACCAATGAAGTACCGTGGAAGAGCGGCGCTTCAGCGCCGCGTTAGAAGCAGAAACAACCCGGGGCTTTAGCCCCTGAGTCACCAGCCCCAACGGGGCGATAGAAACGTTCTTTAAAACAAACCGCTTTACCCCGAACAATTTCCCGTTCGGGTACGGCCCAATTCCCCCCTTCCACCCCCATGGACGCCGAATCGGGCCACCGTAGATAGAATCTAATTATTAATGGAGAGATCAATGCCCGAGGTCAAAACTACTTCCGTCGATTCCACCGCTGTCGCCCCCTCATCCGTCACCGCCGTCAAAAAGACCGCTCCCGGCCTTTCCTTCCGCCGCTTCTTCACCAAGCCCGGCGTCTCTCCCTACGACGAACTCGAATGGGATCTCCGCCTCGCTCAGATCACTGACGCGCAAGGCAACGTGATCTTCGAGCAGAAAGACGTCGAAGTCCCCAAAGACTGGTCCATGACCGCCACCAACATCGTGGCCTCGAAATACTTGCATGGAAAAGTCGGCACCCCCGAGCGCGAGACCGGAGTCCGCGCCCTGGTCACCCGTGTCGCCGAGACCATCCGCGACTGGGGATTGGCTCAGGGCTACTTCAAAACTCCCGAGGACGGCGCATCCTTCCACGACGAACTCGTCCACATCCTCGTCCGCCAGTACGCCGCCTTCAACTCGCCCGTCTGGTTCAACGTCGGCTGTGATCGCATCGAGCCCAATTCCGACGCCCGCAACTGGCACTGGAATCCCCAGACCCAGCAAGTCGAATTCGGCGTCACCGGCTACAGCAAGCCGCAATGCTCCGCCTGCTTCATCAACTCGGTCAAAGATTCGCTCGATTCCATCCTCACCCTCGCCAAAACCGAAGGCATGCTCTTCAAGTGGGGCAGCGGCACCGGCACCAATCTCTCCCCGCTGCGTGGTTCCACCGAAGGTCTCAGCGGCGGAGGCACGGCCAGCGGCCCGCTCAGCTTCATGAAAGGTTTCGACGCCTTCGCCGGCGTCATCAAGTCCGGAGGCAAGACTCGCCGCGCCGCCAAGATGGTCATCCTCAACGTTGACCATCCCGACATCGTCGAGTTCATCGAGTGCAAACAAAAAGAAGAGGCCAAAGCCCACGCCCTCGTTGCCCAGGGATACGACGGCTCCCATCCCGATTCCGACGCCTACTCCTCCATCTTCTTCCAGAATGCCAACAACTCCGTCCGCGTCACCGACGACTTCATGTACGCCGTACTCCGCGACACCGATTTCTCCACCAAGGCCATCGGCGACGGCAGCGTCATGAAGACTTACAAAGCCAAAGACCTACTCAAGAAGATTTCCGAGGCCACCTGGCACTGCGGCGATCCCGGCATGCAGTACGACACCACCACCAACCGCTGGCACACGTCGAAGCACACAGCCCGCATCAACGCCTCGAATCCCTGCAGCGAATACATGTTCCTCGACGATTCCGCCTGCAACCTGGCCAGCTTGAACCTGCTGAAGTTCGCCCCCAACGGCACCTTCGACGTTGAAGCCTACCGCCATGCCGTCGACGTCTTAATCACCGCGCAGGAAATTCTGGTCGACAACGCGGGCTATCCCACTGAAATGATCATGCGCAACTCGCATGACTACCGTCCGCTCGGCCTCGGCTACGCCAATCTCGGCGCTCTGTTAATGGCCGCCGGCCTGCCCTACGACTCCGACGCCGGCCGCGACTACGCCGCCTGCGTCACCGCCATTATGTGCGGCGAAGCCTACCTGCAATCGAGCCGCATCGCCGAACAATGCGCCCCGCTCACTCCCGCAACCGACACCGTCGCAACCCGTCTCGGCATGACGACCGGCATTGTCCATGTGGGGACAGCCGCCTCGGCTGTCCAGCGAAGCGAAGCGAGCTCCCCGGCAGAGACCATGCCCGGCGGCGCCTGCCCCGGCTGGTACATCAACCGCGAACCCTTCTTAGACGTAATCCGCATGCACCGTGCCAGTGTAAATAACATCAACAAAAACAACGTCCCCACCCCCCTCTACGAATCCAGCAAAGCCTGTTGGGACGAAGCCCTAGCCCACGGCGAGAAGTTTGGCTATCGCAACTCCCAGGTAACCGTCCTAGCCCCCACCGGCACCATCGGCTTCATGATGGACTGTGACACTACAGGCGTTGAGCCTGACCTTGCGCTCGTCAAGTACAAGAAACTCGTTGGCGGGGGGATGATTAAGATCGTCAATCAGACTGTGCCTACGGCGCTGTTCAAGCTGGGGTATGACCACGATCAGGCGAATGCGATTGTCAGTTACATCGATGCGACTGGGACGATTGAAGGGGCGCCGCATATTAAAGACGATCATCTGGCTGTGTTCGATTGCTCCTTCAAACCCGCGAAGGGCACGCGCTCCATCGCTCCCATGGGCCACTTGAAGATGATGGCGGCGGCGCAGCCGTTCATCTCCGGGGCTATATCGAAGACGGTCAATCTTCCCGAGAACGCATCGGTCGAAGACATCATGGAGGCTTATCTGCAGGCCTGGAAGCTCGGCCTGAAGGCGGTCGCCGTTTATCGCGACGGATGCAAGAAGTCTCAGCCGCTCTCGGCGGCCGGCACCAAGACTGCGAATTCCAGCAAAGACGATCCGCGGCCCGGGACGGCTGCGGCACAAGAAGAAGAAAACCTGAACGCGCCTCCACGCGCCGTCCGCCACAAGCTGCAGGAAGAGCGCGCCTCCATCACCCACAAATTCAAGGTAGGAGATCACGAGGGCTACATCACCGTCGGCCTCTATCCTGACGGCCAGCCCGGCGAACTCTTCATCACCATGGCCAAAGAAGGATCGACGGTCAGCGGCCTGATGGATAGCTTTGCCCTGGCTGTCTCCATCGCCCTGCAACACGGCGTTGAGCTGAAACTGTTCTGCGAGAAGTTTGCCCACACCCGCTTCGAACCCAGCGGCTGGAGCGGCAATCCCGACATCGGCTATGCCAAGTCGATCATGGACTACATCTTCCGCTGGCTCCGGCTGCGTTTCCTCACCGGGCAGCAGCAGATGCTGTTCGAGAACTTCAGACTTCGGCCCGCGGCCCCCGGACCTCAGCCGGAAGATGCGGCGTCCGGCGTTCGGCATCCGGAGGCCGGGAGCCGGGAGCCGGGTATCGGCTCCGTGCACGCGGCCGACCAACTAGCCGGCATCATCGACCTGGGCGACGCTCCCACCTGCAGCTTCTGCGGCAGCATCATGACGCGGAACGGCTCATGCTATCGGTGCGGGAGTTGTGGGAGTACTAGCGGATGCTCGTAGGTGCTTGTTGTGGAGAATTTGATCGGGATTTTAGAGTAAAGGGCCACCTGTTGTGGCCCTTTACTGTTTCGAGTCAAAATGAAATTGAAAGAGACGATTGCCGACATAGCTGATGGCTTGGCCAAAATCGATGCGGGGAGGGTGCCGTTCCGAGGGTTTCAGCCCGGAGTTGGGCCTTATGGCGAACCGCAGCTGGTCAAACTGCTTGCGGGGTATCTCAATGAATTACCGAAATACCGTGGTGCGGCGCGCACGAAGAGGACCCCAGATCTCCTTATCCCTAACGAGTGGGCGATGGAGTTCAAGATTGCGCGTCCGTTTGGAGATAACGGACGCGAAGCAGAAAACTGGTCGGTGAATCTTCTGCATCCCTATAAGGGTAACGTGAGCACAATTGGCGATTGCTACAAACTGGCGAAGCTACAGTGCCCGGAGCGTAAGGCTGTGGTTGTCGTTGGGTATGAGCACGTACCGCCCAAAGTTGACCTCACACCCTTGATCGAATCGTTCGAGGCGGTTGCAAAGCATGTTGCATGCATCGAGTTATCGGAACGGGCTGAATGCCGGCGGAATGGTTTGGTGCATCCGGTGCATCAGTCGGTCAGAGTATTTGCCTGGGAGGTGATCGGCGTGCGGCACGACTGAGGTCGTGCCCTTCCCGAGCGAGCTTAGTCGCCAGCGACTGCGAGCTGGGTTGCCGGGTCCAACGCCGCGAGAGCGCTCTGCATTTCTTCGTTGATCTCTGATTCTTTTACTCTACTCTCCAGAATGAGCGGAGCGTCTGCGGGCACCAAGTGCGACACTTTCTGGAAAGCAAGAATAGATTCCAGGCTTAGGGCATCATGCTTGCTTTGGGTGTTCACTTCACTAACATGAATCTGTTGGATTCGGCGGGCGAATCTCAGCAGGATCGATGAGGCCTCGCTCATCGTGGGGTCTACCTGACGCGCGTGCCCGATGTCGAAGCAGAACGAGGCATTTGGCAAATCTTCGAAGATTTCAGCGAGATCGCCGGCTGTTTGGCCGATCGGCTTCCTTTTGTCCATGTTCTCTATGCAGAGGCTGTTCCCGAGCCGCGCCCACTCTTGGCGGGCATGCATCGCATCGGGATGTACGATGATTGGCCATCCACGGCGAGCGACTTGTTCGAGCAGTCGCAAGGCTTCCGCCTCGAAGGCAGGTTCCATCGAACTAGGAGCGTGAAGCGAGACATACTCGAAGTGGCGCAAATCTAGTCGATCGAGCTGTTCAACGAGCGGAGCGAGTTCGTGTTGCCTCAATGCCGATAACTCCACGGCCGAAACGTCTTTCTCAGCGAGCATGCGTAGCGCCGCGCGGAAATCCCCAAGTGCCAGTGCGCCCGTCGAAAAGCCGATGCTCCTCATTAGAAAACCCCGTATTTCCGCGTTAACGATGCCAGGTTTGGATTCTCGAAGAAAATGTGGTCCAAGGCGTTTTCAAATGCCCTGCTGATCTCTCTTATGCGTTGAAATGTCGGATCCGTTCTGGAGTCGGAGGCGCGGAGCGCCCTGAGCGCCTCGCGTGACTCCTTGTCGTCGAGAAGCTTCAGAAATTCGGCGTATGCTCCAAACAGTTCCCTTGCGGTTGCTTCCGGAACCTTATATTGTTCCATCGATTTTGCCAGAATTTGCAGAGGAGTCTTCCTTACATAGTCTCTGATGTGGTTAACCAGTTTCAGCTTTATATCATTTTTGTCGGTGGAAATCTGACCATTTAGAGCCGGGTCCAGATTTGCACTAAAGCAGACCAGCAGCCCGGAAGCGAAGATCAATCTTCTTGACATCCGAAGCTTTGCGTTGCGCAGCCCCCAGCCAGCGCCCGCGCGGTCTCTTTGCTTGCTGGCGAAATCAACGGCCATCGTCCTCCAGAATCGAACAATGTCATTCAAGAGAAATCGGGGCACCCGGTATCTCTTTAAGTCGTGAGTCAGCGGGTGGACATCCTCTTCGAGGTAGCGGTTTATAACGCCGCGGATGACCCTCTCGTATGCCTCGGTTCTCCTCCCGATGGGGCACGATTCGAGCAAAAGCAAGATCCTTTGAGTTGTGTTCTTGTTCGTGTCGTGTTGACCGCCGATTTGGTGGATGATGTCGTGGCTGAAGGCCATGTTTCCGAATGTCCCAGTGGGGCCCGGTTCCTCGTATTCCTCGCGTAGAAAAAGCCTCTGGATCTGTTGGCTGATTTTAAGGTGATCGGAGTTGGCTTCGCCGTCGATCAAGTATGTCCAGTCGAGATCGCTCTTGGACGTCCACTCTCCTCTGGCGAGCGAACCGAAGACCACCAGGCTCGTATCTTCAGACGTGTATTTCCCGATCTCGTCTGAGAGGTGCCTATCCAGCTCTTCTCGCGTCCTTAACGAGGCCTCGCGAGCTTTTCGCAGCACCTCGGAATTGAGGGATCCTGCGGACGACGCTGTGGAGTTGGAGCTGGACATCGAGCATCATTCTAGCAACGTTTCGTCGGTTCTCGTCCTGCATGCACCTTTCAAGATACTCTGAACGGCGTTTTTTCCGTCCCTGCGGGACTTGGTTGCATATCTTTCCGGCTTGCGGCGTGACTGAAGTCGCGCCCTTTCAAAGCTCTCGTTTGTGCGGCGCTGAAAGCGCTGCGCCACGCCAATCCTATTTCAGATTCGGGCATTTCCACAGGGCGAGTCGGAGCGAGTGTGACGGATGACCTTGCGGATGTACTTAGAATTCAAATAGCGGGATTATTCTGCGGATGTCCAGAAAACGGGGAGGGGTTGAGCTTATGAGGCGGAAGGCGAATCGGATGGCGGGGGGGCAGTTGCCGGGGTGCAAGGAGCGGGGGGAGTGGGCGGAGCTTTATTTCATGATGATGGTGGTGGGGCTGGGGATGAAGGCGTTGCGGCTGTTTGGAGATTCGGGGAGATACGACGTGGGAGTGGAGAATGGGAGCCGGGTGTTGCGGGTGCAGGTGAAGTCTACGATCTACAAGCGGCGGGGGGAAGGTTACAGCTTGAATGTGATGGGGCCGCAGCGGAAAAAGTATGCGCCGGGGTCGGTGGACTTTTTTGCGGTGTTGTTGATTCCGATTGATGAGTGGTACATCATGCCGTTTGAGGCGATCGGGAGGACGAATTCGAGTCTGCACTTTACGCCGAAGAGCAAGCGGCAGAAGTATGCGGAGTATCGGGAGGCGTGGGACTTGCTGCGGGGCGAGAGCGGGCTGACGATTCAGGCTTGCGTGGATCCGGCGTTCGAGGAGGTTGCGCCGCCGGAGGACGGTGTGGGTTCGCAAATAATCCTGACTGACGATCGTGACTGATTAACGGGGTGGCGTGTTGACCTCATGGAAAGCAGCGCCCGGCTGCTTTTCCGCTATTGATTCTGCTTTTCTGCGAGTATCCTTTCGGCGGGTCTCTTTAATATCAATATCCTGGGAAACGTTTTTGGGGTTCACTGCACTATTCAGCGAACGATCCGTGGGAGGATCGATCCGCAGGAGTATGCCTATGCCGGCAGGACTGGATCAGCTCAGACACATCGTAGTGTTGATGATGGAGAACCGGTCGTTTGACCACATGCTGGGATCGCTGACGGCGGTGAATCCGGCGATTGATGGGATTGTGGCGGGGCTGAGCAATCCGGATACGACGGGGGCGGCGGTGGCGCCGCAGCCGCTGGCGGCCTTTCAGGGGCAGCTCGATCCCGACCCGGACCATCATTTTCCGGCGGTCGATTTGCAGATTTTTGGCGGGGATACGAGCCCGGGACGCGTGGCGAACATGCAGGGGTTCGTGAAGAGCTATTTCAATCAGCAGGAAGATGTGGGGCACTCGCAGAAGATCATGTATTACTTTGCGCAGAATCAGTTGCCGGTGCTGACGACGCTGGCGCTGGAGTTTGCGGTGTTTAACCGGTGGTTCGCGTCGATACCGGGGCCGACGATTTGCAATCGGGCGTTCGCGCATTATGGGACGTCGTTTGGGCAGGTCGCGATGAATGTGTTTTATGAGAAAGAGCCGTACAAGAGCATCTACGAGCGCATGGTTGCGGCCGGACACACGGCAAAGATTTATTACTACGACACGACGAGTTCGACGATGGAGGTGGTGAACCTGCTGCAGAACGAGCCGCAGCTGTTTGCGACGTATCAGCAGTTCCTGGCGGATTGCGCGAGCGGAAGTCTGCCGGATTATTCGTTTGTCGAGCCGAACTATAACGATCACGATGGCGACGACGGCGAGGAAGTGGCGAACGATCAGCATCCGGATCACAACATTCAGGCGGGAGAAGCGTTCATCGCGAGCATTTATAACGCGATCAAGAATTCTCCGCTATGGCCGAATACGGCGCTGCTGGTGGTGTATGACGAGCATGGCGGGATTTACGATCACGTGGCGCCGCCGAATTGCATTCCGGATCAATTTCCGGCGGCGGCGAGCGATACGGGAACCGGGATGCCGTTCTTGTTTGACCGGCTGGGAGTGCGGGTTCCGGCGATTCTGATTTCGCCGTGGGTTCCGAAAGGGACGGTGGTGAGCGGGCGCACGTTTGAGCACGCTTCGATTCCGGCGACGGTGACCAAGCAGTTTCTAGGAAGCTACGCACAGCGCACGGCGCGGGAAATCGCTGCGGATACGTTTGTGGATTTGATTTCGCTGGATGTGATGCGGCAGGATTGTCCGGATTTTGATTAGTAGGCGTGCGGCGCCGAAAGGAGTGAGGTTATGACGACGATCCACGTACCGCGGTTTGATGTGAAGAGCGCGATGGATAGGAATCGGCCGGTAAATGCGCTGCTGAAGTCACAGATTCTGCATCTGCACGAGGCGGAGCGAAGGCTGCCGGTGCGCCATCATACGGACATTTACATCAATGCGATCAAGACGGAGGGGGAAGCGGCGGAATATATTCGCGCCGTCACCGAGGCGATCCACGACGCGCATGCAGAAGCGGCGGCAAGGCGGGCTAAACGCGCGGCCAAGAAGCCTGAGGTCATTGACATTGCAGCGGCGGCCGACGACGAACCGGTGCGACAGCCGAAGAGTGGCGGCAAGGGCAAGAAAAAGGGGAAGAGCTAGGGGCGGGTTCAGGGTTGTGGACGTGGCGAGACTACCGGGCTAGGCCCGGTCGGACAGCCGGGGGCGGCTGTCCCCACATGAGTCGTTGAGTTCCGCAGTTTCAGTGGGAGGCGGTATGCGGTGGAGTTTGATAGTCGGGCTGTTGCTGGCGAGCGTTCTTGCGACGGCGCAGGAGAGCATGCTGCAGGCGGAGTTTCGCCGCGAGGGCGAGCGGGCCAGCGATGCCTGCAAAGATTTCAGTTTCAAGACTGTGCCGGGGTGTGCGTATGAGGTTTTCACCGATCATCCACTTCACATTGCGGCGGGAAGCATGCCGGCGCAGAACGGATTTGGGCTAGGGGGAGCGTTCGTCGCCGACAAGAACACCAAGAACTGGCGCATGACCTGGGACGTGGATGCGGTGGGCTCGACGAACGGGTCGTGGCGGGCGGGCGGATATATGAAGCTGATCCACACGCCGAGTGAGCCGATCCATGTGATCATTCCCGTCACTCCCACTGTGACTCCGCAGTCCGGCGCAACCGCTGAGCCGAAGAAGGCTGAGAAGAAAACGCCGATCAATCTGGTGCATCCTTATACGGTTTTCAACCTGTACGCGCAGTCGATCTCTTTGAACAAGCTTTACTTCTTTGGGTTGGGGAACGATTCCACGCTGGCGGGGCAGTCGGTGTTTGGAATGACGCAGACCATTGTAGGCGGCAACGCGATCAAGCCAGTTTATGAGTTGCCGGCGATCCGCAAATTGAATCTTGCTCTGTTGGGCGAGTTGAATGGGCGGTTCGTGAGCGTGCGAGGCGATGAGGGGCAGACCGCGCCTTCGATTGAGACGCTTTATACGAATGCGACTGCGCCGGGGCTCACCAGCCAGCCGGGATTCGTGCAGCTTCGAGAAGGATTTCGTATCGAGCCCGTTTTGTTCAAAGACCACTTCCAACTGAATTACCTGGGAAGCTTCCAGCAGTTCTTTGCGCCGTCGAGCTCGACGAATTCTTTCCTGCGGTGGACGGCTGATCTGAACCACACTTTCTATTTGTACGGCTACTCGAAGTCAGGCGCCAAGAACACGGACGCGACTGGCCCGGACGAGTGTGCGTCGAACGGGGCGAAGTGTCCGGAGATTCCGCGCACGCGGAATCTGAGTGGTTTCGTCACCGCGAGAATCCTGCTCTCGGAATCGATCAACTCGGCGACGAGTGCGGTGCCTTTCTATTTCCAGCAGACCCTGGGCGGTGCGGATATCGATGGAAATATGGCGCTGGGAAGTTATCAGGATTACCGCTTTCGAGCACCCAATCTTCTGTTGTTCCAGGAGAGCTTCGAGCACTCGATTTGGGGTCCGTTTGGGTTCAAGTTTATGACGGACGAGGGGCGAGTGGCGCTGACGCGGGGAGATCTGGGATTTGATCATCTGAAACACAGCTTCGCGGCTGGGCTTACGTTGCGCGCCGGCGGTTTCCCGATGGTCTCGCTGATGTTTGCCTGGGGAGGGCCGGAGGGCCACCACAACATCTTCAACATGAATAGTTCGCTGCTGGGAGGATCGGCGAGGCCGCTGCTGGATTGATGCCGGCATGCCATCTCCGCTAGACTCAGTTCCGTCTTGTTGGGTCCCTGCTGGCTGAGGAGGTGCGTATGGGTACGGAGAAAGAGAAAGAGTCCGCGCCACCGACCGACTTTAAGATGACGAGACTGGTCATCGAAGCTGGGAAAGTTTTTGCGTGGCCGCTGCTGATCGGCTGCCTGGTGGTGGTGTATCACCATCCGTTGCGAGGGGTTATGGAGAGCCTTGCCTTGAAGTTTTCCGAGGCGAGCAAGGTCTCGATTGGGAGCCTTACGGTTGAGGTTCAGGCGAAAGCTCGGGAATCGGGGAATCCTGAACTGGCGGCGCAAGTGGGAGCGTTATCGCCGTCTGAAGTGCTGGAGTTGCTGCACACCCCTCGTGGCAATGGCGGCATGAACCTGGTGAGCGTCGGGCACACGCTCCTGGGAAAACGTGAGTACGGGCTGCCTAAGCCCGACGTCATGAAGGCCCTGGATGGACTGGAACAGAAGCAGTTCATTCGTTTTCAACAGGATTTGAAGACCTATGAGGCGGACATAAGCACGCTGCGTCCCGATCACCACATCGGAGACGACAGTTTTGATTGGTTCGTGGCAGTCGATCCTGAAGGGTCGGCGGCCGACCGAAGATTTTCGGAACAGAATTACAGTTTCACCGATCTGGGGCGTGAGGCGGCGAATGCGATTGCCAAGGCAGTCGCCGCAGAGCTTAGTCCGCCGTGCGGGAGTAGGGGTTCGATTCCTTGAGGTTCGCGGGTTGACTCAAGTCGTGCCCTTCCCGAGCTGGCCGGCGAAAACGTCCACTGGGGCTGAAGCCCGCTTGCTTTTGGGACGCTTGACGCGGCGCTGAAGCGCCGCTCTTCCACGGTTGTGCATGGGATCGTGATGGGTTGTGCATGATCGTGAGACGGCTGCTTGGGCGCGCTCTCGACCGCGTCCGGGTTGTCCTTTCTCATCGGGGGCTTGCGCAACGGTGGAAGAGCGGCCCTTTCAGGGCCGCGTTAGGTGCGTGACAGACGTCGGGCTTCAGCCCCTGCGGTCGTTTTTCCCATTCTGAAATTACATTCTTCGTCGCGTGACAATCATCACGCTTGATTCGCCATGACCGGCGCTAAGATCCGGGGATGAATGAACCGCAACGCACTTTCTCGTCACCACGGTTACGTGGCAGCGAGTGCCGATTTTTCGTAAAGACACTCGGGCGCTCCTCCTGATCGACGTGCTTCTGGACTACCGTAATCAAGGGAAATATCTGCTGCACGAGTTTGTCGTAATGCCGGACCATCTTCATATCCTGCTTACGCCGGCGGCGGGAATCTCGGTGGAGCGGGCCGTGCAATTCATCAAGGGGGATATTCCTATCGTCTTCGGAAGGAAGAGAAGATTCGGATCTGGCAGCAGAGTTTCACGAATCATCGCATTCGAGATACGGAGGATTATGAGAGGCATTGCGAGTACATCCTTGTGAATCCGGTTCGTGCGGGGTTGGTGCGGGATGCGGCGTATCCGTTTTCATCCACAGGTGTGCATTGCCGCTTGGATGGGATGCCTCAGGGGCTAAAGCCCAGCTTCTCTAAGAGCGCTTGACGCGGCGCTGAAGCGCCGCTCTTCCACGGTGCCGCACGGGTTTGTGGTGGCGCGCTTGACCGAGCGCTTGAACGCGGCGCTGAAGCGCCGCTCTTCCACGGTGCCGCACGGGTTTGTGGTGGCGCGCTTGACCGAGCGCTTGACGCGGCGCTGAAGCGCCGCTCTTCCACGGTGCCGCACGGGTTTGTGGTGGCGCGCTTGACCGAGCGCTTGAACGCGGCGCTGAAGCGCCGCTCTTCCACGGTGCCGCACGGGTTTGTGGTGGCGCGCTTGACCGAGCGCTTGACGCGGCGCTCAAGCGCCGCTCTTCCACGGTTGTGCATGGGATCGTGACAATTGCTTGCGCGATCCAGGCGGCGTCCATGGTTGCCTCTTCCCATCTGGGCTTGCGCAACGGTCGACAGCCTGGGTAGATGGGTGCAGATGGAGGGGCGAAATAGGCCGTCCAATGTGGCTATTCCGCTATTGAATTCAACAGGATGCAGATGGAGCTAAAATCGTTGCGCGAGTGCGAGGGCTCTGGTAGCATTCTGGTGGACTTCTTTTTGATGGATCTCGCGCTTGCTTGATCGAATGATGGACCGTTCTTTTGAGTGACCGTTGCTAAGTAATCATTGCGACTACCAGCATCACCCCCCAGCGTCGCCAGAAACCAAGTCCGAAGCAGTTTCCTAAGGAGAACAAATCTTGGCCGCAGCCACAAAGAACCGCATTCTGTTTACTTCCGAGTCCGTAACCGAAGGCCATCCCGATAAGATCGCCGATCAGATTTCCGACGCCATTCTCGACGCCTGCCTGGCGGAAGACACCTCCAGCCGGGTGGCTTGCGAAACCTTGACCGCGACCGGGTTGGTGGTGATTGCGGGAGAAATCACAACCAAGGCGTATGTCGATTTTCAGAACGTGGTGCGCGGCACCGTGGGCGCCATCGGCTACGACAACGCCGTCTACGGCTTCGACTGCAACACCTGCGCCGTGATCTCGAGCATCAACAAACAATCCGGCGACATCGCCATGGGCGTGGACACCGGCGGCGCCGGCGACCAGGGAATGATGTTTGGATATGCGTGCGGGGAGAACGATGATTTGATGCCGACGCCGATTTCGTTGGCGCACAAGCTGACGATGCGGCTGGCGCAGATGCGCAAGAATGGAACGCTGCCTTTCCTCCGTCCGGATGGAAAATCGCAGGTGACGGTTGAATATGATGCGAAGGGGAAGGTGTTGCGGGTGGATGCGGTGGTGATTTCGACGCAGCATGCGGAGACGGTGAGCAACGAGGAGTTGCGGGCGGGGATTTTGAAGCACGTGATTCAGGCGGTGATCCCGGCGCACCTGCTGGACGAAGATACGAAGTACCACATCAATCCGACGGGGCGGTTTGTGATTGGCGGGCCCATGGGAGACACGGGGCTGACCGGGCGGAAGATCATCGTGGACACGTATGGCGGGATGGGGCGGCATGGTGGAGGAGCGTTCAGCGGGAAGGATCCGACGAAGGTGGACCGGTCGGCAGCTTACATGGCGCGGCACATTGCGAAGAATATTGTGGCGGCGAAGCTGGCGGACCGCTGCGAAGTGCAGCTGGCGTATGCGATTGGGGTGGCCGATCCGGTGAGCGTGCGGGTGGATACGTTTGGCACGGAGAAAGTGGATCCGGCGATTTTGCCGGACTTGATTCGGGCGCACTTCAAGCTGACGCCGCGGGGGATTATCGATTCACTGAATTTGCGGCGGCCGATTTATAAGAAGACGGCGGCGTACGGGCACTTCGGGCGCAACGATCCCGACTTCACGTGGGAAGCTACGGATAAGGCGGCGAAGTTGGCGAGCGATGCGGGAGTGGGTCAGCCGGCGCACGCGGGGCGGAAGTAAGGGGAGAGCTGAACAAAGGTTCAATGTGGGAGATGAGCGAAAGTCTTATTCCCTTACGGGTAATGGGGATTGCGGATGTGGGTTGTGATTCATGTATTCTGACAAAGTAAACGGGTGATCAAACCAAGTCGTTTTAATCAACCGAAGGTAACCAACACAATTTTTCGCGGGTGAAAGCGCCACAGGAGGAGTATGTCAACAGCAGCGCAGATCAATTACGACGTGAAGAGTTTAGAACTGGCCGAACTGGGCAAGAAGCGCATCGAGTGGGCGAACCAGTCCATGAAGGTGCTGCAGATCATCCGGAAAGAGTTCATCAAGAACCAGCCGCTGAAGGGCATCCGCATCTCGGCGTGCCTGCACGTGACGGCGGAAACGGCGAACCTGGCGATTTGCCTGCGCGATGGAGGAGCGGATGTGGTGCTGTGCGCTTCGAATCCGCTGTCGACCCAGGACGACGTTTCGGCGAGCCTGGTGCGCGATTCGGGGATTCCGGTGTTTGCCATCAAAGGTGAGGACAACGACACGTATTACAACCACATTCTGGCGGCGATCGATCACAAGCCGCACATCACGATGGATGATGGCGCCGACCTGGTGACGATTCTGCACACCAAGCGCACGGATGCGCTGGAAGGCGTGATTGGCGGAACGGAAGAGACGACCACGGGCGTGATCCGGCTGCGGGCGATGGCGAAGGAAGGCGTGTTGAAGTTCCCCATCGTGGCGGTGAACGACGCCGACACCAAGCATCTTTTCGATAACCGCTACGGGACGGGGCAGTCGACCATTGACGGGATTATCCGGGCGACGAACTTTTTGCTGGCGGGTTCGAAGTTCGTGGTGGCGGGTTACGGCTGGTGCGGGCGCGGGCTGGCGAGCCGGGCGCGCGGCAACGGCGCGGAAGTGATCATCACCGAGGTTGACCCGACGAAGGCGCTGGAAGCGGTGATGGACGGCTTCCGGGTGATGTCGATGAACGAAGCGGCGAAGCTGGGCGACGTGTTCTGCACGGTCACGGGCAACAAGAGCGTGCTGACGAAGGAACATTTCGAGTTGATGAAGGACGGCGCGATCATTTCGAACTCCGGGCACTTTAATGTGGAGATCGATATTCCGGCGCTGGAGAAAATGTCGTCATCGAAGCGAACGACGCGGACGTTTGTGGATGAATACTCGTTGAAAGACGGGCGCAAGATCAATCTGCTGGGCGAGGGACGGCTGATCAATCTGGCGGCGGCGGAGGGACATCCGGCGTCGGTGATGGATATGAGCTTTGCCGACCAGGCGCTTTCGGTGGAGTACATGGTGAAGAATTTCAAGACGCTGGAGAAGAAGGTCTACAAGGTTCCGGACGACCTGGACAAGCGCGTGGCCAAGTTGAAACTGGAGTCGATGGGGATCAAGATCGACAGACTCTCGCCGGAGCAGGAAGAGTATCTGGCGGGGTGGAGCGAGGGAACCTAGGGCGGTCGTTAGTCGTTGGTCGTTAGCGGGGCGGCGCTTGCCGCCCCGTTTGTTGTTAGGGCGCCAGTCGCGTGGTCTTGAAGGGCAGTGTGAACTGCGACATCACTTGGACTTGTACTCCGTCCACGAGAAAGGGTGAAACGCATCGCAGCCACCGCTTGCTTTCCGGTTTCGTTCACTACGGAGTTCTCTGAGACTACCTCAGGACGACAGTGCGGGGGGCGTCGTGGAAAATCCCCACTTCTCGCGAAGGACGCGAGAAATGGGGCACCCGGCAGTAATCCAGTCTATGTTGGTTTGCCCCATGAGGTGGCGCACTTCAGCTGTCTTTACGTGTTCGAGAACCTGGTCGATCGGCGGCACGGGGTCGATGAGTTCGATGGCCGTCTCCCGTAACCACTCGGGGAAATAGTCGCCCTCGCTTTTCTGCCAGTCACGGGCGCCGTCCACTACTATTTCAATCCGATGAAACTCTGGCGATCGCAGCTCTCGTCTCCATTTCGTGGGAGAGGACCACCAGATCTCCACTTCGCCGGTTAGGCCGGATGCTTTGTCTCGATCGAAGCTCGGCGCCAGGCTTGCTTTCAAGTGAAAGGGCTTTGTGCCGGCTTGATTGAGGGTGCTGCGCTCGACAGCTTTCTTAACCTCTTTGACCAGGTTTTCGGCATGACCCAGCGTTAGGCATACCAGTATTGTTGCGAACACGGCGACCGAGCACTTGCTGGACATATGCGGAACTGTACACAAGGTGAGTGGGAAAAGCGAAGGGAAAACGTGCACCCCAGCGGCTGAAGCCGCGCTCATTGTTTGCGTGTTGATGTGGCACGAGTGGAACTCGTGCCCTTCCCGGTCTAGCTATCGCCAAGACCGGCGACGACACGGAGAGAGCCTCTCGGGCGCGGATAATGGCGTAGGGATCCTTC
The DNA here is from genome assembly GCA_963749985.1 of uncultured Acidobacteriaceae bacterium. Classification (GTDB taxonomy): domain Bacteria; phylum Acidobacteriota; class Terriglobia; order Terriglobales; family Acidobacteriaceae; genus Sulfotelmatobacter. The sequence continues at coordinate 132,423 of CAVVOS010000010.1, read as the reverse complement.
GACTGCGCATGCGGATTCACAAGGCGAATCCGCATACTTCGCTCAGGATGACAAAGCGGGGGGGGCGTCGTGGAAAATCCCCACTTCTCGCGAAGGACGCGAGAAATGGGGCACCCGGCAGTCCGGGGAGAACTGCCTGACGCCGCTGGTGCGGATGAGATTGTAGGGGTCCTTCGACTGCGCATGCGGATTCAGAAGGCGAATCCGCATGCTTCGCTCAGGATGACAGTGCGGGGGGCGTCGTCGAAAATCCCCACTTCTCGCGAAGGACGCGAGAAATGGGGCACCCGGCAGTCCGGGAGAACTGCCTGACGCCGCTGGGTGCGGATCAGAGTATAGGGGTCCTTCGACTGCGCATGCGGATTCAGAAGGCGAATCCGCATGCTTCGCTCAGGATGACAGTGCGGGGGGCGTCGTCGAAAATCCCCACTTCTCGCGAAGGACGCGAGAAATGGGGCACCCGGCAGTCCGGGGAGAACTGCCTGACGCCGCTGGGTGCGGATGAGAGTATAGGGGTCCTTCGACTGCGCATGCGGATTCATAGAGCGAATCCGCATGCTTCGCTCAGGATGACAAGGAGGAGGAGGGTCGAGATCCTACAGACGAAAACTTCGGATTGACGACGAGAACAGCAGGTCCCTCCACTCCGCCGTCGCTGGCGCTCCGGCTCCGGTCGGGATGACAGAGTGTTCTGGAGCGCCGCCTCGGAGGCTGAAGCCGCCTCAGGAGGACAGGGGAGGCTGGGTGATTGCCGGGGCTGCGGAGGGCGCGGCGGTTGGCGGTTCCAGGGAGCCGCCGCAATAGGGGCAGAATTTGTCGCCGAGGTCTACGCTGCGTTGGCAGTGGGGGCAGACGGGCTTGAGACGGTTGCGGCAGCGGGGACAGAAGCTGAAGGCCGGGTCGACCTCGGCGTTGCATTGCGGACAGAGGGCGCTGCGCGGTTTGCGCAGGACGAAGTAGAGAAGGATGCCGAGGCCGTTGGGAACGAAAATGGCGACGAAGGTCCAGAGAATACGGCTCATGTTGCGGCGTCCGGCGTCCTGATTGATGTAGCCGATGAGGACGGCGTAGCAGCCGAGCGCGGTACCGGCGATAGCACCGAGCAGGCAGCGCAGCGGCAACCCGTGTCCCTTCATGTCTACGAGCGTCGCAAACAGGACGGTGATGGTTACGAAGACCAGGCCGAATACGGAGTAGGCCCAAGGCGCGAAGATGCGGACATCGTCTTGGGCTCTCGTGGAAGTAGGATTACTGACTGTCATGATGAATCTCCTGACGCGGTACTTCTTGAATGTGCGCTAGCCGCGATAATCTGTGTAGGGCGGCAATTGATTGTCCTTGGCGAGCAGTAACATCGCCGTTATTAGAGTTGGCATCACGCAAAAAACCAGGAACGCTACCTGCCATACCGACGATGCCAGATGGGTTCGGGCCGCGATCCATGCAAAGCCGCGCCATAAAACGAAGGTGCTGACCAGGGCGCTGAGAGCCACGGCCACGCAGCAGACGGCAACCAACCACAGGCGTTCGCGCTGACGTTGCAATTCCAGAGCGCGGTGGCGAACGCGCAGTTGTGTGGTGGAGACGAGAGCGCGGCCGGCGGCGATGGGAATGGCGCGAAGCGCGTGAATTGCATCAACGGAATTCGCGGCGAAGGCGCGGCATGAGGCGCAGCCTTGGAGATGCGCAGCCAGCCAGGCATTCGACGAAAGCTGATCGGCGGAAACCGCTTCGGGGCCAGCCAGGGCAATCAGCTGGCGCGCGCGTTCATGGGCGTCGTTGTTTGTGGGCTTCATAAGGGAGCTCCTCGTAACCAGGGCTCGAGCGCGCTCAGACCACGGTAGATTCTGGATTTCACAGTCCCCAGGGGCACGCGCGCCACGGTCGCGATCTCTTCGAGAGACATGCCCTCCTGAAAACGAAGCACGAGGGCTTCCCGGTATTCCGCGGGGAGATGCTGCATGCCGGCGGCGATGTGCTCGCCTTGCTCGCGCTGCAGAGTGAGGTCGAAAGCCGAGGCGTGAGCGGTGGCGGGCACATCGAAGGGCGCGTCGTCATCGTCATGGTTGTTCATTAAACCGTCGAGGCTGGAGGGTTGTTTGCGGCGCATGGCATCGATGGCGAGGTTGCGCGCAACGGCGAAGAGCCAGGTGCTGAATGCATATTTGTCGTTGAACTGGTGTCCGCGTTCGAGGACGCGGATCCAGGTTTCCTGGAAGAGGTCTTCGGCCAATTCGCGGCGTCCGGTCAGGTACACGAGGTAGCGGAGAAGGCGATGCTGGTATTGCTCGATGAGGCGATCGAGCAGGTCAGGATCTCGACGTCGAAGTCCGCGAGCGATCTCGGTGCTCTCTTGCGCCATCGAGGTCTCGAAATAGAAAGCAGTCGCGTTCATACTACTGGGTATACGGGGGCGGGGGGAGAAAAGACGCAGGGCGATCGAGAAGGAGGGCCCAGACGTTTTAAGTTATTGAAACGAGGAAGGATACGCGACGCATTTGGGGAAGTGGGGGGCGGCGGGAGTGGTGGTGAGGTGGAGATCCTGAGGCTGCGCGTGCGGATTCGTGAGGCGAGGCCGCTGGTTGATCAGGATGACAATACTTTAGGTGTAGCAATGGGGCCGTGGTATATACTATGTATCTACGTTAGTAGATACATAGTATCCAGAGGTGGCTCATGCCGACGGCGCAGATTGTGAAGTGGGGGAATAGTTTGGCGGTGCGGATTCCGAAGCCGGTGGCGGAGGAGGCGGGGGTACGGGAGGGTGATCCTATCGTGATCGAAGCGGCGGGGGGAGAGATCAGCCTGCGGCGGAAGCAGAGAATTCCTACGCTGAAAGAACTGGTGGCGCAGATCACGCCGGAGAACCGCTACGACGAGACGCCGGCCGGAGCGGAACGAGGAAAAGAGAGCGTGGAATGGTGACGAGGCGTGTGGCGCCAGGCGCGCCGACTTACATTCCCCAGGCGGGTGACATCGTATGGCTCGACTTCGATCCGCAGGCGGGGCGGGAGCAAGCGAAACGGCGTCCGGCACTGGTGGTGACGGAGCAGAGCTACAACCGGGCGAGCGGACTGGTGATCGTGTGTCCGCTTACGAGCCGTCGAAAGCCGTATCCGTTTGCGTTGCCAGCGAACATCGATAAGGTTGAAGGCGCGGTGTTGGTGGATCACATCAAGAGCATGGACTGGGCAGCGCGGAAGGCGACGTTTCACTCCAAAGCCGATGCAGCCCTGTTGGGTAAGGTGCGGGCTTATCTGGGGGTTCTGCTGGGAATTCGCCGATAACCGCGGGCCGGATCCCGGCGCGGAGGGTCGAAGTCCACAGATAGGATTCCCGCTTAGCGAGCGAACAGCAGGTCCCTCCACTGCGCGCCGCTGGCGCTCCGGCTCCGGTCGGGATGACGGTGCCGATGGCATCCTCGAAGGTCAAGGTCAAAAGCAAGATCAAGGTTCGGCGTGAAGTCGATCTAGTAGGTGAAGGATTGAATTTCGGTTACGCCGGGATCGGGGCCGTCGACGTAGCCGGTGCGATTGCGGGGATTCAGCGCGATGTGGGTAAATACGACATTGGAGGCGTTGGAGAAATTGAAACCGTTCAGCGACTCTACCAGCTTTCCCTTCGTGTTGTAGACCTGGATGCTGCTGCCGGGGCCGGTGGTCGATACGGACTGCGCCACGAAGAAGAGTTTGTGGAGGGGATCGAACTCGACGTCGGAGCCGCTTTGAAGCTGGCCTGGGTTGCCGGGCAGGGAGACGGCAAAGCCGGTCTGGGCTGCGAGATCGTAGAACTCCACGCGGGCATCAAGCTCGGTGGTGGTGCAGGCGATGCCGTCGGCCGAATCCACGGCGAGACCGTTGATCGATCCCTGCCGAAACGGGGGCGGTCCGGGGATGCCGTTAAACTCGGTCACGGTTCCGGTGGTGAGATCGACCAGCGCGATGACCGGCGGCGGACCGCCGACCTCGCCATTGGATGAGGCAACGACAGCCTGGTTGGTCACGCTGTTGTATGCGACTTGAGGAGCCTCGTTAAAGCCGAATACGGGGTTGGTGAGGGTAACGGCAGGTTCAAATGTGTTTGCACCCACGTTGGAGCCGAAGACAAGCGTAGAAAAACTGCTGTTGTTTTCGAAGTAGAGCACCGCCGAGGTGGTGGAAGCCTGGTCGCGGCTGACGCCGATGATGATGTCGTCGGCGGTGAGCGGCGGAGTCCAGGTGGACGTTATGGCGTTCGAACTCAAGGGATCCAGCACATCGTAGACTCGGCTGGTCACGTAGATTCCGGTTGAAATCTCCTGTTCGACCAGGCCGACGCTGGCGCTCTCGATGCCCAGGGTCAGAAAATTGTCCTGATTCTGGGTTTCGGAGACTACCTTCAGGATCTTGCCAGTCTTCTGGTCGAAGGTTTCGATCGCGGCCAGCACATTTCCGTTGGCTAAGGTCTTGTCTTCGGTGAGCACACCTTCGTTGCCGTTCTGGTCGATGTCGAAGCCGAAAATCTGTCCGCCGAACTTGCTGTGGACAAGTGTGCTTCCGGCGCCGACGGACGGGCGCGGTGCGTCGGCGGGGAGCTGAGCCGCAGCGTTGATGGGCAAGCCCAGACAAAACAGAGAGAGCAGAGTAAGCGTTCCCACGGGAAGTGGCAGAAGAACAGCCTTGCGTTTCATAAGTTGATTGCTCCTGGCGGACGCAAAGCTTTGACGTCCGTCTAGCGTCCACAAGAGACTACATTCGTGCTCGAGGGCGGATGTCAGAGGTTTGTAAAATGTTCGGCCTTCCGGGAGTGGTGCAGTTTGATAAGGAAGCGAGCCAAACGCGCCCTTCGGTCGCTTGCGCTCTCTCAGGGCCGGCTCCGTGGGTTCGCGCGGCTTGCCCAGATTCCCTTCGACAAGCTCTGGGCAGGCTCTCGACTGCTTCGCTCAGGATGACAGCGTGTTTTCGGTAGCTCGGCGGCTGAAGCCGCGTTCCTATCTTTTGCGCTTTACGCGGCGCTGAAGCGCCGCTCTTCCACGGTATTGCATGGGTCCGTGCCGATGGAATCCTCGAAGATCAAGGTCAAGGTCAAAGTCAAGATCAAGGTCAAAAAGGCAGCGGACAAGAGTGTCCGCTCCACCGGGCAGGGCTGACGCGGTGCGAGTGAACTCGTGCTCTTCCTTGAGGCTGGGGTTAGTGGGCGGGGGCAGGGGTTTGGGCCGCGGTGGAGTCTTTCAGGCCGGTGCTGTCGAAGGTGTAGGTGCGGACCTCGCCTTCGTTGCCGGAAGCCGGGATTTCCTTGCCGTTGAGAAGGAAGCTGATGGCGGAGGCGTTGCCGGCGCGGACGACGATTTCGCGGCTGGCGCGGATGGAGGTGTGCGCGGGTGCGATCAGGGTTTCTCGGAGGAGGGGTTGGCCGTCGGCGGTGACGGAGATCCAAGAGGTTTCGGCGGCGCGGATGAGCAGAGTGAACGTGGGCGGCGCATTCGCGATGGAAGCGTGGGCAGGGGACTTGGCTGGGGGCGGATTATCGTCCGGTAGATCGTTATTGGCGGAGCCGTTGGCGGGCAGGTCATTCTTAGTTAGATCATTCTTGGGCAGATCATTCTTAGACAGATCATTCTTTGACAGATCGTTCTTGGACAGATCGTTCTTGGACAGATCGTTCTTAGGCAGATCATGGTTGAGCGGAGCATGGTCGGAATCAAGAGAGGTGATGGACGAATGGCTTGAAGATGAGGTTAGGGACGGGGCTGCCGGGGAAGGCTTCAGCGGAGTCGATGGCGCGAGAGTGGGTGGGTTGTTGGGGCTGTGCGTGGTGGCGACAGTAAGGGTTCCTGTGGGGAGCGCCTGGCCAACGGTGAGCGAGGTGGAAGAGCCGGAGGGCTGAGTTGAGGCTGAGGCGGGCGGGGAGGGTAGAACGGGAGATGGCTGTGAGAAGGGCGCGGGTTGCGCGGCCCGGGTGGGCTGGCCGCGGCGGAAAAGGCTCCAGAAGGCGAGCACGAGGGTGAGCAGCAGCAAGGCTACGGCGAGTTTTCCCCAGGGGACGCGAGCAGTGGAAGCATCGGCTGGCGGGGGCGAGATTTGCAGAGGATCGCTGGGCAGGGGAAACTCCGCGGCGGTTTGCGGGGCTTCGATGCTGCGAGCTTCCGTGCTGCGAGCTTGATGGCGACGGTCTTCGCGGCGGCGATCGGCGGAGCGCCGAGGAACAGTCTGGTGGTCTAGGGCGTCGCGGAGATCGCCGTTGCTGCCGAGGTCGTTGTTTTGAAGATCGTTGTTGCGAAGATTGGCCTTGTGAAGAGCGGTCTTGTGAAGAGCGGTCTTGTGAAGATCGGCTTTAGGAAGGTCGCTCTTAGGGAGATTATGGCCAGGAGGAATGTCGCGGTCAGGATCGTGGGTGCGGCGATCTAGCTGAGGAACGTCTGGCGCGGGCTTGCCGGGCTGGGTGCGGAAATTCGGCGGGACGGTTTGGGCCTGAATCTGGCTCTCGCGCAAGGCGGCGAGATAATCGGTGATGGCTTCTTCTTCGTCGAGGCCGACCTGGCGGGCGTAGGCGCGGACAAAACCCTTGTTGAAGACGCCGCCGGGAAGCTGATCAAAGTGTTCTTCTTCGATGGCGCGGAGCATGCGGGTGCTGATTTTGGTGGTGTTGGAGATAGCGTCGAGGGCGATGCCCCTCTGCTCGCGCTGTTTGCGAAGTTTGTCTCCGAACGCACCCACGGCGGACTCCGGCGGGCGGGGTTAAGTTTCCGTCCGCATCGAGATGGATAATCATAGGCGAAAGGCGGGGGAATACGCCACCGGAGTGTGGAGTACGAGGGTAATTTGCGGGACAGGAAGTGCGACCACCGGGGCTGAAGCCCGCACGATTCGGGATGCTTTTCGCGGCGCTGAAGCGCCGCTCTTCCACGGTGCTGCCGGCATTCGGTAGTGGTGCAGGGGCAGTCGAGCTTTGCTCGACCGGACAGCCGAGGGCGGCTGTCCCCACATGATGGTTGCTGGAGTCGAGGGCGGCTGTCCCCACATGGGCATTTCCGCGAACTGAGACACTACTGGTTCGTCGGATTCTTGCGCAGGACGATGGTGAATTCGGCTTTGCAGGTTTTGGCGGGATCGTCGAAGGCCGAGCCTTCACGGTCGCCCTGGGAGGCGCGGAAGAAGAGTGGTTGCTTGGGATTTTCGGGAAGGCCGATGAAGCGGGCTTTGCCGTCGGCATTGGTTCCGACCTCGAGATCGAGCTTGTGGAGGTTCAGGAACCGATAGGCGATGTGGACGCGGATGTCGGCGGCATAGACTGGGGCTCCGGCGTCGTCGGTGATGGTGAAATCGGCGGAGCAAGGGCCGATGGCGCCGTCGACGACGGGAACGGACTTGGGATCTGCCTTCGGATCGACTTCCGGGCTTGCGGGCGAGGCGGCATGGGCCTGCAAAGCGGCGAGAGAAAAAATGGTCAGGGCGAAGAGGGTGAGGAGCGGGGATTTGAGTTTCGCAGTGGAAGGCATATGGTATTAAGGATACGCCTAGGGTCAACTGGATGGGGCGCCTTTCGGCGCGCTGCGATTGTTCGGCTGGGGATTAAGACTGAGGTTGTGCTGTTCCTGATCCGAGCTATCCGCGAGAGTCGCTGTGCTGGATGCAACTGCCGAGCTTTGCTCGGCTGGACAGCCCCTTCGACTTCGCTCAGGGCAGGCTTGGGCGGCTGTCCCTACATGAGCATTCTCGGGCGGTAGGGAGAGCAGTCCATTGGCGTAAGGGGTTCTGGTTACCGACGTTCGTTGCCCGGGGGGCGGGGTGCTCATATAATTTTTGGGACTGCCACCCGTCCATGCCAGGATTCGTTCGATTCGAAGATCGAGTTCAGATCGACGATTCGCAGGTAAAGTTTACGCTCAAAGTCCCAAGGGTTGCGGGCGAAGGTGCCTGCGCGACGTTCGGAGATTGAAGAACTAAGATCAGGGAATTAAGCATGCCTGAGGCGCCCGGCACTCAACTAACCCGGCAGAGCCAGGAGCTCAACATCTTTCACGACGTGGCGAAGGCGCTGACGTCGTCGCTGGACCTCGACTCGATCCTGCAAACCATCATGGAAAAGATGGCGGAATATTTCCGTCCGGACACGTGGTCGTTGCTGATGGTGGACGAGCAGAAGGATGAACTGTACTTTGCCATCGCGGTAGGGGATGCGGCGGAAGCTCTGAAAAATGTGCGGCTGAAGGTGGGCGAGGGCATTGCGGGATGGGTGGCGAAGCACGGCGAGCAGGTGATTTCGAACGATGTGGAGAACGATGCGCGGTTTGCCAAGCGGATTGACGAAGCCACGCAGTGGGAGACGCGGTCGATTATCTGCGTGCCGCTGCGGTCGAGGCTGCGGGTGCTGGGAGTGATCCAACTGGTGAACGTGGACATGGGGCAATTCAACGAGCCGGAAGTGTTTTTCCTGCAGGCTCTGTGCGACTACGCCGCGATCGCCATTGAGAATGCGCGCTGGGTGGAAAAGATACAGGAACTGACGATTACCGACGACTGCACCGGACTCTATAATGCGCGGCATCTCTATAAGACGCTGGAGACGGAGGTTTACCGATCGTCGCGGTTTGCCTACGAGTTCAGCGTGCTGTTCATCGATCTGGACCACTTCAAACAGGTCAACGACACGCATGGACATTTGATTGGGAGCAAACTGCTGGCGGAAATTGGCTATCTGATTAAGGCGCAGCTGCGGTTGATCGATTTTGCGTTTCGTTATGGCGGAGACGAATTCGTGGTTCTGTTGCCGCAGACGGGGAAAGATCAGGCGCTGGTGGTGGCAAAGCGGCTGCGGGATGCGCTGCGGGTGAGCAGCTTTTGCCGCGATGAAAATCTGAACTTGAATGTGCGCGCGTCCATTGGGCTGGCGACTTATCCGCACGATGCGCGGGACGCGCACGAGATCATTCGGCAGGCTGACGAAATGATGTATGTGGTGAAGAACACGACGCGCGACAATATTGGAATCGCGCAGCGGGGAGTGATGAAGTAAATTTGGTAATTTTGTAATTGGGTAATTTTAAAATCAAAACCGCTGCCTCTTCGGTCCTTCCTTCTTAAATTACGAAATTACCCGATTACCAAATTACAAAATCATTTCTTGTCTGGTTTCCACGGATTTGCGTTGGCGGGGGCGTTGGGGTTTACGGCGAAGGGCCAGACGTAGAGGTTCATGCTTTCGCTGCCGTTCGTCTCGATGATGGCGTATTCGCCGGGTGCAAGGTCTTCGGTGGGGGTCAGCTTGAGCCAGCCGGTACCGACGCGGTCGATGGTGGTCTTCACGGAATTTTCTTCCTGACTCATCTTGCCGGCAGGAGTGCGCTTGATGTCGGCGACAATGCGCTTGCCGCTCTTCACTTTCACGTGAACGATGTGGAAGCGGTCAAAAGGAACGATGGCTTGCTCGGGCTGCTGGGGTTGCTGGGGACGCTGCGACGAGGACGAGCTTTCAGCGGGCGGGTTGGGTGATTTTGCGGAGGCGCCGGAGGAAGAGTCGTCATCGACATTGATGTAGATGGAGGGCACGGCGACGTGGGCGTATACGGCGGCGTGTTCGCCCTCGATCTCGATCGATTGCTTTCCATTCGCGATGGGATTGAGGGCTCCGCGGAGGATGTTGCCGCGGGCGCTGCGATTGATATCGCCCTCGGTTTGTTCGACCTCGACGAGTTGGGGCTGGCCTTTGAAATTGTCGAGGAGAAACATGCCGGAAAGATCGGGCAAGCGCAGGCCGGGAGCGACTTGCGGAAGGCGAGACTCGGCGGCTGCGCGTTCGGCGTCGGTTTCCTTGTCGAGGAGGGCGGCTTCGGGAATGGCGGGAGCGGCGGCGCGTTCTTTCTCGTACTTTTCGGTGGCGGGCCAATCCACGAGCGAGGAAGGGAGTTCCTCCCATTCGTCGCGCTCGGCGCTGAGGTAGCGCACGCGGTCGCCGTGCACTTCATACTTGGTGATCGACTGGTAGGAACCGTCCTTGAGAATGAGGCGGCGGGCGAGGTCCTGAGCGGGGGAGTGGGCGGGGAGTGCGAGGAGGAGCGCGGCCAGGGCGAGAGCGGCGATGACGATGCGGGAGTACGGTTGGGTTGGGGTTACGGGAAGCATGGGTTTGTCGATTGCGGTCTCTTCGAGTATGCCTTTTCGATTATCGTCTGGGATGGGTTTTTCGCCAAGGCGTGGCTAGCGCGGGCAGTGGTGCGGTTTGCCGGCTGACGAAGAAGCAGTCGAGCTGCGCTCGACTGGACAGCCGAGGGCGGCTGTCCCCACATGAGTGTCTCTGCGAACTAGAGTTCGCGAGTCACTTCCTTATGGTCTGTGCGGTGCGATAGAGTGGAGCGATGAAACGCAGGTTGCGACAGATTGCTGAGTTGGTGGATGCGCGGCTGGTGGGAGATGGAGATGTGTTTATCGACGGCCTGGCCAGCATCGGATCGGCTTCGGCGGGCGATCTGGTATTTGTAGAGGATGAAAAATATCTGGCGCGGGCGCTGCAATCTGGTGCGGGTGCGGTGATTGCGGGAGAGTTTGCGGCCGGTGCGTCTGGGAAGCCGTTGCTGATTTGCCGTCACCCAAAGCTGACGTTTGCGCGGGCGTGGCGGTTTCTACGGGTCGACAGGATCTCCCGGACGGATGAGGGGGTGCATGCCACTGCAGTTGTGCATTCTTCCGCCCGCCTGGCCGAGAGAGTGATCGTCGAAGAATGCGCCGTGATCGGCGCGGATGTGGAGATCGGTTGGGGAACGCGGATCGGCGCCGGGTGCGTGATTGGGCGCGGGGTGAAGATTGGGCCGACCTGTCTGATTTATCCGCGAGTGACGATTTATGCGGGGACGACGCTGGGGGAATGGGTGACGGTGCATGCCGGGGCGGTGCTGGGGAGCGACGGCTTTGGCTATGTGCGCGATCCGGAGAGCGGGCGATACGAACAATTTCCGCAGGTGGGGCGGTTGGTGATTGAAGACGATGTGGAGATTGGCGCCAACACGACGATTGATCGTGGAGCGCTGGACGAAACGCGAATCGGACGGGGAACGAAGATCGATAACCTGGTACACATCGGCCACAACTGCCGGCTGGGGCAGAATGTGGTGATTGCGGCGCAGACCGGGCTTTCCGGCAGCATTGTGATCGAGAACGACGTGGTGCTGGGCGGGCAAGTGGGCATTGGGGAACATGCGCGCATCGAAGAAGGGGTGATGCTGGGCGGGCAGGGCGGAGTGCTGCCGAATAAAGTTTTGCGGGGCAAGGGTGTGGCGTTCTGGGGAACTCCGGCGCAGCCGGTGCGGAAGTATTTGAAGCAGTTGGCGGCGCTGGCGCGGCTTTCTGGGAGAGAGAAGAAGTAGGATCGGCTTCCGGCTTCCGGCGTCAGGCTATTGCAGCGCCGGAAAGCGGGAGCCGTTCTTATGGCGATCGTGGTGATTGGCGGGCATTCGCGAAGTGTGGGAAAGACAAGCGTGGTGGCGGGATTGATTGCCGCGCTGCGCGAGTACGATTGGACGGCGGTGAAGATCACGCAATATGGGCACGGAGTTTGCTCGGCGAATGGAGAGGCTTGCGACTGCGCGACCAGCGATCACAGTTGGGCGATTTCGGAGGAGAAAGATCGGGGAGGGGAATCGGATACGTCACGTTTTTTGGTCGCGGGCGCGGCGCGGGCGTTGTGGGTGCGGACCGAGCAGGGGAGACTCGCGGAGGCCATGCCGGCGTTGCGAAAACGGTTGGAGCGGTCGCGCAATGTGATGGTGGAATCGAACAGCGTGTTGAAGTTCATGCGGCCGGATTTATATCTGACGGTGCTGGACCCCAGCACGGAAGATTTCAAGAATTCGGCGCGAGAGTTTCTGGACCGGGCGGGGGCGGTGATTCTGCACGATAGCGGAGGATCGGCGTGGCAGGGCGTTTCTTTGAAACCGGTGGCGGAACGGCCGGTGTTTCGGATTGTGGCTCCGGCATATGTTACGGCGGAGATTGTGGAGTTTGTGCGAAGTTTCGTGGTGGCGGCGGGGACAGCAGGTTCCTCGCGGGCTGAAGCCCGCTCGGAATGACAAGACTCTAGGTAGTGGTGCCGCACCACTACGAACTTTATTGTTAAGCACGCGCCTTAAGGGCGTTTTGTTATTCTTGGCGGTGCGACAAATTCATTACACTGCTTGGTTGCTGGTTGGGCTCTCATCGCTGTTGCAGGTCCTGATTTTTCCTCTGCCCGGACTTTATGTCTTATCGTGGGTGGCGTTCGCTCCGTTGATTGTGGCTTTGTTGCGGGCGCGGCCGGTGGGCGCGCTGGAGATTGATGGATCGGTGAATCTTCAGGCTGCGCGGCCACTGCAGGGGTTCGTGCTGGCGTATGTTTCCGGAATCCTGTGGTATGCGGGGACTTGTTATTGGATTTATGACACCATGCATGAGCATGGCGGGCTGAGCGTGCCGGCGGCTCTGCTGGCACTGTTTCTCTTCTGTCTTTATCTGGGGCTCTATCACGGGCTGTTCGGTTTGCTCATTGGCTTAGCGGCAGGGCCGGGGCGAGATAATCGGCGAGCGCTGGCGGCTGCGCCATTTCTGTGGGTCGCGGTGGAGTTGGCGCGAACGCGCGTCACCGGTTTTCCGTGGGACCTGTTGGGGACGGCGCAGGTGGACAACATTTCCCTCAGCCGCATCACCACTTTGACTGGGGTTTACGGAGTTTCGTTCGAGATCATGCTGGTGAATGTGGCTCTGGCGGCCGCGTTTCTGGTACACAGAAAAAAGCGGGGCATGCTGCTGATTGCATCGTTGGTTGCGGCGGTGGTGCTGCAGGCTGGGAGATTGGTGGATGCTCCGGCGCTGCTGGCGGATCACGAGGCGCTGCTGGTGCAGGAAAACATTCCTGTGGATGTGACCTGGACGCGCGATGCATTTGAGCGGACACTGCGGGAACTCACGGATCTGAGTGTTCTGAGCGTGAAGAATGCGGCGGGTTCATCATCATCATCATCATCTTCTTCTTCTTCTTCTTCTTCTTCTTCTTTACCTTCTGCTTTGTCTTCTTCGTCATCCTCTTCCGCGTCACCCGCCGGGCCGGTTTCGACGCGCGGCAAGTTGGAGTTGATCGTGTGGCCGGAATCGCCTGCGCCTTTTTTCACGAACGATCCGCTATTTCGCGGTCCGGTGAGCGAGATGGCGCGGGAAGCGCATAGCTGGGTGGTGACGGGTGCGATTGGGAGCAGGCCGGCGACGCAGAGCGGGACTTCGATCGGTGCGTCTGCGGCAGCGCCACAGGTGTTCAACTCGGCCGGGCTGGTGAGTCCCGCGGGGGAGTGGACGGCGCGCTACGACAAAGTGCATCTGGTGCCGTTCGGAGAATATCTGCCATTTCCGCGGTTGTTTGCATCTGCCGGAGGATTGACCCAGGAAGTGGGCGAGTTCACGGCGGGAACGTCGCGAGCGCCGCTGGATGCGGGAAGCACGCGGCTGGGAATCTTTATCTGCTACGAGTCGGTATTTCCCGACGAGGTGCGGCAGTTTGCGGATCAGGGAGCGCAGGTGTTTGTGAATTTATCGAACGATGGGTGGTATGGCGACAGCGGCGCCTACGCACAGCATCTGAATCAGACGCGCATGCGGGCGATCGAGAACAACCGCTGGATTTTGAGCGCGACGGACACCGGGGTGACGGCTTCGATTGATCCTTACGGGCGAACGGTGGCGCGGTTTCCTCGCAAGGAACGCGGAGCACTGGTGGCGCCGTATGCTCTCACCTCGATAACTACTTTCTACACGCGGCACGGGGACTGGTTCGCGTATCTGTGTGCGATAATTTCAGCAGGGGCGCTGGTTACGCGCTTCGGGCCTCGCAAGAAAAAAGGCAAGAAAGAAGAAGTATCCTCATGAATCAAGAGTTCGAACAGGAATACGGGTTACTGAGCAAGAAAGTACGCGAACTCCGGGAGTATCTTTGACGCGGACAAACTCCGTCCGCAGCTAAGCGAAATCGAGAAGCAGTCCGCCGACCCGAACTTGTGGTCCGATCCGCAACGTTCGAAACAGGTGATGCGGGAGAAGAAGCGGCTCGAGCACCTGCTTACTACCGATGCCGACCTGGGGCGCCGAAGCGATGACATTGCCGCTTACTTCGAACTGGCGAAGGAAGGCGAAAATGTGGACGCGGAATTGCGCCGCGAGATCGATGCGCTGCGCGATCTGGTGGACAAGTTGGAGACCGAGACGCTGCTGTCGGGCGAGAACGACGCGCTGAATGCGATTGTGACGATTCATCCGGGAGCGGGCGGGACGGAATCGCAGGACTGGGCCGATATGCTGTTGCGAATGTATTTGCGGTGGGCGGAGCGGCAGGGATTCGAAACCGTTCTCTACGATTACCAGCCGGGGGAAGAAGCGGGGCTGAAATCGGCAACCTTTGCGGTGAACGGCGAGTATGCTTTTGGGTTGCTGAGCAGCGAAATCGGAGTGCACCGGCTGGTGCGCATCTCTCCCTTCGATCAGGCGAAACGGCGTCATACTTCATTTGCCAGCGTTTACGTCTCGCCGGAAATTGACGATAGCATTGAAGTGGTGATCAAGCCCGAGGACATTCGTACGGATACTTACCGTTCGAGCGGCAAGGGTGGGCAGCACGTGAACACGACGGATTCGGCGGTGCGAATCACGCACATTGCGACAGGCCTGGTGGCGAATTGCCAGAATGAACGCTCGCAGCACAAGAACCGCGAGCGGGCGATGAGCATGCTACGCTCCAAGCTTTACGAATTCGAGATGGAGAAGAAGCGCGCGGCTTCGAAGAAGATTGAGGATTCGAAACTCGACAACGATTTCGGCTCGCAGATTCGGTCCTACGTGCTGCAGCCTTACCGCATGATCAAGGACCATCGCACGAAGACTGAAGTGGGCGACGTGGACCGGGTGCTGGACGGGGATCTGCAGCCGTTCATCCGGGCGTATTTGTCGGCGCGGCGCGGGGAGAAGCAGGAGAGGAAATCGTGACCGGGGCACGGACAAAAACATCTCTACCGCAGGAGGCACAGGGTGCACACAGGGTTAGGCTGGGGGCGCGATTTCTGCGGGCTTTTGCGTTTGCGGCGGAGAAGCATGCCGGGCAGACGCGCAAGGCTTCGACGATTCCTTACATTGCGCACTTGATGGGAGTTACATCACTGGTGCTGGAGTTCGGTGGTGACGAGGATATGGCGATCGCGGCGCTGCTGCACGATGTGGTGGAAGATTGCGGCGGCGCTCCCACGCTGAAAGAAGTGCGGCGGCGCTTCGGGAGCCGTGTGGCGAAGATGGTGGATGGATGCACGGACTCGGACATTGAGCCCAAGCCGCCGTGGCGGGAGCGCAAGGAGAGTTACATCCGGCATTTGAAAAGCGCAGATGCGGACACAAGACTGGTTTCGGCCGCGGACAAGCTGAACAACGTGCGCTCGATTTTGTCGGACCACCGGGAAGTCGGAGAATGGGTGTGGGAGCGGTTCAACGGAGGGCGCGAGGGAACTCTTTGGTACTATCGGGCGTTGGTGCAGGAGTTTCTGCGGAGTAAGCCGAACCGGCTGGTTCGGGAGTTGGAGCTTGCGGTGAGGGAGCTTGAGGCTCGGGCGAAGCCGGGCCGTCCGCGAGGTTCCGTTTCCCGCAATTCTCGGAGGTGAATTCATGACGCGCTCGATCGACCTCATTCGCGCTTCGAGGCTGCCGTCGAACATGATGCAGTTTGCGGCAAAGGGCGCACTGTCGGTGCCGCCGGACGAGAATCTGGAGATCCTGGTTTACCTTGCCAAACATAATCCGGTTTTTGGTCCGCTGGCGCGCATGACATTGGCGGGGTGGGATGAGAAAGCTTCTCTGGCGGCGGCCTCCGATCCGAAGACCGCACGCGAGGTGCTCGACTATCTGGTGTCGCCGGAGAATCTGCGTCCCAAGCTGCTGCCGGCGCTGTTGGAGAATCCTTCCGTGTCGGAGGGTGAGTTAGTGAAGTTCGCGATCTCGGCATCGCCCGAAGGAATCGCGGCCTTGCTGCAGAGCGCGCGGGTGCGAGCTTCGACAGGAATTCTAGGATCTTTGAGATCGAACCCATACCTGAAGGCTGACCAGGCGACTGTTGTCGTGGAACTGCTAAAGGCGGGAAAGACACCGGCGTCTGTCTCTGCGACCGGCAAGGCTGCACACGCTCACGATGATGAAGCGATGGCTACCAAGGCGGGAGAGCCCGTCCACGAGGCGGAAGCGGCAGCGGGCGATGAGGCAGGAGAAGTTCCAGAAGAGACGGTGACTGCTTATCTGGCGGAACACGCGCCGGAGATTGCAGCGGAGCAGGACAAGCCGTTCCAGCCGGTGGGCGGCATTGTGGATTTGCTGGGAGCCGACTATTTTCCGGTGTTGGAAAACAAGCCGATGACGGAGATTGACGGTACGGCGGAGAAAGCAGCCGCTGCCGCCAGCGCGGCCGCCGTGGCGGCAAAGCGTAAACCTGCCGCCGGCGTGAATGCCGCACCCGCCCACCGTGACAACGCCATGCAGAAGATCAACCGCCTGGATGTGAAGGGCCGCATCCAGCTGGCGTTGAAAGGCAATAAAGAAGAGCGGTCGCTGCTGATTCGCGACGGAACGAAGGTGGTGGCGCTGGCGGTGCTGGAGGCGCCGAAGCTTTCCGACGGGGAAGTGGAGAGATTTGCCCTGCAGAAGAATGTGCTGGAGGCGGTGCTGCGGCAGATTCCGCTGAAGCGGCGCTTCATGAAAAATTACATCGTGGTGCGGAATCTGGTGTCGAACCCGCGCACGCCGCTGGATCTTGGATTGGGGTTGATGAAGCATCTGCTCACGCAGGATTTGAAGAACATCTCAGCCAACAAAGAGATCTCGGAGACCGTGCGCAAGCTGGCGCTGAAGATGTACAAGCAGAAGCTGGATGCGGCGAACAAGAAGTAATAAGGAAGCGAGCCAAACGCACCGTTGGTAGTGGTGCAGTTTGGCTTACGCGCTGGGATGGTTAAGCAGGAGATCCCTTCGGCTTCGCTCAGGGCAGGCTCTTCGCTATGCCTGAAAAGCGGCTCCGCTCAGGATGACAGTCGTCCTGTAGCGGTCAAACTGGCCCACTGCCGCTCCGGGTTCGCGCGACTCGCCCAGGTTTGCGCTTAGGATGACAAGCTTTGTTTGTGCCTTTATGGTGACGCTTTCTAAAACCGATCCGATTACTGAATTGCTAGAACAGGCAAAGACGATTGCGGTGGTGGGACTCTCGAACGATCCGCTGCGTCCGAGCCACGGTGTATCGGCATACATGCAGAGCCAGGGATACCGCATCATTCCGGTGAATCCGCAGATCGATTCGTGTCTGGGGGAGAAGGCGTATGCTTCGCTGCTCGAGGTACAGGAGAAGGTTGACATCGTGAACATTTTCCGGCGGCCGGAGTTTGTGGAAGAAGTTGTCGACCAAGCCATTCAACTGAAGGTTCCGGCGATCTGGATGCAGGAAGACGTGATTGATGAGAAGGCCGCGGAAAAGGCGCGCCGGGTGGGAATCTTTGTGGTGATGGACCGGTGCATTTTGAAGGAGCATCGAGCGCGATTCCGGTGAGCCGGGAAACTTCGGGTTAATCTCCGGAACAAAAGCGCGCCGGGCTGCGTACAACTTAAGGACGGACGCAGGATAAATTTTTGTCCCACGAGGGAAGCCTTGAGCGATGACGCGGCAGTAATTCTCATAGAACCACTCCCACCCAAACAGACATCAACCCTGCGCAAGATCTTTATCGGCAAAGACGGTCTGCGCGCCGGCTGGAGCCTGCTCATCTTCATCGCGATCCTGGTGATGATTGGTTATAGCGTGAACAAGATCGGGCACAAGCTTTACCCGCCCACTCCAAAGAGCGCGCAGGCGACCCAGGACGCAATGGGCAAGCCGAGCTTCCTGCTCATCGGCGAGTTGTCTCAACTCCTGGTGGTGGTTCTCGTCACCTGGATCATGTCGAAGATCGAGCGACGGAGGAATTCTGTTTACGGTTTCGGCGGCGCACGTAAAGTGTCGCATTTTCTTGCCGGCCTGGCGTGGGGAATCACGTGTCTATCTCTTCTTGTGCTGACGCTATGGAAGACAGGACTGTTGGTGATCGAGAGCCGCGTGCTCTTTGGCAGCGACATTCTGCGCTACGGAGCCATCTGGCTGGCCGGCTTCCTGCTGGTTGGACTGTTCGAGGAGTACCTGACCCGCGGCTATCTCCAGTACACGCTCACCCGCGGCCTGGCGGGCATTTACCGGTGGGTTTTCAAGACGCGGCATAGCGAGATCTTAGGTTTCTGGACTGCAGCTGTTGTCTTCTCGATTCTGTTTGGTCTGGGCCACGGTAGTAATCCGGGTGAATCGCCGATCGGACTGCTTTCCGCCGGGCTGGCCGGGATGGTGTTCTGCTTCAGCCTGTGGCGCACGGGATCGCTGTGGTGGGCGATCGGCTTCCACACTTCATGGGACTGGGCGCAATCGTTTCTCTACGGCGTGGCCGACAGCGGGTTGATGATTCAGCACCACCTGCTGGCTACGCATCCGGTAGGAAAGGCGATTCTAAGCGGCGGGACCACGGGTCCGGAAGGCAGCATCTTCGTCCTCGCGACGCTAGCCCTGGTCTGCTTGATCATTCTTTTTACGCTGCCTCGCGTGCGGCACGGCGAAGCGACGGAGCGTAGCGTCTAACTCTGCCGGGGTCAGTTATCGCAGCGCGGAAGCGCTGCGCCATCCAAAATCAGGTGAGGCGGCGAGTTTTTCAGCAGGCTGCTAGCGCTTAACCCCGACGAAGACGACGGTGGCATCGTCGCGCACGCCGGAGCCATTGGCGAAGGCGCGGACATCGTCGACGATGCTGACGGCGGACGCGCCGGCGGTGACCGCGTGCTGCACGAGCCGGTCAAGGCCGTACTCCTGTTCATCGCCGTCTACAGCTTCGGTGATGCCATCGGTATAAAGGACAAGGCGCGAACCCGGGGATAGAGTAACCGTGGTCTCGGAATAGTCGCCGCAAGCCAAGCCCAGCGGCACTCCGCGCTCGGTGTCGAGGAACTGCGCACCGTTGTGATCGATGAAGAGCGGATGCAAATGTCCGGCGTTGGCGAAGGTCAAGGTGCGAGTTACGGGATCAAGCACGGCGTAAACCAACGTGACGAACCTGCCGGCGGGAAAGTCTTCCACCAACAGGGAATTGAGCTTGGTCAGAACCTCGCCCGGAGTGGAGCAGGCTTCCGCCAGCGAGCGCAGCATTCCGCGCGTAGCCGACATCAGGAGCGCGGCAGCGGTGCCTTTTCCTGAAACATCGGCGAGCACCAATCCCCAGCGGCCATCGGAAAATGGGATGAAGTCGTACCAATCGCCACCGACGGCACTGACGGGAACACTAAGGCCGGAAATCACAAAGCCCGGTATGAAGGGTGAACTCTTAGGCAATAATGCCTGCTGCATGAGGCGGGCTTCCTGAGCGTCGCGACTCATGGTTTCGCGTTCCGCACGTTCGGATTGGAAGCGGCGGGCGTTGTGCACCGCGACGGCCACGTGATCGCACAGGGCCTGGAGAATTCTGAGTTGTTGCCGGGGAAAGGCATCCAACTCAGGATGGGAAGCGGTAAACACTCCTACCAGATGTTCGCCAACGTGAAGTGGAATTGCCACTTCAGAATGTGTGGAGGGCTCGCAGCCAACGTAATATTCGTCCTTGCGCACGTCGGGGGCATAGCGCATTTGTCCAGTGGAGGCGACGTAGCCGACCATACCCTGTTTGCCGATCTTCAGGCGAAAACCCTTGCTGTGTATGGAACAGCCGTGAACGCCAGCCAGCACCATCTCTCCGCGAGCTTCGTCGGGAAGATAGACAGCGGTCTCCAACAGACCGAATGAATGGGCGACGTCATTCACGATCTTGTCGATGAGTTGATCGAGATCGAGGATGGAGGTGATCTTCTGGGCTGCCTTCTGCAGCTTTTGCAGATCATCGACCTGGTCGATGCGCAAGGGGCGAAGGGGAACGGCATCGGTGGCACCGGGAAACGTGGCCATGGAACTCAGGTCTCCTGCACTCGGCAGTCTGCACTCGGCACTCTGCACTCTTGGCGCTTTTGGCGGGGCGAGATACTACCTGTGGTCTTCTATAAGATGCCGTGCGGGATTGCTAGGATTCTTCCCTGGGGTGTGAGGATTTACTCCCGGCGGGCGGCGTGCGCAGTTTTCTGATCTCTTCCATCCGGTCGCGGATACGCTTCTCGATGCCTTCGCTGGTGGGGCGGTAGTAGACGCGGTCGCGCAAGTTGTCCGGCAGGCATTGCATGTTCGCGACTTTGCTGTCGAGGTCGTGGGCGTATTGATAATCTTTGCCGTAGCCCAGGCCTTTCATCAGTCCGGTGGGCGCGTTGCGCAGGTGCAGCGGCACTGGTTCGGCGGCGGTTTGTTCGATATCCTGCTGAACCGCGCCGTAGGCGGTGTATAGCGCATTCGACTTGGGGGCGACGGAAAGATAGACGACCGCTTGCGCGAGGGCGAGGTTGCCCTCGGGCATGCCGATGAAATCGACGGCATCGCGCGCAGCCATGCAGAGGGAAAGAGCGTTGGGATCGGCGAGGCCGATGTCTTCCACCGCCATGCGCACCACGCGGCGAGCGATGTAGAGCGGATCTTCGCCGGCTTCGATCATGCGGCCGAGCCAGTAGAGAGCGGCGTCGGGATCGCTGTTGCGGACGGACTTGTGCAGGGCTGAGATCAGGTTGTAATGTTCTTCGCCGGCTTTGTCGTAAAGCAGCGTGCGCTTCTGCAGGGCGTCGCGGACGATGTCGCCGGTGATTTCCGCGGGTGTTCCCGCCTGTTGAGCGAGGCCGGCTGCGACTTCCAGAACGTTGTAGGCGCTGCGCGCGTCTCCGCTGGTGTAGCTGGCAATTTTCTTGAGCACATCGTCGGAGGCACGCAGCTTCATGGCGCCGAGGCCGCGATCTTCGTCGGTGAGAGCGCGCTTCAGTAGTTGCACGATCTGGTCTTCGGTGAGCGGCTGCAACACGTAGACGCGGGTGCGCGAGAGCAACGCGCCATTGATCTCGAAGGACGGATTCTCGGTGGTGGCGCCGATGAGGCGGATGTTGCCTTTTTCCACGTGAGGCAGGAATGCGTCTTGCTGGGCTTTGTTGAAGCGGTGAATTTCGTCGATGAAGACGATGGTGCGGGTACCGTATTGGCGAGCGCGTTCGGCATCGGCCATGACCTGCTTAATCTCTTTGATGCCGGCGAGGACGGCGGAGAATTCGATGAAGTCCGCCTTGGTCATGTTCGCGATGATCTTCGCCAGCGTAGTCTTGCCGGTGCCGGGCGGGCCCCAGAAGATGAGCGAACCGGTATCGTCGCGCTCGATCTGAGTGCGCAGAGGTTTGCCGGGACCGATTAAGTGCTCCTGGCCGGCGAATTCCTCGAGCGTACGCGGACGCATGCGGTCGGCCAGCGGCCGGGTTCGGTCGGTGGCGCTGGAGGCGTTCGGAGTGGGTTGGAAGAGTCCCATAAGACTTTTTCACCACGGAGGCACGGAGACACGGAGAACAACAAGGGATTTCTCCGTGACTCCGTGTCTCCGTGGTGAGATCTTCATTTTCTTTGTCTTGCGGCTTCGTACAGTACGATGCTGGCGGCTACGCCGGCGTTCAGAGATTCTACTTGGGTGGTGTGCGGGATGGCGATGGACTCATCCATTTTGGCCATCACTTCGCGGGGCAGGCCGGAGCCTTCGTTGCCGAAGAAGATTGCGACGGCACCCTTCAAATCTGCTTGATCGAGCGGCGTTCCCTTGTGCGAGGAAGTTGCGATCAGGCGTACGCCGTTTGCGCGCAGCTTCTCTGACACTTCCTCCAGCTTTGCCGCACCCGATTTTCCATGCCGATGAATCACCGGCAGGCGGAACACCGATCCGGCCGAGGCGCGAACCACTTTCGAGTTGAAGGGGCTGACCGTGCCTTCGCCGAGGATGACGCCTGCGCTGCCAAAGGCCTCCGACGAACGCAGAATGGTGCCGAGGTTGCCGGGATCCTGCAGTCCGGCGAGGACGACGATGGGGCCTACCTGCAGGCGTTCCGTCTCGAGCACATCATCGAGCGAGAATTCCTTGAGGCGCACCAGCGCGGCTACACCTTGCGGCGATTCACTGGGCACAAGGCTGTCGAATAATTTGTCGGGAAGCAGAAGAGTATCGACCTGGGCTCCAATCTGCGGGAGCAGGCGCTCGGCGCGGTCTTGGGCCGACTCACGAAAGAACACCGCGCTGAAACGCAGGCCGCTGCGGATGGCTTCTTCCAGGATGCGGAGGCCCTCGATGGCGCAGTCTCCGGATTCGGTGAGTTCGGAACGAGAGAATGCCTGGCGCAGTTGTTTGATCAGCGGATTGTGGCGGCCTTCGATGCGGCGGAGCCGGTGCTGTGCGCTGAGAGCGGGTTCTGAGGACTTTTTCATGGAGGGGTATGGCTGAATGATACGCCACTCCCCCGCCTTGAAGCCCTTTGCCGTATTATGGTAGGTTCCACGGACAAAATACTCCAGGCAGAAGCATGCGGGAAGGGATGCTGTGCGCGCCGAAATTCTAAAAATCAATAGTGAGAACCCTGAAATTTCACTGGTGAAGTATGCCGCCGACCAGATACGTGCGGGTGAAGTGTTGGGGATGCCGACGGACACGTTCTACGGGCTGGCCGCCGATCCGTTCAACTTGCGCGCGGTGGACCGCGTGTATGACATCAAGACGCGGTCGCGGCACAAACCGCTGTCGCTGCTGATCGAGAGCGTGGATCAGGCGGAAGAACTGGCCAAGAAGTTGCCCGAGGAGTTCTATGCGCTGGCGCGGAAATACTGGCCGGGACCGCTGACCCTTATCGTGAAGGCGGGATCGCGTTTGCCGTTGAAGGTGACAGCCAACACCGGCAACGTTGCCCTGCGTGTGCCGAACGCAAAGATTCCGCTGGCGGTGGTAGCGGCGGCGGCGATTCCAATCACGGCCACATCGGCCAATCTGAGCGGGGCTTCGGAATGCACCAGCGCGGAGCAGGTGCGGGACCAGCTCGAAGGCCGCATTGGCATTATTGTAGACGGCGGAGTTTCCCCTCGGGATGTCGCTTCCACCATCATTGATCTGAGCGATGAAGGGGAGCGCTGGCGCATTATCCGCGAGGGCGCGATCCCTGCCGAAGAGATTTCCACTTTCTTTGCCAAAGGATGAGCGACGATTCCGTTAACCGGCATCCGCGACGCCGCTGGCTGCTGCGGCTGGAGGCGGTGGGGCTGGTCGCGCTGGCGGCGTTTCTCGGGCTGACCGGGGCCCGCATTGTGCGGGAAGGGTCGCGGCAGGAACTGCATGCGGCGGATGCCATCGTGGTGTTCGGTGCGGCGGAGTATTCCGGGCATCCCTCGCCGGTGTTGCGGGCGCGACTCGATCACGCATTCGTTCTTTTTGAGCAGGGCCTGGCTCCGGTTGTTATCACGACCGGCGGTGCCGCGGCCGACCCCAGCTTCAGCGAAGGCGGAGTGGGCCGCGATTATCTGGAGCATCGCGGAATTCCCGAGAGAAACCTGATTGCTGAAACGCAGGGGTCCGACACTGCGCAATCGGCGATGCGGGTGGCGGTGATCATGCGGGCCAACGGACTGCACAGCTGTGTGGCGGTCAGTGATGCGTACCACGTGTTCCGCATCAAGAAATTGCTGGAGCACGAGGGGATAGGCCCGGTGTATGTTTCGTCGCGCCCCGACTCGCGTCCGCACAGCGTAGTGCAGCGCTGGTATGCGGTGATGCGGGAAGCGAGCAGCTATCTGCTGTGGAAGCTGGGCATGAGCTAGCGGGCTTCGGGCTTCAGCTTTCGGGCTTCGGCAAACCCACAAGGCGTCCTTCGTTTGGCGGGCTTTGCGCATGCGGCATCGAGAGGTTTCGCCCGAAGCCTGAAGCCCGGTTTTCTACCAGCCGTTTCTCTCCCGCAGGCTCGTGACGTGAGCAACGTGATGGCGTCCGTGCCAGGCGTAGAGCACCAGATTCTTTTCGAGGCTCATCGGGCCGAGTTCGGGATGGCGGAAGGTACGCTTCCAATCTTCCGGTTGAAGCGAGCGCAGCAGGCGAATCCAGCGATCGTGCAGAGAATCGAGCAACGCCAGTGAGACTTCCACGGGAGTGGCCTGCGTGTCGGCGAGCTTTGCCCAGCGGTCTTCGGCGTAGGGCTTAATGGTCGGATCATCTTCCGTGAGGGCCAGCTTGGTGCGGATATACGCATTGAGATGGCTGTCCGGGACGTGGTGCGCGACTTGGCGGACGGTCCAGCCTTCGGGACGGTAGGGCGTGTCGAGTTGCTGGGCGGAGAGCCCTTTCACGGCTGCGCGCAGGTTGGCGGGAGCCTGTTCGATCTGGTGGAGGAGTTCTTGTCTTTGTTCCGGGGTGGGCGGACCGTCGTAGGTGAACTTGCCGATGGGGTAGCGCAGGTCGGTCATGGTGTCCTCGCGTTGAGAGCGTTGCGTCTCAGATGATTGGCGGCGTACGAAGGGTGCAGGAAAACGAGTGTCCCGCGCCCGCGAACGTTCTAGGGGTCATGCCAACAACGCGACGAATGCTCGCGCGGAGACGATCCTCGTGCCTTTGTGGTGTGCGAGCGCGAGCAGTCCGCTCTTGTCGCCGGTCACTAGATAATCGGCCCTGCCCGCTTCGGACAAGGCAAGCAGAAAATCATCAGTTGGATCGGAAGAGCGGCGGATGCGCGGCAACTCGAGCACGCTCTCGGCAAGCTTTTTCATTTCGTTCACCAGGCCTCCGGCTTTGTAGGGCCTGATGCGTTCGGCGATCGCGGGTTTGCGTAGTGTCGCCCGCAGTTCGTCGAGATGCTCCGCGCAAGTCAGAAGGGTGAATTGCCCCTGCTGCCAGGCGCGGTAGATGACGGCGGGGTTTCCCGTTTGGATCATGATGGCGGACACCATGATGTTGGTATCGAGCACCACGCGCATCAGGCTTTCTCGGCCTTCTTCTTGGCATAGCGTTCGGCGCGGACCTCATTCACGGTTTCGTCTATGACGCGCTGCAACTCGTCTGGGTCCATATCGGCGTTGCGCTCTCGGATGTCCTGCACAATGAGACTAAACACGCGCCAGCGGACGGCCTCCTCGATGAATTTCGAGAGGTCGCCTTTCTTTGCACCCTGGGCACCCAGAAAGGTACGCAGAGTTAGGTCGGTTTCTCTCGAGACCTTGATGTTCCAGCGAACGGCTTCTTCCATAGGGCGCCTATGCAGCTAGGTAGATAAACACTTACGCAGCTATTGTAAGCCGGGCTAAGATGGCTTTGCAACTACATCATCGCGCTGACTTGGCCCATGGTTTGGCGAGCTGCCCGTCGAAGGCAAGGCCGGGTTCTGGAACCGCCTCAGTTAACTACAACCCCTAGGGCGTCGGCGCGCTCAACCCCATCCCCTCCGGCTTCGCATTTGGGTTCCCCGTGCCCTAAGATTTGTGCATCCAACATTCGTTTGTACGCTAAACTCCCAATTCTGGGGCAGCTTGGACGGTTGGTGGTAACGTAGTCGGCGAGAAACAGCAGGTTCCTCCACGCGCCGATGGGTTGGCTGTCGCCAATCCATCGACTTAGTCGGAATGACAATGGTGCGGAGGGGGTGAACGACAGAGGGGATTATGGCAGCTTCGGTTTGGTCTGGACACTTGACGTTTGGGCTCATCTCCATGCCGGTGCGCTTGTTTTCGGGCGCGCGCAGTAGCGGCATCTCCTTCAACATGCTGCATCGCACGGACAAGTCGCGGCTGAAGCAGCAATATATTTGTCAGGCGGAGGGCGTCGTCGTCGATCGCGCTGACATGGTGAAGGGCTACGAGTTCCGCAAGGACGAATACATCATCATCGAGCCGGAAGAGATCAAGAAGATCGAGCCGCAAACGGCGAAGACCATGGAGATTCTGGAGTTCGTCAAGGCGGGCGACGTCGATCCCGTGTATTTCGAGTCTTCGTATTACATGATGCCGGAAGAAGCTGGGCGGCGGCCGTATGCGTTGCTCACCAAGGCTCTGGAGGAGAGCGAGTACGTTGCCATCGCCAAGATCACCATGCACAACCGCGAGTACACGGTGTTCCTGCGTCCGCACGAAGGCGGATTGATGCTGCACACCATGTATTACGCGGAAGAAGTGAAGAAGGTGGAAGGCTTCGGCGCGCCTGACGTGGAGTTGAAAGATGCGGAAGTAAAAGTGGCGCACCAGCTCATCGAAGCGCTAGCGGATGAATGGGATCCGGAAAAATATAAAGACAGCTTTCAGGAAAATCTGAAGCAGCTGATCGAGACCAAGCTGGAGGGCGGGGAAGTGGCGGCGGTAGAGAAGCCCAAGAAGCTGGCTCCGGTGGTGGATCTGATGGCCGCGCTTAAGCAGAGCCTGGCGCAGATGGAAGGCAGGAAGAAACCCGCAGCCGCGGCTGATTCGGAGGAGCGGGCGGCGGCGTCTGGCGGGAGATCCCGACGCGGGCGATGAAAAGGCGGGCTTCGGGCTTCGGGCTTTCGGCCGTTTGATCTTACCGACGTGCGGCACCCCCGTCTCCGCGCATTCGATGCGGGCCCAACAACGAACGTATAATCTCGCGGGCGTCCAGCTTACCCCATCCAACTTGCCCCACAGTTCCGGCATCCCAGAAGACGTGGTCCGCCGAAGCCCGAGCCCACTGGCGCAGATAGTGGCCAGCCGTTAGAATGTTAAATTCCTCGCAGGTGTGACCAGAAAATCTCCCTTGAGGTGGCGATGAGTTTTCGACGTATAGGCCGATTGGCGGCGACGGTGGTTCCTGTTCTGTTGTGGATGGGGTGCGGACAGGTATATCGCCCCGTGGTGATTCCGTGCTCGGCAGGGGGTGGGATTCCCGGATGCCCGGTGGAAACGGCTCCAACTCCTTCCAACTTCCACGCTGTCTTCGGCATTACCGCCAACACGCTGAACTACCCGGGCGGGGCGATGCAGATTGACGTGTCGGGAGACACCATCGTCGGAGAGACTCCGAACTACGATCCTTCGAAGCCCAATCTCGGTGAAAATCCCACCCACGCTGCCATTTCGCCCAACGATTCCAGAGTGTTTGTGGCGAGTGCGAGCAGTGTTTCCGGGGGAATCGACGTGGTTTCGTCCTTCACTCCGGTATTCCAATCAAGGATAGGGAGTGGCTTGGGCGCGGTGGCCACGATCCCGGTGCCCAGTCTGGTTAATCAGACATCGAGCATCTCTGCGATCAGTGAGTCGGGTAATCTCGTCACCGTCACGCTCAGCGCACCCTTGAGCAATGTCGTGGCGGGATATGCAATCACGATCGCCGGACTAGTTATTCCCAATTGCAGCCCTGTCGCGACGCCACCGTGCAACCCCCTTGCCTACGACGGCACTTTCCCGATTTTAACCATCAACGGGAACACGATCACGTACACGGACAATGCCGCCAGCGGGTTCGCGCTCCCGTCATTGGCCGGGGGAATCGCCTCCATTCCTCCGCAGCCGGTGTTTCTCAACAGCACGCAGAACAACGTCATGTACGTGGCGAACTACAACTCCAATTCAGTTTCCGCTATTAACACGACGTCGAATGTCGTCAGCAATAGTGCAATTGTGGGAGCACACCCGGTTAGTCTGGCTGAGACGCCAAATGGCCTCAAGATCTACGTGGCGAACCAGGGAGACAACACGGTCACCAGCTTGAATACTACGGCCGATCTGTCGCAGAACCCGGTTACCGGCTTCTCTGGAGTGAATCCGGTGTGGGCGGTGGCGCGCGGGGATAGCCAGAAGATCTATGTGTTGACCCAGGGCGATGGCCAACTGGTCACGATTGATGAAGCTACGGACACGGTTACGAGCAGCCTTCCCGTAGGCGGCGGGGTAGTGTCTGGCGTGGGGGCAAACTTTATTTTCTACGACCCGATCCTGAACCGGCTTTATGTGACGAATCCGGTGAGTGGGACGGTCTCTGTTTTTTCCGATACGGGCGGAGCCAACGATACACCAATTCTGCTGGCGCCCCCGCTCGCGATTCCCGGGCTGAGTCCAACTACCAACCCGCCGTGTGCAGGATGCAGCCCGGTGATTCCGGTTTCCGTGACCGCATTGCTCGACGGCAGCCGGTTCTACGTGGCCAGCTATCAAACGGCTTCGTCTTGTCCTGACCCGATTGTCGGCTCGTCACTGCCCTGCGTGATCCCAGAACTCACCGTGTTTGACGCCAATACTCTCACGCTGAAGTATCCCGGCACGCCAATTCTGACTTTGCTGGGCGCCGTGGCGGCGAATCAATTCGCGGCTGCGCCAGTGCTTTCCTGCGGGCCGATTCCGCTGGTCGCGGGTGCGCTGTACTCCCCGAGTACCACCCGCTTCCGAATGTTTACCGTTGCCGCCGAGGACAGCAGCCATGTCTATGTGAGCATGTGCGATGCGGGCGCCATTGCCGACATCATTACCAACGGCGGCAATGTGAACAACTCAGGCGGGAATGTTCCCGCCGATTCGCTGGTCACGGACCTGCTTACTCCCCCGGCAGCCAGCAGCGGGACGGCGTTGCAGAATCCGATCTTCTTACTCGACGGGCAGTGAGGCACAGGGCGGCTGCCATTTTTGGGGGCTTATTGCGGCGTTCGTCCGCGCTATTTGCAATCGAACGCCTGGCTCTGAGCTGTTAGTTCTTAGCGGCGAGTTCTTCGTTTTGCAAATCTCTGGCGGCGTAGTGGGAGTCGACATATTCGTCGAGGATCCCGATGAACTCGGCCACGATGCGATCGCCCTTGAGCGTGGTGAACAGGCGTCCATCTACGTAGACCGGGGCTTTGGGCTCCTCGAATGTTCCGGGCAGCGAGATGCCGATGTTGGCGTGCTTCGATTCGCCGGGGCCGTTGACCACGCATCCCATCACAGCCAGCTTCATCTCTTCGACGCCGATGTAGCGGCCTTTCCATGCGGGCATCTGCTCGCGCAGGTAAGTCTGAATCTGCTCGCGCCATTTCCTGGAAGAAGGTGCTGGTGGTGCGTCCGCAGCCGGGGCAGGCTGTAACCTGCGGCGTAAAGCTGCGAATGCCCATGGATTGCAGAATCTGCTGGGCTACGCGGACTTCTTCAGTGCGGTCGCCTCCGGGCGCGGGGGTGAACGAGACGCGGATGGTGTCGCCGATGCCTTCCTGTAGCACCACGCCCATGGCCGCGCTCGATGCGACCACGCCCTTCGCTCCCATGCCGGCTTCGGTGAGGCCGAGGTGCAGCGGGTAGTTGCAGCGGGCGGCGAGCGCGCGGTAAACGTCGATTAGATCCTGCACGCCGCTGACTTTCGCGCTCAAGATAATCTGATCGGCGCGCAGGCCGAATTTCTGTGCCAGATCGGCGGAGTTCAGCGCGCTCACCACCATCGCTTCCATGGTGACGTCGCGGGCTTCTTTGGGCTCGGCCAGGGCTGAGTTCTCGTCCATCATCTTGGTCAGCAGGGTCTGGTCGAGCGAGCCCCAGTTCACGCCGATGCGCACCGGCTTCTGGTACTTCACTGCGACTTCGATCATGGTGCGGAAATTCGAGTCGCCGGTCTTGCCGATGCTGGCGTTGCCGGGATTGATGCGGTACTTCGCCAGATCGCGGGCGCACTCGGGATACTTGGTGAGCAGAACGTGACCGTTGTAGTGGAAGTCGCCGACGATGGGCACGCGCACGCCCTGCTTGTCGAGCTCCTCGACAATGCGCGGAACGGCGGCGGCAGCCTCTTCGTTGTTGACGGTGATGCGCACCAGCTCCGAGCCGGCTCGAGCCAGGGCGGCACACTGCTGGACGGTCGAAGGGATGTCGGCGGTATCGGTGTTGGTCATGGACTGCACCACGATCGGTGCATCCGAGCCGACGCGCACGCCACCGACGACAGCGGTGAGGGTTTTTCTGCGTGGGATGATGGACATGGAAGCCCTATTTTAACATGCGCCTTCCGGTTGTTATGCGAAAGGCCACGTAGAGGATGCGCGCCCTGTCATCCCTGATGGGCAATGACAGGGCACACACGCTCATTTGTTGAAAGTGAACGTTACCTTTAGTTCCAAGGAACACATGCGAAGCAGTTTCCAGAGAACTGGCAGCAGAGGCAGAACAACGATTGCCCCGTGCATAATCGTACCTGGTGTTTCTGGATTTCTGGTGATGTAGGCTCCATCCCGCAGTCCGCGAGATGGTCTGGCCTCTTCAGCGTCCGGGAAGGCACTGGTGATACGCAATCACTATACGAGATGGGCCACCGTTAGCCGAAAAGCTCGCTATGCGAACCTAGGCGAATAAGTTGCAGAACCTCTGCATCCGGCTTGCGATAGATCATCAGCAGATCGGGCTTCAGGTGACATTCGCGATGGTCGCGCCATGCGCCGGAGAGCCCGTGATCGTGGTTCTTCTCCGGCAGGCCGTGTCTTCAGCTAGGAGGGAGACAACGTTGGAGACGAGGGAATTAATGTCACGACGGTGCTGTCCGCGTTTTTCGCGCTTGAAGTCACTGCGGAACGCGCCAGTGCGCTCAATCCTCCGCATTCAAGTCGCTCATCAGGTCGGAGACGCTGTTGAACGAGGTCAGGCCCGCTTTTCGGGCCTCCTGCATGGCCGCTGCGGTTGCAGCGTTAGGCACTTTCACTTCAAAAGGCAGGGCCTTCTCCGCCGCCACTCGCGTCAGCAGGACGCGCACGGCATCGGATACGGACAACCCCATCGCAGCCAGTGTTTTGGCAGCCTGCGCCTTGATGCGTTTTTCTACTCGAACATGAACCATTTCACTAGCGGCCATGATTCCTCACTGAGATACATTGTATCTCAGTGAGGAGGATCTGGCAAGGCGGGCTAAAGAGACGCGATGGCCTAGGGCAGCCGGTCCATCAGTCCGGGGATGGTCTTCATCAAGTCGTTGTAGATGACGACGACGGTGAACAATACCAGGAAAACGAATGCGGCCTGGTAAACGCGTTCCTTGATGCGCAGGCTGATGTCGTGGCCCATCAAGGTCTCGATCAGGAGGAAGAAAATCACCCCGCCATCGAGAATGGGGATGGGCAAAAGGTTAAAGACGCCCAGGTTCAGGCTGATGGCGGAAGTGAGCAGCAGAAGGGGCGTCCAGCCCTTGCGGCGGGCGGCTTCTCCGGCGGCTTGCCCGATGCGAATCGGACCCTCGATGGAGCGCATGGAAATCTTCCCCTGCAGCATCCTTTGCACCAGCTCCAGAATCAGCAGGGAAGCTTTCTTGTTCTCCTGTAGCGAAAGATGCAGAGCGGCAGGGAAGGCGAGACTGGTCACTCGCATGGGCATGCTGCCGATGCCGATGCGGTAATTCTTGTCCTGAAGAACCGGCTGAACCGTGAAATCTTTGGTTTCGGTGCCGCGGCGCACAGTGAGGGAAATCGGCTTATCCTTGGTGATCTTCAGCATTTCCACCATGGCAGCGAGCGCCGGTACGGGCTTGCCATCCACAGCGAGAATCTCATCGCCCTCGCGCAGCCCGGCTTTTTCCGCGGGCATGCCGGGACTCAACTCGGTTACGCAGACACAGGGCTCTTTGGCGGCCCAGCCGGCAAATCCGATCTGATCGACGCCATAAGCCTGGGGCGAAATCGTCCGGCTGAGAAGTTGTCCACTGCGGTCGACCGTAACGTCCAAAGGCTGGCCCGGGTTCAACGCTTCGCGCGTGTCAACCTGCTCCCAGGTCGGATTCTGTATGCCATCGATGCGGACAATGCGGTCGCCCGGTTGAAAGCCTGCTTTGGCGGCGGGGGTGTCCTGCATAACCCATCCGATCACCGTGGGCCCGTCGTAGATCGCAGGATACTCGTAGTGCACCATGAAGACGCCGACCAGCAGAAAGACAGCCAGCAGAATGTTCATCGACGGGCCGGCAATGGCGATCAGGAAGCGGTGCCAGCGCGAATGCGACAGAAACTCCGCCGGATCGCCGGTGCGCTCGTCCATGGGATTCTCGCCACTCATCTTGACGTAGCCGCCGAGTGGAATGGCGCTGATGCGGTAGTCGGTGTCCCCCTTGCGGAAGCCGAGCAGCCGCTTGCCGAACCCAATGGAGAAGACTTCGACTCGTACACCCAGCCACTTGGCCACCGCATAGTGGCCCAGCTCGTGGATCAGGATCATGAGGCCGAGGATGACGACGACCGCGATCAGAGAGATCAGAAAGTCAGGCATAAGTTAGATACGCATTGCGCTCTTCGTTAGATTCCCCAAACTCGACACTAGATGAAAGAAGTTGCTCGCGGCCGTTCGGCTGTGTTCCCCATCCGGCGCACCCGCTCTTGAGCATATCGGCGGGCTTCGACGTCGGCTTCAAGCACCTTTGCAATCGACTCCAGCTTCCCAGAGTTAGATGCTGAAATCGCGTCTTCGATGATCCTGGGAATCTCATCGAAAGCGATGCTTCCCTCGAGAAACGCGGCCACCGCAACTTCATCGGCGGCGTTCAGCGCGACCGTTTTCGCGCCGCCCGCCTCCGCTGCTTCATACGCTAAACGCAGACAAGGGAATTTATTCATGTCTGGAGGACAGAAGTCCAGATGACGCAAGTTACCCACCGGAAAGCGCATATCTGACTGAATCCGCTCGGGATATGTTAGCGCGTACAGAATCGGCAAGCGCATGTCGGTCACCGAGAACTGAGCCAGTATGCTGCCATCGATAAACTCGACCATGGAGTGAATGGTGGATTGCGGATGGACAATCACTTCGACTTTCGCCGGCGGAACGTGAAACAGCCTGCACGCCTCGATCACCTCGAAGCCTTTATTCATCAGCGTCGCCGAGTCGATGGTGATGCGCTTGCCCATCTTCCAGGTGGGATGGTTGAGCGCCTGCTCCACAGTAATGGAGCTGAACTGCGACCGCGGCGTATTTAGAAATGGGCCGCCGGAAGCCGTCAGCCAGATGCGCTCCACTTCCTCCATCCGCCCACCGCGCAGGCACTGATGCACCGCGTTGTGCTCGCTGTCGATGGGCAGCAGCGGCTTGCCTTGGCGTCGCGCCTCGTCCGTGATCAACTCGCCGGCGGCGACCAGGCACTCCTTATTGGCCACCCCAACAGTCTTTCCTGCCCTTACTGCTTCGTAGGTCGCCTCCAGTCCTGCCACGCCCACGATGGCGCTTACCACGAAGTCGGCCTCCGAATGCGTGGCCACCTTCACCGTGCCGGCCGAACCGTAAACCACTTCGATTTCGCCCAGGCCAGCCTGCTTCAGACGCCCGCGCAGCACATCGGCGTCGGATTCCGCCGCCATCGAAATGAGTCGCGGACGCCACCGCCGCGCCTGCTCGAAAGCCGCCTCCAGGTTAGCGCCCGCTGCCAGCGCGACGATCTGAAAGCGCTCCGGATAGGATTCGGCCACACTCAGCGTGCTGCGCCCGATCGAGCCGGTGGATCCCAGGATGGAGATGCACTTCATTGTCATTGTCATTCGCAAAGCAGTTGCGTATGCCTTCACTTCGTTAATGCAGAGGCGTGATGGTCAATCCAATCTCGTTGCTCCGTCGTTTCTGGAACAGATGCTCCGCGTGCCGCCGAGACGGAATCGATTGCTGCCCCCGGGCTCAGTCCCTTTTTCACAAGGAGACACGCTGCCACCAACCCGCTGCGCCCGATTCCTTGCCGGCAGTGTACGAGGACATTCTTACCGGCCGAAAGAACGTGAGCAACCTTTTCCAAAGTCTCGGCCAACCTAGCTTCTGACTTTGGAACCTGGCGGTCAGGAATGGGAAACGAAGTGAAGTTCATTCCCAGCGCTCTCACCTCGTCCGCCTCACCGCTGAGATCCAGGTCGTGTTCTTCGTCCGGCGTCAGCAGCGAAAGCACGCTATCGACATGGGCTCCCTTCCAGCCGGCAACATCATGCTTCAGCCAGTCCCCGCCGCGCGGACGAGGGCCCACTGCCAGCTTCCCCGGCCACGATCCCTCGATCCAATAAAGTTCCTGCCGCATTCTCTCGGTGTTAGCCCTTCACAACGACTTCCCTCGGAAGCTCGTCAACGTCCACGCGTCGCTGACGCAGTATGTGGATGCGATGATGCCCATCCAGTATAGTTCCATCCGGCCGTGTTTTCAGACACCCTGGTAATCCCGGCAATAGTGAGACCTTCAGGGTCTCGGTCGAAAGCCGCTCCATCTGCGCAAGTTTGGCTGCGTTCAGAAGGCTATCCAGGTGAAGTGATTTGAGGGGAGGGAACTGAGGCAATTCTACCATTGCAAAACCCTTACTGCATTGCGCGCCAAGTTACATAAAACCATAGTACCGGAGCGGCAAAGAGCAGCGCGTCGATGCGGTCCAGCATGCCGCCGTGGCCGGGAAGAATTGTGCCTGAGTCCTTCACTCCAGCCCCGCGCTTGATCAACGATTCCACCAGATCGCCCAGCTGCGCCGCGACGTTCAGCGCGACCGTCAGCAGAATGATCGGCCACATTTCAAGATTCTCCCCGAACAACCCGTCGCGGCGCTCGATCAGTCTCAGGCTCAACAAGAACGAACTGATCTGCCGGGCATGGTTGAAGAGCAGAATTCCCACCACCAGGCTTGCCGCCAGCGAAGCCGCCGCGCCCTCCCAGGTCTTTTTCGGGCTGATGCGCGACGCCATGAGGTGTCGTCCCAGCGACCGGCCCACGAAGTAAGCGAAAATGTCTCCCGCCCAAACCACCAGCAGCAGGTAGAGCAGCCAGAACGCTCCTGCCCACTGCTGGCGCAACTGCACCAGCATGGCCATGGGCAGGGCGATATAGGCGAAGGCGAACGCCGAGGCCGCCGCCGCCGGATACGCGCTGCTCATCTGCGCCCGGCGCATGGTGATGGTCAGAAAAATGAATGGAGCGATGGCCGCCGCAAACCCCGCCCCGAGCACAAACTTCAGCGCCGAGAGTTGCGGAGCTTCGCCGGCGGCACTCGCCGCCAGCAGCAGAAAACACAGTGCGACGAAGACATAGGTGGGCAGACGCAGCGGCTGCACCCCATAGGATTCGGTGAGCTTCAGGAATTCATGCACGGTGATCAGCGCCACCGCTGCTGCCACCACGGCCACGACCGGCACCGGCGCGCGCAGCACCAGCAACATCACAATCGGAATCAGGACGGCTGCGGTCGCGATGCGCTTTAGCATGCTAGGAGGCTGCTTGGTGATCTTCGCTGCTTCGGAGTGAGCGTTCGCATCGCCATGATTCAATCTGGATCTTTCAATCGGAACGCTCAGCCGGGATGGTTCAGCCCGCCGTAGCGCCGCTCGCGTTTCTGGTACTCGGCAATGCCTTCCAGCAAATGCGAGCCGCGGAAATCGGGCCACAAGGTTGAAGTCACATAGATCTCGGCATAAGCCAGCTGCCACAGCAGGAAGTTGCTCAGCCGCATCTCACCCGAAGTGCGCACCACCAGATCCGGATCCGGCAAATCCCGCGTATAAAGATGACGCGCCACCGCGTCTTCATCGATGCGCAGATGCTCGAAGCCGCCGTTCTGCGAAGCGGCGTTCACCATGGAGCGGAACGCATCCACCAATTCGCTGCGCGCGCTGTAGTTCAGCGCCAGCGTAAGCACCGTCCCGCTATTGCGCGCCGTACTCTCTCGCGCCCAGGCCATGCGCTCCTGCACATCTTCCGGCAGTTCGTGCTGCCGCCCAATGTATTCCAGTCGGATGTTGTTCTCATTCAGCGTGGGAACTTCCGCCTTCAGATAGCGGCTCAACAGCCCCATGAGGAAGTCGACTTCGCTTTTCGGGCGCTTCTTCCAGTTTTCTTCCGAGAAGGCGTAGAGCGTAAGCGCATGAATGCCGATGCGCGCCGCCGTTTCCACCGTCGAGCGCACCGCCGCCACTCCGGCGCGATGTCCGGCCACGCGCGGCATGTGGCGCCGTTTGGCCCAGCGCCCGTTGCCGTCCATGATGATCGCGATGTGTCGTGGGAGCCGCTCTGGATCAAGCTGCCGGTAGATTTCCGTTTCCTTGCGATCCAGCCCGGCGGGAACTTTGTGCTGCAAAGTGATCCCCTTCGCATTGAAGCTAACATAGCCGGGAAGCGGGTCGCAATGACGCGAAGGGCACGCCGATGTACCGGCCGATGAACACCTTCGCTCAGCTTTGACCTGAAGCTTTCCCTTATTGGTCTCTTGACGGCTGGGCTGAAGGCTATTTATACGCTTACGTAGCCTATGTACATGGCTTAATATAAGCATAGGTCTGCGGCAAAGATATGGCCTACGAAGTGTTCAAGAGGACCGGGGCGAGAGTCGAGACACCTACGCTCTCCATTACGCCGGATGGCAGAATGACGATAAATGCGGCGGCAGTCAGAATCGCAAGGGACTCTCGGATAACGTCAGTCCTGTTGCTTTGGGACGGAAGCAGTCACAGGCTGGCCCTCAAGGCAACGCAGAGGGGTGACAAGAATTCCTACGCACTTTCGATTGTTGCTGCGAGCCATTCAGGAAGCCTCAGAGCCAAGTCGTTTCTCGGGCATATCGGCTGGAAGGCACATAAACGCGAAACGATGCCGATAACCTGGAACGAAAAAGAAAGGATGTTCGAGGCTACCCTTCCGCCCGAACGCTTGGAGAGCCTAAAGCGATCGGGAGCCAACTAGAGGAGCGGTTAGAGTATGCCACGTCGATGGAAACCACCGAAGGAAGATCGCACCGACGCGGAGGCGATTCGCCGCAAGAAGGAACTCGCAGAAAAATTAGCCTTTGCCGTGGAGTACGGGACTGAGGAAGAGTTTGTTGCCGCCGTGAAGAAATTCAAGCCAGACGTCGGGAAGGAAGAGCTGAAGGCTTGGATTATGCGGTTTCACGACGCCCGGCGCGAGACGCGCGGGCTTTAGCTTTATCCACAATCTCGTCGAATTCCTTCTCTGCCTGGCGGAACTCCTCGGGAGGCATGCTTTTTCTCGCGTCCTCCACCAAATCGCTAAACGAATCGACCAGAGTATCCATCGCGGATTTCGACTTAGGGGTGGACTTTGCCATGACCCATTAAGTATAGTTTACCGCTCCAAAGAAGCGTAGATATTCGACATTCCCAAAGTCATGCGACTCTTGGTTACCCAGATCGTTCGCGGCGAGGGCGCCGGGCACACGGTCTACTTCGTTTCCTCCGGCACAACCTTCAACTCTAGCTTGTCCGTCCGCCGCAGCACGGTGAGCGAGCAGCTTACGCCGACGCGAACATCGGTGAGCACGCGGTGCAGATCGTCCACGCCGGCTACGGGATGGCCTTCCAGGGCGACGATCACGTCGCCTTCGCGCACGCCCGCGCGCTGCGCCGGACTCTTTTCCTCCACCGACAACGCGACCACGCCCGTTTCCTTGGGCAAATCGTAGAAGCGCACCACGCGGCGATGGATCGGCACGGTCTGTGCCGAGACGCCGATGTAGCTGCGGCGGATGCGTCCGTCACGCAGCAAGCGGCTGGCCACGAACTTCGCCGTGTTGATGCCGATGGCGAAACATATTCCCTGCGCCGGCAAAATGGTCGCCGTATTCACCCCGACAACACGCCCCGCGGAATCTACTAGCGGTCCTCCGGAGTTGCCCGGGTTGAGCGCGGCATCGGTCTGGATCACATCATCGATCAGCCGCCCGGAATACGACCGCAACGAACGTCCCAGCGCGCTCACCACGCCCGCCGTCACGGTCGACTGAAAGCCATACGGGTTGCCGATTGCAACCACCAGTTGTCCCACACGAAGCTGTTGCGAATCGCCTAGAGCAGCGGCAGTCAAGCCAGGCTCATCCACTCTGACGACTGCCAAGTCGCTCGCCGGATCGTCTCCGATCGCGCTTGCCGGCATGCGGCGGCCATCGGCCAGCGTGACTTCCATGCGCCGCGCGTCATGAACAACGTGGCTGTTGGTGAGAATCAGGCCATCGGGAGTGAATACGAATCCCGAGCCTCCGCCGCGCCGTTCACGCGGCTCGCCCGAGCGCGTCCGGCCCGCGGATTGATGCACTTCAATGTTCACCACCGATGGGCTAATGCGCTCGACTGCTCCGGTGACCGCGCGGGAGTAGGCATCGAGGATGTCGGTATCAGAGTCGGGAATTGGGGAAGCAGCCCTTCCCGCGGGAGACAACTCAGAAAGTGACTGTCCAATATTTTCCAGATGCATGCTGGATAGATGTGGTTGAGATTCTGGAAGATTCAGCCCGGCCGGTGATGGCAACAATATCCACCTTGTTGGATTTTCGGATAGATATATCTTCCGACCTCCACGACTTTCTTTCTCGCAGATACTGTGTTAGGTTACATGTAACCGAGGAGAATAAATGCCAGCACGCACTCAGTCCCCATCGCGAGACAAGGTCAGAGCACATCGCGAGCGGCTGCGCAAACAGGGTCTTCGCCCGATCCAAATTTGGGTTCCCGATATGCGCTCGTCCGCTTTCGTCAAGGAAGCGCGCCGGCAAACCCTGGCCGTGGCAAATAGCCCCTACGCGGGGGAGGACCGGGCTTTCATCGATGCGGTTTCTGACTGGGGTGGTGCGTCAGATTCGTCTAAATGAAGCGTGGAGAAATTTGGACCGTTGCGGGCGGCAAAGATTACGCTGGAAAGCCTCGTCCAGCCGTCATTCTTCAGGACCACCGTTTCGAAAAGACGGATTCGGTGACCATCTGCGCATTCACAACCGACCCAACCGACGCCCCGCTGTTTCGCCTTCTAGTTGCGCCAACGGAAAGCAACGGGTTGCGCGCTCCTTGCCGGTTGATGGTGGATAAGATCACTACCGTTCCCAAGACGAGGCTCGGTACGCGTGTAGGGCGCCTTGCCGACGAGGATATGGTGCGGCTGAATCAGTCCATTCTGGTTTTTCTGGGCATTGCGGCGCCGAAGGATCGGGAGTAATCAATACTGGCGAGGCCAGAAAAAAGCCGGGACCAAGGTCTGGTCCCGGCGTTGAGTTGGCTGGTTGCCCGGAGAAAATCGTGTAATACAGCAGCCGGACTTCGTCCGGCGGACAGCCGTGAGCGGCTGTCCCCACATGAACCCTTAATTCTTACGCGGTCCGTCTCGGCCGCACCGTTAGATCCCGCAACTGAGTCAGGACGCTCGACATCTGCATCCCGTTCAGTTGCGATACGAACGGCAGAATCTCGGCGATAAACTGATCTTTCATCAGCTCGCTGATTTCGTCCTGGCGGTTCTTTTCTCCGCCACTGAGCAGTTCCGGCACGGTCACCTCCAGGGCTCGCGCCAGCCGTTCCAGGGACGACAGCGTCGGCGTGGCTTTTTCGTTCTCGATCTTGGAAACGTAGGTCCGCGGTACGGACATGCGTCCCGCCAGTTGACGCTGGCTCAGCCCGCTGCGCAAACGCAGCGAGCGGATCGACGCGGCCAGGTTCAGATGTCCGCGGCCCATCCCGGGCATCGGCATCATCACCGGCGGCGCCATCACCACTGGCTCGGGCTCGGGCTCCTCGTCCAGGGACGAGTGGCAGCGGCGGCAATTGTTGTTAACCGTACGGAATTGAACCAACAGGCAGTGATCGCAACGGACGACTTCCCGTGAATCTACCGGGGCAAGGGTCGTGGCCATCGGGTTGTGGGAGTGCCAGAGCGGGCTACTCCTTACTTCTGAACAACGGAACCTAACATTTGGGGGAGAGGTTCCGACTGCAGCCCTCAATCTGCGGTACAAGGCCTGTGCATGTCAAGGTTAAAATGGATGAGGCCGTGGATCTTGCCGGCGAAAACCGGAACTATGCGGTGAAATCCCGCAAAAACAGGGCAGAAAAGCATGATTGATCGCGAAGCCGCGTGGTGTTTACTAACTGAGTTCACGCAGTCAGAAAGTCTGCGCAAGCACGCGCTGGCGGTGGAGGCTTGCATGCGTTCTTGTTCTCGCAAATTCGGCGCTGGAAACTCGAAGGCCTCAGAGCTTGGGTTGTCCGAGGAAGACCTGTGGGGGATTGTCGGACTCATTCACGACTTCGACTACGAGAAGTATCCCAGCCTGGAAGACCATCCCTACAAAGGCAATGAGATTCTGAAAGAGCGGGGATGGCCGGAGGTAATCCGCCGAGCCGTTATGTCGCACGCCGAATATAGCGGGGTCACGCGCGATTCACCCATGGAAAAAGCTCTTTTCGCCTGTGATGAACTCGCCGGATTCATCACCGCCGTGGCTTTGATCAAGCCCGGAAAGTCGTTAGCTGAAGTGGATGCAAAGTCAGTGCGAAAAAGAATGAAGGACAAAGCCTTCGCCCGCAAAGTGAACCGCGACGACATCGTCAACGGCGCCGCCGCGCTGGGCGTGGATTTGGACGAACACATCGCCTTCTGCATCGAAGCGCTGCAGGGGATTGCCGGCAAGCTCGGATTGGACGGCAGCGCGGCGAACTAGGTAAGCACGGTCGCAGTCATCGGAAGCGCTCGTTTACGGTTTGCAAGGCTCGGCGGTAATCCATTTTCCAAAATTCGTCAGCACATTCCCCCAGGTGGCGGGAACAGCCTGACCTTCATACTCGGGAGCATAAATCCAAATGAAGAGCTTGACTCCCGGCTCCTCGAGGTTCGCGGAGACTGACCATCCGGTGCTCTTTGCCGCTTCCCCCACAGTTCTTTCTTTGAGTTCATCCAGATTGCTCATGAAAACGCGTGTGGCGGGTGGGCGCCCCAGGCATCCTGAGTACGTTATGTTTGGGGGAAGAGGGGAAAAACGAACCAATATCGGGCGCGTATCGTTCGGTTGCAAGTGCGCTTTCAAGACCTGCCATCGGTCCTTGAACTTTGAGTGTTGTTGAGCCCTGTCTGAGTGTTGCACCCGCTCATAGTTTGGCTCGGTCAGCAAAACCTTCATGAGATTGCGATCTGTAATTGGCGTCGGGTCGAGGCGCGTCTCGTTGTCCAGCTGCCAAACCCAAACATTGGACGATGTATCGCTGAGATTAGGGACCAGATATTCGAGGACGCTGGCGTCTTTATAGTCGTTTGCATCCACGGGCTCCGACCGGCCCGATCCCAGAAATTTCTCTCCAATGCTGAGGCGGTTCTGCAGCACGGCTCTCGTGTTCTGGTCTGCCAGAACCAATTGGCCAGCTACGAGGTCACTGACTAAGCCAGTCAGGTCGCCTGCGAGACGCGGTCGGCTGCCGATAACCGGCTGCATCTTGTCCGCCATGCATTCTTCCACGGCTGCTGCTTTGGCTGTTTCTCTATCCTTTGTTGCCTTAGCTACTTCCTCCTTGGTCTTACCTTGGTTCATTATCAGGTTTTGCAGCCAGTCCGGCGAGGAGCGCTGCCACAAAGTTTCGTCCTTTGGCGTGGCCTTTGCGCATTTGCCGGAGGCTTGTTCGAGATCCACTTGCCACTTCAGCCAAGAGCTCGCCAGCGCCTGGCCCTGCCCGATTGCACGATGGGGAAGGACGACAAAGATCAAAAATCCCGCAAGGACGGCATTAAGCAGCCACGGCGCCAAGGCCCAGAAGGCATGCCCGCTGCGGGGCTTCAACATGAGCCTTAGTTTCGGAAAGAAATGCAAAACGAGCGCGATGACGACGGCGATTACAGCCCCGATTCCGATGGTTTTGGTGTCCGGAGTGATGGCTTCGAGGATCAACGAAATCAGCACGGGCAGTCCAGCCAGTGCGCGGCAGGTTTCCAGAAGCTCCAGATACCACTTGTGCCTGTTGTCTGAGTGCCGCTTAGAAACAGGTTCGGCCGGGGACCCGGTCGGGTTGGGTAATGCATTCATACATCACGATGTGGGGGCCCATTTGTTCCGGAGAAACGTGAATGGTATCACGCAAAAACGCCGCGTCAAGAGCAGAACTGCAAAAATTCCGGATATTGTAATCTCGGGCAAAGCTGTGAGCGTCCTAGGCGAGCACGTCCGCCACTTTCCCACTCGCGATCAACTCCGCCAGCCGGGCAAAGTCTTTGTACATGACGCGGTCTTTGTCCACCGTAGGGC
Organism: uncultured Acidobacteriaceae bacterium; assembly: GCA_963749985.1. GTDB lineage: Bacteria > Acidobacteriota > Terriglobia > Terriglobales > Acidobacteriaceae > Sulfotelmatobacter. Next base: position 90,496 of record CAVVOS010000010.1, on the reverse strand, counting down.
ACACCGACCGGATCGCCGCATGCGCGGCCTGTCCGCGCTTCGAGGTTTTCAGCGGAGCGAGGAAGTCGATGGCCTGTGCCACGGCCATGGCTTCGATGGCGAGAACGTTGCGCGTGTTCTCCACAATACGCTTCAACTTATTCGCCGCCGTCATGCCCATGGAGACGTAGTCTTCCTTGTTGCCCGAGGTGGTAATCGAATCGACCGACGCGGGATGCGCCAGCACTTTGTTTTCGCTGACCAGCGCGGCCGCCGTGACCTGCGGCATCATAAAACCGGAATTCAAGCCTGCGCCGTGAGCCAGGAACGGGGGCAAACCCTCGCTGAGCGCGGGATTTACCAAACGCTCGATCCTGCGCTCGCTGATGCCGGCGAGCGCGCTTAACACGATGCCCAGAAAATCCAAGGCAAACGCCAGCGGCTCACCGTGAAAGTTTCCTCCCGAGATCACATCGCCTTTGAAATTCTTGGCGTCTGTGATGAAGACCAGAGGATTGTCCACCGCTGAGTTCGCCTCGATCTCAAAGACTTCGCGGCAGTGCGCCAGGGTATCGCGCACCGCGCCGTGCACCTGCGGAATGCAGCGCAGCGAATAGGCGTCCTGCACGCGGCCGCACTCGCGGTGGGATTCGCGAATCGGGCTGCCTTCGAGCATCTTGCGCAGGTTCGCCGCCGTTTTCATTTGTCCGCGGTGCGGACGCGCTTTGTGAATGCGTTCGTCGAAGGCCGCGTCGGTGCCTTTCAGCGCGTCACAGCAGAGCCCGCCCAAGACGTCGGCGGAATCGACCAGAGTCTCCGCAGCCAGCAGCGCCAGCGTGCCCACGGCCAGCATGGCTTGTGTCCCGTTGATGAGCGAAATGGTTTCTTTGGCCTCCAGCACCAACGGTTTGATCTGAGCCTTTTTCAGCGCGTCGGCGCTGGGAACACGCGCGCCCGCTGCGTCGAAGCATTCGCCCTCGCCGATCAACGCCAGCGCGAGATGAGCCAGGGGAGCCAGATCGCCGCTCGCGCCCACGCTGCCTTGCGACGGCACGTAGGGAGTGACGCCGCGATTCAGCATTTCGCAAAGCGTGTCGATGACGGCCGCACGTACGCCCGAGAATCCCTTGGCCAGAGAATTGGCGCGCAACAGCATCATGGCACGCGTTTCCGCCGCCGAGAGCGGTTCGCCAACTCCGACCGCGTGCGAACGAACCAGGTTGACCTGCAGCTCGCGAATCTGGTCGCCGGCAATGCGCACATCGCTGAGCTTGCCCACGCCGGTAGTGATCGCGTAGGCCAGCTTGTTGGTGGCGACAATCTCGTCGACCACCGCGCGTGCCCGGCCCACGGCCTCGCGCGCGTCGGCCGACAAGAGCACGGGACGACGTTCGGCTCCGACTTCGCGTACTGCTTCCAGAGTGAGATCGTTGCCGCTAATGTGAAGTGCGTTCAAGAGACCTTCCCGTCCTGTTTCCCTACCGCCGCGCGAAATACTTTCAAATACTTCTCCGGCAGCACGGCAATCTTCATGGCTGCGTCGGTAACGATGTGCGTGGTCTCGCCTTCCGCCAGCAACGTGCCGTCTTCCGCGCGGCGCAATTCATAACCAAAGTGGACCACCGAGTCGCGTACATTCAACAACTCCGTCCGCACCAAAATCTCTTCGTCATAGTGCGCCGGGGCGCGGTAGCGGCATTTCGCCTCGGCCACGGCGATGAAGCGTCCATCCTGGCTTTCCATGTCACGATAGGAAAAGCCCAGTTGCCGCAGCAATTCGACGCGTCCCACCTCGAACCAGATGAAGTGGTTGGAGTGATAAACCACTCCCATCTGATCGGTCTCGGCGTAACGCACGCGCAGCCGGGTTTCATTGACCGCCTGTGGGTGATTCGAGTTCATTCGCCCGTCCACACCGGTTTGCGTTTTTCGAGGAATGACGCGATGCCTTCGCGGAAGTCGGCCGTGGTGCGGATCGCGGCATTCTCCCGCACCGCCGCTTCTATCTGACTGTCGAGTTCGGCACGTCCATGATCGCTGAGCAGTTTTTTGGTGGCGCGCAGCGAAGCTGGACTATTCTCCATCAGCAGCGAGGCCAATTCGCGCGCGCGAGCCATCAGTTTTTCCGGCGCAACAATTTCGTTGAGCAATCCCATGCGCGCCGCGTCGTCGGCGCCGATAATTCTCCCAGTAAGCAACAGATCGCGTGCCTGTTTCTCTCCAACCTGACGCAGCAAGAAGGTGGAAACAATAGCGGGCACAAAACCGATGCGAACCTCGGTGTAGCCGAACTTGGCTTCTGGCACAGCCAGCGTGAAGTCGCACAGCAAAGCTAATCCGGTACCGCCAGCGATGGCCGCGCCGTTCACCGCCGCAATCGTGACTTTAGGAAATTCGTAGAGCGTGCGGAACAGGCGGACCATCGTCTCCGAATCTTTCAGGTTCTGCTCCGCGGAGCGGCCAACCAGCGCTTTCAAATTGTCCAGGTCCATGCCGGAGGAGAAAGCCTTGCCTGCGCCGGTCAGGATGAGCACGATCGCGTTCGATGTCTCCACTTCCTTGAACGCGCGCAGCAGATCGTCAATCAACTCGAAGCTGATGGCGTTGCGCTTGTCGGGACGGCTCAGCGTGATGGTCGCGATGCGCGAATCGTATGCGAGTTGGATCGTCGAGTAGTTCATATCTTCCTAGGTGAAACTCTAAGAATCCAGGAACCGCTAATCATCAATCACCGAGTTGGTGTACCTTGCACCCATCTCGGTCGATGCCCGAAGCAGAGTATCCAGCGGCTTCAGAGGCGGCAACTCCGCTCCCCGGTGCTGCAACACCTCAATCACTTTCTCGGTTGCAATGTTGCCGACCAGCGCATCTTGCGCGAAGGGACATCCGCCCAGTCCGCCGATTGCGGAATCAAAGCGGCGGCAGCCCGCATCGTACGCTGCAAGAATTTTCGCCGCCGCCTGCTCTGGACGGCTGTGCAGATGAACTCCGATCTCCAGGTAATCGTACTTCGCCATCACCGCGCCTGCGAGTTCGCTTATCTGCTCCGGAGTGGCCATGCCCACCGTGTCGGCGAGCGAAATCATGCGCAGGTTGTCGACCTCCATCAGCGAGATGGCTTCAATCACTTCGTCCACGTTCCACAGATCGCCGTAGGGATTGCCGAACGCCATCGAGATGTAGACCACCACATCGAGGGAGGCATCGTCGGCTTTTTTCTGGACCTTCTCCAGTTCGTCGAGCGCATCTTCCGCCGACTGATTCTGATTCTTGCGCAAGAATGTCTCGGAAATCGAATACGGAAATCCCAGAGTGTGTACCGCATGTGTCTCGATGGCACGCTGCGCGCCCTTTTCGTTGACCACGATGCCGATGATCTCCACGTCGTCGGGAGGATCGAGTTCCTTCAACACTTCTTCCGAATCCGCCATCTGCGGCACGGCTTTGGGCGACACGAACGAGACGGCATCGATATGCTTGAATCCCGCGCTGATCAATGCCTGCAGATAGGCCCGTTTGATGTCGGACGGAATCTGGCCTTTGAGGCCCTGCCAGGCGTCCCGCGGACACTCGATAAGCTTCACGATCTTAGACAATTCATTCACCACGGAGACACGGAGGCACGGAGATTAAGAAATCAAAGAACTTTCCGAACTATTCCGCCCCTTGTTAGAACCGAGACATTGAAATTCAGAATGAGCCCAACCCGCTTGCCAGTTAGCTTCAAATATGTCAGAAGTTGTGCTTCGTGAACTGGCAAGATGTGTTCCACGCACTTGAGTTCCAAGATGAGCGAATCTTCAACTACAAGATCGATCCGATATCCGCAATCGAGGCTGATGCCCTTGTATCGCACTGGCAACGCCATCTGCCGCTCGAATTTCAATTTCTGGAGATGCAGTTCATGGCAGAGGCACTCTTCATAAACAGATTCCATCAGGCCGGGGCCAAGTTCGCGATGTACTTCAATCGCAGCGCCGATGACCTGTTCGGTGAGGTGTTCATGAAGGAGTTTGCTCCGTGCCTCCGTGTCTCCGTGGTGAATCATGTTTGCAGCACTCCCACCTTGAACTCCGGCACGTCCGGGTTCAGTGCCGCGGCTTCCAGAGCCTGCGTGATGGCGTCACGCGTTTCGATGGGATCGATGATCTTGTCGATCCACAGCCGGGCGGCGCCGTAGCGTGGGTCCGTCTGCTCGTCGTAAGTGCGCTTCGTCGATTCGTACAGCTCTTTCTTTTCTTCCTCGCCCAGCTTCGTGCCGCCGCGTTCCAGTTGCTTCACCTTAATCTCCACCAAAGTTCCGGCCGCGGAATCCCCACCCATCACAGCGTACCGAGCTGTCGGCCAGGCAAACACAAAGCGGGGATCAAACGCCTTGCCGCACATGGCGTAATGTCCCGCACCGAACGATCCTCCCACGATCACGGTGATCTTCGGCACCACCGAGTTCGATACCGCATTCACCATCTTCGCGCCCGCCTTGATGATGCCGCTCCATTCGGCGTCGCGGCCCACCATGAAGCCGTTCACATCGTGAAAGAAAATCAGCGGAATCAGATTCTGGTTGCAGTCCATGATGAAGCGAGCGGCCTTCTCCGCCGATTCCGTATAGATCACGCCGCCAAATTCGATCCGCTTGTGGCCCTCATGGTCGGTCTGGTGAGCGTGCAACTTTTGATTGGCAACAATTCCCACGGCGAAGCCGCCGATGCGGCCGTAGCCGCAGATTAACGTCTTGCCGTATTCCGGCTTGTATTCGTCAAACTGGCTGCCATCGAGCACGCGCGCCAGAATCTCTTTCATGTCATAAGGACGCGCCGGCGAAGAATCGTAAATGCCGTAAATCTCCTCCGCGGCCAACGCAGGCTCAACCGGCTTCTTGCGATCCCAGGGAGACTGGCGGCGGTATCCCCACTTCTCGACGATCGAGCGAATGCGCGCCAGGCATGCTGGATCGTCCGGCTCGCGGAAATCCACCGTGCCGCTGATACCCGCGTGCATGGCCGCTCCGCCCAGATCTTCCGCGGACACTTTTTGCCCGATCGCTGCCTGCACCAGCGCCGGCCCCGCCAGAAATAATCCGCTGCCGTCGGTCATTAAAACGTGATCGCACATTACCGGCAGGTATCCGCCTCCCGCCACGCACATCCCCATGATGGCCGCGGTCTGCGGAATGCCCAGAGCTGACATGACGGCGTTATTGCGGAAGACGCGGCCGAAATCGTCCGTGTCCGGAAACACATCCTCCTGCAGCGGAAGGAACACACCTGCCGAATCCACCAGATAGATCGTTGGGATGCGATTCTCGATAGCGATGTTCTGGGCGCGAATCACTTTCTTCGAAGTCATGGGAAAAAACGCGCCCGCCTTCACCGTGGCGTCATTCGCGATGATCATCACCATGCGGGTATGCACCCGCGCCAGGCCCGTGATCACGCCCGCGGCCGGCGCTCCGCCCCACTCTTCATACATGCCGTGGGCTGCGTAAATTCCCAGCTCGAAGAACGTTTTAGGATCCACCAGCAGTTCAATGCGTTCCCGCGCGGTGAGGCGTCCCTTGGCATGCTGGCTCTCGATGGCCTTGGCGCCGCCGCCCTCGCCGATTTTCTCGCTTTCATTGCGCACCTGGGACATCAGATCCGCCAGAAAGCGCATGTTGGCCTCGAATCGTGCCGAGGTGGGGTCGAGCTTCGTGGTCAGGACGTTCGACGCCTGCGACGAAGAAACCGCTGGAGTTTCGCTGCGATCAGCCATGAGTATGAATCTGAATGAAGAGAGCGGACTGTTTACGGTATACCACGGCAGCGGGGACGCGCAACGCGGCGTGCTCCGTCGTCCGGCTTCGCCGCTGACGGATATCGAGGCAGAGAGCGGAGAGAGCAAAATCCACCCAAGCCATCCTGAAGAGACGGCTTGTCTGCGACGAATGGTTTATTGCAGATGCAGCCGCCGCAGCAACTCCTGAAACCGTGGCTCCGCGCGAAGATTCGTCCAGACCGGATCGACTTTCAGATAGAGCAAACCAGGGCCGGCCCCTTGATAGCAGTTCTCGAGTGCGTTGAGAGCTGCCGCATTCCTCCCGAGCACGACATTCGCCTCCGCCGAGGAACACACATCCACGCGGGGGGCCTTGGAGTGCGCCAGCTTGCCCGACCCTCCGGTTTTCGCCGCATCCTCCATCACGGCCCGGAACCCGCCCTGAGCATAGAGCTGCTGCAGGGTCTGGGTTTGGCTGGAAACACCGGCGAGGCGGGCGTCTTCCAGGCTTTCCTTGAGCCACAGGTCGTACTCGCCCGTCTGCTTGTAATACTGCAACAGGTAAAAGTGCACCGGCAGGAAGTTGGGGTTCGCGGCCAGAACTTTTTGATACGCCTGCAGCGCCAGGTCGTAGCGGCCGGCGAGGTAATAGGCGAACCCGGTGTCGGCATTGATGATCAGAGAAAGCGGATCCAGTTCCTGGGCGCGTTGCAGTTCCGAGATGGCTTCGTCGTGGCGTCCTTCAGGCCCCAGCAACAGATTGCCATACCAGTGGTGCGCCTGCGAGAAATTTGGATTCAATGCAAGCGCCCGCTGGAACTCCCGCTCTGCGCCTACCCAGTCCCAATCATGCAGAATTCGAACCGCCGCCAGGGACGTGTGCGCCTCGGCCAGCGTGCTATCGAGTTGCAAAGCTTTTTCGGCCGCCGCCTTGGCCTCGGTCATGGCCGTGGGACTTTCTCCGAAGAGCACAAGCAGCGTATAGCAATCGGCCAGGCCAGAATAAGCCAGCGCGAAGTCAGGATCTTTTTCGATTGCCTGGTTGAAGTATTCGATCGCCTTGCGAAATCCTTCCACATTTCTCTGGTTCCAGGCATAGCGCCCGCGCAAATAAAGGTCGAAGGCCTCCGGGTTCACGGAGCGTCCCCGCCGCAGACGGCCGCTCTCCTCGGTGGTCAAGTTCAGATTCACTTCGTTGGTAATCGCTTCGGCCACGCGTGCCTGCAGTGAAAGCACATCTTTCAAGTCGCCGTCATAGGCTTTTGCCCAGATGTGTCGATCGGTTGCCGTACGAATCAACTGCGCCGTAATCCTCACCCGATCGCCCGACCGCAGCACCGACCCTTCCACCACCGCGTCCACTCCCAACTCCCGCCCGATCTGCGGCAGCGGTATCCGCGTCCCTTTGTATTGCATAATCGAAGTCTTGGAAACCACCTTGAGCTTACGAATTTGCGCCAGATCGGTGATCAGCTCGTCCGTCATCCCGTCCACAAAATATTCCTGATTGGGATCGTTGGAGAGATTTTGCAGCGGCAGCACGGCCACGGAGCGAATCGGCCCCGGGTCCGCATCCCCGAATATCCTCTGCCTCCAGCTCGCCCCTTGGAGCAAAGCCATTACAGCTAAGATTCCCAGCCCACCCACCAGCCACTGCATCCAACCGCTACCTGCGGTCGACTCCGGAGTTTTCCTAAGCCCGTTTCCGTTCCCCCCAGAAGCCGGATGGAACTCGCCCTCAGCCGAACTTGTCGCTTGCGCCATCGAGGCTACCGAGCCGCTGGGATTGCTCGAAGTAGAGGAAGCATAAGAGGAAGCAGATGCGGCCGCGCTCAAGCTGGCACCCCCGCCGAGCCCCGTGCCATTCCCCTCGTTGGTCTCGATTTCCCGCACCCCGGCCACGAACCGGTAGCCGCGCTTGGGCACCGTCTCAATGTAGCGGCTGCCGTCCTCGCCATCCCGCAGTGCCTTGCGCAGCAGGTAGATCACCTGGCTCAGGTTGTTTTCCTCGACCACGGTATCCCGCCACACGGTTCGCATCAGCGCGTCTTTTTCCAGCAGGCGGCCGTTGTTTTCCACCAACACGAGCAGAGTGTCGAACGCCCTGGGAGGAAGCTCCATCCGCGCCGCACCATGGCGCAGCAGCCGCTCGCCCGGATCCAGTACGAACGGACCGAACTCGTATAAGTGCCTGACTGCCTTATTCATAGCCGTCCTGAGAAAATCTTCACAAAAAAATGAGGTCCGCTAAGGACTTCCCGGCCCGGCCTGCCTCACAGTACAAACCGCGCCACTTCACTTGGAAGCCTTGAAGTCCGTTCGGCCAGAAGTTTAGCCGAGTCTTGCGAAAGCTCGGTAGGGCACGAACGTGGTGGTGGGGGCCACCTTTCTCCTAGGCATCCTGCGTGCTTCATGTGCTTCGCAAGCACCACTCGTCTGGGTTTGCCGCTCATTTTACGGCCGAGAACCTCCGGCCGGAGCGGCAAGCAGGGTCGCCCGGGGAGGATTCACGGCTTTCCAGCTTCTGATCTCAGAGGGTTACGGGGGAGAGGGCAAAACTGCTTCGTCAAACCTGAGAAACCTGAGCTGGGGAGCTCCGAATCCTCCCCCGGTGCCGCTCTGTGCACGGACTCGCCGACAGGTCCACTCAAACCTTATCAAGGCTACTACCCATCGAATAAATGACTCAGCAAGATCAAAAAGCAGCCTAAGTGGAGCATTCCAAGAAAGTCTTCAGCGTAGCGTTCGTAACGAACAACCAACCTGCGGGAATTTTGTAGCCACGCCAACAGCCATTCAATCTTCTAACGTCGCCGACAGGTACACTCCCATGACCGCGAGATCATTCACTCTTGCTCGTCTCCGACGGCGTCGGGAAGCGTCCTTCAATCCACGCTTGCCAGAGCGGGGTCTCGCGGGCGACGGCCGCGGCTGCCTGATCACCGTAGAAGTAGAAGCTTAGCGTGACCATGCTCTGGCCGCCGAAGTTGACGGCGCCAAGCGCGGCTGCACCCGGCCCCGGCTTGTCGAGCCGCAGCAGCGCGTTGTACGGACTCTGGCTGACGTGCTCCACCACGCCGCCCAGCACCGGGACGCCCGCCGGCGCAGTCCAACTCTGCCCGGCGCTCACGCCTTTCAGCCCCAATGCCGCGGTCAGGGTTTCCCATGCCTCGGCTTCGGTTCCCGCGGCGGGGGCCATCCACTGCATCATCGCGGAGCGTTGGCCGCGGAAGTGCGTGAGATAGATCCGGAGGATGCGGAAGTAGCCAGGCCAGCCGGACTCGGTGCCTTCCAGCTGGTTGTCCCAGTCGTCCGTGCTGGCGAACAGGCTATGCACGATGCGGACGACGCAGATCCCTCCCCCGCGCGCCTCGACGCTCCACTCGTCCGCGATGACCGGCGAGCCAGGCATCCAGCCGGGGGCCTCGGCGGCAAACCTGCGCGGCGGATCCCAGGCCGTCACGGCGGAACTGGACTCCATGCCCGGGCCGAAGTTCAACTTCACCGCAACCGGCTTCCCGTCGCGCTCCTCGAACTCCGTGGGCACGAACCAGGACGAAATACCCGGCCCGGTGGCGATGGCCTGCCAGACTTCTTCCGGCGTGCCGGGAACCTCGACTTCGACCTGGACGAAACGGCGACCGGATGCTTCTTTCTTTAGGCTCATAATGATGATGGCTCCTTGGGATCAGACTTGGGATGGGATTTCTGCGCCAGAGGGTGCGCCACGACCACCAGGCGATGCGCGCGGCCGCCGGGGGCGGATTCATCGTGGTACTTCGAAACCAGTTTCGTGATGGCCTCGGTGAGTTCGTTGCTGAAAGCCGCCCGGTCCGCCGGCGACCGGAAGCGAACCTCGGTATCCACCGCCAGGGTCGCCAGGCGTTTGCCCGTCTCTTTCGCACGACGAACCAGATCGCCCACTTCGCGGACGACCCGTGCACCCAGGGCGATGAGATAGCTCGCGGACAGCCTATCGATTTCTCGATTGGGATCTGCGGCGACCGGACCCAGGGCGCTCGGCGAAACCACGTAGGAAGCGGCCGTCGCCACCAGCAGCCGTTCCGTCAGCCCGCCCCACTTGCGTTCCTCGGCCAGCCGCACCAGCCCGTGCGCCTCCAGCCCATGCAGGTAGTAGTTGACTTTCTGCCGAGTCAGGCCAACCCGCGAGGCCAACGTCGCCGCCGAGGCGGGCACGACGAGCTCGGAGAGCAGTCGACCCCGCATGGGCTCCAAAGCCGCCGTCGCCGCTGCCGGATCATCGATGACTTGGAGGTCGAGCACGAGGAGACGGTACCATTGACAACTTTTATTGTCAAGGAGGGTCTAATGCTTTTTCTTGCGAATTTACAGAGTCGATGCGGCCATCGAACTTTCCCTCGTGGCTGCCCTCATCGCGAGGTATCCTTTCGCCGCCGCCGCTCGCTCTCCTTTATGATTTCGTTGATATCCGCCGCCGGACGTATCTCGATTCTTCCACACCTCAACTTGATTCCCGGACATTGGGAAATGAGCTGAATTGCGTGATTCAGATCTCGCGCTTCCAGCACCTGAATTCCACCCAATTGCTCCTTCGTTTCCGCGTACGGACCGTCGGTCACTGCAACCTTTCCGTCCTTCCAACCCACGGTCACTGCCGTGTTGGCGGGCTGAAGAGGTTCCTCAGCGACCAGATGTCCGTTCTTCCGCAGTTCGTCGTTGTAGCTGAAACACTCGTCCAGCACGGTGTTGCGCTCGCTCTCAGACATGTTTTCGAACCTGCCGGGCTCGAGATATCCCAAACAGACGTATTTCATCCATCCCTCCTTGTTTCCGGTGGCGGTGCAGCTTGAACTCTGAATCTCACAAGGCGTCATCCCGTCTCTAACGACGCTGCACCCTGTCAAGGGTTTTTGGGCGACACCCCGGCGTCGACGCCGAAAGCCGCGCCATTTCGCTCTAGTAGAACGCCTTTGATGTCCAGACCAAGCTCGCCACTCTCTTCAATCTTGCAGCGGGACCTCAGGCCCCACCATCCATCTCTTCGGGACTTGCTCCCACGATTACTCACTTCGATCTCCCTGACTCTTCAGGGAGGCAGGCTGCCCACTCAAAGGCTCGGCTCTTTACTCGCCGGCCACGGAATGACTCGGGCTCACCTGCATGACGGCCTGACTCAGTTGCGCGTACGTCCAGTCTTCGCGCAACATCAGGTACAACCGCGTGGCCAGCTTCCTGGCCACGGCCACTTTGGCGATGCTGCGATTCTTGCGCACCGCCAGGCGGCGATAGAAGCGTTTCAGTTGCGGATCAATTCGCGCCGCCGTCTGTCCCGCTTCCACCAGCAAAAAGCGCAGAAACGAACTGCCCTGTTTGCTGATCTTGCCCAGCCGCTGTTTCCCGCCGCTGGATTCTTCGCTCGGAATCAGCCCAAAATAACTGCCCACTTGCTTCGCCGATCCGAATCTCTCCGCCGGTCCCAACGTCAGCACCATCGCCAACGCCGTCACCGATCCCACTCCCGGATGCGTCATCAACCGCACTGCTTCCGGCCGCTCGCGCGCCTCTTCCGCCACTCGCCGGTCCAGTTCGCTGATCTCCACTTCCAGTGCATCGAGCGCTTCCAGCAACCGCTTTCGCCGCTGGGCTGCGTACGGCAGCAAGGGCAACTGCTCCAACTCCTCGCGCCCCGCTTTGCTCCACAGCTTGCGTTTTTTCTGCACCCCGCAGCTCAGCGCCATGGCCTGCAGTTGATTCTTGGTGCGGGTCCGCGTCTGCACCTGCTTGTGCCGATGCACCAGCAACTGCCGCACATCGCGCACCTCCAGGCTCGGCACCCAGATCCGCGGAAACCGATCCTGCCGCAGCAGATCCAACAAGTGCTCCGCGTCCCGCCGGTCCGTCTTCTGCTTGCGCACCACCGAGGCCCGCACCCGCGCCGCATCCCCGAACCACAGCTCGATGTGCAACTTCTCCAGCAACTGCTCGAACCACGGATAGTGCCCGCAAGCCTCCATCCCCACCAGCACTTCCTGGCCCGCTAGCCGGCGGTAAAACCCTTCCGCATCCGCACGGTGCTGCAACCGCTTTTCCTGTATCTCGCCCGTTAAGTTGTCAAAGATCGCGACCTGCTGAAATCCAGGATGAAAATCACAGCCTATAATCAGCATTGACGTTGGCTCCTCTCACGAGCCTTGGTCTTGTTCATCGCATACCAATCTACTCGCGACGGGCCAACGTCGTTATGCAATCAAAGGCCCGCGTTTTCACCAGCGGGCCGAGGGATCTCCCGTGGCACACAGCATCGTAGCGGAGATCCTTCGCTCCGCCTGAAGAACGGCTCCGCTCTGGATGACGCCATCTTGGCTCAGAGTGCCGCAGCTCGTCGTTCCGTTATCAGATAGTCGTTCGGGAGACCGAAAATCGACAGCTGGCGGGTGTCCCAAATCCCCCATTCGTAAAGGATCCCTTAAATAGGCTGGGTGCCCCATTTCTCGCGTTCTTTGCGAGAAGTGGGGCACCCGGCTTCCGGGTCTGCTCGCCCGTTAGGAGCCGACACGGTTATCTCACCCGCCGATTACCGCGACGCAATTTATGGCTGCGTCGCAGGCTTCGCGCTGAAGATGCCCTTAAAGCTTTGGCGGTACTGAAGGAAGACCAGCACCCACAGTACACAGGCCACCAGAGCCGGAGGAATGCTCGCCGGCGCAAGCGTCAGGTGAAACGCAAGGATGTTGTAGAGTTCCGCTGCCAACACTGTCAGCGCAAGGGGCACGAAGTAGCCGGAGAGCAGCAGCAGTCCGCCAAGAACCTGCATAGCGAAAAAGAAGGCGGCAAAGTGCGATGCGCTGACGGCAACAAAGAACTGCATGGCCAGTGGATTCGCCGGGGGCGGCTGGTGGATGAAGTTGAGAAATCCATTCAGCCCAAAGACCGTAAAAGTCAGGCCCAGCAGGTAGCGAGCAATAATTGAAGCAATTTTCATGCGTGTCCTCTCTCGATTGCCTACGGCGGGCCCACCCGCCCGATTTATTTCTTTCTAGTATCATAAAGCGCCATGGGTATCGACCAATGGAACAATTTCTTCCTCATGGTAGGAGGCGGGGCGGCAGCTCTCGCGGGCTTGGTGTTTATAGCCATGTCGATCAATCTTCCGATCATCAATCGGGATGCAACCCATAAAAATCGTGCCATAGCAACCTTGACGGGCTTCACGGCCGTCTTCATGATCTGTGCATTCGCCCTCATTGGAAATCAAAACTACCAATGGATCGGCGTGGAATGGTTGGTGGTTACGCTCGTTCCGACGATTACTTACATACGGGTCTACGTCCAGGCCACAAAAATAGGCAGAAGCTCCGTTGGGCTCAGCATCGGCCGCTTCATCGTAGGCACATCTTGTTACGTAGCTCAGATCATAGGTTCTGTCTTACTTATATCGGGATATGTTGCGGGACTTTACGTGGCCTCCGCAGCTATGGTGCTCTCCTTCGCTTTTTTCATTTCAGCCGCGTGGCTCCTCATCACTGGCATTCAAGAGAATCGGGTTTAAAACAACGAAGAAACGGGGCACCCCATTGTGTTGGTGATGCCAGCACCTTTGCGTTCCCCAAATTCCCTGTCGAGTTCTTACGATGCTTTTACATCTCCATGACAACCGGCCCTGGGTTCGTTGCTACTGTCTGCTTGCACCAGGAAGGTGCGATCTCTCCGGGAGGAAGAACAATGATGAAAAACGTCGGCGTACTCGCAGCAGCGGCACTAGCAATTGCGGTTTTCGCACTCGCGCCCAACCGCGCTGCGGCGCAGAGCTATAGCGGCAATTTTCCGATTACTTGGGATGTCACCTATCCCCAGCAATTCAGCAACACCTACACGTTCTGCCTGAAGCTGACCGACAATGGCAGTGTGGGCTTCCCGCACAGCGGACCGGCCACCCTGACAAGCACCGGCAGTCCCAATGTGACGGGGGTCTTCCAGGTGATCAACGGCGAGTTCGTGGCCACCTTTCTGGAACCCAGCGGGACCGGCGAACTCGATACCCACATATTCGTCGCCCCGGCCAGCAAGGGCACTATCGGCAAGGGCTTTGGCGAGGAGTCCTTCGTCGGCCTGACTGGTACGGCGGACTTCGGCAAGAAAAACAGCTGCTCAACTAGCAATTAACCGGCACGAAGCTGGGGGAAAACGAAACTGGGAACGAAACTGGGGACAAACGGGACGTTCACCAATTTCCATTCGTCGAAAATTGGAAAACGTCCCATCTGTTCCGGTTTACTCCGGTTAGCCCGTCATGCAGTCCGAATCTGCCTTGTGCCGAAACCAGTGAAGTACAATTTGACTGCGTGCTTCAGAAGTCCGGTTACGAGGGCGCGGTTTCAAACGGGGTAACGACGGCGTAGAATTTGCGCCAATTCCACGGAGAGCGAAAAACAATGCGCCGGTACCATCACATCGGAATTCCCACTACCGAAGCGAAGCCTGGCGAGACCCACTTGAAACACCTGAAGGTCTTTGTCGTCAGCCACGAGAAAAGCGAATTTGGCGTGGAGTGGATGCGTTTCGAAGCGGACGCGGCGGTCCCGGATCTCGTCCGGCAAGTTCCGCACGTCGCGTTTGAAGTGGCTGATCTCGCCTCCGAGCTGGCTGGCCGCGAAATCCTGATTCCTCCCAACAGCCCATCCGCCGGCGTCCGCGTCGCGTTCATCGTCGAAAACGGCGCGCCCATCGAACTGCTCGAATTCACCGACCCCAACCATCCTGGGCGGGTGGCCCTCCTTTAGCGATATTGGGGTGCACGTTCCCACAACGGGGCAGCCACTGTGCTGGCAATGCCCGCAAGATCAAAAGCCCGGGCCACCCGCCTACTGTATTTTTGCCTCATCGGAGAAATCTGTGGCCATCGAGCTGGCCGGTGGCCGCGAGAACGAAGGCGCTTGCACCCGGCCCCTTGCGGACCGGGGATCGCCACACTAAATTGTTTGACACACCTTACATCGTGATCTTGAACACAATGCCAGAACCGTTAGAACCACCCCCCGAACAGGTCGTCCCATAAAGATTGCCGGAATTATCCAGCGTGACTCCGTTTGGAATAGAGCCGTCGGTGGCAGACCCGCCAAAGTTATACAAGGTGGTAAACACGCCGGTGGGCGATAGCTTGAACACCGTCCCCAAGCCGTAACTGCCACCGGACGGAGTCGCGCCGTACAAGTTGCCGGTTGCATCCAGCACTGGCCCCTCCTGAAGCTCCGTAGTACAGCCGGTATCGTTGTAGCCAAAAGATCCGTTGGTCCCGTTGAAGTTGAACAATGTCGTGAGCTTGCCTGCGGGCGTCAGCTTGAAGATCGTGCCGTTATGGCTTGGGCCACCGTCTCCAGTCATCCCGTAAAGATTGCCGTTTGCGCCTGCCGTCAGGAAACTGGGAAACGTCACATTGTGGAGGTCAACGAACGTTTGCAGCACGGTTGTCTGACCGGTCGGTGTCGTCTTATATATCGTGAAGGCAAGGTTCTGCCCAGCCCCGCCATTTTCCAACGTTGAGTAGAAGTTGCCCCTGGCATCGTTGGCCATGCCAAGCAGCGGGGCATTTTTCGGGAACGTATGCAGAGTGCTCACTGTTCCCGAAGGTGTGATCTCAATGAGACTGCAAATTGTTGGTTGTTCGGCGTGGGTAATGCAACTGGGCGCGTAAACATTGTCCTGTGCGTTCAATACAACGCCTGCAGGAAGACCGCCGGTCGCTGAAAGAACCTTGTAAGTGCCAGCCGGACTGACCTGAAACGTCTGTTTTAGAGTAGGGGGCAGATCGCCGAAGACATTTCCGTACAAGTTGCCCTGGCTGTCCAGGGTTAGGGGACTGACCGCCACTCCGATCTCGGACGGCGCCTGGATGGTATAGAGCGAGGTGAAGCTTCCTGCATCGTCGACCTTGTAGACGAGTCCCGACGAACCCGACGCCGTCCCGTAAAAGTTGCCCTGCCCATCGGAAATCAAGCCAGATGTGGGATGCACTCCCCCGGCTTGGGCGAACGTGTACAAGATGGTTTCGGTTTGTGCGGAGACTGAGCGGATCGAGGCGATGGCCAGGATCGCCAGCATACCCAGGTTCAGTGCCGACCGCATTGCGGTTTTGCGCTCAGTAGCAGCTTTGCATTTACCTTGAGAAGTGATAAGGAACCGGCGCATTGGTTTTTCTCCTGACGGCAGACAGGTTAAGACAAAAATCCTTCGAAGTTGTCGGCAGAATGTCACAGAATTGTAATTTCCTGGATTTTTCATTGGGGGCTGGGCGGGTGCCCACATCTCCCGTTCGTGAAGGATCCCCTAAATGAAAAGAAACTGGGGACAGAAAGAAACTGGGGGGGAAAAGAAACTGGGGACAGACGGAAAAGAAACTGGGGACAGACGGGACGCTCACCAGTTTCCATTCGTCGCCCTAGATCGTCGCGAAGTTGAGTGAGTTGACCCGCTCGTGATTCACGATGATTGACCCAGCCACACTGATTTTTCTCCTAACTGAGTTCCTTTCGAGTCCTATCTGACTTTGCTTAATTTTGAGCCAGCGGCACGGGGACCGCAGATTGTTCTGTCACTGTTTCAAGTAACGAAGCGCGACACATCCTGATTTAAACGTCTTTGACTCAACAAGTTTTAATTGCAATTTCTCCTGCAGGCTAATACCTTCCATCAACCGTCTCCCTTCTCCAGCAATGATTGGCATAACGACAAAACGATACTCATCGATCAGGCCAAGCTCAGTGAGTTGTGAAGGAATATCTACACCGCCGACCAAAATATCTTTGCCTGGTTCTTGTTTCAATTTAAGGATTTCGTCGCGAAGGTTCGTACGAACAATCCTCGTATTTCCATCTGCGGCGCTGGCCAACGATCGTGAAAAAACAACCTTGTTGAGGGAATCAAATGCTTGAGCAAACTCTTTATCTTCTTTGGTCTCAGACTGGCTTTTTGCGATATCAGGCCAATAAGGAACCATCAATTGATAGGTTTTGCGCCCATAGACGAGCAGGCCAGCATCATCTCGCAAGAGGTGCGTGTAATGTTCAAGTAAGTCTTCAGCGGGATTGAATTTGGTGTGGTCGCAGCAGCCATCCAGGGTGATGTTGATTGTGTAGATTACGTTTCTCATTTGATTGTCCTCTCTTATGCGCCAGCGCTTATACGCCCTTTGCCCAGTCCGGCTTAGCGGCCTTCCGTTCCGTCCGACCAGCGTTGCACAGGAATCACGAACTGCGTCAGGTGCTCCACGGGGTCGCTCATACCCATGACGGGAGAGCCCGGCAGATTCGCTCCCCAAATTGCGAGGTCGGTGTCCGAATAGAAAAACATGAGGTGGGGAGGCCAGTGGGGGCTGCTGTCGCCGCCGTAGCCTTGCTTCGACAGCATGTAGCACATCGCTCCGGATTCCATGGGCGGCACTTCTTTTTTAGCCATGGCAGCGGA
Organism: uncultured Acidobacteriaceae bacterium; assembly: GCA_963749985.1. Taxonomy (GTDB): domain Bacteria; phylum Acidobacteriota; class Terriglobia; order Terriglobales; family Acidobacteriaceae; genus Sulfotelmatobacter. The sequence goes on along the minus strand of CAVVOS010000010.1, from coordinate 73,318 downwards.
GATGGACTCCGTCATCTGCGCTGGGCTACGGCCCGCCAGTCCCCACTCGGTCTCTTTGGTGATTCGTAGAAGGTAGGTATGCGCGGCTGCCGCATTCACACACATGGGGACCCGCACTTTCGGATCCCAATAGTCGGCATCGGCTGCGGATGTCCATCCGCGTCCCACGATACACACGAAACCGTTCGTGCCTTTGACCGCCGTTTCGAAACCATGACGCCCAAGAACCAGGACCTCTGCATCGTGTGAAATCGACTCCGGTGCCGCACTTCGTGCCAGGGCTATTTCCGCATCCCGATCCGTCATGAGGTATTGGTCAACCGGGGCCATCTTTGGATAAGGTCTCGTGGCATCCTGTGCCATCGCCCGCTTCGCCCCAACGACGTTCCCCGCACCGAGGTACGCCGTAGCGAGCACAACCAGCAGTGCGAAGCTTTTCATTGTGAATTCGCCAACCTTCTTTTTCTGCATTGTTCTCGCTCCTGAGAATGACTCTTAAGGCGAAATCCGCCTTCAGCGTGCAGTGTTCTGCCGCCGTCTCCGTTCATTTGTCTTTATCAGTGGCTTCTATTCGGTCGAATTTTGAGAAACGCCCGCACTTCAACCGGCGCCCGGCACGCGATCACGGCCTTTCGTCCCCACGCCACCGCCTCTTCCATATCGGCCGCTTCCAGAATCCAAAAGCCGCCTACATGCTCCTTGGTCTCAAGGTACGGGCCGTCAGTGATGACCAATTCTCCACCAGGCTGCTTACGCAATGATTTCGCCTTGGCTGCCGGTTCCAGGCCGCCAGCAAAGAACCTGGCGCCGGCGGCATCCATCTCTTGGTTGAGCGCGCCGATATCGCGAATCATCCCTTCGCCTTCCAGAGCCGCGTCGTAGTTGTCGGGGTGGTGAATTGCTACCAAATACTGCGCCATGATTTCTCCATTCTCCTGTAACGGCTACATAGACGTCGCACGAGGCGTCGCGAAGTCGACAGAGTGCGCAGAGTTTTTTTACTACTGCTTCATCTCAGCAGCCACGTCGTCGCCGAACTTCTCCTGGATATACTTTTGGGTCTCGGGATCGAAGTCGGTCATGTCAAACATCCGGCGAACTTCGACCATTTCGTTATCCTTTCCGGGGATGCGCGAGGCCCATTCGAGCGCCTCTTCGCGCGACTTCACCTGGATGATCCAGTAGCCGCCGACCACTTCCTTCGCTTCGGTAAACGGACCGTCGGTCACTTTCGATTTTCCGCCTTTGAAGGTGACGCGCGCGCTCATCGTCGCGGGCGGGGTCAGCCCGTCGAGCGCCAGCAGCACCCCGGCTTTCCCTAGTTCCTCGTTGTACTTGCCCATTGCCTCCATGTCTTTGAGGTCGGGCGCCCAGCCGGGTCTTGCGTTTGTGTATTCTTTCGGAAACATGATCATCATGAAGCGCATGGTGTTCTCCTTGTGTAGTGAGTGATGTGCAATGAGTATCGAGTGTAGTGCGGACACCATATCAGGGCCGCTGCTTTTCTGAATTTCTATTTTTGGCCCAGCGAACTTAACCTTTGCCGCTCAGTCTTTACATGCTCGGTGCCGGTGTTCCATCGGACCATTTGTCTACTCCTACCAGAAAGACGGACAGGGGTGGGAAGGATTTGAGTTGTGGGTAAGATTGCTCGGAAATGCACCAGTAATTAACGGCCATGACCGGAGAGTTTGCGAGATTTGCGCCCCAGGCCGCACCGTCTTTCGCTGCTTCGTAGAACATCAGGTGCGGCATATTGTGGCCGCCGTTGTCGGTTAAATATGAGCCCTTCGACGTCATGTAAGAGAAAGTTCCCGGCTCAAGGGCTGGCAATTCTTTCTTGTCGATCGCTGCTTTTATTGCGGCGATGACTTCGGGCTTGGAATGGCCAGCCAGGAGCAGTTCGGTGCGTTTGTAGGCGTATGGAAGGATGGAGCGGGCGGCTGGTGGGTTGAGACAATCTGCGGCCCGAACTTTTGGATTCCAAAATTCAGGGTTATCGAACATGGCCAGCCAGGCACGTCCGACCCAGCAGACCCAGCCGTTTTTTCCTTCAACCGCGGTTTCGTAGCCGTGACGGGTTAGGACGATGACCGAGGCGTCGTGGGAAATGGCGTCTGGAGCGGCACTGCGGGCCAAGGTGACTTCGGCGTCGCGATCCATCAGATATTGTTCTACCGGGGCCATCGTTGGATAGGGTTGGTCGGGGTCTTGCGCAGCTGCGGGCAAGGACGCCGCCGCGATCAGCGCGGAGACCAGTACGAATGCGCTTACGAAAATGCTGGGTATTCGATTTCGGGTCATCGCTTTCCTCCATTTCCGGCGGGCCGGTTGCCCGGCCTTCACCACATAGTCGAACGGTCCCACAGGAATTCGACAAGTCGTCAAAGAAATTTTACCCGGCGATCCGCCCTGAGACCCTCGATGGTGTAGGAGAAACTAAGCAGCGGGGCTTTACAACTGTGGCTTGGTAGTGGTGCAGTTTGGCCTTTTCAACACTTTGTCATCCTGAGCGTAGCCGTTTTTCAGGCGTAGCGAAGGATCTCCCGCTCAACCGGCCTAACGCGTAAGCCAAACTGCACCACTACCCGTGGCCTTGGCGGCTCGCCCCAGGCTTGGGTAGAATAGAGAAATCCATGAGCCCAAAGACTCTCCAGGAGATTGAACGCGCGATCGGAGCTCTCACGCCGCAAGAGGTGCAGGAATTATACGTGTGGCTTGAGCAACACTTTCCGCAGCCGATGGACGCTCGCCTTCCATCCGATCTTTCGGCGGGGAGACTCGACACAGCGATTCAACGCGCTTTGGACGACGAAAAGAACGGTCGCCTTCGGCCGCTCTAGCGCTCCATGTTCTTGGTACCTGACCTTTTCACCTAGTTACATGGGTGAGCAGAAAATGGTGTCGCGAAATGATTGATTTCAAGGCTCTTAGTAGGGGTTTTGGGGCGGAGCCACTTGACAATTCCCTGAGACGGAGTAGACTCTATCCAGTAAAGCGGCTCTAGGCTCTGGAGAGATCTTCGATACCCAGGCGAGACGCTTGAACGAAATTCGGGCCACCCTTCATCGGGTGGCTCTTTTATTTTGGAGGCTTATTCTTGTCTCCAATCGGTATAACGGACCAAAGCTGTATCCAAGGACGACACGTGGAACACTCGAAGATTATCCTGTCGTTGACCATGTTCCCGTATTTGTCCGCTCGTTTGTTCGGGTTTTGCAGAGCCGTGCCTGTCTCGGTGAGTTGAAGGACGGAGCCGGGGCTTATTGCGCTGGCAATTTGCTCGAGCACATCCTCGATAGAGTAACGGTCCTTGACGAGTCGCCCATCATAAATGTGTTTTCCAATGAAGACCAGCTTCTTCTCAGTAAGCACCGCCAATCCGTTTTCAGACCGAAACTGGTTGATTTCCGCAAAGCGTGCATCCTCAAGTTCACCAACCTCAACCCGCTTCGGGCGTTGACCGGCTACGAGTTGTTCCAAATTCGCACGGATTAAAGCGGCGGCATTTTCGTAAAGCGGCATTTGCCAGTCCGACCATAGTACGTCAACGTGCGGCACTTCCAGTTGATCCCCGGCCTTACCGTCATGCCGCTGTAGGCCCCATCGAGAACTCACGGAACGAAAGCCGACCCGCGGCATCCTTCTTTGCAATTCAAGAAGGTGGGGCGAGCGCCGCGGACAGGAAATATGGTCCGCTCGCATCACGTTAAGCTATCGCGCCCTGGCGATCAAACGTGAGGACGGATATTTGTGGTTCTGGATTGGCGATCACAAAACCTATGACAGGCTGATTTCATAGAAGTCCCTGCCAAAGGCCCACTTCCCGCAAAGAACGCGAGAAATGGGGCACCCCGCGCGAAGCTCCTCAAGTGCGGTTTGATTTTTCAGTGTAAACTTCAGCACGATGACAGCCACGGAGTTTGCGCAGGCGATGGCCGTTGTGTTCGCGCTTCTCGCCGCATGGGCGTGGGCCAAAAGCGCTATGCTCCAGCTCGGGAAACCTGGGGACAGACGGGACGTTTCCCGGTTTTTCGGGAACGCAATAATCGAGAAGACCGGAGCAAGTCCCGCCTGTCCGATGGCCTATCTCTCCCCCGTCCGCTTCTTACCCTCCACCATTACTCTTCTCAATATCCGGTTAATTCGCGTCTGGTAACCCGGGCCCTTGGACTTGAACCAGTCGACCACCTCGGCATCCACACGCAACGAGATCCTCCGCTTGCGTGGACGGTTCCAGCGTGCCTCTGCGCTCACCTCTTCCTCCGCCAGCACCAATAGATCTTCCTCAACGGATGCATGCAGCTCGATAAGCGTCCCAGGCCGCGACCGCGCCTTTCCCCGCTTTGCTTTCTTCCTCTTAGCTGTCATGACACAATCGTATACCCTCTACCGTCATGACGTTATGTTCCGACTGGAACACTGCGACAGCGGAGGCGAATTACTATTACTTCAATTCCTCGAGCCGCTTCGCCAGGAATTGCCGCTCTGGTTCCTGTTGGGTCAGGGCCAGCGCCTTCTCATAAGACGCCCGAGCCTCAGCCGTCCTGCCGAGCCTGCGGTACATATCGGCACGGGCGGAATGCGCCAGGTAATAATTGGCCAATTCGCCTTGTTTTCCGGAAGAATCCCCCAACACTGCGTCGATATGCGCCAGACCGGCCTCTGGACCATCGCGCATGGCAATGGCCACTGCACGATTGAGCCGTACAACGGACGAAGGCTGAATTCGTAGCAATTGGTCGTAAAGCGCAACAATCTGACGCCAGTCGGTCGCGGCGACCGATTCCGCTTCCGCATGAACGGCCGCAATCGCCGCCTGCAGTGTGTAGGAGCCGAAGCGGCGGGACTTCTGCTGGTGCTCATCGCGGTACCCCAGAGCTTTCTCCAGCAATGCGACTCCCTCCGCAATCTGCTCCCGGTTCCAGAGCGCGCGCTCTTGATTCTCCAGCAAAATCAGCTCTCCGGACGGAGAGGTTCTTGCGGCGCGGCGGGATTCCTGCAGCAACATCAGGGCAAGCAGGCCAATTACTTCCGGCTCTGGCCGGAGTTCCATCAGCAACCGGCCCAGTCGAATCGCCTCGCCGGTTAGCTCGGCGCGCGTCACCTCCGCTCCCGCCGCAGCCGAATAGCCCTCGTTAAAGACGAGATAGGTGACCTGAAGCACAGCGCCCAACCGCTCGGGCAATTCCTGAGGCGTCGGCACTTCGTAGGGAATCCGTTCCTCTCGAATCTTCGCTTTGGCGCGCACAATGCGCTGCGCCAGCGTACGCGGAGTGGTGAGGAAGGCCTTTGCAATCTCCTCGGTGGTCAGCCCGCACACCTCGCGCAAGGTGAGCGCAACGCGCGCTTCCGGCGCCAGCAATGGATGACAGCAGGTAAAAATCAGGCGCAGGCGGTCATCTTCAAGGAGGCTCTCTGGATTGGATCTTTCCGCCGAAGTCGATTGCGCTTCGATATATCGCACGAGCTCGTCTTGAGACGCATCAAATCTTGCCCGTCGACGCAGAGTATCAATGGCTTTGAATCGGGCCGTCGAAATCAACCATGGCCGCGGGTTATCGGGTACTCCGCTGCCTGGCCACAGGCTCAGCGCAGCCGCAAAGGCTTCGTGCATCGCCTCCTCGGCGAGATCAAAATCACCGAGCAAGCGGATCAGAGTTGCGAGGATTCGTCCCGACTCCACGCGATAAAGGGAGTCGAGCACCTCGCGTATCTGCTCGGTGGCGCGCTCAGATACGGAACGCTCGGACATGACACGCTCGGACATGACGAAGACCTTAGCAAACCCGGCTACCCCGAATCAATTTGGCAAACGGCGGATCGAGGCAAAATGCCCGGGTTGTGACTCTGAAATCTGGACAACAGAACGCCTCTTCGCTGACTCAAAATCGGTTGACTCAAAATGGCCAATGCACTCATTTGACCGTCGTACAAACTCAACACTACCGCGTTGCCCTCGAGTCACGGGCAATCCGGAAGTTGAACCAAAGGCGAGAGGGTCAGAATTACGCTTGGGGGACTCGATGCATTTATGAGATGGGTTGTTAGGTCTTATCGCTCAACGGGGGCCGAAAGCCCGGTGAGGGCCCTGTTTTGCCGAAGCCTGAGCGAGGCGGAGGGGAAGCCGAAGCCAAACTACCCTCCTTCGGAAGGCAGACAATAGTCGTGGCTGCACAACGGTGTGTCAGCTCCTTCCAATGGTGATTCCTGTGTGGTCACCTTAGTGGATGTCAGCGATTCCACCTATAACAATCTGCCGGAAGTGATCTCTCTAGCTCAGCTTTGGATCCGGCACCGACGATATGGTGAAGGCTGAAAATTGTAGGTGGAGAAAGTATCATGAAATTTACACTCCCAACTTTGATCGTGATGGTTGCGTTGAATCCTGCCAACCTGCGCTCACAAGTTACTCTAACCAGCCTGACCACCAATAATACATCCGCTTGCACGGCAGTCGGCGCGCCGGATGCCGGATGTTATGCGGCATTTGCCGGATTGAACGATCCTAACTTTACGCCCGAGACTTATGAGCCAAAACCGCTGAACGTCAGCAAAGTACCGATCAGCAGCCTGATGTATGCAAAGAGCAACACATTTCTGTTCGCCCACTTTCAGCCTTGGTTCTTTCAGAACAACCCAGACAAAATCGCGACTGGCTATACCTCCGATAATGCGAGCACTGTGAGTGCGCAGATGACGGACATGATTTCGCGGGGATTCAAAGCGGTCGTCATCGACTGGTACGGTCAGAACGGCGGGGACGATGGCAATACCGGATTCGACGACAAGACCACCACGGCTATCAAATCGAATCTCGCTCCGAACTGCTCCGCGGCACAGAATTGCCCCTTTTATTTTGCTCTGATGGAGGACAAGGGCGCTCTGGCGCTGAATGGCTGTTCCACGTCGAGTAGCACCACGGCGGCGTGTATCACGGCGTTGGAAACCGACCTGACTTACATGAAAAGTAACTATTTCGGCTCCAATGCCTATGTGAAGCTGACAGCACCCCCGGGAAACAAAATATCGTCCGCTGGGCGGCCAGTAGTCTTTCTATTCTTGCTTCCGGCGTCGTCGTACAACCCAGCCACCACGGACTGGGATACGGTTTGGGCCACCGTCATCCCATGGGCTCAAACGAACGCGGATAACCCGCTATTTTGGATTGAGAGCCAATTCACGCCTTATGCCACTTATGGTTACCCAAACGCCGATGCCGTTGGTGCGTACGCCTGGATAAACTTCAACGGCACCATTACGGGTTACTACGGGAAATACTTTCCCGCCGACCTATATGGATTTGATGCGCTGACCGGCTTCTACTACACCTCGTTTGATGATGGCTACTACAAGACTCAATCCGTGACGGGTGTCGGCTACAAGGGTTTCGACGATTATGACAGCTGGGGAAAAGTGCCGAATTACAATCATCCGGTGATTGCCCAGAACTGTGGTCAGACCTTTGTCCAGTCGTTTACCTATGCTGGAAACTACTACAGTTCCACCACCCAACTTCCGTTCCTCGGAGTGGCGGTGTGGAACGACTACGATGAGGGCACCGAAATCGAGACCGGTATCGACAATTGCGTGAGCAGCTTTACCGAAACCCTTACGGGCAGCACTTTGGACTGGGATATTCTGTTCGACTGCTACAATGCCGAAAACTGCGGCAGCGAGAGCACAGTCTATAACTATGTTATCTACTACACGACGAATGGCACGGAACTATACGAAGCAGGAACGGTGGCCAGCGGGACCCACACTACGAATCTTTGCACACTGGATAAGAGCATACCGAGCGGAGCCACGATCTACATCCAGGCGCAAGGTCAGCCCTCTATCTTCAACCATCTAGTCTCCAATCCGCAAACCTACACCAACAGCTGTAGCTGAATTGGGTTTGTATCCGAGAGGGCGGCGAAGCAATTCGCCGCCCCACACCACGCATATGGGACAATTTGCAAGCCACGAAAACTCAAAGCCTTTAGGCTCGGGGGGTGGACACCGAAGACCTAAACTCTTCTATCTATCCACTCCGCCAGCCGGCACCCATCTTCTTCCAGCAGAAAAGTTCCCGCTCCGAAACATTCTCCGAAGATGCGATGCGACTCCTCATCGCGCGCGGCGCGCGAAATCCATTGCTTCCCCACTTGATACTGCGAAGCGGTGAACCATTTCTGCGGCAACACTTCCACCAGCCCCGCTTGCAGATAGAGAACGAAGAGTGCGAATGCCGGGTCGTCATTCGACATCGCCTTATAGCTGGTGGGCACGATCAACTCGTCCACCCCCGCCAGTGCCGCCGGCACCTCGATCTTGTGCAAGCCTGGACCGAGCGTGAGCGAGACCTCAAAGTCTGCGACCGGCGGGGTCTTCGTGTAGATGCGATCGGAGGATTGCTTGAACCATCCTGCAACCTCAGCCAGGTCGAACGCCTCGAGCTGATCTGGATCGAAACAGGCCAAACGAATGTTGCGTCCCTCTGGACACCAGATCCCAAGCCGCTGCGGCGACACCAGAAAGGGACGGCAGTACGTGTTCAATGCCAGCCGAGGCTTCTCCGGGTCCTGCTCCGGCGCCAGCGAAACCACATATCCAACCGGCCCCTGCTCGCCATGATGCGTCCAAACCAACCGCTGCCCGGCGGCGGAATCTAAGGCAGGAAAGGTCTCCCAATACCACGGGGCAGGACCAACGGTGCGCGCAAGTTGTTGCCGGATGCTGATGAGATTTGGAGTGGGCATTCAAGAATTGAGTAATTGTGCGATTCAGTAATTGAGTAATTGAAACCCTTGGGCTGTTAAATTACAAAATTACTCAATTACCAAATTACTAAATCAGCTGGCGACGCCCGCGCCCTTCACATTGGCGCGGATAAACTTCACGATGTCATCCATTGCCGTGCCTGGCTGGAAGACCGCCGCCACGCCGCGTTTCTTCAAGGCATCGATATCCTGATCGGGGATAATGCCGCCCACCAGAACCAGAACGTCATCCATCTTGTTCTGCTTGAGCAGGTCCATCACACGAGGAACGATGGCATTATGCGCGCCGGACAGAATCGACAACCCGATCACCTGCACGTCTTCCTGCAACGCCGCGCTGACAATCATCTCCGGCGTCTGGCGCAGCCCGGTGTAAATCACTTCCATGCCGGCATCGCGCAATGCCCGCGCAATCACTTTGGCGCCACGGTCGTGTCCGTCGAGCCCCGGCTTGGCCACCAGCACGCGAATCTTGAGATCAGCCATCGCTGTTCATTTAACCACAGACCCCCTAGGGGAAGACAGGGGACTTTGTTTGCTGTTCTCGGTGGTTAAAGCGTCTTCGTATCCAAACTCTGCCACAAATACCAGCAGGCGACGCTGCGATAAGGTTCCCAGCGCTTCGCGATCCTCTCCATCTGCTCCGGTGTGGGCAGCTTGATCTTTTTCTTGCGGCTTTTCTTGGCCGTTGCGGACTTCTTTGCGGCTTTTGCCCGCTGCCCGTCGAGATAGTGTTTGTACATCGCCATCCGAACTCCGAAATCGCCCGTGGGAAGCACGTTCTCGCGCTTCAAAGTGAACATGAGGAACATCTGAGCCGTCCACACTCCTATGCCCTTTACCTGGGTGAGATGCTCGATCACTTCCGCATCGGGCAACTCGGGCAGCCGAGTGAAGTCCAGCATTCGGGCGGCCGTCTTGGTTGCGAGGTCTTTCAGATACGCCGACTTCTGCTTGGACAATCCGGCGCTGCGCATCTGTTCATCGGTCAGCTTGAGAATGCCTTCAGGCGTGAGCGGTTCGCCGGCGAGCGCGGCAAAGCGCTTGAATATTGTCTCCGCGGCCTTGCCGTTCAGTTGCTGGTAGACGATGGCTTCGGCCAGGCTGTGAAACTCGGGCCGCCCAAACCGCATACGGCACGGTCCAATGCGCTCAATGATCGACCGCATGACGGGATCTGACTTCTTGAGATGGTTCAGAGCTCTTCGCATGGCTTAATTTCGAATCCCTCGCGGCAGCGCCACATCTTTGCGCGACTGCCGCGCGCTAATCGCCGAATGCTAGCGCTCAATCTAACTCCGACACAACTGAAATTGCTCGAACTTGTGCAAGGCGGTCTCCACCTGCTGCTTGTGGGCGCGGGACGGGCCCCGGCCGATCCAGTTCCAGCGCTGCACCAGAAGTTCTTGCCGCGAGCGATCGGTTTTGAGGTCGAGGGCGGCCACGATCCGATCTCCGATCAGAATTGGGCAACAGAAATAGCCAAATACCCGCTTGTGCTTGGGAACGTAAGCTTCGAAGCGATACTCATAATCGAAGAAGAGCCGGAGCCGCTTGCGCTGGATGATCAGCGGGTCGAAGGGGGATAGGATATGAACCAGTTCCTGCGCTGGGCCGGGAATGGCGTCGAGGGTATCCGGACGGACCCAGTGCAGCGATTCGCCCGCTCCTTCCAGTTGTACAGGTATTAGCTCGTTTCGACGCACTCGCGATTCCACCAGACGCCGCATCGCTGGTTTGCGTGGAGCGTCCAGATGACAGATCGATTCCACACTCACAATACCCTGCGATTGCAGGGCACGATCGAGCAGGTAGTTCAGACTTTCTCTTTCAGTCGCTGCGCGTGGTAGACGCTCCCAGCCGAAATGGCGAGTCATGAGCTCATAAGTCTTCAGCATTCCAACCCGCTGACTAATCGTCACCAAGCCCTTGTAGAAGGCCAGTTCCAGAACGCGCTTGGAAGGTTTGCGGCTGGCCCATGCGTAGTCTTTTTCCACCGGCTCGTCCTCGATGTCGCGGATCGTGAGTGGGCCATGTCTGCGAATGCGCGACAGCATTCTGCGCAGGTCACCAGCTGAAACCTTACCGAACCAGCGGTTGCGACGCCGCCAATCCTGATGCGCCTGGCGCATATCGTGCAAATAAAACCGCAGGCTCTCCGTCGGCACGTACGATAGGGCGTGCGTCCAATACTCGAAAACGGTCTTGTCGATGCTGTGTGCCTGATGCAGGTGCTCGCGCCGATACGAAGGGATGCGCGTGTAGAGGATGTGGTGATGGCTGCGCTCGATGACATAGATGGTGTCAATCTGTAAATAGCCCAGGTGCGCTACCGCTGCCGGCGTGGCCTTGGGACCAGACCCGAAGGGTTCGGTGGTGTCCAGGCGCTGGGCTTGAATCCAGATTCGGCGCGCCTGGACGGAGGTGAGTTGGATGGGTGGATTGTTCAATCGGAGTCTCTGGCGTTAAATATCTTTACCACAAAACGGCCGCTAGGCGAACAAAAAACGAATCTGCCGCATCTCGCTGTCCCAGGGGGAACTCGGAACAGGCTTGCCGTCGCTTGATAAACCGATGCGGGCGAACTCACCGAACCGCTGCCAACAGCATTCCCGCCAGCCCTCCGCCCAATACCACCCAAGCCGGATTGATCTTCCAGTTCCACAATACGGCCAGCGCCGTAGCGGCGATGACCCACATCGGCCAGCCGCGCAAGGCGTCGCCCGCCAGCTTCACGGTGACGCCCGCCATGAGCGCGACGGCGCACACGTTCACGGAGTCGAGAAATGCCGCGACCCACGCGGACCGGCGAAGCTTGGGCAGGATGGGTCCTAGCGCGGCCACGTAGAGAAATGAAGGCAGAAAGATGGCGGCCGTGGCAACCACAGCGCCCCACGCGCCGCCGAGAAGATATCCGATGAAGGTCGCGGTTGAAAGCACAGGCCCGGGCGTGAACTGGCCAATCGCGATCGCATCCAGCACCTGCTGCTGGGTCAACCAATGATGATCGCGGACTAGTCCCTGCTCGACGAAAGCGAATAACACGTAGCCGCCGCCGTAGAGCACGGCACCGACCTTTAGGAAGAACCAGCCGAGCCGCGCCAGCGGTACGCGCTTCGTCACGGGAATGCCAGCGGCCGCCAGTACCGCGCCGGGCAGGAGACTGGTTAGCAGACTGGAAAGAAAAAACGGCTTCTTCAGAAGAATTAATCCGGCCGAGAGATTAGTCTTGCCGGAAGATACTCCCTGGCGCAGGTCGCGTACCAGCTTCGACAGCATCCCGATCAGTCCGCCGCCTGCCAGGATCAGCAGCGGGCTCAGTTTCACAAGAAACATAGCCAGCGCCAACACTCCCAGTACGCCCAGCCACGCATCATGAACTGCAATCTTTCCCAGTCGCCATACGGCGATCGCAATCACCGCGATCACTGCCGGCTTCACTCCCGCGAGCAGAGACTCGGCCAGCGGCAATGTGCCGAAGCGAACATAAGCCCAAGCCACTGCCGCTGTGATCAGTGCCGCGGGGATAATGAAGCTCGCGCCCGCCACCACCAACCCCGCCCAACCGGCGCGCACGAAACCGACGTTGATCGCCATCTCGGTGGAGTTCGGTCCGGGGATGAGATTGGTCAGGCCCAGCATGTCGAGATACTGTTGCCGTGTCACCCATTGCCGCTTGCGAACCACTTCATCTTCCATCAGCGCGATGTGCGCCGCCGGTCCGCCAAAGCTGATTGTGCCTAACTTCAGGAATAGAACGGCCACGGCGTGCAGCCGCTCGCTGAGTGGGCCTTCGAGGCCGATGGTGGCGGGTTCTGGAGTCGGTTGGGCCAAGCAAGAATTGTACCGTGACGCGCCAGAGTCGTCCCGTTCAAGCGTACGTTTCGGGTGGTCCGAGCGTTACCTCTTTGCCTTGGCCGCTGGAAGCTCGAATCCCATGCGGATGCGCGGTGGTTGCTTAGGGGTCATAAGCTCCTTGATAGCTACGATCAGATCCAGAATCGCGGAATCGTGGGTCTCCAAACGATTCTCTAGTTCGTCGATCTTTCCGGCCAGACGGCGGTTCGTGGCCAGCATCTCGCGCAGGCGCACAAAAGCACGCACCACAAAAACGCTCATTTGCACGGCTCGCTTCGAATTGAGCACGGTTGCGGCCATGATGGCTCCGTGCTCGGTGAACGCATAGGGTGGGTATCGCCGCCCGCCGCGGCCTTTCTTTGAGGTTGCAAATTGCAACCTCAAAGCTTCGTGCTCTTTGGAATTGAGTTGAAACGTGAAGTCGGAGGGGAATCGTTCCTGGTTGCGCGTTACCTGTTGGTTGAGGCGCTTGACCGTGACGCCATACAGCTCCGCAAGATCAACGTCGAGAATCACTCTCTGATGCCGAAGAATCAAGATCCGCGATTCGACTGCGAAGACTGGCGTTCCGCCGGGTTTCGGCATCCTGAGCAGGGTTGCGTTTTTTCGTTTTTTCATTTGAGGTCACAGTTTGTGACCTCAAAATCATAGTCCTGTCGGCTGGCTAGTTTTCGTCAGTGACGGCGCAAATTTTCGTCAGGTTCCCGATTTGGTCGATTCGTCTGCCCTCTTCGACGGTGACGACCGCCCGCAGGAAGGCAGCGAGTGCGTGCAAACGCATTTTAGGTGCGCATGCGAGGTTGCTTTCGCTACGTAATGCTAACTTCCGTATAGGTTCCATATACTTCGCGCAGGGCCGCGCAAATCTCGCCGACGGTCGCGTAGGCGCGCACCGCGTCCACGATGTAAGGCATAGTGTTAGCGGGAGAAATCTCTCCATTCGCGCCTGCGTTCGGCTCCTGAGCCGCCGCTTTCTTCAGCGCGTCAAGACAGCGCCCGACCTCGTCATTCGATCGTCGCGCCCGCAACGCTTTCAGCTTGGCAGATTGCTGCCGCGCCACGGTCTCATCGATGTAGAGAATGTGTGGCGATTCTTCTTCAATTACAAACTCATTTACGCCCACGATGACTTTTTCTTTCGCCTCGGCGGCCCGCTGGTATTGGTAGGAGGCTTCGGCAATCTCCTTCTGCGGATAGCCGCGCTCGATGGCCTTTACCATGCCACCCATCGCATCCAGTTTGCCGAAGTAGTCGAGCGCACCCTTTTCCATTTCGAGCGTGAGGCTTTCGAGAAAATACGAACCACCCAGCGGATCGACCGTCTGGGTCACTCCTGACTCATAAGCGATGATCTGCTGCGTGCGCAGCGCGATGCGCGCCGCCTCTTCGGTGGGCAGAGCCAGGGCTTCGTCGTAGGAGTCGCAATGCAGCGACTGCGTTCCCCCGAGCACTGCGGCCAATGCCTGCAACGCCACACGCGCGATGTTGTTGCGAGGTTGCTGGGCGGGCAGCGACACGCCCGCCGTCTGCGTGTGGAAGCGCATCAGCCAGGTGCGCTGGTTTTTCGCGCCGAAACGGTCTTTCATCACCTGGCCCCAAATCTTGCGCGCCGCGCGGTATTTTGCGATCTCCTCGAAGAAGTCGTTGTGCGCGTTGAAGAAAAAGCTGAGACGTGGACCGAAATCGTCCACTTCGAGTCCACGCCGCCGCGCCCACTCCACGTACTCCACGCCGTCATACAAAGTAAACGCCAGTTCCTGCAGGGCCGTCGAACCGGCCTCACGAATGTGGTATCCGCTGATGGAAATTGTGTTGAAGCGCGGTGTGAATTTCGATCCGAACTCGAAGGTGTCGATTACCAGGCGCATCGAGGGCGCCGGCGGATAGATATATTCTTTTTGTGCGATGTATTCCTTGAGAATGTCGTTCTGAATCGTGCCCGAAATCTTTTTCCAGTCGGCGCCCTGCTTTTCCGCCACGACCAGATACATCGCCCACAATACCGATGCGGGCGAATTGATAGTCATTGATACAGTTGTTTTCTCCAGGTCGATGCCGCCGAAAAGAATTTCCATGTCCTCGAGCGAATCGATGGCCACGCCGCACTTGCCCACTTCGCCTTCGCTGGCTGCATGGTCCGAGTCGTAGCCCATCAGCGTGGGCAAATCGAATGCGACGGAGAGACCGTTGCCGCCGTGCTCGAGCAGGTATTTGTAGCGCTGGTTAGTTTCTTCGGGCGACGCGAAGCCGGAGAACTGCCGCATGGTGTAGAGCTTGCCGCGATATCCCGTGGCGTGAATGCCGCGCGTGAACGGCGCCTGACCGGGGTAACCGAGATATTTGTCCTCGCTCCAATCTGCGGGGAGATCGGCCTGGGTGTAAAGGCGGCGAACGGGGACGCCGGAAATCGTCGTAAAGCGGGCGTGACCGTTGTCGTCGAGATTCACTCCGGTGGGCGCACCGATCGGCCGCTCGGGAGATTTTTCAAGAGTGGGCGCAAGCGTTTTCTCCGCCCAATTCTTTTCAGCGGCGGAGGGATGGCGGTGTTCAAAAACGTCGGTTATGGGACTTTCCGCAACTTGCGGCTTGGACAGTTTCTTTTCCATACGAACCCCAGTGTTCTGTTGTGATGATAGGGAAGCGCGCGTTAGGGAGCAAGGCGCGAAGGTGAGTGTCAGAACGACCGGTCGGTTAGTGGCAACCGGTTTTGATTTCTGCTGGTCAGCACTTTTGGAGTGACCTCAGGTTAACCTCGATGTGAAAACGCCGTGACGCACCTAAACTTAACACGCGATTATAGGGGTCCTTCGACTGCGCGAGCCGATTCGCGAATGCGAATCGACTCACTCCGCTCAGGATGACATTTGATCGGTGCTTTTGCAGCTTAGCTCCCAGGCCTTGGCGTATTTCCACGAAACGTAAACCGCGTGGTAGAGGTGCAGCAGCAGGCCTTCGCGTCCATCGAGGAAGCCGAGGCGGAAGAAGTAGTTGTAGATGAACGTTGCCAACGGGCGCAGGACGATGTTGATGACGCTGAAACGGACCTTGCCGTTGGCTTTTGCTACGACCATCTCCGCGCCCAGGGAAGAGTAGCGATTCATGTGTTCGATGTAGTCGGAGAGCGTGGGATAGGAGTGGTGGAGGAGATCGATTGCGTCGCCCATCTCGTAATACAAAGCGGGGTTATAGATTGGGCGGCCTTCAACCATTCGGATATCCTCGTGAACCGGGCGCTCTTCGAAACGGCCGCTGCCGGGGCGGAAAAGCCGCAATTTCTTGTCAGGATAAAATCCGCCGTGCCGTATCCATCTTCCGAGAAAATAGTTGCGCCGTCCGAGTACGACGCCACCTTTGAAGTTTGCGAATTCCTCAATGTGCTGTCCGAACAGAATCAGCGACAGGAACTGATATGTTCCTTCGCTAATTTCCTCATCCGCATCCAAACTCAGAATCCAATCTCCGGTAGCTTTGTCGATCGCAGAGTTCTTCTGGGCGGCGTAGCCTTTCCATTCTTCGACGAAGACTTTCGCGCCGAACGATCTCGCGATCTCGACTGTGCGATCGGTCGAGCCCGAGTCGACGACAATGATTTCGCCTTTACCGTCACTGACCAGAGTCCGTACGCTTTCGAGCGTGCGGCCGAGGTTGGCTTCTTCGTTGTGCGTGATGATGACGACGGACAGGGTCACGGGAGGAAGGATACAACGTTAGGGCGCGGAGAGAGAATTGACAGCGAAGCATCTCCCTGCTCGGTTGACAGAGGGATTCCTCCTTCCGCTCGCTGGTGGGAATGACAAGTATCTAAGGGGCTGATGAGGGTTGGGGGCTCGGCAACACCTCTTTATCTTGCCGTGGCGCAACATAGGGTACCTGCGGCAGGTGCGTCACCTGGCCGCGGGTGGCGTCGGCGACGTTGATCCCGGTGTGATCGAGCAGCAAGCCCGTGGCGCGGTCGAGTTCGACGCGCGATTTCTCGTAAGCTGCCTTGGCGGAGACCAGATTCGACTCGGAGGTGGTAAGGACGGAAGCATCCTGCAGGATGGCGGTTGTGGTGGTGAGTCCGACTTTCAGCTTTTGCTGGTCGGCGTCGAGAGTCTGGCGCGCGAAGTCGACCGCATATTGGGCAGCCTGCACGGCGGCGCGGTTCTGTTTCACATCAAATTGCGCATTACGCACTTCGATGCGCACTTGATTTTCCAGCTGGTGCAGCCGCACCTGCGCCTGGCGGTATTCCAGTTCGGCGCGCACCTGATTGGCTTGCGCCTCGCGATTGCGCAGCGGGATGGTCAGCGAGAGTCCGATACCCTTGTCAGGAGCGGTGCCGTTGAAGAGTTGGTTCAGCGTACCGCCATAGCCGACCGAGTTCGTGTTCTGAAACGGCGGCGGAACGGTTGTGTAGCATCCCGTTGTGGCGCCGCCGGTGCAAGCGGGAAGGGCCACGTTCCCGCCCACTCCTGATCCGCTGTAGTAAGCAAAGGCGTCGAGCGAGGGCAGCATGGCGTTGCGAACCGCCTTGCTGCTGAGGTCACGCGAATTGAGATCGATGCGCGACTCGACGAGTTCGGCACGATGTTCGAGAGCCTGGTTGATCAGATCCTGCGTAGGAACGACAGCTTCCTCCTGCGGAATCTGCATGGTGGAGGTGGGAATCACATCGGCTTCGGCCAGAGCGGGATCTTCAATGCTGCGGCTGAGCGCGTTCTTCACCAGCAGCTTTTCGAGTTCCAGATTGTTCTGCGCCAGGATCAGATTCTGCTGGTTGGTCGAGACCGTGCTCTGTGCGCTCACTACCTGAATGGGCGGCACAGTGCCGACCTTCGCCTGCTGCCTGGAATCGTCCAGCGCCTTCTGCGCGTAGGTGAGCGCTTCCTGCTGCACGTGCACGTTTTCGTAGGCATAGACCAGGTCCCAATACATATCTTCGATCTGGTCCACGGTGGTGATGATCTGCAGGCGAAAAGCGACGTCGGAAATCTCGCGGTTATTCTTGGCAATGCGAATGAAGCGAGTGTTGGGGAGAGAACCAAAACCCTGCAGCAGATTCTGCGTGACGCGGACCTGGAAGTTCGAACTGATGCCTGGGCTCAACAGGCTGATGGGACTGTTGGTCGCGAAGTGGGTGTTATTGAATCCGGCGTTGAGAGTTGTGCCCCACTCAAATCCCTGGGTGTAGGCGAAATCGGCGGTGTAGGTGTTCTGGGAAAGTATGGGTACGCTATCTGTGCTGGTGGACTCCGTGTCGCTTCTGTCGAGCTGCAGCGTGCTGGTGACGACCGGGTCGAAGCTGGTGATGTTCGATCCGATGCCGAGCGTGGAACTGACCAGGCCGTTGGTTCCGGTGCCCACTCCGCTGGGGGCTACGGTGGTGCCTCCGGTGCCGGAGCCAACCGTTCCGCCGAGGCCGCCCACGCCGCCGCCGGGCGTGTTCTGCACAATGCCGGCGTTGACGCCGAGAATGTTGGCGCCGGATTTGGCACGCAGGTAATCCGTGTCAGCAATGTTCAGGTTGTAGCGTGCAATGTCGAGATCGAGATTGTTCTCCAGCGCGAGAGCGATGGCGTCGTCGATGGAAAGATAGATTTTGCCGTTGCGCATGACAGAGTCGATGCGGGGCGAATTGCCCAGGTTCGGCTGCGCCACCTGCTGCGGCCGATAGGGTTGCAAGAGATGAGGAAAGGCGGAGCGCGGCTTGGAGTAATCCTGCAAATGAACCGTCTGCGGCTGCGCGGGAACCGGCACACTCTGGGGTGCCGGAGCCGCAGGCACATCCTGGGCGCGCAGGACCACCGGTAACTGCGTGCAGCCCAGGATGGCGAAGGCCATCCCCAGCAGAGCAGACCGCGAGATCGCCGCGATTCGGGATAAGGGCAAAAACATGTTTCGTCTCCTTGAGTAAGAAGGGTCGTGCGTCATGCGTAAGGCACTTGATCGATTTCGAAAGTCGAATGCGGTGAACATGAGAGCGTCTCTCCATCTTAGCGGGATGGAGCGGGCGGAGCGGGCGCAGATTGTAAAGAATTGTTAGGCAAGAAATAAGGCGCGGCTTGTGGCCGCGCCTGTTTGGTTGAGCAACATCCTATTGAGGCTGCTGCGGAGCGGGAGTCTGCGGGGGCGGCGGGGTCACGGAGGGCAGTTCTTTGCGCGGCGCGATGTAGGGCACGCTGGGCATGCGATTGACCCGGCCCTTCGCTGCATCGTCGATGCTGATGCCGGCATGGTCGAGCGTGACGCCGATCGCGCGGTCGAGTTCGATGCGCGATTTCTCGTAGGCCGCCATGGCCGACATCAAGGTGGACTCTGCTGTGGCTAGCCCGCTCTGGGTCTGCAGGACTAACGTTGTGGTCGAGGTTCCGAACTGATATTTCTTCTGTTCGGCATCCAGCGACTGCTTGGCATAGTCAACGGCAGCCTGAGCGGAAACTACGCTGGCGCGGTTCTGTTCGACTCCAAACTGAGCGTTGCGTACCTCGATGCTGATCTGGTTTTCGATTTGCTGCAGGCGCATCTGAGCCTGCTGGTATTCCAGTTCCGAGCGGATCTGGACTGCCTGAGCGGCGCGATTACGCAGGGGAATGTTCAGGGATAGGCCGACACCCTTGTCGGGAGCTGTGGAATTGATGAGCTGATTAAGAGTGCTGCCGTAGCCGATGGGCAGGGCCAGAGGACTTTGATCCAAGTTAGGGTTGGGATTGGCAGTGGCGCAGCCGAATTGAGTAGTAGCGTCAACGCAGACATTCGCGGGATTTTGCGAACCGCCCAATCCCGAGCCACCGTAATAGGCGTAAAGGTCCAGCGTAGGCAGCAACGCATTGCGCACGGCTCTGTTGCTGATCTCCGTGGTGTTGAGCTGAATACGTGACTCAACCAGATCGGCGCGATGGCGAAGCGCGTCGGCAATCAGATCCTGCGTGGGCTGAATCGGCTCACTCGCTGGAAGCTCCATAGTAGAAGTTGGAATTACATCGGCTGCCGCCAGCGTCTGATCGCGCAGGGTGCGGCTGAGCGCGTTCTTCATGAGCAACTGTTCTAACTGGAGGTTGGTGAGGGCAATTGTTAGAGCTTGCTGGTCCTGAGCGACGGTGCTCTGTGCGCGGACAACTTCGATGGGTGCTAAGCTGCCGATTTCCACTTGTTTCCTGGTATCGGAGAGGGTTTTGTCGGCGAAAGCCAGCGACTCCTTCTGCACGCGAGCGTTCTCGTAGGCATAAACCAGATCCCAGTACATGGTCTGAATCTGGTTCACCGTCGTAATCACCTGCAGCCGGAAAGCTACATCGGAAAGCTCACGATCGTTCTTCGCGATGCTGATGAAACGATTGTTGGCCGCAAGGCCGAAGCCCTGCAGCAGATGCTGTGTGAGTTGGAACTTGAAACTGGAGTTGAGTTGTGGGCTTAGCGGGCTGAAAGGTGCATTCCCGGTGACGACGCGGGTGTTGTTGAAGCCCACCAACAGATTTGTGCCCCAGTTGAAGCCTTGCTGATAGGCGAAGCTGCCAGTGGTGGTGTTCTGAGGAGACGACGGACTAAAAGTGCTAGAGGGGAGGATCGTGAAGCGATCCTCCTGCAGTGTGCCGGTGAGTACCGGATCGAAGCTGGTGATGAGCGACCCGAGGCCGAGCGTAGAGCCGACCAAACCTCCCGCGCCTGCGCCCGCGCCGCCCGCACCAAGAGTAGTGCCTCCGGTGCCGGAGCCGACTTGGCCGCCGAGGCCGCCGATGCCGCCTCCGGGAGTGTTCTGCACGATGCCGGTATTCACGCCGAGGGTTTGAGCGCCGGCCTTGGCGCGGAGGATATCGGTATCGGCGATGTTCAGGTTGTAGCGCGCGATGGCAATATCAAGATTGTTCTCGAGCGCGAGCGCGATGGCATCGTCGAGCGAAAGATACAGCTTGCCGTCGCGCATTAGAGAATCGATGCGCCCCGTATTGGCCAGGTTGGGCGCCGCCAGGTGCCGCGCGGTGTAAGGCCCGATCGGGTTGGGAAAATGCGACACCGGCTGGGAATAATTCAGGACGGGAAGCGGCCGCGTTTCCGGCGTGTTCTGCGGGACAGGCGCGGCGGGTGGATCCTGGGCCCAGCATGCGACAGTCAGCGTTGCGAACAGGATTGCGGCGGCGGCTGGCCGGATGTTTAAGGCTAAGCGTGCGAATGGCATCTACTCATCTCCGTTCAGTAAGACCAGTTCAGATTAAGACCAGCTCAGTAGGACTAGTTCATTAAGACGCTGCAACTAAGAGACTTGGATGTAACGTGAGACAGCTGGAATCACCCAAAATGAAAGTTAGTCAAGCAAAGTTAGCCAATCATGGATACGCAACCATGGATATACAACCATTTGATACGCAACCGGTGGTCGCGGGG
This sequence comes from uncultured Acidobacteriaceae bacterium, assembly GCA_963749985.1. Classification (GTDB taxonomy): domain Bacteria; phylum Acidobacteriota; class Terriglobia; order Terriglobales; family Acidobacteriaceae; genus Sulfotelmatobacter. Next base: position 52,331 of record CAVVOS010000010.1, on the reverse strand, counting down.
TTCCCGAAAAGCTCCTGAAAAGCGGGAGCGAGACGAAAGTTCGGTGAAGCCCATTAGTATATCCGACGCCGCAGCCTCTCTTTCGAGGGCTCCAGAGAGTTGAAACTGATAAAGTGCTGGCGATGGCCGGGTATTTCCCAGAGAACCGAGTCACTCGGCCGGGCGGAAACCCCCGGCGCATGAAATGGTTTGGATGAAGCGGCACGGCTGAGGGACTCGCGGCGGCAAGAATTAAAAGATCGCATGCGCAATCTCAAACTGATTCTCTCCTATGACGGATCGGATTTTTCGGGCTGGCAGGTGCAGCCCGATGCCGTGACCGTGCAGGGCACACTCGCCTCAGCCATTGGACGAATCACCGGCGAAAAGGTATTGCCGCAGGGATCGGGGAGGACGGACGCGGGCGTGCATGCGCTGGCCCAGGTGGTGACATTTGTCACGGAGTCTTCGGTCCCGGCGGCGAATTTTGTGAAGGCGCTGAATGATATTTTGCCGGCGTCGGTGAGGGTGCTGGAAGTAGAAGAGGCTGCGGCCGATTTTCACGCGCGCAAGTCGGCGCAGGGAAAGACTTACAGGTACCGGATGTATCGGGCAGCGATTTGTCCGCCGTTCCTGGCCAGGTACGTGTGGCATTATCCTTTTCCTTTGGATGAGGCGGCGATGGTGCGGGCGGGGAGCCAGGTGGTGGGCGAGCACGATTTCACTTCGTTCGCGGCGGTCGATCCGGAGCGGGGACGCGAAGGTGCGCCGGTCTCCAATCTGCGGCGAGTTTTCTCTTCGAGCTGGGAGCGGCTGGGGGATGAGTTCGTCTACACAGTGCGAGGATCGGGGTTTCTGCACCACATGGTGAGAAATCTGGTAGGGACGTTTCTTCTGGTCGGAAAAGGGACGTTGCAGGCGGAGGATGTTACGCGGATACTGGAGGCGCGTGACCGATCGGCAGCGGGGGCGACCGCGCCGGCGAGCGGGCTCTATTTGGTCGGCGTGGAGTATTAGCGGAATTGTGTCAGTCTTGGCTATCGATCTCCAAGTCGCAGCGCGGAGGGTTTCGTCGGTAAATCCGGCCACGGGCGAAGTCTTGCGCGAGTTGGAATGCGCGGGCGAGGGTGAGGTTCAGGTGGCTGTGGCGCGGGCTCGTGCCGCACAAGGGGCGTGGGCTGCAATCGGCGTGCGGAAGCGGATCGCGGTGCTACGGGAGTTTCAGCGCAGGCTGCACGGGAAGAAATCGGAGATCGCCGAGGCCATCACGCGAGAGGCGGGCAAGCCTGTATCCGAAGCTCTGACCACGGAAGTACTGGTGGTGTTAGACGCGGCGCGGTTCCTGATCGACAATGCGAATCGCCTGCTGCGCGACGAACCGCTGCCGCACGGAAATCTCGCCACTAAGTTGAAGAGCGGGCGGCTGCTGCGCGAACCCTATGGCGTGGTCGGGATTATTTCGCCGTGGAACTATCCGTTCTCGATTCCTGCGACCGAGACTCTCGCGGCTCTGGTAGCGGGGAATGCGGTGGTGCTGAAGCCCTCGGAATTTACTTCTCTTGTGGCGCTGGAACTGCAGTCGCTGTTGCACGCTGCGGGCGTGCCTGCGGACGTTTTTCAGGTAGTGGTCGGAGATGGCGCAACGGGGGCGGCGCTGATTCATTCGCGGGGTGAGACTGGAGTCGACAAGCTGGTTTTTACTGGCAGCGTAGCGACCGGCAAGCGCATTGCGGCGGCCGCGGCCGAACAGCTGTTACCAGTTGTGCTGGAGTTGGGTGGGAAAGATCCCATGCTGGTGCTCGACGATGCCGATGTCGATGTGGCGTCGAGCGCGGCGGTGTGGGGAGCGTTCGTGAACGCAGGGCAGACTTGCTTATCGGTGGAGCGCTGCTACGTGCATCGCAGTTTGTATGAGGCATTCCTGCAGGCTTGTGTCGAGAAAACGAGGAAGCTGCGCGTGGGACATGGGTTAGACCGTGAAACCGATGTGGGGCCGATGATCCACGAGCGGCAGGTGCGCATAGTGGAGTCGCATGTAGACGATGCTGTGGCGTGCGGGGCGAGGCTTCTGGCGGGAGGGTCGCGGCTTCCAGAGTTGGGGAAGAATTTCTATAAGCCGACGGTGCTGGCGGATGTGACGCCCGCGATGCGCATCATGCGCGAGGAAACCTTCGGTCCGGTGCTTCCCGTTGCGGCATTCGACAGCGACGAAGAAGCGGTGCGGTTGGCTAACGACTCGGAATTTGGGTTGGCGGCGAGCGTTTGGACGCGCCACGGGGAGCGCGGAGAGCAACTGGCGCGGCGCATTCAGGCAGGCACCGTCATGGTCAACGATGTGGTTTCGTGTTTCGGCGTCAGCGAGGCGCCGCACGGCGGTGTGAAGTCGAGCGGTGTGGGCCGCGCGCATGGCCGCTTTGGACTGGAAGAGATGGTGCGTCTGAAATATCTCGATGTGGACCTGATGCCGGGAATGAAGAAAGTCTGGTGGTATGGCTACGGCGCGAGTTTTAGGCGGCAGATGGAGGGCTTCCTGGATATGCAATTTGCCCGCGGTCTGGGACAACGCCTGCGCGGCGCCCTGCGCGCGGCGGGAGTAATGTGGCGGAAGCGGTTGTGAGTACCCAGTACTCAGTACTCAGTACTCAGTACGAAGAGACATCTCCGAAGACTGACGCTGGCTATACTGAAATCCGGTCACCGTGGCTCGGCGGCTGTGAAATCACCAGAAAGCGCGCCGCACCGGAAGATGGATTGCTGAGCTGATGCCGGGCTCCCGACAGGACACGGATCCCGCTGCCCGCCGGAAGTAACGTGCTGCGGCCTTCCACTTCCATCATGACCTCGCCGGAGAGAATGTAGAAAAACTGCTGCGCCTTCTGGTGATAGTGGCGGACCTCGCACGCGCCTGACGGAATGTACTCTTCAATGACGCTCAGGTTTTCATCTTTGACCAGATGCCAGCCGTCGCAATCGTTTCCCCAGCGGTAATGCTCGGCGTTACTACGGCTGACTGAAGCGGGCTGAGCGGCGTCTCTCGGCATGCTTTTCGTCCTCCCGCGATCAAGTGTATCTTGTGTCCATGAATACTCCTTCCAGTTCTGACGCTAAGCGCGAGTTGTTTCGCCACACGCTGGCCACACTCGCTTATCGTGCCAGCAAGGCGCTGCGCCGCGCACCCGCCGGATTCGCCGAGTTCCATGCTGGCCAGGGATTGCGCACACCGGGGCAGATTCTGGCCCATATGGGCGACCTGTTCGATTGGGCACTCTCGATCGCGAAGGGCAAACAGGCATGGCACGATTCGAAGCCCTTGCCCTGGGATCAGGAAGTGGAGAGATTCTTCGCCGCGCTGAAGAGCTTCGACGATTTCATGGCCTCCGGCGCGACGGTCGAGGCTCCCCTGGAGAAACTGTTTCAAGGGCCGGTTGCCGACGCGCTCACGCACGTGGGGCAGATCGCCATCCTACGGCGACTGGCGGGGGAGCCGGTGAAAGCCGAGAACTACTACAAGGCGGAGGTCACGGCCGGACGCGTGAGTGCGGATCAGGCCAATCCAAAGCTGGAATTCTGAGTACCTTCACGGAACTACCTGCGAACGGTTCCGGTAGAGACTTGCATCGACCTGCTGCGACATTGCCTGCACATTCAGTTCGATCCCGAGAAACTGGGCGAGTTTCTTCGCGATGGTTTCGGGATCACACAGTACATCGTGGTAGGGCACGCGCAAGGTCTTCACGCAGGCCTTGCTGTCGAGCCAGGCATCGACTTCGCGCAAGTGCTTCTCGAACGCCGCGGCGATGGCGGCATTGCCTGCGCCCGCCTTCGCGGTTCCGCGGTTGCGCAGCATCACTTCCTGCGACGCCAGCACCTCGGGCAGTGGTCTCTGCATGAAGATAACGCGGTAGTCGTGCCCTTCGGGCAGAGAAAGCAGAAGGCGCGAGATCACCTTCACGGCCTTGCCCTCGGCTTCGGCGATGCAGGCAGGATCCTGGGGGAGTTGCTTGATGCGCTCCCACTCGAGATAGCCTCGTGGATTATCGGCGTCCGCCTGGCGTTCTCCATCAGAAAGGATGGGCACACCGCCGGCAGCGATCATTTGCATCATCAGCGAAGTACCGGAGCGCGGCAAGCCTGAAACAATTGTGATCATGAGTTCCTCAGCGCTGATTCTTGAAAGGCACTTCCGCGCGGTAGATGGCCTGCCAGCGGCCAGCCTTGAAAATATAAATCGAACTGCCGTTTAGGTGGACCGGAAGCTTTTCTGCGTTGCATGTGGCGTACTGCTCGGCTTTGTAGGTGAGCAGGTACGCTCCAGTGGCGAGCGGGAGTACTCCGAAATCGGAGAGGCCATAGCCTTCCACAGTGCAGGATTTCGCGTCAGCTTGTTGCTCCTGCAAGCGCTGGTCGCGGGAAAATGTGCCGGCGTCGCTCCAGAAGATTCCATTCTCCGGCATGTGATCGCGGAAGTAAGTTTGGTCCTTCGCTTTCCACGCTTCAAAAAAGCCGGTCTCAATGCGTACCAGTTCCTGCTGCACGTTGCTTTGAGCGCCGGTTTTTGGACGCGGAGTTTGGGCGGCAATTGAGACCGATAGAAACACCAGCGCGATCAGAATTGCCATATAGATAAGCCCGGACTGATTCGCGGAAGACGGCGGATGGTTCATGGGATGCTCATTCTGGCGTGGGGCTGCCGGTCACGAGAATAGATCTTAGGATACGACATCGCGGGCTTGGGCTCGCCTTTCGGCTTCGAGTACAATGACGGTCGTAAGGCGGAATCCGGCGGCGCGAGCGCCGCGAACGAGGGTGAATCCTTTGGCGACTGGCGAAATCACGACTTCGGGTACGCAAACCCCGGCGCAGCTTCCTCATCACAAAGTGAAGATCAAGAAGAATGGGCAACGCGCCTGTAACGAGAAAAACGAAAAAGGCAAGTTCTGTGGCGGGCATTTGAAGCGCTGGTTTTACACAACCGATGTGATTGAGCAAGCCTGCGGCGACGCCGAGAAAGCATGGGGACCCGACGCCGAGGTTTACCGCTGCGAACACTGCCAGACGCTCTATTTGCCGAACCCCGCGGAAGCGAAAGTGAATGTGGCCGGGCAGGGGATGATTTCAGTGTTCGGGTTGACCTTGCCTCCGAAAGAGAAGTAGGCAGCTTCTAGCTTCTAGCTACTAGCCTATGGAGACGTGGACGTGAAGCGACTCTTGGTAATACTCGTGCTTGCAATTCCTTCGTTCGCTGCGCAGCCAAAGTGCAAGGGGAACCCGAAAGTGGTCAGCGCTTGTTATTCGGTTCATGGTCGGCTCACCCAAGGGGCCGATACAGTTCGTCTATGGCTATGGCCGGTGGGCACAAGGCGGATGCTAGGAGTCACGGCAGGGCCGACACTCGACGACGCAGACGATCCCATTTGGCCTCAAAACCTGAGGTTCAGCCCGGGCGACGAAGCAATTTACGGAGATTTCGAAGTATGTCCCTTTACCCCGGAACGGAAAGGCGTGATGCGGTTCGTCTGCATCGAGTCCGCGTCGAAGCTAGTCGTGAAGCGCTCGTCCACGTCGAAATGAGGCCGGACTTCGAATGAGTTCTTTGTAAGCTAGAAGCCAGGAGCTAGAAGCTAGCAGCGTTTTTCATGAACACTTCCGAACTCATCTACGACTGGAACAAGAATCATCCCCCGGGGCTGAAGCCGCCGGGGCCGGTGCTGTTGAATGATGAGAGCCTGCGCGATGGACTGCAGTCGCCTTCGGTGCGCGATCCTTCGATTGCGGAAAAGATTGAGATTCTTCATCTGATGGAAGCGCTCGGGATCGATTCGCTCGATCTCGGGTTGCCGGGCGCGGGGCCGCGGGCAGTAGAGCACGTGACGGCGCTGGCGCAGGAAATCGTCTCGCACAAGATGAAGATTCGCGCCAACTGCGCGGCGCGTACGCTGGAGAACGACATTCGTCCGATTGCCGAGATCGTGCAGAAGACCGGTCTGCGGATCGAGGCGGCGACGTTTATTGGATCGAGCCCCATCCGGCGTTTTACCGAAGGTTGGTCCGACGACTTTCTCTTGCGGACCACCGAGAAGGCCGTGAAATATGCGGTTTCGCTCGGGCTTGATTCGATGTACGTCACCGAGGATACGAGCCGCTGCGATCCAGAGACGGTGAAGCGGCTGTATTCGACGGCGATCAATTGCGGCGCGCGGGCCATTGTGATCTGCGACACCGCTGGGCATGCCACGCCCATGGGTGCGCTGGCTCTGGTGCGGTTTGTGATTGCTGAAGTGGTGAATCCTTCGGGCGAGAAGATACGCGTGGACTGGCACGGGCACAGCGACCGCGGGCTGGCGATTGCCAACTCGATGGCGGCGGTGATTGCTGGGGCGAACTGCGTTCACGGATGCGCGATCGGGCTGGGCGAGCGAGTGGGCAATACCCAGATCGACCAGATGCTGGTGAATCTGAAGCTCATGGGCATTGCTCCGTGGGACAGTCAGGACCTTACCAAGCTGAAGCACTATTGCCAGGCGGTTTCGCGGGCCACGGGGGTGCCAATTCCGGCGAACTATCCGGTGGTGGGCGACGATGCCTTTCGCACCGCCACGGGCGTGCACGCTGCGGCGATCATCAAGGCGTACCACAAGAACGACGTGGTGCTGGCCAACACGGTGTACTCGGGCGTGCCTTCGCATGTGTTCGGGTTGGAGCAGATCATCGACATCGGCCCCATGAGTGGAAAGTCGAATGTGCTGTTCTGGCTGGAGCGGCGCGGCATTCCAGCGAGCGACGATTTGGTTGAACGCATCTTCCAACGCGCCAAGGCCAGCGACCACACTCTGAGCGACGCCGAGGTGGTGGAGTGCCTGCCGGCGGCGGGGGTAAAGCAGAGCTAGGATTTCACAACCCGTTCGAGCATCTTTGCGCGAGATCCCTCGCCCCGCTGGAGAAAACGCGGGGCTTCGGGATGACTCAGCAGAGAGGCGGACGCGGATTACAGGAGTTCAATGCCCGAAAAAATGCGGCATGCAATTCTCGGAGCCGGCGGCGTGGGCGGTCTGATCGGCGCTTGCCTGGCGCACGCGGGGGCCTCCGTCACGCTTGTTGTCAGGGCTGAGGGGCTTGCGCAGTATCCCAAACAACTTCGGCTGGAAAGTGCTTTCGGCAATTTCACGGTGGATGTTGCCATCGCTGCGGAAGTGCCTCCGGTGGACGCGCTCTGGATTACGGTAAAGGCGACGCAGTTGGAATCGGCACTCGCGGCGATCAAGAATCCTGAGGCAGTGCGGGGCATCGTTCCGCTGCTCAATGGCATTGACCATATTCCTCTGCTCCGCGCCAAATACGGCGCTGGGCGCGTGATTCCGGCTACGATTGCGGTTGAGACCGAGCGGGTGAGTCCGGGACACATCGTCCATCGCTCGCCGTTTGCCCGGCTCAATGTGCTGGCGGCGGGGCGCGCGCTGCTGGGGAGCACGATCGATCAGCTGCAAAAGATAGGCTTTGCGTGCGGGTTTATCGACGATGAGCCAACCCTGATGTGGAGCAAGCTGGTCTTCCTTGCGCCGTTTGCGCTGACCACAACGGCTGCTGACAAAACCACTGGCGAGATCCTCGCGGATCCGAATTGGGGGCAGCTGGGATTGGCCTGTCTGCGGGAAACATGCGCCGTGGCCGTTGCCGAAGGCGCAAAGGTTGACGCGGATACTGTGATTGAAGGTGTGATGAAGATGCCGGGAAACATGCGCAGTTCCATGCAGAAAGACGTTGCGCGGCACAAGACTCCCGAGCTAGATGCTATTGCAGGACCGATCCTACGCGGGGCGCGGCGGCATGGGATCGAGGTTCCGGCGACGAAGAAGCTGGTGGCGGCGGTGGAGCAGAGGGCGGGCTCGGAGATTCGGCTGGTGTAGATCGATCGCCGCGGTTGCGGAAGACAGCGCTGAAAGCGGAAGAGACGTCGATAGTCAAACGGAAGTCATAATTAGGAGAGGCTGGGCTATCCCGATACGGTGGAGGGTCGGTGGCGAAAACGAACCTCAGGGGCTGAAGCCCGCGTCTTTCTAGGTCTCGGGTGGCACGACTGAAGTCGTGCCCTTCCCGGTCGTGCTCCAACCCGGGGCACGGTGGCGCAGGCGAAAAGCAGGTTCCTCACCGGGCTTTCAGCCCGATTTGATTGCATAACGACGTTGGCCCGTCGCGAGTAGATTGGTATGCGATGAACAAGACCAAGGCTCGTGAGAGGAGCCAACGTCAATGCTGATTATAGGCTGTGATTTTCATCCTGGATTTCAGCAGGTCGCGATCTTTGACAACTTAACGGGCGAGATACAGGAAAAGCGGTTGCAGCACCGTGCGGATGCGGAAGGGTTTTACCGCCGGCTAGCGGGCCAGGAAGTGCTGGTGGGGATGGAGGCTTGCGGGCACTATCCGTGGTTCGAGCAGTTGCTGGAGAAGTTGCACATCGAGCTGTGGTTCGGGGATGCGGCGCGGGTGCGGGCCTCGGTGGTGCGCAAGCAGAAGACGGACCGGCGGGACGCGGAGCACTTGTTGGATCTGCTGCGGCAGGATCGGTTTCCGCGGATTTGGGTGCCGAGCCTGGAGGTGCGGGATGTGCGGCAGTTGCTGGTGCATCGGCACAAGCAGGTGCAGACGCGGACCCGCACCAAGAATCAACTGCAGGCCATGGCGCTGAGCTTCGGGGTGCAGAAAAAACGCAAGCTGTGGACCAAAGCGGGGCGCGAGGAGTTGGAGCAGTTGCCCTTGCTGCCGTACGCAGCCCAGCGGCGAAAGCGGTTGCTGGAAGCGCTCGATGCACTGGAAGTGGAGATCAGCGAACTGGACCGGCGAGTGGCGGAAGAGGCGCGCGAGCGGCCGGAAGCAGTGCGGTTGATGACGCATCCGGGAGTGGGATCGGTGACGGCGTTGGCGATGGTGCTGACGTTGGGACCGGCGGAGAGATTCGGATCGGCGAAGCAAGTGGGCAGTTATTTTGGGCTGATTCCGAGCGAAGAATCCAGCGGCGGGAAACAGCGGCTGGGCAAGATCAGCAAACAGGGCAGTTCGTTTCTGCGCTTTTTGCTGGTGGAAGCGGGACAGACGGCGGCGCGAATTGATCCGCAACTGAAACGCTTCTATCGCCGCCTGGCGGTGCGCAAGAATCGCAGCATCGCCAAAGTGGCCGTGGCCAGGAAGCTGGCCACGCGGTTGTACCTGATGTTGCGCGAAGACTGGACGTACGCGCAACTGAGTCAGGCCGTCATGCAGGTGAGCCCGAGTCATTCCGTGGCCGGCGAGTAAAGAGCCGAGCCTTTGAGTGGGCAGCCTGCCTCCCTGAAGAGTCAGGGAGATCGAAGTGAGTAATCGTGGGAGCAAGTCCCGAAGAGATGGATGGTGGGGCCTGAGGTCCCGCTGCAAGATTGAAGAGAGTGGCGAGCTTGGTCTGGACATCAAAGGCGTTCTACTAGAGCGAAATGGCGCGGCTTTCGGCGTCGACGCCGGGGTGTCGCCCAAAAACCCTTGACAGGGTGCAGCGTCGTTAGAGACGGAATGACAAGATTTTACGTTGGGTATGATGCGCCTCACGGGAGCACGGCAAGCAGTATGGCAATGGAGCATGTCCCAATGTTTACATCGCGGCCGATTGGATTTGTTAGTAGTCCGTACAAGGGCGCAGGCGAGATTCCCAAGGGGCTGGGCGCTAAGCACGAGGCCGATGGGGTGCTCAAGATACTGCCCGAGTTTGAGGCGGGGCTTACCGACATCGAGGGCTTCTCGCATCTGATCGTCATCTGGGAGTTTGATCGGGCGCATGGGTTCGAACTGCTGGGGACACCTCCCACTGACAATCGGGCACATGGAGTGTTTGCGACACGGTCGCCGCGAAGGCCGAATCCGATTGCTTTGACGATTGTCGAACTGCTTCGGCGCGAGGGTGTCGAGCTGCATGTTCGCGGTGTGGATATGCTCGATGGGACGCCGATACTTGATATCAAACCTTTGCTTTCTGGCATTGCGACTGAGAAGTTGCGGCGTGGGTGGTTGGCAGAGGCGGAGGCGCGGAAGAGGGAATGATTTTGCAAGCGGATGCGGCAGGTCAAGAATCCGAGGTCTCTGACAAGGGTCCTTGAGTGGGCGAGACAGCGGCCCGATACATCCGGGCCGCCGGACAGCCGAGGGCGGCTGTCCCCACATGAATCGTGGTGGTGGCGAAAAGCAGGTTCCCTTCGGCTTCGCTCAGGGCAGGCTCTCGACTCCGCCGTCGCTAACGCTCCGGCTGCGCTCGGAATGACAGGGTGTGAAAACGCTCCGGCTGCGCTCGGAATGACAAGTTGTCGAAGAGCGGGCTATCGTGGGCTTATCTGCCGCCTACTCTTCGACAATCCCTTTCTCTTCCCACGCGTTGTAAGATGACCAAATAACCTTCCATGAGCCCCAATCCTCCGCGTGCGGATATGCCGGACGTTGCGCCTACGGTGCAGCAGGATGTGGCGCGGCTGGCGGCGTCGCCGGAGGTGCGGTCGGCGTTTAACTGGCTGCGCACGCAGGAGCCGCAGCTGGCGCAATGGCAGATGGAGATGGCGCGGATTGCGGCGCCTCCGTTTGGGGAGTCGGCGCGCGGGGCGTGGCTGGCGGAGCGTTTTCGCGAAGTTGGGCTGGACGATGTGCGCATTGACGATGTGGGCAACGTGTTCGGGGTGCATCCTGGATTTGGGAAGCGGTACGTGGCGCTGAGCGCGCACATTGATACCGTGTTTCCGGCGAATACTCCGTTGAACATCCGGCAGCAGGGAAGCCGGCTGTATGGGCCAGGAGTTTCCGACAACGGCGCGGGGGTGACGGCGATGCTGGCGATTGCATCGTTGCTGCGCGCGGTGCGGCTGCGGCACGCGCTGCCGTTTGTGTTTATCGGCAATGTGGGCGAAGAAGGTGAGGGCGACCTGCGCGGGATGCGGCACATTTTTTCGACGCCGCGCTGGAAGGATTCGATTGCTTATAGCGTTGTGCTGGATGGAGCGGGCGCGGATACGATTGTGGCCGAGGCTTTGGGCAGCCGGCGGTTTGAAGTGATCGTACGCGGGCCGGGCGGGCATTCGTGGAGCGATTTTGGGGCGCCGAATCCGATTGTGATTCTGGCCCGGGCGATCGAAACGTTTACGGCGACGCCGGTGCCGTCAACGCCGAAGACCACTTTCAACATTGGAGTGATTCGCGGGGGAACGTCAGTGAATTCGATTCCGGAATCGGCGAGCATGAAGGTGGACATCCGCTCGACGTCGATGACGGAGATGGAGCGGCTGGAGCAGACGCTGCGGCTGGCGCTGAATCGCGCGGTGGAAGACGAGACGATGGCGGCGGAGATGCGGTCGCCGGTGCAGAAGCGGCCGGGAGTGAATTGCGAAGTGGTGGCGATTGGGAGCCGTCCGGCGGGAGAACTGGCGATGAATGCGAGGATTCTGCACGTGATCCGGGCGGTGGATGGGCAGTTGAATAATGCGGCGCAGGTGCAGCGGGCGTCGACCGATGCAAATATTCCTTTATCTTTGGGACTTGAGGCGATTGCCATCGGCGGGGGCGGTTCGGGGGGCGGGGCGCATACTTTGCAGGAGTGGTTTGACAGCAACGGACGCGAGTTGGGGCTGAAGCGGATTCTGCTGACGCTGTTGGCGCTCGCGGGAGCGGGGGAATGATGGAGAGATTCGCGACCTCGGGGGCTAAAGCTCTTTCTCGTTCGGCGCTCTTATTCGCAGCGCTGAAGCGCTGCGCCACCCAAAAGCTTGAGGACTGCGTCACCCTAAGTCTTGACGCATTAGTGGAATCCCACCCTTCGCAAAGTGCGCGAAGGATGGGGTACCCGGGTTTCGTTGTGGTATTCGCCTTGTGTTGTGGGGCTTCTTTGCAGGCTCAGAGTCCTGCGCCGGTTGGATCGGCTGCGGCGGCTCCGGGGCCGAAGGCCGATGTCATCTATATCCACGCGAATGTTTATACGGGCGTGCCGTCGAATGCGCAGTTCAGTTCGATCCTGCGCGAGGAGGCGATTGCGGTGCGGGGCGACCGCATTCAGGCGGTGGGAAAGAATGTGGACATCCAGAAACTGAAAGGCCCGCAAACGCAGGTCATCGATTTAGGCGGACACTTTGTGATGCCGGGATTTAACGATGCGCACCTGCACCTGGCCGATGCGGGGCTGCAGAAGTTGAACGTAGATCTGGCTGGAGTGAAGACGCTGGATGAACTTCGTGAGCGCGTGCTGACCCAGGTGGAGAAGGCTAAGCCCGGCGAATGGATTCTGGGCGGAGGATGGGACGAAACGGTCTGGCCGGTGCAGGCTTTGCCCAGCCGCTGGGATCTGGATGAGGTTTCGGGCGGGCATCCGGTATTTCTGGATCGGGTGGATGGGCACCTCGCGGTCGCGAATACGCGGGCGCTGCAGTTGGCGAACATCACGATTGCCAGCCGCGATCCGGAAGGCGGGAAGATTGATCGCGATGCGAACGGGCAGCCGACGGGGATTCTGCGGGAGGGCGCGCAACACGCGGTGCGGGCGGTGATTCCGCAGCCCACGCACGAAGGGCGGCAGCATGGAATTGAAGTGGCGCTGGCGGACTTGGCCGAGCACGGCGTGACCTCGGCGCAGGATTATTCGACTTGGGAAGATTTTCAGATTTACGAGGAGATTGAGAAAGAGGGGAAGCTGACGGCGCGGATTTCGGAATGGCTGCCGTTTGATTTGCCGGTGGATGAGTTGAAGACCAAGCGCGACTCGCATCCGCAGTCGGATTTGATGCTGCGTACCGGGATGCTGAAGGGATTCATGGATGGCTCGCTGGGCGGGCACACGGCAGCGCTGCTGGAGCCTTATGCCGACGATCCGAAGAATTCTGGGTTGCCCCAGTATGAGGCGGCGAAGTTGAATGAGATGGCGAAGGAACGAGTGCTGGCGGGCTTCCAGCTGGGGTTTCACGCGATTGGAGATAAAGGAATCCAGATGGCGCTGGACGCTTTTGCGGAAGCCGAGAAGGCGGCGCGGGAAGCGAAAGTGAAGGCCGCGAACGGCGGCGACGATTACCGCTTGCGTATTGAACATGCGCAAGTGACCACGCCGGGGGAAATCGCGCGCTTCAAGGAATTGAAGGTGATTGCCTCCATGCAGCCGAGTCATGTGCTCACCGACATGCGCTGGGCACAGGAGCGGCTGGGGCCAAAGCGGGCGGCGACTTCCTACGCGTGGGCTGCGTTCTTGAATAAGGGTGTGACGGTGGCCTTTGGCACGGATTATCCGGTTGAACCGGTCTCCCCGTTTCGAGGGCTGTATGCTGCGGTTACGCGCAAGAGCGAAAACGGCAAGCAGGAGTATTTCCCCGAGCAGAAGATCACCATGGATCAGGCCATTGCGGCTTACACGACCGGCTCAGCGTTTGCGGAATTCGAGGAGAAAGAAAAGGGCAAGCTGGTACCGGGAATGCTTGCCGATTTTGTGGTGCTGGATCACGATGTGACGTCCGCCTCGCCGGAGAAAGTGCTGGCGACCAAGGTGCTGCGGACGGTGGTCGGGGGGAAGACGGTGTACGAAGCGAGGTAACTTCGTGGGAAGTAGCCCGGCCAGCGGGTGGTGCTGCAGCTTGGCTTACGCGTTGGGCCGGCTAAGCGGGAGATCCTTCGCTACGCCTGAAAAGCGGCTTCGCTCAGGATGACAATCGTCGTGCAATAGCAAAACTAGAGCTGCAAGCGAACGGAAAAGCAGTTTTGTGCGTCTAACGGATTTAGGACAAGACCAGGCATTCCGGCTTTAAGTCTGAGGGTTTGCGGACGGGTATAATAGAAGGGTTTGCAGTCCTTGGAGGGAAGTAGGCATATGGATTCGCGGGGGATTTGGATGGGTTTGAAGAATCATCGGTGGGTTTATTCGTTCAGCATCGTGGCGACGCTGGCGCTGGGCATCTTGATTGGTACGGTGGTTTCCTACGGCGTGAAGGGCAAGGAAGGGCAGAAGTCTTCCGATGCGACTCCGTTGACGGTTCCTTCTCCCAAGCAGCTTTCGAATGTGTTCTCGCAGATCGCGAAGCAACTGGGGCCGAGCGTGGTCAACATCAACACGGAATCGACGATCAAGAATCCGCACCGGCGGCGGGGTGAGCAGAATCCCGACGACGAGGACGGCGGTGGCGGCAACGGCGGGATGGATGACTTCTTCAACCGCTTCTTTGGCGGGCAAGGCGGCCAGGGCGACGGTGCTATTCGCGAGCGTTCTCTGGGTTCCGGCGTGATTGTGGATGCGAAGGGATACATTGTTACCAACCGCCATGTGGTGGAGAAGGCGGACCGGATTCGGGTGCGGCTGCAGGACGATCCGCCGGGCGTGCAGCATGACGCGAAGGTGATTGGAGAAGACCAGGAGACCGATCTGGCGGTCATCAAGATTGAGATGGATCGCGCGGTTCCCTCGGCGAAGATGGGCAACTCTGACAGCATGCAAGTGGGCGATTGGGTGCTGGCGATCGGCAGTCCGTTCGGGCAGGTGGGTACGGTGACGGCTGGTATTGTTTCGGCGAAGGGCCGCGACATCGTACCGGGACGGCAGTTCCAGACATTTATTCAGACCGACGCCGCGATTAATCCGGGGAACTCGGGTGGGCCGCTGGTGAATATGGACGGCGAAGTTATCGGCATCAACACCGCCATTTTGAGTGAAACCAACGCTTACGCGGGCGTAGGCTTCTCGCTTCCTTCGAACACCGTGGTGCAGGTTTACAACCAGCTGATTGGACCCGACCACAGGGTGGCGCGCGGGTCGATCGGCATCATGTTTGACGCGGTGGAGAACCCGGCCATCACGCGGGTTTACGGCGCGGGCTCAGGCGTGACTGTATCGAGTGTGGTGCCCGGCAGTCCCGCCGATCAGGCTGGGTTGAAGGTCTACGACACCATCACGACGGTCGATGGCCATAAGGTGACCAAGGGCGCGGAGTTGGTGGCTGACATTGCGTCGCGCAAGCCGGGATCGAAAGTGGAACTCGGTTTCCTGCGCAATGGCAAACAGCAGAGTACGACCGTGACCATTGCGGATCGCGCCAAGCTTTTTGCGGCGCGTCTGGGCGAAGACCAGGAAAACGGCGACGATAGCACTCCAAAGCAGAGCAAGTTCGGCGCGACGGTGCGCAGGCTGACACCGGAAATGGCCGAGCGGCTCGACGTGCCGGCGGGCAAGGGCGTGATTGTGCAGGAAGTGAAGCCACAGTCGTTTGCCGAGGACATCAACCTGGGGCGCGGCGACGTGATTCTGGAGATCAATAAACAGCCGGTGAACAGCGAGGAAGATTTCGCGAAGGTGGAGTCGAGCCTGAAGAGCGGTCAGGATGTGGTCTTCCTGGTACGCCCACGAGGCGCGACGCGCCAGGATGGGACCGTTTTCCTGGCTGGAACACTTCCGTAACCTGGGTCTAAGCCCAATGGGAACTGGCATTGCCTCTTGCAAGGGAGGATGATTACAATGCCAGTTTCGTTGGGCTTTGTTTTTTTGACGCTCGTCCGTATGGGCGGGTTATCTGGCCAGATTTGAGGGGTTGCCGTTGGAACAACAGCAGCGCGCGAAAACCGTGAGGGGTTGGTTGGGCGCGGTCTGCGTTCTGGCGCTGGCCTGCGTCTGTATTTCGGCGGGCACGGCCCTCGCGCAGAATGCTGCTTCCAGCGGTATTGATTCCAGCAAGAAGACAAGCGGGACCAAAACTGCCAGCCCGAAGAAGCAGGCAAAGGCGGCTGCGGGAGAGTCAAGAACAGGGACGTCCTCCAAGGCGAAAGCACATCCTGCCGCGCATTCCGCAGCGAATAAGCATCCGAAGTCAAATACCGCGCTTGCGGCGGCTCACCAGGGCAACAAGGGCAAAACGACACATGCCAGTTCGCGCAGGAACGGGAAGAAGACGACCGCGCGGGGACAACAGAAGATTGAGCCGGAGCGGGCAGAGGCGATTCAGGAAGCGCTGATCCGCGAGCATTACCTGAGCGGCGAGGCGGCGGGGACATGGAACCAGGCCAGCGAAGATGCGATGCGCAAGTATCAGGCCGATCATGGCTGGCAGTCGAAGACAGTCCCGGATTCCCGAGCGCTGATCAGCCTTGGGCTGGGGCCGAGCCATGATCATTTGCTGAATCCGGAGAGTGCGATGACCACTGGACCCGATGCGTTGCACACGGCGTCAGTGAGCTCCACATCGCAGAGCCCGGTATCGCACAGTGCCGATCCTGGGACGCGCATGAATGCGAACACCAGTTCTCCGGCTGATCCGGCGCCGGCCGCAACCAGCGCCGACCACGACGCGTCGGGACCGCAGTAGCATCCTCTACCGCCGCAAGAACCAAGACCCCTCGCTGCGCTTGATGACAACCCAGCGCCTGAACCAAGACAATCAACACCCAAAAATCAACAATCAGCAAATCCTTCTCCATGTCTCCGTGACGCCGTGGTGAAATGAACTTCCATGGCAAAGCGGGTGAGTGTCGATCGCTGGCTGTTTACGGTCACCATGCTGCTGGTATTTGTGGGGCTGGTGATGGTGTTTTCGGCGTCGGCGGTGATGGCGCGGGAACGGTTTGGGTCGCCATATACGTTCCTGTTGAAGCAGTTGGTTTGGGCGGCTGCGGGGCTGGCGGCAATGGTGGTGGCAATGCGGGTGGATTACCGTCGCTACAAGCACCCGGCGCTGGTGTTTTCGGTGATGGGGCTGACCACGCTGCTGCTGATCTCCGTGTTCTTCCTTGATCGCTCGCACAACACGCATCGCTGGTTTCGCGTTGGCGCGTTTTCCTTTCAGCCCTCGGAACTAGCGAAGCCGGTGCTGATTCTTTTTCTCGCTTATTTTCTTGAAGGCCGCACCAAGACGATGGATGACTGGCGCAACACTTTAGCGCCGGCGGCCGCGCCTGTGGTGGTGCTGCTTGGGCTAATCGTGCTGCAGCCGGACCTGGGCACGGCGATTGCTTGTGCGGGGATTGCGGCTTGCGTCCTGTATGTGGCGGGCATGCGGCTGCGGTATTTCGGATATGCGTTTGCGGCATCGCTGGTACCGCTGTACTTTCTGATTTTCCATGTGAGCTTTCGACGGGACCGCATTCTGGCATTCATGAATCCGTATGCGGAGCGGCAGAAGGCTGGGTTCCACCTGATTCAATCTTTGATTGCTGTGGCGACCGGCGGGATTACCGGCACTGGGCTGATGGAAGGCAAGCAGAAACTGTTTTACCTTCCGGAGCCGCACACTGATTTTATCTTTGCCGTGACCGCGGAAGAGTTGGGGCTGGTAGGGGCGCTGTTCGTGGTGACGCTGTTTGCCATTTTTCTGTGGCGCGGGATGCGGGCTTCGTGGCGTACGGAAGAAGTGTTCGGGCGATACCTGGCGGTGGGGATTACGAGCATGGTGGTGCTGCAGGCATTCATCAACATCAGCGTGGTGCTGGGGATGATGCCGACGAAGGGGATTCCGCTGCCGCTGGTGTCGTATGGAGGATCGTCGTTGTTTGTGACGTTGGCGTGCGTGGGCGTGTTGCTGAATATTACGAAGCAGGCCGAGTAGAAGATCTCTGGCCACGGATTTACACGGATGTTCACGGATTAACACCAGAGACGGAGGGCGCATGAGACGTCTATTTTATTCACTGCTGTTCTGGGTTGCGCTGGGACCGACCATGGTGGCCCAGAAAGCCGAACCGCAGGAGCAGGAGAGAGCCCAACTTCCGCCCCAGACTCCCATATTTACGCCCAAGGAACTGGCGGCGAAGGTTCCGGCTGCGAAGGCGGAAGACGTCAAGTCTCTGGATGCGATCCTGGTCGCGATTTACGACGTCATTTCCGGTCCTGCGGGCGGCCGCGACTGGAAGCGGTTCCGTTCACTGTTTCTTCCGCAGGCCCGATTTACGCAGGTGGGCGCGGGGCCGGATGGAACGACCGTGGTGATCGCGTGGAATGTGGATGAGTTTGTGCGCGATGCGGGAGAGGTCTTCGCGAAAGAGCCGTTCTACGAGAAAGCGATCGTGAACCGGCCGGAGAGTTTCGGAAACGTCACCCAGGTTCTGAGCAGCTACGAATCGCGGCACAGCCCGACCGACAAGCCTTTCGAGCGGGGGATCAACAGCATTCAGTTGCTGAACGACGGCACGCGTTGGTGGGTTCTTTCGATTTTGTGGGATACGGAGCGGGCGGGCAATCCGCTGCCGGCGGAGTTCAGTGGCAAATAATCGAAACATTAGCCACGGATTTACGCGGATATTCACGGATACTTCTTTCTTTGGCTTTATTTCTTTGCGTCTCAGGGTTTATCCGTGTGAATCCGCGTAGATCCGTGGCCAGGTCTTGACTCTGGTTTATAGTCAACTTCATGCGGGCCATTCTGGCGGGCGGCGGGACGGGTGGGCATGTGATACCGGCGCTGGCCATCGCTAACGAACTCAAGAAAAAATATGGGGCCGAAGTGCTGTTCATAGGGACGGCGCGCGGGATTGAGAACCGTCTGGTGCCGGCGGCGGGATATCCGCTGCAACTGGTGCGGGTGGGTGCGCTGAAGAACGTCAGCCTGATGACGCGGGTGAAGACGGCGTTCGATTTGCCACGGGCGGTGTGGGACGCGAGCCGAATGCTGAATGAATTTGCGCCGGATGTGGTGATTGGCGTGGGCGGATACGCGTCGGGTCCGGCGATGCTGGCGGCGGTGGTGAAACACATTCCGACGCTGGCGTTCGAGCCGAATGTGGTACCGGGATTTGCCAACCGGATGGTGGCTCGTTTTGTATCCGGGGCGGCGGTGCATTTTGAGGAGACGGCAAAATATTTTCGTCATGCGGAAGTGACCGGTGTGCCGGTGCGGGAGGCGTTCTTCGATATTCCGGTTCTAACGGATAAGAAGCGTGGCGGGCCTCCGACTGTGCTGGTGTTTGGTGGAAGCCAGGGGGCCCACGCGATCAACGAGGCGATGATCCGGTGCTTGCCGGAGTTGCAGCGGCAGGCGCCGGGGATTCACATCATTCATCAGACGGGCGAGCGTGACTATAATGACGCGCTGGCGGCATATCTTGGCTTAGGTGAGTCGGCGGAGGTGTTCAGGTTTATCGAAGACATGCCGGCGGCATTTGCACGAGCCGACTTAGTCGTTTGCCGGTCGGGAGCGAGCACTGTAGCCGAGATCACAGCGGCAGGGAAGCCTGCGATCTTTGTGCCGTTTCCGCGGGCGGCGGACGATCATCAGCGGGTGAATGCGGAGGCGCTGGCGCGCGAGGGAGCAGCGGTGGTGGTGGAAGAGTCGAAGCTGGAGGGAGTGTGGCTGGCGGAGACGATTGCGGCTTTGCTGGGGGATTCGCGGCGGCTGGCGCTGATGAGTGAGGCGGCGCGAGGGTTGGCGCATCCCAACGCGGCGCGGGATATCGCGGCGATGGCGGCGCGGGTGGCGGGGATCGAGAGAGATTGAGTAATTGGGTAATTTAGTAATTGAGTAATTTGTCATCTGTGGCGCCGCTCTTTCTCGAAGGTGAACGGTCGTCCTTGAAATTACTCAATTACTAAATTACCCAATTACTAAATTGGTTTTATGTTTGCCAAGATTCAGCAGATTCATTTCGTGGGGATTGGCGGGATCGGCATGAGCGGGATTGCCGAGGTGCTGCTGAATCTCGGCTATCGCGTTTCGGGGTCCGACTTGAGAAGTTCCGGGGTCACGCTGCGGCTGGCTGGCTTGGGTGCAGCGGTGTTTGAAGGACATCGTGCGGAGAATATTGCCGGGGCGGAAGTGGTGGTGACGAGTTCGGCGATTGCAGCGGAGAATCCGGAAGTCGTCGAGGCCCACAAGCTGCACGTCCCGGTGATTCAGCGGGCGGAGATGCTGGCGGAGTTGATGCGGTTGAAGTATGGCATCGCCATCGCCGGCATGCACGGCAAGACGACTACGACTTCGATGGTGGCGGCGGTGCTGGCTGGGGGCGGGCTTGATCCTACTGTAGTAGTGGGCGGGCGCGTGGATGCGATGGGATCGAATGCGCGGTTGGGGAAGTCGCAGTATCTGGTGGCGGAGGCGGATGAGAGCGACCGGTCTTTCTTGAAATTGTCCCCAATTCTATCGGTCGTGACCAACATCGACCGCGAGCACATGGATTGCTACCGCAATATGCGGGACGTGAAGAAGACGTTTCTGGAATTCATGGACCGGGTGCCGTTCTACGGGATGGTGGTTGCGTGCAACGACGATCCCATACTGCGGCGGCTGCTGCCGGAAGTGCAGCGGCGCATCGTGACCTACGGAACGAAGCGTGGGTCGGATTTTCTGATCAAGTTGGAAACGAGTTCGGTTGCGGATGGCGTGTCGAAGAATGTGCCGGGCGATGGCCAGCCTTTGAGCCGCTTTCGCGTGAGTTACCGGAAGAAGGACCTGGGCGAGTTTACCTTGCATGTGCCCGGAGTACACAACATCCTGAACGCGACGGCGGCGATTGCGGTCGGTGTGGGGCTGGATGTGGGAGTGGAGGGGATCCGGGCGGGGCTGGACCAATTCCGCGGGGTTGACCGGCGATTCCAATTGCGCGGGCGGGCGGCGGGAGTGAGCGTGATCGACGATTACGGGCACCATCCCACGGAGATCAGGGCGACGCTGGCGGCGGCGCGGCAGTGCGGGTTTCGCAAGGTTCATGTGGTGTTCCAGCCGCACCGGTACACGCGCACGCGGGATTTGATCGCGGAGTTCACGCTGGCGTTTGGCGATGCCGACTCGCTGTTTGTGCTCGATATATACGCGGCGAGCGAGAAGCCGATTGAGGGCGTCAGCGGGGAGGCGTTGGCGGGGAGTATTCGCGAGAAAGGTGGACGGAGCGTCGAGTATGTAAGTTCGTTTGCCGAGGCAGTGAGCGCGGCCGTAGCCGTGGCGGAGGCGGGGGACATGATTCTTACTCTGGGGGCGGGCAGCGTATCGCAGCTGGGGCCGATGATTGTGGAGAAGCTGAGGGAGCGGGAAAGCTTAGGGAACTAACCTTCTGCCGTCCGAGTATCTTCCATTGCTAACGGATCGGGTCGGGGTTCGTCCAATCTGCCAGATGGAGATCAAGGCGATGAAAACTGCGCAGGGTTGGGGATGGCTGGCGGCTGGGGTGCTGGCGCTGGGATTGAACGGCTTTTATCAGGACGGTGGGTTGGAGATAGCGCACCGGGCCGTGGATGGCGTGGTCGCGAGGATTGCCGACCGGTCGGGAGTCTTCGCGGAGATGGCTTCGGAGCGGGTGGGCCGGGCTCTGGAAAGCGCCAACCTGGTAGCGGCGCGGGACGAGACTGCGTCCTGCAGACTGGCAGCCGCTATGACGCGGCTCCAGACCAAGATGACCCGGGCGCAAAGCGGAATGGCGCGTTTTGAGGCGATGTCGGCGCGGGAAGAGGCGGCGATGACTCGGGTCGAGGCCAATCGGGCGCGGGTTGAGGCGCAGGTTGCGCGGGTGCGCTTTGCGCCGGCTGCATTTAACGCGGTGAGGATTCCGGTAGTGGCTTGTCCGCGGGTGCGAGTGAACATCCCAAGGGTCGATGTTCCGGCAGTGCATGTTGATTTGGGTACCGGGCCGATTTAGGGTTCTTGCTCCTCGAAGGGCGGGCGCGGAGAAACTGCCGCGTCCGCTTTCTTTTACTTGGGGACAGTGTCGTGCTGGGCGCGGCCGGTCTTCGTCCTTCGGTCGCTACCGCTCTCTCAGGGCGGGCTCAGGCCGGGACGGCGAAGGCGCCCGTCTCCACACGGTTCGTGGTCCCTCGCAGTTTCCTCGATGATGTTCAATGCGATTCCTGGCTGTGCAAAAGAATCAACATTTTCTCTATCTACGCCGACAAAATGACGTTATAGTTTGAAGGCTCAGCGATTCAAAAGCGACAACTGACCCTACTGATGGCGCGGAAGTCTGGTTCCACCATCTTGCAGGAGGAGTTGTACCCACCCAGCGCTGAGGCCGCGCGCCCGGGTCTCCATGATTTGGAGATGGATGACGCGCGCCTCGTTGACCTGGATGTGGATGAGGAATCCCCGTTCCTGCGCGGGCAAAAGCGGGTTTCCGCCCGCCGAAGTTCTCTTCCCAAGAAAACCGCGAATCGTTTGCTGTGGGCCGTTGTGGCTGCTGCCCTGGTTTGCATAGGCGGGCTGGCCGCAGCCGCGCTATATCACTATGGCGAACACTCGTGGCGTTTCCGCGTGGAATCGAGCGACAACATTGAAGTCACGGGCATGCAGAACGTAAGCAAGGCGCAGATTATGGAAGTGATGGGCGCCGACATTGGGCGCAACATCTTCTTCATTCCTCTGACGCAACAGAAGATTCAACTGGAGCAGATTCCGTGGGTGGAATCGGCCAGCGTGATGCGCTTTGTTCCTAACCGCCTGAAGGTGGAGATTCACGAGCGTACGCCGGTGGCGTTTGCGCGGGTGGGGCCGCGGATGTCATTGATTGACGCGGGCGGGACTTTGATGGAGTTGACGCCGAAGCACAAGTATTCGTTCCCGGTGATTCTGGGAATGAATCCGGGCGAGCCGCTTTCGACGCGGGCGCCGCGGATGAAGACTTATGCGGAGATGGTGGGCGACCTGGATTCAGGCGGGGCGCGCTATTCGCAGGATCTAAGCGAAGTGGATCTCGCCGACCTGGAAGACGTGAAGGTGCGGGTGAACGATGCGGCGGGCGACGTGCTGGTGCATCTGGGATCGTCCGATTATCTGCGGCGCTACAAGATTTATGTGAGCCACGCGCAGGGTTGGCGGCAGCAGTTTCAGAAGCTGGAGTCGGTGGATCTGCGTTACGACAATCAGATCATCGTGAATCCAGACATGCAGAGAACCGCGAAGCCGGCGGCGTTGAGCCCGGCAGTTGCGAAGGCAGCGGCAGCGGCGGGAGTGAAGCCAGCAGCGCTGATCACTCGACTGCCTCCACACGACCGTGCGGTGCCGAAACCAGCGTTTGAATTGACGCAGAAGACGCTTGATTCAAAAGGTGAAGCCGGTGGAACCAAGAAGGCGGTTGCGAAACCCAAGGTTAAAAAGATTGCGGCGAAGCCGGGGAAAGCTACCTCGGGTGTGAAGAAGACAACGGCAAAACCGGTGCCTTCGGCTGCGGAGAAGACTCCCGATCCGCAAGCAAGCCAGGGTGGTGTGGCTTCAAAGAAGCCGGCGGTGGGCAAACATTCACAATCTCAAGCTCCGGGATCGACGACAACTTCTGCCGCGAAAAGCGGCGGTCGGAAACCGAGTCCGGCGGTGGCTAAGACGCAGACGAGTCAGGGGCCGGGGCAGTGAGAGTGCAAGGGAGTAGCGGTTCAGAGATATTCGAAATTCCGGAATTGGTGTGGCCTTGTATGGAAACAGCAGGTCCCTCCACTCCGCTACCCATTCCCTTCGGGAATGAGAAGCTGCGGTCGGGATGACAATGCTCAAGATGCAAACGACAAGTTGAAAACGTCTGGGGACTAATAACGAATGGCAAACCAGCAGGGAAACTTTCTGACGGCAATCGACGTGGGCAGCGCCAAGACGTGCGCGCTCATGGTGGAGGTCACCGACAACGGCCTGCGCTATCGCGGGCACGGCGTGGCCGAGTCGCGCGGTTCACGCAAGGGCGTGATCGTGGAACTGGACAAGGCGGTCGCGTCGATTCAGAAGGCGGTGGAAGCAGCCGAGGATACGGCGGGGGCGGCGGTGGAGCACGCCATTGTGGGCATCGGCGGAGCGCACGTGCGCGGAGTGAACAGCCACGGCGGCATCAGCCTCGGCACGCGTCCGCGGGAGATTGGCCGCGATGAAATCAAGCAGGCGGTGGACCGGGCGCGGGCGATTCCGCTCCCGGCCGATCGTGAGGTGCTGCACCTGCTGCCGCAGGAATTCATTCTCGACGATCAGGCGGGAGTACACGATCCGCTGGGCATGATGGCGGCGCGGCTGGAGGTTCGCGTTCACCTGGTCACAGTCGCGGCGAGTGCGGCGCAGAACGTGATCACGGCGGTGAATCGTGCCGGTGTACACGTGGACGACACCGTGTTTGAGCCGCTGGCGGCGGCCGATTCCGTGCTGCGGGCCGACGAACGGGAACTTGGGGTTTGCCTCGCGGACATCGGAGCGGGATCGACGGAGTTGATCGTTTTTCTGCAGGGCGCAGTCGCTTACACGGGAGTGATTCCCGTGGGCGGCGACCACTTCACCAGCGATTTGTCGGTGGGTATGTGTACGGCCCTGGCCGAGGCGGAGAAGATCAAGAAGGTGTATGGCAACGCAATTGTCACGCTGATTCCGGAGGGCAATGAAGTGGAGGTGCCGTCGGTGGGCGACCGGCCTTCGCGGTTGCTGCCGCAGCGGCTGGTGGCGGAGATTCTCGAGCCTCGGGCGCGCGAATTGTTTGAGATGATGCGCGAAACTCTGCGGCAGAGTGGCATGTTCGAGCTGTGTCTGGCGGGCATCGTACTCAGCGGCGGAGGATCGCGGCTGCCGGGAATGTTCGATGTGGCGGAGTCGGTGCTGCGGCGTCCGGTGCGGCTCTCCTGGCCCACGCCGTTGGCGAAAATGCCGGCCACGCTGGCCGAGCCGGAGTATGCCACGGTCCTCGGCATGGTCGCCTACGGACAGCGGGCGCGCGTAGCGCGCGGGTTTCAGGGGGAGCGGTGGGGGTCGAGATTGAGGGCGATGCTGGTGGGGTGAAGGAGCGCGGCGTTGGCCGAAAGTTTAGACATGAAGGAACTGCGAGAGAAGGCTGAGTCTGGTTTCTGTCCCGCTCAGTGCTTCTTAGGGATCTGTTACCTGAACGGGATCGACGTCGAAGTTAACTATCAGGAGGCGTTTCGGTTGTTATCTGCCGCTGCCAACAAGGGAGCATCGCGGGCTGTGATCAATCTGGCGCGGATGTACGAAGAGGGATTAGGAATTCAAAAGAATGTTGGTGAGGCCTTGCGACTTTACAAGTCCGTGTCGCACGCAGAGTTTCTTGCACTGGTTGCGCTAGGCCGCATCTACTCGCGCGGGACTGAGGTCCCAGCCGATCCCGCTGAAGCATTCCGATGGTATTCGGCAGCGGTCAAATGGGAGGCAAGAGTCGCTGACTGCGAGGAAATCAAAGAAGCAAAGGCCTACGTGGAAAGGATGTAACCGTTGGACGCAGATAGGCAGATTCCTCGCCGACCAACGTCGGCTCGGAATGACAAGCCTTAACAAAGGGAACTAGCAGAAGAAAATCGATCCAGGTGGAGAATTATGACAAACGATTCGAGCATTCGCATCAGCTTCAACGAAGAGCCTCTCAACGATGCCAAGATCAAGGTCATCGGTGTGGGCGGCGGCGGGGGCAATGCGGTGAACCGCATGATTGATGCCGGAGTTGAGGGCATCGAGTTCATCGTGGCCAACACCGATTTGCAGGCGCTGCGCATGTCTCGCGCGCCGGTGAAGCTGCAGCTCGGCGTGAAGCTCACGAACGGCCTGGGCGCGGGTGCGAATCCGGAAATCGGTCGCAAGGCTGCGCTCGAAGATTCGGACAAGATCATCGAGGCGCTCGAAGGTGCGGACATGGTGTTCGTGACCACCGGCCTGGGCGGTGGTACGGGCACGGGCGCGGCGCCGATCATCGCGTCGCTGGCGAGTGAGATGGGAGCGCTCACGGTTGCGGTCGTGACCAAGCCGTTTTGCTTTGAAGGCAAGCGGCGCATGACGCAGGCCGAGAAGGGCATCGCTGAATTGATGGAATCGGTGGACACGACCATCGTGATTCCCAACGAAAAGCTGCTGGCGGTGGCGGAGAATGCGGGATTCTTCGAATCGTTCCGCATCGCCGACGACATTCTGCGGCAGGGCGTGCAGGGAATTTCCGACATCATTACGATTCCCGGCATCATCAACCGCGACTTCGCCGACGTTAAGACAATTATGGCCGGCATGGGTTATGCCGTGATGGGCACCGCGACCGCAAGCGGCGCGAATCGCACGACGGAAGCGGCACAGCGGGCGATTGCGTCTCCATTGCTCGAAGCGGGCGCGATCGATGGAGCCCGCGGCATTCTCATCAACATCACGGGTTCGGCCTCGCTGAAGCTGGCCGAAGTGCAGCAGGCCTGCACCATCATCCAGAGCGCCGCGCATGAAGACGCGAATATCATTTTCGGCGCCGTGATGGACGAGAAGATGAAGGATACGGTGAAGATCACGGTGATCGCCACCGGCTTCAAGGAAGTGAGCCGCGTTCATCAGCGGCCGGTGGAGGTGCATCATTCGTTCGCTGCCACGCACGATGACGCCATGGATTTTCCCGACCCGGTGGGTCCGGCGCAATCCGCGCCAGAACCTTTTCCTGACCAATTTCGGGAATCGATGTCGGAGCCTGTGATGCAAGAGTACTCCGCTGCGCCGGAGTCCTCGCCGCTGGCGATGGCCCACGCTGGGGCTGAAGTGATCTCGCTGGATACGATGCGCAGCGCGATGGTGGCGAACTTCGAGCAGGACGACCTGGATGTTCCGGCATTTCTGCGCAAGCGCGGCGAGGTCATGTAAGGGATTAAAGAGGGATTCGAGCCGGAAAACGCGCTGGAAATCGAGCCAATCGGGGGATAAGGTCGAAGAGCGAAAGAGAAAAACTTTGCGCAGAAGGTAGTAACTGTGGAGTAACGAGGTAACGGTTACTGTGGACACTGGAACGAAAGTAATTCCCGTTTAACTACTTGTTCCATAATGGTTTATATCGAAATTAATGGTTCTAACGATGCAAACTTTGTCATTGCCCGAAGCGGTCTAACTCCCGTAATATCAACGGAGTGGGCAAAGTTACCGGTCCATGAGGGTGGCTGGCAGGCGTCGTGCATCGGAATAGATGTGCAACGCAACATGCATCCAAGTAGACAGGGAAACTGGGATCAGCAATCCGGAGCTTAGAGTCCGGGATGAGGGGAACGAACTGCAGATGTTCAAGTTGAGAACGCGCTATCTTTGTCTGGTGGTAATGGTGGGAGGGTTGCTTCTTGCTCCCGCAATGTGGGCCGCGCACGTCAGCACGCACGCGCTGAATACCAGCAAAGGGAAATCCCAGAAAGTGAGTGAGAGCCAGCATACCAAGCGCCGGATGCGGCATTTGGCCAGCAGTCACAGCACCAGCGGCCGCCGGCCTCTCAGTGCCAGCGCGGGAACTGCGCGCGCAACCCTTACGCGGACCTCGGC
Source organism: uncultured Acidobacteriaceae bacterium (assembly GCA_963749985.1). GTDB lineage: Bacteria > Acidobacteriota > Terriglobia > Terriglobales > Acidobacteriaceae > Sulfotelmatobacter. The sequence goes on along the minus strand of CAVVOS010000010.1, from coordinate 25,179 downwards.
GAGCAGCCGCCGGCACAGTTATCACGAGCGCTTTTTCATGAGTTCGTTCGCCGATGGAATTACCGGCGGCGATGTTACCGAGGGCGAGGACCTGGTCGTACGCCAGGCCGCCATTGATGCTTTGGGCAACATGAACGGCACGGTAGTCGCGATTGAGCCGACCAGCGGACGGGTGCTGGCCATGGTGAATCAGAAGCTGGCGCTCTCGAGCGGCGCGCAACCTTGCTCGACCATCAAACTTTCCGTGGCGCTGGCGGCACTGAGCGAAGGCGTGGTTTCGAAGGAAACCGAGGTCGCACTCGGGGGGCGCAGCCGGATGAACCTTACCACGGCTCTGGCCCACTCCAACAACGCATATTTCGAAGCGCTGGGACGTAAGCTGGGCTTCGAGAAAGTCTCCTACTACGCTCATCAGTACGGCCTGGGCGAGCTGGCGGGCTACGATATTGCAGGCGAACAATTGGGCACGTATCCGGAGGAAGTGATACCGGAAAAACTGGGCGGCGTGGGCAAGATGTGTTCGTTCGGCGAAGGTGTTTCCATGACGCCTTTGCAGTTAGGCGCAATGGTTTCGGCGATCGCGAACGGGGGCACGCTTTATTACCTGCAGCATCCCACATCGCCGGAAGAAATCGCGAATTTCCAGCCGCGCATCAAGCGGCAACTTGATATCGCTCCACTGATTCCTGAAATCTCCGACGGCATGGCTGGAGCGGTGCAATATGGCACGGCCCGGCGGCTCGGGCTCAACTTCAGCGAGGAGGAGATTCTCGGCAAAACCGGAACCTGCTCCCACGCCGGAACCCGTTTCGGTTGGTTCGCATCTTACGCGAACACCAGCAGTGGACGCGTGGTGGTGGTGATTTTCCTGCAGGGCGGACGGCCCACCTTCGGTCCCAAGGCGGCGGAGATCGCCGGACGCATGTACCGCAACCTCTATGATCACAACTTCTTCCTCGCCGGTCCACTCGGGCCCGCCGACAGCGCTAAGATGCAGTGAAACCCGCAAACAACGCACTGTAGTCCAGGCGACGCAATTCGACTTTCAACTCCCGATTTTCACAACAGCCTCCCGGCAGAGACCCTTCTCGGTCTTGCCACATAACTCTGGTCCCACAAGACATGTGGCAGCTCCTTAGCGACTCCTAACCCGGAAACCGGGAATACAGCCGATGTGTATGGTGGAGGGCCGGGCCAAGGCCAGCCCGGGGAATCCGAATCCATCCGCCGTTCTCCGAAGGATTTCTGTGACAGGTTGGCGCATCGAAGGCAAAAGATGAATGCAATCACGGCAATGAACGGCAGCTACGACTACGGATTGGTGACGCTTTCTGTCGTGCTGGCGATGTTTGCCTCCTATGCTGCACTGGATCTGGCGGGCCGCGTAACCTGCGCGCGGGGCTGGGCACGCGCCCTGTGGCTGAGCTGTGGAGCAGCGGCGATGGGCCTGGGGATCTGGTCGATGCACTATGTCGGCATGCTTGCCTTCCTCATGCCGATACCGGTTTTTTACCATGTTCCCACGGTGCTGCTTTCGTTGTTGGCGGCGATCGCCGCCTCCGCAGTGGCGCTGTTTGTGGTTAGCCGGCCGGAGATGAATGTCTGGCAGGGGATCGCGGGCGGCGTGGTGATGGGCGGTGGAATTGCGGCCATGCACTATATCGGCATGGCTGCCATGCGCTGTTCGGCGGTGGTTGTGTACGACCGCAGAATTGTTGCGCTCTCGATCGGGCTGGCCATTGTGACTTCTCTGGCGGCCCTGCAAATCGCCTTCCGGTTACGGAATGAGATGCAGGCGAGCCGGAGGAAAGTCATCGGAGCCATCGTCCTGGGCAGTGCCATTCCCCTTCTGCACTATACCGGGATGTGGGCGGCGACCTTCCACGCTTCCGGGATTGCGGCTGATCTTACCTACGCCATCCGCGTTTCCCAAGTAGGCGCCATCGCCATCGGCGCAATCAGTCTCTTTGTGCTGGCTACTGCAATTGTGTCGTCTATCTTCGACAGGTTCGTAGCGCTGCGCAAAGGCGATCTGAGCATAGCCCGGGAACGTGAGTTGTATTTCCACACGATGGCCGAAGCGATTCCCGAGATAATCTGGACCGCCAATCCAAGTGGCGCGGACGACTACTTCAACCAGAGATGTTTTGATTACACCGGGCTGACGCTCGAGCAATGCCAGGGTTCTGGGTGGACGGTGGCGATCCATCCCGATGACCTGCCGCTTTGTCTGGAGAAGTGGGGAAACGCGTTGCGCACCGGGGATCCCTACGCTGTGGAGTATCGCATGCGCGCGAAAGATGGAACCTACCGCTGGTTCTTAGCCCGGGGCAATCCGATCCGCGACGCCACGGGAGAGATTGTCAAATGGTTCGGCACGTGCACCGACATTGAAGATCAGAAGCAGAACCAGCAGATTCTGGAAGAACAGATTCTGGAACGGACCATGGAATTGGCCGACACCAACGCCCGCTTGCAGGAAGAGATAGTAGAGAAGGACCGCGACCGAAACCAGTTCGACCGGCAGAACGAGAACATGATGAAGGAACTGGAAAAGCGCTCGCAGCGGGCAACCATGCTGGCGGAGATGGGAGAACTGCTGCAAAGCTGTATCAGTCTGAACGAACTGATCGCGGCCGCTCTGGGTTTTGCGCCCAGAATATTTCCCGCCGTCCGGGGAGCGGTGGCGCTGCTGAACGGTTCACGAAGCCTGGCCGACGTGATCGGCTCGTGGGCCGACTGCCAGCTTCACGCAATGGAGTTTGAGGCAACTTCCTGCTGGGCGCTGCGCACGGGGCATCCCCATCTGGTGGTTGCGGGCGACTCGACCGCGCCTTGTGCTCATGCAGCCGGCGTTAAGAATACGTATTTGTGCGTTCCGATCCTGGCACAGGGCGAAACGCTGGGCATCCTGCACTTTCAGGCAACAGACGAAGTGCCGCACCTGGAGGCGTCGCAAATCTCATTCAAGACGACGTTTGCGGGACAATTGGGATTGTCCATCGCCAACATAAGACTGCGCGAAGCGCTGCGAACCCAATCGGTTCGGGATGCCTTGACCGGGCTCTATAACCGCCGCTACCTGGAAGAGATATTGGAACGTGAGGTTCGGCGCGCAACTCGCGCATCGCAATCTCTCGGGGTCCTCATGATCGATCTTGACCATTTCAAGAACTTCAACGATACCTATGGCCACGATGCGGGCGACGCGGTATTGCGCGAAACCGGAGCTTCCCTGACCAAGGGCATTCGGGCAGAGGATTTCGTATGCCGCTTCGGAGGGGAAGAATTTGTCGTCATCCTGCCCACGGCGAACGTGGAGGCTGCCTGTGCGCGAGCCGAGCGCTTACGACTGAAAATGAAGGAACTCACTGTCCTGCACCAGGGCAAGTCGATGGGGATGCTCACAATTTCGGTGGGAGTCGCGGTGTTCCCCGAGCATGGTAGTTCACCCAAGGAATTGATGGCAGCGGCCGACGCCGCGCTGTATGAGGCCAAGCGCAATGGGCGTGACCAGATAGCGGTGGCAGCGGTGAAAAATGCCGAGGAAGTAGCCATGCACGGCGCCGGAAAATCAGCCCGCAGTTGGAGGTAGTCCCCGGCGGCACGGTTCGCTCCAAGCGGCTCGCTCTGCACTTACTCTGAACTTAGTCGTCTGGACTAACCCGCCGGGAGCAGAATTTATTTCTTCCGCTCATCGCGTTCAACCGCTCCGTCTTTGATGTGGACCACGCGGTGAGCGTATTCGGCGATGTCATGCTCGTGGGTGACCAGCACAATGGTGTTTCCCTCACCGTGCAGGCGATCGAACAAGGCCATGATTTCGTTGCCCGTCTGCGAATCGAGATTGCCGGTGGGCTCATCCGCGAGAATGATGGAAGGCCGATTAACCAGAGCGCGGGCGACGGCGACGCGCTGACGCTGGCCGCCGGAGAGTTCGTTCGGCTTGTGCGTCATGCGCGATTCCATACCCACGGCCGTCAACGCAGCCTTGGCGCGTTCGATACGCTCCGCGGTCGGAACGCCGGCATAGATCAGCGGCAGTTCCACGTTATGCAGAGCAGTGGCGCGGGCCAGCAGGTTGAAGGTTTGAAACACGAAACCGATTTCCTTGTTGCGGATGCGCGCCAGTTCATCGTCGTCAAGCTCGCTCACCAGCTGGCTGTTCAGCCAGTATTCGCCTTTGGTGGGCGTATCCAGGCAGCCGATAAGATTCATCAGCGTGGACTTGCCCGAACCCGAAGGTCCCATGATGGCGACATACTCGCCCCGCTCAATCCTCAGGTTGACGCCGCGCAGAGCGTGTACCTGCTGCTCCGAGCCCATGTCGTAGGTCTTCCACAGATCCACAGCCGCGATCATGCAGGACTGCGGCGGCGCTGCGACGGTGGTGGGGGACATGCTGATCACTTCTGCGGTCGCCATCTTTTTCTCCTGCTCCGGTGCCACGTGGTTCTCCGAGTTTGAATTCGATTCCGTGGCCCCGTTTGCGGTCGAGACTATGAAACCCGTGCTTCCAGACTGCTGTTCGAGACCCGATTATTCGGCACCCGATTGTTCAGCACCGGATTCTTCTGGACAAGATTCTTCCGGACAAAGAACGGCTTCCCCATTGGACGGATGAATCCGCCGAACGTCATGAAGATTCCTCTTCCTTCTTGGGAACCGAGTTGTCGATCTTAACGCTGCTTCCGGAACGCAGCGTCCGCAAAACCTTGTAGCTGCCGGTGATGACCTCGTCTCCATCGCTCAGGCCATTGATCACTTCGATGTCGCTGGTACCTGTGACGCCGGTGGTTACGGGGACGAACTCCGCCTTCTTATTGTTGCGGATCACGAAGACGCCCTGCACGTCCTCTTTCTGATCTCTGTTCTTGTCCTTGGATGCAGCTTCTTTCGGTGCCGGTGCGGCGGCGTGCACGGAACCGGGGGCGCTTTTTTCCTGCTCCAGTTGAGCCTTGGTGCGAACCGAGAGCGCCTGGATGGGGATGGTGAGCACGCCGCTGCGGGCGGCCGTCGTGATCTTGGCGGTGGCCGAGAGGCCGGGACGCAGATCTGCGGGAGGATCGGTTACGGTAACGACAACTTTGAAGTCTTTGGCTTCTTCGCTAGCGGTGGACTGCTGCGATGTAGCCACACCGGTGGAGCGCACGATGGCATTGTCTCCGATTTCTGAAACCGTCCCGTGGAAAACCTTCTTCGGAATCGCGTCGATCGTTACTTCCGCGGACTGGCCCAGGTGCACGTTCACGATGTCGGTCTCATCCACCTTTACTTCAGCGGTGATCACCGACATGTCGGCCAGGGTGAGCAAGGTGCTGCCGAGCGCATTCTGAATACCGATGACCACTGACTCGCCTTCCCGAACCGGCAAATTCGTAATGACCCCGTCGTAGGGAGCGGCATAACTGGTTTTCTGCAGTACATCGGCGACCCGTGTGAGATTGGCCCGCGCCTGGGCGACATGCCGATCTGCGGAGTCCTTCTGCGCCTTGGCCTGGGCGACGCGCGCTTTGGCTTGCACCAGCCCGGAGTCCGCTGTGGCCCATGCGTTCTGGCGACTGTCAAAATCGGATTTCGCGATCAACCCATCCTGGAAGAGATTTTGCGCGCGCTCCCAATCCAGCTTGTTGCGCGCGTAGTCGGCCTGGGCACGCACCAGGTCGGCGTCGGAAGTCCTGAGGGCAGCGTCCGCCGCGATGGCATCCGTCTCCGCGGCCTGCACCGAGGCCTGGTTGGCGCTCACGTCGGCCGTCGATTGCACGTTTTCCAGTTGTGCCAGCAATTGCCCCTTCTTCACGTGATCCCCCTCCTTAACGTAAAGGTGGGTGATCTTTCCGTAAGCATTGGCCCCGATGTTGACGTAGGTCTTCGGCTTAATCTCGCCCGACGCGCTCACCACCGACGACAAGTCTTGGCGCTGCACCTTCCCGGTCTGCACCGTGACCACATTCTTGCCGCTCTGATGCACGGTAATGCCGACGATGATGGCCAACAGCACCACCACGCCCGCGCCAATCGCGATTTTTTTCCAGGGTTTCATCGTCTCCGTCACCGTCGGGGAGCGCCTAGCGTTCCTCGATGTCTCCACTTACAGGACGATCCGGCCCACCCGCTTCCATCGGTCTGACGGACACGTCCTCTAATACGATCCAGCCACAAGGAAAGTTCCATTGCGAGACGCCTGACTGAGATCGCCTGGGAATCCAACAGCCTAGGAGTTCGCGCACTGGAACCTGCAATTATAGCTTGGGAGGCGCCTTATCTTCGCTCGCCGCGGCCGCGTACCGTGTAAAGTACAATCCCTGACTGTCAAGCCTACTTCCGTGGTCATTCGACCTTCTCGAAAGTAGGCATTCTTACACAGCCTAACCCGTTGCATCCATTAGCCCCCGCCCAAAGCCCGCGCGAGGAACATTAGGCCAATTTGACGTGTCCCCCACCTGTCCGGGCACACCCTGTGGATCGATCCATCGGACAACCCCGAAGCACGTTCGCCGCATCCAGCAGAGTGGCCTGGTTCGGGTGCTTAATGCGCTCTTTATAGTGTGACTTAGCCTTGCTTTCGCCCGGCTGGAAGCCTAAAATGGTCGGTCACAGGCTTGTCGTGGCAGGAGTCCCTCTCATGGTTCGGGTTGCTTCGCGTTTTCTCGCATCTCTTGTTCTTTTGGCCTTCGCCATAGGTGTTACCGGTATGGCCGGGGCCCAAAGCGACAAGCCCGCTCCCGCCAGTGCTCCGACCACCAATAACTCCTCCCTCGACACGACGTCGCCCAACGCGGCCACAACCGGTTCGCCAGCGCAGCCCGCAGGTCAGGCAACAGAGGATCCGCTCAAGCGCAACCCCTCGGAAAAGCAGAAGAAACAGCAGAAGAGGTCTCTGAACATCGAACTCAGCAAGACTTACAAGAAGTGGCTGAACGAGGATGTGGCCTATATCATCAGCGACCAGGAGCGGGCCGCCTTCAAGCAGCTTTCCAACGACGAAGAGCGCGACAACTTTATTGAGCAATTCTGGCTGCGCCGCGATCCCACGCCCGACACGGAAGAGAACGAATACAAGGAAGAGCACTACCGGCGCATCGCCTACGCGAACGAGCATTTTGCCGCCGGAATTCCCGGCTGGAAGACCGATCGCGGCCGCATGTACATCATGTACGGTCCGGCCGATGAAATCGATTCGCATCCCTCCGGCGGGTCTTACGAACGGCCCATGGAAGAGGGTGGCGGCGAGACCTCGACCTTCCCCTTCGAAACCTGGCGCTATCGCTATATCGAGGGCATCGGGCAGGAAATTATCATGGAGTTCGTCGATACCTGTATGTGCGGCGATTACCACATGACGCTGGACCGTTCGGAGAAGGACGCCCTGAAATACACTCCTAACGCCGGTCTGACGCTCTACGAGCAGATGGGCATGGCGAGCAAGGCGAGCCGCTTCAGTGGGGGTCTGGAGTCACTGGGAGCTGGCCCAATGAGCTCCGACCTGCAGACCAAGGAGTTCGACCGACTGGAGCAGTATGCGAAGTTGCAGGCGCCTCCGCCGGTAAAGTTCAAGGATCTGGAAGAAATCGTTAACACTAAACTCATCACGAACCTGATGCCCTTCGATGTGAGATCAGATTTTGTGAAAGTCACCGGCGACACGGTTCTGGTGCCGATTACCGTTCAGATGAAGTATCGCGACATTACTTTCGCCAATAAAGACGGCGTGCAGCGCGGCACGGTGAATATCTTTGGCCGGGTGACCACGTTGACCGGACGTGTGGTGCAGACCTTCGAAGACACGGCTCAAGTGGATGTGCCGGCTGAATTGCTGCCCCGCACGGCGGAGAATTCGTCGGTCTATTGGAAAGCGCTGCCGCTGCGCCCAGGACGTTACAAGATCGAGATTGCGGTGAAGGACGTGAATGGCGACCGCAAAGGCCTGTGGAGCCGCGGCATTGTGGTGCCCGAGTACGCCGACGACAAGCTGTCGACCTCGTCTCTGATTGTGGCTGACCAGATGGAAGCGGTACCCACCAAGGATGTGAGCACCGGCAACTTCGTGATTGGCCTCACCAAAGTTCGGCCGCGCGTGGCCCCGGCGGATGGCAAGCCCGCGCTCTTCAAACGGACGAAAGACCAGAAGGTGAACTTCTGGATGCAGGTCTATAATCTGGGCGTCGACGAGAAGACGCACAAGCCTTCGGCGACGTTCGAGTTTGACATCGTGAACATTGCGACCAACAAGCCGGTGGTTCAGAAGATGGAATCCACTGAGACCATGGGCAACGTCGGCGAACAGGTGACGCTGCAGAAATCGATTGCCTCGGCCAACCTGCCGCCAGGTACGTATCGCATCGAAATCAAAGTGAACGACAATGTCTCCAAGCAGACTGTTGATCCTTCAGCTACGTTTGCTGTAGAGTAACGGCCTACTTGATTCTCCCGGGGGTTGGAGTGAAGCTTCGCCAGCTCGGATCTTGGGCAGTGATCGTCGCGTTGTCGCTTCCTGCTTTGGCCGCAGAACGCCCCGGCGCGATCTCGGGATACGTGCGCGATGCCTCGGGTATCCCCCAGATGGGCGCGGTGGTGGAGATTATCGGCACGGCGGCGCGCACCTTCACGGTGTTCACCGATGGCGCCGGGTTCTACTCCGCCACGGACCTGCTGCCAGGAATCTACACGGTCAAGGTCTCGGCTGCTTCGTTTCTGCCTGCCTTACGCGATAAAGTTGGTTTGCATCCCGGCACCAGCGTTCACTTGAACGTGACTCTGAACACGCTGCTGAACGCTATGCGAGTGGGTCCGCTGCGTGGAACCGTCGATGACGATGACTGGAAGTGGACCTTGCGTTCGGTGGCGAATCGTCCCGTGCTGCGCGTGCTCGACGATCCGGCAACGAGTTTTGAAAAGCAAAATCACGAGCTGACGGGCAGCCTTTCCTTTCTGGGTGGCTCTGCGGCCGAGGGCTACGGCAGTGGCTCGGATGCGAGTACGGGTTTCTCCCTGGAGCGCTCCATTTTTTCCGCGTCCCGCGTCGGGCTGAGTGGGAACGTCGGATATGGGGACTCCATTCCTGCCGCCGTTCTGCGCGCGACGTACTCGCACCGTTCGCCGGATGGTTCCGGTCCATCGATGGCGGTGACGATGCGCCGTTTCGCGCCCTCCGATCCGAATCTGCACAATGCCTCGCTGCAGGCTCTGGCGCTTTCCGCGGCGGACGACTTCGCCATTGACGACGTGCTGGAATTGAAGTTCGGCAGCGACCTGCAGGCCATCCAATTCCTCGGACGCGTGACCGCGTTCCGCCCCCACGCCGCCGTTGACCTGCACCTCTCCCCGAACACGGTCGTGGGTTACGAATATGCCACCTCCTTGCCCAACACGCGCGACGAGAAGGGTTTCGACTCGGCGCCGGCCGACCTTAGTGAAGCCGATCCTCGCGTCAGTCTGGCTAACTTTGTTACCCGCCTCGAACGCGCCCGCCATGAGGAGCTGAATGTCTCGCGGCGCATCGGCAAGAACAATGTGCAAGTCGCGGTGTTCAGCGATCACGTGGACAACACCGCTTTGATCGGCACGGGTGAGGTTACCGCAGCCGGCGGATTCCTGCTGCCCGACGTCTATTCCGGTACCTTCACTTATGCGGGCAACACCCTGAGCGCCCCCGGTCTGCGCGTCGTACTCCAGCGCAAGCTTTCTTCCGATCTCACCGCAACGCTCGATTATGCCTACGGCGGCGTGCTTGACCTGGCCAAGCCTGACGTCGAGATTCAAGACGCCCAGCAGTGGATCACTACCCAGCGCCGTCAGGCAATCGCTGCCAAACTCAGCGGCACCGTGCACAGCACTCATACGCAGTGGATCGCGTCCTACCGCTGGGTGAACGGCTCAGCGTTGACTCCGGTGGACATGTTCAACTCTTCTCCGGGACAGAGCGATCCTTTCTTGAATCTCTTTATCCGCCAGCATATCCCGACCATGGGATTCCTTCCCGCCCACATGGAAATGCTCATCGACCTGCGTAACCTGCTGGCGCAAGGCTATGTTCCGGTCATGGGCCAGGACGGCCAGACCGTCTATCTTGTCCAGTCTGCCCGCTCCGTGCGCGGCGGCGTCGCCATCACGTTCTAAGTCCAGCCTCGTACGCCAGCTTCTGCCCAAGCCACCATCTTCCCGGCCTGTCAGCGTCGTCTTGCTGCCTGGGTTAAGCGACCGGGTACGGCTTCATCTCCTCGCCCCGGAACCCTCGGGGCGCCGTATTCGTAAAATCTATCGCCTGGATCAGAACTCAATGGTTGACTCTTGGGATCAGGTTTCGATAATGTGCTGTGGGCGGTCGGGGCGCTGCATCTTGTTAGTATGCAAGGAATTGCATGCCTCGCAGGAGTGGGCCGGAAAGCCTGGCCTGCCGCACCGGACGTCACTCCCCCCTAAAACGATATCAGCTTGAAGGAGACTCTATGAGAGCGCGCATCATCCTGGCGTTTGTGCTTGTGGCCGCAGTGAGCCTTTCGGCACAGACCTTCCGTGGCACGATTCTCGGTTCCGTAACCGACGCTCAGGGCGCAGTGGTCGCCGGCGCCAAGGTGACCGTGAAGAACGTGGGTACGGGGTTGGAGCGCACCACCGAAACCAGCGCCAACGGCAGCTACTCCCTGCCAGAGCTGCCCATCGGCACCTACACGGTGACGATTACGCAAGCCGGCTTTCAAACCTTTGTAACCACTGGCGTAACGGTGGACGTGGCGAGTGAGCGTCGCGTGGATGCGGCGATGAAGCCAGGCCAGGTGTCAACGAAGGTTGAGGTCACAGGCGATACATTGCCACTTGTGGAAACCACCACCAACGATCTCGGAGGCATACTGACGGCCGAAACTGTGCAAGACATGCCGGTCAACGGCCGGGACTACACCAAACTGATCTACCTGAATCCCGGTGTGGCCGGTTCTCCCGACCAAATTTCCGACTCTCCTGGATCCTACGGTGAATTCACCATGAATGGGGCGCGAGGCCGCTCCAATAACTACCTGCTCGACGGTACCGATATGAACGACGGCTACCGCAACGATCCTGCCATCAACGAGGCTGGTGTGTTTGGAACCCCGTCGGCGATTCTGCCCATTGATGCGGTCGCAGATCTGAACGTCATCTCCAACTTTCTTCCGGAATATGGCAGAAATGCTGGCGGAGTTGTCAACATTGTCACTAAGAGCGGTACTAACAACTGGCACGGCACTGCTGGTGAGTATTTCCGCAATGACGCACTGGATGCCCGGAACTACTTTAACTTTGCGGGACAGCCTAAGGCTCTGTTCCACAATAATCAATATGGCGTCTCCTTGGGTGGACCAATCGTAAAGGACAGAACCTTTTTCTTCGCTGATTATGAAGGACAGCAAGAGGGTGTTGGCGTAGTTACTTTGGCCTGCGTTCCAGATCCTGCCCAGATCGCTTTCGACGGAGGGGCGACCAATCCTGTAATCGCTTCTCTTCTTGCGCGCAATCCATGGCCTACTCCAAATATTCCCGGAACTTACGGCGGTTCGTTGGTTGGCTCCGAGGATTCTGGTTGTCCGAACGGTCCCAATAGTTCGGTGATTTCGCCTTCACTCAATAAGCTGACGAGCTTCATCGCCAAGATCGACGAAAATTTCAATCCGCAAAACATTCTCACCGGCCGCTATTTTTTTGGCGACAGCGTACAGTCGTTTCCGCTGGCGCTGACCGCAAGCGGCGGCCAACTTCCCGGCTTCAATACCTTCACGCCGACCCGAGTCCAGTTGGTGGCTTTGTCTTACGTTCACACCATTGGAGCGAACAAGGTCAACGAACTGCGATATGGCTGGAACCGATTCGCTGAGGGGTTTTCCCCTGGGGATTCAGGTTTCGCGCCCAGTTCGATTGGCTTGGGCGCGACAACGGGCCTTGCTGGGGAAGGGTTACCGATCATCACGACAGGCAGCTTTGCGCAGCTCGGCGCCAGTTCCAGCGATCCCCGGCATCGCTTCGACACGAACAATCAGCTGATCGATAATTTCTCATGGAAGCTGAACAAGCACGACATCAAGTTCGGCGGTGACTTTTATCGTACAAGCATCCAGCAATATTTCGATAAGTACTTCCGTGGGAAATTGGAATTCAGCGATCTTACCGATCTTCTCGACGGGACGGTCGACGGCGGCTTCCAATACGCTGGGGACACCCTCCGCCACACTTTCGAAAACAGTTATGGATTCTTCGTGCAGGATAGTTTTCGCGCCACTCAGCACCTGACGTTAAACTACGGCCTACGCTACGACTTCTTCGGCGTAATCGGGGAAAAGAATAATCTGCTGAGCAACATCACGAATCTGGATGCAGTCAACAATACGTTCACCCTGACGCAGGTTGGCCAGCCAGGCCTCAGCAGCCTGTACAATCCGGACCGCAAAGACTTCGCTCCACGCGTGAGTTTTGCGTGGGACGTCAATGGCAAGGGCAAGACGGTGGTTCGCGCTGGCTGGGGAATGTTCTATGATGCCTTCTCGCAGGACATGGCTTTAGGTCACCTGCCATATCCGCCATTCTTTGATCCCGGCCCTGCCTACAATCCGCTACCCGGCGCGCAACCGATTTACTCGGCGGGTGTCACCGGAACGATCACCCCGGGTGCAAGCCTCTTTGGCGATGAGACCGCCTGTAACTTCGAATGCGACTCCTTCGGCTTCAACCAAAATCTCAAGATGCCCTACATGGAGAACTACAATCTGAATATCCAGCAGCAGCTTAGTAGTCACGCGGTCTTTCAGCTTGGCTACGTGGGCTCGCAGGGACATCGACTGTGGAGATTCTTCGACTTGAGCCAGCCCAGCCAAGCGCAAATCACGGCTTCCGATTGCCCCCTTGGAATCGCAACGTGTGCCACGACTGGCGCGATTACGGGCAGCTATGGCGTGCCACGCAACTACAGCGGTAATCCCTACGGTTCGTTTTACATCATGCAGGAGAACTCCACCGGCAAGTCGAACTACAACTCACTGCAAGCCAGCTTCCGCGTTACCGGCTGGCATGGAATTACCTCGATCACCAACTACGTTTGGTCGCAGTCTCTGGATAACTCCAGCGACGGCGAGGACTTCGAGCCCAACGCAGCCCAGCCCAACGACAGCACTCGTCCTTACGCGGAATATGGCCCTTCGAATTTTAACGTGCCGCAGCGGTTCACCTGGATCTTTAGCTACAAGATTCCGAACATGGGCGGAGACATGCAGCGGCTAAAGAATGGATGGGGCTTCGATAGCACGCTCACGTTACAGAGCGGCCAGCCCTTCCAAATGAACTACAATTTTGAGGACGATTACAGCGGCAGTGGCGAAGGCGATGACCGGCCAGATGTGGTCGGACCGATCACTTATCACGAAAGGAATCCCGCCGACTTCGTCGACCTCAGTTCGTTTGCCATTCCGTGCACCATTCTGCCCGGGGAAAACAACAGCACGATCACCGGCTCCAACGGCGATTGCACACCTGGCACACGCCACTTCGGAAATGAAGGGCGCGACATGCTGCACGGTCCTACATTCAAGCAGTGGGACTTGGCGATTTACAAAGACACTGCTATTACAGAGCGCGTGAAACTTCAGCTTCGCGCAGATTTCTTTAATATTCTCAACCATCCCAACTTTGCGAATCCATTCTTGCCGGCATTCATCGCCGATCCGGCCTCAGGTGCGCGAAATTCGCTCTGTAACGCCGGACAGGGATGCGGCTTTTTTGTGAGCCAGAATGGATTAAACGAAGTCGGCGGCGGCGGATATCCCATCACCGCCACTGGCGATGTAGGTATCGGCAATCCATTCCTTGGTGGCGGCGGACCGCGCGGCATTCAGCTCGGCGCCAAGTTGACCTTCTAGCAAGTTCCGAGTCCAAGCCCCTGCCGTTTGCGCAGGGGCTTTTTCTTTCCAAGGGCGTGCCGTCCCGCCACACTTCCTTTCCATCCCCCACCCGTCGTACGTCTTCCGTCACTAGGTCGGCTGGTTACCCCGATGTTACGCTGCAGTCGTAATCCTTTCCCCCAAAGCGTTTGTTTGCGGAGACCTCGATGCATCGCTCCATTTGCGCCGTCCTCATTCTTGGCGTGTGTTTTGCCGCGCCGGTTTATGCCCATCATCTCAAGCAGGCTGGCACGACCTCGCTGCCGGTGACCACGTCGTCGGCTGAGGCGCGCTCTCTCTACGAGAAGGGCATGCAGGACTACGAGAATCTCTACCTGGAGCGCTGCAACGACGACTGGCGCGCGGCCGTGAAGGCAGATCCCAATCTGGCCGTGGCCTGGGCCTGGATTGCCTTCAACAGCAGCGATCCCAAGGAAGTGAGCGCGGCCCGCGAAAAAGCCAAGGCTCTAGCGCCTAAACTGCCCCCGGGAGAGCAGTTGATGATCGAGTGGATCGTCAAGGTGCAGGAAGGCGACTTCATCGGCGGCATTTCCGCCATGAACGATCTGCTCGAGATGTATCCCAAGGACAAGCACGTTCTCTACCTTGCCGGAAACTGGCTGATGCTCGAAGACAGCGATGAGCATGCGCAGAAAATTATGGAGAAAGCGCTGGCCCTCGACAAGAAGTTTCCGGCCGCGCTCAACGATCTAGCTTACCTTTACGCTCGCAACCGGCAATTCGACAGGGCCTTCACCGACATGGATCGCTACGTCGCGCTGCTGCCGAACGAACCGAATCCGCAGGATTCTTACGGCGAACTGCTCCGCATGTCGGGAAACTTTGAGGGATCCCTGCAGCATTACCGTGCCGCGTTGAAGATCGATCCGGACTTTGTCACTTCTCAGGTCGGCCTGGGAGATACCTATGCTCTGATGGGAAGCCAGGAGCAAGCACGGATTGAGTACGACAAGGCCATCCGCTATGCCCACAATGAAGCCGACCGGCTGGCTTACAGCATGCAGAAGGCGATGACGTTTGTGCGTGACGGCAAGTTCGCCGATGCGGACAAACTATTCCAGGAGATTGCGGAGACAGCGCACGCCAAAGAACAGGACTTGCAGGAAGCGCAGGCCTACCGGCACCTGGCCGAGTACCAGACAGACGACAATGCCGCGCTGAAATACCTGCAAAGCGCGGAAGAGTCGCTGGGACATCGCAGCACGATTTCCAAGTCCGATAAGGATGAGGAACTGTCGCGCATTCTGCGCAACCGTACCGTGCGCGCCGCGCATGCCGGGAATCCGGCATTGGCCGACCAGTCTTTGAAGCAGCTCGAAGCTATGGCGTCCGGCAGTCGCAACCGCGTGATTCAAAGCTCTTACAACGGAGCGGCTGGAACTCTGTTGATGGATCAGAAGAAGTTCGACGAAGCTATTACCTGCCTCGAAGAAGATCAGGACAATCCCTTCACCATGGAACTTCTGGTGCAGGCCTACTATCAGACCAATCAGTCCGACAAGCTGCACGAGGCCGAAGCCAAGCTGCGGAGCACGAATGTTCCCACCATGGAGCAAGCCCTCGTCGTTCCGGCCGCGCGCCTGCGCCGCCCGGAAATCTAGGCAGCTTTTACCTCATTCGTGCAAAGTTGATCTATACTGGCACCCTCCAGACTCGGACGGTCACGGGTGGAGTGCTAACGACCGCGTGCAGTTTGCGGTTGCCCGGATTTTCATGAATGAATTCTAAGAATGAACTCTAAGGTCGATCGACGTTCTCGGCAGAGAGTCGTTACGCGGCTACCGGTCCGCATCCGGAGCGCTGCAGGGAGTCCGGCCCTGAGCGCCCAGACTCGAGATCTCAGCACGAATGGCGTATTCCTTTATACCGAGGCCCACATGTCGGAAGGCTCGGATGTAGAGCTCATCCTCATCCTCCCGCCCGAGCTGACTTCCGGGGAGAAGTGCTGGGTTTGCTGTCATGCCCGGGTATTGCGTGTGGAACAAGGCCCCGGCAAGGACTTCGGGGTTGCGGCCGAGATTCGGAGGATGGACATACTTCCGGAGATTCACGGCTAGCTCTGTCGTGAAAGCACCGCCAATGCACCAATATTGGTGCAATCAAGCCGGTCCCCAATGATCGGTTCCGATGCCCCCGAGGGACCCCCGAAACTCCCCATCCCCGGCAAAAGCGCTTGGGTCTTAGGCAGTCCGTGGAATCCCCGTAAGAAAATGCTTCCCCTAGCACCGACCTTAGTGCAATAATTGCGGCCCTAGAATTGCTCTGGCCAAACTCGGGTACTAGGTGGGCCTGGTTATGTGGATCGATAAATTGTCGGACGGTGTGGTGCAGGTGCAAACGCCCATCGGGCCGCGCTATGTGATGCCGTCCTTTTCGCAGAGAATTTATTTTCTTTGGATGTTCCGTCACTTTCCCATTCTTCCTCACGCGGTGCTGAGCACTTGGCAACAACGGTTGATCGACCGCTTGTGTTCCGAGCAGCGGTTCGTCTCCATGGCCTACGCCGACGGCATGGAGGATGCACCGGTGATTGGCACGGTGGAGCGGCGCCCCGCGAAAGGGCCGGAGTCGTTGCCGCCGCGTCGTCCGGTGGTCAGCGAAAGTTCCACGGGAATGGCCGCGGAAGTAAGGCAGCGCTCGTAAACGCGTGGGATTTCCGCCGTTAAGGTTGCCCACCCAAGAGCCCGCTCGATTTCCCCCACCATTTGTATTCTGTCACTATTGTCGAACGTCGCCCATCTTGAAAGCGCACCCGCCGAGTGCTTCCACTCTTTTCAACGCTGCATTTCTGATCGCGGTGACGGCATTGGCGATGACCGTACGTGCGGGAGATGCTACAATCACAGATTGTCCCGCCGGTAGGATTTCCCACCGTGGGCGCGTAGCTCAATTGGCAGAGCAACTGACTCTTAATCAGTAGGTTGGAGGTTCGATTCCTCCCGCGCTCACCATCTTCAACAGTGTTTATGCGGGCTTAGCGCATATTCACTCACTGCACAGATGTTGAGTTGTTACCGTTTGGTAACAACTCGTTGACCACGGAGGAGAGTGCCTTCCCCATCTCCGCGACCGAAGCGTGGTCGTACAGGTTCTCAGCCAGTTTCGCAGTCGTGTGACCGAGAATGTCTGCCGCCACACGGGAGCGCGATCCAAGGGATTGCACCAGCGTGTTGACGGTGTGTCTGCTGTCGTGGAATCCACCGGGGTTGACCCCCGCCGCCTCGCACGCTGGGCGCAGATAACGCTTCATGAAATTGCTGGGGATGACGGGCGTCCCGGCGCGGGTTCGAAAGACCCACTCCTGCCCCTCACCCAAAGAGCGCAAGGATTCCAACAATTCCGCGTTCTGGATCGGAATCAGACGTTCACTCTTCTTGGTTTTCAGGTTATCGACCTTGCGGTTGTAGACCCGTCGCCTGACCCGCAGCAAGTTTCCATCGAAGTCCGTCCACTTGACGGCGACGGCTTCGCTGATCCGCAACCCTGAAGCCAACAAAAATAGCCATAAAGTTCGATATGGCTCTTTCAACTGATCCGCCACGGCTAAAACCTGTTCGCGTGTGTAGACGATCCGCTCGACGCAGCCTGTCGTCACACACTGCTGGGGAATCGTCAAACCCTTGCTGGGGTCTGACGTGATCAAACCACTCTTCAGCGCGTAGGACATGATGTGTTGCAGCACTACCCTCATGCTGCGCACCGAACTCCTAGAACGCACCTTGGCTTGCTCGTTCAAGAACAACTGAAGGTCATCATTGGTGATCGCCGTTATGTCATCATCTCTTAGCTCCGGCGTCACCCACGCTCGCAGAGTGTTGACGTAATTGTTGAAGGTAGAGGTCTTGTACGACGGACCCCTGATCTCCTTCCACTTTGTCACTACATCTGCAAACGACATCGCAATCTTCGGAGCCGATGACTTCGGCGTGGAATCCCCGCCGATGATGCTTCGCAGTAGAGCCTTCGCTCCGTTGCGCGTCATCTCATTCCGCAGACCGAGTTTGATCTTCACCTGCTTCCGTCCGTTTTGTGCATCTACTCGATACATCCCGATCCACCATTTTCCTCTCGGCATAACCGAGCCTTCTTGATAACGTCGCGAAACCATGAGCTTCTCGCTTTCTGGTTTCAACGACTTCCCGGCAGCAATTGTAGTCTTGAGCTTGTCGCTGTCAAAGCGGATCAGCCGACCGTGGCGGCTGTGGGGCAACTCGGAAAGGTGCCGCCGAACCCACGAATCGGAAACCTGTAGGTACTCGGCTGCTCTTTTTATGTCCCAGAGCGGGATGGTTGCCGCTGCGGGCGTGCCGGACGAATCAGGGCGATCCACAAACGAAAAACTCCTTGGCGATGCAGCAATCCGTTCTCACCAAGGGGAAAACCGCCCTGA
Source organism: uncultured Acidobacteriaceae bacterium (assembly GCA_963749985.1). Lineage (GTDB taxonomy): Bacteria > Acidobacteriota > Terriglobia > Terriglobales > Acidobacteriaceae > Sulfotelmatobacter. The sequence goes on along the minus strand of CAVVOS010000010.1, from coordinate 6,867 downwards.
TCGACTTTCGATTTCTGCTACTCGATACCCGTCGAGCACTTTAGGAGGTCGGTCACGACCCGCTTCGGCTCAACAGGCTATGCGGGTTTAATACTCGATCTCTCGCCATCTGTGGTCAGAATCTCAGCTTTCATCGCCTTCCACGGAAGGGGAATTGCCCAGTCAGTGCGACACGTCGGAACGGCGCGGCAGAGCGGCTGGGACGTAGCAGCGTGTTTTCTAAGCTCCTGTAAGAGAGTCCAGCGATCAAGAGTCCCCAAATTTGGCGGCTCACTCCCTCCTCTCGTCGTTCATCCCGTGGCAGGAGACGTTGCAGCGCGTCAAAAACCCTCGACTAAGCTGCTCCTTGAAAAGCCGCGCCCAGCAAGGCGTGCATGAATCATTTCGTTTGAACGTAGCATCTTAGTAGTGCGGTCATGTTAGATCGCCGAGAGTAATACCCGCTTCCCAAGCGTTGGAAACGATACGCCGCCCCGGATAGACCGGGGAAAGAGAACAGCGAGGAGACCGAGGAACAGTCCGGTCTAGCTCCGTGACCTGTAAAAGGTCATGGGGCTTTTTCTTTTTGGAGTCAAAGATGGCTAACGAAAACAACAACCAGAAACTTCACGACGCAGCGATCAAAGCACTCGACGCTTTTACGTCCGTCAAGGATGCGGCGTACGCGTCGGCAAAAGACTACAACGTGCGGCGCAAGGATGCGACCGACAAAGCGGCAAAAGCATGTGCCGCGATCTGGGACGCATTCGAGCGTGGCGAGACAGTTGGTGGAGCAACGGGCAAAGAAGAATGGTGCAAGTTAATCGGCAAAAGAATTCGCTGGATTCAGACCATCGTCGAGCGGCATCGCAACCCCGACAAGCCGAAGGCGCAGTCAGTGCGTGTCGTAACACTGAAAGCGGGCGACACCGTACAGTTCGATGTTTGGACGGAAAAAAATGGCAAAGAAGTTCGGGTGCCGATGCGATTCAAGATTGACAGCCTCCCTGATAGCGAAGGCGACTTCATTTATCACACACGTGGAACTCTCAAAGGCAGAAACTTCGCCAAAATCACCCTCGAAGTGATCGAACGACCGAAAGAGTTCAGCATCACTGAGTGGCTAAAGCGCAAACACCCTGATGTTCTGGCTCGATACAACGAAGCAGGACTGCACTTCGATCAAGGTGACGTTGTGTGGATACCGCCTGTCTCGAAACCTGACATCAAAGGCTGGTCGAAGATGAGCGCTGGTGAGAAACAAAAAGCTGGGCAAGCAGCAGGATGCGAATACTGCCTTGCCAAATCCTCTGCCCGTAGCTGTCCGCTCCATGGTTGGCCCGAGAAACGGCATGATCATGATGTATTCAGGAAATGTCCAGACTGCAAGCAAGTCGTTGATCGAGCACTCCACTCAATGGGTGATTGCAGAAACAACATACGGCTCGCCCATCCAAATGAATCGTTGCACGCCCTCGGCGAGAACCGCCGAACCAAGTGCGGCGTGCTCATGCGCAACAAAGGCGGCAAAGTTGATCTGGTGCCGATTGCCTGCGGCGAGGAGAAGCCAAACTGCGAAAAGTGCATTGAGGCAAACGCGAAACAGCACCGCGCAGCCGAGAGGCTGGAGAAAACTTTGGCAGCGGCGACGGTGGACGGGACGGTCGTGCCAGAAGTCTGCGAGGAGTGACTTATATGCACTACTGCGATTTCCGCTGGGGCACTCATCCAGACCATAAAGAGTGCGGCAAACCCGCAACAATCAAGTGGTTTCAACAATGGCTGTGCGATGAGCATTACGACGTTATCCAAGGCATCATGCAGGGAAATCCTCCTGCTTGGATGATAGACCCCGACGAAGAGGAACAACATGGCTGAAGTAATTACCAGAGTTAAATGCCCGAAGCGCGGAACGGAAGGATGGCGCACGCTGGCGAGCCTACCCTCGACCTACGCTGTCCCAGTGCAACGGCGTACACCGAAAATGGCTCCACCGCCTGCGTCTTCCTCATCGTTTAAGCCAGAACCTGCCCTTGCGATGGAAGAATACGAAAACATTCTTGAAATCATTCGCAACATGGTTCAGGTAATGGAGCGAAGCCCGAAGGCGTTTGAGAATATGGGGGAAGAGGATTTAAGAACACATTTTCTGGTTCAGTTGAACGCACAGTACGAGGGTGGAGCTACAGGTGAAACCTTCAATTTTCAAGGGAAAACTGACATTTTGATCCGGGCAGAGGGCAGAAATGTCTTCATCGCAGAGTGCAAGTTCTGGGCAGGCGAGAAGCAGTTCTTAGAAACCGTTGACCAATTGCTTTCTTACCTGAGTTGGCGCGACACCAAGACTGCGGTCATTATCTTCAACCGAAATGCAAACTTTTCAGATGTGTTGAGGAAAATCACCGAGATCACGCCCAAGCACAAGTGCTACAAACGAAGCATCGGAAATTCCGGTGAATCGAACTTCCGCTATGTCTTTCATCAACCGACCGATCCAAATCGTGAAATCATCGTCACGGTGATGGCGTTTGATGTGCCGACCGCCGAGCATCGCACAAAGTAAGGCGACTCGTAATTCGGCATAGCGACGCGAATGCGGCGACCATCGACTGCAAGAGAGGCACTGGGTCTCAGCCCACTGGTGAAGACAGGCTGGGCAGACGCCGCCTGTATCGAATGTGTTCCATTCGAATCCGCACGAGCAGAACCATTTGTCTTCCTTGCGGGGCGACCAGCCGCAGAGCGGGCAGCGGATGCGCGGCGGTTTGGACTCGACGGGCTTCTTATCTTCCTCAAGCTCGCGCTGTGGAACTATGACAGGATTGTCAGCGACCGGATTCATGCCTGCTCTAACCGAACTGCGCAGCCAGCGAAAATTTTTATCCCAAGCTCCTCGTTCGGGTTTACCAATAGTACATTGTGAGCGGACGATGTAGGAGACGAATATGAGACCCCAGATTCGGCTAGTTGCTGTACTGCTCTTTTCCGCTATAAGCGTGAGCGGATCGTTTGGACAGGCGAGCGGAAAAGCATCGGACGCTCTCTTGGCTGCTGACGCTGCGTGGATGAAGGTGTACGCCGCGAAAGACCTAGAGAAGTCCGTTGCCTTCTTCGACAACGAAGGCTCCATGCTGCCATCTAACGCGCCGATTGCAACCGGGAAGGACGCTCTTACGAAGTTGATAGGGAGCGCGTTCGCAACCCCCGATTACACGCTCTCATGGCATGCGAACAAAGTCGGGGTTGCCCGCTCCGGCGAACTTGGTTACACAAGCGGCACATACGACTTCAATATCAAGGACGCATCCGGGAAGACTATCTCCGACAAGGGGAAGTACCTTACGGTGTGGAAAAAGGAAGCGGATGGCACATGGAAGGTGCTGGTCGATACGTACAACTCCGACCTGCCGCCAACTCCAACCGCGCCTCCAGCGTAGTAATGCGTTTCTGCCATTAGGCGAAGAGACAATCCTGCGTGTCGGCAATCACCACAGGTCGCGAACATTCCTCGTCATCGTTCGCCACATGGTTGACCCGACTGCTTACCGGGTAGCACCTCATTTTGCTGGCATCGCAGGGTCTCAGCAGTTCGGAGATCGCCGCGACGTTCTGCATTCCGGGGTCGAGCCACATGTCATAGTCGTCCTTGCGGAGAACCACAGGCATCCGGTCGTGAACGGCCGAGGTCACGGCATTCGGGGTGGTCGTCAGTATCGAGCATGACTTCACCCATTGCCCATTTGGATCACGCCAGCGCTCCCACAGTCCAGCAAAGACGAACAACTCGCCGTCATTCACTTCGAAACAGTAAGGCTGTTTATTTGTTGACGTGCGCTGCCACTCGTAAAAGCCGTCTGCCGGGATCAGGCACCTGCGCAATTTCAGAGGATCGCCGAAGGCGGGCTTTGTGGCGGCTGTTTCAGACCTAGCGTTAATCATTCCTGCCGCGCCAGATGCGGATTTTGCCCAAGATGGAATCAGTCCCCACCGCATCAGCGACACATCGCGCCGAGGTTCCTGCGGATGCTGGCGGATCACCGGGACGGGCTGCGTAGGAGCGATGTTGTACCGAGGCGACCAGTCGTCTTGCCAATCGGCAGTGTCAAACTGTTCCTCGATGATCTGCTTTCGCCGGGACAGTCGGTAGCGCCCGCACATGGAGGAGTCTATGTTAGATGAGTAGACTGCGGTCTGTCACTGCCTCGGAGACATCATGGATGAGCCGCTAGAAAAGAGCTTCGTTCAACAAATGCAAGATGCTCTACAAAAACAGTTGTCTGAGTTTGAAGCAGCCAAGAAGAAGGAGCAGCACGATGCCAGAATCGTGGCAGATGAAGGAGCGAAGAGATGGCGCGACCTGAAGGATTCACTGAAGCGTCATGTCGAGGAAATCAATGATGGAGTTGTAGAATCGCTGCTCTCCTACAGCGAAAATACGAGTGGCAACGAATTCAACCTTAAACATGAGCTAAATGATCGCACCGTACAAATTACCTTTGAGCCTGCCTCGGCACTCATTTCATATCAGGGCAAAATCGGCAAAGGTGCATTTCACGCTCGCGTCGTGGGAGGCGCTTTGGAATATGGTTGGGAAAACATTACGCGGTGCGATGGCGTAAAACCACTGCGAAAGTTCAGGCTGGAAGAAGATGAGACTCCGGCGACGTTCTCGACGAAGGAAATGAGCGAGATCATCATTCGCTGCGTGGTGCTAGAACCAGCTTCCAAAACTTGAGGCGGCAAAGCAGGCACCATCACAAATCTTCGGCATAGGAGGAGTCATGCCAACTGGTTACGACCGCATCACGACCACAATCGAGCGCGAATGGCTGGCGGAAATCATTGCAGGTACGAAAAAGATCGAATATCGCCAGATCAAACCGTACTGGACGAAACGCTTCGCCAAGGTGTCAGTGCCGTTCGAATTGCGCCTGCTGAACGGGATGAATCCCCCGGTGCCCGAAGTGACGGTGCTGATCCACAGGATCACGAAAAATCATCGCGCTCGCGAATACCGATTGCACATCAATAAAGTCTTGGGTTTTAAGCACTGGGATAAGCGGCGGCGGAAGCCGAAGCGGTGAAAGTTTCATCTCAGACGATTCTTCACTTTTGCCGTCAGCAATGCACGATCTAGGCGCTGTCCAGATTGAAACCCATCAAGACGGTAGCGTTCGTAGCTCGCGTCGCCGAGGCGCTTATGCACTTCGGAGTTGTTGGCTAGCCAATGCTCTTTGGGAAGGTTCCGACCCAACTCCTTCTCACGCTTCAGAAAAGCCGCCAAGCAGTCTTCCTCACTTCCGTACAGAACCAGCACTCGTATTCCAGCTTGTTCTAGAACCGCGAGTTGCTGCACGGAGAATACGACAAGGCTTGGAAACGTCAGAACGGCCCCACGAGCACCATCATTTAAGACTCGCGCTCGGAGAGTGCTCGCTATCGCTCCAGCTTGGCAGCGATCCCAGAATTCATTCCATTCTGGGCGAAGGTTTGCACGATCAATCCCGTCAGCCAGCCATTGGTCTATTTCGATCCATAGGAAATGTAAGTCTTCTGCCAGCCACTGACCCAAGGTCGTTTTCCCAGCACCCGAAGGGCCGAGCACAAAGAGAATTGGCGTATTGACGGTCATGTCGCCTTCTCCGTTCAGCCTACTCTCGTGGGAGAGATGAGTATTAACTAAACATAATGAACCAGTACTGCGAGTACACGATCAAAGGCTGCCGCTGCGAAGGCGGCGTCCAAGAACCAGACTGCGACGAGGTGCGGTGCGATGAACCAGCCTCAATCAAAATTTATCAAAAATGGTACTGCGAGAAGCACGGCGACAGAGTGCAGGCGATCATAGACAGACATGAAAAGGGTACGCCGCTGCCGCCAGACTTTTTTGAAAGGTAGTCCAAATGCATTCCTGATCCCAGTGTTCTATTCCAACCAGCTCGTCGCTCCCTGTCCAAAGTCCACGGGCACGGAGCGTGTCAAATGTTCATCGCCTCTGGATACGTGTGCTTGAATTCCAAGATCACGTCTTTCGCAGTTTCGATTTTAACGCTCAAGTCTGTATGACCCTCGCTCAGCAGCATCTCAAGGGCGAGGAGCAGCAGCCTCGCGAGGAGACGCTCTCTACGCTTTCTCTCCTCCGGCGCTGGTATCAGCGCGACGGCGAGCACTTCTGGATAATCGGGGTTTTCCATGTGTGTTCTCACAACACAGCGGTCGGGGTGTATCCATGCTTGGCAGCAAGTGCCCCGTGCGTTTTCAAAAGCGCCCAGTAATTTTTTCTCGCTTTCCATGCCGGAAAGCCCTTGGCGATGAGAGGGCACCGTGCAACCATCAACCAGTGTTCCATTCTGCGGACCAGTAAAGCGTCCCTGATTTCTTTTCTCGCATTCATTCGCAAATTCTCCACAAGGGCTGCGTGCCCCAGTTTAGGCAACAGTCGAGGAACGGCTCGCTGAAAGCACAGAACTTGCCTCCTGTGCCGCCCCGAAAACTTCCTTCCTATCGTGACTTTGAAAGTCGGTGAACGTGCGATGGATGCAGATCAATGGCGTTGAAGATGACGTTTGGCGGTGGGAACTTCTGCGCCTTGGACTTTTTCTTACTGATTCCAACCGCGCCCCACTTTTGCGGTTGTGGTTCTTCGAGCAGCCCAACCAGATTCCTCGGTGTTTTTAGCGAGCAAGTCAAAACCTCAAGGGTTTATTGACTGGAGACCAAGAACCTCGATCTGAACTCCTGAACTTCTGGCCTTCTGGACTCCTGTGGACAGGAAACCAGAAGACCAGAAGACCAGAAAACCTCTTATATATACTCGGACTCCTGTCCTCATAGCTCTTCGCCTGCCGCCAACGCCATCGTGACCTGCTCGCGCTCAAAAACAATGGC
>CAVVOS010000009.1:0-531307 GCA_963749985.1 uncultured Acidobacteriaceae bacterium | reverse complement strand
CTCTGCTTCCAGTGCCACTCCGACACTAAGCCGGCGTTCAATATGCCGTTCCACCACAAGGTGAACGAAGGCTTGATCACGTGCAGCGATTGCCACGACGTGCACGGCACCTTCGGAGCTAACAACCTGAAGTCCACGGCCGACCAGAACGCGATCTGCACCAAATGCCACACCGAGACGCGCGGGCCGTTCGTCTATGAACACGTCGCGGTCAAGGCCGAGGGGTGCCTGGGATGCCACACTCCGCACGGTTCCCAGAACCCCCGCCTGCTGAACATGCCGGCCATCAACCCGCTCTGCAACCAGTGCCACAGCGGCGTAGCAGCCAACACGGTTCACGGAATGAGCGCGGGGTCGTCGGAAACCATAACTTGTACGAACTGCCATACCTATATTCATGGCTCGAACATGAATGCGGCGTTCCTCAGGTAGGAGTCATGGATTGCAACGCGCCTGGAGAATTGCGGAGGCGCGGCCGCGTTTCGATTGCGCGTAGGGATTCAAGGTCTCGACGAGCGTGTTTGAAGTGAGGCTTTCAATATGATGAACCCAGGATGGATTTCCCGGCGGTTGAGTGAAAAGCATTCTCTTGCGGCGGTCCGATGCATTGTCGTCGGGGGCATGGCCGCAGCCATTTTGGGCTTGACGGCGGGCACTGCCGTGGCGCAGGTTCCAATATTTGTGTCTCATCAGACCGCTCCGGAGGGCTATACGCTTCATGAGTCTATCGATCTGGGCGGACACGTGGCCAATATCGACGGCAGCGGCGCCATGTACGACACTCTGGTCAACGAGCAGTCCGGTCCGCGCATACTGGGCGAGACCTATGAACTGCGCGCGCTGCCGCAAACGAAGAACACCCTCGTCGATCGCTTGAAACTCTTTACCACCGGGCTCGGCGGCGATCCGAACGACATTGCCAAGCTGGACTTTTCCAAGGGCAAGCTCTACGAATTCTCCGGCTTGTTCCGCCGTGACCGCCAGTATTTCGACTACAACCTGCTGGGCAATCCGAACCTTCCGCCCGGCCAGTCGATTCCAATCGGTCCCACTGCGGCGCCGACGGGTGCCTACGCATGGCCGCAGGTGACGGAGTCGCCGTTTCTGAATAACTCCGTGCGCCGCATGACGGATACCAACCTTACACTGCTTCCGCTGTCCAAGGTGACTTTCCGCGTCGGCTACTCGCAGAACGTCTTCCAGGGTCCCAGCCTGACGCCCAGCGGTTATTTTGCTGGCGGCTACGACGACCTGCTGCTCCAGGAGTATCAGCGCAACAGCACGGATGACTGGACGGGATCGGTCGAGTGGAAGCCGGTATCGCGGACCCGGTTGACCTATGAAGAGCAGGTCACTCACTACAAGGGCGATTCCTATTTCAACATGGCGCCCCAGTATTTCAACCTGCAGGAAGCGAACGGATCCAGGGTCGCAGTCCTCCAGAGCTACGACAATCCGATCAACAGTCCGGTCGGCATCACCTGCAACGCCGGCGTTGGACCCGCCCCAATTTCCCCGGCCCAGACTCCGAACGGTTTCCCCGTCGTCGATCCGGCCTGTAATGTGATTACCAGCTATTCGCGTTACCAGCCCACCCGCGAAATCTTCCCGACCGAAATCTTCCGGTTCCAAAGCTCCAGCATCAAGAACCTTACGATGAACGGCAACGTTCGCTATACCAACGCGAACATGAGCCTGCCGAACTACTACGACGATTTCCAGGGTCTGTCGGGAACGAGCCGCGAAACCACGTATGCCGGCAACGCCCAGGCCAAGCGCGAAGCGATCGCCGCCGACTACGGCGTCACCTGGCAGGCGCTGAAAAAACTCAGCATCTCCGAGCAGATCGACTACTCGAATGTGCACCAGCCGGGAGTGGCCAACATTACGAGTCTAACCAGCGTGACTTCCGCACTCCCCAACATCAATAGCACGGCGTTAACCACCACGGTGTTCAACACTCCCATCAACCCGATCACGCTCAAGCCAACTTCTACGTTTGAAGGCAGTCCGAGCGTGGCTACGCCGCTGTTTGATTTCTTCGGCCAGAAGTTCATCACGAACAACCTCACGGCGGCGTACGACCTTACGGATCGCACCACGTTCACGCTCACCTATCATTACCAGGAGCACACCGTCGGCGAAGGTGCCGCCAACACCACGGGATACCTGTCCGGTATCTCCAACTTCACCATCGACGAGAACGGCGTTACCTTGGGCGTCAATGTGCAGCCGGCGGACCACTGGAAGATCAACGGTTCGGTCGAGGTTCTGCACGGCGACAATGCCCTCACCCCGGTCGCACCCCGCGAGCTTCAGCATTACAGAATTCACACCACTTACCGGCCGCAGACCTGGGCGACGTTCTCCGGCGCGTACAATGACCTCGAGCGCCACAACAATACGAACAATACAGGCACAGTGTCCGTTGATGGCCCGCTCCAGCACGTCGATCATAGCCGCATCTTGAGTTTGAACGCCGACTTGATGCCGAACGAGCACTACGGGTTCGACATTGGCTATGCCTACAGCGACGTGTACACGGCGACCAACATCTGCTTCCAAGGCGTGGCCGCAAGCCCCACCATACCGGGCGCTGCGACTTCCACCGGCGCGGCCTGCCCGTCTCCGACTCCTCGCGTGCCGGGGTCTCCTTATACTTTTGGTCCGGCTAAGGACTTCATGAGCGCTCCAACCCAGTACGCGTCAGTGGCCTTGGCTCTTTCGCCGATCGAAAAGTTCCATGCCAACATCGGGTACCGAATAAGCTCGGTCAACGGCAGCCGCTTTTTCAACGATCCGCGCGATGTGAACGGATCGCTGGTCTCTACCTACCAGTCGCCTTTTGTGAATCTCTCCTATGCGATGCGAAAGAATCTGATCTGGAAGGGCGAGTATAACTACTTCGGCTACGGCGAGGGTGGTCCTTCGGGAGCACAGTATTGCAATCCCTCCAGCACGCTCCCAACGCTGACTACGCCAGCTCCGGTCGTGCCCTGCAGCACGCTGGCAAATACTGCGATGAGCGGTCCGGCCTACGGGTTCACCGCTCCTCGGAACTTCCATGCAAACAACCTAACCGTTGGAGTGCATTACGAGTTCTAAAAACGTCCGTTAGCCTTCAGCTTTTCGTGTGGAGTGCGCAGTTGCTGGCTCCCACAAAAACAAGCTGAAGGCTAACAGCTTTTTTCGGCATGGGCCAAAGCCCCCGCATTCTGTCTTACTTCTTTTCGGCGTCGTCGCAGTTCAATCTAAAATCCCAATCAACGTCCCTCACCGGGCAATGCGGGCCGAACCGCCTCGCATCACGGCCTCGACTTCGGAGACCGTAGCCATGCTGGTATCTCCCGGCGTCGTCATCGCCAGGGCGCCATGCGCCACACCGCACTGAACCGACCACGGGACGTCCTTGCCCACGAGAAAACCATAGATCAGGCCCGAGGCGAACGAGTCTCCCCCGCCGACCCGGTCGAGGATCTCAACCGGCCGCTGTGGAACATGAATAACCTTTCCTTCATATAGAGCGATCGCACCCCAGTCATTTTGGGTCGCGGTGTGCGCCGTACGCAGCGTCGTGGCGATGAGCTTCAAGTTCGGATAAAGCTCGGCGACCCGATGCAGTATCGATTCATAGCTTGAAACCGGGAGATGGCTGAAGTCGTTGCTCACGCCGTCGAGGGCGACACCCAGCGCCGCCGAAAAATCTTCCTCATTGCCGAAAAGGACATCCACCGCCGACACCAGTTCTCGGTTCACCTCCTGCGCCTTCGACTTGCCGCCGATGCCTTTCCATAACGATTCCCGATAATTGAGGTCGTAGGAAACCACGGTGTTCGAGGCTCGGGCCGCCTGAATGGCTGCTTTCGCAACCGATGCCGACGAGGGAGAGAGAGCGGCGAAAATGCCGCCGGTGTGCAGCCAGCGAGAGCCGCTCGCCGCGAAGATGTGCTGCCAATCGAAGTCGGCGGGCTGGCTATTCGCGATCGCAGTATTTCCCCGGTCTGAGCAGCCGACCGCTGCCCGCACGCCGAAGCCCCGCTCCGTAAAATTCAGGCCGTTGCGTACGGTTCTTCCAATGCCGTCGTAGGGCACCCAATGGACGAGCGATGTGTCCACTCCCCCCTGCAGGATGAGATCCTCGAGCAATTGTCCAATCGGGTTTTTGGCGAAGGCCGTGATGATAGCGGTGCGCATGCCGAAGCACCGTCTGAGTCCGCGCGCGACGTTATATTCTCCGCCCCCCTCCCAGGCGCGGAAGTTTCTCGCCGTGTGGATGCGTTCTTCGCCGGGATCGAGCCGCAACATTACCTCGCCGAGGCTGACGCAATCCCACCTGCAGCTTGCGGAGGCTTTCAGGATGATCGGGTCCATGCCAGCATTCTAGCTGGTTCGAATGCGCGGCGGTCAATGTTTGCCGCACCGGACGGGCCGTTCCTTCTCTTTGCCACTGAGCGCGGGCGAACTAGCACGGCGTATAATCGCCGCGGAAGAAAATCGAGAGCAGCTTGAAGATCGTAAGATTGAAGACCGCGGTGGTCGAGGGCAACTTCGATTGGACTTTCGTTCGCATTGAAACGGATGAAGGGCATCGAGGTCTGGGCGAGTGTTTTTTCGCTCCGGGTCTGACGTCGATTTTGCGTTCGCTCGAGCCGCTGTTGATTGGAGAAGACCCGCGCGACATTCATCGCCTGTTTCGCAAACTTCAGCTTGCAACTTCAGGGGCCGGTTCGGTTGCGGGCATCATCTACAACGCGATCAGCGGCATCGAGGCCGCGCTTTGGGATGTGCTTGGCCAATGGCTCGATGTACCTATTTATCGCTTGCTGGGCGGAAAGTTTCGTGATCGAGTCCGCGTTTACGCCGATTGCCATGGAGGCGAAGCGCTCGAGAGCCTGGACGAGGTGCTGCGTTCCCGTCCGGCGTCATGGGAGCCGAAAGGCGCAGCACACGCGGCCCGAGACTACTACGGCGAGACCGGCGAAGATCCTCCTGCTTCGCCCGACGACTATCGCCGGCAAGCTCTCAAGAAAAGGGCGCAAGGATTCACTGCTCTGAAGTTTGACCTGGATGTGCCGGGCACCGAAGGCCCCGATTCCCACAATCGAGCGCTCAGCAATCGCGCTATCGATCACATGGTGAGTCTGATCGGCGCGGTTCACGACGCGGTGGGGAACGATACCGACATCGCTGTTGATTGCCATTGGCGGTATAACGCCAGTGACGTGGTGAAAGTCGCGCGCGAACTTGAGCCCTTCCGGCTGTTGTGGCTGGAAGATCCGGTTCCCCCCAACAACACTGCCGCGCTGAAAGAAGTCAGCTCGAAGGTGCGGGTACCGATCGCAACCGGAGAGAATCTTTTTCTTTTCGAAGGCTTTGAGGAAATCATCGCGCAACACGCGCTGAGCATTGTTACTCCTGACCTTCAGAAGGTCGGGGGCTTGTCCATCGCCCAGAGCATTGCGCAATTTGCCGACGTGCATACCATGCCCGTTGCGCCGCACAACATTAGCAGTCCGGTCGGTACCTTGGCCGCAGCCCACTTCTGCGCGTCGATTCCAAATTTTCTTGCGCTGGAGTTTCATGCCTCCGAAGTACCCTTTTGGAATGACCTGGTCGAAGGGTTGCCAAAGCCGATTATTCAGAATGGATTCATTTCTCTCTCCGAGAAACCCGGCCTTGGCGTCAACTTAAACGAGGAGGTCGCCCGGCGCTACGCGCGTAAGGGCGAGCCGTTTTTTGAATGAACGTTCTTCGAATGACGGCGAGTGCAATGCATTCGTTGTAAACCTGAGAACGCTGCCGGGCCTTTGGTTGAACTGAAGTTTTATGCCAATCGCAAAGATAGAAGTTTTGCAGAAAATCGTCGCCTCCGGTCTGGTTTCCGTGATCCGGGCGGAGAATCCAGACCAAGCCGCTCATATCGCCGAAGCCTGTGCTCTGGGAGGCGTTGCAGCGCTCGAAATCACTTTCACCGTGCCGGGAGCAACCGGGGTGATCGAGCACCTTGCGAAGAGGTTTTCCGGTCAGATTCTGCTGGGGGCGGGCACGGTGCTCGATCCGGAAACCGCGCGCATCGCCATTCTTGCGGGCGCGCAATTTGTGGTCAGCCCTTCGCTTAATCCTGAGACGGCGCGTCTCTGCAACCGCTATCAAATACCCTACATGCCGGGCGCTGGGACAATCGGCGAAGTGATCGAGGCCATGGAGTGCGGTGCTGACATCGTGAAGGTCTTTCCCGGCGAAATCCTCGGACCAGCCTTCGTCAAGGCGGTGAAAGGGCCGCTTCCCCAAGCATCGCTGATGCCGACCGGTGGCGTCACCCTCGACAATGTCGCCCAATGGATTCACGCGGGTTCGGTTGCCGTGGGAGTGGGGGGCAATCTCACGGCCGGAGCTAAGACCGGAGATTTTGCCTCGATTACGCACCTCGCCCGACAGTTCGTGGAGAGAATCAAAGAGGCACGCGCTAAATGAGTACGACGAAGCTGTGGAAGTCCGACGACGAACTATTCGCCATCGTGCAGCGCGAACTCTTCACTTGCGTGGTGGGCGACGTGATGGACAAGTTGGACCTTCAGCACCAATTCCTCCCTCCGCAAATTCAGCCCCTTCGGCAGGATATGGTGGTGATCGGCCGCGCCATGCCGGTTCTCGCGGTGGATGTCTTTGCCGAAAAAATTGCCGGCAGCGCCAATAAGCTCATGGAGAAATCGTTTGGCCTGATGCTGGAAGCGCTCGACGACCTCCGACCCAACGAAGTCTACGTTAACACTGGCTCCTCACCACGAAACGCGCTGTGGGGAGAACTGATGAGCACACGCGCCCGCAAGCTGGGCAGCCCGGGTGCGGTGTTGAATGGCTACGTGCGAGATACCAAGGCCATTCTGAATATGAGCTTTCCGACCTTCGGTTTCGGTTCCTACGGACAAGACTCGGCCCCGCGCTACAAGGTGGTCGATTTTCGCATCCCCGTTGAGATCGGATCGGTGCGCGTTCGTCCGGGAGATATTCTTTTCGGGGACGTTGATGGGGTTTTGTTGGTTCCCGCCGAGGCCGAGACTGAGGTTTTCACGCGTGCCCTCGAAAAGGCTCGCGGCGAAAAGTTGGTACGGAAAGCCATTGAAGAAGGAAGCAGTGCGGTCGAAGCGTTTGAGAAGTACGGAATCATGTAAAGAGAATGAGGATCCCGATCGTGAGTGCAAGCTTCGTGAGCGCAAACCCACCGTCTCGTGCACAACAGATACGCAGCTTTCTCCAGAAAAATAACTTGCAGGCCTGGATTGCATGGCGGCCCGACGAACTCTTGATGCTCTCCGGGTATTTCCCGTACTGGGGAGCTTCGTTGCTGATTTATTTCGCGGATGCGGATCCCATCCTCTTCGTTCCGCAGATCGAACCTAGGGACCACATTCCTGCCGAATTACGAGTTCAAGAATATCCCTGGGGCGATCTCAAGTGTGCCGATCCATATTCAGCGCTCGTTGCCGCAGTTGGAAACGAACTGGTCAAGGCAAAAGTCAAAGGCGAGCGTGTCGGAATGAATCTCAGCGCTTCCAGAAGTTCGTTGCCGATTCAAGCCGCCGAGCAGATTCCCATTCCTGAGGCTTTTTCCGGCCAGCTTTCCGCTCTCGCCGCAACCCCGAACCCTGGGTGCCAGGCTGCTTTTGCGCAGCTCTATCTAAGAAAAACTCCGGAGGAAATCGACGCAATCCGGCTGGCAAACCGGGTTGCGAACGTTGGCCTGGAAGCTTTCCTTGAGAATTTGCAGCCGGGAATCGCTGAGGCGGAGGTTGCCGCGGCGGTTGAGTCGGCCATTTATCGCCAACTTGGACCCGATGGCATCTTTCATTCCCGAGGATGGGCGATGGTGCAATCCGGTCCCAACAGTGCTGACGCGGGTCGATTCAATCGTTCGACCGGGCGGCGTCTACAAAGCGGCGACCTGGTCTTGATCGAACTGGCAACTTGCGTCAATGGATATTGGAGCGACCTCACGCGCACCGCCGCCGTGGGTTCCCCAAAGCCCGCAGTTGAGCAGTTACTGGCGATTATTAAGGATGCGCAACAAGCCGCGATCGACGGAATGCATCCGGGCGTCACCGCTGGACAAATCGACGCGTTGGCAAGGAACAAGATCGCCGCTCAGGGACTCTCTTCCTTCTTCACCCATCACACCGGGCACCACGTTGGGTTTCGCTATCATGATCCGGGATTTCTGATCCTCCCCGGAGAATCCGCTCTGCTTGAGCCGGGCATGGTGATCACCATCGAACCCGGAGTGTATGTTCCCGAACGCGGTGGGGGCGCACGGATCGAGGACAACGTTCTTGTCACAGAATCGGGTCACGAAGTGCTTTCCAGGATTGAAGGGAACCAGCAGCCGGGGGCAAACGCGCATGATCAGCATTGATCTCTCCGGCAAGACGATTCTGATCACTGGGGCTTTAGGTGCGATTGCCGAGCACATGGTCCGGAGGCTCGTGGAAAGCGGCGCGACTCTGGTGCTTACCGACATTAGAGCGGAGGAACAAGCCAGACGGATGCTCGATGATTGGCAGATTCCGCCCTCATCCTATCTCTATGTTGCCGCGGACATCACCGAGTCCAGCCAGGTAGATCGCGTGGTGAACTCAGCTTTTGAAAAGTTTCCGGGCATGGATACGGTCATTGGCCATGCCGGTGGGTGCGGACTGCATCCGTTCGCCAGTACGTCGGAAGCCGACTATGAGCGCATCTTCCGGTTCAACTATTTTGCGCAAACTTATCTGGCGCGCGCCGTGCTCGCGCAGTGGATGCAGCGTAAGATTACTGGCCACCTGATCTTCACATCTTCTTATGTGGCTCGCATGCCGCATACACAAATACCCGCTTACTCCTCCGCCAAAGCGGCGCTGGAAAACTTTGCTCGGAGCTTGGCACTTGAATATGCTCTCACCGGCATTCGCGTGAATGTAGTTTCGCCGGGGAACGTCGCGGCCGGCAGTTCGTTGAAAGTTTTCGATGAAGATCCGGCTTACCGGGAATTTGTGCTGCGGGTTTCACTAGGCAGACGAAACAGTCCGGAGTCGATCGCGGACGCATTTGTTTTTCTTTGCTCGCCTCTGGCCGCCGAGATCAACGGACAAGTTCTCAGCCCCGATTATGGTGCAGGCATCGGGAATCGGCTATGAAGATTGGACTCGGCCTCTACCGTCACATGCTGACTCGCGACTATTACGACTTCGCGCGCCAGGCAGGCTGTACGCACATCGTGGTTCATCTGGTCGATTACTTCAACCAGGCCTCTTCCAACCCGCGTAACAACCAACCCACCGGTTCAAAGTACGAACCCTGGGGAGTTGCCGGAGATCCAGAGCGGCTTTGGACAGTGAGCGAACTGAAAGCTCTTCGCGCGGAGATTGAAGATGCAGGGTTGGTCCTGGCCGCGATTGAGAACCTCGATCCCGCGCACTGGCACGACATTCTGCTCGACGGTCCGCAACGTCCGCGACAGATCGAGAAGGTCAAGACCGTCATCCGCCGCCTCGGCGAAGCGGGCATTCCAGTACTCGGTTACAACTTCAGCCTGGCCGGCGTTTGCGGCCGCGTGACCGCTCCTCTGGGGCGAGGCCATGCCATCACCGTCGGAATGGATGGTCCCGCCGAAGACGTGCCCATTCCGAATGGGATGATCTGGAACATGATCTATGACCGCAACGCCCCTGCCGGGTCTCTGCCGTCGATTTCGCATGAAGAACTCTGGCGGCGCTTGCAAAGGTTTCTGGAAGAAGTCATTCCCGTGGCCGAGCAATCAGGAGTGCGGCTGGCCGCCCATCCGGACGATCCTCCCATGCCAACCATGCGGCAGCAGCCGCGCCTGGTCTATCAGCCTCAGATGTACCAGAGGCTAATTGATCTGGCGCCAAGCCGCAGTAACGCGCTCGAGCTTTGCGTGGGGACGCTCGCCGAGATGACCGAAGGCAACATCTACGATGCCGTGGATCAATACAGCAAACAAGGCAAGATTGCCTATATTCATCTGCGCAACGTTGTGGGGAAGGTGCCGCACTATCGCGAAACTTTCATCGACGAGGGCGACGTGGATATGATTCGCATTCTCGCCATTCTTCACCGCAACCATTTCGATGGCGTGCTAATTCCCGACCACACTCCGCAAATGACTTGTTCAGCGCCGTGGCATGCCGGAATGGCGCACACCCTTGGTTTTATGCTGGCGGCGAAGGCGGTACTCGAATCTTCCCACCGATGCAGTGCGGAGCTGGCGTCCGCTGCTCATGGAGATACGTAACCTGAACTCCTCACCCAACACCGCCCATTCGCGCGGCCCTCTTGTCATTGCAGCCACTGTCTCCACGCTAGGCGGTCTGCTATTTGGCTATGACAACATCGTCATCAGTGGCGCGATTGGATACTTGAGCCGGCTGTTTCATCTGGATGCGGTGGGAATCGGCTGGGCCGCAGGATGCGCGTTGGTGGGATGCATTGCGGGCTGCGCGGCAGCGGGCACCGTTGCCGACTATCTCGGGAAGAAAAAAGGCCTCGCGCTTTGCGCCGTCTGTTTCGCTCTCTCGTCGGTCGGCATGCTGTTCGCCGCCAATCTCCATCAGTTCGTTTTCTGGCGGCTGATTGGCGGAGTGGGCATCGGAGCGGCGTCAGTAATTTCTCCGAACTACATCGCGGAGATTGCTCCCACTCGGGTACGTGGCCGCTGCGTGACGCTTTATCAACTCGGCATTGTGGTTGGAATTCTGGCGGCCGTCTTCGTCAACATGCTCATTCAGCGCCTGGGCGACGAAGCCTGGAATATATCCACTGGCTGGCGCTGGATGTTTCTCGCCGGTGTTGTGCCTGCGATTCTGTTTGGATTGATGATTCTACCCGCGGTGGAGAGCCCGCGCTGGTTGATGAAAATGGGCCGAACGGAGCAGGCTTTCAATGTGCTTGCCAAAATCGATGGCGCGGATGCCGCGCGGCGCGAAGCTGCTGAAATCGAGGCTTCCCTTGTGAGCGAGGAAGGCCACATCTCGGAGCTTTTCACCACCTTCCGGCGTCCACTGCTGCTGGGCATCATGCTGGCGGGCTTGCAACAGATCAGTGGCATCACACCGCTCTTTTCCTTTTTGCCGGAGATTTTTCGCGCCGCCGGAACCGCGACCAGCGACGCATTTTTCCAGTCCGTCTTGGTCAGCCTCGTAAATCTTTCATTTACCCTCTTCGCTCTTTGGCTAGTGGACCGCGCCGGGCGTAAGACTCTGATCCTGGCTGGGACCGCCGTGCAATTCGTCTCCTTTGCATTGGTCGGTTGGTTCTATCACATCCACGGCAGCGGCTTGGCGGTCCTGATTTTTGTCATGAGCTTCGTCGCTGGGCACGCTTTTGGTAACGGCGTAGCCTGTTGGGTAATCATCTCGGAGATTTATCCCACCAAGGTTCGCGGGCGTGGCATGTCCATCGCGACAACCGCGCTCTGGTTGGTGGGGTATTTGGGCAACCAACTGTTTCCCGTCATGCAGAAACATCTGGGATCGGATGGCACTTTCTGGTGCTTCAGCGCCGGAGCGTTGTTAACGATCATTCTCGTCGGCTGGCTGATTCCCGAAACCAAGGGCCGGTCGCTGGAAGAGATCACGAAATTGTGGACGGAAAAGACACCGGTCATGATGGGTTGAAGTTCGCCCCAGCAATGTTAGGAGGAACGATGGAAAAAAGACGAAACGATCGATCGGAAACAGAGATCTCAGCAGCCCCGTTCACTCGTTTCACCCGCCGGAGTTTGCTTAAGTCCGCCACTGCGGTTGTATCTGCCGCGATTCTCCCCTCGGCACTTTCGGCCTTCGCGTTCTCTGAGCAGAGCCCGCCCGCGAAAAATCCGCCCTGGTACGGCTTCAATCTGCTCGAGTACTTCTCTACCGATCCAGACTGGATGAAATATTTCCCCTACAAAAATGATGGGATGTTCCTCGAGGACGACTTCCGCTGGATTCGCGACTGGGGCTTTAACTGGGTTCGCTTGCCCATGGATTATCGCTTTTGGACCGCCCCCGATCTCTTCACCATCCACGAAAAGCAAATCGAACCAATCGACCGAGCCATCAAGCTGGGCGAACAATACGGAATCCATGTGAACATCTGTCTCCATCGTGCCCCAGGCTTATGCATTCTCGACACGATGGATGAAAAGCTTACAGGCATTGCCGTCACGAAGGAGAAGACCAACGTCTTCACCGATCCGCACACGCTCGACGCCTTCGTTCATCAGTGGACCTTCTTCGCCGATCGCTACAAGGGCATTCCAAGCCAACGCCTCAGCTTCAACCTGGTGAACGAGCCCATCGCTCTTCCGAATGCGACGGAGCTCGCAGAGCTCCAGCAGCATGGTCCCATTAAAACGACCGACCTGTTTAACTCCGAACTGCTGCAACGTCACGCCAAGGACTACACGCGCGTGGCCAAGGCGGCGGCGGACGCGATCCATGCCCACGACCCGCAGCGCTTGGTTATCACCGATGGTTATCCGGGCGGAGGGTTGCCGATTCCGGATCTCTTCGGCACTGGCATGCTGCAAAGCTGTCACACCTACAATCCCATTCAACTCACCCATCATCAATGCGAGTGGGTGCGTGGCATCCTCACCGGCTCAGAACCGTTGCCCACATGGCCTCTCAAGGACGACAAGGGAAAAGTCATTTGCGACCGCCAAACCCTCGAAACCATTTTTCATCCCTGGGCCGGTCTTGCGCCCGAGGGAGTTCCCATTCACTTCGGTGAGATGGGATGTTATAAGCACACTCCGCCCGAGGTTGTGCTGGCGTGGTTCAACGACACACTCGACGCTCTGCGTGAGCTGAATTCCGGCTGGGCCTTGTGGAATTTCCGCGGCCCTTTTGGAGTACTCGACACGGAACGTCAGGGAACAAAGTTCGAGGACTGGAAAGGACACAAGCTCGATCGGCCACTCCTCACGCTTTTGCAGAAGAAGATGAAGGCATAACGAATGGGCCGCAACGCCGCGCTTCTCGACGCGGAAACACCGCAAGGAGTTTACTGATGAAAATTCTCGCACGTTATTGCTTCTGCCCTTTGCTGCTCTGCGTTGCTGCGTTCACGCAAAACACGACCGCGGGATTCCGTTCCTTACAAGTGGACGCCGGCAAAGTGATCGGTGAGATCCGATCATTCCAGGGATTGAACGGTCCTCCGAGTCCGCTGATGACGGGACTTCCGAACCTTGCGCAACAATACAAAGACCTTCGCATCAGCCAGGTCCGCACCCACGATCTGATGGGTCCGAGCGAGATCGACTCAAAATTCGAGCAGTCCAACGGGGAACTCGCCTGGCTTATTCCCAACCCCGCGCAGCGTGCCGGCGTGGTGAAGGCGGGCAATGCCAGCATCATCTTTCCCGACGAGAGCGCCGATCCCGAAAAGCCCGCAAGCTACAACTTTGCTCCGACCGACAAAGTGCTCGCCGCCATTCGCGCCACCGGCGCGGAGGTCTATTACCGCATCGGACGCAGCTGGGGCGCAAATATCAATCCGCCGGCCGATTTCGACAAGTTTGCCAGCGTGGTGAAACATATAGCCATGCACTACAACCAGGGATGGGCAAACGGTTTCCATTACGACATCCGCTACTGGGAATTCTGGAACGAGCCAGACGGTCTCTTCTGGTCGGGTACTCCTGAGCAGTTTTACTCTTTGTACGAGAAAACAGAGCGAGCCTTGAAGTCCGTTGATCCCACGCTCAAAGTGGGCGGAGATGCTAAAGCGTTTCCTTACGATGACGGAGGTTTTCGCGAAGGATTCATCGATTACTGCGCCGCGCACAAGTTGCCGCTCGATTTCTACTCCTGGCACACCTACGCGGACTCTTCCGCCGATCCTTACGATGCCGTTCGCCTTGCCAGGCAGATTCGCCACATCCTGGACACTCATGGTTTTCCCAAGGCGGAGAGCATTCTCTCCGAGTGGAATCTGACCCCTGACTTTACCGACAATGAGAAGGCTAGGCTTCAAGGTATGGACAATGCCGCTTACATCGGGGCCGTGCTCAGCTATTTTCAGGATGCCCCCATTGATCACGCGCAGTTCTATCGCGGCGATGCGGCGTGGATGGGGCTCTTTAGCCTGCAAGGGCAGTATTTCAAGACTGCTTATACGTTCCAGGCCATGGGGAAGATGTTAGATACACCTCAGCGCCTTTCGGTTACGGGCACTGACACTTTCGGTTTCGCGGCGCTTGCCGGCCGTTCGGCAGATGGCAACACGGTTCAGGTATTGATCAGTAATTACGCCATTGCCGCGGGCTTTAAGGCGGACATCATGCAAATGCCTCCGGAACTATTGAAGGCGTCGCCCCCGATGCCTGACTTTTCGAAGATCAAGTTCCTGCCACTCCGTACTGACATCGTTTATCGCGATAATGCTGGCTACAATCTCACGATCAACAAGTTGCCGTGGGGAAAGAAGGCATTCAGCGTGAAGCGCTACCGGATTAGTCAGACTCAGAATCTCGAGTTGGTCGAGGAAAAGTCCGGCGCGGGAGCTAGTTTGAATTTATCGAATCCGCTCGCGCCCGATGCGGTAGAGCTCATCGTTCTTCAGCGACAATAACCGCGAGCGAGACAAAGGGGTAACATCAAGGGCATGAAGGAGACTTGGCGATGGTTTGGGCCGGGCGATCCGGTTCCTCTCGATCACATCAAGCAAGCGGGAGCCACCGGGATCGTTTCCGCCTTGCACCATCTCTACCGGGGTGAAGCCTGGCCGTTGGACGAGGTTATCAAGCGCAAAGATGAGGTTCTCGCCGCGGGTTTCGTCTGGTCTGTAGTCGAAAGCATTCCGATCCACAATTCCATCAAGCTTCGATCCGCGTCTCATAACGATTTCACTGGTGCGTGGAAGGACACTCTAGCCGCGGTTGCGAAGGCGGGCGTGGAAGTCATCTGCTATAACTTCATGCCGGTCGTCGACTGGACGAGGACAGACTTGCAATGGCGTCTGCCGACTACAGGCTACGCCCTGCGTTTTGATGCGGTGGATTTTGCGGTGTACGACCTCTTCATCCTCGAGCGCAAAGGTGCTGAGGCCGACTATTCCGAAGACTGCGCTCGAACAGCGAGGGCCCGTTTCCGTTCTATGCCGCAGTCACGCAGAGATGACCTGGAACAAACAATCATCGCCGGCCTCCCTGGCGCCGAGGCATCGTACAACCGCGAGACGATTCGCAACCTGATCGCTGATTACGATGGCGTGACTGCTGCCGAATTGCGAAGCAACCTCATCGCATTCCTGCGGGAAGTCGTGCCGATAGCGGAGGAGAACGGGGTTCGGCTCGCCATACACCCGGATGATCCGCCCTGGTCGCTGTTCGGCCTCCCGCGCGTCGTTTCGACCGCCGAGGATGTAAGGGCGATCCTCGGTTCTTGCGATACGGTTGCAAACGGACTCACGTTTTGTGTCGGTTCATTCGGAGCCAGAGCGGATAACGATCTGCTGAGCATGACTCGCGAATTTGGCGCTCGTATTCACTTCGTCCATCTGCGGCAAGTGACCAGAGAATGCGACGGATCCTTTTATGAAGCGGAACACTTGGCCGGTAGTTCCGATATGGTGGGCGTGATCCGCGCCATGCTGGAAGAAGAGGCGCACCGGCGGCGCGCCGGCCGGCCAGACCATGAGATTCCCATGCGTCCTGACCACGGACATCTGCTGGCCGACGATATCGGCAAGAAAGTAAATCCCGGCTATTCGCTGGTGGGCAGATTGAAAGGACTCGCCGAACTGCGCGGCGTCACGCAGGGCTTGAAGTATGCGATTCCAGAATTAGCCTGATAAAACGCATGAGTGTTCTGCCAATCTTCCGTTGAGTAGCAATTACAATTAATATGACCAGCGAACTAAGGACTTAATGGTATGAATGACTTCGCAGGACGAGTTGCCCTGGTAACGGGTACGACGGGAATTGGCGGAGCGATTGCGATGCGCTTTGCCGCGGGCGGTGCCCAGGTGGTTGCATGCGGCATTGAGATCAGTGGCAACGAAGAGTTGGCTCGCGACGGGGCAAGACTTGGTCTAACCCTGCAGGTCGAAACCTGCGATGTGACCAGCCCCGACCAGGTGCGCTCGGTGATTAGTAAGACCGTCAACCGGTATGGAGGCCTGGACATCATCGTCAACGCCGCCGGAATTCATCCCTTCGGGACGGTCCTGCAAACCGACCTTGCGACCTGGAACCGCTGCATGATGGTGAACGTGGGCAGCATTTATCTGCTGGCACACCTGGGCATCCCGGAGCTCAAAAAGCGCGGTGGTGGCTCCATCCTAAATGTGGCGTCGGTTCAGGGATACGCCTGCCAGCGGGGAGTGGCCGCGTATGCCGCATCCAAGGGAGCAATCCACAGCTTGACGCGCGCCCTGGCCCTCGACCATGCCGCCGACAACATTCGCGTCAATTCGATCAGCCCCGGTTCGATCCGTACACCCATGCTGGCGCGCTCCGCGGCCAACTTCTCGCCCGATGTCCCGACCGATGAGGCGTTCGCACGTTTTGGCGCGGCGCATCCACTCGGCCGCATTGGCACTCCGGAGGAGGTCGCGGAATTGGCGGCATTTCTGGCGTCAGACAAAGCAGGATTCTGCACCGGAGGCGATTACCTCGTGGACGGCGGATTGCTGGCTGGCATCGGTGTCCAATGATCGTGCTCAATTCGATCGTCCTCAATTCGATCATTCTCGATTCGATCATGTTGACTTAACGATCAACGATTCCTAAGTTCCTATTGCAAGATCGCGATAATTTGTTGACGATGGTGCGCGGTTCGAAACGATGCCGTCAGCCTAGTTCCTTCCGGAGCGACCTTGCCGCGAATCATCTCGAACAGTTCATACTTGCCTCGACGGCGATGGCGAATTGCCTTCCTGCTCGCTCTCGGGGTTCTGGTCAACTTCTTCGACCGGATCAACTTGTCAGTCTCTCGCGATGCGCTTCATGACTCGTTTGGCTTATCCCTGGTTGCTTTCGGCTACCTCTCCAGCGCCTTCAGTTGGACTTACGCTTTAATGCAGATGCCCGCCGGGGTCTTGCTGGACCGGCTCGGAGTGCGCCGCGTAGGCAGAATCAGCGCGTTCCTGTGGAGCATTGCCTCCTTTGCAGCCGCCCTCGCCCCCAGCCTTAGTTGGTTCTTCGGAGCACGCCTCCTTCTGGGCGTGAGTGAATCTCCCACGTTTCCAGCGAATGCCAAAGCCCTGGGGTATTGGTTTACCCAAGAGGAACGAAGTCTGGCAACGGCGATCACCGATGCGGCGGCAAAATTCTCCAGCGCAATCGGAGTCCCGTTGATCGGACTGCTCCTCGTGTATTTTGGCTGGCGCTGGAGTTTCGCCGCTACCGGCTTCATCAGCTTTCTCTATTTCGTCTTGTTTTACCTGATCTACCGCAATCCCAGAGAAGACAAAGATCTGTCTCCGAACGAACTCCAATTCATTCTCGAGGGCGGAGCACAGCAAGAAGATCAGGCCAGAGCACGAAGTGGCAGCTCACTGGGCTATCTCTTGAAGCAGCGGAAGGTCTACGGGCTCGCGCTGGGATGGGGCGCCTACAATTACACGTTCTTCCTCTTGCTGACGTGGCTGCCGAGCTATCTATCTGTTTCCCTCCACGTGGACCTGTTGCATTCTGTTTTCTATACCAGCGTGCCCTGGCTGTTTGCCACTTTCACCGATCTCCTGGTCGGCGGATGGTTGGTGGACTCACTGATCCAACGTGGTTTCGATGCAAACCGGGTTCGCCAAACCGTGCTGGTGGCGGGAACCGCCTTCGGCCTCGCGATCTTCGGTGCAGCGCGCGCTCACAGTCCCGCGGCCGCACTGGTCTGGATCAGCCTCGCTCTGGGTGGACTGGCCGCCGCTGCGCCGGTGGCGTGGACGGTTCCATCTCTGATTGCGCCGCGGGAAAGCGTCGGCACGCTTGCAGGCGCAGTGAACCTTTGTGGCCAGATCGCGGCCATCTCCGCGCCCATCGTTACCGGCTATATCGTCTCCGGAACGCACTCCTTCGCATCCGCCTTCGTGACTGCGACTGTAATCCTACTCCTGGGAATTGCGGGCTACATTTTCTTGCTGGGACACATCGAACCGATCCCGGAACCGCCGGAGACTCTTAGTTTCGGTTAGCGAGCTGCGTTCGCTGCGCTAGAAAGCTTTTTGCGAGCACGCCTGATGCGTGTGTTTCAGCATCCGCCCACCAACCCCAACCCTGGCCCGATGCGGGATCGGCTTTCGGCACGGCCTTTGGTAACCGCAACGGACTGGGAATGTGGCAAGAACAGCAGCTCGGGCCGCTGCGCGACCCCTAAAGTTCCCGCTTGCGTGGCCGATCTGGCCCTTGGATGGCAAGGGGTTCTGCCAGGGTTCCTTGCAGGAACAATCAATTCTGAGGAGAGACTTATGTCGACATCAGCCGTTTCCAGTACCGCGGTAAACCAGCAACTGCAGCAGTATTTTCAGACTCGGCAGAGTGGTCTGCAACAACTCGGGTCGGCCCTTGAGTCCGGCAACTTAGCCAAAGCTCAAACCGCCTTCAACAACATTACTACGCTGGGTCAGAACGGTCCGGTTCCCAATGGGACTCCCTTCTTTGTTTCTCAGCGCGACCAGGATTTCAACGCCATCGGAGCAGCCTTGCAGTCGGGGGACTTGGCGGGCGCCCAACAAGCTTTCGGCGCTCTCAGAAGTACATTTCAAAGAGGGGCCGGTCAAGACCCGCCCAGCACTCCCCTCCCGTCCAGCACTGCCCCTCCTTCCACGACCAGTCCGGAAATTGTCCTCAACCTGAGCAACAATAGCGGCAGCACCAACCCCGAACAGATCACCATCAACATCAGCCCAGCTAGCGGCGGAGCCGAACAGGTCTCCCTCAGCGTCGGCAACCAGGGTTCCAACGCCCAACAGGTCACATTCAATCTGGCTCCCAACAGCAACGAACAGATTGTCCTTAATCTGTTGGGCGAATCTTCCTCAGCCAGCGGTTCCACAAGCAGCGCCTCCACCAGCGGGGGCCTCAGCGTTTCGGCCTGAACCCGCAATGCGGCTGGTGCAGCAGGTTGGACCTCACGTCCCCGCCCGCTTGCTGCACCCGCGCATTTGGCTTACCTCTTCCTGACGTAGTATCGCGACACTGGCAACGTTTATCAGGTCTGTGCCTGCAGTTGCTCGCTGAGGACACCACTCGCCGCGCTAACACTTACTTCAGAGGTAAACTACTCTTCGTGCGACAGTAAGCAACAAGCCGCCCCCTGGGTTTTTGCCGCTCAATCCCTCTTGGGACGCTTCGTTTCCCGTCTAGATGGTGAACGAAAAGAAGTGCCTTCCTCATTTGTGCCCTCGAACCTTGCATTTGCGGACTTACTAACATTAAAGACTTATTAACATCGTGTTCTACTCGGAACTTAAGTTCCTCTAAAAGTGCTAATTAGATTGACGGCGACCCCGCTTGCGAACGACCATTGTAAAGTGACCGAAAAGACCGCAGGCAGCGCTCCACGCGGCCCGGCTTGGGAGTCCCGTCAGTGAACTGAATTTTGGTTCTTGGCGTCGCAATGTTTAGTTCTGGCGGTGGTGGCGTTGCTCGTCGCATTTCTTAGCCTCACGCGGCGGCGAGAACTCGAAATGTCCCCGGTCGGGTGCTTCAGCAGGTGAGGAAGCCATTCCATTGAAAACCAAAGGGAACTGCTAATAGGCGGTCGAGGATCAGGTCCGTCTTAGCCTCGAGAGGCCATCCCTCCCACTATCGGTTCATTGCTCTCGTTCTTGATCGATAAATCTGTATATTCCGAGTCCGTCTGGAGACCACAACGACCAAGCCTGGCACTGCCGCATTAGAAATAGGTTCGGACCTTCGCAGCCACGTGCGCCAGGTCGAACGGCGCGATTGGTGGTTATGGTTGTGTGCGGTTGCGGTTACTCTGTTGTTGACCGCTGCCGTCATTTCGTTCGGCCTCCCTGCGTTGCACATGCACGGATCGGCGTTTAGCTTCGCTCCGCTAAGCGATACGATCCTGGGTCTTGTGGGTTTGGTTCTGCTCTTTGACATATATGCGCTTTACCAGCATTTCCAGATCCAGCTTGTGCGCAAGCATTTGCTTGAGCGCGATGAGTTATTCCGGTTGATCACCGAGAATGCCGCCGACATGATCGCGGTTGTGGATGTGACAGGGCGGCGCCTCTATAACAGCCCGTCCTACGGAAGGATTCTCGGCTACAAGCCGGATGAGCTCGAGGCCACGAATTCTTTCGCACAAATTCACCCTGACGACACCGAGAAGGTTCGCAAAGCTTCAGCGGAAGCGATCCGTACGGGAGTAGGACAGACCGTGGAATACCGCATGCGTCACAAGGATGGCCACTGGCGGACACTCGAATCTCGCGCCTCCACCATCCTGGACCAGCGCGGGGCCGTCGAGAGACTTGTAATCGTCAACCGCGACATCACTGAGCGCAAACACCTGGAAGAGCAGTTCCGGCAGGCACAGAAAATGGAGGCTGTGGGCCGGCTTTCCGGTGGTATCGCTCACGATTTCAATAACCTGCTGGGCGTGATCATCGGCTACGGCGAGATCGTTCAGGAACGCACGGCCAGCACTGATCCGCTGCGTGGCAGCATCGACGAGATCCTGAAGGCCTCCCACCGGGCTGCTTCGCTCACCAGACAGCTTCTCGCCTTTAGCCGCCAACAAGTGCTGGACCCCAAGGTTCTCGACCTCAACGCTGTGGTCAAGGACATGGAGAAGATGCTGCAGCGGCTTATTGGCGAGGACGTTGAACTGAAGACCGACTTGCATCCGGCTCTGGCCCTGATCAAAGCCGATGAAGGACAGATCGAACAGGTCGTCCTGAATCTGGCGGTAAACGCACGGGATGCCATGCCGCGCGGGGGCAAGTTGATCCTCTCCACCTCTAATTTTCATATGGATCAGGACTTCGTCCGTCGCTATCCCTACCCCGTTCAGATCGGGGATTACGTATTGTTCGCAGTCAGCGACACGGGAATCGGGATGGATGCCGCCACCAAGGCCCGCATCTTTGAACCGTTTTTCACTACCAAAGAAAAAGGCAAAGGCACGGGTCTGGGCCTTTCCACCGTCTACGGCGTCGTCAAGCAAAGCGGCGGCTACATCGAGGTTGCGAGCGAGCCCAATGCCGGGGCAGCCTTCAAGATCTATTTGCCGAAGGTGGAGGCCGCACTCGCTCAAGCGCCTCAAACCGAGTTACCAGCCTCCCTCCAGGGAACGGAAACCATCCTACTGGTGGAAGACGAGCCCGCGCTTCGCATTCTGGCGCACCATCAGTTGGAGTCCTGCGGATACTCCGTCCTCGAAGCTGGCTGTGGGGCAGATGCTTTGGAACTAGCCCGTAAGCATTCGGGAACGATTCACGCTTTGCTGACCGATGTTGTGATGCCCGGGATCAACGGCCGAATTCTGGCGGAGGAATTGCTCCGCCATCGGCCCCAGCTCAGAGTGGTCTACATGTCCGGCTACACCGGACAGGTGGTAGGCGCAAACGGAGTCCTCGACGAGGGCAGTTGCTTCCTGCCCAAACCATTCACCCGCGAAGCTCTTGCCCGGAAACTTCGGGAAGCGCTCGAGGGGAGGGGCGCAGCCGCTGCGGCAGCAAAATGACACCACTTCCTATCAACCCGAAGCCTTTGGTCAACAAGGAGTTGCGAATTGCCTAAAATACTGATTGTGGACGATGACGACGCTATGCGGGGCCTCATCAGGATGCGGCTCTCCGACACCTACGAAATCATTGATACAGGCAATCCCGGGCAAGCGCTCGGGCTCGCGCTGGAACACAAGCCGGACGTCGTCCTGCTCGACTTGATGATGGCCGGATGTTCCGGGTTTGAACTTTGCCAGAGCTTGCACGCTCTCAGCTACACCTCGCGTATCCCCGTCTTCGTAGTCACCGGCGAGTCA
The DNA here is from genome assembly GCA_963749985.1 of uncultured Acidobacteriaceae bacterium. Lineage (GTDB taxonomy): Bacteria > Acidobacteriota > Terriglobia > Terriglobales > Acidobacteriaceae > Sulfotelmatobacter. Next base: position 509,327 of record CAVVOS010000009.1, on the reverse strand, counting down.
GCCGCAAAATATAAAGACTACGTTGAGAGTTTAGGTGCATCCGACTTTTTCGAAAAGCCCATCAACTTCCCCCGCTTGAAAAGCCGCATCGAGGAAGTGCTCAAGTCCAACCTGCCCGAGCGCCGAGCCCATGTTCGCGTGCGCATGAAGTTGATCCTTAAACTGAAGGGTGTGGATGAGTCCGGCAGGTCCTTCGAGCAGCTCGTGTCCACGGAAAATGTGAGTGCCGGTGGATTTTTGTGCAACCTAACGCTTTCTTTTCCTAAGGGTGCCATAGTGAGCGTTTTTCTGTCGGGCAAGGGAGAGGATCGCTACGTCGGCCTGGCCCGCGCCGTCCGGACGGAAGCGCCTGATACGCCGTGGCAGCGCTACGGCTTTCAGTTTACGGAACGATCAGCGGAGTGGATTTTCCAACCTTAAGGTTGGCGATGGCCGGTTTCTCCACCGAACCGGCGGCCTCGTCTGAGCTCCTACCGCACCGGTGCGTTCAGCGCCGCTACCAACTCCACAAAATTGCTTGCATGTACTGCTTGATCCACTGCTTCTTTGTGGCTGAATAGTTCACTGGCGTCTCCTAGTAAGTCGTGTTGCGACTGGTTGTCTCCCGTCAGGATCATGATAATCAGCCGCGCCGGCTTGCCATCGCGCGCGTCAAAATCGATCCCCACTGATTTCGCAACGATTACCAGTGGTCTAGTCAATCCGTTTACGCGCGCGTAGGGCACCGCCAACTCGTTCTCCCATCCGCTCGCCAATATCCGCTCCCTTTCTGATACCAGGCGGAACAATCTCTCGGGCGCGTTGCTCACGGCTTCCGCCGCCACTTCGCACATCTCCTTTAGGGCCCCCAACCGGGTCTTCGCCGATAGGTTGGGCAAGAACAGTTTGGCGGTGACAGTATCTTTCAGGGTCAACGACCGTCTTCGACGCACCAGAAAGTGAATCGCCGGGGCCGATACCAGCGAAGTGAGCAACGCCATCACTACGAGGGCCACAAACATGGATTCGCGGATCAACCCCGCCTGCAGAGCCAGAATCCCAAGAATGATCTCCATCGCTCCGCGCGCATTCATCGCCAGACCCACCACCAGTGACGATGTTCGGTCCATGCCACCCAGACGCGCGCCCCAGCTCGCTCCCAGCAGTTTGCCCAGGCAGGCCACGCCGATCACCGTTGCGGTCAGCCCCAGGTGAAAGTTCGCGGCAAAGTTTGTCCGCAATCCGATGCTGGCAAAGAAAAAGGGTGCGAACACGTTGGTCACGATCTCGTGAATGTGCTCCGACGTTCGCCTGCGCAGATGTCCCGACTCTCCGATTGCGATGCCGATCACAAACGCCCCAAACACCGCATGAATCCCGGCATACTCAGTGAATGCCGCTCCGGCCAGCGTGAGGGTAAAGATGAAGGCCAGGACGCCACCGGGCCAGGTTGTGTGCGCCTGCAAAAACGGCAGAATCTTGTCAAACAGCCAGCGTCCGAGAGTCAGCGTAAGGCCCACGAACAATACAACCAACATAACGGTGTGCTTCACTCCATCCGCCACGCTGCCACCCGCCGGCGGGTGCATCATCCCCAGCACGAACGAGAACAGAATCCATCCCACCAGATCGTCAAACATCGCCGACGAGATGATGACCGTGCCCACCTCGGTGCGCAGAAGATTCAGATCCATCAGGATCTTCGCGATCACCGGCAGCGCCGAAATTGCCAGGGCCGTGCCCACGAACAGCGCGAAAATCAGAGGATTCGCTCCTGCTTCGGCGCCCAGATAATTGGGAAAAGCGCTGGCTGCAAGGAAACCGGCCGCAAAGGGGAATGCAACGCCGAAAAAACTTACCAGCAACGCGCCCTTACCCTGTCTGAAGATGCTGCGCAGGTCGATCTCTAGCCCTGCCGTCAGCAAGAAGAACACAACCCCTAGTGTGGTCACCGTGTCCAGCACGATCGGCATCGGCCCGGTCGTGGGAAAAAGCGCTTCATACAAATGCGGCCGGTAGTGGCCGAGAACCGTCGGTCCCAGAAAAATTCCGACGGAAATCTCTCCCAGAATCGACGGCTGCCCGATCTTCTGCATCAACTCCGCGGCCAGCTTGGCGCAGCCCAGCAGCGTGGCCAGCGCCATGAACATCGTCATCACATCATGCGGACTCAAATGTTGCATGGCCAAACCTCTTTCAGTGCGGAGGCAGAAATCTTCCCCTACCCTGCGGTGGCAGATATCCCGGAACCGCTTACAGGATCTCATTTGTGCCACAAATTTCGGACTACCGCAAACACTGTAGTGCTTGACACTTCGCGGGGAGTAAACTGTCCCGATCCCCTGGGAAACTTCCCGAGCAAGGAGAAACTGCCATGAAGCGTGTGTTGTTGGTTGCCGTCGTTACTCTTTTTTCGCTTGCCACATTAGGCTTTACTCAGGATCGCGAACAACCTTCGGCCAAGGCTCAAGAACGCATCACTAAGGAAGTTCGCCACGAGCTTCTCATGCTCCCTTATTTCGGCGTGTTCGATAACATCGCCTATAAGGTGGACGGCTATACCGTCGCGCTGTTCGGGCAAGTCGTGCGGCCTTCTCTAAAATCCGACGCGGAGAACGTGGTAAAGCACATCGAAGGCGTCGAAAAAATAGATAACCAGATCGAAGTGCTTCCTCCCTCGCCCATGGATGACGGATTGCGCCGGCGCTTATATCGTGCGATCTACGGGTACGCGGCGCTGGAGAAATACGCGCTGGGTGTGCAGAAACCGATTCGCATCATCGTTAAGAATGGCCACGTCACGCTGGAAGGAGTAGTCGACAACGACTCCGACAAGAACTTGGCTGGTCTTCGCGCCAATGGAATCCCCGGCATTTTCTCGGTGACCAACAATTTGCAGGTGGTCCCGTCGAAGTAGCGAATCCTCACGCTTTCCCGAACGGGTCTTCCAGCGACGGGCTTTGCGGCGTGAACAGTTCGGCGCCGTTTTCCGTGATGTGCATATCGTCTTCGAGACGGATGCCGAATTCGCCGGGAATGTAGATGCCGGGCTCGTCGCTGAACGTCATGTTCGGCTGAAGCTTCGTGGTATTGCCGCGGACCAGATAAGGCCACTCGTGGCCGTCCATGCCCATTCCGTGGCCCAGGCGGTGGGTAAAGTATTTGTAGTCGGGTCCGTATCCGGCATCGCTAATCACTTTGCGTGCCGCCGCGTCCACTGCGCTGCATTCGACTCCGGGACGAGCCGTCGCGAGAGCCGTCGCCTGCGCGCGGTGCACGATCTCGAATACCTTCTTCATTTTGTCCCCGAGTTTTTCAGAGGCCTTGCCCAGCACGAATGTGCGTGTGATGTCGGATTGGTATCCTTCCACGGTGCAGCCATCGTCGATCATGACGATTGATCCCTCGCGAATTACTTGCGGCGTGGTCGATCCGTGCGGAAGCGCCGAGTACTCGCCCACCTGTACGCTGGCCTCGCCGGGAAAGCCGAGCTGTCCATAGGCCGCTGCGATCAAGTCCTCCACATGCTGCTGGGTCATGCCCTCGCGCAGCGCATGATAAACCGCCTCGTACGCGGCCAGCGTTACTTGACAGGCCAAACGCATCAGTGCGATCTCGTGAGCGCTCTTGATCATGCGGCAACCTGCCGTGACGGGCGTCGCGCTGACAAGCGTGGCCTGCGGAGCGGCCTTGGCAATTCCGTCGGCAAAGACGAAGCGCACTGTTTCTTCAACTCCCAGCTTGCCGGTTCCGATCGCGCGTTCTTCAAGTCCTTGCGCTAAGCGCTGGTACGGGCTCTCGTCCTCTAGCCAGGTCCGCACGTCTGGATGATCGCCGTCGGGTGCGTCCTTGAGTTGCTCGCGGGCGCGGCCTTCTTCAAATGCCGGACAAACATAAAACGCCGCGCCTCTCGCCGGCAGCACCATCGCGAACATGCGCTCACCGCCCCACCAGCGAATGCCGGTGAAGTATCTGAGCGACGTCCCTTCCGTCAGGACAATGGCGTCGAGTGCATTCTCGCTCATCAGCTTGCGGGCTTGTTCCTGGCGTTCGCGGCGCTCCTCGCGCGTAATGGGAACGGCTTCACTCTTTCGGGACTTTAAGCGCGCCAGAGACGGCGGCAGGGAAGAGCCGGCCGGCTTATCGTTGGGTGCTCCAGCAGATGCCAGCAAAGGATGAGATACTGCGGCGACTGCTCCCGCCACACTGCCCACCTCGAGAAAGCGCCGCCGTGAAATCATGAAGCCTCCGGATCCGGAAATAAAAGCCCCGCCATTATAGGGCCTTTGAAATTTCCGCTGGGCAACCGGTCGCCGGTCGGGAGGGACGTGCGGCATAATTGCTTTATGGAAGCGGGTTTCCAATGCGCAGGATGCGGAGAATGGAACCTGACCAACGTCGACGAATCCGCCGGACGGCGTCAGAACTACGTCGAAGACTGCCAAGTGTGCTGCAAGGCCAACGTGCTGCGGGTTGAGTACGATGGGGCGTCGCAGGAATTCTCCATAATGGCTGCGCTAGAGTGAGTTGGCGCCTGGAACCGATTCGCGACGCGCGACGAGCAAGCTGTGTCCCCAAGGTTCTTTCCTGATAGCATCCGCGTTATAGTTGGTTGCTCGGTACAGTCACGGTCGCATGTCGGATTCAGAAAGGAATGACGATGGCACCCAGCTTCACAGGCGGTGGGCGGATGGTGGCGCACAACATGGTCACGACGCAGTTCGAACTGGACGGCTTTCGGGTGACGCGCACGCTGGGAGTGGTGCGCGGCATCGTGGTGCGTTCGCGCTCGATCTTTGGCACGATCGGCGCCGGCTTGCAGACGCTGGTTGGCGGCAACATCACTCTGCTCACCAACTTGTGTGAGAAGACGCGTGCCGAAGCCTTCGATCTGATGCTGCAGCATGCCGCGGAGCTGGGCGGCAATGCCGTGGTCGGCGCACGTTACGATGCGACCGAAGTGATGCAGGGCGTCACCGAAGTGCTGGCGTACGGGACCGCAGTGTTCGTAGAACCGTCGAAGTAGCTCTAGTCTTTGTACACCCAGCCCGCGACCAGCGCGGCCAGAATGGCGCCAAACCACATGTCAATCATCCAGCCAAAAGGAAGCCCGCGGTCGCCGGCGAACCAGGTTTCCTGGGCGAAGTTTCCTGGGAAGCCGGCAAAGAAGCCGGCCAGAAAGCCGACCCTCAGCGCAGTGCCCGGACCGGGTCCCAGGCCCTGACGCGACCAAGCATACAGATGAGCGACCGCGATCGCCAGAATAAACAAGAGTGCAATCCACTGACCCACGAAGAAGGGATAGCGCGGCGTTTTCAAAAAGAACCCAGCATTTTGTGCGGCCAGGTAGCGCGCATCCGTGATGACAAAATGGCCCACCAGGAAACTCCAGACTGTCCACACCACGCCGCCCGCCAAACCGCCCAGCCAGATCCTGCTTCGGTTCAGATGCATAAGCCCCTCCGCAAATCGTTGCTGACTAAACGGACGCAGTGTACACCCAAAGGTCAATCTGACGATCACAATTTGGGCGGGTTGAAGACGAGACCGATCTTCGCCGCGGTGATGGGGTCAAAGCAAAACACCCTTCGACGCTTCCGCCTGTTTTATAGTGCCTTGCTGGGATATAGTCTTCGGATCATGAAATTCGCGCACATCTTCCTTTTCGTTTTCAGCCTTGCGTTCGGCTACGTTGGCGTTAGCCAGGCATCCTCCTACAAATACAAACGCGTGGGTAGCGATCTTGCTGCGGAAACGCACATTGAGCCGGGCGTCGCTCTGATGGGTGGTGGCGCCGATCAGAAGGAGGCATTCCGCTGGTTGTGCGGAAAAGGCAACGGCGGAGACTTCCTGATTCTGCGTGCCCACGGCAATGATGCCTACAACCCGTACGTCAGCAAGACATGCGAGATGAACTCGGTAGCGACCCTGATTATTCCCGATCGCAAGGCGGCGCAGGAGGTGAAAGTAGCGCGCATTATTCGGCAGGCGAGCGTCATTTTTATTGCCGGCGGCGACCAGGCGCGCTATGTGCGCTTCTGGAAGGGAACTCCGGTGCAGGAGGCGATTAACGCGCATGTGCTGGCCGGTAAGCCGATTGGAGGAACCAGCGCTGGACTGGCGGTGTTGAGCGAGTTTGTCTATGCGGCAACCGAAGATCAAGCGAACGATGCCGATCTCAGCTCACGCGAAGTTTTGCAGGATCCCTATATCAAGCGGGTGACGCTCGAACGTGATTTTCTTAAAGTGCCGGGACTGGAAAATACTCTCACCGACAGTCACTTCGCGGCGCGTGATCGCATGGGCCGGAGTTTAGGATTTCTGGCGCGCCTGGTGGCGGATGGATGGTCGAAGAACCCGCGCGAGATTGCGTTGGACGAAAAATCGGCGTTGCTCGTGGAGGTGGATGGCCGGGCCAAGGTGGTGGGTACGGGCATGGGCGCTTATTTTCTTCAGGTCACCGACGCGCCGGAGGTGTGCAAGCCGGGGCAGCCCCTGACTTTGCACAACTTTGCCGTCTACCACGCGCCGACTGGAGCAACGTTCGACATCCGGGGATGGAGTGGCGACGGAGGAGAAGCTTACTCCATCTCGGTGGAGGCGGGACAGATTCACACCAGCCGCGCGGGGAACGTGGTGTACTGAAGGATCCTGCGTCGGCATCTTGCCGGCTGAAGTGAAAGAGCTACACTCAGCGCCGGCGCTACGAAAGAAGCTGCGGGAGTTTCTGCTGACGCTCCGCGAAGGTGCGTCGGATCTGGGGCGCGACGAAGAGTGAGTCAGCGATCGCGCCCAGCGGACCAAATCCAACTTCATATTCGATCACGTCGCGGACCAGCGTCCCGCTGATACCGTTGCGGGTCTCTGCCAGGAACTGGTGACGGTGATGCCATAGTTTGAAAGGGCCTTTCTGCTGCACATCGGCAAAGTGATGATTCCATTCGAATTCGGTAATGCGGGCGATCCACGGAGCGCGCAGGCGAAACAAGGGGAACAATCGAAATGAAGTCACGATGATGGTGCCGATGCCGGCCGCTTGGGGAAAAGCAATCGCATCCTGATCTTGCGACGACTTGGGAGAAACGAGATGGAGCTGGTCAAGTCTCGTTTCGGTAGCCGGCGGCATGATGCGCGGCAGGTTCTCAGGGTTGGAGAAGAACGCGAAGACATGCGCCAGGGGGAAGGGAACCCAGTCGTCGAATTGGAGGTGGGTGCTCAGGCGTCTGCTCGGGCGTACTGAAGGAGTGTAAGAGGCTCGAGTGGAATTCGCCACCGAGGTGCCCTTTCGCAGGTTCGCCCTCCGCCGGGCGACGTCGCGCAATGGCATGAAGTCCTAGCGCCGGTTGCTGTTTTCCACAGGAAAACCCGCCATGGGCGCGGAGTGCAAGAAAAATCTAAGCGAATAAATAGCGAAGGAACCAGGAGCGTAAACCCAACATCTTGTGGTCATCGCGGTGGTTAACCACAAGCTCTCGTATTTTGCCGATTCACTTCCGAAGTGGCAGTCCTACCTTGAAGTTTGTTGTTGACAATCAAGGACTTACGGGTAAGATGTGGTACAAAGTGGTAAGGAGTGGTCAAGACAGTTTGAGTCGTGGGAACGGGACGCAGAAAAAGAGGAGCCGGTGGGAAACCGACCCAAAAGCACGACAAACAGCCCGAACCAACCAAGTTTGACCAGCTTTTGCGTCGTTTTCGCCTCCTTTCTGGCGAGAGCAGTGGTTCAGAGATCCTTCGGCGACAAAGAACGTCACCTCAGGATGACAGGCGTTAGAGGTGAACGTCGCCTCAGGATGACAGGCGTTAGAGGTGAACGTCGCCTCAGGATGACAAATCATGTTTCGCGGCAATCACCCAACTCGCGTCGACGAAAAGGGACGGTTGAAGGTCCCGGCGGAATTCAAGCGGGTGATCGACGAGAAGTACGGACAGCAATTCTATATCACGAGTCTGGATGGAAAGGTTGCTCAAGTGTATCCCTTCGAGGAATGGGAGCGGATCGAGCAGAAGTTGGCGGGGCTCTCCACCTTCAATCCTACGAAGAAGAAATTTTTGGACCGGGTGAATTATTACGGGCAGATGGTGGAAATGGATGGGCAGGGGCGGCTGCTGATGCCGCAGTTGCTACGGGAAGCGGCGCAAATCAAAGGCGAGGTTGCAGTTACGGGCAACTTAACGCACTTGATCGTGCGCAACCTGGAGTCGTACCGCAAGCAGGTCGAGGAAGAAAAGTTCACTTCTGACGATGAGAAGACGCTCGACGAATTGGGCATCTAGTGGGCGAGGGTTCAACAGACACCCCTCAGGGGGTTGGGCATGGTGGTGGAAGGGAAGCGAGCCAGCTTTCACCAAATCATGTTCCGGTTCTTTTAAAAGAAGCGATCGACTTTTTAAACGTGCGGCGTGGCGGGACTTATATCGACGCCACGGTGGGCCTGGGCGGACACAGTTACGAAATCGCAAAACGCCTCGGCGCACCGGGACATTTGATTGGGCTCGATAAGGATCCGAAGGCGCTGGAAATCGCGAAAGCGAAACTCGTCGTTAGTCGTTCGTCGTTAGTCGTTGGCGAAACCGATTGGCCGAAGATTAGTTTGCGGCATCAATCCTTCGGTGAAATTGCGAACGACCAACGACCAGCGACCATCGACGGTTTACTTGCCGACATCGGACTCAGCAGTTTGCAGCTTTCCGATGCGGCGCGCGGATTCAGTTTTCAGGCGGATGGACCGCTCGACATGCGGATGGACCCGCGGTCGGAGCGTACCGCCGAACAAGTGGTAAACCACCTCGACGAGCGCGAGCTTGCCGATGTGATTTACGAATTCGGAGAGGAAAGGAGGTCGCGGAGAATCGCCAGAGCCATTTGCCGGTCGCGGCCGATACGATCCACCGCACATCTTGCGGACGTCATATCAGCCGCGGCCCGGCCAATGAATTCTGAATCAAGGCGAATTCATCCGGCGACCCGAACTTTTCAAGCTCTCCGAATCTTCGTAAACCGCGAACTGGACGATCTGAGGGCGCTGGTGAATGCGGCGCCCCGGATTTTGAAGCCAGAAGGACGCGTGGTGGTGATTAGTTTTCATTCGCTGGAGGACCGCATCGTAAAGGATGCTTTCCGGGAGTCGGTGAAGCAGGGTTACTTCCGTTTGCTGACGAAGAAGCCGCTGACGGCAACAGAAGAAGAGAGCGATCGCAATCCGCGGGCACGCAGCGCGAAGTTGCGGGCTGCGGAAAGAATTTGAAAGGGCGGACGCCGGACGTTAGACCTCGGACCTCAGCCACACCGAGCCGAGGATGGTCCAAAGTCCAAGGTCCGACGTCCGCTCTTGAATTTAGGCTCCGGAAAACCTGCCGGAGTCCCCGGCATGGCTGTAGAAGGCGTGCCGGGCGTTCAGGTTCTGAAAAGAGCGGACAAAGATCCGCCGGGTTTACGGGTTCCGTGGTAGGAATCCAAGTCTGAGGTTGGGAAATGTACACAGGAACATTGATCAGGGATTTAATGGCGGCGGTGGAGCGCGCTGAACAAAGCGCTCGACAGAAACGCCTCGCCGATGAGATGGAACTGCGGCGGCTTTTCGAGTTGCAGCTTCCGCCTATGCAGATTGAACCGGTTTTGGCAGGAGCGGCATAAATGGCAGCAGCAGCGGCAATTCGGAATGCAATCCCAGTAGCGCGGCGGAGTTCGTTTTTCACGGGTACGCCGGAAATCTACTTTGCCAAGGCGATCGACAACTCGCGGCTGGTGAAGGTGGAAGATCCTGGGCGCAATCGCGAGATGAGGCAGTTTGGCACGGCGCTGGCGTGCCTGTTCCTGCTGGTGTTCACCTACGCCTGGCAGCACTTCCGGGCGATTGAATACGGTTATCAGATCGAATCGTCGAAGCGGGCGCTCAGCAACCTGACCGAGATGAACCGGGCGCTGCGGTTGGAGGATGCCTCATTGCGCGATCCCGAGCGGATTGATGTGATCGCGCGACGGATGGGATTGGTGCCGCCCGAACCAGGGCAGGTGATCCGCATGGATAGCGCATCGGCGGATTCGAACGCGCCGGTGATGGCGAGGGCGGAGCCGGTTACGGTGCTGGCGGGGCAGTAGGGCCGACGGCAACAGCCGAACTGCGCGCGGCGGACGGGTCAAAGACCGTCCCCACACGAATTTACTTGGCGGTCCGCCGGTATGGTGGTCCGCCATGTTTGTCTACTCTGGTCAACGACCAACGACTTGCGACCAACGACCGTTTTTCCATGGCCACTGACTCCACTCTCGGCAAGAACTCGCGGCTTTACCTCTTAGGCGCGATGCTGTTGTTCTGGTGCATGGCCATCTGCGGTCGATTGGTTTATCTGCAGATCTTTTGTTACGGCAGCTTTGCGAAGCAGGCGGAGCACCAGCAGCAGCGCGAGATTCCGCTTTCCGCCAAGCGCGGCGTGATCTACGACCGCGCCGGTCACGAACTGGCAATGTCCGTTCTGGTGGATTCGGCCTTCGCTGTGCCTACCGAAGTGAAGGACTTGCCCACGGCAGTTTCCTTGATCACACGCATCACCGGCGAAGATCATAACGTAGTGCTCGCCGACTGCCGCAATCACAAGACTTTTTGCTGGGTGGCGCGCAAGGCGGATGACGAAACCATCGAGCGCATCAAGTCCCTGAACCTGCAGGGCATTCACTTTCAAAAAGAGCCCAAGCGTTTTTATCCCGCGCGCGATCTGGCGGCGCAGGTAGTGGGAACGGTCGGGATGGAAGATTCGGGGCAGAGCGGCATCGAGCACGCATTCGACGATGAACTGCGCGGGCGAGCCGGAAAGATGTTCATCTCGGTGGATGCCCGCCGGCAATGGTTTTCCGACATCGAGAAACAGCCGGAGCCGGGTGAGAGCCTGGTCCTTACCATCGACAAGAACATTCAATACATCGCCGAGAAGGAACTCGATCAGGCGATTCACGATACGCAGGCTATCGCGGGGACAGTGATCGTCGAGAATCCGCACACCGGAGAAATTCTCGCACTGGCCAACCGGCCGACCTTCAATCCGAACTTGCGCAAGCAGATCACGCCCGCGGCGCTGACCAACCGTGCCGTCAGCTATGTGTACGAGCCGGGGTCGACGTTCAAGCTGGTGACGATTTCGGCGGCACTCGAAGAGAAGCTCACGAATCCGGACGAAATATTCGACTGCCAGATGGGGTCGATCGTCTACAACGGCATGCGCATTCGCGACTCGAAGCCCCACGGCCTGTTGCCGGTGTGGGGTGTGCTGGCGGAGTCGAGCGATGTGGGCTCGATCAAGATTGCATTGCGGCTGGGTGAAGACCGCTTCTACAAATACATTCGTGCGTACGGATTCGGACAGCAGACCGGAATCGAGTTGCCGGGCGAAACCCGTGGAATGACCAAGCCGGTGAGCCGCTGGTCGAAGGTTTCGATTGCCGCGATTTCCATGGGCCAGGAGATTGGGATTTCGGCGATTCAGCTGGCGGCGCTGGTCTCCACGTTCGCCAACGACGGCGTGTGGGTGGCGCCGCGTATCGTCGCGCGAAAGGGTGAGCCAAAGAGTCCTCCGCAGCTGGAGACCGCGAGCTTTCGTCCGGTAGCGTCGCGGCGAGTGATTTCGAGTTACACCGCGGCCGAGATGCGGGCGATGATGCAGAAAGTGGTGCTCGAGGGCACGGGGCGCAAGGCGATTCTGGAAGGGTATACATCGGCGGGGAAGACGGGGACGGGACAGAAAGTCGATCCGGCCACGGGAGCCTATTCGAAGACGAAGTATATCGGGTCGTTTGCGGGATTCGCGCCCCTGAACGATCCCCAGATTGTGGTGGCCGTAATTCTGGATTCGGCAGTGGGCCTGCACCAGGGCGGGCAAGTGGCAGCCCCCGTTTTTCGCCGGGTATCGCAGCAAGTGCTTGAGTATTTGCACACGCCGCACGATCTGCCGCTTGCGCCGAGTCATCAGTTGCTGCTGGCGCAGGCGCGTATGAAGGATAAAGATCTGGAAGAGGGTACGCCGGATCATCCTGGTGAGCCTCTGGAGACGGCGGAGGTAGAGGGCAATTCATCGGAGTCCGCAGCAGCGAAGGCAAGCGTGGCGCGGACGCCCTCGCCCGCAGACGTCAGCAGTAACGGAAACGTGGTGCAAGCGGCCATGCGGCAGCGTGAGCCGATCTCGGGCAACGCGGGGGCGGCCTCGCCAGGCAAGAGTGAATCGCAACAGAAAGCTCCGAACTCGATCGGTGCAGCGGACGCAGAGCAAGCGAAGCGGCCTGCGACTGGAACCGTGGTTCTGGATGTGGAGCAGGGAGGGATCGAAGTACCCTCGTTCATCGGCAAGACCGTCCGTGGCGCCGTGGAAGCTGCTCAAGATGCCAGCCTCGAATTGGAAGCCGTGGGTAGCGGCTTGGCGCGGCAGCAATCTCCTCCTGCCGGCACGCACGTGGCTGCGGGCGCACATGTCACGGTGCAGTTCGGCAGGCAATAAGAATCTTAACTACAGGGGACGCCAACTCCACAGATGGACCACGAATCCCCTTCTGGCCTCCTAGGTCTGTGTCTGTGGCAGTAAGAACGCTTCCGGTTTGACCCATCGAAAAAGCGCGTGATACGGTAATCAGTAACCATTCAGCAGGCCAGTTCCCTGCGCCGATCGAGGTCTCGCTTGTCCGCAGTTGAGTCGACCGCTGTCGCCGTCCGCAAGACTGCGCTGAACGCCGTCCATCGCCAGATGGGCGCGAAGATGGTCGAGTTCAACGGCTGGGATATGCCAGTGGAATATCCCGCTTCGATCGGCTGCGGTATCATCAACGAGCACATGGCGGTGCGCACCGGCGTGGGCATTTTCGATGTCAGCCACATGGGCGATATCCGCCTGGCCGGGCCGCAGGCGCTGGCCGCGGTGCAGCATATTTCCATGAATGACGCTTCGCGGCTGGCGGTGGGGCAGGCGCAGTATTCGGCGCTCCTCTATCCGCAAGGCACGTTTGTGGACGATGTGATCGTCCACCGGTTGGGCGACGAAGAATACTTGCTGGTCATCAACGCGGGCACGCGTGAGAAAGATTTCAACTGGGTGCGCGACAACACGCGGCAGTTTGACTGCGCGGTGGAAAATCTTTCCGACGACTTCACGCAGATTGCGATCCAGGGGCCGAAGGGCGTAGATGTCTTGCAGAAACTGACCGACGCGGACCTGAGCGCGGTAAAGTTTTATTGGGTCACGCACGGATCGGTCTGCGGTTTAAAGAACATTCTGATTGCGCGAACTGGGTACACAGCAGAAGATGGGTTCGAGATTTACATTCCGGCGGATGAGGCCACCAGCGCGCGGGTCTGGAATGAGATTCTGAATGCGGGCAAGGAATTCGGAATCGTACCTTGTGGCTTAGGCGCGAGAAACACTCTGCGACTCGAAGGCAAACTCCCACTCTACGGCCACGAAATTTCCGATACGATTAGTGTTTGGGAGGCCGGGCTCGACCGCTTCTGCAAGATGGAGAAGCCGGAGTTCATCGGCCGCGAGGCCCTCGATAAAGCGAAGGCTGCAGGCCTGAAGCGGACGCTCATAGGCTTAGAAATGACTGAACGCGGGATCGCTCGCGACGGATACAAGGTGCTGGACGGCGAGGATCGTGAGATCGGGTACGTCACCAGCGGATCGCCCGCGCCGTTCTTGAAGAAGAATATTGCGCTGGCCTATGTGCCGCCGGAGTTTGCGGCGGTGGGTACGGCGGTAAAGGTGGAGATTCGCGGGCAGGGGGTGGGAGCGGCGGTCGTGCCTACGCCGTTTTACAAGCGGCCGAAGAAAACCGCTTAACCGTAGAAGGCACACACAGACTCTCAGGAATTAAGAACTAATAGCTAGAAGCCAGGAGCTAGAAGCGATCATGGGCTATCCAACCGATCGGAAGTACACCAAAGAGCACGAGTGGATCCAGTCGAGTGGCGCGACGGCCGCCGTCGGGATCACCGACCATGCACAGGAGTCGCTGGGCGACATTGTGTTCGTCGAGCTACCCAAGCTGGGTGCGGAAGTCACGGCAGGCAAGACGTTCGGCACGGTCGAGTCGGTCAAGGCGGTCTCAGATTTGTATGCTCCTGCCTCGGGCACCGTCACCGAGATCAACGGGGACCTGGCCACGTCGCCGGAAAAGGTGAACAAAGATCCGCACGGCTCGTGGATGATGAAGATCACGCTGAAGAACGCGAGCGAGTTGGATGGGCTCCTCTCCGCTGCGGACTATGAGAAGTTCGTGGCGGAAGAAGCGGGACACTAATCGCATTTGAATATCGGGGCGAGCATTAGATGACTTTTGCGCACGGTTCAAACCACCGGACGGCGGACGCAATCGAACTGACCCCGAGTAACATCTAACAACTTCCTATGCGCTATTTACCGAAGTCTCCTGCCGACCGTGAAGCCATGCTGAAGGCAATAGGCTTGCGCTCGGTCGACGAGTTGTTCGCACCGATTCCCGCGGAATACCGGCTGAGCCGCGACCTCAACGTCCCGCGCCAGATGGCCGAGTCGGAGATCGTGGACTACTTCCGCCAACGCTCGCGGGAAAACGGCGAAGGTTACACCAGTTTTCTCGGCGCAGGGGCCTACGCTCATTACCGGCCGGTGATTATCGATTCGCTCATTTCGCGCGGCGAATTTCTCACCGCATACACGCCTTACCAGGCGGAGATTTCGCAGGGCACACTGCAATCGATTTTCGAATTCCAAACCATGATTTGCGAGCTGACCGGCATGGAAGTGGCGAACGCTTCCATGTATGACGGATCAACCGCCGCGGCCGAGGCTGTGATGATGGCGGTTCGGCTTACAGGCCGGCGATCGGTGGTGGTAGCGCGGAGTTTACATCCGGAATACCGGGAGGTGCTTGCGACCTACGCCACGCATCAGGGCATGCCGCTGTCGGTGGCGGGGTTCGGCGGGGACGGGCGGGTCAATCTGAAGGAACTGGAAAAATCGATCACCCCGGAAACAGCTGCCGTGCTGGTCCAGTCGCCGAATTTCTTTGGAACGATCGAAGATGTGGCGGCGATTGCCGAGATCGCGCACAGGCACGGGGCGATGCTGGTGGTTTCCATTGCCGAAGCGGTGTCGCTGGGAATTGTAGAACCGCCGCGTGAGGCGGATGTTATCGCCATGGAAGCGCAATCGTTCGGCGTGCCTCTGGGGTTCGGCGGCCCATACTGCGGCGTGATCGCCACGCGAGAAAAATTTGTGCGGCAGATGCCGGGCCGGTTGGTCGGCCAAACCGTTGACAAGCAAGGCAGGCGCGGATTCGTGCTGACTCTGGCCACGCGCGAGCAGCACATCCGGCGCGAGAAGGCGACCTCGAATATCTGCACCAACCAGGCACTGGTCGCGCTGATGGTCAACATTTTCATGACCGTGTACGGCAAGGTTGGGTTGAAGGAGTTGGCGAAGCACAACCTGGCAAAGACGGCGTACGCAGCAGCGCAGTTCGCGAAGCAGGGCAAGGTTTTGTTCAGTGGATCGCCGCGGTTCAATGAGTTTGTGGTGGAGACCATCGAGGATCCGTATGCCATCAACCAACGGTTGCTGGGACACAAAATAGTCGGCGGATTGCCTCTCAAGAAGTTCTATCCCGAGCTGGGGAATGCGGCTCTGTGGTGCTGCACGGAACTGACTACGCGGAGTTCGATTGACACGGCGGTGGAGCTTGTGGCCAAGGGCGAGCATTCGGCGCCGCCTACCAAAGAAGAGGCGGCGGTTGCGGAGGTGACGCGATGAAGAACAGGATTCGCAAAGCCTCTCTTCAAGTCAATCAGAACGAAGGCCTCATCTTCGAAAAATCTTCCGCAGGCAAAGCCGCATGGAAGCTGCCCCCGCTCGACGTTCCGGAAGTCGATACGTCAAAGCTACTTGGTTTCTCAGAGAGAAAAGACCTCGGCAACATGCCCGAGGTGAGCGAAATTGAGATCATTCGCCACTTCACGCGGCTCTCGACCTGGAATTACGCGATCGATCTTGGGATGTATCCGTTGGGCTCGTGCACGATGAAGTACAACCCACGCGTGAACGAAGCTGTGGCGCGGGTGGAGGGAATCGCCAACGGGCATCCCTACCAGCCAGAGAAGATTTCGCAAGGCGCGCTGCACATCTTCAAGACGCTCAGTGATTGCCTGATCGAAATCACGGGCATGGATGCGATCACGCTGCAGCCGGCGGCGGGCGCGCATGGCGAGATGACCGGGCTGCTGATGGTGCGGGCTTACCACCAGTCAAAAGGTAATGCGCGGAAGAAGATTCTGATTCCTGACTCGGCACACGGAACGAATCCTGCGACGGCCGCCATGGTGAACTATGCCGTCGAAAATTTGAAGTCGGACTCGCGCGGCATGGTGGACATAGCCGCGCTGGAAGCGCAGATGAGCGAAGATGTTGCGGCGCTCATGCTAACCAATCCCAACACCCTGGGCGTGTTCGAACAGGACATTCACAAGATCGCCGACATTCTGCACGCCAAGGGCGGCTTGCTTTACATGGACGGCGCGAACATGAATGCCTTGGTCGGCAAGGTGAGGCCGGGCGACTTTGGCGTCGATGTGATGCATTTGAATTTGCACAAGACGTTTTCCACTCCGCACGGCGGTGGCGGACCGGGATCGGGGCCGGTGGCGGTCAAGAAAATTCTTGAGCCCTTCGTGCCGACGCCGGTGGTGGTCACCAAAGCCGATGGCGCTCTTGGTTTTGACTACAACCGTCCGCAATCGGTAGGTCGAGTGCGCGCGTTTTACGGCAACTTCGGCATGTTTGTTCGCGCGCTGGCTTACATCCAGGCGAATGGGCCCGATGGCTTGCGGCAAACCACCGAAGATGCCGTTCTGAACGCCAACTATATTCGTAAGGGGCTCGAAGGCACATACGATCTGCCGTATTCCACGCCGACCATGCACGAAGTCGTGTTCAGTGACAAACTGCAGGCGAAAAAAGGTGTGCGGACCATGGATATTGCCAAGCGCCTGATCGACTACGGATTCCATCCTTATACGACGGCGTTTCCGCTGATCGTTCCCGGCGCGTTGATGATCGAGCCGACCGAGAGCGAGCCGAAGGAAGAGTTGGATTTGTTTATCGAGGCCATGAAGTCGATTGCGGAAGAGGTGAACGAAGATCCGCAAACAGTGCTCGACGCGCCGCACTCGACTCGGGTTTCGCGGCTGGATGAGACCGCCGCTGCCAGGAAGCCAGTCCTGCGGTGGAAACCTCAGATCTGACTAACGGGCTAAGCAGTGTTCCTCGGTTGACTACGCAGCGAGTGCTGCTGGCCAGACGCGAACCTATCCTCGTCCCGCCAAAGCAAAGTCCTCCCTTAGCGCAGCCAATCTACTCCCGCAAGTCGCCGTTAAGCTCGACTAGCTCTTCTTGGAGGTCACCGCGAAGAACGCCGCGGCCTCCTGTTCAACGTTCTTGCTGCCACAGTGCGGGCACTTGGGAACTTCCTTATCGTGCTCGTTCAGGGTCAGGACAGTTTCGAAGGGTTTGTGACAATCAAGGCAAACGTAATCGTAGAGGGGCATGGAAACCTCCCGTGGGGATGCCGTTGAGGGAATTGTAGTCCCGATGGGATTACTTGATTGCTATTTATTGTTTGTCGATAGAAGCCGCCACCCGCGTGAGCTCGACCTTGAGGGTCCGAAATCAATCAATAATCAGCAATTCACTTCTATTCCTTTGCGCGCCGTCACTTCGCCGAGATCTCCACCGAAGCCCGCGTGGTTTCCCAGTCGATCCGCAGCGTGCAGCCGCTCCCCGACTTGTCGTAGGCGATGGTGAAGTCCTCCACGGGTGAGGGTAGCTTGGAGACCTTCATGTCCACGCGGGTCAGTTCATCGCTCTCGTATTTGTAGGGGATGCCCCACTCGCCCGTCTTCTTATTGATGATCAGCGTCCACTTGCCAGCGGTCGGCACGGTGAACATCGTGTAGCTGCCCGAGAGGACAGTCTTGCTGCCGACCACCACATCGGCGCTGCTCACGAAGGTGGTCGCTTCATTGGCGCCAGTGCGCCAGACCTCGCCGAAGGGCACGAGTTCGCCGAAAATCTTGCGGCCTCGCATTCGCGGACTGGAGTATTCGGTAGTAATCGTCTTGCCGCCACCGAGATCGCAGGTGGCTGAGGCTGGCGGACTGGGCCGGCTGCCGCCCATCTGCGCGAACGCCGCCGTGGTGAAGAGGATCGTTAAGACCGTGGGGACGATTCGTTTTTTCATGGACTCTCCTGAAAGAAGCAGTTGGCAATTAGCAATTGGCATTTAGCAATTCGGTAGCTCGCGTGGTTCCCTGTCAGGTTCGCTCCGGCTAACTGCCAACTGCTAATTGCATTGACGCGCGAGCCAAGGTGACGATAGCAATTATGCTCTCCCACGCGCGCACGTTACAATCTCCAGATGCCGGTATTCGATGAAAAACAGGAAGAACTGGAACACTACGAGACCATGATGGGTGTTCCCCGCGGGCGCTTAGCTGTGACTATGGACGCCATCACCGACGCTATGGCGCTGGTGGGCCAGCACGGAGTCTATTGCCAAAGCCAGCGCTGGCCGGGCAAGCCGGTGATGGATATCCAGATCATCATGAAGAGCTTGACTGACGCCAAAGAACTGATCCAGAGCGTGATGGAAGAACTGAAGAAGAATTCGCCATAGCTGAGTTAGAATTGCACGGCTCATTCTCGGGAGGAATGAAAATGAAGACGGTGCAGATGAAGAAGACAGCCACAACCCTGTTTTTTCTCTTCTTGGCAGGATTGGCAGCCGTTCCCGGACGGGCTCAAACGGCCAGTCCGGCTACGCTCACACCAGAGGAACGTGAGTTAGCGCTGAAGAACTTTCAAACCACGCGTGACAATTTTCTGAAGTCGATCGCCGGGCTCTCGGAGAAGCAGTGGACGTTCAAACCCGCGCCTGATCGGTGGTCCGTGGCGGAAGTCTCCGAGCACATCGCGGTTTCTGAGTCGACATTATTTGGCTTGGTCCAGAAGCAGATCATGTCATCCCCGGCCACTCCCGACAAACGTGTCCAGGTGAAAGGGAAGGATGAGATCGTTCTTGAGAGGATTCCCGACCGCAGCCACAAGGCGCAAGCGCCAGAGTTCCTTCGTCCCACGGGCCGGTGGGCGACGGAAGCAGACTTGACCAAAGCATTTGAGGATAGCCGCGCCGCGACAATGGAATACGTCCGCACTACCAATGACGACCTGCGCGACCATTTCTTCGACCATCCGGTTATCGGGACATTGGACGGCTATCAGTGGTTGTTGCTGATCTCGGCCCACAGCGCACGGCACACTGCCCAGATCGAGGAAGTGAAAGCTGATCCAAACTTTCCAAAGAACTGAGTAGACAACCAAATCGATGCTAAGGCTTGACGGTCACCATCACCACACCGTGCGAAGCCACCGCTGCGGAAAACCTCCCGGTGAACTTGCCGAGATCTTTGTGCTGCCACAGGTCGCGGACAGAAGCGCTCAAGTGATTGGGATAGCCAAGATTCTCCCAGTTCGCTGAAATATTCCGTTCCGTACCGCCGCGATTGAGCAGCACGACGGCGCGGCTGCCGTCCTTCAACTGCTTCGCCCAGACTTCTAAGTCGCCGTTCTTCCACACGCGTTCGCCTTCGCGCCCCAGAGCATCCTGATCCACGGCAATTACTTCTTTGTTAGTGAGAATGTCGTGAATCTCGGGCCGCATGTCGCGCAGATCGTTGCCCGCAATCAGCGGCGCGGCGAGAATCGCCCACAAGCTGAAGTGAGCGCGGTACTCGGTATCCGTCATGCCGCCGTTGCCGACTTCCAGCATATCTGGATCATTCCAGTGTCCGGGCCCCGCGTAAGACTCCAGGCCGACCTGCTGATCCAGGATGCCCAGCACGCCGTATGCGCAACAACTGCCGTCCGGCCACTTCTCTGATCCTCCCCACCGGTCCTTAATGTCGCCGGTGGTGCGCCACAGGTTGCCACCGACTTCTTTCCCCCACAGCCAGGGTTTCGCCGTACCCCACTCGCAAATACTGAGCACGATGGGACGACCTGCGGCGTTCAGGGCGGCGCGGATGTTGGCGTAGGAGGCTTTCGCATCCTGCGTGGTGGCGTTGCACCAGTCGTATTTCAGGTAATCGACGCCCCAGGCCGCATACTGGATCGCATCCTGATACTCGTGACCGAGACCGCCCGGCCGTCCAGCGCAGGTCTTTGATCCTGCGTCAGAATAAACACCAAATTTCAGCCCCAGCGAGTGAATGTAATCGCCGACCGCCTTCATGCCGTGAGGAAAGCGCTGCGGGTCAGCGACGATGTTGCCCTGCGCGTCGCGGCTTACCTGCCAACAGTCGTCGATATTGACATATTGATACCCGGCGTCCTTCATGCCGGATTTGACCATTGCGTCGGCCATACTCCGGATCATGTCTTCGCTCACGTCGCAGGCAAACTTATTCCACGAGTTCCAACCCATGGGCGGCGTGAGGGCCAGAGTACTTGATATAGCGCTGTTGTCTTGGCCGAGCAACGGGAATGCTGAGGCAAAGCCTGCAAGAATAACGACGAAGAGAATCACTCTGGTTTTCATCGAGATAGTTGTACCAGAGCTGCCAAAGAAACAGGAAGGGCAAAGGCGAGCGAACGCCTCTTGGGCCCAACAGGTTCAGAGCTTGTCGGCGAACTCTTCGCCGGTGGAATGCCGGCCTGCTTCAGGATTCCACGCAGGGTCCCGATCGCAAGTTCGGCGTGTAGTGGCACGACACAACCACTGATTCTGTCTCTTCCATCTCGCCTCAGCACAACGTGACTGCCACGCTGCCGCACCTGGGTGAAGCCAAGCCGTTCGAGAGCACGAATTGCCGCTGCCCCTGAGACTCGGGGCAGTCTAGGCATAGTGTGCCTCGAAAACGGTCACCAGAGGGCGGCTGGAATTTTCGGGCGGGAATTCTTCCAGGTAGAGTTCAGTCGCCTCCTTGAGATTAGCGACGGCCTCTTCGACACTTTTCCCTTGGCTGACCGTTCCAACTTCCGGACAGTCTGCAACGTAGAGGTCACCCTCCTTGCGCAGAACTGCCGTGAATGTGCCAATTGGCATTTGAACTCCTCCGGTAAAAAATCCTTCTCTACGCCAGCGTGTACTTACCCCGCTCGATCACCTTTTGCGCGATCTGTTGTCGTAGCTCGATAGTATTGAACGGCTCGTACTTGGCTAGCCGGCGAAGAATCGCAAGTTGCGTCCGCAACATGTCACCGTCGGCAACCGCGGCGATCACTTTCTTCGCTGCGGATTCGACCTTCTCCATCCCCTGCGTGAGATAGACCCGGGTCATCGCAATCGGCAGAGCGGCACCGGCTTCGCCTTTCGTCTCTGCGATTTTCTGTGCCCGCAGCACCGCTGACTCCATTGCATAAGTTTCAATGGTCATGTCGGCGATGGCGCCCATGATCTCCTGCTGGTCCTGGATCGCCTGCATATATTTCTGCGTGGCCGATCCGGCGGCGAACAGGCCGAGCTTCTTGGCTTGCTCCACCAGTTTGCGTTCCTCAACGAGCGGACCCTCAAGGTCTTCGCTCATCGAAGGTCCGGAAAGCACCTCATCCATCAGCTTCTTGATGGCGGGCATAAGCGGCAGTTGACCACTCATCGCGCGCTTCAGCAGGAATCCTGTAATGATGAGGCGATTGATTTCGTTGGTGCCTTCGAAAATGCGGTTGATGCGGGCATCGCGGTAAGCGCGCTCGGCGGGATACTCCTCGACAAAGCCGTATCCGCCGTAGATTTGCAGGGTCTCATCGACCACGTAGCCGACCATTTCCGAAGCCCACACCTTAATAATCGAACATTCCACCGCGTATTCTTCGATGGCCTTGCGAGTTTCCTTCATCGCGTCCGCGCCAGACTTGTCCACCTCGCTCAGCGCGCTGTCCATCATGCCCACAGTCCGGTAAACGAGCGATTCGCCGACATAAAGCAACGTTGCCATGTTAGCGATCTTTTCGCGCACCAAACCGAAGTCGGCAATGACTTTGTTGAACGCCTTACGCTGCTTGGCATAGGCAATCGCATGTTCGAGAGATACACGGCCCCCGCCCACGCACATGGCGCCCAGCTTGAAACGGCCGATGTTCAGAATGTTGAAGGCGATGGTGGCGCCCTTGCCGACTTCGCCCAGCAGGTTTTCCACGGGCACCTTGCAGTCGTTCAAGATGATGGGACAGGTGGAGGAGCCGCGAATCCCCAACTTGTGTTCCTCGGCGCCGATGGAGAATCCAGGAAAATCCCTTTCCACTAGAAACGCCGAGAACTTTTCGCCGTCGACCTTGGCGAAGACCGTGAACAGATCGGCGAAGCCAGCGTTGGTAATCCACATCTTTTCGCCGTTCAGAATGTAGTGTTTGCCGTCGGAGGAAAGTTGTGCGCGGGCGCGGCAGTTCATCGCGTCAGAGCCGGAAGAGGCTTCCGACAAGGCATACGCGCCTACAATTTCTCCGGCAGCCAGGCGTGGCAGATACTTCTTCTTCTGCTCCTCGGTGCCGAAGTAAACGATGGGCAGTAAGCCGATGCCGCTGTGCGCGCCCCAGGTGGTGGCGAAGCCCGCATATTGGGCAATGTGATCCGCGATGACCGCGGCGGTCACTTTATCCATTTCGAGACCGCCGTACGCTTCGGGAATTTCCACGCCGCTCAAACCCAGATCGCCGGCCTTTTTCAGCAGATCGCGCGAAATGGAGAAGTCCTTGTGTTCAATCTTCTCTGCGTTCGGCAGGATCTCGTTCACCGTGAATTCTTCCGCTGTCTGCCCGATGAGATGGTGCTGCTCGGTGAAGTCCTCGGGCGTAAAGACTTCGTCGGTGCGGCGGGATTCAAGCAGGAAGCTTCCGCCGGAAATTCTGGTCTTGGGTACTGCTGTAGTTGTGGCCATAGGTCAGCCCTCCGAAAGGAAAACTGCGGAACAAGTTAGTAAAGACTGAACATCAACCATATTCTAATTCGCAAGCCGCGGGAATGATAGGAAGGAAACATGCAAGTCGAACTGGGCCTTTGCACCGCAGTTTGGCATTCAGAAAGACAGAGGATCAGGCAGCGCCGCCCTGCAATTCACAGGAGCCTCGTTCATGAGAGATCGGTAACGCAGAACCGCTGCATCGCGGTTCTGCGTGAGATCACTGCACTCCTGCCCAAGAGGATTGCTCACGCACGCGATTTGCGTCCGTCCTTTGTATCCGCGGAGTTCACTTGCCAAGGACTCCGCTCTCGCTCTGATTACTGCACATTCATCCGAGGTGACGACGCAGGATATCCCATTCCAATGCTCTGTCGCCCCGCATCCACTCCTGCAGGCCGCTCCGTCCCAGTGTTGACCCGGCTGGCATCGGTTGAAATTATTCGTGGCGACGCTGGCGAGGCACGCTCCATTGTTCCCGTGAACCTGTCCTGGAGGACACACGCATGACTTGTCCTTGCAAACAGGTTGCCGCAGGTTACTCTCTACTGGCGCTGGAGGTTTCGGTTCGGGCTCTCGGCAAGGCTCCTTCTTGCAGATCGGCCGTCGCAGGTCTGCTTCAGCGGCCTTTGGCTCGTGCTTCCAGAACGGGTGACGCAGGAAGGCGATAAAACCTTTATGCTCCGGCTGCGGGTTCTTGCCAAGTTCCGTGGTCTTGCTGCCTTGCACGCGCGCATTGTTCGGTTCACGGATCGCGCCTGCATTATTGGCGCGGGAAGGTTGCGCGCTGGAGTGCGATGCTGATGATCCCGTGCTGGAGCTGCGAGCGCTGGAGCTGTGCGAGGCTGACCCGCCGGAACTGTGACTGCTCGAAGAAGCGGAGCCGCCTGACGAGTGCGAGGAACTCCCCGCACTCGAGCCACCCGACGAGCCGGCGTGCGAAGCAGCCCCGCTCGATCCGCCCGAAGAACCAGCCGAGCTCGATCCACCTCCGGAAGAATGTTGTGCGAATACTGCAGGGGAGACCAACAAGACGACTGCAACAACCAGGCTGGAGAGCCGCATAAAGCACCTCCTACCAACTGCTGGCGACTTCTGCCGTCTTACGTCCAACTCGACGGGCCGTCTCAAACATAGCGCGGAACCCTGTAAAGCGGCGTAAAGATTGGGTAAAGAAGTGTCGCTCTTAGGGTGTATCCGGCTGGATGACTCCCTTGATGCTATGCACGTGAAAGCGCGCCGCAGGCTGGCAAGTTGAATACCCAGCTGCGTGCGTAGAGTCCGACTGTGGACCGTCGCGAGCGACCTTATAGCTGCGCATCGCATAGCAGAGAGTATCGCCCTCTGGCTGCCCGTCCGGGCCGAGAAGAAAGACGTGGGGCAGGCCGAACTGGTTCAACCGCGGACTGTACTCTCCGACGTGAATGCGGTCCGGCGTACTTCCCAGATCTAGCTCGGCTTTTGGATTCGGGGAAGAGAGAAGATTGTTGCTCTCGGCGGAATCGAGCCCTCCGGGCTCCGTCGCTTGAACTCCAACGGAATTATTCTCCGGCGAAGACTGCGCAGCCACCGGCGCAGAACACACTGCGAGAAGTAGCGAAGAGGACAAAAGGCGGGAGATCAACATGAGAGCCCTCCTTGCGACAGATTATAACTCCGTCCAGGAGATCTTGGTGAATCGGGCCGTATCTCTCTCGGTTAGTTTAGATTCTCAAAAATCCCTGCCGCGCCCATGCCTCCACCGACGCACATGGTCACCATGCCGTAGCGGCCATTGCGGCGCTTGAGTTCGCGGATGATCGTTGCCGTCAGCTTGGCCCCGGTACAACCCAAGGGATGTCCGAGCGCGATCGCGCCGCCGTTAGGGTTTACCTTCGCCGGATCGAGCCCGGCTTCCTTGATTACAGCCAGCGACTGCGCCGCGAAGGCTTCGTTCAACTCGATCACGTCGATGTCGGAGATTTTCAGCCCAGCCATCTTCAAAGCTTTTGGAATCGCAAACACCGGGCCAAGTCCCATTTCTTCCGGCTTGTATCCCGCAGTGGCGAACGATACGTAGCGTGCCAGCGGCTTGATGCCCAGCGCTTTTGCGCGTTCGGCAGACATGACCACCGCCGCCGCGGCGCCGTCCGACATCTGAGAAGAGTTTCCGGCAGTCACCGTGCCCTTAACGTGAAATGCGGGCTTCAGCGCGAGCAGAGCTTCGAGCGAAGTGTCGGCGCGTGGGCCTTCGTCTATTTTGAAAATGATCTCCTGCCGCTTGGGCTTCGCACCGTTCGGAGTGGTAAAGCTGACCGGTACGCCCACAACTTCCTCATCGAACTTGCCAGCCGCGATCGCCGCCAGCGCCTTCTGATGGCTGCGCAGTGAAAATTCATCCGCCGCTTCGCGCGTGATACCGGAGCGCTGGCCCACGCGTTCTGCGGTGAGGCCCATATTGAGGTATGCGTCGGGATAGTGGTCAACCAGCCAGGGATTCGGCGAAACCTTGTGGCCTCCCATCGGGATCATCGTCATGGACTCGGTCCCACCAGCGACGATCGCCTCGGCCCCGCCGCTCATGATGCGCTCGGCTGCCATGGCAATCGCCTGCAGCCCGGACGAGCAGAAGCGATTGATGGTGAGCGCCGAAACTTCAACCGGCAGCCCGGCGCGCAGCGACGCGATACGCGCCACATTCATCCCTTGCTCGGCCTCGGGCATAGCGCAGCCCAGAATGACATCTTCGATCTCTTTGGCATCGAGCTGCGGCACCCGCGCTAGCGCGCCCTTGATAGCGACAGCCGCTAATTCATCGGGACGGGTGGCGCGGAGCGTGCCTTTGTAGGCGCGTCCCACGGGCGTCCGGACAGACGAAACGAGAACAACTTCACGCATGACGATCCACCTTGATGTATTCCGTTGTGGCGCTTGGCTTGGGGATCGGATCACCCTGCCGGCGCATGCCGTCGAGGTAAAGCTCCATCGCTTTGCGAATGAGTTCCTTCACCTCGTCCAGCGTGTTTCCTTCTGCCGTGAGCCCAGGCAGGTCTGGAGAGTAGGCATTCCAACCTGTCGGCGACTTCTCGTAGATTACGAGATACCTCATTTCAGTCACGGCTGGTTTTTAGTCCTGCCTTTCAAGAACATTGTTCAACGTTCCGGCTGGAATGTCCACTGACCGAGGTTCGTCACGGTAATCTGCCTCACTCTCATTCACTTTGCCGGAGCATAGAAGTAATAGTCCGCACTGTAACTGCTCTTGGTTTCGGCGTCGCGGTGAGACGCATCGCAGCCCTCGGCTGGAGGCTGGCCGCCGCGCGTGTGCACCCGCTGAATCGTGGTCACGCTGCTGAGCAGCCCGTTTCCGGCGTGGCTCACCACCTTCACCAGTAGCCACGGAATTGAACCTGGATCAAGGGCGTCCACGTGGGCGGCTGCTTTGCCTGTGACTTCACTGCTATCCGTCAACTTCCACGAAGGGCCGGCGGAATGGTGGCCGATCACTTTATCTTTTCGGTCATGCAACTCGGCGTCCGGCGCTTTGAGTGTCCAATTGAACTTACCGTCTGCGCCAGCCTGGCAAGTGTAGATTTGCGATCCTGTCGCGTGCGTATAGAGGACAACTTCTTCGCCCGCGGGAACCTGAATCGCATCCGGAACATCGGGCGGAGCGTCCTTCGGCGCGGGTGCTTGGCCTACTCCGGAAGCGGTTAACAAAATGACGGATCCGATGATTGCGGCGATTGTGGGCAGGAATCTTCGCATGACTATCAATTGTAGCGCCCGTCTTGCCAAATTTCCCACGCAAAAACCAGGCGCTCCCCGAGGAAGCGCCTGGTATGAAGACTCCGTATCAAAACATCCAGCAGAAGCGGGCGCCTTACGGAAGCAGTACGCTGTCCACCACCAGGATCACGCCATTCGACTGCATCACATTCGCAATCGTCACTGTCGAAATGCCGCCCTTTTCGTCTTTCAGAACGATCTTGCCTCCTTGCATCATGGCTTCCAGTTTGCCGCCTTCCACCGTTGTGAGCTCGGTTGTACCGTGCCCCTCTTTGATTTTCTTTCGGAGATCGTTGGAGGTCAGTTTTCCCGCCACCACGTGGTAGGTGAGCACTTTGGTCAACTGATCTTTGTTCTCCGGCTTCAACAGGTTATCCACCGTGCCGGCCGGCAGCTTGGCAAAGGCTTCATTGGTCGGCGCGAAGACGGTGAAAGGCCCGGGCCCCTCCAGTGTATCGACTAACCCGGCGGCTTTCACGGCGGCAACCAGGGTTGTATGATCGTCTGAGTTCACCGCGTTCTGCACGATGTTTTTCATGGGCGACATATCATGTCCGCCGACCATCGGGTTTTGAGCGACACAAAAGCCCGCGAAAGCCATAGCGAACAGCACGAGTGAAACTGCAAATTTCTGATTCTTCATGGGAGTGTTTCCTTTCGGTTTTTTCTGACTCACAGGAAGTACGGAGGGAACCGCAATTTGGATTGAGCGCGCCTGGATTTCTTAGCGCTTCGGAGGATTTCAGAATCTACGGCTTCGCCCAGTCTTGCCAGGAAAGTCCCTTCACGCGAGCGAACTCAGAGACGTTAGCTGTCACCAACGTGAGCTGACGCGCCAACGCCTGCCCGGCGATCAATAGGTCGTAGGGCCCGATGATCCTGCCTGAGACCTCGAGATTAGCCCGGATCGCGCCTGCCGCACGAGCATCACCGTCATCGAAGGGAAGAACGTTCACCCGACCTGATAGGAACGCTTCGAGCCGGCCGTTATTGAATGCAATTCGCGTGCTATTCGCGACTCCGTACCACAATTCAAAGGTAACAATAGACGGAACATACACGGCGCCGCCCGCACGCGAAACCCTCTGAAAGCGTCCGCGAACCAACGAATCTGTGTTCTTGATGAGAGCGATACAGACATTGGTATCGAGGAGGTAATCCACGATCTACTCGAATATGCGCCGCTTGGGAGTCTTCGGCTGTTTGCGGCCTTCGGGCATAAATGGTTCGGAATTAAACTCATCGAGCTTCCGAAACCACTCCTTGGTATCTTCGATGATCGGTTCCAGCAACACACCCCGGCCCACGCGCCGTATGCGCACCCGGTCGCCTTCAAAGCGGAATTCGCGTGGCAGACGAACCGCTTGGCTGCGGCCGTTCAGGAAGAGCTTGGCGATGTCGGTCTTGGGCATAGGGCGGGTCTCCAGCAATAGTATATATCAAAAATATATACCAAGCAAGCGAACGGCAACTCGATCAATTCCTCAGCGTTTTCCCAGTCTTCAGCGTGTACTGAATCCTCTCCTGCGTCTTCTTCTCGCCGCATAGCGACTTGAAGCCTTCGCGCTCCAGGTCGAGAATGTACTGCTCGTTTACCGGTGATCCCGGCGTCACATTGCCGCCGCACAGGACCTCGGCGATCTTGGTCGCCAGCTTCACTTCGTATTCGGTGATGTAGTCGCCCTGCCGCATCATGTGAACGCCCATCCTGAGAGTGGCCAGAAGGTTTTCGCCCGGGGCCGGGATGTCGGTGCGCGGAACAGGAGGTTCGTATCCGGCGCGAACCAGTTCGAGGACGCGGGCTTTGGCGTCAGAGAGCACGCGCTCGCGGTTCATGGAGATGCGGTCGCTATCATTCAGGAATCCGAAGGCGCGAGCCTCATGCGCTGAGGTTGCAACCTTGGCCGTGGCAATGGTTTCAAACGCTCTCTTCATGGCTTCCAGCAGCTCGATGGATCCGGCGAAGGCCTCGCCGGAACCTTTGCCGCCACGCGCTGCTGCGGCTCCATCGACAGCGCGCAGCAGCATCTCTTTACACCCTCCGCCACCCGGCAGCAGCCCGACACCGACCTCGACGAGGCCCGTGTAAAGCTCGGCGTGCGGCTGTCGCGCCGCCGCGTGCAGCGAGATTTCCGTGCCCCCGCCCAGGCACAATCCGAACGCCGAGGCCACCACCGGCTTGGGCGAAAACTTGATGGCCTGCGTCATGCCCTGGAATTGACGGATGGCGAGGTCCACGTCGTCCCACTCTTCTTCCTGAACACTCATCAGCAGCAGCATCAGGTTTGCGCCTACCGAAAAATTCGTCGCATCGTTGGTGATGACGAAGGCGTCGAAGGCATCGCCGGGACCGCCGGGTTTGAGAGTTTGCAGAATCAGGCTGATGATGTCGGAGCCGAGCGAGTTCATCTTGCTGTGAAACTCGATGCAGCCCACGCCATCGCCAAGATCGACCAACGATGCGCCGGAATTCTTCTTCACCACACCGTTCGATTTCTTGGCGACCGTGACCGACCACACCCCCGCCGGCACCTTCACCGCTTCCCAGTCCTCTGTTCCTAATTCCCAGTACTTGCGTCCGGAGGCGGACTTCGGATCGTCGGTGTACCAGGTTTTTCGCCCGGCGGCCAGCAGCCTCTCAACGTTCCCCGCCACCGGCTTGCCTTCTTTCTTCATGCGGGCGACCGTGGCTTCCACACCCGCGGCATCCCAGAGTTCGAAAGGTCCAAGTTCCCAGTTAAAGCCGAGGCGCATCGCGCGATCGATTTCAACGATAGAGTTGGAGATTTCAGGCACACGGTTGGCGGCGTACGTCCATAAATCTGTGAGAGCCGACCACAGGAACGCTCCCGCCTTGTCGCCTTTCTGCGGGCTGCCTTCAAGGCCGAGCAGCGTTCGTAAGCGCGCGCCTGTGTCTTCGATGTTCTTGGCCATGTCGAGCGCGGCGAACTTCGGTTTCTGCCGCGGATGGTATTCCAGCGTCTTCCAGTCGAGCGCCATGCGCTCGTCTTCCTTGCCTGCGCCGCCTTTCGCCTTCTTGTAGAAACCGCCTTTGGTTTTGTCGCCCAGCCATTTGCGCTGCAGCATCTGCGTGAAGAAATCCGGCAGGCGCAGGTCGCTGCGTTCGTCGTGCACGTTCGAGGTCATGTTGCCGACCACGTGCCCCAGAATGTCCAACCCGACCAGGTCAATCGTCCGGAAAGTCGCTGACTTCGGCCAGCCCACCGCCTGTCCCGTCAGCGCGTCCACTTCCTCGATAGTAAGGTCCATCTCCTGCATCAAGCGAATGACATTCAACACCGAAAACGTACCGATGCGGTTGCCGATGAAGTTGGGCGTATCTTTTGCGATGACCACACCCTTGCCCAGCCGCACGTCGCAGAAATGCGCCACGGCATCGATGGCTGCCTGATCCGCGTCCGGCGTCGGAATAATCTCCAGCAGGCGCATGTAGCGCGGCGGATTAAAGAAGTGCGTCCCAAACCAGGCCCAGCGGAAGTCGTCGGAGAACCCCTCTGCGATCTTGCCCACCGGCAGGCCGCTGGTGTTGGTGGTGACAATGGTCCCAGGCTTGCGAATGGCCTCTACCTTGCGCAGCAGGGCACGCTTGATCTCGAGATTCTCAACCACCGCCTCGATGATCCAGTCGACCTCGGCCAGCTTTTTCAGGTCGTCGTCGAAATTGCCAATGGTGACAAAGCGGGCGAGCGAAGGCTCCATAAAGGCCGCAGGCTTCGATTTTTTTGCAGCGTCGAGACCGGCGGCCGCGATCTTGTTACGCGCGGGAGCATCGGCGTCGGGCGGAACGATATCGAGCAGGTAGCTGGGGACGCCGGCGTTTGCAAAGTGCGCGGCGATGCGGGCGCCCATGGTTCCAGCGCCAAGGATGGCAACTTTATTAATGCGTTTCATAATCTAGCCTCGCTAGAATTCCTTCACCACTGAGGACACAGACGAGCACACGGGACTGTCGGCTTAAATTGAAGTTTGGCGCAACCGGCAATCTCTGCCTACGGCAGTTTATCCACTGCCCAGTCGTTGTGGCCAGTGTCCACAATCACAATGCTGGAGAATATTCGACGGGCGCGCTTACTTTTCGAAGCAGCACTGACCAGCACGACCGGGAACTCGTATCGTCCGCGCTTCAGCAGCTTGCCGCGATCGATTTCGTAAGCCAAAGAACCCGAGTTGGAAAAAAATCCCTGCAGAACGTCCGTTGTAGCTTTCTCCTTGGCATGGCTAGTCAGCAGCGCCATACCGTTTTCCACGTCGCCGGACTGCCAGGCTTGAAGGAAATGATCGGCTGCCGCGAGCGCAGTCACGTAGCCAGCGTCTAACCCCGCATCAGGCCGGGTTTTCGCTGCCAAAGGCGACGACAACAGCGAAAGGGAGAACGACAAGCACAGGATCAGTGTCGTAAGCTCGAGCCGCAACGAGCGATGCAGGGCTTCGCGAAGGCGCATGCGTTCATTATGCGGGAAAAAGCACCCTCTGAGGTGCGTCTACGGAGTTCTTATCGCTCACTCGACTTCAGCATGCGCCTCCACATATTCCAGCGCTCGCCGAGCCATTTGCTTCTCTCCTTTGTAGGCGAGCAATGTCGGAGCCTCTTCCAGCCGGACCCACCGCGCACGCGCCACTTCAATTCGCATTTCGGGCGTGATGTCGTTGATGCGTCCCGAGCGGTAGCGCATCAGGTAAAAGCTGACGATTTTGAAAACCCGCTTGCGGTCGCCCCAGGTTCGCGTATAGATGTACTTGCTGTCGCCCAGCTTGATGATCGGATCGGCAGTCACCCCCGTCTCTTCATAGACTTCCCGGATCGCGGTTTCGAGCGGCTTCTCACCGGGATCCACCAAGCCCTTAGGCAAGGCCAGTACCGGTTTTGCTCTAGCGCCCCGCCGGTTGCGCCCCGGCACACCCCGCGCGTGTTCGTGTGGCAGTTCGATGGCAGCCATCCACCAATCTCCCTCCCGCCTCCGGATGACCACGCCTCCCGCTGATATCTCCCGCACCATGGCCTGTAAGTTAACAGAATCAGACCAGTTAGTCATGATTTCGCGGGAGCGGGTTCGCCCTAGCTGCGGTTTGCCCAACCGCTCCGCCACCAAGTTGAGAGCAAGGTAACCTGTGACCAATTCCCCCGAAGTAATAGCAAAATGGCACGATCGGGCCCTGTAGCTGAAACGAGAATCATGGCATCCTGCACCATAGATTTGGACTCTAAGTGGGGGCTTGCGAAAGCAGGCATGTGGGGTCGTAGTGAAGAGTCTTGGCAGGATCGTTCGATCGGTCCAGGCCTTTGGACGGGAACTCTCCCGCAAGGGCGCTGCGGCTGAGCCTCGCGTTCCCGCCATCGGCGTGGCGCTCGGCGGCGGCTTTGCCCGCGGCATGGCGCACATCGGAGTCCTGAAGGTCCTCGAAGAAGAAGGTATTCCGGTTCGCGTCGTTGCGGGCACCAGCGTAGGCGCACTCATCGGCGCCATCTACTGCAGCGGAGTCTCGATCGAAGAACTCGAAAAGATCGCGTACTCCGTTCGCTTCACCACCTTCGCCCGCTGGACCGTTTCCCGGTTCGGCTTCGCCTCCAACGACCGCATGGTGGCGTTCCTAACTCGCGTCTTGAAGGTGAAGAGGTTCGAAGAATTACGCATTCCACTGGGCATCACTGCAACCGATTTCAACAGCGGCGAAGGCATTGTCTTCCATTCTGGATCGATCATCGATCCCGTGCGCGCCAGTTGCGCCTATCCCGGAATGTTCCTGCCGGTGAACATCCGCGGACGCTTCCTGGTGGATGGCATGCTCTCCCATCCCGTGCCCACGGCGCCGCTGCACGAAATGGGCGCAGATCGCGTGCTCGCGGTCCACTTGAAGGGACAGTGGTCGAAAGATGGCGCGCCGCGGCACCTCTTTGACGTGATCGGACAATCCTTCGCCATCGCCCAGGACCAGATGAGCCATCTCTGGCGCGGCGCCGCCGACGTGATCGTCGAGCCCGACGTCGCTGGCTTCGCTTACGATGACTTCAAGCGCGCCGGCGAACTGATTCGCTCCGGAGAACTGGCCATGCGCCAAGCCCTGCCCGAAGTCCGCAAGTGGCTGGAGGCCCCAACGGTCACGCCAGTCCGTGCCAGAGGGCAAGCCCGTCCCACTTTGGCGCGCCCCGCGCCCATGCCAGCGGACTGAGAAACCCCCCTTCTCAGTCGTCAGCCGTCCCCGTCCGTGGGGCACCAGCGGGCCTACGCCGACGCAGGCAGACCGCAAAAATTCACAGGACAGTAGTGCGGAAATTGTGACGATTGTCACAGACCGGTTTCCGGCGGATCGAATATCTTCTCGGGAACAAGAGAGAATCGTGGGGACTCCTGGGATGCTTGGGGAATATACATCCATTTAAGGAGAGCGCATATCCGATGAACAGCAAGAAGGGGGTAGAGCGACTTATCTCACAGCGATGGCCGATACTGAAGAAGAGAGCGCAGAACGAGAATAATCCCGAGAAGCTGATTGCAATCCTTGAGGAGATCGACGACTTATTGTCCAATCTGGAGATGAGAATCGCCTCCCAGAACCGAGGCACGCATTCGGGAGCCGACGCGGTCGCGGGAGCAGGTTCCCTTGCCCTCCACATTCCGCCAGGCGATTCGGAAAGTGGGACTCAATGAATTTAAATGCGCCACGGCCAGGACCGCGCAGAACGCACCAAATTGCGAATGAGATATGCGGATTGGTTCAACAGCAGATTGACGCTCTTCAGCACGGTTTGGCCGAGGACGATTTGCAAGAATACTTAGAACGACGGGGACAAATTGACGAATTGCAGGCACAGGTAAGGCCCTTACGCCGCCGACCGTCGTAGACCAGGAAGATTGGTCTCGCAAAACCCAACACGCCCCGCAGCCTGGGACCCGTGCGTCCTTCGTCTGGCTGGCGCCGGCGCTGAATTACGAATCTGCCCATTCACAGTAGCGTGATCTTTACACCTCGTGCGTGTCTTTCCAGCTTGACAGGTTCGTCTGCATGGACCAATAATAAACTAGTCAGACTAGTCAGAATCCGAAAGGCCTATGCCCAAGACCCTGAAGAAGCCGACTCGCGGAGCCTCACCCGCCCCACCTGCCAGATTGAGAGGTGCCGGAGACTCATGGCAGATACAAAGCGCGAAAGCCCGCTTCAGCGAAGTCTTTCGCCGCGCGCGCAACGAGGGTCCGCAACGCATCACCCGGCAAGGCAAAGAGGGCGTGGTAATGGTTGCGGAGGAGCAATACGAGCGGCTGGTGGGCAAGTCTCATCAGCCCAAGAACCTTGTCCAGTTCTTCCGCCAATCGCCGCTAGTAGGCGTCGAGCTTGATCTGGAGCGGGATCGCGACGCCGGACGCGACATCGATCTCTGAACATCGATTCTTGAATGAAGACGTATGAACGGATTCCTGCTGGATACGAATTGCATTTCCGAACTCGTCCGCAGTAAGCCGGAACCGCGCGTGCTGGCCTGGATGGAGGCGGCGGATGAAAGACTGCTCCATCTGAGTGTCCTCACACTGGGAGAAATTCGCAAAGGCATCGCCTGTCTCCCGCAGAGCAGACGCCGAATGCGCCTCGAGACCTGGCTGGCGCTGGAACTACAGGCCCGTTTTTCGGGAAGGATTCTGCCCATCGACGCGGCTATCGCCGACCGCTGGGGCCTCCTCGCAGCCGACGCGAAGCGCCAGGGAAGACCGTTGTCCAGCATCGACGGATTGCTGGCAGCGACGGCCCTTCAGCACAATCTCACCATCGTTTCGCGCAATGTCGGCGACTTCGCAGATACCCCGGCGCCGGTGCTGAATCCCTGGGAGGCCTGAGAATTTGTCGGGAACCGGATCCAACCCTTCTCGTGTGCGCCCAGTCCTTGCGCGCAAATGCATTCGGCGCTACGATTCGCCTGCTGATGGAAGTCGAACTCCCATTTCATCCACAGCGGAGGTGACCTATGAAACGCTACGCAGGGTCGCTGGTGCTGCTTGCCGTTTTCCTCTATATTCTCCTTCTCTCGGTGCAGTCTATCGCGCAGACCGACACCATCCTGATTCCGGCGGGCACGCCCGAAGACCGCGAACTGCAGGCCATTTCGAACGAGCAGGACGCGGCCAAAAAGCTTGCCATGTACCAGGACTTTGTGCAGAAGTACTCCTCAAACCCCGCAGCCGTGGCCTATGGAGACTGGCAGATTTCGCAGGCCTACCAGACCACCGGCGACTTGAACAAAGCCCTTGAGTATGGAGATAAGGCGCTGGCCGGCTCGCCGCACAATCTTGATATCCTCGTCTCGCAAGCCAGCTTGGCACAGCAGGCAAAGAACAACGCCAAGCTGGAGGACTATGCCGTCAGGGGAGGAGAAGTCTGCCATTCCATCGACAAGGAACCCAAGCCGGAGGGGATGAGCGACGCGTCTTTTAAGCAGCAAGTGATCGACGACAAGACCGCCGCCAAGAACTCATGCGACTTTCTCGAGTCGGCGGGTTTCAACGTGATCGCCAGCGAGAATGACGCCAAACTGCGCATGGCCGACATCGAGAAGTACACCGCTGCTTTCCCCGACTCCAGGTTTCAGGATCAAGTCTCAAGCTACGCCATGTACACCCTGGGCGCGGGCCAGTTGAACGATCAGGCGCGGCTCTTTGCGTATGGTGAGAAGGCACTGGTGGCGAATCCCAAATCGTTGCCCGCCTTGCTGCTGTTGGCGGGAGCTTACGTTGACGACGCCAAACCCGGCAGCGTGGCCAAGGCCATTGCCTACTCGCAGAAAGCAATCACAGTGGCCGATGCCGATGCACCGGACGCCGACAAGCCGCGTAAACTCTCGGCGGGAGTGGCTCATTCGATTGTGGGATACGCCGATATCAAGGAAGACAAGATGCTGGCGGCAATCCCGGAATTGAAGACGGCGACCGACTTGCTGAAGGGACTAGACGATCAGCAGTACTCGGTCGCGCTCTACCGTCTGGGTTTTGCCTATGCCAAACTCAACAAGGCGAGCGAAGCGCACGACGTCTTAACCGAAGCTGTAAAGATTCCCGGCCCGATGCAGGCCATGTCTCAGGATCTTCTGACCAAAGTCAACGCAGCCCGGCCGAAAGGGAAGTGAGCGAGGTCAACGCCGGCTTCATGGTTTAACCAGTTCGTCGGAAAGCAAGTGAGCCTTCATCGCGAGATTGCGGCCGCGCTCCAGGTCTCCGGCGGCAACAGCTGCTTTTGACTGTTCCATGAACTGCTTGATCTGGCTCACGATCTCCTGCTGGCTTGGTGTGAGCTGACGTTCCGCGATCTTCTTCAGGTTTTCTTGGGTCGCGGTCGCAAGTTGGTCGGTGGTCGAACGCTGGTGCGATGCCTCTTCAGCTGTGCCCCCTTTCAGTTGAACGGTAGGTTCAGGCGATCCTCCGTTGCGCACAACTTTCTTCGGCGGTGGACAAGGTTTCGCGGGCGCCGCAGCGGCGTTGCTTGAATCTGTGGAGGTCGCGCCAGCATCGTTTGAGCCGGTGTTCGTTGAACCAGCATTCTTCGAATCGGCGGTACTCCCGACTGCTGGGTTCAACGCTGTCGGGGCGGTCGAACAATTCGCAGTGGTTGCTTTCTTATGAGGGCGGTGAGGCTTGCTCGGAGACGGTTTTGCCGGACCGGCGGGAGTCTGCGTCTGGTCGGCTGGAGGAGCAGGCAGCGGTACCGTCGAGTCCGGGCTCGGCGCGGGAGGTGCCTGCTGGGATGGCGTTGTGCTGTCTTGGCTCGCCGCCGTTGATGAGCTGGAGGTCGCAGCAGTGGGCGATTGCTGGTCTGGAGGTTGCAGTGCGGATCCGCGGACGCCGCGTGGCAAGCATCCCAAACCTAGAGAAACCACGAGGATTGCGGCCAGAGTCATCATTCAATCCAAGGCGCGACGAGAATGTCTGAATTTTACGCCTTGCAGAGTTGTGGGAGAACTCACGTTCTAGGTTTCGACATCAGAGCCTCGAAGTGAGTTTCGTGCTCTGCGTCGAGTGTCGACGCAGCGAGGGGAATCCTGAAGCGAAACGTTGTTCCCTCACCTTCTGTCGATTCAAATTCCACCGACCCGTAATGCCACTGCAGGATTTGGTAGGTCTGCGCCAGGCCGATGCCATTGCCGTCTTTCTTGGTGGTGAAGTAAAGCTCAAAGACCTTCTCATGCGAATCTTCCGCAATGCCGATGCCCTGGTCACATACCTCGGCTACCACTGCATTGCCCTCGCGGTGCGCTGAGATGGTGAGCGGCCCTCCCTGAGGCATGGCCTGTACTCCGTTGAGCACCACATTGAGCAGCGCCTGCTTCATCAAGTCGAGGTCGGCCTTGATGGGTAGCGGTTCTTCAGCCATGGCAAACTTGATCATGACGCCGTGGCTCTCCGCGTCCGGGGTGGCGAGCAGGGCCACGTCCTCGAGCAAACGGCGCAGATCCACTTCCTCGAGATGCAGCTCGCGGGCACGCATAAAGTCCACCAGTGTCTGCACTACCCGGTCGAGCCTCTGAATCTCGCTGCCGATAATATCCATGTGGCGGCGGGTGTCGGGATCGAGTTGTGCCAGCTTGTTCTGCAGGAGTTGCAAGTGGAGAACGATCGCGTTGATGGGATTCTTGACCTCATGGGCGACGCCGCCCGTAACCCGTCCGCTGGCCGAGAGACGCCGGGACATTTCGATTTCGTCTCCGATGCGCCGCACAGATTCGGCATCCCGCATGATCAGCAGAGCCCCGATCTGCGTGCCTTTCTCTTGCACAAAATCCAACGAAACCTGAACCCGCCTGCCGCCGGCAGCGACAAACTCGCGCTGCACCAGCGGACGCTTTCGCTCAAAAGCGTCAATCACCAGGGCCCCGAGCAGCGTGTCGCGCGAGAAGGCCTCGCCTACCGTTCTGCCCAGAAGTTCTCCTCGAGGCCTGCCGACAAAGCGCTCGACCGGCGCACTTACCAGCACCACCCTGGAGTCTCGCGTGAACAGCATCAAGCCATCCTGCAGTTTCGACATGAGCTGGTCCACGTTGTCTTTCAACGCGGAAAAAATCTCCTTGGTGTCGCGCATCTGCCGCCCCAGGTTTGCGATCTTCAGCGTGACCAGTCCGAATTCATCGTGTTCCGATTCGTTCCCTGATAGTTCCTCGGCCGTGCCCGAACTCACGCTGTCCAGGTTGAGGCTGATCTTTCTCAGTGGGCCGAGGGCCACATTGGAGATCATTGCGGCCAGAAGCAGGGAAGCCAAAATCGACGCGATGGAGAAATAAAGCGCGTGCATCAGACGCGGCGTAATTTCACTCTTGAGCAAGACCGTGGAAACGCCGATTCGGATGGTACCGAAGGGTTCTCCGTTCAATTGCAGCGGGTAACTCACGTCGTAAATTGCTGACGGCCGGTACACCAGGCGGAGTTGTTCGCGGAACCGGGCGGTCTTGACCTCGAGAAAGTCAGGACGCTTCGCAACTTGCTTGCCCACGAGTTGAGCATTGGAGTGGAGCAGCGCCTTGCCATTCGCGTCCACTACCGAAGCGTCATAAATGTAGGGCCAAAGGTCAACCTCCGATTCGAGATTGTTTAGAAGGTTCGTATCCATCGGCAGATACTCGGCCAGGGCACGCCGCACCGCGGCGGGATCATTGGTGTCGATGCGCGTGCTGCTCAAGTCCGGCAGGTCGTTCTCGGCGAAGTAGGCAAGCTGCTTGGTCAGGCGATCGGCGCTTTCGTAAGTATTGTCGATGCGCTGGCGAAGGATCTGCGAGATGTAGAGATACGAAAAGGCAGTCACCATCACGGTCACCAAGAGGGTGATGGCGAGCACGATGATGGCTTTGCGTCGCATGCGAGGGAAGCAGTTGCCAGTTGCCGGTTGCCAGCGGCCAGTTGAAGCAGTTCACCGCCAAGCGAACGGTTCGCTTCAGCGAAGGTTTTGAGCGATTGCCGGCAACTGGCAACTGGCGGCTGGCAACTGCTCTTAAGATTCCTCCTTGCCGGGATCCGCGTCCCCCGTGCTGCTGCCGTACTCCTTGAGCTTATTATGAAGGGTCTTCAAGCTAATTCCGAGAATTTCCGCAGCCCGCGTTTTATTATTGCTCGTCGATTCGAGCGTTTTGAGGATGAGCATCTTTTCCGCCTCGCTCACTGTAGTGCCCACGCCCAGACGGATGGCGTCGGGATCATTCGCGCTGGTGCGCAGGATGGTGTGGCCGAATCCGGGAGGCAGATGCTTGGTCTCGATCATGCCGCCATCGCAGACAATCACGGCGCGTTCAATCGTGTTGCGCAACTCGCGGACATTTCCCGGCCACGTATAGTTGTTGAACAGATTCAGCACCGCTTCGCTGACCGCGACCGTCTTGCGGTTATGCTTGGCGCTCATCTCCGAAAGGAGAAGCTGCACCAGATCCGCAATATCTTCTTTGTGCTCCCGCAAGGGAGGCATGTGGATGTTGAAAACGTTGAGCCGGTAATAGAGATCGCTGCGCAATTCGCCCGACGCAACCGCATCGTCCGGAACTTTGTTGGTGGCGGCGAGCACGCGCACGTCCACCGTCGTCTCCACTTTGCTGCCCAGACGGCGTAGCTTGTGGTCCTCAAGCACGCGCAGAAGCTTGGCCTGAGTGCCCACCGGCATTTCCCCGATTTCGTCGAGTAGGATCGTGCCCCCTTCAGCCAGTTCGAAGCATCCCGTGCGCCGTTCCAAAGCTCCGGTAAAAGCGCCCTTTTCGTGGCCGAAGATCTCGCTTTCAATCAGCGTTTCAGGAATAGCCGCGCAATTGATGGCGACGAAGGGCCGGTCACGCCGCGGACTCAGTTGATGGATGGTGCGTGCTACCAGTTCCTTGCCCGTGCCGCTGGCTCCCGTAATCAGCACCGACGCGGTACTGGGGGCCACCAATTCGATGAGCCGGAAAATCTCCTGCATCTTGCGCGAGGTTCCCCGGAGTTGGCCCAAAGAGCCGGAATCCCGCAGGCGGCGGCGAGTACTTTCCAGTTCGGCCCGGGTGCCCAGCAAAGCGGATGCGTTTTGCAGCATGGCGCGCAGCCGCTGCGTGTCGATGGGCTTGGTGATGTAGTCATACGCTCCCAGGCGCATCGCTTGCACCGCACTGTCGATGGTGCCCTGCGCCGTTACCAGGATCACCGCCATGGCTTGCGTCTGCTCCGCCAGTCGCTCCAGCAGTTCGAGGCCTCCCATGCGCGGCATCTTGAGGTCGGTAACAACAATGGAGGGCGTCCACTGCGCCATTTTCTCCAAGCCTTCTACTCCATCCCGAGCGGTTTCGGTGCGGTAGCCCCAGGAAGAAACTAACTCGGCCAGGCCGGTGCGCTCGTTCTCTTCATCCTCGACGATTAGTACTTTTTCGTGGCTCATCCCTTGGTTATCGGCCGCTCTTTCAGTGGTCATCTCCAGCAGTCTGCCCGTTCAGGTACCGAGCTTATAACCATACGCGGCCAGCTTCCCATGGGGCAAGAGTGCGGAGCGGACCACGCATCCCACAGGGACGGATGCCATTGCCAAAAGGCGATGGAGCGCGATTGGGATATCAATTTGAGATGGAACGCGCCACCACGCGGGCGCGCTTTTCAGGAAGTTCTTGAAAAGGGACCGTTGGCTGTAGTAGTTATATTCGTTTCCTTCTAAGAAGGTGATCGATCCGCCGTCGGCGCCGAGAGATATAGTGTGCAATACGGAACACTATCCTTGGCAGAATCCTGTCATAGTTTGAAGTTCGCTGACGCCGTGCGTTAAAATTGCGGGTCTCAAGGTATAGGGCCTGGTTTCAAGATTGACTGTAACGGTTTCGCCGCGGTCGGCGCATCGAAGCGCCGGCGAGTCGCGTATCCATTTGGAGGACGGAATGTCACTTTGTTCTAGTTTTAGCAGAGGCCGTGTAGTAGTCGGTCTATTAGCGATCCTGGCATTATCACTCATTGCGAGTTCTGCGTTTGCGCAGACCGACTCGAACCCAAAGTGGGACTTGTTCGCGGGATATCAGTGGCTGCATCCCGGCGGCACGGTGCCTACCCCGTTCGGGGATTACAACAACCCCACGGGCTACAACGTTCCGGATATGTCTAAAGGGTTTGGCAGCGCTCTCACTTACAACTTTGATCCCCACTGGGGCATCGAGTTTGACCTCGGTCATAACTGGGGCAGCGGCAATTACGAGACCACGGGATCTGTAGGTCCGCGCTTCATCTGGCGCACCGACAATGCAAATTACTTCTTGCACACCCTGATCAGTCTGAACCGGGTGGCGGTGAGCGGCCTCAATGTAGGAAACGGAGTGGGCGCTATTCTAGGCGGCGGCATGGATCTGCCGATTAAGAAGTGGCTTGCGTTCCGCCTGTTTGAAGCCGACTACGTTTGGGGCCGGCACAATTACGCCGGTTTTGCTTCCCAAGATTTTCCCAGCCTGGAGCGTCCCTCGTTCGAGGGAGTTCGGCTGCGCACCGGCCTCGTTTTCAGCTGGGGTGGCGCGCCCGCGCTAGTACCAGCGGCGGCTTGCTCGGTGCAGCCGGCCGAAGTTCTGGTGGGTGAACCCATCACGGCGACCGTGACCGCCAGCAATTTCAATCCCAAGCACACAGTTACATACACCTGGAGCGGCAACGGAGGTCAGATTACCGGGAAGGACACGACCGCCCAGATCGACACCACCAACGCGGCTCCCGGCAGCTACACCGTTACCGCCCATGTGACCGACCCGAAAGCGAAGGGCAACAACGAGGCGAGCTGCTCGGCGAACTACACCGTAAAGGCGTTGCCGCCGAAGAACCCGCCCACGGTGTCTCTCTCCGCCAGCCCGTCGACCTTGCAGGCTGGTGGAACCTCAAACCTGTCAGCCAGCTGCACCAGTCCGGATAGTGTTCCCGTCTCGG
Organism: uncultured Acidobacteriaceae bacterium; assembly: GCA_963749985.1. Lineage (GTDB taxonomy): Bacteria > Acidobacteriota > Terriglobia > Terriglobales > Acidobacteriaceae > Sulfotelmatobacter. The sequence goes on along the minus strand of CAVVOS010000009.1, from coordinate 467,728 downwards.
TCGGCGGCTGGACCGCCAGCGCTGGAACCGTATCGGGCAGCGGCAGTTCGGCTACGCTGAACACCACCGGCACGGTGCCGGGTCCAATCACTGTCGGCGCTACCTGCACCGATTCGCGCGGCCTGACCGGCCAGGCTACGACCCAAGTGACGGTCGAGAATCCTCCTCCTCCGCCACCGAAGGCAGCCAAGCTGAGCCAGTGCGACTTCCCCAACGAGAAGAAGCCCTGGCGCGTCGATAACACCTGCAAGGCCATCTTGGATGACGTTGCCAAGAACCTGCAGCAGAACCCCGACAACAAGCTGGTCATCGTCGGCAACGCCGAGCCAACAGAGAAACGCAAGAATCTGGCGGGAGAACGTGCCGTCAATTCCAAGTTCTATCTTGCGCATGGCGAGGCCCAGCAGCAAATTGACCCCAGCCGCATCGAAGTGCGCACCGGCAGCGGTGGCACCAAGACGGCCGAGTACTGGATCGTGCCTCCGGGCGCGACCTTCGACTCGACCGGCACTCAATCCGTGGATGAATCCAAAGTGCCAAATGTTCCGGATCATCCCAAGCCGGTGGCTAAGAAGAAGGCTGCCATGAAAATGAACTGATTTCGGCAGCGCAGTCAAAGGGCCGGTCGGCGATGTCGACCGGCCCCTTTTTTGTCGTGTCCTTCAGTAACTTGCTGTGGCTGGGTTACCCTGTCAGTCTGGGTGCGCATCCAACTTTCTCCGCTTGGGGACGAAACATTTATGAAATCTGCTTGGCTTAAGCTGCTGATGGTGTTGATGTTAGCTTCGACGGCTGCGTTTGCGGGAAATCGTCAATGGACGGTTCTGGGTCCGGATGGAGGCGACGTCCGCAGCTTGGCTTATGATCCGCACAATCCAAATCGCGTTTTCCTGGGTACCAGCACGGGCGTGATTTTTGTCTCCGAGGATGGCGGCCATAACTGGTCAAGATTTGCCAAACTCGGCGCCGGCGACGATTACGTACTCGATCACATTGCCATCGATCCGCAGAGCTCCAAGACCATTTACGTTTCGGCCTGGAGCGTGCAGGATCAGAATGCTGGCGACATTTTCCGCACTCACAACGGCGGCAAAGATTGGGAAGCTCTGCCGGCCATGCATGGCAAGTCCGTTCGCGCCATGGCGCTTTCGGCTTCCGACACCAAGGTTGTGGTTGTCGGCGCCCTCGATGGCGTTTACCGCAGCACCGACGGCGGCGACACTTGGCGGCGGATTTCCCCCAATGACGGTATCGTCAAGAACATCGAATCCATCGCGGTTGACCCGAAAGATTCTAACGTGATCTATGCCGGTACTTGGCACCTCGCATGGAAGACCAGCGACGGCGCCAACTGGCAGCACATCAACAAGGGCATGATCGACGATTCCGATGTCTTCTCGATCATCGTCAGCTCCGCCAATCCTTCGGAAGTCTTCGCCAGCGCCTGCTCGGGCATCTATAAGAGCGTTAGCGGCGGCGACCTGTTCGAAAAGATCAAGGGCATTCCCTTCACTGCGCGGCGCACCCGCGTGCTGAAGCAGGATCCCAGCAATCCCGCCATCGTCTATGCCGGAACCACCGAGGGTTTGTGGAAGACCGTCGACGAGGGTAAGAACTGGAAGCGCATGAGCAATCCTGACGTAGTGGTGAATGATGTGCTCATCGATCCGCGCAACTCGCAACGCGTGCTGCTCGCGACGGACCGCAGCGGCGTGCTGGCCAGCGACGACTCCGCGGCAACCTTCACCAGTTCCAACCATGGATATACCCATCGTTACGTTAGCGCCATCCTCGCCGACAGTGCGGAACCCAGCACGCTTTACATCGGCGTGGTGAACGACCGCGAATTCGGCGGCGTGTTCTCCACCCACGATGCCGGGCAGAGCTGGCAGCAGAAAAGCTCAGGCCTGGATGGGCGGGATGTCTTTACATTGAAGCAAGCCAGCAACGGCAGCTTGATCGCCGGAACCAACCGCGGCGTGTTTGAACTCGTCAAAGGCAGCGCGGCTTGGCAGCCAATCAATAACATTGAATTGCAGAAGACAGTATCGCGAACCGTGAAATTGAAGAGCGGCAAGACGAAGGTTGTCTCTTCCACAACCAGTACCCACGCCGTGCTGGAAGGCCGCGTCAACGATGCCGACCTCGGACCGAGCCGCTGGTTTGCGGCGACTTCCGCCGGACTGTTCAGCAGCAAGGATCAAGGCAAGGTCTGGATGGGCGGCCCTGTCGCCGGCGAGAAGGACTTCGTTGCGGTGCAGGCCCAGGGCGACCTGGTGGTGGCTGCAACCCGCTCCAGCGTGCTGGTTTCTCAGGATGCCGGAACTGCCTGGCAGCCTGCGGCGCTGGCATCGTATCCCATCAACATTCGCAGCGTAACCGTCGCGCCCGAGGGCCTGATCTTCGTGGCGACTCGCGAAGGTGCTTTCCGCAGCGTGGATTCCGGCCAGAACTGGAAGCACGTTGTGGCTGGTTTGCCCGATAAGGACATCACCTCCGTGGCCTATGACGGTAGCCGTAAACGTCTGCTCGCGACCAGCGGCCAGACCGGCGTCGTGTTCGAGAGCACCGATGGCGGCAGCACCTGGCAGCGTGGACCGGATTCCGGCTACCCGTTGCGCCGCATCAGTGTGGTGCACGGGCACTACGTCGCGGCAACGCCCTTCGACGGTGTAATCGCTCAGCCTGATAACGAACCGCAGAGCGCCAACGCCGGCGGATCCAACTAGTTTCCCCTCCATCGATGCAATCTTCGCGGAGAGCGCCGACGCTCTCCGCAATTTGTTTTTGCAGCAGGGAGGATCCCCCCCGGTTCTGTGAACATCCCGACCGCGAACCGGCAACTTCTACACTGCCGGATGCCCACGAGTTCGTATGTGCTTGATTCGCTGAGCCCTGATCTGGTACTTCATTTGCCACTTACCGGGCAGCAGAGAATCGCGCGACCATGCATACGATGGCCACACTTCGAAGCAGCGTAGGGGCCAGCTTTGCCTCGGCTGGGCTTTGCCTTGCTCTGAGCCTCGTCCAGGGATGCGGTCGTCCCAACGCTTTTCATCGCACCGAAACGGGTGCAAGTTCGCCATCGAGTGATAGCGATCAAAGGCTCCCATTCCATCAAAATCCCGATCGCGCGTCGGAACCCGACGCCGCACGGCCCGCGATTCCACCCGATCAGCAGCGGGACAGCGGTACACCCTTTCGCTCACCCGCGCGCGCCCGCAGCCTTCCGGCCGGGATGCTGATCACCATACAATTGGAGAGTTCGCTCTCTACCGCACATGTGAGTGCGGGCGACCCATTCACGGCTTCGGTCGCCGGACCCCTTACCATTGACGGAGATACGCTCGTCGAACGTGGCACTCCGGTCAGCGGGCGCGTCGAGTCTGCCGAAGGCCCCACGGATCGTCCCGGCCTTAGCCCCGATCCAGGATACGTGCGCCTCACCTTGAGCACAATCACCGTCGATGGCAGGCCGCTGGTGGTTCAGACCTCCAGCCTGTTTGCCCGGGGAACATTCCAGTCGAGCGCGGCGCGCGGCGAGGCCCGACTCGCCGACCCTAAATCCGATGCATGTTCCAGCGGCTTTTGCGTCCAGAAAGGACGCCGCCTCACCTTCCGCCTGACCGCTCCCGTCACCCTCACCGATCATAACTCGGTCGCTAAGCGCGAATTTCCCAGTCCCGCCAAAGAATAACTTGCCGTCTTCCTGCCCGGATATTCTCAGACTAGATCCTTTCCGATGCTTATTATTTGTCCCTATGTTAAACAATCCAAGACTCTTATTGCGTTTTCCACAGAATTATTCCAGACCTCGGTGACGTCTGCCCTTCGCAGTGTCACTTTGGGCCTCCTATAGTGGGACTCGTAGTGAGGGAGACCAGCGTAGTGGGGGCGAGATAGCAGAGCGGATTGTCCGTACCGTCGATCCGCGCACGTACCATTTCGGGAACACCGAGGTATCGGACAGCCCATCTTGTTGTTCCTTTCGGGACTCCTCCCACGGCACAGTATCAGCATGAGCACCGCAACTCCATTTCCGTTTTCAGAGCATTCGGGAGCCGCGAACCGAAGGGTAGATTTCCGTTCCTTTTTCGAACACGCTCCCGTCGCCGCCGCTCGCTGTGACTCGCAGGGAGTGATTGTCGAGATGAATCCCGCCTTCGAGCAAGCGCTGCGGCCCCACCTGAACGGCAAGCGCTCGTTGCGGCTCCACGATTTGATCCCTCCGCAAGACCACGGCACCATCGAGCCGCTGGTGCGGGATCTGCTGGAGGCGTCGCGCGATAGCATCCGCCTCCAGGGAAAGAATGCAATGCACGGACTGGCCACCACCAACTGGACAGTGTGGCGTCTGCCCTGTTCCCCCGGCGAGCCCACCCACGCTTTGCTTATCGCCGAGCCTGACGGCGGCACTGCTCCCGCCGAGGAAAGCTTGATCCAAGCGCAGCGATGGGAAGCGGTCGGCCGCTTGGCGGGGGGCGTGGTGCATGACTTCAACAACCTGCTGACCGGCGTCATGCTTTATTGCGATCTGCTGCTCTCCGCGCTGGATCCCCGCGACCGAAGACGCAGGTATGCCGACGAGATTCGCGCCGCCATCGTGCAGGCCAGCGGACTGGTGCAGCAGTTACTCGTCTTCGCCCGGCCGCAAGCCGCCCAGGCTCGCGCCCTCTGCCTCAACGAAATTGCCGGAGCCATGCAGGATCTGCTGACCCGCCTCATCGGCGAGAACATCGCACTCGAGCTCCATCTCGATCCAAACCTGGGTCTGGTCAAGATTGACCAGGCGCAAGCCCAGCAGATCCTCCTCAATCTTGTGCTTAACGCCCGCGATGCCTTGCCCGACGGCGGTCGCATCGTAGTCGAGACCCGCAACTGTGAGTTTCAGACCGTCACCGGATCGATGCCGGCGCAGCGCGGTGCCGTCGCCTTTCCTTGCGTCCTCCTGATGGTCAGCGACAACGGTCGCGGCATGGACGCGAAAACCCGCCAACGTCTCTTCGAACCTTTTTTCACTACCAAGAGCTCCGGCAAAGGTACCGGCCTGGGATTGACCACCGTCCGCAGCATCGTCACCACCAATCGCGGACTGATCCACCTCGAAAGCGAACCAGGCCGCGGAACCCGTGTCATGGTCTTGCTCCCCCGCGCATCGCAGCACACCGATCCAGAGTTTCTGGATACAGCCAGTCCGCATTCGGAACCCTCGCCAACACCGTTTCAGGAACTCAAGAAGGAATCACTCTTATGACGTCAGCCGCTGTCGCACCCACTCTCCCTACTCAACAGATCCTGGCCGCCAACTTTCTGAACCTCCTCATCGTCGACGACGAGCGATCGATCCGCGACGCATGCCGCGAGGTCGCCTTGTCCCTCGGTTTCATGGCCCACGTGGCCGATTCCGCCGAGCACGCCTATCGCCTGTTGCAATCTCAAACCATCGACGCCATTCTGCTCGATCTGCGATTGCCGGGGGCTGGCGGCTTGGAGGCCCTCCGCCGCATCAAGGCCCATCATCCCGATGCTCTCGTCATCGTGGTAACCGGCTACGGCACCGTGCAATCGGCGGTGCAGGCTATGAAGAACGGAGCTTACGAATACGTCACCAAGCCCTTCAGCGCCGACGAACTCAGGCTTTTGTTGGAGCGCGTCTCCAACCACCTCAAACTCAAAACTGAAAACCGCATGCTGCGCGAGAAGCTCAAGTCTAAGCAAGGTTACGGAGGCCTTGTCGGGCGCGCTCCCGAGATGGAAAAGCTCTACCGCATCATTGCCAAGGCCGCCAACAGTTCCCACCCTGTGCTGGTTCTCGGAGAGAGCGGCACCGGCAAGGAAATGGTCGCCCGCTCCATCCATTACTCTGGACCCTTCCGCGACAAGCCGTTCATTCCCGTCGACTGCGGCTCGCTCGTGCCCACCCTGATTGAAAGCGAACTCTTCGGCTACGTCCGAGGCGCCTTCACCGGCGCCAATCAAGCCAAGGACGGACTGCTGGCCATCGCCGACGGCGGAACCGTGTTCCTCGATGAAGTTGGTGAGCTTCCTGTCGACCTCCAGTCCAAGCTTCTGCGCGCCATTCAGGAGAAGGAGATTCGCCCCGTGGGCAGCACCCGCCGCATTCCCATCAATGTCCGCATCCTGGCCGCCACCAACCGCGACCTGGAGCAGGCGGTCACCGAAGGCGCTTTCCGCCGTGACCTCTTTTTCCGCCTCAACGTTCTCAGCCTGCGCATTCCGCCCCTGCGCGAACGGCGAGAGGATATCCCCCTGCTCATCGCCCATTTTATGGAGCGAACCTTGCGCGCCTCGGGACTGGAAAAAACCCTCACCGACGATGCCGTCAAAGCCATGCTGGCCTATGACTGGCCGGGCAACGTTCGCGAACTGGAAAACTGTTTGGAGCGTACCTGCGCCTTTACCAGCGGACCAATGATTCATGTGTCCGACTTGCCTGCCGCCATTGCCGGCGCGCACGTCGCCGTCCCCGCCAACGGCAACGGACACGGCCAGAGCCGGATCGTCCCCATGGCGGAACTGGAAAGGCAAACCATCCTGAACGCCATCGCGGAACTCAACGGCGACAAGTTGCAGGCCGCCCGCCTGCTCGGCATCGGCAAGACAACTCTGTACCGCAAGCTCAAGGATTACGCGGCGCAGGTCTAAAGGCAAAAGGCAGTTCTCAGTTCCCAGTCTGCCCCAGGATCGTCTCACTGAGAGCCTGGAACTGCGAACTGCCGTGGGAACTCAGAACTGCTTCGCCGTTCCGCAACGGGAACGTCGTCTCCACCATCTCTTGATAAACGTCGTCTTTTCAATGCCCGCGGTTTTGGTGCCTTGCGTGCTATGGCAAGAGCATGATTCTACTCATAACACCATCAGCACGCGGCCAAGAGTGCGCCGCCAGCCTGAAAGCCGACACCGGTAGCGAGACCCACTGGGCGGAAAACCTGCAGCAAGCCATGGCTCGGCTTCGGGAACAGTCCTACTCCGCGGTCGTCCTCGATCAATTTCTTCTGGAGAACGAGCCCGCCGAAAGCGACCAGGTGCTCGAGCATCTGGGTACAGCCTTTCCCGTCTACCTCAACTTTGCGGTCAGCGGCATGGAGCGCCTGTTGCGCGAAGTTCGCTCCGCGCTGCACCGCCGCAAGCGTGAGGAAACTCAAGCCCGCCGTTCGGTCGAACAGCAGATTCGCAGCGAGATGTGCGAGTCGCTTACTGCCATGCTGCTCTCCTGCGAACTCGCCATGTCGGTGCCCGAGGTCCCAGCTCCCGCCGCGGAGAAAATTCGCCTCATCGATAATCTCGCCCGTGACATGCGCCTGCGGCTGGGCGCGAACTGACCCACATTTTCTGATCCACATTTTCTAAAGATGCCTGCGCGATTTCGCCGGCCACGCAGACCTGTCTCGGACCGGCAGCCAAGTCTCTGCCCGCCCTCCATCAAAGTCTCAAGATCAGAGGCTTACAGCCTCGAAATAATTCTTCGACGCCCCGCCCCATCCGCACTAGAATAGGCGAGCGCAACATGCCGGATTCCCGCATCCACTGCGGCGTCCTGCACACTCTCGGAGGGCTCTGTGCACGTTCTCGTCACCGCCGATACCATGTCCGGCTCCTGGACCTACACCCGCGAACTGGTCACAGGCCTGGTCACCCGCGGCGTCCGAGTCACGCTGGTCAGCTTCGGCGAGATTCCCCTGCCCGAGCAAACTTCCTGGATGGAGCTTCTCCACGGCCTCGAGTATCGGCCCACCGCTTTCCACCTGGAGTGGATGCATGAAGCGCCGCAAGACCTTGCCGAATCCTCCGAGTTCCTCGCCAGCCTGGTGCGTGAAGTTCAGCCCGACCTGCTTCACCTCCACCAGTTTTGCCACGCCAATCTCCCAGTCGACCTTCCGCGCGTCGTGATGGCGCACGGCGATCTCATCAGTTGGACACAGGCCGTCCAAGGCTGCACTCCGCGCCTCACCCGCTGGCTCAAGTGGTATCGCGATACCGTAGTCCGCGGCATTACCGCTGCCGATGCCGTGGTTGCACCCTCGGCCTGGATGCTCGACACCCTTCGCGCCACCTACACCCGCCCCCGCCGCGAGGCCGTCATTTATCCCGGCCGCAATCCCATCTTCTTCAATCCCTACATCACCAAGGACGATTCCGTGCTCTCCGTCGGCCGCCTGCTCGACGCCGGCAAGCAGGTCTTCCTGCTTACGCAACACACCCAGCCGTTCTCCGTGTGTATCGTGGGCGCCGAGCAAACCGTGCCCGTGCCGCGCATTCCCATCCGCGCCGACGTGAAGGTCTCCACCGACCAGAGTTGCGTCGCCATTCGCGGTCCCCAAACCGAAGCGCAACTGCGCGCTCTCTACAGCCGCGCCGCCGTCTACGCCGCCACCGCGCGCTACGAGCCGCTCGGCATCGCGCCGCTCGACGCTGCTTTCTCCCGCTGCGCCATCGTCGCCAACGATATCCCCAGCTTTCGCGAAGTCTGGGGTGACGCCGCTCTCTACTTCCGCACCAACGACGCCCGCAGTCTCGCCGACATTCTTCGCCAGCTCGATGCCGACCGTCCCCTGCGCCGCGCCTACGCCGAGCTCGCCTACACCCGCGCCCGCGACCGCTTCACCACCAAGCGCATGATCGACGACTACCTCGACCTCTACCGCAGCCTCGTCTCCGCCGACACCCTGGCCGCCTGAGATCTGGATCATGTGGGGACAGCCGCCCTCGGCTGTCCTCGGGCCGAAGGCCCGACGGTTCTTGCCGTTGCTGTTCGGGTGGCAGCACCCTTCTGTGTCTTGGATCAAGAAGGATCAAATAGCAGCTCAACTAAAACCCTGTCATTCCGACCGAAGCTTCGCTTTCCCGCAGGGAAAGGGAAGCGAAGTGGAGGAACCTGCTGTTCCTGACCGTGCCATGAAGATCGTAGCCGGTACCCTCTTCCATCCCAAGCTCGTCTTCCCGAATGAACAGCCCCCTGCCCATTTGAACTGGAGAAAGTCCACGTGGGGACAGCCGCCCTCGGCTGTCCTCGGGCCGAAGGCCCGACGCCCTTGCCGTTGCTGTAGCCCGTGTGGGTCGGACACTCTTGTCCGACGCCCTTGCTGTTGGGGTGGTAGGCACCGTTCTTCGTCCGGGATCAAGAAGGAAAGGAGCAGATAGCAGCTCCAGTAAACCCTGTCATTCCGACCGAAGCTTAGCTTTCCCGCAGGGAAAGGGAAGCGCAGTGGAGGAACCTGCTGTTCCTGACCGTGCCATGAAGATCGTAGCCGGTACCCTCTTCCATCCCAAGCTCGTCTTCCCGAATGAACAGCCCCCTGCCCATTTGAACTGGAGAAAGTCCATGTGGGGACAGCCGCCCTCGCCTGTCTAGTCGAGCGGAGCGACGTGTTGGGCCGATACTAGCAAGGATCGGGAAGGGCACGCCTTCAGGCGCTGAGGGTCGCGGCGTGATTTTGAGTGGCGCAGCGCTTCCAGCGCTGCGATAAATGTCCCACCCCAGAGAACCGCAATTGAGGATAGCGAACAGGCCTGGGTTGAAGGCATGCGTTTGGATTGGGCTTCCAGACCGAGAAGTACCTAAGCGGAGTCGTTCGGAAACCACCATGCCGCAAGGATCTCGGGAAGGGCACGACTTCCAGTTCTTGAGCCTGCCCTGAACGAGCGTAGCGAGTCGAAGGGGACCGCGATTCTGCCTGGCACCACCCGCTTTCAGGCGCTGAGCAGGGCGCGAACGCGGCTTGGCACATGGCCGAAACCTACACACCGCGTGCTATAACGAGATCAATGCGTTCACAACACCGGGGAAACGTGAGAACCTGACTTTGAAAAAATTCTTCTCGAGGTTACGGTAAGTCAGAAAAACCTACAGCTCATCCTCTCGTTCGCAGGTGTATTGATTGGGTGAAATCCACCACTGCCTGGCCGATATCAACCACTGTAACTCAATCAAAAGAACGGAACTCTCCCGCATTCCCAGTGTTCAATCTAGTAACAGGAATTCTGGGAGACACTATGAAAAACAAATTATCGAAAACGCTTCTTACCGCGGTGTTGACGAGCGCAATGGCGCTCGGGACTGGTACTTCCTTGAGGGCGCAGGCCCAGTCGCAGGACCAATCAATGGACAAGCCCTCAGCGGCTGTGAGCGCTCAGGTGGATCAAGGACCTCCGACCCAGCAGACCGCGCCGCAATACAATGCGCCGGACCAGAGCGCGCCTCAGGATGTCGCGCCTCCACCGCCGCAAGATCAAGACACATACCAAGGCCAGGCGCAGGCGCCTCCGCCTCCAACGCCGCCGGATCAACGGCAATACACAGCGCTGCCTCCCGAGCAGTTGCATAAGCTGGTAGCTCCGATTGCGTTGTATCCCGATGCGCTCGTGGCGCAGATACTGGCCGCGTCAGCGTATCCGACGCAGATTGTAGTGGCGAACCGGATGGTACGGGCGAACCCGGATTTGAAGGGACAGGATCTGGCCAAGGAAGTGGACCAGCAGGATTGGGATCCCAGCGTGAAGGCTCTAGTGGAGTTTCCCACCGTGCTGGCGAACTTGGACAGGGATTTGTCGTGGACCTCTGAGCTGGGTCAGGCCTATCAGAACCAGCAAGATGACGTGATGCAGGCGGTCCAGTACATGCGTCACAAGGCTTACGACGCGGGCAATCTGCGGAGTACGCCTCAACAGCGCGTGTACGAACAAGGGCCGAATGTCGACATTCAGCCGGCTGATCCGGATCTGGTGTACGTGCCCGCTTACAACCCGGCGTATGTGTACGGATATCCCGTAGGCCTGTGGCCGGGGTTCTATCCGTGGTGGGGATTTGGCGGCCCGTACATTTCGTTCGGCTTCGGCTTCCCCATCTCGCCGTTCTTCGGCTTCGGCTGGGGATGGCATGGATGGGGCATAGGCTGGGGCTTCCACGGGGGAGTCTTCTTCGGCGGCCACCCTTGGGCCTTCCGCGGCGGAGCGTTTTATAACCATGCCGCCTTTGTGCACGGAAATTATCGGGGATTCTCTTCCGCGCGAGGCGGATACGGAGCGCGCGGGTTTGCAGGTCGCGGGTATGGCTCTGCCGCAGGTCGCGGGTATGCTGGCGCATCAAGGGGCTACTCGGGGGCGTCCCACGGCTCCGTCGGCAGCAATCGCGGGGCAACCGCTAACCGGAGCGCCGCAGGTAACCGAGCCTCCACGGGCAACCGGGGATTCTCCGGCGGCGGACATGCCAGCGCCGGTGAAGGACACAGTGGCGGTGGACACGGCGGCAAGCGCTAGTGTCCCGTATAGTCGTCACCCGTTCCACCCCAAGTCGAAAGCCCCGCTCGTGAGAGCGGGGCTTTTTTGCTCGGACAATCTGGCTGGCGGCCGCTTTTATTTGTTCAGGCGTTCGTTGCAGGAGAGAATTGCTCCCACGTCACGGGACAACCGGAATGTATGCCTCAAAACGAACCTCAACGACGCTGCCCCGAGTCGGCTTCTGCGAAACTGGGACTTTCATCCACAGCGCTATCCGATCTCCGGCGGACGCAGACGACGCCCTCACCGCGAAACGAGTCCTGTTCTAGGCTAGCGCTCATAAGCCCGCCCCGCGACACCCACCCCCGCTTGGTGGTATCTTTTTATCCTTACTAGAAATCCGTAAGGTTGGAGGAATCAAAGTCATGGCTCAGGTAAAGATCACAGTCCGTCCCAATGGCCCTTTCCGCGTGGAAGCGCCCGAAGGTTCGGTGGAACTCGTCGACGCCAACGGAACCGCGTACGACCTAACCGGCAAACCAGCGTTCTCTCTCTGCCGTTGCGGCGGCTCGGTCAACAAACCGTTTTGCGACGGCACCCACAGCCGCATCGGCTTTCAGGGAGCAGAGCTGGCAGTCAAGAAGGCCGACGGTTAGCGTGCAAGTCCGGGCGCAACCCGGCTTGGGGGACTTTTCCGGACTTCGACGAAGTGCGTAAAAGACACACCCGCTGCCGCCAACTGGCTGATTCGGTTGGCTTTGCAAGGAATATAACTTTCAGTTAATACGTACAATGTTGTACGTACAAATGTTCCAGTTGGAACATTAGCGCGAATGTTCCGGTTGGAACGCTAGGCGATTCGGAGGCCCGAATGAGCAACCGTGACCTGAGCGATCGTGAACTCGGAATGCAACGCAACATCACGCGCCGTGACTTCCTCAACGGCGTCGCGGTCGCGGCAGGGGCTGCCCTCACGCCCTGGCATCTCCTCGCCGCTGGCGACGTCGATTCCCAAAAGTCGTCCGACTACTACCCGCCTGCGCTGACTGGACTGCGCGGCAGCCATCCCGGCTCTTTCGATGCGGCGCACGCCTTGCGTGACGGCAGCTTCTGGAACACAGCCGGCACGCCGCAAGATACCGGCGAGACCTACGATCTCATCGTCGTGGGTGGCGGCATCAGCGGCCTCTCCGCCGCACACTTCTATCGCAAGCTGGCAGGTGCGAACGCGCGCATTCTCATCCTCGACAATCACGATGACTTTGGCGGACACGCCAAGCGCAACGAGTTTCGCATAGGCAACGCGTTCCGCCTTGGTTTTGGCGGAACGTATTCGATTGAAAGCCCCGCGCCTTACAGCCAAGAAGCGCGCGGACTGATCGAGGAGTTGGGCATCGACGTGGCTTCCTATCCCAGGTACCACGACGCCAAACTGTATCGCTCGCTGGGCCTGCGTTCGAAAATCTTCTTCGATAAGGAAACCTTCGGGGCCGACCGGTTGGTGCTCGGTCCGCCATCGTTGAAGGGAGGCGAAAAGGACTACGTTGAGTCCACTGATCGAGAGACGTGGAAGCAGTTCCTCGCGGAGGCGCCGCTCGCTGCGCAGGCTAAGAGCGACCTGGATCGGCTGCGTCACGATGCCCGCGACTACTTGCCCGGCCTCAGTTCCTCAGAGAAGAAAGCGAAGCTGGCAAGCATGAGCTATGCCAGCTTTCTCAGGGACGTTGCCAAAGTTCATGAGGACGCGGTGAAGCTCTACCAGGCGGTCCTGCATCCCACGTTTGGGTTAGGGATTGATGCAGTTCCCGCGCAAGACGCCTGGGGAGAAGACCTGCCCGGATTCAGAGGCATGAAGCTCGATCCCGCGCCAGGCAAGGGGATGAACCGGGACGCGATTCCGAATGAAGAGGCGGACAAATATTTCTTTCACTTCCCGGATGGCAATGCGACAATCGCGCGGCTGCTGGTGCGCAAGCTGATTCCGGATGCGATCGCGGGCAACTCTGTGAACGATGTGGTGCTGGCGAAGGCGAACTATTCCAGGCTGGACTCGTCTGCTTCGCCTGTGAAGATCCGGTTGAACAGCACCGCGGTGCGGGTGAAGCATGTGGGCGAAGCGGCGACGGCCAGAGAAGTGGAAGTAGCCTATGCGCAGGGTGGCAAGGTCTATACCGCGCGGGCGAAGAATTGCATCCTGGCGTGCTGGCATGTGGTGATCCCTTACATTTGCGAAGAGTTGCCACAAAGGCAACGAGAGGCTCTGGCTTCGGCGCAGAAGGTTCCGTTGCTTTATACGAACGTTGCGCTGCGCAACTGGACCTCGTTTCAGAAGTTGAACACGAATGCGGTTTACGCTCCGGGGTGCTATCACACGCGCATGGGTCTCGACCTGGCGGTGAGCATTGGCGGGTATGAATGCGCGCGCAAGCCGGAAGAGCCGATCGTGGTTCATATGATGAAGGCACCGTGCCAGCCGGGCCGGCCGGCGCGGGAGCAGCATACGTTGGGGCGGCTTGAGTTATACGAGACGACGTTCGAAACCATGGAGCGCGAGATCCGGGGGCAGTTGGCGCGAACGCTGGGGGCGGGAGGGTTCGATCCCGCACGCGACATCGCGGCGATTACGGTGAATCGGTGGCCGCATGGTTACGCTTACCAATACAACTCACTCTTCGATTCGTTCTGGCTGGAGGGGGGCGAGACTCCTTGTGAAGTGGCCCGGAAGAGATTTGGGCGAATCGCGATCGCGAACGCGGACGCGGGAGCTTACGCTTACACAGATGAAGCCATCAATCAGGCTTGGCGGGCGGTGGGGGAGTTGGGGAGCTAGTGGCTAGTACCCAGTACCCAGCACCTAGTATCTGACAAACCGGATTGTATATTGATGTACGTCGATATATGGCTGGCAGCGCTTTGACACGGAGCGGGACGCGAGGGGGCGGCACCCTCGATTCTGAGGGGAAAGAAAAGTCAAAAGCAGCGGACAGGACTGTCCGCTCCACACGAGCAAGAAGGCGCGAAGGGATGCTACGACTGCGCAGGATCGTCCTTTGGACGATCCTACTTCGCTCAGCATGACAGGGCACGCTTGACACGTATCCATATTTCTGCAACTATCGAAATATGAACGTGAGGCAATCGAAGAAGTCCGCTGAGCAGGTCGCCCGATACGCCGACATGTTCTCCGCCATGGGGACGGAGCCGCGACTGCGGATCATGCAGTTGTTGCTGTCAGCCCACCCGGAGGGCCTTGTCGTCGGCGAGATGCAGGAAGAGCTGGAGATCCCAAACTCCACTTTGTCGCATCATCTCGACAAGCTGAAGGCCGAAGGGTTAGTCCAGGTTCAGAGAGAAAGCACCTTTCTCCGGTACACAGCAAACACTGACGCACTGCAGGAACTGCTGCAGTTTCTCTACGCCGAGTGCTGCACTCGCAACAAGGCAGTAAAGCCCGAACAAATTGTTCAAATCTGCAGGTAGGAGGGATGAGATGAGCAGTGTGGATATCAAGGAAGTCGTCAAGGAAAAGTATGGACAAGCGGCTTTGCGAGTGAGCAGCGGGGGGAGTTCGTGTTGTGGGGCGACGGCGAGCAGCGGGTGCGGCGATCCAATCACGTCCAATCTTTATGACTCGTCGCAAGCACAACAGATTCCTGAAGAGGCTCTGCTGGCGTCGCTGGGCTGCGGGAATCCAACGGCCCTGGCGAAGCTGAATCCGGGTGAAATTGTTTTGGACCTTGGTTCGGGCGGAGGTATCGATGTGCTGCTTTCGGCGAAGCGAGTGGGACCGACAGGCAAAGCCTACGGCCTTGATATGACGGACGAGATGCTGGCGCTGGCGAAGGAGAACAAGCGCAGAGCTGGAGTGGAAAACGTCGAGTTCTTGAAGGGTGAAATTGAAAACATACCGCTGCCCGACAACTCGGTGGATGTGGTCATTTCCAATTGCGTGATCAATCTTTCGGCGGACAAGGACCGGGTGCTGAGGGAGGCTCTTCGCGTGCTGAAGCCGGGTGGGCGCTTGGCTGTCTCCGATGTGGTGACGCGGGGCGAGATGCTGCCGGAGATTCGCCAAAGTGTGCTGCTGTGGGTGGGATGCGTTGCAGGTGCTCTTGAAGAGAATGAATACCGCAGCAAGCTCGCGTTTGCGGGATTCGAGAAGGTTGAGATTGAGCCGACCAGAATTTATCGGGTAGAGGACGCCCGCGAGTTTCTTTCCGGCCAAAACATCGACGTGGATGCGATTGCGCCGCAAGTGGACGGCAAGTTCATGAGCGCCTTCGTGCGGGCCGTGAAGCCGCAGCGCAAGGAAGCTTGCTGCGGACCAACCTGCTGCCAGTAGGAGACACGAGCATGCCAGGACACTACAACGTTATGTTTCTGTGCACGGGCAATTCGGCGCGTTCCATCATGGCCGAGGCCATTCTGAATTCCAAAGGCGGGCCTACTTTCACGGCTTACAGCGCGGGAAGCCATCCTTCAGGAACAGTTCGGCCGGAAGCATTGAGACAGCTCGAAATAGCGCACCTACCGATCGAGGGACTGCGCAGCAAGGCTTGGGATGAATTCTCCCTGGCCGGATCCCCCAGGCTGGACTTCGTTATTACGGTTTGTGACAACGCTGCGAAAGAGGTCTGCCCCGTTTGGCCCGGACAACCAATGACGGCTCATTGGGGCGTTCCGGACCCAGCGGCGGTGCACGGAAGCGAGGCGGAAGTGGAACGGGCGTTTCGCGAGGCGTTTTTCGTCCTGGATCGCAGAATCAGTTTATTTCTCTCTCTTCCGCTGAAAACTCTGGACAGCCTTGCGCTCAAGAAGGAGCTCGACAACATCGGCCAGACGATGGCACCCGCGACTTCGACGGGCGCTCGCCAGAGCAACGTCAAAGTCAGGATCAAAGTCGAAGGCGGCGGACAGGAGTGTCCGCTCCACACGAGCAAGAACACGTGGGGATGCTTCGACTGCGCAGGATCGTCCTTTGGACGATCTTGCTTCGCTCAGCATGACAGCCAAGGGGTTGAGTTATTCGTTTTGCTTGAGTTGATCGGCTTTGCGCTTGGCTTCTTCGGATTGTTGGGTCAGGCCTTTGGCTTGGTAGGCGGCGGCTAGCGCGGTTTCGATGTCGGGATCATCGCCGCTGAGTTGCAGTTCTTTCAGGAAGGCGGCGATGGCGTCGTCGTACATGTTTAGTTTCGCGTAGGAGACGCCGAGGTTGTAGTTGACGCCGGGAGATTGGGGATTGAGGCGGGTGGCGGTTTTATATTCTTCGATAGCAGCTTGATGGTTTTGTTCGGCGGCTAGCGCGAGGCCGAGACCGAAGTGGGCGTCGGGATTGTTGGCGTCTTGAGTTAGTAACTGGGTGAAGGTATCTTTCGCGTCCTGCGGGCGATTCTGGTTCAGGTAGACCATCCCTAATAAAGTGCGGGCATCGGCGTGTTGAGGCTGGAGCTGGAGGACGCGCTTGAGTTCGGTTTCCGCGGGAGCGAACTCGGCCTGGTTGAAATAGGCTTGCGCCAAGGCAAAATGCGCTGGGACAAAGTCAGGACGCTGCTGAACGATTTTCTGGAGATGGGCGATTGCCTGGGCGGGATCGTGTGCGGGGAGATTATCAGCTTGTCCGAAGTTGGCTCGTCCGAGGCGGAGGGGGAAGCCGTGGTAGTGAGCCAGTTCCATCGCGCCGGCGGCGAGGGCGAGAGTCACGACGAGAAAGAGGGCGACGCGGCGCGGGGCGTGGTCTTGCTGGGGAGCGATGAGAGCGATGAGCGCGCCGAGGATTAATCCGGTGATGAGGCCGCCGATGTGGGCGGCGTTGTCGGTGGCGCTGCCGGGCCGGGCTCCAAGGATGAGATTAAAGACGACAAACACCATGAGACTACGCAGCGTGCCGCTGAGTGCGGCGCGAGGCACGGAGAACTCGCCGAGCTTGAAAGCTGCGATGAGAGCACCGGCAAGGCCGAAGATGGCTCCGGAGGCGCCGACACTCGATCCGCCAGGCCGCCAGGCAATGCTGGCAAGGCTGGCTCCCAGGCCTGAAATGAGGTAGACGGCGGCGTAGGTCCACCGACCGTAGAGCGACTCCGAGAGCTCACCGAGATTCCACAGGCACCACATGTTGAAGGCGATGTGTAGAAGGTAGCCGTGAACAAAGACGCAGGTCAGCAGGCGCCACCATTCGCCTGACAGCGTGTAAGGGCCGAAGTTGGCGCCCCATAGAACGGTCTCTCGGGGCGAAAACTCCTGCATGGGATTGGCGAAAGCCGCGGGATTGCCGGAGAAGATCACCATGCCGAGAAATACGGCGACGTTGATGCCAAGGATTATCTGGGTGAGGCCGATGCTGGTTTCGCGGCGGACCCAGGGGGCGGCCATGACGGGTTGGGGTGCGTCGTCGGCGAGTTCGCCGCGCTGGTAGGCTTCGTGGCGAACGCACCACTGACAGATCTTCTTGCCGAAGGTGAAGCCGGGAAGCTGACGGCCACATCGAATGCAGTTTGCCATGGGTTGTTAAAAGAGTATCAGCAGATTGGCGAGTTCGGCGAGGGGAGGCGGGTCCGGATGCGAGTCGCGGCGCAGCATCATGGATGCGGTCGTTGTGACTACCGGCGACTGCCGGGCGTTGCCCGGCCGGACAGCCGAAGGCGGCTGTCCCCACATGATTCGTATCCTGCGCCAGAGTTGCTAATGGATGGTTTTCGTCTTGCGCGACATGTAATCCATCAGGAGGTATTGGCCGAGGGTGTAGGGGGTGGTGAAGTAGGCTTTGCCGCGGCACATCTCGGTGACTTTCTGCACGAACTGGACGAGACCGTAGTCGGATGCGAGCATGAAGGTGTTGATGAGGACGCCGGCGCGCTTGCACTTCGAGACTTCTTCGAGCGTCTGGCTGACGACGAGGGGATCGAGGCCGAAGGCGTTTTTGTAGATGCGTCCGTCTTCGAGGGTGAGGGCGGAGGGTTTGCCGTCGGTGATCATGACGATCTGCTTCATGTCCTTGCGTTGGCGTTGGAGGATGCGCTGGGCGAGGCGCAGGCCTTCGCGGGTGTTGGTGTAGTAAGGGCCGACTTTGACGCGGGCGAGTTGCGAGAGTGGGACCTCTTCGGCGGAGTCGTGGAAGAGGACGAGCGAGAGGGAATCGCCCGGATACTGGGTGCGGATTAAGTGCGAAAGCGCCATGGCAACTTTCTTTGCGGGAGTGAAGCGGTCTTCGCCGTAAAGGATCATCGAGTGCGAACAGTCGAGCATGAGCACCGTGGCGCAAGAAGATTGGTACTCGCACTGGTGGACTTGCAGGTCGGAATATTCGATGTTGAGCGGCAGCGCGAGGCCTTCGCGCTGGATGGCGCTGGAGAGCGTGGCGGTAATGTCGAGGTTGAGCGTGTCGCCGAACTCGTAGGTGCGAGAAGCGCCGCTGGCTTCGATGCCGGTGGCGAGGTCGCGGGTGTCGTGGCGTCCAAAGCTGGATTTGCCAAGGGAGCCGAGCAGGTTGCGGAGAGATTTGAAGCCGAGGAAGTCGAGGCTCTTGTCGGTGATTTCGAATTTGGCTTGCTGGGAGTTTTCACCGAGTTGGCCGCCGGCGCCGGAGGGACGCGATGGGTCGGGCGGCCGGTCTTCGTATGGACGATCGATGGAGATGTAGTCTTCCTGCTGCATGCGCTCGATCAGTTTTTGGATGAGTTCGTCGAGTTGGCCTTCGGCCGCCATTTGCTGCAGGCGTTCGCGCATGTCATCGTCGAATTGATCGCCTTCCATCAGGGCTTGCTCGATGGCGCGGCGAAGGTCGTCGAGGGTTTGTTCGCCCTCGGGCATTTCGTACCACATGTCGCTCTGGAAGCCGCTCTGCAGCAGGTAGTCGGAGAGCGCGCCGAGCAGGTCCTCCATGCTCATTTCGCCGGCGGGGTCGGGGACGTATTTGGAGTAACGAATGCGTTTCATAAGACCGTCGTTGGTCGTTAGTCGTCGGTCGTTGGCTTTTGATTTTGGCTGACGACCGACGACCAACGACCTTAATTAAACTGCCTTCTCTGCCGGTACGGTGGTTCTTCTTTCTCGAAACCTTTCTCGCGCACTGGTTCGGGCTTTTTTTCTCCGGCTTTGAACACTCGTTCTTCATTGCGGCCGATGCGCTTGTGTGCGTGCAGGCCCTCGAGGATGAATTCCGCAGCGGAGACTTGTTGCTCGGGGCTTTCTTTCTGGGAGACGCCGAGCGGGCCGAGCTTATCGACGAGGCCTTGAATGTCTCGCAAGTTTTCGAGCGCGTCGAGAGCGGAAACGGAATCGGACAACTGAATCTCGCCACCGAGATCGAACCACTGCACGATCTGCTGCACGTTGGCGCCGGTGAAGTATTCGTCGTAGGTTTTGGCGATGGCGGAGCGGATGAGCTCGCGGGAGACGTGGTCGGCGCCTTTCATCTCGCCTTCGTATTCGAGTTCGAGCTTGCCGGTGATGGCGGGCAGGGCGGCATAGACGTCGCTGATGCGGGGCACGACGAGCTTTTCGTTGTTGCGGAGGGCGCGGCGCTCGGCGTTGGAGATGACGTTCTCCATGGCGCTGATCGGGAGACGCTGGCTGACGCCGGAGCGCTTATCGATTTTCTTGTCTTCGCGGGCGGCGAAGGCGATGCGCTCGATGACTTCCGAAATGTAGGTGGGCAAGTGCAAAAGCTGGGCGTTGCGGCTGGTCCAGGCCTCCTGCGCGGTGATGGCGATGCCTTCATCGACCGTAGCGGGATAGTGGGTGCGAATCTCAGAGCCGATGCGGTCTTTGAGCGGTGTGATGATTTTTCCGCGGGCCGTGTAATCTTCGGGGTTGGCGCTGAAAACGATAGCGACGTCGAGCGGAAGGCGGATGGGATAGCCCTTAATCTGCACGTCGCCTTCCTGCATGATGTTGAATAGGCCGACCTGAATTTTTCCAGCGAGGTCGGGAAGTTCGTTGATGGCGAAGATGCCGCGGTTGGCGCGGGGCAGCAGGCCGTAGTGAACGGTGAACTCGCTGGAAAGTTCGTGGCCGCCGCGGGCGGCTTTGATGGGGTCGATGTCGCCGATGAGGTCGGCAATGGTGACGTCGGGTGTGGCAAGTTTTTCGACGTAGCGGTCGTCGGGAGTGAGATAGGAAATGGGAGTGGCGTCACCTAGGCGCGCGACTTCTTCGCGGCAGCGGCGGCAGATGGGGGCGTAGGGATTGTCGCGCACTTCGCAGCCGGCGAGGTAGGGCATGTGCGGATCGAGGAGCGTCGTAAGGGCGCGCAGGATGCGGCTTTTCGCCTGGCCACGCAAGCCGAGCAGAATGAAGTTGTGCCGCGAAAGAATGGCGTTCACGATTTGCGGCACGACGGTGTCGTCGTAACCGACGATGCCGGGGAAGATGCTGGCGTCGTCGTGCTGACGCAGGCGGGCGATGAGGTTTTCGCGGAGTTCGTCCTTCACGCGGCGGGTGCGAAGACGTTCCTCGGAAAAAGCACTGCGGCGCAATTCGCCCAGCGTGCGTGGAAGACTCATGAGGGAACCCCCAACTGCTTTTCTGGATTATACGCGGAAGGCAAAACCGTCGTTGGTCGTTGGTCGTCGGTCGTTGGCCAAGAGCAGCGGGGCGAACGTCGACTTTCCTCAGTCGCGGTCCCGAGACAGAGGACTCCCATTTCATGAATCGCGCGTTGAGAAGACTAACGACCGACGACTAACGACCAACGACGCTTTCAGTGGACGTGGCCGTTGCCTCCGGCTTTTTCGCGGGCGTTGGCGGTGCGGCGGAGGTTGGGGATGATGGTTTCGAGATATGAAATGAACAAGGACAGACGTTCTGGCTCGGAGCGCAGGGAGAGCAGCTTTTGTTTGAAATCCAAATCGAGAGGCAGGGAACCGGCAAGATAGAAAGAGAGCAACGAGGGATCGGCGGCGGAGAGATCTTGTTTGGCGCCGGCGATGGCCATGAGTTCGGAGTGCAATTGAACCGCGCGCGAGGTGTCTGCCGGCGGCGGGGTTCCAGGTTCGTCGGCGATCATGAGAACTTCGGCCTGAAGGAATGGACGTTCCTGATTGACGCGCACGAGTTCGAAACGATTGCGGCCTTCGGCGACGAGATCGAGGCGACCGTCGGGGTACTCTTTGACGACGGTGACGATTTCGGCGGTGCATCCCACCTCTGCGAGACCTTGTTCGACGGCGCGCACGACGCCGAAGTGGCGATGCTGAGCGAGACATTCGCCAATCATTTCTTTATAGCGCGGCTCGAAGATGTGCAAGGGCAGGGGAGTGCCGGGGAACAGAACAACGTCGAGCGGGAATAGGGGGATGAGGACGTCCAAGGAGTCTCCGCGAGTGGGCGTCTTCGATTGTAACGCAGCGCTTGACTTCACAAGTTGCAGAGGACTAAAAGCGCGCTATGGAACTCGCAGGGAAAATTGTGGTGGTGACGGGCGCTTCGATGGGAATTGGAGAAGCGATTGCGAAGACTTTTGCCGATCAGGGCGCGAGCGTGGTGATGCTGTCGCGCGATGCGGGCAGGGTGGAAGCGGCGCGAGGGCGCGTGGGGCATGGCGAGCGAACGGTGGCGATGGCTTGCGACGTGAGGCACCGGGAGGACGTGGAACGCGCGATCGGGCTGACGCTGCATCATTTTCAGAGGATCGATGTTTGGGTGAACAATGCGGGGCACGGGCTGCTGGATTCGGTGGCGCAGATGGACATGGCGGCGTGCCGGGAAATGTTCGACACGAATTTGTTTGGAGCGGTGGCCGCGATGCAGGCGGTGATCCCGGCGATGCGGCAGCAGGGTGGTGGGACGATCATCAATATTTCGAGCGTGGCGGGGCATATTCCGATGCCGTTTCACGCGGCTTATAGCGCGACCAAGTTTGCGCTGAATGCGATGGGCAAGGCGGCCGGTGTGGAGTTGAAAAAGGATGGGATTCATGTGCTGACGGTTTGTCCCGGGTATGTGCGGACGCCGTTCAGCGAGAATGCAGTGCGGGGGAATGAGTTGAAGAGAGTTCGTCCGAAGTCGGTGAAGGGAATTACAGCCGAGCGCGTGGCGCGGGCTACGCTGCGGGGATATTTGAAGCGGAAGCGGGAAGTGATTGTGCCGTGGACGATGTATGTGCCGTTGAGGATTTATCAGCTATTCCCGGCGGTGGTGGAGTGGGCGATGGGGAGGATGGCGGGATGATCGCAAAGACGACCTCAGACGCCGGACTTCTGACCTCGGCCCCAGCAGTTTCGGTAGAAGGTCTGACGTCCGAGGTCTGACGCCGGTCGCCCGGACGATTATCCCAGTTCCGCGAGCATGGCTTCCATTTCGCCCTGAGCGTGCAGATTTCCGGTGCGGCGGGCGGAGGCGATGCCATCCGTGAGCATGGTCTTGGCTTCGGGGATGCGGTCGGCACGGGAGAGCGTTTGGGCGGCCATGAAATAGCCGGGAGTGTAATCGGGATTGGCTTTCAGGAGGATGGAGAACTCGGCCAGAGCGCGATCGAAGTCACCCTGCTTGGAATATTCCATGGCTAAACCGTAGCGGGCGAAAGTGTCGTTGGGATCATGGGTGAGGATGTCGTTGAGGGCGGCTATGCGGTCCATAAGGGGGTGGCCAGTGATCAGTGGTCAGTGGCGAGTCAAGACGAGACTACTACAACTTCGGTCGCGCTGCCGACTGTGCTGCGAGGTGGCGGGGACTCCAGCGACTGATTACAATGGCGAGTCCCGACGATTTCAGGATTTGGCTTCAAAAGTGGAGAATTAGCGAATGGCTTGTCCGTTTTTCATGCCGGTGGAGAAGTTGGAGAACGGGGCATGGCTGCATGCGGGGCGGCTGCCGCTGGGATGCGGATGGGATGGGCATTGCACTGTGCCGGGGCATGAGGGTGAGGCTCCGTCGCAGGAGGAGTTGCGGGAGTTTTGCAACCTTGGCTATGCGGAGGGTTGTGGCCGGTTGCCACGGGAGCGGGCGTGGGATTCGGTGCGGTTTGCGGCCAGGACCATGTGCAGTGAAGGGAAGAACGGGACTGGTGGGCGCATTCAAGTTCGTTACGTTTGCGAGCGTGGGCATCGTCCGGCGGAGCATGGGACGCTGGAGTTTGATACGGCGGCGGAGCGGTGGGAACAGCGGCATCGCGACAGCCGAGTGCAGCGCATGGCGGAATGCTTTCTGGAATCGTATGTCAGGAGAAGAGAGGAAGTGACGCGCGCTGCGAGCTAAGGTTGACCGCAGGTACTGCCGGGCTTGGCCGGCCGACGGCCGAGGGCGGCTGTCACCACAGAAGGCTGTTTCAATCGAGCTGAGAGGACTAAGAAGACTTATGAATGAAGAAGTGCTGACGCCCCGGCCGGTGAGGGATTCGCAATCCGAGATGACGGAGCTGGTTTTGCCCAACGACGCCAACCCGCTGGGAGCGCTGCTGGGGGGACGGTTGATGCATTGGATCGACCTGGCGGGCGCTCTGGCAGTGCATCGCCATGCGCGGAGTTACGCGGTGACGGCTTCGGTGGATCATATCGATTTTCTGGTGCCGGTAAGGGTGGGGGATCTGGTGATTCTGAAGTCGTCGGTGAACCGGGTTTTTCATACGTCGGCGGAGGTTGGCGTGAAGGTTTTTGTGGAGAATTTCGTTGCCGACACGGTGCAGCATGTAGCGTCGGCGCACCTGACGTTTGTAGCCGTGGACGCGAAGGGCAACCGGTTGAAAATCGCCGCGGTGATTCCCGAGACGGAAGAGCAGCGGCGGCGTTATGACGATGCGGGGCGGCGGCGCGAGATGCGGCGCACGGAAATGGAGCGGCGGCGCAAAGCGAAACAGTAATCCGCAAGTAATGTGATTGATGTCACAGCAGAGCCTCTGCGGAAACAGATAGGCTACACCGTACGTTCGGGGGATTTTCATGGATAGCGCCCTTCTGGTTCATCGTATTCACTTCGCCTTCACGGTTACCTTCCACTATCTGTTTCCGCAACTCACGATGGGGTTAGCGCCGCTGATCGTGGTGCTGAAGACGCTCGGCCTTCGCCACAACGATGAGACCTACAACCAGGCGGCACGTTTCTGGGCACGGATTTTCGGCATCAACTTCGTGATGGGCGTGGTGACGGGAATCCCGATGGAATTTCAGTTTGGCACGAACTGGTCGCACTTCTCGCGCTTTGCCGGGGGCGTGATCGGGCAGACGCTGGGCATGGAGGGTATGTTTGCTTTCTTCTTGGAGTCGGCGTTCCTGGGATTGTTTCTTTATGGAGAGAAACGGCTGAGCCCACGGGCGCACTGGTGGTCGGCGGTAGCGGTGTTTCTGGGATCGTGGCTCTCGGGGTTTTTTATTGTGGCGACGGATGCGTGGATGCAACATCCCGTGGGCTACAGCAAGTCACTGGACGGGTCGGTGCAACTCTCCAGCTTCTGGGAGCTGGTGCTGAATCCGTGGGCCTGGTGGCAGTATGCGCACAACATGAGCGGGGCCGTGATTACGGGCGCGATTGTGATGGCGTCGGTGGGCGCGTTTTATTTGCTGTGGGGAAAGTTTGAGGCGCACGGGCGGATTTTCGTGAGAGTGGGCGTGGTGGCGGGATTGATCTTCAGCGTTCTGCAGTTGTTTCCGACAGGGGATGGTCAAGGCCGGCTGATTGCTCAGAATCAACCGGTTACGCTCGCCGCCATGGAAGCGCTATTCGTGAGCCAAACCGGAGCGCCGCTGGTGATCCTGGGGCAACCGAATGTGGAGGAGCGCAAGATTGATAATCCACTTGAGGTTCCCGACGCGCTGAGCTTCCTGACGTATCGAGCGTGGAAGGCCGACGTGCAGGGGTTGGACGCCTTCCCCGAGGATGCGTGGCCGGAGAACGTGGCGCTGCTTTATTACTGCTACCACATCATGGTTGGGCTGGGAACGATCTTCATCGCCATCATGGTGGTGGCGGCGTTGCTGCTGTGGCGGGGCAAATTGTTTTCCGCGCGGTGGATGCTTTGGATCCTGCTACTGGCCTTGCCCTTTCCTTATATCGCCAACACCGCTGGGTGGATGACGGCGGAACTGGGAAGGCAGCCCTGGCTGGTTTACGGATTGATGCGCACGGCGGATGGATTTTCGAAAATGGTGTCGGCGGGCAACGCGATGTTCACGCTGCTCGGCTTCCTCGGGATGTACACCGTGCTGGGGATTTTGTTCCTGTTTCTGGTGCGGCGTGAAATTGAGCAGGGACCGTTGGCTGAAGCAAGTCCGCAGCATTAGAAACCGCAGGGCCGTTGTTTTGAGAATCGTGGTTTGTGAGGATGGCAATGGAAACGCTATGGTTCATGATCGTGGCCGTGATGGTGGCGGCTTACGTGGTGCTGGATGGATTCGATCTCGGCGCCGGCACAATTTACCTGGGTGCGGGCAGGACGAGCGAGGAGCGGCGGAAAATCCTGCGTGCCATCGGTCCGGTATGGGATGGCAATGAGGTCTGGCTGCTGGCCGCAGGTGGGACGCTCTATTTCGCGTTCCCGTTGCTCTATGCCTCGAGCTTTAGCGGCTTTTATCTGCCACTGATGATGGTGCTGTGGCTGCTGATGCTGCGCGGCATTGGGATCGAATTGCGGGCGCACATGGAGAATCCGGTTTGGGTGGGGTTCTTCGATTTGATCTTCTGCGTTTCCAGTGTGCTGCTTGCGATATTCTTTGGCGCGGCTTTGGGCAACGTGGTGCGCGGCGTGCCCCTAAGAGCGGACGGCTACTTCTTCGAGCCGCTGTGGACGAATTTCAGGGTGGGCGAGAATGCTGGAATTCTCGACTGGTATACGGTGCTCACCGGCGTGATCGCGCTGGTGACGCTGACGGCGCATGGGTCGTTGTATGTCGCGGTGAAGACGGACGGCGAGTTGAATCGGCGGACTCGCAGCATTGCATTGTGGGCGTGGCCGCTGCAACTGATTTTGACCATCGTTGGCCTGGTGGCGACCAGCTACGTGCAGCCGGCGGTGCTCGACAACTACAAACATCATGCCATCGGATATTTAATTCCCGTGGTCGTGTTTGGCAGTCTGGGCGTGATGATTTATGCGATCCGCAAAGGGTTGGACAAGATTGCTTTCGTAGGCTCGGCGCTTTACATCGTGGGAATGCTCGTGGGGGCGGCGTTTGCGCTGTATCCAGTGGTATTGCCGGCGAGCACCGATCCGGCCTACAGCCTGACGATTTATAACACCGCAGCGGGGCATCACGGGCTGACGGTTGGCTTGACCTGGTGGATTCTGGGGATGGTTCTGGCGCTGGGATACTTCACGCTGCTGTATCGCATGTTTCGGGGCAAGGTGCGGTTGGAGGGGGAAGGATACTGAACGCCACAACCCTCTAGGAACTCACGCCCGGACCTCTTCCACTTCATTCAGCGGAACGATCCGCCCAATGCGCTCCATCACTTTCTTGTTTTGCTCCGACTTTTTCAGATCATAGGCGGCCTGCAAGCGCATCCATACCTCCGGAGACCCTCCAAACAGGCGGGCAACCCTTAGGCACATCACGGCGGAGAGAAGCTTGCGCCCGGCCAAAATGCCGTGCAGCATCTGCCGCGACACTCCCAAAGCCTTGGCAGCTCCGGTTACAGACAGGCCAACCGACGGCAGGATGTCTTCCTTAATAATCTCGCCCGGATGTATAGCCGGCAATGCGTTCTTTCTCTTCATCGCCCCATCCCTAAAGGTAGTCTTCATAGTCTATGTGCCGGGGCAAAAACTCATGCCCAAGGATTAGCCCACGCTGACAACCTCACCGGGACGTAGCCGTTCTAACCGTCTTAGGATCTCAGGTACGTGAGGCAGCAGGTCGGCGAGACGACTGGATCGCGCGTGCACCAACAATACCGAAACGCGTCGGGATTGTAGGTTCTGTTGAAACTCGATTCCGCGATCCACGCTCAAAAAGACGTCGAACCCGGCCTTTTCGGCGAGCGCCAGCAACTCGCCATTTCTCTTCCCGGCCATCCCCTCCTCGGGAACGGTACGGCATTCGTGGCCGGTGAGGCTGCTCTTCAGCTTTCGGGGAACACACTCGTCGAGCAGAACTCTCATCACAGGCCGCTAACCACTAACTCCTTGGCGTGTTCGAGAGCGTCGACCGCCGCTTCACGCGTTACGGTGGGGAAATCGTCGAGGAATTCGTCAAGAGTCTGTCCGCCTTCGATGTAGTCCAGGAGCGCCTGAAACGGGACCCGCGTCCCGCGAAAAACGGGCGTACCACCAAGAATCTCCGGATCGCGCGTGATGACACCATTTAGCGAAGCCATCCGACCTTACTCCTCACGACCAGTTCAAAGTTTACTCCAATGCGCCTCAAGGGAGCATGGATTGTGCTCGATTCCCAGGTCTCGGAGAAGAGGCGAGACCTTGGGCGCCCGGCTGTTCCCGAACTTAAGTCTGTCGCCGTGCCTTAAGCCCCGGTTTTTCCCGGATGGCCGTCCAGTATTCCTCCCGCACGTCTTCATCAATCTCAACTGGAATGTTGCTTGTGTAAAGGCGGTCGGTACCGTCTCGACGCGGGCCAGATATCCAATACTCCTCGCCACTGTGGATTTCCCGATAATTGGATTTGAATCCTGACCCCTTCAAGCTTTGGAACTGTTTCCCGGCATAGGAGATCGTGCAACCCGTCTTGTTATAAGTAACTCGACCAATGCGGGCAGGGCCGACGAGGCCGTCCGCTTTCGATTCGATGTACATGATGCGAGTCCGCCTGGCCATCGCGCACCTCCCAAAATAGCCGATCCAATAATCCTATCAATTCTTACAAACTCCAAGCCTGATCATGCGGCTTCTCAAATGGACATCGATTCCCCCCTGTATAATCTAGAAGCTTGATCCATCCTGATTGATTCTTGGAGTGTGATCCCTTGAGTGCACATATGCCGTCTCATCCCGGTCAGCCAGCGCCGGGGCCGCAACCGTTGCCGGGAGTCGATGCCATTATTGCCGTGGGTTCGGGCAAGGGCGGCGTGGGCAAAACCACGCTGTCGGTGAACCTGGCGGTCGCGCTGGCCAAGATGGGACATAAGGTCGGACTGCTTGACGCCGATGTGTATGGGCCGAACGTCCCGCTGATGCTGGGGGTGAGCGGGCAGCCGAAGATGGCGGGCGAAAACCGCATCGAACCGCTGGAAGCGTTTGGGCTGAAGGTGATTTCTGTGGGATTCCTCAATCCCGGAGACAAGCCCATCATCTGGCGCGGGCCGATGCTGCACCAGATCGTGAAGCAGTTCTTGGGACAGGTGGTGTGGGGACATCTGGATTACATGGTGATCGACCTGCCGCCGGGAACCGGCGATATTGCGCTGTCGCTGGTGCAGTCGGTGCCGCTGACGGGTGCGGTGGTGGTTTCGACTCCGTCCGATGTTTCGCTGCAGGACGCGCGCAAAGCCATCGAAATGTTCCGGCAGATGAAGGTGGACCTGGTGGGCATCGTCGAGAACATGAGCTTCTTTACGTGTCCGCATTGCAACCACGAGATCGATATCTTCTCGCGCGGCGGGGCGGAGAACATGGCAAAGCAGTTTGGCGTGCCATTTCTGGGCAGCATTGAGCTAGACCCCGAGGTGCGGAAGTCCGGCGACGGCGGCACGCCCGTGGTTCTGGAAGGCGAGAATTCGCCGCATGCCAAGTCGATCTTTGCGTTTGCGCGGAAGGTGGCGGCGCGGGTAGCGGAGATTAAGGCGGGCGAGTCCGCCAGCGTGATTTCGATTCAGTAGGGGAAAATCTTTAACACAGAGGACACAGGGGAACACAGAGTAATACCCTGTGGCCTCTGTGGTTCTAGCTGGCTTGTTGCTTCGAGAATCGCGATAACCGCCAAACAGGATCCGGTTCACCATCCTTCAGTATCAAGTCTGCCATGATCTCTCCCAGCGCTGGCCCATGCTTGAAGCCGTGGCCCGATCCGCCGCCGAGTAGCCAGACGTTATTCATACGAGGATGGCGATCCACGATGAAGTGGCTGTCGGGAGTTTGCTCGTACTGACAGACGCGGGTCTCGATCAGCGGCGCGTCTTTCATCGCCGGGAAGCGGAAAGCGACGTATTCGCGAACGCGCTTCAGCGTGGCTTGAGTGATGATTCGTTCGCCATTGGTGGGATCGAAGGCGGGACCACGAGTGTCATCGGCGACTTTGAAGCCACGACGGTCGCTGCCGGGGATGCCGTAGAAGAAGCGCTTGCCGTGGTCAATCGAGAGGTGATCGCCCCACACCGGAAGATGCGCGTCTGTGAAGCGCGAGTCGCTGGCGGGCGGCCCGAAGAAAAAAATATCCTGCTTGGTCGGGCGGATGATCTTTCCCAAAGTTTCGGGGAAGAGTTTGCCGAGCCACGGACCGCAGGCGAAGACGTAATGATCGGCCTTGAGGCGCGAGCCGTCGGAGAGTGTCAGGCTGCGAAGAGGCACGCTCTCCAAGCCATCGGACGACACTGCGAGCTGCCGATACGCGCCGCCTTCGGCGACGAAGGCATCGACTACGGCCTGGCAACTGGCGCGGGCGTCGAGATATCCGCACTCGGGTTCGAAGATTCCCCAGTGGACATCAGCGAAGTTGATCTGCGGCCAAAGCTTTTTCATCTCGCGGGTGGAGAGTTCCTGAAACTTGATGCGGCTTTCGCGGAGCATGGCGAGCGAGCCACGTTCGTAGGCGTCGTCGCGGCTGCTGACCATCCAGAGAACTCCGGTACGATGGAGAAACTGCTTCTTCCAGCGTCGTTCATACTTCTGCCACAGCTTGAGGGCGCGGGCAGCCAGTTCGGTATAGGGCTGGTCAGGGCCGTAGGTGGCACGCATGATGCGGGTTTCTCCACCAGAAGAGGCGCGCGAGTTGCCCGGGCCCCAGGCATCGAGTAAGGTCACGCGGACGCCGCGCTCAAGAAGATGAAGGGCGGTCCAGCCGCCGAAGGCGCCGGCTCCAATGACGGCGATGTGAGGTTTGGATTTCATAGGGAATGGTTTCGGATCACGGGAGTTGAGGATACGCGGAGATGGGGGACGAGGGGAAGATGCGGACGGGGTTCGGGGGCGAGAAGCTTGGGCCACGTTGGGATCTGATCTGCGGTCCTTGACAGGGAAGGTGGAGCGTTCCTAGAATCCAAGCAGGACGCGGTGTTTGCGTCGTAAGCTAAGTTTTTGCATCTAAAATACTTAGCTGGGAATGTGGAGTAGCCGCAAGTCGGCAACTTCCTTAGTACAAGATGCCATCTGACCCCAATATCGGCAAGCGGGAACGCGAAGTTCTGACGGCAATCGTGGAAACTTACATTTCCACGGGCGAGCCGGTTGGTTCGCGCACGCTGTCGCGATCGAACCGGGAGGGGCTGAGTCCGGCGACGATTCGCAATGTCATGGCGGACTTGTCGGAGGCCGGGTTTCTGGAGCAGACGCATACGTCGTCGGGACGGGTGCCGACCACCGACGCGTACCGGTACTATGTAGAGCAGATCACGGGAACGGCGAAGTTGGCGCCGCAGGAAGAAACCATGATTTCTGACTCGCTGGCAGGCATCAGCGATGTGCAGGAGTTCATGGAGCGCACGTCGCATGTGTTGTCGCTGATTTCGCGGAACGTGGGCGTAACCGTGGCCACTAGCGGCGCCCGGAACTCGCTGGAGCATGTGTACTTCTCGCGCTTAGGCGATCAGAAGGTGCTGGCGGTGTTGGTGACGCGCTCGGGGTTGGTGCGTGACCGGGTATTGAGGCTCGATCTGCCGCAGGCGGAGCTGGATCTCGCGGCGCGCTACATCAACGAAAACTTTCGTGGCTGGACGATCGAGTCCATGCGCGCCGAACTGGGGCGGAGGATTGAGCAGGAACGCAGCGAGTACGATCGTCTGATGAATTCGATCGAGCAGCTCTACAAACAAGGTGCGCTCGCTGCCGAGGCCGGCACGCAGGTGGTGTTCGTGGAAGGTGCGGCGAACCTGGTGACGGGTCAGGAAGATCGCAAGCGTCTGCAGGAGATGCTGAAGACGCTGGAAGAGAAAGAGAAAGTCGCGCAACTCCTAGGAGCTTACCTTGACGTAAAGCAGGAGGCGGTGCGGGTGGTGATCGGGCTGGACGATACTCTGCCTTCCATGCAGAACTTCGTGCTGATCGGAGCGCCGGCGCGTTCGGGAACCGATATGTTTGGATCGCTGGCGGTGATCGGGCCGACGCGAATGGATTATCAGCACACGATGACCGCGGTTTCCTACATTGCGCGCCTCTTTGACAAAATCCTGAATGAATCGGAGTAACCACGCTCATTTATGGCCAAAGTGAATGGTAAGTCGGAAACACACAAGGCTGGGTTGGATCTGGAGCACGAACTCCCGGCGGGGTCGGACGATGGGGATAACAGCCCCCCAGAGACGGCGGTGAGTGGGGAACAGTCTGGCGCGGGCGCGGAATTACAGAAACTGAAGGCGGAGCGCGACTCGCTGCTGGACCGGTTGGCGCGGGCGCAGGCGGAGTTTGAAAACGTTCGCCGGCGGGCGGGCAAGGAACAGCAGGAATTTCGCGACTACGCCGTGGCAGATGCGATCAAGTCTCTGCTGCCGGTGGTAGACAGTCTGGAGCGCGCCCTGCAGGTGAAATCGGATGCGGCGGAGTTTCGCAGCGGAGTGGAGCTGATTTACAAGCAGCTGCAGACTGCGCTGGCCAAGCTTTCGGTGAATGCCATTGTGTCGAAGGGCGAGGTGTTTGATCCGCATTATCACGAAGCCATTGAGATGGTGGAAACCACCGACGCGGCCGATCATGAGGTTCTCGAGGAGTTACAGCGCGGCTATAAGTTCAAGGATCGGCTGCTGCGGCCCGCGATGGTGAAAGTGGCGAGGAATCCCGGGAAGTAATTTTCCAACCTGGTCTTGTTTCACAACTCTAGCTGATTGAGAAAGGCGCCTATTCTGGCCACGAACGCAAAACGCGATTATTACGAAGTGCTGGGTGTGAGCCGCACGGTGAGCGAAGGGGAGTTGAAGAGCGCTTATCGAAAGCTCGCCATGCAGCACCACCCCGATCGGAACCCGAACAATCCGGACGCGGAAGAACGGTTCAAGGAAGTCACGGAAGCTTACGCGATCCTGGCCGACTCCGAGAAGCGGTCGCTGTATGACCGCTACGGCCATGCCGGAGTGGGCGGTGCGGCTGGGCCTGGCGGAGGTTTCGACCCCACGGTGTTCCAGGACTTCGGAGAGATTTTCGGCGAGTTCTTCGGTTTTGGAGATGCCTTTGGAGGCGGTGGGCGGCGGCGCAGCCGGGTTCAGCGCGGCGCGGATTTGCGCGAAGATCTAAGCATCGAGTTCGAAGAAGCTGCGTTCGGCACGGAGACGCGTGTGATGGTGCGCCGTCACGAAGCCTGCGAAGACTGCCGGGGATCGGGAACCGCGCCGGGCAAAGGTCCTACGGCATGCCGGTCGTGCGCTGGGCGAGGACAGGTGAGGTATCAGCAGGGTTTTTTCAGCATTGCGCGGACTTGTCCGGCGTGCCAGGGGACGGGCAGCGTGATTACCGACCCGTGCCACAAGTGCAAAGGCGAAGGACGGATTTTGCGGCAACGCTCGGTGGACGCCAAGATTCCGGCAGGTGTGGAAGACGGGACTCGCATCCGGTTCACGGGCGGGGGCGAGGCCGGACCTTTTGGCGGACCGGCGGGCGATCTCTACGTGGTGCTGCACGTGAAGGAGCATCCGTTTTTTGTGCGGGAAGGGAACGATCTGCACTGCGCCGTCCCGCTATCGGTGACGCAAGCGGCCATGGGCGCGGAGATTCGCGTGCCCACACTGGAAGGTGAGCATACGCTCAAGATTCCCGAGGGAACGCAGCCCAGCACGACGTTTCGCATCCGCAACAAGGGCGTGCCTGTGCTGAATGGGCACGGCAAGGGCGATCTGTACGTGGAGGTGCGGGTGCAGATTCCCAGCAAGCTCAGCAAGCGCCAAAAAGAGTTGCTGCAGGAATTGGAGACTACCGCGAAGGTGGACAATCAGCCGATGATGCGATCGCTGCTGGGTCGGGTGAAGGATATGTTCGGGTGAAACAGTTGCCAGCCGCCAGTTCCCAGAGTGCAGTTCGCTGGTCTGTCATCCAATGCGCCGTAAACGGCCGAAATGACCAAGCATGACTGTCGTTACTATGAGCCTTTTCTGGGAACTGGCTACTGGCCACTGGCCACTGAAGTAATGACGCGCCGCCGTTTCATTGCCGACGAAGTCTCGGGTGATCGCGCTGCAATTGTCGGAGAGCATGCGGATCATCTAGCGCGCGTGCTCCGGGCGCGCGTAGGGCAGGAGTTCGATATTGCCACGGGCGACGCGGTGCGGCGTGGTCGAGTTGCTTCTGTCGGCGATGGCCGCGTTGAGTTTGAGCTGGGCGAAGAAGTTTCCAGTGTGGGGCTGGCCGAGATCACTCTGGTTCTCGCGGTGTTCAAGTTCGACCGGATGGAGTGGGCGATCGAGAAGTGCACGGAACTGGGCGTCTCGCGGATTGTGCCGGTGATCGCGCGGCGGACGGACTCGCATCTGGCTGCGGCCTCGGCGAAACGAGTGGAGCGTTGGCAGCGCATTGCCCGGCAAGCGTCCGAACAATCGCGTCGCGCCGCTCCGCCGGAGATTGCTGTGCCGATTAAGCTGGCGGAGGCGTTGACTCTTCAAGTGGCTCTGCGGATCGTGCTGGCAGAATCGGAAGAACGGATTTTGCTGCGCGACGTGGTAAGACCCGATGCGTCAGGTGGCGCAGTGGCTTTGGCAGTTGGTCCAGAAGGCGGCTGGACCGATGACGAATCGCAGTCTTTCGGGCAGGCGGGGTGGATTTCCGCCTCGCTAGGCAACACCATTCTCCGCGCTGAGACGGCCGCAATGGCCGCCACCGCAGTGGTAGCTTCCGCGCTATACTCGCTCTAGCTTTCTGCCTGATTTCTCTAGACTCGCCTCGCATACTGCGCGTCGCTGATCGTGGTGGTATTCTGAGCCGCGATGGCTGCCTCCAAATCAAAAGCTCATCCTGCCCCGTTTGTTCCCGACGATCGCCAGCGTGAAGCGATCGACCATGTTCGCGGACCGATGCTGGTGGTGGCGGGGGCCGGAACGGGCAAGACTTCGGTTCTGATCCACCGCGTTGCCCGCCTCGTCCAGCAAGGGCATGCGAAGCCGGACGAAGTGCTGGCCCTCACCTACACGGTGGCTGCCGCTGGAGAGATGCGTGATCGGGTGCGAGCACACGTCGGCAAGGAAATTCACTCCGCGACCTTTCATGATTATTGCCTCGACCTTCTGAAGCGCGCGGGAAAAGACTTTGGCGTGCTCGACGAGAAGGACCTATGGATTTACCTGCGCAAGAGAGTTCGTGAGCTTCGTTTGGAACATTACGTCCGGGCGGCGAATGTGGGGCAGTTTCTCAATGACCTGCTGGGTTTCCTCAGCCGCTGCCATGACGAACTGGTCACGCCGGAAAAGTACGCAGAGTATGTTGCGCGGCTGGAGCGGGGCGAACTACCTGTTCCCAGGGTTTCGAAGTCGAAGGATCAGTTGAGCGATGCCGAGGTGATCGCTCGCTGCCAGGAAATTTCCCGCGTATTTGCCACCACCGAGCGCTGGCTGCGCGAAGACAATCTAGGGACCTTCGGCCACATGATTACGCGGGCGCACGAGATGCTCACGACCGACAAAAATCTGCTGTCCACCGAACGATCACGATCGCGGTTTATTCTGGTGGACGAATTTCAGGATGCCAACTTCGCACAGATCAAAATCCTGGCGGCGCTGGCGGGCGATGAGGGGAGCGTCTTCGCGGTTGGAGATCCGGATCAGGCCATTTACCGCTTTCGCGGGGCATCCAGCGCGGCCTTTCATTTGTTTCGCCGGCATTTTCCCGAGGCCAAGCTGGTCGTGTTGGGCAAGAACCGGCGCTCGACGACTCCGATTCTGCAGTGTGCTTTTGCCGTGGTCGATAAGAACCCTCCGGTGTTTGCGGCGAGCGACGCTCTCGCCTACCGGCGGACTCCTTTGCAGTCAGCGCGCGAGGAGGAAGCGGCCAAGGAAGGAAGAACGCTGGCCACCTTCCCTGTAGAAGCGATTTCTTTTGCCGCCAAGGATGCGGAAGCGCCGGACGTAGCCAGCATTATCGAAGAGACGCGGCGCCGTTCGCGTTGCGCGTGGAAGGACTTTGGCGTCCTCTACCGTTTGCACGGACACCGGGACGCGGTGGTGGAACAACTGGCCGAGCGGGAAATCCCTTTCTCCATCGAGAACATGGATGTGAGCGATACGCCGGAGGTGCGGGATTTGTTTGCCTGCGTCGCGGTCGTGGTGGACTTGGGATCCGACGCCAGCCTTTTCCGCGTGGCAGCGTTGCCGCAGTTTGACGTCGATCCGGAACAGCTTCGTGCTGCACTGCGTGCGATTGCAAAGGACTCGAAGGACGGAGTCGTGACTCCGCTATCTTCGGTACTCGATACCGTCGCCGGCGGCCGGGCAGTGCTGGAGTCGGTGCGTCAGGCGCGCGATGAAGTGAACCGAAAGCAGGCTAAGACGCGTGCCGCTCTGCAATTGATCGGAAAGCAGTTTGGGCTCGACCTCAACTCCTCCATCCTGCAGGCGGCCTTGAAGTTCGCGGGTGACTGGGAAAATAAAGCAACCACCAAGACCAAAGAACTGAGCGAATGGATCGAATACCTGGATTATTTTCGCCAGGCGGGCGGAGTGATTCCGATGGGGTCGAAGGAGAACGAAGACGGGGTGCGCCTGATGACCGCTCACGGAGCCAAAGGGCTTGAATTCCCTCACGTTTTCATCCTGCGCGCGACCCGCGGCTCGTTTCCGGCCAGCTACCGGGAGACGCTGGTGGAGTTTCCCTGGGAGTTGCGCGATCCGGATTCCGTCGCGGCCGGCGATGATGACAAGACGCTCTACGATCAGGAGGAGCGCCGGCTTTTCTACGTGGCGATGACACGAGCCAAGGATTCACTGCATATTTACGGAAAGCAGGGAACCGGACGCGACAAGACTCCGGCCGGCCTAATGCGCGAGTTGATTGGCAATCCAGGACTGCAACCGTGGCTCCGGTCACGGGCGGCGTTGCCTTCGCAACCCGAGTTGATTGAGTTGGCCGCGGCGGCGGATCCGGCACATCCCGAAGGCTCTCGCTTGGCGGCGTGGCTTGCGCTTCCGGCCATCGAAGGGCTGGATGCGCGGTTGAGCGCCTCCGCAGTTGAGACCTATGAGACTTGTCCCTTGCAATTCAAGTTTGAACGCGAATGGAAGCTGGCGCGGCAGGTCCACGCGGCCCTGCAGTACGGAGCAGCCATGCACCGCGTACTTCGCACTTACTATGAATCCGTGCGCCTGGGCCGGACGAAGAGCGACGACGAACTGCTGCAGCTTTTTCGCGATGACCTGGCTGCCTCCGGAATCCAGGACGAATATCAGCGGGACTTGTACTTCAAGCAAGGGCTGGAGCAGTTGCGGGACTTTCTTGCTGGGATGCGGTCAGCTCCCACGCCTGAGGTTCTGCACACGGAAGAATGGTTTGACGTGCAAATTGCGGGGACGAAGGTAGCGGGGCGAATCGACCGAATGGATCGGACGGCGGACGGGAGTGTTGCGATCGTCGATTACAAGACCGGCAAGGCTCGATCGCAGGAAGATGCGGACGAAAGTCTGCAGCTTTCGATCTACGCTATGGCCGCTCAGGAGAAGTGGGGATACCGCGTGGGCGCATTAATGTTTCACAATCTCGAAGGCAACGTGAGCGTCCTCTCGAAGCGCACGGAGTTTCAGTTGGAAGAAGCGCGAGAACGAGTGCGGGATGTAGCGCGCGGCATCGCGGAAGGGAACTTCGATCCTAAACCTGATTTTCACTGCAGTTTTTGCGCATTCCGAGGATTGTGCCCGGCGAGAGAAAAGCGGGTTCCCAATGTTGTCAGGAGCGTTCCGAAGTCGCTGGACTGATCGATGCGCACTTCTGCCCCCAAAAAACTTAGGGGGCGCTTTTGGCGTCCCCCCTTTGTTCTTGACTTCGTACCGACCTTCTTAATGCTTCTTTTTCTTCTTTGCCTTTTTCTTGGTTGCCATTGGTTCTATTCTCCCTTCCATTTTTCATGGAAAAATCTGCAACGATCATTTGTTGCAACTAATTGATTGTATAGAGTTAATGAAAAATGAAGTCAAGAAAAAAATGCATGTGGTGTAGCTTGCGTCGGTGTACCAAAGTCACTGCAAGACAAGAGTGAAGGCGAGAATCTCCCGATCGCGTGATCAGAATGCATCGCAAGCGTGCGCTGGCGAGGGACGAAAAGGCAGCGGCGATCACCGCGCTCGTCTCAACTATTCGTGTGCGGAAGAGCTTACGGCGGCGAGCTGCTTTGCCGGCGTTCATCACTTTCGCGCGCCGCTGCATCTATAATGGCAGTTGCGAAATCTTCGCGGGAGCATGATCAATGGCGGCTTTCGATGATGTTGTCATCATTTCCGGTTGTCGTACGGCAGTGGGAAAATTTCTGGGCAGTCTCACCGATTTGAGCGCTCCTCAGCTGGGCGCAGTCGTGGTGCGCGAGGCAGTGAAGCGCGCTGGCTTGTCCTCCGATCAAGTCGACGAATGCATCATGGGCAACGTGCTCCCTGCCGGGCTGGGACAAAATCCGGCGCGACAAGCGGCAATCTTCGGCGGATTGTCGCCGGCAACAGGTGCCATGACAATCAACAAGGTTTGTGGCTCCGGATTGAAAGCAGTGGCTC
This sequence comes from uncultured Acidobacteriaceae bacterium, assembly GCA_963749985.1. GTDB lineage: Bacteria > Acidobacteriota > Terriglobia > Terriglobales > Acidobacteriaceae > Sulfotelmatobacter. The sequence continues at coordinate 429,796 of CAVVOS010000009.1, read as the reverse complement.
TCGCAGCGCAAGCGGTGCAGACCGGAAACAGTTCTATCGTGGTGGCGGGCGGCATGGAATCGATGACCAACGCTCCTTATCTGCTGCCGCAGGCGCGCAAGGGATATCGCTTGGGAAACGGCCAGGTGATCGATTCCATGGTGCACGACGGACTGTGGGACATTTACAACGACTATCACATGGGCATCACCGGCGAGAACGTGGCGGAGAAATACGGTATCACGCGCGAAGAGCAGGACGAGTTTGCCGTCCATTCGCACCGCAAGGCGGTAGCCGCGATAAAGGAGTGCCGGTTCAAGTCGCAGATCGTGCCGGTAGAAATTCCCTCGAAGAAGAAAGGCGCAGCTCCGGTGTTCTTCGAAAAGGACGAGAGCCCGCGTGAGGATACGACGATCGAGGTGCTGCGCTCGTTGAAGCCTGCGTTTAAGAAAGACGGAACCGTGACCGCCGGCAACGCTCCGGGAGTAAACGACGGAGCCGCGGCAGTGGTGGTGACGAGTGCCCGGCGAGCCAAGGAACTTGGAGCGCAACCCATGGTACGGATTGTGGCGCAGGCCACCAGTGGCGTCGAGCCGCAGTGGGTGATGATGGCTCCCGTGGATGCGGTGCGAACGATCTGGGAGAAGACCGGCTGGAAAAACGAAGACGTCGATCTGTACGAACTCAATGAAGCCTTCTCGGTGCAGGCGCTGGGTGTGATGCGTGAGCTTGGACTCGATCCCGGCAAGGTCAACGTGAATGGAGGCGCAGTTGCGATCGGACATCCCATCGGAGCCAGCGGCGCGCGCGTGCTGGTAACTCTTATTTATGAGATGGCACGGCGCAACGCCAGGCGTGGGATCGCCGCGCTGTGTTTAGGTGGAGGCAACGCGGTTGCCATGGCGGTGGAGCGAGATTAATGACCGTTAGCTGGAATGCGCCGCAGGCAGAGTCGCGGTGAATACCGCTCCGCCTCCCGGGGCGTTGGCGGCATCGATGGTGCCGTTGTGTTCCTTCATGACCGACTTGCAGATGCTGAGGCCGAGGCCGGTTCCCCGCCCTGGCCGCTTCGTCGTGTAGAAGGGATCGAAGACGCTACCCAGGATGTCTTGCGGAATCCCCGGACCATCGTCCAAAAAGCTCGCCCAAACCGATGTCCCGGTCGTTCCCAGGCGGATGCGTAAGGTTCCGCGGTCGCGGGCCTCCCGAATGGCCTGCTCGGCATTCAATATCAAATTCAGAAAGACCTGCATCAGTTGGTGCGGGTCGCCTTCCACGTAGGGCAATCCGGGCTCGCGCAGGAAGTCCACCGTAATATTGTTCTTGCGAAGCGAGTAAGCGTGCAGGTTGAGCGTGCGCTCGACCACCTCCGCGAGATTGACCCGGGTCTGGCCGGACGAGGGAGGACGCGAGAAATACGTCAGGTTGTGAACAATCTCGGCAGCGCGGCGAGCCTGCTGCTGCAAGATGGCAATTTGCTTCTGTGCGGCATCGGTAGTTTGACTGTCCTGCAGAAGTTCGCTCACTCCCAGAATACTGGTGAGGGGATTGTTGAGTTCGTGGGCCACTCCGCCGATCATCGCGCCCATGGCAGCCAGGCGTTCGCTCTGCACGATTTGCTGCTCGAATTTCTTTTCCATCGTGATGTCGTGAACGGAAATGATCACGCCCGCCAGCTTGGAATCGGCATCGGAGAACTGGCTGGCGGAGGCGCGCATGGTGCGTCCGCTTCCATCGCGGTGCCGCGTGCCATATTCCGCGGATCCGAAAATCTTCTGGCTGGAAGCGACTTCGTGGTAGAGAGCGACCAGTTCCGGGGAGTAGCCTTCGGTTTCCGATATCTTCTTGCCTAAAAGCTCCTCAGGCTGGTAACCCAGCAGGTCGCGCACCCGGGCACTCACGAAAGTGTACTTCTCCTCGAGATCGACTACGACAATAAGGTCGGGAAAGCTTTCCAGTAATCGCTTGCGGAATTCTTCTTGTTGCAGCAGTTGCCGCTCTAGTTTGCGCCTTTGTGTGACGTCGACAAGCGTGCCCTGATAACGAATCAACTTGCCCGCGGCATCCCAGACGGCGCGGGAGGATTCCAGAAACACCGCTGCCGTCCCATCTTTTTTCCGGAGCGTGATCTCGCGCGCCCGCACGCCGCCGCGATCGTCAGGGGCCCGGCCAAGCACCGGCTCTTCAGCGGGATCCACGTTCAGATCTTTGGGCTCAAGACCGAGCAACTCATCTTTCGTTGTATAGCCCAGGATGCTCACCAGCGCGGGATTAGCGTCGAGCAGCCTGCCCTCCGGCGAGCTGAAGTATGCGCCTTCCTGTAGAGTCTCGAAGAGTTCGGTGAACCGGAGTTCTTTCTCGTGCTGGCCGGTCACATCCCGTCCCAGCACGCTGACACCAACCACCTCGCCACCTTTGACAATCGCGTTGAGAACACAATCGAAGAAGAGTGGCCGGGAGTTGTTCTTGAAGCGCACCCGCACGGTGCCGGCCCAGTGCCTCTTCTCTACAAAACGCACCAGCCCGGCTTCCACGCCGGCGCGGGTCGGTTCCTCGAGGAAGTCGAAGAATTTCTGTCCTACAATGGCGGTATAAGGAAGATTCAGCAGTTCGCTGACGCTTTTGTTGACGGTGCGCAACGTGCCGTCCAGAGATACGGCGCAAGCGGCATCTTCGAAAGAGTCGATGAGCTCTTTGAAGCTGCGCTGAGAGCGCGCAATCACCTCGCTCAGCTGATCGAGTTGCTCTTCGGAGGGAGCCGCGCCCACATGTTCCTGCAGATCCTGGAGCAACATCTTGAGCTCGACAACTTCCCGCCGCCGGCCGTAGGCGTAGACGGCGAGAAGCACGGACAAGACCAGCACTCCCAACGCCATTGGACCCAGGTGGTAGGGCAAACTTTCCAGGCGCTCCCAGGCGAGGTAGGCAAAGCCTGCGGCCAGCAACACCATGAATAAGAGAATCCATCGCCAAAGCTGAGATTCTTCGCGCTCCAGATTCTGGGGAGGACGCAAGCGTCGAGGAGTACCGGGAGAAGCCTCTGTCATGGGGAAGTTACCTGGTCTCGCGTTCGTGGAGCGACGAAATCTTCAACCACTAAAACCATCGTAATTATACGCACGGGGGGGAACAACCGTTGTTGTTGGAGAATCTGGTACATCCGGCCGATGCACTCATCGACTGGCTACTGACGACAATGGCCTAGCGGCTGGCATCACGCGGGGGATCCGGACGATCCGCGACTCCGCCGCCATGTGCTTTCTTGGATGGTTCCAAATCACGGAAAGCCCGGATTGACGGGGGATTGTGTCCGATGGCTCGGAAGATGAGCCATTCTGCACAGTATGGCTGGAGCAAATGAGCGACGATGTGCCGGTGTGCGAATAGAGGATGAGAATGTTTTTTGCCGGCAAAGCCGTGTCTGCTGGGATTGTCTTAATATTGCTGACAACAGGGATCTCGGGGCCTCGCCGGACGTCGATCGTCTCGGGAACCCAGCTCAGCCAAGAAGTGCCCGAGCTCGGACATTCAAACGACGTCAAGAAGATGCAGGAAGCTTTACGCGATAAAGGACACTTCCCTGGTGAGGTCGATGGCGTCTTCGGGCTGCGGACTCGAGCACATATTCGCGCGTATCAGAAGACTGAAAATCTGCGGGTCACAGGGCAGCTTGATATCCAGACGGCCGCTAAACTTGGAGTCAGACCGGAGGGGCGCGCGGAGACTGGCTACGAGACTGCGAAGGGTAAGCCTCCGGCAGGCATAAGACGGGCTGAGGGTTCGGTGCGAACCCGCAGAACACGATCGAAGTCAGTCTTGGAACCAACCCGAACAGTGCCGCCGTAGCGTGGAGCGGACTCTCGAGAATTATTGTCGGAAATTCGCGATTTCACTTATCGACCCCGGTTCTTGAGTTGAAAGACTATGCTACTGCTTCGCCACGCAGATACCGTTCGCTAGAACGTGGTGCGAGCCGGCACGGGCCGCTCTCAGCCTGAGTAAAGGCCGGTTACGCAAATGTGGGACTCCAAAGACACAATCTTGGGAAGGCTGTCCGCTCAAGAAGCCTTCGCCTGCGGAAATGGCTCGCGTACATCGCTCGATGCTGCGCTGGACGCGGTCGCCTCTGTATTCCTGAGCAGGATGGCGAGGCCCCGCACGCCGTCCATGTGGGTCTCTACGAGCAACTTGTGGGCCTGGGTGAGGAAATCGGGGTGATGCTCGAAGTGTCTGGAGGCGGCTTGCACCGTGTGCACCACGTGGTCCGTGGAAAACGCTTCGCGGTGACAGCCAGCCACGCCAATCAGCAATCCTTTCATCAAGGCGAACTGCGCCGTCAGCAGCGCGTATTCACGGGCCATGGAAGGCGATGCGCCGGCCTGCGGCGCTTCTCGCAAAGGGAACTGGCAGCGCACGATGGTATTGATCAGATAGTTTTCGAGGATGTATGGATGCCGCTCAAAAAACGGTGCGTAGAATCGATCGTGCGCCTGGGCGTAGTGGACGCTGAGGGAATCCAACTTTGCGCCCGGCCCGTTGCCGATGCCCGCTTTGAAAGCCTCCACACATTCCATAAAGCGAGGATGGACGCTGGAATACTGCAGTACCATCCCAGCCAGCCGCAGCACAACATCCAACTGCAGAGCGCAGTCCGCGGGAAGGGTTTCCATGGCTTCCATGGCCGTCCGCAGGGTGCCGGAGGCGATCGAGGCTTCAAAGTCGCGGAGAAATGCGAGCAACGGAAGTTCGAGTTCGCCCTGGGCGATGGAATCGAGCCGTCGGCACAAAATACCCAGCAGAAACAACCTCTGCCAAAGCGGGTAAGTCCGATTCCTCACCAGGCCCAGTACGGATTCCCGGATGGGCCAGAACCACGAGCGCAGGGAACCGGTGTACCCGGCAGTATCATTTCCAGGGAGGTGGTGGAAAACCGAATCGGTCGGCGTTCCATGACTGGCAACGGGCTGGGCCGAACTGAGCAGGCCTGGGTTGAGAAGGACTAAACGTGCGGCCTCCGGACACGAAAGCGCAAGCGCCTTCTCCTCGATACCGTCAATCGTGTGAACAATGCGAGGATACGTGGCGCAGATGTTCGAGAGGAGCGTCGCGCCGTATTCGGTCTGGATGCGGCAGAGGTTATCCTCGGAGAGCAGAGGACACTGGTTGGAGGCCGTCATGCGGATCTTGGCGAAGGCCGCCGGTCCGGGAACGGCTTGCCCGGAGCCGTCTGTACAGACTGTCCCCTTCGGCATGATGAGGCAGCTAATCTGGATCAGGTTTCGCAAGGGGCTGGCAGGAAGATTCCGGTACTTTTCGTAGGCCGCCTGGTCGATGGGGACGGCCCAGCCTTTGCAGCAAGTGTCTTCGCAGGCAGACCCAATGCAGCGAAAATTCTCCGCGTATTCGGGGCGAATCAGCTTGGTTTGGTTCAATCTGTCTCGCTCATCTTTCTCTCACGGCAACAGGATCTCGTAACCGCTCTAAGGCAGAATGCGCTGAAGCTTGCAAACCGGTTGCCACGAATCGGTAGAGACGGATTAGAGATCTCAAACATCTCCCTTACGGTAGTGGTGCTGTTTGATAAGGAAGCGAGCCAAACGCGCGATTGATGGGTCGCAAAGAACGCGACCCGTCGCGCGAGAGCTCCTCATAAGCTTCCTATTACACATATTCACAGCCCTACCCCGTGACATCTATCACAGCCTCGCCCACGACCTCGCGCGTAACCTAGCTACATTCCGGAATCAGGCCTTGGTGTGCCGACGGCGGCACGACGGATGTCTCGCCCGGAGCACCCATGCTCTACAAGACCCTCAGCGCCGCGGTCTACGGCATCGACGCCAATATCATTCAGGTGGAAGTGGATTGCTCGGGCATCAAGACCGACCAGGACCACTTTCACACCGTCGGCTTGCCCGACGCTGCGGTGCGCGAGAGCCGCGACCGGGTACGCGCCGCGCTGAAGAACTGTGGCTACGACATTCCGCCCACGCACATCACCATCAACCTCGCGCCAGCCGATATAAAGAAAGAAGGCTCCGGCTTCGACTTGCCCATGGCCTTAGGCATCGTTGGCGCCTACGGCGGTCTCACCAAGAAAGAAATTCCCGATTGCCTGTTCGTGGGAGAGTTGTCGCTTGACGGCGGGGTTCGCGGCATTCGCGGCACGCTGCCCATTGCCCTCGAGGCTCGCGGCAGAAAGATTTCGCGCCTGGTCGTTCCCGAAGCCAACGCCCGCGAAGCTGCCATGGTCGGCGGAGTCGATGTTTATCCAGTACGTTCGCTGTTGGACGTAATCCACTTCGTGAACTCGGGCAACGGAATCGTCCCGCTAAAAGCCGATGGCGACGCGCTGCTGCGCGAATCGCAGGAATTCCTGGTGGACTTCAAAGATGTTCGCGGCCAGCAAACGGCGAAGCGCGCCATCGAGATCTCCTGCGCCGGAGGCCATAACATCCTCATGATCGGGCCGCCGGGTTCCGGAAAAACCATGCTGGCCAAGCGTATGCCGACCATCCTGCCTCCGCTCACTTTCGAAGAGGCGCTCGAGACCACCAAGATTCACAGCGTGGCAGGAGTGCTCGATGCAGGCAGCGGCCTCGTCGGCAAGCGGCCGTATCGCTCACCTCATCACACCATCTCTGACGCTGGACTAATTGGTGGAGGCGTCATCCCGCGCCCCGGCGAAGTCTCACTCTCGCACAACGGCCTGCTGTTCCTCGACGAGCTTCCGGAGTTTCCCCGCAACGTTCTTGAAGTCCTGCGCCAGCCACTTGAAGATGGATCGGTCACCATTGCCCGCGCCGCCATGGCTCTGACGTTTCCTGCGCGCTTCATGCTGGCGGCGGCGATGAACCCTTGTCCCTGCGGTTTCCGCAACGATCGCACCCGCGAGTGCCAGTGCACCACTCCCATGATCCAGCGCTACATTTCGAAAATCTCCGGCCCGCTGATGGATCGCATCGACATTCACATCGACGTGCCGGCGGTGAACTACAAGGAAATGCGTTCGACCAATGAACCGGAGAGTTCGGCAAAGATTCGCGAGCGCGTCATACGCACGCGGCAAAAGCAACTCGACCGCTTCGCGTCTTCCCGGGAAAAGATTTATTGCAACGCCCAGATGTCATCCCGCCACATTCGTGCCTTCTGCGAGCTTTCTTCCGACTGCGAGCGCCTGCTGGAGCGTGCCATGACCCAGCAGGGGCTCAGTGCCCGCGCTCATGATCGCATCCTGAAAGTGGCGCGCACAATTGCCGACATCGAAGAGACGGCTCAGATCGAACCCAAGCACATTGCCGAGGCCATCCAGTACCGATCTCTGGATCGGACGTACTGGTCGTAGGGCGCGGCGCTAGTTTCTCGGCGCAAGAAAAGATAAAAACAAAAAAAGAGAAGCCGGAAGTTCCCGGCTTCTCTTCTGTTCGTGTTGCAAGCTATTCTTGTCCGCTAGTTATTGGTCGTCCCGATGAGACCGAAGGACAAGTCGGCGCATTGTCTCACGTTGAATCCCAGAGACGAATCACACCAGTTGGCCCAGGTGAACCCGAAGAAACTCGAGTTCAGGTACATCTGTCCGAGGGCCTGGTCCCCACCGTTTACGGAGTTGGTGCGCTGGGTTGTGTTGGAGACAAAAAACCTTCCAGCACTGCAGCTGCCATCGACCGCTCCGTTGGTGCAGGTCGGGGTGAGGTTAAACCAGTACGCCCCTTCCCCGAGTACCAGCGGCGTAGACAGCTGCACTGCCACGGTGTATTCGTTCAGACCGAGGAAGTTGCGGCCCGTCGCTGCCACTTGAGTGTTCGCCGTGCCGGAAGCGATGCTGGTTCCACCTTCGCCCTCCGAAACGCCGGTCCTGACGTCATAGCTGGCAGTCTGAGGATCGAAGTTCGCGTCCGCCTGGACGTTAAACAAGATTCCCGTGACCGTGACCGTGACACCTCCGACGACGGTAAGATTGCCGTAGGTGGAACTGCCGGGGATGAAAAGAGTGTTTTCATCCGACATCCCCGCTGCATTGGGGACGCTTGTGTTGAGGTCGCCACCATAGAACAAGCATGGGTCGCATAGCGCTGGTGGAATGCCTCGGCCGGTAAAAACAGGTCCATTTTCGGCACTGCCAGCCAGATGTTGCGACACCGGCGGCTTGTTCGTCGCGGCTGCCGCTGAGAGAGTAAGAGCCATTACTAAAGTTGCTGCGAAAAGCGTGGTTTTCACTCGATTCCTCCTCTTCGATTTTTTCGCTGTCTTCTTCAGGATGAACGGTTCTGCGAACCCGCTGGAACCGCTCGGTGCGATTGCTAGACCCGCTTGCAATCAGTTCGCTAGTCCGTTCCGCGCAGCCCAAACGACAGGCCCTCGCACTGCAGACGGTTGAAACCGATGACTGGATCGCACCAGTTGGTAAAGGTCAACCCGAAGTAAGTCGAGTTCAAGAACATCTCGTGCGGGACTTGCCAGGCGCCGTGAATGTTGTTGGTGAGCTGCGTGGTGTTGGATGCAAACTGCCGGAAAACATTGCAACTGCCATCCAACGTGTTGAGGCATTGAGGCGTGAGGTTAAACCAATATTCTCCGGAGGTAAGCGTTATCGGCGTGGGCCATGACAAAGCAATGGTGTACTCGTTCAGACCCAGAAAGTTTCGCCCGGTCGCTTGCACTACCGTTGTGCCAGAGCCGGAAGCGATGCTGGTTCCGCCGTTTTGGTCCACAACTCCAGTCCGGATGTCGTAGGTGGCCGTCTGCGGATCAAAAGCTGCGTCGGCTTGAACGTTGACGATGATACCGAAGACTTGCGCCGTTACTCCGGTGGGAATTTCTACCGCACCGTAAGTACTGCCGCCGCCGACGATAAGAAGGGTATTTTCATCCGACATGCCCGCAGCATTGGGATCGGAAGGGTTGAGATCTCCACCGTAGAACAGGCACGGACTGCATAGAGATGGCGGAGTTGCGGTGGGACTGGAAACAGCTTGCGGAAGCTCTGCGTTTGGGTTGCCCGCAAGATGATTCGCCAATACGGGCTTTTGGGTATTCGCCGCAACCGCTGAGAGGCTGAGCGCTACCACTAACGCGACTGCACAAAGCGTTGTTTTCACTATATTCCTCCTCTGGGTTTTCTCTGCAAGAACGACCAACCGATTTTGCGAGCGCAAAACCGTCGGCAGAGTGTATGACGGTTACGGAAGTAATGCAACGGAGAAGAAAGTACTACAGCGGTCAATGCACGCGCTGGGCAAGGCTTTCGGAGCTCGTCGGCTTCCAGGCGGCGATGATCGCTCGGATGGCAATCTGATACCGATCCGAGCACGCCGTTTCGGATAGTCGCAAGAACGTGCACACTCGCCGCCAATGGCGGACTCCGCAAACTCATGCGGTTCAGCCACTGGCCAGCGCGATCCGCTCTTGCCGAAGGCTGGTATTGCGCGCCTGTCTCAGCTTCCAAGTGTCGTCTGCCACTCCCGTTCCGCTCCCGCGATTGACCCTGTCGTTGCAACATGTTATAAATGCCCGTTTTGCGTAAGGTTGTCCGGAGTGGAGTCTGGATTTCTCCGGCCAACCCAGGCGAACTCCGACGCGGCCAAGCTCCAACACTCCGTTTAGGTCTTGCGGTGGAAGCGTGTTCGGAATTCCGGCTCCGGGGTTCCTCGTGTACTGCACGGCTCGACCCCGGGATGTTTCCCTGGAAGGCGACCCCTAAACACGTTCGTCTATTCCTAACAGTGACTTATTTTGGAGGACTAATTATGCGCACCTGGCTCGCCCCGGCTACGTTCCAACGATGCCGTTTGGCAATTGTTTTTCTGATTGGTTGCATAAGAAAAAATTTCTTGAAACAGACTCTGGCCGTGGCCACGCTGCTTACTTTCGGCGCTGCCAGCGCCCTGGCTCAACCTGCCGGCGAAGCCGTCGGCGGCGAAGCCTCTCTAAAACTTCCTGATCTTTCCTCGGTCAGCTTCCTGAATGGCGCCATCGACGGCCATCGCCTGCTACTCATCGGCATCCTCTTTTGTATCTTCGGGCTCGGCTTCGGCATGGTCATTTACATGCGCCTCAAGAATCTGCCCGTGCATCGTTCCATGCGCGAAATCTCCGAACTCATCTACGAGACCTGCAAGACCTACCTGGTCACGCAAGGCCGCTTCATCCTTCTGCTGTGGGCCTTCATTGCCGTCATCATTCTGCTTTATTTTGGTGTCCTCCAACACATGGAAGCCATGCGCGTGGCCATCATTCTCGGGTTCAGCCTGGTCGGGATCGGGGGTAGCTACGGCGTGGCCTGGTTCGGCATTCGCGTAAACACCTTCGCCAACTCGCGCACCGCCTTCGCTTCTTTGCCCGGCAAACCGTTTCCTGTTTATCAGATTCCGCTCGAGTCCGGGATGAGCATCGGCATGATGCTGATCAGCGTCGAACTGCTCATCATGCTGATCATTCTGCTCTTCGTTCCCGGCGACTACGCCGGCCCCTGCTTCATCGGATTCGCCATCGGCGAGTCCCTGGGCGCGGCGGCTCTGCGTATCGCAGGCGGCATCTTCACCAAGATCGCCGACATCGGCTCCGACTTGATGAAGATCGTTTTCAAGATCAAAGAAGACGACGCCCGCAACCCCGGCGTTATCGCCGACTGCACCGGCGACAACGCTGGCGACTCCGTCGGACCCTCCGCCGACGGCTTCGAAACCTACGGCGTCACCGGCGTTGCCCTGATCACGTTCATCCTTCTCGGCGTGAAGAACACCGACGTGCAGGTGCAGTTGTTGGTCTGGATCTTCGTCATGCGCGTCATGATGCTGGTGGCCAGCGCCATTTCCTACTTCCTCAACGCCGCCATCGCCAAGGCCCGCTTCGGCAATGCCGATGACATGAATTTTGAAACGCCTCTCACCACTCTGGTCTGGCTCACTTCAATCGTTTCCATCGCCCTCACCTTTCTCGTTTCCTTCTTCATCATTCCCGAGATTGGCGGCGATACCTCCCAGTGGTGGAAGCTTGCCGTTATCATCTCGTGCGGAACTCTTGCCGGCGCGGTCATTCCCGAGTTAGTGAAGGTATTCACGTCCGTCGAGTCACGGCACGTGAAAGAGGTCGTCATTTCCGCGGAAGAAGGCGGCGCATCGCTCGGCATTCTCTCCGGCTTCGTCGCGGGCAACTTCTCCGGCTACTATCTCGGCCTGTCCATGGTGCTGCTCATGTCCATCGCTTATTACTTCAGCACCATGGGCTTGGCTTTGGCCGCGACCATGCTGGCCCCGGCTGTCTTTGCCTTTGGACTGGTCGCCTTCGGCTTTCTCGGCATGGGTCCCGTCACCATCGCCGTCGATTCCTACGGCCCGGTCACCGACAACGCTCAATCCGTCTACGAACTCTCTCTGATTGAGCAGGTGCCGAACGTTGAAGCCGAGCTCAAGAAGGACTTCAACATGTCCGTCAACTTCGAGCGCGCCAAACATCTGCTCGAAGCCAATGACGGCGCGGGCAACACCTTCAAAGCCACCGCGAAGCCGGTCCTAATCGGTACGGCCGTGGTCGGCGCCACAACGATGATCTTCTCCATCATCATGGCCCTTACCGACGGCCTCACCGAAAACGTCAACAAGCTCTCGCTGTTGCACGCTCCTTTCTTCTTGGGCTTGATCACTGGCGGCGCAATGATCTATTGGTTCACTGGCGCATCCACTCAGGCCGTAACCACCGGCGCTTACCGCGCCGTCGAGTTCATCAAGGCCAACATCAAGCTCGAAGGCGTGGAGAAAGCTTCCGTCGCCGACAGCAAGAAGGTGGTTGCCATCTGCACAAAATATGCGCAGAAGGGCATGTTGAACATCTTCATCGCGGTATTCTTCGGCACGCTCGCTTTCGCCTTCGTGGAGCCGTTCTTCTTCATCGGCTACCTCATCTCAATCGCCGTCTTCGGCCTTTACCAGGCCATCTTCATGGCCAACGCCGGCGCGGCGTGGGACAACGCCAAGAAAGTCGTCGAAGTCGAAATGAAGCAGAAGGGAACTCCGCTGCACGATGCCACCGTCATCTGTGATACCGTCGGCGACCCCTTCAAGGACACTTCGTCGGTCGCTCTGAACCCGGTGATCAAGTTCACCACGCTCTTCGGCTTGCTGGCAGTTGAGTTGGCCGTCACTCTTACCCATGACCAAGGTTCGACCATCACGAACGTCCTTGCCTTGGCATTCTTCATCGTTTCCTTCTTCTTCGTATACCGTTCGTTCTACGGCATGAGGATCCGCAGCGGCGGCGCGGAGTAGGTCTCAAATCTTCTTCAAGAACAAACGCCATCCGGCCAAACCGGATGGCGTTTCACCTTACCCGCAATAAGGCGCCTTGTCGGACCTTACCGAATATCTCGACTACCGCTTTTCAATCACCCGACGACCCCATCGCCAAATCGCTCAATGCCTCCTCTAGTTCGGCCCTTTCATTTTGTCCTTCACACTACGCGCCAGCTTCTCGATTTCTTCCGCCTTCTTCAGCACTTCGAGTGACAGCACATTCTCATTCGACTTATCCACATAATCTTTCAGCTCGCCCGCCAGCTTGACCAGTTTGTCGGTATCAGCCTTAAGCAACGCTTGCCGTTCCTGGTTGGCCTTCTTGGCCATGTCGCGCGCAATCCGCTCGCGGTTCTCGTCATCATCCGCAGGGGCCACTGTACCGTCGATTCTTTGTGAAGTGCTCGGCCTCTGCGCATTCGCAGAAATCCCCAACAGCAAGAATAACAATAAAGAGAAAATCCCAACCGTTGATTTCGCTCGCACGGTACCCTCGACAAACGGGCGCGAACCTTCTGCCCGTTCCTAAAGTATGGCGATTTTCACCCAGGACGGCAACGCAGATTTTTCGCAGGGGACATCAACGGAAAGAAACGGAGAAAGAAATGAAGAAGGGAAGCAAAGCAACAGCGAGCCTCCGGGACTTGCCGGAGGCTCGCCACCATCGAAAACCTGAAAGCTTGATCCTACAGCGCACTCATGTTCGACAAGAATTCACCATTCGTCTTGGTCTTGCTCAGCTTGTCGATCAGCAACTCCATCGCTTCCACCGGCGACAGAGGATTCAGCACCTTGCGCAGCACCCAGATCCGCGACAGATCTTCCCGCGGAATCAGCAACTCTTCCTTACGTGTGCCCGAGCGTTGAATATCGATCGCCGGAAACACGCGCTTATCCACCAGCTTGCGCTCCAGGATAATTTCCGAGTTGCCCGTGCCTTTGAATTCTTCAAAGATCACATCGTCCATGCGCGATCCCGTATCGATCAGCGCCGTGGCAATAATGGTCAGCGATCCGCCCTCTTCAATATTCCGCGCCGAACCGAAGAACCGCTTCGGACGCTGCAACGCATTCGAATCCACGCCGCCGGAAAGCACTTTGCCCGAGGGCGGAACAATCGTGTTGTAAGCCCGAGCCAACCGCGTGATCGAATCCAGCAGGATCACCACATCGCGCTTGTGTTCCACCAGCCGCTTCGCCTTCTCGATCACCATCTCCGCGACCTGCACGTGCCGCGCCGCAGGCTCGTCAAAGGTCGAAGAAATCACCTCGCCTTTCACCGACCGCTGCATGTCCGTCACTTCTTCCGGACGCTCATCGATCAGCAGCACCATCAGCACCACTTCCGGATGGTTCGTGGTGATCGAGTTCGCCACATTCTGCAGCAGCATGGTCTTGCCGGCTCGCGGCGGGGAAACTATCAGGCCGCGTTGTCCCTTACCCAGCGGCGTCAGCAAATCCATCACCCGCGCGCTCACGTTCTCTCGCGTCGTCTCCAGCTTCAAACGCTCCTGGGGATACAGCGGGGTCAAGTTGTCGAACAGAATCTTGTTGCGCGCCTCGTCGGGCGATTCAAAGTTCACCGCCTCGATCTTCACCAGCGCAAAATACTTCTCGCCCTCGTGCGGAGGCCGCACCTGTCCGCTGATCGTGTCACCGGTCTTCAAGTCAAACTTGCGGATTTGCGACGGCGAGACGTAGATGTCATCGGGCCCCGGCAGGTAGTTGTAGTCCGGCGACCGCAAAAAACCGTAGCCGTCAGGCAGGATTTCCAGCACGCCTTCGGCAAAAATGTGGCCTTCTTTTTCGCTCTGCGCTTGCAGGATTTTGAAGATGAGATCCTGCTTGCGCAGTCCGCTGGCACCGGGCAGCTCCAAGGTCCTTGCGATCTTGGTCAACTCGGTAATGTTCTTTTCTTTTAGTTCAGCAATGGTCATGATTCACCTAAACCCGTTCACTCAAACGTATTCGTTTCAGCGTTTTCGGGAGATTTTCAAAGGAGGGTATTCAGGGAAGACAAAACACCACGAGGCAGGCCGGCGGGGCTGTTTTATGCAGCCCGCCGTTGTGCCTCAGCAAAATTCTCCGGTTCCGACAACACTTCCTGCCGCTCCTTGCCTGCGATCCGGTCGAGCACACCATTCATCGTTTCCTGGATTCTGGTGCTGGGCCGGTGGAACTTCCGCGTGGCCTTGGAGGCGAGCTGGCAAAGCATATAACGATTCCGCAGTGTCTGTAAAGCATCAAACACACGATCAGAGCGCATGTGTGTATTACTCCTTCCTTATATGTGTGGGCATCCCGCCTTCACCCTTGTTCCCGGGAAACCGGCCAGAACCCCCCAAGAGGTCGTCCTAACCCAATGATTCCACAGAGATTTTTAAGGAGTTAGCGCAATTCCTACCAAGAATAGATGCGCGACCGGACTCCGAAGATGCTCACTTTTCCTGATTGTGGGCTCGCAGGCCGAGGCAGCCAAATCACTAGCCTGGAAACTCCAGATGTCCTTTTGAACACCATACTGTAGCTGGAATCCCAAGGCCCGTCAACACTTTTCTGGCCCTTTACGTTTCTTTACCCCTGACAATCCTGATTCCGAAACCCCACCTAAGTCCCGACCGCCCGCACCACCGTCGAAGAGCGGCTTTTCAACGCCTGCCCAAGCGAAATCGAATGGGCCGCGTAAAGTTCACAAATCCATAGGGCTTCCCGCCTCTGAGGAAACTGCCCCAGACTTACCGGAGGGGCACGGATTCCCGCGCGCATCACTACCCCCAACCTAGCGTCCTCATCCCCGCAGGTGTAGATTGTAACGTTACCCTTCGCAAGAGGTGCACCCTTGAAGCTTCTGGTCATCGGTTCCGGCATGATGGGTTCGGCCGCCGCGTTCGACATGGCGCGGCAAACGCAAGTGGAGTCCGTGACACTCGCCGATAGCGATCTCAAACGCGCCCGCGAGGTCGCCGCTCGCGTAAACAAAATCACCGGCGATAAGAAAATCCGTGCCGTTGCCCTCGACGCCAGCCGCGAAAAAGCCGTTGCCAAACTTATGCGCGGCCACGATGCGGCTCTCTCCGCCGTCCCTTATCGTCTGAACCTCGGTCTGGCGAAAGCTGCCATCGAAGCCCGCTGCCATTTCGCCGATCTCGGCGGAAACAACACCGTTGTCCGTCAGGAACTTGCCCTCGCCAGCCAAGCCGAAAAGCGCGATGTCGCTCTCGCTCCCGACTGCGGTCTTTCTCCCGGCATGGCGTCCATTCTCGGTGGAGAACTCGTCCGCCGCCTCGGTGGCCGCGCCGATGCCCTCAAACTCTACGTGGGCGGCCTTCCCGAAAAACCCATGCCCCCGTTCCACTACCAACTCGTCTTCTCCGTGGAAGGCCTCATCAACGAGTACGTGGAACCAGCCCGCATTCTCCGCAAAGGCAAGCTCCTCACCGTTGAACCGCTCACCGAGCCCGAGGAATTTCATATGCCGGGCTTCGCCACTCTGATTGCCTTCCAAACCTCCGGCGGGACCTCCACTCTGCCCGAAACCTTTGCCGGCAGGGTCGGCGAGTGCTTCGAGAAAACCCTCCGCTATCCCGGCCATTACGATCTGCTCTGCGAATTGAAGGCGCTTGGCCTTTTCTCCAGCGACAAGATGCGGGTGAACGGCACCGACATTACCCCCCGCGCCGTGATGTCCAAGATCTTCGAAGGCAAGTTCGCCGGCAAGGGACCCGACGTCTGCATCATGCGGCTCGAGGCTCACGAGTCCCTCCGTACCCCCGGCGTCCGCGGCTTACTCGGCGGACGACTCAAAGGCCGCGTCGCCACCTTCACCCTGGTCGATCACTACGACGCCAAGACCGACATGAGCGCTATGATGCGCACCACCGCGTTCCCCGCCTCCATCGTTGTACAAATGCTCGCTTCCGGCGCCATCACCAAACGGGGCGGCGTACTCCAGGAAAGGGATGTCCCTGCCGACCTGTTTTTGGAAGAGATGTCCAACCGTGGCATTCACATCCAGTACAGCGTCGAATAGCCACTTAACCCTCAGGCAGGGAAGTCCCCTCGCCGCCTGCACGGCGTTTATGCCGGACCGCGGTTCGGAGCGATGCTAGGAGGAGCTAGGCAGCCGCTGCTTTTTCCCCTGCATTCATGTAGCTATCCATCGCCTGGGTCAACTGCGAATCCACTTCATCGGCGATCATCATGACATCGGGCAGCAACAGGCTGAAATCAATAAGACCAAGATTGTTCTGTAACGTTCCGAAGATGGTTACTTGCAGGATTCGCGAATCGTGCACCAGCATCGCAGCCGTGTAGCCCTGCGCCCGTCGCATCTTGCCGTGGGCCGTAGCGGCGGCCGAACAGAGGGCATCGCCGTCCTTGGAGGAGGCATCGGACTTTCTCAGGCGCACCACCAGGTCTTCAATCAGCTTAGGAAGATACCCGGTACGTTCTTGGTCGCTCAGTGTAATTTGGTTGAGTTCTTTACTCTCTCTCACTCGCACCAGCCAGTTTTCGACGATAGTCTGCGTGCAACGCTGCAGGATCGCGGCGACTCTTTCCTTTTCCGTCCGGGCAGCGGGTTTGCGCGCAGAAATCTTCTCCCGCAGCATGTCAGCCAGTTTCCCGGCCTCGAATGGCTTCACGATGATTTCGTCGGCCTCCAGCACGATCGCGCTCATCGCCCTCTCCACATCGGGATATCCGCTGACTAGCAGAGTGAGCGCGTCTGGCTGAGAGTGGCGCATCGCGCTGATCACCGTAAACCCATCGCTGACGTTCGGCATGTGCAAGTCCGTGATGAGCGCATCGAACTTCTCGGCCGTGATGAGTCTCAGAGCTTCCGTCACATTGGCTGCGGCAGCCACTTCAAACCCCTTGTGTTCCAGCGTCGCCGTCATCATGTCGCGAACGCCGTCGTCGTCGTCGACAAGCAGAACCCGGGGGAAAATAGAGCGTTCGGTTGCCGTCATACAACACCGCCTCTCACCTTTACAATGTTACTTACTCGTACCATCACTTATTTCTAATGTTACTTAGTCTCATTTGCGGAAAGTGTGCAAAACAGGACACTTATCGAGATAGTTACACTTATAGGAAACTCAGATTTGTTCACGTCAAGGACGGGCCATAAGTTAGCAGGTCGCTTCTGAAACGTGATTCTTCGCGGATTACCTTACATACTTCTACGATTGGGCTGGAACCTGGTTATCTCGCGTAGGTATAGCTTCGTTCGAGGGGAGTGGGGAACTGCACGAACAGGATTCGAACTGTTTCGCAATAGTTTCGTAGTGAGTTCCGGGGGGGAACTCAAAGCTTAGCCTGCACCTCCTGCACTCCAGAAAACGCCCCGCGCCGGACACTAGGATAGCGATACAGTGAGAACCCGTGAAACTGCGGACTGACATTGCATATTTCAACTCTCTGCGTTCTTACCCATCATACGCTCTATTCTCGGCGGTTCCCGCGTATCAGGGCGAGGCCGCAAGAAAAAAGCCGAACTCGTCGGAGTCCGGCGTAGACCCTGTATTTTGCCATTCACCGCGAACGCAAACCCGCTCCTAGTCCTTCACCCCCAACTGCCAAAACAGAAACGAATAAACATCCGTGTACTCCTCGATCTGCTTGGTCACGGGTTTCCCCGCTCCATGTCCCGCCTTCGATTCGATCCGCAACAGAATCGGCCGCGTCCGGCTACTCCCGTTCTTCGCTTCCGCCTGCATCAAAGCTGCCATCTTCTTCGCGTGCATCGGATCGACCCGCGTATCCGTATCCGCCGTCATAAACAATACCGCCGGATATTCCTCGCCTGCCTTCACATGGTGGTACGGAGAATAAGCGTAAAGCCACTTAAACTGCTCGGGATTCTCTGCCGTCCCATATTCCGGAATCCAAAGCTTCGCAATCTGAAAATCCTGATAGTGCAGCATGTCGAGCAGCGGCACCTGGCACACCACCGCCCGAAACAACTCCGGACGCTGCGTGATCATCGCCCCCATCAGCAATCCTCCGTTCGACCCTCCCTGAATGGCCAGATGATCCTTGTCCGTATATTTCTCCGCGATCAAATACTCCGCCGCCGCAATCATGTCGTCAAACACATTCTGTTTCTTATCCAGCATCCCAGCCCGGTGCCAGTCTTCCCCGAACTCCGCCCCGCCCCGCAGGTTCGCCACGGCGAACACGCCGCCATGCTCCATCCATAGATAGGCGGTTCGGCTGAACGATGGCGTAAGGCTCACATTGAACCCGCCGTAAGCCGTCAGCAGCGTGGGATTGTGCCCATCTTTTTTCAGGCCCCGCTTACAAACCACGAACATCGGCATCCGTGTGCCGTCCTTCGAGTGGTACCACTCCTGCTCCACCTCATAAGCTGCGGGGTCGATCGAAGGTGCCTCCACCTTCGCCCACAGCGAGGTCGAGCCGCTCTGCAGGTCGTAACGGTAAACCGAGGGGGCCACTGTAAAGGAATAGAACCCGTAGAAGATCTCATCGCGATTCCATTTTCCGTCCGAAGCGAAAACCGTGCCAATCGTGGGCAGCGCGAGGTCACGGAGCTTGTTGCCGTTAAGATCGAAGATCTCCAGCTGAGAACTGGCGTTCTGTTCGTACTGCGCAAAAAGTTTTCCGCCCCACACCCCCACGCCCTGCAAAACCGAACCCGTCTGTGGAATCAGTTCTTTCCAATCATCGCGCTCATAGTCGCCGGCTTCGGCCATGAACACGCGATAACGCGGGGCGTCTTCGTTGGTGACAATGTAGAGTCTTCCGTTGTATACCGATGCGCTGTAGAGAAAATTCTTGCCGGTGGTGATTCGCGTGGGTGGCGTGCCTTTTTTCAAGTCCATCAAGAACAGCTCGCTCTTGGTCCAGCCTTGCGATACCGTGATCAACAGCAAACGGCCATCGTTGTCGAGATTCACGCTCGGCCAGTCCTCCGCATCGCGCCCTTCGCCAAAAATCGGCGGATCGGTTGCCGGATCGCTTCCCAGTTCGTGGTAGAAAACGTGCCGGTTGTACATCTCCTGTCCCTCCGGCACATCGCCTTTCTTCGGATACCGCGTGTAATAAAAGCCAGAGTTGTCGTGCGTCCAGGCAATGCTCGCCGCACGGGTGCGCTCAATCGTATCCGGCAGCAGCGTGCCCGTCTTGGTTTCGACGATGTGCAGCGTGCTCATCTCCGAACCGCTCGACGACGTTCCATAAACCAGATACCTTCCGTTCTCCGAAGGCTGGTACCAATCCAGCGCGATAGTCCCGTCAGCCGCCAGTTGGTTGGCGTCAAACAGAACCCGATCCTTTCCCTCGACGCCTTCTCGCACATAAACAACGGGCTGGTTCTGCATACCCTCGCGCCGGGTGTAGAAGTAATACTTCCCACCCATCTGAGGCGAGGTGATGCTCCCAATGCTCAGCAGTTCGGTCAGCCGTTTGTGGATCGCGTCCCGCCCCGGCAGCGGATCGAGCAACCCCCGCGTGTACGCCATCTCCGCTTCCACCCACTTCTGCGTGTCCGCATTCGTTCCGTCTTCCAGCCAGCGATAGTTGTCAACAACTTTCGTGCCATGAAAGTTCTCTTCCAGCGGACGCTTTTCCGTCTTCGGAGGTGTCGCTGGCTTGGCATCATCGGCTGCAGACACCACGGCCACCAGAAGAAACAGGGAAGCAACAATCCAAAGCAAACGCACACCTCCAGACATAAGAACCTCGCGCGCGAACTCGTCACCGAAGCCACTCTGCAACGCGTTTACGGCGCGCGGAGTGGCTCAACCAACCGTTTAGCCTACCAAAAACATGGGAACGTTTGCTCTGTGCCTTACCTGTGGTTCGGGGGATCAAGTTGTTGGGGACAATCGTCGGGTTTCTTCTACATGACCACATGACCACATGACCACGAAGTGGAGTGGCCGGTCGCGGTAGGCCTGAAGCAACAAATCTTGGAAATTCTATGATGCTTAGATCAATCGCTCTTACGGCGTCGCAATTTCATCCCGCAGCTGGCCTTTGGCATCCACCAATTGAATGCGCATTGCGATTTCGCCCAGAGCGTGCGTGGAGCAACTCAGACAAGGGTCGTATGCCCTCACCACTGCCGAGACCCGGTTCAGCATACCTTCCTGCAGCTTGTTGCCATCGATGTAACGCTCACTGACCTGCTGGACACTGCGGCCTATGGCGAGATTATTATGTCCCGTCGCGACGATCAGGTTCGCCCAGGTAATGCCGCCTTCTTCATTCACTTTGTAGTGGTGAATCAGCGTGCCCCGCGGCGCCTCGATCATTCCCACTCCTTCCAGGGAATTCACGCCTCCAGTGGCTCGAACCTGCTTATCGAGAATCTGCGGATCAGCCAGCAGCAACTCGATCTTCTCCAGCGCATGCACGATCTCAATCAATCGCGCATAGTGGTAGAGG
This sequence comes from uncultured Acidobacteriaceae bacterium, assembly GCA_963749985.1. Taxonomy (GTDB): domain Bacteria; phylum Acidobacteriota; class Terriglobia; order Terriglobales; family Acidobacteriaceae; genus Sulfotelmatobacter. The sequence goes on along the minus strand of CAVVOS010000009.1, from coordinate 409,118 downwards.
AAAGCGCTGTGCGCCGGTGAGCCAAAACGCTGGTGGAATTCCACGAACTCAGCGTCTGCTAGCGGAGTGCCGCACTGGTCCGCCACATTCATTCTGGCCAGCGGACCGACCCGATAGGTGCCTTCGGGAAATCCCTGCGGCCTGAAATACGGGGCTTTCAAGTAAGAGTCGCGCAGGCTCGCTTCGGCGATCCAATCGGCGTATTGCTCTGCCGCGATCGCATCCTCAACGATCTCTCCGCTCCGGCTGCGGAACCGCAGCTCTCCGTCGTAGAACTGCAAATTTCCTTTTCGGTCAACCAGTCCGGCGTGCATGGTGGGCGCGGAACCGAAACATTCGATCTCGTCCTTATAATTGTCCAGCGCCTTCTTAAAGAAGCGTAGGGTGCGATCGGCAATCGCTTTGGCGGAAGGCAGATCGCAAAGAATGCGGTCGCGCACTGCGCCGGACAATGGACTAGCCACCCCTCCGGGTACGATCCACGAGGGATGAATTCTTTCCTGAGCCAGGCCTTCAATGATCTGCAGTCCGAACTTGCGCAACTCGATGCCGTCGCGCGCCATCTCCGGATGAGCCGCGATCACTCCCAGCACGTTCCGGCTCGCCACCTCGGAATCCATGCCCAGAAGAAGATCGGGCGCCGACAAATAGAAGAAGCTCAAGGCATGCGACTGTACCATCTGCGCACAGTGCGCCAACTCCCGCAGCTTCTTTGCCGCCGGCGGAATCCGCACCGCCATGATCGCGTCGCAAGCCTTCGAGGAAGCCAGCAGATGGCTGATCGGACAGATCCCGCAGATGCGCGACGTGATCCCCGGCATCTCGTAGAACGGACGCCCCTCGGTGAACTTCTCAAAGCCTCGTACCTGGGTCACGTGGAACTCGGTGCCGGCGACTCGGCCGCTGTCGTCCAACTGAATGATGATCTTCGCGTGTCCTTCGATACGTGTCACCGGATCGATTGTGATGCGTTTCATCCCGCGCTCCTCATCCGAATTTCACGGCGTAACCGGCCTCGCGTTTTTTCCCGTCCACCAGATCGGAAATCACTGCTGCGATTGTTTTCGCCGGTGGCGGACATCCCGGTAGACACATATCCACTTTCACGAACTCCCGCAGCGGTCGCGCCTGTTTCAACAACGCAGGCACTCCGTCCGTCGGCACCACTTTGCCCTCTTGTGCCCCTTCCACATAGATCCGCTGCAGCAGTTTGTTTACCGGAATGGAATTTCGCATGGCCGGCACATTTCCCGTCACCGCGCAATCGCCCAGTGAGATCAGCAGGTGCGTCCGCTGCCGTACCTTCCGCAGTTTGTTGACATCGTCCTGCGAACTTACCGCTCCCTCCACCAGGGTCACGTCCACATCCTCGGGGAACTCCTGCGCGTCGACCAGCGGCCCGTAGACCAGATCGATCTTCTGCGCCAGAGAGATGATTGCGGCGTCCATATCGAGGAGCGACATGTGGCAACCGGAGCAACCGTCCAGCCACACCGTCGCCACCTTCACCTTCTTCATACCTGCACCTCTCTGCGCTCTACCAGCGAACTGATGTTGTCGGTCCGCTTGACCATCTCTTCGACCGCATAGCCTTTCTCTGCCAGCGCTCCCGTCGGGCAAGCCTGCACGCACTTTCCGCAATTGGTGCAACTGCGCGAGTCGCCCCACCTCTGGTTCAGGTCACTCACAATCCTGGAGTGGATCCCTCGCGACGTCAGCTCCCAAACGTGTGCTCCCTCCAGATCAGCGCAGACACGCACGCACCGGGTACACAGGATGCAGCGGTTATGATCGAGCACAAAGCGCGGATGCGACAGGTCGACCCCCAGCTTGGGGTAGTTGTAAGCAAAGCGCACGGTGCTGATTCCCATCGCGCTGGCCAAAGACTGCAATTCGCAATGGCCATTCGAGACGCAGACCGCACACACGTGGTTGCGCTCCACAAACAACAATTCCAGAGAAATGCGACGGTCATGCGTCAGCCGCGCAGAAGTCGTGATGACTGACATGCCGTCTTGAATGGGCGTAGTGCACGCCGGGAATAGCCGGTCGGTTCCCGACACCTCCACAATGCAAAGCCGGCACGCTCCTACCGGCGTCAGTCCTTCCAGATCGCAAAGCGTGGGAATATATTTGCCATTCGCCTTCGCTGCCTGAAGGATCGTCTGGCCCTCCACGGCGCTGATCAGTTCGCCATCGATTCGGATTGACAATTTCTTCTTCGGCAAGGCCTCGCTCCTTCCCTAGCTTACGTTCGAGACTTTTACATCGCAGCGCAGACACCGGCACGCTTCATCCAGCGTTTCCTCATGCGTAAATCCCGTGATCACCTCGGCGTTCGATCGTACCCGCTCGTTAGCGGCCAGGATGTGCCCGGTATGACGGTGGTTCGGGCTCGATTCTTCGGGCACCTGGTGGCCGTATTCGATCGAAGGCAGGATCTTGGCCCAACGGTTCGCTTCCATCAGTTGCAGATCGATGTTGCGAGCCGCTTGTTTGCCATACGCCATCGCGTTCGACACGTTCGAGGCGCCGGTGACCACATCCCCACCGCCATAGAATCGCGGACGGCTGGTTTCCAGCGTGAACCGGTTTACTTCAATCGTCCCGCTTTCCTTCAGACTAAGTCCCGAAGCCCTGGCAAAATCAAGGTCGACGTTCTCGCCCACTGCGAAGATGACGGAATCGCACTCGTACCGCCGGATCTCGTCGGTCGAGATCGGCTTCCTTCTTCCCGATGCGTCGTATTCACCCAGGCGTGTCTTCACGATCTCAATCGACTTCACCTTGCCCGCCGCGTCCCCAAGGACCCGGTGCGGTGCGGCCAGGAATACGAATTTCGCACCCTCGTCTTTGGCGGCTTGGGTTTCTTCTTCGATGGCAGGCATATCTTTGCGCTCGCGCCGGTAAAACACGGTAACCTCGGCGCCCTTGCGCAGCGCCGTGCGAGCCGAGTCGATGGCGGCATTCCCGCCGCCGATGATTGCCACCTTGCGGCCGATCGGCGACTCTTCACCTCTTGCCGTCGCTTCCAGGAATGCCAGCGCCGGATACACACCCTTCAGTTCCGTACCTGGCTGGTAGACCCAGGATTCTTTCCACGTTCCTATGGAAATGAAAACCGCATCGAAGCGGTCATCGAGATCGTTCAGCGGGATATCGAATCCGATGCGCGTGTTGAAGATGAACCTCACCCCGAGCTGCTCAATCAAACTAATTTCACGCTCCAGCGCGTTCTTGGGCAGGCGATACTCCGGCAACGCGAATCGCAACATGCCCCCGGCTTCCGGCTTGGCGTCGTATACGGTGACTTCGTGGCCGAGCATAGCCAAATAGAAAGCCGCGGTTAAACCAGCCGGTCCGGCTCCAGCAATCGCGATCTTACGTCCCGTGTGTTCCAGTCTGCGCACCAGAATGCGCTTCACCAAGTGTTCATAACGATTAGTGAGCAGCACCGAATCTGCGATGAAGCGGTGCACTTCCCGCATGTTCACCGCTTCGTCGATCGTCTGACGGCGGCAACGGCTGTCGCACGGATGCTGGCACACCCGCCCCGTCGACGACGGCAGGGGATTGTCCATGATCACCGCTTCAAATGCGTCCTCCAAACGATCCTCTTTGTATAGCTGCAGGAAGCGCGGAATGTTCATGTGCAGCGGACAACTATTTTCACAGGGAGACAGCGCCAGCTCTTCGCATACTCCGGCCTGGCATCTCCGCGACACAATGTGGTCTTCGAATTCCGTGCGGAAGTGGCGTAGCGTGGTCAGCACCGGATTGGGCGCGGTCTGCCCCAGGCCGCACAGCGAACACTCGCGTATGTAGCGGCTCAGCTCATCCAGCAGCTCCAGGTGGTGCATCGTTCCCCCACCTTCGGTCACGCGATTCAAAATTCTCAGTGACTTATTCAGTCCCACTCGGCAGGGAATGCACTTGCCGCACGACTCCGAGTGCGTGAACTCGACGAAGTACCGCGCCACATCCACCATGCAGTTGTCTTCGTCCATCACCACCATGCCGCCCGATCCCATGATGGAGCCCAGTTGGCTCAGGCTTTCGTAATCCACCGGCGTGTCAAACATTTCCGGAGGAATGCATCCGCCCGAGGGTCCTCCGGTTTGCACCGCCTTGATCTGTCGTCCCCCAATGCCCCCTTCGCCGATGTCGTAGATGAAGGTCTTAAGCGGAGTGCCCAGCGGCATCTCGACCAACCCGGTGCTGGTGACTTTCCCCACCAGTGAAAATACTTTTGTGCCCGAACTCTTCGAACTCCCGGTTTCGCTGAACCACGCCGGGCCTTTGGTCACAATGGGCGCCACGTTATACCAAGTCTCGACATTGTTGATATTGGTCGGTTGTCCCCACAGACCTTGTTGTGCGGGGAACGGAGGCCGCGGACGCGGGCGTCCCGCTTGGCCTTCCAGGGAAGCAATCAGCGCGGTTTCTTCTCCGCAAACAAACGCTCCAGCGCCTTCCACCACTTCAATATCAAACTTGAATCCGCGGCCCAGAATGTTTTCTCCGAGCAGTCCGTATTCGCGAGCCTGCTCGAGCGCGCGATGCAGCCGATGCACGGCCAGCGGATATTCGGCGCGTATGTAAATGATCCCCTCGCTCGCGCCCATCACGTATCCGCCGATGATCATGCCTTCCAGCAGTGAGTGCGGGTCGCTCTCGATCTCGTTGCGGTTCATGTACGCCCCGGGATCGCCTTCATCCGCGTTGCAGATGATGTATTTGCGATCGGCCTTGGCTTTGGTCATGAACTCCCACTTATTGCCGGTCAGGTAGCCCGCTCCGCCGCGTCCCCGCAGCTTTGATGCTTTTATCTGTTCGATCACATTCTCTGGCCGGCCGTCGATCAGTACCCTGTAGAGCGCCTGGTATCCTCCGATCGCGATGTATTCCTCAATGTCATCGGGATTAATGAAGCCGCAATTTCGCAGCACGATCTTCTTCTGGCCTTTGAAAAACGGAACCTCGTTCCACAGCGGAATCTCCGGATAACCGCGCCCGTATTTGATCGAGGCCGTAACGTGATCCCACTCTTCAACTTTGCAATAAATGAGATCCGGCGGCAGATTCCCACTCGACAGGTCATTCAGAATGCGTTCCGCGTCGTTGGCTTGCACCCGGCGCAGAATCACCAGCGGAAACCCGGGCATCCGTATGTTCGCTAAAGGTTCTTGAAAACAGGCGCCAAAACACCCCACACTCGCCAGCACCACGTTCGTGCCGCTACGCTCAATGGCTTCCGCAAAGGCGTGATACAAGCCTTCTGCGCCGTTGCCTCTGCCGCATGTGCCCATCCCGATCCCGATTCGCGGCACCGCGGGGACTAATTTCGCCAGCCCGGCTTCCCGCACCGCACTGAAAGCGCCAATGTCTTGGATTCGAGGCATTAGTAACTCTCCCGCTCAAGCGTGCTGATTTCTCGTTGCAGAGTGCGTTCGTTCACATGCCCGCAAATGTGGTGGTTTACTTCCACCACCGGCGCCAGCGCGCATTGGCCGAAACATGCGACCGTGCGAACCGTGAACTTGCGGTCGGGAGTGGTCAGCAGGGTCTTGTCGGCCTCGCTGCTTTCGCTTGTATCCTCCAGGCCCAGGCCCAGTTCCAGACGAACGCTCTGTAACAAGTTGCGCGAACCTCTGGTGTGGCAGGCCGTTCCCCGGCAGATGCAGATCGTGTTGTCTCCCTGCGGCTGCAGGTTGAACAGCGCGTAAAACGTCACCACGCTGTAGATGCGCGAGAGCGCAATCTTTGTTTGCGCCGCGATGTACTCCAGCGTTTGCGCCGGAAGATATTTATTGGGGTGGTGTTCCTGAACTGATTCCAGAATGCCGAGCAAAGCTCCCGGACGTCCCGTCCGGCTAACGATCACCTGATCGATGAAAGCCCGCTCTCCCGCACTGAGACGTTCCTGAGACGCTGTGTGCATGGTCGCTCCTTTCGCAGAACCAGCACTCCTTGCGGTGAACCGAAAGCCATGGTCACGTGCGCCTGAGAAGCACACGCCTTCAATCTAGATATTAGGCAAACGGCAATAACTCTGCCGTGACTCGGGTCACGAAAGTGGGTGACTGCTGAACAAGTGCGGCGGGGGTGGAAACGCCACGGATCGACGCCGTGTCACGGCAGGGCTTGTATTGCACAACGGCGCGCAGGCCGATCTACAAGTTGGGAATCGCTGGAGACAGGAGGATATTACATCGACATCTGAAGCGGATCGACTCTGACTTCACGCCTTACGAGCCGTTTGCGTCTTTGAGTGCCGGACGCTCTTCACGACCTTCTTCGGCAGCGACCGCAATCCGCTTGGACTTACGATAAACATTGGCAACGGCCATCGTCCAGAGGGGAACCAAATCGACTCCGGGAACGAGCTTGGCAAGAAACGATGGCAGAAATTCCCAGTGCCAGCCAAGAAGGTGAACCAGCGCGGCTCCCACACCGAAATCGAGTATGTCATCGGCGGGAGATAGCGCACCTTCGATGAAAAAAGGAAAAACGACGATTTGGAGTGCGTCCGCCAATATGGCCAGCACCATGGCGGCTCGAAAGCGTGAACCCGGCAAGATTGTGAGAGTATCGGGAGGCACGGCGGCTACTTCCATATTTTCTGCTGATTCGCTCATTTTAGCTGATTCTCCACTGCGGGATCGTAAAAGCAACTCGGACGCCTCACCGTTTGCCGCGGGCGAAGTCGATTTGCACCTTTTCCCGGCCGGATACCATCCATTAGCTATGAACCTGTTCGACTCATTCCAAATCCGCGATATTTCTTTCCGTAACCGTATTGCCGTCTCTCCCATGTGCGAGTACTCCAGCGAAGACGGCTTTGCCAACGACTGGCATCTGGTTCACCTCGGGACTCGCGCCGTTGGCGGCGCGGGCACTGTCCTCACCGAAGCCACCGCCGTCCTCTCCGACGGCCGCATCAGTCCTTCCGACCTCGGCATCTGGAAAGACGCTCACATCGAGAACCTCGCCCGTATCGTCCGCTTCCTCCGCCAGCACGGCGCCGTGGCCGGAACCCAGCTCGCCCACGCGGGCTTCAAAGCCTCCACTCCCGTTCCCTGGAGCAACCAACGCACTCCCGTCGCCGTTGCCGATGGCGGCTGGCGTCCCATCTATTCGTCCACGGCAAAGGGCTTCACTCCGGAATCCATTCAGCCCGAAGCCCTCACACCCGAAGGCATCGCGCGCATCGCTCAAGCTTTCGCCGAGGGCGCGCGCCGCAGCCTCGAAGCCGGCTTCGAACTTGTCGAAATTCACGGAGCCCACGGCTACCTCGTCCATCAGTTCCTCTCGCCCCTGGTCAACACCCGTACCGATCAATACGGTGGTAGCTTTGAAAACCGCACCCGCATCCTCCGCGAGATCATCGAAGCCGTCCGCAAAGTCTGGCCCGAACGGCTTCCTTTATGGCTCCGCATCTCCGCCTCGGATTGGACCGAGGGCGGCTGGACCATCGAGGATTCGATCGCCCTCGCCCGGCAGGTGAAGCCGCTGGGTGTCGATCTTATCGACTCGTCCTCGGGAGGCATCGTTCCCGCGGCAAAAATTCCTCTCGGCCCCGGCTATCAAACTCGCTTCGCCGAGCGCATCCGCCGCGAGGCTGGAATCCTCACCGGTGCCGTCGGTATGATCACCGCGCCCGAGCAGGCCCAGCACATCATCGCCACCGGCCAGGCCGACATCGTGCTCTTGGCTCGCGAACTGCTCCGCGACCCCTACTGGCCGCTTCGGGCCGCCCACGTCCTCAAGCAGCAGACCGCCTGGCCCAAGCAGTACGAACGCGCCCGCTTCTGAGAAAGGCAGCGGGAGTCCGCCATACTTGATGATCGGGCCTGGCCTTGCAATGCCGTGTTTCGCGGGCCCGTTGACGTCACCTTCCCTTTTTTCTTTGTACGCGAGTCCGATCCCACTACACTTGAACCGATAGAGCCATGAGAAAAAGTCTATCGTTGCTGCTGCGTCACGCGATGTATAACCTGCGTGGCGGCTTTTTGATTCGGCCGCTCACCATCGCGCTGACGCTGGGTTGCGCCGGCGCATTCCTCTCGTGGCTGGAGGAGGAGTTTCCGGTTACCAGCGCGTGGGTGCCGACTGTTCTATTCCCCTCGCACGCCGACCCGCAAGTCGCGCAGGTCATTCTGGCAGGAATCGCCGCTTCCATCATGACCGTGGTGTCGATCGTGTTCGCCATCCTGCTGATGACGCTCACCCTGGCATCGATGCAGTTCTCCCCGCGCATCATCGTGAGCTTTTCCCGGGACCGTGTGACGCAATGGACGCTCGGCATCTTCCTCGGCACTTTCTTGTACTGCATGGCGGCGCTTCCGGCAGCACGCTCGCTTCCTCACCCCTTCGCGCCGGTGGCCACTGTTTTGGGCGCGATGGTCCTCGCGCTGGTCTGCGTCGGTTTGCTGCTCTTTTTTATTCACCACATTTCACAGGCCATTAGTGTCAATCATATTGTCGACAGAATCGCGGCAGAAACGGAAGCCATGATTGATGAAATCATGCCCTGGCCGCATCGGATGAACAATCTGGAGGATGCTGAACCGCTCCGACCGAACCCGAGCGAGGTGGCCGTCTTGAGCGATGTTTCCGGCTATATCCGCTTTGTCGATACGCGACGCCTGGTTGCTCTGGCGAAGCACTATCACGTCACCATCCGTGTTTTGCGTCGAGTCGGCCACTTCGTTCCGCAGGGAATTCCGCTGATGATGGTCTCGAAGGGGAAGCGTCTGCCCCCGGAAGGAGCCGCCGAGTTGCTTGCGGCGTTCGACTTCGGTGCAACCAGAACATTGCAGCAGGACGTGGAGTTTGGCGTTCTGCAGATTGTCGATGTTGCGTTGAAGGCGATCTCGCCCGCCGTCAACGATCCCACCACCGCCATCAACTGTATCGATCAATTGAGCCGTATTCTAATCCGCTTCGCGTCCCGGGAACCTCCGGAGGATCTGCTCTATGATCCGCCGGGCATTGTTCGCGCCGGTATTGCATGGATCCACTTTGAGCGCCTGCTGGACGCTGCCTTTGAGCAGATCCGCATGTATTCGAAGACGGACGTCGCCGTCAGCTTGCGGTTGCTCCGAGCCCTCGGTGATATCGCCGCCTCGACGCCCGACCCGGAGTTTCGCCGGATACTCGTCGAGCACGGAGTGCGTACGTTGGCAGGCTGCGCCGAAAGGCTCGCCGAAGAGGAACTCAGAGAGTTGCGCGATCGCCAGGCCGCACTCGAGAACTTCACCGCCATCTCGCAACCTTGAATTGGGCAGCTGACCAACACCCTTGTTCGAGGCAAGAGATCTGGCAGACCGTCGACCTGTGCCCACCGTCCGGCCCGTCCGATAGCAGCCCAAACACTCCCACTCCCGTGGTCGTCCCCACGTACACTTTGCCGTTCACGATCAGTGGCGTGATGAACTTATTCCCCGCGCCAAAGTTATCCCGCCCGCCCGCCGCCTGAGTGGTGTTGTACAGCTCCACCAGGGTCATTGCGTTGTAGGCATGCAAAACCGCGGGATTGGTGTTCTCCGCCGCCCACACGATCGCGTTCTTACCCGCATTCGATGAGATGCTCGGTGTAGTTCCGGGATAGCCGAAGCTGTTGCTGGTTTGCGCAACCGCAGTTGTTTCCAGCGTGGCGTCCGTGAATTGAAACGCCAGAATCGGCTCGCCCACCGGTCCAAAATAAAGTCGACCGCCGCTGAAGGCGGGCATCGACCATATCCCTCCCGGCAGTGCTCCCGATAGTTCCTGATACATGTTGTTGCTGTTGGGGTTGAATTTGCCCATGGAATTCCGGTTCACCACATAGAGATTGCTATCCTTCCCCGCTCCCGCCGCGAGTTCCCAGCTGGTCCCCGAGGCATCCTTCATCGTCGGCAGCAATATCGCTCCCCCTGATCCCAAGTCCACGTCGCCATCACTTTCCTGCACCCCGTTGTCCATCTCGAAATAGTCGGCCACTGCCAGGCCGCCCTGAGTCGTGAGCCGGATAAATGCATTGCCGTAGTCGCCGCTGTTGGGAAAGCCCGCGGAATTTAACGTCGTATCGAAAACGCCATTAGCATCCAGAAAAAAGATGTTGCCTGCGTTATCCGCCGTCAGTCCCGCGCCCGAGCCCCAGATAGCCCCTTCATTTCCATTGGGAGTCACGTTGATCACGGTCTTCTGCGCCAGTGTGGTCGCGCTGTAGCCCATCACCCATCCCGTATACGGACGGATGTCACAGTGTGACGCCCATGTCAGATAAACCACGCCGTCCCACAGAAGCAGCCCGGAACGCTCCTTATACTGCGCCGGATCGAACACCACATAACCCCCCGAACTGTTATCGCCCGTGCCGGGGTACTTGGCCGAAATAGTGACGGGGCCCTTGTACAGTTCGCCGCCCGTCGTCGCGTCCAGAGCGTGCAGCCGCTGATAGTAGTTCCCGGAAGAATCCTTCGACATGGCTACAACATAGATCACGCCGTTCGAGCCCGCCGGCCGCCGGATCACGGGAGTGGACGTGATCCCAATTTCTGGCGTGACCTGGCTGCAACCCCGGTCATCCGAGGTCGTCTCCCCCGCTCCCAGCGTGCTGATCTGCCAAATCAGCGAACCCGAGTCGGCATCGAACGCGTAGACCGAATCATGTTCCGTGGCCACAATCAGAAGGTTGTGACTTCCGCTGCCCTTGATTGGCACCGCGGACAGGTACAAAGGCTCCGCATCCACCAAGCCATCCACCGTCAAAACGAACAAATTCCCAAATAACGTCGAATTCACATTGCTGAGCGTAAGCGTAGTCTCCGCGGCGTTCAGCCCCGTGCGCGCGTTATTGTTGTGGTAGGTAAGAACGTTTTGCGCTAAGCCGCGGGGCGAACCGCTGCCAAGAAAGCCCACGACGCACAAGACCACTGAGATGATGCGAAAAACTGAAACCTTGGGGGATGTCACGACGAGACCTCACTGCGGGATTTTGACCTCTTCAGCGCAAGCTGGGCTAAGAGCTGATTCAGCTCATGGCATTGGTTGCAGAATCGGGCCCAAGAGCGCCCGAAAATTTCATCGTAGAAAAGTACGGCAAGGGAATCGGGAAGTCTGTGCAAGACTGCTCACAATCGCCCCTGCGGTACCTGTGCCCTTGTCCGGGATTGTCGCAAAGCTTGCCCGGCGCTACAAAATCGTTGGTACATGCGGAGGACACCCGAACCTTGAGTCAAACTAGCTTCCCAATCGAGGCTCGGGTCGCGTGGAGGACAGAGCGGCAGTGTCGCCCGCCGGCGGCACCTGGCCCAGGATTGCCATGTCTCTTTATTTCATTCCTTGCCGTCGGAGACGAACAGGCTGGATCCCTGATAATAAGCGGTGTATGCGTACGAGCGCAGGTCGTCGGTGACGAAGATTTCTCTTAGGGAAAGGAGTCCGGTACGGTCGGGTGGGGTGAACTCTTTGAAGAACGTGCGACGGCGGGTTGTAAGGTCAACGCGCTCGACGCGGCAGGGCAGTTGGGCGCGGCGATACACCAGCACCGACTGTCCATCTGCACTCCACAGGGCGAGGATGTCGGCCGACATGAGCCCGGGTGTTAATCCTATGAGCTGACTCTGTGGAACTGACCGTCACGCCCCAAGGGAAGAAGTACTTGTCCTCCGCCCTGCGACAGCGGCGATCTCGTTGAGCATTCCGCTGAAGATCCAGCGATGCACAGGATAAAGCATGTACCAATAGAGAAGCCCCGCCAATCCGGCAGGATCAAAAATAGCGGTCTGCCGAATGACGGAGCCTCGGCTATTTGCTTCCACCTCGAACTGCAACCACGCGCGGCCCGGGACTTTCATTTCAGCGACCAAACCGAGTTCGCGATCCGGCACGAAGGTTTCCACCCGCCAGAAATCCAGAGCGTCACCTGCGGAAAGTGTGTGAGGATCGCGACGGCCGCGGCGCAGTCCCACGCCGCCAACTAGGAGATCCACTGCGCCTCGAAACCACCAAAGAGCATTGGCAAAGTACCAGCCATTCAAACCTCCGATGCGCTGAATCGGAGCAAAAGCAGCCGCTGGCGGAACCGATACTTGCACCGTCCGAGAATCGACGAGCCTGGTGCCAAATTTCGTGCCACCCCAAGACTGCGGCTTTCCCGCCGAGGAAAGAGCGTCGCACCAACTAGTCAGGGCAAATTCCTGGTCTTCATGGTGAAGAGCTCTCTCTATCGCTTCTCGCAGACTTTTCGGCCTGATATCGAAGGCGGTCAAAGCGGAGGTGTCGTGCACCAGAGTTGGGTTGCGCATACTATCGATGAGCTTTCGGCCAATGCGGGCATAAACAGGCGTGATTAAGCCCAGCCACAAACTTGAGAGGTGAGGCGTCAAGATTGGAACCGGGATCATCCATCGGTGGAGGCCGCATTGCCGGGCATACTCCTGCATGATCTGGCCGTAGCTGACTTGGTCGGTGCCCCCGATTTCGAAAACTCCGCACTGTTCCACCGGCAACACCAGCGCGGCCATGAGGTACGCAACCACATCTTCGACCGCGATCGGCTGGGCTTTGACGGCAACCCAGCGCGGGCAGATCATCACCGGCAACCGCTGTACCAGCGCGCGAATCATTTCAAATGAAAGACTGCCGGAACCGATCACGATGGATGCGCGAAATTCGATGGTGGGGATCCCGGAGCTTCGCAGGATGTCTGCAACCTCGTGACGACTGCGCAAATGAGCGGAGAGCGCCTGGTCCTGGTTCCCCAAGCCACCCAGGTAGACAACGCGTCGTACTCCAGAATCGCGCGCTACATCGGCGAAATTTTGGGCGGCTTCGCGGTCTTCCTGTTCGAACTTACCCGAAGACCCCATGGAGTGGACGAGATAATACGCCGTCTGCACTCCTGCCATCGCCGGCACTAGTGAACTGCGATCCAGGCAATCTGCTTTTATGACTTCCGTGGAAGCGGCAACCTTTGATCTGAGAAAATCAGGGCGCCGAGCCAGGCAGCGAACCGGCCAGCCCGCTTTCTCCAACTCCTTGAGCAGGCGCCCCCCGATGTAGCCTGACGCTCCCGTTAACAGGACGAGCGGGTGACGGTCCGTGCCCATTGAGATCCCTTCATTCGGCCTATTCAGTCAGGCTGGCGTGATCGTAGCACTTCCCGGATCGCTCGTTTTTCACGAAAGGCCAATGGCCGAACACTTGGGTTTGTGCTCCGCCAGCCTTACTTATGAGCGCCCTCCTTGATCCACTAGCGGGCTGATACGACTTTTCCAGCCAATCGAGAGCGAGGGAGTCGTCTCCCTTCATAGTCGCGACGCGGGCAACGTCGTAAGGCCGGCCGTGCAGAAGTTTCGTCTATTAGCGGTCGTAAACTTCTCAGAAGCCGACTTCGGAACAACTGTCGTCGGAGTCCGCATTAGAAACGTAACTTCCCGTTTGCCCGTCATCTAGCCGCAATGCGATTTTGGGTTGGCACGGGCCGAGTCCGGTCCAGTTTTCTAAAGGATCAACCCTCCATCTTTCGCGGCCGTGGCGGTCGAAGGCATCGCGTACCAGCTCGCGGAAGATCGGGCTACGGCATCGGAAGCATCCAGATCGACCTGGTTGATGGTGTGGATCAACAGTTCGACAAGGGGGCGTATGCTCGTTTCTGAAAGCCCAGCGATGATTGGATTGAAAGGATTGGAATCTCGTTGAGATGTAAACATCCCGTCATCCATTCTCCGTGCGCACCGTTTTCGACCATGGCGCTGCTTGGAGATACTAGTAACGGAAAACGAGCCCTGACCGCCGAACTATCGACTTCTATTAATTGCCTGAAACGAACTTGGAGGGGATCAAAAGCGACTTCCGCGAAGCCGACTTCTGGCCCGCTGTCGGTTAAAGTGCGCCCAAGCATAACTTCCGTTTGGCCGGCATACGGCCAAGAGTGCATGCCTCTCGCAAAGCGCCCACTCAGTCCCATAAAGCGACCACTGGTTTTTCAAGCGTAAATTGTCAACCCTAAACTCGCGATGGGCGTTGCTCTCCGAAAAGGATGCCAGACGCGTTAATCAAATACTGTTCATCGCTAAGCTTTTCAACCAATTCGTCGGGAAACGGAGAGATTTCGCTCTGCAAATACGTGGCCAGCTCACGATAGATTTCTCGCCGCGCGTAGGCGGCTAGTTGGTTACGGCGGCGCAGTGCATCTTGAATCAGAGTTGCGAGTTCCGGTGTCGCGGCTCGGCGAAGCTTCATCGCGATTGCAGGATAATCCATGAAGGAGTTGTATTTTTGCCGCATCCAGAATTCTTCCACGGGCGCAGCCAGTGGCGTTTGGCGTACGACGACCGTCCCAGCTACCCGGTCGCCGAAGCGCTGCATCAGGGGACTGCTCAGTACGGAGAGTCCTCCAACCAGATAGGCGAATGGCAGCGCATCAAAAACGCGCATCAGATTCCGCACCCACGCCTGTTCCATCCGTAGCGGAAGGCCATCCTGGTCAATCACACGCAAATGGAAGAGGCGTTTTCCAATCGTCTGCCCGTTCCAGAAGCCCTCCAACAATGCGCTATAGGCGAACCCGATCGCGAACTCCGCAAGCGTAATGACCATGACCCCAAAGCCTGGTGCTTTGGAGAAAATCCAGTAGACCAGCAGACCGACGCCGTTAACCGCGCCCAACACGATCGCGGTATCGAGCAGCATTGCGTAGAGCCGGGAGGCGGGTCCGGCCAAAGGCAAGCGGAATAACACGCCTTCGGGCGTCGCAATGGTCAGTTCGGCCGCGGTCGACGCGCGGGTTGACTGAGTATCGGTCATCTATTCTCCGAAGGAACACGGGAGCGCGCTTCCGGGCCGCTTTCTCTTCGTCCGATCAGCAGTAGATAGATCGTCAGCAGCACAAGTTCAGCTGCGGCAACCGCAACCTTGAACCCGTACGGAAGGACGGGTGCGTGATGCTGAGAAAAAAAAGCTTCCATGAATCCGGCCCACACCAACATCATTGCCAGCCCGGCGACCAGTACCAGCCATTCCCGTATCGATTGCCGAACGTTGCGGTCCTCTCGCCGGCGCAAAAGCAGGCGCGCCAAGTAAAAACCCGCCTGTCCAGCGATTAAGATCGAGGGAATCTCAAACACGCCGTGTGGCAACAGCCAGGCCGTCATGAACAGTCCGAAGCCCTGCTGCGTGTAATGAACCGCTACGGCCCCGAGTAATACGCCGTTTTCGAAGAGGAGGAGCGCCGTTCCGATGCCGAACGTTACGCCGAGTGCGGCTGCGAGCAGCGCTACCTGGATGTTGTGCCTGATCAGTTGCGCCGAGAATGCTGCTTCGGTCTGTGTGGAGTTCAGGTGCCGCCCCTGTCCTTCCTCCTCTTCATGCACGCGCTGGCCGGGATCACGTAGATAATTGGCGGGAAGCAACACGTCTACAGCGGCAGGATCGTAGCGTACCGCTAGTCCGCCGAAGGCACAGCCTAACAGCGTGATCAGCACAGCGAGCGCGAAATAGCGGGAGTGCCGGCGGAACGTTTCGGGGAATGCGGTAAAAATCCTCAGCCAGCGACGTGGCTGCCAGAAATCAGAGCGTACTGGCGGAGCGTAATAAAGTTCCGCATAGGCTCGCCCCACGAGCCGCTCGAGATATTGCCTCAGTTCGTACGCCAACGTACCGTGTGTGACGCGATTCAAGTCGGCGGCAGTTTGGGCGTAAAGCTCTTGCAGTTGTTCAGCCTCCGCTGGCTTAAGCCGGCGGTCCGGCCGGCTTTCTAACGCGGCGAGCAGTGACTCCAGGTCGCGCCAGCGTGGCCGCGCCTGCGCCTGAAATCGTTCGAGATCCAAGATCACAACCGTTGCTCCCGCTTGTTTTCCAGGTATCCTTCCACGGCGGTTCGCAGGAACTTCTCCGCGGAAATGTACCGGAGCTGCACATCCAATTGACGTAGTTGCCGCGCAAACGCACCGAGCCGCTGGTTTTCTCTATCACCCGCGAGCGCCGCATATACATCTTGATCGGTGCTCAAATCCTCCCTTGAGGAGAATGCTGGCCGCACATGAGCCGGCAAGATGCTTGTCATCAAGAGGGCATGTGAGGAGCGGACCAGGCCAACTCCGCGACGCAACGAGTCCGAAATCGAGCGCTCGGTCAGATCCGCGAGCAATACAAGATAGGCACGTCGCCGCAGCCGGACTCGAATGTCGCTGAACAACGCTTCGTAATCTGCATTCGTTGGCAAAGGCTCCATATTCAGCAGGCAATCACGAAACCGGTGAAACTGAGATCGACCGCTTCCCGCGCGTAACCAAGACTTCGCCCCATCCGCGTAAGTGACCAATCCAAATTCATCGCCCAGCTCCAGAGCGACGGTCGCGCCCACCAGCGCCGTTTCCACAGCGAGATCCAGCATCCGTCGCGGTGCACGCGCTTGTAGAGCGGCGGTTTCGGAGCCCGTCGACGGATGGAGAGCAAGCGCGGATGCCCGTGATTGATCCACAACAAAATACACTTCCTGCTTTTGCTCCCACTGGAATAGCCGTGTGACCGGAGCGCCCCGACGTGCCGTGGATTTCCAGGCGACCTCCGAGTAGGTATCGCCGGGCTGATATTCCCGCAAGCGCTCGAACTCGCGCCCGTGTCCGGTCCACGGCGTCTGCTGAGACGCAACCAGCATGCGGTAAACCGGGCTGCGCAGAAGCTCCTGTCGACCGGGCCGCAAATTCGCGTCGATCCGCAAAGGCTCGGGCATATCAAACCATCTTCGCAAACGCCAGAGTCGGAAGCGCGATTGCCGCTCGACGCCAACCCGTGGTCCGGGCCACAGGCCACGCCGAAGCAAAGTGATTTCAGCCGTCCATGGCCAAAGTTGAATATGGGCGACGCTGGCGGAGGTTGATCCCTCTGCGACCGACTCCGGCTGCTCAAGCTTCAGTTGCTGAGGCTCGCTTTTTACCCGGAATGCGGTTTCGCAATCTTGTGTTGCCGGCATGATCGCCACGCGGACGTCGTGGCGCAGCCAGCGTCGGCCGGAGCCAACAAGTGCAAACGGAATCTCGATGGTCTGCCCCTCGCGTCCTCGAAGACCTTTCTCCGGCTGCAAGAGAACGGGCGCATATTCCTCGTTAGTGAGCCACAGGGAGAGAGCGTCATAACACGCCAGCAACGCGACAGGCGTGGCGATCAGCCCGAACCATAACCATCCGCGACCGAACCATGGAGCAATGCACGCCCACACGCCGAGCACTCCTATGATCCACACCAGTGATTCCTGCGGACTGAAGAGCGATCCCGCTGGGCGAAGCGCGATTCGCTGCGAAGTCTTGCCACCCCAAAGCGGGTGGGGGCGTGCTGGTCCGGCAATGGCTTTGACCGTGGCCGTGACAGCCACGTTCTGCTCACCGACGCCCGCGGAGCTTTTGCTTCCAGCTGTCATGATTTCCCTTGCTTCGATGTTGTCGCCCGCCGCTACGCATTAGGTCTAGCGCGGTACTTCGACCGCCTCCAGCACGGCGTTGATTACCTCGCGAATCTCGACGCCTTCCATCTCGAAATCCGGCCGCAGCAACATGCGGTGCTCCAGTACAGCAGCGGCCAGAGTCTTTACGTCCTCGGGCGCCACGAAATCGCGCTCCTCAAGAGCCGCGAGCGCCCGTGAGGCCGACAATAACGCGAGTGTTGCTCGCGGCCCCGCGCCAACCCAGACTGCCGGGTGCTGCCGGGTCTGTCGAGCCAGGCTGACAATGTAACCGCTGATAGCATCACTGACACGCACATGCGCTGTAGCGGCTCGCAGCTGTTCGAGCTCGCCGGATTGCAAAACCGGCACGCGCAGGTCCTCCGTTAACCGTCGCTCCGGTGAATCGCCCGCTGCCACCAGTCTCGCCAGTTCGTTTTCGTCTTCCGCCGCAGGGTAGTCCATGCGGATTTTTACGAGAAAGCGATCCTTCTGGGCCTCCGGGAGCGGATACGTGCCCTGATGCTCGATTGGATTTTGCGTTGCAAAGACGACGAAGACCGGGGACAGCGCGCAGGTCTCGCGATCGATCGTCACCTGGCGCTCCTGCATGGCTTCCAACAGCGCCGATTGCGTTTTCGCGGGTGCGCGATTGATTTCGTCCGCCAGCAAGAAATTCGTGAAAATGGGCCCGCGCACGAGCCGGAATTCCTGCGTCTTCATATCGAACACGCTTGTCCCGGTGACGTCTGCCGGCATCAGGTCGGGCGTGAATTGAATGCGCTGGAAGTCGCCCGCGACCGCGCGCGCTAGAGCTTTCACCAGCAGCGTTTTCCCCACGCCGGGCACACCTTCGATGAGCGCGTGTCCGCCCGCAAGCAGGGTTACCAGCGCGAGATCGATAGCCTGGTTTTGGCCGACGATCACGCGGCTCAGGGCTTCTCGAACACGCCGCGCTCCGCTCGTGATCATCGCGAACGCCTCTGACGATTGCATTGCCCGACTCCCAGACTGTGCCTGTGCGTCCAAACCCACTAGCGGCTTCTCGTTCATGCGATCTGTGCCTCCATAGAAATCATCATCGGTTAAGCGCGGAATTATCGGGCGCATCGCGGTCGACAGGAGCCAGACCCTTTGCGGATGCGCGGCGTTCAGCGATCAGCTGGCTTAGCTCCTTATATCCCGCTAAAGGAGGCTGCGCGAGCGCGGCGCGCAGCCGCGCGCCCCAATGTGGGTCTGCAGAAATGGCCTGCGCATCCTGCGGCCAGCAGTGGCGGAACTGTTCCCAACACTCTGTCACTACGCGTTCCTTCGTGATGCTCCGTTGAAGCAGACGTCGCGCCGCCACTCCGGCGACTTCGCCATGACGTGCGATCTGCTCACTCTGATCTTGGGCCGGCCGTCGCACTAAGTCGCCACTCATACTCCAAAGCAAAGCCAGCAGAGTTGCCCAGAACAGCAGCAGAGCAGCTTGCAGCCGGTATCGCTGCACCAGCCAAAGCACACCTTCATCCTGGTGCAGTCCGTGCAACGTTTCATCGACCCAGATTACCGGCCGTCCGCCCGCAAGAAAATCTAACAGCACCGGGTTGGGATGCGTCTTGATCGCTTCGTTCAGCAGGAAAGATTCTTGACTCGCGGCGATCAGTTCGCCATTTCCGGCTCGCCGCATTGCCATATAGACACGTGCAGATGCGCTGGTATTAGTCTCCGAGGGCCGCCTGTAAAGCGCGGTCCACTGCGCATCGGTTTGCAGCCACGGGGCATCCGAGGCGAGATACATCATCTCGCTAGCCGCCGGCATCGCATGCAGGTCAGGCGACACCCACGGTGGTGTGTGCTCCTCCTGTATAGCCCGATCCCACTTGTTCCCGACTTCCCAGCCTTGAGACTGGGATTTTAGTTCCCAGCGAGGTTCGACCAAAACGACGCGACCGCCGCGTGCAAGGAAATCTTCCAGCCGCGCGCGAAACTTTGCTCCATCATTAAGTTTTTCGTCATTCCTTGCCCAATCGTTCGGGGAGTAGCCCGCTATAAAGAACGCGGTGGTTTTCGATGCATCCTGATCGGACAGAGAGTCTTCATCCTGGGCTCGTTTTACCTGGTACCCAGCTCGCCCATAGGAATCGAACAATAGGCTGGCGCCGTAAGGGTCTTCGCGTAAGCTGGATCCCATGTCGCTCGTTTTCGACTCATTCTGATGTGCCATGAGCAACAGAACCGCGAACACAGCCGCAAAAATTGCGGCAGCAAGCAGCGGACCTCGCCAATTGAGTGCGGTCTTCTTGTCCGGAATGACCTCAGACATGGCTGAGTAACTCCCGCTGATCTTGGCGGTAGGCAGTCACCGCTTCTGGCGTCAGCACATGGAACCCGTACCAAACGCGATCGAACTGCCGCAGGCTGCTGCGCAGTTTTTCAGGAATTTCTGCCCGCGACGCAACGGCCGCTTGGGGACGTCTTCGCCATCGGCGTGTAAACTCGTCGAGATATTCGCGATTCGTGCGATCGCGGCGGATTGTCAGCCATTGGCGCTGAGCCAGTCCTGCAAGCAGACCGAAATACGCCGCGCGCAGGGCGAAGCGCAATTCTCCCTCCCCTTCCAGCCGTCCTGCCAAGGCGAACCACTCATCCTCGGAACGCACGCTTGCTAGCGCGCCCTCGCTCAAATCGGGAAGCGGCACGATTGTCTGCGGGATGGAGAGCGACGGCGTCTCTCTTCGTCGCCGCAACCAAACGAGGACGGCTCCTGCCGCAAGAGTCAAAATCGCGATTAGCCACAGCCACATTCGAAGGTCCTTCAACTGCCAGGGATTTGCGTTTCCTGGCGAGAGATTCAGTCCGCCGGGCCACAGTTTGCGGAGGAAATCCTGGAACGCATTCCAGGCGCGCTCTATTCCGTGCTCGATTTTCGCCAGCAACTTGTCAAACCAGTTGGGCGGACTCGGATGTTCGGCGTCATGCCAGCGATAAATCGCGCGCCGCGACTCTACATCCAAAGCTTGGCGCAACTGTTGAACCCGTGCCTGGCGCGCGGAATCGGTGAAGGTTTCTACTCTGTTTGGTGCTGGCGGCGTCTGCTCAGCGTGCACGGCCGGGGGAACGCCAGCGAGAATCGCAACCAGCACCACCAATGCGCCGATCAGCCTGGTGCCAGCCCCGGTGGATGCGATCATCCGAGCCTTCTTCTGTTGCTCGCGCGGGAGGCTTGCCAGCAAGCCGCGCAAGTCGTCGCCTTCGCGCCTCGATCGCAAATGCTGATAAACGACGACGAATGAACACTTGACGACGGGATCAAGCGCCAGCCATGTGCCTGCAAACAACGAAAGCCAGAACGCGGAACTGCGGACAAGCGCGAATATCCCTGCCGATGTCGATAGGAGGGTGTTTACGCCAAGAATGGAGTGCAGAAGCTGCGGAACTAGCACGGCGATGATCAGACTGTTCAGCCACACGGCGACCCAGAAAGGAATGAGCATCAAGAATAAGAGCACGCTGCCGCCGAACCACTGACTCGCAATGGCCAGGCAGCCGCGCATCGAGTGCCTTTCGGCGCTGTCCTCCTCCGCCTCGAGACTGGCAAATTGGCATGCGCTGTAAAGCCAGGACGCTCCGGCGATGGTTGGCAGAGCGGCCAACGCACCCGCACTCAGGGTGATCTTCCACGCAAGCAGACGCCCAACAGCCGCCGCTCGCGCGGTTGCTCCTACCGGTTTTAATGCGGGCGTGCCAAACGCTCGCTCGCGAACGCGCTGCATGTAAGTGGCGACCATGCACGCACGCAGCAGATAGCCTGCCGCGAGTAATGTCGCCTCCAGCAGCACAACGCCATCGGATAGCCGTATCTGGCCATTCACCACCCACATCGGAATAAAACACAAGACAAGAGGAGCGCTGCCTGCGTAATAACGCCACGCCTCCCGCACAAACGTTGACCGGAATAGAGCGAATCCTCGTTCCAGTGCTTCGAGCGAGTTCAGTTGGTTTCGGCGACCGCGCGAGGGTAGCACGCGTGCCTGTAGCGAAGCGGCCGGAGCCAGTGCGGATTCACTCATTGTCTTGCTCGGGCAGCCGGTCACCAGCGATTCGGCCGAGATTCAGATGCTCCTCCGGCGTGCTTACTCTCCACTGCAGCATCGCGAAGAAGAGCGCCATGAGCGAGGCTAGCGCGGTAAGTCCAGCGAGAATCTGCCGAAAGCGGCGCGTCAGTGACGGCTTTAGTGCCGGCGGACGCGCCATCCGGCGCAGACATGGTGGACAGGCGAGCTTACCCTCTTCGTCCGTCACGCATTCACGGCAGAATGTTCCTCCGCAATGTGGACAGCGCGCTGCCGCTTCACGCAGCGGATGAAACAAGCAACGAGCATGGCGCAAATTTATCGTTGGCGCGGCTGGCGTGTCAGAAGCCATTTGTTTGTGAGGCATCGGCGATGGAAGGGGCCGCAGACGCTGCTTCGGAATTCGTTTGGACCGAGACCCCAGCGGTTGGCAGGCTGGGTATGGGAACGGCTGGTTGCATGGCGACGCGCGAGGCGCGAACCGCCGCGTCGATTGCTGCAAGGACCTTGTGTGCGCGACGGGTTCGCTTCGCCAATGGCAGGTCAACGCTTACTCCGGTGGCTCGAATTCTTGAACTCGCCGTCGGCCCGAGCGCCAGTTCCAGCACTACCCACGCGAGGCCGATGCCAGCGAAAATCTCGCCGGAGGTGGAATTCACCCACTGCCACAGGCAAGCGCCGAGGGCTCCAAATAGTACCCCCGGAACGATCATGCGCCATAGCCACAAACGGCTGGGCCAGACCACAATGCATTCCAAGTCGCGCAAATAAAACCGGCGGTACTCGACCACGTACATCATGCGCTTCGCGGCAAGCAAACAGTCCTTGCTGAGATACCACCTCGTCCCACCGGCCATACTACCAACGCGCGATATTTTCTGGTAAGCGCTCTTCAATCAATGCCTCCTCGCCATCCAACGCACGAAGAAGGAACTAGCGAGCAGTAGCGGAAGCCATACGATACCGGCATAGGCCGCCCAGAAACGCCACCCAGATCTCGGAATTAAATAAGACCGCGGCGCCTTCCGATACTTCACATGCAAGACGATCACGGTCGGGATCGCGGCTACAATTACGGGCCAAAAGAGAATCCAACCCCACCCGACTGTCAACGCAATGGAATCGTAGAGCACATCGCGATACCGCCATTCCGCCTTGCTAGCCTCCACACCGGAATCGGCGCGCCCACGCTCGAAGCATGGGGGGCAAACGTGCTCCGCTCCCAACTGCAAATCACACAGCGCGCAAACGAATCGGCCACACCGTTGGCAGCAAGCCTGAAACGCCTTGTCCGGATGAAAAAAGCAGGTCGCCTGGTCCGAAAGCGCCGACACGGCATTGCTATTCTGGCGAACCACCGGCCAAACGCGAATCTGCAGCCACTTCTGGCAGTAGGGACAGCTTTGCCATTCTGAATCCGCCGCTATGTCTACTGAACAGTGAGGACAGGTAACGGACGCAGGCGCAATAGGCAATGACGTCGGGTCATCGCTTGTTGAAGAGCCCGTCGGGCCTAGCCCGGCAATGAAGGGATTGATATTGAGGTTCACACTAGCTCTGTTTATATATCACCCTCGTATCACACACCCGGTCATGCAAGGCTCGTTTCTCGTCGTCCACCCCCAACATGATCGAGCTAACCAGCATGAGAACGGAATTTATGTAGGGAATGCCGCTGGTAACAACATTCCACATGAAGAAGCGTCCAAAGCATACGCCCCAACTCAAACTGCTGCCGTCCGGGCGGATGACCTTTAACCCGCAGGCCATCTTTCCGAGAGTGGCGCTGCGATACTTAAGCATCAGAATCTCGTAGAAACCTCCCGCGACGAACATGATCAGAAAAAAAGTGATGAACCCGGAAACCGCAAACAGGTTTGGTGGGCCGGCCGGGTGGCCTCCTTGCCTCTGCGCGCGGATCAGATTTGGTATGAACATGGCGAAGAAGATCACCATGGGAATCGTGAAGATAAGGCCGTCGATGAAGCGCGCGCCGAAGCGAATCCAAAATCCGCCATAGCGCCAAGCCAGTGGAGATGCCCCAGCGGCGCCGCTCGCCATCACCCGGCTCAGAAATGCCGGCTTACAATCAGCACACACCCAACTCCCGGCGATATGCACCAAGTCAGACTGCGCGAGTGCCCGTCCGCATTGGGAACAATACAAAATTGTTTGGACCGGGGCTTCCTGACTCATTGGGTACCCCCCCTCGTGTACAAAGTCGCACTAAGCCTAACGCAAGCGGTTCCCCGCGCCAAGTACTACCAACTAGCCTGTCACTGCTCCAAGATAATGTCACCCCATAACTGCAACGAGACTCTGTCACCCTTCGAGGATGGTGACGATGAGTCAGAAAGAGTTCCAACGGGTGAGGTGATTGAAAATGCAGTGGCAATCGCGGACGCGGCATGCCTTGGGCGGTTTCGGTTCCCCGAAGCAGTTTCCCTGATCGGCAGCCAGATCACTATGTATTCCCCTTCGAGCATTGTGGTGCCAAAGGCGAAGAAGATCTCTTCGGGTTCACCGTGGGGGTGATTTTCTACGACACGGATCCCGAAGCCGCGCCCTGCGTGAGACTGCTGAAGTCTTGGGGCGATCCGAAATTACTATGGCATACCCCAAGAAGTCTCCAAAGTCGGCGGAGGTGGGAAATGTGGCAGTGCAGTAAGTGCCTGAAAAGAATGGCTCCTCAGGTAGGACTCGAACCTACAACCCTTCGGTTAACAGCCGAATGCTCTGCCATTGAGCTACTGAGGAGTGTTTGAAGCGCGCCGAGGGCGCACTTGCTGAGACATCATAACATTTTGGTGCAGGCTCTGAAAACTTGAAGGGGTATGGGGGTGGCTCAATTGGTGAATGAACTGTGGCAATCGCCAGCGGTGAAAGGGTTTAACAGCAGAACCAGACGATGCTGTCGCGTCTATCTACTTAGTAGATTAATGGAGTTATGGGGCTCCTGTTGGGACTGAAAGATCCGGAGTTGGGCGCGGAGGCCGTGGACGTTCTGGTTACCGGACACTCGTGGCCGGAAAATACTCGCGAGCTGGAAAATATGATTCATCACGCTCTGCTGGGTGCACCTCGTCTTCGAGGGCAGATGGGGACGAGCGGCTGATTGGATCCGGAAGGGAGATTACGGTCGGGGCGAACTTCGCTTCTCTTTCTTTTTCTCCTTGAATGCCGCTCCGCTGAAACACCAGAAGCCGGCCAGCGACCCGCCGGCAAACACCGACCACAGGGCTGTATTCGCCCAGGACGAATATTTTTCCAGACCGGTCTGCGTGAGGTCCCAGGAGGTGAGCGGCCAAACGATGATCCCGTAGATTCCTACGAGCACCATTATCGCCATCATCAACACCAGCAACGTCATCACGCCAGCCGACAAGCTTTCAAAAACCAGCATGCCCCAGTGCTGCTCCCAGCCGGCGCTGCCCGGTTTTTGCACTCGCGGTCGTTGGACGAGCGGAGACATAGTCCTCCAGTGAGGTATTCGCCCAGCCCCACGCCGGACGCGGTCTTCCAGACTCCAGAATAAGGATCACTCCCAAACATCCCAAGTTACTTTGGACATACCAACACATCGACAGGAGTCTTTAATGTTCTATACTTAAGCTGTTCATACGGTGAAGGAGTTCACCGCCAACCGCTGTCCCAACGCTTAAGCCGGAACAGCTGATGACTCCTGACAAGCGGATTGTTTGTCGCGGAGTCATGGTACCGGCAAGGATCCGCAGAAGTAATATGGTTGCTAGGAATTCGGGGAAGCACCCTCGCTTTCGTGACGTGTGCGGGTGGCCGTAGATGAAGGGGAAAGGAAGGCGACTTGCTGAAATACTTGATGATCGGCATTGGAGGCGGACTGGGGTCGATTCTGCGCTTCTGGCTGGGCAGTTATATTGGCAGCAAAATGGGGACTCGCTTTCCCTATGGAACGTTCGTGATTAATATCACTGGTTCGTTTCTGATTGGCCTGGTCTTTGCATTGCTGACGGCAAGAACTCATTGGAGCGCCAACTGGCGGTACTTGATCCCGATTGGCTTCATCGGAGGTTACACCACTTTCTCCAGCTTTGAGTATGAGACGCTGCGGACGATTCAGGATGGGCAGGTGGGGATAGGGCTTCTCTACGTGGCAACAAGCGTGGTTTTCGGGTTGGTTGCAGTATGGGGAGGCATGATAGCAGGACGGGCAATCGCATGAAGGCCCATTGCAGGAGGGAAACGTGCTCACAGCTGGACCGGGTAAGAAGGTAGGCATTTACGTGGCGGAAGACCAGCAGTACCACGGGAGCGCGGCATATGCCGCCATTCTGGATTTTCTCTTTTTTCGTGGTGTGTCAGGGGCGACGGTGACGCGTGGCATCGCCGGATTT
This sequence comes from uncultured Acidobacteriaceae bacterium, assembly GCA_963749985.1. GTDB lineage: Bacteria > Acidobacteriota > Terriglobia > Terriglobales > Acidobacteriaceae > Sulfotelmatobacter. The sequence continues at coordinate 383,259 of CAVVOS010000009.1, read as the reverse complement.
GGGGCGGACCATCACCTGCACACGGATCGTCTGGTGGATTTGGCGACGCGGTTGCCGGTCAAGATCGAATTCATCGAAACGGCTGACAAGGTGGAAGGGCTATTGCCTAAATTGCAGGAGATGGCAGGCACCGGACTGATTGAGATGCAGGACACAACAATCGTCAAGCCGGCTGAGAAGAAACAAAAGCATTCCGCGGCTGAGGGGCCGGCTTTGAAGCGCGAAGGCAAGGCTAAGATGATGCGCATCTACATCGGGGAAAATGACAAGTGGAACGGCAAGCCTTTGTATGAAGCCATTGTCAACGGTCTGCGATCGAACGACATTGCCGGGGTAACGGTTTACCGAGGCATTCTCGGTTATGGAGCGAACCGGAGAATCCACAAAGATGCGGCGCTTAGTCTTTCGCACGATCGCCCCATCCTGCTGTCGGTGGTGGATACGGAAGCAAAGCTCAAAGCGTTTATGCCGATTCTCGAGCAGATGGTGCAGCAAGGCCTGGTTGTGCTGTCGGACGCGGACGTCATCAAGTACACGCACAACTACGAGGACGCCGAGCGGCGGCAGGAGAAACGGATATGAAGCTCGAGGGGAAAGCAAAAATGTTGCGCGTCCATTTTGGCGAGGATGACAAGTGGGAAGGCAAGCCGTTATACGAGGCCATCGTAGCCAAGTGCCGGGCACTCGATATCGCGGGTGCTACCGTTTTCCGCGGAATCGAAGGTTACGGAGCCAGTACTCTCATCCACAAGGCGCATCTGCTGCGCTCCTCGGATCGCCCCATCATGGTCTCGGTGGTCGACACCGAGGAGAACATCAAGAAGTTGCTTCCCGCTCTGGATGAAATGGTGCATGAAGGGTTGATTGCAATGTCCGAGGTGGAGGTGATTCGCTACGTGCATCAGGATGGAGTGCGCTCGCCGGCCTCGTAGTTTGGATTACACTTCTGCAGGGGACGATCCCGCTTTGCCTCGATCCTGTACGATGCACTCGTGAACCTGACTGAAAACTCTTAATCCTACGGAGCGTGCCATGATACCTGCACTCGCAAACCTGGAACCTAAACCGGTATGGAAGCACTTCGACAGATTGGCGGCAATTCCTCGCGCGTCTACAAAGGAAGCTGCGGCGCGGGAATACGTCCGGGCGCTGGCCACAAAGCTGGGTTTGGAATCCGTGCAGGACAATGCCGGCAATCTCGTAATCCGGAAACCTGCGCGGCCGGGTCGCGAGGGAGCGCCGATGGCCCTCTTACAAGGCCACCTCGACATGGTGTGCGAGAAGAACGAAGGAACGGTCCATGATTTCGATGTCGATCCTGTCAAAGTGGTGAGAGATGGGGACTGGCTGAAGGCGGATGGCACCACCCTCGGCTCGGATAACGGAGTGGGTGTAGCCGCGGCGCTGGCTGTGATGGAGAGCGATGACATCGAGCATGGTCCGCTAGAATTCGTATTCACTATTGACGAGGAGAGTGGACTCACGGGCGCTGCGGAGTTTCCAGGAGGCTTGCTGAAGTCGAAGTATTTCCTCAACCTTGATAACGAAGAGAAGGGAACTCTCTGCATTGGCTGTTCAGGCGGCATCAAGACGACCGCGCGACGTAAGGTGAAGCTCCATCCTGCGAGTGCGGGATCGGCGTGGCGGATCAAGGTGTCTGGGTTGAAGGGCGGGCACTCCGGCGTTGATATCCATGAAGGGCGCGGCAATGCGCTTCGGATCATGGGTGGTGTCCTTCAAGTCCTGCTTAATAAAATTCCGATCGAAATCGCCGGGGTCAACGGGGGAAGCGCGCAGAATGCGATTCCGCGGGAAGCTGCGGCCCTGGTGGTGTTGGACCCGGCTCGCGAGAATGAATTGAAATCACTGGTTGCCACCGCCGAAGCTGGATACAAAACTGACTTAGGGGGATTCGATTCCGGGTTGCAGATCACGGTCGAGAAAGCGGAACGGCCGGCAGGTGTGCTGGATGCGAGTGACGCGAAACAAACGGTAGCGCTGCTTGCGAGTTTGTATCATGGCGTTCTGGCGATGAGTCCCGATGTTGCCGGGCTGGTGCAGACGTCCACGAACCTGGCGACGATCACAACCAAGGGAGATGTGGTGGAGATTGTTACCAGTCAGCGGAGCGCGATCGAGAGCAGCATGCTGGCTGCGGCCCGCATGATCGCGACGGTATGCGGATTGGCGGGGTTCGAAGTGGAGCATACCGGGAAATACCCCGGCTGGAAACCGGAGCCGAACAGCGAAATCGTGCGCAAGCTGCAGGAGGTACACAAGAAACTTTTCGGCGAGCCGGCAAAGCTGATTGCGATGCATGCTGGCTTGGAGTGCGGCGTGATCGGCGAGAAATATCCTGGCATGCAGATGGTGTCTTTTGGTCCGACGATTGTAGGCCCGCACAGTCCGAACGAGCGAGTACAAATATCGTCCGTGGAGAGCTTCTGGAACTACCTGAAGCTGGTGCTCGAGAATTTGTGAGGGGAGATTCGGTCTGCTTAACGATGCGCCTGGAAGGGAAAGTTGCGATCATTACCGGTGCGGCAGCGGGAATCGGACGCGCCAGTGCGGTGCTGTTTGCTCAAGAAGGAGCGCAGATTGCCGCGGTAGATCTTGATGGTGAGGGAAATAAAGCGCTGGCGTCGGAGATTGTGAGAACTGGAGGCCGAGCGGTCGCAATTGCCGGCGATGTTTCCCAGGCGGGAGATGTGCGGCGGATGGTGGGGCAAACCCGCGAACACTTCGGGAAGGTGGACATCCTCTTCAACAACGCTGGGATTGTGCCGCACGGGAAGATTCACGAGACGACAGAGGAGGAGTGGGATCGAACCCTGGCGATCAACGTCAAGAGCATGTACTTGCTCTGCCACGAAGTGGTGCCGATCTTTCTGGAGCAGGGCGGAGGAGCGATCCTAAACACCGCATCGGCGACGGCGTTGCGCAGCGTGGCCGACCGTGTGGCTTACAGCACATCCAAAGGCGCGGTGATTGCGCTCACTCGCAGCATGGCGCTCGATTACGTGAAAAACAATATTCGGGTGAACTGCCTGTGTCCGGGAACGATTGATACTCCTTCGCTGGGGCGGCGACTCTCGGCGTTCGCCGATCCAGCAGAAGCGAGAAAACAATTCATCGCCCGGCAGCCCATGGGACGCTTGGGAACCGCCGAGGAAGTGGCCCAGGCTGCGCTGTATCTGGTATCGGACGAGGCGGCTTTTGTGACCGGCACAGTGTTGTCGGTTGACGGAGGGTTCGCGATCTAGACTGCGAGCTCTTGCTCCAGCGAGTACTGCGACAGTAACGAAAGATGAGGTTGTGAAGACACTCAACGAACTATATTCATCGCTCTCAGTCCGGCGCCGTTACGAAGTATGGTTTCTTCGTCTGGGATTGGCCGATGGCAGCGGGGCATGGTGGTTCCGATATTTGCTGATGAATCCGGGACGGCGCGGTTGCGCGGGAGACCAGGACGGGATGCCCGTGCAGGTGTGGGCTACGTGGTTCCCCCGGGATGGAAAACCGGAAAGCTTTATTCAAGGGTTTGGGTTGGAGGGGCTGGATCTCAGCGCCAGAGGACAGAATCCATTTCATTTCGGAATGAGCAAGAATGAAATCGGCGAGAGCTCCTGCCGCGGAGAATTGGAAGTTAGAGGGCATGCGATCTCGTGGGATCTGCAATATCATTCCAAATTTCGGATCACGCTGAGCAACAAGGGCTGGATTGGATTCTCGCGAACGCCTCATTCCGACGCGGTTTTTTCCGGCGTGGTCAGGCTGGATGGCCGGCGTTTCGAAGGAAAGCCGCTGGGGTTTGGAGTGCAGGGACACAACTGCGGATACCGGCATCGCAACTTCTGGACGTGGACGCATTTACATTTTCCGAGTGCCGACGCGCGGTCGAGCACTTTGGAAGCGTTGGTTTACGAAATGCCATTCGGGATGATCTTTCGCAAAGCGGTCCTCTGGCACGAGGGCGAGAAGCACGAATTTCGGAATCTGCGAGAGAGCAGAAGAGATCCCGATGGATTTGTCTGGGATTTTAGTTGCTCCACGAAGGAATGCGGATTAGAAGTTGCGATCGATGGCGCTGGGCCGAGCTTGCATCGTCTTCCGTATGTGAAGACCGATTGCAAGGGCAGTTTCGAAGTTGCGAATAACAGCCTGGCGCGAGCGGTTGTCCGCTTGGAACGTCGGGGCAAAACGGTCGAAACGTTGGAGACAGATGCCGGGGCCGTATTGGAGATGGTAGGCCGCTAAGCTCGTTGGGAAGAATGCGCCTTCGCCAGGCGCTCGGCGACGATGGCATACGCCGAAGGATTGAATGCCAATCCGATGTGAGTGCCCGGAACTTCAAAATCGATCTCGGGGTTTCTGGTCATACAATAACGCCAGTCCACGATGCCGTCATCGCGGGTGTAGATCGCGGTTTGGAGCATGGAATCGGGGACCTCGCGTCGCAGCGAATCAACGAAATTGCAGGTGCAGCGCCCGGTGTAGCAGTGAGGCAGCACGCTGTTGCCATGCTCCTGCAAGATGCGCAGGCGAATGGCGTCCGCGGCATGGATAACGCTGCGATTCGCCACGGTGCCGCGAATGGGCGAAGCCAGGGTGATCACGGAAGCGATGTCGTCAGGTCGTCCGCCAGCAATAGAACGTGCGATCACGCCTCCCAGGCTGTGGCCGATCAGGTGAATTTTCCGCCCGGTGTCCTCTCTTGCTCTTACAACCGTCTCGTTGACATGGCGCTGAATCAAGAGGTTTGGGCAGTCGGCGTTGATGCCGATCCCGGAAAAGTAAGGCCGGTAGCCGATCCGACCCAGCCAACCGTGCAGTTCCATCAAATAAAGATCGGTGCCAAGGAAGCCGGGAATGAGAACCACGGCGGAGCCATCGCCAGGTGGCGCGCCGAAGCCGTAGTACACGGGGGTAGCGTGCAGCAGGAGGACTTCGGCTGCGAACAGGGCTTCCGTCCAAAGGGAAGTGTCGGCTTGCGGGTGAGGTTGGGGCGATCGCTTGCGAGACTTGAGCTTTGAGGGACTTGTTGCCTTTTTCCGTTTGCGCAATTTCGTCCTGGCTCTGCCCGACATCCCCGCACCTTTACTGACGCGCGGGCAGCGGGCAGAAGCTTGCCCACTGCGGATTATACCCTTCCCTTAGGTTTCCGGCGTGAGGCTGGTATTCCCCGCGCGGGCTTTTTGAGCCGAGCCTCCAGTTCCGCGACCCGTTTCCGCAGGGCATCAAGTTCCGGTTCAGTCTCGACCCGCGGCCGCGGTGGCGCCGTTGAACCCAGGAAACTCTTCATTATATCGACCGGCGATAGAATTGCGGATTGGACCTCGCCCAGCCGGTTCTGCATCGCATCTTGCACCTTCTGATAAGTGTCAAAGGCGGATTTCAAGTACCACATGACAAACTCTTGTCGCACCTCGTCGGAGGCGACGATCAGTTGGCGCAGCAGTTCGAGGGGCAGGCCCGTCGGTTTGTCCTTTGCGTCCTCGGTGATGATCTGCGTCAGCGTGACGCGGGTCAGGTCCTGGCCTGTCTTGGCATCGACGATCTGGACATCCTTGCCCGCGCGAATGAGGGCCGCGATGTCATCGAGATTGACGTATTGGCTGCGGGAGGAATCGTATAACCTGCGATTCCCATATTTCTTGATGATGAGGGGAGCTGGCTTCATCTTAATCCTGCCCATGCTGCTTTGCACACGGTACAGATACATATTGACATAAATAAAGGAAAATCGTATGGTTAAGTTGATGCTGCAATGCAGCAATCATTGGAGGTATGAAATGCCAACCACCGTAAAATCCGAATCCTCCCGAACTCATTCCCGGGAGTCGTCTTTTGTTTCTCTTCTGTCGGGTTGGGCACAGCAGGGGGTCCAGAGCTTTTTTGCCACGCAACGGATCCTGCTGGACCTCGCGATGCGGCAGAATGCAAGCCTGATGCAGTCCCTGCGGCAACAGTTGTCCGATCCTAACCATTCCCCCGGCGCGCTTCTCGGCGAAGTGACTGCCGAGGGTATGTCGACGTTCATTGAAGGGCAGAAGATCCTGCTTGAGCTGGGGCAAAAACAGAATGAAATCCTGATGACGGGCGTGAAGGAACGTGTCGGGGACTCGCCTGCGGCGCAGGCTGCGGCCGATCTGCTGCGGCGCAGCGTGGAGACTTTCATCGACATGCAGCAGGAGTTCCTGAAGATTGCCGGCAAGCAGACCCACACCTGGGTGGAGTCGGCCAAGGCGGGGAAACTATACCAAGGCGAGCATGTGGTGGAACTGGCTCGCGAGGCGATGGAGAATTTTGTCAAGGCACAGAAGCACTTCATGGACGTGATCGCGGAAGAGACCGCCAAAGCCACCGGCGGCAAACACAGCAACGGCGCCAAGAAACTCAAGAAGACGGAGTTGGCGCAGCTGGCGCGTCAGGCCACAGAGTCGTTCATTGAGGCGCAAAAGAAGTTGGTTGATGTCGCGGGGCGCCAGATGAACGCCAGCGTGAAAACCGCCGGCAAGACACTGGAACTCCTGCGGCCATTTCCCTTCCTACCGTTAGCAGAGTTGACAAGGGAAGGGGTGAAGAGCTACGTCGACGCCCAAAAGGAGTTGATGGAAGTCATGGCCAAGCCGGGTGGTGAGCACAAACGCGCCCACAAGGTGGAACGTCGCGCCAAGCGGTCACCAAAGAGGCATGCGGCCGCCGCGGCCGCCTGATCCCGCAGGAAGATGCCGTAACGTGGCACAGGCTTCTGTCGTTTGTGCCGTGCGACGGCGAATGGAAAGTTAAGAATCCGTGCCAACGTGCCCTCGTCTGCTGCGAGGACACGTTGGCGTTTTGTTTTGGAGTACAAACCCACCAGATGCCTTGGCCTGCGACCCACGGCCGCACCGACAGGTGTCATTGGGGGAGGACGTTTTCCCCCACGTCGAGGCCTGAAGACATCCCATGCCCATTGCCGCGCGGAGCACGCAGAGCGCTCCATTCCGAAGAACCCCGTCCCGGGTGTAACTAACCTCACAGCGAAGTGTGACGCAGGCTACCGACTCGGCTAGGGTTCGGTGCTGTAGTGGACCCGGTATTGCCGATCGGACAGCGAGGAATGCGATGGATTTAGCCCACTGGTCGAGGTCGAATGCGGATTACGGTCGAAAGCTTTTGAATTCCGGAATCGAGGGAGCGCGTTCTGGTCGAGAGGCATTTCTTAACGGAGAATCTCTTACACCGTTTCTTAGTGAGTCAGTTCGAAGAGCCTTGAAACCCGCCGCCCTAGGGGCGTGCATCGGTGTACTGAGCAGTTATCCGGGGTGCCGGGAGAAATCCATCGGCAGAGCGTTGGCGTACGGCTTGCTGGGCGGTGCAATTGGGCTTGGCGCAGGCGTCGCCTGGGAAAGCCGCCGCTTAACAGCAAGCGTCGCGAGTGGTGCTTTGGGACAGGTTGGCCGGGTGCGCGATGAGCACTGGTTGACAAAGCATCCCATCGACTACGCATAGAACCCAAGGAAGTCCCTCAGCGATCTGGAGACTGTCTTCGAGTCACGAAAGCTGGGAGTACACGAGTGGGCCAGCTCCTCATCGGCAATAGATTTCGATCGATGAAACAGGGGGGCGGCAATGATTACGCGGGAAGCAGTTCAGGAGCGGGTTCAGATCCCGCTCGCCGCAGAGAGCCTCAGCGAAGAGCGAATCACCTACCTGGAGCGGCTAGTTAGTCAAGCCAGAGCCGCCGCCGCCATCTTTACGCAATTCAGCCAAGAAGACGTTGATCGCATCGTCAAGCCGATGGTGCTGGCTGGCCTGGAACAAGCTCAACATCTCGCCCGCCTGGCGGTTGAGGAAACCAAGCTCGGAGTCATGGAAGACAAAGTCATCAAGAACATGGTGGCTACCGAGTTCGCTTACAACTACATAAAGGACAAACGTACAGTCGGAATCATTCGCGAGTTTCCGGAGCGCAATCTAGTGGAGGTGGCCGAACCGATCGGGGTCATCTTCTCGATCACGCCGATCACGAACCCCACGTCGACGGTGCTCTTCAAGTGCATCATGGCGATCAAGACGCGCAACGCGGTCATTTTCAGTCCCCATCCGAATGCGTGGCGTTGTTGCTCCGAGGCGGTGAAGATCATGTATGAGGCCGCGCTGAAACATGGCGCGCCGGAAGGGGTTTTTGCCTGCCTGGAATCGCACACCCTGCAAGACAACGCTTACCTGATGCGGCACAAGGATGTTGGCCTGATCGACGCCACGGGCGGACCGGGTGCAGTGAAGGCCGCGTACAGCTCCGGCAAACCAGCACTGGGTGTGGGGCCGGGTAACACGCCGGTTTACCTGGAAAAGACGGCAGACCTAAACACGGCCATAACCGACATCGTCCTCTCCAAGACTTTCGATAACGGAACGATTTGCGCTTCCGAGCAAACGGCGGTGATTGACGACGAGATTTACGGCCTCGTGCTGAAGAAATTTGCGGATCTGGGTGCGCACATCTGCGATGAGAAAGAGACGGAGCTGCTGGCGCGCGCGGTCATCGATCCTGAGACTGGATTCATGCAACCCACAGCAGTAGGACAGAAGGCCACCGATATCGCCCGCCTCGCCGGTCTCGCAGTGAAGCCGAGCACCAAACTCCTGATTGCGCCGATTCAAGGTGTGGGCCGCAAGCATCCGCTGTCGGTGGAAAAGCTGTTCCCGGTGCTTGCGGTCTATCGGGCGAAATCCGTGGATGAGGCGCTCAAAGTGTGTGTCGACGTGAATCATGCGGGTGGGCTGGGACACACGGCGGTCATATTCTCGCGCAACGATGAGATCATCCGCCAGTTCAGCGAGGCGATGAATGCGGGACGCATCCTGGTGAACTCGCCAGGGTCAGTCGGAGCGGTGGGTGGTGTTTACAACGATCTGCCACCGACGTTTTCTTTTGGATGCGGCACCGGCGGCGGCAACAGCACCACCGACAACGTGAATATCTATCACTACCTCAATATCAAGCGCGTGGCTCGGAGGACCCAATCCCATATGTGGTTCCGAGTTCCCAATCAGATTTACTTCAACCTGAACGCGGTAGAGAATGTACGGCAGTTTTCATCGCGCTCCACCATCATCGTTACCAATCCCGCCATGGAGCAGATCGGCCACGTGGAGCTTGTCCGGCGCAATATTCCGGAAGGAACCCACGTCCACGTGTCGGTCATCCCGGATGCGGAGCCGGAGCTCAAGGTGGTGATGCGGGGAGTGGAAGAGCTCAATTTCTACAAGGCGGACCAGATCATCGCGTTGGGTGGCGGGTCAGTGATCGATGCGGCGAAGATCATGAAACTCAAGTACGAGTCGCCGGAGGCTGACCTCGAAGAGCTGGCCGCGCCCTTTTTGGATCTGCGTAAGCGCGTGGTGCAGTACCCGACCGAGAAAACTAACCGGGCGCGACTGATTGCCATTTCCACCACCAGTGGAACGGGAAGCGAAGTCACTCCTTTTGCTGTCCTAACCGACAAAGAACGCGGGCGCAAGGTGACCCTGGCCGACTACTCGCTGACCCCGGACGTGGCCATCGTCGATCCGCAATTTGTGATGTCGATGCCGAAGGGGCTCACCGCCGATACTGGCATCGACTGCCTGACTCACGCACTGGAAGCGGCTGTCTCCAGCTATGCTTCGGCCTATACCGACTGCAATGCGATGCAGGCGATCCGGATGGTGTTCAAGTACTTGCCCATCGCCTATGAACATCCCAGCGATGAAGAAGCGCGCGGCATGATGCACAATGCCGCCTGCATTGCGGCGATGGCGTTTTCCAACGCGTCGGTGGGTGTGAATCACGCGCTGGCGCATGCTTTCGGAGCGCGCTTTGGCGTTGCACACGGCCGGGCCAATGCGCTGATGTTGCCGCACGTCATTGCATATAACGCGTCGGTGCCAACAAAGTTCCTGCCGTCGCCGTACCAGAAGGGCTATCTCGCTCACAAGAAATACGCCACGATCGCGGATCTGCTTGATCTGGGCGGCCACACGGTTGAGGAAAAGGTGAAAAACCTGGTGGTGGCGACAGAAGAGTTGCTCGACCAGTTGGGATTCCCGCGTTCGATCGCCGACCTCGGAATCTCGCGAGAAGACTTCGAGCGAGAGATGCCTGTTCTGACCAAGCTTGCTTTTGACGATCCTTCCTGGCGGTCGAATCCTCGTATGCCATTGATGCGCGAATTGGAGGAACTGTTTTGGAAAGCTTATGAGGGGCGAGGCTTAGAGAAGGTGGACAGTACGTCTCAGCAACAAACTGCGTAGCGGATGGTGGTGGGTATGGCAATGATCGCCGTGTGGCTCAAGATCGACGAAGAGAGCGTGGTCCAGGCCTTGCACGAGGCCAGTGAAAAACTGGGCGGCGTCGAGGGCGAAGTGGCTTTGGATTTCTCCTCCGTGCAGCGGATTGATGCGATTGCGCTCAGTGCGATGGCAGAGTTCGCGGACATAGCCGACAGCAAGGGCGTGAAGGTCGTGTTGCGCGGCGTCAACGTTGGTGTCTACAAAGTGCTCAAGCTGGTGAAGCTAGCGTCGCGATTTTCTTTTGTGAGCTGAGATAGCGCGAAGGTTTGGCAATTTCGCTTCGGTAACTAAAGCTCGGGAATTGAAGATTGGCAACCGAATAGGAGAGCTGCCATGCAGAACAATCCACAGGGCGACCGCCTTTCCTGGGGCGACACGGTTTTCCTTCATCTCGAGCGCGAGGGCATGCCCCTCAACGTGGCTTGCGTCTGTGTGTTTGAGGGCGAGATCCCTTTCGAAGCATGCGTGCAATTTGTGGAGTCGAAGCTGCCGCTTATTCCCCGCTACCTTAAGCGAGTGGTAGCGCCGCCGCTCAATATTGGCCTTCCCAGCTGGGAGTACGACCCAGCCTTCGACATCCGCAGACACTTATGCGAAGTAACACTCGAGCACGGTTCCGAGGCAGAGTTGAAAACGCTTGCGGGAAAGATTCTGAGCACGGTGATGGACCGGCAGCACCCGCTATGGGACCTAACCCTGGTGCATGGGCTGAAAGGTAATCGCAGCGGACTCATTTTCCGCTTGCACCATTGCCTGGCCGATGGCATCGCCGGGGTAGGAATCATGCATGTGCTCATGGATGCAAGCCCGGTGGCGCCTCGTCTACCCAGGCGAAAGGTTCGGCTGCGGGTTCCACCGCCGGGGGACGTGTGGACTTCGATCACGAACGGCTGCGTCGACTCTTATTCTGAGTTCGTCAAGAGAATTCTGGCGGCGTTGGCGGATGTATCGAGCATGGCGGAGCGCTTCGCCGCGAATGGCGGGACCCTGGCCACGGACGAGTTCACGCGTCTGCTCCCGGAACTCAGCGCGCCCACGGAGCGGCTGCGGTTCAACGTTCTGTACCGCGGACCACAGAAGTTCGCCTGGGCTGAGATCCCACTGGCAGAAGTCAAAGGGATAAAACAAGCCTGCGGGACCAGCGTGAATGACGTCATCCTTGCGCTGGTGACGGCGACCATTCAACGCTACGTGCAATTGCATGGCGACCGTGTTAAGGGACGCCTGCTTCGCATGATGGTTCCGGTGAACCTGCGCGGCAATGACAGTCCGGGCGAATTGGGGAACCGCATCTCCCTTGTTCCGGTCACCATTCCGCTGGATATTCGCAATTCCATGAAACTGCTGGCTGCCGTTCATCGAAGAACAGAATTTCTCAAACACGCACATACTGCCGAATTGGTGAGCTTGGCTGGCGGCTTGATCGGCATGATGCCGACTTCGGCGCAGGCGATTGCCGGCCAGATCATAAATCGGTTGCCGTTCACGCCCTTCAACATGGTGTGCACCAACGTACCAGGACCGCAGTATCCACTCTACTTGCTCGGCCACAAGATGCTGCACTGCTATCCCTACGTCCCGGTCGGCGGCGAGATGGCGCTCAACTGCGCCATTTTGACCTACAACGATACGGCGTATTTCGGGTTTAGCGGAGACGTGCACGCAGTACCGGATTTGCGGCGTCTGGAGACGCTACTGCAGGCGAGTTTCAGGGAACTGCGGGATGCCGCAGGGATCAGAACGCCACGTAAGGAAAAGAAGAAGCAAGAAAAGAGAGTGCGCGTAAAGGCGAAGGCGAAGGCTGCATCGATACCGGCACGAGCCCCGGCGTCAGTTCTTGCATCCGTTCCTCTTTCGCCTCTCGCTTCGATTGCATCAACAGCAGCAGGCCCCCCGGTTAGGGAGGAGAAGGTCTTGACGCAATTAATCGCATAGCGATCGTCAAAAGGAGAGTAGCGACGTGGTAGATCCACAGTCAGCTGCGCAACTAGCGTCCTGGTTGGCCCCAGGCAGAATTCTCTTCTTGCTGATTCATCTTCTCGGCGTCGTCTGTTTCTCCTACATCGTAGCGAAGCGCCTGGTGCCACTCATTCGGGGCGAACGAGATTTTCGTTTTGACCGGCCATGGGTGCGACTGGGAAGGGTTCTGAAGTTTTGGCTGGGGCAGTGGAAGCAGCCGCGCTACAGAGTCGCAGGAACCGTTCATATCTTCATTTTTGCGGGCTTCATCGTTCTGGCTCTGCGTGCCTTCACTACGCTCATTGTCGGCGTGTCCGAGAATTTCGTCATCCCCGGTCTCTCAGGAAGAGCCGGTTCTATCTATGACATAGTCACCGATTACGCCGCGACCATTGTTTTCCTCTGCATGGTGATCGCGGCGTTTCGCCGCCTGGTTTTAAAACCTGCACGGTACGCGGTACCGGCCAGGTACGGCAAAGGCCACGGGGCAGACGCCATCTTCCTTCTGGGGCTGATCGCACTGCTGATGGTAGCCGACAGCCTGTTCGCCGCCACCAGAGCCGCCAGCCAAGCACAGGCGGGCCAAACTGGCGAAGTGTTGGCCGCACTGTCGCTCCCATGGATGCTGCAGAAGGCTATCGCCTCAATGTCTCTGCCCACTCTCGGGAGTCTCTATTTCGGCGCTTATCTTGTCCATGAGCTGACCTTCTACTTCTTGCTCTGCTACCGGCCATTTGGAATTCAGTTCCACGTAGAAACCTCCCTCTTCAACATCTACTTCGCAAAGTTGGACCGCGAAATTCTCAAGCCGGTGAGATGGGGTGTTAGCGATGAGCATCTCGATCAAGTGAAATCCTTCGGGGTAAAGACGTTCGAAGACTTTACCTGGAAGCACATGCTCGACTTTTATTCCTGTGCCGACTGCGGGCGGTGTTCCGACAATTGTCCGGCCAATGCGGTGGGAAGGCCGTTGTCGCCGCGGTTCGTCAGCGTCAAGGCACGCGACTATGCCTTCCGGCATTATCCGGTTTTTGGCCGCGCGAAAAATGGCGCGGCATTGGTCGGCAGCAAGGAGTCCGGCGCTGTTTACTCAGAGGATGAGATCTGGTCGTGCACGACTTGCGGCGCCTGCGAGGAAGAGTGCCCGTTGCTGGTGGAATACATCGACAAGATCGTCGATTTGCGGCGGGGCCTGGTCGATGAAGGGAAGGTGCCGCAGTCCCTGCAAAAACCGTTGAAGGCGCTGGAAAGCCGAGGCAATCCCTACGGCAAGATGGAGAAGAAAAAGGCCGACTGGGCAAATGCGAAAGGATTCCAGCAGACCTGCGACGTCAAGACTCTTGGCCAGAGTAAGGGCGCAGAAACTTTGTATTTTGTGGACAGCATTACCTCCTATGACGACCGGATGCAGGCGATTGCGAGGGCAGCGGCGAAGATCCTCAAGCACGTTGGAGAGAATTTCGGAATCCTGGGCGCGGCGGAAAGAGATAGCGGCCACGAAGTCCGGCGGTTCGGTGAAGAAACGCTTTTCATGACCTTGCGCGATCACAATGTGGACGCCATCAGGGCGTCGGGGGTGCGGCGGATCGTCACGGCCGATCCGCACGCCTACAACGCGCTGAAACACGACTACGACGATCAAGAACTGCCGCCGGTCGAGCACATCAGCCAGGTGATCGCCCGCGAGGTGAAGTCCGGCAAGATCAAGTTCAAGCCGGTAGAGAACGAAGGCAGTGTGTACACCTACCACGACCCATGCTATCTGGGGCGGCACAACCAGATTTATGACGACCCGCGCGATGTGCTCGATGCGATTCCCGGTCTGAAAAGAGTCGAAATGAGCCGTTCTCGCGACCGGTCATTCTGCTGCGGTGGTGGTGGTCTGATGCTGTTCTACGAGCCGAAAGAAGATCAGCGAATGGGCGTGAAGAGAGTCCAGATGGCCGCCGAAGCCGGAGCCAATGTGATTGTGACGGCTTGTCCGTTCTGCATGGCGAACATGGAAGATGCGATCAAGGTCGCAGGCATGGAAGGAAGGATGACCGCTATCGATCTGGCGGAACTGGTGGATCAACAAATCGCGCATGAGGGTCTGAAAGTGGCGTGAAGGGGTCTGGAGGTGGAGTATGGAAATTCTAGTTTGCGTACGACGAGTGCCCGACACTTCGGAAAACGAGATTGAACTCAACAGCGCGGGAAATGACATTGAGCGCGATGAGTTGGTCTATTCCATCAACGAAGCGGATAACTATGCGGTTGAAGAGGCGCTACAGATCGTTGCCCGAGTTGGTGGAAGCGTTACCGTTGCCACCGTTGGCAACGAGGATGACGAGGAGGTCTTGCGCCGGGAGATGGCCATGGGCGCGAACCACGGCGTGATGATCTCCGACGAAGCTTTTAGTGGATCGGATGGCCGGGGCATCGCGACCATTCTGAAAGCGTTCGTGGAAAAGGGAAGTTACGACCTGATTCTCACCGGAGTGCAGGCCGAGGACGGGGCCGCTCAGGTTGGCGGGATGCTCGCGGCCATGCTCGATTATCCGTTTGCGTCGCTGGTGAATTCCATTGAAGTCCTCGATGGCAAGAAGCTGAAAGTCAGCCGGGAGATCGCAGGCGGCAACAAGGAAATGAATGAGATTGATATGCCTTGTGTGCTCTCGATTCAAACCGGCATCAATGAGCCGCGTTACGTGGGCATGCGGGGCATCCGGCAGGTGGCTTCAGTGCCCATCGGAAGTTTCGGTGCTGCGGATTTGGGAGTTCCCGCCAACGCTGTAGGAAAAGCTGCCGCGAAGGTCACGCGGGTGGACTATTACATCCCCACACTAGGCAAGGGAGCCGAGATTCTGCATGGGACGCGGGAAGAGAACATCGACAAAGTCCTGGAGTTAGTGGCAGCCAAAGGAGGGCTGAAATAATGGCTCGCATCTTCGCTTACATCGCACACAAAGGTGGTGCGCCGGACGATTCCGCGTTCGAGTTGGCGGCGGCTGCGCGCAAGATCGATCCCGTCACCTCACCTAGAGCCATTCTCACCGGTTGGGGTGCGGACCTCGATGCGGCGTGCGATGCGCTCAGTGCCGCCTATCCAGAGATTTGGAAAATCGCAAACGAAGCTTTGGCTTATCCCAATGCCGAGCTGGTGCGAAAAGCCCTGCTGAAAGCGCTGCCGAGCGACAGCATCGTGTTAGCGGCGCATGATCATTTCGGAATTGATCTGGCGCCTGGTCTTTCGATCAAAATGAATGCGGCTTTCGTTTCCGACGTGCTGGATATCTCCGGAGTTGAAGGCACCGACCTCAAAGTGGTGCGGCAGGAATTTGGCGGACAAGTGAGTGCTCATGTTCGCTGCGACATTTCATCGGGTACGGTGATCACGATACGTCCGGGGGCGTTCAAGGCGGAAGAGCCTACTTCGGGATGCGGTCTCATCGTCGACAAGTCAGGGGAAGTCGGCGCGCTCACAGCGGGTCGACGGTATCTGGAGACGGTGGTCGCCGAGGCCGGTGATGTGGACATCACCAAGCACAACGTTTTGGTTTCCATCGGCCGAGGCATACAGGAAAAAGAGAACGTGGCGATCGCACAGGAACTGGCGGACGCTCTGGGCGCTGCCGTGAGCTGCTCTCGACCTGTGGTCGACGCCAAGTGGATGGAAAAGTCACGCCAGGTGGGCTCGTCTGGAAAAACCGTCAAGCCGAAGGTCTATCTGGCCTGCGGTATCAGTGGCGCTTTCCAGCATCTGGCTGGCATTAAAGGTAGTCCGTTCCTGATCGCGATTAACAAGAATCCGAAGGCTCCGATTTTCCAGGTGGCAGATGTCGGAATTGTCGATGACATTCTGGAGTTCCTGCCGGAATTGACCAACAAAGTTCGTGAGTTGCGAAGCGTCGCAGCAAAGTGAGGTACCGCCAATGATAACGAGTAAAACGTTGAAACTAAGTTTGAAGTCGCTCAAGGACTTTGCCAAGAAGCGTCTGCCGGACGAGGTGCTGCGCGAGCTTGACGAACGCGATGAATGCCCACTAGAGATCGTCCGGCATATGTGCAGTCCAGACCAACTGGGCATTCAGCTCCTGTTTATTCCTGAAGAGTTCGGGGGCATGGGCGGCGGGGCCTTCGATGTTTACTGCGTCTGCGAAGAGATGGCGCGCATCGATCTGGGCGTCGCCACAGCCGTGCTGGCTACGTTTCTGGGCAGCGATCCGATCACAGTCGGTGCTACTTCAGAGCAAAAGAAAATCTGGCTAACGCGCATCGCGGAAGAGGGATTGTTGTTCGCCTATGGAGCCACGGAGCCGGAGGCGGGCAGCGATTTAGGTGCGCTTCGCACCACAGCGGACCGCGTTACGGAAAATGACCGCGTGGTCGGGTACAAGATCAACGGCGCTAAACAATGGATCAGCAACGGCGGAATCGCCGATGCCTACACGGTTTTGGCTAATACGCCCAGCGGCCCGAGTTGGTTCATCGTGGACAAAGACACGAAGGGTTTTACCCACGACGAGCCGGAAGATAAGCACGGCATCCGCCTGAGCAATACGGCGGCGCTTGCATTCAACGATGTTTATGTCGACGCTGGCCGGCTCGTCGGTGGCGTCGAAGGCCAGGGATTGAATCAAGCGCAAGCTGTGTTCGGTTATACGCGCTTGATGGTGGCGGCGTTCGGCCTTGGAGCCGGCTGGGCTGCGCTGGATCGAGCCATTCCATATTCCGCCAAGCGCATCCAGGCTGGGGCGCCGCTCTCGCAGAAACAAGGATACACACACAAGCTGATCGTGCCCCACGTAGCGCACCTTGAAGCTGCGCGCGCTTACATCGAAGAAACCGCGGAGCGCATCGATGCGGGCGTGGAAGGCAGCCTGAACACCGAGGGTGCTATCGCGAAGTACATGGCGACCGAGGCCGGGAATGCCGCGGCCGAAGCCAGCATCCAGGCACTCGGTGGCTACGGTTACACGCATGAATACATGGTGGAAAAGATCAGCCGCGACGTTCGCATCACCACAATTTACGAAGGCACTTCCGAGATTATGGAGATGACGATCAGCCGCGACCGCTGGCAGTCTCATCTCAAAACGCGCGGGCTGCACTATCACGAACAGGCGCGAGAGTTCGAGGCATTGCACGCCCGTAATCCGAACGTGGGCGCCGATATTGCGGCGCTGGCATTGCACGCCTTGGCCGAGGTTATGGAAAAGGCGCGGGCGTCGCGCCTCACTCGACATCAGCACATTCTTCTGCGCCTGGGCGAGTTGATCGCTTATGCCGAGTGCGCGGGAAGTTTGTCGCGTCGCGCCGCTCGTTCGGCGGAAGGCGAGCTCAACGAAAAGGCGAACCGGCGTTTCGACGCGGCGGCGCTGGCGGCGCTCAGCCGGATCTTTGCCCGCGAGGCGGCGCTCAAAGTGGCGGAAGACGGGTTGCGCTGGATCATCGGAGCCGGCGGCGTAAGCGATGGAGAGATTATGGTTTTTGAAACGAGTCTAAGATTGCCCGCCATTCACCGCGCGCAATCGGGCCTGATCTCGGATCTGGATTACATAGCAGACGTACTGTACGGCCGCGCGGCCAAGCGCACGGAACTGGCCGCGTAGCGTTTGAGAATGGATTGTTGCAGGAGCCTCGTCATGGAAAACACTTCTTACCGGGCGATAGCAGTTGTGGGAGCAGGAGCGGTTCTACCCGACGCCGCGAATGTAGCGACTTTCTGGGAGAACGTGAAGAATGGCCGTTACAGCATCTCTGAGGTCAAGCCCGAGCGCTGGGATCCGGCGCTCTACTATGATGCCGACCCAAATGCGCCGGATAGGACTTATTCCACGATCGGCGGTTGGGTGCAGGATTTCGCATGGGATCCGATTAAATGGCACCTGCCGGTCCCGCCGCGCGTGGTCGATGCCATGGATGAGTCGCAAAAGTGGGCAATCGCCTGCACCCGGGAAGCGCTGGAAGATTATGGTTATCCCAAACGTTCGTTAAACACCGATCGCACGGCGGTGATTCTCGGCAACGCCATGGCCGGGGAGAAGCACTATTTCACCGCGCTACGCCTGTACTTTCCGGAGTACGCCCACGAGTTGGCCGGATGTGCGAGCTTCGCCGAACTGCCGGAGGCGTTGCGCCGCGACCTCACTCGCGAACTGCACGACCGCATGGCGAAAAGGATTCCCGATGTAACGGAAGACACCATGCCGGGTGAACTGGCGAACTGCATTGCGGGCCGCATTGCGAATGTTTTCAATTTCCACGGCCCTAACTACGTCGTGGACGCAGCGTGCGCATCGGCGATGGCGGCCATCAGTGCGGCGGTCGAGGGATTGGTAGCGAATGATTTTGACCTGGCGGTCACCGGCGGCATCGATCGCAACATGGGCGCCTCGACCTACATTAAGTTCAGCAAGATTGGTGCGCTCTCGGCGACCGGCACTCGACCCTACGCCGAAGGCGCAGACGGCTTTGTGATGGGTGAAGGCGCGGCGATCTTTCTGCTCAAGCGTCTGGCCGACGCCGAGCGGGACGGAGACAAAATCTACGCGGTGCTGCGCGGAATGGGCGGATCGAGCGACGGGAAGGGAAAAGGCATCACTGCGCCCAACCCGATCGGGCAAAAATTAGCCATCGAACGCGCCTGGCAGAATGCCGGATTGTCGCCGGCTACCGCGACGTTGATCGAGGGCCATGGCACGTCCACCCGCGTGGGTGACGTGGTTGAAGTGCAAAGCCTGATCGATGTGCTCGGCAGCTTTCATTTGCCTTTGCGCTCAGTAGCGCTGGGCTCAGTTAAATCGAACCTCGGGCACCTCAAAGGAGCGGCAGGCGCCGCCGGACTGTTGAAGACGATCCTGGCTCTGCGGGACAAGGTACTTCCACCTAGCGTGAATTGCGGGCATCCCAATCCGGACATCGACTTTGCCCACTCTCCGCTATATGTGAATGCCGAGCTGAAGCCTTGGACGATGCCAGCAGATGGCGTGCGGCAGGCTGGCCTGAGTGCATTCGGCTTTGGGGGCACCAATTTTCATGCCGTGCTCGAAGAATATATCCCCCATCGGTTGAACGGAAATGGAAAGCGGTCGGTGGGCGTTGGTGAATTCCCATCAGAGGCGAAAGAACCCATTACGCGCGTGCAAGATGATTCCCGCACTTCCAACTCTTCTCATTGCAAAGCTCCGTTACGTGGAGCGCTGGTAATCGGCGCTGCTTCCGAAGGCGCGCTGGCGGAGCGTTTGCGCGTGGTGGAGAGAGATGCCAAAGAGGGGCGGGTACCGGCGCCAACTACCCCCGCTGAATCGGACCTGCGCGCTCCCGAGCGCGTGGCGATCGACTATGGCAACGCGGCCGAACTGGCCGACAAAACTGGCAACGCGCTCAAAGCGCTGGCCGCCAATCAACCGGCGGTGTGGAAAGCGTTGCGTGCGCAAGGCATCTTCCGCGGTCACGGTCCCGCTCCAAAGGTGGCGTTCCTTTATACCGGACAGGGCTCGCAGTACGTGAACATGCTCCTATCGCTCCGAGCGGCGGAGCCGATTGTGGATGAAACCTTTGCCGAAGCCGATCGTGTGATGACGCCTCTGCTGGGCAAGCCGCTCAGCAAGTTTATCTTCGTTGACAGTACCGATGCCCACGCCGTGGCCAAAGCGGAAGACGATCTGCGGCAAACTGCGATTACGCAGCCCGCCGTGCTGGCTACCGATCTTGCGCTGACCCGGCTTCTGGCCGCTTACGGCATCGAACCTGACTTCACGATGGGACACAGCCTCGGTGAATACGGAGCGCTGGTCGCGGCCGGTGCTTTTCCCTTTGCGGACGCGCTGGAAGCTGTAAGCGCTCGTGGCCGCGGGATGACCCAGGTGGCCATGAAGGACAACGGCCGCATGGCCGCAGTATTTGCTCCGCTGGAAGAAATCGAGCGAATTCTGAAGACGATCGACGGCTACGTCGTGATTGCCAACGTCAACAGCAACCGTCAGGCGGTTATCGGCGGTGCGAGCAGCGCAGTCGAGCTGGCCATGGCAGCCTTCAAAGAAGCTGGCTATGACGTGGCCGCGTTATCGGTCAGCCACGCCTTCCACACTTCGATTGTGGCGGGAGCCAGTGAGCCGCTACGGCGAGTTCTAGAGCGCCTGCATCTCGAATCGCCGCGTTTGCCCATCGTCGCCAACACAAATGGCGAGTTTTATCCCACAGGGCCGGGCGTGGTGCCGCAAATGCTGGACATTCTTACGCAGCAGGTCGCTTCCCCGGTGCAATTTGTGAAGGGGTTGCACACACTGTACGATGCCGGTGCTCGGGTGTTTGTGGAAGTGGGACCGAAGAAGGCATTGCAAGGATTTGCCGAGGATGTGCTTGGCGGCCACAGCAATGTGGTTTCGTTATTTACCAATCATCCGAAGGTCGGCGACGTTACGGCGTTCAACCATGCGCTGTGCGGCCTTTATGCGGCGGGACTGGGCCGCGGTATCGCGGGAGCTTTGCGCGAACCCTCGGCTACGGATGTTCTCTCACCCGAGGAAACGTCGAAAGCAGTCGCTGTGCTGGCGAAAGTGACGGGCGCCTCTGCCGCGACGGGCTCCTCCACATCCGCCACGCGATTGAACGGCAATCGCTACAACGAGCTCGGCAGGTTATTCGCCGACGTTCTCGACCGTGGCTACGAGATCTACCACGGCCAGAGTAGCGTCCCCACGGGCGCCCCAGTAGTTATCACTGGAGCGGCATTAGGTCTGCCCGGAACCGAGCACATCTTCGATGATGGCAATATCGGCCGCATTCTGCGCGGCGATCAGTTTATCGATTCGATCCCCACGCGTTTCCGGCGCGCCATGCTCGACAAACACATCACGCGCCTGGTGAAGAGCGAGAACGGCGAACCCACGTTTGAAACCATTGACAGCGTGGCGGAAGTCATCAAACTGGCGGGCCGCGGTGGCGCCTTCAATCTGGAAGACGAATTTGGCATACCCCGTGAACGCGTGGCTGCGCTTGACCGTGTTACTCAGCTGGCGATCGCCGTGGGTATTGACGCATTGCGCGACGCCGGCATTCCGCTGGTCATGCGCTACAAAATCACGAGCAAAGGAACGCAGTTGCCGGATCGCTGGGGATTGCCCGAGGGTTTGCGCGATCAAACCGGTGTAATTTTTGCCTCCGCCTTCCCTGGGTTGGACTCGTTCGCGGATGAGATGTCGCGCTACTATGCGGACCACGAACGCCGCGAGCGGTTGGCGATGCTGGAAGGCCTGCTCACCCATGCGCTGGAGGGAAATGGCCGCGTTCGGGTTCAGGAGGCCGAGGTACAGGAGATCGTTGTTCAAGAAATCCAGCGGCGCATCGCCGAGTTGCGCGCCGCCATTCAGAAAGAGCCATATGTGTTCGAGCGCAGGTTCCTGCTCCGAACCTTGTCCATGGGGCATTCGCAATTCGCCGAATTGATCGGTGCTCGCGGTCCCAACACCCAAATCAACTCTGCCTGCGCGACCACCACACAGGCGGTGGGGCTGGCGGAGGACTGGATCCACGCCGGGCGCTGCAGCCGGGTGATCGTCATCTCGGCCGACGACGTTACCTCCGACCATCTGATGGATTGGATGGGCGCTGGCTTCCTGGCCAGCGGAGCGGCAGCCACCGATGAAGTAGTCGCAGATGCGGCCATTCCCTTTGACCGCCGGCGGCACGGCATGATCATCGGCATGGGTGCGGCGGCGCTGGTGGTGGAGAGCGCTGCTGCCGCGCGGGAACGAGGAATACAGCCCATCTGCGAGGTCTTGAGCACGGTGACGGGCAACAGCGCATTCCACGGCACCCGTCTGGATGTCCAGCACATCGGCCAAGTGATGGAGTCCCTGGTCGCTAAAGCCGAAGCGGGCAGCGGCATTTCGCGGCAACAGATCGCGCCGCAAACAGTTTTCGTTTCCCATGAAACCTATACGCCGGCGCGCGGCGGCAGTGCTTCTGCCGAGATCCACGCGCTCCGCCGTGTTTTCGGTGACGACGCGGATCGCATCGTGATCGCCAACACCAAGGGCCTCACCGGTCACGCTATGGCAGCTGGCATCGAAGATGTGGTTGCCGTCAAAGCGCTCGAAACCGGTTGCGTGCCTCCGGTCGCCAACTTTAAGGAGGTTGACCCGGAGTTGGGATCGTTGAACCTGTCGAAAGGCGGTGTCTATCCCGTCGAGTACGCTCTGCACCTGGGAGCGGGATTCGGATCGCAGATCAGCATGATGCTGCTGCGTTGGATGAAGACAAAAGACGGAGTCCGCCGCAGCCCGAACGCGCTGGGCTATAACTACCGCATCGCCGACGCCAACGCCTGGAATGCATGGCTGAGTGGGATCGGGAGCCATTCGTCAGCCGATCTGGAAGTAGTTTGCCGCACGCTGCGGGTGCGAGATGAAGGGTCGGCAGCGCGGGTAGTGGAAGTCGCTGACAAGATGCGGGCAGTACCGGCGCCACCGACGCTCAGAGCGGTGGTTGAACCGGCGCCCAAGCTTCAAGTTGCCGCTCGCGTGCCTTCCGCGCCTCCACAACAGGTGGCGAAAGGCGATCCAGTGAAGGAGAAAGTGCTGGCTCTTGTTGCCGAAAAAACCGGTTATCCCGTTGACATGCTCGACCTGGATCTCGATCTCGAAGCCGATCTAGGTGTCGACACAGTGAAACAGGCGGAGGTGTTTGCTACCATCCGCGAGGCTTACAACATTCCGCGCGACGAAAACCGCAAGCTCCGCGATTACCCAACCTTGGCGCACGTAATCCGTTTCGTGTATGACAAGCGGCCGGAATTGGCCGGCACGGTATCGGCCTCGGCTCCATCTCTCTCGTCGTCGGCGGCCAAAGAGGGAATCAAACCGGCGATTGCACCGGAGCCCACGACAGTTCTTGTGGCAGTGGCTTCCACGGAAGACGGTCTCAGCGATCCTGTGAAGGATCGCATCCTGGCTTTAGCGGTGGAGAAAACGGGCTATCCAATCGACATGCTGGACCTGGATCTGGACCTCGAAGCGGACCTTGGCGTCGACACGGTGAAACAGGCGGAGATGTTTGCCGCAATCCGAGCGGCGTACAACATTCCACGCGATGAGAACCGCAAGCTGCGCGATTATCCTACGCTGGCTCATGTCATCCGTTTCGTTTATGAGAAACGTCCCGACCTCGCCGGGGAGGCCGCGCCTCCATCCTCACAAATTACCAGCGAGCCAACTGTGGCAAATGCGCCCCCAATCGGGGCCAACGCGTCCACTGACGATGCTATCAAGGAGAAGGTGCTGGAGATCGTGGCCGAGAAGTCGGGTTATCCCAAAGACATGTTGGACCTGGATCTCGATCTGGAAGCAGATCTCGGCATCGACACCGTGAAGCAGGCGGAGATGTTCGCGGCGGTGCGAGCCGCGTACAACATTCCGCGGGATGAAAATCTTAAGCTGCGCGACTTTCCGACCCTCGCCCACGTGATCAAGTTCGCGCGCGACCGGCAGCCCAGCTTGGCTAATACGCCGGCGAGCGCCACCGCCAAAGAAGAACCGACCGAGAAGAAACCCGCAGTGTCCGTGGCCGCGGCTTCAAAGGCGGTGACGGCTGAACGTCCGATCCCCGCGAGTTTCGACGCCGCCAATCGCATTCCACGCCGCGTACCTGTTCCCACACTGCGTCCGCCGCTGGAGTTTTGTAAGCCGACCGGTGTGGCGCTTGAGTCTGGTCGCCGCGTGGTCATTATGCCCGACGACGGCGGGGTAGGAGACGCGCTGGCGCAACGGCTGGAAACGATGGGCGTAGAAGTTCTCCGCGTCGTTCTCCCCGATAACGAGACGCTGGTTGCCGACACACTGGCCGATCTTCTCCAGAGTTGGCTGGCCGCCGGTCCAGTGCACGGAGTGTACTGGCTGCCCGCGCTGGACAATGAGGGAGACCTCAGCTCGACGGACCTTGCTGGTTGGCATGAAGCTCTGCGGGTGCGTGTCAAGTCGCTTTATGCAACCATGCGCATTTTGTACGAGCAAGTTGCGGCGCCGGGTACATTCTTGGTGTCGGCGACGCGGTTGGGGGGACAGCATGGCTACGATGAAGCTGGTGCGGTCGCGCCATTAGGCGGCGCGGTCGTGGGCTTTACCAAGACCTATAAGCGAGAGCGAGCGGACGCTCTGGTCAAGGTGGTCGACTTTGAAGCGAAACGAAAACCGTCAGAGATCGCCGACCTCCTGATCGAGGAAACTCTGCGCGATCCGGGCGCAATCGAAATCGGCTACAAGGACGGGCTGCGTTGGACGGTTGGGCTGCAGGAACAGCCGGCCGTCGACGGCAAGCCCGGTCTCACCTTAAACAGTGATACCGTGTTTCTCGTCACCGGCGCGGCCGGAAGTATCGTGTCGGCCATCACTGCGGATTTGGCGGCGGCTTCCGGCGGCACGTTCTATCTGCTCGATCTGGTACCCGCGCCTGATCCGGATAATCCCGATCTCAAGCGCTTCATGACCGACAAGGACGGTCTTAAGCGTGATCTATTCGCGCGCATTCAGGCGCGCGGCGAGCGCGCCACGCCGGCATTGGTGGAAAAAGAGCTGGCGTCGCTGGAGCGAGCCCAGGCGGCACACAGTGCGATCGAGGCGGTGCGAGCCGCCGGCGGTACGGTGCATTACTTCAGCGTCAACCTCACGGACGCTGACGCGGTAGGCGAAATCATCCAGCAAGTGCGCGAGCGCAGCGGGTACATCGATGTGCTGCTGCACGCCGCCGGCATCGAGCGCAGCCACTTTCTCCCCGATAAAGATGCGCGTGAATTCGATCTGGTCTTCGACGTGAAGAGCGACGGCTGGTTCAATCTTCTGCATGCCATTGGCGATATGCCCCTCGGGGCGACGGTAGCGTTCAGTTCGATTGCCGGACGCTTCGGGAACGCCGGACAAACGGATTACAGCGCGGCCAATGACCTGTTGTGCAAGATTACCTCAAGCTTCCGCACTGCCCGAACGACTACACGGGGTAGCGTGATCGACTGGACGGCCTGGGGTGGCATCGGCATGGCTACGCGCGGCTCCATTCCCAAGATGATGGAACTGGCAGGCATCGACATGCTGCCCCCCGAGGCGGGGATTCCGCTGATTCGTCGCGAACTCACTGCCGGGGCCACCAAGGGTGAAATTGTCATCGGCCAACGGCTCGGCGTTATGCAGAACGAGTGGGATGGCACCGGTGGGCTGGATACATCCGCGACAGTAACATCGAGAAGCTCACCAACCCAAGGGCCAATGATCGGCAAACTGGCAGGCCTCAGCCTACAGAGTGGGCTCACCATCGAAACCACGCTGGACCCGGCCATTCAGCCATTTCTGCACGATCATCAAATCGACGGCACGGCCGTACTGCCGGGGGTCATGGGCATTGAGGCGTTTGCTGAAGCTGCGCTATGCCTGCTTCCCGGCTGGCAAATCGAAGCCATCGAAGACGTAAACTTCCTGGCTCCGTTCAAGTTCTATCGGAACGAACCGCGCACGGTGACGCTTGAGGCGGCCGTTCATCCGCAGCACGACAGGTTGCTGGCAGACTGCCGCTTGAACGGACGGAGAACGCTCCCCAACCAGACCGATCCGCAAGTGACCACGCACTTTACCGCCCGAGTGCGGCTCACAAAACATGCGCCCGAAGTTGTGGCCGTGGCGGCGCTGGGTTTGCCGGACGGGCACAGCATTGAAGCTTCTGACATCTATCGCCTGTACTTCCATGGACCCGCATATCAAGTTATAGAGCGGGCGTGGTGGGACGGACACCGAATGGTCGGACAGCTGGCGAAAGGCATGCCCGCAAACCATCTGCCGTCCGACTTGCCGACAGTGATGACGCCACGTCTGATTGAGCTTTGCTTCCAGACTGCCGGGCTCTGGGAGATGGGCGCGCAGGGCCGCATGGGTCTGCCGCAGCACATTGATCGCGTCTCCCTACTGTCCTTACCGACCGCGGAGTCTGAAGACACTGGCTTATATGCCGTAGTCAGTCGTGACGGGGATCGAGGCAGTTTCGATGCGGAAGTTGTGGATGCGAAGGGAAACTGTTACCTGCAGCTTAACGGATACCGCACGGTAGCTCTTCCGAGCGCCGTGGATGCGGAGCGGCTAAAAGTGCTACAGGTTGCGATGTCACTCGAGGCAGTTGCCGCATAAATCGAAGATGAAAGGGTTGTCCTGACGACTCATTGTCCCGACGATCTCGATCGGGGGACTTATGGAGCACGAATTTCAGCGCGTGGCTATCGTGAATCGCGGCGAAGCGGCCATGCGTTTTATTCACGCCGTCCGCGATTTCAATCAGGAACACGGCACATCGTTGCTTACGATTGCGCTCTTTACCGAGCCTGACCGCCATAGCAGGTTTGTGCGCGAGGCCGACGAGGCCGTGTGTATCGGTCCCGCCAGGGTCCTGGACCCGAAGACCCAGCAACTCAAGAGCAGTTACATCGACTACGGCCGGCTGGAACGTGCACTGACCTCCGCGTGCGCGGAAGCCGTCTGGGTGGGATGGGGCTTGGTGGCCGAGCACGTTGCATTCGCCGACATTTGCCGCAAGATGGGGATCGTGTTCATCGGTCCCGATGGCGATGTGATGCGGCGTGTGGGAAACAAGATCGCCTCGAAACGATTAGCCGAGCAGGCGCAGATTGAAGTAGTGCCGTGGAGCAACGGGCCGGTGGAAACGCTCGCTGACGCTTTTGGCCATGCCGAGCGACTGGGCTATCCGTTGCTGGTAAAAGCGGCGTGCGGAGGCGACGGCAACGGTATTCGCCTGGCAGCTTCGGCAGCCCAACTGCCACAAGCTTTTGCCAGTGCGCGGGCCGAAGGGTTCAAAGCCTTCGGCGATCCGACCGTTTTCCTGGAGCAACTGGTGCAAGGAGCGCGCCACGTCGAGGTTGAAATTATTGCCGATCACTATGGGACGATGTGGGCCGCTGGCGTGCGCGACTGCACCGTCCAGCGACACCACCAGAGAATCCTCGAAGAAGCGCCTTCGCCAGCGCTTTCTCCGGAGCGGGATCAGGCCCTGCGCGAGGCGGCGGTGCGATCGTGTCAAGCAACGGCCTATCGCAATGTCGGAGCGGTCGAATTCCTCTACCAACCGGAAACCGACGGATTCTTGTTCATGGAGATGAAGGCCCGGTTGCAGGCCGGACATCCGGTCACCGAATGCACGACCGGACTCGACCTTGTGAAACTTCAGATTCACATCGCGCGCGGAGGTCACCTTGAAGGCGCACCTCCGCGCACCACCGGTCATGCCATCGAGGTGCGCCTGAACGCGGAAGATCCGGAGAACGGATTCGCTCTATCGTCGGGCGTTATTGAGCGGTTCAGAATTCTGCCCGGACCGGGTGTGCGTGTCGACAGCGGCGTGGCGGAAGGCGATGTCGTCCCGGCGGAGGTCGACTCAGACGACGGCAGGATGATGGCCAAGGTCATCGCCTACGGGCAGAGCCGCGGAGAAGCGCTTTCCCGACTGCAGCGAGTGCTGCGCGAGAGCATTGTCGTCATCAAGGGCGGAACCAGCAACAAAGCGTTTCTGCTGGAACTGCTGAACCGCCCGGAAGTACAGTCGGGAGACGTAAATGCTGGTTGGCTGGACGACTTGGTGGCAGCGCGTAAGCAGCTCTCCAGAAATTACGCGGATGTAGCTCTGGTTCAAGCCGCGATCGAAGCTTACGATGCCGAGCGGGCCGTGGAGCAGACGCAGTTTTATGCGTCGGCGGTGCGCGGGCGGCCGCAGGTGCGTAGTGACGTGGGCCGCACTGCGGAACTACGTTATCGAGGTCATAGCTACTCGCCGAAGATCTATTGCCTCGGTCCCGGACGATACCGCATACAGGTGAATGGGGCGCACATCGACGCCCGACTCGATCGTGTGGATGAGTTCGAATGTTGGCTCGCCGTTTTTGGCCGCCGTTTTCGCGTGGTCTCAGTGGTCCAGGGACTAAGTTACCGAATCGACGTAGATGGTGTTTCGCACCAGATTGAGCGAGACGATGGGGGCGTAGTGCATGCGCCCTCACCGGCGGTGGTGGTTTCGATCCTCGTCAAGCCGGGCGACACGGTTGCGGTTGGAGACCGCCTGGCGGTGCTGGAGGCCATGAAAATGGAGATGCAGGTCGTTGCTCCATTCTCTGGAAAAGTCCGGCACTTGATGACCATACCCAACGTGCAGGTGGACACCGGAGCCCCGCTTCTTCAGATCGATCCCGCGGCCGGTGACGACAGAGTTGCGGACGCGGAGCGAGTGGTCTTTGGCGCGTCGCTTGCCTCGGATAGAAGCAGGGAAGCCACCCAATCCAACTGCCGGCGCAGCCTGGACGAACTCCGCCAGCTTGCGTTGGGCTTTGACGTGGAATCGAAGCACACCGCGCGCTTGCTCGCGGAATGGAGTCAGGATTGCCCAGTAGACAGTGACGAAATAGGACGGCGCGAAGATGAGATCCTCAATATCTTTGTGGACATATGTTCCCTGTTCCAACGCGAGCCGGAGGTAAACCACCGAGCCAGTGCGGAAGAGCCCAGCGCCGAGGCCTATCTGTTTTCCTATTTACGCATGTTGGAGACCCGAGGTCACGGACTCCCGCCAGCCTTTGTTAGCGCGCTCCAACGTGCGCTGGCCCACTATGGTGTGCAGACATTGGTGCGCTCGCCCGAACTGGAAGAGAGCTTGTTCTGGATCTACAAAGCGCACCAGCGAATCGAGCAGCAAATCGCGCTTGTCGCGGGCGTCCTCGAGCGACGTCTGCGGTGCATCCAGACGCTGTTGTCGCGCGCTGATGATTCCTTTCGGACACTCCTCGACCGGATGAGTACCTTGACCAATGGGCTGTTTCCCGCAGTCACCGACCTGGCGCGGGAAGTGCGTTACCGCTACTTCGATCAGCCTCAGTTTGAGCGGGCGCGCAAGCAAGTGTATGAGCAGATGGAGGGACACCTCGCCTACTTGGCTGCCAATCCCCGTGCCGCGGACCGCTCCGAGAGACTTCGCGCGCTTGTCGAATGTCCGCAGCCGCTGGTAAGCCTGTTCTCCAGCCGCTTCGCGGCCGCCGATCCGGAGATGCGCAAGTTGATGCTGGAAGCGCTCACCTGGCGGTACTACCGCATCCGAAAACTGACGAACCTTCGCTGCCTGGCATTGGATGATGAACAGTGCTGCGCAACCGTTGAGTATGACTATGAGGGGAAGCGCCTCCACGTTTTCACCACCCATGCCGAGTATTCGCGGCTTGCAGAGGCGGCGCGGGCGATGTTTCCCTTGATCGCAGCAGTGCCGGCCGACCATGACGTCCTAATCGATTTTTACGTTTTCCGTTCCGACGGTCTTGGCGATTCAGAGGCTACCCAGCAGGAAGTTTGCTCGGTGCTTAACCAGGTTGGGTTTTCGCGCCCGATGCGGCGCATCGTGGCGTCGGTAACCGGCCCTGGGCACAGCCGGGGTGTCGGCGGTACTCTGCATTTAACGTATCGGCCCAGCGGAACCTCCTATGAAGAGGAGAAGTTTTTCCGCGGAATTCACCCCATGATGGGGAAACGGCTCCATCTCTGGCGACTCGAGAACTTCAAGATCGACCGGTTGCCATCCGTCGAAGACGTGTACCTCCTCCATGCCGTGGCCCGCGATAACCCGAAGGATGAACGATTGTTCGCGTGCGCGGAAGTGCGCGACGTAACGCCGGTATGCGATGAAGCGGGCCGCATCGTGCAATTGCCGCATCTGGAGCGCATGTTGACGGAAGCAATGGCTGGCATCCGGCTGTTTCAGTCGCGAAGGTCCGCTCAACAACGTCTCCATTGGAATCGCATTTTGCTTAACCTGTGGCCCCCGCTCAATCTTGAGCCGGATGAATTGCGCGATCTTGTGCGCAGACTGGCACCTTCGACCGAAGGTCTGGGATTGGAACAGGTGGTGGTGCGCGCCCGCATTCCCGATCCTGCCACCGGGGACGTGCGCGAAATGGTGGTGCGCATCTCGAGCCCGGGCGCCAGCGGCATGCTCATCACCTTCCGTCCGGCTGACAAACTGCAACCCATCCGGCCGCTGACCGAGTACGACCAGAAGGTCGTCCGCATGCGGCAGCGCGGTTTTATCTACCCTTACGAAGTCATCAAAATGCTCACGCCCGCTCCGGAACACACGCGAGCGGAGTTTCCCGCGGGCGATTTTGTCGAGCACGATCTTGACTCTGAAAACCGTTTGGTCGCGGTCGATCGTCCCTACGGTCAAAACAAGGCGAACATCATTGTCGGCGTCATTCGCAACTTTACGAGCAAGTATCCCGAGGGCATGGAACGCGTTCTGATGCTGGGCGATCCGAGCAAAGACTTGGGTGCCATCGCCGAGCCGGAATGCCGGCGCATTCTCGCAGCCTTGGAACTAGCCCGAGGCAAGGGTATTCCTCTGGAGTGGTTTCCCATCTCGGCCGGCGCCAAGATCTCGATGGACAGCGGAGTGGAAAACATGGATTGGATTGCCCGCGTCCTGCGCGGTTTGATCGAGTTTACACAGGCGGGCGGAGAAGTGAATCTGGTGGTGAATGGGATCAACGTCGGCGCGCAACCCTACTGGAACGCCGAGGCCACCATGCTCATGCACACCCGCGGCATTCTGATCATGACGCCGAAAGCTGCCATGGTGCTCACCGGTAAGCGAGCGTTGGAATACTCGGGAGCCATCTCGGCCGAGGATAATCAGGGAATCGGCGGTTACGATCGCATCATGGGTCTCAACGGCCAGGCGCAGTACTGGGCCCACGATATCGATGAAGCCTGCCACATTCTGTTGCGCCACTATGAGCACACCTACGTGGCCGCGGGTGAGCGTTTTCCTCGACAAGCCTCCACTACCGATCCCATCGACCGCGACGTGCGCGTCCATCCGCATGGCAGGAACGGCGACGGCAATGCCAATGGCGAAGAGGGTTTCGAAACGATCGGCGAGATCTTATCGGATGAGACCAATCCTGGACGCAAGAAGTCCTTTGATATTCGCAAAGTGATGATGGCGGCCATCGACCAGGACCATGCGCCGCTGGAGCGCTGGGCGGGCATGCGCGCGGCGGAAACTGCAGTCGTGTGGGATGCCCACCTGGGTGGCTATCCGGTCTGCCTGATCGGTATCGAATCCCGGCCGCTGCCGCGATTAGGATTTGTCCCAGCCGACGGGCCGGATCAGTGGACTTCGGGCACGCTCTTCCCGCAATCCTCGAAAAAAATTGCGCGGGCGATCAACGCGGCCAGCAACAATCGACCGGTGGTGGTTCTGGCCAACCTGTCGGGGTTTGATGGTTCCCCTGAGTCCATGCGCAGGCTCCAACTGGAATACGGTGCCGAGATCGGGAGAGCTGTGGTGAACTTCAAAGGGCCCATTGTCTTCTGCGTGATCTCCCGTTATCACGGAGGTGCTTACGTTGTCTTCTCGCGGGCGCTGAATGAGAACGTAGAAGTGGCGGCCCTGGAGGGAACGTATGCTTCCGTAATCGGCGGGGCCCCGGCGGCGGCCGTGGTTTTTGCCGGTGAAGTTGAAGCCAAAGCCCGCAAAGATGCGCGCCTGCAGGCTCTGACCCAGGCGATAGCTCAGGCTGACGGCGCGGAGAAAGGCCGATTGCGAGCCCAGTGGGACGAACTTTTCAAAGTCATACATTCCGAGAAACTGGGCGAGATGGCCTCCGAATTTGACCGCGTGCACAGCGTGCAGCGAGCGCTCGACGTGGGTGCTCTCAATTACATTATTCCTCCGGCAAACCTGCGTCCTTATCTCATTCACGCGGTCGAACGCGGCATTGCGAGAGAGGAAGAATCGGAATCCGCAGTGTTGGAAAACAGAATGACGGAAGCGGCCTGATCTGGGCCCAGGTGGTGGATGAACGTTTATTGGTTGGAGCAAAAAGAAACCGATGTGCCCGCCGAGAACGATTGGCTGAGCGCAAACGAAGCAGTGTGGCTGAGCGACATGCGCTTTGCTAAGCGACGCGCCGATTGGCGCCTGGGACGCTGGACAGCGAAACGTGCCCTGTCCGTTTACTTGGATGTGCCCGCTCATCCCCACATATTTAGGAGGATGGACATACGACCGTCGCCCTCCGGCGCACCCGAGGCCTTTTTTGACAGCCAACCTGCGGCGGTCGCCATTTCACTCAGCCACCGCGCCGGGACTGCGGTTTGTGCTGTGGCGATGTCGGGCGCCGAGATGGGTTGCGACCTGGAATTCGTGGAACCGCGCAGCGATGCTTTTGTCGCCGACTATTTCACGATCGAAGAACAATCGCTGGTGGCGCGTGGGCCCGCGGCGGATCGAGATAGGCTCTTGGCCCTGCTGTGGAGCGCGAAAGAGAGCACGCTCAAAGCACTACATGCCGGGCTTCGACTCGACACCCGGTCCGTGGTCGTTAGCCCTTTCCCGGCGTCGTACGACTTCAATGGATGGAGCCGCTTGCTGGTTCGCTATAGCGGCGAGCGCTGCGCTGAAAGCCGAGTCTTCCACGGTTGGTGGCAACTCGCTGACAACATCGTGCGCACCGTGGTCGCCGCTCCGCCGCCGGATTCGCCGATTCCCTTAACCATCCCCGCGCACGTTTTCGAGAGCGCTTCCCGTTGCGCGTAGTGGATGAGCGGTTTGTATTCAGGCACTTGTGTGGCTCAGTGCAACAATCAATTCGATTTTGACTTCATCGTCATCGGTTCCGGCTTTGGCGGCAGTGTTTCCGCTCATCGACTGGTGGAGAAGGGCTATCGCGTAGCGGTTATGGAAATGGGCCGGCGCTGGACGCCGGACAATCTCCCGCACTCCAGTTGGTCGATCCATCGCTGGTTATGGCGCCCCAGCCTTGGTCTGCGCGGCTTCTTCAATATGCAGTTCTTCAAGCACGCCACCATCTTTCATGGCTGCGCAGTGGGTGGCGGATCCATCACCTACGCCAGCACCTTGCTTTCGCCGCCTGACAAGGTGTGGGAAGCGGGGTCTTGGAAGGGATTAGCCGATTGGAAGGCGGAAATGCCGCGGCACTACGAAACCGCCTCGCGAATGTTAGGTGTGACGGAAAACAGAATCCTCGGCCCGGCCGACCATCTCTTGAAGAAGGCCGCGGAAGCTGCGGGCTCTGGGCATACTTTCTATTGCACAAAAGTTGGCATCTTCGAGCCTGAGGAAGGAGAGCAGGGCAATCAGACCTTCCCCGATCCATTCTTTGGCGGAGAGGGTCCGGCGCGCACCACCTGCATTGGCTGCGGCGGATGCATGATGGGTTGCCGGTATGGCGCGAAAAACACTCTGGACCTAACGTATCTATATCTGGCCGAGAAACATGGGGCGCGGCTCTTTCCTGAAACACGCGTGGTGAACGTCCGACCGCTGGCTGGCGCAAGCGATGGCATCGCCGGATACGAAGTCTCGACGATTAACTCGACCAGGTGGATTCACCGGCAGCGTTGCCGCTTCACTTGCCGTGGCGTGGTCTTCTCCGCATCTTCGCTGGGCACGATGGAACTGCTCTTTCAGCTCAAAGAAAAAGGCTCATTGCCGGCCATCAGCAGTCAGCTGGGCCAGCATGTGCGCACCAATTCTGAATCGCTGATCGGAGCACGTACACCAGGTTATTCCGAGGACGTGTCGCAAGGCGTCGCGATTGGTTCCGGCGTTTACATTGACGAACACACCCACATTGAGGCGGTCCGCTATCCAAAAGGCTCCGACACTATGGGATTTCTCACTACTATCCTCACCGATGGGCGCCCCGGTCCGCGGCGGATTGCGCTCTGGTTGAAGAACGTTCTGGCCTCTTTGCTCCGCCACCCATTCAAGACCGTGCGGGTGCTGCAACCGTGGGGCTGGGCGCAGGAGTTCATGATTCTCTTGTGCATGCAGGCGCTGGATGGAGAAATCGAGATGCGTTGGCAACGCCCCTGGTTCTGGCCGTTCCGAAAGTTCCTGGTCAGCCGGGGTGAGAAGGTGCCTACCTATATACCGAAAGCCAACGATTTTGCGAAGATACTGGCCCAACTCACCGGCGGTTTTCCCATGAGCATGCTGCCGGAAATACTCTTCAATGTTCCTGGCACGGCACACTGTATCGGAGGTTGCGTGATCGCGGATTCTCCCAACCACGGCGTGGTGGATTCTCACCACCGCGTCTTCAACTACAAGAACATGTATATCTGTGATGGGTCAGTAGTGGCGGCCAACCTCGGCGTCAATCCCAGCCTCACCATTACCGCACTGGCCGAACGAGCGATGAGTTTTATCCCTCCGGTAGAAGATACAGATTGGAACGATGAAGCTTGGAACGATAAAGTCTGGAACGATGCCGCTTGAAAACCTCCTCATGCTGGCGCGACATGAACTGGCGAACCAGCGGGCAGCAAGCGGTTCAAGAGCGCTTGCTCACCTTGCAGCCACAAACGGCTGGTATAAAGCAGGGCACTGCACTGTAGAGTGATCCAATCTCTGTTCATTAGCGGCGAACGGAACTCTTTACGATTCTTGATCCAATGCTGAGCCACGTGATGCGCGATGGTGAAGCCCATACTGCCGGATCCTCCCACGTCGCCCAGGATTCCATCCAGCGTGAACATCACCTTGGAGAGCATAATCAGCGGTCCAGGGAACTTGACGCCATTCATGGCAAGGCGCTCCAGGAGCAGCATTGCATCAGCGCCGCTGGGCAGACGCACCACCGGCAGTTCGTCGAGAAAACGCTTCACCGACTCCGAAATCATTTGCCCTCTCGGTGAATTGCCTCTGACGGGCTGCTGAGTGAGAGCCAACACTTCGTTGCAGGTGCCCACCGGGTCGCGCAAACTCACCATTAGAAATAACAGTGCGAGATGGCGGCGCTGCTCGCGGCTTAAGCGTTCCCGCAGCGCCCAGTCGATAATCGTCAGTTCTCCCGTGCGGTTGTCGTAGAGCAGGTTGCCGGCATGGGGATCGCCGTGAAAAATCGCATCGTTCTGCGCTGCCAACAGAGGGACCGCGACCAAGGCTTCGATGAGTTGCTCGGCAACTTTCCTGCGGCGCGAGGCTGGCAGGCGAGCCGCCGCGTTCGTAACTTTGATCCCGCGCTCCTCGGTGAGCGCTGTAATTCTGGATGTACACAGCGGTTGAATCAGCCGTGGCACTCGAACTCCCTTCATCGTCCGATAC
Source organism: uncultured Acidobacteriaceae bacterium (assembly GCA_963749985.1). Taxonomy (GTDB): domain Bacteria; phylum Acidobacteriota; class Terriglobia; order Terriglobales; family Acidobacteriaceae; genus Sulfotelmatobacter. The sequence continues at coordinate 347,838 of CAVVOS010000009.1, read as the reverse complement.
AGACTCCATGCTTCAAGTAATGTCTTCTGCTCCCGGACAAAGTTCACTTCGTGCCGCAGCAGCCGCCGGACTTTCTTGAAAGTATCAGGCAGCAGGTTCGCTCGAAATCCGTAATGGTGGTGACGGTCCCCGAAGTATTGAGCCAGTCCATGCAGATAGTCCATGTCCTCGGCAAAGTACTCCGGGATGTGAGGCTTCAGAACTTTGAAGACACCGCGTTCCCGCTTTCCGCTGACTGGATCGCGCCAGGTGAAGCGCACCACCGCGCTAACACTAGCCTCCGAGAGTATGGCCGGTGCGATACGAACGGCGTATTTCTCGACCCGTGGCCCAAGTTCTTGTCGAATGATCGCGACTACATCCTCCGGCCGAACATCGCGAATTCCATTTTCCAGCCGGGCGAGCGCATTCCGCAGTGCCGGGCGGAGGTTCCGGTTGCGGGCGATGACTTGTCCCAGTTTCTGCAGGCCGGGGACTTTTGCGATCAGCCGCAATAGGCGCACTTCAGCCGAAGTTTTCACTGGAAGATCGAGTTGTTCGAGGAGCTTGGGGGCGAGGCGCGCGGGCGAGAGCCGCGCCACCACGAACATCATGGCGTCCCGAACCGGTGGACGCCACTCCGCGTAAGCTTTCGGAACCAGCCTTTCCACCGGAACAATCTCGTCGACGATCCACTTCGCCATCGTGTCCCGCAAAGCCGCGCCGGCCGGGCTTCGTAGTCCGGTTTCAATGGCAAGAGTCTGTTCAGCGGGCGTAGCGTCTTTGGGCAGGAAAGCGGCAAAGGCGGAGCGCAATTGCTCCGGAGCTAACTTCTGGAAACCATCCTCAATGGCGGACGAACCCGGCATGAAACTCTCCATCGGCCTGGTCCCCGGGGCATGACCAGGCCATCTCTATTCGATCGTTTAATGCTTCTGAATCACCTTCGCAATTCGCTCAAAGGCCCAGTCAATCTCCTGACGGCTGATGATGAGCGGTGGCGCAATGCGGATCACCCGGTCATGTGTTTCTTTGCACAGGATTCCTTCTTGCTTGAGCGCCTCGCAGTAGGGACGTGCCGGGCTGTGGAGTTCGATGCCGATCCACAGGCCTTTGCCACGAACCTCTTTAAGGTCGGAGCTGCGCAGGGTTTGCAGCAGGGTCAGGAAATACGCGCCTAACTCGGCGGAACGTTCCACCATCTTCTCCTCGATGAGAACACGCAGCGCAGTCCGTGCGATGGCGCAGGCCAGGGGATTGCCGCCAAAGGTGCTGCCGTGGTCGCCGGGTTGGTACACGCCAAGAATCTCGCGCGACGCCAACACGGCCGAGACCGGATAGAAGCCTCCAGCAAGCGCCTTGCCCACAATCAACACATCGGGCGTGATTCCCTCGTGCATGTAGGCAAAAAGTTTGCCGGTTCGTCCCAGGCCAGACTGAATTTCATCCGCCATCAGCAGCACACGATTCTGGCGGCAGATTTCCGCCGCTTCCCGCAGAAATCCCTCGCGAGGAATGACGATTCCAGCTTCGCCCTGAATGGGTTCCACCAGAAAGGCGCAGGTGTTGGGCGTGATGGCTTCGCGGAGGGCGGGAGCGTCGCCGAACGGAATGACTTTGAATCCAGGCGTGAACGGGCCAAAGCCGTCGCGATATTGTTCGTCGGTAGAGAAGCTCACGATGGTGACAGTGCGGCCATGAAAATTATTGGCGCAGACGATGATCTCGGCCTTGTCCTGGGGAATACCCTTAACCTTGTAGCCCCACTTGCGAGCCGTCTTGATGGCCGTTTCGACCGCCTCCGCGCCCGAGTTCATGGGGAGCACCATGTCGAATCCGGTCAAATCATGGAGCTCTTTGTAGAGCAGAGGAAGTTGTTCGTTGCGAAATGCGCGAGAAGTAAGCGTGACTTTCCGCGCCTGCTCGTTCAGAGTCTGCAGGATTTTGGGGTGACAGTGTCCTTGATTCACCGCGGAATATGCCGCCAGGCAATCGAGGTAACGTTTGCCCTCGACGTCATACACCCAGACGCCTTCCGCGCGCTCGATCACCACGTCGAGCGGATGATAGTTGTGAGCTCCGTACTGGTTTTCGAGTTCGACGAAGTCCTGGGTGCGTAGGGGCTGCTCTATGAATTGCGTTGTCATAAGATCCTTTTCACCACTAGCTCGATTTCTTTTCCGCTACCTGTCTCCTGCTGGGAAACATCGCCCATTGACTGCTCCTACTCCAACAGCATGGTTAACAGTGCCATCCTTACATACAGCCCATTCCTAGCCTGCCGGAAGTACATAGCTCTAGGATCGGCATCGACGGACTTGTCTAACTCGACCGTGCGGGGCAAGGGATGAAGGATCAGCGCGTCCGGCTTCATGCGTTGCACGACTGTCGAATCGATGGCATAGCGCTTGATGCCGCCAGTTCCCAAGCCATCCGCGTCCCGCACTCGCTCGGGCCGGATTCGCGTCTGGTAGACCACATCCACTTCGCCAATCACGCGATCAATATCGGACTCCAGTTCGTAGCGGACGTTATGCTCGTCGAGATAATCCAGTATGTCCTGCTTCATCTGGAGTTGCGGCGGGCTGACAAAGAACATCTTCACCCGTTCAAACTTGGCCAGCAAATACGCCAGAGAACGGGCCGTGCGCCCCTTGTCCAACTCGCCGATAATGGCCACGCTCAGGCCATTCAGCGGACGCTGCCGGTAAATGGTGTAAAGATCGAGCAGAGCTTGCGTGGGATGCTGACCCCCGTTGCCATCTCCGGCATTGATCACGGGCACGGTTGAGACCTCCGCGGCCCGTCGCGCACCATCCTCTTCGGGATAGCGGATGACAATTACGTCGGAATAGCCGCCGAGAATCCGGATGGAGTCCTCCACCTGCTCGCCTTCGATCTCCGAAGAGAACGCGCCCGCGTGTTCCGTCGACAAAACTCTGCCGCCCAGACGTTGCATCGCGGCCTCGAAGCAGAATCGAGTGCGCGTGGAAGGTGCGTAAAACAGCGTGGCCATGATGCGGTTCTGGTAGTCGAGCGAGCCTCCGCGCGCTACCACGCGCTCCATCCCGCGCGACCGCTCGAATAGTTCCATGAGCAGGGGAACAGTGAATTGCTGTGATTCGACGACATGTTTTAATGCCGTCCCGTGCAGCGCCGGTTCGAGAGCAGGCTGCTGAACTGATTTGAGAGGCTTGAGTGGGATAACAGGCAATGGCATTAGTGTCCTCCCACCGGCAGTTCGATTTCTTCTTCCCGCGCGACTTCCGCATGATCGTGATCGGGGAAAATGTGTGTGCCGGCAGACCCAATCACCGCCTGGCACAAACTCTCGCAAGAAGTAATCACGGCCTCCTTGCCGCCGTGGGACAGAAAACGCAACACCGATTCGACTTTCGGACCCATGTTTCCCGGCGGAAAATGGCCAGCCCTGGCATATGCCTCCAGCTCCGCGGCAGCGACTTGCCGCAGCGCACGCTGCGTTGGTCTCTTGTAGTCCAGATATACGTAGTCGGTGTCGGTCGAGATAACAAACAAATCTGCTCCCAGGCTTGATGCCAGCGACGCGGAGGCACGGTCCTTGTCGATGACAGCCTCCACGCCTTGCAACCTTCCGTTCTTGCGAATTACGGGAATTCCTCCGCCTCCGCAGGCAATGACCAGCACGCCCTGCTCAACCAGATCTCGAATGACCTCAAGCTCGACGATGTCAATCGGCTCCGGCGACGGCACCACGCGGCGATAACCGCGGGCGGCGTCTTCCACGATCTCCCACCCCCAAAGGCGCTTGCGTTCTTCGGCATCGGCGCGTGAGTAAAAGGGACCGATCGGCTTGCTCGGGTGCTTCATTGAGGGATCGTCAGGCGACACCAGGCTCTGGGTAACAACGGTCGCAACCGGCACGTGCAGATTGGCTAGCTGCAGTTCAGTTTCCAACGATTGCTGCAGAAGATATCCAATCTCACCCTGGGTCGAGGCGCCACAAACGTCCAGCGGATGACCAGGGACCTGGCTCGCTCCCCGCTCCGAGCGCAGCAACGCCGCCCCAACTTGCGGACCATTGCCATGCGTAAGCACGATGCGGTAACCGGCACGGATCAGGCCGACGATCTGGGCCGCTGTCCGCTGCGCGTTTGCCCGTTGTTCGGTAACGGTTCCCTTTTCTCCTGCACGAATCAGGGAGTTTCCGCCGACGGCAAGGAGCATGGTCTTCATAAGCGTTACGAGCGCTTGTGGCTGGCGCCGGAAGCTGTCACAGGTTCTTGCCAGTTCCCAGCCACCAGCCACTCGACGCTGACCTATACGTGCACCAACTCCTGCAACTCGCCGAGTGCAGGCAACTTGACGAACTCATCTTTCATCAGTTCCAGCAAGATCGCCTTTTGTGCATGCAGCCGATTTTCCGCCTGCTGAAATACCAGCGACCGGGGCGAGTCGATCACATCGTTGGTAACTTCTTCTCCACGGTGTGCAGGCAGGCAATGCAGAAAGATGGCATCCCGCTTGGCCCGGCGGAACAGAGTCGCATCCACCTGGTAAGGAAGGAAAATATACCTCCGCTGTTCCGCTTCGGCCTCTTTCCCCATGCTGGCCCAGACGTCGGTGTAGATCACATCCGCCCCTGCGGCCGCTTCTTCGGGATCGTTAGTCAGGGTGCAAGTGCCACCAGTCTCGGCGCCGCGCGTGCAAGCCCACTGCACGGACTCCTCGTCCACTTCGTATCCCGGGGGCGTGGCCAGCCACACCTGCGCGCCTAGTTGCGCCCCTGCAAAAATCAGTGAGCGTGCAACGTTGTCACCATCGCCCACATAGGCAATCTTCAGGCCCTCCAGATTGCCTTTAGCTTCCCAAATAGTGAGGTAATCCGCCATTGCCTGGCAGGGATGACTGTAGTCGGTAAGCCCATTGATGACGGGAATGTTGGCGTGCCGCGCCATCTGCACCACCACTTCGTGGGCAAAGGTACGAATCATGATGCCTTGCACCATGCGTTCCAGGTTCTTAGCCACGTCGTATACCGATTCTCGTTTGCCAAGATTGATCTCGGCAGGCGAAAGATAGAGCGAGAAGCCGCCCAGTTGCTGAATGCCGACATCGAAAGTTACGCGGGTCCGTAAGGAAGGTTTCTCGAAGATCATGGCTAGAGTCTGTCGCCGGAGTGACCCGGCATAGGCGGTCGGGTCGGCCTTAATTTGCCGGCCAAGAACCAGCAAGTATTGGATCTCCGAGGGCGAGAAATCCCGTATCGAGAGAAAATCTTTGCCATTCATCTTTCGGCTCCTGCCAGTACTGGCTCGTGCTCGTGAACGAACTTAGCGAGCATTTCGGCCAGGCCGGGCTTTGTGAGTTCTTCCACTTCATAGGTCACGCGGAGATTCGGCTTGTCGAGCTTGATCACACGAGCCAGGTCAATGGGAGTGGCGATCAGCACAAGATCGCACGGAGTGCGGCGGATAGTTTCCTCCAGTTCGTGTCTTTGGATTGCGCTGTAACCCATGGCGGGCAAAAGGTTCGTCAGGTGCTGATAACGCTCGTAAGTGCCGCGAATCGATCCCACGGCATAAGGCCGGGGGTCCACCAACTCGGCTGCCCCACATTGCCGCGCCGCGACCACGCCAGCGCCGTAAGGCATCTCTCCATGAGTGAGTGTGGGACCGTCCTCCACCACCAGCACGCGCTGTCCCTTCACCAGAGATGGCTCGGGAATAGAGACTCGGCAGGCCATCTCGAAAACAACTGCCCGTGGGTTGTTGAGCCCTACATTATGGAGAACCGTCTCAATGTCACGCTGATAGGCGGTATCGACTTTGTTGACTACGACCACATCCGCGCGCCGCAGGTTGACCTCGCCGGGGAAGTAAGACAGTTCATGCCCCGGACGATGCGGATCCACGACCACGATTTCCAAGTCGGAGGCATAAAAGGAGGTGTCGTTGTTGCCTCCGTCCCACAGGATGACGTCAGCTTCCTTTTCCGCCTGGCGGAGAATAGCTTCATAATCCACTCCCGCATACACCACAGTCCCTTTGCGGATGTGGGGCTCGTACTCTTCGCGTTCTTCAATGGTGCACTGCTGAAGATCGAGATCCTCCATGGTGGCGAAACGTTGGACAGCCTGTGCCGCAAGATCACCGTAAGGCATGGGATGTCGAATGACCACCGGCCTTCGTCCCTGCCGGAGCAACTCTTCGGCAACCAGGCGTGAGACCGGGCTCTTGCCGCATCCAGTTCGCACCGCGCACACGGAAATGACCGGGATCGATGACCTGAGTTGCGTGCGTCCGGTTCCCAGAAGCCAGAAGTCGGCATCCGCGGCTACCGCGCGGGAGGCGAGATGCATCAGGTTCTGGTGAGAGACATCGCTATAGGAAAAGACCACCGCGTCAATCTCGTATTCGGCGATCAGGGTTTCCATATCTTTTTCTTCAAAGATAGGAATGCCTTCCGGATACAAGCATCCGGCAAGTTCGCCGGGATAACGGCGCCCGGCAATATCAGGAATTTGAGTAGCGGTGAATGCGACCACCTGGTAGTCAGGATTATTACGAAATACAACGTTGAAGTTGTGGAAGTCCCTGCCTGCTGCGCCAAGAATCAAGACCCTCTTCATGGGTATCCCTCCAGCGAAGATCGTTAACCTCGTATCTTCTCGCTTGTGCGCAGGGGCGGCAGTACCGCTCATCACAGCTCAGAGTGAGTTTTGGCACAACCAGATCACAATAGGCCTGGTGGCAAAAATGGTGGAAGAGGTTCCTGCTTGAAGGGTCATCGCTACGCCAGGACTTGCTTACGATGTGGGGAGACCGAATTCACGGGGCCCGGTCTTTTGCCGTCGAGCGGCGGCTGAGCGAGTGTCCTCACTCTTGGCATGGCCGGGCCCAATTTGCGGTATTCAGTTTTTGATTCCTCCTCGATTATTACTAAACCTTTTAACGTCCGTTGTCGGTGATATTTATCACTAATGCACGCCCAATCTGCCAACAGTTGCGGGCCCAGGTCAGGTGCGCCCAATCACTGACCTCTCAGTAACGGAGGAAGACCGTGGCGCAACTAGTTGTCTTTTTTCTCCGGTTCTTTCGGCAGCGCCTTTTCGATGGGTTTGCGGGGCAGCATCTGGTCACGCATGGCGGCGTCGTAGACAAAGCCGGCGACGATGACGCTGATTTGTTTTAGATCTTCCGGCTGCAGCCGATCGTAGACGTCCATGTTGGAATGATGCGTGCGCGACTCGTACTCGATGGGATCCTGAATGAACTGAAATCCCGGGATGCCGACCGCATCGAACGACAGATGGTCGGTGCCGCCGGTGTTGCGCATGGTGAGCGTGTTCATGCCGAGGTCTTTGAACGGCTTCATCCAGGCTTCAAAGATAGGAGCCACGGCCTCGTTTTCCTGCAAGTGCACGCCGCGAATCTTGCCCGTGCCGTTATCCACGTTGAAATAGGCCGAGACTTTCGCCTGTTCTGGCTTCACAGTAACGTCTCCGGCTTCGCGCCGCAGCAACGTCGGCATGTCTTTCATTCCAGGCTCATCCATGTGCGGACGCGACCCGAAATGCTGTTCCACGTAGCCCTGTGATCCCAACAGTCCTTCCTCTTCGCCGCTCCACAAACCGATGCGGATGGTGCGGCGGGGCTTGATGTCGAGCGCCTTCAGGATGCGAACCGCTTCCATCATGACAATCGTTCCGGCACCATTGTCGGTTGCTCCCGTGCCAGCGTGCCATGAATCCAGATGTGCGCCCAGCATCACCACTTCGTCCTTCTTGTCGGTGCCGGGAATCTCGGCGATGGTGTCGTATTGCATCGGATCGTCGTCGTAGAAAGTGTTGGTGACGTTCAGTTCGAGCGACACATCTTTATTCTGCTGCAGCAAGCGCGCAATGCGGGTCCAGTGCTCCGACGCCATGGTCAGCTGGGGAATCGTAGTAGTCTCGCCGGGCTTATACGATCCACCGGACTGCACGAATACGGTGCCGCCGCCAGCCGTTCCCCGGCTGTGATCAATTACGGCCAGCACCTTCTCGTCGGCGAAAAACTGGTTTAAGTCCTTGGTGAACTGCTGGCGCTTCACGAAGTCGGCGAAGCGGAACGCCGGACGGTCGCCCGGAATCTGATAGTCGGAGAGCTTCGCGAGATCATCATCGCTCAGGCGTTTGTAAGGTGCCTCGGTGATCGGTTTCACTTCGGCGTCAGCTCCGAGAATCACGATCAGGCCGGCGAGCTTGCCTCTGTATTTGTCAAAATCTTTTTTGTCGTCGATGGTCACGCGAACGCACTTGCCCTGCACTACGCCGTTAGTACCCGGGGTCCAGGCTTTTGGGTAGGCGAGCAGCGTAACCACATCGGGCGATGTCATGCGAACGTTGACGTATTGGTTAGCCCAGCCCCGGCCGAACGGCCCCCAGGACTCAAGGTGGGAGTTGGAGAGACCCATTGCGGTGAACTGGTCGCGCGTCCACTCGTTGGCGCGCTTCATGTTGGGTGAGCCGGTGAGCCGCTCGCCGATGGAGTCCATCAATCCCGTCGCAAAATCCATCACCTTGGAATTGTGAAAGCCTTCGTAGCGGATACGGCCGATTGTCTCCAGGTCGACCTTTTCCTGGGACCACAACGGCGCGATTGAGGACATCACAAACAGAAGGCAGGCCAGCCGGACAAATTGTTTCATGACAGGAAGCTCCCGAAGGAAAGGTCAAAGCGGCGATTATACAGCCTGAGTGTCGCGGCCGGCGCGGAGCAGATTGTAAATTCGTTTCAAATCAGAGGCGGTAATCATTCTTTCTTGCCAGAGTTCGCTGCGGGTGGTGTCGGGTTCTTTGCGTCGGGTTTCTTCTCTTCGCCTTCGGCGGAAGGCTTCGCGTCTCCCGCGTCGTTGTTGAGTACGGTGTATTGCACGATGAGCGAAATGCGGCGGTTGGAGGGGTCGAGCGGGTTGTCGGCTTTGCGGAGACGCTGATCGGCAAATCCACGGACCTGGGTGACCTGGCCTATTCCGAGTCCGTTGGCCTGCATCAGGCGGCGGGCGGCGTTGGCGCGGTCCGTGGAAAGCTCCCAATTGCCGTAGTTGCCGGACAAGGCATAGGCCTGGGAATCGGTATGGCCTTCGATCGAGATTTTGTTAGGGAGCTTGCCCAGTTCCTGCGCCAGCGTGATCAGCAGCTCTTGTCCGTCATTGTTCAGTTTAGGACTGCCGTTATCGAACAATGTTCCGGCGGCGGATTCCATCAATTCTATTCGCAGGCCCTCGCTGGTCACGGTCATGTCGATGTGGCTTTTGAGTTTCTCGAAGTCGGTCAGCTGGCGGATCTTTTGCTCCAGCTGGTCCTTGAGTTTGGGCATGTTGTCTTTGGTCAGAATGAAGTTTTCGCCGGAACCTGCCAGGGTCGAGCCGATCTTCTCGGCCGTGCCGCTCGGATCTTTGAAATACCCACCCACCGCCTCCTGCACTTTCTTGCTGCTGTTGAGCAGCCACAAGACGATGAACAAAGACATCATGGCAGTGACGAAATCGGCATAGGCGACCTTCCACGCGCCGCCGTGATGGCCGCCGTGGCCGCCTTTTTTCTTCAGGATGACGATGGGGCGAGTTTTCTCCATGCAGTTTGCTCGATCTGCGTCCTTTATTGGGGAGCGGCAGCGGCCGCGGCGTCCGGTGCGGCGGCTCCGTCCTCGACCGCTCCTTTATTGCGGCAAGCCGCCTCCACTTCCTTGAACGACGGGCGAACATGACCGGGCACGGCGCGCCGCGCCACCTCGACCGCCATGATGGGAGCTGTGCCCTTTAGAAAAGACACGATCAGAACCCGCAGTACGTAGAGATAGGCATGCTCTTCGTCGGCGATCTTGACCATGTTGGCCGAGATGGGCCCAACCAGCCCGTAGCACAGCAGGATGCCCAGGAACGTGCCCACCAGCGCAGCCGCCACCTTCTTGCCAATCTCTTCGGGAGGGCCACCCATCGCGCTCATGGTGATCACGATGCCCAGCACGGCGGCTACAATGCCCAGACCCGGCAAGGAATCCGCCACGCTGGTAAGAGCGGCAGTAGGCTGCTCGGCGTCATGATGCTTTACCTCCAAATCCAGGTCCAGCATCTGATCCAGATCGAAAGCATCCACGCCGGTGATCGCCATGCGCAGCGAATCACACACAAAGTCGCGCGCGTGATGGTTCTTAAGGACCGCGGGTCCCTTAGCGAAGATCGGACTCTTGTCCGGCTCTTCCACATCTCCCTCCAGCGCCATCAGCCCGTCTTTGCGAGCTTTGTTCAGCAGGTCGTACATCATTTTCAGAGAATCAATGTAGGCCTGTTTGGTGTACTTGGAGCCCCCGAAGACACCGCCAATCCCACCTGCAACCTGTTTAAGAATGTGCAGCGGATTGGCGATGAGGATGGTACCGATGGCTGCTCCGCCGATGGTGACGAGTTCCGCCGGCTGAATGAGGACGCGGAGATTTCCGTGCTCCATCAGATAACCGGCCACTACGCAGCCGAAAACCACGACAATGCCGATGATCGCGAACATAAGTTAGCTCATCCAGCTCAGCTCCGTGGCGATGGATTGCTCGAGGCTGCGGTGGCGCGGACGGACAGCGCGACTTGCTCGTCACTGAACGTGGGCTGGGCTCGCAGCAGAAGCGATTCGACGGTATCACCGGCCCGAGCGCCGGCGCTCCCGATGGAAACCGCCACCGATAAATCTTCTCCCCACCAGCGAATGGTTGCGCTAGACACGGTCTTCAGCGTTCGCTGGGTGACGGTTTGCAGCGCTTCCTCGCTGCACCCCATCAAGATCACCAGAAATCGGCCATCACTCCAGCAGCCTACAAAGTCAGTCGGCCAAACCATATTTCTCAGAGTTCGAGCCAGCACTTGGAGGATGGATCTGGCCGCGCCTTGCCCATAACTGGACCGAAATTGGCCGAGATTATGGACCTGCAGAGAAACGACGCCAAAAGGAATGTGAACCTCGGTAAACGTGCCCAGCGTTTCGCGCAGGTGAGACTGCATCACTGCCTGATTCGGCAATCCCGTCACTTCGTCAAGCCAGCCCTGTTCTTTCATGCTGCGGTTGCTCGGATCCGGACCAGGTAAGGCAAACTCGCCTTCGAAGGTCTGGATAATGCCGATGATCGAACCGCGCTTGTCGCGCAGCGGAATTGCCCAGGTGCGCACCGGAATCCGATGTCCTGCCTTGTGATGAATGAAGCTCATAGCTTCCACCGGCTTGCCCTCATGCAGCGCTGTTGCCAGTGGACATTTCTCCGCGCACATTTCACAACTGATTTGGTTGCAATGCAGAAGAATGCTGTCCGCGGAGGGATGGCCCAGCACGTCGATCCTGCCATAGCCCGTAATCTGTTCGGCGCCTTCGCTCCAGAAGACAATTCTCTTCTGCAGATCGAGCACGCTAACCCCAATTTGCAGACCATCGAGGATGTCGCGATAGATTTCTGGATCCTGAAAAGCTGTCATGATCGCTTCCGGCGAATGCTTGCTGGGTTCTCTATCGGCAGGGAAGTGGGCTGACTTAAGAGCTGCAGGGGTAGCAGCAGACCCGCTGGTAATCGTAGATGCGGCCGAACCTCTGGTTTTGCAAGACCTTGGGTCACATGGCACTTCGGGGGTAGGGGGATAGCACCGTAGTGCCATTTGCAGAATTCTATCCAGCGTTTAGCTTCACAGGTGAGCAGTTCTGGGGGAGGGCTGCCCGGGCGCCCTGATCTCGAAAGAGATCGGGGCGTTCGTTATTTGGGACCTATTCCGGTCGCGCAGGCGGCGGTACTTTAATCAGTGCGCGGCGTCGCGCTGGCTAGCGTGAGAATTACTCCGGCAAACAGCAGCGTGTCAAAAAAGTAGTTGATCCCCTCAATTTTGACGCCGGTGCTCGGATCGGCCAGCGCTGCGATCAGAATCGGCCCGTAGATGAATAAGACCAGCAGCACAATCCAGGTCCCGAGATAGGTTGCCGCTAGCCGCGTCTTCTTGGCGAGCAGAATGCATACCCCGGCAATCACAAGAATTGCCCCTGTCAAACAGCCGATGAGCAAGTGCGCCGGAATCCAGGCGGGCATCAGTTTTTCGAGCGGGACTCCGGGAACGTTCGCCGGGTGCAAAAAATTCTCAACTCCAAAAAATATTGCGGCGAGCGCGACCAACACGCGGCCCACCGTGATGAGCTTACTTCCCCTTTGCCCGCGGCCTTGCCCGCGTAGGGCGTTTCCCGCAAGAATCCAGCCTCCGCCCCCGAATGAGCTTTCGCGGAAGATAAGAGTCCATCCAATTCTGTCTCTGGGGTTGGCGACAACTCCCGGGATAATCAGCATGGCCACGAAAAGAAACATTGCGATCCCGAAAAACAGGCCGGACCAGCGCACCTGAATTCGTGTCGCAATGCTCAGAGACGCGGCCACCAGCGCAAAGCCAAAGAAATACGCCCAAAACAATGGCCACGGCATATACGAGGGCACCATGGGCATGAGGGCTCTTGCGTCCGAGAGATGCAGGGCGCCGAAAACCGCCAAGGGAGTGGCGAAACACAAATTGCTCAAAGCTACAATTTTGTCGAGGCCGCGGGCCTGGGCGACATCGGCCTTCGCGGCCCACAGGGCAACCAGGAAAAACAGGATGCCGGCGCCGCACATCGAAACCACCGTGCGAGAGATCTCAAAAAATGCGGCAAAAATGGCTGTGTGCATGTGGACCCAATTGGCTCGCGTGCTCTATCTTCGGTACGTCGTCCCCGGGCAATACGGCTTCAGATTGTACGCCGAAGAGTAGGTGAAGATATTTCTTGCGAAACTGGACAGACGGCCGACCTGAGGCGGGTCCTGGGACTTTCTCGTCCAACTATTTACCTCAACGCAGGCTCGAACGTCTGGCACGCTGCATCGGGAGAGGAACGTCAGTTGGTTGAAATGGTGAAGTTGACCGTGATCTTGGCTTGGGTCTCGACCGCTTCGTTGCCTTGGTAGTGCGGTTTGAAGTGCCACTGCCGGACGGCGTCTTCGGCCGCGGAGGCCAGAATGTGCGGGCCGCTGACCACGCGCAGGTTCTGGATGATTCCATCCCGGCCAATCAGGGCCTGTAAAATTACCGATCCTTGGACCTTCATTTGCCGTGCCAGCAGCGGATAATTGGGCCGCACCGGGCTGGTCACGATCTCAGACGCGTCGGCGGACATCTGCACGCGCTCGGCGGCATTGCTGGTCACACTCGCCGCGGTCTCCGAATCGCCGGAGGGCTCCGCGTCCATCGCGGGTTGCGGAGGTGTGCCCGGCTGCAAGTCCACGCGCACAGAACTGCTGCCCGGCCGGATGGTGCGATGCGTGTCGCCACCGACCACCTCGACTTCCAGAGGAGGCAAGACCGTCCGAGTAGTTGCCACAGCCGGGGGCGCCGGAGTTTGTGAGTCGGGAGCCTTCGTTCCTGGCGCCGCTTCTTTGTTCTTGTCAGGCTTCAGCGGAACTCTGTGGTGCAGTTTTGCCAACGGCGCGGGCCTGGCGACTGAAACGGGCTCCCGCACCGGAGTTGCTTTCACGGCGGGTGAACTTTCGGCCGGCTGATCCGACTCCGCTTCCATAGCCTCCGGGAACCAGAAATCGCGGTCATGCCAAAGCACGATGCCCAGGGCCAGCAGAAGCAAACAGAGCGACCCGAGCATCAGTCCCCGTTGCCGGGGATCTTCGGCCGCATTCTTCCGCGGTTCTGCCCCCAAAGCGTGATCGGTTTTTGGCACAATGGTCTTTATACTCGACATGCAGGAACCTGAGCGTCCGTATCTGGGCTGCTGATTCTGAACTGCCGAACCGGGCCGCTCCTGGAGAGGTTTAGATCTTCCGCTAGTATGCCTTGAAACCGCTCCGAAGGCCAGCAAAAGTACGGTCTAACTGGACGCCGACGCGTTATGATTCTCAAACTGGTCCGGGGCGAAACTATTTAGGGACGAAACTTTAGTCAGTCTTGTGAATCTCATGGCTGCGTACCGGTGAGCTCCTAGAAGGTCCAATTCATGAAGAACGATGATTGCAAAGTGAACGATCGCAAAATAAACGATCGCAAAATGGATGAAAAGAAGTTCCGGCAAATCGGGCGCCGCGAATTGCTTAAGCTGACGCCGGTGCTGGCGCTGGGGGCGTTCGCCGTCCCCAGCCTGCAAGAAGGGTTGCTCAAGAAGGGCCTGGGTTTCAGCGACTGGGCTTCGGCGCGGCTCTTTCGCTCCAGCCATCTGGCGACGACTTTCGACAATACCGAATTGACTCCGTTCGCGAAATTCCCCATCAATGGCTACGACGTCGACGATCCCGGAGTGATCTTCGAAAACTGGACCCTGACCGTCAGCGGAGCGGTAAAGAAGCCTGGGGAATACACGCTGGCGCAGGTGCAGGCACTGCCGCGTTTTCGGCAGAATACCCGCCACATCTGTGTTGAGGGATGGGACGTGATCGGTCGATTCGGGGGGGCACGGCTTTCTGACTTCCTGCAACTCGTGGGTGCGGATCCAACAGCGCGCTTCATCACCGTGAACTGCGCCGACGATTATTACGAATCGCTGGATATGGCGACCGCGCTGCATCCCCAGACCCTGCTCTGCTACGAAATGTACGAACAGCCGCTTACACGCCCGCACGGTGCTCCTCTGCGCCTAACCATCCCGACGAAAATCGGCTACAAGCAGGCTAAATATTTGACGGATCTGAAAGTTACGCACGTGCTCGACCGGGTCGGTTACTGGGAAGACCAGGGTTATTCTTGGTTCTACGGGTTGTAGCGCCGGCGTCTCGCCGGCTTTAGCGTAAGCGTCGGGAGGTTGGCTGATGAGCGGTGCAGCTATCGAAATCATTCAGGCTAAGGGCAAGAACGCCGACGGGCAAGAAGAAGCGCCTGTGGTCGTGGCACGGGCGGTCTTTGAGCATCCGTTGGTGGTGCGGTTGTGTCACTGGATCAATGCGGTCGCGCTGTTTGTGATGGTGGGCAGCGGGCTGCAGATTTTCCGCGCCTTCCCCAGCTTTGGCGCCAAGATTCCGCAGAAGGACTTACTGCATTGGCCGAGGGCATTCGCCATCGGCGGCTGGCTGGGCGGAGGGTTGCAGTGGCATCTCACGTTCATGTGGATCTACATCGCGACCGGCGTTTTCTATCTCGGCTACCAGCTTTTCAGTGGGAACTACCGTCAAGTCCTGTTTACGCCTCGTGACATTCCGGGCGTGTGGCCGATGGTGAAGCACTACTTCTTTTTCGGTCCGAAGCCACCGGTTCGCGAAGCCTACAACCCTCTGCAGAAACACGCTTACACAACCGCGATCGGACTGGGGGTTCTATCGGTACTTACCGGTCTCGTGGTGTGGAAGCCGATTCAATTCTCCTGGCTGGCGTGGATGATGGGAGGGTTTCACTATGCGCGCATCTGGCACTTCGCAGTGATGTGGGCGATTTTGTTTTTTGTGCTGGGACATCTGGTGATGGTGATTCTGCATGGGTGGAATAATTTTCTGTCCATGCTGACGGGATGGAAAAAAGATCCGGAGTATTGATTAGGGGCGGGGAATCATCAACCACGAAGGACACGAAGTGCGGGAGCCAAGAAGTGGTCTCGAATATTACCGTAAACAATTCGGAGCAGGTGGGGGGCACGCGCGAACACGAATTGATTTCGAGCGTGCAGCGCGGGCAGAGCGAATTGTTTTACGAGTTGGTGCGGCCTTATGAACGGCGGGTGTATGCGGCGGCGCTGGCCATTTTGCGCAATGAGCATGATGCGGAAGATGCGGCGCAGGAAGCGATGCTGAAGGCGTTTAAGAATATCCAGCAGTTTCGCGCGGAGGCCCGCTTCAGCACATGGCTGATCCAGATTACGGTGAATGAGTCTCTGATGCGCCGGCGAAGGGAGCGGACCGTGCCCATGGAAGCGATCGATGACCGCCGCGAGCAAGAGAGTGAATATGCGCCGCGCGATTTCGCCGACTGGCGCGAGATTCCGTCGGAAGCGCTGGAACGCAAGGAAGTGCGGCAGCGGCTGGCCGAGGCTCTGGCCACGCTCGATCGCAAGTATCGCGAAGTCTTTGTGCTGCGCGATATGGAACACCTCAACATTCAGGAGACGGCGGAGGCACTGGGCATAACGGCGGCTTCGGTGAAGACGCGGCTGTTGCGGGCGCGGCTCATGCTGCGCGATCTTCTGGCCGCCGGATGGGAGCAAGGCTGGTTCAGCCGGCTTCCATTCGAGAAGGGAACCAAACCATGGTGAACCGCGAAGCGGTGAATTGCGAACAGGTGTGGAAGGAGATTTCGAATTACGTCGATGGAGACGTGGATGCTGCGCTGCGTTCGACGATGG
Organism: uncultured Acidobacteriaceae bacterium; assembly: GCA_963749985.1. Taxonomy (GTDB): domain Bacteria; phylum Acidobacteriota; class Terriglobia; order Terriglobales; family Acidobacteriaceae; genus Sulfotelmatobacter. Next base: position 331,520 of record CAVVOS010000009.1, on the reverse strand, counting down.
ACGAGCATTTCCACACCTGCAAGAAGTGTGCCTCGGTGCTGGCGGGAACGCGGAACGTGGTCCAGCTCTATGGCGATGAACGCATGCTGGAAGTACCTTCGGGCTTCAGCAGGAGGTTAGAGAAACGGCTGGCGAAGAAAGCGGGCGGCGAGAGATGGTCGAGCTGGTCGGTGTGGCTGGTGCCGGTGGCGGCGATCGCTTTGATCGTTGGTGGATTGAAGTTGACGAACACGTTTAGCTTCAGGCATCCCGTAAGGTCGATACTCGCGGCCCCAGGTCACGGCATTCCTCCTGACATGCAAGTGGTAGTTTCGTCCGGATCCAAGGTCTTTCACGTGGCGGGATGTCCGTTCATCCACGACAAAGCTTCCGAGCGAACGATAACCGCCAAGCAAGCGATGCAGGATGGATATGTGCCCTGTTCACGTTGCCTGCGGCAGTATCTGAAGACATCAGTGACTGGTCATTCCGGGGCCGAGGTTGCTGACAGTGTCGCGGCGGAGGCGGAAGAAGAACAAGAGGAACTTCTCAGTGCGGCTGGACAGAGTGCGGCAGGACATTGAGTCGGCATCTTCCCTGAGAAAACAGCAAGGCGCGGACCGGCGGCCCGCGCCTGCGGCCCGGACGACAGACTAATTCGGCTTCATCTGGTCGTTCTTCATGCTGTCGTCTTTCTTCATGTCGTCCTTCTTCATGCTGTCGTCCTTCTTCATGGAGTCTTTCTTCGCGGTTTTGGCTTTCTTGGTCGTCTTCTTGGTGTCGTCTTTCTTCATCGAGTCGTCTTTTTTCATCGAATCGTCGTTCTTCATCGTGTCCTGCTTCGAACTGTCCTGTTTCATCGAGTCTTGGGCGAAGCCGGCCAGTGGCGCAGCCAACATGCATGCGAGCATCAAACTGCCGAAAATCTTCTTCATAGTTTTCTCCTTGGAGAGATATCGAGTCGTCCGGCAGGTTTGCACCTGCAGGCTGAGATGGGATGAACCGGGAGTTAGAAAGTTACAATCAGAAAGTTACAGGATGAGATCAAAGCTTGAACACAGAGGAACACAGGGTAAGGCGACCGCGTGCTTCTACGTTTCAGCAGGCCAGTTGATCGCGGGAAATCTTCAGGCCGCTCAGATTCCCCAGCGCGGTCACCGCGACCGATTCCGTTTTGAAAAACTCCTGCGCCAAACTCTGCAGATCGTCGGCGGTGACGGCTTCGATCTTCTCGATGAGCTCATCGAGATCCTGGAAGTGGTCGAAGTACATTTCCTGGCGGGCCAGGTTCGACATGCGAGCCGTGCTCGATTCGAGCGAAAGCATCAGGCTGCCCTTCAGCTGATCTTTGGATCGGCGCAATTCTTCTTCGGGCACCGGCTTTGCCTTTAGATCGCGGAATTCGGTGACGACGGCTTTCACCACCTTGGTCGCCGAGGCCAGCGAAGTTCCGGCATAGACTGCCATGCACCCGGTGTCGCGGTAGGGATTGAGGTCGCTGTAAATGGAGTAGGCCAGGCCCTGGCGCTCGCGGACGTTCTGGAACAGTCGGGAACTCATGCCTCCACCGAGCAGTGTGTTGAGGATGTAACCGGCATGCCGCTTCTCGTGGGCAATCGGATACGCCGGAACGCCGATGCAGAGTTGCACCTGTTCGAGCGCCTTCTTGTTGCGCAGCACGATGCGGGGGACGATCTTGGGTGCGGGCTCGTGGAAGCCGTTCTGCGCGGGCTTCAGGTGCTCGAAATGCTTCACCACCAGATCGACGAAATGATCGTGGTCGAGATGTCCGGCGGCCGCCACGATGATGTTGCCCGGCGCGAAGCGGTGGGCGTAGGTGTCGAGCACGGCTTGGCGTTCGAATTTCTTCACCGTCTCTTTGGTGCCCAGGATTGGCTTGCCCAGCGGATGATCTTTCCAGAAGTTCTGGGTGAAGATTTCGTGGACGAGGTAGTCTGGATTGTCCTCGTCCATCTTGATTTCTTCGAGGATGACGCCGCGCTCGCGGGCGATATCTTCGGCGGTGAATGTGGGGTGCAGAACGAGGTCGGAGAGAATATCAAGCGCGACCGGGATATGTTCGTCGAGTACTTTGACGTTGAAGCAGATGCACTCTTTGGAGGTGAAGGCGTCCATGTTGCCGCCGATGGAATCGACCTGGCGGGCGATCTCTTCGGCGGTGCGGTGCTTGGTGCCTTTGAAGACCATGTGCTCGATAAAATGGGAGATGCCGTTGACCTGCGGAGTCTCATCGCGCGAGCCGGTTTCAAGCCAAATGCCAATGGATGCCGAGCGGATGTGCTCCATCTGCTCGGTGATGACGGTGAGGCCGTGAGGCAACACCTGACGGCGAATATTGCGGACTTCTTTTACCATGACTTATTTTTGATCGCGGATCCTACCCTGAAGGTGCTTTACTATTCTCACACATCTGGCAGGGCCAGGTGAGGTGTTCAATAATAAGTAGATTAGTGGCTTAGAATCAGCACGTTGCGGGCTTTCCGGGCTTTATGGCCTGACTGGGCGAGGATGGACACGATCTCACTTATGGGTGAACCTACGACATCGTCATTGCTTGGTTTGGACCGCGAGGAACTCGCCGCGCTTGTGAGCGCGGCGGGTGAGCCCAGCTATCGCGCCAAGCAGATCATGGATGCGGTGTACCGGCAGCGGGTGGAGACGCTGGAGGAGATTTCTACACTGCCGCAGGGGTTCCGGGAGAAGTTGATTCACAGCGGAGTGCAGGTGAGGGCGGCGCGGATCGAAAAGAAGTTTGTGTCGGTGGATGGGACGGTGCGGTATTTGATTGGGTTTGGGGATGGGCAGAGTGTGGAGACCGTCTGGATGCCGGAGGGGGATGGAGGGGAAGCGGGGGATGGGTCTGAAGCTGGTGATGAAGCTGAAGATTCCAGCCCGGGCACCTCGGGGGCTAAAGCCCGTTCCGAAAAGGATGAGCCTATCGCAGCGCTGAAGCGCTGCGCCACCCAAAAGCAAACCGAAAGTCAGAAGCCGCAAGATAGGGCCCGACAAAATCCCGGTCGCTCGACAATCTGCATTTCCAGCCAGGTGGGATGTGCGGTGGATTGTCAGTTTTGCCTGACGGCGCTGCTGGGCGTGAAGCGCAATCTTACTGCGGGCGAAATTGTGGGGCAGGTTTGCGCGGTGCTCAAGGATCAAGGCGTCTCGCCGCCGGAAGATCGCATTAACCTGGTTTTCATGGGTATGGGTGAGCCGTTTCTCAATTACGAGAATTTCATAAAAGCATCGCGGCTGCTGGTGGAAGGCGTAGGAATTGCGGAGAGGCGGATGACCGTGTCGACGGCCGGGATTGTGCCGCGCATCCACGATTTTGGCGGTGAAACCATCCGGCCCAAGCTGGCGATTTCCTTGAATGCGTCGAACGATGCGTTGCGCACGCGTCTGATGCCGCTCAATAAGAAATGGAATCTGGAAATGCTGATGGCGGCAGCGCGGGCGTTTCCCCTGCGTACGCGGGAGTGGATCACGTTCGAGTACGTGCTGCTCGGCGGTGTGAACGACACGCCGGAGAATGCGAGGGAAGTTGCCGAATTACTGCGAGGTTTGCGCTGCAAGGTGAATCTGATTGCGCTGAACCCAGGGCCGGGAATTGACTTCACCACTCCCAGCGAAGAGCGAGTGGCGGCGTTTCAGAAAACTCTGCGGGATGCGGGAATTCCAGCGTTCGTGCGGCGTCCGCGGGGACGGGACATCTACGCGGCATGCGGCCAGCTCAAGCGGACGGTTGCGGTTGCCATATCGCTGGAACCCCAGCTCCAGTCGATTTCTCTGGCTCCCCAGGAATGACTGGGAGTTCGATGCGGATCGCGGTTCCAGCTTTCCGGTCTTGCTCCCAGAAGATGCGCCCGTGGTGTTGCTGCAGGATACCCTGACAGGCGCTCAGGCCCAGGCCGGAGAGAGTCTGGTCTTCTTCTCGTTCTTCTTCTTTTTCGGCAGGGCTCACGGCGGAGCTAGTGTCGGAGATGTTGATGATGGCGAGGCCGTCTTTGTGTTGTGCGGCAATAGTCAGAATTCGTCCAGAGCGCTGATCCGCCGCATGCAGCGCACTGTTGAGGATTTGCACGCAAACCTGGAGCAACTGGTTAGAGTCTCCCAGGACGAGTGGAAGGTTGGGTTGCAGTTCGGTTTGCACTTCGATTTTGAGAGCTTGCCACTGAGGTTGTGCGAGTTTGACGGCGGTCCGCAGCACGGTATTGAGATCCACGGGAGCCATTGCGGCGGGCCCTTGTTTGGCGAAACTGAGCAGACTGGCCACCAGTGACTTGGTGCGCCGAACATGCTGCCCGATTTTCTCCGCTAGGTCGCGCTGCTCCTGGTTGAGAGGCGTGCTCAGGAGCAGATCGGAATAACCCAGCATGGCGGCGATGGGATTGTTCAGTTCATGCGCGGCACCGCCGACCAGTTGGCCGATGGAAGCCAGTTTTTCGGATTCGGTGATTTGCGCCTGCAACCGCTTTAGATTGGTAAAGGACTCCCGCGAGTCGGCCAACAAGCGGCCTAATTCCCGGTCAAGCAGGCGCTGCCGGACGAAAACCAGGATGCCCATGAGAAGGGCCATGGCCAGGGTCAAGACTATGCGGAACGAACGGATGGGCGGTGGAATTGTTCCGTCCAGCAGAGCCCAAGCTGCGAACAGCGGCAGCGAAAAGGCGGCGATCATTCCCAGCCTGGCCAGCCACACGCCATGAAATGTGGAAGCGGAGCGCACGGCGGCTTGCGGTTCGGGCTCGCGGGTCCGCAGACCGATCACGGTGATCCAGGCCATGGAGACCGCGAGGGGAATGTCGTACATACTTCCGCTGTAATAGCTGTGCCGGCTGAGTGCCCAATTGGCGATGTGAGAGCTGGCGGCGTAGGTAATGCTGGCGCCGAACAGGCTGGCATAGAAAGTTCTCCAGCCGCCTTTGCTGCTTCTCCAAGCCAGGGCGAGGGCGCTAAGAAACGCCAGTTTCTCGATGAGATACAACGAATTCAGATTGTCATTGTAGGCCGTTACATTGGCGACGACGTACTGCCAGGGGATCACAATGAGGACGTAGAGATACATCCACCAGATCATCATCAAGGCAAAGTCGAGGCGGCGCAGGGTCGGGGAATATTCATCCTGCGGGGCGTGAGGACGGAGGGCCAGAGCGCCCATCAATGGCACAATGTGCAGGAAAAGGACCATGTCGGCGGCACATAGGTCCGGGACATCGGTGCGGAGCCAGACTTCGTAATAGGTCCAGAACAACTGGTAGCAAAACCAGAAAGCGATGCCGGTAGTGATGAGCATCCAGAACAAGCGCAAGCGTCCGCGTGACCGTACCGCCTGGGGGATGAGGGAAATTGTCCCGGAAAGCAGCAAGAGGCACTGGATCACATCGCTGAGGGCGGTAAGCCGAAAAGACTGATGCAGGACAAGCGCAGCCAGGACCAGGGTCACCAGACAGGCTGCCACGGCCGCGGTCCAAAGCTTGGAATAGATACGCAAAAGACAATCCTCGCTGCCATTCTAGACTGGGATTAGGTAAGAAATGGGTTACCGAAGTAATCTGTCTGGTTGGCAAATAGTTCGCCCCCAGGACACGGAGCCAGGGTGCCCGAGGAATCACCCGCATAAAGTTTTGCTTGCTCCTGATCTTTCTTATCAATACTATGCGACACAATACTATGCGAGACAATCCCTTTAACGTGAAAGATCCGCTCTCCGGGACGTGATTCGATTGCGCACTGACGCGAACCACCGTTTTCTTGGGCGACCACAGGCTCCAGCAGATCCCAGCGAGACTCGCCGGACGGAGCGATGGCTGGCGACCGCGCGCGTGTTTCTGGCGGTTTCCGCTCTGGTAGCGATTTATATGGACCCGACGCAGTTGGGCCGTTCAAGCGCCGCCTACGGGCTGTTCGTCTTCTACCTGGCGAATAGCATTTTGATCCTGATGCTCCTGCGGCGGCGGAAGGCGTCCACGGCTTCGTTTCGCCTGCTGGTGCATGCAGCCGACATTGTGTGGCCGGCTTTCATCTCGGTATTTGCGGAAGGTCCGCGAAGCCCGTTCTTCCTGTTCTTTTTTTTCGTGCTGACGGCGGCAGCTTACCGGTGGGGTTTGTGGGCGACGTTGAGCACCGCGGCGGCGGAAGTGGTGCTGCTGTGGGCGGAAAGCTTTGTCTTGCTGCATGTGTGGGCAGCACGCGGGGTAAGGCTGCCGTGGCATGTTTTATCGGGTTTGCAGATCAATGTGACCGAGTTCGAGCCGAAGCGGCTCTTCATGCTGTCGGTTTACTTGCTGGTTATGGGACTGCTGTTGGGCTATCTGGCGGAGCAGCAAAAGCACCTGCGAGCCGAGAAGGCGGGGGTGACCCGCATGTTGTCGAAAGTGCGGGTGGAAGCCGGGCTGACGGGAACGCTGCAGCAGATCGCCCGGGAAATTGTCACCATGTACGGCGCGGCGCGGCTGCTGATCGCCTCGCAGGAGATTCACAGCCAAAGACGGTTTCTGGGCGAGCTAAGCAATCCCAACGGAGAATTTTCCGACTTTGTGTGGTTGGATTCCAGCCCGCGGGAGGCAGAGGGTTACCTGGAGGACTTTCCGGGCGAGGTGTGTTACGCCGCGAACGCAGTTGGACGTTGGTCTGTGATCGCGCTTGACCGGGAGGGCAACCAGGTGCCTTCGCCGCTTACAGAATCGCTGGTTCGATTGAACGAGCACCGGCCATTTCGCTCTGTGATCGTAGTTTCCTTTGTGTTTGGTGGCGAGTGGCGGGGACGAGTGTTCGTGTTCGATCCGGCATGGCATGGGGACACGCAAGAGGAGTTGCGCTTTCTGCTTGATTTACTCCGCCAGGTGGGGCCGGCCGTGTACAACGTCTATCTGCTGCATCGGCTTCGGCGGAGGGCTGGGGCGGCGGAGCGGGCGCGGTTCGCCCGGGAACTGCACGATGGAGCAGTGCAGTCGCTGATCGCGGTGGAGATGCAGGTGGACGTTCTTCGGCGTCAGGCAGAGAATACGCCTGCGGTGGTCGGCGGCGAGCTGGGACGCATCCAAGGTTTGCTGCGCGAGGAAGTCTTGAAGCTGCGGGAACTAATGCAGCAGATGAAGTCGATCGACGTGGATGCTCGAAGATTTCTGAGCGTGGTGACCGACACAGTGGAACGGTTTGAGCGGGAGACCGGAATTTCCGCGCGTTTTGTTACGGACATCGAGAAGTTGGAGATGCCGGAGAAGGTCTGCCGGGAGCTGTTGCGGATTGTGCAGGAAGGGCTGGTCAATGTGCGCAAGCACAGCAAAGCACGTCATGCCCTGGTGCGGCTGGCTTCGAGTCCAAGCCAGTGGAGCCTGACTCTGGAGGATGACGGCAAAGGATTTCCTTTTTCCGGCCGTCTGACGCAGGAAGAACTGGACCAGATGGGCAAGGGGCCGATGATCATCAAAGAACGTGTCCATTTAATTGCGGGCGCACTCACGGTAGAATCAAATCCCGGCGTCGGGACGCGCCTGGAAATCAAAGTTCCGCGGGATGGGGAAGTGTTTGATGAACTTTAAGAAGTCACAGCCCGTTCGCATCGTGATCGCCGACGACCATCCAATTTTCCGCGATGGATTGCGCCGGCTTCTGGAAGCTGAACCGGATTTGAAGGTCCTTGGCGAAGCCTCGGATGGCGCGGAAGCGGTAAAACTGGCGCGGCAGTTGAAGCCCGACATCCTTTTACTGGACCTGGCGATGCCAAAGCATCCGGGATTGGAAGCTCTGCGGGAGCTGAGTGCGAGCACGAATTCGACTCCAGTTCGCGTGATCCTGCTGACGGCGGCGGCGGAAAAGAGCCAGATTGTGGAGGCTCTGCAGTTGGGCGCGCGAGGAGTGGTGCTGAAGGATTCCGCCACTCAACTGCTGCTGAAAGCGATCCATACGGTGATGGCAGGCGAGTACTGGGTGGGACGGGAGAGCGTCTCAAACCTCGTACAATACTTGCGGACGCTGGTGCAGTCTTCCAGCGACGAAGCCCGGCAGAAGAAATTCGGGCTAACCCCGCGCGAACTGGAGATTGTGGCCGCGGTGGTGGCGGGATACTCCAATAAGGAGATTGCCGAATACTTCAAGATCAGCGAAGACACGGTCAAACACCATCTCAGCAATATCTTCGACAAGCTGGGAGTTTCTACGCGGCTGGAACTGGCGTTGTTTGCGGTGAACCAATCTTTGCCCCTGAAAAGCATTGTCTAATAAGGACTTAGAGTTGTTGTCCAACGCAGATGGCATGGCACTTACGGGCTATTGCCGGGCTCCACGGCTCGATCTATCATCCAATTCAAGACCAGCCTCGGGACAACAATTGATCCGGTCGCTGCATGGAATGATGTCATTTTCCGTGCGGGTAAGTAAAGGTCCAGTTAAAGCGAGGTTAAGGAGACGGAGCCCGTGGCAAGAACTTTACAAAACGTTTGGCGGAATCTTTGGAAAGATGAGCATGGTCAAGACATCGCTGAGTACGCGGTGATGTTAGCGGTCATTCTGGTGATCGTGGTGGGTACGGTCCGGCTCATCGGTTCGAACGCCAACAACGTATTCTCTAATGTCGGCAGCGCCATTCAGTAATCGCCGACTGAGCGTTGATATCGAGACCTGTTGAGCGCGCCGCCAGGCGCGCGGTTAGTCTTTCATCGAAAGAGACCCAGAGACTGGGCCGCCCCTCCATTACCGACTCGAAAACTAAGGTAGCTCCCATCACTTCGGTGCAGGCGCGGTAAGCGCGACCTTCTCGTTGCCGGGAGACGAGATTCTGATGAGGTAAGGGAAGAATGGCGTGATCGCGAACGGCATCTTCTCCCGGGCTGAGATCAGAGCGACCGGTTTCGCCTTCGCTAACTCTACCTGGTCGGTCCAGGGATCAAGTTTGATGCGTCCGCCGAGGGGAAGCGCGGCGATCTGATCGGTGCGTTTCGCGTCCAGTTGCGGTGCGGAAGTGAGGAGCACCGACATCCGGATGCTCTTGCCGCTCGCCAGACCATTTCCCAAGTGCGGACGAATCAGGTTTGGCAGTTCGGGAGCGTTTTGTTGCAAGGCCTCCAGAAAGAGCCCAGCACTTCCCAGTTTGTCCTTGTAGGGAGAATTCTTCAGCAGTTCCAGAGCCTTGGTGTCGGCAGCTTCTTCCTCGCCCGGCCGGTGTCTGAAGTCCAGGTGCACGAACGAGTCCTCATCGGGAAAGAACATGCGGTCGTTGAATGCTAATTTGGTATCGAACTGGTGTCCCAGAACGATGTGACTCAGTTCGTGGGCCAGGACCATCGCCAGGGAGGCTTCGTCGGGCAGCACATCGAGCAGACCCCGGCTGATGACGATGGTGTGACCGATGGTGAAGGACTCCAGTGGAGAAGTGAGCAGGACGCGGCACCGCACGTCCGACTGCAGATCGATGTTATTGGTCACCAGCAAGTTGTTGACTACGGTGAGAAGGACTTTGTCCACTTCGCCGGGAGGCGCCAGCAAGCCGATCTTCTGCAGCCGCTCGACCGCGTTATCTTCGGCCTGGCGTTCCCACATCCGCTCAGCCACTACCGGAGTTGCGTCGGCGGCGACATCGCTCTGGTCCTTTACCGACTGAGGAGAATCCACCAGAATCTGGGTGAACTCCGAATTCTTGTTCAGGGCCTTCAAGTCGTATCCCCAAAGACGGGTCTGGGCCCGGAAATGCAGAGAGTGCCCAAAGCTGGTCTTCATGTCGGATTCCTCGCTGTAGATGTAAGCGGGAAGCCAGGCACCGGAGCGCATATTCAGGCGCCAACTGTCGAAATGCAGGTAGTAGCTGCTCTTGGGGTGAGGATAGTAAGTTCCATTGAACCGGACAACGTTGTAGTCCTGGTCCTCGACCCAGATGCGTCCCTGGAACCGGCCCGGAGGGGCATTTTCCTTGGGTTGAACGTCAATCACCAGACAACGTACTTCCCCAAGAAACTCGCGGCGCACAAAAGTGAAGTCGTAATACTTCTTCTGAAAATCGGTATCGAGCACCACCATTTGGGCAAAACCGAGGGGCAGGAAGTGCATCGCGTAGAGACCGGTGAGGTGGTTGAGCATGCGGTGGCCGAAACCGGGCTCTCCCACGAAGGAGGTGTCTTCGGGACCATCGCTCATATCAAGGCGGCCGAGGAAATACTGATCTTTGAAGGGTTCGGCATTTCCCTCTTTGTCGGCTTTGAGGTCCTGCAGATAAGTCTCAACCATGGGACGCATGTGGCGCATCTGCGCCAGGAAGAGGTGCTCCCTCTGGATCACGCGGTCCATGACTTCATTGAACGAGGCTGGGGGCGGAGGAGAAAGAGCAACTGCGACTTGTGCCGTGGTGGCCGAGTCGCTTGCCACAGCTTGGGGAGTGGAAGACACGGGATCCTGCGAAATCGCCGGCACAGACAGCGCCAGCAGCAGCAAGAACGAAAGCAACCTTACCTGGGAAATACGCATTCAGGACCTTCTTACCAAACTTACGCCATCTGAAAAATGATGTGCAAAACTACGGTGGAATCGGCCGGTTGGCCGTCCCTCATCGCCGGCTTGAAGCGAATCTGTTCGGCGGCCTTGACGGCGTTGTCGTCGAGGCCGTGACCCAGTCCGCGCACTATCCTGACCACACGCAGGCTACCGGACGCTTCCAGAACCACTTCCAGGAGAACTTCGCCTTCAATCCGCAGGCTCCGGGCCTCTTGAGTATAGATGGGAGTCGGCTTGGAAAGGATTTCCGCAGGCACTGCCCGGGCGGCGGCTTCTGCCGGACGAGAATGCACGGTGGGCGGAGCCGGAACATCGGCATCGCCGAAACCGCTTTGCTGAACGGTAGCCTGCGACGCGGAAGCGCGAGCGCGGCTATCTCCAGTGGCCGTACCGTTCCCAAAGCCAGAGCTTGCAACTACGCCGGGCACACCCTTTGCGCCTCCGGTCCCGTTTCCGTAGCCCGCGCCGGATGGAAGATCATAGGATCCGAGCGCGGCGATGTTGACAGCCTTGCCCTGATTAGCCTTGGCGGGAAGTCCATTCGGGTCGCCGAACCCTCCGGTCTGCACCTGGGATGGAGCGCGCGCGATGGTGGGAGTAGCCGAGCTGCCGGTGGAGAATACGTTCATCTTCACCGCTTGCTTGGGAATCACGGGTGCGGAGTTGATGGGGAGCGGGTCCAATTTCTTGGGCGCGATGCTGACCGTGGGAGCGGGAGCGTCTTCCACCTTCACGCTGGCTTTCGGCTGTGGAGCGGGAAGGCGCAATGCGGTAGGCGACGGCTCCAGATTCGCTACCAGTAAGGGCTTCCGCGGCAACGGTTGGGGCTGGTGATTGACCGGTACGGGTGTGCTCACCAACTCAATCGAACGAAAATTGTGCTCGGGCGGCGAAACCACTGTGGGATACAGCAAACGCACCCACACCAGAAACGCGACCGCTACGGCCTGCGCCCCGGTGCTGAAAACGAATTCGCTCCAAGGAGTTCTCGTCTTCGGGAGGAGAGAGAAGAGAGTCTCTTGGGAAGCAGAAGAACTCATAGCCGCTTTTGCTCGTCTCTATTAAATCGCTATCTTTGAAGTCTTCGAATCTTTAGTTGTCAAAACACGCGTTTGGGGTGGAAAGTTTCTCGACCCCGGTGCGGCGTGGTGGTCCTAGGGACCGCAGAGGTCGAGGAGATCTCAGTTTACTACCCAAGGTCAAAATCTGCACGGGAACGGCCATTTGCCCCAGGAAGTTGGAAGTCTATCCGGTTGATCTTTCAATTACTTACACTTGCCCCGCCTGCGACCGGCGCAAACCGAGCGCGAAAGAGCAAAAAATTACACCCTGAGCGAGTCTTTTACTTCCAGTGATCTCGGGGAGAGCCCAACCCCTCGATCGCTGACAGGTCGAACCGGCTAGCACCGCACGACCTTGGGACTGTCAATGCCCTTGGTCGCGTTGCGGGTATCGACCACCAACTGGGCCTCGCCGACGATCTTCTTGTAGTCGTAGTCGGAGTGGTCGGTGACAATCACGATGCAATCATACTGGCCTAGTTTCTCCAGTTCGGAGCGCTTCATCTGCAAATCGTATTTGCGGCCTTTTCCGATGAAAGGGAAGTAGGGATCGTGGTAGCTGACCTGGGCGCCTTCCTTTTGCAGCAGTTCGATGATCGTTAGTGCAGGGGACTCGCGCAGATCGTCGATGTCTCTCTTGTAGGCCACACCCAGGATGAGTACCCGCGACCCGTTCAACGATTTCTTGTGCTGGTTCAACGCCCCACCGATGGAGGCGATCACGTGATAAGGCATGTTGTTGTTAATCTCGCCCGCCAATTCGATGAAGCGAGTGCGAAAGTCAAATTCCTTGGCCTTCCAGGACAGGTAAAAAGGATCGACGGGAATGCAATGGCCACCCAGGCCCGGGCCGGGGTAAAACGGATGAAAGCCGAAAGGTTTGGTGGAAGCTGCGCCAATCACTTCCCAGATGTCCAGTCCCATGCGCAGGCAGAGCAGCTTCAATTCGTTGACCAGTGCGATGTTGACACAGCGGTAGATATTTTCCAGCAACTTCGTCATCTCGGCGGCGGCGGGTGAGGAAACGGGAACGGTGCGATGGAAGATGGAACCGTACAGGGCTCCAGCCAGTTCCGAAGCCTGCGGGTTCACTCCCCCAACTACCTTGGGAATGTCGCGGCGCGCCACGGTGGTGTTGCCAGGATCCTCCCGCTCCGGCGAAAATGCGACGAAGAATTCCTTGTCCCCGCTAGAAGTGCCACGGGCCGCCTTCAGGCCGTTCTTGTTCTCCTTCTCGAGAATCGGCACCATGACTTCTTCCGTGGTGCCCGGGTAGGTTGTACTCTCAAGGACGACTAACTGGCCGGACTGCAGATGGGGAGCAATCGCATGTGTGGTGTCAGTGATGAAGCTGAGGTCAGGTTCGTGATATTGGTTGAGTGGAGTGGGAACGCAGATGATGACAGCATCCATTTCCACCAACCGGGCATAGTCCGCGGTTGCGGAAAAGCCCTGTGCCTTGGCTTCCCGGATTTCCTCCGCGCTGATGCGGTAGATGTAAGAGCCGCCTTGGGCGAGGGTGTCGACTTTACGCTGGTCGATGTCGAAGCCGGTGACAGCAAACTTCTGTTCGCTGAAGAGCAACGCGAGCGGCAGCCCTACATAGCCCAAGCCGATGATGCCAATGCGCGCCTGGCGCTGCTGGATCCGGTTCTTGAGTTGATCGGGAGAACGATTTGCGGCGGAGTGATTCGTCATCGTGGCGACAAGTAGTCTCTTCTGGGAATAGTGAATTTCGGTTTCGATTCTAGCACCTCCCCGTGAGGCATGCAGTGCGGGAGCGCGGCCAAGTGCTGTTGAATTTGAGTCCATCTTCCGCCCTTGGGAACTTATGAAAAGACCGGTCACAAGCAAATACACATGGTTCGTGGCTTTCGCGTTGGTCGTGGGATTGTCGGTGGAGCTGGCGGCCAGAGCTGGCAGCTTTCTTTTGGCGGATGCGCCGCGGCCATCGGACGTAATTCTGGTGCTGGCCGGGGAAACCGACCTGCGCCCGCGGCGCGCTCTGGAACTTCTGGCGCAGGGATATGGACGGCGGGTCGTCATCGATGTGCCGGCAGGCGCCAAAGTGTACGAATTCAGCCAAGTGGAGTTAGCACAGAAGTACATCGGGGATTTGCCTCAGGCGTCGTCGGTCAGCGTCTGTCCGACCGAAGGACTATCGACCAAGGACGAGTCGAAAGACGTCGAAAAGTGTTTGCAGGGCGAACCCGTCAAGAGCGTTTTGATTGTGACCTCGGACTTCCACACCCGGCGCGCTCTCGACATTTTCCGGCGTGAACTCCCCGGGCGCGACTACTCGGCGGCGGCTGTCCGGGACGACACGCAATTCGGAACCAGATGGTGGCGGCATCGTCAATGGGCGAAAACCCTTGTGGATGAATGGATGCGTTTGATCTGGTGGAAAGTGGTCGACCAGTGGCGTTGACCTTGTCTGCCCACGCTTCATTAAAAAGTTTTCCACCGCTCAGCGTTTTTCCAAGCACAAAAGGCATTGACTGACAAGAACTTTGGAGGGTACGATGCGTTAAAGGTCATCAACTTAGTTATTAACGGAGCGTGGGATGGGCATGTCTGCTTTCCGAAAGATGGTAAGTTGCGTGCTGCTTTCGATCTTGCCTGGTTCGCTGCTTGCCGCCGATTCCGGGGCGGCTATGCTTTATGCGCGTGGAGCGGCTTGGTTGAACGGCGCCCATGTACCCACCTCCTCGGCGATCTTTACCGGCGATCTGGTCCAAACCCGGTCTGACTCTGGGGCAAATATCAATGCGCCGGGATCGAGCATTACTGTTCTCGGCGAGTCCCTGGTGCAATTCGAAGGTGCCTCTTTGAAAGTGGAACACGGAGGCGTTTCAGTCTCCACGTCCAAGGGTGTGGCGACCACCGCCGGAGATGTGCGCGTAGCGCCCGTATCCAACGCTTGGACCGAATTCAACGTAACCGACACGGATGGCACGGTGAGGATCGCGGCGCTCAAGGGAGACCTTACCGTGACCGACGACAACGGCACGGTCACGTTGCCACAGGGCCAGCAAACCACGCGGGACGAACAGTCGTCCGATCAATCCGATAAATCAACGGACAAGGACAAGAAGAAAAACAAGAAGCGCGCTGCCGGCGCCGCTCCAGCGGCCGGAGGTGGGATTCTGAGTTCTCCCCTTGCCATCGGCATAGGAGCGGCGGCAATCGGTGGTGTGACCGCCTGGGTTCTCATCAAGAGCGACAACCCGGTGAGCCCGTCCCAGCCCCAGTAATCCAAGTCTAAGTAAACCAGTCTTAAGTAAGCCAATCTAGAGCATTCGTGTACAGAATCTTAGGCCGTCCGGCATGCCGGACGGCCTAATTTCTTGGGGCAGAATTGGATTCAGAAATTCGTAGCGGGTTGCTGCTGCAAAGATTCAGGCGGGGGCAGCGCTTCTTCTTCCGAAGCCTTGCTGCGCACCGCGCGGCGTTTGCGCACGGGCTTCGCGAACGGCTCCGAGGCGGCGACTGTGCATAGTACATAGAACAGGGCGGCATTGGCGGGAATCTGGAGATTAAAGTCGACCGCACTGTGTACCAGGATGCCGCTCAAGCCCAGCAGACAGGCCAAGGTAAGCGCGCCGCTTATCTCTCCGGCCCAATTCCCAATTTTCTTGATGGCCGTGATGTAGAGTGTCACCACAAACCAGACCATGGTCGCGAATCCCAGCAGGCCCATTTCCACCAGCAATTGCAGGTAGTCGTTGTGCGCCTCATTCACGAAGAAATTGGTGTAGAAGGTGCGAAACTGCGGATACACGATGGGAAAAGCTCCCAGACCCCAGCCCAGGACAGGCCTCTTCAGGAACATGCGAAAACCGTCGCGGTTGATATAGGCGCGAATGTCGCTGGAGAGTTCGGAGTGGCCCGGCCCCGCGGTGGCGAGTCGTTTGCTGAGTTCAGCGCCCCCGATCCAGACGAGCAGTCCGATGACAATTACCATAAATACGCCAATCCCGACGGCGGTCCGCAGGCCGCGCTTCTGTTTGACCAGCAACGCGGCCAGGATCACAAGCTCGGCGGCAATCGCGAGCATGCCGCCGCGCGATCCAGAAAGAAAAATCGTCCCGACCATGACGGCCGCCGCCGCCGCCGCCGCCGTGCGGACCTTGGCCGGAGCCAGCCGCGTCAATGACAGGATCAGAGGAACGGGCACCAGCATTTCCATCAGGCCTGCGTAATGGTTGTGATTTACGTAAGGCCCGTAAATCCAGCCTCCCATGCGAGGCTGTCGGATCCAGTACAGCTTGCCGTTTGAGGAGATGCCCTGGAGCAAGGCGAAGCCGGCGAGTCCGGCTCCATACACCGAGAAAATGAGCGCAAGGCTGCGCGCCTGGGCGCCGCGAAGCAGAGTTTGCCCCGCCAGGAAGCACAGCATGGCGTAGGCGACATACAGGAGCGCGACGGACACTGTGTCATGGGGATAGGCGGTCACGTGGAAAACAAGTTGCGAAACGATGAGAAGGCCGAACGCTGCCATGGGAAGGAACAGAGGATTCCCCCTGATCTTCATTCCGCCGTCGAGGACCTGCTTGCTGATCCAGAGCAGAAACAATGCCGTCGCGCCCGCTTCCACCACAAAGATCGACCATGGTTCCACCGCACCGAAGGCGACCGGTCCAAACAGGAGGAGACCAAAGATCCCGTATAACAGGATTGAGTCGGCTTGCGCCGAGCGTTCTCGACGATCGATTGCCGTAATGCGGGTCGCGCTCATGAGATTGAATACATCCGGTTCGAAGAGTTACTGCCGCTTTGGCGCCAGGCGGAAATCGTCGACCCAGAGCTTACCACGGATCGGACTCCCCGCTGGCAGCCGCCGAATATGCAGCACCAGCAGTCTGGTATCGGGTCCGGTGCTGAATTCGCCAGTTGCAGATTTCCAGAATCCCGCTTCTTTCAGTTCGTCGCTGTCATACAAGACGGCCTGGGTGTAAGCATCCTGAACGGTAAGATGCGGGCCACCCGCCCCTTCGATTTCTCCATTCTTGTAGTAGGCGGAAAACTCGTAGAGCGTATCGGGCTGGACGGCGATGAACTGCCGAATCCCCGCATCTTCTACTCCCGGTCCGTCAAAAGCGATCAGCAGCGAACGATGGCCGCCATGAAAATCGCTGGGGTCCAAGGTGAGAGTGACGCTCTGCTGTTTCTGATACTGCCAGTCGAAGCCGCCGTTCAGGACATCCAGGCCGAAATCTCCATTCACAATCAGATTACGTCCCGAAGGCAAATAGGCGGAAAGTCCGAACCGCGGGGCAGCTTGCTGCCAAACTAAACGCGCTTGATCCACGTCTTTATGGTTGAACAAGTACTGGAGATACTCGTAGACGTAGCGGAGTTCGAAGGTTTGCTGGGATGAAACAAGGGCGGCCCAGACCTTGGCGGTTGCCGCCGTTTCCTGTTTCTGCATCAGCAGATTGAGAAAGGCGAGATAGGCCTCGGAACGGGCGGGAACGACGTTGCGCAAAAGCGCATCCACATCCGGGTTGATGCGCCAGCAGAATTGAATGGCGGGATCGGCCAGCGTCGGCTCATTCTCCAATACCACGCGGAATTCGCGCAAAGCCTTCGCTTCTTCGCCTTGTACCAGATAAAAGTTCGCGGCTTCCCAAGCGACGTCGGGTGTAGTCGGATCGGCCTCGATAGCGCGTTCCAGGGCCATAGTCTGACTTGAAACGTCTCCCAGCACCTGGTAGGCCGAGGCCAGATCGAACCAGTAACGGGCCGAATGCGGATCGAGTTGCACGGCGGCGCGGTAAGGCTCGATAGCCGCCCCCGGATCTCTGGCCACGAGCGCGTAATAACGTCCCAGATGATTGCGGTAGTCTGCGTTCCAAGGGTCGAGGCGAGCCGCCCGCTGCAGACTCGCGAGTTCCGGCCTCTCCCCGAAAAACGAGGCGACGAGGAGCCGTCCCGCCCAGAAAAGATAGATCAGACACAGCGCTGCCGCCACGGCAATGACGAGTCTTTTCCGCCCAGCAGAATTGAGGAGTATTTCCATATATGGTTGTGTTGGATGCGCAATTACGAATCCGCCGTGTTCCTGACTACGCGCTGTTGGGGGACGCTTCGGCGGTCTCGTCGGAGTCATCATCCTCGTCGGAGCGCGACCCATCATCGCGATAATAGCGCGCGTACTTGCCCTGGTATTCGTAATAGTAGTAATAATCGGGCGAACTCAGATCGACGGCGTTCAACAGCACGCCCGAGACCTTGGCATTCACTTGCATCAGAATGTCACGGGAGCGGCGTAGCGCCTGCTTGGTGGTTTGTCCGGAACGGATGACCAGGACGATGGCGTCGGCTCGCGGCGACAGCACAACGGCGTCGGTGACCGAGAGGGTGGGAGGAGTATCCACAACGATGTGATCATACTGCCCGCGCAATTCCTGCAAAACGTCCCGCATATTCGAGGAAGCCAGTAGTTCAGCGGGATTCGGCGGAGGAGTGCCCGCGGGCAATACATCCAGGTTGGGCAGCGTGGGAGAGCGTGTGATCGCCTGTTGCAAAGTTGCGCTTCCGGTCAGAACATTGCTGAGCCCGCTACGGGGACCCATGCCCAGTGTCTTATGGATGCTGGGCCGCCGGAGATCAGCGTCGATCAGCAGCACGCGAATGCCTTTCTGGGCCAAGACCACCGCGCAGTTGATGCTGGTCGTCGTTTTTCCTTCCTGAGGAAGCGCGCTGGTCACCATGATCACTTTTGGCGGTGCTCCCAGGTTCGACAGCAGCAGCGAGGTTCGCAGGGCACGATAGGATTCCGCCATCTGCGACTGGGGCCGAACCTGGGTAATCAATTCCACCGCCTCCTTGGAGGTGGCGATTACCAACCGCTTTGGGTTTGCGCCTTCGCGCGCCGTCCTCGAACCCAGTGGAATCATGCCCAGGGGAGGCAGGCCGGAAATCATTTGCGCTTGTTCGGTGGTGCGCACCGTGCTATCCAATCCTTCGAGCAGGAAGGCAAGTCCCACGCCGGAGGTCAAGCCCAACATGAAAGCGAAAGCCAGGTTGCGCGGGATGTTGGGCTCGACGGGCGCAGTGGGCACGCGGGCGACGTCGACAATGCGGAAGTTGTTGGAGCGAAGTCCCGCGGAAACTCCGGCCTCCTTCAGTTTCTCCAGGAGTCCTTCATAGAGTTGGCGGTTGGTATCGAGATCCCGCTTCAGCAGACTGTACTCGATGGCGCTCTCGTTGAGCTTGTTCGCTTCCTGCTTTTGCTTTTCAAGAGCGTCGTGCAGCATGTTCTCCCGCTGCAGGGCGGCCATGTACTGTCCCCGGATCTTGCCTCCGACCTTCTTAGTTTCCGCCAGAAGTTGCGCATCGATTTCCTTAAGCTGGTTCTCCAGTTGCGCCAGTTTCGGGTAGGACGGCCCAAACTGCGTGCTGAGTTCGGCGGCTTGAATCTTCAGATCGGCTTCCTTGGTGCGCAGACTTTCCAGCAGTCCACCCGATTGGTTCCCTGCACCGGCGGCGTCCAGCGCACCGGCCGCGGAAGCGATGGTATCGGCATCCCCGGCTTGAACCAGGCGGTAGACGGATTCTTTGTCCATGCGCTCGGATTCGGCCGCGGTCAGCGCTTTGTTCAACTCATCCAGTTTTGCGGTAGTAATATTCTGCTTTTCGTCGATCCCCAGAATTTCATGCTCTTTCTGATAGCGCACCAGTTTTTCCTGGGAGGTTTCCACCTTCATCTGCAAGTCCACAAGTTGTTTGGAAAGCCAGTCGGAGGCCTGCATGGTCGAGTCGAAGCGGGACTTAAAGTTATTCTCCGTGTAGGTGCTCATCAACGTATTGACCACGTTGGCGGTTAAATCCTTGTCGGGACTGCGGAACGACACCTTGATGATGTGACTGTTGGGAGACAGTGTCACCTTCAAATTGCCGCGGAAACTGGACAGCAGACCGGAGGTTCGACCGGCGTCGGCCTGCAGCGGATCCGGGGCCAGATCGAGCGAAGAGGGCAGAGCCGCCGTCTTTCCGCCGAACTCCGGCCTGCGGTCCAGCCCGAGTTCCTTCACTACTTGCAGCGCCAGAAGGTCGCTTTGGAGAATCATTACCTCGGTTTCCAGTTCGCTTGGATCGTAATAATCAACGTTGAAGGTTGGAGAATTGCTGAAGTTGACCAGGCCGGAATCCGGCTTGTTGATTTCAATGCTGCCGCTGGCTTCATAAACCGGCGTCATCTTGAGACTGGCGATGGCGACGATGGAGAAGATGGCTAGGAGGCAGGCCAGAACCGTCCACTTGCGCTTCATCAAAATGCGAATATATTCGCCGAGGGCCGATTCCTGAGAAAGAAGTTCGGGGTAAACGCGCGGGCCAATGTTTCTCCCCAGGTCCGCGCTTGGCGGCATTTCACGAAGGGTTGGAGTGTTGGCCTGCACCAGCGGTCCGGAATCCATGCATTCTCCTCAACAAGTTTTCTAATTCCCAGAGCTCTCAGGTCAGACCCGCACCTGCACCCCAAGAAAGAGCCAAGCTACTCGATGGCTGGTCATCGAGGCTGACTCCACGCCCGTGCATTCTCTCACACAGTGATGTAGCGGTTTAGTCGATATTCTAGCACTGCCTGCCGGGAAAACAATTGGCGAATCGGAACCCGGCACTCTTGGTGAATTAGCGCTGCCCGGACGCATGGTTCGCGCGGATGCGAAAAACTCCGCTATACTACCTTGCAATCAATAACCCCAGCCCGAGAGGGACGCGTTTGTTTTCTTATTCTTTATTTATCCAAACGAAGAATGGTAGGGATTGGCTGAAATGAGCCGGCTCCAAACCGATGTCCGGCCCGGACTGATCCCCTTCCGAACCTTAAGCCCGCGCTCCAGGCGGGTATCGACGCAAGGAAAACATGGCTGAGGCAGGTTTGATGAATTGGGCGGAACAGGAAGTGTTGGTCACTGGCGGGACCGGTTCGTTCGGGAAGAAGTTCGTCGAAATCATGCTGCGGGAATATCACCCCAAGCGACTTGTAATTTTCAGCCGGGACGAATTAAAGCAGCACGACATGCGGGCCTCCGGCTTCGAGGACGCCAGCCTGCGCTACTTCATCGGGGACGTGCGCGACCCGGGCCGCCTGCAGCGCGCGTTTGCCGGGATCACGGTGGTGGTGCACGCGGCCGCGCTGAAGCAGGTTCCAGCCTGCGAATACAATCCGTTCGAGGCGATTCAGACCAACATCATGGGCGGCCGCAATGTGATCGATGCGGCCATCGACCGGGGCGTCCAGCGCATCCTGGCTCTCAGCACCGACAAAGCCGTGAATCCGGTCAACCTATATGGAGCTACGAAGCTGTGCGCCGAAAAAGTATTTGTGCAGGCCAACGCCTATGCGGGAGCGCAGGAAACTCGTTTCAGCTGCGCCCGGTATGGAAACGTTGTGGGCAGCCGGGGCAGCGTCATTCCGGTGTTTCTGGAACAGCGCAAACGCGGCAGGATCACGATCACTGATCCGCGCATGACCCGATTCTGGCTTACTCTGGAACACGGAGTGCGATTTGTGGTGCGCTCGATTGAGCAGATGCATGGCGGTGAAATCTTCGTGCCCAAGATTCCAAGCATGCGATTAGTCGATCTGGCCGAGGCGGTCGCTCCGGGATGCGAGGTGGAATACATCGGCATTCGGCCGGGGGAGAAATTGCACGAGGTGCTGCTTTCCGAAGATGAAGCGCGCACTGCCGTGGAATTGGACGACATGTATATCGTCCAACCTTCGCACCCTTGGTGGAAGAAAGGGAACTGGGTTCAGGGAAGGGAATTGCCGCCGGGTTTCCGCTATACCAGCGACAGTAATAAACAGTGGCTGAACCACGAGCAACTCCAGGAACTGATTGAACCCAGCGCCGTTGCCAAGTCGCCGGTGCCGGCTTAGATGCCGCTGCTTCGGGGTCTCAGGTAGTAAGGCAGTCTTAGGCCTTCCAGACTAGCGCGATGCCCATGATATCGATATCCAGCAAACAAGAATTACTCGCGGTGGATGGCGGAACGCCCGTGCGGAAGACGCTTCTTCCTTACGGGCGCCAATCCATTGGAGAAGATGACATTCAGGCGGTGGTGGACGTGCTGCGCTCCGACTGGCTCACCACCGGCCCGAAAGTGGCAGAGTTCGAGGAATCGTTCGCGGCCTGGGTGGGAGCTAAGCATGCGGTCAGCTTCAGTTCCGGTACGGCCGCGTTGCATGGCGCGGCCTTCGCCGCAGGGCTGAAGCCGGGCGACGAAGCCATCACTACTCCCATGACGTTCGCGGCTACGGCGAACTGCGTGCTCTACCAGGGAGCGACTCCGGTGTTTGCGGACGTGAGCACCGACACGCTCAACCTTGATCCGGAGCAAGTCGCGGCGCGAATCACGGCGCGCACGCGGGCGGTACTTCCCGTGGATTATGCGGGTCATCCGGCAGAGATGGACGCGATCCTGGAACTCGCTGCGCGCCACGGATTGATTGTGATTGAAGATGCCTCGCACGCTCTAGGTGCGGAATATCGGCAGCGGCGCACCGGCGGCATCGCCCACATGACCGTCTTCAGTTTTCACCCCGTGAAGCACCTTGCGACTGGAGAAGGCGGCATGGTGACGACTGACCGCGCGGATTGCGCCGAGGCGCTGCGGCGGTTTCGCAATCATGGCATCTCGAGCGAGGCACGGCAACGTCAGACCGCCGGGCAATGGCACTACGAGATGGTGCTTCTTGGGTTCAATTACCGGCTCACCGACATGGCCTGCGCTCTGGGATTGTCGCAACTGAAAAAGCTGAAGGCAAATCTGATGCGCAGGCGAGAGATTGCGGAGCGCTATTCAACCGTGTTTGCCGGTCTGGCGGGCGTGACGCTGCCTGCGGTTCGAGCAGATGTGAGTCCGGCGTGGCATCTTTACCCCATCCGGCTCAATCTTGAGAAGTTGACCGCGGATCGGGCTCAGGTTTTCCGGGCGTTGCGGGCGGAGAACATTGGGGTCAACGTTCACTACATTCCCGTGCATCGCCATCCCTATTACCGCGATCGCTTCGGATATCGCGGCGGCGAGTATCCCATTGCGGAGGATGCGTATGAGCGTCTGATCAGTCTCCCGATGTTTCACGGGATGAGCGATCAGGACGTGGAAGACGTGATCACCGCGGTAAAGAAGATTGCGGTAGCATTCGCCGTATGAATTCGACGTCGCTCCCCTTTGCTCAATATTCGGTGCTGGTGGCAGGTGCGGGGTCCATTGGACGTCGCCACATGGCTAATCTCCGGCAACTGGGGACGCGCAATCTAGCAGCCACCGATCCCGATGCCGCGCGGCTGCAGCCAGTAGTGGACGACCTAGGCGTTGAGGGCTTCGCGGATTTGGACGTAGCGCTCCGCACTTTCAAGCCAGATGTGGTTTTCGTTTGTACACCTCCCGTTTGTCACGTGGAGCACGCACTCCGCGCCCTGCGCAGCGGTGCCGATGTGTTTATCGAAAAGCCGCTGAGCAACCGTCTGGACGGCATAAGCGCACTCAAAGCTGAAGCTGCCGAGCGCGGGCGGGTAGCGCAGGTTGGATATAATCTGCGCTTTAATCCGGGAATACAGACACTCAAGCGCTTAATGGAGGAAGGCGTTGCCGGCCGCATTTTGTGGGCACGCGCCGAAGTGGCTCAATACCTGCCCGATTGGCGTCCCTTGCAGGATTATCGGCAAAGCTATACAGCGCGGCGCGAGCTAGGCGGCGGCATCATTCTGGATGCGTCCCATGAGATCGACTACATGCTGTGGCTGCTCGGTCCGCCGCGAGAACTTACGTGCATGGCGGGTCAGGTCAGTGAGTTGGAGGTGAACGTGGAGGACTGCGCGACCATCCTGATCCGTTTACGTTCCGGTGCCCAGGCCGACATACACATGGATTTTGCTCAGAGAACCGCGTCCCGCTCGTGTGTGCTGGCAGGAGATGCTGCCCGGCTGGAGTGGGTTCATGCTGAGAATCAGGTCAGAATTATTCGATCCGAAGGCGCGCCAGAATTCATAAAGTACAACTTCGAGGCCAATCAGATGTACATCGCGGAGGTGGAAGAGTTTTTTTCCTCTGTCCATCGCCGCACGACAGCTAACCGCGGTTTGGCCGAATCGGAATTGACTTTACGAGTTGCATTGGCCGCGCTGACCTCGGCCGCGGAGCGGAAGTGGGTGAGCTTTGAGCAGTAATCCCATCGCGATCATCCCCGCGCGCGGCGGGTCGAAGCGGCTTCCGGGAAAGAATGTGCGGCCGTTCTTTGGGCATCCTATGCTGGCGTATTCGGTTTCGGCGGCTTTGAACAGCGGACTGTTTGCCACGGTGATTGTGTCGTCCGATGACCCCGCCATAGGCCGCATCGCCGAGTGGTATGGAGCCGTTTTCGTGTTGCGCCCCCCGGAACTCGCCAGTGACTCTGCGCAGCTTGTCGACGTGGCTCGGCACGTTCTTGGCGTACTGCGCAGTCAAGGGACGGAACCCGAGGCCATTTGCCAGTGCATGCCGAACTGTCCACTGGTGCGCAGCGCAGACATTGTCGAGCATTGGCGTAGGTTCAAAAGTCATGACCGTCTTTTTCAGATTTCTGTGATCCCCTATCGAGGCGTGTATCCGCAGTGGGCCGTGGTTTCTGATGAATTGCAGGGTGGACGCTGGCTCTTCGGGGAACGGAGCCTGGTCAGGAGCCAGGAACTGCCGCGCACATTCTGCCCCACGGGTGCGATCTGGTGGGCGAGGACCAGGGAGTTCCTTGCGCAGAATGCGTTCTACGGATCCCCGTTTCATCTCGCCCCGATGGATCCGAATCGTGGAATCGACATTGATGACGAAGAAGACCTCAAACTCGCGGAATTGCTGGTGCATGGATTGACGGTGCGAGACGGCGTATCTCCGCTGGAGAGCGTAAAGCACGATGCTTACGTGCCGGGGAGGTTGAGTGCCTAAACCGATGCTTTGTACCATCCCGGCGCGCGGAGGAAGCAAACGCCTGCCCGGAAAGAATCTGCGCGCTCTGGCGGGGAAGCCGCTCATCGCGTACACCATAGAGGTTGCGCGCCGGAGTGGACTTTTTGAGAGTGTGTATGTTTGCACCGAAGATAACGAAATAGCGGAAATCGCGCGGGCTTGTGGCGCGAGTGTGCCAATTTTGATGCCGGAAGAGTTGTGCGGCGATCTCGTCGCCTCGCACATCACTTGTCAGCACATGGCGGCACATCTCGCCGGGATCGGAATTTCTACCGATACGTTAGTATGCCTTCAACCGTCATCTCCGCTGCGCAGCGTCGATGACTTAACAAGCGCCGTGAACAAGTTTCAGAGCGATGACTTCGATTTCCTGGTGAGCGTAACGCCGGTAGACCCGCACGACTTCCATTGGGCGGTAATGCCGGATAGCGACGGCGATTACTGGCACATGTACTTCGGCAACAAATATTTGAAGGAACGTCCGCTGTTGCCCCCGGTATTTCGCCCCAACGGTTCCATCAAGATTGCCCGGCTGCCGGCGCTGACGCAGGTTGGCCACTTTTTCGGAGAACGCATGGGAGTGGTTGAGACGCCGCCGGAGCGGTCGGTGCATGTAGCCTTAGAATTCGACCTCAAACTCTGCGAGATGATCCTGGCGGAGCGAGCCGCATGAAGGGACTGAAGGGCCGAGTCGCGCTAGTCACGGGAGGCACAGGCCTGCTGGGGAGCGCGATCGCGACGCGTCTGGCTGCGGAGCAAGCCACCGTAGTCGTCGCTTCTCGCGACCTTTCGAAAGCCATGCAATGGGTGGAACGTGAGGAGAATATAAGCGGGAACTACATTCCCGTGCAGCTCGATTTGGGCGACGAGGAGAGTATTCGGAGTTGTCTGGATCACATCGTGGATCAAGCCGGCGTACCCACCATCGTTGTCGCAAACGCGTCCCTACGGGAAGGTGTGGGTGTACCGTTTGAAAAGCTTACGCACGATTCCTTTACGAACCTGTTTGCAGTCGACATTGCGGGACATGTTCTGCTGTTGCGGAACGGCGTAAATCGCCTGGCGGGCCAGCCCGCGAGCATAGTCTTTCTGTCCTCCATCTACGGGCAGGCCGGAGTGGATCACCGCATTTATCCAGAAGGAATGCTGCCAACGCCGGTGCAGTACGCGGCGGTGAAGGCCGCGGCCGAGGGTGCGACGCGATGGTTGGCGGCCATGTGGGGTGAGCGCGGGGTGCGTGTGAACGCTCTCGTCCCCGGCGGAGTGGCATCGACGCAGCGACAATCCGAAGAATTTGTAAAGCGGTACTCCGAGAAGACCATGCTTCGGCGAATGGCCACCGCTGAAGAAGTGGCCAGCGCGGCCGCATTTCTCGCGTCCGACGAAGCTTCATACATCACTGGGCAATGCCTGGTGGTGGATGGCGGACTGACCGCCTGGTGAATTCCATGAGAGTCCTTCTAATCGATCCTCACGATACTGCGGATGCCGGCGCCTGGGCCGGGCAGCGCTGGGATCGCATCGTGGACCTTGGAATGGGCGGGAAGAATACCTATGCGCGCTGGACCAGTCAGTTCCAGTGTCCAGTGACAACACTGGATTCCCTGCGCAATGGTTTCGATACTTTTCGCCGAGTGCGCGAGTTGCTGGGCGCGGGATGCGGACGGCTGATCGACCAACATGGACTGGATTGGTGGGAGATCATGTCGTTGCTGCTGCATGGAGAATTGGAGGCGCTGATCCTACTGCAACGCTGGGTGCAGACGGTTGGCTCGGGCGATGAGGTGTGGGTTTCGCGGCCTGGTCTCCATGCCAGTCTTTTGCATTGTCTTCATCCCAGTGCGAAAGTTTTCCCTTTACGGCGGGGAGCTCAAAGAGGCGGGCTGGGGCATTACGTCCGCGTCTCCAACCAACTCTCCACATCGCAACTGATCGATGTTTTCTGGGACAAATACGATTCCGGATACCAGTTCCGGGCACGGCTGACAAGAAGACGCTCGCCCTCCGCGCGGCCTGTGGTCGTACTTCCCACCGCGTACATCAATGTCTCGCGAACTGGCATCGGGTATGCGAACGCCTTTCCCGAGGAAAGCTTTTCCGGAGTATCTGCAACAGCATCCGGTGAGAGCGGACGTTCGTGAGAATTGCTGGCAGCCGGCTGCTGCGGGACGCTTGCGGGAGTTGTTGTCCTCGGCGCACAAAGAACGCGCGACGACGATGCGTTGAGTTGAAGCTGAACGGTCACGGAGTAACGTTGTGGGTGAGGGAACGCTTCTAATCCGGGCAGATGCCAGCGTCGCCATGGGCACGGGGCATGTCATGAGATGTCTGGCCTTGGCGCAAGCCTGGCAGGATTCGGGAGGCAAGTCGGTATTTGCCATGGCCGGCTCAACTCCTGCAATTGAGACGCGGCTGAAAGTCGAAGGAATTGAAATAGAGCAGCTGACGGCCCGAGCGGGAACGGCAGAAGATGCGCAAGAGACGCTGCATATTGCCAGCAAGAAGAACGCGAAGTGGATCGTCCTGGACGGCTACCAGTTCGGCTCGGTTCACCAGTCAGCCATCAAAACTGCCGGATTCAAATTGCTGTTCATCGACGACTATGTGCACGCTGAGACTTACAGCGCCGATCTGGTGCTGAACCAGAACGTGCAGGCGAGTCCGGACCTTTACTCCAATCGTGATTCTTCCACGCAGTTGCTGTTAGGGCCGCGCTACGCCATGCTGCGACGGGAGTTTCGTTCGTGGCGTAACATGCGGCGTGAAATTCCCGCAGCCGGGCGGAAAGTTCTGATCACCATGGGAGGCAGCGATCCGGACAATCTCACAGCGAAAGCGATCGAAGCAATTCAGAAGCTTTCCGGCCTGAGCCTGGAGACGATGGTTCTGGTTGGGGGCAGCAATCCCCACCTTCGATCGGTGGAGGGTTTGATTCAGAACGAGTCAATGCGTCTGATTACCGATTCGACCTGCGTTTCTGAACTCATGGCTTGGGCGGATGTCGCTGTTATTGGTGCTGGCACAACTTTCTGGGAGACGTGCTTTCTAGGATTGCCTGGCATTCTTCTGGTTGTGGCGGAGAATCAGCGAGGTGTAGCCGCGGCGGCGGGAAAAATGGGGGTTGCCTGGAGCTTGGGAAACGGAGCCGACGTGAGTGCATGCGCACTGGCCGAAAAGCTGACGCAACTGCTCAACTCGGGCGAAACGAGGAAGAGCCAGTCCGAGAAAGGGCGGAAACTTGTCGACGGACGGGGCGCGAACCGGGTGGTTACGTTTCTTTCAGATTTGCAGCTGCGGCGGACGGTTGAGTCCGATTGCGAGATTTTCTGGGAATGGGCCAACGATCCGGAGGCGCGAGCTGCGTCTTTTAACGGCAAGATGATCTCGTGGGAGGACCATGCGAAATGGTTTCGAGGGAAGCTGGGTGATCCCGAAGCGGTGTTCTACACAGCGGCGAACAAAGATGGTCTGCCAGTTGGGGAGATTCGCTATCAGATCAAAGGCAAGCGTGCTGTGTTGTCGGTCAGTTTGGGTGCGAGGTTTCGGGGGAGCGGATGGGGTGGGAAGATCCTCGCAGTCGGCACCGAAAGAATTTTCCAGGACAGCGAAATCGATTTCATCGATGCTTACGTCAAGCCGACTAACGAGGTTTCGTTGAAGTTGTTTGCGAGCGCCGGTTTTCAGCGATTTCCGTCGGAAGTGGTCGAGGGACAGGATGGCATCCACTTCGTTTTGGAAAGGGCCATGTTCCCATGACGGAGCTGATTCATATCCGGATCGGCAAATTACATGAAGCTTGCTGTGTGCGTGATTGCGAATTTGTGCCGCAGGAGGTGAGCGAGCGTTACATATTGGCGCAAGCGAAAAAGTGAAGATTGCGATCTCACAACCAGGGTATCTTCCGTGGACCGGGTTCTTTGACCTGATCGACCAGGTGGATCAGTTTGTCCTGCTGGATGATGCTCAGTTTGTGAAGCAGTCGTGGCACCAACGGAATCGGATCAAGTCCTCGACTGGGACCGGTCTGCAATGGCTGACAGTGCCGGTCGTTTTTCGCGGGTGCCCGCGGCAGCCGCTTTGCGAGGTGAAGATCCGGGAGCCACGATTCCGGCAGAAGCACCTGCGCAGCGTTGAGGTGAACTACGGGAGGGCGCGATACTTTAAGCACTATTTTCCGCGATTCAGGGAAATTCTGGAGAAGTACGGTCCCGGAGAAAGGCTCATTGATCTCAATCTGGCTCTCGTACAGTGGCTCGCCGTTGAGCTTTCGATAAAAACTCCGATGGTGCGATCTTCAACCTTGCATTTGGAAGGACATCGTTCTGGACATCTGGTGGCGACGTGTGAACGGTTGGGGGCGACGGATTATCTCTCGCCGCGATCGGCGACCTATCTGCTTAATGATCTAAGTATGTTTGCCGAAGAGGGCATTGCAGTGTACTTTCACAATTATAGCTGCCCGGAATACGAACAGCGCTTTCCACCTTTCTTGCCGTACGCTTCGGCAGTGGATCTACTATTCAACAAGGGGCCCGAATCCGGGGACATCATGCGAAGTGGGCGGAAGGCGCCGCTACCGGCGGCTGAAGTGCTGCTTAGTGAGAAGGAGGAAGTCCCTGGGGTATGACGATTCCCCCAAGGTTTGCGACCGATTGACTGGCGTGAGGTGCAAATGCTGACAGTTGGACAGGTAGCGACACGATCGTTGTGCGTGCGGGATGAGATTGTCCGAGGTTTCGCGGAACTCCTGGGTGACCGGAATCCGATTCACTTAGACGAGGACTTTGCGAAGCATAGCCGTTTTGGACAGAGGATCGCACACGGCATGATCGCTGCTTCCCTGATTTCCGCCGTTTTAGGCAACGACTTGCCGGGACCTGGGACGGTTTACCTGAGCCAGTCGCTCCAGTTCGTTGCGCCGGTCTTTATCGGAGACACGCTTGAAGCAAGAGCTCAAGTGCTGACCATTAAGGACGGCAAGCCCATCGCCACGTTGGAGACGGTGTGTACCAACCAGCGCGGTGAAGTCGTTTTGAAGGGTGAGGCGATCGTGCTCTTCAAGCTTCCCGATGCAGCATAGTGATCGACGATGAGAAGCCAAGCCATTTCGCAAGCGATCCGGATTGGGACCAGATGCATCGAGGTGGGGACTCCCGCGTACATCGTGGCCGAGGTGTCAGCCAATCATCATGGCTCGTTCGACGAAGCAGAACAGATCATCCGCGCGGCCAAAGATGCCGGAGCCGACGCCGTCAAGCTGCAAACCTACACGCCGGACACGATCACTATCGCCAGCGATCGCGAGGAATTCCGCATCGGCGGCGGCACGATCTGGGATGGACGCAACCTGCACGATCTTTACCGCGAAGCTTACATGCCCTGGGAATGGCAACCGAGACTCAAGAAGTTGGCAGAAGAACTGGGAATGGATTGTTTCTCGAGCGCGTTTGATCCGACGGCGGTGGACTTCCTTGAGGAGATGGACGTTCCCGCTCACAAGGTCGCTTCCTTGGAACTGGTCGATATTCCTCTCATTCAGAAGATGGCGCGCACCGGCAAACCCCTGATCATGTCCACGGGCATGGCTACGGTGGAGGAGATTGAGGAGGC
This sequence comes from uncultured Acidobacteriaceae bacterium, assembly GCA_963749985.1. Lineage (GTDB taxonomy): Bacteria > Acidobacteriota > Terriglobia > Terriglobales > Acidobacteriaceae > Sulfotelmatobacter. The sequence continues at coordinate 301,410 of CAVVOS010000009.1, read as the reverse complement.
GTTGCAGAGCGCTCGCGAGGCGGGCGCGTCGCAGATCGCATTGTTGAAGTGCACCAGCGCTTATCCGGCGCCAGCCGAGGACATGAATCTGCGCACGATTCCGGAGATGGCGCGGCGGTTCGGTGTCCCGGTGGGCTTATCGGACCACACCCTGGGAATCGCAGTTCCCGTAGCCGCAGTTGCGTTGGGCGCGTGCATCATCGAAAAGCATCTGACATTGTCGCGCTCAACTCCCGGGCCGGATAGCGCGTTCTCACTGGAGCCGCAGGAATTCAAAGCGATGGTGGATGCAGTACGGATTGCCGAAAAAGCTCTTGGTGAAATCCACTTTGGCTTGAGTGCTAAGGAAGAAGCGAGCCGGGTGTTTCGCCGGTCCCTGTTTGTGGTGGAGGATGTGAAGCAGGGCGAAGCATTCACGGTGGCAAACGTCCGCTCAATTCGGCCCGGACACGGGCTGCACCCGCGGCATCTAACGGAAGTGTTGGGTAAAAGCGCAGCGCGGGGGATCAAGCGTGGTACTCCTCTGCGCTGGGAGTTTGTGGTCCGATGATGAGGTGCTGGTTGTGAGCCCGATTCTGAAGCGTGTGGTGTATCCGTGGTTAGCCAACTCCGGATACCTTCGCCGGCGTGCGGATGGCGGGAGTTTTTGTGTCGTTACTTATCACGGTGTTCTGCCCGAGTCCTATCAAGTTTCCGACCCCCAACAGGACGGCAGTCTGGTCAGCGCGGACAACTTTCGCAGCCAGCTTCGCCTGCTGAAGGAGTGTTATCACGTTGTGTCGCCCGAGCAGGTAAGGGACTGGATCGTCGATGGGAAAGACCTGCCCGAACTGGCCATTCTTCTCACTTGCGACGATGGTCTGCGGAATGCCCTTACCGATATGGCGCCGATCCTGCTGGAAGAACAGCTGTCCTGCCTTTTCTTCGTGTTGGGCGCCTCCGTCGAGCAGACCACCCAGATGCTGTGGTACGAAGAACTCTATCTTTTGTTGCTGGCGGCGCCCGCGGGGAGCTATTCCCTTGATGCGCTGGGAATGAATGTTGAGTTGGGAGACCGGGCGCAGAGAAGGTCGGCGTGGTGGAATCTGCTGAAGAAGTTGTCACGATACGATCAGGCGACCAGAGCCGGTTTTATCGAAGCATCACGAATCAACTTCGGGTTGCCTGAGCGCTGGAACGCAGGGTGCCACGACGACGAGGGGCAACGCCGCCGCTTTTCCCTGCTCAACGCAGACGATTTGCGGCAACTTGTAGCTCAGGGCATGAGCGTCGGATCCCACACGCTGAACCATCCCATCCTTTCGCAACAGAGCTCCGACTTGGCCTGGCGGGAGATTTCCGAAAGCCGCAGCTTGCTGGAGAACGCCATCGGAAAACCAGTTTGGGCGCTGGCTTACCCGTTTGGCGATCCGGACTCGGTGACTACCAGAGAAATACAAATGGCCGAGCAAGCGGGCTTCCAATGTGCGTTCATGAACATTGGCGGAGGCTTCGGCGCACAGTTACCTAGATTCGCGCTGCCCAGAGTTCACGTGACGGCGGAGATGAACTTGTCTGAATTCGAGGCGCATGTCTCGGGCTTTCACCGCGACTTCCGATCGCGCCTGTCCGGAGACGCGCCCTAAAGACCGCGAGTAGAATCGGACCTGATCCGCGATGGTCGACACCCAGCCCGATTCCCAGCCCGATCCGAACATTCTGACTTACAACGCGCCGGCGGTGGCGGAGTACTATGCGGCGCTCGACTATCTGACGACCTGCGAACGTCTGTTGTTCGACCAGTATGTGCGATCAGGCATGGCGATTCTTGACCTTGGGGTGGGAGGGGGAAGAACGACTCCTTACCTTTCGTCGGTTGCAGGCCGCTACGTAGGGGTAGATTATGCGCCGGAGATGATTGCGGCATGCCGGAAGAAGTTTCCTAAGCTTGAGTTTCAAGTTGCCAATGCTGCCGACTTGTCGAGCCTTACCTCGTCGAGCTTTGACGCTGCTGTGATGGCCTTCAACGGGATAGACATGTTGGTTCCAGATGAATCCCGGCTCCGCGCGTTAAGAGAAATTCGCCGCGTGCTCAAGCCCGAGGGAATTCTGATTTTCTCCTCTCACAACCCACGCTCGATCTGGGTGCGCGCATCGTGGAACCCTCAGCGGGTGCGAGGCATCGCGGAGAAGATTGTGGGGATCGATTCCGTTTTCTTTCGCCCATGCCTGTGGTCTTTAACGGCTGCGCGAGTGATACTCGCGGGTTTGCAGGCCGTGCTGCGCTCGCTCGGCCGGACGGCGAGGAGGCTGCCCACCCGAATGTTTTGGCAAGGGCAAGGCTATTGGATGGATCCCGCGCACGGCGGCCTGAAGACTCACCTTGCGGTTCCCCGGAAAGTCGAACGCGAACTCGGCGGATTGGGGTACCGGATGCTGCGCGTGCAGGGGGACGACTACCCGCGAGTGAGCCGGCCTTACATTACTGATTGGTATTACTATGTGTTCTCGAAAACTGGAGTGACTGGAGAGAAGTGAGTCTGCGCATCGTCCTGCACAGGGAAATTCCCGACGATCCCCGGCTGCAGCGTCAGTGGAATGACGTAGCGTTGCAGGTGGAGCGCCCAGAAGTGTTTTACACCTGCGAGTGGGCGCTTGCCGTGCAGTCTGCTTATCGGACTTCTTTGAAGCCCTTGCTGCTCTTGGGTTATGAGGGTGACGATCTGGTTGGCGTGGCCTCTCTGGCTATGGACCCCGCCGCGCAAAACATAAGTTTTCTGGCCACAACTACAGCAGACTATTGCGAATTTCTGTCTCCGCCGCAAAGGCGGCCTGAGTTCGTCGATGCCGTTTTCGCGGAGCTGCGCAAGACCAGCGCGGCAGGGATGACGCTCGCGAATCTTCCCGCCGATTCCCAGACCCCGGACGCGCTCCGGAGCGCGGCGAGAAAGTATGGCTTCCACGTTTATATCCGGCCCGCATACTTGTGCGCCCAAGTGGAGTTGGGCTCCGGAGACCAACGCCAGGAATTGAAGGCTTCTCTGGTAAGCAAGAAAAAGCTTCGCCGCTATCTGCGTGCGATGGAGCGTGAAGGCCCGGTGACGTTCGCTCACCTGCAGTCTGGGGAACAGATACTGGCAGCCTTTCCTGGATTCGCCGCTGCCCACGTGGCGCGCTTCCAGGCCACGGGGCGCGTCAGCAGTCTCGCTACAGCCGAGCGGCGGTTCTTCCTGGAAGAACTGACAAGGCGATTCTCCGGTACGAGCGTGGTGACTTTGAGCTTGCTAATGATTGGGGACCGCCCAGTGGCGTGGAATTATGGGTTTCAATTCCACGGAAGCTGGTTTTGGTATCAGCCAACATTCGACAGCCGCTGGGAGGAGCAGTCTCCGGGCTACTGCCTGCTCTCAAGGATTGTCATCGAAGCCTGTGACATGGGCGGAATGAACGTGGTCGATCTCGGTCTCGGTGCGGAAGGCTATAAAGAACGTTTTGGAAACAGCACGCGCCAGACGCTTTACGTCACCCTGACGAGTTCCTGGTTCCGCCATCTGCGAGAAATGGTGAGGTATCGCGCCGCCAGCTTGCTAAAACGCTCGCCGGAAGTGGAGTCGTTGGTCCGCGGTGTGCTGAGCCGACTGTGGCCGCGCAGAGCGCCACACCGGGAGTGAAAAAGCATTTAGACTGATGAATCGCAATTCCCGGTTTTCGGCGGACTCGAATGCGCTGCGAGGTGGGTTTGCGTCCGCGCGTCCGTGGACCGTGGGAGGGGTTGAGGGATTATTTGTCTTCAGACTTACAGGCTGACGCGACACGCTCGACAGGGGCGATGCCTGCCGATGAGTCAGGTCTTGAGATTGTCTCCGCTGCACCGGGGAAGGTGAGCTTTCAGACCGAGATGGGCCGCATTTCCCGGCAATCTGGAATAGTCTTCGCGGGGACCATTTTCACCGCAGTCTTCGGTTACGTCTTCCGGGTTTATCTGGCTCGTGTCCTGGGTGCGGACGCTCTCGGGATGTATGCCCTGGGCCTGACGATCATCAGTTTCCTGGGCATCGTCAATACCCTGGGCCTACCCGATGCGGCGGTGCGATTTGTAGCGCTGTACTCCGCCTCCGGGAAATTCGGAGCGCTGCGCTCGCTGCTGTGGAATGGCTCATGGATGCTGCTGGCCACCAACCTGGCTTTTGCCGCCTTATTGCTCAAAGTTGGGCCTTGGGTAGCTACGAGCTTTTATCATTCGCCTCAACTCGTAGGTTATCTTCCGCTCTTCGCCCTCCTCATGATTACGGGCGCGCTCACTACCTTCTTTAGCAAAGTTCTGGGAGGCTACAAAGAAGTTGGCCGTCGCACCATGGTCACGAGGTTCGTAGCCAGCCCAGTCACCATGGCGGTGGCGGTAGTGTTGATTGCTCTGGGGGGCGGGCTGTGGGGATACCTGGTGGCGCAGATCGTCAGTGCGATTGTGGTGATGACCCTCCTCATCTCCCTGGTATGGCGTCTCACGCCGGTTGTGGCCAGGTCGCTTGACGTTAGAAAGCTCTGGATCGAGCCGGAAGTCTGGTCATTTTCCGCAGCCATGTTTGGCATCGGACTGCTGGAATTCTTTATGGGGCAGACGGACCGGATTACTCTTGGTGTGTACCGCGGAGTTCACGACGTTGGAGTTTATGCGACGGCAGGCGCACTCATTGCGTATGAAACCATCATTATGCAGTCGGTGAATCAAATCTTCGCACCTGTAATCGCGGATCTTCACACGCGCGGAGAATATGTACTGCTGGGCCGTTTGTTCCAGACACTTACCAAATGGATGCTGGGGTTGACGGTTCCCTTGGCGATCGTGATGATTGCGTATGCGCGCCCCATCATGCGCATCTTCGGGCACGATTTCGAGGCGGGCTGGTCCATCCTGGTGATCGGAACCTGCGGTCAATTGGTAAACTGTGGTGTCGGATCGGTGGGCACGCTGTTGGCGATGTCGGGCAATCAGCACCGCCTGATTCGCGTGCAGGCCGCGATGGCGGCCGTGATGGTGGTCTTGAGCGTCTGGCTTGTCCCGCTTTGGGGGGCATGGGGAGCCGCTGTTGCCGCGGCCATTACCAACGCCGGCGTGAATGCCTGGAATCTTGTGGAAGTGCGATTGGCGCTCAAGTTGTCCCCGTACAATCGCAGCTATCTGAAGTTGCTGCCTCCGACTGGAAGCGCTTTATTGATCGCGCTTCTGGTGAGCAAGGCTGCGCTGCTTATGCGGGCGGATTGGATACTGGTCGTCGTTGCCCTATTGCTCGCCTACGGGGCGTTTTGCGCCGTGGCCTTTGCCATGGGTTTGGACGCCGACGATCGTTTGATCGCCAATGCGGTCTGGACGCGAGTGCGGGGAGTTTTTGGACAATGAGGCCAGGTCAATCATGAGCGAACTGCGTGAAGTCCGGCTTCCGGCGGATTTGTGCGTTGCCGCGGAACAAAGATTTGGCAGCACGTTCGGCAGCGTGGACGAACTCGTCGTCTTCTTGTTGCGAGAGCTTGTGCGTGGCGATACCCTCGATCTGGATCAGGCTGACCAGGCGGCGGTGGAGCAGAGGCTTAGGGATTTGGGATACCTTTGAGACTACGCCCGGTATCCTTGCACGTTGCTTCGCCGAACCCCGCGCCGGCGACGTTTCCGGAGTGGCTCCGAATGAGGCGGGATTCTTAGCAAAATGGACTTGGAGTTCTACACGACCAGCGATCTCTCTTCCTCCCTGACCAGCGAGATCGCACGTTTTCTCGACAGCCAGGACACAGCCCATCTTTTCCAGTTCCCGCAGTGGCATGTTTCGGGGGCAAGAGTTGCGCTGCTGCGAGACCACGAAGAGGTTCGGTGGTTCAGCACCTTTGGGTTGCATTCTCCTTTGGGATCTTCTTTACCCTGGATGCGAGCCGTCATCGCCAATCGAGGACCAGTTTGCGATGACTACCGGTTGTGGCAGGCGGCGACCCAGCAATTCATCGAGCAGATGAGACAGGAGCGGCTTACTTATTTTGACGCTTCTCCTGACTGGATAGAAACACCGGATGGGAACAGAGAAAATAGTTTGAGGAATTCAGGGTGGGAACAACTGCGCGGTGAACGTGCCTCCCTTCGTCTCGACCTTGCCGAGGACGAGGATGAAATCTTCTCGAAATTCCGTAAGAATTCACGATACGAGGTGCGGCGCGCGGAACGGCTCGGAGTTTCGGTGCTTCCAGCTTCGGGGGATGAGGAGATGGAGGAATTCTTGATCCTGCATGCCCGGGTGGCGGCCCGCAAGGGCTTCCAGGCGGAGGCTCCCGGCGATTTGCGCGGAGCCATCCGCTGGTTGGCGAGTGCCGGCGCTCGTGGTGCCCTGCTGCTGGCCCGCTACGAGAACCGGGTTTATGGCGGAGCTGTGATTGGGCGCGCGGGGAAGCGATGTTGGTATGTTTGGGGAGCGGCCGAGAAGCATGAACACTTCAACGTCGGCCATATCCTGCAATGGAGAGCCCTGCTTTGGGCGAAATCCCATGGCTGCAGCGAGTACGATTTCGGAGGCTACACGCCAGGCGCAACGTCCGGCCCGGCATGGTTTAAGGCTGGCTTCGGAGGCACGGCGGTACGCTTTGTCCCGCCTCATCGCAGGGTGATTCGAAGAGGCTGCTATCGCTTGTTCAAGGTCGTCTTTCAGATGAGGGAGCTAAGCAGGCGTTCGCCAGCGATTCGCAGGCCAGAGCGAGTTCTGCTTCCGGGAAGCGCATCGGCGAACCGGGCGGACAAGTGAGAATTAATTCCATCGACGAATCAGGAATCACGAACCGGAAAGCCTCATGCTGAATATCTTGCGTAGAGTGTGGCGGCGTGCGCGTTCGCTTGTTCCCGTGGAGGGCTTCGCCTTTAGCCGGCCGTTGGTTGTTCTGCAGAGCGATGACTGGGGAAGAGTCGGGGTGCGCGACCGGGAGGGCTGGGAACAATTGCGGGATCTGGGAGTGAGCCTCGGCGAACGCAGCTACGATTTCTACAGTCTCGAGACGGCTGAAGATGTCGCGGCCCTCTCGGCGCTGCTCAATCGCCACCGCGACTCGGTGGGACGCCCACCCTGTCTGGGGATGAACTTCATCGTAGCCAACGTCGACTTCACGAAAGTCAGTGCCGATAGCTTTCGCCAGATCCATCTTCGCGCCTTGACCGAGGGTCTGCCGGACGGCTGGAATCGTCCGGGCCTGTTCGAGGCCTACCACGCCGGGATTTCGGCGAGCGTATTGGCGCCGGCTGTGCACGGAACCACACATTTCTGTCGGCCAGCCGTGGAACGCCGCTTGGACGATCCCGGCGAGCAAGGAGTTCTTCTGCGAACCTTGTGGAAGGCAGGCGTCCCTTATATCCACTGGCGCATGCCCTGGATTGGATTTGAATACTCAGATCCTGGACAACACGGGCGGGAGGAATTCCTAAGTTCGGAAGCGCAAGAAGTGTTGATCGATGATGCGGTAAAGACGTTTACGCGATTTTTCTCCCAGGCTCCACGCTCGGCGTGCGCTCCAGGCTATCGCGCTAACGACAATACGCATAATGCATGGGCGAAGCATGGCGTTCATGTGTCGCAGAATGGACCCGGGAGCGGGCTCCCACCCCACTTTGACGCACACGGCATTTTGCATCTGTACCGCTCGATGGATTTCGAGCCGGCCGTGGGGCAGGAGTTTTCCGTGGATGCCTGTTTGCGATTGGCGGAGCGTTGTTTCGCTCGCGGTCTGCCTGCCATCGTTTCGCTTCACTCCATCAACTTCCACTCCACGCTAAAGGACTTTCGCAGCCGCACACTTAGCCTGCTCGATGAGTTTCTGGCTGCGCTTGAATCGAAGCACCCGGATCTCTTGTATGTTCGCGATGAGGATCTATACGACTTGGTGGAGAAAGGGGCGTTTCAGTCGATGCAATCCACGATGCGCGTTCCGGTGACGAAACGGATGTTCACGGCCGACGCGCTTGCTCCAGGGCGGAGAGCGTAAATGGCAACTCGAAAATCACTGGTGCTCGTCACCGTGGATTGCCTGCGCGCCGATCATTGTGGCTTCATGGGATACGGCCGCCTCACCACGCCTTTTCTCGATGGCCTGGCTGGCGAAAGCTTTGTCTTCCCCACGGCCATTGTGGCGGGCGTTCCCACGCCTTACTCGTTTCCCGCCATTCTGGCATCGCGTTATCCGCTCGATCTGGGACGCGAGGTGCTGGGCCTTGCGGTCGAACAAACCTGTCTGGCTTCCGCCTTGAAAGAAGATGGATATGCGACGGCGTTTTTCGGTGCGGGGAACCCATATATATCGGAGCGGTTTGGCTACGATTTTGGCTTTGATATATTCCGAGATTTTCTGGATGATGACCTTGCTCCCTTATCCGATTCCGGCAATACCTCGCCCGGGCGAGGTGGCTGGGCAGGGACCTTAAACCGCACTTTAGAAAAAGTCAGTCATAGAATTCCGGGGATGGGTGCGGCTTACGATGAACTTTACTTTCAATACTGCCAGCGCTCCGCAGCCCGCGTGCCTAAGTCGTTTGATATGCTGCGTCGCTTTCCGGCGGCCGATGTGATCGTTGATCATGCGCAAACGTGGCTGGCCTCGGTGGGTGAGGGTCCGTTCTTTCTGTGGCTTCATTTGATGGATCCCCATGCCCCTTACTATCCGACGGACAAGGGGTTGCAGATGCTCGGAGAGGGCCGGCTGACGGCTGCCCGTGCCCGTTACCTGAACGCATACTGGAATCGATCTGACGTCGGGAGTGAACGTCTGCGCCCTTATCGCAACGAAATCGTTGCCTTGTACGACTCTGGGATTCGTTGGGTGGATGTGCAGCTTGCACGATTGATCGAGATGTTGCGTCAATCCAAACTTTGGGAGAATTGCGTTTTCGCCTTTACTGCGGATCATGGCGAAGAATTTCTGGAACACGGGGACCGGTTCCACGAGCCCTCATTGGTGGAAGAATTGATCCACGTCCCGCTGCTCCTTCGTGTGCCGGGAGCCGCAAAACGAACGGTCTCCGGCAATCCCTTCAGCTTCCTCCATCTCGCGCCGACGCTGCTCGCGGCTGCCGAGTCGCCAATTCCTGCGGAATTTCAAGGACAAAGTCACTGGACGCACATCCGCGACGGGACAGAATGGAGTGAACCTGCGATTGCCGAGTGTGCTGCGGGCCGCAGAAGTCGCTTTCGCCCCGATCTTCGTCGCGGGGCTCGGCTGCTCGCGGTTCGCGAATCGCGATACAAACTGCTGCTGAATTTCGACACCCACGCCGAGGATTTGTTCGATCTTGAGGCAGATCCCGGAGAACAGAAGCCTTTGCCGCGCGAAGCCGGAAGGCCGGAGCGGCGTCGCTTACTTGAAACTGCGTTCGAGCACCTGACAAGGTCCATCAGCCATCGCAGTTCGGAGTCTTACTTGCGATCCCGTTTGCGTGAGATTGGCCTGAATCTGCTGAGCTCTGGGCCGAACGCTGGTACGCGTGCAGCCAGCTAATCGAAGCCGAGCCGGTTGGACTGAAACAATCGAATGAAGCCGGTCAACATATTGGTCGACTCTTTTGCGGACGAGGGCCTCACCAATGCCCAGATGATCAACGCGCGGGAAATCGTCAGCCGGCTGGACTCCGATCAATTCTCCGTGACCATGTTTGTGCAGGGGCCGCCCGCCCCGGAAATCCTCCGTCGGCCGAATACCCGCTTGATTCAACTTCCACAACGGCTGCAGACGATACCGTTGCTTGCGCAATTCCTGTTCGGGCGGCAGGATATTCTGTTTTATCTGAAAGCTTCTCCGGCCAGTCGATGGTATTTGAAACTGCGGTCGCGTCGGCACAGCCGGTGCGTGGTCGTGGGCACCATCGAATCGCAGACCGACTGGCGTGATGAGACGATTACTCCGCAGACGATTCGGCTCCTCGAGGAGACCATGCTGCGCTGTGACTACCTGTTCAGCAACTCGGCTAAGGTCAAGCGAAGTCTGGAAGAGAATTACAGCCTGCCGAGCGAGATAGTTCCTACGGGGGTCGATACCGATTTCTTTACACCTAACTGGGACCGACCGCCAAATCCTAGACCACGCGTGCTCTTTGTCGGGGCGCTTCGTGTCTTCAAAGGACCACACGTGGTCGTCGAAGCTGCGCGATGCTACCCCCAGGCGGATTTTATTGTGGTGGGAGATGGCGTCATGAGGGAAGAATTGCGTGAGCGCGCCAAATCCCTGCCGAACCTCGAGATGCGTGGCTCGCTGGGGCGAATCGCGCTTCGTGAGGAATATCGCAGGGCGGATGTTTTTATGTTTCCTTCCCGCTGGGAAGGATCGCCCAGAGTTTTACTGGAGGCGGCGGCCAGCGGTTTGCCGGTGATTGCGCGCAAGGATTACGAACCGGAATCTGTGATCGACGGAAAAACCGGCTTCCTGGTAAGTGAAGATGATGAGATGATGGCCCGTTTGGCGCAACTCCTCGCGGATCCTGATCTGCGTCGAAGACTGGGAGCGTCAGGGCGCTCTCACGTCGGTCGTTTCAGTTGGGATTTGATTACCCGCCAGTGGGAAACAATTTTTGTGCGTCTTACGCTCGCGCAGCGGCAGGTCTCGCGGTCTTGAATCGACAGCGGGCTGAAAAGTTTTCCTATCATTTCGTTCCGGAGCTTTGCGCCGTAGCGTACCGCAGTGAGTTCTGTCTGGAGTCGGTTATTTGACCACTAAGCTGGTAATCGTTACCGAGATCATCGCGCCGTACCGGATTCCTGTTTTCAATGCTTTGGCGCAGCGGCCGGAGATTGATCTGCATGTTGTTTTTCTGTCGGAGAACGATCCCACCCTGCGCCAGTGGCGAGTCTACAAAGACGAGATCAAGTTCCAGTATCACGTGCTTCCATCCTGGCGGCAGCGCCTCGGCGGATACAACATCCTCATCAATCGTGGAGTGCGTTCAGCCCTGAACCGCATCAAGCCTGACGTTGTATTGTCCGGCGGATACAACTATCTGGCCTCCTGGCAAGCCGCTTACTGGGCAAGAGTTCATCGCGTGCCTTTGCTGCTTTGGACCGAGAGTACGGCGTTCGACCGGCGACGCAGCTATCGCTTTGTGGAATTCATAAAGACGCGCTTTCTGAGTCTGTGCACTGCGTTCGTCGTGCCCGGAAGATCGTCGTTAAACTACTTAAAGGATCTTGGGATTGCTGAGCGGAGAATTTTCACAGCACCCAATGCGGTTGACACTTCACTCTTTTCGCGGTTGGCGGAGACAGCGCGCCAAGGCAGGGTTCAGGAGCGCAGCCGCCGTGCTCTCCCTTCGCGATACTTCCTCTATGTAGGCCGGTTGGTGCATGCCAAGGGAGTTTTCGAGCTGGTGGAAGCCTATGCTCGGCTGGAGTCTGAGATCCGCTCAGAAATCGGTTTAGTAATCGCCGGGGATGGTCCCAATCATGAGGCGCTTGCGGAGCGAGCGTCGAGAATCGCGCCCGGGACCATCCAAATCCTTGGATTTGTGCATCGTGAGGAATTGCCGGAGCTTTACGCACTGGCAGACGGGTTGATTTTCCCAACTCATAGCGACCCTTGGGGTCTGGTGGTGAACGAGGCGATGGCGTGCAGTTTGCCGGTGATTGTGACAAGTGTTGCCGGATGTGCATTGGATCTGGTCCAAGATGGCTGGAACGGGTTTGTGGTTCCACCCGGTGACCCGTCGCAACTTGCCGCAGCCATGGCACGTTTGGCGGCAGATTTCGGATTGCGCACGGAGATGGGCGCCAAAAGCCGGAAGCGCGTGGAGGCGTACTCTCCAGCAGCCTGGGCTGAAGGAATAGTAGACGCCGTCCACAGGGTTGGAACGTACTATACTGGCTCCATCAGAATCAGCGAAGACTGAATGTGCGTGCAGGATCTCGGAGAACTCAGCATGGCGGATCGACTAGAGTCGCAAACCAAAGAGGAGCTAACGCCTTTAGGGCTTTCTGGCCGGCGAGTGGAGATCCTGGAGTGCACGCTGCGGGATGGAAGCTACGCGGTCGACTTCAAGTTCACTGAGAACGATACCTTGATCCTGGCGGGTGTTCTGGGGCGGCTTGGCTTTCGCTGGATTGAAGTGGGTCACGGAGTGGGACTAGGCGCGGCGAAGGCTGGCAAAGGCACGATGCCGACCTCGGATGAGCGATTGATTGAAGCGGCGAAGCGGGCCGCGCCCAATGCCCAGATTGGATGTTTTTTCATTCCTGGCATCGGCACTGCCGACCAACTAAAGTCCGCGCGCGCAGCGGGCCTTGATTTCGTCCGCATCGGCTACAATGCCCCGGAAATTGAAGATGCTTTCCCTTACTTAACTCTGGCCAAGGAATTAGGACTGAAGCCTTACCTGAATTTTATGAAGACCTACGGCATCTCGCCCGACGCGTTCGGCGAGAAGGCCAGAGCGGGCGCGGCCGCCGGAGCGGAGGTTGTTTACTGCGTCGACTCCGCGGGCAGCATGCTCCCGGAGGACGTGAGCAAATATTTCAATGCCGCGCGCGATCGTTGTGACTGCCAATTGGGTTTCCACGGACACAGCAACCTGCAGTTCGCCGTTGCCAACAGCGTGGAAGCGGTTCGTTGCGGCGCCACCTTCATCGATACCACACTCTATGGATTGGGCCGAAGCGCCGGCAACGTTCCCACCGAAATCGCCGTGGCGGTTTTCAATAATCTTGGGATTGAAACTGGAATCGATCTCTTTGACGTGATGGACGCTGCGGAAGAATTCATGGGCCCGCTGATGTCGCAAATGCAGCTTTACGACATGATGTCGGTCGCCATGGGATGCAGCCAGTTTCATTCTTCATTCCTGCCCAAGGTCACGGCGGCCGCGCGCAAGCATGGAGTCGAGCTGCGCAGGTTAGTCGTTGCCATGGGCAAACTCGACCCTGTCAATCTTGATGAGGAGAATCTGAACCGCGTAGCTGCCAGCCTTCCGAAAGCGACGCCGGGGAAAGCGCGCGAGATGCTGACTTCGTTTTCTGTGCCCGGCATTTCCGCGCACAGCATCAGCAGTTCGCTCTCGGCGGTGCAGTCGTTGGTCGACGGAATGAATGTTACGTGTGCCAAGCGACGCGCCCGCCCCGCGCTGGAATTGGTTGCCGCGGAATCGCCTTCTCCAGATCTGGTCTTGGCGGACCTGGTGCTCGCCGAAGGTCCAGTCGTGCTTGGCAGAGTGGTCTACGGATCGTTCGAAGTTTTGGAACAGGTCTTGAGAATGACCGGCAACAGCGTGCCGCTCTATCTGAACGACAAGGATGGGGGGTCGTGGGCGGCGGAGTGGCCTGCGTCGTTGAAAGATATCGTGGGTGCCGAGAGAATCCTGCCGGTGCGTTCGAAGCGCCTGTTTGCCAGCTACATGGAAGAGGTTGTGATGACTACGGCCCAGCGCTATGGCGACTTCTGCCTGATGATCTACGGAAGTCCGAGCAGCGCATTGCTACGACATTGCTGTGAGACTTTCAGCAACGTTGTGGTGCATGGAGAGTTGCCCCCGGAGGCGCCAGCAAACTGTTGGCAGATGGCGGATTTTTCCGACCGCATGCATTTCGACTTGGGGATTGGTGTCGCGCTGCTTCTTTGTCCACCGAGCGGAGCGGACTCGACTTCGATTGATCAGCTCCTGTTGCCGGAGGGAGTCGTAATCACGGCTGGCCACTTTCCCCGCTTCGAGATGGATACTCCAGGCCGGGCAGTTCTGCGGCTCGATCCCAACCAGGCTTATCGGGGCCAGATCGACCGCTGGGTGGCTATCTCAAATCTCCTGAAATTGGCTCAACCCAGTCCATTGGCGATGCAATGATGCAACGACGGCCCGCAAAATGACGATCCGTGAAATGACGATCCGCGAAATGATTACAGACGTTGTGGCCCGCCGCCAGGAGCAGGTCTTCCTGGTGGACGCCATCACCAGCCGCGAAATCACCTACGGCGAGTTTCACCGGCAAGCGTGCGCCTTGGCTGCGGAGCTCCGCCGGCGGGGTGTGCAGAAGGGCGACCGCATCGGCGTGATGGTTCCGAACTGCTGCGAGCTTGCAGTCCTGTATTTCGCTAGCATTTATCTCGGCGCGGTCATCGTCCCCATCAATCCCTCACTGAGCAAGGGCGACGTCCAATTCATTGTGGGGAGTTGCAAGCCTGCGCTCATTGTGACGAGCGCAACCAGTGCCGACGCCGTTGCGGGCTTTCAGACGAAGGTGTTGCGGGTGGTAACGGCGCAAGAATCGGACTCGCGCGGGCTCGACCAGATCAGAATCGATGTTCTCGCGGAATCGAAGGAATTCGTTCCGCTCGAAACAGCGGACGGCGAAGACCTGGTTGTGATCATGTACACGTCCGGTACTTCCGCGAAACCCAAAGGCTTGGCGCTCAAGCTGGGACGCATGTTCCGCAATGCCACGGCGTTCGCGGGTGCTCAGCACATCGACCATGATTCACGGTTTTACCTGACGCTTTCGATGGCCTACATGGGTGGCTTCTACAACCTGCTGGTTCTGCCCTTTCTCTGCGGCGCGAGCATTGTCGTGGATCACGTGTTCGATGCGCGATCAAGCCTGCATTTCTGGGACAAGGCGAAGAACAACCACGTGAATACTCTGTGGCTGGCTCCGACGGTCTTGTCGATTCTGTTGAGAATGGATCGCGGCCGCACCGGCGAGGAGTTTTGCCGCAGCTCAGTACGGCACACGTTTGTCGGCTTTGCTCCGCTGCCGTTAAAGGTGAAGGATGAGTTTGAAGCCCGGTATGGAGTGCGCGTGATTGAGAATTACGGTCTGTCCGAGACTCTGTTTGTCACCGCCCGTTCGCGAGGCGATTTCGGAGCAAGTGGTTACGTTGGAGAGGCGTTGCCGGGAGTTGCACTTCGAGTGGTAAGCGATCAGGAAGAACCCGCGCCCTCTGGCACGGACGGCGAAGTAGAAATCCTGACGCCTGACCTGATGGCCGGCTACCTCGATGCCGACGGAGCCCTGTTGGGAATGAATGCTGCGGGTTGGTTTCCGACCGGTGACGTCGGCCATCTTGACGACCACGGCTCTCTCTTTATTACCGGACGCAAGAAAGACCTCATCATTCGCGGAGGCGTGAATATCAGCCCTGCGGCTATCGAAGAGGAACTAATGCACGTACCCGGAATCGCGGACGTGGCCGTGGTGAGTATTCCTCACGAGCTCTACGGCGAGGACATTGTGGCTGTCTTGAAACTTGAGGCCGGCGTGGAACTCGAATCCATGCTGGATTCGGTAGTCGCGCACGCGAAGCGAAATCTGGCGCAACATCAGCAGCCTGCCCGATACATCGCGATCGATGAACTTCCCAGAACTGCGAACGGTAAAGTGCAGAAGGCTCGCATTCGCGAACTGGTGGCGGAGAAGCTGCAAGTAGGTTCGACCCCGACTTCCCGGACCCAAGCCACGGAGAACTCAGTGGTGACGCGCTGATTGTTCTGTACCAAAGATCACACGAAATTTCGGAAGAATAGATGCATGAAAATCATCGACCTCTCATTGCCCATTGAAGAAGGCATGATGACATTTCCGACGCACTGGCATCCCGTGGTTGAGATCACGATTCTCGGCCGCCACGGGATCGAAGGCCGCGAGACTCGAAAGCTCGTCCTGGGAACGCACATTGGCACTCATGCGGATGCTCCGCGGCATTTTATTCCAGGCGGCAGGACCATCGATGAAGTTCCTTTGGACGTGCTGATCGGTCCGGCGACAGTGGCGGATTTTACCGGCTGCCGGCCGTTGCAGGAGATCGACGTTACGGATCTCAAGCAAAGACTGGGCGAGAAAGTGCCGGCACGCTTAATTCTGCGCACCGGTTGGTCCGAATATTTTGGAAACATGAAGTTCTACAACGAGTATCCTTTTCTTTCCGAAAACGCCGCGCAATGGCTGTTGGAAAAAGGCGTGCGGCTCATCGCCATGGACACGCCTTCACCGGATAACCCAGCCCACTCGCGGGGAACTCCCAAAGATTCTCCCAATCACAAAGTGCTGCTGGGAGCAGGAGTTGTGCTGGTGGAGTACCTCGCCAACCTCAAAGCCTTAACGGCTCCGGAAGTGGATCTCATCGTGATGCCGCTAAAATTGAAAGGTTGTGACGGCTCGCCGGCGCGTTGTGTGGCGATTGAAAAATAAGCAGACTAAAGTTGAAGCGAGGGAAGAGTTTGAGCGAAGTGGTTCGGGAGTGGCTTACAGATTGGTTCGTGAGCAGGGCGAAGATCGGCAAGCAAGTGCGCGAATCTCTACTTAACGTCGACTACTTCGAGGCGGGATTTCTCACTTCGATGGAGGTCGTCGAGTTTGTAACCGACATCGAACAGCGTTTTGGCGTGCAGTTTTCCGATCGTGATTTGCAGGATCCGCGCTTCGTAACCATCGCAGGCCTTGCCGAGCTGATTCTGCAGCGCTCGACCGAGACCAGTGAGAGCAGGTAATTTCAAACGTTGCGCATCCCACCTCAGCTCGAACCTGGAACGTAGTGGAGAACGACATAACCGCGAAGCTGCATGTTCTGACGCTCTCACCCTTTTACCCCTCCGATGGGGACGAAGTGAGCGGCTGCTTTGTCGCTGAGAGTCTTCGACAGCTCACTCAATATGGCGTGTCGTCATCGGTGATTGGCGTCGATTCCATTTATCATTCCCGCAGACGGGCAAGCCCCGAGTCTCCCGCCCAGTGGATCCGCTATCCGCAACTGCCCGGGAACTTCGGTTTGTCGAGTGCGGGGAAGTTCTTGGGTGCGATTCTTCTCAACAGGGTCCGGCAACTTCATCGGCAATCGCCGATTCATGTGATCCACGCTCATGCCGCGCTGCCTTGCGGACAGGCCGCGGCATTTGTTTCGCGGCGTCTGGGCATTCCGTTTGTTGTTACTATTCATGGCCTGGACGTCTTCAACCGGTGCTTCCAGGATGGGATCGCCGCGGGATGGCGACGGGAAGCTTCCGTGAATGTCTATGAGCGCGCGCGCAAGGTGATCTGTATCAGCGATAAGGTGCGGCGATTGCTGACGGGCGGGATGGGCTCAACGGTTGCCGCTGAGGTCGTCTACAACGGCACTGATCCCAACCTGTTTGCGCCTGGTGCTACGTCAGAGCAGACGCCGACAATTTTGGTTGTCGGAAATCTGCTAGCGGGAAAAGGCCACGAGCTGGTACTCAGAGCGTTTGCCCAAGTGAAGGATTCACATCCCGGCCTGCAATGCCGCATGATCGGGGAAGGCGCGGATCGAGATCGTTTCGCCGCTCTGGCCCGAGATCTGGGCATAAGCGACCAACTTTATTTTCTGGGACGGCGAAGCCGCTCCGACGTGGCGGAAGCCATGCGCACCTGCACGGTTTTTGTTCTGCCCAGCCGATTCGAGGGCCTCGGATGTGTCTATCTGGAAGCGATGGCCAGCGGCAAGCCCGTGATTGCTTGCCGGGGGCAAGGCATCGATGAGGTCATCGATCACGGCAGCAATGGATGGCTGATTCCAATCGACGGTCTGGAGGATCTCGTGCGCGGGCTGCAGGCCTTGCTGGGAGATGCGGAACTGCGCGCGCGAATCGGTCGGGCCGCCCGGCAGACCATCCTCGACGAGCTGACCTTGTCCCATCAGGCTGAAAATCTGATGAGGATTTACGAGAAAGCGGCGCGATGACCACTCCAACGCCAATCCCACATCAACGAACTCAGCACGCGGAGCTCGTCACGATTTCTGAAAAGGACCTTGCAGAAGTTGCGCGCTTCATTGCGGTTCAGTCCGGCGGAACCAAAGAAACCACCGCAGAAATGAAAGAGGCGCACCTTCGCTGGTTCTTGCTGGAAAACCCAGCCCGCCTGCCGCAGCACCCTCTGGGTTTTGGACTGCGCTCTGCCGATCAGCTCGTGGGATGCATCTTGTGCAGCCCGCAGGCCTTTCGCTTCGAGGATCGGAGAATCCTCCTCATGGGTTCCAGTTCGTTCTATGTAGACGATCATCATCGTGGTCACGGAGGACGCATCTTTCTGCAGTATTGCCGGCTCGCCAAGCAGTTGCCTTTATTTGGAACCTCAGCCAACGCCGAAGCTGCAGCCTTGTGGAAAGCGGCAGGAGCGAGCCCCATTCCATATTCCGACGGCGAACTGTTCGGTGTGCTTCGCTGGCCGCCCGTGGCCGAGGAGTTCGCGCATCGGCGGCGCTCGAGTCGCCTGCTAGCGCGTCTGGCGGGGAGTCCAATCTCTGGCCTCGTTGGCCTGGTTCGGCCTCTCAAGATCGATTCCCTCGCTTCCGACGCGCTTCAACTGCTTGAATCCGCGGACCAGGTGAACGACCTGGGTGTCCACGATCCTTCCGCCAAATTAACCTCCATGCGTGATTTACCCTACGTGCGCTGGCGCTATTTCTCGGGCAGGGATGCAACAACCGCGGCATTTGCATTTCGCAGCCGCAATCCCGACCGCGAAATCCTGGTAACCGTGAATCAGCGCCCCCGGGGATATCGCGGCCAAATCAACACGCTCAATGTGCTCGATGTCTATCCCGAAGTGCGTCCGGAGGAGTGGCTGCGGATCGTCGGAGCATTGATCGCGCGCTACAGGAAGATCGTCGATGCGATCGTGCTGCGCAGCCAGGACCCAGGCCGGAGGAAGGTATTTTGCGAACGAGGCTTTCAGTATCGCTTATTCGACGCGCCGATCGGGTGGATCCTCGACAAAGCCAAGCTCCTGCCAACGCACGATTGGTATCCCGTGCCGGCAGACGGCGACGGACTCATCTAGAGAGCTGCGGCGGAGCGTAACCAACTTTTCGGAATGAACTGTACTCAATGAACTTCAGAAGTCGAGCTCGTGCATTCCTGATTCAAACGGCCGCTCTGGCTCGTGTCGACGAGTCGGCGCTCCGCCTTCAGAAGCTCAAGGGCGGTGCGCATGGGCTGGTTGTCGAAGTACATGAAACGCCGGCTTCTTTGGAGGCGCAGTTCCGAGAGCAGCTCGAGTGGGCGTCCCAACATTTTACGATTACCACTCTGGAGGGTTTCGCCAAGCTATGGGACGATCCCCCCGCATCCGAAGCGAATTCGAAGCCTCCCGTCTTATTTACTTTTGATGACGGCAGAGAGAGCAACTACACAGTGGCAGCGCCGCTGCTGGAGTCTTTTGGAGGACGCGGTGTGTTTTTTGTGGTGCCGGCTTTTGCCGAATGCGCTGCCGACCAGGCTCTCGCTTTTTACCGATCGAGGATCAATCCCGACTCCAGACCTGGCGACGAACAATGGGAAGACTGGAAGCCGATGACTCCCAGCCAGATTACAGACCTGGCGGCGCGAGGCCATGCGATCGGCAACCATACGCTTACCCATCCACGGTTAGTGGGACTGTCGCCGGACCAGTTGGAGCGCGAGATCGGCGACAGCGCGCGCAAGCTTCAGTCGTGGACAAGGAAGCCGGTCGATGCGTTCGCCTGGACATTTGGGTGGGATGCGGTTGATGCGAACGCCTGGAGGGTAATACAGCGCTATCATCGTTTCTGTTTCTGTCCCTGCGGCGGGGCCATCGTCCGCCGCCAAGACAGCCCAAGCCTGCTATGGCGCCGCGAGATCGAAGTGAGATTCTCCGCAGCGGAGTACCGTTTTCTTTATTCGGGACTGATGGATCCGTGGTGGAGTAGTCGACGAAGGCGTCTCCGCAAGATGTTGCGAGTCACGCAGGATGCGAATATCGAGTAATCTTTCAGTCCGAAGTATGATCCGTCTTGCATGATTCACCTTTTCATTAATGCGCTCGCGGCCAGTGCAGGAGGTGGCCTCACCTATGTCCGCAACGTATTGCCTCGCCTCGCGGCCCGGAGTGACGTGCGCACAACAGTGCTGGTCAGCGAACAACTGCGTGGTGAGATCACGGAATCGGGTGACGTTACTCTTCTGCGCGCAAACTGTCCCGCGAGTTCCGGAAGACGATTCTGGTACGAGCAGCGCAAGCTTCCGGACTTGATTCGCCGCTCCAGGGCTGATGTCCTGTTATCGACCGGAAATTTTGCGCTCTACCGCTCGCCCGTGCCACAAATCCTCCTCAGCCGGAACGCGCTCTACACTTCGTCCGACTTTCTGCATGATCTACGAGATCGGGGTGACTATCGGTTATGGCTCGATACCGAAGTGAAGGCCACGCTTGCGCGATGGTCCGTGCGCGCGGCGGACTGCACGGTCGCCCCCAGCGAAGCCTTCGCCAACGAGCTGCGGCGCTGGACGGGGAACAATGCGGTCTGCATCCATCACGGTTTTGATCACGAAGCCTTCTTCCGCGACCTGTCGCCGCTATCGCAAGAAGTGCAAGAACAACTCGCTGCGACGGAAGGTTCGCTCCGTCTGTTGTTCGTCAGCCACTACAACTATTATCGAAATTTTGAAACCTTGATTCGCGGTGTTGCGCTCTTGAAGAAGAAGCTGCATCCTCGAACCGTCCGCTTGATTCTCACGTGCAAATTGAATTCCAAAGACAATCCAGGAACTTACCACGCAGATACCGCGGCTGAATTAGTGAGGCAACTCAATCTTGGCGAGGAAGTTGTGGAGTTGGGCGCTGTACCTTACGCTTTACTGCATCACCTCTATCGAGCGTGCGATTGTTATGTGACTCCCGCCTACGCCGAGACCTTTGCTCACCCGCTGGTTGAGGCGATGGCCAGCGGTCTTCCTGTGATCGCATCGGACCTAGCCGTACACCGCGAGATCTGCGCGAATGCTGCTCTTTATTTCCCGCGCTTCTCTGCGGAACTTCTGGCAGAACGGATCATGGAAGCCTCTCAATCGACAGAACAGGCCACGTCCATGCATGAAATGGGGATTGCGCGGTCGCAGGATTTCAGTTGGGATAAACACGTTGCGGAACTGCTCCAACTGGCTCGGCGTCTTGCTGAGACAGCGGCTCGCGATTGAAGGGTCGTAGACAAATCCTCCACCAGTCGCCTCCGCGCCAATCACCGAACACCCGGTCCTTTCACGTAAGATGATTTGCGTAAGTCCCGAGGGAGTGACGGTTCGGATGTGCGGAATCTTCGGCATCGTTGGCCTTAATGCGCGCGTGCCCGCTGAATTGCTGGAGCGCGCGACGCAATCCCTCACCCACCGTGGACCGGACGACGGCGGCACCGTCATTCTGCACGATTCCGCGCACGAAGCCGTCGAAATCGGCTTGGGGAATCGCCGCCTTGCAATCCTGGATCTGTCTCCTCAAGGGCATCAGCCCATGAACGATCCGGCAACCGGCAACTGGATCGTCTACAACGGAGAGGTCTACAACTTTCGCGAAGTTCGCGCCAAGTTGGAGCGCGAGGGGCTGAACTTCAGCAGTCACTCCGACACCGAAGTGATCCTCAAGGCTTATGGGCAGTGGGGCGAAGAGTGCGTGCATGAATTTCGCGGGATGTTCGCCTTCGCAATCTGGGATGCTCGGCGTCGGCGCCTCTTCGTTGCTCGCGATCCGATGGGCATCAAGCCGCTCTACTTCTGGCACTCCGATCGCTACTTTATGTTTTCTTCGGAAGTTCGGACTTTGCTCGGCACTGGCCTCGTCCCGCGCAGCATCGATCCCGCAGGGTTGATGAATTATCTGACCTTCGGATCGCTCTACGATCCGAACACGCTGATCGAAGGAGTGAATGCGCTCCCGCCCGGTTGCCATCTCACTTGGGAGCAAGGTCAGGCGAAGCAAGTGCAGTACTGGGACCTAATCGATCCCGAGCTGACTGACGTGAGCAATCACGCTTGCGATGCCGGCGCAAAAACGCGCGGCGAACGCGAAGCGCAGACTGCGGAGATGCTCGATGAGTCGGTGCGTATGCAATTGGTAAGCGATGTTCCGGTTGGAGTTTTTCTTTCCGGCGGCATCGACTCCAGTAGCCTGGTCGGCATTCTTAGTCGAAGCGGTGTGCGGCCCAGCACGTTTTCCATCGTATTTCGAGAGGCCGACTACTCTGAGGCGGAGTATTCCCGCACCATCGCGCAGCAGTTTCACACCGACCACCACGAGATCACCGTTTCCCAGTCAGACTTCTTTGCCGCGCTAGCTCCCGCCATCCGCGCAATGGATTTGCCCACCATCGATGGGATCAACACGTACTTCGTGTCGGAGCGAACCCGGGCGGCCGGTGTCAAAGTTGCGCTGTCCGGACTGGGCGGCGATGAAATGTTTGCCGGCTACTCCAGTTTCCGCACCGTGCCGCGGATGGAGCGACTTGCCAAAGTGTGGGAGCGCATACCTGGAGCGGTCCGCAATCCGTTGGTAAGCATTTTTGCGAGCCTCGCTCCGCCCGGTGACCAGAATCGCAAGCTGATTGCACTTGGCCGCGACGGTGGACGAATCCTTCATCCTTATTTCCTGTCGCGTATGCTGTTCACCCCGGAACAGTTGGACGAATTGTTCCCCGGAGTAAAGACAAAGACGACAAAGATAAAGACGACCTCGGCTTTCCTGCGTGCGGAAAAACCACTGACTGAGAGCTTGACTCAAGCCAAGAGCCTGGACCCGATCAACCGTGTTTCCTATCTGGAGGCGCGATGTTATATGCTCAACACACTCTTGCGGGATTCCGACTTCATGAGCATGGCGCACGGTCTGGAGGTGCGCGTGCCGTTGATCGACCATCAATTGGCGCGCCGTCTCCTCGCCCTGCCAGGATCGTGGAAACTGGATCCGGGAACGCCAAAGCCTTTGCTGGTTAGAGCGCTCAAGGGGCAACTGCCTGACAAGATTGTCCATCGCCCGAAGCGAGGTTTCACCCTGCCGTTCGAGTACTGGCTGCGAGATGCGTTGCGTCCGGTGATGGAAGAGTCGCTGCGCAAGATTGCGGACGGCGCTCTGGGTGCTCTGATCAGCGCCCCGGCGGCCCACGGCGTGTGGAAAGATTTTCTCCAGGGCCGTACTTCCTGGTCCCGCCCGTGGTCGTTGTACGTGCTGCAATGCTGGTGTGAACAGAATCTTTCGAGGTGAGCGATTGCCGTAGTTGAACGATTGCCATAGAACGATTGGCCGCAATGGAAAAGGTCGAAGAAGTTCGAAAACCCGCGAGTCCCGTTCCCGCCGGCAAACTCCCGGTGAGCGTGATTATTGCAGCGCGCAATGAGGCGAAGAATTTGCCCCGGTGTTTGCAGGCTCTGAGGGAGGTTGGCGAGGTCTATGTAATCGACTCCCAGAGCACAGACGATACCGTGGAGATCGCTCGATCCCATGCGGCCCAAGTTGTGCAGTTTCATTATCAAGGCGGCTGGCCCAAGAAGAGGCAATGGGCCATGAACACCTTGCCAATCGCCTACGACTGGATTCTGCTTCTCGATGCGGATGAGGTGCTCACGCCGGAGCTCGCCCATGAAATTCGTTTAGCGATCCAGAATCCGGCGATCGACGGGTATTCCATCCTGCTGCGAACGTGGTTTCTGGGCCGGCCTCTGCGTCATGGAGACGTAGGTTTGTGGAAGCTGTCATTGTTTCGCCGCGGCAAAGGACGCTATGAATGCCGCCTCAAGGACCAAAACGCTTCCATGGCTGACATGGAAGTGCATGAGCACGTCGTCGTCAGGGGCGCGACAGCAACCTTGCGGAATCCGCTGATCCATCACAACGTGGAATCGCTCTCGCGCTACATCCAGAAGCATGACGAGTATTCCAACTGGGAATCCCGTGTGTTGCTGGAGGGCGATGACAAAGAGCTGCCGCCATCTCTTTTCGGCACCCAGGCCCAGCGCCGGCGCTGGCTGAAGCGCAAACTCTTTGCCGTTCCGGGCTCTCCCGTGCTGCTTTTCCTGTATCGTTATGTCTGGCGGCTCGGGTTCCTGGACGGCGCGCCAGGCCTTATCTATTGCGGGTTTCAGGCGGTTCAGATGTTTCACACTAAGGCCAAGATTTACGAACTGAAGCGCCAAAGAATCGGAGAAGAAGAGAAGTAAAGAAAAGAACTGAAGTTTAGGGGACGGAGAGGAACCAGCGGATGTGTGGGATCGCCGGACTAGCCAATTGTGGGGACAGGGAAGTGCTCGGCCGGATGGCGCACGTCCAGGCGCATCGCGGTCCCGATGACTCCGGTCTCTGGGAGCGAAGATTCCCCGATGGTTCCTACGTTGGCCTCGGAAGCCGCCGCCTTGCCATTCTTGATCTTTCCGCCGACGGCCACATGCCGATGTGCAACGAGGACCGCACGGTCTGGATCACCTACAACGGCGAAGTTTACAACTTTGACGAACTTCGCCGTGAGCTGCAAAGCAAGGGCCACCACTTTGCTTCCAACACGGATACGGAAGTCATCATCCACCTCTACGAACAGGAAGGCGCCGATTGTGTTCATCGGCTCAATGGCATGTTCGCATTTGCCATCTGCGACCTACGTTCGGGCAAGCCGGAGCTGTTTCTGGCGCGCGATCATTTCGGAGTAAAACCGTTCTATTATTCTCACCACGGCAGAAAGCTGGCATTTGCTTCCGAGGTGAAAGCCCTGCTCCACGTGCCGGAGATCAAGGCGGAGATCGATCTGGAGGCCTTGCATCAGTATCTAACTTTTTTGTGGGTTCCGGATCCCAAGACAATGTTTCGTGGGATCTACAAGCTTCCCGCGGGGCACTGCGCAACGTTTCGCGATGGCGAATTGAAAATCCGGCAGTACTGGGATCTGAGCTTTCCTCGCGCCGATGCGAACTACTCACGATCCGAAGCCGATCTTGCCGACGAACTTCGCGAGCGCTTTCGACATTCGGTGGAACAGCAGATGGTGAGCGACGTTCCCATCGGCGCATTTCTCAGCGCCGGGTTGGATTCTTCCAGCATTGTGGCCATGATGTGCCGCGCCATGACGCGCCAGACGACGAAACAGCCCGTCCGGACTTACACGATTACCTTCCCGCACAAGTATCGAGTCGGCGAAACCGCGCTCGACGATCCCAACGTGCCGGCGCGGCTAGCCCGGCAACTCGGCTGCGAGAATCAACAGATTGTGGTTGAACCGGATGTTGCCGAGTTGCTGCCTCGTCTGACTTGGCACATGGATGAACCCACCGCCGATCCCGCGATCATCACGGCATATCTGGTCTGCCGCGAGGCGCGCAAGCAGGCTACCGTGATGCTTTCTGGCGTTGGCGGAGACGAATTGTTCGCCGGATATCGCAAACACACCGCGCACCGCTGGGCGAGCGCGTATCAGAGAATTCCCGGCCTGCTGCGGACTGGGATTGAGTCAGGCGTGAATGCGTTGCCCAGCTTGCGCGGCACGGCGATGAAGGGAAGCGTGCGATTAGCCAAGAAGATGGCTCGCAGCGCATCGCTCGATGCGGAAGAACGCTTCATTCGCAATTGCACGTATCTCGATGCTGAGCAGAAGATGAGTTTGTATGCGGCTGCGCTGCAAGATGAGCTGCGTGCCTCCGATCCCGCGGTTCGCCACCATTCTCGCTTTGTCGAAGTGCGTGACGCCGATTTCCTGAACCAGATGCTTTATCTCGATACCAAGATTTTCATGACCAGTCTGAACCTGAACTACAACGACAAAATGAGTATGGCGTCGTCGGTTGAGGTGCGCGTTCCATTTCTCGACCGGGAGCTTGCCGAGTTTGCCGCCTGGAATATTCCGCCGGATCTCAAGCTCAAAGGACTCTTCCGGCCAACCACGAAACACATCTTTCGTCGGGCGATGCGCGATGTTCTGCCTGCCGAAGTGTTGCGCCAGCCGAAAGCCGGCTTCGCCGCTCCCGTGGATTACTGGCTGGCCCACGATTTGCGGGAGATGGTGGACGATCTGCTTTCTGAGACAAACATCCGCAAACGCGGTTTGTTCCGCCCGGAAGCGGTGCGTCGTTTCGTGGACGAGCATCGGAGCGGAGCCGAAGATTGGTCGATGCAGATCTGGCAGTTCCTGACTCTGGAGAGCTGGATGCGCATTTTCCTCGATGCCGGAGCACAGCAGAGAAGCGAAGAGTTCAGTCAATCTCGCGAGGCGGCCACCGCGTGAACAGTCGTAAGGACAAGGCCATGACCGGTCAAATCGCGAAGGCGCTGACCGAGGCGACAGGCTTGCTGCGCCGTCCGCAGCGCATGATTCCGCTGATCCGGAAACTTGTGTTCGACAAAGCCCAGGTCACGTTCGAGCATCGGCATCTGTACTCCTATACGACGACCAAGCTGGCCAGCGGAGAAGCGCTGACGTCACTGCTGCACTGGATTCTCGATGCGCAACGCCCCGACGGCGGCATTGCCGCCTATTACAGCCTGCTGACCGGATACTCGGAATCCTACCCGGAGGTCACCGGCTACATTGTTCCTACGCTGTATGATTTTGCGCGTTCGTCTGCCGACGACCGCGCTGCTGCTTCTGCCGAGCGAGCCACGCGGTGGCTGCTTTCTCTGCAAATGCCGACCGGCGCGTTTCCCGCCGGATTGCACGGCAGCGGAGCGCAGCCATCGGTCTTCAACACTGGCCAAATCCTGCAAGGCCTGGTTCGCGCCGATCTCGAAACAAACCGTCCTGAGATCCTGCGGGCAGCTATCGGCGCTGGCGATTGGCTGGTCAAAGTGCAGCAGGCAGACGGATCGTGGTCTGGGCCCGGTGCCTATCAAGATGCGGCTCACACTTACTACAGCATGGTGGCGTGGGCACTGGCTGAGCTGTCGGAACGCGCGACGTGTTCGAGTCATGAGCAGAACGACTACGCGGGCTACGGCCCGGCGGCTGAGAGGAATCTGGATTGGGTGCTGTCACACTTCAGGCCCAATGGCTGGATCGACGGCATCAACCTGCGATGCCATCCCAACTATCTGCACTTCATCGCCTACGTGCTCCAGGGTGTTCTCGAGTGCGCGATTCTGCGGCAGCGCAGCGATGCTATCGAGACGGTTGCGAAACCGGCATGGGTGCTGCTGCGGAAGTTTGAGACCAACAAATATTTGCCGGGCGCCTACGAGGCGGATTTCAAAGATGGCCACCGCTTCACTTGTCTCACGGGAAACGCGCAAATGTCATGCGTCTGGCAGCGCCTGTTTGAAGTGACGGGCGACCTGCGCTATCTCAATGCCGCGCTCAAGATGAACGAGATGCTCAAACCGTTGATTCCAGCGAGCGGGCCGCGGGGGATTGTCGGCGGGGTCAGCGGATCCTATCCAATCTGGGGTCGCTATCAGCCTTTGCGCTACATCAGTTGGGGATGCAAGTTCTTCGCAGACGCTCTCCTCCTGGAACAGCGCCTGACGCGGTCCTTTGACGCATCCACGGTCGAGGCATGGCCATGCGCATCGTAATTCTCTCCTCGAGTGTATACAGCGAATCCGCGTGCGCCATGGCAGTGCGCATGGCCGAGTTGCGGCATGTCCCCATTGGCGTTCTTGCTCTTTCAACATTGGACCGCGGAACTTTGCGGCGCAAGGTTGGACAGTGGGGTGTGCGAGAGGTTGCACGCTACGCGCGCACCAAACTGATTCCTCATCGTAGCGACGAGAAGCCACAACTGCGGAATCCCTACCTGGAGCCGGTGCTCAAACATCAGGGCGGAGTATTCCGCAGCTTGCGGGAAGTGGCCGCGGTTCACGGTTTCGCGATTGCGGTCTGCAACGATCAGAACGCGCCGGATTCGATTGCGCGTCTTAAAGCGTGGTCGCCCGACCTCATCATTTTCACCGGCGGCAACATTTTGCGAAAGCAATTGCTGGAAGTACCTCGTCTCGGAGTTCTCAACGCGCACTTGGGCTTGCTGCCGGAAATCCGGGGCATGAGTAGTCCGGAGTGGTCATTGCTGCAACATATTCCAGTCGGCGTCACGATCCATTTCATGGACACGGGAATCGATACCGGCCCGATTCTTCAGAGATACGAATTTCCCCACGCACCCCAGTGCGAATCGCTAAGCGATTTGCGCAACCGGCTCATCGCCTTTGGCATCGAGAAAGCCGCGGAGGTGGTAGCAGGTCTCGATCGCGGCACCATCGCGGCGACACCCCAGCCCGATCTCGATAAAGATCATCAATTCTTTGTCATGCATGATTGGCTGCGGGCGCGGGCGGCCGAACGCCTTACGCAGAGCCGTTTGGCGGCCGTTCCGGGGACGGTGAATGGGTAAGCCAATGAGTAAGATTGGCACTATGCTGCAAGTCGGCCGCACCTTCGGCATGCGCGACGGAATGCTGCGCCTGGAATACGAACTCCAGCGCGGCAGCGGCCTGATGTCGTGGAGAATGCGGTCCGTGCAGGGCTGGAATTCCTGGGACCTGCAGCGGATCGCGCCCGGCGCCCGGGCAGAAGAAATGGTGGCCTCACGCCGGGACGGCAGACGGCGCTTTCTCTTTACTGACGCGCGGACCCTGGGAACGAGCATCCGGAAGATCATCGGCCCAGACGAAGAAAAGACTGTTCTCGCCGAAGCGGAGCGGATTCTTGCAGGCAATCTGCCGTTCTTCGGTCAACTGTCTTTCGCTTGCGACTTCCCGCCGCAGTGGTTTCGCAATCCTGCAACCGGTCAGAGCGTTTCACCGCGGCAGCCGTGGACTCAGATGCGTTTCGCCTCGCCCGCCTACGGCGACCTGAAATTCATCCTCGAGCCTTCCCGGTTCTTGTTTGTCTATCCGCTGGTTCGCGCCTACGCTCTCACTGGCGACGAGCGTTTTCCGCAGGCCTTCTGGACCGCAATCGAGGACTGGGCCCTCCACAGCCCGCCGATGGCCGGTCCACTCTGGATTTGCGGCCAAGAGTGTTCCTTGCGAATCCTGGCCTGGACGTTTGCGCTGCATGCGTTCGTCAATTCTCCCTCGACGACCAACGAGCGCGTCGCTTTGCTCGTCTCCATGATCGCTGCTCACGCATGGCGCACCGCGCAGACCCTCGGTTATGCCCGCTCTCAGCGCAGCAATCACCTGATCAGCGAGGCTGTTGGACTCTGGACCGCGGGCACGCTCTATCCAGAATTGAGAGAGGCGAAAGTCTGGCAGACTCTTGGTGGGCGTCTGTTGCAGGAGGCCGTTCTCGATCAGATCACGATCGAGGGCGTTTCTCAGCAGCATTCTTTCAACTACCAGCGCATGATTCTGCATCTGCTGCTGTGGACGCTGCGCCTAGCCGAGATTCATCATGCTCCACTCCCCCGCGAAATTCGTCAGCGCACGCAGGCCGCCTTTGAATTCATGCGCGCCTGGGTAGACTCGGAGAGCGGGTTTGCCCCGAACTACGGCTCCGATGATGGCAGCCAGATCCTTCCGCTCGCAATCTCCCAGTATCGCGATTTTCGTCCTTTGCTGCAGTTGGGCGCCGCGGTTCTCGATCGTCCTGCGCTAAAGCCCGGGCCTTGGGACGAAGCCGTGCTATGGTTCGGGGCGAAGCCTGCAGTTGTGGAAGAAACCGCTCCGGCTCTGCCTCCGTCCGCCGAAACCGGATACTTCCGTCTTGGAGATCAGAGTTCATGGGCGCTGATTCGCGCGGGCCGGTACACGCGCCGTCCTTTTCAGGCCGATCAGTTGCACGTGGATTTGTGGTGGCGAGGTATCAATCTGGCCCGCGACGCCGGAACATATCTCTACAATGCGCCTCCGCCATGGAATAATGGACTCGCCGGTACAGCCGTTCATAACACCGTGACCGTCGATCATCACGACCAGATGCGACGGGCTGGACGCTTTCTCTGGGTCGACTGGGCGCAAGCTTCGGGTCGCTCGCACTCTTCGCCCGGTCAGCCTTACGCCCATCGCTTTGAGGGTGAGCATGATGGCTACAAACGTTTCGGCGTCACGCACCACCGCACGGTCCAATGGCTCGCTGGCTCTGGCTGGGTGATCGTGGATGACATGGAGGGAAGCGGAGTGCATGACCTGCGCTTGCATTGGCTGGCAGCCGATTTGCCGTACCAGGTTTCTGACTCGCCTTTTCAAGTGATGTTCACGGCGGGGCAGTCGCGAGTTCGCTGGAGCATTTTTGCGAGTTCAGTGGGAAACGCCGCGATCATACGAGCGGGAGTCCGGGTAGAGGAAAATTCGGCGGACACGGATACGCAGTTGCTCGGTTGGGAGTCGCCCACGTATGGCGATCTTTGGCCGGCGGTTTCGATCATTTACCGGACTCGATCGCAATTGCCGGTTCGATTCGTCACCGCGGTTCTTACCGATGAAAAATGCAAGCTTGAGTCGATAGACGGAGAGATAGTTGTTTTGCGGCATGAATCCGAGGTTTATCGCGTGAAGGTTTCGGAGAAAGGGACGCATACCGCAGAAGCTCATCCGTCTGCAGTGAGAGTGCCAATCGCATGAAACAAGTCTTTCAGGATGCTCGCAGCGCTGAAATCACCGTGGCCGAAGTGCCGGCCCCGAAGTTGCTCGCGGGCTGCGTGTTGGTTCGCACTGCCGCTTCCCTGGTTTCCGCGGGCACGGAGCGTGCTTCCTCCGAATTCGCCAGCAAGAACTTGCTGCAGAAGGCGAGAGTGCGCCCCGATCTTGTGCGCGAAGTTCTGAGCAAGATCAGCCGTGACGGATTGCTGGCAACTGTGTCTACGGTGCGCAGCCGTCTCGATCAACCCAGTGCCTTGGGATATAGCAGCGCCGGAACCGTCGTCGCGGTGGGCGAAGGCATTGCCGACATCAATCCTGGAGATCGCGTGGCATGCGCCGGCGCGGGTCACGCTGTGCACGCCGAGTTTGCTTGCATTCACCGCCTTCTGGTCGCGCGCATTCCTTCCGAAGCTGTGAGTTTTGACGAAGCTGCCTTCACCACGGTCGGAGCGGTAGCTCTTCACGGTGTGCGGACCGCCGACGCCAAGCTGGGCGACATTGTGGCCGTGATCGGCCTGGGCCTGCTTGGTCAATTAACGGTGCAGATTCTCAAGGCGGCCGGCTGCTGCGTGCTTGGAATGGATATTTCCGCCGAGCGCGCGGACCTGGCGTTGCGTCTGGGAGCCGACGCGGTGAGCACTTCCTCTTCCGGCTTTCAGGATTTATGTTTGCAACACTCTGCCGGGCACGGCGCGGACGCAGTCCTCATCGCCGCGCAAACTGCCAGCAATGATCCTGTGAATCTCGCGGGAGCAGTGGCCCGGAATCGCGCTGTCGTCGTCGCTGTGGGAACGGTTGCCATGGAGATCCCGCGGAGATTTTTCTATGAGAAGGAACTCGACTTTCGCGTCTCCCGCTCCTACGGACCCGGCCGCTACGACTCGGCATACGAGCAGAAGGGGATTGACTATCCCATTGGCTACGTGCGCTGGACCGAAACGCGCAACATGGAAGCTTTCCTGAAACTTCTCGCGGATCGCAAACTTGATTTGCAATCGCTGGTTACTCATCGCTTCCCCATCGCCCGCGCGCACTCCGCCTACGAGTTGATCACGGGCAAAACCCATGAGGCGTTTCTGGGTGTATTGATCACGTATCCGGACCATGCCGACGATACTCGCCATGTAAACCTGTCGACTCCGGATCGGCTGGTCGTGAGCCACAAATCGATTCAGGTCGGTCTTCTGGGCGCTGGAAGCTTCGCCACCAGCACGCTCCTGCCGGCGATCAAGCGAGTTGGCGGTGTAGAAATGGTCGTAGCGGGCGCTGCAAGTGGTTCCCATGCTCGATATGCCGCCCAGAAATTTGGATTTCGCTCCTGCACCACCGATGAGCAGGAAGTCCTCAACAATCCCACCGTTAACACCGTGGTCATCACCACACGCCATCACCTGCACGCCGGCCAGGTAATCGCAGCTCTTAACTCCGGCAAGCATGTCTTCTGCGAAAAACCTTTGTGCCTTAATGAGGAAGAGCTCAGAAGAATTGTCGACGTACACGATGACGCAACCTCCGCTCGCCGGCTTCTCATGGTTGGATTCAATCGCCGATTTGCGCCAATGGCAGTTCGGATGAAGAGTTTCTTGCAGGAAGTTCGCGAACCGATCGCGCTTCACTATCGGGTGAATGCAGGCTTTCTTCCTGCGGATCATTGGCTGAACGATCCCCAGCAGGGGGGAGGCCGGATCATCGCAGAAGTCTGCCACTTTGTGGACTTCCTGTGCTTCCTGACCGACTCGTCCCCGGTCGAGGTTGAGACTCGCAGCCTCTCCAACCCCGGTCAATACAGCAATGACAACGTGGTGTGTTCGCTGCGTTTTGCGGACGGTTCCCAGGGCACCATCAGCTATCTTGCAAACGGCGATCGATCATATTCAAAAGAACGAATCGAAGTCTTCGGTGGAGGTAACGTGGCGGTGCTAGAAGATTTTCGGCGGCTGGAACTCGTTCGAGGCGGAAAGAAGCGCGTGTTGCGCTCGCTCCTCCGTCAGGACAAAGGACACCGCGGCGAGTGGCAAGCTTTCGTTACCGCGATTCAAACCGGCGACGACTCGCCCATCCCCTTCCGCGAAGTTGTGAGGACAATGCTGACTACGTTCGCGATGGAAGAGTCGCGGTGTTTGGGACAACCCATCGCCGTGCCCGTCGCAGCGGGCGTCGCAATGAAAGACCTTAACGCGAACGATGACGCTCCAGACTCCGGCGGCATCGATCAAGCGTCCTGAATACGGGCTTGCTGAATATTGGTTCACCGTCTCATGAAGATTCTTTACGTTTCGCAATATTTTCCGCCGGAGATGGGTGCACCTGCCGCGCGCGCCGCCGAATTGTCGCGGCATTGGGCCGCTGCGGGTCACGAAGTAACCGTGCTCACCGGATTTCCCAATCATCCCACCGGCTTGGTGCCGCCTGAATATCGCGGCAAGTTCCGGCGCCTGGTGATTCGCGAGCACACCGACGGTGTCAACGTGGTTCGCACCTGGTTGTTTCCTTTTCCCAACCGGAAGGCGTATGAGCGAATTCTGAACTACACCTCGTTTTGCGTGTCGGCTGCAAGCACAGGTCTTTTTATCTCGCAGCCTGACGTTGTGATTGCAACCTCGCCGCAGTTGCTGGTTGCGCTCTCCGGCTGGTGGCTGGCGCGGTGGAAGCGCGTACCTTTTGTCTTCGAGGTGCGCGATCTCTGGCCAGAATCTCTGGCCGCGGTTGGAATGGGTGACGGCAATTCGCTGTTGCACCGCTCTCTCGCGAAAATCGCAGGCTTCTTGTATCGCCGTTCCGATCGAATTGTCGTGGTTACGCCCGCTTTTGAAGACTACCTGGTCGAACACTGGCGTGTCCCTCGAGAAAAAATCTCAGTGGTTGAGAACGGTGTCGAAACCCACCTTTTTGCTCCAGAAGCCGGAACCGCTCTGAGAAGGGAATTGGGCGTGGAAGGAAAGTTTGTCGTTTCTTACATCGGCACCATGGGAATGGCGCACGGTCTGGAAACGATCGTCGCCGCTGCCCATCAGGTGAGGGACGTCAATCCCGACATTGTTTTTCTGCTGCTGGGAGAAGGAGCGGATAAGGAGCGCATCCTCGCGCTGGCGCGGGAGCGCGGTCTGAACAATCTGCGGTTTATCGACCAGCAGCCTCGCGGAAAGATTCCCGCCTACATCTGCGCGTCAGATGTTTGCCTCGTTCTACTCAAGAAAGCGGATGTCTTTAAGACGGTGATCCCTACCAAGATGCTGGAATTCATGTCGTGTGCGCGCCCCGTGATCCTTGGAGTCGATGGGCAGGCCCGCAATATTCTGGAGGAAGCCCGTGGCGGACTTGTCATCGAGCCGGAGAATGCAAACGCTCTGGTGAGTGCGGTTCGTTCTCTGGCAGGGAACCGGGAAGAGGCTCGCGTTCTGGGACAGAACGGCAGGGAATATATCGTGCACAAGTTTTCCCGCAGTCAAAGCGCGGCAAAATACGTTCACGTGCTCGAACGCTTGTTGAATCTGCCGGAACGCCGCGAAACCGAAGTTGCCGCCTGAATGAGCCTCCGCTCTCACCTACGGGTGAGCGGCGAGAATCGCCAATCCGGCTGTCGCGGATATCGCCGCATTAAGACCTGTTCCAGCTGCGGATCGAACTCCGCTGAGCGGCACGAAGAGGATGTCATCGGCCTGAAGGTTTATGTCGGGAGCCTTCGCTTCCAGCATCTTTTTCAGCGGAACGGGCGTTTCCGTCATTCCCGTCGGACCCTTGCGGATGATGCGGATACCACCCATCTTCGCGGTGTGGTTCGTCCCTCCCGCGAGCGCCAGCGCCTGTAGCACAGTCAAACTTCCGTTATCCACAAGTAAGCCGGCTGGATGGCCCACATCCCCCACGACATAGATGATTGGCGCCCGGGGTACCGTGATGGTGTCTCCGGGGAGGATCTGGATGTTATCTTGCAAATCGTCAGCCAGATTCCTGGGCAGATTCACGGTGATCGGCGCGGAACTGTGCAGCCGAACGATGCTCACCTTGCGTCCCGCAGAAACCGTGAATCCCCCCGCCGCCGAGATCATGTCGTACAACCTGCGATCCCCAATCGCCGGATAAATGCCGGGTCTGACTATCTCGCCAAGGATCGTTACTCCCTGGGAAGCGGATTCGTCGACGAGGATGGTAACGTGCGCGCTGCGGACGAAACCCCCGTCTTCCAGTCGCTTCTCGATTAAAGCCTGCGCCTCTTCCACCGAAAGGTCGCCCACATGCACGTAATCGATCAGCGGAAGGTAGACATCCCCTGAATTCCCCACTCTTGCCTTAGTCGCCAATTCAGGCACGTTATAGATGCTGACCTCGAGCAAGTCCCCGGCACCCAGCCTCAGCTGAGAAGAATTCTCATTGGCCGGGGCCATCGCGACCGGGGCAAGCGAGCTCGCCGGATCGTCGCTCGCGCCAGCCTTTCGGGTGTCACCGTTTCTGGGGACACTGCCAACGGCAGCTTGCGAGATCGGCTCAGCCGCAGGCAATTCCGGCGTAGCTACCGATGAAGATGGTGGTGCTTGCTGTCCCGCAGCCTTGAACTCCGCACCGGAAAGCAACAACACAGCGAAAGCGACCAGGCTACGGCTACAGGCAAAACTGAATCTGCCGAACTCCATCAACGGGCCTCTGGTGGAAGAAGGATCGCTGGAAGTTTAGCACAGCGTGCCCCGCGGTGAGCACGCCGCTTTGTTTCCGGATGTCTCCGCTGGTGCCCTGTTTTGGACCCACCATAGGCCGCCGACCGAGGTTTTCCACAGATTTCTCAGACGGGGGATTGAAACTGGCCCCCTAAGGCTGCTAGGTTTCTCAGCAACCCTTAAAGCGCAGACGGAACCCGTTCACTCACTACCAAGCAGCATTCCGCTGATGCAATACTTTGGTGTCAAGTAATTGAGGGATGGCGCGCCGACGTTCGTGATAGCTGGCCGAGGGAGGGCAGTTGACGGTAGTCTTCTTTGCGATTTTCTTCCTGTCGCTCTTGTTCTCGTTCGTCCTCACCCGCTATGTCCGGGATGTTTCAACCCAGCGCGGGTGGGTAGCCGTCCCGTCTCATGAGAGGCATCTGCACTCCAAGGCTCTGCCACGCTTGGGTGGCGTGGCCATTTTCCTTTCCTTTTCCTTGAGCATGCTGGCGGCCGCAGTCATGGCCTCTTATGTTCCCCACCTGCACTCCGCTTTTTCTCTGAAGACTCTGCTGACCATTCTGGTGCCCGCCTCCCTCGTTTTCCTGTTGGGAGTGTATGACGATCTCTACACTGTCGGCCCCTATGTCAAATTCGCGGTCCAAGGTGTCGCGGCCACCATGTTGTTCATGGGTGGTCTTCGCATTCTGAACATCCCCGTACTGTTCGGTGAGCATCAACTGCCATGGTTTGTGGGATTGCCGCTGACGATTCTGTGGGTGCTGGCCATCACCAACGCTTTCAACCTGATCGATGGTTTGGACGGTCTGGCGGCAGGTTCGGCATTGTTCTCCACCCTTGTGGCATTCGTAGTTGCGCTGCTGAACGGATTTTCCCTGGTCACGGTGATGACCATTGCCCTGGCTGGCGCCATCCTCGGCTTTTTGCGCTACAACTTCAATCCTGCGACCATCTTCCTGGGAGATTCCGGCAGTCTCTTCATCGGCTTTCTGCTCAGCGCGCTCGCTCTGGAAGGGGCGGAAAAGGCCCCGACCATCGTCGCCGTTGCCATTCCTGTAGTTTCCTTCGGCCTGCCGATTCTCGAAACGTCGCTCTCCATTCTCCGACGATTGGTCAGCGGCCGTCCCGTATTTACCGCGGACCGCGAGCACATCCATCACAAGCTCTTGCAGCACGGACTGACGCATCGCCAGGTCGTGATTGTGCTTTATGGCGTTTCCGCCGTGTTCGCCCTCCTGAGTTTATTCCTGCTCTGGCCCACAGGGAGCTCTCTGGGATTGGTGCTCGCCGTGCTTGGAACCGGCATCTGGATCGGCGTTCAACGCCTTGGCTACCTCGAGTTGGGCGAGCTTGCTCGCGTCGCCCAGCGCACTTTCGAACAGCGCCAGATCGTCATCAATAACCTCGCGATCCGGCGAGCCACAGAGGAGCTCAAAGCCGCTCGGGACTACGAACAAGTCTGCCGCGTTCTGGAAGCCGCCTTCAATTCCAACGACTTCGATGGATTCGACGTTCGCTTCAAGCTCTTTCCCGGCGAAGCCTATCCCTTTCGCGCTTCTGAGTCAGGCCCACAACCCCGCCGGGGAGAAGTCTTTTTTCAAGGGGGTAAGAGCAGGGGATCGAGGTCTCTCGACGGTTTGCCGGTTTGGACTCTATCGCTCGATCTGGTGAGCTCCGCCAATCGCCACCGCGGAGCCTTGGTGGTTCACCGTTTGTATTCGCAGCGGCACCTGCAGCTTGATATCAACCTTCTGATTACGGGCTTCCCCATTGCCCTCGCCGACGCTCTGGATCGTGCTCTTCAGCACAGTGTTCAAGTTATTCCGCATCC
This sequence comes from uncultured Acidobacteriaceae bacterium, assembly GCA_963749985.1. Lineage (GTDB taxonomy): Bacteria > Acidobacteriota > Terriglobia > Terriglobales > Acidobacteriaceae > Sulfotelmatobacter. The sequence goes on along the minus strand of CAVVOS010000009.1, from coordinate 264,664 downwards.
GGGTCAGGATGATCAGGGGTTTGCCACGGCACAGGCTGGTTAGGGCGCTAAAAGCTCGCTCCCTGGGGTTTAGGGCGGAGGTGCCAAAAGAGCACACTCGTACCCGCGTGTGGATAAACGATGAGATTAGGGAGGGCTGACGGTTAGAGCTTGGCGCTCGCGTAAGAGTTGATTTCGCAATTCAGGCAAACTTCTTCAAAAGCGGGTGCTGTCCACTGCATGATTTCCCCCCAGCATCAAGGCATTCGCTGCCCTGAGTGTCCTAAGAGTTTAAGCCCACCCTCCTCCCAAAATCAAGAGCCCCCTTAAAAAAAGCCGCTGTGGATTGTCTCCCGGATCAGCGTCTTGGAACCGATAGACCTTGGCCGCAACTTCTTGCATATTCCGCGCGGCGGATTGGCTTCGAACTGAATCCGGAGCGAAAACCACCCAGTTTTCCACACCCCGGAACCAATGCGGCTACTTTTTCATTCCACCATCCGTGTTTACCTTAGGACACTAGATTTTCTTGAGGGATTCTTGAGGGCTACGCAAGCATGTTTAGCAAGACTGTTTACGGCACTACTTTTAAGGACGTTCATTTCGTTCCTCTTCAGTCCGCCACGTTTTGCATCCAGTGCGAACTGATTAGCACCAATAGCAGGCCTTATTGCCTCGCCTGCGGCAATCCGTCGCTCCTCAGCCTCTCCAGGGTGCTGGGCGGAACTCTGCGCAACCAGCAGACGGCTCATCTGATCACCGATTCCGAGCTCGATAGTCTGGTGCGTGACTTGCTGCGGACGGTGCCCGACCCTCAGTTCCGAGACCGAGAAGCTCTGAACGTTGCCGACCATCAGACTCGCGTGCCCTCGATTGCCCTTCGCAGCCAGCTTCGCGTCTCCAATGCCGCCCATCCCGTCTCCGGCTTTCGCGCCGTGCATGCCGGGGAAGAAGTCGACATTCACGCCGCGGAACTCGATCTTGAACCGGCCATCAGCGCCATCACCGAGCGCGCCCAACATCTCACCGGCGCTACCGGCGCCGCCATCGCCCTGCGCGCCGGCGACGAGATCGTATGCCGCGCTCGCGCTGGCCGCACCGCCCCCGACCTCGGAGTTCGCTTGCAAACCGATGCCGGCATCTCCGCCGAGGCCGTGCGCACCGGCGAAGTCATGTTGTGCCACGACGCCGAGCGCAACCCGCGCGTCGACCTGGCCAGTTGCCGCCGCCTGGGAGTCCGCTCCATCCTGGTCTCTCCCCTACGTTACTATCGCCGCACCCTGGGTGTGTTCGAAGTCCTGTCTTCCTCTCCCAGTGCCTTCGACGAGAAGGACGTAGCCACCATGCAACTGCTATCCAGCATGATGGTCGCTGCCATCTCCCGCATCTCAAGCCTGCATCAGGCCCAGATCTTGCGACGCTCGGGCTAGTGTCCTCATCTCTCATCTCTCATCCGTCATCCTGAATCTGTCATCCTGAGCGAAGCAATGATCGGCCAAAGGCCGATCATGCGCAGTCGAAGGATCCCTTTCACCATCGCACCATCACCGGCTTCGAGAGGCATCTCTACGGACGCATGCTCGGCCCGGCGAGAGGTGCCGGCCGCGGCTTGCCCTTCCCATTTTTCTTCCCGACACTTTTTCGCGATCTCGGGTTAATATGTACCAACACGATTTCGACCCCGGGTCCCCCATGTCGGCTATTGCCCAGTCGTCTCGACCTGCTCCCCTTAACCGCCGTCGTCGCGTGCGGCACAAAGTGCACGTGCCCGCCTATGCCACTTTCAGCGGCGCGTCCCAGGGTGCGATGCTCGATCTTCACGAAGTCCTCGATATCAGCGAGGTTGGGGTGTCCCTGCAGTGCTCCGCGCCCATGGAAATCAATCGGCCAGCCGACTTGTGCCTTGACCTCGCCGAAGCCCGCGGACAGATTTTTGTTACCGCTCAAGTAGTCTGGTCCGACTCAAGCGGACGCGTCGGCTTCAGTCTTCCCAACCTGACCGATTCTATTCAGCGGCGTTTGCGGGAGTGGCTGTTTCTTAATGCCATGGCTGCCTCAGCCAACGCGGCGGCTGCCACTACGGTTCCGCCCAAACCCGCAGAGGGTCCCGTCCTCCGGCAGAACTATACCGACATCCTTACCGCCGCCTCAGCGGTACAGCGAGAAGCTGAGTCCCTCGGGGCCGATCTCGAGGCGGTTCTTTCCCTGATCGCTTCCCGGTCTCAGTCCCTGCTGCGTGCGTCGGGCGCGGCCGTTGCACTGGCTGGAAGAGATGCCGGCACCATGATCTGCGAAGCCAGCGCCGGCCCGAGTGCGCCTCCGGTGGGCGCAACCTTGCAAGTGGGCTCGGGTTTTTCCGGGGAATGCGTGCGCACCGGGAGGATGCTGCGTTGCGATGATACCGAGACTGACGAACGCGTGGATAGCCAAAGTTGTCGCGCTCTTGGCCTTCGTTCCATGCTCGCCGCCCCGCTGCGTCTGGGCGAAAAAGTGATTGGCCTGCTGGAAGTGTTTTCCGCCCAACCCAATGCTTTCGGCGAAAACGACAGTGCCGTGCTACAGCGTTTTGCCGAGACCATTCTGACCGCGGTCACTTGCGCCGCGCGGGCGCACGATCTTTCCGGTCCTCCCCCGGCTCCTCCAATACCCTTTATTCCTGGCCCCGGCAGTGTTCTGTTTGCTCACCCTCCCGAAACCGAAACGGTCAAGGATAGTGCATCGTCTGACGGCGGCACTGGAGACAAGGTCGGTGGTATTCACCTGCCTCGTGCTCACCTTTATCTGCTTATCTGTGCCGCCGCCACCATCGCGCTGGCGCTCGGCTTCATTCTCGCTCCGTGGATTCAGGAGAAGCTCCAGGCCCGTGATCGGAATGGAGAACACACGGTTCTGGCTTCGTCGCGGCCGCCCGCGGACGCTTCGAAGCCCGCCGCGCTGAACCCGTCCGTCGATTCCGCCAACCTCGAGCAACTCCGGGAACTGGCCGGGCGAGGCGACCCCGCCGCCGAAAATGCTCTGGGCCTTCTTTACGCCCAAGGCGACGAAAAACAAGCCATCAAACCAGACGAGACCGAGGCCGCCCGGTGGTTTACCAAAGCCGCCGAGCACGGCAGTGTTTCGGCCCAATACAAGTTGGGCCTGTTGTGCTGGGGCGGCCATGGAGTGGCCAAAGATCCCAACCGGGCCTACTTCTGGGCTGTTCTGGCCCGCGCCGGTGGCGAGGAGGGCAGCAAGGACCTCGCGAAAGTTCTGGCTTCCAGTATGACTCGCGCCCAGGCTGCAACCATCGAACAGCAAGCTGAAATCTGGTACCAGCAGCACGAGACGCGCACCAAGCCGTCGCCCACCCATTAGAGCTCCTATAAATTTGTCATCCTGAGCGAAGTTGCCATCCGCGATGAGCGGATGGCAACGCAGTCGAAGGATCTCTACGCGCTTGCGCTACGCTTTGCCTGCGAGACGTTTCTACGATTCGCTGTTGCCTGCGCTTATGTGGAAGGCGGTAACTGCAGGTTGCAAACCGTCTCGTTGAATCGCGCCCTAATGTTTCCGCGTTAGAATAGACAAAGAGGTCCCCCGTGCGCACCCTCCGCAGTGTTCTCGACGAGCACGTCCGCGAAGCCGATCCCGCCCTTTACGAAAAGCTCGAAAACAATCGGGTACGCTGTTTCGCCTGCGGACACTGCTGCCCCATCCCCGAAGGCCAGCCCGGCGTGTGCAAAGTCCGCTACAACCGCGGCGGCACGCTCTACGTTCCGTGGGGATACACTGCCGGAACCCAGTGTGATCCCGTCGAGAAGAAACCGTTTTTTCATGCCCATCCCGGCGCTCTCGCCTACAGCTTCGGCATGCTGGGATGCGATCTTCACTGCGCCTATTGCCAGAACTGGGTCACGTCGCAAGCATTGCGCGATCCCAGCGCCGTCTCGCCTCCGCTCCAAGCCTCACCCGAACTCCTGGTGCGCGACGCCATCGCCCAAGGCGCAAAGATTCTGGTCAGCACTTACAACGAGCCCCTGATTACCAGTGAATGGGCAGTAGCTGTCTTCAAAGAAGCCAAAGACGCCGGACTCATCACCGGCTTCGTCTCCAACGGCAACGGCACTCCTCAGGTCCTCGAATACCTGCGCCCCTGGCTCGATCTGTATAAGGTTGATCTCAAGAGTTTTGATGACCGCCACTACCACGAACTCGGCGGCCGCATCGGTCCCATCCTCGACAGCATTCGCCGCGTCTACCAGATGGGGCTCTGGCTCGAGATCGTCACCCTGCTCATCCCCGGCTTCAACGACGACTCGGACGAACTGCGCCGCCTCACTGGATTCCTCGCCGGCATCTCGCCCGACATCCCGTGGCACGTCACCGCCTTTCACGGCGATTACAAAATGCAAAACGACGTCGCTCGCGACACGAACTCGGAAGACCTGCTGCGCGCCGTCGAAATCGGCCGCCAGTCGGGCCTTCGTTACATTTATCCTGGCAATCTTCCGGGCATGGTGGGCGAGTGGGAAAACACGCGCTGCCCGCACTGCAACGAAACTCTCATCGAGCGCCACGGCTACCTGATCAAAAACTACCGCCTCACCTCCGACGGCCATTGCCCGAAGTGCGCCACCGCAATCCCCGGCCGCTGGTCCGCTCGCTTCGATGGCCAGATCGCCTCCCGTCCTTTCTTACCGCGCAAGGGAGCGCTTTTCGTTACAATCCAAGATCGGTGATTTGTATAGTGGCGCGTCTTATACTGGTCGCTATAATTGCTTCGGCGTCATCCTGAGCGAAGCCGTTCTTCAGGCGGAGCGAAGGATCTCGCGGTGCATCGCACCTGGTCCGAGATTTAAGCTGCACTGCTGCCATCCTCTGAGATTCGTGCTTCTTGATGCGGAAACTATCCACCGTTGTTTTATGCAGCGCGGGCATGCTCTTTTTGTCCGCCTGCTCTCCCGCGCGACTTCCTAACTCGCCGCCTCGCCGCCGACCTGATCGCAAGCTCTAACACCTTCCGCGCCCAGCAGCAGGTTGAGCTACACACCGGTGTCGTCTCTAACAAGGACTACCTCTCACCCGACTTCCTCGTGCTGCAACATCGCGGCTGGATTTCCGGCACCAACGCTCCCTGTCCTCCGGCTCTGCTTCCGCCGCCGTGCTGGGATGTAGCGCTCACGCCCGCCGGCGTGGATACGTTGCAAAGTCTGATCGCTCCCGGCGACGCCGAAAAACAATCCTTCAGCATCCCCGCCGCGCGACGCGAGCTGGTTGCCATCACCGGCATCGCCAAGCAGGGCAACGCTGCCGACGTCGAATTCACCTGGAAATGGATTCCCTTGAACGAGGTCGGCGCGGCCTTCTACTCCGCCGATATCCAGTATCGATCGACTGCAAGCTTCCGCCGATATGACGACGGTTGGCGCATCGTCGAAGGCGGTCTCCGTCCCGGCCAGCCTCTCGACGAAGCCCTCAAGAACGCCGAGCCCGCCCAGTAAACCGCGTGCGGCCTGACTCCTAGTCAACTTCATTCATTTTGAAAGTTGCTTCCGGCAAAGTCGCCGTTGTATAACCCTACTTCTTGACAAGGCCCTTATGAAAATCTCAAACCGTCTTTGCTTGTTCGCCGCAGTTCTCGGTTCCTCATGGCTAGCCTCCGCTGAAGACAAACCCAAGCTCACCCTCGACGAATTCTTCAACTCGGTAAGCTACTCCAGCGTAGCCATTTCTCCCGACGGCAACTCCGTCGTGATCGGCACCGAGCGCGCCGACTGGAACCAGCAAATCTTCCGCACCGATCTCTGGCTCTACCGCGACGGTGGCAAGAGCGGATCGTCGATCGAGCCCACGCTGATCCAGCTCACGCAGTCCGGTCACGATACCGAGCCCAAATGGTCTCCCGACGGACGATGGATCGCCTTCCTCTCCGAGCGCAAGTCTTCGTCGGAAAAGGACTCCGATTCCGACGATGACAAGAGCAAACAAAAAAAGCAGGACAAAGACAAAGACGATAAAGGAGAAACCGCCCAAATCTACCTCATCTCTCCCACAGGCGGCGAAGCGATTGCCTTGACGCAAGGTGACGAAGAAGTCCACACCTTCTCCTGGTCAGCCGACTCGCACACCCTCTATTTCGCCACTCGCAACCCCTGGACCAAGGCGCAGAAAGACGAATACAAGAAGCAATGGAAAGATGTCGTGCAATATCGCACCGCCGAACGCGGCGACACGCTCTTCGCTCTCGACGTTGCCGCCGCTCTCGCCCATCACGCCGCCGAAGCCACGAAAGAAGAATCCGAAGCCGAGAAGGATTCTGACCTCAACCCCGGCGCGCGCATCATCGCAACCTCGCCATTTCGCGTCGAGGAGTTGGTCACCTCGCCCGACGGCAGCAAGCTCGCCTTTGTAACCAATTCGATCAACCAGCGGCAAGAAAAGACTGAAGACGTTGAAATCTATGCCCTCGATCTAGGCGCCGAACCGGTTGTACAACCACGTCAGCTAACCCGCAACCAGGCGGTCGAGCAAAAGCTGCATTGGGCCAGCGACAATCGCCACGTGTTCTTCAGCGTCGAAGTCGGAGACGTGACCGGCCCCTATCGCGACCTGCAGCCGCACCTTTACTGGGTCGATAGCGAGAAGCCCGATCGCAACACCGGCGCGGTTGAGCAGTGGGGCCAAAATTTCACCGGCGAGATCGTCAGCTTCGGCCCTTACGGGAATGGCGTCGTTATGACCGCGCGCCTGGGCACCGAAGTCCAGATGTACACTGCGGCGAACCCTGCAGATTCTTTGCATCCTTTCCACGGGAAAAACGGATCTTACGAAGAACTCTCCACCGGAGAGCGAACTCTGCGAGTCGCATTCGTCTACTCCTCACTGACGCAGCCCGCCGAGGTCTACCTCGCCGAAGGCCCGAATCTGCTGCAGAAAGAAGATCACGCCCGTCCCATCACCTCATTCAACAAATCCCTCGCCGGGCGCGATCTTCCTCAAGGCAAACCCTACCGCTGGAAGGCCGACGACGGCACCACCGTCGAAGGCATGTTGATCTATCCTCCGGGCAAGTTTGAAGAAAAGCATCTGCCCCTGTTCACCTTCATTCACGGTGGTCCCGCCGACGCCGACGGCAACCACTTCGAGGCCGATTGGTACCAGTGGGCCGCGCTCGCCGCCACCAACGGCTGGCTGGTCTTCGAGCCCAACTACCGCGGTTCCACCGGATACGGCGACAAATTTCTCATGCAGATCGTTCCCGCAATCGTCTCGCGTCCCGGCAAAGACATTCTCGAAGGCGTCGATGCCCTGGTCAAAGAAGGCATCGCCGATCCCGACCACCTCACCATCGGCGGCTACAGTTACGGCGGCTATATGACCAACTGGCTGATCACGCAGACCACGCGCTTCAAAGCCGCCGTCACCGGCGCCGGCGCCATCGAGCACCTCGCCAACTGGGGCAACGACGACACCACCATGGACGACGCCTACTTCCTCGGCGGCCGTCCCTGGGAAGCCCCCCAGCGCTATCACGACGAAGCCGCCATCTTCCAAATCGACAAAGTCCGCACCCCCACCCACATGGTCGCTGGAGCCGACGACATTCGCGTCGCGGTGCTGGAAGATTATTTGCTGGAGCATGCGTTGTATTCGTTAGGCATCCCGAACGCGCTGCTGATCTTCCCCGGCGAAGGCCACAGCCTTGGGAAGAATCCCTGGCACGGCAAAATCAAAGTGCGCGAAGAGTTGAAATGGCTGCAGAAATACGGCGGCGTGCCAGCAAACTGATTTTAACTGATGTGGGGACAGCGGCCCTCGGCTGTCCGACCGGGCGTACTGGGTACCGGGTACTCGCAACTAGCTACTCGCAACCAGGTGCTTACTTCGCGGCGCTAGCGACCTTTGTGCCGCGCGAGTTCGCCGCGTATCGCGCGATGCCTTTGTACAGCGCTTCGGCAATCTCTTCGCGGTAGCCGTCGCTGCGCAGCTTTTGCTCGTCGGTGGGACTGCTGACGAAGGAAACTTCGGCCAGGATTCCGGGCATCGCGGTTTCGGTGAGAACCACGTAGGACGCCTCTTTTACGCCGCGGTCGCGCAGACCGGGATTTTGTGCGGATAAGGTGCCGTAGAGCGAGCGCTGCACGCTGGCCGCAAGGCGGCGAGACTGCTCGATGCGCTCATGCAAGTCGGCGGGCGAGAGCGATACCGTCACCGCATCCTTGCTGGGGGTTGCGTTCTGGCGAGTCTCCAGGTCTTTGGCGTTGGGCGCGGAGAAGAAGTTGGTGTAGTAGGTTTCCACGCCGCGCGCCGAGGGCAGGTCGCTGTAGTTGGCGTGGACGGACACAAACAAATCGGCCTGCGACTGATTCGCCATGCCAGCCCGTTCGTCAAGCGGAATGTAGTTGTCGTTGTTGCGGGTGAGAATTACTTCCGCGCCGAGACGGCTTTCAAGCAGTTTGCCGAGTCGCTGCGCGATCTCGAGCACCAGATCTTTTTCCAGCAAGCCGCGCCGGCCAACGGTTCCCAAGTCCCACCCGCCGTGGCCCGCGTCGACTACGATGCGCATCTTCGGTACCCGTGCGCGCAGTTGCAAGTCTTCGCGCGTGGGCGGAGGAACTACGATAGCCAGTTTGTCGCGCTCGGCCTGCGCGGCTCCGGGGAAAAGAGTTACCTGAGCCTTGGGGTTGGCGCCCAGCTTCCAGACTTGGACCACCAGACGGTAGGGATTCGGCTCGAGGCTGACGGAAAAATCGGAGTTGCCTTTGGTTTCCAGCACTACGCGAGTCAAACCGGAGATCGGCTGAGCCACGCGAACCCGCGCCAGCAGCGCGTCGCCGACTTCGATGGTTTTTCCGGCAAACTCGGGAGCCAGCGAGGTATCGTGCAGATCAAAATAGATGCGGTCCGGACGCGCCAGGCGATGCGCCTCGTATTGCACCTGATCTTCCAGGTCGAGCACAACCGTGCTGGAATCCGCGGAAGACCAATGGCGAATTCCGGTGATGCGCGGCAGCTTCGACATTTCTTGCGGCGTGAGGCTTCCAGCGGCGGGTTCAGCCGCGGTATCCTCATCCGCCGCGGAATCGACCGCCGAATTCACCCGTCCATTCTGGGGAGCGCCGGATGGGTTAATTGAAGATGGAGCGCCCGGAGATGAAGTGATCGCGTTCGACGGCTGTTTCGCCACCGGTCGCGACATTTTTTCTGCCGGATGAACCAATACCTGGCTGAGCTGCGCATTGTTCAGCTTCCACCACAATCCTCCGCCGAGCAGCGCACAGACGACTACAAGAACCAACACCAGCAATATTCCGGGATGATGACCAGTCGCAGGCTCAGGCTGTGCAGTTTCTAGAGTAAGCGCTTCTTCCGTAGAGGGCAGGCGATCGGGTTCGGTGCTCAGCTCCGGCTCTGGGACGGCGAGAACCGGCTCGTTCTCTGCAGGCGCGGCGTCGACAAGTGTTAGTTCCGCTGGTTCCGCTTCGACTTCGATGTGCGGCAAAGGATCAGCCGCCGCAGCGACTGTCGCAGAAAGATTTTTCTCCACTGAACTTGTTTGGATCGGAGCAGCGGGTTGAGGGGCAATCGCGGGCGCGGCTAACTCCGCCTCCGCCACTTGCGCCGACTCGGCAAAGCGATCTTCGTCCTCGGGCTTGAGAGCTCCAAGAATCAGCTCGGCCAGCAGTTCCAAGCTGCCCACATCGCTGTCGTTGAATCCGAAGGGTTCGGCGGAGAATGCTTCGAGCAATCCGATCACGCGCCGCCGCCCGCACAAGGGCACGGCTACCATGGAACGCGCGCCCAACTGCCGGCACGCATAGAGGTTTACGCGATCATCGGTCTCGGTATCGTCACAGCGGATAATTTGGGCGGTGCGGAAACATGCTCCGGAGAAGGCGGAGTCCCGCTGGATGCGCGCGCCGACGTCCGGCTTGATCGTGCCTGCCGAAGCGCGCAAGACAATCTCGTTGTTCTGCGCCAGGGCGATTCCCAAGCCATCCGCTCCGGTGATGGCAATGGCGCGTTCCGCCACCAGTTGCAGCACTTCGTCGAGAACGAATTGCTCGGTCGGCTCGAACTCGACCGGAGGCGCAATTGTGTCAAATCCATTGAGCCGCGAGGCGAGCGCGCGCCGTTGCCGCACCTGCTGATGGAGTGCCGAAAAAGCCAAAAGCGCCTGCAGGGCATCGCGTCCCGAAGGCGGAGTTTGCGGAGCCGCAAGAGAAGCGCTCTGGTAAGGAGTGCGTTGGCCGGACGAACTCCGTTCCAGCGGCCACGGCGGCACTCGCAGCTCGGCGAGGCCGGAGCCAACCTCAATTGTCGGTTTGGTGGGAGTCGTCACCATTGCAGTTGCCGGAAAGTTGCTTCCCTCATCGCGAGTGTGGCCATCCAGCCAAGCCATTGTCAATTACCCACTTTGAGTAGCCAGTCCCTTTGCCCGGTCGTCCGGCGAAGTTCCGTGCTACTCCGGTTTTTTCTGGGTTTAACTGTAAGTTAGCCGGGTTTCGCCGCAGTTGCAATGATGCGGAGCTGCCCTTTTGGACATGGTCTTTAGTAAGACCCAAGTTGAGTCGAGTTTGAGTTGGAAGACACGAGAGTACCTGCGCAGCCGGTAGAATCCTGCGTCAGGAAAGCTGGGTAAGGTTGGAGGGGCGCAATCGGTAATCAATCGACTATGCTGACACTTTTGTCCGACACTCAACTGTCAGATTACTGAGGTTTGTGAATTGATGAGTTGCATTACCATTCCGCTGGTTGTATCAATGGAGGACCCCGGCTCGGAATAACTACCTCCACTACGAGGAGCGCGGCCATGGCGATTCACAGCAAAGAAGAGATTTTTTCCAACCTTGACGATGAAGTGTTTGGCACCGGCTTCCTGCCCCATCCTTTGCCCAAGTACAAGGTTCCGAAACACGAGACCGATCCGACGGCGGCTTACCAGTTGGTCCACGACGAACTGCTGCTCGACGGGAACTCGCGACAGAACGTGGCCACTTTCTGCCAAACCTGGGTAGAGCCGGAAATTCGCAAGCTCATGGACGAATGCCTGGACAAGAACATGATCGACAAGGACGAGTATCCGCAAATGGCGGAACTCGAGGCGCGTTGCGTCCACATGCTGGCGGATCTGTGGAATTCGCCGGATGCCGCAACGGCCATGGGTTGTTCGACCACCGGATCGAGTGAAGCTGCGATGCTGGGCGGCCTGGCGCTGAAATGGAGATGGCGGCAGAAGCGCGAGCAGGCCGGCAAACCAACCGGCAAGCCCAACCTGGTATGTGGTCCAGTGCAGATTTGCTGGCCCAAGTTTGCGAAATATTTTGACGTGGAACTGCGCGAGATCCCGTGCGAGGGGCGGCGGCTGCTGATGTCGCCGGAGGAAGTTCTGAAACGCTGTGACGAAAATACGATTGGAGTGGTTGCGACTCTTGGGGTCACTTACACGTTGCAGTATGAGCCGGTGCAAGCGGTGGCGACCGCGCTGGATGATTTGGAAGAGGAGCACGGACTCGATATCCCGATCCACGTGGATGCGGCGAGCGGAGGGTTTATCGCCCCGTTTATCCATCCTTCGGTAGTTTGGGACTTTCGAATCCCGCGGGTGAAATCGATCAACACTTCGGGGCACAAGTTTGGGCTGGCGCCGCTGGGCTGCGGCTGGGCCATCTGGCGCGAAGCGGAGGATTTGCCGGAAGATTTGATTTTCCGGGTGAAGTATCTGGGCGGAAACATGCCAACCTTCGCACTCAACTTCTCGCGACCCGGAGGACAAATCGCGGCGCAGTATTACAACCTGGTTCGTCTGGGACGAGAAGGCTATAAGAAAATCACGCAAGGCTGCGCCGATGTGGGCGCATGGTTCGCGGATCAGGTGAAAAAGCTGGGAGTGTTCGAGTTAGTGTATGACGGCCGCGGAGGAGTTCCGGGCTGCACCTGGACGATCAAGAAGGGCGAAGAACCGGGGTTCACGCTGTACGACCTGGCGGACCGCTTGCGGGTGAAAGGATGGCAGGTTCCGGCTTATCCCATGCCGGCGAATCGGACTGATCTTGTGGTGCAGCGCGTTTTATGTCGTCTGGGCCTCAGCCGCGATCTGGCTGGCCTTTTGTTTGAAGACTTGGAGCGCGCAGTCAAACATTTTGAAAAGCATCCGGCATCGAAATCGCTCACGCGCAAGAGTGCGGGTGGGTATCATCACAACTAGAAATCAGTCGCGTTGATATCTTGGGTCGTGGTGTAGTTTGGCCCGCCCGGCGGTATGGTTGCGGGAGATCCCTCGGCCCGCTGGTGAAAACGCGGGCCTTCGAGATGACGCCGGAAAGATGGAATCGCTGGATTTTTCAAACTGCACCACTACCCACATTTCCTGTCGCACATTCGAGCGAAACCAATCCCAGCGAACTTAAAGCGGGTCGCCACAAGATGTGACTAGACGCGTTTCGATGGGCGGGATAATCTCGGCAGCGTCGTCACCAACCAGAAGGAGGTCAGTACAATGGCAGACCAAGAGAGCGAACTGGAGTTGGAACTCGAAGACGAGTTCCACGAGGGCGAACTCGAAGGCGAAGATGAGGCAGGCTTGGAGGGCGAAGGCTGGCTCGGCGCCCTGGGCAACATTGCTGGCAGCCTGCTCGGGGAAAGCGAAGACGAGGGCGAAGGCGAACTCGAGGACGAGTACGAGGGCGAGCTGGAGCTCGAGGATGAAGGAGAGGGCGAAGGCTGGATGGGTGCTCTAGGCAACATCGCCGGCAGCCTGCTGGGCGAGAGCGAAGACGAGCTCGAAGCCGAAGACGAATTCGAGGACGAAACCGAACAGTTCTCTTTCGGAGGGTTCCTCAAGAAAGCTCTTCCTGTTCTCAAGAGCGTCGCCAAAGTGGCCGCGCCTATTGTAGGCACCGCGATCGGCGGGCCTATCGGGGGCAAGCTGGGATCGATGGCCGCCGGCGCGCTGGGTGAAGGGGAATACGAAGAGGAATACGAGGACGAATACGAGGACGAGGCAGAATCAGAAGTAGCCAACGAGATTGCCTCCCATCCGCTGACGAACAACGAGGCGGTCGCGGAAATGATGGCGGAGGCTGCGTCGAACGAAGCGAACGAAGGCGAAGCGGAAGCTATGGCCGGAGCGGCTGTCGCTACCGTGATCTCGCCGCGGGACCGGAGAGCTCTGCGACGTATCCTGCCGCATCTGACGCGAGGCGCGGCGATCCTGACTCGTATTCTTCGCCGGCGCCGCAGCACCCGGGCGGGCGTGCGCGCAGTACCGACCATCATGCGCCGCACCGTCAAGAGCCTGAAGCGGCAAGCCGCCAAAGGACACCGCATCACCCGGCGGCGCGCGGGACGAACGGCCGCCAGACAGGTCCGGCGCGTGCTGGGCAACTCCAGGGCAGCCGCAACCGCAATCCGGCGCAACCGGAAAATCAGCCGTGCCTACAAGCGTCCGCGCCGTCTGCGCCGGGGCTTCGCGGCACGCCGGCGTCGTACCGCTCTGCGCTAGAGGTATCAGTCCGATAAGTTCGACCACTTTTCGCAGGAGGATTCATCATGGCATTCGAAAGTGAACTGGAAGCTGAACTCGAAGATGAGTTCGAAGCAGAACTCGAAGACGAGTCCGAAGGCGAACTCGAGGACGAGATGGAAGGCGAACTGGAGGACGAGGCTGGCCTGGAAGGCGAAGGCTGGCTGGGCGCTCTGGGAAACATCGCCGGCAGTCTCCTCGGGGAGGCCGAAGACGAATACGAGGGCGAGGATGAATACGAGGATGAGACTGAGGACGAGATCAGTCCCATCCGCAAAATTTATCCCGACGCCATGATGGAACATCTTGGAGAACTGGCGGCAGAGTCGGAGAGCGAGGACGAGGCGGCCGAGCACTTCGCGCCGTTGGCTCATATGGCTGCCAGCAAGATTTTGCCGGTGGTGGCCAAAGCAGCCAAGTTGTCGAAGACTCTGTCGAAGGCGGGCCAAGTAGCCAAACTGGCTAAAGCCGCCAAGGTTGCTCATGCGATCAACAAGGCTGTGCCTCACCTGACCAAGAGCATCGGAAAGGTCGCGCGCACGCTCCACCACAACCCAGCGACGCGGCACCTGTTGAAGACGGTGCCGGGCATCGCGCGGCGCGCGGTGGGTAGCATTGCTCACAAAGTGGCGCGAGGCGGACACATCACGCCGCGCACCGCCGTGCGAACTCTAGCGAGACAGACCCGGCGAGTGCTGGGCACTCCTGGCCACCGGGCGCAGGCGCTTCGCCGCCATAACCATCTGGAGCGGAAATTCCATCGGGGAGCGGGGATCGGCGTAGGCCGTCTGCACGGCCGCCATGGTTGGCGCTACGGAAGGCGTTGGGGAGTTCGTGGCGGGGCGGTTCCGGGGGTCGTGGGAGTACGCGGAGCGACGGGAGTGCCTCGGCGAGGAGTAGGCGCTCGGGTGGTGGGCGCTCCAGGAGTGGGCGGCCGAACGGTGCGGTATGGACGCGCTGTGGGCGGGCAGTGTGCCTGCGGTGCCGCAGGACAAGCCGCTGCGCCCTCATACTGCCGTTGCTGCGGGCAAGTGTTGAGATAGGAAAGTCAAGCCAAACGCTCCTTAAAAGGTGAAAGAAGATGGCGACGCTGCCCGAAACGCTGCCGGAGACAACAATGCGGGTGGAACGGCCTCCGCGGCCACGACCGAAAGTGGTTGCTGGAGCGGCCCCCGTATTGTTGCCCTGGTTGCGGGCGCAATCGATCAATGTGACGCGCCACGCAGCCGCACTCCGCCCCTTCAGGCGGGAGGAGTTCGGCACCGGGGCAGCGATGCCTTCGGAAGGTCACATTCAAGTCGTCAACGATCTGATTACGAAGTTGCGCCGCGGCCTGCTGAAGATGTCGGAGAACGTTCACCGGTCGATTGCGAAAGCCAGCGCAACCCCGAGCTCGCCGCGGTTGCAACGAGTGGTGTCGCACAAGGACAAGGCTCACCGCTGGGTGCAGGGAATAGAAAAGGTCTGGGATTTCTATTTTGAGCTGTTTGGCCAGCGTTCGGGAAAATATGGAGATTGGCTGTTGAGCTGCGACCGCATCGCGATGGATTGTTACCAGGCCGCTTACACGGGGCTGGGGGTGGCCAGGTCAGTGCCGGCGCCGCCGCCGTTCTGCTACATGAAGACGGGGTTCGCGCCAGCTACGATTCGGCGGGGGATTCGCATGCGGAGATTGGGGAAGCAGTTCAATCCCTTTCCGCTGGTGCAGTTGCCTTACCACCGCCTGGTGAATCCGTGGACGCTGGGCGCGGTGATGCACGAGGTGAGCCACAATTTGCAGAGCGATCTGGGGCTGAATAAAGACGTACCCCGGAAGGTTGGGTTGCGGTTATTGGAGGCGGACCTGGGGCGTTTCGTTTCCTCGGTGTGGGTGCGGTGGAACCGAGAGATGTTTGCCGACATGAGCGCACTGCTGCTGGGCGGACCGGAGGTTGTGGGATCGTTGATGGATGTGATTGGGCGAGCGCCGGGGGCGGTGTTTGGTTTCAACCCGAGGGGGCCGCATCCTACGCCTTACCTGCGGCTGCTGATCAGTGCGGAGATGCTGCGGCGGATGGGTTTTGAGAAGGAAGCGGAACAATACTCGCGGGCGTGGACGCGAATCTATCCTAACCCGCAGGCGGGCTCGATTCCGAGGAAGGTGCTGGCGACTTTTCCCAAGGCGTGCGCGCTGGCGGTTGACACCATGTGCTTTCGGCCGTTTCCGTCGCTGGGAAACAAGGCTTTGTCGCAGGTGATCCACTTTGAGAAGAAGGATAAAGCGATGATCGAAGAGTCGGCGAAGCGGATGGCGGCGGGAGTGGACCCTGGAATCATCCCGGAGCGGTTTCTGATTGGAGCGGCGCGGGTTGCATTAGACCGGCGGATGGCGCGGCCGGGAGTGATCACCGAGAACTTTTACAAGGAACTGGTGAGGAGATAGCGGTGGCACTGGAAGCGACATTTCGGGATCTGTCGGTGTGTCTCCATCAACTGCACGATGGGCTGAATGAGCTGCAGGTCACGCTGGGAGATAAGCCGCCGAGGGACGAAGCGGCGCTGGCGGATGGATTGGAAAGCGCGGTGCTGGACCTGATGGGAACATTGCACGAGGCGCGGAAGGCGGCGCTGAATGCGCGGAGGGCGGTGGGTCATCCTGTGGATCTGGACCGGGCAAGGCGTGCGCTGACGATTTGTCAGGAGCGCTTTCACCGCATCGAACAGCAGTTTGCGTCGGATCTGGTGTCGTACGAGAAGCTGAAAGAGCTGGCGAGGCTCGGCAATGAGCGGCGAGCGTGGCTTCCCTGGGCCAGCACGGTAAAGCAGGGAATTGAGCAATGCCGTCAGCCGATTGAGCTAACGAGCACGGCTCTGGCAGCGTGCTGGCAGGAGCTGGCGGAGCGACTGGGGACTACGAACATCACGATGCAGGCGACGAACGTGGGGCAGCAGATCAAGATGCCGGCCTCCGTTGCGGCCGACCTGGAAGCTGAAGGCGTGACTTGAACGGCCGCCCTTTTGGGCGTCAAATTGGCGTATCGGGCAACCGGCGCCTTGTATCAACCGCAGACCGGAACAGAGAATGACCGTGGCGGAAGGAGACATACCATGCCTCTCACAGTGACAGATTTGAACGTAACTAACACCCAGATCACGATTACTTTCTCTGATGCGGTATTCACGAAGAGCCAAGTAAGTACAGCGGCAGCTGCGACCCCAACCGGATCGGCGAGCTGGCAGATCGCCGGGACGAAGGGATTCAAGAATAGCGCGCTCAATCCGGCCAACTACTCGGTTTTCGATCCGGGCTCGGCGGATTTTACTCGACCCCTGCAGATCCAACCACCGCCGCCAGCCCAGCCCGGGTCGCCCATTGCGGGCGCTCAGCCGAACATCATGTCGGATCGCACCATCACGATTACGTTCCCCGCTCCGGCGACTCCAACGCCCCCTCTTCATCCGGCAGGAGTTGAATTCGGCGATGGCGATTGGGTCAATATTGTGCTCAAGCATATTCAGGGGCAGCCCGAGAGCGGGGATCCCGGACCCGCATTTGAGGGTGACTTTGTCAATCTCGCCTTTCAAGTGAAGGGAAGAGGCAAGATGGCGCGGATTACTAAGGACGTAGAGGATGCGATCTCCTATCCCATTCTTACGGAAGAGGTGGGATATCCGCCGGCTGTGACTTCGCGTCCCGGCCCGGGGGCGGGCTTCGGTTCTGGAGGCGGCGGGAACCAAGGCTTGGGACAGATTGCAGCGCGAGCGATCGGCGATGCGCTGGGATGGAAGCCGAACTCGACCGATGCAAAGGGATTCGTGGGAGCGCTGACGCAGTCCTTCAGCCTTACAGAAGTTGAAGGTCACATCGAGTCGAAATGGAATCAACGCACCTACACGGTGCAATCCGACCTGGCTGGAGTAATCTCAGGCGCGCAGGCCAGTCTTTACGCTCGCGCCAAGGTGGCGATGGACAATTGTCTGCCGCTGATCGATGGTTTGTACCCACTTGATCCCACGGCCGATCCCGAGTTCGTAAGAGCCTTGAAGGAAATGGCGAAGAGCCAGATCGCCGAGATCGTCAAGCAATTCGGAGTGGTCCCGCCGTCGATCCTGAGAGTGAATACCTATTTCAGGATCCTGATGGGAGTGAAAAGCTTCCGCTTTAATGACGATCCCCGCGTGGAAGCCGATCCCGACAAGATCAAAGGTACTTTAGGCTCTCTCCGGGATACTTACGGCATCTGGTTTCAGCAGAACGGCGGAGACAACGAGTTCAACAATTCCGTGCAGGATGAAACGGACATCACGAACTTCCGGATGATTTCCGACTATATGACCGGTCTGCTGCAAAGCTGGCTAGCCAATGGCAAGTACTTCATGCTGAACACGTCGCGTCTGCCAGCCTTCCTGGGAACCCAGCTGGTACTGATCTCGCGGCAGCTGGGTGTGATTGCTGAGACGGTGAACGAACTGCGCTTCGCGCTCGACTCCGTGTTCATCGGGCCCAACGAGCGCCAGACCTTGCTGCTCGAGTTCGATGACCATTGGGAACTTCCAGCGATGTATCTGGAAGACGTCCTGACTGAGATCGAAAGCTCGTGCACGGACGAGCTGCCGCGTCTTATCAAAGACGGCGGCCGCATCGCCATTACCAACAACCTGCTGCCCGTGGTGCAGACGCTGATGAACATGGTGCAGGCGGCGCACGATCCGATGAACATCGACGCGTTGCCGGACGGCTTCAGCACGGCTCGCGTAAGGCATGCGTTGGACGACCTCAGCGATCAGTTGACGCAGCTCTTCACGCAGGGCCAGCAGGTTGGAATGCAGATTCCGGAGCCCCTGGAGTTAGAGGTGCAGTTATCCAGGAGAGGCAAAGCGCAGAGAATTTAGCGGCCGAAGGAGCACTGGGAGCAGTACCGCAGTAGAAGCGCAGATCAGGTGAAGAGCGCTGTGAACGAGGAGGGTCATCAATGTCTACAGCAAAAGATTATCAGGGCTTATATGACCGCATAGCGGCACTGCGGGAGCAGGTAGCCAGCCGGCTTTCGGCTGATCTGATCTCGAACCCGCAACTCGCGGACGCGCTCACCAAACAGATCGACGACATGCTGTCCTCGGTGGTGGACTCGGACTCCAAAGTTCCACCACCACCAGATAAAGGCCTCGCGTCCCTGATAGGGATCGGACCTGAGGCCTCCAAGGAATTCGGCACGACTCGCATGCCGCCGGGCGTAGAACCCTACGACGAGACCATCACCTCGGAACGCATCGTGGCGGTCGGAGATATGTACTACCTCTGGCAGCATGAGAAGATCGGCGTGTTCCGGGCGGTGCAAAAGCTGCAGGAACTGTTCAAGGCGGGAACGGTGCGGCTCTCCGGGGGGCCGGGAGCGTTTGCTCTCTATCAATTCGATCGCCGGGACGTGCTGCGCTACACCAAGACGGATCGTTTATCGGCATACAAGCGGATCTTCGGGTACGGTGGTGCGCCGGTGCCGACGGGTTCGCGCGCGAATACCGACTTTCACAAGCTGTTCTCCCACTTCGTTCACCAGGTCACTTTGTTCTGGCGCGACAAACGCATTTCGGACGTGATCCGCGAACGGGCATACGATCCGAGTTTCGGCTCCATCGCGATTGTGCGGCGCGCCGGCCTGGACCTGCGCAACAATCTCAAGTGGTTGTCATTCGGCCACCTGAACGTGCTGCGCGTGGAAGTGATGCAGCTGCTCGAAGAGTCGTTCAAGATTCTCGATTCCGACGACGTCAAACGTTTGTTCGGCGCCGACAATGCCTGGGATGTGGTGGAAGAAGTATTGATTCGTTACTACAATGAACGCCTGGTCACGTCGCCGCGGCAGCGCATGGGAGTCACGGGACGCGAGGTCATGCGCTGGCTGGCGCAGCCGCACATTTTGCAGACTACGCGGGCGCAATTCGAAACGCTCTTACTGGAGATTGCCGAACAATCCGAAGAATGGCTGACCAGCGCGCAGGCCATGGGCCTCAGCAAGCGAACCGGATCACATCGCGTGTTGCCCTGGGATCAGACTCAACCGACGCCAGTGAAGGCAAACGGCCGGCAGAAAGCGGGAGTCTCCCCGCAGCGTCAGCGGCAGCCGGCCCGAGAGTTCGAGTTTGAAGTCTGAACCGGGACGCCCCGTTCCAGCGCGGGCCGTCAGGTTCGCGCTGAGACGGTGGCGAGGCGAGGCCGGCTCATTCGGTACGATCCGAACACACCGAATTACTCGGCGCATCTGCCGATAGATTAGAAAGCGAGGCCATCTTTGGCTTTTCCGATCAATCCAATCAGTAAAGGACCGTTTCCCTCAACGCATGCAATTAGTGGTTGGTCCGGTAAAGGCCCTTCCGGTGGCAGCGGCTCTTCTGGCGGCGGTAGCGGTTCCTCCGGCTGCCAAGGCGCCAACAACAGTCGGCAAGGTCGAGCCGCCTACAACGCGTGGAGGCGCAGCGGAGATTGTCTTGCGCTCGATGTACCCAACATCGTGCTTTGGATGGACGAAGAGCTTGCTTTGGAAGATGAACCTCTGTACTGAAGAAACGGTATGACACGCGGGGCATATGACTACCGACGGAATGGCAGAAGCAGTTTCGGAGGTGATTTCCAGCGAACTGGGGTGAGCTTTGGATCCGCATCGTGCTCTACGCTACGCTCGTGCTGGCCGGAGGAAGTTTGTCTCCGAACTGAAGGAGTTCCTTCGTTTTCCCAGCGTGAGCTCGCAACCTGAGCATGCGGACGACTTGAAAAAATGCGCCCGTTGGCTGGCGCAGCACTTGCAGCATATTGGGCTGGACCGAGTTCGGATCATTCCGACGCGCGGCAATCCTATTGTGTACGCCTCATGGTTGCGCGCCCCAGGCCGCCCTACACTCATTATTTATGGCCACTATGACGTGCTGCCGGGAGAGCCGCTGCGCGAGTGGCGCACCCCGCCGTTCACTCCGACGCTGAAGAACGACGATCTCCATGCCCGCGGCGCCGCCGACGATAAAGGACAGCTTTTTTCCCACGTCAAGGCTCTGGAATCCTGCTTGAAAACCGAGCGCGCTCTGCCGGTCAACGTGAAGTGCATCTTCGAAGGCGAGGAGGAGATCGGAAGCCCACATTTAACGGACTTCATCGAACGGAACAAGGGCGCCCTCCGGGCAGATGCCGCGGTTATCTCCGACACTCGCATGCTGGCTCCGGATCGGCCGGCGATCAGCTATGCGCAGAGGGGAGGTCTGCGAGCGGAATTGGAAGTGAAAGGTCCTCCGCATGAGTTGCATTCAGGGAATTTCGGTGGCGCGGTTCACAATCCTCTGCAAGCCTTGTGCGAAATGATTGCCGGGCTGCACGATGCCCACGGGCGCGTGACCATTCCCGGTTTTTACGACGATGTACGGCGCTGGGGCGAGAAAGAGCGCGCCTTCATGGCGCGCACGGGACCAACCGACGAGCAGATCCTGCAGGACGGAAAGGTTGAACGAGGATGGGGAGAATCGGGCTTCAGCCTTTACGAACGCACCACGATTCGGCCGGCGCTGACTCTGAATGGAATGGCGGGCGGGCATTATGGGCGCGGGGCCAAGAGCATTATTCCCGCGCGCGCCATTGCTAAACTCAGTTTTCGTTTAGTCCCGGACCAGGACCCGAAAAAAGTCGCGCAACTCTTTCGCGAACACATCGAGCGCATTACTCCTCCGGCTGTGCGTTCCTCGGTGCGCACGTTCTCTCCCATCGAACCTGCCCTGGTGGACCGTAACCACCCGGCGGTGCGAGCCGCGGCATTGGCATATAAGAAGGGCTTTGGAGCGTCGCCGGTCTTTATCCGTTCGGGCGGTTCGATCCCGGTGGTGAATACTTTCCAGAAGATCCTCGGGATTCCCGCGGTTCTTATGGGTTTTGGCCTGCCTGACGACCACATTCACGGCCCCAATGAGAAATTTCACTTGCCGAATTTCTACAATGCGATTGCAACCAGCATTTGGTACCTGGCGGCAGCGGCCAAGCTGCGGAGTGCGCGACGGATGCAAGCGCAGACGGAATGGCAACGGTCATGATCATCGATTGTCACTGCCACGCGGGAAAAGGCGACCGCATGACCGCGCCCTGGAACACTGTTGCGCCGATTCAGCCCTACTTGCGCCGCGCCCGGGCGGCGGGCATCGACAAGACGATCGCCATTCCGCCCTTCCATAGTAATTACGCGGAAGCCAACGATTACCTGGGCCGCCTGGTAGCGAGATACCCGGACCGGTTGGTGGGATTCGCTTTCGTTCACGCCAAACGGGATGCGGGTCGAATCGCCGACATGGTGGGGCGGGCGCTGAAGAAATGGCGGTTTCGTGGCATCAAAGTGCACGGGTTCGACGCCATGCCGACGCGGGAAGTGTGTGAAGCTGCAAGGGCTTTTCGGGTTCCCATGCTGGTGGATGTGGTGAGCCGTCCCGAGGTTGTGGACATGCTGGCTCCGCAATATCCGGACGTGAACTTCATCATCCCTCACCTCGGCAGCTTCACCGACGACTGGAAAGCACATCAGCAGGTGATTTATCAAATTGCGCGTTATCCGAACGTGTATGCGGACACGTCCGCGGTGCGGCAGTTCGATTATCTGGTTCAAGCCGTCAGGCGAGCTGGGCCGCGCAAATTGCTGTTTGGTTCGGATGGACCCTGGACGCATCCCGGCCTGGAACTGCACAAGATACGGTTACTTGGTTTACCGCGCGATCAGCAAGCCATGGTGTTAGGCGGGAACGCGTTGCGGCTATTGCGTCATGTTCCGGCTAGCCGGGAGGCGGTGGAAATCAGGCGGCCGGGGCGGAGGAAACACTATGAAGCAGCACAATACGAAGCGGCGGCGCGCAGCCCGCGCGATCCCTTGCCGCTCGTGAGCGAGTCCGAGTATCACCTTTAGCACGGTCCTTTAGCCCAGTTCTAGGGAATGCTTTAGCGCGGAACGGATGCGGTGCGATGGTCCGAGGCGAGGACTCCCAACTCCAGCAGCTGAGCCACCATGGCCGCGCGCGAGCCCACACCCAGCTTGGCAAAGATACGGCGCAAGTGCGTACATACAGTCCAGGAGCTGATGTTGAGTACATCTGCGATCACTTTGTTGGGGTGCCCCTTGGCTACCATTCGCACGATCTCCTGCTCGCGTGGGCTGAGCTGAATACGGTTGCTCCCGAGCCGTCGCATGCGCACCAGAAGATAGCGGGCGCCATCCACTTCGGTATCGACCAGCACTTCTTCAGCGGGACTTCCGGAAGCCTCGATTGCTCCCCGTCCGCGGCTTATGATTTCGATCAATCCCGTCAGAGTGCGAATGACTTCTTCGACGCTGCTATCTGCAGCTTCGGCGGGCGGTTCCATAGCGATTAGGGTTGGGCTGGTGTGCATGCATATCCTCCGGCCGAACGGTCGCAGTAGTCGACCAGCGATCGCGCAGAACTCCGCGAGTATGGGGCCCGCTAGAGTGACTGGCGGCTGGATCTACTTTGTCCTTCCTGAAAATGGTTTCCGGACTCGTATCCCGAGAGCTTTGCGAAAATGCGCGAGTTGGGGAAAGATACGATACGTGCTAGCTCACCGCTAGTCACATTTTCTAGCGACCCGTAACATGCGAATCAAGTGCTCCGATCCGCTTTGCAGGCAGCTTGCGTATGCGTTATTAAATATGCCGGGGGGGCATTTTGGCGACAATAGTACATGAAGTGGCGAAGGTCAAGAAAGTTTTATACTTTTGTTACGAAAGCCGAACAGATTCCCAAGTTGGAACCCTCCTGCGGCACTTCGAGACTGGTATTGCATCCTTCAACCAACACAATCTGAGACAGAGGGTTAAGCCAAACTAATTGTCGGAACTGAGCAGTTTGGACCAGCTAAACCATTGCTTGCAGGACTATGTTGAATTTACTGAGGAGACGAACAGTCGTAGCGAAGGTCGCTCTGGCTTACCGGAAGGAAACAACGGAACATGGCCCATACCACCAATAAGCCGATGCGCAAGCTGCCGAAGGCTCCGCAGCCCCCGCTGTCATATCGGGGAGCGGTCGCTGACTCGGATCGTGCCAGGAAACCAGCCCTTGTGGAACCCCCTGCCACCGGCGAAGAAATGAATCCGGGAGATCGTGTAGAAGGTTTGGGCGACTTTGGAAGGCCGACGGGAGAGTTCGGCACAGTGGAGCAATCCAACGAAGACGACGCCATCGTCAAATGGGACGATGATGGGCGTAGGAGGATCCACCAACCGTCGCTGAAGAGGGCTTAGCTCGCAGTGAGGCGGGCAGATCGAGGTCAGCAATTAGAAGAAGCAATGGTAAGTCGTTGTAAGAGCGGGAGGTTCGGCGTGATGAAGCTATGATCGACAGAAAAACAATGCGATCGCTGCTTGAGAATATGGAGCATGCTGCCGAAGAAACCTTGCAACAGGATTCCGCTTTTTATCAAGCGGTGCAAGCCCTCAAACTGGAGATCGACAACGATCCTCGGGTGCAATCGACGGTTAGCGAGTTGCAGGCGGCTGGCCGTAGCGTATTTAACTCCTTCGTGCCTCACATCAAGGTCCGGGTCAGAACCGAAGAGGGCGTCTTTGCGCTGCCCAAACCAGCTGGGATTCGTGCGGTTCCTGGGGTTGAACTAATCGCCAGGCTAACTCGAGAACTAAGAAATGCAGCCAGCGCGGTGATCAAAAATAGCCGCTATTACAGCCAACTCGACACCATCGTGAATGAGGCGATTGAGTCGAGTGATCGCTTTGAAGGGATTGCTTCCGAGGCCGAGAGTGCAGGGTATGAAGTCCTTATCTGTCTCGATCTCTCCGCTTATGCTCAGGTGCAGGCGCCTTCACCGAATCACGAGGTCCCGCGGGCGAGCGCGCAGTTGCCGGTCGAAGATCCCGTTCCCATTCAGCTTACTGTCAGCGACCGAAAGTTCTTCAAAGCTCTGGGGATAGCGGTCGACCCAAGTTAGACGGGTGACCGCTGCTGCACCCCACGCTCCGCCCGATTGACAATTTGCCTCCGCCGCCCTACCTTTCCGTTGGACAGTCGGGGAGGCGTTCTCATCGTGCGCGAAGGCATCTTCGGATCTACTACTTCTACTTCCTTATTCTCTCCCTTGTTTGGCTGCATCGTTCTCTTGCTTTTTTCCACGACCAGCTTGGCAGGTGCGCAGACCACAGCACCTTCTCTCGGCCTGTTTCAGAACCATGCTGACATCGGCACTGTGATGCGCCCCGGCTCGGCGCAGTACGACGCTTCGACTCAGGGCTACACTCTTACCGGCAGTGGCGAAAACATTTGGTTCACCTCCGACGCCTTCCAGTTCGCGTGGAAGCAGGTCTCCGGGGATGTAGCGTTAACCGCGGACATTGCCTTCCCCGCGAAAGGCGGCAATTCGCATCGTAAGGCCGTGCTGATGTTCCGGCAAAGCCTGGACGCCGATTCGCCTTACGCCGACGTGGCCTTGCACGGCGACGGGCTTACCTCGCTGCAGTTCCGCGATAGCAAGGGATCGAGCACGCACGAGATTCAATCCAACGTCTCCTCACCCCATCGCTTGCGCATCGAGAAGCGCGGCGACTTCGTCTATGTGTTCATTGCTGGAGGTGCGGGCGAAGCGCTGCGGCCCTCTGGCGCGTCCATCAAGCTTCCGCTGCAGGGACCGTTTTATGTCGGCATCGGCGTCTGCTCTCACGATAAGGACGTCGTGGAGAAGGCAGTGTTTTCCAATGTCGAGCTCGCTACTCCGCCTGTGAGCGTGGCGCCGCCCGTCCTCTACAGCACGCTGGAGACGGTGGCCGTTGCCTCCACCGATCGGCGCGTGGTCTATACCGCTCCCAGCCACTTCGAAGCGCCCAACTGGAGCCACGACGGCTCGTACTTTCTTTTCAACAGGGAAGGTCACATCCTGCGACTGCCGGTTGCCGGCGGTACGCCCACGACTATCGATACCGGCACGGCGATCCACTGCAACAACGACCACGGCATCTCTCCGGACGCGCAGTGGCTGGCGATCAGCGATTCCACGCAAGCCGACCATCAGTCCAGCGTATACGTGGTGCCCATCGGCGGAGGCACGCTGCGCCGCGTCACGGAGAATTCTCCGTCCTACTGGCACGGCTGGTCGCCTGACGGCAAGACCCTGGCTTTTACCGGCCAGCGCAATGGCGAGTTCGACATCTACACGATCCCCTTCGCCGGCGGTGACGAGACGCGCCTGACCACGGCGAAGGGCCTCGACGACGGCCCCGAGTATTCGCCCGACGGCAAGTACATTTACTTCAACTCCGAGCGCACCGGACACATGCAGATCTGGCGAATGCGCGCTGACGGCAGCGCCCAGGAGCAGATCACGTTCGATGACTTCAATAACTGGTTTCCGCACATCTCTCCCGATAGCAAGTGGATGGTCTTCCTCTCGTACGGGAACGATATCACCGGGCATCCACCTAACAAAGATGTGCAGCTGCGTATCATGAACGTGAGTGGTGGAAAAATCGACAACGAGATTACGGTCCTCGCCAGGCTCTTCGGTGGTCAAGGTACGATCAACGTACCTTCGTGGTCGCCGGATAGTT
Source organism: uncultured Acidobacteriaceae bacterium (assembly GCA_963749985.1). Taxonomy (GTDB): domain Bacteria; phylum Acidobacteriota; class Terriglobia; order Terriglobales; family Acidobacteriaceae; genus Sulfotelmatobacter. The sequence goes on along the minus strand of CAVVOS010000009.1, from coordinate 238,615 downwards.
TGGACGTCGCGTTCGTAAGTTATGAATTGGTACCTGCGGAAGAGGCTGAAATAAAATGAGTGCTGCGGTTCGCAAAGTGTGGATCGTGCCGTTCGATCCAGAATAAATACAACCGGGAGACGGAAATTTCCATGCGTGTCGGAGTGTTTACGCCCCTGCTGTCGCAGCTTTCACTGGCTGCGGTTCTCAAGAAACTGAAGGCTCTCCATATCGATACGGTCGAACTGGGCACAGGCAACTATCCGGGCGATGCGCACTGCAAGCTTGGGATGCTCGAAGATGCCGCGGCACTCGCGGAGTTTCAGAGGGTTCTAGCCGATCACGGCGCCAGCATCAGCGCACTGAGTTGTCATGGCAATGCGCTGCATCCTGATCAGTCTCGCGCGCAGCACGACCGCGAGGTGAGCCGCAAGAGCATTCTGCTCGCGGAGAAGCTCGGCATCTCGGTGGTGGTCGACTTCTCAGGATGTCCCGGCGATTCGCCCCACGCCACGGCTCCAAACTGGGTTACTTGCCCCTGGCCGCCGGATTACCTCAAGGTGCTCGAGTGGCAGTGGAACGAAGTGGTCGCGCCTTATTGGATCGAACACGCGAAGTTCGCCGCCGACCACGGCGTAAAGATTGCCATCGAAATGCATCCCGGGTTTGTGGTTTATAGTCCGGAGACGATGCTGAGGCTGCGCTCCATCGCCGGGCCGAGCGTGGGTTGCAACTTCGATCCCAGCCATCTTTTCTGGCAGAGCATCGATCCCATCGCCGCCGTCCGCGTACTCGAAGGCGCCATCTTTCATGTCCACGCCAAGGACACGCAGATTTATTCCGCGAACCTGCCGCGGACCGGCGTCCTCGATACCAAACCGTACACCGAAGAACGCACACGCGGCTGGATCTTCCGCACTTGCGGCTATGGTCATGGGGCCGAGTGGTGGAGGGAGTTTGTTTCGACCCTGCGCATGTTTGGCTATGATTCCGTGCTATCGATCGAACACGAAGACAGCCTGCTCTCGCCGGAAGAGGGATTGACCAAGGCGGCGAATTTCCTTAACAGTATCGTGATCCGCGAGCAGCCGGGCGCTGCGTGGTGGGTGTAGCTTATTAAGTCGAGCAGGCGCGGATGGAAAACACGATGAAAGCAATCAGGACGGCAATCTTCGGCACCGGCTTCATGGGCCGCGTGCATCTGGAAGCGGCGAGGCGGGTCGAATCTGTCGAGGTGGCGGCAATCGGAGGCAGAAACGCAGCGGCGGCGCGACACCTGGGCGAGAGCTTTTCCGTCCCGACAATAGCGACCGATTACCGAGACGTCCTGCGCGATCCGACGATCGATGCAGTCCACATCTGCACGCCCAACGCGCAGCACTTTTCCATGACCAAGGATGCGCTCCAGGCAGGGAAGCATGTGCTTTGCGAAAAACCTCTGGCCACCAGCGTTGAGCAGGGCGAAGAACTGGTAGCTTTGGCCCGGCGGCAGGAAGTACGCAACTGCGTCTGCCACAATTTGCGCTTCTATCCCATGGTGCAGCAGATGCGCCGCATGCGCGAGGCTGGCGACCTGGGAGAAATTCTGGTGGTTCAGGGAACGTATTCCCAGGACTGGCTGCTCTACGTAACCGACTGGAACTGGCGCGTTGAGGCCGAAGCTGGCGGGCCGTCGCGCTGCATGGCCGATATTGGCTCGCACTGGTTTGATATGGCCGAACACGTCACCGGCCTGCAGGTTACTTCGCTCTGTGCCGATCTTCAGACCTTTCACCCCATGCGCAAGCGGCCGAAACACGCGGTCGAGACTTTTGCGAACAAGATGCTCAGCGCAGAAGATTACGTTGAAACCGCCGTGGATACGGAAGACTTTGGCGCAGTCCTGTTTCGCATGGGTGGGGGCGCGCGCGGTGCCGTCACGGCCAGCCAGGTTTCAGCAGGACGCAAGAACCGGCTCAGCCTTGAGATCTACGGCACGCGGTCTTCGGTTGCGTGGGACCAGGAGCGTCCCGACGAACTCTGGGCAGGCCACCGAAATGCGGCGAATCAGATCTTTGTGAAGGATCCGTCTCTGCTCAAACCGGCGGCGCGGAGCTACGCCGATCTCCCCGGCGGTCACAGCGAAGGCTACGACGATACTTTCAAGCAGATCTTCCGGCGCTTCTACGGCTCGATCCGCGATGCTTCGATCGGCCAACATGGCGGCGTCCCTGAATATCCGCAGTTCGTCGATGGACTCCGGCAACTGACCATCCTCAATGCTGCGCTCCAGAGTAATCGGACACGAGGCTGGGTCGATGTACCCGCACCTGGTTCGAAGGAATGAAACTCAGCAATTGAAAGGAGCGCCGCTACTTGTTGATCCTCGCCGCCATTGTCGCCATCTTTATCTATGGGATGATCGCCGCCATGTTGGGCACGATCCTGCCCGAACTGTCGGACCGTTTCCATCTGTCGCCCAGCCAGAACGGTACGATCGCATTCGCCCAAGCGGTGGGGTTGATCCTCGCCTCACTCGCCGCCGGGCCTCTGCTCGATAACGAAGGCAAGAAGCTCGGCATCGTTCTCGGCCTGGGCTTCATTGCGATCGCACTCTTCGCGCTGCCGCGCGCTCCCGGATTCCGCAGCATCCTGCTGCTGCTATTCCTGCTTGGAGTGGGAGGCGGCATCATGGTGACCGGTGCGAATGCGCTGGCCAGCGATGTCGGCGAGGCCCATCGCGCCACCGCTTTGAATCTGGCTAACCTTTTCTTCGGACTCGGTGCGCTGGCTACGCCACTCATCGCCGCCAATCTTTTTGGGCGGAACTGGATTCGCCTCTGTTACACCATCGCGTCGCTCACGGTGGTCACGCTGGTGATCGAGGCCATCACCAAAATGCCCGGACCCACCGGCACCGGACGCTTTGTGCTCGCGGATGCGGTTCCGGTGCTCGGGCGCCCGCTGTTGTTTCTGCTGGGGCTCTTTGTGTTTTTGTACATTACTTGTGAGGTTGGGATTTGGAACTGGTTGCCGCGCTACTTAATCGCCCAGGGCATTCCTGAATCGCAAGCGCTCAACATTCTCTCGCTGGGATTTGCGCTGGGCATGCTGATCGGACGCGCGGGAATCCTGCCGGTTCTCATCCGCGTGCCTGCGGTCACGGTTACCCTGGCCGGGTCTGCCGCTATGGCGGTTACGACCTTCGTTATGCTGCGAACCAACAAGCCTACGGCTGCATTCGTGCTGGTCTTTCTTGCGGGAATTTCCATGGCGCCGGTCTTTCCTACTACGCTGGCGATCGTCGGCGATGCCTTTCCGCGCATGACCGGTACCGCTATTGGCTTTGTGATTACCTGCGGATGGACTGGGCTCGCGGTGAGTTCGCGGATCATTGGCCTCATCGCCGGTGGCGACCCGAGGCGACTCAAGAAAGCCCTGCTTGTGATCCCCGCTTCCGCCGTGCTGATGGTGGGATTGGATCTGGCCATCCGGAGCGCGCTGCGCTAGGAACGGAGAGCAATGAAGGGATGGAGCAACGGCGCGCACTCGGCCAGCCCTGCTGGGAAAGCTCGCGTCCGCTACACGGTCAAAGCGCGCATGTAATCCGCATCAATCTTCAGCGCTTCCATCGGGGGCATGTCGAACTCTTCCTGCTCCACGAAAGCATGTTCAATGTTCGCCTTCTTCGCCGCTTCGAAGATGGGACGATAGTCAATCACTCCTCGCCCCATCTCCGTGGAAGGCGGGGCGGGTGCGGGCACCACCCCGTGGCCCATCTTGAAATCCTTTACGTGCAGCATGGAAAAGCGCGAGGGGTAGCGGGTCAGGTAGTCCACGGGGTTCTTGCCGCCAACGACCACCCAGCCGCAATCCATCTCCATCGTCACCTTCGCCGGATCGGTCGAGCGCAACAGTTCGTCATAGAACACCACGCCGTTTTCCGCGCGGAACTCCGCGGTGTGGTTGTGATAGGCAAACCGCATACCCGCTGCTTTCACGCGTTCCCCGATGCGATTAAACTGATCCGCATTCCAGCGCCAGTCATCCAGCGTCATCGAGTCCCTGGCGGCGCGAGAGCCGGCGTCGGCAGCGCGCGAGGGATCCTTGAGCATCGGCGACGCGCAGACGATGTAGTTGAGCCCCAGATCCTTGCCGAACTGGATTGTTTCGTCCACCTTGGGCAGCAGCGCGGTCAGGGGATAATGCGCGCTCACACAGCGCAGACCCGCGTGGTCCATCGCCTGTTTCACCTCGCTGGGGCTGTGGCCGAAGAAGCCCGCAGCTTCGACTTCGCGATAGCCCAGGGCACCGAGCTGCCGTAGAGTTCCTTCATAGTCCTTAGGCAGAATGTCCCGCACCGAGTACAGCTGGAGTCCGATCGGCAGACCCAGCGGATTCGCCATTGCCCGGGGCATGCTGTTCCATAATGCCGCGCAGGCAGCCGAGGCGGAGGCAGTCTTCAGAAAAGTCCTTCTAGAAATGTAGTCCATATTCAAGCCCTCAATTCTGAATCATCTTCTTGTACAACTCTTGCACAAAACGATCGACGACTAACCGCGGATCATCTTAGCGTTAGCATCCCAGGTGGCGATGGTGTTCTTGAAATAGGCGTAGTTGGCCAGATGGCAGCCGATCGCGGCATGGTTGCCAAACACCTCGTTTTCGACGGTCGGCTTGCGGGTTCGAACCGCGTTGAAGAAGTTTGCCTGGTGAGCCGACACGTCGCTGTAGTCCGGCGGGGCGGTGAAAGTTTCCGCCTCGGCCGCCTGATAGTCGAGCGGCCCGGGCTGCGGATGTTCCGCGGCCCACTGCGCCAAGTACTCTTTGCGCAGCCGCGTGGGCCAGCCTTTCAGCGAATATCCCTCGGGTTTGGGGCTTACGTCCTGCGGTGTGAAGGTCAGCGTTTGTCCAATGATTTCCATGGTGCCTTTGGTGCCGTGAAATTTGATAGGTTCGCCGCCCGCATTGTTGAGATTGCAGCGCAATACCACGCGAAATTTCGGATAGTCGAAGAGTGTCTCGATGAGATCGGGGAAGTCGCGCCCGTCCTTCCAGCGGAACAACCCGCCACTTGACTGCGCGCGCGTCGGAGCTTCGTTTGTTCCCGAGATGAAGTAAATTCCCGAGAGCAAGTGTACGAACAGATCCCCAGCCAGGCCTTCGCCGTAGTCGGAGAAGCAGCGCCAGCGGAAGAAGCGCGCGGCGTCAAACGGACGCTTGGGCGCGCCCACCAGAAACGCATTCCAGTCGATGGTCTGCTCGCTGGCGTCGGCGGGGATCGGATAAACCCAGGCGCCGCTGGCCGAGTTGCGATCCGACGAGCCTTCGATGAAGAAAACGTCACCGAGCGCCCCGGCGGCGAAGAGTTCACGAGCTTTTTCATAAACGATGGAACTCACGCGCTGGCTGCCTACCTGCAGGATGCGATTACCCTTGCGCACCGCCTCCACCATGGCAAAGCCGTCTTCCACTGTGTGCGACATCGGTTTTTCGCAATACACATCCTTGCCCGCGGCGCAGGCGTCCACCACGATCCGGCGATGCTGGTGGTCGGCGACGGCCACAATCACCGCGTCCACATCCTTGCGGTCCAGGATCTCGTGATAGCTACGCGTCGCCGGGACCTGCTTCTGCAAGGCCTCTTGCGCCGCTTCGTGCCGGCTGTCATAGAGATCGCAGACCGCGACGCATTCTATCCCGGGTACCGCGAGCGAAGCTTGCAGCAGTTCACATCCGCGCGTGCCGGTGCCGATCGAGGCAAAGCGGACCCGATCGCTCGGCGCTACGGCACGGTCTGCGCCGAAAAGCGCGGCCGGCTGGAGCAAGGTGGTCTTCACCGCGGCTCCGGCAGCCACGGAGCCTGCGCTAATCCGCATGAAATCACGACGTGTTAAAGGATGCATATAGTCCCTCCGCTTCCCGGGCGATGGTCAGCCCAGCCGCACGGTACGATCCTGCTTCCAGTTGGCAACGAAAAGGTGAGTATGCTCCGCGGATTATGCAATTGGCAACTGACGGGCCCAGTTTACGCAACCATTTCGCTGACAGTCCATCCGCAATGGCAACCATCCGCAATGGCAACCATCTCGTCTCGAGCGTTCGTTACACTCGACATTTTCGCTGGCTGGTTTCTGGGGATGCGATTTGGTCAAGCTTGTCTCAGGAGGTGGCGCAGCTGTTGCTTCACGGCCGGCCACTCCGAGGCCACGATCGAAAAGCGTGCCGAGTCGCGGGCGGTCAGGTCAGCCGCCATCCGATGGGCTCGAAGAATCCCTTCGAACTTCCCGCCGATGCGTTCGATGGCAGCGCGCGAACGCTGGTTCCGCACGTCGGTGTGCAGGCAGACGCGAAGTACCTGCCAGGTTTCGAAAGCATGCGTCAGCATGAGATGCTTGGCTTCGGTGTTGGCCGCGGTGCGGATGGCCGAGCGGGTGAGCCAGGTGTAGCCGATCTCACAGGCGTCGAAGACGTGGCGGCCATGGTGAGGGTGACTCGGAGGCCACGACCATCGCTCCAAATTCCAGAAGCGCGTGGACCCAATGACGATGCCGTCCTCCTTGCGGACGATGGCGAAGGGCACCGCGCTACCGGCATCCCGCCAGGCCAGGGCAGTCTCGACATACCGGGTGGCTTCGACTTTGCCCTGTGGGACGGGACTCCACTGGTAGAGGGAGGAGTCGGCTGCCGCGGCGGCCACCAAGCCTTCAACGTGGCTGTAATCGAGCGGTTCGAGGCGAACATGCGCGCCTGGCAGAAGAGGGTCTTCTGTTCCCATGGTTGCAAGTATGCAATGAGTTGCCAGGAACCCGCAATAAAGCAGCGCGTTCGATGAGATCAGTCCTGGGCAAATTGAGACCCCTGGCACGGATTCTGCGCAATGTGCAGAGATTGGATCACATGCTTGCAACTCTGCCCGTTTTGGAAATTGCATTTTATGGCTCACAACATGATCCATTTTGCACAGTATTGCTGGAGCAAGTGAGCGAATCTGTGGGTATCTCAAAAGGGCAGTTGGCCCACCACACTAGACGGCCTGATAAGACCGGTCCAGACCGAGACAGGGTCTGCCCGGTCATCCGGGCCGCACAGAAAAAGAGGTTATCCATGAAAAAAGTAATGTTCGCACTTGCGATGTTGAGTCTCGGAACGCTGTGCTGGGCAGGATCGGCGCGGGAAGATGCCACCGACCGACTGAACAACGCGACGAGTGTAATGCACGAAGTTATGGGAATGCCAGACAAGGGAATCCCGGAGGAAGTCTTGGAGCACGCAAAGTGCGTGGCCGTGATACCCCACATGGTCAAGGGTGGTTTTGTCTTCGGAGCTGAAGGAGGCAAAGGCGTGGCAACCTGTCGGACCGCGAATGGCTGGAGCGCGCCGGCGTTCATCACGATCTCGGGCGGGAGTTGGGGACTGCAGATCGGTGTAGAAGCTGTGGACGTGGTAATGATCTTTCAGAACGACAAAGCAATGCAACGGCTGCTCTCGAGTAATTTCCAAGTGGGAGGGGACGCTTCCGCGGCAGCTGGTCCAGTTGGACGGCATGCCACGGCCGGTACGGATTGGAAGCTGGATACGGAGATACTGACCTACTCCCGCGCCAAAGGTGCGTTCGCTGGGCTCACGCTGACCGGTGCATCGCTCCGCCAGGACAGTGATTCCCGGCACGCGATATACGGACATGGGGTCACAACTCGGGCGTTGCTGATGGGCAAAGTGCCAGTTCCGGCCGTAGCCCAGGCATTCGTTGCGGAAGTTCGCGGCGCAAAAGCTGAAGCCAGAGCGAACGAGTAGAAGTAGAAATCGCAAAATTTGGGGTTGCCGCTGTCTGTCGTTCGCTCAACTCTTTATGCAGGCGGCGGCCAGCCCCATCATTTACCCTCCTCTCCGTCGGCGCGAAAGAGTTTCTCGCGGACGTTGCGTGAGACCTACGTCGCAAAATGACCCTGGAGGTTACGTTGCTCTGGACCATTGTCGTAGTTCTTCTAGTTTTATGGCTTGTGGGTTTCAGTCTGCATTTCGGCGGAGTCCTGATCCACTTGCTCTTGGTTGTGGCGTTTGTGGTTTTGGTCATTAACTTACTGAGCGGCCGACGAAGCGCAGTTTAAACTTCCTTGTCACGAACGGGTACACCGGACAGACAACGGAGAACTTCTTTCCCTCCGACATCCAGGAGTCTGTCGGAGTCCGCATACGTCCTATGACAGCGCGTGACAACGCGACCTTTACCTGCAGGTTCGGGAGGAGCGCAGCACCCTAGTTTCTGGGCCAACCGGACGCATGCACAGGAGCTTAGTGCTCATGTTCATGGTGAGAATGACCATGAAGGTGAGGGTGCGAGTGCACGATGCCGCCGTGAGAATGGCGATGGGCGTGAATAAGATTTGCTCTGAGAAGCAAATCGGTGTTGGAGAGGATCTCCGACGGTGTCCCTTCGGCAATCACGCTGCCCGCCTCAAGCACCAACACCCGATCAGCAATGTCCTCAACAATTTCCAGCTGATGAGTCGCTGTGAGCACAGTCTTCGCCGTGCCTTTCCACTGCTGAATGAGGTCCACAACCTGGCTCTGACTCTTCGGATCGAGCGTCGCGGTTGGTTCGTCGAGCAGCAGTACCTCAGGGTCGAGGACCAGCACCGAGGCCAAGGCAACCCGCTTTTTCTCACCTCCCGAGAGCCGGTAAGGCGGACGGTCTCTCAAGTGTGAAATTGACATGAACTGGAGCGTATCCTCCACTCGGCGGATCACATCTTCTTTGCTCCATTGCATCTGCAAAGGACCGTAGGCGACCTCGTCGAATACGGTGGGATTGAACAGTTGAACATCCGGATTCTGAAAGACAAGCGCGACGCGCCGGCGGAAATTCAGAGAGAATTCGTCTTGCTGAAGGTGTTTCTGAGTGAGAGCCTCCCCCTTAAACTTAACGGAACCTGCCGAGGGAAAATATAGAGCATCCAGAATTCGCAGCAGCGTGGACTTGCCGGAGCCGTTTGCTCCTAGCAGCGCAACGCGGTCACCTTCGTCGATGCGAAGCGTGAGCCCACGGATCGCCGGGATTGCTTCGTAGGAGAAACTAACGTCCTGCACTTCGAAAGTTGGTGGCAACTCTTGCTTACCTCCCCATCCATGCGGCTAAGCAGCTAGTAGAGACGAAGGCAGTCAGTCCGACATAATCGCGGGGTCTCAGGCGGAAGTCGGTCAAGAGGCGAACTTCTCCCCGGAAGCCGCGGGACACCATGGCTAAGTACACCTCGTGGCTGAGTTCGATGCTCTTGCTCAGCAGCACTCCAGCGGTTCGGGCCGTCATTTTGCGTTGCTCAGAACCGCTCAGTATACCGACCGCTCGGCTCTGCCTCGACTCGAACATCTGGTTGGCTGTCTCGATCAGCAAAAACACGTACCGGTGCGTCATGGCGAGCATGGTGACGACCTCGGCCGGGAGACGCAGCGAACGGAGCGCCTTCAAGATGTGAGTCCAGGCGGTCGAAAGCACTAACACCGTTGTGAGCGTGGCCGCTGTTTCCACCCGCAGGACCAGCAACGCGGCCGTTCGCAGTCCTTGGACAGAGATGGAAAGGTGCAAGGCCGGCGCGGTGAAAAGTGGTTCTCCCGGAGTAAAAAATAATGCAGGTAATGCGATCACGCCCGAGAAGCTTAGCACCACCAGCCAAACTCGTTTTGCGAGTGACTTGAGGCTCACTCTGGAGGCGACGGCGATTGCAACTGCAATGAGGAAAATGGCCGCAATGGCCTCCAGCCGTCGGCAGAGGATCACCGAAATAACGAGAGAAAAGATTCCGATGACTCGGACACGAGGATCAAGATGCTGCAGCAGTCCCGGCTGGGTTGCGGCGTGTTCCGCCTGCAGAGCTTTCGACACCGCGTGAGTGAAGCCGCGAATCGTCGATTCGAGGAAGGAATGTTGGCTCATGTCCCCAGCTTCTTCACCGGCCATTTTCTCGCGGCCATTCTCGAGAGCAGCGAAGCCAATACCAGGACGCCTACGCCAAACATTGCCGACAGCAAATACCCCAATTGCGGACTCCTGACGAACCGGGGCGCATAGCCGGGAAACGGCGCGGTCCATAGGCTCGAAAGCTTTTGGATTCCGACCGGAACGGAAGACGGAGGCGCATGGTTTCCGGATGCGATTCCGATCTGTTGCCGGGTGTGAGGATTCGTCAAGTCAGCCGAAGACCATTCACCCCAGGCCGTGCCCGCGGCCAGGATGCCAAGAGGCGTGAACAACATCAGGAAAGCTACGGTCCACCATAGCCGCGCTGGGGAATGCTCAGCGAGCACGCCAGCGACGACTGGCGCCGGTGTCTGGGCCAAACCGCTTACTCCTCGAAGCAGGCCCAAATCAGCTCGCTGCAGATAGGAAACCATCCCCGCCGATATGACCGCTTCAGCGAGTCCCGCAAAGGTCAGGTGTCCGATCATCATTGCCGGAATAGCCACATGCAACGGATATGGCGCGTAGAGCGGCGTTCCGCTGGCGTCGTGAAATAGCAAAGGCTGAATGCCAAGTTCAACAGCTGTAACCAAGGCCGATGCGTTGATGGCAAAATAACCGGCTACCGCTGCCGCGAGTACTCTCTGGCGGGAATTCAGATTCGATTTCGCCGCGATCAATCGGTACACCGCATAGGCTGCGAACGATCCAACGATTGCCATGTTGAAGCAGTTCGCTCCCAGCGTGGTGATTCCTCCGTCGCCGAAGAACAGCGCCTGAATGGCGATAGCGATTGAAATGGCAAGAATCGAACCCCACGGGCCGAGCACGATGGCAGCGACGCCAACGCCAACCGCGTGGCCGGTGGTTCCGCCAGGCAGTGGAACATTGAACATCATGACGACAAAAGAGAATGCCGCGAACACTGAGATCAGCGGGATGGCGCGGGTGGCAAGGAGCCGCTTGATGCGTTTCAGCGCGGCATACCAGCCGGCGGTTGCGCACAAATAAAGAGTGGCACAGGTCGACGGGCTGAGGTAACCATCAGGAATGTGCATGCTCTGGTTAAGTTCTACCGGGGTTTCCTGCCCCAATGCAAGGTGATTCCGAGGAAGGTGTTGATGGGGTGGCACGGTATTCCCGGACTAGTTGGTTGATCGCGGCAGACCGGGAGGCACCCGAATGGCGAGCCAGAAGTAGATTTCGATCTTATATTCCGGGCTACGAGTTGCGCATTTTGATGCTCACGGACAGCGTTGCATCACGCCAGGGCAACAATCTTGTTACGTTTTGCTCGTTGGTGGCATCAATCTGGTAGGTAGATTCAATGGGGCGTTAAGGTCGTGCTCCTGCCAGCCCAGAGTTTTTGCGACAAGGATGTACGGAAAATAGGAAAAAAATGAAAGCTGCGATTTTTCGATCAGAGCGTACAGCGCCGGGATCGTTCCTTCACGTCGAGGATGTCCCACGTCCAAAGCTCGAACCCGGGCATCTTCTGCTTCGGGTCGTCGCATGCGGAGTGTGTCGGACTGACCTGCACATCGTAGAAAAAGATCTGCCGCCGCTTCGACCGCAGCTCATTCCTGGTCATCAGATCGTGGGAGAGGTAGTCGAAGGTGCGACAACAGAGTTGCCGGTGGGAACGCGAGCCGGTGTTTCGTGGATGGGCGGCGTCGATGGTGATTGCTGGTACTGCCATCACGGCATGGAAAATCTGTGTAATCGCCCTACATTTACGGGATACACGGTGGACGGAGGCTACGCCGAGTATGCCCTTGCGCGCGCAGATTTCGCTTTTCCGTTGCCCGCTGGTTTGGATGACGTGCATGTCGCGCCCTTGCTGTGTGCGGGCATCATTGGCTTTCGCAGCTTGCGGGTTGCGGGCGTGGAGCGGGGAGAGCGGGTTGGACTTTTTGGTTTTGGAAGCTCCGCGAGCTTGGCGATTACCATTCTGCAATCCTGGAATTGCGATGTCTATGTTGTGACTAGAGGCGAATCTCATCGAACCTTGGCGGCTTCCCTCGGTGCCACCTGGGTTGGCAAAGAAGACGAGAAACCGCCGGTCGACCTCGACCGTGCCATCACGTTCGCTCCCAGCGGAAAAGTTGTGGTAAGTGCGCTGGCTAGTCTGCGTAAGGGAGGCGTAGTGGCAATCAACGCAATTCACCTCGATCAGATGCCGGCCTTTGACTATGACAAACTGCTTTGGGGCGAGAGGCAGATCCGTAGTGTGGCCAATATGACTCGCCAGGATGCGCGCGACTTTTTGAAGATCGCTCATGATCTCCATATCCGGCCGGAGGTCACAGTATTTCCGCTCGAAGAAGCAAACCAGGCCCTTCTGGCGGTGAAAGAAGAGACAGGGCGGGGGTCAGCGGTGATTGTTCCTTGAAGCTGAGCCTGTCTTGCGTTGAAACATTCAGTCCGTGGGATCTGAAGTGTACGTTGCACTCGACGGAGATAAAGCCCTCCTATGCAACGCCTCGAACGATATGTCAGGCTGCCTGGGAGTGACCGGGCGGTTCATTCCAGAGCAAAGCGTTATAAATTCGCGTCTCCGTTAGAAGATCTTGTATCTAAGAATCAATATGCTTCCTAAAGAGCAGGCAACTGGCATCAGTCAGGACGGCGCGACGCCTCGATTTACTTTCGATGCGGCATTGTCTACCGCGGTCGCGGCAAATGGTCAACGTCAAGCGAAAGCACCGAAGCCCAAAGGTCCGCTGACGCCGGAGTTGCTCGACAAGATGAACCGCTACTGGCGCGCCACTAATTATTTGTGCATCGCTCAGATCTACCTTTTTGCAAACCCCCTGTTGCGGGAGCCGCTGAAAGCGGAACAGATCAAACCCAGACTGCTGGGGCATTGGGGAACTTCCCCGGGACAGAACCTCATCTACATTCATCTGAACCGCCTGATCAAAGAATACGATGCCAACATCATTTATATTTCGGGTCCTGGACACGGCGGTCCTTCGCTCAATGCGAACTCTTATTTGGAAGGCACTTACACCGAGGTGCATCCGGAGATCACACCCGATGAGAATGGGTTGCGGCTTCTTTTCAGAAACTTTTCGACCCCGGGCGGAGTGCCCAGCCATTGCGGACCCCATGTTCCGAATTCCATGCACGAAGGTGGCGAACTCGGCTACTCGATGGTTCACGCCTTCGGCGCCGCGTTCGACAATCCAGACCTAATCGTTGCTTGCGTTATCGGTGACGGAGAATCCGAGACTTGTCCGCTCGAAGGAAGCTGGAAGTCGGTCAACTTTCTTAATCCGGTGCGCGACGGCGCTGTCCTACCCATTCTGCACCTCAACGGCTACAAGATTTCCGGACCGACCGTTCAGGCAAGGACGAGCGACGAGGACCTGAAGGCTCTATATACGGGGCGCGGTTACAAGCCCTATTTTGTCGAAGGCGACGATCCTGAAGTTGTGCATCAACTTTTGGCGGGAACTCTCGATGATTGCTATGCCGAGATTCGAGCCATTCAACAGGAGGCCCGCAGCCACGGATTCAAGAAGCAACCGGTCTGGCCCATGATCGTCCTGCGCACGCCCAAGGGATGGACTTGTCCGAAAGAAGTGGATGGGATCCCGATGGAAGGTACCTTCCGCGCGCACCAAGTCCCCCTCACTTCAGTTCGCGATAGCCCTGAACATCTCAAGATCCTCGAAGCCTGGATGAGAAGCTACAAGCCGCAGGAACTCTTCGACGAAAGTGGAAAGTTCATTGACGAGTTGGCCGAACTCGCGCCGACGGGCGACCGCCGCATGGGAGGGAATCCTCATGTGAATGGCGGGCGATTGCTGACCGCGCTCGATATACCGGACTTTACAAACTATGGGCTGGAGATCCCCGGGCCGGGACAAGTGGTCGCTGAAGCTCCACGCAAGCTGGGAGAGTTTTTCCGGGACATCTTCAAGCTGAATCCAACGAACTTTCGCATGTTCTGTCCCGACGAAACGGATTCCAATCGCTTGAACTCCGTGCTTGAGGCGACCAACCGTTGTTTCATGGCGGAGACAGTTTCGATCGATGACGAACTCAGCCCGGATGGCCGCGTGATGGAGGTTTTGAGCGAACATTGCTGCCAGGGATGGCTGGAAGGTTACCTGCTGACGGGGCGGCACGGCATGTGGTCGTCTTACGAAGCGTTTGCGCAGGTCGTGGATTCGATGCTGACGCAGCATGCCAAGTGGCTGGAGCAATGCCGCGATTTTCCCTGGCGCAAGCCAGTTGCATCCCTAAGTGTTCTGCTGACAAGTCATGCCTGGAGAAACGATCACAACGGCTTTAGCCACCAAGCGACTGGATTTGTAGACAACGCACTGGCGCGCAGAAGTGAAACCATCCGGGTTTACTACCCGCCGGACGGCAATTGCCTGTTGAGCGTCTTCGATCATTGCCTGCGGAGCCGCAACTACGTCAACATTGTTACCTGCGGAAAACAACCTCAGCTTCAGTGGTTGAACATGGAGGAGGCCCTCGAACATTGCTCGCGAGGAGCATCGATTTGGAAGTTTGCGACCAATGACGAAGGTGAAGAACCGGATGTTGTGCTGGCCTGCGCGGGCGACGTGCCGACGATTGAGATATGCGCGGCATCGTGGCTGCTGCAGAAGCATGTTCCCGGCATCAAGGTGCGGGTGGTCAACGTGGTGGATTTGACCGCGTTGATGATGCCGGATGATCATCCGCATGGCATGGACAACATGTCCTTCAATGCACTCTTCACCACAGACGCACACGTTATCTTCGCCTTCCACAACAATCGCTGGCTCATTCACACGATGGTTCACGGGCGCTCCAATGAAAGCCGCTTCCATGTGCGCGGCTACATGGACCAAGGCACGACCACCACGCCGTTCGACATGGTCGTGCTGAATAGGATGAGCCGTTACCACCTCGCTATGGATGCTCTGAAGTATGTTTCACGGCTGCGGTCGCAGGTTTCGGACGTGATCGACATGTTTAACCGCAAGCTTTACGAGCACCACGACTACATTCGGCAACACCTGGAAGATATGCCGGAGATCAGGAACTGGCGATGGACGGCTGACTTCAGCGAGCCGAGCGCTCCTCCGCCGCTGGCCAAGGGACACCCTCGCGCAGGCTTGTTCAGCGATAGTTAAATGAACGAAGGAGCCATGCAGTGAAGACTTGAAGAAGAGACGGGAGAGCTGTCAAAGATGCGCAACAGGGCATTTCGGTCTTCTCAGGAACGCCTAAAGACCGTCGGCCCATCCAAGGACGGAAAGGACATGCCGCACGATCATCAAATCTTCATTGGTCTTTATGACGCGCACTTGAACGCGGCTTTCGGGAGACGATATCACTGCTGCGTTGGCTTCATTGCTGGGTGCGTCCAAATGAATGCCCAGAAATTCCAAACCATCGCAGATGCGCTGGCGAACGTCGGGTGAGTGTTCTCCAATTCCTCCCGCAAAGACGAGCACGTCCAGGCCCCCAAGCGCTGCGGCATACGCGCCAACGTATTTCTTGGCTCGGTAGCAGAACAGATCCACAGCTTCCGCGGCCCGGGCATCCTGGTGGATCTTCTCCAGCAAGACGTGCATATCGGCGGATGTTCCTGAGACCCCCAGCAGTCCCGATTCCTTATTCACAAGCGTATTCACCTCTTTCGTGGACATCTTCTCCCGCCCAAGGAGATAGAGGAGCACTCCCGGATCGACATCCCCAGAGCGGGTGCCCATCACAAGTCCCTCGAGAGGAGTGAATCCCATGGAGGTGTCGATGCTCTTGCCATCTTTGACCGCGACCATGCTGGCGCCGCTCCCGAGATGTGCAATGACGACTCGGCCGCGGGCTAGCTTTTCTTCGAGCGCGTGCAGTTCGCGCATCACATACTCGTAGGAAAGGCCGTGGAAGCCATACCGCACAACGCCTTGGTCGTAGAGGCGCCGAGGCAACGCATACATTCGCGCCACCGTTGGAAGAGAGCTGTGAAACGCCGTATCGAAGCAAGCCACCTGCGGAAGCTCGGGAAACTTCCCGGCGATGAATTGAATTCCGCGGATTACCGCTGGCATGTGATCGGGGTCGAGCGGCACAAGCTGCTTGATTTCCGACAAGAATTCCGGAGTGATCCGTTGTGGATCTTTGTGTCGAGGGCCGCCTTCGACGAGCCGGTGCCCGGCGGCGGCCAGTCCGGAGAGAAATCCGTGTTCGCCCAGCCACGCGATCATTGCTTCCAACGAAGCGTTCGCGTCTCCATGATCGACGGGAGAATCCAGCAAAGTGGTACCACTCGCATCCGTAATCTTCAAACGGCTGCCGGAGGCGCCACGCCTATCAACCGTCATCGAAAGGAGCAGTCCGATATGACTTCCAGCTTCGTAGAGGGCGGACTTCAAAGTCGCAGACCCTCGGTTCATGGTTAAGATACGTCTTTGAAGTGGGATCGTCACAAAATCATCCTTAAGAAATGTCAGCTTCGAGTTGCTTTGAGGATAATAGCTGGTTCTCGATTCTATTCTGACGTGGGGATGCCGCGCCAAGGGAACAATCTTCACAGCATGGGCAGGCATGTAGAGTCGGACAGGCAGGCGGGACTACTTGACCATTATTGAGTTAAATGGACAACCTTAACCGGGTAAGTATGGGTTCGCGAGGATTGCATCGGTGAAGTGTCAGCATTTGGGTGTGCACGCCGCTCAGCCTTAAGGAAAAGCTGGCTGTAACCGTCCGTGCCTTCGATCACTGTTTGGTACTTGCTAATGGTGATCCTACCGGCCTGACCGAGGTCGGAAATCTGTATGTTCCTTAGTTGGATGTCGAGGCCTTCGATGATGGCCTTGCCACCGGTGAGACGGGCAAGATGCTGCAACATACTCTTGCGCTGATCCCCGACAAAAGGCGCCCTCACGGCGGCAACTCGCAGCGTACCACTCAGTTTGTTCACCACAAGAGTGGCCAAAGCCTCGCCCTCAACGTCCTCGGCGATGATGAGCAGCGGCTCGCCACTGTTTGTGATCTGCTCAAGTAGAGGAAGCAGCTCCTTCCTGGAACTGATTGTCTTTTCGTGGATGAGAACGTAGACGTTCTCGAAGGCAACTTCCATGCGTTCAGGGTCGGTGATGAAATAGGGCGAGAGGTATCCGCAATCGAATCGCGTGCCGCCAACCTGCGGGGCACCGCTAGCGTTGAGGGGAGTGATGTTCTCGTCTCTGATGGCGATCGATTCCTGCAGCTGAGCTAAAGTGTGGACGTCTACTGTAGCAAGTTTCGCATTCATGGTTGCAGAACCTCCGTACCCGAGCCTCACGCCGTATTCTTGCGGGCACGAGATGGACTCTTCAGGTCTTGATTGCGACGTGCCAGGTTCTTCTGCCGGCAATCGCGGAAAGGTGTTATGTTTTCGTGGTCAACTCCTTGGACTACAGAATACATTTCGCTTCTTTCGCATCGACGCGGATCGCCATCTCTCGTCTGTTGCTTGCGTCTGGCATTGGTTATGAGTATGTCTGATATCAGCTTTGCTTTATGGTCAGTTTTGTACACTCTGGAATAAGTCGAGGGCGATTGTCTTTCAGATTATTTACTACGCGGGAAAGAGTTAAGATAGACGCGTCGTTGTTAGGCAGAAGGAGGTGCCTATGTCTCCCGCCAGCCAACCCAACGGTTCTCCAGGCAGAAAGAAAGTCGCCCGCCAAAGCGCAACAGGTGGCAAGCAACCACGACCCCGCGCAGCGGCGAACAAAAGACACGATTTCGATCCAACGCTCTTCCTCGCAAGCATCGGCGAGGGCAGGAAAGTTGTGCTCTTCCCGAAAAAACAATCAATTTTTGCGCAAGGCGATCCCGCGGATACGGTGTTCTATCTCCAGACGGGCAAGGTGAAACTCACCGTGGTCTCGAACACTGGCAGGGAAGCAACCATCGGCATAGTCGGGGAGGGAGATTTTGTCGGCGAAGGCTCGCTTGCGGGGCAGGCTCTCCGCATGGGTTCTGCAGCTGCAATGACGGATTGTGCTGTCCTCCGAATCGACAAGAAAGCCATGATGGAAGCGCTTCATCGCGGACACGAATTTTCCGACATGTTCGTGGCGTATCTGCTGGCGCGGAATATCCGTTACGAAGAAGATCTGGTGGATCAGCTTTTCAATTCGAGCGAAAAGAGGCTGGCCCGGATCCTCTTGCTGCTCGCTCATTTTGGCAAGGAAGGAAAACCCGAGGGTGTGATCCCAAAGATCAGTCAGGAAGTGCTGGCGGAGATGATCGGCACAACACGCTCGCGGGTCAGCTTCTTCATGAACCGCTTCAGGAAGTTGGGTTTTATTGACTACAATGGAGGCCTGCAAATTCACAGCTCGCTGCTTCATATCGTGCTGCACGATTAGAAGAAGCGAGAGGTGGAAGTATAGGCGGGCGCGTCCCTGACTGAATATCCTCCATCTACTGCTGGATAACGGTCTCCGACTTAGGCGGTTTCTGCGTTACGTGCTGCGCGTCCGGCAGTTGCGAACGATCCCACCCTCCGCCCAGGGCCTCGACCAGTGCAACGGCGTAGGTCATCTGTTGCACCTGAAGAGCATTCAAAGTCTGCTGGTCGGCCAGCACCGTGGTCTGGGCAATAAGGACGTCGACGTAGGGATCGATGCCGGTCTCATAACGGCCCTGTTCGAGCATGAGGTAGGTTTGCGCGGAATCCACCGCCTGCTGCTCCTGCTGGATCTCCTTCGAGAGGATGCGCACTTCGGCGAGGCCGTCCTCAACCTGTTGGAATGCGGTTAGCACTGTTTGACGGTAACCGGCAAGATCCGCGTTATAGGTTGCAACGTATTGTTGAACCGTAGCGCGGCGCAGGCCGGCGTCGAAGATGGTTTCCGAGACCGACGCACCGACGGACCAGAAACGGCTCGGCCAGGAGAGCCAATTCTTGAAGGCGGAACTCTCGAAGCCGCCTTCCGCGCTCAAAGTCAGATTCGGATAATAGGCCGCGTAAGCGATGCCGATCGCGGCGTTGGCTTCGGCCATTGTACGTTCGGCGGCGGCGACATCCGGGCGCCGCTCCAGCAGTTCCGAAGGCACGCCCACCGGGATTGGAGGGGGAGCGAGCGTCATCGGCTTCACTGGAATGGAGAAACTGGTGGCCGTTTTGCCTATGAGCACGGCGATCGCGTGCTCATACTGCGCCCGCGCGATTCCCACGTTGGTTGCGCCAGCCTGGGCGCTCCGCAGGGTGGTTTCGGCTTCCACCACCGAGATCTGATCGTCGATGCCGTTTTCGTAGAGCGACTTGGTCAGGTCGTAGGCTTTTTGGTCCGCATCCACGGTTTCGTTGTATATTTTCTGCAACTGGTCCTGGCCTCGGATCTCAAAGAAGTACTCCGCCAAGCTGGCCTGTTCGGTGAGGCGCTCGCTTTCGAGATCAGCCGCGCTGACCTGGGCGGCGTACTGGGCTTGGCGTACGGTGTTGCGGACCTTGCCCCAAAGGTCAGGCTCCCAGGACGCCTCCAGCGGCAGTGAGTAGAGCGTGCTTTGCAGGTGCGGACTTGAGGTGGTGCCCGTGCCGGTGGTGTTCGCCGCGGCCAGGTTTGCCGAGGTGCGCGAGTGCGTCACCGAGGGCGCAGCGGTTAACGTCGGAAAGTATTGCGAACGGGCCTCACGCACGATGGCGCGAGCTTCCATGAAGTTCTCGAAATATTGCTTGATGTTCTGGTTGTCGATATCCAGTTGTTCTTCGAGGGCGTTCAGCTCGGGATCATTGAAGATCTCCCACCACTTGCCGCGGAGCTTGGCATCGGAGGGCTGCGCCACCGTCCAGAGTCCAGTTTCCTGGGATTGCGTGGGTGATTCCTTGTAGACCGCAGCAGGCGCTGGAGGAGTAGGTGCGTGATATTTGGGCCCGACCACGCAGCCCGATAGAACTAACAGAAGCGCGGCAGCACTCAACCGACTCGTCCGGCTCACTAACTTTCTTGTAAAGATCGTCATAACGTGTCTGCCTAACCAAACCATTTATTTCAGTCCACTGCGCTAGCGGGCCCGGTGAGCCCTGGAACGGTGTCGTGCTGTTTGCCCTGCATGCGCAGCCGCAGTCGATCGAACGCCAAATAGACGACTGGCGTCGTATAAAGCGTAAGCAGCTGGCTCAAGATCAAACCACCTACAATCGTGATGCCAAGGGGCCGGCGCAACTCATACCCCGTCCCCGTCCCGAGCGCCAACGGCAGCGCGCCCAGCAACGCAGCCATCGTCGTCATCAGAATCGGACGGAAGCGCAACATGCACGCTTCAAAAATCGAGTCGATTGGCCTCTTTCCTTCTTCGCGCTCGGCTTGCAGAGCGAAATCGATCATCATGATGGCGTTCTTCTTTACGATGCCGATCAGCAACACAATTCCAATGATCGAGATGATGTTCAGATCCTGCTTGAAGAGCATCAAGGCGAGCATCGCGCCTGCGCTCGCCGAAAAGAGCGTAGAGATAATGGTCACAGGATGGACGAGGCTCTCATACAAAATTCCGAGAATGATGTAGACCGCCAGCACCGCGGTCGCGATCAGCCATGGCTCAGTCTCCTCAGATTGCTGGTAGGCTTGCAGCGTGCCCGCATAAAAGCCCTGCAGAGTGGAAGGCGCGCCGAGCCGCTTTTGCATCTGGCTGATGCTCAAGGTCGCATCGCTCAATGACACATTGGGCGCCAGGTTAAAGGACACGGTCACCGAAGGAAATAAGCCCGTATGGTTGATGGCCAGAGGAGTGGTATTGGCTTGTCCCTTAGCCACCGCGAGCAGCGGAATGTTACCGCTGCTGGACGTATGCAGATAGATGTCTTTCAATCCTTCCGGGCTTTGCCAATATTGGGGAGCAACCTCCAGCACCACGTAATACTGATTTAACTGGGTATAGATGATGGATACTTCGGATTGGCCGAACGCGCCGTACAACGCGGAGTCCAGCGACTGTGAGGTAAGGCCGAACTGTGCCGCGGAGATACGATCATAGGTCATCAGCTCATCCAGACCACCGTTCTGCTGGTCTGAGCTCACGTCCTGCAGGCCGGGGAGGTGCTGCATCTGATTCAGTATGATCGGTCCCCACTTGGAAAGATCCTGCACGGTGTCGGATTGGAGCGTGTACTGGTACATCGCATTACCGGACCGGCCACCAATGCGCAGATCTTGAACCGCTTGCAAGAACGCGGAAGCGACCGGTAGACGGTTCAATTGGGGCCGCAAGCGGTTGATGATCTGAGTGGCACTCGACTTACGTTCCCCCAGTGGCTTGAGCGCAACGTAGAGGGAGCCGGTGTTGGTGGCTCCCCCGCCGCCGGTAAACGCAATCACATTGGCGACAGCAGGATCGCTCTTGATCACGGCGCCGATCTGTCGAATGGAATTGTCCATCGCCGGGAAGGACGAATCCTGCGGCCCGCGAACGCTGCCCTGGATTGCCCCGGTATCCTCCACTGGGAAAAAGCCTTTGGGAATCTTGATGATCAGCACTCCATTGAGGGCAATGGTGACGAACAGTACGACCAGAGTGAGGGTCGGATGGTCCAGCACCCAGTGCAGGCTGCCGCGATATAAGGACAGCACCCAGTCAAAGAACTTTTCGCTGGCCATATAGATGCGGCCATGTTTTTCCGCCCGCTCGTTCTTCAGCAGGTAGGCGCACATCATCGGCGTGGTAGTCAGCGAGATGATCATGGACACGAAAACAGCCGTCGACAGAGTGACCGCAAATTCGCGGAAGAGACGGCCAACGATTCCGCCCATCAACAGAAGAGGGATAAAGACGGCAATCAGAGAAATACTGATGGTGAAGACGGTAAAGCCGATTTCCTCCGCGCCTTTCAGTGCCGCGGCAAAAGGCTTCATGCCGTCTTCCAGATGGCGTGCGATATTCTCCATCACCACGATGGCGTCATCGACCACAAATCCCGTGGCAATAGTCATGGCCATCAGCGACAGGTTGTCCAGGCTGTATCCGAACATGTACATCACAGCGAACGTGCCGACCAGCGATACCGGCACCGCGACCGCCGGAATGAGCGTGGCGCGGCCGTTGCGCAGGAAGACAAACACCACGGCGATGACCAGGCCGATGGAAATCAGCAGCGTCGTCTCGACGTCACTGACCGAGGCGCGGATGGTGGTGGTGCGATCCAAAACGATGGTGGTATCGATGCCCAGCGGAATGGTTGCCTGGATGGACGGAAGTTGCGCGCGTATGCGGTCGACCGTCTCAATGATGTTGGCGCCGGGCTGGCGGAAGATGATGACCGTAACCGAGCGCTTGCCGTTCAAATAGCCGGCCGCGCGGACATTCTGCACCGAGTCCGTCACCTGAGCGACATCGGATAGATGGACGGCCGCGCCGTGGCTATAGCCGACGATGAGGGGCTTGTAGTCCCCGGCGTGCGAGATTTGATCGTTGGCCAGGATGTCCGCGGTTACCGTGCCATCGGAGATTTGACCTTTAGCCAGATCAGCGTTCTGCAAGCTCAGCACCGACTGCAAGTTCGCAATAGTCAGGCCATAGGCGGCGAGTTGTGTGGGATTTGCGTCCACCCGTACCGAGGGCAACGCGCCACCTCCGGCCGTGACCTGCCCTACACCCTGTATCTGCGATAACTTCTGCTGGACCACGGTAGAGGCTTCGTCATACAGTTTGTCGGGACCGTATTTGTCCGATGTGAGCCCGAGGATCATGATCGGCGAATCCGCGGGATTGACCTTGCGATAGGTTGGATTGCCCGGGAGATTGGCAGGAAGATAAGTTCGCGCCGCATTGATGGCGGCCTCCACATCGCGCGCCGCGCCGTCAATATCGCGGCTGAGGTCAAACTGAATGGTGACCGATGTGCTACCGAGGGTACTGGAAGAGGTCATCTCCGTAACCCCTGCAATGTGGCCGAACTGGCGCTCCAGGGGAGTAGCGACGGACGATGCCATAATGTCGGCGCTGGCCCCCGGTAAGCCTGCCCCGACTGAAATCGTTGGAAAGTCCACTTCCGGCAAGGGCGCTACTGGGAGCACCTCAAACGCAATCGCCCCCGCCAGGGCGACTGCCACCGTGAGCAGCGTAGTAGCCACCGGCCGATTGATGAAGGGTGCAGAGATGTTCATGCCGGCCCTGCCTGTTCTGCGTCTCCGGTCTCCGGCTGGTTCGCATTGGGTGCAAAGCGGTGGGCCAGATTGTCAAAAAAGATGTAGATGACGGGCGTGGTGTAGAGCGTGAGCGCCTGGCTCAGTAGTAGCCCCCCTACCATGGCGATGCCCAGGGGCCGGCGCAACTCGGAACCGAAACCCGTACCGAGCGCGAGCGGCAGCCCGGCTAGCAGTGCGGCCATGGTGGTCATCATAATGGGGCGGAAGCGCAGCAGACAGGCTTCGTAAATTGCATCGGTCGCGTTCTTTCCGTGCTTACGCTCGCCTTCCAGCGCGAAGTCGACCATCATGATGCCGTTCTTTTTCACGATGCCGATCAGCAGGACGATGCCGATAATCGCCACCACGCTCAAGTCCTGACCAAAGAGAAGCAGCGCCAGGAAAGCACCAACGCCCGCTGACGGCAGCGTGGAGAGAATCGTGATGGGGTGGATAAAGCTCTCGTACAAAACACCCAGCACGATGTATACGGTGACCAGCGCGGCAAGGATAAGCAACGGCTCATTGGCCAGCGAATTCGTAAAGGACGCCGCGGTGCCTTGAAAGCTGGCTTGCAGGCTGGGAGGCATGTGCATGTCTTGCTGCACTTTGTCGACCGCCGTAATGGCCTCGCCCAGCGCGGCATTCGACGCCAGATTAAACGATACGGTGATGGCCGGAAATTGTCCCTGGTGGTTAATGGAGAGTGGCTCCGTCGTCTTTTCGAAATGCGAGAACGCGCTCAGTGGCACGGCACTGCTGGGGGACGAACTGGTAGTGCCTGCAGAAGTGGCTCCCTTGCTGGATGTCGCCGTGGAGGTGCTCGCCGAAAGCGCGTTGGCAGGAGGAGCAAGGGTATTCGCCGAGGGCGTGTACTGCGCGGAAGCCGTCAGCGCATTGGAACCTGCCGAGGATGCTCCGGAGGACGCGAAGGAAGAAGAGGCCCCGGTACCGGTCGCTCCCGCCGACGCGTTGGACTGGATGTAGAGATGGTTCAGCTTGTTGGGGTCCTTCTGAAATTGCGGCTCACTTTCCAACACAACGTGGTACTGATTCACCTGGGTGTACATCGTACTGATCTGCCGCTGTCCGAACGCGTCGTACAGCGTGTTATCGATCGTCGTCGGCGCTATGCCAAGTCGCGAGGCCGTGACCCGGTCAATCACCAGAGACACAGCCAGACCTCCCATTTGCTGGTCAGTGGCGACATCTTCCAGTTCCGGCAACTGCTTCAGCTGAGTGACGAATCGGTTGGTCCAATCATTGAGTTCATTCGCATCGGGGTCTTCAAGTGTGTACTGATATTGCGTGCGGCTCACCCGATCATCCACGGTTATGTTCTGCACGGGTTGCATAAACAGCTCGATGCCCTGAACCTGGTCGAGTTTTGATTTGAGCCGGCGGATAACATCGGAAGCGCTCATCTTGCGCTGGTCGAGTGGCTTTAGATTGATCGACATTCGACCGCTGTTCGTCGTCGTATTGGTACCGTCGGCCCCGATAAACGACGAAAGGCTCTCGACCGCCGGGTCTTCCAGAACGACCTTGGCAAGTTCCTGCTGCTTCTCCGCCATGGCCTTTGAGCCAATCGTCTGCGGCGCTTGTGAGATGCCCTGGATGACGCCCGTGTCCTGCACCGGGAAAAATCCCTTGGGGATGATGATGTACAAGAAAATCGTAAGCAGCAGTGTGGCCAGTGCCACCAGCAGAGTAATCGTCTGGAATCGAAGCACGAATTTCAGCGTTCGGCCGTAAAACGCGATCATCCCCTCGAAGGCGCGCTCCGACGCTTGATAAATGCGCCCCTGCTGCTCTTTTGGCTGGTGCCGCAGAATTCGCGCACTCATCATGGGCGTGAGCGTGAGCGAGACCACTGCCGAAACGATGATGGTGACGGCGAGGGTCACGGCAAACTCACGGAACAGACGCCCAACCACGTCGCCCATGAATAAGAGCGGAATCAGCACCGCAATGAGCGAAACGGTCAGCGAGAGAATGGTGAACCCAATCTGCTCCGCACCCTTGAGCGCTGCCTCCATGGGCGGATCGCCCGCTTCGATGTAGCGAGAGATGTTCTCGATCATCACAATGGCATCGTCCACCACGAAACCGGTGGAGATCGTCAGTGCCATCAGCGATAGGTTATCCAGGCTGTAGCCCAGAATGTACATCGCCGCGAACGTGCCGATCAGTGAAAGCGGCACCGCCACGCTCGGGATAATGGTGGCGTAGAGGCTCCGCAAGAAAAGGAAGATGACCAGCACGACCAATCCGACCGTCAACAGCAATTCGAACTCCACGTCGGAGACTGATGCTTCGATGGCGGTTGTGAGATCGGTGAGCGTGGTGACCTGAATCCCCGTGGGCAGATTGGCCTGAAGCTGTGGCAAGAGCTGCTTGATGCTCTTGACCACGCTGATTGTGTTGGCCCCAGGCTGGCGTTGGACGTTTAGAATGACGGCGGGTGTCTGATTCATCCACGCCGCCTGATTATTGTTCTCGACGCCATTCACGACGTTTGCCACATCGGTCAGCATGATCGGCGCGCCGTTACGGTAGGCAACTACAACCTTCCGATAATCGTCGCTGGTGATCAGTTGATCGTTAGCGTCAATCTGGTAATCCTGGCGCGGCCCATCGAAGTTTCCTTTGGCAGCGTTCACACTCGCCTGGGTCAGCGCGGTGCGCAGGTCTTCCAGGTTGAGGCCGTAGGATGACAGAGCAGTGGGGTTAGCTTGAATTCGGACCGCTGGCTTTTGGCCGCCGCTAATGGTTACCAGACCAACCCCGTTAAGCTGCGAAATCTTGGGCGCTAAGCGCGTGTCCACCAGGTCCTCGACCTGAGAAAGCGGGATGGAACTTGAGGTGATGGCCAGGGTAAGCACAGGGGCGTCGGCTGGATTCGTTTTACTGTAGATGGGCGGCGCGGGCAGGATGGACGGCAAAAGACTCTGCGAAGCGTTGATGGCAGACTGCACTTCTTCCTCAGCCACATCGATGTTCAGCGTGAGGTTGAACTGCAGCACGATGACGGAGGTGCCTCCAGAACTGGTGGAGGTCATCTGGCTCAAACCCTGCAGTTCGCCGAATTGACGCTCCAGGGGCGCTGTCACCGTCGTAGCCATCACCGTCGGGCTCGCTCCGGGATAGAACGTGAGCACCTGGATGGTAGGATAGTCGACTTCCGGCAATGCGGAGACCGGCAGTTGGGTATAGCCAACAATACCGACCAAGAGGATTGCAGCCATCAGCAAAGAGGTCGCAACCGGCCGCAAAATAAACGGACGAGATGGACTCACGGGGCGCTGCTCCCGGTTGTGGCGGCTGCGGCAGGCTTGCTCGAAGGCTTGTTCGAAACGGCGACTGCGGTGTTGTCCTGCAGCTTATCGAAGCTGCTGTTGGCGACGACCTCGCCGGGACTAATGCCGTCCACCTGCGTGAGACCGCCGTCGGTGACTCCCGGCTTTACGCTGCGCATGTGAGCGATGTTGTTCTGAATCACGTACACGAACGACGCTTGACCATTTTGCTGAATAGCGGATGCGGGAATCAGCGTCACGCCCTGCAGTGTGTTTACCAGCAGCCGCGTGTTCACGAACTGATTGGGGAAGAGTGCACCGTTCTTGTTGTCGAAGAGGGATCGGGCTTTCACCGTACCTGTCGTCGTGTCAATTTGGTTGTCGAGCGTCAACAGCGTACCAGTCGCAATCTTCGTCTGCGCCGTGCGATCGAAGGCGTCGACGGGGAGCTTAGCCTTTTTAGCTAGTCGAGCCGCGACTGGGCCTAGACTATCTTCCGGTATGGTGAAAATTACCGTAATGGGACTCAACTGCGTAATGACTGCCAGGGTTACGGTTCCGGCAGACTGGACCACATTGCCCGGATCCACCAGCCGTAAACCAACGCGGCCAGCGATGGGAGCTGTGATGTGGCAGTAGTCGACCTGCACCTGATCAAACTGCACCGTTCCTTGATCGTTCTTTACTGTGCCCTCGTCTTGCAGAACAAGTTTTTCCTGATCATCCAAGATCTGCTTCGCAATGGCGTTGCGCGCCCACGCGGCACGGTAGCGTTCCAGGTCCATCTGTGCTTGGGCGAGCACGTTCTGGTCTCGCTCGAGGGCGCCTTGTGCCTGCAAAAGAGTCGCGCGGTACGAACGCGAATCGATATCGACCAGCGGATCGCCCTTCCGAACCAGTTGACCTTCCTTGTAGTGCACGGCGATGATGAGGCCATCGACCTGGCTGGTAATCGAATCGGTGTAGACCGGGGTCACCGTACCGATTTCGTCGAGATAGACGCCGATATTACCCTTCGTAGCGGTCGCGGTCGAAATGCTGATCTTCGGAGGCGCGGGCGCGGCTTTTTTTGTGTCTTCGTAGTGGCGCCATACCAGCACGACAGCAAGCACGAGGAGGAGCAACAAAACAGTCCCGATGACGATCCACCACACTCCCCGCCGGTGAGATTGTGAACCGTGCGCCGGGAGTTGATGGTCACGGTCGATGATCGGATGCTCGTTGGTGTCAACGGTCAAAAGGAATCTCCTTTTCCGGCTCGGAATTGCTCAAAATTATAGACCAGGAGAAAGAAGTCCCATTCGCAATCGCGTCCCCTATTGCCCGTGCCCCAGAGCCGTTCCAAAGTGAGCAATTCTGAACAGTATTTCGAAAACGAATAAGTTAAGGCTGACCGATATCGCAAAAGAGCAGTTTATCCGCCTGCCAGACAGCCCATCGATGGCCAAGAACTCGACCGCCCACAGAGGAAAAGTATGCCCCACCATGGGTCACGGTCTCGGTTCTGCCGAACCTTGGATGCCGCTCTCCCGAGACAAGGCTGCCGAAAGGCCTCAAAAATACACCGTGTAGGGATGCGCGGAGTTCCGACAACGGGCGTCGTCCGTCGTTCCGAAAAGGTTGTAGCAAGGTTCGCCCGCTGGTCCAGGGCTGTTACCGAAGTGCGACGGAGCGATTGGTTTCTCTTCTTCGGGTATTGTCAAACTAGTTAAGCGTTGTGCTATAATGACTTCAACGCTACTGCCACGGTTTGCTCGTGACGCGGTGATCCTGTTGGATCAAGATTCATCTCCGCTTTTCCTGCCCGCCGTTTATTCAGCGTCAAATCAAAAACATAAGAGCGGCATGGGAACTCACGATACGTGTATCGAAATGCGATCAGGCCCCTCCAGAAAGAACAATTACGAATGACAAGCTTTACCGAATTACCACTATCTTCTGCTTTGCAGCAGAGGCTGGCGACAGCTCAATTTATCATCCCTACGCCGATTCAGGCGCAGGCCATCCCTTGCGCCCTTGAGGGCAAAGATGTGCTGGCTACCGCGCAGACCGGAACCGGCAAGACGCTGGCGTTTCTGATCCCGATCATCGAGATGCTGCAGCGCGAACCATCGCAAAAAATCCGCGTGCTGGTTTTACTGCCCACGCGTGAACTGGCGATTCAAGTCAACGAAGAGTATGAAAAACTGCGCGGCAGGGAGCTATCCCGGGCAGCGCTGGTGATTGGCGGAGTCTCGGAGAAGACCCAGATACAGGCGCTGCGTGGCGGCTCCAGCCTGGTGGTCGCGACTCCCGGACGCTTGCAGGATTTCATTACACGCAGACTGATTGACTTGCGCGA
Organism: uncultured Acidobacteriaceae bacterium; assembly: GCA_963749985.1. GTDB lineage: Bacteria > Acidobacteriota > Terriglobia > Terriglobales > Acidobacteriaceae > Sulfotelmatobacter. The sequence goes on along the minus strand of CAVVOS010000009.1, from coordinate 209,935 downwards.
AGTCAAAATCCTGGTACTCGACGAAGCCGACCGCATGCTGGACATGGGTTTTCTGCCTGCCCTGCGCCGCATTCTAGCGATATTGCCGCAACGCCGGCAGACGCTGTGCTTTTCGGCCACGTTGGAACAATCCGTTGCAGGTCTGGTAAACGATTCCATGCGGGATCCCGTGCGTGTGGCCATTGGTTCAGTACTCAAGCCGGTGGAGAGCGTCCGCTTGCAAGCTTACGAAGTGCGTCCCGCCGAAAAACCCGATGTGCTGCGCCAGTTGCTGTATGCCGAGAAGGGACAGACGCTCATCTTTGCCCGCACCAAGCGGGGCACAGAACGGCTGGCCAAGGAACTGGTGCGAGAAGGATTTTCCGCGGCGATGATTCATGGTGACCGCTCGCAATCCCAGCGCAATGGAGCGCTCAGTGGATTTCAGCAGGGCCGGTTCCAGGTGCTGGTTGCCACCGACGTGGCCGCACGCGGCTTGCACGTGGATGACGTGGCGCATGTGATCAACTACGACCTACCGAAGATGGCGGAGGATTTCATCCATCGCGTGGGACGCACCGGGCGCGCTGGATCCCAAGGACTGGCTTCCAGTTTGGTGGCTGGCGCCGAGGTCATCGAACTGCGGAATATCGAGCGCACGTTGAAGCTGCGCATCGAACGCAAGCAAGTGGATTGGGCGAATGCAGGCCGTTCGGAGCATGTCGTGCAAAACACTCTGGCAAGCCGCACGCTGACCAGGTTGCCCGGCGAAGTATTCGCCTAGGCGGAGCAGGGAAGCGGCAGGCAAATCAAAGGGGCGCGTCCTAAAGACGCGCCCCAACTTTTTGGACCTACTCGTTTGTACGCCCGCTTTGCTGAACCGCTACGACTCAGTCTTTTCCGGACCGTGTTCGCGTGGAATACTGGAAATATCGGCGTCGTCGACTCCGAGCTGGAATAGCGCGGCTTGTTCGGCGGCGTGCCTTTGCAATTCGTCCAAGTCCAGTTCATTTGAATCGCTCGATGTCCCTAACGGTTCCTCAGTTTTGCGCTGGGTTCGGCGTTCGGCCTTGTCGCGCTGTTTCTGCTGGCGCGTGTGTTCTTTCTGGCGTTTGGTAAAGCTTGATCGACCTCGTCCTGGCATCCCAATCTCCAATCGTCAATTTTTTCAGTAGCGGCTGCCACTCTTGCGCTTCGGCCAAGTTCGGACCGCTAGCGGGGGCGCACCGAACCAACCTTCCCTGGCGAAATCGCCAGTCCGTGCTCTTAGCTCATCCGCGTGGATGGTACGCCGTTACCAGCGGGGTTCCCGGGGCTGGCGTGCGTGACCTTGATAGTCGTCGCGGCTGCCGCCACCCCCACCGCCGCCAAAGCGCTTTCCGCCGCCACCACCACCGCCGCGCGGCGCGTCGGTTTTCGGTTTAGCCTCGTTGATCTTCAGCGCGCGCCCGCCCAGCTCTGTTCCATTCAACGCCGCGACTGCTTTGTCGGCTTCTCCCGCGTTGGTCATTTCGACAAAGGCGAAGCCCCGTGCGCGGCCGGTTTCGCGGTCCGTGACGATGCTGACTTTCTCGACTGCGCCGTGCGCTTCAAACAACCCGCGTAGTTCTGGTTCCGTGGTGCTGTGAGGTAAGTTGCCGACATAAAGGTTCTTCATAGGAGTTCTTCTCTCTCTGTTTCAGTTGTTGCCAGGGGTTGAGCCGATTCGGTTGCAAATGTTGTAAATAAAGGCCGAGGGTTGGTGGCTTCGGGTGCGGAATGCTGTTCGATCGCTTCCGCCCAGCGCGAGGGCCGGGGTGTTTCCCGTATGACGCGCGAACGAGCTTCGCTGACCGAGCGCACGCTGGAAATTTTCTTGCAGGCTTCCAGTATTCCCCACCGCTGCGATGAGCTTCCCGACGATTGGGCGAGCAGCGCTGCAACCATCTCTTTGTGAAGTGCGTCTGCGTCCGCCTCCGCAGGCGCTGCGTCAGAATGCGGAGCGGCGGCGAGATACTCGGGGCCGCCCACGAAGAAGGCAATCCTCTGCGGAGGCGTCGCACTGCGCATGTCGGTGCAGAACTTGTCGCGGCTATCCGCTTCCCCGGCCACATTGATGAGCACCAGATTGTACAAATCGGCTCGCCACCAGCAGCGTGCCTCGAGAACGTCTGCCGCACAATCCACGTCGATGCCGAGCTTCCTCATCACGTCGGCCCGCAAGTCGCGTTTCGTCTGCGACGTATCTAGCAGAAGCACGCGCTTTTTCTTCGCGGAACTGACATCCGGATTCGGAAGCGGCAATGTGACAATAGGCGTTGTCATGCTACGTTTTCCTTGAGATTGACCTGCGCTGCCGGAGCGACCAAATGTTTCTCAGCCAGGACCTTCAACATTTTTTCCCGGCTTTGACGGCGACTGATCTTATGCCTGCGCCGCCGGTTAAACCTCGCTTTGTCGCCGTTGACTCCTGACATTATTCTCTCCTGCCTTCCGGGCCTGCTGACGCGAGCCACGATACTGCGAGATTCGGTGCCGAGATACCTGCTCCCGCATGCATCCGCGGGCACATTGGAGATTCCCGCTACGGGCGGATCGTAGAATCGGCCAGAGCGCACGGCCGTTCCTTGAAGTCGATATCTTGGGATTGAAAGAACTGACTTGCAGAGGCTCTCAGGTTCGACACGTCACTCGCCTTTCAGGGAATTTCTCAATCGCGAAGGCGCAACGTGCTGTTCTAGGGTGTCTTCGAGGTCAAGATCTCTAGTATACGCCCCCTTTGTAGATTCTGCTCAGGTTTAGAGCATCGGAAAGCACCGAAGGTCCGGGAAGATTGTCCACAGAATCGAAGGGAAGATTGACGCCACGATGCAACGCCAGCCACTTATGGCTGAGAAGGGCTTACACTGCTGGAACCTGAACTTCTGCACAGAAGCAGGCAGAGAACCAGAACTCCGGCACCGGCGCCGCCGCCGATCTCGATCCACTTTGTGTTCAGAGGATTACTGGCCTCCCCGGGCCGGGGTGCGGGGCCACAGGCCGTCGATTCGTCGCGCGTTGCCCGCTGTCCCTCATGCACCGTGCCGGATTGAGATGAGGTGCCCTCTTTCGATACCTTCCCGAGAGCGCCGCCTTGCGTGATCTTCACATCGTTCTTGTTGGCCGCCACTTCAACCTTCCCGCTCACGTCCGTTACGTCGTATTGCGTCCGGTCATTGGTGAGGGGCTCAACCTTTAGGCAATTCACGTGTACGCTCATCGCAGTGGAGGTGCTCACAGAAACGCTTCCGTGCTCCAGCCTGAGGGAATTGCCCTGGAACTCTACGATGGATTCCCCCTGAATCAGGACTGACGAACCTTCAGCGTCGAGATTGGCGACGAAGCCGGGCTTGGTTTCAAGCACATCGCCGGGAAAGACGGCGGTGGAGTCCGCCACCTCGGTGCCGTTCACCGAAACTCCACCATTGCTATGCAAGATAGCGGAGCCCGTGTCTGCCGCCGCGAGCGACAGAGGAGACAGGATGACCATTACCAAGCAAAGAAAATTGTGTAGAACGGACACACTCATACCCGGACTAAGTTTCCGCAATGTCTACGAAGATGGTAGCGGCCGAGAGCCACATCGTCTATTAGCTCTCAGGGTGCAGGCCGTGCGAGAGTAACTTGGAACCGACGGCCTGCCGCTCTGCGCCCAGATTGCGAACTCCGGTATGCTTGGCAAACACGGTTTGAACGAACATGGAACGAATTCCCGCCGACGACCCAGTGATTGAGTTTCGCGACGTTGCCTATGCTCTGCTCAACGGCCAGCCGCTGCTTCAAGGCCTGAATCTGGAGGTGCAACGCGGCGAGACTCTGATTCTGCTCGGGCGCAGCGGATCGGGAAAAACCACCACGCTGAAGCTGGTCAACCGGCTGTTGACGCCGAGCGGCGGGGAAGTGCGTGTGAATGGCGTGCGCACCGCCGAAAGTGACGTGATTCGTTTGCGCCGCAGCATCGGATACGTCATCCAGGATGTGGGTTTGTTCCCGCATTTCACGGTGGAGAGAAACATTGGCATCGTTCCTAGAATCGAGGGCTGGCCAGCCGAACGGATCGATTTGCGTGTTGAAGAACTCTTGCGCATGGTCGGGCTCGAGCCGCAACTGGCCGCGCGTTATCCGCACCAACTCTCGGGCGGACAGCGGCAGCGAGTAGGAGTTTCGCGGGCGCTGGCTGCCGACCCTGCGATTTTATTGATGGATGAACCTTTCGGCGCGCTGGATGCGCTCACCCGTGACCAACTGCAACGCGAGTTTCTCTCGCTTCAGCAGCGGCTGAAGAAGACGGTCGTCTTCGTGACGCACGACTTGCGCGAAGCATTGCGTCTCGGTTCGCGCATCGCGCTCATGGAAGCCGGCAAGCTCGTCACGGTTCTTCCTCCCGAGGATTTCCTGCGATCCAATGACCCGTTGGCCGCCGCATATGTGCAAGCCTTCGGAGACGGACCGGGTTCGGTAGCAAATCGAGGCGCGTGATGAACGTTTTTCACTTCATGTTGCAGAACCACGAACAGGTTCTGGAACTCATGCTGGAGCATCTGTGGCTGGTAGGAGTCTCAACGCTGCTCGCGGTGCTGATTGGCATACCGCTCGGAATACTGAGTGCGCACTGGCCGGGTTGGAATAAGCCTGTGCTGGGAGCTGCGAACATCATTCAGACAATTCCGAGTCTCGCGCTTTTTGGCTTCTTGCTGCCCGTGCCCTGGCTCGGGGATCGTGCCGATCGTCTGGCGATCCTGGCGCTGACCCTCTACGCGTTGCTGCCTGTGATTCGCAACACCTACACCGGAATCCGCGGCGTCGATCCCGCAGTCGTCGAAGCTGGCCGAGGCATGGGACTCACGGGCAGCCAGCTCTTGTTTCAGGTCGAGCTGCCGCTGGCCTCGAGTGTGATTCTTTCGGGCGTACGAGTAGCGGTCGTGGTTTCAGTAGGACTGGCCACCATTGCCGCCGCGATCGGCGCTGGAGGTCTGGGCGAGTTCATCTTTCGCGGTCTGGCTATGGTGAACAATCAGCTCATTCTGGCCGGAGCCATCCCCGCCGCGGTTCTGGCCTTGTCGGCGGACTTCGGGCTGGGATGGGTAGAGAGGCGTTTGCGGCCGCGATGAAACAGGATTGTCAGGGACCGCGTCGTGGCGCTATCGAAGCGCGGCTCTGCATTTCTGTCTGCTTGATCCTCGCCGCCCTACTGTTCTCCGCGTGTGCGCCTTCGCATTCCGACCGCATTGTGGTGGGCTCGAAGAACTTCACCGAGTCGCTCATCCTCGGCGAACTTCTGGCGCAGCAGATTGAAGCGCACTCTCAACTGAAGGTGGAGCGCCGCTTCTATCTCGCGGGAACTTACATCTGCCAGCAGGCGATGCTCTCCGGACGCATCGACGTTTACCCCGAATACACAGGCACCGCTTTGACTGCCATCCTCAAGCAGAAAGTTGGAGGGGATAAGGCCGAGGTCTACCAGCGGGTCAAGAGCGAATACGAAACGCGGCTTGGTCTTACACTCGGGCCGCCGTTCGGTTTCAACGACACGTTTGCGATGGAAATTCGCGGTGACGATGCGCGCCGCCTGAATCTCAAAACGCTGTCGCAGGCTGCCGCATTCGCACCACAATGGCGGGCTGGATTTGGCTACGAATTCATGGAGCGTCCCGACGGCTACGCCGGTTTGGCTGCCGCTTACGGCCTGCACTTTGCGGCGCCGCCTCGCATTATGGATCTGGGCTTGCTTGCCCCGGCATTAAGAGATCATCAGATCGACATCGCCGCCGGTAATGCCACCGACGGCCTGATTCCAGCGCTGAATTTTGTCGTGCTCGAAGATGACCGCCACTATTTTCCTCCCTACGAAGCGGTCGCGGTGATCCGCCAGCAAAGCCTGCAACAGCATCCTGAAGTTGCCCAGGCAATTGCCGAGTTAGGCGGCAAGATTTCAGATCAGGAGATGCAGCAACTGAATTACGCTCTCGATGCCCAGCATCGCGACGTGAAGGATGTCGCTCACGAATTTCTCCGGAGCAAGGGATTGGTCCACTAAGGGATCAGCAACTCGCCCCGCAACGTAAGAACCGCATTCCCCTTGAGAATTACTCGTTCTCCTTTGATCTCGCACCACAATTCTCCGCCGCGTTCCGAGACCTGACGGGCGTGCAGGCCAGTCTTGCCCAGCCGCTGAGCCCAATACGGCGCCAGCGAGCAGTGAGTCGAGCCGGTTACCGGATCTTCCGGAATGCCGTAGCTGGGTGCGAAATAGCGGGACACAAAGTCGGCATCGTCGCCCGGAGCCGTGATCGCGACTCCCGCGGGATGAAGCTTTTCCAGCGACCGAAAATCCGGACGAATGCACCGCACATCTTCCTCGCGCTCATACACCGCGAAGTAGTTGTCCTCGATCTGCACCACCACGCCAGGAGCTTTTCCCAACCCTTCAATCAACGCCGCGGGAGGGTCTGCGCAGGTCCAGGGATGCAGCGCGGGAAAATCCATCGCGAACAAATCGCGGTCGCGGGAAACCGTGAGCGCACCGCTGAAGCGCGTCTCAAACCGCACAGTGTCGCGCTCCGTTTCGAGAATTTGAAGCACGACAAATGCGGAAGCCAGAGTCGCGTGACCACAAAGCTTCACTTCGCAGCGCGGCGTGAACCAGCGCAGCTCATAGTGATGGCCTCGCGGAACGAGGTAAGCGGTCTCCGAAAGATTGTTTTCGGCTGCGACCGCACGCAGCAAGCCGTCATCTAACCATCCTGCAAGAGGGCACACCGCGGCCGGATTGCCCGCGAGTGGCCTCGCGGTGAAGGCGTCCACGTGAAATACCGGTAGGGGCATTACCCTATGGTACTCGGGCGACCGGGGAGCATAGAATCCTACCCACTGATTTGTTTGCGCCCGTCGCCGCTCGTTTTTTCGTCCGCTCACACCACGAAGCAGGAGGTCTGCATGCTTGCCACGCAAAGTGATATCCGACACGAACTGAGTGCGCAGCTCAGCGACGCCCGTTGTCAGAGCGACGCCCTCTTCGCCCTGGTCAGGTCCGATTCTCTCTACGAGCGGCCTATCGCCGAACGTCACCGCATCATTTTCTATGTCGGACATCTCGAGGCTTTCGATTGGAACCTGTTCCACGAACGCGTTCTTGGACTGAAAAGCTTTTATCCCGAGTTTGACCGGCTGTTTGCATTTGGCATCGATCCGGTTGGCGGAGGACTGCCCACCGATCAGCCTTCGGAGTGGCCTTCGATCGCCGCAGTGCAGGAATACGTTAGAAAGATACGATCTATTCTGGACGAGAAACTCGCCGAGGCATTTACCCATCCTCAGCTTCCTGCTAGCGATGGTTTTCCGCTCAGCACCTTGCTCAACGTGGCCATTGAGCACCGGCTCATGCACGCGGAGACGCTGGCCTACATGCTGCATCAGTTGCCGATTGATCGAAAGGTTCGACAGGCTGAAGCTCTCGACTTTGATGCTGCGCCGGTGGTTCATCGCAGCATCGAGATTCCCGCGGGTGCGGTTACACTCGGGCTCCCGCGTGGCAATGTTTTCGGATGGGACAACGAGTTTGAAGCCCACACCGTGAACGTCCCGGCGTTTGCCATCGATCAGTACAAAGTTACCAACCGTCAGTATCTCGAGTTCATTGCAGCCGGTGGCTATGAAACGCCCGTGTTCTGGAGTGGAGAAGACTGGAAATGGAAATCACAACAGGGGATCTCGCACCCAGCTTTCTGGAAGCAGGATGGCGGACAGTGGCTCTATCGCACCATGTTCGAGGATGTGCCCCTGCCGGCGGACTGGCCTGTCTACGTGAGCCAGGCGGAAGCCAAGGCGTATGCCAACTGGGCCGGGAAGTCGTTGCCTACTGAAGCCGAATGGCAGCGCGCGGCATACGGCACTCCGCGCGGGGGTGAACGGGCTTACCCGTGGGGTGGAGAAGCATGGAGCGGAGAAGCATCGGGAAGGGAACTGGCGAGATTCGGCAACTTCGATTTCGCCCGTTGGAGTCCGGTGCCGGTGAATGTGTTTCCGGAAGGCCGGAGCGCCTTCGGGGTTGACGGCCTGCTGGGAAATGGTTGGGAGTGGACTTCCACAGAGTTTGCCCCGTTCCCCGGGTTTGAGCCGTTCCCCTTCTACCGTGGATATTCCGCTGACTTCTTCGATGGCAAGCATTTTGTAATGAAAGGCGGATCGGCGCGCACTGCTGCCTGCATGTTGCGACGCACGTTCCGTAACTGGTTCCAGGCGCACTATCAATTTATCTACACCGGATTTCGCTGTGTAAGCCGCTGATCGTCACTTCGTCAATCTCTAGGTTCTGATCGACAAGGGAGTCGCCAATATGCTGGTTCAAACCATCACCCCGAGCACGACTTATGAATTCGCAGCCGACGTGCGCGCCGGCCTCGCCAAGCCAGGCCAGAAGGAACTCCCTTCGAAATACTTGTATGACGATGTTGGTTCCGCATTGTTTGAAGTGATCAGCCACCTTCCGGAGTACGGCCTCACGCGGGCCGATGAGCGCCTGCTGAGGCGGCACGCGCGCGACATCGTGGAGCGGCTTGCTACCCCAGTGGCCGTCGCTGAACTCGGCAGCGGCAGCGGCCGGAAGACCCGCCACATCCTCGAGGCTCTTTGCCGCCGCCAGCGCACTGCTTACTATCCCATCGAGATTTCTCCGTCTGCGCTTGCGATGTGTGAACGCGAACTCAGCGACATCGATTCCATCAGCATCCTGGGTTTCGAACGCGAGTATCTCGACGGACTGCTCGAAGTCGCCGCGCACCGGTCGCACGGCCAGCATCTTCTGGTTTTGTTCCTGGGGAGCACCATCGGCAACTTCGATCGGCCGGCCGGCATCAAGTTTCTGGCCGAGGTCCGGCGCATTCTTGAGCCTGGAGATTCACTTCTGCTCGGAACTGATCTGGAGAAATCCAGCGCCCAGCTCCTCGCAGCCTATGACGATCAACTGGGAGTAACCGCAGCGTTCAACTTGAACCTCCTGGCTCGCATCAACCATGAATTGGACGCCGATTTTGATCTTGCGCAGTTTGAGCATGTAGCCAGAATCAATCACCAGGCCCGCAGCGTGGAGATGCACCTGCGGTCGATGTGCCGCCAGACCGTGAATATTAGAGGCGCCGGGCTGTCGGTCGAGTTTTTCGAAGGTGAGACCCTCTGGACCGAAAGCAGCCACAAGTACTCTCCTGCGGAAGTATTTGAAATGGCGCGCACCGCCGGTTTCCGCTGCGACGTGCAATGGATCGATGAGCAGTGGCCGTTCGCGGAGAACTTGCTGATCGCGGAATAGTTGCTATTCATCTTGAAGTAAAACTTTGTAAATCCGACAGTTTTACGCCGTACGCCATGTAAATTAGTAAGAGGCGTATGAACCTAAACACGCACCGGCTTCTGGCGATCGCACTCTGTGCGGCAAGCGCAACCAGCACTCTGGTGCCCTGCTACGCCATGCCCTCGGGGACGCAAACCCAGGACGCTGCTCCCCGCGCTGTGGCGAAGCGCATCGGTGCCATCAAAGCTATCAACGGAACCGAGATCACACTGACTCCGGACACCGGTCCCGACGTGAAGATTACGGTGCAGCCCGCAACGCAAATCGTTCGCTTCGCTCCAGGCGAGACAAATGTAAACAACGCCACGCCCATCCAGCCTCAGGATCTCCAGGTGGGTGACCGTATTCGGGCGACCGGCTGGGCGATTTCTGACGATAGTCTGCCCCTTCCCGTTTTGAAGATTGTGGTGATGAAGCACTCCGACATTGACGCCCGGCATCAGCAGGATCTGCAAGACTGGCAGAAGCGTGGCGTAGGGGGCTTGGTAAGCGCCGTCGATCCAGCGGCGGGAACCGTCACAATTTCCGTAGGTAGTCTCGCCGCAAAGAAGACGGTCGTCATTCGTACCTCCAACAGCACGGTGATTCGCCGCTACGCGCCGGACTCAGTGAAGTTCGACGACGCCAGGCAAAGCATGCTGCAGGAGATTCATCCCGGCGATCAGGTACGCGCGCGCGGCAACCGCAACGCCGATGGAAGCGAAGTGGCGGCCGAAGAGATTGTTTCCGGGTCGTTCCGCAATGTCGCCGGCATTGTCAGCTCAGTCGATGCAAGTTCGTCAACCCTCAGCGTTCAGGATTTGTTGTCGAAAAAATCAGTGCTCATCAAAGTTACAGTGGACTCGCAACTTCGCCGCTTGGCCCCTGAGATGGCGCAGCGGATTGCAATGCGCCTGAAGGGAGCGGCTGCGGGAGCGACGCCTGGGGCCGCATCCGGCGCCGGTTCCGCAAAAGCTGGTTCAACAGACAAGAGCCAGACCGTATCCCCAGCCGCCGGTCCGGCCAGTGGAGCAGCGTCTGCAGGAAACGGAGCGGGCGGGCGTCCCGGTGGCGCTCCGGATTTTCAGCAGATGCTCAGCCACTTGCCCGCGGCTTCACTGGCGGACCTGCATAAAGGCGACGCAGTCATCATTCTCTCCACCGAGGGCGCCGCTGGCGTAGGTACTGTGATCACTCTGGTTAGCGGTGTAGAACCGATTCTGCAGGCTGCTCCCAGCGCCAGCAGCGCCATGATGCTTGCGCCCTGGACCATGGGCGCGCCCTCCGGCGACGCTGGGGGTCCATAAGGACGCGTTCCTCTCGACCGAATGCTGCATCGAAGATTTATATCGAAGACTCTTGTCACAGAATGGAATAATTGGATGACGGCGCGGAAGTATTTCTGTTTCATACTCATCTTTCTTTCGTTGCACTTGTCGGCTACCCTTGCGGCATCCCAGGCAGGAGCTGGGCAGACAACCTTGCCGACGACTGCAGGCATTTTGCGCGGGCAGGTAGTCGACCAATCGGGCGCGGCAATTGCCAGTGCAAACGTCGTTCTCACGCCAGCGGCCGCTTCCTCGACACCCATCAAAACCCAAACCAACGGACAGGGCCTGTATGAGTTCAAAGGCTTGGCCGCGGGCCAGTACACCCTCAACGTCATTGCGCAGGGATTCGCCCTCTACGAAAACGACAACGTCGTAATCACACTCGATCAGCCGCTGCGCCTCAATGTCGCCATGGCCATCGAAGTGGAGCAGATGAAGATTCAGGTCTCGGACACGGCGCCGACCGTCGATGTCAACCCCGCGAACAACGCGGGAGCCATCACCATCTCAGGCAAAGAGCTGGAGGCCTTGCCCGACGATCCCGACGAATTGCTTACGGACTTGCAGGCTCTGGCCGGTCCTTCCGCCGGCCCTAACGGCGGACAGCTCTACATCGATGGTTTCACCGCCGGTGAACTTCCGCCGAAAGCGTCGATTCGTGAAATTCGGATTAATCAGAACCCTTTCTCTTCCCAATATGACAAGCTGGGCTACGGCCGCATTGAGGTCTTCACCAAACCCGGCACCGACAAATTTCATGGCCAGCTTTATGTGAGCGGAAACGACTCTGCCTTCAACTCGCCCAGTCCCTTCGGCGGCCCGCAGCCGGGTTATGAGTCCACCCAGTACAGCGGAAACGTCGGCGGTCCGATTAACAAGAACTCTTCTTTCTTTTTTAATGCCGAGCGGCGCAACATTAACCAAATCGCTCTCATCGACGCCAATACGCTCGATCCGACCACGCTTGAGCCGATCGCAGCTCTCGGTGCGATTCCGAATCCCCGGGGACGCACCAACATCAGCCCGCGTCTCGACTACCAGCTCAGCAAGAACAACACCTTCAGCGCACGTTACCAGTATTACCGCGACACCGAAACCAATGATGGTGTCGGCGCCTTTAGCCTGGCTTCCCAAGGCGACAACACGGTATCCACCGAACAAACGCTGCAAGTTAGCGATACGCAAGTCTTCGGTGCTAAGGTCGTCAACGAGACCCACTTCCAGTATCTCCGCGACATCAGCAGTCAGATCGCAATTAGCACCGATCCCACGATCAGTGTTCCAGGTGGATTCAACGGCGGCGGCAGCAACGGCGGCACCACTCGGGACCATGCGGACCGCTACGAGCTGCAGAACTACACCTCGATCATTCACGGCAATCACACCATCAAGTTCGGAGGACGCCTGCGCGCCGTCCGCGACGTCAACAGCTCAAATGCAGGCTTCAACGGCGCGTTCACGTTTTCTTCCCTGGACGGCTCAACAGATACTCCAACGAATTGCTCGGTCGACCCTGTGACACACCCCAATCCGCCTTGCCCCATCTCGTATCTTTACGCGCAGCAGCAGATACAAAGCGGAGGCACTCCCTACGCCACCCAGCTATTGATCACCACCGGCATTACTCCCGCCTCAATCACCAACGTTGATGCCGGCCTTTACGCGCAGGACGATTGGCGCTTGCGGCCCAACATCACCCTCAGCCTGGGCTTGCGCTTCGAGACGGAGGATGGCATTCACGACCACGACGATTGGGCGCCCCGTCTGGGATTCGCCTGGGGCGTCGGTGGCCGGAGCGCGCCTCCGAAAGTTGTAATTCGTGGTGGCACCGGCATATTTTATGACCGCTTCCAGGAGTCGCAGATCTTGCAGGCAGAGCGTTTAAACGGCGAGATTCAAACCGAATACGTTATCAACAATCCTACGTGCTTTCCCATTGCCACGAACTGCAGTCTGTCCGGTGCCACCAGCACTTCCACCATCTATCAAATCAGCCCCACGCTGCACTCGCCTTACACGCTGCAGTCGGCGGTCAGCGTCGAACGGCAGATCAGCAAGTCGGCTACCGCAGCGGTCACGTATTTGAACTCTCGAGGTTTCGATCAACTCCTCAGCATCAATGCCAATGCTCCTGATCCCGCCACACTGATGCGTCCCAACCCGAACGCAGGGAACATCTACCAATACGTGTCGGAAGGCAATTTCAAGCAGAACCAGCTCATCGCCAACACGAACATCAAAGTCGGATCGAAGGTCCAGCTCTTCGGCTTTTACACCCTGAACTATGCCAACAGCGATACTTCCGGAGTCTCCAGCTTCGCCTCCAACTCCTACAACATCAGCCAGGACTATGGCCGCGCCTCGTTCGATACGCGCCACCGTCTGATCGTCGGTGGTTCGTTTGCCTTGCCTTACACTTTCCGCCTTAGCCCATTCATGATCGTCAGTTCCGGCTCTCCGTTTAACATCGTTACAGCCGACGACCTGAACGGCGACTCGATCTTCAATGATCGTCCCGTTCTCGTTTCCACGGCGACTTGCCCCAATCCCGGCACGGTAACCGGCACCACGACTCCAACCTTCTGCACTCCGTTGGGTACGTTCCAGGACGCACTCCCCTCCGCAGGAGAGAAGCTGGTTCCCGTTAACTACGGAACCGGCCCGGCGCACGCCACCGTGAATCTGCGGCTCACTAAGACTTTCGGTTTTGGTCCCAAGGTGAAAAGCACCACTCCGGGCCAAGGCGGACCGGGTGGTCCGGGCGGATCTCGAGGAGGGGGCGGTCCTCGCGGTCCCCTTTTCGGCGGCGGCGGTCCGATGGGGATATCGAGCGGCAGTGACCGCCGATACAATCTCACGCTTGGCGTGTCGGTGCGCAACGCGTTCAACAAAGTCAACCTGGGGAATCCCAGCGGCATCCTGAACTCGACGGCAACAGGCACCGTTTCGGAATTCTTCGATTCGCCGAACGGCCTTCAGGGCGGCCCATTCTCCACCGGTTCGGCCGTTCGCCGCATCGACTTGCAAGCCACCTTTAGTTTCTGATCGCACTCATCTGTTCGGGGAAAGTGGGCTGGGGGACTGAGGTTTATCCACCAGCTCCCCGGAATCTCGCCGCTCATACATCAATCCCTCCGTTTCGGTTATTCTGGAGGTGCGCATGCCATCGATGCCCTCAGAGTAAGTCCACTTGTCTCCCCCTCCAACCACAAGGCGTAAGTTTCTTCGTTGGGCCGCCGCTGCCGGGGCGGTCGCGATTGCGGGCGACGCCATCCTGCTGGAACCAAACCGTCCGCGCATTGTCCGTCAGGACTTTTTTCTGCCGCGCTGGCCCGAACGCCTGAACGGCTTCACCATCGCCTTGCTCAGCGATTTCCATTACGACCCGTATTTTTCTGTCCATCCGCTGCATGCCGCCATCGCCATGGTCAACGGCCTTCATCCCGACCTGATTGTGCTGACGGGCGACTTCGTCTCTGTGCCCCTGTACGGAAGCCGCAAAAAAGCGGCGTTTGCGGCCGAACCCTGTGCTCGCCTCCTGCGGCAGATGACCGCGCCGCACGACCTGTGGGCCGTCATGGGAAACCACGATGAAGACACGGACCCCAAACACGTCACGCGTGTGCTCCAGGCCGAGAACATCCACGTCCTGGCCAACCAGTCCGAAGCAATCGAGCGCGATGGCGCACGTTTCTGGCTCGCCGGCGTAAACGATGCGCTAAGTGGGACCGCCGACTTGTCGGAGACGTTGCGCCGTGTTCCCGCCAATGAAGCCGTCATTCTGCTGGCCCACGAACCAGACTTTGCCGATGAAGCCTCACGATTTCCCATCGACCTGCAGCTTTCCGGACACTCCCACGGCGGCCAAGTTAGAATTCCGCTGCTGCCTCCTCTTTACTTGCCCCAAATGGCGAAGAAGTACGTGCTGGGGACCTACCAGGTGGGTCCACTCACGCTTTACACCAATGCTGGCTTGGGAACAGTCGGGGTGCCGGCACGATTGAACTGTCCACCCGAGATCACGCTCCTTACGCTGCGAGCCCCAGCCAATCGATAACGATCACGATGCACCTTCGCGACCAGGAATGTCGTGCTGCAATCTTTGGCCTCCCCTGGATATGACAAGTGCAATTGCCTTCACATCGATGGTAGGTAAACCGTCGAAGATCCTGCGTAACTAACTGATAACAAAACGTGTACTATAGCGCTGCACTTGGCCCCCGACTTGCCGATAGAAGTCACAAGGGAGCAATCCCCAGTCGAATGGGAGAGTTCCACCACATGTTTCGTAGCTTCTGGCCTTGGTTTCTGATCTTCGCTGTTCCTGCCGCCGCTTCTGTGCAAGCTGCCTCTCCGCAGCTGCGCCAGGCTGCTTTGACGGAGCGCGAACGTCGAGTCTGGAAGACTCCCACCCGCGCCACCGAGTTCAGCGATGTGCCGCATGTGAGCGCGCGCGCGCGCTGCGAAGACACTCAGCCGCCCCAAGCTTTGACCACGCCCGATCCCTTAATAGTTCCTGCAGTTGCCGGCATGAAAGTAAAGGTCAGCTTTATCATCGGCGCCGACGGCCGCGTGCATAGTCCACTCATCTTGCAGAGCGTGGGCTCCGTAGGCGACCGCAATGTCCTGCAAACCGTTCGCGCCTGGCGTTATCGCCCTGCCACCTGCAACGGTGTCCCTACCGAAGCGGAAGGTAAGATCGAGTTTTCCCGGCGTTGAGATTCTGCCCGCTTGGGCTAGAATGAACGACTACCCTGACTCATTCGGCACCCGGTCCAAATCGTGGATAGAGAGAGAGATAAGAAACTCGCGAAGCCATCCGGCGCCGTCCCTGCGCCGGATTCCGAAAACGCGCCACCGAGCATTGGCCCGCACAATCCCGCCCTCGGCGAAATCTACCAGCGCCTTTATCCGGAAATGCGGCGGCCCAAACCGAACCAGGAAGCCATTGCCGCCGCTCTGCAAGCCATGCAGCGCCTCACCATGGAAACCGATTCCGAAACCGCTGCGGAGGACGCCGCGACGCAAACTACTCCCAGTGCTTCTACTGCCTGCCGCGTCTGTGGACACCACAATCGCGAGGGCAATAAGTTCTGCGGCATGTGTGGACTTCCCGTGGAGGCAGCGCAGGATCAATCCCCGGAGGTGAAATTACCTACGCTTGAATCACCCCCTCTCGAGTCACCCCCTCTTGAGCTACCGGATTTTGCGAGGGAACTGACGCAAACTCCGCCGCTAGTGCTCGATCCCCCGCAAGAGGTGCATCCTTCAACGGGCGCTCCCGCAGGCACACATCACTACCACCACCACTACCACCACCATTATTTCCAGGGCGGAGAGGAAACCGCCCCAGCAGTGCCACGGACCAACGCTCCCGAGAGTGCACGCGAGGCCGACCGGTTGCGCGTTGCCGCCGCCGCCAAGGGTGAGCCCATGAGCCGCAGCGAGGCTGCGGTCCGCCGTCTCACCCAGGAATGGGTCTTGGCCTGCAATACGCGCCAACTCGATGAATTGATCGAACTCTATGCCGCCGACGCGCTGGTGCTGCGCTCGAACCTTCCTCCGATTCGCGGCGCAATGGCGGTACGCGAGTTCTTCTTCTCCGCGCTGGAAGCCGGCCTCGGAGAAGTCGCGGTCGAGCCCATCCGTGTAGAAGTGGTTGGCGATTTGGCTCACGAAGTCGGCCGATATAGCGCCCTGGTTCCGGGCACAGCCGGCAAACGCCGCGAAGAGCGCGGCAAATATCTCTGGGTCTTCGCGAAGCAGAGCGGCGGAGACTGGAAGCTGGTCTCGGAATGCTGGTCGAGCGACTTGACTCTGACCACTGCGGAATCCGAGATCCCGAAGCCCGTCCCGCCAGCAAAGCCGCAGCCGCGAAGAGGCTAGTGGCGTAGTCTGGTTGTCATTCCGAGCAAGCGTTCTCTGCGCAGCGAGGAATCTGGGCGAGCCGCGCGATGTGGCGCGCTCTTTGCGACACAATACTTGCGCGTTTGGCTCGCTTCCTTATGCTTACTGCCTCACTCCAATCTCCCCCAACTCTGCGCGCAGCTGTTCCAACGTCTGCATCTGAATCGTCCGCATGCCCATTTTCGCCGCGCACTCCAGATTCAGCGCCCGATCGTCGATGAAGCAGCACTCTTCTGGCTTGACCTGTGTAGTCTCAAGCGCCAAACGATAGATGCCACTCTCCGGCTTGCGCAGGCCTACAAAGCACGAACTGACAAACAGACGGAAGATTCCCCGCAAGCCGTATTTTTCGATGCGGAACAAGTTCAGCTCGCGGGATTCATTGTTGATCGTGGCCATGAAGTACTTGCCGGAATCCGCCAGCTCACGCGCGAAGCTCAGAACCTCCGGTTTCGGCTGCGATAATGAGAACATGTAATCCCGAAACGCGTCGCGGGTGAAAGGACGGCTGCGGTAAAACACCGTGCGCTCCAGATACTCCTCCAGCGATATCTTGCCCCGCTCAAACGACGAGACCACCATCTCGTGCCGGGAGTGAAATTCTTCGTCGTTTAGATGAAACTGTTCAAGCGCCGCCATGCGCTCGGTGTGGTCCCAGGCGTTGGTGAGCAGCACTCCCCCCACATCCCAGAAGATGGCATGAATGGCAGACACGTTAGAATCCCCCATTACATCTTGTCATTCCACTTTATTAGGTGGTCATTCCGAACCGTTCTCAACTCTTTGTCATTCCGAACCGCTCTTTGGTGAGGAATCTGCTTTCACCTTTTTCAGGCAACGCTTCCTTCCGATCAAGAGTTTAGATCAACGGTGATTCGGGATGCTGCGCGCCTTCACTCTTCCGGCTCCGGCGCCGGCTCCGCGGTTGCGGCAGGTTTCGGCTGACCCACAATGATTGCCTGCCAATTCAGGATAGCGTTCCAAAGCAGACGCTGATCCCCACGGTTCAGATCGCGGTGCATCGGATTGAAGTTGAAAGAGACGACGTGTCCTTTGCCCACGGGCATGTCTAAGATTGCGGGCCGCCCGATCAGATTCTCTTCTCCCCATGCCTGGCCGCTTTCGACGAACGGTTTCCCATCGGTGTCGCCCCATTCCATGACCACACCGCTGCGGTCTTCGGGACCGTCGAGACACGTGGTGCAATAGGCCATCCGGAGCCAACGGCGTGGGACGTCGTAGAGCGGGAAGTTCTGCCGGAAGACGTAAGTATGCACGGGATATCCGTATGCAATGGGATGATCGGGACGATCGAATGTGACCCGGACGTGCGCTCCGGGCGTCCGCGTAGCCGCGTGCTGGGAGGCGGCGGACGAGGCACTCCCACCTCCCGCTGTGCTACGCGGAACCCCTCCCGAGGACCGGCGGACAAAGCGCACCAGTCCGCCTTCCAGCGCCAGCATGCTCCCGCTGCCGAGCGTCACCATCAGCCCGCCATCGGCGATGAAATGTTGAATCTGCGCCAGCCCTTCGTAGCCGATCCCTCCAGTGATGTCATCGGACTCGGCTGGAGTGCCGAAACTGGGAGTCCGATCCGTCTTCTTGAAAGGCATGGGTGACCAGATCTTCGGCAGACCTTCAATTTGTTCAGCCAGTTCCAGATCCACATGTCCGTAAAGCAAGACGTCGATGCGCGAGCGCAGATTCCCCGCTCGAATATCTTCGTCGCGCAGATAGGTGTAAGGAACCTTGCGCTGATCCAGCGAGTAACGGATCCATCCAATCGAGTCGGTGTCAGCCCACGGCACCCAAACGCCAATCCGCGGCGCTTTCGCATTGTGTTGCGGCACCTGCGGTGCGGTGGGAACCTGGGTAAAGTCGAGGCCCAGTTCCTTGGAGGTGGCGAGAATGGCCTCGCGCAATCCATGTTGATCGGGAAGAATCCACGATCCGGCAGGAAACTTCGTTCCTCCATTTTCAAACTCACGTTCCGCAATTTGAATCTCGAAATTGGACAGACGATAACGAGCGGCAAGTAACGATTCCTGTCCAGTGTCTTCGAGCAAATAAATCGGTCCGGAGCCGACCTCCCGTCCAACAGCATGCGGCGGATCGCTTAATCGAGTCAGAGCGGCATTGCGAATCGACGCGTCGGTGGTGGGGATCGCCTGCAAATGATAGTGAGCGGGGAGTTCCCAGGAGACGTCGTCGTAGGGCGCGCCTCCATCCTTTGGGTAATGCTGCGGCGTTAGCAGATCCACTGCGTAGTTGCGGTATGGCTGATCGAGGCGAACCACGTACGTCCCAGCGGGAAAGCTGCCTTCCTTAACTTGAATTGAGCTCTCCGCGCGGGCCACTTCGATGTGCTGGCCCATGAGCCGTTCTATCATTTGTGCCACCCGCGCCGGATCTCCTTGATTTTCTGGAATCAGAAACGCATAGGGTGGCTGGGTCAGGCCCTTTTGCCACGAATCCCATCCCTTCTTGTAGAAGTTGTGCAACATTTCTTTGGATTGGCTTGCCGTTTCGTCCAGCGCCGCAAGAGCGCCGGTTTCCTGGTAGTTGAGATTGTCGCGAGCCGACCAGGTGACCTCTCTTGGTGCAGGCAGAGGACGGTACCACTCCATGGTTGCCGAGGATTCGGAAACTGCTCGCTTCTCGGTTTCCGCACTACCATTGCCGAAGGTCTCGTAGCCGCGTCCAATGCTGTTGTGATTCATGGCCACGGAATCCAGATAAAGGTGTGCGAACGCCTCCCCAAAATTCCACGTCGAAACGCCAGGCATCCCCATCGCGGTGAGAGCCTGTACTTCGTGGAAGCTGAGTTCAAGAAACTCCGTATAAGTAATGGGATCAATGTTCGGGTTATATGGACCGGTGCCGTTCCAGGTCATCATCAGGGGCGTGCCTTCGTGCAGGTCGTGCACTACCGTGGGATGCCACTCATGAAACATGCGGTGAACGGCTTTTGTGGTTTCGTGCGTCTGCTGGTGCGTATCGCGGTTGATGTCAACGAAGGTGTATTTGGACCAGTACGGGGGCGACTGCCGAGGCAATTCGTTGCGGTTCGTCTTGCCTTTGAGATAGCGGTAGAACCAGTCGACCATCTTGTCCCGCCCGTCGGGATTGGAAATGGGATTGATCAACACGACCACACGCTCTCGGATTCGCCGGATCATGGGCTGCTCCGACACGGCCAGACGATACGCAAGCTCGAGCATGGCTTCGGTCGATCCCGTTTCGTCGGAATGCAGCGCGGCATTGAAGTAATAAATAGGACGCGAGGTTGCGATGATCTTGTCCGCCGCCGCTGGGTTGGTTCGGCGTGGATCCGCCAAGTCTGCAGTCGCGGCTTTTAGACGGTCGAGATCGCGGATGCCGGCTTCGTCGGCGATCGCCAGCATGAGGATCTCGCGCCCTTCTTCACTGTGCCCGATTGTGAACACGCGAACTCGCGGGCTCGCCGCAGCCAGGGCACGGGCATAGGCGTATGTTTTCTCCGTACCCAACAATTCTCCCGGAGCGCCCATGATCCGCCCCAGAAACTTCTCGGGAGACGGAACCGTATCTGATTGGGGGATGTACCAGACCCAGGGTGAGACAAAATGGGGATCGGTCGTGGCCGCCGCGATGGCCTCGACGGAGCCGGGCTCAGGAATATCTGGACTTTGCGCAATCGCGGCGACGGTTAACAACGTAAACGACGATACCCATACCAGCACGAGTCGGAACATGCGGCCTCCGGAGATCGACCGAGGCGAAAGTTTAGCACGCACTCAACTGACCAAGGGCCTCATCGCTTGTCCTAACGTTTGTAGACCGTGGTGTCGGGATGGTAGTTGCGCCAGTCGAACCAGTAGTCCTTGAGCGCGGGGATGCGGCCGAGACATTTTCCCTGTGCCGGCCCGGAGGTGGCGCAGCCCTGGAAGTTCCACTGGCTGGCGGTGGTGGTGTCAAGCAGCGCCCACTGTTTGGCGTCGCCCTGGAGAAAGAACTCGGCGTCGTGGCCATCGATGCGGCTGATAAAGACACGAAAGGATTTTCCGTCGGGGCCTAGGACTAGAAGCAGTGGCGTGCCGTTCACGCGATCGACAAGCGGAGACTGCCTGGCGAAAGTTTCCCAGGGATAGGCCCGGGCGGCTCCGTCGATGGTGAGTCCGATGACCACATCGCGCGACTTCAATTCGGTGCCGGGAAAGCTGATGACTACCGGCAGCTTGGCTATGTCCGGCTCCCAGTTGGGGTCGTACTCTTTCGTGTATTTGGCGACCGGCGCTAGCACCTGGCCGGAAGGAAATTCGGTTCTCCACTCACCGAAGGTGAGTTCGTCGCTGAGCACAAGTTCGAGCGTGGCGCCTTGCAGCGGACCATAGATGGCCTTGCCAGTGATCTGTTGCCACCAGGTTCCGGTTTCCTTGTCGCGCATGAGGAAGTTCTGGTTGTTGATGCCGGCCAGATAAAAGTGCAAGGCTCTGCCGTTCACCGTTCGCGTCCACACCAGACCGGTGTGACAGAGCGTTCAATACGTGACAGCGATGGGCACGCGCCCGACCACATCGTTCAGCACGTGATGGTAGGCCATCTGGCTGATGGGGTAGGCGCGGGCGTCGCTATCGAAGCGCACCGCCATGACCATCTCTTTAGGGTCGAGCCTGCTCTCGGTTTGGGCTATGAACTGGGCGCCGGCGATGGGGTGGAACATCCACTCGAAATAATTGAGGCGCGCCATAACAGAAGAAAACGTGACGACGAGCAGCGTGACGGCGAGGAGAGCTTTGCGCCACAGGCCGACGGTTCTCCACAGTGCGAAGGCGAAAAGGAAACAGGCGAGACCCGCGATCAGCGTGCCGAGCGGAGCGCGCTGGCGCAGGGCCATGGCCACTAAGAGTGCGTGCGGCGCCTGGTAGCGGAAGGGACGAATGATGAAGGCAGGAACGAAGAACAGGCCGACCGCGGCGATGGCGCACACGGTGAACCCCGCCCAGATCCAGCGCGATGCCCGGCGATCCGTTTCCTGGGTCCGCTGATTCTGGGGCGTCGCTGGCGAAGGCACTCTCATAGATGATGTCTGGAATGCTAGAACCATACCAGCCCGTGACTCTAAGCGAAAAAGCGGAGCCGAGGGAATAGTACAAAAAATGAAAAGCCCCGGTCCGTGGATCAGGACCGGGGCTGGTTATGACAAGTTTAGAAATTTACTGCGGGGTGAAGTTCTGGTGGAAGCCCAAACTCACCACGTCCTGGAACATCGGTGTTCCCGGAGGCAGGTTGTTCGGGTTCAGGAACTGCGTGTCGAAGAAATAGTTTCGCGTCGGGGCGTCGTACACGGAGGTGCAGCACTTGAAAGTGCCCGTGGCGTATTGCGAATAGTACATGCTGATCTGCGACCCGGTGTAGTAGACGGAGGTGCCGCTGCGGTCTTCGAGATAGCGAAGGAAGTTGTGCATGCCGCCATCGGTGCCAAAGTCCTGTGCCCCCCAAGCTGGCTGGGGGAAGGGAACGCTCTTGCCGGCGGCGATGGCTACGCGATAGTAGCTATCGGTCGCGTTCCGGTTGGTCGCCAGTGCCGGGTTCGCAAAACTGTTAGCGTCCGACCAGGCGGGCGACAGCAGCGTGACCGCGTCCGCGATGATCGCGGCCGCCGAGTGCGGAGTCGTAGCGTTGGCGCCGAGGCTGGCCCAGTAGGGATCCGAGGGGCCGGTGTTGTAGTTTCCCCAAACATATACCGGCTCTTCGGAACCGACGGTGAAGCCGTTGCCGTAGGTCGCGGGAGCAATAGGTTGAGGTAAGTAGCTAACGCCGGCGCCGTTCATGCCACCATCCACCAACCGCAGTACGTGACGTGGGCCGGTCACCATATTGTTCGCGGCGGTGGTTGTGCAAGCGATTCCAGCGGTTACGCCTGGAATGTAGTAAGGCTGGGACATCGCCGCGCCCGAAAGACCAAATCCCGCACCCAGGTACTTTTCTCCGAAGGTGTCAAGGAATCCGTTCCCATCCGCATCTTCCGGAGAATAGGTGTAATACACTTTTGGTTCCAACGCCCCGTCCGGGACACCGGCGGCGGAGGCGGAATTCACCACATCCTCGAGCCCCGAGATGCCAACGAAGTTGTTATAGAAGCCGGTCCGGTTGGCATCGGGATCGGGTTGCATGCCCCGATGATCCGAGAAATACAGGATGTAGCCATTCTCATTGGTGTTGTTGACGAGGGCGCCGCTGCCTCCAGAGTAGGGACCCTTTTTCTGCAGCCAGAGCCAGAGGTTGCCCACATCCACTTCGACGGCGTTCATCACACCCGCGGTACTGCAGTTGTTGGTCGCGTAGGAACTCCGAGTATCGCGGGGTTCGCCTTCGCGCGAATCATAAAAATTGATGGGAAGCCAGTTGTATGCAGTCCCCGCACCACCGGTTGCGTTCGCCGGCAGGAGGCCGCTTTGCAGTTGCTGAAGGATGAGGATGGCGGGGCTGATCGGGTTTGCTCCCGCGACTCCCGCAGCCGTATAAGGCACGCTGGGTGAGACATTGTACGCACGGCCGAAGCCATATCCCAGCCATTCCTGGGTGACGCCGATCCAGGCGCCGGCATTGTTGAGATACTCCACGCGCAGCCATGTACTTTTGCAAGGCGTCGGCATGGTGACCTGCCCGAGCAGAGGCCACGGGCTGGTGCAGCCAGCAACGGACGGCAAGGTCCAGCTGTTGGAACCGGTCTGGGCCATCGCATAGTACATGGTTCCGGCCGTGGTGGCGTAGGAGCCGGTAAGCTGCACATCGTTGACGTCGAGGCTGCCGGCGCCGCGGTCCGGGTGGAGTTGAGTAATGTCGTCGGCCAGCAGGATCCGGATCTCAGCCTCGCCATAGAGACGCGAATTGGCCAGGAGCGTGCTATCGGTAGATTGTTTCCTGCGAATGATGTCGATCGGGCCAACTACCGACGACTTCACGAAGGGCAACGACAAGTTGGTTGCGCCGGTCGCTCCATTGATGACGAAATTCTTGAACGTTCCCACGGAGACGGCAGCAGGCCATGTGGGGTTTACCGCGCCGGCGACGGGGTAAAACCCGCCCGTCCAACTGCCGGATGTGAGTTGGGGGCAGTTCGCGGCTGGTCCGGACCCCGGGGCAGCGGGACAGCCGCCGGCAGCATTGGGCGCATAGACGCTGCCGCCGTAACCGTTGGCCGTAGGGTGGCCATTTTCGAGTTGATCCAGAATAATCTGGCCGACGGCAGCTACCTTGTCGGTGAAGGTGAGTGCGGCGCCAGAAGCCAGGAACAGATTCCCGTTGGCGTGGACTCGGCCTCCAAAGTTGAAGTTAGGACCGGCGAAGTAGTCGCAGTCGGCATCGCAAAAAAGACCGAACTCGAAGGCGGGAAGCAGAGCGACTTCCACGGTGCGGGTCAAGTTTACGGATGCGCCGGTGGGAGTGACGCCGGCGTTGGTGGTCACTTCGCCTCCGGAGGTAGCGCGGGTGGCCGTTACTTGTAGATTGAAGGGGATCAGAGTTGCCACCATTCCCTGGTCCGCACCCGAACCCACGATATCCCACGAGCCGACCGGGTTTGCGGTAGCGGTGTTGGCCCCGTTGTAACAGATTTGGTTTGTCGGCCAGCCAATGCCCACGTTGTAATTCATGCTGGTGATGTTGGAGCCGGTAACCGCGGTCGGGTAATTGGCAGGGCTGCCGAGGGCACAAATGGAGGCGGCATCCGGCGTCTGCGAGGACTGGTACAACTGCGAGAGCTGAGCAGTCAGGTTCTCGATGCCAGACTCCGCGCCGTAATAGGCGAGGTTGCCTTCCAGGTCGTTGCTTCCCATGCGCTGTTCATTGTTGACCATGTACAAAAGGCCTACGGCCAGGGCCGACAATAAAAGCGTCAACAGAAGCGCCGCGATGAGCGTGAAGCCTCGCGAATCTCGTTTACTCTTCCCCATGTTTTCCCCCTCCAACATCAAAGCAAAAGCTCTAGAAATCCGGACTTCAAGGTTTGCCAATCATTGGCAAACGGTGGTGGTGCTGCTATAGGAGTTGCAGAAACTCAAGTTGCGAGCGGCGACCGAACTCGCCAGATACATGCTCTGGGATTTGTTTCCTCCCTGAGTCAAACTTTCACCCATGACCCACATGTTGACTTTCTGAATAAGGGCGGGGGAAAGCCCAGCGCCGAGCGGATTCGATTGATTCGCACTCATGGTGCCGGCCACGGAATTGATCACGTCATAGCTGAATTGCACGTTGATAATGTTATCGGCCACGGGCACGGCGTTAAGTCCGTTGACTTGGCGCATCAGGCGCGGAGTTTGAACGGTCCCACCCGCGGGCGGAACTTGCAGGAAGTAAGTGACGGCATTCAACCGGCAAACGGTGACATTGTTGCCCGCGCCTAAGGCGGGACCCAGGTTGGTAATCGTGTAGGCCAGGCTGTTGGGTGCAGTGGCGGCCTGGTTGAAATTGAGCGCGTCGCCCCCGGCAAAATCGATGGTGGTGTTGTTAGGCAGGCCGGTGATTTCGGCGACCACCGCCGCGGTTTGAGCGGCACTGGTACCCTGCGCGGTCTTGCCGTTGCCCGCGGTGGTCACGAGGAACAGCAGCAGGTCGCCCACGTTCAGGCCACCCGGGGCAAGAATGTTATTGGGGGTGACGGCGGCGTTCACTACGGCCACGGAAGCCGTGGTTGTAGAGGGGAACGTAAAGGTGAAATTGGTCAGCGGAAAGTTGTAATCGCAATAGATCGAGGTGATGCTGTCGTTCACGGCTGCCGGAGCGCTGGCGATGACGGTACCGTTTTGCACACCATTACCGAAGCCGGGCAGGATGCCGTACATGAAATTGCCGGTCGGGTAAGTGTCGGCGGGAACATAGCAGGTGCCGGCTTGGTTGCAGGCGACTTTCGAGTTGCCCCCGGCGCTGGCCAACTGCAGGCCACCGGAGGGCAAGCCGGCGCCCGCCATGCTGAGGTCCTTGGTCATCAACTCGATGGCCGCTCGCATGTTCTGCTGGGTCTCGGCGCGCTGCGTGACGGTAAAGGTGGCGTTCATCCCCATGCGGAACATCTGGGTCATCGCCATAACCACGATGAGTCCGATGACGGAGGCGACCATCAGTTCCAGAAGGCTGAAGCCGCGTTGCGATTTTGTGATGGGCATCTTCATGGTTTTAGCCAGTGTTTAGTGGTAGCTGGAGATCAGCGCGTTCACGGTGTAGGTGCGGGCGGGCCAGCCGGGTTTGGTATAAGACACCGCAATCGTGACCGCGATGAGATTTTGATTTGTGGTGACCACGCCGTTCACCGTCTGCGAGACCGTGTTGAACGTGATGGTGCGGGTGAAGTTGCCGAGGCTTTGGGTGACGTCATCGGCGGTGCCGAGTACCCCATCGGGGCCGGGCAGAACCAGGCACTCGACTCCTCCCGGGCAAGCCGCACCCGTGTCCGGAGCGGTGCAGGCGACGTCATCGGCGGTGCCGACGATGCCATCGGGTCCGGCGCAAAGCAGTTGCTGGGCCCCGCTCAGGAAGACTCCGCCGTTGGCGACGTTGTTGATCGATGCGAAGGGAAGCTGCTGGCTGTTGCGCGCGGTGTAGATGCTTTCCATGGCATCGAGTGCCTTATGGCGTGCGATCAGATCTTCCTGCGCCGAAGCGGTGGCGGAGATGGCCGTCGCGAAGGTGGCCATCACGGCGAGAATGCCAATGGTCATGATGACGACCGCGATCATGACTTCGATCAGCGTAAAGCCGCGCTGCGATGGATGCGTTCTCACGAATTTGTTTTCTTGTGTCATTGTTGTACCCAGGTGGCAACGCCCGCGATCTGATTGAGCCGCCAGCCGCGGATTCTGCCGGTCGCCCCCCATAGGGTGACAGCTCGCGAAGAATAGATGGTGTCGCCAGGGCGCGTCAGATAGATAACGCCGCTGCTATAGTTGCCGAGGCTGTCCTGCGAGGAACCGTCGGGGAAGAAGACGACGTAGTTCAACGGGACGCCTGGAGTGGATTCGAAGTCAATGGCATTGACACCGGTGCCAAACCCGTCGGGGGTACTGGCGGGGAATCCCGCCTGGACGGCAAAGTTCACATCCGTCGGTATGGTGTAGCTGATCACTGCCTGCAGCGGGGGCGCCAGTCCAGCTCCAACCGCAGGAGGCTGGTACTGGACCAGGATGGTGCCGGGAACACCTGCAGCGGACGGAGTGAAAGTTACGTAGTATTCGTGACTCTGGGTAATCGCCAGGTTGCGGGTGTTACGCAGGGCCATCAGAGTGGTGTCGTAGGCCGAACTGGTGTGGTTCTGATTCATCATGGGCTGCAAGGAGATGAAGGTAACCCCGGCCAGAATCAGGGCGATGCTCACCGTTATGATCATCTCCAGGAGCGAGTACCCTTTGTGGTTGCGCGATGCCATAAGTTCATTCCGGAGCGGGGAATCCTCGTATCGTCGGGTCGTATTGATCAACCGAAACCTCATACCTAGCATTTCCAAGAGCGTATCCGCACAGAGGGAAGCTGCAGCCGTTCGGGGAGCAGGCCAACCGGCACTGCATACGGTGTGACAGTCTTCATCCTATGAAGGCAGGGTGAGAGCGTCAAAGCACGACAGTGCAACGAAAGACTATTGGTCTTTTGTAATGGGGAAGGTGACTGAGGTCACATGATTGACGGCAGTGGAGTTAACAGAATTGCACCGGAAGACCGGGGGCGGCGGGGGTGACTCCGGTAACTTGTCGGACGAACCGGGGTGACCCTAGGATGAATGCAGGTATGACTCTCTCATCTCTGCTAGTTTGCGCGGACGAAGCTTCGGTGCAAGTGCTGAGGCGCGTCCTGGAAGAACTCGGTATTCAAGTGGAATTGTGTCCGGATGCCGTGCGCGCGGCCGTAAGGCTGGCGCAAATACGTTTTGACCTGCTGATTCTTGACTGCGAAACCCAGGCGGACGTGATTGCCTTATTGGGCGAGAGCCGCGCTTCGCGACTGAACGATTCAACCCTGGCGGTGGCCGTAGTGTCGGGGCAGGAGAGTATTCGCGAGATGTTTTCGCTGGGGGTGAACTTTGTTCTGTACAAACCAGTATCTTATGAGCGGGCGTTGAGCAGCTTACGCGCGGCACAAAGCGTTCTGTACCGGGATAAGCGCCGCAAGTCGCGTGCCGCGGTGCATACTCACGCCACTATCGACTATGCCGGCGTGGAGCAGGCGAGAGCGACGCTGGTGGATCTGGCAGAAGACGGCATGGCGGTAAACTTCGGAAAGAAATTGCCGCCGACCTGCAAAGTCTATTTTCAGTTTCAGTTACCGGGGCAGACGGCGAGCGTGCGGCTTTCCGGCCAGGTGGTATGGCAGGATTGGAACGGGCGCGCTGGGATCCAGTTCGTGGATGTGCCGAAATCGTCGCGACGGGTTTTGCAGGAGTGGCTGAAGCTGAACACCGTCGAGGCGCCGAAGCAGGAGTTGGCTGCGGAGACTCCGGAAGTGGAACACTCCATCCGGCCGAGTGCGGATCCGGTGGCGGCTGACAGGCCAGTGGAGAAGCAGCCCGTGGAGACGCAGCAGGTGGAGAAGCAGCATGGGACGAAGCAGGACACGACGGCGCATGACGGCGAAGCTGGAGCCCGGCTGCGATCGAAGCCGGACAAAGATAACCGTCGACAAACCCGATATGCCTGCCGTCTGGGAGCCGAGGTGTACCAGAGGGGAAGCTCGGTACGGAATTACTGCCATTTGAGCGATCTGAGCCCGGGCGGATGCTATCTCGAAATGTCGCTGGCTTTTCCGGCGGGCACGGCGGTGGAGATCATTGTGCGCACGCAGGAGATGAAGTTGAAGGTTAGTGGTGACGTGAGGGCGTCGCATCCCGGCTACGGGATGGGTGTGTCCTTTCTGCTGAGTACGCGGGATGAACGCGACGGGGTGCAGCAGTTGATCGACTTCGTGGCGGCCGCGGCGCAGAGCAGCGAGTAGTCGTCGCGCACGGTTTCTTGCCGGCCATTCTTCCTAGTGTTCCAGCTTCCTAATGTTCCAACCGGAACATTCCAAAATGGCGAAAATCGACAGGCTAAGTTGTTGATTCCTCGTGCGCGCCTTGAGGCGAATCAATCGATACAAGGGGTTAGGCTGTGGAAAAACTGTCCACTTTCGAGGACGTCGATTGACCACGAAGGTGGACTTTACAGGCGCAAAGAACGCGCAAGAGTGGGGTATCCTCAGCGCGATGGTGTCGGCGGCGGTGGTGGCTACTTCTTGGTCGCGCCTTCTTCGGCAACGGCTTTCTTAAAATAATCCAGCGACATTTTCAGTCCGGCTTCCAGCTGAATCTTCGGTTCCCAGCCGAGCAGGGTTCGGGCTTTGGTTATGTCGGGACGGCGCTGTTTGGGGTCGTCTTGCGGGAGTGGCTCGTAGGCGATTTTGCTTTTCGATCCTGTCACCTTTATTACGTGCTGGGCGCATTCGAGAATTGTGAATTCATTCGGATTGCCGATGTTTACCGGCAGATGTTCCGAGGACTTCGCTAAACGAAGGAAGCCGTCGATTTCGTCGCTGACGTAGCAAAAGCTGCGGGTCTGGCTGCCGTTGCCGTAGACGGTGAGAGGTTCACCGCGCAGAGCTTGTTTCATGAAATTCGACACCACGCGGCCATCGTTCAGTTGCAGACGCGGGCCGTAGGTGTTGAAGATGCGGACGATGCGCGTGTCCACTTGGTGATAGCGGTGATAGGCCATGGTGACGGCTTCGGTGAAGCGCTTGGCTTCGTCGTAAACGGAACGCGGGCCGATGGAATTGACGTTGCCCCAGTAGGTTTCTTTTTGCGGATGCTCCAGAGGATCGCCGTAACACTCAGAAGTGGAAGAGACGAGATATTTCGCGCCGTACTTGAGGGCGACATCAAGGGCATGAAAAGTTCCGAGCGATCCGACTTTCAGGGTGGGAATGCCGTGGATCATGTAATCGACCGGGCTGGCGGGGCTGGCGAAGTGGAAGACGTAATCGACTTTGCCGACGTCGAAAGGTTCGCAGATGTCTTTTTCTACTAACTCGAAGCGCGAGTCATTCTGGAGATGAGCAAGGTTGGCGCGGCGTCCAGTGAGGAAGTTGTCGACGACAACCACGCTCCAGCCCTCGCCGAGCAGGGCATCGCAGAGATGAGATCCCAGGAAACCGGCGCCGCCGGTTACCAGGGCGCGCTGTGAGCTCATGCTTTCCTGGTACCGTTCCGCAGAGCGGCGGGAACGCCCTCCGGATGACAGGCCGCGCGTCCCACGCTGTAGTAGGTGAAGCCTTGTGCCGCCATCACTTCGGGATCATACAGGTTGCGGCCGTCGATCACGATGGGATATTTGAGTTCCTGGTTGAGGCGGTTGAGATCGAGGTTGGCAAACTCTTCCCACTCGGTAAGGATGAGCAGCGCGTCGGCGCCGCTGGCCGCTTCGTAGGCGGAGTTGGCGAACTTGAGATCGGAGTTCATCACTTCCTGCGTGCGCTCCATGGCGGCGGGGTCATAGGCAGTGATCTTGCAGCCTTCCTGCAATAAAGCCTGCACCAGGAAGAGGGCGGGCGACTCGCGAATGTCGTCGGTGCCGCCCTTGAAGGCGAGACCGAGGACGCCGAGGCGCTTGCCGCGGAGGGTCCAGAGAGCGCTGCGCACTTTGCGGAGGAAGCGGTCGCGCTGGTCTTCGTTGATGCGCATAACTTCGTCGAGCAGGCGGAAGTCGTATCCGCATTCGCGGGCGACAGCGCGGAAGGCCATCACATCTTTGGGGAAACAGGAGCCGCCGTAGCCGATTCCGGGATTCAGGAAGCGCGGACCAATGCGGGAGTCGGTGCCAATGCCGTGGCAAACCTGATTGACGTTGGCGCCCACAGATTCGCAGATGGAAGCGACCGCGTTGATGAAAGAAATCTTCATGGCGAGAAAAGCGTTGGAGGCGTGCTTGATCAACTCCGCGCTCTTGGTGGTAGTGACGATGATGGGGGCGGGAATGGAAGTGCGGTCGGGCTGCGGAATGGCGTCAGGGCTCTCGTAATAACTGCCGCTGGTGAGCGGAGCGTAGACTTCGCGGAGAACCTCGGCGGCGCGCTCGGTGTCACAGCCGACGACGATGCGATCGGGAAAAAGAAAGTCGGTAACGGCGGTGCCTTCCCGCAGGAACTCGGGATTCGAAGCGACGTCGAAGGACGCGGGGTCGGTGCCGTTCCGCAGAATGATCTTGCGAACCCACTCGCTGGTATAGACGGGCACCGTACTCTTCTCGACGATTACTTTGTATCCGTTGATGCCGCCGGAGATTTCGCGAGCCACCGACTCGACGTAAGACAGGTCAGCCTCACCGCGTTCGGTAGGAGGCGTGCCCACGGCGACGAAGATGGCGGAACTGGCGCGCACGGCCTCCTGCAGATCGTCGGAGAAAG
Organism: uncultured Acidobacteriaceae bacterium; assembly: GCA_963749985.1. Lineage (GTDB taxonomy): Bacteria > Acidobacteriota > Terriglobia > Terriglobales > Acidobacteriaceae > Sulfotelmatobacter. Next base: position 178,969 of record CAVVOS010000009.1, on the reverse strand, counting down.
TGAGGCGGCGTCCGCGGTGACGGCTCAACAACTCGGGCAGGAAGTTTTCGTGGATGGGGACTTGGCCATTCTTGAGGGCGGACAGTTTACGTTCGTCGTTGTCGACGAGAATGACGTCATGACCAAGGTCGGCAAAGCAGGCGCCAGCCACCAATCCTACGTATCCGGAACCAACCACAGCGATCCGCATGTTTCAAACTCCCTGGATTAAAGATCTTGAAACGCTCTGTTTTGAGGTGTTTCCAAAAGAGAAGCCACGGGGAGGAAGCGACAGAAACTGACTCGGAGAACCATTCTAACCAGCCCCAAGATTGGGCGATTCTAACAGTTTCTGGAAGGAAGTGGAAGAAACAAAAGACTCCGGGAAGGTCGTCCTAAGTATTTTTTCTTGCCGATATGAAACCGCGAGCGGCCGGGGGTGTGATTAATCAGTTTGGGGGATAACCCAGCCGCGCATATTCATCCTAAAAAATTAGGTTAAGGATCGCATCCCGCGCGGGGGCAAATCGGGTGGGACCGGGAAGGGCGAATGCATATTGACAACCCTCTGATTTGGGGCGAAACTCCGCTACAGACGCAGATATTCCGTTGTTTGTTCCTCTCGCATGGCGCGCGATCCCATATTCGGGTCCGATCCCACAAGACCAGTTTTGCCGCCCGCAGAAAGGGCTGCGGAGGAGGGAACTGCGCGGCAAAGAGTGAGGCCTGCGGCGGAATTGGATCTGGCGGACCTGGCAGCAACGTTTGAGGCGCACGGCGGAGGCCGAATGTCGCCGGAACTATCTGCCGGCCTGGCGCTGGACGTAGTTCTCAACGAAATTGTGGAGCAGGCGTGCCGGGCGACTGGGGCAACCGGGGCAGCGGTCATTCTGGAGCGGGACGGAGAGATGGTCTGCCGGGCCAGCACGGGAGGGAACGCTCCGGAGTTGGGCGCGCGCTTGAGCCGCGAACGTGGGCTCACGGCGGAGTGCATCAAAACGCGCCAAGCGCAGCGCTGCGATGATGCGCAGGCCGACCCACGTGCCGATGTCGAGGCTTCGCGGAGTTTGGGAGTGCGTTCGGTGGTAGTTCTGCCCCTGATCCGGAAGGGTGACCTGGCAGGCATCCTGGAAGTTTTTTCGTCGCGGATTGGCGCTTTCGGAGAACGAGACGAACTCACACTGGAAGCGCTGGCCAACCGCATCCTCAAGAATCTGGAGCGAGGGAGCGAGCCGTACAGTACCGCAGCGCAGAATCCCGTGATGCCGGCTACCCAGATTTCGGGGTCAGAGTTGGAAGATTGGCAGGCCGAGTCGAGCGGTGTGAGAGAAAAAGAAGGTGAGGTTGGTCGGGGGACGGTCGGGCGAAGTCCACGGACTGGACTTGATGTTGTGACTTTCGTGCTGGGCGTGGTGGTCGTAGCTTGCGCGGTGCTGCTCGGAACTCTGGTTGGGTTGCGTCTGGGTTGGCGAAGGACTGCGGCGGTTCGGGGGCAGGTGATGAACTCGGCCTCGGGCGCCGCTGTTGGCGCGGGGAATCGGGGCGCACGGGCAGACGCAACGCCGCATGGCACAGCGGCGGAGGCATCAGGTGCGAAAGTTGCAGCCAGTGCAGGATCGAAGGGCACGGGCGGCGACACCAAGAATGGACTTGTGCCGCCGCGGCCCCCGGTGGCCGGTCGAAAGGATTCTTTGCCTCCTCCAGGAGAGCTTCTAGTGTACGAGAATGGAAAAGAAGTCTTCCGCATGCCGCCTACGGCGGAAGAGCGCGAAGCGACAGACGGATCAAGTACCCATGGGGCCGGAGTGCAACGAGCTTCCGATGTGGGTCGGGCGGGGCCGCTTCAGGTAGCACCGGAGGTGGCGGAAGGCAGCCTGCTGCATCGCGTTGAACCGGATTACCCTGAGCAAGCCCGGCAACAGCAGATCCAGGGGCCAGTGGTTTTGGATGTGCGCACCCGCCGCGATGGCACGATACAAGAGCTGAAGTTGCTCAGCGGCCAGCGCCTGCTGGCCGATGCCGCGATTGCCGCGGTGAAGCAGTGGCGATTCAGGCCGCAACTAGTCAAGGGAGAGCCGGTGGAGATGCAGACAACGGTTACCTTGAATTTCAAGTTGCCCCGCTGACGGCAGCGGTTAGTCAGGAATACAGCGAGAGCGGCGAGGCGTTCGCCTTATCGAATCCATGAAAATGAAGGCCTTGCGATGGTGTCTTAGGTTGCCGAGGTGCGGATCGTCACTGGGATTTTAGCCATCACTCGCGGCAAGGCGGCGACCGATTGCGAGGTCCGGCGGGAAGAAGGGAGTGGAGAAGTGTGGGATGCGGTGCCATTCCGGAAAGCGTAGAGCACGACCTCAACCCGGCTGGAAACCCCCAGCTTGTCGAAGATGCGGAATAGATAGTTCTTGACCGTGTGTTCTGTCAGCTTCAAACGTTGTGCGATCTCGCGATTGGTAAGGCCTTCGGCCACGCACCGTACAACATCCGTCTCCCGCGCCGAAAGTATCCCACCGCTTAGGTTCAGGCAATTGGCCAGCGGAGGCTGAGCGAGAGCCTGGAGCACGAACTGCAGCTCCGTGCTATTGGCCCAAACCTGCCCATTATCAACACATTGGATACACTTCGCCAACAAGCGGAAAGGTTCGGTCCGGCAGAAAACACCCTGGGCGCCGGCCCGAAAAGCCTCAATGACCCCGGCGCGTTCCGAGGAATCGAGCAACATGATTACGCGCGTGCCCGGCGCTTGGAGGCGAATCTCGCGAACCAGGTCAAAGCTTGCCACGCTGGGCTCGCCAAACTTGGCACTGATCACGGCAATTCGAGGCTGTTCCTTCTTTACGAAGGCCAGGAGGGCAGTCGCGTCGGACGGCGACTCGATCATCTGGAATTGAGCATCTCGAGCTAAAGCCTCCACCAGCAATTGGGTGGTCATGGGAGTACTATCGGCGGCCAGAACCCTAGGCCGGAGTTGGTTCGGGACAGTCATCATATTCGCCATATTTCCCACATTTCCTTTGGTGACACTGAACCAGGACTGATCTTGCCGAAGGAAAAACCCCACTGGCACGCCAGTGCCAAAGAGGGACAGCATATGGGAAGTTAGTCTCTAAGTAAATGGCACTACCGGGTAGTATGAAAGGGACGCGCAGCGGGCCAACAAAGTCTATCATTTTAGTCGTGTAACTTACAGAACCAGAAGGAGTTAGAGTCTTTATTCTCTTAACTTCTTACCTCTTGCACAAAATTGCGATGCCATATAATCTCGACCCAATTCTGGTTCGGTAGTTCCCCCCAAACCTTGACAACGTTATTCCGAAACACTAACAAGCAAGCTGAAGCGCTATCAGTTTTCGTAGTGCCACTGGGGTAGCCGGGGGTCTGACCTTTTTGAGCGGGTCACGGAATGTGACTGAGAGGGCGAAGCTATGAGCAGCGGCAGCACACAATTCGGGGCGGAGTTCAGCGGCTTCGGACCGATCCCGTTATCCTATCAGCCGCAATGGTACGCGGTCCGCACGCGCTCGCGCCACGAGAAGATGGTATCGGAGCAATTGGAGCAGCAAGGGATTGAAACCTTTCTGCCCTTAGTCAAACGGACCCACAAGTGGAGCGACCGGACCAAGGAAGTCGAGTTGCCGCTTTTCAGCGGATACAGCTTTGTGCGCGTGGTTCTATCTTCGACCGAACGGCTGCGAGTTCTGCAAGCGCATGGAGTTGCGGGATTTGTAGGCATCAATGGGGTGGGAACGGCAATTCCTGAGAGCCAGATTCAAGACATCCGGACGCTGCTTAGCAACAACGTTGCTTTCGAGGAACACCCGTTTCTGCTAAAGGTGGGTCAGCGAGTACGAATCCGGGGTGGGTGCCTGGATGGGGTCGAAGGCGTCCTGGCTGGGCACAACGGGGACCAGAGCCTTATGATTTCACTGGAGCCAATCCAGCGTTCGTTGTCCATCCGAATCCAAGGGTATGCTGTGGAAGCTGCCTGAATCAGTTTCAAAATCTCTTTCAAAACCTCCTACCGTGCAAGTCTAAGGCCGCCATTCTGCTAGGGCATCTGCCCCTGGGAAAACGGCGTGGTGTGTTGGGAAATCAGTCAGCCCAGCGGCGAACGACCTAGATCGCTCGGCTCTTGGATGAGGAATTCTATGAGCGAAGTCAGCACCAAAACCAACGGCAACGGAAACGGCAACGGAAATATCGAGCAGAGTCAGGCTTCTAACGTGGCGCATGCTCCGAACACAGGGGGCCTCGACAGCCTGTCCTTCCCGGAGTCATCGCTCCGCAGCTTCCGGGATGAGGCGGAGATCCATGCCATCAGCAGCGCCCTCAAACACACCGGATGGAACCGCAAACGGGCGGCGCAATTGTTGAGCATTAGTTATCGCGGACTGCTGTACAAGATCCGCCGTCACAATCTTGCGCCGCCGGCCGAACCCACTTAGGATGTAAAGCTCTCCAGGGACGTCTTGCAGTGTCGGCTTCGCTGTAGGGGGAGAGCTGGACCGAAGGATGGCGAGAAAGCAAGTAGACGCGTCCGCGAACGAGCTTGACGGCAGGCAAAAGTTATTTCAGCTTTTCACCAGGAACCGGAGTAAGGACTCGAAATGTTTCTAAAATTCTACGGACTGCGGGAACAGCCATTCGGGGTTACACCCGATCCTCGTTTTCTGTATTTGAGCCCTGGGCACCGCGAGGCCCTGGCCTCCCTTTATTACGGCATCGAGTCCGGACGTGGTTTCATGGCATTGATTGCCAAGCCGGGCACAGGAAAAACCACGCTGCTGTTTCACTTGCTGGAGAAATTCCGCGCCGATGCGCGGGTGGCATTTCTGTTTCAAACGCAATGCGATTCACGGGAGTTCATGCGCTTCCTGCTGGCCGACCTGGGCTGCGAGACTTACGAGCATGATTTTGTCCGGATGCACGATGAATTCAACAAGCTCCTGTTACAGGAATGCCGTGCCGGAAAGCGATTCATTATCGTCGTAGATGAGGCGCAAAATCTGGATTCGTCGGTATTGGAGACGATCCGATTGCTTTCGGATTTCGAAACTCCCCGCGCCAAGCTGTTGCAGATCATTCTCGCCGGACAGCCGGAACTTGCCGACAAGCTAGCCCGGCGCAACCTTTCGCAGCTGAGGCAGCGGATATCCCTGCTCAGTGGGCTCGCGCCGCTTTCCGTCGAGGAGAGCAGCCATTACGTCGATCATCGTCTCCGCATCGCCGGTTATTCGGGGAGCGCGCTCTTTGACCCTGCAGCGATGCATGCCATCACGCACTTTACAGAAGGGATTCCGCGCAACATCAATAACTTCTGTTTCAACGCGCTATCGCTGGGCTGCGCTTTGGGCGAAAAGGTGATCGGGCTCTCGGTGGTACAGGAAGTCATCTCCGATCTGGACATTACCAAGCACGTGACACAAGTGCCATCAGTTGCGGTTCCACATTATGAAGATCTTGCACCAGCCGTAAACGGAGAGTTCCCGCCCTCCAGCGCCATTCGCTCCACCCCTGCGGGCAAACCCACGCTTGCTCCAACCGAGGCGAGGTCCTACATGCAGCAGGTTGCCCTGCAATTGAGGGATTGGAAACACAGTGGAAACGGCCCGAAGCTGTAGTGGCTTCTTCCGCTGGTTCCGAACTGGCTGCCGAGAATTTAGCTAACTAAACGCCAATTCCTTGGCTCTCTGGGTGGCCTTCACCACAGCCTTGATGAGGGTTACTCGTAACTTACCTTCCTCAAGTTCCATGATTCCGTCGATGGTGCAGCCCGCAGGGGTAGTCACAGCGTCTTTGAGCAGGGCCGGGTGATCGCCGGTTTCCAGGACAACTCGAGCGGCCCCCATGGTCATTTGGGCCGCCAAGAGTGTAGCGACATCTCTGGGGAGACCCACTTTTACGCCGGCCTCGGCTAGCGACTCCAGGATGATGTAGATATAAGCTGGTCCGCTCGCCGAAAGGCCTGTGACCGCATCCATGTGCTTCTCATCGACCACCACGGTTCGGCCGACAACATCGAACATGCTGCAGGTCAAGGCGACATGCCCGGCGTCAGCGTATTTACCCTTACACACGCCTGTCATCCCGCTGCCGATGAAGCAAGGGGTGTTAGGCATTGCCCGGACGACCGGGACGTTTTCGGGAAGCCAGCTTTCAATCATGGAGGTCGGAACCGATGCCGCGACCGAGACGATCAACTGGGCGCGAGTGATTTGCCCGCGGATTTCGCGCATAACCTCCTGGACGACTTGCGGCTTTACCGCGACCAGAATGATATCCGCACCCTTGGCTGCGGCTGCGTTATCGGTTCCAACTTGGATACCCAGCTTGGCGCCAAGCATCTTCGCTCGCTCTTCGTGTTGCACGGTGGCAGAGGTTAGGGCTGCCGAGAGCAAGCCATTCTTAAGCAGCGCCTGGAGCAGGATACCGCCCATTTTTCCGGCTCCCAGAACCGCTACACGTTTTTCCCGGAGATCGTGTCCCATAGAGTTACCTTACGCTCCAATTAATTCCGATTCAGTTCGTGCCCCGCGGGTGGACCAACGGCTTTGCGGAGACAACCCGGAATTGAAGATTCCCACCGAAATAAAGCCGCCGGGACTGCCATTGTATACGCAGCTTGGCGCGGAACGGCGTAGAAATCCCTGGGCGGGGAGAGCTCCGAAGTAACCCATAAACTTCCGGACATCCTTCGACCGCGGGGGAGGCTGAAGGATCGGGTTTTGACACGAGAGGCACTCCAGTAGAGACTTTCTTCTCTAGGAAATTAGACTACTTGCAGGGTCTTGCAGGGGTCGCGTACCATCGGTTCACTTTTGCTGTAAGTCCTGTACTCCCCCTTAGTTCGTGAGCAATATTCCCCCTTAACGTTAGCGACACTGTTGGTCGAGGAACGCGGGAACGAATAGGCAGAAATCTGCATACTGCCCTCCGCTGCAATTGCATTGGAAGCCGCAGCGGGGATCCTAGTTTCCTTTTAGATGTTTGTTTTTGAATACGTTATTGGATGTCACTTGCGCCAATGTGTGAATGACTGTTTTGGCCGGGCGAATGCTCCCTATGTGAAATAGCGGGTTCAGCCTTGTCCATGTCGCAGCAGAATACTGCGAGCCGCAACAGATTCCACAGGCAGCAGCAGTCATTTCCCAAGTCACGAATTGTGACTCAGAGGGCGGAGCTGTAGCTGAGGTCGAGATTCAGCTTTGCACCGCATGTTTACGCGACTTTAAGCCGGCGGAATTTGGTAACGTTCCAACCGGCAAATACCTGAGGAGGATTTATGAAAGTTCTTCGTTCTGCCACCCGCAACCTGAGAGTCGCTGGAGAACTGTTTTCATTCTTCGGAACCCGGCGCTGGTGGATCGTGCCGATCATCTTGGTGCTGTTCCTGCTGGGTGCGTTTATTGTGGTGGCACAAAGCTCTTCTCTCGCTCCCTTCATCTACACAATGTTCTAAGACCAGGAAACCGTCCTGCTTTCTGCCCGAGCCGCGGATTAGGACCGACGGCTGGGCGCTGGATCGGCGGCTCACAGGGTAATCGAAACGGATAATTTGAAAATGGCCACAAAGAAACACAGGTTCCTCAAGGGTATCGGGATTTTTCTAGCGATCTGTTTGGTTGCGGAGCTCGGCTTGCGTTTGTTCGGCTACGGAAGCTACACGGTTTACCGTCCGGACGAGCGCTTGCTCTGGGTCCCGGAACCTGGGCGCACGCTTACGGTGGTCAACCATCTGCCCATCACAATCAATGATCAGGGATTCCGTTATCCGTTCGATTTGAAGCCGAAGCACGGGGATGAGTTCCGCATTATCGCCTTTGGCGACTCGGCCACTCAGGGCTGGGGAGTGGATGATCACTCTCATTACAGTGCCGTCCTGGAGAGCCTGCTGAACCATGAAAACTGCAGGCAAGAGCATTTTCAGGTGATCTCGGCCGGGGTCAACGCCTATCCCAACTCGCTGGTAGCCGAAAAGCTGAAGGAAGTGCTGGAAGATAACGCGGTGCAGCCCGATATCGCGATCGTTGCGTATAGCCACAACAGCAATTTCGAGAAACTGGTCAAGCTGCAGGGCGACGCGCGGGAGAAGTTCTTGCACCGGGTGGAGTTCAAGGCGATCGTGCGCCGAAGCGCGCTGTACAACTTCCTGATCGAGGGTGTTTTGCGCAGGATCGCTTATTACCAGCTACGGCATTTGGTGATGGCAGGCACGCTCGACACCCTGAATGGAATGGATAACCTGGACATGGACCAGTTCAATCAGGGGTTGGAGCAAAGCCTGGAGTTGACTCGGGCGCGGCACGTGCAAATGGTGCTTCTGTTACTGGGCTCCGATGGGCAGACCCCAAGCACCGAGATGCATCCCTTCCAGAAGGCGATGCTGCAATTCGCCGAGACTCACAATGTGCCTCTGGTAAATATGATTCCCGTTATCAGCAGCAAGAATCAGGCGGAGATGTTCATGGATCCCGCCCATCCCACGGCTGCGGGGCATCAAGTGATCGCCGGCCAATTGCTGCAGGAGATCCACAATCTTGCTCCCTACCAGGCCGCGTGCGGCGAGACTGAGCAGCCACCGGCAAAGGTTCAGTCGACTTCGACGGTTACACCGCAGTCGGCCGGGAAAAGTAACGCGCAGTAGGTTGAGTAGTTTCTAGAATGACAGCCAGTGTGCGATTCAGTCCGCGAATTCTCTGTGAAAGGTAACAATCCCTTATGTTGAAACGAGCTTGGCAAGCATGGAAAGAGCTGGCCCACAAGATCGGCAATTTTCAGGCTCGCGTTATTCTGACGGTTTTCTACGCCGTGCTGGCGCCCTTTGGACTTGGAACCCGTTGGTTCTCCGATCCGTTGCGCATTAAACGTCTGCCAACTCAATGGCTCGACCATCCCGATGATGCCGGCGACTTACAGCTGGCAAAGAGGCAATAAACAGTGTATATCCTTGGCGTTTCCTGCTATTTCCATGACGCGGCCGCAGTGCTCTTGAAAGACGGGGCCTTGGTAGCCGCTGCCGAAGAAGAGCGCTTCTCGCGCATCAAGCACGACTACGGTTTTCCCAGCAAAGCCATCAAGTTCTGCCTGGATCAGGAAGGACTGAAGGGCGAAGATCTGGACTACGTGGTCTTCTTCGAGAAGCCGTTCCGCAAACTGGACCGCATCCTGATGATGACGCTGCAGACCTATCCCAAGTCGTATAAGGTCTTTCGCGAGTCCATGATCACGTGGATGACGGACAAGCTCTGGGTAGGCACGAAGCTGCAGACTGAAATCGGGGTGCCCAAGGAGAAGATTCTGTTCTCGGAGCACCACCTTTCTCATGCCGCCAGCGCCTATTTGTGTTCTCCCTTCGAGGAGTCGGCCATCCTCACGGTGGATGGCGTGGGTGAATGGGTGACCACCACCTACGGAGTGGGCCGCGGGAACGATATCAAGCTGCAGAAGCAGATCGAATTCCCGCACTCGCTCGGCCTGCTCTACAGCGCGTTTACCGCGTTCCTGGGCTTTGAGGTCAACGAAGGCGAGTACAAGGTGATGGGCATGGCCCCTTACGGGGTGCCACGCTACGTCGACAAAGTCTGGAAGATGATCCAGCAGAACCAGGATGGGTCGTTTGCCCTGGACATGGACTATTTCAGCTTCCACCATTCCACCTACAAGACCTACAGCGAAAAGTTCGAAACATTATTTGGCACGCCGCGAGCGCCGAAGAGTCTGTTCTTTACGGAAGCCACCGGGTTCCCTCAGTACTTTGGAACTGCGCCCGGCAACATGGCGGAACTCTCGAAGCTGAACCAGCATTACGCCGACATTGCCGCCAGCATCCAGAAGGTCACCGAAGAAATGCTGCTGACCATGGCCAAGCATCTCCGCAAAACGACGGGGATGACGCGGTTGTGCATGGCAGGAGGCGTGGCTCTGAACAGCGTGGCCAACACCCGCATTCTGAACGAAGCGGGATTCGACGAATTGTACATACAGCCTGCGGCTGGAGACGGCGGCGGAGCGCTGGGCGCAGCCCTGTGGGCCTACAACACGGTGCTGGGCAAACCCCGGAACTTCACCATGCAACATGCTTACTGGGGACGTGAGAACTCCGATGGCGAGATCAGCGATTTCCTGGTGAAGAATAACATCCCGCACAGCCACTTCGATAACGAGGACGAACTGCTGGATCGCGTGGTCGACCAGTTGACCAGCGCAAAGGTAGTGGGTTGGTCGCAGGGCAGGTTTGAGTGGGGCCCACGCGCGTTGGGGAATCGCAGCATTATCGCCGACCCGCGCAATCCAAACATGAAGGACATCGTGAACGCCAAGATTAAGTTTCGCGAGCCCTATCGTCCGTTTGCGCCTTCGGTCCTGGCCGAATCGGCGGAAAAGTATTTCGAGCTGCCCAATGCTGCACATCACTGTCCGGCGCGCTACATGCAGTACGTAGTCCCGGTGCGAGAGAAGGAGCAGGCGACGCTGCCGGCGATCACACACGTGGACGGTACCGGACGTCTGCAGACCGTGTTCAAAGAGCAGAGCCCGCGCTATTACAAGCTAATCGAGCGCTTTGGACAAGCCACGGGCGTACCGGTCATACTCAATACCTCGTTCAATTTGAAGGGCGAGCCCATCGTCAACACTCCCGCCAACGCCTTCAACACGTTTTCCAAGAGCGAGATGGACGCTCTGGTTCTCGGCAACTTCATCGTCGACAAGCAGATTGCATAGAGGGTACAAATGAACACGCTCGCGACACAACCCGTAACCCAAGCCTTATTTGAACGCTCGATTGACGTCCTGGCCTGTCCGTATTGCGGCGGCGGCCTCCGCTACGATGGAGAAAGGATCCATTGCCTGGGTTGCGACAAGAGCTTCAATGTCGACAGCGGGATTCCGCAACTGTTTGCTCCGCACGATCCGGCACAGCAAAAGGGCGACGTCACGGAAATCGTGAAGGCTTTCTATGAAGAAAACCCTTTTCCGAATTATGACGACATCGATTCGGAGGCGACTCTGATGGAGAAAGCCACGAGGGGCGTGTTCGCGCGGCTTCTGGGCGAGCAAATTCCTCAAGGGGCTTTGGTGCTCGAAGTGGGCTGTGGCACCGGTCAACTCACGAACTTTCTGGGCATGCACTACAACCGCCGCGTCTTTGGTTCGGACATGTGCCTGCACTCGCTGCGCCTGGCCAATGGTTTCCGCGAGCGCTGCAGAATCAAGAATGCCGGTTTCACACAGATGAACCTGTTCCGTCCGGCGTTTAAGCCCGGCGTTTTTGATTTGGTCATTTCCAACGGCGTGCTGCACCACACGGCCGATCCGCGGGGCGCGTTCGAGTCCATTGCCCGGTTGGTAAAGCCTAACGGGGTCATTATCATCGGGCTGTATAACAAGATCGGACGTCTCACCACCGACTTCAAGCGTTTCCTTTTCCGCGTGTCGGCCGATAAACTGAGCTTCCTCGATGCCCACATGCGCAACAAGAACTATAACCAGGACCGCAAGCGGGCGTGGTTCTACGATCAGTACAAGCATCCTCACGAGAGCAAACACACTTACAGCGAAGTGATCGAGTGGTTCGAATCCAACGGCTTCGAATACTTGTTCAGCATTCCCAAGATCGAGGCGGGAGCGTTTTCAAACGACGAGCAGCTTTTTGAGAAACACGACAAAGGAACACGCTTCACCCGCTTCCTCACCGAACTGGAAATGCTGCTGCAGGGCGGAGTCGACGGGGCGTTGTACATCATGATCGGCCGCAAGCAGGGCGGCAGCCGCTCCGCCTAGCGGAAGACGGTTTTGCCTGCGGCGTGATCTACTAGTTTCGCCAATTGGAAGGACAGCATTCTGACGAGGAACAACAAAATGATAAAGTCGATCAAACTTTTATTGTGGCTACTGGTTGCGACTTCAATGAGCGTGGGACAGGCAGTGCCGGCGCAAGTCGCTTCGGCCGCTCCGGAACACTCTTCGAACGCGACTGACACGCATGCCAGCACCGGGACCACCGACCCTCAGCTGCAAGAGCGCTACCCGCGCTACCGGATCCAGGCCGGCGATCAGTTTGATCTGAACTTCGAACTCAGCCCTGAATTCAACCAGCCGGCGGTGGAAGTTCAGCCCGACGGATTTGTCGCCCTGCGCAGCGTCGGCGATGTTCACGTTGCCGGTCAAACTGTTCCCGAGTTGACAGCAACTCTCCGTCTCGCCTACGGCAAGATCCTCCACGAGCCGCTGATCTCAATCGTCCTCAAGGATTTTCAGAAGCCCTACTTTATCGCGGACGGCCAGATCGGCAAGCCGGGTAAGTATGACTTGCGTGGCGATACGACGCTGACCCAGGCGATCGCCATTGCCGGAGGTTTCACGGACAATTCAAGGCACTCGCAAGTGCTGCTTTTCCGCCGCGTCTCCGATCAGTGGACCGAGGCCCGGATCATCAACGTCAAGAAAATGGAGAAAGAGGGGAATCTGAAGGAAGATCCGTTTCTCCACCCCGGAGACATGCTCTTCGTGCCCAAGAGCACATACTCCAAGATCCAGAGATATATTCCGAATGCGAACATAGGTACGTACATACCTTTAACTCCGTAAGCCGCCCACCGTACCCGGACCGCGCAGTGCGAACCAGTAAAATCAGGAGTCAACATGAGCCAACAATTGTCGGTAGATAGCAACGGACAACATCCTCTCTCTTTCACCCTGCGAGATCTCGCAGCCATCGGCTTTCGCCGGAAGCGGGTCTTGGCCTTCTGCTTTTGCGGGATTTTAGTGGGCGTGATACTTGCCGCCTTTGCCATGCCGGCCGAGTATAAAGCGCAAACCAAGTTGCTGGTGAAGAAGGGCCGCATGGATCCGGTGGTCACTCCTGAGCAAACTGCGCCCATCATGTTTCGTGACACGGTGACCGAGGAGGAATTGAATTCCGAGGTCGAACTGATCGAGAGCGACGACCTCCTGCGACAGGTTGTGATCGATTGCGGCCTTGACCGGAGAAAATCGCTGTTCGGGCTGCTGGATCGCTGGCAGGGAGACCAGGCGAGAATTGCCAATGCAGTCCGCCGCTTGCGATCCGGGTTAGTGGTCGAGGTAATAAAGAAGACCAATCTGATCAGCATCAGTTACGAATCAGAAAAGCCCGAATTAGCGGCGCGGGTATTGCGCACTCTCAACGACGGTTATATTCAGAAGCACCTTGAGGTGCATCACCCCGGCGGGCAGGTGCAATTCTTCGAGCAGGAAACGGAACAGTACCGCAAGGCTTTGGCGGATGCCGAGCAGCACCTCAAGGAGTTCTCGGGCCAGCAGGGCGGTGTCTCCCCGGCCGAAGTGCGCGACCAGACGCTGGAAAAGCTGGCGGAGTTTAACAGCACGCTGTCTTCTATTCGCGCCGACATTGCCAGCGCGAAGACGCGCATCCAAGATCTGGAAAGCCAGCAGAAGGCGACGCCCTCGCGCCTTACCACCCAGATGAAGAAGGGAGACAACGCGCAGGTCCTGGAAACGCTTAAGAGCACGTTGATGACCCTGGAGTTGAAAAGAACTGAGCTCTTGACCAAGTATCAGCCCAACTACCCGCTCGTGACTGAAGTGGACAAGGAGATCGCGGACACCAAGAGCGCTCTGGCCCAGGAAGAGGGGACGCCCGTCAGCGAGGAAACCACTGACCGGAATCCCACCTACCAGTGGATCAACGAAGAGCTGGCGAAAGCCAAGTCCGATCTCAGCGGACTGCAAGCCCGGGAAACCGCGACTCAGGCGATCGTGAACGTTTATAACAACAATGCAAGAGTGCTCGACGAAAAGGGATTGTTGCAACAAGACCTTCTGCGGACCCAAAAAGCCAACGAAGACAATTACCTTCTGTATCTGAAGAAGGGCGAGGAAGCGCGCATTGCCACGGCGCTCGATCAAACCCGGATCCTCAATGTCGCCATCACCGAACCGCCCAGCGTGCCTGCCCTGCCTTCCCGCTCGGTCTGGACCTTTCTCTCGGTGGGATGCCTGCTGGCGTTCGTCTTCAGCGCGGGATTAGCGGTGACGCTCGACTATTCGGATCGATCCTTCCGTACACCGTCTGAGGTTCTGGCGGAACTCAAGATTCCGGTGTTGGCCGCCGTTCCATTTCATGCGAATGGCAAGAACGGTCGAAACGGACACAACGGCAACGGGAAAAACGGCAGCAACGGGAACGGGCATAACGGATCTCACAGCAGCGGGATTGATGGAGCGCAGGTAAACGCTGGAGGGACCGGAACAACCGATTCGGACACAATGTTCTCCGACAAGGACTAGATCGCTGTTCGAGAAGGACCATTTTTTGGGGCCAAGAGGATCATTCAATGAGCAAGAATTTTGAGCTGCTGCAGAATCTCGCCAAAGAGCGCGACCTGTTCGATACGGGCTCGGGCACTGGTACGAGCACGGGGACGAACACGGGAACGGCTGTCATCTCAGAGGCGCGACCTGTAGAGGTTAATCCGATCGGAGCCAGTCCCCTCCAACTGGCAGCGGATGAGGGGCAGAGGGACGAACTCGGAAAGCTGGTGCAGCGCGTTTTCCTGCAGCGCGAGCCGGAGGCATTTCGTTCCGTTCTGTTCTGCGGGACGGAGCCGGGAAACGGGTGCAGTTGGACTTGTGCCCGAGCTGCCGAGATCCTCGCGTCTCAGGTAACGGCATCGGTTTGCGTGGTGGATGCCAATTTGCGCGCGCCCAGTCTACACCGGGAATTCGGAGTCGAGAACCACCACGGTCTGTCTGATTCACTCCTGGCCGGCGATCCCATCAGAAGCTTCGTCAGTCCGGTTCGTCACAACCTTGCCATACTCAGCTGCGGAGCGAATCCCTCCAGCGCCCGGGCTTTGCTCAGTTCCGATCGTATGCGCTCACGCCTGGCGGAATTGAACCAGGAATTCGACTTCGTCCTGATTGACGCCAGCTCGGTCAGCATGGGGAATGAAACGGTTGCCCTCGGGCGTGCTGCAGACGGGGTCGTGCTGATCCTCAAAGCGAGTTCCTCGCGGCGGGACAGCGTACGCCAGACCATCCAGCAATTCGAGAATGCCAGTGTCCGCGTGCTGGGTGCGGTGCTGAATCAGCGCACGTTCCCGGTTCCGGCTGGTCTCTATCACCGGCTTTAGGCAGTCCTACAATCGCCCTGCATCCGGGGTCAACGCCGGGTTCGTTCTCACGGATGTAACCCTTTCCGCTGTGACTTGAGGTCCCGAACACTGCATGAACGCAATTGGACAAGCAGCTGTAACCCCGATTCAAGCCTCGCGCTCGAGTCTGTTCGCCAATATTGCAGCCGACGTCAAAAGGGCAGCCCTGGATCGGAATCGAGCGATCAAGGAGGAAGAGCTTGGCTGGGCGGAGAACTTCAGAGCGTTTTGCCGCATGAGCACGCAGGTGGTCGTGGCCTACCGCCTGATTCATTGGTTGCGGCGTCTACGAGTCCCAGTCCTGCGGCAACTTCTTTTGATTGCGGTAGGCCTGTACGAATCAGTATTGAGAGTGTTCACCGGCGTCATAATTGATCCCCACGCTGAAATCGGGCCGGGGTTTCTGGTGCACACGCCTTACGCTGTGCTGGTGGGCGGTGCCCGGATCGGGGAAAACTGCACGGTGCAAAGCGGCGTCCTCATTTCTGCCGCCTCGCGAGGTATTGGAGATAACGTGTATTTCGGCGCGGGCTCCAAGCTGCTGGCGGATAGCAAGATTGGCAACAACGTAGTGATCGTCGCAAACAGTCTGGTGCTTACCGATGTGGCCGACAACACGACCATCGTGGGAGTGCCGGCTAGAATCCGCCTGAGAGGCGGCCGGCCGCAACGCTTCAAGAGAGCAGTCAACCCGAGCGATAAAAGGTAGTTATTCAGTCCCGAGGAGAGCAAGAGAACTTGGACTTTTCATGGAACGATGAGCAGGTGGCGCTTCGCCGGGAAATTACCCGCTTTGCCCAAAAGGAACTCAACGACAATCTCATTGAGCGCGACCGCTGCGAGGAGTTCTCGTGGGACGGCTGGAAGAAATGCGCGCAGATGGGCATTCAAGGCCTTCCCGTGCCCGAGGAATACGGCGGCAGCGGCGCAGACACTCTGACCACGGTTGCCGCTCTGGAAGCGCTGGGTTACGGCTGCCGCGACAATGGCCTGATTTTTTCCATCAACGCCCACATGTGGACCACCGAGATTCCACTGATGGCCTTTGGGACCGAAGAGCAGAAGCGAAAGTATTTGCCCAAACTGGTCAGTGGGGAATGGATCGGGCTTCACGCCATGACCGAGCCGCTGGCGGGTTCCGACGCCTACAGTTTGCGGACCCGGGCTGAGCGCAAGGGCGACCGCTATATCCTGAACGGCTCCAAGACTTTTATCACCAACGCACAACACGCCAACCTGTTTATCATTTTTGCCAACGTCGATCCTTCCCACAATCCAAACGGAGTCACGGCGTTCCTGGTGGAAAAAGGTACGCCTGGGCTGAGTGTTGGCAACAAACTGCACAAGATGGGCCTGCGCACTTCGCCGATGGCGGAAGTGGTGGTGCAGGACTGCGAAGTTCCGGTTGAGAACATACTCGGCAAAGAAGGCGGGGGGCAGGCCAGCTTCACCACTTCGATGGAGTGGGAGCGCACCTGCATCCTGGCAAGCCATTTGGGCATGATGCAGCGCCAACTGGAAAACGCCGTGAAGTATGCCCGCGAGCGCAACCAGTTCGGACAGCCGATTGGAAAATTTTCCGCCATCTCCAACAAGATTGCCGACATGGAGGTTCGCCTGGAAACCGCCCGGCTGGTGCTTTACAAGGCGGCCTGGCTGAAGAGTCAGGGTAGGCATCCTTTGAAGGAAGTTTCGGTGGCCAAACTCTACGTGAGTGAAGCGGCGGTTCAGAGCTGCCTCGACGCGATTCAGATTCTTGGCGGCTACGGCTACATGACCGAGTATGAAGTCGAGCGCGAACTGCGAGATGCGATCTCCAGCAAGATTTACTCGGGCACTTCGGAAATTCAGCGAGTGATCATCGCGGGGCTGCACGGTCTGTGATGCGGGCGCGGCTGCTACCTACAGGATAAGGGAGACCATGGCTTACATTCTTCAACAACTGCTGAGCAAGAGCGCTGCCCTGTACCCCGACAAAATGGCGGTCTGGGCCCGGGAGAAGAGCCTTACCTATCGCGAATTGCAGGAGCGCTCGAACCAACTGGCACATCTTTTGCGCCAGAACGGCTTGAAGAAGGGCGATCGGGTCGGCTTGTACTTTCCCAAAGCTGTCGAATCGATCGTGTGCATGTTCGCGGTGTTGAAGGCAGGCGGCGTGTATGTTCCGCTGGATCCGCAGGCGCCCACGGATCGCATCGCCTACATCATCAGCAACTGCGGCATTCGCATTCTGCTCACCAACTACGAGAAGCGACAGGGGCTCGATAGCGGAACCCAGCAGGCGCTCGATCTCTGCGTACTGACCGACCAGACGCCGAAAGCCAGCAACGGGGCCCATGTGATCCCGTGGACGATGCTGGCTCAGTTTCCCACGACGGAACCAACCGGCGTCGAGTTAACGGAAACCGATCTCGCGTACATCCTTTACACCTCAGGCTCGACCGGCCGTCCAAAGGGAGTGATGCTGTCGCATCAAAATGCCCTTACCTTTGTGGAGTGGTGCGCCGATACCTTCCAGGTTCGCAACGAGGATCGGCTCTCCAACCACGCGCCCCTGCATTTTGATCTTTCCGTTTTTGATGTCTATAACGCGATCGAGGCGGGCGCGACGGTCTACCTGGTCACCGAAGACATGGCTCTGTTTCCGACCACGTTGGCCAGTTTCATCGAAAGCAAGCAGATCACAATCTGGTATTCGGTGCCCTCGGCGCTGATCTTGCTGCTGCTGCACGCGAATTTGAAGGCCGACAAGTTACCTCATCTTCGGACCATTCTTTTCGCCGGCGAAGTCTTCCCCATGAAGTATCTGCGGCTATTGGCCGAATTGCTGCCTACAGTGGAGCTATACAACCTGTATGGCCCGACCGAGACGAATGTGTGCACCTATTTCCGGGTTGAGAGGGAACGGCTGACCGCTATGGATAAGCTGCCCATCGGAAAAGCCTGCGCCAACACGGAAGTCTTTGCGGTAAACGATCAAGACGAGGTCGTAACCGCGCCGGGGCAAACCGGGGAACTGTTCGTCCGCGGTCCAGCCGTTACTTATGGCTACTGGGCCGACGCGGAGAAGACGCAGAAGATGGTGGTGCCCAACCGCTTCCAACGGCACTTTGAGGAAAAAATGTACCGGACTGGCGATCTAGTCACGCTAGGCGAGGACGGCTACTACTACTTCCTCGGCCGCCGAGACAGCATGATCAAGAGCCGGGGTTACCGCATCGAGCTGGGCGAAATCGAGAGCGCGCTGTTGAGCCATCCCGGGGTAAGGGAAGCGGCCGCCGTCGCGATTCCGGATGAACTGGTTGGGAATCGCATTAAAGCCATCGTGGCGCCTCATGATTCGCAATCTTTGAAAAGCGTGGATCTGCAGCACTACTGTTCGTTGCGCATCCCGAAATACATGATTCCGGAGATCATCGAATTTTGTCCCGATCTGCCCAAGACCTCGACCGGCAAGATTGATCGCGTGCAGTTGGTTCGCAGCGCGATGCCGGTCGCGAGCTAGATTTAAAGTTCCAATCTTGAAGTTCCAATCTTAAGGAGGCATTCCCAGCCATGACCAGCGCAGGAAATCAGGAAGTCGGCCAACCATCCGCCGTGATTCGAGACCAAATCCGCGAATTTGTTCGCGACAGCCTCGCCGGCCCGAAAGGCATCGCCTCGTTTACAGATACAGAGTCGCTGACGGAAAACGGGGTTGTGGATTCGCTGGGAATTTTCCGGCTGGTCTCGTTCCTGGAAGACACCTTCGGAACGCGCATCAGCGATGAAGAAATTACGGCTCAAAACCTGAGCAGCATCGAGTTGATCGAGCAACTGGTGGTTTCAAAGCAGCAGAAGTAACTACAGCGAACCGAGAATTACCCCGCACCTCTTCCCCAGCATAGTTGCGAAGTTCTATTGAATTGATCCCTGGAGGATTTCTCAATGGGCATGATTCGTCGGCAAATGCTTTTGAACGTGCTCAAGCTGTTCGATTTGTTGCTGATGATTTTGTGTTTTGGGTTGGCCACGCTGATCGTGTCCAAGACCGTGCCCGTCTCTCTGCTGGAGTTCCTCTCCATGCGGGTGAAGATCGGCAATTTTGTGGTGTTCTTCGGCCTGGTCTGGGTCTGGCATATTATTTTCTCTTCATGCGGTCTGTACGCTTCGAGACGGCTTTCCGGGCGTTGGGACGAGGCGGCGGACATAGTGAAGGCAGCCTTCCTGGGGAGTTTGTGCCTGGCGGGCGCCGCGCTGATCTTACAGATCACCCTGCTGAGGCCGCTTTTCCTGCTGGTGTTCTGGCTGAGCACCACACTGGCTACCCTCATCAGCCGATCGCTTCTTCGCGTTCTACTGAAGTGGGTTCGTCTGCGGGGCCGGAATCTTCGGTACATGCTCATCGTGGGTACGAACGCGCGGGCCATCCAGTTTGCCAAGAAGATCGATTCCAATCCCGCAATGGGGTACCGCCTTCTCGGGTTCATCGACGACGAGTGGTCCGGTCTGGATGCGTTGCGGGACGCGGGCTACTCGTTGGCTTGCAATTTTGAAGGCATGCGGGTGTTTCTCCGCGAAAATGTGGTCGATGAAGTGGCGATGGCATTGCCCATGCGTTCCCGGCACGCCCACGCGTCAGAGGTTGCGACAATCTGCGAGGAACACGGCATCCCGCTGAGATTTACCTCCAACTTGTTTGACTTGAAGACGGCGCGCTCCCGGAGCGAGGATTTCGAGGGCGACTCCGTGGTGACTCACTACACCGGCACTCCAGATGGATGGCCGATGGTGGTTAAACGGGTGTTCGATTTCGCGGTATCTTTGGTTTTGATCATCCTTCTGGCGCCGGTTCTGGTGATCGCAGCGATCCTGATTAAATTGACGTCTCCCGGTCCGGTGCTGTTCTTCCAGAAAAGGCTTGGTCTCAACAAGCGCCGGTTCTCGATTTACAAGTTTCGAACCATGGTTCCTGACGCCGAAAAAAGAATGAGGGACATTGAGCATCTCAACGAAGTAAGTGGCCCGGTGTTCAAGATTAAGAATGATCCTCGTATTACTCCGCTGGGCAAGTTTCTGCGGAAAACCAGCATCGATGAGCTGCCTCAGCTCTTCAATGTGCTGAAAGGCGATATGAGCCTGGTAGGCCCGAGACCGCTGCCAGTACGCGATTACGAAGGCTTCAACGAGGACTGGCAACGGCGGCGCTTCAGCGTGCGCCCCGGAATTACCTGTCTGTGGCAAGTGGGAGGACGCAATTCGATTGCTTTCGAGAAGTGGATGGCGCTTGATCTCGAATACATCGACGGATGGTCGTTGTGGCTCGACTTCCAGATTCTGCTCAGAACGATTCCCGCAATTTTGAAGGGCTCCGGGGCGGCCTGATCCTGGCTGCTCTGAGTCGGAGATTGCAAGAGCCGGTCTTCACCTCGATCGTACGAATGACACCTACCTCAGCAAATAACGCAGTGTTTCCAAGCGTGGAAGGGGCCGCGGTCCGCTGCGGCGTCTCCCATTCCTGCGACCAGACGTTGCTGGTTCCGCAGCTGGTGGCGAGACAGGCCGCCTCCGCGCCGGACGCGATAGCATTGACCGGCAGTTCGGAAGTTCTCACCTATGGAGAGCTCGATCGGCAAGCGAACCGACTGGCACACCTCCTGCGATCCATGGGCGTAGGCCCGAAAACAATCGTGGGCGTATACCTGGAGCGCTCGCCTGCCATGGTGATGGTGGCTCTGGCGATTCTAAAAGCCGGAGGAGCTTATCTGCCGCTGGATGAGGCCACTCCAACCGAGCGGCTGAGCTTCATGCTCCGGGACGTTGGGATCGTTGTACTGGTAACCCGCTCGAGCCTGATCGGCAGAGTGCCGGCTGGGAATTGGCAGGTATTAAACCTGGATGACCGGCATCCTGAGATTATGGGCGAGGCAGAGGCGCCGGGGGTAGACCTGACTCCTCAGAGTCTTGCCTACGTAATCTTCACGTCGGGCTCAACCGGCCAGCCCAAGGCCGTCGAGATTACTCACGCTGGACTGCAGAACCTGGTGGGTTGGCACTGGCGGGCGTTCCAAGTGACGTCCGCAGACCGGGCCAGCCATCAATCGGGGTTGGGATTTGATGCCGCGGTTTGGGAAGTCTGGCCTTATGTAACGATCGGCGCCAGCGTACATATCCCGGATGAAAAAATAAGAAGCAACGTCGAAGCGCTTCGCGATTGGCTGGTGCAGCAGAGGATCAGTATCACGTTTCTTCCGACTGTGCTGGCCGAAGCCCTGTTGCAGCTCGATTGGCCTCCTCAGACGGCCCTGAGGATTTTGCTGACCGGGGCTGACAGGCTGTACCGACGTCCCTCGGCAAAGCTGCCCTTCCAACTGGTAAACAACTATGGTCCGACGGAGTGTACGGTGGTGGCCACTTCCGCACCTGTCGCCCCAGCCGAGTCGGAGTCCGGAGTGCCTTCCATCGGCCGTCCGATTGACAACATAGAGATCTACATCCTCGACGAACACATGAAACCGATTGCGCCGGGCAGTGCCGGAGAGCTGTATCTTGGCGGAATCGGGGTGGCGAGGGGATATCACAATCGTCCCGAGTTGACGGCTCAGAAGTTTGTAGCGAACCCCTTTGGCGCAACGACGGGCAGTCGCCTGTATCGCACTGGAGATCTGGTGCGCCAACTGCCCAACGGAGAAATCGAATTCCTGGGAAGACTCGATGACCAGATCAAGATTCGCGGCTATCGCATTGAGCCAGGCGAGATCGTGGCGGCGTTAAACTCTCACCCCGGCGTAAGAAACAGCGTGGTCACCGCACGGGCTGACGATGCCGGCGAAAAACGGCTGATTGCTTATCTGATCCTGGCTGACGATTCGCGGCCAACCGCCTCCAGTGTTCGGTTGCATTTGCAAAAGCACCTCCCGGACTACATGATCCCGACCGAGTTTGTGGAGGTGAGTTCGTTCCTGCTAAGCTCCAGCGGCAAAATCGATCGAGCGGCGCTACCACTGCCAAATCACGGCAACGCTCTACGGGATGAAGAGTTTGTGGCTCCCGAGAGCCTGGTGGAGCTGCGCCTGGCGGAAATTATTGCCTCGCTGCTGCAGATCGACCGGGTGGGAGCGAACGACAACTTCTTCCTGCTGGGCGGACACTCGCTGCTGGGAACTCAGTTGCTTACCAGAATCAGCCAGGCTTTCGGTGTGGACATGAGCCTTCTCAGTCTCTTCGACCATTCGACTCTGGCGGGAATGTCGGCGGAAATCGAAAGACTGATTCTTGAAAAAATCGCGGCCACGGCCCAGGAAACCGAATCGCGACCCGTCTCCGAGATTCGCGGGCAAGGGATCGATTAGTGAGTACAGGTCTCCAATCGCGCATTGCCAACCCGACCTCGGCCCTCAGCCTTTACCACCTGCTGGACCCCGACGTTCTCGCCAATCCCTATCCCCTCTTCCAGCGTTTGCGGCAAGAAGACCCAGTGCATTGGGACGCGTTCCTGCACGCCTGGGTCGTAACCCGTTACGCGGACGTGGTTGAGGTCCTCCACTCCTTCTCGGCTGATCGCACCCCAACCCCCGAACAGCTCACCGCCATGGGGCTCTCGCAGCTCAGCCCAATTGCGCAGGTGATGGTGAAGCAGATGCTGTTCATGGATGCGCCGGCGCACACCCGTCTACGTGGCTTGGCATCGAAGGCGTTCACTCCGGCCAAAGTCGAACTCCTCAAGGAACATATTCAGGATATCGCCAACCGTCTCCTGGACGCGGTCGAGGAGAAGGGCAGCATGGATTTGATCGCTGATTTGGCCGATCCTCTGCCCGCGATCGTGACCGCGGAGATGTTGGGCGTGCCCGTCAGCGATCACCCCCAATTAAAGAAATGGTCGGCGAACTTCGCCGAGATGTTGGGGAATTTCCAACACAATCCCGATCACGCGCAAACCATGTTGCAGACCGTGGAGGAGATGACTTCCTACTTTCGCGACGCGACCCGCGAGATCAAAGCGCATCCCAGAGAAGGGCTGATTCACTCCCTGCTCACTGCGGAACTCGATGGCGACCGCTTCACGGAAGAAGAGGTTGTGGCCAACACCATCGTGACCATGGTCGGAGGCCAGGAGACAACTACCAATCTGATCGGCAACGGGTTGCTTACTCTCTTGCGGAATCCCGATGAGATGGAGAGGTTGCGCAACGATCTTTCGCTCCTTCCGTCTGCCCTGGAGGAGATGCTGCGCTATGAGAGCCCAAGCCAGCACACGGCGCGTCTGGCGCCAACAGACAGAACCTTGGGTGGAAAGCAAATCCAGAAACGGCAGGCCGTGATCGCGGTAATGGCAGCCGCCAATCGGGACCCGGAACGATTCCCCGATCCCGACCGGTTCGACATCCGGCGCGCCGACAATAAGCACGTGGCTTTTGGTTACGCTGCGCATTTCTGTTTCGGAGCGCCCTTAGCCCGGGCTGAAGGTCAAATCACTTTCGAAACCATGCTGCGCCGTTTGCCCAAGCTCCGGCTTGAACCGCAAGAGCTGACGTGGAGAACCAACCTGGGGCTGCGAGGTCTCGCGTCCCTGAAGGTCAGTTTTGGCGAGCTGCGGCCAGAAGAAGCGCCGGCGAACGGAAACGGAACCCACCTTCCGGTTGCGGTTGCCACTCGGCCGCGCCCGGTGGAAGTCACGACCTCGGCCGGGGAGCGGCAACGCCTCATCGCCAATTACCTTTCTGGAAACCTCCAGCAGAAACGCATCACCCGGCGTTCGAGTTCGGGCCGCGCTCCTTTGTCGTTTCCGCAACAGCAGATATGGCTTCACTCTCAGATGGCGCCGAAGGTTCCGTTGTACAACGAACTGGTCACGATCTACCGCCATGGTCCGCTCGATGTTGGCATTCTCGAAAGATGCTTGACGGAAATTGTCCGACGACATGAAGTGTGGCGCAGTAATTTCGAGATGACGGATGATGACGAGCCGCTGCAGGTGGTTCGCGCCGTGGCCGAGATCAAGCTTCCGCTTCTCGATCTGCGCAGTCTTCCGAGAGCGGAGCGAGAAGCGGAAGCTCTGCGGGTGGCCACGGAGCAAACTCGAAAGCCCTTTGATCTGAGCCAAGATCCGTTGCTGCGCGCCACGCTCCTGCAGCTCGACGACACGGAATATCGGCTGTGCCTAAGCCTGCACCACATTATTTTCGATGGACTCTCGATTTATCGGGTTCTCTTGCCCGAGCTGGCAGCACTTTATCGCGTCTTTTCCAGCGGTAAGCCTTCGCCTCTGCCCGAGTTGCCGGTGCAGTACGGAGACTTTTCCGCGTGGCAGCATGACGCGATGGACGGGAAGACAACGTCGTCCCAACTGGCTTACTGGCGTAAGCAATTGGGCGGAGAGTTGCCTGTACTGCAGCTTCCTACTGATCGCCCTCGTCCGAGTGTGCACAGTTTTCGCGGGGCAACGCAGCCGGTTCGCCTGTCGCCGGAACTCAGCGGCTTAATTCGCAAGCTCAGTCGCCAGGAGGGGGTCACGCTGTTCATGACCCTGGCGGCTTCCTTTGCCGCTCTGTTGCACCGTTACTCCGGGCAGGACGATATGCTGGTTGGCACCGTGGCTGCGGGGCGTAAGGCTGCGGAGCTTGAAGGCTTGCTTGGGTGTTTCCAAAACCCCTTGGCTCTCCGCCTGAATCTGGCTGGGAATCCCACTTTTATTGAATTGCTGCGGCGCACCCGGGAAGTAACGCTGGGTGCCCTATGCAACGATGACGTTTCCTTCGAAACCGTGGTGAGCGAACTTCATCCCGGCCGTGATCTGAGCCGCGACCCGCTGTTGCAAGTGCTGATCTCGCTTGCGCCCAGCGCATCGGCAGTCGAGCCGGGATGGGACGTCAGCCAGATGCAGGTTGACGTGGGCGCGGCGAAGTTCGATCTCGATCTTGAACTTGACGATCGTCCCGAGGGAATTGGCGGCCGCTTTGTGTACGATACGGACTTGTTTGATGCCGCGACCGTGGCTCGCATGGCTGGTCACTGGGAGACCTTGCTGCAAAGCATCGCCAACGCGCCGGAAAGTTCCATTTCTCGGCTTCCGCTTCTTACCCTGGCAGAGAAGAACCAGTTCGCCCTCTGGAACAATACCAGCACCGAGTATCCGAGTGAGCGTTGCATCCACGAACTGGTGGAACTACAGGCACAGCGCACGCCCCAGGCTACAGCTGTAGTTCAGGAAAAAAAGACGCTGACCTATGCCGAACTGAACGCACGCGCCAATCAGTTGGCGCGCTACCTGCAGAACCGCGGAGTAGGACCGGAGGTGCGGGTCGGCGTCTCGCTGGAAAGTTCGCCGGAAATGATGGTCGCGCTATTAGCGGTGCTCAAAGCCGGTGGCGCATGTGTTCCACTGGATCCAAATTATCCTCCCGAACGCCTGCATTACATGCTCGAAGATGCGCAAGTTCCGGTCGTGATCACGGATTCTCGCAGCATCACCGCGTTACCGGTTGTGTCATCGCAAGTGATCGATCTCAGTTCCGATTGGGAAAGTATCGCGCAGGAAGGCCGGGAGAATCTTCGCAGCGCGGTCACACCGGAGAATCTGGCTTACGTAATTTACACCTCCGGATCGACCGGCAAGCCGCGGGGCGTGCTGCTTACGCATGCTGGACTCGTGAACCACAACGTTGCGGCGATTGCCCTGTACGGGCTCCAACCCACCGATCGCGTCCTGCAATTCTCCACTATCAGCTTTGATATCGCTGTCGAGGAAATATTTCCTACGTGGATGAGCGGCGCTACGCTGGTGCTGAAAACTCCGCAAATGCCCTTGAGCGGCCGGGAGTTCCTGGCCTGGATTCGCGAACGCCAGATTACGGTTCTGGATCTTCCCACCGCTTACTGGCATGAATTAGTGCATCAGATGTCGGATACGAAGCAGGCCTTGCCGCCCAAACTGCGGCGCGTGATCGTAGGCGGCGAAAAGGCATCTGCGAATGCGCTGATCGCGTGGAGAAAAGTCGCGGGAGACCGGGTGCAGTGGATCAACACCTATGGTCCGACCGAGGCCAGCGTCATCGCCACTTCGTTCGAACCACAAGGTTCGGAAATCCCGGCGGTTCTTCCGATCGGGCGACCGATTGCGAATACGCAGATTCACGTGCTGGATTCGCACCTACAGCCGGTTCCCGTCGGACTCAGAGGTGAGCTGCACATTGGCGGTGCGGGTGTGGCGCGCGGATATCTCAACCGTCCTGAGATGACTGCGGAGAAGTTCATCGCCGATCCGTTTCGTCAGACTCCGGGCGCGCGCCTTTACAAGACAGGTGACATGGCGCGGTTTCTGCCCAGCGGAGAAATCGAGTTTCTCGGCCGTGCCGACCACCAGGTGAAGATTCGCGGTTTCCGGGTTGAATTGGGCGAGATCGAAGCCGCGCTGAGTCAGCACCCCGCGGTTTCAGATCCGGTGGTGGTTGTCCGCGAAGACGATTCCGGAGCCAAAAACTTGCTGGCTTATTTCGTCGCCAAGCAACAGCCAGCCCCCAAGGGCGCGGAGTTGCGCAGGTTCCTGAAAGATGGACTGCCGGAGTACATGGTGCCGCACGCTTTCGTGGCGCTGTCGTCGCTGCCGCTGACGCCCAACGGCAAGGTGGATCGGCGGGCCTTGCCTGCTCCCTCCGCTGACGATCTGGCGGTTGAAGAAGGATTTTCAGTGCCCAAAGATGCTTTGGAATCCGAACTGGTGAAGTTGTGGGAACAGCTTCTGGGCAGGCGTCCCATCGGAGTGCAGCAGAACTTCTTTGAACTGGGGGGCCACTCACTGCTGGCAGTCAGGCTGATGCATCGCATCGAGCAGGAGTTCGGAAAAAGGCTTCCCATTACTACCTTGCTCCAGGCGCCCACGATTGAACAACTCGCGAACGTGCTCCGCGGTGAGGGTTGTTCGTCAGACTGGTCTTCGCTGGTTCCGATCAAACCCAGCGGATCGAAGCCCCCTTTGTTTTGCATTCACGGTGGGGGCGGCGCGGTGATGGTTTACCGCGAACTGGCTCAACACCTGGCGCCTGACCAACCCATGTACGGATTGCAGGCTCAGGGTCTGGACGGGAAACAGCCGCGCCTCAACCGGGTTGAGGATATGGCGGCACACTATTTGAAGGAGATTCGGGCTGTCCAACCGGAAGGGCCGTACTTCCTGGGAGGATTGTCATTCGGGGGCACGGTCGCGTTTGAAATGGCTCAGCAGTTGCACGCTCAGGGTCAGCAAGTTGGGCTGCTTTTCTTGTTCGATACCTTTCCCAAGGGATACGAGAGCAAGGTGGTGTTGCTCCGGAAGCTGTGGCAGATGCCAAGAAATGAGCAGTTCGAATACATCGGTCGCAAGATCAGCCGTTATCAACTGCAGAAGAGGATTTATCGTCACTTCTTGCCCCGAGCTTTGAAGGATGTCCGGGAAGCCATCAATCAAGCCGGGATGCAATACGAAATGCGTCGTTACCCCGGGTCGGTAACTCTGTTTTGTGCAAGCGAGAAGTCGTTGCGCGGTGTTCGCGATCCCTACGCGGGTTGGCAGAGCCTCGCCGCTGGAGGCCTGGAGGTCTACGAGATCCCCGGAGGCCATGTCAGCATTCTCGCCGAACCACAGGTTCGGGTCTTAGCTCAGCACTTGCGAGCTTGCCTCGAGCGGGCGCAGGCTGTAGTTCTGCAGGAAGAGCTTTCCATCAAGTAATTTCGATTCCGTTTCTAATTCCCAGTAAGAGGAGCAATCACAACAATGGTTCTTACGAAGCCGGATTTTGACGTTGCCATCATTGGTGGTGGGCCCGCGGGCAGTTCCATGGGCGCCTACCTGGCCAAAGCGGGAGTGAGTTGCGTAGTTTTTGAGCGCGAGTTGTTTCCCCGTCCCCACGTGGGTGAGTCGTTGGTTCCTTCTTCGACCCGCGTGTTCCGCGACCTCGACTTTCTGCCTCTGATGGAAGAAGCGAAGTTTCCCCACAAGTTCGGCGCGGTCTGGACGGCCGACGAGAAGCAGAAAATTCCTTATCAACATGGATGGGAAGGCCTGTCTGCGGATTGCCACGCCGACATCCGCTTCGACGAACGGGAGCAGGTGGGTGTGGACAAGAACTACACCTACCATGTGGACCGTGGCAAGTTCGATCTGATGCTCTTGCAGCACGCCAACAAGTTCGGCGCGGCGGTTTACGAAGGCGTTAAGGTGAGCGCAGTCGATTTCGGCCCCAAGGAGCCGGTGGTCCGCTTCACCATGGGGCGGAACGGGAAGGAAATGGGGGTCAGCGCGAGGATGGTCGTGGACGCCAGCGGCCGCAATACCTTCCTGGGCAACCAGCTCAAGCTCAAGGTGCAGGATCCCGTGTTCGATCAGTACGCCATTCACAGCTGGTTCGACAACTACGATCGCAAAGTCTTCTCCCAAAAAGGCGACCACCGCGACTATATCTTCATCCACTTCCTTCCGATTTCCAACACCTGGATCTGGCAGATTCCGATTACCGATACCGTCACCAGCCTGGGCGTGGTCACGCAGAAAAAGAACTTCGCGAAATCGAAAACAGACCGGGAAAAGTTTTTCTGGCAGTCGGTTGCCACGCGGCCGATGCTCGAAGAAACTCTGCGCAAAGCCGACCGGATCCGTCCCTTCAAGGATGAGGGCGATTACAGCTATGCCATGAAGCAGCTTTGTGGCGACCGGTTCGTCATGGTCGGTGACGCCGGCCGTTTCGTCGATCCGATCTTTTCCACGGGCGTCAGCATCGCTCTGAACAGCTCGCGTTTCGCGCACAAGGACATCCTGGCTGCGCTGGAGAAAAACGACTTCTCCCGGCAAAGCTTTTCGAACTTTGAGAACACGTTGCGCCTCGGAACAAAAAACTGGTACGACTTCATCACCGTGTACTACCGGCTGAACGTGCTGTTCACTTACTTCATCAACGACCCCAGGTACCGCCTGGACGTGCTGAAGTTGTTGCAAGGCGACGTGTACGACGATGCCACGCCCCCGGTTCTGGAGAAGATGCGCTCCATGGTCGCGGAGGTTGAGCAGAACGATAAGCATCCATGGCACAAGCTGTTGGGGGATTTGACCTCGGACGCGTTCAAGCAGGCCAATGCCTCACCCAGCATGTGATGGATGGAGCCAGAAAAGTCGCAGCAATAGCCCAGAACCAAGAACCCATGTCCACTATGCCAGAACAGCAATCGGTAGGAGTCGTCGAGAACTTCGGGGTGGAACGCCAGTCTGAACCGGCTGAAAGCGGGTCCACCCCGGAGGGAAGCCGCTTCCAGAATCTGCTCCGCTGGGCGACCAAGGGCGGATTGGCGATTGTTGACCAAGGACTGATCTCGGGAGCGAACTTCCTGCTGGGAATTCTTCTCGCCCGCTGGTTGGCCCCGGATCAATATGGCGCATACGCGCTGGCATTCTCCGCTTTCTTGCTGCTCTCGTTTCTTTATTACCCGCTGTTGCTCGAGCCCATGGCCGTCTTTAGTGGCTCGGCTTACAGCCGGTGCTTGCGAGGGTACCTCAAGTCGCTGGTCTGGATTCATGTGGCGATCACCGTGGTCACGGTGGTTGTACTGGGAGCGGCGGCATTTGTGGCCTTCTACAGACACGCGCCCGGAGGTCTGCCGGGGGCGCTGCTGGGCGTAACCATCGCGTCGCCTTGCATTCTGCTGTTCTGGCTGGCGCGCCGCGCCTACTACATGGAACTGGCCCCGGCTCGGGCCGCTACTGGGGCGCTCCTGTACTGCGTGCTCGTCGTCAGCGGGACCTACTTCCTCTTCCGGGTTGGGCGACTTTCCCCGTTCACCGCCTACGTTTTAATGGCGACCGGCGCTCTAACGACCGGGCTGTACTTAATGTTCCACATCCGCAACCGGCTGCCCGCGCTGGAGGCAGGGCCAACGCCGCGAGAAACCTGGACGCGCCATTGGAGTTACGGACGCTGGGCGCTCGCTGCGGCGATTGCAACGTGGATTCCTTACTACATGTACTATCCCCTGGTCACCAGCTTTTTTGGCATGGCCCAGGCGGGGCAGCTCCGGGCGCTGATGAATTTCGCCCTCCCCATGGAGCAGACTTTCACTGCGTTGTCGTGTCTTTTCCTTCCCTACGCGGCGCGAATCCAGGCGCAGCAGGGGCGGCGAAGCGCCGGTTTGCTAACCCGTAGGATCACGGCAATTTACGTGGTGGGGGCGATTGCCTATTGGCTGGTCTTCATGCCCTTTAAGGCGCAGGCCTTCCACTTTCTTTATGCGGGCAAGTACACGGAAGTCGCTTATCTCATTCCGTACGTTGCGCTGGAGACCATTCTCTGGAGCGCATCGTTCGGTCCCGCGATCGTGCTCCGAGCCATGGAATCATCCATTTCGATTTTCTACGCCCGCTGCGTGGCCAGCGTGCTTTCGCTGGCGGTCGGCATACCGCTGACCCACGCCTATGGACTCTGGGGCGCCATGGTCGGCATCGTCCTCGCGAATGCAGCTGCCTTGGTTGTGACTCTCTACATTCTGCGCAGCAAGATTGCGGAGGGACGACCGGTGTCAGCGGTGCAGCCCGAGACTGCGTAGCCAACAGAGAATGCGCGCGAACCTCAAAAAGTCGGTTGGAGCGGCGGTAGTGGCGGTGTTGCTTGCGTTGTCCTCACCGGCGCGCAGTGCGGAGAACTCGAGTTCCGAGACCCTGCGGCAATATGCTGATAAGCTCGGCTTCGGCATCGCCACCGTGATCCAACCGCGGTTCTGGAACCGGCAGCCGCAGTTTAAGTCCACTTTGGCTCGCGAATTCAATCGTGCGCTCACCATTGTGACGATGAGGCAGACCCAGCCGGAGCGTGGTCATTTTGATTTCGATGGTATGGATTCGGCCAGCCGATTCGCCAAAGAGCACAACATGAAACTCTTTGGAGCGGCCCTGGTTTACCGTAACGACTCCTCGCCCGATTGGCTCCATTTCGATCCTCTGCTTTGTGGAGGCTGGTCTGCTCAGGAACTGGATCAGATTTTGAAAGAGCAGATCGAGAATGTCGTCCGCCACGGTGGAGATGACTATTACGCATGGGAAGTGGTCAACGAGCCGCTGGCTCCCGGCCACAACGGATGCTGGGGACGCGTGCTGGGGCAGGACAATATGATCGCCAAGGCTTTTCAGTACGCCCGGCAAGCTAATCCGAATGTGCCTCTGCTGCTCAACGAAACCTTCGGCCAGGCCGGCGTCGACAAAGGCCGGACCGACCAATTCTTTGAGTTGATCGCGCGTGTACGAAAGCTGGGCGCGCACATCGATGCCGTGGGTTGCCAAATGCATTTGGAGGAGCAGCAGTTGCACGCGAATTACGTGGACGAGTTCAAGTATTTCTTGAATCAAGCGCGCCAGGCCGGACTTCAGGTGCAGATCACTGAGATGGATGTCTACCAGGGGCCGCCGGGAGCGGTTCAGGATCCTTACGGCAAGCAAAAGGAAGTCTTCTACAACATCGTGCATACCTGTTTGAAAGACTCCAACTGCACATCGTTTACTGTGTTTGGCATCAACGATGACCTGACCTGGCTGCGGACCAATAAAGACTTGCTCGACGCCAATCCAGTCCTGTTTGACGGTCAGTACAACAAGAAACCTGCCTACTACGGCGTGCTGGACGCGCTCAAGGAAGGGCGATAGCAAACCGAGCGGGGGTGGGTACGACTGCAATTGAACAAACGACGCAAAAGAAAATGACCACAGAAACTACACAGCCGGGGTGGAACGCGCGAGGTTTGAGGTTGCTCCTGGTCTTCGTGACCGTGGGCTTTCTCCTCAGCCTGGCGATAGCCGCCGTCGCGTCCAGTATCGGATCACTCGGAATGCCCTTGATTGTGGCCGTCATCCTTCTCGCTCCGCCAGCGATTGTTGTCGGTGTCATCGGGGTGAAGCAAGGCAGCGTCTACCTCTCCGAGTTCTGGTCCGGTTGGAGCTTGGGACATTGGCTGATTCTGCTTCTCTTCATCAGTACGCTGGTGTTCCGGGTGCGGGATGTGGCGTCGGTCGAGTCCAGCCCGGTGGACGCCTGGGCTGTGTTACGACTTGGGCCGGAAGCGATTGTGGCTGGAATCCTGTTCTACCAATTGCTCAGTCATCGCACACCGTGGCTGCGCAGCCTATTCCAAGGGGTGATAGGCGCCCTGGCCGTCTATGGACTGGTTTGTACCCTCTCCTCGATCTGGTCGGTCTACGCTAGCTGGACGCTGTACAAGTCGCTGGAGTTTCTGCTCGATGTTTCCGTATTTGCGTTGATTCTCGCCCAAGTAAAGTCGGTCCATGCGTTCCGCAACGTTCTGAATTGGGTTTGGGCGGTTTACGGACTCGAGCTGGTCTGGACCTGGATAGGAGCAGCGATCTGGCGATCTGAGGCGCTGGACGAACTGGGCCGGCTCTCCGGTGTCTGGCCGATCGTGGCCTCCAACAGCATTGGCGTTTCTGGCGCCGTTATCAGCGTTGTGGCCTTGGCGCGGTTCCTGGCTCGTGGCGGGAAAAGAGCTGATCGCATCGCGTACGGTTTGTTGTTTCTCTTTGGCTTCATCTCGCTGGTGGCCTCCCAGACCAGAAACTCGATGGCAGGATTCATCGTCGGCGCTTTCCTGGTGCTTTTGTATGAACGTCGCGTTTGGATCGGGGCTGTAGTGGCCGCGCTGGCAGTCCCGGCCGTATTGCTCACGAGTCTTGGCCCCAAGCTGTGGGACTTCCTTCTTCGATCGCAGACTGAAACGCAAGTCGCGGATCTTAGCGGACGCACGGTTTGGTGGAAGATTGCCTGGGACCTGGTGATGCAGCATCCTCTTACAGGACTGGGCGCGTACGCGGCTGGCAAGTTTGCTATCTTGGGCAAACTGGGCATCGGGGAGGCTTCGCAGATTCACAGCGATTGGTTGGAGGTCATGGTTGGAACAAGTTTCTGGGGACTGATTCCATTCGTGGCTGCTTTCCTCGGTTGCTGGTGGATCATCGGCCGCAGCTACTGGGACCGTTCGCTGACTACGGGCGAACACCAATTATCGGCGGAGATACTTGGAGTGCTGGGAATCATTTCGGTGCGGTCATTCCTCAATGTAGAACTAAGCTGGCACGCTCCGTTTCTGTATCTCGCGGTGGTGGCATACGCCGAGTTCCTTCGCCGTCAAAAGAAGGAACGGGAACTGGGTTTCAACCGGCGCTCAAGCGAAATTTAGTTGCGGATTCTATCCATTCAATCACTAGGAATATTGCTATGGCAGACAAGCGAGCTATCACGGTGAAAGGCAACAGCGGGCCGGTCTTTGTGGTGGGCATGTGGCGTTCCGGTACTTCACTGCTATACACCCTGCTGAACCAGCACCCTCACATTGCCCTGATGTATGAAGGCAATCTTCCGTTGCTGTGGCCGTTGTTCCGGAAAGGCAAGGCGCGGCCCGATTGGCTGGAACGGTGGGAGTTTTGGAGTGGGGCGTTGAGCCGCCACAAAATCGATACGCAGGCGCTGCACGGAGAGCTTCCCGCCCTGCCGGAGGCCATGGAGTTGGTGTACCGGCAATATGCGGGGCTGGCGCGCTGGGGCTGCAAGTCTCCGGGCTACTTTGATTGCATGGTGCGACTGGCCAAGGAGTTTCCCGATGCCCATTTCATCGTGCTCTATCGCAATCCTTTTGACATTTGTCGCAGCATCGTGCGGGCGGCGCAGAAGTCACCCTGGTTTGCCAAGCCGGGAATGCCGCTGCGGGCGCTGGTCGGTTACCGGATGATGAAGCGTGAAGCGGATCGTCTGCAGAGCCTGGGAGTGCGGGTGCATCAAATCCAGTATGAGGATTTGGCGCGGGAACCGGAGAAAGTACTTTCCGGTATCTGCAACTTCCTGCAGATTCCCTTCGATCCCCGGATGACGCATCTGGAAGATGCGGACCGTTCCCCTATTCACGACGCCCCTCACCATGCCGGGGTGAAAGGCAAACAGATCTTTGCTGGGGGCAAGAAGGATGAGGTTTTATCGCCCAGCCTGCAGCGCAAGATCCAGCGCTACGTGAATTTCTGGCACCGGGAATATGGCGGAACGTGGCCTCTGCACCCCGGTTCGAATGGATCGAACACGCCGCGATTGGGATGGATGGAAAGGCTTCTGGATGGAGTTCGCTATCACGCTCTGCGAATTTTTGATGAGGCGGTGATTTTTATTTACTGTTTTGCCCCCATGCGCTTGCTCCGCGCCTATCGCGGAGCGTACGGCTCCAGGCTGGGAGCGTAGAGGTTGGAGTCGTGGTCCAGCCTCTGCCACTCAGGCCGAGCCCAGCCAAGGAGTCACTGCCCCGATCCGTTGTTGCAGGTGGTGGTATTGGTCGATCCCAGGCTGTTTAGAACGTAAGCGGGAGTAGCGGTGTTGGTTGCCGAGTCCGCTACGGGCCAGACGACGAGATTCACCTTTTTGCCGGCCGCGACCCACGGCTGAATCGCGCTATCGACGGAGGTCCAGACGTATTGCGGATTGGCCGATGGCCCTTGATCCACGTTGGCCCATTGGATAAGGATGACGGCCCCGGTCACAGCCGAATTTGGCATTACGTAGGTTTGAATGGAGTCGGCGTCTGACCCCGAAATTGGCGGGAACACAACCTGCATTTGGGCGCCTTGAGCCGCCGATTGGATTGCTGTTGCATAGGATGCCGTATATCCCGGATAGCTCGGATCAAATGCAGTCAGCCAGTCCTCGTAATAGAGCTCGAGAGAAGTGGCGTGATGTTCAACAGCGAAAGGGAGAAGAGGAACCAGAGAGCCAGTCACTCCTCCTCCATTCGAATCGCTCTGGGTTGCGGTCTGCAGCTCCAGCGGCGCGACCTGTCCCTGATAGGTGTCGAACAGAGAGCACCAATCGGCGGTGCAGGGTGCTCCGGAGTCGAAGTTCGAAATGTCTGATTGTTGGAGTCCCTGGCTGCCAAACCCTATGCCCTTGCTTACGGCATACGCTGCGACCTGGTCGGGAATGCTCGTATCCAGATTGACCGTGTTAAGCCCGACCATCAGCTTTGCGGAAGAGTTTAGAGTTGCTTCGTAGCTCAGCATCGATGTCAGGTAGTCCACCCAGGTTGTCGGCGTCCATCCCCAGTCGGCGAATGCGTTCGAGCAGGTAGCATCGGTATCGAAGCCCAAATTCGGATAGGTCTCGCCGCCCTGGGCCAGCCCAATCCTGATGTAGCCGACGGACGGGTTGCTGCCGTAACGCTGGACCACCTGTTGCAAGAAGGCTTTGTAGGGTGTCTGGAACGAGGAACTGAAATAGTTGGGAGTGACCTCACCGCCTGCAGGTGGCGTGACGGGTGAAACCTGGCTCCGGCTCGAGCTGGCGCCACCACAGCCTATTAGACCCAAACAAGAACCGAGAGCCAGAATTACGATCAAAGATCTCATAGTATCCTCCGTCATCGTGGAACAGAGATGGGCCCGTAGTCGCAGAAGGACATCCCCGATACTTTCAGTAAACCCCAACCTTCGGAAATTGTTGCCTAAGGTGTATTGCTTAGATCACGATACAGGTTACGGTAGGACATGGCCACTTACTATAGGACATAGCCGACGAGGCGTTCCTGTTTTGGTCCGAGATTGAGTTCGTGATTCGATCGCAGGCCACAGCCACGGCCGCGAGCCGCTTCAAAAGTGACAACGAGGTTATTCTGCTGGCCGACTAACTTTCGTTGTAGCGCGGAAAGTCTCAGCGCAAGTTCGATTTCGATTCAGTGAAAAGGGGAAAATAACAAATGGCAAACGAGCAACTCACACACAATCAAGGAGATCTCTCTAAGGAATTCTTCGCCCGCGAATACTGGCGTTCTCACGGAGCCTTAAGGCTCATGAGGAGATATACGCCGTTCTGGGTGCGGCGCACGTTGCGGGCTCCCTATTTGTTCGCGCTCGACGGCATGGACCTGGTACTCGGAAAACGCGACGGACTGGTTCCACCACGCTACTTGAACTACGCCGATTCCGGCGGCTTTACGAAAGTCGGCAAGGAGTTCCTGGCCTACTACAAGGAAAAATGCGGTCTGCAGCCCCAGCATCGTGTGTTGGATATGGGCTGTGGCATTGGGCGCATGGCGGTGCCGCTGACGGGCTACCTTACGAGCGGCTCTTACGAAGGCTTTGACATCGTTCCCAGCGGGGTTCGGTGGTGCCAGAACAACATTACGCGCAAGTTCCCGCGATTCAAATTCCAGATCGCCGACATTTATAACAAGCAGTACAATCCCCGCGGCCGCTACCAGCCTGGAGAATACAAGTTTCCATTCGCTGACGCCGAATTCGATCTGGTCATTCTGATATCGGTCTTTACCCACATGCTGCCTTCTGACATGGACCACTATCTCTCCGAGATATCGCGGGTGCTTCGACCCGGTGGAAAATGCCTGATCACCTATTTTATGGTGGACGAAGAAGCGCGGCGCAGAGTGGCCGCTGGCACGGCGGCAGTGCCGTTTGATCATAAACTGGACGGTTGCTGGACTAGCGACCCGGTTACTCCAGAAACAGCGGTAGGGTACGATCCGGCGAACGTAGTGCCTGTGTATCAAAAGCACTCTCTCTCGCCCGATGGCATCCATTTTGGTGCGTGGAGTGGAAGAAGTAATTACCTCAGTTATCAGGACATCGTAATCGCGACCAAAGTCTAAGCGGCCAGGCACCCACCGGGGTTAGCCCTCCCATCGCTCATTCATTGCTCGAGTTGCACCCGGAGCTGTCGATAGAGGCTTTCGTCTCTAAGAAATTAGGCTACTTGCAGGCCCTTGCGGTGGTCGCGTAGCATCACTTCACTTTTGTGGTTGTGGTGCGTACTCCCCTTAGTTCGTAAGCAATACTCCCCCTTAACGCTGGCGACTTGTTTAGCTGTTTTGACCGGGCGAATGCTCCTACCTGAAGTAGTGAGCTCAGTCTTGTCCATGTCGCAGCAGGGCACTGCGAAGCGCAACAGATTCCACTGGCAGCGGTAGTTCCCGAGTCACGAATGTGACTCAGAGGGCGGAGCTATAGGCAGGTACGTTGGCAATGACTGTCGATTGCATACGATGTCACCAGAAATTAGAGGATTATCTGTTCACGGGCTTGAAGTTCGTCCCGGAGGGCATGGGGCACGGGATTGTGATGTTGGAATGCCCGAAATGCGGGCATTTGGAATTTCTGTCCCGCACCAGTCCCTTGTTGGTGGAACTGCAGGCGAGGCCCACTTTCTCGGGAGATGGAGACTGATCCGCTAGCGTCCGATCCCGGGCTCTTGAAACCAATGCGAATCCTCGGACTATCGTCGTTCCGGCATGACACCTCCGCGGCGCTGCTCGTCGATGGCAAGTTTGTGGCCGCCATTGAAGATGCCAAGCTGGCGCGTACGCCGACCCGCGGTCTGCCCGAGGCGGCGATCAAATTCTGCCTGGATTCGGCGGGGCTCACCTGGCATGATCTGGATGCGGTCGCGGTAGCCACGCTTCCCGTCCGTGGCTGGGCCCGGCGGTCCTGGGGAGCGGCCAGCACATCTCCCTTTTCTCCAGTTGCGGGAGCCTACTATGAGGCCAATGAACTGGGTGGCCTGGCACGCGATCTTAGCAATCTGAGAATCCTGCGGCACAAGAACGGAACTTCCTCGTGCCGCTTTCTCAACTTCGAGCATCATCTGTGCCATGCCGGGAGCAGCTTTTACCTGTCACCCTTCGACCGCGCGTTGATTCTGACTTTGGATGAAGAGGGCGACGGACGAGCGGGAATGCTCGCACTCGGGGAAGGTACGCGCCTCCGGCCGCTGCAGACGATTTCGTTCCCCCACTCGCTGGGTTGGGTCTACTCCCGGATTACCGAGTTGCTCGGTTTCATTCCGCAAAAAGAAGAGCACAAGACCCAGTGGTTGAGCATGGAAGGAGAACCTGTTTTCAAACAGGTGTTCCTGGATATGCTCCGCGGCAAGAATAATCCGCTGCCTTGTTTGGATTCCAGCTTCGTGCATCGCGGAGTGACAGGACATCTGGCCTTTTCCGGCAAATTCTATCGGCATCTTGGCATTCCGGAAGGCGATGCGTCACTCGGCGATAAGTCACTCGGCGACGATCAACGGCGCGCTCTGGCCAGCAGCGTTCAGCATGCTTGCACGGAAATCATAGGGGATCTGATCGAGCATTACCGGAAGCGCGAGGGTGTCGAACAGGTTTGCCTGGGTGGAGGCATGTTTCAAAATGTCCTCCTGGTTTCGGATTTGGAAACGAGACTCGGGCTGGGCCAGGTTTTTGTCCCACCCGCACCGGCGAATTCTGGCAGCGCCCTGGGCGCAGCCATCTTAGCTTGGCAGCAAAACAACGCTGTGCGCTTTGAACCGAACGCCGATAATTACTGGGGACCAGGTTCTCGATCTCACGAGATCAAGGATGTGCTGGACAATTCCAAGGCCCGGTACGTAATCCAAAGCACATCCGAGCGGAAGCTTGATTCCACCATCCAACTTCTGCAAGCCGGCAAAATTGTCGGCTGGTTTCAAGGGCGCACGGAATTCGGACCGCGGGCGCTGGGCAACCGCAGCCTGTTGGCG
This sequence comes from uncultured Acidobacteriaceae bacterium, assembly GCA_963749985.1. Classification (GTDB taxonomy): domain Bacteria; phylum Acidobacteriota; class Terriglobia; order Terriglobales; family Acidobacteriaceae; genus Sulfotelmatobacter. The sequence continues at coordinate 140,301 of CAVVOS010000009.1, read as the reverse complement.
TCTCCGTGGGCTCCCTATGTTAAAGAAAACCTCAACGATTTCGTGAAGCACCGGGAGTGGTTTCGTCCGTTTGCGATTTCGGTTCCCGAGGAAGATTGCGCACGTTTTTTCGAATCCTCTCCGCTCTGCGGTTCTATGAATTCCCTGGCTACGGTGCGACCATTGGCGGATGCGCTGCCGCAGGATTTCTGCCTTCCCGGGAACCGCATCCGGCTCCATGCGGTCTCCCGCAAGAGCAATCCTCTTTTTTGGGATCTGTTGAAACGATTTGGCGAACATGCGCCGGCTCCCATGTTGCTGAACACTTCCTTCAATTTATCCGGAGAGCCGCTCGTGGCTCGGCCCCAGGATGCGGTGCGGAGCTATTTTTGCTCAGGCATTGACGCTCTGGTTATGGAAAATTTCTTGCTCTCAAAATCTACCGCAACGCACGTCCTCGCGGGGACGCGCGCCAGCTGACAACAACGCAGTGCTGCCTCGAAATTCCCCCACGACACCAATCGGAACGATTACCTCAGCATCAGCAAAGGAAGAACCGGCGTTGCCCTTGCCAGGCCGGCATTACGCTCACGAATCAGAGAGGATTCTATGAACATCAGTACAGCCAAGAAGATCGTCACAATTCTCAGCGACACTCTGGCAGCTTTGCGGAGCGCTCCGGCCACCGTCGTTCTGCTTATTCTGGTGGCACTCCTGCCACTGGCGGCAATGGCGCAGAATCCTGTGCCACTGGTTTATCAACCGACGGCGCCGACTTCTTCAGCGCCCGGCGGAAGTACGTTTACGCTCACCGTCACGGGAGCGGGATTTGTTTCGGGATCGGTCATCAATTGGAATGGAACTCCGCAGACCACCAATTATGTGAGCAGTAAAGAGCTGACCGCTTCAATTCCGTCCTCTGATATAGCTAAAGGCGAGACGGCCACGGTTACGGTGACCAGTCCCGCGCCAGGAGGAGGCAAGTCCAACCCCGCTTACTTCACCGTAAGCGCAAGCTACAGCACTGTGTCCCTGCTGCGCAATGACATTTCCGCGGGCGCTCCAGATGGCTTGGCCGCAGCGGACTTGATTGGAAACGGCATCTTGGATCTGGTGGTGGCCAACAACCCCACGACCAACGGCACTGGCAATGACGTTGCCGTTTACCTGGGGAATGGCGATGGCACGTTCCAGACGCCTGTGACCTACGCGGTCGGTCATCCTGGAGCCGTCACGCTCGCCGACTTCAACGGCGACGGCAAATTGGACATTGCCGTCCTGCAGCCGGCCGCCGGAAAGGTTTCCATCCTGCTGGGCAATGGGGACGGCACTTTCGGAGCCGCTCAGCCATACGCCACCGGTCAGAGCCCATGGGCACTCGCGGCTGCCGATGTCAACGGAGATGGCTTTCTCGATTTAGTGATCGCCAACCTAGACGGCAACAGTGTTTCCGTTTTGCTGGGCAATGGGGACGGAACCTTTCAGACTCATCAGGACTACGCCACGGGAGTTAATCCCGAGGCTGTGGCGGTGGGGGACTTTAACGGAGACGGCAAACTTGACTTGGCCGTTGCCAATAATAGCAACAGTACGGTTTCTATTCTGTTGAATAACGGTAGCGGAGGTTTCCCCACGCATACCGACTTGGCGACGGCGTCGCTTCCCACCGGAGTCGTAGCCGCGGACTTCAACGGAGACGGTAATCTGGACCTCGCGCTATCGACCGCCGGTCAAGTCGTCTCAGTCCTGCTGGGCAACGGGGACGGAACCTTCCAGACGCACACGGACTACGCCACCGGCGTGAACTCCCAGGCGATCGCCACGGCGGATATGAACTCCGACGGCTTCCTGGATCTGGTGGTGGCCAATTACGTCGACAGTACCCTCTCGGTTCTGCTGGGTAAGGGCGATGGAACCTTCAAAGTCCAAAATGTCTATCCCACGAACGCCGGCCCGAACTCTCTGTCTATCGGAGATTTCAACAATGATGGGAAACTTGACGTGGCGGTGGTTGATTCCACGGCAAAACTGGTCAGTGTGCTGTCCCAGTCTCTGATCTCCGTCACTCCCACGGTCGTTCAATTCGGTTTAGAGGAGCTGGGTATTGCCAGCGCTCCTATGAACATCACGCTCAAGAATGCCACGACGGCTGCGTATGGGATTTCCGGAGTCACCATCGGCGGAACTTATGCCGCCGACTACTCGCTGGGGACAACCGGCACCTGCGGCACCTCGTTGGCAGCCAAAGCAACCTGCACCATTGCCTTGATCTTCGATCCGCAACCGACGGGTCAAGAGTGGTGGCTGCACACGCCGGGCCTGAACGCCCAAGTCGTGGTAAGCGGAACGAACGGCAGCTTCCTCGGCGGTGGCTTGTCGGGGACCTCGCAAGTTGCCATCAGCCTCGGACCCACCCGTCATGCTAAGTTCAAGACCCAACTGGTGGGCACTTCCAGCGCACCGCAGACCTTTACCTTTACCAACGAGAGCGGCGTGCCGATTACCTTCACCGGGCAGTACTACAATGAGCCCGCCGGGATCATCATCATCGGCGCCAATGCCGGCGATTTCCTGATATCTGCCAATACCTGTCCCGTTGCCCCGGCCACCTTGGCGGGTGGCGCGAGTTGCACTGTGAGTGTGGTTTATCACCCAACCATCGTGAGCACTGGGGAATTCGCAACTTTGGATTTCTTCGGCACTTTCTCTCCGGGGAATGGACAACAAGCGGTAGAGTTCCAGGCGCAGAGCACGGGGGTCTCAATTACTCCTTTAAGTCTGACCTTCCCCGCGACCACGGTCGGCAGCTCCAGCGCTCCCAAGACGATAACATTCACCAACGCTGGAAGTTCGGCTCTGGCGATCCTCAGCGTCTGGGTTCAGGGGACAGACCCCCACGACTTCACTCAAACCAACAACTGCCAGCCCAGCGTGGCAGGTGGATCGAGCTGTCAGTTTACGGTTATCTTCACGCCACAAGCGACCGGCACACGCACGGCAACCTTGATGATCGGGGACCACGATACCACCGGACCGCAGTCGATCCCGTTGACCGGAACCGGACAATAAAGCAAGACCCGCCACCGTCGCCCAGACCGGGCGGCGGTGGCGGGCTTGCGCACACGTTGCGAATCTTCTAACCTACAACGACTGATTACTCGGGTAGTGTCCAGACTACCCGATTCTGCACAGGAGACAGGGATGAGAACGAAACAACATTTTTTGATTGCTGCGGTAACCGCCGCGCTGTTGCTGATTGTGTCGGCTCCCACCGTCGCCGCCCAAACCCTTCAGTCCATCACCATCATCCAGATCTATGATCTAAGTGAGCCCACGTCCATTGGCGTGGGTGCGCTCCGGCAATTCACCGCCTACGGAAACTATTCTGACGGCAGCCAGCAGTATCTGACCCAGCAGGCCACCTGGACTTCGGCCGACACTGCCATCGCAACCGTAACGCCGACCATGGGCCTGGTTACCGCCGTTGGTGCGGGAACGACCAATATTAGCGCCACCTTCAGCGGCGTCACCGGGTCGAGCAGCCTTACCGTCATAACGACGGCGCTTACCGCTATCGGCATCTCGCCCTCGACGAGTTGGTCGTTGCAGGTTGGCACTTCGCTGCAGTTCAGCGCTACCGCCGAGTACGGGGATGCAACCATCAGCAACGTGACCTCGACTGCGGCTTGGACCTCATCGGCGCCCACCGTCGCGACGGTGAACTCTGCCGGTCTGGTTACAGCGGTCGGAGCCGGCACAAGCACCATCACAGCGACATTTGGCGGCCATAGCGGCAAGATGACGCTCACCGTTACCACAACCGCCCCCGCCAATGTTGGTCAGTGGAACGCTCCGCAGAGTTTGGGTATGCTCGCGATCCATGCAGCTCTCCTTAATACGGGAAAGGTCCTGCTCTGGGGCTACCCGGTCGGACGTTCGGGGGGGCCCTCGCCCGTTCGCCTTTATGACCCAGTCGCTAATACCCTCACGGATCTAACCGTGCCCTGGCCCATCGATATCTTCTGCTCCGCCTTGGCGTTCCTGCCCAACGGCACGCTGCTGGTCGATGGCGGCACGGATGACGCGCAATATCCGGCGGATTCCGGCATCCCCAACACGACATTTTTCACTCCCAGCACCAACCTCTGGTCAACGGGACCGGTGATGACTTACGCGCGTTGGTATCCAACCGCGATAGCAATGCCCAATGGAACCATTCTCGCGGCCTCAGGAGCGGCCCAGAACGGAACGACCATCGAGAACGAGTTGGAATCTTACAACCCCACTACGAATGCATGGACGGTGTTGCCTACGTCCGCCAACATTACTCCGCCTGTCGATCTCTATCCTCTCTTGATTGTTCTCGGGAACGGGAATGTCTTCTACCCTGCGCCTCGACCGAACAGCACCATGTTCAATCCCAAAACCAACACTTGGTCTGCCGTCGCCAACATGAACTTTGGGACGCGTGACCATGCGGCTGCGGTTTTGGAACCTGGCGGGGAACAGGTGATGATTGTGGGAGGCGCAGCCAACGACATTGGCGGCGGCGGTAGTCCAACCAATACCACGGAGACCATTAACCTTGCCGCGACCACCCCGGCATGGACCTACGGCGCTCCCATGAACATTGCGCGCTTCAACCACAACCTGCTCTATCTTGCGGATGGCAGCTTGATGGTCGTAGGCGGCGACCAGAATCAGCATTACTCTTCACCTGTGTTGCAGCCCGAGCTGTACAGCTTTAGCACGGGAAAATGGAGCCTGCTCCCGCCCCAGAATGGGGTGCGGGCTTACCACTCGACCGCCGTGCTCCTGCCCGACGGCCGCGTGCTCTCTGCCGGGTCCGACAGCGGCCTGCCGCTTCAGAACACGTACGAAATTTACTCTCCCGCATACCTGTTCAACGGCGCGCGGCCAACCATCACCTCTTCGCCCAGTACCGTCAACTACGGACAGCAGTTCACGGTTGTCACGCCTCAGGCGTCCAGCATCAGCAAGGTCGCATTGCTCCGTCCGGGAACAACGACGCACGCTGTCCACATGGACGACAATCGCTATGTGCCTTTGAAATTTACCGTCGGATCCGGTCAGATCACCGTAACCGCTCCGGCGCAGGCAAACCTGGCGCCCCCCGGCTACTACATGCTGGTCATTCTCAATGGCAAGGGAGTTCCTTCCGTAATGCCATTCGTGGAACTAGAGCAGTAAATCTATGCGTCCGTCGGAGTGGTTGGTGATACCCATCCTCTCCGGCGGACGCTTCGCATTACCAGGGCTCGACGCGATGGTTTGACATCGGCTTTGATTTCGTTGGACTCCTCCGCGAACCGCCGCTCCCCAGCAGCTGCCTTGGATTGACGCGATCTCATCGAACCCAATCCCCTGAGTTGTGCGGGGTTCTTCGATGCCACCTCTGAATCTGGCCAGTGGTTGCCAGACCGTCCCCCTCGGTCGAAAGCAGCCCATCCCTCAGCCGATTCGCTCCTTACGACAGATCAAGCGCGACGATCGGTATTGAAGTCCCGCGATCCGAATTCCTTGTAACGCGAACAAGAAATCATCGATGAGATTCAAATTGTCCCTGATGCTGTTCGCTCTGACCGCTGCTGGTGTGGGGCGGGCGCAGACTATGAAAACGGTTGCAGGTTTGAACACCGTCCAGTTCGGTAACATCGGGGCCACTGCCACTCCGGATCCCACCATCGCCGTCGGAACACTTGAATTCTGCGAGCACGTCAACAGTGTTTACCAGTGCTGGTACAAGAACGGCCCGAACGCCCTTCAGCCGGTGAACTTCATGGGCAACACGTCTCCCAAAGCTGACACAACGATCTGGAGCCAGAATGGGAACAATAGCGGGAACACGCCGAACTGCCCCACGGCGGACAGTCCCAACGCCCAGATCCTGCACGACAATGTGTACAACCGCTGGATTATGCAAAAGCGGATTCATTCCGCCATTACAGCTCACGACTACATGTGCCTGGCGATCAGCAACGTGGAAGATGTGAGCCAGACCAACCCGAGCTTCAATTGGTTTGCTTACGAGTTCGACCTAGACACCGTGATCCCCAAGAATGCGGAAGGGAACTACTACTATCCGGACTATCCCCAAGCAGGATTGTGGCAGACGTCCCTGAGCACCACGCCGCCTTACCCAGCGGCCAACGATCAGGCGATGTGGATCACCTACGATCTACAGGACACCAACGTCGCCGATAACACCAGCGGAATCCTGCTCTGTGCAACGGATTTAGCCGGTCTTCGTGCCAGTTCTAGCAATCCCTGGGTCAATAACTCGCATACGCCAGCCTGTGTCGTCGCGTACCCGCTGACCGCGTACGATCCACGTGATAACTGGGTTCCCGCGAATAATTCGGACACGACCCCTCCCCTATCGTCGGATGGCGAGATGTTCACCTACATGATTGAGCCAACACGCGACGGGGTTACTTATCTGACGGATCCGCTTCACACCCAAGGGTTTGAACAGTGGACGATTGACTGGACGGCCGCGACTCCTACCCCATCGTTCGTAAACAGTTGGGATCAGCCCTCGACGGAAACGACGGGCGACCAACTGGCGTGTTTCCTCGCAACTAACTACTACGACACAGTGTGCGTTCCACAGCCGTCCACGGCGCAGACTGGAATCTACATCGATTCGGTGGGAGACCGCATGCAACAGCACTTCCACTACACCTCCAACGGCGGCCAGGGTGGGATCTGGACTTCGGCGCACGCGATCCAAATCAACCCCAGCCAGGTTCTGAATCAAACCGAAGCCGACTTGCGGGTTTTGCAGTGGAACACTGCTATCCCTCCCGCCATCGAGATTGCGGAGGACCACCCGGTTATTGATCCCAACGATCCGAACGCATATGTTTTTCTGCCCAGCATGGCGCGGGATCGAGTGGGGAATCTGCAAGGGATTGTGGGTCTTTCGGGAGCTGGATCGAACGAGCATCCCGGGCTGGATGCTGTCTATTTGACCGCCGGTGCTTCGACGTTGGCAAGCTATGGATATATCGCTAGTCCGAGCACCGATGGGGATGCAGAAGGCACGAACCCGTCGAATTATCGCTGGGGAGACTGGTATGGAGCGGTCCTGGATCCAAGCGACTCTTGCACGGTGTGGGTGGTCGGAGAATACTTGCCCGCCAACCGCACCACCGAGCCCTATTGGTACACGATGATCGCCGAACTTCCTCCGCTCTCGAGCTGCGCGTCATCGAACCAAACCGTCGCCCTATCTCCGAGCAGCTTGGGTTTTGGCTACCAGCAGGTAGGGATTCCAAGCGTCGCGCAGACCATCACGCTCACGAATAATCAATCCATCACGCTCAATATCAGCAATATCAGTGCGAGCGGGGATTTCTCTCAAACGAACAATTGCGGAACTAGTCTGGCGGCGGCGGCGAGTTGCAATATCCAAGTGACCTTCACTCCCACGGCGACAGGAACCCGTCAGGGGATGGTCGCGGTTTCCGATGACGCCAGCAACAGTCCGCAGACCGCGAACCTCACCGGCACGGGCGTGGTCTCTGCCCTGACTTTGACGCCGGGCAGTCTTTCATTTCTTCCCCAAGTGGTGGGCACGACCAGCACAGCACAGAACACGACTGTGACGAACAGCGGAGGCTCTCCGTTCACTATCGGGTCCATTGTGTCGAGTGGAGATTACGCCCAGAGCAGCACCTGTTCGGGCGCGACATTGCAACCCAACGGGACTTGTGTGATCAGTGTGACTTTCGTCCCCTCGCTCACGGGTTCTATCCCCGGCGAGGTAACCGTCAACAACTCCCTCCCCAACACTCCATCGTTAGTGGGTGTCAGCGGAACTGGAGTGCCACCGATCTTAATTGCACCAGCTGCATTGGCGTTCGGCACTACGAACGTCGGAACAACCAGCCCTCCTCGCATCGTCACGCTGACCAACAATAGTTCTTCGGGGTTCAATTTGACGTTTAGCGCCAGTGGAAACTTTAGCGCGGTGGGAAGTGGATCAAAGGGTTGCGGAACGACCCTGGTGGCGGCGAGCTCGTGCACGTTAAGCGTGACCTTCACACCGACGGCTCTCGGATCGATAAAGGGTGGAGTCGCGGTGGGTTACAACGGTACTTTCAGTCCGCAGGTGGTGAGTCTCTCCGGAAACGGAGCCGGCGGGGCTAACGGACCTCTCCGCTCCTCGCTCAAGACCATCAATATCCCCGCCACGGTTGTAAACACGACGAGTGCTGCCCAATCGGTCACGATCACGAATTCCAGCAGCACAGTGGTGGATATATCGAGCGTGGTCGCGAGCGGCGACTATTTTTTGGCAACCGCTAGAACGCCCTGCGGAGGAGCGTTAGAGCCAAGCGCGAAATGTACCGTAGCGGTTAGGTTCAGTCCGACCCTGCCGGGGAACATCAGCGGGTCGATAACTTTCACGGACAACGCATCGGTGAGCACGCAAGTCCTTCCCATTTCCGGGATTGCCGTCTTGCCCGTGACCTTCTCTCCCGCCTCGCTGACTTTTAGTCCGCAGTCGGTCGGCACAACCAGCCCGGCGCAGGTCGTGACCTTGACCAACAACCAGAGCATTTCTTTGACACTCCAATCGATTCTTGCCAGTGGCGAATACGTAGTCAGCACCGCCGGTTCGAATCCTTGTGCGCTCGATAGCATCCCCGCTCTGGGATCATGCACCATTGGAATTGCCTTTAGCCCTAGCGCGACGGGCACCATCAACGGCGTATTGACGGTCGCATACAATGCGGCCGGTAGTCCGCAAGAAGTCTCTTTGACCGGAACCGGGCAGTAGCTACCGGACCGGTGAAACTGTTTCGATCATTTCGCTTCTATATAGTTCAGTAAAGACGTGCCAATCTTCCCGTCAAAGGCGGGAGTGGCCGGACAAAATAGCTTTGGGGGGAACACAGTAATGCGCTCCATTCTCGGGTCGGTCGCGGTTAATGCAGTCCTGCTCTTTGTCGTGGGTTCGGTGCCGCTTGCATTCGGGCAGAACCCGGTTCCGTTGGTCAATTTGCCCGTGGTGCCCGGAGCGGTCACGCCGGGAAGTGCGGGCTTCGCCCTGACTGTGAATGGGAGCGGGTTTGTAAGTGGCTCCACCGTGAACTGGAACGGAAGCGCACGTGCCACGACCTTCGTCAGCAGTTCGCAATTGAGCGCCACCATCCTGGCGACAGACGTGGCCAACGCCGGAACGGCGCTGGTGACCGTATCGAGTCCGACTCCAGGAGGTGGTACGTCCAATTTTGCTCTCTTTGAAATTACAACCCCGGTGACCGCCATCGGCTTCACAAAGACCGACGTAGCCGTGGGAAACTTCCCTTCGGCCATCGTGGCTGGTGAGTTTGACGGGAATGCGACGCTGGATCTGGCCGTGACCAACCAGCACGATAATACCGTCTCGATTCTCTTGAATAACGGTAACGGAACTTTCCAGCCCCACGTTGATTACGCAACCGGGACTGCGCCAGTGGCCGTGGTTGCGGGGGACTTCAATGGCGACGGCTTCCTGGATCTCGCGGTGGCGAATTCCACCGCCAATACGGTTTCGGTGCTGCTGGGTAACGGCAACGGCACGTTTCAAGCGAAGCAGGACTTTTCCACCGGCACGGGCACACAGACTCCAGTGTGGCTCGCGGTGGGCGATTTCAACGGGGACGGAAAGCTCGATTTAGCGGTGGCTAACGAGGCCTCAAACACGATTTCCATTTTCCTGGGCAACGGCGACGGGACGTTTACCTTGAAGTCCTCTCTCGTGGTGGCCAATGGCCCAACGTCGGTTGCGGTCGGAGACTTCAATGGCGACGGCTTCCTGGATCTCGCCGTAGCGAGTCCCATCGCGAACAGTGTGTCTGTTCTTCTAGGCAATGGAGACGGGACTTTCCAGACCGGCGAGGTTCTGGCTAACATCAAGTCCGCTCCGCACTCCGTGACCGTGGGAGACTTTAACGGCAACTGGCTGCTCGATTTCGCGGTTTGCAACGAAGATTCCGATACCACAGTGATCGGATTTGGGAACGGAAATGGCACGTTCCAGACTCCGCTGGAGAATTACTCGACCGGAACCGCTCCCGCCATAGAAGTCGTGGGCGACCTGAATGGCGACGGTTACCTCGATCTGATCACCAACAATGTCAACTCGCAGGGTACGTTCTCCTATCTCCTCGGCAACGGAGACGGCACTTTCCAGTTCCACATTAATTACGGGACCGGCGCCGGGCCACTGGGATTGGCGGTGGGTGACTTCAATAACGACGGGAGGCTCGATATCGCGGTGGCAGCCAGCACCGAGAATACGACCGGTGCGGTAACCATTATGTCTCAAGTCCCGGCGGTTACCGCTTCGCCTGCAAGCATGACGTTCCCCACCACGCCAGTCGAGATTACCAGCGCCAGCCAGAACCTGATCATTACCGATAACACAAGCAAATCCGTAACCATCAGCAGCATTGTGACATCGGGAGATTTTGCTACGACAGGCACCTGCAAGTCGATTGCCTCGCTCGGCAGTTGCACGATCGGTGTGACCTTCACCCCTACGGCTACGGGAACGCGAACGGGTACGATCACCATTACGGATAGCGCCGTCGCTACTCCTGTGGTGGTAAGTTTAACTGGGACGGGCATCGCTCAGGTCCAGTTAAGTCCCGTGACCTACAACTTTGGCAACGTAACGGTTGGCAGCCAGGCGACGGAGATGTTCGCCTTGCAAAACAACCTAAAGACCGCAATTAGCATTTCCTCCATTAACGTCGCCAGCGGCAGCGCTGAGTTCTCGCAACAGTCCACCAGTTGCGGAACCCAACTGGCAGGGAAAGCCAAGTGCGCGATCACCATTGCCTTCACTCCGACCAGGGCGGGCAACGTGAGCGGGACCCTCACCGTAACGGACTCGGCACTTGGAAATACGCAGAAGGCGTCGTTTAAGGGAGCGGGAGTCCAGTGAGCCAATCCGACGTACTTCAAGAGGCGCAGGGCCAGAGTACCCAGATGCAAAACGGCAAGATAGCCGTGCTCTACATCGCGGGCTCGGGGCGCAGCGGAACTACCCTTCTGGCTCGACTCCTCGGCGAAGTCGAGGGGTTTGTGAATATCGGGGAAGCTGCGCGCTATCTTTTCGACGTCAACATCAGGGCCAGAGACTTTCCCTGTGGCTGTGGCTCTGCTCTGTCCGGTTGTCCGTTCTGGAAGGATAAGATCAAGGCCATTCCAGCGAACCTGGTGCAACAAGCTTCCGATGTGGTGCGCATTCGCAAGTTTCCATCTTTGCTGATGGCGTCGTCCCGCTCGGGAAACCCGGAGGCCTACCGGCCGGTTCTCGACGCTTTGGCCGAAATGTACCGGGCGGTCGCGCGCGAGACCGGCTGCAGGGTGATTGTCGACTCCTCCAAGAATCCTGCCAACGCATTATTGGCCAGCCTTATACCTGAGGTGGAGTTGCATGTGTTGCACGTTGTCCGGAATCCGCACAGAGTAGTTGCCAGTTGGGCCAAGAAGAAGGGATATCTCAAAGCCCACCCGCGGCGCAAAGTCATTGCCTGGTGGTGGTCCTTCAATCTTCTTTCGGAGGCACTGAAGCTAAGGGCTCGCAGCTACCGGCTCTTGCGCTACGAGGACTTCGTGCGGGAACCTGAGAAGCGCATGCAGGAGATTACGGCGGACGTCGTGGGCACAGCTCCAGCCATGCCGTTTCTCAAAGGGACCGAGGCCAGGGTGCAGCTGCAACACGATCTCGGCGGCAATCCAGATAAGCTGGGGGGCGGAAGGATAAAGATTGTCGATAACAGCGACTCCGCCGGGGGCTCGCGCAATTGGCTGGTGAACCTGACCACGTTTCCGTTATTACTTCGGTATCAGTATTTGCCCAGCCATCGCTCGTAAGTGCCGGAATACACTTCCCGCACTGAAAGTTGCGCTTCCATTCCGCCTTCCGTGTCACGCACATTCACCGTTAGTTTACCCCCCTTGGTATCAAGGGGGCCGTCGCAGTTTTTCTGGGAACTCTCTAGGAGAAGAAGTTAATGAGGCTTCGATTCTTGCTGGCCATATCGGTTCTTATGTTCACATCCGCGGCCTTTGGCCAGAACGGTACCATGACTGTGATTACCGGGCTGAACACGGTTGAGGAGCACCTGGGATCGTCGGCCGCCCCGGATCCCACCATCGCGGTGGGAACTCTTGATTTCTGCGAGCACGTCAACAGCGCTTATCAGTGCTGGTACAAGAGCGGCGCCAACGCCTTTCAGCCGATAAACTTCATGGGCAACACCTCTCCCAAAGCTGACACCACAATATGGAGCCAGAACGGGAACAATAGCGGAAACACTCCAAACTGCCCCACGGCGAACAGTCCCAACGCCCAGCTGCTGCACGACAACGTGTACAACCGCTGGATTATGCAGAAGCGAATCGATTCTGCCATCAACGGGCATGAGTACCTGTGCGTAGCGATCAGTAATGTGGAAGACGTGAGTCAGACCAATCCGAGCTTCAATTGGTTTGCTTACGAATTCGACTTGGACACGGTAATCCCTAAGAATGCGGAGGGGAACTACTACTATCCGGACTATCCCCAGGCGGGATTGTGGCAGGCGTCCCAGACTACTACGCCGCCGTACCCTGCGGCCAAGAACCAGGCGATGTGGATCACATATGACCTGCAGGATATCAACAATGATTACAACATCAACGGTGTGCTGGTCTGCGCGGTGGATTTAGCCGGCCTTCGTGCCAGTACTGGCAATCCCTGGACCAATAAGTCGCACACACCGGCCTGTGCCGTCGCTCACGCGCTGACCGCCTACAATCAACGCCGGAGTTGGATGCCGGCGAACAATTCGGACACGACTCCCCCCATTACCAACGATGGAGAGATGTTCAGCTACATGATCGAACCTGCGCACAATCATGGCTATCTGACCAACCCGATTGCTACGCAGGCGGTCGAACAGTGGACGATTAGTTGGACAGCGGCTGTTCCAAAGGCAACCTTCGTGAACGGTTGGAATCTTCCCTCGACGGCAAAGACGGGCGATCAACTGGCGTGTTTCATCGCGACCAACTATTACGACACGGTCTGTATTCCGCAGCCGTCCACGGCGAAGACTGGAATTTACATCGATTCTGTTGGGGACCGCATGCAGCAGCTCTTCCACTACACCTCCAATGGCGGCCAGGGTGGGATCTGGACTTCGGCGCACACCATCCAAATCAACCCAAGCCAGGTTCTGAGTCAAACTGAAGCCGACCTGCGGATTCTGCATTGGAGCACCACAGTTCCTCCCGCGATCCAGGTGGCCGCTGATTATCCGGTCACGGATCCGCTCGATCCGAATGCGTATGTTTCTCTCCCCAGCGTGGCGCGTGATCATGTCGGGAATCTGCAAGGAATTCTGAACGTGTCGGGTGCGGGATCGAACGAGCATCCTGGGCTGGATAGTTTGTATATGATCCCCAGCACGTCAACCGTGGGGAGCTATGGATTCATCGCCAATCCAAACACCGACGGCGACGCGGAGGACACAGACCCGGCAGACTATCGCTGGGGAGACTGGGATGGAGCGGTCCTGGATCCGAGCGACTCGTGCACCGTGTGGGTAGTAGGGGAATACTTGCCCGTCAACCGCACCTCTTCACCTAATTGGTACACGGCGATCGCTCAACTGCCCCCCTTGAGCAGTTGCAGCGCCGCCTCGGTCCGATAGAGCGCTCAGATATTCTTGATAAAGCGATTAACTGGCACGTTCGTGCTATCGACAGCTTTGGCCGCATTCGGCGAAAGTACGTTAGGGGTTTTTCCTGCCCAGCGGACGCCGTATCTTCAAGTAAGCCCGGACTTCCAGACGTAATGAGGGGTAGTCAGCCTATGCCAGTAATGGTTTCTGACGGCCGTGGTTTCGGTTGCCACCACGATGGAGCTAACGCTCCGGTCGTGGATTGTCGTGCTCGTTCTCTGGGCACGGCGGTTACAGTGTTGATGCTCGTATCACTGGTTTTGTGCCCTGCCCTCCTGTTTGGCCAGACCCCCGTTCCTACGTACCACGCGGACTATACGCGCAGCGGACTCTACGGTTCAGAAACCCTGCTGACTCCAAGCAACGTTAATCCCACGCAGTTTGGAAAGCAGTTTTCCTACAGCGTCGATGGTTTTGTTGTGGGTCAGCCGCTTTACATGCCGAACGTGACCATTGACTCCGCTGTGCACAACGTCGTTTACGTTGCGACTCAGCATGACAGCGTCTACGCCTTTGACGCCGACAATTTGGGAGGCGGAGCTCCGCTGTGGCATGTGAGTCTGATCAACCCGAGTGCTGGCGTCACCACCGTACCAATTGCCCAACAGGGTTGCCCATCGACGGGGTTCGTGGAAAACGGCATCATGGGGACTCCTGTCATCTCCACTACGACAGGAACGATTTATTTTGTGGCCAAGACTCTGGAAGTCTCTGGTAGCACCACCAGTTACGTCTTTCGCGTGCATGCGCTTGATATTACGACGGGTTTGGAACAACTTGGCGGACCAGTGGTCGTCAGTGCTTCCATAATCGCGCCCGATGGCAACACTGTGACCTTTCAGCCCGAGAGAATAATGCAGAGACCTGCGCTGCTACTGCAAAACGATGTGCTCTACATCGGATTTGGATCGAATGGCTGTGACTTCAGTGCGGATGGATGGCTTTTCGCTTACGATTCTGGTATCTCCTCCGGGTTGCTGCAGCAGCTTGCTGTCTTGAACACCGCGCCAGACCAAACCTACGGAGCTTCCCTTTGGCAGAGTGGTGGAGGGCCCGCAGGCGATGGCAATGGCAACGTCTTTTTCTCCACCGCAAATGGCACGTTCGACTTCTCCACCGGTGGCCCCGATCTCGGCGACAGCGTTATCAGAACGGGTTATGCGGCGGGCGCACTGAACGTGGATGACTACTTCACGCCTTTCGACCAGGCCAACATGGCGGCTAAGGATCTCGATCTGGGATCCGGTGGGCCCTTGGTACTGCTCTCACAGCCCGGGCCGTACCCGAATTTGTTGGTGGCGGCGGGAAAGACTGGAACTGTCTATCTGTTGAACCAGGACAACCTGGGTGGCTACAACCCCCTGAACAACAACCAAATCGTGCAGTCGCTTCCCAGTGCGGTGGGGCCGTTCTACAGCACTCCTGTGTATTGGAATAGCAGTGTGTATTTTGCCGGCAACGCTGACTACCTCAAGGCATTCAGCTTGAGCAATGGACTGCTTTCAACTTCGCCGACGGTCGTTTCAAGAGGCATTAGTTCAGGAGGCACCCCCGTAATCTCGGCGAACGGGAGCACCAACGGCATCCTGTGGATAGTGGCCAATCCGTCCCAACCCATACTACAGGCGATGAACGCCGCAAATCTTACGCCCTTGTATAACTCCAGCCAAGTGACCGGTCGGGATGTGCTTGGGGCGACGGCTCATTTCGTCACGCCGATGGTGGCGAATGGGAGAGTATACGTCGGAACCCAAACCCAGGTGGTCGCCTATGGGCTGTTCCCAGACCTGACAGCGACAGGCGGCAACGGCCAGAGCGGAACGGTTGCAACCACGTTACCGCAGCTCTTACAGATACAAGCGCTTAACAGTGTGCACGCACCAGTTCCAGGAGTGGTTGTCTCTTTTAGTGATGGCGGTGCGGGCGGTAAATTCAGCAATCCAACGGCGACCACCGATAGCACGGGTACAGCCAGCACCAGCTACACTTTGCCGACGAAGCCAGAAAGCGTCTCCATCACTGCTACGGCTTCCGCGTACTCTCCCGCCAGTCTTACGGTTACTGCGCTTGCCGGCCCGCCGACAACCATCGGATTAGTATCTGGCGGTGCGCAGAGTGGAACCGTAGCCACGCAACTGCCTGCGCCGATAGTGGTGCGACTCCTCGATACCTACGGCAACGACGTGCCAGGTGTGCCTGTCCAGTTCAGTGACAACGGCGGCGGGATCTTCTCCGCGAATCCTGTGTTGACCGGCTCCAACGGCGAAGCGACCGTCTACTACACTCTTCCCACGGTGGCAAAGGTGCTCAGCCTCTCCGCGACTTATTCCAGTCTCAAGGTCAACTTCGGTGAGACCTCCGTTGCGGGCAATCCCACAACCATGAAGATTGGCTCTGGGAATAATCAATCGGCGCCCCCCAACACCCAACTGCCGAAGCCGCTGGTCGTTCTGGTCAGCGATCAGTATGGTAACCCGGTTTCGGGAGTCAGCGTAACCTTCTCGGACAATGGCGCCAATGGAACGTTCTCTGCGACTTCGGTGATAACCGTTCATGGACAAGCCAGCGTGAACTACACCACCGGGTCCCAACCTGGTCCGATTACCATCACGGCGTCAGTTCCTAGCGTGACTCCAGCGACGTTTCATCAGACCGTCCAGTAGGCCGCTGTTTCCACGGTCCTAGTCCTTGGCGGGGCATTCGCTTTCGCTTGACACTCGGTCGTGGAGTGGACAAAATGACGTCCGGGGGAAACGGCACTTCCTGCCGTGACAACGAGGAATTGAGCTTTCCTTGTTCAGAGCTTTCGGTGCTGGTTAGCTCGGTTGTGAAGACGGACGACCTGCATCGTGAATCCGAACTCTTTGACCGAACGCTGCACCCTGTCATTCTCCTCGATGGAATTCATTACTCTGTGAAACGCGACAGGAGTAACAACATGCGCAAGCGCAGAATATGTCTCCTCTGGGTGGGCGCAGTAGTTGCCATCCTTTTCTGCCCCGTAAACCGGGCCAAGGCTCAAGCTCTGAGTCCCACGAGTCTCTCGTTTGGAAATTTGGTCATCAACACGAGCGCTTCTCGATCTATCACTCTGACCAACAATCGGAAGGGATCTTTGACTATCAGTGGCATTTCCGCCTCAGGAGAGTTCACGGAGTCTTCTAACTGTCCAACGGTGTTGTTTGCTGGCGCCCGTTGTACCATCGAGGTCGCATTCGCGCCAGCCACACTGGGTCCGCTGACGGGGACACTGACAGTAAACGATGATGCCTCGAGTAGTCCGCAAACTGCCGCGTTGAACGGGATTGGAGTTCCTTCCGTCGCCGTACTACCCAATTCACTGGTACTGGGAGATCAGCTCGTCGATACAGCCACTCCGGCTGAGGTCGTTACCTTAGAGAATTATCAGACCGTGCCGCTCGAGATAAGCGGAATCTCGACTTCAAGAGATTTTTCACAGAACTCAGATTGTCCCTTGGCACCCAGCACGTTGGCTGCGAAATCTTCCTGCACAATTAATGTTGCATTCGCCCCTCACTCAGCAGGGGCGTTGACGGGTACGGTTACGGTGAGCGATAACGCGCCGGTTTCTCCCCAAGTCCAGTTGAGTGGAACCGGAGTGGCTAGCCAGCTTGGCAGCATCTCAGATGTGAATATCGCCACTTGCCCACCTGGATCGGTGCCGGGAGTCTGTTATGGCTTAACGGTTTCCTGCCCGGCTGTCGCCGATGTACACGCCAACTTCGAATTATCGCAAGCCAGCAATCCGATCGGCACCATGGTTCTGACCTCAGGCGGCAATGGGACGAGCTTGTGGGAGGCAGACGTGTACGGGCCGTACGCCATCGACAACCTGCTGAATGCCGGATATTCGGTTGTGCAAATAGTTTGGCTTCCACCCTACGGCTGGCAGGTCGGGCCTGGCGGGATGGTGGCCGTTGCATGTCGCCCGGCCACGCTGATCAATTGGATTTACAACAACATTCATCAAAACGGAGCCTCTGCTCCCATGTGTGCGGCGGGAACTTCCAGCGGGGCAGAGCAAATAGGACTCGGCATGGCCCGCTACGGGCTGAGTTCCATCCTGGCCATGGCCGAGTTGATCAGTGGTCCCCCATTTTCCCGTGAAGACTACGCCTGCGAATGTAATCAACCCGACTTGCCAGATCCGTGCAACAACTCGACGCTACCTCAATGCCTCGGCGCTGGAGACGCCATCCGATTCGTTGATCCAGTGTACTCGTCGCCCATCTGCTCTCAAGCGACCAAATCGCAGAGCACAAAGAACCAGGCCGCTTTCCTTTTGGACAGCATTCTTTCTCCGGACGCTAGACTCAACTATCCGGACACTTACGTTCACTTCGTCTTCGGCGGCCTGGATACCAGCCTTTCGCCTGTGATGGGGCAAGAGTACCAGCAGGCCATAACCAGCAGGACGGGTCTAGCCTGCGTCGCAAGCGCACCTCACGAGCTATTAAGCGTATTGGCCGGTGCTCAACAAGTGTCTAACGATTTAATTAGTGGGTGTCACCTACATGGCTCGAAAACAAAGTAGACGATTGCCGACGTTCCTGTTTCTTGGCGGGAACTCCCGATAGCTTGACCGAATCGGGAAGCGACCGGCCGAGACTGGTTCTTGGCTAATTCTTGCTCCATTTTGCTTCACCCTCAACACCTAAGCCGCGCCTAGCGCGGCTTTTTCATTTTCTGGACTTTCTCGACTAGCCCTGTCCTCTTGGCCACTGTCCCGGAACGGATTCCGAGTGAACTTCCGACACATTGTTATGCACACTGCCTGCTGATAAAAATTGTTTAAGTTTGCGGCAGAATAATCAACCTCGAGGTGCTCGAGATCGAGCTAGGGATGCGGCTTTTCAGCGCTTAGAAACGACGAACTTGGCGGCATCGCTAAGACGGGTTGGCAAGTTGGGGTTTTGACGCGTCGGGGACCTGGCCGTTCTTCGACGCTCATAGCACATTCATCGCACCAAAACTTAAACATTTAGAAGATGCCACATCGTCATTCGAAAATCTATGAGGTGTTGTGTGAAGCACTGGACTACTACGTTCTTTCGCGTTGGGTTAGTTGTAGTTCTAAGCCTGTTCCTGCTGTCAGTGGATGGATTTGGCCAGGCCAGTGTCAACGAAAGTCTCGAGACGAATTTTCTCTACGTAGATGCAGCCAAGGGATCAGATTCGAATCCGGGTACGCAGCAATTACCCCTGAAGACTATCGGGGCGGCGGCCGGATTAGCAGTTTCCGAGAACCACAAGAACATCGGAACCCGGATCACCATCAATCCCGGAATCTATCGTGAAAGCATCTCCATGATTCGGATTGGCGGCGATACCTCGATGCCCATCACTTTTCAGGCCGCGACGAATGGCACGGTCTTCGTGAGCGGAGCCGTGCAATATACGAATTGGCAGACCGATAGCCAAAACTCAGCGGCTTATCAAAACTCCTGGCCCAACCAGTGGGGTCTATGCCCTCCGCTCACCGGCGGTACGCGCTGGAGCGGTTCGGGGCCATTGCAGCAGGACATTGTGCTTCGCCAGGAAATGATCTTCGTAAACGGGACACCCCTTACACAAGTGCTGGCGTCGGGACAGATGCAACCAGGCACGTTTTACGTCAACGATACCGCGGGGTTGGTCTATGTCTGGCCGGCTGCGGGAACTGACATGAATACGGCTGACGTCGAAGTGGCGACGCTTCCTTCGCTTTTCAATGTTGAGGGAAAATCCAATATCGTGGCGCGCGGCCTCACGTTCGAATACGCGAACACCTGTCGCGAGAATCCTGCCGTTAGCGTTGCCGGGGATTCCACCAATATTCTCTTTGATACCGACAGCTTTCTCTGGAACAACGCTAGCGGATTCTACGTGGGTAACCCAGGCACAAGCAACTTTACCGTGCAAAACTCAGTGGCCAATCATAATGGACAGGACGGCTTCTCCTCCGGCGAGAGCTTGAACGGGCAATACACGAACATAACCAGCAATTACAACAACTGGCGTGGCGCTCAAGGTGCTTACTACGCGTGGGACAGCGCGGGTGGCCACTTTTTCGCGGCCCACCATGACACCGTCTCGCAGTACGTCAGCGCCTACAACCAGACGCACGGCGTGCATTGGGATACCGATATCTCAAACATTAAGGCTAGCGACGTGATCTCGGCGGGCAACCTGCTCGATGGCATATTCTTCGAAGTCGTGGAAGGCCCGAACTCGGTGTCGAACAGCTATATCTGCAGCAACAACCTGGAGACGAACGATGACAGTGCTTTCGCCGGTGGCTTGGAGCTCCGTAACGCCGAAGAGATCACCATCACTGGCAGCAAATTCTATAACAACGGCGCCAGCCAAATTAACATCCAGGGAACCGCGGGCGGAATCACGACTTATAACTGGCAAACCGGCCTGAACTTTACCGCCATAACCCAGCAATTCACTCATACCAACAACGTCCTCGAAGGTGTCGGCAGCAGCCAGCAAGTGTTCCATGACACCTACCTGGGCGGGGCCGATTGGACGGACTTCCAGACCACTCTCAACTCCGAAAACAACACTTGGTGGAACCTGTCGAACACGAGCGCTTTTGCGGTGCCTTCCCCCAAACCGGGGACCAAGGATTCATTCTCCAGTTGGGAATCGCTGACTGCCCAAGACTCGAGCTCTTATTGGAAAACGCCCGCGTCGAACGTATTCAACTCGTGCAACATCTCCGTGGACAAACCAGACTACTGGATTATTGCCGACAGCGCCTCACACACCATCGCGAATGGAACCGCCACGTTTATTGTGAGCCTTGTTCCGATCGGTGCTTTCACCGGAAGCGCCAAGTTGACCTTCGATGGAGTCACAGAAGTCAAGGGACTTTCCGCCAAGCTATCAGCGACTTCCGCCGCGATTCCTGGTTCGGCGTCGCTGGTTGTGACCTCCGTTAACGCTGCTGCGGGAACCTATCCGATTACCATCATCGCGAATAGCGGCAGCACTACCCACACCATGACTGCCTCATTGGTCGTACCGTAACTGATTCGACGAGAACAATAGAGGTGACGCAACAGTCTGCGTGGGCCCAGCAAACAACTGGGCCCGCTTCGTCTTGATCAGCTGAAACAGGTGACCGCGTCCGCTCAGTTAGACGGCTTCACCTGGATTTTTGCCATCATTCCGCCGTCTTCGTGAGCCGCAATGTGACAGTGGTAAACAAATGTGCCCACACTCTCCGGATCGCGGAAATCCAGACGAATCGTCACGCTGTGGTAAGGGCCGGTTCCGGTCCAGGCAGGAATCTGCACCGTGTCTAAGACCTCCGGCGTCGCCAGCTTCACCTTGTCTCTTGCGACTACGATGAAATGCACCTGATGGATGTGAAAGGCGTGCACTTCCTCGGCCTGATTTTCGATCGTCCAATCCTCGACCGCTCCCTGAGTGGTCACAATCGCGGGCGGTTCCTCGGGGGCGAATACGCGGGGGGTTTGGCCATCTACTGTGATGTAGTACTCGATGTTGTTGATGTCCGTCAGATTCTCGGAGAAATAAAGCCCTCTCTGCGTGGTCGCAGTCGCGTTCAGCAACCCCGCGAATCGCGTGACCTCGGACTCGGTGCTGACCGCTGGAATCTTGTGCGCATCCTTCGCCGCGCCGGCGGTGGGAACGATGTTTGCAATTAACGCGGGCGGGTTTGAAACACCATCCTTGCCCGTGCTTACGCCCAGTGTAACCAGTGCGCCGGTCTGTCCTGTAGCGGGTCCTTGCACGATGAATTCCGCACGTCCGGCAGGAGGCAGGCCGATCTGGTTCGTTACAATGTCGGTCTTGACCGGGGTGCCGTCCAGGGCCACCACGGTTACCTTCTCGGGCTTACCATTGATCTGCACTTGCAGGTTCACGAAGGTCTCGCCTTCCGCGTTCGCTACCCGCCAGAACTGCTTTTCCGACGGCTGCATATCGATGACCGGAGCTGGCGAACCGGCGGGAACGAAGTTGATCGTGGTATTGAGCGCGCTTCCTTGATATTGATCGCGCAACACAAAGACGTGTTCGGTTAGCCCTGCGACCTCCGGCTTGATCTTTTCGATCCCTTCCACAATCAGCGCTCCGGAAGCTCCACCCATGATCTGGGTTTCGGTCAAGCCATGAGGGTGAGGATGGTACCAGTACAAGCCTGGGGGCTCATCGGCTGGAATCTGAACGTGATAGGTGAATGTCGGGTCGCCCGGGTTGATCAGCGTGAAGATGGTCTCATCCTGATGGCACTTGGGCGGCAGATTCATTCCGTGGAAGTGAATGTTGCTGGAGAATGACGTCATTTCGCCGTTACAATCCGGGTCGGCCACAGCCGCCATTAAGTGGTGGGCGTGCCGTTGAGCATCGGAGGCGAAGAACGTCTGAATCTGGTTGCTGAAGTTGAGAACCAGTTGATCACCCGGATTCAGTTCCAGCGTAGGCGCCTCCGTGCTGCCTTGCGGATAGGCGTAGCAGTACATGATGAGCCCGGACTGATTCAGAAAGCTGCCCATCGTGATGCCTGCAGTCAAGATGCCATTCTGGCTATAGACCGCAAGCGGGTCTTGCACCGTGCTCCCGGCGGGCGGTCTCGCCGGACAAATCTGGCTTGATCCCGCCAAACAGAATGCAGCCATCAAGACCACGATGAAAACGGACCCGCGAGCAAGTTTTATATCAAACATGTGTGCCTTCCAGGAGGATTCTTGAGGGGAGGGATTACAGCTAGGAGCATTTTATCCGGGAAATAGCGACGCTCGCTAGAGTCTTACGACTCTAGCCGAAGCGCTGTATGTCACGGAAAGAGCCGCGCTCAACTGCGGGAGGGCCTGATTCGGAGGTGCCGAAGTCGTGACTGGGGAAGTTTTGTTTTGGTCGGCAATAGATTGATAATAGAATTGCACTCGTGGAAACCACGAGAGAGCATCGATGAGTAAGACTGCGACAGCAGGAGCATTGCTTATCGCCGTGGTGGCGTTTGCAGCCGGCTATCTCATTCACGGCACTAAGGCGGCCGACACCAAACACATTCTCTACTACGTCGACCCCATGCACCCCTCGTACCGCTCGGACAAGCCGGGCATCGCGCCCGACTGCGGCATGGCGTTGGTGCCGGTCTATGAAGGACAGCGCCTCGCGGATCAACTTCAGCTGGCACCCAACGCCATCTTCGTCGATGGCGGGGCGCAAAAACTTACCGCGGTACGCGTCGAAACAGTGGCCAAGACTTCGGGAACTCAGTTGGTCCGGACTACGGGCAGGGTGGAGCCTGACGAGAATCGCCTCTATCGGCTGACGGCGGCAACTGAAGGACAGGTGCGATCACTGGGAAACAATGCGGCCGGAACCATGGTGAAGAAAGGCGAGACGTTGGCGACTTTCTTCAGCCTCGAATTGCGTGGTGTGGAGCGAGGGTACATAGGCGCCGCGCAGGTGGGCCAGCAGGACAACGTTGAACAGGCGAACCTGAAGATTAGCGAAGACCAGCTGCGCTCGTTCGGCATGAGCGAAGAACAGATCAAGGAAGTGGCAAAGTCCCATGAATACGTCTCGGACATCAAGATTGTTTCTCCGGCTGACGGAATCGTGATCTCGCGGGATATCAGCCTGCAACAAAGATTTCAGGCGCAAGCCGAGTTCTACCGCATCGCGGACCTGCACAAAATCTGGATCATCGCGGACGTGTCCAGTGATCAGGCGGGAATTCTACCTCCGGGGACACGCGCCTCCGTTACCGTCGCGGGATTGAACCGGACGCTGCACGCGGTTGTCAGCAATTCCATTCCGCTTTTTGATCCAGCTTCGAGAACACTCAAGGTTCGCCTCGAAGCCGATAATCCGGGTCTGGTGTTGCGGCCGGACATGCTGGTGGACGTGGAGTTCACCGCTCCATCTCCTGCAAATGTCTCGGTCCCGGCCGAAGCGGTCATCGACAGCGGACAGCGTAAGGTCGTCTACGTCGAGACTGGAACGGATCTTTTTGAACCACGCCCGGTGGAGGTCGGCGAGGCCTATGACGGTCGCGTGGTCATCGTTCGTGGCTTGCAGGTGGGGGACCGCGTTGTCACTTCAGGCACTTTTCTCATCGACTCGGAGAGCCGCATGAGGTCGACAACCACCCAGCATGATTAATCACGTCATCGAATTCTCGGTACGAAACAAGCTCTTGGTCTTCTTCCTGGTGGCAGGAGCGTGCCTGTGGGGTGCATGGTCGATAGCGAGCATGCCGGTGGATGCCCTCCCCGACCTAAGCGAGACTCAGGTCATCATCCTCTCGCGGTGGGACCGCAGCCCGGATATTCTCGAAGATCAAGTCACCTATCCCATCATCTCCGCCATGACCGGAGCGCCGAGCGTGCGCACGGTGCGCGGCATCTCTGACTTCGGCTTCTCCTACGTGTATGTGATCTTTGAAGAGGGCACCGACATCTATTGGGCGCGCTCCAGAACCCTCGAATATCTCTCGGCAGTGGTGCCAAGATTGCCCGAAGGTGTGAAAACGGAGATCGGTCCTGACGCCACCGGGCTGGGCTGGATCTTTCAATACATTTTGCGGGATGACTCGAAACAGCACAGCCTGGCAGAGCTGCGCTCGTATCAGGATTGGAATCTCAAGTACTACCTGAAGGCGGTGCCCGGAGTTGCGGAGGTTGCATCGGTCGGAGGATTCACTCAACAGTATCAGGTGAACGTCGACCCGAATCGCTTGCGGTCCTATGGGATTCCACTCTCCCGTGTGGTTGACGCCGTCCGCGAGAGCAACAACGAAACCGGGGCGCGCCTGCTCGATTTCGGTGGCGCGGAATACATGATTCGTGGACACGGCTACGTGAAGTCCGCCAAGGACCTGGAAGAAACCGAACTGACCGCGGAGAATGGCACCCCGATCCGCATCAAGGATGTAGGACGGGTTGTTCTGGGACCGGATTTGCGACGCGGCGTGACCGATTTCGATGGTAACGGGGAAGCAGTCTCTGGCATCGTTGTCATGCGCGAAGGCTATAACGCTCTCGATGTCATCGATGGCGTCAAGGCTCGCCTCCGAGAGATCGCACCGGGCATGCCAAAGGGCGTCACAGTCGTGCCCGTGTATGACCGTTCGGACCTAATACGTCGCGCGATCTCTAACACGTCCACCACGCTGATCGAAGTGGTACTGACGGTGGTTGCTATCATCCTGATTTTCCTCTGGGACTTTCCCAGCGCTGTCATTCCTGTGATTACGATTCCGATCGCCATCGTGTTCACGTTTATTCCACTGCGTTACACCGGTTCGAGCATCAACGTGATGTCGCTGGCCGGGATCGCGATTGCCTGCGGCGCTCTGGTGGATGCAGCCATCGTGGTCGTCGAGCAGTCGCAGAAGCGACTGGAAGTCTATCAGCGTTCCGGCAAACCGTTCGCCCCTGAGCAAGTGGTCCTGGAAGCGGTGAAGGAGGTCGCTGGGCCCACCTTCTTTGCTCTACTCGTGATCGCGGCAGCGTTTTTGCCAGTGCTCGTCTTGGAAGGACAAGAAGGTAAACTTTTTCGGCCGCTGGCCTATAGCAAGACCTTCGCGATGCTGGGAGCTGCGATACTGGCGATCACACTCGATCCCGCACTGCGCTTGTGGCTGACCCGCCGCGATAGCACGATGACGCGGGGATGGCTGCCGGCATCTTGGTTTAGCGGACGAATCCGTGCCGAAGAGGATCATCCCATCACAGGTCCATTGATCCGGCTCTATGACCCGCTCGTCCGTTGGAGCCTGCGCTGGAAAAAGCAGGTGATCGGCGGAGCGGTCCTCCTGGTGGTCCTGACCATTCCGTTGTTCTGGATCATCGGCTCCGAGTTCATGCCACAGGTGGATGAAGGGGCATTGCTGTACATGCCCAGCACGATGCCCGGAGTTTCGATCGAGCAGGCGCAGAAGCTTCTACAGCTAACCGATCGCATTCTGGTCCAATTTCCAGAGGTGGAGCATGTTCTGGGCAAGGCGGGACGGGCGGATACCGCCACCGATCCAGCGCCGCTCTCCATGTTTGAAACTCTTGTCATCCTCAAGCCGCAGGAGCAATGGCGCAAGAAAAATGTCTGGTATTCCTCATGGGCTCCGGATTGGTTGCTTCCCGGGCTGCGGCACCTGACTCCAGATCACATCTCGGTGCAGGACCTGATTGCGGGGATGAACCAGTCGCTGGAGTTGCCTGGTCTCTCGAATTCCTGGACCATGCCCATCCGCGGGCGGATCGAAATGCTGAACACCGGCATTCGGACTCCAGTGGGACTGAAGATACAGGGACCGGACCTGAGCCGCATTCAGCAACTCGGTCAACAGGCTGAGGTGATTCTGCGGAGCGTGCCGGGAACGCGAAGCGTTTTCGCCGAGCGCACGGGTGATGGCTATTTCCTCGAGATCTCGTGGAACCGCCGAGCCCTCGCGCGGTACGGCCTTTCGGTGGAAGAGGCGCAAGATACGCTCGCCACCGCGGTAGGGGGGGAGAACGTCAGTACGGTCATCGCCGGACGTGAGCGTTATCCCATCAATGTGCGCTACCTGCGGGATTTTCGTTCTGACCTTCAGGCTCTGGGGAAAGTGCTGGTGCCGGTCAGCGGACAACAGCAGATTCCTTTGGCGGAACTCGCCACTGTCAAAACAGTGACTGGACCATCGATGATCCGCGACGAGAACGGAATGCCAACCGGCTATGTCTATATCGATGTCGCGGCGCGCCCTGCGGTTGACTACGTGGAAGACGCCAGGCGTGAGTTGGAGAAGCGCCTGCAACTTCCGGGCGGCTACGCTCTGGTGTGGAGCGGACAGTTCGAATCTGCCGAACGAGTGCGCCGGCGGTTATGGTTCGTGGTTCCGCTCACCATCACCATCATTGTTTTTCTTCTCTACAGCAATACTCGCTCGTGGACGAAGACCATGATTGTGATCCTCGCTGTGCCTTTCTCCGCTGTGGGGGCCCTCTGGTTGGTCTATGCGTTGGGTTATAGCTTGAGCGTCGCGGTTTGGATTGGCCTGATTGCTCTGCTAGGTGTCGATGCCGAAACCGGGGTTTTCATGCTGCTTTACCTGGATATTGCCTACACGAGGGCGAAGCGGGAGACTCCGGAACTCACTCGAGAACAGCTGTCGGAAGCAATCGTGGAGGGCTCGGCACGGCGGTTGCGCCCGAAATTCATGACCTTCGCAACCATGTGCGTCGGATTGATCCCGGTACTGTGGGCGAGCGGCGCGGGCTCGGAAATCATGAAGCGCATCGCCGCGCCAATGGTCGGTGGAATTGTGACTTCATTTCTCCTCGAATTGTTGGTCTATCCCGCCGTCTACGCGTTGTGGAAAGAAAAAAAGCAAACCAACGAATTGAACCTCAACTCCTGAATCAATGTTATGCCTCACGAGCCCCAACCAACCCTCGCGACCAGCCCGGCGGAAGCTGCTGTTTGTGCTACGATACCTCGTAAGTCCCCCGCCAAGTTGTCTCCGGAGAAAATCTCATCCATGCGTGCTTCCTGGATCGCTTTTTTGTTACTCGGAACTCTGGCCTTTGGGCAAGCCAAGCCAGCCCAGCTGCCACCTCGGCCGCCGGCCGGTGCTCCAGATGACGATGACACGCCGCAGCAGCTCGCGGCGGCGTCCAAGGTTGCGCCTGATGCGCCGGTGCTCACAATCAAGGGATTCTGTCCTGACCAGACCTCCAATACCACGCCAGACAAGCAGGATGCGCAGAAAGCGGCCTGCCAGACCGTAATCACCCGCGCGGAGTTCGAGAAGTTGGCCAACGCCATCGCACCGGGGATGAAGCCATCGGTCCAGCGTCAGTTGGCCAGAGTTTATCCCAGGCTTCTGGTGATGGCATATAACGCCGAACAACGAGGTCTCGACAAAACCCCACGCTTTGTTGAATTGCAGCGCTTTTCGCGGCTGCAGAACTTGTCGCAGGCAATGGTGCGGGAAATCCAGCAAGAGGCCAACGTATCAGAAGACGCCATCGCGGCTTACTACCGCGACAACTCAGCGGCCTACGAGCGGGCCAGTTTTGAGCGCATCTTTGTTCCGATCAGAAAGCAGACGGAGCAGCCGCCCAAGGAAAAATCTGACGACGCCGCTTTGAAAACGCAGCAAGCCGAGGCTGAGGCCGCGATGGTGAAAGAAGCCAACCAGTTGCAAGTCCGGGCGGTGGCTGGGGAGGATTTCACCAAGCTGCAGCAGCTCGCCTACGACGCCGGTGGAATTAAGGCCACTGCTACGCCGCCTGAGTTGCGAAAGATCCGGAGGACGAACCTCCCGGCCGCACACGTTTCCGCATTCGCTTTGAAAGTGGGAGAGGTGTCACCAGTGATCAGCGACGCCACCGGACATTACATTTACAAGCTCGACAGCAAAGATCTCAAGCCGCTCGACGAGGTGAAGGAGGAGATCAAGAGCACTTTGCAAAATAGCAGAATCCAGGAGGCCATGCAGAAGATCCAGGAGTCATTTACTTCCGAGATGAACCCGGAGTTCTTCGGCACGGACGCCACGCCATCTCGGGAGGCCTCCAAGGCAAAACCGGCGCAGCCGGCGCAATCCAAGTAATGAGCCCTCCGCCAGCACGCCCGCTCGCAGAGTAACTAAAGTAACCAGCTCCCTAAGTTGTCTGATTTCGCTGACGCTCCCATGGCGCTTTTGACAGCCCGTGCAAGTGCCGCGCTGCAGGCAAAAGGCTCCTTGACAGCGTTTCGGCGGCACGGGATAATCATCTCCCCCCGTTTAGTTGGCGGTTCCTGTCCGCAATCAGCAAGCAACAGCGAAACCACTCGTAGCAAAGCCAAGCGGCTATGCGCCTGGGGCGGGGATATTAGGATTCTGCACATTTTTGCAAAGGCTGGACCGTGAAAGTAGTGATCGTGCACAACGCGAATCAGCAGCACGCGGGGGATGACGTCGTGGTCGCGCACGAAGGCAAACTGCTGGAAGGAGCTGGACACCAGGTGGTGTTTTTCCGGCGGAGCAACTGGGACGTCGAGTCCTACACCGGAGTTCGCCGGATCGGTTTGGCGAAGAGGACAATCTGGGCGTCAGACACGCACGATGATTTGGCTCGCGTGCTGCGGGAAGAGAAGCCCGACGTGGTGCACGTGCACAACACCTTTGTCATGATTTCGCCGTCCATCTACTCAGCGTGTTGTGCGGCGCGAGTGCCGGTCGTACAAACCCTGCACAATTACCGGTTGCTTTGTCCCTCCGCCACGCTGTTTCGCGATGGCAAGGTTTGTCAGGAGTGCATGCAGCATTCGCTGCTGCGTAGCGTGCAATACGGCTGCTATCGCAATTCGCGGGCCGCTACGGCAGTGACGGCATTAATGCTTGGGTTTCATCGTTTGCGGAAAACCTGGGATCGCGAAGTCTCGTGCTTTGTGGCCCTGAGCGAGTTCTCCCGGAGCAAGTTCATCGAAGGAGGGCTGCCCGCGGAAAAGATCACGGTAAAACCTAATTTTATCGATCCCGACCCCGGGGACCGCAAGGGAGACGGAGACTACGCGATCTTTGTGGGCCGGTTGTCGCCTGAGAAGCGGGTGGGCATGATCCTCGAAGCATGGAAGCGCTTGGGTATGGCGATTCCAGTGCTGATTGTGGGCGGGGGGCCGGAGGAAGAGCAGCTCAGGAAGAAAGCGGCGCAAGAGGGAATTGCCAATGTCACTTTCACGGGAAAGCTGCCACGGGAGAAAACCATCGCTGCGCTGAATAATGCGCGCTTCTTGATCTTTCCCAGCGAGTGGTATGAAGGTTTTCCCATGACTCTGGCAGAATCTTTTGCCTGCTCCACACCGGTGATCTGCGCCCGCATGGGAACCATGCAGGAAGTCGTGACCGACGGCCGTACGGGACTGCACTATACGCCCGGCGATGCGGATGACCTGGCGAGGAAAGTAGAATGGGCCTGGACTCACCCCCAAGAAGTGAGGGCGATGGGCAATGAAGCCCGCAAGGATTACCAGTTGAAGTACACGGCGGAAAAGAATTATCCCATGCTGATGGAGATCTACCAGCGGGCCATGGAGGAACAATGTCGAGCAGCGTAGTCATACCAGAATCAGGGGAAATCAACATCCCGAATTTTCGAGTCCTGGGGGTACGGGTCCACGCACTGCAAATCCCTGACGCTCTCAGAGTCATCGATCACTGGATTCAGGAGCGGAGGGCGGTGCATTATGTGTGTCCGACCGGGATGCACGGAGTATCGGAGACGCTGAAACATCCCGAGCTCCGCGAGATCCTGAACGCTGCCGACCTGATCACAACGGATGGTACGCCGCTGGTATGGCTGGCGCGCAAGCATGGACACCACCACATGCACCGGCGCGTGTACGGGCCCGAAATGATGGGAACATTGCTGCGCGAGACCGGGCCGAAGTACAAACACTTCTTCTATGGAAATCGCGCATCGGAGAAGATGGCGGAGATCAGCGCCAAGAAGTATGGCACCCGGGTGGTGGGAATTTATCCTCCCCCGCCCGATGGAGTCTGGCCGCTCCCCGATGACGAGAAAAAGAAGTTAACTCACGCGATCGAATCGGCGGCGCCCGACATTGTGTGGGTGGGGCTGGGAGCGCCACGGCAGGAAAAATGGATGTATGAATTCCGTCACCGGCTCACGGTGCCGGTGCTGATCGGCGTAGGAGCGGCCTTCGACTTTCATGTCGGAGCGCTGCGGCAAGCACCGCGCTGGATGCAGGAGAACGGGCTGGAGTGGTTCTTCCGTCTTTCCCATGAACCCAAGCGGTTGTGGCGCCGTTATCTGGTGAACGGTCCGCGGTTCGCATGGAATGTCGGTTTGGAACTGGCCCGCCTGAAGGATTTCAGCTGACGCTTGCGTCGCGGTGGCCGGCTTCTTAATATTTCAACTCAGAGACGGGAGTTGGCGGCCTGAGGGCTGCGGAAAGGCAATCACGTGTCGGTTTTGGTCATAGGCGGGGCAGGATACATCGGCAGCCATGCGGCGCGGGCGCTGCGGCGGCACGGCTACCAGACTGTAATTTACGACAATTTGTCCACCGGATATCCGGAACTGGCCGAGGGGTTCGAGCTGGTGGTGGGTGAGGTTGCCGACACGGCTAAGCTGGCGAGCGTCATGAAACAGGTGGATTCGGTGATGTATTTCGCCGCCAACTCGCTGGTGCCGGAGTCGGTAAAGAACCCGCGGAAGTATTTCACCAACAATGTGATCTGCGGGCTGAACATGCTGCACACCGCCATGGACAACGGTGTGGGCAAAGTGATTTTCTCCTCTACCTGCTCGGTTTACGGGGCGCCGGCAGAAAGCCCGATTAAGGAAGACACGCTGAAGCAACCCTGCAATCCGTATGGGGTTACGAAGCTGACCTTGGAGCACGCTCTCGATGCCTACGAGCAGGCCTACGGTTTGCACTATGTAGCCCTGCGCTATTTCAACGCAGCGGGCGCGGACGAGAGCGGGGAAATCGGCGAATTGCATCGTCCTGAGACCCACTTGATTCCCGCCTGTTTGACCGCCATTCTCGGCGAGCGCAAGGAACTGGAAGTGTTCGGCGACGACTATCCCACGCCGGATGGAACCTGTATCCGCGATTACATCCACGTGAACGATCTGGCGGAAGCGCACGTTCTTGCTTTGAAGCACCTGGAAAAGGGCAAGAATTCGGCGGCGATGAATCTAGCCACCGGACGAGGCAGTTCGGTGAAGGAAGTAATCACTGCCGCGGAAGAAGTCACTGGACGGAAAGTTCCCCGCCGGCTGGTGCCGCGACGGGCGGGAGATCCGCCAAGCTTAGTCGCTGATCCGGCGCGTGCCGAGCAGGTGCTGGGCTGGAAAGCGCAGCGCTCGTTGAACGACATGGTGAAGACCGCGTGGAACTGGATGCACACCGGCCGTGAGCGGCTGTTGAAGAGCGTCCATGTGGAGAGTCACTAGCCGACCCGCATCGGACGCCTCCGGTCGATTCGTCGGGTGCTAGGAAACTACCGCTAGCTCTGATTGAGGTATTGCTGCAAGCCATCCCGCCAGTCAGTGAACCGGTTTAGGCCAAGGCGCTTGAGACCGCGGTTTTCCAGAACTGAATACTTCGGCCGGGGAACTTTTGCGGGAAACTCGTTGGGTCCCGCGATCTGCACGTCGACCTGCAGGTTGGCGGCCTTGAAGATTTCGCGCGCAAATCCGTACCAGGAGCAACTGCCTTCCGCGGTTCCGTGGTAGAGCCCGTAAGCGTCGCAACCACTGAGCTCGTAAATCTGGGCTGCAATTTGAGCTGTGGGCGTGGGACTGACCACTTCGCTGTCGACCACGCGAACCATGCCGCGCTCCCGGCCCAGTTTCAGCATGAGTTCTACAAAGTTCTTTCCACCCTTGGCCCGGCAAGGTTGCTTGCCGTAGATCGCAGATACGCGCAATACAAAGTGCTTGTCATTGAGCGTGCGCACGAACTGCTCACCGGATAGCTTGCTGTTGCCGTATACATTCAACGGAACAGGCGCGTCTTCTTCGACGTAAGGTTGGCCTTTGGCACCATCGAAAACATAGTCGGTGCTGACGTGGATCAGGACCGCCCCTAACTCTTTGGTGACAACGGCCAGATTGCGCACGCCGATGGCGTTTACGGCGAAGGCCTTTTCAGGCTGCTGCTCGCATTGCTCCACATGGTGCATCGCAGCCGTATTCACTACCACGGTTGGAGCAAGAGACTTCAGGCAAGTTGCGACCGAATCCGGGTTGGCCAGCTCGAGGTCGGCATGAGTAAGCGGAAACACTTCGCTGCCTCGCTCGCGGAAGACCTCGACTACGTCGCTTCCCAGTTGTCCGTTTGCTCCGACAACCGCAACTCTCATGCGGCTCCCACCAAGGCCGGCCGCTCAATCGTGTTCTCGATGTTGCGGAAGACCTGGATATTGGAGTACTTCGGATTATCAAAGTCCTTAAACTTCTCCAGGTTCTCGATCAAGCTGTAGACGATCGACTTCACGTTGCCCTGGGGATGGAAGCTCAACACGTTTGCGGCTTTTTCGGTACTGACCTTGTAATTGCGGAAGTCCTGAACGTGCTTGATGGCCAGGTTGACGCGCACCGAGGACCGCTCCTCGACCGCACTCTTAACTAGATCGCCCACTTCTCCCACCGTGTAGTTTCCGGATGCGATGTTGAAGATGCCGGAAATTTCCTGATTGGCTTCAATCGCCCGGATGTAGGCGGTGGCCGCATCGTCGATACTGAGAATCGGGCGCCAGATCGACGGATTGTTCACCGTGATCGTCCGGTCCTTCATGGCTGATTTGAACATGGTGTTAATGATGAGGTCCAAACGCATGCGCGGGCTGTAGCCGGAGATCGTGCCCTTTCGCAGAGAGATGACCGAGAAATCCTTATCGATCAGCTGGATTACCGCTTGCTCCCCTTGCAGCTTGGAGATGCCGTAAGGATAGCTCGAACTGGCCAGGCAGGTCTCATCGTAGAGCTTGTTCTCGGTGTAGCCATACACCGAACAGGAGCTGGCGTAGATATAGCGCTTAACCCCAGCCATCTTGGCAATGTAGCCGAGGTACGCCGGAGCAGCCGCATTAAAGATGAAATTCTGGCTGGGCGAATACTCCGCCATGGGATCGTTGGAGAGGCCTGCCAGGAAAATGACCTCATCGTAAGGCTCGAGATCCTCGACCGACAGATGGAAGATGTCTTTGTTGAGCACGCCAGCTTGCCGCGGCAGTTGATTGCCGAACCAGAACAGGTCCACGACATCGACCTTATAACCACGCTCCAGCAGTTTAGGGATCAGCACCGAACCCAAGTATCCAGCACCGCCTGCAACGAGTATTTTCATGATTAGCTTAGCTCCGTAGTGAGGCTTCTGGTTCAAGTTGTGACGAATAGCGGAAGTTATCGGACTCCGGCGATGCCAGCCACTCCGCTAGAGTGCGAGCAACCCGGTCTTTGTCGGAAACGATGACGTCTTGCAGCGGCCACTTGATGCCAATTGCGGGGTCATTCCAGCGAATGCCGGCCTCGCCCTTGTTGCTGTAGATCCCCGTACATTTGTACTGGATCTCAGTGACATCGGAGAGCGCGCAGAAGCCGCGGGCGAAACCCGCGGGGGCGAAAACCTGCCGCCGGTTTTCCGCCGAAGCCTCCACACCCACCCACTGACCGAGCGTGGGTGAGCCTTTACGAATGTCGACCGCGACCAGAAAAGCGCTGCCCACGGTGACTCTCATCAGTTTTGCCATGGGAGGACTCCATTGGAAATGCAGCCCCCGGACCACCCCTTTGACCGAGCGCGAATGGTTGTCCTGGACATACTCAGTGGGCAAACCGTAGGCCTTGAACTGGTCGGCGCGGAAGGTTTCGGTAAAAAAACCGCGGCTATCTTGAAAAATGTCGGGCACCAGAACGACCACATCGTTCAGGTGCCGGGACTCGACTCGAATGTCCATGCTGACGCACGCCCTCTGCTTCTGTAATTAGACTGTGTACTGTAACGATTACGATGTAAGCTTTCGTGGAACCCACAGCGGTAAAACTAGGGGGAGCACTTCGGTTGCCAGCAATATAGCGTGCGCCACCTTATTTTGCAATAGCCTGCCAGTGTGAGCCTTGGTCCCCAGCGTAGACAGTGCAATTCTTTGCAGTCAGGGCGGAAAAGGAAGGCTGCGCAGCGCTTCTGGCACAACGCTCGACGCAGCCTCCTTGCATCCTCTACTGCTGGTCCAGACTCCCATCCAACTCGGGACTCACTCCGTGAAGCCATGCCGTTTGCGGAGACACAACATACATGCGGTAATCCTGCGTGCCTGCGCTGGTGGTTAGCTCGATGGTGCCTGTTCCCGACGCGTTCAGATCGTAGATGTAGTAGGGGTTGCTGATGACCTCACTGATGAAGCTGGAGCCCTGCACGGAATCAGCGATTCCAGCGATGTTGCCGGTGCCATCCATGGTTAGCCATAACAGGCTCAGTGTGGTGCTCGCGATCGGGTTGTAAGGACGCAGCACATAGGATCCCGTGAGTGAAGCGACACCGTACGGCTGGCTGGCTTGCAGATCGGCTTCTCCAACCATGGGATTGTCGCTCATCCAACCGGGCATGGTGTAATTTTGCATCAGGAACATCTTGCTGGCCGAGACCATATAGAAAACATACATTCTCTGGTCGTCGCAGGTAGTAGGAGTCGGGCAGTCCGAGGTGCTGATGGTTCCACGGCCGTTGGCGTATTGGCCCACGGTGTAACCTCCGGTGACGGTGAATCCGCCGCTGATCCCGATATTGCTTCGCGTTCCGGTAATTGCGCTAACGCTGTCGAACGTGTATTCGCCAAAGTCCGCGAACTCAATATTGGCAACGCTTTGCCCATTTTCCGCGGTGATCGGTCGACCCATCAGGAAAGGATAGCTGCCTGTCAGGTTAGCCGGCGTAAAGGTTTGGTAGTCCTGTAACAGGGCCTCACCGGCCACTGCGACTGCCGGAGAAGGATCGATCTCAAGCAGGTTCATGCGGGTCGAATCGATGACGTAAATGACGAAGTTGGCCGTTCCCGCGGCAGTTGCCAGCGCCAGCATGCCCCTTCCGTTCGTGCCCACGGAATAGGCAGACTGCACCAGGGGTTGGTACGGGAGAATGGTGCCGTAGTCGTCGATGTCCTCCAGTCCGTTACTAATCACGCCGGTGCCGCTGGCGGAGAACAATCCGAGTTCCCCGACCGGTTCGGAGACGGTGCTCGAATTTCCCGCACCAATCCCGGAAGCCCGGAAGACATAACTGCCCGTGATGGCGGATGAGGTGAAGGCTGCGACGTTCTGCTGGGCCAAACTCCCCTTCGCGAGTCCAAGAGCATCGGACTCGATCATGCTGCCCGTGGTTCCCGCGGAGGTCAGAAATACCCGCAGAGCAATCCCGGAAGGGTGGCAGCTGTTGGGATTCAAAGTGATACTGCCGCGTCCATCGGGATAGATAACGTACTTGCCGGTAGTCGGTACATTCTGCAGCACCCCACTCCCGGTATTTGAATCTTCCACGCCCGCTACGTTTCCGTTGCCATCGGCGGTGATGGCTCCGGCGAAGTATGCAGGCCCACGGCTGTCGGCAGAAGTAAGTGTGAAAGCGTAACTGCCGGAGAAGTTTGCGTAGACTTTGCTGACCACGTTCAGTGCGGTAGTTGCAGTCATGCCTCCAGCCGTGGCCGTGATAACCACTGGCCCCGCGGCCGCGCCAGTGGCGACGCCAGCGCTGCTGATGGCGGCGTTGGCGGAGTTTGACGAACTCCAGTTCGCACTCGCGCTCAGATCCTGCGTGCTGCTGTCGCTATACGTGCCGATCACCTGGAACTGCTGTGTGCCCCCGATCAAAACGGCGGGCCCGGCCGGGTTCAACGAGACAGACACCAGTACCGCCGGTTTTGCCGTCACGTTCAGAGTCGTGGATCCGGATATCGAGCCGGAGGTGGCGATGACTTTGGCTTGGCCGGCAGCCACGCCGGTGACCATCCCGCCATTGATAACGGTTGCGATAGTGCCCGCAGAAGTGGTCCAAATCGCGCTCGAAGTGAGGTCCTTCGAGCTATTGTCGCTGTAGGTTGCCGTTGCGGTGTATTGCTGCCCTGTGCCCGCAACGATGGAAGCTCCGCTCGGAGCGACGGTTATCGATACCAACGAAGGAGTGGAAGGCGTGGTAATCGTGCTCGCAGTATTTCCCCCACCTCCGCAGCCAGCCAGCCCAACTAGCGATGCCACCGCAAGGAACCACAAGCCAATCTTCAAGCGCATGCGTAAAAGCTCCAGGATTTTTTGTGGGGAGGTGACCTCGCGCGTCTTGCTGCGAGGAAACAGCTTAATCTGGGGGTGGTGACGCAATGGATGCAAGTTGTGTGCCACAACCGGAGAAGGCAACTATGCTTTTTTTCAGCAACTTACAGCAACTCGGTTGGCGGTAAAGTGAAAATTCTTGCACACAGTTCAGGCCAGCCTGAGGACTCCGTCCGCTCCCGGCCGAGAAGGAAGGGAGTTCGGCTTCGCGAACTCGTCCGATTAAGCCCGTCTTCGCCGCCTTCTCGGCAAACCGCCTGCTGCGGCTGCATCGGCGCTCAGTCTATAATGTGGGGATGTTCAGGAGCTTCGCTATGAGGAAAGCGCTACTGGCTTGCACGGTGCTCTGTATCGGCATTCTGGTGGTCCAGTTTGCCGCGGCGGACGGGAACCAGACTCTCTATGGATACATTACCTGTTCCAAGTGTGCGGCCAAGGGCGCAACCGAGAGTCACCGCGACTGCATGGAGAAGTGCCTGAAAAGCGGTTCGGGTGTTTTGCTAGTGACCGATGACGACCATCACTTGGTCCGTATCGAGAATCCGGACGCAGTCAGGGGACACCATGCCCACCGCGTTGCCCTTGACGGATACATGAACGGCGACGCTTTTCACGTGATCAGCGTCAGAATCCTCTAGGTGGAAGCCCCTGTTCGGCGGTCACCATGCCGTGTCCGGTCGTAAGCTACGGCGTTGCTGCTGGGGGATCGAGATTCAGAACGAGCAGCTCCCTGCCTTACGCGGAAGAGCCGTTGACGGGCTTCATACCCAATTGAGCCAGAGCAACGGCTGCGCTCGTCGGCTCTTTCGCCGTGCCTCGGATGGGACAGACCAGTTCCAGCAGAGGAGTAGTCATGAAGGTTGTGACTAAGGCCATCAGCACCATCATGGAAAATAGAGCTGGAGAAATTACCTTCACATCAAGGCCGATGTTCAGAATCACCAGTTCCATGAGCCCCCGCGTGTTCATCAAAATACCCAAACCAGCGGCCTCCTTCAATTGCATTCCGGCCAGCCAGGAAGCAAGCATTGAGCCGCCCAGCTTGCCGACGGTAGCTACCAGAATAATCAAGCCACAGTAGAGCCACATCTCGCGACCCACGAGCAGCCCGACGTTGGTGCGCAACCCGGTAGAGGCAAAGAAGAGCGGCAGCAGCATGGTTACCGTTATGGTCTCGAAGCGATCCAGGATGTAGCGCACGAAACGATGTTCCTTGGGCATGATCGCGCCCATCAGGAAAGCTCCGAACAGCAGGTGGATTCCCAAGGCTTCCGTGCACAGCGCCGAGGCCAGCACCAGCAAAAGCATAATAGCCATCTGGCCTTCGTTCAAAGCTCCCCGTTCGCGGTAGATGTTTTCGAACCGGCGCAACTGACGACGCACTCCATAAATCATGATCAGTGCGAACAGGACGATTCCGCCCAACGTCATCAAGATAGGGGTTGGACTTTTTGCCGCGCGGATCAGTGCCACGATGTAAGCCAGAATGCACCAGCCCGTGACGTCGTCCACGGCGGCGCAAGCGATGGCCAGAGTACCTAGCCGGCTCCCCGACGCATTCCGTTCCGTGAGGATACGCGCCAGAACGGGGAATGCGGTGATGCTCATCGCAGCTCCCATAAAGAGCGCAAAGTTCGTAAAGCTCACGCTATCGTCGGACAACTTTGGGTATAGATACAGGGCCAGAAATGAAGCCAACACAAACGGAGCTGTGATACTCACGTGGCTGGTGAGGACCGCAGCATGGCCCTGGCCCTTCAGTTCGCCGGGATTAATGCCCAGGCCAACGAGGAACATGAAGATCACAACTCCCACCTGGCTTAGGGCACTCAAGAATCCAAGGCTGGACGGAGGAAACAGGTAGGCCGAAACATGCGGAGCCAACCACCCCAGTAATGAAGGCCCCAACAAGATGCCGGCAAACATCTCACCTACAACGCGTGGTTGGTGAAGCAGGCGAAACAGGCTGCCCACCATGCGGCATACAGCCAGAATCACGGCAATCTGCAGAACGAGGGTGAACAGGTCCGGCATCAATATGCCCTACTCCTGGCGGACCGGGGTTGCCGCACGGCCTGGTAGCTCATCGTCGAGCAGGAGGGACACTCGTTCACCGAGATCGTCCCCTGCATTGAACGTGATTCTGCTTTGGAGGTGACTGTGGCACTCAGCGCAAGCATCGCGTCACCTCCACACCCGGGTTCGCTTGTCGACGTGTCAGGCAACGGGATTGTGGCGTTCAGAGTCGTGCCCTCGATCACGCCCGAACCAATGGCGGAAGGCCCATTCTTCAAGCTCAACACCAGATATTTGCCAGATTGGGAGATGCTCAAGAGCGAGTCTTGCAGAGATGCCAGTGATTTGCCACATCTGCCGTCGGACAGGTTCTCACTGTTCACGCCGAATTTCCAGACGCCATCCACTGAGATCGGTGCGACTAGTCCGCGACCAGACCTTAGGACGCCCGCCAGCCCCAACAAGGGTAAGGCCACGAGAACAACGTAAGCGATTACAAAGTTCTTGTTTGCGGAAGAAAAGAGTCCCATGGTTTGGATATTACTGCGCGGTCTTTCTTCAGCCTTCCCAAACAAACACTTCTAGCAGAAAATACCTTTGGCCCAACCTTGCAACTGGAGCCTCAGAAATAGGGGGGTTGACGCAGGCCTAGTCGTCAAATATGCCCTGCCGAAGTGCTCCTGTCTAGAGTCCTTTGGCCCCAAAACGCTGCGTTGGCAAGACTCCGTTTACGACGGCGCAAGCGCTTGTTCCATCGCGGTTACGATGAAGCGTCCGATCGGGATCGACGCCGTTGCGGCGGGTGAAGGGACATTCAGTACGTGCAGCATCCTGCCGGACGGCACGAACTGGAAATCATCCACCAGGGTCCCATCGTGCTTGACAGCTTGGGCACGAACTCCGGAACCGCCGGGGACCAGGTCTTGCTCCATCACCTCGGGGAGCAGCCGCTGCAAGGCAAGAACGAACTTGGGTTTGGAGAACGAGCGGTGGAATTCGTCGAGTCCGCTCCGCCAATGCTTCGCGGCCATTCGCCAGAATCCGGGAAAGGCCAACGACGATGCTATATCCGGCAGAGAAAAATCCCTGTGCCGGTATCCCTCGCGGCGCAACGCCAGAACTGCGTTAGGCCCTGCATCCACTCTTCCGCTCACCCTTCGCGTGAAGTGCACTCCCAGAAATGGAAACCGCGGGTCGGGCACGGGATAGATGAGGGCTCGGACCAGGGATGCACGTTCGGGAGTGAGATCGTAGTACTCGCCGCGAAAGGGAACAATCATCACCTGCGGGTCGTCTCCCGCCATGCGGGCGATGCGGTCGCTGAACAGGCCGGCGCAGTTGATCAGCGACTTCGCGAAGAATTCGCCGTGGTTCGTTTCCACGACGATTTCATCCGCATGCCGCTTGAGGCCAACCACCCGCTGCGAGGTGAGAACGGTTCCACCTCCCGCGCCAATGATCTCCGCATATTTATCGCAAACGGCCGCGTAGTCGGTGATTCCCGTGGAGGGCACCACCAGCGCGCGCAAGCCGCTGGCGTGGGGTTCAATCTCGCGTAACTCGCTCGGGCCGATCAGGCGAAGTCCGGTCAGTCCATTGGCCTCGCCACGTCGCCGCAATTCTTCCAGGCCAGGAAACTCCTCCGCGTGAGTAGCCACAATCACTTTGCCGCAAATCTCATGAGCGATACCGTGTTCCCGGCAAAACTCAACCATCGCCGCCGCGCCGGTTACGCACAGTTTCGCCTTCAGCGATCCCGGTTTGTAATAGACGCCGGAATGAATGACGCCGCTGTTGTGGCCGCTCTGATGCCGGCCTACGCGGTCTTCTTTCTCCAGCAACAGGAGGCGAAGGCGCGGAAATCTTCGAGTGATTTCCAGCGCAACGGCGAGGCCGACAATCCCTCCGCCAACGATAACCACGTCATACGCTGAATCGGGCATTCGATGATCATATCGCGACTTCCCGTTCTTCCCGCTATTGCCAATTAGTTCACGATCAGGGTTATAGAGGAAGGTGCCTGATGGCTCAGCGTGCCCGACGTGCCGGTCACGGTGATTGTATAGGTTCCGGGTTGAGTGCCTTGCCCCTGGCCTCCGCCTCCACCACCGCCGCCTCCATTGCTTCCTCCTCCCCCACACGAGGGAAGCAGCAACGCCAGCAGAAACAATCCGAGCAGAGAGGGCGGCAGGGCAAGCTTTGCACGCTTTCCAACGCGTACTCTGCTTCCTAATAGTGCAAGCCCTGGTAGCGCCAGCCATAAGGCGTAGAAGATTGCAGCCCGTCCCCGACGCTGCGGAAAAAGGCTCGCCGCGTTAGACGTGGTGGTGATCTGCATCACGACCGCAGCCGAGCTGCCGCCCGGAGTGACCGGATTAGGTGTGAAACTGCACAGCGAGACCAAGGGACCGCCGGAACAGGACAAACTCACGGCATTCGTGAACGACGCGCCGACCGGCAGCACGTTGAAGTTGTAACTCGCTGATTGTCCCGCTGTGATGGTCTGAGTGGCCGGCGTGAGCGCGCTGAGGGTGAAATCCTGATTCACCGTGAGAGCGATTGGCCAGGCGTGGCTGGGCGCTCCCGTGACGTCCTGCGTGTTGATGTTGATGTTGTATGTGGCGGGAACGGCATTATTCGGAATGTTGATGACCGCGGTCACGGCAACAGCAGTCCCGTTGCCGATCGTGACTGGGTTCAGCGGACTGAGCGTGCATTGCGTGCCCGATAGCGCCGTAGCGTCGCAGGTGGCGTTGACCTGACCGCTGTAGAAAGTGGACGGAGTGAGCGTAAGATTCGCCGTGACCTGTCCGCCGGGAGCAGCGGAAAGCGCTTGCGTGCCTGCGATCACGTAATCGCCCACGTTGAACGGCACCTCAAGAGAATTTGTGATCGAACCGGACGTGCCCGCCACCGCAATTTCATAGCTGCCGGCCAGAAAACTGGTTCCGTTGATCACCAGGCTGGCTGTAGCCGGGAAGGAACTCACTGAAGCGGGGGTGATGCTGCAACTGTTGGCCCCAAAGGTTGCCGCACAACTTAAGCTGACCGCGCCGGCGAAGCCATCTTGTGAGGAGATCGTAATCGGGCCACTGGTTCCGGTGCTGCCCGCCTTCACATTAGGGAAAGCGCTCGCTTCGCTGAGGCTGAAATCAGGGTTCGTAGTAACTGTAGCCGTGAACGAAGCGGTCGCGGGGCCCAGCCCTTGGCTGCTCAACGCCTGCAGGGTCACGGTGTAGTTGCCCGTCGGAGTAGCGGCCGGCACGGAAACCGTTGCCGTCATCGCGACCGGCGAACTCGCTGTGGGATTCACTGTGGCCTGTGGTGTGAACACGCAGGTCGCGCCCGGAATACTGGGGGTGAAGCTGCAGCTCAGGGTCACGCTTTGAGTGAATGATCCTTGAGCCGTGACTTGAAAACTCACCGGCGGAGAAGTTGCCCCGCGCGGTTCCGTCACCGCGCTGGGCGAAGGCGCGGTCAATCCGAAGTTCACCACTTCCAAGGTGAGTGCCGCGAGGTGTGTCGTGTTATTCGGATCCGAACCGACGCCTTGCAGGTTGAAGCTGTAGTTGCCCACGCTGCTGGCGCCAACGTTAAGCGAGAACGCCGCTCCGGCGGAAGTGGGCGTAAGACTCCCCGGGCTGGGAGTGCACGGGTTGGGAGGATTCGAGGAGCCTGCCGTGCAGCTCAACTCAACCGAGTTGTTGTATCCGTTCACCGCCGTTAGCGTGCCGTTGAAAGTCGCGGGGCTCCCGGCCAGGACGGTTAGCGGCGTGTCGGAAACCGCAATTTCGAAATCCGGCGTAGCGAGCAGGTTGAACTGCCACACGCCGCGGCCGTAAGTGGAAGCGCGCAACAGCTTCTGCCCGCCCGAGTTGAACAGCGCAAGCGTAGTCACGGCCACGTTAGGCAAGAATCCAGTTGACCCTCCCAACGCGTGCGGAATTGGCCCTACCTCGACCCATGCGGCGCCAGACGTGGCGCTCTGGAAGACGCCGACGTCAGTGCCCACATAAACAATGTGCGTGCTGGGGTCGACGACCACCGCGTTCACCGGAGAATCCGGAAGAGCATTCCCACCAGTCCCGGTGAAATCGATCCAGCTTGCCCCGGCGTTCGTGGTTTGCCACACATGCCCCGGACCACCAGTGAAGCCCATCACGGTGACGTAAGCGGTGTTGCCGGTGGGGTCCGAGGTGTCGATGGCGACGCTCGAAATTGGGAACTGGTTGGCATTGATGCTCGTGCCCCCCGGGCCGTTCAGCGTCACATTTGAGAAAGTGGAAGTCGTGCCGGAAACCGCCGCGGCATTGGTAGTGACCCAAACATTTCCTCCGACGGGCGGAGTCACGCTGCTGGGGCCGAGGCCGTCAGTCGTGGCATAAGTCACTTGCGAGCCATTTGCGTTGCTCGGCCCGCCTGCGGCCAGAGCGCGAACCGTGTTGACCTCGGTACCCGCGCAAGTGCCCGCGCCAAGCGTATCGAAATTGAGGCTCAATACTGTAAACGCCCCGCCCAACCGCGGCCCGCGCCACACCCGGCAGGTTCCCACCAGCAGCGCGGTGGTTGATTGCGGATCGAGAATATAAGGGAAGTAAAACGATCCATCGTCTCCACCGACACTGCTGCTGCTGACGACGACATTGAAAAGGCTGTTGTCGCAGTTCACCCCTGACGAACATTCCTGGATGTTCAGCGTGCCAGATCCGGTATCCGGGTTCGAGGCGAACCAGTTGTTGGTAGCGGGATCGATGGCGTTGTATCCGCCATCGCCGCCGAGCACATTTCCCCAGCTCGAACTGGTTGTCGCCGTCGCGCTTGCCGGAGAACCGTTATCCTGCGTTCCTCCCAGAAGCGTGTTGGGATTCGTGGCATGTTGACTGAAGCTTACGAACTGCGTCATCGATCCCAAATTTTGATTGAGGTCGTCAAACTGATTCGTGCCGGAGCATGAACCCGTCGTGAGTCCACCGAATCCGTCGAGAGCGCGATAGATGCCGCCATCGTTGGCGAAATACATGAGGTCGGTGCCGGACGAGGGTGGAATCGTATAGGCCAAAGCGTGCTGATCCGGATGCACGTGTGCGAGCGCCCCCAGCGGATCACACCCATACACATGCGTGAGATTCATGAAGGCGATGCTGGAGCAGGTCGGGTTGCTGGAATTGATCGAGCACTTGTAGAGATTGATAGCCCCGGCATAGAGATCCGTTGCCGAAGCCCCGTTAGGAACGGCCAGCAGTTCCAGATTGTAGAATCCCTGCTGTACTCCACAGCCATCGCTATCGCCGCAGTTGATGATGCCGGCGTCGCTGATTTGTGTCCACGAAGCGCCGCTGTTCGTGCTCTGCCAAATGCCTTGATCCGCAGGGTTGCCGCTTGAGTCCAGCGAAACAAACCACACATACATCTCGTTGCGCCCCGGCACGACGGTGATTTCGCCACGATAGATCGGACAGGTTGTGATGTAGTTCTGAGGACACGCCGTCGTGCTCAGCAATCCCGTACCCCCCGGCTGAGTGGTGAGGCGCGTCCAGGTCAAACCGTCTGGAGAAGAATAAAAACCGTGGTAGCGCACCGCGGCAAAGAACAATCCCGCCGAGGCGTTATACACCACCGCAGTTGCCGAGGTCGCCTCGCTGGCTCCGGAGAAAAGTGCGTCGTAAGTCCAGGTCTGCCCCGCGTCGGTCGAGATGTAGAGGCCGCGATAGGTGTTACTGGTCAGCGCGCCATCCGTCACGCCCTCGGCCGTTGCCGCCATGGCTGCAACTACAGTGCTGGTCTGCGCTGTGCTGAAGGCCATGCGCGTGGCACCGAGGCCGCTGAAAGAGTAAGTTCCGCCGTTCGCGGTGGGGATCAGCGTCCAAGTGTTGCCGCCGTCGGCCGAACGCAGAATGCCCAGGCCGAAGTAAGAGTCGCCGGAATTGTCGGCCTCGCCCGTACCCACCAGAATCACGCTCTGTGCGGGATTGGCGTTTCCTGGCTGAATCACGATCGAGCCGATCGAGAGTGTAGCCTGATCGTCGGTGACCGCCGACCAGACTACATTGTTGCCAATACTGGTGGCCGCGTCGGTGGATTTCCACACTCCGCCCTGCGCTCCCCCGATGTAAACCGTGTTGCCGGTGGCGTCCGCGGGATCGAGCGCCACGGCGGTGGCGCGGCCAGAAACCTGGTTGTAGTTTTGAAATCCATCACCGGTCGCGTCCGAGGCCAGGGGCACGGGGCCCAACGGTGTCCATCCGCCAGATGATGGCGGCTGCGAGTTCGGCTGCGCGGTGCGCGCGCGAGCCAGCCGAGCGGCGCGTGCCTGCATCTTGGCTTGATAGGCGCGGTGACGCAGTTCGGCGGAAGATTTCCCTGGAATAACGCGGCCGCGCAAGAACCATTCTGACCGTTGCTCCTCGTGATCGGCGTCCGCGTCGGCGACCGGCGCTTCGGGC
The DNA here is from genome assembly GCA_963749985.1 of uncultured Acidobacteriaceae bacterium. GTDB lineage: Bacteria > Acidobacteriota > Terriglobia > Terriglobales > Acidobacteriaceae > Sulfotelmatobacter. The sequence continues at coordinate 95,304 of CAVVOS010000009.1, read as the reverse complement.
GTAGTTTTCTTGGCGCCCTGAGCGTGCGCGACGGACAGCAAGGACAATAGCGAGAGTGCGAGCAGAGAAGCTCGAACTACGCGTTGAAACCAGAGAAGGGTCATAGACGAAACTACGAGCCTAGTATCGAAGGCGAAAGGCGCATGGTCAAATCAAAAAGCGAACAAAGTTTTCTGAGAACCATTCTGGGAAGCAATTCTGGGAAACGCACAGGCGGGCGACCATCGGAAACTCTGTTTGCTCGTAGGCGTAGTCGTGCGAGAGCGACGAGTGCCACGGATTCGCTCAGCTCTTGACGTGTACCGCAGAATAGAAGGCCTTCCCTGTACAATCTCCAACGGATTCTCTTTGTCGATTCGGTTCGATTTGCGAAGGCTTCGAGGTGCTCCAATGTCGCTCCGTCGTCTTGTGCAACTTACCTTAATTACCTGGTTGGTGCTGGTCCTCGGCGTGTCGATCCCGCGGGCGGTAGCTGCCGACCGCGAGATCAACGTGGCCGCTGCGGCGGACTTGAGTTCCGCTCTTCAGGAAGTCGCCGCCGGCTACGAAAAGCGCACCGGCGTTGTGGTGAAGCTTTCCTTCGGCGCATCCGGCGCGTTGACTCAGCAGATTCAGAATGGCGCGCCGTTTGACGTTTTCTTCTCGGCGGACATGGATTATCCCAGGCAGTTGATCGCCGGAGGCCAGGCGGAAGGTGCAACATTGTATCGGTACGCCGTGGGGCGGCTGGTGCTGTGGGTTCCCAGCGATTCGCCGCTCGACGTCGAGCACAAGGGCATGGATGTGCTGTTCGATCCGTCAGTGAAGAAGATTTCGATCGGAAATCCGCAGCATGCCCCTTACGGTCGCGCCGCCGTTGCTGCTCTGAAGCATTATGGCCTCTATGAGAAGGTGAGCGACCGGCTGGTGCTGGGAGAAAATGTTTCGCAGGCGGCGCAGTTTGTGGAGTCCGGCAGTGCGCAAGTTGGGTTCGTGGCCTTGGCCCATGCCATAGCGCCCGCGATGCAGGGTAAAGGAAAATACTGGCTGGTCCCGGGCGACGCATATCCGCCGCTCGACCAGGGTGTGGTCACGATTTCGCACTCACCTCACCAGAAGGACGCGGCGGCTTTTCTGGAATATGTGAAGTCCACGGAAGTTGCCGCAGTGCTGCGCCGCTACGGCTTCAGTTTGCCCGATCAGAGGTAAGAACGCAGTCGCGACTGAAATAGGAACTGGCTAGAAAAGAAAATGTCGATCAATTGGCAGGCATTCCAGCTCACCATAGAATTGGCGGTAGTAGTGTCGGCGATTCTTTTTGCAATCGGCTTGCCTCTCGCCTACTGGATCACCTTCTCGCGCTGGCGCTGGAAATTTCTCGTGGAAGCGCTGGTCGCCCTGCCGATTGTGCTGCCCCCGACGGTGCTCGGATTTTATCTGCTCGTCGCCCTCGGCTCCCGGAGCCCTCTGGGGCGCTGGTGGCAGTCCATGACCGGCCACACTCTGGCCTTTACCTTCACCGGACTCGTGATCGGCTCCATCCTCTACAGCCTGCCGTTTGCGGTGCAGCCCTTTGCGGCTTCGTTCTCCTCGGTCGACCGCAAACTGCTGGCCGCTTCCGCCACTTTGGGAGCTTCGCCTTTCCGCACCTTCTTCCGCGTAGTGCTTCCGCTTTCGGTGCCCGGCTTGGTCACGGGAGTGGTTCTCGCGTTTGCTCACACCATGGGCGAGTTCGGAGTAGTGCTGATGATTGGAGGCAATATTCCCGGCGTCACCCGCACCGTCTCCATCGATATTTACGATCAAGTGCAGGCCTCGAACTACTTTGCTGCCAATGCCACGGCCTTGCTGCTGCTGGTCTTCTGCTTCGCCGTGCTGGCAGCGGTTTATGGGCTGAACCGGAGAACGCCGAACCAGCCATCTTGGACGATCGGTCCGGCCAAATAAGCGAGATCCGATGCCCACTCCTGCGGAACCCAAACCCGCAAATCCAACTCTGAGTGCACGCATCCGCAAGAGCTTTCCTTCCGCGGAGCGCGCGTTCTCTCTCGATGTGGAATTCAGCGCCGCACCCGGATTCACGATACTGTTCGGCCCCTCGGGGTCGGGCAAAACCACACTGCTCGACTGCGTGGCTGGGCTGGCCACTCCAGACGCAGGGCGAATCGCCGTGGGTGAGCGCGTTTTGTTTGACGCAAACGCCTCCACGAATGTTTCCGTGGCCAAACGCGGTGTGGGCTACGTCCTGCAGGATCTCGCATTGTTCCCGCATCTCACGGTCGAGCAGAATACCGAATACGGCCTCGCGCATCTGCTACGAGCCCTTCGCAAGAAGCGAGCCGCGGCTATGCTGCAGGAGTTTCGCATCGAACACTTGCGACAGCAGCGCCCGGCGGAAATATCAGGTGGCGAACGCCAGCGCGTGGCGTTGGCCAGAGCTCTGGTGACCGACCCCTGTGTGCTCCTGCTCGACGAGCCTCTGGCTGCTCTGGACGCGGCGACCAAGTCGAAGATCCTCGACGATCTACGGCGCTGGAATCAGGCCCATCGCATCCCCATTCTGTATGTCACGCACAGCCGCGAAGAAGTGTTTGCGCTGGGAGAACGCGTGCTGGTGCTGGAACAAGGCCGCATCATCGCGCAGGGCACGCCGCATGAGGTGCTGCGCGCTCCGCTTCAGGAAGCCGTGGCGCAACTGGCGGGTTTTGAAAACATCTTTGACGCCACGGTTTGGTTAGTCCATGAGGATCGCGGCACCATCACATGCCGCTTGCCGGGCGATCAGACGGGAACCTTTGTTCTTTTGGAGACGCCCCTCATTCGTGCCGAAGCAGGCTCGCTGCTGCGCGTGGGAATTCGTGCCGGTGACATTCTGTTGGCCACCGTCAAGCCGGAAGGCCTGAGCGCCCGCAACGTAATTGCCGGAAAGTTAGTTTCCCTGGAAAGGCGCGACATGATTGTCTTCGCACGCGTCGACTGTGGAATTGAGATGGAAGTGCACCTTACGTTGGCAGCCACAGACTCGCTCCATCTTGTGCCAGGCAAGGACGTATGGCTGGTTATCAAAACGCACTCCTGCCACTTGATGCAGCGCTGAGTGGCAGAGGCGTCCGGTCATCGCCAGTGAGTGCGAGACGATATTCCGTCGACTTGCCGACCCAAGCATAAGGTTCCTTTTTACATCCTTTTGACAACGTGGTTCCATTTCAGCGGTATTCTGGCAACTCGCTCCCAGGAGGAGAGTTCATGAGCCATCAGGCGAAGTTGGTGCGGTCCCGAGTGGTGATTGCGTGGTTGGTCGGTGTAGGTTGCGTGTTCTTCCCTCGAACTTCACCCGCGCAAGTCGGCACCTGGCTGACTCACGCTCATGACGCGCACCACACTGCGGTTTCTTCCGTGGCGTCGCAACCTTTGAGCACGATTCATTGGGACGTCCCAGTAGACCTTAATCCTCCGAATGGCGAGATTTTCATCCACTATGGTTCGCCGCTGGTCACGGCAGCGAATACGGTGATCGTGCCGGTCAAGACGGGTACGAACAGTTTCCGCGTCGAGGCTCACAACGGCGCGACCGGCACACTTCTCTGGATGCAGAACACGGGCTATCAGGCCCCCGCCGATGATTTCATCCCAGGTCTTGGACCCACACTTTTCGGCAATAGCCTTATCGTTCCCGATATAGCCGGCCGGGTGCTGGTGCGAGCGGACCCAGATTCGGCGACTGGCGCGGTTACGCACGTTTACTTCTATGGAGAGAAGAATTATCAGGCAGATCCTAAGGTCTACGAGAAGAATGTGCAGATCAACACTCCCCTGACCACGGACGCTCACGGGAATCTCTTCTTCGGTTTCCTGGTGCTTGGCTCTACGCCAATCGGCCTGCAGAGCGGTCTCGCGCGCATCGCGCCGGATGGCACCGGCACCTGGGTCTCCGCCGCTGCCATAAGTGGCGATTCCACCATCACCAACGTTGCAATGAGCTGCGCCCCGGCGCTGTCGAACGACGGCAGCACGGTTTACGTCGCGGTGACAGACGAGGGAGTTGGAATCGGATACCTGGTCGCTCTCAACAGCACCACGCTGGCCGCCGTTAACCACGTTCTCTTGCTCGATCCTGCTTCCGGCCTGGATGCCACTCTCCCCGAGGAGAGTAGCGCCGCTCCAACCGTGGGCCCTGACGGCGATGTCTACTTCGGCGTGCTGGAGAATCCCTTTCCCAGCCACAACGATCGCGGCTGGATGCTGCATTTCAATAGCGACCTTTCCACCCAGAAGACTCCCGGCAGCTTTGGTTGGGATGACACTGCATCGATTGTCGACGCGTCGCTGGTCTCCAGCTATCACGGTACGTCGAAGTACCTGTTGATGACGAAGTACAACAACTATGCGGGAATCGGCACCGGTAACGGCAAAAATAAAATCGCGATTCTCGATCCCAATGCCACCGAAAATGACCCGATCATTCCCACCACGAAGGTCATGAAGGAAGTCATCACGAAATTGGGTGTAACCCCCGATCCAAACTACTCTGGAGGGGTTAAAGAATGGTGCATCAACACCGCGGCGGTCGATCCCTTCACCAAGTCGGTGATCGCGAACAGCGAAGACGGTTATCTTTATCGCTGGGATCTGACCACCAACAAACTGGCCCAGAGGATCAAGCTCTCTGGTGGCATTGGCGAGGCCTACACTCCCACGCTGATCGGCAGCGATGGCACAGTGTATGGCATCAACGATGCGGTGCTGAGCGCTATCGGAAACTAGGTTGCGAAAAACGAGCCTGAAGCTGGGACCCGACGGACGGTGTTCGTGCTTCTTCGATGCGCTCCATCTCGATCACCGCAACCCACTGTCCCTGTCGCTGCTCTGAAAAGACGACGTGGCCGCCGAGAATCTGTGCGGCGGCGGCGGGCGGCAAATCGCGGTGGAAGCCGAAAAAGCGAGTCTTCAGAGCTGTCCGTGCTTCTGTGAATGATCGCCATCGATCCCACAGCGCTGGCCGGGGCTCGTACTTCGTCGAGAAGATCAGGGCGACTTCATAGTTCGAGCGAAAGTCGGTTGCGGAAAGAACTTCATCCAAAGTGAAATCTTCAATGCGCACCACTCGCATCGGTCGCGTAATGTAACCGAGCCAGGGGCGGGTCACTTCGTCGGAAACGGGCCACGCCGTGAGCACCCGTGCCATGGGATAGCGAGCCTCCAGGAAGCGTTCCCCGTCTTCATGCAGCACCACGTAATCGCGGTAGGCGAGGTTGTCCTCAGGCGAGAACCCATACGGAGGATTCCAAAACCAGGCCGCCACAAAGGCCAGCGCGACAATGACCACGGCCATGCGCCAAAAACGCAACCTGCGCCACAACGTCGAGACCGAGAGAATAATGACCAGAGGAACCGCCGGGAGCATGTAGCGCGCCAGCACCGCGCCCCCGATCAACGCCATCGCCACAATATAAGTGAGCACAACGACATAGAAAACCATTTGCACCGGGATGGCGATCCGTGAACGCTCGCCATCGGCATCATGCTGCGGCGGTATCCACATCGCAAACAGCATCGCCAGTGTCAACACCCACAGGTGAAGATACCCGCTGATCTGCCACAACCGCATAAGAAGTGCCAGAAGAAACCGGGTAGGACTCAGAGTCGCCGCCACGTTGTAGCGGAAGAACTCCGGATTACCGAAGACGTACCCGGTGTGCGCATAGTGATAGGCATACCAGAGAGCCAGCGGTAAGGCTGGGATCAGCAGCGAAGCGATGCGCCGCGGAGCACCCCGGAGGGGCAGCGCGATAGTAGCCCAGCGCTTCAGCGCTGGGAAAAGTTGAGGATCTGAGCCAGTCCCGGAGGGACGGCTGATCTGCTGCGGCGCACTCTTCAGCACATGAGGAATCTCCTCGCGATCCAGCCAAAAGGTTTTCCGCCAGCTTTTCTGTGCGACCACACCGATGATCTCCCATCCGGCAAGCGCAACAGGAGCCAGAATCGCCGTCTCTTTCGCCAAGACTGCAAGCGAAAACCAGACTCCAGTCGCGACCAAATCGCCTTCCACATAAGCGGAAATCGCCCAGAAGATAAGCCCGGCAGCGGCCAGGTCTACCTGCGCCAGGGAGCTCTGCGCAAAGAAGACGGGATACAGCGCGGTGCACAGCGTGGCGGCGATCGCAACCTTTGTATTGGCGACCCGTTCAGCCAGCCGAAACAGACCCAGCAGCGAGAAGGCGGCGACCACCAGCATGGCCGTCCGTGTCACCAGCGGAGCGAAGCCCACCACTTTCCACCAGAGGGCCAGCCATGCCATCACCAGGGGTGGATGTGCGTTCGAAACCGTGGAATGCGGAATCAGGCTTCCCGTAAGCAGAAGATCGCGCGCGGCCGGAACGTAGTAGCCCGCTTCATCCCAGAAGTACGGCAACCGCAACAGCGGCAGGTGAAGAAGAAAAGTGAATACAAAGATGATTGCGAACACCAGGGCCGGGTAAGTGCTGGACCATTGCACCGGGCCACTCCGGTAGTCTCTCAGAGTTTTCCCTCCTGGCTGAGGAGCGCGTTGAAGCGAGTAAAGACATTGCTGGTTACCCAGCCGTAACGAATCTCAACCAGCCACCGTGCGATGAATCCAGTGGGAGAAGCCGTTCTAGTGCACTTGTCCTGCCGGGCTCATGCGCGGGTCCAGCTTGATTTCGCCGAAGGCGGTCTCGTAGCCGGCCACGTTCTGCTGCAGAAGTCCGAGCAGCGCCTTGGCCTGTTGCGGGCTCAGGTAGATGCCCTGAAAATTACGAATCTCGACCTGAGCCTCACTTTGCTGTTGTATGGTGCCAAAGACGAGGAAGAAATCCCAGACATTCACTCGCATCTGCACGCTATTGGCATAGGCTTCCCGGTAATCGGGAGTATTGGCCAGCTTCACATTGGGTTGTTGCGGAACGCTCATAGGAGGTCAGTGTAATGACTTTAGGGGCGGAAAGGGAAGGCGAGGCTGAGGAAATCCTCTTAGGAGAGGACGGTTCCTTCGCTTCGGCTGTGGTTCAACTGACAGAAATTGTCAGTCCGTTTACAGATTTCTGCCTTGTCGGGCTGCCGCGAAAGGACATGGTCGTTCGCTACTTTGCTGAAACCAAAGGGGTTGTAGGATGTCATTACGGCCCTTCTCTGGCGGTTAAAGTGCGATACTTGAAGCGGTTCCTAAATCGAATTTCGCGAGTGCTCTTATGACCCATAAGCCCGACGACGGGGCCGTTGAAGAATTCATTCTCCCCGAGAATTTGCTTCCCCTAGGATCTGTGCTGAGCGAAGGCGTCACGCCGCTCGATGTCAGCATGGTATTGGCGAAAGTGTTTCGCGTTCAGTATGCGGAAGTCGCGCTGCTGCGGCTGGAAGGCGGCTTGCTCAAGTTCATTTTTCCCGAGCACCTGCGGACCACGGGAGCGATTCCGATTTCCAGCAAGGCGGTGGCCGCCCATACCGCGTTGAGCAAGAAGGCCGAGATCTTCAACAATTTTGCCCGCGTAAAACACGCCAGCATCTTCGAGACGATCAAGCCGGTCGGAGACGAAACTGACGATCCCGCGCCTCCCTCGCCCATCCAGAAGCTCATGTCGGTGCCGATTCTGGATCAGCACTTGACCGTGCTGGGCGTCATACAGATTTCGCGGAAGGGATTGGATCCGCGCTTCACCCAGGATTTCAGCCGCGAAGACCTGCACGATCTGGAACTAGCCGCCGGACTGCTGGCCGTGTCTCCTGTGATGCACGCCAATTGAAGGCAGGGACGTGGGCGACGCGACCCGATTGCCCAGGCAAGTTCCATCAGCAAAACGAAGTCCTTGGAATTCAACGTCGGCGGAGCGGTTGGTGCGAAAGGGGGGACTCGAACCCCCACGGTTTTACCCGCCAGATCCTAAGTCTGGTGCGTCTGCCAATTCCGCCACTTTCGCATGGCATGATTATACAAAGAGGGATGTTTCTCGAAGCGCTCCGCTGGGAGCAGTGCCCGCACCCACCCAGTTCAGACAAGGTGTGACGAACCAGATACTCGAATGCCCCGGCATGGTTAGGCACAACTCTAGCCAACGGGCTCCAGTCGCCATGTTGCCGACGCCGCCCGGCTTGCAACTCAGTTACTGAACGGCGTTCAGTCCCTGATAAATGAACATGCCAAGCAGCACAAGCAGGAGCACGCCCGAACCGGCGCCGAAAACCCACACCGGCTTCGTGAGCCGGTTGACCTTCACCAGCAATTCGGTCTGCTCTTGTTGCATATGGGAATTCGCGTCGTCGAGATACAACTGCTCATCCTCGTGCATGGTGAGCGTGCTGCGGTAGATGAGAAGGATGATCAGGCCAACAGTAAAAACGCCCCATGCGATCGCAAGCCCAAGCAGTAACGGAGTCCAAGTCCACGTCATAGGCCACCTCGACAGATTGTAAGCCTGTTGGCAACTCCCCCAAGTTTCCAGGACGCAGGCCTCAGCCTACAATCCTCGACCTGGAGGAAGGGCCTAACGCAAACATTATAGCCCCGTTGGCAAGTATCGCTAACGGAATCGTCGTCTGGCCGCCTGGCATCAAATACCATAAAGGGCCTGGTAGCAGTCGGCAGTATTTCGATTGTGCTGCCGTTTGCTTGCCAGCCTCTGCTATAATTTAGAGACTTTAGAGCCAAGGAGATACCAAACGAATGGCTACGACAACTGTCCCCGTTAACCCAACCGTCCCGGAAGTGAAGAAGACCGCTCCGGTTACGCTCACCGCCAGCGCGGTGGCCAAAGTGAAAGAGATCATGGGACAGCAGAATCCCGTGCCTGCCGGTCTGCGCATCGGCGTAGTGGGTGGCGGCTGTTCAGGTTTCTCCTATTCCATGCAGTTTGAAAACGCCGCCGGAATGATGGACAAGACTTTCGAGATGGACGGATTGAAGGTGTTCGTCGATGCCACTTCAGTCATGTATCTGAATGGCTGCATGGTCGACTACGTGGAGACTCTGGAAGGCGCTGGCTTCAAGTTCGAGAATCCGAACGTGAAGAGCACCTGCGGCTGCGGATCATCGTTTAGCGTATAAAGTTTAGCGTGTTAGGCCTTCCGTTGCTTAAGGAAGGTTGACGCGGAAAGTTCGTAGAAGGAAACGGCCTCATCCCGCGGATGAGGCCGTTCTCTTTGCACAAGCGTTTTTGCAGAACCGATTGACGCGGCCCGCGCCTACTGCGGAGGATTGGCCGGTGTCTGCGCTGGCGGCGCAGGCGTGCTCGAATTCGAGTTATTGCCGAAACCTGAAGACTGACCTGACTGCCCGAACCCACTGCCGAAAGAAGAAGAGCTTCCCGGCTGGCCCTGTCCCATTTGTCCCGCCGGCGTACCCATTCCCTGCTGAGCACTGAAGTTTTGCAGCGCCGGTTGGTAAGGTGTGGTGATCAGGCCTCCGCGGTCGGCGGTTGGATCGTAGATGAACTGCCACTCGTTGTATTTCCTCTTTTTATTAAACTCACGAATGGTCTTGTCCTTGCTGGTGCTGGCCACGCCCACGATCGGTCCCCCGCCGAAGACCTGCTGACTGCTGGAACTAGTGTCTCCTTGGGCCGTGCCTGGGGCGACTTGGGAAGAAGCCTGGGTAGGATCCGATCCTGAAGCCGAACTGGTCCCCTGCTGGCCCGAGGCTGTTTGGGAGTTGGAGTTTCCCCCGAATCCCGACGACTGCGAGAAAACGCCGGAACTGTTGACTCCGGAACCGCCGAACGCAGAACCACTGGAACCTGAGCCACCAAATGAGCCGCCAAAGGAACTGCTCGGTCCGGAGCCGCTTAGTCCTCCGGGAGAGCCCGCAGGAGTCGCGCCGGGAATAGTTCCACCGCCGAAGCTGCCACCCACCGATACCCCGGGGTCCCCGACGTGGAGCAGTTTGAAGTCCTGGCACTTGGAGTTCCGGCAGTTCAGCGGGTCTTTGTAGCGTTTTCGCAGGTAGCGAAGATTGTTGGTGTTTTCAAGATCCTCGAGTTTGGTCGGGTAGCGTCCTAATTTCTTGTAGTAGGCGCGGATGGCGCGCGTGTATTGCACTCCGCGGTGGATCATTTCCTGTTCCCGGTCCCGCCGGATCTCAAAGGAAATCTCGGTAATAACTCCGGTGGCCACGATAGCCATCAGAGCGAACACGAGAAGCAGCGTGAGCAGAACGTAGCCGTCCTCACCCCGGCGAAGCCGGCGTGGTGACGGACGCGTGCTGGAGAACGAAGCCATCAGAATTTTGTAATTTGATAATCGGGTAATTTTGCAATTTGATTGTTCCGGAGAGCCGGCCAAATTACAAAGCTGTGCAATTACAAGAATGCCCGATTACTAAATTCCTCCTACTGCCTGCGTGAGCGGGATGCTCTGCGGCGGACCGCTGCCCACTACGTCCTGAATATCCACTGCGGTTGGCGAGATGCGCACAACCTTGTAGCGGCGGTCCACAATCTCACCCTCGCTGGCAATAAAAACATCGTCGCCCTTGGAGAGGAAAACCTTCTTGGGTTCTCCAGGCTGGTTCGAGAATCCGAAGTATTTCAGGGGAATCGGCGGCTGCGCTGGCACTGCGGGGGGCTGGTACAGTTGCGCATTCTTCTTGTCCGTAGCCCCGGGCGCCAGCGGCGTGGGAATCGCGACCTCCGCCTGCGACACGAAAATGTTTCTTCCCGAGCCCTCGTACTTGATCTGTTCGGTGGCCGCGAGTTGCTGCAGGCGCAGGGTGGGATCGAGGCTCTGGGGGGCGCGCTCTTTTTTCCCTGCGGTGGACCCTGAACCGTGGCGTGTTGCCGGACGAACCGCATTCTGCGAAGTCGCTTCTGAGTTCGTCGCCGTCGTCGTAGAAGCGATGGTCGAGGAGGATGGCATGAACTCGTAGGCAGCAACCAGGATCGCTACTACTCCCAGCACCGCCGCCAGGATCGCATTCCTCCGGTTTTCGAATCCCAGTTTCACTACGTGCCTGCCTTCAAATAGGTCTCAAGTTTCATTTGCAGCTTAATGGGCCCGTTCTGCTCGCCGGCTAGCGTGATCGTGTTGATGATGAAAAACATGTCATCGCGTTCCAGCGCATTCACAAACTTCGCCAACGAAACGTAGTTGCCCGAAAGGTTGGCATCCATCTCGATCGGCTCCAGTCGGCCGATCTCGGCTTCGTCCACCTTGTACTTGACCTGTTCGATTGTCACCCCATTGGCCAACGCCAGCTTGCCGAGTTGGCTGGGGATCTGCGAGTCCTGGGCGGGAAAACGCTTCTTGTAGAAGTCCGCGATCTGCCGGTTCGCGGTGTCCACTTTTCTGGGCAGATCGGTCAGCGGCTCAACTTGGTGGGTCTTGGCCTGGAGTTCATTCGAGAGCTGGTTCATTTCCTGGCGTCGCGAGTCGGCCGAGCCCACCAGGGGTGAGAGCAGCACCACCACCGCTACTACATCCATCCCCAGCAGGACCGCCAAGGCCGTCTTAATATTTTTCCGGGTTTGCCGCAAGTCTGGCATTAGGGCCTGCCCCTCTTGGAAATCTCCGGCTTTGGCGTTTGGACCGGAACCGGCTCGGGAACATAAATCGCATTGATGTTGAGTTCGATGGTGTCTCCACCGGTCGAAGGTTTTAGATTCTCGTTGTCGATACGAGTCTCGGTAAAGCGCCGCGAATCTTCCATGCGGCGGGCCAATTCGATGGCTCGCTCGCGCGAGTCGCCGGCTACTGTCATCTTCAGCGCCAGTTGGTTGTCCTCATCCAGTTCGGGATGAATCGAAACCAGATGGACCCGGGCCGGCATTACTTTCTCCAGATCTTCGAGCACCCGCGTCCAGGAAAATGACTTGCGCGCGATCAGTTCGTTGAGAAACTGAGACTGGTCCCGCGTGGCCCGATTCTCGGGCCGATTCAGGTACGCCTCGTCCTGCGCGCGAGTCCGGTCGAGTTGCGCGATCTGGGCACGCAAGTCGGCGATCCTGGCGTGATCGCGCCGGGCCGCATACCGGCCCGTGATGGTGAGCGTGAGCAAGGCCAGCGTCACGATGGCCGCAACCGCCAGGCCCGTTCCCCAACGCAGCCAGAACTCCCGCGCATCTTCGTAGGGCTGGCTGGCGAGATTGATATCGAGACGCATAATGTAAACCAGTTGTCAGTTGCCGCTGTCAGCCGCAAGTAGGTTTTACTGGGAACTGACAGCTGGCAACTGGCAACTGCCGTTAAGAAATTAAAGCTCCCACTACCCCGGCCATTCTCCAGCGCGGTACGGAACCCCCGGTGCTGACTCCCAACTGCGAAGAACTTACCAGTTCCTGGACCTCCGCGCCGGTTTGGGCGCGCAACGCTGGAGCCGCACTGCCGGTGTCGGATATTCCCGCGACAAATATTTTCTCGATGTTGAGGTGATACGTGTCCTGGAAAAATACGACCGAGGGGTAAACTTCCTCGGCCAACTGCTCTCCCGTGATCGTAACCCCGCGCGTGTTTTCCAGCGTACGGAAAAGCTGAAGCTGTTCCGCATTGAGGATCGCGATACTCGTGGTGCGGGCATCCACTTTCACCACCAGAGTGGGACGCTGTCCCTGCGCTGCGCCCAAGGCTGCCAGCATAGAAGGCAATACCACTCCCGGACTGAATCCGGCATCGCGGAAGGCAGCCTCGTAATCCTCCACCACACTGGCCAGGGCCACCGCCGCCACCACTCGAACCCCTTCGCTCGACTTCTGCGCATGGTAGGAAACTCGCGCCTTGTCCACATCGAACGGGAGAGATTTCTTCATGCGAAACCGCACCACACCAGCGGCTTCCTCGGAGTCGGCCGGCAGCGTGTCGAATTCGAGCAGCACTACCCGCACCGCGGCGTCAGGGACCACCGCAATCACATCGTGCGAGCGCGCCCCCACACTACCCAATGCCGATTGCACAGCCGCGCTGACTGCATCGCGCTGGCGCAAGTTGCCGTCGACCAGGTCTGGAATCACGCTGCCCGGCGCCAGTTCGCGTGCCGCGCAGGCTTCCAGGCTGCGGCCATCTTCGGCCAGGCGCCCCACCAGTACGCGATCGGCTGCGATCTCGCACGCCAGTTTGGGTCTTGCCGGGTTGGAACCAGAAGTCATTTCAGGAGTCAAACTCTTTCTAACTTCAGTGGCCAGTTGCCAGTGGTCAGTAAATTCATAACTGGCAAGCCGGGCACTGATTGCTGCTTCTATAATTCAAACGCCATAGCTTGCGAAATGCAATAGCTGAAGGGGCACTTCAGACAGTGGCCATTCGCCAGTGTCCGGCCACAATCGACTTGTAAATCAGAACGGACCGAACTGGCAACTGGCCGCTGGCAACTGGCTACTGTTGTTTCTACCGCATAGCCTCGATGAAGGTAACCTTGTTGATCTCTTTCAGCGTGGTCAGGCCGAGCCGAACCTTATCCAAAGCGGACTCGCGCAGAAAACGCATGCCTTCTTCCCGCGCCGCGCGCCGGATTTCCGACGTCGGCTTCTTGGCCAGAATCATCTCGCGGATGCGATCGCTCAAATCCAGCAATTCGTGAATCGCGGTGCGGCCGCGGAAGCCCGTGCCCGCGCACTCGATGCATCCCGGCCCTTCATACAATGCCACCTTCGACCACTGTGCGGCATCCAGTCCGCTGGCCTCCAGCACGTCCGGCGGATAATTCACGGGCGTTCGGCAGGATTCGCAGATTAACCGCACCAACCGCTGCGCCAATATACAGTTCAGCGCCGAGACGAAGTTATAGGGCTCGACCCCCATGTTGAGGAAGCGGCCGATCACATCCACCACGTTGTTGGCGTGGACCGTGGTGAAGACCAGGTGGCCGGTGAGCGCCGATTGAATGGCGATCTGAGCCGTTTCCGTGTCGCGGATTTCGCCCACCATGATTTTGTCCGGGTCGTGGCGCAGAATCGAGCGCAAGCCGCGGGCGAACGTGAGTCCCTTTTTCTCGTTGACCGGAATCTGCGTGATGCCGCGCAGTTGGTACTCCACCGGATCTTCAATCGTAATGATCTTATCTTCGTCGGTCTTGATCTCGTTCACCGCGGCATACAGCGTGGTGGTCTTGCCGCTGCCCGTCGGTCCCGTAACCAGCACCATGCCATAAGGTTCTTTAATGTAGCGGCGGAACTTGCGCAGGTCGTCTTCGTCGAAGCCCACCACGTCGAGCGTGAGCGACTTGAACTTCTCGCTCATCGATTCTTTATCCAGTACGCGCAGCACGGCGTCTTCGCCATGAATCGACGGCATGATCGAAACGCGGAAATCGATGGCGCGCCCGTTGTACTTCACCCGGAATCGTCCGTCCTGCGGGACGCGTCGCTCGGAAATATCCAGTTCGCTCATCACCTTGATGCGCGAAATCACGGTGGAATGATGTTCCTTACCGATGGGCGGCATGGCCTGCGTCAGCACGCCGTCGATGCGGAATTTGATCACCACCGAGTCGTCCCGCGTCTCGATGTGAATATCGGAAGCGCGGCGCTGCAGCGCGGTGAAGATCGTCGTATCCACCAACCGGATGATCGGGCTGGTATCGCCCGCTGCCGTCAGCTTGTCGATGGTCAGGGTTTCTTCGGCGCCGGTCGCTTCGTCTTCGCGGATGATCTGGAAACCTTCGCTGGCCTCTTCCAGAACGCGCTGCGACTGCTCCGTCTTCTTCAGGATGTCCGAGATCTGTTTCAGCGTCGCCACTTTGGTGACGATGCGCTTCTGCAGCAGCAGGCTGATCTCGTCGATCATCATCAACTGGCTGGGATCGGCGATCGCGATGGCCAGCTTGCCGTCCGCCGTCTCTTCCAGCGGCACGAAGTTGTAGCGGAACATCAGTTCGGGCGAGAACTTCTTGAACAGCTCGTGATGAAGCTGGAAGTCGGTGAGGTCTACAAATTCGCAGCGATAGCGCCGCGCCACGTCCTGCGCGCGTTCCAGGTCGGTGATGGGATTTCCCGTCGTCACCACCTGTCCGCCATTCTCGCCGTGTACGAAAAGTGATTTCTTTTCCGCCATCGCCATTCTCAAATCCCCGAAACCATTTCGTAATTTAGTAATTGAGTAATTTTGTAATTTAAGAACCTGCGTCGATGCATGTGACGGGTTCAAATTACCCAATTACAAATTACTCAATTACCCAATTCTCTTTAGTGCACTCCCAGAGTGAAGATCGGCAAATATAACGAGATCAACACTCCGCCCACGAAAACCGCCATCACCATCAGAATCAAGGGTTCGATCAGCGCCATGGAAGCGCCCAGTGCCGTCTGTACGTCCTCTTCATAGAACTCGGCCACCGAATTCAGCATCGCCGGCAAAGCCCCGGTAGACTCGCCAACCTCCAGCATTTCCACGGCCAGGTCGGGAAAGATATTCTGTTCCTCCAGGCTGCTGGCCAGCCCCTGCCCCTCCCGAACTCTCACGCTCGCTCGCATCACGCCTTTCAGGATGCGGCGACTGGTCATCGAAGTGCCCGCGGTTTCCATCGACGGCACCAGCGGCAGCCCGCCCTGCAGTAGCGTCGAAAGCATCCGCGAAAAAGTTGCCACCTGGTGCTTCAACCGGATATCGCCCAGCAACGGCAGGCTCAGGATGAACCGGTCAATCTGGTCGCCGCCCCGGTCCGTCTTCCGCCACTGCCAAAACACAAAAACCGCCAGCGCCAGCCCAACGGCAATAAACGGAAAATACTTCTGCGCATACGTTCCCACCGCCAGCATGAACAGCGTAATGGCCGGCAGTTTCGCGTCCAGACTATTAAACAGGTCGGCGAATTTCGGCACCACATAGGTGAACAAAAACATCACCATAATCGTCACCACGGTGACCAGCAGCGTGGGATAGATTAGCGACACAAACAGTTTCTTGCGGAAGCTCATCGCCAGGCGCTGAAAGTTGATGTAACGGGTCAGCACCTCGTCAATGTTTCCGCTCTTTTCTCCCGCCATCAGCGTGGTGGTGTAGATCTTCGGAACCATGCTATGCGCGGCAAAGGCGTCGGATAGCAGCTCTCCGCCTTTTACCCGCTCCCGCACGTTCTCCAGCACCTGGCGCAAATTGGCATCTCTTTGCCGCTTGATCAGCAAATCCAGCGAGTTCAGAATCGGCAACCCGGCCTTGATCAGCGTCAGGAACTGCTGGTTAAACACCAGGAACGAACCCTGCTTCAGCTTGCGTCCGCGGCGCATGGAAAGCCCGCCGGAGAGCAGTCCCTGGGGCTTTACCCAGTAGACCAGGTAGCCTTGCGAGGCGAAGCGGTCGCGCACCTCCGCCACCGAGTATCCCTGCTCCACCTGCTCCAGCGTTCGGCCCCGCTCGTCCGCGACTTTTATGACGAATTCCGCCATTTATCTGTTCTTTTCGGCTTTCTGCCCTGCACAGTACCCTATCGCTCAGTCTAACATTCCCGCTCTTGATCCCGAGTCCAGATCACGAGATCGGCCTATGTTTCCAGTATCGCAAGTAACCGGTCTCACGTTGGGTCGGGGAAGCTTCCGCCTCCACGGCCGTGCAGCAAGCCTATACCCATCAATACGATACAGCCGCCTGGCACAGGGAGACCTTACGGCCCCAGCTCGCCCTCAATCGTCTCCGTTCCCGCCGGAGGACTGAACTGGAACTGCCTCTCCGGAATCGCTACATTCTCTTTCTGGTCACTGAACCGGTATTCGGTTGCCGACCCATCCACTTCGTTCATTACAATCCGCGCAATCCTGTGCTCGGGGGTCACTTCTAGCAGGATCTCGCTCACCCGGTCAGCCAGTGCCTGCGGCACGCCTCGCAGAACCACGTCTCCGGTAGCCACCGGCTCAACATCGGGAGCCAGCGACAGCCCCTGCAATTCCTTCTCCAGCCTGGTTCGCCCGAGCAACAACGCCAGCGGAGACCTCGCGTCGTCCAGCTTTCGTGCATCGGTTTTCCGCACCTGCCGGTCGCCCGGAACGTAAAACCACGCACTCGTCCCATCGCTCACAAAGAGCTTCTCCCTGGGAGAACGGTATTCCCACCGCATCTTGCCAGGTTTTTTCAACCCGCCCAGAGCGCCCGACTTAGACAGCCAAAGCGTCCCAGATTCCGTCCGCTCCATCCCCGACCCGCGATAAGTCTCGGTAAACTCCGCCTGCAAACTGTGCAAGTGGTTGTAATGCTCATCCACCGCCTGGGCGATGGCGTGGACGTCTTCCGCCAAGGCGCAAAGCGGCGATGGAAGAACAAGCAGTAGGACTACAGCGGCCAACTTGATCATCACTCTTAAGATTCTACTTCAGGCCCGTTATCCCGAAGGCCCCGCCTCTTCACCATAAGGAGGCGACGGATCTCACGGGCCCGGCTTTTGGGTGGCGCGGCGTTTCAACGCCGCGTTAATTGATTGTAAAAACTCAACTCTGTCATTCCGACCGCAGTCGGAGCGCCAGCGACGGCAAGTGGAGGAACCTGCTTTCCTTGCCACGTCGCAAATGTCTCGAAGCGCCTCTCCCTCCGCCCTGTCATCCTGAGGCAGCGGAGTCGCACGCGAAGCGAGCGACTCCCAACGAAGGATCCCGGCAAGTCTGCAAACGTTTGAGGACCAAATCTTCTGTACCGGCGCTGCTGTTTCCACAGCCTCATTTGCTCAATTGTCACATCATTGCATGTGGTTGGGCCTGAACTGGTTCAAAGCTTCTTCGCTCAATGCGAGGGAATGAGCTGCCCTTTGTCACCTTTGGGGGGAATCAAGGGAACTGCATGAAAAAAAAGATTTTACGACAAAGTCCTTTAGAAATAAGATTTTAGCCGGATCTCATCACGAGGCCCGCAAGTCATTGTTTCCACGGATTTTAAGTGATCGATCTGTGATTGTTTTGACCCAGATCTCACCCCGAAGCGTACACCGCATACTGATGCGTCCCGCAAATCTTTTTCCACAGCATGCTCTCTCCCAGCACACGCTCCAGCAGCGGATTGTGATACAGCACATACACCGCCCGCGGATGCGCTCGAACACTCCGCTCCAGATTGGCGATCACGTTCCGCATCCCAGACTCCGGAAACGGATTGAAGAGAAAGAGCACTGTCGGTTCGGCAGGAAAAGAGAACTGGGTTGCATCCCCGCAGATCGATTCGATCACGAAGCACTTCTGCGATTCGCCGCAATAAACGCTCAGGTTCTGCTTTGCGGTTTCGTGCAGCGCCGGCAAAAGCTCCACCCCCACGATGCGGCGAAAAGGATAATCCGAAGCCATCAGCAGCGTTCGTCCCTTACCGGAGCCGAGATCGACAAAAACAAACTCAGAAAGGTCGATGCGAGCGTGCTCACCCAGAGCCTGAATCATTTCGTGGAACAGAACCGACTCCGTCGGTTGGTACGGCGAGTGGAAAACTCCCAGCAACCGGTCGCGCCAGCCCACCGCCGCACTCGTCGTGTTAACGCGATGATCCCAATCGTAATCCGCATCGCCATAGCGCTGCCGACGGCGTTGCGGAGTGGAATCGCGAACAAACTCCGCCAGCACATTCAGCAGTCGGCGAGTGGCCGAGACACGCCCTTCCCGCGCTGCCAAGTCTCTCCACCAACGCAGCACCGAGCGCGAGAGTCCGATTCGAGGCGACGCGGAAGCGGAACCATTACTGCCGTCCATATCCGCATCATAAGCGATGAAAGCGAGGACGGAGGCTATGGGTTCTGGTTGTGGAACTTCGGCACTGGTTGGTATCCCGGAGGCAGCCCTTTGGTGGAAAACGGGAAGTCATCCGGTACGCGCACTTCGACGCGGCCTTCGGGCGTCAGCTTGTAGGGATGCCCGTCGGGATCGACCGGAATTCCGGGGAACCGCTCTGCGGCTATAAGTTCCGACATGCTCACCGGCAGGCGTCCGGTGCGTTGTCCAAAGCGGGTCACCGCTTGCTGCAGATGAGTCACGTCTTCGTCGACGCGCAGGGCCCGCAGATGTTCCACCGCGTTGGCGCGAATCAGGCGGTCCTGGCTGTTCTGATAGGTTGTGGTCCAAAGCATGCGTGCCGTTTCAAACTCGCCGGCATGCTGCGCCATCTGCGCACCCATGACGCCCAGGAAGGGGTGTGCGTTCGGAACCCTCGATCCCCGTGCGAAAGCCTCGGAGGCTTTCTTGTAATCCTGCAGATTCATGTAATACACGAAGCCCAGATCGTAGTAGAGCCTCCAGTTGTCGGGATTGTTCTGGATGCCATACTCCATCAACTGAACCGCATGCTCGGGCTGGCCGGCTCCGTTCGGAGGCGCCGGAGCAAGAAAGCTGGCGCCGAACTCATACGCCACCACCAGATGCGGATCGAGGTGAGTTGTAATCTCCAGCAAGGGAAACAGCAGGTTATAGCTGCGTGCGTTTTGGGAGCGTCTGTAGCCGAAATATTGGACTGCGCGAGTCCAATAGATATCGGCGAGAAGGCCGTCATAACCAAGGCTGGCGCGCTTCAGGAACTTGGGCGAGCTGAAGTACAAGACCTCTTCGATGGTGGCTTGCGGGCGAAGCTGGTCGGTGCTGTGCAGCGTTACGGCACTGGCCGCGAGTGAAAAGACGACACATGCGGCGGCAACAATCGACGTCTTGCGGCTCTGCTTCATTTCAGATTCCGGTGTTCGAAGATCAGCACCGCCCCACTCAGAGCCATGGTGGCGTAAAACAGCGCGTAGAGAGTGTTGTGCCAGATGAGCTGCGCCGCCACCGGCTGCTCATGAGCAATCGAACCGATTACGTTGAAGGCGGAAAAGTTGGGCACCAGATAAGCCGCTCCCGTAACCAGCCAGCGGGTGAATCCATGGGCCATGCCGGCAAAGCCGCGCAGATCTTCGGCGAAGCTTCCGATCACAAAGAGTGAGAAGGCGAAGACGGCGGAAAGCAAGGGCGAAGAGAACGAGGAGAACAGCAGCGCCAGCGAGCAAATGATCAAGAATTCGAGAACAATGAAATACAAAGCGACCAGAATTAGCGCGTCGGCCCGGACGAATTTGTGCGAAACATAGAACAAGGCCGCGAACACGCCGATTGCCATGAAGAAGGTATTGACGACCAAGGTGCCGGCCAGGCCAAAGAACTTGCCGACAATGAACTCCCACCGGCGAACCGGGCGCGAGAGGACGGTATAAAGTGTGCGCTTTTCGATCTCTTTGGAGACCAGACCGATGCCGATAAAAATGGCGATCACGATGCCAAACAGGGAGACCGCCGTGAGCCCGAGGTTGATGACGACCAGTTTTTCGATGTCGATCGAGATCTGGCCCACCAGGATAGCCGCTCCAGACAGCAAAACGGCGAAAGCGATGAGGTTGTAGAGCACTCGGTCTCGCACCGCTTCGCGAAAAGTATTGGACGCAATGTGCACGATGCGCGCTTTCATGCCATCCTCCCAGCTGTAGTCTCGGCATGCTGCAGTTTCTCGACAAAATAAGCCTCGAGCGAAGTGCGAACGGGAATGATCGCAATCAAACGCAAGCGCTCGCGGCGGAGGGCATCGATGACCGCATCCTGCTGGTTCTCGTTGATGATTGCGCGCACCGTGTCGCCGGTGACATGGCACTCCGCACCCAGCGCCTTGAGCGAGGCCGGTACGTGGGTGCTCTGCCAGATCACTTCCACCTTGCCTTGAACGCTGGAGGTCAAATCCTCGACCGCGCCGATGCCGCGGAGCTCGCCTTTGTGAATGATGGCAACGCGGTCACAGAGAGCCTCGGCGTCGGAAAGAATGTGGGTGGAGAAAAATACTGTCTTGCCTTCGTGCTTGAGTTGCTCCATCAGGTCGCGCACCTCGCGCCGGCCCATGGGGTCGAGCCCGGACATAGGCTCGTCGAAGAACACGACTTTGGGATCATGCAGAATGGCCTGCGCGATGCCCACGCGCTGCAGCATTCCTTTCGAGAACTTCCGCAATTGCACGCCCTTGACGTCGGGCAGACCGACGCGTTGCAGCATCGCCTCCACGCGCCGTGAGCGCTCCTTCCCGGGGACGCCGGAGAGCTGGGCGTAGTAATTCAGAAGTTCGTGAGCCGTCAGATGGTCGTAAAAATAGGGTTGCTCGGGAAGAAAGCCGATTTGCGCCTTCACTTCAGGGTCTGTCCACTCCCGGCCCAGGATGCGTGCGGATCCGGCGGTGGGGAATACCAAACCCATGAGCAGCTTCAGGGTTGTTGTCTTGCCCGCGCCGTTGGGACCGAGGAAGCCGAAGATCTCGCCATCTTCGACCGTGAGATGAAGGGGATGCAAAGCGCGTTTGGGCCGTTTGGCCCAAAAGCCAATCAGATAGCTCTTTTCCAAGCCCAGGATTTCGATTGCGTTCATTGGTCTAATCGGTTGGGAAATTTTAATGGATGCTCCAAGGAAATTATAAGCAAGTCGGCCTGCTTGAAACTAGCTCAGAGGGGTTACGTCGGTCATCAGGATTAGGTCCGCTGCAATGGCGAATGTGAGGCACGCCGATGACTCAGTTCATGGGATTAAGGATCTGGCAAGCTGCGCGACTGGCGACCAGCGTGACAGTACCGGCAGGCTGGAGGCGAAGCACGGCGTCTTCCACCGAGCAATAGGCGCGCGTTCCGAACTGGGTGCTGATAGGGGTGCCGGTTGAATAGAACTGGTCGTTGGTCAGGCTGCCCGCACTGGCGGATCCCGCCGCGTTGAAAAAGAAACCGCTCTTGCCGGCGCCGCCAGGAATCGCATTGGCCAGCGTGTTGTCAATTACGCAGCCGGTGGCGACGCTGGGCGTGCAAGGCGCCGGGCCTCCCAGGGTGGCCATGGTCAGCGGGAAGCCCACCGTCGGATAAGTGTCCGCGTAGGCGATTTCTCCGGTATTGATGGAACGCATGGACGCTGCCGCGGATGAATCGTTGGCCGACATGCGCGCACGCATCAGATTTGGGATCGCAATCGCCGCAATGATCAGAATGATGGCGACCACGATCAGCAACTCAATTAGTGAAAAGCCCTTCTGCTTCTGCATCAAGCGCTCTTTCTATCTATCCCTAGACCGTGTCCGGGCCAAAGCCGAGTTGCAAATCCACCGGACCTGAGAACTGTGTCGCATGCCGAGGCCCAAACAGAAGGGATTGAAACTTCGGTTAGGACCTGAGCAAGTGCTTTTCTTTCAGACAAATGGAGACCCTTCCCAATGCTCATCGCGAATGAACCGTTCGTTAAGTTGTGTTCTGGCATCTCCGCTTTGACAAATTGTGTCACTTTGCGAAGGGTGCGCTCGTTAAGCTGCGATACTGCCACCCGGTTAGCCTAGGACTAACGAAAAAGTAACAAGAAACGGAAAAGTCGCCTCCGCATACTTGTAACGTCTCGCCAAATGAAGTACCGCCGTCGGAAGGCGAGTCGTGGTGATTGTACGTCCCGGGTGGCGAAAGTCGTGTGTTACCAAAGTTCGTCGAGAGCCAATACAGGATGAGTTTCTGGAGCGGCCTGGAGTCCGAACCTGAAATACTCCGGCCACCTCGCAGCATATTTTCTTAGTCTGAAAAAAATAAAAGGGAGCAGCGGACTTGCGTCCGCTGCTCCCGGCTTGTACCCTCCCCAGGTACTTTGCCTTGTATTGAGTTGTTAGTTCGCGATCGGCAACAGTGCTTGGCAGGCCGCTTCGCTCGCAACCACAGCGATGGTGCCGGCGGCTTGCTGGCGGATCACGCCATCCTCAAACGCGCAGTAGGATGTCGTACCGCTCTGGTTGCTGATGGGGTATCCAACGGTGTAGAACTGGTTATTCGTGGTAGATCCGGCTCCGGCCGAACCGGTAGCGTTGAAGAAGAAACCGCTCTTGCCAGCGCCGCCCGGAATGGCGGTCGCGAGTAAGTTGTCGATCAGGCAGGCGTTAGCAACTGCCGGAACGCAGGGCGAGGCGCCGCCCAACGGAGCCAGGGTCAACGGGAAGCCGATCGTTGGATAACCAGAGCTATAGCCGATTTCGCCAGTGACGATGCTACGCTCAGAGGCGGCGGCAGACGAATTGTTGGCGGCCATACGGGCGCGCATCAGGTTAGGAATTGCAATAGCCGCAATGATCAGGATGATTGCCACCACGATCAGCAGCTCGATTAGTGAGAAGCCCTTCTGTTGTTTCCGCATCTTTTGTTTTCCCCTCGTTTTTTGACTTTCGTTGGATTCTTGCTGGTCATCGAATGACTCAGTCGGACATGATGATGGCACTTGCCGGGCCAAAGCAGATAGTTACTTTGGTTCTGCGGAGAGCTGCATAATCCCCTTCTTTTCAGTAGGGAGGCAAACTCTGATCTCATTCTACGGCTTACCAGGCCCTGGTTTGTGCCAAAATGCGTCGCGAACCCTGACAATTCGTGTCAGTCTGGAACGGCGCAATTCCTATTTTAGAACGGCGCCCGGACACTTCACTTGCGGGAAAAACTGCGCGGTACCTGCCCCAGATTAAGGAGTCCCCCAAGACGTTCCGGGGGCCGCGCCTCCGGTAGAATGTCTTTCCGGCCGCAAACGGGAAAGTGTAAAGCGATGAGGACTGCGAAGGACTCCATTTCGATCGATGCCAATGTAGCTCGGGCGTGGACTCTGCCTTCTCAACTCTACATCGAGCCGGCTAGCTTTGCGGCTGAACAGGAAAACATATTCGCGCGCAGCTGGCAGGTGGTGGGGCATCACGACCAGGTGGCGAATCCGGGCGACTACTTCACGACGGAGCTGGTGAACGAGCCTTTGCTGATCGTGCGCGGAAGCGACGGGACGCTGCGGGGCTTCTATAACGTATGCCGCCACCGCGCCGGGCCGCCCGCCGAAGGATGTGGCTCGCGCAAACTCTTCCGCTGCGGCTATCACGGTTGGACCTATGGTCTGGATGGATCGCTGATCAGTGCCACGGAAATCGAAGGCGTGGAGGGATTCCGTCCCGAGGATTTTGCGCTGGTGCCGGTACGGGTGGAGGAATGGTTCAACCTGATTTTCGTGAACCTGGATGGCGATGCGGGTCCTCTGCGCGAGAGTCTGGGCGAATTGCCGCAGCAAGCGGAGAAGTTTCACTTTGCCGGGATGAAGTTGTTCGAGCGTCGAACGTACGACATGAAGTGCAACTGGAAAACTTATGTCGACAACTACCTGGAAGGCTATCACTTGCCCAGCGTGCATCCGGGACTGAATCGCGAACTCGATTTCAACGCCTATGTGGTCGAGCCTTATGCGCGGCACGTGCGGCAGTTCAGCCCCATTCGCGGAGCGCAGCCGGGAGACGCGGCTCCGCGGCGTTACCAGGAAGCGGGCGAGGGTCTGACCACGGACTACTTCTGGGTCTTTCCCAACTGGATGCTGAACTGCTATCCCGACAATGTCTCAGTGAACATTGTGGTGCCGCTCGCGCCCGAACGCTCTCTGGCCATCTTCGAGTGGTACTTGCCGGAGAAGGAACATGGGAGTGCGGCGGCCAAGGCGTCGGTGGAATTCAGCGAGCAGATTCAGGTGGAGGATGTGGCCATCTGCGAAACGGTGCAGAGGAATCTGCGGTCGCGCAGCTATTCGCGGGGACGCTTCAGCGTGAAGCAGGAGAAGGGCGTACACGCGTTTCATCGGATGTATGCGGAAGCAATGAAGAAGGACTAAACGCCAAGGATGCGAGTACGCAGAGAGAGATACAGGCCTGTCGACAGTGGTTCACACCGATTGCGCACGCCGGCGTCATTGGCGTTCAGGGATGAATTTGTTTCTTTATTCCGCTTTGACCAGCAGGCAGGTGACGTCATCGTGCTGCGGGGTTGAGCCGACGAAGAGGTCCAGTTCTGCCATCAGGCGGTTGAGCATTTCTGGTGGCGAAGTTGCGGCGCCGGCCGCGATGGAATTGAGTAAGCGGGATTCTCCGTATTCTTCCTGGCGTGCGTTTTCGGCCTCGACCAGACCGTCGGTAAATATGATGAGCCAATCACCGGGCGCGAGCGGCACGCTCGCCGATTCATACTTCGCATCGGACTGAATGCCGATGGGCAATCCGCCGACGTCGAGACGCTCAATCAATCCATTGCTGCGGCGCAGGATGGGAGCATTGTGGCCGGCATTGATGTAGTTGAAGACTCTGTGGGCTGCGTCATACTCGGCCAGAAATGCGGTGGTGAAGCGCAATCCGCCCTGGCTGTTGGAGCAGGCGTACCGGTTCATGTTGGCCACTAACTCAGGAAGGGCGACCTGAGCCGTGGAAAGGGTCTTGAGGCTGGCTTGAAACGTGGCCATGAGCATGGCTGCGGGAATGCTCTTGCCAGCGACGTCGGCCACGGCGAATACGACGCGATTTTCTTCGTTGGTCTTGCCGGGACGGGGAAACACGTCGTAGTAATCGCCGGCGACGGTGTTGGCGGGGCGGGTGGTATAGGCGACCGAGATTCCCGGAATCTGCGGCGGAGCCCCGGGCAGCAGCCAGGTCTGAATCTCGCGCGCGATCTGCAAATCACGCTTCATCACCACGCGGTCGCCGATCTCGAGCATCAGAAGCAGGAGCAGCAATAGGCCACCCCAGAAATGGAGGTCGAGTTCGACGACATGGAATTCGTGGGCGGCATCCTGATAGCTGAAACCGCTGCTAGGAAACAGGAGCATGATCAGCGCCGCCAGCAGCAGGACGCGGCGAGCGGGTGAGAGTTTTTCAAGGACGGCCCAGAAGAATTCCTTGACCACGTGCAGACGATGGCCACGCTTGGTAAGACCCTCGGGAGTTTTGGCGGCCACGTCGCGCGAGTAGAGGCGGTAGCTGGTGCGGGCTTCGGTTTCGAACTGCGACCACAGCTGGGTGAGTTCCAGACCTTCGGTAACGCGCTGCCAGAAGCGGTGCAGACGCACGCCGAGCGGAACGCGCTGGGTTGGGACGGGTTGGGCCGGTGGGGAAGCCGTCGCCATGGGAGCTTTTGATTATAGAGGAAGGCGGAGCCGAGATTTCCGATTGCCGATTTCCAAGTTGCGATTTTTTGAAACAATCTGCGATTGACAACTGCCGATTGCCGATCCTCAGAAAAGAGCTAACTGCTCGTCGAAAGCCTGTGCTGGCCACGCCTCGGCGGGCGCGCGTGTTCCTCGTGGATCGTTGCGTCTGATGCCGTATTTCTGACGGTAGGTCGCGAGGAGTTGCGCGATTCGCTTGCCGTAGGAAGGCGGCAGAAACGAGCGGTCCTGATAGCGTTGACGGTAGTTCTCCACCAAGTGCGGAAAGTGTTGCTCAAGGAAAGGGAGAAAAACCGCGGAGGAACAGGGCTTAAGAAACAAAGGTCCGGCAAAGATGTGGCCTGCTCCGGCCGCGGTGGCTGCTCGCACTAAAGCTTCAAGATCGGCGGGCGCATCGGTGATGCCCGGCAGGACGGGCGAACAACTTACGCCCACCGTGAGCCCGGCTTCGCTGAGCTGGCGAACCGCATCCAGGCGCAAGTCCGGGCGAGGAGCGCGGGGCTCGAGAATCCGTGCCAGCTCTACACTTAAAGTGGTTACGGTGATGTGGATCGACAGCGCGTTGCTCCGCGATACCTCGCGAAGAAGATCAATATCGCGGACGATGAGATTGGATTTCGTAACGATGCCCAGCTCGAAGCCGCGGTGGCGCGCGAACTCTTCGAGAATGCCGCGGGTGACCTCGTAGCGGCGTTCGGCGGGCTGGTAGGGATCGGTGGCAGTGCCAAGCGCAATGGCCTCGCTCGGCTTGACCCGCCGCAGTTCGCGTCGCAGTAGATCTGCGGCGTGCTGCTTGACGTAAATCTTCTGCTCGAATTCGGCGCCGTCGCGCATTTCCATAAATTCATGGGTGTAGCGGGCATAGCAGTACTTGCAGGCGAATTCGCAGCCGCGGTAAGGATTGATAGTCCAGGTAAAAGGCAGGCCGCGGCGGCTCACGCAGCGGTTCAGCAGCGATTTCGCCGGGAGCGTGAAGTACTCAACGTTATGGCCTTCGCGCAGGGACTCGCCTTCTGACGCGAGCCGGGCGATGCCGACCAGCGGCGACTTCGGCGGAAGTGCGAACAAGGGCAGGGAAGACATTGTGTTTCGCCGTTTGTTCGCCTACAATAGAGCTTCGGAACGACTCTGTCAACAGGAAAACAGAGTGGTTTATATGGTCGGCAAAGCGCCCCTGTTTTGGCTTCCCTGCGTGCCGAGGTTTGCTACTGTCCCATGCCCGTGAGCCGGGCCGCGTCTTGCATCATCGCCAGTCTTCGCTGCTGCAGGTCCAGCATCTGCTGCATGTGCGCCAGACGTTCCATCTGAATCGACTGATAGCGGTTCACCGGAGTTTCGTACTGTGCCGTGCCAACCGCCGCATGCATCGACTGATTTACACGCTCGATGCGCGTCTTGAGATCGGCAATCCGTAGTTCCTGATCCTGGATTCGTGCTTTCCACTGCTCGCCGGAGCGCTGTTCGGCCATCAGTCGCTGATTCGGGCGCTGCTCCGAGTAGGGATCGAAGGACCTCTTCACGCCCGATACCGTTGTCATCGGCTCCGAGGACTCGGGGATTCCCGAAGGGTTCGAGGGAAGATCCTGATTCGTAAATGTTTTGGGCACCGTCCCGGCTGCTTCCTGGGCCTGCTGTTTCGCATGGTTCGCGCGGGCTATGTCGCCCAGAGAATTCCCGGTCTGAGACTGCCCTATTGCGGCTGCATTCAGTAATAGTCCGACGAAGCAAACCCGCCAAGCCACTCGCTGCATAGGTCCTCCTGGAATCGTTTTGCCAGGATTGTCCTGCCTAACACCGTCCTGACAAACCGCTCCCTATAAGGAAAACCCAACCGGACCCACCGTGTCATGTTCCCAAAGTGTAATCCGCCCCAAACGAACGGTCTCAGCCTCAAATGACCAAAGGTACATCCATCCAGTGCAATTGCAGGTGGCGCATGCTTTTCATCTCGCTGGCCAGCAAGCAACGCGGGTGCGAGCAATGGTCAGTGAGCGCCATGGCCCTGTTAACGTCACTTGACACTAAGTTCCAGTTGCCCGTTAGCTTGGAACTAATGACTGAACGCCCGTCATTGCGCTGATTGCGATTTCGCGGGCTTGGTGGCCGCGACGCGAGTCTCTTTTCCGCTCACGAACACCTTCATGGAGCTCTCGCTTTCGCCCGACTCGTCGGTGTATTCGAAGGAGTCCGCTGAAACAAACTTCATGATGTACCGGGTGTGATACAGCTTCCCGGCAAAAATGCTGTCTCCAAGCCAGGTCCATACGTCGCCGTTCACCGTACCAGTCTTGTTTTCGACTCCTCCTGAACTGTCAACTGCGTGGTATTGGTATGTCTTGGAAGTCGGATCGTAGTAGACGAAGGAAGTCTCCGAGTATTTCTTTCCGGGTCTATGGAGTGCCGCCTCGCAGATCACGGCGAAGCCGCTTGCCGTCCATCTGCAATCGTCAGTCCCGGTGTATTTCATCGCTGGCGAGTTCGGCCCCATGGCCCCGGCTTTCAGTTCGTCTTCGATTGTGAACCTGCCGACGATTACTGCCAACTTCTTCACTTCCGGGCCAGGCGTTGTCTGAGACTGAGCGCCAGCCACGAACACGCTCGAAGCGCATGCCAACACAAATGAGATCAACCTTTGGGGGCCACTCATTTGGATTCTCCTTTCAGAGGTGCCTCGGATGCTAGCACAAAACGAACCGGAATCAAGAGAATGCGAATAGTTGACGTTAAATCGCCCTTTCACTGATTGACCACTTCAGGCCTAGTTCGCTGGTTTTTCCGCTGGCTTCTCGAACAACTTAGGATCGACCGTTGGATTGAACTCCAAGGTTGAGTATTCGGACGTGCTCGTATCCTGACCATTCTGTTTGTTGTGGCGCAGGAGAGGAAGAGTCAGGCCGTTTACCGGCTTCCAGTTGTCCAGATCGGTTTCACCCTGCACGGGCTGACCCTGGCTGAGGGTTCGGTAAGTCTCTTTCAAAATGTGACCGCTCTGCGGGTCGACAAACCAGCGGATGGCTGTACCGGCGGCGTTCACATCGACGATGCGGGCGTCGATGTCGCCAACCTTCTCGGTTCCGGCGGCGCGGAAAAACACGTTGGGATCCTTCCAGTGCGAACCGATGAAAACGGGATCGCGCTTGATCTGTTCCAGAGTCTCTGCCTTCTGGGACGCGGGAAAATCGCGCATGCCTTGGCCGGGAACGGCCATGAAGGCTGTATCCGGTGTGACCACGATGTTCATGGTTCCACCTGGAGTTTGCATCTCGGCGTGCAGACGATCGGGGAAGACGACGACCGTTTCCATTTGCATGGGGAACTCGCCCTGCGGAGTTTTCTGGGTGAGAGTGAGCTCCGCCTTTACAGCCTTGATCGCCGACAGCTTGGCTTCACCGCCCATCGCGGCGATCACCTTCGCAGCTAGCACTTTGCCTTCTGCGTTCGACTCGGTGGGCTTGGCGTTCTCTTCTTCTTTCGCGTCCTTCGCGCCTGGCGGGGGCGGGATGGTGATGTCGATCTCCTTCACGGGTCCAAGGGACGACAGGGGTTTGTCGAACTCTTTCGTGTTGCCGACTACGAGCACGGCGAGTTGGTCACGGTGCAGATACTTCGCAGCCACGCGATTTACATCGGCTGCGGTGACCTTCTGGATTTCCGCGGGAAACTTGTCGAGCCAGTCCGCCGGGTATCCGTAGAATTCGTAGGTGGTGCGCTCGGCGAGAACTTTGTCGGGTGAGTCGAGGCGGAAGATAAACGCGTTCAGGATGGCGTCTTTCGCTTGCTTGATCTCGTTGTCGGTGATGGGATGTTTGGCCAGATCGTCGATGTCTTCTTCCATCGCCTGCACAGACTCGATCGTGCTCTGGCTCTTGGTGCCCATGACGAATTGCAGAATGCCAGGATGCCCG
Source organism: uncultured Acidobacteriaceae bacterium (assembly GCA_963749985.1). Taxonomy (GTDB): domain Bacteria; phylum Acidobacteriota; class Terriglobia; order Terriglobales; family Acidobacteriaceae; genus Sulfotelmatobacter. The sequence continues at coordinate 65,561 of CAVVOS010000009.1, read as the reverse complement.
AAATTCGTTCCGATACCTCCGCCCACGTTGTAAGCCAGGCCGCGCTTGGTGCGAATGTCGTTGAAGAGCCGCGAGGAGAAGCCGCCGCCGAAGGCCTCATTGAAGACCGCGATGGCGTAGTAATCGGGATTGTTGCGCGTGGTACCGAGCGCCACCATGTGGATGCTGCTCTGGTTTACGTCTTCTTTCGGGATGAGGTAATAGCCCGGTTTGGCGGGCTGGAACTGAGTGTCGTCCTTGGGAAGCGTTGGACCTTTGGGCCAGGACTCAAAAGCGGCGCGCAGCTTGGCTTCCATGGCGCTGGAATTGAAGTCGCCGCTTATGCCCAGGATGATGTTGTTGGGATGGACATAGGCTTGGTGCCAGTCGAGCAGATCCTGGCGAGTGATCGAGGCGATGGTGGAATACTCGGGCTCACGGGCATAAGGATTGTCGGCTCCGTAAGCGAGCTTGGCGGATTCGCGAGCCGCAATGCCGCCGATTTCATCGTTACGCCGCGAGATGCCGTCGTCCGCCTGCTTCTGGGCGAGGTCAAGTTTGTCGGCGCGGAATTCAGGATCCCGCAGCAGATCGGCGAAGACTTTGAAGACGTCGTCGAAGTCGCCCTTCAGACAACTCAAGCTGATCGTAGTTGAATCGGGACCGCCGCCGGTTTCGACTTTCGCGGCACGCACTTCCAGATAATCGTCGAGTTGATCACCGTTTTGGGCCTTGGTGCCGCCGGTGCGCCACACTTCACCGAAGATATCGGCGAGTCCGATCTTGCCGGCGGGCTCGTTGCTCGAGCCGCCGCGAATGCGCGCCGAGCCGTCAATCAGCGGCAGTTCGTGATCTTCCTGCAGAAAGATCACCATGCCGTTGGAGAGCTCAATACGCTTGGGTTGTTGGGGACGGAACGCGGGAAGAGTAGGGACGGGGATCTGCTGCCAGTTGGTAGCTTGTGCTGCGGACCTTGGAAGCGGCACGAATAGAGTTGCGGCCGCGAGAATCGTCGCAAGTGCAATCCGCTTCGAGTTCATTGCCTACCTCCCTGATTCGACGAATCTTGATCGGGTGCGGCCTGACCTTCCGAGCCCTGCTCGCCGCCTTGTCCAGCACCTTTGCCGGTTTCGATCACGCCCACGGTGCGGTTGGTGTCGTAGAAAGTTTCGTTGGCCACGCGGCGAATATCCGCTTTGGTTACTTTATCGATGCGGTCCACGGAACGGAAGAGCTCGCGCCAGTCGCCATAGCGAGTCTGGTAGGTTGCCAACTGGGTCGCCAGACCTTCGTTGTCTCCCAGGCCGCGAATCAGATTGGCTTTAGTGCGGGTCTTGATCATTTTCAACTCGTCGTCGCTGATGTCTTCCTTCTTTAAGCGCTCAATTTCGACGTGAATCGCGTCGGCCACTTCCTGCGTGGTGTGTCCGGGGAGCGGGAAGGCATAGAACGCGAACAGGTGCGGGTACTTGATGCCGGGAAGGCCACTGAATCCAGCGGAAAACGAAGCAATTTTCTTATCGCGTACCAGCGCACGGTAAAGACGCGAGGTGCGGCCTTCCGACATGAGATCGGTGATGGCGTCGAACACCGCGTCGTCTTTGGTCATGTAGTTGGGACGGTGGTAGCCCTCGAGGTAAAGAGGCTGCGTCTTTTCAACGAGCACCACTTTGCGCTCGGAATTCTGCGGAGGCTCCGTAGTAGTGGTTTCATCGGGTTGGTGACGCGTGGGCAGACGGCCGAAATACTTCTCGAGAAGCGGCATGATCTCGGAAGCCTTCACGTCGCCAGCCACCGCGACCACCATGTTCGCGGGCACGTAGTATTCGTCGAAGAATTTCTTGGCATCGGTGGCGGAGAAGGAATTCAGATCGGACATCCATCCCACGGTCGGGCGATGATAAGGATGAGCCTCGAAGGCCGCAGCGTCGAATTGCTCGAGAAGACGTCCGATGGGATTGCTGTCGGTGCGCAGGCGGCGCTCTTCAATCACCACGTTGCGCTCTTTATAGAACTCGCGCAGCACGGGATGAAGAAAACGCTCGGATTCGAGATACGCCCAGAGCTCAAGCCGGTTCGCGGGCAGCGAGTAATGATAGGCGGTCTCATCGTAATCGGTGAAGGCGTTCAGATCCTGACCGCCGCTCTGTTCGACGATCTTGCCGAACTGGTTGGGGACGACGAACTTGTCGGCTTCGGCAATGTCGTCTTTCCACGCTTTCTCCAGTTGCTTCAGCTTGGCCTCGTCGCGGCCGACCGTCTTATCGCGCTCCGCAATGTAAGCTGCGTAAGCGGTTTCGACCTTTTCCAATGCGGGCTTTTCGGCAAGATAGTTGGTGGTCCCGACTTTGTCCGTGCCTTTGAAGGCCATGTGCTCGAACATGTGAGCCAAACCGGTTTTGCCCATGGGGTCCTGCGCGGAGCCGGCATCGACCAGGGTGAAGAAAGAGAAGACCGGCGCTTCGGGACGCTCGCAGATGACGATGGTCAGTCCGTTCGGCAATTTCTTGACCGTGATGCGCTTTTCAAACGACGCGACATCCTGGGCAGCGGCGAGCGCACAGAGGATGAGAAGGGAAACGGCAGCTTTGAGTGCGCGGTGTTTCATCGGACCTCCAGATTGGCCAGCTATGACTTGGACGGACATGCAGGGCAGAAGTTTGAAAGTACGTGGAGGGCAGGGAGGTTGTCAAACCGGTCCAGTGCGTTTATGCAGGGAATAGGCCGTATTTTGCGTTGGACACGGTTTGAGGCACAATGCCTGCGGGAGAACGCGCAATGGATTCGACCGTTGAGGTTCAGGGAAAGCAACTCAAGCTGTCGAACCTGGAAAAGGTTTTGTATCCCGCTACGGGATTTACCAAGCAGCAGGTCATCGACTACTACGTGCGCATTGCGCCGGCGATGGTGCCACATCTGGCCGGACGTCCGCTCACACGCAAGCGCTATCCCAACGGCGTGGATGAGGAATTCTTTTACGAGAAGAACGCGCCGCAGCACCGGCCTGACTGGGTTAAGACGGCTCCGATCTGGAGCGGGAGAAACCGCCGCACCATCCACTACATTCTCGCCGACGACCTGGCGACGCTGGTCTGGCTGGCGAACCTGGCGGCGATTGAGTTGCATCCGTCCCTTTCCCTGGCTGACGACATCACTTGCCCTACGATGATGGTTTTCGATCTTGATCCCGGAGCGCCAGCAACCATTGTGCAATGCTGCCAGGTTGGGTTGTGGCTGCGGGAAATCTTCGAGCACTTTGGGCTGCGGAGTTTCCCGAAGACGTCCGGCTCGAAGGGATTGCAGATCTATGTTCCGCTTAACACTCCAACGAACTACGAATCGACCAAGACTTTTTCCCACGCTCTGGCGCAATTGCTCGAACATGAGCATCCCGAACTGGTCGTGTCGGATATGAAGAAGCAGGTTCGAACCGGAAAAGTGTTTGTCGACTGGAGCCAGAACGACGAACACAAGACTACCGTCGCCGTGTACTCGCTGCGGGCGCGGGAACATCCCACGGTTTCAACGCCGGTAACGTGGGAGGAAGTGGAGCGTGCTCTCAAGAAAAAAGATGCGAATCTGCTCGTTTTCGAAGCGAAGCAAGTGGTTGCGCGGGTGGAGAAGATGGGCGACCTGTTTGCTCCAGTGCTGGAATTGAAGCAGCGGTTGCCGGATCTCAAGGCGGGTGCGGCCTCCGGCGTTGCTGAAGTGCAGCCGACGATCTCGATTGCGGCTCAGGCAGAAGAAGAGCCAGAGAAAACTGGCCGCCATGCCGCGAAGAAAACCAACAAGCGGCTGCGGACAGGCAAGGCGGGGCGCAAGGTATAATCCGCGCTACGAATTTGTTTCGAGATTCTTGCCATGCCTCAATTGTTTGTGGGCACTTCGGGATGGGCCTATCCAACTTGGAAGCCCGACTTCTATCCAGCTAAGCTGGCGCAGAAGAAATTTCTCGGTCACTACGCCACGCAGCTGAATACGGTCGAGGTGAATTTCACCTTTCGGCAACTGGTGAAAGAGACCACGATCCAGAACTGGATTCAGGAAACACCGGCGCACTTTCGCTTTGGCATTAAGGCTCACCAGGTGATCACCCACATCAAGAGGCTGAAGGCGACGGAAGATTTTGTTCCGCGCTTCCTGGCGACCATTGAGCCGCTCGCTGCCGCCGGCAAGCTTGGACCTGTGCTCTTCCAGTTGCCACCGAATTTGAAAGCGGATGCCGCGCTGCTCAACGATTTTCTCGGACTTCTGCCGCGCACGTTGCCGGCGGCGTTCGAGTTCCGTAACGACTCCTGGTTCACTGATTCAACGTGGGAACTGCTGAAGGCCCACAGCGCTGCTCTTTGCGTGGCGGAGACGGAGGAGCGAACTACGCCCGACGTGGTCACCACGGCCTTTGTGTACTACCGATTCCGCAAGCCGAATTACACGGGAGACGAAAGGCGCGCCATGGTGGCACGCATCGGAGAACATCTGGCTGCCGGCCGCAACGTGTTCGCTTATTTCAAGCATGAGGAGACGCCGGAAGGGGCTTTGTACGCGGTGGAATTGCTGCGCGAAGTTCGTGGGCTGGAGCGAACGTGATCAACATTCGCGGCGGTGCCTGGGTTTTTGTGACCGCTTTGTGCTGCGCTGTGATCGGCGCGCTGGCATTGTCCCAGGAAACTCCGCCGCGTACGGTCCACGTTTTCGTTGCACTGGCCGACAACCAACACCAGGGCATTGTGCCGGTTCCGGCGCGGCTGGGAAACGGCGACGATCCTGATCACAATCTCTATTGGGGGTCAGCGTACGGAATAAAGATTTTCTTTGCGCGCAGTGCAGATTGGTTGCTGATGAACTGCAGCGCAAAACCCAAGCCTGAGGTTCTGGAACGATGTATTTTTAAGCACCGCAAGACCAATACCTATTTGGTCGCCGATGCCTATCGTGGAAGCGAAATCCGCGAAGCCATTCTCGATTTCTTTGATGCGGCGGCTGGAGCCAGCCCGGAAACCGTCGTCGCTCGGCCCTCAGCCGAGCGCTTGACCATTCGTGGAGGGGCAAATCTCGTAGCTTACGTTGGGCATGACGGCCTTATGGATTTCAAGCTGCCGTTGATCCCCAAGAAGAAAAATGAGGTTCATCGCGACGCGATCATCCTGGCTTGCGCGAGCAAGCAATACTTCGCTGAGGTGCTCCGTGCGGGCGGAGCATATCCCCTGGTGTGGACGACCAATTTGATGGCTCCGGAGGCCTACACTCTGAAGAGCGCGCTCGATGGCTGGATCGGCGGCGAGAATGGCGAGCAGATTCGCGATCGCGCTGCCGAGGCTTACGACAAGTATCAGAAGTGCGGACTGCGCGCGGCTCGGCGGTTGTTTGCCACGGGCTGGTGATAGCGATTCGAGCGCGGGCGGCGCCTGTGGCATCTTTCTCAGCACTTTCTTCAGCGTCCGATAACGAGCATACTCGATTCATTCCTTCACGATGGCTACCGAAACAAACTCGCGCGTGCTATCCAGCTTTCTCGACTATCTGAGAATCGAAAAGGGATTGGCGCCGCTTTCCATCAGTGCCTACACCACCGACATCTGCCAGTTCTCGGGGTTCCTCGAAGAACGCAAACACCTGCTGCTGACCGCTCGCCGCGCGGATGTGCGCGATTTCCTGCAGCAGCTTTTTTCCCATCAAGTCGATGGCCGCAGCGTGGGACGAAAACTTTCGGCGTTGCGTCATCTCTACCGCTACCTGCTGCTGGATAAGAAACTCGAACACGATCCCACGCTGAACATCGAGTCGCCAAGGCAGTGGAAGGTTCTTCCCAAGGCTCTGGCTCGCGACGAAATGGAAGCCACGCTCGCCGCTCCGCTCACCCGGCACAGCGGCGGCGGAGTGCGCGACACGAAGGAATCAGCGGCGCTGGCGGCTCGCGATCGCGCCATGCTGGAAGTTTTCTACGCGGGCGCGCTGCGGGTTTCGGAGGTGATCAACGCTAAGCTCGAAGACCTGAAGCTCGATGCCGGGTACATGCTGGTGCGCGGCAAGGGCGATAAAGAGCGCGTGGTGCCCCTGGGAAGATCAGCTCAGGACGCGCTGACAGAGTATCTGAGATATTCGCGTCCCCTGCTGACGGCAGGGAAACGAAGCGGAAAATCGGACGGAATCTCGGCAGCCGCAGCCTCCGTCAGGAATTCTCCTTTTTTGTTCGTCGCGCTTGGAGGGCGCAATCTGACGCGCCAGCGGGTTTGGCAGATGGTGCGAGCTGCCTCGGCGGTTTCAGGGCGTGCGGCTTCTCCGCACATGCTCCGCCATTCCTGCGCCACGCACATGGTGGAGAATGGCGCCGATCTGCGAACGGTACAAACCATCCTGGGCCATGCCGACATCTCGACCACTCAGATTTACACGCATCTGGCGCTCGATAGGCTGCGGACGGTTTATCAGAAGCATCATCCGAGGGCGAAGGCCAGATGAGGATCATTGCTAAGACAAAATCCACCACGGAGACATAGAGTCACGGAGAAAATCTATTAGAGGTGTTCTCTGCGAGTCTGTGTCTCCGCGGTGGGTTCTGGGTTTTATGACTACGAGCAAGGCAAACACGACAGTCGCTGACAAGGCCGTCGCCGATTTTATCCGTCATCTGCGCGAGCGCAACGCCTCGCCGCACACCGTTAAGGCTTACGTTCACGATCTGTCACTGTTCTCCTTGTATGCCGGTTCGCGCGGATGGAAACAAATCGACCACATCGCGGTGCGGGGATTTCTCTCCCAGCTCTACGGGCAGGGGCTGAGCAAAACTTCCGTGGCGCGCGCGTTGGCCGCCGTGCGGTCTCTATTTCGCTGGCTGGCGCGGGAAGGCGTGGTGGAGCAGAATCCGGCGAGGCTGGTGGCCACGCCGAGGCTTCCCAAGAAACTTCCGCGCGTGCCCACGATTGAAGAAATGAACTCGGTCATCGACGGCGAAATGCCGGAAGTGGCGGCATTCCCCGAACGTGACCGGCTGATGCTCGAACTGCTCTACGGATGCGGCATCCGCAATTCGGAACTCACCGGGATTAACCTCGATGACATCCGACTGAGTGCCGAGGCCATTCTCATCCGGGGCAAGGGAAAAAAGGAACGCTACGTTCCGTTCGGCGATTCAGTGAAGGCAGCACTCGCAACATATCTCTCTGAACGCCAGAAAGTTCTCGAGGCTATCCGCAAGCAGTCGGCGGCGTTGCTGATAAACCGGCGAGGGGCCGGCTTACCACGCGCAGCGTCGGCCGCATCATTAAGAAAATTGCCGTCGCCAAGGGTCTCTCTCCGGACGTTCATCCGCACACGCTGCGTCACGCTTTCGGCACGCACATGCTGGAAGAAGGCGCCGATTTGCGCGCCATTCAGGAGCTACTTGGCCACGAGCGCCTTGCAACCACGCAGCGCTATACGCAGTTGTCGATGAAACACGTGCTGCAGGTGTACGACCAGACGCATCCACGCGCGAAGTAGGAGCGCTTTACAGCAACTGGGGATGCTCTTGCCGCAGCCCCTCCCACATCTCCACCACGCGCGATCTCAAGTCAGCAGTCAGCTTCTCGTAAGCCGCTTCCGACGCATCGCTCTCTGGTGGAGGAACAATCGGATCGCCGAACGCTATCTTCAGCGGCGTGAAGCCCTGAAATGATTTGTTTCTCGGCCAAGCTTTGTAGAATCCTTCGATGGCCAGGGGCACAATCGGCACCTGCATGTGAATGGACAGGATGGCCGCGCCCTTCTTGAAGATTCTCGGCGTGCCGTCAATCGAGCGCTCGCCTTCCGGATAAAGGATGAGCGGGCGCCCCTGCCGCAGTCCGAACGCGCCAGCCCGCATGGCTGGAATCAGATTCGCGTCGGGATCGACGACTACAACTCTCAGCGATTGCGCCAGGCGCAGCATGAATCCCTTTCCGAAGATTTCGCTCGTTCCCACGGCAAACACTTTGTCGAATACCTCCGGTGGCAGAACACCCGCCAGGATGAGCGGATCGAGATAGCTCTGGTGATTGGACGAGATGATGTAAGCACCGCTCTTCGGAAGCTTCTCAATTCCACTCACCCGCAGATTAAAGCGGTCGAGTGCGACTACCTGGATCAGCCGCGAAAACAGATACCAGAAGGCAGCGCTAAGCCGCTGGGGCCGAACCAGAGAAACTACGTCAGCGGCATCCGGTTCTTCGGCCAGAATCGCTTTCCAGCCGGCAAAAGTGGTGCGCGTGCCGGGCGCGGCAGCGCCGCTGGCGGCGCTATGCAGAACGGCATCGACGAGATCTCGGACAGAGTAAATCCCCGCGAGACGCGATTCTTCTACGTTGCCTCCCAGTTGTTCTTCGAGCTGGCTGAGCAACTCGACACGCTGCATGGAGTCGAGCCCCAGGTCGAGCTCCAAGTTGTGAGTGGGCCGCAACGTAGGCGGCGCAGTGCGCGCTGCCTCGCGCACAATCTTCAGCGCCCGCTGCACTTCGGGCTGATCGAGCCATGCCGACTCGTCCTTGGTTAATGGGCGTTCGTCCGGCAATTCGGAATCATCCGTAAGCTTCCGCGCCCGATTCGCCTTAACCCGCTTCTCCACTTCGAAGCGCTTGATCTTCCGGGTTGTGGTGCGCGGTAAATCTTCCTGCCAGATCTCATAGCTGCCAATGCGCTTGGTGGAAGCGATCTGCTGCGACAGGCTTTCAATGTCGAAGCGGATGACTTCCTTCGCGTTCACGATCTTTTTCTGGCGCAGCACATCGAAGTTGGGTACGACCACGGCGTGCAACCGGTCGCCGCCATCGCCGGGTTTGCCTTCGAGTCCGATCACCGCCAGTTCCTTGATGTACGGCGATTTCAGGTAGTGCGCCTCAACCTCTTCGGGATAAATATTTTTCCCATTGCTAAGAACGATCAATTCTTTCTTGCGGCCGGTGAGGAACAAGTTCCCGTCGGAGTCGAAGTAGCCGAGATCGCCGGTGGAGAACCATCCGTCGCGCAGCACCACCGCCGTTGCGTCGGGACGATTCCAGTAACCCTGCATTACCACCGCACCGCGTAGAGCGATTTCGCCGGTGGCCGGGCTGCCATCTTCCTGCGGTTGTGGGTCAACCACCTTAGCCTCCACGCCCTTCAAGGCCTTTCCCACGGATCCGATCACGTTGTTGTCCGGCGAATTCGCAAACACGGCTGCGGTAGTTTCCGTCAGCCCATAAGCTTGCAAGACGTCGATGCCCAGAGCCTGGAAGTCGCGAGCAATCTCGGGATCGAAGCGTGACCCTCCCGTGACCAGATAACGCATCTTCTTGCCGAGCGTGTCGTGGATTTTGCCAAACAGAATCGGCCCGGCATTGATTCCGACCTTGCGCAGCGTTCGATTGAGACTCATGAGACTCTTAAACAACTTCTGGGTGAGCGTTCCCCGTTTAGCGACCTCCTGGAAGATCCGTTCGTGAATCAGATAAAAGAATTGCGGCACCACGGCAAAGGCGGTGATATTCCGCTCTTGCAGAGCCCGCAAGAGTTCGGTCGTGTTCAGTGTCTCCAGATACACCACGCGTGAGCCCTTCACCAGAGGCAGAAGCAGGTTGGCCATTTGTGCCAGCACGTGAAACATGGGCAGCACACCCAACAGAGCGTCGGTGGGCCCAATGTCGACCCAATTGAAGACGGCCTCCACTTCGCCCAGAAAGTTCGCGTGGGTAAGCATGACGCCCTTGGGATCGGCTGTGGTTCCCGAGGTGTAGAGCAGAGAAGCGAGGTCATCCGCCGTCGACGGCGCAGGCTGGAATTTCCCCGGACCGGCATCGAAAATCGCCGGCAGGTTACCCAGCCAGCGTTCATGGATGGAGTGTTGGGCCATGCGGTCCGGATCCATGAGCACGAGTCCTATGTTCAGGCTCGCGACCGCTTCCCGCGAGGCTGGCGCATGCCTGGCATCGCAGAACAGGGCAGAAGCGCCGCTATCCTTCAACAGCTTGGTCAGCTGGTCGGCGTGCAGCGCAGTGTCGAGCGGGACCACCGTGCATCCCGCCGCGATGGTCCCGAGATACGCGGCCACCCAGCGCGGATGATTGTCCGCCACAATGGCCAGGCGCGATCCGCGCGCGAATCCGTTTTCTGTGAGCCATCGTCCAACGGATTCCGCCATGCGGTGGAGTTCGGCGTAGGTGCAACTTTCGATGCGATCGTCGCGCTGGATTTCCAATGCGACGTTGTTCGGCCAGCGCTCGGCGCACTCGACAAAACGATCGTAGAAAGTGGGCATGAGTCGTGTGGAATATACACGAAAAATCTATTTACCGCCGTGTGCGCCGGATCGCCGCGGACTGGAGGCAGTATCTTGTCTGGTTCCTTCGTTCGCTCTGCATTCTCATCGTGAATAACCGCTATCAGCTGTCTCTTACGCCTGTCCATCGCATCTAAATATGCTAGGCTAAATAGAGATACCCTTGGGCAATTCCCGCCCTCTGAAGGATTTCACAGTTTGATCAACACACTGATTGGCAAGGTCTTTGGGACCAAGAACGAGCGGGTGATCAAGAGCATGATGCCCCGGGTCGGGGCCATCAATGCCCTCGAACCACAGATGCAGAAGCTCACTGACGCGGAGTTGCGCGCCAAGACGGACGAGTTCCGGCAGCGCATTCAGGAACGGTTGAGTCGGGTCGGCGGCAATGGCAATCGGCCGCCTGAAAATGATTCTAGCGACGCGCTCGACGACGAAGCCGATCCCGATCGCGCCAAGCAGGTCGAGAAAGAGCAATACGAAGCTCTGCAGGAAGTGCTGAACGAAATTCTGGTGGAGGCCTTCGCCGTGGTGCGCGAGGCCGGACGCCGCGTGCTCAACATGCGCCATTTCGATGTGCAGTTGATCGGCGGCATGGTGCAGCACAACGGCATGATCTCGGAAATGAAGACTGGCGAAGGCAAAACGCTGGTTGCCACTCTTCCGGTCTATCTCAACGCCCTCAGCGGACGCGGCGTACACGTAGTTACCGTCAACGACTACCTGGCCAAACGCGACTCCGAATGGATGGGCAAGCTTTACCGTTTCCTCGGCCTTACGGTGGGCGTGATCGTCCACGACCTCGATGACGAGCAGCGTCGCGCTGCCTACGCCGCCGATGTTACTTACGGCACCAACAATGAATTCGGCTTCGATTACCTGCGCGACAACATGAAGTTCGATCTCAAGGACTGCGTGCAGCGCGGCCACAACTTTGCCATCGTCGATGAAGTCGACTCCATCCTCATCGACGAAGCCCGCACCCCGCTCATTATTTCCGGTGCGAGCGAGGAATCGACGGACAAGTATTACCGCGTGAACCGCATCATCCCTAAGCTCGAAAAGGGCGAAGAGCTCGAGGTTGCCACTGGCGAACCCTCGCAGCTCACCGGCGATTTTGTGGTCGACGAAAAACACCGCAACATCACTGTCACCGACGAGGGCTGGACCAAGGTCGAGCAACTGCTCGGCATCGGCAACATTGCCGATCCGGAGAACTGGCCGCTCAAGCATCACGTGGAGACTGCGGTCAAAGCGCACGCGCTTTATCGTCGCGATGTGGAGTACGTGATTAAAGATGGAGAAGTCATCATCGTCGACGAATTCACCGGACGCATGATGCCCGGCCGCCGCTGGTCTGACGGCCTGCATCAGGCCATCGAAGCCAAGGAGGGCGTCAAGATCGAGCGCGAGAACCAGACCCTCGCCACCATCACCTTCCAGAATTACTTCCGCATGTTCAAGAAGCTCTCCGGCATGACGGGTACGGCGGAAACGGAAGCCGCCGAGTTCGACAACATCTACAAGCTCGACGTCATGGTCGTTCCAACGAACAAGCAGATGCTGCGACTGGAAAATCCCGACGTCGTCTTTCGCACGGAAAAAGAGAAGTACTTCGCGGTCGCGGACGAGATCCAGAAGCTCAACGCGAGTGGCCAGCCGGTGTTGGTCGGCACCACATCGATTGAAAAATCCGAGCGCCTTTCCGCTTTGCTGGACAAGAAAGGTCTCAAGGGCAAGCACGTCGTCCTGAACGCGAAGTTCCACGAGCGCGAAGCCGAATTTGTAGCCCAGGCCGGTCGCAAAGGCATGGTCACCATTGCCACCAACATGGCCGGCCGCGGCACCGATATTTTGCTGGGCGGCAACCCCGAATTCATGGCCAAGCAGGAGTTGGTGAAAAAGGGAATCGCCCAGCAACTGCGCGTGGCCCAGGGCAAGATCGAAGGGCCGCAGGAAGATGGTACGATCTCGGTCTTCTATTACAACGGCAACGAATACACGGTCCCGACTGACAAATGGACCGAAGCTTTCAGCCGCTATAAGGCGCAGACCGACAAAGAGCATGACGAAGTCACCGCTGTCGGCGGCCTGCACATTCTCGGCACTGAACGCCACGAATCACGCCGCATCGACAACCAGCTTCGCGGCCGCGCCGGCCGCCAGGGTGATCCCGGCTCCTCGCGCTTCTATCTCGCGCTTGAAGATGACCTCATGCGCATCTTCGCCAAAGAGTGGGTGTCGAAACTGCTGGAGCGTCTGGGCATGGAAGAAGGCGTTCCGATCGAGTCCAAGCTCATCAGCCGGCGCATTGAGACGGCGCAGAAGGCAGTCGAAGGCCAGCACTTCGAATCCCGTAAGCACCTTCTCGAATACGACGACGTGATGAACAAGCAGCGCGAGGCCGTTTACGGCCTGCGCCGCCGCTTGCTCGAGGGCATGGATCAGAAAGATCTGATCCTCGAAGATTATGTTTCAGCCATTCTCGGCGACCTGATGGATGAGTATTGCCCGCCCAAAGGCCATGCCGACGACTGGAACATCAAAGGCCTGAAAGACGCGGTCTTCACCCGTTTCGGCGTGGATTTCATCGCGGAAGGAGTGAAGCCCGAAGCGCTGAACCGGCAGGAACTCGGCGACGCGATTTTTGAGAAGTTGAAAGAACGTTACGACGCCAAAGAAAAGCTGATCGGCCCCGAGGCCATGCGCCATCATGAGCGCATGATCATGCTTAGCGTGATCGACCAGCAGTGGAAAGACCACCTCCTCAGCATGGACCACTTGAAGGAGGGCATCGGTCTGCGCGGCTATGGCCAGCACGATCCGCTGGTCGAGTACAAGAAAGAATCGTTCGAGATGTTCGAGGCCATGCTGCAACGCTTCCAGGAAGACACGGCCCGTTATCTCTACCTGATGCAGATTATCGAGCGGCCGCCGGACGCAGGCCCAAGCGGTCCGCCGGGAGGTGAACCCTCGGGCCATGGTCCGGAGCCCGGAGTGCCTTCGCAACAGGGAAGTGGTGGGAACGGACATCATCCGCCGCGGCTGGTCGCAACTTCCGCCGACGACCTGGAAGAGGCCTTCATGCGGCGCAAGCGTCGCGAACTGGAGCAGGCGCGCATGGCTGGCGCCGGCGACGTGGCGCCGGTGCAACAAGTCGTTCGCGGACAGGAAAAAGTGGGCCGCAATGATCCTTGCCCCTGCGGCTCGGGGAAGAAATTCAAGAAGTGCCACGGGGCATAAGGAAGTAGTTGCCACGAACCATGTTGCGACGGACATCCGTCTAGGTTTCTGTGGGGATGTCGCCTTCGCCCGTCCAGCCAAGCGCAGCGAGGCGCACCCTATCACGAACGCGGGCCGGAAGTCTTTCGATCCGCCACGGCTCTGAATGTCATCTCGGCCGCCCCACTTCCGGTTCGAGCCTTCCACTCCAGAAACAATCCCGCGTAATTCTTCGTGATGTAGCCCGCCGCCGTGACGCCCAACTTCTTCGCCGTCACATCAATCCACCGGGACGCGCCTTCAATCTCGCAGAAATTTCCGATGGGCGTTTCATCCACTACGACTTGCCCTTTGCCATCCGTCCACTCGGCGCGGAACTTCTCGTAGCGGAACGACGGCGCATAACCGAGAGCTCGCAGAATCAAATCCATCTTTCTTCCGTCCGCTAAGCCGGTCTCCGTCTCGACTCGGCTACTGTGCCGCCCAATCTTTCCCTTTGCCTTATGCGTCAACGTCCACTCCGTGCCATACTTTCGGATGCGCAGCAATTCCTTGCGTGCGCGCAGAAGTTGCCCAGGCAAGTCATACAGTGTGTTCATTTCGTGCGACCGCGGCGTGACCAGCCGAAATCCCGCGGCACGCAGCCTGCTCGCGAGCGCCCGCACGTCTGCGACACGAAACTTGATTTCGATTTCTCTCGTCGAAGCCATCCAGACAAGTATAAAAGGGTCGGTGCAACGGTGAGCGAACTACCAACGACGAACGCTAGCTGAACGTCGGCAACTTCACCAGATCATTCTGCGGAACGGATTCCAGCGGCTCCCCGGCCTTGCGCCAGGCAGTTAATCCGCCGACAATCACGAACGTGTTGAATCCCTTTTCCCGCAGCAGGTGCGCCACCCGGGCGCTGGTCGCTTCGCGCGCTCAAGTACAGTAAAGATAAATGTCCTTGTCCTTGGGAAGGTTCTTGATTTCCTCCTCAAGGTTGTTGGGCTCGATGCGGATCGAATTCTTGATGCGGGCTGATCCTGAGTCGTAATAGCCGTGGCTGCGGACGTCGACGATCTGCACCCGGCTCGCATCCTCGGAGGCCAGACGCGCGGCGAGTTCCTGAACCTGAATCCGGGGCACGATGCGGTACATCTTGTTCTTGCGATATTGCACTATCCGGTAGATTGCATACACCACCAGCGCGGCGACAACCACCACCTCCATCGCCCGCCCGGCCGCGTGAAACCCACGCAAGGTCGCCGCCAGAAAATCGCGGGAAAGGTATCCCACCGACAGATAGGTCAGCGAATAAAACATGGCCCCGCCGAAGTCCAACTGCAAGAACTGCCAGAAGCGCATCTTCATGCTGCCGGCCAGCGGCGCCGCCATGGTGTTGACCCCAGGGATAAACTTCGCAATCACCAGCGTGACTTTGCCGCGCTTGTAGAAAGATTCCGCCGACCGCAGAATGCAGGTTTCCGGATTAATCGACACGCGGCAAAGAAATCCCAGCAGTGCCCAACCCATGTACCGTCCCAACCAGAACTGCACGGTGTCACCGAGGAGCAGTGCGGTGACCGCCGCAAACAGAACGTACGGACCCCACAACGCGTGAGCTGCCACGGCAGCCCCCGCCGCCACCAATGCGATCGCGGCCGGGAAGGGAAGCCCGATCGCCTCCGCCAGCAGCAGACCAAAGGTCAAGGCGTACCCATGGCGCGCCATCAGCAAAAACAAGTTCATAAGAAGTCCTTTGGATGAGGAGAAACGGGAAAGGTCTCAATATTAGCAAAGGCGCCGATTGTCAGGACAATGCGCGCGGACCTGGGCTCTGGGAACTCGGTGAAGAAGCTTAATCGCGGAGAAATCAGAGAAACTACTTTTCTCTCGCCACCACAAACTCCGGCGCCCACAGCAGCGCCCGCTTGATCTCGGAATCGGGGAAGGTGCAGATTGCCTTCCGAGCCGACTCCGCATACCGCGCGGCGCGATCGGTAGCGGCTTCCAGCGACCCGTAGCGCTGCAGAATCTCCATGATTTGCGAGTGGGTTACGCCGTTGAAAGCCCGGTCGCGCAGAATGTTTTCGATCTTGGCTCGTTCCTCCGCCGTGCAGCGCTCCAGCGCGTGGATCACCGCCATGGTGACCTTGCCCTCGCGCAGGTCGCTCGCCACCGGCTTGCCCAGAACATCTTCGGAGGCGGTCAGGTCGAGCACGTCGTCCACAATCTGAAAGGCCATGCCGAGGTCGTGTCCGTACTGGCCCAGAGCTTCTTCCTGCGCGGCCGTCGCCCCACCCAGAATCGCTCCCAGCCGCATGCATACGGAAAACAGGCAAGCGGTCTTGCGGTAGATCAGATCGAAATGTTCGTCGAGCGTGATCAGCTTTCCGAGCTTTTCCATCTGCAAAAGCTCGCCCTCGACCATCTGTTGCGTCAGTTCGATCAGCGTGTCGAGAATGCGGAAGTTCCGCTCCTGCACCGCCACCTTGAAGGCCTGCATGTAAAGCCAGTCGCCCGCCAGCACGCATTTCGAGTTGCCCCACTGCGTATTAGCGGCGGGCCGGCCGCGGCGCGTTTTGGCCTCATCGATGATGTCATCGTGCACCAGCGTGGCAGTATGAATGATCTCGACCACGGCGCCCAGTCGCACCGCTCCTCGTCCTTTGTAATGGAAAAGCTTGGCGGAAAGGAACAGAAGTGCCGGGCGGATACGCTTTCCGCCCCCGTTGCGCAGATACTCGCCAATCTCGGTGATGGCCAGCACGCCCGAGACGGTATCCTGCCCGAACTCGCCTTCCAGCGCTGCGAGATCGTCGTGCAGCAGGTCGAAAACCTCTTTCCCGTTAATGATGGGCGGTGCGCTCAATGTGAACCCTGACCTCGGACGCCAGACCTCGGACTGCAGGCCTCAAAAACCTCGCCGTCTGCCGCCCGAGGTCTGACGTCTAATTTGTCCTGTAATTCGTAAACTGCAAATCAATTCCGAAATCGTGCTGCCGCAGCATGGCGATTACTTCCTGCAACGTGTCGCGGTCTTTACTGCTGATCCGCACCAGATCGCCCTGGATCGAAGCTTGCGCTTTCTTCTTCGAATCCTTGACCAGTTTCACGATCTCGCGCGCTTTTTCGATCACAATGCCTTGCTGCATCGTCACCTTGCGTTTCGCTGTTCCTCCGGCGGCCGGTTCGACCGCGCCGTAGGTCAAGCCCTTCAACGAAACGCCGCGCTTCACCAGTTTCTGCTGCAGAATGTCGTTCACCGCCTTGAGTTTGTACTCATCGGCCGAGTGCAGCACAATCGCGTCCTTCTCCAGTTCGATATTCGACTTTGAATCCTTCAGGTCGAAGCGCGTGTGGATCTCCTTCAACGCCTGCTGGATCGCGTTCGACACCTCCTGCAGGTCGATCTTGCTCACGATGTCAAAAGTGTTTTCGGGCATCGGATTTCAATTCTTTCTGAAATGATGGAATCTGACTCTTGAGGTTACCAGAAGAACCTCTCGGAGAGGGGCTTAAGGCGCCAAAACTTTGCTTTCAGCGATTTCAGCCAATTTGAAAAAATTGTAGAAATTGCGCGTCGTATACTGGCCGATCTCTTCCATCGCTAAGCCGCGCAATTCGCCTAGCTTCCGTGCCGTTTCCTTTACGAAGGCCGGTTCGTTTCGCTTTCCCCGGTTTGGCACTGGCGCCAAATAGGGAGAATCCGTCTCAATCAGCATGCGCTCCAGCGGGACTTCCAGCGCCGCATCTCGAATCTGCTGGGCTTTGGGGAAGGTCACGTTGCCTGCGAAGGAAATCATGAACCCCATGTCGAGAGCCCGTTTCGCCTGCGGCCAGGTTCCCGTGAAGCAATGCAGAATTCCTCCCAGCGCCGTCGCGGCCCAATGTTCCTGCATCAATTCAAAGCAATCTTCCCAAGCGTTGTCGCTGCCGTCCGATGGACGGCAATGAATAACGATGGGCAGCTTTGCCGCCCCCGCCAGCTCCATCTGCCGCGTGAACACTCGTTTCTGCACGTCGCGCGGCGAGTGATCGTAGAAATAATCCAACCCAATCTCGCCCCACGCAATCACTTTCGGATGCTTAGCCAGACGTTCCATGTTCTGATAAGCGGCTTCATCCGCGAGCCGGGCTTCATGAGGATGAATGCCCAGCGTCGCATACATGAAATCGTATTTCTCCGCCAGACGGATTCCGCAATCTACTTGCGCAGGACCGTCGCCGTTGCCGATGGCGACGATGGTTTGGACTCCAGCCTCGCGTGCGCGCGCAATCACCTGCTCGCGGTCAGAGTCGAACTGCTTTCCGTCGAGATGTGCGTGAGAATCAACGAACATGAAAAGTCAGACCTCGGACGTCGGACTTCAGACTTCAGGATTTCATCACGAATGGCTCAGGTCCGATGTCCGGACTTTCCTACTTCAGTCTCGCCCCCACCGGCACATCCTCCAAAAACCCCGCCAGCACCGGCTTTCCGCCTTCGAGCGATGCGGCCACGATCATCCCGTTCGATTCCATCCCGCGCAGCTTGCGCGGCGCCAGATTGGCCACGATCACGACCTTTCGCCCGATCAGAGTCTCCGGCGCATACGCCTCGGCGATCCCAGCCAGCACCTGCCGCACTTCGGTCCCAATATCGATCTCCAGCCGCAAAAGCTTGTCCGCCTTGGGCACTCTCTCGGCGACTTTCACGATCCCCACGCGCAGTTCGATCTTGGCGAAGTCGTCGATCGAAATCTTTTCGCTCGCCGCCGGAACTATGGCCGGAACGGCCGCTGGGGCTGTCACTGCCGGAACCGCCTGCGCTGTGCTCGTTTGCGCTGGCGCAACTGCCGGGGCCTCGCCCACCGGCGTAACTCTCTGCTCCTCTTCCATCTTCTGCATCCTTTCAATCGCGCTCTTGTCCGCGCGCGGAAACACAGGCTGTATCTCACCCAGCTTGGTGCCCAACGGCAGTTGTCCCCAAGCCAATTCGCTCAGAGCGAGCTTCTTGATGTCCCCCAAGCCCATCTGCATCCAAATCTTCGCCGTCGCATCCGGGATCACCGGATGGGCGAGCGCCGTTGCGATCCGCAGCGCTTCAGCCGCGGTATAGAGCACGGTTGCCAAACGCGACCGGCTGTCCTCATCCTGCTTCTCGCCCAAAGCCCACGGCTCATTCTCGACGATGTACTTATCCACCGCTGCCACTAGAGCCCACGCAGCTTCCAGCGCGCGCGAGAATTGAAACTGATCGAAGAGCACGCCGAATTCGCGGATCGTCCTCCGCGCCACTTCGGCGATGGCGTCGTCCGCAGGAGTCTTGGACGCCCCGTGCGATGGATACGGTACCTCGCCTTTGAAATAGCGGTTGATCATGGTCAGCGTGCGGCTGGCCAGGTTGCCCAGCCCGTTAGCCAGATCAGAGTTGTACCGCTGCACCAGCGCATCGAACGAAAACGATCCATCCTGCCCAAACACAACTTCCCGCAGCAAGAAATAACGCAGCGCATCCGCGCCCAGAACGTCGAGAATGGTTTCTGTGCGCACGATGTTGCCGCGTGACTTCGACATCTTGCTCTCTTCAAACAGCAGCCATCCATGGGCCACAATCGTTTTGGGCAGCGGCAACCCCGCCGCCATCAGAAAAGCCGGCCAATAAACGCAATGGAAGCGTACGATTTCTTTCCCGATCATCTGCACATCCGCCGGCCAGAACTTCTTGAATGCCTCCTGCGCTCCCGCGTGCGAAGAGCCATAACCAATCGCGGTTATGTAGTTTGCCAGCGCATCGAGCCAGACGTAGATCACGTGCTTGGGATCGTCGGGCACGGGAATGCCCCAGGAAAACGTCGATCGGCTGATCGAAAGATCGCGCAATCCCGACTTCACAAACGAAATCACCTCGTTGCGACGCGCCTCCGGACGAATGAACTCTGGATTCGCATACAGCGCCAGCAGCTTGTCCTGAAATGCCGAGAGCTTGAAGAAATAGTTTTCTTCGTGCACCGTCTCTGTGATGCGTCCGCAGGTTGGGCAGGCATCGCCGGGCTGCGCGCCATCGACATAAAGTTCATCCGATACGCAATACTGCCCCGTGTAGGTGCCCTTATAGATGTACCCGTTGTCGCGAATCTTCCGGAAAAGTTCCTGCACCCGCTTCTTGTGGCGCTCTTCGGTAGTGCGGATGAAGTCATCGTTCGAAATGCCCATCCGCTTCCACAGTTGCCGAAATTCTCCCGAAATCTCATCCGCATACTGCTGTGGAGTCTTTCCCGCAGCCTGCGCCGCGCGCTCGATTTTTTGCCCGTGCTCGTCCGTGCCCGTGAGAAAAAACGTCTCCGCGCCCAGCAGGCGCTGCCGCCGCGCAATCGTGTCGCAAGCGATGGTCGTATAGGCGTGCCCGATGTGCGGGTGCGCGTTTACGTAGTAAATCGGCGTTGTGATGTAAAACTTCTTGCTCATAAAATCGAATGCCTTACCCTGTCCCCTAGGTGTTTAAGCGTTCTTGCCGGAGCCGAGATAAGCCCGCGCGGCCTCTTGCATGACAGTCTTCAGCGCAACGCGATGCTCGGTCGCAATGCGCCTGCAATCTTCATACTCTGGAGCGTAGTTGGTGACCGTTCCATTCATGCTGGCGATCTTGATCCTGACCTCGCCCCAGGGCGTGCTCACGCTCTCCCACCGTCGAGCCAATGTCTGCCGCATCTCATCGCGCCGCCGCACACCCAGCGTAGTCGTCTCCGTGAAAATCAGTTGAGTCAGCTTGCTCGCATCTTCGGGCTTGCACAAAATCGTCAGCAGCATTCCCGGCCGATTCTTCTTCATCTGCACCGGCACGCCAAACGCATCGAGCGCTCCTTCTTCGAACAAGCGGTCCATCACATATCCAAACACCTGCGGATTCAGGTCGTCGAGATTCGCTTCCAGCACCGTAATCGTCTCGGACGCAGTCTTCGCAGCCAGAGCAGTCGAGGTAGCTTCTCCAATCGTCAGCCGCACCACATTTGGATGCCCAGGAAAATCTCGCGACCCCGCACCATAGCCTGACTTCTCAATCTTCATCTCAGGAAACGCAGCGAAGCGCGAAGCCAAGGTCTTGACGATCGCTGCGCCCGTCGGCGTGACCAACTCCGCCTGGATTCCCGAAGAATATACCGGTGCTCCAGCCAACAACTCCACCGTCGCTGGAACGGGCACGGGAAGCGTCCCATGCGCGCACTTCACCGTCCCGCCACCCACGTTCAAGGGTGAACAGATAATCTCATCCACTCCCAGCGCTTCCGCCCCCACCGCAGCGCAGACGATATCCACCATCGCATCCACCGCACCCACTTCGTGGAAGTGCACGCTCTCGAGCGAAGTATTGTGAATCTTAGCCTCCGCCCGCCCCAGCGCCTCGAAGATCGTGATTGCGGTCCTCTTTGCGGTTTCCGAAATCGAAGCTGCCGAAATAATCTGACGAATCTCCACTAACCCCCGCGCATGAGAATGCTCATGTGGCGCTGACACTCCCTTCGACAAGCTCAGGGCAGGCTCTGTCCGCGTCTCACCAGGATGGGAATGTGTGTGCCCATGATGATCATGTGCATGAGAGTGCTCGGAAGCCTCATGATGGTGCGCATTCTCCGCCCCCTCCCAATACACCTCACGCGGCAAATCCTTCTCCCCGTCCACCCAGACGTCCATCTTCGTAGCCGAAATCCCGCTGCGCACCATCCGGGAAATTTCCAGCCGTGCCCCAACTCCGAGCGCCGCCACCGTCTCCTCCAAAACTTGGGACGGAACTCCGGCATCCACCAGCGCACCCATAAACATGTCGCCGCTCATGCCGGAAAAACACTCAAGGTAGGCAATACGCATAGAAAACCGTCGTTGGCCGTTCGTCGTTGGCCGTTGGCCAAGAGCGCGTGTGCCGTCGCCCAAATTAGGATAGCGAACGACTAACGACCAACGACTAACGACGATTTTTCATCATAGGGAACGCCGCACCCTCCGTCAAACCTGCCACCCTCGCCCGCTCTGCTAAAATCACTGTCTCCTTAAACAGCTTAGAGGGAAGCCTTGTATCGTCATCTCGAACACCGCCTAGCCCAGCGCATCATAGAGTTTCTTAGGAGCCGCTACCCCGCCGCAACTCTGCCCAATGTGGTCATTGAACAGCCTCCGAAAGTCGAACTCGGCGATTTCGCCATCCCCATCTTTCCTTTTGCCAAGCCGCTGCGCACGGCTCCGCTCAAGATTGCCGAAGCCATCCGCGCCGGCATCGGTGCGATCGAAGGTATCTCCGAATTGCAGGTCGCGCCTCCCGGATACTTGAATGTCAAAATCGATCGTGCCTGGATGTCCGCTGCCCTGGCCGCCGATCGGCAGCCACCCGCCGACATTCCCGCGGGGACAATTCTTGTCGAGCACACCAGCATCAATCCCAACAAGGCCGCCCACATCGGCCACCTGCGCAATGCCATCCTCGGCGATACCTTCGTCCGTTTGCTGCGCTATGCCGGCAGGGAAGTCGATGTCCAGAACTACATCGATAACACCGGCGTGCAGGTTGCCGACGTAGTGGTCGGATTCACCCGCATCGAGAAAAAGTCCCGTGCGGAAATCGAAATTCTGACGAAGCAGCCGCGCTTCGACTACTACTGCTGGGACCTCTACGCCGGTGTCTCGCAGTGGTACGCGCAAGACAAAGCAAACCTCGAGGCTCGCCGCGAAACGCTGCACGCCATCGAAGACGCGACCAGCGAAACCTCTGCCATCGCCGAACTGATCTCGACCGCCGTGCTGCGCCGCCATCTCGAAACCATGGACCGTCTCGACATCGAGTACGACTTCCTCCCGCGCGAGAGCGAAATCCTGCACCTGCATTTCTGGGATGCAGCCTTCACCAAACTGAAAGAAGCGGGAGTGCTCACCTACGAAACCGAAGGCAAGAACAAAGGCTGCTGGGTCATGCGCCGGGCTGGGACGAGTGGTGTGGCGCGGGCGCCCTCGCCCGCGACTGCCGACGCCAAGAAGACAAATGGCTCGGACTCGCCTGACGACCTCGATGACGTCCTAGTAGCGATTCCGCTCATGCCCGGTGTCGATATTCGCTCTTCAGGCATTTCCGAAGAAGATCAGAAAGTCATCGTCCGCTCCAACGGCACCGTCGGCTACGTAGGCAAAGACATCGCCTACCACATGTGGAAGTTCGGCTTGCTGGGACGCGACTTCGCCTATCGCAAGTTCTACCGTTATCCCAATCAGCACGACTGCTGGATCTCAACAACCCCCGATGACAAAGACGCCGATAAGGATCACCCACACTTCGGGGACGTCGCCGAGATCTACAACGTCATCGATGCGCGCCAGTCCGAAGCACAAAACACGGTGATCGAAGCCCTGCGCGGACTTGGCCACAACGAGGCGGCGGACCACTACACCCATTTCTCTTACGAAATGGTCGCACTCACGCCGCGCTGCGCGGCCGAGCTCGGTTACACGCTCAGCGAAGAAGATAAGACGCGTTCCTACATCGAGGTCAGCGGCCGCAAAGGTTTCGGCGTCAAAGCCGACGACCTGCTCGACCAGCTCATCGCGTCCGCTAAGAGCGAGGTTGACTCCCGCCATCCCCAGCTCACCGACGCCGAACGCCTCTCGATCGCCAGGCAAATCGCCATCGGTGCACTGCGCTACTTCATGCTGAAGTTCACCAAGCAATCGGTGATCGCTTTCGATTTCAAAGAGGCTCTCAGCTTCGAAGGTGAAACCGGCCCTTACGCGCAATACGCCGTAGTCCGCGCCACCAGCATCTTCAAGAAAGCGGCAATCGATCCCGACACGTTTCTTAAGGATGTCGCCAGCAGCCTCTCGCCTGCGGATCTCGTGCCATTCCTCACCGGCGAGGCCTCCGACGAGATTTGGGAGCTCTGGCTCGCCGCCTCGAAAACCGCATACATCGTTGACCAATGCATCGCGACCACCGAGCCCGCATACCTCGCCAAACACGCCTTCCAGCTGGCGCAGCTGTTCAACACCTTTTATCACCGCTATCCCATCTTGAGCGAGGCCGATGAGAAGCGGAAGCAGTTCCTGCTCGCCACGGTCGCAGTGGTTCGCCGCGAGCTGATTCGCACCCTGGAAGTTATGGGCATCACAGTGCCGCCGGTCATGTAGAATGCCGCAAAGTGTGGCGCGGAAGCTCTGGTCCGCAAAACGCTTGAATAGGACGAACGGTGAGCGACATCTCAATCCGTCCCGCACCATTCCGACGCTGGCTTCGCATCATCGTTCGACTCCTGCTCGTCCTCATCATCCTCATCGCGGCCGCAGGATTCTTCTACGAGAACATCTCGGAGGCCCGTGATCGCCGCTTCAACCCCATGCCCGGCCGAGTCGTCGACGTTGGCGGCTACAAAATGCACATCGACTGCACCGGCCAGGGAACTCCCACCGTGATCCTCGACTCGGGCCTCGGCGACAGCTACATCTCGTGGCGCAAAGTGCAGCCGCAGCTCGCACAATTCGCGCGGGTCTGCTCCTACGACCGCGCTGGCCTCGGCTATAGCGACTCCAGCCCGCGCCCCCGCACCAGCAGAGACATTGCCGAAGAGCTCCACATGCTCCTGCATAACGCCGGAATCTTCCCACCTTACATCCTCGTCGGGCACTCCATGGGCGGATACGACGTGCGTCTCTACGCCAGCCTTTACCGCGGCGAAGTTGCCGGCATGGTTCTGGTCGACTCGTCCCATCCCGAGCAACAGAAACGC
Source organism: uncultured Acidobacteriaceae bacterium (assembly GCA_963749985.1). GTDB lineage: Bacteria > Acidobacteriota > Terriglobia > Terriglobales > Acidobacteriaceae > Sulfotelmatobacter. The sequence goes on along the minus strand of CAVVOS010000009.1, from coordinate 41,366 downwards.
TTCCCGGCGGCGTTAAACGATCTGGACGCGAGCTGGGTGCGACAACAGGAATTCCTCGAGTTCACCATGCCCTTTGGCATTCCTCGGTTCTTGGGATTCTGCGGTAACGATGCTAAGGTCCGCGCCGCCGAATGCAATTTTCACAGCGCGCGCGCAGGAGTTGCGGAATTGAAAGCATTTTCCGAGAGCGCCACCCAAACCTACGCCACCGGTTCTCTCGGCGATATCCCATTGGCGGTGCTTTCACACGATCCCGATAAGCCCCAACCCGACCTACCCGATGACCTGGTCAAACCTGCCAATGACGCCTTGCAACAGATGCAGGAAGACTTATCGCACCTCTCCACTGCGAGCACGCACGTCATCGCCAAGAACAGCGGACACTACATCCAACTCGACCGCCCTGAAGTGGTGATTGAAGCGGTTCGCGGAGTTGTGGAGCAAGCCCGGCAATCGGCATCTTTCCCGGCTCCCAAACCCTGAGCAGTAATTGATCATCATTCAAACCTGCTAATGTGAGTTTTTTCCCTAGCTCGGCCTGCTCCATCCGGGAGGATGAACATGTCTTCGCTCCATGACTGCCGCAGTCGTAAAGCGCGGCTCATTTTCTTTTCGCTGCTGGCGCTGTGCGGTCCCTTGTCCTCGGCGCAAGATCAGCAGCGCAATCAGAAGCCAGATCAGCAGCAGGCGCAGCAGTCCGCCTCGTCGCAGCCCACTCAACGTCCCCGCATCGGCCTTGCACTCAGCGGCGGGGGCGCTCGTGGTTTGGCGCACATCGGCGTTTTGCAGTGGCTGGAGGAGAATCACATCCCCGTCGATTCCATAGCCGGCACCAGCATGGGAGGCCTGATTGGCGCTTTGTACGCCACCGGCCGCTCGCCCGCCGAGATGCGTCAATTTGTCGAAGCCATTCACTGGAACGAAGCAATCGCCAGCGAGCCCAGCTATCCTCAGCTCTCCTATCGCCGCAAAGAAGACCGCCGCACGGATCAGATACCAGCTCAACTAGGACTCAAGAACGGACTGAACGGTCCTCTCGGATTTAGCGCCGGCCAGGGCGTCGGCTTACTCCTCGACGGCATCGCATTTCCTTATTCCACGCTGGCCAGCTTTGACGATCTCCCCATCCCGTTCCGCTGCGTTGCCACTGACATGCTCAGCGGAGACGCTGTCGTTCTCAAGGACGGCTCCCTGGCCCAATCCTTGCGTGCCAGCATGGCTATTCCCGGTCTCTTCACGCCAGTAGATCTCAACGGCAAGGTGCTCGCCGATGGCGGCCTGGTCGATAACATCCCCACCGATGTCGCCCGCCAGATGAATGCCGATATCGTGATCGCGGTAAACATCGGCACACCTTTAGCCGGACGAAAGGAACTCGAGACCCTCGGCGCTTTTCTCACTCAGGCGGTCGACATCATGACCTTGGGCAACGACCGCCGCGCCCTGCACCTTGCCGATGCCACGATCACGCCTAACCTGGGTGCGCTTACCATCCTCGACTTCTCGCACGCCGAAGAGATCATCCATCTGGGCTACGAAGGCGCGGCCAGTAACGCCGCTCAGTTGCGTAAGTACGCTCTGCCCGACGAGGAATGGCGGCAGTACCTGGCGCAGCGCGAAGCCCGGAAACGCAAGCCGGAAAAGTCGGCCGATCTTCTTCAGGTTTCAGGCGTGAGTGGCGACGAGCAACAGCACCTGCAACGCCGGTTGCAGCGCGTCCTGCACCGGCCACTCAATCTGGATGACCTCGACACCCGCTTGACCCGCATCACCGGCGACGGCCAGTTCGAAAGCCTGGACTACGAAGGCTTTGTACAGAACGGCGTTCCTGGACTTCGCGTTGTAGCTCACCAGAAAGACTACGGCCCACCCTTCGTGGATCTGGCCGTCAACGTTGATGGTTCCGGCGTGGCCGCTTTCGACTTTTCCGCCGGCGCCCGCATTACTTTCATGGATGTGGACCATCATAGCGGCGAGTGGCGTAACGACCTCCTGCTGGGCTCCAGCAACCTCGCTGCCAGCGAGTTTTACCAGCCTTTGGGCAGCACTCACCTCTTTGTCGCACCCTATGCCTTCGCTTCCAAGTTGCCCCGCAATGAGTTCAGCGGCGGAACTCGCGTCGCCGTCTTCGGTGACGAAAGAGCAGGCGGCGGTCTCGATCTTGGTTTCAACACCGGCCGCCGCAGCGAACTCCGCTGGGGGTATGAAATCTTCAGCGGCAAATTGGATCCCCTCATCGGCAGCGCGGGGTTGCCCTCAGTCAGCGGCAGCACCGGAGAATTCCGCACCCGCTACGTGTGGGACGGACAGGATAGTCCCTCAGTTCCCAGCCGCGGCGCGCGCATTGTTGCCAACCTCTCCCGCGTCCTGCAGAGTCCGGGCCTCGCTCATCCTCTGGACCAACTCGATGTGCAAACCTCCACCTTCATCCCCACGGGATCCAAAACTTCGCTCTTCTTTCTCGCCTCGGGTGGAACGACTTTTCACGGCACCGCGGGTCCATTTCAGCTCTTTACCCTGGGCGGACCATTTCGTCTGGGCGCCTACCTTCCCGACGAATTCATCGGCAACCACTACGTCTATTCCTCGCTGGGATTCCGCCGCGAACTTTACCGCTTGCCCCAACTGGTAGGCGGTAAAATCTATTGGGGTGGATGGTACGAAGCCGGTTCCGCCTTCAACGATCTAAATACAGTCGTGGTCCGCGGCACGTTTAATCTAGGAGTAATTGCCGAAACTATCGTCGGACCTATCGCCCTCGCCACCAGCGTCAGTCCGACCGGAGAGTCGCGCGTGAACTTCTCCATTGGACGGCTGTTCTGAAGTTGTTTTCGTATTCGGTTTGATATGGCAAACTAATGCTTTGGATTACTTTGAGGTCACACTGCTGAGGTCACGCTGAATGTGCAGAAATATCAAAACTCTCTTCAACTTCGATCCGCCCGTGAATGCCGAGGAGGTTCGAGCCGCTTCGCTGCAGTTCGTCAGAAAGATCAGCGGCTTTAGCAAACCGTCGAAGGCCAACGAAGCCTCGTTTCTGGCTGCAGTCGATGAAATAGCCGCCATCTCGGCTCGTCTTCTCCATTCCCTCGAAACCAACGCCCCACCGAAGAATCGAGAGGAAGAGGCCGCGAAGGCGAAAGCCCGAGCTGCGGAGAGATTTGGCGCTTGAAGCAACATAGCTCTTGTAAGTTGTTGATGCTTCGTGCAAGTCGTTGAAACTGTTTGTAAGTGACTGAAGCATTAGCAAGAAGCTATAGATCGAGTCCGCTCTCCCGCCGAAACGCTCCAGGATGCTTTTTTCTCCTCAGTGGCCCTCTTAGGCACCATCCGTCCCCCTCGCTTGCGCTTCTACGGCCATTTCCGGCTCAGGAATCAGCATCCTCATGCAGCCTCGAACCGCCGGTGCTGGTCCTCCGGTGCTCTTTCTTGGCAATATCTTCCAGTTACAATAGATTCAATGAGTTAGGCCGAATTGTCTCGCCATCGGGCAACGTCTGCCTGGGTGGGACCATCTAAGTAATTGCAAAGGAATCGATGTGACTGTCATGAAAAGCAAGATTGCAGCGCGTGCGTTACTCGCCTGCGTGATATTGGCGGCGACGTTTGCCCTCGCGGCACCCAAAGCAGCCAAGGCAAACCCTCCGCAAAATGTTCCCGCATTTCCCGGCACTCTGGTCAACGCGCGGTACGTGTACGTCACCAGCTATGATGGTGATCAGTTCAATCCCAACCTATTCCCCGATGACCGCCAGGCCATCGCCACGGTGCAGGATGCCATGCAGAAGTGGGGCAAGTTCATTGTGGTGTATAGGCCCCATGAAGCCGATATCGTTTTAATGGTCACGAGCCGCCCGTCCGAAGACATTCTCGCGGTCTACGACGCGCACGGTTGGCCGCAGAATCAGTACCTGTGGCGCATGATGGGCCGCGGCGGACTACAGACGAACGAATCGCCGCTGGTCACGAACCTGGAAAAGGCATTCGAGCAAGCGACTACGAAGTAGAGCAAGTGCAGCGAGGCGCGTGCGGGGACTTTCTTCACGGTGGGCGTAGCCCACTTGATCAATATTCCCACTTGTGTTACCCTTGTTCTACATGCCGAGTTCCGCAGTCATCAAGAACGGCGATTTCCAGTTGATCGCGGAGTTCGCTCAACCCGATGCGAAAAAGCGCCTGTCGTTGGGGGCGGCTCTTAGCGGCGCCACGGCGTATAACATCTACCGCAATGCCCTCGGACAACTCATTCTCGACCCGGTCAAGGCCATTCCAGCCTCCGAGATGTGGCTTTACGAGAACCCGCAAGCCCTGGCTAGCGTGAAACAAGGCCTGAGGGAATCGGCGGAAGGGAAAAGCGTTTATCGCGGTTCGTTCGCCAGGCATGCCAAGGAGTAGGCGTGCGGCGGAAGATCAAGTTCACTCCAACGGCGGATGGGCAGTACTCGTTGCTTGAAAATATGCCTTCGAAGGCCGCGATCTTCGAGCAGGTTCGCAAGACCATCGGATATCTGGAAACAGATCCGCACCATCCCAGCTTGAATACGCGCGAGTTCACCTCACTGACAGGCGTAAATGGCGAGAAGGTGTTCGAGGCGTACGCGCAAAACAATATCCCCGGAGCGTACCGCATCTTCTGGCATTACGGCCCGGATGAAACCGGCGGTAAGAAGAGAACTCCCGTGATGACCATCGTTGCGATCACGCGCCATCCCTAGCGGGCCGCGCGGGACTTCCTCAGGACTAGCTCTTCCGGCCGACGATCATCAAACCCGCGCCTACGACAATCAGAACGATGCTCGCGACGGGTGGGATCCTCTCATCGTCGTGCGTTGTAATACCCATGTGCGCGTCGCCCATGCGGATGCCGTGATGTTCGGAATGCGGAAACGGCACGAAGAACGAGACTATCCCCAGTACCAGCACTACCACTCCAACCAGCATCAGAGCTTTCATAAGAACGCCTCGAGATCGAGAATTGCCGGCAGCGGGCAGAACCGTGCCGGGCTCCTAGGATGCAGTTCACTCGCGAAAGGCTGTCGAAATAAGGTTCTGCTCCTGCCTCTTCTAGCTCGCAAAGCCCTTCACAAACTCAACCAGGCTGCGGAGCCCGATTCCCGACGGCCCTTTCGCAATCCAAGGCTTCTGATCCTCCATCCAGGCCGTACCTGCAATGTCGAGATGAATCCACGGCGTATCCTCGGCGAATTCTTTCAGGAACATAGCCGCATTGATCGCGCCGCCCCAGCGTCCGCCGGAGTTTACGATGTCGGCGATCATGGACTTGATGTTGTCCTTGTATTCGTCGTCAAGCGGCAACCGCCACATCTTTTCGCCGGCCTCGCCATTCGCTTTGTGGAAGCGCTCGTACATGTTGTCATCGTTGGCGAAGATGCCGGCGTTAGCATAGCCGAGCGCCACCACAACTGCTCCGGTGAGCGTTGCCGCATCCACCAGATGAGTGCAGCCGAGCTGGCGCGCGTAGAAAAGACCATCCGCGAGAACCAGCCGGCCTTCGGCATCGGTATTGATGATTTCAATTGACTTTCCTGACATCGCAATCTGCACGTCGCCCGGCTTCTGCGCTTTGCCGGAGGGCATGTTCTCCGTGGCGCAGACGATGCCGATCACTTTTACCTTTGGCTTCAGCAGCGCGATGGCGCGCATCGCGCCGATCATCGTTGCGCCGCCGGCCATGTCGTATTTCATCTTCTCCATGCCATCGGCCGGTTTGATCGAAATGCCCCCGGTGTCGAAGGTGATCCCTTTGCCTACAAGGCCTAAGACCGGCTTTGCCGGCGCGCCCGCGGGCTCGTACGTCATCACGATCAGCGCGGGGGGCTCGTCGGAACCCTGCGCCACGCTCCAGAATGCTCCCATCTTCAGTTCCTTGATCTTATCGGCACCATAAACTTCACACTTCAAACCCACTTCCTGCGACATCTTCTTGGCCCGGTCGCCTAGGATGGTCGGGGTCATGCGGTTGGAGGGTTCGTTCACCAGGTCGCGCGTGAAGTTCTGCGACTCGCCAATGACTTGCGCTTCGTGCGCGGCTTTTTCGAGCGCAGCATGGTCGGTGTTGCCGCTGGCGAGGATGGTCAGGGCATCGATCTTCTGATCTTTGCGGTCGCTGCGGTAGTAGTCGGGATCGAAGTTGCCGACCAGCGCACCCTCCACAATCGCCCTCACGGCTTCTTCCGCTGGGATGATGGGTGGGGCGATGAAGGCGAAGCTGCGGATTCCGCGCGACTTAAGCGTACGCACGGCGGCTCCAGCAAGGCGCCGCAGATCGTAGCTGGTGAACTTCTTCGCCGTGCCGCCGCCGATCAGTAACAGGCGCTTGGCCTTGAGTCCGGCAGGCTTGTGCAGCAAGTTAATTTCGAACGGTTTGCCCGTCAGTTCGCCGCTTGCCAGCAGATCGGCGGCAACCGACTGCACTGCCGCATCGCCGGTCGCGAGCTTCAGTTGCGGCTTTTCTTTCTTGGCAGAATCGGTCTTCGTGGAATCGGCATTGTGATCTTTTTCAGCGTGATCGAGCGTGATGGCGACCAGAGATTCGGTTTCGAGTTCAGCGGGCGTGGAGAACGAGAGCGTAGTTTTCATAGTGGTTAGACAGTTTCCAGGCAACACTCCAGTATCGTCGGCGGGGAGGCAGAAGCGCAAGGGGAGGGTCCGCGCCTGGGGAGGTCCGCGAGCCCGTCGAATGCTCTAAACGCGGAATTCGAATTGAACCGCAAGAAGCGGATAGTACGTCTACGCCACAGCCGATATCGTCAGCCAATGCACAAGACGATCGAACCAACGATTCTCTATTTCGGAACGCCAGTCGCACTGATCAGCACCATGAATCCCGATGGCACGCCAAACTTGGCCCCGATGTCCTCGGCGTGGTGGCTGGGCTGGAGTTGCATGCTCGGCCTCGGACAAATGAGTCAAACCTCCGGTAACCTCGTCCGCACTCGCGAATGCGTGATCAATCTACCCTCGGAAGATCTGGTCACGCAGGTCGATCAGCTCGCACTTACCACCGGTAAAGACCCCGTACCGGAAAAGAAACGCCAATGGGGCTATCGTCACGAGCCCGACAAATTCGGCCTCGCTGGGTTCACTCCCGTGAAGTCGGTGTCCGTAACGCCGCCGCGGGTAGGCGAGTGCCCGGTGCAGATGGAGGGCGTCGTCCACGAGTTCCGTCCCTTCGGCAAGAACGTGAACGCCAACACCTTCGAGGTGCATATAGTAAAGCTGCACGTCGATGAACGACTGCTGGTGGGCGGCGAAGAGCGTCCCCGCATCGATCCCATTCGCTGGCGGCCGTTGATCATGAGCTTTTGCCGATTCTTCGGACTGAGCGGCGAAGTGCATCCCTCGCGCCTGGCGGAATCGGACTTCATGAAGCTAATCAGCCGGGGAGCAACGCTGCGTCCGCTAAGTTCGTCAACGGCGGAGTGACGATTCGCGAACGCCTATTTCTTCGAATGCGAGACGCTGTAGGCGGACGAGGCGACGAGAAGCTTTCCCTCGTCGCTATTGACGGGATCCAGATCGAACGAGTAGATCGAGCGCGAGATCGATAAGCGTATCCGGAAGTAGTAGACGTGGCCGGCTTCGGCGGTAAAGTTCGCCAGCGCGAGAGATCGGGAACGCCATTCGAGCCGCGATTGCCAATTCACGCAGATATGGCGTTCGCCCGGCTCCGCAGGAAAGTAGACGTACGAGCTGCCTTGGGTCGCCCCCACCCAGGCGCCATCCAGCCCAACTTTCGTGAGTGCGCAACCGGAGCATTGCATCTCCCCTAGATTCTGGACAACGTAGACTAGGGCCTTGCCGGGATCGGCCTGGGGCGTGGGATGTTGGGCGGCGTCTTGCTTGGCGTCGAACTTCACTTCCTTGGGCCCGCAGGCCGCTTGGGCGGCGGTGATGGCAGCTTGATCTTGGGCGAAAGCAGAAACGGCGAAAAGTACGACGAAGAGAGCGGCTTTCATGGCGTTCCTCCGGCTGGGAACTGCCTCGCTGTGGCGGACCGGATGGCGGACTCTTAACAGCCAGTCCGTGGCGCAGAACCAGCTCGCTTATACGATACCTCGCATAACCCCTTTTGGATGCAGAGATTTGTCGAGTTTTGCAAAAGTGTGTCAACGCTAAACCCGCGTCATCTTCAACGAAACAACTGGACATGCCGAAGGCCGTCGGAACTTCCCGCAGGCTTGCCTCGTATCTTCCAGCGCGGGATGACGGCGTTCGACCGCCTGCGGTATGATTCCATCCCATAGCGAAAACCGAGGTTTGTTTCATGAAGATCCGCTGGATGATTTTGTTTTTCCCGGTGGTTTCGGTAGTTGTTTTGTCTCTGCTGGTGCAGCAACATGCGGCCAAGGCGGCGGCTCCGCACGCGGCTCCGGCTGCTTCACCGGCTAAAGCTACTAGCGCCGCGAATAGCTCCGGTGCGCCTGCCATCCCTGATACCACGCTGGCCATCAACTCGGACAAGCCCATGTCGGAGCGCGTGGTTCACTACGAGATCGACGCCAAATACGACGCGGGGAAGCATATTGTCGATGCTACCGAAGTGCTCACCTATCACAATTTGACCGGGCAGGCGCTTGACCATTTCCCCTTTCATCTTTATCAGAATGCGTTTCAGCCGAACTCAACGTTCGTGCGCGAGGCCAAAGTCGCCGGCAATCGCGACACCGCCTACGAAAAGTGGGAATCGAAGGAATACGGTTCGGAAGACATCAAGAGCCTCGAAGTGGTAGGGCAGGGCGATCTGACCTCGCAGGTGCATTACATTCAGCCCGACGACGGCAACAAAGACGACAAGACGGTAGTCGACGTGCATTTACCAAAGCCGGTTGCGCCGGGTGAGTACGTGCAATTCAAGATTGCCTTCCAAACCAAATTCCCCGAGACCCAGGCGCGCTCGGGATGGAAGCGCGATTTCGTTCTGGGCGGGCAATGGTTCCCGAAAGTTGGCGTGTGGTGGCACGGAGCCTGGAACTGCCATCAGTATCATGCCTTCACTGAGTTCTTCGCCGATTTCGGCGTGTATGACGTCAAGTTGACGGTGCCGCAGTATGAGGTGGTAGGAGCAAGTGGAGTCAAGGTCAGCGATGTAAGCAATTCCGATAGCACGAAGACGGTGACCTATCACGGCGACGACATCCACGATTTCGCCTGGACCGCAAGCCCACGCTACAAGGTGAAAGAAGACGGTGTGTTTCAAGGGCAGATGGGGCCGGTGCAGATGCGCATCCTGATGCAGCCCGCGCACTGGAGCCAGGTGGAACGTCATGAAAAGATTCTCAAAGAATCGCTGGAGCAGTTCGAGAGCCGGTACGGACCCTATCCATATAAGACGATCACACTGGTCGATCCCGAGCCGGATTCCGCGGCGGAAGGGATGGAATATCCCACATTCATCACGGGAGATTCGAGTTGGTTCATGCCCGAGGGTTTACACCTGCCGGAACTCGTGGTGGAACACGAGTTCGGGCACCAGTATTGGTACGGCATGGTCGCGACCAACGAATTCGAAGATGCCTGGATGGACGAGGGCATCAACAGCTATAGCGAAGTGAAGGTGCTGGATTCGATTCTGGGGAAGAAGACATCGATCCTGGACATTGCCGGCGCCACCGTGGGCGAGCGGGAAAACCAACGAATGGGTTACATCAGCACGCCCGACTTCGATCCCATCGCTGAAAAGGCCTATGACTACTACAACGGCAACTCCTACGGCGGCGTCACCTACGGCAAGACGGCCAGCGTGCTGCTGACGCTGGAGGGCATCATCGGCGAAGACACAATGGCTAAGGCCATGCGCACCTACTTCATGAAGTACCGCTTCACCCATCCCACCAAAGAGGATTTCCTGAAGACGATTGAAGAAGTCTCAGGCCGGGATCTGCGCCGGTACTTCTATCAGGCCATCTACGGTTCGCCGGTGATGGATTACAAGGTGCTGAGGATCGAGTCCTTCCCGGTGAACTGGTACGAAGAGAAAAAAGGCGCCCTCAAGAAGGATGACAAAAACACGGTCTATCGCTCCTTCGTTTGGCTGCAACGCAAAGAAGATTTTGTGATGCCGGTGGATGTCGAGGTCAAGTTCGAGAACGGTGAAAAGGTTCGCGAGCACTGGGACGGGGTAAGCCGCTGGACCAGGTTCACCTATGAGAAGAAAACCAAGGTCGAGTCGGCGGAGATCGATCCCGACCACACCATCCAGATTGACCGCAACGACTTCAACAACAGCTACACCGCCGAAGCCAATGGCAAGCCCGCGCGCAAAGTGACGAACTACTGGGTATTTCTGACGCAGTGGCTGGGCCAGGCGCTGGCGTGGTGGGCGGTTTAAAGTCGGATCGAGATTCCGGATTTCAGCAGAAGTTTGGGCTTCCCGCTTCCGTTGCAGGATGTCGGTGAACTGGTTGAACTGAGGGAAAATTGCGCATGAGCGAAAATAAGGGACTCTTGAGTGGCGGCCTGGGAATGGTGGCCCGCAATAAGCGATACATCGTCTGGTTTTACGTGCTGAATGTGACACTCGCGTTGTTTGGCGCGGGCGCATTTAGCAATCAGGCGCACCAGATACTGGATCACAGTTTGTACGCTGACCGTCTGGTGCACGGCTTTTCCCTGGGTGTGTTCATCGAAATGTTTGCGCGGCCTGAGTTCGGTCCGACTATGGCTTCCGCCGCGCCTGCAGTGGACTTTGCCTTGCTCTTCTTCTTCGCGACGGCGCTGTTCCTGCCCGGAGTGCTGCAAGGCTATGCTTCAACCTACCGGCTGCCCCGCGAGGATTTCTTCCGCGCTTGCGGGCGGAACTTGTGGCGGTTTATCCGGCTGCTGGTTGTGGCGGGAATCGTGATGGGAATTGTGGCTGCGGCGCTGTTCGGCCTTCATGGCGTAGTGGAGAAGAAAGCTGCAGAGAGTACGAACGAACTCCTGTTACCCGAAGTGCGGTTCGCCGGCCTCGCAGTCATCTTCCTGGTAATGGCGGCGCTGCGGATCTGGTTCGATCTGGCCCAGGCCGACGTGGTGCTGAGCGATCAGCGGGCAGTACGAAAGTCGATTGGTGCGGCCTTCCGGCACACTTGGAGCAACCTGGGACGCCTGCTGGCAGCTTACGTTGTAATCACGATTGTGGCGGCGATTGTTCTAGTGGTGGGGCTGTGGGCGTGGATGCGTTTCGTGCCATCGACCAGCGTCGGTGGGGCGATCTTCGTCAGCCAGTTGACGCTGCTCCTGTTATTGATCCCACGTTTTTGGCAGCGAGGCGTAGTCGTGACTTACTACCTGCAGAATATGGTGGCGCCGATTGCGGTCGAGTCCTTCACTCCGGTTCCGGTAGTCGCGCCGCCGGTGACTGAGCCGGCTCCGCGCCGGTCATCCCCAGCGCGCCGCCTGAGCCGCAGGCCTCGTAGGGGTTTAACAGAGAGTCCCGCTCGCCCAGACGTCATCTCCACGACAAGGGCAGATGCGGCGATCACTCGACGAGTCCGCCGTGAAATTCGTCGCTTCCAATCGATTGAGACCCTCGTCTAGCTTATGGTTCTCGATTCCAGTAGCGGCTCCAGCCACGGGCATCTTCCGAAAAGTGTTCAATTTTGATCAGACTTTCATTCGCTGGCTGCTTAAGTTGGGGTCAAGGCCGTTTCAGTAAACGGAAGGCTGCTTCAATTCACATGCCTCACCGCGTCGTGGCCGGTGGCGTGTCTCGCGTTTTGTCGCGTCGGGCAACGACGAGCCCGATCCAGCTCGTAACGTTCGTGAGGAGATGTGGCCATGGATTCCCCCACTGTGTTGTGCATTGACGACCGTCCCCATGTGTTGCAACTTCGCAAAGCGGCTCTGGAGCCGCATGGCTATTGCGTAAAGATCGCATCGAGCGGCTATAGCGCGATGAAGATACTGGAGGAATCGCCAGTGACTGCGGTTCTGCTGGAGTACAAACAGGAAGGCATGGACGCGGAAGCTGTGGCTGCCCATATTAAGCAACGGTTTCCCAGCCTTCCGATCGTCCTGCTTTCGGCGTACGCCGAGATGCCGGAGCGGGTCTTGTGGTTGGTGGATGAATACGTGATGAAGAGTGAGCTGTCAGAACGGCTGGTTCCGATCATCGAACGGGTGACACGCCCCCGTAAGTTGGCGCCAGGTTCCGTCGAAGGGCGTCAGCGGAGCGGGGCAGCGGCCTAAGGGCGCGGTTGCTTATCGGTCATGGCCCCGGTTCCATAGGGTTTTGCAGAGGAGGTTCAAGAACATGAACATTTTAGGACGCGGCGCAAGGTTCTCAACACCTCGGTTGGGCAAACAGAGTTTGGTTTCGCTGTTGTCGGTGGTTCTGTTGTTCGTGGTTTGGCCTCAACGGCTGTCGGCGTCGCAGGATCAAAACGCCCCGGCCCCGCCGGCGCCCACTTACACGCAACAGAGTCCCGAGCAGATACAACAGTTGGTCGCGCCGATTGCCCTTTATCCGGATTCGCTGGTGGCCCAGATCCTGGCGGCGTCTACCTTTCCCGAGCAGGTGGTCGAGGCCGACCGATGGGTGCAGGCGCATCCTGATTTGAAGGGCGCCGATTTGGGTACCGCCGTCGATCAACAGCCCTGGGACCCGAGTGTTAAGGCGCTCGCTGCTTTCCCATCCGTCCTCGGAAATATGGACAAGAACCTTTCCTGGACTTCGTCTTTAGGAGACGCCTACTACAATCAGCAATCCGATGTGATGGCTGCGGTGCAGGTCATGCGCCGGCGGGCGCAGGAAGCTGGCAATCTAAAGACCACGCCGCAGCAAACCGTCACCACGCAAGACTCCAACATCGACATTGAACCTGCCAGCCCCGATGAGGTTTACATCCCCGCCTACAATCCGTGGGGCGTTTACGGAGGGCCGGTAGTGGCGTGGCCGGGATGGTATCCCTATCCCGGAATCTGGTTTGGCGGTCCCTATCTCAACTTCGGACTCGGCTTCGGAATCGGTTGGTACGGCGGTTTTGGATGGGGCTGGAATCATTGGGGATTCAATTGGCGCGGCGGGTACGGAATGTACGGCGGCGGCCGGTACTACTCCCGTAGCAACACGTTTTACAACCGGGGCAGCTACTACCGCGGAGGAGGCGAGCGGGGCGTAGCCAACAACGTTCAACGCGGAGCGACCGGCGGGCGCGGCGGAGCGAACGCACGTTCCGGCGCTTTCAACGGAAACAGGCAGGCGGCTCGAGGCTACGCCGCTCCCCGCGGCCAGAGCGGCGTCCGCTCGGGAGCCTTCAGCGGCTACAAGAGTGGCGGACAGGCCAGAAGTTCGGCCTCGCGCGGAAGTGCCAGCATGGGTGCCGGAGCATCGCGCGGGGGTGGCGGTGGAGCATCGCATGGCGGCGGTGGCGGACGGCGGTAATTGAGAAGTCACGTTCCGTGCTGGTGGTCTGCACAATTTAGAAATGGAGAGAATTCATATGCGGCGAACCAAGCTGAACCTCGGCAAATCTCTTTGGGCCAATCTTCCTAAACTGGCTAAACTGGCCGCGGTCGCGATCCTATTGGCGGGTTGCCTTTCCATGCGTTCGATGGCGCAGCAACCGGGCCAGAGAACCTTTTCGTCGCCGGAGGACGCGAGCCACGCACTGGTCGCGGCTGCGCAGGATAATGACGAAAAGGCGATGCTCGATATCCTCGGACCCGACGGCAAGCAGATCGTCTCTTCGGGAGACGAAGCCGAGGACGCTCAGAACCGCGCCAATTTCGTACAGAGATATCAGGAGATGCATCGCCTGGTAAAAGAGCCGGATGGAACCACCACTCTGTATATCGGCGCGCACAATTGGCCCACCCCCATACCGTTGGTGACCAAAGGCAATTCTTGGTACTTCGATACCGAGGCGGGCAAGAGAGAAATTCTGTACCGGCGAATTGGCGAGAATGAAATGGCGACCATTCGCGTTTGCCAGGAACTGGTGGCGGCGCAAAAGGAATACTACTCCGCACAGCACAACGAGTACGCTCAGACAATCTTCAGTGATGAAGGGCAGCACAATGGCCTTTACTGGAAAGCCGCCGAGGGCGAACCCCAGAGTCCCATCGGGCCGCTGGTGGCCTCGGCCGTGGCCAAGGGCTATGCCAAGAACCAGGACGGCTCTCCCACTCCTTACCGCGGCTACTATTACCTCGTCCTGACGCGCCAGGGGAAAAATGGCCAGGGCGGAGCTCGGAAGTACATCGTAAACGGCAAAATGACCCGAGGGTTCGCCTTCGTGGCTTATCCGGCGGAATACCGTTCGTCCGGTGTGATGACGTTCATCGTTAACGAGGACGGCGAAGTGTATCAGAAAGACCTCGGGGAAAAGACCGAGGTTCTCGCCAAAACGATGAAGGAGTACAACCCAAACTCCAGTTGGCAAAAGGCCGAGCAGCAGGAAGAGACCGCTGACGGGCAGCAAACCAAGTAAAAGGCGTTCGCCGCCGCATTCGTTCCCACGGGCTCATGCGGCGGACCTCAAGGATGTCTCTAGAGTAAGACGATGGTGATGCCCTGATTGCGGCGGCCGAGGTCGGAATCGTTCTTGAGATCTGGGTGCGATTGCAGAAGCTTCCAGGCTGCGTCGTCGGACTTCGACCAGTTCTCGCCGAAGATGCAGCCATGAATCTGGCCGTTCTGCGCCATCTCCATGAGGCGCTTTTGCACGGCGATCCGAATGTCGCCGCCGGCGCCGGTCGAGCCGTAACCGTGGATCAGCTTCAGCAGCGTTGCTTTGTCCTGGCGCGCGAGCGCTAACTCTCGCTCAAGGCGCTGCAGGGCTTCGTGGACTTGCGGCATGTCGGACTTGAGGTTGGCAGTTTTCATTTAGGAAAGTAGTCAGTGGCCAGTACTGAATTCTTACTGAAAGAGGATCAACGGCCACTGACCACTCCCGCTGTCGATTCCCGGCCCGAAAATAAAGTTTGGGCTCCGTTACGGCGGGCGTTGGATGGCTCGCTCCCAGGTTCAAAAGATGACGGTTAGAGCGCAGGCAATATCAGACTCGAACCCCGTCGAGTCGAGAGCCGGCTAACTTAAGCGTCGATCTCTCTTGATAAGGTACTCCGCCCTAGTAGCCGTAACGATGGCCACGTCGAACCAGGGGCTTTTCAAACCAAGTCCAGGAAAGCTGCGCAGCTAGAATCGCACCGCCCAAGCCAAGGAAGATCGAGGCCGCGAGAAACTCTGTTGCATGTGACGTCCTCGGCGAACCCAGCCACAGATGACACACTCGAAGTGTAAACCGGTGAAACAGGTAGGTGCCGTACGCGATCAGTCCCAGCCTCATCAGTACCCTGTTGCAGAACACTATTCTGACGAGTGAGTCTGTACCCGTGATAGCGATCAACAGCAATGACGCATAGAAGGTCGCCAAAACCGAGTATTCTACGCCGTAGAGTGTGCCAGAGAACGGCTCGGAGGACGAGAGGTCAATCACCAACAGAATCGCGAGAAGAATGCCGGCTCCTCCGTAGAGCCACGCGCGGTGTTCCCGGAGGAATGACCATGTCCTACGCTCTCTTGCAGCAAGCGCAGCCAAAACTCCCAAACCCAGAGCATCAGCGCGGCAGGGCATCAAAGCATAGGTTGCAAAGATTCGACCCGGGAAAAAGACAATCACTAGAACCCGGAGGACCGCAGCGCCGACGATGAAACCCAAAATGATCTGCACAAGCCGTCGCTTCGAGGCATAGAGAATGACCAGCGGCAGCGTCAGATAGAACTGTTCCTCAACGGCAAGCGACCACGTTGGCGAGAGACCGCCCCTTCCAGCGAAACGACCCGCCAGCGCCATGCTTATGTTTTGCGTGAAGGTGAGAAACGTCCACCACGGAATTGGCCCACTAAACAACTCCGCCCAGCCGCCGCGCAGCCATCCGAGCCGACCCGCCTGAAAAATCAGCCACGCGAATGCCAACACTAAAGCATAGAGTGGCAAAATGCGATAGGCCCTTCGAATATAGAAGGTCCTAAAGTAACTCGGGGAAGTTCGAGCGTCCAGCAGAATTCCTCCAATCAGGAACCCCGAAAGCACGAAAAAGAGATCAACGCCACTCCAACTCAGTCGGCTCATTCTGACGAGCCAGTTCAAGCCAGGATGGTGGGAGAAATGAATGTCCAGAAAGGAATGTGCAATCAACACCAGCAGGATAGCAATGCCGCGCAGTCCGTCTAGCGCAGGAATACGCGTCGAAGAGTTTATCTCGTGGGCCCCTGCCTCAGCCACGGAGGTAGGTGGGACAACCGGACGAAGTCCCACGGCGACTGCGTTCGAGGGCACCATACAGGAAGTGCAAGAAGCGATGGTACTGAAAATCTCAAGAATTATAGCAGTTGAGCAAACTCTCCTCGGGGATTGGGTAAACGAAGAGAGTCAAGACTGAAGGGTCGCTGTTGAAATATCGCATTACACTCATTGACCCGTTGCCTGGCATAGGCAGTCGTCAAGCGGACATTGTTCCGGTCCAAGTGGGCGTCTGCCTGGCCTGTAGTTTCGCAGTGGTTCGGGATTCGTCATCGGGGTGATCTGATGGCCGACCATCACACGCCGCTTTGCTGGGTTGGGATCAACGGTAGGTTCTTGGGCGGGGGATTCGGCGCTGCGGGCTGACAGCAGACTCCTCGGCGGCGAAGCCGCCTCGGAATGACAAACCAGTTTTAGAGCATAGTCACCAATCCACCATTAGTCTCTGCGAACAGCCGGGCTTTGCCCGGCTGGACAGCCCCTTCGACTCCGCTCAGGGCAGGCTTGGGGGAGCTGTCCCTACATGGCCCGTGGTGCTTACTTCTTCCGGTTTCGGATGGCGTCTCTGGCTTCTTTGTCGGCGGTGCGGCGGCGTTCCGTCTCCCGTTTATCCCAGAGCTGCTTGCCTTTGGCTAGGGCCAGCTCAACCTTTACTTTGCCGTTCTTGAAGTACATCCGGACGGGGATCAGGGTGAGGCCTTTTTGCTGGGTTTTGCCGATCAGCTTGCGGATTTCTTCTTTGTGCATTAACAGTTTGCGGGTGCGCAGGGGGGCGTGGTTGTTCATGTTGCCATGCTCGTAGGGGCCGATGTGGGCGTTGAGGAGCCAGAGCTCTCCGTCCTTGACCAGGCCGTAGGAATCTTTGAGGTTGGCGAGGCCTCCACGGACGGATTTGGCCTCGGTTCCGGTAAGAACCACGCCACACTCAAATTTTTCCAGCAAGAAGTAGTTATGTGAAGCGATCCTATTAACGGCGGCATCCCGCTGACCGGATGCCGTAGGCTCGCGGCGTGGAGCTTTCTCTTTGCTGGGCTTGGTTTCGTGGGTGGACTGGCGGGGCATGGAGTTCGGATCAGATTCAATCTTAACAGGAGGGGACTGGGCTTCGGGCTTCGGCTATCGGGCTTCGGCCCAGTTGCCAAAGCGGTCGGATGAGGCGGTTGTCTCAGACTGGGGTGAAGGTTTAGCTGAAGCCCGAGGCCCGTTGGGACTAAGACTAAAGAGTGTAACTGCCGTGGGTGCAATCAGATGGGGAGTAGCGAATGGCGATGCTATAATCGCAGCAAAGTGCTCCACAGTTGCGTCGATTGGGTCCTGGGTCCACGGGCCGAGGGCGTAAGAATGGTTTGTCCGGCGAAGACTTCCGGGGAAGACTTTTAGACGAGGACTGACGAATGAGACGTCTGACGCCTGCGGCCGTAGGGTTGCTGGTTTTGCTAGCCATACTGCCTGCCATCGCCGATAAGGCCAAGAGTATTTACGAAAAAGGCCAGGACGCCGAGGCGCGGCAGAATTACGAAGTCGCCTACGATCTCTACAAGCAGGCCTACGACCTGAAGCCGAAGGACTTGCGCTACCGAACGTCGTTCGAGCGGATGCGCTCGAAAGCTGCGTTGTCGATTGTCCATCATGCACAAGTGATTCGCGATGAGGGCAAGCTGCAGGACGCAGTGGTGGAATTCCAAAAGGCTCTGCAGATTGATCCTTCGCTGTTCATTGCGCAGCAGGAGTTGAAGCGCACGCTGCAAATGATCAGCGATAAGGAAAATCCCCCGCCGCAGGCCGCGGGACCGCCCAGCAGTTTGGAACGCAAGATCAAGGAAGCGGGTGGACCGGTAGAACTCGCTCCCATCTCGAACGTTCCCATCACCGTGAAACTCACCGAGGATTCCAAGGTTATTTATCAGACGATCGGGCAGTTGGCCGGGATCAACGTGCTGTTCGACCCGGACTATACTTCGCGGCGCATTAAGGTCGAGCTGAATGGAGTAACGTTGGAAGACGCGCTGCAGATTACGGCGCTGGAATCGAAAACCTTCTGGCGACCGGTGACGGGGAATACGATTTTCGTGGCGCAGGATAATGTCGCCAAGCGCAAGGAATTGGAGCAAAGCGTACTGAAGACGTTTTATCTGTCGAACCTGTCGCAGCCCACCGAGTTGCAGGATGTGGTGAACGCGATCCGCGCCGTGCTGGATGTGCAGAGGGTGCAGCAGTTGCTCTCGCAGAACGCGCTGGTGGTGCGAGGCACACCCGACCAGATCGCGCTGGCGGAAAAGCTGGTGGAGGATCTGGATAAAGCGCGTCCGGAAGTGATCGTCGACATCGCGGTCTTGCAGATCAGCAAAGATAAATCGCGCACGCTGGGAATGAACTGGCCGAGCAGCGCGACGGTCGCCTTGCAGAGCAATATCAACACCACGACAAGCACAACCGGGACGACCACGGGCACAACTGGCAGCAGCTCCAGCGGCGGACTGGAACTGAACACCCTTGGCAACCTGAACGCAACCGATTTTCAAGTGACGATTCCTTCCGCCAACCTGTCGGCGGTGATGGGCGATAGCGACACGAAGATGTTGCAGAATCCGCAGGTTCGGGCGCTCGATAATCAGAAGGCAACGCTGAAGATCGGTGAACGTGTGCCGGTAGCTACGGGGTCGTTTCAGCCGGGAATCGGCGGTGTGGGTATTAACCCGCTGGTCAATACGCAGTTTCAATACCTCGACGTGGGCGTGAACATCGACGTTACGCCGCACGTGCACGGGGACCGGGAAGTCACGCTGAAGATCTCGATGGAGATCTCTTCGGTGGTGGGTCAGTCAAGCATCGGCGGCATCAGCCAGCCCATCATTGGGCAGAAGAAAATCGAACACGAAATCCGGTTGAGGGATGGGGAATCGAGCTTGATTGGCGGAATCATGGACGATTCCCAGACCAAGTCTCTGGCGGGGATTCCGGGGCTGGCACAGATTCCAATCTTGAGATACCTGTTTGGGCAGGTCACGCAGGACCATTCGGAAGATGAGACGGTATTCGTGATCACTCCGCACGTGGTTCGTGGAACCATGGTCAGCGAGTTGAACCAGCGGCAAATTGATATTGGGACGGCGAACACCATTGAGCTGCGGCACATCAGCCGGCCGGCGTCAACGCCTGCCCCGGCGGTACAGCCTCCCACGAGTCAGGCCCCGGCAAATCAGACTCCGAACCAATCGTCGGCCAATCCGGTGGCGAATCCGGCGGTGCAGGGATCGGCAAACTTCCTGTTTGATCCGGGGCAGATCACGGCGGTGAAAGGCAATACGTTTGTCGTGAACCTGCTGATTTCCGGCGCGCAGAATGTTTACTCTGTGCCGGTGCAGATGAATTACGATCCGGCCAAGCTCCAGTTAGTGAACGTTTCAAACGGCGGGTTCCTCTCCCAGGATGGACAGGCCGTGGCACTGGTGCATCGCGAAGATGAGACCACGGGAACGTTACAGATCACGGCTACACGGCCGCCGGGAGCCGGTGGAGTTTCCGGACAGGGAGCCGTGGTTACGCTGACATTTCAGGCGAAGGCCAGCGGACAGACCCCGCTGACCATCACGCGGGGTGGAGCGCGCGATCCCGGTCAGCAGGCCATTGCGGTGAACGGAGCGCAGGCGTCGGTCACCGTGCCGTAAATCGGTGTAATGAATCGGCGCCCGGCGCGGTTTTCCAATCCGAGAATAGAAGATGAAGCTACGCAGATTCCATCAGGGGCAAAGCACGAGGCCCGAACGGGGCTTTACGCTCCTCGAGTTGATCATCGCGACAGCCATCCTGGTGGTTCTCTCGACGATGATAATTCCCATGGCGCGGGTCACGATCCAGCGGGAAAAGGAGCGCCAGTTGCGGTTCGCTTTATGGGAGATGCGGGACGCGATCGACCGCTACAAAGACGCGGCCGACCGGGGTGGGTTCCAAACCAAGGTGGATAGCCAGAACTATCCACCCGATCTGGAAACGCTGGTGAAAGGCGTGGATGTGCAGGGCAAGAAGGTTCGCTTCCTGCGCAAGATTCCGATCGATCCGATGACGAACTCCACGGAGTGGGGTCTGCGTTCCATGCAGGACGATCCGGATTCCGATTCCTTTGGCGGGCAGAGCGTATTCGACGTCTACACCAAATCGCAGGGCACAGCGCTGGATGACACGAAGTATAAGGACTGGTAAATGGTAAGCAGGCTCAAAAACGGGCGGAACTTCATGGGGCGGAGCTTCGGGTTCACGCTGCTCGAAATGATGATCGTGATCGTCATTATGGGGATCCTGCTGTCGATTGCGCTTCCCATTTATACTCAGTCGATTTTGCGTTCGCGTGAGGCCGTGCTGAAAAATGACCTGTTTGAACTTCGCAAGCTGATCTCCCAGTACACCCTCGACAAGCAAAAGGCGCCGCAGTCGTTGGATGACCTGGTACAGGGCGGCTACATCAAAACGATCCCCAAGGATCCGATGACTGGTGAAGCGAACTGGGAAGCGCCAACGTGTGAAGAACTGGAGGCCATAGATCAGCAGGACCCTGGCATCTGCGATGTGCATTCGGCGTCGAATTCGATCTCCAGTGAGGGCACGGCGTATTCGACGTGGTGAGCCCGCTCTCCCTGAACCTCCGCCTCTCGCTAAACTTCCAACGTTGAACAGTTCGACACTCAACAAGTAACATCTATTCATGCCCGTTACTTCGGAACTCACGCAGGCTCCTGCGTCCATTCGCGCGCCGCGCGGAAACTCCATCGTTTGCAAAGGCTGGCAGCAGGAAGCTGCGATGCGCATGCTCATGAACAACCTCGACGCGGACGTCGCCGAGCGGCCGCAGGACCTCGTGGTTTACGGCGGAACGGGGCGGGCGGCGCGGAGTTGGGAGGCATACCACGCCATTATTGCGAGCCTTAAGAACCTGGAGAACGACGAGACTCTGCTGGTGCAGTCGGGCAAACCCGTGGGCGTGTTCAAGACGCACGATTATGCGCCGCGGGTGCTCATCGCCAATTCGAACCTGGTTGGCCATTGGTCGAACTGGGAGAAGTTCAACGAACTCGAGCGCGCCGGGCTGATGATGTACGGCCAGATGACGGCGGGCTCGTGGATTTACATTGGCTCGCAGGGAATTGTGCAAGGAACGTTTGAAACCTTTTCGGCGGCGGGCGAGAAACATTTCGGCGGCGACCTTGCGGGAAAGCTGATCGTGAGCGGCGGTATGGGCGGGATGGGCGGCGCTCAACCTCTGGCTGCGACCATGACGGGCGCGGCGTTTCTGGGGATTGACGTCGATCCGGAACGCATCAAGAAGCGGCTGAAGACCGGCTATTGCGATTTCATGGTCACGACGCTCGATGAAGCACTGCGTATTTTGAAGAATGCGGTGCGCAAGAAAGAGAATGTGTCGGTCGGGCTGGTGGGAAATTGCGCGGACGTGATTCCAGAGTTGGCCGCGCGCGGCGTGGTGCCTGACATTCTTACCGATCAGACTTCGGCGCATGACCCCCTGAACGGATATGTGCCGAACGGCATGACGTTGGCCGAGGCCGTCGAGTTACGGAAAAGCGATCCCAAGGGGTATCAGGAGAAATCGCTCGATGCCATTGCGGCGCATGTGGAAGGCATGTTGCGGCTCCAGAAGATGGGATCGGTGACCTTCGATTACGGCAACAACATTCGCACGTTTGCGTTCCAGCGCGGCGTGAAGAATGCCTACGACTTTCCCGGCTTCGTGCCGGCATACATCCGTCCGCTGTTTTGCGAAGGACGCGGGCCCTTCCGCTGGGTGGCCTTGTCGGGCGAAGCTTCGGATATTCATGTGACCGATGAACTGGTTTTAGAACTGTTTCCCGAGAACCGTATCCTGCGGCGCTGGATTGATCTGGCGCGCAAGCGCATCAAGTTCCAGGGACTGCCGGCGCGCATCTGCTGGCTGGGATACGGCGAGCGCGCGCAGTTTGGCCTGGCGATGAACGATCTGGTGAAGAAAGGGAAAATCAAAGCGCCGATCGTGATTGGCCGTGACCATCTTGACTGTGGCTCGGTGGCGTCGCCGTTTCGCGAAACCGAGAGCATGAAGGATGGCTCGGACGCGGTCGCGGATTGGCCGCTGCTGAATGCTTTGTTAAACACGGCGGCAGGCGCGTCGTGGGTGTCAATTCACAACGGCGGCGGTGTAGGCATCGGATATTCGCTGCATGCTGGCCAGGTTACCGTTGCCGACGGAACGGATGCGATGGCCAAGCGAATCGAACGCGTGCTGACGACCGACCCGGGGATGGGCGTGATTCGGCATGTGGACGCGGGGTATGACGAGGCGAAGGAGTTTGCGAAGAAGAGCGGCGTGAAGGTGCCGATGCCGTCGGGCGATAGGAAGACTTCTTGAGGGAAGGTCGAAAACTTGCGCCGATCTGGATCTTGTTGATTATGTTCGTTGCCGTGCCCATTGTTCTGATGGCTTCTTGCGTTGGCTACTCGGCGTTTCAGGCGCGCCGACCGAAAGACATGCCAAACGCGATTTGGATTGACGCCCCTGCAGACCCATTCGGGTTCTATCGCGGCTGGTGGGAAGACTGCTGGGTTGACTTAGATCAGCAAACAAATCATTGCCGATTGTATGCACGCGATCTACGTCCTCCTGTGGTCTTCGAGGGCCGATATATGCCCTGCGACCGAAAGTCGCCGATCCCGATGATCGAGCTGAAGCTCAGGCCTCCCGCGCGTAGCGAGAGTATGTGGGTTTTTCCGGGATTCGTACCGTTCTTGGAGGATGACAGGATTCTGGTTCCACTTGAGAACGTACGCGACTGTCCGAAAATCCTCGAGGGACTTGAACACAGGAACATTCAGGGATACGAGTGAAGCAATTGAAGCCCAATTGTCCCCTGCTCTTAACGAACATCGGCGAGCTTCTCACCCTGCGCTCAACGACGGACAGACCGCGACGAGGCGCTTCACTTTCCGAACTCGGCATCATCGAAAATGGCGCGGTCTTGTGCCTCGGCGGGAAGATCGTTTCCGTCGGCACCACGAAAAATGCGCTGCGCGATCCCTGGCTGAAGAAGAATCGGAAGAAAGTTACCGAGATCGACTGCGCGGGCAAAGTCGTGCTGCCGGGTTTTGTCGATTCGCACACTCATCCTGTCTTTCTGAGCCCTCGCTTGGTGGATTTTGAGAAGCGGATCGAGGGCGCTTCCTACGAAGAGATCGCCGCTGCCGGAGGCGGAATTCGTTCGAGCCTGGAAGGTGTTCGCCAAGCAGGGAAGCGGCTGCTGGCGGAAAAAGTTCTCGGCGTTCTGCGCGACATGGCAGCGCACGGCACAACCACGGTTGAGGCCAAGTCGGGCTATGGGCTGACGGTTGAGTCGGAAATAAAATCACTGGAAGCGATCCGCGAGGCTGCTTCCCGCTGGCCGGGGACCGTCATCCCCACCCTGCTGGGGGCGCACGTCGTGCCGAAGGAATTTCAGGGCCGCTCACAAAAGTATGTGGAGATCGTCTGTAAAGATATGATTCCGCAGGCCGCGAAACGGAGGCTCGCCCAGTTCGTGGATGTTTTCTGCGACCACGGCGCTTTCACGGCGGCGGAAACGGAGCAGATATTTGAAGCCGCCGAGCGGCACGGTCTCAGGGTACGGGCCCACATGGGCCAGCTCACGGAGACGCTGCTGCGGCCGTTTTTGCGCTTTAATCCGGCATCGTTCGATCACATGGATCATGTGAACGCAGACGACATCGCGGAGTTGAGTAAGCACGACACGGTCGCCACGGTGGTGCCGGGGGCAAATTACTTTCTGGGGCTGAAGGAATATCCGCGCGCGCGCAGGCTGATTGATGCTGGCGTGCCGGTGGCACTGGCCACGGATTACAATCCGGGCACATCGCCGACCTTAAGTATGCCGATGGCGATGTCATTGGCTTGCACACATATGAAGATGTCGCCGGCGGAAGCGATTGCAGCGGCCACTATTAATGGGGCGTGGGCCCTGCGCGTGGCCGACCGGAAGGGCACGATCGAGCCCGGAAAAGACGCCGATTTGGCAGTGTTTGCAGTCGAAGACTACCGCGAGATTCCTTACTGGTTCGGGGCGAACCGGTGTTCGATGGTGGTGATGAACGGCTTGGTTGTGGGTCCACAGTGAACTTTCGCGGCGAGTCCTCCGTATAGAATTGGGAGCAATGCTTGCGTCCTGTGGGACGCGGCTGAATACGCCTTGTTACTGAAAGCTCAGAGAACGGCTCTGTTACGAACGAATTGAAGAGAATCTCCCGAGGAAATCCTATGAAGCAAATTCTTGCGGTACTAATTTGCGTGTTGGCGGCATTCTCCGTGGCAGGGGCGCAAAGGCTGCCCGAGGTGGCTCGGCCAGAGAACTACAAGCTCACATTTACTCCCAATCTGGAGACAGCGACCTTCGAGGGGGATGAGACGATTTCCGTCCGGGTGCTGAAACCAACTTCGGAAATTACGCTGAACGCGGCGGACATCGATATCCACGAGGCGACGATTGCCAGCGGCGGCACGACGCAAAAAGTTTCCGGAACCTGCGACAAAGAAAAGGAAGAGGCTCTGCTCACAGTCGAGAAGCCGCTGGCCCCTGGCGCCGCTACCATCCACATTACTTATGCTGGCAAACTCAATGACGAGATGCGCGGCCTTTACCTGGGCAAGGACGATCAGGGCCGCAAGTATGCTGCCTCGCAATTCGAAGCCACCGACGCGCGGCGTGCCTTTCCGTCGTTCGACGAACCGGATTACAAAGCCACGTTCGACATCACGGCGGTTGCCGAAAAGGGCCTGGTGGCGATCTCGAACCAGAAGATCGTTTCCGACACGCCCGGCCCCGGCGACAAACACACGGTCCGCTTTGCCACGACCGCCAGGATGTCTTCGTATCTGGCGGCGCTGGTGGTGGGCAACTTTGAGTACATCGAAGGCCAGGCGGATGGCATTCCGATCCGCGTCTATAGCACTCCCGGAAAAAAGGAAATGGGGAAGTTTGCTTTGGAATCGGCGGAGCACATTCTCAGCTACTACGACAAGTATTTCAACATCAAGTATCCCTACGGGAAGCTGGATCTGATCGGTCTGCCGGACTTTTCCGCGGGGGCAATGGAGAATACCGGCTGCATTACGTTCCGTGAAGTCATTTTGCTAATCGACGAGAAGCAGGGGTCCGTCGATTTGAAGAAGACCATCGCTTCGGTGATTGCGCATGAGATGGCTCACCAGTGGTTCGGCGACCTGGTCACCATGAAGTGGTGGGACGATATTTGGCTCAACGAAGGCTTCGCCACATGGATGTCGAGCAAGCCCATCGAGGCATGGAAGCCGGAATGGAATTTCAATTTGGACGATGTGAGCGAGACGGCGGGAACGCTCAACACGGATTCGTTGGCCAATACGCGTCCGATTCACCAGGCTGCGGAAACGCCGGCGCAGATCACGGAATTGTTCGACGGAATCGCCTACGGCAAGGCCGCCGCCGTGTTAAGAATGCTGGAGTCTTACCTGGGGGAGGAGACCTTCCGAGCTGGGGTCAACGCCTATTTGCAGCAGCATCAGTATGCCAACGCGACGGCTGACGATTTCTGGGACGCGCAGGCCAAGACGTCGAAGCGGCCCGTCGACCGGATCATGCCGACTTTTGTGAAACAGGCGGGCGTGCCGATTATCAACGTGAAATCGCAATGCACCGGCGGTTCGACTACCGTAACTCTGGACCAGCGCCGCTACTACTACGACCGGGAAAAGTTCGAGGCGCCGAATGACGAACTCTGGCAGGTTCCGCTGTGCATGAGATCCTCAGTCGGCAACGGTGCGGCGAAATGCGAACTGCTCACCAAGAAGCAAGAGACCTTCACGCTGCCCGGTTGTTCCTCATGGGTGCTGGCGAACGTGGGGGCTACGGGTTATTACCGCGTCGGCTACCAGCCTGACGCGGTGCGAACTCTCGCGAAGGACGCCGAGAGCAAGCTTTCCCCGGCGGAGCGGATTGCTCTGCAAGCGGATGTTTGGGCGTCGGTGCGGGTGGGACGCGAGCCGGTCGGCGACTATCTTGCCTTTGCTCAAGGCCTGGGAAGCGACCGCAATCGGGCGGTGCTGGAAGACGTTCTCGGCCGGCTGAACTTTATTGGCGAATATCTTGTGACGGATAATGACCGCTATTCGTATCAGAATTGGCTGCGGCAGTATCTGACTCCGATTCTTAATGACGTGGGCTGGGAGCCGAAGCTGGGCGAGAGCGACGAGCAGAGAATGCTGCGAGCGCGTGTGTTCAACGCGCTGGGCTATGATGCCCGCGATCCGGAGGTGCTGGCGTGGGCGCGCAGGATTGCGGACAAAGCTCTGGATAATCCCGGGTCAGTCGATCGGGAACTTGCACGCAGCGCCTTTAGGCTTGCGGCATTGACCGGCGATCAGACGTTTTATGACAAGTTGCTGACCGGGTTGAAGAGCGCGAAGTCGCCCGAGGAATATTACATGTCGCTCTTCACGCTGCCGCAGTTCGGCGATCCGAAGTTGCTGCAGCGAACATTAGACTATGCCATCTCTCCGGATGTGCGTTCGCAGGATGCACTGGGCCTGATCTCCAGTGTGATGAGCAATCCCGCCGGAGAAAAACTGGCGTGGGATTTTGTTCTGGCACACTGGGATGCAGTGCAGAAAGCTGGCGGGGTTTTTGCCAGCGCTGAAGTCGTCAGAGCAACCGACTCTTTCTGTGATGCGCATATGCGCGATCAGGTCGTTGACTTTTTCGCTGCGCACAAGATCGAAGCGGCGGAACGGACTTACCGCCAGTCGATAGAGCGCATCAACAACTGCATTGATCTGAGGTCGCAACAGGAACCGCAGCTCGCGTCGTGGCTGGGGCATCGCGGCACTTCGGCGGGAGGGCAATAGACCGCGGGCGATCCCTTTTCGGTGTCGTCGCGTCGGGCGTGGCCGCGAATGCCACTCCCCACGCGCGGCACCTTCTGTCCGTCACAGGAACGCACATCAGCATGTTCGCTGAGCTTCAGCGAATGCGACTCTTTGCTATAATCAAAAGCGTTCCGCGCGCGTTCGGCATTGAAGCCTTTTCTCGGTTGGCAATCCCGCAACAATCGGCGTGAAGCGAACAATCCTCGCAGCCCGCGGCGAACCAGCGGGTTTCGAAACGTGGCCAGGTAGCTCAGGTGGTAGAGCGCAGCCCTGAAAAGGCTGGCGTCGGCGGTTCAACTCCGTCCCTGGCCACCATTTAAAATCAATGGGTTACGAACTACCTAGCCTTCAAGGCTAAGTTCTCGCCCGCCTCGCCATTGTCTTATAAGTAGCTTAGAATCAGTGAGATATGTTCGGGGTCTGACACGCGGCGGAAATAGGCTGGCGTCGCCCACAGGCTCCATCCATCCGACTGATTTGACGGGAGTTATCAAATGAGCAGAGCGCCCGAAAAATGAGCGCGAACTATGCGCGAACATAGCTCGTCAAAAAGACGGTCGGGGATCGACAACGTTGTGTACTTTCGGACGACCGAAGGTTTTGCGATGGGCTTTGACGATGAGATCGCGAGCGCAGAAATCTACCGTTCGGATGGAAAGGCTCGTTATGACCCCCTCTTGCTCGGGGCCCTACGAGATGAATTAAATCCTTGTCGGGAAGCACTTCGGGGAGGAATTGCTTCTGCTTCTAATTCGGCTTCGGCGCAGTATTGTCTGTTTGTGTCACCACGGTGAAGTTTTTGTCAGAAGCTGTTGTGCCACCCGGAGTCGTTACTGAGATTTTGGCATTTCCCGGCTTGGCGGGGCGCAGGAACTTTGACGGTGATCTTGGTGTCATCGACCGGCCGCTGCCGTGTGAAGGCCGTGTGCCATTTTGAGCTGTCGCGTTGATTCTGCAACGAGGCTCGACCTATCAGTCAGTTGTGGGCAGTTTTTTTCGATGCAAGCACACGACATTAGTATTCATGGTCCAATGACGGTCCATTTATGGTCCAGTTTTGAGCCAAAACAGGCCGACCTCTGCCGCTAGGGCAGACGTTATTTCCGTTTCACGACTTCGCCCATGCCAACTTCCCATTACCAATCTGGCCAAGTTCCTCGAAGGCCGCTTCTAGATAATTTTCGGCTTGCCGACCGTACGAAAGCTGAGGAGAGTCGCCATATCGATGCCGCCCGATTGCGGGATCGTGCCCTTCAACCGGCATCAGGCGCCTTGCGAAGATATTCGTCGATTGTCGGACCGAATGATGATTGATTCATCGCCAGAGATTGGCGTCGCCTGAGATAATGATTATCGATGGTAGGCTTGTTGCTGTGGCAAAGGAATCGGCCAGCAAAGTTCTGTTGATTGGCGGGCAGGAAGTCCAGATCACGAATCCTGAGAAGTTGTACTTTTCTTCGCAGGTAAAAGTCACCAAGCTGGAACTTGTTCAGTACTATCTCTCCGTCGCTCCGGGTGCGCTGAAGGGGATTCAAGACCGGCCAATCGTTCTAAAACGTTTCGTCAACGGCGCCGAAGCGGAGGCGTTTTATCAAAAGCGCGCGCCAGAGAAGCGGCCAGCCTGGTTGCGTACGGTCACTCTGTCGTTCCCTTCCGGCCGAACCGGCGAAGAAATTGTTGTCGATGATGCAGCCGGACTTGCCTGGATCGTGAACCTTGGCTGCATCGAACTGCACCCGCATCCGGTGCGCTCCAGCGATCTAGACCATCCGGATGAGTTACGCATCGATCTGGATCCAATTCCCGGCGTCAGTTGGGATGATGTTCGCCGCGTCGCTCTCGAAGTGCAGGGCTTTCTCGATGAGATGGGCCTTCGCGGCTGGCCGAAAACCAGCGGCTCGCGCGGCATGCACGTGAATGTGCGTATCAAACCGCGTTGGACGTTCACGCAAGTTCGCCGTGCGGCTGTGGCCTTATCGCGAGCGGTCGAGCGCCGGGCTCCAACCCTGGCTAGTTCGAAATGGTGGAAGGAAGAGCGTCATGGCGTCTTTCTTGACTACAACCAAAACGCGAAGGATCGGACGACGTGCTCTGCGTATTCAGTGCGTCCTCTGCCGGATGCTCGCGTTTCGACTCCTCTTGATTGGCACGAAGTGCCCGATTGCAATCCGGCAGACTTTACCATCTTCACGGTTCCTGAGCGCTTCGCGAAAATCGGCAATCCGCACGCGGAGATGGACGCATCCTCGGGCTCGCTGGATAAATTGCTCGAACTGGCCGATAAAGACGAAGCAGCCGGTATCGCCGACGCGCCCTGGCCTCCGCACTTCCGCAAGATGGAAGGCGAGGCTGCGCGCGTGATGCCTTCCCGCGCAAAATCTGCCGCGAATAAGACAGCAATCAAGAAGCAGCGCGTGAAGATGCCATTGATTACGGTCGCGAACTCACAGGATAAAGCGGCCGCGCTGGCTGGTCTTGAGCGATGGAAGGCCAAACATGCGGATATCGCAAGCCTGCTTGCCGTAGACGATGTGCTGGTCGACTCGATGCGCGGGAGATCATCCACATGGACGCGCATCCGCATCAACCTGCGTCATGTGCCCGAAGAACGACGTACGCCGCAGGAAAAGCCGGACCCAGACGATGATCCCACACGTGAGTGGCGGGAGCGCTGGAAGAGGAAAAAGGCAAACGAGTAAGGCTTACCTACCCTGCGGAAAAATTGCCGCCAGTTCCTCCGGAGGGATAACTTCAAGCTGGGCATATGTACAATCGCTTGGCTTTTTGTCCGGTCGCCATCTGCGGAATTGCGCCGTGTGCCGGAAGCGATCTCCCTGCATATGGTCGTAAGCAACTTCCACAATTAATTCAGGCCGCAACGGTTCCCACGACAAATCTTTGCCTTGGCTCCAACGACTCTGTCCGCCGGGCATTCGCTTGACACCTTCATCATTCTCGGTCGCGTAGTCAGCCCAAGCCTTCCACGGATGGTTCATCAGCGCATCTTTACGATAAGGCTGGAGAAACTCCACCAGTTCTTTTCGTTTTGCTGTACTGAAACTCGCAGTGACTCCGACGTGTTGCAAAGCGCCGGCATCGTCGAACAAACCGAGTAGGAGCGAGCCAACCATTGTGTGCTCGCCTTTCTTGTGCCAGCGGAATCCGGCAACAACGCAATCGCAGTCGCGTTCGTGTTTCACTTTGAGCATCACTCTCTTGTTCGGCGCGTAAGTTCCTGCAGGATCTTTGGCCATCACACCATCCAGGCCAGCGCCTTCAAAACGGCGGAACCAATCGGCGGCAATGCCCCGATCAGTGGTTGCGGGTGTGAGATGAATCGGCGGTGCCGCTAAATCAAGCAGCGACTCCAATTGGCGGCGTCGCTCTTGAAACGCCTCGCCGCAAAGATCGCGATCTCCAAGGCAGAGCAGATCGAAGAATACAAATGATGCCGGGTTCTGTCCTGATAACAGCTTTACGCGCGATGCAGCCGGATGCAAGCGTAATTGCAGCGCACCAAAATCGAGTCCGTCATTCTTGACGATGACCATCTCTCCATCGAGCACACACCGTGCGGGCAGCGCTGCGCGCAGTGGTTCCAGCAACTCAGGAAAGTAACGATTGAGTGGTTTTTCGTCGCGGCTTTGGATGAAAATCTCATCTCCATCGCGAAACACCAGCGCGCGAAAACCATCCCACTTGGGCTCGAAAATCCAATCGCCCTTGGCGGGCAATTCATCTACTCGTTTCGCGAGCATCGGCGGGATCGGCGGATTTACCGGTAGGTCCACACCCCATGGTATAACGTGGCTTCATCCTGGATCCCGGCTAAAAGCGAACTCTGTCTGATGAATCTGGACTACCTTTGCGGTTTCGCTGTAAACCAAAGTCTGGGAGCGACTGATTCGGGATCAATTGCTCGAATCGGGATCATTTACGATGGGTGGTCAGAGGAAGATTGCGGCCGCGCAGAAGGCGCGATGGGCAGCGTGGAAGGCGAAGCAGCAAAAGCCGCGTGAACCCCGATAAGAGTCACGAGTCAAGCCCGATGCGTGAGAGCTTGTCGCACGGCTTCGGGACGAATTGGCAAATGACGAAGGCGTGCACCCGAGGCGGCAAAGATTGCGTTCCCAATCGCGGGTGCAACCACGGTCGTTGCCGCCTCACCAAGGCCGACCGGTGTTTCCGTACTTGCCAGAAACTCGATCTCGACTTCGGGTACGTCACCCATGCGGAGCAACGTATAAGTATCGAGGTTCGTGTCCTTCGCTTGGCCTTCCACGAACTCTGAGCCCTCATGCAGGGCCATGCTTAATCCCCACAGCGCAGCGCCCTCAACCTGAGCCGTAGCGCTGTCCGGCTGAATAAGAGTACCGGCGTCGATGACGAGCGTCAGCTTCTCCACCGTGACTTGACCGCTGGTGCGGTCCACCCGTACACGAGCAACGCAGGCAAGCCAAGTGGGCATGTCGCGCTCCTGGCCGAAGGTCGTCGCCACTCCAAGCCCAGTATCGTTGGTCATTGGGCTACGCCATCCGGCTTTCTCGGCAACTCGTGCAAGTACTGCCGCTTGCCTATGCGCGCCGCCCACGGCATTCGGTGCTGATCCCGAGTTACGCCCGACGCCATTCAGCAAACGCAATCGAAACGCCACAGGGTCCACCCCGACCGCATGAGCCGCTTCATCCATGAAACTTTCGACGGCCCAGTTGGTCCAACCCGCTCCTACTGAGCGCAGATAACCTGGCCGGAATGACCGGTTTGCCAGATCATTTTGGAGTGCGCGAACCCGATGGGCTCCAACCGCATACCAATGGTCGGCACCCCAAATCGCGAAAGCATCGAACGGAACACCTCTGGCATCCTTAGGCGGGCATGACCAGGCCTCGCGCACCTTCCGTGTTGCCGATGCCCCTCAGCACGGCCTGAATAAAATTGGTCGGTTCGGGCAACGAGAGCGCGCTGTTAAGTGCTAATTCCGGCCGGGCAGGAAGTGGAACTCGGCCGGTGTTGTAGTGGCACGAAAGACAGGCGGAGGCATAGAGGTTGGCGTCGGGGTCGTACTCTTGGCCGCTACCAAGAGATGAATTCTGCAGCGCTCCCTTCGTTGCTACTTCGACGTTAGACTCACGCGCGCCTGCGTGGTCAATGTCGCTGATATAGAGCGCGATAGCGCGAACATCGCTATCCGGGAGAGCGGGAAGGGCCAGGCCGTCACGGATGATCGGAGTCATCGTGGCGGCGGCCGCTCCGTGCAGTGGATCTACTCCGGTGCGCAGGTAGCTGAACAACTCTTCTTGCGTCCACGGGACGGGCGAGGGGTTGGCCTCGGTGAGCGGTGGTGCAATCCAGTTGTCGACCACGGTGCCTGTGTAGGCATCTCGGAGCTTTTCACCGCCGAGCGCATTGCGCGGAGTATGACATCCCCCACAATCGACGACCGCCTGGGCCAGATAGGCTCCGCGATTCCATTGGGCGCCTTTTGCCGGATCTGGCCGGTAGCGTCCGCTTCTGAAGCATAGAATCTTCCATCCTTCTTGGAGGAAGCGGACGTTGAGAGGAAACGGAACCGTCATCGGCGGCACCGTAGCGTTTATCGCTGGCCGGGTCATCAGATATGCGTACAGTGCTTTGACATCATCGTCCTGTAGCTCGGTGTAAGCGTTGAACGGGAACGCAGCGAAAAGGTGCGACCCGTCTCGTGAAACGCCTTCGCGCATGGCGCGGGTAAACGCCTCGAGTGACCATCCACCTATGCCAGTTTTCGGGTCGGGTGTGATATTGCTTCCGTAGATGATCCCGAATGGCGTGTTCACGCCATACCCACCAGCAAATGGTTCTCCGCCCGGCCGGATGTGGCAAGACACACAGTGTCCCTCCGCCGCGATAACTTCTCCTTTGGCGACTGACTCGGCGGTGAAGCTTGCGGGGTTCGGGCGCTCAATGGGGGCGATAGCCGCTCGCCAGGACAACGAGGAAAAACCCAGCAGTCCGAGGAAGGCCAGCGCAACCACCGCGACAGCAATGCGCCGAATCATTGCACCCTGCCTGAACCCGGCTTCGCTATGCCAAGGACGCGACCCATAACAAGAACTCCCCCGCACCTTGCGGTAAGTCCGCATTGCGAGCCAAATTCAATCAGAAGCATCTGGACGAATCAATTGGACGATGGTATCGGCAACACCTAAGTATCGGCGGAAACCGGTGCGATAGACATGAGTTCCAACAACCAATCAGGCGGCTGCGATCATGTGCTGCTTCGCTAGCGCCTCAATTTCCGGCTCAGTCACCGCCGAGAGGTCTGCATTTTCAGTGGCGATAACCCGTTGAGAGATTTCGGGGTGATGGGTCTTCAAATATTCTTTCAAGAACTCGGCGGCGTTGCTTTTTCCAGTGGCATGACCGATGAGGACGATCTCACTCGCCGGAGTGATGTCTTTAGCGATCTCCTCATAAAACGAATCCTCTTCGGGCACACGCTCGCCACGGTAGTGGGCTTCCTTTCGATGAATCAAATGATGCTGGAAATGATAAGGATCGTAAGGTTGCACCTTGCGTTCGTCCGCCGGACGGCTTCCGCCGAAATCCTGGTAGACATGGGCGGCGTGGTGGTCGATGACGACAATCATCCGGCCGGGTTCGGCCGGTTCTTCCGCCTGCACACCTGATTTATGCGTATCCGGTCCCGCTTCCTTCAAGAATTTACGCAGCCGAGAAACCTCCTCCACCCCAAGATCATGAGTATGCGGCTTCTTGAAAAAGACGCTTTGGCCGTTGACGACGAACACAAATTCATCGTTGCCGTGCGGTTGGACCTCACCCAGATGCTCGACCAGTTCGACGGCCTCGGCCCAACTTAGGTTATGCGGCAGCTTGCCGTTGAGAAGATTCTGATACAGCGATTCGAGATGCTTCCTCACGGTGTGTTCTCCTTCACAAATTGTTAACTTCGATCAACATGCATCTCGAACGAGCACCATTAAGCCACGGGCGACGGGACTAAAACAATTGGACCTTGGTATCGACGACACCTCATATCCAGCGTCCGGCACCTCGGTCGCGAAGACACTGCAGTTGATACGAAAGTATGGGCAATACCATCGTCCAATTGCGCGGCGTATTTTGTTGTGGCCGAATGAAGTCAATACCTGAGAGGCATGATGACAAAAACCAGCTTCCAAACGGACATTCGCCCACTCTTTACGGAGCGCGACATTCAAGGCATGAGCAAGGCGTTCAACCTGGGAAGTTACGATGACGTCAAAAAGCACGCTGCCGCCATCTATGATCGCATCCGCGGAATCGGCGGCGCCGTAATGCCACCACCGCCACCAAGAGGAGAAGGTCCTTGGCAGCAATCTCGGATTGAATTATTCGCCAAGTGGATGGCGGACGGACTCCAACCTTAATCGGCCTCAAGCGCCCGGGACCGCCTCTAAAGCTGTAGCCCGGAACTGGATGGTCATCTGCCCACTTCGATCAGATTTCGGATGGAGGATTTCATGAAAGCAAATGTTACGTTGGGCTTCTCGGTTGCGGTCTTGGCGCTGGCGACCGCCACCCCCGGCGTGCGAATTTCCGCCGCACCCAACCCGCAGGTCAAGTCCGGAGTAGACCGGCTCTATGTGATCGACTGCGGTGACGGTAGTGGTACTGACGAATCGCGTTGGACACCGGGAGTCAATGTCGGAACGCCCGTCGGCTTTCCAGGCCACTGCTACCTCATCCACCACACCCAGGGTTGGGTTCTGTGGGACACGGGCATCGATGATGCTGTGGCGCAATTGCCTAATCACGAAGAGGTGTTTCATGAATGGGGCCCCGGCACCGGCCCGATCTGGCGCAAACCAATAACGCTCGCGGCGCAGCTCGAAGAGATACACGTCAAGCCCTCGGACATCAAGCTCATGGCCGTGTCACATAGCCACCCGGACCACGCGGGAAATATCGAGATGTTTCCCAACACAGTCATGCTTGTACAGAAGGTCGAGTACGAATGGGCTGGAAGCCGGCAAGACACAGTCGGTTTTAACAAGAAGCACCCGGTGAAGCTCGTCAACGGCGACTACGATATCTTTGGCGACGGGAGCCTCGTGCTGCTGTCCACGCCGGGACACACGCCCGGCCATCAATCTTTGCTCGTGAGGCTTCCTAAAACTGGAGCGGTAATTCTAAGCGGCGATGTTGTGCATTTTCAGACAAGCTTCGAACATCGCTACGTCCCTGACAATAACTGGAACAAGCAGGCCTCACTGCGGTCCATGGACAAGATAGCGGCGGTCATGGCGAAGGAACATGCGCAGCTCTGGATTAACCACGATCAGCACCAAAGCGACGCGCAAAAGAAGTTGCCGGCGTATTACGAGTGATGGCCAACTCGCAACTTGCCGGAAAGGACTGATCGGCTCGGATACCAGCTGGTCGAAACTCACGTATCTGCTCATGGCAGCCAAAGGGTTGTCAAGACTTTCAAGCTTTTCGGAGGAAAGTTATGCCAAGCAACACAGCTGAAATCGCCGTCGAAGCGCCGCCCTCGTCGAATCCTCTTGATTTCATCCCAGACGAAATACCATTCGATGTGCCTTATGGGCTCCCTGTATCACTGGAGCAAGCCCAGGCGGTTATTCAGGCCGCTGTATCAGAGGCCAAGAAGCGGAATTGGAAAATGAACGTAGCGGTAGCCGATTCAGGTGGCAACTTAGTCGCCTTCCAACGAATGGATGGTGCGATGCTCGCCTCAATTCAGATTGCTCAACACAAGGCGCGAGCAGCCGTGACCTTCCGACGGCCAACAAAGGTCTTCGAGGATGGTATCAACCTTATGCATCTCAACTATCTGCTCGCATTCGATGGAATCATTGCGTCTCGAGGCGGTATTCCGCTGATCGACCAGGGCGATATCATCGGCGCAATCGGTTGTTCCGGAGGAACGGATTCCCAGGACGAAGTCGTGAGCAAGGCTGGGGCGGCAGTGATCAACAAGCTGCCGACGGAGATCAAATGATACAGATCATGATGGAAGCGGGATCGGCCATTTGCGAAAGGAAAAAACATAATTGACCGAGTCAATTCTACGATCGATAGACTCACCCGAGCGGCAAGCCGAGGCCTTTCCTCTCCTAACCCCTGGCCAGATCGACCGCATCCGGCCCTATGGCACGGTGAGAACAGTTCGGGCCGGAGAGATCCTGTTCGAAGCTGGGGATCGTTTGCCTTTGTTTGTTTTGCTTTCTGGAAAGCTCGATATTGTAATAACCAGGCTCTCTGGCGAGCACGTATTTGCGACTCATCGTCCGGGCGGTTTTTCCGGAGACATGGTCTTGATCTCCGGGACCGGCTCTATGGCGCGTGGACGTGTGGCCGAATCAGGAGAATTTCTTGAAGTTAGCTCCGCTGCCTTGCGCTCGCTCATCGCGAAAGATGCCGAACTCAGCGACATCTTCATGCGCGCTTTTATCCAGCGACGCCTCGCGCTCATTGCGGGTGGCCTGGGCAACGTCATTATTCTGGGATCGCGTCACTCGGCTAATACGCTGCGGTTGCGCGAGTTCCTCACTCGCAACGGACAACCGCACGCATATGTCGACCTTGACAATGATGCAACCGCGCAGGAGCTGCTCGATCGTTTTAACGTGAAGATCGACGAAATACCGATTGCGATTTGCAGCGGAAAGGCCGTGCAGCGCAACCCTACGACGCAACAGTTGGCTCAATGCCTGGGGCTCTCGGGCAGAGTCGATGAGTCACAGATTCTCGATGTCGCGATTGTGGGAGCTGGTCCGGCCGGGTTGGCGGCGGCGGTTTACGCAGCCTCAGAAGGCTTGGACACGGTCGTGATCGAGGCTGACTTTCCCGGCGGACAGGCGGGATCGAGTTCAAAGATTGAGAACTACCTTGGCTTCCCCACAGGCGTCTCCGGTCTGGAACTCACGCGCCGTGGCGTTGTTCAGGCGGAAAAATTCGGCGCACAAATGATGGTGGGACAGCGAGTGGTCAAGTTCGAATGCGATAAAAGGCCATATCGGCTTTTCCTGGAGAATGGCGATATTCTGCAGGCTCGAAGCATCATCATCGCCACAGGAGCACAATACAATACGCCGAACGTCGCCAACCTAAAGAAGTTCGAAGGAAATGGAATCTATTACGCGGCCACATTCATGGAATCACAACTCTGCGGGGGTGATGAGGTCGTCGTCATCGGCGGAGGAAACTCGGCCGGCCAGGCAGCCATTTTCCTGGCGGAAACCGCCCGGAAGGTCTATATGTTGGTTCGCGGAAAAACCCTTTCGGAGACGATGTCACGCTATCTGACTCAGAGGATCACAAAGCATCCGGTGATCGAGCTGCATCTGCAGACCGAACTAGTGTCATTAGAGGGCGAATCGCACCTCGAACGGGTCACCTGGCTCGACCGGTCGTCAGGGGAGCGGACGACGCGCGATATCCGGCACGTTTTCGTGATGGCGGGTGCATCACCTCGTAGCGACTGGCTGCGTGGCTGTGTCGTCCTTGATCAGCAGGGCTTCATTCTTACAGGACGGGACCTGGATCCAGTTCTGGCAAGCGCTCCACAAAAATGGCCTCTTGCCCGGTCGCCGCAGATGCTTGAGACAAGCTTGCCAGCAGTTTTTGCAGTTGGAGACATCCGCTCCGGAAACGTGAAGCGGGTCGCGTCCGCCGTTGGCGAGGGTGCGATCTCGATCCATCTTGTGCATGGCGCACTGGCGGAAATATAGGGTCGGCGAGAAGAGATCGACTTAACTGTTGCTGTTCAACCAGTCGATTGCAAGTTGAAATTGTTCGTCTCCTTATTCTCGATTCGCATTAGTTTAGGTTTGCGTGGCCTACTGTAGTCATTTGGAGCCTTGTGGGGTCGCTCTACCAACTTCAAACTCGTGAGTCTTAGACTCTTCCGAGATTGAAGTGTCCTGGCGCGGTTCAGCGCTTCTGGTACGGGTGGAAGATGTAGTCCTTCGCCTTGACCGGCGTGTGGCACGCGTATCCGCAGTCCGAGAGGCTTTTGGGATCGGGGCTGAACTTGTCCGATGCCGCGTCATAGTTGAACACCGCGTATCCCCATCCGCCGCTTTTTCCAAATCTCTTGCTGTCCTTCTCCATGACGAAAGCCTGCTGAAAGACGTCGGGCACATCCACGGCGAAAGGGGCCTCCGTGCTCTTCTTCGGCTTCCACTGCAGCTTCACGATCATGGAGCCATCGGGAAAAGGCTGGCCGTTTCCCGGAACGCCGGCCTTGTACGCCTTGATCATCGTCGGATTAGCGACGATCACCTTGAGGATTTCGTCGGGAAGCGCTGCTTCGGTCCGAGCGGAAGACGCCGCAGACCAGTCCTCGTATCCCCGGAAGTCAGAGAACGCTACTCCGCCCGGCGATACTAGCGAATACTTGTCGTTGTTAGCGTCTTTGTTTTGGCCCAGCGCGTGAAGGACCGCGCCGCCGAGAACGGCGAGCGCTGCCATGGCTGTCGCAACGACGGTAAGGCCGCCGATGCGTTTCGCGGCGATGCGTGTTTCTATCCTCTGTTCTTGTTGTTCTTGCGGCACAGATTTCGTCACAAGTTCAGACATGGTGTGCTCTCCTCACAAATAAAGTTTGCTAAGCCCGATCAACGTGCACCTCGGGCGATTGCAATTAGGCCAGAGGTGAGGGGGGCAAAACAATTGGACCAAGGTATCGCCGATACCATCGTCCAATTGCGCGGCACGTTTTGTTCTGGCTGAATGGTGACGGGAGAAATTCCATGGCGACTATAAACACACCTGCCAAACTCACACAGATGAACGCACCCGCGAAACCCGCACAGATCCGCCTAGCCCCGCGGTCGCCCGCCTATTGGCGTGTCACGATCGACAACCCGCCCATCAACGTCATGGGACCGGAAATGGTCAAGCAGTTCCAGGAAGTCATCAACGCTCTTGAGGTCGACGACCAAGTCAGGGTCGTGGTCTTCGACAGCGCGGTCGACGACTACTTCCTGAATCACTCCGATTTCACTGCCAAGATTGAGGACCTGACCTCACTGCCGGAGGGTCCCACAGGCTTGCCGCCTTGGCCGGACTTTCTTGTGCGTCTGACCCGCTTGCCGGTTGCGTCCATCGCCCTCATCCGCGGCCGGGCGACCGGCAACGGCAGCGAGATCACGCTGGCCTGCGACATGAGCTTTGCTAGCCGCGAGAAGACCATCATCTCGCAATGGGAGGTGGGTGTCGGAATGGTGGCCGGAGGCGGACCCATGGCTCGGCTTCCTCGGCTCATCGGCCGAAACCGCGCCCTGGAGGTGCTCTTAAGCTCGGAAGACGTTGGAGCCGACCAGGCCGAGGCCTACGGCTACATCAATCGCGCCCTTCCCGACGCCGAGCTGGATGAGTTCGTTGAAGCGCTCGCGACCCGGATCGCCAAGTTCGACAAATGGGCGATCGCCCAGACCAAGCGCCTCGTCAACACCAGCCTGCCGCCGGACGTCGAGCTCGGTGCTGGGTGGGATGCGTGCATCGCTTCGCTCGGGCGACCTGCCGCCCAGGAAGGGATCAAGGCGCTGATGGCCCGCGGCTTCCACAAGCCGGGGGATATCGAAAATCGGCTCGGATATTATCTGGGCCAAATTGCGCGCTAGGGAGCGGGACTCCGAACACCCAATTTGTTA
This sequence comes from uncultured Acidobacteriaceae bacterium, assembly GCA_963749985.1. Taxonomy (GTDB): domain Bacteria; phylum Acidobacteriota; class Terriglobia; order Terriglobales; family Acidobacteriaceae; genus Sulfotelmatobacter. The sequence goes on along the minus strand of CAVVOS010000009.1, from coordinate 1,521 downwards.
TGAGCACTGTATCGAAAGGAGCCATCAATGAACGCCGTACAAATCGAACAGAAGAGCTTTGAGATGCCCCCGAAGGAGGGGATCAGCGTCGCGTGTTTCCTCACCGTCGCCGACCTCGAGCGATCGGCTCGCTACTACGAAAAGGTCTTCGGCGCTCGCATCCTGACCATGGGTGACGGCAACGCGCCTCCGTACCTTCAGCTGGCGAACATCTGGATGATTCTGAACGTTGGCGGCGGGCCGACCCCGGATAAGCCGACGGTCACGCTCAGCGTCCCCGACCCGAATCACATCAACAGCTTTATGAATTTCCGCGTTGCGGATATTCAAGCGTGTTACGAACTATGGAAAAGTCGAGGAGCCGAGTTCATCACGCCGCCGATACCCAAGTACGGCGAGATTCGCTGCTACATCCGCGATCCTGACGGCTACATTATCGAGATCGGACAGAGCACTACCCTCACCTACGGTTAACACTTGGAGCGGATTAGGACGCCGGCGCCGTTAGTCGTGGCGCTTGTGTTTGAATTCCCGGGGGCCTAACTCACATCAACCGCGGTAGCGGGTCATATTCAGGAGCACAGAATTCGATTTCAAAAAGGAGAACAACCATGACAACTAAAGGAAAAGTCTTAGTGCTGGTATCGAGCGGTCGCGGTTTGCCCTTGAAAGATGGCAAGGTTTATAAGGGCGCTGGCTACTACCTCAACGAGCTGACGGTTCCGGTTCGCGCCCTCATGAAGGAGGGCTACGAAATCACCTTCGCCAACCCCAAAGGCAACACGCCGCAAGTGGATGTGCATTCCGAGGTCGCCGATTTCTTCGCCGGGGACGCGGCCAAGCTTGAGGACTATATGCTATTCCGCGACGGCCTGACTGGGCTCCGAGATCCAATGCGCATCGCGGATGTCATCGCATCGGGCCTGGATCAATATGACGCAGTTTTCGTCCCGGGCGGTCACGGCCCGATGATCGATCTTCTGGATGATCCCAATGCCGGGATAGTGATGAGGCACTTTCATGAGACATCCAAGCCTACGGCAGTGCTTTGCCATGGCCCGATTTCACTTCTCTCGGCTCTTCCCAATTCTTGGGAGGTGGTCGCTGCGCTGGCGGCGGGCGATGTCGCCGGAGCGCACGCCAAGGCTAAAGGCTGGATCTATGCTGGATATAAGATGACTATCTTTTCGACAGCGGAAGAGCAGCAGCGGGAACCGCAGGAGATTGGCGGCAAGGTGCTGTTCTACCCAGACTTCGCCTTGCAAACGGCGGGCGGTGACGTAAGTGTGCTCGCTCCATGGTCGAGCTATGTCATTCAAGATCGCGAGCTGATCTCAGGCCAGAACCCGTTCTCCGACGAAGCGCTTCTGAAACTTCTTCTGCCGGCACTCGATGGGGGCAGGAAGTCAGTCTCAGCGGCATAAGAATCGGAGGGAAACCGGGGACAGGCGGGACTTGTTCCATTGTTCGGCAACGAAGATTAGTAAACATCCCTTCTGTCCCCGGTTTTTCTGTTTTGAG
>CAVVOS010000008.1:707500-1124209 GCA_963749985.1 uncultured Acidobacteriaceae bacterium | reverse complement strand
AAAAAGCAAACCCCGAGCGTGTCCTCCACTCGGGGTCAGCATATCTGCCTGTCAAACTTCAACCCTATTATCGGAAAGGGCCAATCGGAAGTCAAGATTACTTGAGGAGCCTGCCTGTCAGAGACTCCTCGTCAGATTCCCCTACCGAAACCAGGGAATGCTGTGGACCCGACGGGATTCGAACCCGTACCTTCACGCGTGACAGGCAGATATGCTTCCAATTACACCACGGGCCCAGAGATCAGATTAGAAGCGCCGGGGAGCGGTGAACAAGCCTGCGGGCAGCCTAATTCTGAGCGACGTTCCGTTTCGGAACCCGCTAGTTATGCACGTGCGGGCTTTGCGCCGGGTTGGCCTTGTGCTCGGCCGGCTCTTTCACGACCTTCACTTCAAAACTCACAGGCAGGGTTTTCGGAGGATAGCAGGCGGCATTGTCGCAGGCCTGGTAACGCAGCACGCCGTGCATCACATATCTTCCGGGCACGACCGAGTGCATCGGATGCACCCCGACGGCGATGGTGAAGTCTCCGCTATAGACACTCAGCTTTTCATCGGGCGAGAAAGGGAAACTTGCATCCTCGCCGACAGGGTATTCAATCTTTCCCAGGATGATGTCGGTGGGCAGGTCCATTTTCAGAGAGGTTGGAATGAGGAACTCGGATTTGGGAGTGTTCGAGTTGATGTGGTAGCCGCCCGGGATGCGAAAATTCAGGTTGACCATGGTTTGCTGGGCGCGCTGAGCGGTGACCAGCGGCACTGCGCCGAACGTGAGGGACGGAGCTTTGCCCAAGGTTTGCGCAGACGCGAAATTCGCGACCGCGAAAAGGACGAGCGGGACGCATAGGCGTGCCGCGCTGAGAGTGCCGAAATTTTGCCGCTTGGTTGGTTGGATCGTCATCGCGCAACCGAAGTTTTCTCACTCTTTTCTAAAGTCGAGGCTTGACTCGCGGCGGGGCGGGTGTTGAGAGCTCTCTTGATTGCATCCTCGATTTCAGACTTGCCCCTGAGTCCGATAATCTTGTCCATGATTTTGCCGTCGCGCGTGATTAAGAAGGTTTCCGGCAATGCGGGGACGCCGCCATACTGATCGCCGACCGAATCTTTGCCAATCAGGATGGGATAGTTCACGCCCAAATCTTTGGCGAACTTGCCGATGTCTTCCTTGCTGGCGTCGTCCATGGCGACGCCGACGATCTGCAATCCCTCGGAGCCGTATTGATTCTGCAGGTCGACGAACCAGGGCATTTCGACTTTGCAGGGGCCGCACCAGGTCGCCCAGAAATTGAGCAGCACGGCTTTGCCGCGAAGGTCGGAAAGACGCATGGTTTTGCCGTCGAGCGATTCGAGGGAGAAATCGGGAGCCAGGCTCGATTGAGTGAGGTGAGGCGCCGAGGCTGCGCTACGCCTCGCCTGGTGATAGCCGAAGTACAGCATGAGCGCGACCACGAATGCCACGACTACGAGGGCGACAGGACTACGCGTCGCCTTGTGGGATGGTTGTGGGGGCTGCGTATCGGGCGGAGTGTGCTGTGACGCCGATGGCGACGCGGGAGGGCCAGACGATGACCCGGTGCTCTGCGTGTGTTCAGCGGCTCCTGGTGACGTTTCCATTTGCAAACTCCTTTTCAGAACAACCAAATCGTAGAACTAGAAATAGGCTGCTTTATTCTCCCACCGCGCCTATAAGGCAAAGCGATTCAGGAACGAGAGCCAATTCGAAATCAGGGTGAAGCGTCCCAGCACCAGCAAAATTCCCAAGCCGATCAGCAAGGCGCCTGACGCCACTTCCAGGGCGTGCATGTGCGAGCGAAAGCGGCTGTAAAACTTGAGAAAGCGCTCCATCAAAAGCGATGTCAGCAGAAACGGTACGGCCAGTCCAAGCGAATAGACCGCGAGCAGCAGGATCCCCTTTACCAAAGTATCTTGTTCTCCGGCGATGGTCAGGATCGTCGCGAGGATCGGTCCCAGGCACGGAGTCCAGCCGAAAGCGAATGCAAAACCGATCACAAAGGCGCCCACCGGAGTGCTGCTGCCTTTCACGCTATGGAGACGAGCGTCAGTATAGAGAGCTTTGATCTTGAAAATGCCCGTCAGATGCAATCCGAAGAGAATGATGACCACGCCTGCGATCCTGGCCAGGGTGTGTTTGTAGATCCCGAGCAACTGGCCAACCTCGGTGGCGGCCGCCCCCAGCACAATAAAAACTACGCTGAAGCCAAGAATGAAGCCGATCGAGTTCACCATCACGCGCCGCATGAGGTGCGCCTGCGGCGCCTTGAGTTCTTCCAGGCCAGCACCGGAGATCAGAGAAAGATATCCCGGGACGAGCGGAAGCACGCAGGGCGAGAGAAATGAAATGAGCCCAGCGAAAAAGGCGGCGATCGGAAGTGGAAGGCTGGACATGCGTCCTTTATTGTACCTGCCGGAGTTCTTCTTCGTAAGCAATCAGACGATTGGAGCGGAGATTAGTTGCACGCCGCGGCAAGATTCCTAGCGCGATGTCGCAGGCGCTTGAACTGGCGGGGCGGCGGGTTCGCCCAACTCGGGCGAAGACCCCGACAGCATCTTGTGCAGGAACCCGTACGGCATAGAGGCGGTGAGCAAGGCGCGGTCACCCTCCTGCTTTATCTGGAGGCTGTCGAAGAAGGTTTTCACGTCGGCATCGGGACCGCGGGTTCCCACAGAGGTCTCGGCGGCGTGGGTGAGGGCGGCAAAAACGCTGACTTTGTCGATGATGTCGCGGGCGTCGTCGGGCGACTGAGTGAAGGCCTCGGCGCGGAGGTGCACCGCCTGCGCCATGGGATGAAGCGGGCTGAGAGCGCTTGCGGAGATCACGAGAGTCGCCGGCTTAGAGAACACCGTGCTCCAACTGCTGGCTTTGGGCGAAGCAGGCTCAATGCGAGCAACCACCCACGCCAGGCTGGCTAACTGAACATGCTTGTAGTACTGGCGCAACAGTGCCGGGCCTCCGAAGGGAGAGGCCAGGCGCTTGGAGCGGTCGACCATGCCCTGGATGACTGCAGCGTCGTCAAGATTGGAGGCGGCTACCGAATCGGCAGTAAGAACGGCCACCCGCAACGATCGGCCTTCCACAAGAATGGTGAAGATGTCGACCGAGTGATAGTTCTCGACCGATTTGGCAATTTGCCGCAGATAGGCGGTGAGCCGCTCGCCGTGAAATTTTCCTACCAGCACTTCAGAGAATCGCGCCTCGGGCGCGGTGCCACCGGTTCCGCCGCCGGGCCAGCTCGCTGGGTAGTGGACGGCAAAGGCAGCCTCATCGAGATCGCGTTCGAACTGAAAGCCGGTCTCGCGGATGAAGCGCTCGTATTCCGGATCATGGCTGACGGCGGGCAGTTCCTTGCCCGCGTACGCACGCCGGGCCCAGCTGAGATCGAGATAAAAATAAGCGTCACCTCCGGGCAACAATCGGGCGGCTTCAGGCGGAGCATGCTTGCGGAGTTGGACGGCGAGGGTCACCGCAGCGGCGATGACTAATACCGCTAGGACAATAGGGAAGGTGCGCCTAATTCGCATGGAATGCGGTCAGCGAAGAAATCATAACACTGTGGGGAGTATTCAGAAGTCCCGAGTCGGCGTAAGGGCAACTGAGTGTAGTACTTTCACCGGAGTTGTCCGCGACGTTGGGCTGAGCTCATGGCCCTGCTAGGACTGATGTAGACTGTGTCTGCGCAACGCCGCGTAGCGCGCTCCCTAGGTGGGTTTGATGAATCTTCGACAGCTTCTTTTGTTTTTGTGCCTCATTCTGCCAGCTCAAGTGCTTCGGAGTCAGCAGTCTGTGGGCGATGATGACATCAACGCCTCGCAGAAATCGTGTCGTGTCATCCAGATGACCCTGAATGCACGGGAGCGGATGCGGGCAAGCGGCGACGTGCCGGGGGATGATGACTTCACCGCCGGCGCAACCGGCAAGGCGGGAGTTTATTCGAAACAACTCCTGCAGATGGCGCACCAGTATCCTAGGGATTGGAATCACGGTAACGCCGTCTTTTACGGTAACTTTGTGTTGGGTCGAATTGCGATACAACAAGGTAGCGTCAAGCAGGCCGGTCAGTACCTATTGGCGGCGGGTGCCACAGAAGGTTCGCCACAACTCGACAGTTTCGGGCCCAACATGACCCTCGCAAAGGAACTGCTTGAGAAGGGTCACTCACAAGTGGTATTAGAGTACTTTGCCCTCTGCCAAAAGTTCTGGGAAAACGGGAGGCCCAAGCTGGATGAATGGAGCTCCGCTGTCCTCGGCGGGGAGGTTCCGGATTTCGGCCCCAACCTGGAATATTAGCGGGCGCGACCGGAAGTGGCAGTGAACCCCGATAAATTTCTGTTCGTCAAAGCAGGCCGGTTGCGCGAAATTTACCCGTTGTGATAAGTTAGTTAATTGTCCCGGACATCTGGAAGGGATTAAGGGTCTACTTGCGCCCGGAAGGGTGCTTGTCCCCGCAATGCTGGCGTAGCTCAGTCGGTAGAGCACCTGATTTGTAATCAGGGGGTCGGGGGTTCAAATCCCTTCGCCAGCTCCAGCATATGAAGTCCGGAAACGAATTTCAGGAAGCGAATTTCCGGCAGGCAGCAGGACTCGGTAGACGGCGCAACAGGTTTTTCCAACGCACTCCATTCGGAAGGATTCCGGCGTGTAGTGATCTTCGCGCGGTAATGCGTAAGCGCGATTCTTGGTTTCCCTGATTTGCGAAACTCAGTTTGCGAAAGTCTGGCTGGCGAAGGCAAGAGCGGCTGAAGTGCGCCGCTTCAATGAGCGGGTTTCCGGTGAGCATTTTCCGGTGACCGATGACGAGATTGCCTGCTGGATGAGGCGACGGCTGCATCGCCCGGCGGTTTTGCACAGGTGGGTGAGTGGTTAAAGCCAACAGACTGTAAATCTGTCCCTCCTAGCGAGGTACGAAGGTTCGAATCCTTCCCTGTGCACCAGATATGTTGCGCCAGAATTATGAGTCGCTTCGCAATGGCGTTGGTCGCTTATCTAGTTCTGGGAGCGCTGGCGTATACCACGCTGAGCGATCCACGGATTCGGATGGCGACGCTGCTGATTCTGGGCTTGTTCGCGGTAAAGACATGGGTGCGGCGTAAGGACGCGATGCACCCAGATGGCGACAGCGAATCAGAGTGAAGCTTTAGCTGAGAGCTGGCGGCTGATGGCTGACAGCTGGTTTCGGGCCGATGTAGCTCAGTTGGTAGAGCACTCCCTTGGTAAGGGAGAGGTCACCAGTTCAATCCTGGTCATCGGCTCCAGAATAATGACTAGGCGGTGAGGCGATGCCGCGATTGGTTTGGGCGATTCCAGGTTTTGTCGTCTGGGTCGTGCTGCAAACCGTCGCCGTGCGATGGTGCACGGGCTGGCGAGACGAAAAGGCAAAGTACGGGTTTGGTGCCGTTGGCTTGCTACTGTGGTGGCTGCCGAATCTGGCCGTTGGCGAAACTGGCGCCTCGGAAGTCGAGCAGTTGGTTTTATTCGCAGGGTTTCCGGTTGCCGCTGCTTACTTGGCGATATTGTTGGTCGCGGAGTATGACGCGAGAGAAGATTCGAAGGAGTCTGAAAGCGGAAAGCTGAAAGCGGAAAGCTGAAAGCGGAAAGCTGACGGCTGATAGCTGAGAGCTTGTTTTACGCGGGAGTAACTCAGTGGTAGAGTCACAGCCTTCCAAGCTGTTGGTCGCGGGTTCGATTCCCGTCTCCCGCTCCAGGAATTTGGAAGCGCGCCGGACGCGCGGTTTAGCAATCTCGCAAGGAGGCGCGAGATTGATTGCGCGGCGCGCCTAGGTCCTTCGGCGACGAAAACATGTCGCCTCAGGATGGCAGAGTGAAAGAAATGGGCTTCGAGCAGGCGGCGATCACGATTGAAAAGCAGCAGGAATTTTCCAGGCTGCGAGCCGCTGTGGAGCAGGCGTTTTTGCCCGAGAAGGTGGAGCGATTTCTGAAGCTGTTGGCTCGCAAAGGAATTCGCGTTCGGGAGTTCGATGGAGTGCTGGCGGCCCGCGCGCTGGAAGATGCGGCGGGCGAATCGCCGGCCGGTTCGGATCTGAGTGCATGGCAGTTGTACCAGGCGCTGCCGGTTTCGGATCAAGCGCAGATGCGGGAGTTTTACCTGTCGAAGCTGGAAGGCATCGACGTCGGAATGCGGCACAAGTTCAGGAAGCTGTATCAGTACTACTGAATTACTGACAAGCGAGGCCCGGCAATTTTATGGCGAAAGAGAAATTTGATCGAAATAAGCCGCACTGCAACGTAGGAACGATTGGTCACATCGACCATGGCAAGACCACGTTGACGGCGGCTATCACGAAGGTGTTGCAGAAGCACAATCCGAAGATCGTGTTCCGGTCTTTTGATTCGATTGACAACGCGCCTGAGGAAAAGGCGCGCGGGATCACGATTGCTACGGCGCACGTCGAGTACGAGACGGCGAACCGGCACTATGCGCACGTGGATTGTCCGGGGCACGCTGACTACATCAAGAACATGATTACGGGCGCGGCGCAGATGGATGGCGCGATTCTCGTGGTTGCTGCGACGGATGGTCCGATGCCGCAGACGCGCGAGCACGTGCTGCTGGCTCGTCAAGTCGGTGTGCCTTACATCGTGGTTGCGCTCAATAAGTGTGACGCAGTCGACGATCCTGAGTTGCTCGACCTGGTGGAGTTGGAAGTGCGCGAGTTGCTGAAGGCCTACAAGTTTCCGGGCGACGATGTGCCGGTGATTCGTTTATCGGCTTTAGGGGCTTTAAACGGCGAAGAGAAGTGGGAGAAGCAGATTGACGCGCTGATGGAGGCGGTCGATAAGAGCGTGCCGCAGCCGGCGCGCGAACTGGATAAGCCGTTCCTGATGCCGATTGAAGACATCTTTTCGATTCAGGGCCGCGGCACGGTGGTCACGGGACGTATCGAGCGCGGCAAGGTGAAAGTCGGCGAGGAAGTGGAGATTGTCGGCTTCCGCGACACGCGCAAGACGGTGGTGACCGGCGTGGAAATGTTCAAGAAGCAGTTGGACGAAGGCATGGCGGGCGACAACGCGGGCCTGTTGCTGCGCGGCATTGCGAAAGAAGATGTGGAGCGCGGCATGGTGCTGGCGAAGGGTGGATCGATCACGCCGCACACGAAGTTCAAGGCGGAAGTCTACATCCTGACGAAAGAAGAAGGCGGAAGGCATACGCCGTTCTTCAAGGGATACCGTCCGCAATTTTATTTGCGGACCACTGATGTCACTGGAGTGGCGGAGTTGCCGGCGGGCACGGAGATGGTGATGCCGGGAGATAACGTCTCGCTGGTGATTGAGTTGATCACGCCCGTGGCGATGGAGAAGGGGTTGCGGTTTGCCATTCGCGAAGGCGGACACACGGTGGGCGCGGGAACGATTGCGGAGATTGTGACGTAGGGAAAAGTCAGAAGCTAGAAGTAAGAATGCAGAAGTAAGAAGATTGAGGCGATGTTGAAGGTTAATTCTGCATTTTGAATTTTGCCTTCTGCATTGAATTTCAGGAGTGAGCGATGCCCCGAGAAATTGTTACGTTGCAGTGCGGTGATTGCAAAGAGCGGAATTATTCGACGACCAAGAACCGGAAGACGACGACGGAACGGCTGGAGTTCAAGAAATTCTGCAGCCGTTGCCGCAAGCATACGCCGCATAAAGAAGTGAAATAAAATTTGGTAATTGGGTAATTTTGTAATCTGGTAATTGAAGACCGCGCAACACTGGACGAAAGGTTCTCAAATTTCCAAATTACTCAATTACAAAATTACAAAATGGTGTTAGGGGCGTAAGCTCAACGGTTAAACTGTCGGTCTCCAAAACCGAACTTGGGGGTTCGAATCCCTCCGCCCCTGCCAGACTTTGGAAGGACGCCGGGAAGGCCAGGACAGGAACAGTATGGGAGTGGAAACGAAGAAGATGGCAAATTCAATCGCAGCCGCCGGCGGGAATTTCGGAGACCAGCTCAAGTCCTGGCCGGAGCGGGTAAAGACGTTCTATAACGACGTGCGCACCGAAATGCGCAAAGTTACAGCGCCTTCGTGGAAAGAAGTGCGCGCCACCACCGCGGTGGTGGTGATCACGGTGGCGATTTTCGGGATCTATTTTTGGATCATTGACGGAGTCATCACGAAAGGCGTTGGCGCCTTGTACAGCTATTTCAAGTGAGGCCAGAAAGCGCAGCAACCGGAGTTTAACTTGATCATGCAAGACGAAGAGAAGAACGAAGCTGCGGCGGGCGCGGAGCAGCCATCCAGCGCGGATGGCGTTGCCGCTACGAGCGAGCCGCCCCGCAACCCGAACATGAAGTGGTACATCATCCACTCCTATTCCGGTTTTGAGCGCAAGGTGAAAGAGTCGCTGGAATCGCGCGTGATGGCTTTCGGGCTGCAAGAAAAGATCGGCAAAGTGCTGATCCCGACCGAATCGGTCACCGAGGTGCGCGGCGGCAAGAAGTATACGTCCGAACGGATGTTCTATCCCGGCTACGTGCTGGTGGAAATGGACATGGACGATCACGTCTGGCACGTGGTGAAGTCCACGCCGCGCGTGACCGGGTTTGTGGGCACGGGGCAGCAGCCCACGCCGCTTTCCGACGAAGAAGTGCAGCACATCGTCTACAAAGTGGCCGACAGCCGCGAGAAGCCCAAGCTGAAGGTGAAGTTTGAGAAGAACGAAACCGTCCGCATTTCCGAAGGGCCGTTCGCCACCTTCCAGGGCATTGTGGATGAAGTGAATGAGGATCGCGAAACGCTGAAGGTGATGGTGACGATTTTCGGCCGCTCGACCCCGGTGGAGTTGGAGTTTAACCAGGTGGAGAAAGTGGCGTAAGGCATTTAGTAATTGGGTAATTTTGTAATTTAGGAATTGAAAACCGAAGGAAATCATAGATGGCAAAGAAAGTTACAGGATTCGTAAAGTTGCAGATCGCGGCGGGGAAGGCGACTCCGGCGCCTCCCGTGGGCCCGGCGCTCGGCCAGGCGCAGATCAACATCATGGAGTTCTGCAAGCAGTTCAACGCCCGGACGAATCAGAAAGAGATGGAGGGGTTGATCATCCCGGTGGTGGTGTCGGTCTACAGCGACCGCACCTTCACGTTCATCACCAAGACTCCGCCGGCATCGATTCTGTTGAAGCGGGCTGCGGGAATCGCCAAGGGATCGGGCACGCCCAACAAGGACAAAGTTGGCAAGGTGACGTTGAAGCAGGTGGAAGAGATTGCCAAGCAGAAGATGCCTGACTTGAATGCCGCATCGGTTGACACCGCGATCAAAAGCATTCGCGGGACGGCAAGGTCGATGGGAATCGAAGTGATTGGGTAAGAGAGATTTGGTAATTGGGTAATTTTGTAATTTGGTAATTGAAAATCTTACCCGCAAGCGATTTCAAATTACTCAATTTTCCAATTACTAAATAGTCAAATGCACCACGGCTGATCGAAGCACCGATCAGCGGTGGGAGACAAGGATAAAGAGATGAAAAAAGAAGGAAAGAACATCGCCAAGGCGCACGCGGCAATCGAGAAGCGTCCGTACACGCTGCAGGACGCGGTTCCACTGCTGCAGAAGGTCAAGTTCGCGAAATTTGACGAGACCGTCGAAGTGACGATGCGGTTGGGAGTCGATCCCAAGCATGCGGACCAGATGGTGCGCGGCACGGTTGTATTGCCGCACGGGTTGGGCAAGGCGAAAAAGGTTTTGGTGATTGCGTCGGGGGACAAGATCAGAGAAGCCGAAGCGGCGGGCGCCGATTTCTTCGGCGGCGAAGAGATGGTCGAGAAGATCACCAAGGAAAACTGGACCGACTTCGACGCGCTGATCGCCACTCCTGACGTGATGAAATCGGTGGGCCGGCTGGGCAAGATTCTCGGTCCCAAGGGCCTGATGCCGAATCCGAAGACGGGCACGGTGACCGTGGACGTGGCCAAGGCGGTGCAGGAAGTGAAGGCTGGCAAGGTTGAGTTCCGCACCGACAAGACGGCGCTGGTCCATTGCCCGGTGGGAAAAATTTCGTTCACGCCGGACAAGCTGATCGAGAATGCGACGGTGCTGATTACCAGCGTGATCAAGGCCAAGCCGTCGGTTGCCAAGGGCAAGTACATCAAGGGCTGCACTTTGAGCTCGTCCATGGGGCCGGGGATTTTGCTGGATACGACGCCGATTGAGACTGCGGCGAAAGCGTAGTTAAGGAAGCGCGCCGAACGCGCGATTATTGCGTCGCAAAGAACGCGACGCTTCGCGCGGCGCGCCCAGGTCCTTCGCGAGACAAAAGGCGTCTCGCTCAGGATGACAAATAGTAAAGATCTCAGAAGGATTGGACAATGCCAGTTACAAGAGCGAAAAAGAAGGAACAGGTCGAGAAGCTGAGCGCGGACCTGAAGAATGTTTCGAACGCCGTCGTGGCCACCTACAGCAAGCTGACCGTGGCCCAGGACTATGAGCTGCGCAAGGCTTTGCGCGGCGCGGGTGCAAAGTATCAGGTGGTGAAGAATACCCTGGCCGAGCTCGCGGCGAAGGGCACCAAGATCGAGGAAGGGTTGAAAAACCTGACCGGCGTGACCTCGATTGCCTATACCACGGGCGATCCGGTGGCCATGGCGAAGGCGCTGACCAAGTACGCCAAAGATACGCCGGAGTTCACTTTCAAGGTGGGCGTGGTTGAGGGGCGCGTGATTTCGATCAAGGAAATCCAGGCGCTGGCCAGCATGCCGTCGAAGGAAGAGCTCCACGCCAAGCTGTTGTTCCTGATCAACGCTCCGGCGCAGCGGCTGGTGACGGTGATGAATGCCGTGGGGCGCGACGTTGCGGTGGTGATCAACCAGGGCGTGGAGAAGGGCAAGTTCGCGGGGAATTGAGTAATTTTGTAATTTGGTAATTTTGTAATTGAAAACCTGAAGATTTCTCGGTTTTCAAATTACCAAATTACCCGATTACTCAATTACCAAATGGCAAGAGATTTGGTTATCAGAAGTCAGGGGTTGCGCGGTTCGGATCCGGGCGTTGTCTGGCGCTGGGAAATGAGCCTGCCGCACTGGAAACCCGGCCGACCGATAACGAAAGCAAGCAAATTCATAACTCGAAGAGTGGAGAACCTAACATGGCAGACCTGCAACAGTTGGAAGATTCAATCGTGGCCTTGTCGCTGCTGGATGCGGCACAGCTGGTGAAGAAACTGGAAGAGCGGCTGGGCGTTTCGGCGGCAGCGGCGGCCCCGGTGGCGGTGGCTGGCGGCGGCGGTGCGGCAGCGGCGGCTCCAGCCGAGGAAAAGACGGAGTTCACCGTCGTCCTCAAGGAAGTTGGCGCCAACAAGATCAATGTAATCAAGGCGGTCCGCGAGGTCACCAGCCTGGGCTTGAAAGAGGCCAAGGAGCTGGTGGATGGAGCGCCCAAGAGCATCAAGGAAGGGGTTTCCAAGGACGAGGCGGAGACCATCAAGAAGAAATTCACCGAGGCTGGCGCTGTCGTCGAAGTGAAGTGACCGCGCCTAGCGGGCGTGAGCGCAGATGTTCGTCCCGCGGTTCTTGCGGGGCGAATGTCGGAGCGAGAGCCCGCTGCGGTCATCCTGAGCGTTCTTTGCGAGGGATCTCTACCCTAGGATGCTTTATCCCAGCGGAGGCGCACTTCAATCAGTGCAAGTCAAGGAAATATTCACGTTCTGGTTGTGAAGCCGGGGCGGTGGTGTTAGCATCTATATAACACCGCTTCCCCTGGCCTCACTCATCGCGGGCGAGACCCGCTTAGGGAAGCTTGGGCACTGTTCCGCGGGCAGGCGGAACGGAAACGGCCGAAGGAACTGGCGCGAAAGAGAACAAATCCAGATTGGCGAAACGCCTTGAATGGCGTCTGCGGGAACGCTTGTCCCTGCGGGCGCCCTGTCGTGTTTTCCAACGTACAACAGGTTCGACGTAACCAAGTTCGATTCAACCAGGTTCGAAACAGCTGCTAAGCAGCGCGGCGCGATGGGCGCCCCACATTCCGCGGGTAATCGCAGCGCACGGCTGCGCCTGACATTGGGAGTTTCTTGACGATGAAGAATAATGCCTTCCGTAAACGCTTTGATTTTTCCAAAATTCCAGCCACCATCCAGATCCCGAACTTGATCGAGGTCCAGAAGCGTTCTTACGACCGCTTTCTGCAGATGGACAAACTGCCCAGCGAACGCGAAGACGGCGGATTGCAGGCGGTGTTCCAGTCCGTCTTCCCGATCACCGACTTCCGCAACGTATCACAACTTGAGTTTGTGGATTACGCCATCGGTAACTGGGAGTGCAAGTGCGGCCACCTTAAGGGCCTGCATCACCTGCGCACCACCTGTAAAAACTGCGGCAATACGGTGATCACGGATCCTTTCCATCCCGGCGATGTGCTTTGCCAGAAGTGCGGCACCTACAACGCCAACACGCCGGACTTCTGCAACAAGTGCGGCGATCCGGTGGGGCTGCAGCTGAAATACGACGTGGCCGAGTGCGAGGAGCGCGGCATGACCTACTCTGCACCGCTCAAGGTCACGATGCGTCTGACCATTTTCGACAAAGACGCCGAGACCGGCAACCGCTCGATTCGCGATATTAAAGAGCAGGAAGTGTTCTTTGGCGACGTGCCGCTGATGACGCAGAACGGCACCTTCATCATCAACGGGACCGAGCGCGTAATTGTCAGCCAGTTGCACCGCTCGCCGGGCGTGTTCTTCGAAACCGCCAACAACCGCACTTACTTCCTGGGCAAGATCATTCCCTACCGCGGATCCTGGGTGGAGTTTGAGTATGACCAGAAGAATGTGCTCTACGTTCGCATCGACCGCAAGCGCAAGTTCCTGGGAACGATCTTCCTGCGCGCGCTCGGTCTGCGTTCCGGCGAAGACATTCTGCGCTCCTTCTACACCGTGGATCGGCTCGCCATCCGGGACAAGAAGTTGTTCTGGACGCTCGACCCGGCCAGCGAGAAGCCGACGAACCTGCTGGGCATGAAGCTGGCGCACAGCATTAAGAACAAGTCCGGGGATGAGATTGCGCATTCCGGCCGCAAGCTGAACGCGCAGGTCCTGAAAGAGATTCAGAAGGCGAAGATTACCGAGATCGAAGTGGATATTACCGATCTCGAGGGCGCCTGGGCTGCCGCCGACGTGGTGGACACGACGACGGGCGAAGTGCTGATCGAAGCCAATACCGAAATCAACGCCGACAAGATTTCGAAGATTCTCGATTCAGGCGTGGTCGAGATGAGCCTGTTCTTCCCTGAGCGCGACGACGTGGGCACGGTCATCAGCCAGACGTTGAAGCGCGATTCTGTAAAGACGCCGCAGGAAGCGCTGATCGAAATCTACCGCAAGCTGCGTCCCGGCGATCCGCCGACGCTGGATACGGCCACGGCGCTGTTCCATGGCATGTTCTTCGACCCGCGTAAGTACGACTTCTCGAAAGTGGGCCGGCTGAAGTTCAACATCAAGCTGTTCGAGAATCAGGACGCCACCAGTCTCGACAAGCGCACGCTCGATCCCGACGATTTCTACGCCACCATCGGCTACCTGCTGAAGTTGCGCAAGAACATCGGGTCGGTGGACGACATCGATCACCTCGGCAACCGGCGGGTACGCGCGGTCGGCGAGCTGATGGAAAACCAGTTCCGCATCGGCCTGGTCCGCATGGAACGCGCCATCAAGGAAAAGATGAGCGTGTACCAGGAAATGTCCACGGCCATGCCGCACGACCTGGTCAATGCCAAGCCGGTGATGGCTGCGATCCGCGAATTCTTCGGATCGTCGCAGCTTTCGCAGTTCATGGACCAGACCAACCCGCTCTCCGAGATTACGCACAAGCGGCGCCTCTCGGCGCTTGGGCCGGGCGGTCTCTCTCGCGAGCGCGCGGGATTCGAAGTGCGCGACGTGCACCCTACGCACTACGGCCGCATCTGCCCCATCGAGACGCCGGAAGGTCCGAACATTGGACTGATCTCGTCGTTGAGCTGCTACGCGCGGATCAACGATTACGGCTTCATCGAGTCGCCTTATCGCAAGATCAAGGGCGGACGCGTGATCGACTATGTCACCGTGGTCAACACGGGCGACAGCGACTACAAAGTCGGCGATCACATGGAGAAGCATGAGATCGAGAAGATCAATGCGGATTTGAAAGAGAAGCGCAAGAAGCCGGCGCAGATCGATCCTTTCTCCTTCTATCTTTCCGCGTGGGAAGAAGACCGGCACACCATCGCGCAGGCCAACGTTGAGCTCGACGACAAGGGCAAGATTGTGGCCGAGTTGGTCAATGCCCGCAAGGCCGGAAACTTCGTGCTGGTAAGCCGCGACGAAGTCGATTACGTCGACGTTAGCCCCAAGCAACTGGTTTCGGTTGCCGCATCGCTCGTGCCGTTCCTTGAGCACGACGACGCCAACCGTGCGCTGATGGGCGCGAACATGCAACGCCAGTCCGTGCCTTTGCTGCGCGCGCAAGCGCCCATCGTTGGCACTGGCATGGAAGGCGTGACGGCGCGTGACTCGGGCGCAGTGGTTCTGGCCCGGCGCAACGGCATCATCGACTCGGTCGATTCCGATCGCATCATCGTCCGCGTCGAAGGCGAGCACCATCCCACGCAGCTTTCGCGTGAAGTGGGCTCGGACATTTACCAACTCACGAAGTTCAAGCGCTCGAACCAGAACACCTGCATCAATCAGAAGCCGATCGTAAAGAAGGGGCAGCGCGTGCTGAAGGGCGAAGTCATCGCCGACGGTCCTTGCACCGATCACGGCGAACTGGCGCTGGGACGCAACGTGCTGGTGGCCTTCATGCCCTGGCGCGGTTACAACTTTGAAGACGCGATTCTCGTCTCCGAAAAGATGGTGAAAGACGACTACTACACTTCACTGCACATCGAGGAGTACGAGATCGAAGCGCGCGACACCAAGCTCGGTCCGGAAGAAGTCACACGCGATATTCCCAACGTGAGCGAGTCGATGCTGCGCAACCTCGACGAAGCGGGCGTGATCCGCATCGGCGCCAGCATCAAGCAGGGCGACATTCTGGTGGGCAAGGTCACGCCGAAGGGCGAAACCCAGCTCACGCCGGAAGAGAAACTGCTGCGCGCCATCTTCGGCGAAAAGGCCGGCGACGTGCGCGACGCTTCGCTCTACTGCCCACCGGGCATCGAGGGCGTCATCGTCGATGTGAAGATTTTCTCTCGCAAAGGCCAGGAAAAAGACGAGCGGGCGAAGTCGATCGAGGCCACGCAGATCGCCAAGCTGGAGAAAAATCTCTCGGACGAGATCCGCATTCTCACCGACGAGCGGCTCAAGCGTCTGGAGAACATTCTGGGCGGCAAGGAAGTGCAGGCCGACTTGCACGATGAGCGCACCAACAAGCGCCTGCTGAACAAAGGCAACATCCTGGACCGCGACGCGATCGAGCGCATCTCCACCCGCAACCTGAAGCGCATCAAGTACAACGACAAGGATCCGCGGGTGAACGAGCAGATCGATGAGATCGAGGAAATGACCTCGCGGCAGATCGATGTGCTCAAGAAAATCGTCAACGAGAAGAAGGAAAAACTCACCAAGGGCGACGAGTTGCCGCCGGGCGTGATCAAGCTGGTCAAGGTCTACATCGCCATGAAGCGCAAGCTGAGCGTGGGCGACAAGATGGCCGGCCGTCACGGGAACAAGGGCGTCATCGCGCGCATTCTGCCGGAAGAGGACATGCCGTACCTCGAAGACGGAACACCGGTGGAGATCGTGCTCAATCCCCTCGGCGTACCCAGCCGTATGAATGTAGGCCAGATTCTCGAAACCCATCTGGGATGGGCGGGCTTTGTCCTGGGCGAGAAAATCACCAGGCTGCTCAAGGAAAACACGCGCACGGAAGCGATCCGGCGGGAGTTGAAGGCCCTGTTCAAGGACTCGAAACTTGCCGACATCATTTCCGAGATGAGCGACGACGAACTGGAGGCCCTGGCTCCCACGCTCGCGCGTGGCGTGTACATGGGCTCGCCGGTATTCGACGGCGCGAAGGAAGGCGAGATCAAGGCGCTGCTGGAGCATGCGGGCCTGCCTACGTCGGGCAAGACCACTCTGCACGACGGCATGACCGGTGACGAATTCGAACAGCCGGTGTGCGTGGGCTACATCTACATGCTGAAACTGTCGCATCTGGTGGACGACAAGATTCACGCGCGTTCCATCGGACCTTATTCACTGATCACCCAGCAACCGTTGGGTGGCAAGGCGCAGTTCGGCGGGCAGCGCTTCGGAGAAATGGAAGTCTGGGCGCTCGAAGCTTACGGCGCGGCCTTCATCCTGCAGGAACTGCTGACGGCGAAGTCCGACGACGTTTACGGCCGCACCAAGATTTACGAGGCCATCGTCAAGGGCGAAGCCGCCATGGAGCCGGGCGTGCCGGAATCGTTCAACGTGCTGATCCGCGAATTGCAATCGCTCTGCCTCGATGTGGAGCTGATCAAGACCGGGGAGAAGAAGCCCACGGCCAGCGCGGCAGCAGATTAACTGCAGTACCCAGTACTCAGTACCTAGTACCTAGTACCTAGAAAAAACGACGGGTGCGCGTGCTGGGCTTGACAGATTTTGAAATTTCTTAAAAAGAAGCGTTTCGCGGATTGAGAGCTCTCGAATCCCGTGAAACAAGAACCGCAGTGAGGGCTCGGTACTGGGTACTAGGTACTGGGTACTGCTGGCAGAGAGCAGGAAGCGGAGGAACACCTTGTTTCGTTCGAGCCCGTTCGAAATGCAAAACACGATTGCGGATTTCGACGCGATCCGCATCAGTCTGGCGTCTCCGGAAAAAATCCGGAGCTGGTCGCATGGCGAAGTTACCAAGCCTGAGACCATCAACTACCGCACCTTCAAGCCGGAGCGGGACGGCCTGTTCTGCGCCCGCATCTTCGGCCCGGTAACCGATTGGGAATGCCTCTGCGGCAAGTACAAGCGCATGAAGCATCGCGGCGTGATCTGCGACAAGTGCGGCGTGGAAGTCACGCTCTCGAAAGTCCGCCGCGAACGCCTGGGACACATCGAGCTGGCTTCGCCCTGCTCGCATGTGTGGTTCTTCAAGGGACTGCCCAGCCGCATTGGCCACCTGCTCGATATTTCGCTGCGCGATCTCGAGTCCGTGTTGTATTTCGAGGCCTACGTGGTGGTCGAGCCCGGCGACGCTCCGGTGAAAGAGCGCGAAGTCATCAAGGACGAGGCCAAGTTCCGCGAACTCGACCAGCAATACCGTCCCGCCGGCTTCAAGGCCATGATGGGCGCCGAGGCGATCAAGGAACTGCTCAAGCGCATCGACACCGACGGCCTGTCGATTGAACTGCGCGAGAAGATGAAGAACGAGAGCTCGCTGCAGAAGCGGCTCAAGTATACGAAGCGATTGAAAGTGGTCGAGGCCTTCCGCCGCAGCGGCAACAAGCCCAGCTGGATGATTCTCGACGTGATCCCGGTGATTCCGCCGGAGCTGCGCCCCCTGGTTCCACTCGATGGCGGCCGCTTCGCCACTTCCGATTTGAACGACCTTTACCGCCGCGTCATCAACCGCAACAACCGGTTGAAGAAGCTGATGGACCTGCACGCGCCCGAAGTCATCGTTAGAAACGAAAAGCGCATGCTGCAGGAAGCCGTCGACGCATTGTTCGACAACGGCCGCCGTGGCCGCGTGCTGCGCGGCGCAAATAACCGTCCGCTCAAATCGCTCTCCGACACGCTCAAGGGCAAGCAGGGCCGCTTCCGCCAGAACCTGCTGGGCAAGCGCGTGGATTATTCCGGACGTTCCGTCATCGTGGTCGGTCCCGAGCTGAAACTTCATCAGTGCGGTTTGCCGAAAAAGATGGCGCTCGAACTGTTCAAGCCGTTTATCTACCACCGGCTGGAGCAGACGGGAAACGTCACCACCATCAAGCAAGCCAAAGAGATGGTGGAGCAGCAAGAGCCCATCGTGTGGGACATCCTGGAAGAAGTGATCAAAGATCATCCGGTGCTGCTAAACCGCGCTCCCACGCTGCATCGCCTGGGCATTCAAGCGTTTGAGCCGGTGTTGGTGGAAGGCAAAGCCATCCGCATTCACCCGCTGGTCTGCACGGCGTTCAACGCCGATTTCGACGGAGATCAGATGGCGGTGCACATTCCGCTGTCTCCGGAAGCGCAGGTCGAAGCCAGCGTGCTCATGCTGGCCTCGCACAACATTCTTTCGCCCGCGTCGGGCCAGCCGATTACCGTGCCTACGCAGGACATGGTGCTCGGTCTTTACTACCTCACCAAAGGGAAACCCGGTGCGAAGGGTGAAGGCCGTGTGTTCGCCAACATCGAAGAAGTTCTGCTGGCGCTGGAAACGGGAGCGGTGGAAACCCTTTCTCCCATCCGCCTGCGCTACACCGGCGAACTGATTGACCTGACCACCGCTTACGACGATCAGGACATCATCCACACGGAACCAGTTCACGTGGAGCGTGCCTTCATCAATACGACAGTGGGCCGCGCCATCCTGAACGATCACCTGCCCGAGGGCATGCCTTACATCAATGGCTTGCTCAAGAAGAAGGGCATCGGCGCGCTGGTGAACTACGGCTACCTCCGGTTCGGACTCGAGACCACGGTCAAGATGCTCGACGAAGTGAAGGATTTCGGCTTCAAGTACGCGACCAAGGCCGGCCTTTCCATCGGCATCGACGACATGGTCATCCCGGACAGCAAGAAGACTTTGGTGAAGGACGCCGAGAAGCAGGTGGTCGCGGTCCAGCAGCAATACCTGGACGGCGCCATCACCAACGGCGAACGCTACAACAAGGTCATCGAAATCTGGTCGGCCATCACCGAAAGAGTTGCCGACGAGATGTTCGGGCAGATGCAGCGGCGCGACAAGGAAGGCTTCATCAATCCGATTTACGTCATGGCCGATTCCGGCGCCCGCGGATCGAAACAGCAGATTCGCCAACTCTCCGGCATGCGCGGCTTGATGGCCAAGCCTTCCGGCGAAATCATCGAGTCTCCCATCACCGCAAACTTCCGCGAGGGATTGACGGTGCTCGAATACTTCGTATCGACCCACGGTGCCCGCAAAGGACTGGCCGATACCGCGCTGAAGACGGCGGATTCCGGCTACCTCACGCGGCGTCTGGTCGATGTGGCGCAGGACGTCATCATCAGCGAATACGATTGCGGCACCGTGGACGGCATTTACGTCCAGGGTATCGTCGAAGCCGGCGAAATTATCGAGCCGTTGCGCGACCGCATTGTAGGCCGCGTCTCGCTCGAAAAGATCAAAGACTACGACGGCAATGTAATCGTCGACATCAACAACGAGATCACCGAAGAGCTTGCCGTATCCATTCAAGCGGCAGGAATCGAGCGGGTGAAGATCCGCTCGGTGCTCACTTGCGAATCCAAGCGTGGCGTTTGCGTCATGTGCTACGGCCGTAACCTGGCTTCAGGACGCCTGGTGGAACTGGGCGAGGCTACCGGCGTGATTGCGGCGCAATCGATCGGCGAGCCTGGAACGCAGCTCACCATGCGTACGTTCCACATCGGTGGAACCGCATCGCGAGTTTCCGAGCAGTCCCGCCTCGATGCCAAGAACAACGGCACGGTGCGCTTCATCGGCCTGCAGACGGTCAAGTCGAAGTCTGGAGACTACGTGGTGATGAATCGCCAGGGTTCGATCGCGATTGTGGACGAGAAGAACCGCGAGCGCGAGCGCTACTCCGTGATCTACGGCGCCAAGCTCAAGGTCGCCGACGGCGATCAGGTGCAGCAAGGCAAGGTCATGGTGGAGTGGGATCCTTACACGTTCGCCATCCTCACCGAAATCGGCGGCACGGCGCAGTTCAAGGACTTGCAGGAAGGCGTCACGCTGCACGAGGAAGTGGACGAGGTTACCGGATTGTCGCGGCACGTTGTGGCCGATTCGCCCGACGAGAAGCGCCAGCCCGCGATCGTGGTCAAAGGCAAAGGCAGCAAGCGCTACCTCATGCCTTCCCGCGCTCACCTCATGGTGCAGGACGGCGACACGGTTTTCCCGGGCGACGTGCTGGCCAAGATCCCGCGCGAAACCACCAAGACCAAAGACATCACGGGTGGTCTGCCGCGTGTGGTCGAACTCTTCGAAGCGCGCAAACCGCATGAAACCGCGGTCATCAGCGAAATCGATGGCACGGTGAAGTTCGGCGAAGTCGCAAAAGGCCAGCGCAAACTCTATGTGCAGGCCGATAACGGCACGGAGAAGGAATACTCGGTGCCGCGCGGCGTTCACATCAACGTGCAGGAAGGCGAGCGCGTGAAGGCGGGTGAACCGCTGATGGACGGCCCGCTCAACCCGCACGATATTCTGGCCGTGCTCGGCGAAAAAGAGCTGCAGTCTTACCTGGTGAACGAAATCCAGGAAGTCTACCGCTTGCAGGGCGTCAACATCAGCGACAAGCACATCGAAGTGATTGTCCGCCAGATGATGCGCTGGGTGAAGGTTGAGGACGTGGGCGACACCACGTTCCTGCTGGAGCAGCAACTGGATAAGTTCCGCTTCCGCGAAGAGAACGAGCGCGTGATCAAGGAAGGCGGCAAGCCGGCTACCGGACGCCCGCTGCTCCTCGGCATCACGAAAGCTTCGCTCTCGACCGACTCGTTCATTTCGGCGGCGTCCTTCCAGGAGACTACGCGCGTGCTCACCGAAGCTTCCATTCAGGGAGCGGTCGATCACCTGCGCGGCCTCAAGGAGAACGTCATCGTCGGCCGCCTGATCCCTGCCGGCACCGGCATGGAGTACTACCGCAACGTGCGCCTCTCGCCAGAAATGGAAGAGGCGGCGGCCAAGGTCCAGGCGGAAGTCTCGGCAGCTTACGAAGAAGCCGAGCGCGCTCTCGAGATGATGCGCCACGAGGGCGAGACCGAGGAACTGGCGGCGGAGTAAGCCGAACAGAGCCAATAGCGGGGGCGAATCGATTCGCCCCCGCAATTATTTGTCATCCTGAGCGGAGCAGGTGGTTCGCGAAAGCGAAGCACCCGCGTAGTCGAAGGATCCCTATAGGCTGCCACTCTGCTAGCCCGGGCAGGGAGTCCCTTATCATGCCGCCGAGTACAGCGAGAGCACAAGTTGAGGCGTAGGGATCTTTCGACTCCGTTAGCTGTTCGCTTCGCGAAGGTCAACTCCGCTCAAGATGACAGCAGCAGCATTAAACCATGCATGCAAACCCCAAGCTACTAGCGACCGAGGAACCTGGTCCGCTTCCCTCGTTGCAACCCGCGCCTTCCGGCCCTAAGCTAGGACCAGCAATGCTCCGCTTCCTGCGCCTTCTACGGCTGGCTCTGTGGCGTGCCTTCCAGCACGACGCCTTCTCGATTGCCAAAGCCTCCGCGTATTCCTCGATTCTCACTTTCTTCCCGGCGCTGCTGGTCGTGGGTTCCGTGCTGGCCACTTCGCGCAAGGGTGCGCCCTATCTGCGGGAAATCTCCTATGCGTTATCGCGCATTTTGCCCGCGGGAAGCAGCGCGGCCATGAATTTTCTGCGCGGCGCGGCGCAACGCCCGGTAAGCTTGCTTATTACCGCTTCCCTGCTGACCTTGTGGACCGCCTCCGGCGTGATGATCTCCTGGATGGAGGGTTTTCGCCGCTGTTACGAACTGCCGAAGGTCTGGGGCCTGGTGCAAGAGCGCCTGATCTCCTTCCTGCTCGTCATCTTCGCCCTTGTTCCCATGACGTTCTCTACCCTTTTGGTGGCTTTTGGCAGCAAGATCGAAGCCACCATCCTGTTCTACACCGCGCATGAATTCAGTTCCTACATTCTGCTGATGTGGACCTGCCTGCGCTGGCTGATTGCGACCCTCACCAGCATTGCGGTGATCGCGCTCATCTATCACCATGCGGTCCCGCGCACCCAACCCTGGCATAGCGTACTTCCAGGCGCGACGCTGGCCACCGCCATGTGGTTCTCGTCGACCTTGTTGTTTGGCTTCTACCTGCAGCACTATGCCGACTACAGCATTATTTACGGATCGCTCGGCGCCGCCATCGCCTTGCTGGTCTGGATGTACATGGTTTCCCTGGTTATCCTGGTGGGCGCGGAATTCAATGCCATGCTGTTCCCCCGCGCCATGCTGGGAAAGGAGCTGACCGCCGTCAATCACGTTAGAAAGTGAGCCGCCAGGAGCACTGGGCACTGCAGAGAAGCCAGAATCCGCCGATCTTCTTATTGTGGGCAGAATTTCAAATGAATGCCATTGCATTGTTCGCTGGATAGTGCCTCGCTGGCGTTCGCGCGGATGAAGAAGTCTCAAACAGTTACAATAGTCTTCTCTGAATTGAACAAGCTGGAATTGAACAAGACCCAGTCTGGAACCGATGAAACCTCCCCAGCCAGAAGTCGCGACCCAAGCCTCCCTCAGTTCGGGGAGTTCCCCTTCAACTCTCGCACCTAGTGGAACGCCCGCCCACCGCCGCGCCAAGATCATCTGTACGATCGGCCCGGCGTGCCACTCCGAGGCCGCGATGCGCGACCTGCTGCGCCTTGGCATGGACGTTGCCCGCTTGAACTTTTCTCATGGCTCGCATGAGGATCACGCCCGCAACATCGAGCGCCTGCGCCGCGCCGCCGAAAAAGAAGACCGCACCATCTGCATCCTGCAGGATTTGCAAGGCCCCAAAATCCGCACTGGACGCCTGGAACGCCACGAACCCGTGCTGCTGAAAAGCGGCTCAACCGTCCTGATCACTCCCCGCGACATCACCGGCACCGCGACCCGCATTTCCACGACCTTCCAGGATCTTGCCCGCGAAGTTGGCGTTGGCGCCCGTATTCTATTGCGCGACGGACTCATCGAATTGCGCGTGCGCACCGTCCGCGGCAAGGATGTTATCTGCGATGTTTTGAACGGCGGCACCCTGGGCGAGCACCAAGGCATCAACTTGCCGGGCACTGCTCTATCGATTCCCGCATTAACCGAGAAGGATCGCAAAGATCTGGAGTTTGGCCTGAAGCAAGGCGTGGACGCGGTTGCGCTCTCTTTTATTCGCACCGCGGCCGACGTGAATATGGTCCGGCAAATCGTGGGCAGCTTGGGATGTGACGTTCCATTAATCTCCAAGCTGGAAAAGCCGCAGGCCATCGACCACCTCGAAGAAATCCTGGAAGCCTCCGATGGCGTGATGGTTGCCCGCGGCGATCTGGGCGTGGAAATGGCGCCGGAAAAAGTTCCAGTCATTCAGAAGCATGTGATCCGCCGTGCCGCAGTGTGGCGCAAGCCGGTGATCACAGCCACGCAAATGCTCGAGTCGATGATCGAAAACCCGCGCCCCACAAGGGCGGAAGCGAGCGATGTTGCCAACGCCATCTTCGACGGTTCCGATTCCGTCATGCTTTCGGCGGAGACCGCCAGCGGCCGCTATCCCCGCGAGGCCGTCGCCATGATGTCGCGCATCGTGATTGAGGCCGAGAGCAATATGGGGGAGTTCACTCTGCCCCGCCGCCGCCGCGACCGTCACGGCCTCTCGGTCGCCGAAACCATCTGCGAATCCATCGCGCACGCCGCCGAAGACCTGCCCATGGGCGCAATCGCCGTTTTCACCGAGACCGGCAACACCGCTCGCATGATTTCGAAATATCGGCCGCAAGCCGCCATCTACGCCTTTACTCACAACCCCACCGTTGCCCAGCGCACCAACCTCTATTGGGGTGTGCATCCCATGAAATGCGCCCAGGCGCTTTCCGTGGAACACATGGTGCGTGTCGCCGAGAAGGAATTGCTGGCGCGCCGATCGCTCAAGCCCGGCGACGTGCTCGGAGTGGTTGCGGGCACTCGCCAGGCTTCCGGCTCCACCAACTTCATGCGCTTGCATACGGTCACGCCGGAAGAGGCCGGAGCGGCCACGCGATCTACCCGCAAGCGCACTGTCCCACGCCAGAAGCTATAATCGCGGAGTATGCCGCTGGAATACTTGTCCGTGGCGATCTGGGAGCCACTGCCCAACATGGAAGCTGCCGCACTCGCGACCATCCGCGAACTCAATGCCATCGTATCGAGCAAAGGATACGGCCGCGACCTTCTCTACCGCAGCGGCGATTCTCATTACGTGCTGCTTCGTTACTGGAATTCCGAGCAAGCTCGCCGCACGGCTTTGGAAGATGCTGACCTGCTTCGTTGCTGGTCTCGCCTCGGAAATGAGATTCAAATTCTGAAGGTCTACGAGAAGCTGGAGGAGATCGCCTTGCAAGTGTGATGGAAGGATCCATGAGTAGGAATCCGTGGGTGGGGAGTCCATGTTTGAGGAATCCATGTTTGAGGAATCAAAGATCGGCGATTCGAATCCGCAGGTTTTTACGGACGTCTCAGCGGACCCGTTCGTGCGCGGACTCCTGCATCGCCCCGCTCACCCCAACGGCAACGGACTTGTTCTGACTCATGGTTCGGGATCGAACTGCCAAGCGCCGCTGCTGGTCGCGTTGGCGGAGGTCTTCGCCGATGCCGGCTTCTTCGTGCTGCGCTGCGATCTCCCGTATCGTCAGGATCGATCCTTCGGTCCACCGGCGCCGGGCGAGGCCAAGCGTGATCGCGCCGGTCTGAAGAATGCTGTCGCAGCGCTTAAGCATCTCGCCAAAGGCCGCGTTTTTCTCGGCGGCCATTCCTACGGCGGGCGCCAAGCCAGCATGCTCTGCGCCGAGCTTCCTCCGGAAAAAGACCCCGCGGCGGCTCCGGATTTGGCTGCCGGCCTGCTCCTGCTCTCCTATCCGCTGCACCCGCCCCGCAAGCCCGATCAGCTTCGCACCCAGCATTTTTTCACTCTGCGTACCCCCAGCCTATTCGTCGAAGGCACACGCGATCCCTTCGGCTCGATTGCCGAAATCGAGCAAGCCTTGAAGCTGATTCCCGCGAAGACTAAGTTGATGACCATCGAAGGCGCTGGGCACGACTTGGGATTCAAAGGAAAATCAAAGCGGGGAGAATTGACGGGAAAAATACTGGTGGAATTCCAAGCGTTTACGGGTTGCTGATCCGGGTAAATCCGCGAAAATCCGTGGCCACGGCCTTAATTCACCCACCCCGATTTCGACCCGCCGTTCCCTTTGCGCTGATCGTCATCCGGGGGAATGTAATTGCCGTGCTCGTCGAAGTGAACGTCGCGGTCGTGTTTGCGCATGTAGACTTCGAACTTCTTCGCCGCCCGCCGGCGTTTCGAGCGGTAATAGGAATTCTTCATTCCGTAATACCACTCCGACAACGAGAACTTCCCCGACATTCCCCGCGCGGGCGAAAACTTCACATACAGGTAGCCGAAGAACAAACCGCCCAGATGAGCCAGGTATGCAACCCCTCCCCGGTCGCCGATGGCAAAGGCTACTGTCACCACGATCAGGATGAGCACAAAATACTTTGCCTTGATCAGAAACGGGAACGGAATCATCATGATTTCGTTCTCCCCGAAGACCATGCCGAACGCCATGAGAATGGCAAAGACGCCGCCCGAGGCGCCGATTGTAACCGTGTTCGGAGACGCGAGAATGTGGGCAAAAGAAAAAACGATTGTGGTGAGTGCGGCCCCGATTACGCCGGCGAAAAACAACTCCAGAAAGCGGCGCATGCCCCATGAGCTTTCGAAGCTCGCGCCAAACATCCAAATCCCCAGCATGTTCCCAAACCAATGCCAGAACGCGAAGTGAATAAAGCTGTAAGTAACAATCTGCCAGATCGCGAAGTGAAAGACGGTCATGCTGGGAACAAGCCCGAGATACAGCTCGACCCAATCCCTGACCGACGCCGTCCCGAAGGCCAACAGCGCAAGGAACACCGCGGTGTTGATCCCCAGCAGCCAGGTCACCGCCCTGGTGAAGGGCGGGAAGCTTAACGTCATTTCTCGACCGCGACCGCGCAAGCGAATGCTCCTCTTGGAAGTAGATACCTAAACTCAACGTTCGGGCAAGGGGACAATCGGCAGGCTCCGGTGACCCTGCGCATCCACGGCCCTTACTGCAAAGATTACATTATCCTTCGAAAGTTTCAGGGTTGTGCGAGTGACGTTGCCAACCTTTTGGACGTACTCCCATTCCGGAGCGGTCGTCTCCCGCCACAGGACTTCGTATCCCGTGGCCAGGCCGCCCGGGGCGGCTTCCCAGGTGAGGGTTGAGTCGTTCTCCAGATCTTTGGCGAGCAGATGCACATTGGCTGGAGGGGCTGGCGCCGAAGCCAGTGATGCCAGCGTCGCAGCGTTGAGCCGCGCCACATGGGCTACATAGTCGAAGTCCACAAACTTCGTAAGGTCGCCGTATTCAATGCCGTTCTCGGTGCGCACGTTCTGGTGCTGATGATGAAAATCCTCCCGAAACTCAGTGAAACGCACTGCGGCGAATCCCTGCTGGTTGAAAGAATAATGGTCGCCGCCGCGCAGATAGCGGTCCAGCCGGAACACCAGCATCGGCTGCACGCCGACATCGTTCTTATAGCCCCGGCCCACATCGGCGATATAGCGCGCCAGTTGCCGCGACGCAGAATCATTCTCACCACCCAGACCGCGAATCCGGCGAATCTCCTGCTCCGTGGCCGCTGCGGGCAAGCCTTCGGAAAACACCCGCACCACCGAGTGATCCTGCTCCGCGCTCTTGTCGCCGCCTACAATGTCGTTGTTTAGGACGGCTTCGAGATTCCATTCTTGTTCTTTGGCCATCTTTTCTTTCGCCATCTGGGCGAAATGATGGCTGCCGTTCAGGCCTTGTTCCTCGCCCGCCACGGTCAGAAAAATAATCGTCGCGGGAAATCTGAGTTTGCTCAAGACCCGGGCGCATTCGAGACTCACGGCGGTTCCGCTGCCGTCGTCGTTCGCGCCCGGAGCATCAGCCTTTACGTCCAACGTATCGCTGGGGCGAGAGTCATAGTGTCCGGTCACCAGTACGATGCGCTTGGCGTTCTCCGCGTCCGTACCCTTCAGGACCGCATAAACATTGGTGATTTCGGTGGGCTGGGGTATCCGGTCGGCAGCCGGTTCGGTGAAGCTGTCGGTCTTCACCTCCAGGCAGCCGCCGCAATCGTTGGAATAGCGCTCGAACTCTGACTTGATCCACTCCCGCGCCGCGCCCACCCCGCGTCCAGCCGCGATCGAATCCGGGTCCTGTGCGGAAACCGTGAGCCGCGTTCCAAAGCTCGCCAGCTTCTCAATATTCGCCCGAATGCGTTCCGCCGAAACCTGCCGCAGCGCGGCCGCGATGCGGCCATCGATGGCCATGGGTTCGGGCGCGCTGCCGTGGCCGGCGCCACCTGGACTAGGGCCAGGGCGTTCGCGTTGTTGTGCGAATGCTCCGCAGTCGAGCGTCAGCAACAGCGTGACGGCTACAAGCCACGTTCTTTTCCTGAGAGTAGAAATCATGTCCGCTCCGGCGTGAGAAATGTCAAGGCCCAGCGGGCAGTTACCGCCGGATTAAAAATATCGCTCTCTCCAGCCTCGCCCCCTTGACCTGCGGCGGGGAAGAATCTAAATATTATCAGTGGTATCTAAGGATGATACCGAATAGGCCCGCGGAGGAATCAATGGTTCTTTGTCCTGAATGCGAAACCGACCTGGATGTGGATGAAGAAGGGGTCGACGAGGGTGAGATCATCTCTTGCCCCGAGTGTGGCACGGACTTCGAGGTCGTCACGACCAGTCCGCTTGAGCTGAAGGCGGTCGAAGAAGGCTACGTGGAAGAGGAAGAGGAAGTGGAGACCGAAGACGGTGACGACGCTTAGCGCTTGCCGTACACGTTTCCCCGCCCGCTCGTTTTCTTTCCGCCTGCTGCTTGTGCTTGTCTTCTCCGCTTTGAGTCCGAACGTCTTGCCGGTGGTCCATGCCGCTCCCGCTACCAAGCAACTGAAACCCACGGATCCTTACGCCCTCATCTTTGGCACGGTCTGGGGACCGGACAATCACGCCGTCTATGGTGTGAAGGTTTACATCCGCCGGGTGCCTGACAAAAAACCCAAGTGGGAGGTCTATTCAGACCATGCTGGCGAATTCGCCCAGCGCGTCGCCGCCGGCAAGAACGACTACGTGGTGGGCGCCGATCTCAAGGGCGTCAAGACCACAGACGGACACCGCCTGCATCTCGCGGAAGAGGTTCCGGTGCACGTAGAGTATGATGAACGCGTGGATATTAGCCTGCACCTTACTTTGGACACGAAGTAGTAGCACGAAGAGGCATCCCTTCGAATGACCGCAAGACTCATGACCGCAAGACCGTCGATTCAGAATGCGCTCCTCATCGCCTGCTGTCTCCTCCTCGTCCTGTCCGTAGGGGCCCATGCCGCCGACAAGAAAGATAAGACACAGGGACGCCTGCTCTTCGGCAAAGTCCTCGACCAACAGGACAATCCTGTGGTGGGCGCCATCGTCTACCTCACCAACACGCGCAGCCACGCCGTGAAGAGCTACATCGTCGGCCAGGATGGCACCTATCGTTTCCCAGCCCTCTCGGCCACGGTGGATTACGAGGTCTATGCCCAGCGGAACAACGGCAAGAGCGACACCAAGTCTGTGAGCCAGTTCGATGACCGGTCCCAGGTTTACATCGATCTGAAGATCGATACGCGGTAGGGCTGAACTCTGACCGCGCGGAGAAAAGAGGCCCGTTTCGATGCAACTTTTCGGGTCCGCAAGGGTTCAATATAGAAAGACGTTCTTGTGTGGGAGGAGAACCTTGAAAGTATCGCGCTTATTTCACAATAAAAATCGGTGTGCCGTGGCCGCTGGGACATTGTTCGCAAGCTTGATCCTGATGGCCGCGTCGGCTTCTGCTCAACAGGGCGCCATGAGTCCTTATCAGGGCGAAAACGATGGCGTCAGCGCCGGCGGCAAGTGGATGGAGTTCCGTTCGGAAGACAAGATGACCGGCGCGAAAAAAGTCCGGTTCGAGCTGCTTTCGAACAATTACTTGCGGGAGGACCCGGACTACAAACCGCGAGTCGAACTGGTATGCAGCGATGGCAAATACCAGCGCGCCGTCTTTAACCCCGGCGCCAGGCTGGGACGTCCCGATTACCCTGGCTTCTGGGGCCAGCCCAAGATGGAGGTTCGTGTCCGCATCGACGGCAGCCACGACAATAAGGGCTGGAATTGGGAGCGTGACCGCGTCCTGTCCATGGACAAGGGCACAGTTCGCGGCGCGATCGGCGCCCAGGTGTTCAATGTAGAAGTCAGAACCAGGACTGGCTACGCGATCGCCGAGTTCTCGCCCGCAGGTTTGAATCTGGACGAGGTAAAGCACGCCTGCGATTTGACTCCGCATAGGCCTTAACAGCTTTGTTGGTCGCGAGAAGGGCTGAGCCCACAGGCTCGGCCCTTTTTGCGTGTTAGCGAGCTGCTCTTCTGCAAGCTGGAATCGGTGACCTTGGGTGCAGCCCCGTCAGCACTTGCGCGCCTGCCCGGTCTGCTGTTTCACTGGACTCGTTCCTGCAGACGAAGCTGAAGCGACGAGGTCAAACTGAGGTCAAAATAAGATGGGCAGCAACGTGATCACAGGCGCGGCGTTCCTGCTGTTCGTAGTGGGAGTGGTGGTCTACATCGTCATCCTCTACAACGAGCTGGTGCGGCTGCGCAACGACAACGACCGCTCGTGGGCCAACATTGACGTGCTGCTCAAGCAGCGTCACGACGAGATCCCCAACCTGGTGGAGACCGTGAAGGGATATATGCAGCACGAGCAGCAGACGCTGCTGGCGGTGACGCAAGCGCGTGCCGCGTCAATGAATGCGGCCAGCATCGGGCAGAAGGCGACGGCGGACTTGATGATGACAGGAGCGCTGCGCGGGCTGTTTGCCGTGGCGGAAAACTATCCGCAGCTTAAGGCCAACGAAAACTTCCTCAAACTGCAGACGCGCATCAGCGAACTGGAAGAGCGCATCGCCGACCGGCGCGAGTTCTTCAACGACGACGTCAACACCTACAACACGCGCATCGGGCAGATCCCTGAGGTGTTTGTAGCCAGCTTCATGAGCCTGAAACCGCGGGCCATGTTCCAGGTGTCCGACGAGGACCGCAAGCTGGTGGAGGTGAAGTTCCAGAGCCAGGGTCAGGGCGCAGCCGGGGCTTAGGCGCCGGAGGTTCCTCCCGGAACATCCGTTCTAATGTTCCAACTGGAACATTTGTGCAGGCGATCTTGTGGGCACAATCTTATAAGTACAATCCAACATAAGTGCATACAAACAAATAAGTTATCGGACAGGAAGCCATCCAGGTTTTCTCAGGCACAGCGCATTCCCATGGGCTAGATGACAAGTGTGCTTGACATCGCGCGAGCGAAATGTGTAAAGTGTACTTGTCATTTCGGAGGCCTTCATGCAACTCTGCAATAAGAACCTGACACCGCTCCAACGGCGCTCGGTGGGGCTCGTCGGCGGCGTACTCATGCTTACGGTGCTGACTAACCTTTCCACTCCGAACCTACCAAACCTGTTTTTTGATATGTTCCCTGGGCTGGCGCATTTCGTCTCCTCTCATCTCGACGCTCACAGCGCGCAGTACTCCGTTCTTCTGGTCGGATTGCTTGCGGCACTCTCCGTGCTTCCGGTGCTCCTGGCGGTGTGGGTGGCGGCTCGTTATCTGAAAGCCGAGCCGGACGAGTTCATCCGTTCGCTGGTTGTCCGGGCCCTGCTGTGGGGCTTTGCGGTGACCATGGTGGGGGATGCGATCGCTGGAGTTTTAATGGCCTCATATTCCAGGCCGTTTCCGATCAGCTTGCTGAACGCGGATCTCTTTATCGTTTCGACGGGGATTGCCTTTCGGCTCGTCCTAAGGAGCTACCGGTGAAGAACTGTCTGCGCACGCTCCGCGCCGAAAGGAGCTGGAGTCAGGCCGATCTGGCGGAGAAACTTGGAGTCTCCCGGCAAACGGTGAACGCGATCGAGACTGGACGGTTTGATCCCAGCCTTCCCCTGGCCTTCAAACTGTCCAGGCTCTTTGCGCTTCCCATTGAGACCATTTTTTCCGATTAAGAAGCGCGTGCGGCGCGACGCCAAGCTCTCAGCTCACGCCAGCAATCTGGCGGCGTCTTTGGCGTGGTAGGTGAGGATGATGCTGGCGCCGGCGCGGCGGATGCTTTGCAGGGATTCCATCATGACGCGGTCGCGGTCGATCCAACCGTTTTGGGCGGCGGCTTCGATCATGGCGAATTCGCCGGAGACCTGATAAGCGGCGAGCGGGAGATCGAAACGCAGGCGGGCGGCGGCGATCACGTCGAGATAGGGCATGGCGGGTTTCACCATGATCATGTCGGCGCCTTCTTCGATGTCGAGTTCGATTTCGCGCATGGCCTCGCGCAGGTTGGCCCCATCCATCTGATACGAGCGGCGGTCGCCGAATGCCGGGGCGGAATCGGCAGCTTCGCGGAACGGACCATAAAATCCCGAGGCGAACTTGGCGGCGTAGGAAAGAATTGGTGTGTTGATGAAGCTGGCATCGTCGAGCGCGCGGCGGATGGCGGCGACGCGGCCGTCCATCATGTCGGAGGGGGCGATGATGTCGATTCCCGCACGGGTAAGCGAGACCGAGGTGCGGGCCAGTAGTTCGAGGCTGGCATCGTTATCGATTTCAAACTTGGAGTCGACGGCGCGGGCTACGATGGATGCCAGTTCGTCGATGACTCTTTCCTTCTCCTCTTCGTTACTAACGGCTACCGCTCCCCGGTGAGAAGCGTGCACCGCGTCTCGGGCGGCAGCGCCCAGGGATTGCGGCGTAGTTCCCGGCCGCACGATGCCGCAGTGGCCGTGAGACATGTATTCGCAGAGGCAAACGTCGCCCATCAGGATCAGGTCTGGGACTTCACGTTTCATGGCGCGGGCAGCTTGCTGCACGATGCCGTCGTCGGCCCAGGCTCCGGTGGCGACGTCATCTTTCTTGTCGGGAAGGCCGAAGAGAATTACCGAGGGCACGCCCAGGGAGTAAACTTCCTGTGCCTCTTTGACGGCCTCATCCACGGAGAGGTTGAAGACGCCGGGCATGGAGCGAACTGCCTTACGGATGCCCTCGCCGGGGCAAACGAACATGGGGTAGACGAAGGCGTCGGGAGTGAGACGAGTTTCGCGGACCAGATTGCGAAGCTGATCGGTGCGGCGGAGACGACGAAGACGGGTGACGGGGAAAGCCATGAGGCACCAGGAGTTTCTGAGCGTGGCAACGGACTAAACCGGTCCGATTTCAAAGTCAAGAGCAGCAGCTTAGGGCCCGCTGAGCCTGCGGATCGGGCGCGGCCACTCCACACTCAGCCTAATTCTAGCAGGAGTGATGAGCCGGAAGGATTTGCCGGGAGACGGAAGCTCACCTTGGGGAAGGGTCGCATGATCGAGATCCAGCCTGGACGGATCATTCGAACTGAGGGAGTGTGACGAAAGTAACCTGTTGAGACCCGAAAGCGATCTGGGAATCCCTGGTTTCGTCCATAGAATGGAGGCGGATGGGTCTGTCTGGACGAAATCGCTGGTTTCTGCTCGCGGGCGGGATCACGCTGGCGTTCGCCGCGGTGTCGGCGACGGTGCCGCGTGGTCCGGCGCTGACGGCGATGGGCGACGTTGCGTATCTGGTGCTCACCCTCGCGCTGGGCGGGGTGATGCTGGCCAATGCATGGTCGGCGCAAGGCGCGAACCGGCGGTTCTGGGCGCTGATGGGATCGGGGTGCATTCTCTGGGCGTGCAATCAAGCGGCATGGGTCTATTTCGAGGCCTTCCGTCGTACGGCCTTTCCAGATCCGTCGATCATGGACGTGTTTCTGTTCCTCCACCCGGTTCCGATGATAGCGGCGGTTGGATTGCGTCCGCACCGCAGCGAAGGGGAACAGAAATTCCGCGTAGGAGCGCTGGATTTTCTCCTGCTGGTGGTTTGGTGGATATTTCTGTATGCGTTCGTCGTGTTCCCGTCGCAATATGTGTCGGTGAATGTGGCGGAGTACGACAGGAACTTCGGCCCACTCTACCTGGTCGAGAGCGGCGTGCTGGTGTTGGTGCTGGGGTTTGCCGCCCTGAGGGCGTCTGCCGGCTGGAAAAGGGTGTACCTGAACCTGATGGGGGCAAGTGCGGTATATGCGCTGGGTTCGGAGGCGGTGAATCTGGCGCTTGAGAAGGGGAGGTACTACACCGGAAGTCTCTACGACGTTCCGCTGCTGGGCGCAGTGTGCTGGATGGCGGCGACCGGGCTGACGGCGCGCGATTGGCACACAGAAGCCACCGCGCCGAGCGCCGACGACAAGTGGGGTGCGCTGGCCTTGCGGCTGGCGATGCTGGCCATTCTCTCCTTGCCAGTGCTGGGACTGTGGGCCTACCGATGGGACAGCTCTCCGGCTCCGGCGCGCACGTTTCGCCTGTTTACCGTCCTGGCGGCGATGCTGGTGCTCGGCGCGTTCGTTTTTGTGCGCCAGTATCTGCAGGACCGGGCGTTGATCCAGTTGCTCGAAGATTCGCGGCGCAGCTTCGAAACCGAGCAACGATTGCAAAGCCATCTGGTGCAGAGAGAGAAATTGGCTTCCCTGGGCCAGCTGGTCGCCGGTGCGGCGCATGAGATCGGCCATCCGCTGAAGGCCATTATGGGATATGCGGAGAAGCTGTGGTCGAATCAACGGTTGACCAGCGAGCAGGACACGCTGGTGCGCAAGATTGTCCACCAGTCCCAGCGGACCCGCGACTTGATATCGAGCCTTCTGAGTTTCGCGCAACAGAGTTCCGGAGAGAAAGCGATGGTGGATTTGTGCATGCTTCTGCAGCGCAGCGTGCAGATGCGGGAACTGGAACGGCACGATCAGAAGATCCACATCGAAATCTCGCTGGAGCCGAACCTGCCGCGAGTGTGGGGCGACGGCCACCAGTTGTTCCAAACCTTCGTCCAGATCGTGGAGAATGCTTTGGATGCGCTGGAGGAAGCGGGCGGCGGATTGCTTTCTGTGGGCGCCCAACGCCGCGGAGAACAAGTCGTAGTTCAGTTTTCCGATAGTGGGCCCGGCATCAAAGAGCCGCATCGGGTGTTCGACCCCTTCTATACGACCAAGCCGATCGGCAAAGGCACCGGCCTGGGACTGAGCGCCGTCTATGGCGTGGTGCAAGATCATAAAGGACTGATCACCTGTCAGAACAAAGCGGAGGGTGGAGCTCTGTTCGTTCTCGTGCTACCCATCGCCAGCGAGAATGCTTCTCGCGCGGTGGCAGCAGCCCAGTCGTAGAGCCACGCCTGGTTCGGCGACGAAGCAATTGGCAATTGGCAACTAGCAAATGGCATCACCTCCGAGCCGCGGCTACAGTCCCTTCGTTCCAATCGATTTCTAGTGGCATGGCAAATTGCTAATTGCTAGTTGCCAACTGCCAGTTGCCATGTGCTTCCTGGCATTCCTGTAACATAAAATCTGATGTCTCAATCGCTTATCCACAACTCTGCGCGCGTGCTGGAGTTCGACGCTCTGCGCGAACTTCTGCGCGGATATGCCTCTTCGCCGCTGGGCCAGGCGAGAATTGCAGCCCTTGCGCCCTCCACCGATTCCACCTGGATTGTTGAGCAGCAGGAGTTGACCGGGGAAATCCGGGAGTTCCGCCGCGTGGGTGGTCGCTTCGAGTTTTCCGGCCTGCTGGAGATTACGAAGCTGGTAAAAAAGTCGCGAATCGCGGGTGCGGTGCTGGAGACCACGGAGATTCGCGACGTCCTGCTGGTGGTAGACCGCGCCGCGGAGTGGCGCGAGATCGCTTTTCATCCTCCGGCGAGCATGAGGACGGAATGGAAGCGAACCCGCGCGCTTTCCGAGAGCGTGCCCGATTTCACGGAGTTCCTGCGCTCCTTCCGCAACAAGATTCAACCCGATGGAACGCTGGAAGACCGCGCTTCGCCGGAGCTGGCGCGGGTTCGCCGCGAGATCGAAAAGCAGAGGCGCGGGATTCAGGAATCGCTGCGCGGATATTTACGAAAGCTGGCCGAAGGCGGCGCCGCGCAGGAAGAGCTGGTGACGATCCGCGGCGAACGCTTTGTCATTCCGGTGAAGATCGAGCAGAAACGGCGCGTGCAGGGCGTGGTGCACGGCGCGAGTTCGAGCGGGCAGACCGTGTTTATCGAACCGCTGGAAACCATCGAGCAGAACAACGAACTGGTGCGGCTGCTCGACGAAGAGCAGGCGGAGATTCATCGCATTCTGCTGGAGATGACGCGGCGCATCGGCGAAGAGGCCGAGGGAATCCTGGTGTCGGCCGATGTGCTCAGAGAGTTGGAACTGCAGTTCGCCAAAGCGCGCTTCGCCGAAGAATACAACTGCGTGGCCGTGCGGTTGAGCGGGATAAGTGAAGACCAAGAAGAACCATGTGGGGACAGCCGCCTCGGCTGTCCAGCGAGCGCAGCGAGCCTCCTCCTCCACAATGCCCGCCACCCGCTGCTGGAGCGCAATTTGAAGCTGAAGGGCGTCGCCGTGATCCCAATCACCGTGGAACTCGAAGGCTCGCGGCGCCAGTTGGTGATCACCGGCCCGAACACGGGCGGGAAAACGGTGACGCTGAAAACGGTCGGCCTGCTGGCGTTGATGGCGCAGTCAGGCATCCCGGTTCCCGCCGACCGGGCCGAGATGCCGGTGTTTGATGCGGTCCTCGCAGATATTGGCGACTATCAATCGATCGAACAGAATCTCTCCACTTTTTCCGCGCACGTCACTAATATCGATTTCATTTCGCGCACCGCAACCGCGCAGTCGCTGGTACTGCTCGATGAACTGGGCTCGGCCACTGACCCCGAGGAAGGCGCGGCGCTCGCCGTGGCCATTGCCGGACACTTTGGCCGCATTGGCTGCATGACCGTGATTTCAACGCATCACACGTCGTTGAAAGTTTACGGCGCGAATACCCCGGGCGTGATCAACGCGTCGGTGGGCTTCAACGAGACCACGCTGCAACCTACGTACGAATTGAAGATAGGAGTTCCCGGAGCATCGGCGGGAATCAACATTGCGCAGCGTCTGGGATTGAATCCCTCGATCATCGAGGCGGCGCGGTCGCGGCTGGGCACGCAGGCTCGCGATGTCGGCGAGTTTCTCGACAAGCTTCATGCCGGATTGCGCGAGATGGAAAGCGAGCGCCTGCGGCTGCGGACGGGCGAACAAGATCTTGAACGCGAAAAGAATCGCTTAGCGGTGGAAGGAAAAAAAGACCAGCAGGCCAAGCTGCGCGAGATGGAGAAGAAGCTGGAAAGCGTGCTGCGCGACTTCGAATACCACGCGCGCGAAGCGGTCAATGCAATTCAGGAGAAAGCTGCGGCGCAGAAGCTTTCAAAAGATGCCGAGCGCCGCATCGCCAAGATGCGCCGCGAATTTCGCGAGCAATTCGATTCCACGGTGGTAGCGCATGCCAGCGGGGCCGATGAGGGCGATCCGCACGCGCAGCCGCAGATTGTGCAAAATGTTTTTGAAGGCGACACCGTCAAGCTGAAATCGACCGGACGCTCGGCCACGGTCACGCGCAAGATCGACGACAAGTATTTCGAAGTCGCTATGGGCGCGATGAAGATGAAGATCGCGCGCGACGATATTGCCGAGGTGTTCGCTAGCCCGCGTGCGGCGGATTCTCCGGTCAAGGCGGCGCGGGCGCGCGGAATTTCCGTGTCGCTCGAAAATGAAGGTCAGAGCGCGCCTTCGGAAATCAATGTGATCGGCTTTAATGTTGACGACGCGACCCGCGCCGTGGAAAAGTTTGTCGACCACGCATTCCTCGCCGGGCTGCCTCGCGTGCGCGTAGTCCACGGCAGCGGCATGGGCATCCTCCGCAAAGCCCTGCGGCAGGCATTGCAGCAGCATCCGCATGTGGAGTCGGTAGCCGAGCCGCCACAGAATGAAGGCGGGGGTGGGGCTACGGTGGTGGAGTTGAGGGTTTGAGATTTGTCATGCTGAGCGAAGAAGGATCGTCCGAAGGACGATCCTCCGCAGTCGAAGCATCCCTACCCGCACTACGGCTTTTTCCTTCGACGGGCTGTTCGGGCGTGCGTATAGTGTCGGGTTCCAATCCGGTACCGCTTCGCGTTGTTTTTGTCCACGGTGACCAATTTTCCTGCAGAAGCCTTTCGCATCCTGTCATGCTGAAGAAGGATCGTCCAAAGGACGATTCTTCGCAGTCGAAGCATCCCTACCCGCACTACGGCTTTTTCCTTCGACGGGCTGTTCGGACGTGCGTATAGTTTTCGGATTCCATTCCGGTACCGCTTCGCGTTGTTTTTGTCCACGGTGACCAATTTTTCAGCAGAAGCCTTCCCCATCCTGTCATGCTGAGCGGAGAAGGATCGTCCAAAGGACGATTCTCCGCAGTCGAAGCATCCCTATACCCTTATGACTGCCCGAGAGCGGCGAAGCTACTGCGTGTACATCATGGGCAGTCTATCGGGCACTCTCTACGTCGGTTTCACTGGCAACCTGCAACAAACGCGTGTTCCAGCACAAGTTCCATCAAATGGAGGGTTTCACCAATAAGTATGGCGTGGAACGGCTTCTGTCTCGCGCGTCGTACGACGATGTGCACAAGGCGATAGCTCGCGAGAAACAATTGAAGGGCCGGTCCCGAGCAAAAAAGATTGCTCTGATCGAATTGCGAAATCCGCACTGGCTGGACCTCGCCAAGGAGTGGTATCCGTGGATGGAGAGCAACAATGCAGGTAAGGCCGCGTCTTAAGATGGAACCAACCTTCAGCCAATCCTTCACTCCTGTCATGCCGAGCGAAAAATTGGCCAATAAAGCCTGCTTTTCCTAGGGCATCAGCGGCAAATCCGCCTATTCCACAGCTTCTCCACAGCAATCCGGCTCCGGTATATTCCCATCAGCGGCAATCTGGCTCACAATCCTAAGGGGAGAAGTGTCCCCGCGAAAGCCCTAGTCCATCGATGCCCGCAGAAGATTTCAAAGAGACGGTGAAGCAGCAGGCGGATATCGTCCGCATCATCGGCGACTACATCAAGCTGAAAAAAGCTGGGGCACAGAACTATGCGGGGCTGTGTCCGTTTCATGGGGAAAAGACGCCGTCGTTTTCGGTGCATGCAACCCGGCAGTTTTATCACTGCTTCGGCTGCGGCGTCTCGGGCGACGTCTTCAGCTTCGTGCAGAAGATCGAGAACATCACTTTCCCTGAGGCCCTCCGGTTGGTGGCGCAGAAGCTGGGCATTCCGCTGCCGAAAGCCACGTATTCGAGTCCGGGCGAGGCTCGGGACGCCAAGCTGCGCGCGCAGATCCTCGACGCTCAGGAGCGCGCGGCCGTGTTTTTCCAGGAGTGCCTGAAGCGTCCCGAGGGCGCACGGGCGCGCGAATATCTGGCCGGCCGCGGCTTGGATGCGGAAACGATCGCGCGCTTTCGCATCGGCTACGCGCCCGATTCCGGTTTCCTGCTGCGCGACCGCCTGGCCGGCGAGTTCAGCGAAGAGGTCTTGCGGGAGAGCGGGTTGTTCTCGTGGAAGCAGGAGGACGGGCTTCGGGCTTCAGGCTCCGGGCTTCGGCGAGGAGCGGCGTCGGGCAGCGGCAACCCGGATGCTGAGGGCGAGGAACCGGGAGCCGAAGCCCAAAGCCCGAAGCCCGAAGCCCGGATGTACTCCAAATTCCGCAACCGTGTAATTTTCCCCATCGCCAATGACGCCGGAAAAATCATCGCCTTCACCGGGCGAACTTTGGCTATCGATGAGAAGGCTGGTCCAAAGTACTTGAATTCGCCGGAGACCGGCATTTATTCCAAGGGCCGGGTCCTGTTCAACCTGGACAAAGCCAAGGAAGCGATCCGCAAGCTGGACTACGCCATCCTGGTCGAGGGCCAGATGGATTGCATCTCTGTCTACGCTGCTGGCTTTCACAATGTGATCGCCAGCTCCGGCACGGCGTTTACCGAGATTCAGGCCAAGCTGCTGGGCCGCTTCAGCAAGAACGCTGTGGTCAACTTCGATCCCGATACGGCTGGCGCGAAGGCCACTGAGCGAACGCTGGGCTTGCTAGTGGAGGAAGATTTTCAGATCAAGGTTCTGACGCTGGAGCAGGGATTCGACCCCGACCTCTTCATCCGGCGCAAAGGCAAAGATCGCTACAGCGAGGCTCTGCGGCATTCGCAAAAGTACTTCGACTATCTCATCGACCGCGCCCGAAGTCTTTTTCCCGCGCGCAGCCCCGAGGCCAAACAAAAAGCAGTGAACTACCTGCTGCCCCACATTCAACGCGTGCCTAGCCGCATTGTCCGCGACGAATTGGGACAGGAGATCGCGCAGAAGCTGGGAATTGATTCGGCGGTGTTGCGGCAGGAGCTCCGTCATGTAGCTTCGGAGCGTTCTGCGGCTGCGGTGAAGGCTCCGCTGGAGGCACAGGCTACCGATGCCGAGCGAATTCTCATCCGCGCCCTGGCCTCGGCGCGCCAGATGAATCCTGACGCGGTGCGTCTCTCCGCCCGCGATGGCGCTGAGGAGGAATTCGATCCCGCTCGCCAGGCGCAGTACGCGCTCCGGAATGAAAGCCTGCATCGCGGGTTGGTAACCGAATCCCTGGTCGAGGCCCTGCTCAATGCCGGGGCCGAAGTTGCCGATGTAATGGACGTGCCCTGCTCCGAAAGTGAGCGCCGGATGCTGGCTTCCATCCTGTTGAAAGAGGACGAAGAACTCAGCGCCGAACGCCTGGAAGGCGCGGTACGCGCCCTGCGCCGCATTCACTTGCGGCGCCGCCTGGAGCAGGTGCAGCGCGAACTCAACAAACCCGGCGTCGGCGACGATAAGGTACTCAGGAACGAACTGCTCCTTGAAAAAGACCGCCTCAGCCGGGCGCTGCGCGATCCCAGCTTGGCCGAAGACGGTTTACGCAAGGCTCCTGAAAACAAGAAAACAGCCTGAAACAAAACAGCGGTTAGAACCATCTAAGTATTTAGCAGAGTTAGACATAGCGGCGGGCGAAGGGAAAGGTCGCGGGGCAACTGATAGACGGAGCAGCACTTATGTGCTAAGCTGCTAAGTTTGTGCTAGGCGCACGACTCCGCGCTACCCCAGATTCCCACCTTTTCAACACTGTACCACACGCTCCGCGCGGGCGAATTGAAGAATTTGAGGACACTCCTTGGCTCTTGAAGACAAGTACGACGACATAAAGAAGCTGGTCGATGCCGGCAAA
This sequence comes from uncultured Acidobacteriaceae bacterium, assembly GCA_963749985.1. GTDB lineage: Bacteria > Acidobacteriota > Terriglobia > Terriglobales > Acidobacteriaceae > Sulfotelmatobacter. The sequence goes on along the minus strand of CAVVOS010000008.1, from coordinate 1,084,155 downwards.
GAGAAGGGCTATCTAACCTACGACCAGGTAAACGAGCTCATACCGCACGACGTGGTCAGTCCCGAAGACCTGGACGACCTGCTGACGACCATTGGCACGCAAGGCATCGACGTGCTGGAGGGCCCCAAACTGCCCTCCGCGGCGCTCGATAAGAAGTTCGACGAAGGCGAGGAGAGCGACGACGTTGAACTCGATCTCACGCCCGGGGCTCTCGAAAAAACCAACGATCCCGTCCGCATGTACCTGCGCGAGATGGGCACCGTGCCCTTGCTCACGCGCGAAGGCGAAGTGGAAATCGCCAAGCGCATCGAGCGCGGCCAGATCCGGGTGCTCAAGGCGCTTTCGCGCTCTCCCATTGTGATTCACGAACTCCTCGCCATGGGCGAAGACCTTAAGAAAGGTGTGCGCTCCATTAAAGAGGTCGTCACCTTCGACGAGGAGGAGATTACCGACGAAATTCTGCAGAACCGGCTGAACGAGTTCACCGGCAAGATCGACAACATGGCGAAGCTTTACAAGAAAGTCGCCGTGGTGCAGGAAAAATACGCGGCCGTGTCTTTGAAGAAGCGTCCCAAGGACCATCGCCGCGCCCGCCGCAACTTCGCCCGCGCCATCGTGAAAGTATCCATCGCGGTGCGCAAGCTGGGATTCACCAACGCCGAGCGCAAGCGGCTGATCGAGCGTGTCAATAAGACCGTCGACAGCATGCGTTCGCTCGACCGTCAGGCTGGCAATCTCGAACGCAAGGCCGACGCCACGCGCAGCGAAGAGCAAAAAAAAGAGTACCGCCGGCAGGCGCGCGCCGTAAGAAGTGAAGTGGAGAAGCTCGAAGTCGAAGCTGGCCTGTTGTTCCAGGAGATCAAGCGAACCCAACGCGAGATCATCCAGGGCGACATGGACGCCGAGCAGGCTAAGCGCGAGCTGATCGAGGCTAACCTGCGTCTCGTGGTTTCGATCGCGAAAAAGTACACCAACCGCGGCCTGCAGTTCCTCGATCTCATTCAGGAAGGCAACATCGGCCTGATGAAAGCCGTGGACAAGTTCGAGTACCGCCGCGGATACAAGTTTTCGACCTACGCCACGTGGTGGATTCGGCAGGCGATTACTCGTGCCATTGCCGATCAGGCGCGCACGATTCGCATCCCGGTGCACATGATCGAGACCATCAACAAGCTGATCCGCACCTCGCGGCAGCTTGTACAAGAACTGGGTCGCGAGCCTACCAGCGAAGAAATCGCCAAGCGCATGGACATTCCGGTGGCGAAAGTGCGCAAGGTGCTGAAGATTGCGCAGGAGCCGATCTCTCTCGAAACGCCGATTGGCGAAGAGGAAGATTCGCATCTCGGCGACTTCATCGAAGACCGCGCCGTCGTCTCGCCCGCCGAAGCCGTGATCAACGTGAACCTCAAGGACCAGACCGGACAGGTCCTGCGCACGCTGACCCCGCGCGAAGAAAAAGTAATCAAGATGCGCTTCGGACTCGAAGACGGCAGCGAGCACACGTTGGAAGAAGTCGGCCAGTCGTTCGCCGTAACCCGCGAACGCATCCGCCAGATCGAAGCCAAGGCGCTGCGGAAGCTGCGGCATCCTTCGAGGTCGCGCAAGTTGCGGGCGTTTATGGATGGAGTAAGGGACTAATGGTGATTCGGGTCAATGTGCCGGACGAGTTGGCAGCGCAGGCGCAGATGCCGTCTATCGAGAGTGGCGGAGGATCGTTGTCCAACACGCAGTCTCCGACGCCTGGTCATCGCGTTCGAGTGGCTTTCAGCAACTAAGGGTTCCTTCACCCTCTGATGTCACTCGAACGCCCAATTTGCGCTTTTGCGTTCGTAGTGCCCCAGTCGCGGCGCAAAGACGAGCCAGCCTTCCGTCCGTGAAATTCCGCTTTTGCGAAGAGCGCTCGGTACTCCTGTCACACTCCTCCTACGAAACTATAATCCTACTTCTAATATATTGACGGACTTTACAAGCTATGTCATACTAGCGTACATGAGTACGACTGAGAAGCTCGAAACCGTGTGGTTCACGACGAAGGGGCAGGTCGTCATCCCGCTTCGCCTGCGCAAACAATTCGACATTGAGGACGGGACCAAGGCCGTGGTCCAGGCTACACCGGAGGGAATCCTTCTCAAGCCCATGACCGCGGCGCTCATCAGGCGCGGGCGCGGCATCCTGAAGCGCGCGCCGGGCAAACCGCTGACCGAGGACTGGGCCGAGCACAAGAAGCGAGAGCGGGCAATAGAAGAGCGCCATGCCGGCTAAGGTGCTCGACAGCTTTGCGCTGATTGCCTACTTTCGCGACGAATTGGGTGCGGCGGCGATGGAGGATATGCTCGTCACCGCCGGCAAGAAGGACAACCCGCTCCTTATGACCGACGTGAACTACGCCGAGGTGAAGTACTCCATTGTGAAGAAGGACGGGGCGCAGGCGTGGGCGGAGGCCGCGAAGGTCCTGCAGGGCCTGCCGGTTGATTTTCATTCCACAACTCGCGCCCTGGCCGACCTCGCCGCCGATTTCAAGGCGCGTTTCAAATTGAGCTTGGCCGACGCCTTTGCCGCCGCCCTAGCAAAGGAAACCAGGGCTGAACTTGTTACTGGCGACCCGGAATTTAAGGCGTTCGAAGGGGAAATCAAGATTCACTGGCTGAAATGATCACAGCCGAGGAAAACTATGGGACAGGATGTGGAGATCAAGTGAGACCCACGCGCAAACAGCATGGCGAAATATCTGTCGTGGGGCGATGCTGGTGCTAGATTTAAATGGTGAACGTCCCGTCTGTCCCTGGATTTCCCCCTGGATTTCCCGGAAGCTGCGGGCGTTTATGGATGGGGTTCGGGACTAGTAGGCTAGTGGGGGGACGGCCGCCTCGGCCGTCCAAAGCCGCGAAGACGGCGAAAGGATGCAGCCCAGGGCGCAAGCCCTGGGTTTTCTTTCGACCCGCGGAATCAAGCCCTGTAGGGGCGAAAGAGAATCAATTCCAAATATAACGCTCATCGTACGCAACATTATTTTTCTTGAGAAACGCGACAAACTCTTCCTGAAAGGATCGCTTCCGGTGATGTTCCTCTTGGGTCGCGATGTACTTGGTGACCGCCGGAACATTCGATTCGCTAACACTGAACACGCCGTACCCAGCTTGCCACGCGAATTCTTTGGGGCCTTTCTTTCGAATCCATCCCGATGAATTGGTCTTGACGATGCGTGCGATCTCGGCAATCGAATTGGCCGGACGGATACGTATCAGCATATGCACGTGATCGCAGGTGCCGTTAATGATCAGGGCTGTACCTTGCAACTCCCGGACAATGCCACCCAGATACGCGAAAAGGTCGGAACGAATGTCTGGCCCGATTAGAGGCTGACGCAGCTTGGTGCTGAAGATCAGGTGCACCACGACATTGCCGCAAGTCTGCGCCACGTTTCTTTCACCCTTTCAGGGCTTGCTGCCTTCATCGTGCCCTACCCAGGGCTTGCGCCCTGGGCTGCAATCTGCCGCCGCTTCGCGGCTAATCGATTGTGCGGCGTGGCCGGCCCGGATGATGTGACGAATGTCACAATGCGGCAGACAGCTATCTGTTTGTTCCCGAAATGGAGTCAAGAGGGACCGTTCTGAGGCCCGCATCGAGGCCACGCCTCGCAGTAGCCTTTCTCGACTTCAGGGACTGGTCCGGTCATTCCCATTTTGGGAATCGTTCCCGCTTTTTTCTTAGAATTTTCTTGCCTTCGTTTGCGAATGGCTATTGAATCAATAGATAAGGCGGCATTCGCGAATTTCTCTCCGAATGCCGCCTTTCTTGTTTCGAGGCAGGCATGACAAAACCCAAAGACTGGAAGAACCGGAAAAAGCGGAAACCGAAGATCGTCGACAAGAAACTTCGCGGCGAGTGGGCCGAAATGGTCTTCATGACGCGCATCATCGAGCTCGGCATACCGATCAGCAAGCCTTGGGGGGAGATGCAGAGCTATGACTTCGTCGTAGGCCGCACGCGCCGTTTTGTATCCGTGCAAGTCAAATCCACCATCTGCGAAGTAGGCACCGGCTACGTCTGCAGCGTGCGCGGCGGACACAAGCCTTACCCGCCCGGCTCTTTTGACTTTCTCGCCGCCTACGTCGTTCACGAGAACGCCTGGTACATCATCCCCGAAGATGAAATTGTGGGTCGGGACGGGGTGACGCTCTACCCCAATTCGCCGGATTCGAGGTACGAGGAGTTTCGCGAGGCATGGCATCTGCTCGATCCCAATGCTGAGCCCGAGCCGGGCCACGTCGACGACATTCAGGGCTGCGCGGAAGAATTCTTAACGGAACCACCGGAGCTGATACCGCCGCGGGCATATACCAAGCTCCCTCGTTTCGCTCGGGATGACAATCACGGTGGCAATTCGCTGGGTAGTTGGTTTCGGCGGGTTATTTCTTTACAACGTCTAAGTTATTGAAAAGTCGAAGCGCTCATTTCTCGTGCCGCGATTCCTTTCCGGATTTCCTCAGGCATCCACAGGGAAGTCTCATCGTCCACAGTTTCTGCACAAGGGGGAAATGCTTTTCGGTTGCGGGCCGCAACATTCTGCCTGAGAGTGGGTTCAGCGAATACGTGGTAATTCTCACGGCTTGCCGAACGACGATAACGGTGTAGCCGGCGGCAGACTGGCAATTCTCGAGGGTGAATTGCCGGGGGAAAATTGGAAGCGCGAGAGCGCGAACCGGTTGCCCGGGCATTGCGGCCTCCTCTACAGTCCGCTCTTGGAGCGGGTTGGGCCGCTGGCCACCGCAGGGGTTGCGGGAAGGTGGTTCTCCGGAATCACGGTACTTGCAGCCAGTACTGGTAAAAGTGGCGCTCCGCGCGAGCGTGAGTGCTTTCGGACCAGCACCGTCGACTCGCTGCTCCTAGCGGCGGGAAGGCAAGACGAGAGATCCACGAAACGATGCGACCGGGTGGCTGGCCTGGTCGCATTTGTTTTTGGATGCGAGCTTGCCCTGCCGACTCGGCGATAGTCCCGTTCCCAAGCCGTCCACAACGGAGTCTCATCGTCAACAGCTTCTCCACAATTTCGTTCTTTCATTCGCTTTTTATCTGCTTATGCTGCGCCGACAATTGCGATAGGTCTTAGAGTTGATGGCCAGCAGAACCAAGTTCGAGCAGATAGGGAAGCGGGTGGATCAGTTCTATGCGCTTTGCGAGAAGATCGCACTGAGAACACTCTTGTTCGTGTGTTTCATGGTGGAGCTCGCGAGGTTTGTCGGTTGGCTTTTTCGATAAACTACTTGTTAGGAAATTAAAAGCTCCTTTTGTCACTCATTCCACAGAATATCCGTAGGTTGTTCACAGATAATAGCATTTGTTCGCCCGCCTTTCGCCTGGTACTTCATTATTGTGCGTAAGTCCATGATCCACCCAGTGGTTCTTGCTCGTAGCTTTCGGCGAGATTCTTGGGTCGACACTTTTTGCAGGGACCGAATACCTAAAATAAGGTAATATTCGCCTTACATTCGCCTCTTGAAACGAGGCGGGCAATAGGGTCTGTGTGCGCAATATGGCAACTACTGACTACAACATCAGCACGCTTCCGGCGAACGTAGAGGCGGAGCGCTCGATTCTGGGCGCGATCCTGCTCGACAACTTTGCTTATAACCAGGCTGCGGAGCATTTGCGGGTTGAGGATTTTTCGCTCGACTCGCACCGGCGGATTTATTCGCGCATGGTCGATTTGCAGGAATCGTCGCGGCCGATCGATATGATCACGCTCATCGAGGAACTTGACCGGCACAAGGATCTGCAGGCGATCGGCGATGTGGGCTATGTGTCGAGCCTGCTGGATGGGGTTCCGGACCGGCCGAGTATTGAGCATTACGTCAAGATTGTGCGCGACAAGGCGCTGCTGCGCGGGCTGATTCATGCGGCGAACACGGCGATTGCGCGGGCGGCGGATCAATCCGATGCGGCTGAAGAGGTGCTGAGCGACGCAGAGGCTGCCATCTTCCAGCTTTCGGAGAAGCGCATTGGGCGCGGCTTCATGGGCGTGCAGGAGATTGTGCGCGAGTCGTTTGGGTCGGTGGATGCGCTGCTGCAACGCGGCCAGCGCATTACGGGATTGGCCACGCACTACACCGATCTCGACGAGATGACGAGCGGACTGCAGCGGTCAGACCTGGTGATTATTGCGGCACGGCCGTCCATGGGGAAGACCGCGTTTGCCATGAACATCGCGGAGAACGCGGCGGTTGAGGATCAGCAGGTGGTGGGAGTGTTTTCGCTGGAAATGTCGCGCGAGGCGTTGCTGATGCGCTTGCTCTGTTCGCAGGCGAAAGTGGACGCGCACAAGATGCGAACGGGATCGCTGTGGCAGGACGACACGCGCAAGGTGGTGCGGGCGATGGAGCAGTTGGCGCACGCGCCTATTTTCATCGACGACACGCCGGGCATTTCGTTGAGCGAGATGCGGGCCAAGGCGCGGCGGCTGAAGCAATCGCAGGGCAAGCTGGACTTGATCATCGTGGATTATTTGCAGCTGATGTCGGGCGGGAGCAAGCGGTATGAGAACCGCACGCAGGAAGTGTCGGCGATTTCGCGAGGGCTGAAGGCGCTGGCCAAGGAACTCAGCGTGCCGGTGATTGCGCTCTCGCAGTTGAGCCGCGCGCCGGAGAGCCGAGGCGGCGACCACCGTCCGCAACTTGCCGATCTGCGCGAATCGGGATCGATTGAGCAGGATGCCGACCTGGTGATGTTCATCTTTCGCGAAGAAATTTACAAGCAGGACGATCCCGACCTGCAGGGGAAGGCTGAGATCATTATTTCCAAACAGCGCAACGGTCCGATCGGCAGAATCAACCTGGCATTCATCAAGAACTGCACCAGATTCGAGACAATGGTGGAGGGCGGTTTGGCGCCGGAAGAGTGAGGCTGGACGTGCAGGAAATCCTGTATGTTCATACGGTAAGTTCCTTAGGCGGTGTGAGTTGCAGGCGGCGGGGCAGGCTGTGGAAAAGCTTGTGGAATTGCGGGACGCCGGGAAAATGCCTGACGGCAAAGAGCGGTGAGCTATGTCACCCGGGCGGGTTTGCAGGCTCCTAAGACTCTGAATAGTAACCAGTTAGGCAATTCACTTGGGATTAACAGAGTCGAGACCTGCAGAAGTTGAATCGTTTCCCAGTTTGGGGATTTGCACATTCGGCGGTTCCTGACCTTCTGATTCCACATCCGGAGCGACGAGAATCGCTGCCTAAGTGCCGGGCCCTCAGGGCTCTTTTTGGGGAGCTTTACGCAGCGCTAAAGCGCCGCTCTTCCACGGTGCTCCTAGTCAATTGCTGTCCTCGCCGACTTTCAGGACCGCCAGGAAAGCTTCCTGGGGAATATCGACGCGACCGATGCGCTTCATTCGTTTTTTGCCTTCCTTCTGTTTTTCGAGCAGCTTGCGTTTGCGGGAAATATCGCCGCCGTAGCACTTGGCGATGACGTTCTTGCGAATGGCGGAGACGGTTTCGCGGGCGATGATTTTCGCGCCGATGGAAGCCTGGATCGCCACTTCGAACATTTGCCGGGGAATGAGCTGCCTCATTTTGGCAACCAGCGCCTTGCCGCGGTCGTAGGCAAAATCGCGATGCACGATGATGGAGAGTGCGTCGACTGGTTCGCCCGCGACCAAGATGTCGAGCTTCACCATGGGCGACTCCCAATAGTCCGCCAAGTGGTAATCGAGCGAAGCATAGCCGCGCGAGACTGACTTCAGGCGATCGTAAAAGTCTAGAACGATTTCATTCAGTGGTAACTCATAATGCAACATCACGCGCGAGGAACTGACGTACTCGAAGGTCTTCTGCTTGCCGCGCTTGTCTTCGACCAGCTTCAGAATGCCGCCGACGTATTCTTCGTTAGTGAGAATTGTGGCCAGGATCACCGGCTCTTCGATCTTCGCAATCTCGCTGGGATCGGGCCAGCGCGAGGGATTGTCGACTTCGATCATTACACCGTCAGTCTTGGTGATTTTGTAGCGGACGCCGGGCGCGGTGGTGATGAGTTCGAGGGCGAATTCGCGCTCCAGGCGTTCCTGGATAATCTCCATGTGGAGCAGGCCGAGGAATCCGCAACGGAAGCCGAAGCCGAGCGCTACCGAGCTTTCCGGTTCAAAGAAGAATGACGAATCGTTCAGCCGGAGTTTCTCCAACGCCTCGCGCAGTCGGGTGTGCTCGTGCGCGTCGACGGTGTAGAGGCCGGCGAACACCATGGGTTTGATTTCTTCAAAGCCGGGAAGCGCTTCGAAAGCGGGGTTGGCGTCGTCGGTGATGGTGTCGCCGATTTTGGTGTCGGCGACATTCTTGATGTTGGCGATGAGGAAGCCGACTTCGCCGGCTTTCAATTCGTTAATCTCCACCGGCTTGGGGTTTTGCACGCCGAGAGTTTCGGCGTCGAAGGTGGTGCCATTCGACCACAGGCGAATTCTCTGGCCCTTGCGCAGGGTTCCTTCAAAGACGCGGACCAGCACGACGACACCGCGGTAAGCGTCGAACCAGGAGTCGAAGATCAGCGCCTGCAGGCGGTTATCCGGATTGCCCTTTGGCGGCGGAATGCGCTTCACAATGGCTTCCAGTACGTCGGGCACGCCCTGGCCGGTTTTGGCGCTGATGAGTACGGCATCGGAAGCATCAAGCCCGACGGCGCTTTCGATCATTTCTTTGGTGCGGGGGATGTCGGCGCTTTGCAGATCGATCTTGTTGATGACGGGAATGATTTCGAGGCCGTGATTGATCGCGAGGTAGGAGTTGGCGAGGGTTTGCGCTTCCACGCCTTGCGAAGCGTCGACGATGAGCAGCGCGCCCTCGCACGACGCCAGCGAGCGCGAGACTTCATAGGAGAAGTCGACGTGGCCGGGAGTGTCGATGAGATTGAGCTGGTAGGTTTGACCGTCGTGAGCGGTGTACATCATGCGCACGGCATGGGCCTTGATGGTGATGCCGCGCTCGCGTTCCAAGTCCATGGAATCGAGCACCTGCGCCTGCATCTCGCGCGCGGTGAGAGAGCCGGTCAGTTCCAGCAGGCGGTCTGCCAGCGTGGATTTACCGTGGTCGATATGCGCGATGATCGCGAAGTTGCGGAGAAAAGCGGCGTCCATAGGATCGGTTGCCAGCGGCCAGTTGCCGGTTGCCAGTAAAACCGAATCGAAAACCGACTGCTGGCAACCGCTTTTGAGAGGCTGAGGGCTGATCTTTGATTTTAGCAGGCGGGGAGCGGTTCGCTGCGCTCGCTGCTTCTTGGGGTAGTGGTGCGATTTGGCTTACGCGTTGGGCCGGTTAAGCGGGAGATCCCTTCGGCTTCGCTCAGGGCAGGCTCTTTGCTACGCCTGAAAAACGGCTCTGCTCAGGATGACAGTCTTCGTGTGATAGCCAAACTGCACCACTACCGCTTCTTGGCTAGCATGTTATATCGTGCCTTTCCTTCGCTTTGCCGTGGCGAGGCAGGGATGCTTCGACTGCGGTTGAGCTTCGCGTTCGCGAAGCTCAATCCTCGCTCAGCATGACAGGGTTGCAGGGACCTGTGCCAGGACTGATCATCATGCAGATCATCCGGCGGTCGGCTTTTTTCCGTTAGAATCTGGTCGCATGGTCATTCTCGCGTCTGCTTCGCCTCGCCGCCAGGAGTTACTGCGCAACGCCGGGATTCCGTTCACGGTGCAGCCGGCGGACATCGATGAGACACCGCTTGCCGGGGAGTCGCCGCGAGCGTGCGCGGAGCGGCTGGCGCGGGAGAAGGCGCTCGCGGTTTTTCGACGGCGGCCGCAGGACTGCGTTCTTGGCGCGGATACGATCGTGGTAGTCGATGACGCCATCCTGGGCAAACCTCGCGATGCAATGGATGCTGCGCGCATGTTGCGAATGCTGGCGGGGCGGACGCATGCGGTGATTACGGGAGTGTGTCTGGTGGGGCCAGCCGCCAGCGGCCAGTTGCCAGTTGCCAGTGGAACCGAAACAGAACTCACGACTAGCAGCCGTCAGATGGCGATCACTTCCGCGACCACGCTGGTGACGATGTGCGATCTGTCCGACGATGAGATCCGCGACTATGTTGCAAGCGGTGAGCCTATGGATAAGGCGGGAGCGTACGCGATTCAAGGCGTTGCTTCGCGGTGGATCCCACGTATTGAAGGCGACTACAGCAATGTGGTTGGACTGCCGGTGGCGCTGGTGTATGCGATGCTGCGCGAGCGAGGAGCGGCTTGAACGGCGGGCGACATGGAGCGATGTGGATTACGGTGAGGCGAACGCGAAGGTAGGAGACGTGGTGAAGCGCGAGGAAGCTAGGACTTTTTTTCTTCTTCCTTTTTTTCTTTCTTTTCTTCTTCCGGCTCTTTCATTGAGGCCTTGAAGTTACGGATGCCCTCGCCCAGGCCTTTGCCCACGGCGGCGAACTTGCTCGTCCCGAAGAGCAGAAGGGCGATCGCGATCACCAAGAGCCAATGCAAGGGCGAAAATTCACCCATAGATCCTCCGTTTCGGGCGCCGGGATAGCATGCGTAGGGTGGCCGAAGTCCCTGGGAAAAGTCTAGGCTACCGCACGCGCGGAGTCAAAAGAAGAGATCGCCTAAACACTCTCGATCATTCCGGCGAGCAGCAGCGCTCTTCGGGGCAGTTCGGAGATGACGATGAACTCGTGTACGGCGTGAGCACCTTCGCCCACGCCGCCCATGCCGTCGAGCGTGGGAATGCCCATACCGGCGGTGAAGTTTCCGTCGGAACCGCCGCCTACGGCAGCTTCGTCGAGCTTCCATCCAACTTGCTGGGCAATCGCATGGGCTTTCTTGTAGAGGGCCGCCACTCCGGCGGTGCGCTCCATGGGAAGACGGTTGATGCCGCCGGTCATTTCGAGTTTGCAGTGCTTGTCGAAGGGTTTTAGAGAGCGCAGTTTGCGGTCGATGCCGGAGGCTTGCTTTGCGCTCTTGATGCGGACGTCGATGTGCGCGGACGCTGCGGCCGCGATCACGTTGCTGCGGGTTCCACCTTCGATCACGCCGGGGTTTACTGACAGTCCCTGCCGAAGATTGTTGAGCTTGGCGATTACGGCGATCTGGCGCGCCAGTTCGAGAATGGCGCTGTGGCCTTTGCCGGGATCAAGTCCGGCATGGGCCGCTACACCTTGCACGCGCAGCGTAAATTCGCCCACGCCTTTGCGGGCGGTCTTGACGGCGCCGCGAAGTCCGGCGGCGGGTTCCAGGACCAGCACTCCGGCGGAGTTTTTCGCCAAGGCCTCGGTGATTTTCCGAGAAGAATAGCTGCCCACCTCTTCATCGGAAACCAGAAAAACGGTGACGGGCCGCGGCAGTTCGCCATGCCAGGCTTGCAGTGCTGCGATGGCGTGGAGCATGAGAGCGATGCCTGACTTCATATCGAGAACGCCTGGACCGCGCAAACGGTCGTTTTCAAGTTTGCATGGCATGCTCGCGAGTGTGCCCAGCGGATAGACCGTGTCGTAATGGCCGAGCAGGAGAACCGGCTTGCGATTCGCCGATGCGGAGCGGGAGCCGAAATCGATCTGCAGGCTGTCGCCGAAATCGTTGCTGCGATGGAGCTGGGTGCGTCCGCCTAAAGCCTGGAATTTTTCCGCGAGGAAGGCGGCAATGCGGTCGACCGCCGGCTTGTTGTCGCTGGGGGATTCGATTTCGACGAGCTCGCGAATCGTATTGACGATCTGGTGCTGATGTTCCGAGAAATAGCGCTGGCGATCGAGCCATGCGGGCTGCGGGGCAGCTACTGTCAATTCCTTCGTTTTCTTGCCAGGCACAATGTCCTCTTGTTGGCCGGAGTCGTTGCTCCGCCGTGAATGCAACGCGGTACAGTATAATCTTCAGGCTGATTGAGAACGAAGAATGATTGAGAGCACTCCTCCCGTGAGCGAAGCAGCCGCACCGAGAACGGCGCTCGACATACACGACATCCTGAAAATTCTGCCGCACCGCTATCCTTTTCTGCTGATTGACCGGGTGCTGGAGTTAAAGCGCAAAGAGAGCATTGTGGCGATCAAGAACGTCACCATCAATGAGCCCTTTTTCAATGGCCACTTCCCAGGGCTGCCCATCATGCCGGGAGTGCTGATTGTGGAAGCGATTGCGCAGGCCGGAGGCGCGCTGCTGCTTACTGAGGTGGAAGACCGCACGGACAAGGTGATGGTGTTCACCGGCATCGAGCGGGCCAAGTTCCGCCGTCCGGTGAGCCCCGGCGACCAATTGCGAATTGAGGTGGAAGTGCAGGCCTGGCGGGCCGTGCCGCGGATGATTGCGGTGAAGATGCATGGTGTGGCGTCAGTTGCGGGCAAGAAAGTTGCGGAAGCGACTGTGTCTTGCCAGCTCATCGACAGCTCACGCGGAAGGGGCGAAGGGGCTGACGGCAATAACGCGGAATGAACCACGCCGGGCGACGTTGCAATCGCACGCGCTCTAATAACTCAATCATGAACGTTCGTCCCACGGCTATCCATCCCACGGCAATCGTTGATCCGCGAGCCAAGGTTCCCGCATCGTGCAAGGTCGGTCCTTACTGCGTGATCGGTGCCGAGGTCGAACTGGGCGAGGGCTGTCATCTGGTATCGCACGTGGCTATCGAGGGGCCGGCGAAAATCGGCGTCGATAACGGCTTCTTCCCGTTTTGTGCGATCGGCATGGCGCCGCAGGATATTACCTACAAAGGCGAACCGACGCGGCTGGAGATCGGCGATCACAACGAGATTCGCGAGTGCGTCACTATCAGCCGCGGCACGGTGAAAGGCGGCGGCGTCACCCGAGTTGGCAGCCACACGCTGATCATGGCCTATGCGCACATCGGGCACGACAGCGTGATCGGCGACCACTGCATGCTGGTGAACGGGGCGACCCTGGCTGGACATGTGACCGTGGAAGAATGGGCCGTGGTGGGGGCGCTTTGCCCGGTGCATCAGTTCGTGCGCATCGGCGCGCACTCCTACATCGGCGGCGGTACCACCATCACGCAGGATGTCCTGCCGTTTTCTATGACCTCGGCTGCGCGCGACACGCACGCGTACGGAATGAATAAAGTCGGGCTGGAGCGGCGTGGATTTTCGAAGGAACGGATCCGCAAGATTCATCATGCGTACAAGACCTTGCTGGCTTCAAAGATGAATACTTCGCAGGCGCTGGAGAAGATGAAGGCTGAAGCGGATCGCGGGGAAGATGTGGACATGCTGATTCGGTTCATTGAGGCTAGCGAACGGGGAGTAATCAAATAAGTGGCCAGTGGCCAGTGATCAGTGTCCAGTAAGATCCGGCAACTGATCACTGACCACTAGCCACTGACCACTGCTATGGAACGTATCGGCCTTATTGCGGGCAACGGCAAGTTTCCGCTTCTCGTTCTCGACGCGGCGCGGGCGGCGGGATATGAAGTGGTCGTGGTCGCGATCAGGGAAGAGGCTTCTTCTGAGATCGAGGCGAGAGGTGCGGCTTCGGTGCACTGGCTGTCGCTGGGGGAGCTTTCGAAGCTGATCGAAACGTTTCAGCGGGAAGGCGTGCGGCGCGCCGTAATGGCGGGTCAGGTGAAGCACAAGCAGATTTTCTCCGCCATCCGTCCGGACTGGCGCATGGCTAAGCTCCTGCTCTCGCTCGCCACGCGCAATACCGATAGCCTGTTGGGCGCGGTGGCCAAGGTTTTGGCGGATGAGGGTATCACGTTGGAGAGTTCGACTGGGATGCTCGAACCGCTGCTGGTGAAGTCCGGGGTGCTGACACGGCGCGGGCCCACCGAGCAGGAACGCAAGAACATCGACTACGGCCGCGTTGTAGCGCGCCAACTCGCGCAGCATGACATTGGCCAGACCGTTGTGATCGCCGAATCGGCATGCGTGGCGGTTGAAGCCATGGAGGGGACCGACGCGACTATCGAGCGCGCCGGGCACATTATGGGATCGCTGCACGGGGAGGCTTCGACGCTCAGCCGCGCCCTCACCGTGGTGAAGATCGCGAAGCCCAATCAGGATATGCGCTTCGATGTTCCCGTGATCGGGGTGAAGACCATTGAGGTGATGCGGGCTGCGGGCGCATCCTGCCTGGCGCTGGATGCGGGAAAGTGTTTGCTGCTGGATGGGAAGAAGATTCTCGACGCGGCGAATGATGCGGGGATCGCGGTGGTGGCGGATGCTCTGCAGAATGGGCGTGAGCAGTCGTACGCCGGCTCGCCGGCTAGGGATTGATCTGGAGAAGATGCGCTATATTTGCTTCAGCAGGCCTGGCTGTCAGTCTGGTGCTTTATCAAACAGGCCGGGTCGAGGGATCAAATGTCCGACCGCACAAGCGATTACGGAGCTGCTCTCATTGTTGAGAGACTGAATGCGAAGGACGAGCTGACATATCAGCGCGGAGATACTTTAGATGTGAAGGCCAGCATTGTCCTTGTCGTAGTTACCTTTCTGGCTGGACAGTCGGCCGAATTGCTCGCTAAAGGAAATCTCACTTATCCCGGCAAAGTCACTCAGATCATCGCGGCCGTATCCCTGGCTCTGGCGGGAATCCTCGTGTGGGGTCAACTCTGGCCACGCGAGTATGAGGTTGAGGCAGCGGAAAAGCTTCCTAAGTGGAGAAAGGAATTGGAAGAGTTCTACCGGGACGATCCGGATGCATCGGCGAAGGTCTTAACTCTGCTCACGAAGGGGATCATCGATAGAACAACGGAGAGGATTTACGCCAATGCCGCGATAAACAGGACTAGATCCTCTCTCCTTTTTTGGTCCTACGTATTCACAACGTTGTCGCTAGGAATTAACCTCTTGAGCTTGTTTGGGTCCGGCCTTATCCGGCACCCTTCCTAACCGTATCATTTGGCGGCGGTGGCGGCGGACGCCGTGGCGGCGGCGGTTGAGGCCGGGATTGTTGCGGCTGAGGCGGCTGCGTCATGACTTCCTCGCTGATAAAGCTCCCACGGACCACTTACTTTCCCAAGTATATCATTTCGGCCCTTCCCTAGAGGGCGGGAAACGAATCGGGCTGTGCGACCTCAATCCGGATTCTAGCGGCTCCGGCGCATTTTGTAATTTAGTAATTTGGTAATTGAAAACCGTCTCGGGCTGAGGTTTCCAATTGCCCAATCACTAAATTCCCCAATTGCTAAATGCTCCCTACCACTGTTTGAAGATCACTGCCACCGCGGCCACGATCATGGCGAACCCGACGGCGTGGTTCCATTTCACGGGCTGCTTGAGGTAGAACACCGAAAAAACGGAGAACACGATCAGCGTGATCACTTCCTGAATGGTCTTGAGTTGTGCCGCGCTGAACTCGTAGGAGCCGATGCGGTTGGCCGGCACCTGGAAGCAATACTCAAAGAAGGCAATTAACCAACTGATGACGATTACCTTGAACAGCGGAACCTCACGGTACTTCAGGTGGCCGTACCAGGCGAAGGTCATGAAGATGTTGGAAACGGTAAGCAGCAAAATGGTTCGCATGGAGAGAAGCGGTCTCCTTTCTTCGCCGAGTGCCGCAGGGGCCGAAACACAGCTATAGAGAGTGATGCTGCGGCTGTGCTCGGGGTTGCGGCATGGCTCCGCTTCGGCCATCACCCAACCGGTGGCTAATCCACTCCAACGGAGACGGGCGTGGAGAACGTGGCGCTGCCGCTCGTCCCTGTAACCGTGACGGTGTAGATTCCGGCCGGCGTGGCTTTGGGCGATGTGGATGAAGATGAAGAGCCGCCACATCCGACTGTAGCCGCGAGAAAGGCTAGCAGTAGAAATGCCGGCAAGTTGATCCTTCGGCGGCGGAGGAACGGAATCTCGATCAGGAAAATGCCCGCGAATAAAATCGTCGCGGACAAAGTTCCCGCCAACAAAGTCGGGCCGCTGCCCGGCTGCGATGTGCCTGGACTCGACCCTGGATTCGGCGCCAACCTTGCCGCCGAGGAGCCGGGACCGACGGTGAAGATGGTTACAGTCGCATTCGGGCTGCCGGGGGTGACGGTAGTTGGACTGATCGAGCAGGTGAGCCCCGCAACGCCCGACTGCGGCGTGCAGGTGAGATTCACGGTTCCGGTAAAGGCAGGGACTGCATCCAGAACAATGGCCGCGGTGCCCTGGTCTCCGGGAAGGGCGAGGGTCACGCGGTTGGGGTTCACCGAAAAGGAATAATCGAGGGGCCAGGCATTCACCAGGATGCTGGTGTTAAGAGAACCGAGGCCGGTGGTTTGATCGTAACCAGGGTTCGCGACGTAGCCCAGGAGACCGGCGCTTGAGCCGCTGCTGGGGCAGTCCGGCGTCCCCTGGGTGCAGGGAACAATGTTGCTGCCCGTGGTGATGTCGTTAAAAGCGGTCGGCACACTCATTGCCAAGTTGTAAAGCGTGGGGTTTACGTTGCCCTGGGTGGAACTGGTGCGCTGGTTGATGATGGCAACAATTCCGGCGAAAGCGGGTGCGCCGAAGGAAGTACCTCCGCTGTGGCCGCCCTTGGCGTCGTTGAATCCGACGATGCAAGATTGGGCCGAACAGACGAGGTAAGGATCGTGGTCAGGGGAAGCGGTCAGGGCGATATCGGGGACGTCACGAGCGCCGTCGTCGGGCACATTCGTGGCAATCTGCCAGGCCGGCTTTGGAAAGAAAGTACTCGCGCCCCCGCCGCTGGCGCTGAGCTCGGAATTCGCCACCGAATCGTTCCAGGTTATTTCCGGAATGTAAGAAATGGCGGAGCCTCCATCCGCGGCGTTCGTGGCATTCCAGTAGGTGGAGGTGGTAATGCTGGGCGGATCGGCGGAGAACTCGGTTCCGCCCACGCCGGTGACCTCAGGAATCGCCGCAGGCACGTCGACAGCCAAGCCGTACATGGCTGAAGCTGCGTTGGCGGGGTCGCAATCGGCTGCTCCGGAATCTCCGGAAGCGGCGATCACGGTCTGACCCTGTGAATTGCCCGTTTGTACCCAACCTTGAATCGTGTCGGCTTCCATACTTCCCATATTCTGCTCACATTCGCCGTAGGTGATGCTAATTACTGGAGCAGTATTATTGTCGACCGCGTACTGCAGGGCGTCGATCGCGGTGTAAGTCGGGTTGTTGCCAACGAAAACGAAGATAAGATTTGCATTGGGGGCGACAGCTTCCGACCACTCGAGATCGAGGTCCGCCTCGCCCAGGGCGTTGGTGTTCACCGCCGGGTTGCCACTGTTTGGGACCTGTATCTGTTGAAAGTTGGTGGAGGTTCGAGCCGGCAGGAGAGCTGCGGTCCGGAAATCATCGATATCCTGAGTGTAGATCGCCGTCTGTCCCATGATCGCGATCGATTGTCCGGTGCCGTTAAATCCGGCGCTGTAAAGCGAGTTCAGACCGTAGATGGTGGCAAAATCGGCGGGCGCAAGATAGTGGTCGCCGGTGGTGCCGTCGGTGTAGTGGGGAGAAAGCCCGCCGAACGATTGGTTCGACGAATTTCCGCCTTTCGGCTGGGCGCGTAAGTCGCTGAGATTGCGGATGGACCGCACTGTGGGGGCAAACGCCGCGGGCACGGAAAGTTCCGTGGCATTGGCGAAGTGAATCTCTCCATTCAAAAGATAGTGATGCATCTCAGTGCGGAACGCGGCTTCAATCTGAGCGGCGGTTCCAGTGAAGAAGATTTCCGTGCGGCCGCGGGAAATGCGGTTGACCTCGAATCCTTCGGATTGCAGCCAGGAAGTCACTTTTGCGAGGTCCGATTCGCTCATGCCGAAGCGGTCGGCGTATTGCTCCGGAGTCAGCCATTTATGGAAACTCAGAGAGGAACGATCCTGCTGCTCCTGGAGGAGAGCTTGCAGTGCGGCTTGCTGGTCCGGGGACGGCTTAAAGACCAGGGAGACGCCTTCGAGCTTCATGTTTCCGTCCACCCGGCCGGCGTCGAATTGAGGCTGGGCAAGGCGATGGGTAGAGCCTGGGACGACGGCATATTGGTTGGGCTCGACCGCTTGCAGGATGCGGTTCTGCGGGCCGCTTTGCGCAAAAGAGGCGAGCGAAGACGCAACCAAGAGCACGAATGCGGAAACACTTTTGCCGGAACAGAACATCAACGAGCCTCCAGTTTACGTTAGGCGTCCACAAGGTTCACGCCGGGGGATTTCCTCATACAGATTCAGGATAGTGCGGCTGGGATGCCACTCCCGATGTGCTCTTACCTGAGTTTACGTTACAATCTGTTGTTCTTGCTGGCAACCAGCCGGCCGCGAGTTTTCTCCTGCAAGCTGACGAACCGATTTCCGTGGCGGTGGTGGGGGTGGGCGTGTTCGGACGGAACCACGCCCGAGTATACCAAGAACTGGAGCAGCAGGGCGAGCCGGTTCGGCTGGTGGGGGTGGTCGATCCTAATCTGGACCGCGCGGACGCGGTGGGGCGGGAGTTTGGCTGCCGGGCTTTCGGCTCGGTGGAGCAGATGCTGACCACGCACAGCGAAATCCGGGCAGCGTCGGTGGCGGCGCCTACTGTGCACCATCTGGAAGTAGCGCGCGCGCTGATGGAAGCCGGCGTAGATGTGTTGATCGAGAAGCCGCTGGCTGCATCGCTGGCGGAAGCGGATGAGTTGGTGAAGTTAGCTGCCACGCACAAGCGTATTGCCCAGGCTGGACATCTTGAGCGCTTTAATCCGGCGGTGCGGGCCACCATCCCGCTGCTTACGCACCCTATGTTTTTCGAAGTGCACCGGCTGAGCGTGTTCACGCCGCGCTCGCTCGATGTGGATGTGGTTCTCGATTTGATGATCCACGATCTGGACATCGTGCTCACATTTGCCGATTCTCCGGTGAAAGAAGTGCGTGCGGTGGGGTTGCCGATTCTCTCCGGCAAGGTTGACATCGCCAATGTGCGGCTGGAATTCGAATCCGGATGTGTGGCCAACCTGACGGCCAGCCGCGTCTCCACCGAGCGAGTGCGCAAGTTGCGTTTCTTCCAGCCGCGGCAGTATGTTTCCGTCGATTACGGACGGCAGGAGGTGCTCGTCTTTACCGTTGGAGAAGATGGAATGGCCTCGAGCTCACCAACCGTGAACCCGCAGATTAAGGTGGGCAAGCCGCCGGTGACTTCGGAAGAGCCTCTGCACGCGGAATTGAAATCGTTTCTGCAGGCGGTGCGGCAGCGGTCTACGCCGGTGGTGCCGCTTGAGGATGGACGACGGGCGCTGGCGTTGGCGCTCGATATTGTGGCGGCGATTCGGGAGCATGGGAAGAAGGTTGGGCTCGCCGGCATGGCCAGGGTGAAGGGCTAAGGCTGCATGGCATTCCCGATCCGAGTGTGCGCGGTTTGCTCTGAGGAGTTCGAGCTGAAGCCGGATAAGCCCGGCTTTGCCAATCGCTGTCCGGCCTGCAGCGAGACCGAACAAGCTGATCCCGTAACCAAGAAGAGCATGGACGCCGATGAACGCAAGAGTCTGACGGAAGCGAACGAGGCGCGTAGACGGGCGATGCGCGACTTGCTTTATCGCAAGGATAGCTGACGGCTTTCCCGGTGCTTCCCGCTACAAGCAGAAGTAGGTTCCAACGTCAGATTTGGCGGCGTTTTACAAATGTTTACACACGTAAGTCCCACCCCGTTTGTGAGTGAGCATAATCGCCCGAAAGATGCGAAAATGAAGTCAGCTTGGCCCGCGCTGCGCGCTGGGGTTGTCCTAAAGGGACGAATACAACGTAGCGAGGGGAATCCGTGTCTAACGGACAGGCCCTGGCTCGGACAAGCCCGGCTCGGCCAAACCTAGTTCATGCCCATCACGCAAATTCCATTCCAGGATCCGGTGGCTCCTCCCGAGAAGCCGCAACCGGAGCAGCTTGGGCTGTACGACGCCCAGGGATGGGAGACGGCCTATCGCGATGTGGATGACGATGCCGCGCGGGTGCCGCACCTGCTCATCCAGTTGCAGGACGATCTGGCGCGGTCGCGGCGGCGCGAAGCGGCGTGGATCTCGATTATCGTTCACCTGATTCTGATCATTGGCATCTTCAATATTGAGAGGTTCGAAAAATATCTGCCTTGGCACTCGGCGCGCCCGGTGAAGAATCTGACGATGGGCAAGGATCTAACGTTCCTGGAGCTCCCGACGGACTTGCAGAAAGTGCCGCATAAGCCGAATACGAACATTGCTTCCGACAAGGACCGCATCGCGATGACGCGGCATCCGGAACTGGACGTGAAGGAGCTACGCAAGATTTTGGCGACACCGCCGCCGGGAGCGCCGGGGTCAAGTGCGCCCCAGATGGCGCCTCCGCCACCGTCGTCCGCTGGATTTGCGCAGAACCAAGCGCCGCCTCAGCCCTCGCAAGCCCCTCCGCAGACTGCGCAATTGCAAACGCCGGTCACGCCGAACATCGCCAAAGAGTTCCAGAAATACGGCGGCAACATGTCCGCGGGGGCGGCGGTGCAGGACGCGGCTCGGGCGGTGGCGGCCGGACGCGGTAACGGGCAGCTGGGCGAGGGCGGCAATTTTGGATTAGGGACCGGGGCGCATGGCCGGCAATTGGGCAACCTTGAAGTTCTCAGCGACACGATGGGTGTGGACTTCGGTCCCTACCTGCAGCGTGTGCTCCATGATGTGCGCGAAAACTGGTACAACGCGATTCCGGAGTCCGCGCAGATGAAACACGGAAACCTAATCATCGAATTCGCTATTACAAAAGATGGAAAAGTCGCGGGCATGAAATTGGTGGCCCCTTCCGGGGACACTCCCCTGGATCGCGCGGCCTGGGCCGGCATCACGGCATCGGACCCATTTCCCGCGTTGCCCAGCGAATTTGGCGGAGAGTATCTCGCTCTCCGCTTCCGCTTCTTCTACAACCCCACCAAAGACGAACTGCCGTAGTTCTTCGCTTCCTAATAGTTCCGTTCCACTAAGCTCCTCTACCAAACTCTGCATCGATTTTGATTTACCATTGGCGATCCCGCCTTGCAGTGGAACGCTTCCTGAAATTCCGGCATGTTCGACACCACGCCGTTGGTGCGGTATTTCTCTGGAGAATGTGGGTCGACCGTGGCGCGCAACCGCTTGGTCTCGTCGCGGGTTTCGCCGCACCAGCTTTGCCCATAGCCCACAAAGAATCTTTGGTCGGGCGTGAGACCGTCGAGCGGTGGCAGAGTCTGTCCCTTGGTATCTTCTTTCCATGCCATGTAGGCCAGGATCAGGCCGCCCAGGTCGGCGACATCTTCGCCCAGCGTGAGCTTGCCGTTGATCTTGATGTCGTCGATGATCGTGTAAGTGGAATATTGATCTGAGATGCAACTGGCGCGCTTCACGAACTCTTTGCCATCCTCCTCGGTCCACCAGTCGCGCAGGTTGCCGTGGGCATCGAACTGGCGGCCTTCGTCGTCGAAGCCGTGGGTGAGTTCGTGGCCGATGGTGCCGCCGGTGTCGCCATAGTTCGGAGCCGCATCGGAGGCGGGATCGAAGGCCGGAGGTTGCAGGACTCCGGCGGGGAAATTAATGTCGTTCATCTGCGAGTTGTAATAGGCGTTCACCGTGGGCGGAGTCATGTCCCACTCGCCGCGGTCGACGGGCTTGCCGATCTTGGCCAGTTGTCGGGCGAATTCAAACTTCCGGGCTCGCTCCACGTTGCCCAGTTCATCTCCACGAACGATTTCCAGCTTGCTGTAGTCGCGCCACTTATCAGGATAGCCAATCTTGTTGGCCATGCCGTGGAGCTTTACCAACGCTTGCTGCTTGGTAGCGGCGGACATCCAGGGCAGCGAGTCGATGTCGTGTTCCATGGCGGCATCGATTTCCTTCACCATCTTCAGCGCCTCTTGTTTGGCCTGAGGACTGAAATATTTCTCCACGTACGCTTGGCCCAGCGCTTCGCCCAGGTCATCGTCCACGTATTCCGTGCAACGCTTCCAGCGCGGCTGCAACTCCTGCTGGCCGCGCAAAGTCTTTCCATAGAAGGCGAAGTTCTCATTTAGAAATACGGACGAGAGGAACGGGGCATAGGCATGCACCAGGTGCCAGCGCAGGTAGACTTTCCAATCCGCGAGGTTCTCTTTTTCGAGTTCCTCGTTCATCGCTTTGAAGAAGCCGGGAGAGGTCACATTCAACGAGCCCAGCGACCGCAATCCCACCTTGGCGAAGTAGACCTGCCATTGAAAATCAGGACTGATCTTTTCCAATTCGCCGCTGGTCATTTTGTGATCGAGGTTTTTCGGATCGCGGCGCTCGACGCGCGTCATCGATCCTTTCGCCAGAGCGGTTTCGATGCGCATCACGGTCCGCGATTCGGCAGCAGCCACATCCGGCTTGTCACCGAGCAATTCGAACATCTTCTGCACATGCGCCACGTAGGCCTTGCGCAGGTCGACTGACTTCTTATCGTCTTTCAAGTAGTAATCGCGGTCGGGCAGGCCGAGGCCGCCCTGGTCCGCTTCCGCAATCACCTGACTGGCATCGCGGTAGTCTTGCGTGGATCCGAAACCAAAGAGCACGTTGTCATCAATCAGAGTGGCCGCCACATCGGCGATTTCAGCTTTGGAGGTGAGGTGGGCAATTCGATCGAGCTCCGGCTGGAGCGGCTCTGCGCCTTTGGCCTCGATTGCTTTTTCGTCGGTGCAGGAGGAATAGAAATCGCCGATCTTCTGGGTCACGGCGTTGCGCTTGGGATCGGGCGCGGCAGCGGCTTCCAGAATTCCGCGCAACCGGCCGCGATTCTCGTCCTGCATTTTGGAGTACGTATCCCAGGAAGACTGGTCGGGAGGAATTGGGTTGTTCTTGATCCAGCCGCCACAAGAGTATTGGAAGAAGTTCACGCAAGGGTCGATGCTGCGATCCATCGAGGTTACGTCGAGGGCGGGTTCATATTTCGTAACTCCGGTGGAATTCTGCTGAGCGGCGGCAAAACAAATCAAAGATGCAACCACAGCCAGGATTGGACAACTGCGTGCAAGTGTCATAAGGATCCTCTGACGAATTGAAATTGCCGCGTCCCAAAATACTATAGTTGCGGAAGAATGCGAAACGAGCGCCCGCGGCTGGTTCGGTAGATGGAGAAATCTCGTCGATCCAAAGTGAAGATAGCGCCGATTCGTTCGCGCCCTGCCAGATAAACCAAGGCGGCATCGGCAAGCTGCGGCCGGATGCTCTCGTATTTCTGTAATAGCTCTGCAATTGGCCGCACGTCCGGCCCCTCCAGCGAAAGCAACTCCACAAAGGGCGTGTTGATGCTGTCCAATAAGCGTCGGACCGCGCGCGGCGTATG
The DNA here is from genome assembly GCA_963749985.1 of uncultured Acidobacteriaceae bacterium. Taxonomy (GTDB): domain Bacteria; phylum Acidobacteriota; class Terriglobia; order Terriglobales; family Acidobacteriaceae; genus Sulfotelmatobacter. The sequence goes on along the minus strand of CAVVOS010000008.1, from coordinate 1,060,993 downwards.
ACGCAAGAGCCATGTGGCCTCAGTGACCACCGGCCAGCAGGTGTAGAGTGGGCCGTCCAGAGCCCCGAGAGCCTGAACGCAGGCGCGGTGATGCTCGTCTTGATCGTCGAGAATCGCAACCAGTGGTCCCGTGTCGACGAGAACCCGGCCCGCCGCTGGCCGTCTCATCGGCTTTTTCCGAAGCCTTCAAAATGCCGGCGGTTTGTGCTCAGATCTTTCGGACCATGGCTGACGCAGCCTATGAGCCCCGCCGCCTTCGCGGCTTCGTAAGCCGAACCTCGAACCGGTTCCTCTTCAAGGTAGTTCTCGACGGCGAGTCGAATCAGTTCCGAGGGCGTACGCCCCTTATCGCGAGAGGTCCGGCGAAGCTTTGAACCCAGATCTTTGGGAACTCGAACCGTAAACCGTTGAGTAGCCATGTCAGACATTATATAACGTTCGTCAGACACACACTACTCATCGCTAGCCTTTGCGCAGCCGGATCGATCCATCGCCGGTGTGAATTACCAGCAGATTTCCGCCGCCGTTCAACTTGCCGTGAACCTCATTTTCGCGAATCTTGCCGACGGTCGTGACCGGCATATCGAGATCGATGTGGCCGTCGCCGGTGTGCAGATCCACGTCGGCGGGCAGGTTTTCCGGCACCTCGAGCGTGACCGTGCCGTCGCCGCTTTCGAGCCTCCAGCCCGTGGCCAGGGTTGACCCGGCCGTGGCCCGCGCATCCACGCGCCCATCGCCGGTTTTGAGTTCGAGTTCGTCGAAGCGGCCATGGGCGCGGATGTGGCCATCCCCGGTGGTCGCGTGCAGCTTGCCGTCGACGCCGTCGATTTCCTGCGAACCGTCTCCGCTGCGCAACTGCATCTCGCCCTTAAAGTTTCCGAGGTCGATTTTGCCATCGCCGGTGTGCAGGTCCACGCGGCCCTCGCGCGGCATGTGAACGTCGATGTCCACACGGTGATTGCCGCCGTTGATCGTAATGCCTAAGCCATAGGAATGCGGGTAGCGGACGTCGATTTCGACCACGTCACCCGACTGGTGCTCTTCGATGCGGATGCCGCCGTCGCCAATCTTGTAACGCGTGGTCGTGACTTTGGCCTCGATGGTGTTCTGGTCCCAGGTGGAAACGTGAATGTTGGCGTCGGACGTGTCCACCCGCAGATCGGGCTTGCCGGTGAGAGTGTAGGTTTTCGACCATTCGTCGGCGCGGGCGGGCAGCGCGGCCCAAGCGCAAACAACGCCAACCATTAGAACCATGAGGAAACAACGTTCAATATCCGTTCGTTTCATGAGACTCCTTCGCCGGGTGAGCACACTGCCGCCCAGCTCCTTAGACGACGTTACGCGGGATTGGTGAGGTTGGTTCCAACAAAATGGATCGCAAAGACACTCCGCCCGAGAGAGCCCGAACCCATCTTTTCTGCTCGCCCCTTAACTTTTAACGAAGAGTCAGGAGTGCGGTGGAGCTCCTCAGGAGATACCCCATGAAAAAGTTGACCGTCTATCCGCAAAAACTGCTACTCCTGATTCCTCATCGTCCCAGAGAGGACATAAAGGCTTTCAGGAGAATAATTATTCTAAGCTGGGCCGTTTCACGTACGCCAAGCGAATCAGAGTCCGCTCCGAGAAGGGCACGTAGAGCAGCGCGGCGCTGGCTGCGAAGGCCGCGCCGAGGCCGATCTTCTCCGCCAGCAAAAAAGGAGCGACGGCCCAGAGCTGGTCGAGGGCGAGAATGAAGGGAAACATCTGCTGGAACTTTTCGCCCAGGCGCTGGTAGTCGAATCCCACGGCGGAGAGCAGGTAACAGCGCAGCGGGATTCCCGCGCCTGCGGTGACCATCACGGCGGCAACGAGCGCGGTCGCAAGCCATCCCGAGAAGACGGAATCCGCGATTCCTTGCAGTGCGTGCAGGCGAAAAAGCGCGACCACGTAGAAGATCAGGTACATCAACTGAGCGAGAGCGAACAATCCGCGGGTCAGGCCGCGGCGCGGGATGGGGACTTCCAGCTCAGGATGCAGCGCCGCCGAGCTTGGCTCGGCTGGACAGCCGAGGGCGGCTGTCCCCACATTGTTTTTCTCCGCACTCCGAGCCTGTGGGTCCGTCTGCACTGGGGCTATAAAGCGATAGCCGCGGCGCGCCAAGGTTTCGATGTAGCGAGGGCTGGAGGCTGAATCGCCCAGGGTTTCCCGTAACTTGTTCACGGCGGTGTTCAGGCTGTGGTCGAAATCGACGAAGGTGTCGGCGGGCCAGAGTTTCTGGCGCAAATCGTCGCGAGTGACCACGTCGCCAGCGCGCTCCAGGAGCAAGGCGAGCACCTGGAAAGGCTGATCCTGCAGGCGGAGCTTGGCGCCGTTCTTGCGCAGTTCACCGGCGGCGAGGTCGAGCTCGAAGACGCCAAAGCGGGCGATTCTGCCGGAGCGATTGCCTGGGGAAGCGGGCATGGGCGATGGACAACGGCCGACGACGCGTAGTGTAGCACCAAGCCGCGCGTGGCTTTGCGCCGAGCGTACAATACTGTGGTGCCTGACGTTCGACGCCAGAACGATTCCGCCCACAAGCAGCAGCGGCACGCGATCTATGCCACGGAAACTTTCGGCCTGCTGCTGATCGCCTTCCTGTTGCTCGTCCTCACCGTGATTCGGTACTGGCACGCCATTCATTGGAGCGTGCGCTGACGGTGGCTTCTCTGCAGCCTGAACCGCTGCTGGTGGTTATTCTTGGGCCGACGGCCAGCGGAAAGACCGCTCTCTCTTTGGCGCTGGCGGAGCGCTTCGGCGGCGAGATTGTGAACTGCGATTCCGTCGCCATGTACCGCGAGTTTGACATCGGGACAGCCAAGCCAACGTCTTCGGAGCGAGCCCGAGCGCCGCATCATTTGGTCGATTGCGTGGCGCCGACAAACTGTATTACGGCCGGCGAATATGCGCGGCAGGCGCGGCAAGTGCTGGATGCAATCAAAGGACGCGGCCATTTAGGAATCCTGGTGGGTGGAACTGGACTCTACCTGCGCGCGCTGCTCGAAGGACTCTTCCCCGGGCCACAGCGCTCGGAGGAACTGCGCGAGCGATTGCGCGAGCGAGCCGCGGGCCGCGGAGGCAACTATCTTCATCGCATTCTGCGGCGCCTGGATCGCACGGCGGCGGAGAAGATCCATGCCAACGACACGCCCAAGATCATCCGCGCCATTGAAGTTTGCCTGGCGTCTCGGCAAAAGATGACGGAGCTGTGGCAGCGCGGACGCGAGCCTTTGCGCGGTTTTCGCATCCTGCGTCTCGGTCTCGATCCTGATCGTCAGGCGCTCTATGAGCGAATCAACCGTCGCGCGCAGGAGATGTTTGAGGCCGGTTTGATCGAGGAGACGCAGCGGCTGCTGGAGAGATACGGCGACGCCGCAGGCCCGCTGTCTTCGCTTGGGTACAAGCAGGCGGTGCAATTGCTTCGCGGAGAGCTTACGCGCGAGCAGGCTTTGCAGGCGGCTCAGCAAGCGCATCGCAACTATGCCAAACAGCAGATGACTTGGTTTCGGCGCGAGCCGGAGGTTCGGTGGCTGCGCGGGTTCGGGAACGATGCGGAGATTCAGGAGACAGCGGCGGATTGGGTCTTAGATCTCGGGCCATCTGAGTTCTGCGTGGACGAGTAGTTTGGGGCGGCGCTCAGACTGCCGCCAGACAACCGTCGTCGTCAACCAAAGAGCTTTGCTCCAAAGCTTCCTGTTCAAGCACAGCGGAGATTTCCTTAGGACTCCGCACGACCTGTATCTTCACACGGATATTGAGAAAGGTGATGACGACGGCGACGAGGACACAAATCCACGCAAGCGGCGACCATGCGAGAACATGCCACAATGATGCTCTCTTGATCTCCTCGTGCGCCTTCAAGAGTCTGTCGCGCACTTCTGGAGAACGAGTTTGAACATCCGCCATCCATAGCTCCATGCGATTGGTGCGCGGAGGTGCCCCAAGGAATGCAAGGGCGCACACGCGCGTGAATGTTAGCGTGTGAGCAAAGCGGATCAGGCCATTTGAGAGATCCCTCAGCGTGGTGTAGGCGGGATCATCGAATCTGATAGCTTCCGAAGCAGCGTAGTCAAACAGATTATCGCGCACGCCGAAGAGACGTTGCCTGTAGGTATCGATCCTGTGCTCGCGCCAGCAGAAGAAATACAGGAACCACAAGGCGAACAGACCGATCACGAGGTGGGAAGCATTCACTATTGCGCTCATGTCCTGTCCTCCGGGTTGGTCGTTCCTCTACTAGTCAGATGGCTTGAGGTTCGATTAGGATCCGCTAGTTTTTCAAGCGTAGAGTTCCGCTGCGCGAACCGCTCGGTCGTTTGCCTGCGAAGTTTACGCTCCCTCAGTCCGTATCCCATGCCACCCGCCCCAAACAAATACGAGACAGCCTCACTAATCTTGAAATCTCCAATGACTTTGATGCCTATGTCCGCGAAAGTGTAATGCCCGGCGAGCGATTTAGTCGAAAGATAAAAGAAAGCCGAGATACCTACAAGGGAGAACCACATTATAGCATATTGCATAGTTGAAACGATGCCGTCGATGCGGCGGAGCCGGACTGAGCTTTCCAATTCGGCCTTACTTGGTCGTCGCTGAGGTGGCGTTGCCAACTTGCAGATATTAAGGCTATTACAGGGCTAGCGCAATGGAAAACGGACGCTCGTTACGGAACTGGAACACCAATAGTCACGAACCCTGAGGCGCCTGACGCCTTGAGGCCTGCCCTTCTGCTATCGTTTTCAGCATGCATCGAACATTTCGCTTTCTGCTTTCCATTCTCTTGATCGCCACCACTGTGTTTGCCAAAGATAAATATCAGCGTCCCGGTCCCATTCACCCGACGCCGGCCGGTGAAAAGTGGGCGGAGAAGACTTTGCATAAGTTGACTCTGGAAGAGAAAGTTGGACAGGTGTTCATGATCTGGTGCCGAGCCAGCTTTCTCAACGTGGAGAATCCGGAGTACCTGCAACTGCGCGAGGCCATGGACAAGTATCATGTGGGTTCGTTCGCGATGACAGTGCATGTGGATGGTCCGTTTCTTCTCCGCAGCGAACCTTACGAAGCCGCGGAACTGCTCAACCGGCTGCAGAGCGATTCGAAGCTGCCGCTGCTGTTCGCCGCCGATTTTGAGCGCGGCGTACCGATGCGACTGATGGGAGCCACCGTCTTCCCGCATGCCATGGCGTTCGGGGGAGATGGCAAGGCAGAGGACGCCGAAGCCTTCGGCCGCATCACCGCCGAAGAGTCGCGCGCCATCGGCATTCACTGGAATTTCTTTCCTGACGCGGATGTGAACTCGAACCCGGCGAACCCCATCATCAATACGCGCTCATTCGGCGAAGATCCTAAGCAGGTCGGCGATCTGGTGGTGGCCTACATCAAAGGCGCGCACGAAGGCGGGATGCTGACCACGGTCAAACATTTTCCGGGTCACGGCGATACGGCGACCGATTCGCATCTTGGTGTGGCCAGCGTGAATGTTGACCGCGCGCACCTTGATTCCATTGAACTGCCACCGTTTCGTCAAGCCATTGCGGCGGGGGTGGACGCGGTCATGGTGGCGCACGTGACTGTGCCTGCGCTCGATCCCGATCCCAACCATGTGGCCACGATTTCCCCGGTGATAGTTTCGGACCTGCTGGAGAAACAGCTTGGCTTCAAGGGGATTGTGGTTACCGATGCGCTCGACATGGCAGGGCTCACTCATCTTTTCGCCAATAACATCGGCCGAGCCGCGGTGGAGGCTTTCAAGGCTGGCAACGACCTGTTGCTGATTCCCGCTGACTTCCCGGCGTCGTATAACGCGATGGTGCAGGCGGTTCGTGCGGGTGAAATCTCGCGCGAACGTCTCGACCGCTCCGTGCTCAAGATACTGAAGACAAAGGCGTCTTTGGGCCTGCAGGATGGGCGACTGGTGGATCTGGGCGCCATTGCAACCGTGGTAGGCAAGCCGAAAAACCTGGCTTTCGGGCAGCAGGTGGCCCAGGATGCGGTCACGCTGGTGCGCGACAACGGTAAGGTTCTGCCGCTCAAATCTTCTCTCGGATACCAGGGAACCGCGAAGGCCGCACTTCCGTATACAACACAGGAGGAGACACACAATCAGGTTGTAGCGGTGCTGTTCTCCGACGACGTGCGGACCGATTCCGGGCGCGCCTTCGGCCGCGAATTTCGAGCTCGCATCCCGGACGCGCGTGTGATCTACGTGGATCCGCGGGTTGCGGCTGGGATGAGCGACGAGGTGCTGAAGGCGGTAGAAGAAGCTAAGACCGTGGTGGCTGCCGTTTATGTGATTCCGACCGCGGGCAAGGTAGGGAACACGATCGCGATGGCGGATGCGACCGGCGTGCTGTTGCAGCAATTGCTGGATCGCGCAGCGGAAAAGACCGAGGTCATCGCCATGGGGAATCCGTACCTGGCGGCTGACTTTCCGAAGATCGAGAATTACATGTGTACGTTTTCCAATGCGACGGTCTCGGAGATAGCCGCGGTTAAGGCGCTGTTTGGAGAAAGCGCGATCCGCGGACATCTTCCGGTGAGCATTCCTAATGTCGCACAGCGAGGCGCGGGGATCGAGCGGCCAGCGCAAGTTGCGAGTGGAGGATCAGAACATGCGCGACAGTAAGCTTTCCGCATTTATCGCATTTGTCGTAGCCGCAGCCAGCCTGGCCGCGCTCTTGCTGCTGCCGGGGTGCAGCGTGAACGTGAAGAAAGAAGCCAACGGGCAGGACAAGCAGGTGGACATCAAGACGCTGGTTGGCGGAGTCCATGTGAGCAAAGAGGCGGACGTCTCCGATATCGGCTTGGCGGTTTATCCGGGTGCGCGCTTGAGAGAGAAAGATTCCGACGGCAGCGACAAGAGCGCCAACGTGAATATCTCCGGCTTCGGATACGGTTTGAAGGTGGTGGCGGTCGAATACGAATCGGATGACTCGCCCGCCAAGATTCTCTCGTTCTACAGAGACCAGTTGAAGAAGTATGGCAACGTGCTGGAATGCCACACTTCCCATGGAAATTGGAACGTAAACATGGGGAAAAAAGATTCGAACGAGTTGACTTGCGAAGGCAGCGGCGGCAACAACATTGAGCTTAAGGTTGGCAAACAAGACGACCAGCACATCGTGGCGGTTGAACCCCAAGGCAAGGGAGCGAGCTTCTCGCTGGTGTATGTGCGTACGCACGGCAAGGATGCAGACATTTAGCAGAGGTGGCTTAGCGCGAGCGACGGCAGTTCCTTAAGGAGGAAGTCATGTTTCGATCGATTGTGTTTCGTTCTCTCCTCGCAGGAGCGTTCGGCGTCGCCATCGTGATTCACAGCTTCGCTGCCCAGCCTCAAAAGCAAGACGGAGATGCGGATAAGCATCTGGATATACAAAGCTCGGTGGGCGACCTGCACCTGGGTAACGATGCGGACGCCCGCAAAGCCGGATTGCCGCTCTATCCTGGGGCGCGCCCCAAGCACGACACGGAGTATGACGGCGCGTTGAATTTCGGCGTTCTTACCGAGGCGTTTGGAATGAAGCTGATAGTCGCGAAATACGAGTCCGACGACGCCCCCGGCAAAGTCGTCGATTTCTATCGCGACAAGCTCAAGAAATACGGCAAGGTCCTCGAATGCCACTCGCACGAACTTGGCGGCGACGTTCATGTCAATGCCGGAAACGACGATGACGAGAAAGAGTCGTCAAAGGCCCTCAAGTGTGAAGGCGACAACTCCGGGCCGGTTACGGAACTGAAAGTCGGTAATAAAGACAATCAGCATGTGGTCGCCGTCGAGCCGGATGAGAACGGCAAAGCCTCCACCTTCGCGCTGGTCTATGCGCGCGCGCGCGGCAAACAGGGCGATATCTAGCGGGTTGCGGGAAACCACAAACTACCGAGAACGACGTGGCCTCCGTTCCTTGCGCCTGCGCTCATCGTGCGATACCTTCAAACTAGCCCAGCTTTTGCCTGCGATGGACCATCCCTGCCACAAGTGCGGACACAGCATCGAAGACGGCAAGCCTTTCTGCCCGGAGTGTGGTGCGCCGCAGATTCGCGTGGCGCTGGCGGAGCCTTCAATGCAGGCGGCGGGAAGTGTTTCGTCCGATGACCGGCCTGCCTTCTCCCTGGACCCACCCAATGTCTCAGGGTCGTTGAGTGCTCCGGCGCTTTCCACCGGGATCGAGTGGCCGCGGGCTTTTCGGGCTTGCGCGATTGCGGCCGTGATTTCCATCATAGTGATGTCTCTTCGCCTGGTATTTCCGTTGGTGGCCACATTGGGTGCGGGATGCCTGGCGGTCATTCTTTACCGTCGCCGCAACCCCATTTGGAAAGTTGATGCCCGCACCGGAGCACAGCTTGGGGCAGTCACCGGTCTTTTCTCCTCTGGAGTATTCGCCATTTTCTTTGCGATTTTCCTGACGATACTGCAGTCTGGTACACAAATTCGCCAGGAGATGATCGAAGCTCTCCAACAAGTCGCGTCGCGTTCCCACGACCCGCAGGTTCAGGCCACTCTCGATTTGCTAAAAACGCCGGAAGGCCTGGCCGCCAAGTTGATCCTGGGTATGGTGGGCTTCTTCCTGATCTCGGTGGCGGCGGGTAGCATCGCGGGAGCCTTGACTGGCGCCTTCCTGGGCCGACGGAACCGGCCGTAAACCACTGCCGCGAGCAATCACCCGAACCGGCCTTGCCGCGGGCCATGTTCGCCGCGTATGATGCACGGTTTGCCTGCTTACGCGATGAATAAACCAGCACGCGGTTCACTGCTCGGTATCGAGCACCTGGAGGACAAGGAAATCCTGGGCCTGCTGAAGCTGGCCCGGCGGATGAATCCGCTGAAGGCGCGTCCACTATTGCGCAATAAGCGAATCGTGCTGCTGTTTTACGAAGCTTCCACGCGCACGCGATCTTCGTTCGAGTTCGCGGCCAAGTCGCTGGGCGCCATCACCACGCTGGTGCAATCTTCAGGATCGAGCATTGAGAAAGGCGAGTCTCTGCTCGATACCGGCTACACTCTGCGCGCGGTGGGCGCGGACGCCATCGTGATTCGCCACCCCGCGGCGGGAGCGCCTCACCTGATGGCGAAGCATCTCGACATTCCCGTCATTAATGCGGGTGACGGCATGCACGAGCATCCTTCGCAGGCCTTGCTCGATGCCTTCACCATCCTGAAGCACAAGAAATCGTTCAAAGGCTTGCAGGTTGCGATCATCGGCGATATCTTCCACAGCCGCGTAACTCGTTCCAACTGCCACTTGCTGACCCGGTTCGGGGTAAAGATCACGCTTTGCGGTCCGCCGGAATTTGTGCCTGACGTGGCCGCCACGCTTGCCCCCCACCTGCGCGTTACGCGCCACATTGAAGAAGCGCTGCGCGGCGCGGATGTGATCATGCTCTTGCGCCTGCAGAAGGAACGGCTTGCCGGCCAGAAGATTCGTCTGCAGGATTACATTGCGCGCTACCAGATGACTGCGGCGCGGCTGAAACTGGCACGGCGCGATGCGATCGTCATGCATCCCGGACCGATCATCCGCGGCCTGGAGCTGACAGCAGAAGTCGCGGACGGCGCGCAATCGATGATTATTGACGAAGTGCACAACGGCGTCCCCACGCGCATGGCGATTTTGGCGCGGGCGTTAGGCAAGGCGAAATGAGCCACGGATTTTCACGGATCGATGCGGATCGAGGCATCAAGAGCGAAACAGTTCGGGGACTGAATGCCGAGTGCTAAGAACCAAAAACGAGAAGCCGCAAGCCTGCTGATCAAGGGCGGCCACGTGATCGACCCGGCGGCGAAGATCAACGCGCCCATGGATGTTCTGCTGCGCGATGGCCGCGTTGCCGAGATTGCATTGCCCAACAAGATCCGCGGCAGCGCCGACGAGAAGTTCGATGCGCGCGGTCTGATCGTTGCTCCGGGATTCATTGACCTCCATGTTCACCTGCGCGAGCCGGGACAAAGCTACAAAGAAACGATTGCCACCGGCACCGCAGCCGCTGCCGCGGGAGGGTTCACCTCCGTCTGCACCATGCCCAATACTGCGCCGGTGGTGGACACTGCCGAGTGGGTTGCGTGGCTGCGGCACCCCGAGCGCGGGGCTGTGGTCAACGTCTTTCCCATTGCCGCTGCAACGCGCGGCTCGAGTGGCGCCGCGCTCACCGATTTTGCCGCTCTGCAGCGGGCCGGCGCAGTGGCCGTTACCGACGACGGCAAGCCAATTCTCGACGACGAAATCATGCGCGCAGCCCTGCAACTCGGCGCCGAACTGAATCTGCCGGTGGTGCAGCACGCCGAAGATACGCGGCTTACAGAAGGCTGCTCGATGCATGAAGGGCCCACCAGCTTTCGGCTCGGGCTGCGCGGGATGTCGGCGAGCGCGGAAGCGAACATTGTGGATCGGGACGTCAATCTCGCGCAGCATGTGCGCGAATCGCGCCTGCACATCGCCCATCTTTCCACTTCGGAGGCGCTTAAGGCCGTGCGCCGCGGCAAGCGCGGCAAGGCCCGTATAACGTGCGAAGTCACGCCGCATCACTTCACTTTGCTCGATGTAGACGTAGGCGAGTATGACACGAACTTCAAGATGAATCCGCCGCTGCGCTCGGCGGCCGACCGCGAGGCCATTCTGGTGGCGCTTGCCGACGGAACCGTGGATGCCATCGCCACCGATCACGCTCCGCACGCCACGCACGAAAAGCAGGTGGAGTTCGAGCGGGCGTCGTTCGGCGTTACGGGACTTGAGACCGCGCTGGCGTTGGCCATCACGAAACTTCACCGCGAGCACAAGATTCCGCTGACGCGGATTGTCGAACTCTTTACCGCCGGGCCCGCGCATGTCTTTGACCTTCGTGGGCGCGGATCGCTGGCCCGCGGCAGCTTTGCCGACGTCACCATCTTCGACCCCAAGAAGCGCTGGACGTTTGAGGCGGCCAAGTCACGATCGTTGTCGCGCAATACGCCGTTTGATGGCTGGCAGTTTACGGGGAAAGTGGTGGCGACGATTGTGGGCGGGAAGATTGTGCACCGCGCGGAATGATTAACTCACAATCCCCATCCTCTTGCCCACTCTCCCCAGCACTTCCAGCGCCTGTTCCAACTCTTCCTTCGTGTGCGTCGCGGTCATGATGGTGCGGATGCGGGCCTTGCCTTCGGGCACTGTGGGGAAGGCGATGCCGGTGCCGAGGACGCCTTCTTTGAAGAGCTCGCGGGAGAAGTCCATGGTGAGTTTGCCGTCGCCGATGATGATGGGCGTGATCGGAGTTTCGCTGGCCGGAGTGGCGCGGCCGCCGATGTCGAAGCCGAGCAGGCCGAGCTCTTTTTTCCAGAAGCGCGTGTTCTCCCAGAGCTTTTCCATGCGCTCGGGTTCGTTTTCCAGAACGTCGAAAGCCGCGATGCAGGTTGCCGCGACCGATGGTGGATGCGACGTGGAAAACAGGAATGGGCGCGCGCGGTGGTAGAGAAAATCGATGAGATCACGCGTGCCGCAAACGTATCCGCCGAGCGCGCCGATGGCTTTCGAGAGCGTTCCGACCTGAATATCGACTCGGCCATGCACGTTGAAGTGGTCGACGGTGCCGCGGCCGTTGCGGCCGAGAACGCCGGAAGCGTGCGCGTCGTCGACCATCATGATGGCGCCGTATTTTTCCGCGACATCGCACAGTCCGGGTAGCGGGCCGATATCGCCATCCATCGAGAACACGCCGTCGCTGATCAACAGTTTCTTGCCGGGCTTGTCTTTGATGCTGGCCAGTTGCTCTTCGGCGTGGGCGATGTCTTTGTGGCGGAAGACTAGAATCTGTGCCTTCGAGAGGCGCGCGCCGTCGATGATCGAGGCGTGGTTTAGCGCGTCGGAGATGATGAAATCGTCTTTGCCCAGCACCGCCGATACGGTACCCGCATTGGCCGCGAAGCCTGACTGGAAAACTACACAGGCCTCCACGTTCTTGAAGCGCGCGATCTTCTCTTCCAGATCCATGTGGATCTTCATGGTTCCGGCAATGGTGCGCACCGCGCCCGATCCCACGCCGTATTTGCGCGTGGCTTCGAGCGCCGCCTCGCGCAGCTTGGGGTGCGTGGTGAGCCCGAGATAATTGTTCGAGGCGAGGTTGATGACTTTCTTGCCGTCGAAGGTGCAGACCGGCGCCTGCTCGTCCTCGAGCACACGCAGCTTGAAGTGCGTGCCCTTGGCCTTGAGTTCGTTGAGCTGGGCGGTGAGATAGGAAAGCGGGTTGGTGCGGGTTGCAGTGGTCATGAGAGCCTCAAAAACTTCTTTGCCACGGATTTGCACGGATCAACGCGGATTTTAGAACCAAGATCTTAATTCCTGATCCGTGTTGATCCGTGAGAATCCGTGGCTAACAACTCCTCAGAACATGATCGGGTTGCCGGTTGCAATGCTGGCTTCGCACAGTTCCTTCATGTTTCCGAAGAACTCCTTCTCGGATTCGGCCAGGATGTCGCTGGAATGGAGCACGATCTCGACTTCTTTCAACAGGGCGGGCGATTCGTTGAGCGGGATCGAATCGCCGGTGTGAGTGCCATCGTAAATAACTTTTTCCAGCAGAATGGGGAACCGCGGTCCGGGTTTTCCCTGCAGGGCGCGCAGAAAGCTGCGCAGGTTTCCCACCCGCGTGATGTTGCCCAGAAACATGGAGAGAAGATATCCCCCGTGCTCACAGGAATCGGTGAGCCACTGATCGTGAGCTTCCCATTCTTCGTCGGAAGGGTCACCGCTCAGCATCGGCTCGCCGGACTCATCGAAGGTGAGCCGGTCGGGGAACGGATGCGGCTTGGCTTTGCCGTCCCGAATGCAAGTACAACGTACGAATGCATCAAGGCTCATGATTTACCTCGTTGCGCGCCATCATCGCACGCCGTTCGGATACACCAATATCTTACTGGCCTCGCCGGTTTTCAGCCGCTCCATGGCGCGGGAGAAATCTTTCATGGGGATGCGGTCGGTGATCACGGGATGCAGGTCGAGTTTGCCAGCTTTCAGCAGGGCGGTCATCTGGTACCAGGTTTGGTACATGCGGCGCCCGTTGATGCCCTGCACCGTGATGCCTTTGAAAATAATGTCTTCGGAAAAGTTCAGGGCGATGGGTTTTGAGGTGAGGCCGAGGAGTGAGATTCTTCCGCCGCGGCGAACGATGTCGAAGGCGGTGCGAATCGAGTCGGGATGTCCCGCCATTTCGAGGACGACGTCCACGCCCAGGCCGCCGGTTTTCTCCATCACAATCTGGCTGGCATTTTCCTTCGAGGGATCGAGCACATAATCGGCCTTCATCTCACGCGCGATCTTGCGCCGGTGCTCGTTTATTTCGATGGCGAACACGGTGGTTGCGCCGACGGCCTTCGCTACGGCAATGGCAAACAGCCCGATCGGTCCGCAACCGGTGATGGCCACGGTTTTCGCCGCGATCTCACCTGCCAAGACGGTATGGACGGCATTGCCCAGCGGATCGAGAATCGAGGCGTATTCCTGTGGGATGGCGGGATCAAGCTTCCAGATGTTGGACTCCGGAATGACCACGTACTCGGCGAAGGCGCCATCGGCATCTACGCCGATGATCTTCACGTTCTGGCAGATATGAGCTTCGCCGGTGCGGCATTGCAGGCACTTGCCGCAGGCCACGTGCATCTCGGCGGAAACGAAGTCGCCTTCCTTCACGCTGGTGACTTCGTCGCCGAATGCGGCCACCTCGCCGCAGAACTCATGCCCTGGAATCAGCGGAGGATGAATGCGGTTTTGCGCCCAGCGATCCCAGTTGTAGATATGTAAATCGGTGCCGCAGATGGATGCGACCTTCACTTTGACCAGAACGTCGGTCCGGCCGAAAGCTGGGATCTTTACCTCGCGAATTTCCGCGCCGGGTGCGGCTTCTGGCTTTACCACAGCGAACATCGTGGAGGGCATGAAGGCTACCTTATGAATTCGGACTTAGACACAAAACGTATGATTCTAGCACTGTGGCAGGGACTTCACTCCGTTGTGCCTGTTAACGGTACTGTTACAGTTTGCCGGAACGGAAAAGCCTAGGCCATGAAGGGGCTCTTCCGACTTATCGTATTGGTTGCCGTGACAGGGCTAATGTTTTTGGGGAGTGCTGGATTCTTTAATGTGCTCTTTAATTCTCAGGAACTCGTTTTCCATGTCTTGGACTTTTCGACAAGGCTCTTTCCCGCCTCCCCAAGCCCAAGCGCCACCACCCCATCCTCCAGTCATCGGTGCTGGCATGGTCAAACTCCAGGGTGCCATCCAGAGGAAACAGAATCGTTGAGTGAGGGGTTCGCCAAAGCCGTTATCATAGGTAAAACTCCCATCGACAGTTACAAATTCTTTGCCTGGCCACAGAGCAACATCCTTTACCTCTGGCAGTTTCCACGGCAACGCTTGGTCGATAGTCTCAGTGCCACCTTTTTGAATCGGACGGTTCGATACGTAAATGCTTATCGGTTTTCCGATTGGCCGTTGCGCTGGCAGAGATTTCTTCTGAATAGTAGCGTCGAAGTTCTTGAGCACGCCAATCAACATTCCATTGTTGCCTATCGTGAAAACCAATTCTTGTTTCATGTTATCCCATCTCGGTTCGGGCATATAGAGGATGGCAGCTTGAGTTCCGACCAACTGCTGCCGCATCATAGTCGTTTGTTTTTGGATTTCGCCGTAGGTGTTGTTCATCGTGCTCGATTGGTTAGCAGCAATTCCGGCGTAAATACCAGCCGCCAGAAAGGTGAGCGTCGTTACGACGGCAAGCCACACCTGTACGCCGAAGGCGCGATCCTCGCGCTTGCTGCGCTCAGTTTCCTTTGCTTCTGGAACTTGCAATTCAGCCACAATTGGCAGCGGCACTGGAAGTGGATATTGCTTGTTCTCGCGGGCTGCTTTTGTGGCATCTCGTATAGCGTCTGTTTGTTGTTGCAAGGCTCGGCGTAGCTCCTTGCGGAATTTCTTGGTGAGGTTTATGAACTGGCGCGTAACGTAGTCCATATGAAGCAACCTGAATACAGCGAAGAGCAAGAAAGTTTCGCCGCAAGATTATACGCGCACGTCTAGGAGCCTAACGAGTTCTTCGACTGACCAAGCGTGATTAGAGATTCCCGCTTCCATCGCAGGAGTCACCCCCAAACTCATGTGAATCTTGCAAATTCAAACTGTAACAGTACCCTGTCTAGCTCATGGGCTTGTAGGGGGCCGGAGGAGCGGTCTTGTATTCCTCTGACTTCCCTCGGGGAATGCTCAGCGATTTCCACTTGCCGGCGCGGATGTGCTTGGCCAAAAACACGATCTGCCCGGTGTGGTAGGCATAGTGAGCGATCTGGCGGTTGAGGGCGCGCAGCACGGTGTGGGGTTCGCCACGGATCGTAACGGTGCGTGCGACGTCTTCCGGCGTAAGTGCTTCGATGGCAGCAAAGACCCGCGCCCAGCCTTCCTCCCACCACTTCGTAAGATCGCGGCGAGTGGTGGCGGAGCTGAGCTCGAATTCCTGGTCGCGATTGCGGTCGGGCTTTTCACCGTCCGTGGTAAGGAAGCTAGTGAAGCGTGAGCGCATATTGCCGGACATGTGCTTTACGATAACGGCGATGGAGTTCGATTCGGGATCGAGCGTGAGGAACAACTCATGGTCTTTGAGTTGTGCCATTGCGCTCTCAGCCAGGCGCTTGTGTCCGCGCATCTGGCGGTGGGCTTCGTCGAGATACTGGGCCGCGATGTCGGTCATGAAGTCGACCTCATAATGAACTTTTACCACTTAGATGCGGGGCCTCGCGGCGGGATGATTGGGTGCTGGCGCGAGAAATTCTTTCGTTTCTCGTAAAATTGTGTTGACACTGCGTTCATACTGCCGCAATATCTTGTGTTAAGGACGCTACCCGTACCACAAGTTGGGTGGCTTTTTGCAATCGGGTCCCCGAAGTTGCAAGGGAAAATCGTTCACGGAGGAACCTTCATGGCAACGAAGAAGAAAGCAAAAAAGAAGAAACACTAACCGTCTGCGAGACGATACTTCGCAAGGGCAAAGAATTTAACCAGCCTCTCAGGAGAAGCACCTCTTGAGAGGCGTTTCCGTCTGGGGCAGTTAGCAATTGGCAGTTAGCATTTAGGCTTGGTCTTCCAGAGCCGAATTTGGTTCTCGGAGGCCAGGTGCCATTTGCTAATTGCCAACTGCTGAACTCTCTCCCTCAAAATGTTCCTTATGAGCCCTCGCGGTGTGTCACAATTGGTGAGGGTTGGAAGCGAGTCCTGGTGCGTGCATGAGTCCGAGAAAGAAGAGCGCGGGCAAGACGAAGACGGATGAGGTGTTCATCCCGGACAAACTCTATTTCCGCATCGGCGAAGTGGCTACCTTGTGCCGTCTTCCGGCCTACGTGCTGCGTTTCTGGGAAAGCGAGTTTCCGCAACTGAAGCCGGTGAAGAGCAGCACGGGTCAGCGCATGTACCGCAGACGCGACGTGGAAAGCGTCCTGCGCATTAAGCAACTACTCTACGAACAGGGTTTCACCATCGTGGGCGCGCGGCAGCAACTGCGCGCGGAGGCGAAACCCGACAAAGGGCAGGCTGCGATTCCATTTCCGGCGCAATCCTCCGCCGAGATTCAGCACATCCGCCAGGGCCTGCGCGAGATTTTGAATTTGCTCTCGACGCGGCGCACGGGATAGCTCTGGCGGGAAGACTCCGGCGAAACGACCTGCATTGGTCGCCGATTCCAGTTCTGCATTCCAAGCTTAAACTATGTCGACCTCAAGACTGCTTTTTCCGCAGTGGCGCTGGGAGAACTCTTTAAGGTCCAACCTGCTGGTGTAAAATGCCGTCTGCGCAGGGGGGCCAATGGAAATTCATGAGTCAGGGCGGAGCATTTGTCGGGGGAATATTGCGAAGATTCTGAAGCGGCGATCCGGGACGGCGCTGCTCCTGCTGGCTGCCGTGGTAATGCCGGCCGCGACTTCGGCTCAGGATGCCACCGGAAGAATCTTCGGCACGGTTTACGACCAGCAGGGGGCGGTGATTGCGGCTGCGCAAATCACCGTGACCAACACGGCCACTCAGGTCGTGCGCGCTGCCGCTACCGACAGCGAAGGTCACTTTCAAGTATTGGCGCTACCCATCGGGAACTATGCGGTAAGAGCCGAGCGCGCTGGGTTTCGCACGGTGATCAGCGCGGAACAGAAGCTGTTCATCAATCAGGCTCTGCGCATCGACATCAAGATGGAAGTTGGAACGGCCAGCGAGAAGGTAGACGTCGGCGCAGAAGCAGCGCCGGTCGAGACCGTCAACCCAACTCTGGGGCAGTCGATAACAGGACGGACCCTCACCAACATGCCGCTGAACGGCCGCGACATGCTGGATCTGGCTTTGCTTCAACCCGGAGTCACGGAGAGCAACGACGACAACGGGGGCGCGGGGAATTACAGCATAGCCGGAGGGCGCACCGATTCCGTGACATTCCTGCTGGATGGTGGACTGAACAATGACTTGCTGGATAACAGCAACGTGCTCGATCCCAATCCCGACGCCATTGCCGAGTTCCGGATTCTGACCAGCGACTACACAGCCGAGTACGGACGCAATGGCGGCGGCGTGATCAGTGTCGTGACCAAATCCGGTACGAATCAGATCCATGGCAGCTTGTTCGAATTCTTAAGAAACAGAGCCTTCGACGCCGACGACTACTTCAACATTCAGCAGGGACTTCCACGGCTCGATCTTAAGCGCAACCAGTACGGCGCGACGCTGGGTGGACCAATTCTGAAAGACAAAGTGTTTTTCTTTCTCGCTTACCAGGGGCAACGGCAGGTGCAGGCTATTCCGATTATCGATGCGCCGGTCTACACGCCGCAGGAGTTGCAGGGGAATTTTTCGGAAGTCGAAGCGTTTGACGGCGTAGTCTGCCTGAATCCAGCCGGATGCCCTGATCCCGGTGTGGTGAGTTTCCTGACGGCCAATCC
This sequence comes from uncultured Acidobacteriaceae bacterium, assembly GCA_963749985.1. GTDB lineage: Bacteria > Acidobacteriota > Terriglobia > Terriglobales > Acidobacteriaceae > Sulfotelmatobacter. The sequence continues at coordinate 1,043,052 of CAVVOS010000008.1, read as the reverse complement.
ATCTTTTGCGGCGCCCAACGGAAGCGTGGTCAACGGCATCATCGATCCCACGCAGATCGACCCCGTGGCCCAGGCATATATCAAGGCCGGCTTAATCCCAAGTGCTCCCGGAGGGCTGCTTTCCACGTCGGAAAACGAGCAGGACAACCGGAATGAATTGACCAGCAAGTTCGATTTCAACCTCAGCGCCAAAGACAAGCTTTCAGCCACCGTCGGCCTGAATCGTGCTGGCGACCCCTACTTCGGGACTCTCAACCCTGCGCCGTACGCCAGCGTTCCTGGCTTCCCTAGCACGAATACGGCGCATTATTACTTTGTAAACCTGGGTTACACTCGCATCTTTTCGCCGACTTTACTCAACGAATTTCATTTTGTCGCGCACCGCAGCAATTTTCTGCATGACAGTCCGGCGGTCAAGCTGCCCAGCCCCGCCGATCTTGGCATCGTTGGCATCACTCCCGACCTGGTGACGGGACCGACCAACATTTTTTTCGATACCGGTTTTGACATTGGTCTCAGCGAAGCCGGTCCAACGCGCTTTGTCCAAAACACGTTTTCCTGGACCGACGGGGTTACGTGGACGCACGGGAAAAGCAATTGGAAGTTCGGCGCTGGATTCTCGCCTTACCAGCAGAATATGGCCTACGATTACATCACGAACGGCGAGTTTGATTTCTACACCGGCACGAGCACGGGCTCGGGAAATGATTACGCCGACTTTCTTCTCGGCATTCCGGACGCGTACTTCCAGGGGCCGCTCGCTCCCACCAACATTCGCAGCAAAAGCACCTATGTATTTGGTCAAGACGAGTGGCATGCAAGCAAGAACGTCGTGTTGACGATTGGGTTGCGTTACGAATACAACACGCCCAAGTCCGATACTGAGGGGCGCACTTTTTCGGTGATTCCTGGATTGCAATCCCAACGATTTCCAGGAGCGCCCTTGGGGATGGTTTTTCCCGGTGATCCCGGCGCTCCAAGGGGGACGAACTTCCCCGATAAGAAGAACTTCGCTCCCCGCATTGGTTTTGCCTGGGACCCGACGGGGAGTGGCAAGACCAGCGTGCGCGGTGGTTTCGGCGTTTTTTACGACATCCTAAAGGGTGAAGATAACCTTCAATTCAACGGCCAAGCCCCGTTTTTTAGCGACGCCGGTTTCTACTTTAATAATGTTGGGCCGGGGCAGGTCGGGCCAACGGGTTACTTAAGTCAGCCGTTTCAGTCGGCCGGAGTTACGAATACATTTCCTTCGACGCCGCCGGCACCAGACATCAGTTTCGCACCATTTCTGCCGATCAACAGTTCGGGTTTTGTCTATCTGGATGACCCTCATCTGCGCACGCCCTATGTCTACCAATACAACCTGAGCCTGCAACGTAATCTTTTCGCAGACATGATTCTGGAAACCAATTACGTTGGAAGTTCCGGGCATGGACTGACGTCGCTGAAGGATCTTAACCCCATGGTGCTGGGAAGCACCAATCGCGCCTTGGACAGCAGTTGCTTTGAATGTTTCGGACAGCTCCCTGAATTCCAGAACGTCTCGCACGCAAACTACAATGCTCTCGAGGTCAGCCTTACCCGGCAACCCAAGAGCTCCAAGCTGGGGACGGCTTATTTCACTCTCGCCTACACTTACGGCCACAATCTGGACAACGCATCGGGGTTCGCTCAGCGCAACTCGACGGTGCCGGCTTATAGCCCGGATCTTTTCTACGCTTCCGGTGACAGCGACGTCCGCCAGCGCATCAGCTTCAGTGGAGGATGGGATCTGCCTTTCGATCGCGTGTGGGCGGTGGGGCCGAAGCGCCTCACCCAGGGCTGGAGTCTCTATCCCATTCTCACCTGGCGCACCGGATTCCCGTTCGACATTTTCGCCCAGTTACCCGACAGCATCGACCCCGCCAACCCCGGTTCTTCGGGTGCGGGAGATCCCTATCTGTCGCACGCCGCGGTGGTTGCACCAATCCACATGCTGAACCCCAGGCACCAGACCACGATCAACGAGATCACCTACACGACCGACTCCACTGGAACGATCTGCGAGCCCTCGATTACCCCCGTAACGGGCAACTTTATCTTCGATCCCAATAGCTTCTCCAATGTGCCGTTGGAAAACAATTTGTATTATGACGGCGGCACTCCCAATCCCTGTTTCCCGCAACTTGACCCGGTGGATAATCCTGGCGATCGGACGTATGGCCTACCGCGCAACGCGCTGCGCGGTCCGAGCCTGATCAATCTCGACGTCGCGCTCGCCAAAACCACTGCGATCACGGAGCGAGTCAAGCTGGAGTTTCGCGTCGAGTTCTTCAATGCGCTGAATCATCCTGAGTTCGCGCAACCGACTCTGGTTGACGGCGCGGCAAACATCGACAGTCCAACCTTCGGACAGATCACGACGACTGGCAGCTTTCGCGGGCCGGCGCCGCGCATTGGGCAATTGGCAATGAGGCTGACGTTCTAGGGTGCTTACCTTGGGCGTGTACTGCAGGCCTTGCGGCCCGGCGTGTGTCGGTAGATTACCGAAAACTGCGTGTCAAGTGTGATTGGTCGGGACGGGCAGATTTGAACTGCCGACCCCTCGCACCCCAAGCGAGTGCTCTACCAGGCTGAGCCACGTCCCGACGAGGAAGGAACCCGCTGCTTCGCATCCGCAGCGGATGGGGTTAACTAGAGGATTTTACCACCAGCGGGGTGGTTTCGGGCGGGACTCCAGGAAAACAGCAGGTTCCTCCTGCCTCGCTTCGCTCGCGCGTCGGAATGACAAGCATTGAGGGGGCTGGCAGCCGTCACCTTCGCTTGCGTTTCAACTTCTTGAAAGTCGGTCTGGACGTCGAGTGCGGCGGCGTTTCTTCCAGAATGGCGAACTGGATTTTCTTCTCTACGGGATCGATGCGGTCGACCAGCACGCGAAGTTTTTGTCCGAGGCTGTAAGTCTTGCGCGAGCGCTGGCCGACGATCTGGCGGGTGTTCTCATGGTAGGTGTAGAAATCGTCGGTGAGCGTGTTCAGAGGAACTAAGCCTTCCACGAACAAATCGGTGAGTTCGACGAAGAAGCCGAACTTAGTCACGCTGGTGATCAAGCCATCGAAGTCTTCGCCCACGCGGTCCTGCATGAACTTGACCTTTTTCCACTCCATGAGTTCGCGCTCGGCCTCGTCGGCGCGGCGCTCGGACTGGCTGGATTCTTCCGCGACCTCGTGAAGTTCTTCGAGCGAAATGGGGCCGCCCAAGGGTGCGAGGGCTTCGCGATGGGCGGCATGGTCGAGGCGCTTGGACCAGGGCGAAGGAGCGCCGGTCTGGCCCGGCTGCGCCCGCGGAGACTCAGGGGCTAAAGCCCCATGCTCCTGATCTCTTGACGCGGCGCTGAAGCGCCGCTCTTCCACGGTATTCGATGCGGCAGGGAATATTCCCAGCGGAATTTCGCCTTCGTGAATCTCCGCCGAATCGCGCAGCACTTCTTTCAGAATGCGATGCACGATCAAGTCAGGATAGCGGCGAATCGGGGACGTGAAGTGCGTGTAGCTCGTTGCTGCCAGCGCGAAGTGGCCGACGTTTTCTTCCGAGTAACGCGCTTGCTTCAGAGAGCGCAGCATCAGGTAACTCAGAATGCGTTCTTCCGGCTTGCCTGCGATCTTGGCGGCCAGCTTCTGATACATGCGGGGAGTGATGTGCACGTCCTTGGGCACTTCGATGGTGCGCGCCTGTTTGCCGGTGCCGCGGGCAGCGCGACGGTCGCTCTTGAACTGCACGCGGTGAATGGGCAACGCGCCTACTCCCAGCGAATATCCGAACGTCGCGGCGATTACTTCGAAGTCGTAGACGCGCTTGGCGTCCGGCTTCTCATGAATTCGATACAAAGACGCGATCCGTTTCGATTCCAGGTACTGCGCGACGCACTCGTTGGCTGAGAGCATGAACTCTTCGATCAGGCGATGAGCGATGTTGCGCTCCGAGCGGGTGATGCTCTTCATCAGGCCGAATTCGTCGAATTCGATGACCGGCTCGGGCAGGTCGAAGTCGATTGAGCCACGGCGCTGGCGCTTGCGGTTGAGGATCAGGGCCAGGTCGCGCATGAGTTCGAATGTGGGGACCAGAGCTGCATAACGCCCGCGGGCGGCGGCATCGCCTTCGAGAACGGCGTTGACTGCGGTGTAGGTCATTCTTTCAGCCGACCGGATGACCCCTTCGCAAAGTTCGTAGCCGACGATCTCGCCGTGCGGATCGATTTGCATGGTGCATGACAAGACCAGGCGGTCGAGATGCGGGCGCAGGCTGCAAATGTCGGTCGAGAGTTCGAGGGGCAGCATGGGGACGGCGCGGTCGGGGAAATAGACGCTGGTGCCGCGCAGGCGCGCTTCCTGATCGAGCGCGGAATCCGGCGTCACATATTGAGCCACGTCGGCGATGTGGACCTGCAACTCGAAGTTACCGTTGGCGAGATTACGCACGGTGACGGCGTCGTCGAAATCGCGCGCGGTTTCTCCGTCGATGGTGACGATGGGAAGGGCGCGGAAGTCGCGGCGGTGGCGAAGTTCCTGTGCAGGAATAACAGCGGGGATGTTCTGCGCCTCTTCGAGAGTCGCCGCGGGAAAGTGGTGCGGCAGGTGAAACTTGCGGATGGTGATTTCGACATCGACACCGAAGTCGTCCTGGAGGCCGAGGATTTCGATGACGCGTCCGCGGGGATTTTGCGTGGGCGTGGGCCAGTCGGTGATTTCGACGTCAACTACCACGCCTTCAAGATCGTCCCATGTGGTGCGGTGAGCGGCTTCCTCGCCGAGAACGCGGTCCGGGGATTTTCTATGTAGCGCTGACGTCTCGCCTGCTTTAGCGAGCGTTGCTTGGCTTTCGGAGCGGGGGCGGGACGCCCCCGAGACAGCCGCCGAGGACGGCGGCGCTACAACGCTTGGATACTCCATTCCGGCCGGGATCACGACATCCATGGTGATCTTGCTGTCGATCGGCTTTACCGAATTATGGCGGGCGCCATAGTGAAAAATCCCGACCACCGTGGGATGGGCGCGGACTACAGGCCGCACGATGCGTCCTTCGGCGCGGCCATCGGGACGAACGGCGACGATGTCGACCAGAACGCGGTCGCCGTGCATGGCGTTGCCGATGGCGTGAGGCGCGATAAAGATATCGCCAACAAGATGCGACTTGAGAGACGCACTCAGCGAACTCGCGTCGGGGATGACGAAGCCGAAGCCGTCGCGGTGCATGGAGAGGCGCCCGACGACCAGATTCTTGTCAGACTTGGCTGCGGCGGGTTGGGGCAGGGCGTAGCGATCGGAATTGAGCTGAACCAGTTCACCGGCGGCGACCAGCTTCTGGAGACGCGCGTCGAGTTCCCCGCGAGCGTCACCGTGCAAGCCAAGTTCGCGCACCAACTGCTTGAATCCGGCCGCGCGCTTCGGCTGGCGGGCAATGTGTTTCAGGATGGTCGAGTCGGAGAGCATGAAGAATCGTGAAGAATCGTCGTTGGTCGTTGGTCGTTAGTCGTTAGTCGTCGGCCAAAGGAGCTTCAGCGGTCCATCTTAACTTAGCCGGGAGCGCGTGATTTCGCCAACGACCAAAGCCTAACGACCAACGACGGTTTCCTACCATGTGTCCCCACCGGCGCGCGGGGGCCACGCGCCCAGCACGCGCCGGATCGTCGCGATCTGGCCGGTGTGATAACTGTTGTGCGCGACCATTTGCCACAGGACAGCTTCGAGCGTTCCCGCGATCTTCCGGTCACCTTCATGCACGGTTTCGATCTGGCGCTGCATTTCTTCCGGGGAAGAATCCGCCAACCTGGTGAATTCGGCGAGCAGGCTGGCAAAGCGCTTTCGCAGACGATCCCAGTCCTGTGCATCGGCGGGCGACGGCGGGGGCGGAAAGCTCTCCGCAGAATGCTCTGGATACGCCGGCCGCTTGCCGCGAATGCGGCGCAGTTCGTAGTCCATCCAGTAGTTCATGTGGAAGACGAGTTGCCCGATCGAGTGCGGAAAACCTTCTGCGCGCTGTGCAGCCAGTTCGGCAGGAAGGTCGTCGATGCAGGCGACTGGATCCGCGTGAGCGCCTTGGCCGTGGAGCAGTTCAGTGAGTGCGCGCGAGGACATGGAAATTTCGGGTCAGCGGCTCGCGACAAAGTACTTCTCTTCCAGAATCCGGCGGTGGTGCAGTTCATGGCCGGCGATGATGTAGGCCAGCGCCCGCACGCTCACTTCGTTCTTGTTGGCGATCCCGCGCCGTTGCCACGCGGCTTCCTCAAGATTACGCAACAGAGAAAGCGTGGCGCGGCGCACTGCAATGAACTCTTCCACCAGATCGGCGAGCGGACAATGCGCAAAGGGGCCGTTACGCACGTAATCGTCCTGCTCGAACCCTTCGAGGGGCGTGGCATCGGCGCGCGAAATGCGCAGGGCGCGGTAGGCGAAGATGCGCTCCGTGTCGCAGACGTGGCCGAGGACTTCCTTGGCGCTCCATTTCTCCGGCGCATAGCGGAAGTTGCCGTCATCCTCGTCGCGGCCAGAGAGCAATAGCATGGTCTGGCGGCGTTGTTGGTCGAGTGTGTCGAGAATGTCGTTGCCCGGAATCAAGGAAATGTAGCGCTCATAGTAAGGCGCGTACTCGCCGGCCTGGGGGCGCGCGATGGTGAAGGTTGAAGAGGTGCTCACGGCGGCTTCTGGCATGTTCTTGCTCCTGCTAGGCTGGATTACGTCTTCGATAAATCTTCGATCCCAAGAGCATACTCCGAGGGGCTGTGGAACGGTGGTCAGGTGAGGTTTTTTTCGGGAATCCTTACACGGTGGATGTCCCAAATGGAGAGCCGGGGACGGGGCAAGACACCTCCCAGAGACACAAAAGTACGTACCAAGGTAGGAAACTCCGTTGAAAATAAAGCTTTTCCACAGCACTCACTTTGAGACGGGGGAGTACAATTTGATTTGGTCACGTAAGTGCGGCACGTGATCCCTAATCCCAACTAGGAAAGGAACTTTGTATCCATGTGGAAGCCGACGAATCAGCCTCAGACCCCCGGGCGACCAGCCGAGCCGGAGCGTCCAACCATGTCTACCCCGAGCGCGCCTGCAATTACTATGGCGAATGAACCCGCCGCTGCGCCGCGTCCGGCGGGCACCACCACTACCACGGCGGACCAGGCGACCATTGGCAAATCGCTGGTGATCAAGGGCGAGGTAACTGGATCGGAGTCGCTCTACATTGACGGCCGGGTGGAAGGCTCGATCAGCCTGGCGGGCAACCGCGTCACCATCGGGCGCAACGGAGTGGTGGCCGCCAACATCAATGCCCGCGAGATCGTGGTGCTGGGCAAAGTGCGTGGCAACCTCACGGCCAGCGATCGCGTGGATATCCGCAGCGACGGATCGCTCACCGGCGATGTGGTGGCGGCGCGCATCTCGATTGAAGACGGCGCCTACTTTAAGGGCGGTATCGATATCCGCAAGGGCGGACAGCCGACACAGCAGAAGCCTAACGGCAAGGATGAGAGTGCTGTCGCGCCCGAACCCGCGGTGGTCGGCGCCAGAGCCTAGGCTTTGACGTAGAACCGCTTCGCGAGTTCTTAAGGGAAGATCAGCGGCGGAGTTCGCACAGAGTGCGAATGTCCGCCGCTTTGTTGTTTCCGTCGCGATCACGGCGCGTGAACCGGTTTTCGAGTGCATACGCCAGCGCTCGTTGACTCGCGATGTCCGCGTCCGTAAGATGAAGCGACCCTCGCCGCGCTCTTCCCGCGCGGATTCGACAAAAATGATCGGCCAAACCATCTCCCATTACCGCATTGTGGAAAAGCTGGGTGGCGGCGGCATGGGTGTGGTTTATAAGGCCGAGGACACGGAGCTTGGCCGTTTTGTCGCGCTGAAATTCCTGCCTGATGACATGTCGCGCGATCCGCAGGCTCTGGAACGTTTTCGGCGCGAGGCGCGGGCGGCGTCGGCGTTGAATCATCCGAATATTTGCACGATTTATGAAATCGGCAAATATGGCGAGCAGTCGTTTATCGCCATGGAGTTCCTGGATGGGATGACACTGAAGCACCTCATCTCTGGAAAACCGCTCGAAAACGAAACCGTTTTATCACTGGCTATTGAAATAGCAGACGGCTTGGACGCGGCGCATGCGCAGGGCATCGTCCACCGCGACATCAAGCCGGCGAATATTTTCGTCACCAAGCGCGGCCATGCCAAGGTGTTGGATTTCGGCCTGGCCAAGGTCGCCAGTGCGGCCGGTTCTTCGAGCCAGGCGGCATCGGAGAACACGATGACGGCGGCGATCGACGCGCATCTCACCAGTCCGGGCTCCACGCTGGGGACGATCGCTTATATGTCGCCGGAGCAGGCGCGCGCCCGGGAACTGGACGCGCGCAGCGATCTGTTTTCTTTCGGCGCGGTGCTCTACGAAATGACCACTGGCACGCTGCCCTTTCGTGGCAATAGCTCCGCGGAAATCTTCAAATCCATTCTGGATGGAGCGCCAGCCTCGGCGCTCCGCCTTAATCCCGATATGCCGGCGGAGCTGGAACGTATCATCGGCAAAGCTCTGGAAAAAGACCGCGAGTTGCGCTATCAAAGTGCCGCCGACTTGCGGTCCGATCTTACACGCCTCAAGCGCGACTACGACTCCGGACGCTCGCCCAGCGCCGTGTCCGCGACGAGCGTATCGCCCGCGAGTTCGTCCGGCGTTCCGAGCGCTGCTGCGATATCCGCGTCGAGCGGAAGGTCGCGAAAATACGCAGTCGTGGGCGTGGTCGCGATTTTGGTGATTGCCGCCGCAGCCGGCGTCTATTTCTTACGCGGAAGGCCGGACGCGGGCAAGGTTAGTTCGATCGCAGTGCTTCCTTTCGTCAATGCCACCGCAGATGCCAACACCGAATACTTAAGCGACGGCCTGACCGAAAGCCTGATCAGTACGCTTTCGCAACTGCCCGACCTGAAAGTGATGGCGCGCAGCACGGTCTTCAAGTTCAAGGGAAAAGAAGATGATCCGCAGAAGATCGGCCAGGCCTTGCAAGTAAGCGCTCTGTTGATGGGACGCATTACACAGCATGCAGACAACATTGGCGTGCAAGCCGACCTGGTGAGTGCGGCGGACGGCAGCGAGCTGTGGGGGTCTCACTACGAGAGCAAACTGGCCGATATCACGCAGGTGCAGGGAGAGATTACTCGCGATCTTTCCGCGCGCTTGAAAATTCAGGTCAGCGGAAGCCAGCAGCAGCGGCTGGGGCAGGCAGGAACCACCAATCCCGAGGCCTACCGGCTTTATCTGGAAGGCCGCCAGCTTTGGTACGGGCGCACGCCGGCGGGCTTGAAGAAAAGTATCGATCTTTTCCAGCAGGCCATTGCCGCGGACCCCAACTACGCGCTGGCCTATGCTGGGCTGGCCGACACCTACAACGTCGCTCCCAGCTACGGAGTCGGCATCACCTCAAAGCAGGGCCGGGCACTGGCGGACGAAGCCAGCCGTAAAGCTCTTCAGCTGGATAGCTCGCTGGCCGAGGTGCATGCCACGCGGGGCATGGCGCTGGCCAATGCGTTCGAGTTCAGCGAGGCTGAACCTGAGTTCAAGCGCGCCATCGAGTTAAACCCCAACTATTCCGCCGCCCACTATTTCTACGCCATCAGCTATCTCAGCCCAAGCAATCATTTCGATCAGGCGCTGGAAGAAATGCGCACAACATTGTCCCTGGACCCGCTGTCTTCAATCGTTAACACCAACTACGCGCTGATTCTCATGGAAGCCAGGCGTTATCCGGAGGCGCTGGCGCAGTTTCAGAAGGTTCTCGAACGAGATCCAAGTTTCCAGCCAGCGTATTTTAAAATGTCGCAAGTGTACGCGACTATGGGCCGTTTTCCCGATGCAGTAAGCACACTTTCCAAATCTTTTATTGTGAAGCCGATTCCTGTTAGTCCAGACGCGAAGGGCTATCTTCAACTTATGATGACTTTGGAAGGCACCGACCGCTCCGCTGCCGTTGCCGGCGCCGCAGTGCGTGCCGGACAAAAGGACTTGGCGTTTGAGTATCTCAACAAGGCGTATGAGGACGGCGACAATGAACTCACGTTCATCATTCGCGACCCCGCTCTGGATCCGATTCGATCCGATGCCCGCTACGCCGAGTTGATGCGCAAGCTCGGCCTGACACCGTAACCAAATTCATACGACGAAACGGTTAAGGTTGCGTTCCCGCCCGCAGGATTTCTTTACCCTCGCCTTCGGCAACCGCGGGATAGGCAGTTTTCTTGCGGCGGCGCAGGTCGTTGGGCAATTGCGATTTCAGCAGCCACAGCCCTACGGCAACCGCCGCCGCCCAGGTGATCGACAGCAATCCCAGTTGCAGCAGGTCAGCCGTGCGGCTGCCGTGACCAGAAACAAATGGGGTCACACTTCTTGCGACTTCCAGGCTGATGCCGCCGGCGATGACCGCGGTAAGCGCAGATTTTCCTAACTCATTCCAGCGCAGGGTTTTCAACGAAACCAGTTTGCGGCGGTGCAGCAGCCACGCCAGCGCCAGCAGATTCGCTCCGATCCCTATGTCGGAAGCCCAGGCCAGGCCGACCACTCCATACCTGTGGAACAACAACGAATACACCGGCAAGGAAGCGCTCGTGATCAGGGTGACGGCAACCATCGGAGTCAACGTGTCGCCGGCAGCGTAGAAGGCGCGGGCGTAGAGTCCTTGCGCGGACCAGAGGGCGAGCGAGAGCGAGAACCAGAAGAAATACACTGCTGTGGTTTGCGTATCGGAAACCAGGAATCGTCCGCGGCGATAAACCAAGTCGATCAGCGGGAAAGCGGCAGCCATCATCCATCCCGTCGCCAGAAACGAAGCTGCGGAGACGCGGTAAACGGAATCGTTCACGGTATCGGCAAATTCTCTCAGGCGTTTCTCGTTGAACAATCGCGCGAAGAACGGCAGCGAAGCTTGCCCGGTGGCCTGCCCCAACACCGCAATCGGGACGGCAAACAATCGCTTCGCATAATTCAGGCGGGCGATATCACCAACGCCGCTGGAAGCGTAATGGCGGAGGATCCAGTCATCGGCCGTGACCAGGGAGACGCCGAGCATTAGCGGAACCGAAAGCTTGACCCACTCGCGGAATGCAGGGTTCATGACGTCGAACGAAGGCTTGTAGCCGGTGCCGATGCGGGCTGCGCCGACCACGCTGGCGAGAAACGGTCCCACAACACTTCCCACCAGGGCGCCATAGGCCAGAGAAGCAATTCCAAAGTGGCGGCCGCCGATGAGTCCGCCGACGATGATGAATATGTTGTAGAGCAGCGGTCCGAAGGCGGGGAAAAGAAACAGGCGATGCGAGAGCAGAACAGCCGAGACCACTCCGCCGACATAGAAGAAGATCTGTGCCGGAAGGAGAATTCGCGTGAGATGGACGGTTAAGTCCACCTCCGCGGGGGAGAAACCGTGAAACATCCAGCGCACGAACTGCGGGGTGAAGAATTCAGCGACGACGGTGCCGACGATCATTACCGCAGTCATGACGGTAATGACGACGGAGAAGGTTTTTTTCGCGTCGGCGTCGCGTTTCTCGGCAAGGAAACGCGTATAGATGGAGATGAATGTAATCGACGCCGCGCCGCCGGCAACGATGTAGTTGAGCCAGTCTGGCAGCGTGAAGGCGGCGACGTAGGCGTCGGTCTGCGGTCCAGCACCGAACGCGTAGGCGATGTAAGCCTCGCGCACGTAACCAATCACGCGCGAGAGCATGACCGCCGACATCAGCAGCAGAGTGGCCGAGAACGCGGTGTGCTGGTGGGACGGTCGGAAGAACCGCAGAAGTCTGGTCATGATCATCGAGAAGCAGGGTCGCAGATTTACGTTGGCAACGCCGAACTCTTGTTACCGGTGCACGAAACGCGATTTTCCTTCAAAGCCTACCAGAGGCGCATATCAGCGACGGAGTTTATCGCTCGAATCGGACCCGGATGGTTCCTTTATTGACACCGGCGCGGAGCGTCTTGTGAGCCATTCATCGAAGCGAGTTTCGGCCCCAGGTGAATCAGATCAAAGCGCTCGGGCGGAACTGGCCCGATGGCAAAGGGCAGAGGGCCGGCATCGGCGGAGTAGAAACCCGCTCCTAGCTTGCTTTGGCTCGTTGTGATACCGAGGGTCATGGGCACTTGAATGACCTCGCACGAAGCCACGAACTCCGGTCGCACTTCGAAGAGGCTGCCATTTTCGACCACGGCAAGGTAATCCCCCGGACGGTGCGGTGGGTCGTCAATCACTACGGCACGCGCTCCGAAGGACTCCATGTAATATTGGAATCCCCAGTGCCCCATGAACCAGACCGCACCTGGTTGGTTCCGGGTCCTCTGCTCGATGAGTGTTGCCGCCGTTCGGCCAGAGTTCGCCAGTTCTGTGTCCGCCCATGTTAGCCAGAGCGACACCGCACCCGCCGCTGCTAACAGTACGGCCAACATGGCGGGACGCCACCGCATGGACGCTAGCCGCAGCGTATCCACGCGCCGCGCGAGGAGAATGCCGGCGGCCGGCATCAACGGAAGCACAGAACGGGCGTTGATGGTCCAGTTCACGAAGCCGGTGAAAGCGAATGTCCCAAAAACCCAAAGCAGCAGCAACAGAGAGTCGGCGTCTCTGCGTTTCCATGCGTCTGTGGCCGCCAGCGCCATCACGCCGAATCCAGCGGCAATAAAGAGGGTCAGTTGAATGCCGACCAGGAACCAGTGCCGATAAAAGTCGAACGGCCACAAGGTTTCGCCGAGACCTATTCGGCCGGTGCTGATCAGAAACCCCGCAACTCCGCTCGCTATACAGGCGACGAGAATCTTCCTACGTGCCCAGAGGACGGGAGCAAGCGTCAGCACAGGAAGAGTACAACCGCCGACAAAGCTGAGATCGACCAGCGTCTTGGCCAGGATTGAAGACTGCCGCGCTTGCCGCATCCCGGTGGAGTGATGGGCTGCGTTCGTAATCATGCGCAGCCCGTAGACGGCCTTTGTCCAATGTTGATATCCAGTCAGAATCAGGATGGGCAGCAGCAGGTACCAGGCCCAGCTTCCGAGACGCCGCTGCCGCGCCATCGAATACGCTGCGAGCAGCAGAATCAAGGTGACGCCAAAGTACTTCGTCAAAGCGCACGCGGCGACCAGGAGGGCAGATGCGGCCAAATAGGCCGGCTTCCGCGGCTCAAGTCCTTCGATCCAGAAGATGATCGCCCACAGCCAAAGGGCCAACATCATCGTGTCGCACATCACACTATTCGCAGATACAAGAAACGCTGGTGTGAGAAGTGTGACTGCGGCAGCCAGCAGCGGCGAATTCGTAAGCTGCTGTGCCAGGCGATACGTGCCAAACACTACGGCCAGTGCCGGCAGAAAGAAGGCGAGATGCAATGCCCGTTCAGACCACCCGACGATGCCTGCCGCCGCGGCGATGTAGTAACCCGCGAGAGGTGGATTCTTGGTTTCGTACGCCATCGGCACCGAGTCCAGGAACCAATTGACTTTGAATCCGAAGGGATCAAGCGGGTGCTGGGTGATTTGCCGCGCGACATAAAGGAACAGAGTGTCGTCAACGTTGAAGGCTTTTCCAGAAAATGGGAGCAAGCACGCGAACAAGGCCACCGCAAGAAATATGTAGGAACGCACGAGCGAACGTCTATTTTGGACTCTCTCAGTGGCCGGTGCCATCGAGGGAAGTGTAGCAAGAGGTCCGGAAAGCCTGTCAGTAGCAAACTAGGCCTTCCCTCCAGGATGACCCTTGGTTGTAACCCACTCATCCTGCACTCACTTACGCGTTGATGTGGGTTTGAGGAGCGCTTGTGCTGTGGAGCATTGCCTCTGAACGCTCTTTGCCCGCAAAGTTGCTTCCGAGAGCAGCATGCAGACGGTAAACCGAAGTCGCGAGGAGACCAATATGGCGAGTGGCATGACGGAGTTCTGTGAGCAAGTAAACCCGCGTTTGCTACTGGAAATGAGTAGGGCGCAGCCGCTCCCGCAAATGCGGCGGGTACAGGAAAGCTGGGTGGCGGGGGCCGAAAAGCGGGCCCTGCTGTGGCTGGCCGCGCACACGCCGCAATGGATTGGCCCTGACCATCTCACAGTCTTGGGGCTCGCGGCGCAGATTGGGGCAGGCGTGTGCTACGCGCTGGCTGCGTGGAACAGGTATGCGCTTCTTGGAGTAATCATTTGCCTGACGCTGAATTGGCTGGGAGACTCGCTCGATGGCACGCTGGCGCGGGTGCGGCAACAACTGCGTCCGCTCTACGGCTTCTACGTGGACCACATGGTAGATAGCTTCGGCGCTCTGGCGCTGATGGGTGGGCTGGCCTTGTCGGGATACATGCACCCGCGGATCGCAATTGGCCTGCTCGTCGCGTTCCTCATGCTATCGATTCAGTCCTATCTGGCGACGCACGCGCTGGGCGAGTTTAGGCTGTCGTTCTGGCGCTTCGGGCCGACGGAGCTGCGCATTCTGCTGGCGGTAGGCAGCTTGGCGTTGTTGTGGAAACCGCGAGTGCATTTCCTCGGCGGATTCTACAGGTTATTTGATGTGGGCGGAGCGATTGGTCTTGCCGGAATGGCGCTGATGTTGGTCTTCTTCACTGGACAAAACACGGTACGCCTTTATCGCGAGGAGAGAATCGCCCGATGACAGCCGGGGCAAGTGGAGAGGCGCGCGGAGTTGCAAACAAAGCTCTATTGCGGTGGTTGAAGTTCAACGCCGTGGGAGGGATCGGGATCGGAGTGCAGTTGATCGTGCTGCTCGGGCTGAGGAGCGGACTCCACCTCAGCTATCTGGCGGCGACCGCGGTGGCGGTGGAAGCAGCGGTGGTGCACAACTTCTTCTGGCACGAGCGCTACACGTGGGCGGACCGGGTGCAGCCGTCATGGCGAAAGTCGCTGCCGCGGTTACTGCGTTTCCACCTTACGACGGGCGGAGTTTCTATCGCGGGCAATCTAGCGCTGATGAAGCTCCTGGTCGGCTTGGGCGGCGTGAATTACCTCGTCGCGAACGGCATCGCCATCACACTGTGCTCGCTGGCGAATTTTATGGTGAGTAACGAATACGTGTTCGGCGACGAGGCTTCAGCGACGCAATAACTCGGTATTTCCAAGCTCCCTATTTATCATTCTCAACTTCGTAGGCGCCTGAAAGTGTGATGTCGGCGTTCAAAGGCAGATCCTCCGAGGAGCGGCCGATTTCCACGGAATATTTGCCCGCGTCGGCGTGCCAGTGTTTCGCAGCCACATCGTAGAAAGCAAAAGCGCGCGGGTTGAGTGGCACGGACACATGCTTGGTTTCGCCCGCGGCGAGTTCGACGCGAGCGAAGCCTTTGAGTTCTTTGGGTGGCCGCGGCACCGACGGCCTCGCCTCGGCGACATAGACTTGCGCCACGTCCGCGCCGGGGCGAGTGCCAGTGTTGGTCACGTCGAACGAAACTTCGTAGTTCCCGATCGTGGACGATCCATCCGCGGCCTTTACTTCCAGATGGCTGTATTTAAAGGTCGTATATGACAAGCCATAGCCGAATGGAAACAGCGGCTTAACTTGATTGTGTTCGTAGCCGCGGTAGCCCACGAATACGCCCTCCTTGTAAGCCACGCGGTTGGTCCCGGGATCGGCGTAGTAGCTGTCGTGAACTGGATTGTCAGCCCAGCGCTTTTCGAGCGTGATGGGCAGATGACCGGAGGGATTGACTGCGCCGAAGAGGATCTCCGCGAGCGCCGTGCCACCGCGCTCTCCCGGATACCAGAGTTCGAGGTAGGCAGGAACGTGATCAAGCCAACCTTCTGGGTCGACATTGCCTCCGGAGGTGACGGTGACGATCGTATTCTTGTTGATGGCGGCGAGTTCGCGAATCAGTTCGTCCTGGCCGAACGGAAGACTGAAGGTGCGGTCCGCTCCCTCCGACTCGCTGTTCGCGTCAAATCCAGCCGCAACGATCACGATGTCGGCTTTGGCGGCCAAAGCTTTCGCGGCGGCGGAGACGATTTTGAGCCGGTCCGTGATTCCGATGCGCAGGTGACCGCCGATGGGAAAATCCTGATAAGCCTCGGCAACAATCTTGTGTGGTCCCGCGGAGAGATTCAAAGTCGTGTAGTCCTGCAACGCTGTGGCAATTTTCCAGGTATCGAATACCACTTTGTCATCCACCAGAAAGCGGTAGCCGTTGCCTTCGCCAGAATATTCCGCGGCCACAATGTAGGAAGAATCCGAGGGTGCAATATAGAAACCGGTCCAGCGGCGCGATGAGGGTTTCTTGCCGGCTTCAAACAATTCCAACGCTTCATCCTGGTCGGCGAAATCATCCCAATCTTTGGCCGCAAAATTGAGGTGGCGCACCGTCTCGGCTGAGACTGGAGTGCCGGAAAGATCGCCGTTGGCAAAGGTCTCGATCCTGAGACCAGGCGCGCCATTTTGTGCAGCAGTGGAGAATTCGGTGGAGTTCGCCAAGTCGATCATCTTGGGAAGGCCGCGCTCGTAGTAGACCGTCGCAGCGGTGCCAACGTAAGCCTCGATGCCCTCCAGAATGCTGACGGCGGAAAACGGAATCGCCTTGCCGCTCCCTCCGGCAACCGGCTGCGCAGGATACGCGTCTGGACCGACTACAAGAATCGTCTTGATTTTCTCCTTATCCAGTGGGAGAAGAGAACCTTCGTTCTTGAGCAGCACAATGCCTTCTCGCGCCCCCTCGAGGGCGACGCGGTGGTTTTCTTCGTTGTACTTCGAGAGCGAGAGATCGGTCTGTTCGCGATCGGGCCAGCCGAATCGTACCGCAGTGGTCAGGATGCGGCGCACTTTTTCATCAATCGTCGCCGCCTTGACGCGACCGTCGCGGATCGCCGGCAGCAGGTCTTTCTCGTTCATGTATTTGCCCTTCGGCATTTCCAGATCGAGACCACCGTTGGCCGCGCCGATGGAGTCGTAGGTCGCAACCCAATCCGACATCATGATGCCCTGGAATCCCCACTGCTTTCTGGCAATGTCGGTGTTGAAGTATCCGTTCTGGGTGGAGTGCTGGCCATTGATCAGATTGTAGGAATCCATGATCGCGCCAACGTGCGCGTTCTTCACTGCCGATTCGAACGTTGGCAGGTAGATCTCGCGCAGGGCGCGTTCGTCGATGATGGAATCGCTGTCGTGCCGCAGGAATTCCGAGTTGTTGCCCAGAAAATGTTTTACCGTGGAGCTGACGCCCTGCTTCTGCATGCCGGAGATGTAGCCCACAGCGATGGAGCTCGCGAGGAAAGGATCTTCGCCGAAATATTCGAAATTGCGGCCATTCATGGGTGCTCGATAGATGTTGACGCCGGGACCGAGCATGAAGTGAATGCCGCGCGCACGGGCGTCTTTTCCTATGCCTGCGCCAACGCGCTCCGCCAGTTGGAGATCCCAGGTGGCAGCGAGGCCGATGCCGGCAGCGTAGGTGGTCGACGGAAATTTCTTTTGGCTGCGCACTCCGAGCGGCCCGTCAGACATTTCAAGCGCCGGAAGGCCGAGCCTGGGCAGCGATCGGACGGCGAACCCGGTACCGCCGATATAGTCAAGTTTCTCTTCGAGCGTCATCTTGCTGAGCAACGCGTCGACTCGGCGGTCGATGTCAGGATTGGACGGAACCGGGGTTTGCGCAAAGACGGCATGAGAAGGAAGAAGCGCGAGAGCCAGGAGGAGTGCGCACAAAAAGAATCGAGAAACCTTCGACATGGAAGACCTCGTTGCTATTGCGAAATCAGTCCTCGAATGAGGATGGCGGCGCTAGAAGAATGCAGGGTTAGTTGCGCCGTGGCCTAAGTTTACACGGTCCCAGCTTGCAATTGAGGCTAGAGGCTAGATCTTCAACACGACCTTGCCGTAATTCTTGCCCTCTTGCAGCAGCTTGTAAGCTTCGACCGCGCGGTCGAGCGGGAACACTTCGCCGACTGCTGGAGTCAGCTTGCGTTGCGCGATCCATTCGGAGAGCTGAGACCACGCTGGTTTCATGATCTCTGGCTTCTGCGAGAGATAGGTCAGCCACAGCCCCTGGAGGCTGGCAGACTTCGCATACAATGCCCGCACATCGAGTTGCGGGGCCTTGCCCGTGGCCGTACCGTACTGGATGACACGTCCGAAGTCGCGCAGGCAGCGCAGGCTTTTGGCGGTGTGCTCGCCGCCCAGCATTTCGAAGACGGCATCCACGCCTTCGCCGTGGGTAAGGTTCTTTACGACTTCCTCATAGTCGTGCCGCTTGTAGTTGATACCGTGCTGCAGGCCGAGTTCCTTTACGCGCGCGAGTTTCTCGTCCGACGAAGATGTGCCATACATTTCAATCCCGAGAATGTGGCCGATCTGAACGGCCGCCGTACCTACTCCCCCGGCAACGGCGTGGATGAGCACGCGACGGGTTTTGCCGGCGGGCGCCGGTTGAGTCATGCCGGCCTGCCAGTAGGCGAGATAGGCGGTGAAGTAATTCACGGGGAACGCGGCGGCCTGTTCGTCGGTCCAGTGATCGGGGACTGTCCATAGCATGTTGGGGTGAGCCGCAACCTTCTCGGCGAAAGCTGCCCACTGGATGTAGCCCATGACGCGGTGTCCGCTGCTCTCTTCCACTCCGGCGAATTCGCGGCCCGCGATCAGCGGCGGGGCGGGCGTTCCGGGGTAGCCGCCCTGGGTGGTCATGAAGTCGGCAAAATTCAAGCCGCCGGCAGCGACGCGGACCAGCGCTTGTCCCGGCTTCAGAATTGGTTCGGCGGTCTCTTGGATCGCTAGCGCGTCCGGGCCCGAGAGGCGGGTGATCATCAAGGCTTTCATAGAGGAAAGTCTAGCAGGACGGACGATAGTCGGAGCGCAGACTCATCGGCTGCATAGATGAAACCGAGAGGTGCGCGGCGCATCCGCGAAGAGGCCTACTCCGTTATACCGACGAGACCGTACCTCCTGGTCTTCTTGTCGGGGAAAAGGAACTCGTAGGCTCCATAGACGTCATAGGTGTGGACATCTTTCACTTTAACGGCAAGGGCCTTGGCTTTGTAGTCGCCCGGCATCAAGAGTGAGTTCTCGGCATCGAGGCCTTCCAGTTCATACTTTTTCCCGTCGATGATGACCTTCAGCCTTATAAGGCCGCGGCTGTTAACCCGCGCCGAACTGACGTGGACGGTGAGGGTGTAGTCGGCTGGGTTGGGTTCAGCGCCCGCCCAGGCCAGCGCGGAGAACAGCAGCAGGACGACCAGTCCTACCTTCTTCATGTTTTCCTCATTTCTGTCTTCCGGCATTCACAGTATTACAAAGCAGGCTCAGATACAAAGCTGCGCGTTGGGAATCCACTCGAAGGACGGAAATGGGGCCGTCCCAGGTTTATTCGCTGGTTATTTGCCGTCAGGTATATACTCTTGGCGTTGGTTTACTAGACCTCCCGGCCACGCCTCCACGGGCCGGGACGGGGCGTAGATTCATTCCCCTAATACTTGCGCGCCCCGCATAATGATTTGCCCATTCCTGCCGGGAGGCGGCGAGGAAAAGGCACCGGTGCACGCGCCAAAGTATGGCAGAGTCGCGTCCGGGGGAGGTTTACTGTGGATCTGATTCTTGTACGTCTTCTTTTTATCGTCGTAGTTTCGATTACCTGTTATGTTATTGCTCCCTTCGGGCAGTCTCAACCTGTAGACGCCGGAATAGGCGCACTGGTGGGGGCGGGGATAGTTCTGTTCGAATGGAAGCTGCGCGGGGTGAGCCTGAAGCGGCTGATCGGCGCGGCCATCGGGAGCTTCCTCGGCATCTGCGGCGCCTATCTGTTTGCGCTTGTGATTCGCAGCAGTGTGCCTGCCGGCAGCACGCAGAGTTTCCTGCAAATCCTGGTGATGCTGCTGATGGCCTATGTAGGCCTGATCGTGGGCGCGAGCAAGGGCGACTTGCTGAACCTGGCGGCCTTGGGCGGGATCTTTGGCGGTGAGAAGCAGGGGAAGAAAAGCTACAAGATCCTCGACACCAGCGTCATCATCGATGGCCGCATCGCGGACATCGCGGAAACTGGATTCCTCGACGGCATCATCGTCACGCCGCAGTTCGTGCTGCGCGAACTGCAACTGGTGGCTGATTCAGCCGATTCGCTGAAGCGCAACCGTGGCCGCCGTGGGCTAGACGTTCTGCAGCGACTGCAGAAAATGGCGACGCTCCAAATTCAGATTGTGGAAGATGATTTCCCCGCCGTCCGCGAGGTCGATCTCAAGCTGATCGAGCTGGCCAAAGTTTATGAGGGGAAGATCATTACCAACGACTTCAACCTCAATAAAGTGGCCCAGTTGCAGGGCGTCGAGGTGCTGAACATCAACGAGCTCGCGAACTCGCTCAAGCCCATTGTGCTGCCGGGCGAGATCATGAAAGTGTTCATCCTGAAGGAAGGCAAGGAATATAACCAGGGCGTCGCCTATCTGGATGACGGGACCATGGTTGTCGTGGACAACGCGCGGAAGATGATCGGCAAGACGATTGATGTGTCGGTCACATCCGTGCTTCAGACGACGGCGGGAAAGATGATCTTCGGCAAGTGGGATGAACGCGCCTTTGCGCGGACCAGCGCACCTGTTGTTACGCCCGCGGTCCCGGCAATTCCCAGTGCCGCGGCGCCTGCGGCGGCGGTGCCGAACGCACTGGTGGAAACCAAGCCCCAGCCTTGAGGACTGTTGGCGCCGAAGCGCTTCCACTTGCATTTGAACTCCTACCTCGACGCTCGTATACTTACAGCCCGCTATGAAGGTGGTCGTAATTATTCCAGCTGCGGGGCTTGGAACCCGCATGGCTCCGATGCCCGTGGGCGCTCCGGGCAAGCAGAAGAAGAGGCTGCCCTCGAAGCAGTTCACCGAACTGGGCGGCACGCCGATTCTCATCCACACCCTGCGCAAGTTTGCCGCGGTGGATGCCGTGAGCGAGATCTGGATTGCGCTACGGGAAAACGAAATCGAAGGATTTCGCGCGCGGCTGGAGAGTGAGGCGAAAGACATACTGAAGAAGAAAGTCGAGTTGGTAGTCGGCGGGGAGCACCGCCAGCAGTCAGTGGAGCATGCGCTGAACGCGGTCGCAGCGGCGGGGGATGACATCGTTCTGGTGCATGATGCGGTGCGCCCGTTTGTGACCAGCGAGATCATTCTGGAAGTGATTGAGGCCACGAAGAAATATGGCGCGGCGATTGCCGGCCTGCCCGCCGTTGACACGGTGAAGCAAGTCGAGCGCACTGCGGAAGGCGCGCTGATCAAGGCGACGATTCCGCGCGTGGGTATCGTGATGGCGCAAACGCCGCAGGGCTTTCGTTACGATGTGATCAAGAAGGCTTTCGATGAGGCGACCGCGGACGGATTCCTCGGTACCGACGAAGCGTCGCTGGTGGAGAGGTCGGGACACGACGTGGCAGTCGTGATGGGCTCGCCGCGCAATATCAAGATCACAGCTCCGGCAGACATGGAGTTGGCGGAGTTCTATCTAGGGAAATGAGCCACGGATTTGCACGGATTTCCACGGATCAAAACCAAGGCCAGCGCGTAAACTTACTGCTGATGAATACTACACCGCTTGGCCTGAAGCATTCCGATCTCACCGAAAAGGTTATCGGAATCTTCTATGACGTCTACAACGAACTCGGCCACGGATTTCTCGAATCGACATACGCAGAAGCGCTGGTCGTAGCGCTGGTGGAATCTGGACTCAGCACGGCGCGCGAGGTTCCGGTGCCAGTGTGGTTCCGTGGAAACAAAGTCGGCCAGTATTATGCCGACCTGATCGTTGAGGGCGTAGTCCTTCTCGAGCTGAAAGCTGCGCGAACCCTCGAATCTGCTCACGAAGCTCAACTGCTTCACTATTTGCGAGCGACTGAAATCGAGATTGGCTTGTTGCTCAACTTTGGGCTGCGCCCGCAGTTCCGCCGCCTCCTCTTTGACAACGAAAGAAAGAAGATCCGTGGAAATCCGTGCGAATCCGTGGCTAAGGTTTCCGCATG
Source organism: uncultured Acidobacteriaceae bacterium (assembly GCA_963749985.1). GTDB lineage: Bacteria > Acidobacteriota > Terriglobia > Terriglobales > Acidobacteriaceae > Sulfotelmatobacter. Next base: position 1,021,096 of record CAVVOS010000008.1, on the reverse strand, counting down.
AGAATTGGGTACGGGTTTGATTCGCACGAGTTTCGTCCGGGGATTGCGCTGAAAATTGGCGGCGTCACCCTGCCGCATGGCAAGGGGCTGGGCGGGCATTCCGATGGCGACGTGCTGCTGCATGCCATCACCGACGCGCTGCTCGGCGCCGTGGCTGCGCCCGATATTGGGGCTCTGTTTCCACCCTCCGATCCGAAATGGAAGGGCGCGGACTCGGCTGTCTTCCTGCGTGAGGCGCTGAAACGGGTTCACTCCGCGGGATATGGCGTGGCGAACATGGATGCCAGCCTGATTCTGGCGGCTCCGAAGATTGGGCCGCACGCGGCGGGAATCCGCGCACGCGTGGCGCAGTTGCTGGGCGTGCCCGCCGATTGCGTCGGGTTGAAGGCGAAGACTCCGGAAGGTTTGAACCTGGATAACGCTGCAGTCGCGCATGTGGTTGTGTTGCTCGAAAAGCGCGGGGATTCGAAGAAGGCGCGAAAGAAAACGAAAACGAAGAAGAGAGCGAAGAAGACCAAGTGATGTCGAGTTACTTGGTCCGTGCTTGCGCGGCTTCGATCAGAGCGCGGAAGATGGCGCGGGAGGACTCGTCTTTATCCACCGAGCGTTCGGGATGCCATTGCACGGCGAGCACAAAGTGATCAGCGGCAGTTCCTTCCAGGGCCTCGATGATGCCGTCGTCAGGGCAGCGGGCCGCGATGCGCAGGCCGTCGCCGATCGTGCCAGCGGATTGGTGGTGGGAAGAGTTCACCGGAATCGCGGATTTGGTTGCGCTCCCTAGTAACCCTGCCAGCTTGGAATCTTTCTCAATCTCAACTGCGTGCGCTACCGCGACCTTCCCACCCGCTTCGTGATTGACTCGGTCACGCAGCTCTTCCGGCAAGAAATCCGGGATGTGCTGAACGAGCGATCCGGTGCGGTAGACGTTGAGGCTTTGCAGGCCGTAGCAGATGCCGAGAACGGGCTTGCGCAGGGTGTAGGCATCCTGCAGCAGGAGGTCGTCGACGGTGTCGCGGCGCGGGTCGGCGGCGGCCGTGTGTCGTGAGCGGACCGCGCGAAACTTGGAGGGATCGACATCGGCGTTGCTGCCGGGCAGGAGCACGGCGTCGCAGACCTCGACGAGTCTCATGACGTCGGCTGCGGGCTGGTCGAGCGGAATGCGAACCGGTTCGCCTCCAGCGAGTTCGACGGCGCGCTCGTATTGCGGAATCGCCCGCTCGGCATACTCACGGTCGCCGGAATGGGGCATGGGGATGGCGATGCGGGGTGGGGCGTTAGTTGGCAATCAGCTCACCCTCGCGATCGCAGCCAGGATCTTCGACTGGCGGTAGTGGCGGATTTCCATGGCGAGGGCGAGCACAAAGATGATGCTTCCGGCCACGACAGCCGCAGGCAGAGCGATGAGGCGGTAGGCCACGGTCATGTTGGGATGGACGCCGTGGCGAGCCGACACTACCACGGTCCCGATGATGCCGAGCAGCAGGCTCACGGCGAAAGAGATCAGCGTGCCGATGAACGTCATCAGCAGGACGCGCACCGGGATGGCGTACCAGCGGGGCGGGCGCGGGGTCGGCGGCATGCTTCTAGGCTACACCATTCAGTCTCACCAAGAAGAACGCGCCGAGGCCCCGGCAGTTGATGTGCACTATCCGGTTTCGCTGGTCATGATGAAGAGTGGCTTCATTTCGAAGCTCTTGTAGTGAGGCCGGAGGCGGTCGACGTTGTACTGCTCCTTGACGTTCACAACTTTCTTCGAGGCGGTAACGGTGTCGATGGGCATGTTGTCGTAACGGCCATTCCGCAGGACGACAAGGCGTCCGTGGACTTTCCCCAGGAGCATGTCCAGGGCGAGATTGCCATAGGCCATAGGGACGATGGAGTCGATGGCGTCAGGATCGCCGCAGCGGACCAGGTAGCCGAGTTTCTGATTGATGGTGTCGATGGCTTTGCCATTGTTGTACTTGGGGGAGAGTTCCTTCAGCTTTTCGGAGACCAGGTCTCCGATGCCTCCGAGCTTCTTGTGGCCGAAGGCGTCAGTGGTCTCAGCCTCGAAGACCATCTCCCCACCCTGGAACATTGCTCCTTCGGAAACCAGGACGACGGAATAGTGGCTGGGGTTCTTCTGGCGATCGGAGACCAATAGCTCGGTCAATCGCTCGATGTCGAATTTGTGCTCCGGGATGACGCAGCGGTGCGCGGCCCCGGCCATGGTGGGGAGCATCGCGGTGAATCCTGCGTATCGACCGAAAACTTCGAGGACCATGAAGCGTTCGTGAGAGCCCGCGCTGGTGCGCAGGCTGTTGGTCATGGAAATGGTGCGCGTAACACAGGTGCTGAAGCCGATGCAATAATCGGTGCCGGGAACATCATTGTCCATGGTTTTGGGAATGGCGACAACCTTTACCCCTTCCTGGTAAAGGCGGACGCCGTAGCTGAGCGTGTCGTCCCCGCCGATGGGGATGAGGTAATCGATGCCGAGCCAATCCAAATTCTTCAGGACTTCCGCGGTCAGGTCGTTCTTCTCGGCGTTGTAAGCGGACTGCAGGTGAGCCGGAACGCTGGATTTCTTCACCTTGCTGGGGTTGGTGCGCGAAGTGTGCAGGAATGTGCCGCCGGTGCGGCCGGTGCGGTTGACCAAATCCTCCGTGAGAATCTGGAAGTTCTCGCTGTTGTCGTAGTCCTTTTCGCGGATGATGTCGACCAGGCCGGCCCATCCGCGGCGGATGCCGATTACCTGGCAGCCCTCGCGCAAAGCGCGGATGGTTACGGCGCGGATGGCGGGGTTCAGGCCGGGCACGTCGCCACCACCGGTGAGGATTCCAATTACACCTTTCTTCGTTTTCACTTTTGTCACCTTATGAATGCGGGATATGGGGATCTCCCCGCTCCCATCATACTCGCGTGGACTGAAGGAGATGCGCACCCACGCGTGGTGACTGCGCTGGATTTTGATCTAGTTAGAAGCCAGGGCTACCGCGAAGTGCGTCTAATGATTCCGCATTCGTTACTTTTATTCGCCGTTGCCGGTGACCACCTGCCCGGCCGGTTTGTGTTGTTTTTGCAGGATCTCATCCACAAGAAACAAGTCTGTGAGGAGCGCGCGGAGATGGATGGAAGCGTTCAGATTGTCAATCAACTGCGAACTGATGGCAGGTTGGGCCAGGACCAACTCAATGGCGGCAAGAGAATCGCGAGCGTCGCGATCGAGCACCGCAAAGAACGCCAAGTATTTGTCGACGGGCTCAAGACCTTCTTCTTTGACGGCCATCGCACAAGTCTCAGCCAGCCCTGACAAAGCTTTCACGGCGCGCTGTAGGAACTCACGGACTTGCCCACCTGATTTGCTGCCTTGATCGCTGGGCAGCCCCTGGGCCGCGTAAGCCAGCATAAATTCGTAGCACTCTTCCACAGCTTCACAGCGATTTGCGATCTCAGCCAGCATCGGTTAGCCCTCGACCTTCTACTGGGTGGGGTGCCGATGCGGAAGGAGACGAAGATGATGTGTCGATCACCCATCGCTCGGGATCATGCTCTTGCAGAACAAAGTCGCGGTCCATCCAGCCGAAGATCATCGATTTCGTGATCGGAAGCTTCTCGGGCCGGAGTCCCATGTAAACATGCATCATGACGAGCGCAATGAGTCCGACGCCGGCGAGGCCGTGCAGGACATACATCAGGCCCCACGTCATGTCGGTGAATAGATAGGGATTCCGGGGGAAGAAAATGGTGCGCACGCGAAACATCATGAAAACGCCGGTAAAGATCACCGACAGACCGCACACGATTATGACGCCGTGGAAGAGCTTGTTCTCCAGGGGATATTTGGCAAACTTTCGCGGCGGTGGCGCAGGCATTCCGAAAAAGCGGCGAACTCTTCTCCAGGCATCTTCCAGATCGATTTTGTCTGGCCAGATCGACCAGAAATCCAGCCAGAAGGAAGCATGAATGACATGAAAGAGAATGGAGACGGTCAGAACTGCGCCAGCGATCCAATGATAAGTCACCCAATTAAACTGGATGCCCACCTTCGGCAGGAAAGCGGTAAACAGCAGCGTGAACATGGAGGCGGCCATGACCCAGTGAAATAGCCGCGCCACCAGGGAATGCCGGGGAACATGCTTGGGAAGCGCAGGGACGGCGGAAGAAGCATCGTCGGCAAACTCCTTCGGCTTGGCGAAATACATTACGTAGATCGCGTGGACGATGAGGAAGAGTAAGCCTGCGATCACAGAAACCCAGATCAGGAACCAGGCAATGTGGATCGGAACAGTTTGTCCCCAGGGACTGGTGGCCCACTCTAAGAGGCCCATGTTGCCTCCTCCACTCCACCGATGGCGCGCTTGACCAGGTTTCTCATCAGCGGGATCTTATAAGCGTTGAACTGCAATGGGACCGCTCCCTGCACGGCTAATTTTCCGGCTGCTTCTGCAGTCGCGGTGTTGCGCGGCTTTCCGCGCACGGCATCTTCGACTGCCTTTAACCGTAGCGGACGCGCGGCGGCGCCATTGACGGCAATTCGGATGCGGTCGATCGTACTGCCAGAGAGCACCATGGCGGAAGCAACGTTCAGGAGCGGGAAGTCCCAAACGTTTCGGTCGCGCACTTTCTCAAAATAGAATTGCGCCCCAGCCCACGTCGAGGGGATACGAATTGCGGTGAGCAGGTCCCCGGGCTGCAGGATGTGCAGGCGAGTGATATCGATATCGGGGCCGATGAAGTAGTCCTCCGCGTCCACCACGCGCTCACCCTTGGAGGTGCGCAGCACGAACTTCGCATCCAGCGCGATCAAGGCTGGGGCTGAGTCGGAGGGATTCACCGCAACACAGCGATCCGCGTGCAGAATTGCATGCTCTCGGTTGCGGCCTTCGGGAGTATCGGCATAGCAGATATTGCCGCCAGCACGGTAGCACGGCCAACCTCCGCGGTAATACCAGCAGCGCGTGTCCTGCGAAACATTGCCGCCGAGGGTTCCCTGGTTGCGGATTTGCGGCGAGGCCACCAGTTCCGCGGCCTGCGCCAGCAGATCGTATTTCTGTTTGATGATGGGGTCATTCGCAACGTCGGTGAGCGTGGTCATGGCTCCGATCTCGATCCCGTCAGCGGTAGTGCGAACTCCGCGCAGCTCTTCGATTCCGCTCAGGTCAACCACGGCCTTGGGTTTTCTGATTCGATCCTTGAGCCAATCGAAGCTGTCGAGCCCTCCCGCCAGCACCCAGGCGTCGCTTCCGTGCTGTTCGAGAAGCTTCTGCGCGTCGGCAACGGAACTCGGCTGATACAGCTCAAAAGAAGCCATTACGTCGCGTATGACAGCCATGACTCTCCTTACGAATTTCCCTCAAATGTGGGCCATCAGCGGATGCTGCATCGGCCGGCCGGCTTCGAGTGACGTCAGAATCGTGTCGGCGTTCACCGGTGCGCGCTGGAAAATCTCGTCCCCGAGTGCATCCGAGAGTGCGTTCAACACGGAGGCACACCCGCCCGCAACCGGCGGCTCGCCGACGCCGCGAGCGCCCACCGGCGTCTCCGGGTCCGGAATGTCAAGAGCCGTCCATTGCATGTCGACGGGTACATCCAGAATCGTGGGTGGTTTGCTGTGGTGGAATCGCTTCGAGACCATTTCGCCGTAGTGTGGATCGAACACCCACTTCTGCCCGATCGCATGACCGATGCCCAGCGTAGAACGGCCAAGCATCTGGCCACCCAGCGCGCGGGGATGGATGACCGTGCCGACATCTCCGGAGGCGAGGAAATCCACAACGTAGTACTGGCCGGTTTCGACATCGACTTCAACCTCGGCGAAGCTGGCGACATAGGAGAACGTGGAGCCATCGCGCGGGTAATTATCTTTGGCCGCCGCGACCAGGCCCTGGCCCGCCAGCGCGGCCACGGAGGCCTTAGTCAGTTTGTGGACATCGGCGGGCGCTTCGTGACCATCGTAGACGCCACCGAGTTGAATCGCATATTTCGCAGCTTGCGCCAAAGTCATGCCGGCGCTGCCTTTGCGGAAGACGCGTTCGTTGGCCACCTCGTATTGCTCCGGTTTGCCGCCGAGCTTCTTCGCCGCGATTTCCTGGAGCTTCTTTTTGGCATCCATCGCTGCTGCGTAGGCGGCCCTCGTCATTGCGTGGGTGGTCTGGCTGCCGCCGGAAACACAAGTGAAGGGAAGGTTCTTTGCCGTGCTGCCCCACACGACATCGCACTTGTCCCAGGGCACGCCGAGAACCTCCGCTCCGGCGCGGTGAACATCAATTACGGATTCCGTTCCCAGATTGCCGATTCCTGACTGGAAGGTGATCCGGCCATCGGGCTTGATGACCAGAAGTCCGTCGAATCCGATGGTGCCGCCGACGTAACAGCTCAGCGATACACCCACGCCGCGGACTTTTGTCCCCATTCGCTTTGGAGTGCGGGCTACCCGCTCGCTCCATTTGAACTGTTCCGCGCCGCGGTCGAGTGCTTCTTTTAGAAATGCACTGGTGGCATAAGGTCGTTTTCCCTGCGCCGCTGGTCCGAAGGGCGCCTTGCCCTCGGGACAGTTGATACGGCGGATTGCTACCTGGTCGAGCCCGAGCTTGCGCGCAGCTTTCGCGATGATGGGTTCGATAATAACGATGCCCTGCAGCCCGCCTGGGGAACTCTGCGCGCTGCGGGGCGGAGTATTCGTCATCACCGTCACACCGCGCCAGCGCATGGCTTGTGGCTGGTACAAAAGAGAAACGATGCGACCGGATGAAGGAGCATCACCAACAGCGTCGTAAGGACCGTTATCGCAAATGACGAACATGTCGAGAGCGATGATTCGACCGTCTTTGGAGAAGCCGACTTTCATTCGTCCTTGAAAGCCAGGGCGCGCGCGTCCGATGAAGGTTTCTTCCTCGCGGCTGATGCGCATCATTACCGGAGCATTCGTCTTCTTTGCCAGCAGCGCAGCGATGATCATCGAGACCCCGCCGGTGATCTTGCTGCCGAAGCCGCCTCCCGTGTATTCGCTGATGAAAACAACGTTGTCTGGACTGATGTTTAACCAGCGCGCGATCGCGGGCAAGGTTTGCGCGGTGCTTTGTGTGCCGGTGTGGAGATAGACCTTGCCGTTCTGCCAGTACGCCATCGCACTGCGGGTTTCAAGGGTCTGATGGCTGGTGTCGGGTGTGACGAACGTTTCATCCAGAACGAGCGCGGCGTTTTTGAAGCCGGAATCGAGATCGCCGTAGGTCCATTCGTCGGGAGTCTTGCCCATTGGAAGACGACCGTGCTTTAGTTCGGCGAAGTCGGCCGAAGTCCACTTGAGTTCTGTGACCAAGGGCGCTCCCGGACCCTGGGAACCGGGCGCTACAGGCCGGGTCCAGACGTTGCCATCGGTTCGCGGGTTGGGACCACCGGACCGCAGGGTATCGAGGGGATCGATCACGAACGGGAGCGGATCGAAATCGATATGAATTTTCTCGATGGCTTCCGCGGCGGTGAGTTCGTCGACCGCAGCGACGGCAAGAATCGGTTCGCCCTGATAAAGCGGCTCGTTGGTGAGGCCGCGCTCACCCCACTTGCTGGCCTTGATTACGATGCCATTGTCAGTGAGGGTATCGGCCGGGGCGGGAAGGTCGTCTGCTGTGAGAATGGCTTTCACTCCAGGCAATGCCAGCGCTGCACGCGAATCAATGCGCCTTACCCGCGCGTGCGGCATGGGACTCAGCAGCAGTTTGCAGAACAGCATGCCGTCAGCGCGAAAGTCTTCGGCATATTTCGCTTGGCCGGTGACTTTTGCGTAGAGGTCGGGGGTCTGGTAGTTCTTGCCGATCAGCTTGTAACCGGCCCCGTACTGGCGCTCAGTCGCTGCGGCAGTCTCAACAGCTTTCTTGTTATCCAAGGTTCGACCTCCGCATATTCTCGGCGCCACGCATCAAAGCAGTGAGAATCTTGTCGTAATCCTGGCAACGGCACAGGCATCCCGAGACGCCGTGAGCCAGTTGTTGGCGCGTGGGAGTGGGGTTGGTTTTCAGGTACCCGACTGTGGTCATTATGAAGCCGGACATGCAGAAGGCGCACTGAAAGCCCTGTTCGTCGATCACGCCCTGCTGAACGGGATGCAAGGTCCCGTCGGCGCTGGCCAAGCCTTCGATCGTCATAACTTTCCGACCGCGCACCGTATGGGTGAGCACCGAACATGAGTAATAGGGAATATCGTCGATGAGGACGGTGCAGGATCCGCATTCGGCACGGTCGCATCCCAGCTTGGTGCCGGTGAGGCCGAGCTTGTAGCGCAGGGTTGACGCCAGGGTCTCTTGCTTCATGACGTCGACGCGCCTCTGCTGGCCGTTGACATTGAGGGTGATCAGCCGCTCGCCCACGCCGGCAGCCAACTGCTGGCCCTGCACGAGCGTGGAGGCGCGAAACAGGTAGCTGGCGGAGGAAACGGCCACGCCACTGGTGATGACGCCCTTAATGAAATTACGTCTTGAAACAGATTTCGGCACGTCTGCGATTGGCTCGGAGCCTGGCTTCTCCGTCACGGGGGTCACCTCTTATCGGTGCAGCCGATGTTAGCGCTTTGCGGGAAGAAATGCATGTGCGGTTCCACACACAAACGGTTGGATTGCCGGGGATAATGCCAGGATTCGGAAATTTCCGATCCTCGGCATCGCGACGATTAGGATTCGGGCGCACGAGAAACGCCGAAACTGCTTGCTCGGGAAGACGCCGAGATTCGAAATGCTGGGGCATGTTGTCGAGGGCAATAAAATTCTGAAATTTGCATACCCTGCATCGAAATTCTGAGTTGTACTTGGCGGCCGCCAGGGCTTATCACAGAATTGACAAGGTAGGCTTGGAGTGAGGTGTGGGCTGCGCCCGCAGCCCTTGGCTCGAGTCCAGGAACAGCCCGATTCGTGGTAGCAAATTCATCCCTAAGGAGACGCTGCGATGTCCCGCGCAAGGCTCATGAACGGCATGCCGCCGGCGCAAGGTCTGTACGACCCTGCGCAGGAGCATGACGCCTGCGGGATTGGGTTCGTGGCCAGTATCCGCGGCGAAAAAAGCCATGACATCCTGCTCAAGGGGATCCAGGTACTGCTGAATCTGGCGCACCGCGGCGCCTGCGGATGCGACGCCGAGACCGGCGACGGCGCTGGCGTGCTGATTCAGATTCCGCACAAGTTCTACGCGCGGGAATGCGCGAAGCTGGGATTCGAGTTGCCCCTGTCGGGATCTTACGGTGTGGGGATGACATTCCTGCCGGTGGAAAGACATGCGCGGCTGCAGTGCGAAGGGATTCTAGAGCGAATCGTTCGCGAGGAGGGTTTGTCGGTTCTAGGCTGGAGGGACACGCCGGTTTACGCCTCGGCGATTGGGCGTGTGGCGCGGGCCTCGCAACCTTACATCCAGCAGATTTTTATCGGCTGCCGGCCGGGTCTTGACGAAGATGCTTTCGAGCGCAAGTTGTACGTGGTGCGCAAGCGTGCAGAGAATGAGATCCGTGAGTCCAGCATTGAGGACGCGGGGGTGTTTTACATTCCTTCGCTTTCTTGCCGAACCGTCGTCTACAAAGGGCTGGTGCTGGCTTCCCAGCTCACGAACTTCTACCGCGAGCTTTCCGACCCGGATGTGGTCAGCGCTCTTTGTTTGGTACACCAACGCTTTTCGACCAACACATTTCCCAGTTGGCAGCGCGCTCACCCTTATCGCTACATCGCGCACAACGGAGAGATCAACACGGTGCGTGGCAACGTTAACTGGATGCACGCTCGGCAGTCTTTGCTGGCATCGCCGCTGTTTGGCGAGGATCTGAAGAAGCTGTTTCCCATCATTGAGCCCGAGGGGAGCGACTCCGCGAACTTCGACAATGCTCTGGAACTTCTATTGCAAGCCGGGCGTAGCCTGCCTCACGCGATGGCGATGTTGATTCCGGAAGCATGGGCGGGGAATCCGCACATGAAGCCGGAGAAGCGGGCTTTCTACGAATACCACGCCTGTCTGATGGAACCGTGGGATGGCCCCGCTGCGGTCGCGTTTACCGACGGCCGCGTGATCGGCGCGACACTCGATCGCAACGGTCTGCGACCCGGACGTTACGTTGTCACTCGTGACGGTGTCGTGGTCATGGCGTCGGAAGCGGGCGTGCTCGACGTCGCACCCGAGCAAATAGAGAGGAAAGGACGATTGCAGCCGGGGAAAATGTTTTTGGTCGACACGATCGAAGGCCGCATCGTTCCAGACCGGGAGATCAAGCGTCACCTGGCCTCACAGCAACCGTATGCGCAATGGCTCAATGACAATCAGATCACGATGAGCCAACTGCCCGAGCCTTCTCGTACGCACCCTCCTGATCCCGAAACTCTTCTTCGCCGGCAACGCGCCTTCGGTTATACCGACGAGGATTTAAAGATGATCCTGGGGCCCATGGCATCGGTTGGAGAAGAACCGATTGGTTCAATGGGGACGGATACTCCTCTGGCATGTCTCTCGGATCGGCCGCAACCACTGTTCAACTATTTCAAACAGCTTTTCGCGCAGGTGACGAATCCTCCGATTGATTCGATTCGCGAAGAGATGGTGATGTCGCTGATCAGCTACATCGGCAGTGAGCGCAACATTCTCGATGAGGCGCCGGAAAACTGCCACATGTTGAAGCTGGCGCATCCTCTGTTGACCAACCGGGAATTAGAAAAGCTGCGCCGCGTATCGACCCGGGATCTGCTCGCCACCACGCTGCCCGCGTTGTTCCGGGCAAGCGAGGGAGAAGCCGGACTGAAGCGGGCGCTCGACGAGCTGTGCCGGAGAGCGTCATTGTCCGTGAGGGCGGGATACTCTCTGCTGATTATTTCCGATCGTGGTGTCGACAAGGACTATGCGCCCATCCCGTGTTTGCTGGCGCTTGCGGCCGTGCACAACCTGCTGGTCAGGGAAGAGACGCGAACTCAGGTGGCTCTCATTACTGAATCCGGCGAGCCGCGCGAAGTGATGCACTTCGCCTTGCTCAGCGGATACGGAGCGAGCGCCATCAATCCTTATCTGGCGCTGGAGACGGTGGAGAACCTTGCCTGGCGCGGCGAGTTGGCGGATGGCGTTACGCCTGAGATCGCAGTCAAGAATTTCATGAAGTCGGTGAAGAAAGGCCTGCTGAAAACCTTTGCGAAGATGGGTATTTCGACTTTGCAGAGCTATCAGGGAGCCCAGGTTTTCGAAGCAATCGGACTTAACAAAGAATTGGTGGATGCGTATTTCGTGGGGACGGCGTCGCGCCTTGAGGGCCTAGGCCTCGACGTTCTGGCTCGCGAAGCGCAACTTCAGCACGAGCATTCTCTGCGGCCGGTCACCGAGTTCGAGACCGAACTGGCAGTAGGGGGCAACTACCATCAGCGGACGAATGGCGAGTATCACCTATTGAATCCGCTGACCATCAGTAAGCTGCAGCAGGCCGTACGGCAAGACAGCTTTCAGACCTTCCAGGAATACACCGATCTCATCGACAAGAAGAGCAGCCAGTTGTGCACGCTGCGCGGCTTGATGAAGTTCAAGAAGAGCGACGCGCCGATTCCGATGGAAGAGGTGGAGCCCGCCAAGGAAATTGTGAAGCGCTTTAACACCGGAGCGATGTCATTCGGCTCCATCAGCAAGGAAGCGCATGAGACGCTCGCGATCGCCATGAACCGCATCGGAGGGAAGTCGAACACAGGTGAGGGCGGAGAAGATGAAGGGCGGTTCACGCCGGATGAGGGCGGAGACCTGCGGCGCAGTGCGGTGAAGCAGGTCGCTTCGGCGCGCTTCGGCGTGACCGCGAATTATCTGGTGAACGCGGACGAGTTGCAGATCAAGATGGCGCAGGGCGCGAAGCCCGGCGAAGGCGGACAACTTCCTGGACATAAAGTAGACGAAGTGATCGCGCGCTTGCGGCACTCCATCGCGGGCGTTGGGCTCATTTCTCCGCCGCCACATCATGACATTTACTCCATCGAAGACTTGGCGCAACTGATTTATGACCTGAAGAATATCAACCCGCAAGCCCGCATCGCCGTGAAACTGGTGGCTGAGTCGGGTGTGGGTACGGTGGCTGCGGGCGTGGCGAAGGCACACGCTGACGTGGTTCTGATCAGCGGGGACAGCGGCGGAACCGGAGCCTCACCGCTCAGTTCCATCAAGCACGCAGGCATTCCGTGGGAATTGGGTTTGGCAGAGACGCAGCAGGTGCTGCTGTTGAACGACCTGCGCAGCCGCATTCGCGTGCAGACTGATGGCAAATTGCAGACCGGCCGGGATGTGGTGATTGCGGCACTGCTCGGAGCCGAAGAATTTGGCTTTGCCACCACGCCACTAATCGCAATGGGCTGCGTGATGATGCGCAAGTGTCATCTCAATACGTGCTCGGTAGGCATTGCCACGCAGGATCCGGTGCTGCGAAAGCAGTTCCAAGGGCAGCCAGAGCACGTCATCAATTTCTTTTTCTTTCTTGCCGAGCAAGTGCGTCAGTACATGGCGGAGTTGGGGTTCCGCAATTTCGATGAGATGGTAGGCCGGGTTGACATGCTCGAGGTGGAACCCGCAGTCGACCACTGGAAGGCGCGAGGCCTGGACTTTTCCGCAATTCTCTACAGCCCTCCGGTACCATCGCGTGTGGCCCGGCGATGCGTGCAGGCGCAGGATCACGGGCTGGGGGAGGCGCTCGATCACAAAATTCTGGCTGCGGTGCGCGCAGCAATCGATACGCTTGTTCCGGTTGAGATCGACTTGCCAGTGCGCAATGTTCACCGCTCGGTAGGCACGATGCTGAGCGGGGAGATTGCCCGCAAGTACGGTTCGGCGGGCATACCGGACGACACGATTCGAATTCACTTGACGGGATCGGCGGGGCAAAGCCTGGGTGCATTCCTGGCGAACGGCGTCACCATCACTCTTGAGGGCGAAGCCAACGACTATGTCGGCAAGGGTCTGTCTGGTGGACGCCTGATCGTTTATCCCCCGCGAGGTTCCAGGTTTGCTCCCGAAGAGAACATCCTGATCGGAAATGTTGCGCTCTACGGCGCCACCAGCGGCGAAGCGTTTTTCAATGGAGTTGCGGGAGAGAGATTCGCGGTTCGCAACTCCGGAGCCACCGCCGTTGTCGAGGGTGTTGGCGACCATGGCTGTGAGTACATGACGAACGGGCTGGTGCTGGTGCTGGGATCGTGCGGAAGGAATTTCGCCGCTGGCATGAGCGGCGGAATCGCTTACGTCTTCGACGAGCACCTTAACTTCACGGAAGAGCGTTGCAACCTCGACTCGGTCGATCTCGAGCCCCTGGTCGAAACGCAGGATGCGCAGATCGTAGGAGATCTCGTCACCCGCCATCTGGAGCTGACCGGCAGCCCGCGCGCGAAGTGGATTCTCGATAACTGGACGGCGATGCGATCGCGCTTCATCAAGGTATTTCCGCACGAATTCAAGCGAGTGTTGGGAGTGAACCGGAACCGCGAGGCTTACATCCCGAGCCAGCGCGTAGCTGTTCTGGCTCACGCCGAACAAATGCCGCACGGGCAGCTGCAGAACGGGCAGATGCAAAATGGGCAGGTTCAGCATGGGTAAAACCACCGGCTTCCTGGAATACTCTCGCGAGCTTGCTCCCCGCCGTCCCGTCACACAGCGGGTCAATGATTGGTTCGAAATTTATCTCGATCTTCCCGAAGAGACTCTTAAGAAACAGGGTGCACGCTGCATGGATTGCGGTGTTCCGTTCTGCCAGACCGGTTGTCCGGTCAACAACTTGATTCCCGACTGGAACGATCTGGTATATCGCGGGCGCTGGAAGGATGCCGTGCGGCAGTTGCACGCGACCAACAACTTCCCGGAATTTACCGGCCGTATTTGCCCCGCGCCTTGCGAAGCGTCGTGTGTACTGGGTATCAATCAGCCCGCGGTGACGATCAAGCAAAACGAGAAAAACATCGTTGAACGGGGATTCCTGGAAGGCTGGATCCGGCCAGAACCGCCGAAGCTTCGCACCGGGAAGAAGGTCGCGATTGTCGGCTCTGGACCAGCCGGATTAGCCGCGGCACAGCAACTATGCCGCGCCGGGCATGCGGTTGTGGTGTACGAAAAAGCAGACCGCATCGGCGGATTGCTGCGCTACGGAATTCCGCAGTTCAAACTGGAGAAGCAAATCATCGATCGCCGTCTGGAGCAGATGTCGGCGGAAGGCGTGAAGTTCGTTACCGGAGCAGAAGTTGGGAACAACGTTTCGGTGGAGAATCTGCGTCGCGACTTCGACGCGATTGTGCTTGCGGGCGGAGCCGAGCACCCCCGAGATCTGAAAGTTCCAGGGCGCGAGCTGAAGGGAATTCATTTTGCGATGGAGTATCTGCCGCAGCAGAATAAGCGCTGCCTCGGGGACACGGTCGAGCCTGAAACCGAGATCCTGGCTACCGGCAAGCGAGTGGTCATTATCGGAGGCGGAGATACCGGCGCGGATTGCCTGGGAACCTGTCATCGGCAGAAGCCGCTTTCGGTGCACCAGTTCGAGATCATGCCCAAGCCGCCCGATGACCGGTCACCGCAGACTCCGTGGCCACTCTGGCCGATGCAACTGCGGACGGAAGCGGCGCACGAGGAAGGCGGTGTTCGCGACTGGAGCATTGCCACTACGAAATTCACCGGCGAGGCCGGAAGCGTCAAGCAGTTGCACGCCGTGCGCGTTGGTCCTCCGCCGAAATTCGAGCCGATTCCAGGCGGTGATTTCACGATCGAAGCGGACTTGGTGCTGATCGCGATGGGCTTCCTCGGCCCGGTTCGGAACGGAATGATCGAGCAATTGGGCGTGGTACTCGATCAGCGTGGCAATGTCGCGACCGATCAGAATTACATGTCCTCTGTGACGGGCGTTTTTGCAGCAGGTGACATGCGGCGAGGCCAATCGCTGGTTGTCTGGGCCATCGCGGAGGGACGAAAGGCAGCAGCGGCGGTCGATGCCTACCTTAGAGCCGCGGTCGTGCGTCCTGCGCCGCTGGTTTCCGCGGCACAACCAATCGCCTCATAATCGTAACTGCCGGCGGCGCTCTCAAGGTATGATGACTGCGCGAACGTAATGATTGGGATCCAGGATATCCAAACTGCGATGGGCCGGATTCGCGATGCCATTCGCGTTTCTCCCTGCACTTACTCGGAAGCTTTCTCGGCGCTTACCAATAACGTAATCTTCCTCAAGCTGGATAATCAGCAGCGTACCGGAGCCTTCAAGGAGCGCGGCGCGCTGAATAAATTGCTTACGCTGACACCTGAAGAACGAGCCCAGGGCGTGATTGCGGCATCCGCAGGAAATCATGCACAGGGCGTGGCTTATCATGCGGGGCGGCAAGGCATCCGGGCAAGCATTTACATGCCGTTGCCCACGCCGCTCACGAAAGTGTCGGCCACCCGCGCCTATGGAGCCGAGGTGGTTCTGTATGGCACGAATTACGACGAGGCCTACGAGAAGGCGGTCGAGCAAAGCCGGGAGCAACACCTCACCCTGATTCACGCTTTCGACGATGATGCGGTGATTGCCGGGCAGGGGACGTTGGGGTTGGAAATCCTGGAACAACAACCTGACATCGAGGCCGTCGTTGCCCCCATTGGCGGAGGAGGCCTGATCGGCGGCATTGCCTGTGCGGTAAAGGAGACGAACCCGGCCATCCGAGTGTTTGGAGTTCAGCCCGCGAAGCTGCCTTCCATGAAGGCAGCGGTCGCGCAAGGAGGACCGGTTACTATTCCTTCCGCTGCGACGATTGCCGACGGAATTGCTGTGAGACGAGCCGGCCAGCGGACGTTTCCGTTGGTTCAGAAATACGTCGACGACATCGTTACCGTCGAAGAGGAAGAGATTGCCAACGCGATCCTGCTGCTGCTGGAGCGGGAGAAGACCTTGGCGGAAGGCGCAGGAGCGGCTTCCATTGCCGCCGTACTCAATCACAAACTTCCACTCGAAGGCAAAAAAGTTGCGGTGCTGGTATGCGGGGGCAATATCGACGTCACGCTTCTCGCCCGCATCATCGAGCGTGGCCTGGTGAAAGATGGCAGGCTGGTGCGTTTGCGAGTCCATTTACCGGACTATCCCGGCGCGTTGCACAGGCTTACAGGAATTCTGGCGGAGCATCGCGCCAACATTGTTGAAACCGCTTACGACCGGGCTTATCACGGAGTGAATCTGGGCGATACGGCCATCGACATCACCATGGAAACCAGAGGACCGGCTCATATTGCCGAGCTCATCGCCGCGCTGCTGGCCGCCGGCTATGCCCACGAGAGAATTCTGTAGGCGCTCCCTGGAAATCGGGCAATTTAGATCGGGCGTTTTCGCGCAGGCATTATTGAAGCGACTGATCGGCCCCATAAGAAATTTGAATTGGACTCAGTCGATCCATCCCTTTATCGTCTGCGGATTAGGGAGAGGACTGCGATTGAACGCGATGGCGCTCATCGGGGTCGGCTCTTTCCTGGGTCAGCCCTTCCCTCCAAGATTTGCGAGTGTGGTCGTATCGGCGGTTGCCGGTACTTTTCCGGCAGGCGTACGATCACCAACGAATTATCCACGCCTCAGAAACAGGAGCAACCAAACATGACAAAACGAACCGACAGGGTCTCTCTACGCCTGTCGTTAGTGTCGACCGCTGCCACCATCATTCTGGCCGCCGGATTGTTCGCCGGGCTGTCAACGCCCTGCTTTGCCGACGATGGGCCCAAGCCCGATCCCTCTGGCACAGCCACTGGCGACAAAACTACCGCTGTGGACGCTGCCGGCAATTCCTTTGTAGTTTCCGAACCCACCGACAAGACGGCTCCAGACTACGCGGCAAACAAGAAGGCATTCGATGACTACCAGGCTCAGGCGGCGAAGGAGCCGCTCGCGATAAAACTGGCTGACAGCGTTGGTCACGTTCGGGTCGCGACAAATTTTGCCTGGACCTTGAACACCGGCTACCTCGTCCTCTTCATGCAGGCAGGTTTTGCGCTGCTCACCTGCGGGCTGGTGCGAAAGAAAAACGCAGCTCACCTGATGATGCTGAATTTCGCAGCCTATGTATTCGCTTTTCTGGCTTATTATGCGGTCGGCTACGCCTTCCAGTTTGGAGCTGTCGCCATTAATGCCGCGCCCACCAACCTGGGGGGCATTCCCACGCTCAACCACTTTCTGGTGGGAAGCGGGCAGTGGGGGTTCGTGGGTGGAAAGGGATTTTTTCTTGTCGGTCCGGCTTACGACAGCGCCAGCAATTGTTTAACGCTGTTCGAAGTCGTGTTTATGGAGACGGCCGGATACATCATTGTCGGCGCGGTCTGCGAGCGGATTACGTTCTGGGCATTCCTGCTGTGTGAACTCTTCATCGGCGCGATTCTCTATCCGATCTCCGGCTGCTGGACGTGGGGTGGGGGATGGCTTTCGCAAGTTGGATCCACGTTGAACCTTGGTCACGGCTATGTCGACTTTGCGGGATCGACGGTAGTGCACGCAGTGGGCGGTTTCTGCGCTATGGCTCTCGCCATTATTCTCGGTCCGCGTCTGGGTAAGTATGGACCCGGGGGGAAGATTCGGGTCTTTCCCGCGCACAACATCGTGTACGTGGTGACCGGCACCTTCATCCTGCTCTTTGGATGGATGGGATTCAACCCCGGGTCTACTCTTGGAGCAACGGACCTTCGCATTTCCGTAGTCGCCGTGAATACCAACCTGGCTGCCGTCGCAGGCTCCGCAGCCGCGATGCTGCTGTGGTACTGGGTATTCGGCAAGCCCGACATCACCATGGCTTGTAACGGAATGCTGGCGGGATTGGTCGCAATCACCGCACCGTGCGCTTTCGTGTCTCCCACATCGGCGACAATCATTGGCGTGCTGGCGGGATGCCTGGTTTGTGGCGGCGTCATCTTCAACGACCGGGTTCTCAAGATCGATGATCCCTGTGGAGCGATTTCCGTCCACGGTTACTGTGGATGGCTGGGTGCCGTCAGCGTGGGTATCTTTGCCGACGGCGCTTATGGCGCGGGATGGAATGGCGTTGGCGCGACGTCTTATCTGGGACGAGCCGGCCAGGGAGTGACGGGGCTAATTCACGGGGACACGCGCCAGTTCTGGTGCCAGCTCATGGGAGCAACGCTGTATGCGGCGTGGGCGTTCGGTGCGACCTACGCTGTCTTCTGGTCCGTGAACAAAGTGAAAAGCATGCGAGTTGCGCCGGAGGTGGAAGAAGAAGGCCTCGACGTTCCCGAGTTCGGAATGGTGGGTTATCCTGAAGATGCGGTAGTTACATCGCCTTACTGAGCGCGGTGAGGCGCACCTGATCAGTCTGCGTTTACGGGGAGTCAAGTCCGAACCTGCCCTCGGTGGGCGATTCTCGTTTGCGGATCAAGCAACGCAGACTGATCCTGCCAGCGCAATCGAACGCATTCTGCGCTCATCGTGAAATTCGGCGCAACTACTTCCTTTGCCCCAAACACACGCTACAATGTCGAACATAAACCGCTGGCCTAGGCTGGCTTGCGCCGATATTGGGGAGCTTTCCCTTTGCCACGTGTCGCTGCCGGACCGGGAGGAGCGAACATGCACACGCCTCGAGAAAAGCAAAAGGAAACTCAGGAGCAACATCTTGTCCGCCTTGGCCTGGGCCTCGCCAACTGGAGTGAACGGTGGTTTCCCGATCCGCTGATTTTTGCGCTGCTGGGAATCGTCGTGGTCTTTGTATTGGGTCTCTTGCTTCATCAAAGCCCTTCGAAGCTGGCCATCCAGGGTGGGAAGAACTTCTGGTCCCTGGTGCCGTTCACCATGCAGATGGTGATGATCATCGTCGGCGGATACGTGGTGGCTTCGACGCCGATCGTGTATCGGGTAATCCGAGCATTGGCGGGAATTCCGAAGACGCCGAGGGGGGCGGTCGCATTGGTGGCGTTGTTCTCCATGCTGACCTCGCTGATCTCCTGGGGATTGAGCCTGATTTTCAGCGGACTCTTTGTTCGTGAACTGGCCCATCGTGTCAAGGGCATGGACTACCGGGCCGCTGGTGCCGCGGCGTATCTTGGGCTGGGAGCGGTCTGGGCGATGGGATTGTCTTCTTCCGCCGCAATGCTGATGGCGACCAAGTCGGCCATGCCGCCAACTTTGTTCAACATCAGCGGTCTGATCCCGCTCACGCAAACGCTATTCTTGTGGCAAAGCATCGCGACCACGGCGATCCTGATCGTGCTCTCGGTGGTAATCGCATACTTATCCACGCCATCGCCGGAGAATGCCCGAACTGCGGAGTCCTACGGCATCCAATACGAGCCGATTCGCTCGAGCCTTGAGGTCAGAAGCAAGCCCGGCGAGTGGTTGGAATACAGTCCGCTGCTGACGATTCTGGTTGCCTCGCTGTTGTGCTGGTATCTGATCGATGTGTTTCGCACCTCGCCGCAAGGCGCGCTGGCAGCGCTGGACCTTAATACTTACAACCTCATCTTCATCACAGTTGGTCTCTTGTTGCACTGGCGCCCGAAGCGCTTTATGCGAGCAGTAGTGGAGTGCATTCCTGCGACTGGCGGCGTGCTCATCCAGTTCCCGTTTTACGCCGTGATCTTCGGAATGATTGTAGGAACGGGAATCGCGGATGCGCTGGCGAAGCTCTTCGCTTCGATCAGCACCCATAACACGTATCCGCTGCTGGTAGCGGTGTACTCGGCGGTGCTCGGGGTTTTCATTCCTTCCGGCGGCAGCAAGTGGGTGATCGAAGCTCCGTATGTGCTGCAGGCCGCGAATCTGCATCAGGTACATTTGGGCTGGGTGGTGCAGATCTACAACGCGTCGGAAGCCCTGCCCAATCTGGTCAATCCCTTCTGGATGCTGCCTCTGTTGGGCATATTGAAGTTGAAGGCTCGTGACATCGTGGGATATGGAGTGCTGCAGTTGATGGTTCACGTCCCGGTCGTGTTCTTCCTGTGCTGGCTGTTTGCTCGGTATATTCCGTACTTGCCGCCCATGAAATAGTGGACGGAGAGGACCTGCGCGCCGTTCGGTGCGTAAGATAAGTATAGATTTGAGATCCAGGGGAGCGAGTGGCCATGGCGACACAGAACGAAAGCGGTCCTGAGCAAGATCCGATTCAGGCATCAGCGCACATTGCGAGCGCCCGCGAGATTCTGAAGGCACTGCAAGAGAAGATCGGCGAGCATCCTGAACTCGGCGCGGCCATTACGAAACTGGAGATGGCCTTGAATATTCTGGCCGTAAAGACCGGCGGACTGCTGTAGCCGCGACCGAGTGAGGGAACGTAGCAAAAAAACTTCGGCCGCCCGGTGGTCCTGGCTGATTGCACCTGGATCCGGACGGCCGATGGTTGAGTGGTCCTGATTGCTCACGGCCGGCGAGGCTGGTTCGCCCTCGCCGGCCACGCGTTTGCACCTATGACAGGAAGAACTCTTTGGCCAGCGGCAGCCACTCCTGGTCTGGAATCTGGGCGGAGACGTTGTCCACAGCCACTCCACCATCCTGGGCCATTGCACCCAGCGCCATCGTCATCGGCATGCGGCGCTGCAAGCGGCTTGCCGACTCTTCAGTCCACCAGCGAGCGAGCGCGCCACCCAACAGATTGCGGAAGCTAGTCTTGGCGTCGGGCGCTTGCACCGTAACCAGCCAGCCGTCGCCGTAAGGATCTCGCAGCGCCAGCGTCGGATCCTTCGTGATCGCTTCGTTAATGTCGGACACGCTGCCTTCGATCGGCGAAACCATATCGACGGCGCAACCGGCGCGATGAATGGTGCACATCTTCTGGCCCTGGCGAATCCACTGGCCGCGTTGTGGCAGCGTGAAGCGCTCTACCGTGCCGGTCAGCTTGGTGGCAAAATCATCCATGCCGACGCGCACCAGGCTGGGGCTCTCGCTCAATGCCCAAGTGTGACCGGGATGGTAGCGCAGATTTTCTGGGACCTTGAAGCCGCCCACCAAGGCGGGCTGCAAGCGCGGTGCAGTTTCCTGCTTGGCTGCGGCGACCTGCAATGCCGGTTGTACAACCGCGTGGCGGCTGCGGAAATGATCGATCAGTAAGAAGCTTGCGAATGTGAAGAGAACCAGTAGGACTGTCATAAGTCACCTCGTCGGAGCGCCGTCTAGCGAGCCACTCAACACTCTTCTAAAGGCAATCGCCGTGCCAAAACGAATCGAGGCGCGAGTCAGAGCGTTGCGTGTCGCGATCTCCCGCGAAATCATGCGGATAGAGGGAATACGATTTCGTGGCGCGGTCTACGCCGATGAGATTGTCAACACGGCTTTGATGGAAATCGCAACAGGGCAAAGCTTGCGTTTGCAGCGTTGGGAGCTGAACGAAGTGATTGATGCTTTGCAATCAATCAGTTACCAATTCACCGCACATAGCTGAATCTCGCAACAGCTACGTTGAAGAATGCAACGCCAGAAAGCACCCAGCGCCTCGGAATGAGCCCACGAGGAGGTAGATCTATTTTCTTCGGCAGCGGTGCAACAAGCATGGCGGAGCGCGCAGTCTGCTCGATTCGCATGGCGCTTCGCCGCTTTACTCGTTTGACGAATGCGTACTCGAAAAAACTAGACAACCTCAAGTTTGCTTGCGCTCTGTACTTCGCCTATTACGGCAAGGAACTGATCGCACGTGCCGTCCACCGGATGAGTTCCCGCAAGAACGCCAGCGTCATCGAACTTAATTGTGCGGCGATTCCAACAGGACTGCTGGAAAGCGAGTTGTTCGGGCACGAGAAGGGCGCGTATTTCGGGGTGAAGGGAGGCGGAATTTCTCTGTTTTTAAGACTTGCTGGCGGAGGGAGAGGGATTCGAACCCCCGGTACCCTTTCAGGTACAGCGGTTTTCAAGACCGCCTGTTTCAACCACTCACACATCCCTCCGCGATGAAGAAGCGGAACACAGGTAGTATTTTACACTCGACCCCGCGCACGGCTGTGTCTACAGGCCGGAACGGGCCGTCGCGGGCCTCGGAGCCGTCGCCACGTTAATGAAAACTGTACTACGCGAATTGGTCAGAATTCGATCATTCGATGAGGCCGAATGCCCGGGAATGAAACTCCATGACCTCGGCGAAATGAGCGAGAAAATAGGTCAGGCTGTGGTCTCCTGGGTAAGGATGATACTCATGCTTTACTCCTTCCTCTTGCAGTTGCTCGTGGAGAGCGGCTGCACCTTTTTCGAAACCATAGTTGTCATCCTGCCCGCAGTTGAAATAGATCGCCAGTCGTCGCAGGGCGATCCTGTTTCTGTCCGCTAGAACGAACGGGCTATTGTCTTTCCAGTGCTGCACCGCGATCGGACTTCCGAAAACTGTTGCCAGCAGCCTTCCAAGTGGGGCGCCGGAGCGAGCCGCGGTATCGAGTTCCTGGGGAGATTCCGTGATCAATGCGGCACTCTGTGCGCTCACGGCGGAGAACATCTCTGGATGAGAGAAAGCGAAGCGCAGCGCACCATATCCACCCATGGAGATGCCACTAATCGCACGATTATTTCGTCCCTTGCTGATGCGATATTTCGTTTCGATGAGAGGAACGAATTCCTGCAGAAAGAAGTCACTGTAGCGCACCGAGCCGTCGGCCGAGTTCACGTAGAACGTGCGCCCGCCTTCCGGGGCGACAATGAGAAATTCTCCCATCTTGCGCTGCCGCCGAAGATCGTCGAGCAGTGTCCATCCGCCACTGTTGAAGAGGGTTCTCTCGTTGTCACCCAGGCCGTGAAGAAAATACAGCACGGGATAGGTTCGGGCGGGACGGCTGGTTGCACCCGCATCGTAGCTGGCGGGAAGATAGACGCAGTAGTGGACCGGATATTTCAGAATCCGGCTGTTTAGCGCGTTGCAGTCAATTCGGCTTTGACCGTGAAGCGGCATGCAAACCGCGAAGGCCGACAATAAAATGAAGATTCGGAGACAGCGATCCATCGCTTCAGTTTACTCGTAGCGCAAGGCCTGGACGGGATCGAGCCGGGCCGCGCGGCCTGCCGGGTAGAGGCCTGAGATCAGACTTACCCCGAATGAAAACAAGATGGCGAAGGCGACGAGCCACCATGGTACCGACCAGAAATGTTCTGGCGGAAAAGACTGACTCTTGAGATAGACGTTCGTTCCCAGGTTGATGGCCTGGCCGATCGTCCAGCCCAGAGCGACCCCCACAACACCGCCGAGAAGGCCCATGGCGCCCGCTTCCGCGAAGAACAATCTCTTCACGTCACCGTCGCTAGCGCCGATCGCTTTCATAATGCCAATTTCGCGGCGGCGCTCAAGAATGGCCATCACCAGCGTGTTTACGATTCCGATGGAGGCGACGACCAGAGCGAGGCTGCCGAAGATTCCGAGAAACGCGTACAACACCTTGAAGAACTGCTGGATGCTGCGGCTCGCGTCAAGAATCGAGAAAGTGTTGAAGCCCATCTTCTTGATGGTGTCTTCCACCTTCCGCACCTGGTTGGGGTCGTTCACTCGCACACTTACCGAGGAGTAGACCGGCTGATCGGTGGCGGCACGAGAAATCTCGCGCAAGTCGGTGGGCTGCATCACGTGCAGACTCTCGGCCAGCTTGAGTGGAAGAAAAACTCGCGCCCGGGTTGGCCCGCGCATGCTCTCGGGGTCGAGATCGGCGACGCCGACAATCTTCAGCTTCAATTCGCGCGAAACCACGGAATAGGCGGCGTCGGCGAGACTCTCGGCCCCCGGGGCGGCTGCATTGTCGTGCGCAGTTGCGGAGGGTGCGCTCTGTGCTGCCTCGCGCTGCGCGTAGCGCATGGTCAGTTCCTTGCCCAGAAGCGGAGCAGCCAGTTCCGCCACGTTGGTTTCGTCAACCCCAGGCTTGGGAGTCCGGCCTAAGAGTTCTTCGGCGAAAGTCTTTTGGAGAATCGCTTCGGGCGCAATGTCGGACGAGAAAAACTGCCCTTGCACTGTTTCAAATGCGTCATTGGATTTCGCGGAAGAAGGCAACGCCGCGATTGTAGTCAAGTGCGGCTTGTCTTCGTAGCGGAGTTCGGTGATGAAGCGGATATCAGGGTACGCTTCCAGGACGTTCGGCAGATGCTCAATTTCGATTCGCGTGGGCTCGTCCAGGATGCGGCTTTCGGCTGGGGCTGGCCCACCGCGCTCTTCTTCGCGGCCGAAGTTGCGCAGATCGCGGCGGGAAGTGACGAGCACGGTGTCGAATAAGCCGGACTTCATCAGGCGGCGCGACGCGAGTTGTTGCAGCCCGATTCCCAAAGAAAGCATCGCGACCAGAGACGCCACGCCAACCGATATGCCAATGGTGGTTAGCGAATTTCGCAGAAGAGATTCGCGCAAATTGCGTACGGCGAGTTCCGCCAGGTCAGGAAGCTTCACGGCCGCCCTCCACCAACTCCGGCTTGATCCGCTCCAGCGTTGACGGCCGAATTCGATTCATCGCCAACCAGCTTGCCATCCGCCAGGAAGATAAGGCGCTGGGCGTAGCGCTCGGCCAAAGCGCGCTCGTGCGTCACCATGACCACCGTCATTCCCAATTGCTGGTTGAACTCGCGGACCATATTCATGATTTCAGTTCCGGTATGGCTGTCGAGATTGCCCGTCGGTTCGTCCGCGAGCAACAGCTGCGGCTGGTTGATCAGCGCCCGAGCCAGTGCTGCCCGTTGTTGCTCCCCGCCGGAGAGTTCGCTGGGACGATGGTTCATGCGTCTTTGCAGCCCAACTCTCGTAAGGGCTTCGCGGGCCAGACTGTCACGCTGTCCGCGCTCGACCTCCGCAAAGCGCATGGGCAACTCCACATTTTCCGCTAGCGTCATGCTGGCGATCAGGTTAAACGATTGGAAAACCATTCCCACGGTATGCAAGCGATATCGGGCAAGCTCCTCGCGGGTGAGTTGCGCCAGATCGCGTTGCTGCACGATCACGCTCCCCGATGTGGGGCGGTCGAGGCCGGCGATCAGATTCAATACCGAAGACTTCCCGGAGCCGGAACTTCCGAGAAGGGCAACGAATTCGCCAGCTTTCACGCTAAGTGTCACGCCATCCACGGCTCGGATGAGAGTCTCGCCCATGCGGTAATGGCGGCAGAGCTGTTCCGCATGAATCGCTGGAGTAGCGATCGTCGCAGCGCTGTTCTGAGCGGATCTGTCCGCACTGCTCATAGGATTAGCGAACCTCTCCTCTGAGCACACGCAATGCGTCTGCCGGCTTAACCTCACCGTTGCGCGCCGGACCGGAGCTGCCGTTGCCGTTCCCGCTCTCCTCGAGCTTGTCTCCTTCACCCGGAGCGAGAAACAGATTATCCTCTACGCCGTGCTGCCTGGTGTAGAGATCGTAGTAGCGGCCTCGTGCGGCATAAAGCTGTTCGTGGGTACCGCGCTCCACGATTTGCCCCTGCTCCATCACCAGAATCTGGTCGGCACGCCGGATGGTTGAAAGCCGATGTGCAATCACAAACGTGGTCCGTCCCTGCATGAGATAGGAGAGTCCGTGCTGAATCATTTGTTCCGATTCAGAGTCGAGGCTGGAAGTCGCCTCGTCGAGAATCAAGATGCGCGGCTCGGCGAGTATCGCGCGGGCAATCGAAATCCGCTGCCGCTGGCCACCTGAGAGCTTCACGCCACGTTCGCCCACGATCGTGTCATATTTGTCGGAAAAAGATTCGGCGAACTCATCCACGCGCGCGATCTTGCAGGCACGCAGGAATTCTTCTTCATTTGCGGAAGGACGTGAAAACACGACGTTCTCGCGAATCGTTCCGTCAAACAAAAACGATTCCTGCAATACGACTCCAAGACGTGTGCGGTAGCAGTCGAGACGAACCGTGCTCAGGTCCGTTCCGTCGACCAGAATTCGACCTTTGGTGGGCACGTAAAAGGCAGAGACCAGGCCAATGGTCGTTGACTTCCCCGACCCGGACGATCCAACCAGCGCCGTCACTGTGCCGGGCTCAGCGCGGAAGGAAAGGTCACGCAGAACTTCGCGAACTCCATCGTAGCTGAAACTTACGTCGTCGAACTCCACGGTGCCCTGAATATCACCCAGCGCAACGGTGCGCCTGGGGTCTTGATCCTCCGGCCGCTCCCGCATAATCTCCTGCGTACGCTCGAGTCCGGCTAACGCCTCAGTGAGCTGGGTGCCAATAGAAACGATCTGCATGATGGGCGCAATCAAAAAGCCTAACAGCAAGATGTAGGAGACATAATCGCCAACGGTCATGGATCCGGAAGCAATCTGATGCGCTCCCACCCACATCGTGACGGCGCCCACTAATCCAAGCAGCACACTTGCGGAAAGACTCATCACTGAAGTTGCTGTCAGGGTGCGCATGACGTTATCCAGCAGGCGTCGCACGCCGGTGGCAAAGATTGCTTCTTCGCGCTCCTCGGCGTGGTACCCCTTGATTACGCGCACGCCGCCGAGTGATTCCGTGAGACGGCCCGTGACTTCGGCGTTAATCTTGCCGCGCTCGCGAAAGATCGGCCGAATCGTGGCGAAGGCTTTGTTGAGTGCCACAGCAAAGCACGCCAGCGAGCCCACAGCGATCAGCGTCATCTGCGGGCTGGTGCGGAGCAACAAAACCAGCGCAATCCCGGACGTGACCAGGCCTCCGGCAAAATCCACCAAGCCCGTGCCCAGCAGGTTACGCACGCCCTCCACATCGCTCATGATGCGGGACACCAGACTGCCGGTCTTGTTCACGTCGTAAAAGGCGACCGGGAGGCGGGATATATGGGCCTGCACCTGTTGGCGCAATTCCGTGATCAGCCGCTGCGCCGCCTTCGATAACGATTGCGTGAGCGAAAAGGATGTGATGCCCTGAACCAAAGTCGCCGCTAACACGACCAGAACCAGCGGTCGGAGTTTCTCCATGTGGTGCTTGTTGATGACCGTGTCGATCAAGAACCTACTCGAGTATGGCAACACAAGGGCGGCGACACGGTTGATCACCATCAACACGAAGCCGAGCGCCAGCAGCCAACGCCGGGGGCGCATCAGCTTCCAGACTTCAGGCAGGACGGCCTTGAGTCTTTGGACCTTCGGGGGCTTCGGCAGCTGTTTGGGATCGGAATTCAACTTGTAATTGGACTCCGCCAGACCGGCATTGGCTTCATTATTACTGCATTGTGACATGTCGAGGCCGCGCGTTGTATCCTCGGGGCGTGTCTCGTCCGCCTTCGCCGGAGCGCTCTCCAACCCTGGGCCTGTTGCTGGGCTTGATCGTCACGCTCGCAGCGGTCGTGGCCTACTCCGCTTACATCACCTGGCAAGTGGCAGGGCTGCGCAAGCTTCAGTCTGAACTGATCGATCGCAATCGCAGAGATTCCCTGCAGCTGTTGCGCATCCAAAACGATCTGAATCTGCTCGCGGTCGCGATGCGGGACATGATTGACAACGACGAACCATATCCACTGACCGCCTGGTCGGCACAGTTTCAGCGGATCCGCACTGACCTGGACGATGCCATGCGCCTGGAGGCCGGGTTGGCGCCAACCAGCCGGACGCTCGAGCAGAGCGCGTCGCTGAGCAGTTCGCTGACGCAATTCTGGGACGCGGTCGACCGCACATTTGCGCTGGCCGGCGACGGAAGAGAAAAAGATGCGAGGGGACAGATCCAGCTCTCGTTGCAGGCGCGGCAGGCGGCCCTGAGCACAACGGTGGCTCGCTTCCTGGTGCAGAACAGCGAGAACGAGGAACAGGCAGCACTACGCATCGTCCAGATCTATGACCGGGTGCAGCGGCAAGTCTATGTCTTCCTGGCCGCGACGCTGGCGGCGATCCTGCTGACTGGATTTTCCATGATTCGGTGGAACCGGAGGTTGTTTGCGCGCATGGCTGAGCTTTCGGAGCGGCGCAGCGAACTGGCGCAGAAACTGATTGCGACGCAGGAATCAACCCTGCGTTATATTTCTCGCGAGCTGCACGACGAATTTGGCCAGATTCTGACGGCGATGGGATCGATGCTCGGCCGCGCCGGAGCTCACGCTCCGGAAGGTTCGTCTCTGCGAACCGACTTGCAGGAAGTCCGCCAGATCGCCCAGGACACGCTGGACCGCGTGCGGAGCCTATCGCAGGCCCTGCATCCGGTGATGCTGGATGAGGCCGGGCTGGAGGCCACACTCGACTGGTACATCCCAACCGTAGAAAGACAGACGGAAATTGCCATATCCTATGAGAAGCAAGGCCAACCGTTTACAGTGGATAGCAGTGCGGCAGTGCAAATCTACCGGGTGCTCCAGGAGGCGTTGAACAACCTGGCACGGCACTCCGGCGCTAAGCAAGCATGGGTGCGATTGCGTTTTCTGCCTGCGACGCTTGAGTTGGAGGTGGAAGATCACGGCGTAGGCTTTAGCGGGCGGCCTGCGAAGCAGGGCATCGGACTGGTAGCAATGCGCGAGCGCTCCGAATTGATGGGAGGGCGAGTAATGTTTTCCACTCCTGCCGCGGGCGGAACGTTGTTGCACCTGACCGTTCCCCGGGAGAAAGTTGAGTTCCGGGACAAGGAGTAGAGATTGAGGATTAAAGATTTAAGAGACAAATATGACAAAGAAGATCACGGTATTGCTGGTCGATGACCATAGCTTGGTACGGCGGGGATTCCGGCGCATGCTGGAAGATGAACCGGATATGGTCGTCATCGGCGAAGCCGGCGATGGTGAAGAAGCCGTCACATTGGCGCGCGAGTTGAAACCGCAAGTCGTGGTAATGGACTGCGCTTTGCCCAAGATGAACGGCCTCGATGCAACGCGGCAAATTCTCGAAGACATGCCCAAGACCGCGGTGCTCATGCTCAGCATGCATGCGGAGAATACCTGGGTGCGGCAGGCGATCGATGCCGGAGCCAAAGGATACATTCTGAAGAACGCGATGAATCTGGAACTGGGGCCGGCCGTGAGGCGTGTGGCCGGAGGAGAAACCATTTTCGATCCCCAGGTGGAGCAACAGTCAGCCCTCAAGGGCGAACGCAATAGTGGGCTGACTCCTCGTGAACTTGAAGTCTTACAAATGATTGTGGATGGCAAGTCGAACAAGGAAATTGCAGTGGTGCTCGACCTCAGCGCCAACACGGTCGCGGTACATCGCGCCAACATCATGAACGCACTCGGCATTCACAAAACTGCCGAACTGGTGGTTTACGCCATTCGTGCCGGGCTGGTGAATGTCCCGTGAATCGCAGATCCTTTCTGCGAGGCATGGCTGGGCTGGCCTCGGTCTCACAGCTGCTGCGGGCTCTGGGCGCGGCAGGCGGTTCCACTGCATCGCCCGGCTTTCGGCTCGCTGATGTAACTTCCAGCGCCGGCATTCAGTTCCAGCACAATAGTGGCGCCTTCGGAGGGAAGTTTCTGCCTGAAACTCTGGGCTCCGGCTGCGCCTTTCTCGACTACGACCGCGACGGCTGGCAGGACATTCTTCTGATCAACGGAATGGATTGGCCGGGCCACAAGCAGCGGCACTCCACCCTGCGGCTTTATCACAACAACGGGAACGGTACTTTTACCGACGTCACTTCCCGCGCCGGACTGGATATAGAAATGTATGGCATGGGAGTGGCCGTCGGCGACTATGACAACGACGGCTTCCCGGACATTCTGGTCACTTGCGTGGGGCAGAATCGGCTATTCCACAATACCGGCAAGGGAACTTTTATCGACGTAACGAACCCCAGCGGTCTGGGGAAACGCCTGGGGTTCAGTACGTCCGCTCTCTGGTTCGATTACGATCGCGACGGGCTACTCGATCTCTTCGTCTGCAACTATGTGAAGTGGTCGCCCGAGCACGATGTGTTCTGCAGTCTCGACGGCAAGCACAAATCGTATTGCACTCCGGAAGCCTATCGCGGCGAGACCTGCTGGCTCTTTCATAACCGGGGCAACGGCACTTTCGAAGACGTCACCGCATCCAGCGGCATTTTTGACAGCAGTTCCAAATCGCTTGGCGTCGCGATGCTGGATGATGGGCAGGATGGTTGGCCCGATCTGCTGGTGGCGAACGATACTCAACCCAACAAGCTGTATCGCAACCTGCGCAATGGAACTTTTCGAGACGCGGCCGTCGAGGCTGGACTGGCCTTTAGCAGCGAGGGCAAGGCGCGAGCCGGCATGGGCGTGGACATTGCGGATTTCACGAACTCCGGCCGTTCCGGCGTAGCCATCACGAACTTCGACAATGAAATGACAGGCTTGTACGAGTTCGGTGGCAAAAGCTACGAAGATGTGGCGGCGCAGGCCGGAGTGGGCCTGGCTTCAAAGAATAGTCTGGGGTTCGGATGTATTTTTCTCGATGCCAATCTCGACGGCTGGCTCGATCTTGCCGTAGCCAACGGCCACATCGACGACACCGTGCGCAATATCCGCGGCAACGTGGGATACGCCCAGCCGCCGTTGCTGTTTCTCAACAATGGCAAGGGAAGTTTTCGTGACATCGCCACGGAACTCGGCGGTGGATTCGAGCGGCCGAAGGTTGGACGCGGCTTGGCCTATGCCGATTTTGATCGCGATGGCGACCTTGATCTGCTGCTCACCACGAACAATGGTCCGGCTTACCTTTACAGAAACGATCAGCTGGCGGGAAATCACAGCATTCGTTTTCGGCTGGTCGGCACCAAGTCGAACCGCGACGGAATCGGTGCGACGGTGCGGATTGTCTCCGGCGGTTTGAGCCAGTCGCGCATGGTGAAGAGCGGTTCCAGCTATCTGTCGCAATCCGAGCTTCCAGTGACATTCGGACTGGAAAAACGCGATCGCGTCGAGCGCGTCATGATTGCCTGGCCCAGTGGCAGAACAGAGGAGTTCCAGAACCTGGCGGCAGGGCGATGCTACGAATGCACGGAAGGTAAGGGGATATCTCCGCTTGATGGATATTGATCAGCGCCGTCGAATGGCTTCAGGGTCGGCTAACGGTTCCCCCAGTGGTCAGGTCTATGTCGACTGATTCATTCACTCGCAAAAACAACGTGCTTGGATTCTTCATGCCCCAACTCACATAAGGCACCGCGAAGTGAAGCGTCGCGGTCCAGTGATCCGGAAACATTTCAACCTCGGCGGGAACTGTTAGTTCATGGTCCGCCCCGTGGATGTTGAAAATTCCGTGGACCCGCACTGAGGACTTTCCCTGCAGAGCCACGGTTCCGTCAACGCGATCGGGACGGAACGTAATTTCCGGGAAGCGGTCGCTCTCCAGTATCTCGCGATGCATTTTCCGGTCGCGCAGCCCCATGCCGCTTTCGCCGCTCTTGGCGTCCACAACAATTTCACCCGTGAGTTTCTTCGACGCAGGGTCGAGGCGTAGAGCTCCGCGCTTCAAACGGAAGGTTCCGCGAACTGTGTGGAGCACATCCCCAAGAGTGAAACCGATGGCGGTGTGCTGAGCATCCAGCTGGAATGCCACGCTCTGCGCCGCAGCCGCAACGCTGGCCAACGCGAGAAATGCAATCCCAGCCAGGAATGGCCGGCACACTCGACCTCGGCGGAATCCCTTGGTGTCTTCTTTCATCGGTTATGCCGTCAGCAGTCCCCACCCCAGAGTGAGCCCGTCGAGAGCGAGGTGAAACGGCGAAAGAGTTCCCACGTGCAGGGCCAGCAATCTGCGAAAAACTTCGGGGCGCTTTTGAAAAATCTGGAGAGTACGCCGCTGAAACCCGGGACGCCCGTCGAGCATGAGCATCAATCGCGCCATCCATAAAGGGCGCAGGGCCAGGCGGCGATGTTCGGCCTGGTATTCGGAGAGATTGCCAGATCTGAGGCAGTTCGCGAGCACCGCAGCCTGACTGAAGGAGAGCCCGAGACCCTGGCCGGTGATTGCATCGACGGTGCCCGAAGCGTCGCCGATCAACGCAACGTTGCCTCGCCAGACACGCCTCAGTTTGCGATTGGCGGACAGTGCGCCTCGTTCGGCCGACGCCGGTTCAGCTCCACGAAGCCGGGCGTTGAGCTCGGGCAACGCGGGCAGCGATTCTTCCAGGCGAAGCTCAGGGTCGTGTGAGGCCACAGCCACACAGACTTGCTCATTGCTCACCGCTGTGGCAAAGCCCTGAAAATGCTCTCCCCAATATATTTCCATGCGGTCGGTCCAGGGCGGTACACGATAGTGGCGGCGAAAAGCATATCGGAGGTCGGTCCGCGAGTGAGCGTCCAGGTCCGCCCAGCGGCGCACGCGGGAGTTGACCCCGTCGGCGCCAATAATCCACCTCGTGCGGATCGAGCGTTCCCCGAGTTGAACTTCCTGGCTGGAAATCCCTGTGACTGCGGTTTGCCAAAGCAGATCGACCCCCAGCCCGGCCGCACGTTCGATCATGATGCGATGCAATGCGGTCCGGCGAATTGAGAGTCCGCGGGCGCCTGACGGGAAATCCGCTTCCGCTGACAACTCGGAACTCAGGAAGCGCACGCCGCGCATCGGGCAGGCCTCAGCCGCAGGCACCGCAACTCCCAGCCGTTCCAACGCCGTAATCGCGTCGGGCAGCAGCGCTTCCCCGCAGGCCTTGTCAATCGGCGGCATCGCGCCGTCGGCAACCACGACTCGAAACCCTTGCTGGCGTGCGGCAATCGCAGCCGCCAGCCCGGAGGGGCCGCCACCGATCACGAAGACGTCTGTCGATCTCAGCAACTTCGTGACCTCACCATTCCAGAAGCAGAAGCTCGGAACAAAACCCA
Source organism: uncultured Acidobacteriaceae bacterium (assembly GCA_963749985.1). GTDB lineage: Bacteria > Acidobacteriota > Terriglobia > Terriglobales > Acidobacteriaceae > Sulfotelmatobacter. The sequence goes on along the minus strand of CAVVOS010000008.1, from coordinate 988,530 downwards.
GGCCCCATGGCGGCGAGCAGACCCAGTGTGCCCGGCTCAGGACGCCGGTTCTTCATTACGTCTTCGAGCACGCACAGCACGGAAGCGGAAGAAAGATTTCCTACTTTACGCAGGCAATCCCAGGAGGCATCGAGCTGACCATTGTGCAATCCCAGTGCGTCGCCGTAGGCTTCGAGCACTTTTGGTCCTCCGGTGTGCAGAACCCAACTCTTAAGGTCGCTTCGCTGGAGGCCGTTGTCCGCCAGAAAAACGTCCACGTCCCGCCCCAGGTTTTGCCGAATCAGGTTCGGAACCTCAGTGGAAAGTAAGATGCGGAAGCCTTTCTCGGAGATGTTCCAGCCCATCATGTCTTCTGTGCTGGGATAGAAGACCGAGCGGGTGGCGAGAATCTTAGGGCCTTGGATTTCAGGGCCGGATGAGGCGAATTCAGGACCGGTCACGATCACAGCGGCAGCGCCATCGGCGAAAAGTCCTGACGAGATCAGGTTTGCGACAGACAAGTCTTCCCGCTGCAGGGTGAGCGAACAGAGTTCGACAGACACCAGCGCCGCGACCTGCGAAGGATAGGCGCGCACGTAATCTGCAGCGCGGGCAATTCCGGCGGCGCCGGCCACGCATCCCAGTCCAAAAATCGGCGTGCGGCGAATGTTCTTCGACAACCCCATGCGGTTTATCAGCAGCGCGTCGATGGAAGGGCTGGCGACTCCGGTGACCGTCGTGAACAGCAACGCGCCCAGGTCTTGCGGCTTCAGCCCGGCGTTCTGCAGTGCGACGCAGAGAGCCTGCTCCCCCAATTCCTGTGCCACCTTGATCCAGATGTCATTGGCCTGGCCCCAAGTCTTGATATCCACGTACTCTTCCGCGGGGATCGCGAGGTAACGGCCATCCACCGTGACGTTGCGATGCAGCCGCGCCAGCAGCAGGGGATTCTTGAGTTGGTCTCCCCAGTAGTCCTGGAGCCGATCCAGAAGAACTTTCTGAGAGTAGTAATGCTTCGGGAATGCGCTTGCCGCGCTAGCGATCCTCATGGATTCTGACTCCTGAGTCAGTCTCGGCACAAAATCAGCGCAAAGCTCAAAGAATCGGGGATGCTTGTCCGGATTCGATAGCTGGGGCTCCCGTTGTGGTTGCATCCGGGTAGAACGGTGCCGGCTTGTACATTGTCGCAGAGTTTAAGACTTTTGTTTGGCCCGTGCTCGTAAAACGGACTACTTCACAGGCTTAAGCGGAATTCCGCCCCATGATCACTGCAGCCAAATTGTCGCGGCGCGGGCGGTTCCGCATGCCGCCGCCAAGGTCGCATTCTGCTTAATTCAACTACTGCAATATTGCGATCGAAGTAATACCGTTCCCGAGGGGATATGTGGCAATCGAATTTAAACTTCCCCCGCTGTTGCCAAACGCCTGCACTCCCCCAGACTGATTTCCCACATACAGGTATTTTCCGTTCGGATCAAGCGCCAGGGAAACCGGCTCAGCTTCGGTGGTAAAGGGGGAATCCTGAATCGCCGCAGGAAATCCCGTACTGGCCGTAATCGAATAGGTCCCAATGTTGGGCCCGGTGGGTCCGCTGCCGGATCCGCTGACGGACCCTCCTTGATTCGCCACGTAGAGAAACTGCCCGGTGGGATCTGTGATCAGCGCAACCGGAAGATGACTGGCATCAGCGAGCGGAGATCCCGGAACCTGAGTCAAGGCGCCTGACGAACCAATCGTGTAGATGGAGATCGAGTTTGCAGTACCGCCATTTGCTGCGTAGAGATATGTTCCGGTCGGGTCGATGGCCATTGCGGTGGGATTGTTATCCGCAGTGGGAGTAAGGGAAATCGGACTGGAGGAAAGGACCCCGGCAGTGACGCTGAAGGCTGCAATCACGCCCGTCGAGCTGGGTGCGCTGACGTAGAGGTAATTGCCGGAGGGTGACAACTGCATGCTGCTGGGGGACAAGCCGATCGAAAACGGCGACCCGGCGACCGGGGTGAGACCGCCATTGCCGCTATCAATCGAGAAAACCGAAATGGTGTTCGATAGGGCATTCCCGACGTACAAGTATCCTCCGGCGGGATCCATGGCCAGAAGCGTCGGAAGCGTACCCACCGGTGTCCGTGGGAAGACCTCATTCAACGAGCCGTTGCCGGCGATCGAGAACAGGGAAACATCGTTTTCATTTTGGCCAGGGTTGGCCGCGTACAAGAATTTCCCGGAGGGATGGAGCACCACGGCCCGGACTCCGTCGCCCACCGTGTACGGACTTCCCGAAAGCTGCGTGAGGATGCCGGAGTAAGGGTCTTCCCGGAACACCGCAATTTGATTGGCGTCGGGGATGGCGGCGTAGACGAAATGACTCGATGTGCCGCCGCAACTCATGAAACTGGCTACGCTTGCGAGAACCAACACCACCACCAGTGCCTTCTGAAGCATCCGTTACTCCTGAGAGAATTTTAAAGCGAAGAACAATAATACCGGGCCGCTGGGAAATCGGCACTAAAACACCACGTCCCCTATCATACGGTTACCACAAGAAAAAGGGGGGCTGCATATGTCACGTGTAATCCCTTGTCCTGCTGGGTGGGAGGGTTTTTGGATCCCGCTGAAGCTCTCGCTCAGGCTCCTTCCGCTATTGCTGCGATGCACTGCCACTCAACCCAGGTTGCACGCCGCCTGCGTGCTGGTTTGCGTCCCTCAAGAAACAATCCCCTCAATGGGCCGGACTTGGCGTGGCCGTGCCGGAAGGGCCTTCGATTACAGGTCTGGTTTCTCCCCCCCGCAATGCCAGCCGCACGCGGTCCAGATAAACATACACAACGGGCGTGGTGAATAGCGTGAGCGCCTGGCTGACGATCAGCCCGCCGACAATCGTGATGCCCAGAGGACGGTGCAGCTCGGAACCGGTCCCCCTACCGAGCGCCAACGGCAAACCTCCCAGCAGCGCCGCCATGGTCGTCATCATAATGGGGCGGAAGCGCAGGAGGCAGGCTTCGTAGATGGCGTCGACCGGCTTCTTTCCTTGCGTGCGCTCCACTTCCAGCGCCACGTCGATCATCATGATGGCATTCTTCTTCACCAGGCCGATCAGCAGGATGATGCCGATCATTCCGATTACGTTGAGTTCATTGTGGGTTATCCGGAGCGCGAGCAGCGCGCCCACACCCGCCGAAGGAATCGTGGAAAGAATCGTGAAGGGGTGAATGTAGCTCTCGTAAAGCATACCCAGCACTATGTAGACCGTAATCAGGGCGGTAATGAGGAGCACCAGTTCGCTCGAAAGTGAATCCTTAAATGCGGCTGCCGTGCCCTGAAAACTTGCCTGAATCGTGGCGGGGAACCCGATGGCAGCCTGGACTTTCTCGATGGCTTGGGTGGCCTGTCCGAGAGCAACTCCGGGAGCCAGGTTAAAGGAAATCGTGACCGAGGGAAACTGGCTCTGGTGATTCACCGTCAGGGCAATGTTGGAAGGCTCGAAGTGGGTAAATGCGGACAGCGGAATCGGTGCGCGGTTGGAGGATCGCAGATAAATATTCTGCAACGCTTCAGTAGTCTGCTGGAACTCCGGCGCGACTTCCATGACCACGTGGTATTGGTTGAGAGGACGGTACATGGTCGAAACCTGCCGCTGTCCGAAAGCGTCGTAGAGTGCATTATCAATATCCTGTGCGGCGACTCCCAAGCGGCTGGCGGTGTCGCGATCAATCACCAGTTGCGCCTGTAATCCTTTATCTTGCTGGTCGGTATTTACGTCGCGCAGCTCCGGCAGGCCGCGCATTTTATGCAACAACAACGGACCCCAATTGTTGAGTTCATTCAAGTCTTCGCCTTGTATGGTGTATTGATACTGGGCCTGCCCGTAGCGCCCGCCAATATTCAGATCCTGCTGCACTTGCAGGAACAGAGTGGCACCCGGGACCACCGCGAGTTTACCCCGCAATCGATTGATCACATCGTCGGCGCTAACGTAGCAAGGGTTCCAGAGATGAGGGGTCTTGCATTGGCCGCGCCGCTCGAGTGGCTTCAGCGTGACGAAGAACCGCCCTTGATTGGTCGCCGAACCTCCGCCTGCAAACCCAACCGCCGTATCGACCGCCGGATCTTTCAGTATGATTTGCACGAACTGTTCCATCTTGCCCCGCATGGCCTGGAATGAGATGTCTTGTGCCGCTTGTACCGATCCCTGAATCCGCCCCGTATCCTGCTGCGGGAAGAAACCCTTCGGCACAATGACGTAGAGGTACACGCTCAGGCAAGCCACGAGAATAGTCACCAGCAAAGTCACGGGCTGATGCCCCAGCACCCATTTGAGCGAATGCCGGTATGTCGCGAGGAGGCTGTCGAAGAACCATTCGCTGCCGCGATAGAAAAAGTTATGGCGCTCGTTCGGTGCGGACGGGCGCAGGAATTTGGCGCACATCGTCGGCGTCGTGGTCAACGACACCAGGAGCGAAACTCCGATCGCAATGCTGAGCGTCACCGCGAACTCGCGGAATAGCCGCCCCACGATTCCGCCCATCAGCAGCAACGGGATGAAAACAGCGACCAGCGACACGCTCATGGAAATCACGGTGAATCCAATTTCGGCGGCACCCTTGAACGAGGCCTGCACCGCGTCCATCCCGGCTTCCACGTAGCGCGTGATGTTTTCCAGTACCACAATCGCGTCGTCCACGACGAATCCGGTGGAGATCGCCAGCGCCATGAGCGACAGATTGTCGAGGCTGTACCCCAGCAGATACATGCCGCCGAAGGTACCCACCAGCGAAAGCGGAACGGCAATGCTGGGAATCACCGTCGCCCGCACCGTCCGCAGGAACACGAACACTACCAGAATCACCAGCACAATAGAAATCAGGAGAGTTTTTTCAATGTCGTTAACTGAGGCGCGAACCGTGAGCGTTCGGTCCGACACCACTTCCAGCTTGATCGCCGGAGAAATCGAGGACTGGAGATAGGGCATCAGCGCGCGCACCCGGTCCACGGTCTCGATGACGTTGGCAGCGGGCTGCCGGAAAATAACGACAAGGACCCCGGGTTTGCCATTGGCCAATCCGAGGTTATGCACGTCGGCCACCGAGTCCCGCACATCCGCTACGTCTCCCAGCCGCACCGGCGCGCCGTTATGATAGGCGACGATCAAAGGCCGGTACTCGTCCGCGGTAAAGAGTTGATCATTGTCGGCTAACTCTTGAGAGATGGTTTCGTTCGAAACCTGTCCCTTGGCTTGATTGTCGTTGGCCAAATTGAGCGCGTTGCGCACCGTGTCCAGGCCCACTCCGAGCTTGTTGAGCAGCATCGGATTGACCTCGACTCTCACGGCTGGCGGCGCCGAACCGTAGGTGAACACCTGGCCGACTCCATGGACCTGCGAGATTTTCTGTGCCAGAATCGAGTCGGAGGTGTCGTACAGACGCGCCACCGGAGCTGTGTCGGACGTGAGCGCCAGAATCAGGATGGGGGCGTCCGCCGGGTTGATTTTGCGATAGGTAGGGTTGCTCGGCAGGTTGGCAGGAAGCTGGCTGCGAGCGGCATTGATGGCCGCCTGCACGTCGCGGGCTGCGGCATCGATGTTGCGGTTCAGGTCGAATTGCAGCGCGATGCCGGTCGAACCTAGTTGGCTCGAGGAGGTCATCTGGTTCACGCCGGAGATGCGTCCAAACTGCCGCTCCAGCGGCGTGGCTACCGCGGACGCCATGGTTTGCGGATCTGCGCCCGGCAACTGCGCACCTACGCTAATTACAGGGAAATCTACGCGCGGCAAGGAGGCGACCGGAAGGTAATTGAAGGCAAGAATTCCCGAGAGCAGCAACGCCGTCGCCAGCAGCGAGGTGCCAATCGGACGCCGGATAAATGGAGCCGAAATACTCATGCTCTAATGTCTGTCATCCTGAGGCGGGCGTCCTTTGCCCGCCGAAGGATCTGAGCGAGCCACGTGATGCGTCGCGTTTTTTGCGACACAACAATCGCGCGTTTGGCTCGCATCCTTATCAAACTGCCACGACAACTAATCGGCCGGCAGTTCCTGCGGAATCGGATTGCCGATCTTGTACTTCTCAAACCGGTGCGCCAGCCGGTCAAACCACAGATAGACCACCGGCGTGGTGTAAAGCGTCAGCAACTGGCTGAGCAATAACCCGCCCACGATCGTGATGCCAAGTGGCCGCCGCAACTCCGCGCCCGTCCCTGACCCGAGAGCTAGTGGCAAGCCACCGAGTAGCGCCGCCATTGTCGTCATCATGATGGGACGGAAGCGCAGCAAACACGCCTGGAAAATTGCTTCCTCCGGCGGCTTGTGTTCTTCCCGCTCGGCTTCGAGCGCAAAATCGATCATCATAATGGCGTTCTTCTTTACGATGCCGATCAGCAGGATGATGCCTATGAGCGCCACGACAGTCAGATCGTTGTGCGTGATCTGCAAAGCCAGAATCGCCCCCACCCCGGCCGAGGGCAGCGTAGAGAGAATCGTGATGGGGTGAATGTAGCTCTCATAAAGAACTCCCAGCACGATGTACACCGTGATGATGGCGGCAAGGATCAGGAACGGCTCACTCGAGAGCGAATTTTGAAATGCCGCAGCCGTTCCTTGAAAGGAGGCGTGGATACTCGGCGGCAGTTGGATATCCTTCTCCGCCTGCTGGATGGCTTTCGTTGCCTCGCCCAGCGAAGCTCCCGGAGCCAGGTTGAACGACAGCGTCACGACGGGAAACTGTCCCTGATGGTTGACGGCAAGGGGCGCGTTCGCCGATTGCATCCGCACAAACGTGGAAAGTGGAACTGGAGTTCCACTCGTAGTGGCCGTGGCTGCGTTGGCTGAAGGGGCGCCGGAATTCGGTATCGTGCTGCTCGGACGCACGTAGACGTCATTCATCGCATCGGGCGTCCTGGCGAAGCTGGGCAGAACTTCGAGCACCACGTGGTACTGGTTCAGTTGGGTAAAGATGATGGAAACCTGCCGCTGTCCGAAGGCGTCGTAGAGCGTATTGTCGATAGCCTGGGGAAGGATTCCCAGCCGCGACGCGGTATCGCGGTCGATCGTGAGAGTTGTCCTGAGCCCGCCGTTGAGTTGGTCGGTAGCAATATCGTTCAATACCGGAGACGCACGCAGCTTCTCGACAAGCTTCGGTGTCCACTGCGCCAGTTCCTGCGCGTCCGCATCTTCAATCGAGTATTGAAACTGGGTACGGCTCACCCGATCTTCCACGGTCAAGTCCTGCACCGGCTGCATGTAGAGGGTGATTCCGTCTACATGGGCAAGAGCGGGCTGCAGCCGACGGATGATCGCCGAGGCGTCTGCATCGCGCTCATCGCGCGGCTTTAAGTTGATCTGAATGCGGCCGCTGTTGGGAGTGGTGTTCGTACCGTCCACTCCGATAAAAGAGGACAGACTCTCGACATCTTTGTCTTTGAGGATCACCTTCGCCAGTTCCTGCTGGCGCTGCGACATCGCGTCAAACGAAATATTATCCGGAGCTTCCGAAATCCCCAGAATCACGCCCGTGTCTTGCACCGGAAAGAATCCTTTGGGCACAACCACGTAGAGAACCAGCGTGAGAACCAGTGTCCCGAACGTTACGAAAAGGGTTGCCGTCTGATGCTTCAGCACCCATTTCACGGTGCGGCCATAAGACGCAATGACCCGATTGTAAAAATCTTCCGTGACCTCGTAGAAACGGCCTTTCTCGCCTTCCTTGCGATGCTTGAGCAACTTGGCGCACATCATCGGCGTCAAGCTCAGGGAAACCGCCGCCGAAACCAGAATTGTGACCGCCAGCGTTACCGCGAACTCGCGGAACAGCCGGCCCACAATATCGCCCATGAACAGGAGCGGAATCAGCACCGCGATTAGCGAAACCGTGAGCGAGACGATGGTGAACCCAATCTGCTCCGAGCCTTTGAGCGCCGCATCCAGAGGCGAATCTCCGGCTTCGAGGTAGCGGTCGATGTTTTCGATCATGACGATCGCGTCGTCCACCACGAAACCGGTGGAAATGGTCAACGCCATTAGCGTTAGGTTGTTGAGGCTGTATCCGAGCAGATACATCACGCCAAACGTTCCCACAATCGACAGCGGGACCGCGACGCTGGGAATGAACGTGGCCCGCAAGTTTCGCAGAAAGAAGAAAATAACGACGATCACGAGCACGATGGTCAGCGCCAACTCGAAATAAACATCGTGCACCGATGCGCGGATGGTCGTGGTCCGGTCGGTAAGAATCTGCACCTTCACGGTTGCGGGCAGCGATGCCTGCAATTGGGGCAACAATTTCTTGATGCGGTCGACCACGTCGATGATGTTTGCGCCGGGCTGGCGCTGAACGTTGACGATGACGGCTGGAGTCTGATTCATCCACGCCGCGAGGCGCGTGTTTTCTGTGCCATCAATGACGTTTGCCACATCACTGAGCCGCACCGGGGCACCGTTGCGGTAGGCGACGACCACCGGCTTATACTGTTCGCTGGAAAAGAGCTGGTCGTTAGCGCCGATGGTGTACGACTGCCGCGCACCATCGATAACACCCTTTGCCTGGTCCACATTCGCCTGGGCCAGTGCCGTGCGAATATCTTCTAGGCTCAAGCCGTAGGAAGCGAGCGCCGTTGGGTTTACCTGCACTCGCACCGCGGGTTTCTGCCCGCCGCTGATGGAGACCAGCCCCACGCCCGGCAATTGCGAGATTTTCTGCGCCAGGGCCGTGTCGGCAAGATCCTCCACCTTCGACAAAGGCAACGAATCTGAAGTCATCGCCAGCGTGAGAATCGGCGAATCGGCTGGATTTACTTTGTTGTAAATCGGAGGATTCGGCAAATCCGCCGGCAGGAACGTAGCGGCCGCATTTACGGCGGCTTGCACCTGCTGCTCTTCGACGTCGATGTTCTGGTCGAGCGCGAACTGGAGCGTGATCACCGAACTGCCAAACGAACTCGTTGAGGTCATCTGGGTCAATCCGGGAACCTGCCCGAACTGCCGCTCCAGCGGCGATGTCACCGACGACGCCATCACATCGGGATCTGCCCCCGGATAAAACGTCACTACCTGAATGGTTGGGTAATCGACCTCCGGCAGGGCGGAGACGGGCAAGTGTGAAAACGCAACAAACCCCACCAGCAGCACGCCCACCATCAAGAGCGTGGTCGCCACCGGCCGGAGAATGAATAACCGTGAAGGACTCATGAAGCCGGGGTTCCTGAGGCGGCAGCCTTGCCGTCGTTTACTCCGCTTGTATCGCTGGCCGGACCGCCGCTCCGCGGGTCAATTTTGCTGCCGGTTTGCAGTTTGTCCTGGCCATCGGTCACCACTTCGTCTCCCGGGTTCACGCCGTTGGCAATGACCGTGATGTTGCCTTGAGTAAGAGATACGGTCACGGTGCGCGCCTCGACCGTTTTGTCCGGTTTCACCAGATAAACGAATGTCCCCTGCGGACCACGCAGCAGCGCGGCCGTGGGCACCACAGTGCTGTTCTTCCGCGTCTCGAGTAACAGTTTTGCGTTCACGAACTGGTTGGGCCAAAGCTGGTTGTCGTTGTTATCGAAGACAGCTTTCAGCTTGGCGGTTCCCGTCGTCTGATCGATCTGGTTATCGATCGTCATCAGCTTGCCCGTCGCCAGCCTGGTCTGATCGTCCCGGCTGTATGCTTCCACCATTAACGTCGAACTCTTCATGTGCTGCGCCACAGTCGGCAACTCATCCTCGGGCAGCGTGAAGAGCACCGCGATCGGCTGCAACTGCGTAAGGATCAGCATCGGATTGGTGTCGGCGGCATGCACGATATTCCCCGGGTCCACCTGCCGCAAACCGACACGCCCGGTAAACGGCGCCGTGATGTTGCAATAGACGATCTGCAGCTTTGCGGTATCGATCTGCGCTTGATCCGTGCGCACCTGACCATCGAGCTGGTCCACCAGGGATTTCTGCGTATCCACCTGCTGCTGCGCAATGCTTCCGGATGGAATTAACGTGGTATAGCGCTGCAGGTTCAGCTGAGCATCGCGCAGCGAGGCCTGGTCTTTGAACAATTGCGCCTGCATCTGCTCCACTTGCACCTGGTAGGGGCGCGGATCGATGACGATCAGCAAATCGCCTTGCTTCACGGTCTGCCCTTCCTGGAAGTTGACCCGCATGATCTGTCCGTCGATACGGCTCTTGATGTTCGCCGTGTAAAACGCGGTCACCGATCCCAGGCCCACCAGGTAGACAGGCACATCCTGCTGTTGCACCTTCGCTACGGCAACCGAAACGGCGCGCGGGGCCGCCGCTTGCGCTTTCTTCTGGCCGGAGTCAGCGCTGCTGCACCCGGAAAGCAATGCACAAAACACACCCACCGCAACCGCCAACACCAGCCGAAGCTGACGGTCGCTGGTGCACAATATTTTTTCTTGAGGACAACTGGAAGCGGTCATGTTCAAGGGATCAGTCCGTTTCAACTCTTTATGAGATCGACGGCCAACCGGCCATTCATTAGACGTATTCATTTCAACTCGGTTGCGGAAACTCCACTCAGGAGAGGGAGAAAATCGTCTCACGCCAGGGTCCTCCCGCTGGAGAGGCTCAGGTAGGAACCGAAACGCAGATGTAATACTAGAACCGTACCAAACCAGCATCAACTGCGGCGCCGCAACAGGTCAAGCCCAGGGCGAAGGTTTTACAAATCTTTACTCGCTTTGACCGTGCGTTTACGGTTGAGGCGGAGATTGCAGAGTTTGCAGCGCTGCCGGCGCGGGATGCAGACTTTCATAGGCGGCAATCTCGGCCTCGTGTTGCAGCGTGAGCCCGATATCGTCCAACCCATTCAGCAGACAGTGGCGCACGAATTCATCGACCGGAAACTTCGCTCGAAAGCCTTGATCGTCGCGCACCTCGCATTGCTCCAGGTCGATCGTGAGCTGATAATCGTTGGTTTCCCGAGATCGCCGCATCAGCTCCGCGACTTCACTCTCGCTCAGGCGCACGGTGAGGAAGCCGTTCTTCGTGCTGTTGTTGGCGAAGATGTCGGCAAAGGAAGAGGAGATCACGGCGCGGAATCCGAAATCTGCCAGCGACCACACCGCGTGCTCCCGAGACGAGCCGCAGCCAAAATTCTTCCCCGCAACCAGAATGCTCGCGCCTTCGTAGCGCGGCTCGTCCAGAACAAAGCCAGAGTTTTTCTTTCCGTCGGGGGCGAACCGCCAGTCGTAAAACAAAAACTGTCCGAAGCCGGTGCGCTCAATGCGTTTCAGAAACTGCTTGGGAATAATCTGGTCGGTGTCCACATTGATGCGGTCGAGGGGAACCACGCGGCCTTTGTGTACGCGAAACGGATTCATGTCGTTCTCATCCCAAAGCTTGTCATCCTGAGCGAAGCCGTCCTTCAGGCGTAGCGAAGGATCTCGGTCTCTACCCCTCGCGCAGGAAAAACCTCATCACTGGAACTTCCAATTCCGGATATCCGTGAAGTGTCCGGCAATCGCCGCTGCCGCCGCCATCATCGGACTCACCAAGTGCGTGCGCCCACCACGCCCCTGCCGTCCTTCAAAATTCCGGTTGCTAGTGGAAGCGCAGCGCTCGCCCGGCTGCAAAATATCGGGATTCATTCCCAGACACATCGAGCATCCAGATTCCCGCCACTCGAATCCCGCATCCAGAAAAATCCGGTCCAATCCTTCCCGTTCCGCCGCTCGTTTGATGGCTTGCGATCCCGGCACCACCATGGCTCGCACTTTCGCACTCACGTGGTATCCCTTTGCCACCTGAGCCGCTGCCCGCAGATCTTCGATGCGCGAATTTGTGCACGACCCAATAAACACCCGGTCGATGCCGATATCTTCAATGCGCTTTCCCGGCTCCAGCCCCATGTATTGCAAAGCCAGTTCGGTCGAGCGCTGCTCGGATTCCTTCAAGCTCCCAACTTCCGGAATGCGCCCCGTCACCGGAGCCACCATCCCCGGATTCGTTCCCCAAGTCACGAACGGACAGAGCTGCGCGGCGTCCATCTCCACCACCTTATCGAAGCGAGCGCCTTCATCGGTCGGCAAGCCGCGCCAATACTCGACCGACTTTCTCCATTCGTCATCCCGCGGAGCGAATCGCTTTCCCTTCACATAGACGAACGTCTTTTCGTCCGGTGCAACCATCCCCGCCCGCGCACCCGCTTCGATGCTCATATTGCACAGCGTCATGCGGCCTTCCATCGAGAGCCCGCGCACCGCTTCGCCTGCGTATTCGATCACATGCCCGGTCGCGCCGTCCGTACCGATCTGTCCGATGATTCCCAGTGCAAGGTCCTTCACCGTCACCCCTTCCGCCAGCCGCCCGCGCACCTCGATCTTCATCGTCTTTGGCTTCTGTTGCGCCAGGCACTGCGTTGCCAGAACGTGCTCTACTTCCGACGTTCCAATGCCAAAGGCCAGTGCTCCAAACGCGCCATGCGTGCTGGTGTGGCTATCCCCGCAGACAATCGTCATCCCCGGTTGCGTCAGGCCGAGTTCCGGCCCGATCACATGCACAATCCCCTGCTCCGGCGAGTCCATATCGAACAGCCGCACACCGAATTCCTTGCAGTTGGCCTGCAGCGCAGCGATCTGCTTAGCCGCAATAAGGTCGGTGATCGGAGTGCCCCGCGGCTCGGTCGGAATGTTGTGGTCCACGGTGGCCACAGTCCGCGACGGCTGCCGGACTTTTCTTCCAGCAACTCGCAACCCGTCGAAAGCCTGTGGTGAAGTTACTTCGTGCACCAGATGCAGATCGACGTAAATAATCGGCGACCGCCCGCTCGGTTGCGCCACCAGGTGGGCATCCCAGATCTTTTCGAAGAGTGTTTTCTTAGTCGGCATCGCTTTAGAAGGTGCGCCCAAGTATTGCTGGGTGCGAAATAGATCTAGTTATGAGTCTCTAGTTTTTCACAGCGCGTGCGCAGGAGCAAGCCGGACGCGGCAAGGTCAGAGGACCATCCCCCAAATCGTGCCCCACGCCGCCGCTCTCAGGTATTATGAGACCGTCAGCTCATGGTCAGCGGCAAATGATCAACGGCAAGCGTATAGCGGTCGTCATGCCAGCTTACAACGCGGAAAAGACCCTCGAGGTCACGGTAGGCGAGCTCCCGGACCTGGTGGACATCCGCATCCTGGTGGATGACCACAGCTCCGATCGCACCGTCGATGTCGCGCGCCGCCTCGGCCTGCACGTCTTCCAGCACGATCGCAACTACGGATACGGCCGTAATCAGCAGACTTGCTATCGCGAAGCTCTGGCTGCCGGCGCCGACGTGGTCATCATGCTCCACCCGGATTACCAGTACACTCCGCACTTGGTCACGGCCATGGCGAGTATGGTGGCCTATGGTGTTTATGACGTTGTGCTGGGCTCGCGCATCATCGGCGGGACGGCGCTGCGCGGCGGCATGCCAATTTACAAATACATCTCCAACCGGCTGCTTACGGCGTTTGAAAATCTTTTTCTGCGCGTGAAGCTTTCCGAATACCATACCGGCTACCGTGCCTTCAGCCGCCAGGTGCTCACCGAACTGCCACTGCTGGAGAATTCCGATGACTTCGTCTTCGACAACCAGATGCTCGCTCAGTGCGTCCACTTCGGCTTCCGCATCGGTGAAGTGTCTTGTCCCACGAAGTACTTCGAAGAGGCGTCATCCATCAACTTCCGCCGCAGCGTGAAGTATGGTTTCGGCGTGCTGGCCACAACTTTGCAATTTGCCTTGCAGAGGGCGGGACTAATCCACCTGCCCCGCTTCAGCGACCAGGGCCGCAAACTTGAGCCCGGCTATCCCACTTACTACGCCCGCAGAACAGCTCGCCCCGCATAGCGCGGAAGAGCCCAAGTACCTCAACGATTCAAGTGGTTCCTGGCAGTTTGCGCAGTTCGCCACGGAACATAAGCATCGCGCCAAAGCCGTCCCAGCAGCGAAATATAGTTCAGCCCTTCCCTGAGTCCAGCCTTGCTGCTGCCTGCCTTGCGCAGCCCAAAGGAAAATGGAATCTCTACCGCCGACCTCACTCCGCCCCGCACCAGGATTTCCAGCAGGATCTTGAATCCTTGCGTCTCCAGCGTGATGTCGCGGATACAGGCGCGCCGCACCAGGAAAAATCCCGTCATCGGATCCTTGACGCGGATCTCCGGTTTCTGCAAAGGCTTGGTCATCCAAATCGCCAACCACGATAGTCCGCGCCGCGCCAGATTCCAGCCTCGCAGACCTCCCGGGGCGGCATAGCGGCTGGCCAGCGCGAGATCGGCTCCTGACTCGATTGCCTTCCACAACTGCGGCAGAAGCTCAGGAGGATGCTGCAGGTCAGCATCGATAACGCCTACAATCTCCGCCTCGCTTCGCTCCCAGCCATAAACCACCGCCCCTCCCAGACCACGCGTATTGCTGCGCACCAACAGCCGCACCCTCGGATCGCACTCGCTGATGGCGTGCACAATCTCCGCCGTTCCGTCCCGGCTGTCGTCGTCCACTACAATGACTTCGTAAGGAATTCCAAGAGGATCCAGACTGGTGCGAACGCGCTGCAGAACGGTGTGAATGTTGCCCGCTTCGTGCAGTGTCGGCAAAACCAGAGCAAGTTTCGCCCGCGCTTGCGGAACCTGCTCTTGAGGAACGGCTTCAGGAACAGAGGCCAACACCGGCGTCACCCGCGGCGCGTCTTCTTGTTCCACAGTCTGTGGGTGTGCCATTGAACCTCTCGGGCAATTCTATAAGGGATAGGCATGAAAGACCATTCCGCGGCGAAAATACTGATTATTTTGTTTGTCCTAACTCTGCTCGCCCTCTTGGTCCACGGCTATCACCCCGGCGCTGAAGACGACGGAGTCTACCTCCCCGCCATCAAGCATGATCTGAATCCCGCGCTCTATCCTCACGACTCGGACTTCTTCGCGTTGCAATTGCAGGCGACCGTTTTCGACAAGCTGGTCGCAGGCACAATCCGGTTGAGCCATCTGCCGCTGCCTGTGGTCGTCCTGGCCTGGCACATCCTGGTTATTTTCCTGATTTTGTGGGGATGCTGGCGGATCGCCTGCCATTGTTTTCCCGAGTGGCCTGCCCGGTGGGCCGCAGTCTCTACCGTAGCCGCACTCCTCACTCTTCCCGTTGCCGGTACCGCGCTGTATTTGGTGGACCAGAACCTGCACCCCCGCGCCCTTGCCACCGCCGCTATTCTTGCTGCCATCGCGGCGGCACTCGAAAGAAGATTCTGGCTGGTGGCGATGCTTCTCGCCGCAGCCTGTGCCATCCATCCCATCATGGGCAGCTTCGGGATTTCCTACTGCATCTTCCTTCTCTGGAAACCAACCGGCCAACCGGCGACCTCCCTCACCGCGGTCGCCCTCGGCCTGCCTCTGAGCTGGATCTTCGAGCCCACTTCTCCCGCATGGCAACAAGCCGCGCACACCCGGGACTACTTCTACCTCTCGGCGTGGCATTGGTATGAATGGATCGGTGTATTCGCCCCGCTACTTCTGCTGTGGTGGTTCAGCCGCCTCGCCCGGCAAGGCAACCTTCCAGTATTGGGCCGCCTTAGTTCGCGGCTCTTGTTTTACGGAATGTTCCAGCTTTTGGTCGCTCTCATCGTTCTTCTGCCGCCCCAGTTCGATCGCCTGAAGCCCTTCCAGCCCATGCGTTACCTGCACTTGCTGTATCTGCTCATGTGCTTATTCGCCGGAGGGTTGGTGGGGCAGCGCTTCCTTCGCACCTCCTGGATTCGCTGGGTCGCACTGTTCGTCCCGATATCCGCCGGAATGTTTCTCGCGCAGCGTGCCACGTACCCCGCTTCGAACCATATCGATTGGCCCGGAGCCACTCCGCGAAACCAGTGGCTGCAAGCCTTTCTTTGGGTTCGGCAGAACACTCCTCAAGACAGCCTCTTCGCTCTGGGCCCCAATTATTTGCAAAGCCCCGGCGAGGATGCCTACAGCTTCCGCGCCTGGGCCGAACGCAGCATCCTCGCTGACATTGGTAAGGACGCCTCCGTCGCCACCCAAGTCCCCCGCCTCGCCCCGCGCTGGCAGCAGGAGGTGCAGGCGCAGACTGGCTGGGAGAACTTTCAGAAAGCCGACTTCGAAAGCCTGCGCTCCCGCTTCGGTGTGACCTGGGTCATCCTCGAACGATCCCATGACCCCGGCCTGCCCTGTCCCTATCAGAACGCAACCGTGATGGTTTGCAGAATCGAGTGACGCTTATCTTCTTCGATTTGTCATCCTGAGCAAGCGTCTTTTGTGCAGCGAAGGACCTGGGCGATCCGCGCGAAGCGCCGTATTTTCTGCAGCGCAACAATCGCGCGTTTGGATCGCTTCCTTATCGAAGTTTGCACGCCCCCACCGTCAAGCCGTAGCATCAGTGAATAGCAGACCATGCCCGTCGCCACCCCAACCCGTTCTCGCCTTCGCCCGCAAATGGCCTTTGGAGAGATTATCGCCTTCTCCTATGACACCTTTTGCAGCAACAAAGTCCGTTTCATCCTGACCGCCCTCGGCATGGTGATCGGCACCGCGTCTCTCATTCTCGTCGTCACCATCGGCATGACCGGGCGCCAATTCGTGCTCAACCAGATCCAGGCCATCGGCACCAACGAAATCTGGGCTGAATACCTCGGCGGCGCGCCGCACATCAGCAACTCCAACCCCGACCCCCTCACCATCGACGACCTCCACGCCGTTCAACAAGTCGTCCCCGGCATCGTCGCCTCCTCGCCCGTCACCACGCTCTCTGACCGCGTCCCTGTCGGCAACGGCAAAGAGAAGGACGTATCGATTCTCGGCGTCAATCCCGAGTACCTGCGCGTGCGCAATCTCGTGATCCCTTCCGGAAGGTTCTTCGATCAGGAAGATTCCCAGGCCCACAACAAAGTCGGCGTGATCACAGAGAAGATGGCTATCGACGTCTACGGTTCCTCGCAAGCCGCTATCGGCAAAGTCATCAAGCTCACCGGGCTGCCCTTCACCATCATCGGAACCTTCAAAGAGCGCGTGGAAACTTTCGGCCAGTCGGAGATCGTCGATAACACCCTGCTCATCCCCTACTCCGTGAGCCGCTATTTCATGGAGACTTCCACCGTCAAGCTCCTGTATTTCTCCATGGAAGACCCCTCCATGGTGCCGCCCGCGACCGCGCAGATCAAACGCGTGCTGCAGTCGCGCCACCGCTCGGAGTCGGTCTACAACGTCTCCAATCTAACCGCGCTTCTGGTGATGACCGACCGCATCTTCACCGGCCTCACCTGGATGCTGCTGGGCATCGCCATGGTGGTCCTCCTGGTAAGCGGCATCGGCATCATGAACATCATGCTGGCCACCGTGAATTCCCGCATCCGCGAGATCGGCATCCGCAAAGCCGTCGGCGCTACCAACCGCGAAATCCGCTTCCAGTTTCTCGCCGAGGCGATTCTCATCTCCCTCATCGGAGGCCTGGTCGGCATCGTCGTCGGCCTCGCCATCCCCTACTCGATCCGCTTCCTTACCGAGTATCGCGTTCCCATCTCGGGCCTGTCGGCCATTATCGCCATCCTCGTTTCGTCCCTCGTCGGCATAATCTTCGGCACCGTCCCCGCCGCCCGCGCCGCCCACCTCGACCCCGTGGAGAGCCTGCGCTACGAGTAAAGACCGCAGCGGGGTTCTGATCGGGGCTGCCACTCGTGACTTTGATTCTCGGCGCAAAAGGAGACTCAAGGAAACTGAACCCTGCGCTACGGCAGCCGTAGCCCCGCACCTTTTAAAAAGTACGCCACGCGCTCGTCAAGTCTACTTTCGTAGTCATTCGACGCCATCGAAAGCAGACATTTCTTCCACAGCCTAACCTCCTGATTCCATTGACTCGCCCGAAGCTCTGCATGAGGAATCAAGAACTTACGCCGCAGATTTTCTGCAAAGTGAAATGTTCCAGTTGGAACATTAGGCCAATTTGCCCGGCCCCATCTTGAGGGCTGACGAGGTCCTTTCAGCCCTCCTCGCCCGCGTGAAAAAGCCTCGGCGATGCCTCCTGCAACGAAAAAGTTGCATTTTCGCTTCAATCGGAAGTAATATGAATTACGGGGCACGATAGTTTCCCAGTTCGGAACCCTGTACCGCTAACTAACTTCCAGACTTGCAGTTCGGCCTGTGCAAAAACATAAGAGGTGGTTGGTCCGCCTCCGTCCCGGTTCGGAGAGTTCAATATGTCGTGGTACGCATACTGCCTTACCGAGCACCAGACCCTTCCAAACGGCACCCGTTCCCGACGCCCATTTGTCATTGAAAACGTCCAAGGCGTGAACGGAGCCCCAGTGCTCAGCTATCCCAGCGGCGAGTTTGCTGTGATTGTGAGCGAATACGATCCCAACTCTGCAGAACTTGATCAGAAATCGGCCATCGAGCATGCCCGCGTGGTCAGCGGCTGCTTCCGCAATTCCACTGTATTGCCGTTTCGTTTCGGAACCATCTTCGAGAGTGATGACGCGCTTCGCCAGGCCGTCCGGGTCAACCGGCGCGCCTTCGGCGTGAGTGTCGCCAAGCTCCGCGGCAAGTCCGAGATGCACATCAAGCTGACCGTCACAGACGGCTCGCTGCGTGAGGCCATGATCGACGTCATCCTGCCCGACACCGTCGGCGGCGACTATCTTTCAAAGCTGCGCGTCAAGGCTTCCCGGGAGCGCGAGCGCCAGACCAAGGCCCGTGCTCTTTCGGTGCAAGTTCACAAGCTGTTTAACCCGCTGGAAGAGGAAGTGAGCTGCAAGAAGGTTGCGCCCCAAGGCATGCTCATCGACATCGCCCATCTCATCGATACCAAGTCGGTCGAGAAATACCAGAACCGCTACAACACAGCCGCCAAGCAGTTGAAGAACTGCCAGGTGGCCATCAGCGGACCCTGGCCGCCTTACCACTTCCTGCCCGGAAAGCTGCGCACAGTGGCCGGAAACAGCTAGCTTCAACCCACTCGAGCCGCCGGTTTCGGACTGGCGGCTCGCATTGATCCTCCCCATCACGGCATCCCGGTGCAGTCAATGTGCATGCTTATGCACTCGTCGAGGCCGCGATGGCTGGCCGTCAGACAGTTCCATTCGTTGTTTCCCTCTCGTAAGCCACGAACAGTCAACAACTTGCGCAACTACGAGATGCCATCGGCTACGTGCCGCCTTTGGCTCGGGAAGTGCTTGTTCCCAATGTACTAAAGAGGCCGCAACCAACAATGACCCTCACTCTCTTCTCTTCAAAACGTTTCCCAAACTGCCGTTCTGGCTGGCGGAGCGGCAACTTGCATCGCCTTTCCTGACAATCACCTACCAACTTGCCTCTTTGAAACGTGGCCCCAGCAATGGGGCCACACTTTTTATGGCGGGCTCCTAGAAGAGCCTCCACACAAAGTGGGCCAGCACTGCAAACAGCAACAGCATGAACACCCCGCCAATCCAGACGAGGAAGTTCAGCGTCAGCTTCGTCGAGTTGATCTCTTTCTTGTCCATACCCCACGCTAGCACAGACGGTCGAGCGATACATCTCACCTGAGGATGACAATCAGACTGACCCACCACCTAAGATCTGGCGGGCGAGACGCCGACGCTACTAGATGGGTTTGCCGCGGAAGAAATAGACCAACTCGATGATCAGGATAATGACGACCATGAGTTCGAGGACGAAGGCCCGGCTTTGGTTGAATTCGTCGACCATGAAACGGTAGAGCTCTTCGGCGGTTTGCAGTTTTTGCTGAACCAGGTCCTTGTAGTCGGGCACGCCGACTTTCAAGGCCGCGAGCTTGTAGAGGCGGGCGGAGAACATGTCACTGAGGAACTTGATGGCGTTGTCGGCGCGTTCGGTGAGCTCGCTGACGTCGAGCAGGACGGTGTGGAGTTTGGAGGCGGCGCGGGCAGTGCGCCAGCGCGACCACAGGCCGCGGCCTCCGCGCTCGAGGAAGTCATAGACACCTTCCAGTTGCTTGGTCAGCAATTCGTCGTAGTGGCGGAACTCGAGCAACTGGGAGTTGGCGTACTGCAGGAGTTGTATGGCAGTCTCGGCGCCCACTGGATTGTCGTAGATGAAGGCGGCGTTCCATCCGATTACGGCGAGGTCGTGGGGATAATAGGAAATCCGGGATTGAAGAATTTCCTGCCGCTCGCCATCGGAAAGAGGCTGAGTTTCGCCGCGCACGACTTGAGAGATGAAACCTCCTTGAGAAGCCAGGAGGTCGGTGGCGGAGGGTGAGCCTTCTATCTCGCGAAGGTGGAAGATGAAATAGTCTTCCTGCAACCACTCCGTGGAATACGGCTTGACCAGGGCGGGGGCGGCACGCTCGAGCTTCTGCTTGACGATGCGAGTGGCCAGACTTTCGAAGTTGGTGTCCCAGACCCAGCGGCTGGAAAGTTGGACCAGCTTGTCCCAATCGCCGGAGAAAGGAAGCTCGAAGACCACGCTGACTACGCCGTAGTCGAAGTACTTGATATCGCCCTGAAGGCGCTCGCCGCTTTCAAGCACGAGGGGCTCGAGGACTTCCTCGACCGGAGGACGCTGGTAGCGAACATATCCGGGAGCAAGGTGTTTGAAGCTGGCATCGGCGGTGCGGGCACCGAGGATGTGACGGAGTTCGTCGAGGCGAATCTCTTCGCAAACGTCGAACTGGATCAGCACCAGGACAGAGCCGGATAAAGGAGCGTCCGGGGGCTTGGTTGCCACAAGCGTGGGCAGGGCTTCGGCCGGCACCTTGCCGACGACTGGGGCGGTGATGGTGGTTTCACGATCCATGACTTCAGCAGCCAAGGCTGAACTGCCTGAGACTTCAGGATCCATTACTTCGTAACCCATTACTTCGGGATCCATAACTTCCTAACTGAGAATGCGCACTGAGAATTCGTCCCGCCTCGATGTTATGTCTGGCTTGGTGGAGAAGCGGCGAGAAGTCTATTGTCCCAGAATAAGGGTAATCTGGCGAGGGGCGGAGGTTAGCATTCGGCTATAAATCTCGGTTAAATGCCGTAGAATCAGCGCCTTCTGGACAGTTCCCATAATAGAATTCCACCCGCTGCCAGGGCGGCCAAGCCCAGGCCTGCACGCTGCATGGACTGGACGACGTCGGTTTCGTGGCGACGGATGCGGGAGGATTCTGGGTAGAGGCGGGATTCGGGAGCGTCGTAGTTCAACGCCATTTGCAGGACTTCGGCGAGGTGCAGGGCGTGACGTGGTGTGGACTGGGCGATCTGTTCGCGGCAACTGAAGCCGTCGGCAATGATGAGCCAATCGGGCGGAGCGCGGCGGACGGCGGGAAGAAGTTCGAGTTCGCCGATGGCGATGGAGAGGTCGTACTTGTCGGGTTCGAAGCCGAAGGAGCCCGCCATGCCGCAGCAACCGGGAGCGGGACTTTGGAAGTCGATGCCGAGGCGGCGCAAGACCGACTCTTCGGCGGTCATCTTCATGAGGGATTTGTGGTGGCAGTGGCCGTGCAGGAGCGCTTTGCGATTCAGCTGGGGCAAAGAAAGATGTTGGGCGTGAGTTTCGAGGAACTCGCTTAACAGGTACGTCTGGCGTGAGAGGGCCCGGGCGCGTTCGTCGTGAGGAAAGAGGTTGACGAGTTCGTCGCGGAAAACGGCAACGCAACTAGGTTCGAGGCCGACGATGGGGATGCCAGCTTCGATTTCGGGGGAAAGTTCGTCGAGGATCTGAAGCAGGAGCGACTGGGCGCGGTCGAGCATGCCGAAGTCGTAGAGCGGGCGGCCGCAGCAGAGGTTGGCTCGCGGGACGATGACGCGGAAGCCGGCCGCTTCGAGGACTTCGACAGCGGCTTTGGCGGTTTGAGGCTGGAAATAGTTGTTGAAGGTGTCGGGCCAGAGGAGGACCGGCGGGGCAACCCCTGAAGGGGCGGTCGATTTCGAAGAGCCGGTGGTATCGCTAAAGCGATACCCTGATACGAACCTTCTTGACCGTGTGCGATGGAACCAGGCTTTGAAGGTTTCTGGAGCGAAAGCCGGGATGGCGCGTTCTTTGGGGATTCCGGCGACGAGCTTTGAGAGATCTCGTAGGAATGGGAGTTGCGTGGTCAGGTTGGCGAGGCCGGGGGCGTGCGAGGCGAGGCGCGCCCAGAGATCGATGTTGCCGAATGCGTAGGCGTGGCGCGGGCGGACACGGCCTTGGTAGTAGTGAGAAAGGAATTCGGATTTGTAGGTGGCGACATCGACGCCGACCGGACACTCGGTTTTGCATCCCTTGCAGGCGAGGCAGAGATCGAGCGACTGTTTCACTTCTTCGCTGCGCCACCCGTCGCGGACGATTCCGTCTTTTCGACCTTGGCCTTGAGTCATCTCCCATAGCAGGTGAGCACGGCCGCGAGTGGAATGTTCTTCATCGCGCGTGGCGCGGTAGCTGGGGCACATCAGGCCGCCTTCTTCGCGGCGGCACTTGCCAACGCCCACGCAGCGCAGAGTGGCTTGAGCGAGGCTGCCGTGGTCGTCGGCGAATTGGAAGTTGGTCTTCGGTTCCCACGGGGAGTAGTCCGCGCCAAGGCGGAGGTTTTCATCGAGTTTGTACGGCGGCTTTCCCGGTAAACCAATCAGCTTGCCGGGATTCATCTTCCATTCGGGATCCCACGCCGACTTGAATTCGCGGAAAGCCTGAACCAACTCGGGGCCAAACATTTTCGGAAGCAGTTCGGCGCGGGATTGTCCGTCACCGTGTTCGCCAGAGATGGAGCCGCCATAGCTGACCACGAGATCGGCAGCCTCTTCCATGAACCTGCGGAACTTGGCGATGCCATCTTTCGATTGCAGATCGAAATTGATGCGGGTGTGGACACATCCGTGGCCGAAGTGGCCGTAGAGCGAGCCTTTATAGGCGTAGGCAGCCATCATCTTGCGCAGGTCGCGGAGATAGCCGCCGAGTTTATCGGGCGCTACGGCGGAATCTTCCCAACCTTCCCAGTTCAGTGGTTCGCCGGGGACATGCGAGGTGACACCGAGACTGGATTCGCGGACTTCCCACACGCGTTTTGTTTGCTGCGTGTCGGTATAGAGCCGCATGTTGGGAGGGCTGGCACTGCGGCTAAGGGACTGCATCAGGCGGCGAGCCTGGGATTCGGCTTCCAGCGCGGTATCGGCGCCAAACTCAACCATCAGCCAGCCACCGCCTTCCGGCAGAAGCGCGAGACCTTCGCAGTTAATGCCCTTCGTTCGGGTGTAGCCGACCAGAAGATCGTCAAAGCCTTCGAGGCCGATGGGCTTGTGCCGCATGATTTCAGGGACGTGGTCGGCACACTGATAAATGTCGGGATAGGCGACGACCAGCAGCACACGTTCGGGAGGACTCTCGACCAGGCGGCAGGTGGCTTCGAGAATGGTGACGCAGGTGCCTTCGGAGCCGACGAGAGCGCGGGCAACGTGAAAGCCGTTCTCGGGCAGAAGGTAATTCAAATTGTACCCGGAGACGCGGCGCGGAATATTCGGAAAACGCTGGCGGACTAGATCGCCGTAGTTCTCAGCGATTTTTTTGAGGGATGCGTGGATCTCATTTACGCGGCCCGGTGCGCTGCGGCTCGATGAACCCGAGCCGCCGGACAGCCGGGGGCGGCTGTCCCCACATGGTTCATCGTGACCTCCGGAAAATCCCGCGCTCTGAATGAGATTTTCGCCGACTCGCAGCCGCGTGCCATCGTAGGTAAGGATTTCGAGCTGCTCGATGTTGTCGTCGGTCTTGCCGGCCATCACGGAATGAACGCCGCAGGAGTTGTTGCCGATCATGCCGCCGAGAGTGCAGCGATCGTGAGTGGCGGGATCGGGCGCGAAGGTGAGGTGATGCTTTTCGGCGGCGGCGCGGAGATGGTCGAGCACGACTCCGGGCTGTACGCGGGCGATGCGGCGGGCGGGATCGATTTCGAGAATCCTCGCCATGTACTTGGAAAAATCGAGGACGACGGCGACGTTGCAGCACTGGCCGGCGAGAGAAGTGCCGCCGCCGCGGCAGAGGAGTGGCGCGCCAAACTCGCGGCAGAGCGCCACAGTTGTTAAGACATCGTCAGCATCGCGCGGGAGCACAACACCGATCGGGACTTGGCGGTAGTTGGAGCCGTCAGTGGCGTAGAGGGCGCGGGTGCCGCGGTCGAAGCGGACGTCACCTTGAATCTGCGCGCGCAGAGCTTCGGCCAGAGCGAGGGCATCCGCGTGCACGGACTTCGACTTTGCGGCCTGGGCATTTTTCGCGAATGGCTCTGGCATTGCGGCCCGACTTCTCTTCAGTTCGAGGACGAGTTCCCCGCGTCAGAGTTATGGCTCACCTTGGTGATCTGGATTTTTGTCCGGTCGCCCTGGGCTTCGATGTTAATGGTGATCATGGTCCTATGGTCGTTGGAAATGATGGTGCAGCGGCCCGCATCGGAGGTGGTAACCATGGCGTTGGGGAACTTCGATTTATAGAAGGCGGAGACTTGGTCTACCGAGTCGGTGCTCTCGGAAGTTAGCGATGCCGTGTGAACTCCTCCGAAATCGACCGAAGCAGCGCCTTCTTTCAGGGGCTGCGCTCCGGGATAGAGATCCACTCCGAGATTGCGAGCCGCCGCTTCCGGATCTTTTGTGGTCTCGACGCTGCCGAACGGAGTCTCAACTTTCACATTGTTGCCGTCCTGGTGAACGTGCGCGTGGCGAGCGATGCGCCAGGCGAAGATTCCAATCGACGCGACACTGAGAATTCCCAGAAGCACGACTACGCCTACCACGATCAGGATGACTTTAAGAGCGCCGCCGCCCTGAGGAGGATTGGCGGGAGGCAAGGGCGTGGGAGCAGCTGAAGCGGTCGGTGAAGCAGTGGCGGATGACGTCGGAAGCGTGGAAGCAAGGATGGGTGCGCCGCACTTGCTACAGAATCTGGTGCCGGGAACGATATTCGTGCCACAAGAATTGCAGAATGCCATAAATCACCTCATTTGCATGCGGTTGTACACGTTCGGCGCGAGTATACCGCAGATTGGAGGCGGAAAGAGAGCGCAATGTCGCCTGAGTCTTGGTGCAGATAAGGAAGCGAGCCAAACGCGCGACTATTGGGTCGCAAAAAACGCGACCCTTCGCGCGGCTCGCTCAGATCCTTCACTGCGCAAAGAACGCTTGTTCAGGATGACAATCAAATCTTAGCTCCACAGGCGGGTGGCGTAGTCGGTCATGGTGAGTCCCAGCAAAAGAAGGAGGAAGAATAATGCGGCGATCACCACCAGCTTGGTGAGCTTCTCGCTGGCGCCTTTGACGTGCATGAAGAAGAGAGCGACGAGAGTGGCTTTGATGCTGGCGATGGTGAGGGCGACGGCGGCATTAAATTTTCCCAAGTCGAGCGTAGCGGCGTAAACCGTGAGGGCGGTACCGATGAGAAGCGCAAAGAAGACTACGAAGTATGTGGGCAGCGGCGACGATTTTGCGGATGAATGGTCAGACATAGAGCCTCACGGATGCCGGTCGATCAGGTAAAGCAAGGGGAACAGGTAAATCCAGACAATGTCGACGAAGTGCCAATAGAGGCCGCCGATCTCGACTGGAGTATGCCACTCGGGGGTGAAGCGTCCCTTCCAGGCCATGGCGAAGAGCCAGAGAAAAATTCCCAGGCCGATAATCATGTGCAGCGCGTGCAGGCCGGTCATGACGAAGTAGAGGGAGAAGAAAAGCTGCGCGTGGCTCGGGTCGGCGTACTGATGGGGATGTCCCGGGATCTCAACCTTGTCGAAACTGAAGGAAGCTCCGGGAACGTGATGCTCCTCGAACTTGTCTTTGTACTCGATGCCTTTGATGCCGAGGAAGGTGAGGCCGAGGAGCATGGTGACAGCGAGGCTGACGAGCAGCAGAGTGCGCCGAGCGGTTTGCGCGGCCCAGACGGCCAGGACCACGGTTAGGCTGCTGCAGATGAGCACGGCCGTGTTGGTGGCGCCTAGAGGCATGTTGATCGACTTGCTGGCGGCGGCGAAGTCTCCAAAGAATTTCAAGCGATAGACCAGATAAGCGCAGAACAGGCCGCCGAAGAACATGACTTCGGTGGCGAGAAAGAGCCACATGCCCAGGCTGGCGGCGTCGCGCTGCTGCTGCGGCTCGGCGAAATGGTGCAGGAGAGCCGGGTTGTGGGCTTCGCCGTGAGCGTCTGCATGAACGGCTGCGGCGGAGCTGGCGTTATTTTGCAACGGGGACCTCCTGCTTGTAGGGTGCGTCCAGCTCGTCGTAGTTATAGGCTTCCCAGGTTACGACGGGCTCTGTGTCGAAGTTGAAGGTCGGCGGCGGCGAAGACGTTTTCCACTCGAGTCCGGCGGCATTCCAGGGATTGTCGGACGACGGCTTGCCGTAGCGCATGGACCAGAGGAAATAAATCATGGGCAGAAGATATCCGACACCGAGGACGGTTGCGCCGGCGGTCGACAGAACGTTGAGCACCTGAAATTCCGGCATGTGGCTGTAATCGTAGTAGCGGCGCGGCATGCCCATGTAGCCGAGTAAGAATTGCGGAAAGAAGGTGAGATTGAAACCGATGAAAACGATCAGCGCGGCCAGACGCGCCCAGCCTTCGGGATAGAGTCGTCCTGAGATTTTGGGCCACCAGAAATGCATTCCTCCCAGGTAGCCCATCACGGCTCCTCCGACCATGATGTAGTGAAAATGGGCGACGACGAAGTAAGTGTCGGTGACGTGGACATTGATGCCGAGAGCCGAAAGAAATAGTCCGGTGAGGCCGCCGATGGTGAAGAGTCCGAGGAAGCCGAAGGCGTAGAGCATGGGCGCATCGTAGTGGATGGAGCCCTTGTAGAGAGTCGCCGTCCAGTTGAAGACTTTGATGGCGGAAGGCAAAGCCACGGCATAGCTCAAGAAGGAAAATACGAGAGCGGAGTAGACGGAGATTCCGGCCACAAACATGTGGTGAGCCCAGACCAGGAAGCCGAAGACGGCGATGGCAATGGAGGAGAATGCGACGAAACCGTAACCAAAGATGCGCTTGCGCGAGAAGCAGGCGATGATTTCAGTGACGACGCCCATGGAGGGCAGAATCATGATGTAGACGGCGGGATGGGAATAAAACCAGAACAGATGTTGAAAGAGGAGCGGATCGCCGCCGAGTTTGGGATCGAAAATGCCGAGGTGCAGGGCGCGTTCGGCGGCGACCAGCACGATGGTGACGGCGACGACCGGCGTGCCCAGAAGTTGAATGATGCTGGTGGCATAGTGCGCCCAGATAAACAGCGGCAAGCGCGACCAGGTCATGCCCGGGCAACGCATGCGGTGGATGGTAACGACGAAGTTCAGGCCAGTAAGGATGGAAGAGAATCCGGCGACGAAGATCGCGAGTCCGGCTTCGACTATTTTCGTATTGGTGAAGGAGGTGCTGAAGGGAGCATAGAACGTCCAGCCGGTGTCGACACCGCCGGTCAGCATGCAGTGCAGCATCATCACGCCGCCGATGACGTAGAGATACCAGCTCAGCAGGTTGATGCGGGGGAAAGCGAGGTCCTTGGCCCCGATCATGAGCGGTACGAGAAAGTTGCCGAGCACGGCGGGGATGGATGGAATCAGGAAGAAGAAGACCATCACCATGCCATGCATGGTGAAGAGTTTGTTATAGGTATCGGCCTGAACGAGGTCGCCCGCGGGAGTGAGCAGTTCGAGGCGAATGAGCAAGGCAAAGAAGCCGCCGATGAAAAAGAAGAACGTGATGGAAAGGAGATAAAGCAGTGCGATGCGTTTGTGGTCGGTGGTGAGCAGCCACGACCAGACTCCGTACTCCTTGTTTAAGTAGTTTTCACGTTCGACGGGTTGGGGAATCGCGGTCGGCATACTTATCGCACCTGACTTCCATTGGACTGAGCATTCGGCTGAATATCGGGTTTGGCGTTTTCCTGAGCTGCCGGCGCGGCCGTGCTGGCGCTGGTTTTACTCTTCTCGACCGCATTGCCGGGCTTGGCCACTGAAATCGACTTGATATAGGCGACGAGCGCGTTGACCTGTTCTTCGCTGACCAAGCCTTGAAACGTGGGCATGATGGGCTGGAATCCCTTGACCCGCTTGGCTCCTGGGTCGAGGATGCACTCGCGAACGTAATTCTCATCGGCGGTGACGGTGCGGCCGTCTTCGAGTTGGACGGGACTACCGAAAACTCCGTGCAGATTAGGGCCCCGGCCTTGCATGTCGCTGCGATGGCAGGTAGAGCAGCCGAGTTCGGCGAAAATCTTCTCGCCGGTCGCGGAGAGTGGACCGGTCGAACCACCGTTGATCCAGGCTTCATACTGGGCCGGCTCGAGCACTACGATTGAGCCGACCATGCCGGAGTGCTGGGTGCCGCAATACTCCGCACAGAATAAATGGTAGACGCCGGGCTTGGTGGCGCGGAACCATTCCACGGTGTAGCGGCCGGGAAGCACGTCCTGCTTGATGCGAAAAGCGGGAATGTAGAAGCTGTGAATCACGTCCTGCGAGGTCATGATCAGTTTGACGTCGCGTCCTACGGGAACGTGGAGTTCGTTGATCTCGCGTTGACCCTCGGCGTGTTCCACCTTCCACATCCATTGTTTTGCGACGATGTAAACTTCGGTCGCGTCGTCGGGCGGGGTGCGCTCTTTGAAGTAGACGATGGCGCCCCACGCGAAGATGACCATGAAGATGAGGAACGGGATGGTGCTCCAGGTAATTTCCAGCGCAGTGGAACCTTCAATCTGTTCGGCCCGGACACCGGGACGGTGACGGAAGCGAGCCGCGAAAAAAATGACGAGGACGAAGACCAGCAGGGCCATCATCCCGGTGACGATGAGGAGGAAAATATAGAGAGCGTCCACGTGGCCCGCCATCGTGGAGGCTTGCTCCGGCCATAATGGAAAATTATTGAGCATACTCAGTCGTTGGTCGTTAGTCGTTGGTCGTTCGCCATTTCGTGTCGAGTCTTACCGTGTGCCCGCACCGCCGGGTAATGTCCGGCGGGGCACAGACAAATCCAACCGCCACAAGATAAAAAGAAAAAGGCCCATGAAGAGAATTGTGGCGGCCGCCGCCAGGCGCAGGATGTTTGCTACCATGGCGCCATATTTTCCGGTCTCAGGATCATAGTGATAGCAATAGAGCAGGACGGCATCGACGGCATTGCCGATCTTGCCCTGCGAAGCCTCCACCAATCCCATGCGCAGATCCTTGGGCGGAAAATCCACGCCGTAGAAATAGCGCGAGATGCGGCCTTGCGGCGTGAGCACCATGATGGCGGTGGCATGCGCGAACTGATTGCGCTTAGGGTCATACTGATACTGGAAGCCGACAACCTTGGTGAGCGCGTTGATCGAATCCGGCTGGCCGGTGAGGAAATGCCAGCCTGAAGCGGCATTGGGCCGTCCGTAGCGAGCGACGTAATCTTTCTTCTTCGCGGCGGCCATCTCGGGAGTTTCGCGCGGGTCGAAGCTGACGGTGACCACGTCGAATTGATTGCCCACGTCGAACTTCACCAGACGCATGGCACTGGCGAGTCCGGCCAGAGCCTCGCCGCACAGCATGGTGCAGTTGTAATAAACCAGGTTCAGGATGAGAGGCTTGTGGCCGAAGTAGTCCCCGAGCTTCACGGTCTTACCGGTATCGTCGAGGAAAGTGAGATCGGGGGGGACCTGCGCGTCCAGATGTTGCTCGATGCCAACGTTCTCGAGCCGGGGAGGACGCGAGTTGGCGGGAGGAGACATGACGCCATTGTTCATCTGGGCCAGGGCGGACGTCGCCAGCAGCGCGAGCGCTAACAAGACACGCGCGGCAGAGACCGAATTCTTGTGCTTACCGCTCACTTCGCAGCTCACTGCTTTTCACCCTTCTTGCCGGTTCCGTTCTTGCTGATTCCATTCGTTTTTTCGGTTTTCGCAACAGCCGCGTCGCCAGCTTGCGGACGCACCGGAAGACCGCGCTGCACTAACAGATCCATGGCGCGCTCGATGGGGATGCGGACTGTGCCGGCGTTTTCATCGACCCAGCCGTAGCTATCCAGCAGGCCGTCTTCGCGCACGCGAATCTTGTTCAACTGATTTCGTTCATCGGTCTCGAGGCGCGGGTCCGGGAACGCCTTTTCCGCATGTTCCTCATAGTCCCCTTTGGTCTTGAGCACCGGCTGGGGCTGATCCGCGACCAGTGGACTCAGAGGCGGCTGGTTCGCCTTTTCGCGCTTACCGAGAAACTTATAAACGCCCACCAGAAACAGAGCGACCAGCAGCGTGGCTACGCCCAGGCTCAGCAGGAAATAGAGAATGCCAGACGCCTGAAGATCCTGGTGTTCGAAGTTCTCCTTCTCGGCTGGGTTCTCGTGTTTAATCTCGTGAGTCATTTCTCGTTGATTATCTTCCGTCCGTCATTTCTCGTTCCACCTGCTGGTTACACGTGCATTTCATGCGTCGGCTGCAAAACTTCGTGTGCATCCGGGTCATAGGCTGGCAGAAGCGGCAGCGACGCCAGATTGCGGAAAAAATACCAGAGCCAGATTCCGCCGATGGCGATGGGCACGACTATGTCGGCCAAGGTTAAAACGAAAGTCTTGGAAAAGTTCGGCTCGATGATCCAAAACAGATCGAGGTAGCGCATCAGCAACATCCAGGCCGCAAGCCACACCAATCGGCGAATGTCGCGCTTGAAGGGACGCGAGAGCAACATCGCAAAAGGGATAACAAAGGCGAATAGGACCAGAATCAGCCCAATCGACGCCCAGCCCCCATGGAGGCGCGTTAGATAAAAGGTAATCTCCGAGGGCAGGTTGCCGGCCCAGATGATCAGCCACTGCGAGAAGTTGAAGTACGCCCAGACCATGGTGAAGGCCAGCATCCACTTGCCGTGGTCGTGGACGAAGTCGGGCGTCAACATCTCCGACATGGGCTTGTAGTTATAAAGGATGCGTTCGACCACCACCGCGAAACACATCGCGGAGAGCACCTCGCCAATGAGGACGACTAGGCCGAAGATGGTGGAAATCCAACTGGGGTCGAGGGACATGACCCAGTCGATGGCGGCGAAGGAGATGGTGAACCCATAGAGGATGAGGCCGGGGCCGCTGACTGCCTTGAAGCGTTCGCTGTTGTCGGGAGCACCAGCATGGTCGGTTTGCTTCGACCATTTCGAGAGAAGGAACGAGATGAGGTTCCAGACTGCGAAATAGAAGATGGCGCGAATGATGAAGCCGTTCACGGTGAGGTAGGTCTGGGTGATTTTTTCGAGGTGCTCGCGCAGATGCTTGTCTTCAATGTTGCCGAGCGGCTGCGCCCAGATGTAGAGGCGGCGAATGCCCAGAATGACGGGAATGAAGAGAACCGCCAGCAGCGGCAGCGTCCGCATGGCCGCACCCAGGATGCGGCGAATGACGGTGCCCCAGCCGCCGCCGGTGAGGTGGCGGATCATCAGGATCGCCATGGAACCGAGCGCCACGCCCAGCCAGCACATGAAGCCGAGCAGGTAGGCGCGATAGAACTCATCGGGACGGGCGAAGGCCAAGACAGCGGAGACTGCGGCAAAGACTATGCCGACCACGAGCGAGCGCTGAGATATTTTCTTTACGACTTCGGGCGCCGTCAGATCAAGATGTGGAGTGGTGGCGGCGCTCATTTTTGTTCCTCTGAGTTTGAACGTGTTTCAGGTGCGATTACCGGGAGAGTCGCGCCTGAACCGGGATCGCCGCTGAACTTCGGAGGTTCCGAGGGCAGGTCCTGTCCGGAGGGTACGTCCGCCCGGGTTGCGTTCTGGCTGAGTTGCAGCGCGCGGACATAGGCCACAATGTTCCAGCGATCTCGCGGTGGAATCTGCGAAGCGTAGTCGGGCATGATGCCGAAGCCGCTGGTGATCACGTCATAAAAGTAACCGAGCGGAGCTTTCTGCAGCCGCGGGATGTGGTACGACGGCGGCTTGCGCGGGAAGCCGCGCGACGGAATGAATCCATTACCGTCGCCGACGCGGGAGTGGCAGGGCGCGCAATAAATGTTGTAGCGCTCGCGTCCGCGTTCGAGAACTTCTTTGGTCACGGGAAACGGCATGTAGTCGCCGGGAGTGTTGCCGGTTTTGCCGGTGTAGAAGTAAGTGTCTGCACGCAACTCGCCCCGAGCTATTGTGCCTTCGACGGGGGGGCGCTCGGAGCGCTGGTCGGAGAAAAAATCGCTGCGGGAAAGCGGATTCTCGCGCGGCTGGACGTGCATATCGATGCGGCAGCCGGAGAGCAGCGTGATCACCGGCAACAGGAGCGTCAACGCGAGAAAATGCCAAGCGTGAAACTTCTGTGGAATCCCACTCTTGCGCCAAAAACGCGCAAGAATGGGGCACCCATCTTTCGAGGTGGGACGCACGTCGCACGACGAGTGAGTCGAAGTTTGGTGGTGGCGCAGCATGCTAGCTGGGCACCTCCGAAATCGAGCGCGGTTCCAGGGCCTGCAGAAAATCGAACGTCCCGGCCGGATCGTACTTGGGATCGGAAGAAAACACGATCAGGAAGAAGCGGTCTTTGGAGGCCAGCGCAAAGCGCGGCACGTTGAACACCGGGTGATAAGGCATGGGCAAGCCGTTGAGCGCGAGCATGCCGAAGACGGCGGAAATTCCCGCGAATAGAATTGTCATCTCGAACGTGATCACGATGAATGCGGGCCATGAATGATAGGGCTTGCCGCCGATGTTGAGTGGATAGTCGACAGCGGACATCCAGTACTGCATCAGATAGCCGGTGAGGCCGCCGACAATGCCGCCAATCAAGACGACCAGCGGAACCTCGTCGCGGTGAAAGCCGAGTTCTTCCGCCAGGCCTTCGATGGGGAATGGACTGTAGGCATCGATCTTCTTATAGCCGGCCTCGTGCGTGCGTTTGGCGGCGTCGATCAGAGCCTGAGCGGAATCGAACTCCGCCATAATGCCGTACATCGGTTCGCGCTTCATTCTTTAACCTCCGCTTCCGGCAGGAGGGTGCGCATTTCAAAGATCGAGATCATCGGCAACAGGCGCACGAATAGGAAAATGGCCGCGAGGAACATGCCGATGGTGCCGATGTAAGTCATCCAATCCCAGCGCGTGGGATAGTACATACCCCACGACGAGGTGAGGAAATCGCGATGCAGGCTGACCACCACGATGATGAAGCGCTCCAGCCACATGCCCACCAGGATGACGCCGGAAATAAAGAAGAGCGCGATCGGACTGGTGCGCAGCTTGCGAATCCAGAGCACCTGCGGGATGAAGATGTTGCAGATAAGAAGCGACCAGTAAGGAATGGCGTAGGGTCCGTGGAGGCGGTTCCACAGAGTGAAGGCATCGTAGCGGTCGCCGCTGTACCAGCCCATGAAGGCCTCGATGCCGTAACCGTAGGCGACGATCAATCCTGTGGCGAGCATGACCTTGGCGGCATTCTGAAGGTGGCGCTCGGTGATGAAATCTTCCAGGCCATAGATTTTGCGGATGGGAATCGCGAGCATCAAGACCATCGCGAAGCCGGAATAAATAGCGCCGGCGACGAAATATGGCGGGAAGATAGTGGTGTGCCAACCGGGGACGATGCCGACGGCGAAATCAAAGCTCACGACGGTATGAACGGAGAGCACTAGCGGCGTGGCCAATCCGGCGAGCAGCAGATAGGCTGTCTCGTAGCGGTGCCAGTGGCGCGCCGATCCGCGCCAGCCGAGCGAGAGAATGCCGTAGATTATTCTGGTGGCGGGATGCTGCGCGCGATCGCGCAGCGTGGCCATATCGGGAACCAGGCCGATGAACCAGAACAGTGCTGAGATGGTGGCGTAGGTGGAGACGGCAAAAACGTCCCACATGAGCGGGCTGCGGAATTGCGGCCACACGCCCATGGTGCTGGGATAAGGAAACAGCCAGTACGCCAGCCAGGGACGGCCGACGTGAATGGCGGGAAAGATTCCGGCGCAAGCCACAGCAAACAGCGTCATGGCCTCGGCGAAGCGGTTGATGGAATTGCGCCACGACTGCCGCAGCAGAAGAAGAATGGCGGAGATGAGCGTGCCAGCGTGGCCAATTCCGATCCACCACACGAAGTTGACGATGGCGAAGCCCCAGCCGATGGGGATGGTCACGCCCCAGATGCCGATGCCTTTCAGGACGAGGTAGCCGATGGCGTAGAGCATCATCATCGTCATCAGGAAGGCGACGCCGAAACCCAGGAACCAGCCGTTCGAGGCGGGACGGGTGAGCACGATCGCGCTGATCTTGTCCGTAACCGAGCCGAAGGTGTAACCCGGCTCGATGACGGGAGCCTGCGCGTCTGCCGTTATTTTGTATTGCTCGTCCATTATTGTTCGCCCATGCTCGGGCTGCGATCCGCGCTGTTTTTATCCTTTTAGTTCCGGGTTCGGGTTGCTGATTTCCGCCAGGTACGTGGTCCGGGGGCGGGTGTTGAGTTCGCCCAGCAGGCTGTAATTCCGCGACAGCGCCTTCAATTTCGAAACCTTGCTCTCCGGATCATTCAAATTACCGAAGATGATTGCGCCTGCCGGGCAGGACTGCTGGCACGCGGTCTGCAACTCGTCCCCGACCTTGATTTGCTTGCCCTCGCGCACCGAAGCGGTTTCAGCATCGATTTTGTGTTCGTTGATGCGCTGTATGCAGTAGGTACACTTTTCCATCACGCCGCGGCTGCGCACGCTGACGTCGGGATTGCGCATCATCTTGTATTGCGGCGTTACCCAATCCTGGAAGAGCAGGAAGTTGAACCGCCTCACCTTATACGGACAGTTGTTCGAGCAATAGCGCGTGCCCACGCAGCGGTTGTAAACCATGTCGTTCAGGCCTTCGCTGGAGTGGTTGGTCGCGCCCACCGGGCAAACCACTTCGCACGGCGCGTTCTCGCACTGCATGCAAGGCACCGGCTGGAAGAACGCTTTGGGATTGTCACGGTCGCCCTGGTAGTAGGCGTCGACGCGAATCCAATGCATGTGGCGGCCGATGACCGCCTGCTCCTTGCCGACGACGGCGATGTTGTTCTCCGACTGGCAGGCCAGCATGCAATTGTTGCAGCCCACGCAGGAGTTCAAGTCGATCGCCATGCCCCACGCGTAGTCTTCCTCCTTATAGGGATAAGGTTTGTACAACGTGAGCCCGGGCGCGGGCTCTTCTTCCTGCGCAAAGGTCGGTTCTTTGCGGTATTCCTCAAGCGTGGTCTCGCGAACCAGCGGACGATGGCCGCCATCGGGCGTGTCCATGCTCTGGTAGCCCTGCGTGGAGGCGAGCTTATAAGTTTCTCCCGTCTTGCGGATTTGCAGGCCGGTGGCGATCCACGGCGCGGCGGTGGTGCGCAGCGCATAGGCATCGAAGCCGACGGCAGTACCCACGAGGCCGGCGCGGCGTCGACCGTAGCCTAACGTTACCGTGACTGAGTTGTCGGGATGGCCGGCTTGAATCCAAACCGGCCCGGTGACTTTCTTCCCATTCAGTTCGAGCTCGACAACATCTTCCACCTTGATCTGCAGCCGCTCCGCCATCTTGGGACCGATGAGTACGGCGTTGTCCCAGGTGAGCTTGGTCATCGGCTTGGGGAGTTCCTGCAGCCAGCCGTTGTTGGAGAATTGCCCGTCGTAGATGGTGGGGTCGCGGCGGATGTTGAGCTCGATGGCGGCGCTTGTGCTCGCGATCATCATCGTTGTTAGCCCCGTCGGCTCGCTCAGCACTCTCGCCGAAATTTGCCTGGGAGGCGACGTCGTTCCTTCAATCCAGCCATCGTGCAGGGATTTGCGCCAGAAAGCTTCGAAGTCCACCCCGGCGTGCTGTTTCTGCCAGTAGGCGCGGACAAGATCGTAACCTGTCGCATCGGCCTGGCCGGAGAGAAGCGCGACGAATTCCAGCTGACTCTTGCCGTTATAGAGAGGCGCGATCAGCGGCTGGATGATGCTCGCCGTGCCATCGTAAGCGCGGGCGTCGCCCCAGGATTCAAGTTCGTGCGCTTGATTGATGTGCCACTGACAAAGCTCCGCGGTTTCGTTCTGATAAAGGCCAAGGTGCACACGAAGGGGAACCTTGCCATTCTTTAAGAGGTTGGCGAAATCGAGGTCGGTGGGGGCGTCGTAGGCCGGATTGCCGCCGAGGATCACGAGGAGATCGACTTTGCCTGCGCGTATGTCGGCGACGAGGTCTTTGATGGATTCGTTCTGATTAACTGGATTCGCGTCGACCGAGTCGTTATAGAAGACGATCTTCCCAGGATTGCCCAGAGCCTGGTTAATCGAATGTACAACGCGGTGTACTGCAGGTGGCTGATGGTCGCCCGCAATTA
This sequence comes from uncultured Acidobacteriaceae bacterium, assembly GCA_963749985.1. GTDB lineage: Bacteria > Acidobacteriota > Terriglobia > Terriglobales > Acidobacteriaceae > Sulfotelmatobacter. The sequence continues at coordinate 952,397 of CAVVOS010000008.1, read as the reverse complement.
CCGCCGCTGATCCCGGATGGGCCTTCAGTTCGCCTGCGATCAGGTCGATGAACTTATGCCGCTCGTCGGTGGTCCAATTTGGCGCGCCTGCCTCAATGCCAATAGCCCAACCAAGTGCACGGGCGAGAGCCTCGACATCGGCAGAACTGACCGGCAGCCGATGATCCGCCTTCGCCCCGGTCGTCGTCGGCGTGCTCTCGATCACATACAGCCGGTTCATCTTGCCGTCGGGATTGCGGCGCTTGGCGAAGTCGCGGATGTAGCGGACGTTCCCCGGAAAACCCGCATACAGGAAGTCGGCGTCGAGCGAGACGATTACGTCGGCCTTCTCAAAATCGTAGCGCGTCTCAACCGGCTCGCCGAAGGCCAGCTTCGCGCCTTCGAGCACGTTATCGCGATTGACCGGCTCGTACACATGCCACTTGGCCTGCGGATAAATCTTCAGGAAGTTTCGCAGTTGATCGGCCAGCGTGGGCGAAGAAATAGTCGGGGTGAGAATGCGAATGCCCGCGCCCTGCAGAGCCTTCTGCGCGCTGAGCGGGCCGTGGAGCGCGGTCAGGAATGATTGCCAGGAGCGCTGGTCGCCCATCGACACCACGCTCTGCGAGCGGTCAGGATCGTACAGGCCGAGAACGTGGGCCTGCGCAAAAATGTCGGTGCCGCCGAGCGATGCGGGATGCTTGTCATTGCCTTCGATCTTGGTTGGGCGCCCAAGATGGCTCTCGACCAGGAGCGGGCTGGCGTATCCGCCGAGCGTCATCGCCGTCGCGTAGAACTGGGGGCGGCCTGGAATTACGTCCTCGGGCTGGCGCACATAGGGAACGATCGGTTCGAGCGGCAGGCGCACGCAGCCGGTCATGCCGGCCAGCGCCATGGAAGCGCCCATCACCTTCAAAAAGCCGCGGCGCGAGACGGAATCGACCCACTCGGACGCGCCCTTGGGAAACTCGCGGTGCAGCGCTTCCTGAAACGCGGGGCTTCCGGCAAGTTCTTCGAGGCTGCGCCAGTATTCCGGGCCGGTGTGTGTCTTCGAGGCTTCGTCCAGCCTCGCGCGCACCGATTCCAGATCCAGCTTGCCCTTCTGGCTGGGGCAAACGTCTTCGCGCTTGGCGGTTTTGTTTTGCTCTTCCATTCTTTCGCCCCTTCGGGGCTTTTCCTGGTCTTGCTCTAACCCACGGCTTGCGCTGTGGGCTGCATTCTTTCGCCGCTTCGCGGCTGGTCAGTTCCGGTTTTGGGTGGCGCAGAGCTTTAGCGCTGCGATTCACACCCCACACAACCAGCGGCTTTAGCCGCCGAGGCTAAAGCCTCCCTTCAAACTCAATCTCAACCGCAGGCCTTAAGGCCTGCGCCACCCAAAGCCTGCAACCTTATCGGTGGCACGTGTTGCAGCTCGTAATGTCATTCACACTTCGCACACTGTATTTCTTCACCAGCGCCGATCCCAGATCGACTTGATCGGTGTAACTCTGTCCATCCACCACCACCGGATTCGCGCTGGTGGGCTGTTGGTAGCGCATGTTGAACACCTGATCGCGCGGGCGCAGATTGTTTTCCGGCGCGCGATGGCAACTCAAACACCACTCCATCTGCAATGATTCCTGCTGGTACATGAGCGGCATCTGGTCGACCGGACCGTGACAGGTATTGCAACCTACTCCCTTATTGATATGAATGCTGTGATTGAAATAAACAAAGTCGGGGAGCTGGTTCACCCGCGTCCATTGCAGCGACTGGCCGGAGCGGTAGCTGGCGCGGACCGGCTCCAGCAGCTGGGCGTTCGTCCAGATCTGCGAGTGGCAGTTCATGCAGGTCTTGGTGGGAGGGATGCCGGCGAAGCTGGAAGTCTCAACCGAAGTGTGGCAGTAACGGCAGTCGATGCCGAGTCCGGTGACGTGATGCTGATGGCTGAAGGGCACGGGCTGCGGCTTGCGCACTCCCGCATAGGTGATGTAGGGCGAGCGCTGGACTTCCATCGCCACCCATCCGAGCGCGGCCACGACGAACACCGCGCCAAAGATCGTGGCCCGGGACAGGGTGTTCGTACTGCGATGAAAAATCTGCGACATGCTTACGTACGAACTTCAGAAAGTACGAATGAGACCCAGCAGATCTCCAATTGTATGGAGCGTATTTTATGGAGCGTGATGGTTGCGACGCAAAAGAAAACACCCACTGCTTTTTCCGCGTCAGTTATGAGAACTGGAGATTATAAATATTTCGGGCACAGTTGTCGCGTATTTTTCCCGGCGCGAGCGGAAAAACTTCCCAAAACTAAACACTACTGGAAATAAGTAATGTTGCGTTTCTCCATACTCAGGCGGCCATCGCTAACGGAGATTCATCACCAACAGTTTCGGTTCGGTCATTTCTTCGATCGCGTAACGCAGCCCTTCGCGGCCGAGGCCGGAGTCCTTGACACCGCCGTAGGGCATCTGGTCGATGCGGAATGAAGGGATATCGCCTGCGATCAGCGCCCCGACTTCCAGCTCCTCGTAGGCCTGGAAAAGCAGTTTGACGTCACGAGTAAACAGGCCAGCCTGCAGGCCGTAATTGGAATTGTTGATGCGGCGCAAGGCTTCGTCGAAATTCTGGTAGGGCTCTACGGTCACCACGGGGCCAAAGATTTCCTGGCAGTTTACTTTCATCTCGGGCTTGGTGCCGGTTAACACCGCGGGCTCAACGATGGAACCCTTGCGGCCTCCGCCGCACAGCAAGCGAGCGCCCGAGCGAACCGCTTCCTCGATCCAATTGGTGACGCGGAGGGCATCGCTCTCGCGAATCAGAGGACCGAGGTCCGTCGATTCCTCCATGGGATCGCCGGTTTTCAGCTGCTTGACGCCCTCGACAAGAAGATCGGTGAACTTGCCGTAGACCGACTGCTGCACCAGAATGCGCTGCACGGAAATGCAGGTCTGCCCCGCATAACCGAATCCGCCGGCAATGCAGCGCTCGGCGGCATAGGGAAGGTCGGCGTCACTGTGTACGATGGCGCCGGCATTGCCGCCCAGTTCGAGCGCGACCTTTTTCTTGCCGGCACGGCGTTTGATGTCCCAACCCACGGGTACGCTACCGGTGAAGCTGATCAGCTTGATGCGCTCGTCGGTGACCAGAAGGCTGGCGTCTTCGTTCGAGAGCGGCAGCACGTTGAGTCCGCCATCGGGCCAGCCCGCCTGCTGCACGCACTCCGCCAGCAACAGCGAGCAGAGCGGAGTTTGCGGCGCGGGCTTCAACACCATGGAACAGCCTGCCGCGATGGCGGGTGCCACCTTGTGCGCAACCAGGTTCAGAGGGAAATTGAAAGGCGTGATGCCGGCGATAGGTCCGAGCGGAAAGCGCTTCACGATGCCCCAGCGTCCGGCGGTCGATTGCTGCCAGTCGAGCGGGAGATATTCGCCGTAAATGCGCGTGGCTTCTTCCGCTGCGACGTTGAAGATAAAGACGGCGCGGTCAACTTCGATGCGGGCCAGTTTGATGGGCTTCCCGGCTTCCTGCGCCAGAGTGCGGGAGAATTCGTCGCGGCGCTCGGCAATCGACTGCGCCACGCGACGCAGCACGCGCTGCCGCTCGAAAGCAGGCAGGCGCCGGGTGGTGCCGAATGCCTTCACGGCGGCGGCGATGGCCGCCTCGGCATGCTCGCGGCGGGCCTGGATCACGCGGGCGATTACGCTGCCATCGAAGGGCGCGCGGACCTCGACCACGTCACCATCCTCCATCCAGCGGCCGTCCATAAAAAACCCGTGGGTCGCGACTGGGGCGAGCGTCATTTCCGGCATGGTTGGCCTCCGCGTGCAGACAAACGCTTTTGATTATAGGCCTTGGCGGTTGGTTGCTTTTTTCTAAGGGGCAGGACTATGCCGGTTGTCCACTACAATGAGGCCGTCAATGTCGATGCCTAACTTAGAAACCATTGTTGCGCTTGCCCCGCGGCTGCGGCGGAAGGAAATCTCTCCGGTCGAGCTGACTCGAGATTGCCTGGATCGCATCGAGAAGCTCAATCCCGCGTTGAATGCGTTCATCACGGTGACCGCCGAGTCGGCGCTGGCGGAGGCGCGAACCGCGGAGATCGAAATATCGCGCGGGGAATGGCGCGGGCCGCTGCATGGAATCCCGATCGCTCTAAAAGACCTGATCGATACGGCGGGCACGCGCACAACCGCTGCGAGCGCGCTTTTTCAGGATCGCGTTCCCACAGAGGATGCGGAAGTGGTACGGCGGCTGCGGCGGGCGGGCGCGGTGATACTGGGTAAGAACAATCTGCACGAATTCGCTTATGGCGGGAGTTCGCTGGTCAGTTTTTTCGGCGACGTTCACAATCCGCGGAATGTGGAGCATGTTGCTGGAGGATCGTCCGGAGGGTCGGCGGCGGCTGTGGGTGCGGGGCTTTGCTACGCGGCGATTGGGACCGATACCGCCGGCTCCATTCGCGAACCGGCTGCGCTTTGCGGGTGCGTGGGGCTTAAGCCGACCTATGGACGCGTGTCTGCGCGCGGCGTGATTCCGCTTTCATGGTCGCTCGATCATGTTGGGCCGCTGGCTGCAAGCGTTGGCGACGCGGCGATGGTGCTGCAGGCCATTGCGGGATACGACCCGCTCGACGTGTGCAGTGCGGATGTTCCGGTGGGTGATTATGTTTCTGGCCGTTTTTCTGCACTCGGCGACGGAGCGAAGGGTTTGCGCGTGGGGATTCCGCGGGCGCATTTTTATGATGAGCTCGATGATGAAGTCCGTGCCGCGATGGAGCAGGCTGTTGCCGTGATTAAGTCGCTGGTGGCGGAGATGCGGGACGTGACGATCGAGATGCCCACGGACCGGGTTGTGCAAAGTGCCGAGTCTTATGCGTTTCACGCCGAGAATGTCGCGCGGACTCCTGAGCTGTATCAACCGGAGACTCTGCGGCGCATCCTCTGGGGTGCGAACTTTTCAGCGGTGGAATATATTCAGCGGCGGCGGGAACTGGAGCAGGAGAGACGGCGGGCTCATGACTTCTTTGCCGGCGTGGATTTACTGGTCACGCCTACGACACCCATTCCGGCGCCGGCGATCGGCGATCTGAGGAAAGATCCCGCCGCGCTGCGCCCCGCGGAACTTACGTTGCTGCGGAACACGCGGCCGTTCAATGTGTGGGGGCTGCCCACGATCTCAGTGCCCTGCGGCTTTACGAAAGGCGGACTGCCTATCGGGCTGCAGATCGCAGGGCCGCACTGGCGGGAGGATCTGGTGCTGAGGCTGGCGAGTGCTTACGAGCAGGCGACGAATTTAACGGCGAAGTAACTCTCTGCGCGCTGCCAGGGACGGCATCGTCAAAGGGCTACGGAAGGCTGAAGCTGCCCCACATGAGTATCTTCGCAAACCGGGATCACACTGTGCGCATATCCAGCCGTTTGCCTAGCGCTTTCAGGGCGGCGGCGATGCCGTCGATGCGCGAGGTGTGCTGGACATTGGTGAGGCGGTTGACCTCCTGCGGAGTCGTCTTCAAGCGGCGCGCCAGTTCCGCGGGGCGCACGTGTTGCTGGATCATTTCGTTTAGGAGAAGAATCTTGGCGGAGAGGCTGGCGGGAAGTTCGACGACGGGCTGTCGAGGCTTGGCTTTGGAAGGCAACGGCACGGCGCGATTGTCTTCGAAGTAGAAGTCGAGGGCCGTCTCCAGAGCGTCGCGGGCCGCAGCCAACGCCTCGGACTCGGTTTCGCCTTGGGTGATGGCTTCGGGAATGTCTTTAAATGTGGCGACGAATCCGCCGTCTGGGTCGCGCTTCAGCGTAATTGGATACAGGAACATCGTGCTCACCTATTTCAGGCCGAGTTGCTTCTTGATGGCCTCGACCAAACCTCTTTTGAGTTCGGCATTGTGCATCGGCAGAACGGACTGCCTCCCGTTCAAGTAGACCTAAAGGTGAGAGCCTTTGCCGGCTTTGAAGACCGCCCCCTGTTGCGCGAGCCAACGCCTGAACTCTTTGCTCGTCACGCTATCATTATAAACAATATTGTTTATATCGGCAAGTCAGAATCGCCGGGCGTGATAGGGTCGCCCGTGGGAAGATGCAGCATTTATAGAAATGCCTTGCGGAGCCGGCGGTCAGGAGCGCTGATAGGGATCCTTCGACTCCGCAACTGCTTTCGCTTCGCGAACGCAGTTACTCCGCTCAGGATGACAAACTTCTGGATTCGACGTTGCTCTGCGCTTCAGTCCACCGTCCTCACGTCATCGGGCAGCATGAGGACGAATGTGCAGGTGCCGGTTGCGGTGGAGCAGGAGAGGATGCCGCGGCGGAGGATTTTTACCGGAGTGTCGTCCGGGAAGGTGACGCGGTATTCGGCGGTGCGGAGAGCGTCGGTGAAGACTTTAAGTTTCTCGTCGCCGCTGGCGAACTTTACCGCTTCCACGGTGGCAGCAGAGCCTTTGCCACGACTCAGGAGAACGAAGAAATCGGCGCTGCCGGTTTCTTTTGCGACTTTACCCAGGTCGATGGTGCGCAACTGCTGCAGGTCTTCTTTGTATTTCGCTACCGTGGCGTCTACCTTGGCGTCGCCGCCGGTGAGTGAGGCCAGGCGGCCGCGGGTTTCGGGGTCAGGACGCAGCGCGCTCAGGGAAAGCGCGTAGGTGCGCAGGGCAAGATTCTTATCGCCACGCTTCTCGTAGATCTGCCCGAGATGGTCGCCGACTTCGCCGTGGTGGCCGAGTCCCCAGGCGGCGGCGACGTATTTTTCGGCTTGGTCCAGATTGCCTTCGCTGAAATAGACCCAGCCCAGCGTGTCCCAATAGGCGATGAGCGAGGACACCAGAGGCAACTCCTGCGGGGTGAGCCGGTCGAGCGTCACATTGCGGAGCGCGGCGGTTGTGGCCGAGACAGCCGACTCAGCGTACTGCTGGGCGCGGTCCAGGTGAGACTTCTTCAGCGACAGCTGGTAGGCGATGTTGTTCCACACCAGCGGCGTGGCCGAGAGTTCGACGGCGTGGTCGAAAGTGGCAAGGGCTTTGTCGTCCTGGCCAAGGTTCAGATAGGCATCGCCGAGACTGACTTGGAGTTCTGGATTGTCAGGCGTGAGGGAAGCGGCCTTCTCCAGTTCCGGCGCGGCCAGGTCGTATTTGTGCCATTCGGAATACATCGCTCCCAGGCCAGCGTGAGCGAATTTGTCGAGGGGATTGATTTCGATTTGCTTGTTGAAGGCAGTCACAGCCTCGTCGTACTTGCGCTCCTGCCAGTAGGCACGTCCCAGGGCGTTGTAGGCGTACTCGTCGTAAGGGTTGATTTCGATCTGCTTGTGGAGCGCAGCGATGGCGTCGTCATCCTGGCGTAACCCCAGATATGCCCCGGCGAGAAAATTCCAAACGTACTTATTCTTGGGATCCACTTCGGTGGCGCGTTTGAGAAGTTGAACCGCCAGGGGCAGATTGCCGCTGGCCATGGCAGCGCGCCCGCTTTCCACCAGATCGTCCACCTTCATATCGGCGGGCGGGGTGGGCGTGCCCGCGACCGTGTTCTCGACGGAAAGAAACTGACCTAAGTCGGAGCTGACGGCGCGGCGGAAAGCCTGATAATCGGTGGCGCGCGGCGCCGGCAGCTCGTCCTGACGCAGGGTGAGCGTCCTTGAGGCGGTGAATGTGGTTCCTTCCAGCTTGTAAGTGGCCTGGTACTCCGCATAGTCGCGCTTCACGGAAAAAGCTAGCGGGGCGTGAGCGGTATACTTGGCGGGCAGCTCAAGCTTGATCTTGTAGACGTAGTCCGCTTTGGGGCCGAGTTTCAGGGGCTCGGCGTCGCCGTCGTTGTCGTCATCGGCATTGCTGAGGTCCGGCAGATTGAACTGGCACAGCGGCAGGATGAGGTCGGACTTCTTTTTCGACCAATCCAGAAAGTTCGGGCGGGCAACGTCGTAAGACATGGTGAATGGCTCGCGAGTGGCGGCGGGATCGCTGATCTTCAAGTTCGTTACTTCGCCACCCATGCCGGAGTTGACATTCTCGACCACGCGCTGCCATTGCGCTTCGGGAACGCGGCGGAAGACCGAGCGCAGCAGCAGCTCTTCATCGCCGCGGAAGGTGTAGTGAACGTGCGCTTCGAGTTTTCCGATGTCATTTACTTTTCCATCGACTTCGGAAATCTCGCTATCGCGCATGGGGGTGTCGGCAGGCGTCTCCTCGAGGTGCGGAGTGCCGCCGTTGGCGGGAATGACCAGCGCCAGCTTGTGGCGCAGAGTGTAGGCAAGCAGGCGGAAGGGAGCCACTTCGCTGGTCGTGTCCATCCAAACTTCTTCGTGGGGCGTCGTCATGGGCAGCATCGTGATGACGTGATCGAACTGCGCAGGCGAAGGCACATCGGGATCGAGCTTGCGGCTGGAGTTGATCAGCACCGAAGAGGCATGCATTCCCTCGGCCTCGAGCAGGGAGGCCAGGAGGGTGTGCTTGTCCTTGCAGTCGCCGTACTGATCGTGCAGGACGTCTCCGGCGGCGTGGGGCTGATAGCGGCCCAGGCCGAGCGACAGGCTGACGTAGCGGAAATTCTTGGCGACGAAGTCGTACAGGGCCTGAACTTTGTCCAGGTCGGTGTCAAGGCCTTTGGTGAGTTCCTGCGCCTTGGCGCGAACTTCTGGTGAAGGGGCACGCCGGTCTTTTTCGAGGCTGGCATACCAGCGGCCGATCTGTTCCCAGCTGACGAACGTGGTTAGCTGAACATCGGGCCGTTCCTCCTCGGCTCTCTTCTTTCTTCTCTTTTTTTCTTTGTCCTTGTCGTCTTTGTCCTTGGTGTCGTCTTCGCGTTCCAGGTGAGAACTGGTCCAATGATAGAGGCGGCGTCCGTTCTCCTCGGAGATCTTCGGATCCATGCCCGGCTTGTTCTTCAGCTTGAGCGGGCGGTCGGAGGGAACATCCACGTCGAGTTCTTCATCGAGCATAATGTTGTTCTTGTCGAAATCGTAATCCGTCCAGAATTCTCCTGGAGCTAACGGAGTGTGAATCACCGTGACCATATCGTATTCGAGGGTTTCGCCGGGGCGCAGGCCGGGGACGGTGATGTGCTTCTGGCGATAGTCGGTGTAGACCGGGGCTTGCTGCTCCAAGGGCGCGCTCAGGTCCTGGACGGCGTCGTCGCCAGCCTTCACCACGGTGCCGTCGGCCTTGACCACGCGGACATAGGCAATCTCCACGCGTTCGTTGGCGGAGTTGTAGCCTACCTGAATCTGCCCCCACTGCTGGACTCCGGCCTCGCTCTGCACTTTGATGCGAGCGACGGTTTCCTTGCGGCCGGTGCCATCGCTTTCAAAGCGGTAGCGCGAACGGTATTGCTCGATGACGAACGCCTCCTGGGAATAGTCGTGAGTAGGGTTTTCGGGCTTCGAGGCGGCAGCATCGGCAAGCTTTTCGGCGCTGGACTTGGCTCCACTGTCCGCTTTCGCGGGGACGGCTGAAGCAGCCGGAGTTGCGGACTGCCCCGATTGTGCGGGGGCAGTAACTGGCGCGGCCAAGGTGAAAGCGAAAAGGAGCGAGATAAGAAGACTACGCATAGGTTAATAGTAAGGCCTGCGCGGTGTGTATCCCAAGGCCGGAGGTCACGGAAGTGCCTCATACCGGGATTAGGGCCGGACTGACCAGGCTTATGGGTGCGGGGCGGAATCAGGGCCTTTCGTATGACGTTTGTGATTAGGATCACATTTCGATGTTCACCAGGTCACAAAACCGTGTAGAATCGCGGCTTAGATAGTCTTGCCTGGCCGCGTCGCTGGGCAGGCGTGACGCATGTACTTGCGCCACGATCTCTCCGTCGGAGGTCTTGCATGGAAGATCGGGCCCCTGTCGTCTCTCCTTCTTATTCTCAGCCGTCGGCCTCAGGTAAGCAGCGTGAAGGCCGCGGCGCCTGGGTTCTTACCGCCTACGGAATCTCCGGGCTGGCTCTTTTCGCAGTCCTCGCCTATTTCTTCTCGGACTTTATCGCTCACTAGTGAGTGCTTGGCAGTGACGAACGGGCGTGCGCGCCCGCGGCAGGGGAAAAGTGTATTTGAAGTGTTCGGAGGCTTGAACAGGCAGTCTTCGTCGCCCGGCTTCGCTTTTGGACGTGTTACAATGAGCCGCCTTAGAGGTTGCTGCTTCGCGAGGAACCCGGCGTTTCCCCACAACTGAAGGAACTGAGAAGGAGATAGCGCAAGAACCCGTGGCCAAGAACCCCACGTCCGCCGCCGCGCCCATTACCTACGCCGACGCCGGTGTGGACATCGACCGCGCCAATCGCACCAAGCAGCGCATTAAGTATCTGGCACACAAGACCTTTACCCGCGGCGTGCTCAGCGAGATTGGCGGCTTTGGTGGCCTCTTCGCCGTGGACAAGACCAAGTGGTTGGACCCCGTACTGGTCTCGAGCGTCGACGGAGTGGGGACGAAACTCAAGATTGCCTTTGAAATGGGGCTGCATTCCACGATTGGGGCGGACCTGGTGAACCACTGCGTCAACGACATTGCCGTGCAGGGCGCCGCGCCGCTGTTTTTTATGGACTATCTGGCGACGGGAAAGCTGGAACCCACGATCGCCGAGAAAGTGGTGGAAGGCATTGCCGATGCCTGCAAGCACAACGGCTGCGCGCTGATCGGCGGCGAGACGGCAGAGATGCCGGGCTTTTATCCCGATGGAGAATACGATCTGGCGGGATTTATTGTGGGCGTGGTGGAACGCGACCGGATCATTACTGGCAAGGACGTGCAGATTGGCGACGTTGTGCTCGGCTTGCCTTCGAACGGCCTGCACACCAACGGATATTCGCTGGCCCGCAAGCTGCTGTTCGAAGTGGCGCACTACTCACCCGACGACTACGTGAACGAGATCAAGAACAAAGTTGGCAATGAGCTGATGCGCACGCACAAGAGCTATTGGCCGGCGCTGAGAAAGCTGATCGACGCGCAGTGCGTTTCCGCGCTGGCGCATATCACCGGAGGAGGCATCACCGAGAACCTTCCGCGCGTGCTGCCGCGTGGAACGGCAGCCGTGATCGAGCTTGGATCCTGGCCCGTACTGCCTTTGTTCGAGCACTTGCGGCAATTAGGCAACGTTCCGCAAGAGGAAATGCTGCGCACTTTCAACATGGGCCTGGGCATGCTGCTGGTGGTTCCCCTGGCAAAATTCAAGAAGGCCCAGACCGTGCTCGAACGCGTGGGAGAAAAGGCGTATACCGTCGGCCGCATCGTAAAGGGTGAGCGCAAAGTGATTTACAGCTGAAGAGCGGGCTCACCACAGAGGCACAGAGGCACGGAGAAATCAAAGAACGTGCCCGTTCTTGAATCCAAACTCTGCAAGCTTCAGGGTTTTCTCTGTGTCTCCGTGTCTCCGTGGTGAATTATCATTTGATCTCGCATGCATTCCCTAGGCATTCTTCTCTCCGGGCGCGGGTCGAATTTCGTCGCCATCGCCGACAGCATTGACGCAGGCCGCATTGCGGACGCGCGCATTGCAGTTGTCATCTCGAACAAAGCGAACGCACCGGGCATCGCCACGGCACGCCAGCGCGGATTGAATGCGCTGGTGATTTCATCGAAAGGTAAGCTGCGGGAAGAGCATGATCGTGAAGTTGTCGCCGCGCTTCAGCAGCACCGCGTGGACCTGGTCTGCCTCGCGGGATACATGCGCCTGCTCTCGCCCTGGTTCGTCCAGCAGTTCCCGCACCGGATTCTCAACATTCATCCTTCGCTACTCCCCGCGTTCCCCGGGCTCGAAGCGCAGGAGCAGGCTTTCGCCTACGGAGTAAAGGTTTCCGGATGCACCGTGCATTTCGTCGATGAAGAGCTGGATCACGGAGCGATCATCGTGCAGAGGACGGTACCGGTGCTCGACGCCGATGATGAGCATGCGCTGGCAGTGCGAATCCTGGAGCAGGAACATATCGCTTATACCGAAGCCATTAACACTGTTCTTGCTGGGAATTTCGAGGTCGCGGGCCGGAGATTGAAATCAAGTCAAAAGGCAGAAGTCAGAATGCAAAAGTAAGAGTCTTGTGATATCCGTCACAGCATTGCTCAAACCGTCGGGTTAAAGATGGAACTCGTGGGTAGCGGCGACGATCTGAGGGACCGGACAAAGCAATTTGCGCTTCGCCTGGTGCGTTTGTACAGAGCGCTACCGTCCCGTGAGGAAGCCAGGATCATTGGAAGGCAACTTCTGCGCTCGGGCACCTCGGTGGGGGCTAACTACCGGGCGGCGTCGCGCTCGGTCGAGGGCCGAGTTCGTGGCAAAGCTCGGCATCGTTCTCGAGGAAGCTGACGAAACCGTATTTTGGCTGGAACTGCTGTAGGAATCAGAAATTGTGACTGCCCAGAAGCTGACGCCCCTCATTCAAGAAGCCCGTGAGCTCACGTCGATCTTCGTGACCTCCATCTGTACTGCGAAGGGAATTGCATCTTAAGGACTTGGTTTTACTTCTGCATTCTGACTTCTGCATTCTGACTTCTCACTTGATATCTTGGCCATCCTAACGATGGGCAGTGTCTCTCCATTGCCCAGCGGTACTTCCTGATTCTCAACTGCCGCATATCCCTTCGCCTTGTAGAAGGCCACTCCGCTCAGGGTTGCGCCCATCTCCAGGCGCGTGAAGCCCGCGTCTCTGGCGGCGTTCTCACAGGCTTCGAGAATCAAGCCGCCGATGCCGCGGCGGGCCCACTGGGGATGGACGAAGAAGGCGCGAATCTTCGCCGCATCGTGCGCGGGGTCGAGTAGCGAGTCTTCGCGAGCGGCGTATTGATCGCCTCCATACAGCGTCTTGCGCTTGCTCCATCCGCCGCAGGCAACAATTTTGGGTTTGCTCTGTATTTCGGCAACTTCCGCCACGAAATACGTTCCATCCGCGATGAGCTGACTATCCACGCCGTAGACCGACTCCAGCGCGCCCTCGATCTGCGCGGGCGAATAGTCCTCCGCCTGCAAACCTCGCACTGAAGCCTCGATCACTTCCCGCAAGCGGGGAACGTCGGCCGCAGTCGCCTTTCTTATATGAATATTGGACGCCGTCACAGGGCTCACACGGTGCAGAGCTCATTCTAACTTCTGCATTCTGACTTCTGCCCTCTGCATTCCTTATAATGTCCTTTCCCATGTCAACCTTTGCACCGGTCGAGGAACAGCTCACGTATCTCAAGAAGGGGTCGGCGGAAATTATCCGCGAGGCCGATCTGCGCGCCAAACTGGAGAAGTCACGCGCCACAGGCAAGCCGCTGCGGGTGAAGCTCGGCATGGATCCGACGGCCCCCGACCTGCATCTTGGGCACACCGTGGTTCTGCGCAAGCTGAAACATTTTCAAGATCTCGGCCACACGGCAATCTTTCTGATCGGCGACTTTACGGGAATGATCGGCGACCCGACGGGGCGCTCTGCAACGCGCCCTCCGCTCACGCGTGAGCAGATTGAGGCGAATGCCGAGACTTACAAGGCGCAAGTGTTCAAGATTCTCGATCCGCAGAAGACGGTGATCGACTTCAACCGGCGCTGGATGGGCGCATTCACAGCTGACGATTTTGTCCGCTTGATGGCGAAGTACACGGTTTCGCAGCTGTTGGAACGCGAGGACTTTCATCAACGATTCAAGAATGAGAAGCCGATTTCTGTGCATGAGTTGCTGTATCCGCTGGTGCAGGGATATGACTCGGTCGCTCTCGAGGCCGATGTCGAACTCGGCGGAACTGACCAGAAATTTAATTTGCTGGTGGGCCGCGAGTTGCAGCGGGCTTATGGGCAGGAGTCGCAGGTGGTGCTGACCACGCCGATTCTGGAAGGCCTTGACGGCGTACAGAAGATGTCGAAGTCGTTGGGTAATGCGATTGGGATCCATGAACCGCCGCTCGAGATGTACGGGAAGATCATGTCGATCTCGGACGAGATGATGTGGAGGTATTACGAGCTGCTGACGGATGTGCAGGTGGCCGACATCGAGAAGATGAAGCGCGAAGCGCATCCGATGCAGGCGAAGAAGGATTTGGCGAAAAGGATTGTGGGGGATTTTCATTCTGCGGAGGCAGCGGGGAAGGCGGGAGGGGATTGGGGGAAGCTGCGCGAGAGGGATCTGCAGAGAAATAAAATTCCGGAATCGATCGATGTTATTCGAGTTCCGTACCAGGCGGTAAAGTATGAGAAGGTGAAAGAGGACGGGGCTCCGCCAGCGAGTGGCGATATTTACCTGTGGGTGCGCCTCGACCGCCTGCTGGTTGCCTGTGGCCTCGCAGAGTCAGCCACTGATGCAGTGAGAAAGATCAAGGCCTCCTCAGTGGAGCTTTTGCGACCAGGCAAAGATCGTGGTGAGGTCTGGTCGTCTCCGCACCTCCCTATCGTATTTCGAGGGGAGCGCGTATTCAGGCTGCCCATCAGGGTTGGAAAGAAGATCAAGGAAGCCCTGATCGAGACGTAACACAAACCGGTGCCGGTAGCGTTCCGATTCGTGTGGGGACAGCCGCCCTCGGCTGTCCGGGCGAGCGACAGCTCGCCGGCAGCCTCCAGCTTCTCAAATTCCCGAGTTGGCACGGATTTCTAGATACCTCGCTCAAAAACCCTCGACACCGTCAGCTTCGACACTACAATCAAAACCCAGCGGAGCTTCGCTCCGCTGGACAGCCGAGGGCGGCTGTCCCCACATGCACAACCCTATGCCGCAGGCTTTCTATCGTCGACAACTGCCGCATCTTCAGTGCGATGACAGGCGGCATTTCGTAACATTCTGCACCGATCATCGATGGATTCTTCCTAAGCGTGTGCGTTCCAGCGTTCTCGAATGCTGTCTGCACGACAACGGAACGAGATTCGATCTACGTGTCGCGGTCGTGATGCCGGATCATGTCCACATGATCTTCACGCCGCTAATCAACCAGTCGGCAATGGAGGTTTACTCGCTGGCCGACATCATGGATGCCGTCAAAGGGGCTTCGGCTCACAAAGTGAACAAGTTGCTCCGCCGCAAGGGACGCGTTTGGCAGGCTGAGTCTTTTGATCATGTACTGCGATCTTCAGAGAGCCTCGACGCGAAGACAGTTTATTTGCTGGAGAATCCGGTGAGGGCAGGGCTGGTGCGCGACTGGACTGACTATCTGTGGTTATGGAAAAAGCCGTTTGTGAATCCCTTCGCTCGCGCTTTGCAGTTGTGAAGAGCGCTGCTGCTGGGCTTCGCCCAGCTGGACAGCCGAGGGCGGCTGTCCCCACATGGCTTGTTTTGCCACAGGCTTTTTCTTCCCTGCTTCTACGGCAGCACGCCGAAGACGGCCACGCCATCTGGCGTTCCTACAAACACTTTGCCGTTCACGATCATTGGGGTGATGAACTTGTTGCCGTTGCCGAACTGGTCGCGGCCGCCGCTGGCCTGGTTGCTGTTGTAGAGTTCGTTCAGGTTCGTGGCGTTGTAGGCGTGCAATACGGCCGGGTTGGTGTTCTCGACGGCCCAGACAATTCCGTTGCTCGTGCTGTTGGCCGAGACACTGGGCGAGGCTCCGGGATAGGCGAAGGCGTTAGCGGTCTGCGAGGTTGCGGTGGTTGATAGTTTCGCATTCGTGATGCTGAAGGCCAGGATGGGGATTCCTACCGATCCGTAGTAGACGGTGTTGTTGAAATATGCGGGCATCGCCCAGACGCCTCCGGGCAGCGCTCCCGCGAGTTCCTGATAGATGTTGTTGATATTACTTGCGCTGAACTTGCCCATCGAGTCGCGATTGACCAGGTAGAGGTTCGAATCTTTGCCGGCGCCGACCGCGAGGTGCCAGGTGTTGCCTGAGCCGTCGCTGAGATCGGGCAGAACGATCATGCCACCGGAGCCCAGATCGATGTCGCTGTCGCTCTCCGCTACTCCGTTGTCCATCTCGAAGTAATCGGCTACGGCGAGTTGGTTGCCGGAGGTTGAGAGCTTCATGAAGGCATTGCCGTAGTCCCCTTCATTGGGAAAACCGCCGGCGTTAAGCGCCGTATCGAAGACGCCGTTGGCATCGAGGAAATAGATATTGCCGGAACTGTCGGCAGCGAGCCCGGCTCCGGACATCCAGATGGCGCCTTCGTTGCCGTTGGGCGTGACATTCAGCACGCTGGTCTGCGCCAGCGTGGATTCGCTGTAGCCCATGATCCATCCCGTGTAGGGACGGTTGTCGCAGTGCGATGCCCAGCCCGTGTAGATCACGCCATTCAGCAGGAGCAGGGCCGAGCGTTCCATGTACTGGCCGGGATCGAAGACGACATTTCCGTTGTGGGTGTTGTCGCCGATTCCAGGATAGCTCGCTTGGATATCGACCGGCCCACCGAACAGTTCGGTGCCGAGCGCGAGATCGAGCGCGTGCAGGCGCTGGTAGTAGTTGCCCGATGCATCTTTCGACATGGCCACCACGTAAATCGTACCGTTTGCACCGCTGGTGCGATCGATCACCGGCGTAGAAGTCACGCCGATTTCGGGAGTCAGATTGCCACAGCCGCGATCATCCGACGTCGTCTCGCCCGATTTCAAGGTGGAGACCTGCCAGATGGTCGTGCCAGAATCCGCGTCGAAGGCGTAGACCGAGCCGTGCTCGGTGGGAACGATCAGCAGATTGTGCGTGCCGTTGCCGGGAACCGCGACATTGGAGGCGTAGAGCGGTTCGGCGTCAACCAAGCCCTTCACGGGATAGAAACCCAGCCTGCCGAAATTCGCCGAATTGACGCTGCTGGGAGTCAGTGTGGTCTCCGTCAGATTTTGCCCGGTGCGAGCGATGTCATTGTGATAGGTCAGCACGTCGGTGGATGCGAGCGGCGCGGCAGTCACCGTAAGAGTGGCGGCTCCGCTGGTGACGTTGGAGATGGCGTTGCTGATCACCACGCTGAATTGAGTCCCGCTTTCGGAGGTTGTGGTTGGAGGCGTGGTATAGCTGGTGGCGGTCGCGCCCGATATCGGTGTTGCGCCCTGCTGCCACTGGTAGCTCAAAGGAGTCGTTCCCGTGGCCGTCACCGAGAAGGTAGCGGTCTGGCCCGCGGTCACGGTTCGGTTGGCGGGTTGGGTGGTAATCGAGGGCGCGGCCGCGCTGATGATCGTGGGCGGAGTCCCGCCTCCGCCGCAGCTTTCGAGAATCAGGCTTACTGCAAGCAAGCACAATAGTTTGGTTAGCCGTTGCAGTGTCATGACCCGCCTCCAGGAGTGCGCTTGGCATCCATCATGCCACTTTTTCTCGTCTTGGGAATACGACGGATGGTTACCATCGTGCCAACCGGACGATTGCGTCGCCTGAGGATGGCTGCTCGGGTCCGTGTGACTTATCGCCCCCCCCGCCAAGCGATCCGACTCTGTTACTCTCAAGCGCGCATATGCGTGCGGCCGTCATCTTCGGGCTGGGATGTTCTCCGAAAGACCTCAAGCCCTTCCAGGGAGATGGGCCCGCCCTCGAGGCGATCGACTGGCGCATCGGACTGCCCGCCGCAGCGGATCAAGCGGACGCCATCCTGCTCTTTGGTGGCGACGGCACCATCCACCGGCACCTGAGTCAACTGGTGAAACTCAGATTGCCGCTGCTGGTTGTGCCTGCGGGCAGCGGAAACGACTTTGCCCGAGTCCTGGGGCTGCGTCGGGTGCGCGATTCGCTCGCAGCGTGGCGAGGCTTCTGCGCGGGACAAAGCAATATCCGCGACATCGATCTAGGCGTAATTTCTGCATTGGGCGCAGACGCGGGCGGGGCGCCTGCGCCACACGGGCCTGCTCTGCACTCGACAATGGGTAGTCAGCACTATTTCTGCAGTGTGGCGGGCGTCGGGCTTGACGCCGAAGTGTCCCGCCGTGCCAATGCCCTGCCGCGCTGGCTGCGGGGGCATGGTGGCTATGCGTTGACCCTGGCTCCCACGATCTTTCGCTTTGCCCCGTTCCCCATGAAGATATTCACACCAGGCGAGAACGATGGCTGGGCAATCCGCAGCGAGCGGCCGACAATTCTTGCGGCTTTTGGCAATACTCCGATCTACGGCGGCGGAATGAAGATTGCTCCCCACGCGCAAATGGACGACGGCCAGCTCGATGTCTGCGTAATCGGCGGCGTCGATCCTTTCAAACTGGCATGTATGTTCCCCACGGTTTACTTTGGACGCCATCTGCGCATCCGCGAAGTTGAGTACTTCCAGACAAGGCGAGTGCGCGTGGAAACCGAGAGGCCACTCGATGTTTATGCCGACGGGGAGTTCGTTTGCCGCACGCCGGTTGAAGTCGCGGTGCAGCCCGGTGCGCTGCGGGTGGTGGTTTCTGCGCCGGGACGTTTCTAGAAGCATCTGCCGAGCGGCCGTTCGGAGTAGTTGGCGAGATCGCGGTTTACGTCAACTACAATTACGAAAGCAGAATTACTCATTCCCCAAGATCGACACCGGAGGGTCTATGCAACGGTATGTCTTCGGGGCAATAGCGGTGACCGTAATGGCCGGGGCAGTCGTCTGCGGCCAATCCGTGACTCCTCCCGATGCCCCGAGTGCGCTTGCGTTGCTGGAGCGGGTAGCGCAGCATTACGCCTACGCAAAGTCCTACCACATCGAGTCAGTCGAAGAGAACACCATTAGCAATGATCTCGCGCGCGAGTGGCGAAAGACGATTTTGTCTGCGGCGGAGTCTTCGGGCAATCGCTATCGCTACGAGGGACACACTGGATTGCAGGGAGGCGCGCTGAGACTCTCCGATGGGAAGACGGTTTGGACCTATCACTTTGAGGAAAAAGCGTACACGGTGAAACCCATTGCTGCGGAAGAGCCCAGGTCCAACTCCTACGAGGAGTACGCAATGGGTCAGGCCCGTACCCTCCGCAGATCATTGGCCAATCTGCCTCGACGCTACAAGTCGGCAACTCAACTTCCCGACGAGACTCTGAGAAGCGACGGGCGAGAAGTTTCTTGCTACGTTATCCGCGTTCGGACTGCTGACTTGAAAACTGCACAGCCCGACGGGGCACGCTCTGATGAGCATGAGAAGACGATCTGGATCGACAAGGCCCACGAGACGATTGTCAAACTGGTAGACCGCGCCCACGTTTACGTGGATGGGCTGGTCCCTGTCGAGGAAGAGTCGACGACTACCTACAAGCTCACGGAACTTGATGGCGAAGTAAAAGAAAGTCTGTTTGCTTTTGTGCCTCCGTCGGAAGCGAAGCTGATTGAGGACTTCAGCGATCCGATGAAAAGAAGAGAAGGCCCTGACATGACTGGGAAGACAGCGCCATCTCTAAAATTCGGCGCTGCCGACGGCAGAGTAGTTTCTTTGGACTCGTTCCGGGGCAAACCGGTCCTGCTGAACGTTTGGGCCACGTGGTGCGCTCCCTGCGTGAAAGAGTTGCCGCAGCTCGCGCAGTTCCGGAAGGATGCTGGGGATCGGAGTCTGGTCTTCATCTCGGTGGATGAGGATGAGGACGCGAAAACGGCTGCGGACTTCCTGGCAAAAAGAGGGTACGACTGGGCAAACTTCCACGACGCTGACCGGGAGGTCGACAAAGGCCTCGGATTGAGCGGCATCATTCCGCGGACAACCCTTATCGACGTAGCGGGAAAGATTGTGTTCGACAGCCGGAACCACACCACGGACGAAATCCGCGGCGCAGTAGCCAGGCTCGGCCCAGAATACGCTACACTCGCACCCGCGCCAGAGCCGAGTCCCTGTCTAGCGCCTAAGTAATCGGTTCTGAGCGAGACTTGAAAAAAGAGCGGAATATCTCCTTTGCACTGCACTCGTGTCATGAAGCGGCGTGACCCTCTGGCAGCCGGAAAATGAAACCTTCCTCTCCCACCGGTGCTAAACTTTCCCTATGCCTGAACGACGTTCCCGCACCCTGCTCTGGATTCTGATTGGAGGAGGAGCATTCTTCCTCTTTGTGCTGGCCGTGTTTTCGCTGGTATACCTGACGCTGCATGCGGGCAGCAGCGAGTCCTCCTTCGGCGGCTTCGGCGACCGCATCGGCGTGGTCGATCTGGACGGCGTGATTCTCTCGCCGCAGCCGGTGGTGGGCCAACTGAAGAAGTTCGCCGACGATTCTTCCATCAAGGCCATCATCCTGCACGTAAACTCGCCCGGCGGAGGGGTGGCTGCGTCGGAAGAAATCTATCGCGAGGTCAAACGCATCCGCGAGGAGAAGAAGAAGCGCGTGGTTGTGTCCATTGAAACTGTGGGTGCCAGCGGCGCCTACTATATCGCGTCCGCTTCGAACCAGATTTACGCCGACAAGGGCAGCATCGTAGGCTCGATCGGCGTCATCGCAGAGTGGGTGAATTATGGGGACCTGCTGAAGTGGGCCAAGCTGAAGAGTGTCGTGTTCAAGACGGGCGAGTTTAAGGATACGGGCAATCCCACGCGCGACCTCACTCCCGCCGAGCAGGCCTACATGCAGTCGCTGATCGATAACATGTTCGGGCAGTTCGTGCAGGCGGTGGCCGATGGACGTGGTATGAAGTTCGACGACGTGAAAGCGATCGCCAACGGCAAAGTGTGGACGGGAGCGCAGGCCCTCGACATGAAGCTGATCGATAACGTTGGCGACTTCGAAGCCGTGGTGAAAGACACGGCGAAGTCGGTGGGAATCTCGGGCGAGCCGACGCTGGTTCATCCGGAAAAAGATCGCAAGACGCTGCTCGATCTCATGCTGGGAGATGTTTCGCAGTATCTTCCCGACACGACGAAAATGCTGGAGCAGCATGTTGGATTTTATTATTTGTGGAAGTAGGGTGGGGAGGCCGAGGGTTGGATTTTGGACCTTGGTCAGATTCCTGTACCTAGGGCCTAAGAACTGGCGCCCTAAGACCGCAAGACCTGACTCTCGCCCGCGACTTGCGTACAACCCCTGAAATTTGAGAAGGTTATGGAGATCTCGGGGGCAAAGAGGACCATGACGAAAGCCGATCTGATCGATGAAGTCTCGCGTTTAGCGGAACTTACGCGCAAAGATAGCGAAGTGATCGTGGAAACGATCTTTGACAGCGTGGTGCGATCTCTGCGCGCGGGGGATAAAATCGAGATCCGCGGCTTTGGCAGCTTCCGTACCCGCCAGCGCAAGCCCCGCATGGGACGCAATCCGAAGACTGGCGAAAAAGTCGAGGTGCCCGCCAAGAAGATTCCTTTCTTCAAGCCCAGCAAAGAGTTGAAGGATCTGGTGAACGACGGAGTCGCCGACGTGGTGGCGCCTCCGCCACCTCCGGCAACACCCCCCGCTCCGTCCACACCGGCATAGTAACGGGCCAACTAGAGAAGAAATGGGCTAACGGATTCCCGCCACGCCCATCATCCGTCCTGTTTTGCCTTTCTCGGCGCGATAGGAAAATAACAAGTCGGTGCGGCAGTTCGTGCACAACGGCGAGACGTCGATGCTCTTGGCCGGAACGCCCACAGCCAACAACTGTTGCCGGTTGGCTTCGACCAGGTCGAGGAAAATCTTCTTGGGCAACTCACTGTGGCCGGGCGCTCGCGCCGTAAGAAACAGCATAGGATATTTTTCACGCACCGGATCGGACTCTTCGACTTCACGGAACAACTTCGCCGCATACCCGAACTGCGACTCGAACTGGGCACGGACTTCTTCACCCACTTCATAGCAGCAGCCGTGAACGCCCGGACCGATCGCGGCCTTGAGATCACGAGCCCGGCTCCCGAAGTGCCGTCGCATCTCACCCACGCCCTTCTCGACGATGCGTTTCACCGTGCCCCGCCAACCCGCATGAAATACCCCGACCGCACGGCGCTTAGGGTCGACAAGAATGATGGGCAGGCAATCGGCGGTCTGAATGCCGAGCAATAAGCCAGGAGTCGCCGTGATCAAGCCATCGCCGACAAGTTGCGACTCAACCGGCGAGTCGACGAACCGGATGACATCGGAGTGAACCTGGCGCAGCGTGACCAGCGGCCAAAGCTCGGCGCCCGCTTTCCGCTGGGCTTTCTGCGGTCCGTCTCCTTGCTCACTCACGGCGCCGAGTTCACGCAGGAACGCGGCGCGGTTGCGCTCGACTGCCGCTTTGGAGTCGTCTTTGGTGAATCCGAGATTAAGCGCGCCCTTGCCATAAGCGTGCGAGAATCCTCCCGCGCGCGTGGAAAATCCGTGGACGAGCCAGGGCAACTTACTGAGAAGGCTGGAGCGAAGAATGTTGAGCTTAGTTTGCTTAGGAACGCGATTCGGCACTCCCACATGTTACCCGAGGCGAGTTCGGAACGATAACCAGTCAGGGACGGGCCGAATGGCGGTCGGCCCAGCGCTGCCGAACCCCCGCGAGGAATTTCTTCTTGTCCTCCTGCATCAGGCGGACAAGCGCTTGATTGCCGGTATCTTCATGCGCGGCCGCCCAGAGCACCATCTCGGTGAGCACCGGCGCCAGATCGATTCCTTTCGCGGTCAAGGAATAGATCACCTTGCGCCCGTCGATGGGATCCGGCTCGGTGGCAATGATTCCGTAAGCGACTAGCTTGCGCAGGCGATCCGCCAGGATGTTGGTCGCAATGCCTTCGTAGCACTCCAGAAATTCCTTGTAGCTCCGAAAGCCCCGCAGCATCATGTCCCGAATGATCAATAAGGACCAGCGGTCGCCCAGCATCTCGACCGAAGCATTCAGCGGGCAGCCCGACCGTCGCTTTGGAGAAGTCTTGTTTCGCAGCATCTTCACTTATCATAAATTATTACTTGCAATTAGCAAGTGATATGGGGATACTGCTCCAACATGGCCGTCCGGCACCCGACGAACCGTGGAATCGGTAATGCACTGCTGGGTGTATGAGAGGGGAAGACCAATGACGTGCAAGATAATCAGGACGATCACATTGACAACCTTCGCGCTGATTGTCATGTCGGGCGCGTGGGAACAAGCACAGGCGGCGGACGCCAAAACACCCTATCCCAGCATGGCTCCGATTGAGCAGTATCTGATGGAGCGAAGTGCCGAAGTAGCTTTGGCACGGAGCGCTGCCCCGGAATCCATCTCACGGGATGCCGAGGTCATGGTGCTCGGACAGCATGGTTACGAGACCGCGGTCAAAGGCAAGAACGGCTTTGTATGTCTCGTGGAACGATCATGGACGACTAGAAGCGACGATCCGGAATTTTGGAATCCCAAGCTGCGGGGTCCGATCTGCTTTAACCCGGCGGCCGCACGATCTTACGTTCCATTCACTATCAAAAAGACCGAGTTGCTACTGGCCGGACAATCCAAAGCTCAAATGTTCGAAAGCATAAAGTCAGGCCTGGACAAGGGGGAATTGCCGGCGCCGGAACCTGGCGCAATGTGTTACATGCTTTCAAAACAAGGGTACTTGAACGATCACGACGGGCATTGGCATCCCCACCTGATGTTTTTCGCTCCACGAACGGAGGCCGCAACGTGGGGCGCAAATCTGCCGGGCTCTCCGATTTTGTTCACTGACGACCCTGATGATCGAATGACGGTATTTCTGATTCCGGTCGCCAAGTGGTCGGATGGGACGGATGCTCCCACCGATATGCACTAAGTGGCCGGTGAGCTGAGCTTGAACCTCGGCTCACACAAATTTCTGCTTCACTTTTCTACTTCTGAAAGGAGAAATATTATGCAAATGAATCCTTACCTGTATTTCGATGGCGACTGCGAGGCTGCGTTTAAGTTTTACGAGAAGGTCCTCGGCGCCAAAATCGTCGTACTGATGACCCACGAAGGCACGCCGATGGCGAAGCATGTGCCTGCGGAATGGCAAACAAAAGTGCTTCATGGCCGTTTGACCATCGGCGACCAGGTACTGATGGCATCGGATGCCCCTCCGGGAAGTTACCAGAAGCAAGGAGGATTCTCTCTGAGCCTGGGGTTCACCGATGCGGCGGAGGCGGAACGCGTGTTTCATGCGCTGGCGGAAAACGGAACCGAGACGATGCCGATCGCGGAGACATTTTGGGCGGTGCGATTTGGTATGCTCGTTGACCGGTTCGGTATTCCGTGGATGATCAACTGCGAAAAGGCGGCGCAGAAAGCGGCTTAGCGCAGCACGACAACATTTGGAGGGCGAGATCATGCAACCAACGATTCAAAATGCTCCGGCCTCGGGGACAGGCCTTTGGGCCGGACGCATTCTCAGTGGGCTGGCGGTGGCGTTATTTATTGTCACCGGGAGCTTTGCGTTGCTGAAGCCGGCCATGGCTACCCAGGGGTTCGCGCATTATGCCTACCCGGACGGCGTCCTGCAGAGAATTATCGCCACGGAACTGTTATGTGCCTTGATCTACGCCGTTCCCCGTACATCGGTTCTGGGCGCGATTCTATTGACTGGCTACCTGGGTGGCGCCACCGCTACGCACGTTCGTGTAGGTGAGCCGTTCTACCTGCCGATTATTGTCGGCATCGTGGTCTGGCTAGGACTATACCTACGCGATGAGCGGCTGCGAGCGCTGATCCCGCTGCGAGATTCGGCTTCGTAGCGGACCAGGCTTTCTCGCGATTTATCAGGGAGGTCTGCAATCATCGAATCGAGAAAGAATAATGCGCAAAGTGATCGTTTCGAATCTGGTATCGCTCGATGGCTTCTTCGAGGGACCCAACAAAGAATTGGATTGGCATGTCGTGGGGGAAGAATTTCACGAATATGCCAAAGACATGCTGCGCAACGCCGACACCTTGGTTTTCGGCCGAGCCACTTACGAACTGATGGCGGCTTATTGGCCCGCGGCTCCGCACGATGAAATCGCCGACAAAATGAACGGTCTGCCCAAAATTGTTTTTTCCAAGACGCTGCAAAGAGTGGACTGGAACAATTCGAGGCTGATCAGAAACAACATCGAGGAAGAAATCTTGAAATTGAAACAGCAGTCGGGCAAGGACATTGTGATCCTGGGCAGCGCCAAGCTCGCGTCGTCCTTTTTGCGGTGCGGGCTGATCGACGAATACCGGGTCATTCTCAACCCGGTCCTTCTTGGCGGCGGTAAGCCTCTGTTCAGCGGCATAACCGAAAGGATTCGCATGAAGCTCCTATCTGCCAAGGCCCTTGCTTCAGGAGTCGTTCTGCTTAGTTACCAGAGAGCGTGACGAAGAACGTATATCGGGAGAGGAACAATGAGCACGGTACGAGTTCTGGTGGGTACGCGCAAAGGCGCATTCATACTGAGCGCGGACGGCAAGCGCGAACAATGGGAGGTTAGCGGCCCGCACTTCGCGGGCTGGGAGATGTATCACGTGAAGGGATCGCCGGCTGATCCGAATCGGCTGTACGCGTCGCAGTCCAGCGGCTGGTTCGGGCAATTGATCCAGCGCTCAAACGACGGCGGCAAGACCTGGGAGCCGGTGGGGAACAAGTTTGCGTATGACGGCGTACCCGGCACTCACCAGTGGTACGACGGCACGCCGCATCCCTGGGAGTTCAAGCGAGTTTGGCATCTCGAACCATCGCTCACCGATCCAGATACGGTCTATGCGGGAATTGAAGATGCCGCCTTGTTCCGCTCGACCGATGGCGGACAGAACTGGCAGGAACTTCCGGGACTGCGCGGCCACGGCTCCGGTCCGCACTGGCAGCCGGGCGCCGGCGGCATGTGCCTGCACACGATTATTCTCGACCCCAGCAATCGCGAGCGAATTTTCATCGCCATCTCGGCTGCGGGTGCGTTTCGTACCGACGACGCCGGCAAAACCTGGAAGCCGATCAACCGCGGGCTGTATTCCAAGTACATCCCGGACCCTACGGCGGAGGTCGGCCACTGCGTCCACCACATCGCCATGCACCCGTCGCGTCCCGGCGTGCTGTTCATGCAGAAGCACTGGGACGTAATGCGCAGCGACAATGCAGGCGATTCCTGGGAAAAAATTAGCGGAAACCTGCCCAGCGATTTCGGCTTCGTCATCGACGTTCACGCCCACGATCCGGAAACCATCTACGTCGTGCCCATCAAGAGCGACTCGGAGCATTTCGTTCCCGATGGCAAGTTGCGGGTGTTCCGCAGCCGAACCGGGGGGAACGAGTGGGAGCCGCTGACCAAAGGCTTGCCGCAGAACGACTGCTACGTCAACGTGCTGCGCGATGCCATGGCCGTCGACTCACTCGACCAGTGCGGAGTGTATTTCGGCACCAGCGGCGGGCAGGTTTACGCCTCGGCAGACGCCGGTGAGAGCTGGGCCCCGATTGTTCGCGATCTTCCGGCGGTGCTTTCGGTGGAGGTTCAGACGCTGGCGTGATTTATACGCTTTGTGGAAGAGCCACAGTGACAACATCGCGACCGCGCGCTTTGGATTCGTAGAGGCATTGGTCCGCGACCTTGAGCAACTCATCGGAGGTTGAGCCATGCTCCGGAAACGCTGCGATTCCTATCGAGACCGTGAGCGATCCCAGAGTCTGCTTCTTGTACTGCAGCCGTAAGCCCTTTACTTCAGCGCGCAGCATATCCGCACGGATAGCCGCGTCCTGGGAAGATGACTCCGGCAGGACGATGGCGAATTCCTCGCCTCCATAGCGGCAGCAAATGTCGGTGGCGCGAAAGAAACTTTGAAACAGATCGGCCAGGGACTGCAGCACCATGTCTCCTGCAGCATGGCCAAAAGTGTCGTTGAATCTCTTGAAGTGGTCGAGATCGAGGAAGAGAACGGAGATAGACTGTTTCTTGCGAGCTGCCATTTGCAGCTCTCTGGCCAACGACTCCTCCAGGAACCGCCGGTTGAACAGGTGAGTCAAGGGATCGCGAATGGACTGCTCGCGAAGGGTTTCACGTAGTTGAAGGCTGGCCAGCGAGAGGGCGATCTGTGAGGCCGCGCTGATCGCCAGTCGCTGACGAGAGTCCCGAAAACTCTCCGAGCCGGAATCGCGTCGGAGTTCCGCACTCTGGAATTCAAGATGCAAGACGCCCACTGTGTTTCCCTGCGCTACCATCGGCACGCATAGACAATCCGTAGTCGAGCTCTTGATCAAATGTTGGCAGGCGATGCCAAGTCCGGAAGCCTCACTCCAGTGCGGCTGGCCACGGCGAAGAGACCAGCACGCTTCAGCGGGGAATGTTGGCGCGGAGACGTCCCTTTGCCCCCACCGAACCGCTGCTTCGATGAGATCTCGCGATGACCGGAACAAGTAAAGCGCTCCGGAAGGAGCGTCGGGAAACAGCTTCTGCACCGAGTTAGCGACGACAGCGCACGCTTCCTGAACCATCCCGCTACAGGCTAGTAGAGACCCCATTTCATTCAGGGACGTCATCTCCTCGGTGCGGCGCCCTAGCTCCTTCACCAGCCGGTCTAACAATTCTGCATGTTGCCGCTGCGCTTCGCTCGCCCTGATCTGCTCTGAAACGTCTTCATAGATCAAGTAGGCGCCCCGAATCTCTCCGTTCACCAGCAGGGGGACACCATGGAGAGCCAGGTCAAGAATGTGCCCGTCCTTGCGCCGCTGTCGCACCGTCTTATGAATGGCATTTCCGGCGAAGACCTGCGGAATCACATGCATGGAATCTGTACCCTCATCGCCAGGCATTCCAATGTTTCCAATATCGACCGAGGCTAGTTCGTGTCGGTTGTACTGAAAGAGTTTCTCGAAAGCGGCATTCGCCAACTCGACGGAACCTTGCCGGTCAAGAACGACGATCCCCAGCGGGCTATTTTGTATCAATGAATCTAAATATGAGGTTTGTTCATTCAGATCAATGGCCAGGCGCTGCCGCTCGCTGACCTCGGATCCCACAATCAGTCCTACCGCGGACACCACCAGCATAAGCAGAGCGACTTTGGTGAATACGATCGCGGTGGGGGGGAACACATGCATCGCGACTACGATTCCAAAATTCAGAGCCAACAGGCCAACCACAACTCGCCGGATTCCCTGTCGCATGGCGATCCAGATGACCGGAACGAAACAGGTGTAAAAAGGTCCGTAACGCCCGTCGTTGGTACGGAACATCGCCCAGCAGACGGCCGCTATCGTCAAAGCCTGGGCAGTGGCTTCTGCCAGCGCAGCAAAAGTAAACTTCGTTCCAGCTGAATCCGACTCGGCTGGGCCAAGGTGTAAGGGGGTCGGCACCAGCCACCTGCGAACATGCGGAAATACGTGGACGAGAAGAAATGGTGCAATTCCCACCAGACCGATGGCGTCCCCCAGGTACCATCCTAGTGCGGACGACTTGTATTCGCTCCCGGTAATGCTGTGATCCGCGATCAGACATGTGACACCAATGAACGTGGCCCCAGCAGCAGCCGTCGCGCTCACCAGAAGGTAGCGGACTACATCTCGGCGCCGCCGCAGTTCAAGATCGATTTTCAGAGGAGCGCGCAACAAATATGCTGCCGCGGCGTAACAAGCGACAATTCCCGCCGCCGCGACGGTGTTGCCGAAGGACAGGAGGGGCTGGGAGTAAATGAGCCAACCGGCTAAACCACCTGCGAGACAAACAAGCGGCCCGTACCATGGGCTGACCCCCAACAGGAGTGCCATCATCAGACCGATGGCGGGATACCAGGTAACGAATCCAATGCGAGAGAGGAAAATGACTTCGGGCCGGTTCAGCAAAAGGTATACCAGCACGAATGCGATGCAAACAATAGCGTGACGAACGATCAGGCGTCGCGACGGCATGAACGGCATCTCAGTGCCGGAAAGGCTATTTGTTGCTGAGACGGATGGTTCAGGCGGAGGACGCCCGACGGTCCGCTCATGAATGTCAGGTACCTCTATACTACTCCAAGATGAACTACCAGCTGTGATTTGGGTCACAATGCCAACTTCTTGCGAGTACCGAGGTAATCCCACGGTGGTCGAGGTCGAGCTCCCGGATGCTGCACCGGATCAACCCGACCACTTTTGAAACCATCGGCGGAGTAAAATCTGGGCTTCACCACGACCGTAGCACAGGGCGTTCATGAGGTGTTTCCAAGTATGATCCGCGTCGTTCTCCCGCCACACCTGCGAACGCTGTCGCACACCGGCAGTGAGGTGACGCTCGAAGTCGCGGGCCCGGTCACGCAGCGCTCGGTGCTCGACGCGCTCGAGGCCCGCTATCCCATGCTGCGCGGCACGATTCGAGATCAGGTCACGCAACAGCGGCGGCCGTTCTTGCGCTTCTTCGCCTGCGAACAGGATTTGTCCCACGAGCTGCCGGACGCCGTTCTGCCCGACGCGGTCACCTCCGGAGCCGAGCCGCTGATTGTCCTGGGGGCGATTGCGGGAGGGTAGTAGCACAGGGTGCCGGCTTCAACGAAAGGGCTGTCGAGCTCGCCCGACTAGACAGCCGAGGGCGGCTGTCCCCACACGAACACCTCCACCGCCAGCTTTATTTGCCGGGACCGCATCTCGTCCGCTATAGTTTTGTTAGCGTGTTCGAAGATTTCACTGCCACCGATCGTTGGACGAAGAGGCAGGTCCACTGCGTCTATCAAGCGCTGATCGTGGCCATTGCCACGCGGCACGCCGATGCCGTCGACGTGAAGTTTCTGGTGGAAGGAAGAACCGTCTGGGTAGCGTTGCCGCATCCGGCGTGGGTGGAATACAAGAAACGCACCGGCAAGGCCATCACAGACTCGCTAGCCGTGGAAATTGCCGGCCATTACTTGCAAACTGCGCTGGCGGCCGGTGAAGGCCTGAGCCGAGACATGTACTCGCTCACGGTCGAGGAAACCCTGGCTCACCTGGAAGCTGTCGTCACCGCCATGCAGGCGCCCGTCACGGTATAGCGACACACGCTGATCCTGATCTGTCTGGCATGGCTCCCTTGCTTCATGCCTGTCGCCGCGCCCGTGGTTCAATCAAGTCATGTTTGCCCGGAAAATTCGCGTCGAGTACCAGGACCTGGACAAAGACCAGAGACATCCCTGTCCGCTGAAGTGGCTGGACAGCTTCTCCATGCGCAACTTTACCAACGCCAGCGTGTTCGACAACACGTTGCCGGTCTCCGATGGAGAGATGGAGATCGGCACCGGCGTTCCTTTGGAGCAACTGCGGGAAGCGATGGAAGATTGGTTTCGGCGGAAGGGCTATCTTCCTAAGGATTCCAAGTTGTTGCTGGAAGAGGTCTGACATCGGGCGGACGCTAACCAAATTTGGATTTCCTGGCGAGTTCTCCGAGGGAGCCTAAGGGAATCTTGAGGAAAGGCTTGGGCGAGTCCAAATCGGGAAGTACTGAGTGCTACCGCGCAGATTTGGGACTTTTTCAACCTATGGGCGGTCTGAAAGCAACCTCTTAAGGCCCGAAGTTGTCCTAGTTCTATGCAGTTACGGCACTGTTAGGACATGGCATTCGATTTGCAAGGACAGGTTCTTGGAGGTGCGGATATTATGAGCTACAAATCTCAGCTCTACCCCCTGTCCAGCACTTGCGAAACGCCATTGCACTTGCCGATCCGGGGTTCATGGGGCGCTCCGCCCGCGGATTCGCAAGACCTGAAGTTCCTGCGCTCCTGGCTCGTCTACGACTCCGAAATCCAGACTGGCCCGGCGCCAAGCCGCGTCAACCCGAACCGGCTTCTGGGACTGGCGCTGTTAGTCAGCATCAGCGCGAGCTTCTGGACTGGGATAGGGCTGATGATCGCGCGAGCGTGGAAGTAAGGCGCTGTCGCCCAGTGGTTTTGCTCGCGCCTACTTCTATTTACTTCTAATAGTGCAGCAGGGACGTGACTTCGTAGCCTTTGAGCTTGTCCCGTCCGTGCAGGAAGTCCAATTCCACCACAAAGCCGAGCCCTGCAATCTCCGCGCCCAATAAAGTCGCCAGCTTGGCCGTGGCCTCGGCTGTGCCTCCGGTAGCCAGCAGATCGTCCACGATTAGCACGCGCTGGCCTTTCTGGATGGCGTCCTTGTGCATCTCGAGGGAGTTGGTGCCGTATTCGAGGGCGTAATCGAACTTCACGGTTTCGGCGGGGAGCTTCCCGGCCTTGCGCACCGGGACAAATCCCGCGTTCAGGCGGTACGCGAGCGCAGGAGCGAAGATAAACCCCCGGGCTTCCATGCCGAGGACGAGATCGATCTTGTCGGCGACGTAGCTCTCGGAGAGTCGGTCAACGAGCGTGGCGAAGCCGGTTTTGTCTTTCAGCAGCGTGGTGATGTCGTAGAAGAGAATCCCCTTCTTGGGGAAGTCGGGGACTTCGCGGATGAGATGTTTGAGTTGGTCGGCATTCAGACTTGAGTTGGAGGGCAATCTACCAGGCTCCTTCAATGCGAAATGAATTGAGTTCGGAAGTCAGGCGCGCTTCTAACTCTTCGACGGCATCGACCCGGGCGGCGCGTGGTCCCTCGCGCAAACGCGAGCGCAATCCAGAGATCTGATCGCGAGTGCCCTGGACATGCACCTCGACGCTGCCATCGGCGTTGTTGCGCACCCAGCCGGCTATGCCTACGATGTGCGCCTCGCGCTCCACGAACCAGCGGAAGCCAACCCCCTGCACTCGTCCGCGAACCACAAAGCGGCGGGCCTCGATCGCTTTTTCAGTAGAGGTCATGCTCTGAAAATAAAATGCAGAAGTAAGAAGTCAGAATGCAGAAGTAAGAACCTTGCTGGGTAAACTTCCGCATTCTGACTTCTTGCTTCTGACTTGCTTTTACGCCCGCGACAGATACACGCCCTCGGCCGTATCCACTTTGATCTTCTCGCCTTCGTTGATGAAGGGCGGCACATGCACGACCAGCCCGGTTTCTGTCCTGGCGGCTTTGGTGACGCTGGATGCGGTCGCGCTCTTCAGTCCGGGCTCGGTCTCGACCACGGTGAGGATTACGGTCTGCGGTAGTTCAATACCCACGGCCTTGCCATCGAAGAATTCGACCTTGATTTCCAGGTTCTCAATCAAGTAATCCACGGCGCCGCCCAGAACATCCTTGGAAAGGTGGGTCTGCTCGTAGTTCGCCGTGTCCATGAAGTAGTAGTTATCGCCATCCGCG
This sequence comes from uncultured Acidobacteriaceae bacterium, assembly GCA_963749985.1. GTDB lineage: Bacteria > Acidobacteriota > Terriglobia > Terriglobales > Acidobacteriaceae > Sulfotelmatobacter. The sequence continues at coordinate 920,650 of CAVVOS010000008.1, read as the reverse complement.
TAGAGGAACTGCATATCGACCTCGTCGACGTTGACCTTCTCGATGGGGTCGGGCGAGCGGAAGCGGTGCTCGAACATGGCGCCGGTACGAAGGTTGCGCAGCTTGGCCTGGATGAAGGCGCGCAGGTTGCCGGGGGTGCGGTGTTCGACGGCGAATACGGAGTGCAGATCATTGTTGTGCTTGATGATCATGCCGGGGCGAAGTTGCGTGGCAGGGATCGACATTGCTTGAAACCATCTCCTTCAAATCAGTGCGGTTTGCTGAGCTGACGGAAGAGCCTGCCCTGAGCACGCGTAAGCACGCCGAAGGGCGGGCAGGCCACATTTTCCGCCGCACAAGAGGACCGAAAACCTGATTCTACACTCGCATCGCCAGAAAGAAAACCTTCCCCCAGTTCGATTCATCCCATAGGCCGCCCAGTGTGAGGCAAGTTCGCGGTGCCTCGCCGGGAGGACTAGAATCAACAGGTGGCGAGATATCGCGGGCGAGGAGCAATCCCGCTAGTTTTCCGCCAAGGAAATGAGGTCAACATCATGCGCTTTGGACGTTATGAATCTTCCGACAAAAACAACGTAGGGACTGCGGTCACTTTCTTTCTCATTGGAATTGGGGCGGGAGCCCTGGCGGCACTGGTGCTCGCTCCCAAGACGGGGAAGCAGTTCCGTCGCGATCTGAAGCGCGGCTACGAAGACGCCAAGGAAACGCTGCAGGATTGGACGGAGGAAGCCAAAGACCGCGTCCGCGACGCGAAAGAACGGGTAAAAGACGTGGCTGATCGCGGTGTCGATCTGGCGGAAGACCTGCGCGACACGGCACGCGAGAAGGTGGAACCGCTAAGGCGGGTTATCAATCGCGGCTGATGTTTCTGGATTCAGGCGGGCCCGTCCCGGCTGCCGCCTCAGTGCCTGGGCTCAGCGAAAGATATCGGCGAAGAACCTTCCGATCCGCCGCAACAGGCCACGGTGCTCCGCTTTCGCCTGAGTGCTTGCCGTTGGGGCAGACGGCGGTTGGATCTGTATCTCGAGCTGGGCTGGCCGGGCTGACCGTTCCATCACAGGCAGCGCCGCAACCTCGTCTGTGGACACGGGTGGCGCCGCGGCACGTTTCCGGGCGCGGAAAACAAATGGCGCATCCACTTGGACGTGGGTTTCGCCGGCCTCAGAAGGTGGTAGGGGCTGGGTTTCGGGCCCGCTCGAGAGCGTCTGGGGTGTGTCGGCCTTCTTTGGGATAATCGTGCTGGCTGCACTCGCGGTCACAGCGGGTTCCGACGACGCATCTCCTGGCGTGAGTCTGGCATTCGCTGGCAACTCGGCCTCTGCAGCTCCTGCGTCACCGGCTCGCATCACGGGAACTGGCGGCGGGCAGCCACACTCCAGCGGGACGTTGGTGTCCACTTTATCGATTCGCCCGGAGCGGAATACTGCCTGCTCGCTTGGTTTCACCTGATAGACGCGGTCTCCCATCAATTCCGAAACAATCGCCGAGGAAGTGTTCCCCATCAGGCCGCGCACGCAAGTATTACCGTGCGAGTCCGTACTGATGGCGTAGTGAAACTCGCCGGGCCCGGCGAATAGGATGCGGAAGTCCGGAGTGAGAACGGTATCGGCCGAAGAATCGAGCGCGTAGTGCGTCTCGAGCGCGCCCGTGCTCATCCCCAGCATCAAGTCTTTCGAATTCTTCGAAGGCGTAACCGAGACTGAAGTTCCAGGACAGACATGGACCTCGCCTCCTCTCGATAGATGCAGCACCGCGGTATCGGGGCCGGCGGTCAGAGACGATCCGGCAGCGATGCGGCTCCCCGCAAGCATGACGTAGCCAGCACCGCCGGTCACGGGTATTACCCCCGGGGACGTGGTCGGGACCAGGGAAAGCACCGCCGGTGGCTGGAACGGCGATTTCTTGCCGGCAGCCTTCGAGTCTTCGGTTGAGTTCGAATCTCCAGGGGGCTTCAGGCGCACCATCAGGCGGTTGCCTGCTTCATCCCAGGCGTAGCCGTAGGGAGCCAGGAGGTCCAACACGATCCTCATGATGGGAGGGTCTTTTTGAAATTGCTCGGCGCGGATGGCCAGAATGTTTTCCTGCTGCACCGCGATTCGCTTGCGCCGCAGCCCGGTGCGAGCGTTGGTCAGGTCGATGACCAGACGCGGCGGCGAGCCCAGCACCTGGATCGTCGGCACCACGGGATGGGTGGAGACAACTTCGAGCGCCGGAACTCCTCGCTCATGCACCACGCGAACGCTGGTAACGACGGCGGCCTCGGGCCGGGCAGTGCTGGCTTGCCGGTGAGCCGCATCCGGTGCGGTGTTCTGCGCTACGACCCTCGGGACCACCAGCCACGCCAGCAGCACAGCGCCAACCATTTGAATGCGAGGTCGCGGCAAAGAAATCCCCTGAGAATTGTTCTAAAAGGAACCTTATCACTTGTGGGAAAGGCGGAGAAGTGCGTGCAGGCGAACACAGACTGCTCGCACGGCTGAATTCACAGGAACGGCGAGCGTGCCGCTGCGGCTTCAGCTTGCGGGAAGAAATTCGTACTCTTCAATCACCGCGGCCACGGCCATCTTGCCATCGGCAGCGCCGTCCTCAACCCGCACAATGCGCCCTTTGCACTGCACGCGAATGCTCTCGGTGAGCGTGATTTCCGGCGGGAGCGTGAGCGTAAAGCCGATCGGCGACCCCTGCTCGATGGGCGCGTCCAAATAAAAGCTGACGCCGCGGGCGCTCACGTCGCGGATTTGAGCCGCTTCGTTGTGGTTCGAGTCTTCACCCCGAGCGATGGCTACGGGAATCCGGAGAGCGAAACGTCGTGCAGCCCTTTTCTCCTGCTGGGCTTCGGCCATGCGTTACTCCAAACTGCTACGGAAGTGGCGTAATCTGTGCTGCCAATCTTTGGTTATGTTAAAGAATGACGTTTCAGGGCATATTTCGTCAATACCACTCTTGGGGAGTGAAGGGGAGCATGGTCCGGTGGGTAGACCAGTTGTCCAGAAACAATCCGAGCTTCCCGCCTCCGGTTCGTTAATTAGGACTTCAACCTGCGTGTAAACTGAAAGCCGGATGGTCCCCGTGGTCTTCGTTCTCGACAACTACGATTCCTTCACCTATAACCTGGTTCAGTATCTTGGGGAACTCGGCGCGAAGGTCGAGGTTCGCCGCAATGACCAGGTCACGGTTGCTGATGTCGAAGCGATGCAGCCGGAGCGAATCGTCATCTCACCTGGTCCGTGCACGCCGCAGGATGCGGGCATCAGCATCGATCTGATCCGGCACTTCGCCGGGAAAGTGCCGGTGCTTGGCGTCTGCCTGGGACATCAGGCCATCGGCGCGGCTTTTGGTGGACGCGTGGTGCGCGCGCCTCACCTGATGCACGGCAAGACCAGCGCCGTCACGCACGACAACAAAACCATCTTCCACGGCCTGCCCACGCCGATGACAGCCACCCGCTATCACTCACTAATTGTGGAAGAGAAAGACTTGCCGGCAGAACTGGAAGTAAGCGCCTGGACTACGGAAAAAGACGGCTCCCGCACTATCATGGGCCTGCGCCACCGGCAGTTTGCTGTCGAGGGAGTGCAGTTTCACCCGGAGAGCGTGCTGACCGATGCGGGGAAAAACCTGATTGAGAATTTTCTGAAGACCTGAGGAGTGCTACGACGCTGCCACGCACCTTTCTGGGTACTTTCGCGCGTAGGCCAGCCAGTACTGTAGAAGACCGCGATCGCCGCACTCCTTGCATATTGCCCACATTCTATCGTTCAGTGGGTCCACCATCGACTGAATGGTCCGGTCAAAGTAGTCGTGAGGATCTTCACTCTCCCAGTCCTTGATCCTGATTTCAGGCAGGTAAGGCGCTGCAATATCCCACGCGGACTGAAAGAGATCAGCGGCTTCGACAGCTTCAAGTTCGCGCAAGGCGAGGACGGTCTCCTGAAGAAAACGCTCATCGTTGTGATTCCCGAAATGCCAAGCGAGATCGTCGAGGGCCATGCTGACGTCGAGGTCAAAGATTCCGGCCATCGCCCTCAGACCTCGAGGAAACGCAGTTAGGAACCGTTCTCGGTCTTCTTGCAGTTCCGGTGGAAACACCTTTTTAAGGGTCTCCGAGAGTTGCTCAAAAAGCTCCTCATCGTTCTTCGCACTTTGAATGCTTGCGAGGCTTAAGCTCATGACGTGCCTCCTCTAGCCATTTCCACCGCCCTTAACAGCGCCTGCGCCTTGTTCATCGACTCCTCTAGGGCCCCGGTTGTTGCAGCTATTTCACCATCGTCAGGTGCTTGAGCAGAAAATCGTAGTCCGTTCGGTACTTCGAGATCTGAGACTCGTCGTCAGCGGATAAGACCACATTCAGTAGTAAGCCGCCAATAGAAATCTTCGTGACGAGGTCCGCATAAGGACCCTTTCGCCTGTGACACGAGAACATCTGCGTTTTGCTCTCACAGCCTTGTTCGAGCAATCCAACCTTAGGGAGGTCCTGTATGTCAACCGAATCACAACCTTTTCCAAAAGACTGCGCATCCCTTTGAACCGCACTCTCGAATGATGCTTCCAGCCTCTCAACGTGGATATACATCAGCGTGCTTGCATTATCGTAATTCTCGCCCCGCCTTATGAAGTAAAACGGATTCGTCTTCGACTTATCCAGAACCCAACCATTCGGTGGCTCGACGACGACGATTCCCTCGCTAGTGGTCAAGTACTGTGGATTCGAGAGTTGGACCTTCGCCTTCCCGCACGCAGGCACGTCATGAGTCGCGACTTTCTGCGCCCACAGTATTGGTATCGGCATGAAAGACAGGATTACAAACTCCCACAGGAAGGACCGCCAGTTCATTCCGACATCTCTCATTCGTACCCCTTTTCGACCGTCTATGCCTTAGCCCTCGCCATTTCCACCGCCCTTAACAGCGCCTGCGCCTTGTTCATCGACTCCTCGAATTCGCTGGCCGGGTCCGAATCGGCCACGATCCCTGCTCCCGCCTGCAAATAAGCGTGTTTGCCTTGCATGAGCATGGTTCGAATACCGATGCAGGAATCGAGATTCCCGGCAAAATCGGCATAGAGCACCGATCCGCCGTAGATGCCGCGGCGCACCGGCTCCAACTCTTCGATGATCTGCATAGCGCGAACCTTCGGGGCGCCGCTTAGAGTGCCAGCGGGAAAACATGCAGCGAAGGCGTCGAGCGCACCGAGATCCTTACGCAGCGTGCCTTCGAGAGCCGAGACCAGGTGCATCACGTGGGAGTATCGCTCCACATACATCAGGTCTTTCACCTTGACCGAGCCGTACTCGCTGACGCGCCCGAGATCGTTGCGGCCAAGGTCGACCAGCATGACGTGCTCGGCGCGTTCCTTTTCGTCGTTGCGCATCTGCTGCTCGAGGAGCAGGTCTTCGGCCTCGTCACGGCCTCGCGGATGCGTGCCTGCGATAGGACGGTACTCCAGCTTGCGTCCGGTCACGCGTACCAGCATCTCTGGGGAAGATCCAAGAACTTGCGTCTCTCCCATCCGCAGAAAATAGAGATACGGGGAAGGATTCACCTGGCGCAGGGCGCGGTAAAGATCGAATGGCTCAATGCCGGGGATGAAGTCGAGCCGCTGCGAAAGCACTACCTGGAAAATGTCGCCCGCGGCAATGTATTCCTTGCAGCGCTCTACGCTGCGCAGAAATTTCGCTCGCGTCGTTCCCGCGTGGATCGTGAGCCTTCCCGGCTTGCTCTTCGCAGACTTGCGCCACATCGCCGGACGCAATCCCGCGGCGAGCTTTCTTTCCAGCGCGGCAATATCGCGTAGGGCGCGGTCGTAGGCGCGGCGGGGACTCTCCCGCGAAACGTCCGCCGCAGCCACGATGTGAATCTGGTGGCGCAGATGATCGAAGGCCAGCAGCCGGTCAAAGAACATCAGCTCGCAATCCGGCAGCGACAGGTCGTCTTTCGCATGTGCTCCAATATTTTCCAGTTGCCGCACCACGTCATAGGAAAAATATCCGACCGCCCCGGCGGTGAACGGAGGCAACCCGGGGATCGCGGCCGGCTGATGCTCGCTCAATAACAGCTTGACGAAGTCAAACACGCTGCCTTGGTGCCGTTCGCGCCGCCGTCCCCGTTCAATCTCGATGGCCGAACCCCGGGCCCGCAGCCGCATGTAAGGCCGCGCGCCCAGAAACGTGTAGCGGCCAATCTGCTCGCCGCGCTCCGCCGACTCCAGCAGAAACGCGTGCGGCTCTTTCTCTGCGATCGCGAGGAAAGCAGAGACCGGCGTGAGCAGATCGGCGCTCACCGATTTCACCACCGGCACCAGCGTCGCCGACCGCGCCAAGCGTAAGAATTCCTTGTAGCCGGGATAAGGCATGGGATTTGCGATGAGGCTCGCCCGACCGCAGCACCGCCTCGCGGTTCATTATAGGGGAGGAGGTATCGGCAAGCCGTTCCCGGCGCTTGTTCCTGCCAAAGTGGCGTAGTACCTTTCTCGTTATCTTCGAGTAGCCTGCGAAATAGTAGCCTGTGAACCAATCCGGCAATTGACTCGCGCCGCCCGTCGTCGGAAGATACCAAGCAGGAAGAGACCAGGCAACCGGGCCCTCGTGCGGTTCACGAACCTATGCGGATCAAGTTCTGGGGCGTGCGCGGTTCCACGCCAACGCCACAACCCGAGAACATGCGTTATGGAGGCAACACCTCCTGTGTCGAGGTGCGCCTCGGCGACAGCATTTATGTCTTCGATTGCGGCACCGGATTCCGCGTGCTCGGCCAGCAACTGCAAAGTGAATTCGGCGACCGGCCTTTTTCCGCCCACGTCTTCGTTTCCCACTTTCATTGGGATCACATCCAGGGCATGCCGTTCTTCCGTCCTTTGTACGCCAACGCGGAGAACCGGTTCCTCTTTCAATGTTCGAGCCGGATGCGCAGCCTCAAGCAGGTTTTGGCCGATCAAATGGCCGCGCCGTACTTTCCCGTGGACATTGGTCAGATGAAGGCGCAGCGCGATTTCTCCGACATCGAGGCTGGACGTGTCACGGTGGAAGACGGCGTTCAACTGCAGACCGCCTGGCTCAACCATCCCCAGGGCTGCATGGGCTTCCGCCTCGAAACCAAAGATGGAATTCTCGTCTACGCTACCGACAACGAGCCCGGCGACGCTCAGTTCGACAAAGCCGTGCGCAAGCTCGCCGAAGGCGCGGACGTGCTCATCTACGATGCACAATATCTTCCCGAGGAATACGAAGCGCGCCGCCGGGGCTGGGGACACAGTCACTGGCGCGAGGCCGTCAACATCGTCATGGAGAGCGGCGCCAAGGAACTCATACTTTTTCACCACGATCCCGAGCACACCGACGCCGTGATCGACAAAGTTGTGAAGGACGCGCGCAACTACTATCCCAAAGTGCGGGCTGCTGCCGAGGGGATGGAGATTAATTTGGGCGGCGCGAAACGCTGATTTGAGTCAGGTCCAAACCCTTTTGCGCGTTTGACTCGCCTCCACACCGTCCTTAAGATTAGATCGCCCTTTGAGCGCCCGTCTGTGATCGGTCAAACCATGATCGGCCAAACCATTTCGCACTACCGCATCGTCGAGAAGCTAGGCGGCGGCGGCATGGGCGTTGTTTACAAGGCCGAGGACACGAAACTCGACCGCTTTGTCGCGTTGAAGTTTCTGCCCGAGGATGTTGCCAAAGATCCGCAAGCCCTTGCCCGCTTTCGGCGCGAGGCGAAGGCCGCTTCCGCCCTCAATCATCCCAATATCTGCACGATTCACGAGATTGACGAGCAGGACGGCCACACCTTCATTGTCATGGAGTATCTGGATGGCGTAACGCTGCGGCACCGCATCGGCGGCCGTCCGCTGGAAACTGAAACCCTGCTTTCGTTGGCGATCGAGGTCGCCGACGCGCTAGATGCGGCGCACGCCGGGGGCATTGTGCATCGTGACATCAAGCCCGCGAACATTTTTGTGACCAAGCGCGGGCACGCGAAAATCCTCGATTTCGGATTGGCCAAGGTTGCGCCCCTGACCAAAGAATTTTCCAGCGGCCCGACCGCCGCTACCATCTCTGACAGCCATGAATTTCTTACCAGCCCGGGTACGGCGGTGGGCACCGTCGCGTATATGTCGCCGGAACAGGCGAAGGGCAAAGATCTCGACTCCCGCACGGATCTGTTTTCCTTCGGCACGGTGCTCTACGAAATGGCGACTGGGACCTTGCCGTTTGCCGGCGACACAGCCGCTACGGTCTTCGACGGCATACTGAATCGAGCGCCGGTGCCGCCCCTGCGCTTGAATCCGGCCCTCCCACCCAAGCTGGAAGACATCATCGGCAAGCTGCAGGAGAAAGACCGCGACCTGCGTTATCAATCGGCGACGGAGCTGGTCAGCGATCTGAAGCGGTTGCGGCGCGATACGGAATCGGGCCGGGAACCGGCACACACGTCTGGCTTCATCCAAGTTTCCAGCGCCGGTGTGCCCGCGGCGCGCAGCGACCACGCTTCCAGCAGTTCCGTGCTGGCGGCGGCACGGCAGCATAAAACTGGAATCGGAGTGATCGTGCTGGTGGTATTGCTGCTGGTGGCCGCGGCCTCGTTCGGCGTTTACAGTTTATTTTTCGCCGCGCGGCGTCAGCCCTTTCAGAGCATCAGGATCACCAAAGTCAGCGGCACCCACAATGCCCGTCTCGGCGCCATGTCACCCGATGGAAATTATCTTGCCTACGTGTTGAACAATGAGGGCAATGAATCGCTGTGGCTGCGCCACCTCTCCAGCGAAAGCAACGTGCAAATTCTTCCGCCGCAGCGTGTGGCCTACTCCGCCATGCGATTTTCGCCGGATGGCAGTCATATTTATTATTCACATACCTTGCTGGCCAGCGGTCAGGCCTCGCAGGAGTACGATCTCTACCGCATCCCCGTGCTGGGCGGAACTCCTCAATTGCTGGTCAAGGATGTCGACTCGAATCCTAGCTTTTCTCACGACGGGCAACGCTTTGTTTTCCTGCGCGCCAACGATCCGGATCCTGGCAAATACCATCTCATCATCGCGAATGCTGACGGCGGCGACGAGAAAAGCATTTTCAGCGCACCCATGGCTAATGTGGGGATCGATGCGTCCTGGTCACCGGATGGGAAGGTGGTTGCCGACGCGATCATGGATCAGACTGGCAATAGCCTGACCTCCGTGATTGCGATCGATCCGGAGACTGGTAAGCAAACGACAATCTCAAAGCCTCCGTTCACTTTTATCAATAAAGTGGCCTGGCTGCCCGACGAGAGCGGGCTGGCAGTCATCATGCAAAGTGCAGAAACCGATTTCAACCGGCAACAGGTTGGATTGGTCAGTTATCCCGAGGGCAAGCTTCGCCCCATTACCGCCGACACCAATGACTATGCGACGTTGAGCGTGTCGTCCGACGGAAAAACCATTGCGACAGTGATGCAGCAATCGTTGCGCGACGTTTATGTGAGTTCCGGTCAGAAGGCCGACTACTCTGACGTCAGACAGGTTCCTTCCGGAGATCCCGTACCCGCGATCTCGTGGGCGAGCGACGGGCGACTGCTGGCCGAGGAGTACCCGTCGATTCGCGTGATGGACGCGAACGGAGAAGTCAAGGCCGAAATCGCCAGCGAGAAAGACTCCGGGGCGATGCAGCCGTTCGGGTGCAGCGACGGCCACGTGGTTTTCGCGCGGGGAATGATGAAAACCCTGGGGATCAGCATCTGGCGGAGCGAAGCCGACGGCACCGGCTTGCGCCGCATCTCAGAAGGCAAGCGGGATCTACTTCCCATGTGCTCGCCGGATGGAAAGACGGTCTTCTACATCGACACGGCCGCTCAGGTCTACATGAAGGTTCCCATCGACGGCGGCAAGGCGGAGCGCGTTTCGACCTTGTATGCGGCAAATGCTGAAGGCTACGATATTGCGCACGACGGGAAGACGGCGGTACTGGGCACCTACGACTTTAAAACCCAGAAACCAAGCATCTCCCTGGTATCTCTCGAGTCAGGCAAGGAGTTGCGCACTTTCGAGTATGATCCGCGCCATCGTGGGTTGTTGCGCTTCAGCCCGGATGGCAAGGGAATTGTCTATCCGATTCGCGAGAAGGGCGTGGACAATCTGTGGGTGCAGCCGCTCGACGGCGCTCCCGGCCGTCAGTTGACGAACTTCACGACGCTGAAGATCTACTGGTACCAATGGTCGCTGGATGGCAAGAGCCTGGCTTTAGTACGGGGAGATTCGCCGTCCGATCTGGTACTGATTCAGGATTCGCAGAAGAAGTAGTGGTGGGAGTTTGGTTCCCGCAGTTACACCCCTCCACCTTGCTTCCCGACCGCCCCGCTCATATACTTTGAAGGTTTGCCCGTTCAACCTGGGAACTCGTTCCGGCGCCGGCCAAAAACTCGAATCGCAATCATTCCGGAGACCACTTTTATGACCACGATGACCACCGACGCGCACGTCGACAAAGAAAGCAATCCTTGGGAATCGCAGCGGGCGCGCTTCGACCTGGCTGCGCAGAAGCTCAACCTCGATGACGGCCTATGGCGGGTTTTGCGCTATCCCAACCGCGAACTCACGGTCTACATTCCGGTGCAGATGGATGACGGCCACCTTGAAGTCTTCACCGGATTCCGGGTGCAGCACTCGATCGCGCGCGGTCCGGCCAAAGGCGGCATCCGCTACGCGCCCGATGTTACGCTCGACGAAGTGCGCGCGCTCGCCAGTTGGATGACCTGGAAATGCGCCGTGGTGAACATTCCTTTCGGCGGCGCCAAGGGCGGCGTAATCTGCGATCCGCACAAGATGTCGATGGGCGAGATCGAGCGCATGACCCGGCGCTACACCTCGGAGCTGATCGAATTCATCGGGCCGGAAAAAGACGTCCCCGCTCCCGATGTCAACACCAACGAACAAATCATGGCCTGGATGATGGACACCTACTCCATGCACATGCGCCAGACCGTGACCGCGTGCGTCACCGGAAAGCCCATCAACATCGGCGGCTCGCGCGGACGCCGCGAAGCTACCGGGCGCGGTGTGATGGTGGTATGCGACGAGGCCATTAAGAAGCTCGGCTTGTCGCGCGAGAGCAGCCGGGTGATTGTGCAGGGATTCGGCAACGTCGGCTCGAACGCCGCCCAGCTCATGTTTCAGGGCGGATACAAAGTCGTGGGCATCGCCGAAGTCGGCGGAGGCCTCTACAACAAGAACGGCATCGACCTGAACGGCCTGGTCGAATTCCGCCAGAAGAATGGTACGGTGCATGGCTTCCCCGGCGCGGAAGCATATGATGCCGCCGAGTTGCTCACCACGGAATGCGAAATCCTCATCCCCGCGGCCACGGAGAACGTCATCACATCGCGCAACGTCGATCGCGTGAAGTGCCGCATCCTGGCCGAAGGCGCGAACGGTCCCACCACCTCCGCCGCCGACGATGTCTTAACCGACAAGGGAGTCTTCGTCATCCCCGACATTCTCGCCAACGCCGGTGGCGTCACAACTTCGTACTTTGAGTGGGTGCAGGACCGCCAGGGCTACTTCTGGAAAGAGTCCGTGGTCAACGAGCAACTGGAAGAAATCATGATCTCGTCCTTCGGCGACGTGGTCCGCTATGCCGAGACCCACAAGGTGAACAATCGCATTGCGGCCTATATGCTGGCCATCGACCGCGTCGCCTATACCATCCGCCAGCGCGGAATTTATGCGTAAAATCAGTTGCCAGTACCCAATTGCCAGTGAAGATCGAAGGATTCGCGCAACGGGGTGAAACCTTCGAGAGTTGTGGAGGAGAGTTATGAGTTTACGCACTAAGAAATTATTCGCGCGGATATTTCCTTTATTGCTGGCATGCCTGATGTTGCCCACTGCTACGCCAGCGGTGTTTGGCGCGGTCGCTGCGCCCCAAGCCTCCGCCGCCGCCGACAAGCTCGACCTCAACACCGCCACCGCCGACCAACTGAAGGCTTTGCCCGGCATCGGCGACGCCTACTCGCAGAAAATAATCGCCGGCCGTCCCTATCGCACCAAGCTCGACTTGGTACACAAGAAGATTATTCCCCAAGCCACCTACGACAAGATCAAAGATCAGATCATCGCCAAGCAACCCAAGCCGGGCGCCATGGCTCCCGCGCCAAAATAGTCGGATGCCTTCCAAATGCTCCGACCCGAAGACGGCCAGTCGGGGTGCTATTTCCTTCGGCTGGGGTCTTCGTCCGGATTGACGTAGTTGAACTGCACTGGCGATGTGCCGTGAATCTGCACCACCACCTCCCCGCTGGTCATCGCGTAGTGGTGCATGTCGGGATCGAGATAGGCAAAGCTGCCCGCCGGAAAGCTCATCATGCTGTTCTCGTCAAAGCGGTCTCCCATCCCAACTTTGAACGTCCCCGAAATCACCGTGACGTTCTCGCGTTTGGGATGCCAGTGTGGCGCGATTCGGTATCCGTCGGGCATCTTCAGGCGCACGGTGTAGTCACCGCTGGGTGCCATAGGATTGCCCTCCAGCACCGCAAGTTGCGCTCCCGGTGCCATAAATGATGGGGCGGGACCGTATTGGATCGTGTCCGGGGTAAACGCATTTTTTTCCGCAGAAGCCGCCATCGCGCGAGAGCTGCCGCCCTGCTTCATCCACCACATTCCCCCAAGCAACATCAGAATCAGGCAAAACCACAAATTCCGCTTCATAAGCGTTCCCTCCTGTTTTGGTGTTCACTCTACGGTAAGACACTATCGTTCGCTCTGTTTGACTTGGCAATGAGGCGGGAATAACTTTTATGCATTTTTCGTGTATCTTTGTAGGTCACTGGTGGGTATGGATTTACCTGTGACTCACGCTCCGAGAGCTCGCCCAAGGGTAGCAGATGTCGAATTGGATCTGGGCCGCTATGAGCTTCGCCTCGATGGCCGCAAGGTGCGCCTCGAGAAAAAGCCCATGGAACTTCTGATCTTCCTGGTTCGCCGCCGCGGCCAGCTCGTTTCCCGGCAGGAGATCGTTCCCAGGCTGTGGCACTCCGATCTCTTCGTCGATACGGAACGGAACATCAACAACATAATTCGAAAAATTCGCGCGGCCCTGCGCGACCACGCGGCCAAACCACGCTTTCTCGAAACCGTGGTAGGCAAAGGCTATCGCTTCGTGGGACCGATTCGCCTCGTCAGCCCTCTCAACCCACGTTCCGATGCGCCGGAAGCCTCCGGCGGCAAAACGCCTGCGCAGGACGATGCCGGCTGGCGCGTGGATCGTTCCTCGCTCGCCGTGCTCCCGCTTCATTGGCTTGGTCATCACAAGGATGACAAGGGTGTCTGCTTGGGTTTTGTTGACGCCCTGGTCGCCCGCCTGGCAAACCTGGATGGGGTAGATGTTCTCCCGGCATCTTCGATGATGAACATCCCTTCGACTGCGAAGCTGCCGGACATCGCTCCGCGGCTTGGCGTTCGCTTCGTTGTGCATGGCGCGATCCAAAATTCGAAGACAGAATCGCGTTTGTCCGTGGAACTTTTCGATTCCCATTCCCAAAACAGCCGCTTCCTAAGGAAATTCATTCTCGACGTCAATCGCCCGTTCGAGCACGTCGATGACGTTGCCGCCCACATTGCCCGGGCGCTGAACCGTCCTTTTCACGCTCCGGAACGGCAGAGCCGTGCTCGCTACAGCCCCGATCCCTTGGCTTATGCCGAGTTCATTCAGGGCTACCGCCGCACTTCGACGGGCGATCCCAAGCTTTTGGAGGAAGCTACGCAGCCGCTCATGAATGCCGTCGCTCGGGATCCCGGCTTTGCGCTGGCGCATGCGGTCCTCTCTTTTGTCTGCGCCAAACGCCACTTCGAATTTGACCCCAGCCGGGAGTGGCTGGAAAAGGCGGAGTTTCACTGCCAGCGTGCATTGGAACTAAACGCGGATCTGCCCGAAGCACATGTCGCCAAGGCGTTTCTTCTCTGGGGACCGTCGAAAAATTTTCAGCACATCGAGGCCATTGCAGAATTGAAGCGCGCACTCGCCCTGCAGAAGAATCTGCCTCACGCGTACAGCCGCTTGGGAACCATTCTGGCGCATATCGGCCTGCTCGATCATTCTCGCGCCATGTATGAAAGGGGTGCGTCCTTCGATCCGCGAAAAACCATTAGTCACAGTATTGCTCAAGCCTATCTGTGGAACGGAGAGTACGATCTCGCCCGGGAAGAATTGCACCAATGGCGCGCCGAGAGTCCGGAAAATAAGTACGCCATCCATTTTGCCCTTGAACTCGCTATATTGACCGGCGAATGGACGGAGGCCAGGGTCTTACTCGACGAAGCGGGCGGCCTTGTGCAGGAAGAGCCCATGATCACTGCTCTGCAGGGCGTGATGCATGCCTCGCTGGGAAAAGCGGAGCAGGCATTGCAGTGCATGAACCAGGCGTGCACGAACTCCAAATCGTTCGGTCACGCGCACCACACCTATTATCAGATTGCCTGCATTCTCTCTCTGCTGAATCGGCCTGAAGTCGCGTTTGGGTGGCTGGAACGCAGCATCGATACGGGCTTCGCGTGCTGGCCGTTCTTTATGAAGGATCCCTGCCTGATGAACCTGCGCGGCCACGCCCGCTTCGATCTGCTGGTAAGTTCCTTACAAGCCAAATATCCAGACTATCTTGGTTTGCTGTACCACTGATGATTGCGTTCCCTCTCACCGTGGAGGATAATCAAGCTGTCTTCCGGCCCTTCCGGAAACCTTGCTGAGCCGCGGTGAACCTGCCCAACTCCATCACGCTGATCCGCATCTGCAGCATTCCTCTGCTGATCTGGATCCTGTCGTCCAATCATTTCAGCAGCCAGCACGGCGCCAAAGAGTTGCTCGCTTCCGCCATATTCATCGCCGCCTCCATGACCGACGGCATCGACGGCTACCTGGCCCGCAAGCGCGGCCAGATCACCACCATGGGAATTCTGCTCGACCCTATGGCCGACAAACTTCTCATCGCCGCCGCTTTCGTGGTGCTGGTGCAGTTCAATCCCAGCCTGGTTCCGGCCTGGATCGCCGTCATCATCATTGGCCGTGAATTCCTGGTGAGCGGCCTGCGTTCCATCGCCGCGTCCGAGGGTTTCACCATCGAAGCCAGCGAACTGGGCAAGTTCAAGATGGTGGTGCAGATCGTTTCCGTGGTCGCGGTGATTCTCGATCATCGCTGGAAGGAATGGCCGGTCTACGGAAACTTCGTCTTCCCGGTGCACTGGATCGCCTACGCCGCCATCTGGTTCGTGGTCTGCGTTTCGCTGGTTTCCGCCATCGATTACTTCGCCGCCTTCTGGTCGAAGATTGACCGGAGGGTTTCCAAGCGCCGCCGCCGCGCTTTCATCCTTAGCCGTCGCCGCAAGGCGCAACCCGCCCCCCGAGCGGCCGATGCCGATGTCGCCCCTACAGCATAATTCGTCGCCCGTTCTGGCTTCCTCGGAAGTCTCCCCCCAGGAATTTTCTCCGGAAGAGCGCACCCTCTTGCTTCGCCTGGCGCACGATTCCATTTCCTCCGCGCTGCAGCGCCGCGAGATTTCTCTCGATCCCCCGACTCCTCACTTCGCCGAACCGCGCGGCGCTTTCACTTCGCTCTATTTGCTTGGAGAGCTGCGCGGATGCGTTGGCTATGTGCTTCCCACCTGTCCGGTCTATCGTGCTGTCGCGGAAACCGCGCGTGCCGCCGCTTTCGACGACAACCGCTTTCCGCCCGTAACCCCGGACGAAGCTCCTCATCTCGAAATCGAGCTCAGCATTCTCTCGCCCCCGCAACCGATTCACCCCGAAGAAATCGAAGTCGGACGCCACGGTCTCTTCGTCACTCAGCACGGCCGCCGCGGCCTGCTCCTGCCCCAGGTCCCCATCGAACACAAATGGGATCGCACCACTTTCCTCGAGCAAACCTGCCGCAAGGCCGGGCTGCCCCTCGACGCATGGCAGAAAGGCGCAACCATCCAAGCCTTTGTCGCGGAAGTATTCGGCGATAAGACCGTCTAATCTCAACAGTTCCGCCCTTGGTTACTCCCGTCACCTGGAACGACGGGCTGATCCCTCCAGTGTTCTCCCGTTCCTGCCGATGAAACCTATGAGCCGCATCTCGCCTCGGAGGCTGAATGTCCTATCCCCTTGCAACGTTCATGCGCAGTCGCGCGATTACATTCCTGGTCGTAACAACTCTCTTTGTCTTTGCGTTTCTTGCTCTGGACCCACCCGCCCGCGCTCAGCTTGCGCCCAACCCACCGGCCCCATTTTTCACCCAGCTCCCATTCGCGGAACCTCAAGACCGCATCACCAGCTTCGTTGACGACGAGCAAACCGTTACCTTGCGTGGCAACCGCCATCCCCTGGCCCTTCCCCAGTACGACGCCGGAGCCGTCTCGCCCGACTATCCCATGGATCGGATGCTGCTCACCTTGTTGCCCGACGACGCCCAGCAATCCGCTATCGCCCAGTTGCTGGACGCGCAACACAATCCCGAGTCGCCTTATTACCATCAGTGGCTTACGCCGGAACAATATGGCGACCGCTTCGGCGTCTCCGAAGACGACGCAGCACAGGTCACCGCTTGGTTGCAAGCGCACGGCATGACAGTGGAAGAAGTCACGGCTGGACGCGGGTCCATCGTGTTCAGCGGAACCGCCGCTCAAGTCGAGTCAGCCTTCCATACTCAGATTCACACTTACAAGATCGGCAATGAAGTCCACCACGCCAATGCCAGCGATCCCGCGATCCCCGCGGCTTTCGCGCAGGTTGTAGGCGGCGTGGTCTCCCTGCACGATTTCCGCAGCGCGACCATGCACACCGGGGCCCGCTTACCAGCACCCAACTACACCAGCGGCGGTTCCTACTACCTCGCCCCGGCAGACTTCGCCACCATTTACGATCTCGCGCCGCTTTATCAGCAATCAATCAATGGCAGCGGCCAGTCGGTCGCCATCGTCGCACGCTCGAACATCAATATCGCCGACGTGCGCCAGTTCCGCACCTCGTTCGACTTGCCCGCCAACGATCCCCAGATCATCGTGAACGGGACCGACCCCGGCATTTTCAGTTCTGGGGAAGAAACGGAAGCCGATCTCGACGTGGAATGGTCCGGCGCGGTGGCCCGAAGCGCCTCGATCAAGTTTGTGGTTTCGAAATCCACCAATTCCAGCGACGGCAGTTATCTCTCCGCACAGTACATCGTCGGCCACAATCTGGCGCCGGTCATGAGCATGAGCTTCGGCCTGTGCGAGGCCGCGCTCGGCTCTTCGGGAAACAGTTTCATCAATAGCTTGTGGCAGCAGGCGGCAACGCAAGGCATCACGGTGTTCGTATCGTCGGGAGATAGCGGCGCCGCCGGCTGCGACTCCGCCTCCGCCCCGCGGGCCACCCATGCACGCGGCGTCAACGGTCTTTGCTCCTCGCCCTACAGCGTCTGTGTCGGCGGCACGATGTTCAACGACAGCTCCAATCCATCTCTCTATTGGTCGCCCTCGAACACCTCGGGCACGCAATCCTCAGCTCTCAGCTATATCCCGGAAGTGGTCTGGAACGAAAGCAGTGCAGGCGGCCTGTGGGCGAGCGGCGGCGGCATGAGCACTCTTTACGCGAAGCCTTCCTGGCAAACTGGCACGGGCGTTCCCGCAGACGGCAAACGCGATGTCCCAGACGTCTCCCTCAGCGCTGCCGGCCACGACGGCTACCTCATGTACCAGAACGGCGGACTCTACGTGGTCGGCGGCACATCGGCTTCTTCCCCGTCGTTTGCCGGAGCGATGACGCTCGTGGTCCAGCACACCGGAGCTCGGCAAGGAAACGCCAACACCGCTTTCTATTCCCTGGCGAGCAAGCAGCGAGCGGGCGGAGCATCCGTCTTTCATGACATCACCAGCGGAAACAACAGCGTCCCCGGACTGACTGGCTTCAGCTCCACCACGGGATATGACCAAGCCACCGGCCTCGGTTCCATCGACGCTTCGGTCCTGGTCAGCCACTGGAGCGATGCCACGGCCACGCCCGCATTTCACGCTACGGCTTCCTCGACTTCTATCTCAGTGACCGCCGGATCGAACGGCAGCCTCAGCCTGAATGTCGCAGTCAGCGGAGGCTTCAATGCCGCCGTCGCTTTTTCCGTGACCGGATTGCCCAGCGGAATCTCCGCCACTTTCACACCGGCCACTCTGCCCGCGCCGGGATCCGGCGCCAGCACCCTCAAACTCACCGCAACCAGCCTTGCCAAGGCTGGCACCTATTCCGTCACCGTATCGGCAACCAGCGGCACCACGAAACAGCAAATAGGGCTCTCTATCACGTGCGTCAGCCACAAGGCACTCATTCGTCCCTGATGTAACTAAAACCCTCCCAGACGCAAAACCGGGGACGGTTGCCCGTCCCCGGTTCGAGGGTACTTGTGCTGCTTGCGAAAGTTATTGGTTCTGTTCGTCCAGTTCCACGCCGTCACCGGCGTGAATATCTTCCATGGCGAACACGATCATTCCCGTGGCCGTAGTGGGCGTGGTTCCGATAACCACGATCTCGCCGACCGCGCGCCGCGGCAGGTCGCGAACGTGAATCACTGGACCGTTGGCCTTCTCCCACAAGCCGGGATCGACCGACGCCTGCTTGGCCTGCGTGTCTTCACTCAAGGCAGCCTTGAACGAAAGCGAATCCACCGGATCTTTCAGGTCCGCCTCATACGTGCGCACGGCCCGGAAATAGTCGCCGACCTTCACTCCCTGGTTCGCTCCCACGTTGATGTAAATCTTCTGGCCCGTACCCAGCTCGGCGTCAAAGTCTCTTCCCATCACGATGCGGCCAGAGACCTTGCTGCCTGTGGGCAGGAAGCGGTCAAAACGCACCGGCGGATGAAATGCCACCATGGCTTTCTCGGCGAAGGGAATCGCCGTGTCTCCCGGATTGATGGGATCACACGCGTATTCGATGTGGCCGATCGCGGTCTTGCTGCGCGTATCGATAATGCGTACGCGGCCGACTTCCTCGTAGGGATGTCCGGTTTCCTTGAGCAGCTTCTTCTGCCCCGGGAACATTTCGTACTCGTTGATGTCACGCAGAGCGCGGATAATCTCATACTCCGCGCCGACCGTGTAGCCCCGGCCCTCCAGGAAGACAATGTCATCCTTAACGAACTTGGTGTCGGTCGGAGTCTCCAGGCCCCCGGCCACGAAGTTGGCATCGGGCAGAACCTGCCGGTTGATGAAACCAGCGCAGTAAACATCTGCGTAAGTGGGCATCTGCACCCGTTGCACCGGGAAACTCGCCGTTGTGGCAATCGTTCCCTCAGGGGTCGGCGCGTCAGTGGGTTTCGCGTCCGCCGCCGATTGGGCCCAGGTCGCCGTCGCGGCCAACAACACTAAAAGTCCTATTTTCTTCATGTTACCTCCGAGAACAGGCACACTTGGCGCCCTTCCCTAGTCAAATGCCATGGAAGCAAGGCTTCAGATGGAAGGTAACAAGGGGGTAAGAGGGGGTCAAGGTTACGAGGGTGTCAGTCCCGGCGTGGAAACAGTTTTTTCGTGTAAATTGTGAATACCATGTTGCATCTGGAATTCGACCCCTGTAAGATTCGCAGCCGAACCTTTGCCGAACCTATTGATTTGATTCAAGATGATTTCTGCTCCTAAAACCTACCCGCCCCGCCTGCTGCCCCTGCGGTTGCCGCGGGTCTGCGTCGCCGTGGCCGCTGCCGACCCCGCCGAACTGGTCGAGAAGGCCGAGGCCCTAATCCGCGATAACTCCTTCCTGGAGTTTAGGTTGGACTACATCTCGAAACCCGCGCTGGCGCTGCCCAAGATCAAGCATTTCCTCGAAACCCACCCCGGCACCGTGGTCATCGCCACCTGCCGCCGGGCCGCCAGCGGAGGCAAGTTCCGCGGCTCCATTGCCTCCCAACTCGACATTCTCTCCAAAGCATCGGCCACCGGCTGCCAGCTCGTAGACGTCGAACTCCAGACCGCACTGAAGTGCAAGCCAGCGCAGTTACAAAAGTTGCGTAGTCGGTCCGCCCTGATTCTCTCATTCCACGACTTCCGCGGAACCAAGAAGCTCGACGAGACTCTGGAAAAGATGCGCGCTTTCCCCGCCGACTTCTATAAAGTGGTCAGTACCGCGACCACTCTCTTCGACAATGTTTCCATGATCCAGTTTCTGGGCCGCGAAGCGGACAATCATTCCATCGTCGGCTTGTGCATGGGCGAACAAGGCATCATCAGCCGCGTGCTCGGAGTCCGCGCCGGCAGCGTCTTCACTTTCGCCGCCGTCGGAGTTGGAGAAGAGACTGCCCCCGGCCAGGCCACCGCTCAGGATCTGCGCAGCGTCTACCGCATCGATACCGTCGACGCCGCCACCCGCGTCTACGGCGTTGCCGGAGACCCGGTCTCCCACTCGCTCTCGCCCGCGATCATGAATGCGGCCTTCCGCCGCGAGAACGTCAACGCCGTCTACCTCGCGCTCCATGCCAAGACTCTCAAAGACCTGCTCAACTGCGTGCGCGAGATTCCCATCCACGGCCTCAGCATCACCATGCCTTACAAGGAAGCCATCCTTCCTTATCTCGACAACACCGACTCGCACACCACCAAGATCGGCGCTTGCAACACCGTCGTCCGCGCCCAGGACGGCAAGCTCTACGGCTTCAACACCGACACGTCTGGAGTGGTTCGCCCGCTCGAGCGCCGCCTCAGCACTTTGCAGGACGCGAAAATCCTCGTGCTCGGCGCCGGAGGCGCTGCCCGCGCCGCAGTGTTTGGCCTTAAAGAACGCGGAGCGGAAGTTTATATCCTGAACCGCAGCCTCGCCGCCGCGCAAAAGCTGGCCCGGCGCGCCCACGCCCGTTCCATCAAACGCGCCGACCTCAAGAAGCTCGTCTTCGATGTCATCATCAACGCCACCCCGGTCGGCATGGGCAACACCCGCGAGACTCCGCTGCAGGAAAAGGAAATCAACGCCCGCTACGTTTTCGACATGATCTACGATCCCGCCGAAACCCAGCTGCTGAAGCTCGCGAAACAGCGTGGCGCTCAGATCATCCCCGGCATCGAAATGTTCGTCCATCAAGCCGCCCGCCAGTTCGAAATCTGGACCGGCAAGCCCGCCCCCCAGGACGACATGCTCCAGGTCGTGCTGCTAGCTATGCAGGAGCGCGCCACACGGGCGGCCTCTGCGGCAGCCAAGAAGAAATGAGAGGCTGGCCAGCTCCATGTCCGACACCTTCACGAAAGCACGGCGCAGCGAGATCATGCGTGCTGTCCACTCAACTGGAACCAGCGCGGAGAAGAAGTGTGAGGCGCTACTCCGTTCGCTAAGACTCCGCTACCGGCAGCACGTGGCCAATCTACCAGGGCGACCCGACTTCGTCCTGAGGGCTTCCAGACTTGCTCTTTTCGTGCATGGTTGTTTTTGGCACGCACACAAGGGCTGCAAGAGTGCAGCCCTGCCGAGCTCTAACGTCGACTACTGGAGCCGGAAAATAGAGGGGAACCGGAAACGGGACAGGCGCGTTCGAGACGCCTTGCGTAAGGCTGGCTGGCGCACAGCTGTCATCTGGGAATGCAAACTCCAGTAATGCTGATTCAGTCGCCAGCCGATATAGTTTAGGGGGGAGACCGGATCTCGGAGGAAAATTGCAGATGCCCGGGAAAATCGCGAATCAGAAGGCCAACCCCCACTCGTCGACGTCGCAGTTCGAAGGCCTCATCGGGGCTGCCCGTGATGTTGTGAAGGCGCACGCTCTACGGGATGACGACCGAGCATCTGACGAGGACGTAAGCGACGCCATAGCCGTGTTGCAACGCTGCCTTCCTCGACGGCGCAAGGGGACACCAGGCAGGTTGTAGCCCGTTCAAACGCCACCCACGTCAGGACGACGGCTTGGTTGGGACCTCATTGCGAATAATGATGCCAACAAGTTTGTCCCCATCCACGAGCGCGATTGAAGGCTTCGAGTCGTGCCTTGCCTCCGCCAACGCGGCTCGGGTGAAGTGGCTGGTCGTGATGAATACACCTTTAGCAGTAGTGCTCAAGGCTCCTCTAAAGTTGTTAATCTCCGGACTGCCCACGGCGTGCCGCCAGCGCTTTACCTGAGCCTGCACATGGGTCCCAGCGAAGAACTCATTCTTCTCGTCCACGTATGCGTTCAGGTCTATTCCACCGTCCCCCGACGCACGAGTGACGGAGACCCTCACGAATCCGCTCTTTTCCAGTAGCAGCCTAATGAAGTGCTCAAAGTCGTACGGCGTAAACTGGAGCAGCCGACCCCGGATACTTTCCATCTCCTCGGGCGTCATTGCCACCGCTCCCTGCGGCCCTTGCGCAAGCGGTGCGACCTCGCGCTCCGAACTTCCCGACGAGCCGTCGCGACGTGATTCCGCCAAGATCGACGCCGAAATGGACGCCGCATCCTGAATCGGCACGACCTCGGGCCGGTCGTGAATCTTGAACTCAAACAGCCATACCTTCCGAAGAGCGCCCTTTGTGTCCGCCTGGTTTTCTTGATAGTGACGCAACAATTCGAGCAGACCAAGGAATCGGTAAGTCTGCCGCCCAATATTGGCGAATCCGAAAAACGGAGTGGGAACCGCGTACTGCTCTACAAGCCGTTTGTTTCGACCAGCTAAGGCCTGATCTCCTTCTCGGCCTTGCGCCGTGTAGACAAGAATATCCCCCTCGATCCTGTCGCGGTAAGGGTTTTCGGCTAGAAGCCTGCCTGAGTCCTCCGCAGCCGTCATTATCGCGACGTGCCTGACGCTGCCATTCGAATCCAGCGCAGGCCGAATGCCGCCGAGATTCTCCAGATCGAGGGAGAATCGAATCTGGTCATTCGTATAAGTCTCGCCGACCTTGAAAAATGTGAGCTTGTTCATTTGCTGCCACAGGTCCGACAAGCTGCAGTTCCGTCGAAGATGTTCCGACATTGTGGGCGAAAGCCACGACTAACGCAAGAGCGCTCCCGAAGGGCTTGGCGTCCGGCATGGCGCATACGTCTTCTACGACTACTTTGGGGAACCCATCTATGTGGGCCGAACGAAAGAACGCATCGGTACGCGTACTCGCCGTCACTTAACCAACCAGCGAACGGACGCCGTTGCGATGAGCGTCCTTGATCCCGTCGAAGTGGCTGAGGTGGAAGTGTGGCCCTTCGATCTCAAAGGCAAGAGCAAGCTGGAGATCGAGCGGATCCTTGGCAGTGCCGAATACACTGTTAAAAAGAAGGTCGTTGATGGCTCAAAATTGAAGTTCGTGCTCAATGAGAAGGACATCCCCAACACAACAGAAGTCGAACTGCCGAAGTCACACCGAAAACGCATCGTCCCTTCCCCAATATATGAAGCACGGCAACATCCCGACATCAGGATCGCGCAACGGGCAGCGACGATAGCCGACCTCGCTAAAATCATCGTTGAGCGAAAGGTACAAAAAGGTCTGCGAAGAACACTCCTGTTTCAGGCGGTCCGTCTGCAGTCATTGGCGAAGGAAAGACTTGATCAGATCACCGGGCCAATTGAAGTCGAAAGCGGGGAGGATGAAACCGGAGACGAATCCTAGGGACCCCGCCGCTCCCCCCAAAGGTCACCTAACGCTTCCCGGCTGAAACTAGCTGTCCCAACCTGTCCGCGAGCCATAGCTTGATGAGCGACTGCCGTGTCACCCCAGTCGTCGGCGCGCTTCCCGATCCATGGAATCCACCATCCAAGCCGGGAAATCAACGTTCACCCGCTTCGGGTCGGTACCAACCCGCCGCGCCTTGCTCAGATCAAGTTGATCTACAACTTCCTCGCCCGCATCAAACTTGCGATCAAATGTCTTCGCTTTCATAAATCTTCACCTCTTCGCCCGGCAGCTCCATGCTCCGGCGGTGTACCTTTAAAAGTACATGCCGCGCCCGTCAAGTCTACTTTCGTAGTCATTTGACCCCCTCAAAAGTAGACATTCCTCCCACAGCCTAACCCCTTGATTCCATTGCTCCGCCCAAAAGCCCGCACCAAGAATCAATGACTTACGCCGAAAGTTTTCTGCAAAGTGAAATGTTCCGGTGGGAACATTAGGCCGATTTGCCAAGCGCCCAGACGCCACAAAGCCGGGCTGGTTGGCCCGGCTTCTCCTTGCGTGGAACTGGTTCGGTCAACCTTGGTTCGATTGACCGACCCAGAATGTCAAAATCCAGGAAGCTCTTCCCCCCACGACTTCTGGCTCACTCCCCCGTCATCTCTTGCGCCGTTTCGCTCACGAAGGCTCTGTGCTCCGCGCCCAAGCGTAAGTCCTACATCACTAGCGCAAGGTTCTCCAGTTCAAACTGCAGCACGGGCAACGCGCACCCGGCCATCTCGACCCGGCCCGCCGCATCCAGAGCCGCCTTGGGCGACACTCCGTAGCCCCGCCCCATCAGGAAAACCTGGAGCAGTTCGGCGGCCTCGTAAGAATCGATCATGCCCCCCTGCAGTAAGTCGGAGCGCAAGGCCGCCAGTTCCGTCACCGTGAACCTGTCTTTGTCGTTACCCACTCTGTCGTTCGTCTCTTTTTCAAACATGGCCGTCATCACCTCCGACTCCGACCTTTACCCACTGGTAGTTATTAGACTCATCGGCAGCCACTCAAGTTGCATGCAATTTAGCTGCCGCGGCTGCCCCCCAGTTCCATATACGGAAAACAGGCCGCTTTAGATTCATAAACCCCTCTGGATTTCAGAAGTTGCAGGCCTCCTACTCTGGCCTGCCTCCTTCCGGAAGGTCTCATCGGTACCCCCCGCAGTCTCAAAACTGACACAGAGTGTCACTTCGGGCGGGAATCTGCCCGTAGTCGTCAGCCCGCCCGCACCCAAGCAACAACGCTTGGACACACTAGAGATAATAGTGAAGATACCCAGCCGAATGTTTCAGAGGCGTCAAATGGATGTAAAAATTCAAACCGGAATGGCGCGCTAGAGTTCAATCGCCCTCGATCGCAGCCTCATCCACCAGCATGATAGGGATGTCGTCCTTCACTGCATATACGCGGTGGCACTGGGTACATTTCAAGCTCTCCGGATTCTCCCGGTACTGAAGCGCCTGCTTGCACGCCGGACACACCAGGATTTCCAGCAAATCTTTGGCAATCATGCCCAGCATTGTACGCCACAATTCCTCGGCGCCTGCGTATCTCTGTGACGAATGATTTCCGCGGAGGCCCGGCCGGTGTAAGATTTTCTAGCCGAAGCCCGAAAGCCGAAGCCCGGAGCCTGAATGCCCGCCAGAATCCTCGACGGCACAATGATCGCAAGCGACATCCGCAGCGAAGTGGCTGCGGAAGTGAAGACCCTGGCGGCCGCCGCAGTCCGCCCCGGCCTCGCCGTCATCCTCGTTGGCCACAACCCGGCCTCGGAGGTTTATGTGCGCGGCAAGGTCAAAGCCTGCGAAGAAGTTGGGATCTACAGCGAGCAACACACGCCCCCTGAGACCGCGACCACTACTGAACTGTTGGCTTTGGTAGAAAGCCTGAACCGCCGCGATGAGATTGACGGCATCCTGGTGCAGTTGCCGCTGCCGCCGCAGGTGGATTCGAAGCAGGTGCTGATGGCGGTCGACCCCGCCAAAGATGTCGACGGCTTCCATCCTGTCAACGTCGGCTTTCTGTCGACCCAGCGTCCCGGCCTGGTCCCATGCACGCCAGCCGGGGTCATCGAGATCCTCAAGCGCAGCCAGATTCCCATCGCCGGGCAGGAAGCCGTGGTGGTCGGACGCAGCGACATCGTGGGCAAGCCCGCCGCCATGCTGCTGATCAACGCCAATGCGACGGTCACCGTGTGCCACTCAAAAACCCGCGATCTGCCCGGTGTCTGCCGCCGCGCGGATATTCTGGTAGCGGCGATCGGCCGCGCTGGCATGATCACGCGCGATTTCGTGAAGCCGGGGGCAACTGTGATCGATGTCGGGATGAACAAGGTTAGCGACCCTGTGGAATTCCAGCGGTTGTTCGGAAGTGGGTTAGCGAAGAACGCCCAGCGTGAAGCAACGTTCCAGAAGAAAGGATCTACGCTGGCGGGCGATGTGCACCCGGAAGTCGCCGAGGTGGCGGGAGCGCTGACCCCGGTCCCCGGCGGCGTCGGTCCATTGACCATCGCGATGCTGATGTATAACACCGTGAAAGCGGCGAAGATGCGGAGGGGCAGCCGCATGCCGGAACTAACCAGCAAATGAAAGGCTTTTCACCACAGAGTCACAGAGACACAGAGAAAAACTCAAAAAGGGTTTCCCTGTGTCTCTGTGCCTCTGTGGTGAACGTTCTTCGGCTGGAGGCACATTGCTGAAAGTCGGCCTCACCGGCGGAATCGCGTCGGGTAAATCTGTCGTGGGAGACATGTTGGTCGCGCTGGGGGCACGTCTCGTCCAGGCGGACCGCATCGCCCACGAACTGATGCGGCCCGGCCAGCCCGTCTACAACGAAGTGGTGCGCCACTTCGGCGGCGGCATTCTCAATCCTGACCTCAGCGTGAACCGGGGGAAGCTGGCGGAAGCTGCGTTCGGGTCAGACAAGTCTGCCCCATCTCAAGTCCCATCCCGCATTCAGGAGTTGAACCGCATCGTGCATCCCGCGGTGATTCGCAGCCAGGAAGAGTGGATGGAGGAAATGGGAGGGCAGGATCCGCACGCCGTCGCCATCGTGGAAGCTGCGCTCATCATCGAGGCGGGCGCGGCAGAACGCTTCGACCGCCTGATCGTGGTCACCTGCAGCGATGAGCAACGAATCGCCCGCTTCGCCGCCCGACAGAAATTAAATCTCGAGGCAGCGCGTAAGGAAGTGGTCCGCCGCATGGCCGCGCAACTGCCCGAAGCAGAAAAAATCAAAGCCGCCGACTATGTGATCGACAACTCCGGTTCGCTCGACCACACGCGAGAGCAGGTGCGTCAAGTGTGGAAAGAGTTACTTCGGGCAACCGGCGCGCCCTGAAACTCTGTCTTGCGCCGCTTGATACCTTGAGGCGAATGCGAGTCGGTTGTCGGCTAAGCTAAATTTGCGTGAAGCCCAAAACTCGCAGCGACTTTTCGCAGCCGCTTATCTCTTGTCCAAAGAAGTGTCGAGGGATTAATGAGGACAGAAGCTATCAGATCTGCGTCGATCAGGCCGATGCCGAGGTTGTAGAGACGGCGAGCCTCAATCGTCAGCCGCACTTCGTTGCTCTGCGCCACTTGCACCTGCGGCAGGAGATCCAGCAAGGCAAGCGTTTTGGTGCGCTGCCGCAGTGATCCCAGGACAAGCTCCGCAATCACGAACGGATGGATCACAATCTGCCCCTGCTCGAGAAGCCGTTGCAGTTCTCTGTTGCCGGAACGGAGATGGTCGATCCAAACCGAAGTATCCGCGAGAATCAATGCGGCCGCACCCTGCGGCGTGGAATACTCTTCAAACTCGGCATGGTGCCGCCGAGAGAAGCCAATCGTCGAGCGCTTTCCCGCTCGATCAGCGCTTTGAGAGCTTCGCGAATCAAGGCCGTTTTCTCGGCGACGCCGGTGAACTCCTGGGCGATGCGGACGAGATCGTCATCCAGGGCGAGGGTGGTTCTCATAGGCACTGATTATAACATCAGTTGATGTCGAATATCGTGCTTCGCGACAGGCTGAGTAGGGTTTGAAGGGGCGGCCGCGTAGACAAGGGAGATCCCTCGTCCCGCTGGTGAAAACGCGGGACTTCGGGATGACGCCGGAGGTCGCAATCGTTCGAGATTTCGATTGAGCCACTACTGACAGCAGGCAAGCGAGTGGAGCGGCCTCACTTCTTCAGAAACTTCCCCTGCTCGAGTTCCCGAAACGCCTGCTGGAGCTGCTCCTGCGTGTTCATGACAATAGGGCCATACCACGCTACCGGCTCTTCCAGAGGCTTTCCCGAAACCAGCAGGAATCGGATCCCGTCTTCTCCGGCTTGCACTGTAACCTCGTCCCCGCGATCGAAAAGTATGAGGGAACGGTTGTCGGCTTCCACGGGAGGTGTAGTGTCCAACCACTTGATGGCCTCCGTAGGCACGGTCAGCGGACCGGACGCGTTGCAGAACTTTCCGCCTCCCCCAAAGACATAGGCGAAGGCATGCCGAGTTGTCTCCACCGGCAGCGTCTTTCTCTTGCCCGCGGAGACCGATACGTCGAGGTAGATGGGATCGGCTGCGATACCATCGACCGGTCCCTTCTTTCCCCAGAAACTTCCGCACACCACGCGCACATGAGTGCCGTCGTCATCTTTGACCTCAGGGATATCGAGCGTCTTCACTTCCTGGTAGCGCGGCGGTGTCATCTTGAGCGAGGCCGGAAGGTTGGCCCACAACTGAAACCCATGCATCCGCCCGGCTGGATCGCCCTTGGGCATCTCCTGATGGATAATGCCGCTGCCCGCGGTCATCCACTGCACGTCTCCGGCGGCGATGGCGCCGCGGTTTCCCATGCTGTCGCCGTGCTCCACGGTTCCAGCCAGCACGTAGGTGATGGTTTCGATTCCACGGTGAGGATGCCAGGGGAAGCCGGCGAGATAGTCTTCGGGAACATCGTTGCGGAAGTCATCGAGTAGAAGGAAAGGGTCGAAGTCTTTCGTGTTTCCGAAGCCGAAGGCGCGGCGCAGGTGTACTCCGGCACCTTCCAGAGTTGGCTTGGATTCAATCACTCGCTTAACCGGTCGAATGGACATAAGAACCTCGAAAATGTCGCGTCGAAAAGCTTTTGGATGTCGAACCGAGGCCAGGGGATTCTGGGAGGCCTGACCGAGGGGAGGACAACCGATTTCGCCGCGTTAGGCATCAGGTCACTTGTACGAGTCGCTTAGACGAGGGGCTGGATCACGGTTTAGTATCTGCCAAGAGGAAGATTCGGGTTCAGACTGGGAGAAGCTTATGGAAATCCACATTCGCCCGCGGTGGAGCGTCGTGCTGATGTCGTTGTTGTCATTCTTTGCCCTGGCCACTCAGGCGGTTGCGGCGCCATCCCCGACGACCACTACCCTGACCGTGACTTCGGACGGCGCGCGGGCGACGTCGGTCGGTTCGGGCAGTGTGGTCACGCTGACCGCAACGGTGACGGCGGGAAGCGTGGCGGTGACAGTGGGGCAAGTAAGCTTTTGCGATGCCTTGGCGAAGTACTGCACGGACATTCATCTGCTGGGTACGGCGCAGTTGACGAGCGCGGGGACGGCAGTTCTGAAGTTTGTTCCCGGCATTGGCAGTCACAGCTACAAAGCGGTCTTCTTGGGGACGCCGAATGGGGTCTCGGAATACGCGGGCAGCGCCTCCACCGATGAGGAGCTGTCAGTGACCGGCGCCTACGCGACCAGCACGGCCATCGCCGCGAGAGGCAGCGCCGGCGACTATACCCTGAGGGCAACCGTGACCGGTCTGGTAAACGCGCCGGGGCTGGCCGGGCCCACCGGGATCGTATCTTTCCTGGACACCACAGACGGCAACCACCTGCTGCGAAAGGCTGCGCTGGGTCCGGCAAGGCGGGGGCTAAGCTTCCTGAATACAAGCAGGCCGACGACCAACCCTTATCCACAGTCCGTTGCGGTAGCCGACTTCAACGGAGACGGAAAACTGGACCTGGCTGTGCCGGTCTATAGCATTGGCACTCCGCTGAGCGCGATCACCATCCTGCTGGGCAACGGTGACGGAACGTTCACAGAGGGGCCGGAGGTGCCGCTCACGGGCCTCAACGTCAATAACATTGCAGTCGGGGATTACAACGGCGACGGCAAAGCGGATCTTGCGATCTCGCTGCCGGACACGAACCAAATCCAGGTGCTGCTGGGTAACGGCGATGGGACTTTCACACCGCTGCCGGCTGTATCGATACCGCAGGGCGTTTTTTTCATTACCACCGGCGACTTCAACAGAGACGGTAACGCTGACTTGGTGGTGACGAACAACGCCGTGTTTGCCCTCACGATCCTGCTGGGAAACGGCGATGGGACATTTAAGATGGTTGCGGCAACCCCAGCGACTGACGGATTTCCCGTATCAGTTGGAGTGGGAGACTTCAACCGGGATGGCATTCCCGACATTGCTGTGGCGAACGACGCCATCGGCACGGGCGTGCCGGGATCGGTGACAATTCTTCTGGGGAACGGGGACGGAACCTTCAGGTCAGAACCGGAGAGCCCGGTGACGGGCGACACGCCCGCCTCCATTACGGTTGCGGACTTCAACGGGGACGGCATCCTTGACCTGGCTGTAGCCAATCTTTACGTCGATACGAACCAGCCGGGCACGGTGACGGTGTTGCTGGGGAACGGCGACGGGACCTTTACGCCAACCGCGGTGAGTCCGGCAACGGGGTTCCTTCCGTATTCCGTGGCCGTGGGGGACTTCAACGGCGACGGCAAGGCGGATCTGGTCACAGCGAACGCCGGCAGTAATACGGCGACTGTGCTACTAGGTAACGGCGATGGAACCTTCGCCGCGGCGCTGAGTCCTACAGCGGGCAAAGATCCTCTTTTCGCTGCAGTGGGAGACTTCAACGGCGATGGTTTGACGGATCTGGCTGCGGCAAATAATAGCGCCAGTTCATTAACCGTTCTGCTTACCCGGGAGACCGAGACCGCGACTGCCACGGCAACCGGCATCTCGCCGGTGGGTTCCGGGCAGCATCTGGTAGATGCCAGCTACGGAGGGAATGCCATCTACCTCGGCAGTGTCTCGCCGACCGTATCCCTTACTGGGAGTGGAACGACGACTCCCAGCTCTAAAGTCAAGCTGCGGTAGTCCACAAGTGAAGCAGATATTAGACCGGTTGTTCTAGTGGAGTTCCCTGCCGCTGGACTACCTTTCTGGCGCCCGCGTGCCTCCTCAGGGAACATTGTTTAGAATCGAACGTAGAATGGATGTGAAGCTTCTTCACAGGACCGCCCCAAGATTTCGTTCGCGGCCCCGAAGGTTTGGACTTATGAGACTGATACGACCTGCAATCTTTGCGCTGTTGATCGCCGGCGCATTTTTCTACTTCACGACCTGGCGTTCGAATGCGAAATTTGCCGGTTCGAATGCAGTGGGCTGGTTGAGTCATCCCGCGCAAGTGGAAATCACCGAGGCTGCGCCGGGCGGCGAAGGGCTGGACAGCGAAGAGCAGAACAACATCAGCGTATATCGCAAGAATATTCCGTCGGTGGTGAACGTCACGTCGCGCGCGATGTCCTTCGACTTCTTCTATGGGATGGTGCCGCAGGAAGGACAGGGCTCGGGATTTGTGATCGACAAAGAGGGTCACATCCTCACCAATTATCACGTGATTGCGGACGCGCGGCAGGTGGAAGTGACCATGCACAACCGCAAGAAGTACAAGGCGACGGTAGTGGGCACCGATCCGGCGCACGATCTGGCGGTGATTTTGATCAAGGCGCCTGACTTGGTTCCCGCGGTGCTGGGCGACTCGCGCAACCTGCAGGTAGGGCAGAAGGTTTACGCCATCGGCAACCCGTTTGGGCTGGCAGGGACGATGACGCGCGGCATTGTAAGCTCGATTCGACCGGTGCGCGAGCCCAACGGCGCGACCATTGACGATGCCATTCAGACCGATGCCGCTATCAATCCCGGCAACTCGGGCGGTCCGCTGATGAACTGGCATGGCGAAGTGATTGGCATCAACACCATGATTCTATCGAGCGTGGGACAGAACGCAGGCATCGGCTTCGCCATCCCGATCAATACCGCGAAGGCCGTGCTCAACGATCTGATGACGCTGGGCCGGGTGCGGCGTCCCGCTCTGGGCGTGCGGACCATTCCGATCAGTGCGGAGCTGGCCGAAGAGATGGGCTTGCCCGTGGACTTCGGCTTGCTGATCGTACAAGTCACTCCCGGCGGTTCGGCGGATCTGGCCGGACTGCGGGGAGGGACGGAGCGGGCTTATCTGGGCAACATCCCGATCATGCTGGGCGGAGACTTGATCGTGGCCATCGACGGCGAGAAAGTCGAAGACGAGCAGGATCTGGCGCAGATGATGAACAACCATCGCGCCGGAGACACGGTGAAGGTGACCATCTACCGCAACAAGAAAAAGCTGGATGTGACGGTGGCGCTGGGTGAAGCGAGGGAACAAGTTTGAAGGAGACAGCTAACAGCTATCAGCTTTCGATTCTGCC
Source organism: uncultured Acidobacteriaceae bacterium (assembly GCA_963749985.1). GTDB lineage: Bacteria > Acidobacteriota > Terriglobia > Terriglobales > Acidobacteriaceae > Sulfotelmatobacter. Next base: position 888,600 of record CAVVOS010000008.1, on the reverse strand, counting down.
AGGGGAAGCATGGCGGCCGGAAAGTGATTGCTGATTGTTCTTCTTGAAATCCCGCCGCGGGCAAAGTAATCTGTCTTCCTGCCTATGACTGCCGTTCTCTAGTCCGCAAACTGCGACTTTGAGCGAAGATGCGCCGAGGTTTGGGCGTGTTTCGCTCCGTCTGTCTATTGCTTTCTCAATCCAGAAAGGATTCTTGACATGCTATTCGTGGATAAGGCATTGGCGCGCCGTTTTGAGGCGTGCGAGGAAGTGCCGCAGGTGTTGTATGCGCGGGCGTTTCAGAAGACGCGGCCTGAGATCGGGGCTGCGGAGGAAGAAATCTGTGGCGGGCACATGGTGTTTGCCGGTCTGGGATCGCCTATCGGACGGGCAACGGGCGTGGGCCTTGACCGGCCATTTGCGGCGGAGGATTTGGACCGCATCGAGGAGTTCTACCGTTCGCACAAGGCTCCGGCGCAGGTGGATTTGTGTCCTCTGCACGATGTGGCTGTGTTTGAAATGTTCAAGGAGCGCGGCTACGGCATCGCCGAGCTGAATAACGTGCTGTACCGGAGGCTGGATCCGAAGGAGGAATTTCCGGCGGCTCCTGTCGGTTGCGAGATTCGACGTGGCCGGCGGGAAGAAGCGGCGGAGTCAGGCGCCATCGTGGAACGCGCCTTCTTTCCAGAGGGCGCGCCCGAGGCATTTCGCGGATTGCTCGAACCTCTGTATCAGATGGAAGGAGCGCTCGCGTTTGTCGCATCCGTCGATGGGACGATGGCGGCGTGCGGCACGGGACTGAACATTCCAGAGCATCGCATCTTCGCACTGGGCGGAGCGGGAACAACGCTCAGGTATCGCGGCCGCGGACTGCAGACGGCGCTGCTTTGTGCCCGCATGGGGGCCGCGGTGGAGGCTGGGTGCGAGTACGCGGTGGTGGTCACCAACGGCGGATCGACTTCGCAGCGGAATTGCGAGCGGTTGGGATTTCGCGTGGCTTACAGCAAGGTGACGGTGATTAAGAATTTTGCGATTGAGTGATCGGGTGATTGAGTGATTTAGTAAACTCTTTAGCGTTCCTATTGTGACTGCCGATTGGCGAATTTGAACTTATGAACGCGACTGATTCCATCCGCGAGTATTGCCTGTCTCTCCCGCAGGCGACCGAGAAGCTGCAATGGGGCGACGCTCTCTGCTTCAAGGTCAGCGGTAAAATGTTTGCCGTTCTAGGGTTGGACAATCCACGGTTGTCCTTTAAGTGCGCACCGGAGACGTTCGCCGAACTGATTGAACGCGAGCACGTTCAGCCCTCCCCGTACCTCGGGCGCTACAAGTGGGTAATGCTCGACAGGTTGGACGCGGTGCGATGGAATGAGTTGCAGGGGTTGATCAGGCAATCGTATGAGATGGTGGCGGCGAAGGCTCCGAAGAAGGCTCCGAAGAGGAGGTCTGGAAAAAAACAAAAGCCGCCGAAGTCTGGGACTCGGAAGAAGACGAAGAAGGTTTGAAGGTTGGCCGGCAACGGGGATAGAGTTGGGGGCAAAGTCTGTCCTGAGCTTGTCGAAGGGAGTGCGTGCCCCGCACGAGCGATCCCGCACCAGCCATCCTGATTTGACTCTGCTTGCCGCGGTCGGCTAGCCTCAAGAGTCCGCCCATTCCTGGACGCCCTCGACCTTGATGCGATTCCGACACAAAGCATTGATTTTGCTGCTGATGGCGGCTGCGGCGGTGTGCGGAGCGCCAAGGGCTCTCGGGTCCACGGAACCCGTGCATGCGCAGCACGGAATGGTAGTTAGCAGTCATGAATTGGCTTCGCAGGCTGGAGTCGAGATGATGCAGGCTGGCGGCAACGCGGTGGATGCCGCTGTGGCTGCCGGATTCGCGCTGGCGGTGGTGCATCCGGCGGCGGGAAATCTGGGCGGTGGCGGGTTTATGCTGATCCGCATGGCCGATGGCCAGACGCACTTTCTGGATTACCGCGAGAAGGCTCCGGCGGCGGCCACGCGAGATATGTATCTGGACGCGCAGGGCAACGTGATCGAAGGCGCCAGCGAGTACGGGTACAAGGCGATTGGCGTGCCGGGATCGGTTGCGGGCATGGTTTACGCCGAGCGGAAATATGGGAAGCTGACGCTCCAAAAGGTAATGGGTCCGGCGATTCGGCTAGCGCGCGAGGGATATGCACTAAGTTGGGGAGAGGCGCGAGACTTTCAGCAGGACAAATATCTGGGTGAGTTTGCCGAGTCGCGCCGCATCTTCCAGCGCGGCGGAAAGTACTATCAGCCGGGGGAACTTTTCCGGCAGCCCGAATTGGCGCGTACTCTGGAGCGGATTGCCGCGAAGCCCGACGATTTCTATCACGGAGCTCTGGCGCGTGAACTGGCGGCAGCGATGCAGAAAGGCGGCGGCCTGATCACCGCGGACGATCTCGCGCACTATGAAGTGAAAGAGCGCGAGCCGGTTCACGGGACATATCGCGGATACGAGATCATCAGCGCGCCGCCGCCGTCTTCCGGTGGGACAGTTCTGATTGAATCGCTGAACATTCTGGAAGGATACGATCTGGCCAGGATGGGGGATCGGTCGGCGCAGGCGATTCATTACACGACGGAAGCGTTCCGTCGGGCGTTTTTCGATCGGGCGGAATTCCTGGGAGATCCGGACTTCTCGAGGATTCCGGTGGCGCAGCTCATCGATAAGAAATACGCGGCCGCCTGGCGGAGTTCGATTGATACGAACCAGGCCAGCGCCAGCCAAGAATTGAAGCGTCCGGCGATTTTCAGCGAGCTTGAGCAATATGCCGCCGCCCATCCGCAGCCGATGGGAAATCATGAGTCGCCGCACACTACGCACTATTCTGTGGTGGATGCTGAAGGGAATGCGGTCGCGGTCACGACCACGATCAACGACTGGTTCGGATCGCGGGTGACGGCGGAGGGTTTGGGCTTCCTGATGAACGACGAGATGGATGATTTCTCGGCCAAGCCGGGCGTGGCGAATTCCGACGGATTGATTCAGGGCGTGGCGAATGCCATTGGGCCGGGGAAGCGTCCGCTATCGTCGATGACGCCGACTATTGTGGTGCGTGACGGCAGGACGCTGCTGGTGCTGGGTTCTCCCGGCAGTTCGAAGATCATTACGACTGTGGCGAACGTTCTGATGGGCGTGATTGACTATGGGATGAACATCCAGGAGGCGGTGAACGCTCCCCGCTTTCACAATCAATGGTTGCCGGACGTGTTGAACGTGGAGCGATGGTTCTCGCCGGACACGGTGCACGCGCTGCAGAATATGGGATACAACGTGCAGGTTGGGTTACACGATGGCGACGAAGTGTCCGCTTATTGGAGTGATGCGGAGTGCATCGCCATCGACCCGAGGACGGGCGAGCGGCTCGGGGCGAGCGATGGCAGGAACAACGGAAAGGCAGTGGGCTTCTAATGCAGAGAGCGGTTTCAACTTATTTATACGTGAGGGAGCGGCTGCATCCTGGAATTCTGGATGGACTGGCTCGTAACGGAGTGCAGGCGATTGAGATTTTTGCGGCGCGGCAGCATCTCGATTATGCCAACCGGAAGGCTCACGTAAAAGAGATTGCGGAGTGGTTTCGCGGGAGTGGGGTTCCGCTGAATTCCGTGCACTCGCCGCTTTACGCCGATTACGAGTGGGGCCGCGCGGGTGCGCCACCGGTGAACCTGGCGTCCACGGATCGCGCCGGGCTGGTGGAAGCGATGGATGAAGTGAAGCGGGCGCTGGAAATCGCGGAGCAGATTCCGTTTCGTTTTCTGGTGCAGCATCTGGGACTGCCGAACGAGAGCTTCAGCGATAAGAAATTCGAATCGGCGATGACCTCGATTGAGCACTTGCGCGCATTTGCCAAGCCGCTGGGGGTGCGCATTCTGCTGGAAAATATCCCTAACGAACTTTCCACGCCGGACAGATTGATGGAGATGATTCAGACGGCCCACTTCGATGATGTGGGGATTTGCTTCGATTTCGGGCATGCGCACATCATGGGATCGGTACCGGAGGCATTTGAGGTCGTGCGAAAGCAGGTGTGCTCGACGCATGTTCACGACAATGCCAAGGTTCAGGATTCGCATCTGTGGCCGGGACAAGGAACGATCGACTGGAAAGAGGCGATGGAATTGCTGCGCTCCGCGCCGCAAACGCCGCCCCTGTTGCTGGAACTCGCGGAAGACGAGAAGGTGAATCCACTGGAAAAGCTTGAGGAGGCGTTCGATAAGCTGGAGACGGCGTAGAAATTGAGAGATTGAATCATTGAGTCATTGACTCATTGAAAACAATCCGCCCAGAACCACAAATGTTTCAATGGTCCGATGACTCAATGACTCAATCAAATATGTCCCCTGTAACTACTATCGCAGAAATCGGAAAGCACGAAGGGCAAACAGTCACATTGCGCGGGTGGCTCTATAACCTGCGCGAGAGTGGGAAGTTGCTGTTCCCGCAGTTTCGCGACGGCTCGGGCGTGATTCAGGGTGTGGTGCCGAAGAACGCGGTTGCGCCGGAAGTGTTCGAGGCGATCAAGACTCTGACGCAGGAGTCGAGCGTGATCGTAGAAGGCAAGGTTCGTGCCGATAAGCGCGCGCCCGGCGGCTACGAACTCGACGTGGCGAACGTGCAGGTAGTGCAGCGTGTGCCGGAGTCCGATCCTTATCCCATCACGCCCAAAGAACACGGGGTGGAGTTTCTGATGGAGCACCGGCATCTCTGGGTGCGGTCGCAACGGCAGGCATCGATTCTGCGGGTGCGGGCGGAGATTATCAAAGCGGTGCGCGATTTCTTCGACGAGCGTGGGTTCACGCTGACCGATCCGCCGATTCTGACTCCGGCGGCTTGCGAAGGCACGAGCACCTTGTTCCCCGTCGATTATTTCGACGAGCAGGCATATTTGACGCAGTCCGGACAGCTTTACATTGAAGCCACGGCGATGGCGCTGGGCAAGGTGTATTCGTTCGGCCCAACGTTTCGCGCGGAAAAATCGAAGACCCGGCGCCACCTCACCGAGTTCTGGATGGTCGAGCCGGAAGTTGCGTATGCGGAACTCGATGATCTGATGGATCTGGCGGAGGGACTGATCTGCTTCGTGGTGAAGCGCTGCCTGGAGCGGCGGCGCGTGGATCTGCAGGCGATTGGCCGCGACATTTCCAAACTCGAGAAGATTGAAGCGCCTTTTCCGCGCATTAGCTATGACGACGCGGTGAAGAACTTGCAAGAGGGTCACGCCAAGGGCGCGCTGGAAACGAAATTCGAGTGGGGCGGCGACCTGGGCTCGCCCGATGAAACTTATCTCTCGGCGCAGTTCGACAAGCCGGTGATGGTGCATCGGTATCCGGCGAAGGTGAAAGCGTTCTACATGGAACCGGACCCGCAGCGGCCGGAGTTAGCTCTGTGCGTCGATGTGCTCGCTCCGGAAGGTTATGGCGAAATCATTGGCGGCTCGCAGCGTATGGCTTCCTACGAATTGCTGGTGCAGCGCATTCACGAGCACGGATTGCCGGAAGAAGCGTTCAAGTGGTATCTGGATTTGCGCAAGTTCGGCAGCGTGCCCCACGGCGGCTTCGGCATGGGCATTGAGCGGGCCGTCGCCTGGATCTGCGGGCTCGAGCACGTGCGGGAGACGATTCCGTTCCCGCGGATGCTGCATCGGCTCTACCCGTGAAGAAGAATTAAGTAATTGGGTAATTTAGTAATTGAGTAATTTAAGAACCTGGAATTCTGCGCTCTGTCTTTCAATTACTAATTTGCTGAATTACTCAATTACTCAATTTCTTATGACAACCATCAGTGCCACTAACATTTCTCCCAAGAAGATTCGTGTAATCGGCGTGCCGCTTGATCTGGGACAATCGCGGCGCGGCGTTGATATGGGGCCTTCGGCGGTGCGTGTGGCGGGCCTAGAGGCGCGGCTGGAGGCGCTGGGGCATGAAGTTGAGGACGGCGGCAACGTTGCCGTGGCCATCCCAGAGCAGAAAAAGGAAGGCGATACCCACGCTAAGTATTTGAAGGAAATCACGGCGACGTGCACCAAGCACGGGGAACTGGTGATTAAGACGCTCGAAGCGGGAAAAATCCCTCTGTCGCTCGGCGGGGATCATTCGATGGCGGCAGGCTCGGTATCGGGCGTGGCGGAGTTTTATCGCCGTCACAACCAGCGGATTGGGCTCATCTGGATCGATGCGCATACCGACATCAATACGCCTGAGACCTCCCCGAGCGGCAATGTGCACGGGATGCCGCTGGCTGCGCTCATGGGGCTGGGTCCGGCGGAGTTGTCGAACATTTTCGATTTTTCTCCCAAGGTGAAGCCGGAGAATTGCGTGCTGGTGGGCGTGCGCGACATTGATGCAGTGGAAAAGGAGAATGTGCGCCGCGCCGGCATCGGCGTTTTCACCATGCGAGACATCGACGAGCGCGGCATGCGCACTGTGATGGAAGAAGCTCTGCGCATGGCCGGACGCGGCACTGCCGGTTATCACATTTCGCTCGATATGGACTGGATCGATCCCGAGGACGCGCCGGGTGTGGGGACTCCGGTGCGCGGGGGCGCAACTTATCGCGAGGCGCATCTCGCCATGGAAATCATTGCCGACCACGGACGCATGCTGAGTTTCGAGATCGTCGAAGTGAATCCCGTGATCGACGAACACAACCAGACGGCCGACCTGGCGGTGGAGTTGGCGCTGTCGGCATTTGGGAAAAAGATTCTGTAAGCGTTGAATGAGGAACAATCATGAAATTTCGTAAGCGCGCATTGCTGGCAATAATGATCCTGTTCTTGCTGGCGGCGGTTTGCTCATCGCAGATGTCGCGAATGCCTGCAGAGCAGACCGCCACGGTGTTCGGGCAGAGCATTCATTACTACGAGGCTGGGCAAGGTCCCACGGTTATCCTGCTCCACGGACTGGGAGCGAATGCCGGCATCTGGGCGGCGAACATCGGCCCACTTTCGGCGCACTATCACGTCATCGCTCCCGACCAGATCGGTTTCGGACATTCGGATAAGCCTCTGATCGATTACAAGATTGCTACGTTCGTCGACTTTCTTTACGGCTTCATGCAGACGCAGAAAATCGCAAAGGCCACGCTGGTGGGCAATTCGCTGGGCGGCTGGATCGCTGTTGATTTCGCGATTCAGCACCCGGAGATGGTGGAGAAGCTTGTGCTGGTCGATGCCGGCGGACTTTCCTTCGACTCGGCTCCGCCGACCATTAATCTCAACCCGGCTTCCCTCGACGACACCAAGAAAGTTCTCGGAGTGGTTTTTTACAATCAGGCCATGGTCACGGATCTGGCGGTTGCCGCGGTCTTCGCCAGACACTTGAAGGACAACGACGGCTATACCATCCGGCGATTCATGGATGGCATTGTCGCTACGGATGAGCGCGAAGATACGAAACTCTCATCTGTGCACGCGCCTACGCTTGTGGTTTGGGGAGCCAATGACGCGCTGCTCCCGTTGACGATGGGTGAGCGATTCCATGCTGGGATTGACGGTTCGAAGCTCGTTGCCATCAAGGAGTGTGGACACATACCTCAGCTGGAAAAGCCGGAAGAGTTCAATCGTGCGCTGCTGGATTTTCTGGGGCAGCCGCAGTGACCGCAATGCAGGCTCTTGCCACAGTTCGCAATTAGCGTCGTCCGCACCCGGTCCAGATTGAAAGGATTATGAAAAAACTTCGAGTCGGCATTCTTTTTGGCGGACGTAGTGGTGAGCATGAGGTTTCGCTGCTCTCGGCTGCGTCGGTTCTGCAAGCCATCGATAAAAACAAGTACGAGGTCGTGCCTATCGGCATCACCAAGGACGGACACTGGCTGACTGCGGTGGATGCCGAGAACTTGCTGCAAGGGAAGCTGGTTCTCGAACCGCGGCAGTTGCGTGCCGGCGATCCCGACACTACTCCGGCGGCGGCGGTGCTGGCCCGGGGAGAATCGGTGGTGGTACCGCCGGAGCCGGTGCACCGGGAAAGCGGTCTGGTGCCATTTCAGACGGAGGGCGCGCTCACGCGGCGCGCCAGCGATCGCGCCATCAACGTGGATGTGATCTTTCCCGTGCTGCACGGCACGTTCGGTGAAGACGGGACTATTCAGGGGCTGTTGGAGTTGGCTGATATTGCTTATGTCGGCGCGGGAGTGCTGGGTTCGGCCGCGGGCATGGACAAAGACATTATGAAGTCGTTGTTCATTGCCGCGGGAATACCCATCGTGAGGCATGTCACTATCCTGCGCGGTGCATGGGAGAAGGAACCGAAGAAAGTACAGAAGCTGGTCGAGAGCAAGCTGAAGTATCCGGTATTTGTGAAGCCGGCGAACCTGGGATCGTCGGTGGGGATCAGCAAGGCGCACGACCGCAAAGAACTCGGCCCCGCGATTGAGGAAGCGGCGAAATTCGACCGCAAGATTGTCATCGAGGAAGGCGTAGGCGGAAAGAAGCATAAGGCGCGCGAGATCGAATGCTCGGTGCTGGGCAACGACGAGCCAGTCGCATCTGTCCCCGGCGAAGTTATTCCGGTCAAGGAATTCTACGACTACAACGCCAAATATCTGGAAGAAGGTTCCGAACTGATTATTCCCGCGAAGCTCACAAAAGAGGAAACGAAGAGAGTTCAGGAGCTGGCTGTGCGGTCTTTCAAGGCCGTGGACTGCTCCGGTCTGGCTCGCGTGGATTTTCTGATGGAGCCTGGCTTAAAAGGCAAGACGCGAAAGATTTATCTGAACGAGATCAATACCATGCCGGGATTCACCGCGATCAGCATGTATCCCAAGCTGTGGGCGGCATCGGGCCTCGAATATGCGGAGCTTATCGACAAGCTGATCCAGTTAGGCCTGGAGCGGCACGCGGACAAGAAGAGGAATCAGTACAGCCGGTAGACGGTGTTCGCGGACGGTGTTCGCGGTAAGATAAGGGTCACCTTCACCGAAGTCATTCCCATGGCCAATCGCCTACAATATTTGAGCGCGAACGATTGGAACTTGATCAAGGCGAAGTCGGTGCGGCGCACCTTTAAGCTGGGTGAAGAGATCATCCAGCAGGGAGCTTTATCGGAGAGCATTTTCATCATCCACCGAGGCGAGGCATCGGTGGAGCTGGCAGGAACGAGTTCCAGAGCGATTGTGGCGACGCTCGGGGCAGAGGACATCTGCGGCGATATCGCTTTCCTGGAAAGAGGCAGAGCCTCCGCCGCGGTGGTAGCCAAAGATGCCGAAGTTGAAGTGGATGAGATCAGCGCCCACGAGCTGCGGGAGATCTTTGAGGCCTTCCCCAGGCTGGCCTCTCGTTTCTATCTTTCCCTGGCGCTGATACTGGCGCAGCGGCTGAAGGATACTTCCAGAGAATTAGCGCGGGAAATGGCGCTCCGCGACCGCAGTAGATAGATCTTCCAGTTCCTCAGAATCCATCCTGACCTTACGGTACCGTCACCAGAGGCAGCTCAATGAAGCTTGCCTGGCCGGGCGCGTGATACACACGCTGCGTGGCCTTTCGGTAATCCTCCGGCTTCGCCCAAAAGATATTGGGCACGAAACTCTGCGGGTTCCGGTCGTATAACGGGAACCAGCTGGATTGAATCTGCACCATGATCCGGTGACCCGGCAGAAAAACATGGTTTGCCGTGGGAAGGTTGAAGCGGTAGAGCAGGGGCTGGCCGGAAGCGACGGGCTTAGCCCTTTGCAGGCTCTCGCGGTAGCGGCCGCGGAAAACATCGGCGGAGATCATCAGCTGGTACCCGCCCAGCTTGGAGTCGCCTGCAACTTCGTCGGGATAAACATCGATTAACTTGACCACCCAATCGGAGTCCGTGCCGCTGGTGGAGGCTACGAGATTGGCTACGGGTTGTCCGCTGATCTTCATGGGAGCCGTCAAGACGTCGGAGGTGAACACGGCGACATCGGGACGGCCAGACGCTTCCCGCTGATCATCGACCAGCCATCGCGACCAGGTGAATCCGTCACCATAGCCCATGGGCTGAATGGGACGGGCGCGATAGGGTACGGGCTTCGCGGGATCGGAGACATATTCGTCGAACGCTGCGTCACCGGCCTGGGGCGCGGACCGGCTCAGCTTTAGCCCGGCAGTGAGATAGAGCGGAGTGGCTTGAATGGTGCAGCCGTTGGCGCAGCCGGACGGCCACGTGGGCAGACGACGCCAGGTGTTCGTCCCGGTTTCAAACGCGGTGACCGGCGCGACGTCGGCGTGGGGACCGTCATCCTTGGAATTTCCATCTTTCAAATACTTATCCAGAAACGGCCGCAGAATCTCCTGGCGGAAGTAGAGGCCGGTGTCGCTGTTGAACTTGATTGGTCCGAGTGCGCTGCCGTCTCCGATCTCCTGCCCGTGGTGCCAGGGACCGAACACAAGAAACAATTTGTCGTTGTTCGCTCCGGTCGCTTTGAGAGCCTTGTAAAGCGCGGGGGCGCCGTAGATATCTTCCTGATCCCACAGGCTGGCCACCAGCATGGTCGGCACTTTCAGGGGTTGAGCGGCGAGGATGCGGTCCATGGCCTGTTCCTGCCACCATTCGTCGTAGCTCGGATGTTCCAGGAGCTTTCGCCAGAATCCGACTTGCTCGAGCCCGTGGCGGCGTCCAAGCTCGCCGGCCGAGCCTGCTTCCATGAAAACGTCGTAGTCATCGAAGTGGTTCGTCCACCACATGCTCTCGTTGGCGCGCGTTGCCTCCTGCTCGTAGACGTAGCCGATGTTCTGTTGGCGGAAGGCGCCGTTGTGAAACCAGTCGTCGCCCATCCAGCCATCGACCATGGGATTCATGGGGACGGCGACTTTCAGCGCGGGGTGGGGGTTCACCAGGGCCATCAAAGTCGTGAATCCGTCGTAGGAGATGCCGAGGACGCCGACCTTGCCATTGCTCTCGGGAACATTTTTCACCAGCCAATCGATGGTGTCATAGGTGTCGGTGGCGTGATCGACCAGCGTGGGATTCAACGGGCCGCGCAAAGGACGGGTCATGACGTAGTCGCCCTCGGAGCCGTATTTCCCGCGAATGTCCTGCACCACGCGGATGTAGCCGCCTTCGACGATGACTTCGGTAGCGTTGTCATAGCCATTCAGGATCGGGCCAAGATGGGCACTCTCGGCATGGCTGACTTGTGCCGAGGCATTATAAGGGGTCCGCGTGAGCAGGATTGGCGCGCCCTTTGCGCCCTTGGGTACAACGATAACCGTGTGCAGCTTCACGCCGTCGCGCATAGGAATCATCACATCGCGCTTGATGTAATCGAAGCTGGTGGTGACGGGCGTGAAAGTGGCGGGCGTCTCGCTGGGCAAACCGGCGGAAGCGGCCGAAGCAGCAGTCTGAGCCATGACCGGCGCGACGAATAGAGTCTCGACCAATAAGGCCGCGCCCAAGATAACGAAGAGACAGACTCTACCGCGAAGCCGAAAAATCGATGACCACGAACTGCTCTTCTTCAAATAAGAAGTCCTGCCCATCTCTGCCATAGCTCACCTCGCGAATGAAGAGTGTACCGATGCCGGGCCTTGGGAACAACTTGCCGGGTTAGCGAAGCGAAAGTTTTCCAGGTTGACGAACTCCGGTTTGCTGTGTAGCATCATAAGGACAAGTTTGCCCTTCGGGGCAGACCGGAATTTCATGCAGAGTGGCTGAGGGACGAGCCCTGTGACGCCACGGCAACCGGATCGGGATCATCTATCCCGACCGCCAGGTGCCAACTCCCGCCCGGAAACGGGGAACATGAGATTCGGATGCGAGCTTCATTTCTATTGCATTCCGACCTCTTTTCCTTTTTTCCTGGAAAAAGAGGCCTTCGTATTTTAGGGCGCTTTTTCCCGGCTCGTCCCCAGCTATTCGCTGCTGAATGAGAAAGCGAGTAGCCCGATGTCGAAATACGAAGCTCACTACGAACTGCGCTGCCGGGAATGCGGACGAAGCTGGGGAAACCAGCCCCGCTCCATCTGCGACGAGTGTTTCTCTCCTCTCGAAATTACTTACGACTATGATTTCGTCCGCGCGTCGCTTGCCCAGGGCGCGAGCGACAAAGCAAAGTTCATCCGCGAGCGCATCGCGCAGCGGCCGCCGAACATGTGGCGCTATGCCGAATTGCTGCCGCTGCCTGCTGGCTTTGAGCCCCGGCTGCCGGTTGGGTTCACACCGCTGTTCCAGGCGCCGCGTCTGGCAGCGCGGCTGGTCGGCAATAAGAACGACGCAACGACCGCGGCGCAGAATTTATATCTCAAGAATGACGCAGTCTGCCTGCCTACGCTGAGCTTCAAGGACCGCGTGGTGGCCGTGGCGCTGGCGCAAGCGGTCGCCTTCGGCTATGACACCGTCGCATGTTCTTCCACCGGGAACCTGGCCAATGCCGTGGCCGCGCACGCTGCGCGCCTGGGTTTGAAGGCTTGGATCTTCATTCCCTCCGATCTCGAGCCCGCAAAAATTCTCGGCACACAAGTCTTCGGCGCGAACGTGGTGCGCGTCGCAGGCAACTACGATCAGGTGAACCGCTTGTGCTCACAGATCGCCGAGGAGCGGCACTGGGGCTTCGTCAACGTGAACCTGCGGCCCTATTATGCGGAAGGGTCGAAGACGGTGGGATTCGAAATCGCCGAACAACTGGGCTGGCGCTTGCCGGACAACGTGGTTTGCCCAATGGCCGGCGGGTCGTTGATTGTGAAGATCAAGAAGGCGTTCGATGAACTGATCAAGCTCGGGTTGGTCGAGGAGAAGCCGGTGAAGTTCTTTGGCGCGCAGGCTACGGGATGCTCTCCGATTTCGACCGCGGTGAAGACCGGCAGCGCGGAGATCGAACCCCAGAAACCTACGACCATCGCGCGTTCGCTCGCCATCGGCAATCCCGCCGATGGGCACTACGCCATCAAAACCATCAAGCACAGCGGTGGATGGAGCGAGGACGTGAGCGATCCCGAGGTGATCGATTCGATCCGGCTGCTGGCGGAAACCGAGGGCGTCTTCACCGAGACTGCCGGAGGAGTGACCGTGGGCTGCGCGGGCAAGCTGTATCGCCAGGACCGCATCCTGCCTGAGGAAACGACCGTGCTATGCATCACCGGCAACGGCTTGAAGACCACGGACGTGCTCGCGGGAGTCTACGAGACGGAGCGGCCGATCGCACCCAAGCTGGCTGAATTCGAGAAGTATCTGAACGAGACCCTGGATACCGTTGAGGTGGCGAAAGAAGCGGTCGCGACGGTGGGAGCGTAGGGTTATCGCTTGTTTTTGGCGTTGTCCGTTTTGAAGGGGCGCGACTTCTAGTCGCGCCGCAAGATTCAAGAATGATGTGCGGCTTGAGCCGCTGAGGGTAGCGTTAATGGCGATCACCGTTCAAATCCCGACCGCACTGCGGCGGCACACTGCCGGCGTAAGCACGATAGCCTGTGCGGCCACGAACCTGGGAGAACTATTCTCCGTCCTCGATGAGAAGTTTCCGGAACTGAAGCCCCACCTGCGCGACGAGGCCGGACAAGTGCGCCGCTTCCTCAACATTTACGTGAATGAAGAAGACATCCGCTTCCTGGGCGGACCGGGATATGCTTTCCAGGACGGGGATGAGGTGCTGCTGGTGCCATCGATCGCGGGCGGAACCGAATAACGCCGCGAGGACTCTCAAGGGAAAGTCACTCCTCGATCTGCTGCGCTCAGTCGTAGTTATTGCCTGGCTGAAACCAATGATATAGCGAAGGCGCCGCTCGGCGTGCTTACGGTTCCGGCCGACGTCAGAGTGCCATCTCCATTAAGAGCATATATGGAAATGCTGCCGCTCTCGTCGGTTACGTAAACGAAATGACCCGAGGGGTCAACCGTAATGCGCCAAGGCTGGACTCCGGTTGCGACGGTCCCGATGGGACTCAAGTTGCCACTGTTGGGACCAATCGTGTAGGCCGAGACCGTATTGTCGATTCGATTGACCACGTAGGCGAACTTACTAGAGGGATCGACCGCGACACAGGTCGGGGAGTTTCCCGCTGGCGCGGCTATTTGCGTCGTGGGAGTCAACACTCCAGTGGTGGCGTCTATCGTGTATTCCGAGACGTTATTATTGCCGTAAGCGTTGGGCACGTAGGCAAATCTTCCGGAGGGGTCCACAGTGACGCCGAAAGGGCCACCTCCCGCTTGCGCTGTCGCAGGCGTCGTGGGAGTTAATACACCGGTGTTCTGGTCGATTGTGTACATCGACACCGTACCATCAGCTTGATTCGCGACGTACGCGAATCTGCCGGATGGATCGACGGTTGCGGACCCGGGGTCCACTCCCGTCGGAACGGCGGGCGGCGTTGTGGGTGTCAGGACCCCGGTTGTGGAATTGATGGTGAACATCGAAACCGTGTTGTCGTCACTATTTGCGGTGTAGACAAATTTGCCAAGCGGATCGATCCCAATGCCTTGGGGGAAAAATCCGGTTGGCACTGTCGCTGGAGTGGTTGGCGTTAGCGCGCCAGTGCTGACATTAACGGTGTACATCGAGATGGTGGCGTCGTCGGCCGCATTCGAAACGAGATTGGCCACATAGACGAACCTTCCCAAAGGATCTACGACCATGTCTTCAGGGTCGCTTCCAGTGGCGATCGAAGCCTGCGCCGTCGGGGTGAGGTCCCCGGTGCAAGAGTTGGCAGTGTAGGAAGACACTGTACCATCGCCCGAGTTGACAGTCGCGTTGTTGAGCACGTAGGCAAAGGCTGGCGTTGAGGAGGGCACACACGCCGCCGTGGGTGGAAGCGGAGTCTTCATCGAGGAGCTTCCGCCGCAACCGCTTGTCAAGATAATTGCTGCTGAAACCAGCAACGTAGAGAGAATGGCGAACAAGGGGCGGGGAGACGAAGAGGCCAAGCGCATAAGATCCTCCACTGGCGTTCCCGGGGTCAGAGCCTACATCCGAACCAACCCTGCCTGGGCGTGGCCAGATTCGCGGCGCAAGATCAACATGCGAAGTATAGCGCTGAAATCATTTGGCGGATCCATAGATTTGTCGTTCTTTGGTAAAGGTTCGTCAACGGAAGGTCTACTTGCGTCGAAGCTGGCGGATGTATATAATCTAACTAACTGGTTAATTAGCCCATGGCTCACCTTTTCCGTCCTCGCCATCAGCATCCCCGCATGGGTTCGCGCGGGCAGCCGGAGGAGAGCCGCGCAGCCATTCTGCAAGCTGCCGCGAAGGAGTTTGCCGAGCTTGGCATTGCTGGAGCCCGCACGGACGCGATCGCGCGCGAGGCGCGAGTCAACAAGGCTCTGCTCTATTACTACTTCAAAGACAAGGAAGAGCTCTACAGCGCAGTGCTCGATCACGCGTTCTTGGGGATGAAGTCCAGAGTTTTTCAGGTGCTCGACAGCGACCTGCCGCCGCGGGAGAAGATTTTGGCTTACGTGGGCGCGTATTTCGACTTCATTGCTTCAAACCAGATCTATCCCAAGCTGATGCAGCGCGAGATGATGCGAGCCCGCGAAGGCAACTCGGTACACATCGACCGGCTGGTCAAGACTTATTTTCAGCCGATCTACCGGCGGGTCGGAGAGCTATTGCATAAAGGAATCGCGGAGGGAGAGTTTCGCAAGGTGGATCCGGCACACTTCGTTCCTTCGATGATCTCCATGATCGTTTTCTACTTCAGCAGCGCCCCGGTGATGCAGCGGATCGTTCATTTCAATCCGCTAACACCGCATCGCATCGCACAGCGGCGAGCGGCGGTTCTGGATTTCATTTCGGCGGCGCTGTTTCAGGCCCGCGCCACGGCGCCCGCAGTTCGCAAATCAGGAGTACGCAAATGAGTGCTCGCAACAAGTTCTTCATTCTTATCGGCATCATCTTCGTGATGGCCGCAATTTACTACGGATTCTCCACCGACCATTCGAAAGATCTGGTGCTGATCGGCACCGTCGATTCGAATCAGGTGATTGTCAGCGCGCAGGTGGAAGGCCGCATCCAGAAACTGCTGGTGGATGAAGGCACGCCGGTGAAGGTGGGAGACTTGATCGCCGTGCTCGACCCTTCTGAGTTGCAGACACAGGAAGCGGCGGCGGCGGCGAACATTGCCAGCGTGCAGCACAAGGTCTCCGAGATGGAGCATACTGAGCGATCCACGGCAGGCTCGACGTCGAGCGACGTGGCCAACGCGCAAGCCAAGCTATCTTCCGCCAAGGCTCAACTCCTGCAGGCGAAGGCTACGCTCGATCGCACGGCGAGCGACAGCCGGCGCATGATCGAATTGGCCAAGGCCGGCGTCCAGTCGGACCAGGACCGCGTTCAGGCTGAAACTAACCTGCAGGCGGCAGAGGCCGCGGTGCAAGCCCAGCAGGATCTGGTGAAAGCCGCGGAAGCGGACTTGACCTCCGCCATTGCGCGCACGCAGCAAGCCAATGCGGCGAAGAGCACCGTGCAATCGACCGAGGCTGATCTCAAGAATGCCATCGCGCAGAAGAATCAGGCCGCGGTGCGGCTGGGCTACACCAATGTCTATGCGCCCGTGAGCGGCACGGTCTCGGTGCGCGCGGCCAGGCAGGGGGAAGTGGTCAACATTGGCGCGCCCATCGTGACCATTGTCGATCTGAGTGACACGTGGGCGCGGGCTGCGATCCCGGAAACCTACGCAGACCACATCGGCTACGGCGATGTGCTGCGCGTCCGCATGCCCGGCGGGACGATCACCAGCGGTAAGGTCTTTTTCAAAGGCGTGGAAGGCGACTTCGCAACCCAGCGCGATGTGAGCCGGCGCAAACGGGACATCAAAACCATTGTTCTGAAAGTCCGGCTGGATAATCCCAAGGGTGCTCTTGTGCCGGGGATGACGGCCGAGGTGCTGGTTTCGCCTGAACAATTGAAGGGCGAGAGCAGCCCGCAGAGCGCAACGGCAGCGGGGCAGCAGTAATGGCAGACCTGAACGTCAAAGCGAATAGTGGTGCTCCCGCACCTCGCTCGGAAGTTCCCTACGCTATCGAGGTTGAGCACATCGTCAAGAAGTACGGCGACTTCACCGCCGTTGACGATGTTTCGTTCAACGTGAAAGAAGGCGAGATCTTCGGCCTGCTTGGGCCGAATGGAGCGGGGAAGTCGACGCTGATCCGCATGATGACCACGCTGATTCCAATCACTTCAGGATTGGCGCGCATTGCCGGCCACGATGTCGCCAGGGATCCGAATGCGGTGCGGCGAACCATCGGCGTGATCCCGCAGGCGCTGACCAGCGATCTCGATCTTACCGTGGAAGAGAATCTGAACATCTACGCCAAGCTCTACGACGTGCCGGCGAAAGAACGGAAGCGGTCGATCGATGAGTTGCTGGGCCTGGTGGATTTAACCAAGTGGCGCGACGCGCAGACCAAGACGCTCTCCGGTGGCATGCGGCGGCGGCTGGAGATTGCGCGCGGGCTGGTGCATCATCCGAAAATCTTTTTTCTCGACGAGCCCACCACAGGGTTAGACCCGGTTTCGCGCGTTGCGGTATGGGAGATGCTGGGCAACATTATGAGCCAGCGGAAACTCACAATCCTGATCACCACGCATTACATGGACGAGGCCGACCGGCTTTGCGAGCGCATCGCCATCGTGGATCACGGCAAGCTCGTCGCGCTGGATGCACCGATGGCGTTGAAGGCGAGTGTGCCGGGATCGAACGTAATCGAAGCGCAGTTCGAGAATCCTCCGGAAGATTGGGAGCAGCGCCTGCACACGCTCGACGACGTCACGTCCGTGCAGCATGAAGGAGCAGGAATGTATCGCGTGCTCACCGGCAGTGGCTCTCGCACCACGACCGAACTGGTCGAAATGGCCGTCCAGGCGGGAGTTGCGGTGAAGTCGCTCTCAGTGCAGAACACCACGCTGGACGATGTGTTCGTGCATTACACCGGAAGGCAGCTGCGCGACGAACTGCAAAAGGCATATGCCTTCACCATGCCGCAGCGGCCAGGGCTGCAGCCATGAACGGCGCGGGGTTGACGCTATGAATCGAATGATGGCGATTGTCGAGCGCGAAATGCGCAAGTTCTTTCGTTCGCCGGCGCTCATGATGGCGTCGATGATCATGCCGCTGGTACAGCTGATCGTCCTGGGAAACGCATTCGGCGGCAAGATCCATGATGCCCGCCTTGCTATTGTCGATCAGGATGGCGGCACGCAGGCTCTGAAGATTCGCGAAGCCTTCGATTCCGTGCGCGCGAACATTCGAACCTTTGTGCCGGTTTACTACGACAACGAAAAGCACGCGGTAGAGGACGTACGCAACGGCAAACTCGAGGGCGCGGTCATCATCCCGCCCCAGTTCTCGCGGCGCGTTTATGAAGAAAACCACCCGCAGATCGCCTTGGTTGTGGATAACAGCGATAACTTCATGAGTTCGGCCGTGGAGTCGGAGCTCGCCGATCTCACCAACTCACTGAATCAGCCCACGGTCGAACCGCGCATCCTGCAGCAGACCGCGCTTGAGGTTGTCGAACTTTATCCTTACATCGAATACATGAAGTATTTGCTTCCGGGTTCCCTCACCCTGGCAATGTTTGTCTCGGTGATGATTGGCGGCGGCATGCTCTACATCGACGACAAGGCACGCGGCGTACACGAAGGCTACCTGGTAACGCCGATCACCAAGCTCGAACTGGTGCTGGGGCTCAACCTGGCGGGCGCGATCAAGGCCGTGATGACGGGCGTGATCATTTGCGTGATTGGGGCACTGATCTCAGGCGTGAGCACTATTTTCAATCCGGTCACAATGCTCGGGTTGCTGGTGATGATCATACTGACTTCGCTGGCGTTCAATACCATGATGTTCCTGCTAATGGTGCGCATTGATGACCCACTCGTGCCGCGGGCCATGTTCGGCATCCTGAATACGCTGTTGTTCTTTCCGAGCGGCGCAATCTATCCGATCCAGGCATTTCCCCCGTGGTTGAAGGCAATCGCCAGAGTCGATCCCTTTACCTACGCGGTAGATGGTTTTAAGTGTCTGCTGCTGAAGGAGACGACCTTGGCGGCGGTTGGAGGCGACATGCTGTTCTTGACAATATTTGCGGCGGCTACTCTCGGAATCGCGATTCCACTGTTCAAACGCACTCTGTAGGGAAGAATTGGGTAATTTGGTAATTGAGTAATTTTGTAAATTTATGACCGCCAGTCTTCGGGATTGGAAATTACCAAATTACAAAATTACTCAATTACCAAATTTCGTCGGAACCTTTCACTTCCCCGCTGTGTCCGTTATTCTAGAGAGCGATGACCTTACTGGACGCCAAAGAGTACCATCCCGAAAAAGAGCGGAAGAAACGGACCCGCATTATTTCGATCATCGTTCTCGTTCTGGTCCTGGCTTTCGTGGGCTGGTGGAACCGCTTCTGGCCGGAAGAGCGTATCGCCGGAAGGTTCTTTTCTTCGTTGCAGAAGCAGGATTTCGAAACAGCGTACGGCATCTACTATGCCGATCCCGGATGGAAGCAGCATCCCCAGAATCACGCGCAGTATCCCTTTAACGAATTCTGGCAAGACTGGGGACCAGGCGGCCAGTGGGGCACGGTCAAGAGTTATAAGGTCTTCGGCGCCAGTAATTGTCCCGGCGGTGGGACCGGCGTGGTCGTCGACCTGGTGGTGAACGATCGCGCCCAACATGCACAGCTATACGTGGATAAGACGGATAAGACGATCAGCTCGCCGCCGTGCGATTTGGAATTTCGCTAGAACTTAACTTGCGAAGTGCGCCAGCGCTTTGTTCAAGGACGCCTCGTCGCCGACATTCAGGCAGGTTTTCGACCGGTCAATTTGCTTCATCAGGCCGCATAGGACTTTCCCCGGCCCAATTTCCACGAAGGTCTGCACGCCTTGCGCGATCAGTAGGCGCATGCTCTGCTCCCACTTCACCGAGCCCGTGACCTGGGCGACCAGCGTTTCGAGCGCCCGCTTTTCGTCGACCACCAAAGACGCCTCCACATTGCAGACCACGGGATACACCGGCTTCTGCGTCTTCAGAGCGTTCAAGTCCGCTTCCAGGCGGTCTTGTGCAGGCTTCATCAGTGAGCAGTGGAAGGGTGCGCTCACGGGCAGCAACTTCGCGCGTTTCGCTCCCCGCTCGTCGGCAAGCTTGGCTCCACGCTCCACCGCCGCGGTGTTGCCGGAAATCACAATCTGCTCGGGCGAGTTAATATTCGCGGGGGCGCAGACTTCGCCTTGCGCTGCTTCCCGGCAAACTGCAACAACTTTCTCCAGTTCCATACCCAGGATCGCCGCCATGGTCCCCACTCCCACGGGCACCGCCTCCTGCATGTACTTGCCGCGATTGCGCACGGTGCGCAGGGCATCGGCAAAGCTTATCGTCCCTGAAGCCACATGCGCCGAATACTCACCCAGGCTGTGGCCTGCCACCAGGCTGGGCTTGGGGAGGCGGCCCTCAAGAATCCTGAGCGCTGCGATCGACACCGTGAGAATTGCCGGCTGCGTGATTTCGGTCAGGCGCAACCGATCTTCCGGACCTTCAAAACACACTTGCGACAACTTGTAGCCCAGGGCTTCGTCCGCTTCTTCAAACGTTTGCCGGGCGATGGAATATTTTCCGGCGAGTTCCTTACCCATGCCTACGAACTGCGAGCCCTGGCCGGGGAAAATGAATGCGATCTTTCTTGCGCCGATCTCTGATGCGTCGACGCTAAGCACGTCTCTCGATTCCGTCATGATTTTCGGGAAAGCTAGTGGACCGGCGCGGCCGCCGCTTCCGCCACCGCGGGCCGGAGCGCAGCCAGTCCCTGCTCGATCGACTCGTTGATGCGCCGCTCGGCGAACTCCGCGGCCACCCGCACCGCATTCTTGATCGCGTTCGCATTCGACGACCCATGCGTGATAATGCACACGCCTTTCAGCCCCAATAGGGGCGCGCCGCCATACTCCGTGTGGTCGATGCGCTTTTTGAAATCGGCGAATGCGCTGCGCGAAAGCATGGCGCCGACCTGACTTGTAATGGTCGCTTTCAGCGATTCCTTCAGAACCGTGCGCACCAGGCCCGCTACACCTTCGGATATCTTGAGCGCCACATTGCCGACGAACCCGTCCGCGACGATTACATCGACGTGGCCATTGAACAGGTCGCGGCCTTCCACGTTGCCCACAAAGTTCAGAGGCAGGCGTTTCAATAGCTGAAACGACTCACGCGTCAGCTCGTTGCCCTTGGTCTCTTCCTCGCCAATCGAAAGCAGCCCCACGCGCGGCCGCCTCCCGAACGTCGAGCGCCCGAACATGGAGCGGAAATAAATCTCGCCCATCACTGCGAACTGTTCGAGATTGTGCGGCTTGCAATCTACGTTCGCGCCCACGTCCAGCAAAATCGCGGCTGTACCTGGTGCCGTGGGAAAAACCGCGGCCAGCGCCGGACGGTCCACGCCGTGCAACGCGCCCAGCACCATCTTGGCCGTAGCCATCGCGGCGCCAGTATTGCCCGCCGTGACAAAGCCCGCCGCCTGCCCCTCGCGAACCAGCCGCAGCCCTATGCGCATGGAGGAGTCGCGCTTGGCGCGCACCGCCTGCACCGCCTTATCTTCCATGGTGATGAATTCGCTGGCGTGGACGATCTCGATGGGCAGCCGCGATGCCGCCGGGTGACGGTCCAGTTCCGCTTTAATCGTGGCTTCCGGACCAATCAGCAGCACGCGCACGCCATAGTTGCGCGCAGCATGGATCGCGCCTTCGATTTCAGGCTTGGGCGCCCGGTCCGAACCCATCGCATCCAGCGCGATCACGCTAGGCATGGTGACAGCGAGCTAGCTGGCTTCCTTTACTTCCACAACTTCGCGGCCCTTGTAGTAGCCGCACTTGGCGCAAGCGCGATGCGGCATCTTCTTCTCATGGCAGTTCGGACACTCGGAGAGCGA
This sequence comes from uncultured Acidobacteriaceae bacterium, assembly GCA_963749985.1. Taxonomy (GTDB): domain Bacteria; phylum Acidobacteriota; class Terriglobia; order Terriglobales; family Acidobacteriaceae; genus Sulfotelmatobacter. The sequence goes on along the minus strand of CAVVOS010000008.1, from coordinate 866,773 downwards.
GTGGCTCTTCAGGGCATCGTGCGCCCGCCGGGTCGAGGTGCGCTTCTGAGAATGTCGTCGTTTTGGATTTGGCATGGTCTATGAATTCCTCGAGAAAATTTTGTAATTGAGTAATTTGGTAATTTCGTAAATTAAAATTCAAACCTTCAAACGTTCCGGCTTTCAAATTACAAATTACCCGATTACCAAGTTACGAAATTTCTTTAGTGCGCCAGCTTGCCGCGGATTTCCTTTAGCGCCGCCCACCGCGGTTCTTCCCGCGTTACTGCGCACGCGCATTGCCCCTCGTTCAGATTCTGGCCGCATTGCGGACACAGGCCCTTGCAATCCTCGCGGCACGTAAGCTTCAGAGGCACGGCCAGCAGTATCTGCTCGCGAATAACATCGTCGAGCGGAAGCCCTTCGCCTTCATAATAGCTGATCTCGGCCTCCGCGTCGGTGATCGAGATCTCGTCCCGCCCCGCGTCGGCACCCAGAGGACGATATAACAAATCGAACTCGCGCTTCACATCCTGCGTGATCGGCTCCAAGCACCGCGCACAGTTCGATTCCAGGCTGGTCGTGAGCCGGCCCTTCACGCGAATATCTTGGATGATCTTGTGCTTGCCGTGATGCTCTTCGACCAGGTCCGCCCGCCCGCTGCTTTCAATGGGAGAGATCTGGCGGTAATCCGTTCCCAGGTCGATTACGCCCGGTTCGAACTTCTCCGCAAACTCAACGGGATGAAGTTCTAACTCTTTGATCTCGAAGAACATCGGTAACCTCCGCGCCCCGTCCAGTTGCCGCCCCAGGCCCGCGGAAGCACGCCAAGAAGGCGCAAGTACCGCAAGGAGCAAGTTTAAGCATAAAGGTGAGAGAAAGCAGTGTCAAGGCGGAGCCAGTGCCCAGCCACCGAGACAGCACACTTCGCTTCAGGCAGTCTCTCGCAAAATTGTTCGGAACGATGGAGAGGATCTACTTCTTCCCTGATAGGAATCCCAGCACCTTGCTGGCGAACTCGTCCGAGAATCCGAATCGAGCCTTGGCTCGCGAATAAAGATCGACCGCCTTCTTGTCCAGCCAGATCATCGCCGATTTCCCCCGCCCATCGCGCGGCCTCGCGAAATAATCGGTGGAATGTCCCTTCACCTTCCTGCCCCGCTCGATTGTGTAGTAATACAAAGCCAGGCTCTTGCGCGACTGGCCCTCGGGGCACGTCAAAGGATCGGGAAACCCGTGCAACGACCTCTCGTCAGTGGTGAAAATGAGCGCATGGTTCAGCAGTGGCGGATACTTCGCCGCACACCGTTCCATCTTCCCATCCTTCCGCTCCCACAATTCGATAGCACCGCCCCACTCCTCCTGCCATCCCGGATTCAGATAGAGAATCAAGTTCACACGCCGGTGCCAATGCGTGTGGAAGTGATGCATGGAAAAGTCTGTGTGCACGTTCAGATAACCGCCCGGCCCAGACTGGTGCAGGCCGCCGCCCTCTAACATGGGATCCGCCATCAAGCCAGGGATTCCAGTCAATTCCGAAACCCAGGCCACAAACTCCGGCGAGTTGATTTCGTCCGAGACCGCTCCCAGCATCGCCGGAAAGAGCTCACGCTTGGACATGCCCAGCTTGTTTTCGTTGGCGTGCTTGTACTGCGTCCAGGCGTCGCTCGCAGCCTGCGGGAATTCCATCGCAGCGCTCAGCGCGCTCTCCGGATCGAGGAAGTCCTTCAACAGAATATGCGGACAGGGCTGGTTCTCGCGATATTGCCGGACCAGCGCAGGCAACAGAGATCCCCACCTTTCGTAGGGAAATAGCCGGACGGTGGCTCGGACAGCCGGCGCGGTAGACATGGTCAAAGGCTCCTCAGCGTGGAATTGTATCTGAACGGCAATTTGCATTGTCGAGAATCCTGGCTTGAGCTTTCCGGCCAGCGCGGCATGCGCTGAGCGCAGGCACAACTCGCGCTCCGATTGACTAACAGGATTCGACGGCGACAATAAGAATGTGGCGCTCCAAGGTAACTGAAGCACCAAGATGATTACCGCTGGACAAGCGCCTGGCCAATGCTCTGGCCGCACGCCTTCCCGTAAGATGGAGGGCGTGTCCACTACTGAGCGAGAATGATGTTGACGTCACAAGAGGAGCAAAATGACTGGTTCCAAAGCCATGCCAATCTGGCGGCATGCGCCGTCACGCTGCTCGGCTTCCTGGCGCGCCTTTGGACCGCTTCTGGAACGTTCCTCAATCCCGATGAAGCGCTGCATTTCCGGCTGGCCAATCAGGTTTCGCTGGCTCTCGCCTACAGAGAAAGTCTGACCGCGGCTCATCCCCCGCTTCTCACGCTAGTGCTCTATTTCTGGCGCGATCTCGGAACCTCGGAGCTCTGGCTTCGCATGCCTTCCGTGCTTGCGGGCGCGGCCTTTTGCTGGATGTTCTACAAATGGCTAAGCAAAGCCGCCGGCAGCCTTGCTGGCTTCATCGGACTTCTCCTGGTCGCATTCCTTCCGCCCATCATTCTAATCGCTGCGGAAATCCGGCAATATTCTTTGCTGCTGGCATTCCTCGCCGCCGCCCTGTATTTCCTGGATAGAGCCTTTGCGGAAAATTCTTCCGGCAAGATGGCGGCCTTTTCCCTGAGTCTCTACTTCGCCATGCTGTCTCATTACTCGGCGTTCCTGTTCGCCGCCGCGCTGGGCATATATGCCTTGCTTAGAATCTTCACCGAGCGCCCGCCCGCCCGTTTGGTTGCGGCGTGGGCGGTGGGACAACTCGGCGGACTGGCTCTGGCGATCTTCTTTTATAAGACGCACCTCGCGAAGCTCGGTGTCGGCGAATCAAGAACCGTGCTTGAAGGCTGGATGAGCGAGTTCTACTTGCGCCGTTCCTACTTCGATCCCACTCATGACAACCCCTTACTCTTCTTAGCGGGTCACACTTTTGGAGTCTTTCAATATTTCTTCGGGCAGCTTGCAGTGGGCGACGTCATAGGCCTCGTATTCTTCGTGGGCATCGCGCTGCTGTTCCGCGGAAGGGGTTTCCCCGCGGGACCGCCTTCTTCCCGAACCTTCGCAATATTCCTGCTTCTGCCCTTTGCGATTGCCGGGGGCGCCAGCCTGGCGCATGTTTATCCCTACGGCGGCACGCGGCACGTAGCCTTCCTGATCATCCCAGGCGTCGCCGGAGTCAGTCTGGCGATGGTGCGTCTGGCGGCGGGTAAGTGGGAGCGTGGACTCGCGCTCGCGGTTTTCGTCATCCTAGCCTGCATTGCGTTTGGCAAACCGCGCCCGCCAAGAATGGACCGAGCCGATCAAAGCCGCGTCCACATGGCCACGGCGATGGAGTTTGTACGGCAGAACATGGATCCGTCCGAGCTCATCTTCACCGAGTACCAGACCGATCTAATTTTGGGTCACTATCTGTGCCACCAGCGCCCCATTTCTTTCGACGAGACCGCCGCCGACTTCGAACAATTCTCTTGCGATGGCCACCGCATCGTCTCCGCGAGTTATAAAACCGCCTGGATGTTCCGAGCAGACAACTTTCCCGCGGAGTGGCAGCGTTTGGTGCAATCCTACGCTCTCAAATCCGGCCAAACCGTCTGGATTGTTCAATCAGGATGGGGAATAGATCTTCCGGAGGATTTGCGGCGGCACTTCGCGGAGTTTCGTGACCTGCCTTTCGAGTCGTTCGGCGATAACATCAAGATCTTTAAGATGACCGTAGGCCAGCCTATGCCCACAATCGCCGAGCAAATGAGAGTCACTGCACCGCCGTATTAATTTAGTCCCAGCGCTCGCAGAGTAAGTTCATCCGCGACATTCCGCCCGTCTTTCTTTGTCACTACTCCGAAGTTGCCCGAATAATCCCACATCGTCCAGCCCATGGCGTGCCGCTCCAACGCTAAGCGCACATCGTGAATCCACGCCGCCCGATCCTCCGGGGCTGCATAGTCGCGGTAAACGCCGAACTCGTTACATACCACCGGAACTCCGCGCTGCCGCGCCCATTCCGCGACCTGCGTAATCTCGGCGTCAATGCGTGCCGCGTCCCAGTGATCCTGCCCGTAGCGAATCACTGCCAGTCGCTCCACCGCATCCGGCACACCCGCCGCCACCTTCGCAGCCGATTCCGGCGAAGATGGATAACGCAGCCCCTTCACCCAATGCCAGAAATACGATCCCCACGTCGCGCCCTGGTGCGTGAAGATGGGCGGCTCGTAGAAATGGAAGTTGTAAATCACGTTGGGATCGCGCAGAGGCTCCAGAAAGACCAGTTCGTCATCGTTCGACCAGCGAGCCCCGGCCGCGATCATAGTGTGCCGCGGCGCGCCTTCGCGAATCGCTGCCGCCAGTTTTGCCTGTACGCCGTACCATCGGTAACGGTCGGCCATCTCCGGCTCGTTCAGAATTTCAAAGAAAATCCGCTCCGCATCCCAAGTGGAATAATGCCGCGCCAGCGCCCGCCAGAAATCGGCGAACTCCTGCACAAAGCTGTCGTCTTTCGCGAGCCGCGCCTTGAAGTCACTGTCCGGATGCAGATCGATCACCACCGCCAGCCCCTGATCCAGAATCATCTTCAACGCGGCGTCAAGGTAGCCCAGATATTCCGCCGGAATTTCGTCTGGCCGGTGGTTCGGCATCATCGGCCGTGGATCCACGCTCAGCCGCACGTGATCGAACCCCATCGATTTGATCAGTGCGATATCTTGATGCCGTGGTCCAGCTCTGGAAGTGCTCCTTGGTGTAGCCGCGCGTGTCATACACCTGCGCGAACCATTGGCTGGCGTTGATGCCGCGCCGCAGGCGCGTTACCCGCGATGCCGGAACCGAAGAAACTGGCTGGACGGGAGAGCTGGGAGCAGCACTCTGGGCCAGCAGGAAACTTGCGCCCACGGCGCCCATAGAAACCAGCAGCCCAACGCACCGCATAATCCGCAAACATTTCATGCTGACGTGTTCAGACCAACCACAAATCCTCAGCTCAAAATCGGCAGCGCTCGAATCCTCTTCTTGGTCGCCGCATAAATCGCGTTGCATAACGCTGGCGCCAGCGGTGGCACCGACGGCTCTCCAATCCCAGTGGGAGATTCCACACTCGGAACCGCATACACCTCCACCACCGGAGCTTCGTCCATCCGTACCGGCTCGTAGTCGTCGAAATTCCCCTGCACTATGCGGCCTTTCTCGATCGTGATCTTCGCTCGCAGCGCATTCGACAACGCATAAACGACCCCGCCCGGAATCTGCTGCTCCAGAATGCTGGGATTCACAACTTGCCCGCAATCCACCGCCGCGACCACGCGGTGCACCCGCGGCACGCCATTCTCCATGCTGATCTCCACCACCTCGGCCATGTAGGAACCAAAACATCCAAAGCACGCGATCCCGCGAAAACGCCCGGCAGGCAACGGCTTGCCCCATCCTGCCCTATCGGCCGCCAGTTGCAGCACACCGCGCATCCGCGCCGTGTGCCAGGTTGTCGTGAAATATTGGATATCCTGATCTTTATTATTTTGACTTTGCGCCAGCATGTGCAGACGGTACTCCAGGGGGTCTTTCCCCGCCGCCGCGGCCAGTTCATCGATGAAGCTTTCGCTGGCAAACCCCGCCTGCAACGCATAAACCGATCGCATCCAGCCCAGGGGCACCGCAGTTTCGGCAAGCACATACTCCAGCGAAACATTCGGCAATCCATACACAAAGGCGGCTTCATCCGGCAGATCGGGGTCGATGCCGTTCGGTCCCGGCTGCCCCTTTTGCCCGCTGATCGAAGGCGCGATGATCCGATGCGTGAATGCCGCCGGCCAGCCTGCTCCATCCAGCACCGCGCTCAACTGATGCAGGCTTGCCGGACGATAAGTCGAAAACCGCATATCGTCTTCGCGCGTCCAAATCACTTTCACCGGCGCCTGTGCAGCCTTCGACACCAGCGCCGCTTCAACCGCGTAGTCGTGCTCCAGTCGCCGCCCGAAACCTCCGCCCATCAGCGTGACGTTCACCTTCACCTGGTCCGGATCAAGCCCCACCGCCTGCGCCACCGAATCGCGGCAATCCTGCGGCACCTGCGTCGGAGCCCACAACTCGCATGCCGTCCCTGAGTAATTCGCGGTACAGTTCCCCGGTTCCATCGGGGCGTGCGCCATGAACGGCAGCTGGTATTCCGCCGTAATCCGCCGCCCTGTAACCTTTGCAACATCGCCCACGGAATACAAACTTGCACCCTTCCTCGCCGCCTCCTGCTTCAGCGCTTCCAGCACCGCAGCCGTATTCAAGTCTTTATTCGGACCATCGTCCCAATTCACGGTCAGCACTCGGCGACCTTCCATCGCGCCCCACACGCTATCGGCGACCACCGCCACGGCCGCGTCTCCGATCTTGCCCACATGGCTCACGCCGCCCATTTTCTTCGCTGCCTTATCGTCGAAACTCAACACCTTCCCGCCGATCGTCGGACACCGCGACAACACCGCAAACTTCATCCCCGGCATGCGGAAGTCGATGCCGAACACCGCTTCGCCCTTCACCTTCCCCGGCGTATCCACCCGCGCCACGCGCTGCCCAACAATCTTGTAGTCTTTACTCTGCTTCAACGGGACGTCGGTTGGAATCGGCAGCGTGGCGGCCTTCGCCGCCAGCTCTCCGTAACTAAGCTGCCGCTTCGATGCCCCGTGCAAAACGCTGCCTTGAACCGCCGCGCAGGTCGAGCGCGGCACGCCCCAGGTCACCGCCGCCGCCGAAATCAGCATCTCTCGTGCCGCCGCTCCCGCCTTCCGCATCGGATCCCACGTCGTCCGCACGCTCGCGCTGCCCCCCGTCGTCTGATCTCCGTAGAGCGTGCTCGCTCCCGCCTGCTCGATCTCTATCTGCTTCCAGTCCGCTTCCAGTTCCTCCGCCAGAATCATGGGCAGAGCCGTGCGCACGCCCTGCCCCATCTCCGAGCGCGCCACCACAATCGTGATCTTGTTGTCTGGGGTGATCCTCAGGTAAGCGTTCGGCGAAAAAGCTTCCTTGCCTGTTCTTCCCTTATGCGGCAGATAGAATCCCACCACGAGCCCCGCTCCCGCAGCGACTCCCGCCGCCACGAACTCGCGCCGATTGAGTGGGCTCATCGCGCACCTCCCGCGACCGCAGTGCCCGCTCCCGCAGCCCGATGGATCGCCTTGCGAATCCGCTCATACGTTCCGCAGCGGCACAGATTCCCGTTCATCGCTTGTGTAATCTGCTCATCGCTCGGATTCGGCGTCTTCCCCAGCAGCGCTGCCGCCGTCATAATCTGTCCCGTCTGGCAGTAGCCGCATTGCGGAACCTCTTCGGCGATCCATGCCTGCTGCAACACATGCAACCCATTGGCTCCCAGCCCTTCAATTGTCGTAATGCTCTTTCCCGCCACCTGCGACACCGGGGTGGAACACGACCGTATCGCCGAGCTTTCCACATGTACCGTGCACGCCCCGCAGAATCCGGCGCCACAACCGAATTTCGTTCCCGTGAGTTGCAGCGTGTCTCGCAACACCCAGAGCAACGGAGTCTCCGGTGGAACACTAACTTTTTGCTCGCTACCGTTAACGCGCAGTGTGAAGTCGGCCATATGTTTTTCAGGGACTGAATTGCAACCTGGACAATCATCCTACTCAACCTACCGGAAAAGTGGAATGGGCTCACTCACGTGAGGCGAGTCCAAGACTAAAGGCCGGCCCGGTTTGTGCCGATTAGGAATACAATCAGGCTTTGCAGGTCAAGTGACACTTACCCCGCTGGCGTGTCTAGTGGATCTAGTTCGGAGAAATCGATTTGGAATCTGGGGATCAGTCCGCCGGCCCCGTTCGCGAGATTGTTGACGCGCGTCGCCAGCCCCGCTTCAAAATTGCGGTAGATATCGGCATTAATTCCCGGACTTGCGGTTTGCTGACCGGCCATACCGTGGACATCAGCGAATCCGGAATCTCAGCCATGCTGAGAATCGAAGTTCCCTTGGGAGAGGTCGTCGAGTTGGGCTTTACCCTTCCCTTCGGCCCGGTGACGATCTACGCAATGGTTCGTCAAAGAAATGCTTTTCGCTACGGCTTCCAGTTTGTGGAGTCAAACGCCATGCACGAAGTCATTCAGACCACCTGCCACTACCTTGCCGATGCGAAATCCTTGATGCGCAAGCCCTAGCGCTTCAAATACACCTGGGCTAGCGCCCGGCCTCTCGCCTTATTCCTTCCACCACCCGCTCGCCAATCTCCCTGGCAAACTCCTGAAAGGCCGGAATCTCAAACAGCCGCAATCCAATCTCTTCCTGCGGCAGAATCTCCGCATGCATCGCACCCGTTCCATCCCGCAAGGCCGTGTGCAGTTTGGCCACCGTCGCCGTGTCGAAGCTCTCCGAGACGATCACGCTATTATCGTCCCAATGCTCCACAATCACCGGACCCTCTTCCGTCGTGATCTGCGCGATCGAGATCGGGCAGTCCTTCCCCGAACAAGCCTGCACCACCTGCACGGTCGCGTTGCGATAGCGCTGTGACACTGCATCCGCATAGAAGTGCGCAAACCGCTCGGCTGCTTGCGGCGTTTTCCATCGCGAGACGTACAACAGCGCCAAGTCTCCCGTGCTGGCCGAAACCTCAGCCACCGCCTTATCCTTCCGCTGGTATGTCACGTACGCTCCACCCTGCCATGCGGAAGAAAGCTCATCCGCGATCTTCCGTTCGCCATATTGCTTCAACAACGCGCGCACATCCAGTTCGCCAATTCCTCCCGAGTCGTAGACGTCATACTGGTTGCCCAGCGCTTCCCGCATGTCCGGGATGCGCACTGCCGGCAGCTTCTCATTCTGGATGTAAGTCTCGGGCTGCAACACTTCGTGCGTGTTCCGTGGCGGACGCGCGAACGCCCCCGCAAAAGCCATCTTCTTCCCGCCTTTGTGCAGCAATTCACCTTCGAAGATCAAACCTCCGTTGTAGGCGAACGTGCCCGCCTCGCGCAGGATCATCGGCGCATCATGCATGAGCTGGGAATCGATCGCTCCCTTCACTGCGGGATCTTCCATCTGGTAGATCAACTCCGGCGTGTCTTCCAGGCTCCGCCCCACGGGCTTGAGCAGATAATCCACATACACCACCATCGCCTGACCTTCCACCACAGCCTTGCGCGCCAGGGCGCTATCGTCAGTGGCGCCTTTCGCGTCACTCTGAGTCCCCTTGGTTCCAGCTTTCATCCACTTCGCCAAGTCGTAATTTTGGTCCTGCAGTGCATGGGTCAATTCGTGCGCCAGAATAGGCTCCTGGCGGTCGGGAGGTACCCAGTTCAGCATGGAGATCGTCTTCGTTTCGTCATCGTAATAAGCCGCAATTTCCTGCCCGGTCGACTTCACCAGAAACTCCTTCAGGTTAAAATCCCGTGGCAGGAAGCCGAGCTTCTTCATGCTCAGCTCTTCTTGCGCAAATCTTTTCGTGAATTCTTCTTTCGCCAGTTGCCCGGTTGCATACTTTTCCACGTCGGCCTTGCTCACCAGCCTTCGCTTTACCGCCGCGTGCTTTGGCATGCCGCTGTCCTCCGCCGCGAAAGCGAAGATCCTATCTACGGACTCGAACAGCTTCTTGGTGTCCGCATCCGTCATCTTGACCTCGTTGGTGGTGTCTTTGCGGAGCTTGCGCGCCACGTCGCCCAGGCTCTGCCCGGAATCTGCTTCCTGGCCGTACGCAAAGAAACCGGACGATATCAGAAAGGCAAACGCAAAGCATCCGCACCGCCGCCGAAAGGTCTTCATCAGCCCTCACTCAAGGACAAGAATTGCACTCCTGTCAATTCTGCTGGAGCCGGGGCTGCAACTCACTGCTAAAGTCTGAATTGGACTTACGAAAGTAAGCAGGCAGGAGGGTTCGATGGGCTGGCTGATTGCGAGGGATTATCGGGAATTGGGTCTTACTTCAGTTCCGCCAGCTTCTGTGTCGCCAGTTGTCCCGCTTCCGTGCTGGGATTGTCTTTCTTGATCTGCTCGTAAAGGCGTTTGGCATCCAGTGGCTGGTTGCTGGCCTGGTAAGTTTCCGCCAGTTGTAACTGCGCCGTCACTTTGCTCACCGAGGCCGTGGGCTTGTTAATCAGTTCCTGGTAAAGCGAGACCGCATCCTTGGTACGGTTCGTATTGCCATAGAGATCGGCCAGTGCGAGCTTCGCCACCGATGCCAGCTCTTTGTTGCCGGCTGAAACCACAGCCTTGAAGTCATTTTCAGCGGTGGTGTTGTCGCCGGCTGTGGCCGACGTCACGCCTAAAAAGTAGTGAGCCATATCAGCCGTGCGCGTATGCGGATACTTATCCACAATCGCCTGAAATTGTTTCCTGGCAACTTCCGCACGTTCTTTGGCCGAAGTGTAGGTGGTCAAATCCGGTTGCTCGGGCGTTCCGGCGGGACGAATCGGAGCCTCCAGGGTCCTGACTGCCTGCGACATATCGAAGCTCGCCTTCTCATCCTGTGCGCTCAGGTAATACCATCCCCCCGCCACAGCGGCAACGATCACCACCACCGCGATGCCGGCGATGGCGAGAGTGTTTCTGTGCTCCACACTCCAGTGAGCAGTCTTCTCGGCAGCCCCAATGGTGACCCGGCTGAATGCATCCTGTTTCAGTTGATGGCGTGTTTCTGCGCGCACGACTACCTTCCAGTCTCAGTCCCGTGAGTCTATGTCGATGACTCTCTGTCTTAGGTGGGGCAAACTCTTAGTTTATCAGCCGGAAAACAGCACCGTCAAAGCCGCGTGAGCCTAGTGGGGAGCTTCTTCCAGCAAGCCCTGCTCGAGCTTCTCCTGGCATTCGATGCAGTGACGCGTCCAGGGCACAGCTTCGAGGCGTTTAGCGTTGATCTCTTTGCCGCAATGGATGCACTCGCCGAAGCTGCCTTCCCGGATCCGCGCCAGCGCTCTCTCCACCATCTGCAGGAGCTGCCGCTCGTTGTTGCTCTGGCTGAAGAGAAACTCTTTGGTGTAGGAACTCGCCGCGCGGTCGGCGATGTCCTGCGCCGTATCTTCGTCGGCGGACCGGCCGTCGGCTTGGGTCCGGGAGACCGTGCGCCGCAGATCCTGCTGCCGCGTCTCCAGCCTCTTCTTGAATGCGTCTAACTTCTTCTTATCCATAAGTGTCACTTCTGAAATCCTGCGACGGCTCCCCGGAGCCGCCCCCCACGTAAGGGCCAAACGAAAATGATAAGCGCCCGAAATGAGATGCGTCAACCACCGCATACGTTGGTCAGCGCGGCGGCGACGGAGTGCGCCCTGTGCAACCGGGATATTCCCTTCGACCTTGCAGGGACGGAGTGTCCAGCCTAAGTCTTTCGATCTTCATCGCGGCAGAGGGTCTTTCATGTTGGTCAGGGCGTAGGCCATAACGGCCATGGCGGCGGCGTTCTCCCTGAGTTCGGCCGGAACGATTTTATCGAGCGTATCGGCGGCCGAGTGATGGTAGTTGAAATAAGTGCGGCCGTCTTGCAGGACCCCGAAGGCGGGGACTCCGGCATCGGACATGGCGGCGATGTCGGCGCCGGGAGGATAGCTGCTGGGCTGCAGCACCGTCGCCCCGATGCTCTGAAGAACAGATTGCACCGGGCGTAGGGCCTCGATAGCGGCAGGAGTGATTCTTACGTCGAAGCCGAGAGGATGAGCGGCTCCGGCATCGCTCTCGATGGCGGCAATGTGGTGCACGAAGTCGGCGGAGTATTCGGCGCTGTAGGCTTTGCTGCCACTGCCTCCGGTTTCTTCGTCCATCCAGGCGATCACGCGCAGGGTGCGGGCAGGGCGCAGGTGGAGACGCTGGAGAACTTCGGCGGCTTCCATGGCGATGGCCACGCCGGCGGCGTCGTCGATGGCGCCGGTGCCGAGATCCCAGGAATCGAGATGTCCGGAGACGACTACGATCTGCTCGGGATGCTCGGAGCCTTTTAGGTCTGCGATAACGTTATAGCTGGTCTCGTCCGGGAGCTTCTGCGGAGTAAGCGTGAGGTGCATGCGGACTTTGCCCTGGGCCGCAAGGTGAGCGATCAAGTCGGCGTCTTCGGCGGTGACAGCTCCGGCCGGAATTCCGGCGGCAAAACTGAATCCCGTGTGTGGGAGTCGATAGTCGGCGCTGGCGACGGAGCGAACCAGAGCAGCCACGGCGCCGAGATCGGCGGCGGCTTTGGCTCCGGCTCCCCGGTAACGGACGGCCTCACCGTAGGCGGCAAAGGCGTATCCGCCAGCGGCCTTCTGCTTGTCGAAGAGTTCGTTGAAGAGGACGATCTTGCCGGCGACTTTGTCGTGGCCGAGGGCTTGGAGCTCGTCGAACGTGTCGACCGCGATTACGTCCGCCGTGAGGCCGTCTGGAGGAGTGGAAGAGCTTCCGCCCAGAGCAGTAAGAACAATCTTCTGTGTGGTGCCCGGAACCATTCCGGGATACTCGACGAGTGCTGCGGTTTCGGCTCCGCGAACCCAGTGCGGCACGGTCACTTGCTGGAGGCGGACATCCAGGCCGAGATGGCGAAGCTCAGCGGCGACGTATTGCGCCGCAGCGACGGCTTGAGGTGAGCCGCTGGGCCGCGGTCCGATGTTCTCCGTGAGGTGGGCGACTTCGCGATAGGCGTAGTCGTCATTGAGCGCCGCGGCTTTAATGGCGGAGAGCTGCTGCAGCAGCAGTGGAGGGAAATTCTGCTTGTCGGCGGCCGTGGCCTGTGGGGGAGATACCCATGAGGGGGTGGCAGGCGGCGTCTGGGGCGGGTTCTGAGCCCTGGCCCGCGAGATCGGCAGAAGGCCGATCAAAGTTGCGGTCAACAAGGTTGTGACCCGCGGGTTTGTGACCCTCGAGATTGACTTCGAGAAGCGAAAGGCCTTGTTCATAGATTCAGGCAGTGTATCTGAGATCAGCGGTCGGGGAAAAGAAGGGCGCGTTTGGCTCGTTTCCTTATCAAAATGTCCCACAGATTTTACAACTCCTTGACACCCTCCCACCCGCGCAACTTTAAGCTGACGTAGCCGTACCAAATCGCAAGCTTACCGGAGAAGAACATGTCCCGCAGATCTCTCTTCCGTCTTCTCGCATCTTCCGCGACCCTCCTGCTCTCCATCGTCGTTGCCGCCGCCGAGACCCCAAAAACACTCCACGATTTTGCTGTTAAAGGCAGCGATGGCAGCTCGGTTTATTCCACCCTCACGCTCGACGCCGCAGGAAACCTGTACGGCACTACCGTCGACGGTGGCCAATTCAACGAGGGCATCGTTTTCGAGTTATCGCCAACTCCAACCGGCCAATGGAAAGAGACGATTCTCTACAGCTTCAAAGGCGGCAGCGACGATGGCGCAAACCCGCACTCTGCGCCCATTTTCGATGGCGCAGGAAACTTGTACGGCTCAACCGTCGGCGGCGGATTGGAAGCGAAGCTGTGCGCTAGCGGTTGCGGAGTGGTTTATAAACTCACTCCTTCTAATGACGGCACGTGGACCGAAAGCGTCCTTCACGAGTTCACCGGCGCAGCCGACGGAGGAGTTGCTTACCCTGGAGTCGTGCTCGATGGCGTCGGTAACATCTACGGCGCGACCCAAGTCGGCGGCACATCGCAGAACGGCGTCTTTTACGAACTGTCCGCAACCTCCGGCGGCAGCTGGCAGGAAACGGTGCTGCACAACTTCGGAGGAAACCCCGACGTCTCCGATGCCTACGCTACGCCCGTCTTCGACAGCTCCGGCAATCTCTACGGCACAAGCTACGGCGGCGGCGCGCACGGTCAAGGCACGGTCTATGAACTTAGCCAGTCGAGCGGCGCCTGGACCGAACAAGTTCTGTACAGCTTCAAGGGTGGCAGCGACGGTGACGAGCCTTTCGCCCCAGTCACCTTCGATAAAGCCGGCAATATCTACTGCACCACCGCGGAAGGTGGCACGCAAAACGTGGGCACTGCCTTTGAACTGCTCGCCGCGCAGGGCTGGAAAAAAACCATCCTGCATCAATTTCAAGGTGTCGAATTCGGAGACGGAGCCAACCCCAACGGCCTCGTCTTTGACGCGAAAGGCAATCTCTACGGCACCACGGTCGGCGGTGGGACCGACAATCCCGGCACGATCTTCAGACTCACTCCCACCTCGCACGGCTGGAAAGAGACGATTCTCTATAACTTCACTGGAGGAAATGACGGCGCCTACCCTTCCGCCGCTCCCATCCTTGACCCCGCGGGCAATCTCTTCGGAACCACACTCTGGGGTGGACCCGCGGGCGACACCGTCGGTGGCGTTGCCTTCGAACTCAAGCTGCCGTGAAATCCGTCGCGATGTAAAACCTATTTCGGTGCGGTTCTATCTTTTCCGGGGTCATCCCGCAGGCCCGCGTTTTCACCAGCGGGCCGAGGGATCTCCCGTAAGGACGGCCTTCCTGGCCAAACTGCACCACTACCGGCTTTCCCAACTTTAACCATTCATGAGCGTCTCTGGATACCCTCGCGCTACCTCATGCCCGCTGAATGCATACACCCCACACCCCGTCACCAGCAGCCCGCATCCCAGCCCACACACTCCCGCCCAGCCAAACCGCTGCCAAAGCACCGACCCTGCATACGACCCCACCGCTCCGGCGCTGAAGTAGCAGCTCATGTAAACCATGTTCAGCCGGCTTCGCGCCTCCGGCAGCAAACTGTAGATTCGCGTCTGATTCGACACATGCCCCGCCTGCACCCCTATATCGAGCAGCACCACTCCCACAATCAACCCGCTCATGTGCCTGCCGAATCCATACAGGACCACAAACGAAATCAGCGCCACAATCAGCGCCACCAGGACGTTCCTTCTCGCCCCATACCGGTCCGCCATGCGGCCGATAAACGGCGCGCAAACCGCGCCCGCCGCGCCCACCAGCCCGAACAGCCCGGCCACGCCGCTTCCATAGTGATAAGGCGGCGTTTCCAGGAAGAACACTAGCGTCGTCCAGAAGGCGCTGAACGCACAGAAAAAGATGGCGCCCAGCGTGGCCGCCTCCCGCAGCACCGGCTGCTCGCGGATGAGCACAAACGTCGACCCAATCAAGCTCGGCCAGGAAAGTTTCAACTCTGGCTTGCTCTCCGGCAACCCAGTTCGGATCAATACCGCCAGCACCAGCATGAGCCCCGCCGCCAACCAATAGATCGCCCGCCATCCCACCCACGCGCCCAGCAGTCCGCTGAAAGTTCGCGCCAGCAGAATCCCAAATAACAATCCGCCCAGCACCGCTCCAATGGTCGCCCCCCGCCGCGCCGGCGAAGCCAGATGAGTGGCGAAAGGTACGATCACATGCACCGTTGCCGTCGTAATCCCAATGCCCAGGCTGGCCAGCGCCAGCCACGCAAAATTCTGCGCGCTCGCCATCGCCGCCAGGCACACCGATTCCGCCACCAGCAGGCTCACAATCAGCCGTCGCCGCTCTTTTGTGTCCCCCAACGGAACAAACATCAGCATCCCCGCCGCCGCTCCAAACTGCGTCAGCATGGCGACCGTTCCCACCTTCGGCACCGAAATTCGAAACGTCGCCGCAATCGTCGCCAACAGCGGCTGGATGTAATAAATGTTGGCCACCACCGCGCCCACGCTGAACGCCATCAACCAGACGTGCGCCGGACTAATCTCCCGAGCCGCAGGGTGGGGTCCCGAATCTCCTTGTTGCACTGGACCTTGGTGGGGACGATGCTCTACGTTGATCTCGCTCACAGAACTCTCGCTCACAGAACTTAAGATGCAATCGGCCCCAGATTGAATTCAGTAATCGGAGCACGTATCCTTGATAACTTCGTCACTTAACTTTGTCATCCCAAAGTCCCGCGTTTTCACCCGCTGGACCAAGCCTGCCCTGAGCGAAGCCGAAGGGATCTCCCGCTTAACCGGCCCAACGCGTAAGCCAAACTGCACCACGACCGGCCGGTGCGATCCCGTGCAAAACGGCGCCCGCCGGTGTATCATCCCTCCGCATGCTGGGCAACCGCACTAACGAGCAGTGGATCGCCCAGTACGCCTCCAGCCATCGGCATCCCGTGAACCGCGCCTGCCACACTCTGGGCATTCCTACCATCCTGCTCTCGGTCGCCGTCTTTCTCGCCAGCATCTTCTTCCATCGCCTGTGGCCCTACGCGCTCGCTCTGTTTCTCCTGGGATGGATTTTCCAATTCATCGGCCATGCGTTTGAAGGCAAGCCGCCCGAGTTTTTCAGCGACTGGCGTTTCCTGTTCGTCGGCGTCCGCTGGTGGTGGGCCAAGATCCACGGCAAAGCTTGAATCTTGTGATGGAAGATGTTCGCGCCCCGGAGGGGCGTCTGACAATAGCCCGGCGCGTTCAGCGCCGGGTAAGGGCGGTAGGTTGAGACGCGTCCCGGAGGGACGCCTGAGTTCTCGCGCACGCTCTTTAGTCCGCGGGTCGGACTAGCGGGAGGTTCCCAAAGTTCGATCCGCAACCTAACTCAAATCCCAATCATCGAAGAGGCCGCCCCATGTTCCCTCAACTCGCCCGCTTCACCGACCTCGGCATCCTGCTCCAGCGACTCATGGTCGGCCTGGTCTTTGTCACCAGCGGCTACAGACATTTGAAAGATCCCGCTGCTCGTTCCAAGGATATCGGAATGAGCAAAGCCTTCACCATCTTCCTTGGCATCGTCGAAGTCGCCGGAGCCCTCGGCGTGGCCTTCGGAGTCCTCACCCAACTCGCCGCCATCGGTCTCATCCTCATCATGTTCGGCGCTATCCAGAAGAAAATTTTCGCCTGGCACACCGGCTTCTGGGGTGAGAAAGGTTCGGGCTGGCATTACGACCTGATGTTCATCCTGATGAACCTGCTCATCGCCTTCACCAACGGCGGAGCCTACGTCTTGCTGCGATAACCGCCGCTCCCGCCCCACTGCTTGCGCCCATCCGCGAATCTGTTCTATGCTAGCCCCACCTTGGGGTTCTGATTCGCACAGATAGCATGCATCGCCTGACCGCCAGATTGTTGCTGTTCTTTGCGCTCGTGGGCAATCTCGCCCCACTGGCGCTGGCCGCTGCCGCTGCCGCCCCATCGCATGCCTGCTGCCTCCGCAAGGGAGTCCATCGCTGCCACGATTCGCTGACCTCAGAAACCGGACAGCTCGTCATCCGCGACTCCAGTTGCTGCAACCACGATTGCTGTCAATCGACCGTATCCGCCCAGTGGGCTCACCCCCGGTCGCAAGCGGCATCCTTTTTCGTGCAAGTCATTAACGGGCGCGTCGCCGCGTCCCAATCGCACTCCCCGGCCACTGCCTCCGCCAGTTTCCAATCCACCCGCGCCCCGCCTGCCTCCTGAAGCTGTCTCCAGCTTGACTTAGTTTCGTCTGCTTAACGCCGGCATGCGTTCCTCACCGGAACGTATCGCTGTCCGGCGCTAAAGCGAACGTCGGCCCGGTCCCGGCGAGTCGCCCCAACCCGATGCAGTGAATGGAGACATTTATGAGACACTTTGCTTGCTTGACGGCAGTCGTTTTGTTCCTCGGTGCCGTGGCATTCGCCACGATCTTCGGTTCCGTTCGCGGCATCGTCCATGATCCTCAACACCGTCCCATCCAGGGCGCGCACGTTACCCTGAAGGCTCAAAACTCGGCCTGGACAAAGTCCTTGGACTCCGATAGTAACGGAGAATTTGACTTTAGTTCCGTACCCATCGGGAATTACACGGTCACCGTCTCGTCGCGTGGCTTCCAACCAACCCAGCAGAGCGCGGTCGTTCAGTCGGACACCAGTCCGGTGCTGCACTACCAGTTGGCTGTCGCGGGCACCAGGGAAAGCGTCGCCGTCTCGGAAACTCCGGTGGAAGCGACCACGGAAAGCGTCACGCCGACCACGATGGTGAGCCGCATCGACATCCAGGAAACTCCCGGCGCGGACCGCACCAACGGCATGGAGATGATCACCGATTACGTGCCCGCCGCCTATGTAACGCACGATATGCTGCACATGCGCGGAGGCCACCAGGTCGAGTGGCTGATTGACGGCGTCCCCATCCCCAACACCAACATCGCCAATAATCTGGGGCCGCAGATCAACCCTAAGGATATTGACTATCTCGAAGTCCAGCGGGGCAGTTACGACGCCGACTATGGCGACCGTACGTATGGCATCTTTAACGTCGTGCCGCGAACTGGATTTGAGCGTGACCGCGAATGCGACTTGGTGATTGCGGCCGGGAACTTCTATCAGACTGACGATCAAATCAGTTGCGGAGGACACACGGCCCGCTCCGCCTACTACGCCAGCCTGAACGGCAATCGCAGCAATTACGGACTTCAAACCCCGGTCCCGCAGGTCGTCAACGATGCCGCCAACGGTTACGGCGGGTTTGCTTCGTTCATCTTCAATCCCGATTCTAAAAACCAATATCGTATGGTCGGATCCTTGCGCCAGGACTATTACCAGATTCCCATCGACCCCGATCCCAACTCTATCGGAAACGCCAATTATCCCAGCTTCGGCCTGCACGATTCCGAGCGCGAGCCCGACGGCTATGCCACCTTCTCTTGGGTCCACACCTTCGATCCAAACACGCTGCTCACCATTTCCCCTTTTTACCACTACAACGGCGCCGACTATCACGGCGGCCCCAACGACTTTCCGGTCATCTCGACGGTCACGCAGACCGCCCAATATGGAGGAGCGCAGGTGGCGCTCAACGCCAACTTGAAGCGAAATGATATCCAAGCTGGCGTCTACGGATTTGCCCAGCATCAGTACAACTACTTTTTCAACGATTTCACCGACGGCACGCCCAACGTCTCCCCTTCTTCGATCGGAGTCAACGGAGGCGTAGCTGCGTTCTTCATCGACGACAAATTCAAAGTCACGCCCTGGCTGACTCTGATTGCCGGCCTTCGCGAGACTGCCTTCAGCGGCTCGACTTCCGAGCACGCCACCGATCCGCGACTCGGCGCCGCCATCCGCATTCCGCATCTCAACTGGACGTTCCGCGGATTTTACGGCTACTTCTACCAGGCCCCGCCGCTTTCAACGGCCACCAACCAGCTGCAGACTCTCGCCACCGGTCAGGGGTTCGCTTTCGCTCCCCTGCACGGTGAACGCGACATCGAGTGGCAGTTTGGCGTAACGATTCCCTATAAAGGCTGGATGCTCAGTGCTGACAACTACGAAACCAGAGCGGAGAATTGGCTCGACCACAACAACATTGGCGAGTCGAATATTTTCTGGCCCATCACCTGGTCCTACGCCATGATTCAGGGCTGGGAACTTACGCTGCGCTCGCCGAACCTTTTCCATCACGGCCAGCTTCATCTCGCCTACGCCAATCAAATCGCCCAGGCAACTTCCCCCATCACCGGTGGTCTGATCTTCGACATTCCTCCAGGACTTGCGCCAGTCGACCACGACCAGCGCAACACGCTGAACGCCGGCTACAACACCACCCTGCCCTGGCACACCTACGCCTCAACTAACGTCTACTACGGCTCCGGTTTCACCAACGGACTGCCCGGCGTGCAGTATCCCGGCAACTATCTCCCCAGCCACACCACGTTCGACCTTTCCCTCGGCAAGACTTTCGCCGAGAAATACACCGTCTCGCTGACCGCGCTGAACGTGGCCAACCGCCGCGTGCAACTCGATAACAGCCTGACCTTTGGTGGATTTCACTGGAACGACCCGCGGCAGATTTATGCAGAGTTCCGCTACCGCTTCCACTATTAGCGTGTGGAGCATTAAATCGGAATGCGCCCAAGCATCCCAACCGAGACAGCTAGGAACCGGTGAACTAGAAATGCTTTACTAGATACCTATCGCAAGCAGTTCCTCAGGAGGGTCGTATGCGCAGAGCAGCGAAAGGGATATGGATTGCCGCTGTAATCGGGGTAATTCTGAACCTGATGCTTCTCGTGAGCCACGGGGAGGCACCCAACAAACTACAATCTTCCACGCAAGAAACCGGCTCCCTGAAGCCACCCGCTACGGGCAAGATCAACGTAGCGTTCCTGGTCTCGGAGGGCGCGGACGTCATGGACATCGCGGGCCCCTGGGAGGTCTTCGGCGACGCCATGCTTACCACCAAAGGCAAGCCATGGCATGCATCGGACGGTGACGACATGGTGATGCTGTTCAACGTCTACACCGTCTCTGATTCGCTGAAGCCGGTGGATGCAAATGGACTGACCATCGTGCCCAACTATAGTTTCGACCATGCGCCCAAGCCACAGATTATCGTGATTCCCGCGCAGCACGGACGCGGCGCGGCCCAGAAAGCATGGCTGCTCGCCAATTCGGCCACCGTCGATGTGACGATGTCGGTGTGCACCGGCGCCTCAGTGCTGGCGGGGTATGGGATGCTCGACGGCCAAACTGCTACCACGCATCACTATTTTCAGCAGAGCATGCAGAAGGAATTTCCTGCTGTACACTTCGTCAGTGGAACCCGCTTCGTCGAAAATGGCAAAATCGCAACCGCGGGCGGCCTGACTTCGGGGATTGATCTGGCACTCCACGTCGTTGCGAAATACTACGGCACTGAGGTAGCGCAGGTCACCGCCGACCTTTTGGAGTATCACAGTGCGCTTTGGAAAAACCCGGAATACGACCAGGTGAAGCCGGTGGCCGCGTCGAAGTGATCTTGCATGTGGTAAACGAAATATTGGTGAGCGGCGACGGGAGTCGGACTAATCAGCGTCTGACAACACGTAAGTTACTGATTCTAGGAATTGCCACAACGGCGTCGAGCGCAGCTCGGCGGTTTTCTGATCAGACAAGCATCTCCGTCGTGCCAGGGATCGAGGATCAGAGATAATAAATAAAGACCGAAATGATTTCCCACGCTACATACAAAAACTGTCATCCCGGCCGGAGCGGAGCGAAAGCGAGCGCAGTGGAAGGACCTGCTTTTTTCCCCACCGCGTGGACCCGCACATTCAATCCATCCGCCCAGCGTCGTGCATTCCTCTGTTTGTTCGCTCTGCTGACTTTTTCCGCCGCCTGCAGCCGCGCCCCATCGCACTCGGCCGCCACTGCTGACTCCGCCAAGCGTTATTCCCTCAAAGGCAAAGTCATTTCCATCGACAAGAACGCCGGAACCGCCAACATCGACAACGATCCTATCCCCGGCTTTATGGACCCCATGGTCATGCCTTACACCATCAAGCCTCCCACGCAAATCGATCAACTTCAGCCCGGCGACTCCATCACCGCCGATGTCGTCGTCGAGCCCGGTAAGTACTGGCTCGAAAACGTTAAAGTGATCGGCCATTCGGAATCGCCCGCCAGCAAGCCCACCGCCGCCATGCACATCCCCGCTCCCGGCGACGACGTCCCCGACTTCCACCTCATCAACCAAAACGGCAAGCGCATCTCGCTGCATCAATATCGCGGCCAGACCCTGCTCCTCACTCTCATCTATACGCGCTGCCCCTTCCCCGATTTCTGCCCGCGTGTCAGCCACGAGTTCTCCACCATCGACCGCCAGGTCCGCATCGATCCCGCCCGCTACGGCAAGACTCACCTGCTCAGCATCAGCTTCGACCCCGCGCACGACACGCCCAAAGTTCTCCGCGCGTACGGTTTTTCCTGCGCCGGAAGCAAAGATCCCGCGCTCTTCACCCATTGGGAATTCTCCGCCATCCCCGCCGCCGAGTTACCTGACTTCGCCAACTATTTCGCGCTCACCTACCAGGAAGAAGGCGGACTCATCACCCACTCCCTCAGCACCGCCGTCATCTCTCCCGACGGTAAAATCTTCAAGTGGTATCACGGCGCAGACTGGCAAGCTTCCGATCTGCTCCAAGACATCGCCGCCGCCGCGCATCCTGCCAGTTGACGGCGTGCGAGCGAGCCGTGTCAGATAGATGTTCCGCGTATCCGGGCACGGCTTAACGGCTTCCGGATGGAGCAACAAAGTACTCGCGGCGCGGAAGAACGAGCCTCAGTACCGTAGAGGAGTGGAGCCTTAGCGATGCGGACGAGCGGTTCGCAGCACCGTGGAAGAGCGGCGCTTCAGCGCCGCGTAAAGCTGCAGAATCAACGCGGGCTTCAGCCCCTGGGAATCTGAGGCTCCAAGGAAGTCGTTCAGATCAAGAGAAAGAGGAGCAACCCATGAAGTACGTTGTGGTCCTACTCGCCGCCTTCGGAATCATCGTTTCCGCACTCGCCCTGCGCGAGCACTACCGCACCGAAGGCGACTCGCCCTGCAGCATCAACGAGCGTTGGGATTGCGGCATCGTCAATCACAGCCCCTACGCCGTGCTGCAAGGAACCGGCATTCCCGTCGCCATCCTCGGCATCGCCGGATACCTCCTCATCGGCGCGCTCGCCTGGCGCCGCGCCTATCGCCTGATATTGGCCGCAGCCCTCGCCGGACTCGCCTACTCCCTCTACCTCGCCCACATCGAAGCCCACGTCCTCGGAGTCTGGTGCATCTACTGTGTCATCTCTCTCGGGATCATCTCGCTCATCACACTGCTCTCGCTGGGAGCCACCGTCTCCTCGTTCTCCCGAAAATCATCCTCACCGGCATAACCGCTCCTTGTGCCGCGCAAAACGCCCGTGTGGCCGCCGCCATAAACAGCAGCTCCACCCACTCCCCGCGTTCCTTGTAGCTATTGAATCTCTCCCAATACTTCATCACCGAACTCCTCCCAGTACCCTGTCATTCCGACCGGAGCCGGAGCGAATGCGACGGCGTAGGGAGGAATCTGCTGTTTCGCCCCACCCAACTGCGTCCTAGCCCCCGAAGAAAAAGCGCGACCCATAGGCCGCGCCTTTTGGCGCTGCTTCGCGAGGATAGAGTTTCGCCTCGAGCGTCCAGCCGCTGAACGCGAAAATCCAGCCCCTTCAGAGCCTGCCCTGAGCGAAGCCGAAGGGGGCCGCATTCACTAGGCCCTGACGTAAGTTGGGAGTAAGAAAAAGGCGGCCTTGAAGGCCGCCCGTGTGAATCCGTGCAAATCCGTGGCAACGGGTTCTTGCTAGATATCCAAATTCTTCACATCCAGCGCATTCTCTTCAATAAACTTCCGCCGCGCTTCCACATCCTCACCCATCAAAGTCGTGAAGATGGTCTCGCACTCGGCAATGTCTTCCAGCTTCACCGAGAGTAGCGTCCGCCGCTCCGGATCCATGGTCGTCTCCCACAACTGCGGAGCCGTCATCTCCCCCAGCCCTTTATAGCGCTGAATGATGAAGCCCTTCTTGCCCTGTTCCAGAACGTAATCGAAAAGCCCCTGCAGGGAAGAGTTATCGAACATATTATCGGAATCGTTGACGACGGTTTTAGCAACCACTTCGCCCGCCTCTTCGTCCTCCTCGGCCGCCGGTTCAGCCGCTCCCTTCTTAGCCTGCGGCTTCACCTCCACCACATACGGCGGCTCCAGATATTGCTCGATCAGCTTGAACTTTGACGTGAGCTGCCGGCATTCCGGAGCCGAAGCCAGCTCCCAGTTGATGATGTGCTCCGCCCCCTGCGAGTCCACATACCGCACTTCCCACAAGTTATGGTCTTCGTCAAACCTGCTCTCGATCTCTTTCAGCGGACGCCGCGAATTACGCTCTCCGCCCAGTCGGCTCACCACTCCGGTGACCTTGCGGTCTTTCTGCAGCCGGTTCAATTCCTTTTCCAGCTTCTCAATCTTCTTCGAAGGCGTCTTCTTGTCGCCCTCAAAATCCGCGTGCTTCGAAAGGTCCAGCCGCGGCAGCAGTTCGGTGATGTTCTCATCGCGCAGGCGTTTGTTCACCTTGTCGAAGAAGCTGAGATACTCCTTCAGCACGCTCATGAAGCGCGTCAGGTTCGCGCCCTCCAGCTTGGCCGCGCCTTCGCCATAGCGAACCACAAGCCCATCCGCCGCGCGCTTCAGCATCACCTTGTCGAATGCATCGTCATCCTTGATGTACTGCAACGACTTGCCTTTCTTCAGCGAATACAGCGGCGGCTGCGCGATGAATACGTTGCCGCGCTTGATCAGGTCCTGCATGTGCCGGAAGAAGAAAGTCAGAAGCAGCGTGCGGATGTGCGACCCGTCCACGTCGGCGTCGGTCATCAGGATGATTTTTCCGTATCGCACCTTCGTGGGATCGAAATCGTCTTTCGCAATGCCGGTGCCCAGCGCCGTGATCATGGCGCGAATTTCTTCGTGCGCCAGCATCTTGTCGTAGCGCGCCTTCTCGACGTTGAGAATCTTTCCCTTGAGGGGCAGAATCGCCTGGAAGCGCCGGTCGCGGCCCTGCTTCGCCGTTCCGCCTGCTGACTCGCCTTCTACTAAAAATAATTCGCACCGGTTCGGATCGCGCTCCGAGCAATCCGCCAGCTTGCCCGGCAGACCTCCCGAATCCAGCGCGCCTTTGCGCCGCGTCAAATCCCGCGCCTTGCGCGCCGCTTCGCGCGCCCGCGCCGCATCCACCGCCTTGTTGATGATCTTCCGCGCCACCGGTGCATTCTGTTCGAAGAACGCTCCCAGCCGCTCATTGATGAACGCTTGCACTACTCCCGCGATGTCGGAATTTAACTTGCCCTTGGTCTGCCCTTCAAACTGCGGCTGTGACAGCTTCACGCTGATCACCGCCACCAGGCCTTCACGCACATCGTCGCCCGTCAGGTTTTCTTTTATATCCTTGAACAAGCCCATCTGCTGCCCGGCATAGTTGATGGTTCGGGTAAGCGCCATGCGGAAACCCGAAAGATGCGTGCCCCCGTCCACCGTGTTGATGTTGTTCGCGAAGCTGAACACCGACTCCGAGTAGCCGTCGTTGTATTGCAGACCAATCTCCATAGCCACGCCGTTGCGCTCCGCTTCCATGTAGATCGGCTTGTCGTGCAGCACTTGCTTGCCTCGGTTCAAGTGCTTGATGAATTCCGCGATGCCGCCGTTGTACTTGAAGTCCGCGTGCTTGGCCTCGCCGCTCTTGGCATCGGTCGAGCGTTCATCGGTCAGCGTGATGAGCAGTCCCTTGTTCAGGAATGCCAACTCACGCAAGCGCTGCGCCAGCGTGTCGTAGTTGTATTCCACTGTGCCGGTGAAAATGGTTCGATCGGGCAGGAAGTGGACCTTCGTCCCGCGCCGCTTGGCTGCGCCCACCTTCTTCATCTTGCTGGTGGGTTCGCCTTTTGAGTAAGTCTGCTCCCAGGTCGCGCCATCGCGCCAGATTTCCAGCTCCAGTTCTTCGCTGAGCGCGTTCACGCAAGAAACGCCCACTCCGTGCAGTCCGCCAGAAACTTTGTATGTCGACGAATCAAACTTGCCGCCGGCATGCAGTGTGGTCATTACCACCTGCGCCGCGGAAACTTTTTCGCCGTCAATGTCCATGTCGTCGACGGGAATCCCGCGCCCATCGTCAATCACCGTGATCGAGTTGTCGATGTGAATGGTGACTTCGATCTTGGTCGCGAACCCGGCCAACGCCTCGTCGACCGAGTTGTCAACGACTTCATACACGAGGTGGTGCAAGCCGAGATCGCCGGTCGATCCGATGTACATCGCCGGACGTTTGCGCACCGCTTCCATACCGCCGAGCACTTTGATCGAGTCGGCGTTATAGTCGCTGTTGCCTCCGCCATTTCCGGCGGTAATCGGCGTCACAATTCCGTTTTTTGTTTTGGTTTCGACGATGGGAGTATTGATCTCTTTGGTGGCCATTCCGCTCCGCGGGAGAATGCCCCGACTTTCTCTCAGAACCGAAGCCCGGTACGCCTAACAATTAACCTTGAAATCTGCCTGAACCCAGGTCCGCGCGATGCCTGCAAATTGACTTCAAGTTATTGAAATGTCTTATACTTAGGCTCACTTGGCGACTGTTGAAATTATACCATGGACGGCCTGGTTTTTCGACTGCACGGAAGGCCGGAATCGGGGCAGTTAGCAGCATCTTTAGGACGAGTAAATCTTTCGATCTCGCGTGCATTCTCCTCTCCTCCTTTCGCTAGTATGCACGTGCTACAATTGTCCTGCATCTGTGCTACGGAGTCCTCTATGGCAAAGCTTGCTGGTCGTCCGGCAAACCGGGACCGGTCACGACGTTCCTACTTCCGCCAAAGTAAGTTTAAAGAGGTACTGGTCATGGCGGAGCGCGAGGGTTTGCTTGACGGCGGCCGCACGCAAGTTGTTCGCGGCCGGATGCCGGAGGCGCTTGTCTCTCAGGCCAAGAAGCGAACCGGCATTAAGTCCGACACAGACCTGATCGAGGTTGCGCTCGCCAATATCGCTGTGGGAGACGACTACGCCGAGTGGCTGCTTTCCCAGCGAGGTACGATCGATCCTGAGGTCGATCTTGAGTTCTGAGTTATGGCGCAGCATTCGACGTTACAAGCCAGAAAGATACACTCGGCCTCTTCAGCGACGAGCCGACTCGGAGCTGGACTTTCTTGAAACAGTCAGGGTGAAACCCGCCAAGTTGCTGTACGACACGACCGTTTACATCGATGTTCTCCGAGACCAGTTTCCCATGACGGGCCAGCTCATGTTGCGAGCGGTCGAAGCGTGGCATTCGCCGGTTACGGAAGCGGAGTTGATTTCCGCCGTGGGCTTGCTTGAACCTTACAATTCGAGGACGCGACCGGTCATTGACAAAATTGCCGCTGTCATCGATCAACGACCCACGCAACGGACAATCGTTCCCGACGTTATCGTCTGGCGCGAGGCTAGCATTCTCTCCGGCATTTTGGCGCGTCTGCAGGGTTTCGACAAAGGTCAGCGGCGGCGCCTTATGAATGATGCCCTGTTATTCGTGACCGCGAGGCGGCACGGTTGCACCCTACTAACGCGGAATCTCAGCGATTTCGATTTGATGCAGCAGTTGGAACCGACGGGGAGGGTGTTGTTCTATCGGATGTGAACTCGCGCGCCAGCCATTCCTTGTTCGCCCGATTTGGTACGGTGCCCCGAATATTTATGGACGAACCGTTCGTTTCGCGAGTAGCTGCCCATAAGATGTTAGACGGTGGCCGATTCGTTTTGGAGGGCATTGCCAGTGGGTACTGGACGACGTTCGCCAAATGTCGAGTGGTTTTGCAGCCATTAGGGTTCGACTCCCTTGCCCTCCTCGGGTCACTCGATACCAAAGTTTCTTGACAATTAGAGCGCCGGGTTTATCATTGTAAGTGTTTGGCGGACGTCGTTTAGTATCTCAAAGCCCCGAGCGTTGCTCGGGGCTTTGGCTTTTTGGAAACTTCCCATCTGTTGCCTAGCGTCCCCAGCATGCCCGCCGGGTGTGGCTCACTCGGGCGCTCGCGAATCAGGGCTTGGAGTTGCCGAAGATTCATTGGATTGAGGCGTGGCTATGTCCTGTTTTTCTCCCCTGACACCAAGTTCACGCCTGGCAAACGCATACGCCTGGGCAAAATCTCGTTGTAGTTTTGTCCCAAGTTTGTCATACGCGTCGCCTTTGCCTTCGCGCAATTGTGATGCGATAAGTCTCAGGTCGAGCTTCAAGGACATCAGTGTGTCGTTCATTTCTTTTCCGCACACAATCAAAGCCAGCGCACGCTTCATATCAAAGTCCTCGATCTCCCGGTAGGATTCGTGTCTCGCCTCTTGTACTGCTCCTCGCAGAAACCCCGGTTCCTTGGATTCGTTCAGCGCCTTGGCAGCTAGGGCAAAGGTGTGCAATGCCTCATCCGCTCTGCCCAGAGACGCCATTACCGAGAAGATTGCTTCCCGCTTCATTTCCCAATGCTTTTGCCTATTCCATGATCGATCGGAAATGTTTGCCTCGATTTCCTTGGCAGTCATTGTTACCGCGCGGACTTGGTCAACCAACTTGCCAATGTCCTCGTGCGTTGCAAGGTTCTCGCCTTTCTTTCTAAAGTAGGAGCCGAAATATGCGCCGAAGCCGGCCATTAGAGCCGTGATACCCCAGAAGATTACAACCATTACGTTTGAGGCGATCATTGCATCCTCCCGCGCCGCTATTTTAGTGCTCGACGCGGCGGTTGGCCGCCCCCCAGTTGCAATTTCCGGCACCTCCGGCCGCTTCTCCCCCATCTAACCACCTGTCCCTGATAAGATAAAGGCACAGGAGTTCCGACCAAGAATGCCAGTTCCCGTTTCACAGATGTGGACTGTTACGTCCTACGTCCTGCGCCAGAAGCTCGCCGGACGTAAGCAGTACCCGCTCGTGCTGATGCTCGAGCCTTTGTTCCGCTGCAACCTGGCCTGCGCCGGATGCGGCAAGATTCAATACCCCGCCCACATCCTCAAGAAAGATCTTTCGCCCGAAGAATGTTTCCGCGCGGTCGACGAATGCGGCGCCCCCATGGTCTCCATCCCCGGCGGTGAGCCGCTCATGCACCCGCAGATCGGGGAGATCGTCGAGGGCTTGGTCGCGCGCAAGAAATATATTTATCTCTGCACCAACGCCCTGCTGCTCAAGGAAAAGATCCATCTCTTCAAGCCGAGCAAGTACCTGACCTTCAGCGTCCACCTCGATGGCCAGCGCGAGGAGCATGACCTGGCAGTCTGCCGCGAAGGCGGATACGACATCGCGGTCGATGCCATCAAAGAAGCACTCAGCCGCGGCTTCCGCGTGACTACGAACACCACGCTGTTCGACGGCGCCGATCCCAAATCCGTTCGCGCTTTCTTCGACGACATGATGGAGCTCGGCCTCGAAGGCATGATGCTCTCGCCCGGCTACTCCTACGACAAAGCTCCCGACCAGAAACATTTCCTCGGCCGCGCCCGCACCCGCCGCATGTTCCGCGCGATTCTTTCAAATCGCAAGAAGAACTGGAAATTCAATCTCTCGCCCCTCTTTCTGGAATTCCTGATGGGCAAGCGCACCTATCCCTGCACCCCATGGGGCATGCCCACCTACAACGTGTTCGGATGGCAGAAACCCTGTTACCTGCTTCAGGATGGTTACGCGGAAACGTTTCACGAGCTTCTCTCGACCACGAACTGGAGCAACTACGGGACGGAGTCGGGCAATCCCGCTTGCGCGAATTGCATGGTGCACAGCGGATATGAAGCCTCGGCCGTAAACGCCACGTTCAGTTCGCTCGGCGGATTCCTGGCCACAGTAAAGGCCACGTTGTTCTCGAGCTATCGGGACAAGGAAGCGCTGCGCTTGCTGGAGGAACATCAGGCGCCGGTGCACCCGCTGGTGCAGATCTCGGCGACAAACGACTCTCTGCAACAAACCCGCGCGTAAGTTATGACAGGCAAAGAATCCGGACACATCGACCACGAAGCCGCGCAAGCCGTGCCTCACGCCCATCCCGACGCCCTTGAAGTCGCCCCCGGCACGGCCCACGAAAATCTCGAAGGCTGGATTCCGCAACTCGCCACCGACGACGACATTCGCACCGCGCTCGAAAAGGCTTTCGACTACCGCGGCGATGTCACCATCACCCGTAAAGATGGATCGAAGATCGAAGGCTATCTCTTCGACCGCCGCACCGGTGCCACGCTGAAAGACTCGGTCGTCCGCCTCTTCCCAAAGAGCGCCAACGAAAAGATCTCCATTCCCTACGCCGACATCGCCGCCCTCGCCTTCACTGGACGCGACACCGCCGCCGGCAAGAGCTGGGAAGCCTGGATGAAAAAGTACGCGCAGAAAAAAGCTGCCGGCGAAACCAACATCGCCCTCGAACCCGAACCTTTGGACTGAAGACTGATCTATTCCCTTTCCCACGGCGGAGGAACTTTCACCGAAGCCATCCCCGCGGCCTGCGCTGCCTGAATGCCCATGTCCGTGTCCTCGAATACCAGGCAGTCTCCCGGCGCCACTCCCAGCCGGGCCGCGGCCAGCAGAAAGGCTTCCGGGTCGGGCTTGCTCTTTTGATAATCCCCGGCACAAACCATCGCGTCGAATCGATCAAGCAGGTTCAGCGAAATCAGAGATGCCGTTACCGATTCCCTTGTGCTTCCCGACACAACCGCAAATGGAATCCCGCGGGGCTTGGCCTCGATATGCTCCAACACATCGGAGACAGGCTTAAGCTCCGGCAGCAACTCGAAATAGAGTTTTTCCTTTCGATACGCCACGGCCTCCACCGGCATACTCAATCCATGCCTCTGGTTCAACGTCGCGATGATCTCGGCTACCGGCATGCCTCCCCACGCGTAGAAAAGCTCTTCATCAAATTCGCAATTCCATTCTGCGAGCGCCTGCTTCCAAGCCCGGTAGTGCAGCGGCATGGAATCGGCGATCGTGCCGTCGCAGTCGAATAAGTAAGCCTTGAACGAGCCCTCAGGCAAAATAAGTCTCATGTAGCGAAATAAATTCCTTCCTTGAGTCACTTGATGTTCGTGGCGGAGTGCGGTTTCGCTCCCGCGCCGAAACTCAATCCTTCAATCAGTTCCTCCACTTCGTCCTCCGTCCCGCCAATGAACGTGAAGGAGACCGCGTACCCGCGCGCCAGCATCACCAGCGTCGATTGCCGCATCACCCGCGTCCCAACGTCCTTCTGAAAATCTCCCCGCACCACCGTCCTGGTCCCTATTACAAACCCATAAGGCTCTTCCTCAACCACGAACCCCTGCGCCTTTGCGACCTCGGTCACCGGCCCGAAATATTGCGCTGCATCTTTCAATCCCGGATACGACGCCGCGCTTTCCGCCGCAATCAGAATCGACGAATTCACATCCTCCGCCCTCGCTTCCGGAGGACGCGAAAACGTCGCCAGCAGCACCCGCCCAGCCTTGCCCGCATCCGCCGCCGGCGCACTTCCATCCGGATTTGTGTCCTCTTCTTCTTGTTCGTTCATCTCCTCGGTGCGTAACACCCACGCTGCCGGGATTTTGCAAGTGAACCCGAAACCCTGATTACGGTACACACCATCGCTTACCGATCCCGCATCCAGCGGGGAGCCCGCCCCGGACGCTGATTTCCTGACATGCTGTGAGGAAGAAGAAGATGTTTTGGAGGAACTCGATTGCCCCTGCGAAGCTTGCTGCGCAGGGCTTGCCGGGACGAGCAGCAGCGCAACTATCGGGACGAGAGGAACAAGATAAAGGCGGAAATGCATTCCAATGATGTTACAGGAGCTCCGCGGTAGCCGGGACCATCTGGTCTCGCCAAGTTAGGGCAGCGTACGCCGTGCAGGTCTTCCGCCTGCGGTCTTGTAGTCCGCCGGATAGAGCACCACACACCGGTCGCGGCCTTCGCCATCGCTCTCGGTCCGCAGGTCGGCTTCATCCCGCAGCGCCAGGTGGACCATGCGCCGTTCTCGCGACGACATCGGCGCAAAGTGAAAGGGCGTACCCGTCTGCCGAACCTTCTGGGCGGCTACGTTCGCCGCCATGCGCAGTTCCTGCAATCGCAGCGAGCGCTGGTTCTTACAGTCGAAAGCTATCTTCTCGTGCTCGCCCGAAGGCAGCCGCAAAATTTCAAAGGCCAGCAATTCCAGGGCTCGCAAGAGCTCGCCGCCGCGATCGAGCAGCAGCGCGGAATCCGGACCGGAGAAATCCACAAAGATCTCCGGGGTTTCCCAGTCGCTCAGCGCCGGAGGATCGACGACGATGCGGTACTTGAGGTGAAGACCGCCGTGAGTAACCACGGCCTGCAGGAATTCGTTGATGCGGTTGGCGGCAGCGAGTTTGTCCATAGAAAGCTCTTAGCAATAAGCAATTAGCCCTAAAACCTTTAACCACAGAGGACACGGAGGTTCACGGGGTAAACCTTTTCCGCTGAAGACAAATCTTATCGCAACAATGGCGGCTCTTGCGCGTTTGAAGCCAGTTGCTAACGGCTAATTGCTAGTTCACTTCTCTTTCTTCCTGGCCCGTTTCTCCATCATCTCGCGCATCTCGCGCCCCAGCTTGGTGCGGTTCATGACGGCCTGCTGCGCGATCGAAATCAGGTTGCTTTCGGTGTAATACAGGTTCAAGCCCGCCGCTAACCGGAAGAAGATGAAGCCCATCATCAGGGGCATCATCACGGTCATCATCTTTTGCTGCGCGGGATCCATGCCGGCCTGCGGCGTCATGCGCTGCATCACCACCATGCTCACCACCATCAGGATCGGCAGCACCCAGTCGGCGGACGACAAATCGGTAATCCACAGCCAGTGCGCATGGCGCAGCTCCAAAGCCACGCCCAGCATGCGGTAGTACGCGATCAGGAAGGGAAACTGAATCAGCAAAGGCAGACAGCCGCCCGCTGGATTCACTCCTTCTTTCTTATATAGCGCACTGATTTCCTCGTTCATCGCCGCCTTGCGCGGATCGCGGAGCGTGTATTTCTTGTATTTCTCCTGGATGGATTTGATCTGCGGCGCGACGCGCTGCATCTTCAGCATCGACTTCATCTGCGTAATCCGCAGCGGCAGCAGCGCAATCGTGATGATCAACGTCTGAATCACGATGGCCCATCCCCAGTTGGGAACGATGTGGTTGTAAGTCCACTTCAGCCACAGGAAAAGCGGGCGCGCCAGAATGCCCCACCATCCGAAGTCCACGATGCCGCGCAGATCGCGGTTGTCGTTCTTGATCGTGGGAACGGGGACGGCATCGAGCACGGCCAATTCCTTCGGGCCAACGTACAAGCGCTCCGTGGTGCGGCCGCGAAGATTGCCGACCGCGGCGCCCAACAGCTCGACGTTGGCGGTGTCTTTCGAACTCGCTCCCACGGGACTGAAGCCAGCCTTCTGCGGAATTTCCATGGCATTTCGAAGCGTGACCATGGCAGCGGCGGTGGGATCGTCGGGGATAAAAATGGCGGTGAAATATTGATCGCCCGTACCCGCCCACTCAAACGGACCTTTTATAGTGTTCCCACTGCTGATGCTCTTGATCGCGAGACGGGAGACATAGCTGGGGAAGAAGACGTAGCCGCTGCGTTCCGTGGAAGCGTCGTTGTGGTAGTCGATGCGAGCGGCAGCGTAGGCGGCAGCGGTCGCCTGGTCGCCGAATGCCGCGGGCCATGCCGGCGCAGCGAAGATTTCGGCTCCCTTATAAATCACGGAAGTGTCGACGTTCAAAACGTACGTGGCGTCGAACCGAAAAGTCTTCCGGACCACGAGATCCTGGTCGGCATACTCAAAGCTGATCTCAGCCGGAGCCGTGAGCTGGCCTTCATTCGAAGCCACGTAAAGCGCCGAGCTCAACCTGTTCCGCAGAGTCTCGTCGTAAGTCCACAGCGAGAGCGGATACCCAAATTTCTGCGCCGCCGCCGGGTTCACCAGATCCAGCCGGCCGTTCTGCGCTTCGTTATCGAACTTCTTCAGAATCCAGGATTTCACCTGAGCGCCCCGGTTGGTGAAAGTGATGCGGTAGAGATCGTTCTCGATAACCGTTTCAGTTTCTGCCGAGGCCTGCTTGCTCGCCACAATAGAGGGAGCCTTTGCAGCCCGAACCGGCGCGGCGGCTGCCAGCGCGGCCGGGGCCGTCGGAGCCGCTGCCGGTTGCTCCGCCACCGTCTGCTTCTGCGCAGCCGGGGCCGGCGGCTGCGGCATATATTTCTTCAGCAGCGGCTGAAACACCATGAGCACGACGAACGTCAGAACAAAAACGAGCAGGAGGCGCTTTTCAGCGCCGGGTTCCTGTTGAGGATTTTTGAATTCGGGCAAAGTTTGATTACCGTCTCAAATTCTTGGCGCGCTCACCGTGGCACACTTCTCGACCGATCGCGTTTCCATCGCCGTCCCTGCCACCGGATCGTAGCCGCCCCGCGCCAGGGGATGACATCGCAACACTCGACCGAACGCCATCCACCCCCCGCGCACCGCGCCGTAGCGCTCCACTGCTTCCATGGCATATTCGGAGCAGGTCGGCACGTAGCGGCAGGCCGGTGGAAACAGCGGCGAAATCGCCCACTTGTATGCTCGTAACAATTGCAGCGTGACGAATTTGGCGAATTGGTTCAAGAGCGGCTTTCCGGTTTCCGGCTTCCGGCTTTTCTGTTCGGCGATGCTTCTGGCGTCGACGTTCCTGGCGGCGCTTGCGACAACTTCTGCTCGATCACCCCGAACGCGCGCCGCACTTCGTTCAGCACGTCGGCGAAGTCGGCGGTCAGCAGCGACTTCTTCGGATTGATCACCACATCCGCCGCAACTCCAGCCACGGGACGCGTCATCCGCACCGCCTCGCGCAAACGCCGCTTCATCCGGTTGCGCTGCACGGCGCCGCCGAGTGCGCGGCTCACCGTAAATCCGATGCGCAGCCCTTGCGGTGCAGGCACGCCCTTCGGCATGCTCGGGGCCGGCGTTCCTTCACGCGTCTCTGTCCCCGCCTCCCCGCGCGGCCAGTAGAACACCGTCATCGACGCGGAAAAGTGCCGCCGTCCTTGTTTGTAGACGCGTTCGAAATCCGCGTGGCGCAAAAGCCGTGCCGTGCGCGGGAATCGCAGTCTCTTTGGCGGCATCGCGGAGTCCGGTCGCGTTCCGAGCGCGGCAACAGCCAGGATGCCTTCGTGCTGCGGCAAGCAGCTCAGCGTCTCGACTGTGGAAGTAAGCGGCACCGGAAAAAACTATTCGCGGAATCCGGGTTTCACGGAAACCCGCTTCCGTCCCTTGGCGCGGCGCCGGGAAATCACCTTCTGGCCGCCCTGGGTCTTCATGCGCGTGCGAAAGCCGTGCTTCTTGCTTCGCCTGCGCCGGTTGGGTTGGAATGTACGCTTGGGCATGAAAAATAACTACTCCTGGTTCCGTTAGACAGTGTTAGGGCAAACGTTGAGTATAAATCACAGGACGGCGCAGTGCCAAACCACGGAAACCTTTCAGGCGTCGCCTCCGAGAGGTAGTTCTTCCAGTCTCAAGCTGAAATTCACAACTTCTACACAACAAAATGGGATATATTCGCCTTATATTCGCTTGTATAGGCGGCCGTGCATAAGATAGTTCTTGCCTAAAGCGGAGGTAGGAGAATGGACACAAGAGTCGAAGGATTGTACTGGGGCGATAACGACAGAAGAGACCAAGAGGATCGCCGCAGAGTGAACGGGGGAAGAATCTACACCGAGCAAGCGCGTTGCGATTTCTGCGGAGCTCAAGGAGCTCCTTTCCAATGCAGCGCGTGCAAGGCGGTACTCTGCACCGTATGCATTTGTGGGGATGGATTCTGTCCAACCTGTACGGGTTCCGGGAGAGAAGCCGTCCCGGAGGATTAGGGAAACGGTAGCAGAGCGGGACCGTAGCCAGGAGCAAAATGCCGCGCCGGCGGAATGTTCGCGGTTGCATCGCACAATCCGGTCCTCGTTTCCCGCAGTCGCCCACAGGTTTTTCCGGTTTTACACAGCATTTGAAATGCGAGAAGGAAAGTGTGTCTATCCCTCAGTTCTCCCAAGCTGTAAGTTTTATTCTCGTAAGTTCCTATGGGGAGATGGTTGGATCGAAATGCTAATGAGAGAAAACATTCGTAGTGGTCGTAGGGCGAATTTTTACATCACTGAGAATAGCTTCATTGACAATTACGCCAAAGCTGTTGGGCCTATGTGTGCTGTGGTCTATAACGTTCTTGAGCGTTATATGAATTCCGAAACTCGCTCCACTTGGGTCGGGACCGCAAAGATCGCTGAAGTCGTAGGCGCGACTCAGCGGACTGTGCAGCGTAATTTGAAAACCCTAGAGGAGTTTAAGCTGATAAAGATTCTAAAGACTCCCTCGGCGACTACTTACGTCGTCTTGCCAGTTCCGGCAAGACCGAAGGAAACCACCATCCCACTCTTTGACGCAGTAGATGACCAAGATATCTTGTGGAGGGGCGACACGGCTGTCGTGGACGCGACTCACGAGTCGTTCGCCGCGACAGAGCCGTCGTATTGCGCGACATCGACGTCGCATATACGCGACACTAGTGACACCCCTAATAAGGAAGAACAAAACTTAATAAACAAGACAACTGAACAAGAAACCTCCGAACCTACACACCTCTCAATCCGAAAAACTGCGGAGGGACTAGTCAAGATGATCGGACTTCCTGTTACGTACGGGGCATACGGAAATGTAAGCATGGTTGAGAAGGCGGTCGTAGCGGAAGCCGACCACACCGGACGGTCTGTGAAAGAGGCGTTCGAGTTCATAGCTAGGGCAGCGCTCGAGGCCTCCAAACGGGGCGTGCCCGTCAATAAGTATTGGTTCGAGGACGCCAAATGGCGACTGGAAGGGAGACCCAATGTCAGATTCAACAAAGCCGAACAACGAAAACTCGATAACCTTGAGGTCAACGCCAGAGTCCAGCAACGACTCAGGGAAAAATTTAGCCATTCGTAGCTGGATTTCGAAACAGCTAACGGGGCTAGCAGAGGGTTTCGGTGAGTCGCTTACAGTCGAGCGCGTTGAAATCTATACAGATGGCCTTGTCGACATTTCGCAGGATCGTCTTAGGGTTGCTTTTCGTAGGGCGCTCTATGAATCGAATTTTTTTCCTCGGTTGGCTGAGCTGCGCCATTTAGCGGGGTCAAATGCTGAAGATGAGAAAAAGGTCGAGGCCCAAGCCGCTTGGAGTTATGTGAATGAATATCTACGTAAGTGGGGAACCGAGAAACTACCAATACGTTCCGCCGGGCAGTGGGTCACCGCCCCGCCTCTAGAACCGCGTCTGGAATATGCACTCAGGCAGATAGGCGGCCTGTGGCGCCTGAACCAGGTCAGTGAGCAGACGTACGCCTTTGTTTTCCGAGATTTTTGCGAGGCCTATGCCCTAGCGCCGGTAGCCGACTTGATGGCACCGCAACTCCTTGAGCAGTTTGGAGATCTCAAACTGGCAGGGAACATAAAGCAACTGGTGGGAGCGAGGGAACCGGAACAAAGGGTCGCTGACCGAGAACCAGGAACAACAGGAGGGTCGACTGAAAGGGAAAAGCCAAGGGCGATTGACGAGCTGACTCCCGAACGAAAGGCAGACCTGCGACGTCAATTGAACGAGGAGTTAGCTAAGCGCGGAATCCCCCGGGCTGGCGCAGGGCTGGACTGATCCCGATGGGATCATGGGGCGGCTGCGGCTTCGGTTTTGCACCGCGGTCGTTGCAGTTACATCCTCGACACTTGACAGACGCGCTGCTTCGGGTTCCGAATAATGTTCACGAAAAAATTCTGCGCGAACTTTTCCGTACGAGGAAAATTTTTTGTGCTACGATGCCCAACGGTCGGCTTTGAAACTCTCATTCACTTTCGCAACCGCGCCCGATACAAGAGGCGCATTCCGCAGTACACTAAGAGTTCCATCAGCACGTAGGTAGAAGTTGCTTTTTTAACAGGCGCCCTCAGCCAGCCGCCGGGACGCCGCGGCGGGTATTTCATACTATGTCAGTTCCAAGCACAACACTTTCTCCCAATCCGTGGACGCGCATTCTCGATGCGCTGGAAAAAAAGATCAACCGGCATTCCTATGACACTTGGCTGAAGCCCACGCGTTACAGCCACTCCAGCAACGGAATATTATTCGTGCGCGTGCCCACTGTCGAGTTCCGCCACGCCGGCGACAAGTACGCCGATCTCATCCAGGAAGCCATCGACAACCTCGGCCTCGAGTTCAACGACGTCAAGTTCGTCACGCCCGAGGACGATCCCGCCGCCACCGCGGTGCGTCACAACGGCGGCCTTTCCGCGGTTCCGGTTGCCACCGCTCCGGCGCAGGCTCGTTTCGATTGGGATGGCGCCGCTCAACTGAATCCGCGTTACACCTTCGATGCTTTCGTCATCGGCTCCGGCAACCAGTTCGCCCACGCGGCATGCCAAGCCGTCGCCGAGCGTCCGTCCAAAGCCTACAACCCGCTATTTCTCTACGGCGGCGTGGGCATGGGTAAGACTCACCTGATGCAGGCGATCGGCCACGAGATCAAGCGCCGTCAGCCCCAGGCCGCCATCTGCTACGTCTCCAGCGAGAAGTTCACCAACGACATGATCAACTCGCTGCGCTATGACAAGATGACTTCGTTCCGCGACAAGTTCCGGACCGTCGACGTTCTGCTCGTTGACGACATCCAGTTCCTCGCCGGCAAAGAGCGGACCCAGGAAGAATTCTTTCACACGTTCAACGCTCTGCATGACACGATGCGGCAGATCGTAATCGCCAGCGACCGTTCTCCCAAGGAACTCGCCGAGATCGAAGACCGCCTGCGCAGCCGTTTCGAGTGGGGCTTGATTGCCGATATTCAGCCCCCCGACCTCGAAACCAAAGTTGCCATTCTTCAAAAGAAGGCCGAACAGGAGAAAGTTACCCTCCCCACCGACGTGGCCCTCTACGTCGCGCAAAATATCCGTTCCAACGTTCGCGAGTTGGAAGGCGCTCTCATCCGTCTGGTAGCGCATTCCTCTTTGATCGGTGCCGAGATCACTCTGCCTTACGCGCAGCAGGTGCTGAAGAATTTCATCGATTCGCAGGCCCGCAAGGTCACCATCGAGTCCATTCAGAAGATGGTCGCCGAGCAGTTCGGTCTGCGCCTGGTCGAGATCAAGGCCAAGGATAATTCCCGCGCCATCGTTTATCCTCGCCAGATCGCCATGTATCTGGCCAAGCATATGACCGAAGCGTCTCTTCCGGAAATTGGACGCCAGTTCGGCGGCAAACATCACACTACGGTTCTGCACTCCGTGGAGAAGATTGAAGAGGTTCGCAAGAACGACAAGGATTTGAACAGGTTGCTCAATAAGCTGACCGAGCAATTAGGCGGATAAACAGCGTTGTTTTGGCTTTTTGCACCAGATGTCGCAGTCTTCCTTTTCCAGGTCTGTGCAGGAGATGTGGAAACTGTGCAAGGCTCAGGCGAAACCAGAGTAGCGGAAATCTTCTCGTAGGGTCTCCGCCAGGTTCGGGACCGATTTCTCACACGAAGGGCTGGTCCCCAAAGTAATGACAATAGGCCGGTTGGCAAAGTTTTCCACTTCTCCGCCTCGCCTACTGTTACTGCTGGTTTTATAGGTTTTGTATTTGATATAAGGGAAGTAATAAAAGTAGCACGCTACACGGGGGACGGAGTCTATGCCGGTGGAAGCGGCGGTTGCAGTCGGAACCATGGAGATTACGGTTAGCAAAGTCGAGTTGCTGCGAGAGTTAACCGCTACGCAAGGAGTGGTCGAGCGCAAAACCACCATTCCGATTCTCTCCAACTATTTATTCGAGGCTGCAGGAAGATAAACTGTCGCTCACCGCGACCGACCTCGATCTCAGCCTTCGCACTTCCTGTAATGCCAAAGTGAAGAAGGAAGGCTCCTGCACTATTCCTGCCCGCAAACTGTATGACTACGTAAAGTTGCTGCCCGACGCCGACATCACCATCAAACTTCTGGAGAATCATTGGGTCAGCATTCGCTGCGGCCGTTCCAACACCAAAATGGTGGGCATGGCCAAGTCGAATTTCCCCAGCCTGCCGGTGTTTCCTACCGCGGGAGTAGTAAAGATTCCTGGTCAGGTACTGCGCGGATTGATTGCCCGCACCGGCTTTGCCATCTCCAGCGAAGAATCGCGCTATACGCTGAATGGCGCGCTCATGCTGCTGAAGCCGGAGTCGATCACCATGGTCGCCACCGACGGTCACCGCCTCGCTCATTGCGAGCGCAGCGGAGAAAAGTTTGAAGGCGTTTCCGGCGAGATGAAGACTCTCATCCCCAAAAAAGCCATGGACGAACTCAAGTCCCTGCTCGATTCCACCGACGCCGAGACCGTCGAGTTCGCCAAAGACGAATCCACTCTCTTCTTCCGCATCGGATCGCGCCTGCTCACCTCGCGCCAACTCACCGGACAGTTCCCCAACTTCGAAGCCGTTCTGCCCAAGGACAACAGCAAGAGCATCACGCTGAACAGCTCCGATCTGAACTCCGCCATCCTGCGCGTGGCGCAGTTTGCCGACGAGCGCTCGCGCGCCGTCCGCCTCAAGCTGGAAAAAGGCGAAGTGAAACTTTCCGCGTCCTCCACCGAAGCCGGTGAGTCCGAAGATTCCATCGAAGCCCCCTACGACGGCGAAACCCTCACCATCGGCTTCAATGCGCAGTACCTGGTCGACTTCCTCAAAGCCGCCGGCACCAGCGAAGTCCGTCTCGAATTGAAAGATTCCCAATCCGCCGGCCAGCTCCGCCCTGCCGAAGGCGACGATTACAAGTACCGCTATATCGTGATGCCCATGCGGATTTGAAGCGGCTACCGGCCTCGCTTGGAATACGGCACTTCAGCGCCGCGCAAGGGTCACAATGAATTTGGGCCTCAGTGCGCTGCCCTTGACCTTGCGCCCCTCCTGTCATAAATTGGCCCAACCCTGTTTCGAAGGAGTTCTCCTATGCTTAACGGCTTCAAGAAATTCATCCTGCGCGGCAATGTCGTGGATATGGCGGTCGGCGTCGTCATCGGCGCGGCTTTCGGCGGAGTGGTCACCGCGCTCACCAAAGATTTGCTCACCCCGCTGATCGCCGCACTCGTCGGCAAGCCGGATTTTTCTAATCTCGGATTCTCAATTCGCGGCACGGCTTTCCCGGTCGGTGACTTCATCAATGCCTGCATCGGGTTCTTCCTGGTTGCCACTGCGATCTACTTCTTTGTGGTAACTCCGGTAAATGCCCTGATCGCCCGCATGCACAAAGGCGAAACCCCTCCCGATCCCACCACCAAGAAATGTCCCGAATGCCTCAGCGAGATTCCCATCGACGCCCGCCGCTGTTCGCATTGCACCCAGCCCGTCCTCGGACGCGCCGCCTAACCGGCCTCTTTACAACAAAAAGGGCGGCCCGCTCATGGCCGCCCCCTCCGTACAAAGGATCGGACAGCTCCGGAAAACGGATACCATAAACTCGATACTTGGTACTCGGTACTCGCAACTAGCTACCGTCCCTCATCCGCCGACGGCCCGTACACCGACGGCACCGCCACTCCATTCAGCCGCAGATAAACGCCCAACTGCGCCCGATGATGGATCATGTGATTCAACACCATCCGCCGCAGCGCGCCAATCCGCGGACCGTCGTAGAATTTCTTTTCGCCGGCCGAGAGCGTCCAATTTTTCGACCAGTCCGCATCGCCGGTCGCGGCAATCGCTTTCCGCATCTGCGCCACGTTCTTATCGAATATCTCCAGCACGTGTTTCTGCGATTCCGCCACCAGTGCCTTCTGCCCCGCCGGCCGGTTGGCGAAGTCCAACGAGTCGACTTCGACCACTTTCACTCCCAAGCCAGGCAACTCCGCCAGATGTCCCGCCAGCCGTCCCAGTCCCATCGATTTCTCGTGCGGCTTCCACGTCAGCTTGTCCTCCGGAATCCGCTCCAGCGTCTTACGCGCGCTTACCATCTCCTGATCGAATTCCGCCAGCAACCCTTCGCTCAATCCCATCTCATCCTCCTGAGGATTTCCAACTCTTACTTCACTTCCGATTTGGATGTGCCGCCAGCCCACTTCGCTTCTCTGAAGTTTTTCAAGAGCGCTTCGCTGGGAAAGAACCCTCCGGCGCGCCGATCTCTGCCCACTTGGATGCCCGATCAGACGGCCGTTGTCCACTTCGGGGCCGGAACATACCAAGCAGAACGGCACCAATGCTCCACTATTACTAACCTGGTACGCCCCGCGTTCTAACCCGAGCCAACTTCCGAAAATTCCACTTCCTCCGAATCCAGCCCCAGCCAGGCACAGTCGGCCCCCGCCCACCCGCATTCTCTCCCACCATTAACTCCCCAGATTCTTAACTGCTCTGGATCCTTATTGTGCTGCGGCCCATCTTCCTTCTACGCTCACGATGGGTACAGAATGTCCAAGCCCCTGCGTTATACTTCTCCGGGAGAAGTCCATGCACACCGCGGCAAAACAGGTCTCGATTGAAAACTTCGTCGCGCAGCTCCGCCAGTTTCCCGAGGCCGCCTTTCAGCCCACTGAGCCGCTTCGCCGGTTTCTCCAGGATAATCCCCTCAACCCCGACACGCTCGCTCCCTATCTGCACTGGGACCGCCA
Organism: uncultured Acidobacteriaceae bacterium; assembly: GCA_963749985.1. Lineage (GTDB taxonomy): Bacteria > Acidobacteriota > Terriglobia > Terriglobales > Acidobacteriaceae > Sulfotelmatobacter. The sequence goes on along the minus strand of CAVVOS010000008.1, from coordinate 825,048 downwards.
ACATTACACGCGCAACCTGATCGACAAAACTGCTCTCTACGAGTTAATCGCCATCTGCTGGGAAGTCGGCCAGGCCAGCTCCGTCCACAACCACCGCGACCAGAACTGCTGGATGGCCGTTCCCATCGGCCGCCTGCTGGTGGAGAACTTCCACGTGGTCGATCAGGATATCGCCCTCGGCAAGTGCAGTATCGAAGTCTCCGAAACTGTAGAGATGAATGCTTCTCATCCCTGCGCTGTTGATCCGCTCGAGCCCGTCCACCGTGTGCTCAACCCCCGCGAATTTAACCAGCGCGCCGTCAGCCTGCACGTCTACTCCCGTCCCTTCGACAGCTGCGTCGTCTATTCCGCCGAGCAGGGCACCTGCGGCGAAATCCAATTGCACTACACCACCGAGTACGGCAAGCCTGTGCACTCATGAATCCAGACACCCGGATCCGCATCTCTTTCCGCATCTCTCCGATCTTGCTCGTCGCCGTGCTCTTCCTCGCCACCAGTGCTTGCGAGAAAAAGAAACCGCCCGTCGCAGAAATACAGCCCACCCTGGATCATGTCGCCGCCCCGCCGCCCGTGGGCGCCACTCAGACCGTTCTGCATAAGACCTTCACCGTTAGCACCTCGGTGAATTTCCCCTTCGAGGTCCCCGCCCACGTCGCCATGCCCCACCTCCACGGCAACTACAAATCGTTTACCAAGCAGCTCGGCGTCCAGTCGAACGACAACAGCGCGAATGTCGATTTCCTCATCCTGAACGAGGACCAGTACTCCGATTTTGTCCACGGCCACCAGGGCGAAGCGCTCTTCTCCGCCGAAGCCTCGCACGATCAGGACGTTAGTGCTAGTCTTCCGGCCACCCAGGATCAGGCCCGCAAGTATTACCTCATCTTCCGCAATCCTCCCGGCGGCGAAGCCAGGAAAATCGTCCAAGCCGACTTCACCGTCGATTTCTAACCTGGCTCATATAGAGACGACCGCCTCGCCTGCCCTTTTGAGTTGGCAGTGGGGCAGTTTGCACTATTACACGACGACTGTCATCCTGAGCGGAGCCGTTCTTCAGGCAGAGCGAAGAGCCTGCCCTGAGCGAAGCCGAAGGGATCTCCCGCTTAACAGGCGCAGCGCGTAAGCCAAACTGCACCACTACCTTTTGAGTTAACTGATTTCTGCCGCCCGCTTCGGCTGCTAAACTACTGCCTTGCCCCCGCGAACAAAATCTCCGGAAGCTCCCTCCAGCAGCGAACCCACGGCGCCCAAGCCTCCCGCTCGCAAACCGAACGCCGATCCCAACCGCATCTTCCTCATCGACACCATGTCGTTCATCTTCCGCGCCTATCACGCCATGGCGCGGCAGCGCTCGGGGATGTCCACCAAGTCCGGAATCCCCACCGCAGCGGTCCTGGTCTTCGTCAACATGCTGCGCAAGCTGCGCGACGATTTCTCCCCCAACTATCTCGCCGCCGTCTTCGACGTCGCCGCCAAAACTTTCCGCGCCACGCAAGCCGAAGCCATCACCACCATCCGCAAGTTCGACATCAAGACTCAAACCTTCACCGAAGTCGAATACAAAGGTTACAAAGCCAACCGCGCCGCCATGCCTGAGGATCTTGCGCAGCAGATTCCCTACATTCGCCGCGCCCTCGAAGCCTACCGCATCCCCATTCTCGAACTCGCCGGTTTCGAAGCCGACGACGTAATCGGCACTCTCGCCCGCAAAGCCGCTGCCGCCAAGCATCCTGTCTACGTCGTCTCCAGCGACAAGGACATGATGCAACTCGTCAACGACGACGTTCTTATCCTCAATCCTCCCAAAGACAATCTCATCTGCGACGCCGCCAAGGTCGAAGAAATTCTCGGAGTCCCTCCCCAGCGCGTCATCGACATCATGGCCCTCCGCGGCGACTCGGTCGATAATATTCCCGGCGCCCCAGGCATCGGCGATAAAGGCTCCGTAGAAATCATCAAGCGCTTCGGCACCGTCGAGCAGGCGCTCGACCGCGCCAACGAAGTCGAAAAGAAAACCTATCGCGAATCCCTCCAGAACAATCGCGACACCATCCTCTTCAGCAAGAGCATGGCTACCATCGACACCAACGTTCCCGTCGAGTTGAACGTCGAGGCCATGCGCGCAGGCGAGCCCGATCGCGATCTCCTCCGCCAGCTCTTCACCGAACTCGAATTTACTTCGCTGCTGAAAGAGTTGTTGCCGGAAGTTCAGGTTACCGAAACGCACTACGCCGAAGCCCACTCCGCCGCCGATGTAGAGAGCATCGTTAACTCGTTACCGGACGCAGGCGCTCTTGCGATCGCCGTCGAGTCGGAGCAAAAAGAATTGCTAGCCGATTCTGACGAAGAAGTAGTCGACGAAGTCCCGCAATCAGGCATGCTCGCGCTGACCGACGACTCATCTCCGGCTCCAACCGCCGAGCCCGCGGCCCGCCGCATCGCTATCTCCGGAGCCGCAGCCTCGGCAGCCATTGTGAAGCTCGATGAAAGCGCCGCCGCCGTAAGACTGCGCGAGATCCTCACCACCACGGCCACGCCAAAGTCCATCCACGACTACAAAGCCGCGATCCACGCCCTCGATCCTCTGGGCATTTCTCTGCAAGGCGTGCAGCACGATCCCATGCTCTACTCCTACCTGCTCGATCCCACCTACTCCTCGCACCGCCTCGCCGATGTTGCCCTGCGCCGCTTCAATCTCAAGCTGGGCCAGCTCCACACCAATACCAATGATGACCTCGCCGAAGCCGCCGACATCACCGGCCGGCTGACGATCGCCTTGCGCGAAGATGTCAAGCAGGCAGGACTGACCAAGCTCTACCAAGAGGTGGACTTGCCCCTGGTCCCCGTTCTCGCCCGGATGGAGCAAGCCGGAGTAAAAATCGACACCGCCGCGCTCGCCAAAATGTCGTCCGAACTCGAACGCGAAATCAAGACCAAGGCTCGTGACATTTTCGAAGTCTCCGGCTCCGAATTCAACATCTCCTCGCCCCGCCAGCTCGGCGACGTTCTCTTCAACAAGCTGAATCTTCCCAAGCCCTTCAAATACGGTAAGGGACGCGCTATATCCACCGCCGTCGATGTACTCGAAGGCCTCGCCGAAGAGTACCCCATCGCCCGCATGGTTCTCGACTACCGCCAGCTCACCAAGCTGAAGTCCACCTACGTCGACACTTTGCCCGCGTTAATCAACCCAGCCACCGGACGCCTGCACACAACGTTCTACCAGGCAGGCACGGCCACCGGACGTCTTTCATCCGCCAATCCCAACCTGCAAAACATCCCCATCCGCACCGAACTCGGACGCGGCATTCGCGCCGCCTTCATCGCCGAGCCCGGCCATGTTCTTCTCACCGCCGACTACTCGCAGATCGAACTTCGTCTGCTCGCCCACTTCTCGCGCGATCCGCTCCTGGTCGAAGCCTACCGCCGCGGCGACGACATCCACACCCTCACCGCCTCGCAAGTCTTTGGAGTCCCGCCGCTCATGGTCACTCCCGACCACCGCCGCCAGGCCAAAGTGGTAAATTTCGGCATCGTCTACGGCCTGTCACCTTTCGGCCTGTCGCAGCAACTCGGCATCGAACCTGCGGAAGCAAAATTGTTCATCGCCAACTATTTCGAAAAATACAAAGGCGTCCGCGCCTTCATCGACAAAACGCTGGAAGAAGCCCGCCGCGACCTGAAAGTAAAAACCCTCCACGGCCGCATCCGCCCCATCCCCGACATCAACAGCAAAAACGCAAATCAACGCGGCTTCGCCGAGCGCACCGCCGTAAACACTCCGCTGCAAGGCACCGCCGCCGACCTGATTAAAGTAGCAATGATAAGGATCGATGCCGCATTGCAAGAACGCGGTCTGAAGTCAAGAATGACGCTGCAAGTTCACGACGAACTAGTCTTCGAAGTCCCAGAAGAAGAAGTGGACACGATGCAGTCGCTGGTGCGTGAGCAAATGGAAAAAGTTCACGCTCTAGCGGTCCCGCTGCTAGTGGAAATGGGTGTCGGTTCGAACTGGAGAGATCTAGACTAGCGTGCAGCAAGGCCTGTGTGGGTCGGACACTCCCTTCGGCTTCGCTCAGGGCAGGCTCTGTCCGACAAAGCTGGTTAGTTCGGCGATTTCCGCTTCAGGTAGGCGGCGTACCAGTCGGTTTTGATTTCGTTCTGCGCGTCCTGAAGCGTGATCTTCCCCGAGCACACCTCTTTATTGAGTTCCGTCTCCAACCAGTCTTTTTCGTGAGCACCGGGGTGCTGCGTGTAAGGCTGGGGCCAGAGGTTCTGGAGTGTATCGGCGCCTCCCAGGTCGCGGCTGATCAGGTGGTCGACTTCGCAGCCCTCGGTCACGGGCTGGCCGTTCGCGCCGGTGTGAGTCTTCAGGGCGCAGACTCCCTGCCCCGGGGCGGTGCCGTACTGGGAGTAGGCATCGTCTTTCATTTTCTGGGTGACGTGGCGTTCGTCTTTGCCCCATTTAATCGCGCAGACTTTCGCCTTGCTGCTCAACCGCAGCGCGCCTTTGGTGAGTGAAGCGTCGGGCAGCAGAGCTGGCCCGTTCTGCTTGTACTGGGCCTGCTGAGCCGTTACGACTCGAGCGCTAAACAACACGACAACACATCCCAGGAGAATCTTGATTGTCATTACGCACGACCTTCTAGGGGATAGACCGTTGTAGGAGTGTCGCGCAGCTTAATGCGTAAGAGCAACGAAAATCCGAGGATTCGCGGTGGAGGCGTCAGGCGCCCACGCCTAAACCCCCAGCGCCTTCTGAATTTTCCGCGCAATCCCCGCCGTGATCGCCTGCATCCGCTCCTCCGACTCCGCCTCCACCATTACCCGAGCCAAAGCCTCGGTCCCGGAATATCGCACCACCACGCGCCCATTCCCATCCAGTTCGCGCTCGGCAGCCTCAATCGCTCGTTTTACCTCAGGAACATCGGCAAACGGAATCTTCTCCCGCACCCGCACATTCTGAATCTTCTGGGGAAAAACTTTCAGATCGCTCACCAACTCCGCCAGCGTCTTTCGCGAACGCACAATCACATCCATTACTCGCAAGGCCGTCAGCAGTCCGTCCCCGGTCGTCGCATCCTCATCCCGAAAAATAATGTGACCTGATTGCTCCCCGCCCAGAGTCGCGCCCGTCTTCAGCATCTCCTCCAGAACATATTTGTCGCCCACATTCGCCCGCAACATCCGAATGCCCGACCGCTTCAGCGCGATCTCGACTCCCATATTCGACATCGTCGTCGCCACCACCGTCGATCCCGCCAATTTCCCTTGCGCCTGCAAATCCCGCGCCGTCAGCAGCAGCACTCCATCGCCATTCACCACGCGCCCCGCCCCATCGCAAAACAGCGCCCGGTCGGCATCGCCGTCAAACGTCACGCCCAGGTCAAACTTCCCGCTAGACTCCAGCACGGCCTTACCCAAAGTATCCGGATGCAGCGCCCCGCACCCTGCATTAATATTCTTCCCATCCGGCGCCACGCACACAAACTCAACTTGCACTCCCAGCGCGCGAAATAATTCCGGAGCCTCTGCCGCCGCCGCTCCATTCGCACAATCCACCAGCACCCGCAACCCGCTCAAGTCCGCCGCCACGCTTCCCGCCAGCGCCTCGATGTACGCCTTGCGCAGAGCCGTTTCCCCCGGCAGGCAAGGCCGCGCAATTTTCAATGCCGTATCGTCCGCCGCTCCCGGCCTATCCAGCAGAGCGAAAATTTCTTTCTCAATCGCCAGCTCCCGCGCATCCGTCAGCTTGAATCCATCTCCGGAAAAAACTTTGATCCCGTTATCCGTCCACGGATTATGCGACGCCGAAATCACCACTCCCGCCGCGAACCCGCGCGACCGCGCCAGGTACGCAACTCCAGGCGTCGTGATCACGCCCGCGCTGTGCATTTCCACGCCCACCGCCGCCAGTCCCGCCGCCACGCGGTCCGCAATCCACCCGCTCGATTCGCGCGTGTCCTGTCCCATCACCGCCTGCGCCGCCCGCGCCCCGCGCATCAAATCGTGGCCCAGCGCGCGCCCGATCAGGTACGTGCTTTCCGCCGTCAGCGGAAATTCCCCGGCCATCCCGCGTATTCCGTCCGTGCCAAATAATTGTCTGATCTGATTGCTCATAAATTGTGCGGGTTCATAAGAACTGTTGGATGTCGAACCTGAAACGTCCAGCCAACTCTGAAAATGTCTAAGTGAGGATGATAAACCGGAGATGTCCAACCGAGGACGATAAACGACGACCGCCAAACCAGCTCAATGCCCGTTCCCCGCCGGCGCACTTTTTCCCATGATCACCGTCACTCGCACCGGCATCGGCTGCACCACCTGCACCAATGCATCCGGAACATACACATTGGTTACAAATGTCTTCTCCGTCCTCGTTCCCGAAGCATCCACCGGGTCGGTCGTCGCCGCATCCACCATCTCCACATGATGCTGCGGCCCCGTGATCGTGATTCTTTCCGGATCCACCAGCACCTTGGCGATCTGTTCCCCCGCCGCAAAAGTTCCCGTCACTTTTGGAAGAATCTCCACGTCCCGCGTCAGCCGTGTATCAAAGCTTAGGTGTACCTGGCCCGGCACCACTTGCACAATCGTCAAGTCCCGCTGGTGGCGAACCTGCTGTGCCGTCAAATCAAACGTGCGCTCGCCCGGCTTGGCATCTCCCAATTCAATTTCCGCGTGGATATCCGCGGGGCGCAATTCCCGGATCAACCGCTCCGGCCCCCGCACCCGGATCTGCGCATCGGGTATGGTCATCGAGCTGATCTCCAGTTCCGGCGGAACGTGCTGAAACTCGATCGGCACCCGCACCGCTACTTCGGCCGGCTCCTGATCCGGCGATATCGCCAGCCACAGCCCCGCCGCCATCAGCAGTGACAAGACTTTCAACCAGAAGTTGTGCAACACCCAGCGCCGCAGGAAAGCCATCATAGCGGCCGCTCCGTTTCCTGGTCCTCGTCCTCGTCAGCGCTAATCTGTGCGCCCGCCCGCAGTGGCGCCTCCTCAACCCCATCCGAATCGTCGCTTTGTGCTACCACCGTGGGCAATGCCACCGGCGACATATACCGTCGCAGCTCACTGCTCAACCGCTCGCGCAACTGTTCCACCGTCAGATCCCGTTCAATCTTGCCTCCCACCGCCATGCTGATCGCGCCCGATTCTTCCGACACAATCACCGCTATCGCGTCCGTCTCCTCCGTAATCCCGATCCCCGCCCGGTGCCGCGTCCCCATCTGTGTCGAGAGCACTGGATTCATGGACAGCGGCAGAAAGCACGCCGCCGCCGCCAGCCGGTCCTTCTGGATGATCACCGCTCCATCGTGTAGTGGCGCGCTCGGCCGGAAGATCGTGGCCAGCAGATCGTAGGAAAGCCGCGCGTCCATCGCCACGCCACTTTCCACATACGTCCGCAACCCAATCTCGCGCTCAATCACGATTAATGCGCCGGTCTGATGCTGCGAAAATAAATTCGCCGCCAGCACAATGTCGTCATACGAATCTCCCTCGGTCGCCGACCCGCGCAGGAAGCTGACCTTCCGCCCCACATCCGACAACACGTGCCGAATCTCCGCCTGAAACACCACAATCAGCGCAAACACCACGTACGGTACCAAATGGCTCACCAGCCAGTTCAACGTGACCAGCTCGCCGATCCGCGCCAGGTAAAACGCCACCGCCACCGCAGCCAGTCCCGCCAGCATCGGCGCCGCCCGCGTCCCCCGGATCATCACCAGCACTTCGTAAATGATCAGCGCTACCAGCAGAATGTCGAGCACTGTGAACGACACTCTCGACCATGGCGCCATCATTTGCGTCACCGGATCTTCCCCATCCGCGGAGTCTCTAAGCTCAGAACCCTACATTCTAATGTAGCCAGTACTAAATCGACGATAATAAGCGCGTCAGGGGACTGGTGCAGTTTGAAGAATCCAGCGGTTCTATCTCTCCCGTGTCATCCGGAGGGCCCGCGTTTGCACCAGTGGGCCGAGGGATCTCCGCTAGCACACCGCCGTGGGAGCCAAACCGCACCACTACTCACGCCAGTCCACGCGTAAGACATATTCTTCATCCTCAACCTTAGCCACATTTTCCCTTGCCCTTGCTTCTTGCAAATCCTCGGAACAACGGTACAATTCCACCGGGGCTGCTGAAAGGTGATTCCATATGCCATCCCTTCGCGCGTCTTTCCTTAAGCTCAAGGTCTTACGTGCTTCGATACTCGCGACCCTGTTCTTGATCGCCGTCAGCGCCCCGCTGCCGAATGCTGCGGCAGACCAATCGGCACCCCCGCAAGCCAGTGGACCCATATCCCACGCTCCCGAGCTGAGTGTCCAGGAACCGCAGTCTCAAGAGCCACAAGCCCCGGTTTCGCAATACGACAAGGCAATCTTCCAGAATCCAATTCCAAGCGAAGAGCTCGCATTTCTCAATCATTTTGCCGGAGTACCGGCAAACGATGTCGTTCGTGACAAGCAATTCCGAAAGCTAATGCACCGCGCGCTTCCCGACTGCACGTTCCACTATGGCTGGGACATGTCGCCCTTCGATGCCTTCGAGAAAGTGCTCACCGGATCGCCTCTGCCGGTTCAGATTCGCGATGGCCGATACGTACTCGTGTCTGGCAGGAGCGGACCATACTTAAAAGGCCGAGGATTCATGTGGTTCGACATGCAGGAGGGTATCGCCTTGGCCGGGTTCTATTTCCATCCCACGAATGGCGAACCCACTCCGACGGTTACGGTTCTCTCCCGGGAGATGAAGGAAGAATCGCTGAAGCTGAGCCAGCTTCCTCCCGCGTTTGCCGAATCCTTGAGCCTGTGGTCCGCGGAGTCAGGCGTGCCCCTCGTGACCACGCGTTATTTTATTGGCGACACCAACAAGAAGATCCTGCTGGAACACGACGAAGATTACTGCGCGCCCCTCAACCCCGCAACTTCATCCTCAGCGGACGATTGCGAGCAGCTGAATGCCGACGCCGCCGATATCGACCTGAACGCCGCCTATTATCTCGATCAAACCAACCATGCCACCAACGCGACCGCGTGGATGATTGTGGGTGATGATCAGGTCGCGTGGATCCAGCTCCGGGACGACACTTGTAAGGTTCGTCCAGACCAGCTCAAGTGCCGCATCCGCCTAACGCGTGAACGCACGCATGTCATCCTCGGTCAGCATCCCCTGCCGCATCCGCCGCATAAATAATTATCGTCGCCAATCCCGGCAGTGTCATCCTGAGCGGAGCCGTTTTTCAGGCGGAGCGAAGGATCTCCTACAGCACCGGCTTGTCCCACGGAGATCCTGGAAAAAAAAGCCGGGTTCAAACTATGTTTTACCTGTGTTCTTCTTTTCTTTCACCGTAGCCCTGATCTCACCTTTGGCCACGCGCGCCGAAACTTCTTCCCCCGCCTTCACCTGCGCCGCATCTTTCACCAATCGCCCCGCAGCATCAAACACCAAAGCATACCCACGCTCCAGAATCGCCAACGGAGACAACGTCTCCAACGCTCGCCCCATACGCTCCACCCGAACCTTGTGCAGCAGCAGCAGATTCCGCATCCCGGCCGCCAGCGCCGCCGTCTGCGCCTCCAATTCCCCCCGCATCGCCGCCATCACCCGCCGCACATCGTAATGGCGCACCGCCGCCGCGGCCGTCTCCCACCGCCGCCGCATCTGTTCGAGCGTTTGCCGCTCGCTGCGCTCCAGCCGGTAAGTCAGATCGTCCAGCTTCTGCTGCCGCTGCCGGATCAAGTCCATCATGCGCGCGAACGCCCCATGCTGCGCCCGCTCCATCAGCGCCTGCCGCGCCTCCAGCAGCTTGCGCTCCATCGCCCGCACCAGCCGCTCCCGCACCGCCTCCGCCTGCGTCTCCACTTCCACCCGCGACCGGATCACCAACTCCGCCGCCGCCGAAGGCGTTGCCGCTCGCAGGTCCGCCACAAAATCTACAATCGTGAAGTCGGTCTCGTGTCCCACCGCCGAAATCACCGGAATCTCCGACGCCGCCACCGCCCGCGCCAACCCCTCATCATTGAACGCCGCCAGATCTTCCGCCGACCCTCCACCGCGCCCCACAATAATCACTTCTACGCTGCGGCCCGCGTCGTTCCGGACTTCGTTGAAATACCGCACTCCACTCGCCACTTCCCCCGCCGCCGCATCGCCCTGCACCTGCGCCGGATAGATCACCGCATTCACTGTGCGATGCCTTCGCTGCAGAATGTTCAAAATGTCGCGCAGCGCCGCCGCTTGCGGTGACGTTACAATCCCGATCCGCCCCGGCAACGTCGGAATCGCTTTCTTCCGTTCCGCCGCAAACAATCCTTCCGCCTCCAGCTTCGCCTTCAGTTGCTCAAACGCAACCTGCAATCCTCCCGCGCCCTTGGGCTCAATGTACTCCGCCGCAATCTGCAACTCGCCGCGATCTTCATAAACCGTCACCCGCCCCCGCACCACCACCTGCATCCCGTCCGCTGGACGAAACCGCAACAGCCGCGCCTTCGAACTGAACACGACGACGCGAATCTGCGCATTCCCATCCTTCAGCGTGAAATAAAGATGCCCCGAATCCGGCGCCCGGAAATTCGAAATCTCTCCCTCCACCCACGCATCGGAATACTCCCGCTCCACATGCGCCCGCACCGCCCCCACCAGCCCGCGCACCGTCCACACCCGCCGCTCCGGCGGCATGAACTTCAACCCGAGCTGATCCCTGAGCACCATCGGAATACAAGGAGTCTAAAACAGATTTAAAACCGGTGAGAGTTTATGTGGAGACTAAAGAACAGACAGCAGACTGAAGGCTATGTCCTTATGTGGGAACAGCCGCCCAAGCCTGCCCTGAGCGAAGTCGAAGGGGCTGTCCGCCGGGCGAAGCCCGGTACTTTCACGGAATCGCGCGCACCTCAGAGTCGGAAACTTCCGTCATGGCGCCCGAGTCAGTCTTAGCCGCCTCCGTCCCAGTCGCGGAGCTATGCCCGCCCTCGGCTTTATCCGACAGCAACCCAAACACTCCCACTCCCGTAGTCGTCCCCACATACACTTTGCCATTCGCAATCAACGGAGTGATGAACTTATTTCCCGCGCCGAAGTTATCCCGTCCGCCCGCCGCCTGAGTTGTGTTGTACAGCTCCACCAGGGTCATTGCGTTGTAAGCATGTAAAACCGCGGGATTGGTGTTCTCCGCCGCCCACACGATCGCGTTGTTACCGTCATTCGATGAGATGCTCGGAGTGGTTCCCGGATACGCGAAGCTGTTGCTGGTTTGCGCAACCGCGGTTGTTTCCAGCTTGGCAGCATTGAATTGAAACGCCATAATCGGCTCCCCCACCGATCCAAAATAAAGTCGGTCGCTCATGTAGGCGGGCGTCGACCAGCTTCCTCCCGGCAGCGCTCCCGCCAGTTCCTGATAAATATTGTTGCTGTTGGCGTTGAACTTTCCCATCGAGTTCCGATTCACCACGTACAGATTCCTGTCTTTCCCCGCCCCCGCCGCCAGGCTCCAGCTATTCCCCGAGCCATCCTTCATCGCCGGCAGCAGGATCGCTCCTCCCGACCCCAGGTCCATGTCTTTGTCGCTCTCCTCCACCCCGTTGTCCATCTCGAAATAGTCAGCCACTGCCAGCCGGCTCTTGGTCGTGAGCCGGATGAACGCGTTGCCATAGTCGCCGCTGCTGGGAAAGCCCCCGGAATTTAACGTCGTATCGAAGATGCCGTTACCGTCCAGAAAGAAGATGTTGCCTGCGCCGTCCGCCGTCAGTCCCGCCCCAGAACCCCAGATCGCCCCTTGACTCCCGTTAGGAGTCACGTTGATCACCGTTGTTTGCACCAGTGTCGTCGCGTTGTAGCCCATCACCCATCCCGTGTACGGACGGATGTCACAGTGCGACGCCCACGCCAGATAAACATCGCTCCCCACCAGCAGCAGCCCGGAGCGCTCCTTATACTGCGCCGGATCGAACCACACATAGCCCCCCGAGCTGTTATCGCCCGTGCCGGGGTATTTGGCCGAAATAGTCACCGGGCTCTTGCCCAGGTCGTCGCCCGTCGTCGCGTCCAGAGCGTGCAGCCGCTGATGATAGTTCCCGGAAGAATCTTTCGACATGGCCACAACATAGATCACCCCGTTCGATCCCGTCGGCCGGTTAATCACGGGAGTCGAGGTAATTCCAATTTCTGGCGTGACCTGGTTGCAATCGCGATCGTCCGACGGCGTCTCCCCCGCTCCCAGCGTGCTGATCCGCCAAATCGGCGACCCTGTGTCCGCATCGAACGCATAGACCGAATCATGTTCGGTCGCCACAATCAGAAGATTATGCCTCCCGCGGCCTTGGATCGGCACCGCGGACAGGTACAACGGCTCCGCATCTACCAACCCATCTACCGTCAAAACGAACAACTTCCCAAACGACGTCGAATTCACATTGCTGAGGGTGAGCGTAGTCTCCGCGAGATTCACTCCCGTTCGCGCGTTATCGTTGTGGTAGGTGAGAACGTCCTGCGGCCACGCCCGGCTTGAACCGCCGGCTAGAAAGCCCAAGAGGAAGACAGCAGCTACGGCGACGCGACAGGCAAACAATTTGGTGGGCAGCACGACTAAGTCTCCGGGTGCTCTTTTCAGCCCGGGGGCCAGGCTTGGAGCTAAATTAGTTTTCTTGGTTCTTGAGCGAGTCTGGAGTGGCAGGGGGATGGTAGTTTGCCAAACCACTTATTACGATACCTACTTTGGTAGGATTATGTCAGAGATCGCCGACCCGGGCAAGCTCTTTGCTGGCATTGTCATCCTGAGGCGGGCGCCTTTTGCCCGCCGAAGGATCTGAGCGAGCCGCGCCAAGGGTCGCGCTCTTTGCGACCCAATAATAGCGCGTTTGGCTCGCTTCCTTACCGAACTATGCCCCTATCGCTGTCAACGGGAGTCGAGTCGATGGACTTTGCCAAACTGCTTATTTTTCTTGGACTTATCCTGGTTTCAGCAGGCGTCGTGCTGATGCTGCTAGGCCGTACCCACCTTCCCCTCGGCCGCCTCCCCGGCGATTTCCTCTATCGCGGCAAGAACACCACGCTGTACTTCCCCCTGGCCACCTCGCTCCTGTTGAGCGTCGTCTTTTCGCTTGTGCTTTACCTGATCAGCCGCTTCCGCCGTTAAGATCGCCCCAGTGCTACAATCCCGCGCATGAAACGCCTCACCTTCCTCTGCCTCTTCTCGATTTTGCTGGCCGCGCAAGCCGTTGCCCCCGAGGTCGAAATCACCTCCGAGCCTCACCACCACCTCACCCTCGAAAACAAGTCCGTCCGCGTCTTCAACGTCGAGATTCCCCCTCACGCCGACACTCTCATGCACTGGCACCGCCACGATTACTTCCAGGTCACCCTCGGCGCCTCCGAGGTCGTCAACGCCGTCAAGGACAAGCCTCCTGTCACCGTCAAGCTCCAGGACGGTGAAACCCGCTTCTCCCCCGCCACCTTCGCCCACATCGCCCGCAACCTCAGCGATCAGCCCTTCCGCAACGTCACCATCGAAATCCTCGAAGACGAATCTCTCCGCTCCTCCACCGCTCACTGGGACGAAGACCGCGGCCTCGATATCCTCACCAACGGCACCAAACAAATTCTCTTCGTCAAAGACAACATCCGCGTCACCGAATTCGAACTCCAACCCGGCGCAGTCGTCCCCTCGCGCCCCCGATCAGGCCCGCTGCTGCTGGTCGCCATAAATGATCTGGATGTCTTCACCAACGACCCCCGCACCCACGGTCCACCCGAACCCCCTCCACCGCCCCCAAGCCACTTCAACTCTGGAAACTCTGTCTGGCTCAACCACGGCTTCAGACGCCCGATCATCAACGCAGGCCACACCCTCGCCAAATTCGTAACCCTGGAATTCCCCTAACCGGTAGTGAGCAAGCTGTACCCTGGACCGGATAAGCTCAAAGCCCCGAAGGGGCGGCATGTGACAGCCCGGCACGGAAGTGCCGGGTAGAAGTGGGGAGCGTAGAGCAAGTCCCGTAGAGCCTGCCCTGAGCAAGCAAAGCGCGCCGAAGGGGACGGCACGAGTTCTCGCGCCACCAAATCCTCAGCGCCGCAATAAACCCGCTCGCTACTCGCCACTAGGTACTCGGTACTCGGGACTTCCCCGACTCCCCACCCACTACCTTCTTCTTAGCCGGCTTCTTCGCCGCTTCGGCCCGCTTCCGCTCCTGATACCGCCGATCATGAAACTGCTGGTCCGACAATTGTTTCTTCATCCCCTAAGCTTGACACACGCTCCCCAACATAGCCAGCCCCGCTGCGACATCGTAAGTCAGTTTCCGGCCCGCGCGGTCCATCCTCACTTCGTCTTCGGATTGTCCTTCCCGCGACCGGCGCGCACTTCATTCTGCTTAACTGTCCGCACTTCTTCACTGTCAACGTCCACAGTCACGTCTTCGTGGCTCACCACCGTGGAGCCATGCGGAACCACAACGGCCCCATTCTTCGGCACGGTCATCCCCGCGCTCGCCAGCCCCGTTAGGCTCGTTTCCAGCGCGTGCATCTCCTTTATGGTTTCCTTCGCCTTCCCCAGCGCCTTGGCGTAGTCCTGCATTTCCAGGTAGCTGCTCATCAGCTGCAGATGGCTCGTCAGTCGGTGAACCGACTCCTTCACAGCTTTCAGCATGTCAGTTCCTCCTCGCCCGTTCCACAAAGCATCTTAGAACAACTGCAGCCAAAGGTCGCCGAAACCCTTGCCCCACCGCCTATAATTCTCCATCTCACTCTCACTCCATCTCGCCACCCAATTCCCCGTCTATCTCCACTTCGGCCCCTACCGTATCCATCCCCACATCTTCTTCGAGACCCTCGCCTACCTCATCGCCTTCCGCGTCTACCTATTCCTCCGCCGCCGCTTCGGCGATCCCATCTCCACTCCCATCCGCTGGGCCGTCATCGCCGCCGCCGTAGCCGGCGCCGCCTTCGGCTCCAAACTTCTCTTTTTTCTCGAGGATCCCCAACTCACCTGGCACAACCTCCGCAACCCCGCCTACCTGCTCGGCGGAAAGACCATCGTCGGCGCTCTCGTCTTCGGCCTCATCTCCGTCGAACTCATCAAGCGCTATATCGGACTCCGCCAGTCCACCGGCGATCTCTACGCCATCCCCCTCGCTCTCGGCATCGCCATCGGACGCGTCGGCTGCTTCCTCACCGGCCTCGCCGACAACACCTACGGCACTCCCACCACCCTCCCCTGGGCCATCAATTTCGGCGACGCCATCCCCCGCCACCCCACCCAACTCTACGAAATCATTTTCCTGCTACTCCTAATCCCCATCCTCTATCGCATCCTTAAAGAAATTGTCATCCTGAGCGGAGCCGAAGTTTCGCGAAGCGAAACCTCTGCGCAGTCGAAGGATCCCTACCCGCACCACGGACCCCGGGTGCCCCATCTCTCGCGTCCTTTGCGAGAAGTGGGGCTTTTGCCGACGACTAACGACCGTTTTCAGCCTGCCCTGAGCGGAGCGAAGGGACCAACGACGGTTTTTCTCCCCGGCGACGCCTTCAAATTCTTCATGGTCGCCTACCTGTCCTTCCGCCTCCTCTGCGATTTCATCAAGCCCTACCCTCGCATCTTTCTCGGCCTCGGAGGAATTCAGTGGGCCTGCCTCCTCGTCCTCCTGTACTATTCTCGCGACATCGTCCGCTGGCTGCGATTGTTTCCACGCTCGTCTGTCCCGGAAATGCGCGGCACAAGGGAGAGGCTTTGAAAGGGCGCGTCTTCAGACGCGCCGCAACCTTGTTCCATGGATCAATTCGCCTCCAACACGCTTCGCACTCTCGGCATCGTCGTCACTTCCATCTTCGTCATTTTTGCGTCTCTCGCGCTGCTTCTCCTCGCATTGTGCTTCGGAATGCTCGGCAGCCTGGGAGGCAGCGGCCATCGCGATCCCCAAACGATTCCAATCTTATTTGGCCTGATGGCTGTCGCCGCCCTTATCATTACCCTCGGCGTCATCACCATTGCCAAACTCGCGAAAGGGATCATCCGCGAATCCGCCGTTCCCCCACTCCGCTGGAACGCTCCCACTGCCCCTGCAGGGACAACCCTCCAAGCCTGCCCTGAGCGGAGCCGAAGGGACCATCCGGCCGAGCCCAGCTCGACTCCTCTTTCCGCTCCGCCCTCCGCATCTGCGGCGGCGACTCTTTCAACCCCTCCTTCTGTTCCAGCTTCTACTCCTCACCCAGCCATCCAGCCCCGCTCCACTCTCGACGTCGTCACTCATCTTTCGCCCGCCAGCCGCGCCGCCATCCAGCGCCTCATCCTCGCCATCGTCGCGCAAATCGCCACCCAGGTCGTACCCGTAATCTTCGGATGGCGCTGGGCTCGCTCCTCCGTCCCCGCCAACTTCCGCGCCGCCTTGTTAACCACGTTCATCTCGGCACTGGCGTCAAATGTGCCTTATCTTGTATTACTCGTCAGCCTGCTTCGCCGGCCCGGGCGCCGCGCTTTCGCTTATGCCCTCGCCATCCCCTCCATCCTCGGTCTCTACGGAATTTTCGGCAGCTCAGCCCTCATTTTTGTTCTCCTTCGCGGCACCAACTCCCTCGCGTCCTTCTTGATAATGATTCCCTGGGCCCTGCACGTTCTCATTTTCTATCTCGCCTGGAAAGCCATCCGCCTCACCGGAATCCTCCCCAACCCCGCCCGCATCATCCTCGCCGCCGTCGTCGTCTTCCTTTATTACTCCCTCCTGCCCGCTCTGCTGATACTCGTGAACTACTTTGCTCTGCGCTGAATGCTCGCACCGCCACAGGCCCGGACCACCCACGCTTCTTTGGCAGGGCACCGAAAATTCACCGCGGAAGAAATACGACTGTGTGAAGTACCGCGCGCGGAAGGACTACGACCGTCCGAAGTACCGTGGAAGAGCGGCGCTTCAGCGCCGCGTAGAGTATCGAAATCGGTTGGGGGCTTCAGCCCCAGTGGTCGCACCTTGTGTCTACACGAGTTGTTCGGTAGGCCCTGGATTTTCTCCGTGAACCTCTGTGTCCCCTGTGGTTAAGCACTTTGCCCGCGCCAGCTCCGCCGTCGTCATTTTCGAAACCGCCGCCGCCAAGCGCCTTTGCTGTATGATTTCCGCGACCTCAATCGAATCAATGTCGCGGTGAGCGAACCATGCCCAAAACCCGCCCCTACCTCTTCTACGACGTCGCTATCTCCATCTGCTCCACCTGCTACCGCAAAGTCGAAGCCAAAACCGTTTTCCAGGACGATAAGGTCTATCTCCTCAAACGCTGCCCCCAGCACGGCTCCGAGCGTGTCCTCATCGCCGACGACGTCGACTACTACCGCCGCTGCCGCGAAGTCTTCATCAAGCCTCCCGAGATGCCCCAGGTCTACAACACTCCCGTCAAATGGGGATGCCCCTACGACTGCGGCCTCTGCACCGACCACGAACAACACTCCTGCCTCACCCTCGTCGAAATCTGCGACTACTGCAACCTCCGCTGCCCCGTCTGCTACGCCGCCAGCGGCCCCGAGCGCCAGCAATTCCGCACCCTCCCCCAAATCGAATCCATGCTCGACGCCGTAGTCCGCAACGAAGGCCATCCCGACGTGGTCCAACTCTCCGGCGGCGAGCCCACCCTCCATCCCGATTTCTTCACCATCGTCGAGATGGCCAAGTCCCGCCCCATCAAACATCTGATGGTCAACACCAACGGCGTCCGCATCGCCCAGGAAGAAGACTTCGTCAAGCGCCTCGCCGACGTCCGCGACGATTTCGAAGTCTATCTCCAGTTCGATTCCTTCGAGCGCGAACCTCTCATGCAACTCCGCGGCGCCGACCTCCGCCGCGTCCGCCTCGACGCCCTCGAAAAACTCAACCGCTACAACATCTCCACCAACCTCGTCGTCACCCTAAAGAAAGGATTGAACGACCACGAAATCGGCCGCACCATCGACTTCGCCCTCGAACAGCCCTGTGTCCGCGGCGTCACCTTCCAACCCATCCAAGACGCCGGCCGCCTCGAATCCTGGATCCCAAACGCGAACCCTCAGGAAACAAATGGTCATGCCGACGACCACGAAGAGACTTGTCATTCCGACCGAAGTCCGGAGCGAAGCGACGGCGAGTGGAGGAACCTGCTTTCGCATTCGGGCACCGGCAAGTTCGTCCGCAACTTCAACCCCGCCACCGACCGCCTCACCCTCACCGAAGTCCGCCGCAAAATCCTCGAGCAAACCACCGTCTTCCGCCCCGAAGACGTCATCCCCGTCCCCTGCCATCCCGATTCCCTCGCTATGGCCTATGCCTTAAAGCTAAACGGAAAAGTCATCCCCCTCACCAGCATGATCCCTCCCGAAGTCCTCATCAACGGAGCCGCCAACACCATCCTCTACGAACAAGACCCCACCGTCCGCACCAACCTCTTCAAACTCTTCGCCACCAACCACTCCCCCCGCAGCGGCGCCGGCACCCTCCGCGAACTCCTCTGCTGCCTCCCCAAAGTCTGGCTCCCCAACCAAGTTCCAGCTGATATCACAAAGAGTTGTCATTCCGAGCGAAGTCCGGAGCGAAGCGACGGCGAGTCGAGGAACCTGCTGTCTTCTTCCATGCCTCTCTCCTACGACAACATCTTCCGCATCATCATCATGCAATTCATCGACGCCCACTCCTTCGACGTCCGCAGCGTCAAAAAAACCTGCGTCCACATCGTCCACCCCGACGGCCGCCTCATCCCCTTCGACACCTACAACCTCTTCTACCGCGACCACCTGGAACAAACCCGCCTCGCCCCGTTGCGCCAAAACGCCGCCTCAGCCCTATCCCCAATCTGACATGACCCTTCCGATTGTCACTTGCTCCCCGCCCCGTTCCGGGTTACCTTTCTAGCCAACTTAATAATATGAGGCGCAATTGTGTCCGATCCATCATTCCGGCTTCTCCGCACCACTCTGCAATCTGTATTCTTAACCTTGGCGGCCGCCGCGTCCGCGGCCAATTCCAATCCGCCCGAAACGCCCCATTTTTCTTCCGATGCAGCCGTTTTGTATCAGAGTGCTTCCCAGGTCACTCCCCCGGCCAGCGCCGACGTTCTCATTCTCGAGGACCAAGACACTTTTGTCTTCGATGCCGAAGGCCGCGCCGTTCACTCTCAGTACCTCCTCTACAAAGTCCTCACTCAGCGCGGTGCTGACGGATGGTCCGACCTCTCCGTCACCTGGGAGCCCTGGCACGAAGTGCGTCCCACCTTTCACGCCCGCGTTATCACTCCCGACAGCGCCGTGCATCCCCTCGATTCCAACACCGTAACCGACGCCCCCGCCAAGGAGAACGAAGATAACGTCTTCAGCGATCGGCGCGTCATGCGCGCGCCCCTGCCCGCAATCGCTCCCGGCTCGCTCGTCGAGGAAGAAGAGACCTCCACCGAGACTTCTCCTTTCTTCGGGGCCGGCTCTCTGCAGCGTTTCTATTTCGGCCGGTCCGTTCCGGTGCAGCACGCCCGCCTGGTTCTGGATGCCCCGTCCTCACTTCCTCTTCGCTACAACCTGCAACTCCTCTCCGACCTTCAACCTCAGCGCGTCGAGTCCGACGGCCGCGTCCGCATCACCTTCGACCACGGCCCTCTAGATCCCTTCGACGACGCTCAATATTTTTTACCCAGCGACGTTCCCGCTTATCCGAATGTCGCCTTTTCGACAGGCAACTCCTGGCAGCAGGTCGCCGAGGAATACGGCAAGATCGTCGACAAGCAAATTGCCCCCGCCGACCTCAAATCCGTCGTTGCCAGGCTCATCGCCGGCAAGAACTCCCGCGATCAGAAAACCGCCGCCATCCTCCAATATCTCGACCGCGAAGTTCGCTACACCGGCGTCGAGTTTGGCGATGCCGCCGTCGTCCCTCATTCCCCCACCGAAACTCTCAGCCGCAAATACGGCGACTGCAAGGACAAAGCTGTCCTCCTCGTCGCCATGCTCCGCGTCGCCAATATCCCTGCCTACATTGCCCTGCTGAACGTCGGCACCCGTCTGGATATGCCTCTCGACCTTCCCGGCATGGGCATGTTCGATCACGCCATCGTCTTTGTTCCCGGCCCTCCTGATCTGTGGATCGACGCCACTGACGAATATGCCCGGCTCGGCCAGCTGCCCGTTTCCGACCAGGAGCGACTCGCTCTTGTCACCCGCCCTGGCGCCAGCGCGTTGGTCCGCACGCCTGCAACTTCCTCGGCCGATAATTCCCTGGTTGAAAAGCGCGAAATCTTCCTCGCAGAGAACGGCCCCGCTCGCATCGTCGAAACCTCGCAACCTCACGGCAGCATCGAGTCTTCTTTTCGACGCTCCTACGCCGACAAACAGAACAAGCACGCCCAGGACGAACTTACCAACTACGTCAAGTCGCAATACCTTGCTGAAAAACTCGATCGCATGGACCGCTCCGATCCCGCCGACCTCTCGCACCAGTTCGAGTTAGTCCTCGAATCCAATCGCGCCCGCCGCGGATTCACCGATCTGAATGCCGCCGTGGCCGCGATTCGTCTCGATACCCTCTTCTCTCATCTTCCTTCCGAGCTGCAGCAGCGCGAACCCGAGGACGATCCCAAAGCCGACCCCGGTAAGAAGCCCAAGATTAAGCGTACGTCCGACTACCAGCTATCCGACGCATTCGTCACCGAGTGGCAATACCGCATTGTCCCTCCCCCCGGCTTCCAGCCCAAACCTCTCCCGCAAAACCTCAAGCGCTCTGTCGGCCCTGCACTTCTCACCGAAGAGTTTTCTTCCGGCAAAGACGGCGTCGTCAACGCCAACATCCGCTTCGACTCGGTCAAGCGGCGCATGACTGTCTCCGAAGCCACCGAGATGCGCAACCAGATTGCCCAACTGCGCGCCGGTGAGGCCATTCTCATTTATTTCGAGCCCATTGGCGCCGCGCTTCTCAGTGAAGGCAAGGTTCGCGAGGCTCTCCAGTCCTACCGCGACTTGATCGCCCTCCATCCCAAGGAGGCCGTCCACCATCTTCAGATCGCGGAAACCCTTCTCGCCGCTGGCATGGGTGAGGCCGCTCGCGAAGAGGCCCGCACCGCCGTCAAACTCGAACCCGATTCCGCCCTCGCCCAGAAAACCCTCGCCGACATTCTTGAATACGACTTGGTCGGTCGCAAATTTCGCCCCGGCAGCGACTATGCCGGCGCCGAGTCCGCCTTCCGCTCCGCCATAAAGCTCGATCCCGACGACAAAGCCATTGTCGGAAACCTCGCCATCTTCCTTGAGTACAACCACGAGGGCTTGCGTTACGGTCCCGGGGCCAACCTTAAGGAATCCGCCGCCGAATATCGCACCCTGTCACCGGAAAAGTTGGCGGAATTCGGACTACAGAACAACCTCGCATTCGTCCTGTTTTATGCCGGAGAATTCTCTGACGCCCGACAGACTGCGGAAACCATCAATCCTCAGCCCCACGCCTTGATCGTAGCTTGTGAAGCCGCCCTCAACGGCTCGCAATCTGCCCTCGCCGAAGCCAGGAGGCGCACGGCCGGAGAAGAACAATTCAAACAGATCGCGAAAGCGGCCGGCGAAATGCTCGTGAATCTTCGCAAATATCCTCTTGGTGCGGATCTCGAAGAGGCGGGCGCATCGGGAGCCAACGCCTCCGACACCGCCGCCGACGCGGCCTTGTATCGCAAAACCCAGCTGCACGAGCAGATGGTTTTCCTCGACGACGCTGCTGGCGTCGCCATGCGGTTCGAACTTCTCACCTACGATCCCAATCTGACCCTCGAGCAGTTGCGATCAATTACCAGCCGCAATGGCCAGACCGACATGGCTACTCAGGAAGTGCTTGAGCAATTCGTCAAAGAGGAAAAGGGCATCCTCAGCAGCAAGGCCCGCGAAGGCGTATTTGCCGATGTCGGGCTCGACATCTCTCTTACCCGGGCTCAGCCCAAGCTCCAGGGCGACGATGCCTTCGGCTACAAAGTCACCCTTTGGCCATCCGCGAGCTACAAGAGTTCCAGGTATGTCGTCAAAGAAGGCGGCCACTACAGAATTCTTGCTACTTCCCGCTTCCCGGCACCGATAGGTTTGGAGGTTCTGGATCGATTAGCCAGTAACGATCTCGTCGGGGCCCGTGTACTCCTTGACTGGTTGAGGGAGGATTGGCATCTTCCAGGCGGCGATGACCCTCTCGTGGGCGCTCCCTTTCCACACATTTGGACCAAGGGGGCAGCGGCGGATGTTGCGACCATGAGGCTTGCAGCCGCCTCGATCTTGACTTTGTCTAAACGAACGGCTCCGCAGGCTGTCTCCATCCTGGAGGCAGCCAGGGACTCCGCTCGCAACGATGCAGAGAAGGTAAACATTCTGCTCGCCTTGCTCAATGCCCACATCAATCTTGCTGAGTATGACAAAGCTCTCGCCGTCGCCATGGATCTGGCAAAACAATACCCGGAGTCCGAACGACTATTTATTAGCCAATCGTTTGACCTGCGAGCCTTAGGTCGATTCGACGAGGCAGACAGACTCGCTACGGAGCGCCTGCAGCGCCTTCCAGGCGACGCCACCGCGATGCGCGCTTTGGTGTTTAGCGCAGTTTTTCGCGGCGACTATGCTAAGGTGCATGCTTTCGATCAAAACATGATCGACGAGGGGAAAGCCGAGCCCCAGGATCTGAACGGCGCCTCCTGGCACGCGCTCTTTATTGGAAAAGTCGGGCCCGCGGACCTTGAGAACGCTCTCAAAGCCGCTCAATTGAGCGATAACAGTCCAGACGCCCTGCACACTTTGGCTTGCCTTTACACCGAGGTAGGAAAAACCAAGGAAGCGCGGGAGATCCTTATCCACGGCATGGACCTGCTAAATCTCGACGAGCCCAACCCCGACTATTGGTACGCCTTCGGCCGCATCGCCGAACAATACGGCGTACGCGATGTCGCCATCGCCGACTACAACCGCGTCACCAAACCCGAGAAGTCCGTCCAGATCCCCGATTCAACCTATCGCCTAGCCCAGATGCGCCTCCAGGCCCTCAACGCCGCTCCTGAACTAAGCAGCACTCCCAAAAAGAAGAATTAGCCCGCATGCACCCCGCCCGCATCGCCGAGCTGCTTCATCCGTTCTTACAAGATGCCAACGACCGACGACCAACGACCAACGACGCCCTCTATAAAAGCATATCGACGTACATCGATCTACTCCTCCGCTGGAACGCCCGCATCAACCTCACCGCCATCCGCGATCCAGAAGAAATCGTCACCCGCCACTTCGGCGAATCCCTCTTCGCCGCTCGCCACCTCTTCCCGAAGATTTATCCCGTGTCCGCGGTGGTGAAAGGTTTTGACTTTGCCAACGACCAACGACCAACGACTAACGACCGCGTAGCAGACCTCGGCTCTGGCGCCGGCTTCCCTGGCATCCCCATCAAACTCTGGGCCCACAACATCGCCCTCACCCTGATCGAATCCAATCAAAAGAAAGCCACCTTCCTCCGCGAACTCACCCGCGCCCTTACATTGACGGACATCGATATACAAAACGTCCGCGCCGAAACCCTCCCCCCCGCCGCCTTCGACGTAGTCACCCTCCGCGCCGTCGAACGCTTCCCCAACGTCCTCCCCGTAGCCGCCTCTCTCCTCGCCCCCACCGGACGCCTCGCCCTCCTGATCGCCTCCTCCCAACTCGCCCAGGTCCACTCCACCCTCCCCCACCTATCCTGGCACCCTCCCCTCCCCATCCCGGACTCCAAGTCCCGCCTGCTCCTGATAGGTACCCTAGAACCACAAAAGTAATAAGTGGGATAAAGCCACGACTTTAAGCCTAGCAGGCCTAATAATCCCAGCAATTTGTGGAATAAGTGGGATGATCTCAAATTGAGACACAAGTTGAGGCATCCATCGCAGTGTTCCAACTGGAACATTAGCGCAAATGTTCCGACTGGAACACTAGGAGGAATGTTCCAGTTGGAACACTAGACACATTTCGCTCCAATGTTCCGGTGGGAACACCAGCGCGTTTCGTCCTAATGTTCCAGTCGGAACACTCGGGAGTCCTCTTTGCCCGCTTGCAAATCGTCCCAATGTTCCGACTGGAACATTCCCACTGCGGAAGCCTCCAAGGCCTCACCCAATGTTCCTACCGGAACATTGGGACTGGTTTTGCACAAGTATTCTCGTCGTGCACAACATTCTGACCTTGCATTCGAAATGCGAACCGCACTATTCTGCCAACAGCTCTGGCTCCTCGACAACTTATGGGACGCGTCATCGCTGTTGCCAATCAGAAGGGCGGCGTGGGCAAGACCACGACTGCCATCAACCTAGCCGCGTCCTTCGCGGCGGCTGAAGTGAACACACTACTCATCGATTGCGATCCGCAATCGAATGCCACCAGCGGTCTGGGCCTGGTGAAGGATCCGGAACGCATCTCCACCTATCACTTACTAATGGGCGCAGCTTCAGGCGAGGAGGCGCTGGCCACGACTGAGCTGGAACAGCTCTGGCTGATTCCCTCACACAAGAACCTGATCGGGGCAAACCTTGAGCTGGTCGAGGCGGAGCGTCGCGAGTACCGCTTGCGGGAGGCGATCGCGCCCCTGCGCGATCGCTTTCAGTACATCGTGCTGGACTGTCCGCCGGCGCTCGACCTGCTCACGCTGAACGCGCTGGTGGCGGCCGACTCAGTCCTGATTCCTATGCAGGCGGAATACTTTGCCCTTGAAGGCATCAGCGAGCTGATGGACACAGTGGAGCGGATACGCATGGCATTGAACCCAGGGCTTGAGATTGAAGGCGTGGTGCTGACCATGCTGGATGAGCGGACCAACCTGGCGCAGCAGGTGACGGCTGAGCTGAGGAAGTTTTTTGGGGCGAAGGTGTGTACGGCAACCATACCGCGGAACATAAGGCTGGCGGAGGCGCCGAGCCATGGGCTGCCGGCGCTGGTGTACGATCCGCGATCGAAGGGCGCGGAGAGTTATATCCGGCTGGCGAAGGAGATCCTGGAGCGGGCTACGGGCTTCGGGCTGCAGGGTTCGGAGGAGATTCCGGCGGGGGAGATGGATAAGACGGCTTAATCTATATATCGATTGACATCGATATATAGATTTATGGTCGTCGATGTATGCGGGAGTCGGCGGGTGAGTGATGGCCATAGGGATCCTTCGACTTCGCAGATGCTTGCGCTGGGCGCGCAAGCATCTGCTGCGCTCAGGATGACAGAGCGAGGAGGATGACAGGGTGGGGACAGGAACAGCAGGTTCCTCACCGGGCTTTCAGCCCGATTCGGAATGACAACGGTTTGAAAGAGCGCAAGCGAGAACCTTCAACACAGGGGACACAGAGGAGCACTGGGGGAAACACTGAATGACGACGACGGCGGCGGCGGAGAATTTGGGAGGACGTGCGGTGGTTGAGAAGAAGGACGAGAAGACGGAGAAGCGGCGGGCGTTGGGGCGCGGGTTGGCGTCGCTACTGCCGGGGCCGCGGGTGGTGGGTGCCAGTACCGAGTACCGAGTACCGAGTACCGAGCGGGGCAGCGATGAGGCAAGCTCGACGAGCGGTGGTGGTGTCGGCGAACAGCAGGTACCTCACCGGGCTTTCAGCCCAGTTCGGAATGACATCGACGGGGGGGCGGGGCTGGCTACTTCCGAGCTGCCGGCTTCTGGGGAAGAGGGATACAAGGCGGACGAGGTGATCTCGATTCAGGCGGTCGCGATGCCGGGGAATATGGTGGCGAATCTGGCGATCGAGTTGATCGAGAAGAATCCCTACCAGACGCGGTATGTGTTTGATGAAGACGCGCTGATCGAGCTGAGGGAGTCGATCAAAGAGCATGGGGTGGTGCAGCCGGTGGTGGTGCGTCCGGCGGAAGAAGAAGGACGCTACATCCTGGTGCTGGGCGAGCGGCGGCTGCGGGCGTCGAAGATGGCGGGGAAGGAGACGATTCCGGCGCTGGTGCGGAGGCTCTCGCCACAGCAGGCGGCGGAGATGACCGTGCTCGAGAACGTGGTGCGGGAAGACTTGAATCCGCTGGAGCAGGCGGAGGCGTTCCGGGTGCTGAGCAAGGAGTTCAAGCTGACGCAGGTGCAGATTGCGGAGCGGATCGGAGTGTCGCGGGAGACGGTGTCGAATTACATGCGGCTGTTGCGGCTGCCGCAGAAAGTAATGGAGTACATGCTGGGGGGCCGGCTTAGCTTCAGCGACGCGCGGGAGATTTTGAGGCTGGAGAATGACGAATACATCGAGCAGGTGGCCGAAGAAGTGGTGACGCACAAGTTGAAATGGGATCAGATTGAAGACCGGGTAATGCGGATCAACGGGTCCTTTCCGATGCTGCCGGGGCAGACCTTGCCGGGAGAGAAGAAGAAAGGACGTGGTGCGCGGTGGATGGATCCGAATGTGAGGGCGGCGCAGACGGATATGGAGCGGACGCTGGGAGTGCGGGTGAGGATTAAGGATCGGAATGGGAAGGGAAGGATTGTGATTGAGTACGCGACCGTGGATGATTATGAGCGGGTTACTTCGATGCTGCGGGGGAAGAAGTAGCTAGTACCTGGTACCTAGTACCCAGTTAGAAAGGTTCTTCGGGGAGGTCCTGGTTTTCGGTGGGTTCTTCTTCATCGTCGCGCTGCGGAGGGATTTTAGCGCGGATTGAGGGCGGGTGTAATTCGATAGTTGGGTGCGGGGTGGGGTCGCCCAGAGCCTTAGAGGGATGGGGCCGTGGAATCCCACTCTTGCGCAAAGAGCGCGCAAGAATGGGGCACCCTCGGTCCGTTGAGGGGATGGGTCTGGGTTCGTGCTGGAAACTTTGTTTGGGTTGGTGATTCGCTCAGCATGACAATTCCTTCGAGGGATGGGAGGGGTTGGGGGAATCAAGATCGTAAGAGTGGGATGAGGTGTGTGGCGCCGACCGGGTTCGAGGGATATTTGTCGCGCGGGGTTGAGGTTGGGCGGAGTAAGTGGGACGGGCCGCGGGGTGTTAACTAGTTTGGTTCGGGCTGAGGGCCGGCGACTCGTTCAGCCCAGGGAAATGGCTCGAAGATCAGACACCTCGGAGGCTGAAGCCTCGGTTAGTACTGAGGGGTGATCTATCGCAGCGCTGGAAGCGCTGCGCCACCAAAGTCGGGCTTTCTTGGAAGGGCAGAAGGGCCTGTGATGGCGATAGGGATGCTTCGACTGCGCAGGCTCGTCCTGCGGACGATCCTACTGCGCTCAGCATGACAGGGAAATCCTTGGAGGGATGGAGTGCTGAAGAGTATGCGTTAGAACTGCTCTTCCGCCCCTCCGGGGCTCGTTTCTTTCTCACTTCCTACCCACGGCTTGCGCCGTGGGCTGCATTCTGACGCCGCTTCGCGGCTAAACTCTAAGGACTCGATTCCAGCGCGAAACCAAGGATCCAGTTCTCGCGCACATTCTGAAGCCCGGTTAGTCATAGAGGATCATTCATCGCAGCGCTGAAGCGCTGCGCCACCCAAAAGCGAGAATATCGGTTGAGGACGACGGTATACGAGGGCGGCGGGAAACCTGCGGCAGGAGTGGGTGTGGGGATGCTTCGACTGCGCAGGCTCGTCCTGCGGACGATCCTACTGCGCTCAGCATGACATAAACACCTTATTTGGCGGAGAAGTAGTCGGAAGATTCTACCGCGCGCGGTTGGGGGCGATGGGTGCGAAGCAAGGATTGGAAGTCAAATCTGCTTCCCCTCGGGGCGTTTCGGCGCTACACTTCTGGCCCATAGGGGGTCTCCCATGTCGCGCGCTTACTTTGTAGTTGTTGGTCTTATTCTAGTTCCATCGTTTCTGCTGACTGGCGTGTGCTCCGCGCAACAAGTGGCGGAGCCTTCGTCGACCGCGAGTTGCAATCTCGACGATGGACGCCAGGTCTATATTCGCTACAACCCGATCAGCGCCAAGAACGAAAAACTTCCTAACGGGAAGCCGTGGACGCCGGGCGGGATGCCCATGACATTGTTTACGGAGGCGCAGCTCACGCTCGGGGGCTCGGCGCTCGCGGTGGGCGCTTATACGGTTTATCCCATCCCCGGCAAAGACAAGTGGACGCTGGTGGTCAACAAGAACGTGACGGCGGGGGCGGGTTACGACGAAAAGCAGGACATCGTGCGCGTGCCGATGGAAACTGACTCGGTGAGCCAGCCTTCGGACGCGCTGGAAGTGGCTTTCGCCCACGTGGGGCCGAAATGCACGCTGCGCATTTACTTCGGAAAGACGGCGACCTTCGCCGACTTCACGGCGCGGTAGGTGGGGTCGTGAACGGGAAATCACCCATGCGCCGCTTGCTGACGCTCGTTCTCGTGGCTGCCGCGCTCGTGGCCGCCGCGCTGGCGCAGACGGCGCCGCAGACTCATCCGACACACAGCAACGAAAACCTGCGTGGAGTGAGCGCGGTGTCGCGGCAAATTGCGTGGGCGTCGGGGACGCATGGGACCTATCTCAGGACGAACGACGGCGGGCAGAGCTGGACTGTCGCGCAGGTACCGGGCGCGGAAGGGCTCGACTTCCGCGGCGTGGTTGCGTTCTCCGCCGAGGAAGCGTTTCTGATGTCGGCTGGTTCCGGTGGGCAGTCGCGCATCTACCACACGAGCGACGGGGGGCAGCACTGGGCGCTGCAGTATAGCGAGACGAATCCCAAAGGATTCTTCGATTGCATGGCGTTTTGGGATCGAAGCCACGGGATCGTGCTGGGCGATCCCATTGCGGACGAAAGCGGTAAGTTGAAATTTGAATTGCTGATGACCACGGACGGGAAGAGCTGGAGCCGCTTGCCGGCGGCCGAGTTGCCACCGGCGGTGGAAGGCGAAGGGGCGTTTGCGGCGAGCAATTCGTGTATCGCGATTCTGGGCGGGGCAGACCTGAACGTTTGGTTCGCGACCGGAGGGCGGGCGGCGCGAGTGTTCCACTCGGCCGACCGGGGGCGCACTTGGGAAGTGTTTGAGACGCCGCTGGTCCACGGCGCGGAGTCGGAGGGCATCTTCTCGATCGCGTTTCGCGATGCAATGCATGGCGTAATTGCGGGTGGAGATTACAAGCGTCCGGAAGAGGACGGGCCTAACCTGGCTTTTAGCGATGATGGCGGGAAGACGTGGAAGTTGTCGGAGATATATCCGCAGTCGTACTACTCGGCGGTGGCTTATGATCGCAGGAGCAGTGATGGCGGAGGGAAAGGCGGGGAGGGACAGACTCGGCTGTTCATTGCGGGGCCGAAGTTCATTTATGACTTCCGACCGCCGCAGAACCCGACCAGGATCAGTCCGCCGAAGAAGTCCGGGGTGCAGTTTAATGCGGTGAGCGCCTATGCTGGCGGGGGAGCGATTTTTGCGGGGCCGCAGGGGTCGATTGCGATCATTCCGTAGTGGGAGTAGTCGGGAAGGGTGGGTAGTGGTGCAGTTTGATAAGGAAGCGAGCCAAACGCGCGATTGATGGGTCGCAAAGGACGCGACCCTTCGCGCGGCTCGCCCAGATTCCTCACGGCGCAAAGAACGCTTGTTCGGAATGACAATCAAACTGCACCACTACCGAAAGGCGGGACTGAGGGGATGGCTTTTTCCCGCACCCGACGGGGTGCTTGGGACATCCAACTTTGAGGGATGTGTTCGTGGGAACATGTTCTAAAGTGCATTTATCTGCGTAATTCCATTCCTCTGGGAGAGACGATTTGGGGTAAACTCCTGGGATCGTTTTGGCCATATGTTCATCGCCCACCCGAACCTCGCTGACGATGTGAACCATGCGATCATCCAGTCGGAGATCGAGGGGGGAGTGTTTCTGCACGATTTGCCGCCGGAGACGGTGCTGCACATTCAGACGCTGCATCACTGTTACACGGCGGTGCTGCTGGGAGGGAGCGAGGCGCTGATCTCGGGGCATCCGGAGTTTTGTCCGCGGCCGGTGCAGGTGGCGATTGCGGGGTCGACGTGGGGCGGATCGATGCTGAAGCTGCAGTTTGTGGGACGCGGAATGCATCTGGAATTTCATCATCCGGAATATGCCACGCCGATCGTGACGTCTCCGATTCAGGAGATACGGGATTCGAAGCCGATGCAGGCGGCGTTGAGAGTCATCGACTTGCTGAGCTCTTAGCGGGGGAAGATCCGACTCTAGGCGACCTTGACGAAATGGGCTGTCGAGCTGCGCTCGACTGGACAGCCGAGGGCGGCTGTCCCCACATGAGCATGTCGTGAGCTGAGACATTGACTTGCTGAGGCCCGCACTCTAACATTCCCGCCAAGGGCGAAAGCCGAGAGCAAGTCCTGCATTCACTATGACCATCGAGACGCGCGAAGTCAGTCACGTAACCATCGTCGACATCGACGGACGAATTACTCTGGGCGACGAAACGGGGCAGTTGCGCGACACGGTGCGGCGGCTCATCGCCGAGGGCAAGAAAAAGATTGTGCTGAATCTGGCGAAGGTGGACTACATCGACTCGTCGGGCATGGGAGAACTGGTGAGCAGCTTTACCACGGTGCGGAACTCGGGGGGAGAACTCAAGCTGCTCAGCCTGACCAAGAAAGTTCGCGACGTGGTGCAGGTGACCAAGCTGTATACCATCTTCGACATCAAGGACGACGAGTTCACGGCGATAAAATCCTTCGACTACTTCTTCGCTAAGTAAGCTGCCGGGCAGAAAACCCCGTCGAGCTGCGCTCGGCTGGACAGCCGAGGGCGGCTGTCCCCACATGAGCATCTCAGCAAATTTATTACCGCATCCCCCGTTCGTTGCTGGCCTTCGGTGACGTTCTCAGAGGGCGGGGTGGTTGCTACCGTGGCATTGCCAGTACTGAATCGATCGTACTGCGCAAGGACGGGAATAATGGCGAAGGCAGCGAAGCTTAAGATTCTTTATGGTGAAGGGGATGCGGAGGCGCAGGCGGCTCCGGCGGCGTCATTTGAGCAGGCCGGGCATACGGTGGAGAAGGCCGTGGGGCGCAAGGCCGTGGTGGAAGCGCTGACGAAGAAGACATTCGATTTGGTGGTGTTGGGGCCGAGCCTGACCAGGAATGACCGGCACCATTTGCCTTATGCAGTGAAGAAGGCGCAGGCGGAGACGGTGGTGCTGGTGATGCACGCCGATGGAGGCCGGCATCCGTATGTGGATGCTTGCACGGATACGGGAGCGAGCATGGAGCATGTGCTGGCGCGGATCGAAGGGATGCAGATTGCTGGGTTGATGAGTGCAGCGGCGGCGGGGCGGTAGTACCCAGTACCTAGTACCTAGTACCTAGTGCCCAGTACCTAGTACTTAGTTCTCAGTTTGGATAGCGGCCTTTGCGGGCCGCTTTCTTTTTGGAAGACACTTGGGTCAAGGGCTTTAACACAGGGGGGCACGGGGGTTCACAGGGTAGTGCGAGAAGATTCCGCATCATTCGATGAACATGCAGTCGCCGTAGGAATAGAAGCGGTAGTGGGCGGAGACGGCGTGGTTGTAGGCTGCGAGGACGTGCTCGCGTCCACCGAAGGCGCTGACCAGCATGAGCAGGGTGGATTGCGGGAGGTGGAAATTGGTGAGCATGGCGCCCACTGCCTTGAATTCGAAGCTGGGATAGATGAAGAGGTCGGCAGCGGAGGCGCCGGCGAGAATGGTTCCAGCGCCTTGGCGAATTGCGTGTTCGAGAGTGCGAACGGTGGTGGTGCCGACGGCGATGACGCGGCGCGAGGCGAGGAGAGCCTGATTGATGGCGGAGGCTGCGGCGGGAGAAATGGAATAAGGTTCGGAATGAAGTTTGTGATCCTCGACGCGCTCGACGTGGACGGGCTGAAAAGTTCCGAGGCCGACGTGGAGGGTGACCTCGACGGTCTCGACTTCGCGCTGGCGGATGCGGTCGAGGATTTGCGCGGTGAAGTGAAGACCGGCGGTGGGGGCGGCGACGGAGCCGCGCTGCTGGGCATAGACGGTTTGATAGCGTTCGCGATCGCGGGAAGAATCGGGACGCGCGATGTAGGGCGGGAGTGGGATGTGGCCGATGCGATCGAGGGCGGCGAAGAAGTCTTCGTTCTTATCAGTGGAGGGCTCGAAGCGGATGTGGCGCTCGCCGAATTCGGCGCGGGCGATGACCTGGGCTTGCAATTCGTCGTGTTCGCCGAAATAAAGATGTTCGCCAACGCCGATTTTGCGGCCGGGACGAACCAGGCATTCCCAGTCGTTAGGCTGAGTGGAGAGCTGGCGGGTTAGCAGAACCTCGATGCGGCCGTGGAGGAAATCGCGCGCGGCAGGATTGTGAGGGCTGACAGGCTGGGCGCGCGCGCCCTGGCGGCGGCCGTAGAGACGCGCTGGAAAAACGCGAGTGTTGTTGAAGACGACGAGATCGCCGGGACGCAAGAGGTCGGGGAAGTCATGGAACAGGCGGTCGGAAAAATGGCCGCTGGTTCGCTGCAGGTGCAGCATGCGGGAGGCATCGCGGGCGGCGAGGGGATCCTGGGCGATGAGTTCATCGGGAAGATGGAAGTGGAAGTCGGAAACCAGCACGGGTTTAGATTATAGGAGGGAGTGCGATGGCGGTTTGTGCCAGCGTCATCCAACGATGCCGGGGGCACGATGAGAGGGGTATCGGGTTCGGTTTCATAGCCGTAGGCAGTGATCTCGGCGGGGAACACCGAGAAACGGATTGAAGGCTTTGGATTGTCTTGAGCGCCGCAGATCGCACCGTGAACTCGCACATTCTAGCCCAACGAACAAGTGGCCGGCCATGTTTACGCGATCAGCCCGTATTTACGCTTCCGTGCCGCGTCGGAATGACAAACATCTGGGAGGCGGGAGCGGGGCAGAGACACTTAGGGTTCGATCTCGAACACCGTTCCTCCTCCAAAGGCGCCGCCGCCGCCGGTTGTACCGTAGAGATTGCCGGTGCTATCGAGGATCAGACCTGCATAGGGCACTTCGCCGTCGGTGCCGGTGCTGCTGAAGATGCATGGCAGGCTCTCGGTCCAAGTGCCCGCGGAGGGCGTCAATTCGAAGACTGTGCCGACGCCGTTTGCGCCGCCGTGAGTGGTCGTGCCGTAGAGATTGCCAGCGTCGAATACCAAGCCGGCGTTGGGACCCCATCCGTCGGTGCCGTTGTTGGCGAAGTTGTGCAGCAGGGTCTCGGTCCAGACGCCGCCCGCTCCGGGCGTCAACTCGAATGCCGTACCGTTGTTATTCGAGCCGCCAAAAAACGTGGTGCCGTAGAGATTGCCGGAGGCGTCGAGGATGACTCCGCCGTCGACGTTGTTGCCGTCGATGCCGTTTACGAGAAAGCTATGCAACACCTTCTCGGTCCAGAGGCCGCCCGCGCCGTGTTTCAACTCGAAGACGGTGCCGATGGAAGCATTGCTGCCCTGGGCAGTACCGCCTTGCAGCGTGGTGCCATAGAGATTGCCGGCAGTGTCGAAGACGAGGCCGGCATAGGGAACAAAGCCGTCGGCGCCATTCTCGTTGAAGTCATGCAGAATCTTCTCCGTCCAGCCCCCGCCCGCGTTGCGCTTCAACTCGAACACGGTTCCGTAGTGGAAGTTAGTGCCGCCCGAGGTGGTGGTGCCATAGAGATTGCCGGCGGCGTCCAGGATCAGGCCGGCGTAGGGAGTGTAGCCGTCAGTGCCAGTGTTGGGATCGAAGCTGTGGAGAATCTTCTCCGCCCAGGTTCCGCCGGCTTGGGGAATCAACTCGTACACCGTTCCGTAGCCAAAAGCGCCGCCTGCCGTCGTCGTACCGTAGAGATTGCCGGCGGTGTCGAAGATCACGTTGCTGTAGGGAACTACGCCGTCGGTGCCATTGCCCTGGAAGCGATGGAGCACCTTCTCGGTCCAGCCGCCGCCGGTTCTGGGCATCAACTCGAATACCGTGCCCTCGTTGCCATCGCCGCCGCCTTGAGTGGTGCCGTAGAGATTGCCGGCGGTGTCGAAGATCAGGCTGGAGTAGGGGACCTCCCCGTTGCTGCCGGTGGTGTTGAAGCTGTGCAGCACCCTCTCCGTGGCTGCACTGGCGCTGGGGACGAACACGGTCGCGTAGAAGATCGCCAGAGCCGCGGTCAGTCCGATGGAAAGCATTT
Organism: uncultured Acidobacteriaceae bacterium; assembly: GCA_963749985.1. Taxonomy (GTDB): domain Bacteria; phylum Acidobacteriota; class Terriglobia; order Terriglobales; family Acidobacteriaceae; genus Sulfotelmatobacter. The sequence continues at coordinate 791,042 of CAVVOS010000008.1, read as the reverse complement.
TGAGTCGCACGTAGTCCTCCTTGAACAAAAGACGGCTGCAAATCAGATTCCAGGCAACTGCGAAAAGAGTAGATCGCCGGTGGGCCCAAAAAACGCGAGTCGGATTATGCTGGGTGGTTGTTGCCCTGTCAAGCTGCAAATAGCTGCAGGTCGCGGAGCAGGGAGGACGAAGGTGCAACCTTGGCCTAGTCAGCCAGTTCCAATGAGTGTAAAGGCCTGGTTACAGCAGTTGACGACCTCCGCTTCCGGGTAAAATGTTGGAGCCAGTTTTTCTCAGGTTCCTCAATCATGGCGTTTGCTTCAATAGTCGGGCTACAGAACCAGATTCATGCTGGGTGGAAGTGGTCCATGTCGCTATTGAAGCGAGACTGGACGCTTTCCGACTACCCCATCTCTATGCGTGAGCACGCTATTGATCCGACCTATGTCGGTACACGTTTGAAACAGCACCGATACTCGGCTTCGATAGTGAACTGGTGGGTTATCAGTGGCAGCGGTAATACGAAGGGGGAAGCGCTGGAGGAATTGCAAAAGAGATTTGCTCGACCCCACTCCGAGGCGAACAGGCGCCAACTTGTGCTGAGGCCTGCTGACAACAGGTACCTCCCCTAAGGGGACTCGGCGGGACCAATCAAGGGGGATCGATCTCGATGAGTGCCGTGGGTGTGATGCGGAAACAGACAATCGGATGCTTTGGTGTGGGTCGCCTTGTGTTCAGGAAACGCTATTCCTCATTTTCCGGATGCAGCGGCGTCCGTGATGCTAGCTAGCGTCTGGGCTTTGGTCAGCATGGCGTCAAGGGCGGCACGAGGGAAGAGCTTGCCGTTAAGCACGACCGCTTGAATGGAGCGAGTGTTATGAATGTCGGCGAGCGGGTCTTTGTCGAGTAGAACGAGATCTGCGGTTTTGCCGACTTCAATCGTGCCGCGGCGGTCTTGTTGCCCCATAAATTGAGCCGCATTGCGAGTGGCCGCCTGGAGAGCGGCAAGCGGGGGTAAACCGGCATCGACCAGGAATGCGAGCTCGTCATGGATGCCAAAGCCGGGGAGGCAGTGCGGATTCATGGTGTCAGTGCCGGCGAGGATGGGGACACCCATCCGGTACATGAGAGCCACAATCTTTTTGGATTCGTCGAATTCAGCCTTTGCCAACTGGACCATTGCGGCCCGAGCTGGGGGAGGAAAGTGACTGTAATAGCCGGCGTCCCATTTTGCCCGCACTTCTTTGCTCAGATATTGCAATCGTGGGTCATTCGTATTCAGGGGATCGTCGATCTGGCCTTGAAGCAAGGTAAGCGTGGGAGTTTGCCAGGTTCCATTCTTCACAAACTGCGCAAACAGAGACTGGGCAGTGGCTTCGTCGAACGATTCAACCACATGGAAGTTGAGTCGAATGATGTTTTGCCCGGCGGCTATTTTTTGGGGCATGGTCGCGTCCGGGGCCCGGAACGAAGCTTCCAGCCTCTGGCGTTCTGCGGCGATGGTCTTCTCTTCCTTTGAACAACCCTCAGACACCTGGGTGAGATGCTCGATGCTTCGCTGGCCGGCGCCGGTTGCCTCGGCCGCCGTCACCGCATCCGGCACATGACCTTCGAATGGGATGCCACGCTTTTTGGCCTCGTCGGCGATTGCGAAGTAAGCGTTGCGCGACAACCCGCTGTAGACCTTGATGAAGTCCGCGCCACGCTGCTGCTGTTGATCCACTACTTCGCGCCCCTGCGCTTCATCCGCAACGACAATGGAATCGGGCCAGGCTGGGTTTGGACCATCGACGATGGGACTGCCCAGGTAAATGGTGGGCGATGGATCCGGATTGGACGCCTGCGTGGCGCGCCACGCATGGGCGTCGGGCGGACCTGACATGTCACGAACGCCGACCACTCCGTTCGCCACAAAAATAAGATGACTCCAAGGAGCGCGGGCGTCTGACGCACCGTGGACATGCATGTCCCACAAGCCGGGGATGAGGAACTTGCCGGTGCCGTCGACGATTACGGCGTTCTGTGGAAGATGCGTCTTCTTCGACCGGCTTATGGCAATGATGTGATCGCCATCAATGACCACGGTGCTATGCGGTGCGGCAGCGCGACCGGTAGCATCGATCACGGTCACGTCCTTGATCACAAGCGATTGGGACCAGGCGCGAGCGCTGAATAGAGCAAGCAGGAATATCAGGGACAAGCTGAAACGCGAATGGCCTCCGCGCACAGGCCGTTCCGGTGTGATACGCGGAACCAGAATTCGAGCCATTTCAATCTCTCCCTGACGGTCAAGATAAACAGCGTCCCACTTTACCATGACCAATCTCGAATCCATCCTGTTCAAGCCAGGGCGAAACCTCAACCGCATGGTCAACTCATGGCTTACTTTGACTCCGGAACTATTGTCGGCTGGCGTAAGATCGCGATTACGACGCTCAAAGCCTCCTGATCGGACGGTCTTGTCCGATATGTGGAACCTAGATGGACGCGTAGGTAAAGGTCAGCCGGATCCGCGCGTGGCTCGATTCTAACCTCGGGATGCGGACTGCGGACTGGGGCGAGGCGCAGTCCCGCACGTGATTCGCTGCGCGATTTCGCTCCAGGAGGAGCGGTTTCTTGGTAAATTTGTTTGTCTGTTCGCGCCAAGTGCGTTACTATGCGGGGGTTGTAGCTTCAGCCGCTTTTTCGTCGCTCCCCCGAGAGAGTACTCCATGTCCGGTGAACGCAAACACAGGGAAGAGATTGTCCGCTACGGGCGCATGCTGCACGAGCGCGGGTTCGTAGCGGCGATGGACGGGAATCTGTCTGTCCGGCTGGACCGGGGACGGATTCTGGTGACGCCGACTTGCGTGAGCAAAGGGGCGATGCGAGCCGGGGACATGGTGATTGTGGACCTGGAAGGAACGCAGGTGGCGGGACGGCGGAATGTGACCAGCGAGATTGGGATGCATCTGCTGATTTACCGGACGCGGCCCGACATTGAGGCGATTGTGCATGCGCATCCGCCGACCGCGACGGGATTCGCCGCGGCGGGCATGGCGCTGACCGAACCGCTGGTGTGCGAAGTGGTGATGGGGCTGGGATGCATTCCGCTGGCGCGCTATGGGACGCCGGGGACCTCGGAGCTGGCGCAAACGCTGGAACCGTACGTGCCGCACTACGATGCGATTCTGATGTCGAATCACGGCGTGGTGACCTACGGAGATACGATTGAGCACGCCTACATGAAGATGGAAACGGTGGAACACTTTGCGCAGATTGCGCTGGTGACGCACCTGCTGGGGCGGCAGCAGCCGCTGAGCGGGGTGGACGTGGAGAAGCTGATGCTGGCGCGGACGAAGTATTTCGGCGGGAAGATGACCGCGTCGATGCCGATGGCGATGGTGGGGGAGCCGGAGAAGGTTAGCTAGGTAAATCCGCCAGCCCGGTGGTTTATTCCAAAACAACTAAGGCTCAGGGCAGTGTGAAGAATTCGCCTCGCTGCGCTTGGCGGGACAGCCGAGGCGGCTGTCCCTACGTGAGATCGGTGATTCCAAGCCGTAGATCATTCCCCTCCGATGCGGAAGCGGAAGCCGGCGCGGAAATTGATGGGCAGGGCGGGGTAGCCGACGACTTCGTTGTAGCGGCGGTCGAGAGCGTTCTCGATGTTGGCATAGGCGGTGATGTGGGAGTTGATGGCATACCATCCGCCGACATCGGCGCGAACGTAGCCGGCGGCGTGGGTGATGCTGAAGCCGGCGAAATCATCGTCGGGGCGCGCACCCACGAAACTTCCCGCCAGATTTCCGCCCCAGCGTTTTCCCAGATAACTGAGCAGCGTGGTTGCCGAATGCTTGGGGCGGCGGAGCAAGGGATCGCCCGGAGCATAGGGAAAACCACAAGGAGTGGCCGGCGTACACTGCGGATTTTCGAGGATCTGGGTCGAGGTGTAGGTATAGGCCGTAGTCAGCGACAATCGCGGGCGAATTCTTCCTTGCAGCTCAACCTCGGCGCCTTGCGCGAAAGACTGTTCCAGGTTGAAAAACTGGTATGCGCCCGACGAAGTTGGCACAGCTTCAATCTGATCGTGGAAAAGATTGTTGAAGTAGGCGGCGTTCAGGGCCCAACGGCCGGCAAACAGTTTCTGCTCGAAGCCGGCTTCAAAGGCTCGAGTGCGCTCCGGCAGAAGGCCGCGGTTCGAGGTGTAGTCATAGGCAATCTCGCCAAAGGTTTGGTAGAGGGCGGGTTCCATGTATCCGATGGCATAGGAAAAGCGCAGGCGCGTTCCAGAAAAGAGATCTCCGCCGCGCAAGGCGAGCAGAGTGAGCGCGACCCGGGGCACGCCGATATTGCCGTAGGCGCTGCTGTGAACGAAACGGCCGCCCGCGATCGCCGAGAACCTGCCCAGCGTGAACTGCTGTTGCAGATAGGCATCCTGATCCAAACGCTGTCCGGAGGCGGGAGGCGGGGAATTCATATCGGAGACCACGCCGGTCTCGTTTTCGATGCGAACTCCGAAGGTGCTGTGCGCGGAAAAATTAGCTGACGTCCGCTCCGAGTAGTCACCCTGGTATTCGACTCCCACGCGGTTGACGTGGGTTTGGTAAAGATCCGCATAGTTGTCGTAGCTGTCGGCGGGAGGGTTCAGGTTTGAATCCGTGTAGCGATAAAGGGAGTCGAAGGCGGTGAAGCGGTGCTGCCATCCCGAGGGGGCTGCCACGGCGAGTTCCACGCTTCCGAGAATGTTGTTCAGATGCGAAGATTCGCTGGAATCGGGAGCGAGGAGCGCGTCGCCGTTGAAATTCCACTCGCCGGGCAGACCGGTATAGCTGTTGGAGTGGCGGGCTCGCACGCGCAGCGTGACGTGATCGCTAATCGACATGCCGAGGTTCGCGCCCTGTAGAGAATCCGAGTATGCGTCGTTTACGCCGAGGCCGTTGCTGTTGAATTGATCGCCGAAGAAGTTGTAATCGAAACGCGCGTGGGCGCCGGACAGAGACAAGTTGCCGTTGGCGGTTCCGAAATTTCCTCCATCGGCGCCGAACTGGAGCTCGGGGACGGAAGTGCTTCCGGTGCGGGTCCATACTTGCACGACGCTGGTCATGGCATCGGAGCCGTATAAAGTGCTCTGCGCGCCGCGCAGAAATTCCACGCGATCGGCTTGTGTCAGCGGCAACGTGCCGTAGTCAAAGGTTTCGCCTGGGTTGTCGATGGCGACGCCATCGACAATCACTTTGTTGTAAGTAGACTCACCGCCGCGCACGAACAAGGACGAGAAGCCGCCGCGCTGGCCGGCAGTGTTGACGACCGCGCCGGGAAGAAAGCGGACGGCATCGTCGGCGGCGACGGGCTGCATGGTTTCGAGTTGTTCGTTTTCCAGGGTCGAGATGCTGGCGCCGGTTTCTCCCGGCAGGCACGAGGGTTCTAGTTGCGGTTACTACCACAGTCTCTGAAGCCGTGGCGAGATGCAGCTGGATGGTGATGACATCGGAATGAGCGGTGACGTCTTCGGTGTGAGGAGCGAAACCCGGAGCCAGAATCTGGATTTGGTAGCTGCCGGAGGACAAGTCGCCGAGGGAAGCGATTCCTTCGGGAGAGGTGGTGGAGACTTTAATGGCAGTGCGGCTGCCTTTTGAGAGCAAGGAAACTTGGGCGCCGGAGACGGCGGCGGATTGGGGGTCGATAACTTTGACTTTAAGGTCGGCAGCGGATGCTGCCGCGAGAAAAACGAAAAGCAAAAACGAAGCGCAAAGTGCGCGCATAACCATCCTCCTTTTCACGCGAAAGGGGTTAAGGTGGACGGTTTGCGCCGGTCTCCTGGCTTTGCGAGTGAGGATGCGTGAGCGGCAATTGGCAGTTAGAAATTGGCTCGGGCATCCGAGTTTCTGCAGACGGCCTTCCCGGGAATGCTTCCAGTGGACGGCTGCGATGTTCTCGCTTACAGTTGCGCGGCAGCGCGGGAGTTGCACCCGCTTCCCTGTCTTCGCCACAAGGCGAAGACGCGCAAACCGAAGGACGTGTCAAAGAGCGGAAAAATAGGTGGAGAGAGAAATTTACTGGGTGGGGCGGGGGAAGTCAACTGGCGGGCTGGTTTGCTGCTAAGTCAGTTCAGTTTCCGAATGGCCAACCAACCGCCCAGTAACGAGCCGATTCGGGCATTGGGCGTGGAAACGGCGATATTTCAGATGCACTCCTGTCTTAGGCCGAACGCAGGCGGTTTCGGCCGTTACTATCAGTGATTGTGAGCATTACAGACCAGCCTTGGGCCCAGGCCTTCCCCGATAATTGACATCAGTAGCTCTCCAGTCAGGACGGCCTTTGGCGAAGCAAATCACTTCCGTGAAGACAAGATCTGATTTCAGTCCTCGTGCCTTTTTTTCGACGATTGGGAAGGGCAGGGAGATGGTGTCTTTTCAAAAGAAGCAGACGATCTTTGCTCAAGGCGACACCAGGGACGGCCTGTTCTTCGTGCAAACCGGGAAGGTGCAGCTCAGCGTGGTATCGGAAGGCGGGAAGGAAGCCACTCTTGGTATTTTAAGCGAGGGCGATTTCTTTGGAGAAGGTGGACTGGCTGGTCAGCCCCTGCGCATGTCGACGGCGACAGCACTGACCGATTGCGTCCTGCTGCACATCGAGAGGAAGACGATGGTGCATGCCATGAACGTGGAACCAAAATTGTCTTCCATGTTTGTGAAATACCTGCTGAAGCGGAACATCCGCTATCAGGATGACTTGGTCGATCAGCTTTTCAATTCCAGCGAAAAGCGGCTGGCGCGAGTTCTTCTGTTGATGGCGCAATTCGGCAAAGAAGGTGTGCCGCGCGTCTCAATCCCAAGACTAAGTCAGGAGACCCTGGCAGAGATGGTAGGAACGACACGATCGCGGGTCAGCTTCTTCATGAACCGATTCAGGGAGTTGGGCTTTATCAACTACCGCGTTGGAAACAATTTAGACGTTCACAGTTCGCTGCTGAACGTTCTTCTCAAAGATGACGACGGAACAGCCCCGACTCCGAGCACCGGGAACCAAACTGCCAATGCCGAGCGAGCTTCAGAACCGCCCCCCCAGCCCGGTAAGACCGCTGACAAAGATCGTGCCAGAAGACCACCCCTCCCCTCCGTTCCACAACTTCGTAAGTGAACGCGATCCAGCTCAAGAATATCCGACGGCCGTCTTGGACTCTTCCGATTAGTCCTTTGGGGACGTAACAGCGATAGCACTCGCGACCCAGGGTGGGCGGATCGGATTCCCAGGTCGACGGGGATTGGCGCCTCACACTCGGCTGTAGTAAGGAAACTCTGTCGTGCCCACCTTGCTCACATTCTCCTCGGCGAATTCTCGCACGCGGTCGAGCGAATCCTGTAGCTCCTGTTGATGGCGTTCAATGTATTCATCTGTGGCATCCTCCGGGACAGGGATGAGTTTGCCGAAGCGCATCAGGACGCGGGAGAACGGCTTCGGGATGAGTAGGCGGTCCCAGGTGTTGAGGACCCAGGCGCGTTCGACTGCGATGTGAAATGTACTCAGGGGAACGCCGGAAGAGCGGGCCAGAGAAACTGGTCCGGGCTTCACTTTGTAGCGGGGGCCGCGGGGGCCGTCGAGGCTGAAGGCGACTGACCAGTTTTCTTGCAAGGCGCGGCGCAGGCCGAGCAGGGCGCGCACGGCGTTGCGGCTGCTGGAACCTTTGACGGCGACGAAGCCGAATTTGTGGATGATGCGTCCCATGTATTCGCCGTCGTAACTGTTGCTGCTCATTACGCGGATGCCGGCGTTGCGGAAGAGGTAAGTGGCCGGGATGATGCCGGCGTGCCAGAAATTGAGGATCAGGGGGCGCTGGCCGACGGTTTGCTGCGCGCCTTCTTCGCGCGAGACGCATACGCGCAGGGTGGGGCCGATGAGGCGGATGAACCAGTATCCGGCGGCGATGATGATGCGGAGGATGATGCGCTGGCGGAGAGTGAAGCGGCTTGGGCCAGGTGCAACTTCTGCAGACGCTTCGCGGGTGCTGGCTTCGGGCACGAGGATATTGTAACGGGAAGATTGGCGGCGGGCTTCTGCGAGAGCAGTTGTCTCGGGGCTAAAGAGTATGCGGGAGAAATACTCTTTCGCCCCTCCGGGGCTGGCTCCTTTTCCACTTTCTACCCACGGCTTGCGCCCCTTCGGCAAGCTCAGGGCAAGCTGTGGGCTGCATTCTGACGCCGCTTCGCGGCTAAAATCAAGTGCGGAACTCGACTGTGATTCTTAAGGGCCAGTTCTCAGGCGGTCTCTAAAGCCCCCGGAAGCGCTGCGCCACACAAAATCCAGGGCTTCGCTGCACGTTGCGGGATCTCGGGCGGCCTCGCTGCGCTCGGCGGACAGCCGAGGCGGCTGTCCCCACATAGGCGGAGGCAATTCCCAGATGGATCGTGGTGTTGTGGCGATCTGCTAGCTTTCCAGGTAGCCGTCGATCCACTCTTTGATTTTGTGGCGGCGCTCGTCGGTGGGATCGAAGCGGACTCCGAAGGACTTGCTCTTGCGCCAGGTGACGACAGCGCGGACGGAGACGCGAGGCAGCGTGAGCAGGGAAAAAGAAATCTCCAGGTTCGTTCCCGCGGGCATGTCCTCGGCGCTTTTTAGCGACATGCCGCCGGAGCTGATCTCGAGGCTGGAGGCGCTAAGGCGGTGATTATCGGGGCTGACGACGGTGACCTCGGTCATGATCGGGATGCGGGTGTAGCGGCGAAATTCGTGGAGCACGAGCATGTGGGTGGCGCGGACCAGTTTGAGCGCGGCGGGCCGCTCCAGAGGTTCGTGGAACATGGCGTTGATGCCGTACTTGGAATAGCGCATGGCCTCATGGGCGCTGCCGCCGAGACCGTAGAGCACAAGGCGGCTGTTGGAGGGCGAATTGCGAGCGGCCTCCATGACGGCTTCGGCGCCGGGGCCGAGGTTGATGACGCAGGCTTCGAATTTCTCCTGGCGCAGGCGATCGGCCGAGCCCGCGGAAGTGACGACCGTCTCGATGCCGTACTGACGGAAGCACTCGGTGAGCAGAGCTCGGGAGGATTCTTTGAGGTCGACCAGCGCGACGCGAGCAGCCGCCTTTCTGCTAGAGGGAGTGGGTGCCAGGGCAGTACCGAAGGCCTTTTCCATAATCAGGGGGTCGCTTTCAAGTACGAAAGTTTATTGTGGCGTGGTTGGGAGGGGATGGAAAGAGCATTAAGGGGCAGGGTGGGGGTACAAAAGTGTCATTACCGGGGGTGGACTGGTGGGTGGGGACGGGGCGGTCCACCTGGCAAGGAATTCGCGTCTGGGTTCCTATGAGTCCGCGACCGCAGCCATCTCTGCGCTTGAACGCAGGACGGGCAAACGGAACAAGAGCGCGAGGAAGCGGCGGTGAAACTCTGCGGGAGAGCCTCAGCGGCTGAAGCCGGTTCTGAAAACAAGTGACTTATCGCAGCGCTGAAGCGCTGCGCCACCCGAAATCACGTGCGGTATCGACTTTTTTCTGCAAGCTGTGAAGCCGCGCCTGCCTGTCCGAAAACCACCACCGCTTGGAAGCTACTCGGACCAGCGGCGGAAGAGGAGCGCGCCGTTGGTGCCGCCGAAGCCGAAAGAATTTGACATAGCGTACTCGAGTTTGGCTTTGCGGGCGTGATTGGGGACGAAATCCATGCCAGCGGTTTCGGGGTCCTGACTGACGAGGTTGATGGTGGGCGGAAGGATCTGGTCGCGGAGGGCGAGGACGGTGATGCCGGCCTCAAGGCCGCCGGCGCCGCCGAGGAGATGGCCGGTCATGGATTTGGTGGAACTGACCGGGATCTTGCGCGCGCCGAAGAAATTGCGGATGGCGTGAGCCTCCAGGGTGTCGCCGATGGGCGTGGAAGTGCCGTGGGCGTTGACGTAATCGACCTGGTCTGGAACGATGCCGGCGTCGCGCGCGGCGTTACGCATGACGCGAAAACCGCCTTCATGCTCGGGAGCGGGCTGGGTCATGTGGTAGGCGTCGCCGGACATGCCATAGCCTGCAATTTCGGCAAGGATGGGAGCGCCGCGCCGGCGTGCGTATTCAAGTTCTTCGAGCACAAGAATGCCGGCGCCTTCGCCCATGACAAAGCCGTCGCGATCTTTGTCCCAGGGACGGCTGGCTTTTTCGGGATCGTCATTGCGGGTGGAAAGGGCGCGCATGGCGGCAAATCCGCCGACGCCCATCTGCGTGATGGCGGCCTCGGAGCCGCCGGCGATCATCACATCGGCGTCGTTGTGCTGGATGATGCGGAAAGAATCTCCGATGGAATGAGCGCTGGTGGTACAGGCCGTGGCCGTGGCCTCATTGGGACCCTTGGCACCGAAGCGCATGGAAACATGGCCGGCGGCAAGATTGATAATGGCGGCGGGAATAAAGAAAGGCGAAATTTTGCGCGGCCCGCCCTCCATGAGCGCGGCGTGTTCGCGTTCGATGATGTCGAATCCGCCGATGCCGGACCCGATGTGTACGCCGACACGCTCGGCGTTTTCGGGCGTGATCTGCAGGGCCGACATCTTGAACGCTTCCTCGGCAGCAGCGATGGCCAGGTGGATGAAGCGTCCCATCTTTTTGACTTCTTTTTTTTCGATGAAGTTGAGGGGATCGAAGTTCTTGACCTCGGCTGCGATCTGGCAGGCAAAATTAGTGGAGTCGAACTGGGTGATGCGGGCCACGCCGCTCTTGCCGGCGAGCACGGCCTGCCACACCTCTCCGGTGGTATTCCCTACGCCGCAGATCAGGCCGATGCCGGTAACGACGACCCTGCGTCCCAAACTACTTGCCGCCTTTCGAATGCTTGGAGATGTAATCGATGGCGTCCTGCACGGTGCGGATCTTTTCGGCGTCTTCGTCGGGGATTTCGATGTCGAAGCCTTCTTCGAAGGCCATTACCAGCTCGACGGTGTCGAGGGAATCCGCGCCCAGGTCGTCCACGAACGAGGCGCTGGAGGTGACCTCACCCTCGTCCACGCCCAACTGCTCTACGATAATCTGTTTTACCTTCTCGTCAACGGCTGCCATGTTTCTCCTCGCTTAATTCGATTTGATTTGAAAGTCAATGCCGGGGATTCTGGGGCCGCAGTCTTCCGCTTTCCGTCCGGCTTTCGCCCGAACCCTCCGCGATTTCGTTCCTCGCAGGTGCTACCGCATAGAAATAGGCGAACGTGTAGTGTAATCGTCCCGGTGAATTGATGTAAAGGAAGGGAATCGCCACACGGGACAAACCCTTGGCCGACTCCGGATCGGACAGTTGATCCTAACGGTTGGCAGTTCTCGCGGTCAAACGGCGGGCAAGTTATGATTGGACGGTTTGCACCTCGGTTTACGGAGTTTACGGTGAAACATGTTTGGGTGTGGCTTGTGATGTTGTGCCCGATGGCGTGTGCGGCGCCTTGTCCAGCTGGGCAGGGGAAGGATGGGAGTGCACTTATTCAGAACGAGCGAACGTGGGCCAAGGCTCTGGAGCTGCGCGATGCGGCGGCGTTGAGCTGCTTACTGGCGGACGAGTTTGAAGACGCGGGACCAGACGGAACGCTGCAGGATCGCGACACGACGCTGGCCAAGGCCGCCAAACATTCGCCGGTGCATCATGAATTGACGGAGCTCCGGGCTCACGTGCAAGGGGAGTTCGGCTACATCCGAGGCCTGGCGACGGCCGTGGACGCGCAGGGCAAGGTGGTGGCAAGAGTTCGCTTCACTGACATTTATGTGTATCGCGATGGACGATGGCAGGCGGTGGCCGCGCATGAATCGATGCTGACGGCGACGCCATAGCGGAAGGGAATTGAGAGTTCTATGCGGGCTGTGGTGCAGCGGGTGAGCCGGGCTCGAGTCACGGTGGATGGAGAGATCACGGGCGAGATTGGCCTGGGGCTGCTGGTTTTGCTGGGCGTGGGCCGGGACGATACCAATTCCGACGCAACTTATCTGGCGGGAAAAATCGCCGGCTTGCGAGTTTTTGAAGACGATCAGGGAAAGATGAACCTGAGCGTGCTCGATGCGGGCGGTAGTGTTCTGGCGGTTTCGCAGTTCACGCTGTATGGAGATGTGCGACGAGGCAAGCGGCCATCGTTTGACGCGGCTGCGGCGCCGGAGAAAGCACGACAGCTCTACGAATTCTTTGTGGAGCAAATTCGCGCCGCCGGACTGCGCTGCGAGACCGGGCGCTTTCAGGAAACGATGAAGGTGGAACTGGTGAATGAGGGGCCGGTGACGATTCTGTTGGATTCGGGGAAGGAGTTTTAGAGGAGCTGGGGCTTGGAAGAATTATTGGTCAAGGGCGGTTGGTTTCCGCGCAGGCGATTTTGCCTCCGAGTAGGTTGTATTCGCAGCGCCAGCTAAAGCCGTTGGCGTCGTGTTTCCCATATCCCCACACACGAAGCGTGAGCATCTCCCCCTCGATTTGGGAGGCCTCCACAAATACATGGTCGTTCTCCCGCAGCTGCGCTCGCAAGTTGACTGGGACAAGATTCGTGAGCAGCGGCTTATCGATCACCACAGGGTCGCGGGAGTTATCGGCGACGAAAACCAAAGCGCGGGAAGTGTGTTGGCTGACATACTGCGTGACAATGACAACGTCATTCTGGGCCCAGGCGACCGCGGCCACGCCAACGTAGTCGCAGAGTTCGCGAGAAAGGCCGCTGGCCGTGTCCTCGAGAACTAAAGAGTGAAAGGTGCCTACATATTCGGAAAGAGGAGCCTTGCGGTCAGTATTGCGGACGACGAAGCGCCCGTCCGGCGAGGGCAACTGGCCAGCCTTCGGAAATACCACAAAGGGTGAGGCCTGAGCTACGATTTCGAAAACGACGGCTGCACCGACATACAGCAACGCTCGGCAGGCGCGCATGAGCGGACCCTCTAGGGAAATCTTGCGGTGCCGTCCTCCAAACCACAACGTTACCAAAGTGGCGCAGATTCAGGGGCGGCGCAGCAGCGTTCCACCAGAGGTGCTCAAGTGGCATAAGGCCCGCCGGACACGGGTTACGACGGGTTGGCGCAATGGCGGCTTGCTAGTGACAGGGAGTGAGGGAAACTTTAGTTCGGAGTCATACTTAGGAAGACGACTATACTCGAAGCTATGAGACACTACACTATCAAAAAGATGAACAGCTTCAGCGTGTTCAATTGTCCGCTGTGCAAGCATTTCGTCACCACACAGGACTTCAGCAGCCTAAACGGCAATTGCCGCACCCAGGCCGCAAAAGCGATGAATGAGCACGCCGCGGCTGCACATGGCCGCCCCGTATACGTGCCGCCGCGTGAGGCTCAGATGTGGCACGCTCAGTAAATTGTATTTGACCGAAGCAGAAGCAATGAAAGGCCGTGCGGTATGACGCCTGAAACGTATTACACCATCCGCCGCATCCAGTCGCCCTGCGGATCTCGCCTGACGGCGGTTTTCGATCTCACTTACAGGCGCATCTGGCGTCCGGAACTCGGCGATGAAGGCGAGTGGTGCGACTTTCTAGTTGAGCAGAAGGAAGTTGAGACCGGCCAATTCCCCGCCCTGGCCACGACGTAGGACTGAATCCCCGTTCGGAATTGCTCGCCTCTCAAAAAGAATTACAGAATTCGCGCTTCAGAAACCCTGCTCTCGCCATCGAGGCAGGGCTTCCCTATGGCGTCGTGGTTTCCAGCAGGGGATCGGCATGTGGGGAAGTAAGGTCGGCTAACTCAAGCTGAAGATTGCCGGGATTGGTGGAATAGGCGAGACCCGTGTCGAGATCGAGGACACCTTCGCGGATGAGTCTCTCGATTTCTCCATCGAAGTGCAGCATGCCGTCCTGGCTGCCGACGCGCATCGCGTCCAGCAAAGTCTTGCCGTCGCCTTCACCTTTTTCGACGTACTCGCGAGTGCGCAGAGTGGATCGCAAGATTTCAAAGGCAGCCACGCGTCCAGTGCCGTCCTTGCGAGGAATGAGTCTCTGAGAAATGATGTAGCGAAAACTCTTGGCCAGGCGGTTGCGAAGGGTGTGCTGTTCGGCCATGGGGAAAGCTCCCACGATTCTTTCGACCGTCTTCGAGGCGTCGATGGTGTGCAGGGTGGAGAGCACCAGGTGACCGGTTTCGGCCGCCTCCATTGCGATCTCGATGGTTTCCCGGTCGCGCATCTCACCTACAAGAATTACTTTCGGAGCCTGGCGCAGGGCAGCCCTTAAGGCGAGCGCGAAGCTGGGAGTATCGCTGTGCAATTCCCGTTGATGCACGATGCAATTTTTGTGAGGGTGCAGGAACTCGATGGGATCCTCGATGGTGAGGACGTGATAGAACTGCTCCTGGTTAATTTTGTCGATGATCGCCGCGAGGGTGGAGGACTTGCCAGAGCCGGTGGGGCCGGTCACCAGCACGATTCCATTGCGCAGGTTTACTATCTTCTCCAATTCGGAAGGCAAGTTCAGCGATTCGAAGTTCGGGACCTTGCCCGGAATCACCCGCATCACGACGGCGCAGGTGCCGCGCTGCATAAAGATGTTGACTCGAAAACGATTGGCGCCGGGCAAACTGTAGGACACATCGCAGGACCCGAGTTTCCTCAAGTTATCGATGGCATCTGCGTTGTCGCCGATGAGGTCCGAGCCAATGCGCCGAGTATCCTCGGGCGTAAGGGCGCGGGTTGATCCGGCGGGGGTGAGTTTCCCATTGATTTCCACGAGCGGCGGCTTCCCCGGCGAAAAGAAGAGATCGCTGATCTTCGACGAAGTCCTTAGCATCGCCGTCAGCAGATCAGGCGTCGAGATGGGGGCAGCAGCGGGGGCTGCGGCGGTAGCCGTTCTTGAAGGTGAAAAGACTGGATTCGGGAGACTCGTAGGAGAAGACATAAAGGCTGTGCAACTCTGGCAATTCCCGGCACTTCCTGGCTCGACCCACAAACCCGGTGAGAGTACGGAATACTGAGGAAAACGCCAGCTTGCATCCTACCCGTCGCAGCATGGTGTGACTGTTCAAAAGTGCACGCTTTCTCAGTGAGAGGCGAGAATTGCGTCGGTAACGCGGGCTGCCTCTACGGAGGCTTTTACGTCGTGCGTTCGCAGGATGTGCGCGCCTTTTAGAATCAGAATGGTGTGGGCGGCGAGATTTCCGTAGAGACGGTCGGAGACGGGGGCGTCTTTTGCATCCTTCGCGAGCATCCGGCCGATGAATGATTTTCTCGACGTTCCCGCCAATAGAGGAAAGCCCAGGGCTTGCAGCTCGTGAAAGCGAGCGAGTAGGGGATAGTTCTGGTCAAAGTTTTTTCCGAAGCCAAAGCCCGGATCGAGCGCGATGCGTTCGCGGCGCACGCCGGCACGAACGGCTGCTTCCAACCAGTCTCTGAGTTCGCGCTTGACCAGCAAAACTATATCGCCGGGCGGGGGCAAGGTGCGCCATTCTTCGGGACGGCCGCGCATGTGCATCAGAACAGCGCCGCATTTCATTTCGGCGATCGTCCTGGCCATCTGCGGATCCCAGCGAAAGCCGCTGACATCGTTGACGATCTCGGCTCCGGCCGCCGCGGCAGAGCGCGCCACGCTGGCCTTGTAGGTGTCGATGGAGATCACCGCATCCGGCCGGAGCTTCTTGAGCGCAGTGATCACGGGCAACACGCGCTGCAGTTCCTCTTCCGCGTTTACGGCGACGTTTGGAGTAGCAGAACTGCCGGGAGCCTTTGTTGCGGGGTTCCGTTGTGCCTCTTCTTTCTCATCCGCTTCTGCTTTTTCATTTGCTTCTGCCGGCGGGGATGCGGCGACGACGCTGGCGCCGGGGCGGGTGGATTCTCCGCCAACGTCAATGATGTCAGCGCCTTCGTCGAGCAGTTGCAGCGCGTGGTCGACAGCCTTGCCGGAGTCCAGGTAGAGGCCGCCGTCAGAAAAGGAATCAGGCGTCACGTTGACGATCCCCATGATCAGCGTGTGCTTGCCCAACTCCAGAGTGCGCGTGCCGAGGCTCCACTGAAAGACAGATCTCATGCGGCAGATTCTAAAGGAAGCTAGCCAAATGCGCGATGATTGGGTCGCAAGGGGACTTTCGCGAGCGATAAACTTCGGCTAGCGGCGCCGGACCGCCGCTTCCCGCATACGCATGGTGCGAAGCGCGCCGGGGCCGGTGCCGGTCGGCGGTTTGCGCATTCCGTCAAGCAAGTCCTTGAGCACGATGGCATTGTTGCGCTGCTCGTTCTTCGAGGCATACAAGAGCGTGACGCGCTTTCTCTTGTGAGCCAGAGCGTAGAGCTTCCGCAAGTCGTTCTCGGCTACGGGACTGGCCAACTCTTTCAGGTAGCGCTTGCGAAATGTCAGCCAGTGTTCGGGTTGCGCGTGAAACCACTTGCGCAGTTCGTTGGAGGGAGCGAGATCGCGGAACCACTCCTGCAGAGCGACGTCAGATTTTCGAAGACCGCGCGGCCACAGGCGGTCGACGAGAACGCGCGCTCCATCGGAGCGCGATACCGATTCGTAAACTCGCTTCACGGCAACTGGCATGGTTTTTGCTCTATCATTGTAAGTCAGTGGCACTGCGGCGGCTGTGGGAAACTGCTTATGAATAATGCGGTGGGCGAGTGAGAGCTAAAAGGATGCGAGTAATCGAGATAAGGATGCGAGTGATCGAACGGCATGACCGCAGGGCCGCAATTGGCCAACGGAGTTGGATGGGGGCGATCCTGGCTGCGGGCCTTGCGCTGGCTGTACTCACGGGTTGCGACGTGGAGCGTCGCAAATCAGATGCGGAACTCGGACTCAACCCCCAGCAGGCAACCGGCCGCAAGATTTATGACAACTACTGCGACCGCTGTCACCGGCCCGATTCCACCCGGGGAAAAAAAGGGCCGGGACTGAAGGGCATGTTCCAGCATCAATATCTTCCGCAGACCGGACTGCCTGCGAATGACGACCGCGTGGGCGACATTATTCGCAATGGCCGTCCCGATATGACGGGCTACGGACAAGTGCTGAGCGCGCAAGACATGCAGGATTTGCTGGCCTACCTGCACACGCTGTAGCTAGAGAGCGTGGAGTCGCCGGAGCGTAGTTTATTGCCTTCGTGGGATAATCTTCGAGTGAAAACGGGCGCGCTACCGGAGCTTTTTCGCAGACTTCCTTCTGTGGACGATGTGATGCGCGACCCTGCGGTTCGCGCTTTGACGGCGAGCTACGGCCACGATTCTGTGGTGGATGCGGCGCGCATCGTGCTGGGCCGGCTGCGGCAAGAAATTGCATCGGGACTGCTGGATGAGAAAGCGCTGGGGCTCGCGCTCTCAGGTCTGGCGGGCGCGGTGGAGAACCAACTTCGGCAGGCGCTCGGTTACTCCCTGCGCTCGGTGATCAACGCCACTGGAGTGATCCTGCATACTAATCTCGGTCGCGCTCCGCTGAGTGATGCGGCCATCGAGCACATCCGCGAGACTGCCGCGAGTTATTCCAATCTGGAGTTTGACCTTGGCGCAGGGACTCGCGGCAAGCGGGATGTGCATGTGGACCGGCTGTTGCGCAAGCTGCTGAACAGCGATGTGCTGCGGGCTGGATCTTCGACAGAGGCCGCCGGGCTTCGCCCAGGCGGGACAGCCGAGGCGGCTGTCCCCACACGAACAGAAATAGCGACCATCGTGGTCAACAACAACGCGGCCGCGGTGCTGTTGGCGCTGAATACGCTGGCAGAGGGCGGAGAGGTCATCGTCTCGCGCGGCGAACTGGTGGAGATCGGCGGGTCGTTTCGGATTCCCGACGTGATGGTTAAATCCGGAGCAATCCTGCGCGAGGTAGGAACAACGAACCGCACGCGCACCGCCGACTATGAGGCCGCAATCACCGAACGGACGCGGCTTCTGCTAAGGGTACATCGCTCAAACTTCGAGATCACTGGCTTCACCGAGCAGGCCTCTACCGTGGAACTGGTTGCGCTGGCGCGCAAGCGCGGCATTCCACTGATGGAAGACCTGGGCAGCGGCGCGCTCTTTGATCTGCGCTCGATCGGAATTGGCAGCGAGCCGGGAGTGCTGGACAGCCTGCACAGCGGCGTTGACATCGTTACTTATAGCGGTGACAAATTGCTCGGCGGTCCGCAGGCGGGGTTGATCAGCGGCAGTTCCGAGTTAATCGCACGCATGCGATCGAATTCGCTGTTCCGCGCCCTGCGGGTGGACAAGTTGATCTATGCCGCGCTGGAGGCGACGCTTCTCGCCTACGTGCGAAGGGATCCCGACGCGATCCCGACGCTGCGCATGATGCGGCTTTCGAAAGAAGCGATCGGCGAACGGGCTGAGGCGCTGGCGCGGAAAATTGCGTCGCCGAAGTTGAAGGTTGAAGTGGTGGACGGCGAATCCATCCTTGGTGGCGGCGCTGCTCCGTCTTCTGTTTTGCCGACGCGTGTGCTGGCGCTGAGTTACGAAGGCTTGAGTGCCGATGAGCTGGCTGCGGGACTGCGTGGTTCGGAGCCTCCGATCATTGCACGGGTGGAAGAGGGCCGTGTGCTGCTGGATTTGCGGACGGTGTTTCCCGAGCAGGACGCCGGGGTGGCGGCCGCTCTCAACCGCATCGTTCCATGATCGTCTCGCATCGAAACGGTATTGGCGCTCCTCTATACTGTCGGACATTCGACCCGCTCACTCGACGAGTTAGTCGAGACGCTTCAGGGCCATTCCATTCAGACGCTGGTGGATATCCGCGCCTTCCCGATGTCGCGGCGGCTGCCGCAATTTAATCGAGAATCTCTGGAAAAAAGTTTGCCTGCGGCCGGAATTGACTACGTCTGGATGAAGGGCCTTGGCGGCTATCGCAAGAAAAGTCGCGAAGACTCCCCGAACATTGGGCTTCGCAACGCCAGCTTCCGCAATTACGCCGACTACATGCTGACGCCGGAGTTTGAAAACGCGATGGCCGAACTGGTTGCGCTGGCTGAGAGTTCCCGCACCGCCTACATGTGTGCCGAGCGCGTATACTTCCGCTGCCACCGCATGCTGGTCTCCGACTGGCTGGTCGCGCACGGACATGAGGTGATGCACATCGACGGGACCGGCCCCGTGAAACCACATAGCCTGACCACAGAAGCGCGCATAGTGGACGGCGAACTGATTTATCGTGGAGACCGCCTGCTGTAAGGTAGCGACAATATGATCGTGGGCACAGGCATCGACATCGCGGAGGTTCCGCGCATTCGGCAGTCGATCGAACGATTTGGCGACCGCTTTCTGCAGCGCATTTATACGGCGGGCGAAAGACGCTACTGCGACTCGAAGGCAAACCGGGTGGAGCGCTACGCGGCGCGTTTCGCCGCCAAGGAAGCGGCGATGAAGGCTCTGGGCACGGGCTGGAGCCACGGTGTGCGCTGGCGGGATTGCGAAGTTGTACGCCTGCCGGGGGGACGTCCGACGATCGCTTTTCACGGAAAAGCCGGCGAGATTGCCGCCAGGCTGGGCGTGAAGAATGCCGCACTTTCGCTTTCGCACACCGCGGAGCAGGCCATCGCGCAGGTCATTCTCGAAAACTAGAAGCGGGAACACCGCATTCTCGTGGGTGTTCTGCTAGACTGGCGCATTCTATTCATCATGTCCGCGACTCTTCAGGCTGCTACACCGATTTCTTCACCAGCAGAAATTCCCGACCGAACGCTGCTCGTGGGTTTGGGACTTACCAGTTTTGCGGCGTTGCTGCTGGAGCTGGCGCTTACTCGATTGTTCTCCGTGGTGCTGTTCTATCACTTCGCTTTTCTGGCGATTTCGATTGCGCTGCTCGGGCTGGGCGCCGGAGGAGTTTTTGCCTACCTGCTGAAGAAGCGTCTGGCGCGCTTCCCTACCCGCACTCTGGCGGCGCGCCTGTGCATGGCGAACTCGGTGTTGGTGTTGCTGGTGCTGGAAGTTGTGCTGCACGTGCCGGTCGCGCTCACGGTGACCGGGATGAATTTTTTGCGCCTGAGCGTTCTCTACGTTGACTCGTCGGTGCCTTTTTTCCTGACCGGATTGCTTTTCTCGGTGGTGTTTGCGCGTGAGACCTGGCGCGTGCCGCGGCTTTACGGAGCGGATTTAAGTGGCGGGGCGCTGGCCTGCCTGGCGGTGGTTCCGCTGCTCAACTGGGTGGGCGGGCCGAACACGATTCTGGCAGCGGCTGTAGCGATGGCGGCGGCCGCCATGGTTTGGGCCGCATCTTCCAGCGCGCGCAAAGTGGCAGGCTGGCCTCGTCGCGGCATTCGTCTTATTAATCGCGGCGAATCACTCCGGCGAGCTGATTGACGTGGTCTATGCCAAGGGCATGTTCCGCGACCCGGCATGGGTTGAGTTCGCGCGCTGGAATGCGCTGTCGCGTGTAGAAGTGGATCGCCAGGCTCAAGCCAAGGCCATCGTCATCGACGCCGACGCTTCCACCTACATCATGAATTGCGATCTCGCGCGCTGGCAGGGGTCAGTGTGGGAACACAATCTCATGTCCGCTCCGCCGGCGCTGGCCAATGTGCTGCGTCCACATGGGGAGTTCGCCATCATCGGGCCGGGAGGCGGCGTGGACGTGCTGCGCGCGGTGGCGAACGGCAGCCCCAGCGTGACTGGCATTGAAATCAATCCCATTATTGCCGATACCATCATGCGCGGGCGTTATGCCGATTACTCACTGCATCTTTACGAACGCCCCGATGTTCACATTCATGTGACCGACGGGCGCTCTTACCTGCGCTCCACCCCGCAGCAGTTCGACGTGGTGCAGATGACGCTGGTGGATACCTGGGCTTCGACCGCGGCGGGCGCTTTCGCGCTGAGTGAGAACAACCTCTACACGGTGGAAGCCTTTCGGGAATATTTTCAGCATCTCAGACCGGATGGCATGGTGGCCATTACCCGCTGGGAGTTCCGCCAGCCTCGGGAGGCACTGCGCGTGGTTGCAGTAGCTATGCAAGCGTTGCACAGTCTTGGCGTGGCTAATCCGGAGCGCAATTTCATCGTGGCTTCGCAAGGGCCGCTCAACGAAGATGGGATTCCCGTGGTGGTGCTGGCCAAGAAGACTGCCTTCACCCTGGAAGAAGAGTCCGCGGTGAAGGCTCATTTCGAGCGCTACAAAGAACTCGCCGCGCTCTATCTGCCATCACAACCGGGCCATAATCCATTCGCCGATTTGATTGCGAGCAACGATCCTTACCGGTTCGCGCAGAGCTACGCCTACAACGTATCGCCGGTCACCGACAACGCACCGTTCTTTTTCTTCACGCTTAAGGCCGGGCAAATTCTGGGCCAGGAGGGGCGGCATGGAATCGACTGGAAGGTGAACCTGGGAGTTCTGGTTCTGATTCTGGTGCTGGTCATCTCGCTGGTGGCGGTGCTGGGTTTCCTGATTCTTCCGCTAGCGCTGCAGGGAGCCCGCCAGTCGCCGCTTCCGCTGCTTTATTTCGTTGCGGTGGGTCTGGGTTACATCCTGGTGGAGATTGCGTTCATCCAGCGCTTCGTACTTTTTCTGGGACACCCAACCTATGCGCTGACCGTAGTCATCTTTCTACTGATGCTGTCGAGCGGGGCGGGCAGCCTGTTTTCGCGCCGCTGGCTTCCCCGCACGGAAATGGCATGGATGCCTTTGGTACTGGTGATCCTCGCGCTGGTTGCCAACCTGTTTCTTCTGCCCCGTGGGCTGGCGGCCTGGGTGGGGCTGGAATTTAGCTACCGGCTGGTGGTCAGCAGCCTGCTGCTGGTACCGCTTGGCTTCGTGATGGGAATGCCGTTTCCGACGGGCTTGCGCGCGCTGGCTGCGGGTCCCGTCCTCGACGTCCCCAGCGGAGCGACTGGCGCGGACAATGCCGTGGAGTGGGCCTGGGCGATGAATGCCGCTGCGAGCGTGCTGGGTTCCGTGCTGGCCATGGTGATCGCGATTCAATTCGGTTTGACCGTGACCCTGGCCTGCGGGGTGGGGGCTTATCTCCTCGCGCTCTTGCTATTGCCAGCGCTTCGCGCGCGACGGGCTTAAGAGGCTGCCTGGGTTTTGTTATGATGCTGCGGAGGGGCAGGGTTGTTTCGTTTGCTGCCGCTGAAAACGCAGACCGCGGTCTGAGGAAATCATTTGCCGAGCCAGAAGCAGATCAAGTGGTCGCAACTTCGTGTGGGCCTCACGGTGATCTTCGCCAGCCTGGTGTTGGCCCTGCTTTTATTTCTCATGTCCGGGACCAGCGGCTTCCTCTCGCATCGCATCACCCTGGTGTCATTCTTCGACAACGCCGAGGGGCTGCGGGTGGGGGCGCCGGTGCGGCTGAGTGGCGTGGATATCGGCAACGTTTCGGCCATTCGCATTGTCGACTACCACGTGGCCGACTACAAAGACAAACAGCTCACTCCAGTGGAAGTGATCATGAAGGTGAGCACGAAATACAGCTTTAACCTGCGCCGCGATTCAGTCACGTCTTTGGATACCGCCGGAGTGCTGGGCGAAACCTATCTGGATATCGACAGCTCGCAGGCCATTGGCGCGCTGGCGAAGGATGGCGATACGCTTCCCACGCAGGTGCATCCTGACTTCAACGAGGTGGTGCGCTCCAGCCAGAGCACGCTGCAGAACATGGATGCGCTGCTCAAGCGTGCCGACCGCATCCTCGCTTTCGCGGAAAGCGGCAAGGGATCGCTGGGCAAGTTGATTTACGATCCCACTTTGTATAATCGATTCTCGGCGACGGTCGCGGATTTCCAGGGAATCGTCGATCAGATTGCCAAGGGACAAGGCAGCCTAGGCCAGTTGGTCAACAGCAATGACGCCTACAACAAATTTGTCGCAACTCTCGACAAAATGAATGGCGTTATCGACGACATGCAACAGGGTAAGGGCACGGCAGGAAAATTCCTGAAGGACCCGTCTCTCTACAACAATGCCAACGACACCATCGTGAACTTAAAGAAGGTGAGCGACGACTTGCAAGAGGGCAAGGGGACGGCGGGAAGGTTGCTGAAGGACGAGGAACTGGCGAAGAAGATCGACACCACGATGACCAAGCTTGCGGCACTGACCAGCGATCTTGAGGCGGGACGGGGTACGGCGGGAAAGTTGCTCAAGGATGAGACACTTTACAACAACGCCAATCAGATGCTGGAAGAAACGCAGGGCCTGATAAAGGCAATCCGGGAAAATCCCAAGAAGTATCTCAGCATCAAGCTGCACATCTTCTAGCGGGATTTGGTAATTGGAAAATTAGTAATTTGGTAATTTGAAAAACTTTGCGGCTTAGTTTCGTTTTCAAATTACTCAATTACTAAATTACCCGATTACTCAATTCCCCTCAGTGCTCTCCGATTCCGAAGACCGCGCTCAGCAGTAGTATGGCGAGCACTCCAAACGAGATCGCCCCGTACTTCCAATCCTTTTCACGCAGAAAGAGAACGGCGGCAACCGCAACCCGCACGACCGGTGTCGCCAACATCAGCAGCACGCCCGCGCGTTCGATATCGCCCGGAATGCTGCCGTGGACAAAAAGTCCAACCAGCAAACCTGCCAGCATGATGAAGAAACATCCGAATGAGCCCACCCGTAGGACGAGGGCAACCACGCGATCGAAGCCCGGTTCCCGGAGCTGGCTCATGCCGCGCCTCCCGTGAGCAGGTGTACGAACAAGTGGCCGGCGAGATAGAGCATAATCGCCACCAGTAGATAGACAACGTATTTGGTTTGAATGCGCGGCGCCAGGCGCGCCCCCAGCAGCGAGCCCAGAAAGACGCCCACAGCCAGCGGGGCGGCCAGCTCCACCAGAATGTCTCCGCGGCGGTAGTAGACGATGGCGCTGGCCGCGGCCGTGACTCCGATCATGAAATTCGAGGTCGCCGTGGCCACCATGAGTGGGACATTCATGAAGATAAACATCACTGGAACTTTGATGGGACCACCACCGATGCCGAGCAGGCCGGAGAGTCCGCCTGCGATTAAAGATGCGCATAGGCCGAGTGGATACCGCTGGGGCTCGTACGGCGGAATCACAGTTTCACCGTTATTCTGGGCGGGAAGTTCTTCCTGATCTCTGACTTTGCCTCGACGCAGCAAAATGGTGAGGGAGCTGTACAGCAGGAAGCCGGCGAACAGTCCCTCAAGCGCATTGCGGTTGAAGTAGCCGACCAGATAGGCGGTGACGGCCGCGCCAAACGATGTTGCGAGTTCGAGCGTCATGCCGAGACGGATGTCGGTGGTGTGGCGCTGAAGATGGACGGAAGAACTCGCCGCCGAGGTGGTGATCACGGCCACCAGACTGGTGCCAATGGCCTGCCGGATGGGAATGCCAAAATGCAGGGCGAGGATAGGCGTAAGCAAAATGCCGCCGCCGATGCCGGTCATCGCCCCGAGCAAACCGGCGAAGAAACCCAGCAACACCAGGAGCGGGCTCAACATGCAGGGTCTAGGTCACCACTCGCGGAGCGGATGTGGACTCGGCCTGCTCGTGCGCATGATAGCTGGAGCGCACCATGGGGCCGGATTCGACGTGGCGGAAGCCGAAGCGCAAGGCCTCAGTCCGCAACTCGCGGAATTCTTCAGGCGTGTAAAACCGGGCGATCGGCAAGTGATCGCGCGAGGGACGGAGATACTGACCCACGGTGAGAATATCGACGCCGCGGCCACCGAGATCGCGGAATACCTCGATCAGTTCGTCCGTGGATTCGCCGAGGCCGACCATCACGCCGCTCTTGGTCACCATGCCGGGAGAAAATTTCTTGGCGTTTTCGAGCAAGGTGAGAGTGCGCTCGTAACGCGCGCCGGAGCGGACCGCGCGATAAAGCCGCGGAACGGTTTCGGTATTGTGATTGAGAACGTCGGGCCGCGCGTCGAGCACGATCTTCAACGGTTCTTCCAGCCCTTGGAAGTCTGGGATCAGCACCTCGATGCGGCAATCTGGAATGAGTTCGCGAATCTCGCGAATAGTTTCGGCAAAAATCTTAGCGCCGCCAACGTTGTCATCATCGCGATTCACGCTGGTCACGACGGCGTGCTTCAACCCCAGCGTCGCAACGGCTTCGGCCACGCGACGCGGCTCGTCCCAGTCGATAGGCTCTGGCCGGCCCTTCGGCACCGCGCAGAATCCGCAGCGGCGGGTGCAGATATCGCCGAGCAGCATGAAAGTCGCGGTCTTATGATGCCAGCATTCGCCGATGTTGGGACACTGCGCCGACTCGCAGACGGTGTGCAGCCCGAGTCCGCGCGCCAGCTTCTTGAGCTGGTGAAAGTTGTCGCCGACCGGCGCTTTCGCGCGCAGCCAGTCCGGCTTGGGAACGCGAACTGGCGGTCCGAGCTCGATCTGGATTAGTTGAGATGTACCGGCCATCCGTTCGATTCTATCAGTTCAGTCGTCGTCTTCAGCCCACCTCGACTAGACCGTAGGTATGCTGCCAGCGGGTGCGCAGGGCGACCAGGGCTCGACTGATTTCAACCTGCGTGACTTCGGAATTGGGTCCGGCCATGACCGCGGCGGCCTCGCGCTTGGCTAATTCCAGCAACTGCCGGTCGCGTATCAGATTGGCCACGCGGAAGCTCGGCATTCCGGCTTGCCGCGTGCCGAAAAATTCCCCCGGCCCGCGCAGTTCCAGATCGAGTTCGGCAATCTGGAAGCCGTCGTTAGTGCGCACCATGGCGTCGAGGCGGCGCTCGCCCTCTTCCGTCACTTTGCCGCCGGTCATCAGGATGCAATAAGATTTCGCGGCGCCGCGCCCGATGCGCCCGCGCAACTGGTGAAGCTGCGCCAGGCCAAATCGTTCCGCGTGTTCGATTACCATTACTGTCGCGTTCGGCACGTCCACGCCCACTTCAATCACGGTGGTCGCAACTAAAATCTGCAACTCGCCTTTCTGGAACATGCGCATGACTTGATCTTTCAGGTCGGAATCCAGACGGCCGTGCAACAACCCGACCTTCAGATCGGCAAACACCTTCCCGCTCAGCTCGCGATACATCTTGACCGCGGCTTTCAGCTCGGACTCCTCGTTTTCCGCGATGACCGGGTAAACCACGTACACTTGATGGCCCTTCGCGACCTGCTTACGCACAAAGTCCCACACCTCGGGCGAGCGGTCGTCGGTGATTCGTCGCGTGACGATGGGCGTGCGGCCGGGAGGAAGTTCGTCGAGAATACTGAGATCGAGATCGCCATAGAGTGTGAGCGCGAGCGTGCGCGGGATCGGCGTTGCCGTCATGACCAGAACGTCGGGCTCGGCGGGATTTTTATCGTCGCTGCCCTCGCCGGACTTCTTCATTAACTTCAGGCGTTGCAAAACGCCGAAGCGGTGTTGTTCGTCGACAATCACCAGCCCCGGCTTCGCGAATTCAACTTTCTCTTCCAACAGCGCGTGCGTGCCGATCACGAGCTGCGCGCTTCCCTGCGCGATGTGGCGGCGGATCTCGCGCTTGCGGTCGGCCTCCAGCGAGCCGGTCAACAAGACGATGCGGTATCCGGCATTCTCCAGAATTCTGCGCGCGGAGAAGTAATGCTGCTGCGCGAGAATCTCGGTGGGCGCCATCAGTGCTACCTGACAACCGTTCTCGATGGCGATGATCGCGGCCTGGAAGCCGATGATGGTTTTCCCCGAGCCCACATCGCCCTGCAGCAAACGCCGCATGGGATGCGGCTTTTGCATGTCATCGGCAATCTCTTTCAAAACCCGCTTCTGCGCAACCGTGGGATGGAAGGGCAGAATCTTCTTGATTGCCTGGCGCACCCGGTCGTCCAGTTGGAAGGCAATGCCGGTTTGCGCCTTCTGCTGGCGGCGCTTGAGCTCGAGTCCAAGCTCGATGAAAAACAATTCTTCAAAGATCAGGCGAATATGTGCCGGCGTGCGCGACGATTGCAAATCTTCGAAGCTCTCGCCGGCTTCCGGCCAGTGAACCTTCCACAGCGCCTCGCGCGGTGAAACCAGCGCCAGCCGCTCGCGTACGGCTGCCGGGATGGCTTCGGCGAGCTCGGGAGTAAGATCGTCGAGCGCCGTGCGGATGACTCGGCGAAACCAGCGTGCGGTCACGCGGCCTTGCCCCGCCGACTCGTAGATGGGCACGATGCGCCCCACTTCCAGCGAGGTTGCGGCTTTGTCTTCCGCGCCATTTCCTTCGGCATCGCCCAGCATCTCAAACTGCGGCTGCATAATCTGCAGCTCTCCGCTGCGCGAGTCCTGCTCCACCTTGCCGTAGAGCGCGACCAGCTGGCCGGGTTTGAACTTATCTTGCAGGTAGGTGGCGTTGAACCACAGGCATTTCAAGCGGGATCGCCCCTGGCCCACGGTGAGTTGGAAGATGGGCATGCGGCGGGTGCGAAACAGGCCGGAGTTGCGGACTTCGCCGATGACGGTGGCCATTTCGCCGGCTCTCAACTCAGCAATCCCGCGCGGATTCAGCCGGTCTTCATAGCGAAACGGCAAATAATTGAGCAGATCGCCCACCGTGGCAATGCCCTTGGTGGCAAGAATCTCCGCCAGCTTGGGACCGATTCCCTTGACGTACTGCACGGGCGTGGTGAGTTCAAGCATGTGGAGCTTCCAGAGGAATGTTAGCAGCAAGGCCACATCATCAACTGGAATCACGCCCCATGACCCCGGTGTCTAAACCCTCGGTGCTCATAAATCTGATTCAGGCGCTCTGCGCCATTATCCTCGGGAACTTGGCGTACTTCTTTCTTGGTCCCGCCTTTCACCTGCCCGCCCACCGGCCATTTCAGCTCGACTGGGGCCTGGTCGTGGATTTTTGGTTCTGCGCGGTTGCCTATGGGCTGATCCGCACCGCTAGAAGGTGGAAGTAAGGTCCGTCCGGGCAGAATTGCTTTTCGGTCGAGCGTAGACCGCAGCGTCCGTGCACTCGGAGATCCCTCACCCGGCTGAAGTGCGCCGGGTTTCGGGATGACGCCGCTTGGATGGAGGTGCTGGCGGGTCGCCGGCGCTACGTTACTTTGGGAACCTCGGGGAATTGCCCTGGTCACGTTACGATGTTTCTGACGTATGAATAAAATCGCGGTCCTGTACGATGCTGGCCAAGCTGTGCTCTCCACGTTCGATCTGGACGAGGTGCTGCAGCGCATCCTGGCCATCGCGCACGACTACTTTCATCTGCGGAATGTGGCGATTTTGCTGCTTGACCAGCAGTCGCAGCAGTTGTGCGTCCGCTCACAGCTGGGCTGGGACGTAGGACACGACAAGCTGCGGTGGTCGATTGGACAGGGAATCACGGGAGCCGCGGCGCTCAAGAAGCAGCCGGTGTACGCGCCCGACGTCAGCCTGGACGCGCGCTATTTCTGCTCCGCCAAGTCCACGCGCTCCGAACTCGCCATCCCTTTGATGGTGCGGGATGAAGTGGTGGGCGTGCTCGATTGTCAGAGCGACCGCGTGAACCATTTTGACTCCGAGACGATCGATCTCCTCACGCTTTTTTCCACCCAGGCGTCGATCGCCCTGCAGAACGCGCGGCTGTATTCTCTGGAGCAGCAACGGGCGCGGCAACTGCAGGCGATTAACGCCATCGCTCAACAAACCACAGCGGTTCTGGACCTGGAAGAACTGCTGCGCCGGGTTTGCCAGCTGATTCAGGACGCGTTCCGGGTGTCGCATGTCTCGCTTTTCTTGCGGGAAGATCACGACCTGGTGCTGCGGGCTCATCACGGAACGCTCACCCCTTGTATCCCGGAAGGCGGCCGCTTCTCGGCGACCCAGGAGCCTTGGGCAAGCATCCTCGCCGATAGCAGTACGTCGATTGAAAAAGATTTTGGCGGCGCGTCCGGAACCAAGTTCTTTGCGGAAACGGCCGCCCGCATGTGTATTCCGCTGGTTTCGTTCGGACAAACGCTGGGAGTGCTCGCCCTCGATAGCACCAAGGCGGATGCGTTCCGCGACGGCGATCAGCAGTCTTTGGAATCGGTTGCCGATATCTGCGCCACGGCCATCCAGAATGCGCACTATGTTGACCGGGTAAAACAACTTGCGTACCTGGACGGTCTGACGGGTATTTTCAATCGGCGCTTTTTCGAACTGCGCATCATGGAAGAGATTGAGCGCGCCCGGCGCGGCGGCGCGGGCATGGCCGTCATCATGGCCGACATCGATCAGTTCAAGCGGCTGAATGACGAGTTCGGACACGTGCTGGGCGATGAAGTGCTCCGGCAGGTTTCCTCCCTGTTTCACCAGCAACTGCGCAAGATTGACGTGGTATGCCGCTACGGCGGCGAGGAATTCGGAATCCTGCTGACTCAAGTCAACGCGCAGCAAGCGCTGAGCGTGGCGGAGAAACTGCGGAAAATTGTGGAGAGCTGGCCGTTTCCCGGCGTGCCCCGGACCGTAACCATCAGCGCTGGAGCCGCTGCCTTTCCCGAACACGGCAAGACTCGCGACGAGTTGGTGAGAGCGGCAGATTCCGCTCTCTACGCCGCCAAACAGGCGGGACGAAACCGGGTCTGCCTCGGGCCTCTGACCCGCCGCCAGATGGTGGGTTCTTAAATCGGGGGTCAGTGGCTAGTGATCAGTGGTCAGCAAATTATCTTGGAAGTCACTTTTGCTAACCACCAGCGCTAGATATCCAGCCAGTCTCCCTGCATCTGATGACGGAGTTTCTCCATCTCTTGCTGCAGTTTCTGCCGGCTCTTCTGGAATTCTTCCTGAAGCTCGGGCCCGAGTTCTTGCCTTAACTTTTCGGCTTGCTCCTTCATCTGTTTCTGCTGCGAGCAGAAAGACCTGCGCACTTCCTCCGTGGCTTTGCGGGTTTGTTCGGTAACCAGTTCCATCTGGGGCCGAAGCTTGGCAATCTCGTCTTGCACTTCACTCAATTCGGTCTGTGTCTCGGCGTCCAGTTCCGGCGCTTCCAGGCTTTCCTCGATCATCTCGCCGGAGTCCTTGCGTTCGGGCAGAGTGAGCGTAAGGGTCTGCTCTTTCTTGTCGCGGAGCACTCCCACGCGCACCGATCCAGCGCTGTGGGTATGCAAGGCGTGGGTGAAGTCGCTGGTGTCGTGGACCGGCTGGTCGCCCACGCGAGTGATAACGTCGCCGGCACGCAGGCCAGCCTTTTCCGCGCTGCTCCCCTTTTCCACCGACCGCACCAGCACTCCATTGCCGTTCTTCGCACCAAAGAAATCGCCCAGTTGCGGCGTGAGATTCTCCACCATCAAGCCGCTGCGCATGGACGAGTGCACTACCACGACCCCCATGTTCGGAACCTCGAAGTCCGGAATGTTGGGAATCGGGGGGATGTTCGGGATCGGTGGAACCTCGACTTTAAGATCCTTTCCCCAGTTCCCGTCCTTCGGCGCCATATGGGCAAACTCGGAGCGACGGTCGGCCAGTTGCACCTTGATTGTCATCGCCTGTCCATCGCGGCTCAGTCCGAGCGCAACCACGCGTCCAGGGGGAGTTTCATGGATCATTCGCTGCAACTGCGTCTTGCTTTCGATGGCCGTTCCGTTCATGGTGAGAATGACGTCGTGTTCCTTGAGGCCCGCTTTACCCGCGGGCGCATCCTGGTCGACCATCGTCACTTCAACGCCCTGTTCTTCTTTTAGCTTCAGAGCGCCCAGCCGGTCGGAGGTAATATCCACAATGTCCACGCCCAGGTAGGAACTGGTGCCCGAATCTTCGCTGGGAATGCCGAAAGGCTGTGAGGAGTCTACCGTCCATCGTTGTGCGGCTTGCGACCCGTTAAGCAGCAAAGGCAGCAAAGCGATCGTGGTCAAAATCTGTTTACGCATGGCCAACCTCCAGAATGTTCATGCACCGTCAGTTGTCATCCCGAACCAACTACACCGTTACTTACCGGTTCGCCCGTCTGAAGCAGATATCGCCGGTGGTGGTGCGGACTTTCAGCACCGGACCGCCTCCGTTCAACTTGCCTTCCGCCGTGAGCGTCCTCGGACCCCACTGATTGCCCTCGCCGGCCACTTGGATGTCGGGGAACTCGGAAGTAATGTGGTGCCCGTTGCCCAGGTCCACGCTGGCACGCACCGAAATAGCCACATCGGCTGCGATGTAGACGGTAATGTCGCCCGCGGAGGTCTCGAGCATCGAGTCGTTGCGTTCGCCACCGGTGTTTACCAGTTTCACCGTAATCGCGCCCGCGCCGGTTTCGACCCGGGCCGACGGCACCCCCAACAAATCAATGCTGCCGCCGCCGGTCTGCGCGCGTACCAGACCCTTCGCTGAAGCCAGCCGGATGCTGCCACCGCCGGTATTGATCTCAGCCGCGCCTCCCACATCCCCCAGGTCAATATTGCCGCCGCCGGTCGATGCCTTCACCCGCCCCGTGCAGCGCTTGATCTCTACGTTGCCGCCTCCCGCCTCGACGACCGCACCTTGTTCCCCGGAAAGCACCGTTACATTGCCGCCGCCGGTCTCTGCGCTGATCTTCCCTTTCACCGAGCGGATGGTTATGTTGCCGCCTCCGGTCTCCAGCTTCAGGTCGCCGCCCACGCTTCCCACGTCAACGGAATCGCCGCCGGTTTCCACGTTTACCGATCCGCCAATGTCATCCACTCGCATGCTGCCGCCGCCGCTTTGAATGTCCACTCGCCCGGAAATTCCAGTGGCTTCCACCCCGCCTCCGCCCGTCTCAATCCTCACTGAATCCGTGTCGCGCGGAACGTTGATCACAAACTCGCCGGAGAAACTGTGCTCCGAACCCATCCGGATCGTCATGCGCGCCGAACCCATGTGCATGGAATGAGTGCGCTGCCATTCCCCCACTACCCACGCCGTGTCTCCCTTAACGTAGGTCGTGACTTTGTAGGCTTGAAACTGGCGCCGCGCATCTTCCTCCGACGAGCCGTGCGCGTGCATGTGAAAGCTGTAATCGATGCCCGAGCGTTGCGCCCCGTGCACCGCTACCGAGCCCGCATCGACCCTTACTCTCAGATTCTTGACTCCGGCCAGCGACCCCGTCATGAGCTGGCTCCACGCGCCGCCTTCGCGGGATACGTGTGTTTCCTGCGCCAAGGCCAGGGGTGCGAGAATGGCCAGTACGCCCATCAGGCCGACGAATTGTGGCGAACGCTTCAAAATAAACACCTCATCAATCAATTTCCGGCAACTGCGCCAGCATGGTGCGGGCCTGCGACTTGATGTATTGGCTTTGATCCTTGGCGGCCAACGTCATCAACACGCCGCGCACGCTGCCGTCGGCCTTTACCGGCTCAATCAGCCGCAGTGCCTCGGTGCGGACGCCCGGATTCGAATCGTTCACCAAAGCTTCCAGCACCACGTCGCGGACGCGCACATCATCTTTCACGAAACCGCCCAGACCTTCCAGACATTTCAGCCGGACTCCTGGATTCGTGTCGTAGCGCAGCGAGTAGATCAGCGCATCCCGCACCTGCGAAACATCGGGCTTCTGGGTCAGCAGATCCACCGAATCCATGCGCACGCCGGAATTGTAGTTGTTGCGCGCGGCAAACAGCAGCAGTTGCTGGATGCGCTGGTCATTCATCGATCCCTGCGTCTCCAGAGTGGAAACCGTGTCGTACTTGATGTCGATCTTGTTCGTGCCTGGCTCCTGAGTGATGGATCGAATGCCGGTGATCGAAGCCTCGGCGGGAGCTGGAGTTGTGCCGGCAGTCGGACCCTGAGGCGGATGAGCCAATACTCGGTAGGAGGTTCCCACTCCACCGGCAAAGCCAAGAATCAAAATCGCGGACGCCAGCGCCGGAGAGAATCGTACTTGCCGCAGCCAGTTCGCCGGATCGAACGCCAGACGATGCCAGAAGCGGCCTTGCTCGGCCGTTTCCAAGGATTCCTGCAACCGCATGCGGGAAGCCGCCAGCAAGTTTGGAGTTGGCTCGGACGCCCGTTCCTGCGACAGCAGGGCGTGGAACTCCTGCTCCGCCTTGAGTTCGGCCGCGCAATCTGCGCAGCGCTCCACGTGCTGCTCCAGTTCATGACGCGCGTCATCGGCCAGCTCGCCGTAAACCTGCAGCGTGATATTTTCTCGTACCCATTCGCACTTCATAATCAGACCCCCTCGGGGGAAATATCCAAGTTCATGTGGGGACAGCCGCCCTCGGCTGTCGGGCCAGCGCGCAGCGCGGCCGCTCAATCCCAAATCCCTACCTCATATCCGCCAACTGCCCGCGCAATTTCTGCGTAGCCCGGAACAGCGTGTTCTTCGCGGTCTCTTCCGTGGTATGCAAAATCTCGCCCACCGTGCGCAGCTTCAATCCGTGGTAATGCTTCAGCTCAAAAACCATGCGTTCGCGCGGAGTTAACTTTCCCAGTGCTCCTGAGATCCTCGCGCCCAACTGCCGCCGCATCAAATCCCGCTCCGGATTCGCTCCCGCCCGTACGTCGGGAACCTGATCGAGCAGGTCAAACTCTCCGCCGGACGCGTCTTTCACCACCGGAGCATCTTCCTTGCGCACATTCTTCTTGCGCAGGTGATCCAGGCAAAGATTGGTCACAATGCGATAAATCCAGGTATAAAACGAGCACTCGAAGCGAAAGCTTCCGATGTTCTTGTAAGCCTTGAGGAAGGCGTCCTGATACACGTCCTGGGCGTCGTGCTCGGTCCCGGTGAGATGCAGCGCCAGCCGCAAGACCGCCTGATCGTAGTGGCGCACCAGTTCCTCGAAGGCGGCGCGGTTCCCGCGTTGCGCCTCACGAATGAGGATCGTATCGTCGATGCGGCGTTCTTGCCCAGCCATTCGGCCCCGCGCGGGGTCCTGCTGCTCACTGACCTGGTTTTCACTGACGCTGCAACCGCTGACTCTCTCGGACTTCGTTTTCGAGCGGGCCCGTGTACCAACCGCAAGTGTTACTGCTAAAACATCGGCCGGCATGTTCTTGTCATGTCCTGTGCTGCCCGGTGTCAATGCCGTACCCGGGCTTGCATAGGAATAGACGCTTAGTCAGCGGAACCGTGAGCAGGAATTATAGGCTGGCAGTGAGGATTTCTGCTTGAGGCTCAACAGCTTGGATAGACAGGATAGCCAACAAAACGAATAGACACATGTGGGGCAGCCCCTCTGCTGTCCCGGAGAGACGTCCGACAGTAGCCCGCCACTTCAGTGGCGGGAACCGGTCCTCAAAAAAGAAATCCGTGCCGTAGGCACGGTTGAAACGCAGAAAGGAACTTTCGAGCGCCCTACGGGACGCGGTGTGTTGGTGCTTCCCACCGCTGAACTGGCGGGCTCTCTTCAGAGGTGCCTACCGCACCCCCACTCGTGCGGGTTCCTACTCCGCGACCGCTTCCTTCTCGATCACAACTTTCAAATGCGCCGTCACATCCTTGTGCAGCTTCACCGGCACGGTGAACTCGCCCAGGGTCTTCAGCGGCTCGTGGAGCTGGATCTGCTTCCGGTCCAGATTGATTCCCTTTTTCACGATGGCATCGGCAATGTCGCCGGAGGTGACCGAGCCGAATAGCTGATCGTGCTCGCCCGCCCGCTTCGTGAACGTAGCCGAGAGCCCTTCAAACTGCTTGGCCAATTCCTCGGCCTGCGTTTTCTCCTTGGCCGACTTGCGCACTGAGGCAGCCTTCATCTGCACGATGACGGCTTTGTTGCCGGCAGTGGCTTCAATGGCCAGCTTGCGCGGCAAAAGAAAGTTACGCCCATATCCTTCGGCAACCTTCACCACGTCGCCGCGCGATCCCAACTTGGTTACGTCTTCTTTGAGAATGACTTCCATGATATGACTCCGTCTTCAGATCTTGTTGGCCACGGATTCACACGGATCTTCACAGATAAAATCAAAAATATTCTAAAAGCCCTATCCGCGAGAATCCGTGCAAATCCGTGGCTAAATGCCTTCTACGATGCCCGCCCGGCAAACGGCAGCAATGCGATGTTGCGGGCCTGCTTGATGGCCGAGGCCAGCCGGTGCTGGTGCGGCGAACACACGCCGGTCAGCCGCCGCGGCACGATCTTGCCGCTCTCGGCCACGAACTGCCCGAGCAGCCGGTAATCTTTGTAGTTGATGTCGGCGATCTTCTCCGTGCAGAACTTACAAACTTTCTTGCGCCGGAAAAACTTGCGTCCACCCTCACGCGGCGGACCGCCGGGGCCGGAACGTCCTCCACCGCCGCCTCCGCCGAATCGTGGGCGGTCTCCTCCGCTAGAACGCTCGCCGAAAGGTCGCGATGGCCTCTCCGACGCTGGCGCTGGTGCTTTCGTCTCTTCAGTCATAGTGCTCCTTTAAAATCAGTTGCCAGTACCCAGTTGCCAGTAAACCCACATTCGTCTTCCCAAGCCGGGACCTCAATTTTCCGCGCTGTTCCACTCGGTACTGGGTACTAGGTACTGCTTACGCCGTCGCCGGAGTTTCCGCCGCAGGCGGCGCCGCAGGCGCTTCTTCCGCCACCGCCGCCGGCTGCGCGCTTACCTTCTTCTTCGCGTCGCGCAACTTCTTGATCTTATCCAGGCGCTTCAGCTCTTCGTCCACGCGCACGGTCAGGAACTTGATGACCTGCTCGGTGACTCGGAGGCGGCGCTCCAGTTCGTGGATCACCGTGCCCACGCCTTCGATCGTCATCAGAACGTAGATGCCCTCGCGGAATTTGCGCACGGCATAGGCCAGACGGCGCTTGCCCATCCGGTCCACGCTCTTCACCGTTCCCGCGGCCGACGTCACCGTCGATTCCAGGTTCGCTACCAGTTTGTCCAGATCGTCGTCCGCCATATCCGGCCGGACAATAAACATCAGTTCATAAATACGATTCATTGCCATCTCCAAGCAGTGGCCAGTGATCAGTGGTCAGTGACCATTGACACCCGCAACCGCGAAAACCATTTTGTCCAACCCATTTCGTTCGCTCTGATCACTGATCACTGATCACTGGCCACTAGCCACTGATCACTGCTCTTCCTTGCGGTTAAACCGGTTCATGGCCGCCGCCGGACCTTCCAGTAGAATCACTTTCACCGCTTCTGCGGCGGTGTCCAGGATTCCATCCACCACCGCCAACTCTGCCTTGCGCAACGGCGATAGCAAGTAGCGCTCGCCGTCTTCCACCCTGCGTTCCGGGGCAACGCCAATCCGGATGCGCAAGAAGTCCTGCGTGCCCAGCGCCCCAATGATCGACTCAATCCCGTTATGCCCCGCCGAACTTCGCCGCGTATGAATGCGCAACGTGCCCAGCGGAAAATCCAGCTCGTCCTGAATCACGATCAAGTCCGCTTCCGGCTTCGCCTCGTACTCCGCCACCAACTCGCGGACCGATAAACCGCTCAGGTTCATGTAGGTTTCGGGCTTAACCAACAGCACCGGCTCGTCCCCTACCTGTATCCTCGCCGTCAGTGCCCGGCACTGCCGGTTCCTGATCTCAACTCCGTGCTTGCCGGCGATGCGATCCACCACCAGAAAGCCCAGGTTATGCGGCGTGAGTTTGTACTCGTCACCAGGATTGCCAAGGCCAACGATCAGTTTCACGCCGTATTAATTTCCTCCGCTCGCGCTCGTCGTGAAGCCCAATTGTCATCCCGAGCAAGCGTTCTTTGCGCAGCGAGGGAGATGGGCGAGCCGCGCGAAGCGTCGCGCACTTCGCGACGCAACAATCGCGCGTTCGGTTCGCTTCCTTATTTCTTCTCCTTCTTCTCGGCCTTCTTCTCGCCCTTTTCCGGCTTCTCGGCAGCCTCGCCTTCTTCCTCAGTCTCCGCCTTGCCCTTCTTGATGACTTCGGGCTCGGCCGGAACCGCTCCAGCTTCCGCCGCCACCGCTTCGGGCGTGACCACGACTTCTTCCTTCACGCTGGTCACGTGAGCCACCGGTTGATTCGCGTCGGTAAGGAACTTCAGCTTCTCGTTACGCGGCAAATCCGAAACGCGCAGCACCTTGCCGAATGTCAACTCACTAACGTCGACGTCGATGTGGCCGGGGATGTCGCCCGGCAAGCATTCGATGTCCACCTCGCGCAGCATCTGCTCCAGAATTCCGCCCTCGGTCTTCACGCCAGCCGGAACGCCCTGCAGCACCACGGGCACGCTGACTCGCAGCGCCTTATCCATGGCGATCCGCTTCAGGTCGATGTGCAGCAGATGGCCTTTGATCGGTTCATATTGCCAATCCACGATCATGGCCTTGGTGCGCTCGCCGCCATTCAGCGCGAGATCAAAAATCGTGTTGTGACCGCTCTCCGAGCGCAAGATGCGCAGTACATGCCGCGGATCCACGCTCACTGACAACGAGTCCTTGCCCGCGCCATAAATCACGCCCGGGATCTTGCCTTCACGGCGCACGCGCCGGGCCTGGTTCTTGGTGCCCGATTCCCGCGGTTCTGCTTCCAGAATGTTCTGTTCCAATGTAGTTGCCATAATTTCGATTCCTGCCTTACATGAATAATTTGCTGACCGAAGTCTCTTCGTGAATCGATTGAATCGCCCGCCCAATCAATCCCGCAATCGAAAGCACCATAATCTTGGACTCGCCTTTTGCTTCCGCCGTCAGCGGGATCGTGTTCGTCACTACCACGTGCTCGATGCCGGAGCTGTGAATGTTTTCCACCGCCGGATCGGAGAGCACCGCGTGCGAGGCGCAGGCATAAACCGAGGTGGCTCCGTTTTGCAGCAGCGCCGCCGCCGTCTTCACCGTCGTACCGGCAGTATCAATCAGATCGTCAATGATCAGGCAAGAACGCCCCTTGACGTCGCCGATCACGTGCATCACCTCGGCAACATTCATCTCGACCCGGCGTTTGTCCACAATGGCCAGCGCCGCATCCACTTTCTTCGCGAAAAACCTGGCTCGCTCCACGCCGCCTGCGTCGGGCGAAACTACCGTTAAGTTCGGCAGGTTCAGTTTCTTGAAATGATCCACCAGCACCGGCGAAGCGAACAGATGATCCACCGGGATGTTGAAAAACCCCTGTATCTGCGGCGTATGCGGATCGACAATCAGAGCCCGGTGCGCGCCCGCCGTGGTGAGCAAATCCGCT
Organism: uncultured Acidobacteriaceae bacterium; assembly: GCA_963749985.1. Classification (GTDB taxonomy): domain Bacteria; phylum Acidobacteriota; class Terriglobia; order Terriglobales; family Acidobacteriaceae; genus Sulfotelmatobacter. Next base: position 753,304 of record CAVVOS010000008.1, on the reverse strand, counting down.
ACCAGCTTCGCGGAGATCGGCACCCGCGGCTTATCCTTGCGATCCTGGCGTGCATATCCGAAGTAAGGCATCACCGCGGTGATGCGCCTCGCCGATGCGCGCTTGAACGCGTCAATCATCAGCAACAGCTCCATCAGATGTTCATCCACAGGGCGGCAAGTCGGCTGCATCACAAATACATCGCAGCCGCGCACGTTCTCCTGGATCTGGACGTACACCTCGCCGTCCGCAAAACGCTTCACCATCGCCTGGCCGCGCGGCATGCCGAGAAAATTACAAACCTCATCGGCCAAAGGCTCGTTCGCCGTGCCGCTAAAAATCTTGAACTTCTCGTCCACACGCGCGCGCGGCTTGCGTTCCGCTTTTTCCTCGGGCACGGGTGGAACCTGCTTCTCGGCTTTCTCCGTCTTTTCCGCCGGCGTGACTAAAGTAGCCATAAGTTAGCTGTTAGCCTTTAGCTGTTAGCTCTTAGCCAAACCTTCCTGCCCTTAGGGTTCAAGCTAAGAGCTAAAGGCTAACAGCTAAAAGCTGCATTTCTGGCTGGGCCGCTAGGATTCGAACCTAGACAAAGTGCTCCAAAGGCACTTGACCTACCATTAGTCGACGGCCCAGTAAGTTATTGTTGATTTTGGATTGTTGACTGCCGATTGAGACCCGCCTCAACCAGCGCCCTAATTGTCAATCAACAATCAAAATTCAACAATCAAAAACTTTTCCAGACCATGTGGCGACGGCCGCCTTCGGCCGTCCAAGCGAAGGCGAAAGCCGAGCGCCCAAGCCACTGAACCTCACCCCGCAAGAATCCGCCGCCAGTATTCCCGCCGCTTCAGCGTGACCGTCGCCTGCGCCGCCCAGCCCTGCCTTCGGAGCCGCGCCACCGCCGCGCGCGCCGCATCTTTCGAAGCGAACAGCCCGTACAGCGCCGACCCGGAGCCCGACAAAGACGCATACTTCGCGCCCGCGCGCTCCAGCGCACACTTTCCTTCACTCAGCTCGGGATACTCAGGAAAGACGACTTGTTCAAAGTCGTTCTTGATCCCGGCCCGGACAAGCTCGAGAAGTGGATTCTCGGCCCGGCCCCTTCTAAAAGGAGCACCGGAGTAACTCTCGCTCAGCCACGCCGACAGCCCTCGGCCAAGCTCAACCATTCTATAGGATGCTGCAGGGACCGTCAATTGTGCGTCGCTGGTTGAGACTCCGGCATCGCCACACAACCGATCCCATTCCCTAAATGCCTTCGGCGTCGATACTCCCACCTCCGGCGTCACCACCACACACGCCATCGCCGGCAAATCCTCCAGCGGATAAACCTGTTCACCGCGCCCCACGCCCAGCACCGTCCCACCTACCAGGAACAGCGGCAGGTCCGATCCCACTTCCGCCGCGATTCGCAGCCGCTCCGCAGCGGCCAAAGGCTTCTTCAACACGCGCTCCAGACCCAGCAGCGCAGCCACCGCATTCGCCGAAGCCCCACCCAGCCCGCCCTGCACCGGCAACCGCTTCTCAATGTCGATCACGATACGCCCTTTCGCAAGCAGAGCTTCCATGGCCTTCTCGACGATGCGATAGCAGGTGTTCGATTCATCTTTCGGAACTCTCGAATCGTCACACCGAATCTCAATCCCTTGCCCGCGCTCCAAACTCACTCGCAAAACATCGTGCAGGCCAATCGTCTGATAAACCGTCAGCAGTTCATGAAATCCATCCTCCCGCGCCGCGCCAATGCGCAACCCAAGATTGATCTTCGCGAACGATCGAACCAGCACCGTCATGGCAGCAAGATTGTAAGCCATCCCGAATCGAAGGGTGAGTTCATGGCGACGAACCTCCCCGCCGTATCTAGGCTTCTGTGCCGACAATATCCGTCCCGCCCCACCCGATACACCACCTTGGTAATCTCGACCCGCGCCGAAGATTAGGGCAGCCTAATTGTGATTCCAATCACACGAACCGGCGACGGTACCCCCGGTTGGAACCATGTACGACCGCAAACACGAGTGCTGCCCGCCCCCCGCGGGATCCTGTCAGCACTGTCCCGCAAGTTGGGTGTAAGCCGTTGCCTGCGGAAAGCAAGATCGACCCAAATTTCAGCCCGCGTTCCACGACGACCGAGGATCGGCCGTGTGTAACGGGCGGTGGGCTATCAGGGGTTTTTGTATGCGGAGTCTGATCGCTCGTTGTTTCTTGCTGGCTTTCCCCTTTGTGCTTACAGTCTTCGCCGCCGCGCAAGCCGGCTACAAAGTCATTTCCGTTACCGACGGTGGGACCATTTCCGGCACCATCAAATGGTCAGGCCCGGCGCCCCGCCAACTGGATTTCCCCATCACCAAGGACGCGCAGATCTGCGACCCGGATGGCAAGAAAACCGCCAGCCTCGAGCGCCTGATCGTCGGACCCGAAGGCGGCGTGGCCAACACTATCGTCTATCTCAAGAACATCTCCGCCGGGAAAGCCATGGACCTGCCGGAGCAGAGGCGTCATCTGGATCAGAACCACTGCCGCTATGTCCCGCACATTCTTTTAGTGCCCCAGAACGCGGCTCTCCAGATGCAAAGCTCCGATGCCACCCTGCACACCATCCACATGGACGGGGCGGCCAGCTTCAATCTGCCGTTTCCTTTCCCTAATCAGATCAACTCCCGCACCATGTCGACGCCCGGCCTGGTCAATCTTCGTTGCAACGGCGGCCACGTGTGGATGAACGCGGAAATGATGGTGGTTCCCCATCCTTACTACGCCGTCACCGACGAAAGCGGACGCTTCGTATTCACCAGCGTCCCGCCCGGCACCTATCAGATCGTCGCCTGGCATGAAGGCTGGGGACTGGCCGGCAAAGAGCAGGCCTATGACGTTCTCACCGAGCACACGGTGCAGCGCCCCATCTTTACCGAACCGAGGACCTGGGAGAAATCGGTCACCGTAAACACCAATCAGCCCAGCACGATAAACTTCGTGATCGGAAACAAGTAGGGTGTGGATTTTGCTCGTGTGGGTCGGACACTCCTGTCGGACAACTGCCGGCGGCCTATGCGAAGACGACCCTGTCCCGCGCTCCACGCTGACCCCGATCAAGTCATGCAACCCAATCGTCCGATACACCGTCAGCAACTCATGAAACCGATCCTCCCGCAGCGCGCCAATGCGCAGCCCAAGATTAATCTTCGCGAACGCTCGGACGGTTACAGGCATGCCCCGCATTAGATCACGAGATCACACGCAATACGACTTGCGTATACTCTAGAACTCAAGGTCCGATGCGACATTTTGATCTATGGAAACTGTGGCCGTGGTGGCGGGACATTGCGGTTGCGGTTATAGCTGCCTGCACCAGCGTCTGGACATGGCTCAGAATTCGGCAGGCGCATTCCTGGCCCTCCACCCAAGGCACTATTCTCAATGTCCGCGCCCGACGCGCTGGGGGTTCGCTCACTCAAGGCTGGGCCGGGGAACTCAACTACAGCTACGTAGCTGAAGGAGAGTACTACTCAGGCTCTCACCTGATCCGGGCGAGCAGTGAGCGTCGCGCCGAGGAGTTGGTTCTCGGCTGGAAGGATAGAATGGTCATGGTCAGGTATTCTCCATCTAAGCACGGCGTTTCCGTGTTACTGAAGGGCGATCAACCAGGGAGCCAACTCGGGAACTGAAATCCGTGTGAATCCGTTCAAATCCGTGGAAAAGAGGTCTTACCCCCGCCGCTTATACAGCACCGCGAATTCAAACCCCACATTCGCCGGAAACAGTTCGGCCACTTTCCTCAATCGCTCAGCTAGCGCCGAAGGCGCCAGCAGCGGATAATCCCGTTCCCGCAGATCGTAATAATCCACATCCAGATACAGCGAAAGCAGGTAAATCGAGATCGTGTCCGAAAACGTGGCCTCGAAGTATTCGTTCTTGAAGCGCTCGCCGTCCGCCCCGCCGGCCAATGCCAGCTTGCGCGCTTCAAAGGCGTCTAGCGAAGTCTCTCCGCGCGTGCCGGCTTCCACCTGCTTCCACGCTAATTCGCTGAACTCCTCGGAAACTCCGGCGGACTCCACCAGCGCGTGCCCTACATTGATGTAGAACTCAAACGCCACGGAAAACTTATCGTCCATCAGCCGCGTGGAAATAAACACGCACTGCGAATCGCCCAGATTCAGGTTGCGATGGCACACCGCGTTGTCGCTGAGCGCCACATCATACCGGTCCGCAATCAAAATCTCTTCCCCCTGGCTCACGGTCAGAGGTACAAAGTAATAAGCCTTGCGCTTAAGTGCCGCGGCAATCTTGGTGGGCACCGCCGCGATCATGCGCTCCAGGTCAAACGAGCTGAGCGAGGTCTCGCCCGCCACGGCATAGCACACCCCATTCGCCGCCTGCGAAACCGGCGTCGTTCGGACCACATCTGCGGGGCTCCGCGTTATAGCTGGCGCTGCCTGCGACATATGCTTACTATTTTATACACTAGCCCCGATCAGCTGTTCCCGCCGAGGTGCTGCGCATGCAGAAGATTTCCAAAAAGAGTCGACCCTTGAACGCCATGTACGAATTTCCAGAGTTCATGAAGCACTCTGCAAACCGAATCGCTCCCGGCAGTCAGGCGACTCCCGGAGTAGAAGGCTACGTCTTCGACGGGGCAGATGGCAGCCAGATGGCCTTCTGGACCTGTCGCGAAACCGCCTCATCCGCGGCCCATGTCCACGATTACGACGAATACATGCTGGTCGTACAAGGCTGCTACACCTTAATCATCGAGGCGAAGAGAATTCCCGTGAACGCGGGAGAAGAGTACTTCATACCTCGCGGCGTATTGCACGCCGGCGAAGTCATCGCTGGAACCAGGACAATTCACGCTTTCGGCGGACACCGCGCGAACCGGATCGTTTATCCGCAAATCTAATACTTTTCAATCTAGCTTGCGCTCGCCTTCCAACCCATCCAATCCAGCATCCACTGCCAGGACGCCTCATGGTCACGCTTGACCGGTGGCGGCGGCAAAGGCTGGGTGGGAAAGATCACCGGCTTGCCTCGATACGCGTCGGCAAGCTGCTTGAAGACTTTGCCCTGTTCTTTCACCCGGCCATCATTGGTGAGCAGGCCCAGGCTGTATTCCAGCGAATTGAATTCGAACTTCCGGACCACATCGTGGCTGTCCCAATAGCTGAACCAGCTCACTCCCGCATCAATCGACGCCAGCACCGCCTTCTCCAGCCACTCCGCCTGTTGCTTTTCGTTCAGCGCTTCGATGCAGGTGTTGAACTCCTCCGCCCACACCGGTTTGCGACGATCGCCGGCATACGACCGGATCAGCATCGCCATGGCCGCCATCAGCTTGGTGCTCGGAGGATCCATCGGTCCACCGAACTTCAGCGACCCCGACCAGTAGGGATAGCAGTGCATCACCGGCATCCGCCTCGCGGCCAGCGCTTGCGGAGAGAATGTATTTACCTCAAACCACGGCAACTCATCTACTCCGTTGACGTGAACGCCCCCGGGATACACGCTCTCCATGAGCGAGAACATCTTTCCCATCCAGGCATCGCCCACGCGCGGTTCCGTGCTCCAGCACGTGTTGATCTCATTTCCGAAGTCGAAGCCAATGATGTTGGTCTTTTTGGTCAGCACTCCCGCTAACTGCCGGATGAAGATCTCCTGCGCCTTCCACATCGCCACGTCAGTGTAGAAGGCGGTTCCCGCCTGGTTGAACGGGGGTAGAAAGAACCATCCGCTCAACTGCCCAGTGAACACCGTCACCACCGCATCCAGGTTTCGCTCGCCCATGATCGTAAGCAACCGATCCAATCGCTCCAGGTGAAGCGGGCTCACCCACTTGGGATTCGGTTGAAAATACGGCCAGATCAGCAGGATGCGCAGATGGTCCGCGCCCAAAGCCGCGATCGCATCCAAGTCTCGCTTGATCGAATCCGCATCCCAGTCGTTCCAGCAAAACCACCAATTCTTCGACGGCGTATAGTTCACCCCGAAGCGGTGCCGCTCCAGATCAAGACTCCGGGCCTGAATCACAGGCGAACCACCGACTCCCGTCGAGCTAAGGCTCAACTGGTTTGGGATAACCGATGCTCTCGCGGCGAGCGAACTCGTGACCGCAGCGCCTACCACGCTCGAAATGAAGTGGCGTCTATTCATAACTGACCGACTATACTCGCTCCCCAAAAAGTCGCAGTCATAGCCTTGACCCGTGACCCCCTCCATCCTAAACTTCAATCCGAGGATCTCGCCGCCATGACCCTACCCCGGAAGACTTATGTCGCCGCATTGATATTAGGCTTCGCCCTCGTTCCCGCACTCCATGCTTCCAGCCCGCGCCTTCTTGCTTATTACGAGTACAGCGACAAATACAATGTTCCGCCTTATGACGCCTCGACCATCCCCTACCAGGATCTCACGCACATCGTCCACTCCAACATTGCTCCGGCGTCGACGGCCGATGGCACTCTATCCATCCCGAGCGGCTTTCTAGAGCCCCAGCTCATCTCCCGCGCTCACGCGGCAGGCGTCAAAGTGGAACTCTGCGTCAGCGGCGATTCCTACCTGTTTGTGAAGATCGATGCCGATGCCGGGCTGCGCGCCACCTTCGCCCAGAACATCGCCACCTTCGCCATCGCCAACGGTTACGACGGTGTCGACTTCGATTACGAAGTCCCCAACGACAAAAACCAGGCCACTGATTTCACCGCCCTCATCCAGGACCTCCGCGACCTTATGCCCGCCGGCCAATACCTCATCTCCGCCGCAGTTTCCTCTTCTCCCGGCGGTTATGGCATCTACGATTTTGTTGGCATGACGCCTCTTCTCGATTTCTACAACGTCATGACCTACGATTTCCACGGCGCCTGGACCAATCACTCCGGCCACAACTCACCGCTTTATCTCAGCCCGCTCGATCCCGGCCAGGAAGGCAGCCTCGATACCTCAACCAAAAACTATCTCTCGCTTTACGGCGTACCCGCCGAGCAGATCAATCTCGGCACCGCGTTCTATGGTTACGCCTTCGATCTCTATCAACTCTGGGCCTTCTGCGTCGACGATGATCTCTGCGGCAATGCGGGAGCACCCTCCGTCACCTATGCGCAGGTCGAGCAGTATCTCGCCAGCGGAAAGTGGACCGAATATTTCGACGACCTCGCCTCCGCCCCGTATTTGCTGAACCCGAACGCAGCCACATACGGTTTCATCACCTACGACAATCCATCGTCCACCGCGGCCAAAGTTCACTACGCCCTGAACAAGCGCCACCTCGGCGGCGTCTTCATGTGGGAGCTCTCCGAGGACTACAACGGCCACCAGCAGCCTCTGCTGAATGCCATGCATTCCGCCTTTGCCCAGAGCTCCGCTGTGGATACGGACGCTGTTGCATCGCCGCACTGATTGAAAGCTTGTCCCGACTGCCTTCGATTGCGTCTCTGGGGAAGAAACCCGGCTGGTTACCTTTGTGCCTCACACATCGGAGCCATTCCAGTTTGCCTCGGTTTGCCTCACACTATTTCTGGGCCTGCAATGCAATCAATCAGTGTAAAAGCAAACCGGCGTCGGCAAGCGCGCATGCAGGCAGTGCTGCCCGTTCGAGTGCGTGGAAAAGACGACTCCGGGGTTTTGTTTGAGGGCCTGGCACATACTTTGGACCTTACCTCGACCGGCGCGAAGTTAGGCGCTATTCGCCACAAGCTGAAGGTGCTGGACACGCTGGTCGTTCTTTATCGGCAACGCCGAATCGAATTCACCATAATTTGGTCGAAGCTGCTGGATGGGCAGTGCGAATACCAGGTTGGATTGCAAGCTATCGCGCAACAGAGCGACCCCTGGGGGCTGAGCCTGTCGAATGACATCGCTCACCCGCTAACCGGCGCCTCGGCAGTTTCGGGCGCAGCTTGAGTCATGGAGAAATCATGAGCTACCTTCTAAGCACGCTCTGGTCGGATGAGGAAGGGCAGGACATCGCGGAGTATTCCGTGATGCTGGCGGTCATTCTAGTCATTGTGGTAGGCACGGTCCGGCTGATCGGGGCAAACGCCGGCAGTGTGTTCTCGCAAGTCGGCAGCGCGATTCAGTAGCCCGAGCGTTCCATCCGCCCGCCGAAAACATCTTCGACGCTCTCAGGGCTTCGCCGAGTTGGTCATCATCAGCGCAAACAGGATTGGAAGATAGATGACCGTGGCTTGCAATACGTGACGGGCAAACATTTTGGATCGCGGGCTGTTAACAGGCATCTTAAGAAACGCGAGACGAGCGCCGAACCAAAAAAGCGCAATCCCTAGAACCACCGCTCCCACCAGATAGATCTTTCCCGCCATACCGAAAACACTGGGCAAAGTGCTCAGCGGAATCAAGATCAGCGAGTAGATCAGGATGCGCCGCGCGGTGGACCTTCCATCCTGCTCCACCACCGGCAACATGCGTATTCCGCCCGCCGCATAATCTTCCCGGTAGAGCCACGCGATGGAAAAGAAATGCGGGAACTGCCACACAAAAAGGATGGCAAACAGTATCAGCGTACCCCACTCGAGATGGCCCCGTGCCGCCGTCCAACCTAAAACTCCCGGCATAGCTCCCGGAAAAGCTCCCACGAAAGTGCAGATCGGCGACACCCGCTTCAGTGGCGTGTAAGCGGCCAAGTAAACCACCGACGTCAGCAGGGTCAACAGCCCGGTCAGCGGATTGGTGAGAACTGCCAGATAAAGCGATCCGCCGAGGGTCGCGAGCAGGCCGGCCGTGGTGGCATGAAATATACTCATGCGGCCTGTGGGCAGCGGGCGTTGCGCCGTCCGCCGCATCCGTCCGTCGGCCTCGTGTTCCATCACTTCATTCAGCGCCGCCGTTCCGCTGGAGACCAGGCCGATCCCCAGCAAAGCGTGAAAAAGTCCCCAGGATAGCGACGAAACGCCGGCCTTCTGCGCGCCGAAGTAATAGCCGCACCACGCCGTCATTACGATGAGCGTAGTCACGCGCAACTTCATCAATTCGGCATAGTCGCGCAGTAGCGAAGTCGCTTGCCTGCGAAGTAGAGTGATTGGTTGGGTCATCGTGCTCATGTGCGATTGGTGGTGTGGTTGTCGTACCGCTCGGGCTGCACTCTCGGGGCGCTTCAGTGCCATGTCACGGTGCGTAAGCCCCAGCCTTCCGAGTCAAGCCAAAGAGGGCAGCTCCCACAAAGCCACCCAGACACTCAAGGATTGCATAGGTACTCTCATGGCTTTCGAAAGTCAAGTTAAAACTCAAGACTGCCGCTGCAACCCAGGTATCAAAGCAGCGTCGTGAAAGTACCGAATTCCACTACTGGCTCGCCGAAGAACCGGACCCGCTGAAAATTTCCGGCGGATCAAAAAAACTTTGATGCCACAGTGCCGCGTCCGATAGTGTACCAGCCTTCCATTGCTGAAGCACGGGGAACGTAGACGCGATCATTCCTCCATCGGCGGAATCAAAGATCAGCACGATCCCCGCCAACTCCTGCGTCTTTTGCGCCAGCTCCGCATAACTGCTGTCCAAAACGGACTTTGCGAATTCCAGTCTCACCCTGGGACCTGCATCCTTGGCGTTCTCGTCTATCTTTTCGACGGAAACGATTTTCACTCGCTTTCCGCGAAGCGGTCCCCAATCTCCAGGGAAGGGGGCCTGTTCTTCCCGAACCACATGGAACACCTCGGCAGCGGTAGTACCCGGAGCGGCACTCGCGGGCGTATCAGTGTATGGAACGCTGTCGGGCATTTCCAGGTTGTTGCGCCAGATCCAACCGCGGGACAAACCTGAAATACGCACATGAACCCAGTCACGCGTGAAATCCAGCATCTCGAACTCATCGTGGGCACTGGCCAGGAACAAGGTCTTCGCGGTCAGGCTCGCTTTCTCCACCACCGGGGTCCCAGATTTTTTCACCGCTACAAGATTCTTGGGATGCGACTGGTTCTTGAGAACCTCCTCCAGGCTCTGCTCTTCGTCCCGCAGACCAACCGATACTTTTTCGGGAACGCTCTTTTGATCCGCTTGCCCGGACAGACCTTGGGCCAAGGACGACGGGCCAGCACCAGTCTCCGGAATTCTGGGCATCGGCGCCGAAATGGTCGGTTCCGACGCATCTGGAGTCCTCACGGCCGACGCCGAAGAAGCTGGTCTCGAAGAAGCTGGTGCTGAAGAAGTTGGTGCCGAAGAAGGCGGGGCTGAAGAGGGCCGCACCATCGCAGCCCCTGCGGGTGAGATGGCGCCAATCGGCGCCGCTTTGGCAACGAGTTGATCCGAAAGTTGATCCAGCAGGTCAGCTTCGAGGCGGCCGTTTGAGGTCAATAATTGATATCCCGAGTGCGACGCCACTGGATCCGCGTACCATGCCGTAACCTCCGCGCTCACCCACACCACGGACCCACCGGAAGGCGCCGCGCTGACCTGGACCTTGCACTGATAGTAGCCGCGCTGATAGCGGTCCAGGGGGCGATCCGCCGAAGTAGCGAAGCCCTCCAGCGTTGGCAGACGCCCTGCCACAGGCGCCTGCATTTCTCGCAGGACTTTTTCCACGACCGCCTTCGACTGCGGGAAAGCGCGTTGGTATCCGTTGCCTTTCGCCTGGCTGGCTTGCCCGTAACAAGCTACAGCGACCGCCGCCACCAGTGCGTACAAGAATGCTTGACCGAGTGCTGCCGCAAGCCGCTTCATGGCAGCTCCAGTTCGTCCCGCATCATCCATCCGTGTTGTCCCTCGTGTGTCTCCACTCCATACCAATATGGCGTGGAAATCAGAATCAGGACTTCCGTACCCGCGCCCAACAACTGGATCGGGGTCGCGGTGTGGAACGGCGCAGACTTGAGCGGTGCGCCCGGCGATTTCACCAGTCGCACCACCTGCTGGCGGAGATCCTTAACGCGTTCTTCGGTTGTTTGCCTCACCGGCGCTTGTCCTGCGAGGTCCTGTTCCGCGGATGGCGCCGCGGGCTGCGAAGTGGGACCGGCGGGATTCTCCGCGTCCTGAGAGCTGTCCCGAGAAGACGATGGAGGCAGATTCGCAGTGGGTGCATTATCGCCCAGCGCAAGCTCCTGCTTTTTCGCGAGGCGCTCGGCGCGCGCTTCGGCAGCCTCTACGTCCTGCCTTTTCATGAGCTCAATCTGATCCAGGTGTTCCCGGATGTCCTTGTACTCGCTGCTTTCGACCGAGCCGTCCGACTGGTGCACGGTGTGGCGGAAGTCTTCTGCAAAAACCGCGTCGATGCGCAAGAGTGTGTTCTTGCCTTGGGGCACCAGAACATATCGCACGGTAATCGTCCCCACGTCGCCGCTATCCTTGAAGTTGCGCGGGTCGATCGCCTGTTCGCGAATTTTGTAAAAAATCTTTCCCGCTTCTTTCCACGGCGGAAACGCGTTCGAGGTAGTGGCGGCTTTGGCGCCCGATACGAACTCGTCCTTGTTGTATTCCTTGGTTCCCCTGATTACGCCGTCCTGGGTCACTTCTTCCACAACCTGTTCTACTTCGCTCTCCGGCAGCGAGATGTTGACGCTCAAGCCCTCCCCGTAAGGCAATTTGTCTTTTGTGCGGGCGGCGAGAGGGAGCGCCACTGCGAGCAGGAGGAGCAAGGGAACTCCGCCTAGTGCGCGCAGGTCCGCACTTCTTGTTGTTGTTCTGGCCCGAGAATCCAGTCCCCGAAATCGAAAACCCGTCCGCCAATTCGCCATAAGCCTCGTGCAGCTTTCAGAGTCTCGTACTCCGGACGCAAATCTGTCAACCCTTGCTGCGGATTTGGCATCGGACCCTCCGAGCAAAACATATCCGAAGTTGACATCGTAAAAAATTTGTCAAAACCTCTTGCACTTCGTCTTTCCATCGTAGTAGGATTCCGCTCCGGTACGGTGGTAGGACCGAAGTCTTAAGTTTTATTTGGGGCGGAACGAGAAAGGGGTTTCTCGTTCGGTGCCTTTTTATTGGTATTATCTGCGCCTTATCGCTTTGTGGGAATGCGGTTTTAAACAAACAGATCTTGACTTAACGCCGAGGAGACCGGCCATGCGCGTTTCGAAATATCCGCGTCTGAGGAAGCTATTTCGCTCTGCGACATCCGCATTGTTTGCGGCGCTGTTTCTCGTTCCCCTGGTCCTCACGTGCAGCCAGCCTGCGCACGCCCTGCCGGCTTTCGCCCGCAAGTATGGCCTGCGTTGTTCAGCCTGCCACGAGTCCTGGCCGATGCTGAATTATTTCGGCCAGAAGTTCAAAGACAACGGCTACCAACTCATGAACGATCGCGATGCCCCGATCTGGCAGAACCCGGGGTATTGGCCGGTTGTCTTCCGCATCACTCCGATCTGGCACCGGGTGAGCACCGGCAAGGTTCAAGTTGACACATACACGGCCGGAGCGCCCGACGGGGGACAGGCGATCCAGCGCGTCTCGAGTTCGGGTTTTGACTTAAGTGGCCTCGACTTCCACACTGGTGGAACCCTGGAGAAGAACATCTCCTTCTACCTGCTTCCATCCTCCGATCCCACCGGCGCTTTCCACTTTGAACAGGTCTTTGTGCGCTTCGATAACATCTTTCACAGCTCATGGTTCAACTTCAAGCTCGGCCGGTTCGAACTCGACAACCTGCTTTCTGAAAAGCGCATTCTCACGCTGACTGGCAACGGCGGCATTTACCAGACGTACCACTTCATGCCGCAAGGCGACGGCAACATCTTTGGGCAGATCGGCGATAACCAGCTCGGCATCGAGTACATGGGACATTCGGCGGACGACCGGACGCGAATTTCCGCCTCCCTCGTCAGCTCGAGTGATGGAAACGTCAACCTAAGTACGGGAGCCAACTCCTACTCCGGTTTCTTTGCCGGCAGCCAGGCGTTTGATCTGGGCAAGCTGGGAGTGCAGCGTGTCGGCTTCTACGCCATGGCCGGAGAAGCCGCGACCTACTATCTGACCCAAGGCGGGGTTCCCCTCGGTGGCTCCGGAATTGCCAACAAGAGCTACAGCCGCGAGGGCTTCGTCGGACAATTTTATTTTGGCCCGCATCTCGACCTCACGGTTGTGACCCAGCACGGCTCGGATAACGTATGGTTCGGTCAGGGTTATGGCAACGCAATCCTCACGGATGGCAATGGCGGCACTACCGCCACTTGCTCGAGCCCTCAGGCCGGCTGTCCTGCGAACAACGTTCCCGGTACAGCACTCCCGGTGGGAGCGCAGGCGCCCAGCTGGAACGGCGCCACCTTCGAAGGCCACTATGTCTACAGTCCGCAGTTGATCTTCATCAGCCGGTACGAGGTGGAAAAGATGTCGCAACAGGCGAATGGGGCCGCGTGCACAGCCTGTCTACAGTCCAGTACCGGCACTTATACGGCCGTCGGGGCGACGCCGTCCAACTTCGGCAACATCACGAGCTATACCATCGGTTTCCGCTACAACCCGTTCATGACCAGCCGCGCCGGTTTGGCGTGGCACAACGAGTACAACTGGCTGCACCAGGATGGCACCGGGCCCGCAAATCTTTCGACCGGAGCCCTTACCAACATCAACACCGGCGAAATACTGATGGGACTTGACTTCGATTTCTAGAGAGGCATAGACATGCGAACAAGATTGCGGAAATGGTCGCTTTTACTCGGCGCAGCTGCGGTTTTGGCGCTCCCGCTGACTTCCTGGGCTCAGCTCACGCAGTTTGACTTGGAGAAAACACTGAACGCGGAAAGCCACATCGGAAATGTCACCGGACACGCCAAGGACGCTGCCGCACCCTACCGCAGATACTGCGTCGGCTGCCATGGCACGCTGGGTGACGGTGAGGGCGAGAACGCTCCTTGGATGGACGCCCCCATGTACCAAAAGCCGCGCAACTTCCAGTTGGGCGTTTTCAAGTGCCGCTCTACGCCCACCGGAACCTTGCCCGCCGACCAGGATCTTTACGACGCCATCACTCGCGGCTTTGACCGCTCCAACATGCCGCAATGGAACACCTTGTCCAAGCAGGAGCGCACCGACCTCGTGGCCTGGGTGAAGCACTTCTCTCCGCGGTGGGCAGGCGAAAAACCAGGAACCCCAATCACCATTCCTCCCGAACCGGAAGTCACTCCGGAGCGCATCAAGGCGGGGCGTGACGTATTCGCTCGCGTCCAGTGCTGGAAGTGCCACGGCGTTCAAGGCATGGCCAATGGGCCGTCAGCCTCAACCCTCACCGATGATTTGGGCCGGCCGATCGCGCCCTTTAACTTTACCGACGGTTCCCGCCCCAAGTGCGGCGACACCGATCAGGATATTTACCGGATATTCATGACCGGCTTGGACGGCACTCCTATGCCGTCGTTTGCCGACAATATCAAGCCCGAGGAAGCATGGGACTTGGTCTTCTATCTGCGAACCTTTATGGCTCAGAAGAGCAAGGAAAAAGAGTTGGCGAAACAGCTTGGACTAAAACCGGTTGATCCCAATGCCCCTGCCGGACAACAATAGACGGCATCGCAGGCGTTAAGGTTCACCCAAGGAGAGTTTCTTATGAAGAATCCACGGAATTACATGGTTTTACTATCGGCGGTAGTGCTGGTCTGTTGTGGAGCCCTGATCTTGGGCCAGAAAGTCAATGCCGCCGGGGAAGGTAAGATCAGCGGCACGGTCAAGCTCGACGGTGCAGCCCCTCACATGAAGGGTATCGACATGTCGAAGGATCCCTATTGCGTCAAGGCCCACGCCAGCGATCCCGCCCACCTCGAAACCTACGTGGTTGGCGCCAACGGAGGATTGCAGAATGTAGTCCTCTATATCGATGGCTGGAGCGGCCCCGCCCAGGTATCAACCGCAGTGCCGGTATTCGATCAAAGGAACTGTGTCTATACGCCGCACGTGTTAGCCCTGGACACCGGCGAGTCATTTAAGGTGACTACCAGCGATCAGACCGCCCATAACATTCATCCGCTGCCCAACCCGATGACCAATGTCGGATGGAATCAGTCGCAACCGCCGGGAGCGCCAGCGATCGAGAAGAGTTGGAAAAATCCCGAAGTCATCTCAGTGCAGTGCAATATCCATCCCTGGATGCACGGCTGGTTTGTCGTGGTCAAAGGGCCTTACGCAACCACCGATGCGGACGGCAAGTACACCATCACCGGCGTGCCGCCCGGAAGCTATACGGTTACCGCCTGGCAGGAGGCCGCCGGTACAACGACGCAGAAAGTTACGGTCGCCGCCGGCGGATCTGCGACCGCCGATTTCACCTTCAAGGCGAAGTAGGCCGGGAACGCAAGTACAGCTGTTGCATAATTCAACGAATCGCCGCAGTCAACCCTGCGGCGATTCGACAATAGGCCGAAAGTATACCGGCCAAAGGCGGGAGCGATATGGCGAAGATCTTCGCGATAATCATCGTACTGATCGCAATCGGTTCGGCGATTCCCATTGTCATGCACATGTGGCCCATGCCACAGGATATCTCCACCCACGGTTATCTGATCGATGAGCAATACACGGATACGATGTGGGAAGCCGGTCTCTCGTTCCTGGCCTCTCAGTTCCTCCTCGCATTTTTCATCTGGAAGTTCTCCAGTCCCAACCCCGGCTCCAAAATCAAGGGTTTCCCCGGTGGCGCGGCGGGGCTGGTGATCGCCGCCTTCCTGCTCGTAGGCACGGAGTGTTTGGCTCTGGGTGTGTTTGGCGTAAAGGCCTGGGCCAGTGTGTATCTCACCCCTCCCGCCGCCGATGCAATGACGATTCAGGCTCAAGCGGGACAGTTTGCATTTTATTTCCGTTACCCCGGTCCGGATGGAACGCTTGGCCCAATTCACCCCGAGCAGATCAGCGAGGCCAACGCGAACTTCTTCGGTCTCGATACCACCCACGACCAGGATTCCAAGGATGACATCGTAACCGCTGAGCTGGCTATTCCCGTGAACCGGGAGATCCACCTGCTCATGCACTCGAAGGACGTGGGGCATTCCTTCTACGTCCCCGAATTGCGCATCCAGCAGGATTTCGTTCCAGGATTGGACGTCTCGGTTCACTTCACGGCAACCAAAGTCGGTAAGTACGAAATCGTGTGTACGCAGCTTTGTGGCCTCGGGCATTACAACATGAAGGCATATCTCGAGGTGAAGTCTCAGGAAGATTACGACGCCTGGATCAAACAGCAGGCGGCGCTGCAGTAGCCGGAAAGCATCCGGCAGAACCGCACCGATTTTAGCCGCGAAGCGGCGTCAGAACGCAGCCCACGGCGCAAGCCGTGGGTTAGGAAAGTGGAAGAGTAACAAGCCCCGGAGGGGCGAAAGAGTAGTTCTCACGGATGCTCTTTAGCCCTTGAAGTATCTGGACCAACGATTTTCGCTCGAGGTGAGCACAATGCACGATACGTCGGCACACGCAGCACAGCATGGAGCTCCGACTAGTTTCATCAGAAAGCACGTCTTCAGCATCGACCACAAAGTCATCGGCAAGCAGTACTACGCGCTGGCGTTGCTCGCCGCCCTGGTCGGAATGGTGCTCTCCTGGATCATGCGCATCCATCTCGGATTCGGCAGTTACGCGATTCCGGGACTGCACCTGCTTTCGAAGAGCGGCGCGCCGGGCGACGTGATGACCCCGGAGTATTACCTGCAATTGATGACCATGCACGGAACCATCATGGTCTTCTTCGTGCTAACCACCGCTCCGTTCGCTGCCTTCGGCAATTTCTTTCTGCCCATCCAGGTGGGCGCCGAAGATATGCCGTTCCCGCATTTCAACATGATGTCGTTCTGGGTCACGTTCGTGGCCTTCCTGGTCCTGGTTGCATCGTTTTTCGCGGGCGATGGCCCAACTCTCGGGGGCTGGACGCAATATGCCCCGCTCAGCGCAATCGGCGCCGTCGGCGGCCCCGGTCAGGGTCTCGGCGTGGTTCTTTGGGCAGCTTCGATCGGCATTTTCTGCATCGGCCAGTTGCTGGGTTCGTTGAACTTCATCACCACCACCCTCGACATGCGCACCCGTGGCATGTCTCTGATGCGGCTCCCGCTCAGCGCTTGGGGCTGGTTTATCACCTCGGTCATGGGCTTGACCGCATTTGCGGTGCTCATGCCCGCATGCATCTTGCTGATCCTCGATCACGTCGCCGGAACCAGCTTCTTCAAGCCCGGTAACATGGTGATCAATGATCAGGTACTGTCTGGCTCCGGCGGTTCCACTCTCTTGTGGCAGCACTTGTTCTGGTTCTTCGGGCATCCCGAGGTCTACATCGCAATCATCCCCGGCATGGGCATCGTTTCCCACGTTCTCATCACCAACATGCGCAAGCCGATGCTCAGCCACAGGGTACTTATTTATTCCATGGGAGCCCTGGGTGCCCTCAGCTATATGGTCTACGGACACCACATGTTCGTCAGCGGGATGAATCCCGTCTCCTCGCTGGCATTCTCTTTCCCCACGCTGGTGATCACCATTCCATCCACCATCGTCGTGCTGATGTGGCTGGGCAGTCTCTACGGCTCCAAGTTGCGGATCAACTCGGCGTCGCTGTTCGCCCTTGGTTTCATCTCGATGTTCATCAGCGGCGGCGTCAGCGGCTTCTTTCTGGCCCAGCCCTCGATTGACATCATGTTGCACGCCACCTATTTCGTAGTCGGCCACTTCCACCTGGTGATGGGCGTCGCCGCCATGTTCGGCATCTTCGCCGGAACTTACTTCTGGTTCCCCAAAATGACCGGCCGCATGATGAACGAAACCTTGGGCAAGACCCACTTCGTGCTGAGCTTCATCGGCGCCTATTGCATCTTCATGCCATTCCACTACCTCGGAATCGCCGGCAACGTGCGCCGCTACCAGGCCTTCACCGACGATTACCTCATCCCGCTGATCCCGGTGCACAAATTCATCACCTATGCCGCGATCTTCACCGGCTTGGTCCAGCTCATTTTCGTTTACAACCTGATCCACAGCCGGTTTAAGGGCGCGCTTGCTCCGAACGACAATCCGTGGGAAGGCACATCGCTCGAATGGAGTACGGCCACGCCGCCGCCCCACAACAACTTCGGCGACAAACTGCCGGTGGTTTACCACGATCCGTATCAATACAGCGTCGAGGGTGCAAGCGCCGACTACATCATGCAGACCTCGCCGGAAAAAATTAACAGTCCTGACGAAGAGAAATAGTCGAAGAGCCCCGGAGGGGCGTTTGATAGTAGCCCGGCGCGTTCAGCGCCGGGAAAAGTTGGGAAATCGCGACGCGTCCCGGAGGGACGCCTGAGGTTCTGACCCACACTCTTTACCTCGGGGCGTACCGGGATTCTAAGGAGTATCGACAGTATGGCAACTACGGTCCACGAACCTCCGAAGATCGATCTAGACCGCTTACCGAGTCAAGGCTCCGGCAACGGAGGCTGGCGGAATCTGGTTCCGGCCGGCGGAGATCTGCGCCGGGTCAAGGCTTCCTCTCCTCCTCCTGCCAGCACCGGCATCTGGGTGGGCTTGGCGGCCATCACCATGACTTTCGCCGCCTTCACCAGTGCCCTGATCGTCCGCCAGGGTGCTGCACCGGATTGGCGGCACTTCACCTTACCCTCTGTGCTTTACCTGAACACTCTGGTCATCATTGCCAGCAGCGTCACTCTGGAAGTGGCGCGCCGTCAGATTGCCACCTTCATGAGCGGCGCAAAGAATAGCGAAGCTCAGGCAGCAAGTCCGGCGCGATGGCTCTATGTAACTCTTTTCCTGGGATTGCTCTTCGTTGCCGGTCAGACTTTTGCCTGGCTGCAGCTCCGGGCCCAGGGATTCGGACTCTCTACCAACATCAGCTACTCATTCTTCTATGTGCTAACTGTGGCCCATGCTCTTCACGTGTTCGGTGGGCTCGGCGGCCTGGTCCGGGTAATTTCGAAACTGCACAACTCTGTACTGCGGCGAAGCACTCTGGATGCCACTGCGCGCTACTGGCATTTCATGGGTGCGCTGTGGCTGTATCTGCTTTTGCTGCTGTGGATGAAGCTTTAACTCAGTCAAAGGTAGGAGGCAACGTGAGTCAAGCAGATCTTTCAATTCACGGGCAGGTGTCGCGAACCGGCGCGACGGAGATAATGACCGCGCCCACATTCTCGGTCTCCGCCAAAAAAATGGCGATGTGGCTGTTCATCATCGCCGACTCCGCTACTTTCGCCGGTTGTCTCGTGGCCTACGGATTTACCCGCAACGCCACCCCCAACTGGCCCAGGCCTTTTCACAGCATCACCAACGTTGCGGTGATGACGTTCATCCTCCTGACCAGCAGCCTCACCATGCTCATTGGAGTCCGCTCGGCGCAAAAAGGCGACAAGGCTGGAGCGTTTCGCTGGACCTTGATCACGGCCGCATTCGGAATCCTGTTCGCCGTCCTGCACATTCGGGAGTGGATGGGAATGATCGATGAGGGCGCGACCCTGTTCCACAATCCCTGGGGTACGCCTCTGTTCAGCTCGCTGTTTTTCAGCATCACCGGCCTGCACTTACTTCACGTAACCGGCGGCGTGGTCGCGCTCATCGCTGTGGCGCTGAAGTACCAGGGCGGACGCTACGGAGCCGACGACCTCGAAGTCACCGGACTCTACTGGCACTTCGTCGATCTGGTTTGGATGTTCGTGGTCCCGCTGGTCTATCTTTTGAATCTAGCTCACTAAGCTGTAAAGAAGAGAGGCAGGAGCAAAACACCATGACAACCGCCGAAGCGCACAAGGATAGTGGAATCGGGAAAGACTTGGTCGTCTACGTTTTTTTGCTGGTACTGGCGGCGATCCAGTTTGTTATTGCCTATCAGAACATCACCGCGGACCAGATGTTTGAGCGCATGCTCATTGTAGCCATCGTCGAGGCCGGCATCGCGCTTCTATTCTTCATGCACTTGAACGAGAATCGAGGTCTGCGGTGGTTTGTTGTGATTTTCACCGTGGCCGTACTGCTGTTTCTGCAATATGGATGGAGTGACGCCCATCGCTTGGCCAACGGCGTACCATGGGCGAAGTAGTTACGTCTGTCATCCTGAGAGAGCGCGTTTTTGCGCGAACGAAGAGCTTGTCCCGAGCTTGTCGAGGGAACCTGGGCGAGCCGCGCGAGGCGTCGCGTTTTTAGGGACGCAATAATCGCGCCTTTGGCTCGCATCCTTATGGCTTTTTGATTATGAAGCACTCGCGATCAATCTGGGTTTTCGCTGCCGCCCTCGCGGGACTAATCCTCCTGCTGGCGCCAGTGCCCGTCTTCGCCCAGAGTTGCGCGCTCTGCTATACCCAGGCCGCATCCTCGGGCGCTCGCATGATTCAGGCCTTAAAGAGCGGCATCCTGATCCTCATCGCCCCTCCCACCTTCATGAGCATCGGCCTATTTTTCGTCTGCTACCGCAAACGCAATCAGACTCGAGACACCGATGTGGCGGACGAATTGGATCGCGACTGGAAGCAGAACGAACCCTCAGACGATTCTCGATCCGAGGAGTGGTAAAAGAGATTCGTATCAGGGCATACCTTCAGGCATGCCGCAAACGGTCTGCGGTTGATCGCGCCCTTAGGCGCTGCATCTCACTCTCGCCATCCCTTCACTTCTTGTAAACCACCCCACCCTTCATCACGAACGACACATTTTGCAGCGCACTGATGTCCTGTAGCGGATCGCCGGAAACCGCGATGACGTCCGCCAGATATCCCGGCTCTAACACGCCGATCTGCCCATCCCAACCCAGCAGCTTTGCCCCGTTGAGCAGATCGGCCTGCAGCACGGCGAGAGGCGCCATGCCAAACTTCACCATCAGCACAAATTCCCGCGCCTGCGTTCCATGCGGGAACGGCCCAACGTCTGAGCCTACTGCCATCGGAACTCCCGCCGCGATCTGTTTGCGAAATTCCTGCTGATGCAGATCGAGCATCGCACGCTCCCGCGCAGCATGTGCCGGCGTATCCGCGTGATCGGCAAAATACTCGAAGATGGTAAAAGTCGGCACTGCAAAAATCTGCTTTTCCCGCATCAGCCGCATCGTCTCGTCGCCGAGCTGGTTGGCATGATCGATCGAAGCAACCCCCGCTTGCGCCGCGAACAGCGTGCCCGGCTCACCCGTGGCATGCACCGCCACGCGCTTCCCTACGCGCGCCGCCTCCGCGACCGCCGCACTTAGTTCAGCTTCCGTATATTGATAAATCGTGGAAAACTTGCCATCGCTGACGGTATCCGGGCCCGTCTCGTAAATCTTGATGAAGTCCGCGCCTTCCTTAAACTGCTGGCGCATCACCGCGACCAATTCATCCTTATTATTCGCATAAGTCGCGTTCGGCAGCACGCGCTGCTCAGGATTGTAATGAATGGCGTCTTCATGCCCGCCGAGAATGTTGATCGCATTTCCGCTGATACGTAACCGCGGCCCCGGGACCAATCCATCATCAATCGCGTCGCGAACCGCCGTATCGGCCGATCCCGCGCCTTCTGTTCCCATGTCGCGTTCCGCAGTAAAGCCCGCCATCAGGTCGTCCCGCGCCGCCAGCAGCGCCACGATCGTGCGCTGCGGCACAGATTCCTGCACTGTCTGCAGATCTTCCGCGCCGGGATGCAGAAACAAGTGCACGTGCGCATCGATCAATCCAGGCATCAGCGTGCGGTCTCCGAGATCAATCACCTCCGCACCCGCCGGGCGCTTTACAGACGCTCCCACTTCCACAATTCGTTCGCCCAACACCAACACTTCGCCCGGTCTCGTCACGTGTCCGCTCTTCACATCGAGCAGTCGCGCCGCGTGCAACACAATCGCGTGCTGCGTCGCGGCCTGCGATTGCGTCTGCGCCGCGCAGGTCAGCCCCTGCATCGGCAATATCAACAATAAGGAGGATAGGAACAGGCCAAGCTTGTTCATGTTGTCAGTACGGGATGGTATCACTTCAGATTTGGAGAGGCCAGGGTTTGAAACGGAGGGCTTTCAGCCGCGGAGCGGCGTGAGATTGCAGCCCACGGCGCAAGCCGTGGGTAACAACGTAAAACAGCAACAAGCCCCGAAGGGGCGAAAGAATAATACTTTTCGCTGCGTTGACGCAAACTTTACTTCGCCTTCGAAAAATCTTCCACCGCGTAGAGCTGCCCCCCGCGGTCCACAATTCCCACTCCAATCGAGTCCATATCCGAATCCAAAATGTTGGCGCGGTGATTCGCAGATCTCAAAAACTCTTCCTGAATAGCCTCAACTCCCGGGCCCTGGGCCACGTTTTCCGCTAGCCATACAAAGCGTGCACCCATCTGGGTCACTCGCGAAGCCAGGCTGGGCTCCCCTGCGAACCCATGTTCCACTGCGGCGTGTTGCGCCATCAAACCCGCATGACGCCGCGCCGCCGCCGTCAGTGCTTCGTCCCACTTCAACTCCGGCAGTCCCTGGGCTCGGCGCGCCCGATTCACCGAAACAAACAGCTGCCGCTCCGCAACGCTCGCACTGTTTTGCGCTTGCGCCGCCATCAACGTGGAAAGCCCAATAACAATGATGGCAAACGCCGCCGTCCGGATAATGACTCGCATGTGGACCCCCTCGCAGAATCTTAACCCGAGGCTTCCCGTTTCCACTCGCGTCTCTGCCCTTTAACAGATCACCAACGTAACCGTCGCACCGGCGCTACGATCCTCACTTTGCCGGACCCTTCAGTTCTTCCGGAGGTGCCGGCGGCTTGGCAAACTTCGCATCGTCCACCGGAACGTTCTGCTTCACCTCGCTCACCTGGATGGTGAATCGCCCACTCGGCCGCGCCAGCGTCCAGCGAAACGGAATCTTCACCCCACCCGTTTCCCGGTAGTCGGCATAGTCAATCTGCGTCGGCATCCGCCCCAGCGGCGTCTCTCCGTAGCGCACCAGCCGCACCAGCAGCCCAGACTGCTCATCAAAATAGAGTCGCAGCGGAGGCTTGCCCTCGCGCCGCCCAACCACCAGGTACGCCTCGCGGTCGCCCACTTTCTCCGTGCCTCGCACCTTCGCCTCGCTGAACATTCCTTTCAGGTGCGCCGCAAAGTGAAGATCCGCGTCCATCGACGCCCCGTCGATCTCCGGCCCATGCATCTCGCGCACCGGATGCCCCGGAACCCCCAACCACCCTTCATGTCCGTCGAAAGCCGTCACGCTGTCGCCATCCGGTGTGTGCGTGAACGACACCCGCTTGTCCGGATCCTTCGAGAAAATCTCGATCGCAACATTCCTGTCACCGAACGTGATCGTCCCCTTCATCACCCGGCTCGTAATCTTTTCGATCGCCGCCGCTCCCCCCACCGCTTGCAGATACTTGTCGATCAACTGATCCGCGCCGGGCCCGCTTGCTTCTTTCGCTTCTCCGCCGTCCGCTTTCTTCGCCTCCTCCACGCCCGGCTTCGGCTCCTCCGACATAATCGCAGGCGTCCCCACCGGATCGACGCTCCCGCGGTGGCACGAATAGCACGTCACTTCGCGGTGACCCTCGAAGTTCTCCTTATTGATGGCGAACATCATCTCCATCATTTTCCGCGCCGTCTGTTTCGGCTTCTTGTCGTCTTTCTCGAATGCGCCCTCTACGTGGCAAAACCCGCACTCCACGCCCAACGACGCTGTGATGAACTGCATCGTCGGAATCAACTGATCCGCCGGAATCCCTTTCAGCATCTGAATATTCTTATACTGCTCCTCCGCCTTCTTCGGTTCGGCAGCGTTCGAAGTCGGCGCAACTCCACCGGACTGCGCCCGCGCTCCGCCAATCACGACTGCACAAAAAATAAAAACAAAAATGAAGATCGCTGCAATCCCAATAAACAATCTGAGAACAGCCGCCCCCAGCTGTCCCATCGAGCGCAGCTCGATGGGTTTCCTCTCGTTCATTATTTTCGCCTCAATCTGGAGTTTGAAAAGTTTATCAAAGCTTCATCCCGCAAGAATTCGTACGGGCCGTCAAAAGTGGTTTTCCAATCGTCCAGTGACCCGATCACACAATCGCTCAATTCTCCCCGTGCCGCATGAAAAACCGCCACTTATCCATTCCCGCCGGCACCGCAACGTCAAAGAAGCCCACCATCATTTCCTCCGTCGTCTGATCGCCCCACGTCACCGTCTTCTCCGGATCGGGATTATGCGGATTATTCTTCGAATTGTCATACCACGCCACCGCCCGCAGCCTTGTCCCGGCCTTCAACTCTCGCGGCTCTGCCAGCTTGTAACTCAACTGCCAGTGAAAGTGATAATTCACCCGCAACAGAGTTTCCACACTTCCGTCCTCATGCACAATGTCGTACTCAAACCGTTTCCCCCGCAAATGCATGTGCGGAAACAGACTCAGCAAAGTCGCGTCATTGGGCAGCGTCCCCTCCACTTCCACGCGAAAATCTTCCGCTCCCGGCGGAATCACCAGCGCGTGATTGTTCAATTGCAGCGTGATCACCCTCTGCTTCGGCGGATTCTTCGCGAACACCAGTCCCACACTCGTCGCATCGCTCGCGGCCTCGCCGTTGGTCGTGTAGTGCATCTGAAACACCAGGTCCGATCCCGCCGGCACAAATTTCGCCATCCCATCCGCCCACCGGTCCGGCGCACTCCCCGGCGCGTACACCAGCAGCAGATCGCTCGTCGTCTCGTGCGCCTGCCGCCGTTCCTCCGGATCGTTCAGCATCGACGCCGTAAACGGTTCGCCCACCGGCGCATGCCGCAGCCACCGCGAATCCGGCGGCCGGATGTATACCACCGCGTGGTGCACATGCCCCGCGCTCGATGGCCGCACCTCCACCATCTGCACCCACTTATCCTCCGTAAAGTGCGTGGCCGCAATCTCGTATGTATATTCGACCTCGCCCCGCGCCGGAATCTGTACTGGCTTCGGCATCTTCACAACAAAGTCTGGCTGCGGAATGTTCCACCCTTCACTCCACCTCCGCGGGGCAGGCGCATCCCGCGCTTCTCCCGCGGGCGCTCCAGTCTTTTCCCAGGCTGCAATCGTTGCAATCTCGCTCGCACTCAACGATGGATCATTGGCGAAATGTCCATACCTTGGATCGGCAAACCACGGCGGCATCATCTTCATCTCCACCGCTGCCGCCATTTTCCCCGCCCACGGCCGAGTCTGCTCACACGTCACCAGCGGCATCGGCGCCGGCTCTCCCGCTCGGTGGCAACTCTGGCACTTGTTTTGAAGTATCGGAAGAACGTCTTTGTAGAAGGTAGGCGGCGAGGCAGCTTGGGAATTCTCTTCGCCTCCGGCAGATGCAGGCCTCGGCATCTGCCCCGCCGCTCCCATCCCCAGCAGAGGAATCGCCAACGCGAACAACATCCCGAGATTCTTCACGAGCGCAGAAACTCCAGCGTCAACGCCCACGCCTGGCGCGCCGACCGCGGCTCATACGCCGCCCGCTCATCACAGAAAAATCCATGATCGGCGCCGGAGAACTCAACATTCACATAAGTCTTCTTCTGCGCGCTCAAAGCCTCCATCACCGCTCTCCGCTGATCTGGCGTAATGTGTTTGTCCAATCCACCCCAGATAAACAATGACGGGGCCTGCAGCCGCGGTACCCGATCCAATAATCCAGGCGCGATTCCACCTCCATAAAACGAAACTGCCGCGCGCAGCGCAACCACACTGTTGGCAATAAACGAAACCCGCCCTCCCATGCAAAATCCCACGCAGGAAATCTCGTTCGATCTTACCTGCGCACTCGAACTCAGCCACTCATAAGCCGAGCGGACATCCAACTCCGCAGTTTCCGCTGTCACCGCCTTCGTGTGCGGCATCACGGCGGGAAAATCCGTATAGCTGCCCTCAAAACCTGCCGGCGCCGTGCGATGAAACAGCTCCGGAGCGATCACCACATATCCCTCCGCCGCAAACCTGTCACTCACGTTGCGAATGTGATGGTTAACGCCAAACGCTTCCTGGAACACAAGCAGCCCCGGATGCGGCCCACCTTGCTCCGGACGCGCCACATAAGCCGCCATCCGTGTTCCATCCGCAACCGCCAGTTCCACGCTCTCCTTCACGATTTCTCGACTCATACTCCGGCCCTCTATGTCGAAGATTTTCCGCTCGGGGTGAGTTCCGCGTTCGCCTTCTCAGTCTCGCACAACCGCCGCTCCGCGGCGCGCACGTTCACCCGCAAAAATGCTACAGTAAACGGTCCCTCTTATCGAATCATGTCCGCACCCAATTCCATCTTCGTTCGCGCGTGCAAGTCCCAGCCTGTCGACCGCACCCCCGTCTGGTTCATGCGCCAGGCCGGACGCTACATGCCCGAGTACCGCGCCGTTCGCAAGCAATATTCGCTGCTCGAAATCTGCAAAAAGCCTGCGCTCGCCGCCGAAGTCACCATCACCGCCGCCGAAATTCTCCAAGTCGACGCCGCCATCATCTTCGCCGATCTCCTGCTTCCGCTCGAAGTCATGGGCCTGCCCTTTCATTTTTCCGCCGGAGAAGGCCCTGTCATCGAGAAGCCCGTCCGCACCACCGAAGACGTAGCCCAGCTCCGCACCGATCGCGCCGCTGAACTCGGCTATGTCTCCGAGGCCGTCGGCATAGTCGCGAAACATTTCGCCGGAAAGCTTCCCGTCATCGGTTTCTGCGGAGCGCCTTTCACCCTCGCCAGCTACATGATCGAGGGCGGCGGCTCTCGCCACTACCTCCACGCCAAGAAGATGATGTACAACCAGCCCACTGCTTGGGATGCGTTGATGCGCAAGCTGGTTGACGTCACCGCCGAGTACTCCGCCGCCCAGGTGCGCGCCGGTGCCGATGTCATCCAGATTTTCGACAGTTGGGTCGGCTGCCTCAGCGTGGAAGACTACCGCCGCTACGTTCTGCCGCACGTGAAGAACATGGTGACGCGCCTGCAGAAATCCGGCGCACCTATAATTTATTTCGGCACCGACAGCGCCACGCTGCTTCCGGCCATGAATGAAACCGGCGCCGAAGTCATCGGCCTCGACTGGCGCATCCCTCTCGATAAAGGGTGGAGCGACCTCGATCATCGCTGCGCCGTACAAGGCAATCTCGATCCCGTCCTGCTCTTCGCGGACTGGAAAGAATTGAAGTCGCGCGCCGAACACATTCTTCAACTCGCC
Source organism: uncultured Acidobacteriaceae bacterium (assembly GCA_963749985.1). Taxonomy (GTDB): domain Bacteria; phylum Acidobacteriota; class Terriglobia; order Terriglobales; family Acidobacteriaceae; genus Sulfotelmatobacter. The sequence goes on along the minus strand of CAVVOS010000008.1, from coordinate 726,339 downwards.
GCCGGACGCCCCGGCCACATCTTCAATCTAGGCCACGGCATCCTCCCGGAAACCCCAGTCGAAAACGTGAAAAATCTGGCCCACTTGGTGCAAGAATACTCAGCGTCTCTCGTCACTTCTTCCGGGAGCCGGAAGCCGAAAGCCGGAAGCCGCGTTCCATGAACCGCATCGCCATCATCGGCGGCGGCATCTCCGGACTCGCCGCCGCTTTCACCCTCGAAGAGCATCGCCGCGCCGGAACCGTCGAATACAAGCTCTATGAATCTTCGCCGCACCTCGGCGGCGTCCTCCGCACCGAACACATCCAGGGCTGCCTCGTCGAAGCTGGCCCCGATTCCTTCATCACCGAAAAACCCTGGGCCGCCGACCTCTGCCGCACCCTCGGCCTCGGCGACCAACTCATCGGCTCCAACGACGCCGACCGCAAAACTTACATCCTCGTCCGCGGCCGCCTGATCCCCATGCCCGACGGCCTGATGTTTCTGGTCCCGACGAAAATCCTGCCCACTGGTTTCTCGCCACTTTTTTCCTGGACCACCAAACTCCGCATGGCCCGCGAACTTCTCCATCCCCCGCGTGCCGCCGTAGCTGACGAAAGCGTCGCATCTTTAGTCGAGCGCCATTACGGCTCTGAAATGGTCGACCGCCTCGCCGATCCGCTCCTCTCCGGCGTCTACGGCGGTGAAGCCGCCAGCCTCAGCGTGCGCGCCGTCCTTCCCCGCTTCGCCGAAATGGAGCGCACCCACGGCAGTCTCGGTCGCGCCATGCTCGCAGCAAAAAAGCTCGCAGCTAGAAAAAAAATGCCGCGCCCCGCCAACCGGCCATCCGCGCCGCTTTTCACTTCGCTCAAGAAGGGCATGCAGGATCTCGTCGAAACCCTCGTCCCGCGCCTGAACCCGTCGTCCCTCGTCACCAACACGATCGTGCAATCGATTCAAGCCGAGGCCGGAGGCTGGACCGTCTCGGCCGGACTGAAGTCCGATCACTTCGACGCCGTGATCGTCGCCGTCCCCACCCACGCCGCCGCGCAGATACTCTCCATCACCAGCCCCGATCTTTCCGCCGAACTCGCTGCCATCGGCTACAGCTCTTCCATCACCGTCGGCCTCGGCTACGATCGCGAAGTTCGCCAATCCCTTCCTCCCGGCTTCGGATTTCTCGTCCCCCGCAGTGAAGGCAAACACTTGCTGGCCGCCACTTTCGTCCACAACAAATTCCCCCACCGCGCCCCCGAGGACCGTGCCCTGCTGCGCTGCTTCTTCGCCGGATCGACCGCCGAAAACATCTGGCAGCTTTCCGACGACGCCATCGTCGCCATCGTCCGCAACGAGTTGCAGCAGATCCTCGGCCTCCGCGCCGCTCCTCTGTTTGCTCGCGTCTATAAATGGAAATCTGCCATGGCCCAGTATGGCGTCGGCCACCTTGAGCGTCTCGACCGAATCGCGCGCCTGCTCCAGCAATTGCCAAAACTCGCCCTCGCCGGAAACGGCTACCGCGGCATCGGCGTCCCCGATTGCGTCCGCTCCGGCCAGGACGCCGCCAAACAAGTAGTCAACGGTTAGGGCAAAGTGAAAGAAGGTTCCTGCTTCGTTCTGATTGATGTTCTAGGCTTGCTGGGTCTTTGGGTGGCGCAGCGCTTCAGCGCTGCGATCCTTGGTCCCCCATTTCAGCGGGCTTTAGAGACTGTGTGAGAACTGGCTCGTAAGAATTACGGTGGAGTTCCGCACTGGATTTTAGCCGCGACGCGGCGTCAGAATGCAGCCCACGGCGTAAGCCGTGGGTAGGAAGCGGGAAAGGAACGAGCCCCGGAGGGGCGAAAGAGTAGCTCTCACACATTCTTAAGCCCCTGAGGTACTTGCCTTCTGGATCACTACGCGGGAACATCAGTCTTCCGCAGCATTTCTTCCCGCCGCAGTTTCCCCACTACCAGCTTAATCTCGTCATACGTAACTTCCGGCGGCAAAATATCCTTCAACGCCTTCAGCCTCTCCATGCCTGCCCGCGCGCACGCCGCCTCAATCACCGATTGCTTCTCCTTGCTCACCCACCCCGCCTGAAACTCCACCTGTCCCGTCTCCAATAAATTCGCCACCGCACTCGTCACCGTCGATACTTGCCGTCCTCGAATTTGCGCGATCTCTTCCAGCGTCTTCCCCTCGCCCAACAATCGCAGAGTCTCATCGACAGGCTTCACTCCCCGCTCAGAACCGGCCGCCCGCTGTCCCTGCCGAAACTTTTCCAATGCGTCCAGAATCGGCTGTCCATACACCTCCGCCTTCCGCTCGCCAATCCCCGGAATTTCCAGAAGCTCCGCAAAATATTTCGGTCGCCGCCGGCAAATCTCTTCCAGAGAAGAATCGTGCAGCACAATATATGCGGGAACGTTCTTCTCCTTCGCCATCACTCGCCTCCACTCCCGCAGATACTCCCTCATCTCTTCCGCTTCACTGCCCGCAGCCGGAGCCGCAACCGGCTGCAGCGGAAGCCGCTTCCTGCCCGCCCCTTTGCCAGGCAGCGCCACTGACTTCACCATCCATTCCGCCGCGCTCCCACAAACGTCACAAGCCCCACAAGTCTCCCACTTCGGAGCCTCTCCAAAATGTCCGCAAATCTGCCGATGCCGGCAGCGCTTCGACTCCACAAATTCCCGAATAATCCGGTACCGCTCCCAAGCCCGCTCGCGTTCCGCCGCGTCCGTAATCTGATTCGCAAAAAATCCCAGCAGCCCCGCATCTTTCTTCTGCCACAACAAAACGCAATCCGCACTCGCGCCATCGCGACCGGCTCGCCCCGCCTCCTGGTAGTACTGCTCAATCGATTTCGGCAGCGACAAATGAATCACCGCCCGCACCGCCGCCTTGTTGATCCCCAATCCAAAAGCGATGGTCCCCACCAGCACTCGCACCTCATCGGACATCCACCGTTCCTGGTTACGCCTCCGCGCATCGGCTCCCATCTTGCCGTGATATCCCACCGCCCCAATGTCATGATCCTCCAGAAAATCCACCGTCTCCTCGACCCGGTTAATCGTCGGAGAGTAAACAATCACATTGCTGCCCGCATAGCTGCGCAGCGCGTTCACCAGCATCTCCATCTGCTCCAGTCCTTCACACTCGCGCACCAAATAGCGCAGATTCGGCCGGTAGAAGCTGGCAATATACTTATCGGGATTGCGCAATTGCAGTTGCGCCAGAATGTCGTGCCGCACATGCCGCGTCGCGCTCGCCGTAAAAGCCGCAATGGGACGATCCGGAAACTTCGTCCGCAACTTATTCAACTGCCGGTACTCCGGACGAAACTCGTGCCCCCACTCCGAGATGCAGTGCGCCTCATCAATCGCGAAAAATGCGATCGGCACCTGCTGCAGCCAGCCCATCGTGTCGCCCCGCGCCACCCGCTCCGGCGACACATACAGCAACCGGTAAGCGCCTTCTCGCGCCCGGCTCATTACCTTCGATTGTTCGGCTTCGCTCAGCGTGCTGTTCAGCACCGCCGCCGGAATCCCCATCTGCGCCAACTGCGTCGCCTGATCCTGCATCAGCGCGATCAGCGGAGAAATTACCACCGCCGTCCCGCCCGACACCACCGCTGGCAACTGATAGCACAGCGATTTCCCTCCCCCCGTCGGCATCACCACGCACGTATCGTGCCCTGCCAGCAAGCTGCGCACAACCCGCTCCTGCAGCGGACGGAACGTGCTGTACCCCCAATACCGCCGCAGCGGCGTCACCAGATCGGTTTCCGCGCTCATGAAATGGAGTATAGCCCGAGGCGAAAATTAGGAGAAACTCAATCGCAGACTTTCCACCGCACAATTTCCAAAGAGGGAACCGAGCGGAAAGAATCGTCCGTCAAGATGCACACGTGGGGACAGCCGCCTCCGGCTGTCCAGCGAGCGAAGCGAGCCCTTCTATTCCGCTCCATACTTCACTTCCCGGTACACTCTCGCAAACCCCACCCACACCACCCCAATCACCACCAGACACAGCACGCTCCCCTCCGGCCCGACGATTCCTCCCGTAAGCCATCCCGGCCCGTGAAACGACGACTTCAGCAGATGCCCCGGAAAAACCGTCCCACTATCCGGCACCGAATAAAAAAACGTCTCTCCCCAATCCCATGCCATATGAAATCCCACCGCAAACCACAAGCTCCCCGTGCGCCGCAACGTCAAACAAAAGAAAAATCCAATCGCGGCCGCCGCCAGCAGTCCCGGCCACTGCTCGCCCCCATTCGACAAATGGACCAGGCCAAAAGCACAGGACAACACAACCGCTGCCGGCCAAAAACCAATCGCTCGCGTTAACGTGAATTGCGAATATCCTCGAAACAGAAAATCTTCAAACAGTCCCACCAGCAAAAAGTATCCTGCCCAGAACGCTGCAAACTTCACAACGCGCGCGCCATGGATCGCCAGGCTCCCCACCTCAAACACACGCAGCCCATACATCACCCCGAGCAGCAGCGTGATGCTCGCAAATCCCCACACCGCGCCCACCCAAAACAATTTCCCGAACGCCTGCCTCACCGGCAGCCCAAACGTTCCCCACGTCCGCCTCTCAACTCTCCCCAGCACCAGCGCCGGAATCACCGCCGCCACCAGAACCGCAAACTCCTCCACCATCATCGACCATAGCCCACTCGCGCCTAACTCCAGCGACCCCGCCCACCGGCTGGCCACAAATTGCAGCGGATAAAACATCGCCACATAAAACGCAAATCCCCACCCCGCCCTCAATCCTTCCGGACCAAGAAACACCGTCTTCACATACGACGGCTGCACCGCAAAGTCCGGCGTCGGAGCTTGTACCGACGAAGGCGACTCCCCAGGATTCGACCCCGCTTGCTCCTCACTTGAAGCGTTCGTCCGCTCATCCATCACAGAAGTTTTAGCCTCGAACACGCCAGATTCGTATCAGGGTATGCCTTTAGAGGCTGCGGAAAAATCACAAATGCGTGAAGTACCGTGGAAGAGCGGCGCTTCAGCGCCGCGTAAAGCTGGCAAAATCAATGCGGGCTTTAGCCCCCGTGGTCGCGTTTTGTGCCCACCTCGAATCTTTCAGCCGCCTCTTCAGACATCCCGGTAAAACCCGATCGCGATCACGCCTTCAGGCGCTGCCCTTCGCGTGCCGCATATCATCCATTTGCAGAAGTTTCTCGCAAACCACTCGCTCATGGTAAAACACTTCGTCCTGCCTAATGACCCGATTATTCACCCGCGAACGCTTCGGCCGCCCGCAGTTTCTCGCCGGTGCCTTGCTCCTCGCCTTCCTGGCGCAAGCCATCTGGCTGGTCCGTTCCGAACTGCGCTCATCCGACGGTCCCAGCGCACCCGAGCAAGCCCGCATCGCCGCTGGCTGGCGACAATTTCACGGTGGTGGCATCGCCGGCGCTCCTTTTCCCGACCCACCCGGCTCGCTGCCCGTCGAAATCTCCCAAAACGGCGCCTTCGATACCCAGCACTCCCCGCTGCTTTCCCTCGTCACCGCCGCGCCTTTTCTCGCCTGGCCCCAACGCTTGCTCAACCAAGAATTCTCGCCTTACTGGCGCTGGCTGCCGCGCCTTCCATTCCTGGCCTGTGGAATGGCTCTCGGCGCTTCGCTCTGGTACGTTGCCCGCCGTCTCTGCGGAAACTCCGGCGGATTCCTCGCCCTCACCCTCTACTGCTTTTCACCGTCCATGATCCAGGCCAGCGCCGTCTGGCACACCGAACCAGAAATCCTCGCCGCCTGGGGAACCTTCGGCGCCATCTTCACCGCCATCGCCGTCGCCCACACTCTCTACGCCCCGCGCGAAGTCGTTCTCTGGAACTGGCGCCGCATCGTCCTGCTCGGCGTCTCCCTCGCTATCGCCGTGGGATCCCAGTTCTCCATGATTGTCGTCGTACCTCTAGCCCTGGGCTTCCTGCTCTATCTCGCGCCCATCCGTCGCGGCGCAGCCCTCACTATCTGGACCGCTGCCTGTTTCGTGGCTCTCGCCATATTCTTCGCCACCTACTTCTTCCATCCCCACGCCTTTTCCGAAGCAATGCGGCACGCTTCCTTCTGGGGAGCAACCTGGCGCAGCTTCACTCTCTTCGGCGTCTACCGCCAGGTCGGACTCCAAATCCTCCGCGCCTGTCCCGCCTTCGCTCTGCTCCTGCCCGTCGCCATCACTACTTATCTTGTCTGGCCTCGCACCCGCTACTTCGGCAGCACCGCTCCCGGCCTTGTCGCCCTCCTGCTGATCGGCCTGGGTATGGCCCATCCCAGCGTCGCTGGCGCGGGATTTCTTCTCGCTTCCATCCCCTTCCTCCTCATTTTCGTCTCCGGCGTCCTCTCCGACCTCATGGAAACTCCCTTTCACCAACTCGTCACCGCTTGCGTCTGCGGACTACTAGCCGCCTACATCCTCTGGAGCCTCCTGGCACTATCCCATATCCCCCGCGGATGACTTGATGAATTAAGGAATTACCCCGTGACCTCTGTGCCCCCTGTGTTGAGGATTTTGACTTCCGCCGAGAGGGTCTAGGGACTACCATCCGCCTAGATTAACGCAACACTTCCGTAACTCGGCCTCGCCGCATTTCGTTGTTATTCTCAGTGAAGTTAAGCTCACATCGAACTCCCCCGGGAGATCCATACCATGCGCTTCCCGGTCGACGCCGACTTATTCGTCTTTCTCTACACCGCCAGCAAGATCGCCTTCGGCAGCCTGCCCCGCCTGCGCCGGAGCTCGCCCGACGTTCCCGCCCGCTACCAGATCACAAACGTACCCGCCAACTTCCTCACCGAAGCTCAGGCGCGCTATCTCGCCCCTTACGACGAAAAACTCGCCGCCATGAACTACTGGCCGGTATGCACCTATCGCATCGACAATTACGGACACTGCTTGCTGCGCCAATACGTGAATCCCTCCGAAACTTCCCGCTGCGTCGTCTCGATTATCGAGCTAGCTCTCAAAGTCGACGGCCGTCGCGCCGCCAGCAACACTTGCACCATGTCGTTCCATACCCGCTTCACCGACGACACCATTCTCACTACCCGCAACATGAAGCTGAAGACCATCCTCGACCGTCCGCCCTATCAAATTGTGCAGGAGTGCCCCCGCATAAGCGAACCCTCGGAGATGAAACGCCGCCACGATGCCCGCGCCCAAACCATGGGATGTCCCGTCGCCCCATTGTCCGACCCAGAGCGCATCTTCAAAGATGTTCAGAGCGAGCACGAGCGCTTCACCGCCCATCAACTATCCACTGGCGCCTATCGCCCTCTGCCCGATGGAAACAGCTACGCCCTCGCCGACAAGGCGCACTGGCGCGGAATCCGCAACTTCCTGAACCCTTTTGCCCACCGCTTTTCCCTCCGCCGGTTTCTGCCGACCGCACTCATCGCCGCTGCTCTGCCCGTGTTCGCCTTCCTTTACCTCGCGCCCGCCGTCGCAGAGGCCGCTCGCAATATCGGCTTTCCTCCCTTCCTGGCGGCAGAGGCCGTGATCCTCGCCTGCTACCTCGTTGCTGGCACTCTTATCGGTTACGTCCTCGAGCGCCACACCTTCATCTGGGTTTTCCTGCTGACCTACCTCTCGGTTCGCCTGTTTGCAGCTGCCAGTCTCGGCCCTGTGCCCTATAGCGCCTTTGCCGGCTCGGTCGCATACTCCGTAGGCCAGGCCAAAAAGCGCCGCCGGGCGGTTCTGATTCCTCAAGCCGCACCTTGATTTCCCCATTCGAAGTCCAATAAAACGCTCTTAAATCGTTACGAATCTTTACCTGAATCTTCTGGCATCGCACGAATTTTCGGCGCAATCTAACAAGCTGGCAGCGATCTTCCATCAGATGAAGATCGCTGTCTTCGAGGTGCGCCATGACGTTCCCCTTGGAGTATCATGATGTCGTGAAATGTCCCGCCCAGCGCTCGCTTCCGGCTTTGCTAGCGTTTTTCGGGATGCTCCTGTTTCCACTTCTTGCTGTCTTTAGCGCTACCGCTCAAACCAATAGCTCTCCCGCGATTCCCGCTCGCGCCGTCAGCCCACCCGCACCCAGCGTCGCTCCGCCCGCCCGCAACAACTTCGTTCCGCCCGCTTCGAGCCTCACCCCTCCCATCAAAATCCCGCATTCTCCCAAACCCCCGACCAACACCCCGCCTCCGACTAGCAACCAAGGCATTCCTCAGCACCCGACTGCGAATAGCACCACCTACTATCCATACGTCTACCTTGTGCCCTACGCCGTGGATCCCAGCATCGCCGACGCCTCCGACGACGACAATAACGACTATAACAATGACCATAACGATGACCCCGGCTATCAAGGTGGCCCGACCATCTTCGACCGCCGCGGGTCCGGCGCTGATTCCTACCCGCCCCCAGTCTCCATGTCGCCAGCCGAAGTCAGCCCTGAAGTAGCACAGGCAGAAAATGTGCCCGACGCATATCCCGACCCAGATCCCGCCCCGCCGCTGGCTCCCACCATCCTCGTCTTCAAAGACGGTCACCAACTCGAGATCGCAAACTACGCCATCGTCAATCAGACGCTCTATGATCTAACCCCCGGCCATCGCCGCAAGATCGCTCTTGCGGATCTCGATCTCCCGGCCACTGAAAAGCAGAACGACGATCAGGGCATCGTCTTCCAATTGCCGCCCTCCGCCCAGGCCAACTGATATGCGCTCCCTCGCAATCTTCGACAGCCTCGTGTGGCGCGGACACTCCCTTCGACAAGCTCAGGGCAAGCTCTGTCCGCGAAACGCATCAGCCAAGATTGCTCAAACAGGAAACTCCTACCGCTTCGTTGCTCTCTTCGTCTTGCTATTCCCGGCTCTAACGCCCTACACAGCAGCTCAGAAGCTCTCCGCGCACGCTCCGGCCAGTCGCGCAGCCCACCCCGTTAACGCGCCCGGACGCAGTCTCGCCCTCGCTCGCAATCGGCGTCCCTCCGCATCCCGCCGCTCTTCTCCTTATTCGCCCTACACATCTCTTCCGTTCCCCTTCTTCGGCGACTCCTTCGATCCCAACGACATCTATTCCACCGGCTACCCCGTCGCTTCTGATCCGCCGCCATTCCTGCTCCAAGCCGCGCGCGCCATGGCCGGTTCCCCCACCGACTCCATGGACCCCGGCATAAGTCTCTCCAACAACCGCCAGTCTTCCTCTTCGCAACCTCTGATGATCGAGCTCCAGCACGGCCGCTACGTTCGCGTCAGCGGCACCGCTGGCAATGGCACCCAGGAGCTTGGCCCGTCGCCCGCCATCGCCGCGGCATCTCCCCCGCGCGATCTTCCGCCCGCGCTCCTCATCTTTCGTGACGGCCACACCGAAGAAGTCCGCGACTACACCATCGCCGACGGCATCCTCTACGCCCGCGGCGACTACTACACCGACGGCTACTGGAATAAGACGATCGCGCTCTCCACCCTCAACCTGACTCAAACCCTCGAAGCCAACGCCACCCGCCCCGTAAAATTCATCCTCCCCTCATCCCCCAACGAAGTCATCACCCGACCTTGACAATCCTTTCTGCTCTTTGTCATTCCGAGGCGTTCTTTGGCGAGGAATCTGCTTGTTGGCTTTTGGGTGGCGCAGCGCTTCCAGCGCCGCCAAGAACAGCCCGTTTCGTGCTACAATATCATTCGATCAAAACCCATTAACCGCCTGTAAATGCAACCGTTTAGCCCCAAATTTCGCAATCACCCCAGGGCCTTCCGTCCGTGGGCTTCAGGTTTTCAATTACCAAATTACAAAATTACCCAATTACTAAATGGTGTTCATGCCTGACGATCAAAATCCCGAACCGACCGCGCTTTTCGCGGTCGTCCCGAGCAACGCGAGGGATCTCATCCACTAAGAACTAAACATTTATGGCAGACGATCAAAATCCCGAACTCCCCCTGACTCCCCCGCCCGGCGACGGCAGTCCCGGCGCTCTGCACATCCAGCCCGTCAACATTGAAGACGAGATGCGCAAGTCGTATCTCGACTACTCGATGTCGGTCATCATCGGCCGCGCTCTCCCCGATGTCCGCGACGGACTCAAGCCCGTCCACCGCCGCATTCTCTACACCATGCAGCAGATGGGCCTCCAGCCCAACAAGGCCACGCGCAAGTGCGCCCGCATCGTCGGCGACGTCATGGGCAAGTACCATCCCCACGGCAACCTCGCCGTCTACGACGCTCTCGTCCGTCTCGCGCAAACCTGGAGCATGCGCTACCCGCTCATCTTCGGTCAGGGAAATTTCGGTTCCGTCGATGGCGACCCGCCCGCCGCCGATCGCTACACCGAAGCCAAACTAGCTCAAGTCGCCACCGCACTGCTCGAAGACCTCGACAAAGAGACCGTAGACTTCCGCCCCAATTACGATGGCAGTGAAATCGAGCCCGACGTTCTCCCCACGCGCATTCCGAACCTGCTCATCAACGGCTCCGACGGAATCGCCGTTGGCATGGCCACAAAAATTCCGCCGCACAATCTCACCGAGATCGTCGACGCCACCATCACTCTCATCAACGATCCCAATGCCCAGCTCGCCGAAATCCTAAAGTTCGTCCAGGGCCCGGATTTCCCCACCGCCGGCGTCATCCACGGACGCGCCGGAGTTTTCGAAGCCTACCGCACCGGCCGCGGCCGCTTCATGATGCGCGCCAAAGCCGCCATCGAAAATATTTCCAAAGACCGTCAGGCCATCATCGTCACCGAAATTCCTTATCAGGTAAACAAAGCCCGTCTCGTCGAGCGCATCGCGCAACTCGTCAACGACAAAGACATCGAAGACATTTCCGATATCCGTGACGAAAGCGATCGCGACGGCATGCGCATCGTCGTCGAACTCAAACGCGGCGCCGAGCCTCAAATCGTTCTCAACCAGCTCTACAAACACACCGCCATGCAGGAAGGCTTTTCCATGATCCTGCTCGCGGTGGTCAACAACCAGCCCCGCGAAATGGGACTGATTCAGGCCATCAAGCACTTCATCAATCACCGCGTCGAAGTCGTCCGCCGCCGCACCGCCTTCCTGCTGCAGAAAGCCAGGGATCGCGAGCACATCCTCGAAGGCTATCTCAACGCGCTCGATCATCTCGACAACGTTATCGCCATCATCCGCGCCAGCGCCAACCGTGCTGCGGCCCGCGAAAACTTGGTCGCCTACTTCGGCGGCAAGAAAATCGATATCAACACCACCGGCCGCGCTCCCAAACAAGATCCCGAAAAGCCTTTCACCACGCGCCAGGCCGAAGCCATTCTCGAACTTCAACTGCACCGCCTCACCAAACTTTCCATCGACGAAATTTCCAACGAGCTGAAAGAAGTCCGCGGCCGCATCGAAGACTACGAGTCCATTCTCGCCTCCGAGAAAAAACTCCGCACCGTCATCATCAAGGAACTCGAAGAAGTAAAAGAACTCTACGGGGACGAGCGCCGCACCCGCATCGAAGACGAAGCCGCCGAAATCGTTCTCGAAGATCTCATCGCCGACGAGCAAGTCGCCGTCACCTTCAGCCACTCCGGCTACATGAAGCGCACTCCCATCTCCACCTACCGCATGCAGCGCCGCGGCGGCACCGGGCGCACCGGCATGAAGACCCGCGATGAAGATTTCGTCGAGCACCTCTTCATCGCTTCCACCCACGCCTACATCCTCATCTTCACCAACAAAGGCCGCGTCTACTGGCTCAAGGTCTACGAAATTCCTGACGTCAGCGCCGCCGGCAAAGGCAAGCACATCGGCAACCTCATCGGCCTGCAGCCCGGCGAAACCGTCCGCACCATGCTCGCCGTGCGCAATCTCGAGGAAGAAAACAAATACATCTTCTTCGCCACCCGCAACGGCCTGGTGAAAAAATCAGAACTCCGCGAGTTCATGCACGTCCGCTCCAACGGCATCAACGCCATCAGCATTGAAGAAGGAGACGAACTCGTCGCCGCCCGCATCACCAACGGCAACCAGATCGTCTTCATCGCCTCGCACGAAGGCATGGCCGTCCGCTTCGACGAAAATCACGTCCGCCCCATGGGCCGCGCCGCCTACGGCGTTAACGGCATCAACCTGGAAGAGCGCGACTACGTAGTCGGCATGACCGTAACCCCGAAGTCAGATGTGGGGACAGAGACCGAGAAGGACCATGTGGGGACGGGCGCCTCCGCCCGTCCAGCGAGCGAAGCGAGCCCAGGCGAAAAAGAAGCCGACGCCGACATCCCGGCCGGCGAGACCGTCGACCTAACTCAAAAAGGTACCCTCATCCTCTCCGTCACCGAAAACGGATACGGCAAGCGCACTCCCGCCGACGAATACCGTTTAACCAACCGCGCCGGCAAAGGCGTAATCAACATCAAAACCACCGAGCGCGTCGGCAAAGTAGTCGCCATCGCGCTGGTAGACGAAAATTCCCAAGTCATGCTCATCAGCCAGTACGGCAAAATCATCCGCATGGATTCCAAAACCATCCGCGAATCCGGCCGCAACGCCCAAGGCGTCCGCCTCCTCCACATGGAGCCCGGCGACCGCGTAGCCGCCGCCGTAGTCCTCGCACCAGACGAAGAACCCAACGGCAACGGAGGCACGCTGCTGCAGTAGATTGTGTAGCGCGGGCGCCCTCGCCCGCCGAATCTCGCCACGAGAAGCTGCAGCGGCACAGACGATTAGTATCAGGGCACTACTTCAGTCGTGCCGATAGCGCAGATTAAGAGGAACCGGGCTTCGGCCCGACCGCGGGCCAGCCTTTGGGTGGCGCAGCACTTTCAGCGCTGCGGTAAATTGCTTTCCTCTCAACGGGCTTTAGCCCCTGGAGGTGCCGTGGGAATACGCCCTCCGCAGTTCCGGCAGCTGCCGAGTTCGGCCAGCTAAGACTTCACCTTGCGCATACGCTGTCGGACGATCGAAACAACGAAGCCTCCGCCGGACCAACACCGGAGTAATCTCGTCTTTCCTGGCCCTCTTGGTCTACGATTCAGGTCGATGAGGTGGACCTTACTCCTTTCGATCATGGCAGCAGCTTTCTTGGGCTGGTTCCTCTTCGTGCGGATTCCTCCGCCAGAGCCTGGTTCCGGCGCGCGTCAAGATCCCTTCTGCCGCAAGCTCCTCGATACGAAAACACACCAGGAAGCGTTGGCATGGGTCAAAGAGTCGAAGAATCACGACGTCAGAGCCATCGGCGAGCAAAGCCCCGAAGAGTCTTTGAACATTGTGGAGCGACTCTATCAAGAAGGGTCCGAGCGGGTGTGGGTGGTTGATCTCGAGATCTATCCGAACGAAGGTCAATCAACAAACAAGCTGGTGATTGAGCTTCCAACTGATCCGAAGTTGCGCCGAAAAATATTTCTACTTGAAGCTCGCGTCGCTGCGAGCGGCGGGTTCGATCCTGTCAGCGATGACGGTCAGCACTACATGTTCCTCTATAAATTCAAGCTCCCTTTTCACTTGTAGTTCTTGCATTTTTCGTCACTCCTACCTCACTCCCTGCTTCCGATTAATCTCCCACGAAAACTCCGTAACAAAATTCAACAGCGTTCCCCACCCCACCTGCTCGCCCGCCGCCCGCCCGCCATTCACAAACGCGTTCTTCGGACTCGGCTTCCACGCCGTCGCAATCATCCCTCCGCCAAACGCCCCGCCATACAAAGCCCACTGCGGCCTCAAATGCTCCTCGCTCCGATCGTAAGTCATCAAGTTCCTGAAAAACGCATGCCACGTCCGCCGCCGCAACCCGCTGCACTTGCACTGGTCATAGCGAACTTCATAGCCCAGCTTCGCATTCCCCAGCGCGGCCAGCGAATTCGCCGCAATAAACTGCCCCTCCCGCGACGCGAACCGCTCCGCATATCCCGCCCATCCATCGTCCCACTGGTAAGGCACTCCCCGCGCCTGGTCAATCCCCGCCGCAAACATTCGTTTCAGGTAAGCTTCCGGAGTGATCAGGGTCTCTCGCAGATAAATCACCTCCCGCTCCTCTCGCGTCGGAGTGACCCGCGTCCGATTCCGGCCCAAATAATCTCCCGCGATCCATCCCGATTCCCAGTCCCGCGCCCGCAGCAGCTCCCGCTTCGTCTTGTTCCCCACAAATTGCACTGGGTTTTCACCCTGATCCTTTTTCTCGCTTCCCGGCGCATCCGGAAGCTGTTTCGCCGGCGCCTGTCCGGATGGCTGCGCAGGGCTGCTCTGCTGCTGCTCCGGATTCTGTGCCGGCACGCCCACTTGTGCCCACCCCACCGCCCCCAGCGCATACACCATCACGAACTTGAGTGTCATCCCGAGCCAGCGTTTTTTGCGCAGCGAGGAGCCTGTCCCGAGCTTGCCGAGGGAATCTGGGCGAGCCGCGCGAATCCTTGGAGCCTGCCCTGAGAGAGCGCAAGCGACCGAAGGGCGCGTTTGGCTCGCTTCCTTATCTGTCCCCTGTGTCCTCTGTGGTAAAGATCTTGACTCCGCCGCCACCACCACCCCCGATGCTAGACTCCCTTGGATGCACTCCCTCTACAACCGCGTTGCAGGTCAAAACGTCGAACGCCTCGCCGCCCTTAGCGACGGCATTTTCGCCGTTGCCATGACTCTCCTCGTCCTCGACCTCCGCGTCCCCGCCGCCGAGGCCGTCCACTCCGAGCACGATCTCCGCCGCGCGCTCATCGTCCTCTCGCCGCGCCTCGTCATCTTCCTCATGAGCATCATGACCAACGGCATCTTCTGGGTCGGCCAGCAAACCCAGCTCAACTACTTCGCCCGCTCCGACCGCAATCTCGCCTGGATCCACATCGGCTTTCTCGGCGCCATCTGCCTCACGCCGTTTTCCACATCGCTTCTAGCCGAGTTCATCCACTACCGCACCGCGCTCCTCGTCTATTGGAGCAACATCCTCCTCCTCGGACTCACACTCTTTTGGAGCTGGACCTACGCCACCCGCGCCCACCTCCTCATCGACGATCTCCCGCCCGAAATCCACCCCGCCATAATCCGCCGCATCGTCATCGCCCAGTCCCTCTACGCCGCCGGCGCCGCCCTCTGCTTCATCAACACCTACTACGCCATCGCCGCAATAGTCCTCGTCCAAATAAACTACGCCATCGCCCCCAAATTCTGCTGGGGACTCTTCTCCCGGAGAAGTTCCAAGGAGTGATGAATCTGATCGGCGCTGTCGGGGAGTGAGACCGGGAAGGGCACGACGTTCAGTCGTGCCGTATAGCAGAAGATAAGAAAATAACGGGCTTCAGCCGCTGAGGTCCGATGCACGTCGCTGCAACCGAACAGAAGCGATCCACTGAAATACGTGCAGAAAAACAACTGAAGCCAGTACAGCGAAGGCACATTCTGCCCCGGTCCCGAACGGCCAGACGCAATCGCCGCATGGCGATTGCAAAAAACGAGCGGCGCGAAGCCAAGTGAACGCTTCGTTCGCGACGGTCATCCCAAACAGAAGCAGAAGTAAGAGGATAATCTGGCGGACGTTTGCGATGCGGCGCTCGAAGCGTGCCAAAACAGCCCTTTCTCTTAAATCACCAAGGCCGGCAAACACGCGGCCCAAGGAATAAGCTGCGTACGCTCCGCAGACCACGAGAAGGACCGCATATAGCCGCGCCGTTGGGGACAGCATCTTCCAACCCATTATGACGTCCCAGCGCACTGACAAAATGTCCATAACTAATTTAGACACCGGGTAAGCCGAAACAGACCGCCCACTGCCCCTAGCCCCTACTTCCTACCCTCTTTCAAACGCGTGCTTCTTCTCCAACTCCTCCACCGCCGTCCGCATCGCCGATTCAAATCGCTCGGCCTGCCCCATCAACCCTGCCGTAGCCAAGGCATATTCTCCTTCCATCCGCACCAACCCGTCCCCAGCCACAAGCCGCCCGGCAACCTCCAACAAATGCTCCGGCGTAGTCTCCAAATACTGCGCATCCGTCGGATCCCCAATCCAAACTCGCCGCTCCTCGGCCTCGTCATTCCGAACCTCACCCTTGTCATTCCGAACGAAGTGAGGAACCTGCTGTTCGCCTCCATCACCACTGCCCGCCGGACTCGCCTCACTGCGACCCCGCTCGGTACTAGGTACTCGGTACTGGGTACTGAATTTCGTCCCCCAATAAACCTTCCGCTCCAAAAACTCCGCAATCACCTCATCCGTCGCCTTCCCAAACACCCACTTCCCCCGCTTGAAGTCGTAATACCGGCTGGAAAACGCCACCGGCACCAGCTTCCCCGACTTCACAAACTCAATCTGCCTCCGGTCCACTTCCTTCCGCAGCGCATTGATCACCGGCGCTTCCACATCCTTCGCTTCCAGCGACGTCACCACCTCCCGCACCGTCGCCGACAAATTCACCGCCACCGGCGCATGCAGCCCCTCCGAACTCTCCAGCCGCACGTCCCCGTGCAGCACCCAAAAATCCGCCCCCGAGGTCGACCGTCGAAACGGCCACTCCAACACAATCGTCAGCGGCAACCCCGTCAACGTCACCCAAATTCTTGTCTGCTCGTCCATTTCCCAACTCACCTTTTGAAGATGAATAAAGTTTACTTGTCATGCTGAGCGAAGTGAGATCGTCCGCAGGACGATTCCACGCAGTCGAAGCATCCCTGCCAGTGGTACAGGCTGGAGTGCTGGGGCGCTGGTGTGCCCCACTTCTCGCCGCTTTTACGAGAAGTGGGGATTTGGGCGGCCGGCTTCCGCGGGGGCGCTCACCAAAATTGACTGGAGAGGCGTCAAGGCGAACCGGCCCGGTGTTATTGGGTCACTTCATACACGACCCCATTGCCGTTGTTGCCGCCGTCTGAGGTTGTACCGTACAGGTTTCCGGCTCCGTCGAGGATGACATTGCTCCAGGGTGTCGCGCCCCCGGAGCCGTCGAAGCTGTTGAGAACGGTTTCGCTCCACTTGCCGTTCGCGCCGGCCGTCAACTTGAATACTACGCCGCAGCCCGCGTCGCAGACCGGGTTGCCTCCGAATGCTGTGGTGCTGTACAGATTTCCTGCCGCGTCCGCGGCGAAAGCTGCTAGCGGAGCGGCTCCGTCGGCGCCCCCGCTAAACTCATGCAGTATGGTTTCGCTCCACGTGCCGGCCCCAGGCGTAAGCTCAAAGACGTTGCCGCAGCCGAATTCGCAATTTGGAAGACCGCCGCCGTACGCTGTGCCAAACAGATTTCCTGCCGCGTCGAGCAGCAGACCAGATGCTGGATAAGCGCCATCCCCGTTCGCGCTGCTGAAGCTGTGCAGAACCGTCTCCCTCCATTTGCCATTCCCACCGGGCGTCAATTTGAAGACAAGGCCAAAATACTTATAGGCGCCTCCAGTTTCTGACGTGCCATATAAATTCCCTGCGGTGTCGAAGATCAAGCCACCGTAGGACCCGCCTCCGTCTTCTCCGTTAAAGGTATATAGGACGGCCTCGGTCCACGCCCCGTCCGAGCCGGGCGAAAGTTCGAACACGTTTCCTAGTCTTGGCGGTGCTCCGGTTGACGTGCCGTACAGATTGCCGGCCTTGTCGAAGATCAAGGGGGCAGCGGGACGACCCCCGTCCTCACCGTTAAACGCATGCAGCACGGTCTCGGTCCAGTTGCCATTCGCGCCAGGCGAAAGCTTGAACACGACTCCGAACCCATGAACTCCTCCGGCCAAAGTCGTACCGTACAAATTACCCGCCAAGTCGAAGACCAGGGCAGCTGAAGGCTCGAGTCCACCTCGGTCTAAACCGTTTGGACCATGGAAGTTGTGCAGCACGGTCTCTGTCCATGTACCGTTCGACCCGCGAGTCAACTTGAAGACGGTACCGTATCCTGTATTCCCCCCCTGCTGTGTCGTGCCGTACAGGTTTCCCGCCGGGTCAAAGACGAGACCGGAGAAGGAGTTGGCGCCGTCCGTTCCGTTGAATATCTGTAACACCTGCTCTTGTCCGACAGCCAAGGTTGGAGCCAACATGGTAAATGCTGCGAAAGTCACAGCCAGCTCCGCGACGAGGGCAAGGAAAAGTTTCTTTCTAGGCATACTACCTCCAGAACAGCGCGGGGAAATCTGCCGCGAGGCGAAGACTTCGGACCGCGAAGGCTTCGCGGGCAGGCGGTTCCTGCTTGACCATGGTACAGGATTCGCCTTGGTGTATTGACGTTACCTGGGTTCCAAAACACTTACCCAGCCTTCTTCCGCCCGTTTGCCTTCACCTTAGTCCCCATCCGCAACAATTTCCTCACCGTCCCCGTCGGCAGCCGCTTCATCTGATCATGCAACTCCGTCACCGCATCAAAAAATCCCGCCATCGCCGCCAGCCGCTCCCGCGTAAAGTCCGCTCCCGCTTCCTTCGGATCCAGCTCCTCCAAACTCCTCCGCAGCATCTCCCGCGTCGGATCGATCTCCCTCCGCTTCCTCTGCTCAATCACCAGCCGGAACATCTCCCACACGTCCTTCATCGACTCATAATGTTCCCGCCGATCCCCCAGCACGTGCACCGCCCGCACAATCCCCCACCCCTCCAGCTCCCGGATCGACGTGCTCACATTCGACCGCGCCACGCTCAGCGTCTCCGCAATCTCCTCCGCCGGCAGCGCCCGCGGGGACAGATACAGCAGCGCATGAATCTGCGCCACCGTCCGGTTAATCCCCCACCGCGTCCCCATCTCTCCCCAGTGCAGAATGTACCCCTTCTGCACTCCCGTCAAAGTCGCCATATCGTTTCTTTCAGTTCAAACAGAATCTACAGAACACTCAGCCCGCATGTCAACCCCAAGCTTATAGTCGAAAAAACGAACGCGGCCCCTCCCGGGTCGCGTTTTTTATTGCCCAAAGCATTCCTGATTGCCATTCCGCGCGGTCGCAAAACGTTGGTCATTCCGAGCGCCGCCCGGAGCGACAGCGACGGCAAGTCGAGGAACCTGCTTTTCACGCTGTCAGCAC
>CAVVOS010000008.1:0-702500 GCA_963749985.1 uncultured Acidobacteriaceae bacterium | reverse complement strand
CCGGAGATTTCCGAATGGGGAAACCCACGGAGGTGAACCCTCCGTACGGCGTAATGAATCCATAGTTACGCACGAGCGAACCCAGGGAAGTGAACCATCTCAGTACCTGGAGGAAAAGAAAGAAACCTCGATTGCGATAGTAGTGGCGAGCGAAATCGCAACAGCCTAAACCAGTCTCACCTTCGGGTGTGGCCGGGGTTGTAGGGTCGACAACAGTAGAGTTACCAATCCAGTCGTTAACCGAAGCCCTCTGGAAAGAGGGGCCATAGAGTGTGATAGCCACGTAGGTGAAAACGAACTGGACTCGAAGTCGATACCTGAGTACCGCGGAGCACGAGAAACTTTGCGGGAAGCTACGGGGACCATCCCGTAAGGCTAAATACTAGCTTCTGACCGATAGTGAACCAGTACCGTGAGGGAAAGGCGAAAAGAACCCCTGCGAGGGGAGTGAAATAGTACCTGAAACCGTGTGCCTACAAACGGTGGGAGGACTATGCGGCGCAAGCCGAAAGTCTGACCGCGTGCCTATTGCATAATGAGCCGGCTAGTTATTCTTGTCAGCAAGGTTAAGCGAAAGCGAGCCGTAGCGAAAGCGAGTCCTAATAGGGCGAATCAGTTGGCAGGAATAGACGCGAAGCGGGATGATCTACCCTTGGCCAGGCTGAAAGTGGGGTAACACCCACTGGAGGGCCGAACGGGTGTTTGTTGAAAAAAGCTCCGATGAGCTGAGGGTAGGGGTGAAAGGCTAATCAAATTCCGTGATTGCTCGTTCTCTCCGAAATAGCTTTAGGGCTAGCCTCGTATGATTTGTCATGGTGGTAGAGAACTGAATGGACTAGGGGGCTTTCCAGCTTACTGAATCCAATCAAACTTCGAATGCCATAGAACAACCAATACGGGAGTCAGACTGCGGGGGCTAAGCTTCGTAGTCGAGAGGAAAACAGTCCAGACCGCCTGCTAAGGTCCCAAAATACAAGTTAAGTGGGAAAGGAAGTCGGAACGCCCAGACAGCCAGGAGGTTGGCTTAGAAGCAGCCATCCTTTAAAGAAAGCGTAATAGCTCACTGGTCAAGCGGTCCGGTGCCGACAATTTAACGGGGCTTAAACTTGTTACCGAAGCAACGGATGCATCGATTCACATCGATGCGTGGTAGGAGAGCATTCTCAACAGTTTGAAGCTAGAGCGAGAGCACTGGTGGACGGTTGAGAAGAGACCCTGCCGGCATAAGTAGCGATAACGGAGGTGGGAACCCTCCGCGCCGAAAGTCTAAGGTTTCCTGAGAAAGGTTAATCCGCTCAGGGTCAGGCGGTCCCTAAGGCGAGGCCGAAAGGCGTAGCCGATGGACATCCGGTTAATATTCCGGACCTCCCTTGTTTTCGTTATTACGATGGGGTGACGCAGGAGGATAAGCAGGCCGTCCTATGGCTATGACGGTCGATGCGCGTAAGGTGTCTCCGATAGGCAAATCCGTTGGAGAGTTATCACTGAGGCGCAAAGCAGTACTCCGTATGGAGGAAAGCTGCCGATTCCACGCTGCCAAGAAAAACCTCTAAGGAGAAAGTAAGGGAACCGTACCTCAAACCGACACAGGTAGACGAGGAGAATATCCAAAGGCGCTCGTGAGAACAGTTGGTAAGGAACTCGGCAATATAACCCCGTAACTTCGGGAGAAGGGGTGCCCCGGTAGAGTTCATAGCTCGAGGGGGCCGCAGCGAAATGCGCACTGCGACTGTTTAACAAAAACACAGGTCTCTGCAAAGTCGAAAACGACGTATAGGGGCTGACGCCTGCCCGGTGCTGGAAGGTTAAAGGGAGAGGTCAATCGCAAGATGAAGCTTCGAACTGAAGCCCCAGTGAACGGCGGCCGTAACTATAACGGTCCTAAGGTAGCGAAATTCCTTGTCGGGTAAGTTCCGACCTGCACGAATGGCGTAACGAAAGTGCGACTGTCTTGCCGACTGACACGGCGAACTTGTAGTGCCGGTGAAGATGCCGGTTGCCCGCAACTAGACGGAAAGACCCCGTGCACCTTTACTATACCTTAACTATGAACTATGGCCCTTGCTGCGCAGGATAGGTGGGAGGCTTTGAATTCAGGCTTTCGGGCTTGGAGGAGCCAACGGTGAGATACCACCCTGCGAGATCTGTGGTTCTAATCTACTTCCATAATCTGGAAGAGTGACATAGTTAGGCGGGTAGTTTGACTGGGGCGGTCGCCTCCTAAACGGTAACGGAGGCGCGCGAAGCTACGCTCAGCCTGTTTGGAAATCAGGCGTTGAATGCAAAAGTATAAGCGTGGTTGACTGCGAGACCAACAAGTCGAGCAGGTACGAAAGTAGGCTTTAGTGATCCGGTGGTTCTGCATGGAAGGGCCATCGCTCAACGGATAAAAGGTACGCCGGGGATAACAGGCTGATCGGAGCCAAGAGTTCATATCGACGCTCCGGTTTGGCACCTCGATGTCGGCTCATCGCATCCTGGAGCTGTAGAAGGTTCCAAGGGTTAGGCTGTTCGCCTATTAAAGCGGTACGTGAGCTGGGTTCAGAACGTCGCGAGACAGTTCGGTCCCTATCTGTTGTGGGCGCAGGAGATTTGAGAGGACCTGTCCTTAGTACGAGAGGACCGGGATGGACGAACCTCTTGTGTTCGAGCTGTCATGCCAATGGCACCGCTCGGTAGCGAAGTTCGGTAGTGATAACCGCTGAATGCATATAAGCGGGAAGCACTCCTCAAGATGAGATCTCCCAACCCGTAAGGGATAAGAAGGGCCCAGGAAGACTACCTGGTTGATAGGCTGGAGGTGGAAGAGTGGCAACACTCGTAGCTTACCAGTACTAATCGCCCGTTCGGCTTGACCATAAGATTTACTCGGTGCAGAAAAACAGTTGTCAGTACTCAGTTGCCAGTTGCCAGTTCGAAACTGAACTGGGACCAGCAATGTTGTTGAAGTCGTTAGAAACTGAATGACTGAGATGCAACACTGATGGCTGTTGCGCCGACGCTTTTGAAAGAAAGCAAAGCCGAAGTACGGTGGCTGAAATTGGAAAGAAACCAAGAAGAAAGTAAGCCACACCCAATCTATTCAGTTGTGAGGCATTGTCCTCACGATCTTTGAGAATTCGTTAGAGCTCGGGGTGCAAATCCGATGCTCTGACACCGAGATGGCGTAGAGAGACCCTTCGCACAAAATGCTCAGGGTTTCGGCAGCAGGCTCCCATTTGCCGCCTACGGCGGCTGCATTCACGCCTGCTAAACGCCTCAAGTTGTCGGTGATCTTACCGCGGGGGATCCACCCGTTCCCATCCCGAACACGGAAGTTAAGCCCCGCAGGGCCGATGGTACTGCACGCGCCAAGTGTGTGGGAGCGTAGGTCGTTGCCGGCATTAATAAAGGCCAGTCTGAGAAATCAGATTGGCCTTTTCCTTTTACCGCTCCTCTTAGACGGTCAGACGGGGCTGAACACCGGAGCCTCGATTGTGTATCCCTGATGAGCCAAATGCGATGTCTGGATCCTGAAATGAATGCCCTCCTGCGGCAACCAAGAATCAGCAAGGAGCCATTGCATTGCTGCGCGGAGGTGGCGCTCCTCCTTCAATGCGTGTTTGACTGCATCGAGGGGGATCATCGATTCATGACTCTTGGGTTCTACATGAATGAGATGCCCTCGAGTAATGATTGCATAGTAGACGTTCCTGAATTCAGAAATCGGCTTGGATATGCCTCCTTGTCGCCTCAGCAGATGGCCGGGTCTGGTATCTAGAAATTCGCGTACTGCCCGCAGTTGTTTTATGCCCCGTTCCAGCTCCTCGTTCGCCCGGTGACGACTTTTCCATCCTATGGGCTGCCTCACCCATTTCAGCTCGGAGATGACAATCGAGTCATCTTCCAGATCTTCCAGTACCAAATCCACATCCGGTAAGGGAGACGGCAGCGAAAACGGGCCGAGGCAGCGTATACGCAGGGACGCAGTTTCATTGGTTAATTCATCACGCAACCTTTTCTCCTTGTCAGGCGTGATTCGATTGAACCGAACCGGATCATCTGCTGAGCAGATCCGAAGCAGGTTCTGGTCGAAGCGGCCTGATATCGCCAAAGGGGCCGCTAGAGCGAGCCAGGCAGTCTTATCGTCCATTGCTAAGAACGGAGTAACGTGCAGGTCGATGACGGAGTTAGATCTACATATGATGTGTTCCAGTATCGCGTCACACTTAAAATTGGTTAGTCCGCTGAGTCGTGCAAGATCTTCTGCCCAAACCTCGCGTTTCCGAATTGGAAGAATCGAATTCGTCGGGAGCCGCGTACGCTGACCGGAGATATAACACAGAAAGTCGTGCACGGAGGCGAACGATGCTAAAGCCGAAAAGAATCTAGTAGCATCGCCAATGTCATAGGCCCCTAAATCGGTATCGGTCGCATGCTCCACAGCTTCTTGCATTTTATTGGCATACCAGTCCCGATAGAACTCATAAACGTTTTGTTGAATGTGGTATAACAGACGGCCGTCTCGCGTTGTGCCCGGAGTAAGCGCGCGCGAATACTCGGCTTGTATCCACTCCGGAATAGGCGCATACACCGATTGCGGCGGCAGTCTCATTACAGGCGGCAGAAGGGACTTCTGGTAGGCGCTAACCGCACGTTGCCGTTCTGTAGCAACGAGACTAAATCGGATCGAGTTGGGGCCCGTAAGCACGGCATCGCATTCCCCCTGATACCATTCTGGAAAATAGCCTGTTGCGCCGGCCCAGAAGCGGGCGTATTCATTTGCCTGTGCAGCTGCGTCCTTGACGTGCGCGTCCGCCCGTAAATGCTTGATCGCAACGTGTCCCTTGAATGGATAGCTCCCCACCTTCCGTATGAAAACGCCGAAGTCTCGACTGAGGACAGATTGAAGCATTCGGTCGCGTCCAGGTACCTGCTGAACGTCGGGTAGATAGAGGCGTTCCAGACCATGACTCACCAGTGAGAAAAAAGCGAGGTTCTTCGGGTACCTCAACAACTTGAGGTTCAGGTGAAGATCGTCGATCCGCGTCTCGAATGCTTCAATTTCACGTCGCTCCTCGTCTTTGGCATTTTGGGTCATTCATTCTTAGTTTAGCGTCCCGTGCTGAACGTGGATATGAGGTCTAGTTATGCGGGTGGCCGGGTGCCCCATCTTTGGCGTTCTTTGCCAAAGGTGGGATTCCACAGCTGTCAATCTCTCGGGGTTTTGATCCCGCCGCCTGACTTCGGCGCGCAATTATTTCGTGGGAGCGTGAGCCTTCGGCGCGGGCGCGCCGCGCAACAGACCCTCCGTACTGAGGTCCTCGTCCAGATCGGGCCAGTAAATGCCGTAGCCTCCGCCAGCAATTTTCCAGTTGTTGCGCTGAGCGGGCGTGGCGTTAAGCAGACGGGGATACCATGCGAGCGGCACGGAGATAACCCGGCCATCGCGCAGCGACACACTCAGGGCGTCGTCGCCGACTGTGACGTCGAGGACGCGCTCATCCGCCGCTGCCGCCGAAAAAGCCATTCCAAGCCTCCAGGAGCCGTACTCTGTTTTCGCGCACTATTGATTGTATCTCGCGCAGTTCGTGGGCGCGAAATCCAAAGTTTGCCGCCAGTTGCACCGGATCGAGCCAGAATTTTGCCGAAGCCTCGTCGCGGTCGACATGAACATGCGGCGGCTCGTTCGGCTCATGACTGTAGAAGTAGAATCGGTAAGGGCCATGGCGCAATACCGTCGGCATGGCGCGATTGTAGCAAGCCCCGCAGGGCCGATGGTACTGCACGCGCCAAGTGTGTGGGAGTCCTTCGGCAGGCTCAGGGCAGGCTCTTCGGCAAGCTCAGGATAAACTGCGGTCGTTGCCGGCATTAATAAAGGCCATATTCAGAAATGAATGTGGCCTTTTCCTTTTACGCTCATTTCTTGCTTTCGCAATGAATGAAAGTCCGAAGCCAGTTTCTGCTTCCATCCGTATTGTGTTGGTGTTTCGCCTTTTATTCGTCTAACATTAAGCAAATCGTTCAAGTGCTGGAATAGAATGCTTTGCCCGATACCGAGTTCTTCCATTTGTGAACTCGCTAATCCGAGTGACCACAATTTGGGGACTTGACGCTGCCCCGGTGATAGCCCAAGCTGTTCGCGTGATGGGCATTCGGCCGCTCCGAAGGCTCATGGCAGTCCCATCTTGGGGAGGCGCTTATGTCTCAATACACTCGGCTCGACGCTGACATCGACGATGTGCTGTCGGAACTGGAATCCGAGCTTGAGGCGGAGGTTTCCGGTTCCGGTTCTTACTGCGCTGGATGGGAAAGCAAGCGCGAAGTTTTTAGCGTTCTCGCCGCCCAGCAGTTCTGCCGGGATGCCTACAATCTCGCCGTCGCAAGGTTCGACACTGTAAAGTGTTCCGGCCAGAAGTGTGTCCTGCGCTACAACAATCCTGATCCCCGCGACGTCTTTCTTAAGACACTCGATATTACAGTGGACCTTTCCCGCGTTCCGGGAGCCGTTGATGTCTGGTCAAGGGTTGCTTCACCACATGTGTCGAGTGGGTTTTTGGGGAGGATTGGGAGGCCTAGGCATTACACTTACTCCTACGCCTGCCCCTTCGGCTTGGTCAACTTCACTCTGTTGTCGGCACGAATGCTCTGACGCGCCCCCCTTTGAATTTTCTTGAAACCACTGCGACAAGGGTTGCACTTAGCTCTTCAATCCAGGAGCGGCTTGCGGTTTGGGAACAACAGCCCCGCAGGGCCGATGGTACTGCACGCGCCAAGTGTGTGGGAGTCCCTTCGACGGGCTCAGGGCAGGCTCTTCGGCAAGCTCAGGATAAACTGCGGTCGTTGCCGGCATAAATAAAGGCCAGTCTGAGAAATCAGATTGGCCTTTTCCTTTTGGGATTGAGTCCTGCAATGAAATTCTATAAAGTGTGTTTCGAAAACTTGAGGGGGAACTTCTGATGGCCGAGAAGTCGTTTCTTGATCTCTTGATCCGCATTCAGCGGCGCAGCAATTGCATGGAAGGGTCGGCGTCTGCGTAAAGTCAAAGCAATCGGAGAGCGGATCACCTAAGGGTACAGCACATTTGGCAAACGCCTGACTACTGCAGCTTGCAGATGCCAATGATATCGTCCGCGATCTGTGTAGCGCCGTCCAGGGCGTCGGGAATCTCATGCTCCGCATCGGCCACGCAAACTGGCGCGGGCGGACCGTTGGGGCTGATCACCTGGTTAAGCCACTGCAACCCCTGCGGCACGGCCACCGAGTTGTCCAGGCCTCCGAACACAGTCTTCACGGCTGTCTTCGGATAGCTGAGGATGGCTCCCGGGCCATCCACGCTGTCCGATAGCAACTGAGCCTCGTTCGCCGTGTTTCCGCCCATGGCTTGGGCGCAAATCGGGGCGCTGTAGGCTGGATCGATAATCGCGGCATCGCTGATCGAGTAGCTGAGCGAGTTGGAGCCCTTGCCGCAGGAGTTGGGTACTGAGCCTCCATTGCCGACGCAACCGTAGTCGAGCCGGGCCAGCGGCGGACCGCTCGTGGGTTCGATGAAGGCAAAAATAGAATCCAACCCGTAGTGCGCGACGGAGTGGGTAATCGCCGCTGATCCCGCGCTGTTGCCAGTAGCACAGAACGGTGCGCTCGTATTCGAGTGATGGATGTTTTGGTAGACCCACTGCGCGACTGTGGCATAACGGCAGGCCAGGCGGCGAACCCCGCCCGGTCCCGTCAGCCAACCCGCAGGCGTTGCATTGCTATTGAACGGGCCGCCGAATGCGATCTGCACTGTAGCAAATCCGGCAGCCAGAACCTCTTGAATCACATTAATGCCATAGGTCCAGGTTGAGTCGTAAAGAGTCATGCCCCCGCTCCCTGTCCCGAATATTACCGTCCCGATCGCCGTGCCTGACGGCGTGTTCACCTTCAGATAGGTCGTGAAATCCGCAACGTAAGGGCAAGAAACATCGAGTGAGTAACAAGTTGATCGGGTGATACCTCCTTTTGGGCACGTGATGGTCGAACTGCTGCTCACCGTGCCTAACGGATCGGTGGGCAACAGGGTCAAGATTGTCGTTGCTGACTGCGAAGGATTGGCTTGCGACACGGCCGTGATCGCGACAGTCCCCGAAGTCGGAGCAGTGGCCGGCGCAATGTACAACCCGGTGGTCTCGATCATGCCTGTCGAGGCGCCGCCACCGGGGTTCCCGTTTACCTCCCAATTGATAGCGGTGCTGCTATTGCCATTGATGGTGGCACCGAATTGCAGATTGGCGCCCACTCCCAGCGAGGGTGAAGTAGGGTTAATGCTGATGGAGACTAACTGGTCCTGCACGGTCAGGGTTGTCGAGGCCGTCAGCGGGCCCACGCTTGCAGAGATTTCGGCGGTTCCGCTCCCGGCACTGGTGGCTAGTCCTTGCGATCCGGAAGTGTTGCTGATCGTAGCCACGGTTGCAGAAGAGGAAGCCCAGTTCGCGGTGGTCGTGATGTTCGGGGTGGACCCATCGGTGTACAGCCCTATGGCGGTGAACTGTTCCGTGCCGCCGGTTGAAATGGATGGACTTTGGGGGCTGATTTCGATGGCGGCCAGAAGTGCGGCGGTCACCGTCAGGCTGGCGGATCCCGTCACCGCCCCCGACGTCGCGCTGATGATCGTGATTCCACTTCCGGTGCTCGTAGCGATTCCATTACTGCCGGGTGTATTGCTGACGGTGGCCACAGCCGCAACCGACGAACTCCAGTGAACTGAATTGGTCACGTCCTGCGTGGAGCCGTCGCTGAATGTTCCGAGAGCCGTAAAAGCCTGGGTCAAACCCAACGGAATTGCGGCGATGGCCGGGTTCACGGCAATGGAAACCACCGAGGCAGGTGTAACCGTCAGCAGCGTAGATCCGCTTATTCCGCCGAGAGTTGCGGTAATGGTGGTAGTCCCGATCGCGAGAGAAGTTGCCAGCGCAGTGGAGCTTACCGTCGCCGCCGCACCGTTCCCGGAGCCCCAAGTGGCCGAGGTGGTCAGGTCCTGAGTGCTGCCATCTGTAAACATCCCGGTTGCGGTGAACTGTTGCGTTGTCCCCAGGGCGATGGACGGGCTGGGTGGATTCACTGTGATTGAGACGAGCGCCGCGACGCTTACCGTCAGGGTCGTTGAAGCGGAGATCGACCCCATGGTTGCGGAAATACTGGAGCTTCCAGTCGCCACGCTGGTGGCCAGCCCCTGGCTGCCGGCGGCATCGCTGATCGTCGCTACGAAGACATTCGACGAAGCCCATTGCACGGAGCTGGTTATGCCTTGCGTGCTCCCGTCGGTGAAAGTCCCGGTCGCCGCAAACTGTTGCGTCGTTCCCACAGGAATGGTTTGAATTCCGGGCGTAATGGCAATGGATACTAATGCGGCGGGAGTTACCGTCAAGGTGGACGAACCCGCGATGCTCGCAGCGGTTGCGGTGATCATAGTCTGGCCAATCGAGGCGCTGGTCGCCAGTCCGGTGGCGTTGAGAGCTGCGACCGACGGCAGCGACGAGCTCCAGGCGGCCGAGGTTGTCAAGTCAAGCGTGCTGTTGTCCGCGTAGGTCCCGGTCGCCACGAACTGCTGACCGGTCCCCAGGGCGATGGAGGCGGCGCCCGGGGTCACTGCGATTGAGACTAAAGCGAGGGAGTTTACGTTCAACGTTGCCGAGGCCGTGATGGTTCCGAGAGTGGCGGTGATTGCGGTGGACCCTCCGCTTAAACCACTAGCTAATCCTGCAGTGGTAATCCCGGCGAGGGAAGGTTGAGAAGATCCCCAGCTTACGGAACTACTCAGATCTTGAGTGCTCCCGTCGGAGTATTGTCCAGTGGCAATGAACTGCTGGTTCTGGCCAATTGCGACCGAAGGATTCGCAGGAGTGACAGAGATCGATTGCAGCACGGGAGGCGTCACGGTAACGGTTAAAGCGGTCGAGCCGCTAACCGAATTAAAGGTGGCGCTTACCGTGGTTGTCCCAACCGTCCATCCAGCCGCCAGCCCGGCTGAGACGCTGGCCACACTGGGGTTGGACGAATTCCAGGTCGCCGCGCTGGTAAGGTCCTGAGTGCTGCTATCACTATACGTTCCAGTTGCCGTGAACTGCTGGGTGTTGCCTACAAGTAGCGATGGATTGCTGGGATTGACCACAATGCCAGTTAAGACTGCCGCGGTGACGGTGAGGATCGCCGAATTACTGACGGACCCCAATGACGCCGTGATTGTGCTCTGGCCGGGCGCTAACCCTGTGGCTAGCCCACTGGAGTTGATCGCCGCCACGGAGGATGTAAGGGAACCCCAAGTCACCGAGGCTGTGAGGTTTTGCGTGCTGCCATCGCTGAACAACCCTGTGGCTGTGAATGCCTGAGTTGTACCTGCTGCGATGATAGGATTCGCCGGCGATACGGTAATGGCATTAAGGGTAGCGGGGTTCACGGTCAGGAGTGTGGAAGCACTGACCGAACCAGCCGTTGCTGTGACTGTGGATTGACCGGCGGCGATGCCGTTCGCTAGTCCACTCGCGGCGATGGTCGCGACCGATAGCAGGGAGGAATTCCAGGTCACAGAGGTGGTCAGGTCTTGTGTGCTGCCGTCGCTGAAGGTGCCCGTGGCGGTGAACGGCTGGGTAGTTCCGGCCGCGATCGTTGGGTTTTGCGGATTGAGTTGTATGGACACCAGGCTCGGCACTACATTCAAATTGGTCGATCCCGCCTGCGCTCCCAAAGCCGCGGAGATGGTCGAACTTCCAATCGCGACAGCCGTCGCCTGCCCGCTTCCATTGACGGTTGCTGCCGCCGGATTCGAAGAACTCCAGGTGGCTGAGGTGGTCAGATCGTGAGTTGTGGTGTCGCTGTAGGTTCCTGTCGCGCTGAATGGCAGCACAATTCCGGGTGCGATCGAAGGATTCGCGGGATTCACGGTGACGGCCTGTAGGGTGGGTTTGCACATTCCCGCGCTGGCCGCGTTGTATACCTGTTGGACTTGTTGTGAACTCAGGGCCTGATTGAAGATCGCAACTTCGTCCATTGAACCGGCGAACGACGGTTGTTGCCCGCCCAGGTAAGCACCAAAGGCAACTTGCGGATACCAGGCGGAGAGCGGAGATGCGATTGCGCTCGCGGCCAGGCTTCCGTTCAAATACACGTTGATGCTGACTTCGGAGTTCGAAGTCGAATAAGTCAGCGCGACGTGAGACCACTGACTGAGACTGACCGGCCCGACCCCCTGTGCCGACAGGTTTCCAAACTCCCAATTCAGATTGCTGTTACTATCCACCGACAATCCCGGAGTTCGGTTGGTGCCGTCGTAACTACCGGTCAACGACCCGGCGCCGGTCGGCATGAACCAGAACATCAGCGTTCCACTTGATGGTGAATAGACCGGAGAATTGACCAGAACGGAGGCCCCGTTCCCGGTAAAACTGAACGCTTGCCCCACCTCTCCGTTGCCGTATGTTGCTCCGTTCTGCAGAGTACCAGAGTTGTTTCCGGCGATGTCTACGGTGTTGCCGTCTCCCGTCCACCATCCGATCAACCCAGGCGGAGCAGTTACGCACTGCGGCTGGAAAACCGTCAGAACGGTGCTACCTGTTACCGATTCCGACGCAGCGGTGATGGTTGTACTCCCTGCCGCGAGGGCGCTGGCAAGCCCGGAGCTATTGATGGTGGCGACAGTAGTCGCGGAAGAGGACCAACTGACTGAAGTGGTCGTGTCTTTTGTGCTACCGTCGCTGTAACTGAGCACGGCGGTGAACTGTTGGTGTGCGCCCACCGGGACGGACGGGTTAGCCGGAATGACAGCGATCGAGGTCAGGGCCGGAAGCGTGACCGTAATCGTCGTTGACCCGCTGATTGATCCATAGGAAGCCGCGATGTTTGCCGCTCCCTGCATGATTGCCTGCGCCAGCCCGTTGGGGTTCACCGACACCACGGTCGGCGCCGAAGACGACCAACTAACAAAGCTTGTGATATTGACCTGCCCTCCGCCAGGCAAGGCGCCGGTAGCACCAAACTGTTGCTGATTTCCCGATGAGAGTGTTGGATTTGCGGGTGTAACAGAGATCGAAAGCAAACCGGTCAGAGTACCCGTGCCCGACAGGCTCACGGCCTGCGGGCTGGTACTCGCGCTGTCGGTGATAGTTAGATTCCCCGCCCGCGCACCCAGAGTAGTTGGCGTGAATGTAACAGAAACCGTGCAACTGGCTCCTGCGGCCAATGTCTTGGGGGACAGCGGACAGGTAGCCGACACTTGCGCAAAGTCACCTGAAGTAGAAATACCCGAAATCGTCAGTGGAACCGCCTGGTTATTCTTTAGAGTCACGCTCTTCTTGGCGCTGGTGGTGCCAATCAGTTGGCTGGCGAAAGTGAGGCTTGCGGGTGACAAGCTGACTGGAGCCGTTCCAGTCCCGCTCAACGTTGTCGTTTGTGGAGAGTTTGAAGCACTATCGCTGACCGTCAGAGTCCCCGTGCGAGCACCCAACGCAGTGGGCGTGAATGTGACGGAGATCTTGCAGCTAAGCTTGGCAGCCAATGTGCCGGGAGATATGGGGCAATTCGAGGTTTGGGCGAAATCGCCTGAAGTCGAGATGCCGGCAATGGTCAGAGGTACTGTCTGATTGTTTTGCAATGTGATGACCTTGACAGCACTGGTTGTATTCACGAACTGGTTGCCAAAGGCCAACGCTGAAGACGATAAGGCGGCGGGATACACGCCGCTCCCACTCAACTGGGCGGTTTGGGGAGAAGTCGAGGAACTGTCATCTACATTCAGCGTCCCGGTATTCGCACCCAGAACAGTCGGCGTGAAGGTGACAGAGATCTTACAACTTGCTCCTGCCGCCAGCGTTTTTGGAGCGATCGGGCATTTCGAAGTTTGACCGAAGTTCCCCGAAACCGAAATACTGCTGATTGTCAAAGGCACTGTCAGGGTATTACTGAGAGTGACAGTGGTTGCCGTGCTGGTGGTCTGTAGGACCCAGTTCCCGAAGGCAACGGTGGCTGGACTTAATGTTTGAGCTTCTGCTGTCAGAGCAGAACAGGAAAGCATCACCACTACAACAAGCCATCGTAGACTGAGGTCTGTCCCGAGTTTTGTCACAGTAACCCCCACTTCCGCGGCCTGAGCGCGGAGTTCATCTCCTGTACTTACATGGGGCCCAGTGGGTCGAGAAACCAATAATGCTGACGGCTTACATGAATAACTGGAGATCGCCGGGATAAGAATTAGATCGGGAGCGAGGTAAATTTACTCCTTGTATCTGACAGAGTCAATTGACCAATCGGTGCTAGCCGCCAGCACTCAAGGGCCATGCGTGTTCCCACCGGAACCAAGATCACAAACCTCTGAGTACATAAGCTGCGCCTGTTCCAAGAATACGAAGCCATGCTTCATGGATTCCTTGGATGTGTGGTCTCGTGACCTGCTCCGCGGTTTCCTCTGGGAAAACTATGACGGAGAACGGGTAATGATCTCCCAGTCTTTTCGATTCGCAGGGAAACGTCAGGTAAACGATTATGACTACGGGAGTTGAGACATCTGGCGGAGAGGGAGGGATTCGAACCCTCGGTACAGGTGTTAGCCCGTACAACGGTTTAGCAAACCGCCGCATTCGGCCACTCTGCCACCTCTCCGGCGTGCGGACCTACAGTTTACCACGTTCGATTTTGGGGCTGTGCTCGGACTTTCTGGGGAGCAAGTGGGGAGCAATGTCGGCTTCTCAATTAGGATAAGATACATTGATACCCGAGACAGGCGTACTCCGCCTTTTCGAATCATTCGGCAACCAGGCCCATTGATGCTCTGCCCGGCATGTAAAACCCCGGTCCCTGAGTCGGCAAATCAATGCCCGGCCTGCGGCACGGCCACCCCCGTCGATCAAGATGAGACCCAAATGGTCGACAACATCACGGAGGACCACGACGATAGGACCGTCGACATCGAAACGCCTGGCTGGTCCAAGGCGGTCACCGGCTCCGACGCCCTTGCTTACCGCAAAGTCACACTGGCGCCGGGTTCGGTGTTGGGCGGTCGCTACGAGATTCTGAAGACCCTCGGTGAGGGCGGCATGGGAGCTGTGTTCAAGGCTCACGACACCGAGGTGGATAGGTTTGTCGCACTGAAAGTGATTCGCCCGGAACTGGTCAGCAGCACAGAAGTTCTGCAGCGCTTCCGCCAGGAGTTGGTACTGGCGCGACAGATCACCCACCGCAACGTAGTGCGAATTTATGACCTTGGTGTTGCCGACCGCGTGCGCTTCATCAGCATGGAGTACATCGAGGGCGAGGAACTGGGGCAGATTCTGAAGAAGCGCGGCAAGCTCCCGCCGAGAGAAGCTGCCGAGATCATACTGCAAGTCTGCTATGGTTTGGCGGCCGCACACGAGGCTGGTGTGGTTCATCGCGACCTGAAGCCGCAGAACATCATGATCGACCATGAGGGTCGCGCGGCGGTGATGGATTTCGGCATCGCCAGCTCCACCGAGGCCGTGATCCTGCTCACGCAGGCTTCGCGGGGAGATGCGGAAGGCTCCGCCGGACTGACTCGAGTCGGTGCGATCCTGGGTACTCCCCAATACATGGCGCCGGAGCAGGCACGCGCCGAAAAACTCGGGGTTCGCTCGGATTTGTTTACGGTGGGATTGATTCTTTACGAACTCACCGTCGGTCATCTGCCGCCACATTCTCCGGGGCTAAAAGGACTCTTGACCGACCGTGGTACGAAACAAATCCCGCCCCCGATCGAAGCTGATCCGCAGATCCCACGGCCTCTGAACAGGATTATTACGCGTTGCATTCAGCTGGACCCCGAGGCGCGTTATCCGACGATTGAGACACTCATCCATGATCTGGAAACCTGGCTGGGCATCAAAAAGGCGCACGCGAATTGGAAGGTGTTTTCTGCGCTGGCTGCGGTCATCGTTCTGCTGGCTGGATTTCTTATTTATAGCTTGCGGCCAAAGGCCTCCGCTGGGCCGCACCCGCTCGTGAAAATTCTGGTTTCCGATTTCACCAACCAGACGGGCAACCCGGTTCTCGAGGGCACGCTCGAACCTGTGTTGAGCACGGCATTGGAAGGTGCATCATTCATCACTACGTACAGCCGGGGCGATGCGCACAAGACTCTGGCCAAACTCTCGACTTCCACGAAACTTGACGAGAATTCCGCGCGACTGATCGCGCAACGCGAAGGCCTGGGCGTCGTGATATCAGGTTCGATCCGTCAGGACGGAAGCAAATATGCGATTTCTGCGCAGGCCCTCGATCCTAGAACGAACAAGGTGATTGACAGTGAGAACGCCACCGCCGCTTCTGCGAAGGAGGTGAGTGAGGCGGTTGCCCGCATCGCCGCCGGCTTCAGAAAGGCACTGGGTGATGCGACGCCAAAATCGGCGCAGCTGGCGGCCGCCGAGACGTTCTCCTCGCAATCGCTCGAAGCTTCGCAACAATACGCGCTCGCCCAGGAATTGCAATGGCAGGGAAAGTGGGACGACGCGTTGCAAGCCTACAAGCGCAGCACTGAGCTCGATTCCAACCTCGGGCGCGCCTATGCCGGAATGGCAGTGATCCTAGCCAACATGGGCCACAAGGAAGATGCGGAGAAGAACTTCAAGCTGGCGATGTCGAAAATCGACCGCATGACCGATCGCGAGAAGTATCGGACCCGCGGCGCTTATTACTTGATGGAGCGCGACTATGAGAAGGCCATCGAGCAGTACAAAGCGCTAGAGAAGCAGTTTCCAGCGGACTCCGCCGGCATAGGCAATCTGGCGCTGGCCGAGTTTTATGCGCGGAACATGACGGGAGCGGTCGATGATGAGCAGCGTGTGGTTGCGCTCTATCCGAATAATGTTCTGTATCTGAATAACTACGGCTTGTTCGCCATGTATGCCGGAGATTTTGACGTGGCGATTCGCGAGTCGGAGCGGTTGCTGAAGCTGAATCCGAATTTCGAGAAGGGATATATCTGCCTGGGGGTTTCGCAGCTGGCGCGGGGCGATGACGCCGCCGCGGCTGACACTTACAAGAAAGTCGCTCCGATCAGTGCCTGGGGCGCCTCCGCCGCGGCGGTGGGGCTGGCGGATATGGCTTTGTATCAGGGGCGTCCCGCAGATGCGCTTTCGATTCTGGAACCGGCCGTCCATGCCGATCTCGCAGCAAAAGATCCCTCGCGAGCTGCCGCTAAGTACGTGATGCAAGCTCAAGCTCTGCTGATGAAGGGACAGACCGCGAAGGCCATCGCTGCCGCCGAGCAAGCTTCGACCGGAAGCGCCGACGAAAGCCTGCTCTACCCCGCGGCGATGATTTTTCTGGAAGCGGGCAAAGGCGACAAAGCTATGGAACTCAGCCAGAAGTTGAGCCAGCGTCTGGAACCAGATCCCGGAGCTTACGGCAAGTTGATTGAAGCCGAAGTGCAGATGAAGAAAAAGGACTACCGCAGCGCTGTGCGAACCTTTCAGGACGCGCAGAAAATCGCCGATACCTGGCTGGGCCGCTTCGGCCTGGGACGCGCCTATCTGGAGGCGGGCGCATTCACCGACGCTGATACGGAATTCGACGCCTGCGTCAAGCGGCGCGGAGAAGCCACGGCTGTATTCCTGGATGACGAACCCAGCTGGCATTATTTTGCGCCCGTGTATTACTACCTGGGGCGGGCGCGCGAAGGATTAGGCAGTCCCGGCGCCGCGGAAGCCTACCAAAATTACCTGAAGGCTCGCGAGAAGAGCGCGAACGATGCTCTGGCGGCCGACGCAAAAAAACGCCTCCGCTCGCTAGAAGCAAACGGAAGCCCCGTTCGCTAGAGTCCTCTTTCGCTAGGCTCTTCGTTAGCAAAACTCTTCCCCCCGCCCTCACTACCAGACGTCGACCACGCCGATGTATCGCGTGGCGGTCGGCTGCCCGTTCGCCCAATATGCCGAGGAATACAGGAAGCCGTAATCTTCGGCGAAATCGATCGCGATATAGTACCGGCCCGGGGTGTTGGGCACGTTGATGTTGACGCTAGCGCTCCCGGAATTAAAAGATCCACCGTTATAGGCGTAGGTTTGTGGGCTCGGGTCCGTGTTCAAACCAACCTGAAGCTGATCGATACAACCTGGACAACCGGTGTTGTTGATCGTGTAGTTAAATGCCACGGTCACTGGATTCGGGTTGGTGCCGCCAGCTTCGATCTCAAGCACGTTGCCGGCAGCCGCGAACGCGTTCGAATTGCCCGAGGAGAGCACCAGGCCTGAGAGAGTGGTGGCCCCGCCAAAGAACGTTGGGCCGGGCAGTGAATCCACCGACTCGAACACGATCGGAGCCGGGCTGGTTGGAAATGCGGGAATCGGCGTACAGCCTTGGGTTGTGCCGTCGATTGCGATATCGAAGCGACCCGGCTGTGATGCGGCGGTAAGCGAATTTGGCACATTCTGGAAAGTGCCGCAGAGCTGCGGAGCGGCACCGGTAAATCCGAACAGCGCATTCCCGCTGAAACCGGAATCCGCGGCATAATTTCCGGGAAGGAATGCGAAGCTCTGCCCGGGTGTAACCACACCCTGCTGGAAGCCGCTCGGCGGCAGGTTCCCTAGGCCAGCGGAATCGACGTTGACAGTGCCGTTATCCTGTGTGTCCTGCGCTACGACCTGTAACGGCAGGGTGAACGTTGACGTTCCCGATGTAAGCTGCAACTGGTAGGAAGCGCTTGAAATAGCTCCCCACAAGCAGCCGGTCAACAAGTTGCCGCCAGCCGGGATCGTGTAGGAGTAAGGAACATAGCCTTGCACGCCCGCCGATTGCGTGAGGGTCAGGGTGGTCGCCGAATTGACGGAGGCCACGCCGTAGGTGACGTTGTTAATTACGATAGAGGAAGGTGTGGGTGACAAGTAGAACTGGTCGTTTTGGCCTCCCTGGTTACTGACCCAGGTAACAGTCGTGCCGTTGGTACTGACGAAGCCAGCGACCGTGGCCGTGACTGCGGGGAGGAATGTCAACTGCCCGCTCAAAGCTCCGGGGGCGGTTACACTCCAGGGGCCGGCGATGCCATTACCTAAATAATACATAGGCGTGGTGGGATAGGGCATGTAGCAATTGGCGTTACCGGCATAGCCGGTCGCCAAGCCGACGGTGAGAGATAGAGCTCCGTTTGCGGTCAGCGAATTTGCATCCGTCACCGTGATCGGTATGGACCACATGCCCGCCTGGGCAGGTGTTCCTGAGATGCTGCCCGATGAACTTAGAGCCATGCCCGCGGGCAAAGCACCACCAGATCCAAGAGACCATGTATAAGGCTGGGTTCCGGAGGTTGCCGATAGGGTCAAGGGCGTGTAGGGCGAGTTGTACTGGCCATTGGGCAGGGACGATGTGCCGATCACCGGACCGGCGGCAAGCACCGCAATGGAGTAGGTTTGCGTCGCAGTTGCGCCGAGTGAGTCGCTGACGCTTACGATGAATGAGAAAGCTCCTGCGGCGGTCGGCACTCCGGTGATGGTTCCCGACGATATGTTGAGGGATAAGCCGGGAGGCAACGATGAGCTCGGCGCCGGAGCCCACGTCCAGTTGCTGTATGGCGGCACACCGCTACTGGCCACCAATTGCTGTTGCGGATAAGCCACATTCTGATTGCCCGCGGGCAAAGAAGCCGCGTTCAAGGCAAGCGGCGCATTTACCGGCAGGATGAGCGCCTGGGAGGCAGTGACACCGAGACCGTCCATCACAATCGCGGTGAAGGGGAACGAGCCAGGCGTACTCGGAACCCCGATGAAACTGCCCGACGAATTGAGGATCAGGCCGTCAACATTCTGCGTGGGGAAGGAAAGCGCTCCAGTTCCTCCAGTAGCGGCGATGGCCGTGGAATAGGGGCGCCCCTGCTCGCCAATCGGCAAGGAAGTCGTGGTGATCATAGGCGGAGGATTCACCGTGATCGAAAGCGGCTGCGTGGCCGATACTCCATTGGCGTCGGTGATCTTTACTGTAAAGCTAGAAGTTGTCGCGGTCGGTGCGAGCGTGCCGCTGATGATCGATCCATTCAGCGCCAAGCCGGAGGGAAGCGATCCCGTGGAAATGCTAAAGGGGCTAAGCGGCAACGTGCCCCCGGCTGCCAATAGTGGTTGAGAATATGCCGATCCCTGATCGCCAGGACTCAAGCTTGTTGTAGCAATCGCAGGCGCTGGATTCACCACGATGGTCAGCGGCTGCTGCGCGACATCGCCGACCGCATCCTTCACCTGAACGGTGAATGAGGAAGCTCCGGCGGTTCCGGTTGGCGTTCCGGAAATTACTCCGCCCGCGGTCGGCGTGATGCCCGTGGGAAGGGTGCCGCTGGCAATCGACCATGTGTAAGCACCGGACCCGCCCGTGGCTTGAAGCGTCTGCGTCGGATACACACCGGTGAGCGTGGCTTGCGGCAATACCTTGGTGGCAACGGTGAGCGTGGCCGGAGGAGTCGTGGTTCCGGTATTTGCGCCTTGCGATACGACGGCCGGTGTGACGGCGGTGATCGGGTTGTAATCGAGCAAAGCCTGGGCCGGGTTATTGGTCGTCGGGTCATAGACGCGCACAGTGATGTATTTCGTCTCGCCCGGCTTGAGCGCCAGACCGGGTAAAGCAGGGTTATTGGCAGCGGGTTGGAAAAGCTGAGACAGCGTAGTGAACGAGGGGCTGATGATATTCGTCACCGGAACGAAGTGCGATTCCGTGGTCAGCGTGCATCCTGAGGCGGGCGTTACGAGAGGGGTCGCGTAAGTACCGTAAACGATCAACTGAAGGGCTATGCCCTGGGGCGGACTTTGCCCAATCAAATTCACGGCGTATGCACTGGATGTATTACCGGTGTTCGTAATGGCCCAGGTACCGTCGGTGATGGTGCCATCCGAGAGATCAGTGTTGGCGATATTTGGATTGGCGATATTTGGGTTCGCGATATTTGGGTTGGCAATATTCGGATTGGCGATGTTCGGATTGGCGATGTTCGGATTGGCGATGTTCGGATTCGCAATATTGGGATTGGCGATATTTGGGTTGGCAATGTTCGGATTGGCGATGTTCGGGTTGGCGATGTTCGGAGTTGCGATCGTAGGGGTATAGTTCTCGGTGCTGGCGATGTTCGGATCCTGACTGGCAGGGTTATTGGGGTCGCCATTGATGGTCACTGACGCAGTTTCTCCCCCGGGCACGACAGTGCCGCCCAGGCCGGTCAGTTGCGCGGCGTTAACCGTCACCGTCGCATTCGCAACCGTAGAGGTGACAAAGATCGCTCGGGACGTGCTCGATAGAGCCGGAACCTCAACCTGAATTTGAGTCAACGGAAATGGCTGGCCCGCAACAGCAAATTGAAGAAAAGATGCGGCGCCGCCGGTTGGTTGGGCTGCGACGGTCAGCTCATAATATTGCGTCTGGCCGGTCGTGTTCGCAACAACAATGGCGAACTGGCGCTGGATCAAGTGGCCGTTCGAGCCTGTTCCCAACTGCTTTGAGTTCCCTGGCGAGCTGAGGAAGAGACCCGGCGCAAGCTGCGCTGTGTAGATGTTCTGGTTTCGATCGCCGGTGTCGGGGGTTGATGAGGTACAAGGCGGGCGAGTCTGAGTGGGGTCGAAGATGCTGGCCGTACCGGGATATGTGGGGGGCGTGTAGTTTGCCCAATTCCCGTCGGCGGGAGGAACTACGTCGCGATTGTCCGCCCACACGACGTGGGTGAAATCGGGATCGGTCGCCAGATTATTGAAGCGCCAAGTGCCGTTCTCATTGGGAATAAACGTCGGTCCGGCGACATCGATATAATCTCCAAAAAATGGCAGCGTGCCGCTCTGGAACATCGGCAGATTCGGCGGATCGACCAGCAGCTGTTGAATCTCCGAACTTCCCGGCAGCGACCCGAAAGAGTAATCGGAGACTTGTACGGAAGGAAAGAACGCTGGAGGATTGCCGGGTGTTGCCTGCGCCGCGCGGACATCAAGTGTCTGCCTGCGCGCATCCGACGGGTAGGGTGGTTCGGGATCTTGAATGTAGGTGCCGAATACGGGGAAATTCGGCGCACCACCGTCGTTTTCGAGAGTATCTGAAAATTCGCCGGCGACTCCGAGAGCGGTGTAGATTGCGAGCAGATCATCATTGCGCAGGTCGTACCATGCAACGGTCAGCTTTCCCGCCGAAAACGCCATACCGGGCATGAACTGATGACCGCGGCCAGCCCAATTATCAACTACCAGCGGCGTGCTCCACTGCAGGGGTACGTTAGAATTCGATGTAGGGATGCCAGTCGACACTACAATCCGGGCGTCGCCTCCATTTGCGCTGATATTTCCTGCTTCACGCTGGCTCCACGCGACGTAAACGTGGCTGGCCGCGTCGACCGAAATTGCCGGATAATCGTTGGTGCGAAAAGAAACGTAGGTATCGCCTTGATCGAACGCGTCAATGTTAGCTAGCAGCGCGGGCTTGGTAAAAGTGCTACCTCCATTGAAAGAGGCAACGTACATGATGGCATCCGACTGAGTCGGATTCGTGGACGCAAACACCCGCCAGGTTATGTAAAGCGCACCGGTATTCGGATCGATGGCCAGCGCCGCTCCCTGATTCGTCTTAGCGGTACCGCTGATTTGCTGGGGAGGGGTCCAGGTAAGACCGCAGTCGATGGAACGCGAAAACATAATGGCTGCAACGCCGTTCGATTCCTCACCCGTAAACTGAGTCCAGGCTGCGTAAACGGTTCCCGCCGGAAAGATCTGGATGTTTTTCAGCGGCAAAGCTGGAATAATGCAAAACCCGGACCACGGACGTGGAATATCCACCGCGATCGATGGCTTGTCTTCGAAGAGATTGGAGTTGCCGGTATCGACCGGCGTAGTCCAGAGATAGCGAATGGAATTGCCACCCTCAAGGTTGTTGTCATCCGTGTAGGTGGCTACGAATACTTTGCTCGCTCCGCCCTGCTGGCGATTGAAGGCGAGGCCACCGTAATAGAACATGCCGTTGGTGCCGGCTCGAACGGTGGGGTCGGCCCCCGCGCCCAATCCATGAATTGGAGAAAACAACCCTTGGATGGACGTATCCTGTGGGTATCCAGGGACTAGAACGCTGGTCCAGGTCTGGCCCCCATCGAAGGACGTGAAGAAGCCCAACCACGCATCGCCCGTGGGTTCAACCTCGCCAGAAACGGCTGGAAGATCCACGGAGCGATAATCGTTATCGCCGGCAACCATGTGCAGCGGGTTGCGCGACGAGATCGCCATCGAGGGCTCGTTCTGGCGTTGTAAGAAGGGGTCGCCGCCAGGCCACTGGGTCCCCGTCACCATGTTGACGTTGGTGCCCACCTGCTGCGCGGGTAGTGAGCCGATGCCCAACAGAGACAATGCCAACAGAGACAGTCCGAATCGGGCGCAGCGCCCTAATGGCGTAACCAAACTCATGAGGCCTAATGTCATAATTCCCCTTTTTAAATTCCTCGCGGCGTCCGGTTTTTATACCGACTCCGTCTTTCGGATCTGGCGGCTAAAGTCATCGCGCTAAATGAAGACAAAATCGCTGCGGCTGCCAAAGCCCGGGGCAGACAAAACTTCCCCACATTCTCATCGCATACAACACGATCACCCGAACCTGCGCGGGATTGTCCTGCTTCGGTATCGGCGTCCGCTGGGATAGGGGGAAAGGCCGGAATCCTGGAAAAGGGTTCTCACAACCCTCGTCGGCCCGCGGCAAGGCTTCACCGGGTCCATGGAGTTTGCAACCTCAGGGCGCTCCTGTCAAGGGAAAAACGATGTAGAGTCCGATGTAGTCCGTCGCGCGTGTGCGTAGGGCTAGAACGGCAGACCGAGCGAAGCCAGCAGAAGAACGGAGACGTGGGTGATGCGGCGCGCGCCGGTGGCTCTGGCCGTCCTGGGTGCTCTGATCGTTCTCTGGGTGCGACTCCGCCGCTTCTGCGCCTCGCCCGCGACCAGGCAATGATCGCCAGCGCGTGACCAATCGTCGTTCAGTTGTCCGAGGGCAACAGGAGTTGCCGTTTCGGCTCGCTTTCCGCCAAAGGTACACGACGGGCCAGACTCGGCAGCACCGGATCTGTTGTGGAACCAATGGGTTGCGCGTCGAGGCAGAGGGCCACTGAAATGCACCATCTGAACTGAGTGAGCATTCTTCTCCTCTTTCAGATTTCCTGAAACTTAAGTCAGCCCATCTGAAGTTCTCTCCTCTTAGCGAACTACAACCCTACAACCTTTAAGGAGGTTGATATGTTTGCACGCAATGTCACTTTCCATCTGAAGCCGAATATGCTGTCCGATTACACGCGAGCTTTTGAAAAAGACGTCCTGCCTTTGCTGCGTAAGCAGAATGGTTTTAAGGACGAGATCACTTTCTGCGGCCAGGGCGGAATCGATGTGACCGCAATCAGCATCTGGGAAAACAAGAAAGATGCCGACAACTACAACACCAATACTTATCCGCAAGTGTTGAAGACGCTGGCAAGATTTATCGAGGGAACGCCCCAGGTTCACACCTCTGACGTTGTCGCCTCGACTCTCCAGCAGCACCAACTCGTGACC
Organism: uncultured Acidobacteriaceae bacterium; assembly: GCA_963749985.1. GTDB lineage: Bacteria > Acidobacteriota > Terriglobia > Terriglobales > Acidobacteriaceae > Sulfotelmatobacter. The sequence goes on along the minus strand of CAVVOS010000008.1, from coordinate 679,014 downwards.
GCGTAAAAGACACTCTGAGTTGGTTGGGCGCGAGAAGGCGGAGTTACGTCCGCCCTTCTCGCGCCATCTGGCTTCCCACACTTCTGCTGCTTCGCATAAGTCTTCCGCTTTCCCCCGTTGCAGGTTTCGGCTAACGGCGCCGCCTTCCGCTCTCAGTGTGGCAGGAAGCTCGAATCGCGATGTCCCAAACCCCAGGCCGGTGCAGCCCTCCCCGGTGGCGAGAACTTCTGCGCAAAGTGCGGCACACCCTTAACCACCGCAGCTGCAGTTCCCGGCGCTGTCAAGCAGGAGGAAACGGCGTTGGCGGGACTGTCCAAGCATTAAAGTTCCCTCCCGAAGCGCCGATTTAAGAATAAGACAACGATTATGTCCTTAACCCTGGACCAAGGCGAAGCTCTGTGTCTTATCCGGCTGAAGGGCGAGATCGACATTAGTACCGCGGCAGATCTGAAGAAGCTTCTGCTCCAGGCACTGGCCTCCGGAAAAGACATGTGTGTGGACCTGGAATGCGCGACTGAACTGGACGTTACCGCGTTGCAGTTGCTTTGGGCGGCTGACCGCGAAGCCAGAGGATCGGGCAGGAGTCTCAAGCTTGCGGGGCCGGTTCCAGCGGAGATCCTGGCTGCCGTGATCGATGCGGGTTTTGAGAGCTTTCCCATAAGAAGTGCTCGAGAGTAAGTCACCGAGTGGTTCATGGCAAAAGAGCAGACGATCGACAAGTTCAAACTAGCCTTCCTGGAAGAAGCGCGTGAGATCCTGGTCGAACTGGAGTCTGCGCTCCTGGCGCTTAACGAGAATCCGAACGACACCGAACTTATGGGGCGCGCTTTCCGCGCGCTGCATACCATCAAGGGTTCCGGGTCGATGTTTGGCTTTGACGAATTGGCCGGGTTCAGTCACAACCTCGAAAACGCTTTCGACGAAGTTCGCAACGGACGGCTCAAGGTTACCGCTGAGCTGATTAACCTTTCGCTGGCGGCGCTCGATCAGATCAAAGCCATGTTGGAGGAGGCCAGCGGGCGGGGCGCGGCGGACAGCGGCGTATCCGCCGAGATCCTGGCGAAATTGCGGCGGTTGACCGGGAAGTCCGATACCCGCCATGCCGCCGAGGCGGCATCGTCATCCTCGGTCGCAGAATCTCCCGCGGCCGCCGTGGGCGCAGCCCGGGACTGGCAAATCCGCTTTTCCCCGGGAAGCGATCTGTTGCGCACCGGCACCAATCCGCTGCTGCTGCTGCGCGAGCTGAAGCAGATGGGAAGCCTGCGGACCAAAGCGAGTATGGCGGCGATTCCGCCGATCGGCGAGTTGGATCCGGAGCGCTGCTACCTGCGATGGGAAATGGTACTCACCACTTCAGCCGCGCGGGAAGCGATCTCCGACGTCTTCATTTTCGTGGCCGACAGCTGTGAGCTGACGATCGAGCCGGTGATCGAGCGAGTGACGGAGCCGGTGATGGAGCGGGGGGCCGAGCCGGCGCTGGAAATAACGGCTGGAGCAAAGCCGGAAATAACGGCCGCGCCGGCTGCGGGCCAGGCCTCGATCCCGGACGCTGTAGCGGCAAAGCCTGCGGAAAAGAAGCCCCCACCCTGGGGACGCCGCGCCTCGGATACGCCCGACAATGCATCCAGCATTCGCGTTCCCGCCGCCAAGCTGGACCAGTTCGTCGATCTCGTGGGCGAGCTGGTAACCATGCAAGCCCGGCTGGGCGAGATCGCCGCCCGCCACGAGGATGCGGAGGTGGCGACGGTATCGGAAGAAATCGAGCGGCTGACCACGGCCTTGCGGGAGAGTTCCATCAGCATCCGCATGCTGCCCATTCGAGCCACCTTCGAACGGTTCCGCAGGCTGGTTCACGACCTGGCGCGGGATTTGCATAAAGAGGTCGAACTCACCATGGAGGGCGCCGATACCGAACTCGATAAGAGCGTGATCGACGAGCTGAACGATCCTCTGATGCATCTCATCCGCAACAGCATGGATCACGGCATCGAGCCGGCCGACCGCCGCCTTGCCGCCGGCAAACGTCCCAGCGCAACCATCCATCTTTCCGCGCAGCACTCCGGGGCCAGCGTTCTGATCCGCGTGGCGGACGATGGCGGCGGCATCAACGCCGAAGCGGTTCGCGCGCGCGCCATCGAAAAGGGTTTGGTGGCCGCGGACGCGCAGCTTAGCGAGAACGAAATCTTCAACTTTATATTGGCACCCGGGTTTTCCACGGCGAAGCAGATCACAGATGTATCCGGCCGGGGAGTGGGCATGGACGTGGTCCGGCGCAAGGTGGAGGGTTTACGCGGAACGATCGACATCACCAGCAAGGCCGGCGGCGGAACCACGGTTACCCTGCGCCTCCCACTCACCCTGGCCATCATTGACGGGCTGCTGGTCCGGGTCGGGGAAGCCTATTTTGTGCTGCCGCTCGCCACCACTCTGGAATGCATCGAGTTGACGCGGCAAGACATTGAGAAGGCCAACGGCAAGCATGTGGCCTATGTGCGCGGAGAAATCATCCCCTATATCCGCCTCCGCGAATACTTCGACATCAAGACCAAACAGCCGGAGCGCGAGCAAATCTTGGTGGCCGAGACCGAAGACGGGCACTACGGCTTTGTCGTCGACCAGGTGCTCGGAGATCACCAGACGGTGATTAAGAATCTAGGCCGATTCTACCGGCACGTTGAATTGATCTCCGGGGCCACTATTCTCGGGAACGGAAGCGTGGCGTTGATTCTTGATCCGCACCGCCTGGTACGGGAGGCGCTTCGACGCACAGCGGCGCGGCCGCGCGCCAAAGGAGCGGCGGTGTAGGAACACACGCGATAAGCAGAAGTTCGTCCGGGTTTGTGACCATCGGGTCCGTCGGGGGGAAACCACAGTGGCTGGATAAGGTCGCACGGCAAGGGTGAAAGAGAAATTCAATCTAATCAAGGAGTCAGAAGTCATGCCAACTAAAGTTGTACGCGAAAGCCGAAAGTTGCAGGGCAACGCTGCGGGAAACGGTGGGAACGGGCATAGTGCCGGCGGCCGGTCGGGCGGCGCGCAAAAATCGGGGGACGGCAAGGTGCTGCTGGTTTCGCAGGAAATCATGCGGTTGCTGGACGCGTCCCGGGATGGCCGTCTCACTGAGCGCGGCCGGGTCGAGCAGTTCGATGGGGTCCATCGCGAAATCGTGCAAGGCATCAACGAAATGCTGGACGCGATTCTGCTGCCGATTGGCGAAGGCAATCGCATCCTGGCGCAAATCTCCAACGGCAAGATCGACGAGCTGATTGCCCAGACCTACAAGGGCGACCACGAAAAGATGAAACAAGCGGTCAATAATGTGGCGGTCGTAGTGCAGAGCCTGCAGAAGGAAATGGCGCGCCTGACCGAGGCTTCGAAAGAAGGCCAGCTCTCCGATCGCGGCAAGCCGGAACAATTTCAGGGGGCGTACTCGGAGATCGTGCGCGGCGTCAACACCATGCTGGACGCGATTCTGCTGCCGATTGGCGAGGGCAATCGCATCCTCGCTCAAATCTCCACCGGCAAGATCGACGAGCTGATCGCCCAGACCTACAAGGGCGACCACGAAAAAATGAAGCAGGCGGTTAACAATATCGCGATTGTGGTGCAGAACCTGCAGAAAGAAATGGCGCGCCTGACCGAGGCTTCGAAAGAAGGCCAGCTCTCCGATCGCGGCAAGCCGGAACAATTTCAGGGGGCGTACTCGGAGATCGTGCGCGGCGTGAACACCATGCTGGACGCGATTCTGCTGCCGATTGGCGAGGGCAATCGCATCCTCGCTCAAATCTCCAATGGCAAGATCGACGAACTGATCGCCCAGACCTACAAGGGCGACCACGAAAAGATGAAGCAGGCAGTCAATAATATCGCGGTCGTTCTGCAAAGCCTACAGAAAGAGTTGGCTCGCTTAACCGATGCCTCGAACGCCGGGCAGTTGTCCGAACGGGGGAAACACGACCAGTTCCGCGGCGCCTATGCCGAGATCGTGCGCGGCGTGAACTCTATCCTCGACGCCGTGATTGCTCCGCTCAAGTTCACCGCCGGGTACATCGATCGCATCAGCAAAGGCGACATGCCGCCGCAAATCACGGATACGTATCATGGCGACTTCAACCTGATCAAGGACAACCTCAACGCCCTGATCCTGGCCATGAACGAGGTCGCCGCGGCGGCCGGGGAGATGGCGAATGGGAACCTGACGGTCGTTTTGCGGGAACGGTCGCCGCAGGACAAGCTGATGCAGGCGCTGGCTGGGATGGTGGCCGGCATCACGCGGGTGGTGATGGACATTCGCACCATCGCCGGGGAGGTAGCGTCGGCCAGCGCGGCTATCAGCACGACATCGGTGGAAGTGTCGAAGGGCGCGAGCGCGCAGGCGGCTTCGGCCGAGGAAGCGTCGTCTTCGATGGAGGAGATGGTTTCCAACATCAAGCAAAATGCCGATAGCGCGCAACAAACCGACAAGATCGCAAACAAGTCGGCTACCGACGCGCAGGAAAGCGGCAAGTCGGTGGTGGAAGCGGTGGCGGCCATGAAGGAGATCGCCAGCCGGGTTTCGATCATCGAGGAGATCGCGCGCCAGACCAACCTGCTGGCTCTGAATGCGGCCATCGAAGCGGCGCGTGCCGGCGAACATGGCAAAGGTTTTGCCGTGGTAGCGGCGGAAGTGCGCAAGCTGGCCGAGCGCAGTCAGAAGGCTGCCGGCGAAATCAACCAACTTTCCGGCACCACGGTCAAGGTATCGGAGAGAGCGGGCGAAATGCTCACCAAACTGGTGCCCGATATCCAGAGGACGGCGGAACTGGTGCAGGAGATCGCGGCCGCCAGCAAGGAACAGGATACCGGCGCCGAACAAATCAATCAGGCGCTGGTGCAACTGGAAAAGGTCATCCAGCAGAACGCTTCCGCGTCCGAGGAGATGGCTGCCACCACCGAGGAACTGACCAGCCAGTCCGAGCAACTGGTGGGCGCGCTGGCCTTCTTCCACACCGGAGACAGCGGTCACACGGCTCCGCCCCGAGCCCCAGCGGCAAAACCGCCACGGCACTTTGATGCGCCCGCGGGCAAGCCGGCAAAGGCGAACGGCCATCCGGCCCCGCTGGCTAAGAAGGCGGCGGCCGCAGGAGGCGGGGTCAGCCTCAAGCTCAAAGATAAGAGCGATGACCTCGACAAGGAATTCGAGCGCTTCTAACCGGGTCCGGCGCGGGCCGCCAGCGGTCCGCGCTTGCCTTCAGAATGCGAAAAGGAGCTGATTATGAGCGTTAGCGAAATCACGGAGACGCGGCAGTATCTTACTTTCAAGCTCGGCAACGAGGTGTTCGCCACCGACGTGGCCAAGGTTCGAGAGGTGCTCGATTTCACGAACATTACCGAAATCCCCCGGACGCCCGACTTCATGAGCGGGGTGATCAACCTGCGGGGCAGCGTTGTGCCCGTCGTCGACTTGCGGCTCTGTCTCGAAATGTCGAAAACCGAGAAGACCAGAAACACCTGCATCGTAGTGGTCGAGGTCTTGCTGGATAACGAGTCCACGGTAATTGGCGCGCTCGCCGATTCGGTGGAGGAAGTAATCGACATGGAACCGGATCAGATCCAGCCCGCCCCGAGAATCGGAACCCACATTCGCACCGATTTCATTAAGGGCATGGGCAAGCGCGACAGCCAGTTCGTCATGATACTGGACATCGACCGGGTTTTCTCGGCCGAACAATTATCCGCCGTCCGCATGCCGGAGGCGAGCCCAGCGGCGGTGGAAGCGACCGCTTGACGGAGAGGAGTGGGAGCGCGTCGAGCGCTCGGTGCATGCCATGAGCGCGCGCGATGAAAGCATCTCCAGCTCCGACTTTGGCCGGCTGCGTAAGCTGATCTACGCCCAGTCGGGGATCAACCTGAGTGCGGACAAGAAGACCATGCTGGAGCTGCGCATCAAGCGGCGCTTGCGCGGCCTGAATCTGAACTCCTTCACCGAGTACTGTGAGTATCTGTTCGGGGCTCACGGCCAGAAGGAAGAGATCGTCCATTTAATCGACGTGGTCTCCACCAACAAAACCGATTTCTTCCGCGAGCCCGACCATTTCGAGTTTCTGGTGCGGAAGGCGATCCCTGACCTGATGGCGCGCAACGAGAGCGGGAGGCCGCTGTTGATCTGGAGCGCGGGCTGCTCCACCGGCGAGGAGCCCTACACCCTCACGATCGTGCTGAATGAATATGGACTCGCCCACCCTGGGTTTCGGTTCAAGGTGCTGGCTACTGACATTTCCAACACCGTGCTGGCCAAAGCCCGCCAGGCAGTCTTCGCCGCCGCCGTCGCGCGTCCCGTAGCGCCGGAATTGCGGCGCAAGTACTTCATGCGCAGCCGCACTCCCGATTCCGATCGGTTGCGGGTGGTCCCGGAACTGCGGCAGTTGGTGGAGTTTCGCCGTCTCAACTTCATGGATGCCGACTTTGGCTTGGCCCAAAAAGTGGACGTGTTCTTCTGCCGCAACGTGATCATTTACTTCGATCGGCCCACGCAGCAGCGGATCTTGCAAAAATTGACCAATCAACTTGTAGCCGGCGGATACGCTTTCGTCGGCCATTCCGAGAGCCTGCACGATATGGATCTCCCCTTGGTAGCGGTCGCGCCTGCCGCCTACAGGAGAGAAAATGCTGGAACTTGAGAACGAACTGCCGGAGGTTTATTTACACCCAGGAGAGTCGTACTTCGCTCGCGAACCGGCGATCATCCGGACAATTCTCGGTTCCTGCGTCGGCGTCACCTTCTGGAGTGCGAGGCTTCGCATCGGCGCCCTGACACATTCCCAGTTGCCCCGGTGCCCGGCGAACCTGGCCGCGGCTTTGAGTGTCGAGGCTGGCCGCCGTTACGTGGATTTCGCCATTCGGGATGCCGCCCGGCGGTTTGATCAATGCGGCGTGGTGCGCAGCGAGGTGCAAGTCAAATTGTTTGGCGGCGCCGATGTACTCCTGGTCAGCGATAAGGACTCGAAACCTACGGTCGGAAAGCTGAATTGTGAGGCCGCGATTGAAGTCCTACAGGAGGAGGGTTTTACGGTGTTCGCCTCCAGCCTGGGAGGTACTTTAGGCTTAAACATTCGTTTCTTCACCAGGACCGGGGAAGTGCTGCTCCGCCGGCTCGGATGAGACGGGGTAGCGAGACATGGAGCAGCGGGATCGAGCTTATGAGCAAACCGAGAATTCGCGTGCTGATCGTCGATGACTCCGCGGTGGTTCGCCAGACACTCAGCGAAGTGCTCTCCAGTGACCCGGAAATCGAGGTCATCGCCACCGCTGCCGACCCCTTCGTGGCGGCAGACAGGATCAGCGAACAGGTGCCGGATGTAATCACCCTGGACATCGAAATGCCGCGCATGGACGGCCTGACCTTCCTCCAGAAGATCATGAGCCAACATCCGATCCCGGTCGTGATCTGTTCCAGTCTGGCCGAGGAGGGCGCGCAGAGCACTCTGAAGGCGCTGGAGTATGGGGCGGTCGACATCATCGCCAAGCCTCGCGTCGGCAGCAAACAGTTTCTCGAGGATTCGCGCATTATCCTCTGCCAGGTGGTCAAGGCGGCGGCAGGGGCACGTTTGCAAACTCTGCGGCCCAGGCGCGCGGTCCAGCCCAAGCTAACCGCGGACGCGATTCTTTCTCCCGCTACTCACGCCATGGCCGAAACCACGGAGAAAGTAGTGGCCGTCGGCGCCTCAACCGGGGGAACGGAGGCGCTTAAGACTCTGCTGGAGGCGCTTCCGCCCGATGCGCCGGGCATTGTGATCGTGCAACACATGCCCGAGGTCTTTACCCGCGCCTTTGCCGACCGCCTGAATGGCCTATGCCGCATCACGGTCAAGGAAGCGGAGTCGAACGATACGGTATTGCGGGGACACGCCCTGATCGCGCCGGGGAATCATCACATGCTGCTTAAGCGGAGCGGCGCTCGCTACTACGTCGAAATCAAAGAGGGACCGCTGGTATGCCGTCACCGTCCCTCGGTCGACGTGTTGTTTCGTTCCGCCGCTCGCTACGCCGGACAAAATGCCGTGGGCGTAATTCTCACCGGAATGGGCGATGACGGGGCCCGTGGCATGCTGGAAATGAAACAAGCCGGGGCAAAAACGATTGCTCAAGACGAAGCGACCTGCGTGGTCTTCGGTATGCCGAATGAAGCCATTAAACGGAGCGCGGTCGATAAGGTTCTGCCTTTGGACGCAGTGGCCGGGGCGATGCTCAACTACGCTCGATGAGACTGGCCGCAGGACAAGTCGCGATGAGTATTGCCACCAAAATCGACGTTGCCGGTCCTCTGAAGAAGGCAACCGGAGAGCTTCAGGCTCTGGCCATCACTACCGAGACCGAGATCGGGGCCGTGGCCAGGACTTTTGAAGGCCTTGCCGGCTATGCCGACACGATCATGCTGCTGGCGGCCGCGATTGTCGAATGCGTGGAAAATGAAAGCGTGCGGTCCGTTCTGCCCAAGGTGCAAGCCCTGGGCGCAGCCGCCCGGCAATTCATGGAAGAGAGGCTGCAGGCGACTGCCGGAATCCTGGAGACAGTGACGAAGGAAGTGAATGTGTTGGGCGAACTATCTCGGGTAACTCAGGGCCAGGCGGCGATTGCGATTGAAACCAAGGCACTGAGCGTTCTCACCAACATCGAGGTGGCGCATCTCGGTGATGTGGGCGCCGGTTTCCAATACCTCGCCCGCGAACTGGCCGGTTTCTCCAAGTCGGTGACCGACGATATTCAGGAGCTCGCCAGACATACCGAAGTCCGCAGAGCTGCGATTGAAGACACCAGGCGCGTGCTTTCGGACGAACTGCCATGCCTGCGGGAAAGCGTGGCTCGCATTGAGGTTGACCTGGCGAACGCTTTGGCAACGGTGGAGTCCAGCCTGACCCAACTCTCGGGGGCGCCCGCGCAATTCCGGTCAGGAGTGGAGGACATCGCCCGCCAGATTGCGGGAGCGGTGACCGCCATACAGACTCACGACATCACGCGCCAGCAGATCGAGCATGTGCAGGAGGGGTTCGCGCTCATTGCAGCGGGAATGTGCGGAGATGAGTACTCCGGCGACGGCGACGATCAGGCGCTGCCTCGGGCTTACGCCGGCCTTACCATCCAGATGTATCAATTGAGAACTATCAAGGAAACCGTAGCCAACTGGGCATCGCAGATCAGGACGTGTATGGGCGGAATCCTGAAAGTCAGCGCATCCGACATGGTCGGGATCGGCCCCATGGTTCTTGAGCAGGAGCGGAACGCGTCATCGCAGCTCGCTCAAATCGAACGTCTCGAACGCGAGAGCCAGGCTTATAGCGAGAGAATCCAGGGCACACTCGGAGGCTTGTCCAGCCTGATGCAACTGGTCGGCGAACATCTGCAGAAGTCAAAGTCCGTTCGTCATCGGCTGCAGTTGCTCACCTTCAACTCCATCATTGAAGCCAGCCACCTGGGCACGCAAGCCCACGTGATACTTGCCATCGCCAAGAGTATCAAGGGGGTTTCGGCGGACTGGGGCCAGATTACCGATCAGTCCGGGAACGCCATGCAGGAGCTGATGGTACTGGTGAAGCATGCGAATGAGCTGATGGAGGCGTTTTCCGAAGCCGCCAGTGAAAAGCTGCGGGAAGCTCAAGTGCAGACCAGGACCAGTCTTGAGAACCTGCGAACCGCCGCCGCGTTTGCCGCCCAGCAGGCTCAGGAGATGAAAGTCGCCACCGGAAGGATGCAGGACAAGATCGCCAAGGTCGGCAGCACTGGCGATCAGCTCGATGCCTGCTTTGACCGTTTCGACGTGGTCCTTACTGAAGTTGAAGAAGTCAGACGCCAGTTGGAGATGGATGATCCCGGCGTGAAGCAACGCTACGACCCGGACGAAATGGAACAAGTGTTTTCCGCGTCTTACACTACCGAGATGGAGCGTGAGGTGCTGCGGGCCGCGCTCCGCGGCAAGGCTTTGCCCGTGGCCCAACAAGCCGTCGCAGGCAACAGCGTGGAACTGTTTTGAGTTCGCATGTTCCAAGACCGAATGCGGGTTTCGGCAAGCGGCGGAACTCACATAGCAGGCGATAAGCTCGGCGGTATTAAGGATCAACCATGAGACGCATCTTAAGTGTGGACGATTCAACCAGCATTCGGCAGATGGTCAGTTTTACCTTGGGCAAGGCGGGCTACGAAGTGGTCGAGGCGGTCGATGGTAAAGACGGCCTCGACAAGGCCGGCGCCGGAAAGTTTGACCTGATTATCACCGATCTGAACATGCCCAATATGGACGGCATCCAAATGATGACGGCCGTCCGCAAGCTGCCGGGGTACGCCTTTACTCCCATCCTCATGCTCACCACTGAGTCTCAGGCCGAGAAAAAAGCTGCGGGGCGCCAGGCGGGAGCAACCGGCTGGATTGTGAAGCCCTTCAACGCCGATCAGCTGATTACCGTCATCCAGAAACTGGTCAAGTAGGTCATCCTACGGTTGCCGTCGTGTGCATGCTGATTTGCTGAATTTTGAAGAAGAGTTCCTAGCTCAATGCGCGGTTGGAAGGAAATTTCGCATGCACTCACGGTGTGGGTGATAGAGGAGGAACCCGTCAAAGGCGCGGAGCCATGGGGTCAGCTGGTCGCCTCGATGTAGGCGTCAAGCAGGCCGGTAAAGGTGGTGGGATCGGTTTCCGGAAGACAGTATTGCGGCTCGGGCTCCCACGATTGAAATAAGACATAGTCGGGTTGGCCGCCGTTCTGCCCCTGGTAGGTCTGGAAACGCGACAGAGCCGTGCCGGTCCATTCGCTGTCGGAAACATCCTGCATGTCGCCGATATAGATAATGCCAAACTGCATTCCGCTTTGCTTGGTCGCCGTTTCAATTCCCTTCACGATGGTGGGCCAGGCCGGATTACTGAAATCGGTGTCGGCGATGAAGAACGGGAACGGCGCACCGGTGACCGCCTGATAAGTGGCGTGCCACTGTGCCATCGCCGTGGCCACGTCAGGCAAATAAGCGCTCGCGATGATCGGCTCGACGTCTCCTACCTGGGCATTGGGATAAACCGTCTTGACTATTTGCACATACTGCCCGACTTCGGTGGCGACTTGTTCCACCGAGAAGAGGCACGAGTTCGGATCGCTCAGCACGTTGTTGCCGAAAAAATACGGCTCGTCGACTTTGATGTAGGGTACCTGGGCGCCGAGACTCTGCAACCGCTGCAAGTAGGCGAGTGTGAAAGTTTCGACCGACTGCCCATAGGGAACGTAGCCTTCAACGCCCGACCCGCATGTGGCCAGCGCCTGCATCGCCGGCGCTTCGATTTCGATGCCCATATTGTGAGCATTCAGAAATTCTACGACCGACTGCAGATCCTGGTCGCTGGCGTCGGCGATCCACCCGGCGTAAAGCCCGATCACCTGGGTCTTTGCCATCGCGCGTGGCCAGGGCGCATTCGCCTGGAATAATAAGAGGAAGTCGGTTGAGCCGCCCTCAGTCCCTCCCGCCGGCTTGGGGTGAAACCAAATCGCCGCCGATGATTGTATGGGAGTGACTGCGGGGGCCGGGGAGTGTCCCGAGCCACAACCTGCAGCGCAACCGAGAGCGAGCGCCGCGCTCGCGAACGCCAGGGGCAAGCGCCAGCGAAAAGCAGAACCGTGCGCGGGATTTTCTTTTTGCTCTTTCGTGCGTTCGGTTTCGCACATATTGAACACCTCAAAAAGGGATGCGGGCGCAGAGCAAGCCAGTGCAGCCAGCCACCGGCGATGCAAGGCCCGGCCGATCGCTTTTGCATGGCGCGGCGCTTTCAGCGCTGCGATAAAGCCTTCCTTCTCTGTGAGGGCTTTAGCCCCAGAAGGCCGGGCGTGTGTCCCATGTTTGTCCATCGCCGAACCGTCTCCGAGCAGTGGAGTCCTTACGACGGTTTGCGCCGCAGTTGCATCAGCTTGTTCTGCTGCGCGTCCGTGAGCAGATTCTTGATGTGCACGAGCAACGAGATCTGGGTCTTCTTGATAACCCGTTCGCGGTTCAACACCTGGTCCACCTGGGCCAGGACAGCGTTCTCGTCGACCGGCCGGGCTTTCAGCAACTGGACCAGCTTTTCCGTTTCAGCCTGCGCGTCCCACTGCATGTCCAGAAATTTCGCCTGCGCCTTCTGGATCTCCTCTTTCATCGCCTTGGACTGGCCTTCGTCCAGGTTGATCTCCTGGTGGTACTTCATCACCAGTTCTGGCGCAAACAGGTTCTGGGCGATGGGGTCGTCGGCGGACTGGGGATCTTGTCCCCAGCACGCCGCGCCCGAAACTAGCAACATCAACAACACCAAATAGGATTTCAAGAGCGTTCCTCCTTTTAAGGCAAAACTGGCTTCTTAACTTGCGCATGTTTTTGTCTCCGCATCGGAGCGTTGCTGTAGTCATGCCATACTCCGATTGCCGGCACGGTCCGCAACATCTCGCGTCCGGGCGTCTCCAGCAGAAAGTCGGTCGGCGAGCTCCATTCCGTAATAGAAGCAACGAACTTCCCCGGTTCCGGCTTCCGCGGAGTGAGGTACAGCCAGAGCGCTACGGCCGTCATCGCTACCAGGCACACCGTCACGGCAATCATCTGGCCGGCGGATCGCCCTCGGCCTCGCTCTGTCCGAACCCCCGCCAGACCCCGGAATACCGGAGCTTGCGCTGCTTCCTCCTGCCGCAAAGCCGCAAAGCGGGCGCGCAGTTCGTCATCGTGAGAGCCATCATCGCGAATGTCCCGGTCATCCTGTTGATCATCTCTCGTCATGTTTTTCCTCGCGTCGGCCAAGCCTCTGGCGAAGCTGCTCTTTGCCCCGTGCAAAGTGAGTGCGGGCCGTTCCCAATGAAATCTTCAGAACCCGCGCAGCTTCTTCCACCGTCAGGTCTTGATAGAAGACCAGGTGCAATACCTCGCGCTGTCGAGCGGGCAGAGCCGCCATGGCCTGGAGCAGCGTGCGGCTCCTCTCCGACATACTCGCCGACGCTTCCGGATCGGGCGCCGGCACGGGCGCGGGCTGGCTCGTAAACCACCGCCCCAAAATCCCGTCGCGCAACCAGCGCCGCCGGCGTTGCTCCCAGGCCGTACGGCGTATCACGCCGAAAAACCACGTTTGCAGGCTCGATTTTCCGTCGAAGCTGGCCATGCCTTCCGCGACTTTTAAGTAAGCAGTCTGCAAGACTTCCTCGGCCTCGTCCCGCCGGTGATCGCAACACCACAGCGCCCAGCCAAAGCTGGCGGCGTGCAGCCGCCCGAGTTCACCCTGGAAATCGGTTCGCTTCATGCTGTCCGCGGCTTACCCCGCGATGCGATTGCGTTCATTGTATGAGTGTCCTGAGCGGAGAGCTTATATGACACTCCAGCCAGAATGATATTGGAGGCCTGCGTGAGTTCTCAGGGTGAGGGGATCCCGATAGATTGCTGAGGGGCAAAAGGAGCAGACAACAATGAATTGGAAGAATCTGGTTGATCAGTGGTGCGGAGGGTCCACATTGTCCTGATTTCTCAGCTCCGAGATCTACAGTCCTGAATGTTGTCCTGAAATTGACGAATGAGGTCACAAAAGGTGAGTTGTGGTGCCTGACTGCGACTGTAAGTAGTCGGTATTGCCGGGCATCGTTCCGAAGGAACGAATTCCGGCATCGGCGGCAGCGTTTCTTATGAGTACAGCTATTCGCGAGGTTCGAGATAACGCCGAGGAGACGGAAGATTCACCGATCCGCTGACCGCGATCGAAAATATCTTCTCTGCGGACTTGCCATCAAGGCCTTCCGCCGTAAACCGCACCGTGTAGTTTCCGGCAGCGGTATACGCATGAGTGAGGGTTGCGCCATCGGCTAACACTCCATCGCCGAAATCCCAATGATATGCGAGCGCGGGAACGCCGTCCTTAGATACGACGCTGGAGAACTCAATCTCTTCCCCGTTTTTCGCTGCAGACGGTACACGGAAGGCAATTGAAGGCGCTGCCATCGGAATCGACGTATTAATGATCTTGATCAGCTTGACAGAGTGCGCCGGCTGACTGTCCAAGCGGAGTGTTTCATGGTCCATCGCCAGCGGCTGATCTTGGGCAAAACAGTCAAATAACTTGTACCCATGCTCCGCGGGAAGCTCTAGATCGGCAAAGGTAAAAGTGTGAGAAATCGGCCGCTCCGTCCAGTTAAAGACTGCCAAAATGGACTGGCGCTGGTCTTCGCGCAACAGAAATACGCTCGGTTGCTCATCCTTGTCTGCATAGGTCAAAAGATCCAGAGGCACGGCCGCCCTCCCAAGTTTTGCCATGGTAAGCAAATCAGGATTCTTGACCAAGGCCATGCGTTCCGGATTACTCCCCAGTGTTGGCAGGTCGTCGCCAATCTCGAACATTCCTCCGGAAATAGCCGCTAACGCGATCGAGACCTGCGCCTCATGCAAAGTAAGTGGCGCTTGAATGGTTCGCTCTTCCAAAAGCTGCCGGGAAACCGTAAAGGCGTCCGGATCATCGATGAAAAAGTTGCGATGCATGTAATAACGCGCCGCGATGCCCGGCGCTGCTTCCTTGCTGCGGAGAAACGCATGACCTGTATCCTGCGATATGCGGCCTTCATCCACCAAGCCAACCGGGTTCAACATCGGACTTCCATCTTTATCGAGGAGCACGTCTTCGCCGACCGTCTTGCGGATAATCTCGAGCCCGATTCGCTGCGCTTCAAGTGCGGTTGTGTTCGGGCGATGGTAATAACCCTCGATTGCCGTATTGTCCATGAAGTCGAGCTTAATGTAGCGCGCTCCCCATTCCCGGACCAACGTGCGATAGGTCTGGCGAAGATATTCCTGAGCGTCCGGATGAGTGACGTCTAACACGAACAAGCGCTCGCCCTCTACCTCCTCGGCCTTGCCGATCGAAATCGGATCGCCATGGGCGTTGTGTACCAGCCAATCTTTGTGATGCTCGTAAATCCAGGCCCGCTCGCCCACTTCAAAGGGAGCGGTCCAAATTCCCACCTTCAATCCCAAACGACAGATGCGAAGAGTAAGATCCGACATACCATGAGGGAATTGAGAGGCGTTGGGCGTCGCATATTCGCCACGAGAGTATCCATAGCCCAGGTCGAAATGAAAATAGTCATAGCCGAGCGTTTTCAGGTGCTCGGCCAGCCATTGGGCGTTCGTCAGCGCCGTGCCTTGGGTAATTTTCGTGTAAAAAGCCGTCCAACTCCACCATCCAAGCATGTTGTCTGAACTCACACGTCCGTGATGCAGCTCTCGAATTACGGCCCCATAGTTATCCAGCTGAGAGTGATAGTCCCTTCCGGCGGCAAACATTACACGTTCTGAAGTTATTGATTCGCCTGCGGGAAGGGGGACACTGAGTTCAATCAGGTTTTCAGCCGGCCCTTCTCGCAGATCGGATTCTGGATCGGTTGCTTGTATCTCAGTGGTTCCAGTCGAATCAACCGTATAGGAAGCGATGCCGGGGCCATCCGGCGAGGGTTGCGCTTGCAAATGAATGATGGTGAGGAAGCGGCTGGAAGTAAGGGCCCCGAAAAACAAACTCTCCTTGCTCTCCCGGTTGTAAATGAGTTGACTGCCTACACCCCGGTGCATTCCCTGAGCGGCTTTTCCCAAGTCGTAAATCTGCAGTGGCGGCCAGTCTTCGCTGAAACTGTCCGAGAGAACTCGGTCGGCGCTCGGCTTGCCGCCGAGATCGATGATTCTGTTCCCGACGGCCTCGACGCTTCGGATACTTTGGATTGTTATCGGATTGCCGGTGTGATTTTGTACCTCGGTTTCGATAACGCCAAACCCTTTCCTCTCGTAGATTAGTAATGTGTACGCGAGATCAGGGGCATTCGAAAGTCCGAAGGAGGTGATGGTAAGTTTCCTGCCATGTCCGAAAGCATCGTCAACATTCGATTGAGATATTTCATGTCTCGGATAATCCGTAGAACGGATCCACTTATGATCGATCTCCGCCGCCACTCTCGCATGGATGACGCTGTGTCCGCCCTTTCCGGTTTGGATTTCATAAGTTCCGTCGCTCGGCTGAACCAACACAGACAATCCTTCGATGTTAGAAACTACTTGCGCAGTCTTAGCCGGCTCAGAAACACCAAGACCCCCTTTCACCAGGATCAACACGCAGCTCATGAAGAGACTTGCGCCCCGAACCACGCGAAGTTTGCCGAGCCATACGCCGGGGAGCCACAAACTGCGGCCTTTATTATGTCCCATCTTGAATTCCTTCTGTTATGCGCCGGACCTTAGACTTGGCCCTCCCGCAGAATCCTGGCTCGGGTTGAACGGCCAGGTAGCTTTCCATTTCGCCCAGATAAAGAAAACCAAAATGCCGGTTAGTAGCGTCAATAATCCAATCTTGATGTAGAGCCAGCCCGAGGTCAGAAAAACATATGCCCATCCAAAGAAAGCTATGACAATGGGGACGGGATAAAACCACATCTTGTACGGGCGCGCGCTGTCAGGAAACTTTCGCCGCAAGAGCGGAATGGCAAACAGCTGTCCGAGAAACTGCACCAGGATTCTGGTAGTGATCAAGGCACTGACCAGCTGATCCAGCTTAAGGAACGCGGCGGCAATCGATACCCCGCCGAGAACCAGAAGGGAGACTTGAGGATAATTTTTCGTGGGATGCAGTTGCGCAAACGGACGGAAGAAATAGCCGTCGATGGCAGCCGCGTAAGGGATTCGCGAATAACCCAAGAGAAGCGCAAACACCGCGCCAAAGGCCGACCAGAGAACTAAAATTGTTACCGCGATTGCGGCGCCTCGGCCGTACAGTCGCTCCATGAAGTCGGAAACGATGAAGCTCGAATGAATTCCTTCCCGCCACGGCACCACTCCGATCAAGGCGAGATGCAGCGCCAGGTATCCCGCACAGCAGACTGCGAGCGAATACAGAATCGAGCGCGGCACTACGTAGGCCGGATTCTGCACTTCGTCTCCGATGTAACACACATCGTAGTATCCCAGGTAGTTATACACGGCAATCAGAGTAGCGCTGCCCAGGCCGAGCACGAAGCCACGATCAAAGGCCAGCGCTCCCGGAGGAAAATCGAACGCTCGATGAGCGTTGAAGTGGGAAAAACCGGTGACGATGATGGTTGCCATAGCAAGCACCGTTCCCACCCAAAGAGTCAGGGTGACCTTGCGCAGGAATGTCATCCGCCGGCACAAGAGGAACAAAGCGGCGAGGCCTACGGCCACGGCGACGCATTGCTGGCCTCGAGCGGTCAAGCCCGGCCAGAGATAGGAAGAATAATTTCCGAATCCAATCATCCCGGATGCGATTTCCAAAGGCCCGCTCACGACGAATTGCCAAATGAAAAGAAAAGCCATCAGGCGACCCCAGCTTTGATGGCCGTAGGCCTCACGAAGAAAATGGTAGCTGCCGCCGGAACCTGGCAACGCCGCTCCAAGTTCGCTCCATATCAGACCGTCGGAAATCACGATGAGCGCACCCGTCAACCAGCCCAGCATCGATTGCGGGCCGCCCATGGAAGCCATCAATAGCGGGATTGTGATGAAAGGCCCGATCCCAACCATGTTGGAGATGTTCAGGGCTGTGGCGGGAAGTAAACCGAAAGCGCGCGTCAGGCGGGGATGCATTTCAGTCTTCATTGCCATGGGCGATTCGAACACAGCGCGCTCGCGTGTTCATAGTAAGAAAGGAAGATGCCTCTGGCGGCATCTTCCTCTCTCGATCCTTGCTCCGACATTATTATTGTTCGTAAGCTCCTATGTCGATTGTGTCATTCGTAACGAGGATACGCGGAGTAATACCAGTTAGGTCAAAAGCGCCGACGGTTGAAATCGGACTGAGAATCGTTCCTTTGGCCAACGCCGGCGAGCCGGCCTGTACATTCAGGTTCGGCAGAGTGGTCGGCGGAGTCGCATTGATGTTGACAAACATGGGGTCGGCATACTGAGAATTTGCTTCCTGTTTTGAACCCGACTGGTAGGTGCTGAAGGTGGTGTAGGTCTTTGAACCCCAAATCCAGTTTTCGGAGGAGCTGGGAGCGTAGTAGAGGTTGTAATTGAGAGTGACCGTCGAGGTGGTTACCGCATCCACCAGCGTTCCGGTCACAGAAGAAGCATAGAAAATATTGTTCTCGACTATGTTCGTTCCCGTGAGGTCGGTCCCGGTTGCAAATTCACCAATTGCGCCGTTGGAGTTGTTCCCATTGTCCCACGTGGTGTTGTTGACAACGGTGGAGTTCGACGATCCCCCGGAAGTGCCCTGCCCGCCGATACTGATCCCGACCGCGGTATTGTAGAAAAGCAGGTTGTCGCGGACGATGTTGTTCGTCGTGTTCTGGGCAGCACCTTCTCCCGTAACTTCTATGCCCAGATCAACGAGGTAGACGGTATTCCGCTCGACTATGTTGAAAGCGCTGCCATCCAGATAGATACCGTCGGCACAATAGCATTTGGAGCCGTAGGGATTGCTGGCGGCGTCCACCGGCGGCGTCGTGCCGGTACCGTTGGATGGGTTCTCGTAAACCGTGTTGCCGTAAATCTCCCCATTGCGAGCCTGGTCGTTGGGGGAGCCGTTGTACTGGGAATACCCCGAGGCCACGCCTTCACCTCCCAGAGCCGCGATGCCAATGTTGCTGTTGTTGTGCACCAGGTTGTTTCCGATGATGAACCCATTGATGTTGCCGTCGAGTTCCATCGTCTCGCTGCAGCCTGTCATCATGTTGCTTAAGGTGTTGCCGATGATCGATATATTCGTGAGGGGGGTCGTTCCGCTCGTCCCGGCAACCACCAGACCAAAGGCTTCCGGAGACCCGGAGGGGCAGTTTCCCGTGTGGTTTGTCGCTTTCCCTTGATTCCAGACGTTATTAATGTTGTTATTCACAATCTGGATGTTGGTGCCGGAGCCTTGAAGGGCGATTCCCGCGGGCACAAGCTTGTTGGTCTTCGTCGAAGTGCCCGTCTTGAAATTAGTGACCTCGAAGCCATCGACAGTCACGTAGCCAATGTTATTTGTGCCGCTGCCGATTTGAACCAACCCGTAGGCGTACCCGGTAGTGCCGACGGCTACACTTCCCCCATTGATGATGGCACCCTCGGGGGTGGTGCTCTTGAGAATAAAGTAGCCGCCCGAAGCTGATCCGCCGGTGTTAATCGCTATTTCCGCAGTTTCATCGTAGGTGCCGGGAGCCACGTTGATGGTGATGCCGGGTCCGGCTTTGGTGACCGCATATGCGATGGTCGCCCAGGGAGAACCTGACGATCCGTTGTTCGAGTTGCTTCCGCTGGTCGAGACATAGAAATTGGTGTTCGTCGATACGGCAGTCGTAATGTTGAATATCGCGGTTGCCGTAAGATGAGTGGGAGTGGTCGAATCGATTACCTGCACGGTAATGGAGTAAGCACTCGCCATTGCCGGTACTCCGGTCAGCACTCCGGTCGAGGTCATGGCCAAGCCCGGTACACTGCCGCTGGTGATTGTCCACGCATACGGAGCCGTCCCACCGCTGGCTGCAAACGTGGTGCTGTAGAAGGTGTCCACTGTCGCGTTGGGCAGGGGGGATGTGGTTGTGATGGTCAATGCGCTGGCTGCCGCCATATTGCTCGTCAGCAGTAAACCACCGAATAGGGCCAGCAGAAGGCCGACTCCACAGGTGATCATTTCCTTCGGAAAAAACAGGTTTGCGTGTTTCATCGAAGTTCCTCTTGTCGAACAGGATTGTGAATAGGCCCGACTGCTTCCCAATAAAGCCTGGAAAAATAGAACTTCCTTGCGAGTTGAACGCGTCTGGACGTTCGCTCAATCGCCGCAATCCATACTGTTAAACCGGAAACCCCCGAATCGCCCCAATTCCCCTGTACTGATTCGCAACTCGCCGCAATGGTTGCGCGAATGTACCTATAATGTGATCGTTTGTCAACTATTTTGTTTGTAATTGTTCGATTCCTCTCGAAGGGAAATCTTTGGACGATACAAATCGTTTACGTCCCAAATACAATTGGGGCCGCGGAGCCACCGTTCCGCACCCGGTTGGGCAGTCAGGAGAACGCAGCCATCATGCTCGCAGAAGAGCGTAGATTTCGCATTCGAGAGATTCTTTCCGCGCAACGCACCATCGCCGCCTCCGACCTTTGTACCGCTCTCGGAGTTACCGCCGCCACGGTAAGGCGGGACCTGGCAGCCCTGGAGCAGGATGGCGTACTCGTCCGTTCTCATGGGGGAGCGGTTTCCCGCATGTCCAGCACCAAGTTCCAACCTTCCTATGAAGCCTTATCCCGCAGCCATAGCAGCGAGAAGCATGCCATCGCGCGCGCCGCAGAACATTTGGTGCTGGATGGCGACACTGTCTTTCTTGAGGGAAGCACTACGGTGTATGAGCTTGCCTGTGGCTTGAATCAGCGCAATCGGCTGACTGTAGTCACAAACTCTCCCACCATTGTTTGCCAGTTGCAAAGAAGCTCCGGCGTGACCGTCCTTTGCACCGGCGGCGATCTTCAAAAGGATACGTTTTACTTTTCCGGCGAATGGGCTCAGCGGGCGCTCTCCGAAATTCGCCTGGACAAAGCAGTTTTGGGCGTGAGTGCAGTCGATCTTTCCTACGGAATCTCCACCGCCAACCACGCCGAGGCACAGATCAAGAAGATGATCACGCGCGCCGCGAAGACCCGCATCGCCTTAGCCGATCACACGAAGTTTGGGACGCAGAGCTTTGCTTACGTCGGCCCCGTGACGGACATCGACATCCTCGTAACCGACTCCGGCACCGACGCAAAATACATCGAGGGCCTGCGCGAGGCAGGCGTTGAAGTTGTGGTTGCTGAGGTGGAGGAGACGCGAAAACGCGCGCGCAAATGAACATATTCAAACAAAAAGATTGACAATCGCTCATTTGCGAGATAACTTGAGTCCGCTTCAAGTTCAACCGGGACGTGAGGAAACTGTGAGTGATTGCGGCAAGAAGATTCGCTTGAATCGTGTGCTCGGAGGCTCGGAACACCGAGCCCTGGTAGTGGCCTTCGATCATGCATTGGTATTGGGGCCGATTCCTGGAACGGAGGACCCCTTAGGAAAGATCCGCCAGTTTGCCCAAGCCAAAGTCGATGCTTTGCTGCTGAATCTTGGACTCATTCGCCAATACGCGAACTCGACCATGCTAGGTCCAATCCCCGCTCTCATCGCCCGCCTGGATTGGACCACGGTTTGGTCGGCAATTGGGCAAAACGGAAGTGGCGCGCTGTACAGCTCGCTGCTCGCGCATCCGGAAGACGCCTTACGGCTGGGCGCAGATGCGGTTCTCACCTATCTGATCGTAGGCACCGGAGATGCCGAGTTCGAGATGAAGGAGATCGCGCGCAACGCCGAGATTGCCCGCGAATGTGAACGAGTTGGAATCCCGCTGATTGTCGAGTCTCTCGCGCGCGGCAAGGCTGTGGAGAATCCGGGGGACCCCAGGTGGCTGAATCTTCACACTCGCATGGCTGCCGAGCTGGGTGCGGATGCGGTTAAAACGGACTACAGCGGGGACACGGCCTCCATGCGTTCGGTGGTGGAACAATGTCCCATACCGATTCTGGTGCTCGGGGGCAGCCGTCATGCCTCGGACAAAGACGCACTCAATGTAGTGCGTGAAGTGGCGGCCGCGGGAGCAGCGGGTGTTTTCTTTGGCCGCAATGTTTTCCAGGCCGATAACATCAGCGCGTTTCTTGAACAGGCTCGTGCTGCTCTTGATGGAGCATCGACGCCGGAATTTCAAGCGATCACAAGATGACGACATCGGGTTCCCAGCCACCGGCGGTTTCGCGCAACAAGAATGTAATGGACGGTCGCGCCGGATTCCGCCTGCAAGCCGATTGGGGACATGTCTCCGTGCTCGAGGGTGGAGGGCACATCTGCGAGTTGAATCTGAATGCGTGTTCCGGAGTAAACCCGCTCTGGCGGCCACCATGGAAGACCATCGATCCCTTCCAGTACACGGCTGCGAAACATGCTCGAACCTACGGACCTCCGCCGGATGGCAGCTTGCTGTCCGGCATTGCGGGACACAGCCTCAGCTTTGATCATTTCGGCCCGCCTTCCTTGGAAGAAACCGCAGCGGGCCTCACGACTCACGGCGAAGCGCCCGCCTTGAGGTGGGCTGTGCAGAAGCAAGCGCCGTCGCCGAAGCCACAATTGCAATATGGTCTGACCCTCCCCGAAGCCCGGATCAGTTTCAGCAGGAACCTCACACTCGACCGCAAGAATCCGGTGATTTATTGGGAAGAAGAAGCGGTCAACCTCAGCCCTTACGACCGGCCCATTTCGTGGAACGAACATGTCACCTTCGGGCCACCGTTTCTGGAAGCGGAGACCACCTGGTTTGATATGCCGGCGACGCGGGCCAAAGTTTGCCCGGCGAGCTACAGCCCTCGATTTTCTCTTCAGCCAGATGCCGAGTTCACGTGGCCCCACGCCCCGACAAAAGATCGCAAGCGGATGAACTTGCGCACCACCCCGGCGCGGCGGTTCGGACACTACACCGCCCAATTGCTGAATCCGCATCTCGATATTGGCTTCATCGCTGCCTGCAACCCGCGCCTGAAGCTTCTCGTCGTCTATGCATTTCGACGGGCAGACTTCCCTTGGGTGGGCAATTGGGAAGAACGATACAGCCGACACCAGGCGCCTTGGGCAGGAAGAACGTTCTGCCGGGGGATCGAGTTCAGCACAACTCCGTTCTCCATTCCGCGACGCGAAACCATCGAGCAAGGTCCGCTCTTCGGCGAACTCACGTATCGCTGGCTTCCAGCCAAGTCCAAGACTCAAGTTCGGTTTCTCATTCTGTTATTGGAAGTACCGGAGACATTTCGTGGCGTAGCAAGTATCTCCATAGCCGGAAGAAAGATCGATGTTGTCGAGTCCGGAGCTCACGGCCGCAAGCTCTCAGTCGCAGCAGACAAGTTCCTGTGAATGGGGACGGCCGTTGAGGAATACAGCAATGCGATCCCGTGCCTCGGACTCACGTCTTCCGGCAGGTTGGACGAAAACACTTTCGCCGTGAAGCAAGCAGGAATCGGAAATCATCATGAGTTTGCTTGCCATTGATATCGGTTCGAGTCGATGCAAAGCGGTAGTGTTTGCGGGGACGGGTGACATACTTGCCCAGCACGCCTGCTCGTACGCACCTGAGTTCCCCGCTCCTTCGCAAGCGGAGATGAATCCCGAGCGCTTTTGGCACGCCGTGTCCTGTTGTTCGCAAGCAGTGTCGAAAAATCTTTCCGATCCCGTCCGGGCATTGTGCATGAATTCGCACGGCGAAACGTTCGTGCCGGTCAATGAACGCAACCAGGCAATCGCTCCCGCCATCCTCAACCAGGACAATCGGGCCACGGAAGAAACGGTGTGGCTCGAGCAAACAATCGGAAGAAAGCGGTTGTTCGAAATCACCGGCCAGATCGCTCATCCCATGTATCCAGTTCCGAAATTTCTTTGGCTGCGTAAGCATCGGCCCGACATTTTTGCTCCCTCGGTTCGTTTCCTGACCGCGATCGGTTATGTTCTCGCGCGATTAGGACTACCCGCCTATATCGATTATTCGCTGGCCTCACGCTATCTGGCGTTCGATGTACGCCAGCGCCGTTGGTCCGAAGAAATTCTCGCCGCCACGGAAATCAATGCCGAATGCCTGCCCGTCCCTGTGCCTGCTGGAACGATTGCAGGAAAACTAGACGGATCCGCTGCCCGCCAACTGGGTCTCTCGCCCGGAGCGAGCGTTGTCATGGGAGGCCACGATCAGCCCTGCGGCGCGTTGGGAGTGGGCGCTATCGGTTCGGGGCGCGTGGTCGATTCGATGGGCACATACGAATGTCTCGTCGCAGCTTCCGAGCAGCCCAGCTTAACGGATGCGGCGCTTGCGGCTTCTCTCAACTCTTATTGCCACGTGGTTCCAGACAAGTTCGTCACGCTCGCTTATTTTCCATCGGGAATCATGATGAAG
Source organism: uncultured Acidobacteriaceae bacterium (assembly GCA_963749985.1). Classification (GTDB taxonomy): domain Bacteria; phylum Acidobacteriota; class Terriglobia; order Terriglobales; family Acidobacteriaceae; genus Sulfotelmatobacter. The sequence goes on along the minus strand of CAVVOS010000008.1, from coordinate 655,078 downwards.
TGGTTCCACGATCTTTTGTACGGGGAAGAGTGCGGTGAAAGTTCTACTCCGCAAGATTGGGATTCATCTAGCGCGGAGTCGATTCACTACGGAAAACTGGAACGAGAAGCGCCAGCGGGCCCAACGGGCCTTTGCATCACTCCCAATCTGATCGGTACTTGTAATCCTGACTTCAACCCGCACGCACGCGGAATCATCTCGGGCTTGAGCGCGAACACAACCCGCAGCCAGATTTACAAAGGCATCCTCGAAGGGCTCGCCTGTGAACTCTCACAGATGACCGACATTCTGGCAAGAGCAGTGGGAGAGTTTCGCGACATCTACGTCACCGGCGGAGGCTCGCGGTCCGCTCTGGGCCTTCAGTTACGGGCTGCTTTATCCGGACGGCGGCTGCATGCAATGGAGTGTCCCGAGGCAGTGTGTCTGGGCGGCGCCATACTCGCAGGGGTGGCATGTGGAGAATACGGCAGCTTGCCGCAGGCCGTGGAACTTGTAGTCCGCGATGTTTCGGTGTTATCACCCGATCATGCGATTGCGGCAGCCTACGCGCAACAAGCCAAACAATACCGCCATTTGCGTTCGGCGCTGATGGCCATCACAAGCCCTGAGAGTTCAGAAGGTCATTTGGAGGAACGGTGATACAAGCCACAATCGGATTCATAGTGTTTGGAGTTCACAAAGATGGTCTGCAAGACCCCATGGGTACGCCGTTCATCGATGACGCCTTGGTGCAGCGCGCCAAGAGTGCGCTGGTTGCGGCGGGTCTGAAGGTGATTGAGCATGGCATTGTCGTCGCCAGCAAAGAAGAAGCCCGCGCCGCATTCAAGAAGATGAAGTGCGACGACGCCATCGACGCGGTCGTCCTGTTTTCCGGCACCTGGGTTTGGGCGGCGCACTTGGTTGGCGCTATCCGGGATTACTGCGCCACCGGCAAGGGCTTGCTTGTGTGGACGCACCCCGGCTCTCAAGGCTGGCGCCCCGTGGGCGGATTGGTGCTGCACGGAGGCTTGCTCGAAATCGGCGCCCCTCACAAGTTCGTATACGGCAGCCTGGACGAACCAGACACTGTGAGCAAGATCGTCAGCTATGCCCGCGCTTCCCATCTCAAAAACTTCTTGAACATGTCCACCATCGGTACATTTGGTGGTCGCGGGATGGGACAAACCTGCGGCGCTGCCGATCCTTCCCAATGGATGAGGATGTTTGGCATCGATATCGACTCTCGAGATACGACGGAGTTGAAGCGGACCGCTGAAGAAATCTCCCCCACAGAACTGAATGACCTCCAACCCAGGCTGCGGCAGCTGTTTGGCAAGGAGCCAGATCGAAACCCCGTGACCGAGCGCTCCATGCGTCTCTATCTCGCTCTGAAGAAAGTTGTGGCGAAGGAAAAGTTTGATTTCTACACCATCCAATCCTTCCCCGGTCTAGCCGGCGATTACTCCGCTACTTGCTTTGCGCAGAGCATGATGCTGGAGGATGGAGTTGGTACCTCCACGCTGGGCGACTTCAATACTGCGTTGACCGTTCTCCTGCTCACCAAATTGAGCAAAGAGCGCGTATATTATGGCGACCTTCAGCACATTGACAGGAAAACCAGAGAAATCAAGATCATCGGCGATGGCGCTTGTCCACCTTCGTTGGCCAGCAAGCTGGGTCCGGCTGGCTTTTCAGAACACGGCATCCCCACGGAAGGCGAAGCCGGCGGCCTCTCGGTACAGTTGATCTGCAAGGTGGGAGAAGGAGTGCTGGCCCGGCTGGGCAGAGTGAACGGCGAGTTTCAAATGGTCATTACCCGAGCCACCATTTTCGAGCCCACACCGAATCGGATCGAGGACCGTCTCAACGAATGTGGCATCCCATTCTGGCCTCACGGTTTCGTCACCGCGCATTGCGACATCGACGTTTTGCTCCAGCATTGGACCAATGAATACGCGTGCCTGGGCTATGGCGCGGAGCTATATCCCGCGCTCGTGGATTTTTGTAAGATCACCGGCATCAAGGCGGTCCTTCCCTGAGTTCCCGGCCTGCGCCGAGGCTCTGGGAGGAAACTTCCGGATCGAAGTCATCGGAATAATGCAGTTGACAAAAGCTATAAAACGAAAGTAAAAGTAATAGTTCGTAATATTGCACCGAAAGCTCAGTTCCAGCACCCGAACTTTCGCCCGGCTCAACCAGGCTGCTTGCGAACATTCGGCATTAGCATCCAGGAGCCTCGCCATGCCCATCCATTTGCCTCGCCTGCAAGCTCTTTCCACCCTCCTTCTTCTTATGGCCCTTGCCATGGTCCCGCCGCTCTGGGCGCAAAAAGATGACGGAGCCATTGTCGGCCTGGTGCGTGACGCCAGCGGCGCGGTGGTGATGGGCGCCAAGGTCACCGTGACCGACGTGGATCGCGGCATTCAGGTGACCCTCACCACCAACGAGCAGGGGGAGTATGTCGCCAGCCCGCTCAAGATCGGGCGCTACAGCGTCACGGTTGAGAAGCCGGGATTCAAGAAGGCCGTCGCCGGCCCGGTGCAGGTCAACATCCAGGATCGCGTCGGCGTGGACGTGAAGCTTGAGGCAGGCGCGGTCACGGAAGTCATAATAGTCACCGGCGAACGCCCGCAGCTCGAAACCGAGACCTCCGATCTTGGCCAGGTGGTGGACAGCCGGCGCATCAACGCCCTTCCATTAAACGGCCGCAACTACGCCCAACTCGCGCTGCTCGGCACGGGCATTGCTCCCGCCGAGCCCGGATCGCGCGTCGAAACCACTTTCGGCTTCAGCGCCGGCGGCGCCCGCTCGTTGCAAAATAACTTCCTGCTCGACGGCATCGACAACAACGCGAACCTGGGCGACGTGCTCAACGGTGCCGCCTATGTGGTCCAACCTGCGGTCGATGCCATCGCCGAGTTCAAGGTCGAGACCAATGCCTACAGCGCGGAATTCGGCCGCGGCAATGGCGCGATCATGAACGCCGTCATCAAGTCGGGCACCAACCAGGTCCACGGCGACCTCTGGGAGTTTCTGCGCAATGAAAAGCTTGATGCCATCAACCGCTTCGACCAGTTCGGTCAGCAGCCTTACAAGCAGAACCAGTTCGGATTTACCCTGGGCGGCCCCGTCATCAAGAACAAGATGTTCCTTTTCGGGGACTACGAAGGCCTGCGCATTCGTCAGGGACTGCCACAACTATCCACCGTGCCCACCCAGGCCGAGATTGGCGGAGATTTCTCCGCCTTTCTCAGCAACACCCCGGCCATCGCCCTCGATATGAATGGCAACCCTACTGGTCAGACCGCGCTCGACTGCAACGGCAACCCCACCTATCAGGGAGAGATCTTCAACTCGCGTCTGGCGCAGAACAACTTCGCCGGCAATCCCAACGGATTCTGCGGCGTCCCCATCGGAACCGCTGGCGGGCTGCCAACCAACATCTTCACTGGCAATAGTGGCACGAGTACGGCTATCGATCCGCTGGGCAGCAGACTGGCCGCGCTATTTCCCGTCTCCAACACCACCGAGGGCGGCGGCAACAATTTCCTTAGCGACCCCGAACGCAAAGAAACGGAGAACAAGTTCGACACTCGCTTCGACTACACCATCAGCGGCAAAGACAATTTCTTCGCCCGCTTCAGCTACGGCAACGACAGTACCTTTCTGCCCTCGCCCTTCAGCAATGTGCTCGACGGCGGCGGATTTCAGGATGGATACAGCGACAACATAGCCGAGGGCCTCGCTGCCAGCGAGCTCCACACTTTTAGCAACACCCTCATCAACGAATTTCGTTTCGGCTTCAATCACCTCAATTCTCACCGCTTCAACCTGAATTACAACGTCAACGTCTCCCAGCAACTCAATTTTCCCGGAGTTCCCTTCGGTCCTGACCTCGGCGGCCTGCCTTCCATCAGCTTCAGCGATGGCACCGCCGGCATTGGCGCTTCCGGATACCAGCCCGCCATCGAAAAGCAGCACAGCTACGTCTTTACCGACAATCTAAGCTGGACCCACGGACGCCACGCTGCGAAAGTCGGCGCCGAACTCCGCTTCGAACAGTTCACCATTTACGAACCGGCTTCGCCGCGCGGCAACATGAGCTTCGGCAGCGATTTCACTGACAATCCCGCCGCCCCCGGATCGGGTGGCGAGGCCATCGCCACCTTCCTGCTCGGTATCCCTGACGGTGGAGAAATTACCAGCCTGAACAACATCATCTATAACCGCCAGATCTATGCCGTCTACGGTCTCGACGACTTCAAAGTAACCCCGCGCTTCACCTTGAACCTTGGTCTTCGCTACGAACTCTTCACCACCATCAAAGAGGCGAACAACCTGCAGGGGACGTTCGATTTCAACTCGCTCTCGCTGGTCGTTCCCGGCGGACAGAACACGCAACTGACACCCACACTCGGCTCCGAACTCGCCATTCAGCGTAACGGTTCGTCCGGACTTATCAACCCCGACCTCAACAATTTCGCGCCCCGCATCGGATTCGCTTACCAATTGCTCGACAAGCTCGTTCTTCGCAGCGGCTATGGCATTTTCTATGGCGGACAGGAAAACGGCCCGTTCTCCAACCCCAGCCCCGGTTTCAATCCTCCATTCTTTTCTTCGCAGGTGTTCGCGACGCCCTGTACCGCCGCCTCTGCCAATCCTAATTTTCTCGATTGTTCAATCTCGACTGCGAACTCCGGCTTGCCCTTGAACGTCCTGGCCAACGGTTTTCCTTCCACCGCGCTCAGCGACCCAAATACGCCGAGCCTCTACTCCATCTCCCCCCACCTGGTCACGCCCTACATGCAACAGTGGCACCTCGGGCTGGAGTACCAATTACCCGCCGATACCGTTCTCGAGTTCACCTACGCGGGCTCGCGCGGATTGAAGCTCTTCGCTTTCTACAACGGCAACCAGGCCACTCCCGACGCGAATGCATCGGATCCCACCGCGCCCCGCCGACCCGCCCACGAGATAACACCGGGAGCCACCGGCGATTCCTGCACGCTCGCGGCTTACTACAACACCCCATCGCTGTACAACTGCAATCCCGCGCTTGATGCCGGCATCGCCACCTTCCGCTCGAATACCCAATCGAACTACAACTCGCTGCAGGTTCGCCTGGAGAAACGATACTCTCACGGACTCCAGTACGAAGCCGCCTACACCTTCGCGCATGCGCTCGACAACGCTTCCAGCGCCAGCCTAGGGTCGGTGAACAACGGAGATTTCCGCGACCAGACCAACCCCAACCTGGAATACGGCAATGCTGATTTCGACGTGCGCCAGCGCTTTGTGTTCAGCTATACCTACGATTTGCCCTTCGGCCGCGGACGCCTGTTTGCAAAAGATGCTTCCGGCTTCGCCAACCAGATTCTGGGCAACTGGCAAATGAGCGGCGTCTTTTCCGCCGCCACCGGCAATTACTACACTGCCACTGACGTAGTTTCGGTTTCCAATACCGATTGCGGCGGTTTTGTCGGCTACTATTGCTCCCGCCCCGCCCTGGTCGGCAATCCCAACGCCAAGCCCTGCATCCCGGGGACGCTGTTCAACACCTGCGCATTTTCCGACAACCTCATCACCCCCGGAATTATCCCCCAGGGCACGTTCGGCGACGCCGGCCGCAACATCATTGAGGGCCCCGGATACAAGACCTGGGACACCTCTCTGGTCAAACAGTTTCCGATTCACGACCAAATGCACTTCGAATTCCGCGCGGAATTCTTCAACATACTGAACCATGTGAACTATTTGTTTGGAAGTTTTGGCGCGATCAGCGTCGAGCCCACACCCCTGGAACTAAATGCGGCGAACCTTAATACTCTGGCAAACCCTCAGGCGAGCAATTTCGGATACCCTCTGGCAGCGCGCGCGCCGCGGCAGATTCAATTCGCGCTGAAATTCTATTTCTGAACCCAAGGAGATTCCGATGATGCTTTCGGCACGAACGATTGCTCAAGTGATCTTAGTTGTGTCGATTGCTCTTTCTTCCACGGGTCAAGCGCCGCCATCGGCGTCTGCTCCAGCAAAACCCAGCCATGAAGAAGCGGCTCTAACCGCATTCGCCGCCATCCATCCCATTGATGTCCACGTGCATGTCTTCAAGACCGATCCCGCATTTCAGAAGATGCTCGAACGGCTGAACCTGAAACTGCTGGATATCCTCGTGATGGACGACACGCTGCCCTATCGCAAGCAGCTGCAGCCCCAGATCGACGATGGCCTGGCGCTGATGCACTCCAGCCATGGCCACATCGCCCTGTGTACAACCTTCGACCCCTACAAGTTTGATCGTGCTTCATTCACCACCGATGCCATTCAGCAGATCGACCACGACTTCGCGCAGGGAGCCGTGGCCGTCAAGGTCTGGAAGAACATCGGAATGGAGATCAAGGACAGTAGCGGTCAATACATCATGGCCGACGATCCCAAGTTTGCTCCGATTTACAAAGACATCGCCAGCCATGGCAAGACTTTGATGACACACCAGGCCGAACCCGATGTGGCCTGGGGACCTCCCGATGCGTCCGATCCCTCCTGGCCTTACTACCAGGAAAATCCGCAATGGTACGTCGCCAACCAGCCCGGCTTTCCCTCCAAGCGGAGAATTCTCGAAGCGCGTGATCATGTGCTCGCCGATAATCCCCAACTGCGAATGGTGGGAGTTCATCTGGGCAGCATGGAGCGGGATCTCGACAACATCGCCCGCCATTTGGATAAGTATCCAAACTTCGCCATCGACACCGCCGGACGAATGGAATACCTCATGCTGATGCCTCCAGAAAAACTGAGGGCATTTCTGATCAAGTATCAGGACCGCGTCCTCTACGGCACCGATCTCGATTTGCTTCCCGACGCCAACGTACCGGACACGTTGAAAGACTGGCAGTCCACTTACGCCCGCGACTGGAGCTTCCTGGCAACCGATGAGCCTCTTAGTCTGGAAGGCAAGCCCGTGCATGGATTAAACCTGCCTCAGCCCGTCCTCCGGAAGATATTTCGCAGCAATGCTCTCCGTTGGTTTCCAGGGCTGTGATGCACCGCGAGGCGATTCTATTCAACCGGCTCACGCACTGATATTTGATGTTTACTTGATATTTGATATTTAAGGAGGGTCACATTTGCCCCTCGACGAACTCCCATTTCGGAACGCTTGTCCCATCGGCCACTCGGCCGATGTACTGCTGGAATCTACTCTCTTCGTCGTACGGCTTCCATACTTGATGGCATGCGACTCCCCCAGTCCATCATCCAGCCTCTCTCCGTCCGCACCGTCCACTTTCTAACCATCGGTTTGGCGATCTTGATGTTCGGCCTGCTCTCAGTGAGCGCCGGCGCGGCCACGCAACAACTCACATGCACGCCCGCGGCCCTTCGATTTGGCGCTATCGTGACCGGTCAGACCGAGAGCTTGCTCATCACCGTGGCCAATACTGGACAAACCAGCGTAACGGTCTCGGCTATCACAGTGAGCGGATCGGAATTCACCGCGTCTCAGCTCAGCCTTCCGCTGATATTGGCCGCCGGCCAGAGCGTCGACCTGACCGTGATCTTCACGCCCACGGCCATGGGATGGACCGGGGGAACGATCAAATTTTCCAGCAATGCCTCGAACCCCACCCTAACGCTTCAGGTTGCGGGCACAGGCGTGAGTACCGAGGCCCTGACCGCCAGTCCCTCAACCGCAGCCTTCGGGCAGGTGGCGATAGGAACCACTGCCACCGTTCCAGTCGTGGTTCAGAACGATCGTTCCTGGAGCGTTACCCTGTCGTCAATCACGACCGTTGGTAGCGGATTCTCTCTGAGCGCCCCCACTCTGCCGCTTACTTTGGCCGTGGGGCAAAGCGTCACTTTGAACGTCACATTCACCCCGCAATCGGCGGGTGCCGTCGGAGGCAGCCTGTTTGTTTCTGGTCCCGGACTCACCATCCCTCTCACCGGCACAGGAACCGCCACCGGCCAGTTAGTCGTCGCTCCGGCGCCTCTGAACTTCGGCAACGTTGCGGTCGGAACCACCGAGACTGAGCCCATGACGATAAGCGCCGTCGGCGCAAGTGTGACTGTGTCTTCTGCCAGCAGCAGCAGTTCCCAGTTTGTCCTGAGTGGAGCTTCTTTCCCCTTGACCATCGCCGCCGGCCAGAGCCAGTCGTTCAATGTTGCCTTCACCCCACAAACCAGCGGGACTCAATCGGGCTCTCTCACCTTTGGCAGCAATGCCTCCAACTCGCAGGCGCCTGAGTCGCTCACGGGCATCGGCACTGTGACTGCTTACAGTGTCAACCTCTTCTGGAATTCCAGCGCCGATGTAGTAGGCTACAACGTTTATCGCAGCACCACCACCAACGGCACCTATCTTAAAATCAATCCCACCTTGGAGGCCAACACTGCGTACACCGATAGCACCGTCGTCGCCGGACAGACCTACTACTACGCAGCCACCTCGGTGAATTCCACCGGTCAGGAAAGCACTCGCTCGACCCCCCCGGTGCAGGCGATGGTCCCGTAGCTGCCCGCTCTGAGAGGGCGTTTTCGAAGATTTGCGCCGGCACTTGCGCCGCACTATGGAAAGGGAACGACTGCCTTGATCTCGATCGAAGCGCGGCTCTGCTTTCCGGCTTCCGTAACTGCCTTGACGATGTAGAAGTAGGTCTTTCGCGCCTCGACCGCGGTATCGACACACCGCGTTCCCTGCAGGGGCGACTCATTAATCCTGTCGCTCTCGGCGTACGTGTGCGACGCCGAACTCCGATACACGTAGTAACCCTTGATCGCGTCTCGCGGTGAATTGGACGCGGCAACGGCCGCATTCCACGACAGCGTCACAGAATGCGGATGCGCTGAGCCCGGTACCGGCCCGTGTCCGCTGCTCAACCCGGCGCTCGACCCGGAGGAAGCTCCGTGACACATCGGAATCTCCGTCGCCTGCGCCGCCTTGCCATCTCCCACACTTGGAGCCTGCGGGGCCTGGCTCTTGACCTGGCCCACTCCGCTCACCGTCACGAAAACGACCACGAGAACCGCATGCGCAACCTTGATCGGAATCGATAACCTTCTCTTCCTTATATTCATTCTTCTCCGCACGCAGCCCATGATCGTTTTCGCTTCACCCCCCCGAAGAGATGAAGAGAAGAGTCGAGGCATTCTACCGGATTCCGCGATCCTCCGCCGCAGCCCGCGCAGCCAATCCAGTTCGTCTTCACCCGTCGGCGAGACAATTCCTAGTGCGCAATTGCTTGCACACTAAGAGGTGACTTGCGTAACCCTTTCTGAGGATAAAGTAATCATTCTAAACGTCTTACTACCACCTTAGGGCCATTCTCCTTGGCCCCGCATTTGCGGTAGTACTAGTACAGGTGGCCGATACTCGGCATTCACTAAAGTTATGCGGATAAACTGCCTCAGCGGGATTCTCAATTACCGGTCAGCGCTTCTCCTGGCAATGTTGGCTCTGTGCCGGCCAGTGCTCGCGCAACAGGTCTCACTCGCCCTGCTTCAACCTGCGTCCCTCGAGCCCGCCACCCCGATGGTGCAGTCAACCTACCAACCCGCTCCGCTTCCCGAAGCGCCCAGCCACCGCTTCTGGGACCGTGAGAACAGCATCCTCTTTGCCACCAGTGCCGCCTTCAGCGCCGCCGATTTCGTCATAACCAAAGACAACCTGAGCGGGGGCGGACGGGAACTGAACCCGGTCACTCGTGTGTTCAGCGGCAGTACCGCGGGGCTCGCCGTGAACTTCGCCGGCGAAACCGCTGGCGTGATCGGACTCAGCTACTTCTTCCACAAGACCGGACATCACAAAATGGAGCGCTATATCTCCATGCTGAACATCGGTTCCTCCGGCGCAGCCGTCACCTATGACCTTGCCCACCGATAAGCAGCGTCCTCAGCACCCTAAATGAATTCCGCGAGATGGCGGCCAGAAAAAGCTTTGGCGGTTCCTTCCTCTGTGCGACCCTGTGTGCTCTGTGTTGAAGAACTTAGGACAGCGCCTCATCGATAAGCAGGATCGACTCTAAGCTGGATCTACCTTCAATCCGCGCCACTCGCCGTGATTCCTTCTTCCCCTTCACCCCTCCGCACCATCCAAATCAGCAGCCCTATCGCCGCCAGCGCAATCACCAGAAAAATCACTCCGCCCTGGCGATGCAGTCTCCCCGTCAGAAAACTCCGATCCACGCGCGTGGCCAGCATTGCAATCGCAAATATGCGCAGCCCGTTCTTCGCCACCGAGAGCGGGATCGCCACCGCAACCACCAGTGCCCTTCGCCACGGCGAGCGCAATAGAAGCTGCGCCAACACCATGGTTGTGACCACTAACACCAGGCTCGAACGGATGCTGCTGCACTCCGGCGCAACTTCCAGCGTCAACCCCGGAATATGCAACAGCATCCCGCGTTGCTCCACCGGCACACGCGCGATCGCGAAAAGCCAATGAGCGGACGCAGTCGATCCTCGCTGCAGCCAGCTCACGATCGGGTCCAACACGAACTCGGGAAAAGGAACCAGCCAGAATAGGAAACAAAGCGGAAACAGTTCGTGCCGGAAAGCACGAGTCCCGAAAGCCAGAACAAACGCCCCCATCCACCACACCACGAATGCCGCCATGCTCACCGAAAGTTGCACGTCCGGTGGCAGCGCAACCACGTTCCATCTCACAATGGCAGCAAGCATTCCCGCGACCACCAGCAAGCCCCCACCAATACTCACACCCACTCCAGTGAAGCCTTCCGCCGATTTCCAATCCATCACGATCAAGGCCACGCTAATCGGCAGGATCAGCAGGATGTGCGTATATCGCTCGTCGTGCAGCGCCAGAGCAAACGTCGACGCGAACGGCTCCCACCAGATCGCAAACGATACCGCTCCCAGCGCGGCAAACACCATCTGCGGCCACCACTCGAAAGTCGATTCTCGCTGCGTTATCACAGGACCTCCGGCTTACCTTAGCACCCCTCCACTCCCCTCCCAACAAACCTTGGTCTCCTCCCTTTAGGAAGCTCCAATGCAACTCGCGGTAACATAAGAAGCGACAGCCGTTCCACTCACTTTCAAATCGCCGACAGGGATATACATGAAGAATTGCCGCCAGTTTTATATCGATGGGAAATGGGTCAATCCCACCAAAGCCCACGACTTCGAAGTTATCAACCCCGCCACGGAACAGCCCATCGCCACCATCTCGCTCGGAACCGCGCCCGATGTCGACCGAGCCGTGGCCGCGGCCAAGAGTGCTTTCGAAACCTACTCCGAGACCACCGTCGAGACGCGCCTGGCCTTGCTGCGCCGGATCATCGACATCTACAAAGCCAAGTCGGAAGCCATGGCCGAAACCATTTCCCACGAAATGGGCTGCCCCATCTCTCTCTCGCGCGCGGCTCAGGCTCCCGCCGGCCTGGGACATTTGTTCGAGATCGTCAAGGTACTGGAGAATTTCAAATTCGACGATCTCAAAGGTTCCACCCTCCTGCGCAAAGAACCCATCGGCGTCTGCGGACTCATCACCCCCTGGAACTGGCCCATGAATCAGGTTGTCGCCAAAGTTGCGCCCGCTCTTGCCGCCGGATGCGCCATGGTCCTCAAGCCCAGCGAGATCGCGCCTCTCTCCGCTTATCTCTTCGCCGAGATTCTCCACGAAGCCGGAACTCCGCCCGGTGTTTTCAATTTAGTGAATGGCGACGGCCCCACCGTCGGCGCCGCCATCTCCTCCCATCCCGATATAGCCATGGTCTCCTTCACCGGATCGACGCGCGCCGGCATCGCCGTAGCCTTAGCCGCCGCTCCCACCGTCAAGCGCGTCACCCAGGAACTCGGCGGCAAGTCCGCTCACATTATTTTGGACGACGCCGATCTCGATAGCGCCGTCAAGGAAGGCGCGCAGGCCTGCTTCCGCAACACCGGCCAGTCCTGCAACGCGCCCACTCGCATGCTCGTTCCGCGATCTAAGATGCCGCAAGCGATCCTGGCTGCCAAGAAAACCGCCGACGCCACCAAAGTCGGTGACCCTTTCTCCGAAGCCACGCACATCGGCCCGCTCGCCAGCCAGGCTCAGTTTGAAAAAGTCCAGCGCTTGATCACCCAAGGCGTCAAAGAGGGCGCAACATTGATCGCCGGTGGTCTCGGACGTCCCGAGGGACTCGAAATGGGCTACTTCGTCAAGCCCACCGTATTCGCCGACGTCAATAACCACATGACCATCGCTCGCGAAGAAATCTTTGGCCCGGTTCTTTGCATGATCCCCTACGAAGATGAAGACGACGCCGTACGCATCGCCAATGACACGCCCTACGGTCTGTCCGGCTTCGTGAGTTCAGCAGATCTCGAACACGCGCGCCGCGTTGCCAAACGATTTCGCTCCGGCAACGTGCACATCAACAACGCCCGCGTCGACTTCGCCGGTTCCTTCGGAGGCTACAAACAATCGGGCAACGGCCGGGAATGGGGCGAAGCCGGCCTGGAAGAATTCCTCGAGCTGAAGTCCATCTTCGGCTACGCAGCCCGTGCGAAATGAGCTCCCCGACTCCCCCGAGTTATTGACTCCACAAATTCCGCTGGCGTAGCGTACGATCAACAGACCGTGGGGAGAACGCAATGACACTCGGCACCGAATGGTCCAAGACTTGGACCTACTTCGAGGGAGCCTGGCACGAAGGCAACGTCCCGATCATGGGTCCCCGCACTCATGCCGCGTGGCTCTGCTCCATTGTCTTCGACGGCGCCCGCGCCTTTGAAGGCGTCACCCCCGATCTCGATCTCCATTGCGCGCGGGTGAACGACTCCGCAAAAAAGCTCTTCCTCAAGCCCACAGTCTCCACCGAAGAATGGATCAAGCTCGCGCGCGAAGGCGTAGCCCGCTTCGACAAAGACGCGGCACTCTACATTCGACCCATGTACTGGGCAGAAAAAGAAGGACCATGGGTTCAGGCCCACGACCCCGAGTCCACCCGCTGGTGTCTTTCCATCTACGAAGCGCCCATGCGCGCTCCCAAAGGCTTCTCGCTCACCTTGTCTCCCTATCGCCGCCCAACCATCGAGACCATGCCGGTCGATGCCAAGGCCGGATGCCTTTACCCCAACAACTCTCGCGCTCTTTTCGAAGCGCACGCCCGCGGCTTCGACAACGCCATCGTCTGCGACATGCTGGGCAACGTCGCCGAGCTCGCCACTTCCAACGTTTTCATGGCCAAGGAAGGCCTGGTCCTTACCCCCATCCCGAACGGAACCTTCCTCGCCGGCATCACCCGGCAACGGGTCATCGGACTGCTGCGCTCCACTGGCGTGACTGTCATCGAGAAAACTCTCACTTATCAGGATTTCGAAAAAGCGGATGAGATTTTTGCCACCGGAAACTACTCCAAAGTAGTCCCGGTAACTCGCATCGGCGACCGTCCCCTGCCATTCGGCCCCCTCTACACCAAGGCCCGGGAACTCTACTGGGCTTTCGCGCATTCATGATCGGCCGAACTCCGGGTGAGTTGTGAGTTTCCCCTGCGAATCTCCCATGAACCATAAGCCAACACCCGCGACCGTCGACGTGCTCACTCAGATTTGGCAGCGCGTGCTGCAACGCTCGCCCATCTACCCCGAAGACAAATTCTCTGATCTCGGCGGCGACGAGCTTTTAGCGGACCGCATGTTTGCCGAGCTCGCACAGGTCTGTGGCCGGGAAATCCCGAGCTCCACCATCTGCTACGCGCCCACCATCGCCGCCCTCGCCGCTCTTTTAGAGCTGCCTTCTCTGCCACGCTTCTCGCCCTTCGTCCCGCTGAAGCCCGGCGGTCAGATGCCACCGATTCTTATCGCCCATGGCGTGGGTGGCCGTGCCAGTTTCGGTGAACTTGCCAAACACATTCGTACCGCTCATCCCGTCTATGGAATTCAAGCCCGAGGCGTCGATGGAATGGAACCGCCTTTCGATCGTATCGAAGATATGGCCGCCTTCTACCTGGATGCCCTCAACCAGTTGCAACCTCAAGGTTCCTGCATCCTGATCGGTTACTCATTCGGCGGTCTCATCGCTTTGGAAATGGCCCAGCGTTTGTCCGAGGCCGGGAAGAATGTCCCGCTGCTGGTGCTGGTGGATTCTTACCCGCATCCGCGCTACCTCGCGCCCGGGCAGCGCGTCTGGCTCTTTTCCAAACGGGTCCTGGGCCACATCTCCAGCATGCGGCGAATGCCCATCCGCCGCGCGTTCTCTTACCTCGTTGGCGGTCTTGAGAGTCGATTACCCGCCGCCCTGGCTCACACCCTGCGCCCAGTTCCTCCAGAGACGTCTCGTTTATCGTTTGCCGTGAACACATCGCGCAATCGAGAGGCTGACTTCCTGGCCCTGCGACGCTACCGGCCACGGTTCTATCGCGGTAAAATAAAATTCGTCAGGCCTGAGACGAACTCTTACCTTCCCAACCACCCCGCCGCCGTTTGGAAAAAACTGGCTGCTGAACTTGAGGTCGAGACCGTCCCCGGCGATCATCTTGCAATGGTCGGCACCCACTTCAAGAGTCTCGCCGCCGTACTTACTCGTTACGTGAACGAAGCGTCCCCGCCGTAAGCTCTAGCAGGCTGCTGAAAAACTCGCCGCCTCACCTGATTTCGGGTGGCGCAGCGCTTCAGCTTGTGCGTGAGAACTAGATTCTTGGGTCCGCGATGGAATGAAGTCCTCTGGTTTAGCCGCGAAGCGGCGTGAGAATGCAGCCCACGGCGTAAGCCGTGGGTAGAAAGTGGAAAATGAGCCAGCCCCGGAGGGGCGGAAGAGCAGTTCTCACGCACACTCCTCAGCGCTGCGTTAACTGCCGTTTTTTCAATGGCGGCATTAGCCGCTGGGGCGACGTAGCGCCACCGAAAATAGTCCTTCAGCAGCCTGCTAGCCTGTCGTCCCCGAAATGCCCAGGTAGCTATTCACCGTATCGACCGTCAGGCTCAGGCTGGAAGCGATCAGCGAAACCGGCTGCCCCTGGTTATAGAGTTGATGCACCTGTTGGGATTCCGTCAGTCTCACCGTGTCTGCGGAATCGTTCGCAGTTTGCTGAACTTTTTGCGCGGCCGCCGCAGTCGCCGAAGAGTTCGCTGCAGCGATTGACGGCGCCGGAAACGAATTGGAGATCGAAATACTCATAAACCAGCTTCCTTTCCCCTTACCCATCGACAGATCGGCAAAACATCGCCATCGCATGAGTTAAATCACGTTAATCCTCGCGACCACCCGAGCCGGCCCTGTCGCAGTTTTCTGCGCATGTTTTCTGGACATTGACAAACCAACGGCGGCGGACAAAATGTCCGTCACGCGTTCGGCAACCGCGAGGCGCCGCTCGCACCATTCCCAGGAGAATCCGCATGTCCCAGCTTGCCAGCCTTGTCAGCTCCCGTGTTCTGTCAGTCCTCTTGTTGCTCGCTGCCGCCGTACCGCTCCAGGCTCAACAGCCAGCCGCTCCGCCTGACTCCACTCTCTACACCAACTACTTCGGCACCTCCGCCCCGCTCACCTGGATCGTCTGTGGCTCAACTCAGCAGAGCTCGGGCTGTTACGCTTCGGGAGATCTGGGTCCTTTCGTTGCCATCGGAGCCATGCTGGAAGGTATTCCTTCCGTCGCCAGCGACGTCGTCACCCGTGCCATCTACATCGTCGACTCCGGCGCAAATCCCGTGAAGCTCTACGTCTACTCGAAAACCGACACCGTGTCGGCCTCCGAGGACGCCGTCTCCGTCACCCTGACCAAGACAATCACTCTGCCCCTCACCGGCGGCAGCAACATCTCGGCCTCCATGGCTGCCAACAACAAGTTCCTATTCATCGGAACTGACGAGGGCACACTCGCCGTCAAGGTCAACAAAAGCAATCTCGTTGTCACCAAACTTGAAGAATTTTCTGCCGCCACGCTTTCCATCACATCGGACCAATACGGGTACGTCACCATCGCGCAGGTAGGTGGCTTCACCTTATACGGTCCCGACGGCGACGTTGAAGAAGACGGTGGCGGAAGCCAATTCATGATTGGCACCACCCAGGCAGTGCCCGCATCCGCGCTCTTCGGTGGCACTCCTCGTTCCGCCCCGCTCCTCGGCTACAAACCCAAGTCAGCGATTAAGTCGGATTCAAACTAAGCCTGCTTTTCGCCGATGAGTCCCAAGTACGGATTTTGTTTAGAAAGGGCGCGACTGGTCGCGCCGCAAAGCCCCCAAGTACCCAACAGAAGATGCCCTCTCCCCGCCCATCCACAAATCTGCCACCCAAGCCCCTGTCCATTCCGACGCGCGAGCGCAGCGAGATAGGAGCGTCCGTCGCGGACCGGGAGACACACACGCTGGCGATGCGGTAAGACTTTTCCCCCGCCGGGTCCCTGTGCGCGTTCAATCCTGGTCAAGGTAATCAGCGCTGGCGAAACCGAAGTAATTGCCGCCCGCTCGGGACAATCTGTCCCATGCCCCTCATCATAGGACAGCATGGCCCAAGGGCTCCGCGAGCGGACTATTTGTCCCCAATGAAAGCAATAACTTACAGGCTGCCAGTTGGCGCGCCAAGTGCAACAGCTAGACCGAATTATGAATATACAACTGCCCCAGAAACGGTCAAACGGCGTAGCAGGCAGGGAGCGATCGAAAACATTCACAGCCCCAAAGCGAGGGCAGCGTCACAGCGCAGCTTGGGGAAAGAGGGTCAGCCTGTTGCTGCTGCCTCTACTTCTTCTCGCGCAACCCGGCTTCGCCCAGGAGCAGGAAGCAGAAGGCCGGATGATCGGTAAGTTTGCCGCCGATCTGGCACCAGCGGTACGAGCCCAGCGGAGCGCCAAGGCCAATGACACCGTGAATGTCATCGTGCAGTACAACCAGGTTCCGCGCGCCGAGCACGAAGCGCGCGTGCAGAGTCTGGGCGGACGCTTGAACCACAGGCTGGGGGTGGTGAACGGGCTGGCGGTTACGGTTCCGGTCAGCGCGCTGGCTGCGCTGGAAGCTGATCCTGATGTGGCCTCCATCGGCGTCGACCACCCGCTGAAAGCGATGGACGAATACACCGACGCCGCCATGAACGTAAGCGCCGCCTGGAACGCAGGCTACATCGGCACCGGCCTCGGCGTCGCCGTCATTGACAGCGGCATCGACGATCAGCATGTCGACATTTGGGACCGCGTGCTCTATCACCAGGATTTCACGGGAGCCAGCGAGTACAACTCGCAAGGGATGCTGGTGCGTGACACTTACGGCCACGGCACCCATGTCGCGGGCATCATCGCGGGAAGCGGCTGGGTCTCCGGCCAGATCTATGGAGGCGTTGCCTACAACGCCAACCTCATCGATCTGCGCGTGCTCGATGGCAACGGCAGCGGGAACGATAGCGAAGTGATTGCCGCGATTCAAAAAGCCATCGCCCTCAAGAATACGTACAACATCAAAGTCATCAACCTGTCGCTGGGCCGCGGAGTGTATGTCCCTTACGCTCAGGATCCTCTGTGCCAGGCGGTGGAATCAGCCTGGAAGGCGGGCATCGTGGTGGTTGTGGCGGCCGGTAATTATGGCCGCTCCGGCGTCAACGGAATCAACGGTTACGGCACCATCACTGCCCCCGGCAACGATCCTTACGTGATCACGGTCGGCGCCATGAACACGCAGGGAACTCTGAGCCGCACCGACGACACCATTACCAGCTACAGCTCGAAGGGTCCTACGATGTACGACCACGTGGTAAAACCCGACCTGGTGGCTCCGGGAAATCAAGTGGTTTCCCTGATCTCCCACAATAGCAATCTGTCCAGCGCGTATCCCGGGAACATGATTCCGGGCCTCTCGAACGATTACTTCATGCTAAGCGGTACCAGCATGGCAACCCCGGCAGCCTCGGCAGCGGCGCTTCTCCTGTTGCAGGCGCATCCGTCGCTCACTCCGGACCAGGTAAAAGCGCGGTTGATGAAGACCGCATACAAGTCTTTCCCGACCTCGAGCGTAGCTACCGATCCCACGACCGGGCAGACCTACACTTCGTATTACGATGTGTTCACAGTGGGGGCGGGATACCTGGACCTTCAGGCTGCTTTAGCCAACACCGACCTCGCGTCGTCGAAAGTGGGAGCTGCTCTATCTCCCACAGTCTCGTATGATACCTCGACCGGGAAGGTAACCCTCTCCAATGGAAATTCAACTGTGGCGGGTAGTTCGGTGGTATGGGGCACGTCGGTGGTATGGGGCACATCGGTAGTCTGGGGCACGAATGTCTCCGGCAGTTCGGTAGTGTGGGGCACGTCGGTGGTCTGGGGAACCAGCACCATGCAAGGATTCAGCGTGGTGTGGGGCTCGACTACGGACACGGCCGATAGCGTGGTTTGGGGCGCCGCGCTCAGCAGCTCGGACGCAGCGATGGCCTCCATCTATGGAGACCTCAAGTAGACCTGCAGTTTCCACCAACCGTCTGAACAGGAGACGGCGTACGAGCTTCCCCACACTTGCGTGACGCCAGAGACTCGCGCCAGAGACTTGAAGTTTTCCGCGGCGGTGTTACCGAGGCTTTTTTCAGGTAGTGGGTCAGTTTCCTTGAAACTGACCCACTACCTTTTTTCATCCAATATTTACATCAGCTTCAACTTTGCGTAACACTTGCAGGTTAGACAAGTTATTAGCCCGCCTGGGGCGAGCGTGGTTTCTCACTCCGCCGGACGCAGTGCCGCCATAGTTCTGAACCCGCGACCAGCATCGAATTTCTCGAAAGGAAACTGGTGATGGGTCCGCAGTACAATACCGAAGCTCGCATCGTCTGCTGCTCTTGACGATGTGCTTGTCTCCGTGATGGTGACCGGACAAACCCAAGTTCTGATACAGGGATAACGTGGATTCCTATAGGTGGGAACTCAAATGAGCGTGAACCGCCTGCCAATGTTGTTTTTTCTTCTCACGGTAATTCAATGAAAATCAACTCGAAAACAAGTACTGTCCGTTTGCTCACCGCCGCCCCCAGCCTGCTCGCAACCCGCTCGCTCCTTGGTGCATTGTTCGTCTTAGCGAGCGTGCTCCAGTTGCCAGCTCAGAACTCTGTACTAACGGGCGCAATCGGCGGTCGCGTCACCGATCAAGAGCGAGCGGTGGTGCCGGGAGTGCCGGTGGTTTTGCGAAATCTTGCGACTGGGCTGCAACAGTCCGCCGTCACGAATCACGCCGGACTTTACCAGTTCCTGGCTCTCATGCCCGGAACCTATTCGGTCACAGCGACGGGAAAGGGCTTTCACGACGCTGAAGCTCTAGTGCGTGTGTTAGTGGGAAATACTACGTCGCAAGATCTTAGGCTACAGGTGGGAGCCAGCGGGGCCACGGTAAAGGTCACCGGGACGATGCCACTTTTGCGGCCCGCGGAATCCTCGGCCAGCACAGTGCTGGACCGGTCGTTTATTGATGAGCTGCCGCTTAACGGTCGCCGCTACACCGATTTCACGGCGCTGACACCCAATAGCAGTTACGACGGCGATACCGGCCTGGTAAGCATCGCGGGACAGCAGGGAGGCGAGGACTCGGGGTACGCCAATGGAAATGGCTCGAATGCCTTCACCGTCGACGGAACCAACGCCACCAACAACTACTTCGACGACATTATTGGGCGTTACCGCATTCCCTATCTCTACGGCGAAGAAGCAATCCAGGAATTTCAGGTTTCCGTCAGCCCTTACTCCGCCGTCTATGGCGGTGGAGCGGGATTCGTCAATGCAGTAACGCGTTCGGGGAGCAATGCGTTCCACGGCAGCGCTTTCTATTACAACCGCAACTCGGCGACCGGCGCCAACGACGCTCTTGACGAAGCAGCCGGTTTACCAAAACCGCAAGATAGTCTGCAGCAATTCGGTGGAGGAGTGGGCGGACCGATCCTGCGCAATCGTCTGTGGTTCTTCGTCGATTACGAGCAGCAACTGCGGAGCGATCCGATTTCCGTAATCAACCCAGTGCTCGACCCCACGCAGCCCGGCTTCTTGTCGTCTAACTTCGGCATTCCGGATGGAACGATCCTCCCACAGCCCAACGGACTTTTGCCTGTGCCTGGCGCGGACACCGTGCCGGATGCCACCAATCCGGTTTATCTGCAACAAGTGTCCAACGTCATCAATGGGCTGAATCTGAATCTGGGCAGCAAAGCGAGGCAGCGCAATGATCTGGTCCTTACCCCGCGACTGGATTACCAGCCGAGTTCCCGGGATGGCTTGTTTCTCAGCATGAACTTCAATCATTTCAGCTCTCCCGGAGGCGTGATCACCGACCCAACCGTGGGCAATTATGGGCTGCAAACGCTGGCCAACGCGGACGTGCATACGTTTGAGGCCAGCTTCGGATGGACCCACGCATTTTCCTCAAGGCTGTTGAATGAATTCCACGCGGGTACTTCGCAAGACAACGAAATCTCGACACCCACCGGTTTAGCTCCAAACACGCCGACGGTGATTCTGGATAGTCCCGCCGCGTTTACTCTGGGAAACGCTGCGTTTTCGATTGGGAGAGTTTTCGAAAAACAGTACTCGCTCGCCGAGCGCATGGACTATGTGATTGGCAAGCACACCTTGCAAATTGGTTTCGATTGGAGCCGCTCCTGGGATGCTGACACCAACGATGGCGGCGCCGACCCGAACGAGGCTGCCGATTTCGGCTCGCCGCTCGGACTCTATGAATTTCCCAGTCTGCAAGCTCTTGCCCTCGGACAGTACATCAATTTCAGCCAGGCCGCTGGGCAGCCAAGGTTCTCTTTTTCGGTGCCTTACTACGGATTCTACGTGCAGGATACGTTTCGCGCGTTGCCGAAGTTGACGCTGGAAATGGGCCTGCGCGAGGACTTCCAGGTTTATCCGCAACCGGCCGAGAATCCCGCCTTCCCGCTCACCGGACAATATCCCAACCAATTTCGACGCTTGGCGCCGCGCCTTGGATTTGCCTGGCAGCCCGCATCGAAGACGGTCGTGCGCGGTGGATTCGGCATGTTTTACACCAACATGAACGGGCTGAACTACCGCAACGCAGTGATCTCGAACGGACTGGCCTCGCAGCAGTCGGAGGTGAGTGCGCAGTATGACGGAGGGCTCCCGAACCAGCAGACGCCAACCTTCCCCAATGTCTTGCCGGCAAATTCCCCTCTGTTCGAGGGTTCCCCGGATATCTCCCTGGTTTCTCCGCAATTCCGCGTGCCCTACATATTGCAGGCGAGTCTGCAGGTTGAGCGCGAAATTGCGGAGAACACAACGGTCAGCGTCGGCACCATGTGGAACCATGGGGTTCACCTTCTCTCCGGCAGCGCCTATGATTTGAATCTGATGCCCTTGACGGGCACGAGCAGCTACACCGTGTGTCCTCCGAACACAACCACGCTGCCTTGCAGCGGTCCTACATACGTCCTCCCGAACATGGACAATGCGCTGCTTACGGAAGGCCGCCTCACTTCCCAGTTCAACGAGATTAACGAACTGATCAGCCCGGCGCAGAATTATTACAACTCTTTCTTCGTGCAGCTGCAACAGCGCATGTCGCATGGGCTCTCATTGCAGGCATCCTACACGTTCGCGAAAAGCATCATGCTCGACGGCATGGACTTCAATAATCAGTTCGACTTCAGCAATACCCACGCACCTTCGCTGCTCGACCAGCGAAACCGAATTACGTTGGCTGCGGTGTACCGCCCCGAACTGGAAAGGTTGACCACGTCCGGCAAGGGACGTGCGCTATTGTCGGGCTGGACGCTGAGCAGCGTAATGGAGTTCTCGTCGGGCCGTCCTTACGCAGGTTTGTTGAGTCCAGCGTGCACGACCACGCTCAACAACAACCTCACCACGCCGAGCAACGATGTAAACCTAAGTCAGTCGCCAAGCTGCGGAATCCTCGTCAACGGACAGGTCACCGGCAACAGCAACCTGAACGACAGCGCGTTTAACCAGGACACGGCCAATACCGCGGGCGGCATTAATGGCGCTGGCCCAACCCCAGGGATCGGCCTGAATTCTTTTTATGGCCCGTGGCTGGAACGGATTGACGCGGGCTTGGCGCGCCGCTTTGAAGTCCGCGAGGGGATGGAACTGGAATTTCAGGCTCAGGCATTTAATTTGTTCAACCACCCTAACTACTACGTCCAAAACGGGGACGGGGTCAACCAACTGCAATACAACCCGTATGGCGGCAGTTGTGGAGACAGCATGTCGGCGACGCAGACCTGCTATCTGGTACCCAACTCAGGTCCGGGCAACTTTGGCGCTCTCCAGGAAATCAGCCCCAACGGACTTCCCAGAGTATTGCAGTTTTCCGTGAGATTCAAATTCTAAGGGGGGCGAATCATGAGAATTCTAGTCATCGAAGACGAAGCCAAAACCGCCAAGTTCCTGCAGAAGGGACTGGGAGAAGCAGGTTTCGTGGTGGATGTCGCCGGAGACGGTTTGGACGGGTTGCACCTGGCGCAGGAGTTGGAGTTCGATCTGGTCATTCTCGACGTGATGTTGCCCGGGCTGGATGGCTGGCAGGTTCTCACTCGCTTGCGTCAAGAAGGCCGGCGCGCGCTCGTGCTTTTTCTGACCGCTCGCGATGCCGTTCACGAGCGAGTGCGAGGGTTCGAACTGGGCGCGGACGACTATCTGGTAAAACCGTTCGCCTTTTCCGAGTTGCTGGCCCGCGTTCGATCGCTGCTGCGCCGTGGGCCTGCGCGGGCGCAAGAGGGGCTGCGCCTGGCCGACCTTGAAATCGATTTATTACGCCAGCGCGCCACCCGAGCCGGGCACCGCTTGGAGCTGACTTCCAAAGAGTTCCTTCTTTTATCGCTGCTGGCGCGGCGCGCGGGCGAGGTCCTATCGCGAACCCTGATCGCTGAAGCGGTCTGGGACATGAACTTCGACAGCGACACCAATGTCGTGGACGTCAATGTGCGCAGGCTGCGCAGCAAAGTGGACGATCCTTTCTCGCTGAAACTGATCCATACCGTTCGGGGCGCCGGATATGTCCTGGAATCCGCCCATTAGCCTCGCGCCTCTCTCCCGCTTGTGGGGAACTTTGGCCTTCCGGCTAACCGCCAGCTACGCGCTTGCCGGCTTGTTTCTGGTGTCCTTCGCCACGGCCAGTCTTTATCTAGTGTTGGTGAGCGAACTGGAGAAAAGTACCGATTTGTTCCTCGCGGACAAGGTGCACGTGCTGCGCACCATGTTGCAGGAGAGACCCGACGACTGGGACGCGCTGCGGGAGGAAGTTGAACTGGAATCGGCCGCGCGCCGCTACGAGCAATTCTATATTCGCCTGCTGGATGAACGAAACACACCACTGTTGATGACACCGGGCATGGCGGACCAATTGGACTTGGCGCAATTATCCAGTCAAACCCAAAGCCGCCCTGATCGCACCATTCGAATGAAGGGCAGGGACGGTCGAGCCTTTCGCACGGCCAGCGCATCGGCACCGGTCGGTTCCCTTGCCGCTCAAATTGACACCATTCAGATTGCGATTGATGTCTCGCAAAAAGAGGAACTGCTGGCACGCTATCGGTTTTGGTTTTGGGCCATTCTGCTGGCAACCTTCGCCATCTTTCCACTGGTCGGGTATCGGATTGCGCGGCATGGCATTCGTCCAGTGGAAGAAATGGCAACCACCGCACGCCACATCAGCTCGACGAACCTGAGGGAACGCATTCTTCCCGAAGGATATCCATTAGAGCTAGCGTCCCTTGCCAGTACCTTCAACCAAATGCTGGACGGCCTGGAAGAGTCGTTCGAGCGCATTTCGAGATTCTCGACGGACATTGCGCACGACCTGCGCACTCCCGTGAATAACATTCGCGGGGAAGCGGAGGTGGTTCTGGCCCGGGCACGAAGCGCCGACGAATATCGCGATGTGATCGAGTCCTGCCTCGAAGAAGCCGTGCGGCTATCGGATCTCATTGGGGATCTCCTATTTCTGGCGCGTGCGGAAAGCCCACTGACACAGTTGCGCCGCGAGCGGGTGAATGTGGGCGAATTGCTCGGCGGAGTGCGGGAATATTACGAAGCCTCGGCTGCGGACGGCGGAATCTTGCTCACCACCAAGGTCGGCGACAAACCGGTCGTTGCCGAACTGGATCGCACGCTCTTGCAGAGGGCAGTGGGTAACCTGGTCTCGAATGCCTTGACCCACACGCCACGCGGAGGAGTCGTTGTGTTAGGAACGAACATTGATTTTTCGAACGCGGATTTTTCCAGAATTCGCATCGAAGTCTCCGATACAGGTGTCGGCATTCCACCGGAAGCCCTGCCGAGGGTTTTTGATCGCTTCTTCCGTGTAGACTCGTCGCGTTCCCAAGGTTCAGGCGGCACTGGCTTGGGGCTGGCGATCGTTCAGAGTATCGCACTGCTTCACGGCGGTAATGTGGAGATTTCGAGCCAACCGGGACAAGGCACGCGGGTCACGCTCCACATGCCAGCCTCCTGCGTGAGATGACAATAGAAGATGACAAGATAAGAAGCACACATGTCCCAATCTCCAAATCCGGCCGTGCCGCAGCAGGTGGCACCTCTGCTTGCGTTGGCTACTCAGTTTCTCAGGGCCGGGCGACCGGCCGATGCGATCACGCCGTTGCGCGATGCAGCGCTGCTGCAGCCTTCCAATGCCATCATCCAGCACGATCTCGGCCTTGCCTGCCTCGAGGTCGGCCGTGTACCGGATGCGATCGCGGCATTGCAGCGAGCGGTCGCCAGCGACCCGCGCTACGCCGATGCATATTTCCGCCTGGGAATTGCCTTGGAGAAGCTGGGCAACATCGGCGGGGCAATCGCCGCGTACGACCGTGCCACGAAGCTGCTCCCATCCCTGACCGAGGCGTGGTTCCGCGCCGGCGCCTTGGTCTACATACTGGGCCATCTCGACGAGGCGATCGGCTGTTTCCGCCGCGCGGCGGCGAGCGGAGGTAGGACCAACTTCGGCCGCCTGGGCAAGGCGCGGGCGTTGCTGATCGAGGATCGCAACAAGGAAGCCGAACAGGTATTGCGAGAGACGCTGGTGGCCGATCCGCGGAATGCTATGGCGTACGAGTTGCTCGGCAATCTGCTCTCTGAGTTCGGTCGCTTCGACGAAGCCCGTGCATGCTTCGAACGCGCCATCGCCATCGCGCCGCTGCTGGTGGGAACCTACTACGAACTGGTCCGGTGCCGCCCGGTCACCAGCCACGACGACGGACTCCTCCAACAAATGCAGTCCGCCCTCGCCACACCGGGACTGGAACTGGCGCAACGCCAGCGTGTTCACCTCGCGATTGGCAAGGCGGCGGAGGATCTTGGCGACTACGGCTTGGCCATGCGGCATCTCGACGCCGCAGACACCGTGCGCCGCAGCTTTGCATCGTTCGACTCGGCCGCGTTCTCCATCGAGATCGACCGTCTGATTGTCCGCTTTACACCCGACTTAGTCGCGCGCGCCCCCGAACTCGGCAGCTGCGATGCGACGCCGGTGCCGATCGTCGGCATGCCGCGGTCCGGCACAACTCTCGTCGAGCAGATCGTCTCCATGCATCCCGAGGTCAGGGGCGGCGGTGAGTTGAATTTCTGGAACGAGCGCGGGGCAGCGTGGCTGCGCTCTTATTCGGCCGGAAACCCCGCGCCCGGGAACGAGACGCCGTTCGTTCTGTCGGAGTTCTTGGCCAAGGCGGCGGCAGACTATGTCGGGGTGCTGCGCGCGATCGCGCCGAAGGCGGCGCGAGTGACCGACAAGATGCCGTTCAACTTCCTCTGGGCCGGGCTGATCCACCTGGCATTCCCGCGCGCCACCATCATCCATTGCCGCCGCGCCGCAGTCGACACAGCGCTGTCGATTCATCAAACTCATTTCCATCCGAGCCTCGCGTTTCCGACCGGTGGCGACGAGTTGGTCGCGTATTTCCGCAGCTACCAGCGGCTTATCGACCATTGGCGGAGAGTGTTGCCGGCGGATCGTTTCATCGAGGTCGATTACGAGGACCTGACCCGCGCGCCCGAACCTGTCATCCGGCGGATCATTGCGGCCTGCGGCCTGACGTGGCACGACGACTGCCTGCGCCCCGAATCGAATCCGCGAGCTGTGAAGACGCCCAGCAAGTGGCAGACCCGGCAGCCGATCTATCGCACCTCCGTCGAGCGCTGGCGACGCTATGAACCCTGGCTCGGGCCCCTGCGCGCGCTCGTCGATGTTTAGCGGGTCCACGAGGGGGATACGTCTCCCCCTGTTATGGATTTCTTCATCCCTAACTTCGGACTCTCATCAAGCGAACCGACTTGGTGTAGACTGGTGCGCTTGTCTGCAAGCAGGAGGCAGTGGTGGCCATGCTGGAATCACTTGGAGTTCGCTCGTGCAAACTTATCCTTGCGTCCGTCCTTTGTGTTTCGCCAGCTTTTGGACAGGCTTTCCTGTTTAATCGCTCTGATTTCGCCCTCGGCACGCAGCCGGGAGGCGTGGCGGTAGGAGATTTCAACAACGATGGCAGGCTCGACGTCGCCGTGACCGACGGATTTTCTCAGACCGTGACGATCTTGCTTGGCCAGAGCAACGGCGAGTTCAAGCAGCGCGCCACTTACTCGGCGGGGTACGAGACCGGCGCGGTAGTAACCGGCGATTTCAATCACGACGGAAAGTTGGACATCGCGGTGGCGAACTGGGTGGGGAGCAGTGTCTGGGTTTATTTGGGCAATGGCGACGGAACTTTTGGATCGCCGATTAAGACGGACGTTCCTTACTACGCCAGCGAATTGGTGGCAGCTGACTTCAACGGCGACGGCAAACTCGACCTGGCAGTGACCAGCAACTCTGCGTATTCCGTTTACGTTTTGCTAGGCAAAGGGGATGGATCGTTCGAAACACCCGTGACTTACACGACCCCGAGTTACGACCTTGGCATCGTCGCTGAAGATTTCAATGGGGACGGACATACCGATTTGGCAGTGGCCTCGTACTACAGTGGAATTTACGTGATGTTGGGTAATGGGGACGGCACCTTTCAGACAGGCACCACATATCCGGCGGGCGACACACCTATCGCGTTGGTTGCGGATGACTTCAATGGAGATGGAATCCTCGATTTGGTGGTCACAGATGGCCCCGATTGCGGATGCGCGTATATGTCCGTGCTGATCGGGAATGGCGATGGAACATTCCAGGCTCCGCTAACCACATCGATTGCCGCCGCGGGTCCAATCGTGGCCGGGGATTTTAACCGAGACGGCAAACTGGATGTCGCAGTCGACAACGGGCCGGTGACCGTCTTCCTCGGAAACGGTGACGGAACGTTTCAGCCGAGTGTTGGGTATGGCTCAGACGGTTCTTCGGAAGCATTTGCCACAGGCGATTTCAATCGCGACGGTGTGATCGATTTTGTAATCACAAATTTTAATGGGAATGAACCGACCCACCTTTCCACTCTTCTTGGAAACGGCGATGGAACATTCGGGAATTCTGCGGCGTATGAGACTGGCCAAGATCCTTTGGGAATCGCGAGTGCTGATTTTAACGGAGACGGATACCCGGATCTTGCGACAGTAAACACCCTGGACAGCACGGTCTCTGTTCTTCTCGGGTTAGGAGGCGGGAAGTTTGGTCAGGCTGCAACTTACTCGGTGAGTAGTGGACAGTACGGACCGATTGTCAGCGCCGACTTTAACAATGACGGGCGGCCGGATATTGCAACAGCCAATTATTCGTCGGGCAAGGTTTCGGTTCTTTTGAACCTGGGCGCCGGGGTTTTCGCAACGTATAAGGACTATCCTGCCGGCAGCGCGGTACAGGCGCTAGTCGCCGGCGATTTCAATAATGATGGAAACATCGATCTCGTTGTAGGAAACCAAGGGGGTGGCCTTTCATTTCTGGCCGGGAATGGAGAAGGTGGATTTAAGGCTCCCGTCGCCTTTGCTTCCGGGCTGAGCCCGGTTTCGATTGCCGCTGCTGACTTTAATGGAGATGGAAACCTTGATCTTGCGACGGTGTCCGGATCTGGAACCAGCGTTTCGATTTTACTGGGTAAAGGCAATGGTACTTTCGATTCCGCCGTAGCCTACGCTACCGGCTTGGAGCCGACGGCGGTAGTTGCTGCGGATCTTAACCGGGACGGAAAAATTGACCTGGCGGTATTGGCCAGCTTTGTACCCGCCGTATCAATCCTGTTAGGGAATGGCGATGGGACATTCCAGAGTTACACTAATTTTGCGACGCAGAGTTCTCCGACGGGGCTCCTGGCGGCGGATTTCAGCGGGCGGGGCATTCTTGATCTTGCGACTTTGACGTCGTTAGTAAATTACGAAGTCGGCATACTGGCGGGAGACGGCAACGGCAACTTCAGTTCGCCGGCAACCTACTACCCGGGCGTGGGGCCGGTGGCTTTCGTTGCCGCTGATTTCGATAAGAACGGCAGCACGGACCTCGCCATAACAAATGCCATTTACTCAACGCAGACCGTCACCGTGATGCTGAATGGGGCGATTGTCGCCTTATATCCTGGTTCTTTGAGCTTTCCAGAAACGGTAGTTGGCAGCAAGAGCAAACCGCTCACGATGCAGCTGAGCAATCCGGGGACGACCCCTCTGACGGTTCACTCCATCGCAATTTCCGGAGCAGACCCCAGGGACTTTACCGAGACGAACAATTGTGGGGGGCGGGTTCCGGTAGCGAAGGTTTGTACGGTGACAGTCGAGTTTCAACCAACTGCAAAGGGCAGGAGCTCGGCGGTGCTAACTATCAAGGATAACGCTCTGCGCGGCACGCAATCTGTTCCTCTTGTGGGTACCGGTGACTAAAAGAGAGGGGCCCACTTTCCACCAGTTGCGATGAAAAGCGACCTTTTCCCCAGCGCCAACCTGTCTAACGTTTCGGGCTGCGCCCCAGTCACATCCTGGCCTGTGGTCCGGCCTGCGATGATAGGCTCATCGGGCTCGAGGTGCCCCTGAACAAGATCGTGCGCAGTTGAAAATCATTGATGCCGTCATGGTTGAGATCAATGTATAGGGGAACGCTTGGGTGCATATCCTGATACGTCTCGGCGTAAACAACTTTCGCCTCGGACGTCCCGGCCAGTGCCAGCACACTCACTCCGGCTGCGATTGCCACCTGCGCATACGCATTGAGTTGCCGGTCAAGGGAATCGGAGATTTTGAATCTCTTACGGGACCGGGGAGCGCCGGACACAGGCCTGCCTCCGAAGGCGTTTCATTATCTGTCCGCCCGCTTCAACAATAAACGCTCAATTGCCGAAATTACGAAGTCGCCGTCATTTCAAAAGCGAAGGTTACAAAAATGTAATCTCCGCGTCATCTTAGCGTCTCTTTCCCAAAACTACAGTGGTAGGCACCGAACACTTGCGCCAAGCCCTGTGGGAGATTGAGAACAATAATGAGCACCCCTACCAAGTCCCTTCCACTAAACCGCCACGAAATCCCTTCCACTATCGTTGCACGCTGAGAAAACGAATAAGGAGAACAGTATATGTATTCAAATAGGATCCGAAATAAGTCTCGAAAGAAGCCTCGGACCAACCACCTGCGTCCGCTCGCCGGACTCATGGCGGCGGGGCTGGGCCTTTCCGGGCTTGCCGCTGCTCAATCCCAGCTGTACTACCCCACCTACGTCACCGGCCCGCAAACAAACGGCTCTTGGGTCGTCAGCTCTGGACAGATCATCAACCCGGCCGGCACCCAGGTAAACCTCGGCATCGAAGTTCGGGCCAA
This sequence comes from uncultured Acidobacteriaceae bacterium, assembly GCA_963749985.1. Taxonomy (GTDB): domain Bacteria; phylum Acidobacteriota; class Terriglobia; order Terriglobales; family Acidobacteriaceae; genus Sulfotelmatobacter. The sequence continues at coordinate 625,463 of CAVVOS010000008.1, read as the reverse complement.
GGCCATCGCGCTGAACCCCGTTCTAAAGACTCACACCGCTGCTGTGCTCACCTTGGGTACGTATGCGTCCAATGGCAACGGGGCCGTCGAGGTGTTCGACACCCAGACCGGCGTTGTCCTGCAGAACTACACCCCGGCCGGAGGAAACGATCCGAGCGGCAGCTACAGCGGCATAGCCTATTCGGCGGACGGCACGCACCTGGTGTTCAGCCAGGACGACAGCTATGTCACCGTCGCCAACGTCAACGCGCAGGGCTTGCTGTCTGACGACGCCCAGATCAGCGTGCCCCCGAACAGTTCCTTCATCACCTGCTTTCCGAACAGCCCTCCGGGCGCTTATGCCGTACCCTGCGGCACGTTCTATAGCCCGAGCACTTCCTATCCTGGCGGCGTCGCGGTCTCAAGTAATGGCCAGAGCGCCTATGCCCTGCTAAACCAGAACGATACGCTCACCCAGATCAACCTGATCACCAACCAGCAGGGTACGCAGATCCGGGTTGGCAACGCGCCGCATAGCGTTGTGATCAACCATGCTGGCACGACCGCCTACGTCAGCAACGAGGGTGGCCGCGCGGCTACCGAGGCGGATTTCCAGATCTGGTCCGCCGGCACTGAAATCGTCGCCGACCCGGTGGTTGGCGCCGCTATCACCGGCACTGTTTCTGTGGTTGATCTAGCCTCGATGACGGTCACCGCAAACATCTCGACCGGTGGTCTGCACCCGACCGGGATGGCTTTCTACGCAGGGAACCTGTTGGTCGCCAATACCTATAGCGACACCATTTCGGTGATCAACACGGCCAGCAACCTGGTGGAGCGGACCATCAACCTTGGACTGCCGATCGGAATACCCGGCCAAGGCTCGGCGTATGGCGCTGCGCCGGACTCTATCGCAGTCGATAGCAAGAACGGCATTGCCTACGTCGCGCTTTACAATGCCAACGCGGTCGCGGTCGTGAACCTCGCCAACGGGGTGCAGAATCCCGTCGAGGGCATGATTCCGGTCGCCTATGCTCCGGCCTCGGTCGTACTGGACGCGTCCGCTAACGTGCTCATCGTTGCCAATGACAAGGGCATCGGGACGCGTAACTCGTTCGAGTGCGACCATGGCGTCTGCGGCTACAACACCCACCAGGACGATGGCACTGTCAGCATCGTCCCGGTACCGAATAGCGCCACCTTGGCGACTATGACGGCCAACGTCTACGAGTACAACCACTGGAATCGGACGGCAAATATCGAGTCTGCCTCCGGTGGCAGCCCCACTGCCAAGCCGGCCGCAATCCCGGCGAAGATCGGCGATCCGTCGCTGATCAAGCACGTGTTCCTGATCGTCCGTGAAAACCGCACTTACGATCAGATCCTGGGCGACGTGACCGCCGGCAATGGCGACGCTTCGCTGGCGGTGTTCGGCGACGGCTCCGCAGCCGGCGGCACTCCAATCACGCCGAACGTACACGCGCTGGTCACGCGCTTCCCTCTCCTGGACAACTTCTACGATCCCAGCCGCCAGTCGGCTGACGGTCACCAGTGGATCACCGAGGGCATGGCGCCCTACGCCGACGACATCCAGTCGCCTGACTGGGTTCGCAGCTATCCCGGCGGAAATGCCGGCGATGCCCTCGCCTATCAGAAAACGGGCTTCGTGTTCTCGGAAGCCTCGGCCGCAGGCCTGTCCCTGAAGCTCTACGGCGAATACGTCGAGAACGATACGTTCCTGCAGCCGGGCGGGTCGACCAGCGAGCCGAGCTGGAGCGACTTTTACGCCGACTCGCAATGCTTCGAAGGAGGTCCCGATTGCGGGCCGCCAGGAACACAGGGTGAGACCACGCTGTACTTCCAAAACACGGTCCAGGCAGAGTCCTCAATCCCGGCCGTCTACAACCACCTGATCAAGAACTTCCCGCAGTTCGATCTGGGCATTCCCGATCAGTTCCGCGTCGATCTATGGCTGCAGGACTTCAACAATGACGTGGCCAACAATTCGGTGCCCACGTTGAGCATCCTGTGGATCATGTGCGACCACACCGGCGGCCCGCCGGCGGTACAGGCAGAAGAAGCCGATAACGACCTGGCCGTTGGGCGCATTATCGACTACATCAGCCACAGCAGCGTGTGGCCTACTTCGGCGATCTTCATCGAGGAAGACGATGCCCAGAACGGCGTCGACCACGTCGACGGTCACCGCAGCCCAGGCTATATCGTCAGCCCCTACGCCGTGCAGAACGGACCAACCGACAGCACCTACTACACGCAGGTCAACATGACGCGGACGATCGAGCAAATCCTCGGTCTGCCCCCCATGAACCAGTTCGATCTCACCGCGACGCCGATGAGGACGGATTTCACCAACAACCCGCCCGCGGATAACTTCCTCCCGTGGACGCACGTGCCGAACCAGATCCCGCTGAACCAGGGCGTTACCGCGAGCGCAGCCGACTCCACCGGCAGCCCCGCGGTCAAAGCCCTGAGGGCAGGTTGGCTCCAGAAGAAGGCGCAGATCTTCGCCGGCAAACTGACCAAGCCTGACTCCGAAGACCCGGACACTGTCAACCATTTCAACTGGTATGAGTCCACCGGGTTTACGCGGCCCTATCCGGGTGAGAAGACGGTTCGCCCCGCGACCGAATTCAACAACCCGGCACCCACCAAGGTTGACGACGACGACTAGAAGACGTTCTGTCCCCAACCGCCCTCTCCCCAACGACCGGGGAGAGGGTTTTTTCCAACTCGGAGAGGCCTCTTCTTCTACAGGAAACACTGTATATCCCTCCCATTCCCTGACTGGCTGTCCTTCTCCCTCGGACCACCCTTCATGAACGTGGAAAGCCGCCCGGCGGTGTGCCCTCCTTCGCCACTTGCATGCCAGCAGGTTGGAAGCGGAGAGTGGGCTGCATCGAGGCTTCCGCAGGGTTTGCTGGAGTCTCGGCCAGAATCTGAAGGAAGCACTGTGTAGACGCTCTACGGCAAACCACTGAATCACACTGGATGGTCCTCGGCCCGCGGTGTGAGGATCCGCGTGCGCACCGTCCGGGAGACGCGGCATTGTGATCGGCTTCTGTCCTTGGTGCGGCATTGAGCTGCCGACAGAGGCCGTGAACATCAAGCCTGACAAGCCAGCTGGTGAACTCAATTGGCGGGAACAGGAGCAAGCGCAAAGCCCGGCGCAGCATTTCGTCGATTCGCCCCCATCGCCAGCGAGTTGTATTCCTAATTCACACGATTCACTAATAGCAGGAGAGAAAAGCTTGACAAAGCAGTGAAGACGAAAGTAAAAGTGTGAGCGAAAGCAAACGTTACAAAACGCAAGTATACGAATATCATCTGCTTTGGGTCTTTTGCGGGAGGCCGTCCATGCGAGTGCCAAGAGTGGAATGTTTGCCGGTTCGCCATCGTTTGCTCTCCACCGTGCTGTTTTCCGTTGTCTCAATCCTGGGTTCGGCTCTCTTCCTTTGGGGTCAGGGGAGCTACCGGGCGCAGTTGCGCGGTGTTGTTTCCGATGCGACGGGAGCGGTTGTGGCCAATGCTACGGTGACCATCCGCGACGTCGGTACGGACATTTCCAACTCTGCGCACACCGACGACAAGGGATCGTATTTCTTCACCGGTTTGCGCCCTTCCACCTATGCCGTCAAGGTTGAGGCCCACGGCTTTCGTTCGGCGGAACGAACCGGAGTGGTTCTGGCGGTCGATCAGGAGTCATCGCTGAACTTCAGGCTGGACATTGCAGGCGCATCGACTTCTATCAGCGTTACGGCCGCGCCGCCGCTGCTGGACACGGACAACGCGACCCTGGGCACGGACATTACCCACGAGTACATAAACGAAATCCCGTTGATGGGCCGCGACTACTTCGGTCTGACGTTCCTGGCGGCGGGCGTCACCGAGGTGGCGGGATCGGGTACAGGGGATAACTATCCGGCCGGAACGAACTTCAGTTCCAACGGGCAGCGCAACGCGACCGCCGAGATACGGCTGGACGGCGCCCTCATCAGCGCGCCGGAACAGGGCGAGGGTGGAAACACCAACGTGTACTACGAGCCCCTGGTTGATTCCGTGCAGGAATTCAAAGTGCAGAACAACAGCTTTTCGGCGGAGTTCGGCAACAATGGCGGCACCGTGGTAAATATGGTGCTGAAGAGCGGAACCAACGCCTTCCATGGCACGGGCTGGTATTTCCTGCAGCGTCCGGGGATCGATGCTCGGGATTTCTTTAATCCCGCGCCCAACCCCAAGCCAGACAGCAAGCGTGACCAGGGTGGCTTCTCGCTCGGGGGGCCAATCAAGAAGAACAAGACGTTCTTTTTTGTTGACTTCGAGAAGGTGAAAAGCTCCAGCGCGGTCAGCGGGCTCGTGACCGTACCCACCATGGCGGAACGGCAAGGGGACTTCTCGGGACTTACAAATCCCATTTACGATCCGAAGCAGCCTCTCGTTCCCTGTCCGGCGCCGGCGACACCCGGCACGATGTGCCGGCCGCTAGTGCAGGACGGAGGAGTCATCCCGGTGGGCGAACGGGATCCCATCGGAATGGCTGTGCTCAATCTCTACCCGAAGCCCAGCAACTCGAACGAATTCGGTAACTATAACTACACAACGCTGGCGCAAGCGCCGGATTACCAGTTCGACATTAAACTGGACCACCAGATCAACGACAAAAACCGCATCAACGGCCGCTACAGCCGCGGCTGGAACAACTACACCACTCCGCTCACCTTAGGCGATAGCTTCGATAATGATGGAATTGCCAGCGGTGTGACTGTGGCGCAAAACGGCTCGTTCGAATATTCCTGGACCGTGAACCCGCGGATCATCTGGACCAACCATGCGGCGGTCGACCGGGTGCACGAACTGTCGCTGCCGGGTATCCCAACAATCTCCGGTTTCAACGCGTCACTGCCGTCTGGCACGCAAGGATTGCCTTCTGTGTTCGAGCAGGCCAACGGGATCGACCACATGCCCACGTTTATGATGCAGGGGAATCTGCCGTGGAATAACCTTTACGATCAGTGCTGCATCTACACCAAATTCGGCCACACACTGGTGAGCTATTCCTCACAGTTGGTGATCTCCAAAGGATCGCACCTGATCAAGGTGGGCGGGGAACAGAGAATTTTTTACAACAATTTCTGGCAGCCGAACAACCCGACCGGCCTCCTGACTTTTACGGATGACGTCACATCTCCGAACCCATTCAGCGACACTACGCAGATTTGCAACGGACCCTGCAGCAATCCAAACAATATCGAGACCATCACGACGGGCAACCCGCTGGCCAGCTTGGCTCTTGGCTACGGCGACAATCTCAACGCAACCAGTCAGCTGTTAGTGACTCCCTCGGTGGCCAACCGGTCATTGGAGCAAGGGTTTTACATCCAGGATGACTGGAAGGTGAATTCGAAGCTCACGCTGAATCTAGGCCTGCGCTACGAGTGGAGTTCGCCCTATACCTCGCGCAACAACCAGCTCGAATTCAGCAATTTCACGGCGGATTCCGGCGTAGGCATCAATCTTGCGAGCCTTCCCGGCACCGCGCCAGCAGGCACGATGAGCGCGCAGGCGACGATGCAGAGCGTGGGGCTGAATCTTCCCGCGACGCAGGAGTTGTTCGGCACGACGCAGTTCGCCACCTCCAGCATGAGGACGGTCCCGACGTACCGCAAGGACATCGGACCGAGGCTGGGCTTTGCCTACGCGTTCGATTCCAAGACGGTGGTGCGCGGCGGAGCCGGCATTTATTTTGGCATGAGCCCGGCCACAAACTTCCAGTACCCCGGCTCTGCGTTCCGCAAAACGGCCAACCTGTTTTTTACTAACAACGATTTCACCACTCAATCGGCAACTCTGGAAAACCCGTTTCCCACGGGCTTTACCGGTCCGCAGGGTAGGCAGTACGGCCAATTTGCAAACTGGGGCTATCAAAACCCGAACGATTTGGGCACGACCGCGGCGCGGGACGCCGACATCTACCAGTGGAATCTGGGAGTACAGCGAGAGCTGCCCAGCGAGATCGAGGTTGGCGCCGACTATGTTGCAAACCGCAGCACCCATCTACCCTGGTCTGGCACCAACAACCGGGCTTTCATCCCCTCGTCCTTGGTGGGCCAGGTTGCGGCCGCTGTAACTCCCACCGACTCGACCTGCCAGACGGATAGCTGCGTCAGCAATTTTCTTGAGACCCAGGTTGGCAATCCGTTTTACAACATGTTCAATACCCCTTGCGTATCGACCCCTTCCAACCCTTGCTTCAATGAAGTTAATTCCAACTACGGCCAATCGACCTTGCCCTTGGCTTATCTGTTGAATAAGTACCCGCAATTCGCCGGCGATTTCGAGGGCCTGATGCTGGAGAGCGCGAATTCTTGGTACAACGCGATGCAGTTCCGTTTTCAGAAGCGCACCACGCACCACGTAAGCTTCGAAGGCAGCTACACCATATCGAAGGAGACCGATTATTCTTCGGCAGGCCGGAACAATTGGGTAGGTGGGCTCAGTCTCGGCCTTCCGCAACAACTGGACAATCTGAAGGCGGAGCATAGCATCGGCGCCAGTGACGCGCCGCAACGGCTCGCGGCCGCCGTGGTTGTCGACCTGCCCGTCGGCCGCAAACAATGGATTGGCGGCGATATGAACCGAGCCGTGGATGCGGTCATCGGAGGCTGGTCGGTCGCAACCATGATCACTCAACAATCGGGGCAACCTATGGCCATCGGCATGTCCAACGCGCGCCTGGCCAACGGCACCCAGCGTCCCGAGGTTCTCTGCCCCAAGCTCAAGAGCGGGACTAGCATGCACGACGTGGCCTTGAACTGGGAAGCGAACTCGACAGCCATAAGCAACGGTCTTCCTCCCGTGAACTCCTTCTTCAACGCCAGTTGCTTTGCAGATCCCGGAGACCAGATTCCGGGCAACGCACCCCGCTATTTTTCCGGCTTGCGCGTTGACGGGATCCACAACGCGGATCTTAACCTTTACAAATCGTTCGTGCCTAAAGAAGGCATGCGGCTGGAAGTGCGGGCCGAGATGTTCAACTTCACCAATCACCCTCGCTTTGGACAGCCGAATTCGGCTGTAGGAGGTGCGGAGGGGGGGAATCCGTTTTTCGGAACGATTTCCGGCGCCGCTGTGGGAGAAACGCCCCGCTTCTTCCAGTTCGGAGTGCGGTTCGAGTTCTAGCGCCAGGATTCAGATATTGACTGAGGCATAGACATGACAAGCGCGCAGCGCGGCGTGAAGCTCAGCGGATGGCTCATCGTTCTGTTCACGGCGGTGATGGCCGCCGGTCAAACGCGGCTGGGCGCGCCATCCTATCAAGATCCGGGGTCGCCGCAATGGACAGCGTGGGCGGCGCCGGGGGCGAAGGCCGTCGGCATGATGATCGTCAACCTCGATAACGGTGACGATGAAACCTACTATCCGAGCGTGGATCGGGCGATCCGCGCCACCCGCAAGCAAGGAATCTTCGTTATCGGATATACGTACACCGAGTACGGCGCGCGAGACCCGCACATTGTCCGGCAAAAGATCGATGCGGTATACCGCAACTACCTGGTCGATGGCATGTTCTTCGATGAGGCGCCCACCGATTGCACCGCCAGCAATCCGTTTCTTCCCACCGAGTTCTTGTACTACGAGGCCCTGACAAATTACGTGCACGAAAAGGCGGGCGCGCGGATCACGGTGATAAATCCCGGAACCTACAGTCCGAGCGATTGCTGGATGGGAATTGCCAACATCCTGATGAACTGGGAAGACCAGGGTTTAGCGACCTATAAGAACGACTATGTCGACTATGCGTGGGTGCATAAGTACCCACCCGACCGCTTCTGGCACATCATCTATGGCATGGGCGCAGACCAAGTCCAGACCGCGTTGGAACTAGCCAAGCAGCGCAACGCCGGCTGGGTTTACTTGACGGAGGAAACAAGTAATCCGTACGCGAGCCCCCCGAAGTACTGGGCAGCAGAAACCGCGGCAGTGGAACAACAGGCCGTGCAGGCCCCGTTTGCCAGCGCATGGCCGGACGCTTTCGATGCCCAAGGCAATCGGGCGCCAGGGCGTACTTCGATTCGCTGGGACGGCGCGAGCGCGGACAACTGGCAGATATTTCTCGACACCGATCAGAATTCAAAGACCGGGTACAACGGCGGCGGCATTTCGGTGGGCGCGGAATACATGTTCGCAAACGAGGGTAGTACAGGCCGTTTATGGCAATACACGGGCACAGGCGCAGATTGGAGCTGGAAGGAAATCGCCGCGCATGCCGCGCTCGACCCTCTCGATCCTGGCGTTCAGGCCGCGAGCTTCGACACTGCAAGCCTGGGCGGCACGAAAGCTTTGAACTTTCAGATCCGCGCTTTGGACGCTGACGGCCATCCAATCTATGACAGCTATGTCTTGCCGGTTAGCCTGGGCAACACCGGACTGGTGTTCGACATTACCAACCACCTACAGTAATTTCACACTCCGAGCATTTCGACCTTGAGGGTAGGCGGAATATGCAGCGAAGATCATTTCTGAAGGCCGGCGGTGCGATCGCAGTAGCGGCGGGCCTCGGCAGCGAACCGCTTCTGGGGAATATTCCCACTCACAATTTCGAGAAGTATGACTTCGGTTCTGGGCCGCCGGTGCCTGATCGGCTCTATCAGGGACCTTTTTCCGCCGACGATTATCCCAGTTGGAATGTGGTCATGGCCCTGACGCCCTCTCAGGAGATCGTGCCCAACTATGGAATGGGTCTCATCACTTATATCTGCGATGAGGTAGGGCCAGCGAAGAAAGATGGGGAAACACTGGCCCAGTCCATCGAAAACCTGGTCAAGTTGCCGCTAGGGACGAAACTCTATATCCGCGTGAACTGGAAAGACGTGCAGCAGCGGCCCGGAAGACTCGATCTGTGCGAGCACTGGAAGCTGACCTTCGATCTGGCACGGACGTATGGGAAGCGGGTCGGATTCCGCGTGATGATAAGTAACCCGGACATTCCCGATCTCGCAATACCGGAATTCTTGCGGCAGAAGGTGCCGATGGTGAAGCTGGGAGAATGGGAGGGGCGCGCGAGGTATGAACCTCGCTATGACGATCCCGCGTTCCAGTCTGCATTTCGGGAACTAGTGGACCTGCTGGCGGACGCCTATGACGGCCATCCCGACGTGGAATACGTCGATACGTTTATGTACGGATTCTGGGGTGAGGGACACACCTGGCCGCTGCAGTCGAACCCCTTTCCCGACTCCGTTACCGCGGAGAAAACCTTCGTGAGCATGTTCCAGCATCAGGCAGAGCGCTGGCGGAAGACGCCGCTGACCACGAACACGCAGCCGGACTTCAGCAAGGTGGGCAATTCTGAACTGCTCGAACGTACCGTCCGAAGTTTCAACTGGCTGCGGACCGATACGATATTCATTGAAAACGAGCAGATCGAAGAACTGAGCAACCGCCCGCCTTGGACGGGAGTTACGGTGGAAGTTGGAATGTCGGATGGGTCGCCGAAACAGCTAAGGGTGGATGAGGGCGTGACCTATACCGACAACGTTATCCACCATGTGCAGGATGTGGGCGCTGACTATTTTTCGCTATGGAATTGGCATCGCATCCAGGCCGATCGAATCCTCAACTACTACCACCAGTTTCCCGGCGCGATTGACGAACTGGCACGCAAGATCGGCTACCGGGTTCGGCCCTCATGGGTGTGGAGCTATGAAGAAGCGGGCTATCCGGGCTTGATTATTGGCTTTGCGAACGACGGGATTTCAGGGGTCCCCGGCGTGTTGCGCGTCTCGGTGTCCAGTGAGGATGGGAAAGTGAAAGTGGAAGGGAGTCTCGACGCTGGCTATCCGCTTCCAGGAAAAGTCCGGCAGGCGAAGTTCCCATTGCCCAAGGGAACGAACTGGAAGGGACTGAGACTTAGAGCGGAAATCGAAGTCAAAGGGCAAAGGTATCCGGTGCGCTGGGCGTGCCGGCAAGGTCTGAATACGGATGGCAGTTTGACGCTGCGCCCAACGGTTGGTCTCGGTCAGGACGACGCAACGGGCGGCGCACCACCGACTGGTTTCTAGCTAGCGCATGGTCAGCGAGCATACGGATGGCGGAATCGTGCGTGATAGTAACGGACGTCGCAATAACCATACTCACAACGAGGGCCGGGCATGAAACGAAAGAGCTGTCTCGCCGTGCTTCTCCTGATGCTGTGCGCCATTTTATTGGCAGCTGCTCCCAACTCACCGGAGCAGGATTGGACGCATTTTGTGCGCATTGCGGCTTACGGCCTGAAGGCTGACAACGCCGACCAGATCGTACGAAATGCGCGGGAGAGTCACGTGTTCGGCATCGAGGTGGACAACGACATCCCAGGCCGCTACGAAAGCTTCTTGCATCCGGAGGAGAAGCTGGCCGCGATTCGTGCTGTAGCTGAGCGCGCGCACAAAGAAGGAAACCACGCATTCGTTTACATCGCCGGACTGGAATGCATCACAGCAAACGCCGATCGCTCACCGCACTCGGTTGCCAAAGATCATCCAGATTGGTTGCAACGTAAGATCACGGGTGAGCCCGCGATCTTTGGCGGAGGCTCTGCTTTCTGGATCGCCAAAGGCGACGAGGATGTGTGGATCACTCCTTATGCGCAGGAGTGGCGAAAGACGTACATGGAGCGGGTGCGGCAGATTGCGGCAACCGGGATTGACGGCATTTACGTGGACATCCCGTACTGGATGACGCACTTCGACGGTTGGGAAGACACCTGGGCGAGCTTCGATGACGCGACCGTCGCGGCGTTTCGCAAGCAGACTGGACTGGACGCACGACGTGACCTGAAGCTGGGAGATTTCTCGGATCCAAATTTTCGACAATGGGTCGATTTTCGGATCCAGTCGCTGACCGACCTCATGCGCGAGATCGATCAGACGGCCAAAGCTGTGAATCCGCAGATCAAGACGATTCCGGAAATTTACCCGGGCATCGAGGAAGAGGCGGTGCGCGTTGGCGCGGACGTATATAGCCTGTATGCCGTTAACGATGCGGTTGCGCACGAGTACGAGTTTGGCAACGGCGATCATATGGCGGTTTCACGAACGCCGTTCGATTGGTTCCGTTACCAGATCGGCATGCAGACGTTCCGCGCGTTCGCCGAGGGCAAGGCAACCTGGATATTGAATTACTCGTGGGATGGCGATCCCAAGGTCAGCGCCCCGGAGCCGATGCGGAACCTCTTCATGTCGGAGGTCATGGCGGGAGCGAATGTGTGGGACGCGGCTACGCACGTCATGTCTGGCTCAAACGACCTAGCCACGCGGAAGCAGGTGTTCACATGGATTGCAGCGCACGAGAAAACGCTCTACCATCCGCGGACAACGATTGATCCCGTCGGCGTGTACTTCTCTCCGACTACGCGCAACTACTTCACAAAAGAGTTCCTTCGTTCCTACCAGGGTACGCTCTTGCTTCTGATCCAGAGTCACCGCGAATATCAGATCGTGACGCCGAGGACGCTGGGTTCGTTCCGTGGGAAGACGTTGATATTGCCGGACGTGCGCATTCTTTCAAAGGATGAGACGGTTGCCTTGCAAAAGTATGCCGGGAACGGTGGAAAGATCGTCGCTACCGGTTCCTTGAGCGAAGAGTTGCTGGGGCAGACCAACGTGACCCACCTCGCGGATTCACCGGGGGCGCGCTATATGGCGCTGGCGGAAAGCCACTTCGAGGATTGCTCGCCGAACAGCGAAAAGAATTTTCTGGACGGCTTGGGTGAGGGTGAGATTCGCGTGAAGTCCTCGCCGATGGTTGCGGCGCAGATCGCATCCGTGGACGGCAAACCGCATGTATTTTTCGCCAACTTCCAGGGACTGCGCTCCAAAGAAAACGCTGTGCAGACTCCCGAGAAGCACGCCGAGGTAACTGTGCCGGGCAAGGTGCAGGGACACTTCTTGCCATTTCTCGGCGACGAGGCTACGATCGCGGGGCGTTTCGAAAACGGGAGTACGCACTTTGATCTGCCGGAGATCGCCAAGGGCGCGGTAGTCTGGTTCGAGCCCACCGGGCCGTAAGATCGCTGTTACGCTCACGCCAGAAGCCCCTCCCGAGACCGCGCACGGGCCACGCGGCACGCTATAGTCTTATGAGCCAGCGCCAACTTCCTGGCCTTCATTGACTTGCCGGTTTCACCCACAGTAAGATTTCCGCCTAATGATGGGTCGGACCGTTTCGCGCTAGCGCCTCGTGGAAGTGTTCGCTGGCTGCATGAGCGTCTTTTACAAAGCTGAAGACATCACCCTCAGCGCTTTGCCGCTCTGAAGTTCTTGCCCGATGACGCCTCTTAAACGATTACTCCAACGGCACGGAGTATTGTTGACTGTCGGTTTTTGCAGGGGATTGAAGGAGAGGAAGCTGATGCCCGTCCGGAACGCCTTGAACTGTCTTGTGATCGGAGCGCTCGTTGCTTGCGCGACGGCTGTGCCCGTGGCGGCGCAGTCGAACTTATCTGCGCTGAATCCAATCGCGTTGAACTCGGTCCCAGTATCTGCGATACCGGCCGATGCTCCTTCCGGATACAACCAGCCGCCGAAAAATATTCTGGATGTGATGCATGCACCCTCGCCGCCACTGCCCAGAGTGAGTCCGACACAGGACGCGATTCTTCTGGTGTCCTGGCAGGACTACCCGTCGATTTCGCGTGTGGCGACACCCTTCCTACGCCTGGCGGGCGTGCGCGTGGAGCCGAAGAATCACAGCAAGCACGACACCCCGGGCGGTTACGGCATTACACCCTGCGCACGAAGCTTCGAACTGGTGCACGTCGCTGTCTCGCCCAAGGATGCTGCGCAAATTCATATCGCGCTGCCCACGGGCGCGTGTCCGGGCGGGCCAGTGTGGGCCGCCGATGGAAAACGATTCGCTTTCGTGAATATCGCTTCCGAGGCGGTCGAACTCTGGATCGGCGACGCCAAGTCCGGCGAAGTCCATCAAGCGCCCGGAGCGCGTCTTAACCCCATGTTCAACGACGAGATGCAATGGATGCCTGACCAGGAAACCCTTCTGGTCAAACTGGTGCCCGAAGGGATGGGCGCGCCGCCGCCCGAACCAACCGTGCCGCCAGGTCCAAGCATCCAGGAGACCGAGGGCGAAAAAGGACAGAGCAGCACCTATGAAAACCGCGACACCCTCCGCAACAAGCACGATGAGGATCTCTTCGATTATTACGCGGCTTCGCAACTCGCTTTGGTCGATGCGGCCACCGGGAAGATCACCCCGATCGGAAAGCCGGCGAACTACGAGTGGCTAAGTCCGGCGCCGGACGGGCATCACGTACTTGTCACGACTATCCACAAGCCCTACTCTTACGTCACCACTTATGACCGCTTCCCTTCGGAAGTCGAAGTCTGGGACACATCCGACCGCTCTCACGTTACCGCTCACACCATCGCATCACTTCCTCTTGCGGATCGCGTTCCCATCGCGGGCGTTCCGGTAGGTCCGCGCGATTTTTCCTGGCGTGCTACCGAGCCGGCGACGCTGGTCTGGGCAGAAGCGCTGGATGGCGGCGACTGGAAAGTTACGGTTCCGGCTCGCGACAAGATCATGCTCCTGAAGGCGCCGTTCAACTCACCGGCCGTCGAAATCACGCGGACCGAGCAGCGCTATGTCGGTTTCGCCTGGAGCGAGCAACCGGCCACCGCCCTGGTGAATGAGTACGATGAAAACCGGCACTGGAGGCGGAGTTCCCTCATTGACGTCGATGATCAACAACCCAAGCTTCGCTTGCTTTGGGATCTCTCCACCGACGAAAAGTATGCCAACCCCGGCAATCCCGTGGAACGCCAGCTCGCGAACGGGGCCAGGGTGGTTCGTGAGGAGGGTGACTCGATTTACCTGGCAGGAGTGGGATCTTCGCCCGACGGAGACCGGCCGTTCCTCGATCGGCTCGATCTGAAGACGCTAAAATCCGAGCGCCTGTTTCGCAGCGATCGGACCTCCTTCGAGCGATTTCTTTCCTTCACCGGCGCGGATACAACGACGTTTCTCACCTGGCATCAATCGCCTACCGACCCGCCGAATGCGTTCGTTCGGACGCTGGGAAAATCCATCATCGCAGATGCGCCTGCCGGAGAAGCGACGTTCCCATCAACCAGCGTAGCGCTCACTCACATTCCCGACCCCACGCCGGAGGTGCGGGCGATCAAGAAGCGCCTGGTCAAGTACAAGCGCGCCGACGGGCTTGACTTGTCGTTCACGCTCTACACGCCGCCCGGCTATAAAGAGGGCACACGCGTCCCCACTATTCTTTACGCCTATCCTCTCGACTACGCCGACGCCTCCAAAGCCGGCCAGGTTGCAGGCTCGCAGGAAACCTTTACGCAGCTGCGGCAATACAGGCTGTTGTTGCTCGCGGGCTACGCCATCATCGACAACGCCGCGTTCCCCATCGTCGGTGATCCGAAGAAAGCCTACGACACTTATCTGGAACAGCTCGTTGCCGATGCCAAGGCCGCAGTCGATGAAGCAGTACGCCTCGGCGTTGCCGACCCCGACCGCATCGGAGTCACCGGACACAGCCACGGCGCGTTAATGACCGCAAATCTGGTGGCGCATTCCGACTTGTTCCGCGCCGGTGTGGCTACCAGCGGCTCCTATAACAAGACGCTCACGCCTTTCGGTTTTCAGAACGAGCGGCGATCAGTTTGGGAAGCAACGGATGTCTATCTGAAAGTCTCTCCATTTTTCTTCGCCGACAAATTGAAGACGCCACTGCTCATCGTGCACGGGGCCGAAGACGCGAATCCCGGTACGACGCCGCTGCAGGGTCAGAAACTTTACGAAGCAATTCGAGGCAACGGCGGTATCACTCGATTGGTGATGCTGCCACACGAGCCGCACTGGTATACGGCCATGGAGTCGAACGAACAGCTTGTCTACGAGATGCTGCGCTGGTTTGACAAATACGTGAAGAACTCGCCGCCGCGCCCCGTGACCGGAGCCCGTTAGAAGGCCGGGTGGTCGTTCATGGTTTCAGGGGTGTGGGAGGGGCGATGGGCTCGTCGATCTGAAGAATCTGATCGGCGGGAACATCTTTGAGCGTTTGCCTGATCCCACTGGGCCAGCGGATCTCGATTTTCTGCGCAACGCTTTCCTGCCCCAGCCCGAAATGTACACGCTTATCGCTGGCAGAAAGATAGCTGCCGGCGGTTGAAACCGTTGCATACTGCGGCCCGGAGCGCGTCACCAGTGTGACCTCGGCTCCAATCGCGTCGCGGTTGCTCTTGTGCCCAACCAATCTCAGAAGAATCCAATGGTTCCGCGCTGGCATTTCGTTGTGCAGAATATGAACCGGCCCATCATTGGTGGTTACGACCGCATCGAGCCGGCCATCATTATCCAGATCACCGATGGCCAATCCGCGGGAGACCCAGGCTTGACGGAAGACGCTGCCGGACTGCCCGGAAACATCGACGAACCCACGCCCGGTGTTGCGGGCGAGGAGCATGGGTTCGCGGTAGCGGAGGTTGGGATAGTTCAGTTCGATGGTATCGAGATCGTGACCCTGAGCGATGAGAAGGTCTTTCCATCCGTCGTTGTCGTAATCGAGGAAGTGGACTCCCCAGCCCGAGTGGGGCAGCGTCATCTGGCCGATTCCGGCGGTGTGGCTGGCATAGGTGAACGAGCCGTCGCCGTTATTCTGGTAGAGAGAATAGCGTTGATTTGCCAAGTCGGTTACTACGATGTCAGGCCAGCCGTCGTTATTGTAGTCGGCGAAATCCGCGCCCATGCCGGCATAGGTGCGCCCATCCACGTCGACCGCAACTTCGGAGGCGAGCCCAACATCTTCGAAGGTGCCATCGCCCTTGTTGTGATAAAGGAACTCGACCATGGAGTCGTTGGCGATAAAGAGATCGACGTGGCCGTCGCGATCATAGTCGGCAATGGCGACACCAAGCCCTTTCCCCGGCTTGCCCAAGCCCAGCTTTTGTGCGACTTCGGTGAATGTCCCATCTTTATTGTTGTGGTAGACGAGTGGAGCAATTGGTTTGAAGTAATCGGGGTGACAATAAGCTCGATAGCCTTCCTTGTGCTCGCCGCACCAGATATCGTCGAAATCCCAATCCAAATAACGAAGGACGACCAGATCCAGGAACCCGTCTCCGTCCACATCCACCCATGCCGCGCCGCTGGACCAACCGCTTCCTGCAACCCCGGCTTTCTCGGTGACGTCGGTGAACGTGCCATTGCCGTTGTTGTGGTAGAGCTTGTTTCCACCGTAGGCGGTCACGTAAAGGTCCTCGAATCCGTCATTGTCGAAGTCACCGACGGCGACACCCATTCCGTAGCCCGATCCCTGCAGGCCAGCTTTTTCGGTAACGTCCTCGAACGTTCCATCCGGTTTCTGATGGTAGAGGCGATTCCAGTATTGCGAATCGGTCTTCCGCGGGACCGTCCCTTTTGGAGTGGGATCACTGAGAGGGGCTCCGTTTACAAGAAAAATATCGAGGCGTCCATCATTGTCGTAATCGAATAGCGCGACGCCCGCTCCCATGGTTTCAAGAAGGTATTTCCTGGAAGTATGCGATGCGCGGTATTGGAAGTTGACGCCGAGCCGCTCGGTGGCGTCGACAAAGGCTTCAACGGAACTGGATGCTACGGACGCTGGTGGGGCAGTGTGTTCTTGTGCAGAGAGCTGCTGAACCGGAGCAGTAAGCAGGAAGTAGAGCAGTAGCGCCAGGAGAATGCGACGAGTCTCGTTTATTCGGACGCGCTTCACGGCTCGATAATTCCTTTTCCTTCCGCTATGGTAAAGATCCGGTCAACCGACGGGATTTTGATTTCTTCTTTCGCGCCGTCTGGCCACAGGATCTCCACTTTGTCCACGCTTGTGGCTGCACCCAGTCCGAAGTGAAGGCGCTGATCAGAACTGGAGGCGTAGCTGCCGCCGCTGAAAACGTCCGCGCGCTGCCGGATGGCGATGGTCGTGACAAAGACTTTCGCTCCGATGGCATCGCGTGGGCTCTTCGGGCCGCCGATCAACTTCAGGGTCAGCCAATGATTCGAATTCTTGACGACGTTGCGCAGAAGCACGGGTGTCGAGTCCATGACGTTTAGCACGACGTCGGTGTGGCCGTCATTGAACAGATCGCCGAAAGCGGCTCCGCGCGCTGCGACCACAACGGCTAAGCCGCTGCCTGTGGC
Source organism: uncultured Acidobacteriaceae bacterium (assembly GCA_963749985.1). Classification (GTDB taxonomy): domain Bacteria; phylum Acidobacteriota; class Terriglobia; order Terriglobales; family Acidobacteriaceae; genus Sulfotelmatobacter. Next base: position 608,288 of record CAVVOS010000008.1, on the reverse strand, counting down.
CGGAGCGACCTCCTCAAACTTCGACCCATTCAAATTGCGAAACAGTAGGGGGCGCTGGGCATAGGTCGTGCCCCAATCGTGTTTGTCCACGCCGGGATAAACATGCCCGTTGGCGAAGAAAAGATCGAGCAGACCGTCGTTGTCATAATCGAGAAAACCGGTGCCCCAGCCGAGAAACGGTATGGTCACATTGGCGATGCCGGAGGCAAAGCTTACGTCGGTGAAGCTGGCGTCTCCGTCGTTGCGATACAGGGTGTTGTAGTCGTCGGAGAAATTCGTGATGCAAAAATCGACTTTCCCGTCACGGTTGTAATCCCCTACCGCGATGCCCATGGCCGCCTGTTCGCGTCCCTCATCATTCAAAGCGAATCCTGAGATATAGCTGATGTCTTCAAATGTCCCGTCGTGTTTGTTGCGGTAAAGATATTTCGGCACGGAATCATTTGCGACCGCCAGGTCGAGCCAACCGTCGTCGTCCACGTCAACAAAGACCGACGACAAACCGTAATAACCCTGGGGATCCGAAACGCCGGCTTTCACACTGACATCGGTAAATGTGCCATCGCCATTGTTGTGAAACAGATGATCGCTTTCGCCGGGCAAGCCGCGCGGACCACACATCACGTTGATGCCACGAAACTGGCAGAACCCAGGCGGCAGGCCTCCTTTGCCGGGGATGGGGGGATTATCGGGGTCGAATTTGACGTAGCCGGGAACGAAAAGATCGAGGAGGCCATCGTGATCGTAATCACCCCATGTGGCGCCCGCCGACCATCCGCCGAGCGTGACTCCGGCCTTTTCCGCGACATCGGTAAAGGTGCCGTCGTGATTGTTGTGGTAGAGGCGGTTCTTGCCGAAATTGGAAACGTAGATATCGGGCCAGCCGTCGTTATCGTAATCGCCGACCGCCACGCCAAAACCCCAGCGCTCATTGGCCACCCCGGCCTTGTCGGTAACGTCGGTGAACGTACCGTCATGGTTGTTGTGGAACAACATCGCCCGCGGCGGCGCCTCTTTGCCCTTTAGCGCGGGGAAAGTCGATCCGTTCAGGAGATAGATGTCGAGCCAGCCGTCATTGTCGTAGTCGAGGAGGGCTACGCCGGAACCGGGCGTTTCCAAAATCGTGTTCTTTGCTGGTGTGCCGGACCGGTGGTGAAACTTGTCGAGACCGGCGGCGTGCGTGATGTCGGCGAAGACGACTGGCGCGCCGTCGACAAAACCGCCCGCGGTAATGGGACGCGACAAGGCGTCCTTAACTGGAGCATGCGCGCCGCCGGTGCTCATGCCGCTCTGTTGACCCTGAAGGTTGGCTTCCGGAGTGCTCTGCGCGAGTGCAGCAGGAAGGAATAGCGTCAGGCTGAAAAATCGAATTGCTATGAAACAGGCGATACGCCGGAAATGAAAAACGGAATGGCTGAAACTCATGATTGGCTTAAACACTGAGCTGCGCCGAATGACATGCGAAATCTTCTCACACAGCCGGTTCCAGGTCCAACCAGTCTTGGGGCTTGAATCGCGGGACGAACTGGCGGTTGCGGGTTTGGCAAGAGCTTCAGCACGCGTTTCCGTTTCGTCGTACCATTTATTTTTGCCCTAGGAGAGCATGCCAATGCCAACCACCCCCGTCTCTGTTGTCTGCCGTAAGATTCTCGCTTGCTGGCTACTGCTGGCAGGTATCCACGCCTCCGCACAGTTCGTGGGCAACAACTCCGTGGCTGTGGACAGACGTGTCAATGAACTTGTGAGCGCGATGACGCTCGAAGAGAAGATCGATCTCATTAGCGGTGATACACCCTTTCGCACTCATCCGGTGCCTCGGCTTAAGATTCCCTTCTTCCAGATGGCGGACGGTCCGGTGGGAGCTCACATTCCGGCGCCGACAATCGCCTACGCAGCTGGAATTGGGTTGGCGGCGTCGTGGGATAGGCCGCTCGCGCTTCGCATTGGAGAAGAACTGGGGCGCGATTGCCGCTCGCGCGGAGCAGTGTTCCTGCTTGGCCCCGGCGTCAACATTTACCGCGCACCCATGAATGGGCGCAACTTCGAATACTTCGGCGAAGATCCGTTTCTGGCCAGTCAGATCGCCGTCAGCTACATCCAAGGCGTGCAGAAGGAAGGCGTTTCGGCCACCGTCAAGCATTATCTCGGGAATAATTCCGAGTACCTGCGGCACGATGCGGACTCGGTCATCGATGAGCGCACCTTGCGAGAGATTTATATGCCGGTGTTCGAAGCTGCCGTCAAGGTGGGAAAAGTTGGAGCCGTTATGGATTCCTACAATCTCACCAACGGAGAGCACATGACGCAGAATCATCGCCTCAACGTTGAAGTTGCGAAAGAGCAGTGGCATTTTCCGGGGATCATCATGTCGGACTGGGTCGCGACCTACGATACGGCTGCGGCTGTGAAGGGCGGCCTGGATCTCGAGATGCCTTTCGGGGTTTACTACAACCGGCAGACTTTGATTCCGCTACTCGATGCCGGGACGATCACGCAGGCTGAGCTTGACGACAAGGTACGCAGGATCCTCCGCGTTGCCGTCGACTTCGGCTGGCTGGATCATCCGGCACTCGACATGAGCATACCGCGTTACAACCTGCAGGGCAGGGCCGCTTCCTTGCAGGCGGCGCTCGAAGGCACGGTGCTGTTGCAAAACAATAACAACGCATTGCCGCTGGACAAAGCAACGCTCAAGACGATTGCGGTCATCGGGCCGACGGCCGCCCAGACCGTCACGACCGGCGGAGGCAGCGGGCAGGTGGTGAGCTTCGCCAACACGAACCTGCTGGTCGGCATCAGCAACTATTTGGGTGATGGCAGCAAAGTCCTTTATGCGCGCGGTCTTCGCAGCGTCAACCAAATGGCCCGGTTAACACAATTCACTACGGACGCCCAAGGCGAGATCGCCGGAGTGATGCATACCACCTTCGCGAAAGCCGATCTACAAGGAGGAGAGACTGGGACATCGATAGAGAAGCTGATGCTGATTCCTGGCTCGACCCGCCGCGAACCCGAGGAGCAAGAGCTGAATGCTCTAACTACTCACAAGAATTACAATCCTTACGTGCGCACGACCACGAGCGGCAGATGGATTGGCTACTATGCGGCGGAAACTGAAGGCAGGTTTGCTGTGTTTGCTCAGACTGACGGTCGGTTCCGACTTCTGGTCGACGATTCCGTCGTGATCGACAGTTCCGTTGTGCCGAAGGCGATCCTCAATCAGGCAATCATCGAACTATCGAAGGGGCCGCACAAGGTCGTCCTGGAACAACTTTCGACACAGTTTGCCTCCGCTTCGGGGATGCGCGTCGGCATCGCTCCGCTTAGCACTATCGTCGAAAACGACACGCTCGAAATGGCGTCTCAGGCCGACGCCGTCGTGCTCGCAGTCGGCTTCGACGCATCGTCAGAGTCCGAGGGAGGGGACCGAAGCTTTGAGCTTCCCGTCGGACAGCGGCAACTCATCGAGCAAGTCGCAGCGCTGGGCAAGAAGACCATTGTAGTGATTACCTCAGGTGGCAGCGTCGATATTTCGGCGTGGAAGGACAAGGTTCAGGGTATCTTCGCCGCGTGGTATGGCGGCGAAGAAGGTGGCAATGCCGTGGCTCGGCTGCTGTTCGGAGAGAGTAATCCCTCGGGACATCTACCTATTAGTTGGGAAAAGAAGCTGAGCGATAATCCAAGCTACGACGGTTACTATCCCGACGCGGGCACTAATAAAGTCATCTACCGCGAGGGCATCTTCATGGGTTATCGAGGTTACGAGCACGCCCATGTGGAACCGATGTTCCCGTTTGGGTTCGGGCTTTCCTACACGACGTTCGCATTCACGAACCTGAAAAGCACGCCGGCCGGTGACGGACGCTTCTCCGTTAGCTTTGACGTTGCGAATACGGGCAAGCGCGCTGGAGCCACCGTCGCTCAGCTTTATGTGGGAGAGGCATCGCCCACGGTTCCGCGTCCCGCTAAGGAATTGAAGCAGTTTGAGCGGATCATGCTGCAACCTGGAGAGACCAAGCATGTCAGCGTCGACCTTAATCCCCGCAGCTTTAGTTTTTACGATGTCGCGACCACCTCATGGCATGCGAATGCCGGCACCTATGAGCTGTTGCTAGGTGATTCTTCGGCGAACATTCAGCAGAAGGCGACGCTGCAATTGCCGAAGACGATCAGCACCTCCGTCGGCGACTAGATCGAACTCTGCGAGACTCGTTTCGAGGTTAGATGACGGTTGTTAACAGGGGCATGAGAATGGCAATCGAAGGTGGGAGCGGGGAGGTGCGAGTCAATGCTGTAATTCTCGATTATGGTGAAGTGCTGTGTCAGCGGCCGACAGAAGAGGAATTCAATCGTTTGGCGAAGCTATTCGGGATCGATCGTGAATTATTTCAACCGTTGTGGGAGAAGAACCGGGGCGCGTTCGACCGCGGGGATATTACGGCCGCAGATTATTGGAGGGCGCTGGCGGAGGATGCGGGGGCCGGAATCGATGCCGAGCAACTGCATCAGGTGTGCGCGTGGGATGTTGAGATGTGGGGAAAGGTGAATGTGCTGATGGTGAACTGGCTGAGGGAACTGCGCCGCGGAGGAATCAAGACTGGACTTCTTTCGAATATTCATCCGGCCATGATTACTTACCTGCGAGAGAATTTTGATTGGCTGGAGTTGTTCGACTTCAAGACGTTTTCGGCGGAAGTGCGGTTGATCAAGCCGGACGCCGCCATCTACGAGCATACGCTGCGAGGGCTCGGGGTCAGGCCTGAGGAGACGCTTTTTGTGGATGATCGGGAGGTTAACGTGCAAGCGGCGCGGGATCTGGGGATTCATGCTGTGCAGTTTCGATCGGTTGAAAAGCTTCGGGAAGATCTAAAGAGGATTGGGTTTTCCATCTTGCCGGTTGCTTGAGCGTGGGAGGGTGAGATTCAGAGGATGGGGCGCCGGCCATGGGATTATGACCGGCGCCGTTTTGTGGCTACTGAGCTGGGGTTTCAGCGGCTGTGGGTTGGATGTTGCTTTTCACTTCCGCATTGACTTCGGGAGGGGTAATTGGATTCACCTTGACCGTGGCCAGGATTTTTTCCAGGCGCTGGAAGACTTCATCGCGATCAATGTACTTGATGGGTTCGTTCGAGGCCGCAGTGTCGGGTCCGAAGGTTGCGATTTTCAGGGCGAACTCGTAGCAGGCGCCGTTCTGGAAGACGTGGTAGTACTTCGACACTTCTTCGCGGGTTCCCTGGACAGCGTTGGCTTCGGCGGACTGAAGTTCCATGTCGCCGATCATTAATTTGGAGATCGGGGGCTTTGCGAGCTGCGCCGTGGCCTGGACGGCGGGATCGGCCGGGGCTGCGGGATTCGGCTGCGGGACGGAGAATTCGCCGCACTGGTCGGCTGTCAGAGTTTTGTTCAGGCTGACGTTAAAGAAGGCCGAGGCCAGGTCCGAGTTGGGATAGACGGACTCGGGAAGGGCGACGGCCGCGAGCGCGACTCCGCCGGGCTGCACGAAGTCCATGGGGACCGGACTGGAAGAAACGAGCTCGGTGGCGGCGGTGCCGGTCTCGAGAGCGTACTTGCGCGGATACTCAAAAGAGAAGCCAGAGGTTTTGTCGGTGTAGGTAACGGTTGCAGGAACTTTGCGAACGACTTTCTTGTGCACGGGCTTGGCGGCGGGCTGCGGAGTGGGGATTGCCGCGCTGGGCGCGATACTGGTTGCGATGGGCTGAGTGGTTGGAGACTGGCTGGTGGAGCTCACGGGTTTGGGCTTGTCGCTGGAGCATCCGACGGCCAAGGAACAGGCGATCAGGAGCGCGGCGAAGACGAGGGTGCTGGTGGTGCTATCGAAACAGGTGTTCGTGTGATTGGTTTTACCCCAGGCAACGGAATCGAGGGTTGATGGGGTAATGCAAGTTGTCTCGGTGCGAAACAGGTTGATACGGGTCATGGTTGGTCACCTCCTGCTGCTGAGCAGCGCATTGGAATGGTGCACGGAATAGGCCAAGGGCCCGGGCGCTGATTTTATGGGGGTTAGAGCAGTGTGAGCTGAGTGCGGTCGTGTGGGGGCGGACACTGTGTGGGGAGGGGGACACGCGGAACGCGTGGCAGGCTTGGTCTAGGGCTGAGGCCCGGCGCCGAAGCGGCTATTCTTGCCCGAACTTATGCGGCGGCGATGCGGCGGATCAGGTCTTCTTGTTCGGGCTTGCTTTCGGCGCCGATGGTGAAGGCGTCAAGAACGCCGAGGGAGAGGGCGTAATGCAAAGCCTCGGACTGGCGGTTGCGCAGGTCGCCCTGGCCGAGGATTTTCATGCCGATCACGGCTTTGCCGGCGGCTTTCATTTCACGCAGGACGCTGACCACGGTTTGCGGGTCGGCGTCCATGTGAGAGCCGATGGGGTTGATGCGGACGAGATCGACTTCCACCCAGGGCGATTTAGCGGCGGTGCGCAGGGCTTCGATGCTGTGGCAGGAACAGCCGTGGGCGCGGATGATTCCCTTCTGCTTGGCTTCAGAGAATACGTCCATCACGCCTTTGAAACGCTCGGTCCAATCGGTTTCGGTGAGGCAGTGCATGAGGCAAACGTCAAGGTAATCGGTGCCAAGCTCGCGGCGGAAGCGGTCGAGATCGGCGCGGGCGGTGGCGGGATCGCGAGCCCAAGTCTTGGTGAGGACGGTGACTCTGTCGCGAGGAATGTGCTTGAGCGCTTCGGCGACGTGAGGATGACTTCCGTAAGCGTCGGCAGCGTCGAAGAAACGCAAACCGTGATCGTAGCCATTGAGAAGGAGATCGGAAAGTCCCTTAAGGCCGAGCGCAGTCTGGTTGGAATGATGGCCGGAGCCAACGGTGCCGGTGCCCATAGCGAGGCGACTGGTGGTGATGCCGGTGCTGCCGAGAGTGACAGTGTCGGAGGCTGAGAACTTTGATAACGATGGTTGAGTTGCGAGAGCGGCGAGCAGATTTTGCGAGCTGAGCTTTTGCGCGGTAAACCAAGTGGCTCCGAGGGCGGTGGTGGAGCGAATGAGGAATTCGCGGCGATGCATGGGAACCTCCTGGCTTTCGGGCTTCGGGCTTGCGCCTGAAATGCTTTCCTTAGGCTACATCAGGCGAGTGAGCTGCGGGGTGGGAATTCTTGATCGGGGCGAGAACAAGTATGAACTATGGAGGACACAGAGGATTGCTTTGCGCGATCTTCTCTGTGGTTGGGCTCGCCGATAGATTTGCGTTACTCGAACTGCTTGCGGAATGCGGCTAGTTGCTGCTGCATCTCGGCGAGCTCCCTCCTTAATTCCAGAACTTCGTTTTCGAGATGCGCGAGGCGGTCCGTCGCGGAGAAGCGGGCGGGGTCCGACGCGGGCTGGGATGTTCGCGCCAGCTCGGCGGGAGGCGCATCGCCGGAGAGGAGTTGCATGTAACGCGATTCCTTTGTGCCGGGCTGGCGTGGGAGGATCGCGGCGAGCGGGGGCTGGCGCTGGCTGAGGCGGTCGAGCGTGGAGATTACGTCGTCGAGGGCCTCGAAGCGATACATACGTTCGGTGCGCCCGCGAAGTTCCCCGGGAGTTTGCGGGCCGCGGAGCAGAAGTACGCAGAGAATGGCGATCTCGCGGCGATCGAAGTTGAAAACCTCCTGCAGGCGATGCTCGTATTTGGTGACGCGGCTGTCGGCGCCGGTGGCGGGGCCGGCGAGACGCTTCTCCTGAAGCGTAGCGAGGGCGTCGCTGACGGAATCTTCGTCGAGCGTCATCACCGGGTCGCGATTATTTTTCTGGTTGCAAGCGTTGACGAGAGCGTTGAGGGAGAGCGGGTAATAATCCGGCGTCGTGATGTCTTTTTCGATCAAAGAGCCGAGGGTGCGGGTTTCGATATCAGTGAGGATCATTGGACGCTTGTTGGGTCGTTAGTCGTTGGTCGTTAGCCAACCGTTGTGCCGACGGCCGATTTGAAATAGCCCCATCTGCAGAGTGTGATGCCGGCAGTGTCGGACGAGAGTGCCCGACCCACACGTTTTAGAACAGCGCGGTGGGGCGGCGTTTCCAGGTTTTGCCTTTTTCCTGGGATACTTTCTCGACGTCGTTGACATAGGTTCCGACTTGCGTGAGAAGGTGGTGCAGGTCATTGCCCAGGCTGAAGAAGGTGAAACCCTTGTCGAGAAATTCACCGACTCGCGGAGTGCCGAACAGGAACAGACCGAGGATGACATTGTTCTTGCGGGCGTGCTCGATCAGTTTCTTGGTGGCGGCATCTAGCTCGGGTGACGTGTACATGTGAGGGAACTCATACTTGTTGTAGAGGCCCATGGACATGCAGAGATCGTTCTGGCCGAGGAAGAGAATGTCGACACCGGGAACGGCAGCGATTTCGGCGATGTTTTCGATGCAGGAAGCGGTTTCGACTTGCAGGGCGATGATGCCTTCTTTGTTGAAATTTCCTGCGTAGCCGAGGAGTCCGGCCTTGTTCATGCTGCGCTGCGGAAAATAGACGGAGCGCGTGCCGACGGTGGGGTACTTGGTGCAACTGACGGCCTGGCGGGCTTCTTCGGCGGTGTTGATGTAGGGAATGAGGACGCCGTCGGCGCCGAGATCGAGCGCCTGCTGGATGCCGGGACGGTCGTTATAGGCACCGACCCGCACCAGTGACTTGGCTCCGCCGTTAGCGATACCGCTCAGCATCGCCGAAAGCTTTTCATTTTGCATGGGGCCGTGCTGGGTATCGACGAGCAGCCAGTCATAGCCGCTATGGGCCAGTTGTTCTGCCACGGTAGGGCTGTGGGAGTTAACGAACAAGCCCATCTTTGGAATTCCCTGGTGCAATTGCTTTTTGAATTCGGAACCGGTCAGAGCGGGTTCGGGCATACGGACTTTTCTCCTGCGAGGCGAGTTTGAATTGTGTAGTGTACCGCAGGCGGCTGGAAAGGCGGCGCACTGAAGGTTAATTATTGGAAAACTTGTGACCCGGGGACACGGGTTTTGAAGGCTTGGTATAGTCTTGCGAGAAGCGTTGTGGTGAGCGTCACCAGTTGAGGTGGCGCAAGGAGCGAACATGCGGATGCTACTGAACTGGGTTCTGAGTGCGCTGGCGGTGTGGATCGTGTCGCGAGTGGTGCCGGGAATTTCCGTCAGCGGTCCGGTGGCGGCGCTGATTGCGGCGCTGGTGATTGGCTTCATCAATGCGACGGTGGGCGTGGTGCTGAAGATTCTTACGTTTCCGCTGACGCTGGTCACGCTGGGACTGTTCTGGTTGGTGATCAACGCGCTGATGCTGGAACTGGCGTCGGTGTTGCTGGCACCGGGATTTCAGGTGCATGGATTCGTGGCGGCGTTTGTGGGGGCGATAGTACTCAGCCTGGTGAACATGGTGCTGAAGTGGCTGGTGCAGCCGTCGGACAGGAGCGGCAACTAGCTCGGCTTCTGGCTCCTAGCCGAAGAGGCCTGCGCCTAGCTCAACATTTGGTTTCTTTTGCTCGCGCATTCACGTCCCTCGAACGATCCGTACGTTCTAGCCTTTCGCTTTGCGAGGCTTGAGAGATTCCCAGTCTTGGGTGGTAAGGGCGCGGCCGAGGGCGGTGAATTCTCCGGCGCCTTGCAGAAACTCTCCGCCGTCCATGCGGACGACTTCTCCGTTGATGTAGCCGGAGCCGTCACTAACGAGAAATGCGGCGAGATTTGCCAACTCCTCCACGGTGCCGAAGCGGTGCATGGGATTGCGATTGAGTGCGAGCGCCTCGAGTTCGGGGCGCGGCAGGAGGCGCGAGAAAGCGCCTTGCGTGGGAATGGGGCCGGGCGCGATGGCGTTCATGCGGATGCCGCGATTGCCCCATTCGACGGCAAGACTGCGAGTGAGGGCTTCGACTCCAGCTTTCGAGATGGCGGAGGGGACAACGTAGGCCGATCCCACCGGAGCGTAGGTGGCGGAGATGCTGAGGACGGTGCCGTTGTGGTTGGTTTTCAGCCAGCGGCGTCCGCAGGCCATGGTGGCGTGGAGCGTCCCAAGCAGCACGATGCCGATCACGGATTCGAATGCGCGCGGGGAGAGCTCCTCGGTGCGAGCGATGAAGTTACCGGCGGCGTTGTTGACCAGGATATCGAGTGGACCGCCTGTCCAGATGGAATCGATCATGGCTTCGACAGCGTCCAGATTGCGGACGTCGCAGGGGAGGGCGTGGATGAGGCCTTGGGTGGCGGCGGAGAGCTCAGCGGCGGTTTCCTTGAGGACGTCTTCGCGACGGCCGCAAATGCAAACGGAGGCTCCGAGTTCGAGGAAGCGGTGGGCCATGGCTTTGCCGAGTCCGGTGCCCCCGCCGGTGATGAGGATGCGCTTGGAGTGGAGAAGATCGTTGCGGAACATGGGTATCTGCTCCCGTCTGGGAATTTAGTAATTTCGTAATCGGGTAATTTTGTAATTGAAAATCCTCAGGACTGGAGGGTTTCAAATTTCAAATTACCAATTTACCAAATCGCTCAATTCCTAAATTTACACGTCGCACGCGACGCGGAAGCCGTAGTCGGCGTAGTGAAAGTCGGGAGGGATGCTGGAGCGGGAGGAGCAACGCGAAACTTTGACATGATGGCGCCATGAGCCGCCGCGGGAGGCTTTGCGCTGGCCGTGCTCGGGGCCGCGGGGATTGCGGTCGGGCGAGATGGAATAGTAGCTGGTATCGTACCAGTCGCTGCACCACTCGTGGACGTTGTCGCAAATGTTGTAGAGCCCGAAGTTGTTGGGAGTGTAGCGGGCGACGGGTTCGGGGCCGGTCTGCCAACGGGTGGGGTAGTCGGGGAGAAATTGCGGCGGTTCGTTGCCCCAGGGGAAATCGGTTTGCTGAAGATCGCCGCGCGCGGCGCGCTCCCATTCGGCTTCGGTGGGAAGGCGGTAGGTGCGTCCGGTTTGCGACGAAAGCCACTGGCAGTAGCGGTGCGCGTCGAACCAGGAGACGCCGGTGACAGGTTGTTGCGGTTGGTTGAAATTCTGGTCATGCCAGAACGGCGGCGGGTCAGAGGCAGTAGAGTTCACGAAGCGTTCATATTCCGCATTGGTGACTTGAGTAGCGGCGAGGAGAAAGGCGTCGGTCGAGACGCGGTGCACGGGGCGTTCGCAATCCTGACCGGAAGCGGAGCCCATGAGGAACCAGGCTTCCGGGATGGAGATGAGGGATGGCTCGATTGGAGTGGCAGGGCCGGGTTGGGGATGAGCCGCCATGGTCAGGGGCGTTGCTTGCCGAGGATTTAGCGTCGCACTAAAGTTTAGCAGCATGGGCGAAGGGGAATCGCGATGGGGAAAGAAACGCTGCGGTTCAAAGTAAAGATCGAAGGGAAGGAAGCAGGCGTGGTAGCTCTGTCCAAAGTGATGGACGTTCTTAAGACGGGGACGAAGTGGACGGGGTGATGATCCGCACCTTTGGGGCTAAAGCCCACCTTTCATGAGATAAGTCATGATCGCAGCGCTGAAAGCGCTGCGCCACCCAAAAGCAAACAGCCACCCAAGAGCAAACAACTCCACAAAAGCGATCGGCTAATGTCCGCGCAGTTGGTGAATGACGGTAGCGATGTCGTTTTCCTGGAAGAGGCGGATGGCGGCGATGCCGGCTGCGCCGGCTTGCAGGCAGGACTCGGCGTTTTGCAGAGTTACTCCTCCCAGCGCGAGCACGGGAATTTTGGCGCGGCAGGCCTGACGAAGAGCGTCGAGGCCGGTGGGGCGTGCGGCGGGCGTGTCCTTTTTTTCGAAAACGGGAGCGAAGACGGCGAAGGTGGCGGAGTTGGAGGCAGCTTGAGTTACTTCTTCCGGGGAGTGACAGGAGACGGCTACCAGTGGAGTTTGGGGTGAGATCTCGTGGGTGATGGCGCGCGCGCCACTCCTGCCCTGCCATGCTGCCCGAACTTCGGCGGGGGAAACGTCGTTGGCGGGAAGGTGAACGCCGGCAGCGGCGGTGGCCAGGGCGACGTCGGTGCGGGAGTTGATCAACAGAGCAGTGGTCAGTGGCCGGTGGCTAGTGGCCAGTTTTCCTGCCTGACCGATGATGCGGATGGCTTCGCGGGCTAGTGACTCGAGTTCGCCGGTGGACAGGTCTTTTTCGCGGAGCTGGATGTAGTCGACGCCGTGACGCGCGGCTTCGGCGATTTTTTCGAGGAGACGGTGGCGGCGCATGGCTTCATCGCCGGGGAAGGCGGTGCGGTCGGTGATGTAGTAGAGGAGCAAGCTTTCAGCCATCAGTTTTCAGCTCTCAGTTTAGAGCAAGAAGGTGGAGGCGGGCCGGGGAGTGGTTTCCTAAATTCTTCAACACAGGGGGCACAGAGGTTCACAGAGTGAAGCTACAGAGCTCTTGCTGCGCTTCGTCTCGGCTACGGTCTCGTCTTGGCGATTTCGGGGAGGACTTCCTGCTCTTTTTCCTTCTTGGGTGGGCCGCCGAGGTGATGCTCGGTTAGGCCTTCGCGGAGGAAGGAGAAGGCGTCTTCCGGAGTATCGACGAACTTGAACAGGTTGAGGTCCTCCGCGGAAACGGTGCCGGCGTCGACGAAGGCCTGAAAATTCATGATGCGGTGCCAATATTCGCTGCCGTAAATGACGACGAGAATTTTCTTGGCGAGTTTGTCAGTCTGAGCGAGGGTGAGAATCTCGAAGAGTTCATCGATGGTGCCGAACCCGCCAGGAAAAATCACTAGGGCCTTGGCGAGATAGGCGAACCAGAACTTGCGCATGAAGAAATAATGGAACTCGAAGTTGAGCGAGGGCGTGATATAGGGGTTGGGGTATTGCTCGAACGGGAGATTGATATTGAGGCCGATGGTTTTGCCTCCGGCCTCGTGGGCGCCTAGGTTGGCGGCTTCCATGATGCCGGGACCACCGCCGGTGGTGACGACGAAGCGGCGGCGGCGGGCGGGAATTTGAATGGACCACTCGGTGAGCATGTGGGCCAGGCGGCGCGCGTCTTCGTAGTAGCGAGCCATGTCGACGGCGGCGAGGGCATCCTTCAGTTTCTGGTCGCGTTGTGAGGCGGGAGCTTGCGCGTCATTCTTTTCGAGGGCGGCTAGATTCTTGCGGGCGGCGTCGGCTCCCTGAAAGCGGGCCGAGCCGAAGAAGACGACGGTGTCCTGGATCTGCTCGCGGCGAAAGCGGGCGAGCGGTTCCTGATATTCGGCCAGAATACGGAGAATGCGGCCGTCGGGACTGCTGAGGAAGGGTTCGTTCTTGTAGGCCAGGAGTGCGGGGTTGAGCTTGTCGGTCATGTAGGAGGCTCACGTTCTAACAATCGGCGTTCTTAGATCCGGTGTTATGAAATTCAGGGGCGGCTTGGTAACGGGCTGCCCGGCTGCTGCGAAGCTATTGGTGGTCGTGATAGTGGAGGGCTTCCCAGAAGCCGATCCAGATGTCGAGCAATCCCAAGCCGCTGCACAGGCCGCGAAAAAAACCGGCTGAGACCAAGGTACGAAGCCAGGGAAACGAAAGCAGAAGATAATTGTCGGTCCACTCAGGAGTCCAGGGGAGGATCACGAGCAGGACGCCGGCGACGGCGCTGATCAGCACGAAAAGGAAGACGGAAGTGCGGTGCAGCAAGAGTTGCAAGCCGGTGTGAGGCTTGGGCGCGACGACCGTTGTCGGGTCAAGGAGCGTGGTGACGGTTTCGTTCTGCGCAGAAGCAGGCCGGGGAGGCGCGGCGGGACCGTTTTCGACCGGCAATTTAGGATCGGCTGTCACTGGGCGCTCCGCTGCATCGGCAAAATAAGTTGCGCGGGCGGAAACCACGATCCCTCGCTCCGCTCGGGATGACAAGCTCGCTCTTGATGGCACCCTCGCTTGAGATAACGAGGCTGGCCGGGGAAAAATGTTTGAGGGACAAAACCCATCGGGCTATTCTACGACTTCAAGGGCTTAATGCGCTCGGCGACATCGCGATAATCGATGTTGCGGCCGTAAACCTCCATGAAGTGCTTGAGGGCGGAGGGTCTGTCGCCTGCGGTCTCGTAGGCGGCAGCGAGTTCATAGTGAAGAGCGGTGCGGGTTTCTTCGTCGATGCCGGGGGCGTGAAGAGCCTTGTCGTACCAGCGAATAGCCGCCTCGGGAATGCCCTTATCGAGGAAGCACTGGGCGAGCCAGGTATAAGTCTGCATAACCAGCGGGAAAGGATGTCCGCGATCGACGGCCTGGCAGGTTTTCTGCAGCTCACCAATCGCTTCATCGAGCAGGCCCATTTCGCGGAAGGCGATGCCGAGATTGTAATGGGTCTCGGGGTCTTCTTCGGTGGTGGAGGAGCCGGCTTCGAGATCGTGTTTGAGCTCGCCGAACATTTCGGCGAGATCCACACCGGCGTCCTCGCCAAAGGGAGAAGACTTGCCAGCGGCGGTTGGTGCGCTGGGAATGACTGGAGAAATCTGAGGCTTGAGAGTTCCAGGTACCGGCGCAGGCTGCGGTATTGGCGCCGAAGCTCGCGATGAAAGTGCCGGGGTACTGGAAGATGCCGAGGCGGCTGCGGCGCTGGCGGCGGCAACAGGAGCGGCGACCGGCGGAGCAGGCGCGGGCACGGGCCAATGCTGCGGCGGGGCCGAGGCGACCGGGGCCTCGATCTGGACGGGCTGAGTCGGCGTCGCGGCTTCAGTTTCGGCGACTGGAGCATCCTTGAGGAAGTCGTCACCCAAAGAAGCTTCGAGATCGGCGACAAACTCGCCCATGGGTTCGGCCTGGGGCACACCGAAGGAAGTGGGTGCGGCGTTGCCTATCGGCTCAAGTTCGGGGACATGGCCGGGATGGGCTTCGTCCGATTGGAGCTCAAAATCTGGGTTAGAGGCATGAGTCGAGGAATGTTCGACTGGAGGTTCGGCTTCATGCGGAATCGCCCCAGGAAGGAAGTTCTCGCCCAGGGAAGACTCAAGATCGGTAACGAACTCCTGAAGGACGCCGGGTGCTGGCGCGATGGGAGCCTCGATTATGGGAGGCTCGGTCACAGGAGGTTCAACTACAGTCGGCTCGGCCTGTAACGCTGGCGGAGCATGCACTTCCGCGACGGGTTGCGGTTCAGGAGAAGGTTGCTCGGCGACGGCTGCTGATTCGTCGGCAGCGGCGGGAATTTCGTCGATGGTGAATTCGGCAGAAGACTCGTCGGTGGCAAATTCAGAGACGGCTTCGATCGTCGGCACTTCTTCCACCGCGGAGGCCGGTTGCGAAGCGGCTTCGATTTCAGCCCGAAGGGTTTCCAAGGTAGCCTGGTCGCTGGTGAGAGCTTGAAGCTTTTCGAAAGCGGTGGAGGCCTGCTCGGGCATGCCATGTTCGAGGTAGAAACGGACCTCTTCGATGGTTTCGTTGATCTTTTCGGGGTCGACCTCTTCTGCGGCTTTCTGGTTGAGCTTGGCAGCGGGCACGTGGTGGTGGCCGACGGCGCCCGCGCTCTCGACTTCCGCGGCTGCGTCGGGCGGAGTGTCGGCATCGATAGTGATGGAATCGTCGTCCCACTCGGAGGAGAGATCGATCTCTGCGGGAGCCGAATAAGCATCGGCGACGGCTGGCGCGTGGTGGTGATCCTGGTCTTTATCCTGATCCTGAGCCGTTTCTCGATCTTGATCCTGATCGTTGACGATGGCGAATTCGAGGTCTTCTGAGGGCTGGGCGGCGGGCCAGGGAGCAGCGGCGGCGGCCTCAACTGGAATCTCTTCGTGGGCTGGTTCTGCCGGGGAAGCTGCGTCGTCGACGGCCGAGTCGGGGACAGGGGAAACGGTGGAACGGTCTTCGTAGCGATCTGCGAGTTCACCGTAGCGAGTAGCTTCTTCGGGGTAGTCCGCTTCCGAATAAATGTTCTGCAAAGTGCGGCAGCAGACTGCGGCCTCGGCGAAACGTTCCGCGCGGGTGTGCAGAGCGGCAAGACGCTGGTTTAGGCGCAGGTCCGTGGGCGCCTGAGGCAGGGCGGCCATAAGAGGGCCCAGAGCCTTGGCGGGCATGTTGTAGGAAATGAAAAGTTCAGCGTCGGTGAGAGCGGAGCGAACCGCGAGGGCCACGGCATCGGAATAGTGCTGGTGGATAGAAGGAGCGGTCGCTTCCAGCTCGTCGATCATGACGGCAGCTTCTTCCGCGGAAATGAGCTTGGAGGCAGCAGGGCCGCCGAGCTGGCTGACCACCTGCTGATAGTTGTTCATGTGCAGGGGATTGCCGGGCTCCACGGTGGCGAGCTTTTGATACAGATCGCGGGCGCGGGGCAGGTCGCCCGCCTGGACCGAAGCGTGAGCCAGCAATTCGATGACTTCGCTAAGGTGAGTGGATTCTCCGGCTTTCTGGAACAGCTCGAGAAGTTTTTCGAGCGAAGCGGGATTGTCCCGCACATGCCCGATGATGGAATGGAGATTCTTAAGAACTCTGTCGGAGTCTTCCGCCAGCAGGCGCTCGGCGTGCTGGTCATATACCTGGAGCGCGTTCTCGTACTGGCCGGCCTGCATGAGGGCATCGGCGAAGGTGGAGATGGCGGCAAGGTCGTTGTGGACGGTGAGGAGCTTGCTGGCAAGAGTGCCCGCATCCGAGAGGCGGCCCGTTTTTAGATAAGCCTTGAGCAGATCGCGGAGGCCGTCAGGATTGGAATCGAGATCGGAGACTTTCTGGAACGACTCGATGGCCGCTTCGGCGTCGCCAGCCTCGAGCAGATTGCGGGCCTGCATGAGGAGCGCGTAGCCGTTGCCGGGATCGAGAGTGAGCATGCGCTGGAGGACTTCTTCGGCGGCGCTCAGCGAGCCCTTGGAGCGCAAGGTCTCGGCGACGGCGGAGAAAATCTGCCAGGCTTCAGTTTTCTTACCCAGGCGGATGTAGACCTCCGCCAGGCGGACACGCATGGCGGTGTTTTCCGGATCCATTTCCAGAATCTTCTGGAAGATGCGGACGGCGTTATCGAGTTCGCCGGATTTCAGGAATTCTTCGGCAACCTGCAGGTATTGGGCGCGGGCATCATTGAAGAGTCCCTGTTGGGTGTAGAGCTCGGCCAGCTTCAGCACGCTCTCGAGCGAAGGCTTGAGCTTGCTGATCTTCTTGTACATGGCGATGGCCTTGACCGTGAAACCCTGGGTGGCATAGGCATCGCCTACAATCTTGAAGGCTTCGGTAGCTTTTTCGACTTCTCCCAGGCGAGAGTAAAGGTCGCCAACGGTGTTGGTGACGGTGAGGTCCTTGGGATCGGCCTTGAGGACTTTCTCGTACTCAGCGATGGCATTTTGCATCTTGCCCTGCTGGACATACTTCTCCGCAGCGCTGAGAACCTTCTGTTTGTTGAACCCGAAACCGAACGCCATAAGAGTACTAACTCCAGCCCCTGGTATGAACCGAGAAAGCCTGAACCAAGAAAGCCTGTACGGAGAAACTGATGACGCGTCCTGGGAAGTGTTGCCCCTGGGAACGTGTCACGTGGCCAATCTCCTGTTCGGAGACCTGGCCTATCGGACAAGGCCAATTGTACGGCTGGAAGGGGGTATGCGTATGGTTACCAAGGGTTACCAAAAGGGAGTGTACGAATGGGTTACCAAGGGAATCAGGGGGTGGAACGGGCGGGGAGGCCGCGTTTGGCTCTATAGAAAGGATGGGGGAAAGTGGTTGGATGGGGCTTTCCCCTGCAGATCGCTAGTCCAAATACGCTATGGGGCAGGGTTGTGCGGCAGTGTACTCTTTCAGGCGAAACCGCAGGGGAACCCGAGGGAAGGAACAATCTCTGTTATGACTTGGATTCGAACCATACCGAGGTCGGAGGCCGACGAGAAACTGCTGAAGGCGATGGAGGCGCAGCGTGCGTTGTATCCCGTGGAGTATGCCACGCCGGTGCATCCGGATGAGTCGGGCGGGTCGACGATTGTGGGGTCGCACACGCTGATTCCGGAGGCGCTGTATCACGCGTTCGGAACATTTGGAGCATTGATGTCGCCGGAGTTGCCCCTGAGCCGGCGGCAGCATGAAATGATTACCACGATGGTCTCGGTGACGAACCGGTGCAAGTATTGAATCGAGTCGCACGCAGAGTTTCTGCGTAGGGTGACGCTGGATAAAGAGTTGGTGGAGGCGCTGGAAAAGGATTACACGACGGCGCCGATCACGCCGCAGGAGCGGGTGATGCTGGACTATGTGGTCAAGCTGACCAAGGACGCCACCAAGTGTTGGAAAGACGATATTGAGGGACTGCGGGCGGCGGGGTTTGACGACCGCGGGATATTGCAGATTACGCTGATTGCATCGTGGTTTAATTATATTAATCGGGTGGCGGATGCGTTGGGGGTGGGTAGGGAGTGATTCTTCCAGAGGCTTCACTAGAGCAAGTTTGTCTAATATGGTCGAAGCATGCGAGACAATCACGACGGCTGTCCCGAACTTCTTGACGCCTACGAGCGCGAAGGCTTGTACTTCGGATCGATCCGTTTGACCATTGCTGACGAGGTCGCGGCGTTCGAATTCGGCGTCGAGCAACGTGGTTATGTCTCTTTAAAGCAAATTCTTCAGACGCGGCCATTCGACGCTCTCGGAAGGCACAGATATTTCTTCACCGGGAGTTTCAGCAAGCGGGAGCCTACCTCCGATATCGTTAGGTTCGACGTGCGTATTGAGCAAGGCGCAAATGGTCAGAACTTCAAGAATTTTAGCGGGCCAGTATCGCTGGTGTCGAATCTTCTGTGGTTCCAATCTCTGGACAACTTTCAGGATGCCGCAGCCCTAAAACGACTGTCGTAACAACAATGGCGTTCTGCGAATTCCTTCCGGCGGATGTGCGATTGTTCACTGCTGCTACTAAACTTGCCTAGAGGCAAGGCTTATCCCTCACTCCATGGCTGAATCTTTAGCAGAGTTTTTTCTGGCGAACTTTCGGGCGCATCGCGAGGAGCGCGCTTATGGGCAGCGGTGTGGGTACCGGGTGGAGTGGTTCACTTACGGGGAGGTTTTGGAGATGGCGTCTAAGTTTTGCCGGGAACTGGAGACGCGGGGGATTGGCAAGGGCGAGCGGGTGATGCTTTGGGGGGAGAACTCGGCGGAGTGGGTTGCTGCGTTTTTTGGATGCGCTTTGTGTGGCGTGGTTGTCGTGCCGATGGACGATGGGGCTTCCGGGGAGTTCGCTGGGCGGGTTGCGGGGCAGGTTGCGGCTCGGCTTTGGGTTTGTTCGCGGCGGCATGCGGCGGATGCCTCTTCGGTTCCGGTGACGATCCTTGAGGAGATCAAAATCCCCACTTCTCGCAAAAGACGCGAGAAGTGGGGCACCCCTGATCCATCGTTTGTGGCAATTGGTCGCGACGACATCTTGCAGATTGTTTTTACTTCTGGCACTACGGCTGAGCCTAAGGGGGTCGTGATCACGCATGGGAATGTGCTGGCGAATATCGATCCGCTGGAGCGGGAGATGCAAGCTTATTTGAAGTATGAGCGGTGGGTGCATCCGGTGCGGTTCTTGAATTTGCTGCCGCTGAGCCATGTGTTCGGGCAATTTTTGGGGATGTTTCTGCCTCCGCTCCTGGGTGGGACGGTGATTTTTCAGGAGGAGTTGAAGCCTTCGGAGATTGTGAGCACGATTCGGCGGGAGCGAGTCTCGGTGCTGGTGACGGTGCCGAGAGTTTTGCAGTCGCTGAAACAGAAGATTGAGCGCGATCTGGAGGATGGCGGGAAGATCGAGGACTTTCGGCAGCGGTTTCGCGTGTCGGAAGGAAAGCACTTCCTGCGCCGGTGGTGGATGTTCCGCGGGATTCGCCGGCAGTTTGGCTGGAAGTTCTGGGCGTTCATCTGCGGAGGCGCAGCGCTGGATGCGGAGACAGAAAAATTCTGGGATCGGCTGGGCTATGCCGCGATCCAGGGATATGGGCTGACGGAAACGACGTCGCTGATCAGTGTGAATCATCCTTTCAAGTTGGGAAAAGGGTCGATCGGGAAAGTGCTGCCGGGGCGGGAGGTGAAACTGGCGGAAGATGGGGAGATCTTGATCCGCGGCGGCGGAGTGGCGGCGGGGTATTGGGACAAGAGTGGGCAGGGCAGAGCGGCTGGCGAGGTTACAGACAAAGAGGGGTGGTACCGGACTGGAGATGTGGGCGCGCTGGATGACGCCGGGAACCTTTATTTCAAGGGGCGCAAGAAAGAAGTGATCGTGACGCCGGGTGGATTGAATATCTATCCGGAAGATTTGGAGGCGGCGCTGCGGCGGCAGCCGGAAGTGAAAGATTGCGTGGTGGTGGGAATTGAGCGTGGAGGAAATGCGGAGCCGTGCGCGGTGTTGATTTTGCGCGGCGATGCCAGGGTTGCAGGAGTGGTGGAACGCGCGAACCAGTCGCTGGCGGAATTTCAGCGCATGCGGCTGTGGATCGAGTGGCCGCAGGAAGACTTCCCGCGTACGAGTACGCAGAAGCCCCGCAGGAATTTGATTGCGGAATTCGCGGCCAAACGGATTCTGCAGACCGGAGGCGAGGATCTTGCGAGCGCGAGTCCAGTGATGGAGTTGATTGCCAAGATTACGGGGCGAGGCGTCTCGGGGCTGAATGCTGAGGCGGCTCTCGATTCTGAGTTGGGCCTCAGTTCACTGGACCGTGTGGAGCTGATCAGCGCGCTCGAGGATCGATATCAGGTGGATCTGAGCGAGACGCGCTTCAGTGCGGCGCGGACCGTGGGCGATGTCGAACGGATGCTAAGCGGTGAAGCGCGGCCGCGGGCCGAGTATCACTATCCGCGGTGGGTATTGCGGTGGCCGGCGACTTGGTTGCGATGGCTGGCTCATTACTTGTTGATGCGGCCGGCCATGATGGTGCTGGGCTGGCCTCGCATCCAAGGGCGAGAAAACTTACGCAGCTGGAGCGGGCCGCTGCTAGTGGTCTGCAATCATATTTCGGACGTGGATTTCGCGTTCGTGCAGGCGGCCTTACCAGCGCGGCTGCGGACTCGGATTGCGATTGCAACTCGAGGAGAAGCTTTGGAGTCGTTGCACACACCGCGGGCGAGTAGACGTTGGCTCGGCAAAATCTACGATCACACCAAATGGCTACTCGGAGTTTCTCTCCTCAATCTGTTTCCGCTGCCACGCGAAGCGGGCTTCCGGCAGAGTTTCGCTTACGCTGGTGAGGCGGTAGACCGTGGATACAGCGTGCTGGTGTTTCCCGAGGGACGACACAGCGTGGATGGCAAGATGAATCCGTTTCGCGCCGGGGTTGGGTTGTTGGCGAACAATCTCGGGATTCCTGTACTGCCCATGCGGATTGTGGGATTGTTTGAAGTGAAGCAAGCGGGCATGCGGTTTGCACCGCCGGGGAAGATAGTTGTGCGAATCGGCCAGCCGATGAGGTTTACGGCGGGCAGCGATCCCGAGCAAATCGCGAAGGAACTGCAGAGCGCGGTGGAAGGGTTGTAATCGGCAGGAGCGAAGTGACATTGCCGGGGTCGGACTGCGACGGTCAATCTATACAGGCAGTTAGAAGGCAGGGAACAAGAAAGGCGCCGTGATCCGACGGTGCGAATCACGGCGCTGTGGAGTTTTAGAATTCAGAGCCACGCCGTCACCCAAGTACTCGTTGTGGACGGCGTGAATCCTTACTCGATGGTAACCGGTCTTGCCTTGGAAGGAATCCCGTTGGCGACGACAACGAGTGCGCTCGGACCAGTTTCGATCGTTGTGGGAACGACGAAGGTGGCGGAAACGACAGCGCTGCCGGTGGCGATTCCCATGGTGCTGAAATTCGACGTGCGGGCATAGAACACGTGTTTGGTGGCCGAGTTAACAATGCGAACCAGCGGAAAGCTGGTGGCCATCTGAGAATCGTCTCCGTAGGCGGTCCCAGCGGTGAGACCGTTGAACTGCGTACCGGAGATGGTGTAGGTACTGCCCGGGGTTAGGGTCTTGGGAACCGAGGTGATGGTGGGCGCCCAAGCGGCGTTCACTGTGCCCTTGGACGTATAGAGTTCGACATCGTGAACAGCTGGGCTGCTGCCGCTGGAAGGTATCCACATGACTTGGCCGGTCGGCAGCAGCAACTGCCGAGCGTCCCATGATTCCAGCTTCGCGCCGTCTGCGGTGGATGGAGCTGCTATGAATGTGTTTCCGGGGAAACTGAATTCATAGAAGCTGCCGGTGCCACTGAAAACGCCAGGGCTAGTGTAGACGAGGATGTTGCCGTCGGGAAGGATCGTCGCGTTGCCGTCGGCGATGTCGTCTTTGTTGGGGAATTGAGGGCCGGCAGTCCAGGTACCGGTGGTGGAATCGTAGATGGAAGTATTGGTGGTTGCGCCGAAGGCAACAACGCTGCCGTCGGGGCGCTGCATGAGCGGGCCCATCTCCGGGACGATGCCCAGGCCGCCGCTGTTGGGTAGCGTGACGATTGTGCTGCCCGCACTCGTCCACTTTTGAGTCGACGGGTTATAGATTTCGGAGTTGGTTCCGTCTTCGGTATCAACCGTGAGCACGTTGCCGTCGGGCAGAAGAGCGAAGCCTTCCTCGGAGAAACCGTCGGCCTTCCCACTATTCGTGACAGCTGTCCAAGTCAGGGTGGTGGCATCGAATAGCACCTGTTTCTCAGACGGTTCTCCTCCCTGACCCATCATGAACGTTCCGTCGGGCAGGACGATTGCGGGGGAATCGCCGATCGTAGTCCACCCGCTAGGTGGGTTGACGACGGTCCACGCATTGGCGACGGGATCGTAAATCGCCCCCTTGTTGGTTTCGTCCTGTTGAAGGTTGTTGTACTCTCCGCCCTCGACGAGGACGCGACCGTCGGGCAGTATGGCAGAGGCAAAGTAGAGCGGCGCGTACCCCGATTGCATCGAGGCCAGCTGGGTCCAAGTGCCGTCCACATAGTTTCCTGTGATATCGGGAGTGAGCTGCCACCAGGCGTTGCTGTTGTACTCATGCATCATGACGGTTCCGTCGGTCAGCAAGAGCGCAGTATCGGTGAACCAAGTTGGTTGGTTTGTGAGCTTTGTCCATTTTGAGGTAAGGGGTTCCTGGGAGCTGGCGATCCCCGACCACGCCAGTAGAGTCAGAAGGGCGATTGCGAGTGTACGGAAAAGCCTCATTTGTTTCCTCTCGTTATTTTGATTTATCTCAATGTGAACGCTGATGCGGTGTTCCCCACAGTGCAACGCCGCAGAGGGTAGCAGCTTGAGCTTCGGCCTGGAATCTCAAGGCCGCCGGATTATAACCCGGTTGCGGGGATTCTGATCCCCTTGTACAAAGATTTGACAAATTAATTTTGCCCGAAGTAGGAGGGTTTGCAAGATCTTGCGCACAGCTCGCCGACGAGAAGACGAGCCTCCTAACTTTCGTCCACAGAGCAAATCCTCTGGCTGAAAGAGGAACGAGCTGTGCCTATTCTTCATCCATAACTGCATCTTCTTTGTGCAGATCCATTTCAATCCGTACCGCCGGCAGGTTTGCCTCGCTGAGTGCGCGATTGAGCGCAGGAAGGTCTGAGGTCTTGAGAGCATCCCAACGTTTAATTACCTCCGATGCGTCGTGTTCTGCGGCCGTGGTGGCTTCCGACTGCGAAGCGGTTGGCTCCGCATCGACCTGCCAGACCTGGCCGTATAACACAGCCACCTGTCCGTTTACTCTCGTGAGAGTGACATCGCCGGAAGGTGGCGCGGAGAACCCGGACGACGCCCCAAGAACTTCTGCAAGTTTGTTCTGGAAAGCCTGAACGGAATCGTGAATTGGGCCGGTGGCTTGTTGGCTCAGTTTCTGCAAGGGCTCGCGAATCGATCCGGCTTGCAGTACTGCCCGTGAAGTTTCACTCAGGAGCGAGGCGAGGCGCACTTCAAACTGGAACTTTTTCTCCAGGCTGGCTGCCGAGATCTTTACGCGAGGGTCCATCTTCACCACGAAGGGGGCGGTATAAGTTTTTCCGTTTGCGGTGAGCCGCGCGGTATACGGGCCAGGCAAAGCCGTCGGACCGAGCGGGTAACGAGGTGTGTCCCCTGGGATTGCGGAGATGGGATAGTCGTGGCGCGTGGAATCGGGCGTGGGATAGTGCAGATCCCAAACCCAGCGGTGCATGCCGGCGTCGGAGGGCAGAGGGTGGAAAGGACGCAGCCAGTAAAGGGGAATGAGTTGCTTCTTCAGGTCCGCCTCGCTGACATCAGGTTTGTCCGCGCTGGAATATTTGCGAACGAGCTGGCCGTGAGCGTCGAGGATTTCGAGAGTGACGGGGCCGGAGGCGTGAGCCAGATAGTAATCAATGACCGCACCGTCGGGAGGATTAGCGGCGGCGGGCTCGTCGGGCGGGAGCGGTGTGTCGGTATAGGTATCACGCTGCATGCGGTAGGCCAGGGCTGGAGTGAAGAGATGCGCGTCGGCATTGGCGACCGAATCGGGCGCTTCGCGCAGCGGGGCGATGTCATCCAGAATCCAGAATGAGCGCCCATGCGTGGCGACGATAAGATCGTTGTCGTGAATCCAGAGATCGCGCATGGAAGTGTGCGGCAGATTCAGCTGCAACGATTGCCAGCGGTCGCCGTCGTCGAACGAGACCCAGACTGAGTTTTCGGTGCCGGCAAAGAGCAGGCCTTTGCGGACGGGATCTTCGCGGACCGTATCTACGGGGCCGAGGCCGGGAAGGCCGGCGGTGATCAGCTTCCAGGTTTTGCCGCCATCGTGAGTGCGGTAAATGTATGGCTGCTCATCGTCGATGCGGAAGCGGCTCACGGAAGCGTAGGCGGTGTCGTCATCGAAGTGCGAGGCGCTGATCTGAGTGACCTTGCTCCAAGGTGTTAGGCCCGGCGGAGTGATGTCGTTCCAGTTGTTGCCGCCGTCGCGAGTCAGCCAAATCAGACCGTCGTCGGTGCCCGCCCAGAGCGTATCGATGTTTTTGAACGAAGGGGCGAGCGCGTAGATGACCCCGCGCTGTTGGTCGGCGCCTTTGGGAATTAGAGTACCTACGCTAGATGGAACGGCGGGATTCTCGCGGGTGAGGTCGGAGCTGATGGTCTGCCAGGAATTTCCGCCGTCGGTGGTTTTAAAGAGCACGTTGCTGGCGAAATAGAGAACGTGCGGGTCGAGGGGCGAGAACAGCAAGGGCTCGGTGCGATCGGTTCGGTATTTCGCGGTGCGCAGTGGGATCGGGGTGATGTTCTGCACCTGCCCGGTGGACCAGTGAAACTTCGAGACCTCGCTTCTGCCGCCGCCGTAAATGATGTCAGGGTCGAGCGGATCGGGTGTGACGTAACCATATTCGATCGCGCCGACGGGATGCCACTCGCGGTAGGTGATGGCGCCGTCGTTGCCGCGGCTCGCGATGCAGACGGAACCGCTCTCCTGTTGGCCTCCGCAAACCCAATACGGAAAGGTAGTGGTCACCGCGACGTGATAAATCTGGGCCGTCGGCTGGTTGTACCAGGAACTCCAGGTGGCCCCGGCGTTGACGGTTACGAGGGCGCCCTGATCGCTGACTAAGAGAATAACGTTGGGGTCGTTGGGATTGATCCAGAGATTCTGATAGTCGTCGCCACCCGGCGCGCCGCGGAAACCAGACCATGTCTTGCCGCCGTCGGTCGACTTCATGGTTACAGTGCTGGCGCTGTAGACGATATCAGGATTCTTGGAATCGACTCTGGGGATCGGGAGATCGCCGCCGCCGATGCGGCCGGAGGGGCGCGGATCATCGGTTGCTTTCGACCAGCTATCTCCGGCGTCGTCGGAACGGTAGACCGCAAGCGCACCTGAGGCGGTGCCAAGTGTGGCATAAAGTCGCCGCGGATCTGTAGGAGCGATAGCGACATAGATTTGCGAGAGATCTTTCGGCAAGCCGTTGGTAAGAGGATGCCAGGTGTTTCCACCATCGGTGGACTTGAACAATCCGCCGCCGGTTCCGTTGACTTCGTTGTTGTCCTCCCATGGGCCCTCGCGCACCTCCCACATGGAGGCGTAAATCACGTCGGGATTGGAAGGATCAATCTCGACGTCGGAGGCGCCGGTATTCTCGTTCTTGTAGATGGACTTTTCCCATGTCTGGCCACCGTCAGTGGAACGAAAAAGGCCGCGCTCTTCATTAGGACCGTAGGGATGGCCGAGCACGGCAGCGAAGACTCGATTGGGATCGCGAGGATCGACGGCAAGTGCGGGAATCTGGAAGCCGTCGCGCAAGCCGAGATGAGTCCAGGTCTTTCCGGCGTCGGTGGATTTGTAGATTCCGTTGCCGACTGAGAGGTCGGGGCGATGCAGGCCTTCGCCGCTGGCGACATAAATGATGTTGGGATTTGAAGATGCTACGGCGATGGCGCCAATCGATTGCGTAGATTCGTGATCGAAGATGGGCGTCCAGGTGCGGCCGTAGTCATCCGACTTCCATACGCCGCCGTTGACCTGGCCTACGTAGAAGACATTGGGCTGGCTCGCGACGCCAGTTGCGGCGCGAGTGCGGCCTCCGCGAAACGGGCCAATCATGCGCCAGTGGAGATCCTGATAAGCATTTTCGGGAATTTGCTGCGCGGTGCAAGATCCGATTGACAGGAAAACCGAAATGCAGATGAGCAAACGAACGCCTACCAAGTATATGGTCAATGGGCCCCCTCAAACGCCAAACACCAAACTAAGCAGAATAAACTAAAACCGCGATGATAGGGCGGCGGAGGCGGGTGAATGGAGCGCAGAGAAACCCCGCCTTAAGAGTGGACGAGTACTAGCCGATCTCGGCCAACGTTTGCGCCAATCCGCCTGGTTTCAAGGGTGGTGTTGCACCGGACTGACTGGCGACCCACGCGCCCACGCGGTTGGCGGTTTCATTGACCTGCGCAAGCGGGATTCCGCGAAGATAGCCGTGCACCAGAGCTGCCGTGAACGCGTCGCCCGCTCCGACGGTATCTGCTACCTTCACTTTGAAACCCGGATGCTGGTTGGATTCATCGACCGAAACCAGGATGCTGCCGCCATCGCCGCGCGTGACGCAGACCAGCTTCAATTCATACAAAGAGAGCAGACGCCGGGCCGACTCTTCCTCGCTGCGATGTTCGAGCTCGAACAAACGCATAATTCTCGGGAGTTCTTCATGGTTGAGTTTGATGATGGTGGCCAGCTTCATTGATTCGGCGAAAACCTGCGTGGTGTAAAAGTGTTGCCTGAAGTTGACGTCGAAAACCCGCGCCGCGCTTGGGTGCGAAGCGAGCAGGAAACTACGAATCGTGGCATGACTGCACTCGGATCGTTGCGCCAGCGATCCGTAGCACACGGCGTCGGCCTGTTGAGCAAGCTTCTGCCACTGCGGCGTCCAATCGAGAAAATCCCATGCCACTGACTCGGAGATCTCAAACCTGGGCTGACCCGTGCCATCCACTTCAACCTTCACCGTTCCGGTGGGATGGTCCGCGTCTTTCTGAATGAATTCAGTAGGAAGAGCGAGCTCGCCGAGGCGACGGATCGCTTCCGCACCAAGAGCGTCCTCACCCAGGCGGCTGGCGGGAATGCCCTCATCCCCAAGCAGTGAAGTAATGTAAGCAAAATTGGCCGGCGCGCCACCGAGTTGCTTTCCGGCAGGCAATAGATCCCAAAGCAATTCGCCCAGACCGACGACTATGTGCTTCTTGCTCAGCATGAAATGATCCGCGAAGCGGCGGACGGTTGCGGTAACGAACAAACTGGCGGAGAATCGGGAGGCACGCATCGAGGTTGAAGCATAAGAGTTTCCCCGAAAGCCAATATCAAAGGTCAACCACCGCCATGATGCATTCTATTTATTCCAAAAGCTGGGTAAAGCTAGTCACGCTGCTTCTGGCGCTGGCTTCACAGGATAGCGCAAATTTACCGTTTGGGCCGTGGCAGCGAGCTTCCGAGACTCCCATCATCTCGCCGCAAGGGGACGGATGGGAGTCGGCGGGTACTTTCAACCCATCTGTGATTCTTCGTGACGGCAAGTTCGTCATGCTCTACCGGGCCCAGGACAAGGGCGGTACCTCGCGGCTTGGCTACGCCGAGAGTGTAGACGGAATTCACTTCACGCGGCAGAGCGAGCCTGTGCTCTCTCCAGAAAACGATTACGAAAAAGATGGCGGCGTGGAAGACCCGCGTCTGGTTCAGTTCGGCGATACCTACTACCTGACTTACACCGGCTATAACAAGAAAGATGCGCAACTGTGTCTGGCGACTTCGAAGGATCTCATCCACTGGGAGCGACGAGGGGTGATTCTTCCTGCCTATAAGGGGCGATGGAACGTTCGCTGGACGAAGTCAGGGGCGATTGTGCCAGAAAAGATTGCCGGCAAGTACTGGATGTATTTTCTGGGGACGACGCCGGACAACAACGACCAAATGGGGCTGGCATCTTCGACCGATCTGTTGCATTGGACGGATGCGACCGATGCGCCTGTGTTGCCCGTGCGCGCGGGAAAGTTTGATTCTCGTGTGGCGGAACCGGGACCTGCGCCGATCGTCACACCCGACGGAATTTTCTTGATCTACAACGGCGCTGACGACAAGCTGGTGTACCGCACTGGCGTGGCGGTTTTCGACCGAAATGATCCGCGCGTGGTGATCTGGCGAACGGATGCTGGCATCTTCGCTCCCGAGAAACAATGGGAGAAAGTTGGGCAGGTTCCGAATGTGGTGTTCGTGGAAGGCACGGTGCGGCAAGGGGAACGATATTTGTTCTATTACGGAGGCGCGGACACAAACGTTGGCATTGCGGAAGCGCCGGTTGTTCCGTGGGAAAAGCGGGAAAAGCCGCTCAAATGACATTGACCGCAGTCGATAAGGAAACTGACATTCGAGGTCCGAGTCATCTATTGGCGCATCATTTTACGGACTTCGGGTTTGTCGTGAATTGCATGTTGCGAATAATCCCCTCGCCTTCCTTAACGAAGATCAACTGATTCGCCTTCACGTCTTTCAGCGAATCGATGTGGCCGCTGGGCCAGCGGATTTCCAGCACTTCGACCTTCGCGGCTCTTCCGAGCCCGAAGTGGATGCGTAAATCGTTCTGGGAGATGTAACTTCCTCCGCTGCGCACTTCATCGATCTGCCGGTGAGGCTTGGTTTCCCCGGGAGAATGAGTTACACAACTGAGACGAGCGCCAATGCCACTTCGGTTGGACTTGGTGCCGATAGTCCGGATCTTGATCCAATTGTTGCCGAGCGTGGAAGTGCAGTGTAAGAGTTGGGGATAGTCGTTGACGGTATTGACCACGACGTCGATGTTGCCGTCGTTGTCGAAGTCACCGAAGGCGCAGCCGCGCGCGGGCACGGGGTCGGAGATGCCCGGACCGGCATCCAAAGAAACATCGGCGAAACGGCCATTGCGCAGGTTGCGGTAGAGCAGTTTGCGCTGGGCATAACCCGACTCGGTTTTCAGTTGCTCAACCTCGGGATAAACGTGGCTATTGCAAATCAGAACGTCGGGCCAACCGTCATTATCGAAGTCGAAGAATCCGCAACCCCAGCCTAAGAATTGGGTGTGCGCGCCCAAACCCGCGGCGAAGGTGACGTCCTCGAAGTTACCGCCGCCCAGGTTGTGATAGAGCGAGGGAGTATCGCCGGCGAAGTTAGTCTTGAGGAGGTCGAGGTTGCCGTCGAGGTCGTAGTCGGCCGCGGAGACGCCCATGCCGGCCTGGGGTTTGCCGTCCGGACTGAGGGCGCAACCGGCCTCGATGGCGATTTCTTCAAACGTTCCATTCTTCTTGTTGTGATAGAGCGCGCTGGCGGCGGAATCATTGGCGACATAAATGTCAGGCCATCCGTCATTGTCGAAGTCGGCAGTCAGAACGCCCAGGCCGTAGGTGCTGTTCGTGCGGAGTATTCCCGCCGCTTCGGAAACGTCAGTGAAAGTGCCGTCGCCATTATTGTGGTAAAGGATGTTCTTGCCGCCCTGAAGACCGGGCGGGCCGCAGGCGACCATCACGCCTTTATAGAGACATGGGCCGGATTCCGGGAGGGGGGCGGTGGCGAGATCCATGTCGATGTAGTTGGCGACGAAGAGGTCGAGGTGACCGTCGCGGTCGTAATCGACGAAGGCGCAACCTGTGTTCCATCGTGTGTTCTTGCCGGCTACTCCGGCCTTCTGGCTGACATCGGTGAAGCTGCCGTCGCCGTTGTTGTGATAGAGGACATTCTTGCCGTAATAGGTGACGAAGAGATCGTCCCAGCCATCGTTGTCGTAATCGCCGACGCAAACGCCCTGTCCCCAGCCGGAGTGGACGAGGCCGGCCTTGGCAGTCACGTCGGTGAAAGTGCCGTCGCGATTGTTCCGAAAAAGATGCGAGGTGGGCTCGCTGCCGGCGGGGAAACCCTCAAGGCGCCAGCCGTTCACGATAAAAATGTCGAGCCAGCCGTCGTTATCGTAATCGTAGAATGCGACGCCACAGCCTGTGGTTTCGAGCAGGTACTTGTTCTTGTGTTCTCCCCCGAAGATGGTTTTGACATTCAGGCCGGATTCGCGTGCGACGTTAAGGAAGCTGACTCCGAGGTCGGAAGGTGGCGCCGCCGATTCTTTCTGATCCGCCTTCTGATCTACCTGCTGGCGGGGAGCGAGGGAAGCGCGCAGCCAATGAGGCCGCGCCAATTCCACAATGCTTTCAAGGGATAAGACCAGCGCGGACCGGCTGAGAGACTTCAAGAATAAGCGTCGCGAAGGAAACAATGAGGTCGCTACCTGGCCGGTTTCGGCTCGTGCTAGAATTCGCACCGCACTTACTTCTTATATGCAGTGAACCTTGAGTTTGCAAGCCCTGCGGCGGGCGTGTCGGGAGCGAGTAACTGTTTCTAACAACCGCCAGGGCGAGCCTCTCGCGACAGCGGACGAGTCGCGGGCGCTACACATCATGGAGGTCTCTGGAATGAATAAGCTCGCGTCATGGTTGGTCGCGCTTCTAGTTAGTCTGTGCATGGCAGGATCGATTGCCGCAGCGCAGACATCCTCCCATGCTGTCGATGCCGAGGGGCGTCAATGGTGGCAGCACGCCGTGTTTTATGAGATTTATCCGCGCAGTTTCGCGGACAGCAATAACGATGGCGTCGGGGATTTGAGGGGGATTACGTCGAAGCTCGACTACTTGAAGGATCTGGGAGTGGATGCGATCTGGATTTCTCCTTGCTTCCCTTCGCCGCAGGTGGACTTCGGCTACGATGTTTCCGACTACGAGAACATCGATCCCATGTACGGGACGCTGGCGGATTTTGATGTGCTGGCCAGCGAGGCCAAGAAGCGGGACATTCACATCATCCTCGATTTTGTCGTGAACCACACGTCCGATCAGCACAAATGGTTTCTGGATTCGAAATCATCGCGCATGTCCGCACATCGGGACTGGTATATCTGGCGTGATGGAAAAGGGCCGGACGAGCCTCCGAACAACTGGGTGTCGCTCTTTGGCGGACCGGCGTGGAAGTTTGATCCAGTCACCAATCAGTACTACTACCATTTTTTCTATGCGGAGCAGCCGGATCTGAACTGGCGCAATCCGGCGGTTAAGGACGCCATGTTCGATGTGACGCGCTGGTGGTACAAGCGCGGGGTAGCGGGTTTCCGGCTGGATGCGGTGGAAACACTGTTTGAAGACGCCGGCCTTCACGATAACCCGATCATCCGTCCCGGCAAGAACGCTTACGGGGATGCGATCGAGGAGAACAAATACAACACGAAGTTGCCCGAATTGCACGACGTGTTGCGCGGATTGCGCAAGGTGGCGGATGAGAGCAACGCGGTGTTGATCGGCGAGACATGGACGGCGGACGTGGCCGAACTTAATCAGTATTACGGTGAAGGCAATAACGAACTGCAGTTGCCCATGGATTTTCTTTTCACAATGATCAACAAGCTCTCACCAGCGGAATTCCGCAAGCAGATTGCCGCGGTGGACGCGGCTTCCGGGTGGCCCACGTTTGTGATCGGCAATCACGACATTGCGCGCTCCTACGACCGTTACGGCGATGGCCAGCACAACGACCAGATCGCGAAGCTGATGGCAGCACTTTATCTCACGCTGCGCGGGACTCCGATCATGTATTACGGGGAAGAGATTGGAATGAAAACCACGCCTCCGACGCGCAAAGAGGATGTGAAGGACCCGATCGGGCGCACAGGCTGGCCGGAAGAGAAAGGCCGGGACGGTGAGCGTACTCCGATGCAATGGGACAGCAGCGAAAACGCAGGCTTCTCCAGAGGAACGCCGTGGCTCCCAGTTCCCGCTACGTATAAGACACACAACGTAGCGGAGGAGTTGAAGGATCCGAATTCGGTCTTGGAGTTCTACAAGGAGGTGCTCAAGCTGCGGCACACGAACCGCGCCCTGCTGGACGGAAACTACACTCCGCTGAATGAGAGCGATGCGAACGTGCTTTCCTACTTGCGCATATATAAAGACCAGGGTGTGGTAGTGGCGCTGAATATGTCGGACGCGCCGCAGAAGGTAAATCTCGAATTGAAGGGCAAGGGCTTCTCTTCGGCCAAGAGCTTGCTAGCGACTGGGAAATTAGCTGCCAAAGGAGACGAGGTTTCGCTGGAGCCCTACGGGGTTTTCATCGGCGAAGTTACGAAGTGAGACGAACAAGAGAAATTCAAGCTGACTTTACTCTCCTCCGACGTGCTCCCAGGACTTCGCTCGAGAGATAGCTTCGTTCCAGCGCTGTCGCATGGCATCCACCTGGGAGTGCGGCAGACGAGGTTCGAACCGGCGTTCCTCGCGCGGCAAGTCTGAAATTGCCTGCGCTTCCTTCCAGAAGCCCGCGCCTAGACCAGCCAGGAATGCGGCACCCAGCGCTGTTGTCTCCGTCATCGCAGGACGCACCACGGGCACGCCGAGAATATCCGCCTGAAATTGCATGAGAGCGTCGTTGGCGGAAGCGCCGCCATCCACGCGCAGCTCCTGGAGAGGAGTGCGGGTGTCGGTTTGAACTGCGTCCATCAGATCGGCCACTTGATACCCGATGCTCTCGAGAGCTGCGCGCGCGATGTGGCCTGCGTTGCTGCCTCGCGTGAGGCCGAAGATTGCGCCGCGCGCGTAGGAGTCCCAGTGCGGAGCGCCGAGGCCTACGAAGGCGGGAACAAAGTACACGCCGCCATTGTCGGGGACAGAATTTGCCAGAGTCTCCACTTCCGCGGAAGTGCGAATGATTCCTAAGCCGTCGCGCAACCACTGGACGACGGCTCCGCCAACAAACACGCTGCCTTCAAGTGCGTAGTCCGTTTTGTCACCGATTCTCCAAGCCACAGTCGTGAGCAGGCGATGAGTGGATGCGACGGCGCGATTGCCCGTGCTTTGCAACATGAAGCAACCCGTGCCGTAGGTATTTTTGGTGAGGCCAGGACTGGTGCATCGTTGCCCAAAGAGCGCGGCCTGCTGATCTCCGGCGACGCCTGCGATGGGGATTCCGTTGAGGCCGGGGACGGCGCTCACTTCTCCGTAAACTTCGCTGGAGGATCGGACTGCGGGCAACATCGACATGGGAATTCGGAACAGATCGAGAAGGTCGTCATCCCAGCGGCCGGAATGAAGATTGAAAAGCATGGTGCGGGAGGCGTTGCTGGCGTCGGTGATGTGCACGCGACCGCCAGTCAACTTCCAGAGCAGCCACGTATCCACGGTACCGAAGGCCAATCGATTCGCTTGAGCGAGTTCGCGGGCGTTCGGGACGTGTTCCAGAATCCAGGCAATCTTGCTGGCGGAAAAGTAAGCGTCGATCAGCAAGCCCGTGCGCTGCTGGATCAGGCTCTCATGGCCTTCAGCCTTGAGTTGCTGGCAAAAGGTGGCGGTGCGGCGATCTTGCCAGACAATGGCGTTGTAAATGGGCTTGCCGGTCGTGCGGTCCCACACAATGGTGGTTTCGCGCTGGTTGGTGATGCCGATGGCGGCCACGTCGCTGGGTTGTGCACGCGCTTGTGCTAAAGCTTCCAGGGCAACGGCGATTTGCGATGTTGCGATCTCTTCGGGATCGTGCTCGACCCATCCGGGTTGGGGGAAGATCTGGGTAAACTCGCGCTGCGCCACGGACTGGACTGCGCCTTGATCGTCAAACAAGAGGGCTCGCGAACTGGTTGTGCCCTGATCGAGAGAGAGAATGTAACGCAAGGGACCTTCCTTTTGTCGAACGTTGGTCAGGACGAAGGCTGCGACGCGCGCAGAAATCGTCGAATGCCGAAATCGTAGGCTGCAGCGCCAACCAGTCCGCCCAGCAGCGGCGCGACCACCGGTATCCACCACACCCGCGACCCGTCGGTGAGGCCATTGTTGCGAAATCCGGCCACCGCGGTGAAAAGGCGAGGGCCGAAATCGCGTGCGGGATTAATCGCATATCCGTGCATCCCGCCGAAGCTCATTCCAATGGCCACGACCACTAACCCGATCATCGCAGGCGCGAGGTTGGCTCCGGGAGGGACGTTGAGTTCGTCAGTGATGGCCAGCACCAGGAGCAGCAGCAGAGCCGTACCGATGACCTGATCGAGAAATCCCGCTTGAGGCAATGCCGGGAACGCTGGGAAAGTGGTAAACACCCCGGCGGTTTTCTCCAGTTGAGGATCGAACTGGTGGAAGGCGGGAAGATAGTTCCGGTATACGAGGGCGGAGGCAAGGAATGCACCGGCGGTCT
This sequence comes from uncultured Acidobacteriaceae bacterium, assembly GCA_963749985.1. Classification (GTDB taxonomy): domain Bacteria; phylum Acidobacteriota; class Terriglobia; order Terriglobales; family Acidobacteriaceae; genus Sulfotelmatobacter. The sequence continues at coordinate 573,837 of CAVVOS010000008.1, read as the reverse complement.
GCGCGATGGAATAAGGCACTACCTTACGCCAGGGAAAACCACGGAACACCGCCAGGGTGAGGGTGACCGCAGGGTTGAGGTGGCCGCCGGAAACCTTTCCCGCAACATAGATGCCCATGGTGACGGCCAGTCCCCAGCCTAGCGTGATGTTGGTGTAGCCGCCGTGAACCGTGCCCCCCGGTGCGCTCGAAGGGAACAGAACGACCATGGCAACTACGCCTGTGCCGAAGAGCATCAAGACGAAAGTTCCGAGGAACTCGGCAATCAACTCAGCAACCAAAGTGGTCTTGTTGTTCATGAAGGCGTGTTCCCGCGCCGACTGATGGCGACTTTCCGGACCGCGAGTAGTCTAGCAAGGATTTGAGGCTGTGCCCCGGCTTTCGGCCCTCGCGAAGATTGCCACCCCAGCGGCTGCGCTGGCATCTGGGCCGGCGGGTTACCGAGGATATTAAGGGGCGGCGATGTTTTCCCTTGACAGGGAGGGCGGGGCCTGTAAGATAAAGAATATTTATTCATATATATGAATAAATATTCATCATGAATAAAGTCCTGCGACAGAGAGCCGTTCTGGAAGCGTTGAGACAGGGGCCAATCGTCAACCAGGAAGATTTGCAGCGGGCGTTGCGCAAGCGGGGATTCAAGGTGGGGCAGGCGACGCTGTCGCGGGACGTTCACGAGCTGAATTTGAGCAAGACGGGGGCCGGTTACGCGCTGCCTCAAGGCGAAGGCGCTGCCGGGTTGGCCTTACCTCCGGTGCAGCGGCTGGTTCGAGAGTTCGTTTTGGACGTGCGGCCCGCTCAGAATTTGCTGGTGGTGAAGACCATCATTGGCAGCGCTCAGCCGGTGGCGGCAGCGCTCGATGAACAGGAGTGGGAGGAAGTAGTGGGAACGATCGCCGGAGACGACACGATCCTGATTGTTTGTCCTGACAAGGACGCGGGCAAGAAGGTTGCGGTGCGGATCGAGGAGATGCTGGGCTGATGTCTGGGAAGATCAAAAGCGCAGTGCTGGGTGCGAGCGGCTATTCGGGGCTGGAGCTGACGCGCATTCTCGAACGTCATCCGCGGCTGGAGAAGCCTGTACTGTTGCGGCGTGAGGGTGGCAGCGATGGCGCGGAAGATTTGGCGGAGGTGTTTCCAGAGTTATCGGGCAACGGCGGCTATCCGCTTCGACCGCTGTCGTGGCCGGAACTGAAACGTCAAGGCGTGCAGTTACTTTTCCTGGCTACGCCGCATGAAGCGTCGCGGTCTCTGGTGCCGGAGGCGATCACGCAGGGATTGCGTGTGATCGACCTGAGTGGCGCATGGAGGCTGAAACAAGCGCAGCATCGCGCGATCTACTCGTTCCAGGACGCGGATGCAGTCACGGCCGCGGAATTGACGGCGAAAGCGGTGTATGGCCTGCCGGAGTTGAATGGTGACCGCATCGCGTCGGCTGAGTTGGTGGCGAATCCGGGCTGCTATGCGACATCAGTGATTCTGGCTTTGGCTCCGCTGCTGCAGGCCGGGTTGATTGACCGTAACCGCGGGATTATCTCCGACTCGAAGTCGGGAGTCTCGGGAGCGGGCAAGGCTCCTACGTCGCGCACTCATTTCGTTTCAGTGGCCGACAATCTGTCCGCCTACTCGGTGTTCAATCATCGGCACCTGGGAGAGATGGTGGAGCAGTTGGGGCTGGATGACGCGGAGCTGACTTTTGCGCCTCATCTCCTGCCCATTCCGCGCGGGATTCTGTCGACGATCTACGTCCATCTGAATCGGGCGATGAAGCCGGCGGAAGTGGAGTCTTGCCTGCGTGATTTTTACTCGGGGAGGCATTGGGTGCGAATATTTGCCACACCGAAGCTGCCGCAGGTGCAGTTTTCGCTGCACACGAATTATTGCGATCTGGGGTTCTGTCTGGCGGAAGATGGCCGGCGGCTGGTGCTGGTTTCCTGCGTGGACAATCTGCTGAAAGGTGCGGCGGGACAGGCGGTGCAGAACATGAACCTGATGTACGAGTGGGAAGAGCGGGAGGGTTTGCAGTGACGATTGTGGTGAAGATCGGCGGAGCGGCGATCGAAGATGCGGCGACGCTGCGCAAGTGTGCCCAGTCCATCGCCGAGTTGGCGCAAGACGGCCACCGCGTTGCGGTAGTTCATGGCGGCGGCAGCGCGCTGACCCGCATGCTGGAGCGCCTGGGGAAGAAAAGCGAGTTTGTAGACGGGTTGCGCGTCACCGATGCGGAAACTCGGGACACGGCGCTGATGGTATTGGCTGGGATCATCAATAAGAAGTTGGTCGCGGCGATTCAAACGGCGGGCATGCCGGCCATTGGGTTCTGCGGCGGCGACGGCATGACATTCCGAGCCCGGAAGAAGTTCGTTCATGGCCGTGACCTGGGATTTGTAGGCGAGATTTGCTTCGCGGAACCGTGCTGGATCGAAGCGTTGTGGCAGCAGGGAGGGATCCCGGTTCTGGCGTCGCTGGCATTGGGCGCCGACGGCGAATACTACAACGTCAACGCCGATGAAATGGCGGCATCCTGCGCCGCGGCCTGCCACGCCGATACGCTGATTTTTCTCACCGACGTGCCCGGGGTGAAGGATGCCGCGGGAATTGTGATGCCCTGGCTGAGCACGAAGCAGGCAGCCGAACTCGCCGCCGTTTCGATCATCAGCGGAGGCATGCTGCCGAAGCTGCACGCCTGCGGGCAGGCGCTGAAACAAGGCGTGGGCCGAGTGAGAATTTTCCCTGCAAACGAGGCGGAGATCCTGCCGCAGTTTTATCTAACCAAGTTGTCGTGCGGCACCGAGGTTACTTATTCATGAGCCAGTCAGTCGCCGCGCAGTACAAGTACAAATCGCAACCGGCAGGTGCGCAGCTTCAGAAGAAGGAGTCAAAGTTGAATAGTCATGTGCAAGGCGGAATGGCGGCCGCTCCCGGGAGAGTGCCGCAAGTGTTTTGGTGTCCCGACCTCGTGTCGACTCGCGACCTCGGCCCCGCTGGCGTGAATGCAGTGCTGCATCTGGCTGGAATCATGAAGTCGCATCCCGCGGACTTTCGCAGGGCGCTCACCGGCCGCCAGATGGTGATGTTCTTCGAGAAACCATCTTTGCGAACCCGGCTGACGTTTGAGGCAGGAATGGTGAGCCTGGGCGGTACTGCGATGTTCGTCGACCAGACTCACGAACGGCTCGATGCCCGCGAGAAGCTCAGTGACGTGGCCCACAACCTGGAGCGCTGGGTGGACCTGATTGTGTTGCGCACCTACTCGCAGCAGACCATCGATGGCATGGCGGAGCATGCTTCCGTTCCGGTGATTAACGCGCTCAGCGATCTGGAACATCCTTGCCAGGCCCTGGCTGATTATCTGACGCTGATGGAGCGCTTCGGAGATGTGAAGAACAGTTGCCTGGCCTATGTAGGTGACGGCAACAATGTGGCACACTCATTGCTGCTGACGTGTGCGTGCCTGGGGTCGTCAATCCGCGTGGCAACGCCGCCGGGCTATACGCCCAATCCGGAAATTGTCGCCGCGGCGCGTGAGATTGCCGAAGAGACCGGAGCCGAAATCCATTTACTAACGGACCCGCACGAAGCGGTTGCCGGAGCCGACGCGATCTACACGGATGCGTGGACAAGCATGGGGCAGGAGCGCCAGGAGAGCGAGCGCGCGCGGATCTTTCCGCCTTATAAGGTGAATACAGAACTCATGGCGGAAGCCGCCCCCCACGCGGTATTCATGCACTGCCTGCCAGCGCATCGGGGGTTGGAAGTGACGGATGCCGTTATGGATTCGGAGCAGTCTCTAATCTTCGAGCAAGCGGAAAACCGCCTGCACGTACAAAAAGCGATTATGTATTTGCTGCTGGGCGGCGGCGATCGTCTGCCCGCAAGGAGCGCGCATGCCTGACAAAGTTGTTCTTGCTTATTCTGGTGGACTCGATACCTCCATTATTATTCCGTGGCTCAAAGAAAACTACGATTACAGCGTCATTGCGATGGTCGGCGATGTGGGCCAGGGCGACGACATTGAAGCCGTGGTCGAGAAGGCCTACGCGACGGGCGCGAGCAAAGTGATCGTGGAGGATCTCCGCGAGGAGTTTCTGACTGGATACGTTTTTCCGGCGCTGCAAGCCGGCGCGGTGTACGAGCATAAGTATCTGCTGGGCACATCGCTGGCGCGTCCCGTGATCGCAAAGCATCAAGTGGAAGTGGCTCTGCGCGAGGGTGCGACGGCCGTGGCGCATGGCTGCACGGGCAAGGGGAACGATCAGGTGCGTTTTGAGTTAACGTATCAGGCGCTTGCACCAGAGCTGAAAGTCATCGCGCCGTGGCGGGAGTGGTCGCTGAAATCTCGTGAAGATTGCCTCGATTACGCCGAACAGCACGGCATCCCGGTGGCGGCGAGCCGCGAGAAAATTCACAGCCGGGACCGCAATCTCTGGCACCTCAGTCACGAAGGCGGAGAATTGGAAGATGCCGCGAATGCGCCGCTGCCGGCAACGTGGCAAATGACTCGCTCGCCACAAGAAGCGCCGGACAAGAACGAGCAAGTGACCATTGGTTTCGAGAAAGGGATTCCGGTTGCGGTAGATGGCATGAAGCTTGATCCGGTGTCTCTGGTTGAGTTGCTGAACGAAATTGGTGCGCGCAACGCGATTGGACGGGTGGATCTGGTTGAGAACCGCTTCGTGGGCATGAAGTCGCGCGGTTGTTATGAAACGCCGGGCGGGACGTTGCTGATCGCGGCGCATCGCGAACTCGAAGCCCTGTGCCTGGAGCGCGAAGTGGCACACTTCAAGCAACACGTAGGGCTGAAGTATGCGGAGTTGGTCTACTTTGGTTTATGGTTTACACCCCTGCGCGAGGCGCTGGACGCCTTTGTCGCGAGTACGCAGAAAGAAATAACCGGCACCGTGACGCTCTCTCTGTACAAGGGAAACGTCTCTGTGGTGAGCCGCCAATCTGAGCATTCACTCTATCGCACCGATCTTTCGTCATTCACCATGGGCGACAGTTACGACCAGAAAGATGCGGAAGGATTCATTCGGATTCTCGGACTGCCTTCGCGCACCAGGGCTCGGACTCGTCTGGAGGTTACGCGATGAAGATGTGGTCGGGCCGGTTTCGGCAGCCGCTGGATCCGCAATTCGAGCGTTGGCAGCGGTCGTTTGATTTCGACCGCAGGCTGCTGAGTTATGAACTGGCGGCGAGCGGCGCCCATGCTCGCGCTCTGAAGAACGCCGGCGTTCTGTCCGCCGACGAACTCATCGGCATTCTGGAAGGACTGCAGCAGATTGGTGAGATGGCTGCAACCTCCAAGGGCCCGGTGGAAGACGATGAAGCCGAGGACGTTCATCATTTTGTCGAGAAGCAGTTGGTAGCGCGCATTGGGGATGTGGGATACAAGTTGCACAGCGGGCGCAGCCGCAACGAGCAGATCGCCACTGACCTCCGCCTCTATGTGCGGGCGGCGATCGATCAACTGCGAAGCGAACTGAGTGAAGTCTGCGGAGCCTTCACCGACCGCGCTGATCAGGCTGGCACCGCCGCCATGCCGGCTTACACGCACTTGCAGCACGCCGAGCCTGTGTTGGTAGCTCATTGGCTGCTGGCCTATGTCGAAATGTTTCTGCGGGATGCCGAGCGGCTCGCCGATTGCCGGAAGCGCCTGAACCTGTGTCCGCTGGGATCGGGCGCCGTGGCCGGCGCAACTCTGCCGCTCGATCGTGCTTTCATGGCGGAAGAGCTCGACTTCTCTGTTCCAACGGCGAACAGTATCGACGCCACCAGCGATCGCGATTTCGTTCTGGAGTTCGTCAACGCGCTTTCACTCCTGGGGCTGCACTTGAGCCGGTGGGCGGAGGAGATGATCATCTTCTCCTCGCAAGAGTTCGGCTTTGTGCAGTTGCCTGAGGCTTATTCCACGGGCAGCAGCGCCATGCCGCAAAAAAAGAATCCAGATCTTCTCGAGCTGGTGCGGGGCAAAGCAGGCCGCGTGATCGGAAGTGCAATGGCGTTGATGGTTGCGTTGAAGGGTTTGCCTTTGGCTTACAACAAAGACTTGCAGGAAACGCAAGAGCCTTTGTTCGATGCCGCGGAAACGGTCCTGGGATTGTTGCCGCTGGTCGCAGGGTGGATGAAGGCGGTCGAGTTTAGTCAAGAGCGCATGGACGCAGCGGCGCAATCGGGATTCATGAACGCGTGGGCGGCAGCAACTTACCTGGTCAACCGCGGAGTTCCTAGCCGGCTCGCTCATGAGCAGGTCGGCAAAGCGGTGAAGCTGTGCCTGGAAAAGCAATGTGAGCTCCAGGACCTGACGCTCGACGAGTTGCGGAGCTTGAATCCCGCATTCGATGAGAGCTTTCACGACTGCTTGAAACCGGCTGCAGTGTTGGCAATCCATGATGTTGTCGGAGGCACTGCGCCAGGCCGGGTGCGGCAGGGGATTGTGGCGGCGAGAAAGAAAATCGAGTCCCTGCGCGAGGAGATCAACTCTCATGCGCACGCGTAAAGCCATTCTGCCGGATGCCGAGCACATCCATAGCTTAATTTCTGCCTACTCGGGCGACGGCACTTTACTGCCGCGCACGCTGGCGGAGATTTGCGAGAACGTAAGAGACTTTGTGGTTCTGGAAAATGAAGGCCGCATCATCGGATGCGGCGCGCTGCATCTTTATGGCACGCACCTGGCCGAGATTCGTTCCATCACCGTGGGGCCTCAGGTGCAAGGGCAGGGCGGCGGCAGTCGACTGATGAAGGCTCTGATGGCCGAGGCGAAACGGCATCGCGTGGATTGCATCTGCCTCTTCACGCGGGCCCCAGAATTTTTTGCACGCCAGGGATTCGTGATGGCGCAACGGGAGGACCTTCCCGACAAGATTTACAAGGATTGCCACGTCTGTCCCAGATTTCACCGCTGCGACGAAGTCGCCATGGTGCGCGGCAAGCTTCCCACGTTCGCGATTCTGCCGGAACCGCCGAACTGGCTGGTCAAGTTGCAGGACCTTGCGGGCAACGCGGTGTAGCTCCGCGTGATTCTTGATAACGGGCAGATGTTTCGGACTGATCGTCTACAGTAGATCGATCAGTCTTCCCACAAAGAGAAATGCCCAGCCGCGGCTCCCAGTGCTATGATTCCGAGCGGAAGCCATAACTATGTCAATCGCGACGCCGAGCACTTCTACCGCAGTTTCTCCTGATTCCTCGTCCTCTTCCACCGGCCCACTAGCCGTAGTGACTACATTATTTTTTATGTGGGGCTTTCTGACTTGTCTCAATGACATTCTCGTTCCTCACCTGAAACCAATCTTCGACCTGAATTACGCAGAGGTCATGCTCATTCAGTTTGCCTTCTTTGGAGCGTATTTTCTTTTCTCCATACCATCGGCTAAGGTCATTGACTGGATCGGCTATCAGCGCTCGATGGTAGTAGGTTTGCTGACCATGGGCGCGGGCGCATTTTTGTTTGTGCCTGCAGCCAGCGTCCCGTCATTTCCGCTATTCCTGGTCGCGCTGATTGTGCTCGCTGCCGGCATCACTTGCCTCCAGGTGGCGGCTAATCCGTATGTCACGGTGTTAGGTAAACCCGAGACAGCGTCGAGCCGCCTGAACCTTACGCAGGCGTTCAACTCTCTGGGAACGTTTCTGGCTCCGTTTTTCGGAGGCCTCCTGATTCTGAGTGCAGCGCCCAGAACGATGGAAGAGATACGAAGCCTGGCGCCTGACGCCCTGCAGGCTTATCGCTTGCATGAGGCAGCCACCGTCAAGACACCGTATGTGGGTTTGGGCATTGCGCTGGTGGTGCTGGCAATCGCAATCGGCAGTTTCAAATTACCTAAGATCCCGCACGCCCAGCATAAAGTCGGCGAGAAAGTAAACGACTCGATCTGGAAACATCGAAATCTGATCCTTGGTGCGATCGGGATCTTCGTTTATGTCGGCGCGGAGGTTTCGATCGGAAGCTTCCTGGTGAACTATTTCAGCCAGCCAGAAATTGGCGGGCTGACCGAGAAAGTCGCAGCCAGTTTCGTTGCTTTTTACTGGGGGGGAGCGATGGTCGGACGGTTCATCGGGTCCGGGCTATTGCAGACGATGAAGACGGGGCGACTGCTGGGCATTTGTGCAGTGTGCGCTGCCGCCCTCGTTGCTATATCTATGTTGAGCACGGGACACTTTGCGATGTGGAGCATCATCCTGGTGGGCTTTTTCAATTCCATCATGTTCCCGAGCATTTTCACGCTGGGCGTAGCGGAACTAGGACCGCTCACGGGGGACGGATCCGGAATCATGATCATGGCGATCGTTGGCGGAGCCCTTATCCCGATTGCGCAAGGCGCGATTGCCGATAGGATCGGAATTCACCATGCCTTTTTTCTTCCTGTGATCTGCTATCTCTACATCCTCTTCTTCGCTGTGAGCGGTTCGAAGCCAAACAGCGAACGCCACGCCCGGAGCTAGATGGGCTAGTCCGGCATCAACTTAGAGAAGTCGCACAGAGAGCGGACAGGACAGCGGAGTTAGACCTGTACGGAGATCAACTCCGGGGTGCATCGGGAATTTTGCATGGACTTAACGGCGTCCTCGGCTGTGAATCTTCCCATAGCCAGTGCCAGCTTCTTGTTGGTTGTCGTCTGAATGGGGCTCCGGTCAATTCGCAGTACGTATTCGGCGGCGCGGGCACCACCACGGTTCACTTTCACAAGAAACTTTGTATTTTTGATAATCATTTTTCCTCCTGGCAGAGACGACGGATACGGACGACCGGTGAAACCGACGTGAAGTTTCGCGATGCGACAGTAGTGTGAACGCGATTACTCTTTCAGAGGTGCGCTATGAAAAATAATCAGATGTGGGCTAACTTAGTTCCGAAGACCTGAAAGAGTAAGAAAGAAACTAATACCTTCTTGATTATTATACTAGGCTTATTCGGCGCTTTTGTCAATCTGCAGTGAGCTAAACAGCACTACGGAAGCCAGTAGCCACAGTGCTTAGACCACGGGGAAGACTCATGGTTGCAGAATCTGGCCAGCCTGCGGATGAACTTGCTGGTTGTTGAGCTGGCTGGCGTCCCACCCACCGCCGAGAGCTTTCACCAGATAGACGGAGCTAACCATCTGCTGGCCGAGTAACTGCGTCTCCAGGCGCTCGCTGGTGAGCAGAACGGTCTGCGCGGTAATCACGTCGAGGTAGCTAGTGACTCCTCCGATATAGCGGTTGTTGGCGATGGTGAGGGCGCGGCGCGCATCTTCGACGGCGGCCCCCTGCGTGGAGAGGGCTTGCGAGAGCGTGCTCAGATTGCTGATTCCGTCCTCGACCTGCTGAAACGCCGTGAGTACGGTCTGGCGGTAGTTGGCCACAGACTGGTCATAGGCGGCGCGCGCGGCGGCCAGATTGGCGCGGTTGCGTCCGCCCTCGAAGATGGGCTGCAAGGCATCCGCGCCCAGCGACCAGAACAGGCTAGGTGCGTTGAGCAGCGGGGCGAGGTCCCGGCTCTGCCATCCTCCAGAACCGCTCAGCGTGATGTGCGGATAGAAGGCCGCGCGCGCGATGCCGACCTCCGCGTTCTGGTAAGCCATCAGGCGTTCCGCGGTGGCAATATCGGGCCGCCGCTCTAACACGTCGGACGGCACTCCAAGCGGGACCGGCGGGGGCGTGGCCCGCAACGGGGCGACGGGTACGGTGAGGCTGGAGGCCGCTTGGCCTACCAGCACCGCGATGGCGTGCTCATACTGTGCGCGCGTCTGTTGCACCAGCGCCAGCTGCGACAACGTGGAGTCGAGCAGCGCGGCCTGCTGCGCAACTTCCAGCCCACTCGCGATGCCACCGGTGTGGCGGTTGTTCACCAGATCCAGTCCCTTGCGCTGGTAGCCCACGGATTCCTGCACCACTTCAAACTCGGCGTCCAGTTCGCGCAGCGTAAAGTAGTCAGCGGCGAGTTCTGCGGTCAGCACCAGCTGCACGTTCTGCAGATCAGCGGCTGTTGATTGCAGCGAGGCGTTGGCCGCCTCCACGTTATGCCGCACGCGCCCGAACAGATCGGCTTCATAACTGAGAGAAAACGGAACCGTGAAGACGTTCTGGGTGTAAGAATTAGGCTGAGAAGAAACAGTGATGGGCTGTGGCAAACCCGGGACGCTGACGATGGTCGGACCTGCGCCATTTAACGGGCGATTGGCCCCGGCGCGTTCCCGCAGAGCGCTGGGATCCGCCGAGAGCTGCGGGAACATGTCCGCAGTAGCCACGCGCGCCAGCGAGCGTGCTTGATCCAGATGAGCGCGCGAGGCTACCAGAGTCTGGTTGGCCTGGAGCAATTGTTGTTCGTAGGCGTCCAGCGCGGGATCGTTGAAGACTTGCCACCACGGGCCTTTCGGGATTGCGTCCTTGGGCGCGGCTTGTTGCCAGGGCGGTTGAGTCTTCCAAGCATCGGGCGCCGGCGCAGGAGCCGCGGGCCGGCTGTAACGCGGACCCACGGTGCATCCCGCCGCAAGACCGAGCAGCGCGAGGGCGGCCGAGATTGCGGCTCGCTTCACGATCCGCTGCCTTTCTGCTGATCGTTCTTCGAACCCTGTGGTGGCTGCGCTACATTTACCTGCTGCCCATCTTCCAGCGAGTCCGCGGGATTGATGACGATCTGGTCGGTAGGGGAGACACCACCGAGAACCTCCAGCGTTGCGCCATAGTCGCGCCCAATATTGATAGGCCGCAACTGTATCTTTCCGCCGGGGCCGATGACGGCGACGCGCGCGCCTTCAGCGCGAAACAGCATCGCGTTCACTGGAACGGTGACCTTGTTCACGCCCGAGCCGACGGCGAAGTGAACCTCCCCGAACGACCCCGGTAGCAAACGCCCGTCCTGGTTGGGCACGTCGACCTCGGTCAGCAGAGTTCGCGTGGCCGGATCGATGGCTTCCGCCGTCCGTGCCACCTTGCCAAAAAACTTCTGGCCGGGAAATTCTTGCAAAGTGATTGCGGTCTTGGCGCCAACCTTGATGAACGGTGCGTAGGCCTGAGGAACGCTGGTGTAAACCCGCAGGGGGTCGACGCGTGCCAGGTTAAACAGTTGCAAACCTCCCGCGCCCGCGTTGATGAGCGCTCCGGGATCGACGTTGCGGCGGGTAAGCACACCGGAGAACGGCGCGTACACGTCCTTGAAGCCCTCCAGTTGTTCGAGGCGGCGGACGTTAGCGTCGGCGGCGGCCAGGTTGGCTTTGCTCTGCTCGTATCCGCTTACATACTGGTCAGCTTCCTGCGCGGAGACCGAGTCGGTCTTGCGCAAGTTTTCCCAGCGGTCGGCGCTGATCTTTGCCAGATCCATTTGCGCTAGGATTTGCAGACGTGCCGCCCTGCTCTGGTTCAGTTCCTGATCAACCTCAGGCGTGTCGATCTTCGCCAGCAACTCGCCTTTGGTGACACGGCTTCCAATATCCTTGTACCAGCGCACCAGGTAGCCGCTGGTGCGGGCGTAGATCGGAGACTCCTCATAGGCCAGCAGCGATCCGGGCAACACCAGGTCTTCGTCGGGCTTTTCCGCCAGCGGGTAAACTACCGCGACGGTCGGTATAGTTTCGATCTCTGTCTCCTTGGCCAAGGCTCGCTCGTGGGTCATGTGGCTCCACAGAGTGAGCCCGCCGGCGATAAGAAGCACGAGCAACATCACCCCGACGATCGTCAGAGCTTTGCGCGGGGGCGCGGGCGGAAGCTCGGGCGGCTTCTGGATTCCCGGAGGCTGATGCCGGGAGTGCTGCTGGATCGCTTCGATCTCCTCGTCACGCTGAGCCTGAGCGCCCAGCGCATGATGCTGTTCTTTCTCGCCCTGCTGCGACGGATGCGTGCCGCCGCCCGGCTCGGATCGCTGCGCATCCCCCGGCGTTGGTTTGGACTCGTTCTCTACACTCATGCTCGACTCCGATTCTTGCTAAGACTCGATCCTGCCCTGGTTACGTCTGCTTGCATTTACGCTTGGCTCTGGCGCGCCCGCTTGGCTTCCCGGCGGCTATGGAACATTGCGAACACGCTGGGCACGAAAAACAAGGTGGCGACGGTGGCAAACAGCAGCCCGCCGATTACGGCGCGCCCCAGCGGTGCGTTCTGCTCGCCGCCTTCGCCAAAGCCCAGCGCCATGGGCACCATGCCGATGATCATGGCCAGCGCGGTCATCAGCACGGGACGCATACGGGTATATCCGGCGGCGACCGCAGCCTGCACGGCGGGAACTCCTTCATCCATCTGTTCGCGCGCGAAGCTGACCATCAAAATAGAGTTCGCGGTAGCCACGCCCATGCACATGACTGCGCCGGTGAGCGATGGCACACTTAAAGTGGTGCGGGTCAGCAGCAGGAACCAGCAGATTCCCGCCAGAGCTCCTGGCAGCGCGGCGATGATGATGAAGGGATCAAGCCACGACTGGAAATTAATGACAATCAGCAGATAGACAAGCAGAATGGCGCCGATCAGTCCCACTCCCAGACCGAAGAACGAAGAACGCATGGTTGCTACCTGCCCGCGCACCACAATGTGAGTGCCGCGCGGCAGTTTGCCGTCGAACGTCTTGAGCACTTTGTCGGTATCCGCGGCGACCGCGCCAAGATCGCGATCCTGCGTGCTGGCGTAAACGTCGATAACCGGTTGCACGTTGTAATGGTTCACCGTAGCCGCCCGCGCTACCGGAGACAACTGCACCAGGTTGCCCAATAATTGCGGGCCCTGTTGAGAAGTGACCGGTATGGTCATCAGGTCTTGCATACTGGTCATGCGGTACTGCGGTGACTGCACCGCCATCTGATAAGTGACCGCGTTGCGCGGGTTCAGCCAGAAATTCGGCGAGGTCTGAAAACTGCCGCTCAGCGAAACCAGCACGCTCTGCGCGACATCGCGAGCCGTGAGCCCAACCTGCGTCACGCGGGTGCGGTCAATGTCCATGTGCAGCGTGGGCAGAGAAAGCAACTGCTGCACGTGTACGTCGGCCGCGCCGGGAATGTGGCGCATCTTATTGGCGATCTGCTGCGCAATCTGATAGCTGGTTCCCATGTCCGTGCCCACAACCTGCACATCGATGGGTGCGGGCAGACCGAAGTTCAGAATCTGGGTAACGATATCGGCCGGCTGGAAGAAAAACTCCACCCCGGGAAAACGCCGCGGCAGTATCTCGCGCAGATGCCGGATGTGATCCGCGGTGGGATGATGATGCTCGGGATCAAGCGCGATCAGGATTTCGGCATCGCTGGTGCCGATGGTTCCGGCAGAACTGTAAGACTGGTTAATGCCGGAGTTGGGCAGACCAATATTGTCGAGAACCGTCTGCAATTCGCCCTTTGGAATCTCCTGGCGCAGAACGGCCTCGATCTCGTCACACAACCGCGCCGTTTCTTCCACGCGCAAGCCGGGGCGGGCGCGCACATGCAGGCGCAACAGTCCGGCATCCACTTGCGGAAAGAAGTCCTGCCCCAAAAATACGAACAGCCCGAGCGAGAGCAAACAGAACGCCAGGAAGAAAAGCACGAAGACGCCGCGATGTTCGAGGGTGGTTTCCAGCAACTGCTCGTAGCCCCGGCGAAAATCCTCAAACTTGCGCTCAAAGCCGCGCTGGAAGCGGCCCAGGAAGCTCTTGGGGGCTTCCGCGCGATGCTCGTGCCCGCGCATGATGTACATGACCAGCGTGGGAATGAGGGTTCGCGAGAGCAGATAGCTGGCCAGCATGGCGAAGCTCACCGCCTCCGCCAGCGGCACGAACAGAAATTTTGCCACGCCCGCCAGGAAGAACATGGGGACGAACACGATGCAGATGCTGAGCGTGGAAACGAAGGCAGGGACGGCAATCTGTTGTGCGCCGTCGAGGATGGCCTGCCTCATCTCCTTGCCCATGGCGAGGTTGCGCTCAATGTTTTCGATTTCCACCGTGGCATCGTCGACTAATATACCGACGGCGAGCGCCAGTCCCCCCAGGGTCATGATGTTAATGGTTTCCCCGATCGCGCCCAGCATGATGATCGAGACAAAGATGGAGAGCGGGATGGAGATGGAAATGACGATGGTCGGGCGCCAATCGCCGAGGAAGATGAGAATCATGACGGCGGTAAGAGCCGCTGCCGTCAAGCCCTCCCGTAGCACACCCTGGATCGAGGCGCGTACGAAAAGAGACTGGTCAAATAACGCAGTGACCTTCAGTTCCGGCGGTAGCGCTTGTGCCGCCTGCAGCACAATGTTCTTGATCCCAGCCACAATCTGCAGCGTGGAGGCATTGCCGTTCTTGTAGATGGACATCAGCGCGCCACGGTTCCCATCCTGACGCACGATATTGGTCTGCGGCGCGAAGCCGTCGCGGATGTGGGCAACATCGCGCATGTAGAGCGTGGAACCGTTGGCCGTCTTGACCGGCAGGTCGTTCAGTTCCGCTATGGTCTGCGGTGTTCCGTTCATCTCGACGTTGTATTCCAGAGAACCGAGCTTGACGGTCCCGGTCGGGAGGATCAGGTTTTGCGCGTTGACCGCATTGACAATGTCATTCGGCGCGAGCCCGTAGGCCTGAAGCTTCGGCAGGTCCAGGTCCACCTGAATCTGGCGAATCTTGCCCCCGTAAGGGTACGGCGTAGCCGCTCCCGGCACCGTGGCCAGAAAGTTCCGCAGAAAATTCTGGCCTAGATCAAAAAGTTGCTGTTCGGGTAAGGTCTTGCTGCTGAGTCCAAGCTGAATGATCGGTGTAGTAGAAGCGCTGTAGGAAATAATCAGCGGCGGAGTCGTACCGGGCGGCAGCCCACGCACGGTGGTCTGCGCAATAGCCGTAATTTGCGCGATCGCTCCCTGTACGTTCGTGCCCGGACGAAAAAAAACCTTGATCACGCCCAGGCCGTACACCGACTGAGACTCCATGTGCTCGATGTCGTTGACCGTGGTGGTGATGCCGCGCTCGGAGTTGGCCACGATGCGGTCGGCCATGTCTTGCGGCGACATGCCCGTATAAAACCAAACTACCGAGACCACCGGGATGTCGATATTCGGAAAGATGTCCGTGGGCGTTCTCAGAAGCGTGATCGGCGTCAGAAGAATTATGACGAGCGCCATCACCACAAATGTGTAGGGACGTCTGAGAGCTAATGCAACGATCCACATCGGTTAAGCACCACTCCAGAATTAAGAATGCATCAAAATGGGGTAGCGCCCCACTAGCAGCAAGAGAACCCCGCGGACCTGATTTTAGATTCGATACTCAGCGTATTGGATTCTAAGTATCGCTTCATTATATGGTAGGGTAAGACGATGCGCCAGAAGTCTGCGGCACATGGCAAACGCGGTGGAGGCCGCCGCAAGCGCTCTCCGGGGCGCCCGCGGAGCGAACAGGCACGCCTGTCCATCCTGCGCAGCACATTGAAACTCCTGGGAAAGAACGGCTTTTCCGAGCTAACCATAGAAGATGTTGCAGCTCACGCCAGCGTTGGCAAGGCAACCGTCTACCGCTGGTGGCCCAACAAGGCCGCCCTTATCGCAGACGCTTTTGCCAGCAGCGCCACCCGTAAACTCCACTTCCCCGACACCGGCTCGGTTCGTACGGACATGAGCCAACAGATGCGTCAACTGGTCAAGATCTTTCGCAGCCGTCGCGGGCGCATCGTCTCCGCCATTCTTGGCGCCGGCCAGAGCGACAGGGACGTCATCGCCGCTTTCCGCGAGCGCTTTCTGAAGCCGCGCCGCCAGGAAGCCTACGAGACGCTGCGCCGTGCGATTCTGCGCGGCGAACTGCGCGAGGACGTGGATATGGACCTGCTTCTCGATTCACTCTACGGTCCCATCTACATGCGATTCCTCATACGACACGACAAATTGACGCCCGACTTTGTCGACCGCCTTTGCGAGTTGGTGCTGAGCGCAGCCTGTCCGTGCCGGAACTTACCTGCTCCCGGTATGTCGTAGCGTGATCAACGGAAGAACGGTTGGAGTTCGTCGGGCTATTCAACCACCTCGTCTCATGCCTGGTTCATCCCAGCTAAGCGGTGCTGTACAAACCCCGCCGTTTGTATAAGAATTGTGTTCCTGCCGAACGCTGATACTTCATTTCCGGGGGCATTCCCTGTATTTCAGGCCCAACACGCTCACCGAAGCGATACACACGCTGGCCAGTTCCGGCGGGCAAGTCTTGGCGGGCGGTACCGACTTTTTTCCTTCCCTCGGAGATCGGCCGGTTACCGGGCCGGTAGTCGACATCTCGGGTCTGCAAGAACTCAAGGGCGTGATTCGCGAACCGAACTACATACGAATCGGCGGCCTGACTACCTGGACCGATATCGCTAAGGCACCCCTGCCGCGATGCTTTGATGGGTTAAAGGCCGCAGCCCATGAGATTGGTGGAATCCAGATCCAGAACCGCGGGACTGTTGCTGGGAACCTCTGCAACGCATCCCCGGCGGCGGATAGTGTTCCGCCGCTGCTCGCGCTGGATGCGGAAGTGGAACTGGTTTCGCAAGCGGGCACGCGCCGCATGCCGCTCGCGCACTTCATCATCGGCAATCGCAAAACGCTACGGCAGCCGGGCGAAATCCTTTCCCAGATCTTCGTGCCTCGCGCAATCGAGGATGCCGCGTCGACATTCGTAAAACTGGGTGCACGGCGCTATCTGGTGATCTCCATTGTGATGGTTGCGGTTGTGATCCAGAAGGATGCCGCGAACTGTGTTCGCGAAGCCCGCATCAGCGTGGGTTCTTGTTCAGTCGTGGCTCGGCGGCTGAAAGAGCTCGAGCGATCGCTGATCGGTGCACCTTCCGCAGTTGGGTTGGGATCGCTCGCCGCAGCCGATCACCTCAAGGATCTGTCACCCATCGGGGACGTTCGTGCGACGGCGGCTTATCGCCGCGACGCTGCTTTGCGGCTGGTGCAGCGCGCGCTCGATGCCTGCGCAGGGGGCTCATGAATGGCAACCATCGCTCCCGCGTCCGAGACCACGCGCCTGCTCAAGCTGATCGTCAATCAGCGCGAAGTGTCTGTGGCCGTGTCCCCGACTCAGAGGCTCTCGCGGGTCTTGCGAGACCAGCTTGGACTGACAGGTACCAAAGTTGGCTGCGATGCGGGCGATTGCGGCGCATGCACAGTCTTGCTGGATGGAGAACCGGTCTGCTCTTGTCTGGTCGCGGCTGGTCAAGTCGAGAATCGTTCGATCACCACGGTGGAGGGATTGAAATCCAGGCCTCCGCTGTCCGACCGCCTGCAACAAGCGTTTCTTCGTCACGGGGCGGCACAATGCGGAGCGTGCACGCCGGGCATGCTGGTCTCGGCCACTGCGCTTCTCGAGAAGAACAGTTCCCCCGCCGAGGCTGATGTAATGGATGCCCTTGGCGGTGTGCTCTGCCGCTGCACAGGCTATCGCAAGATCATCAATGCAATTCTCGAAACGGCAGTTCCCGGCAAACATTCGCGGAGTAGAGAAACTTCCTGTCCCGCGGCCGGGAATTCCGTTGGTCAGCGCCTGATCCGCCTGGATGGAAAGCAGAAAGTAGAGGGCACGGAAATCTACGGTGCTGATGAAACTCCAGTGAATGCGCTCGTGCTGCGTGTCATCCGTTGCCCGTTTGATCGAGCGACGTTTCGTTTCGGTGATCTGCAGGCATTCGTCGCAGCTCATTCGGGAGTGGAGGCGATCCTCACTTCCAAAGACGTTCCGGGAGAAGATTGCTACGGCGTTATCCCACGCTTTGCGGACCAACCCGTGTTTGCCCATGCCGAAAACGAGGCCAGGTATCGAGGCGAAGCCATCGCCGCCATCGTGGGTGAACCGGAAGCGGTTGAAAAGTTTGACCCGGCCACCCTCCCTGTGACCTGGGAAGAACTGCCTGCCCTACGGACAATCGATGAAGCTCTCGCGCCAGGTAGTCCGCTCATCCATCCTCATCGCGCGGACAACGTGCTCACTCGCGGGCGTGTGCTGCGAGGGAATGTCGAGAAAGCGTTGGCAGAGGCGGACGCAGCGGTAGAAGGCGAATTCGAAACCGGCTTTGTCGAGCATGCTTGCATCGAGCCTGAAGCCGGATTTGCGAAACGCATCGGCGATCAAATCGAGATACAAGCCTGCACCCAGTCGCCCTATATGGATCGCGCGGATATCGCGAAGCTCCTCGGAATTCCCGCCGAAGCCGTTCGGATTATTCCGACGGCGGTCGGCGGCGGCTTCGGCACCAAGCTTGACTTGTCCGTGCAGCCGTTTCTTGCCGTCGCTGCATGGCGTTTGCGGCGGCCGGTGCGCATGGTGTATTCGCGTATCGAGTCGATCATGTGCACCACCAAGCGCCATCCTGCACGCATGCGCTGCCGTGCCGGGGCCAGCAAAGACGGAAAGCTTCTGGCGCTGGATTTCACCGCTGATTTCAATACCGGCGCCTACTCCTCGTGGGGCCCCACGGTTGCGGCTCGAGTTCCGGTGCACGCTTCCGGACCTTATGCCGTCCCGCACTATCGGGCCCTGACGCGGGCGGTTCATACCAACATTGTTCCCGCGGGTGCGTTTCGCGGCTTTGGTGTGCCGCAAATGGCGATCGCGCAAGAGCAGCTCTATGATGATCTTGCGATTCGCCTAGGGATCGACCCACTGGAGTTTCG
Source organism: uncultured Acidobacteriaceae bacterium (assembly GCA_963749985.1). Taxonomy (GTDB): domain Bacteria; phylum Acidobacteriota; class Terriglobia; order Terriglobales; family Acidobacteriaceae; genus Sulfotelmatobacter. Next base: position 555,274 of record CAVVOS010000008.1, on the reverse strand, counting down.
CATCCTGAATGCGCTCGACAATCACACTCCCACGGTCACGGGGCAGGTGATGGGTGAAGGTGTGGGCATTCGCGCCTGCTTCGAAGCCTTGCGGCCCAGGTGGAGCGCGGCGCGCACCGAAGCGGTGGCGTTCAATGCCAGAGCCGCCGGGCCAATTCGCCGCGGAGTTGGCGTCGCAGGCATGTGGTATGGATGCGGCAACACTTCCCTGCCCAACCCTTCTACAGTGCGCATCGGACTAAAGCGTGACGGCAGAATTGCGCTGCATCAGGGAGCGGTCGACATCGGCCAGGGATCGAATACTATCGTGGCGCAGATTTGCGCGGATTCCTTGTGCGCACCCATCGACTGCTTCGATTTGATTTCCGGAGATACCTCGATCACTCCAGACGCCGGCAAGACCTCGGCATCCCGACAGACGTTAGTCACGGGCAGAGCGGCGCAAATGGCGGGGAAAGAACTGCGGCAGGCTATTCTTCGGTTGACTCATCTGTGCGGGGATTGTAACGAGAGCGACACAGATGCGGTCATCGATTTCGGTAAGAGCACTCTGACAATTCACCAGGGCGAGAAGCAGCGTAGTGTCTCCTTGCACGAATTGCCGCTCGATAAGCATGGATACGTACTCACCGCGGAACGAACTTTCGATCCACCGACCAGCCCGCTCGACGGAAACGGCCAGGGCGTTCCTTACGCCGTGTATGGATTCGGCGCCCACATGGCTGAGATTGCCGTTGACATCGAATTAGGAACGGTGCGGGTTCTGAAGGTCGTTGCAGCCCACGACGTGGGCCGCGCCATTAATCCCGCTTTGATTGAGGGCCAAATCGAAGGTGGCGTCGCCCAGGGACTCGGCATGGCGCTGATGGAGGAATTCTTCCCGGGCAAAGGCGAGAACCTGCATGACTATCTGATTCCTTCGGCTGGCGATATCCCTCCCATCGAGTCGATCCTGATCGAAGATCCTTCTTCGATTGGTCCGTTCGGTGCGAAAGGCATCGGGGAGCAGGCTGTGATCCCAACCGCGCCGGCGATTCTGAATGCGATTCACCACGCCACCGGCGTACGCATGCGCCGGATTCCTGCCACGCCGGATCGCATACGCTCGGCCCTACTTGCCCGCGTTTCCAGCGGCCAGAACGGAGTTGCGCATGGCTGACGACGATGCCATTCGCTGCGACGCGTGCCCCGTGCTCTGTTACATCAAGCCGGGAAGGACCGGCGCATGTGATCGCTACGCGAACGACAACGGGCAATTGATACGAATCGACCCGCATGTCGTGCTGGACCGCGCTGTATCACGCGGAGATTCGGTCGTCCCTTTTCTGGATCGTAACCGGGAATGGGATGGCAATATCGTAAGTGGCTCGGATACGTTTGTCACCGCGATTGGAGCGGGTACAACCTATCCCGACTACAAGCCAGCTCCCTTCATCATCTCGTCCGAAGTCCAGGGCGTTGATATGGTCACGGTCGTCACCGAGGGCATCTTCAGCTATTGCGGGGTCAAACTGAAGATTGATACTGATCGATATCTGGGCCCGGAGACGAATCTGGTGCGAGCTCAGGGAGAGCCCGTAGGACATGTAACCACCAGCGAATACGGCTCGCAGATGCTCTCACTCGGCGGAGTGCGCCATCTCACGGGGGGCAGTCGCCGCGGAGGCACTGTTACCTGCGAGACACTGCTGAATCTCTGCGACCGCAAGCCCGTGGAACTCACGATCGATGAAGGCGCCACTGTGGTTGTCGAGGCTGGCAAGCCGCCTGTCGTGGACGGGGTAAGAGAAGAGCGGATGCGTGTGGGTTGCGGCTCCGCCACCATCGGAATGTTTGCCAAGCAATGGCAAGGTAAGGTGGACGAGGTGGTGGTAGTCGATGACCACATCACTGGCGTTCTTTCCGAGCATCAGGCGGGCAAGTTGCTGGGCATTCCCGAGACTGGCATCGAGATGAAAGGCCGGCGCTCCACTCCAGGGCGTTACTTTCGGGTGGCTGAACCGGGCACGGCCTGGGGCGGAACGAATATCGACGATCCTCTATCTATTCTGCGGGAATTCGATCCGAAGATTGCGTGGCCCAAACTTCGATTGCTCATGGTGAGCACGACAGGCGAGCAGCACGCGTATTTCGAACTGGACGAAGGCTTGCGGCCGGTAGAAAAAGAGTTGCCCGCTTCACTTGCCGAATCGGTCGCCCGAATCAAAGAGAATTGCGAGCCCGCTCTCTCCACCGTTTTGTTCATGGCGGGGGCGGGAGGTTCGTTAAGAGCGGGCGTCACGGAGAATCCGGTGCGGCTTACGCATTCGGTGCGGGACGCACTGACCCGCGTCACTTGCGGCGGCGCGCCGGTTTACGTCTGGCCCGGTGGCGGCATCACCTTCATGGTTGACGTAAGCCGCATGCCCGAGCGCGCATTCGGCTACGTGCCCACTCCGGCGCTGGTTGCTCCCATTGAATTTACGCTGAAGCTTAAAGACTATGCTGCCTTGGGCGGCTACATGGATCACGTTCGTCCGCTGGATTCCATCTTGCATGGCGAAGGTCGACGCCATCTTTCGGCCAATCCGGAAAATCCCTGGCCGCTTTCCGGCGCGAAACCAGCGCGGTCCGATCCGAGGTCTGATCAATGAGAGAACCAGCCCAAATGAGACTCTTGCCCGATGGCCGCCGGTTGCATCTTCATGATGGTCCTATCGATTTGATCATCGAAGCATTCGGCGCCGCGAGTGAAGTGAATGCCGCGTATCGCGCGGCGGCCGCGCGCTTCGTCACGGTTCTCGATGAACTCTGCGGCGAGCTCTCCTTTCTGCGGCAGCCCGCGCGAACTGGCGGTCCGCGGGCGGCGGGAGTTATCGCGAGACGCATGGTGGCTGCGGTTGTGCCTTATTGCGAGCGGAACTTCATTACGCCGATGGCCGCCGTGGCGGGAGCGGTTGCCGAAGAAATCCTGGGCAGCATGACGTCTGCCGCGCGCCTTTCCCGGGCCTACGTCAACAACGGCGGGGATATCGCGCTGCATCTTGCGCCGGGCGAACGCTTTCTCGTGGGCATGGTCGAACGGCCCGACCGCGCATCACTTTTCGGTAAAGTCGAGTTGCACTCCACCGAACCCGTGCGAGGCATCGCGACCAGCGGCTGGCGAGGCCGCAGCTTTTCGTTGGGCATTGCCGATGCGGTCACCGTTCTCGCCGACCGCGCCGCCATGGCGGATGCGGCCGCAACTATCATCGCCAATGCTGTGGATTTGCCGGGTCATCCGAACATTGCCCGCGTTCTCGCCCGCGATCTCGCGCCCGACAGCGATCTTGGCGACAGGCTCGTAACCCGGGAAGTAGGCGAACTTTCCTCACACGAAGTCGCCTCCGGACTCGACGCTGGTGTTGTGGTCGCCGATTCGCTTCTCGCCGAAGGATTGATCCGTTCCGCGGCTCTGCGCCTGCGTGGCGAGACTCGCGTGGTCGGCGCGAGCGCGGCGCTGGACAGGTTCGTCGCTTCAGAGAAATCCAGCAGGAGTCTCATTCATGCCTGAAGTCCGAGTTCGCAAGAAAGTGACGGCGGTCGAGGAAATCTTCCACGAGGGCGGTCCGATTCCGTCCATACCGCTGCGCCGTGCCGCCGCGTTGGCCGTCATCCACAATCCTTTCGCGGGCGCGTACGTGCAAGAGATTGCGGGATTCATGGAAGACCTGAAACCGCTGGGCCTGGAGATGGCGCGCTCCCTGGTTGCCGCGTTAGGCGGAGATGCGAAGGTGGTCGAGGGCTATGGCAAAGGAGCCATTGTCGGCGCGGCAGGTGAACTTGAGCATGGCGCTTTGTGGCACGTTCCCGGAGGCTATGCCATGCGCGAGATTCTTGGCGGCGCGAAGGCGATCGTGGCTTCGACAAAAAAGGTTGGAGGTCCGGGAACTCGGCTCGATGTTCCCATTACGCACATCAATGCTTCCTACGTGCGAAGTCACTTCGATTCCATGGAAGTCGGTCTCGCCGATGCTCCGCGAGCCGATGAGATCTTGCTGGCGCTGGTGATGACCACCGGTCCGCGCATCCATGCCCGCGTCGGCGGCCTCAAGGCTTCGGAGATCAAAGGAGAGGATGGACTGCGATGAAGGCCAGCATTCGCAAGCTTGTGACTTTTGTGGAGGAGACGAGGAGCGAGATGGGACGGACCATCGATCCTCCAACGCGGCGTGCTGCCGCAGTTGCGGTCATTGAAAATCCTTTTGCTGGAAAGTACGTGGAAGACTTATCTGAGTTGATGACGATCGGCGAGGAACTGGGCGAACTGCTCACGCTGCGCGCGGTTGCGGCTCTTGGCATTCCTGGCACAAGCGTCGAGAGTTACGGCAAGGCCGCGGCCGTCGGCGAAGACGGCGAGCTCGAGCACGCGGCGGCGATTCTGCATCCCAAGCTGGGGGCGCCGGTGAGGCGAGTGCTCGGAAAAGGCGCCGCGCTGATTCCGTCTTCCAAGAAGCGTGGAGGGATGGGTGTTGTCCTCGACATTCCGCTGGGCCACAAAGACGCCGCGTTCGTTCGCAGTCACTTCGATGGCATGGAGGTGCGAATCAACGATGCTCCCCGAGCCAACGAAATCATGGTAGCGGTCGCGGTTACCGACAGCGGACGGCCTCTGGCGCGAGTCGGAGGACTGACGAAGGATCAAATCAAAGGTGAAGACGGTTTGCGGTAGTTACGTTTTGGTAAGACTTCCGTTCACTGTTTTACGATTTCCGGCACCGTCGTAGCGGGGGGCGTGTTGCGGCTGCGCTGCGCGCTTACGATGCCGTCGATGATCACCATTCCGATGCCCGGCAAATCTCCGCGCCGAATGCTCTCCAGCACAGTCTTTCCCGGTGAGTGCTGCGCTCGGTCGATCATCATGAAGGTTGCGGCGCGGCCGGGCTCGATCATTCCGCAGTCGAGATTGCGAATTCTTGCGGTGTTGCCGGTGGCGAAGCAGATGGCGACTTCGGCAGGAACATCAGCGAGAGACGATAGCAGCGAGATCAGGCGAAGAATGCCGAGAGGCTGCACTCCGGAGCCGGCTGGCGAATCCGTACCGAGGATCACTCGATCCAGTTTCTTCAATTCTCTCGCGGTCCGCAAAGTTAACAAGGCCGCTTTTTCGTTGCCGTTGTGAACAATCTCGAGAGCGCGCGGCGATTGCTCGCAGAGTGCGACGACTTGATCATCCGGCAGAGCCGTGTGGCCACCGTTGATGTGGCCGATGACATCGGCATCGGCGGCCAGCACGATGTCTTTATCGATCAGACTGGAGCCGGGGATCGATGGGCCGCCGGTATGGATCGTGCTTTGAATGCCATGCTTCCGCGCCCACGCAACCATCTGACGGGCGGTCGCGCCGTCTTTCACGCTGCCTAAGCCAACCTCGCCCAGCATGGTGACGCCGGCGGCGGCGAGGTCTTTGAAATCCTCTTCAACCATGCCATGCTCGATTACGGGAGCGCCGGCATGAATTCTCACGCCGCCGGGGCGAAAGGCGGAAAAGGCGCGCTGGGCAAAGATCGCCATGGCTTTCAGGCCGACGACATCCTTGGGGCGGCCGGGAGTGTGAACTTCGCCGGCGGAAATCATGGTGGTGACTCCGCCGTGCAGGTAGCTGTCGATCCAGCCAATCTGGTTTTGGCGCGGAGTCCAGTCGCCGGCCACGGGATGCACGTGGCTGTCGATCAATCCTGGGGCGAGGGTTGTGCCTTTCGCATCGATGACGAGGGTCGCGCCTTCCGCATTAATGTCCTGCTGTTTGCCGACGGCAGCGATTTTGCCATCGACGGCGAGCACCGTGTCGGCGTCGAGGATCGGGTGTTTCAGATCGCCGCTCAGCAGGAGGCCGATGTTGCGAATCAGAAGCACTGGTTGCGTTTTCGTCTTGGCTGAGTCATCGTGGGCCACGGACAACACCTCTTCCAGCCGTGCATTTCAATCGCACATGTCAATATAAGCGGCTGTGGATTTCCAGTGTACAAATAGTTCTGGTAGAGGTGTGCGGCAAGTGAGAATTTCGGTGAGCGTAGTCTAAAATCATTCAACACAGAGGACGCAGGGTTTGTCGCTGGGATGAGGGGAAACGGGGATGGTATCTCGCAACGTTGTTTTCTGGGAAGTGGACACGCAGGCGGACTTTATGCTGCCGGGAGGCAAGCTTTATGTGCCCGGGGCTGAACGGTTGCTGCCCAACATTCGCAGGCTTACGGATGCTGCTCGACAGGGGCGCGTTTTTCTGGTGTCGCACGGTTGCTACCACACGAAAGACGATCCTGAATTCAAGACGTTTCCGCCGCACTGCATCAAGGGCACCCCGGGCTCAGCATTTGTTCCGGAAGCGTTGACGGAGAAAGTCGTCACCGTTCCGAACGAGCCCACGGCAAGGCTGCCGCAGGATATTTTCGCATACCAGCAGATTCTCCTTGAAAAGCAGACGCTGGACATTTTTGAAAGCCGGCACGCCGGGGAGCTGGTGAAGCGATTCGAGGACGATACAGAGCTTGTGGTTTTTGGCGTGGTGACGGAATACTGCGTGGGTTTCGCGGCGAAGGGATTGCTGCAGCGTGGCCGTCGCGTTTCCGTGGTGCGGGATGCGATTGAAACCTTGAAGGCTGAAGACGGACAACGAACCGTGACGGAACTGCAGGCTCTGGGAGCGAAAGTTATCAGCACGGAGGAGGCGCTGGCGCTGCTGAACGGTTCGAAAGAGCAGACTATTGGTGGGCGCTAGGGGAAGCGCACATCCAGGCTATAAATCTCCTGGGTGCTGCGGTCCCGCATCAGGAGCGGTGAGTCATCGGGCGCCAGGCCGACCCAGAACTCCCAGGGATCGAAGCCGCGCGGAATTTCCTTCAGGCTGAGCACGCGTTCCACTTTGCCGCCGGGCACGCTCACGCGCACGAGGTCGTCGGTTTGGTCGGAATAATCCTCGGCATAGAGATACCTGCCATCATGTGACCAGTTCTCGAATCCGAAGCGTGACTGCGCAAGCTGGGTCCAATCCTTTTTCTCGATATCGTAGAGCATCAACTTAGTTGAGTCCGCGGAAAGGGCCGCAATGTAGCGCCCATCGGGAGAGCAGCGGGGACTGAAAAGGTCTTCCGAGCCGGGCAGGTCCGAAATTTGCGAAGTCTTCAAGTCAACGATGTGAATGTTGGGACCCTTGGCGGAGCCGTATTCGAGCCACGGGACTCCCGCGAACACGATGGAATCGCTTTTGGGGGTCCAGGTGGGATCGCCCTGGTTGTGGTCGGCCGGGACGACTTCATGCGGCGTGCCGCCTTCGGCGGGCAGGACGAATATCTTCCAGGGTTTCCCCGGACGCGACGCCATAAATGCGATCTGAGTTCCGTCGGGCGACCAACGCGGAGAATGCGTCTGCATCGGTGGATAGGTGAGTTGGATGCGGGAGCTTCCGTCCAGTTTGCTGCGCCACAGGGTGAGGTCGGGATGCGCCACGTAGGTGATCCAGTCGCCGTTGGGCAGGATATCGGCCTCGCCCGCCGACACTCCGGGAAGGTAGATAGAGAATTGCGACTTGCGATCCAGGCCGATCAAATCGAAGCGGCGCTGCTGGCCGATTACGAACAGCTTCTTTCCGTCCGGACTCGGCACGGGATTGCTGGACATGAGCGGGCCCACGGTGAGCTGGGTCGGCGCGGCGCTCGCCTTGCGAAACGGGGACGTGCCCTCGCGAAGAGCCCAGATGTTCTGCGAGTGATCGCGAGTGGATTCGAAGAGGTAGTAGTCTCCCTGGGGCGTCCAGGTTCCGTTCGATTCTTGCGCGGGCTTGTTCCAGTCGGGCAAGAGCGGGTGCAAATTCTTCCCGTCTGCTGAAACCTCCCACAAGGAAGAAGTACGCTGGTTCGGATCGCGGATGGTGAAGCGCAAGAAGCGGCCATCGGGAGAGAATCGAGGTGCAAAGGGAACGCCTTGCACCGCGGTGAGTTCATGCGAATCGGTTCCGTCGGCAGTGCACACGTACAAGCTGGATTGCCGGGCGTACACGATGTGTTGGCCGTCGGGCGTCCAGGTGGCGGCGTGCGCGAGGATGTTTCCCACGGGACGGGGCGATCCTGCCGGGATTGGCAGCACCCAGACCGGCCACTCGGTTTCCGAACCCTCCGCCATTCCTTTCACGAGCAACTCGGAACGGCCGGGGTAGAAATCATAGACGTCGGCACTGGCGAGTGAGGTTGGCACGGGAGCGGTTTCTCCACCCGCGGTGGAAACCTGCATGAGCGTCGAATGGCCGTTCACGTATTCGGAGAAGTACAGCCGAGTTCCGTCGGTGACCAGAGAGCGCTTGGATGTGCCGTCGTTGGTGATCTGCAGCGATGCAACCACCGCCGGCGGAGAGGCCGGCGATCTTACGAACAGAGCGACCGCGATCAATCCGGCGAGGGCAACGAGAGCGCCCGCCAGCCAAGGTAGGATCTTTGCTTTCTTCGGTGGAGCGGGAATGGCGTTGTAGGCGGTAGCGAACAAGGCACGGATTCTCTCCTTCGAATCTGGCGCCGGCCTCGCGGCCGTCACGGTTTGGCCGGACTCGATTTCGCGGCGCAGGCGCTGCAAATCAACCCGCATCTCTGCCGCGCTCTGATAGCGCTGCGCGGGTTCCTTTTCGAGAGCTTTCTTCACGATGCGTTCGAGTTCCAGAGGGGTGGCAGGGTTGAAGCGCAAGGGCCACTCCGGCACGCTGTGGATGAGAGAGTCGAAAAATGCGGCGGTCGTTTGTCCTCGGAAAGGCAGGACTCCGGTGGCCATCTCGTAAAGCACCACGCCGAAGGAGAATAGATCGGTGCGGGAATCGAGCGGGCGGCCCAGGGCCTGCTCCGGCGACATATAAGGGATGGTTCCCAGAGCGGAGCCGGGGCGGGTAAGGTCATCGGGCGATTGCGTGACACCGCCGAAGGTGTTGCCACTGACGTGGGCTTCGTCGTCAAGGGCTAGCTTGGCCAGACCGAAGTCGAGAATCTTGGCGTTTCCGCGCTTGGTGACAAAGATGTTTGTGGGGTTAATGTCGCGGTGGATGATGCCGTGGGTGTGGGCGGCATCGAGGGCGTCGGCTATCTCGATTCCGAGCGCCAACAGGGTTCCAATCTCGAGCGGACGCCCGGCAATGCGATGCTTCAGGGGCAGCCCGTCCAGAAATTCCATGGCGATGAAGGCTTCGCCATCCTGCTCGCCGATGTCGTAGATGGTGCAAATGTTGGGGTGATTCAGGGCGGAAGCGGCCTGGGCTTCGACCTGAAAACGGGCGAGGGAATGGGGACTGCGGGCGACCTTTTCAGGCAGGAACTTGAGGGCGACGAAACGGTGAAGGCGCGTGTCTTCGGCTTTGTAGACGACGCCCATCCCTCCGCCACCGAGCTTTTCGACAATGCGGTAATGCGAGATGGTTTGCCCGATCACTGAAGAATCCTACGTTGGGGAAAGGGGCAAGTCAACGAAAGCGCAAGAAGTCGCCGGACGACGGACTCAAGTCAGCCCGCCAAAGCCTCGATCGCCCGCACCGCCTCTAGCGAAAGCGCTAGGGCGGAGCTGGCGAGATCCTGCTTCATATGCTCGGGGTTGGAGGTGCCGGTTAGCGGCAGCATTCCCACTGCGCGGGCGAAGGCGAAAACGATCTGGGCCGGAGTAGCGTTCGCATTGGCGGCCAGGCGCGCGACGAGGGGATGATGGACGATCTCCGGGTTGGCGGTGAGCAGCGAGAATCCCTGATAAATGATGTTGTGCTCGTGGCAGAACAGGCGCACGTCACGGTCCCAGCCGAGTCGGGCGTAGCAGCGGTTCTGCACGAATGCGGGAACTTCGGAGTGGGTGGCGACCATCTGCTCCAGGTGCCCCAGAGAAACATTGCTTACGCCAAGCAGGCTGGTGCGGCCGGCATCGCGCTCCTTCGTCATCGCCTCCCAGACCTCGGCGTCGGCGGCGGTCCAGAGGGAGCCGGAGGAGGGTCCGTGAAGCACGTAGCTGTCGACATGGTCGGTGCCGAGATGTTCGAGAGAGCTGGCCAGGGATTGGGCGACTTGAATGGAAAAGCTGGCGGCGGGATCGTAGGGCAGACGGTGGTCCTGACCGGGCCGATAGGTGAATTTCGTCTGTAGAAAAAGATCGGAGCGTGCGACTGCTCCGGTGCGATAGGCGGCTGCCAATCCCTGGCCGACTCCAGCTTCGAAGTAATGACGCCGCTGGTTGGCTGTGTCGATGCCGCGAAAGCCCATGCGCAGCGCGAGTTCGACGAGGGCCGGGGTGCGGTCTTCCTTCCAGGCGGTGCCATAGAGAAAGTGGGGAAGGGCTGGAGGTTGCGGGGTGGGCATGGCGCTATTCTTTCACGAGCGTTGAGGGTTGAGGCTTGGATTGGCTCATCGGGATCCCCTGGTAGAGGCGTCCAAGGATTTGGCACGGTATTTCCCCCTTGACTCAGCCGTACCATTGCTATAAGCCTCGTATAAGGGCTTTTCTCCGACGTTGCAGACTGGCATGTGGCGGCGCCGGTCATCAGGTCCTAAGGCAACCTTTCGCTGCGGCAATAGGAAATCAATCGCTGAAGCGCTCCATGAATGGACCGAACATGCTCAAACTACTAGCCATTGACGACAATCGCGAGAATCTGGGGTTGATTACTGCCACGCTCGAGGACCAAAGCGTGGAGATATTGACGGCGAGCGATGCCGAAGTCGGCTTCGAGATGTTCTTGCGGTTTCGACCGAGGATCATCTTGCTTGACCTCGTCATGCCAAAAGTCAGCGGAATGGAATTGCTGGAAAGAATCGTCGCTGTTGACCAGGGCGTGGAGGTTATCCTGATGACGGCGCACTATTCCACCGACTCGGCGGTGGAGGCAATTCAGAAGGGCGCCAGCGATTACTTGACCAAACCCATCGAGGTGGAAAAACTCCGCAGCCGTATCGCCAAACTCATTTTGGAAGCGCAGAAACGTGAGATGACTCTACGGCTCGACCAGGAGTTGATCGATGCCTATCAGTTTGAAGGAATGGTCGGACGCAGTCCGTTGATGATGGAGGTATTTGCGAGGATTCGGCGGGTCGCGCCTCACTTCAGAACGGTGCTGGTAACCGGCGCGACGGGAACAGGAAAGGAACTGGCCGCTCTTGCGCTCCACCGCCTTAGTCCGGCAGCACGTGGACCATTCGTGGTTTGTAACTGCTCGACGTTAGTGGAAAGCCTGGTAGAGAGCGAACTGTTCGGCCATGTCCGGGGCGCTTTTACGGGAGCTATCCAGGACAAGCCGGGATTGTTCGAGCATGCCGACGGCGGAACAATCTTTCTGGATGAGATTGGGGAACTGTCGCAAGCGGCGCAAGCGAAACTGCTTCGAGTACTGCAAGACCACCAGGTGCAGCGAGTCGGGTCAGTCGTTCCCCGGAACATTGACGTGCGCGTGGTCGCCGCCACTCACCGCAATCTGAAAACCATGGTCCACGACGGACAGTTCCGGGAAGACTTGTACTACCGGCTGGCAGTGGTCGAAATTGCTTTGCCAACGCTGGCCAACCGGCGGGAGGACCTGCCGCTTCTGGAGAGGTATTTCATCGAAAAATTTGCCGAGGAGTATAAAAGACCGATCGCCGGTCTGGTTCGCAGGGCACAGACCTGCCTGGCCACATACCCGTGGCCGGGAAACATCCGGGAGCTCGAGAATGTAATCGGCGGCGCCTGCATGATGGTGGAGGGAAATCTAATTGACATCGGCGATCTTCCGGAGAGGTTTCGCGTTCCCTTGACCGCAGAGGTCTTGATGGACGATAAATTTCTGTCGCTGGAGGAAGTGCAGAGGCGTCACGTGATCAACGTGCTGGAGGGAGTTGGGGGCAACAAAATGCGAGCTGCGGAGATCCTGGGTATCGGCCGCGCAACGATTTACCAACTTTTGTCCAAGATGAAGCTTGAAGAACGCACGGACGAGAGCGCGTAAGAAGCTCTAGCTTTCCTGCCGCGTCCGGTTGACCGCGAAGTCGATTCACAACTGCTACGAGCTCCTCCACAATTACCGAAGTCCTCAGAACGCTATGGCCCAATCTACTGGTTACCATGTGTTACTAACTACTATTACCGTCCAGCCATTGTGCCCTTACTGTCACGGGCATACCTTCGGTTCATGAACAAGAGTAATGAATCACCGGTTGCCGCCACTAAGACGAGCCAGGCGTTCGGGACTGTCGCGGCACACGCATGCGCGGCAGGGACGCTCCTGAGATCGACATTGTGTGCCACGCTTGCCTTGCTGGCGCTGGTTTCGATCTCGGCTGCGGCTGAGCTCCCAGAAGCCCCTAGCAGCAGCGTCAGGCCTCACGGGCTCATGATCGAAGCCGCAATGCCTGCCCCAGCGCCCGGGATCGTGGCGTTTAACCCTGAAGTCAAACCCATCGACAAGAAGTTCCTTAGCTTGGCTCTTATCTCTACTGGCAGCACGTTTGCCGATTCATACACGACATTGTTCGCGCGGGAGAACTGGCTTGCCGGGAAAAAGGGAGTATGCAACGAGGAAGTTGAGTCGGCTTACTTGTATGGAACTCACCCGACCGTGGGGCGTGCGTACGCCGTCGCATCGGTGAAGAGTGTCAGTTCCGCATTTGCGGCGTACTACTTGCGCAAGCACCACAGCAGGCTTTGGAGCCTGCCGCTGGTGGCAAACTCCATCATCAGCCTGCAGGGTGTGGGCCAGAACATGGCGGCGTGCAACTAGGCGAGGGGTGATTTCCTGAACGTTACCGTCCTGGACTCTACAGCTACTGGACGATAAGAGTTAGGGGCAGTGAGTGCTGCAGCGTCCCTGAGGTTCCCGTAACCGTGATGGTGTAGGTACCGGGAGCGGTTCCAGACTGGGGGGGCGGCGTCGTGGCGATGCCGGTTCCTCCGGCGCATCCGGTCATGAAAATTAAAGCCGCACCCATCAGGGCAAGCAGAATGATCCCACGCAGTTTTTTCGACCGTGCCCGGAAGCCGGTCAGAATCACTCCCAGTAAGCCAAAGCCCTGCAACTGCAGCCAGATGGCATAAATCGGACGGCTCTGGGATGAACGAGCCGGAGCTGCCAGAGCGACGGTGGCTGTCGTGGAGATGTTCAAAATGACGGTTGCGGCGTTTCCACCCGGGGTCACTGCGCTCGGCGAGAAGCTGCAAGTTGCCAACGCCGGCAACCCAGCACAGCTGAGTTGGACCGCATTGTTGAACGGTCCACCTAGCGGACTCAGAGTCAAAGTGTAGCTGGCGGCAGCGCCGGCTTTGATGGTCTTGCTAGTCGGAGAACTCGCCAATCCGAAATCGGATACCGAGCCGGTCAGCCCGACAGTGCTAGGACTGCCCACGGCGCTGTCACTGATGGTCAGCGTTCCCGGGCGAGTTCCTGTGAGGGTCGGTGTGAAAACAATGCTGAGAGTGCAACTGGAGGAAGCGGGCAATGCAGAGGGACAGTTATTGGTCTCCCTGTAGTCGCCCGTTATCAGGATGCTACTGATGCTGAATGCGACGTTGCCGTTGTTGGCGAGGGTTACGGTTTGCGCGGCACTGGAAGTACCGACTGCCAGGCTGGTAAAAGCCAGGCTGGCGGGAGTGAGAGCGACGACGGCACCGGACCCATCACCGTCAAGGTTAATAACGTGGGGCGATCCTGCCGCGTCGTCCTGGATGAGGATTGACCCGGACCGAGTCCCGTCTGCGATAGGGGAGAAGGTCACGGAGAAAGTGCAGCTGCCGGCAGCCGATACACTGGTTCCGCAAGTATCCGACTCGGCAAAGTCTCCGCTGGCCTTGATCGAAGAAATCGTCAAAGGGGAACTGCCCATGTTGCGGAGAAGAACCGTTTGCGGCTGGCTGGTCGTACCCACGGTCTGAGTGACATACAACAGAGAAGATGGACTCAAGGAGACCGCTGGCGCAGAGGCAGGCCCGATCTTGATCACGAACGCGTCGGTGTTCCCGCCAAGTGTCTTTTGGAAGGCCCCCTGGGTGGACGGGAAATCAGTGGAGTCGGTGGAACCGGCCACATAGAGGTTGCCGAGGGAATCAACGGCCAGTCCAACGGGGCTGTCATCTCCGCTGCCTCCCAGATAGGTAGCAAACAGTTCCGAGCCTGCGACCGGATCAATTTCGGCCAGCAGAATGTCGCTCGCGTTGGTATAAGCTTCGATACCGTTCACGAGGCTAAACGAATTGCTGGAGGTGGACGCTGCCACGTATGCATCGTTGTTTGCGTCCAGTGCAATCGCCATCGGACTGGCGTAGTTGTTGGGACCTAAAAATGTCGAGTACAGCAAAGTGGATCCCGCGGGATTGAATTTGGTAACAAACGCGAGGCCGCAGGCCTGCGCATAGACGCTTGGGTCGCAGATGCTGGTGGAGGTAATCGGGAAAGTCCCGTCACTGACGGCAATACCTGTGACATACGCCGAACCGGAAGTGTCGACAGCGATGGCATTAAGGTTGGTCAGGAGGCCGCTGGACTCGTAGAAGTAGGTGGAGTAGTCGAGACCTCCCAGAGCGCTGAACTTACTTACAAAGCCGACCACGGCATTCTGTTGCGTCGTGTTTGTTGTGAGGTAGGCGGACGGCGTAGCGGGGAAGTTGTAAGTGTTGGTGATGCCGGCAGCATACGCGTTTCCGTTACTGTCTACCGCAACGCTGTTGATTGCGCTATAGGGTGAAGGCCAGCAGGGCGTGCCCCCGCAGTTGTAAGCGACGTTCGAACTGCCACTCAGATAAGTGGAGTAGACCAGAGACGATCCATTGGGACTGAACTTGGTCAAGAAGCCAGAGTTCCCCGACTGGCCACCTTGGTTCGGAGATGCTACGGACTGGTAGGCATTGGCGACGGGAAAATTGCTGGATGTTGTATTCCCCGCGACGAAAACGTCACTCGTAGCGTCAATGGCAACGCTGGAGGGTACGTCGGAGCCATTTCCTCCGAGGTAAGTTGAGTAGAGCAAGGAGGAGCCGGTTGCCGAAATTTTGGTGAGAAACGCGTTGAAAGATCCCGGATAGATCCCCTGATAGGGATTCACCATCGGGAAATTGCTTGAAGCGGTGCTGCCGGTTACATATACGTTATTCGATCTGTCCAGAACCAGAGCGTAGCCATAGTCCTGGCTGTTGCCGCCGAGATAGTCCGCGTACACGAGATTCGATCCGGTGGCGTTGAGCTTCGCTACGAAGACGTGGTTGACGCCTCCGGGAAGCGATCCAAGAGTGGCCAGCGGGAAATCGGCTGAATCGGTGTAACCAGCGACGTAGACACTGCCGGTACTATCCACGGCGATTCCAGTAGCCTGATCGGCGCCGCTTCCGCCCAGGTAGGTTCCGTATACCAGCACTGGATCAATCACCAGCGGCTTGCTGGGGTCGTACTGAGCAACCTGAAACGCGATGTGCGTCGAATCGGTTACAGCGTATGCCCCACGGATGGGAACGCGCAGACCGTTGGTCTCCTGATACACGACGGGATTCTGGAAATGAAGTTCTCCACTGCCTGTTTCGAGAACCAGATTGCCTTCCGTGTCCAGTTGAATTGCATTCGCGCCCTGGATCTCGAATGCAATTCGGCCAGGGTCGGCCCCAGGCGAGACCACAAAATCGTACTCCAGTTGCCGATGGTTGCCGTAGTAGACGAGATCAATTCCGGGATATACGTTCTGGTAGCGAACCTTGGCATAGGTCGGCACATTAGTGTGCCACTTTGTGGGGTCATTGCCGATGAAGTAATTGATTATGCCGAGCTGCTGATCTTCTCCCACGACGGTTGGATTCGTTGCTGCTCCCGACAGCAAGAACTGCATGGTCGTAGCCGGGGCGGATGGGACGTTGCTGCCAGTGGGTACGTTGCCTGCCGGTTGAAGTGGCACAACTGTCGCGGGACGCAATGAAAGAACCATACTGCCTGAGGTGAGAAAGGCCGTGTATCCCACACCGCGGAAAAGGAACCTGGCCTGTGGGTTCGCTTGGCCCTGGTTCTCTTCGAATACTAGCGGCAGCTTGCCATAGTTCATGCTGCCCGCATTGCTCACAGGGGCGGTGGCGTTTGGCGGCAATCTACCCGATGACTGCTGCGCGAAAGATGGCATGACTGCCAGTACTAACGAAAGAAGCACCCACTCGATATCTCTGAGCCGCATCACTGTACCTCACACTTCATTTGGCTTGATTTAAGAGCACGCGTATCTTTCGGCGCGAAGGTACAGCCAAAGCCGAAAAAAGAGTGCTTTGCGCTTGCGACCGGGAAGGAGGAGTCGTTTCGCAGATCTCTCACAAAGGTCATTGCACGGCGACCGCCGAAGCGTTTGTGGCGAGAAGGACACGCAGCTCTCACATCCGAGAGGACTTAGGGCTGCAATCGAGGGGAAGCTTCTTGCAGCGTGCGCTGATTTAAGCCTCGATTCTGGAATAGTGTCCGGCTCGCAGACACCCCATGAACGAGCAAAAAATCAGCTTCAAGGGATCTTCTGCGCGAAACGGCAGTGAGTAGGTTGTGATGTTCAATCACAAGTGCCGTCCGCATTTATATACGAGTCACGAAAGAGTTGTTCAGAAGGTTGACGAGAGTGACCACAGTCACAGCTTCCTGTGAGTTCGATCATCGTTCCCGAGAAGAATCCTTGGTATCGAGATACATTGCGCAATTTTCGGCGCAGATCGCGTCGGGCAGTATGCCGCAGGGAAGGCGAGCTTGTTTAAGAACATCGAACACCTCGTTCGACTGGCAGTCGTTATGACGATTGGGGTCCTGGGATTCGTGATCCTGCGGGCCGCCGTCGTACCTCACAGTTTTGGGCAGTACGGCCACTATCGAGGTGCGGCGATAGGCGAGATCGCGTCCCGGCCGGTTGCGTTTGCCGGGCACGAGACCTGTGAAGCCTGCCACACCGACGTCATGGAGCAGAAAAAGCTTGGCAAGCATGTGGTTGTATCTTGCGAAGCTTGCCACGGGGCGCAGGCCAAGCATGCGGACGATCCCAGCTCGGTGCTACCCAAGAAGCTGGATACGGCAATCTTGTGTGCCCGCTGTCACGAGGCCAACGGCGCTAAACCGAAAGGCTTTCCGCAAGTTGCCACGGCAGAACACTCCGGAGGGCTTGCCTGCGACACTTGCCATCAGCCGCACCACCCCAAGATCGAGACAGCAGAGATTAAGACGGAGGGAAAGAAGTAATGGAAATCACCCGCCGTCGATTGTTGGTGCTTCTGCCAGCGGCTGCAGTTGCCTGGAAGTACGTACTTGCGGGAACTCCGGAAGGCGCGCCCAACTACGAGCTCACCAGTCACTGGTGGGCCATGCTGATCGACATCCCGAAGTGCATCGGCTGCGGCAGTTGTGTGCGCGCCTGCGCCGAGGAGAACGACGTTCCGGAAGGCTACTACCGCACCTGGATTGAGCGCTACCACGTGGCTGACTGGAAGATCGAACGGCCCGAGGTGGAATCGCCCGACGGCGGCAAGTACGGCTTCCCACCCCATACCGACGACGGAGGCAAGAACTTCTTCGTTCCCAAACTGTGCAATCACTGTGCGGACTCTCCTTGCACCCAGGTGTGCCCGGTGGGAGCGACCTTCGTTTCGCCGGACGGAGTTGTGCTCGTGGACAAGAGTTATTGTCTGGGCTGCCGGTATTGCATCCAGGCCTGCCCTTACGGATGCCGGTTCCTTAATCCCAAGACGAACACGGCGGATAAGTGCACGCTGTGCTATCACCGGATCACCAAGGGACTGACGACGGCGTGCTGCGAGGTCTGCCCAACGGGCGCGCGGCAGTTGGCCGACTTGAGGAATCCCAAGGATCCGATTCATGAATTCTTGAGGACGCACGCGGTTCAGATTCTGAAACCGTACATGGCGACCGGGGCGAAGGTTTTTTACAACGGTATGGACGGTTCGGTGCGCTAAGGAGGCTCGTGCAGATACCCGTGGAAGGCTTTATGTACCCGAACGAAGTGGAACTCCAATGGAGCATCCTCATCGTTCTTTATCCGTTCATCACGGGACTGGTCGCGGGCGCGTTCATTCTGGCTTCGCTCGAACGCGTCTTTCGGGTAGAGGCCGTGAAGCCCACGTACCGGCTGGCCTTGCTCACGGCTCTCGCCTTCCTGCTGGTCGCTCCCCTGCCGCTGCAATTGCACCTGGGACATCCCGAGCGCTCGCTGGAGATGTATCTGACGCCGCACCGCTCCTCAGCCATGGCGATGTTCGGCTTTGTCTATCTCTGGTACCTGATGGCGGTGCTGCTACTCGAAATCTGGCTCGACTACCGGCACGACATTGTTGTGCGGTCGCAGACCGAGAAAGGCTGGAAACGGCTGGTCTATCGGGGGCTCACTCTGGGATCCACCAATGTCAGTGAACGATCGCTGCATGTCGATGAGAGACTCGGATATTTCATCACGCTGATCGGCATTCCGTCCGCGTTTTTGTTGCATGGATATGTCGGCTTCATCTTCGGCTCGGTGAAGGCGAATCCCTGGTGGTCTTCGCCGTTGATGCCAATCGTCTTTATCTTTTCGGCGATGGTATCGGGGATCGCCGCCGTGATGTTGCTTTACATGCTTTCGACGCGGCTGCGAGGGCAGAAGATCGATATGCGCTGCCTGGATAAGATCGCGCAGTATCTGCTGTACACGTTTGTCATCGACTTCAGCCTGGAGATGATGGACCTGCTGCAGCGAATCTATGAATCCGACGAATCGTTCCGCAGCCTGGATTTCATGGTGCATACGCGTCTCTGGGTGTCGCAGGTGATCGTGCAGATCCTGCTGGGCACGGTCACGCCGATTGCGCTGCTGGGGTTGATGCGGGTGCTTAAGGTTACGGAGGCCGCGCGCAGGTGGGTCTACGCTCTGGCGGGAAGTTTGACCGTAATCGGAATTTTTGCCATGCGCTGGAATGTGGTGATCGGCGGGCAGCTTTTCTCCAAGAGTTTTCTGGGATATACGACTTACAAGATGGCGTTCGCAACGCGGGAGGGTTTGTTACCCGCGATCCTACTCATGATTCTTCCCTTTATCATTCTGTGGGTTCTGGTGAAACTCCTACCACCTTGGCCAGAGTCAGCCTCCGTGCCGTCCGGAGCCACTCCGGCACACGGAACCAGCTAGCCCCGCCAGACCGGGGCGGATGCGGAGAAGCGAATGGCACAACCTTTCGACGGAAGCGCATCGGATGCAGATCAACTGAGCGAACGCGTGCGGGAGTTGGAACGCCGCGTTTCCGCATTGGAGGGTCGGCCAGCGATTGCGCCCCCCGTTTCTGCGGCGCATGAGAGTTTTGCACTGCAGAAACCGAGGCCTCCCGAGACTTGGCGCGGCTTCCCGGGACCGGATGTATCGGCCGGTGTGCTGCCGGTGTTCGGCAAGGCGGTTCTGGGAATTGCGGGGGCATACCTGCTGCGCGCGGTAGCTGAATCGGGAATTATTCCGAGGTTGCCTTTGCTGATGGTCGCCATCGTGTACGCGGGCATGTGGCTGGTCTGGGCAGTCAGGACTCACGCCGCAAATCACTTTGCCAGCATCACCTACGCCATCACGTCGGCAATGATTCTCTCGCCCTTGTTGTGGGAATCCACAGTGCGTTTTCAGATCTTAGGGATGGCTTACACGGCGGCGGTGCTGGTTGCCTTCGTTGTGCTCGCTTTGGCACTGGCATGGCGTCAAAACCTGCCAGTGATTCCGTTGGTGGCGATTCTGGCGGCGGTGGCCACGGCTCTGGCACTCATTATTGCGACGCGCGAACTGGTGCCGTTTACGGTTGGATTGCTGGCTGTGGCTCTGGCCGCCGAGGTGGTGGTTTGCTTGGGGCAGAGGCTCAGCGTGCGAGCGGTCCCAGCGATTGCGGCGGATTTCGCGGTTTGGCTGCTTGTCTACGTGATGACTTCTCCCGAGGGCGTTCCGCCGGAATATCGGCCCATCGGCGCCACGACAATCACGGCGCTGAGCCTGGCGTTGCTTGCGATCTACGGCGGAAGCGCCGGGATGTGCAGCTTCGGGTTGCGCCACCGGTTGACGGTCTTCGAAATTGTGCAGGGAGTGGCCGTGTTTGCACTTGCGACCTTTGGGACGCTGCGTGCCATCCCCGGCTCTGCGGTTGCGCTCGGTGTCTTTTTCCTGCTGGTGGCGGCACTGTGTTACTGGGGCGCGCTGTCTCGTTTTACAGCCCAAGAACAAACCCGAAATCGTCGTGTGTGCGCGACCTACGCGGGCGCACTTCTGCTGGCGGGAAGCTTCCTGCTTTTTTCTGCTGATTTCCGCTCACTGTTCTTGTGCCTGGCGGCAGTGGCAGCGGCCTTCCTGTACTCACGTACTGGCAAACTGAGCCTTGGCATGCATGCGTCCTTCTATTTGGCCGCGGCAGCAGCCGGCTCGGCTTTTCTGAATTATGCGGAAAACGCTCTGGCAGGAACTGTGCCGGCGAAACCGGATTGGCGAGTTTGGATGGTGGCAGTTTCGGCTCTGCTCTGTTACATGATCGGGTCGCGGGTTTCGGAAGGCGTTGGCAGGCGGCGGCTGCTTTGGGTGGTTCCTGCAGTGCTATTCAGTTTTGCAGCGGCAGCCCTGGCTATTGATGTGATCGTGTGGCTTGCCTCGAGTCGCAGGGAGCTGAGCGCGTCGCATCTCGCCGTTATTCGCACGGGGGTGACATGCTTGCTTGCGCTCGCGCTAAGCTTTCTCGGTTCTCGTTCGAAGCGCGTCGAACTGGGTTGGGTTGCCTATGCTGCTGTCGCGTTTGGCGCACTGAAACTCTTGTTTGAGGACTTGCGATTCGGCAACGCGGGGTCGCTCGTGCTCTCTCTTCTTTTCTATGGATTAATTCTGATTTTGATCCCACGGCTGACAAGGCTAGCGCGGGCCGAACCCTGACATTTCGAAAGCCAGAGTCTTCGTTCGGGAACGTCCGCCATCGTCTTGCGAGCGGGCTTTTTTCTTTATAATCGCTGCATTTCCCGGAGGCATTGCGAAATGGCCGACGAAAAGCGGGACCGCGAGTTGGGCATGGGCCGCCCGATTTCGCGGCGAGACTTCCTTAATGGTGCGGCCGTTGGACTAGGCGGAGTGCTGGCGAGTCAGAGCGTGCTGGCGGCGCTGGCCCCGGCGGAGTTTTCTCTACAGAGTGATGCGCCACTGTTCGCACCTGAGAAAGCACCGGACTACTATCCTCCAGCACTCACCGGCATGCGCGGAAACCATGACGGCACATTTACCTATGCACACCGCTTGCGCGATGGCGAAACTTGGGATGCCGACGGTGGCGCGCAGTCGACGGGTGAGACTTATGACCTGGTCGTCGTCGGAGGTGGAATCAGCGGGCTGGCGGCGGCATACTTCTTCCGCAAGAGCACGGGTGAAAAGGCTCGCGTGCTGGTGATCGACAATCACGACGACTTCGGCGGACACGCGAAACGCAACGAGTTCCATTCCGGCGGCCGGATACTGCTCGGCTACGGAGGAACGCAGTCGATCGAAAGTCCGGGGAAGTACAGCGCCGAAGCGAAGGGGCTGCTGGTCGAACTTGGAATCGACACGCAGAAGTTTTTCAAGGCTTACGACCAGAAGCTGTATGCGTCGCGGAAGCTGGGAACAGGATGCTTCTTTGATAAGGAAACGTTCGGCGAAGACCGGCTGGTCGCGGGTTTGGGAACGACACCCTGGGCCGAGTGGCTGGCGAAGACGCCGCTGAGTGATGAAGTGCGACGCGACATAGCACGCGTATACACGGAAAAAGTCGACTACCTGCCCGGTCTCTCGCGGGAGGAGAAGATCGCCAGGTTATCGAAGATTAGCTATGCCGACTTTCTGACCAAGACGTGCACGGTGCGTCCGGAGGCGTTGAAGTTTTTCCAGAGTTACACTCACGACCTTTTTGCGGTGGGCATTGACGCGGTGCCGGCGATTGAGTGTTACATGGCAGGCGACGATTACGGCGGGGTCACATACGCTGGGTTCCAGGGAATGAACCTGGGAGATGGAGAGAAAGAAGAGCCTTACATCTTTCACTTTCCGGATGGAAACGCCTCGATTGCGCGCTTGGTGGTGCGGGCTATGATTCCGGGTGCCGTGCCGGGAAGCACGATGGAAGACGTGGTTACGGCGCGGGCCGACTACAGCCGGCTGGATCGGGAGGGATCGGCCGTGCGAATCCGCCTGAACAGTACGGTTGTGAATGTGAAGCACACGAGCGCGGGAGCGGCAAAAGAGGTTGAGATCGCGTACGTTCGGGGAAAGAAGTTGCAGGCGGTCCGAGCGAAGCAGTGTGTGCTCGCTTGCTACAACGGCATGATTCCTTATGTCTGTCCGGAGTTGCCGGAGAAGCAGAAGGAAGCGCTGGCGTATCTGGTGAAAGCGCCGCTGGTGTACACGCACGTCGCGATTAAGAACTGGACATCGTTTGAAAAACTGGGAGTGCGGCAGATCGAGTCCCCTGGAAGTTATCACGTGTATACCGCGCTCGACTTTCCGGTGAGCCTGGGCGATTACACATTTCCCGGAAAGCCGGAAGAACCGATGGTCCTCTTTATGCTGCGCACGCCGTGCAAGCCAGGGCTGCCGATGCGTGATCAAAATCGGGCCGGCCGGGCGGAGTTGTTGCGCACGCCGTTCTCTACGTTCGAACGCAATGTTCGAGACCAACTGGGGAGGATGCTGGGGAGCGCGGGCTTCGATCCGGCGCGTGACATTGATGGCCTCACGGTGAACCGGTGGGCGCACGGGTATGCGTACTCCTATAATCCGTTGTTTGATCCAGACTGGGCTGAGGAGGACAAGCCGTGGGTGGTTGGACGTAAGCCGTTCGGGCAGATTGCGATCGCGAACTCGGATGCGGGGGCTTCGGCCTATACAGATGTGGCGATTGATCAGGCGTATCGGGCTGTCGCAGAGCTGAGAGCGAGGAAAGCTTGAGGGCTAACGATGAGTAGTGAACAGGTTGCTCGTTTCAGTACTGGAAGATCGGCCCTTGACCGCAGTATGTGAGTCGGATTGTATAATCCGGCTTTCGCCATCATGCCGCGATACGCCACGATTGTTGCCACGGGCAGCTACCTGCCGGAGATCGAAGTCAGCAACGACCTCCTGCGAGCGCGATTTTCCAGCGACCCCGAGAGGGTGGACAAGCTAGAAGCCTCCACCGGCATCCTGAAACGGTGGTACGCTCCGGACAATTGGGCGACCTCGGATTTAGCCCTGAGCGCAGCTCGGCAGGCGTTGAAGCGCGCGAGTCGCAAGGCTGAGGACGTGGATTTGATCGTTCTTGGCACAGACTCGCCGGATTTCATCACTCCGGCGACCTCGGTGGTTTTGCAGCACAAACTCGGCGCCAGGAATGCGGGAACGTTTGACGTGGGTTGCGCCTGCGCTTCATTTCCCACCGGACTGGCCGCGGCTGCCGGTTTGATTGCGACCAATGCTTCGCTGCGAACCGTTCTTGTGGTAGGCGCCTACCTCATGCACCGGCTGGCCGATCCGAACGATCCGGCGATTTTCTTCTACGGTGACGGTGCTTGCGCAGCCGTCCTAGAATCTTCCGATCACCCCGGCTTCATCGCCTCCGCCATGCAGGCGGATGGGTCCTACAATCGCAACTGGGGGATCTATGCCGGAGGCACTGCCGAGCCTGCCAGCGAAGCTGCCGTCCGCGATGGCAGAACCAGGGTGCAGTTTATCGAGCGGTATCCTCCGGAAATCAACGAGCAGGGTTGGCCCCGCCTCACTCGCCGCCTCGCCAGTGACGGGAGCTTTGCGCTGAACGACGTGGAACTCTTTGTTTTTACCCAAGTGCGCAAGTCGACGATTGAAACGGTGATGGCGGATCTTGGCGTACCGTTCGAACGCGCCCACACCATTATGGAAGAATGCGGGTACACCGGATCGGCGTGTGTGGGTATGGCTTTGCACGACGCCATTGGGAAGGGTAAGCTGCGGTCCGGCGGGCTGGTTGTGCTGGTGGGATCCGGCGTCGGATACAACCAGGCCGGAGTCGCTTTCCGCATGCCTTAGGTGAGGTTCCACTTCACCGGTCGGTGGAAGTCAGTTTCAGGATTCCTTGATCAAGATTGCATGATCCACGGCGACATCCTCGGTGAGCGTGCGCGCTTGAGCCCCGACAGTGCGGCTCTGACTTACATTCCTTCTCAGCAGCGCTTTACCTACCGAGAACTCAACGACCGCGCGATTCGTTGCGCGCGTCTGTTGATCGAACAATGCCGCCTGGTAAAAGGCGACCGGATTGGCATTCTGGCTAAGAACCGCGTGGAATTTCTGGACGCTTTCTTCGCCGCGGGCAAGACGGGGATTATCTTAGTCCCGCTCAATACGCGTCTTACCGCGTTCGAGTTGGGCGTAATTGTCAAAGACAGTGGACTGAAAGCCTTGCTCTACGATGGCGAACTGGCGGAGAAAGTTCAACAGCTCAAACAACATCCGATCGAATATTGGATCGCACTCGATCAGCCGCTGGACTCTTCCGACCTAAACTATGCGAGTTGTCTTAACAAGAACGAATCATTAGGCTGGGCGGCAGCACAATGCGATCCCGAAGATATTTATTGTCTTCTCTACACCAGCGGCACCACCGGCAAACCAAAGGGAGTGATGATCCCTCACCGAATGGTGACTTGGAACGGCTACAACACCGCAGTGTGCTGGCAGTTGCGGGAAGATGACGTCAGTCCAGTTTTCACTCCCTTGTATCACGCCGGCGGTCTGGCAGCTTTTCTTGTCCCCATTTTCATCGCCGGGGGCACCATCGTTCTGCACCGCGAGTTCGATGTGCATGAAGTGTGGGATTCCATTCAAAAGCAGAAATGCACCGTGGTTCTTGGCGTGCCCACTATTTTGAAGATGCTGCAGGAGGCTCCCGAATTCGGCGAGGCCGACTTGAGCCAGGTTCGCTGGTTCATCAGTGGCGGCGCGCCTCTGCCCGTCGATTTGATTGAAGCGTATCGCGCGCGCGGCGTGATTCTCAAGCAGGGCTACGGGCTTACCGAGGTGGGTGTCAATTGTTTTTCCATGTCCCCGGAGGAGGCCATTCGCAAGCCAGGCTCAATCGGCAAGCCGATGATGTTCACTCAGGCGCAGCTTCTCGACTTCCGGGGCAACGAGGTTCCGAAGCATGAAGTAGGTGAGCTATGTCTGCGTGGACCTCACGTGTGCAAGGGCTATTGGAATAACTCGTTGGCAACTGCGGCCTCATTCGACAGCGGTGGATGGTTTCACACCGGCGACATGGCACGCTGCGACGAGGAAGGGTTCTTTTACATCGTTGGGCGATCCAAGGACATGTTCATCAGTGGCGGGGTGAACGTTTATCCGGCGGAAATTGAGGCTGAATTGCTCCGATGCCCCGCTGTGCAGGACGCAGCCGTCATCGGTGTTCCCCATCCCAAATGGGGCGAAGTGGGCGTCGCCTTTGTGGTTCCGGGCAGTCTTATCCCATCGATCGAAGAGCTCACGAACTTTCTTGCCGACAGACTTGCCAAGTACAAACTTCCGCGCGATTTCATATTCGTGGATGCTCTGCCGCGGACTGCGTACGGCAAAGTGGTGAAGGCAGAATTGAAAGAAAGGTTCGAGCGACGGAGGCGGAGCGACGTCCAAGGGACGTGAAACTTCCCTGACGATTTAGCTGTGTGCCAGGGCAGACTCACTGAGGCGGTCTCGCTGCAAGACTTTATGACATATTCTTTCCGTTCACTTCTTCGTGGTCGCCCTGACACACTGTGTCCCGCGGGGCACGCCGTTTTTCGGACGTTTCTCTCCGAACTCCTTGCTCTGTGCGGAAATCTACGTTTGGTCCGCACCTTGCTTCTTACTTGCAGCGTCGGCTTCACGGTTTATAGTCTGTGTTCAGAAAGCAGGAATCATGAGACGAACATCCATCGTCTCTGTCCATAGAGCACTCGCGGTTGGCCTTATCCTCGCGTTTGTGCTCGGAGCGGCCGTAATCTGGCGCGCCTCACAGGCGCTCCATTCGGCGGCACAAGACGTCCGCTCGGAACACGAGATTCGCTTTGTGGTTCGGCCGCTTCCTCCCGCGGTGAACACCGATTTCGAGCCGATCAGTTCTCCCGCGGTATTCTTCCAGGCCGCGCGTTTCCAGGATCATCTTTATGTGGCCGGCCCCGCGGGACTGCTCGAATATGACCTGGGTGGCACCCAACTCCACCAGTACGCTGTTGGGCGCGAGCTTCCCGGATCGACGCTGGTCGCGCTTGCTCCCGCCGTTCTGGCCGACAGCCGCGAACCGGAACTCATCCTTGCGACCGCCAATGACGGGCTTGTCGCCTTCAACGGACATGTCTTCCGACAGATCTTCCCGTACGACTTTGACGCCCGCGCCATCATGACGATTTTGCCCGTTGCCTCTGGCCACCTTCTTATTGGCACGAAGAAAAAAGGTGTCCTCGTCTACGACGGAAAGCAAATCACCGTGCTGCACTCCACATTGAAAGACATCTATGTGACCGCTCTTGCGGGCAGCGAGTCCGATCTTTGGATCGGTACGCTGAGTACCGGCGTGCTCCATTTCCATGCGGGTCAGAGCGACAGCTTCACCGAAGCTGAAGGATTGCCGGATCCTCAAGTTACCTCGCTGGCGATGGCCGGGGACACAACCTATGTCGGTACGCCGCTCGGAGTGGCTGTCTTCGTCCGTGGGCGCTTTTCCCGAGTGCTCGCTCCTGGAGTGCTGGCCACGTCATTGCTCGCGACTGGCAACGAGCTCTACGTCGGGTCCGAAGACCAGGGAGTGATTTTAATTCAGCTCGCAGGTCGCCAGCCCAATCCAAACGCCTCGCAGGATTCACAGTTGTCTGAAGTGCGCCAGATCTTCGCTTCCGAAGACGCGCTTTTCGCCGTGGCTCGGAATGGGCTGTACCGCATGAATCTTCGCGGATTTGGGTGGCAGCGTGTGCTCGTGGCAGGTTCAGCTACGCTTAGTGATCGCAACATCTCGGCGCTCGCAACGGATGGAGTTGGCGGGCTCTGGGTCGGCTATTTCGATCGGGGCCTCGACATCCTTGCTTCCGACCCCAGCCGCGCCACCCACGTGGAAGACGAGCATGTATTCTGCGTCAACCGCATCTTTCCTGATGCCAAGGCTGGCACCATCGACGTCGCCACCGCCAACGGCCTGGTTCGTTTCGACAATGCGGGTACCGAGCAACAGGTGCTGACTCGGACCGACGGACTTATTGCTGACCACGTCACCGACATCGCCGCCTACCGCGACGGTCTCGCCCTCGCGACTCCCGCCGGCCTCACCTTCCTTGACTCGACCGGAGCGCGCAGCATGTATGCATTTCACGGCCTGGTGAATAACCACGTTTATGCGCTTGGGGTTTCCGGCGACGAGCTCATCGCCGGCACGCTCGGTGGCCTCTCCGTTCTCAACAAAGGCGACGTTGAAGCGAACTACACCACCGCAACTTCCAACCTGAAGCACAACTGGATTACTGCGGTGGTCCCGGTGGGTTCCGAGTGGATGGTCGGCACTTACGGCGCGGGCATTCTCGGCCTCGACCATTCTGGGCACTTTCATTCTTTCGAGAAGGCTTCCGGGCCATTTGAAGTGAACCCCAACGCGATGCTGGTAACTCCCGATTACATCCTGGCGGGCACGCTGGGGAATGGTTTGTATCTCTATGATCGGCAATCCGAGCGCTGGTCGGTCATCAACAATGGCTTGCCGTCTTTGAACGTGACCGCGCTCGCTCGCGGCAATGGTTACATCTACGTTGGTACTGACAACGGGCTGGTTCGCATTCCAGAGCAGAAGCTGCACTCATGAAAAACCTTCATTTGGTTGGTTCTGATTTCGCTTTTCGTGTCGCCGCTGCTGTTTGCCGACGCAGGCATCCTTATTCCTCGCGACAAGCAGCAACCTGATCCCGCAATCCTCTCGCTCGAGGAAATGGAAATCACGATCCGCATCGACAATGGCGATGCGCGGGTCTTCGTGCGCCAGGTTTTTGCCAATCACACCGGCGGCATTCAGGAAGGGAACTATATTTTCGCTCTGCCGAGCCATGCCACGATTTCCGATTTTGCCACCTGGGACGGGCCTGTGAGGATTCCCGCGGTCATCCTCGAACGCAAGCGCGCCGAAGAGATCTACAACCAACTCAAACAGCAAGTGATCGATCCCGGTCTTCTTCAGATGGGTGAACGCGGTGCTGACGAGGCGAAGCGCACTTCTGTCTTCAGCGCCCGCATCGTTCCCATTCCCGCGTTCGGGACGAAGCGTCTGGAGATCGAGTATCACGAATCGATTCCGGTGGAGAATCTGAAGTCGTACTTTGCCATCCCGTTACGTCCGGACGCGTATCAGGCCCAAGCCGCGCGCCGTCTTCGCATTAATTTCGAACTGCACACGGCTCACGCCATTCGAAACTTTCAAGTGCCTGCCGCAAGCTTCCCTCTGCAACTCGAGCGGAACACCGCTCACCTCATCCAAGGCCACTTTGAAGGAAAGGACGTCAACCTCGGCGAAGACTTCGTGATCACCTACGACTTGGATCCCGCTGCATCGGACACGCTTCAGGTTCTGACATATCGCAATCCGGTCAGCGGCCAGCCTTCGCCAATCGAAACTGCTCCGGTCCGCAGTACGAACGAACCTGGCTTCTTTGAGGCCGAAGCGCTGCTGGGGTTCGGAACTGGCTCTGCTCCTGCCGCAAACGCAGTCAGCGGCCCTCCCAAGACAGTCGTCGTGCTGTTCGATACATCGCTTTCCATGCAATGGGAGAAGCTGGAGCGCAGCTATCAGGCTTTGGAAACGCTATTGCGGAGTCTCCGCCCCACCGACCACTTCAGCCTCGTGCTCTTTAATTCGGAGACTCATGTGTTGCCGCTCAGCGCCGCGGATGGCGGCAGCATTCAGCACGCGATTGAATTTGTCCGCGCCAGCCGCCTGCGCGGCGGCACCGACTTGCAACGCGCCCTGCAGACCGGACTCCAACAATCTGCGTCTCCCGGTGCGGCCAACACTTATCTGGTGATTCTGAGCGACGGCGGCGCAACCCGCGGTCCTATTACAAATAGCAAGCTTGCGGGATGGTACGCCGCCACCTGGAAGCAACTCCCGGAGACTAGGCGGCCGCGCACTTATATTCTCGCGGTCGGCGATGATGCCAACTTGCCGCTATTCCGTATGCTTGCCCGGCAAGATGGGATTCTCGAACATGTGCTATCGACCGAGCCCATGGAGTTCAAGTTGAATTCGTTCCTCTCCAAGATCGGGCGCAGTCCTATCGGCCAGCTCGATGTTACCGTCGCGCCAGAAAACTCTGTTGACGCGGTGTACCCGCTACAGGCCGCAACTTTTTCCGGATCACTGGCTTCATGGGTTGGGCGTTACCAAAAGCCGCAGGAGGATGTGAGCTTCAGAGTTCACGGCGTGCGCGACGGAACTCCTGTGGAGCTGACGGGGAAAGTCAGCTTCCCGCGTGAGTCTTTCGAACATCCGCAACTGCCTCGCCTCTGGGCCCGGGCCCGCGTCGATGCTCTGCTGGAGAAGATCGAGCGGGATGGCGAAGACCAGGCCACCATCGACGAAATTATCCGCTTGGCGCGCCAATACAAGTTCGTCACGCCCTATACGTCGTTCCTGGCTGTGCCGCGCGCGCTGCTGCGTCCGCGTGTGATCCGTCCCGGCGATCCCATTCTCCGTGTCAGAACCGACCCGTCGATCGCTTCCGTTGTCGCTCTGTTCCCTTTCGGATTAATGCAGCCGTTGCGTTATCTCTCTTCGGAAGATATCTGGCAGACCCGCTTTCTTGCTCCCACAGACATGCAGGATGGGACCTACACCGTGCGCCTCATCCTGCGTGATCGGTTGGGGCGGACCTATCGCGAGTCGAAGACGTTTGTGATCGCCAGCAAGCCGCCGGTGGTCGAGGTAAAGCTTGAACGCAAACGTTTCCAGCGCGGCCAGCCGATTGACCTGAGAGTCCTAGCATCGCAGAGCACTCGTACTCTGGTGGCGCGGCTGGATGGGGCAGCGCCTGTGGAACTCAAGTGGGATCCGCGAGCGGCCGCCAACACTGGCGAACTGCTCATTCCCGAGCAGACGATTCCCGGTTCTTACAAGCTGACGGTTACCGCCGAAGACATTGCTCACAACATTGGCACCGGGGAGGTGCAGATTGAAGTACTTCCTTAATTCATCGCGCAGAATCGTATGGAATCGGCGCATGCGCCCGCTGGCGCTGGCCGGGTTCATCCTTGCGCTGGGATCGGCCGTCGCCGCTCTGGGCGAGTTGCCTTCGTGGATTCGGAACATCGAAGCATCAAGCGCGCTGGAGGCTGTTTTCTTTCGCATGATGCCGCTGCCCGCGGGCGCTGTGCCTTTTCGCCGTCCGCCGCGCGAAACGCGTCCTGCCCTCTCGGACCTCATCAAGACTCAGCCTCGCAATGCCGAGCTATATTCTTTGCGCGCCCTGGAGGACGAACAGCAGCTCGATTTCTCAGCCGCCGAGTCGGACTGGAAATCTTACGTCGACAACTCATCAGACAAGATCGAGGCACAACTCGGGCTCGCTGACTTCTACCATCGCCGTCTCCGTCCAGCGGAAGAGATTAAGACGCTACTGTCGGTTGCGAATGCAGCGCCCATTCCAGAAGAGAAGTTAACCCCGCCCACGCAACAGCGCTCCTGGCAGGCGTTTGAGCGCATCTTCGGCGTCGTGCAAGCTCAGGGGCTTGGGAAAGACGCTTCCATTGCCCAGTACCGCGCCTGGATCGCGCGGTATCCGCAGGAGCAATCGCTCTATGTGCGTTTTCTGCACTTTCTGGTTGCGCAGAAGGAATATGCGGCCGCCGGACACCTGATCGCCGACTACCAAAAACAGTTTCCGAGTGACCAGGTTTTTCCGGTGAAAGCAAAGGCGATGGTGGAGTATCGGCACGGCTCTGCCCGTGAAGGCTTGGCAGTATATGAGCAGCAATTTCAGCCACTCTGGGATCCGGACTTGGTCAAGAGTTATTTCGACCTGCTGCGTGAGACCCAAAATCTCCGGAAGTTTCTCGACCAGGCTCATGCCTCGCTGAACTCGAATCCCGAGGATTTGAATGCGACCGCGCGCGTCTTCTATTACTACCAACAACAGGGCAAGCTCGAGGTGGCGCAGCAGGCAGTTGCCGACTTCCGCCTCCACAAGGAAGCCCGCAAGTCGCCGTGGACATCGCAGGAACTTTATATCTGCGCCCGCCTTCTCGAGGATATCCACGCCTATCCCGAGGCGGCGCGTTATTACTTCGCGCTCTACAACAGCAAGGGACGCCCCGATGCACAGGAACAGGCAATCGCGGGACTCACGAATCTCTTGCTTACCGCGCCGGAGACACCGATTCGCTTTGGTTCCGGCGAGCTTTCCATGTATCGCGACATCGCGACCATGGATCGGGGGCCCGGCTATTTGAACGGGATTCTCTCGTTGATTCTGAACACAACCGAGCCGGCTTCGAATTACTCAATGGAAGAACAGCGCTCCGTGCCTTACTTCCATCGCTCTCGCGCTACCGAATTGCTGGCTTTGCTCGATACGAAGTTCCCCAGCTCTTCTCGTCGACCGGAACTTCATGCCAGCTTGCTCGAATTCTATTCAGCAACGACCGAAAGTGACGCGGTCATTCAGGGTGGCCGCGAATTCCTGGCCGCTTTCCCGGATACCCCACAGCGGACGGCGGTCGCTCTACTCATGGCCGACGCCTACTCCCGCAAGGACGACACGACCAGCGAATTCGCCATTTACGATTCCGTACTGCAGGAGCTCGCATCCCAGGCCCAGAACGTTCCTTTGGGATCTGCCGCGGAGGGGATGAACTCGTCCTACAATTACGCGCCCCGCACAATCAATCGCGGCATGAACAACGCGGCGGACGAAGCGGAAGAAGGGGGCGAGGAACCAGGAACTGGTGAGCCGCAAGAAGGCACTGGGCGTCGGCGCCCGGTTAGCGGGGCTTTCCAGATCAGTTCGACCAATTCGCCTGCTGTGCAATCCGGCGCGCGTTCCTCCGAATATGCGCGTGTTCTGGAGCGGTATCTCGCTCGCCTCGTCCAGACGAAGCAAATCCCGCAGGCGCTGGCGGTGTTGCGGCGCGAGATCGACCGCAATCTCGATGATCCCGGGCTTTATGAACGGCTCGCGGTGTTTCTCGAGCAAAACCAGTTAGGCGCCGAACAGGAAGAAGTTTACCGTCGTGCGATCTCGCGCTTTCCCGACCATTCCTGGTATGACAAACTCGCGCGCTTCTATCTGCGGCAGAGAAGAAACTCCGACTTCGAGCAGTTGACCCGCGATGCCGTCAAAACCTTCAGCGGCAGTGATCTCGAAAGGTATTTCTACAACGTCAACGGCGGCGGCCCCGCCCTGTATCTGCGCCTGAACCAGTATGCCAATCAGCGTTTCCCACACAACCCCGTGTTCGTTCGGAATCTTCTGTCCGCTTACAGGACACCCGCGACCCGCGATCTGGTTGCCTGGGAAGCGTTGTTGCGCCAGCATTGGTTCGAGGAAACGAATCTTCGCGATGAGTTCTTCGAGTTTCTTTCGCGTACCGGCAGGCTGGAATCGGAGTTGAGCGCCTTGCACCAGAGCGCGCCGGATGCAGCGAATTGGGACAAGAATCCTGCTGCCGCCGATTTTCTCGCCTATGGGAACCTGTGGCGCTCTCACTTTGAAGAGAGCGCGCCGATACTCCGGTCGCTTGCTTCTCAATATCCTGCAGAGTTCGAAGTTGCCCGCACCGCTTCGTCCGTATATCGCTCCCTGGCGTACTTCGATCCCGCCGAGGCCGCGGTTGCTGCACGCATCGAAGATAATCTCCTTCAGGCGAATCCCGGCAATACTGAGATTCTAGCGCGCATTGGCGACATCTACGCCGATCACGATCAATTTGCGCAGGCCGCTCCCTACTGGGAACGCATTCCCCAGGTTTTCCCCGGCCAAGAGGGCGGATACCTCGACGCCGCGACCATCTATTGGGACTACTACGATTTTGATAACGCACTCCGCCTGCTCAATCTGGGGCGCGATCGCCTTGCCGATCCCAATCTCTATTCCTACGAAGCGGGCGCAATCTACGAAAGCAAACGGGACTATCCGCACGCTATCGAAGAGTACGTAAAAGGCTCGCTCGCCGGTTCCGCCGATTCTCTTGCTGAACTCCGATTGCTTGCACTCGCGCGCCGCCCCAAGTTCCACGATCTCGTTGATCAGAGCACCCTCAAAACCGTCGCACCATCGAATCCTTCCATGCCTGCAATCTACCTTCGTGTAAAGGTTCTCGAAGCGCAGAATCGCAAGCCGGAAATGGAAGCATTCCTCGATTCACTTACGAGCGGCACAACTTCCATCGAGCAAGCGGAGGACCTCGAAAACCTGGCGCAGCAGAAATCGCTCGAAACGGTCCGCCAGCACGCTCTCGAAAGAGAGGCTGTGCTTACCAGCGACCCGATCGCGCGGCTCGAACTTCGTTATTCGCTCATTCGACTGTACGAAAGCCGTAAGGATCTCCAGTCTGCCCAGAAGAACGTCGAGGCGCTCTACCGCGAGAATCCCAAGATTCTTGGCGTCGTGCGCTCCACTGTCGATTTCTACTGGCGCACCAAGAATTATCCGCAGGCCATTTCAGTACTGCTCCAGGCCGCTAAAGACTCCTATCCTGAACTGAGTGTTCAGTTCACCTATGAGGCCGCTCGCAAGTCGACCGATGCCAGGCAGTATTCACAGGCACGCGATCTGCTCACGCAGCTTTTGAAAGATTCGCCTTACAACGGCGAATATCTC
Organism: uncultured Acidobacteriaceae bacterium; assembly: GCA_963749985.1. Taxonomy (GTDB): domain Bacteria; phylum Acidobacteriota; class Terriglobia; order Terriglobales; family Acidobacteriaceae; genus Sulfotelmatobacter. The sequence goes on along the minus strand of CAVVOS010000008.1, from coordinate 521,484 downwards.
GCAGCCCTGGCAGACACCTATGCACAAGCCGGTGACGACCAGGGCTTGAAACAGTTCTACACCGAGAAGATCACGCTGTTCCGTACCGCTTCGCTTCCAGCGGATGCCCGCAAGGCCGAGATCGCCACTTTGCGGCGCGGTCTCATTCCGGCGCTCACCCGCATGAAGGACTACGCAGGCGCGGTCGATCAGTACATCGAACTCATCAACAATTTTCCGGAAGACGACACACTCGTCACCGAGGCCGCGTTGTACGCCCTGCATTACCAGCGCCAGCAACAACTCGTTGACTTCTACGCAAAGACGGTCTTCCAGTCGCCGCGCGACTACCGATGGTCTACAGTGCTGGCGCGGATCCAGACCAATCTCGAAAACTACCCGGCTGCAATTGAAACCTACGCCAAGGCCATCACCATTCGCCCCGATCGCGTGGACCTTTACACCGCACGCGCAGGCCTCGAAGAACGTTTGATGCGTTTCGATGACGCGGTCTCTGACTATGAACACATCTATCAGCTGGCGTACAAAGACCCGCAGTGGATGGATAAGGTCGCGACCGTGCGTGCTCGTCAAGGTGAGCGGAACGAAACTGTCGTTGCCCTCACAGCCGCTTTGATCGATGGCCGACCGCAGAATGCGTCGAACTATTTCGAGGTCGCGCGCCGATTGGAATCCTGGGGGATGTTGGCGGAGGCCCGCACTTTTGCTGAACTCGGCATCAAGACTGCCGGGCCTGACCTGCTGGCTGCGGCAGAGAATCAAACGGGAGCGAAAACCTACACTCGGATTATGACTCGCCTCCGCCAGCAGGATCGGGCATATGCCACGCTTGAGAGTTCCCTGGCTGATGCGTCGTCGAACTTGCCGGTCCTTAAGGAACAAGTTGCAGCACGAGGAATCGCCGCCGTGACCGATGCTCAGTGGCGCGAAAGAGTGCGCCGCACCCGCATCGAGACTGCCCGCAACGGCATGGCTGCTGTTCTCGCGGAGATGGGCAACACTGTGAACTTGTACTTCACCCCTGAGGAGAGACTCGGGTTTGCCCACTTTGCTGAATCAAAGAAAATCGGCATGAACTTTGCCGACGTCGAGAAGTTCGCGATTCCTCTCGCCCAAAGCGCCGCTCTCGCCGACGAGGAATCGCGATGGCGTTTTGAAGTGATGATGCACATCCCGAACGATTCCCCCAATCTCTATAGTCGCATGCCCGTCTTGATTGAGCTGCAGCGTAGTCGCGGACGCTTTGCCGAGCTTGGATCGCAGTTAGAGCAGTTCGCCGCAGTGCTGCCGCCCGCCAACCGCCATACTCCCCTGCTTGCAGCCGCCGACGCTTACCATTCCGCTGGCGACCAACAAAACGAGTTGCGGCTGCTCTCGGACACCTCCGTTTACAGCCTGGACAACGCCCACCAGCAGCGTCTCTTCGAATTGCTCCTGGCGCAGAGGCCTCAGGAACTCGTCGCAATCGCTTCGACCTGGACTCCCGCGGGCGAAAATGCCGCTAACTACCTGGTCGCGAATGGCGGAACCGCTCTCGTGCACAGCGCAATTGTGGGGCGCGGGCAACATCGCTCGCCGGTCTGGACCAAGTCCTATCTCGCACTCGCGGGGCTGTATTACGTGGATCCCACAGCGGACGTCAACAATGCCTTCCTCGGCGCGCTTGGTGACCAGACCATCGCCGAGCGTCTCGCCAAGCCCGTCGATCGTGCGCAGCAGCTTGCCGGCAATACCTGGTTTTACTATGGGTCGCGCTACGGTGAGTACCTCGGAGCAACCAAGCTGGGCAACCCTGAGGACTTCCTGCCTGCCATCCTGGAGCAGAGTCCGGTGTCATCTTCCGGCTACTTAACCTTGGCTGACTACTATGCCGGTTCCGGCGATGCCGAGCACGCCATTGCGGATTACAACCACGCGCTTGAACTTTCCCCGGACCGTCCGGATGTATATAACAGTCTCGCCATCGTCTATTACAAGCGCGGTGATCGCGCTGCTGCAATCGCCCAGTGGAGGCAGTCGTTCGCGGTACTCTCGAAGCAGCTCAACAGTTCGCATGTACCAGAGACTTTCTGGAAGGACTTCGGACGCACTTGCGATCAGCTTCGTGCCCGGCATCTCTATTCGGAGCTCAAGCCCGATGCCGACGCCATTGTTCGCATCTACCTCCACCGCAACGGTACCTACCGCTCGAACGCTGTGTTGCAGCCAGGCTACGCCGCCATCGGAGACCCTACGTCCGCGACAGCATGGCTCCTGGAGGTAGCCTCCGCGGCGCCAGATCCCGCGCAGATTCTGGCCGATGTCGTCGACGCACCTTGGATCCCGCTCCTCCACCGCGCTCCGATCTATCAGCGTATTCTCCAGTCCAAGCAGGATGCGCTCGCTTCCCTCACGGGCCTGGAGCGTGACAATGCCCAGCAGTCCCTCGGTTCCTGGCAAGTGCGCTGGATCACGTACCTCATCCTTGCCAAGCAATATGCGCAAGGGGCTGACGCCATCGCCGCTTTATCCAAAGAGACTCGAGACGCGGAGTCTGCCGCCCTGGTTCCACTTGACCTGCGTGTGGCTGCGCAACTGGGAACTCTGGACTCCAAGATCGCCGGGTATCGCGCCGAGCCACAGAACATTCCCGATTCAAATCTGCTTCGAGCTGCGGCGCGACAGCTATTCGAGGCCGGGGACAAGCAGTCTGCGCGCAAGATTCTCGAATTCGTATTCGCTCGCGAGATCGATGAACATCAGCTTAACGCCCCCAACTTCATGGGCCTCGCCGAGATTCGCCTTGCTTCGGGAGATCCTTCTGGCGCCCTAGATCTGCTCCGCCGGCTGGTGGTGGTCGTGGGAAATCCATTCGAGAACCTCGATCCCGCCGCGGCCCTCCTGGAGAAAACCGGCCACAATGCTGAAGCCGTCGAATTTCTGGAGCAACTGGCCAAGTCGGCGCCTTGGGACGCTTCTTACCGTTTGCGCCTCGCCAAAGCTAGAACGGCCGCGGGGCAGAACACTGCTGCGGCCCAGGAAGGCCTCGCCTCGATCGCCTCCGGATCGGATGTTCCTTATGATCTCCGCATCAGAGCTGCTTCTGCTCTTGCAGGCAGGCCGCACGCCGACCTCGGAAGCGGCGAACTAAACCTGCTTGCCGGAAACGCGAGTAGCATCGCTTCAACCGCTGCCGACAAGTTCTACTTCTACGAAGCTCGCATCAAGGCCGCAGAGAACGCAGCCGACTCGAAGGCTAAACTCCAACTATTGAGTCACTGCGTCATCGACTTTCCGCGGCGAGACGAAGCTCGCGTTCCGCTGTTTCAGGCTGCGGCGAGTCTGCGCTCCGATGAGTTTGCCGTCGCAATTCTGGAACCGCTTCTGCAAAGGCAATTCCTCGGCAGCGTTGCTCCCTCAGCTGCCGACTCCGAAGAGGAGCAGATTATCAGTTCCGACAACGACCAAGAAAACGAAAGCGAGCCCAGAAACATCGCTATTAAGCCGTCGCTCAAAATCTCCCGCGCCCGAGAAGCGCAACTGGCGCAGACCATCGGCGAGACGATGATACGTTTGAATCGGCTGTCTGACGCCGCCTCTTACTTCGAAGTTGCTCGCCGCCTCGAGGATTCGCCAGAGTTACGCAGGGAAAGCAGAAGGAAGATTGCAGATCTTAGGGCAGCACTGCGAATGCAGCAACAGAATGCCCTTCGCCAGCCGCTGTTGCACGAAGCCCTGGAGCAGGATCGCACTGTTCGGCCGCGTCTGCTGGCCCGCGCCGCTCCCGGGCCCAAGATTGCAGCTCCAAAGGGAGGCGCAAAGCCATGAAACGGATCGCCATATTCCTCCTAATCGCTATCGTTTGTGTGGGCATCGGCTGGGGTGCTTATTCGGGAACGAACCCGGCTGAGCCGCCGTCACCGCTCTCGAAGTTTGTTCCCGCTGGCCCACTGCTCTACCTGGAGGCCAAAGATTTCTCCGCACTACTCGCGGACTGGAACTCTTCTGCGCAGAAAAAGCAATGGACCCAGAGCAGCAACTTCGAAGTCTTTTCCCGCTCGCGCCTTTTTATGCGTCTGAATGGCGCGGGCAGTCAATTCGCCACCGCGGCCGGTCTTCCCCCTGACATGAACTTCCTTTCGCAGGTTGCCGGAACTCGCAGCGCTCTTGCTCTGTATGACATCGGCAACCTGCAATTTCTCTACATCACATACCTGCCGTCGGCCAAGTCCATGGAGACAACTCTCTGGCAAACTCGCGCCAAGTTCGAGCCGCGCAGTGCCGGCGGCGTGGACTTCTATGTGCGCCGCGATCCAGAGTCGCAAAGAGAGGTCGCCTTCGCGGTTTCCGGCGACTACCTGCTGCTCGCGACTCGTGAAGATCTTCTGGCGGGCGCGCTGCAATTGATGTCCGGCAGCCAGAACCGCACTGTCGGAAGCGAACCGTGGTGGACACAATCGGTTGCCTCCGCCGGAGAAGCCGGCGAGTTGCGCATGGTTCTCAACCTCGCAAAGGTCGTGCCCAGCCCGTACTTTCGCACTTATTGGGTGCAACAAAACATCACAGACTTGACGCAGTATTCCGCGGAGATTTCTGATTTATTCCGTTCCAAAAAACAATACCGCGAAGAGCGTGTCCTGATACGAAAAGCCGCGCCGGCTGCAGACGCCTCTTCCGACGAACTCAAAGCGGTCGCCGAACTCGTTCGCCTCGTTCCGGAGAACGCGGGCATCTATGAAGCCAAGGCACACCCCTCGGCTGATTCCTGCTTCGATCTGCTTGAGGCTAAGTTGCTCGCCCCACATCTGGGGCCGTCGCCTGCCTCGCAGATTGCTCCGCAGGTGCAACTCACCTCAGGCGAAACCGGCGCAGGCTCCGATCTCGAGACTCGCATCGATCAGTCGCCTGTGCAGCGACCCTTGACGCCACAAAACATATCGGCCTTGAAGGAACTTCTCGACAAGACTCAACTCCTGGCTTCGCTGCAGGTGCAATCTACTGAGCGCGACAAGGCAGGTGTCTTCGTGAGAATCCATTCTGCGGCGGTTCTGGTGGCCACTTCCGACTGGAACGAGGCAAGCGTCCAATCCGCTCTCGCCGATTTTGTCCGTCCCGGCCTCACTGCCAGCGAGCTCGGCGTGGCTTGGCAGCAGAAATCCGGTTATCAGGAATTCGACGGCCTCTGGCCGCTTGTGGCCTCCGTCCGCGGCCAATATCTGCTGGTCTCCGATGCCCCGGACTTGATGGCGGCAATTTTGTCCAACTTCAATCGCAAATCGGATGTGCAGCCCTCTGTCTTCATCGCCAGCTTCAATCATTCCGGTGAGAGCGCTAACTTCGCTCGCTTCTTCGGCGTGGTCGACCGGCCCAATTTGACGCAGTTCAACGCCCCGAGCATGGAGCGGCAACCACAATTCTTTTCCGAGAATGTGGTGAGTTTAAGCTCGACTCTCGCCAATGTCGCTGCGGAACGCATTACGGTTCGCACCGATGGCGCCAAAGTCCGGCAGACGGTTATTTACGAATGGTCGCGATAAGGAACCTCATACTTCTCTTGGTCGTCGCTTGCATGCTCCCGCCGTCGCTTTCCAGCGACGCCGGTGCAGGGATCCCTTTGCCCGAGCGCGCGAACCCTCCTGGGACTTCGCTCTTTGCTCAATCGGCTCGTCAGATTTTGAATCGGGATTTCCCTAGCGGCGATATTTCGTTTATGCTACTCGACGCTACTACGGGCAATGTGCTGGCTTCGCGCTGGGATGATCCGGAGACGCCGATTCCTCTCGGCTCACTGGTGAAACCATTTACCGCGCTGGCCTACGGTGAGCATCACGCATTTCGATATCCGGCGCATGTGTGCCAAGGAACGGCCACCGGTTGCTGGTTTCCGCGTGGGCACGGTGAAGTCGATCTCACTTCTGCGATTGCTTACTCCTGCAATTCTTACTTTCGGGTGCTCACTGCGGAAATGACCACCGCCGATGTCTCCCCTGTTGCGGCGCGCTTTGGCCTTAAGCCTCCTGCCCCGGAGGCCGCGGGACCTGCACTCGCGGGTATCGGCAATCGATGGCAGATCTCGCCGTTGAGCATGGCGCGTGCGTATCTAGAATTGCCGCGCCGCCGCGATCAGCCCGGCGTGCGCCAGATTCTCGCGGGAATGGCGCAGTCGGCGAAGCAGGGAACCGGTGCGGAAGTGGATCGCACTCTCCTATCCCCCGATGCTCTCGTAAAAACCGGTACGGCGCAGTGTACTCACGCCAAGCGCGCTCCCGGCGACGGTTTTACCATCGCCATGGTGCCGTCCGAAAATCCCCAGTTCCTGCTCATGGTTCGCGTGCATGGCGTTCCCGGAGCCCAGGCCGCTAAGATTACTGGGCAGATGTTGCGCCGTCTCCAGGAGTGAATGGCCACGCTCGGATGAAGATCATAACCGCATTCCTCACGCTGATTCTGGCAAGTTCCGCGGTCGTTGCCCAGGATGTCCGCGTCGGTGTGTTCGGACTGTTCCATCCGCGTCAGCTTGCTTTGAGCGCTCCGGTTGGTTCCGCTCTGGTTGTACACGTTTCGGGAGAGTCTGTGGTGCTCGAAGAAAGCTCAGGTGTGAACAATGCCGACATCCGTACCGACGGAGAAAGAGTTGTTCTACGCGTTGGATCCCATAGCTTGAGGGGCCCGAAGATCACCGTCACCGCCCGTAACAACGGTCCGGCCGACTTCAATCTCACCATTGCTGGCAAGATCACGCGTCACTATCACGGCATCCTCGAAGTGACACCGGATTCCCAAGCACTGACGACCGTCGTGACTATGGACCTGGAAACCGCGGTTGCCTCAGTTGTAGCGGCGGAAGGCACGGTGGACACGCCTTCCGAAGCGCTGAAAGCAATGGCTGTTGCAGCGCGTTCCTATCTTGTTGCTGGCAAAGGGCGCCACCGCGATTTCGATTTCTGTGATACTACCCACTGTCAATACCTCCGCGACCCGCCTGCGAGCAGCAGTGCAGCGGCCCAGGCAGTCGATGCTACGCGGGGCTTGCTCCTCACTTACCAATCCCAGGCCTTCGCCGCCATGTACACACGCAGTTGCAGCGGGCGTACGCTCACTCCTGCCGAAGTCGGGCTGCCTTCCGCCGCCTACCCTTACTATTCCGTCGATTGCAGGTATTGCCGCGAGCATCCATCGCACTGGCAGAGTCGGCTCTCGGCTGAGGATGCTGCAACCCTCCGCCGCTCCAACGAGTCATCACGCTTGCGCCTCGACCGTCGACTAGGCTGGAGCGCCGTCCCAAGCAATACCTTTGTCATGCGAAAGGAGGGGGAGCACATCGTCTTGAGAGGAGTTGGCCAGGGACACGGTATCGGACTTTGCCAGGCCGGGGCTAAGGCAATGGCTGAAGAAGGCGCAGACTTCCGCGGAATCCTCGCTCACTATTACCCGAATGCCGCCGTCATCACGCTCGGCCGCGCAGCCCTTCTGCGTTGATTGCCTGATACTGGCTCGCCCCCTTCGGGCCGGTTGGGCGGGGCATGCAAAGAAGTGATGGAACACATTCGAGTTTGCGATGCGGATTTCCGTCCACAAATCCGCAAGAAGCTACTAAGTCTTTTGCTTGATAGTAATTGGTCGCCGTAGTCTGGCACGGGGTTCAGTTGCGTTAGAACGATTAGGTGCAGCATCCTCAGTTGTTGCCGCAGCGAGAATGCAGAAAACAATTGACGGAGGATGCTGACGGTCCTACCATCGAGAAGTTATGACTCTGCCGAATTACCACCGTCACCATCATCACCACCATGCGATGAGCGTGTCGGCGGAGCACTTCGGATGACGGCCTAAGAGCACTAACTAGGAAATCCAAGCCCGCTGATGCGAACCTCGCAGCAGCGGGTTTTTGTTTCTGTCGCTGCGCTTGAAGGCGCCTGGGACTCACTGAAACAGGAGGTTTCGATGGAGATCGACTTCGACAAACTGCAAGGTCTAGCGCCCGCGGTGATTCAGGATGCCGACAGCGGCGAGTTGCTCATGGTGGGGTTCATGAACCGGGAAGCGCTGGAGACGACGTTGCGGACGGGATTCGTCACCTTCTACAGCCGCACCCGTGAGAGGCTATGGACGAAAGGAGAAACCTCCGGTAATCGACTGCAGGTCATCGCGGCATGGACGGACTGTGACCGGGACACGGTGCTGCTCCGCGTCCAGGTGTTGGGCGCGGGTGTGGTCTGCCATACGGGATCGAGATCCTGTTTCACGCAGGAACTACCGCTGGGCGCGGCGGCGCGCTCTTTGAAAGAAGAGGTGCGGCGATGAAACTTCGTCTCGGCATTCCAAAGGGAAGTTTGCAGGAAGCGACTCTCAGCCTGTTTGCACGCGCGGGACTGCGCGTCTATACCAGCGCCCGCTCTTACTTTGCCGCTACCGACGATCCTGAGATCGAATGCCTGCTCATTCGTGCGCAGGAAATGGCACGCTATGTCGAGCACGGTGCGCTCGATGCCGGTCTGACCGGTCTCGACTGGGTGCTGGAAAGTGGTCTCGAAGTGGTCAGCGTTACCGACCTGATCTATGCCAAGCAGAGTATGGGCAAAGTGAAGTGGGTGCTGGCTGTGCCAGAGGATTCGAATTTCCAGAAACCCGAAGACCTGGAAGGACGGATCGTTGCCACCGAACTGGTGAGCTTCACGCGGAACTACTTTGCCAGCCGCAGCGTGCCGGTACGGGTTGAGTTCTCCTGGGGCGCGACTGAAGTGAAGCCGCCGCTGCTGGCGGATGCCATCGTGGAAGTCACTGAGACCGGGAGTTCGCTGCGCGCGAACCATCTGAGGATTATCGAAACGGTACTGGAATCCAATACGCAACTGGTCGCGAACAAGGCGGCTTGGGCCGATCCCGAGCGGCGGCAAAAAATTGAAAACCTGGCGGTGATGCTCTGCGGAGCCCTGGCCGCACAGGGCCGGGTCGGCCTGATGCTTAATGTGCGAAAACCGGATCTGGCGGCTGTTCTCGGGCTGCTGCCCGCGTTGAAGAATCCGACCGTCGCGCCCTTGGCTGACGGCGAATGGGTGGCAGTGAACACCGTCATCGAAGAGCACACCGCTTGGTCTCTAATTCCAAAGCTCAAGCAGGCAAATGCCCAAGGCATCGTCGAGTATCCCCTGAACAAGGTGGTAATGTAATGCGCATCCGCATTCTTGACGGGCTTAAGAGAGACCGTTTCGTGCGCGCGCTGGAGAATCGCGGCGCGACCGATCTGGCCGAGATTGAGCCAGCAGTGCGCCGCATCGTGAAGCAGGTCCGGCGTGAGGGCGATCGGGCTTTACACCGTTATGCCACGCGGTGGGACGGGTTAGGCAAGAACGACCCTGTGCGCGTGCCCGAAGCTGACTTACAGCAGGCGTGGCAGAAAACTCCTCCAGAGCTCCGCAACGCCATCACTCAGGCGGCGGGCAACATTCGCCGCTATTGCGAATGGCAGAAGCCAGAGGAATGGCGTCGCGAAACTCAGCCCGGAGTTTGTGTGGGACAGCTGGTACGTCCTTTGGCTACGGTGGGGTGCTATGTGCCGGGAGGACGTTATCCATTGCCTTCGACGTTGCTCATGACCGTGATTCCGGCGCAGGTCGCGGGAGTGCCTGAAATTCGCGTGGTGTCGCCGCGTCCAGCCCAGGCAACTTTAGCGGCTGCCGCATTTCTCGGCGTACGCGAGTTCTACCGTTTGGGCGGGGCGCAAGCGGTCGCAGCGCTAGCCTATGGAACGGAGAGTATTCCACGCGTCGACAAAATCGTCGGTCCCGGCAATCGATATGTGACCGCAGCTAAAAAACTGGTCGCGTTCGATTGCGCCATTGAATTTCTAGCCGGTCCTACTGAAGCTGTGTTCATCAGCGAGGAGGGTGATGCGGTGTTCATCGCGAGTGATCTGGTGGCGCAGGCGGAGCACGATCCCGACGCGCTCTGCATTTTGATTACGAGTTCGCGTGAATTAGCGAAAGCTGTTCAAGCGGAAGTGGAGCAGCGCGTCCGGACAAATCCAATTGCCGCTGCGTCGCTTTCTCGTCGCGGGGCGATCCTTCTGGTTGCTTCACTCGAAGATGCGGTCGGGATTTCGAACCGCATTGCACCCGAACACCTCACGCTGCCGGCCGAACTGGCTCCAGCCGTTCAAAATGCCGGATCGGTTTTTCTTAGCGAGTTTACGCCCCAGTCCGCGGGGGACTACATCTCCGGTCCGAACCACGTTTTGCCGACCGGGGGGATGGCACGCGTGCGCGGCGGTCTGAGCGTGCTGGATTATGTCCGCCTCATCTCTTATCAGGAAGTTTCCAGCGAAGGGATTCACCGCATTGCACCGCCGGCCATCGTTCTGGCCGAAGCGGAGGGTTTGCGCGGGCACGCGGAATCGTTGCGTGTGAGGCGCTCGCATGCTTGAGGCTCGGGCGGCGGTAAAGAGCTTGCATGCCTATCGGCCTCCGTTGGCTGGCCGTCAAGGGCTGCGCCTTGATTTCAACGAGAGCACGGTCGGTTGCTCGCCCCGAGTATTGGCGCGGCTTCGGTCAATGGACGCCGAAACGCTGGCACGTTATCCCGAGCGTGAGCCGGTGGAAGGCGAGGTGGCTGGTGTTCTCGGACTTGATGCGGCGCAGGTTCTGCTCACGAACGGGGTGGACGAAGCGATTCATCTGCTTTGCTCGACCTATCTCGATCCTGGAGACGAAGCGATTATCGTCGTGCCTACGTTTGCGATGTATGCGATCTTCGCTCAGGCGGAAGGCGCTCGCCTGATCCAGATTTTGTCCAGCGCGAACTTTGCGTTTCCCCTAGAGGAGTTGCTCTCGCGGATCAGCGAGCGTACGCGCCTGATCGCGGTGGCAAATCCAAACAATCCCACCGGAACATGGGTCCCCGGCGAGGTTCTGATTGAGGTGGCTCGGGCCGCCCCCCAGGCGGCGATGCTGGTAGACGAAGCCTATTTTGAGTTTCACGGCGAGACAATTCTCAACCACACGCGACGTTTGCCGAATCTCTTCGTGGCGCGGACCTTCTCCAAGGCCTACGGGTTGGCTGGTCTTCGAATCGGCATTCTCGCCGGAGATGCGGAACAAGTGGCGATGGTGCGGCGCGTGACTTCGCCCTACAACGTGAATGCAGCCGCATTGGCAGTGTTGCCGGAGGCGCTTCGAGATCAGGAGTATGTGGAACACTATGTCGCCGAGGTGCGGCGCGGGCGGACGGTCTTGGAGAGAGAACTCCAGATCCTCGGACTGCCCTACTGGCCGAGCCGGGCCAACTTTGTGCTGGTACGTGTCGGTCCCGCCCACACGGAATTCATTCAAGCTTTGCGCGCGCGAGGGATTCTGGTACGAGACAGGAACTCCGATCCGGGATGCGAAGGCTGCGTGCGCCTGACCGTTGGATCGGAAGAGCATACGCGGACTCTGATTGACGCGCTGCGAGATGTGGTCTTGAGACTCATGCCTGGCATAAGCAAGGGGCGTCGCGAGGAGAGGGAATGAGGAAAGCCAAGCTGCATCGCAAAACCGCGGAAACGGAGATTCGGATTGCACTCACAGTTGAGGGCCGCGGGAAGTACGAGGTCTCCACTGGAATCCGATTTCTCGACCACATGCTGGAGTTGTTTACGCGGCACGGCGGATTCGATCTGAAAATCGCGGCAGTGGGCGACCTGGACGTTGATCAGCACCACACCGTCGAAGACGTGGGGATTGCACTGGGCGAGGTCTTCGACCGGGCTTTGGGAGATCGCCGGGGAATTCTGCGGGCCGGCTATTTCGTCATGCCAATGGACGAGACGCTCGGCCTGGCGGCTGTCGATTTCGGAGGGCGGGCGGCCGCGGTGGTCGATACCAAGGTCCGTGCCGCGCGGGTGGGAGATCTCCAGGTAGAACTGGTGTGCGATTTTTTCGAAGGCTTTGCACGCGGCGCACGCGCCAATGTTCACGCCCGTGTACTTTACGGACGCTCCAGCCATCATAAGGTCGAAGCCATCTTCAAAGCTTTTGCAAGAGCGCTGCGCGTGGCCTGTTCGCGAGATCGCCGCCTCGGCCGCATGCTCCCGAGCACTAAGGGACTTCTATGATCGCCATCGTGGATTACGGTGCGGGCAACTTGAATTCGGTGAAGAAGGCGTTTGACTATCTTGGTGCCGAAGTTGCGGTGACGGATCGGCTTGAGACTGTTGTAACGGCGGACAAGGTCGTATTGCCCGGTGTTGGGCACTTCTCTTCTCTGCGATCTCTCGACCTTGCCGGTTTGCGCGAAACCTTGCTGCAAGCCGCTTCCTCCGGCAAGCCGTTTCTCGGGATCTGCCTGGGAATGCAGTGGCTTTTCGAAGGGAGCGAGGAGTGCAGCGAGGTTACAGGGGCGGGCGTCTTTTCCGGCAAATGCCGGCAGTTTCCGTCTTCAGTGAAGTCACCGCATGTGGGCTGGAATTCTCTGGCGATTCAGGAAAGCTCGCGGCTGCTGCGAGGCATTGCGCAAAACTCTTTCGTTTACTACACACACTCTTTCCATGCGCCTGTGGGGGCCGAAACCACGGCGGCCAGTGAATACGGGCTGCGGTTTGCTGGAGCAGTTGAGCGCGACAACATCTTCGGAGCACAGTTTCATCCGGAGAAATCAGGAGACGTGGGACTCGCGATCCTGAAGAACTTTTGTGAGGTCTGATTTGTTGACCAAGCGCATCATCGCCTGCCTGGATATGGACGGTGGCCGAGTCGTTAAGGGGGTGAAGTTCAGGAATTTGCGCGACGCGGGCAATCCGGCGGAGTGTGCCACGGTGCACGCTCGCAACGGCGCCGACGAGATCGTGCTGCTCGACATTACGGCGACCAGCGGGAACCGGCGCACGCTGCTGGATGCCGTCTCCAACACGGCGCGTTCACTGTTTGTTCCATTTACGGTGGGCGGAGGGATTCGCCAGCTCGAGGATGCAGCGGCGGTGTTCGATGCGGGCGCGGATAAGATCGCGATAAACTCGGCCGCGGTGCGCGATCCCGCACTGATCGGCAAAATCGCGGGACGCTTCGGTTCCCAGGCGGTGGTGGTGGCGATCGATGCAAGAAAAGTGGAGGGGAGTTTTGAAGTGTTCGTGGCCGGAGGACGCGTGGCCACAGGCCGAGACGCAATTCAATGGGCGCGGGAAGCGGCTGCGTGCGGAGCGGGAGAGATCCTACTGACCTCGATGGATCGGGATGGAACTCAATCCGGCTTTGACTGCGGGCTGGTGCGCGCCGTGGCAGAGGCGGTTTCGATTCCTGTGATTGCCTCGGGAGGTGCAGGATCGGCGGGTGATTTCATCGAGGTGTTTCGCGAGGGGCGCGCTGATGCGGCTCTGGCTGCATCGATCTTTCACTTCGGCATTGAGAATATCGCAGAACTGAAGCGTGAACTGCACGATGCCGGCGTGCCTGTGAGGTGGCCATGCTGATTCCGTCGATCGACCTGATGGGCGGCAAGATTGTGCAGTTGGTGCAGGGCGAGAAGAAGGCGCTGGAATTCGACGACTTCGATTATTGGGTCGATCGCTTTTCCAGGTATCCGCTGGTGCAGGTGATCGACCTCGATGCGGCCCGAGGTACTGGGAACAATCGAGTAATTGTGAATCAGATTGTGCGACGGCTCAACTGCCAGGTTGGCGGCGGGATTCGCAGCCTCGAAAATGCGAGTGAAGCTCTAGAGGCGGGTGCGCGCAGGGTCATCCTTGGTTCTGTGTTATTGAAAGACGCGAAGATCAACACGCGGTGTGCTGCCACGCTGGCTAGTGCGCTCGGCAGCGCCGCACTGGTGTTCGCCCTCGATTCCCGAGGCGGCCAGGTTGCGATCGACGGCTGGCGCAAGAATACCGCTGTGACCGCGTTCGACATGATTCGTGCGCTCGAACCATTCTGCGAAACCTTTCTCTACACTCACATCGATACAGAGGGGTTGATGGGCGGAATCCCAATGGAAACCGTGGGCGCAATCCGGCGAGCCACGTCGCGGCGGCTGGTGGTCGCCGGCGGAATTACGACACAACAGGAAATCGACAGTCTCGACGCGCTGGGGATGGATGCGGTTGTAGGCATGGCCTTGTATTCAGGAAGGATTTCAGTGTGAAGGCAACAAGCCTGCCGTTGACTGTCAACACCGTCTAGCCCGTATCTTGGACTGCCCTGGCTAATCTCTACTGGCCGATTCCTGTTGTATTCAGAGTTTGCACAGCCGGCGTTACCGAATCAGTCACGGTAATGGCAGAGGCGCGGGTGCCCACGGCACTGGGGGTGAAGGTTACGGTGAAGGTGCAATGCGCTTTGGCGGCGAGCGCGGACGAGCATGGGGTCGCGCCGCCGGGGATTGCAGTGTAGTCGCCGCTGCCCGTGATGGTTAGGCTCACAGAACTAGCGAGGTTGTTAGTGAGTGTCACGGTTTGAGCGGCGCTGGTGGTGGCTACTGTCTGAGGGGAGAAGGTCAGAGTGGCGGGTGCGAAAGTCAGCGGCAGAGCGGTGGTACCTTTGGCATCGAGGATCTGCTGATTGATGGAGGCGTTGTCGGTAATCACCACTCCACCGCTGATCGATCCGCTGGCGCCAAGTGCGGGCGAGAAGGTGACGCTGAGCGTGCAGGTTGCAGCTGCGGCGAGATTGAGGTTGGGTTTGCAGGGTGTCGACCCGCTCCCGGTAGCGGAGAAATCTCCAGTGGTGGCGATGGTTTCCAGGGTCAGGGAACTGGCGCTGCTGTTCTTGACGGTTAGGGATTTCGCCGGGCTGGTGGTGCCTACGGCTTGAGTGGTGAAGGTTAGAGTAGTGGGAGTAAAGGCGAGCGGCGCGGCGCTCCCTCCGGAACCGGTACCGGAGAGCGCGATCAGTTGCGGAGAGAATCCCGCAGTGTCGGTGATGGTTACGGCGCCATTGATGCTGCCGTTCGCGGTAGGAGTGAAAGTAACGGCGATGTTGCACTTCGCCTTCGCTGCGAGAGAGGCGCCGCAGGTCGTGCCGGATGAACTGATCGTGTAGTTGCCGCTGGGTGCGAAGGAAAAACTCAGCGTGGTCGATTCGTTGTTGGTCAAGGTCGCGGTTTTGGCGGGGGTGGTGTGGCCCACGGTCTCCGTGCCGAAGGCGAGCGTTGCAGGGGTGATAGTCAGCGGCAGGTTGCCGGTACCCGAGAGTGCAACGGTTTGGGGAGAATCAGGCGCGCTGTCGCTGATGGCGAGCGAACCGGTGAGGGCTCCGGCGACCGAAGGTGTGAAGTTGAGGTTGATGGTGCAGGACGCGCCGGAGTTGAGCGAGGCGCCACAGGTCTTGCTGGCAACCGCGAAATTTCCAGTCGCAGTAATGGAGTTGATATTCACGCTGGCGGTGCCGGTGTTCTTGAGAGTGACGGCCTTCGAGGCGCTGGTGGTGTTGACCACTTGCGGGTTGAAGGCGAGGCTCAACGGAGAAGGCGACACGATGGGACTGTCAGCGACGGTGAAGGGAAGCGCAGCAAAGGCGGCGCAGGTTGCTCCGCTGGGGAAGCTATCAACCCAGACCTGGAAGGCGCCTGGCTGCGCGATCTGGGCGGCGGTAACGGATACGCTGAGTTCGGTGCTGCTGATGAATTTCACCGTGGGAAAGGCTCCGTTCACAGAGACGACTGAGTTCGGGGTGAATCCCGTGCCGTTCAGGATGAGCGTGAAAGCAGGTCCGCCGGGAACGGCTGCAGCCGGGCTCAGGCTGGTGAGAGTGAGCGGCGTCGCAATGGTGTTGTAGTCGGCGGTGACGAGAACTTCGTCGGTCACGGTGAGCGGTTGCGAGGCGGAAGTTCCACTGAGGTCGTATTGCCAACCGGTGAAGAGCCAGCCGGAGTTGGGAGTTTCGGTGAAGGTGAGGGCGTCGCCGGAGGGATAGAAACCGTCGTTAGTGGGCGAGCCGGGGCTCACATTGATGGAACCGGCGCAGGATTCGTTGACGTAGTCGGTGACGTAGAACTGAGGTGTGAGGTTCGCGGTGTAGGCGGCGCTGGTGGCCGGGAGAGTGATGGAGTCGGTTGTTGTGGTGGTACCGTCACTCCAGCTGCTAAATGCATAACGGCTGTTAGAGCTGTAAGGGTAGATGGGGTTGTCCACGCTGAGAGTGTGCACACTGCCGGAAGTCCAGGTGGAATCGTAGAACAGAGAGAAGTTCTTGGGTGCGTAGGAGAAGCCACTATCAGCGTAGATGTAGAGGTTTGAGCTAAAGGGGTTGGGGCTGACGTTTACAGTGTAGATGGGATCGGGAGAGAACTCGACAGTCGTATTGACGGTTAGACCGGTGTCGGGAACGTAGAAGGTTTTAGGATTGGCTCCGAGGCCGCCGGGAAGCCAAAAGGGGGAGTTGTTGAATTCGTAGAAGTTTTGTCCGGAGTTGGGAGTGGCTGTGAGAGTGGCTTGCTGACGTGCGGTATAGAAGACGAGCGAAGATCCGGAGTAGGTTTGCGGCAGCGGGGCAGCGGTGACGGTTCCTGTGCCCGCAGGAGAAACCGCGGCCGCGTAGGGGACGAGTTGAATGAAGTTCGCCGAGTAGGTGGTCACGGCGGGAGAAGTGGCGGGAGTGGAGGGCTCTCCATTGCCTGGGAGAATCGTGATGCTGTGCGTGGCGGCGGTGGAGTCGTTCCAACGTCCGTAGGTGTAATAGAAGGTCGTGGGCACGGGTGGGATGCTGTTGATGATGTTGCCGGCCTGGCTCTGGATGCCGGCGGGGATGTCGAGCGTATGGGTGGAATATAGTTGCCAGCTCGTCCCGGTAAAAACTTGCGGTGTGGTGATGGTCGCTCCATCGACAATGACTTGCAATCCGGGAGGATTGCTGGTGATGGTGACGGCCGTGGGTGCGTTGCCATAGAGGCGCTCGATGCCGTCGATGTCTGCAGTGGTGTATCCGGTCTGGTTCGAGAGCGGGATCCCAGCGGGAATGGATTCAATGGCTGGACCGCCGTTGCGGGTGAAAGCGAATGCCGGGTATTCCATGATTGAGGCGTAGTCGAAGAGCGTGCCGAAAGTCTGGGCGTTGTCGTAGATCTGATTGAAATTCGAGATCGAGCCTTTGATCAGGTTGTCGTAATTGACGGAGACGTAGGTGTTGCGGTCGGGGCGGGACTGCTCGTGCCAGAGGCCGATGACATGACCCATTTCGTGGAGGATGGTAGGAACGGTGCAGGTGGCCGAGCCTCCGACTTGCTGCTCGCCTCCGGCGCGGCCGACGACAGTTTCGCATTCACCGCTGAAGTCGCCGGGATTGAAGTAGAAGTTGACGTAGTCGGTCTGGGTGGTGAAAGGGACGAACTGGATGTTGGAAAACGTGTTGTTGAATTGCCCGATGGCGGTGGTGAGATTGGTGAGATCGCCGGTGCCTGAGGCGATGACGTATGGAATCTGATATTGGCTGCCGACTTTGGGCCAGAGGTATTGCGCGTAGTCGATGCCGAAGGAAGGCAGCGGGCGCTGCGGATCGATGGGTTCCACTTTTTCGAGGACGATGTCGCCCTGAAAGATGGCTTTGCCGTGCTTCACGACGTAGGTGACAGGCATGCCGCGGTAAAGTCCCTGGCGTACTTGTTGTGCGTTCGCGAATGGAGCGATGGCGAGGAAGAGAAAGATGGAGCACAGCAGAGCGCAGGCGCGGCTCAATCGCTTGTCGGGCACAGGGAAACCTCCGGCGGTGGGTTGGGGGTGTTTCGGGGAGGGCGTTGTCAGTTTGGGCCGAAGACGAAGAGGATGTCAAGCTTTAGGATTTTTATCGCGACAGAGGATGCAAGTTCTTGCAAATCGCCCACTCTGCAAGAACTTGCACACCGCGTATGTGTGTTCTGCTTTGGTGAATCAACTTATTACTGAGGTTGCGCTTCGAGCAGAAGATGTTTGTCGAACCGGGCCGGAACGGTGGCTTTAGGTCCGTGCACGATCCCGAAGTCCTTGCCGTTCACATAATCCACGATGTGATAGTCGCGGTCCTGCAGGCCGCGTAATTCAACGGATCCGCTCCAGTGGCGGGCAAAGAACGCATAATACATTTCCCCGCCTTTGCGTATCGCGTGCGCCTCGGGATGATCGAAGCCGATGTCGTAAAGGTCTCCGAGATATTCTCCGCGCGACAGCATTTTGTCTTTATAGATGGTTACCCACTTGGCCATAGTCTTTTCGCGCTGAGGAGTCAGATCAGAGGTACTACGTTTTTTCACTTCGTCCGGGAGCACGAAAATACTGCCTACTACACCTCCCACACCTACCGTCGAAGCGAAATCGTTGGCTCCATCGCTTAATTCGACGTGGTCGCCGAAGTAGGGAATGTTGTCGCCCATCAGCGCTTTCAGGGTCTTACCTTTGGAACGAACCTGGAACGAACTTTCTGGATCGGACGCTACCGACATGTTGAAGTGTGGCATGGTGAAGAAGGAATACGCGGTGCCGCAGGGGCAAAATTCAACGAGGGCATCGGGTTTCACGCTCTTGGCCGTTTCGTACAGCTCACGAAAGAAATCGGGTAGCGCTTCTACGGAATCCTCAGGGCTTTTGTGATGATGCGCGGGATTGTAGCAAGGGGGAACCGCATTCATGTGCTGGCCATCGAGCTTGAGACCGTCGAATCCCCAATCGACGAAGATCTTCCGAACCAGCGCTTTGTGGTACTCGACGACTTGCCGGTCGGCGGGGCAGAGATAGTCGGAGTTCCACCAGGAAATCTTCCGGCGGGAGCCGTCGCGATTCAGCAGCGCAAAGTCAGGATGCTCCTTCAGCAGCTTGGAATCGGGGACGGCGCTTAGCGGCGACCACCAAAGTTGCGCGCGAAATCCTTCGTCATGAATTTTCTGGACCAGGGCTTTCATGTCCGCATCGCCATTCGGAAACTTCTTGGGATCGAGTTCCCAGTCGCCGTAGTTGTTCTGCCAGCCGTCGTCCAAGGTCACCCAGGAGAACCCCAGTTTCTTGGCGGTGGGGAGCGTGTCGTAAACCTGTTTGAGCTGGACCGACCGGCCATAACCCCAGGCGCACCAGATCGGGCCGAAAGCGCTATCGGGCGCGGACGCCATTTGAAATCCCTGGCGCATCATCAGGCGGCGGTATTCGGTGAGCGTGCGGAAGTAGTCTCCTTGATGCACGGAAACGAATGTTCGCAGCGTGCGAAGGCTTTCCCCCGGTTCCAAAGTTTGTTCCCGAGCCGATTGCACCGCGACGCGCGCGTGATCGGCGTCTGGCATGGAAACAGGAAGAGAGACAAGTCGCGGCATTGGTTCGATGTGACCGACCGCAAGGCCAACGTCCTTCCTCCAGACGTCGACGATGGGAGTGCCTCCGCCGTAATCGCTGGCGTTCATGCCGAGATAGTTCTGTTGATGGAATCCGGGACGCAACGGGCGCACCCAGTCGGGCCGCTTCTCGTACGATCCGCTCTGGTACGACCAGAACACGGGGCCAGTTGTCACGGGGAGAGAGCGCAGCAGATACTGATGGTTGGCCCATCCACGAACGGTGAGCGGTACGCCACCTTGATTTGTATACTCGACGTCAAAGATTGCCATCGAGGGAAAGTCGTCGTAGATGGTGACCGATACCTTCTTGCTCAGATTCCCGGAATTGCCCGTCAATGAGAGGCGCTGGCCGGATCCAAAAATGTCAGACACGTGTTCCCGATGGGTCGAATTCAGAGCAAAGTCCTTGAAGGTGTGATCGGCACCAACGAGCGTCTCTGAGGCGGAGAACGGGACCAGCATCTTGGGGGCTGCTGCAAACAGCGGCACCACGCGGGTGTGCAGCGCCCGGTCGAACTCGATGCGCAAGACCTGGCTCTCGATCTGTAAATCGGCGGAGGAATCGCTAGAAACCGACGGGGCCGACTTCTGGCCTGCTTCTTTCTGTTCAGGCTTCAAGTCGAACGCCAGACTAATCAGGGCGAGGCTAGTCAGAGCGAGTGTCTGCAGGCGGGTCATGATCGGAGGATACCTTCTGTGAATTTTAGTCGGATTCTCATGTCGTCTACTGATTCCTCCACCGCCGAGCCGCTTGCCGAATACTGGACTCCAAATTATATTACGAACGATTCCATTTACTTTCGTTTTATTGAGATTGTCAAGAGTTTTTGCAATAAACTTTGCTGAGGCAGGTGTTTTGGCAGAATCCAGTAGAAGAACCCGGACAAGACAATTGGACAATTTTGCGGAGGAGCGCTGACGCGAGGGAAAGTGGGCTGCGCGGCGGATTAGACCAAGGTTACTTGGATTCCCGCCTTTTTCAGGGCGGCCAAATCAGGTTTCGGAATTCCATGGTCAGTGATCAAATGATGTACCCCCGAGGGTGGCGCGATTGAAGATAAGGTGCGGCGGCCGAACTTGCTGGAGTCGCACACCGCTACGACCACCCTGGCCACGTCCATCATCGCGCGATTGACTTTGGCTTCGAGCAGATTCGGCGTAGTCAATCCATGTTGTACGTCGAAACCGTCCACACCGAGAAAAAGAATGTCTCCGTTCAGCCGGCGCAGAGTTTCTTCCGCAATCGGCCCCACCAGTGAGAACGAGTTCTTTCTGAGAGTTCCGCCGGTCAGTATGAGCTCCAGCGAGGAACCGGAGAGTTCGGCGGCGATATTGACCGCATTGGTGATGATTGTGAGGTTCTCAAAGTTACGCAGCGCCCGTGCGATCGCTGTGGTTGTGGTCCCGGAATCGAGAATCACCACTTGACCTTCCTGTACCATGCGGACGGCGGCAGCCGCAATCTTCAGTTTTTCCTTGCGATGGAGTTTCTCCTTTTCCCGCAGCGTAGGATCTTCCAAAGCGCTCTCTTGCGCCGGCAGAGCGCCGCCGTGGCTGCGGTGAATGCGGCCGTGGGCCTGCAAAGCATCCAGATCCTTTCGGATGGTGACCTGGGATGTGCGGAATTGCTTTGCCAAGTCCACGACCAAAACGCGGCCGTCGCGATTCAAAATTTCCAGGATGTGTCGGCGTCGTTCTTCGTTCAGCACTGCTTCACTCGGGAAGGCTCGCTTTCAAATTGAAGTGCTTGGTTCGCGTGTCTTTGCGCTCTTCCTCTTTTACCGGGGCTAGGCTGATTTGTCCATCCCCCACATAGCCGTTTTAGCACGCTGATATTTTATACTTGACACCTAGGGTGTGCGAAAGTAAGAGTTATAAAACGCAATGATACGAAACCTCAGGAGGCTCGCCTCTGTTCCATAGGTTTTCGCTGGTCTCGGGTGTTTTCGAGAGCCAGGCGTTGCCCGTGACGGCGTTATCGGCTGGAAGCATCCGGCGATTGAAGAGGACGCAGTGTTTTGGTATGAGCCGTGACGGCTGAATCTCTGCACCGAAGGAATGCAGCACCGGTGTATCGAAAAGAGGAGGTTTTGCGGGTGAATGCCCTTGCTGAATTATTGAGTCTTCCGGGCGCCGAGAAAGGCGCTCGCGGGCTGGCCCATACCCCTGCGGAAATCGCGCAGCAGCCCGAGACCTGGCAGTCCACCTTCGAACTTTTCCGGAGAAAACAGGCCCAGATCGCAGAATTTCTTTCGCTCGCGGGACTGGGAGCAAATCCAAGCTCCAGCCTAACGGTTTTTCTCATCGGCGCTGGGACCTCTGACTACATTGGGCAATCTCTTACCTATCTTCTTCGCAAGTGTTGGCACTGCGATGTGATCGCCGTTCCGAGCACGGATCTGCTGACGCACATGGATGAATTGCTGTTTGCCGAGAGGAGGTATCTCTGGATTCATTTTTCGCGGTCCGGGGACACTCCGGAAGGAGTTGCGGTATGGGAGGCCGCTCGCAAGAATCGTCCTGACATTCATCACCTCGTGATCTCGTGCAATGCGAACGGTCGGATGATCCGCGAGAGCGCCGATGAACCGCGAGCATTCGGTATTTGCTTAGATGACGCTGTGAACGATCGCGGGCTAGCTATGACTAGTTCCTTCTCTAACATGGTGATCTTCGGTCAGTGTCTGGCGCATGTTAATGATCTGGTTCGATATGAAGAAGTGCTGTTGCGACTGGTTCAGGCGGGCAGGCATTTTCTGCCGCGCGCCGCAGATCGCGCGTCGGCGTTAGCGAAAGAGTCATACACCAAAGCTTGCTTTGTCGGCTCGGGACCGCTGAGGGCGGTGGCGAGGGAATCTGCTCTCAAGCTGCTGGAGATGACTGCAGGGAAGACGTTCACTATGTCGGAGTCGGTGCTGGGACTTCGCCACGGTCCTATGGCAGCTTTGGATCAAGACACGCTGTTCGTTTGTTTCCTTTCGGGCAATCGGCGCACACAGCGGTACGAGCGGGATTTGCTCGAGGAGATCGGAGAAAAGCGGCTGGTCCGATCCAGGGTTGTTGTGGCGGGGGGCGATCTTCCGGACAAAGACTCTTTCGCTGAAGATTATTTGACGCCCAATCTGACGTCCACTACACCATGCGATATTGACGATGACTACCGCGCGCCGGTGGACGTGATGTTCGGGCAACTGCTGGGTTTGTTTTTGTCGCTCAGGTGGAACCTGCGGCCCGATTGTCCAAGTCCGAATGGCGCCATCAGCCGAGTGGTGCAGCATGTCAACATTCACCACTAACCGAATGCGCCGTCACACTCAAGAGCGCGAAAGGAGTACTCAGTGATCGAGGTGTGTGTTGTCGGGGAGCTTAACCTGGATCTGATCCTGTACGGGTTGCCCAAAGAACTGCCGGTTGATAGAGAGTTGCTGGCCAGCGGCCTGGCCTTCACCTTGGGAAGTTCCTCGGCGATCCTCGCCCATAACCTGTGCGTGCTGGGCACGCGAGTTGGTTTTATTTCGAAGATTGGTGGCGACCCTCTTGGAAAAATGGCGGTGGAGCGCCTGTCCGCCGTGGGTGTTGACACCAGCCAGGTAAAGCAAGCAACCAGCAAGACGTCCACCGGGCTCACGGTCGTCCTGCCCCACACTCAGCATCGGTACATCTTGACGTATCCGGGGACGATGTTTGAGATGCAGTATTCAGACATCGACATGGACTACGTCCGCAGAGCACGTCATCTGCATCTTTCCTCCTTTTTTTTGCACCGCGCTCTGCGGCCGCGGATTTTGAACTTGTTCCGGCAGGCGAAAGAAGCGGGTCTCACAACGTCCCTTGATACCAACGATGATCCGGAAAATCTATGGGGACAGGACTTGCACGAAGTCCTGAAACATGTCGACCTGTTTTTTCCGAACGATCGCGAAGCGAAGAAGATCGCTCGGACGTCGGATCTTTCGGAAGCGCTCAACTTCCTGGCCGGACTTTGTAAGATCGTCGTGGTGAAGCGCGGCTCCGGGTCCGCTATTTGCCGCACAGGAGATGAGCAGTGGAGCCAGGCGCCACCGAGTGTGACCATCGCCGATGACGTCGGTGCCGGCGACACCTTCAATGCGGGTTTCCTTTACCTGTACCTTCGTGGAGGCAAACTGGAAGACTGCCTAACCTTCGCCAACATTGCCGCTGCGTACTCGGTGACAAAGGAGGGAGGCACGGAAGCGTTTCGAGATCGTGCTGAATTGCTCAGCTTCATGCGTCGGCAGTGGGCTACCGTGGGCAAAGGAACTTTTCCTTTGAACGGCTAGAAGGGATCGCGGCGGTTAAGCTGCGGCCAGATAGATGTAACGCAGAATAAATAGGATCGTGAGAATCCAAACCAGCGCATTTACTTCGTGAATTTTCCCAGCCGCAATCTTTACCACGGTGTAGGAAATCAGACCGAGGCTAAGGCCGGTTGCGATGCTGAAGGTAAGAGGCGTGGCCAGCATGGTGATAAATGCCGGGACCGCCTCACTGAATTCCTGCCAGGCGATCTGCGCAATGGATTGCGTCATCAGAACGCCGACTAGAATCAACGCGGGGGCCGTCGCGTAGGCGGGAATCGCGGTGGCCAGCGGCGAGCAGAACGTCGCGAGCAAGAAGAGCGCAGCGACTGCAACATTGCTCAGACCGGTGCGAGCCCCGGCGGCAACTCCGGCTGCGCTTTCAATGTAGCTCGTCACCGTGGAAGTTCCTGTCAAGGAGCCGACGATGGTTCCGACGGCATCTGCAACCAGCACGCGGCCCACACGCGGAATCCTGCCGTTCTTGATGAAGCCGCCCTGCTCGCACACTCCCACCAGGGTGCCGACGTTGTCGAATAGATCCACAAACAGGAAAGCGAACAGGATTTCGAGCAGGCCGAGGTGGCTAGCGCCGCGAAAATCGAGCTGCAAGAAAGTGGAGGAGGGATGGGGCATCGCAAGAATTGCGGTGGGCCAGCCTGTGATGCCGCGAAGGATACCGAGCAGCGCCGTGCCGAAGATTCCGATCAGGATGGCGCCATGGAGCTTTCGGGACATGAGGACGAGCGTCAGAACCAGGCCAAAGCAGGCAGTCTGCACTTCTTTGTCGGCAAAGCTGCCGAGACCGACGTACGTTGCCGAATTCGCCACCACGAGCTTTGCGTTCCGCAGTCCCACGAACGCGATGAACATTCCAATCCCAGCGGCGGTCGAGTGTTTCAGGCAGTCGGGCATGCCATTGACGATCTGCTCGCGAACCCGGGTCACCGTGAGCACCAGGAAAAGAACGCCGGAACAAAAAACCACCGCGAGCGCGGTACGCCAGGGAACATGCATGGCGATGCAAACTGAATAAGTGAAGTAGGCGTTCAGCGACATTCCGGGCGCCAACGCGATGGGATAGTTGGCATAGAGCCCCATCACCAGAGTAGCCACTGCGGCGGAGGCGCAGGTCGCAAAGACCACGCCATCTGCGGGCATCCCTGCCTGAGCGAGAATCTGGGGATTCACCACAATGATGTAAGCCATTGTGACGAAGGTAGTGAGGCCACCCAGCATCTCCTGCTTCACTGAGGTGTGGTTCTCGGCAAGTTTGAAGTAACGATCGATCAATCATCCTCCATGAACCTGAGATTGGCGCGGGCCCAAGCAGACTCAATATGCGATCTTGTTAGGTTTGTTTTCCCACGCGCGAAATGCAGCCAGCGCCTCTTCGCGCATCATCTGGATCATCGGAATCTTGCGCTGGGAAAGCGGCTGAGCGAGTTCACGGTAGATCAGGGAATCGTCAAATCCGATTCTGGACGCATCTGCGTCGGCATTGGCAAAATAAACGCGAGAGAGGCGGGCCCAGTAGATTGCCCCGAGGCACATGGGACATGGTTCACAGGAAGTGTAGATCTCGCAGCCTTCAAGGTCGAAAGCTCCAAGGTTCTTGCATGCTCCGCGAATGGCGAGTATTTCCGCATGCGCGGTAGGATCATTGGTGGAAGTAACCTGATTGGTGCCTTCGGCAATAACGTTGCCGTCTTTCACCACCACCGCGCCGAAGGGGCCGCCACGTCCGGAGTGAACGTTTTCAATCGAGAGCTGAATGGCGCGGGCCATGAAAGGATTGTCCATGTGTTCGCTCTATCTACGCGTAAATCGTCAATGGTTTGCTGGCGCCAGAAACCGCGAATCCGCTAATTCGTCGACATGGACCTTTTTCGCAGCCGCTTCGCTGAGATGCGAGTATAAGACGGGAATCAGAACTTCGTAAAATGTTGTTTTAGTCTGGATGCGGTTTGCATTGCAAAGGCGATGCGACCGGGATACGCTCTGCCCCTAGAGGCTGATCTTCCAAGGAGCTGCCACCTTGAGTTTGCAAGCTTTCGTCGCTCGCCGAGTGATCACTTCCGAAGGAATCCGCCCGGCGGCCATCCTGGTGGAAGGAGAACGAATCCAGGCTGTTGTTTCTCCCGACCAAGTACCGGCCGGGAGTTACAAGATTCATGACTTCGGCGAAGCAGTCCTTCTTCCAGGGCTCGTCGATTCCCACGTGCACATCAACGATCCCGGCCGCGGAGAGTGGGAGGGGTTCGAAACAGCGACACGAGCCGCAGCGGCAGGAGGCTATACGATGCTTGTCGATATGCCTCTAAACTGTCTTCCTGCGACCACGACGGTAGCTGCGCTCGGAGCCAAGCGCGCGGTCGCACAAGGCAGATGCCGCGTCGATTGGGCGGCGTGGGGCGGGGTGGTCCACGACAACCAAAGCGACATCGAAGCGCTCGCGGCCGCCGGAGTGCGAGGGTTCAAATGCTTTCTGATCGATCCGGGTATCGATGGGTTCACAATGGTTGCGGAGCAGTCGCTACGCGTGGCTCTGCCCCATGTTGTGCGGACTGGTCTACCCCTTTTGGTGCACGCGGAACTTTCGGGTCCCATCGACACGGCAACCGAGGCGCTCGCTAACTCCGATTGGAATGTTTATGCGACATATCTTCAGTCGCGGCCAGACGAGGCGGAGCTGGCCGCCATCCGCCTGATGCTGACGTTATGCCGCGAGTATGGTTTTCGTTTGCACATTGTCCACCTCTCGACCAGCCAGGCGCTTGAGGAATTGCGTGCCGCGCGCTCCGAGGGACTCGCGGTGAGCGTGGAGACCTGTCCACATTACCTGCATCTGTCGGCGGAAACGATCGCGAACGGGGCGACGCTAAGCAAGTGTGCTCCGCCGATTCGAAGCCGTGAGAATCGCGAAAGGTTGTGGCAGGGCCTCAGAGAAGGGACGATCGACCTGGTGGTCACTGACCATTCTCCTTGTCCGCCGGCGATGAAGCGGCTTGCCGGAAGCAATTTCCGGACTGCGTGGGGTGGCATCGCAAGTCTTTCGCTGGCGCTGCCGCTGATGTGGACCGAAGCGAGCAAGCGTGGGTTGACCTTAATCGATCTGGCACGGTGGATGGCAGAGGAACCCGCCCGACTGGCTGGTTGCGACTCGCGCAAGGGCCGACTTGCCGCGGGATACGATGCGGATTTCGTTGTGTTCGATCCCGACCGCGAATTCAACGTGACCGAGGATAGACTGCACTATCGGCATCCAATCTCTCCTTATCTGGGAGAGACACTGCGCGGCGTGGTGAAGGCCACTTATCTGCGGGGGAATCCTGTTTTTGCCGCAGGAGAGTTTCCGGGCGAACCGATCGGACTGGAATACGTCGCGGATACAAAGTTTCAATCCTGACCTACAACACTTCCGCTCCCTATTGGCCCTAGTCTGGCTTACACTATCCCATCCGCGGGCCTGGGCGTCCGCTGGGTTACGAGATATGAACAGCGAGCACATCGTCGGCAAGTCTGTTCCGCGCAAGGAAGGACGCGATAAGGTAACCGGAAGATCCCAGTACGTCGACGATATGGTTCTGCCAAACATGCTCTTCGGGGCAACGGTTCGCAGCCAGATTCCCCGCGGCCGGATCAGAACAATCACGTTCGGCCCCGGAATTGATTGGGATGAATTCGTGATCGTCTCCGCGAAAGACATTCCGGGGAAGAATTGCATCGCATTAATCGGGGACGATCAGCCTTGCCTGGCGAATGAATTCGTCAACCATCCCGAAGAACCCATTCTGTTGATGGCCCATCCCGACCGTTACCTTCTTCCGAAGGCAGTCGAGGCGGTATTGATCGACTACGAGCCTTTGCCTGCCATCTTCACAATTGAAGAAAGCGAGCGGCGCGACGGAATTGTTTGGGGCGAGGACAACATCTTTAAGACTTACTTGATCGAGAAGGGTGACGTCGACGGTATTTGGGAGAAGGCGCACCACATTGTGGAAGGCGAGTATTCGACCGGCGCACAGGAGCAGCTTTACATCGAGAATAACGGAATGATCGCTACCTTTGATGCCGCCGAGGGAATTACCGTGTGGGGCTCGCTGCAGTGCCCTTACTACATTCACAAAGCGCTAATGGCGCTTTGCGATTTGCCAGCGGAAAAGGTTCGAGTGGTGCAGATGGAGACCGGAGGCGCTTTCGGCGGGAAGGAAGAATATCCGTCGATGATCGCCGCGCACGCCGCGCTGCTGGCAATCAAGTCCGGAAGGCCCGTGAAGATTATTTATGACCGAATGGAAGACATGGCGGCGACTACCAAGCGGCATCCTTCGCGCACACGCCACCGGACTGCCGTCAGCCGGGACGGCAAGATCCTGGGCGGAGAGATCGATTTCACGATTGACGGCGGAGCCTATGCGACGTTGTCTTCTGTAGTGCTTTCTCGCGGAGCAATTCACGCTGGTGGACCGTACTACTGGCCGAGTGTCCGGATTCGCGCCAAGGCGGTTGCCACAAACGCGCCACCCCACGGAGCTTTTCGTGGTTTTGGAGCGCCGCAAAGCCTGTTTGCCATGGAGCGGCACATGGATCGCATCGCGCGAGAGGTCGGTCTTTCTCCGTTAGAGATTCGTCGCCGGAATTTTCTGAAGCCGGGACAAACTACTACTACGGAACAGGTTGTGCGCGAACCGATTAATCTCGAGAAGTTGCTTGACCGCGCACTAGAGGTTTCGGACTATCACTCCAAGAAACAGCGCTTCGAAAAAGAGAATCGGTGTGGAGGCAAGAAGAAGGGTATGGGCGTTGCCGCGTTTCTGCACGGGGCGGGATTCACGGGTTCGGGTGAGCGCTACCTGAGTTCTGTGGTCGGTGTAGAAGGCTGTGCGGACGGCAGCGTGCGCGTCCTGGTTTCGAGTACAGAATTTGGCCAGGGAACGAAAACGGTTCTCAGTCAGATTGCGGCCGAGGCGCTCGGTCTGGCATACGAAAACGTCAGCATCGCTCAGCCGGATACTCTGGAAGTGCCCAACAGCGGGCCAACGGTTGCGTCGCGCACCGTGATGGTGGTGGGGAAATTGGTGCAGTCCGCGGCGCTAGGGATTAGGCAGACGCTGATTTCGTCCAATCTGCTTCGCGAGACCTATACGGCGGGCGAGTTTCGCGCTGCCTGCCAGAACTATGTTGCAGCGTATGGCCAGTTCCGTTCGTGGTCACGCTACGAGGCGCCCGCCGACATTTTCTGGGACGATCAGAAGTATCGAGGGGAGGCCTACGCGGCATTCGCCTGGGCGGTTTACATCGCGGAAGTCACGGTCGATCTGACGACCTATAGCGTATCGGTGAATGACTTCGTCGCGCTCCAGGAAGTTGGCAAGGTTCTGCATCCGCTTCTGGCGAGGGGACAAATCATCGGTGGCGTCGCCCAAGCGATCGGCCTCAGCCTTTATGAAAAAGTGGTTTGGCAGAATGGACGCATGCAGAATTGTCAGATGACCAATTACATCATGCCGACTTCACGGGACCTGCCTCCGATTCGTGTCTTCTTCGAAGAGTTGGGGAACGTATACGGGGCGTATGGCGCGAAAGGCATTGGCGAACTGCCGATGGATGGTCCTGCGCCAGCAATTCTCAATGCGGTGGAAGACGCGCTCGGAGTTCCTTTCGATTTCGTTCCTCTGCTTCCGGAAGACATCATGGACGGGATCACCGCATCGTCGCAAGCCAGCTTCGTCGGTGCAGCAGGCGGGGTTCGATGACTGATTCTCGCCAGAGCCGCGCCAGAGCCGAGATTTCATTCGTGGTCAACGGTCAGGCGAGGACGGTGCATGCTTACCCGATGGAGCGCCTGATCGACGTGTTGCGCCAACAACTCGAACTAACCGGCACGAAAGAAGGGTGCGGAGAAGGCGAGTGTGGTTCGTGCTCAGTCTTGATAGATGGCGTGCTCGTGAATAGCTGTCTTGTGCCGGTTCTCCAGGTTCAGGGCTCAAGCGTAGTTACGATCGAGGGACTTGCGGCGGGCGAGAAGCTGCATGTCTTACAGCAGGCCTTTCTGGAGTGCGGCGGCGCGCAGTGCGGCATCTGCACCCCTGGGATGATTCTCGCCGCTTGCCATTTATTGGAGGGAAGACTTGAACCCACGACAGAAGAAATTAGAGAAGGCCTTTCCGGCAATCTCTGCCGCTGCACCGGCTACCGCCAAATACTGGAAGCTGTAGCGGAAGCAGCGCGCCGCAGGACGGCAGCATGAGATCGAATCCCTCCGAGTACGAAATGGCCGCGCCCGGGAGCTTGCACGCAACGGTGTCGCTGCTGGCAAGAGAACCAGGCGTGTGGATTCCGATTGCCGGAGGCACCGACCTGATGGTGCAATACGCCGCTGGGAAGCTTCCGTCGCGAAAGCTGGTCAGTATTTGGAATCTTCCTGAGTTGCGGCGGGTTGAGGTGGCGGCTCGCGAGATTCGGATCGGGGCCGGATGTACTTATACTGATCTCCGCGCGAACCAGGTTGTGGAAGGCGAGTTTCCTCTCTTGCATATCGCCGCGAGATGGACTGGGAGTGTTGCGAACCAGAATCGAGGAACGATTGGCGGGAATATTGTGAACGCATCGCCGGCGGCGGACTCATTGCCCGCGCTGCTCGTTTACGATGCGGAATTAATTCTAGTTTCAGTCCGAGGTGAGCGCCGGCTGCCCTATGCAAGCTTCCACACCGGCTACAAGAAGACGTTGCTGGCCGCGGATGAACTGGTTCGAGCCGTGTGTCTGCCGCGACGATTCGCGGGACATTTCAGCCACGCCCGCAAGGTGGGTGCCAGGAATGCACAAGCGATCTCCAAGGTGTGTATCGCCGCTCTGGGCCGCCTTGCGGATGGCGTGGTTGACGATGTTCGCATCGCCTTGGGAAGCGTTGCACCTGTTCCCCTTCGTCTGACGGAGACAGAGCGGACCGTGAGAGGAAAAGTTATCGATTCCGATCTGTTGCTTCTAGCGAAAAAAGCTGCGGCTACGGAGATCCGCCCGATTGACGATATTCGATCTACCGCGAGATATCGTTCAGCGGTGGCAGGCAATCTTGTGGCTGAGTTCTTGAGTCGGCTGAATTCCGAGCGGATGGGCACGGAACGAGGGGGAGCAAAAGAGGTTCTGGCAAAATGGAATTGTCTTCCGCTCGAGAAAGCCATGGAGTCGATTCTGCCGTGTTGTGGATCGCACGCCTGGGCGCGAGGGATGGTAGCCCGCAGGCCGCTGTCGAATGAATCCGCACTGCTGGCTGCGTCGAACGAAACCTGGCACAATCTCACCCCAGCAGATTGGATGGAGGCGTTCCGCAGTCATCCGCGTATCGGCGAGTCGCGACCGGATGACTCTTTATCAACCCAATCTCGGACAGTTCAGTCCGTAGAATGGTCGGCGCAGGAGCAACGGACCGTAGCGGACTCCGAGGCCGCCGTGAAAATCGCTCTGGCGGAAGCAAATCGAGAATACGAGCGGCGCTTCAATCGTATCTTCATTGTGTGCGCCACGGGTAAGTCTGCGCCGGAGATTCTCGCTATCCTCCAGCAACGTCTAAGGAATGATCCAGAAACTGAACTTCAAGAAGCAACCGAGCAGCAGCGTCAGATTACGGAGATCCGGCTAAGGAAATGGCTTCAGGGATGAAACACATTTCGACTCACATTCTGGATATGGTTCAGGGCAAGCCTGCCAAGGACCTGCTGGTGCGCCTGGAGAAGCAGAACACGCCCGGAGGTTGGCGATTGTTGGCTTCGGTGCGGACCGATCAAGATGGCCGGTGTGCTCAGTTGCTGCCGGAAGGCGACGATCTGTCTGCGGGAGTCTATCGTTTGGTTTTTGACACCGGGAGTTACTACGCGCTGCAGAGAGTCGACACGCTGTATCCAGTGGTCGAGGTGACTTTCCGGGCGCGAGAGGGCGAATCGCATTTTCACATTCCGCTGCTCCTGAGCCCGAACGGGTATACGACTTACCGGGGAAGCTGAGATGGAGTTGACCAAGTGACCTCGTCAATCCGCGAATGGCTTAACCTCGTTGTGCGCTGGTTTCACGTTTTTGCAGCCATCATGTGGGTCGGCCAGACTTATTATTTCACCTGGCTGGACGGCCAATTTGGCCGCCTCGCAAGAAACGGCGCTGGAGATGGCACCAGTTCGTCGATATGGATGGTCCACAGTGGTGGCTTCTACACCGTCGACAAGCAGAAATCCCTGAAGGTCGGACCCGAGCAAGTTCATTGGTTCCGCTGGGAAGCTTTAATGACATGGCTGAGCGGGATGGTGCTGCTGTTCCTGGTCTATTACTCGAGCTCCGGGCTTATTGATCCCGACATAGCTGACATCTCGCAACTGCGCGGCATTGCCATCGGATTGGGTGTGCTGGTTGGAGGATGGATCGTCTATGATCTTGCGCTCCGGTCGGCTCTGGGCAGGTCGGAGATCGTGTTTGCTATGTTCTCTCTGCTGATGATCGTCCTTCTAGCGTGGGGATTGATGCGGGTGTTTAGCGGACGCGCGGCGTACATCCACCTTGGGGCGGTGTTCGGAACCATTATGACCGCCAACGTTTGGTTCCGAATTCTCCCTGCGCAGCGCAAGATGATCGCGGCGGCGGCAGCCGGGGAAAAGTTCGACGCGTCACTTGGCGCACAAGCCAAGCTGCGCTCCAAACACAATACGTTTATGGCCGTCCCCGTTGTCTTTATTATGATCAGCAATCACTTCCCCGTCGCGACTTACGGGAACGCATACGGCTGGGAGATTCTCGTCGCCCTCGTTCTTCTCGGCTGGGCGGCGGCGAAGATTATACGGGAAGCGTAAGGTCCGATGAGGCGTGCATTCGCCGCCAAAGCTGGAAGCTGATGCAGACCACTAAAATCACAACTCGCGCAGAGAAGGTCATCGCCCGGTGCCTGAGGGTGGCATCTTTTACGGAAGACCCAGACAGCATCCGCCGGACGTTCTTGTCTCCGCCAATGCGCGATTGCCATCTGGAAATTGCCCGATGGATGCAGCCGCTGGGGGCTCATGCGCGAGTCGATGCCGCCGGAAATCTCCGTGGAATTTATCCGGCTGCACATCCGAACGCACCGCGCCTGCTGATCGGTTCACACCTCGATACAGTTCCCAACGCCGGTGCCTACGATGGTGTTCTGGGAGTCGTACTTGCTGTCGCGTTGCTGGAGGAGTTGCAAGGGCGCAGGCTTCCTTTCGGAATCGAGGTGGTTGGCTTTTCCGAGGAGGAAGGAGTACGCTTCGGCACTCCGTTCATCGGCAGCCGCGCGTTAGTTGGGACGCTGGATCAGGAACTCCTGGCTGCGCAGGATGCGCAAGGGATCTCTGTACGGAAGGCAATCGAGGACTTTGGGCTAAATCCCGCGAAGATTCCCCAGGCCGAACTGGAGAACGATACGCTGGGCTATATTGAGTTTCATATTGAACAGGGGCCGGTGTTGGAGAAACTAAATCAGCCCCTTGCCGCAGTCGCTGCTATTGCCGGACAGAGCCGATTGGAGTTCATATTTTGCGGGCGCGCCAACCATGCGGGCACAACGCCCATGCATCTTCGGTACGACGCTATTGCAGGCGCGGCAGAGTGGATCGGGAGAGTGGAACGCGTAGCCCAGGAAGTCCCCGGCTTGGTCGCGACCGTAGGAATTATCGAGGCTAGGCCCGGAGCGGCCAATGTCATCGCAGGCGAGGCGAGGCTGACGCTCGACGTTCGTCACAGTTCCGATGACATTCGCACTCGTGCTGTTGAGGATCTGGTTCGCGAAGCCCAGGGAGTTGCTGCACGCCGCGGACTATCTGCACGGGAAGCTACGCTGTCAAAACAGGGTGCAGTTGCCATGGATCCGTTTCTTATGGCGGAAATAGGACAGGCGATCTGCAAGACGGGATGCGAGTCGCATAGGATGGTGAGCGGTGCAGGTCACGACGCCATGATTTTGGCGGAGAAAATTCCCAGCGCGATGATTTTTCTGCGGACTCCCGGCGGCATTAGTC
Source organism: uncultured Acidobacteriaceae bacterium (assembly GCA_963749985.1). Taxonomy (GTDB): domain Bacteria; phylum Acidobacteriota; class Terriglobia; order Terriglobales; family Acidobacteriaceae; genus Sulfotelmatobacter. The sequence goes on along the minus strand of CAVVOS010000008.1, from coordinate 487,910 downwards.
ACGATCCTGCGGAATCGGTCGCCGTCGAGGACGTCGAAAAAGCGATCGAGTGCGGAGTGATTCTTCTCGATCAGCTTGCTGCTTCGCCCGAATTTTACAAAAGGATAAACCGTGCATAATCTTGGCCGCACCCGAAGCTCCCAACAAGCGAATCATTTGCTGCTGACCGCAGATACTTTTGTTCGTACTACTTTGCCGGGAATGAAGGCTTGCTCCGCAATTGTCCACGCCAGCCCAGTGTTGGGCGCCAAGTTCACGGAATACACCGCGGAGTTGGAAGGTGGAGGAGAACTGGGTAGCACGCCCGCGCAACGTTTCCTTTTCGTGATCGAGGGCCGCGTGAAGTTGGAGGTTAACGGCAAATCGAGCGAACTAAGCGCACGTGGTTACGCCTTTCTTCCGGAAGGATTGCCCCATCGAGTAGTGGCGATGGAAGTGAGCCGAGTCGCCGTGGTCGAAAAACCCTATCAGCCGCTCGATGCGGTCGTGCGGCCTCATTTGATCGTTTCAAACGAAGATGCGGTCTCATCGCATCCGCTCGGAGACGATCCCAGCCTGCAGGTCAAGTGCTTGCTTCCCGATGAGATGAGTTTCGACTTTGCAGTGAACACGATGGTCTACCAGCCGGGGGCCTCGCTGAGCATGGTCGAAATGCATGTGATGGAGCACGGACTCATCATGCTCGAAGGCGGCGGAATTTACCGGCTCGGAGATTCGTGGTATCCAGTGACGGCCGGAGACTTCATCTGGATGGGGCCCTGGTGTCCGCAGTGGTTCGGAGCAATCGGCAAAGTGCCCGCAAAATATCTCATCTACAAAGACTGGAACCGGCATCCCTTGGCGAGCCCGCATTCATGAGTATCACGATCGACCGAGATCGGCTGCTTTCCGAAATCGAAACGATTGCTTCATTCTCTGACGCGGACGCTCCTGCGGTGACGCGAATCGCTTTCACACCTACGGATCTCAAAGCTCGGGCGTGGATGAATGCGCGTTGCGAAGAAGCCGGACTTAGAGTGCGCCACGATGCCATCGGAAACACTTTTGCTCGCTGGAACGGTTCTGACCTGGACGCTCCCGTTGTCGGCACCGGCTCGCATATCGACGCCATTCCGAACGCAGGCAAATACGATGGCGTTGTAGGTGTTTTGGGAGGGTTGGAAGCGATACGAGGATTACAGCAGGGTGGCTTCTGTCCCAAGCACTCGATTGAGTTACTGATCTTCACGTCTGAGGAACCAACACGCTTTGGAATCGGGTGCCTCGGAAGCAGAATGCTGTCTGGCACGCTTTCTCCGGATGCGGCGAGAAAGCTAACAGACAGCGGCGGCACCGCTCTCGACGAGGTGCGCCGTGGGGCTGGTTTCACAGGCGACCTCGAACACGTGAAGCTACCAGGTGGCTACTACGAAGCCTTTGTCGAATTGCACATCGAACAGGGGCCACTGCTCGAGCGCCAGAAGATTCCTCTTGGCATTGTGACGAAAATCGCGGCGCCGGCAAGTCTTCGGGTTTTGATCGAGGGCTCGGGAGGACACGCCGGCGGTGTCTTGATGCCTGACCGACGCGATGCTCTCTGCGCCGCTGCCGAGATGATTCTGGCGATTGAGAGCGCAGCGCGCACCAGCGGAGCGCTTGACACAGTTGCCACCGTCGGCATCTGCGAGGTGTTTCCCAGCGCGGTCAACAGCATTCCCAGCCGGGTCCGCCTGAGTGTCGACATCCGCGACACGGATCTTCGGCGGCGCGACAGCGTGCTGAATTCGATTGAAACCACAAGTCATTCGATCACAGCCAAGAGGCAGATATCGATCCGCAGCGAGTCGTTGAACGCCGATGCCCCGGCGGACTGTGCGTCGGCAATTATTGAAGCGCTTTCTCAATCTTGCCGCAAACACGACCTGGCCTTTCTGCCCATGGTGAGTCGTGCTTATCACGACTCACTCTTCATGGCGCGCATCGCTCCGGTAGGGATGTTGTTCATTCCCTGCCGCAACGGGTACAGCCACCGTCCGGACGAGCACGCTGCTCCGGAAGACATCGTTCGAGGAACGCTTGTACTGGCGGAGGCTCTGGTGGCTTTGTCCGGATGACGTTTGAGAACCAGCTTTCACTAGTGCTCCGATGTCATCTAGCCCCTGCCGATTCTCGAACCCTGGCGTAACCGGGTTTGATCGCCGAATAGATGAAATCGCAGCGCTCCTTATATGGCAAGAAAGCGCTCTTCATCGCGTTAATGGTGATCTTCTCGAAATCATCCAGAGTCAGCCCAAAGGCCTCCGCGGCCGCTGCAAATTCCTGCGTCATGCTTGTGCTGCTCATCAACCGGTTGTCCGTGTTCAGCGTGACGCGGAATTTCTCCTGGTAAAGAATCCGGAAGGGATGCTCCGCCAAACTCGGCGTGGCGCCCGTGTGCACGTTACTCAGCAAGCAAATCTCCAGCGGGATGCGCTTGTCGAGAACGTATTGAGCCAGATCGCCCAGCTTCACCGCCTTGCCTTCCACGATGGCGATATCGTCAATCAGCCGCGTCCCGTGCCCGATGCGGTGCGCTCCGCAATATTGAATCGCCTGCCAGATCGATTCCTTTCCATAGCCTTCACCGGCATGAATCGTGATATTGAAGTTCTCGCGCTGGATGTAATGAAAAGCATCCACATGCTTCTTCGGGGGATAACCGCCTTCTTCGCCCGCCAGATCGAAGCCGACCACGCCGCGCGCCCGAAAATCGACTGCAAGCTCGGCCATTTCGAGCGAGATGTTCATGTTGCGCATCGCACAAATGATCAACCCGGAAGAAATCCCGAAATCTTTTCGCCCTTGCTCCAGTCCCTTCAACACGGCCGCGACAATTCGTTGGTGGGTCAGTCCTTTCTGGGTATGAAAGACCGGCGCAAAGCGAGTTTCGAAATAAACAATTCCATCCCGGCTCAGATCCTCGGCCTGTTCATAGGCGGTGCGCTGCAACGCCTCCTCGGTTTGCATGACCGCAATGGTATGTGAGAAACCCTCCAGGTATTTGGCAAGACTGCCCTGGTTCGCGCCTCGATGAAACCATTCTGCTAACGCTTGCGGATCTTGTGTCGGAAGCTCCGCATATCCTGCGTCTCTCGCCAACTCAATTACAGTTTGCGGTCGCAGCGCGCCGTCCAGATGCTCGTGCAAGAGAACTTTGGGAAGACGTTTTAGTAATTCCTTATCGAGTTTCATGGCCTGCTGTTTCCTCTCAGCAGCGGCGGCGTCTAACCGAGCAGGGAAAGCGTTGCAAGATAATACACCACTGAGATCAAGTTCCCTCTCGATCTCTCCCGCAGTTAGTGTTGTACAATCCAACCCCAATCTGACTTGCGGGAGGATCGCGAACAGCATGGTGCAAACGGAACAAGAGCATTCCGCGAGCGCGGACTATGGATTGCGCCGCGGGATTCTCTCTCCGATGGAAACGCTGGCACAATCCGTTTCCACCATGGCTCCCACCACCACGCCCGCGGCCACCATCCCGCTCGTGTGTGCGCTTGCCGGCAACGGCACCTGGCTGGCATACGTGCTCGCGACTGTGGCCGTGCTGCTGGTGGCTCTATGCATTGGCCGTTATGCCCGCCTTTCAGCCTCCCCCGGTTCGCTCTACACCTATGCCTCGATGACGCTGCCCCCGTGGCTTGGCGCGACCGTGGCGTGGAGTCTTTTGCTCGCTTATGTGGCCACGGGATCGAGCGTGATCGGCGGCTTCTACTATTACGCGAACTTGCTGCTGCACGATGCCACGGGCCATGTCTACTCTGCTGTTTGGTTGGCCGTGCTGGTCACTGGCGCTTCGATATGGATTGCTTATCGTGACGTAAAAATCTCCGCCCGCCTTATGCTGTGGATCGAGGCGGCGTCCGTCACGGTGATTGCGATCATGGTAATTCTCTTGCTGGCGGGCCACGGCCGGCACTGGGACTGGGACGAGTTGCACCTGCGCGGCATGACCGGAAGTGGACTTCGGCTGGGCTTGGTGCTGGCGCTGTTCAGCTTCGTCGGCTTTGAGAGCGCGACCACCTTGGGCTCCGAGGCACGCAATCCGCTACAAACGATTCCGCGGGCGGTCCTCCAAAGCGCCGTTCTCGCGGGCGCGTTCTTCACGGTCTGCGCCTACGCGGAAGTGTTGGGTTTCCATACTGCGGGCCAAGACCTGAGCACGAGCCAAGCGCCGATGTATGTGCTGGCCCGAGTCGTCCGCGTGCCGGTGCTCGGATTGCTGATCGACATTGGTGCGCTCGTGAGCCTGTTTGCCGGGACCTTGGCGTGCATCACGGCGGCAGCGCGTGTATTGCTGCTCATGGCCCACAACGGGCTCGCCCACGGCTCTCTGCGCAACACGCACGCCCGGAATCAGACCCCAAGCCGGGCAGTCATCATCACCGGGATTGCTGCCCTGCTCCCCGTAGCAGTGCTGGCGGCCCGCGGCGCGAGCGGTTTGGATGTCTACGGCTGGCTGGGCTCACTGGCGACCTATGGTTTCATCGTGGCTTATGCGCTGGTGTGCGTCGCACTGCCCCGCTACTTGCGCGATCAAGGTGTGTTTCGCCGCGGAGCGCAGGTCGTTCCCTGGCTGGCGGGCGTTGCTATGCTGCTCGCTCTAGTCGGGAATTTTTACCCGGTTCCCGAAGGACCGTACGGCAAGCTTCCCTACGTCTATCTTGCCTATTTGGCGGCAGGACTGTTGTGGTTCATGCTCCGCAGGCGCCGTACGGCTGCGGCGCCCTCTGGGAGTTAAATTGGCCCGAGGATCCATCACATCCGCGATAGAAATATCTAATCTGTGCCAAAGAAATTTTTACTGAACATGCCCCTTTCGTTCCATCCCCGACTCGCGTAGATTGGTCCATCAATTCTTGCATGCGAGGCCGAGCAAACCAGCTCTGCCGCCAACATCGTTTTGACAGTACATACGCGGTTCGACCGCCTGGCAGGCGTTGTCGCAGGAGTGTAGTTACGGAGTTGCACGAGGTCATTGATGCTCAACAGAATTGGACTCGTCGCTTTCCTAGTTGCCTCATCTCTCTGGATGCACTTTGCCTTTGTCACGGACGCTCAGGCCCAGCAGACGCTCGGCGGCATCACCGGTACCGTCACAGACAAGACCGGCAGCGTCCTGCCGCAAACCGATGTGACGATCGTGGGTGACCAGACCAAACTCACGCGTACCCAAAAAACCAACGCGAACGGCAGCTACGACTTCGTGAATCTGCCCATCGGTACTTACACGCTCACCTACACGCACGAAGGTTTTCAAAGCGAAAAGATTCCGTCCATCACTGTGCAAGCCGACCGCACCGCCACCGTCAACGCGACGCTGAAGATCGGACAAGTCGGCACCGTCGTCGAGGTCGCCGCCGCGCCTTTGATGAATGCGGTCGACACCACCAACGGCTACATTCTGGAGAAAGAGCAGATCGATTCTGTCCCGCTGCCCACCGGAAGTTTCACTGGCCTGGCAATCCTTTCGCCAGGAGTCAACGCGGAGTTACCCAACGGCACCGGCGCAAACGCCGGTCTTGGCAATCAGCCCATTTGGGCCAACGGCCAGCGCGACACCAGTAACACGTTTCTTCTGAATGGAGTCGATGCCAGCAACCTGTTCAACGGCAAAAGCACCAGCCAGGTTGCATCGGCGCGCATTGTGAATAACACTGGCGTGGCCGGCGCTTCCAGCACCACTGCGGAAATCATTCAGAGCACGGCATCGCCATACCTGGCGATCGGCCAGGCTTTGCCGACGCCTGCCCCGGAAACGGTTCAGGAGTTCATGGTGAACACCTCCATGTACGATGCGCAGCAAGGGTCCACCAGCGGCGCTCACATCGACATGAGCACTGCCTCCGGCACCAATAACATTCACGGCGCTCTTTACGTTCATCGTGGAACCGATTGGCTGAATGCCGCCCCGTATTTCTACAATCAGGACCCTAACATTCCCGACAACGAGAAAGTGCCCCAGTTGCACCGTTACACAGCCGGTGGAACCATCGGCGGTCCTATCATCAAGGACAAGCTCTTCGGGTTCGCCAGCTATCAGCACATTCACGTTTCCGATCTGGAGATTGGAACTTCACGCACGGCGGCGCCGTTCGGGCTGACTGATGATCGTAGCGCTGCGACCCTGGCGAACGTCGCCAACCAGGATTGGCAACCCCTCTGTGGCCAAACTAACCAGCCAACTTGTTTAACCGCAGGCAATGTCGATTCGACCGCACTCACTTTGTTGAACTACAAACTGCCGAACGGCCAGTATCTGTTTCCATCGGCGAATCCTAACTCCTTACCGACAGTAAACTTCCCGGAGAATGTTTTCCTCACCCAACCGGCTTATTTCATCTCCGATCAAGCGGTAACCGATCTCGATTACATGGCTAGCCCGAAAGATACTCTGTCGTTGAAGTATTACTACCAGCACGATCCGACCACTGCACCGTTCGGGTTCTCCTCTGTCGAAGGTTTTACTCAACACCTCGATGCTGGCAGCCAGGTCGTTTCCATTACGAATACGCAATCGATCAAACCAAACTTCAGTGTTGCGGAGGTTTTCGGCTTCATTCGCGAAAAAGTTTACAGCACGATCGCTCAGCCTTTCACTCCCGGATCGATCGGCATCAATGCGTTTGGCTCGAACGTTTTTCCCGGCATCACCATCGTCGACGATCTGGGCAACGACGCTGCGGCAAACGCAGGCAATTGCACATCGAATCAGGACCCGGCTGCCTGCGGTCCACCTTTCAACGCCGGCCTGAACATTGGCTCCACGGCAGCTTCGCAGGGCGCCTTCACCGGCATCTTTCAGAATCGCTGGATGCCCTCGGTCAATGCCATCTGGAACCATGGCAAACACACATTTACCTTCGGCGGAAGCTTTTCCTATACCCAGCTCAACGCGCGCGACGATCGAACCAACACGGGCATGATCGGCTTCAACAATTTCCTCGACTTCCTCACCGGCCAACCCATCGGTTATCAGGCCGACGGATTTATCACCACGACCTTCTTGCAAGGCGATGCCAACCGTTACTATCGCGCGCACGAATCAGGTTGGTATCTTCAGGATAAATTTCAGCTTCGTTCGAACCTCAGCATCAGCGCCGGTCTCCGCTTCGACTACCACGGAGGCTTAACGGAAAAGAACGGGCGCCTGTTCAACTTCGATCCCGCTAGCTACAACTACGACGCTTCATCCGACACGATCACCTCGAACGGCTTCATTGTCGCAGGCAACAATCCTCTCTTCCCCACCAAGGGCGTCAGCGCTTCCACCCTCACCGGCCGCCAGTGGGGCCTCGCACCGCGCATCGGCATGGCTTGGAGCCCGAAAATATTCAACGACAAGGTCGTCGTCCGCGCCGGCTGGGGCATGTACTACGATCGCGGCGAACTCTTCACTTATCTTTCTCCAGGGTTTGCCTCCGGCGTGATTGCGGGTGGTCCCTTCGGCGTCAATCAGTCTCCGCCATGGGTGAATTCGCAGGTTTGCGCCACTCCCTACACCAACTGCCCCGGTGGATTTGAGAACCCCTGGGGCACCACTCTCGGAGCCCCGCCCTCAGGCAATCCCGCCGATCTGTTTTTGCCCAACGCGAATGACATCGCCGGGGGCGCGGAGCTATTCTCCTTCGCCGATTACAACCGCGCCAACAAGCTGCCTTATACGCTGAATCAGACGCTCGATATTCAGTGGCAGCCGCGTCCCGATCTGGCGATCGAGATCGGCTATGTGGGCAATCTCGGCCGCCATGAGATCGTTCCTCTGCCCTTCAACCAAGCGCAGATCGCCTCGCCTTCCAATCCCATCCGGCCCGGTACGCCATTCGAGCAGGACTACACCTACGGCTACTCGGTGGTAGGACCATCCACCTGCAATCCACTCGTCTTTGGAAGTTGCAACCCGATCAATTTGCCCAGCGCCAACGGCCAACCGCCGCAGCCCTACCAGGAAACCTTCGAAGGCGGCAACGTCGATCTGCGTGTTCCCTACATCGGCTATTCTTCCGAGTCGGAGTCCTACACCGCCGCTGGCATCTCCGCCTACAACGCCCTTCAGGCCCACATTGAAAAGCGGATGAGCCATGGCTTGCAAGTCGGTGCTTCCTATACCTTCTCTCATTCAACAGACGAGCAAAGCGCGATGGGCCTCTTTTACAACGGCAACAATCCTCTGGATCTGCATTCCGGTTATGGTCTCTCGGATTTCGATCGCAAGCATGTTCTCAATTTCACTTATACGTACCAGCTCCCCGTGTTTTTCTCGGCATCTTCATTCAAAGGCAAGCTCGCCGACGGATGGGCAATTACCGGCTTGACCGTCATCCAAAGCGGCCAGCCCTATAGCGTTGTCGATTACTCCGGCGCGGTCGGCAGCATCTTCTACGGAGACAACGATGGCATCACGAATCCCATCGTTCCCCTCTCCGGTTGCTCAGCCAAGCAAGCCCTCACCGGAGCCACGGGTGCGGGTGCTACCCCTGCGCTGAACGCCAGCTGCTTCGGCATTCCGTTGCTGGCGGCGGGTGCTCTAAACGGCGCGATTCCTTCAAATGATCCCTACGAGACGAACTTCATCGCAACTGGTCAGCGCAATATTTTCCGGCAGTCGTGGCAACGGCGCGCAGACATCTCGCTGGTAAAGATGACCCAGATCACCGAGCGCTCTTCGCTGAAATATAGCTTCGATGTCTTCAACCTGACCAACACCGCCAGCTTCGATATTCCAATCGACGACGTGAGCCAGAACATCAACTTCAACGGCTTTCCCGTCGTCGGTACGCCGGCGACCTTGAGTCCGTGCAACCAGAATTTCAGCGGATCTCTGTACGTCTGTCCCACGACAGGCAGCGGCCTGGGCGTGACGAATAAAACCATCGGAAGCGCGAGGCAGATCCAGATGTCATTAAGCCTCAGCTTCTAGATCCAATATGGATTCGTATCAGGGCATCGCTTCAGCGATGCCATAAGCCGCGTGCGCGGAGGCAGCAGCGGCTTTAGAAGCTGAGGAGTCTCAGTCTCGCCCGATATCCTCGTTCCACACTTCTGGGTTCGCGCGAATATACTCGCCCAACATCGAAACGCACTCCGCGGAATCGAGGTCGATTACCTTAATCCCCAGCGAGCGCAGCCACTCCACACCGCCTTGGAAATTACGGCTCTCCCCAACGACCAGCGTGCCGAAGCCAAACTGCCGCACCAGCCCGCTGCAATACCAGCAGGGCGCCAGCGTGGTGACCATAATGAGCTCGCGGTAGCTACGCTGGCGTCCCGCGTTGCGGAAGGCGTCAGTTTCGCCGTGTAATGATGGGTCGCCGTTCTGTACGCGGCGATTGTGGCCTGCTCCGACGAGTTTGCCACTGGCGTCAAAAATCGCAGCTCCGATAGGAATGCCGCCCTCCGCCAGCCCCTTGCGAGCTTCCGCTATCGCCACCTCCAGCATCGCGGAGTAATCGGAACTGGACATGGCTCTTGATTATATGTGCCCCTTCTGGAGGATGTCTTTGGGTACTATTCCGTGCGAACCCCGGCGTGCGCCGGATGTCCTAGTTCATTACGTCGCACGCGCGCGAAGCGAAAGGTCAGAATTCCTTTCTGTTACGCGTCCGAGCGCCCAGTCTCTGTGGCCGCGCGAAAGACCGACCCGTGGCTCTTGTTCCCGACCCAAGATCATGCGTGATTTCAATCACAGACGCATGGTTAGCCTCGGGAGATAATTATGAGTCAGCCTGTCCCTCCCCCTAAAACACTCTTGGCCGCTTCTCCCCCGCCAGTAGTCACGCCATAAGAATTCTGCCGGCAGTAGTGTCGGCGAGCATTGGAGAAAAGACTTTGCACTGGGATCACAATGAGCTGGGGATCGAAGGAAAGGGACTGACGCTGCGGATCGCGAAAACCATTCCAGAACTTGAGCAACTCAGAGAAATATGGAGCCTGTGGTGTGAAGGTCCCATGGCCGACATCGATTACTTCCGCGCTTCGGCGCAATGCACCGCCGGTTTTTTACGGCCTCATGTGATGGTCGTCTATCGTGACGGCCTGCCGGATTGCATGCTGATAGGGCGCCTGGAGGACACCCAATTGACGCTCAGGGTGGGGTACAAAACTCTCTTCCAGCCTCGCGTTCGCAGGTTATTGTTCGTCCAGGGAGGATTCCTCGGAAATCAATCCCAGGAAAATAGCGAGTTCCTGGTTCGCGGGATCGCGTCGTGTCTTCAACGAGGGGATGCAGATGCAGCCGAGTTTATGCGGGTGCGCGAGGACTCGGCCTTGTACTGCGCAGCCCGGCAAAAGCCCAATTTCTTGTGTCGTGGACACTTTCTGCCGGTGGAGGAGCACCGTTTCGTGAGACTGCCAGAGAGTTTCGACAAGTTCTTTCAAGGCCTGTCGCGCAAGAATCGGCATGAATTCCGTCGGCATGAAAAGAAGCTAAAGGATGCCTTCGCTGGTCAGGTACGCATCCGCTGTTACCGCACAGAAGAGGAGTTGGAGGATCTGGCCCAGGAAGTCGACAAAGTCTCCGAGAAAACCTATCAGAGGGCAATAGGGGCGGGATTTAAGAGCGACGTCGAGAACTATGAAGCTTTGCGGGTTGCAGCCCATCGAGGATGGATGAGGGGTTGCGTCCTGTATCTGGCGGAACAGCCTTGTGCCTTCCTCATTGGGAACCACTACAAGAACACGTTTCACGCCAACTTCATGGGGTTTGATTCCGCGTTCAGCAAGTACTCTCCGGGACTTCACATCTTGCTGCACAGCATCGAAGAGTGTTTTGAGCCGGATCGCCGGGCGACGGAGATCGATTTCGGAGGCGGGGATCGACAGTATAAGCGCGCCGTCTGCAATCAGTCCTGTAAGGATGGGCCCGTGCGTTTGTACGCTCTGTCGTTCGGCGGGCTTAAATTGAACTGCCTTCAATCCGGCACCTCGCTGATCGATGGGTGTGCCAGGAAGTTGCTGCTGAGGAGTCCTCTCCTGCAGAAACTAAAAAAGACGTGGCTGCGCTGGCTTCAGAAGTCGGTCGAACCGGACACGCTGGAGCAGGAGTGCCAGGACGATCGAGGCGACAGCGGATCGCGGCAACCATCAACCACGATGTCCCGCTTGGAGGTCTAACACAAATAGTTCCCAACCGCGGTGCCCGGAACTCCGAAGAGAAATCGGTGACGCCCGGGCCGTCTTCCCCAACCTTGAAAAGCTCCGCTCTTTAGTCCAAGCTGTACGTTCACCCTTCTCGCGTGCCTTGGGAATCCAGGCCTTCGGCGGAGTCCTGGGTCTCGAGGCATGGTCATTTGTCGGGTTGATCGACTCCGGGGAAGTCGAAAGGATAGAGCTTGTCTAAACAGATGAATGGTGCAGAAAGTTTGATTCGCACGCTGGTCGCCGGAGGGGTTGGAATCTGCTTCACGAATCCCGGCACCTCGGAAATTCATCTTGTCGCTGCACTTGACCGAACGCCGGCAATGCGCTGCGTGCTCGGTCTATTCGAAGGCGTTGTCACCGGAGCTGCCGACGGCTACGCGCGCATGGCCGAGAAACCGGCATGCACCCTGCTGCATTTGGGTCCCGGTTTCGGGAACGGCATTGCCAATCTGCACAATGCGAGCCGGGCACACGTGCCGATAGTCAACCTTGTCGGCCAGCATGCCACTTATCACTTGCGCCACGACACGCCACTCACGTCGGATATCGAAGCCATCGCGCGGCCTTATTCCAAATGGTTGCGGACGTGTGCCTTAGCCTCGGAAGTGGGCCGCGACGCAGTCGCCGCGATCGTCGCCGCGCGTACTGCACCAGGTCAGATTGCGACGCTGATCGTGCCTGCCGATGTTGCCTGGAGCGAGGGTGGAACCGTGGCTGCGCTTCCTGATCTACCTAAGCCTCCCTCACCCGCGAGGGCAACCATCGAGCACGCTGCAGCTATGCTCCGGTCGGGCGTGCGAACAGCGATTCTGATGACCGGCAACGCGCTCTTCGGCAAGGGACTGGCGACCGCGGGGCGCATCGCGGCCGCGACAAATGCCAAACTTCTTGCTCCTTATCCCGTCACACGCCTGGAGCGCGGCTCTGGCGTCGTCCAAGTCGAACGTGTCCAATACGTTCTGGAGCAGGCCGTCGATCAGCTAAAGGAATTTCGTCAACTCCTTCTGGTGGGCGCGCAGGCGCCGGTTGCGTATTTTGCCTACCCGGGGAAGGACAGTGCTTTCACGTCACCAGAATGCGATATCTACACGCTGGCCAGTCCCGGCGAGGATTATGTCGGAGCGCTCGAAGGGCTCGAGGCACTGGTGTCGCCACATCGAACACCGCTGCTCCAAGAGAAGGCAGAACGACCACGCGTGCCTGATGGCGAGATCACCCTCGCTGGCCTTTCCGCCGCAGTGGGGGCTCTCCTGCCTGAGAATGCCATTGTGGTGGACGAGTCCATGACCTCAGGACGAGGCATGATGGCAGCGACGAGAGGCGCTCCGCCCCACGACTGGCTGGGGAACACCGGAGGCTCGATTGGGATTGCTTTGCCGTTGGCGGCAGGTGCGGCAGTGGCGTGCCCGGACCGCCGGGTGTTGTGCCTGAGCGCCGACGGTAGTGGCATGTACACACTACAAGCGTTGTGGACCATGGCTCGCGAAGGCCTCAAGGTCACAACGGTGGTTTTTGCCAATCGCGCCTATGCGGTTCTGAAGCGCGAGTTCTCTTATTTGGGAGTGGGTGATCCGGGACGACGCGCCTTGGAGATGTTCGAGATCGGGCGTCCCGATCTCGACTGGGTGCTCTTGGCGAAAGGCATGGGAGTGCCCGCCACCCGGGTCGACTCGCTGGATGGATTTGCCAAGGCTCTACGGGAAGGCTTCGCGAGCGAAGGACCGACGCTGATCGAAGTGCCGCTGTAAGGCTGGAATCGCTGTCTCCCCGCAGACGGCAGTGAGAGCTCAGCGCTGCAATCAAGAGTCGGCTGTTCTTTTACGAAATTCGCGCATGAGTACTTCCACGATCCGCCCTGCAGCTTTACCGTCCCATTTCTCGGGAATCTGGGCCTGTTTGCGCGGGTTCGTCTGTTCCTTCACAGCTCTCCGGATGTTCTCTTTCCTGGTCCCAGCAATGACATTCGTGCCACAGGCCACAGTTACCGGCCTTTCGGTGTTTTCCCGGACGGTCACGCACGGCACCATGAGACATGTGGTTTCTTCTTGGATTCCGCCCGAATCCGTGACCATCAGCGCAGCGTGTTTCATTAGGCAGAGGAAGTCGAGGTATCCGAGAGGATCGAGCAGACGAATTCCCGCTTCCTTGCTCGCCTGAAAGAAACGCTCCAGACCGAATTCCGCGATCCGCTTCCGAGTCCGTGGGTGGGCGGAAAATAAAACAGGACAGGAACTCGACAATTCCTCCAACCCTTCCAAAATCTCTAAGAAAGTATTCCGATTATCTACATTGGATGGCCGGTGCAGAGTCAAAACTGCGTAGCGCCGAACCTTACCTTGTGCTCCATCAGAACTATCGCGAAGGCCGAACTGGTCGAGGATGGCGGACTTCTCGGCTCTTTGCATCGAAGCCAGGAGCGAATCGATCATCGTGTTGCCCACGAAATGAATCTTCTCAGGTCCAATTCCCTCCCGGTGCAGGTTCTGGATCGCACTCTCCTCAGTTACAAACAGCAGATCGGAAAGATGATCGGTAATGACGCGATTGATCTCCTCGGGCATTGAGAGGTCGAAGGAGCGCAGGCCGGCCTCGACGTGAGCGATCAGAGGACGCGTTCCGCATGAGTCTAGCGCGATCTTGGAGGCTACGAGGGCACACGCGGCTGTGGAGTTTACATCTCCGAAAACGACAACCACATCAGGCTTTTCCGCGAGCAGAACTCCCTCAAAGCGCCGCATGATCTCCGCGGTCTGCAAGGCGTGCGAACCGGAACCAACCTCCAGATGAACATCTGGTTTGGGAAGGCCGAGATCCGAGAAGAACGAGCCCGACATGGCCTCATCGTAATGCTGGCCTGTGTGGACGAGCATATGCTCTATGTCCCTCTCAGCATTGCTAAGGGACCCTGACTGGGCCGCAACCTTGGCATTGTGATCGCGGATTGCGAAGACAACCGGGGCGGCTTTCATAAAGTTTGGTCTGGCCCCGACCACCGTCATGATCTTCATAGCTGACACTAAAACACTAACACCCAGCAGCGGTGATCATGCCGAAACGCCCGTTCGCGAACCGCAAGTAAGGTTTTCACATAATTACCGGAAGACTCTTCAGGCCCCTGAATCCGAATGTAGAAGCCCACTCCGGTCGCGGGCCAGTAAGCCTCATCTTCGGGAATCGTTGCACCAGATTCAAAATCGCAATCTGTCCCTCTAACCGCGCCAGTTGGGCTCCAATACAAAAGTGCGGACCCGCGCTGAACGCCAGGTGTTCGTTGTTCAGCCTTTTCAGGTCTAAGCGATTCGGTTCCTTAAATTTCTTTGGATCCCGGTTCGCCGCACCGAGCATGCATAAGATCGACCATTTCTTTGGTATGCGCTGTCCGCAAACCTCGATCTCTTCCTTCAGCACGCGAGCGGTGAATTGCACGGGACTTTCGTAACGCAAGAGCTCCTCCACAGCCGTGCGGATTATCTCCGGTTTCTCCCGTAACTCCGCAGTCTCTTCCGGGTGCTTCAGGAGCGTGTACATTCCGTTGCCGATGAGATTTCGCGTGGTCTCGTGCCCGGCGAAGAGCAGCGCAATACACTGCGCGTAGAGCTCTTCCTCGGTCAGCACTTCGCCTTCGTCCTCGATGTCGATGAGAAGGCTAATCAGGTCGTTCCCTTTATTCCGTCTTCGTTCCGCCACGGTCTTTCGAAAGAAATCAGTTAACTCGATTAGGGCATCTTGCGCCGCTTGTGCCTGTTCCACCGTGCGTTCTGGACTGCCTCGAAACACCGCGATGTCCCGCGACCAATTGACGAACGTGTCACGAAGTTCCTGCGGTATGCCGAGCATTTCCAAGATGATGCGCACTGGCATGGGGTTTGCGAATTCGCGCATAAGGTCAACTTCAGATCCATGCTCCAGAGGCTTTAGCATTCGATCAACCATGGCTTCGACTTGCGGACGCAAGCCTTCAATCGCCGCGGGCGCAAATCCCTTGTTGAGAAGTTTTCGCAACCGGGTGTGCTGCGGCGCGTCCATGAAGATCAGCCACAAGCCCAGCATGCGCGCGAGTTCGCTGAACTCCGCCTGGCGGCTGATCGGCAGCGGCAATAACATCTGCTGCGCACGTTTCGCGGATAACCGGGGGTCTTTCGCGATCGAGGCACACTCGGCGTGGCTGAAGATCGACCATACCGCCCATTTGCCAACATCCAAGAAATGCAATGGACCCTCTTCGTGCAACCGGGCGTATGTGGGATAAGGGTCCTGCAAAACATCGTCGCTAAAAACAACTTTTCTGTCTGGAGCGTCAACCATGGACAACCTTCCCTGTGGGCGAAATCAGAAATCACAGTCACGCAGAAGCCGCCAGTTTACTGATGCTGAGCTTAACACGGTGGGATTTCGAGGAGAACGATTCGCGAGGCAAGAACGCTTCAGGAGCCGACCGGTAGACGCTGCCAAATCAATTCGACTGTTTGGATTCTTCCGTTCACTCGTGTGGGTGGAGTAACCAATATGACTTGATCGCCCTGGAATTTGACGTTGCGGACCAAATCCCTGCCCACATAGTTCTGAATCGAGGAGACTTCGACGTGATGGGTCACCGTGTCGCCTCTTAGCGTGTACCGTCCGGCATAGGCAAGAAATGTCTTAAACGCTTCCGCCTGTTCCTCCAGCGCCCCGCCTCCGACCGAGAGCGATTTTCGCCCGCTGTGACTGATCAGGGCGCTTACTCTGCCATCTTCCGTGTAGGTGAGAAAGCCCACAGGGCTGGGACCGTAGGGAGTTTCGTCCCGATCCCCTTTTGAGGTCGCGCTCGAGGCGGACACCAGTCTCCACGTGCCCACGAGTTTGTTGCTTTCATTTCCGAACACGGCAATTGCAAAGGCGATAAATTCGGCCGCGGCTAGAATCTCAGTTCTCATCCTGATTCTCCGTTAGATTTTATCCCGCTGCTCGACGAAAAGCACTCTTGACACCCTCTGGCTTCTCATTGAAGGTATTTGAGGATAACTGTTTTGACGAAACTGCACACCATGGCTGCGCTTAGCGGTTCCATCTGGAGAGGTGTGGCTTGAGAAGTTTGATTCGTCTAGGAAAACTATGACGATGGAATTAGAAGGCAAAGTCGCGCTCGTAACGGGCGGGACGTCAGGTATTGGCCGTGAGACCGCGCTACTTTTCACGAAGGCGGGAGCCAAGGTGGTGGTTGCGGGCCGACGCGAGCTCGAAGGCAACGAAACCGTTGACCTGATCCGCGCCGCTGGCGGGGACGGTCTATTTGTGAAAACCGATGTGTCGCAAGGCTCCGAAGTCGCTGCGCTCATTCAGAAGGCAGTGGAGAGATTTGGCTCCCTGGACATCGCCTTCAATAACGCCGGGATCGAGGGTGCCTGGGTTCCCATCATCAGACAATCCGAAGAAGACTGGGATCGGACCATCAACGTCAATCTCAAGGGCGTCTGGTTCTGCCTGAAGTACGAAATTCGCCAGATGCTCAAGCAGGGTGGCGGCGGAGCTATTGTAAACATGGCGTCAGTTACGGGCTTGATCGGTTCTGTCGGGGCAGGGGCCTACAGCGCAAGCAAGCATGGAGTGATCGGCCTAACCAAGACCGCCGCTCTGGAAAACGCTAAGAGTGGCATTCGGATTAACGCAGTGTGCCCCGGGGTTATCGAAACGCCGATGAGTGAGCGGCTCTTCGGTGCTCCGGCGATCCATAAATCCGTTGTTGGTCTCCATCCCGTCGGCCGTTTGGGAAGGCCAGTAGAGATCGCCGAAGCCGTGGTATGGATGTGCTCCGACCGCGCATCTTTCATGACGGGCCAATCCCTGGTCCTCGACGGCGGATTCCTGGCGGGGCCCAATTCTCCAAGCTAGCTGCACGTCGTTGAGATGGTGCCTGACAAGCATGCGCACACGTCTAGCGCCGTGGAACACGTTCGGGAATCTTCTAATTTGGAATGGTCAAACCCGGGCCGCGGGCTTTGAAGATGTTCGAGATCGGACGGCCCGATTTCGGCTGGGTGCAGTTGGCAGAGGGCATGGGAGTGCCCTGTACATGGATACTGGCAGCAGGGTTTGCGAAAGCGCTGCGGACGTTTACGCATCGCGGGCAGGCCAGCGGCGCCCGCTGTCAAGAATTCCCAGCGACGTTATCGGTATTTCGGCTGGCAACAAGGTATGGGAGGACCGCTTATAAGCCGCAAGATGCTTGACCGCGTATTCCGCAACTTCGAGGGTCGTCAGAGATGTATCGCTCAGCGATGGTCCATCCGAATCTTGACCAGATCCCAAAACGCTTTCATTCCCTGACTCAGTCGTACCTTTGTTCCCTCCACGTTTGCCCACCGGACCGGCACTTCCACCGTCCCCACACCTAAGTTCCTGGCAATCAACAGATCCTCAACGTCGAAGCTGAATCCTTCCTGCTTCTGCCGCGAAAAAACTCGCCGCGCCGCGTCTGCCTGGTACAACTTAAATCCGCATTGCGTGTCGCGAAATGGGAGTCCCGTCACCCACCGCATCACCCGATTAAAGAGCCGCCCCGATAACTCGCGCAGTGCCGATTGATGCACTTCTACCAATGATCCATCCACGACTCGCGACCCAAACGCGATCGCCGCGCCGTGCTGACGCAACGCCAGCCAGAGTTTCTCGATCTCCTCGATGGGGGCGGACAGATCCGCGTCGGTGTATAGAATCCACTCACCCTTCGCCTCCAGCATCCCGTGCTGCACCGAGTACCCTTTGCCACGATTGCCGGGATTTCGTAACAACCGTACGCAGGGGTTCTTCCTGGCGAACTCCTCTACCACGCGTGCCGTCTCATCACGCGAGCCATCGTCTACCACGAGGACTTCGCAGAAAGAGAAATTGCCCTGCTCAAGCCAGTTCAACACTTGCCGCAATGTTTGCGGCAGGCGACGTTCTTCGTTGTAGGCAGGGATGACGACGGAGAGCGAGTCCAAGACGTTAGCACTACTCATGCGTGGGGGAGCAAAAGCTAGTAACGGAGATCCTGGACAGCATGTAAGAACATCTTCAGTTTGCTGGACCGTCATAAGGCCGGCCTCCGATCTCTTTGCTGGTCGACAGGCCCAGGAAGTGCACCGAGTAGCGCGTATCTCCAAGCCTTTGCCAGTCTGAGAACCCGCCCGAGGGCAGCGGCTCTTCAGTTACGACTGCCTTCACACCGTCCTTCGCAAGGGCGTCATAAACTTCCGCCTTCGCTTGCGGAGCCGATATCCGCCAAAAGTCGGCCGCATCTTCGGGACGTATCTGGGCAACAATTTGAACCCGCGCCATTCGCGCCCAGCGGCAACCGTCGCCGCCGTCACCGATGAGGGCCACATCGTCGCCGGGTTGCAGCCCCGCTCGATTCAGAGACTCGGCCGCCTGAAGGTATATCTGTCCGGCATCATCCCCATGAGGAAAACCTGCGAGGTGATAGAAAACGAATAACGCGGTAAGAATCATCACCGAGGCGGCAACAACCAGAGTCCCCATGGCAGTTCGATCGGCAGCATCTGTTGGCTTATCCACAAGTATTCCCGGGAATAACCCGAGTAACACCAATACCAGAAAAGGCGCCAGATAACGCGGTTCAACCCACACAGAAAAATACAGCAATGGAGCAACGATTCCAGGGATCAGCAATGGCCAACTTCTTCGGACCCTGCGAAGGCGCCCTGACACATCTGGGCCCGTGAGCAAAAGGATGAGGGCGCCCCCAATCAGCCCCCACATCGGTATGGTGTGGCTGTTTGAGAATGCGGCGATCAGGTTGCGCTTAATCGCTCGAAGCTCGTTTCGCGCATTGAATGGTGCGATGCCGCCGGCGCACCAGGGTTGGGGATTCTGCCGCGGCGAGAATGTCGAACCTTTTGGATCTCTGAAACCAAAGACATCGGGGTTCTCGTGAAGGAGGGCTATTGGGTGCCTGAAGCTTGGAGGCGGCCCGGAGGCGGGCGAGAAGAAAGGCCACACTTCTCCATTAACATGCCATGCGTAATTCAGGCTTCCGGCCTCGCTATAGCTGGGCCGGCCTACCGCCCTGGAGATCGAGATAAACAACGGCGCCGATACTGCGCAAAAAAGGAGGAACGTCACGGCGAGGGGCAGTACCGCTTTTCTCCATTGGCCAATCATGAAAAATGCGGCCACCATGAACAAGAAAGCCATGGGGAACAGGATCGCCTTCGCTAGATAGCCCAACCCCAGTGTGAGTCCAAGCAGCACACAGGTGCGTGTCGTCTTGTTGCTGTTGCGGAGACGGAGCAGAAGTCCACAGTCCAGGTAGACGAACATCGCCACGCATAGATCGGGGGTGATCATGCGAGGCGCCAACATCACTCCGAAGGTGCTCCAGGCAAAGAGGCTATAACCCAGCAGTTGCCATCTCCAGGCCGAAGGGGGAACCTCTGAATCTGCATGTTGCCCTCCCTCTTCTTTTCCGAGAACGCGGATCACCTGGCGGAGGAGGAACTCGAAGGATGCCAATGCTCCCAGAAAAATGATGAAGTTCAACAGGTGTACGATGGGGACTTCCCATCGCGCCGATGGGTGCGTCAGCCAGGTCGCCACGCCCATCAAGAACGGGTAGAGCGGGCTCCAAAGTGGGTTAACGAGCAGGTGCCAATTGTGTCTAAGAAAGGCATCGCTCATGTCGAGGTAGGAGATTCCATCCTGGTTGAGGAATTGCCGCCCCGACCAAGTCTCGAGCAACGCAAATGCAATACACACACTCCGGCAGATGAGTCTCGTTAATTTGTACCTTTGATCTTCTCCAAGAGGCAGGATGGCCTTCTCTCGGCTTTCAGAAATCTCGGGTTTCACTACTTCCTCCGGCCTGGATAACAAGGATTGCATTTTGCCTCACTGAGAACTCAGCTCATGATCTCTTTCTATCTATTGTTGAGGGGAGTTTGGTTTTTTGGAACACGGCAGGGTCGGGAGCAAAAAGCGACGGTGCGTCCCGTTTTTAAGCTGTCTGTACACGAGCGCCGCTGGTTTGGCCGCGCCGCGGCAGGTCCGCAGCGATTCTTGCCAACTCCGGTTTCATGATCTTTCCCAAAGACGTCACCGGCATTTCGGCGAGCATTAGGATGTGGGAGGGCCGCTTGTAGGCGGCAAGATGCTTCGCCGCATACTCCGCAACTTCCAGCGTCGTCAGCAGTGAATCCGGCAACGGTTGCACGAAAGCGATGATCTCTTCATCTCCCTCAACCACTCTGCCGATCACAGCGGACTTGGCGACCGCGGGATGGCCATTCAGTACAGCCTCGACTTCCGCTGGATAAACGTTGAATCCCAGCCGGATGATTAGGTCTTTCGTGCGTCCGACGATAAAGAGATTGCCCTCTTCCACACGGGCGAGGTCGCGTGTATTGAACCAGCCTTCGGCGTTGATCGCGGCCGCTGTCTGATCGGGTGCGCGATAGTAGCCCTTCATCACGCTGGGGCCACGCACCCACAATTCGCCGACTTCACCCTCGGGCACCACTTGATGGTTGGACCCAACCAGCTTGATTTCCAATCCCGGCAGAATCGGACCTACGGAAGTGTCCGCGCGCCTCGGCGCTTCGGGTCTCACTTGCGCGACGGTTGGAGCGCATTCCGTAATGCCGTACGCATGATGGAGCGGCAGTCCAAAAAGATTCTCGACTGCCAACTTGGTTGCCGGGGGAAGCGGTGCGCCCGAGCAGGAAATGATTCGGAGCGCGGAAAACTTCAACGTCTCCACTTTTCTGATCTGCGCATATTGCAGAAATTGGGTAAACATGGAGGGCACGCCCAGCATGATCGTGATTCCATCTTTTTCCAAGGCCAGGCGGGCGGCCATAGGATCGAAGCGAGCCGCCAGATAAAGCGTCGCTCCGCTGACCAGCGTACCCAGTAGTACCGAAAGGCCAACTATGTGAGACAGAGGCAGAACGCCAAAAAGGCGATCCTCCGGGGTCAAGGACCTGATCTTCGCCGAGCCTCCCGCTGAGAACAGCAGATTCCTGTGCGTCAGCATGACCCCTTTGGGAAGGCCAGTCGTACCGGACGTATAAATCAACGCTGCGACGCGGTTCCCGATGTCAGCATCGATGGGTTCGGGCTGGGCGTTTTCGTTCAGAGGACCGATTCCGATCGATCCAACATCGCCAAGTTCCTCGATTGATGCGGCGTGCCGATTCGCGTGCTCCGCCGCGTGCGTTGATGCAGCGGTGAGATAGACCACGCGGCGGGCCTCGCAGTGATCGCGGATCGAGTCGATCTCGCGCGCAGACAAGCGTGGGTTCACCGGTATGGACCAGGCATCCAGACGGGCGACTGCCAATAGAACCGCCGCAAACGCGCGGCAATTCTCACCCATGATCATTACCCGGTCACCCGGCCTCACGCCTGCGTCGCGGAGCCACAGCAGAGTTTCCGTGACGGCTTGCGCCAACTGCCGGTAAGTCCAGTCGCCGGTCGCATCCACTAGAGCGGCATGCTCAGGCGAACGTTCCACCCAGGGATCCATCACGTCGCAAATGCGTACAGGTGCGTTCACCCGAGTTTTACTGGCCTCGTCGTTCACGGATGTTTCTGTATTTGTAATCAGTAGAGGCAAGTTCGATGGTTACCCGATGGCAGTTCGCTTCAGTGCACTGCCGTAGGCGGGTGTCATGGTGAACACCGAGGTCTTCGCCTGGCTGGCCAATAAGTACTGCAACCAGTTTCGATACACGCATGCGGCCGTCGAGTGCCATCCGTTCCGTAGGCCGCTGACGATCGCCTGCTCGGGGAAAGATGCCATGACTTCTTCACGCCGGTCGGCCATTGCGCTCTCTTGAAATTCGCGCAGCAGACCAGCCGCGGACTCATCGAAATATCCCACGGGCATCGTGGGATAAGTTTCCCGTTCGCGATTGAGAAATCGCTTGATGTCTCTCCGATACTCTTTGAACAGCGTGTGCACCCCGTATTCCGGATGCCCCTGGAAATGCACAAATAGACTTTCGCGCTTTTTCTTCACAAACGTGTCGACGCCTGCATCCGCCGACTTGGTGAGAACAACGTAACCGGCGGAGGTCAGTTCATCTTCGCGCACTTCATTCCACCTCGAATGCGGGAAGCGGACACGTTCGGGGATGCGATTCATCAACGCGTGATTGCAGGCTCTTCGGGATTCCAGCACTCCGAATTGCTTGTCGGGCAAACGGTGGCGTTCGATGCCGTCGCTGTGAAGAACGCCGGCATGTGCCGCCAGGCAGGAGAGCACAGTCGACGCCGTGTTGCGTTCCGCCCAATCGAACACGTCAGTCAAGACTCTCCAGTAGGGCTCGTCCTTCAGGTTGGGCTGGCGCGGTTCCGTGCCCGTGATGATCACGCCGTCGAATTGGTTCTGCCAGAGTTCGTCGAGGCTGTAGTAAAAGTTGTTGAGATGACGCTGGCCGCGATCGGTTCGCGGCACTCCGGTCAGCGAGTAAAGCTTCAGGTAGACGGGAATGTCACTCGATGCGTCGTCGAGCAGGTCAAAGAACTGCAATTCGGTGTCTTCCAGCGCAGGGTCCGGCATGTTATTGATGAGCGCAATATTCAAGCTTCCGGTGCGCAGAGTGTTGCCGGAAACCAACGGGCGGAAGCTGCCTTCGAGGGCCCAACGCGGCGGTACTCGCCCGCCTTCAATCATCAGCGGCATGTCACACCTCCCCCCTGGCCACGCGTGCCTGATCGGGCACTCTTTGATCTCTTGCACTTTCCAGCGCCTGGCCTAAATCGTCGAGAATATCGTCGATGTGCTCAATCCCCACGCTGAGGCGAATCATCTCCGGCGTGACTCCCACCTTTGCTTGTTCCTCCGGTGTCAGCTGCCGGTGTGTGGTCGACGCCGGATGACACGACAACGATTTGGCGTCGCCCATGTTCACCATCCGCTTGAACAGGCGGAAAGCGTTGAAACATCTCCGGCCTCCCTCATAGCCGCCTTTCACGCCAAAGGTCAGCAGGGAACAGAAGTTAGAGCCCAAATAGCGATGCGCCATCGGATACAGAGGATTATCGGGGAATCCAACGTAGTTGACCCACTCGACCATGGGATGAGCGCGCAAGAACTCCGCCACCTTGCGTGCGTTCTCTACATGACGTTCCACGCGGAGGGCAAGGGTCTGAATCCCCTGCAAGA
Organism: uncultured Acidobacteriaceae bacterium; assembly: GCA_963749985.1. Classification (GTDB taxonomy): domain Bacteria; phylum Acidobacteriota; class Terriglobia; order Terriglobales; family Acidobacteriaceae; genus Sulfotelmatobacter. The sequence goes on along the minus strand of CAVVOS010000008.1, from coordinate 464,605 downwards.
ATAGAAAGCCGTTGAAAGGAGACAGCGTGGCGCCGGTGTTTCGTTGGCACACGGTTCGGCATCGCGCAACATACGCGGCATCTCCGAAATGGTCGACGTAGACCACTCCGTGATATGCAATCTCCGGCCGGTTCAACATGTAAAACTTGTCCGGGTACTTTCGCCAGGGAAACTTGCCGCCATCCACAATCATTCCGCCGATGCTGGTGCCTCCCCCGCCAATGAATTTGGTCATCGAGTGCACGACCACGTCGGCGCCGTACTCGATCGGCCGCAGCAGGATCGGCGTGGCCACGGTGTTATCCACCACCAGGGGCACGCCGTGCTTGTGCGCCACCCGCGCCAACCCCTCGATATCGGCTACGTTTCCCGCTGGATTCCCGACGCTCTCACAGTAAACCGCTCGGGTATTCTCGTCGATTAATTTCTCCACATCCTCCGGGCGATCGCTGGCCGCAAAACGCGACGAGATTCCCCGCTTCGGAAAGATGTGCGCCAAAAGCGTGTATGTGGCGCCATACAACTGCGGCAGGGAAACGATGTTATTTCCCGCCTCGGCAATGTTGATGAGGGAATATTCGATCGCGGCCATTCCAGAGCTGACGCTGAGCCCGTCAACTCCTCCCTCCAGAGCGGCAAGACGTTTTTCGAGCACCGTGTTGGTAGGGTTGCCAATGCGAGTGTAGATGTTTCCCTGGACTTCCAGGTTGAAGAGCGCGGCCCCGTGTTCGGCGCTGTCAAACTCGAAGGCAACCGTCTGATAGATCGGCACCGCCACGGCCTTGGTCGTGGGATCGCCGTCATAGCCGGCGTGAATTGCGATGGTCTCTCTCTTCATGTGTTTACAGTTTTGTGCGAACAGACTTGATCCTAGGAACCCGAAGCAGCGCCGGCTTTCTCGCGTGCTTCCGGCATTTTCACTTCGCGAAGTTCACCCCGATCCTGAAAAGAAATCGACGCCGGCTTGTGCACCAGCGACTTCCTCACCGCCCGAGTCAGAGTGCGGGCTGCGAAGCCAGCGCCGAAAGCAAACCGCATTACCGGTCCAAAGCTGTTCGCGGCAGTGAGTCCGGCAAAATACAAGCCTGGGATGGATGACTCGAAACCGGAAGACAGCGCTGGCGAGCCTCCAACAACCTTGAGGTTTTCGCGAATCTCCGGATCGAGGAACTTCAGCCGATCGATGTCTACTTTGTAGCCGGTGGCGGCAATCACGTGCTCGGTCACAACCTCACGCTTGGTGCCGTCATCGGCGCGAAGATGGAGCACTACGCGCCCGTCCCGGATCTCGGCGCGCTCCGGCGTCTGTCCCAAAAGCAGCGGAACCTTTCCGATGACCTTCTCCTTGGCGAACCATCCTCCCGAAGGGCCCAGTACTCTGCGGACAGCTTCCAGGCGCAGGCTCTCAGGCAGGTAATGAAACGCCATGGGCGCATCCGCAAGGAAGCGCAACCGCCAGCCGGGGCCGATCCCCGATTTCGGACGTTTGATCTTCTGCCACCAGGATGGCTTCTTGCCGGTCGGCCCACCGTGGAACTTCAATTCAGTTCGACGAGAAACCAGTTGCACATCCGCGCCAACTTCGTGCAGCAACCCTGCCAAGTCCGTTGCCGAAGAACCGCCGCCGACCACGACCACGTTCCGGCCCCGGAACGCTTCCAGGTCGTGATGACGGAAACTATGCGAGAGAAATTCGGGCGGAAGCTTTGCCAAGTTCGCGGGCACGTACTCGAAGTGAGTGATTCCTACCGCGAGCACAACCTTCTGCGCGGTCACGGTTTCGCCGTTGTCGAGCCCCAGACGGAATCCGCCGGGCACACGATCCAGGCTGGTGACCAACTTGTCTTCCAGTTCGGGCACCTTGCGTTCCTTGAACGCCGCACCGTACGCGCTGAAAGTGTCGAGGCGCACCGGGACGCCGTCGGCATATTCGATGCCCTTCTCCGCGCAAAAATGGCTCAGCGTAAAGTCGCTGTCGGGATCGTAGATGTTGGAAGCGAAGCCTTCAGACTTGAGACACATGCCCTTCGGCATGTGCGTCTGCCAGCTGTCCATCAAGCGGCCGAAAATACGAAAGGAAATGCCGCGACTTCGGAAGTGCGCGGCGATTGAGAGTCCGTAAGGACCAGCGCCAATGATCGCAGTTTCGAGCATAGTTTTGTGAAGACCTCAGTCTGAATGTGCGGTTCCGAAGCCGACAAAACGGCCTAGTCGAACCTTTTGGGGGGATTATGAAGGGGAAGAAATCTAGCCAAATAATATCACGGTCTCAGCCCCGACGCATCGAAATTTGAGCGTCTTCAGTTGCGAAAGCCAATCACCGCAACCGATGTGTTATCAATGAGATAGACGCAGAACGCGCGACCTTCGGCCCGCGCAAGTGATCCTTGCGGCCAGGCGCGGAGCGGCAGCGCCTCAGCCTTTGCTGCCGAGTTTTTTTGTGACGTAGGCCACGACCTTCTTTACTGAGTCCAGGTTGTCCCTGTTCACCTCTTCATCCTCAACTCGTATGCCGAAACGTTCCTGAAGAAATACGACGAGTTCGACCACGCCGTGCGAGTCGATCACCCGGTCCATGAGCGGTGAATCGTCGCCCAGTTCGTCGTTGCGTCCGAGGAGGAAAGTGTCTACCAGAAAACCGCGAATGTCGTGCTCGATGTCAGTAGTTTGCATGATCAGATCGTGTAAGTTTAGATCGCCTTTCGTGATTAGTGTTTTCGAACCGAGATTATAGTACGGAACGAATTGAGTATCGGACAAAGACGTACGACGAGGAAGTGTCGTGAGATCAACATCTCACCCTGAACCTTCGAGCCTGGCTCGGAGTGCCGTTCCCACTGTCTTCTATTCGGCAGTGCGTCCTTATGCTTTTCCAGCCCGAAATGCGGCCAGCGAGGGCGCGCTAGTGTCATTGGCCCGTGCTTCGATCTTGCCGGTTGAGATCGGCGGATCGAGCTCGGAGAGATTGCCATCGAGGAACGCGCGAATCGTAGCCACCAGCCGCGGCGAGGCGCCCGGGTCAATTCGATCGGTGCCGCCTAAAGTGAGGGCATGGTCAAGCTTTTCCGCCAAGTCCTGCTCGTCGTTTGCCACGATGATTCTGCCCTGCGCGCCGAAACGTTCCGCGGTCGCGACCTGGTGGTCATTGCGCGTTTCGCGCAAAGCCCCTCGCCGAGGCATAACCACAATTGGCTTGCCCAGCTCGAGCGCCGAAATGATCGAGCCCATTCCCGCGTGCGCCACGATGACACTGGCTTCCCGAATCACCCGGTTGAACTCGCCGGGTTCAAGAAATTTGGTGAATTCGATGTTCCGGGGCTGCAGCGTGGAACCGCCGATCTGTGCAAAAACATCGCATCGGCCGCGCAGAGACGCCCATTCATCGACGGCGCGAATCAAACGATCGAATGGCTCTTGGGAACCGACGGTCGCGAATATCACAATACACCGCCTGCATAATGTGGACCTTCACTCCTGGCCAGGTGCGGCCACTGGGTGAGCCACAGGTCCGCGTACCGGCCAACCCGCGACCCCGACATCGAGAGGTGTTCGATGTTGGCCATGCTATCGATCCAAATTGTTCTCGCTCCGAACCAGCGTCCCAGCAACAATGCAAAGTATCCGGGCGCCGCACCTGTTGATATAACCACGCCCGGCTTTTCCTTCGCCATGATCCAGGCCAGCCTGAGGGCCAGCGCGGCCAGTGACAGTTTGTTCCAACGGGTGGCGTCGTTCACGCAATAAAACCTGTTCTCCGGCACCTGCGAGCGGTACGATTCGAGCACCGTGACATAGACGACCTCGGAGCCGGCAAATGCCGGAATCACGCGCCGCAATTGAACCCAATGCCCGCCGCTGGAGGAAACCGCCAGTACCTTCAGCCCTCCGCCGTGATTTTGAGCCTTCTTCACTGGCACATCTCTCTCAGCGTCATCACCTTGAACGATTCCCGCTTAGCCACGTTAAGCAGCGCCGCGGTCAATTCCAAAACAAAATCGTTTCGTTGCTGCGTGCGGTCCAGGTCGTGCATCAAAACGATCCCGCCTCCGTCTTTTCGCAGTCTCTCCGCCACTTGGCTCGGGCTGGGCAGAACATCTCGCGTGTCGCCCGAGTCGATGGTCCACCACCACACCGGAGCGCCCCGGCGGCGGATCGACAAATAAGTGGGAAGCGTCATTTTGCCGTAGGGCGGGCGAAACATGGCATCCGGTTGAATCCAGGGTGAGAGCCGTTCATATCCGGCATCGATGTCGGCCACAGCTTCCCATGGCAACGCCTTCCAGGCGTTAAGGTGCTGGTCGGAATGACAGCCGATGTCGTGACCTTCCTCAACCACGCGGTCCGCGATCTGCGGATGCCGCTGGGCGCTGCGCCCCAGCATAAAAAATGTGCCGCGCGCGTTGTGCCGTTGCAGCAGATCGAGGATTTGCGGCGTGAGCCCATCGCTTGGACCATCGTCGTAGGTAAGGGCAAGGACTCGGTTCTTCGCCACTTCTCTTCGAATCCGGTTCATGCGATAACGCCGCCAGAACCAGGGCGAGAAGTACGCCGCCGATCCCGCCACTCCGATTGTGGCGGCCAGGCCCGCAGTCATGGTGTATCGCATCATCGTCTGGCGCAACGTGGTCTGGCGCAACGTGGTTTGGCGCAGCATACTCTGTCGCACATTTGTCTGCCGCATATGGTTTGAAGCATCAAGATGTTCAGAGAACTACGCGGTGGCGCGCGACGTTTTATCCCGCTCCCAAACCGCAATTCCATTACGCAGCCGCTTTTGGGCGCGGTACTTCGCGACGGTCGTAACCAGACAGTAGACTGCCAGCTTGCCCCACAGTTGCGGATGCTTGAACAAACGAAGGAGCGACTTGTGGTTGCTCTCGCCCCGGTTTTTCCAGAGTCTGGGAAACAGATTTGCCAGTTCGAACGAACCGTAATGCGCACGGGTTTTGGTGGCAATCAGGTTCTTGATAGTTCGCGGCGGAAACACGATCGAATAGGCGGAATGAACCGTTTCGCGCTCGTCTTCCAGGAATTGGATGCGAACATAACCGTCGTCCGCCGTAACCGGCGGAAAGTCCCGAAAGCGCTCCCGACCAGCCTCGGACAGGGCGTATACTCCGGAACCTCCGACGCCTTCCTGTGCGGACGGGAGAAGGGATCGGATCTCATAGCAGGCGCGCACCGCCCAGGAGCACTCCGCAAGATCAAAATTCGGAGTAGGGGCTACCGCCAGCACATTTCCCGTCTCCAACCCGCGCGCCAAGGTCCGAATCGTCGCCACGGAGATTACGACATCGGCATCCACGTAAATACGTGGAAAGCCTTTGGCGGTCTCGTCACCCAGGTTGAGAGCATGCGTCTTGCTCGCGACGTCGGTCTCGACGACTCGTACCGGCGCGCCGAAGCGGCGGGCTACAGCCGACGTATTGTCGCTGCATCCATTGCATACGACGATCACGTCCAACTCGCCGGGCTCCGCACCGTCGGTCATCGCTTGCAAGGTTCGGGCGATCACCGAACCTTCATTGTGCGCGGGAATGATTACGGAAATCATAGTCATCCGCGCACCGCCGTTGCCTTGGCGAACGCGCTCGACCCCAGCACCCACTCGCCCTTGACAGGATCGAATTGCTTGACCACTCGCGCCGGGTTGCCGGTCACAACCGAGTTCGGAGGAATGCTGCGGCTCACCACCGCATTCGCACCGATCACGGAATTGCTTCCGATCACCAGTTCGCCCTTGCCGCAGACAATGGCCGCGCCATAACCAATCCAGCAGCCCTCTTCGATCCGTATCATCCCGCCTTTGGTGACCCCTTGGTCCTTGATCGGAATCCTCACGTCCTCGAAGGCGTGGTTGTGATCCATAACCAGCACCGAAGGGGCGAGAATAACGTTGCGCTCGAAGTGAATCTGGTTTATCGCCGAAATTACGCAGCGCCTGCCCACCCTGCAGCCATCATCGAACACGATCGCCGGCTCTCCGCTCTGCGGCGCGAATGGGATATTAATCCATACCTCGCGGTCCAGCAGAACCGAATCGCCGATTTTGATGTAGGGAGCAATCGAGCGTTTCAGGTCACACGAATAATGCACCTGGAAGGCGCTGCCCAGAGAAACAAAAGGGTAGGTCCGTCGCACCCACAGGCTGCGGAGTTTGTTGGCAATGCGGTCGATCCACCGCAGTGGATCCTCACGAGTTTGGCGAGTCGATTCGTTCATTGATTTCTTATTTTCGTCCGTTTGATCGTGAGATATTGGCGACGCTACGCAAATGCGGTCCATCTTAGCGATTCTCCGGCTTGCGGAAGACCACTTCCACGCACGGCCCTGCGCCGACGATGGAGGCGATATACGCGATCGGTTGGATCACAGTTATCCGTAATCCCTTGCGGACGATCCTCTGCAGAACACCGCGTGGTTTCGGTCTGGACTGGGGCGTCGGTGAAAAACCCAGCTTCTCGAGCAGGCTGGAACAAACGTATCCCGCGCTGCGCTCGATATAGGATACGGCTGGCGTCTTGACACATACTTCCTCGAACCCCAGCTCGTTCATCAGGTAGCGAAGCGAGCGCGGGGAGAAATGTCCCAGATGCCGCGGCAGCTCAAGGCCAAACCAATGACTCCCAAAGAGCCGGGCTTCCCAGGAATCGATGTTGGGCATCATGGCGTAGTAGATGCCGCCGGGCTTCAGCCATTCCAGAACCTTGGTCAGGAACTCGCGCGGAGAGTAGACGTGCTCCAGAACATCAAAGGTGGTAATGACGTCGAAACTCGCCGGCAGGAACGGAGCCGCAACTGCATCTCCCACGAAGACTTCCGCTCCGGTGGTAGCCCGCGCCCGCTGCGCAGTCGATTCCTCCATCTCAATGCCGTACAGCTTCCAGGCGGATCCCTTTACCGTGCTGAGGAATCCGCCGGAACTGCAGCCGATGTCAAGAAGCGCTCCTCTGGACTTGTACTGCGAAATCAGCTTCACTTGATCTTTCCACCGGCTCGCAGCCGACCCTTCCCCTGCGGCGACGATGGCGTTGTGGTAGTCCGCGGTGTAGTGGTCGCCCATCTCCGCCGGCTGCGGAGGACTTGCGAGCCAAACCCCATTGCAGTTCTCACAGCGCACCAGACGATACACCTGCTTGCGCAAGTGAAACCGGTCGGGCGCAACCAGCAGCTCCCTCAAGTCATTACTGCCGCAGATCAGGCACGTTCCCGATTGCTGGCCGGATTTTGCGGTCGGGTTCATTGCCGGTTGAACTTCGTTCATAGTCTCAAGCGTGACGCTCATATTGTTCTAACCATCGGTTCCATCACTCTTTCGCTCATCGGTTTCACCCATTCCCCACTCTGTTGGTCGTAAGTCTTGACGACTCTTGCCGGGTTCCCGGCGATCACGCTAAATGCGGGAAAGCTTTGGGTCACAACTGCATTTGCAGCGACCACGCTGTTTCGTCCCAGGTTCAAATCCCCGGAGCCGCATGCGATCACCGCGCCAATTCCGAGCCAGCAATTCCGGCCAATGAAGATACGTCCGCCGCTCTTTTCGACCCTCGAGAACTCATGGTCCGTGATCAGAACCGAGGGCGCCAGCAGCACGTCCGCTTCGAGAACCACTTGATTCCTGGCCGAGATGGTGGAGCGCCTTCCGATCGCGCATCCGCTTCCCAGAATGACCCTCGGCTCGCGATCTGGCGAACCCGCATCGACGTCGATCCACACGCCCGGAGCCAGATAGACGTTGCTGCCCAATCGAATCTCCGGCGCCGCCGAGCGCCGGATCTCGCACGAGTGATGCACGCAAACGCCGTCGCCGAATTCTGCGAAAGGATACGTATGCCGCAGCCAGACGCCATGAAATTTGGTGCGAATCCCCAGAAACCTGGAGAACGTTCCTCCGCCAACCAAGCCAGTCTCTTCGTCTACACTCATGTCGGCTAGATAACGCTTTCCGCGTACGGCTGCTCGGCGCGCATCTTTCGCGGCCGAACAATGCTGATAAGCGCTCGGCTCTCGGCCCCGGTGACGGATTTCGTCAGCACCAGCGCCGGCCACGTCGCCGCCAGGCAGGCCAGCAACACCTTTCCGAGATCCAGAACTGCCATCCAGCGAACATTCGCGATCGCGGGCAGCGGTATCCGGGTGGCAATCGCTCCGGCTCCCAGAACAATTGCCGATGCCAGCGTCAATTTCACGGCATCGGGCAGCAGGGACCTGGGATGAAACGCGCGAAAGGTTTTTGTGATCGCGTACAGCATGAACATCATTCCGGCGAATTCGGTCAACGCCAGTCCGGCCAACACCCAGTAAAAGCCCAAATGCCGCGCAAAGCCGGCAATCGAGAGCAAACATACAATGCGCAAAGCCTGCCGGATATTGTCCAGAAGCGCGTTTCCCGAGACTCGGTACAGCACCAGCCCCAGCACCGAAAACGCCTGAAAGAAGCCCGCGGCGCAGACCATCCAAAGTGCAACCCGCAGCGACGAGGCGGTCTGTCCCGTCCAGGCAAAGATCATGGTTGGCCCAAACAATGCGATGAAGGCCAGCGGGAACAGGCACAATCCCAGGGTGATTTTGAACGACTTGCCAATGAGCTTGCGCATTTCATCCTGAGCGCCGGATGCATACACCATCGCTCCCCCGGAAAGGATGGGCACCAGGAAGGAATCCGACAGCAGCACGGCCGAGCTCACCAGACGGATCGCAATGGCATAGATGCCCGCCGAATCCGCGCCAAATACCCGCAAGATCGCCACCGGAAGAATGGAAGCGTAAAGCACTTCGAGCACATTCACCAGCTGATAGCTGCCCGCGAATCGAACCAACTCAGGGATTGCCTTCTTCGTGATATACGCCCGGGCCACGTGCACCTGGGGCACAATCTTCTTCGAGCTGACATAGCAGCACAGCACGAATCCGACTTCGGAAGCGGCCATCACCGATGCCATGGCGAACAGGCCGTAGCCAAAGTGCAGAAGAATGACAATCGCCACCGCCTCGGCCACCGTGAAGAAAGTCGCATAGTTCCGGGCCAGGTCAATGCGGTGTCCGCCCATCACGATCGCCTCGTACACCGCGCCCACATTCGACAGAACCATGATCAGGGCGAGCACCGAAGTCGACTGGGCCGCGGAATGCAAAAACTCCGGCGGTACGCCGGCGGCCCGCGCCAGCGCGGTCGAAAACCACGCCACCGGAATCAACACCGCCACCGAAAGCGCCAGCATGACGGCGCAACCTGTGCTCAGCAGCTTATTTGCTGTCTCGTAGTCGCCGTTCCCGGTCGCCTCCGCCACGTATTTCTGAAACGCCGACTTGATGCCCACGCTGCCAAAGCGCATGTAAGCGGCCGTGGTCATGATGATCGACCAGATTCCATAACCGCCCAGACCAAGATGGGCAATCACAATCGGAATCGTCACCAGCCGCGTCGACACCTGCGCAAATCTGGCGATCACTCCAAAGACGGTATTCCGCCCGATGGTGTGGGCAAGATTCCCCAAGGTCGCCGGAGTCGAAGTTGCAGAGGTTGATTTCATTACGTGCGGCACCGCTCTAAGCCCATGCCAGCCGGCTCTTCTGAGAGTTGTGAGACCAGGTCCGCCGCGTGCGCTGGAACATCGACCGGCGCCTCAGTCAGCTCTTTCTTCGGCCGAACCGCGATCGCCGCCGGGATCATCGCCAGCAGCGCGTACCACCCCACCATGGTTTGGTCGAAAAATGAAATGCCCAGGAACGCAACCACGTTGGCAAACAACGCCGAACCCAACGCCCAAATAAAAAGCGCAGTCTGCTTATCTTTATCCTTTGCGGCAGCGCGTCGCGCCCGCCCCAAATACTTGAAGCCGTAAACCAGGATCGCCAAAAACAGGAGGAAAGGCAGAAGACCCGAGTTCTCGCACACGCTAACGTACTGATTGGCGGTGTCCCACATGTCCCATCCCCAAACACTCGTATCTTTTACGCCGAATAGCCACCAGTCCCCAAAGTGACGGATGCATTGATCGATCAGCATGTAGCGGTGCCACGACGACGAACCGCCGGAGATATCGATTTTTTCGATCAGACTCCAGACCGGCCCTTTCATCACCAGGTGCAGAGCGATCAAAGTGAGAACTAATCCCCAGCGTATGGCGCGCATCCGCCGGCGGGCCTGCCACAGGCAGAGAGCTACCACACCGCCTGCATAGGCCAGCGCCGGGGTGCTGGAGTTGCAAGCTGCCGTGATCACGGTGGAGGATAGGATTCCCACCACTGCAATGGTTCGATATTTCTTGCTCCTCCACCATAACCCCACGAAAAGAGGCATCAGAACCGCGCCGAAGGTTCCGGCCAGAATGGAGTGGGCGAATGGGCCCTGGGCACGAACTTTGCCCTCGCGCACCGCGAGCGATTCGATATACTTGGCTCCCGCTCCCCCCAGCAGCGCGTAGGGATTGTGCCCGGTCGCAGCTTCGTACGTCATAACGATGGCGACGAAGGCGGCAATATATGCGAGGGTTTGAATTGCGCGCACCACATCTGCTTCGTCTCGAATCAGGAACCGCAACAGGAAGTAGACGCCGAAAACGGTATAGAGGGCGCCCAGTTCATTGATGGCCGCTCCCCACTCCTGAAATAAAAGGATTGCATTCACCGCAGTCAAGATAGTCAACAAAATCACCGCGATATCAATCTTGTTCATCCCCCCCGAGAACATGCGGACTTTGGAAGAAACCTTCTCTTTCACCATTCGAATGATCCCGAACAGAACCAGAATCCGCAGCATCGGAAAGTGAGCCGGCCCGATCAGCAAAATCTGATCAATGGGAATAAGAATCCCTGCCGCCAGAAATGGAACAATTGCCTTGTTCCGCGGCCACATGTACATCAAGACGCCAGCGATGAGAACCACGATCAGAACGAATGGGTTGAGAATAGTCTCCGACACCCCACCGCCGAATTTTAGGTGCTCGCGTCCCATCGCTTGTTTAGCTGTTGCCTTTGATGAAGTGGTGCCGGTGTGTCTAGTTTCGTGCGCAGAAGAGCAGGGGTCGGAAACCCGGACCCTCGATATCGATTTCGCGGCCGGCCAGTTCTCGGGGGAAGTGCAGATCACCGACCGTCGCGTTCGTCAACTCAGAATGTAGGCTTCGTTCTGCCTCTCAACCCATCCCAGAAACTACTGGACCGAGGCCTGAAGTCCTGTCGGGGGATTGGGTGTGCCCTGGCCCCCGCTGAGCTGGTAGGCTCCCGAATCCCACGCGCTGGAGGGACGGGTGTTTACCGGCATGGTTGGAAATGTCAGGACGCCCGGACTGCTCTCCGATGCGGCCCGCGTAGTGCTGCTGCAAAGATCATTATCGGAAGAAAAGGTGCTGCACGACGAGGCTTCGCTCTGACCGGCCTGAACCGTGCCGCAGGTGGATGAAGTACATCCCGAAATCGGACTATCCCCTACCGGGGTTTCCGACTGGGTATAGCCTTGCGACCGAGCCGTGCTGGTTGCCTGAATTACTTCGCCGCCATTGTCGTTAATCGTGTACGTAGCTGCTCCGCCGCCGGCCGTCCGAGTGACAAACAGCGACGAAAGGTTGGAGTAGCCAATGAGATGATTGTTTGCGGCATACACCGGCCCATTCCACGCCACCCCGAAGGCATTTCCCCCTTCTGCGCCCCACATTCCGATCAGGCAGCCGTTGCTGTCCCCGCTCGAGCTATCGGTATCGTTGTCGAAGGTGTTGTTGTAGATCATCAGCGTTTGCGTTCCACTGCTCTGAGCGTTGAGCTGAATGCAGTTACTCGGAGTCCCATTGTGGTTGTCGTAAAAGACGTTGTTGAAGATATAGGCAGTCGAGCCGCCAGACACCGGAATGTAGAACTGCTGGCTGAGCCAGTTATGGCGCACCACGTTGTTGTACAGATACTCGGTCACTCCGCTGGCCGAGGTCGAGCCGTGGTAGTACATCAGCGCATCGTCATGTTGAGCGTTTTGCATGGTCGAGGTGGGCGAAGTTGCCATGTACTCGAAGGTGTTGTCATGCACGTACTCGCTGTCCACGAGCACTGCGCCCACACGGATATAGTGGAATACGTTGAACGCGACCGTCTGCCCCGCAAGATAGATTGCGACTCCGGTGCTGCATGGAGCATTACTGACTTGCGTGCAGTTGGGATTTCCCGAAGGCCAGTGGGGAGCATCAGATCCGTCAAAGATGTTGTACTCGATGACGTTGTTCTGGCCCGATGACGCGATGCATCCCATCGTGTCCACCGACGTGCTGGTCATCGTGTATCCGTGGCAATAAATGTTGGTGACAGTATCGTTCCCCGGCACGTTCAACATGCCCGGATTTCCACTGCCCAGGTTGCCGCTCCAGCAGTCTCCCGTGATTTCAATGTTGTCAAACTGATTATAAGAACTGATCGAGACCAGGGACTTGATCGACGGTGTGCCGTAATCGTAGGTGCAGGATGCGGGATAGCTGGTTCCATTGAAAACCGGGTTGTCGCCGGTGATGATGGGCCGCGCCCATGAAGATCCCGTATACCACGTTTTATCCACCCCAATGTAAATCAAGTTTCCCGAACTGCCCGATGTCGAAAAATGCCAGGTTCCTCCCGTGTAGGGATTGGCAGACGAATTTCCCACATGCCAGGTATCGCCCCCGCGCAAGATGACCGAGTCTCCGGCATGAATCGTCGTGGCTGCGCAGGCTCCAGTGCAGTTCGGCATACCGGGCGCATGCAACCAGGCCGAGGTGTTCGAGGTTCCACTATTCGAATCGCTTCCATTGGCCGCAACGTAGTAATTGGCCGCGGAGGCGATTCTGATCATCATCGTGCCTACTATCAAAATGAGGAGGGCGAGGCGAAAGAAACGGTTCATGACTGGGGGTCCCCTGCTGGAATCTCACGCTTGTTGTTTTGCAAGTCTGAGATCAGCGTATACCGGATCAAACACCCGGCCTAGGACACACAAGGGCATTGGCCGAAATCACGCGGGAACGCCCCAGCGGGCCTGGCCTTCTGGATTCCCGTTTTGAACTCCAACCTCCGTCAACGCTTCCTGCACGGTCAGAATCCGGCAACCGCTGCGCACAGCGCAGGACAGCGCCGCTTCGAACAGCGCCGGAGTGCAACCGAAGGCCGAAGGATTTTGACGCACGTCGTGCGTGTAGAAAATCAGCCAGCTGTTCCGCGCTTTGTTTTCCCGGATCAACTCTTCCGCGCGTGGCAAGCCGTTGAGATCGCCGTACAAGCTGTTCGCCCGCAGCAGATTCAGATCGAGCTCGGGCCCGTTGAAACCGGGAAAGATGCTTCTCGCACTGCTCAGGCCGAGGTCCAGGGTTCGCTTGGCCTGGAGCGTGACGTGGCCAAACGGATAGGCGAAATTTGGGCAATCCACGCCGGCCAGTTCCTCAATTGCCTTTCTGCCTTTTTCCACATCGTCCCGGAAGGCTGCGCCCGAAACCGAGCGGCAGGAAACATGGCTGAAGGTGTGGCTGGCCAACTCGTGGCCCTGTTCGAGCAACGCATCAATATCCTCGCGGCGGAACTGCTCCCCGAGTTCGTTCGAGGTATTCATCAGCCCGGCCGCCGCGTAGTACGTTCCTCGAACTCCGAACTTTTCCAAAATAGCCCCGCCCGCGGAATAAGCCGTGCGGGGAAAATCGTCGAAACTGAACGACACGATGGGGCCGCAGTTCGCCATGGGCACAGTGCGCCGGTACAGCGAGCACAGCACCTGGCGGCGGGCCGCGCCCAGCCTGGATCGGAGGCTCACGCTGGTGTCACCACCATTGCGTCTTGCACCATCACGTTAATCACGCCATCCTCGGGAACTTCTCGGTCTTTCGGAAACCTGAGGGATAGAACTCCGTCCCGGGTTTCTGTCTCTTCCATCGAAAGGTCGGCAAACACCTGCCCCGATGGTGCGTTGCGCGGAGTTTTCCGGTAATTGGCGTGGAAATCTTTTCCGCTTTCGGCGATATACCGGCGGATCACGCTGGCCAAAAACGCGTGTTCCACGCGCTTCGATTGCACCCGGCAACTGAACATCAGGTCGGTCATGCGGGGCTCGCGGCGATCCACGATGCAAAAGCCGATGACCCCATAACTGCCAAACCGGTCCTCGCAACTCAACACGAACGTATCCAGATTCGGGTTCGAAAGCAGCTTTCTCAATACTTCGCGGTCATAGCGGTTCCCGGAAAAATTCATCTGGTTGGTACGTTGGGTCAGTTCGTGAACCCGCTCCAGGTTGTCTTCGGTCATGGGGCGGACCGTCAGTTGAATCTGGCAGTGCCGGAGGAATGCCATGTAGTCGTTGCTGAAACTCTGCGCCACCGTCTGCCGGCTGGCCTCGACCTGGTAGAGCTTGCGGCGTTCCTGGCTTTCGGCCGTGACCGGAACTTTACATTCGTCTCTTTCCAGCAGCGTAAGGTATTGCTCCGCATTCAGAAGGTGCACTTCAGGGCAAACGGCCTTCACTTCGCCCAGCTCAAACTTGGAATCATCGACAAACAGCAGGCTATCCAGGCCAATGTTCAGCTGTTGGGCAATCGCTTTGATTCCCTCGCTTTTTGGTTTCCAGGAGATCTGCGGACACAGGAAGTACTGGTCCAACTGGAACTTCTTGATCGCTTGCAGCGCATCTTCGGGATTGTTCTTGCTGGCGATGGAGTGCAGGATTCCGCGCCGATCCAGTTCCTGAATAATAGCCGCGATGCCCGGCTTCAGGCGCAGCCGCTCCGGACCATCCTCGACCAATACCCCATCCCACAGGGTGTTGTCGAGGTCCCATACCACACACTTTATTTTCTTCTCGGGGCTCTTGTTCCCGGCCTTCTTCGTTTCCGGCAACTCCGTCACAAAATCCATCAGGCCAAAGTACAGCGTCGTCTCTTCGGCCTCATCGTTGGGGATAAGGTCGATGCCAAAGGGTTGCCGGACATCGATCAAGGCGGTAATGTCCTCCAGCGCAACCCGGACGCGGTGAAATCCCGGGGTCAGATCGATCAGTTGCTGGAACGGCATCTTGGCGTGCTCATCGCTGGCGCGCATGGTCAGCGACAGTTGAACGTTATGCGCTTCGGGGTTGTAGCATTCGAGTAGAAAGCAGGTCGGAAGTTCCTGACCGTGTGAGGCCGAGTTTGCCACCCTCTTCTTGAAGCCGTACCGCTTGGTCGTGGCCGTGATCCTTACCAGAGATGGCAAAGGGAGCCGCTGCAGCGCCCTCCCGATGCGGTAGTCCCTTTTTTCAAGCTTCTCCGCCTGCTCCGCCGTATGTAATCGGACGTTGCCGGGAGTCCAAAGTTTTCCCCAGCGCTTGAAGCGGATCTTCAACAAGTAAGCGTTCGCGGCGGACCGCGAGTCG
This sequence comes from uncultured Acidobacteriaceae bacterium, assembly GCA_963749985.1. Lineage (GTDB taxonomy): Bacteria > Acidobacteriota > Terriglobia > Terriglobales > Acidobacteriaceae > Sulfotelmatobacter. The sequence goes on along the minus strand of CAVVOS010000008.1, from coordinate 449,253 downwards.
ATTCTCACCATTCCGTCGGCGAATCGGCGGCATCTTCCGTCCTGCCGGGGACTGTAAAGATCGCAGCTGGTATAGCAGGTCGGCCACACACACTCCGTGCAGTGTTCGCCCCAGGGCAGAACGGTTCGAGACTGGATCCGTCCTCTGAGCTGTTCGAACGAACGAATCACTTCGTCCGGAACCTGGGTCGAACTCTCAAGCGTGTAATTGGCTTCTGTCTCGTACATAGGTTGGTGGCTATCGAGCAGCGCGATGGCCGTCGAGCGATGGCCTCACGCCGTTTTTCCGCTGGTCTCCAACGGCTTGAACTTCGCCGCGCCCACCCACTGCAGGCAGGCCAGACTTCGCTTGAACCGGGCGGCGGTGTCCGGCCGGTGCGAGGGCGAACACAGATAGAGGAACGCAGAACTCAGCAGCCGGATCAAATGATGGATGGCAAACGCAACCAGAAAGCCGAGCTGAGCCAGCCCGCTGTGATGCTTTCGCCAATACTGCCAGGTGGCGCGGCACATTTCCAGATAGAAACGCACCGGCGCGTTGGCGGAACTCGCTCCGCCATAGTGAACCGCCCCAGCTTCCGCGAAGAAAACAACCTGCTCTCCCGCCTGCCGGAAGCGATAGGACCAATCCACATCTTCTCCGTACATGAAGAACTGGGGATCGAGCCCCCCGACTCGCTCGATCGCGCTGCGGCGGACCAGGATAAACCAGCCGTTCAGCACCTCCACCGGAGCCGTCGTCTGATGATCGAAATCTGACATCAACATCCCGCCAAACAAGCGCGACTTCTTGAACAGGGAATCGAGCCCAAAAGCTCGGCAAAAATTGTTCCAGACGGTGGGGAAACGCATGGTCGAGCGTCTTACCTCCCCGGTCGGCGCCAGCATCTTCGGTCCCAGCATGCCCACCCCGGAATGATCATCCAGGTAGCGGACCATGGGCGAAATGCTGTCATCCAGAAACTTTACGTCCGAGTTCACCAGGCAAACGTACTCGGCCGAACTCTGCGCCATCCCGATGTTGTTGGCCTTGGCGAAGCCAAAGTTTTCCGGGTTGCGAATCAGCTTGAATTCCGGGAACATTTCCGCCACCAGTTCCGGAGTTCCGTCGGTGGAAGCGTTGTCGACCACGATCACTTCGGAACAGGCCTGCTCGCAATGTTCGCGCAACGATTCGAGACACTCCATCACGTAGTGTTTGGCATTCCACACCACGATGACCACCGCGACTCGCGCCGAACCAGCCTGCGGTTGAGGCTTGAGCCGCGGGAGCGTATTAGATTCGGCTATCGTCATTTTTGACGTCTGATTTAACATCGGAAACTCGATTCGTCGAAACCATAAGTTATTCCTTATCCAACGTGCCGGTAGAGCGCCCGGCCGGCTAACGAAAGGACGCCAGGTTGCATGTGGGCGAGCAAGTACTTTGCCACTCTTGATTTCCAGCTTGCGGCAGACGACTCGAACATGTGGGTGACCTTGTCTGAAAGGCCGTACCTCGAATAGATCAGGCTGGACTCGGTGGTCCCCCATCGCTTCTTGAAAGTGACGAGCCCATGTTGAGCGGCTTCCGTCCTCCCGAAGTCGAAGAAGTGCAGCCCCGACGCCTTCGCCTCCTGGATCGCTCTCCAGAGCAGGAAGTGCATGCTGCCCAGATTATTGAAGCGGGAGTCGCTGCCCCCGTATTTGTACACCAGGGTATCCTTGTGGCGAATGGTCACGAGCGCCGCCACCGGACGGTCGCCTTGAAACGCCACCCGGACCTTGAGGGCATCCCCAAAGCAATCCATCAAATTGACAAACCATTTCCGGGGCTGGGGCGGCCGATTGTGCCGCTGTCGCGTAATGGTATGCAGCTTGTAGAAGCAGTCCAGCAGTTCTTTTGTGGATCCTTCGCGACACTCGAGACCTTCGCGTTCCGCCCGGAGAATCTTGCGCTGCGTCGAGTTCTTGTGACAGTTGCGGAACAGCGTATCCAGGTCCGGCCGAAGATCGAGTTGATGAAAGGTATAGGGTACGGTTGTGTGCGGCAGGGAAGTGACGATCTCGAACCCTTGCAGAGGGCGCATTTCGATGTAACGCCATGGCCCGCCCCGGCACTCCTGCTCCAGAGCAACCGCGATGGCCTGCATATCCTCAGGCGTGTCCACCAGGGGCTCACAGTGATCGGAGAAAGGTAGCGAAACCAGGCGGCGCCCAGTCAGCCAGCTCTCCACCTGGCAAAACACCACACCGTTCTCCAGATCCCGCCCGGCTGGAGAGGTTGTATAAGCAATCGGCCGGTATCCGTAGGTGCGGGAAAGCGCTTCCAGCCATGCCGAGGAATGAAACAGGGAGCCACGGGGATGTCTCTGGACGAACTCCTCCCAGCGGCGATCCTTCAGCGGTTCGATGCAATGACAATGACAATAAGCCGGCTTGGACTCGACAACCGAGGGTGTTTCTTCCGGCTGGCTCAGGCACTCAACTACCGATGTTGCGGTCAGGGTATTCTCTCCTCGGCTACAAACGAATGAAACTGCAAATGCATGTTGTGCGACGATCTAAAAGGCATCGTCGCTGAATAAGGCTCGGGGGGTTTGCGCCAGGATTTGCAGGTCCAGCCACAGAGACCAGGTCCGCACGTATTGCAGGTCGAGACGCACCATGTCGTCGAAGCGTACGCGGCTGCGCCCCCTTACTTGCCACAGGCCGGTGATTCCGGGCTTGACCTCGAGCACCCGGCGGCGATGCCAAATGTCGTATTCCTGGCATTCGTAGGCGATCGGCGGCCGGGGGCCGACCAGCGACATCTCCCCGCGCAGCACGTTGATAAATTGCGGGAGTTCGTCCAGGCTGGTCCGGCGGAGAATCGATCCAATCCGGGTGATGCGCGGGTCGTTGGTCATCTTGTAAACCGACTTGCTTCCCCCCTCCGACCGGCCGTCGTGGTCCCCGTTGATGACGCGCTTCATGAACTCCTGATGGATCTTGCGGTCATTGTTGGCATACATCGAGCGAAACTTGAGGAAAGTGAAAGGCTTGCCGAACTGGCCCAGGCGCTCCTGCCGGAAAAGAATCGGCCCCTTGGAACTCAACTTGACGAGTGCGGCGACCACCAGAAAAACGGGAGACAACAGCCCGAGCGCAGCTAGGCTGCCTACGATGTCGATGCCTCGTTTCACCATGCGGCTGAATTTCTGCTCTTGGTTGCGGTTTGCAAAGTCGGGATAAAGAGTGGGATTGCCGTGCGTACTCTCGTGATCCCAGGTCTCCGGGAAAACGTGCATCGACATGCTGACCTGGCTGAATTTCTCCAGGCTCAGATTGTTTCGCAGCGTCTCGCTGACCCGGCTCATCATGGTGCCCACAATCGACTCCCGATCGGCGGCGCTGATGTCGGTAAACATCACCCCTACGATCGAATGGTTCTTGTACCAACCCGTCACATCGGTCTCGCGCGTGGCCAGGGACAAGGCCGACAGGATTTTGGCCAGCACTTTTCCGTTTCTATCGGAGGGCAGACAATTTCCCGCGTCCAGAAGCATGAGCAGGAACGGCTTTCCCGAGCGTTCCGTCCGCTTGCGCTCCAGCGCAATGATGCGATGAAAGGGCTCTTCCCCCAGGACGCTGAACGTTTGAGCCGATACGGGCCGGGCTGGCGGGGAAGCTACAGGCGTATTGGAGCGACTCGACTTCACGACTTGTCTCCCAGGCGCTGCTCCCCCTTGACCGGAAGCAGCCACGAATGATTTGTCAATTAGCTTGGACATTGGGCTAGGTGCAGTCTTTGGCTAGGTGCAGTCTAGGGAGAGGGGTTGTTTCAGGGCCCTTGGTTTGAGCGGCTAAGCTCTACGATTGTCTACTGTTCCCGGTTGGGGCGATGGCCGGCCTCGGCCGGCTCGCACGGACGATAGCAATTGTCCCTCGCACCAATCGCGGCCGCAGTCGTCAGGTGGAGAGCGCTCCCCAGCTGGAATTCTTTATGGATGCCGGCGAGCGCCGCGTTCACGTCTTTCTTCGGCACCACCAAGGAAATCGTGCAGTCCGACGAGCCTTGTGCGATCGCGATGATGGCCACGTTTTCCCGCCCCAGCGCTCCGAAAGTGCGGCCCACAATTCCGGGAACCGATCTCATGTTCTGACCCACGACCGTGACCATGGCGACGGTTGGGTCGAGGGCGACGTGTTCCGCAGGTTCATGCGCCAGGTCATGAGCAAACTCGTGTCGTAATGCCTCGACCACGCACTTGCCGAGCGCGGAGGAAATAACCAGGCACAGGTCGTTTTGCGAAGAGGCTTGTGAGATCAGCAGCACATCGGCTCGAACCGCTGCCGTAGTCCGGAAGGTGCGGCCCAGAACATCCTGCACCCCGGCCAAACCCGGGCCCCCGACGGTGATCAATGCCACGTCGCTGATGGCAGTAAGCGCTTTCACGCCGGCAACGCTCGGCGGCCCCGTAGGCGTGATCTTCGTGCCCGGCCGTTCGGGAGCGAAGGTGTTGCGGATCCAAAGGGGGATGCCACACTGCATCACCGCGCGAAGAGTTTTCGGATGCAGAACCTTGGCCCCGAAGTACGCCAGTTCGGCCGCCTCGCGATAGGAAATCTCCGGGATGGTGCATCCCCCGGGCACCAGTCGCGGGTCGGCGGTCTGCAGCCCGTCCACATCCGTCCAGATGATAATTTCATCCGCGCGCAAAGCTGCCCCCAGAATGGTCGCCGAGTAATCCGAGCCTCCGCGGCCAAGAGTTGTAAGCAAGCCGTCGGGTGTGGCGCCAATGAAACCGGTTATTACCGGGACGATGCCCTGTTCCAGGAGTGGGCGCAGACGGTGGTTGCAGCGGTCCCCGGTCAGATCCATCAACGGGTCGGCAGCCCCGTGGCAGGAGTCCGTAACCACAAGTTCCGTGGCTTCGATGGCTTCACTGGCTACCCCGCGCTCGGCCAGCGCTGCGGCGACCAGCGGGGCAGAAAGGCGCTCCCCCAGGCTCGATATGGCATCGCGCGTCCGCGGCGTCAACTCGCCAAGCAGCATGGTGCCCTGGCACAGGCGGTCGCCCTCCTGAAATAGCTTCTGTACTTTGTCCTCGAAGCCGCTCCGCTCCGCCGTCGAATGGATCAATGCGTCGGCGGCCGCGTCGTGCTGCCGGCGCAGTTCCCCGAAAATCGCCGCCACCGCCTCGCCCTCTCCGGCCTCCGATTGAGTGGCGGCCGCGACTAATCGGTTAGTCACTCCACTCATCGCCGAGACCACCACAACGACATGACTGTCGCGCGCAGCGGCGCGGATAATTTCCACGACCTTTCCGATCGCGGAGGCGTCGCCCACCGAGGTCCCGCCAAATTTCATGACTCGAATGGGTTTCCTCCCATGGCGGCGCAATTCTCCTTGCACCGCACCCGGCACCGGGTGATGCTGCAGGAAATGCCTGCTCTGGAAACCGGCGCGCCCCGGGCGATTATTCACGGGAGTGGTCATAGACGTGGGAGGCCCACCGGCGATAGACTCTGCACCGGATTTTCCTTGGGATGGCGAAGCTTCTGCTTCCAGCGTTTCCCTACGCACGCACGAATCAATGCAGGTTCTTCCCAGGGAACGTCGTGATAGCCCGATAGCAGAAACGAACTCGCCGGATCCCTCATCCATTCTTGCGGAAACAAAGCGATGGTGTCGTTCTCCGTCACCTTCGGGGCCGCACGGTAGGGCTCGCCGGACAGGGCGGAATACAGAGCTGCGGGCAAATCGTGTCCCGGCCCCAGCGCCAGGTGTCCTACCTGAGTGGCGCGAGGATTGATTTCGATCAGATGCGCGTTTCCCGTGTCCGCCTCCAGCATGAAATCAAACCCTTGCAGTCCGGAAAGATTCAACTGGCCGACCATCTCCTCGGCGGCGGCCGACATTTCAGCGTTCTCGATCAGGCGTAGGACGCTGGAGGGCCCGGCCGCATCCCGCTTGTTGATCACTTCGAAATGAAGGCTCGCGAGCACGTTGCCTTGCCAACAAGCGACGGCGCTGGTAGCTTCGCGGCCGGCCACAAATTCCTGGGCATTCACCACGGATCGGCGGCGCAGCAAAGACGGCCAAACCAGCGTCTTGTCCTGATCCACCAGGGCCCGTTTCGCCGCCCGAGCCAGAAGAGGAGGAGCTTCGAGGGCGCGAAAGGCCTGCTCCGCCTGTTCTAGCGTATGGACGACTCGAACCCCGTCGCCACCGGAAGTTCCGTTCGCCTTCAGCACCGTCGGGAAACCCACTTGGGCGGCCCATTTTCTGAGATCATTTAAATTTGCGATCACCGCGGTCTTCGGGGCACGGATCCCTGCCTTCCGCGCCAAGTCAATAAAACCGCTTCTGGCATACACCACTGGGAAACTCTCGGCTGCGCCCAGCGAGCGCTCGATCAGGGCGCAAATCCACCGTCCGGCCTCCCCGCGCCGCCGCTCCTGATCGTAAAGGCGGTGCAAGTGAGCGGTGGCCAAATCATCTCCGGGGACGACAAAATCCGGCTTGGTCGCGGCGACCGCATCCGCGAACGACCTCAGCGGCATCAGGCCCCAGTAGGGATGAGTATGCCGCACCGCGCTCATCTTGCGCAGCGGATGTTGCGCCGGACACACGGCGTCCACGGTACACCCGGCGCCCGCCAGAGCCATGGCCAGCCGGGCCGTGGGCAACCAGCGCGATGTCGTGGCAATGAGGACGGTTGGCTTCACCTTTGGACCAGCCTCCTCGTCTCGTCATGCGGGGCCAGGTCGGGATACAAAGTTGGGTTGCCCGGCATCGCCGAGATTCGATCGTCGCGGTCTTCCGGAAAGAGATGGAAGGAAATGCTGACCTGGTTGTATTGCCTTGAGCTGAGACGGCTGCGCAGCGCCTCGCGCACCCGGGTCATCACGGCCGTCACAATCGAACTGCCATCCTCGACCGTGATTTCGGTGAACATCACGCCGATCACGCCATCGTCCTTGTACCAGCCGGTCACATCGGTCTCCCGGGTGGTCGCGGCCATCGCGGACAGTATGATCCCCAGGGCTTCGGCGTTCTTGTCGGAAGGAAACTGGGATTCCATTTCGATGAGCATCAGCAGAGAAGGCTTCCCGGAACGCTCGGCTCGCTTTCTCTCATGCCAGATCACCCGGAGAAAGGCTTCCTCGCGCAAAGTATTGCAGTCGGCAGCCCCCACCGGTGCGGCCGGACGACGACTTGAATGGAAAGGCTTATTGGAGCGGCGTACGTTCATTGATTTCCTCCGCCGATTTCGCGGCTCGCCGGCAATTGCCGGCGAATCTGCGAACGGCTTGGTGTGCTTATGTGGGGGAGATGTACCCAGAAGGCGTCAGCCGCCTGGCTTACGTTCGCTTACTTCCTCGAGGGGGGAGAGTCGGGGAGGATACTGCCGGACCGTACCGTTGATAGTAGTCGCTGTGGGCCGCGTCGGTGGAACCATTCACCAACGCTCCCAGCAGCTTTGCCGGTTCCAGCGCTTCCAGGCCGCGCTGCAGTTGCTGTTTCTCGGTAATGCCCTTTCGCGTAACCAATAGGATTCCATCCGCCAGCCGGGCCCAGATGCTGGTGTCGGCCAGGGGCAGCACCGGCGGAGAATCGATAATGATCCAGTCGAACCAAGCTGTCAATTGCTCCATAGTGGGGGATAGCTTGCCGGACTGCATCAGCTCCAGCGGATTTTCGGGGGCGCTCCCCGCCGGTAAGACCCAAAGCCCCAGAGCCTCGAGCCGGTAGATGTTCATGGTCTCGCTTTCCCCGCGGAGCCATTCGCTTAAGCCCGGAACTCGGCCCAACCCAAACTTCTGGGCAACGGTGGGCCGGCGCAGATCGCCCTCGATCAGGAGCGTTTTGTGCTGTTTTCTTCGGGCCAGGGTGCAAGCCAGGTTGGCCGCGACCGTGCTCTTGCCTTCCTGGGGAATGGTGCTGGTAATCAGGACCTTTTTCAGCGGTCGGGTTTGCCGAAGTTGGCGCAAACGAACCGCGAGAAAACGGAACTTCTCGGCCCCCAGGCTTTCCTCTTCTCCGACCGACACTAACCGGCTGTTGGGCAATATCGAAACCGGCAAAGCCGGAAACTGCTCCAGGGGATCCGCGTCCTCCGGGAGGGCGACACCCGGTGCGATCGTGGGCGCACTCGCGCCCCGCCTCTTGCGTTCCGCGGCCTGCAGCAGTTCGGTCGCGAGAGAATACGTGGAGGGCTCGGCGAGGGACGACTCCGCTCCCGCGCGTTCTGCTTCCGATCTTTGTAGTGCGTCAAATATGTGGCTCATTTTTTATATTCCCGGTCTATCCGCTCACTGCTCCGTCAATCGGACGGGCGCACGGGCCGCCAGTTCCTCTTCCCGCGCTTGCTCGCCCTGCAGGTGGGCGTAGAGTTCGAGCAACGTCCTGGCCGCTTTCCGGTAATCGAGTTCGTCCGGCACTTTCCTGGTTTCCACCGGGACCGTGTGAACCCCCAGGCGGAAATCTTTCGCGATACCGTCGATGATGTCGGGAGCCACACTAGCGGCTTGCCTGGCATAGGCTGCAATCAATGCGTTCTCGCAAATGGTATTGATCAACCGGGGAATTCCCCGGGCGTGCCGGTGGATCGCCGCAACCGTCTCCTGGGGAAACAGCGAGGAGGGGTTGGGACTTCCCGCCAGCTGAAGCCGGCGCTCGATATAGCCCTTGGTTTCGTTCAGATCGAGCGCCAACAGATGGGAACGCAGCGCGATTCTTTGCTTCAGCTGCCGCAACTCGACCGAGTCCAGTTTCTCGTCCAGTTCGGGTTGCCCGACCAGCAGGATCTGCAACAGTTTCTCGTCCGCGGTCTCCAGGTTCGTCAACAGCCGGATCTCTTCCAGAATGTCGGTGGATAAATGATGCGCTTCGTCGACCACCAGCACCGTGGTCAGTTTCTTTTCGCCGCGCGCGACCACGTAACCGGCCAACTCGAGCAGCAGTTCACTCTTGTTCTTGCCGGCCGCGGGCAGTCCGAGATCGCCGGCGATATATTGCAGGAACTCGAGCGGCGACAGCCGTCCGTTGAACACGTAGGCGTACTTGACGTCATCGCTTTGCTTCAGCAATTGCAGCAGGCACCGGAGCAGAAGAGTCTTGCCGGTCCCCACCTCTCCGGTTAGAACCACGAACCCTTTGTGCCGTCTGACGCCGTAATACAGGGCAGCCAAGGCTTCGTTGTGCCTTCGGGTGGCGAAGAGGAACGAAGGATCGGGAGTGATCTCGAACGGGTTGCGCTTTAAGCTGTAAAAAGTCTTGTACATGGATACGATCGCTAGCCGCGCAAGTAACTGAGGGCCGACCCCAGCAGAATCGTAACCGATACGACAGCTGCCGTCACCCAGCCCAACCACAACCGCCTGCGTTCAGTCTGCTCGTCTGCCGCCGCTACCAGAGCTGGGATCTCCGAGATCACCGGCACCGGCAGCAGCTTCTGCAATTCCTTCTCGTCGTAAATCCGGTCATCCATCATTTCGAAAGCCCCGGCCACAACCGCGCCCAGCGCCAATCCGATCCCCAGCCCGATCACACAGAACTTCAGGCGATTGGGAAAGTCAGGTTTCAGAGGCAGGCTGGGAGGATCGACAATGCGAAAGCGTTCCCCCTGCTGCAGCAATTCCATGCTGGTGGCCATGGCCGATTCGTTCTTCTTCTTCAAGAGCTCGTCGTAATTCGCTTTGGATTGATCGTATCCCCGGGTTAAATCGGAGAGTTGTTGCTCGCGCACCGGCTCCTGATTCAGCCGTGCCTGGTAGTCCGTAACCTTGGCTTTCAATTCCGTAACGCTGCGCTCGCGGTTGGCAATCTCCACCCGGTTGGCCTGGACCTGACCCTGCAACTGGACCATGGGGGACGACGCATCCCGCATATCGGCCGCGTCCGGCGCGGTCGTGCTGCCGGCCGCATCCGTCGGCGCGCCGGAGGCTTTGGCCTTCAGGTCGGCGACGATCTGGCTCCTCATCTTTTCGGTCTTGGCGATTTGTTCCTTGACCTTGCGCACATCGGGATGGCGGTCGGTGTAATGCGAGCTGAGATCCGCCAATTGTGCCCGGAGCTTGTCCAGTTCTTCATCGATCGCCGGCAGCCCCACGGTCGTGCCCCCTCCGGCTTTCGGCGTGCCTTGCAGCGACCGATACTGATTCACCAGTGTTTCCAGGTAGACGCGCTGCTGTTTCGCCGTATTCAGCGCGTCTTCTTCGGTCTGCAACTGGGACTGCATGCCGGCCAGAATCTGCAGGTTGCTGCCTACTTGTGCCGGCAGCTCCCCGACGTGCTGTCCCTTGAACTCGCGAATCTTCTCTTCCTGATCGGACAGAATCTTCCGCGCCGTCTCCAATTGGCCTTCGAGAAACTTTGTGGTGTCTTCCGACTGCTGCTGGCGCACTTCCAGGTTCTCGCTGATGAACAGGTTGGTGAGCTCGCTGGTCACCTGCTGGGCCACATGCGGATCGTGCGAGGAGTAGTAAACGTTAAAGGAGCTGACCCGGCCCTCCCCGTCGCGCACCAGTTCGATTTCGATCTCCTTCCGCATCCGCTCCACCTTGTCGTCGGGCGTAAGGTGGCCGTGCGAATCCGCGTACAGGTTCAGCTGATCGATGATGTGCAACAAGCGGGTGCGGCTGAGAATCTGCTGGGTGATGCTGCGCAGCCGGTCCTGGAGATCGTCGTTCACATTGGGCGTGACATAATCCTTCGGCATGGTGGGCTGCTCCACCAGAATCAGCGTGCCGGAACGGTACCGCGACGGCAGAACCCAGCTGGCTCCCCATACCGCAAGCCACCCCAGAAGCAGCGGGATCAGGAACTGCATGTGACGGCGGCGCACGATCCCCAGATAATGCGGGAGATCGAACCCGGCTGGACTTTTCTCTTCGAGATCTTCAGACATAATTTATCTTTTTCACGCCCGTCTTCTTCTTCACGCCTGTCTTCTTCACGACTATTTCGGGACTATCTCCCCAACGGTCTGGCAAATTGATAAGAGATGGCAACCCACTCCCGGTTCGTGTCGGGATTCGCGGAAAAGACGCTGTAGGTCTGGTGCAGCCTCGTGTATCCCGCCTGCACATTCAGATGTTCGCCCACCTGCCGCTGCAGGGAAGCGCTGCCTGAGACGGAATGGCCGCCCAGGTCGGAAACCGCGAGCACGCCATTGTTGGCATAAGAGCCCGCCAGCGATGCGCTGAAGTTGCGCGTGAGCTGTTGCCGCACCGAGGCATTGGCGCTATCCAACTCGACCGCCCCAATCAGCCCGCCGCCGCCGCTGACGCTGTGCGAATAACTGATGGCCACACCGGTATGCTGCGCTTGCCAGTTTAAGCTGGCCCCTCCCGCCGGAGACCAGGACTGCGCTGCCGCCACTGTCGCCAAGCCTGCGCCAGGATACTGCGGGCCGGCGCTATAGTATTGCGGGCCGCCAAACAGAGAAAACGAGAAGCGGGGCGCCGGATAGAACGTATAGAAGAGAAAAACGCCGTCGGTCTCGGTCTGGTTGGTCCCGGCACCCGCATAATTCGGGTAAGAAAGCAGATCCTGATATTGATACGTTACTCCGATGTAGTTCTGCCGGGAGAGTCGGTAGCTGTAGAACGCCGATCCTCCCCGCGCCGCCGCATCATAGAGCCCCGGCACTTGGGTTGGGTTCGGGTAGTGCAGATTGGTAAAGGTTCCGCTCGCCCCGATCATCGAATTGGCGCTGAATTGATAGCTGATTCCCGCGTTGCCCGTATTGCTGAGCCGGTCGGCCAGCGGGGCAATCACCGAATCGTTGACGCCCTGCGCCGACCCGGAAACCGCGCCGGCTAAACCTTGATCCGGCTGATTGAATACATCTGACGATTTTTGAAACGAGTCGCGCAGGCTCACCGTCACATGAGGACTCAGACGGTACTGCAAATCCAACGACAGATTCTGATCCGCTTCATTGCGCGAGCTGGTGCGCTGATAGAAGGTGAATCCCGGCGCGTAGGAGATTGCCCAGTGCAGCCGCGTCAGGGTCTGGTCGAGCGTGATCGTAGGCCAGATCGAATAACTCACATCACTCACCGGAGTGGCGCTGGTTACTCCCAAAACATTGTCGGAGTAAGCCGTATTGAAGGTCACGCCACCCCGCAGGTAGTTGGCTCGCTCCTCGGAGGCAAGCGTCAGCGGATAGGCTTGTCCGCTCACCGGAGGAGGCGTCAGCATGCGGTCTTCGCTGTTGTTGTTATTGTTCTGGTCGCCATTCAGGGAGACGGAAATCAGGGGCCCGCTGACCGCCGGTGCCGGGACGGTGGGTTGCTCCTGCGGCCAAACCGGAATGCTGGCCAGCAAAACCAATCCCAGCCGGAATGTATCGAAGGTCTTCATGAGAATGATGGTGCTCACGGAATGGTGCTTACGGAATAGTGTTTACGGAACGATGATCGTATCGCCGGGCTGAAGCTTAATGTTCTGCGCCATATTCTTGCCTTGACTGACATCCTTGTAGTTAAAGAGGATGCGCGACTCTCCACTCGAGCCTTGCCGGAGCACGTAGATGGATTTCTTTTTGGCGAAGTCGCGGAATCCACCGGCCAGCGCAATGGCGTCCAGCACCGTCGGTGAATTGGCGATCACGTACGATCCCGGCTTCACCACCTGGCCCAGGATGTTGAATTTCTGGCTGTTGACCTGCTGCACCATCACCGTAACTTCCGGTTCCGAGATAAAGTTCTTCAGCTTGCTGGCAATATCTTTTTCCAGCTTCAAGGGCGTGAGCCCGGCGGCCTGCACTTCCCCGACCAGCGGAAGCGAGATCTTTCCGTCGGAGCGAACCGGAATCGAGCGCGAGATATCCGGCTCTTTCCAGACATTGATGGCCAGCACATCGTCGTTACCGATCACGAAACTGTCGTCGTGTGGCTTCCCCGCCGAAGCGTCCACGTCGTGGGCCGGAGCGGCGCTTTGCGCGCACAGCACACTGCTGAAAAGAGCGCAAAACAGGAACACGGCCAGTCGTCCACTCCACCGGGTGCATGCGTCTGTTCTCATCGTGGCTCCTTGCCGATCAATGCCGATCAATTCCAAGATATTTCCCGAGATATTCCGAATGGCCCGGTTCAACTTGCCTTCCCGTTACCCTTGACCTCGTCGCCGTATACCGAAAACTCTTCGACCGGCGGCGGGGCAAGATAGGGCTCCGGAGCCCGCATGTGGTATTGATCGATCTTGTACAAAAGTGTGCGATAGCTGACCCTGAGCAACCGCGCAGCCGCCTTGCGGTTCCAGCCGGTGCGCCTTAGCGCCGCCCCGATGGCACTCTGTTCGGCTTCCGACTTGATGCCCTGGATCAGGGACTTCAGCGATTCGGGCCTGGATTGTTCCGGCCCCGATTCGCTCTCTTCCCATGCCGTCGCTGCCACTCTCACTGCCCGCGAGACTGGAGCGACTTCGAGACTCTCCGCCGATTCTAAGCCCATTTCACCGAGAGTCAATTCTTGGTTGCCCGCCACCAGATGTCGCTTCACGAACGTTTCCAGTTCGGTCAGGTTTCCCGGCCAAGAATAATTCTGGCAGGCCTCGAGCATCGAGGATGAGAAAGCGCGGGGAGGAAGGTTGTAGTGCTTGGCCAGCTTGTGCATCAGGTACCGCAGCAGGATTGCAATCTCGTCTTTTCGCTGGCGCAAGGCCGGGACATGAACCGTGAAGGCGCTCAGGCGATAATACAAGTCTTCCCGCAGCTTCTTCTCGGCCAGGGCACGCTCCAGGTTGGCGCTGCTCGCCGCCAGGACTCTTACATCCGCGGCGATCGCGTCGGTGCCGGCTGGCCTGCGGAACTCATGATTGTTGCTGCTCCGCAGCCCCCGATCCTGCAGCGTTTGGTTTTGCAGCACCCGCAGCAGCCTGGATTGCAGCGCCGCCGGCATCGCGGCGATTTCGTCCAGGTAGATCGTGCCTTTCTCGCCCGCCGCAAACCTTCCCAAACTTGCCGGACGGGCACCGCCATCCCGGTCTCCAAACAGTTGGGCTTCGAGCAGCGCCTCCGGCATTTCCGCGCAATTCACTTTGAGCAGCTTGAAACCGGAACGCACCGAAAGCTTGTGAATCAGGCTGGCCACCGTGGATTTTCCGGTTCCTGCTTCTCCCAGGATGAGCACCGGGACGTCGGTCTGCGCCAGCAGCGCGGCCTGGGCGCGCAGCTTCTGCATAATCAGACTGGCGCTGACGAAGAATGCGTCCTCGCCCAGTTGCTCGACATTCTCGCTGACGATCCACGCCGCCATGTTTTCTGCCGGCCCGTTTCCCGCCGGGCTCAGATGCCGCCGAATCACAGACTCGAGTTGTTGCCCGTCGAACGGCCTCACCAGAATTTCTCCCGCGCCTAGTCGGATCGCTTCCTTCTCTCTGGCCGCATCGTCGCTGTGGCACAGCACGATGACCGGAACATCCGGACGCAGGCGGCGCAGCCACCGCAAGAGGTGAAGGCCGTCGCCGTCGCCGCGGGGCAGGTCCAGCAACAAAAGCTGGGGCGCGACGCCGGATTGCACCCGTTCCATGGCGTCCCAGCCGCTCGCCGCGGTGTCCAAACGCCAGGAGTTGGCCTCTTCGATCGACCCCAGCTGGCGGAGAACAGCCGCATCCCGGCTCACAATCAACAGGCGAATTTTTTCGTGTGGGTTTTCCGTCAAGGTTCGTAGATCCTTAACCAAGGGAAGAGAGAAACAACTGCGGGATAACTTCAGACCGGTTCGACTTCGTACCCCTCTACGCGAACCGCCAGCGATCGCTGGATCGCATCCACGGAGATGACCAGGGTGCGGTCGCCATTACGCGAGACCAGTATGCCCTCCATGCCATTCAGCGCCCCGCTTCGGATTCGCACCCGCTGTCCGATCTTGAGGAAGGGATGAGAAGACCATGGCAGTTGCCCTTCCACCAGACCCCGAACCGCGTCGATCTGCTCGTCGGGAATAGGCGCGCCTTCACCCCTGGCGCCGATCAGCCCAAATACCCCGTCCACGCGAAGAACGCGCAGGCGTTCCGACCGGTTCGGCGCAAACTTCGCGAACACATAGCAATGAAAAAGCGGTACCTGCACTGACTTCTTGCGGTCGCTCCAGCGGTGCACCTCCGTGACCACCGGCAGAAAGGTCGTTACGCCTCTCTCTTCCAACCGCTGCACCACGATTTTTTCGTGACGCGAGCGCGTCTGTAGCGCGTACCAGTTTTCAGCTTCCGTTGCGGCCGGTACAACGTGCTGCGGAAGCGCCAATGATAAGCTGCTGACGGCCATAGCTTCGCCCTCTAAGTCACTGCTCACAGTGACCTCAAATTGGAATTACAAGTCTGTCGCTGTCGAGATCTCAGCGATGAGATCCAAGGGGGATTACCACGTTGGGCAGGAAACTGGGGGGACGCTGTTTTCCTGCTTACTTCAGTTAGAGATTTTTCGTCGAACAGACCGTTTAACTACTCAAAGGCCATTTCCGTTCCGGGTCACCATGGCGCAGTTCTCAGAGTGCATCAAGCAGGTCGACTGCCAAAGCGATCAATGTCCATTAATCTCAACTAACTCTATAGACATTATTGCATCTCGCGGCGGCCTGTCAAGAGGACCTTCTTTGCTGTTAGCGCTTCCACGGATTACCTAGGGCCCATCGGGCTGGGGGAGAACCAAAACCGGCTGCAAGAGCCAGTCTGCCCTGATGTCAACCAGCTTACATCGGATTGCAGATCCTTGCAAGGGGTACAAAGTACCCAGCGGTGGTTACTTCTTGTCGTAGGAAATGGCTTCTCATCAGCCCTGTTTCTCACTTCTGTTTCCCGGTGCGCACCCATCCACTGGCATGGTCCGGAGCGCCGAGGGCGGCATCGTAACTTATTGATTTAACATTGGCTTAACGCTAATAGGCTTTCAAATCGGGTTCCCCCGCTGTGGACGTTGCACCCTCGGCAAGGGCAAGGCCCGCCTAGCGCAAACCTGCTCCCATGTGTGCAAGAACTTGCACTTAATGTCCATCACTTGCGACATTGACAGCAAACCGACACCACTTCATTTTGCCTGTCGCCGGCCTTGGTCGTAGAAAGACTTGGTCGCAGAGAAGACGAGAAGATGAAGATAGGAAAAGCACTGCAGGCCATTTCCTCTGTGGGTTGCCGCGGGGACAGTTAGTTCCAGCAAGCCTTAAGTGCGACAAAAACGGCGTGCCTGATTTCTGCACGCCGTAGGGATTTCGAATCGCTCTGGACGATCGCTGTCCAGACAAAGATCAAGTGCGCATTAGTTGGTTTCGTTCAGAGAATCATGCCGCCTATATCGGGAAACGATCACTCCCAGGCAACACAGGCCAGACAGCAACACATACATCAGAGCTGTCCCACCCTCAGGCACCGTCGTGCATCCTCTGCCCCCGTTGCCGCCACCGCCCCAACCGTTGTCGTCCCAACCTTGGTTGCCGCAGCCGTTTCCGCCTCCATTGCCACCCCCGCCACCGTTTCCGCCACCCCAGCCGCCACCGTTGGGGCCACCAGGGCCGAAAGTCAAGGCCAAGAAGCCTATTGGCGCGTTGTCCAGAACGCTGTATCCCGCACTCGTCGCCTTCACGTTCACCGTGCCTTGACCAAAAGCACCAGGCGCGAAACACAAAAGCGCGGCAAAAGCCATCCACACCGAAAACCTAGGAATAGATTTCATCGTCAACTTCTCCTCATCATTCAGACAACAGGTTATGGGGGGGAGGGCTGCCTGCTACCACACAGCCACATGCTCACTTTAGCGCGAAGCCCAGAACTGTCAAGACTGATAATTTCTGCAACCCCCGTTGCAGCCAATTGCAACCGTCAGGCAAGCCAAATTCTCTTTCACGAAATTATTGATAAGAGAATTGACAAAAGATATTGAGAAGAGACGAGAGAAGTGGAGATGAGGCCGGGCGAGTATTCCGCCCAGAATTTGGCAAAAGCAGCGTGCCCGGCAAGGCCAGCCGTGCTTCCACGCGACCGTCGGTGCGGAACCGGAGCGTTCACCAATGCGGCCCTACTTGTGACGAAGCTTTGAGGATTAAGGACTACGGAGGAGGAATCACGGCTTGGGTAATATTGGAATATCCACTTTCGCCACTCGGATCCACCGCGGTTGTCGCGTAGCAGTAAGTCGTGCCATCGGCCACCACGCTGTCGGTATACGCCGTAGTGGAACTTGGTGTGGACCCAATGTTCGAATAGGAACCGCAAGAACTTGTCCCGTAGACGGCGCGGTACACGTTGTAGCTGGTAACACCCGACGTGTTGCTGGCCTTCCACGCCAAGCTGACGCTATGGACGGGGGCGGCTGTGCCAGTGCCCGTGAGGGCGGCTGCGCTTGGCGAGTTGGAGGCGGTACTGACAAAAGAAACCGACGCCGACGCCGCTCCGGTCGCACCCGGGGTGAAGGTCACCGTAAAAGTAATGGGCTGACTCGTAGTAACCGTGACCGGGAATGAGAGCCCGCTGATCGAAAACTCGGAAGGGTTGGTGCCGCTCAAGCTGACTGAGGAAACCGACACGCTCGCCCCCGTGGCACTCAGCGTCCCGGTTTGAGTTCCACTCGTCCCCACCGTGACACTTCCTGCGTTGACGGGACTAACGCTCAATGTGCCTGAACTTTGCGTGATCGCGGATCCGCTCAGCGTCACGCCCAGGTTTGGGTTCGAAGCATTCGACGCGATTGCGACACTTCCGCTGAAATTGCCCGCAGACTGCGGCGTAAAGGTTACGCTGAAAGACGCGCTCTGCCCCGGCGTCAAGGTGACGTTCGTGCCCAATCCCGAAATGCTGAATCCGCTACCGCTCACCGAGGCTTGCGAGATCGTTGCATTCGAGCCGCCAGTATTTTGCACGGTCTCGGTTTGTGTCTGATTCTGGCCGACCTGGACGTTCGTAAACGTCATACTCGCAGGCGTTGCGGTCAGAGTAGCTGGCGTCACTCCGGTTCCAGAAAGTGCAAAGTCAATCGAAGTGCTCGATCCGCTTACGGTGACGGAGAGGATTCCGTTGCTGGCGCCCGCAGACGTCGGCGCGAACACCACACCGAATGTCGTGCTTTGGTTGGGCACCAGCGTCAGCGGCAGGCTCAGCCCCGTATAGCTGAAACCACTACCGCTAACGGTCGCCTGAGAGATTGTGAGATTTTCGCCCCCAGTGTTCTTCAAAGTTTCGGTTTGTGTCTGATTCGTGCCCACCTGCACACTGCCGAAGGCGAAGCTGGTTGGGTTTTCGGTGACGCTCCCGGCCGTGACTGCCGTCCCGGCAAGCGCGATATTCAGCGGGCTGTTTGAACCGCCGTTGATAAGAGCCAGATTCCCGGTGACGCTTCCAGCCGACTGCGGACTAAACACAATGCTAAAAGTCGTGCTTTGTCCCACGGCCAGGGTCAGGGGAAGATTTAACCCGGTGGTACTAAAGCCGCTCCCTGTGACGGTCGCTTGTGTGATGGTGAGACTGGTTCCGCCTGTATTTGTAACCGTGTCGGACTGACTTTGGCTCGTCCCGATCTGCACGTTTCCAAAGCTTATGCTGGCGGGGGCGGCATTCAACCCGCCCGGCAGCGGGTTCTGCGATCCCTGGGAAGCGGGTTTACTCGTGCTCAGTCCCTGGCAGCCCAGCATACTGGCTAGGGCGAGCACGACTGCAAGCGCATTCCAACGAGTGGGGAGGTGGCCCATGGGGTAGTTGAATTAGGCTGCTTCGGTCGGCTCCTATGCGTCGAAAAGCAAGTGTGCCTTTTGTGTAGGAACTGCGGAAGGTCTCGAAAGGACATGCCGAGGGGCGCCGAAAGGCTATATTTGGCGTGTGGCCGGTAGGGCGGGGATCCCCGGACCCCAGGAAACCAGGGTTTGCAGACTCCCCACCCCGCTCTTAGGCAAACAAGGAATAAGGCCGCCGGAGGCAACCAAAGCAAACAAGGAACTCCGTCCTATGCCTTATTCACGCCTGATTGCCCGGCACAACAGCCTCAATTTGAATGGAAAGCCTCCGTCAGGGACGTGACTTTCAGCGCAGCTCTAATTTGCTCCTGCGCCGCTGCGGACTTGAGATGAAGCGTGACCTGTTCCCCCGGAAGCAGATCAAAGTAATTATCCGAACTCTGAACGTCGAGGTCGCCAAAAGACAGGTACACACTGCGCGCGAGCTTCGGCGATTGCAGGGTAACGGTGTAGTCTTCCCCGATCTTGCTGAGAGTGGTCTCAATCTTGGGCGCAACCGGCAGATCCAGGGTGTGCGTCACATCGAAGAATATAAGGTTGCGGGATACTCTCTTCCCAGCCACTTCCAGATCAAACACCAGGAAGCTGCGATGAAGATCGCCCTTTGCCGCCAGGGCATCCTTATCGACGCTGAAATAAATCGCACTCGATTGCGCCGGGATTTGCACGTCTTTGGTTTGCTCCAGCAGAGAGTTCCCCGAGAAATCGAGCAGGCGCATGTGAACCGTTCCCGAGAGGGGTTGAAGCTTGTCCGATACGACATACACGTCCACCTTGCCATCGTGCAAGAAGGGCGACACCAGCACGTCGTCATAGAAGCGGCGGGCATAATAATGGAGCGCCTTCCAGCGTCCGTAGTAGTCGATACTGGCCCAGGAAGCCACCGGCCAGCAGTCATTCAACTGCCAGTAGAACGAACCCATGGTGCGCGGCCGCTGCCGGCGCAAGTGCTCGGCGCCGATCTTGATGATTTCCGCCTGTTGCACCTGGCTCAGATAAACGAACGAAGCGAAGTCCTTGGGCTCGTGGTACTCGCGCAGCATGTAAGTCAGGATGCGTTCGTTTCCACCCTTATTCTTTTGATGTGCCTGCATGACGGTGGAGCGAATGTCGAAGTCCTCCGGCTTGTTGGCGAACGCCCGGATGGTGCGCATCTCGGGAAATGATTGAAATCCGTATTCCGTCATAAACCGGGGAAACTGCTTGGTATAGTCTTCCGCCGGCGCCTGCTGGTGCCACACTGCCCAGTAGTGCATGTCGCCGTTGTGCTGGTTATCAGGGATCTCCTCAAAATTAGCGCTGGGAGAGCTGGGCGTATAGGGCACGGGATCGGCATACTCCGCCACCGTGCTCCGCAGGATGTCTCCGAAAAGAATTACATAATCCTGCCAGACCTTCTCGCGCGCCGCCGCCGAGATCGACTCCTTGAATTCCTGGCGGTCGCCCCAGTGGTACCAGCCCGTTTCCACCTCGTTATTTCCGCACCAGATCACGACGCTGGGATGATCGCGCAGCCGCTTGATCTGGTCGATCGCCTCTTGCCGGACGTTTTCTTGAAAAGCCACGTCGCCGGGAACCATGTCTCCGCCGAACATGAATTCCTGCCAGACCATAATCCCGAGCTCATCGCAGATATCGTAAAAATCGTCGGACTCATAGTAGCCGCCGCCCCATTCGCGAACCATATTCATGTGCGCATCGCGAGCGGACTGAAGGATGCCGCGATGAATCTCCGGCGTCACGCGGTTGGGGAAGCTATCGAAAGGAATAACATCCGCGCCTTTGGCGAATACGGAAATTCCATTCACCACGAACTCGAAACTCTTCCCCCACTGGTCCGCAGCGCGACGCAGTTCGACGGAACGCAGTCCGGTCTTCGTTTCAGCATGAGCTGCAGCGTCACGCCCAATGCGGATCGAAGCAGAAAAGCGGTAGCGGCTCTGCGCGCCATACCCCACTGGATACCAAAGCTTCGGCGTAGAAATCCTGATAGGAAGCGAAACATGATTGATCCCGGCATTGAGTTGTAGCGTCTGATTTCCATCGGCCGTCTGTGGTCCAGATAATTCATCGTGAGCCAAAGTAAGGGTAGCCGTTGTGGGCCGGCTGGCTTCGATCTCAACCTCTGCCGTAACGTTGGCTAGGTCGGTCGTGATGCTCTGTTGATGGATATGGAAATTCGCGATGCGCAGCGCATCCCAGGTTTCAAGACGCACCGGCTGCCATATCCCTTCGGTCATGAATCGCGGTCCCCAGTCCCATCCATAGTTATAAGGAGCCTTGCGCGTGTAAGGAGCGGTGGCGATGTTCTCTTCGTTCCCGTAATTGTGAGTTGAGATCGAAGGCAAAATGTAAGGCAGCGACTTGGAGTACGGAATCACCTTCTCGATCGCAGAATGGAAAACGATTCGCAGCGTATTCGGACCGGTCTTCAGCACGGTCTTCGCCGGGATTCGCCAGTGGCGAAACATGTTGTCCGCGTGCAGAACCGCCTGGTCGTTGAGGTAGACGTCCGCAAACGTATCCAGCCCATCGAACACCAGATCGACGTGTTCGTGCGCGAGCGCGGCCGCATCCACCTGGAACGTAGTCTGATACTCCCAGTCGGCCAAGCCGATCCATTGCAGACGGAACTCATTGTCTCGATCGAAAGGATCGGGGATGAGGTTGCTATGAAGCAGATCGGTTTGAACCACGCCCGGAACCTGCGCAGGATGCCATTCCTTGACATCGGAGCTATCTGTGTTCGCTACGGCTCGAAACTGCCATCCCGAATCCAGGTTTCGCGAAGAAGGCTCGGCCGCCTCGAGCGGCAACACAACCAGTGAACCAAACAGCAGACACCCGAAAAGGTAAAACGCGGTAGCAACCATACTGCGAAGAAATCCAGACCGAATCTGCTTCATATCAGTGCTCCTAATTAAGAGGTTGTCAGTCACCCTAATGCTGCGATTCTTGCTTCTCTGACGGTGGTGGCTGAGTCGGGGTGGTCTGCAAGCTCTGGAACTCCTGCATTTCATGCTTTGCCTCAGCCGTCTTTCCTTGTTTGCGATAGAGACCCGCCAGTCCAAAATGCGCCTGCGCCGCCAGTGGACTTTGCTTCTCGATAGAAAGAAGTTTGGTCCACGCTTTCTCGGCTGCGGCGGCGTCGCCTTCCAGGGACGCCGCTTTCCCGAGCGAATAAAGTGTCTCCGGCATTTCCGGCATCAAGCGGTCGGCGCGCAAAAGTTCCGCCCGCGCCTCATGCACCTTCCCTTGTTCCAACAACGCTTCTCCCAGACGGTAGGCCGCTTCGGCGTTCCCAGGCTGCAGCTTGGCTTGAATCCGAAACTCTTCTTCCGCCTTCGGCCATTGGAAAGCGCCAGCATACACCTCGCCCAGCGCAAGGTGAGCTTCGGGCAGACCCGGACGCAGTCGCAACGCTTCGGTGTACTCCTTTTCGGCATCCGGCATCCGCCGCAGCACGAAGTAGTTCTCCGCCATAGCCTGGTGCGCCCGGGCGGAGTCCGGATAAGCGGCCAGCAGCGTGTCAACGGATTGCTTCGCGAGCAGACCGCTCGCGCGGCCAAGGTAATAAAGGAGGTCTGGATCGTTGGGGTGCGCGGCTTGCGCTGCCTGCAGATCCGCGACCGCCTCCGGCAGTTGCCCGGTCTGGATCTCCGCAATCCCCAGCGCGGTTTTATCCGGTGAGCGCTGCAAGTGCGGAATCGCTTCTTTCGCGTAGCCTTGAGAGAGCAGGGCATACCCCAGCAACTGGTGAGCCGGCAGTGAGTCCGCTTTCAGTTCCAACGCATGCTTGAGCGGCGCGATCGCGGGCCCGTAATCGCCGTTCTCCATGTAGGCCTGGCCGAGGCTGATGAAGCCATCTGCGAATGCCGGCTCGAGCTCGGTCACTTGCTTAAACTCCTTGATAGCAACGGTGAACTGGCGTTGTTTGTCCGCCTCAATTCCGGCTTGCATGTGCTCGGCGGCCTGCGGCGATGCGATCTGCCAGGCGAACCACAAGAGTAAGAGTCCGCGAATCACGGTTTCTCCGGTTCACGCACCTCTAAAAACTGATCGGCGTGAACATCATTTAACGTCTGGTGAATACCGGACGGCCAATTGATTTCTATCGTCGCCTTCTCCGCCGTGCCCAGCCCGAAATGAAGCCTCTTGTCGCTGGCGGAAAGATAACCGTTGGTTGAGGTTGCAAATCGTGTCTGCCCGTTCACTTGCACGCGCGCCCCGTATCCATCCCGATTGCTGCGCGTACCGCGAAGCGTAATCGTCAGCCAGTGCAGCTTGCCGCCGCGGTTGAGAAACACTTGAGGATGGCCTCCGAGATTGGTCACCACCGCATCCTGCCAGCCGTCGTTATTCAAATCGCCGAACGCCGCTCCCCGCGCCGCTACCGGCACTGTACTTCCAGAATCAACCCGCTCGAAACGCCCATCGTGATTCATGGCCAACAGCGGCAGTTCGAGATAGTGAAGCGAAGGGTCGATTCGCTCCACGTTGTCCAATACATGTCCTTGAGCGACGAACAAGTCTTTCCACCCGTCGTTGTCGAAATCCTCCAGGCCAAGGCTCCAGCCTGAACTTCCACTCGTGAGCGCACCGAGGCCGGTTTCGAGACTGCGATAGGTGAACGAACCTCCGCCATCGTTGTGGTAGACACCGTAAATCTCCCGCGGCAGCAGGGTCACCATCACATCCGGCCGCCCATCGTTGTCGTAATCCTGAAAAACCACGCCCATGCCCGACATCCGCCGCCCATCCTCGGAAAGCGCCGCACCGGATTCGAGCCCGACCTCTGTAAAAGTCCCATTGCCGTTGTTATGGTACAGATACTGCTGCATTCCATCGTTGGATACAAATATGTCAGTGAATCCGTCGCCATCGTAGTCCGCGAACCCTACTCCTAGAGCACGCCCCTTCTTCGCCGCGATGCCGGAGCGCTGGCTCACGTCCGTAAACGTTCCGTCCCCATTGTTGTGATACAGAATATTGGTCGTAGCCGGGTACTCCTCCGGCGGACAGTAAGTATGGTAGTTGCCGCCGCAATCTTTGTTGTGTTTGGTATCCCAATCCATATAGCGGGTCACAAAAAGATCCAGCTTGCCGTCGTTATCGTAATCGAAGAATCCGGCTGAAACCGACCACCCGCCGCCGGCCACTCCCGCTTTTGCTGTCACATCCGTGAACGTGCCGTCACCGTTATTGTGATAAAGAATGTTTTTCCCGTAGTTGGTGACGTAAAGATCCGGATAGCCGTCGTTGTCATAGTCTCCCACGGCCACACCCATGCCGTAGTTTCCATCTCCAGCATCAGCCAGGCCGGCCTGCTGCGTCACGTCCGTGAAGCTCCCATCTTTATTCTGGCGGTAAAGCCGGTTCCAGTAACGCGGATCATGCCGGTCAAAGTTCTCCGGCGTTTGCATCGGGCTGCTGACATGGCCACCGTTTACCAGAAAGATGTCCAGTAAGCCATCGTTGTTGTAATCGAGGAGAGCCACACCGCCGGGCATGGTTTCAATCAGATACTTTTGAGGCGTGGGAGAATTCTCCAGCGTAAAGTCCAGGCCCCGCGGTAGGTTTACGTCGAACACAGGCGCAGCCACGGTCGCAGCCCACAGCACGACGGTCAACCCACAGGACACGCGTAGGGGAAAGTTCAGCAACGTAGGGTTCCTTTAGTCAGCCAGCATATCGCGGGATCGCCGTACATTGCACACTCACTCCCTGAATACTGCTCACTCTGTGCTCACGGCGACCGGTGGAGCATTTCACCACAGAATGAATCTCGGCGTCTCCTCGCCAGGTTCTAGGTCTTCCGCCGGGTCGATTCCCGTTCCACGAGCGTCGGCGGGATCATTATCCTCCTGGGTCGCATGGATTGCTTCGAAGCGATGCGCTCAAGGAGTAGCTCGGCGGCGAGCAATCCCATCCGGCAGGTCCCCTGATCGACGGTGGTGAGCGGAACCGCCAACACATCGGAGTAATGAATGTTGCCGGCCCCAACCACCGAAATATCCTGAGGCAGCTTCAGCCCGGCCTCCAGGATCGCCTTTATTGCGCCGATCGCCACTGGATCGTTGTAGCAGAAAACTCCATCCGGCATCGGGCACACCTTCAGCAGTTGCCGCATACCGGTATACCCAGTATCATCCGCATGCCCGCCAGCTACGACGTAACGGGACTCAGTACGAAAGCCGCGCTTGGCTAAAGCTCGACGGTAACCTTCCAGGCGTTCTGTGGCGATTCCCACCTCCGGACCGCGCAGGTGCGCAACACAGCGGCAGCCTCGATCCATAAGATGTTCCGTCGCTAGCTCGCCGATGGCGTGATTATCCACTCCCACGAAGCAGGCTCGCGCCCCAGCGATGAGGCGGTCAATCAAGACATACGGTACTTTCCGCTCTTGAATCCGTTTAAACAAATCCAGCCGGCGCGGCGGCTGCGATGTAGCGATGATCAGCCCGTCCACCTGTCGAGCCAGCATGGACGTGGCCTCGCTCGCTTCCTGTTCGGGATCTTCCTCGAAACATGAAATCACCACGTGATAACCCTGCGGCCGCACCGTCTCCGCCACGGTCCGCGCCACCTCCGCGAAGAAAGAATGGGTAAATTCCGGAAGGAGTAAACCGATGGTGTAGGTGCGCCGCGTTACCAGGCTGCGCGCCACCCAGTTCATCTGATAATTGAGTTGTTTTGCCCGGCGCAGCACCCGATTGCGAGTAGCTTCACTGATACGCCCTTGATTCCGCAGGACCTTGGATACGGTTACTACCGAGACCTTCAGATCCCTCGCGATGTCCATCATGGTTGCGGACATGACGGGCCAGCATACCACCGTTCCAGGGTTAACGTTAACTCATAAGCTAAAAGTACTATTTTCTTCTTGACAACGGTCATCCCCCTGTTCAAAGATTCACCCGTTCTAACATTTATAGAATTCCTGCATCAGAAAGAGTCACCTATGCCAAGTCGCATGTGGGCGCTGCTTCTCTCCATCTGCTTGTTTTTTTCCGCTTCCCTTTCTCTTTTTGGTCAAAGCACATACGGCTCGATAGCCGGATCGGTCTCCGATACTTCGGGCGCCATCGTTACCGACGCTAAAGTGACCCTGACGAACCTGGGCACTTCGGAAAAGCGCACGCAATCCAGCGGCAGCGACGGTCTGTTCACCTTCGTGAACCTGTTCCCTGGCCAGTATCGGATTGACGTGGAAAAGCAAGGATTCAAGCACTTTGTCCGCGGAGATATCACGGTTCAAGTGCAGCAGGATACTCACATTGTCGCCCAGCTCCAGGTCGGCGAGGTCAGCCAGGTTGTCGAAGTGACGGGGGAAACTCCGTTACTCCAAGCTGAGAGCTCCTCCCTTGGCCAGGTTGTCGAAGAGCGCAAGGCTGACGAGTTGCCTTTGAACGGCCGCAACATCTTTAACTTGATCACGGTTTCTCCCGCAGCCGTCGCTCAAGGCGGATCCGGTGGTTCGCCAGTGGGCCAGAACCCGTTCAGCTGGGGCAACTACCAGGTCGGCGGCTCGTTCGCCAATCAGGGCGCAGAGTATCTGGATGGTCAACCCCTCAACATCGGCTACATCAATCTGCCCATCATCATCCCGACCCAGGACTCAGTCGGCGAATTCAAAGTCCAGTACAGCAACCTGGGTGCCGAGTGGGGCAAGTTCTCCGGCGGCGTCACCAATCTCAGCACCAAAGCCGGCACCAACAATTGGCACGGATCTGCCTATGAGTACTTCCGCAACAAGGTGCTGAACGCCAATGAATACTTCCACAAAGCGCAGGAATTGGCGAGCGACGAATCAAACACGGCTATTCCCTGGACCCAGAACCAGTTCGGGTTCCAGTTGGGCGGCCCGGTCATTAAGGATAAGACATTCTTTTACGTCAGCTGGGAGCAATACCGGCAGCGCACCGGCTCTCCGTTTACCACTACCGTTCCTGCCGCCAACGAGCGCCAGGGAAATTTCGCCGCGCTCTGCGTCTCGGGATTCGACACAAACGGCATTTGTCTAGATAGAGACACTGCAGGAAACGTCACCGATCAGCTCTACGACCCATACAGCGTAGTGACCAGTCCGGCGAATCCTAATACTTACCTGCAGCGATCGCCTTATCCAAACAACGTGATTCCCACCACGGAAAACAGCATGGCTACCACCAAGATGTGGGATACCTACTTCCCGGCGGCCAACGCTTCTGGCACGGTAAACAATTTTGTGAGTTCGGCGCCAGGTGGCGGCAATACGAACGAATTCGTGGCGCGCGGCGATGAGAACATCTCCAGCACCACACGGTTGTTTGGAAGATTTGCCTACTTCGGACTGACGGACCTGCCAGTAAACCCGTTCGGAACCGGCCTCTGTCTCGACCGCTGCGCCGAGAAATATCACAGCAAGCTGCTCGTTTTCGATGTGAACCACACGTTCACGCCTACGACTATCTTCGATGTGAACTTCGGCGTCACCCGGTTCGTCTATGGACGGCAGCCGATTCTGTCCGGTTTCGATCTGACCTCGCTGGGCTGGCCGTCAACTTACAACACTCCACCGAGCTCGATGCGCACTCCACCTACCCCGGCCTTCCCCTTCCCCAACGATGTGGGCAAGTCGCAAGGCAACAGCGCCATCGGCGATCACAATACCCAATACAACCTCACAGCCGCTTTTACCCTGATTCGCGGGAAGCACACCATCCAGACCGGCTTCCAGTTCGAGTTTGGTCTGGATAACTATTTCCAAACCAACATCGCCAGCGGTGCATTCGGTTTTCCCGGACAGTGGACCACCGAATACCCACTGGCAGCAGCCTCGGCACCCACGACAACTACGGCCGAACAGGCTGTCGCGGCCGACCCACTCTTGGCCGCCAATCCCAATTACGCCTTCGCCGACTTCCTACTCGGCTTGTCACAAAATGAAGGCAACTTCGTCAACCAGACTGAGGGCGTGGCCCAGGTGCCTGCCCAGACCAAAGGCTTGCAAGTTTACCGCGCCCTATACGCGGATGACACTTGGCACGCCACCCCCAAGTTGACCGTTAACCTGGGTCTCCGCTATGAGCTACAGGGCACGTGGTCGGACGCCTACAATCGCCTTTCCTACTGGGATCCCTCGGCAACCAATGCCACGGTTACGGGCTGCAGTGGAGTGGTTGGGAGTCCTTGCCAAGGCGATGCATTCCTGGTTGGAACCGGACGCAACACTAGCAGCAACAACATCCCGATGGATAAAAAGGCCTTTTCTCCCAGGATCGGCTTCGCTTACAGCCTGGATCAGAAAACCGTCATCCGCGGCGGCTACGGCGTCTTCTACATTCCCAACTACGTCTCGTTCGGACTCAACCCCGACAACGACTTTATCAACCTCGCGAGCACGCCACTCCATGCTACGAATGACTCATTCGTAACTCCCGCCGGTATGTTGGATGGAGACGATTGCTCCTATGGAGCGACCGGATCGGTGTTTACCTCGAGAGGACCGAACGCATTCGGCTGCACTCAATCGGGTCCCTTCGGGAATTCCGGCATTCTCCCCCCCCCCGGACGCAACTTCGCACCCCTGGTGGGCACCCTGGCTCCATATGCTGCCAACGTATCAAGCTTTGCAGCCTTTAACGGCAACCCAACCTTGGCTCCCTACTACGGTGCCAGTGGACACGGCAACCCGCAGTGGGGCTACGTCCAGCAATGGAACCTCGACATCCAGCGCCAGCTCCCCGCCGGCTTCTTCGCCGATGTGGCCTACGCTGGCTCTCACGGTGTGCATCTGGAGCAGTACAACACCAACGTAGATCAGCTCTCTGACACCCTCTGGTCCCAGGGTGCTGCGCTCACCGCGCAAGTTGCCGATCCCATGCTAAACGCGAATCCTAATCCGTCCTTGGGGAACCCTTCTACCGGTACAATCAACGCTGGCCAGTTGGAACGCCCCTACCCGCAATACAACGGGCTGTCCTTGGGCGGCTTCGGTTGCTGCGAGAGCGGCTACAACTCTCTGCAAGCTACCGTGACGCGCCGCTTCCAGGGTGGTGGCACGCTCCTGGTGGCTTACACCAACTCCAAGCTGATGAGCAACACCGATACTCTGACCAGTTGGCTCGAAGGGGCAACCGGCGGTGTTGGACAAGTGCAGGACTGGAACAACCTGAAGGGAGAAAACTCGCTCTCCTCGCAGGACGTTTCGCAGCGCCTTGTGATCAGTTACGTTCTCGACCTTCCCTTCGGCCATGGAAAGGCGTTCGCAAATAGCCTGAGCGGAATTGCCAACGGCGTGGTCTCCGGTTGGGGCGTTGACGGCATCACTACCTTCCAACGTGGTTTCCCGCTGAAGATCAGCTACTCCGCGTCCACTCCGCTGGAAGCGGCCAACCTTGGAGTCGCAAATATCCGGCCTGACGTGGTTCCCGGATGCAACAAGAAATCCGGCGGCGGCAGCCTTACGGAGTGGTTTAACACGAGCTGCTTCGATAACCCGCCAGATTACGGTCCGGGTACGGAATCGCGCGTTGATGCCACACTGCGCGGACCTGGAATCAATAACTTCGACTTCGCCATATTCAAGAAGACCACCATCCACGAGAAGGTTGGCGTCGAGTTCCGGACCGAGTTCTTCAACCTATTCAACCATCCGTACTTCTCCATGCCGGCCACCGGGTTTGGCGGCGTCGGAGTAAGCAACGGATTCGGAGTGATCAACTCAACCGTGCAAGGCGGCGTGGCCTCGCCAAACCGGCTGGTTCAGTTTGCTTTGAAATTTGTTTTCTAAAGACCTCTCCGGGTCAGGAACTTTTTCCTGGCCCGGAGACAATTCCTTTACAGACTCTGCGTGCTGGCCAGCGATGGCCAGCATTTTTTTGTTAAGTCAATGTCTCAGCGTGTCATATCCTTAATCTTCTATGCGAACCCTCCAAACCATCGACTATTCCGAAGCCAGGCGAGCCGTCGATCTCATCGTGGAAAGAGCTTCGCAGATGCAGAAAGCCGCATCCGTCGCCGTCGCCGATTCCCACGGTGACCTCATCTGTTTCGCTCGCATGGACGGCGCTCCGGTCTCTTCCATCCTCATCGCTATGAACAAGGCCTGGACCGCCGCACGCGAGCGCAAGCCAACCAAAGAGATCGGAGAAAAGATCAGACACCCGGAAAAAGGCCACGACATTGCCTACTACGGCGACCCGAAATATGTCGGCTGGGGTGGCGGCGTTCCGGTCTGGAAGAACGGCGAAGTCGTTGGCGCCGTTGCAGTCAGCGGCCTGTCATCGAATGAAGACGCCGTGCTGGCTACTCTGGGTGTAGAGCTGATCGGCGCGTCCTAGGGCGGAGTCGATTCCTCCGGCGCTCCCGCACCCGGACACCCGGACACCCGACGCCCGTGTTCGGGTTTCGTAACACAATTAACTTTTTTACCGCCGCCAACAGCAATTGGTGAAAAACTCATTGCTAACTGAGGGGGATGAGTGGATCCGAAGAACTGCCCGCGCTGCGGCGGTACCGGATACATTGCCCAGCCTGTGGACATCAGCGGTAAGTCCGAGGGCATTGCATTTATCCGGTTGAAGTGTCCGGCCTGCGCCGGCAGCGGCCGGAAAAGCTCGATCCCACCTTCGACCGCGGGCTGACCGCACGGCCTGTGGTGCTTGCGAAAACGTACGCGCCCGGGGCGTCATGTTTCCCGCCCTGAAGTGACGGTCCGGGCCGGACGTTTCACGACCGCTCGGCTGAAGCGCAGCAACACCTTCTTTGAACCTCCCGAAAGTCACGGCTGTCTCTCATGCAATGCCGGCGGTCTTCGTACGCACTCGGCGCCGGGGGGAAGAGGCTGTTTCGATCCGGTTGCGTCCCGCCGCTTTGGCGCGGTAGAGCGCCTTGTCGGCCGCTTGCACGATCTCTTCCGCAGAGCAATCCTGCCTTGAAGTGGCAACCCCAATGCTGGCCGTGACCGAAATCTCCGTGGTCGAGGTGGAACTCAAAAGCTGGCGGACGGCCTTGCGGTCCGGGCTGCGCCCACGGCCGCGTGAACTGCGGCGATCCGGACCGCGCGCGTCCTGTCGGCGATCTTTGCCGCGAAGACGAAGCGTGCTGGCTTCAATGCCGGAGCGCAGCTTATCCAGATGTTCCACCACATCGCTGGTGGTCTTGCCGGGAAATAAAATCGCAAATTCCTCTCCACCACAGCGGTAGGCCTGCCCTCCGCCCGACACTCGGGAAAGCCGGGAAGCGACCAGACGCAATACCTGATCCCCGGTGTCATGACCGTAGGTGTCGTTGCATCGTTTGAAGTGATCGATGTCCACCATTGCGATGGAGTAAGGCGGTACGACGCGAAGCAACGCATCGTGGAAGGCGCGGCGCGAAGGCAGGGTTGTCAGTTCATCGTGATAGGCGAGCAGGTAGGAAGTCTCGACGATCGAGACCGCCAGCAGGAACGCTGCGGTCGCGAAGTAAGCGGAGGCTATGCGGCCCACACCTCCAAAGCGCAGCGCCAGAAAGCCAGCCGCCAACGCCCAGAGCAGGCCGTTCTCCACAGGCTTGTGAAACAGCAGAAATCGTATGAGCAACACTACAGTAGCGGCTGAGAATGCCAGCAGTGTGGCGAAAGGCAATGGCGCTGCCACCTGAGGATGGCGCAGTGCGTGTTGCGCGGCGAATGGCTCAGGCCGGGAGAGCACGGCCACAAAAACGGATTGCACGAATAACAACAATCCCGCAGGCGCTACGCTGGAAAAGGTAAATCCCTTCTCTTGCTCAAATGAGAGCAGAACAAAGTTGAGAGGCAAGAGCAGGCCAACTGCGGCGAGAGCGGTGCTTCCCGGACCGCTGGCGGGAACGTGACCTCCGGTGAAATATGAAATTGCCCGCTGGGCGAGGAACAGAACCACCAGGGCAAGGAAAATGCGGCTGGAGTGAAATCGCCACGCCATCAGAAGGCCGGCAATCAACGCACCGTAAAAAGCAAAGGTGATGAGCGCAGTGCTAAGCGTGATTGCGCCTGTGTGCAGCAGCGCCGCAACCGCCAGCAGACAAATGCCGGGCGTGAGCAGGGACTTCATCGACGTTGGGAAGCGAGGTTCAGTTGAGTATGTTCCCCTGACGGTGGAGTTCTCCTAAGATTTTCTTCGTGTTGTGATTATCGCTGGGGGCGAGTAGCGAGCGTGATTGACGGATCGGGTTCGCGGTCAGGATGTGCCGGAATGGGACTCCGGACCGGACAACCGCACACTCTGACCCGAGCGGAAGGGGTGGGTCTTGATCGTCTGGAACTCACAGCAATCATGATCTCTGCCTTCCGATTTCGCTGCAGGGAAGATGGTCGCGGTGTCTACTATGGTGTATGCCCCAGACAGGGAAGGTTTTCCGCGTGCTCACTTGGGTGATTGCTGGGCTGAGCGCGATTGTATTGATTCCAGCCGCGGCCATTCGGGTCGATCAGTATTTGCTGCGAAGAGACGCCGAGCGCTTGCTCGCCGATCTAAAGTCACTGGAGCTGCGTAAGAGCACATACCACGATGCGCGGAAGGTGATCGATCGCTGGAAGATTATTCACCAAGAGGGCCCCTGCGAGCCGAACCGGTGCGAGGTTGAGATAGGTGTTGGGAGTTTCTTTGACCATCACCAGGAATTCTTTATCCATCACCAAAAGCTCACGCAGGTTTGGCGAATTCTAGGCGGAAGGGCAGCGGAGATTGATGGATACATCCGAGTGCGAAGGGACGTCGTATGGGGTAAGGGGATCCGGGCCATTGTTCTTAGCTATTCGACACGCTATCAGGATGACATCAATCTCGGCGGGCGAATGGGAACGGGATCTCCAGGCTTCATTTCACCCTTACACCCAGAGTACGATGTGGGCATTGGCCGCCATACGACCGGTGCATTTAGCGCTGGAGCCTATGCGGATTTTACCCCATATGCGGACCCTGCCGACGTAAGACGGCTGATGGATATCGATTTCTCGTGCTTGACAAGGTGGCACTCCTGCCAGACCGGCGCCGATATCGCACCGGCGGCATGGAAAGAGGCCACAGCAGAAAGCGAAAAGAGGGCGGCACGGAACTCCGCCGAACTGATCTGCAACCCGGGTATCATTCGAGTCCTGGCGCGCGAATCGAGGCGTGCCGTGATTGGAGAAGTCAGCAGGATCGAGTTATATCCTGAATCGTTTGGCGATTCGAGCTTTGCCAATGTGAAGATACTTCTGAAGGATGATCTGAAGCACAATAATTTCAGCTTTCTCGCGGCGCTTAAGGACTATTCTTTCAACGAACCGGTGCCTGTAAAAGAGAAGATTGGAGAACGATACATATTGTTCTACAGGTACCCGGATGGACCTTACCTGGATGAAGATCGCGCGTGCGCTCTACTTCCAGCTACAGAGGAGAATCTAGAAGATGTGGGGCGCGGCGTCGCCGAAGATTGGTAGATCACAAAGGTCAGTTCTAGTCTTTCTTTTCCAGGCTTGGGAAACTTAGCAGTGCTCTGGGGACTTACCGCTGATCACTGGCCACTATTACTCGATGTGAATGTCGGCCGATCCCCGCTCTAGGCGTAGAGAAACGGCCGCTCTCCGCGGCTCTTCCAGAAGTAGGCCAGGATGATCACGCTTGCCACCGCCGCGTATGCACACCACAGCGAGGTAAACGCGTAACGCTTGACCTCCATCACCACCAAAAGAATCACCAGATTGGCCGCGCCAAACAATACCATCGGCCTCTCCTTCGAGAAAAACAGCGATCCGCAGGTCGCGATTACATAGACGAACGCAACCGCCGTATTGTTGGTCGCCTGATTGATGTACACAATGCTGTTTCCCCTGACGTAGATCTGGGTCGGGAATGCCGTCAACGCCCACAATATGTAAAGCGTGGTTGCCCCGCCCAGCAGCAAGAACGGAAGCATGCGCCGGCGGCTCCTAGCGGTGGGCTCGAACAACAGCACGCTAAGCGGTAGCAGGAACGGCAGCAATCCCTGCGCATATAGCATGAACGCTGCGCCCATGTTGTGGGCAACAGTCGGCGAGAGTATTCCATCCAATCCCAGCCACACGAATCCCTCGATGAACTGATGAATGGCGAATAGCAAAGGCAGTGCCGCGAAAAGCAGTTCCCGCCGGTGCTTGACCTTGGTGAATGTGACCACGCCCACGGCTCCCAGCACCCCGCTGCCCACAAAGTTCGCTGTGGCTGAAAAACACATCGCTGATTTTCTCCTGGCGCGGATTACGCCCGCGCTCATGCCGGAAGATTATAGGGCCACCAGCGCACTTTTCAAATGCTAGCCGGAGGGTGGCGTTGAATCTCGCTTGGCCCTGTGATACGTTCTGAGTTCCAGAATCACAATTAGATAGGCAATGGTCCCTCGACAGCCTGAACTTATCTGACCGCCCGAAAGATCATTGCTATGGGCCCTCGAACTCCCGTTCGATTCGCGTTTTGATTGCCTGCTACGGAGGACACGTGAAACCCTCTCATGTATGCCTGCTCATCTGCACCTTCGTTTTCTCCGTCACTGGAAACTGCCTGCCCCAAACCATGGTGCCGTGGCTCACTCGGTCCGCGGATAACGCAAGAAGTGGTTGGAATCCGCGCGAGACGCAACTGACGCAGGCGTCGGTTGCGTCCAAGGGAATAATCCGCGCGACCATTATTCCGGTGATCGGCGATGCCCGTGGCGTCGAAGCGCAGCCACTTATCTTGCCGAATGTGAAGACCAAGCGCGGAACCCGCGACGTGATGGTGCTTCCCTCGATGGCTGACATCGTGCGTGGAGTTGACGCCCACGATGGCTCCGGCATCTGGCAGTTCACGCTTGGGACGCCGATCACGGGATCACAAAACATCGACAGCCATCAAATCAACCAATTCTGGGGATGCCTCTCCACCGGCGTGATCGACCCAGACACGCAGCGCCTCTATCAGGTCTGTTGGGTTTCGCCGGACAAAACCGGCAACCCGCAAACCGCACGTTATTTTATGTTTGTTCTGAAAGTGGCGGATGGAAGTCAGGTAGTCCCACCGGTGCTGATCCAGGGAAAAAGTGGAACCCAGGACTTTAACGCGGCGATGCGCAAACAGCGATCCTCCTTAGTGGAGACGAACATCAACGGTGTGAAAACCGTGTTTGGATGTTCGGGGACAACCTACGAAACTGGCGCCGGTGCCTCTGGCTACTGCTTCGCCTTCGATGTCGCAAGCAACACGGTGAGCGCGATGCTGGCGTTGACCGCGGGTGAGGGCGCTGGCGTATGGATGGCGGGGCAAGGCGCCGCTGCAGACTCACAAGGCTACCTCTACGTCACCACCGGAAATGGCGACTTCGATGGCGTGAGTCAGTGGGGTGAGTCGTTTCTCAAACTGAAGTACACGCCTGCTTCGGAAGGAACTCCTGCCTCGCTGCAGGTGATCGACCACTGGACGCCATGGACGGACTTCGCCAGAACCGGGCAGGCGGCCGCGGCGGCCGCCGTGAAGCTGGCCGGAGTCAGCGCTCCCTCCGAAGCCATCAAGCCAGTTGGCAGCCGCATGAACATGTCGCTGAAGGATGCAAAACTGGTGCCCATGGTCAACGATCAAGGCACGCCGGTTCTCCTCGTCTACCCGCAGATGGCCACCGGAAATTGGTCGGACGAAGATTGGGGATCGGCTGGTCCGGCCTGCATTTTCTCGATTGGAATCTGTATTGCCACCGGGAAAGACGGAATCGCTTTTCCGATCAAAACCGCGAGCCTCGGCGGAACGACCCTTACAGACCTCTCTAACCCTAAGGCAAACTGCGCAAAACTCGCAGCCCCTCCCGTCTGGCTCACCATGAGTCCCGGACCGGTTGATCCCTGTCCAGCCGATCCTCGCACCTTGAACTTCTTTCCCTGGGGCGACACGGCACATCTCCACATGACTCCGGTGCAGTTCTTCGACCCGGTGCTGCAATCGTGGACGATTTTCGCTTGGGGTGAGAATTCGCAACTGCACAAATGGTCCATCAGCTCGACGGGAAACTTGACCTATCTTGCGGAAAGTAACGAATACGCCAGCGCCGACGTGCGGGGCAATCCTCCCGGAGGAATGCCAGGTGGGTTCTGTTCCGGATCGAGCAACGGAGCGGATCCTAATTCGGCGATTCTCGTCTGTACCATTCCATACGGCGATGCAAATGCGCAGGTGGTGAACGGCCGTTTGTTGGTCTACGACGCCGTACACCTCGCGGCGGATGGATCACTGAAGGTTCTATGGGATTCGCAACGCTGGGGTGTCCAGTTTCTGTTCAACAAGTTTGATCCTCCCGTGATCGACGGAGGCCAGATCTACGTGCCCAATTACAACGGTGGCGTCGATCTCTACCGTCTGGTGCAGTAGGAGCTTCAAGGCTTGGCGTGCGTGTAGTGCAGAGGCTCCAAGCTTCCTCCCGTTTTGAACCCGCACCCCGTTTCTGCAAACACTCCCTTTCGTGCGGACGGGTTTCCGTCTCAACTGAGCTTTCTCTAACTAGAATCGGTCTGTGATTAAGGCCCACTTATGAGGATTCTGATTGCGGAAGACGATACGGCTCTGGCCGGGTTTGTGCGCCAGGGGCTGCAAGGGGAGCACTACGCGGTCGACGTGGTCGAGGACGGCGAACAGGCGCGTGCCATGGGAAGCGAGTTCGACTACGATCTGGTTATCCTCGATCTGAATCTGCCGAAGCTGGATGGGGTGAGCGTGTTGCGTCATCTCCGCCTGAAGCGGCCGAGCCTACCCGTGCTGGTGCTCACGCAGCGAGGCCGCGTGGAAGACCGGGTGCAGTGTCTCGATACCGGCGCCGACGATTTTCTGCCCAAGCCCTTCTCCTACAGCGAACTCTCCGCCCGCATTCGAGCCTTGCTGCGGCGCAGCCACTTGCCCTCGGAGTCTGTGCTGGTGGTGGAAGATCTGAAACTCGATCGTGTCGAACACCGCGCCGAACGCGCCGGCCGCCGCATCGAACTCACCGCCAAAGAGTTTTCCCTGCTGGAATATCTCATGCGCAACGCCGGCCGTCAGGTCTCTCGCGCCATGATCATCGAACACGTCTGGAACCTAACCTTCGATACAACAACAAACGTGGTGGATGTTTACATCAACTATTTGCGGAGGAAGGTGGATGATGGACATCCGCGGAAGTTGATCCACACGGTGCGCGGGGTGGGCTACGAAGTGGGCAGCGGGGCGGGAGCGCCGGAATGATTCCCCACATGGTTCGTGAAGAGGCGCATCCGCCACAGAACGCGGCACAGAAGGCTGGGGCACAGAACGCACCGTCGCTGGAGCCGGCGAGCGGCGCGAAGCCATGCGGGCGCAGCCCGTTGGCGCAATTGTTGCATGCCCTGAACCAGCCGCTCACCGGATTGCAATGCTCGATGGAGGTGGCGCTGGCCAGTCCCCGCACCCTCGAACAGTACGTGCACGGGCTGCGCGAAGGGCTGGTATTGACGGAGCGTATGCGCGCCCTGGTGGAAGCGATCCGGGAAGTCGCGGATGTGGAAGCCGGGGAAAAACCGGAGCAGGAGACGACCGAGCTGAAAAGTCTTCTGCAGGAAACGGTGGACGATCTCGAACCCGTGGCCGCGGCGAGAGAGGTTCGGCTCACGCTGGATGGTTCGTCTCCTTCTTCATTTTCTTCCTCTTGTTCTTCATCTTCTTCTGGCTTGACCGTGAGCATGGAGCGGTCCCGGCTGGCGATGCTGATGTTCCGGATATTGGACTCGGCGCTGAGTCTTTCGGCGTGGGGTACGGCTTTGCGCATCGATACCGGCACGGGCTCTCGGCCAGATCAGGTCTGGATGCGCGTCCGATGGCATGCGGGAGCGTCGCGGTCTGCATGCTCCCGGCCTGAACTGGGGCTGTTGGTGGCGCAAGCGGGGCTGGAACGAGCCGGAGCCGGCTGGGAACGGGAGCGGACCGAAGACCTGGAGACGGTAACCATCGGTTGGAAGGGTGTTTCGGCGAGTACCGGGAATGCTTGGCCTGTGTGGAAGTCGGCGCCGGAAGCGTGACCGAATCGCATTTGTATTTGCGGCAAGAGCAAGAGCAAGAAAAAAGAAAAGAGAGACGCGCAGGAGACCTGAATGAGCGAGATGACAGCCTTTCCGATGATTGCCTGGGCCGCCGGCGGAGCGCTGATCGCGAGTCCGAGCAGCGTGCTGCGGGAGCAGGTCATGCACCGTCTGAACGGACGCTGCCGGCCGGTGCAACAGGTGGTGGGTGGGGCGGATGCGCTGGCCAATCTGGAAAAGGGAGACTGGCAGGTGCTCTTTCTTGACCGGAGAGTTCCGGATCTGGACACCGAGGAACTGATCGCGATCATTGAGCGGAGGTTTCCGG
Organism: uncultured Acidobacteriaceae bacterium; assembly: GCA_963749985.1. Lineage (GTDB taxonomy): Bacteria > Acidobacteriota > Terriglobia > Terriglobales > Acidobacteriaceae > Sulfotelmatobacter. The sequence continues at coordinate 411,221 of CAVVOS010000008.1, read as the reverse complement.
GAATTCAGGTGGTATTGGTGGATTCCGACGCCGCGGAAGCGGACGATGCGGGGGAGATGAAAGAGTGCGATGCGAATCCTTCCCGGCGCGCCGTGGAACCAGGGACCGCGCGGGAAGGCTTGGAAAAGGCTGGAGAGGGGGAATCGGAGCCGTTGCCCGGCATGATCGGACGCAGCGAAGCGATGCAGCGCGTCTATCGCATGGCCAAGCTGGTGGCTCCCCGAAGCACGACCGTGCTCATCGCGGGTCCGACGGGAAGCGGCAAGGAACTGGTGGCGCACGCCTTGCACAGCCTAAGCCCACGGGCCGCCAAACCTTTCATCGTGGTCAACTGTGCCGCCATTCCAGAAACCTTGCTCGAGTCGGAACTGTTTGGCCATGCCCGGGGGGCGTTTACGGGAGCGGTGCAGGCGCAGTTGGGACGCATTCCGGCTGCCCACGGAGGTACCCTTTTTCTCGACGAGGTGAGTGAACTGCCCTTCGGCATGCAGGCCAAGCTGCTGCGCTTTCTGGAACAGAAGGAAGTACAGCGGCTGGGGACGGCCGAAGCGACCCGGGTCGACGTCAGGGTCGTGGCGGCGAGCAATGTGGATCTGGCGGGACGCGCGGGGAGAGGCGAATTTCGTGAGGATCTCTTTTACCGGCTCGCAGCCTTTCCCTTGGAATTGCCCCCGCTATGCGAGCGCCGCGCCGACATTATCCCGTTGGCGGAGCACTTCCTGGCCTGCATGGCGGCCGCGCTGAGCGGGCCTTGTCCGAGTCTGAGCGGTGAAGCGGTCCGTATTCTCGAAGCTCATCCCTGGCGGGGCAACGTGCGCGAATTGCAGCACGTCATGGAGCGGGCTTCGATCTTAGTGGAGAACGGGGCCACGGTTTTGACCGAGCATCTCTATTTTCCCTTTCAACATCCTCGCCTTCCCCTAGGGAGCCGGTCCCTTTCGTGCGCCGGACTGGCGAGTTAAGAGAAATCTTATAGAGAATCGGAGGAGCAACCCGCAGGCTCCCTCAGGGGCTGAAGCCCAAGCGATTCTAGAGACCTTACGCGGCGATGAAGTGCCGCTCTTTCACGGTACTTCACGTATTTGTGAGTTTTTCCGCCAACCGTGACGCCCTTCCGAAGGCACTCATGAGACGGCAGCTGACGGCTGCTGAAAAAACTCCATTCGCCTGTTGGAAGTATACTCGGCGGCTAAAAGCAGCTGTTAAAGACAGGACTTATCGCAACGCTGAAGCGCTGCGCCACCCAAAACCAAGGGCGCGGCCGAGTTTTTCAGCAGCCTGCTAAGCAGCGATCTAAGAAGAATCTCAGCCGCTCGCCCGCCCTGTTGGCCATCACCGTGCAAATGTTGCCTGTGCCGCTATGACGTCTTTGCCTATCGCACTTGCGAACGGGAACGAGCAATTCCTGCTGCAGGCGTTTCACAGCTTCGCCGAAGCTGCGGATTCGCTGGAGCGCTCCTACGGCATGCTTCGTTCCGAAGTGGTGCGGTTGCACGGCGAGTTGGCCGAGAGCAATGTGGACCTGGCGCGGAGTCTCGAAGAGAACCGGCAGATGCGGCGGCACCTGGACCGCATTCTGGAGGGACTGCCTTGCGGAGTACTGGTCGCGCGAGCCAATGGCGCGATCTCGCTGGTAAATCCGGAGGGGCGGCGGCTGCTCAGCGCCGTCGCCAATGAGACTGGTTCCGAAGCAAATTCCGCGCTCGCTTTCGAATCTTTATCGGTGGTGCCCGGGGAATTGAGGGATCTGTTAGACCGCGCCCGGGCGGAGCCGGGGGAGCAGGAGCAAGGCTTCGGCGAGGGGCGCGGGGAGCGCTGGCTGGCGGTGCGACACGCGGCGGTCAAGGACGCTGATAAAGAAGATGCGGGATCAAGCGGCGCGGATTGTGTCTCGATCTTCATCCTGCGCGATGTGAGCGACGCGAAACGGCTGGTGCAGGAGCGGGAAAAACTGCGTCGCGAGCAGGCTCTGGCCGAGATGTCGGCCATTCTGGCGCATGAGGTCCGCAATCCGCTGGGCAGTCTGGAATTGTTTGCCGGCTTGCTGGCGGAAGCCGGGCTGTCGGCGGAATGCCGCCAGTGGGTCGAGCACGTGCAGGCCGGGCTGCGCACGCTGGCCGCCACGGTCAATAACGTCCTGCACTTCCACAGCCTGCCCGCTCCCGAGCGTGTCCCCACCGACCTGGGGCGGTTGCTGGACTGGGCTGGGGGATTTCTGGTGCCCATGGCGCATCAGGCGCGAGTTGAGTTGTGTCTGCGCAATCAGCTGCAGGGGGTGTGGTTCGCCGCCGATCGCCACCGTCTCGAACAGGTGCTGCTGAACCTGGTGCTCAATGCGCTTCGAGCCATGCCCGGGGGAGGCTGGGTGGAGGTTGCGGGGCACAGGATTCACCAGGGGAACACCGCCGCCGCAGCGATTTGTGTGAGCGACACGGGGACGGGAATTCAACCGGAGGAAGCGGGCAGAATATTTGAGCCGGGATTCAGTACGCACGCGGGCAGCCCGGGGCTGGGCCTGGCGGTGTGCCGCAAGATCGTCGAGCAGCACGGAGGATCGCTGGCTGCGGGGAACCGGGCGGGTGCGGGCGCAAGTTTCACGTTGACGTTTCCGCTCCACGAAAGACCATCGCGGGAAGACCCGTCGAGGGAAGAGCTGTCGCAGAAAGAATTGTCGTAGAAAGAACTGCGGCTGGAGGGAAAGGGATGAATCGAGTCTTGGTGGTGGACGACGAAGCCGGCATGCGGGCCGCGCTCGAAGCGCACTTCCTGCGGCGCAACTGGCTGGTGGACACGGCGGCGAATGCGCGCGAGGCCCTCGAAAAGTTCGGCCGGGCCAAGCATCCGCTGGTGGTAACGGATATTCGTATGCCCGGGGCGGACGGGTTTGCCGTGATGCGGGAAGCGCGCTCGCTCGCGCCGCACACCGCGGTGATTCTGTTGACGGCATTTGCCAACGTGCCCGATGCGGTGACGGCGATGAAAGGGGGAGCCTGCGATTATCTGGTGAAGCCGGTATCGTTTGAACAATTGGAGCAGGCGGCAGAGAGGATTCTGGCGCAGGCCCGGACCCAGGCCGAGGCGGCGGAAGGGCTGGCGGGACACGCCGCGGGGTGGCTGCGGGCGCTCGAGCGGGCGCGCCAGGCGGCGGCCAGCGACGCGGACGTGCTGATCGAAGCCGAAAGCGGTACCGGCAAGGAACTGGTGGCGCGGCTGGTGCATCGGCTGAGTCCGCGGCGCGATCGCGCCTTTGTGGCGATCAATTGCGCCGCCTTCCCGGAGACTCTGCTGGAGAGCGAACTCTTCGGATATGCCCGGGGTGCTTTTACCGGGGCAACGACGGCCAAGCCGGGCCGCTTCGAACTGGCCCACCGGGGAACCTTGTTGCTGGACGAAGTGGGCGAGATGCCGCTCGGGCTGCAGCCCAAGCTGCTGCGGGTGCTGCAGGAGCGGGAGTTCGACCGGCTGGGCGATACGCGCAGCGTGCGGGTGGACCTGCGTGTGATCTCGACCACGAATCGAGGTTTGGCCGAGATGGTGCGGGAGGGCAAGTTTCGCGCCGACCTGTATTACCGGCTGAATGTGATTGCCCTGAGCCTGCCGCCTTTGCGGGAGCGCCGCGAAGACATCCGGGAACTGGCCGAACACTTCGCCCGGCTGTACGCCCCACCGGGCAAGAGCCTGCGGTTGAACGCGGAATTCCTCGACCGGCTGGAAACTCATGACTGGCCGGGCAATGTGCGGGAGCTGGCAAACTGCGTGCGCCGCGCCGTGGCGCTGGCCACGAGTGCGGAGATCGGGCGGGAAGGCCTGGAAGGTTCGGGATGGGATGAGGTCGAAGCCACGGACAGGACCGAAAAGCGCGAAGGGGACGATCATCTGCGGGCCGGGGTGTCGCTCGAGAACATGGAGCGCAAGCTGCTCGAGATGACGCTCGATGCCACCGGTGGAAACCGTTCCCGGACTGCCGAGCTTCTCGGGGTAAGCCTGCGCACGGTGCGAAATAAGATCCGCAGCTATGGGCTGCCGAGCTGGAGCAGCTATGTCCATGATTGATACTCCGATGACCGAGGCGCTCAGCCGCTTTCTCGACGTGGACGTAGCCCGCCACAAGCTGATCACGTCGAACCTGGCAAACATCGATACCCCGGGCTACCGCACCCGCGATCTGGATTTCGGTGCGGAACTGCGGCGGGCGGGAATGCAGGAGTGGGAGAACGGGTGGGGAATTCTCTCCTATGCGGCTTACGCTCCCTCGGCTCCGGTGGTGCGGCAGGTGCGCGGGCTGCTGGAGCGTCCCGACGGCAATAACGTGAGCGTGGAGCGCGAAAGCCTGCTGTTGGCCGAAAGCCAGATGAAATTCAACCTGGGAGTGCAGCTCTTGAAAGATGAGTTTCACGGTATTTCCCAGGCCATCAACTCGGGAGGAGGCACGTCGTCATGAATCTGTTTGGCATGCTTGAGGTGAGCGGTTCGGCGCTGGGGGCGGAGCGCTGGCGGGCCGAGGTGGTGGCGGCGAATATGGCGAACGCCGAGACCACGCGCAGCGCGCAGGGCGGAGCTTATCGGCGGCAAATGCTGGTGTTCCGGGCCCAGCCCATGCCGCGTTTCCCGCTGCTGCTGGCGGGACTACGGCGGGCGGCACCGGACGGCGGGGTACGGGTGGAGCGGGTGGTGGCCGATATGTCGCCGCTGCCGCGGCGTTATGAGCCCGGGCATCCCGATGCGGACGATGCCGGGTATGTGACTTATCCGAATGTGAATCCGGTGATGGAGATGGCGGACCTGTTAAGCGCGGTGCGCGCCTATCAGCTTAACGCGGCGGCGGTGCAGGCGGCGAAGAGCATGATCCAGCAGTCGCTGCAGATTCTGACTTAGAGGCTAAATCATGAGCAGCCCGGTATCTTCTTTGCGCATCCTTCCCGCCGAAATCGAGAGCAGCGCGGCGGCCGCATCTCCGGCGGCCGCCGGCGGCGGCTTTGCCGACACACTACGGGGCGCGATGGATGAGATGGGACAGTTGAGTTCGCAGGCGGAAACCAAGGTGGCGGGCGTGCTCGAGGGCAACGGCGTCGACGTGCACAGCGCCCTGATTGCGGTGGAAAAGGCCGACCTGTCCTTCCAGCTCATGATGCAGGTACGCAACAAAATTGTTTCCGCATATCAGGAGATTTCGCGTATGCAGTTCTGAGGTGTCGCTTTTCTCGGCAACTCCCTCAGCAACTCCTTATTTACAATTCACGCAATCGCGGAAGGCAACTCGAAGGTAGTGGCGACCCGGCCGGTTTGGGCTCCGCTGGAGCTGAAGATCCGCAAGCTGGGGATCCGCAAGCGATCAAGGCAAAGCCATGGCCGACAATAAGCCCCAATCGTTCGACGACGTCCTGCACCGGCTGGGGGAGTTCGGCAAGGGATTGAGTTTCCAGCAGCGTTTGCTGCTCGCGGCCGGCGTGGCGGTGGTGGCGGGAACTCTGTGGGTGTTTGTGGCGCTGCTGGGACAGCCGAAATATGTAACGCTGTATTCCGGGCTGCGGCCCGAGGAAGCGCAAGCGCTCGGGGCGCGGCTGGCGGGAAAAAACATTTCCCACCAGATTTCTCCCGACGGGGGCAGCCTGCTGGTCCCGGAAGACAAGCTGGACGCGAGCCGCCTGGAGACCGCCGCGGCAGGTCTGCCGCGCAGTGCGCGCCTGGGATTCGAACTGTTTGACACGCCCAACTGGGCGGGATCGGATTTTACCGAGAAGGTGAATTACCAGCGCGCGCTCGAAGGCGAACTGGAGCGCACGCTGGGCACGCTGAGCGAAGTCCAGGGAGTGCGGGTGCATCTGGTGTTGCCCCAGGAGTCGCTGTTCACCGAGCAGGAGCACGAAGCCAAGGCGGCGGTGATTCTGAAGACCCGGAGCGGCCGCCTTTCCGAACAAGCGCAGCAGGCCATTCCCCAGCTGGTGGCCAGCGCGGTCGACCGGCTGCGGCCGGAAAACGTTACCGTGGTCGACGCCGACAGCAACACGCCGCTGCTGCATGTGCGGGACGGCGGACGGGTTTATGCCCCGGACGAGGAACTGGCCAAGACCCTGGTGCATACCCTGGAACCGGTGGTGGGCGCCGATCATGTGCGGGCCAGCGTGCATGTGGAGTACGACCTCGGGACCAGTGAAGACACGCAGGAGACCTACGATCCGAAGACCCCTACCGCTCTGACCCAGGAACACTCGGAAGAAAGTTCAACGGGCGGAGCTCCGGCGGGAGTTCCCGGCACCCCCAGCAACATTCCGGCCGCCTCTGCGCCTGCCGCAGCAGCGCCGCCCCCGGCCGCCCCGGCTCCGGGAGCTCCCGCCGCCGCGACCGCCCCGGTCGCGAGCGCGGCTTCGGCCTACCCGCTGAGCACCGAGCAGTCGACGTCAAAATCCGATTCCACGACCTACGCCATCAGCAAGAGCCTGCACCGCAGCGTCGAACCGGCCGGGCGGGTGCGGAGGATCGCGGCCGCGGTGCTGGTGGATGATGCGGTGGAGGTCACGGAACAGGCGGGCAAGCGCACCAGCACGCGGCGCAAACGTACGCCCGACGAGATGAAAGAGATCGAACAATTAGCCCGCGCCGCTATTGGCGTGGATGCGCAGCGCGGCGACGTGCTGGCGGTGGAGAACCTCTCGTTTCAGGAGTTGCCCATCGAAGTCCCCGCCCCGCCGACGAAAGTCGAACACTGGCGCGGGCTGATCTTGCCCTGGACCTGGGCCTTGCGCTACCTCGGGGTGGCGGCGCTGTTTGGGGTGGTCTATGTCCTGATTTTGCGGCCGGTGAAAAAACAAGCGCTGACCGCCTTCCGGGAGCTGCCCGGGAAACGCCGGGGTGCGCAGCCGCCCTTGGCCGCCGCCGGGGCCGCGGGATCGGCTGAGGGTGGCGGGCAGCTCTCGAGCGAGGCCCAGCGAGCCACCCAGCTGAAGAAGATGCTCACCGAGAAAGTGAAAGCCGAGCCCGCAGCCGCCAGCCGTTTGGTGGAGTCGTGGGTAAAGGAAGAGAGAGAATAAGTGGCCGTTCCGACCAGCGGTTTGCGCAAGGCTGCCATCCTGATGGTGCTCCTGGGGGAAGACGCGGCCAGCGACATCTACCGTAACCTGCCGCAGCCGGAGGTGGAGCAGATTACGCAGGAGATCACGACCCTCAGTTCGGTCGCACCGGAAACCGGATTGGCGGTGCTCGAGGAATTTGACCGCCTGATCCTGACCGGCGACTACATCACGTCGGCGGGGATGGAATATGCGAACAAGGTCCTGGTGAAAGCTTTCGGGAAGGAAGGGGCCACCGATTTGTTGCGCCAGGTGGCGCGGGCGCACGAGATGAGCGGCACCAAGCTCGACTCCCTGCGCAAAGCCGATCCCCAGCAACTGGCGAAGTTCATCGAGGGCGAGCATCCCCAGACTATCGCGCTGATTCTGGCCCACCTGGAGTCGAAGCAGGCCTCGACGGTGCTGATGAAGCTGCCTCCGGAGTTGCGGTCCGAGCCCATCAAGCGCCTGGCCCAGCTGCGGCAATTCTCCCCGGAGATGGCGCAGCGGGTGGCGGTGGTGCTGCACAAACGGCTGGAAGCTTTGGGCGAGCAGAGCCGGCGGGCGTATGCGGGATTACGCGGCGTAGCCGACTTGTTGAACCGGCTCGATGTGGCGGTGGGCAAAACCATACTGGAGTCGATTGAAGGCGACGACCCCAAGCTGGCGCTCTCCATCCGCAACCTGATGTTCACCTTTGAAGACCTGCTGACCGTTCCCGAAGCCGGGATCCGCGAGGTGCTGGGATTGATGGACAAAAAGACGCTGGCCACCGCCTTGCGCGGCGCCTCGGAAGAATTGAAGAACTACATCTTCAAATCGATGTCTTCCCGTGCCGTGGAGATGTTGAAAGAAGACATGGAGGTACTGGGGCCGGTAAAGACGAGGCAGATCAACGCCGCGCAACTGGAGGCGGTCGCGGTGGCGCGCAAGATGGAAGCGGAAGGCAAGCTGACGTTGACTCCGGAGGCAGAAGATGAGTTCGTCGGCTAGCCGGGCGGCGCTTTCGCCCGCGTCCCCGACCCCGGTGCCGGGCGAGCCGCCCGCAGTGCTGCCATTTTCCTACAGCATCGCCGTAGCGGAGCCGGGCAAGCCCAACTTTCTGCTCAGCGAACACCGGTTGGCGAGCCCGGGAGAATTGGATCCGGCGGCGGGCGCGGCCCCTGGATTGGAACGCGAGGCCCAGGTGCGGGAGTTGGGCCGCCAGCAGGGCGGGTTGGAGTGCCGGGCAAAGTTCGAAGAACAACTGGCGCGCGAACGTTCCGCCGTGGCCCAGGCGCTGGCCGATTTTGCCCGGGAGCGGGCGGCCTACTACAAAAAGATCGAAGCCGAAGCGGTGCAGTTGGCCTTGAGCATTGCACGCAAGGTGCTGCACCGCGAGGCGCAAGTGGATCCTTTGCTTTTGATGGGGATCCTGCGGGTGGCGCTGGAACGAATCGAAGGGGCCACTGGAGTCGTTCTGGCGGTGAATCCGCAGCAAGCTCCGGTTTGGCGGAACTACTTGATTTCGCGCCTGGGTCCGGGAGAACTGCCGCAGGTTGTGGAGGATCCCACCATGGCGCTGGAACAATGCCAGTTGCGAACCTCGATGGGAACGGCGGAGCTGGGACTGGAAGTGCAGCTCAAGGAGATTGAACAGGGCCTGACGGATTTGCTGGCGGCGCGGCCGCAGATCAAGGACAAGCCATGAGCGTGGAGGGTTTGCTGGCACCCTACTTTGCCCGTCTTGAATCCTGTCCCGCGCTGCGCTGGCAGGGCCGGGTGACGCAGGTGATCGGCCCGCTGGTGGAGTCCGAAGGTCCGTTCTGCTCGGTGGGAGAAGTGTGTGCGATCACGGATTCCCGGGGACGCGTGCTGCCGGGAGAGATTGTTGGCTTTCGGGGCACGACCGTGCTGTCGATGCCTTTGGAATCGCCCCGCGGCATTCGCCATGGCGACCGGGTGTCGACCTGGGGAGAGCGTCCCACCATTCGCGTGGGCGCCGGGCTGCTGGGGCGGGTGATTGACGGCAGCGGCCAGCCGCTTGACTCCCGGGGAGGGTATGGCGGGAGCGAGTGTCAGGTACTGGATGCGGCGGCTCCTCTGCCGCTGACGCGGGTTTCGATTCGCGAGCCTCTGGGCTGCGGGATTCGGGCCATCGATGGATTTCTGACTTGCGGCCGGGGACAGCGCGTGGGAGTATTCGGGGGCAGCGGGGTGGGCAAGAGCACGCTGATTGGCATGATGGCGCGGAACACGGGCGCCGATCTGACGGTACTGGGTCTGGTGGGAGAACGCGGACGGGAAGTGCGCGACTTCCTGGAAAACGCCTTGGGGGAAGAAGGATGTAAGCGGGCCTGCGTGGTGGTTTCCACTTCCGATCAATCGCCGCTATTGCGGATTCGCGCGGCGCTGGCGGCGACGGCCGTGGCCGAGTATTTCTGCGGGCAGGGTAAGCAGGTTCTTCTGGTGGTGGATTCCCTCACCCGGCTGGCCATGGCGCAGCGCGAGATCGGGCTGGCTGCCGGGGAGCCGCCGACGGCCAAGGGTTACACGCCTTCGTGTTTCACCATGCTGGCGCGATTGATCGAACGCGCGGGCCGGTTCAGCCAGGGCAGCATCACAGCGTTCTATACGGTGCTGATGGAAGGCGACGACGAGCAGGATCCGTTGGTGGATGGAGCGCGGGCATTGCTCGACGGGCACGTCATGCTGGATCGCCGGCTGGCGGTGCGCAGCCATTATCCGCCGATCGCGATCCTCGATAGCGTGAGCCGGCTGATGCCGGCCGTGTCCTCGTCAGCGCATCTGCAAAAAGCGCAGATGCTGCGGCGTCTGCTCGCCGCTTATGCGGCTTCCGAAGACCTGGTCCGGATTGGGGCTTACCAAAAGGGAAGTGATTCCACGCTGGACAAGGCTCTCACGCTGATTCCCGAACTCGACCATTTTCTGATGCAGAAACCGGGCGACGCGGCTCCGTTCCCGGAAACCATCGACAAGCTGCTGGCTTTGCCGGGATGAGAACATGGCCTTCCATTTCCCGCTACACGCGGTTCTGCATTTTCGCCAAAGCATCGAGCACCAGCAGGAACTGCGGCTGCGCGCCGCCAACCAGCAAGTGACGCGAGTGCAGCACCTGACTGAGCAGATAGACGCGCGCCGTCAGGAAATCTATGCCGCGCAAAGTAAGGAACTGGGCACGGGAGTGACGGCTGCCGAGTTGCGATTCGAGTTGCAATGCGAGGCGGAACTGCTGCGGCATCGGGGGGAACTTGCGGGACAACTGGTACGGCTGAAACAGCTGCGCGAGGAGCAGCGCGAAATCTTCCAACAGGCCAGGCGGGCGCGCGAAATGCTGGAAGGGGTGCGCGATCAGCAACTCCGTTTATATCAACAAAAGGCGGCGCGGCGTGAGCAGCGGAATCAGGATGATTTGTTTCTCTTGCGGCGGGAATACTTGCGCCGTGGTTAAAGTCTGCCGGGTGCGGGGTCGCGCTTTGCCTAGCACGGGTCTTCCGGGATTTCTTGTGTGTCCTTCGGCAGAATTTGGATTCCCTTGAATTGACAGCCTTTGGCGTATTTCCTGAGCTTCCCGGCGAAGGGTTTGTCCATGGCCACCGGAGTGCATGAATCCCTGCGAGCCTCCGGATATTTCTAGCCGGACACATCACCGTGAGCCCGATTCTAGAAGCCATTTCGAATAGTGTTTCTGTGCTGCCAGCAGCCGCGCCTTTAGCCGCCCCGTCGATTTCAGGCCAGCGTGGAGCAGGTGGATTTGCCTCGACGCTTGCGACCGCGCAAGGTCTTTCCAGTACATCGCAGGCTGCCACTTCGCAGACGGCGGCAGGTGAAGTGGAAGCTTCAAACGCGTCCGGCGGGTTAGCCACCGGGAACACAGGAGCGGCGAATGGGAATGTGCGAATGCCGGCTTGGGGGAATGCCCCGCCCAAGAAATTACTGAACCCGAGCCCTGCGATTGCGGTGAGCGGGTTGGCGGCTGGGAGTACGGTCGTCCCCGAATCCATTCCGACATTCATGCCGACGGCGGCGAGTCAAATTATCCCGGCGGGTCCGCAGCCAAGCTTGATCCCGACGAGCCTCGTGCCGTCGAGTCTGTTGCAATCGAGTCTGCCGCAGGCGAGCCTTCCCCCAACGCTGACTGTGGCCAGTCAGGCAGCCACTCCAGAGGTGATGAGCGAAGCGGCTCAGCCATCGGGATGGAAGACGAATGCTTCCACGGCAGCGGAAAAGAGTACGACGTTCGAATACTCCGCGCCGCGCCCGACCACCGGAACTCTCAGTCCGTCGACAAGTTCCGCCGGGACGGCAGGCGGTCTCACTGATCTGGCCACGCGCGGGTTCTTCATCCCAAGCCAGATGAGTGGTCAGACAAGCGGGCAAGAGAGTGGGATGGTGGATACCGCGATAGCGGATAACGTCCAGCTCCCTGTTTTCTCCCCAGCCGCGGGGGGAGTTGTCTCGGGTGAAGGCGCGGTTAGGCTGAGCGCTGCAGGGAGTGGTCAATGGAATGGCACGGAGAGTGGGCTGGGGTCAGCGAAGACTCCGCTGCCGACTGAGGGCACGCAGCCATCTGTTCTCTTCACCGCAACCGCACAGCCTGCGTCTGGGGCTGTCTTGCCGGAGGTCCCTCCGGTCAGGCAGTGGAATGGTGCGCCGGGTGAATCGGCGGCGCCGGCGGAAGCGTCGCTGCTGGCGAACCCACAGCCGTCTGCTCTCTCCTCTGTAAGCGAACCGCTTGTGACCGGCAGTTCTTCACCAGGGAATCTTTCTTTAGACAGTCTTCCACTGGGCAATCTTCCTCAGGGGAATCCTACTCAGGCCAATCCTCTTCAGGGAAATCAGGAGGGTGCGTCCCCGGCCACCGGTTTTGGATTTGCGGCTGCACAGTCGAGACTTCGGGCAGATCCACCGGTCTCTATGGCGTCCGCTCCAACTCTCTTGGCGGATGCCGGAGCGGGCAGCGAAGCCGTAGCGCGGGTGTTGCCTGCTTCCGGTGCGAATCTCCCGATCGGCCCGGCAAACTCTTCGGATGCGCTTCCGCCAGGCGCGGTGAGTCAAAGCGAACTCTCAGCCGAGACGGGGACAGGGAATCCAATGACCGGGGTTACAGACGGAGCGATCCCCGCTTTGCCTGTCTTGAATCCGGCCGCCCAGTTGGCAGCGGGTAGAACCTCCCCGCAGTTTGCCGCTTCAAGAGGAACCGCCGCAGTTACAAATCCGAGCATGCGCAGAGCGGGCACAGGTCCGGGTGCGCCGAGTTCAATTCTGCCTTCGGCATTGTCGCCGGGGTCAGATTCAGGCGACGAATTGGCGGTGGCCAGCCAGACGCCGTTCGCGGTTTTCTTCTCCAGTCCGGGACCGGGCACGGAGTCGGCCGCGTCCGTTCTGCCTAAGATGATTCTCCCGGCAACGAGTTCTGCGATCCGGGACAGTCACAGCGCCGCCCCAACCGGCGCGAGTCCGCAGACGAGTGGGGTGCAGGGCGGCATTTCCCAGAGCAGCGGCAGCACCTCTGAGGGCGGCGCCTCGCAGAATGCCGGTCCACAAAGCCTCAAAGACTCGCTGACTGGAACTGAGAGCGTAAGCTCAGCGGCCGGAACATCGCTGCATCCGGCTGCGGATCAGAGCGCGGCCAGCACACCGTTGGCTTCCTCGCAGGCGGGAGCAGCGCCAGCCCCGGCGGCGCCGGCATCTGCCGGAGTCGCGCTGCCGTTGGTCCAGCCACCGGCGCTCTCCGCCGACTCGCTGCCGAAACCGGTCCAGTTGCCCGCCGCGGGCAACCCGGCAGGCACGGCTCTCGCAGCTTCGGAAAATCCGGCCGTGGTCGTTCCCGGACCGGTGCAGGTGGCACAACTGGTGAACCGCGTCGGCCAGTCGGAGATGCGGATTGGGATGAACACCTCCGCCTTCGGCAGCGTGGAAGTTCGCACCGTGGTGCACGCCAGCGATGTGGGGCTGGTGATCGGCAGCGAAAAGGGAGACTTGCGCGGGCTCCTGACGAATGAGATGCCAGCCATTACGAATACCCTGCAACAACAAAATCTGCGGCTCAACAGCGTGAACTTCATGCAGGGATTTGCCTTTTCGAATAGCGGTTCCGGGGGCGGCGATTCTCAGCAGCGTTCTTTCGTGCCCATGCCCGCATCGCAAAGTTCCGAGTCTGGTCCGGGGTCATCCGAGTCCGCGGCGGATGATGCCATGGAATCTCTGCCGCCCGGGGCATGGGGCGGCGGGGGCAGCGGTCTCAGCATTCTTGCCTAAAGGAGGACATTGGCATGAGTACAACTCCGATAGTTCCGACGACACCGACCACACCGACGACGACGGGCTTACCTACGGGACAGAGCTTGAACAACATGTTTCTGCAGTTGCTGGTGGCGCAACTGCAGAACCAGGATCCGACCAGTCCGGTCGACCCTTCGCAGTTTGTGGGCCAGTTAGCGCAGTTCAGCGAACTGAGCGAAGTCACGTCGATTTACTCCCTGTTGCAACAGTATGTTCCTGCCTCGGGGAGCACGGGGTCGAGCGGCGGGACCGCGCCGGCAAATGGAAGCGCGGCCAACGCAGCGGTGCCACCGGCAGTTTCGGCGGCCGCCTCCGCGCTGGCGGCGACTTCTCCTGCGGTAGCTCCAGCCACTTTCCCAGCGTTACCCAACTTCGCATCGCCGTCCCTATCGGCACTCACCAACAAGATCCAAGGAGCGTTCTAAATGCCTGACTTTTCTATTCCACTATCCGGGTTGACGGCCGAATCCACGGCGCTGTCGGCCATCGCCAATAATCTCTCCAACCAGAACACCACGGGCTACAAAGATACCACCGTGCTGTTCAGCGACTTGTTTTACCAGAGTCTGGGAACCACGGGGTCGGGAGATCCTATTCAGGTGGGGGCTGGCGTGGAGATTGGTTCCATGCCCGCATTGTTCACCCAAGGCAGCGTCAGTGCCACGGGCGTGCCCACGGATGTGGCCATCCAAGGCAACGGATTTTTTACGGTACAGAACGCGGACGGCACCATCGATTACACGCGAGCGGGAGATTTTTCGGTCGACTCCAACAACTTCCTGGTCACTTCCGCAGGACAACAAGTCCTGGGCTATCCCGCGGTGAACGGAGTGGTCAATACCGGCGCGGGGATCGTGCCGTTGCAAATCGGCGCGGGTACCGTCAGTCCGCCGACGGCAACCGCCAACGCCGAGATAACCGCCAATCTTGACGCCTCCGGTGGGCTGGGCACCCAGTTCTCGACCCCGGTGACCATCTACGACTCGCTGGGGGCCAGCCACACCCTGACCTATGACTTTACCAACACCGGCCCGAACACCTGGAGCTACAGTCTCAGCATCCCACCGGCCGACCTCAACTCGGTCGGGGGCGTCCCACCCACCGGAATTTTGTCCACAGGTACTTTGACATTCAATGGAAATGGAGCGCTGATTGGCACCGGCGGCGGAGCCGGAACGGCAGCTTACGGAGGGACCAACGTCGGAAACGGAACCATTTCCGGGCTGGCGACAACGGCGGCGACCGTGACACAAACCATCACCGCTACGGCGACGAGTGCGACCACTTTCGCGGTCGTGGGCTCGGTTTCCGGACCGCTGGGTACGGCTACGGTAGGAAGTCCCTTCACCTCCGGCCAGGTCGACTTTACGATTGCGGCGGGATCTACCGCTTTTGCCATCGGCGATACGATTACCGTGCCCACAACGCCCCTCACCCTGGCGAACGATTCCGCGATTCCCATCACGGGGTTCGCCGACGGCGCTACCAATCAGACTTTCAACTGGAATCTGCTCAGCGGAACCACCCCAGTGATCACGCAGGTCGCGGCTCCAAGCTCGACCACGTCGATTGGGCAGGATGGCAGCAGCAGCGGTTCTCTGGCCAATTTCAGCATCGGTTCCGATGGCACGATTACCGGCTCCTTCACCAACGGCAAGACGCAAGCGCTGGGAGAATTGGCGCTGGCGAATTTCGCCAACGTGAATGGACTCCAGCTCGACGGCACCACGGATTACTCACCCACGCTGGCTTCGGGACCGGCCGTGGTGGGGGTCCCGGGCGCAGGAGGTTTGGGAACGATCTCGGGCGGGTCGCTGGAGTTGTCGAACGTGGACATCGCCACCGAATTCGCCAACCTCATCGTGGCGCAGCGTGGTTTTGAAGCGGATGCCAAAGCGGTGACGACGTTTGACCAAATTACTCAGGACACAATCGCGCTGAAACAGTAAGAGCCCTGAGTTTTCGGACTTCTGACTGGTCTCCGGCGACGAACCGTCGCCGCCGCAGATGAGCTGGCCGAGCGTAAGAGACCCTTCATGAGGATTCTCTTACGCTACGCCAGATTCTTCTAAGAATCCCTCGGCTCGGGGCCAACGAAATCGGCGAAGAATGTCCGCAGGTTGACCTGCGGGCCGTTGGCGCCAGATGTCTCGGTCCGCCCTCCCCTCCCCTTCGTGCTTGTCTGCGGTATCCGGACTGCTTCTTTTCCTGGCAAGTGCCTACCCAAAAAAACACGAAAGACGCAACGCGACCGAGAGGAACCGGGATTGTCTTCCCTGTGCTCGCGGTTGTGCTGGTAGCGGCAGGGGCGTGGCTTTGGAGCACGCGCCGGACCGAGCCAGGGTTGTCTGGGGCGGGGCCGCAAGTGAGGAGCACGCTGCATCTGGAGACCTTCGTTCTAAATCTGGCGGACCCCGGCCAGAGGTCTTACTTGCGAGTGGGGGTTGACCTTGGCTTGGGCCGAGAAATGGGCAAAGGCGAAAATGCGCCGCCGGTGGCCGAGGTGCGGGACACGATCCTCGGAGTGTTGGCCCAAGCCCGGGTGGACGAACTGCTGACGGCAGAAGGCAAGGCAAAGTTGAAGGAGGACTTGTTGCACGCGCTGCAGGAACGCTTGCCGGGGTTAGCGGTGGAGGAAGTCTATTTCACCGAGTTCCTGATTCAGCGCTGAGCCGGAGAACGGTGCGGGAAGGAGATGGCGATGGCAGCAGGAGTCGGTCTGGCGCGAACGCTCGAAAAGACGGCAGGAGAAGCAGACAAGGGCGCACTGCCTCTGCCGTCGGAGCTCGAGCGACAGGCGGACGAACGCTGGAAGCCGGTGCTCGGGCTGCGCTGCGAATTGACGGTGGAACTCCCGTTGCCGGACTTCAAGATCGCGGACCTGCTGAAGTTGCGCCGAGGTTCCGTGATCGACGCCCATTGGCGCGTGCGCCAGGACGTTCCGCTGCGCCTGAATGCCACGCTGATTGGCTGGAGCGAGTTTGAGGTGGTCGCCGGCAATCTGGCGGTGCGGCTGACGGAGCTGGCGTGAAGCCAGAGCGAGGCCTGCGGTCGGGGATGGTGAATAGTATGGCGACGGAAGCGTTGCGGATTTCATCGGACAGGTTTCGGCGGCGGGTCATCGCGTTGTGGGGGCGGGTTCTGCGGCTCAGCCGGCGTACCCCAAAGGGCCTCCGGCTGTGCGAAAGTTTGCCGCTCGGCGAACGCCGCTTCGTGGCCGTGGTCGAGTTCGAGAGAATGCGTTTTCTGCTGGGGGGGACGCCGTCCTCCCTGGTGCTTCTGTCCCGGCTGGACGATTTCCGCAATCGGGGGGACGCAGCGACGGAACAAGCCGGAACTGGCCAAGACAGCTCCGGGAATGCGGCGCCGACACCCACGAAGAACGGGCGGAGCGAATGTTGAGCGGAGTTACGTTGGGGCGCACGCTGGCGATGGTCCCGATCATTTCTTGCCGCATCGAAAACGTGGCGGCAGTCTGGGCTTTGCGGCCGCGGCACGCCTCTGGGTTGAATTGGACGGGGCTGGGCGGGGCCCGTGGTTCGGTGCCCTGGAACATCGTTGTCCTGTTAACCCTGCTCACGCTTCTGCCGGCACTGCTGGTGGCCCTGACTCCGTTCACGCGACTGCTGATCGTCTTTCATTTCCTGCGGCAGGCGCTGGGAACGCAGACCGCGCCGAGCAACCAGACCCTGATCGGGCTGGCTCTGGTGCTGACCTATTTTCTGATGCAGCCGGTGGGCGCGGCGATCTACCAGGCCGCCGTGGTGCCGTTTCAACAGGGACAAGTGGACGCACTGGGAGCGGTGGCGCTGGGCACGCCGCCGCTGCGCCACTTCATGCTCAAGTATGCCCGGGAGAAAGACCTGGCGCTTTTTCTCGAACTGGCGCAGGATCCGCGTCCGGCGCGCGCCGACGATGTCCCCATGCGGGTGGTGGTGCCAGCTTACATTCTCTCCGAACTGAAGACGGGATTTCAGATCGGGGTGGCGCTGTTTCTTCCTTTCTTAGTAATCGACCTGGTGGTGGCGGCGGTGACCACCTCAATCGGCATGATGCAGTTGCCCCCGGTAATCATTTCGACACCGCTGAAGATCCTGCTGTTTGTGATGGTGGATGGCTGGAACCTGCTGGTGGGGTCGCTGATGAAGAGTTTCGCCTGAAGAGTCTTCGATATTTCGACAAGATCGAGAAGATGAGGAGCGCCATGGGATCAGATCAAATCGTAGCCTTGCTGCGGCACACCATCGAGACGGCTCTCTGGATGGGAGGTCCGCTGCTGCTCGCCGCCGTTGCCGTGGGTCTGGTGATCAACGTGGTGCAGGTGCTGACTTCGCTGCAAGACATGACGGTCTCGACCGTGCCACGCCTGGCGGCGGTGGCGGCGGCGGTGCTGCTGCTGATGCCGTGGATGGTGCGCCGCATCGGGATGTTTACGCTGCAGCTGTTTTCCGACTTTCACCCGTTTACGCGGTGAAGAAAGCAATAGCCGGTACCGGGTAGCTAGTACCGTGTGCCGAGAACAAGATGACGGACGGTTTCCATCTCGAGGAGTTGTTGGCGGCGGCGGTGTTCACCGGGGCGCGGGTTTCCGGGTTGATGGTGTTCTGCCCATTTCTCGGAAGCGACGCGGTGCCGATCCCGGTAAAGGCGGGACTGACCCTGCTGCTGACCATTCTGCTGCACCCGCTGCACGGGCCCGTGCAACTCGCGCTGGGATCGTGGCAGTGGGCGCAGGTGGCGCTTGGGGAAGTGGCGATCGGTCTGGTGATGGGACTGGTGGCGAACTTTCTTTTTGAAGGGGCACTCATGGCGGGGCAGATCCTGGGCGTGCAGATCGGCTACTCGCTGGCCAATGTGTTCGATCCGCAGACCCAGGCCGACACGCCGGTGCTGTCGGAATTTCACCGGATGGCGGCGCTGCTGATTTTTCTGCAACTCGATGTGCATCACTGGCTGCTGCGGTCGCTGGTGAGGAGCTTCGTTTACCTGCCGCCGGGTGGAGCGCTGGCGACGCTCGCACTCGCCGGCGGACTGCTGCACGCCGCCGGAGGGATTTTTCTGGCGGGAGTGCAGATCGCCGCGCCTTCGCTGGTCGCAACCCTGATCGCTGATATGGCACTGGGGTTCTTAGGCAAGGCTTCCCCGCAGCTGCCGGTGTTGTTCATCGGCTTGGCGGTGAAGAACCTGGTAGGTCTGACCGTGCTGCTGGTGGCGATGGCGTATTGGCCTCGGATGTTCAGCCAGCAGTTTGCCAACGCGATTCGGCTGGGGGAACGGTTGCTGCACCTGGCGCGGTGAGCCCGGGGTCGGGCCGCAGACCTCGGACCGCAGACGCCAGGCGGCGCCGGTCGGAAGCGAAGGCGAAAAGCTAGGAGCTTAGGAGCTAAGCAGTCATGGCCGACCAAAGCAAGACCGAGAAAGCGTCCCCGCGCCGCCGCCAGAAGGCTCGCGAAGAGGGGCAAGTCGCCCGCAGCCGCGATTTGACGGCGGGCTTGGCGGCGATGACGGCGGTGATGTTTCTGGCCTCGCAGATGCCCGCGTTCGCGGGCGAGTGGCGAGGCATGCTGCGTGGGGAACTGGAACTGGCGGCAACCCATCCCGATCAGCTGGTTCCGGTGTGGCGCAACGCCTGGCCGATGTTTCGCGGCGTGGCGCTGGCCGCGGGGATGAGTTGGGTGGTGGGCACCGCGGGCGGATTGGCCCAGGGCGGATTGGTGTTTGCCCCCAAGGCGCTGGCCCCGAATTGGAAGCGTCTGGATCCGGTGAGCCACGTGGAGCAACTGTTTTCGCTGGCGGCGCTGAGCCGCCTGCTGAAGTCACTTTTGCCTACAGCTGTGGTGGTTTACTTCGCCGTGCAAGTGCTGGTGCGGGACTTCCGGTTCTTTCCCGCGCTGCTCCATGGCAGCCGGGGCATGCTGATGGCCTTCACCGTGGGGCGGATGCATGAAGTGGCGTGGAAGGGGTCGCTGGTACTGCTGGTTTGGGCGGGAGTGGACTACTTCTTCGAGCGCCAGCGCCACGAAAGCGAATTGAAGATGAGCCGCCAGGACCAGAAAGACGAGTTCAAGGAAATGGAAGGACACCCCGCGGTCAAGCAGCGCATCCGCCGCCTGCAGCGGCAGAGCCGGCGCCGCCGCATGCTCAAGGATGTGGAGCGGGCGGCGGTGGTGATCACGAACCCCACCGAGTTCGCCATCGCTCTGGAATACCGCGTGGAAATGGATGCGCCAGTCGTGGTCGCCAAGGGGCGCAATCTGATTGCCGCTCAGATCAAGGAAATCGCCCGCTGGAAAGGCATTCCGATGGTGGAGAACGTTCCTCTGGCCCATGCTTTGTACCGGGCGGTGGAAGTTGGTCAGGCCATTCCGGCCCAGCTCTACACCGTGGTGGCCGAAATTCTGGCGGCCATCTGGCGGGCGCAAACCCGAGCTTCGCAGACCCAGACTCCTCAGACCCAGACTTCTCAAACCCAGAACGCCGGGGCGACCCCGCCGCCGAGGATCTAAGCCATGGCCACGAATGCCACCGCAACCATGACCACTCCGGCCCCGTCCAAGAATGCGGTCGCGGAATGGATCATGCCCATCGCGGCCGTGGGCTTGATTTTTGTGATGCTGGTGCCGCTGCCAAGCTTTCTGCTCGACCTGCTGCTGGCCACGAGCATGACGGTCAGCGTGCTGGTGCTGCTCTCGGCCATTCAGATCCTGCGCCCGTCGCAATTCTCCGTGTTCCCCAGCCTGCTGCTGCTGCTGACCTTGTTTCGCCTGTCGCTGAATCTGGCCTCCAGCCGCCGGATTCTTTTGCACGGCAACGAAGGCGCGTCGGCAGCGGGACATGTGATCGAGGCCTTCGGCCAGTTCGTGGTGGGCGGCAACTACGTGGTGGGCTTTGTGCTGTTTGTGGCCCTGATCGCGATCCAGTATCTGGTGGTAGCCCACGGGGCGGTGCGCACCGCCGAGGTCACGGCGCGCTTCACCCTCGACGCCATGCCCGGCAAGCAGATGGCGATTGATGCTGACCTGAATGCCGGACTGATCAACGAATTGCAAGCCCGCTCCCGCCGGGAACAGATTGCCCACGACGCCGAATTCTATGGCGCCATGGACGGCGCGGCCCGCTTCAATCAGCGGGACGCGATAGCGACGATCCTCATTACCGCCATCAATATCATCGCCGGATTTCTGATCGGGGTCTTTCAACTGGACATCCCCTTCCGCGAAGCGCTGAAGACTTACACGGTGCTCACTGTGGGCGACGGCCTGGTGACCATGATTCCATCGCTCCTAGTCTCGATGGCCGGGGGCATTGTTGTAACCCGCGCATCGTCCGATGCCACGCTCTCCGTAGATGTGGGGCGGCAGGTGCTGTCGCGGCGCCGTCCCTTAATCATCGCCGCGGGCGTGATGCTGGCGCTGGCCGCGATCCCCGGACTGCCCAAGTTCTCGTTCTTCCTGCTGGCGGCGGGCACTGGGTTTCTGGCGTGGCGCGCGCCCAAGTTTATCGGAGAGCCGTCAGCCGCGGCTGCCGCGGCTGCGGCGGGGGAAAAAAAGCCAGCCAAAGACTCGGTCGAAGATCTGCTGAAGCTCGACGAGCTCAGCCTCGAAGTGGGCTACGGGCTGGTGGCGCTGGTCGATCAGAATCAAGGTGGCCAGCTTCTGGCCCGGGTGAAAGCGCTGCGTCAGAACCTGGCGCAGCAACTCGGTTTCATTGTTCCGCCGGTGCACATCACCGATAACGTGCGCTTGAAGCCAAAGGAGTACGACATCGCACTGCGCGGGGTGGAAGTGGCGCGCTGGGAACTCCACCAGGACAACCTGCTGGCCATCAGTTCCGAGGGCGCTCCGCGTCCCTTGCCGGGACTGGCCACGAAGGAGCCCGCATTTGGCGCCGCGGCGGTTTGGATTCCGCCGGCATTGCAGAATCAGGCCCTGGCCTCGGGCTATGCCGTCGTCGACCAGACTTCGGTGCTGGCCACTCATCTTGCGGAGGTGGTGAAACAGCACGCCTACGAACTGCTGACCCGGCAGGAAACCAAGCGTCTGCTCGACCGTCTGGCCGAAAGCCACCCCAAGCTGGTCGAAGAACTCGTCCCCAAGATTCTGAGCTTGGGCGAAGTGCAGAAGACCTTGCAGCAACTGTTGCGGGAGCAGGTTTCGATCCGCGATCTGTCGACGATTCTCGAGACCCTGCTCGATCTGGCGCCGACGAATAGGAATCCCGTGCTGCTGGTCGAGGCCGCGCGCCAGTCGCTCGGCCGCTCGCTGGTGCGGCCGCTGCTTTCAGAAAACGGAGGCTTGCGCGTGGTCACACTGGACCGGTCGCTGGAGGAGGAATTAGGGCGCGCCTTCAGCGGGCAGGCGCTGGCTGGAACCACAGCGTTGCAGCCGCCCTTTGCCCGCCGTGTGGTCGATGGGCTGCGCCGCCTGGCTGGGGAACAGGTAGCCCTCGCTACTCCGGTGCTGCTGTGTGCCACCCCGGCGCGCTACTACCTGAAGCGGCTGCTCGAGCCATTCCTGCCCAAGGTCGTGGTGCTCTCTCCGTTGGAGGTACCCCCGCTGGTCGAGGTGCAGTCGCTGGGAGTGTTGCACTGAGGCGGTGGCAGTGCGGGAGACAAGAAGCTTAAGGAAGCAAGGAAGCAAAGAGCAAGGGAAGAGGAAGTCAGAGATCGGATAGGGAAACGAGAACCGGGACCATGAGCAAGAACACAGCTGCAGCCTACACCGCCTGGCAGGATAAAGAGGAACGCGACCGCATCCTGCTCGAACAGTTGCCCCAGGTGCGCTACCTGGCGCGCCGCATTCACGAACGCTTGCCCCGGCACGTGCCGCTCGAAGATCTGGTGCATGCGGGAGTGATCGGTCTGATCGATGCGCTCAACAAGTTCGACCGCTCCAAGCACGTGCAATTTGGTTCGTATGCCAAGTTCCGCATCCGGGGCGCGATTCTCGACAGCCTGCGCGAGATGGACTGGGGGCCGCGGGAGTTGCGGCGCAAAGCGCGCCGGGTCGAGGAGGCGCAGCGCAAGCTCAGCCTGGAACTCAGCCGCGCTCCCACGGAAGTGGAAGTAGCGGCGGAACTGAATCTGGAGCTGAGGGAGTTTCAGCAACTCCTGACCGAATTAGACGGCCTCGAAGTGGGCAGCCTGCACCTGGAGTCTCCCTGGGACGGCAAGGAGGAAGATCTGTGCGACTATCTGCCCAACGCTCCCGAGGACACACCATTTTTCCGCTGCATGCGCTCAGAGATGAAGGAACTGCTGGCCCGGGTGATTGCGGAATTGCCGGAAAAAGAGCAGCAGGTGCTGGCGCTTTACTACTTTGAAGAACTCACGATGAAAGAAGTGGGCGCCGTCCTGGGAATTGGGGAATCCCGCGTGTCGCAGATTCATTCCTTGGCGGTGGTGCGTCTGCGGACGCGTCTGGACGAGCTGATGAGCACGCCGAAGCCAGCCGTCCGGGCGGCGCAAGCCGGCGGGCTCTGAAACGGGCACAGATTCAGATTATAGATAGAGACACAGACACAGATACGGACAAAGACTACTGAAGATCGGCAGGAGGCCGACGCGATGCAGAACGAGCTGAACCAGGAAGAAATCGATGCCATGGTTCGGAAGGCCCGCAGCGGCGGGGGGGCCGAGACCGGTCCGGCGAAGGAACCCAAAGTCGAGCTGTGGGACGTGCGCCGTGCGGGCCAGATCGGGCGCGAGCAACTACAGGCCATCACGCAGCTTCATGAAGGATTTGCGCGCAGTTTAACCGAATCGCTCGGCACTTACCTGCGCGTGGTTTTTGCCGCCACTCTGGTTTCCGCCGAGCACCTGACTTACCGCGAGTTTACCCAGCGCATTCCGGAAACTACCTATCTCGCTTCTTGCAAACTGGAACCCATGGGAGTGCAGGGCGCGCTGCAGATGGACTTGAAAGTGGCTTTTCCGATTATTGATCTCCTGCTGGGGGGTGAGGGCAAAGGCATCGCCGCCACGCGGGAGATCACCGAGATCGAAGAGCAGATCGTGGAAAGCGTCGCCCGCATCGTGTGCCACGAACTGGGTGCGGCCTGGCAGGCGGTGGATCTGCAAGTGGGTTTCGAAAAGCGGATGGAACCTGGGGACGCGCACCGGCTCATGCATCCCGACGAGAAGATACTCTCCCTGAGTTTTGAAATCACCATGAGCGAGGTGCGCGGAGGGCTGAATCTCGCCGTTCCGGTTACGCTCTCGCACGCTTTGCTGCGCAAGATCTCGACCGAATGGAGCGACAGCCGCCCACAGGCGCCCACCGCGTGGCGGGAGCGGCTCAAACGCCGGCTCCTGGAATGTGCCTTCCCAGTGGAGTTAGGGGTCAAAGACCTACGCTGTACGGTGGGCGAACTGACCCAAATGGCCCCCGGGAAACTAGTAGCGCTGCGCCGCAGCGCGGCCCAGCCCGCCTCTCTGTTAGTGGCGGGAGTTGAAATGTTTCGCGCCTTGCCCGCCCGGGCTGGGGACACGCGCGCCGCCCAGGTGCTTGCACTCGGGGTGGAAGTGGCAACGCTGAATCCGGAGATTAAGGAGGCCAAGAAGCGATGACGGAAGCGAGCGCTCCTGCTCTCGAACCCGAGCCCGCCGCCTACATCCAGATCTGGGCTGACAGCTTTTGCCAGGTCTTGGGGCAAATCACGGGGTCCGTTGTCCCCTGCGTGGTTGGGGCGGATATGTCCTCGGAGCTCCCGGGGGCGGGCGAAAACGATCTGTGGGTGGTGGTCACCTCTTCCGGAGCGCTGCGTGGGGAGATGACGCTGCGCATGGCGGCTGCGACCGCTCTGCACTTGGCGCAGATCTTCATGAGCGAGCCGTTAACCCCCGACGCCGAGCTTACGGCAGATTATCGGGATGCCGTGCTCGAACTTCTGCGGCAGGTTTCCGGCATAGTTTCCACAACCACCAAGGCACGTTGGGGTGAGGTGCAACTGCGGGCCGAACTGGCGGCGGCGGCGCCCTCCTGGCCCTCCGCGGGAAGCTTTTGGTTGCGGGCCGGAGAGCAAGGGCCCACCGGCATGGTGCTGGAATTCGGCTTGAGTGCTTCGCTGGTGGCCGGACTACGCACGGAAAAAATAGTCCCCGCCAAAACTGCGATGGATTCCTCTGCCGCTATCCCGGCGATGGATTCAGAGCCAACAGATTCGGGACCGGGGACGGACGCACTGGGTATGTTGATGGACGTGCAGCTGGCCATGACCATGCGGTTTGGATCAAGGCAACTATTGCTGCGGGAAGTGCTCGACCTCAGCCCCGGGGCTGTAGTCGAGCTGGACCGGAGCATACAGGAGCCGGTCGACCTGCTGCTCGATGGCAGGCTGGTAGCCCGGGGAGAAGTGGTGGTGATCGACGGCAACTATGGTCTGCGGGTGACCGATGTGTCTCCGCTGGCGCCCCAAGTGGAGCGGCATGATGGGTAAAGCCAGCCTCAGCCCGCGGCCCTGGAATTGGAACGTGGTCTGGAGCGATATGAGGGAAAGCCGCGCGCTGAAGTGCGGGTACTGCGGCCGCACCCGTTCCCTGAATGTGTGGCTTCGTCTACGCCGCCGGTCGCCAGGTGTGCGCATGCAAGGAGCGTGGTATTGCCGTGCCGAATGTCTGGAGCGGGCAGTGGCGGAATTTCTTGCCCGGTTACGTCCCGCTTTCCGCCAAAACCCAACCGCCTCGCATCGGGTTCCGTTGGGGTTGCTTCTGCTCTCGCGGCAGCAACTCACGGCCGCGCAACTGCGCACGGCCCTGCAGGCACAGCGGGCTGCGGGCCGGGGAAAAATGGGGGAGTGGCTGCAGCAGCTGGGCTTCGTCACCCAACCGCAAGTTACGGCGGCACTGGCGCGCCAGTGGTCCTGTCCGGTGCTCATAGCCGGACCGGGGGAGCTCGGCGCAAGCCGCCTTCCTCCGATTCCGGCACTGCTGCTCGAGTCCTTCCAGATGATTCCGGTGGAACTGGTCGAGGCCACAGGAACACTCCTGATGGCCTTCAGCGAAGGCATAGATTACACCGTACTTTATGCGGTGGAGCAGATGCTGGGTTGCCACACCGAAGCATGCCTGGTCTTCCCCAGCATTCTGCAGCAGGGTTTGCGGGCGCTGGCGCAACGTCGCGGCCCGGGCGACGTGGTTTTCGACCGGATGGAAGGCGCAGGCGAGTGTGCCCACATCATCGCTAACTACACCACGAAAGTCGGAGCCGAGGAAGTCCGCCTAGCCAGGTGCGGAGAGCACATCTGGGTTCGTCTGCAAGGGCTGCGTTGCGAAACTGTGGATCTGGTGTTGCGCACTCCGAGGGATACGCCTTCAGGTCCGCAGTCTTATCCGCAAGCGGTTGCCGTTTCTACCGTCTAAAGTCCTGCCCCAGTGCGCCGATCAATCCTAAGGGCGAGCTTCGACGCATATACCCACAAAGCCCGGAAGACTTTGCCGAGAACATTCTGTTAACCCGGCAAGATCTTACCTTCAACCGCTTCTACGTTAGAGTTCTCTTCGATTCTCTCAGCTACTCTTGTTTTCTTTGCAAGCATTTAGGCGAAGACTGGACCCACCGATCCCAATCTGGGATGGAACGCGGCGTGCTCCTGTGACGATGGGAGCGAACACGCCATGGACAGTGGGTACTACGCAGCGGCCGCAGGACTTGCGGCGCAAACACAGGCTCTGGAATTGGTCGCTCATAATCTCGCGAACCTGGCCACCACCGGTTATCGGGGACAACAGACGACGTTCCGCTCGCTATTGGCGGGCCACGGGGCGGTGAGCGCAAATCCTCTGAATATTGCGGTCAATAACTTTGGCGTGTTAAGTGGCAGCCGCCTCGACCTGGCACCGGGTAGCCTCGCTTCTACGGGCAATCCCTTGGACGTGGGCGTCGCCGGCAGCGGATTCTTTGCCGTGCAGTCCCCGCAAGGCATTCTCTATACCCGCGACGGCAGCTTCCACGTCACGCCCACCGGACAGCTGGTCACGAGCCAGGGAAACGCGGTGCTGGGCGAACTGGGGCCGGTGACCTTGCCCAGCGGAAGTGTCGCGATCAGTTCCGACGGAACGATATCGGTGGACGGATCCGTGGTCGACAAACTACAGCTGGCGGAGTTCCCGCCGGGAACGAATCTGACCGCGGTCGGAAGCGCAACTTACAGCGCCCCTAGCGGTTCCGCAGTGGCCGCGGCTGAATCGTCCGTGCGCCAAGGGATGTTAGAGAGCTCCAATGTAAGTGCGACGGAGGCGGTGGTGCAGTTGATCACCGTGCAGCGCAACACCGAGATGCTGTCGCGCGCGCTCAGCGCGCTCGACGGCCAACTCAATCAGGTTGCGGCCCAGGATCTGCCGAAAGTTTAAGCGAGCGAGGCCAGCCCGCGATTCTCGCTCGCAAAGAACCCTTCGGCGCGCTGCGCTTCGCCCGGGCCAGGCTTTCGCCAAGCAAGAACGCCTGGCTCAGCACGACAAGGCATGACAAGGCACGACAAGCCACGACAAGGAAAGAGGAGAAGACATTATGATGCGCGCCCTGTATACCGCCGCCAGCGGCATGACTGCCCAGGAACTCAATCTGGACAACATTGCCAACAATCTGTCGAACTCCAGTACTGCAGGCTTTCGCAGCCGACGACTGCAGTTTGAGGACCTCATGTATCAGAACTTAATCATGCCAGGGGCGGCAGCGACCCAGCAGACGACCATGGTGGCGGGACTGCAGGTCGGACTGGGCACGCGTTCCGCCGCTTCGGAAGTGATCCAACTGCAAGGCGACTTCAGCCAGACCGGCAATCCTCTGGACTTGACGATTCAAGGGCAGGGTTTTTTCCAAGTGCTCTTGCCGGATGGCCAGACCGCCTACACCCGGGCGGGAAGTTTTCATCTCGATGGGCAAGGCAATATGGTGACCCAGGACGGTAATCCGATACAGCCCTCCATCACCATTCCCACGGGCGCAACCTCGGTGACGGTCGGGTCCGATGGCACGGTCAGTGTAACCCTGGCGGGACAAACTGCGGCGCAGCAGGTAGGTGCGCTGCAATTGGCGTTGTTCAACAATCCCGGAGGCCTCAACAGCACCGGCAGCAACCTGTTTCTTCAGACCACTGCGTCGGGTGATCCCATTGTCGGGACGCCCGGCGGCACCGAAGGCCTGGGCAGCGTGGTGCAGGGCATGCTGGAGCAGTCCAACGTCAGCGTGGTGACTGAGTTCGTGAATATGATCGTGGCCCAGCGTTCCTACGAAGCCAGTTCCCGCGTGGTGAATGCGGCGGACCAGATGCTGCAGACCATTAACAATCTTGGGCGGTAACGGCGTTGAGGCGCCGATTCCATGAATTGGCTTGGCATGGTGCTGATCGGAGCAGGGTTCGCGGCGGTGTCTCTTCGAGCCGCCGCCGAGCCCGCTTGCACGGAAGTGGTGGTGCTCTCCAGTGTCGCAGCCGCGGGGGAAAAGCTAACCCTGGCCGACTTGCTGGAGCGGAATACTTGTCCGCAATTGCGTGATGCGGCAGCACAGGTGAGCCTCGGCATCGTACCCCGGGGCGGGAGGATGCGAGTGCTCGATGGCCGCCCTATCCGGGGACTGCTGGACCAGCTGGCGGGCGCGGGCTTGAGCCTGGGGCAAATCGCCGCGATGCAGGTTCCCGAGCGGATCACGGTGCGCCGCACGGGAAAAGAGAAATCTTGTGCGGAGATTGCGAGGTTCGTTGCCGCTGCGGCCCTCTCGCACGGTGTCGAAGACGCTCCCACCCGGTGGCTGGAGAATCTGGACTGCGCCGCTGCCCGGGGCATTCCCGAAGCGACGCCACTCCAACTCACCAAGACGGTATGGAACACTGCCTTGCAGAGGTGGGAATTTTCGCTGCTCTGCCTGCGGCCGGAAGATTGCGTTCCTTTTCTGGTTTGGACCGGCCCAACGAAGACGCCTGCCGACGGTATCGCCAAGTCACAGGCTGGAATGACCGGCGGCTTGGGGCCTTCGGCCGGGTCTTCTCTTTCCACGCCCCGCTCTTCTGCTGTTTCTTTTTCTCGATTGCCGGCCACCGCAGGCAGCGCCGAGCTGCTGGTAAAGCGCGGCCAGACGGCAACGCTCACCTGGGACCAGGCTGGCATTCGCATCGTGTTGCCGGTGACGTGCCTCGATGCCGGCGGGCTGGGCCAGTTTGTGCGAGTACGTTTCATGAACACCCCACGAATTCTGCGGGCCGAAGTTGTGGGCGAGGGGATGTTGCGGGCAACCTTGTGAATGCGACGCCGTGAGGTGACGCCGCGAAGGGGACGCTGGAGAGCGCCTGAACCATGCGAAGAAACCTCGAGAGAATGATCGCCGGCCTGGCGCTCGTGATCCTGGCCGTTCCCGCTGCCGGAGCGCGGCCCAAGGACAAAAGCAAGCCTCCGAAACGGGATGGGCTGGCCGAATATGTTCAGCGCGTCTCCGGCCCGTTGTCGGCTGCGGCCGTGCCCACCACGCTCGGCAGTTTGTGGATCGACAGCGGTCGGCTGGCCAACATGGTGGCCGACTACAAGGCCTCGCGGGTGGGCGACCTCGTGACCATCAGCATCAACCAGAATCTGTCGTCCACCAGCACGGGGAATGTGGCGACCAGCCGCGCTTTCTCGGCGAGTTCCGGAATCACAGCCATCGGCGGACACGTGAAGACCAGCGGCGTGCAAAACCTGTTCTCGCCGAACTCCACGCAATCGCTGGCGGGCAAGGGACAGGCCACTTCGACTACGGCGCTGAGCACGACGCTCACCGGGCGCGTGGCCGCAGTCTTGCCTTCGGGGACACTGGTGGTCGAGGCGGAGCGGCAGATCATGATGAACGAGCAGCGCGAGACCGTGATTCTGCGCGGTATGGTGCGTCCCGGGGACCTCGACGCCACCAATACAGTGGCTTCGAACAGCGTCGGCGATATGGAAATTGAGGTCAAAGGCAAAGGCGTGCTCACGGAAAGCACGCGAGCGCCGAATCCGGTCATGAAGTGGATATTACGGGTGCTGAATTTCTAGGAGAGCTCATGGGCCGGATCAATCTTCGCGGCTGGTTTGCGGTTGCGCTCTGGGGCTTGGCGGCAACGATCCTCTTGGTTCCTGGCGCGGGCGCCCAGAACGCCGACCATGCCCAGAACGCGGACCATAAGGTACTGATCCGGGACGTGGCCAGCGTGGAAGGCATCCGGAACAACTCGCTGATCGGTTACGGACTGGTGGTGGGACTGAAAGGCACCGGCGACAAGCAGCAGACCTACTTCACGATTCAGACGCTGGCCAGCATTTTGCAGCGCATGGGAGTGGAGATTCCACCGACCGTTGTCCAGTCGACCGTACAGGTGAAGAACGTGGCCGCCGTATTCGTGACTGCCAGTCTCCCTCCATTCGCGCGGCCCGGCATGCCGGTCGATGTAATCGTTTCTTCGGCGGGAGATGCGCGCAGTCTAGAAGGTGGCCTGCTGCTATTGACGCCGTTGTATGCTGCCGATGGTCAAGTCTACGCAGCCGCCCAGGGCCCTCTGGTGGTGGGCGGCTATGCGGTGGGAACCTCGGCCAATTCGAAGTCGGTGAATCATCCTACGGTCGGCCGTATTCCGAACGGAGGATTGATCGAGCGCGACAGCTCGCTCGATCTTAGAAAACTCCAGCATCTCTCGCTGCTTCTCAACGAGGCCAGCTTTACCACGGTCGAGGAGGTGGCGGCGGTAATCAATCATGAACTGGCAGCGCCGACGGCCACCGTCATCGACAGCCGCCGGGTTGAAATCGAGACGCCGGCGTCGAAGGTCGGCGACGTCCCGGCACTTCTGGCCCGGATTGAAAACCTGGAAGTGCGGGTACGCCGTAAGGCCAAAGTGGTGGTCAACGAACGCACGGGCACGGTGGTTCTGGGCCAGGATGTGCGCCTGGGCGCAGTGTCGATCCTGCATGGCAGCTTTTCGATCGAGGTGGTGACGACATACGCGGCGTCGCAGCCGCACGCGCTGGCGGGCGGGGAGACCCTGCTGCTGCCGGAAACCAAGGTCAAGACGGCAGAAACCCCGGCCCGCAACGTCGAGCTGAACGAAGGGGCCAGCGTGGAGGAATTGGTAACTCGCCTGCAAGCCATTGGGGCGACGGCACGCGATGTGGTTTCCATTCTGCAGGCGATCAAAGCCGCCGGCGCCCTGGAAGCCGAATTGGAGGTCATCTGATGAGCCCGATTTCTGGTTTTCCTTCTTCTGGTTTCTCAGCGGCCACTGTTCTGCCGCCCCTGGCCACACCCGCTTTGGGCAAGGGACAGAAAGCGGCCCGTGAATTTGAGGCGCAGCTAATCGGCACCGTGCTGGAGTCTCTCGAAAAAAGCTTCGCTAGCCTGCCCGGCCAGGATGCGATGGCGGGCGAGGACGACTACAACTATCTAGGGGTCCAGGCGCTGGCCTCCGGGCTGGCCGCTGGAGGAGGATTCGGCATTGCACACATGATTTCCGGCTATCTTGGCGGCACGAAGGTAACGCCCGAAGCGGCGACTCCACCCGGCTCAAAGCCGGTTTCCGGCGGCTAAAGTTTCTGTAACTTCCGCCGAAAGAACAACATGGAATCCGCAGGACGAATCGACAGTCAAAAATGCTTGGGGACAATTAAAGTTTCCTAACTTCCTGCCGATAGCTTAATTGCAAGGCAATTCGGGGGAGGAGACAAGTTTATGAGAATCGATCCGAATGCAGTAGCACAGCCGCTTCTTGAGAGCAGCCGAAGCGGCAGCCAGAGCCCGGCGAGTGCGAGCACCCGGTCCTCGGTGGGCAACTCTTTGGGGGAAGATCAGGCCGAGGTTTCGGGCATCCAGGTTCAGGTGCAGGCGCTGGCGGCGCAAGCTTCGCAGCTTCCCGAAACTCGTCAGGAGAAGGTCAACGCCTTGCGGCAGGCTGTGCTTGACGGCAGCTACCAGCCCAGTTCGACGCAGGTCGCGGAGGGGCTGTTTACGCATATGGCGGTGAAGGCGGCCTGATCGGTGGGCTGGCCGGAGAAGGGCGGGAGCAATGACGATAGAGCGAGCCGACCTGTCCGTGAGCTTAAGTCTAGAGCAAACCGCGCCGGTATCGGGGGCGCCGGTGGTGCAAGAACAGGCTTCGCCAGAAGGAGGAGAAGGCAAACCGCGCCGCCGGCCGCCTCCGGAAGAAGCTGCCGCCGAGCCCGCCGAGGAAGACCGGGATCAGCCGCCACACCGGATTGACAGTCTTGCCTGAGCGCTACCATGTCCGCCAAATTCAATCACGCGGCGCTGATTTTTTCCTCGGTCCCTGCGGAAGAAGCTTTGGACCGGAGAGACCGGAGAGAAGAACCGATGCGAACCCATCGGAGTCTCATGGACCAACTGGAGGCGAGCCTTGCGGGCAGCCGCCAGGCTCTGCTGGCGCTGGATCTGGCGGGCATCGAACGGGGCACCCGGGAACAGGTTGTCTTGGCCGGCGAGATTGAGGCCGCTCTGCGGCGAGCGATCGCGCGGCCGGCAGCCCCGAGAGCCTCAGCGGAACATTCAGCGGAACAGAGAATGCTCCGCTGGTCTGCGCGCGCGGCCGACTTGCAAGAACTGAGGCGAAGCGAGAACAGAGTTTTGGCGGCGGCGCGTCTGCAGGCGGCGCTGCTGGTGCGGGTGCAGTGCAAGCTGCGGGTCCTGGCGAATTTCCTGGCTGGCCCGAGCGTCAACTATGGGCCGCTGTCGGCCCGGAATGTCGCGCCGCCCCGCGTCTTTTCTTGGAAGCGGCCGGGAGAGATCTGAAACCATGTCGAGCCTGAATGCCAGCCTGGCGACCGCGTTGAGCGGATTGAATGCCGAACAAGGCGCTCTCCAGGTGACCACCAACAACGTAGCCAACGTGAACACGCCGGGCTACTCGCGGGAGGAGCCCGTCCTGGTCGCGAGCGATCCGGTGGTGATCGATCCGCTGGCTTTCGGCACGGGCGTGACCTTGCAAAGCGTGAAGAGCATTACCGATCCCATCCTCGAAGCGCAAGTCCAGCAGCAGACCCAGGCCCAAGGCCAGTTCAGCGCGCTGGCCTCCGCCCTGCAGCAGACTCAGGTGAACTTCAGCAGTAGTACCGGCGACATCGGGACGGCGATTTCCAATTTCTTTGACAGCGTCAACCAACTCTCCACCGATCCGTCCGACTTATCGCTGCGCCAGGGCGTGCTTACTGCGGCGGACAACCTGGCCACCAGCTTCAACAGCACGGCCAACAACCTGACTCAGCAACAGGCCAGCCTGGATGGGAGCGTGGTGCAGACGGTTGGCCAGATCAACCAACTCACCGCGCAGATCGCCCAGCTCAATACCCAGGTCCGCAACCTGCAGAACGCGGGCGAGAATGCCGGAGCCTTCGTGGGCCAGCGCACCCAGGCGATTGACCAACTCTCCGCCCTGGTGGACGTCTCGGTAATCCCCAGCGACAATACGCTAACCCTCACCACCGCCAACGGCACCCCACTCGTGATCGGCCAGCAGAGCTTTCAACTCCAGACGCAGATCAATTCCTCCGGACTGCACGATGTCTATGCCCAAGGCGCCGACATCACCAGCGCCATCGTTTCCGGACAGCTGGCCGGAACGCTGCAGGCCCGCGATCAGCAGATTCCCGCGGTTCAGACTCAACTGGACACTTTAGCCTCCGGCTTGGCCAACGCCGTGAACACGGTGCAGGTGGGCGGGTTCGATCTTCACGGTAACGCCGGGACCAACCTGTTCAATCCCCCGCCCGTCTCCGGTGTGGGCGCGGCCGCGAATCTGTCGGTTGCCATTACCGACCCCACGCTGCTCGCAGCCAGTTCCGACGGTACGGTGGGCAGCAACGGGAATGCGGAGGCGATGTATGCCCTCAATAACCAGACGTTCATCGGCGGCCAGACTCCAACGAATTACTATTCCGGCATCGTGTTCGATGTAGGCAACGCAACCGCCAACGCTTCGGCGGAGCAGAGTGCCTCCGCCCTGATGCTGCAGCAGCTGAATGACCAAGTGTCCTCGGTTTCGGGAGTTTCCCTCGACGAGGAGGCGGCCAACATGGTGCAGTACCAGGACGCTTATGCCGCGTCGGCGCAGGTCATCACCACCATCAATGACATGATGTATACCGTCGTCAACATGAGCACGCTGACCGGATAGCCTTCCCATGCGCGTCAATCCCAATCCGTATCCCGACCTCATCGCCGAAACCGCGCAGACCAAGCAGCAGATCGCCACCGACGAGCAGCAGATCGCTTCCGGATCGAGCGTCAACGTTCCTTCCGACAATCCGGGCGCAGCCGCTGTGCTAATCCAGGATGCGGGCCGAACTGCCCAGGACGACCAGTTCCAGCGCAGCATCGGCAGCGTCCAGGGCGAAATTCAGAGTGCGGATTCCAACCTGAACTCGGTGATCACGGCGCTGCAACAGGCCATCAGCCTGGGGGTCGAAGGCGCCAACGGCACGCTCAACGCCGCCGATCGCGCCACCATCCTCACCCAAGTCCAAGGCATCCAGAGCCAGTTGGTCAGCCTGGCAAACCTCTCGTATCAGGGCAACTACGTTTTCGCCGGAACCTCCACCCAGACCACGCCCTATGTGCTGGACCCCAGTTCTCCTTCCGGGGTGGTCTACCAGGGCAATACGGGGACCAACAGCGTTACCCTGGGCAATCACTTCAGCCTGCAAACGAATGTGCCCGGTTCGCAGTTGTTCTCCGCTTCCGGCAACGACGTGTTCCAGAGCATCCAGGATCTCATCAACGGCCTCGAGACCGGCAACACTGCCAGCATTGGCACAGCCGTAACGGAAATCGGAACTGCCTCAACCTACATCAACACGCAGGCGGAGTTTTACGGCAATGCTCTGAATCAACTCACGGCGCAGCAAACTTATCTCGGCAGCGATACCACGCAACTGGCGGAGCAGCAAAGCATCGTCGGGCAGGCAGACCTGCCAGCCGTGATCAGTAATTTGACCACCGCCCAGACTTCCCTCCAGGCAACACTCGAAGCGATCGCGCAGACGGAGAGCACGAATTTGTTTCAATATCTGAAGTAAGGATAAGCCTAGGCTCCGAGGAGGGTCCTTGAGGGCCCGTGGTAAGACTCCCTCCCCGCGAAGCAGACCCGCAAAAGCACACTGATAACCCGGCAGGCATGAATGCGTGCCCCGATCGTAACTGCACCGCGGGTGTTCGCTGTTAAAGGAGGGTTTGCCGCGAGGCGCGAGCCCACTCTGCCGCAGACCTTACGCGCGTTCGTTGATCTTCCAACCTGGCCCGCTCCCTCAACAATTGACTGTGGATGAATGGCAGAAGGTCGCGCAACTGTTCCACATGGCGGCGATACGTCTCAAGTTGTCGGTCGAGCTCGGGATCGTTCCCTTTTGGTGGGATCGGTTCGGCGCGCAATCCCGCGCCGACTCTCAGCAGTTCTGAAAGCAGCCCAGACATTTGTGCGGGAGTCGCTGCAGTTGGCCGTCCCTGCAGGGCAACCAAACCTTCGAGCCAAGAAATCATTCGGTGGTTGGTCTCGCGCAAGGTTTGCAATAGTAACGGCATTAGGCGTCCCAGTCGGAGGAGGAGATTTCCGGCGAGGAAATCGCCGGGCGGATTTGCGAGGGCTGCGGGTTGGACTCCGCGGTTGCCGCCGCTGTGGCACGTTCCACTTCCAGCCAGGCTTCATGAACGGTTGCGAGTTGAGAAGTCTGTTGTTCGAGAATTCTTGCGGATTGTTTGAGCTGGGCCTCGATCAGACCGGTCCGAACGACGCTGTAGAACCGCGCCAGATTTCGCGCCACTTCCCCACCACGCTCCATATCGAGCGATCCTTGCAAGTGGGCAATCACCGACAGAGCATGATTGATTCCGCGGGTGCGCGCCTCGATGTTGCCTTCTTCGAGCGCGAGGACGGCCTGGCGCAGGTCTTCGATGGCCTGCTCGTACAGGCAGATTACGAGGCGCACCGGGCTGGCACCCCGTACGGCTGCTTCCCGGTATGAAGATCTTGCGTCCATATGGCTATAACCCCGAAGTGAGAGTAGGTTGGCTTTGGATTAGCGCGCCCGTAGTGGAGGTGCCCGAGCCCAGTGTGCCCAGCGTCTCGGTGACCTCTTGCAGAAGAAGAGGATAGGCTTGCAGGGAAGCGTTGACCGCATCGTACTGCGTGGTCAACTGCGCCGACTGGGCCGTAAGCTGGACCTCGAAGTTGTTGATCGTGGTCGTCAAGTCCTGCTGTTCGGCACTGTTTTGCGTGACTTCCGCGTTCAAGGGGCCGCTGGTTGCGTTCGTAATATTGTTGAGATCGGCGTTGAAATTGTTGGCGAAGCCGGTGCCGGACGCGTTCTGAAAGAAATTCACGACCGCCGAGGGGTTGGCCGCCAGCACTTGGGCAAAACTGAGGCCCTCCGCATTCGTGCCCATGGTCAGCGTGCCGTCGTTGTTGGTGTTGATGCCCAGCGATTCCAGATTGACGTATCCGCTGTTCCCGGTAATGGCGAAGCCGGCATCCGCCAGGATGCTGGACTGGACTGAGCGCAAAGAAGGATCCGACTCCAGAGGCGGAGCGGGGGTGGTTCCGGTTGGATCGACGGTATATTGCTGATTATTGGTAGTGATCACCGTGTTGTAAGCGGAAATGAAGTTATTGACGGCAGCGGTGATTTGGTTTTGATCGGGTCCCACGCTTAACTGCACGGGGTTGCCCGGCGACTGGCTGACCAGGCTGAGCGTGACCCCCTGGATGGCGCCCGTTACCGTGTTGGTGGCGCTGCTGAAAGGGACGCCATCGACGGTGAGGCTGGCGTTGGTGCCGCCCGCTGGCGTGGCGAAGGTCAGGGTGGTGTTGGTGTTGCTGCTAATGGCTAATGCCCCCGTGGTGCCCGTGTTCTGGCTTTGCAGGGACAGCCGCGAGCCGGAGGTATCGCTGACGACGCTGGCGGTTACGCCCCAGTTGTTGGCGGTGCTCTGGGTGTTGATGTAGCTGGCCAGGGTGGTGAGGGTGTCGTTGCTGCCCTGCGTGATGGGAATGTCAAAGGGTGTGACAGCGGAGCCTCCGACTTGTAATTGAAGGTCGCCGGTGGTTTGTCCGCTCGCCAGAAAAGAAGTATTGGCGCCGGCGGCAATGGCATTGGTATACAGCGTCCCAACTGTCGCCAGGTTGTTCACCTCGAGGGTATGAGTTCCGGCAATGGCCGTGCTGTCGGCCGTGGCGGTAAGTACTGCGGGCTGCGAGGAGGCTGCGTCCTGGGCGGTGAGCGCTCCTGTCGGGTCCGACAATGCGGCGACAGCAGTCTGCAAGTTGGTGAGGTTATTCTCAATCCCGGCCAGTAAACCATTCTGCGTCGACAGCGACGTCTCCTGCCCTTGCCACACCGACAACGGGCCGGTGCTCTGGCTGGTGAGAATCGCCTGCACCAGTGAAGCGACGTTTATGCCTTGCCCCGAGAGAATGGTAGCGGGATTTAAGCTAACGCCCATGGTCTTTTCCTCCTGCGATCGCGGCGGCTTTCTCAGTTATGGTCTTTTGGGCACACCGCGATCTCATCCGGCGGTTCTATCTGCACTTTGACTTCATCTTGCGCGCCCGTGACCACGGAATATTCGCTATGTAACTGGTGGCTTTCCGCAGTTGAACCGCCTCCTGAAACGGGAAGCCGAGGAACGTGCGCGGAACGAGCGCCTCCCTGCGCAGCCGAAGACTCGGCCGGTGGCAGGGAACTTGAGTGTGGGACTTACGCTCGTAATTGGCCTAGCCAGCGTGATCCGGAAGGAGGCAAGGACGATCCTGCCTCCTTCCGAAGATGGGCTTACTGCAACAGCTTCAATACGAGTTGCTGTTGCTGGTTTGACTGGGCGAGAGCCGAGATGCCGGTCTGTTCCAGAATGGAATACTTGGTGAGGTTCGCCACCACGGTTGGAATGTCGGCCGAGGTGATGGTGCTTTCCGCCGATGTCAGGTTTAAGACCTGGCTGTTGAGAACGTTGCTGGCTGCGGTCAACCGGTTGACGACCGCGCCCAGGTTGCCGCGAACACTGGCGATATTCGCGATGGCCGAACCGAGCAAGATCAGGGCGGATTGCGCGTCCCCTTCGGTATTCAGGTCAGTGGCCGCAAGATCGACGCCTGCAGTACCGCTGCCGTTGGTGAGGGAGGAGGTGTTCAAAGAGCCGATGGTTACCGCGATCTCGCTGGAGCCGACGGCGGTGGAGTCGCTCAAGAAGATGTTGGTGGTTGGCGAGGCTGTGGTTACCGGATTGCTAAACGTGCCTAGCGCGGTGTCGGCGTTGGTTGGACCGACCGCCAGGTCGTTATTGTCGAGCGGATCGACCACAACCAGTTGTCCGGCAGCCGAGCCGACGGTTCCGATGTAAGCCTGCAGGTTTGCCGGGTCGGTGAGGGGATTGTCAATTGCGCTGATGAGGGCCCCGATGGTGGAGCCTCCTACCGGCGCCGTGTAGGAAAAGGTTTTGCCTCCGGCAGTGAAGCTGGTGATGGTGCCGGCCGCTAATACGGTGGCGGCGGTCAACGGGGTGCCGCTGGTTCCGGCATTGCTGACCAACTCGTTGGCGTTAGGGGCCGACGATCCAATGGTGGTATTGACGAAGGATGTTTGAGCGCCCGCGACCACGGCTCCAAGTACTGTGTCCGTAGTGGTAACGGCGATATCGCCGCGATCGAACGGATCGGTGACTTGCAGGACGCCGTTGACCAATGCCGCCTTGGCGCCGACGACAGTGTCGGAATTGATGGCGTTGATCAGAGTCTGCACCGAGGATGCGGTGGCTGCCGGATTACTAAACGGAGCAGCGAAGGTCTTATCGACGGTGTCGGCGAAGGTGCCCAACTCGGTGCCGGTACCCTCAGCCGCTGTGATATTGCCCCCGTTGTTGGCGTCGGTGATAACCAGGTGTCCACCCACGACTGAGGCCCCGAGGCCGGTGGTGATACCTCCGCCAGTGGTAGTGACGGTAATGCCGGTGCCGACGCCGGTGTTGATGGCGTTGAGCAGGTTGCCCACGGTCGTAACGCCGGTTGTGGTATAGACCGTGTCGACGGCCCCGCCACGGGTCACCGTGAAGATATCTCCCGAGGCCAGCGCGGTACCAGTCGTAAGGGTGCCGACACTGCTGGTGATCTGGTTGGTGTTGGGGTCGCCAGTCTCGACTGCGCTTAAGTCGTTATTGCCATTGAGATCGGTCAACTGCAGGGATCCGGCCGCAATTGTCGCAGAGTAGCCGGTATGGCCCGCAGTGTCGCTGCCCGTGACCGTAATTGGAGTGCCAGAGATGGCGACGCCTGCGTTGATCACGTTTTCCAAAGCCCCTACCGTGGTGGCGGCGGTCGCAGTGTAGACAGTGGTGCCGCCGGCGCGCGTTAGTGTGAGGATCGAGCCCGAAGCCAGAGCGGTAGCGGCCGTCAGGTTGGTGGTGGCGCTGTCAACTTGATTCGTGGGTACCTGGCCGGTTGTAGCAGCCGTGAAGCTGAAGGAAGCGCCGCCCGCCGAGATCGTAGTTGTGGTTCCCGCCGTCAGGTTTTCGTTCAGTTGCAATGTGCCGGTCCCGGGGTTGTCGACCGCGTTGGTGTTGGGCGTGGCACCCCCCTGGAATACGGCCTGGCCGTTGAATGTGGTGCTGGTGCCGATGGAGTTAATTTCCGTGAGGATGGACGAGTATTCAGCTTGAATCGCGACTCGTTGCGCGTCGGAGACGGTGCCCGTGCCCGATTCGGTAGCCAGCGTAACCGCGCGGTTCAGCAGAGTGGTCACCTGGGCGAGAGCGCCATCGGCGAGTTGCAATTCGCCAATGCCGTTGTTGGCATTGCTAACGGACTGGGTGAGGGCGGAAACGTTGGCCTGTAACCCGTTGGCGATGGCCAGTCCGGCAGCGTCGTCTGCGCCGGTGTTGATGCGCGACCCTGAAGATAGTTGTTCCAGTGTCGAGTTCAGGGCGTTACTCGTCAAAGTTAGTTGGCTTTCCGCCGCGAGGGACGGAATGTTGTACAGGATTCCGAGAGGCATTGTGTTTCTCCTTTATTTGAGTTGGTCCCGCCAGTTTGGAACCTTCTCCCCAGCGTTGGTTCTCTGCGGAGTTTTCGTTCCCCTGCGTGCTCGGAACCCGAATATCTGTTTTGTCCATCGGCACACTCTCTTTTCGCTTTAGTAACTTCTTCTAGGTCAGTGGCTGGCAGTAGTAGCCCCTCCGTAACAAAATGTTTGGCGCGCGACATAAGCCTGAATTTCTGGTTCGCCGATATCTCCTCCTAGGGGCCTGCATGCCCTGGCAGTGTGAGATCGCAAGCGCAGACAGGGGAAAATATGATCCGGCTTACTCGCCTCAACAATCAGCCCTTGACTGTAAATTCCGATCTCATCAAGTTTGTGGAGCAGTCTCCCGACACGCTGATCACGCTCATCACCGGAGAGAAGATAGTGGTGCGAGAGAATGCCGAGGAAGTCCTGGCACGTGTCATCGAATTCCGGCGCTCGGTCTTACAAGGCCTATCCTTTGCCTGGGATAGTTCGTCGTCCCACATTCCGCTGCCTCAGCGTCCCGAAGCCGGCAAGAGGGAGCCGGAGAAGTGAGGCTCGATAAAGCCAGTCTCAGCGGGATCACTCTGGCTGTCGGTGGAATCCTCGCAGGGCTGTTGCTCGAAGGTGGCAACCTGGGCCAGATCTTGCAGCCCACGGCTGCGATGATCGTGTTCGGGGGCACCCTGGGAGCGGTGATGCTCCAGTTTCCGCTGGCCATTATTCTTCTCGCCTTCCGGCAATTGGGCTCGGTTTTTGTCACACCCCGGCGAGACCAGCAGGCAACCATTCGCCAACTCGTGCAATATGCGCAAAAAGCCCGCCGCGAGGGCATCGTCTCCCTGGACGCGGAGTTAGCTAACATCGAAGATCCCTTCCTGAAGAGATCTCTAATGCTGGCTGTAGACGGCACCGAGCCGCAGGAACTGCGCAAGATGATGGAACTCGAACTCGACAACCAGGCGGAGTACGAGGAGCAGGTCCCACAGGTGTTTGAGTCCGCGGGCGGCTTCGCTCCCACCGTCGGCATCCTGGGAGCGGTGTTGGGACTGATTCAAGTGATGCAGCATCTCGACAAGATCGACGAAGTTGGCAAGGGTATCGCGGTCGCTTTCGTGGCTACGATCTACGGAGTGGGTTCGGCCAACCTTCTCTATCTTCCCATCGCAGGAAAAATGAAGCTCCGTGTTCGTGAAGAACAGATCATGCGGGAAATGAAGCTGGAGGGAGTGGCATCGATTCTGGAAGGGATGAATCCTCGGATGTTGGAGACGAAACTGCTCGGCTTCCTGGTCGAGGCGGACCAGATCCCGGATCGAACGGAAGAGACCGGCAAATGAGCCGCCGCCGCAGACGGCCGCGCGCACACTCCAACCACGAACGCTGGTTGGTCTCTTATGCGGATTTCATTACCCTCTTGTTTGCCTTCTTCGTTGTCTTGTACGCGTCCTCTCAGGTCGACCAGCGGAAGGTCGGCAGACTCGCTTTAGCCATCCAGGTCGCGTTTCAGGAGATGGGTGTTTTCCCCGCCTCAACCACTCAGATTCCGCTCGACAGCAATGAGCCCATGCCTTTCAGCACGGTGCAGGCCATCGAGAACGTGAAACACAACGCTGAATTTGGACGTATTGCTTCGCCTCCGGAGGACTCTCTAGCTGCCGCTTCCGACGAGACGGACCTCTCCACGCTGCAAAATGAACTGCAGCAGGCGCTCCAGAATGAAATTGCTTTGCACGAAGTGGCTCTGCGCCGCGAATCCGATGGCCTGGTAGTGAGCCTGCAGGAATTCGGTTTCTTCGATAGCGGCTCCGCCGCCATCAGACCACAGTCTTTGTCGGCGCTGGATCGCATTGCCTCAATTCTGTCCATCCGCAACTGCAAGCTGCGCATCGAAGGGCACACCGACAATATCCCGATTCATACTTCCCAGATGGAGTCCAATTGGGAACTCTCAACGGCCCGGGCCACCGAACTGGTTCGGGTTCTAATCATAGGCCACCGCTTCGCTCCGGAAAGACTTTCGGCCGCTGGATTCGCAGAGTATCACCCGGTCGCAAGTAATCTCACAGCCCAAGGACGGGCGCAGAACCGCCGCGTCGACATTGTGATCCTGAGCGCGAAAGGCACAGCAATCCCGGCGCCTCCTGCCCCGGACTCCACGACCAAGCCATCACCGTCATTCAGGTGATCTGGCAGAGATTGCGGATTGCAACATTCCACTTCTCGCCGACGAGGTAATCTGTCTAGCCGACAGCATGACCTTTCGTGATGAGCAGGGGCGCCATTTCTTGCCGCAATGTGCTGATATACTTTGAACTAGCCGTTAAACGTTGTGTCGGTCACTTCTCTAATAAGTATTCTGCCCGCCTTGCGGCTGTCTTGTTTGGGCCGCTCGGAGTTCCTCTCTGGGCTGAAGATGCGCGCTCCGTTAGAACTGGGTTCCTACCTGGACGAGGCACACAGCCTCGTCCAGGCTGTTTGCCGCAAATGAGCAACGCACAGAACAGATCGCAAATACGGGTGCTCATTGTGGACGACAGCGCCTTTATGCGCACCGCACTCTCCCGCATGCTCGGTTCCGATCCCGATCTCTGGGTCGTCGGCACCGCGGCCAGCGGAACCGAAGCCTTGCAAAGACTGGAGTCCCTCGATCCGGACGTGATTACCCTTGACGTGCTGATGCCGGGCCTCGATGGGCTGGAAACTCTCCGGCGTATCATGGCGCAGTTTCCGCGTCCGGTCATTATGGTGAGTTCTTCCACTCTGAAAGAGGCGGAAATAACTCTCGACGCGCTGGAGGCGGGAGCTTTCGACTATGTAAATAAACAACTCTCCTCCACTTCGCTGGAGATTCTTCACATTCGCAATGATCTAATCCTCAAGATCAAGGTTGCCGCGGCAAGGCGCAATTCCCGGGACCTGCCAAATCTTGAGCGCAAGCCGCCCCGCGCGGTGGAGGTGCTTGCGCCGCTGTCCCTGCGCGAGGCTCCCGCTATCGTTGCTCTCGGAGTCTCGACCGGAGGCCCTAAAGCCTTGCAGGAAATTCTTCCGATTCTTCCGGCCGACCTTTCGGTTCCGATTCTGGTGGTGCAGCATATGCCTCCTGGCTTCACCGCCCCGTTTGTCACACGGCTGAACAACCTGTGCGCGATTTCCATATGCGAGGCATCGCACGGGCAGGTTGTTCGGCCAGGGGTGGTCTACGTTGCGCCTGCGGGGTCTCACATCACGGTGGACCGCTCGACCAATTCGCAAGGCATGATCTGGCTTTCGGACAAGCCGGAGAATCAGCCCCACGTTCCCTCAATCGACGTCATGATGCAATCGGTCGCCGCCGCCTTTCACTCGCTGGCCATGGGAATTATCCTGACCGGCATGGGATCGGACGGGGCGCAGGGGATGGATGCCATTCATCGAGAAGGTGGTTTGACAGTGGGGCAGGACGAGCCGAGTTGCGCAGTCTACGGCATGCCTCGCGTCTGCGCGGAGATGCACATCCTCGACCGGGTCGTGCCACTATCGCAGGTTCCGCACGAGATTCTGCAGGCCACCCGCTACCGCAAGACCAGCGCGAGTTAAGCCCGCGTTCCCCAATCGAACGGATCCATGTCCAAGACTTCTCGCACCCTGCTCAACAGCATGGGGAGGGAAAAGGGTTTGGCCAGATATTTCCTGCCATAAGAAGACAGCTGACGCAATGCGAGCTGTTCCACATAGCCGCTCATCAGCAGAACCCGGACGTGCGGACACAAAACCAGGAGTTCATTCGCCAGTTCGTGGCCACCGATTCCTGGCATGACGAGATCAGCGAGAAGCAAGTCCACCCGCTCCCCACATTTGCGGTGCGCCTCTAATGCCTGAGCTGCGCTGCCAGCGATCACGACTCTGTACCCGGCCGACTCGAGGGCTTCGCCGGCTGCCTTCCGTACAAATGCTTCATCTTCGGCCAGAAGAATGGTCTCTTTCCCACCCCATTGCTGTGTGTCCGCAGATGCGGCGCCGATCGTCGCTTCTGGAGAAGTTTCAACGGAGGTCAGAGACGCAATGCCCGGCAAACTCGCAGCTCTCCTCTCGTGGAGCGTGTTCTCGACTCGGGCCGGAGAATTCAAGTTTTCTTCCTCCTAACTATGCGAGTTGTCCAGCAGATTCGTGGCCATCCGTCTTTTCCAAGGCAACCAGCTGTAAGCAAAAGAACACCCATCACTTAGCTCGGTGAGAGGTTTTTGTTGGGGGGCTTTCTGGCAACCACATGGTCCATTCCGGGACTGCGCGACGCAACGGGTCCCAATCTGGGAGTCTGGAACGGATTCCGCCTGCTGCTCGCGAACCGTGGCGGGGCTTCGTTACTTCGGGCCGGTGAGGATGGTTCCGTTCGGATCCAGCAAGAGCTTATGAGTTCCCGCCGGCGCAGATAAGCGAAACGGAGTTTCCGCTCCGTCGGCAAATATTCGTCCCAATAGTACAGGGGCCTTGCCGGCGACCACTGCGTAGAGAGGGACGGACGTGACCAGGTCTACCGGTGCGTCCTTCTGCCGTATAATCCCGGTCACGACGGTAGCGTTCGCCTTTGCCGCGAACTTGACGTTCTGCAACTCCAGCCTGGGCAAAGAAGAGCCGTTTACCCAGCCATCCAGGAACCAATCGAGTGAAGCTTTGCCTTCATATCGCAACGACGGCGGAAGATCCTCGGCAAACACATCCAGCAGTTCCCGAGTGCTGATGGCTTTCCCTTCGTAGCGCTCGCGAACTTTGCGCAACGAACGCACGAACGGCTCCTCGAGTCCGCCGCGACTCGCATCCTTTCTCTCAACCTCCGTTGCCGTGTCCTGCAACATCGAACGCAGCATGTGGAACAGCCAGGTCCCTCGTCCATAAGTGATGGCTTCATAGCCTTCGGGAAAGTGGGACGAAAGCAGCCGGCTTCCCAAGGTTACAGGCCCTGCATCTTTCGGAAGATTGCCGTTCTTATCTTTCGCGGCCAGGTCCTGTCGATATTTCTCCATGGTCTGGCGAAAGCTCGCTGGATTGTTTTCCTGAAGAATCATCAACGAGCAATAATTCGCCAATCCCTCCGAAAACCACTGGTCGCGGTAGGTGCTCCAGGTGACCAGGTCTCCCCACCACTGATGCGCGGCTTCGTGCGCGGGGACTTGTTGGTCAAGCAGTGTGCCCGCGGCACTCATGTGGAGTTCTTCGCGTTCCTCGCGATTCAG
This sequence comes from uncultured Acidobacteriaceae bacterium, assembly GCA_963749985.1. Taxonomy (GTDB): domain Bacteria; phylum Acidobacteriota; class Terriglobia; order Terriglobales; family Acidobacteriaceae; genus Sulfotelmatobacter. The sequence continues at coordinate 366,687 of CAVVOS010000008.1, read as the reverse complement.
AAAAGCGTAGGAAGACAGGAAGATCAACCCAGGCCACCCTTGGCTTTCCCGCCCCGGCAGCTGAGTCAAAGCAAGTTTGCTGTAGGGGAACGGGCCGAATCGCTCGGCGTAGTAACGAATCGCCCGAGCTGTAAACTCCGCCACGGCTGTCGCGTTCCGCGCTGGCGAGGGTGCGGGTGGAGCGATCAACGGCGTGGGCATCTTGCGCGGGGACACCCTCGAGTCGGATTGAACCTGTGGAGTTGGCGTCGGAAAATCTCGTTCTACGCCCGGCGTCGCGTAGGCTTCCACGTTAACATTCCCGGCTTGCGCCGAACCTCGAACATACTTGCCAAGGTCGAATCCAGCTACGGGGATAGGCCTTTCCGAAACCCAACGCGACACTTGCTCTTCGCCAGCGCTCTGCGGCGCGGTTTGAGAGGGACCTTTGGATGACGCTGAAGGCGGCACTGGTTTGCCCGTCGCCACCAGAGTCCATCCCGGCGGATAACGAAAAGTAAGGTCGAAATCGGACATCGCCAGCCCCCGATTTGGATACCATGTGCCGCGCGCACCCACGTAGAGCAGTCCACTGCCCGCTTCGGCCAGCACTTCTCCAGCGTAGACGAAGCGCAGGTTGATGGTCTGTCCTTTCTTGGCCGGTTCGTTCAGAATCACGGCCACCTGATCATTTCCCCGGCGTGCCAGCTGCGTTCCCTCCACTGCTGGGTTTTGGACGTATTCCACCGCGCGCCCATCCTGCTCTACGGTTTGAATCTTCAGAAAGCGCGACAATTCGAAAACCAGGAACCGCGATCCGTCCCGCGTCACATCGAGATGCAGTTTCACCTCGGCATCGAGCTGCTTGGGTGGTCTCACTCTCGCATCGATCACATAATCGCGCACGAGGATGGGATCTTCACGAGCCGTTGTGTCTGCCAGCGATGCCGGAGAGTTCTGTCCCTGACGGGGCCGCGCGCCCTGCCCCGCACCCTCGATCGAGAATGAGGTCCAGACGTCGTAATACAAGCCCCCGTTTTCAGCGGTCTTGCCTTGCCCGGCTTCAACTTGTTCCCTTGCGACCGAGTCGAAGAGAATATCGAAGATACCGAGCTTGTTCCCCTGCAGCCGGGCGTGCAACATGCGATCAGCGGGATCCGCGCTTCTCGGGGCTGGAGAATCCGGCGAACTCGTGCCGCCCATGGCCGGAAGCATTTCGCTAAAACTCGCCAGCAGTCTCATGGCGTCTGCCTGGGCGAGATTGCGTGCCGTATCGTTCCACCGGGCAGCAAATTCCTGCGCATCCTCCGGCGCTCTCAGGCCGGGCTGCAGCTCAGCGGCGGTGTTGTCGTTGAAGCGGAAGTAAGCGGTCGTGAAGCGCTCTTCCAGAATGGCCATCCCCGTGAACAGGCTCATTGACTTTCGTTCTACGTCGTTGGGCGGAACCAGCAGCACTTCTCCATCGCCCTCAAAGAATGCCCCGGTAATCCTGCCCAGCACATCCTGGGTAAAGGCAATGGTGCCATCCTCCAGTGTGATATGGATCGAGGGCCGATCCAGTGAACCATCGCGCACTTTGAAGACTCGCGTAGGATCGAGCCCGACACCGCTCAGTTGCAAGTAGAGCGACTCCGCCGGTCCTGGGCGGTGCGACGGTGCTGGAACCACCGGCGTTTGTGCACTCCATGCCAGGGGAAATGCCAGAGCTGACAGGCACATCGCCAGCACGATTCCAAGTCCGCACCGTGCGGGCGGTACTTTCGTCACGTAAATGGGCGCCGCCACGTTGCTAGAATGCGCTTGAATGCGTTTCCGTGTCACTATCTTAATAATCACGTGGGTAATGCTCGCCTTGGCGGCGTCGGCTGACACCATCCATTTGAAGAATGGCCGCGCCATTCTTGCCGACCACGTCCGCGAAAATGGCAACCGTTATGAATACGACATTGGCGACGATAGTTATGCCATTCCCAAGAGTTCGGTAGACCGCGTCGAAACCGGCGGCATGCCCGCCACTAATAACGTCCCTTCAGGCGCAAGCAAGAGTGTGAGCGATCTGCCGGCTTTTGCCCCGGTGGACAGTCTTGCGAACGAGGGCGACCTTCCCAAGACAATTGTTAAGGACGGCAAGGTTGACCCCGACGCTCTGGCCAAGCTTGAAGGCAAAGGAAATTCCGACTTAAGCGCAACCGCTGACTTCATTGCCGGAAAGTTTGAATTCGAACACGGCAACATCGATCAGGCCCGCCATTACTTCGACAGCGCCCTCCACTTCCAGCCGGAGAACTCAACCGTCCTTATCTACTACGCGGCCCTGCTGGTGCGCACGGGGAACGCTTCGCAGGCACTCTCGTATGCTCAGCGCGCCGTGAGCGCGGCGCCCCAGTCACCCGATGCCTACACCGTGCTCGGCTACGCGCAGCAGGCTTGCGACCGCACCAAAGAAGCCGTTGCTGCATGGAAGCATTCCCTCGAACTGCGTCCCGATCCTATGGTCCAGCAATACCTGGCAAAAGCGCAGCGCGAGCAAAACGTCGAGACCGATTTCGCCCAGCGCGAAAGCAGCCATTTCGTTCTGCACTATGAGGGCAAGCAGACTTCCGAAACATTCCGCGGGCAGATCCTAAGTGCGCTCGAATCCAACTACAATGACCTGGCTCGTGATCTGGGCACGCCGCCCCGCGACAATATCCTGGTAACGCTCTACACCGAGCAGGCGTTTTTTGACGTTACGCGTGCGCCGTCCTGGTCGGGAGCCCTCAATGACGGCAAGCTCCGCATCCCCATCAGCGGCCTCAACTCCGTGACGCCCGAGTTGGCGCGGGTTTTGAAGCATGAACTCGCCCACTCATTCATCAACCAGCTTTCCGGCGGACGGTGTCCGCCCTGGCTGCATGAGGGCATCGCCCAGCTTCTTGAACCCAAGACCCTGGGCAGCGATGGACACCAGCTGGCTCTGTTATTCAAGTCGCAACGCAACATCCCGCTGAATGTTCTGGAAGGCAGTTTCCTGCGATTCTCTGGTACGGAAGCCTACCTGGCCTACGCGGAGTCGCTGGCTGCGGTTTCCTACATCAACGATTCTTACGGCTTGGGCGACATCCAGAGAATTCTGCAGCGCCTCAGCGAGGGCAGCTCGACTGAAGCCGCTTTGCGGGCGACTATCCACTCCGACTATGGCCAACTCGAGTCCGAGACCGGCAAATACCTCAGCGACAAATACGGCGATTAGTGCATTTGCCCGCTGCCAGCGCTTGTGCTACTTTCGGCTCTTAGTTCACCCGTCGAATGTGCCCTCTATTCCAGTCCCGTGCGCCGCACCCTCTGCCCGCCATCGAGCCCGTCCCCAGCGAGTTTCCGAAGATCAACGGCGCGGAAATCGCCGCCGCCACCTACGGACAGCGGGTCGCGGGAGATTTCTATGACTCCTTGCGAGTCAGCCCGGAACGGATTTTGTTTGGCTTGCTTGATGTGGCTGGACGTAGGGACACCAATCAGCAGATTCTCTCGGCTGCACAGAACATCTTTCGCACGCTGGGAACGGAACTCTTCTCGGGGCCCGACATCAACGAATCCGATGCCATGACCGAGCTTTGTCTTCGACTCAACCGCGGCCTGATGGAAGCCGCGGCGGGCGTTCACTCCTGCCCGGCATTCATCGGCTGCTATCACGAACAATTCGGCACCCTGTGCTACACCAATGCCGGGCACACGCCGGGACTCCTCCGCGACAGCACTGGCATTGCCGAACTTGGCTCTACCGGGCTGCCGCTCGGTCTTTTCTCCCACGCCACTTGCGACGCTCCCATCGTCGGCCTGGAGAAAGGTGCGGTTCTTCTGCTGGTTTCGCGAGGGGTCGTAGAAGGCAAGTGCAAAGAGGAGAAAGTCGATGACCTGGAATTCGGCCTGGAACGCGTAAAAGACCGGTTGCGGGCCGATTCTTCGCCGACTGCCCAAGCGCTTTCCGGCTCTATTTTGAAGAGCGTTGGGGAATTCACCTGCGAACCCCTGGTTCCAGACGACCTGACCGCCCTCGTTTTGCTGCGGATCGCCTAGCCCCATCCCGGCAACCTGCCGGACACCCCGGCGCATCGGATTTATGCGAGGCAGGCGTGTGTTTGGCCGGACGTAGTAAAATATCCGAGGCCAGCCCTTGCAAGCCCAGGCCGCTTGGCCGCCTACCGAAATTCTATGAAGAGACCCTTTCTGATACTCGTCGCAATAGCCTGCCTGCCCGCATTCGCCGCGGGCCAGGTCGTCGAAGAAATTGTTACCCGCGTGAACGGCCAGATCATTACCCTTTCGGAGTTCCAACGCAGCAAGGACCAGCTTAAGGACGATGTCAAACAGCAGGACCCGGCCAACGCGGACAAGCTCTTTGAGCAGCGCGAAAAGGACATCCTGCGCGATCTCATCGACCAGCAACTCCTGCTGGAAAAGGGCAAAGACCTCGACATTACCGGCGATACCGACCTCATCAAGCGCCTTGACCAGATGCGTAAGGACATGAAGCTGGAAACCATGGAGGAGCTTGAAAAAGCCGCCACCGCCCAGGGCATCTCCTACGAAGACTTCAAGCAGAACATGCGGAACCAGATCATCACGCAGAAGGTGATCGGCGAGGAAGTTGGCTCCCACCTCACCATTCCCAAAGAGGAAGAGCAGAAATTCTACGACGAACACAAGAGCGAGATGGAACAACCCGAGTCGATTAGGCTCAGCGAAATCCTGATCGCTCCTCAGAAGCCTGCCGCCGATAAGACGGCCCCGAACAAGCCAGCTGAAAGCAATGCCGTTGACTCCGGCGTCGCCGGGAACGCAAAGACCCAGGACGATGCGGCCAAGCAAGCCGCCGAGGCTGCGGCTCTTTCCGCAGCCGAAGCGAAGGCCAACGATGTGCTCAAGCAGATTCGCGCTGGCGCCAGCTTTGACGACGTGGCCAAGAAGAATTCCGAGGGGCCCTCGGCGGCACAAGGCGGCGACCTTGGCGTCTTCAAGCGCGGAACTCTCGCCAAGGAACTTGAAGATAAGACATTCGCCATGAAGGCCGGCGAAGTCACCGACGTTATCCGCACCAAGCAAGGCTATGTCATCCTGAAGGTTACCGACCACCAGATGGCAGGCATTCCCCCGATGAAAGAGATCGAGCCTAAAATTCAGGACGCTCTGTATTACGAGAAGCTGCAGCCCGCGCTCCGCGCTTATCTAACCAAACTGCGCGAAGAGGCCTACATTTACACCATGCCGGGTTACGTCGATTCCGGCGCCAGTCCGAACCAGACGGCGCCGATCGAGACCGCCACTGCCAAGCCATCTGACTCGAAGAAGCTCAAGAAGAAAAAGAAGCTGGGCATTCTCTAGGAGCACGGCGCCTGAGAGAGGCCGATCTGGTACCGATCACGGGGTATTCCTGCCCCACGACCGCGCCCTCGCGTCGCCGTCTTCTCCCTTTCTGATTTACACTGATGGAGAGAATGAAGGATTTCTACATCAGCGACTGTACCCGCCACGAAAACAAAATCATCACTTCCAACTTCGTCGTGGTCTCCAAGCAAATCAAGCCTAAGAAGACGGGCGAGCCCTACCTCGCTCTTACCCTCGGCGACCGCAGCGGACAACTCGAAGCCAAAATGTGGGACAACGTGGAAGAAGTGCTCAATGCCTTCGAGCAGGACGATTTCCTCAAGATCAAGGGCTTGGTCAACAAGTACAAGAGCCGTTTCCAGCTGACCATTCACAAGGTGCGCAAGCTGGGCGAATCAGAAATCGATTTCTCCGATTATCTTCCCAAGACCTCCAGAAATATCGACGAACTCTGGCAGACCTTGACCGATTTTGTCGGTTCTTTTCAGAACCCTCATCTCAAGTCGCTAGTGCGGGCCTTCATGTCCGACCCTGAGATCGCCGCCGCTTACCGTAATGCTCCGGCCGCCAAGACTCTGCATCACGCTTATATCGGCGGTTTGCTGGACCACGTCGTCTCGCTTTTTCGTTCCTGCGACCTGGTCTGCAGAAACTACCCACAGGTGAACCGGGATCTGCTTCTTACTGGAGTGTTTCTCCACGACATCGGCAAGATCCACGAACTCGCCTACAATCGCTCGTTTTCCTACACCACGCGCGGCCAGTTGCTCGGGCACATGATCATCGAACTTGAGATGTTGCAGGCTAAACTCGCGCTGGTCCCCGACTTTCCGCCCGAACTCAAGACTCTTCTTGAGCATCTCATCATCAGCCACCACGGCGAGTACGAATTCGGCTCGCCCAAGTTGCCCATGTTTCCCGAAGCGCTCCTGCTGCACTACATGGACGACCTCGATTCCAAGATGGAGGCCATGCGCGCCCACTTTGAGCGGGAAGCCGATCTGGAAAGTCCTTGGACCAGCTACAACCCATCGCTCGGACGCCCTCTGCTAAACAGCGCAAAGTTTCTTACCCCTAAGGTCACTCCCCCGGCGAATTCTCCCTCAACCGCGGAGGCTGAGGACGAGGCGGAGCCGGCCAGCGAATCCCGCGAAGAAACCCCGATACTGCCGGGCTTTGAGCCTTAGCTCCCGCGTCGGAGAAAATCTCTATCCCATGCTCGACTTCGGCCGCTTCGAATTTCTCACCTTCGATTGTTACGGCACCCTCATCAACTGGGAAGAAGGAATTCTCCGCTGCCTGCACCGCGTCCTAGCGGCCCACGGCAAAGACGCGGACGATGCCACCATCCTGCAGTTCTACGGCGATTTCGAAGCCCGAGCGGAGCAGGGAGAGTATCGCCTCTATCGCGACGTTCTTCAGTCTGTCGTGCGGCAGTTCGGAGAACAACTGGGTTTCGCGCCCACGGACCGGGAAGTCCGCTCGCTGCCCGAGTCTTTACAAGAATGGAAGCCTTGGCCGGATACCGTAACTGCGCTCCGCGAACTCCGGAGCCGCTTTCGCTTGGCCATCATTTCTAATGTGGACGACGATCTCTTCGCCACTACGCGGCCTCAGCTTGAAGTCGATTTTGACCAGATCATCACCGCCCAACAGGCTGGCGCTTACAAGCCGTCATTGAAGATCTTCGAACTCGCGTTGAGCCGCGTCGGCGTTCCTGCCCACCGTATCCTGCACGTGGGGCAGAGCCTATACCACGATGTAATTCCCTCGCAGTCGCTCGGCTTGGCCACGGTCTGGGTCAACCGTCCATCGGTGCGAACCGGAGTCGGCGCCGTCAAGGCGGCAGAAGGGCATCCGGACTTGCAGGTCTCCAGTCTCGCGGAGCTTGCTGCCGCTTGCGCCCAACCGTGATCTTCTAGAAGTTGGCGGGAATCTTCACGACTCTCTTCTGAATGGCCCACATGACGAGCTCGGCCTTGTTATGGATGCCAAGCTTCCGCATCAGATTGAACTTGTGCGCGTCTACGGTCTTGCTGCTTAACCCCAGAACCGTTGCCGCTGCCCGCACCGTCTTTCCTTCCGCCAGCAGTTTCAGTACTTCCCGTTCGCGGGTGGTGAGAGCGCGTTCTTGTGGGACCAGCGTTTCAGTGGATCGCTGCGGGTCACGTCGGAAAATAGCTTCCTGACGATTCGGCGTGCCATAGTTCGCCGAATCACGGTCCGTGGCAATATCTTCCAACGCATGGCCACGGCACGAGTTCCGCACCATCTCCACCAGTTCTTCCACGGAAGTGTGCCGCGCCGTACAGCTTTCGGTTGTGGTCCGCAGCGAGTCGAACCCAGAACTGGCCTGTTCCTGCATGCTCAAGAACACAAGTTTGGTGTGGGGAGATTCTCGAGATAGCAAAAGCGCTGCTTCAGATGCGGGTAGGCCAAACGTGGCGGCATCCGCGATGACAACGTCTGGCCGGTACTCATAAACCTTCCGCAGACACTCGGCCGCATTTCCGGCCTCGCTCACGACTTCGAGATCGGGCTCGTCCCGCAGCAGACGCCGGAGACCCTGCCGCAACAGAACGTGATCATGCGCGAGCACGCACCGAATCTTCCTGCCGGGGAATACTATTTCCTTTGGATCTGTGCGGGGGGACACAGTTCCTCCTGTTTGGCCAGAGAATTTGTGAAGTGACGCAGACCCTTAACCAGAGCCGAAATCGAGAAGGCACGAAGAACGCCTGGTTATTGTAGCAATCATTCACCCTCCTGTGCATGCGGAAATCTGAGAACGGCTCCCTTTTCTTGTGCGCCCGTCCGGAAATGCAACTTTCTTTCTCCATCTGGAAACTCCAGAGGGACGCCGTATCAGGTAGAATCGACCACTTATGCTGCGCTACTTCACCGCCGGAGAATCTCACGGCGAAGCTCTGGTCGCTTTTCTTTCCGGCCTGCCCGCCGGGCTCAAAGTGGACCAAGGCTTCCTCGACCGCGAACTCTGGCGCCGGCAGCAGGGCTATGGACGCGGCGGCCGCATGAAGATCGAGCGGGACACCGCTCACATTCTTTCAGGCGTCCATCACGGCACAACGATCGGTTCGCCCATTTCCGTCCAACTCGAAAATAAAGACTGGAAAAACTGGCAGGAGTCCCTGCCCGTCGGCGCAGGCGACCCCGCTCGGCACAAACGCGTAGCATCTCCCCGGCCTGGGCATGCCGACCTGGCGGGAGCGCTGAAATACAATTTTTCCGAGGCCCGTTATGTCCTCGAGCGTGCCTCCGCCCGCGAATCGGCGGCGCGTGTCGCTATCGGCGCCCTCGCCAAAATCTTCCTCCGACAACTCGGCATCGATGTCCTCAGCCATGTCGTTGCCGTTGGCAACGTGGCCATGCCACAAGAAATTTCGTGGGAGCAGATTCAGGCTCTTTACAATCAGGAAGAAATCTTGCTCAATTGTGCCGACCCGGACATCGAGCAGCGCATGAAGGACGAAGTCGACAAGGTCTACAAAACCGGCGATTCACTGGGCGGAGTCTTCGAGGTGGTTGCCCACGGCGTTCCACCCGGACTGGGCACTTACGCGCAGTGGGACGAGCGCCTCGATGGCCTGCTTGCCGCCGCCGTCATGTCATTGCAAGCAGTGAAGGCGGTTGAGATCGGTTCCGGCATTGCCGCTGCCGCTTCTCCTGGCTCCGCGGTGCACGACGAAATTGGCTATGGCGAGCCGGCCAGCTTTACAGCGTTTACCCGCACCCGAAACAACGCGGGCGGAATCGAAGGCGGTGTTTCGAATGGAGAAGAGATTCGCGTACGTGGCTATTTGAAGCCCATTTCCACTTTGCGCCGTCCGCTGAAATCCGTCGATTTCGATACTCGTCAACCCGTAAGCGCCGCCTACGAGCGCTCCGATGTTTGTGTAGTTCCGGCCGCCGGAGTCGCAGCCGAGGCCATGGTCGCGCTTACCCTGGCCCGCTGCGCTCTCGATAAATTCGGCGGCGACTCCATGACGGAAACCCTGCGCAATTTCCAGGGCTACTGCCTGCAACTGAAAAACTACTGATCGCAACTGAAATGATCTATCCCATTGTGAAGTTCGGAAACTCTGTCCTCGAGAAGCCGGCCGAGAAAGTCACGGTCTTCGACGAAGAACTGAAGCAGCTCATCGATGACATGTTCGAGTCCATGTATGCTGCCCGCGGTGTCGGCCTGGCAGCGCCGCAGATCGGTATCTCGCGCCGCATCGCCGTCGTCGACGTCACCTTCAAAGAGGACCCCGATGCCAAGCTCGTCCTCATCAACCCGGAAATTATTCACAAGGAGGGCCGCCACTCGCAGAGTGAAGGGTGTCTCAGTATCCCTGACTTCCGCGAAAATGTGAGTCGCGCCAGCGTGGTCACAATCCGCGCCCAGGATTTAACCGGGAAGCTTTTCGAGAAAACTGCCGACGACTTGCTGGCCCGTGCCTTTCAGCACGAAACCGATCACCTCAACGGCAAACTCTACATCAGCCACATCAGCGCTCTAAAACGCGACTTAATGAAGCGCAAAATTCGCAAGCTGGTCAAAGCCGGAGAATGGTAGAAGAGTTGAGTCATTGAGAGATTGAGTCAATGAATCAATGATTCAATGTGTCAATGATTCAATCCCTCAATCTCGTTTTCTGCGGCACGCCTCGCTTCGCCGTGCCTACGCTCGATGGGTTGGTCGATGCCGGGTTCCGCATTCAGTTGGTGGTTACGCAGCCGGACCGCGCCAAAGGGCGCGGCCTCGAACTCGTCTCCTCTCCAGTCAAAGAACGCGCCCTGCAGCTAGGATTGCCGATCGTCCAACCCGAAAGCATCAAGCACAACGCCGACTTCCGCGCCCAGCTCGACGCCCTCAAACCCGACGCCATTATTATCGTCGGCTACGGCCGCATCATTCCGCAATGGATGCTCGATCTACCTCCTCTCGGCAACCTGAACCTGCACGCTTCGCTCTTGCCGAAATACCGTGGCGCCGCTCCCATTCAGTGGGCGATTGCGCGGGGTGAAACCGTCACAGGAGTCACCACGATGAAAATCGACGAAGGCCTCGACACCGGTGACATCCTTCTGCAGCAGGAAGTTCCCATTGCCCCGAACGACACTGCGGGGACCCTCGCTCCGAAGTTGGCGACTGTGGGAGCCGAACTCACCGTCACAACCCTGCGCGGCTTACAGTCGAGCTCGATTCATGCAAGCCACCAGGATCACGCGCAGGCCACGCTTGCGCCCATCCTCAAGAAAGAAGACGGCCTCATCGATTTCTCCCGCTCGGCGACCGAGATCCTGAACCGCCTGCGCGGCTTTCAACCCTGGCCCGGAGCATATACGAAGTTTCGGGGCAAGAATCTTCAAGTCTGGAAGGCTCTGGCTCACGATCGCGCGCTCCTTTCTTCTGAACTGATAGTCGAAGGCGATCGTCTTCTAGTCGGCTGCGGCCAGGGCACCGCGATCGAAATCCTCGAACTCCAATTGGAAGGCAAGAAGCGCGCCTCCTCCCCAGACTTTCTTCGCGGCTATCGCCCTCAACCCGGCGAGAAGCTAGGCGCGTAGGCCAGCAAGAAGTTCTTCCGCGCACAGACAGGCCGCTTTCCCTCATACTAGCCACAGTGAAACCAAAATCTCGACATTCGCACCCTGCCGTTTCTCCAGCCCGCGCTGTTGCGTTCGACATCCTGCTCCGCGTCGAACGCGAGTCCTCTTATGCATCCGAACTGCTTCATTCTCCGACGTACAATCGCCTCACGGCGGTCGATCACCCCCTGGCAACGGAATTAGTCATGGGTGTTCTGCGCTGGCGATCGCTGCTTGATTCCCAAATCGCCGGCGCCTCTGCACAGCCACTCTCCAAGCTCGATCTCGAGATTCTCACAGCGCTCCGCCTTGCGATTTACCAACTCCGTTGGCTTAGCCGCATTCCCGCCCGCGCCGCCATCAATGAGAGCGTTGAACTCGTCAAGCGCGCTCGGAAACGTTCCGCAGCTCCATTCGTCAATGCCGTCCTCCGCAAGTTCGCCAACGGCATCTCTCCCAGCTCCGAAGTTTCTCCGCCCGCGGTCAGTGGTGTTTCCCCCGAGACTCTCGCTGCCAGCAGTGCTCACCCTCGATGGCTCGTCGAACGCTGGATCCATGCCTACGGCCTCGATTCCGCTCTAGAGATCTGCCGGCACAACCAATCCATTCCCGTCACCGCAATCCGTCTTCGTCGACCAGAAGCAGAAGAACAGCTCCGCGCCGAAGGAATAGAACTAGCTCCCGGTGCTTTCCTCGCTTCCGCTCGGCGAGTTCTGCGCGGAGATGTTGCCCGAACAGCAGCTTTCCGAACAGGCCTCTGCGTCATTCAGGATGAAGCCTCGCAGCTGGTCGCGGCCATGGTCGGGCATGGCGAGCACGTTCTCGATTGTTGCGCAGCTCCCGGAGGCAAGACCGCGGCCATCGCCGATCGTAATCCCCACTCGGATATCGCAGCCGTGGAGCTTCATCCTCATCGCGCGCGTCTGCTGCGGAAGCTACTGCGCGCGCATGATCGAGCTGCCGGCGCTGCAGGCGACAACATCCGCGTCGTCGCCGCCGACGCGCGGAATCTGCCCTTCGCCAGAAAATTCAACCGCATTCTCGCCGATGTACCCTGCTCAGGCACCGGCACTCTTTCCCGCAATCCGGAAATTAAATGGCGGCTCACGCCCGAAGACCTCGCTGACCTGCAGGCGCGTCAACTCGCGATCCTGCGTTCGGCCATGGCTCAAGTCGCTGTCGGAGGCCGCGTGATTTATTCGACGTGCTCCTTGGAGGGAGAAGAAAACGAAGACGTGATCGAGCGCGCTCTAGGCGAAGACTTATCCTTCCGCGTAATCGACTGCCGCGCTGAACTTGAGCGGCTTCAACAGGACGGCGAATTGATCTGGCCTGAAGGTTCTTCACTCACTCAAGGCCCCTACCTGCGCACGCTGCCCGGCGTGCACCCGTGCGACGGCTTCTTCTCTGCGATCTTGGAAAGACTTTAACGCAGCCGGATGCGACTCTATCCGAATGATCCGAATCGAACCCCTTCCGTTTTTCCGTCACTTCACTTCGAAGTTCACCACCGCTCCCGCGAAAACCTTTTGCCCGGCCGGCGGCGTCTGCAGGGCAACAACGCTCGCTGGAGAAGGCTGCGGCGGTGCGGCAACTATTGACGGACCAGCACCCGGCAGAGCCGCACTCGCGGCGACCGGCGCCATGGTCACGTTCCCCAGTTTGAAGCCCGCATCCTGTAGCGTGCGACTGGCAGTGCCCAGCGGTTGCCCCACAAAACTCGGCATCACATAGGCCAGCGGGTCCGCCGCTACGGTTACCAGCAAGCTGATTCTGGGAGCTGCCACCTGGCTCGCGTTTGCCGGCGGACTCTGCGCCAGCACCTGGTCGGCTGGCGTTCCAGGCAACTGCATCTCCGCCGTCGTAGCCACCTCCACCCCACGCCGCTGAATATTCCACTCCGCTGCGCGCTCACTCTGTTTTGTCACATCCGGAATCGCCACCCGCTGCGGCCCCAGACTTTGCGCTACCCGCACCTGCCAACCCCGCCGCACCTTCGTCCCCGGCAGCGGCAACTGGGTCATGATCCGCCCCTCCGGAACGCGCGGGCTGTAATATTGCCGTTCCACTTCGATCTGCAACCCCAATCCGGCAACCGACCGTTCCGCCTCCGCCGGGCTGAGCCCAACTATCGCGGGCACTTCGACTTCCTGTCCGTGAATCGCGAATCGCATCGCCGTCAGCGCCGACACCAGCGCCACAACCACCAGCACCAACGCCAGCACGGCAAAGCGGAACAAGGCCTTCATAGTAGGTCGCACTTATGGTTCAACGAACATGGTTCAACGAACATGTTTCAACGAACACAGCTCGACGAACAAGGTTCAACGAATCTTGAGCAAGCCGCTGTGCCGAGTGTCTGATCCCCCACGCCGACTCTCAATGCGTCTCATCCGCACCCGGCGACGTATCTGGAGTATCCACTTTCTGCACCACCGGCCCCGGCACATCCGTCGTCTGAAACTGCCCCGGGTCTTTCCCCGCCATGGCTGCATTCATGAAGTTCATCCAGATTGGTAGCGCCGCATGCGCTCCCGTTTCCTTGGCTCCCAGAGTTCTCTTCTCGTCGAATCCCATCCACACTCCGCACGTCATCGTCGGCGAGAATCCCACAAACCATGCGTCCGTGAAGTCATTGGTGGTGCCCGTCTTTCCCGCAGCCGGAAAGGACATCTTTGCCGCCGCCACTCCCGTCCCGTGCAGCACCACTTCGCGCAGCATCGCAGTCATGATTCTCGCCGTGCGCGAGCTGATCACATCCTTTACCTCCGGATAATCTTCTTCCAGCACTCGCCCCTCATAGTCTGTCACCTTTGTGATGTAGCGAGGTGTCACGCGTACTCCGTCGTTCGGGAAAACGCTGTACGCCGAAGTCTGCTCCATCAGCGTGATTTCCGCCGAGCCCAGCGCCACCGGCAAATAAGGCGGAAGCTTTGCCGTAATTCCAAAGCGTTCGGCGTATTCAATCACGGTCTTGATACCTACCTTGCTCGCGAGCTTCAGCGCCGGAATGTTTCGCGACTGTGCCAGCGCCCGCCGCAGCGTGATGATTCCTTCAAACTTCTCGTCATAATTATGCGGCGAGTAAGGCCCGGAGCCACTCTCGAAAGTGACCGGCTCATCCAGAACCGTGTCGTCCGGGCTTCCGCCCCGGTCAATCACCGCGGTATAAACATAAGGCTTGAATGACGACCCCACTTGCCGCAAGGCCTGGGTCGCGCGATCGAATTTCGATTCGCTGAAATCCCGTCCGCCCACCATTGCTTTGATTCCGCCCGTCGCATTGTCAATCGCCATCAGCGCTCCCTGCGCTCCGGAATCCTGTTCCAGGCTCACCCGGGCCGCTCCGTTAGCGCTCAGCGACAGTATTCTTACGTAACAGATGTCTCCCGCCTGTAGCAGAGTCTGGATCTTGCCTTGCGTCCACGCCACGTCCGCTTGCCCCAGAGCTGCCGCATAGCGCCCGAACTTCAGTGTCGCAATTCCAACCCCGGCGGAAGTCACCAGCGCATGGACATATCCGTTGACTTCCGGCTCATCCTCCCAATCAGGATGTTCGTATTTGTCGATTGGGCTTCCTTCCGCGACAACATTCTCCAGATTTCCCTTCCATCCATGACGCCGCTCATAAGCCGCCAGACCATCCAGCACCGCCTGGTTTGCGGCCTTCTGCAGATCGACATCAATCGATGTGTAGACCTTCAGCCCGCCCTCGTGTACCTGGTCGGCCCCGTACTTGTTTTCCAGGTACCGTCGTATCTCTTCCACAAAATATGGTGCCAGCGAGTTGGGATCGTGCTGCAGGTGCAAAACCACCGGCGCCAGCCGCGCGTCTGCCGCCTGCGCCGCTGTAATCTTTCCGTCTTCGAGCATGGCGTTGATCACCAGGTTCCGGCGCCTTAATGCGCGATCCGGATGGTTGATCGGCGAATAGATTCCCGGCCCCTTGGGCAGACCCGCCAGCAGTGCCGCTTCCGGCAGCGTAAGCTTTCGAGCCGGTTTGCTGAAGTAGAATTCTGACGCTGCCTCGAACCCGTACACCCCGTGTCCCAGAAAGATCTGGTTGGCGTAGAGCGTAAAGATCTGTGGCTTGGTGAAACGCCGCTCGATCTGAACCGCCAGCATCGCCTCCTGTACTTTGCGATGGAACGAGCGGTCGGGCGAAAGAAACAGATTGCGCGCCAACTGCATGGTCAGCGTCGACGCACCCTGCACCTTTCCACCGGACTCAATGTCGCGATAAGCCGCTCCCACGATCCGCCAGAAATTGATTCCCGAATGCCGGTAAAAGTCTTTATCCTCGATCGAAACCAGGGCGTCCCGCAGCACCGGAGCAAAATCGTCGTAGCCGGCCACCACCCGCCGCTGCAGCGCAAACGACCCAATCACCCGACCGTGGTCGTCATACAACTCGGTAATCGAACTCGGACGGTATGCTTCGAGAGCTTCGACCTGCGGCAAGTCCGTGGTGTAGACCAGCAGCAACCCGGCGGTAGCTCCCACCAGGGCGGAAATCAGCACCAGCAGGCCAAACAACACCCGGCCCACGAACTTCCGTCCAGCAATTTCCACCGGCGGAAGGTCTTCATAAAGCGATTTCATGGCGAGATGGGTTCAGAATAGCAGGACGCCATCGGCCTCGGTAGTCGCAATCGTGGCAGATGCAAAAAGAAAATCGCGCGCCGTAAGGCGCGCGATGAACTTCCCAGCAAAGTGTGAAGACGACTAACTCGTCCGGCTCTTCAGCACCTCGACCGCTTTATGCAATTGGTCGTCCTGCGTGCTCTTGGGTTTTGCTACGGGTTCCGCCGCGGAGGGTTCCTGTTCATCATCTTCGGAAATCGCATTATCCGCTTCGTCGGCCACCAGCACGTTCGGCGTCACTGCGGTTTCCTGAATCGCCTTCCCGCTGGGCGAATAGTATTTCGCCACCGAGAGAATCAGCGCTCCGCCGTCCGGCAGATCGATCGTCTTCTGTACCGATCCGTCGCCGAAAGTCTTGTCTCCCACAACGTCGCCCCGGGCATTCTCCAGGATCGCTGCCGCCACAATCTCGGCCGCCCCGGCCGTCCCTTTATTCACCAGCACGGCAACTGGAAGCGAAGTCACTGCCTTCGCCGGATCTGCATTGAACGCTTCCCGCGGGAACTTTTGTCCTTGCAGATAAGTGATCGTCCCGTGGTTCAGGAAAAGGTTGGCCGTCGCAACCCCCTCGCTCTCTTCCCCTTGCGACGTGTTCCGCAAATCCAGGACCAGCTTCTTCGCGCCCGATTTTTCTAACTGCTTAATCTTCCCAGCAATCTCCTGCGCCTTGCCCTTGGTCAGAGCATCCACTTTCACGTAGCCGATGCCGTCTTCCAGCATCTTGTCAGAGACTGGTGGAATGGCCACTATGTCGCGCGCGATCGCCATTTTCTCCGGTTCCGCCTTGCGCGCTCGCACCACCGAAACATTTACAGTCGAGCCTGGCGTCCCGGACAATGCCTCGCGAATCTCCGGCAGCGACATGTCCCGCGTGCTCTGGCCCTCAATCGATTCGAAGATGTCTGTCGCCTCGATCCCCGCCTTCTCGGCTGGCGATCCCGGCAGCACCGAAACCACATCCGCATATCCAAAGCGCTTCGAGACCGTTGCTCCGATCTCGCCTTTGGCCTCCGACTTGTGCGCTTTGAAAGCCTTGTAGGCCGCGGGCGTCAGATAGCTGGAGTTCGCATCCAATGACTCCACCAAACCGTGCAATGCTCCGTCCGTAACCTTCGGAATGTTCGGATCTTCCACGTACTCGCTTTGCACGCGTGACAATACTTCGCTATAAACCTGCATCTGCCGGTAGGAACCGTCGTTCGAAGAGGCATGCACGCCCCCCAGGGAACCGACGACCACAAACAACAAAACGGCAAAAGACGAAACCAGAATCGCAGCTTTAATTTTCATGGACATCAGATTCTTCATTTTCCGGAAAGGAGTCGCTTCCTGAGGAACTTCCACTCATTATATCTTGTAGATGCCACTTTTTGTCTCCCGGCTGCCCCGGTTTGGAGCCCCATCGGTAACTTCCCTGGAATCGGACCTCAGCCTAAGAATTAAGACGAACCAGCCCCAGGTTCGTCACCAGGCCTTTACGCCGGCGGCTTGAAGTTCAGCGTGATCGTGCTCTGCACCGATACCGCCCGGCCGTTCATGGAATAAGGCTTGAAGCGCCACTGCTTCACGGCGTCGATGGCGACCCGAGCGAACACCAGCGATCCTTGCAGGAACTTTGCATCCTGCACCGTGCCATCGCGCCCGATCAGCACCTGCAGAACCACGCTGCCCCGCTGCCCGCTGGCTCTGGCCGCATCGGGATACACCGGATCAACCGGTTGCGCCAGTAACTCCCACGCCGCAGACTCCGGCAGGCTCACCGGTTCGATCGATGACATCGCCGCCTCAACCGGCTTCGCCCCGCTTGCCTCCGGCGTCATGGAAGCGATCTGAGACTTCAGGCTTGACGGAATACCCGCGTTGCTTGCCGTCGAAACAGCACGCGGGGGTGCGGAACTCTGCACCGGCAGCGTCACCGGACGCGGTCCCTGCTGAGCTGCGCCCTGAGCCACTGCCGCATTCGTCTTAAGCGGCGGTGCCGAAGCAGCCGGATCAGGCGACGCACTGGCCGTGTTCCCCGGCACTTCCCCGACGCTGGTCGCGATCGGATCCTTGACCTGACTCTCTCCATCTGCCGTCTGCCCACTCGAGCTTTGTCCAGCCTGGTTTTGATCGGCAGTGTTCTCGCTGGCGACCGCTTGTGCCTGTCCGTCCGGCTCCCCACCTTTTGCCGGTTTCGCCGTCGGGTCAATCACCGGAAGCACGCGAATCTGCGAAGCATCCGTCGTCGCATCCGGGATATTCCCCGGCGTCGGAAGATTGTACTCGTCACCTGACTGACCAAAACTGTCATGCAGTGCCACAGGCTGCGGCAAGGGCGCCGGCGGTGGGTTCAGCCAACGCGCTCCGGCGCGTATCCCATTCCGGTAAAGCACTCGCAAACTTTGATGCGTTCGGGGCACCGCAACCAGAACCACGCACGCAGCTGCCAACGCGCCCACCAGAAGAACCTTGCCGATCTTCGAACGCGGCTTCTGCGCGGCGTGCTCAGGTTCCTTCGCCTCTCCCTCCATGTAAGCGAAGAGAGCAGCTTCCGCGTCTGGTTGTGACTCGTTCTTTGCGGGGAATTTGCTTTCTTCGGCAACCGGCTTCGCCGCCGGCGCCGCGTAAGACGTCGTTTCCTGGTATGACAGCAACCCGCCTGTCGCCGGCGCTTCCTCCACCGGCGGTGGTGGTGCTGTTCTCGTCAGCCGGGCTTGCAACGATGCCCAGCCGGTCAGTGGCTCCTGAGGTGCCACCGGTTCCCCTGGTGCGTCCTCCACCGCGGCGGCCATCGGCTCCAACTCCGTAAGCGCCTCAACCTCTGCCTCTGCCGCGATTGCCTGGGTCAACGACTTCTGAACCGCGCATTCCGTATCGAATTGCGCTCCGGGCGCCGAACTCGGCGTCTGCAGAAATTCCCCGGCCCGGAAGGTTTTCTCCGGCGTCTGGGTCGTAGACGCCCGCACCGAAACCGCCGAAGTCGATGCTGCGGCAGCCAAAGCGGCCGGTTCTGCCGCTTGTGATCGACTAGCCGGCGCGGTTGGTTGTGGCCCGACCGGTTGGGGCGCTGAAGCCAGCAACTTTGAGCGCAGCAGCTCGCATGCCGTGCTCATCGTGTCGCGCACCTGTTCCGCGCGAATCGGTCTCACCAGAACTGAATTGGCTCCCGCCTGCAAAGCCTCTGCCAGCCTGCCATCATCGTTCACGATAGCCAAAGTCAGCGGGCGCTGCGCCGCCTTCAAATCCCGCGCCGTTTTCAGCAGGAATGCCGCCTCCGGTTGATCCTCCCAGTCGGTGATTACGATCTGGAACAACTGGGTTGTAACCCTCTCCACGGCGTCCACTGCGCTCCGGCAGTACTCTCCCTCGATCCCCAGGTCGGTGAGTACCTGCCAGATCGGCTGGACCATCTCCTCGTTCGACGAGAATAAGAGGCAGCGCAAGGGCATACTATTTCAGACTAGGCAGCCCCGGTAACCGCGGCAAGTTACCGAGGTGGAATGCCGTTCCGCACTCGAATTGGCCGAATGCCCAGCGGTACATGTCCGTTTGAGCGCGCGGTGGACAGCGTCCGGTGATCAGTGCCCAGCGCACAAACAGAATCGGCTTTGACTAATCACTGACCACTGATCATGACCACTGCTCCTGCGCTAGAATGCTGGGTCGCTCCTGATCGCACCCTGAGTATGCAGACTGCGGATGTCGTCATCGTTGGTGGAGGAATCGTCGGCTCCAGCATTGCCTATCACCTCACGGCAAATGGATGCCGCAACGTCCTCGTCATCGAGCGCGAATCAGCCCCGGGCAGAGGCTCCACCGGTAAGAGCATGGGCGGAGTGCGCGCTCAATTTTCTACTCCGGTCAGCATCCAGATGTCGCTCTACTCGATTCCTTTTTATGACAGCTTCGAAGAGCGTCTCGGCTATCCCTGTGACTACCGACCGCAAGGCTATCTCTTCTGCGCCACCACAGACAATCAGATGGCCTATCTCCGCACAAACTACGCTCAGCAAGTGAAGCTGGGTTTGAAGAATGTTCGTCTGATGGCAGGCGTTGAGATCCGCGGCATGTTTCCGCAGCTACGCGGTGACGACATTGTCGGCGGAAGTTTCTGCTCCACTGACGGCTTCGTCGATCCCTACAGCGCCATGAACGGATTCATGGCCTGGGCGGCCAGCCACGGCGCAACCTCGTGGAAGAATACTGTGGTCAAAGGCTTTACTCACGACGCAACCGGGATTGCCTCCGTAGAGACCACGCGCGGCCCTGTGGCCACGCGCAAAGTCGTGAACTGCGCCGGTGCCTGGGCTGCTGGCGTGGCCAGTCTCGCCGGCGTCGATCTGCCCGTCGAGCCGCTGCGCCGCATGCTCGTGCCCACCGAGCCCTTTGACGAATTTCCTCACACCGCGCCCATGATTGTCGACATGTCCAACGGATTTCACTTTCGCCCCGAGGCCCGCGGCTTTCTCCTCGCCTGGAACGATCCCGAAGAAACGCCCGGCTTCAAAACGGACTTCGATCCTGCCTTTGTCGAGAAGATCCTCACCCGCGCCGCCGATCGCGTGCCCTGCTTCGCCAATCTTCCCGTGAATCCCAAGCGGGCGTGGGCCGGCCTCTATGAGATGACGCCAGACCACCATCCAATTCTGGGCGAGGCTCCCGGCTTGCCGGGCTTTTTCCTCGCCAACGGTTTTAGCGGACACGGCGTAATGCACGCCCCGGCAACAGGAAAGATCCTCAGCGATCTCATTCTCACCGGGAAGACTGATCTGATCGACGCATCGCTGCTGAATCTAGCACGCTTCGCGGAAGGCCGGTTGATTCACGAAACCGCAGTACTGTAAGCCGCGAGTTTTGAAAGGGCGCGGCTTCAGCCGCGCCGTAAGGCCTCCGCTAAAGGAAACCATGGCTTTGCAAGAACATAACTACTGGCTCACGACAACCGATTTCCCCAAGACAGAATCCCATCTACTCCCCGAACGTGTCGATGTTGCCGTCATTGGCGCGGGCTTCACCGGCCTTTCCGCCGCTCGCACGCTCGCCAAGCGCGGCGCAAAAGTCGCCGTTCTCGAATCGGAGACGATGGGCTGGGGGGCCAGTTCCCGCAACGGCGGCATGGTGCTCACCGGCATGAAGCTGGGCGTAAATAAGCTCATCTCCATGTACGGACGCGAACTCACCCGCCGCATGTACGCCGCATCGCTCGAGACCATCGATTGTGTCGAGCAGATCATTCGCGAAGAAACCATCGACTGCGACTTCTCCCGTTGCGGCCATCTCGAAGTGGCGTGCAAGCAAAAGCATTTCGACGATTACGCGCGCCAGGCCGAAGTAATTGCTCGCGAGTTCAATCATCCACTGCGCGTCGTGCAGAAGCATGAGTTGAACGCTGAAATCGGCTCGACCATTTACTACGGGGGCATGGTCGATGAAGTCAGCGCCGGACTGAATCCAGCTCACTACGTCGCTGGCCTCGGCCGCGCCGCCATGAAAGCCGGTGCAGAAATCTTCGAGCACACACGCGTCGAAGGCCTCCAGCCCGAATCGCGTCAGGGCGAGTCGGGATGGAAGATCACCACTTCCCGAGGCACGCTGGCGGCGCGCGAAGTCTTTATCGCCACCAGCGGCTACACCAGCAAAGCCACACCCGCGCTGCAAAGGAAGCTCATTCCCATCGGGTCGTTTATCATAGCAACCCAAACCCTTCCTGAAGCTCTGGCCCACGAGCTCAGCCCGCGCAACCGCATGATCTACGACTCAAAGAACTATCTCTACTACTATCGCCTCACGCCCGACCGCCGTATGCTGTTCGGCGGACGCGCCGCCTTCTTCCCCGAGACCGACCAAACCATCCGCCGCAGCGCCGAAATCCTGCGCCGCGGCATGATCGACGTCTATCCCCAACTCCGCGACGCCAAAGTCGAATACGTCTGGGGCGGCACGCTCGACTTCGCCTTCGACATCATGCCCCACGCCGGCCAGCTCGACGGCATGTACTACGCCGTAGGCTACGCCGGACACGGCGTCGCCATGGCCACGTATCAGGGCCAGAAGATGGCGGAGTTGATAGCAGGAGACAAACCTGAGAACCCGTTCGTAGGCATTCCATTTCCCGGAGCGCCGCTCGGTTTGTACAACGGCAAGCCATGGTTCTTGCCGTTCGCGGGGATGTGGTACAAGTTTCTGGATTGGGTGAGCTGAGCGCCTCGCTTATGCAACGAATTTCCTCTTTGCGAGGAGGTACACCATCGGCCCCAATACCATCGCAACCGCGCCCCCGATCAGAGCGAACCGATCGCTGCCGAGCAGCGCGACCATTGCCATCACTACCGGCGCAGCCACAACGTAGAGCAATCCCATTCGTCCGCCGGGAATCACGAACGCGCGTGGCATCTCCGGCCGCGTGCGCCGCAGCTTCCATGCTGAAAGCACGGTCAGCACTGTCGTCGCCGAGCGGAGCCAGATATAGACCGAGATGAGCTGTCCAAGGCTCTGCCACGCCAGCAGGGCGTAGATAATCGCCGACACAACTATCGCCAGCCACGGCGTGCCATAACGTGAATGCTTGCGGGTGAGGGCTGCTGGAAGGTATCCATCTTCCGCCATGGCGAAGGGCATGCGCGTGGTGGTAAGCACGGTACTGTTGAGCAGCGCGATGTTGCCCACCATTGCCGCTAATGTCATCCAGGTACCAAGCCAGAAGTGACCATGAAACGAGCCGCCGATCATTCTGGCCGCGTCGGAGAAGAATCCCGTATGCCATTGTTCCCAGTTGCCAGCCGAAGCTAGTCCTGCAAGCGTGGGCAGAAAGTACGCCGCAATCGAGAGCGGCACCACCAGCGCCAGCGCCCGCGGATAGGCCTGTTGTGGGTTGTCGACTTCTTCCGCCACGGTCGAGAGTTGCTCGTACCCTGAATAAAGCCAAAGGCCCAGAGCCAATCCGACGCCGAATATCTTGAAGGTTGGCTGATGGGGCGGGATCAAGGGGACAAACGGATTGTGATGCCACTTCACCAGTGCCATCACGATCATCGTCATTACCGGTACGAAGATGAAGACCTCGAGCGCGGTTGCGACCTTTCCGACCATCTGAATGCCGCGCACGTTGATCCAGGTAATCACCGCAATCAGCGCCACGGAAACGACGTAGTGCTTCCATCCCGCGATTCCGGGGAAGAGGTAATCGGTGAAGAGAACGGCGTAAGCTCCCCCTAACAGGAACGATGCCGACCAGTTCCACCAGCCAGCGAGGAATCCCCAGAAGTCGCCGAAAGCCGCGCGGGTCCAGCGATAGAAGCCGCCTTCGACGGGCATGGCGGTGGTCAGCTCCGCCGACACCAGCGAGACTGGGATGCACCAGAAGAACGGCAGCACCAGTAGGTAGATCAGCGTCATTCCTGGGCCGGAAGTAGTGACCATGTCTTCGAGACCGAACGGTCCGCCTGTGGTGTAGGAAAACATCACGAAGACGAGATAGAAGAGGCTGGCTTTGCGAAGAGCGGACGCGGTGCCGTTAGAGGAGGTCAAGGTTGTGGATCAAGCAGTAACTATGCAGCGAATGCTGCGGTCAGCGCGCCTTCGAGTTCGAGCAGTTTGCGCTTCAGGTCGAGGCCTCCGCCGTAGCCGCAGAGCGTGCCGTTGGAGGCGATTACGCGATGGCAGGGGACGACGATGGCGATGGGGTTGCGATTGTTGGCCATGCCGACGGCGCGAAATGCGTTGGGTTTGTTGACTGCGCGAGCGATGTCGGCGTAGGTGCGAGTCTCTCCGTAGGGAATCTCCAGGAGCGCGCGCCAGCAAGAGAGCTGGAAATCGGTGCCGCGAAGGTCGATCGGGAAGGTAAACTCGCGGTGCTGGCCAGCGAAATACTCTTCGAGCTGGCTCACGTAAGGCTGCATCAGGCGAGGGGAATCTTCGAAGGTGACTCCGTTTCTCATCTTCTCTTTCCCCGGCTCCCTGCGAAGGTCGCGAGGGTTGGGGCGAATCGATTGCTGTCCGGGTAAGCGGGCATCGAATTCCAGGGCGACTAATCCGCGGGCGGAAGTGGCCAGGAACAGCGGTCCAATCGCCGAGTGCGTGGTTGTGCAGTGAAGAGTTTCCATGGGAGCTGATCCTCTATGCAGCAGACTACGATAGCAGACGATTTGCCGGCGAGAAACTTTACCACAGAGTCACACAGACACAGAGACACAGAGGAAACCAACACCAGGAAAAACTGCATGTCGTGATGGTTTGCGCGTGAGATCTTTCGGCTGCGCTCAGAAGGACGCTCTGGGAATGGGCGATGACGCCGCAGGGATGGAAGGCGTCGCAGGTCGGATTCAACCATTCTGCGGTGATCGGCGGAGTTGACAGGAAATCGATTTTGGCCCAGAGTGTGTGCGGCGTGCTTATGGGCATAACTCTATCTCCTGTGAAGAAGGGGCTGTTTATCGTCGTTGCGGTGATGCTGGCGCCGGTGCTGCTGGTGGGAGTGGTGGCGCTGGCGGCGGGAGACTGGCAACAGGTTGGAGCGACGGCGGGCGGCGATCAGGTTTTGGTGAGTTCGGTGACGGCGCGGAAGAACGGGCTGCGGACGGCTTGGATCCGCGTGGAATATAAGGAACCCACCAAGCTGCCGCAGGGTGGTCCGTTCGTGGAGCTGCGGGCGCGGGTTCGGTTTAACTGCGCGAGCGGCAGCGGGGTGCCGACCGCGGTTTCGAACTCCGAGTGGTTCTACTCCCGCGACCGCAGCGGCAAACTGGTGGTCAGCAAAAAGACTCACCGCGACGATCAGTTTGGGCAGGTGGCGGAAGGGGACTTTGGAGAGATTGCGCGGGAGTTTGTTTGTAAGCAGAAGTGAAACAGTGGTCAGTGATCAGTGGCCAGTCTCCGACGCCTGCCCTTTTGGTTTTACTGGCCACTGATCACTGGACACTGGTCACTGCCTTCAGATTTCCACAGGCTGGCACCTCGGTAACGCCCCACGCACTTCCACAGACGGCGCTTCCGTCATATGCTGGATGGAGATAACGAATTACAGTTGGCGGTACGCGGCTGCTACGTTACTCCCTCGGGCATGGATTCACTTCGTATCTATTCGCTAGTTGCGGCAGGTGGCGCGGTTGCGCTGGGTGTCTACGCGCTGTTGCGCCGCAAGCCCAAAGGACCGGCGGAGCTGGAACGCGAACGTCGCGTCTTGCTGGACGGCATTGGACGCATTACCGATGGCACTGTGATTGATGTGCAGGAATTGCCGGTCAGCAGCGGACACCATGCGGCGGTGTTGCTGATCTACAAGTATGACGTGGCGGGCGTGTCCTATGAGTGCTCGCAGGACGTCACCTACCTGCGGCAATGGATCAATCTGCATTCCTGTCGGCTGGGGCTACCCACGTCGGTGAAGTACGACCCGCACAATCCCGCCAATTCGCTGGTGGTGTCGGAGAGCTGGATGGGGCTGAGGCAGTAAAGCAGTGGCCAGTGGCCAGTGATCAGTGATCAGTGGCCAGTAGAACCTTCGCACTCAAGAGCCTCGATTCCGACTTTGGTCTCACTGGCCACTGGACACTGGCCACTGCATTTCAGATCTGGTAGTCCTGGTAGTCGTCCTGGAAAAGGTCCTGGGGAGAGATGTTTGGGGGCGAGGTGCCATCGTCGATGGTGAGGTTCGGCTCGGCGCCCAGCGCTTCGTGCGAGTGTTCCTGAAACTTCTCGCGCAATTCGTGCATTTCCTGGGCGAGCTTGATGATGACGTCGGAGAGCGGATCGCGGATGTCCTTGGGGTCGGTGATGATGACGCGTTTGCCGTCGCGCAGAACAATGTGTCCGGGGACGCCGACGATGGTGGAATTGGCTGGCACATTACGCAGCACGACTGAACCCGCGCCAATGCGGCAGTTGTCCCCCACCGTAATGTTGCCCAGCACCTTGGCGCCGGAGCCGATGACGACGTGATTGCCGAGGGTGGGATGGCGCTTGCCTTTCTCTTTGCCGGTTCCACCCAGGGTCACGCCTTGATAGAGGGTGACGTCGTCGCCGACGATGGCGGTCTCGCCGATCACGGTGCCCATGCCGTGGTCGATGAAGAGGCGTCGTCCGATCTCAGCACCGGGATGAATCTCAATGCCGGTGAGCAGGCGGGCTATTTGCGAAATGTATCGGGCAAGGAAGCGCATGCCATGACGCCAGAGCCAGTGGCTCAGGTGATGGAACCACACGGCGTGGAGACCGGGGTAGCAGAGGAGGACTTCGGCGTAGGAGCGAGCGGCGGGGTCGGACTCGAAGACGGCGGCGACGTCTTCGCGGACGGAGTGGAAGAAGCTGATCATCTTAGTTCAGTTGCCAGCTGGCCGGCTGCCAGTTCCCGGTAAGAGCCGGGTCGCGGCACACGACCGTGCCTGGAGTTGAGAGCAAGGCTTTTCCGTGCTCACAAAGAGCCTAGACTAGCAACTGGGTACTGGCAACTGGCAACTGCTTTTAGCTGCCGGTTTCGAAGCCGCCGCTGTGGGCGACGGTGATGCGGAGGTACTTGTAGGGATTGACCGGAGTGTCGTTGATGCGAACTTCGTAGTGAAGATGGGGGCCGGTGGAGCGCCCGCTGAGGCCGACATAACCGATGGTGTCACCGCGATGCACGTGCTGTCCGGGGGTGACGGCGTAGCCGGAAAGATGACCGTAGCGGGTGGAGATGCCGTGGCCATGATCCATCATGATGGCCTTGCCGTATCCGCCGAGGAAGTCGGCGAAAGTGATCACGCCATCGGCGGGAGCGATGATGGGATGGCCGTAGCTGCTGCCGATATCGACGCCACTGTGAAACGCGCCTTCACCGTTGAAGGGATCGATGCGCTCTCCGAAGCTTCCGGTTACCTGGCCTTCCACCGGCCAGAGGTTGGGAGCGGAGTTGGCTCGGTACCAATCGGCGGTGGTGGCGTTGCGGGTCATTCCCAGGCTGATGCCGACTGAGGCTGCCCCGGTGAGAGCGGAGGTGCGCAGGGCGCCGAGCTGGTCCAGCGAAGAGGTGACGTCGGAGTCCTGAATCTGCTGCTGCGAGGCCGTGACCAGTGTGGGCTGCGATTTCAATCCGTAAAGAGCGGAAACCTCGCTGGCGATCGAACCGAGAGAAGCCACTTGGACGTCGCGTTCTTTGGCGACTTCTTCCAGGCGGGAGTAACGATCCTTGAGCTGCTCTTTTTCGGTGCGCAGTTCGTTGTAGTGGGAAACCTTAAGCAGCATGCGCGTATAAGAGCTGGCAATTCCGGTGAGGCTGAGGAATCCGATGGCGGCGCCGACTACGAATACGTAAAGATAATGGACGGGAATGGAGATCTTGCGCAACTGGCCGTCGTCTCCGCGGGCCACGAAAAGTATGTAAAAGCGCTTTTGCAAATGCCTTCCTTCTATCCGCGTTGAATGATCTTCAGCGTTTAACGGTCAGGGCCGGAACTCCAGGCAAAGTATTGAGGCTGCAGAAAGCCTGTTCGGACAACCTGACTCTTTCGGGTACGCTTCCCATTTGGGAATGGAGACTTTGACGTGCCCTTTATCTACCGGAACCGGGGACCTAGCCAAAAATATCTGGTCTGCAATTCCAACGAGATGCAGAACTTAGCGTGTCCAAAGGCTACTGAACTTCGCTCAAACCAAAAGGTTGTGTGAATGACAGGTAAAAGGTAACAAACTGGGTTCCACCTGTCAACGACGCGGAGGGACATTAGATGTTACTTAAGGCGGGGTAATCGAATGTAATCGCGGGGCTGGTTACCGGAGCGGATGGTCAGCCAGGGATGGTGATCATCCGGCCAATGAACGCTTCCGGCGAGCTCTGCTTCGGCTGAAGTAAAGAGAAGCGATCGTTCGCGAGCCACGAGGATCGTCTGAGTCCCGGCAACGGGGAGCAACATCAGCAGGTAGACCTCGCTTATAGTGGTTGCCGTGGTGATTTCCGAAAAAGCGTTGATTGCACAAATTCGCCGCATGGCGAGCACGGCGGCGAATCCTGCGGTTCAAACTGGAATTGGAGACGACTGCGCCGTGCTGCGACTTCTGCCGCGCCGAGGCCAGCAAACCGACATACTGGTTACGACTGACTTCACGTTAGAGGGTATCCACTTCCGGCGGGACTGGCATCCGGCGGAATCGGTGGGGCACCGGTGTTTAGCGCGGGGGCTGAGCGACATCGCGGCCATGGGGGGGAGCCGGCGGCGGCGTTCCTTTCTCTGGCGTTGCCGCGGGACTTGCCGCAAAGCTGGGTGGGCCGCTTCGCCCGCGGCTTGATCGGCCTGGCCGAGAGATACGGCGTGACCCTGGCAGGCGGTGACACGGCGGAATCGCCGAATGGAGTTCTGGCGGATATTGTTCTGGTGGGCACTGTGCCGAAGGGAAAGTCCGCGTTGCGCTCGCGGGCGCAGGCTGGCGACCGCATTTATGTGAGTGGAGAACTGGGAGGCTCGGCCGCCGCGGTGGGGGTGATGCGAAAAGAGATGCGGAAGAAATCCAAGCGGAAGCCGAACCCGAGGGAATATTTGCGGCACTTCTTCCCGGAGCCTCGAGTCGAGCTGGGCCGGGTTCTGCGCGAGAGAGGTCTGGTGTCCGCGATGATCGATACCAGTGACGGCCTTTCAACCGATCTTGCCCACGTCTGCGAAGAAAGCGGCGTAGGTGCGGAGATCGCGGCAGAACTCATCCCCCGGGCGAGCGTGGGCAAGCCCTCACGCCAAGTGGATCTCCAGTTGGCGTTGCACGGCGGGGAAGACTATGAACTGCTGTTCACTGCGTCCCCCGGCAAGCGCGTTCCATCCCGCATTGCCGGAGTTCCGATTACACACATCGGGCACATCACGCGGGGGCGGAAGTTATTCCTGAGAAATCGGGACGGTGTGGGGTACGAACTGCAGGCACTGGGGTGGGAACACTTCCGCCGACGGTGAGTACCTCGGTCACCGGTTATCATCTATGTCTATACCCTGCGAAGAAAAACGGGACTAAAGTAGGGATATGTCGTTCTCCCAAGTTGTCTGCCCCCGGGTTTTTCTGATTTTGCTGGTGATCTCCGCCGGGTCTGCTGCCTTTGCTCGCGACAAGAAGCAGCCGCCTCCTCCGCCGGCGCACGCCAAGTCTCCCGTGCCCGCAGTTACCGATGAGTACGTCCACAAGGAGTTTGGCGATAACTGTTCGCTGCTGGCTGGTCCTCCACAGTTTGTGGGCGATCTCGACGGCGACGGAGTGGATGATCTCATTGTGGTTGCCCGCTGCAAGAATCCGTTGGCCGATCAGGCTGAAAGCGGTTTTCTGGTGGCCGACCCCTATAACAGTTTTCTGGGCTTTGGCGAAGTCAAAGTCACTTCGACGTTTGCCTCGGACGATCCGGAACGCAAGGGGCTTTCCCTACTGATCGTTCACGGCGTGGGCCCCGAGGCCTGGCGTTCCGACAAGGCTAAGCCCAAGTTTGTACTCATCAACCTACCCTTTAAAACGCTGACTGTGAAAAGGCTGGCGCTGAAAAAGAAGACCGTGCTCGGAATCTACATGGAAGAAAAAGGCGAAGGCGAGAACACCTCGTCAGTCATTTATTGGGACGGGAAAAAGTACCGGTATCAGATGCTGGGCTCGGATCTGGAGTAGGCGGTTCGCCGATGATTTCTGGAGCTTCTTGGGATAGCCGATCCAAATTTTCAGCCGCCGCAAAAAGGTGACGAACTATACTCGCGTGTGAACGACACGAGGATGAATTTCGTCAACTGCTACGAGGACGCCAACCGGTCCGAGCCTTATCCGTGGGTGAACGAAACCAAGATCGCTCCCTGGGTGATTTACGTGTTGCGACGAGCGACGTCGGGGGATCGATCCCGCTCCATTCTCGATGATCTTGTGACATAGCTCATACCTGCCCGCCCACTCACCCGCTATAATCCTGTGCGCTATGAATATCGAAGAAAAAATCGCAGAACTGAAGAAGCGGAACCGGCTTGCCGAAGAGGGCGGCGGCGAGAAGCGGCGCGAGCGCCAGCACAAGGAAGGCAAAATGTCGGCGCGGGAGCGCATCGAGTTCCTGCTCGATGAAGGCACCTTCGAAGAGACCGACAAGCTGGTCACGCACCGCTGCGGCGATTTCGGCATGGCTGAGCAGAAGCCCTACGGCGACGGCTTTGTGACGGGGTACGGGCGAATCGAAGGCCGGGTGGTGTTTGTCTTCGCGCAGGACTTCACTGTGTTTGGGGGCTCGCTCTCGGAAACGAATGCGGGGAAGATCGTGAAGATTATGGACCTCGCGGCGAAGATGGGCGCGCCGGTGATTGGATTGAACGATTCCGGCGGCGCGCGCATTCAGGAAGGTGTCGCGTCGCTCGCGGGATATGCCGACATTTTCCTGCGCAATACGTTGTATAGCGGCGTGGTGCCGCAGATTTCTGCGATCATGGGCCCGTGCGCAGGCGGAGCGGTGTATTCGCCCGCGATTACCGACTTCGTCCTCATGGTCGACAAGACTTCCTACATGTTCATCACCGGGCCGGACGTGATCAAGACGGTGACACACGAGGAAGTCACCAAAGAGCAACTCGGCGGCGCCATGACGCACAACGAAACTTCAGGCGTGGCGCACTTTCTGGCGCACGACGATGCCGAGTGCCTGTCCATGGTGCGCGAGCTGCTGAGCTTTGTGCCATCGAATAACCTGGACGACCCGCCGCGCAAGCCGTGTAGCGATCCGATCGACCGGGCCGATGCGGCGCTCGACAAGATCGTACCCGCGCAATCGAATCTGCCTTATGACATGAAGGACGTTATCCACGCCGTGGTCGACGACGGATACTTCTTTGAAGTGCAGGAGCACTACGCGAAAAACATCGTGGTCGGATTTGCACGGCTCGACGGCCGCTCCGTGGGCATCGTAGCGAACAATCCGGCGATGCTGGCGGGCACGCTCGATATCAATGCGTCGGTGAAGGGCGCGCGCTTCGTGCGCTTCTGCGACTGCTTCAACATCCCGCTGATCACGTTTGAAGACGTCCCGGGATTTCTGCCTGGCACCGCGCAGGAATATGGCGGCATCATCAAACACGGAGCGAAACTGCTCTACGCCTTTGCCGAAGCCACGGTGCCGAAAGTCACGGTGATCACGCGCAAAGCTTACGGTGGAGCTTATTGCGTGATGGCGTCCAAGCACATTCGCACCGATGTGAACTACGCTTGGCCGACGGCGGAGATCGCAGTGATGGGTCCGGAAGGCGCGGTCGATATCGTCTACAAGCGCGAACTCGATGGCGCGAAAAATCCGCAAGAGCGCCAGGAATTACGCCAGAGCAAGATCGAAGAATTCCGCGACCGCTTCACCAGCCCCTACGTAGCCGCCGACCGCGGGTTTGTCGACGCCATCATCCAGCCGCGGGAGACGCGAAAGAAATTAATTCAGGCGCTGGCCATGCTGGAGAACAAGCGGGATAGGAATCCGCCTAAGAAGCATGGAAACATCCCGCTGTGAAGCGAGACTTTCTTGAAGGTCTATTGAGCGCGCAGCTTAGGCCGGGCAAAAATAAGAGTTCCGAGGTGGTGTTGGGTCCATTCGTCTCGGCCAGTAGCTCGCGTTAGACCCTTGCTTGACCTGCTATGGCAGCGTCCCTTGCGGGGTGCTGCATGCGATCTTCGCTCGGGCTCCGGGCTTACCGCCAACCGGAAAAACCTACCCAACGCCTCGGAACTCTATCCTGCCTTCGACGTTTCTTCTTGTTCTCCTCGACCAGCGCTTTGCTATAGACCCTTGCTTGCCCTCCCTGCTCATTTTCATGAGGAGGGTGACTGCGCTTGAGTCCCGGACGCTGCACCAACCGGAAAAACTTTAGAAGCTGTCAAAGAACGATTACGTTTCTACTCCTTTTGTTTTTAGAGTCAATGAAAACTTTGCGTTTGTAACTGGCGTATTTTCAGGCGAGTGCGCGGCGTCCACAGGAGGGTGACAGGAATTGGTGCAGGGCGCGAGGCAAGTTTCGCGCAGAAGGCGCACCAGAAGCGCGTTTTCGCGATTTTGATCATCGAGACAAATTCAACTTGTTACAGGGGTGAGCTTGGCGGCATTGTGAAAAACCATGGAGATCGGCATCCAGCAAGGAGTTTGCCTGGGTGCCGTTTCGCCGACGTCCCGTTAGATGGACGCGAGACCCCGGGTCGAGCTTCGCTCGACGGACAGCCGAGGCGGCTGTCCCCAGATGTGCCGTGAAGCGTGCCTAAATCGGGTTAGCTTGTTTCTATCTTCTCGTCGAGGAGTTGCTTATCGGTCTCGTCGGAGCCGGTGAGCTCGAACGAGTTGGTGATCGCGGCTTTCCCTTGCTCCACGCTGGTGATGACGTAGGAGCAGCCGATCCAGTGAGCCTCGGCGAGATCGGTCGGGGACCAGCGCGCGGGATGATCGGGATGGGAGTGGTAGAAACCGACAATGTCCTCACCGCGCTCGCGCCCTTCGCGCTGAACCCGGATCAGTTCGCGAGGATCGATGTTGTAGCGGTTCTGCGGCGAATCGGTGCGGGTGTTGCCGCAGCGGGCGGTCGAGGTCACGATGCGGGCGCCGTCGTCGTCCGTGCGGCCGAGCAGCACGCCGCAGCATTCGTGAGGGTAGGTCTCTTCGCCGTGACGGCGGAGAGCGGCGTAATCGGCAGGTGCGAGTTTCAACATAAAAGAGCGATTTACCACGGAGGCACAGAGACACCGAGAAAACCAAGACCGAAATTCTTGACAGCTGGGCTAGACACTGAACCGTTGTCAGCGTTAATCCTTTACTCTTCTTTGAATTCCTCTGTGTCTCCGTGCCTCCGTGGTGGATGTTCTTACTTTTCTGTCCAGAATCTCTCGCTCAAATACTTGTCACCGGAGTCGCAGAGAACCGTGACAATCACGGCCTGTTGCTCGCTTCTGAGGTGGAGCTGCTCGGCGAGTTTGAGGCCGGCGAAGACGCCTGCCGCGGCGGAGATGCCCACGAGCAGTCCGCAGTCGCGGGCGAGGCGGCGGGCCATGGTATGGGCGTCTTCGGTAGCGATCTCACGGTTTTCATCGGCCAGCGCTGGGTCGTAAATTTTGGGAACGATGGCGCTGGCCATGTGCTTGGCGCCTTCGATGCCGTGAAAAGAGGAATCGGGCTGGAGCGAAATGCAGCGGATAGCGGGATTGAGTTCCTTCAGGCGGCGGGTGGTGCCCATAAAGGTTCCGCTGGTGCCGAGCATGGCGACAAAGTGAGTGACGCTGCCTTCAGTCTGCTGCCAGATTTCGTTCGCGGTTCCGTGATAGTGGGCCAGCCAGTTGGCGTCGCTGGAGTATTGATCGGCGTAGAAATATAAATCGGGATGCCTCGTGGCAAGTTCGCGAGCCAGGCGGATGGCGCCGTCGGAGCCGTCGCCGGGGTCTGTATAGAGAATGTTGGCGCCGTAGGTGCTCAGGATCTTCTTGCGCTCGGCGGAAACATTTTGCGGCATGCACAAGGTCACCGGGAATCCCTCAGCCGCACCCAGCATGGCGTAGGCGATGCCGGTGTTTCCGCTGGTAGCGTCGAGCAGGATTTTATCGGAAGTAAACAAGCCGCTACGGCGGCCTTCCGCCACGATGTTGGCGGCAGCACGGTCCTTCACGGATCCCCCGGGGTTGTACCATTCGGCCTTGCCCAAAAGTGTGACGCTGGGAAGATGGGAGGTTAGTTGATCAAAGCGAAGCAGGGGCGTGTTGCCGATGCGGTCGAGCAGACTCTGGCCCAAGCGCGGGATGGCAGGTGGCGGAGCGTGATGCGCCGCGAGCGTTGCCGCCAACCGGGCTGAAGTCTGACTCATGATCGAACCATTGCCTCGTGACTATCGTAATGTGCAACAGCGGTCGAAACACGCTATGTAGTATGGTGTCTTTAGATGACATAGATTGCAAGTCCGATGCAGCGCGAAAGTAACTGGGCGGTTTGCGCGGAGCCGGCATCTAAAAAGAGATTGGAAGCGGAGAAAAATGTCCAAAGCAATTGAAGCACGAACTTACGAGGAGGCGCTGGCCTGGCTGCGCGAGCACGGATTCGATGTGCTGGAAGCGCCGGGAACCAACGGGCGCGTGTTCCTCAGAAAATACAACGTATCGGCCGCGATTCAGAAGACGGCGGAGGATGGCGTGAAGATCTTCGCGCATCCCGGATACTTGATCGGCAGCGAGATCTCGAAGCTGGTCAACCGCGGCTACCAGCAGTTCTTGAAGAACTCGAAGACGGAAATTCCGGCGACGGCCGACCACCTCAAGGCGCTGCAGTCGTTTGCGGAAGAGCTGAAAGTGGCGCTTGGACTGCCCAGCCTTTACAACGAGTCGCTGGGGACGGTGAGCGATTCCTACCATTACGACCGGCTTAAGGACGATGACAAAGCGCCAGTGGATCGGCCGAAGCGTCCGTGGGAAGTGGCGGGGAAAGCGGTCGCTGCCAAGAAGGGCCGGGCGTAGGACTCAAGAGTCGCTTCGAAATTCCTGGTAGTGGTTCAGTTTGAACTGAACCACTACCAAATTCCTTCCACAATTCCCGTTCATCCAAGCTTGTGCGAAACTGGTGCGCTCTATTTAGCGAGCTCCGGAGGTTCGCGTGCGCGACCGGTTTGTCATCGCCCGCTTTCTCGTTCTTTTCCTCTTTCTCTTTTGCGGATCGCACATCAGTGGCCAGACTGCGATGAACCCTTCCAATGAAGACGGTGCGAAGGCTGCCGTCGAGCAGGTACTGCGCACGCAGCAGGAAGCGTGGAATCGGCGTGATCTCGAAGCTTTCATGGCGGGCTACTGGAATTCTCCGGAGCTGACGTTCTTTTCTGGTGCGAAGGAGCATGACGGTTGGCAGGCCACGATTGAGCGGTATCGCGCGGCCTATGCGAGTCCGGGGCATGAGATGGGGAAGCTGGAATTCTCCGGCTTGCGCATCGAGATACTGGGCGCGAATGGGGCTTTTGTGCGCGGCGCGTGGCAGCTGACGATGTCCGATGGGAAGACGCCGCATGGGCTGTTCACGCTTGTCTTCCGAAAGTTCCCCGAGGGATGGAAGATTGTGCATGATCATACCTCGGCGGCGGAGTGAGATCGCTACTAGCTTCTGGCTGCTAGCTCAACCTCCCCTCTTTGCTCGCACTTGGACTCGGGTGCCCTCAGGGAGTTCGCCATTGGTTAGCTCTACTACTCCATTGCGGATTATGCCTTCCAGTTCTTTTGCTTCGTTGCCTGGATCCGCATTCGCGGGCACGAGCGCCCGCCCCACACTGTCCCCGGATGGGCTCGCTTCGCTTCGCTGGACAGCCGAGGCGGCTGTCCCCACATGGGCAGTGCTTGCACTTGCAACCCTTCGTCCCATGCCTTTGTCCATGGCTTCGTTAGCGAGGCGGTCGGCTTCGGTGTTGTGTTCGCGAAGAGCATGCCCTATCGAAAACCATTCCAGTTGAGCGATCAATTCTTTGGCACGGCAGTGGAGGTCCTTAAGAGTGGGGTTCTTCACTTTGTAAATACCTTTGATCTGACGGACTAGCAACTCAGAGTCGCTGATGAGCTTGAGGGCCCTGGGTCCGTGCTGGACAGCGTATTCGAGGGCGGCGATCAGGCCTTGATACTCGGCAAAGTTGTTGGTTTGGTGGCCGAGGTACTCGCTGAGATGGGCGACTTTCTTTCCGGACTCATCCTGAATTACCACTCCATAGCCGGCGGGGCCGGGATTGCCGCGGGCGCCTCCGTCGCTGTGGGCGATGAGGTAGTGCGCGGGAGGATTTTCGCGGGGGGAGTTTTCGCGCGAAAAGAGAGACTTAGTTGCTGAGGCGCGGGGATAAGGCATGCGAACGAGTTTACAACGGCGGTCGGATTCGGAAGCGCGGTTGTGCGGAACGGAAGAATGATGAGAGCGCAAGAATCGATTGAAACACCTCGGGGAGCTACTAGTGGTGCGGAATAAAGGGATCCTTCGACTCCGCAAGACGATTCGCGAAGCGAATCGTCTTGCTCCGCTCAGGATGACAAGACGTTAGTGGATGAAATCAGCGGCCGGCGGCGAGGCGGGTGGCGAGGCGCGAAGGCAGGTTGGCGGCGAAGATGCGGTCCTGCGCGGCTTTCAGGTTGTAGGGCGCTCGGTGGAAGTGGACGACCTGGGCTTCGGTATCGAAGAGGGCGAAGGCAGCGCGCCAATCTCCGTCGCGGGGCTGTCCAACGGAGCCGGGATTGATCAGGTAACGGGCGTCCCGTTTCAGCTGCAACGAGACCGACTCGGGTTGGCCGACGGTGCGGTATTCCGGACGGAAACCATCGGCACTGGAACCGTTGGCGAAGAATCCGCCTTGCAGGTGAGTATGGCCGAAGAAAGTCAAGGGCACGGGGAGTGTGATGAGAGGAGCGAGGGCGTCGCCGAGCGAAACGATATAGACGTCTTCGTCGATGGGCGAGCCGTGAACCAGTTGCACATCGGGAAAGTCTCCGAGGGCGAGTGGGCCTTGCGGCAAAGCGCGCAGCCATTCGAGATGTTCGGAAGTGAGTTGGTCACGGGTCCAGATGGCGGCGGTGGCGGCCATAGCATTGAAGTCGTCCAAGTCGAGCAGGCCGGTTGCGGCCTTATCGTGATTGCCGCGGACGAAGATCGTTCCTAGGCCGCGGGCGCGCTCGACGACTTCGTTGGGGCTCGCGCCGTAACCGACGACGTCGCCGAGGTTTGCGACGAGATCGAACGACGGAGCTGCGGCGAGGCAGGACTCCAGCGCTTCGAGGTTGGCGTGAATGTCGCTAAGCAGCAGTATTCGCAATAGACACCAGACGGATGGCGATTATAGAACGAGCGGGAACGGAAGGGATACACCGGGATAAGGCAGCGAGCCAAACACACGATCATTGCGTCGCACGCGACGCTCAGGATGACAATCAGAACTGCTATTTCGCATTGACAACGGGGCAACGGGCCCAATGTCCGGGGGCGACCTCTATCAGCGGCGGCAGGGCGCGGGCGCACTCGGGGATGCGGAATGCACAGCGCGGCTCGAAGGCGCAGCCGGGGGGCATGGCCTGCAGTGGCGGGACTGTGCCTTCGATGGTTTCGAGGGGGTGGGTGCGATCGGTTTTCAGGTCAGGCACGGAGTGAAGAAGGCCGCGAGTGTAAGGATGTGCCGGGAAACGGAAGATTTCATCCCTGGGGCCGAGTTCGACCACGCTTCCGGCATACATTACGGCCACGCGAGCGGCAACCTGCGAGACCACGGCCAGGTCGTGCGAGATGAAGAGCATGGCCAAGCCGAACTTGGAGCGAAGTTCACCGAGCAGATCGAGGATCTGGGCCTGGATGGTGACATCGAGCGCGGTGGTGGGTTCGTCGGCGATGAGTAACTGGGGACGGTTCACGATGGCCATGGCGATCATGACCCGCTGGCGCATGCCGCCGGAAAGCTGGTGAGGATAGTCGCGGGCGCGGCGGTCGGGCTGGGGGATGGCGACATCATCCATGGCTTGAATGGCAAGCTTCGCGGCTTCGGGCTTGGAACGGGTGCCGTGAGCCAGCACCGCTTCCGCGATCTGGTCGCCGACGCG
The DNA here is from genome assembly GCA_963749985.1 of uncultured Acidobacteriaceae bacterium. Classification (GTDB taxonomy): domain Bacteria; phylum Acidobacteriota; class Terriglobia; order Terriglobales; family Acidobacteriaceae; genus Sulfotelmatobacter. Next base: position 329,601 of record CAVVOS010000008.1, on the reverse strand, counting down.
CATGACGGGATTGAGTGCGGTCATGGGTTCCTGGAAGATCATGGCGATGTGCGAGCCACGCAATTGGCGCATGGAATCGGCGGAAAGGGTGGCGAGATTGCGGACCGAGCCGTGCTCGGCGAAAAGGATGTCGCCGGAAACACTTGCCTGGGGCGGAAGCAGGCGCATGATGGCGAGGGACGTGATGGACTTGCCGGAGCCGGATTCTCCAACTAGGCCGAGGACTTCGCCGGGAGCGATAGAGAAGCTTAGGTCGCGGACGGCGGGAAAACCTTGAACCGGCGAGTCGCCCGTTTCCACACGAGCCCTGTCCACACGGGGTTTGGCCGGGAAGTCGATGTTCAGGTGGCGGATGTCTAGGAGCGGGAGCACGGTGTCATGTTAGCAGCGTCGCGAGGCCGTCGCCTTGCGCCGACGGAGCAGCCGAGGGCGGCTGTCCCCACATAATCTCAGCGTCCCTACTGGAGCATGTACTTTTCAAAACCTACTGTCCCAAAATCAATGGAAGGCCGTTCTTGTTGTTGCCGATGACTACGACTTTGGAGTTGGGGCTTTTGGCCAGGTTCTCGGTGGCTTCGATGCCTTTCCATTCCAGCAGGGATGGCGTGATGCCCTGGGCCACGATCTGCTGGAAGTCGCGGACGCCAGCGGCTTCGATGCGCTTGCGCTGCGCCTCTTGTGTTTCTTTCTGCAGGCGGAAGTTCATGGCCAGCGATTCCTGCTCGGCTTGTTGTTTGGCTTCGATGGCCGCTTTCAGCGTGGCGGGCAATTGGATATCACGTAAGAGAACGTTCTCCACCGTGAGGCCGCGCTGATTGAGCTGGGCGCTGACCTGATCATAAATCTGCTTAGCCACCATTTCGCGTTCGCCGGTGTAGAGGGCGTTGGCGGTATGCGAGGCCGTGGCTTCGCGAATGGCGGAGCGGAGCGTGGGCTCAACCACCACGGTTTCATAGTCGGAGCCAATCTTCTGGAAAACCTCGGCGGCACGGTCGGGATTGAGATGGTAAATCAGCGAGGTATCGAGGCTCATCATGAGGCCTTCGCTGGAAGGTACGCTGGCCGATTCCTTCAGGGTTTGAGTCTGGATGGAGAGTTCGTTATTGGTCTTCAAAGGACTGATGAGGTGAATGCCTTCACCAAGAGTGTCGCCCGTCTGCACTTTGCCGAAGAGCGTAAGCACGCCGACGTGGCCGGTGCCTACTTTGGCTACGGAGCTAAAGAGCAAAATCACCAGCAAGAATGCGGCAATGCCGATTCCAATGAGGCGCAACAGACCGCCAGCTCCGCCGCCGCCGTCAATAATTTTCCCCCGAGCCGGATCAAAGATTGTCATGGTAGTTTCTCCACGTTGCGATTCTAGGGCGGGCAGATCATCCGCGTAAGTGACTGCTCTGGGACCCAAACTGGCTACAGTCCTGAATCTTCCCATTCGTCGGCGCATCTTTTATGCTTAAGACCTATGAGCAAGATTCTTATCCCAACGCCGTTGCGGCAGTATGTAGGTAAACAATCCACGGTGGAAGTAAAGGGTGCGACCGTGGGCGAAGCGATGACCGACCTGGTGGCCCAGCATCCCGAGCTGCGGCGGCATCTGTATGGGGAGGATGGCAAACTGCGCGCCTTCGTGAATCTCTATCTTAACGACGAGGACATTCGCTACCTGCAGAAGGAAGCGACCGCGGTGAAAGACGGGGATGACATTTCCATCGTGCCTTCCATTGCTGGAGGAACTGAGAATTCCCGTCACTAAGTGGTGGCGCAAACCGGAACCAACGTCCCTCGCGGTGCTCAGGATGACAAACGGTTTGATCAGCTCACCTGATTTGGAAATCCAGCAATTTAGAATTGCATTGAGGAGTTTATGGCGACAATCACTACCGAAATTCCAGTCACGCTCAACAAAGACGAAATCCTGCGCTACTCGCGGCATTTGATCATGCCGGAGGTCGGCATGGAGGGGCAGCAGAAGCTGAAAGCGGCGCGAGTGCTGTGCATTGGCACGGGAGGCTTGGGGTCGCCGCTGGCGTTGTATCTGACGGCGGCGGGCGTGGGCACACTCGGCCTGGTCGATTTCGATGTGGTGGATTACACGAACTTGCAACGGCAGATTATTCACTCCACGGCGGACGTGGGGCGGAAGAAGCTGGATTCCGCGGCGGACAAGCTGAAGGCGCTCAATCCTTTTGTGAACCTTCGAACCTTCGACACGCGATTGAGCAGCGAGAACGCGCTGGAGCTCTTCCGCGAGTTCGACATCATCGCCGACGGCACGGATAATTTTCCGACGCGCTACCTGGTGAATGACGCGTGCGTGCTCACCGGCAAGCCGAACGTTTACGGATCGATTTTCCGGTTTGAAGGGCAGGCCAGCGTGTTCGCCACGGAAGATGGGCCATGCTATCGCTGCCTGTATCCGGAACCGCCGCCGCCGGGGTTGGTTCCTTCCTGCGCGGAGGGCGGAGTGCTGGGCATTCTGCCGGGGCTGGTGGGCGTGATGCAGGCCACCGAAGTGATCAAGTTGATTCTTGGAGTGGGCGAACCTTTGATCGGACGGCTGCTGCTGATTGACGCGCTGGGCATGAAGTTCCGCGAGTTGAAGCTGCGCAAGAATCCGGATTGCCCGGTCTGCGGGAACCATCCTACGGTGACAAAGCTGATAGACTACAACGAGTTTTGCGGGATACGTGGGGAGGAAAAACCGGTGGAATCAGGAGTTCCAGAGATTCAGGTGGAAGAACTGAAGCGGCGGATGGAGGCGAAGGAGGATTTTCTTCTCCTCGATGTGCGCGAGCCGCATGAATATCAAATCTGCAACCTGGGCGGACATCTGATTCCGCTGAACGATCTACCGAAGCGGGTGAACGAATTGGATTCCAGCCGCGAAATCGTTGTCCACTGCAAAATGGGCGGGCGCAGCGCGAAGGCGGTCGCGTTCCTGCAGCAATCCGGATTTACCAAGGTGCATAACGTGGCGGGCGGGATTCTTGCCTGGTCGGATAGAGTGGATCCTAAGGTGCCGAAGTACTGAAGGGCAGTGGCCAGTTGCCAGTGATCAGTTTGTGAAGGGAGCGCGGCGAGCGCTCCCTTTTCTATTGGGCGCCGACGGATGATTTGGATTGACATCGCTTCCAGCGAGAGGATAATTAGCTGTCCCCCGGGCTTTTCCCCCAGACATTCTGCGATTTCTTGTGACCGGAGGGTCGCGATGAAAGTTTATCCGTCTCGGTGGTTTTCCATGAGAGGCTTCTCAATCGCAACGTTGTTGTTCGGAGTGCTGGTCTGCGAGCGGTCGTTCCCCCAATCTGGCGCCGTTATCCCGCAAGGTGGCGCTGGTCATGCAGCCCAGGCCAGCTGTGTCATTCTCAAACGCATGGGGCCCGCGGATGAAATTACGAGTCACCTGTACTCGTTCGGCATCCGTGGGAAGCAGTTCCAGTATGTTGAAGGTAAGTTGCCCGAGGGAGCTCCCTTCCACGGGAGATTGACCGACCATGACGTGCGAAATTTGCAGGGGCGTGGCGCTGAGGTAATCGTGCTTAACCAGAACTTCACAGCTGACGACCTGAAACAGGCTCGGGCGGATTGCCGGGGGGAAACCGGCAAGACACCGATTCAGGCGGAGGCGAAAGCTGAGCCTTCGCCGGCAACGGGAGCTACCGAGAGCGCCGCTGCGGGGCAAAGTCAGCCAGCCGTGATTGCTCAATCGGTTTCGGCCAACGCCGTGGCTCCTGCGCCCGTCTTGACGGGCAAGCTGGCTGTAGCTTCGATTCCCGATGGTGCCGACATTGAGGTCGACGGTAGTTTCGTTGGCAACACACCTTCGGATGTTCAGATTGCGGATGGCGAGCACACGATCACGGTGAAGAGGGCGGGATTCAAGGATTGGGAACGGAAGTTGAAGGTTACGGGCGGGAGCAGCGTTCGCCTGAACGCGGAACTGGAGAAAATTCAGAATCCATAGCGGCCGCACTTATGCCCGAGCGCCTCGCTTCGCTTCGGCGGGACAGCCGAGGCGGCTGTCCCCACATGATTCGTTCCTGGTCTTTGTGATCCTGGTCCTTGCAATTCTGCCGGGAATCGGCATAATTACGAGTTTCCTTCCCCCCGGGAGGCTTCATGCCGTTTCTCATTCGGTCGATACGCTCCGCCGTAGTGTGCTTGGCGGGGACGCTTGCATTTATCTCAAGTTTCTTCTCTTCTTTAGGAATGATCGCGTTCTGGCTCGCGGCTACGCCGGTGGCGGCACAGAATGCTCAACCGTCAGGGCCTAACTCCGATCCAACTTATCAGGCTTTGCGCAATCTCACGCTGAGCGGTGAGGCGGTGAGCGTGAGCAATTTGGATCTGAAGCGGGATGCGGGAACTTTTCATCTGCGTTCTGGGACGGTGTGCTTTACGGCGCCGGTGCAAGGCAAAGTGACTGGGGCGGTGTTTGTGGGCGATGGCAACTTCGTGATTGCGCCTCCGCCTTCTGAACTGGGCGTGCTGAAGTTGTTGACCAAGGAAAATGAGTTCAGCGAAAACTTCAGCCACATGGTGATGCGCTTTACCGATTCCACCTACGACGAAATCAAGAAGACAGGCGCGGCGGGCTCGGGAGGCTGCGACAGCGGTTTGCTCAAAGACAGCCAGAACGCGATGCGTCATGGACTCACGCTGAAGCACAACCTGGAGGTCCGCATTCTGCAGGATGTGCTCAGCTCCGAGCCGGGCGGGCTGTTTGTGGCGTTCGTCCATGGCAAGCGCTACAACGACAAGGAGATTTTTGTGGTCGATCCGCGTGGCGCGCCCTACGTCATGGGGGAGGAAGTGGGATTGATGACCTATGACGAGAATAAGTACGGTATCTGGGCCGGCTTCAGTCTTTCCGGCCGACACAAGAGAGGCGGCCCTATCCGCATTGAACATCAGCAACTGGAAACCACCATGGAGAAGAACGCCAACTTGAGCGGGAAGGCGACGACGACGTTGGTGTCGCAGATCAATGGCTTGCGGGTTGTGCCATTCGACCTTTTCCATACGTTGCGGGTGCAGAGCGTGACTGCCGATGGGCAGGCGTTGTCATTTATCCAGGAAGACAAGAATAGCGATGCTGACTTTGCCGTGATCTTGCCGCAGCCCCTGGCGGCGGGCGAGAAATACACGATCACGACGGTCTATGGCGGAAAAGAGGCGGTGAGCAACGAAGGTGGGGGCAATTACTTTCCCTTGTCGCGCGAGAACTGGTATCCGAATAATATGGGGGCGTCTTTCGGAGAATATGCGACGTACGACATGACGTTCCGCATTCCCAAAGGAATGAAGATGGCGGCCACGGGCGCGCTGGTGAGCGAAAGCAACGATGGCGGACAGAACGTGACGGTGTGGAAGAGCGAAGCTCCGCAGACGGTTGCGGGATTTAACTTTGGCCGGTTCAAAATGGAGGAAGTCAAACTGACCAAGCCCGAATACCTGGTGCAGTCACTGGCTAACGAGGAACCGCCGAACTGGGTGCAAAACCTGCAGCATGCGACGAGCGGAGACGCGTTGCCGACAATGGGCTCGCACATGGGAGCGGGCGTTTCCCTGGGCACGATGGACACGAGGTTGCTGAACAAGAAGGCGCTGGCCGAGGGAGAGTTGGCGGTGGAAATTTATACGGATTACTTTGGGCCGTCATTGTTCAAGCATTTGCAAATCACGCAGCAAACGGCTTGTAGTTTCGGGCAATCCTGGCCGGAGCTGGTGTGGATTCCCATTTGCTATTACTTCGATACCACGGTGCGCCACGAACTAGGAATGGATTTCGGCGACCGTGGATATTGGAAGGTGGTGACGCCGCACGAGGTGGCGCACCAGTGGTGGGGGCATACCGTCGGATTTAGTTCGTACCGCGATCAGTGGATGAGCGAGGGTTTCGCCGATATGTCGGCCTCGATCTACCTGTTCAACATTGAGAAGAGCCCGCAGAAATTTATCACCTTCTGGAACGATGAGCGGGAACTGCTGCTGGAACGCAATGCCGAGGGCTTTCGGGCGATTGATGCCGGGCCGGTAACCATGGGATACCGCATGAGCAACTCCCGGACAGGTTTTGACTTGACGAGGCGGCTGATCTATCCGAAGGGCGCATACATCCTGCACATGATCCGGATGATGATGTGGGACCGCAAGACCGGAGATCAGCACTTTAAAGAGGCCATGCACGATTTCGTGACCACCTATAGCGGCCGCTCCGCGACCACCGAGGATTTCAAGGCCACGATGGAGAAACACATGAACCGTGACATGGACATGGAAGGAAACCAGAGGATGGACTGGTTCTTCAACGAATATGTCTATGGCACACAGTTGCCAACGTACAAACTTGACTACTCCTTCGATACCGGAGCGGATGGAGACATGGTCTTCAGCTTCAAAGTGACCCAGTCGAAGGTGAATGAGGAGTTCCGCATGCCGGTGCCGGTTTACCTGGAACTGGCGGATGGGGGGATCGTATTCCTGGGGCGGGCGAGGCTGACAGGGGACTCTTCGGTGGAGCAGAAAGTTCCGCTGAAGGGTTTGAAGGCGAAGCCGAAGCGGGCGATGCTCAGCTATTACGACGACGTGCTGGCTTCACCGAACTAAAACCGAAAAGACAAGGGAGCACGATGTGTGCTCCCTGTTGATGTTTCTCGGTTTGTGGTGCAGTTTACTTGCTGGAACCATCTGCCTGCATGCTGTTAGAAGCGTCGCCCAGTTCGATGGCGATTTTCTTTCCCTGGAAGCGGACGCCGGCGAGTGTATTGGGTCCGCTATCACTTTTCCGGGTCACTGCAGCATCGTTGTTGGCCGGGCTTTGAAGTTCAACTACGTGCGCCGGCACTTTTGCCACTACGTTCTTGCCTTGCAGGATGCTGAGTTCCACGTTGGGGCCGGGGCCTTCCCACTGAACTTTGTAGTCCCCTGCCTTTAAGGTTGTTCCGTTGACCGTCACCGGATTGCTCAGTTGCAAACTGCCTTTTGTTGCCGCCAAGGCGCTCGAAGCCAATAGCAAAGCCAATCCCAGAACCAGACTCTTAGAAACTGTCGCGAACTTCATGACTGCTCCTTGATTTCTTTCCCGAAATCACGTCGGGAAACGGTTGGGGCGACCCGGTTCACGACTTCCGCGAGAAAACCTTGGTGTTTTGCCGCGAATCGCCTACAATGCAGCCGCTGGGGTTCAGCCGAAAAGCCGCAAGGCTAGCCGGACTGTGCGCGGGGGTTTCCTCACTTGGGCCGCCAAACCGAATGTGAGAAAATCCCCTAACCCCACAAAGAATCTTGAGTGATAGACGAGCAACGCGGGACCTCATCCCAGGCTGTTCGCTTTCTTCAATAGGTTACGCACCGACCACGGGAAAAGTTCCCTCACTGCTGCAACTGCCGTCACGCCTCTTTTGACGAAAAGGGTTCGCCTCCGTTAGCAGGACATGGCGGTATTCCTTTTCAGGACAGAGGTCCAGTGTCTTGTGTGGTCGAACCTGTCTGGCCTAACAAGATATTTGGGCCGCTTGCGAGACTTCAGGAATGGGCACTGATCGAGATGTAATTTTAGTTCCGGGACGGACGGGCAGCAATCGGCGGCGAACTCCAGAACCCGTTAGTCGGCATCGCCGTGCTGACGACTGACCGACCAGATGCTGGCCTGGTCTTTCTCGAACGGGTAGACATGCACCATCCAGTTGAAGATCACGGGATGAAAAGTTCCGCCGGCGGCATCGCAGGCTTCCTGGGTGGTGATCGATCCTCTTAAGCCGAACTGGGGATGCGGCGCCAGTAGCTCCTTGCGGCGATCGGGAGGCGGGGCGCAAAAATTCACGTGCTCGTGCCATTGCGCAACGCTGAGTGGTACGCGCTCATCCAGTTGATCTTCGCCGAGGCTCTTGGGCGCGGTGTACATGACGCCGATCAGTTTGTAGTCCTCGCCATGTTTTTCGTAGAGCAGCGACGTGGGGTGCTCGGGATTGAAACGAAAACGGGCTTCCATGGCGTAGCCATAGTTGGTGAAGTGATACATCTTCTGGGGAATTTCAGGATGGAAAATCTTGTAGCCTTGGGCCAGCGCAGCATGGTAGTCGAGATACTGATCTGAGGCTTTGCGGGCGGAGTCGACAATGTCTTTGGCGCGTGCAGCGTCGCCCGGTTTAGCTGGACGCAGGGCCGTCATCTTCATGTGCGGGCCCATGTCCATGTGGCCCTCCATGGAATGCATGGCGTGGGCGCTGGCGTCGCTGTCCTTATCGGCGTCTTTATCCGCGTCTTTTTCTGCAGCCATGGGCATGTGCATGTTTGACATGTCGTGACCTGACATGTCCATGCCGGGCATGCTCTGGCTGCTGGGCGGCGCGCTGTTATCGGCAGGTTGCTGCTGGCCCCAAGCTACGCTGGCAAACAGGAAGAGCGAAGTCAGAACAACGATTCGGTCGCGCATGAGAAGTCCCCCGATATTTCAGTCGATATTAACCCTGCCGCAACGGAATTGTTTCTGCAAGAGAACTCTGGTTACCGAGGATTACAGGGGTAACTCTCACTCAGGCACAAGGATCTTCTCAAGGGTTGGGCGCTGGATTCAAACGCCAGATTCCGGCATTCAAGTATGCCGCATAGGTGACCCAGGCGAGGTAGGGAACCAGGAGCGCGCCGGACAACGTGGAGATACGCCAGAACTGAAGGACAGTCGCCAGAATCGCTGCCCAGAGCAGTATGATCTCGATGAAGGCCAAGCCAGGCGAGCGCATGCCAAAGAAGATGACGGACCATGCGGCATTCAGGACGAGTTGAATCAGAAAAGTCGTAATCGCCGACGAGGCTCCGGTCCAGCCATCCCCAACTCGCCATACATTCCAGGCAGCGATTGCCATCAGGAAATAAAGCACAGTCCACACCGGGCCGAAATACGCAGCGGGAGGGTTCCCTGCGGGCTTGCGAAGCGTGAGATACCAGGTACGAACGGAACGCGCTGTAAACGCAGAGCCGATTCCCGCGGCGGAGAACGTGAGCGCGAAAAACGCAGCCAGCGCGATGAGCAAGTTTCTAGACAAGCCACATCCCTCGGTCGATGTGCTTCGAGAGTCCGTGTTTCGAACAGTCTTTCTTTCGACAGTCTTTGTTTCGACAGTCTTTGTTTCGACAGTCTTGGATGCCGGGACCGAACGGATGGTCGCTTTTGCTTTAAGAGTTTGCTATGGCAAAGGCTCGGAAACGTGTTCGTGAACGATGAGCCACTTGCCGTCCAGGTTTTCCAGGACCACGGTCCAGCGGAAGTTGCCCATCTCGACTTTGCCAGCCTTGGTGGTCATCTCTTCCTTCACCGTTGCGGTGGCCCAGACTAAATCTCCGTGAGGATGGATGGTGGCGTCGTCGTTCAACGTGAACTTTGCGCTTTTATAACCGGAGAGTTCACCCTTTACTCCGTTTTCGTATTCCTGCCAGCTACCGTATTTCAAAGGGGCGATGTCGAAGAAGGTGTGCGGGCCGCTGGCATAGAACTTGGCTACGTTGGCGGTGTCGAGAGTGGACCAGCCATCCCAGATCTTCTGGAGGTAGGTTTTATCGGGAGGGGGCGGGGCAGATTTGTTGGCGGCTGGCTGTGCGAGACCGGACAGTGTAAGGCCGAGCAGGCATAGAGAAACGGTGAAAAGGCGCTTCATGCTTGGGGTTCTCCTTGGGTTTCATCTTTAGGGTCTCATCCGAGATTCGGCGGAATTCTCGCACACGGAGCGGCGATTCGCAAAGCGCGCATTGACCGATTTCCACAGCACACGCTAGAATAGTTGAGTTTGGCTGTACTCGCCGACCCGTTCTGGGGACGCCTGCCCTGGCTGTAGAAGCGCCGTGGCGGAAAACACAGCAAGCACAGGAAGTTCAGCGGGTCCCGAGCTTGCGCTCGTGTGCGCATGAATTGCGTTTGGTGAGCTGATCTTCACGATATTACGATATTTTGACGGAGGCAGACGTATGTACGCGGTTATCCGCGCCGGTGGCAAGCAATACCGGGTGGCGCCCGGGGATGTGATTCGAGTGGAGAAGCAGGCCACGGGCACCGATGGCCTGGTGGAGTTCCCCGAGGTGTTGGCAGTGTCGGGTGGAGATGGGCAGATCGGCAAGCCGAAGTCGGAAGCGCGCGTGGTGGGGCAATTGGTAGAAGAGGGACGCGGCGCGAAGATATTGGTTTTCCATTACAAGCGGAAGAAGCAGTACAAGAAACTGCGCGGACATCGGCAGGCCTACACGGCGGTGCGCATCACGGAGATTGCTTTCGACGGGCAGAGCTTCAAGGCTCCGGAATTGCCGAAGAAGGAACCCAAGGTGAAGAAGGCAGCGGTGCACGAGGACGAACACGCGCACGGCGCAGAGGCTGCTAAGGGACACGCCAAGAAGAAGGCTGCGCCCAAGAAAAGCGCGGCGAAGAAGAAGGCACCAAAGAAGAAGAGATAGCTTGCGAGGGCAAGATACCCTCGCGACGGCCGGCGAGATGCCGGCGCTACTTTCGAGCGCGCTACTTTTCCGAGGAATAGAGAGCTAAGTTATGGCACATAAAAAAGGACAGGGAACTTCACGAAACGGCCGCGATTCGAACGCGCAGCGGCTGGGATTCAAAGCATTCGGCGGGCAGATCGTGCCCGGCGGCACCATCATTGTGCGGCAGCGCGGCACGCGTGTGAAGCCGGGGCTTAACGTGGGCCGGGGCAAGGACGATACTCTGTTTGCCAAGATCACGGGACGTATCAAGTTCCTGAACAAGGGCTCGATGGGGAAGTTCGTGATGGTGGAACCGATGGAATTGGCGGAATAATTCGCGTCCGTCTGGTCAACCGCATCGCTTTTTAACTGCGACGCGAGTTCGCGACGCCGCTTCAGCCTCGCCTTCGGGCGAGGCTTTTCTATCGGTGGCGTAAAGAGCAGGGGGGCGTCTAGGGGCGGATCTCGAGTGCGATCCAGACTGGCTCGCTCTCATAAAGCAACGGAAACTCCAGGCGGTCATCTTCGCTGCGGGAATGGATCTTGTAGTCGTTGCCGGCGAGGACGGTCGGCACGGAGAGCATGCATTTATCGCCGAGACCGATCTTGGCTTTGAAGTATCCTGCCACGATGTTGCAGATTTCGCCGACGGCATCACACTTCTGCGCGGCGGCCTCTTCCGGCGAGACTCCAAGCATCTGAGAAGCGATCATGGTAGCGGAAAGTAGGCTACACCGCAGGCTGAAGACGGCCCGGAGCGCACCGGCAACACCGATCATGCCTGTGACCTGAGCCAGAACTGGGAAGTCGCCGCCTTCTGGAGCCGTGACCTTGGCTCCGACCATGGTGGCGAAGACCTCGATCGCGGTATCGCTCAGAATGGCCGACCATGCACTTCGTGGCAAGGCAGCGCTGATGTCATTGGCTGGTGGTGGTGGTGGCGTCATTCGGGAATGGCCAAGGCTCGGCCTCTTGAAGCTTATCGGCCGATTGCGGAGATTGCATGAGGCGGAGGGTCTAAGGATTGTCCAATGCGGTTCTATGACTTGTTCCCTCGTGACTTGTTCCCTCGTGACTTGCTCCCTCGTGACATCGCAGGACTGTATAACCCGATATACTCAAGAATTCAGGGAAGCGGAGATTTATTCTACGGATGCTGACGCGACAGACCTATGTTCATCGATGAGGCAAGAATTCGGGTGAAGGCGGGGGACGGCGGCAATGGCTGCATGGCTTTCCGCCGGGAAAAATATGTTCCGCGCGGCGGGCCTTCGGGAGGCGATGGGGGCAAGGGCGGAGACGTGATCATGGAATCCAGCGAGCGGCACAACACGCTGGTGCACTTTCGCTTTAATCCCGAATACAAGGCGGAGCGAGGACGCCACGGCGAAGGCTCGAATAAGAGCGGTCGGGAGGGGGAAGACATACTCCTGAAAGTGCCGGTGGGAACGATTGTCTACGACGAAGAAACGGGCGAGAAGGTGTTTGATTTTTCGGCCGCGGATCAGCGTATGGTGATTGCGCGGGGCGGGCGGGGCGGCCGGGGCAATGCGCGCTTCGCGACTTCGGTACACCAGGCTCCGCGGGAACATGAGGACGGACGTCCCGGCGAAGAGCACAACTACAAGCTGGAACTGAAGTTGCTGGCTGATGTAGGACTGGTCGGGTATCCGAACGTGGGCAAGTCCACGCTGATTTCACGGATTTCGGCGGCGCGGCCAAAGATTGCCGATTATCCTTTTACCACCTTGCAACCCAATCTCGGGGTGGTTGCGGTGGGCGATCCTAACAATGAAGTCAGCTTCGTGGTCGCGGATATTCCGGGATTGATTGAAGGCGCACACAAGGGCTCGGGCCTGGGAACGCAGTTCCTGCGGCACATTGAGCGCACGCGGCTGCTGGTTCACCTGGTGGATGTATCGGACGCGAGCGGTCGGGCCGACGTAGTGAAAGACGTGGAAGTGATTTTGGGCGAACTGGCCAGCTTTGGCGCGCATCTGGAAGAAAAACCGATGATCATGGTGGCGTCGAAGATCGACGTGGCCAATAAAGACAAAGTGGCGGCACTCAAGCGGTATTGCAAGAAACACAAGCTGAAGCTCTACGAGATTTCCGCCGTGACCGGCAAAGGGATCGAAGAGCTGAAGTTCGCCGTGGCCAAGGAAGTGGATGCCTTGCGCGAGAAGGCGCTGCAGTTGGCCGAGACGTCGGAAAGCTAGTAGCCAGTACCTAGTACCGAGAGACTCGGTTTGACTAGGTCCTAGCTACTGGGTACTTGGCCTCATGCCCTAGGCAAATGCGAGCCGTGCTGGAAATGATACTGAAGAATCTTCGCGGCCAGCGCGGGGGGCATTTCTGCTCCGACGGGCTGCACCGTACGTACGATTTCTCCGCGGCAAACTACCTCGGTGGCCGAAAGGCCTGCGATCTCGGCGGGCAGCACCAGATTGATTTCCAATTGGACATTCGCCGGCAAGAGATCCTCCGCCTGAAACAGCAAACCGGAGCGGCTGATATTTCTGGTTTGCCCGTCGTGCCACTTTTCTTCATCGAGACGGCGGTATTTCAAGGGCAAGTGAAGTTGAAAGCGTGGCGCGCGCGACGACGGCAGTTGTTGCAGCCCTTGTGCTGCCGCTTGAGCGGTTCGACCTGGCATAGCATCCTCCCGGGGGATTGGGGTTGAATCGAGCACTTCGCGAACTTTACTTTTGAGGCTGCTAAGAGTGAAGGGTTTCTGAAGCAGACGCACACCTGCGTCCAGGGTGCCGTTGTGCCCGATCACATTTTCGGTGTAGCCGGACATGTAAAGCACTTTGGTGTTGGGGCGAATTTCCGACACCCGCTGCGCGAGTTCGCGGCCGTTCATGCCCGGCATGATCACATCGGTTAACAGCAGGTGAATCACGCCCTCATGGGCGACGGCGATCTGCATGGCGACTGCACCATCGGCGGCTTCGATCACGCGATAGCCCTGCTTCTCGAGGAACTGCCGAGCTAGATAGCGCAGGTTGGTCTCATCCTCCACCAGCAGGATGGTTTCGGTTCCGGGCTCGGTGGCGACGGGTTCCGCGGTCGATGCCACTTGTGCAGGACTTTCGGCTCTTTCCGCGACGCGGGGCAGATAGATCTTGAAGGTGGTGCCCTTGCCCGGCTCGCTGTAAACCCAGATGTAACCGCCGCTCTGCTTGACGATGCCGTAGACCGTGGACAGCCCCAAGCCAGTTCCCTTGAGTCCTTTGGTGGTGAAGAAGGGCTCGAAGATGTGAGACTGAGTTTCCGAATCCATGCCCAGACCGGTGTCGCTGATGGCCAGCATCACATAGTCTCCGGGGCGGAGGGGAGCGTGAAAACGGGCATAGTCGTCGTCGAGCGAAACGTTCGAGGTCTCGATGGTGAGCTTGCCGCCAGAGGGCATGGCATCGCGCGCGTTGACGGCGAGATTCATGATGACCTGCTCCATCTGCCCGGCATCGGCGCGCACCGCGCCCAACCCGGCTGCCGGCACCATCACGAGATCGATATCCTCGCCGATGACGCGGGTGAGCATCTTCAGGTTTTCGGTGACGACGCCGTTGAGATCAAGAACCTTCGGGGCCAGCATTTGCTTCCGGCTGAAGGCGAGGAGTTGGCGGGTGAGTGAAGTGGCGCGTCCCGCGGCACTGGCGATCTCCTGCGCCGGGCCGCGCAGCGCGGGTTCCGGACCCAGGCGGTCGAGCAAGAATTCCGAATAACCTGAAATCACCATGAGGAGGTTGTTGAAATCATGGGCGATGCCGCCGGCAAGCCTACCGACAGCCTCCATTTTCTGCGACTGGCGCAACTGCTGTTCGAGCGCCCGCCGCTCGGTGACGTCCTCGGTAAACAACTCGAAAGCTCTTCCGTTGTTACCGTCAGAAACCGCGCGTCCAGAAACGCGAACCACCGTGCCCGTTCCATCTTTTCGTTTCCACTCGACGATGAGACCGTTGAGGGGCGCGGACGAGCGCAAATGGTCGGCCAGTTCGAACCACTGATGCGTATCGGCGTAGAGTGCTCCGAGATGCTTCCCGACAAGTTCGTGGGCTGAGGAATATCCCAGGACCGTGAGCAGGGCGGGGTTGACGTCGAGCAGTTGGCCGGCGGAATCGCAGCGGCAAATCCCGTAGGGGGCGTTGGTGACCAGAGAGCGGAAATTCATTTCGGAGCGCCGCAAGCCCTCCTGAGCGGCGCGCAGGGCCGCGTTGAACCAGCAGATCAGCATCGCCAACACCACGAACAGGGTCAGCCGGATCATGGTCGAGCGATACTGCGCCGGGGTGTGCTCTCCGGAAAAGGAGAAGTAGGCGCTCACGGTGAGCGCGAACGAAGTGGCGACCAGGCCGGGTTTCCAGCCGCCGTACCACGCGCTGACCATGACTGCAACGGCGAATACCGCCAGGCGGCTTTCAGCAATGTTGGGAAGCAGCAGTACCGGGATGAGCGCCAGCGTGGTGCTGAGAACGGCGACTCCGTAGCGCAGGATGGGCGCACGGGCAGGTTGAATGCGAAGTAGGGGGAGGGTTACCCGCATGTGACCGATGCTAATGCCAAGTTTCTAAACGGGCGAGATTACAGGAGTTCATTCCGGATTCTCGGGGCACCGATTTTCTGGGCGGGGAACTCCGGGCCGGACGGACAATGCGGCAGTGGACGATCGGCCAATGCCCAGGCTGCGATATTGTTGCCCGGTAAACATAACAATCGAAGCCAGCCGGAACGTTGAGCTTGCCAAGGAACCTGCAAACGAAGACACTAACGACGCATGAACATCGGCCTTTTTGGGGGTACATTCGACCCTATCCATCGCGGGCACCTCGCGCTGGCCCGTGCGGCACGTGAGCGGTGCGGTCTTTCCCGCATTCTTTTCGTGCCCGCCAACGTTCCGCCGCACAAGCAGCGGCAGCCGCTCTCGGCGTTTGCACACCGCTATGCCATGATTGCTCTGGCCACGGCGCAAGAGAAAGACTTCGTACCTTCGGTGCTCGAGGCGCCGGAAGTCCTTGAGGCGGATAGCCCGCGCGCAGAAAAGATCCGGATGGCGAAACCAAGCCACACCCCCAATTACACTATCGATACCGTCAGGCGGGTGAAACAGTCGTTCAAGAAGGCAGATAAGCTGTTTTTGCTCATCGGCATCGATGCTTTTGCGGACATTGCCAAATGGCACCAGGCGGAGGCACTTTTTCAGGAATGTGAGTTTGTGGTGGCTAGCCGGCCGGGATACTCTCTGGCCGACGTCGCCAACGCGCTGCCTGCGAGCCTGCGCCCGCGGCAGGAAGTGACACGCCCGTTTCAAAAGCAGGCGGCCACAGGAGATCTGGTGCTGAAGGGCGTGACCATCCACCTGCTGGACGAGGTCTATCAGCCGATTTCTTCAACGGCGATTCGCCAGGCCGCGGCTGCGGGCAAGCCGCTTGGGCGATTCGTGGACCCAGCCGTTGCGGATTACATTAAGAAGGTGGGATTGTATAAGGGTCGTTAGTCGTTGGTCTTTAGTCGTTCGCCAAAACATTCCGCCGCCGACGGCATCCACCAACCATCGAAAACGCGGTGAAGCTCTGTCGTTTACAATGAGAACTCGCCCTGTGCCGGGCTAACGACCAACGACTAACGACCAACGACCAACTACGAACGACCTCTGCATGAAAAAAAGCGATCTGAAGCGACAGGTAACGGCAGCCATTCAGGCTTGCCTCGACAAAAAGGCGGAAGAACTTAGCATCCTGGAAATGGAGAAGGGGTCGGGAGCATTTACCGACTACTTTGTGCTGTGCAGCGGCACGAATCCGCGGCAGGTCCAGGCCATTGCGGACGAGGTGGAACTGCGCCTGAAGACGGTGGGCGTGCGGCCGGCGCACGTCGAGGGATATAGGCAGGGGGAGTGGATCTTAGTCGACTACGTGGACTTCGTGGTGCATGTGTTTTCCGAGAAGGCGCGCAAGTTTTACGATCTGGAACGGCTGTGGAAGACGGCCAAGCGGCTGGAACCCTCGGAGTTGACGCCGAAACCGAAGGTGAAGTCTGCGCCGAAACCGAAGTCGGTGTTGAAGTCAAAGACAACGCCGCGCAAGCGAGCTGCCGCGGGCGGTGCTCGTCGCAAGAAAGCGTA
Source organism: uncultured Acidobacteriaceae bacterium (assembly GCA_963749985.1). Lineage (GTDB taxonomy): Bacteria > Acidobacteriota > Terriglobia > Terriglobales > Acidobacteriaceae > Sulfotelmatobacter. Next base: position 313,007 of record CAVVOS010000008.1, on the reverse strand, counting down.
GTTTGCTTATCCCGGCGTAACCTGCTTCCTCAATACTCAGTGCAGTATGACAATTTCTTCCAAGCCGGACTCCTCCAGTGCAGAACCTCCTAAGTCAGAACCTGGCTGGGGAAGTTCTTACCGCCTTATTGCCTCTGACAAGTGGAAGGCGAAGTCGGCGGTGATGGGCAAGGCGGTGACGGAAGCGCTGGTGGAATATGCGCAGCCGAAGCCTGGCATGCGAGTTCTGGACCTGGCCAGCGGCACGGGCGAACCCGCAATCAGCCTCGCCATGCGTGTGGGTGCGCAGGGGCAAGTCGTTGCTCTTGATCTGAGCGCAGAACTGCTGGAGATCGCAAGGAAAAGAGCGCTGGAGCGTGGCCTCGATAATTTTTCCACGCAGCAGGCTGACGCACAAGCCTTGCCTTTTGCTGACAACAGCTTCGATCTTGCCACCTGCCGCTTTGGAGTGATGTTTTTCCGCGATGCGGGCGTTGCTTTGGGGGAACTGCGCCGGGTTCTACGCAGTGGATCTCGCGCATGTTTCCTGGCCTGGGGACCGTTCGACCAGCCTTACTGGCAAAGCACGATGGGCGTGGTGCACGGGCATGTGGGTGGTCCGCTGTTGCAGCCGGGCGGTCCGGATCCGTTTCGCTTTTCGGCCCCAGGAGGTCTTTCGGCGGTATTGCGGAACGCTGGTTTTCTCGAGGTACGAGAAGAAACGAAGACGTTGCCCTGGACCTGGCCGGGCACGCCGGATGAAGTGTGGGAGCAGGCACAGGCTGTCTCGGTGCCATTTCGCGCCATGCTGGATCGTGTGCCCGCGCCCATGTGGCCACAGATTCACGCGGAGGTGCGGGCGGCGATCGAGGAATATGCTGAGGGGGAGAACATCGCGTTTGGAGCGTCGGTGGTGCTGGCCTCCGGAAGTAAGTGAATTGTGGGCAGCTTGATAAGGAAGCGAGCCAAACGCGCCCTTCGGTCGCTGACGCTCTCTCAGGGCAGGCTCCGTAGAGGCGCGCGGCTCGCCCAGATTCCCTTCGACAAGCTCAGGGCAGGCTCTCACGGCGCAAAGAACGCTTGTTCGGAATGACAATCGGACCGTGAAAATCAAGATCGCGTGGGTGGGAAAGACGAAAGAACCGGCGATTCAGTCGCTGACGGACGAGTATCTGAAGCGTATTTCGCGCTATGTGCAGGTGGAGGGGCTGGCGCTGCGGGATGAAACCGCACTGCTGCAAATGTGCGGACGGACAACGCCGGGCAAGGCGAGTAAAAGCACGAGTGCCGGGAAATCGACTTTGGTGCTGATGGATTCCGGTGGGAAGCAGCTTTCTTCAGAAGAGTTGGCGCGTTTTCTGGAAGATTATTTTGATCACAATCCACTACCGCTGGTCTTTGCGGTAGGGCCAGCGGATGGATTCAGCGAAGCGGCCCGCAACGGGGCGCAGCATACTTTCTCGATGGGCAGGATGACATTGGCTCACGAACTGGCTCGCGTGGTTCTGCTGGAGCAGGTGTACCGGGCATTCACGATTCTGAAGGGTCACCCTTATCATTCTGGGCATTAAACCACGCCGAGGTTGTGCATTGAGCGGCTCGGGGCGGCGTGTACCTTTGTGTGTTGTTCTTGAACCATGAAGATACTTAAAGTGGTTGAGAGTAGAAGTGGCATGCATCGATTCCACGTACATTCGCCGATGCAATTCACTGGTGCGATCATTGGAGAGTAGAGTCATGAAAGATGTGATGGAATTGCTGCGGGCGAAAGAGCGGGAGTTGTTGAAGGTGAAGAGGCAAGTCGAAGCCTTGCGAATTGCGTTACCTTTACTGGGCGCAGAAGAAGATCCGCTCGTGCCCCGGGCGGCGCCCGCGGCCATTAAAGGAACGGACAGGCTGGGATGATTCTTCGTTATCAAAACGCACCACGGGTTTACTGCGTGACGGTGGCCTGATAGCTGACGGTTTGCCACTGGCCGTTGCGGCGAACCCAGACGCGGGTGTAGCGATAGGGTCCGCTGAAATCTTCGCCGAGCTGGTGGCCTTTCACATCGGCGCGGGCGGTGACGACAGCGGTGTCGCCGTAGAGCCGGACCACCATGTCGGTGATGTTCATGGATTCGTAGCGAAGCTGGCCGCTGCGGCGAGCGGAAATAGTTTCTTGTTTGGTGGTGATCATGCCGAGCGGCGTGATGGCGACGTAGTCCTCGGCGAGGGTGCGCAGGGAGAAGTCGGCGTCGCGGCGGAGGCTGGCCTCCTTGGCCTGGCGCTCCATGTCGACGATCTGGCGAATGGTTTCCTGGTCGCCGGGATCGAAGCCGGGTCTGGGGTGAAGGGCGACGTGCTGAGCGGAAAATGCGGGTAAGACCGCGAGCACGCAGAACAATAACACCATACAATTGTTGATCACGACGAGACCTCCGCAGTCTGCCAGGGGACAGAGATCTGCTTGCACCCGGATACGCAAGGTTGGATGCACGAGTTCCGTGGAAAGTTCAGCATTCCCCGTGAATAAAAGTGGTCAGTGGTCGGTGGTCAGTCGGACACCGGCGGATTATCGTGAGTGTCATCTTGCTGGCCACTGGCCCACTGGCCACTGTTCTTAGTGGCTTCTAGTAGAATCAAAGATCCTGCAACTTATGACTGACGTACGCCGCGGTCTGATTATCGTGAATACTGGACCGGGCAAGGGGAAGACGACTGCGGCGATGGGGACGGCTTTGCGCGCGGTGGGGCAGGGGATGCGAGTCCTGATGCTGCAGTTCCTGAAGGGGTCGTGGCACTACGGGGAGTTGGATGCAGTGCAAGCTTTCGGGGACAAGTTTGTGATGAAGCAGATGGGACGGGGGTTTGTGAAGGTGGGTGCGGAAAAGCCGGACCCGGAAGATGTGAAGATGGTGGAAGAAGCGTGGGCGGAGGCGGAGAAGGCGATCCATTCGGGGGAGTGGGATCTGGTAGTGCTGGATGAGATCAATTACGCGATCAGTTATGGCATGCTGGACCCGGCGAAAGTTGTGGAGAGCCTGAAGAAGAAACCGGAAATGGTGCATGTCATCTTGACGGGGAGGAACGCACACCCGACAATTGTCGAGGCCGCCGACACGGTAACGGAGATGCGGCAGGTGAAGCACGCTTACGAAAAGGGCGTGATGGCACAGAGAGGGATCGAGTATTGAGTACCTAGTACCCGGTACCTAGTCAAAACTGCATTTGTTTTTCTAGGTACTCGGTACTGGCAACTGACTTATGGCTTGGTTCAAGCGGGAATCCGGGGAACTGAACACATCGGGCGAGAAGACGGTTCGCACCGAGGGATTGTGGGTGAAGTGTGAGAACTGCCGGCAGATCATCTGGAAAAAAGATCTGGAAGAGAATTTGAACGTGTGTCCGAAGTGCGAAAAGCACTTCCGTATCGATGCCCGGAAGAGACTGGCGCTGCTGCTGGATGAGAATCAGTATGAGATGTTCGATGGAAATCTGTCGTCGACCGATCCGCTGAAGTTTGTCGATTTGAAGCCGTACTCGTCGCGATTAAAGCAGGCGCAGCACGATACGGGACTGAAAGATGCGGTGATCAACGCGCAAGGCAAGTTGCTGGGAAGGCCTGTGGTCGCGAGCGTGATGGAGTATGCGTTCATTGGCGGCAGCATGGGCGCGGTGGTGGGCGAGATGATTACGCGGGCGGTGGAGCGGGCGCTCGATTCGCATACGCCGCTGATTATTGTGTCGGCTTCGGGCGGGGCGCGGATGATGGAAGGCGTGGTCAGCTTGATGCAGCTCGCGAAGATTTCGGCGGCGCTGGCTCGGCTGGATAAAGAGAAGGTCCCGTACATTTCCGTGTTGACCGATCCGACTACCGGGGGCGTAACGGCGTCATTTGCGATGCTGGGGGACTTGAATATTGCAGAGCCTGGAGCGCTGATTGGGTTTGCCGGGCCGCGGGTAATCGAGCAGACGATCCGGCAGAAACTGCCAGCGGGATTTCAGCGCAGCGAATTCCTGCTGGCGCACGGGATGCTGGACGCGGTGGTGCATCGCAAGGAACTCAAGCCTTACATTGCGCGGGCGCTGGATTTCATGGACGGAGCAGCCGTCAGCCGCCAGCCGTCAGCCGTCAGTTGAGCCACTCCGGCGATCGTCTACACTTCGAATCCTGCCTTCCAAATTGATAATCTGAAGATACAAGCTGAAAGCGGATGGCTGAGAGCTTTTCTATGTCCTACGAAACCGCAGTGGCCCGCATGTTTGCGCTCGGACACGAACTGGCGCAGACGCCTTCGCACAAGTTCGATCTGGAGCATATGCGGGTGCTATTGCAAGAGATGGATCATCCGGAGCGGCGTTTCCACTGCGTGCTGATCGCGGGCACGAACGGGAAGGGCTCGACGGCGGCGACGCTGGCTTCGATCCTGCGTTCCTCGGGATTGAAAACGGGATTGTATACCTCGCCACATCTGGTGCGGATCAACGAGCGCATCCGGGTGAACGGCGAAGAGATCAGCGACGACGATTTTGCGGCGCTGCAGGGTGAAGTGGATCGGATTGCGGAGAGGTTGGTGGAGCGGGCGGAGTTGCCGTGGCACCCCAGCTTTTTCGAGATGATGACGGCGATTGCGTTCGAGCATTTTGCGCGGGAGAAGGTGGACCTGGCAGTGCTCGAAGTGGGCATGGGCGGCCGGCTCGATGCGACCAATGTGGTCGATCCGAGGGTGAGCGTGATTACCGACATTTCGCTTGATCATCAGAAGTTTCTGGGGAATACGGTGGGTGAGATTGCGCGGGAGAAGGTAGGAATTATTCGTCCGGGCGGCGCGGTGGTGACGCTGCCGCAGCAGCCCGAAGCGAATGACGTGATCGGAAATACGATTCTGGAGTTGGGAGCCCGGGCGGTGAACGCGGTTCCGTATGTGCCGCCGGTTTCGCCCGCCAGTACCCAGTACCTAGTACCGAGTACCAACGGCGACGCAGGATATGTTTATCGCTACCCACTTCAGGTTATGGGACAACAGATTTTGGTAGAGACGCCCCTGCTGGGGCGGCACCAGTTGCGCAACCGGGCACTGGCAATTGCAGCGGCCGTCGAGTTGAACCAGCAGGGATTCAGTGGCGTCACGGCTGAGAGTATCCAGCGGGGCATCCGCGAGACGAGGTGGCCGGGGCGGTTTCAGGTGATCGCGGCGCGGCCGGGGTGGCCGGAGGTGGTGATCGATGTGGCGCACAATCCGGCGGGCGCGTGGGCGCTGCGTTCGGCCCTTTCGGAGCGCTATGAAGACCGTCCGCTGATTTTTGTTTTCGGGGCGATGCGGGATAAGGCAATCTCGGAGATGGCGGAAATTCTGTTTCCGCTGGCGGAGCGGGTGATTGCGACTCGGCCGGAGAATCCGCGGGCGGCGTCGCCAGAGGAGATTCAGCACGCGGGTGCTCGTACCGGTACAGAGATTGAGGCAGTGGAGGACGTGCGGAGCGCAGTGGAGCGGGCCAGAGTGCTGGCGAGTGAGGCAGCGGTGATGGTGATCAGCGGTTCCATTTATCTAGTGGGCGAAGTCATGCGCAATATGGGGGCGGAAGCGTGAAGCAGCGGCCGGGAGCCGTTTTCGCCTAGAATGGATGTGTGCGGGAAGTGAATTCATCGGTGGAAGTGGAGAGCCCGGAAGCAATGCCACAGGTTGCGCCGCGGCGCAGTCCGCACGCGATTCCGGGGGAGAAGCATGGCTGGTTGAGCCGGCTGCGGTCGTATTTGATTCTCGATCCGTTGATCTGGCTGTACACGCTGGTCATGGGAGTGCTAGCGCTGCCGGGCGGGCTGTTCGACCGGAGCGGACGACGCCTGCACTGGTTTTCGCGAGCCTGGTCGTGGCTGATCGTGAAAACGATCTTCTCTCCGGTGAGGGTCACCGGACTCGATAAGATCGATCGATCGAAGCCCCACGTCTACGCGGTGAATCATGCTTCGGCGATGGATATTCCGGTCCTCTATGTTTACCTTCCGTTTCAATTTCGCATTGTCTTCAAGAAAGAATTGCTGGCGTATCCAATTGTGGGCTGGCAGTTGAAACGCTCCGGACAGGTCTGCATCGATCAGCAGAAGCCGACGAATTCGATAGCGGCGATCCGGTCGGCGGTCAAAAGTCTGAAGGCGGGGATGCCGCTGGTGATTTATCCGGAGGGCGGGAGAACTCCGGATGGCGAGATCAAGCCGTTTCTGCCGGGAGCTTTTTTTCTGGCGATCAAAGCGCAGGTGGATATTGTTCCGGTGGCGCTGGTGGGAACTTACGAGCTCTTGCCGATGAACACTTACCACATCAAGTGCCGTCCGCTGGAGATGCGGGTTGGTGAGCCGATCTCGACTACCGGGATGACGATGCGGGATTTGGAAGCGGTGTCGGCGAAGGTAAAGAAGGCACTCGAGGACTTATATTATGCTGAAAGCCCGGTTCCGGCCTAGGCTTCGTTTTCTGCCGTAACTTTTCCCGTTTCCTGCCGTTATCCCTGTGTAAGACTACTCCGCGCGGAGAACTCGTTGAAGGCTCTGACGGCTCGGAACAAAGAACGCCAAGCGGACGAGCGGCTTCTGATTGAGGCGGCGCAGAAGGACCCTGCGCGCTTCGCGGAGCTTTACGAGAACAACTTTGAGCGGGTGTATGCGTATGTGGTGCGGCGGGTGGGAGATCGCGCAGAAACCGAAGATCTGACCTCCGAGGTATTTCATCATGCACTGGCCAACTTGCGGCGGTTTGAGTGGCGGGGGATTCCGTTTGCGGCGTGGCTGTTTCGGATTGCGGCGAATCTGATTTCAGACCGCTGGCAGAGAAAGAGCCGCGAGCAAGCGGTGGATGAGCCGGAACAGATCGAATCGGCGCAGGCGAAGAACGAAGATTTCGAAGAAGTAGAACGAAAGGCAACGTTATTTCGTCTGGTGGAGACGTTGCCGGCGGAGCAGCGGCGAGTGGTGGTGCTGCGGTTCGTGGAGCAGAAGAGCATTAAAGAAGTGGCGCGGGAAATCCGTAAGACCGAAGGCGCGGTGAAGCAGTTGCAATTCCGCGCACTCAGCAGTCTGCGGGCGCGAATGGAGGGTGCCGATGCCTAAGCGCTCTCTGAATCCGGGCAGAAACGACGGCAAAAAGATCGAGCAACTGAACAAGGCCGTCGATGCCTTACTGGTTCGAACGGACGGAAGGGTACCGAAAGTTGAGGTAGAAATCGAGCCACTGGTGCGCATCGCGGCAGAACTGCGCAATCTGCCGAGCGCAAGTTTTAAGGCACGATTGAAATCACAACTAGAAGGGAAAAATAAAATGGCTACTCTTACCGTGTCTACGCCCTCCGTGCCCGCAGCCGTCGCCGTCCGGCCACTTGCTGTACCGCGGTTGACGTTCCGAGATGCCGCCAAGGCGATCGCGTTCTACAGGAATGCGCTTGGCGCGAAAGAAAATTTCCGATTCGAAACCCCAACCGGCATCCCGCACGCCGAAATTGCGATTGGCGAATCGACCATCATGCTAACCGAAGAATGGCCCGAGGGCGGCCGCTTTAGCGCCGAAACCGTTGGCCAGTCGCCGGTTTGGCTTTCGTTGCGCGTGAATGATGTGGATTCGTTCGTCGAGCACGCGGCCGAAGCCGGGATGAAAATCGTGCGTCCGCCGTCCGATCAGTTCTACGGCCATCGCGACGCAACCCTGACTGACCCCTTCGGATATACGTGGGGAATCTACACAATCAAGGAAGACGTGCCGGTAGAGGAGATGCGCCGGCGCATGAAAAATCTCACCACCGGGCCAGAAGGCGGTCACATGAAACCCAAGACAGGCGTGGATCCTGTTCCTCGCGGGTTCCGCATGGTGACGCCGTATCTGGTGGCACAAGACGGCAATGCGCTGATCGATTTCGTAGAGAAGGCCTTCGGCGCAGAGGAGATGTTGCGAATTCCCACTCCGACCGGCGTGCACGGTGAGGTGCGCATCGGCGACTCGACAATGATGATCGGCGGCGGCGTGGCGCAGAAAGAGTTCCCGGCTACGCTGCATCCCAACGCGCTGCATGTTTATGTGCAAGATGCGGATGCGGTTTGCAAGAGTGCAGTGGCGGCGGGAGCGACCTTGGTGGATGAACCTCGCGATCAGGAATACGGCGAGCGCTCGGGCACGGTGAAAGATGCGGCGGGCAACTTCTGGTATATCGCCACAAGCAAAGGCGAGAGCTATGTTCCCAAGGGCCTGCATAGTGTGAATCCGTATTTGCATCCGCTGCGGGCGGAGCCGCTGATCGGCTTTCTGAAACGCGCGTTTGGGGCCCAGGAAGTGGCGAAGTATGCTTCCCCAGACGGTGTGGTGCACCACGCGGTGATTCGCATCGGCGATTCTGTGCTGGAGATGGGCGAGGCACAGGGAAAATATCAGCGAATGCCGGCGATGTTCTACCTCTATGTGCCGGATTGCGATGCGCTCTACCGTCGCGCTTTGGCTGCGGGAGCGAAGTCGCTGCACGAGCCTACCGATCAGCCTTATGGCGATCGCAGTGCCGCAGTGACGGATTCGTTCGGGAACACTTGGTATGTCGCCACGCATTTCAAAGATGTGGATGTGAAGGTGTAGGATTTTTCATTCCAGACGGAGGGCGGCGGTGTGCCGCCTTCCGTCTCCTCTCTAACTTTTTCGCTGACCGTTTGACCCTCCCGAATCCCTCCCATAAACTGGAAGATTCAGTAGTTCTCTAGGTCCTAACTCTTATGGCAGACAGCATTCATGTGAAGCTTCCGGATGGGAGCGTGAAAGAAGTTCCCAAGGGGACGACTGCGCTCGATATTGCGAAATCCATCAGTCCGCGGTTGGCGGACGCGGCTTTGGCGGCTAAGACCAACGGCGATCTGATCGACCTTGCCCGTCCGCTTGAAAAAGACACCGACTTGCGCCTTTTGACCGAAAAAGATCCCGAGGCGTTGGAAGTTTACCGGCATTCCTCGGCGCATCTACTAGCGGCGGCGGTGCTGGAACTTTTTCCGGAGACCAAGCTGGGGCATGGTCCGGCAACCGAGAGCGGATTCTTCTACGACTTCTACCGGCCAACCCCGTTTACGCCCGAGGACCTGGAAAAAATCGAAAAGAAGATGCAGGAACTGGTGCTGCAGAACATCCCTTATGCACGCGAGTTTCTGCCTCGAGATCAGGGACTGGCGGAGTTCAAGAAGGAAGGCGACTTCATGAAGTGCCATTTCATCGAGCAATTCACCAAGCCCGATGAAAAGATTTCGATTTACCGTACCGGCAAGTTCACCGATTTTTGCCGTGGACCGCACATTCCTTCGACCGGGAAGATTAAAGCGTTCAAGCTGTTTAACGTCGCCGGCGCTTATTGGCTGGGCGACGAGAAGAATCAGCAACTACAGCGCATTTACGGGACTTCTTTTTTCTCGAAGAGGGATCTTGACGCTCACCTGCAGCAGGTGGAAGAGGCGAAGAAGCGCGATCATCGCGTACTGGGCAAGCAACTCGATCTGTTTTCGATTCAGGAACTGGCGGGGCCGGGACTGATTTTCTGGCATCCCAAGGGCGGGATCATCCGCAAACAGATGGAAGACTGGATGCGCGAGCAGTACCTGAAGCGCGGCTACTCGCTGGTCTACACGCCGCATGTGGCGCGGCGGCAGTTGTTTTTCACCTCGGGACACGAAGGCTATTACGCGCAGAACATGTTCGACGCCATGGAACTCGACGATGCCGAATACCGGCTGAAGCCGATGAATTGTCCCGGGCACATTTTGATTTATAAGGACTCGCTGAAGTCGTATCGCGACCTTCCGGTGCGGCTGGGCGAGTTGGGAACGGTTTACCGCTACGAGCGCTCGGGCGTGATGCACGGGCTGCTGCGGGTACGCGGGTTTACGCAGGATGACTCGCACATCTTCTGCACCCCGGAGCAGGTCGAAGGCGAGATCACCGGCTGTCTCGACTTTGCGCTCGATGTGCTGAAGGATTTTGGCTTCGAGCAGTTCCAGACTGAGCTTTCAACCTGGGATCCGGATGACCGGAAAAATTTTGTGGGCAGCGAAGAGCAATGGATTCACGCCACCGAATCGCTCAAGAAGGTGCTGGAACGCCGGAAGATTGAATACAAAACCATTCCTGGCGAGGCGGCTTTTTACGGGCCGAAGATCGACATCAAGCTGGTCGATGCCATCGGACGGTTGTGGCAGCTCTCGACGGTGCAGGTCGACTTCAACCTGCCGCAGCGCTTTGGGCTGGAGTATGTGGCGGAGGATGGTTCGCGTAAACAGCCGGTGATGGTGCATCGCGCGCTGTTCGGATCGATCGAGCGATTCTTCGGAGTGCTGATCGAGCACTACGCGGGCGCGTTCCCGGTGTGGCTGTCACCGGTGCAGGTGGCGATGATTCCGATCAGCGAGCGGCATGCGGAGTACGCGAATAAAGTTGCGGATCAGCTCAAGGCCATCGGCGTGCGCGTAGAGGTTGATGCGCGCAATGAAAAGATGAATGCCAAGATTCGCGAACATGCCATGCAGAAGGTGCCGTTCCTGCTGGTGGTTGGAGATAAAGAGGCGGAGGCCGGGAAGGTGAACGTCCGGACGCGCGGGAAAGAGAAGACTGAGGACATGGGCGCGGCGGAGTTCGTGGAGAAGATTCGGAAGGTGATTGCGGAGAAAAGCGTGGGGCTATAATCTGCGCTAATTCAGCCGAATTATTTCGAACGGCTGACGAGACCGAAACTGGCGCCAACACCCCTCTCGTTGATCGTCGCTGCCGTGAGCACCTTGCGGGTGACGTCAACTTTATAGTGCTTGCCGTGTTCGAAGCTCGCAAGCGGTATCGAGATCACCTCGATGTGCTCTCCGGTCATTCCTGGATGAAGACTCGCACTTTGGCGCGCGTGTTCGGCGTCCAGCGCGCCGTGATGGACACTTGTGATTCGGCCCGATCGCACATCGTAAGCTACGTAAGCGGTTGTCATGGCAGCTCCTAGAGGGTGAAGACATTAGCCTGAGCCATCCCTACTGCCTGTGCCACAATGACTGCGAAAGTGATCGTGGCACAGTTATTTACAAATACGGCGTTCTGGTAGAGTCCGTTCCCATACTGTTGTGGGGACTGAGATCCGTCCGGCTCATAGAAAGTCCAAGACTGGATGAACGCGGAGGCTGAAAACATCGCGTTCGGAGAGCCAAGGCCCAACGTAGCAAGAGTGTCCACCCAGGAGAGTGAAACATTTGCGTAGACGTTGTTCCCGGGGGCTAGCGGATCTGTGGTGTATGTGCAGGTAACACTGAGGCCGATGGCTTCTATCCAATAGGATCCGATAATATCCATCCGACGTACCCCCTGATTACTTACGGCGAGGAATTATACACGGACTGAGGTAGCTGCCGATTCAGTGAGCGCAGGCCTTCCGGTCTGCGCTACCATACTTGCGTGTTATCCCTTCCGCAGCGCTTTCGGGTCGGCGTTCGCCAGGACGACCTCCTCCACGCCGGGGACCGTGTCGGCGTTGCGGTTTCGGGCGGGGTTGATTCGGTTGCGTTGTTGCGGTTGCTGATTGAGTTGCGTCAGGAACTAGGCATCGTTCTCTCCGTCATTCATTTCAATCACAAACTCCGCGGCGTGGAGTCGGACGCAGATCAGGAGTTCGTCGCAGGACTCGCTCGCGAATACGGGTTGGAGTTTCATGTGGGCAGCGGCGATGCGGCGCACCTGGCTGCTGAAGAGCACTCCGGTCTGGAAGCGGCGGCGCGGGAGTTGCGGTATGGATTTTTTCGGGAGCTGCTGGGTGCAGGCGAGTCGGAAGGTTCAGGCGCCTCAGGGCCTAGAGCCCAGCACTCCGAACCCTTCAATCGCAGCGCTGAAAGCGGTGCGCCACCCAGAGGCCTTCCTCAGGGGCTAAAGCCCGCCTCCTTAGTGGAGCTTAGCGGAGCGGCTGAAGCCGCGCCCTTTCAGAGACAAAATCAAGAGAAAGCTCTGGACAAGATCGCTACCGGGCACACGCTCGATGATCAGGCTGAGACTGTGCTTATGCGGGTGATTCGCGGGACGGGGCTGCGCGGGCTGGGGGGGATTTATCCGCGCATCGTGGTGGAGCGCGAGGATGACGATGAGAATGGTTACGGCGAAATCGTCCGACCGCTGCTGGGAATTCGGCGGAGCGAACTGGAGCAGTATCTGGGCGATCTCAAACAGACTTGGCGGGAAGATTCGACGAACGCTGACGCCAAGTTCACTCGCAATCGAGTGCGCAAGCTAGTGCTTCCATTGCTGGAGCGGGAGTTCAATCCCGCGGTGGCTGAGAGTCTTGCGGAACTCGCGGAGATTGCCCGCGACGAGGAAGACTACTGGGAAAACGAAATCTCGGGCTGGCTGGGGACGGTGGTGCAGTGGTCGCAGCCGGAATGGACGCGCGGGCTGCCAGGATTCGACGTTTCGTCCGAGTTGGTGCAGATCCAGCCTTCCCGGCCTGTGCTGAATCCTGAGTTGTTGGAGCGGCTTCAGCAGCCCGGTCCGGCAGTGATGAATGCTTCGGTGAGCCGGCCTTGGCTTTTGACCGAGCCCCGGGCGGTGCAGAGAAGAGTGTTGAAGGCGATGGGGGAGCAGGCGGGGATTCCGCTGGAGTTCAAGCACGTCGAGGAGATCTTGCGGTTCGCGGGAGAGGAGGGTCCAACGGGCAAGGAGTTGTCACTCCCGCTCGGCTGGAAGATTGTCCGGGAGCCGGAGGTCATGGTTTTTGTGACGCCGGACTTACGCCGTCAGGAGCGGATTCCAGACTACGAATACTCGCTGGCTGTGCCGGGGCGTGTTTTTGTGCCGGAGGTGGGGGTGGTCATCGAAGCGTTGCGTGTTACTCCCCAATGGCAGGTTGCGGAGTATAATCCGCAACAACTTCTCCGGGCGGAGCTTTTGCCGGGACGATTGATCGTGCGGAACTGGCGGCCGGGAGACCGGTTTTGGCCAGCCCACACGAAGTCACCGAAGAAGATCAAAGAACTGCTGCAGGAGCGGCATGTGGCGCAGCCTGGTCGCAGGCTTTGGCCGGTAGCAGCGAGCGGCGACGAGATCGTGTGGATGCGCGGCTTTCCGGTTCCAGCGAGATTGCGGGCCCAAGCGGGGCAGGAAGCGGTGATGATCCGAGAGATGCCGTGGGCAGTGGAAGGGTCGGCGATTTAAGGTTGGTTCAAGGTTGGTCCAAGGGCCGTGGTCGAAGGGCGGTTCGATCGAGTGTGGTCGAGTCGAGCAGTCTCAGCGAGAGAACCGGGAGGCACGCCATTTCATGAATGCACCGAGGGTCGAGGCACTTCGCCAGGTAATCGCGGCCGAGCAGATCCAGAAACGTGTGAAGGAACTCGGGCGCCAGATCTCGGATGATTATCAGGGGCAGACGATCCAGGCGCTGGCCGTTCTAGAGAATGCGTTCATGTTTATGGCCGATCTGGTGCGGGCTTTGGATGTCCCGGTGGTGTGCCAGTTCATCAAGCCCAAATACAGTAAGCAGACCAGCCAGCAACAGGGCAATCAGGCGGGAGAGATTACGGAAATCTTCTTCAGCCACGAGCCGGATATCCGCGGCCAGCATGTTTTGCTGGTGGAGGGCCTGGTGCATTCGGGGGTGACCAGCGAATTTCTGATGAGCGACCTGCGCGCCAGGGGGGCGGCTTCGGTGAAGCTGGTAACCCTGCTGGACCGGCAGTCGGCCCGCCGCGTGGCGTTGCAACCCGATTATTTCGGGTTTCTAGTGGACGAGGCGTTTCTTATAGGCTACGGCTTAGGTGCGGTGGAGCAAACGAACCGGAATATCCCCTATTTGGCCGCCGCTCCGGTTCCTCCCATGACTTAAGTTATGAGAAGGGTGGCGCGCCTTTTTCCGAAAGAAAAGGTAGAATAGAGATCTTAGGGATTTTCCCTATCCAAATTGGCCGAACGGCATCTAAATTAGCAGCAGGAGCCTCGGGGCTTCGTGCGCGTGATCGGACCCCGGTTTCTTTAGGAGTTTCTTGGTGAATTCGACAGTCAAAACCGTAGCTTTCTGGCTGGTGATTGGGTTGTCCGCGTTGCTGTTGTGGCAGGTGATTCAGGCCGGCCGGAGCGGGCAGAAAGACAAAGAAATCAATTACTCGCAGTTACTGAGCGACGTGGATCAGGGCAAGGTGCACGAGGTCCTTGTTGACGGTCAGCAACTGCACGGGAAATATAGCGACGGCTCCTCTTTCCACACGACGGTTCCGCCGGCCAATTCCGAGATGATCAAATCGTTGCACGATAAGGGCGTCTCCATGACGTTCCGGGACGCCAATAGCGGAAGCTGGCCGCTGCAGTTGCTGGGGACCTGGGCTCCGCTGATTCTGCTGGGCGCGCTGTGGTTCTTCATGATCCGCCAGATGCAGACGGGCGGCAATAAAGCGCTGTCGTTCGGAAAGAGCCGGGCGCGGCTGCTTTCGATGCAGCAGAAGAAAGTCACGTTCAAGGACGTGGCAGGCGTGGAAGAGGCCAAGGAAGAGCTGCGCGAGATTATTGAATTCCTGCGCGAGGCGCAGAAGTTCCAGAAACTTGGCGGCAGGATTCCCAAGGGAGTCTTGCTGGTTGGACCTCCGGGAACGGGCAAGACGCTCTTGGCTCGAGCGGTTGCGGGCGAGGCGAATGTTCCTTTCTTTTCGATCTCGGGCTCGGACTTCGTGGAGATGTTTGTGGGCGTCGGCGCCAGCCGGGTGCGCGACCTGTTCGAGCAGGGGAAGAAAAACGCGCCCTGCATCATCTTTATCGACGAGATTGACGCCGTGGGAAGGCATCGCGGCGCGGGGTTGGGTGGTGGTCACGACGAGCGCGAGCAGACACTGAATCAGTTGCTGGTGGAGATGGACGGTTTCGAGTCGAATGAGGGAGTGATTCTCATGGCGGCGACGAACCGGCCGGATGTGCTGGATCCGGCGCTGCTTCGGCCGGGACGTTTTGACCGGCGGGTGGTGGTGAGCCGTCCAGATGTGCGCGGGCGAGAAGAAATTCTGCGCGTGCACACCCGTAAAATTCCTCTTGCCGAGGATGTCGACCTCTCCGTGCTGGCACGCGGTACGCCGGGATTTTCTGGCGCGGACCTGGCCAACATGGTGAACGAAGCGGCGTTGGCGGCGGCGCGGCAGAACCGCAAGGCTGTGCTGATGTTCGACTTCGAAGTCGCAAAAGACAAAGTCCTGATGGGCGTGGAACGCAAGTCACTGATTCTTTCCGACGAGGAAAAGAAGGTGACGGCGTATCACGAAGCTGGGCACGCGTTGGTGGCGGCGAAGCTGCCGGGATCGGATCCGGTGCACAAGGTTACGATCATTCCTCGTGGAATGGCGTTAGGCGTAACCATGCAGTTGCCGGTGGATGACCGGCACAACTACACCAGGGAATATTTGAAGACCGACCTGGCGATATTGATGGGTGGGCGTCTGGCCGAGGAGTTGTTCCTTAACCAGATGAGCACCGGCGCCGGCAATGACATTGAGCGGGCCACGGAAATGGCGCGCAAGATGGTGTGTGAGTGGGGCATGAGCGATCTGGGTCCGCTTACTTTCGGCAAGAAAGAAGAGCAGATATTCCTGGGCCGAGAGATCAGCCAGCACCGGGATTACAGCGAAGACACCGCCATCAAGATTGATGGCGAGGTCCGCAAGCTGGTGAACTTCGGGTATGAGACGGCAAAAGGCATTCTGGAAGGCAACCGCGACACGTTGCAGAAGATTGCGGCGGCTTTGCTGGAGCGGGAAGTGCTGGATGCGTCCGAAGTGATCATGCTGGTGGAGGGGAAGGAACTGCCTCCGATGAAGTCTCCAGCGAAGCCCGATGACGGTGTGCAGCAGGTGCTGAAGCCGGAGCCGGGACGGGGAATCGTGAAGGGCGGAGAGAGCCCGGCGCGAGCGTAACAACAGTTCTTAGTTCTCAGTTAAGGGCGGCCTGAAGGCCGCCCTTGGTTTTTGCCGGACGAACTACCCGTTTACGAGACTCATCATGTGTTCGGGATAGCGCAGCCCGGCAGCGGCGCCTGTGGGGAAGATTTCCTCGATTCGCCGCAGATCTCCCGCGGTGAGCTTCAGGTCGATCGCAGCAACATTCTCTTCCAGATATTTCCGCCGCTTGGTTCCGGGGATGGGGACGATGTTCTTATCTTGAGCGAGCACCCACGCCAGCGCTAGCTGCGAGGGCTTGCAGCCTTTTTCTTTTGCAATTTCCTCAACCCGGCGCACGAGGTCCAGATTCTTCTGAAAGTTCGCGCCTTGAAAGCGCGGAGAGAACCTGCGGTAGTCGTCTGCGGGGAGATCTTCGAAGCGCGTGAACTGTCCAGCGAGAAAGCCGCGTCCGAGCGGGCTGTAAGCGACAAAGCCAATTCCGAGTTCGCGGCAGGTGGCAAGGAGTTCGGCTTCCGGCTCGCGGCTCCAGAGGGAGTATTCGGTTTGCAGTGCGGTGATGGGATGAACTTTCACGGCGCGGCGAAGGGTTTGCGGCGAGGCCTCGGAAAGACCGATGTGGCGGATTTTACCTTCCTGCACCAACTGAGCGAGTGCGCCGACTGTGTCCTCGATGGGCGTGGCGGGATCGACGCGATGCTGGTAATAAAGATCGATGGTCTCGACTGCCAGCCGATGGAGGCTGGCCTCGCAGGATTGGCGCACATAATCGGGCTTACCGCTCACCCCGCGAACGTTGGGATCCTTGGGATCGCGGACAATGCCAAACTTCGTAGCCAGGACAATCTGGTCGCGCTTGCCTTTGATGGCGCGGCCGACCAGTTCTTCATTCTTGTACGGACCGTACACATCGGCGGTATCGAGAAAGTTGATGCCGAGTTCGAGGGCTCGATGAATCGTAGCGATAGATTCGTTATCATCGCGTCCACCATAAAATTCCGACATGCCCATGCAGCCGAGGCCGAGGGCCGATACCTTGAGACCGCTGCTTCCAAGTTGACGAAATTGCATGAGTGCCTCCTTGCAAGAAAGCGACGGCGCGTGTTTTCTGTATCGCTTCCACCTTTAAGAGATGCACTAGCTACGCGTGGTGGCTCAGGCAATTTGTGAGTCTTCGGGTGCCACCGCGCATCTTTTATCCGCAGTAGTTATCGTTCTGATTGGTGAAATCCATGAGTCAGGTACCCATCTGGTTTGAACGTAAGTTCGAGTTTTCGTTTCCGGTGGAGCTGCATCCTAATTTACTGGCGCGGCTGCGCGGCACTCCGGCGAGAGTTGAAGAAGTGTTGCGCAGCCATTCTCGGGAGATACTGATCAAGAAGCCGAAAGAAAAATGGTCGGCGCAGGAGCACGCGGGGCACTTACTTGATCTCGAAGCGTTGTGGCTGGCTCGAGTGGACGATTATGTGGCGGCCAGCGCCCAACTCACCGTGGCAGACTTGAAGAACCGAAAGACCGACGAAGCGGATCACAACGCGCGTCCGCTGGAACAGATTTTGGCGGAGTTCCGCGGCGCAAGGGCAAAATTGCTGAAGCGTGTGGACGAACTGGATGTCTCGCTATTTACGCGAGCCATTCCGCACCCGCGTTTGAAGACGCCGATGCGGCTGGTCGATCATTTATATTTTGTGGCCGAACACGACGATCACCATCTGGCGCGGATCTGGGAACTGGTCAACCCGCACAGATAGAATCGCTGGCTGGCGGTCAAGGCTGGACAGCGATCAATGGCTTGCGCCGGAGCACAACTTCGCCGATTTGTACTGCCGGCACTTCTGCCGCATTGAGGGACTGCGTCAGACGCGCGGAGTCTTCGGATGCAACCGAAATCAGCAACCCGCCTGCAGTCTGAGGATCAAAGAGAAGCGATCGAAGGTCGTCGGGAACTTTATCCTCGTAATCGACCACACATTCGGCGAAGTCACGGTTGTTCTTGAGGCCGCCGGGAATATACCCCGCGCGAATGCAATCGAGCGCGCCCGGAAGGACCCGAATGTTGCCGGCGTGCAGCCGGAGTGACACATCGGACGCAAGGGCCATTTCGCGAGCGTGGCCAATCATGCCAAAGCCCGTGACATCGGTCATGGCGTGAACGCGAAATTCCCCTTGCTGAATCACTTCTGCGGCACGCTTGTTCAGCGTAGTCATCGACTGCACGGCGGCATCGATCCATGAGGGTTCGGCTGTGCCCTTTTTGATTGCCGTGGAGATCACGCCCGTGCCCAGCGCCTTGGTGAAGATGAGTGCATCGCCCGGCTTGGCGCCGGCATTGGTGAGAACTTTTTTCGGATCGATGAGTCCGGTAACCGCGTATCCGAACTTGGTTTCTTCGTCGCGAATGCTGTGGCCGCCAATCACGGTGCATCCGGCTTCGATCATTTTCGAGAGGCCGCCGGCGAGGATGCGTTCGAGAATTTCGAGGTCGGCCTTGTCGGGAAAGCACACCAAGGCCAGTGAGGTAACGGGTTTTCCGCCCATCGCATAGACATCGCTCAATGCATTGGTCGCGGCGATCTGGCCGAAGACGTAAGGATCGTCCACCACAGGGGTGAAGAAGTCGACAGTCTGCACCAATGCCTGATCTGGCGCGATTTGATACACTCCGGCGTCGTCGGCGTGGTCAAAGCCGACTAAGACATTGGGGTCGTGTTGCCGGGCTAATTTCCCAAGCACCTTGTCCAGCGCCGCCGGACTCAGCTTGGACGCTCAACCCGCGGCTTTTACCGACTCCGTAAGGCGGAATGGCTTGGCATCGGACATGCAACCATTGTACTGGCCGCGGCGAATCCCGAAAGATCGCACGCTATAATGCGCCCAGCCATTTGACGGGAAGATAGGCCGCGAGAGCATTCGCGAGGCGCTCGTCGGCGGTAATCATTTGCGACTTGGAGCGAACTGCCAAAGCGACGTAAAGACAATCGTAGACGGCCCGATCATAGGCGAACGCAATTCGCAGAGCCTCGGTCATCAATGTGCGAGACGGCACGGTAGAAAAATTCCGCGCCTGCATTTCGGATGCAATGCGCTCTGCTGTCGTCCGGGACCAGCGCCGCAGCCGAACACCCTTCCACAGAACATTGCCCACCTCGGCCCAGAAAATATCGGGTACGAGCAAATCGACCCTGCCATTCACGTATTCCTTCAGCAGTTGAAGGGATTCAGCGGACAGAGTTTCGTTTGCCGGCGGGATCGCCCATTTCAAGGCGACGCTCGCGTCCAGTACGAACCGGTTCAACGCTTGCGGTCCTCGCGAATCATCTGTTCGGCGGTGGGGAATGGTCCATCGCTCTCTACGCGATGCATGCGGAATGTTGCCATGCGCTGGTAAAACTGCTGGCGACGCTTCATTTCTGCCGTCGTGGGAATATTCCGTTCGAGCAGCGAGATCACCTCCGCAGCAATGGAACTCCGGTTTTCGCGGGCACGTTGGCGTAGCCCGCGGTAAAGTTCGTCTGGTACGTTTTCCACATAAAGGGTCGGCATATGAAGTCCCTAGGGAAAGTATATCATAGCCCTATGGGCCTGTTTTACTGGGCCGATGCGATATTCAGTAGTGGGGCGAGACTACTTTCCTCCGCGAGAACCGTTATGTGCCACACATCCGAAGTGAGGGGTGGCCTTTCGCGGTAGCGACCGCGTTGCGGCGAACATCAGAACCCCTGTGGGTTTCGATAAGAAGGGAAGTAGGTACGTGCTCGAGATCGTAAATTGTAAGAAGGGACTACGACAGGCTCCTGGCTTGAATCTCGGAGATTGTAACTACAGCTGCAACGCCGTGGTCAGAGGCTGCGGGACTTACTTTACGGCCACGTCCGTTACGTTGATCTCGGGATACTGATGGTTCCACTGCGCGGAGATGCTTTCAAAGGTAAGCCGGAAGGCCTTGCTTTGACCGGGTCCGAGCGGTGAGACGCTAAAGTCCACGGCTTCGGGATAAGGGCCATCGGTTTTCAGCACCTGCATCGGGATGTTGTCGCGCTGTGCCAGTTGGCCCAGATCGTCCTTGAAATTGACTTCGACAATCACATGCGTGACGGTCTTGCCGCCTGTGTTGGTGACAGTTCCGTCAACGTAGCTGACGGTGGCTCCGACGAAGTTTTCGGCGGCGCTCATTTTGAAATTGGAGAGCTTGAGGTTTGCAGCGTATGGAGGTGGTCCGGATGCGCTCTTGGGTTGGCTGCGAAGCAGGAACGCGGCAACGATGGCTATGACAATGACGACGGCAACGGCGATGGCGATGGTGCGCCGGCTGGAATCGTGCTCTTCGGCTACCGGTGTTGGCTGGATCAGGCCGCCCATGCAAGCGATTGTACTCTGGACGCTAGTTGCTGGTCTTTACCCGTTGGTCTTGAAGAATGCGATCAGGAACAGCACGCCGAACAGCAAGTCGACGCAGCCGAGAGCCAGGTCTCCTGGCTTTAGGCGATGCTGCAGATAGAGCACGACGAAGGTCGCTCCGTACCCAAACTTCTCCAGCACCGAAGGAATCATCATCGGCCGAAGACGCACCGGATCCCGGGCAATCACGATGAATGCGCCCTGGAAGGCCAGTCCCACACTGACGAAACCGTAATAAAAACCGGGATGCGTGATCGGCGGGGGATCCTGGCGGCCGATCAGATCGAATAGGAAATACAGCGGCGTGAGCACCAACACGCCCCAGATGGCGGCAATCCAAAATACGATCCTGGCGAATTTCATGGAAAGTGATTATTCGCCGCCCACAATAAGGCCGTCAATGCGGAGCGTCGGTGAAGCCACCGAACCGCGGAACTCGAGATCATTTGCAATCTCGGAGATGTTGAAGAAGATGTCTTTCAGATTGCCGGCTACCGTGATTTCTTCGACCGGGTAGGCAAACTCCCCGCCGGAGATCCATAGGCCGGAGGCGCCGCGGGAATAATCGCCGGTTACCAGGTTCGCGCCGTGGCCAAGGAACTCGGTGACATAGAGGCCTTCTTTGATGTCGGAAATCAATTGCTTCGGCGTTCTGGTTCCCGGCTGGAGGAAGTAGTTGCCGGGACCGATGCCCGGCGTGCCGGCGAGTCCGCGAGACGCGTTGCCGGTGGTCTTAAGCCCCAGCTTCTTCGCGGTGTAGGTGTTCATCAGGTACGAACTCAACACGCCATTCTCGATGACTACCGTGCGGCGAGTGGGCACGCCTTCGCCATCGAACGGGCTGGTGCCGAAGCCGCCGGGGATGGTGCCGTCGTCGATGATGGTGACGTTGGCGCCGGCGATTTTCTGTCCCAGCTTGCCTGCGAGGAACGATGCTCCGCGATAAACCGAATCGCCGTTCACGCCTTCGAAAATGTGTTCGAGGATCGACGTGGCAACCATGGGATCGAAGATGATTGGCACTTGCGCGGTTTTTGCTTTGCGCGCGCCTAAACGGCGCAGGGTGCGCTCGGCGGCGACTTTGCCGACTTGCTCGGGGGATTCGAGCTTCGACAGAGTGCGCGCCACGGAGTACCAATAGTCGCGCTGCATCGCGCCGTCTTCCGTTTGCGCGATGGGAACGGCGGAGACGGAGCAATACGACCGGCGGTATTCGCCGACGAAGCCATGCGAGTTGGCCAGAACTTTGTGGCCGGTGGCGGCGTCGAACGATCCACCTTCGGAATTCTTGATGCGCGGGTCGAAATCGAGCGCGGCTTTTTCGGCGCGGCGGGCGTAGTCGATGCGATCGGGGCCGGGGAGAGAATAAACGTCCTCGTGATAGAGATCGAGATCGCCGGTGAGCGAGCCTAGCTGCGATACGTCGGGGATGCCGCCGAACGGATCTTCCGAAGTGATCTTTGAAAGCTCCAGCGCGGACTTCACCATACGGTCGAGGGCAGCAGTTGAGAAATCGCTGGAGTAGGTGCTGGCGGCGCGCTGTCCGTTGAAGACGCGGACGCCGATGGATCGCGAGCCGGATTCTTTGAGGGTCTCGACCTGGCCGAGGCGGACCAGCGTGGAAAATTCATCCCCTTCGCGGACTACGCATTCGGCGGCAGTTGCGCCGCCATTCATGGCGCGGCGCACGATGTCCTGGGCGAGAGAGCGGAGGTCGGTTTCTAGTGCGGGCGCGCTAGCGCCTAATTCGGTTGAAGGCATAAAGTCTTAATTCATCTTATCCCAAATGAATGCGTCGTTTTCCCACCACTAGTTTGGGTTTTTTCCAATTCGAACCCATAAGGCTCAACACTCATTGCTCGTAATGTATTTATGCATTACAATTAGATCGAATTGAGGAATATCCCATGACCACCTTGACCGTCACCGCGCGAGGACAGGTTACATTCCGGAAAAAGGTGCTGCAACATCTCGGCATTAAGCCCGGGGAAAAGCTTGCCTTGGATTTACTCCCCGATGGCCGGGGCGTGATTCGGGCGGCACGTCCGACGGGAAGGATCCAGGACTTCTTTGGCGTGCTTGCAGGCAAGACGAAGAAAGTGGCGACCATCGAAGAGATGAATGACGCTGCGGCTCGCGGCTGGGCTGGCAAGAAGTGACGGACAAGAAGTGAAAATCGCGGTGGACACGAATGTTCTGGTCCGGGCGGCTGTACATGACGACGTCGAGCAGGCCGACGCCGCGACCAAACTGATGGCCCGAGCCAAAATGGTCGCCATCGCGGTGCCCAGCCTGTGCGAGTTTGTTTGGGTTCTGCGCAGCGTTTATCGCTTTCAGCCTTCGGATATAGCCAACGCAATTCGTACCCTGCTTGCAGCGGAAAATGTGGAAGCGAATCGGCCGGCAATTGACGCTGGCCTGGCCATACTCGACGCGGGCGGGGATTTTGCCGACGGCGTGATTGCCTACGAGGGGAAGTGGTTGGGGGCGGAGACGTTGGTTTCGTTCGACAAGAAAGCGGTGGAGATGCTGACGGCGCAGGGGGTAGCGGCGCGGCTCCTATAGATGGCAGATTGCCCTTTTAGCCTTGGAAAATATGTGGGATTATTGGACCGAGGCTGCGGGATGAAGGTTCTAAAGGCACTATCCATTCTGCTATTCGGCCCTTTGCTCGGTATCGTAGTCGCCTTCATTCTAGGATCTCTCGCTTTGTCTCCGGACCCGAACTTCGTCGCGAATGGCGGACATGCATCGCCTGGCGACGGTTTTCAGATTATGGGCTATGTCGCCATCAGCCTGGTGATCTCCGTACCCCTGTCGATATTCCTCGGGCGTGGTTCTTTTCCGCGAGCCTAAGGCTCAAAATCAAGTTGAAATGCCTTGAAGGGCCGCTAGCGCTAGGGTGCTGCAAGGGATCCTTCGACTGTGGTTGATCTCTGCGCTTGGGCGCAGAGATCAATCCTCGCTCAGGATGACAAACCTTTAGAATCCGTGCCGATCCGTGTGACCGTGGCAAAGGCCTCACTGCATAAACCCGCCGGGATCTTTCTTGGCGGTACCGCCGACGGTTAGCCGATCGATCTTGATAGTCGGAATGCCTACGCCTACCGGGACGGCTTGTCCGTCTTTGCCGCAGGTGCCTACGCCTTCATCGAGCTTCAAATCGTTGCCTACCATGGAGACGCGCGTTAGAACATCGGGGCCGTTGCCGATCAGCGTTGCACCCTTTATGGGAGCGGTGATCTGGCCGTCTTCGATCATGTAGGCTTCCGAGGCTCCGAAGACGAACTTGCCGTTGGTGATATCGACCTGGCCGCCGCCGAAGTTTACGGCGTAGATGCCGCGCTTCACCGAACGAATAATGTCTTCGGGATTGTCCTGGCCGGCGAGCATGTAGGTGTTGGTCATGCGCGGCATGGGGATGTGCTCGTAGCTTTCGCGGCGTCCGTTGCCGGTGTCGGCGATGCCCATCAGGCGCGCGGACAGCTTGTCGCTCAGATAACCCTTCAGAATTCCTTTGTCGATCAGCACGGTTTCCTGCGTGGGCTCGCCTTCGTCGTCCACGTTCAGCGAGCCGCGACGCCACGGCATGGTGCCGTTGTCGATAACAGTGCATTTCTCGCTGGCGACGCGCTTGCCGATCAGTCCAGCAAACGCAGAAGTTTTCTTACGATTGAAATCGGCTTCCAGGCCGTGACCGACGGCTTCGTGCAGCAGGACGCCGGGCCATCCCGGGCCGAGAACCACTTCCATTTCACCGGCGGGGGCTTCACGCGCGTCGAGTTGAAGAATCGCCTGGCGGGCCGCTTCTTTGGCGAAGTATTCTGGATTCTTGTCTCCGAAGAAGAAATCGAGAGCGACGCGTCCGCCGCCGCCGGAGCCGCCGCGAGCGGAATTGTTTTCGGTTTTAGCGATACAAGACACGTTCATGCGCGCCAGCGGTTGGGAATCTTCGGCGAAGGTTCCGTCGGAGGCGACGACAAGAATGTTCCGTAGTTCGTCAGAGTAGCTGGCGCGGACTTCTTGAATGCGCGGATCGTAGGCACGCGCAGCTTTATCGGCGCGCATCACCAGCTCAACCTTAGCGGTGATTTCAGCATCGACTGAAGGCAGAGTTACGGGATACAGGCTACGAGCCGCAGTCTGCTGGAAACCAGCCACTGGAGTCTTGGCGGGTGCGCTGGCGATCAGGGCCGCGGTGCGCGCCGCGTGCAGAATGCGGCTGGCGGAAAGATCGTCCGTATAGGCATAGCCCGTGCGCTCACCGGAAACCACGCGTACACCACAACCGGCGGAAATGCCCTGCGAAGCCGACTTGACCATGGACTCATCCACCAGCAGCGAAGTGGAGGAGAGATATTCAAAATAGAGGTCGGCATAGTCGCCGCCGGCAGAAAGCGCGGCCGCGAGGTAATGTTCGAGGTCGTTTTCGGTGACGCCGTAGTGGTCGAAGAAGAAGCGCTGTTTATCCAAGAGAGGTTGTTTGTGCAAGCTTTTACCCACGGAAATTAGATGCCGCCGGGCTGGAGGCCGACTCAAGTAGGGCGGATTTGCTCATTATCCCACATGGACCGGCGAGGAGCGGACGAAACGTCCACAGCCGAAGTGTGACGATGGTCACTTGTCACAGACGACGGGCCGGTCCGGGCAGGACAATCGGGAATCGGGGCAACCCATGGACAATGCCAAATGCCGACCGTGACGCCGCAAGCCTTGACCCGCACCGTGCAGGACTTTCTTAGTCAGGCCGCGGGCGCAGTGGTGCTGGAAAACGGCGCTGTCGCCTTTGATCTGGCGCAATCCAAGTACTCCATTTCGGGCGAGTACAACCGATGCCTGCTGCACCTGTGGTCGGCGGAGCGAAACGCGGTGCGGCGTGTGCTGGATGCTGAAGTCAAGAATGGCACGCTACGGCTGGCCGTGCAGCGGCTGGGACAGGCGCGACCCTCGAAGCTGGAAATCTGCCGCGAACGCGACCGGCGCACTCCGACAGCACGTCGAGCGGCGCGGACCGCCTACGAGCAGAAACTTCGTAGGTCGCTGGAACGGCACTTTCCCGATTTCAAGATTGTAAGGCTGACGAGTGGAGTGGATCTGGAGAAGTCGTTTGGACCGATCTACGCGCGAGGGCTTCTGCGGCAGGGACGCACTGCTTTTGCGTTGCTCGGGGTAAATGCGCAGGAGACGCAGGCTTCGATCGACGCGGCGCTGACCTTCGGCATTCTTTGGCTCGATGTGTGCCGGGCGGGACAAGCCTCAAACGTGTTGGTGGAAGGGTTGAAGATGTTTGTGCCTGCTGGAACCTCGGCTCTGGTGCGGGAGCGGATGGCAAACCTGAACCGCGACGCTGCCAAGTGGTCACTGTTTGAGCTCGATGAGCGGCACGACGCGTTGGTGGAAATTGATTGCGCGGATCGCGGTAATGTAGCGACCCGGCTGGTGCGTGCTGCCGACGATGAGGCGGCGAGCGAGCGTTTCAGGGAGTCGATTGTGCGAGTTCAGGGAGTCCTGCCGAATTGCGAAGTTGGAGTGCTCTCGGCCGCGGAGATTGTCTTCCGCTGGCGTGGGTTAGAGTTCGCCCGAGCGCGGCTGGGAGGGATTTCGGGATCGCTTCGCAGCACTGAGGAGATTGTGTTCGGTGTGGGCGCGGAGGAGCGAGTTCTGGAGATACGGAACGAAGACGAATTTACAGAGCTGGCAAACTGTTTGCGCGACACTCGCCATCCTTATGGGCCGCGTCAACATCCGTTGTGGCGGCTGCGTCCGGAGAGATGGCTGGAGTCGCTGGTGGTGGGCGATGTGAGCGTGGTGGACGGAAGATTGGAGCCTTCGTACCGCTATTCGCAGGTTCCCGCATTCTCGGCTTCCGACCGCGCCATGATCGATGTACTCACGACGACGGACGCCGGCCGGCTGGCGGTGGTGGAACTGAAGGCCGACGAAGACATCCACCTGCCGCTGCAGGGGCTGGATTATTGGTCGCGAGTGGAATGGCATCATGCGCGTGGCGAATTTCCCCGCTTCGGATATTTTGGCGGGAGAGAGCTCTCGGCTGAAAAGCCGTTGCTGTTTCTGGTGGCTCCCGCGTTGCACGTGCATCCGGCCACGGACACGTTGCTGCGCTATCTTTCGCCCGAGATTGAATGGGAGTTCGTGGGAATTGACGAGCGCTGGCGGGAGGGAGTGAAAGTTGTGTTCCGGAAACGACCGTCCTCCAGCAAGCCAACCTTCCATCCAGCGCTGACGGCCTAGGTCTTTTCCCATCAAAGCTACAGTCCAGACCTGAGGCGTAAGGTTTTTTCCCGTCTTGGTATTCCGTTTTCGTAACACTTTGCAAGAAATTTAGATAACGGCACGAATGTGAGTTAACATGCCGCAATTCTTGGGCTGCAAATGGTCAGGCAGCCAAATGTTCCGCATCTGAAAATCGAAGAGGACAAGAACATGAAAACAATCCCTTCCCCACTGCTGGCACGGATTGCGCTCGTTTGCGCGGCTGTGCTCTTGTTGTTCACCATCCCATCGCAGGCCCAGCCGCAGCAACTATTGACGCGTCATGTGCGCGACGAGGTTGTCAACGGACAGGCGCAGCTCATCGGGCAACTCCCGGCAACCCAGACCCTGCGCTTCGACATTGTTCTGCCGCTGCGCGATCGCGCCGGGTTGCAGAACTTCGTGCGTGAAGTCCAAGACCCTGCCAGCCCCTCCTACCACCAGTTCCTTACGCCACAGGAGTTTACCGCGCAGTTCGGCCCCAGCCAGGAAGACTGGGATGCCCTAATCGCTTTCGCGAAAGCCAGCGGCTTTGAAATCATCAACGGAACACGCGAAGAACGTGACTTAAGGCTCACTGGCACGGTGGCAAATATCGAGAAGGCCTTCCATGTGACCATGGGTACCTATCAGGACCTCACCGAGAACCGCACATTCTTCGCCGTGGACCGCGAGCCCACCGTGGACCTTCCCTTCCAGTTGTGGCACATCACCGGTTTGGACAACGATTCCAGGCCGCATCCGATGTATGTCAAGAAGAGCGACTACGCGAAGGCCCATGGGATCGATCCCGACAAGGTCGTGTCTCATGCCACCACCGGCTCCGGCCCTTCGGCTTCCTTTTTGGGCAGCGACATGCGCGCGGCCTATTACGGCGGAACGGCGCTCACCGGCTCCGGCCAGAACCTGGCTCTGTTCGAATTCGCGGGCACCGATTTGGCCGATCTGACTACGTATTACAAGAATGTTGGGCAAACCGAACCTTACACTCCCACCCTCATTTCCACAGGCGGGTACGGCACGAGCTGCGTCGATAGCGGCGGTAGCGCTTGTGACGATACTGAGCAGACGCTCGACATGACCCAGTTCATGGGCATGGCCCCAGGCTCCAACATGCTGTACATGTACGTCTGCGGCGACGTTCTGGCCAGTGGATCGGGAAACATCAGCGACACTGCCTGCATCAGCGCGATGGTCTCGACCACGGCCGCTCCATTATCCAAGCAGATCAGTTGCTCGTGGGGATGGACACCGGCGGACCCTAGTACTCTGGATCCGTACTTTGAGCAGATGGCGTCACAAGGCCAGAACTTCTTTGTCGCCGCTGGCGACGATTCGGCCTGGTCGGCGTCCAATGAGGCCTGGCCAGCCGACGATGCGAATATCGTCTCGGTCGGCGGCACGGACCTGACAACCTCGAGTGCGGCTGGCCCCTGGAAATCGGAAACCGCCTGGGCAGACAGCGGCGGCGGCATCTCCCCCGATTCCATTCCGATCCCCTCGTGGCAGCAGCTCTCGGGCGTGATTACCTCGTCCAACAAGGGATCCACGACCTTACGGAACGGTCCAGATGTGGCGGGCAATGCCAATTTCACTTATTACGTCTGCGCCGACCAAACCACTTGTACGGCGAACGACTACGGTGGAACCAGCTTTGCGGCGCCCCTGTGGGCCGGATACCTGGCTCTGGCTAATCAACAGGCGGCAGCCAACGGCGAGTCGATCGGCTTCATTGATCCGATCATTTACCCGGCGGCTCTGACCTCAAGCTATGGCACCTATTTCCACGACATCACCAGCGGCAGTTGCGGCACCTATTCGGGAATAACCGGCTACGACCTGTGCACGGGCTGGGGCAGTCCGAATACGACCGGGATCATCAACCTGTTGGCTGGCTCCGCGACGCCGAGCTTCACGCTTTCGGATTCGCCGAGCAGTCTGACAATCACCCAAGGCGGCAGCGGCACCAGCACGATTACAGTGCACGATGTGAACGGATTCACCGGCAGCGTAACGCTGAGCGCATCCGGTCTGCCCAGCGGCGTAACCGCAACGTTCGGCACCAACCCTACCACCGGGACCAGCGTGCTCACTCTGACGGCGAACGCGACGGCCACCACGGGAACCGCTACGGTGACCATCACTGGAACGTCGGGCAGCCTGAGCGCAACTACAACGCTTGCGCTCACGGTTAATTCGTCCGCAACGCCGAACTTCAGCGTCAGCGCCTCGCCCACGTCTGTGACCGTAACTCAGGGCAGCAGCGGAACCAGCACGATCACCGTTACCAGCACCGGCGGCTTCAATTCCGCAACCACGTTGAGCGCGTCCGGCCTGCCTTCGGGCGTGACCGCGACGTTCTCAGTCAACCCCGTAACGCCTCCGGCGAACGGCAGTGCTTCCTCGACACTCACGCTGACTGCCTCCTCAAGCGCCACCGTGGGCACGGCTACGGTGACGATCACCGGAACCTCGGGCTCGACCAGCCACAGCACCACGATAACCCTTACGGTGACTGCTTCTTCGGGAACTCCGAACTTCACCCTGTCCCTGTCGCCTTCTTCTTTCACCATAGATGACAGTGGCAGCAAGTCCACCACTCTCACCGTCACCAGCGTGAATGGATTCCATTCTGCGGTAACGTTAAGCGTGAATGAATTCCCCTCTGGCGTATCGGCGACGGCCTCGGCCAACCCCGTCACGCCTCCGGCAAATGGCAGCGTAAACGTAACCATCACGTGGAGCGCTACGAGACGCGCGCCCACTGGAACCACAACCATCGAGTTGATCGGGACCTCGGGATCGACCACAAACGAGATACCCGTCACGATCACCGTTGCGCCTTGACGGGCTGATCAGTTTGCAGAAACAATCGAGCCGGTCCGAAGGGGCCGGCTCTTTCTTGAACACCGCCTGATAAGGCTCGGAGTCAGCCCTTCCACGCACCCAGCAATCGGCGCAGGTCGACTAACTGCCCGAGATGGTAAGCGTTGTGGTCGGCCAGGAGCAAGGCCTCACGAAGAATGGTCTGGCCGTCGCCCCAGGGGATGCGAGCGTAGAGATCGGCCTTAGGATTCGCGACCAGATCCTGCATGGCTTTCAAGTCTTTGCGAAATTGCTGAATGCTTCTGTTCCATGCGGCGGCGCTTGACGGTGCTTCTGCGGCCGGCCAATAGCCCTCCGGCCACTCGGGAGACGCATGTTTCGAATTGCGGCTGAACTCGAGAATGTCCCACTGCGCCAGGCGAAGATGCTCTAAAAGCATCCAGGGGGAATGTGGGAGTCCGTTGGGCTTCGCGCCACGCAACTCCTCCGGCATGTCCTTCACGACGTCGTCAAACCGGGCGTGGGCGCCGCCGCCGTTAAGGAGGTAGAGCACGTGCTCGCGGAGTGCGGAGCCGTGAGGATCTTTGATCGTCATTGGAGTCCTTCCTTCTTCTCAAACTTGCTTCTTCAGCTTTGGATTTCTGTAATTCCCTCTGGAATCTGGAGTTGCCTGGAGGGAACTTCTTCTGGTCCTTCTCCCCTAAGCACGCGGCCGATGCCGCGTACGATGCGGCGCATGGGGAAGACAGCTTTATCATCCACAAGAAAAATCTCGCCTACTCGGCGGCCGCGGTAGTACCAGCGCTTGAGCAACGCGAGATGCTCCATGGTTTCGAGCGCGGGAGGTGCTTTCGTCGGTGGAAACGAATCGAGAACGCCCTGCACCCGCGATTCCATGGATTGCGATTTTGCGTGCTCGGCGGGCTGGATCGAAAACACCACCGGCTCCGAGATTACTCCTCTTTCCACCCGAAAGAAGCTGACCGAGCCGGCGAGATGGCTAGGCTGAATGATCAACGCGGCGAAGCGGTCGAGACGGCGGACGATCTCGGGTAGCTGGCTTAAAACAGGCTTCAGCTTCTCCAAGCGAACATGAAGGGCGGCGGCGTCTTCAAAGGCGAGATTGGCCGACGCGGCATCGCGCTGGCCGGAAAACTCACGGGCCAGAGATTCACCTGCCGAATCGAAATAGGCCTGCACGCGACTTACTTCACCAGAATATTCCTCGTCGCTGCAGCCCCTGAAACAGGGAGCGAGGCACATCTTCATTTCCGAATAGATGCAACCGGGAAACTTAGGATCGGGGTGCAGATCGTCGACGCAGCGGCGCATCTTGAAGAAGTCGAGGGAGTCGTTCATGAACTTCTCGGCTGCCGTGCGGGACTGGAATGGCCCGTAGTAAAGGGCGCGGCCCTTGAGGCGTCCGAGGCGCGTGGTGATGGAAGCGCGTGGATACTGGTTTTCGAGATGCAGCTTGACCAGCGGCGCGAAACGGAAGCGCATGCGGTTGGCGTAGGTCTGGGGAAAAGTCTCTCGCAGGATCCGATAAAGCAGGAAGCCGGATTCGAAATCGGAGCCGGTCGGCGCGTATTCGATCGAGCGGACCCGATCGCGCAGGTTGAGCTTCTTGGTGCGTTCTTCGACCGGGCCCAGCAGGCGTTGTAAGCGGCGGCGGAGATTCGCTGTCTTGCTGACGTAAGGCTCTGCCTGCGGGTCCTCGCCGCGCAGCAGGAAGACAGCCGGGGCGGCCGGGACGGTGGCGAAGACTAAGGCGTCGCGTTCAGGGGCGAATTCCAGGCGCTCGGTCAGCACGGAGCCATTTTAGTGCGGATTCACTTTGGAGAACTTCCCTCGCCACGGATTAACGCGGATTCTGACGGATAAATCAAATAAAGGAAAACCATCCGACAGGAGACTCCTCTTGATCCGTGGAAATCCGCGCAGATCGGTGGCAGTGGTCTCACAGCCCCCCGTGGAACCTCCCGAAATAGTGGGCGCAATTTAGCGACATGATCAGGATGCCTGCCCCGAGGACCAGCACGTGCTGCGTCTTACGCAGGTCGAAGGTGCCGACGCGACAGACGAGCAGGTATCCGACGGCAAGGTTGAACAGGCCCCATGCGACATTGACTACCGAGGAGGACAAGCCAACTCCAGGCGGCGAGGCGAAGGGGCTCTGGAAGGCATGCCCTGAAATTCCATTGCCAAGATGGGGTAAGGCATTTGCGAGAAATGCGCCACCGAAGAAGTACGCCACATAGTGGTACCAACGCATTGATGCTCCCTTCTCTCTGAAAATTGTGTCGCAGCACCCCGGTGAGATAACCATTTACCGATAGCTAGCGCTGCGGAACTTCTGGCGGAAGTCTTCGCCTTCCATTTTTATGACTCGGCACATTTCATGCAAGCGAGAGCGCATGCGTTCTCCGATGCGGTCGCCGAGGGTTTCGGCGCGCGTGGCCGCTCGCACCGGAGAAACTGAGCCATTTGCGCCGGCCGAAGGCTGATCCTCGAAATTTGTCGTGATGATCGTGGTGCGGTTGTTGTTGTAGCGGGTGTTCAAGATCAGGCTCACGGTATCCCAAACCCATTCGGTCGGCTTCACCGCGCCCAATTCGTCCAAAACCAGGACGTCAGTCTCGAAGACGGGGCGAAGGACGTCCAGTTCTGTGGTTTGGACCGTGGCGTTATAGGAATTCTGAATTTCCTTAAGCAGTTCGCGATAGTCGTAGAACAGGCAGGGAACGCCTTTGTTGATCAGATCCTTGGTAATTCCGACCGCCAGGTGAGTCTTGCCGGTACCAATCTTGCCGATGATCAGCAGGCCCATGCCATCGCGGGGATCGTACTCCTGCGCAAACCTGGAAGCGGAGAGGTGGGCGAACGCCAGCGAGGGATGTGCGCCGGGAAAGTCGGTGGTGTAGCTGGCGAGTTCGCAGTGCTCGTATCTTTTCGGGATGCGCGCCGCAGCCAGCAAGGCTCCGGCCCGCGCCCGCAACTGGCAATCGCAGCGTGTGACGCGGCGGTCTCTGGGCGCGCTGGGGCTGGCGGGAAGCGTTTTCCACCCCGTGCCTTCGCAAAGAGGGCAGACCTCCGCAGCAGTCTTGATCAACTTCAATCCTTCTGCTTCTGTCCTTCTCAAGTCGACCCTTCTTAAACTGTGCTATTTGACTTTGCACCCGGAGGGCGGCTTCCCGCAAGGGCGAAACCCCAGATGCCTGTGTACAACCTGTGAAGGAGTTGCCGGGGCTGTGGACACGTGAGGAAAACCCCCCGGTGTGCATCTCAGAACCCGCTCTCCCAGCCCCAATCCGGGACTGGGGGGTGCGGAACAGGCTTCGGGAGCGGATTTTCACAGTTGACATTCTCTGCGGAGAGAGGAAAATACAGCCGTCAGGTTTCCCCGCTCAGACACGATCGTTAGTCCTCCCGGTGTGTGCTGGGTATGAAAGAGACCTGCGAGGAGAAACTATGAATAAAGCCGATCTGGTTGACAAGATCGCGGGCGCCTGCGAGATCAGCAAGGCGCAGGCTACAACTGCGATTGACACTGCCGTGAGCAGCATTACCGGTGCTTTGCGGAAAGGGGATCGGGTGGCTCTGATAGGTTTCGGCACTTTCTCGATATCGCAGAGAAAAGCGCGAAATGGGCGCAATCCGCAAACCGGCGCTACTATCAAGATCGCTGCCCGGAAGGTCGCGAAGTTTTCCCCAGGGGCCGAACTCAAGAAAGCGGTCAACAAGAAGTAAGCCGGACAGAGAATCTGATGTTCACGGAAACGGCAGGGGGTCGGCCCTGCCGTTTTTGCTGCATTTCCGAAACGTGATCGGGATCGGTTGTCTGCGGCTACAATGACCTGAGCATGATTGCCCACCTGCGCGGAAGATTGCTGACCAAGCATCCGAATCAAGTAGTGATCGAAACGGGCGGGGTCGGCTACGAAGTAAATATCAGCGTGCCTACCTTTTCCGAATTGCCGGCCAACGGATCAGAAGTTGCGCTTCTCATCCACACCCACGTGCGCGAGGACTTGATTGCGCTCTACGGATTCCTGCACCCAGCCGAGAAGCAGTTGTTCGAGAAGTTGATGACGGTGAGTGGTATTGGGGCGAAGCTGGCCATCACCATTCTGAGCGGGATGGCGGCGGACGAAATGGCGGGCGCGATCCGCGGCAATGACGTTGCGCGGCTGACGCGCATCCCCGGAATCGGCAAGAAGACAGCCGAGCGCATGGTGCTGGAACTGCGCGACAAGTTGCCCGCGCCGACGGGGACATCTGCGGCCGCTGTTCCCGTGATGAGCGCAACGGAAGAAGATGTTCTCTCCGCGCTGCTAAACCTCGGCTACCAACGGGCAGCGGCCGAAAAGATTCTCGCGACCGTCGTCAAGAATGGGAAGAGCGGCTCGTTCGATGCGATGTTCCGGGAAGCGCTGGCCGGGCTGTCGAAGTAATTATGCCCAGTCCGAAATGGCGTTGTCCGCATCCTCTGAGCCCGACGGTCGTTTCTGTTTCTTGCGGCTGGCCTGGTTCTGCTCCTTTTCCGGTTCCTGGGATTCTTCGCGCGCGCCTAGTTTGACCACGCAGGCTTCCTCGGAATCAGACTCGCCGGCCAGTTCCGAGGCGAACTCGAAGAGCTTCTTTCTAATGTTCGCCGCTTCCCGTTTGGCTGCGGCTCTTTCTGCGGCATAAAGAGCATCCAGTTGGGCATTTGGATTGATCTGGTTGGGGTGAATGTGCATAGCCGTGCTCCTTGGTAGGCAGACATCTGAAATTCACATTCCGCCAAAAACTTCTAATTGCTCAAGCAATTGCCGGGCCGAACAATGCGCGTTGAACTCGATGCTAGCCATAAGTGCTAACAAACCTCCGGCTTCCACGCTAAGGCGCGATACGTTTGTATGATTAGATTCTTCCTGGCAGGAGGAACCATCCGCCTTACGCCGGTACTGCGCGGAAATGTATAGTGTGAATTGCGCTTTTGATGGTCGACGGATCTTCCAGCCAAGAATGCTGGCAGTCCTAGCGGGGACAATGCGGGTTGATGTGGCTGATTCTATATTTCGTTTTGGGCGTGGCCGGGTTGGGGACGTTGTCTTCCGGAGTGTTTCTTGGCCTGGCCTTGGTGGGAGTGATCCGCTTTCGTCTGGACGCACGGAAGCAACTCAGATCCATTCCTGACGATGCGTATCTGCCTCCCGTCTCTGTGCTCAAGCCGGTGCATGGTCTGGAAGCCCGGCTGAAGGAGAATATTGAGAGCTTCTTCCGGCAGGACTATCCCGACTACGAAATTCTTTTTGCGGCCGACGAAGCGAACGATGCGGCTTTGGATGTGGTGCGGGAGGTCTGTGCGCGCTATCCGCAGGTCCGAAGCCGGGTGCTGGTAACCGGGACGCCGTGGCCCAACCCGGTGGTCCACTCGTTTCATTGCATGGCGGAGACGGCGGCGCACGAGATTCTGGTTACCACCGACAGCGACGTGGAAGTTGATTCGCGATATCTGCGCGAGATCGTGTCCCCGTTGCTTGACCCCCAAGTCGGTATGGTGACATGCGTGTATCGAGGCAAGAACGCGGCGGGATTTTTCTCTGGGCTTACGGCTATCGGCATGTCGGTGGAAATGACGGCCGGTGTGCTGGTGGCGAATCTTCTCGAAGGCATGAAGTTCGGACTAGGGCCGACGACCGTGGTACGCAAGGATTCGCTGGCGAGTATTGGCGGTTATACCGCGTTGCGCGATTACATTGCCTACGACTTTGCGATCGGCAACTTGATTGCGAAGGCCGGTTACCGGGTCGTGCTCTCGGGTCACATCATCGATCACGTGGTGAACCAGAAATCATTTGGCCGCATGTGGCAAAACCAGTTGCGCTGGGCGCAAACGACACGCTATTCGCGTCCCAAGGGGCATTTTGGGAGTGGACTGATTTTCGCGATGCCCTACGGTTTACTGGGATTCCTCGCGGCTGCAGGGTTAGGACACTGGGGAATTGGTGCTGTGCTGCTAGGCGTAGCTGTGCTAAACAGGTTGGCCGAAGCGTGGCTGGTGGGCTGGATGGTGGTTCGAGATCCGCAGGTACGGCGTGCGCCATGGCTGTATCCATTGCGTGATTTGCTCGGGTTTGCGGTTTGGTTCGCCAGCTACCTGAAGCTGCGCTACGTTTGGCGCGACAGCCGTTTTGAGTTAAGGGGAACGCGAATCGCGCTGCGGCAAACATCTGCGGAGAAATAGTCATTGGATTCTCTTAGCTCCGGGGTTGCGAGCCTTTGTTTCCTGTTAGGTGGAGGTTTTCTTGCGTGTTCTAGTTACGGGCGCGGCTGGATTTATCGGCAGTCATATGGTGGACCGCCTTCTCTCCGCCGGCCACAGCGTCATCGGATTCGATAACATGTCGACCGGACAACGACGGTTCCTGGACGATGCCGTAGCCCATCCTCAGTTCACCTTCCGTCAGGCCGACCTGCTCGATCGGAAAAGTCTCGCGGAGGCGATGGAAGGCGCGGAATTGGTGGTTCATTTCGCCGCCAACGCGGATGTGCGCTTCGGCACCGAACATCCGCGCAAAGATCTCGATCAGAATACGATTGTGACCTGGAACGTGCTGGAAGCCATGCGGGAGCAAGGCTGCAAGCGCATTGTGTTTTCTTCGACGGGATCGGTTTACGGAGAACCCGAAGTTTTTCCTACGCCTGAAACGTGTCCTTTCCCGGTGCAGACCTCGCTTTACGGCGCTTCCAAGCTGGCTGCGGAGGGCTTGATTCAAGCCTACTGTGAAGGTTTCGGTCTGCAAGCCTACATCTTTCGCTTCGTATCGATTTTGGGAGAACGTTACTCACACGGACATGTATTCGATTTTTACCGGCAGCTTTCCGAACATCCTGCACACCTCCATGTGCTGGGCAACGGCCGTCAGAGGAAGTCGTATTTGTACGTGCAGGATTGCATCGACGCCATTCTTACCGCCCTCGAAAAGGCAGATGGCAAGGTGAACCTCTTCAATCTTGGGACCGACGAATATTGCGAGGTCAACGACTCCATCAGCTGGATTTGC
This sequence comes from uncultured Acidobacteriaceae bacterium, assembly GCA_963749985.1. GTDB lineage: Bacteria > Acidobacteriota > Terriglobia > Terriglobales > Acidobacteriaceae > Sulfotelmatobacter. The sequence continues at coordinate 276,602 of CAVVOS010000008.1, read as the reverse complement.
GAACATCTCGGACTGCATCCGAAGTTGACATATTCCGGGGGAGAACGCGGCTGGGTCGGAGACAGTCCGTTTATTCTGCTAGACTGCTCGCGCATCCGGGCCTTGGGTTGGCGGCCTAGATTAACCATTAAACAAGCGGTTTTGGCTACGATCAAATTCGTAAGCACCGACACTGCCGCGGTGAAAGCGGAGTCATGAAGTCCGGAGTTGATACGCTATACTTACCGGCCACTAGGGAATCCATCGTTTGATCATCACACGAAGTCCGTTACGAATCTCTTTGGGTGGAGGCGGCACCGATCTTCCGTCGTATTACCGCAAGCACGGCGGGTTCGTGCTGTCGGCTGCCATCAACCGATACGTGTACATCACCATCAACGAAGCGTTTCGTCCGCGAATCATCCTGAAATACTCCAAGCTGGAAGATGTGGAGACGTGGGAGGAAATTCAACATCCCATCATTCGCGAAGCGCTGCGGATGACTGGCGTTACCGGACCGTATCTCGAAATCGTCAGCCTTTCGGATATTCCCGCCGGTACAGGGCTAGGTTCCTCGGGAAGCTTCACGACCGCACTGCTGCGCGCTCTGCACACCATGAAGCGGAGTTTTGTGCCTCCGCAGGAATTGGCGGAACAGGCCTGTCACATCGAAATCGATCTGCTGAAAGAGCCGATCGGCAAGCAAGACCAGTACATTGCGGCATTTGGCGGGATCACCTGTTTCGATTTTCTGCCGGATGATCGCGTCATTGCCGAACCCCTGAAGATTGCATCCGAAACCTTGGCGAATCTTGAGGATAATCTGCTGCTGTTCTTTACCGGAGCATCGCGCTCGGCGGCGGACGTTTTGCGCGATCAGGATACGCGAACGCGCGAGAACTCGAGCGAGATGCTGGACAATCTGCACCTCACGAAGCGACTGGGGCACGAAAGTCGAGACGCACTGCTGGCCGGTGATCTGCGCAAGTTTGCCGAACTCATGCATGTTCATTGGGAGCACAAGAAGAAGCGCTCGCCGGGAATGAGCAGCAGCTTCATTGACGAAATGTACCAGTTAGCGCGCTCTCATGGGGCGCTGGGCGGCAAACTGATTGGCGCAGGCGGCGGCGGGTTTCTGCTGCTCTACACCGAGGACAAAACTCGTCTTCGTTCTGCCATGCGAAGCGCCGGGCTGCGCGAGGTCCGCTTGCAGTTCGACTTCAGCGGAACGTCCGTTCTGGCGCACTCTTAGAGAACCCATGCTACCTGTAGCCATACTTGCCGGCGGCTTGGCCTCTCGCCTGGGGCCGCTGACAAAGACGATTCCAAAGTCGCTGATCCCGATCGATGGCGTACCTTTTGTGGCGCATCAGTTACGCCTGCTGCAAAGAAATGGCATCCAACATGTCATACTGTGCGTCGGCCATCTGGGCGAGATGATTGAGCAGGCGGTGGGGGATGGCAGCGTCTTCGGGGTAAGAATCGAGTATTCCTATGATGGCGCGACGCTGCTCGGCACGGCAGGTGCTGTGCGAACAGCTCTACCCAGGCTGGGAGACAGCTTTTTCGTGCTATATGGCGATTCCTACTTGCCCTGTGATTATGCTGCCATCGAACGGGAGTTTTCGCGCGGCGGCAAGTTGGGATTGATGACGGTATTCCGAAACGAAGGACAGTGGGACACAAGCAACGTAGAGTTCGAAGACGGCCGCATTCTGGCTTACAGCAAGACGAACCGGACTCCGCGCATGCGCTACATCGATTATGGGTTAGGGGTGTTCCATGCGGAAGCCTTCGCTAGAACCCGCGCCACGGATCTTGCGGACGTTTATGCGGAACTGCTGCAGGCGGGAGATCTGGCTGCCGTAGAAGTGCGCGAGCGTTTCTACGAGATAGGTTCGCCTGCGGGATTGAACGAGATGACGAATTTCTTGAGCCGACGAGGAGACGCCCGGAAATGAGCAGCCGCGGATTCGATCAGGACAAGTTTGCCCGCGAGTTTCTCGCCGAGGCAACCGAGATCATCGCGAGGCTGGATTTGGCGAGTATTGAAAAGGCCGCTGGCCTTCTCGTCAGCACTCGAGCCGCGGGCGGACGTCTGTTCATTCTCGGCGTGGGTGGAAGCGCCGCCAATGCTTCGCATGCGGTCAACGATTTCCGCAAGATCGCGGGCATCGAAGCTTACGCCCCGACCGACAATGTATCGGAGTTGACGGCACGCACCAACGATGAAGGCTGGAGTTCGATCTTCGATAGCTGGTTGCGCACCAGCCGGCTGCGCGCCAACGATTTGCTCCTCATTCTCTCGGTGGGTGGCGGAAATGTTGAGCAGAACGTCAGTCCGAACCTGGTGGCCGCTTTGAAATACGCGAAGTCGGTGGGTGCGAAGATCATTGGCATAGTTGGCCGTGACGGCGGCTACACAGCAAAGGTTGCCGACGCTTGTGTGCTGATTCCTACGGTGAACCCTGCACACATCACTCCGCACACCGAGGCCTTCCAGGCAGTGATTTGGCATTTACTGGTTTCGCATCCGGCGGTAAAGATGCAGGCAACGAAGTGGGAATCAATGGTATCGAGCGGCAAGCACCGCGCCGTGTTCCTTGACCGCGATGGCGTTATCAACCGGGCTTTTGTTCGCGACGGCAAGCCGGTGCCCCCGCCGACGCTGCAAGAGTTGGAAGTGCTTCCGGGCGTTCCCGAAGCTTTGCGCGAATTGAAACAGCATGGCTATGAACTGCTGGTGGTGACGAACCAGCCCGATGTTGGGCGTGGTAAGCAGTCACGGCAGGCGCTTGACGCAATGCACAAGCTTCTGTCCGACCGTCTTCCCATCGACGATATTCTCGTCTGCACTCACAGCGATGCAGACAAGTGCGACTGCCGTAAACCGCTCCCGGGAATGCTTCTCGAAGCGGCCCGGAAGCATAACGTCGACCTCGCGGCGAGTTTCATGGTCGGCGACCGATGGCGGGACATCGAAGCCGGTTATAATGCGGGATGTAAGACTATTCTTATCGATTACGGCTATTCGGAGCGACCTCCGGACCGCGTTCCTGACTTGCGCGTAGGGTCCCTCCGCGAAGCGGCTGACTGGATCATCCGTTCCACGCCCAAAGGAGTGAATCCATCATGAAGTCTGTGTCCGACCTGCGCGTGCAAATCTTCGCGGACGGGGCTGACAAGGCCAGCATGCTGGAACTATACCGCCAGCCGCATATCAAGGGTTTCACCACGAATCCCACGCTGATGCGAGCCACCGGAGTTACGGACTATCAGGGGTTCGCACTCGACGTGCTGGCCAACATTCAGGACCGTCCAATTTCATTCGAAGTATTTGCCGACGAAGAACCGGAGATGGAAGAGCAAGCGCGGCACATTGCAGCTTGGGGCAAGAACGTGTTCGTCAAGATTCCAGTCATGAATACGAATGGAAAACCGACCTACGATCTTGTTCGGCATCTTTCTGGCGAAGGAATTCAGTTGAACGTGACCGCACTGCTCACGCTGGAGCAAGTGCGGAGCGTTTGCGCGGCATTGCAGGCTCCCGCTTATGTTTCCGTTTTTGCCGGGCGCATCGCCGATACCGGCCGCGATCCCGTACCGCTGATGCGCGAAGCTGTGGCCATGGTGAACGAAGTGAACGCGCAACTGATCTGGGCCAGTCCGCGCGAACTGCTCAATGTATTCCAGGCCGATGAGATCGGCTGCCACGTCATCACGGCCACCACCGACGTTCTGAAGAAGCTTCCCCTCGTGGGCAAAGATTTGCACGAGTTCTCGCAGGAAACCGTGCAGATGTTCCGCCGGGACGCGGTTCAGTCCGGTTACTCGCTGCCCACTGCTAGGCAGGGAATTTCTCTAGTCTCTCGCCATTAGTTTCCAGCTGCACAACGTCACGGATGGTTCGTGAAGATCACCTTGCCTGAGGCTTCGCTGGCCACGTGCATCGGCCCTGGCAGAAGCGCCTCGACCTTCGGGCGTTCGTGCTGCGGCACAAAGAGAAAAACCCGCTGGGGAGAATTCCACGCGCGCTGCAGATCCTGGTCATCCAGGAAAATGTGCGGCGCATCGGGATATGTCGATCCCCACCACATGGATGTGGTATTGCCATTGACTAGTTCAATTGGCCGTCGCAGGTAGAACAGTAACGACGAGCCAAACGATTGATCGCCATAAATCATCACGCGGTCTGCAGGCCGGAGTTCGGGAGCGATCTGTCGCGCCATGGTTCGCGATCCCAGGAAAGGGTCAAACCGCACGAGAGCGATGTGGGCTGCGATCAGAAAGACCGCCATCGTGGCGGCCGTGGTCCAGGTGGCGGCAAAGTGCGCACCGCGCCGCCGCAGCCAGAAGGCAAGCGCCGGACCTATCAATAGGACGATGGCGGCCAGCGCGGCGGGAAGGCGCAGCGCCGCGAACGACTCTCCAGTCAGATCCAGCATGTGCCCCATCGAGAGTGTCTCCGCCTGCAGGTCGGGCTTGGCGAGCACCGTGCCAATGTCGGGCACAAACGGCAGGTTCCGCGAGTTCCACAGCCCTGCGGCCAGCACGATCGAGATTGCAATGCAGATCACGGCGAGCACTCCGGAACTCCACAGAAGCCAACTCCGGGAGCCCCACTCCTCTTCATCTGCGAGCCTCTCTGCAATCAGCAACAGAATTGGCAAGTAGGCGGGAAACGTGTAGTACTCCTGGTTGGTCGAAAACGAAAAGAAGACCAGCGTGACTCCGGCCCATACGAGGCAAATCAATTCGGTTCTGGAGCGGAAGTCCAGCGGTTTACGCGGAGCCTTATCGCCCCCTTTGCGACGCGCCATCCAGTTTGTGAGCGGCCGCCGCAGAGCCACTGGCAGGTACAGGCTCCAGGGAAACAGCCATACCAGGTGAAGGGTCCAGTAGAGCGAGTCGGTTTGCTTGTTGTAGTCTTTCGGGATGCGCTTGCCGAGGAAGCGCATGAAGTGTTCGTTCACAAAGTAAAACCAGAAAAACCGCGGATTGCGTAGGCCGGCGAGAATGTGCCATGGCGCCGCGATCAGTAGGAAGAGCAACGTCCCGGTGAACAGGTGGAACTCGCGCCAGCGCCGCCACTCACCGCTGATACCAAGGTAAAGCAGCAGGGTCAATCCCACGACCACGATAGCGAGCAGACCCTTGGTAAGGACTGCCAGCGCCAGACAAGCGTAGCCGCTGTACCAGCGCCACGGATTGCGGTCTTCGAGCGCAGTGACGAAAAAGTAGAACGATGCGGCGATGAAAAGACTAAGGATCGATTCCGGGATCAGGATGCGAGTGAAGAGATAACAGCCAGCTGCGGTGGCGACGAACAGCCCAGCGTAGATGGCGGCGCCGCCGCCGAATGCGCGGCGTCCCCAGCGCATGGCCAGCAGCACGAGCAGCAGCATGGAAAGCACAACTGCCAGGTGGCTAGCGAACTCATTGGCGCCGAAGGCGAGGTAGCACAGGGAAACCGCCCAGTACATCAAGGGAGCTTTCTCGAGATAGCGGTTGCCGTTCACTTTCAGCGTGACGTAATCGTGAGTGACCGACATCTCGCGCGCGGCCTCGGCATGTGTGGAATCCGCGTCGTCCTGTAGTCCCGGCGAAAAGAGCGAGCCCACATAAACGAACGCGAATAGAACCAGCACGCCCGCCACGCCCATCTTTCCGACCGCGGCAGAGCGCATCGAGCGTTGTGGGCCTAAAACAGGGGGTTTCATCATCAATGGGGCAGAGTCCTTGGATCAATCCGGCAACACTACAAGAGCAATACTCAGAAGTGAACTCTTGCTGACCAAATGTTATCAGCTCAATCTAATCCCCGCGTAAGGATGACTTGAGACTGCTGCTCACTCCGAGTATCCGTCGTCTCCGTCATCATCAGCATCATCGTCTTCTTCTTCGCTGTCGTCTTCCTCTTCGTCGTCGTCCTCGTCCGGCTCTTGTCGTAGCCGGACATGGGCAGAGATCCAGCGATCAGAAGGGTCTGGGTCGGGGCATTCTGTATGCATTCTGCTCATCTCCAAATAGTACGCCTCGCAGAGCTCGCGGCAAGATGATATGGCCGACCCGATTTCGGAGAGCCCATCCTCTTGCCGATCTTTCACCAAGCGTCCGCGAGGCCGGTGCGATGCCGACGAAGACCTGCGGTACAATCCACGGTGAGAAGTCAAAAGGAGAACCAATGACGCAAAAAGTGATTGAGGTAGTGGGAACTTCCAAACAGAGCTTTGCCAAGGCCGCTGAAAACGCAGTCGCCGAAGCGGCAAAAACCGTTCGTGGCCTGAGGTGGGCGCGAGTTGCGGAATTAGAAATGGAACTGGACGGCAAGAAGATCGCCCACTACCGGGCCACAACAAAGATCTATTTCGATATTGAAAAGTGAGTGTGTCCGCGGAGCGCGGTACCGGGCTCTTCTCGGAACGCACACGACACTGCTCTACTTTCCGATGCAGAAGGTACTGAATATCAGATTGAGGATGTCGTCGGTGGTGGTGGCGCCCGTGACGGCGTCGAGCGGCCGGAGAGCGTTGTAGAGATCGAGCAGCAGCATTTCGTGAGGGACTCTGGCCGCGACAGCGCCGCTGGCGGCATCGAGCGCGGCCAGTGCGTCTTGCACCAGGCCCTGATGGCGGACATTGGTAAGAAAGCCGGCCTCGGACTGCGCTCCAGTTTCGCCGCCGATATGACGCAGAATTTCGGCGCGCAGTTCGGCGATGCCATCGCCGGTGAGGGCAGAAGCACGAACCCCTGAAGGCAGGCCATTGCCCATTGAACGCAAACCGCGGGTGGCCAAGTCGCACTTATTTTCCACCACGATTGTTGGGCGTCTCTCCGCGAGCTGCAGCAATTCCTGGTCTTCCGTTGTGGTCGCCTGCGATGCGTCCAGCACGATTAACACCAAGTCAGCGTCCGCCAACGCTTCCATTGACTTGCGAATGCCGATGGATTCGGCTTCGTCGAGGGCCTGCCGGATTCCGGCGGTGTCGACAAGCTGGATGGGAATGCCGCCGATGGCGACGGTTTCGCTGACCAAGTCCCGCGTGGTGCCGGGAGTTGCCGTGACGATGGCGCGCTCGCGCTCGACCAACCGGTTGAACAAGCTTGACTTGCCGACGTTCGGACGGCCGACGATGGCGAGGGTCAGTCCCTGGTGCACGATCTTGCCGTAGGCGAAGCTGGTGGCCAACTGCTCAAGCGGCCAGCGGACGGCAGCGATGCGTTCGAGGATGGCTCGATCGGGGAGGACCGAGACGTCGTCTTCGGCAAAGTCGATGCCAGCCTCCAGCACAGCGATCAGTTCGACCAGCTTTTGTTTGACGGGTTGCAATCGCTTGGATAGAGCACCTTCTAACTGCTGGGCCGCGACCTTCGCCTGGTAGAGGGTCTGGGAGTCGATGAGGTCGCGGACCGCTTCCGCCTGGGTGAGATCGATGCGGCCATTGAGGAAGGCGCGCATGGTGAACTCTCCGGGCTCGGCGAGGCGCGCCCCAGCGGCTACGCACAACTCGACGATGTGACGGAGCACCACCGGAGAGCCGTGGGCTGCGATCTCGACAATATCGTCTGTGGTGTAGGAATGAGGTTTGGCGAAGTAAGTGACGACGACCTCGTCGATGCGAGAGCCAGGAGCCGAGCTTTGCCCGGCTTTCCCAACATGTTCATGGCACGGCTCCACTAGTTCGCCGAAAGTGGCACGAACCGGCTCCAGATCGTGCTTAAGCCGCAACATTGGTTCGGCGATCTCCCGCGCCCTCGCTCCCGCAATGCGAACCACGCCAATGCCGCCGCGGCCCGGCGGAGTGGCAATTGCGACGATCGTATCGTCGAGGTTCACGGAGCGATTGTAGCGGTTAAACTGGAACAACAACCAGCGGCCGGAGACTGGAGCGCTGAGATGCTCAGTTGCAGCTGAAACCGAAAACGAGGGGGGATTGGGAATTGTCAGTCGCCGACGAACTACTGCAAGCCAATGCGGAATTTGTAAAAGAATTTAACCTGGGAGATCTGGCCGTGAGGCCCCGGCGGCGGTTGGCCGTGTTGGCCTGCATGGATTCTAGAATCCTGTTTGAACGCTGCCTGGGATTGAAGCCCGGAGACGCGCACATGATTCGCAATGCCGGCGGCATTGCCACCGACGATGCGCTGCGTTCGCTGATTGTTTCGCATCATTTACTCGACACGCAGGAGTTCATCATCATCAACCATACCGACTGCGGACTGTTGAAGGTGAAGGAGTACGAACTCAGGGCGCATCTGACCGATAAGATGGGCGCGATCGCCAGCGAGCCTGCCCATTTCTATGCTTTCGACGATCTCGAAGCGAACCTGCGCGAGCAGGTGAGAAAAGTTAGATCACATCCCTGGATTCCGAAGCATATTCCGGTGCGCGGGTTTGTCTACGATGTGAAGACGGGGCAGTTGACCGAGGTGCAAGCGGATTGAGGCGGCTCATCGCGCCACGACCTTCTCAATCTCTGCCCTCAACTGTTCGTAAGGCACCGCCCCCGGATGGTACCAAGCCACCCTCCCCGTCCGATCCAGCAGCACCAGTGTGGGCGTGGTCGAAGCGCCATAGGCATCAAAATTGTACTTACTGATCGGCACGGGCATGTCCAGCAGTCCGCCGTAGAAGCGGTGGCGCACGGCGTCGATGTAGGCGAGTTCGTCGCTGGGCGATGCGTGTTCCACCTGCGCGGTGTAGCCGTAGAGTTTTGTAGGGCCAACCACGGTCAATCCCTTGGGGGCAAACTCCGTTCGCAGCTGGGTGATGATTGGGGCTTCCGCTTTGCAATCTCCACACCAATGGGCCCAGAAGAAAAGCAGCACCGGCGAACCCTTGAGCTGGGCTAGGACGGGCGGTTTCGACCCGAGAAACTGCTCCGCCCGGAGCGCGGGCGCGGGTTTTCCTTCGAGTGAGAGCAGGTTCAGGTTCTTCTGCAAGCGGGCGCGGATCGAAGTATTGCCATACGTGTGCAGCGCGGTCTGCAGGACCGCGACGGCCTGGGTGCGCTGGCCGCGAGCCGCTAGTGTCTGCGACTGTACCTCGATGGCTGCGCCTAAGGCGATCGGCAAGTGGAGTTCGGCATCGAGGGGACGCTGTTTGAGTTGCTCGAGCGCGAGGGCTTTGGTTTGTTTGGCGTAGGCTGCAGCCTGATCGTAGTCGTGCGCGCTGAGGGCCGCACGTCCCATCCACGAGTAGGCCTCGACGTATTCGGGGGTGACTCCATTCTTGGTGCGGTAGGAGTCGAGGCTCGCCTCGGCTGCGGAAAAGCTGTTTTGCGCCAGGGCAGTGCGGACATCTTCAACAATCCCCGCCCATGCGGGAGTAGCGAACAGGAGCAAAACCAAAACCTTGCGGAAATCGGTATGCTTGAGCATCTCCTCAGATCATGTATCTTTTGCCCACCGGCTGGCAAATCCCGGCGGTGGTGAGATGGCTCGGTCTGCGTTGTAAGTCGCTGATGTACAGGTACTTAAGTGCGTAAACGGAGAAATATTGTGGCTTTTTGAAGGCTGTTCCCTTACAATTTAATTGCGTTTGATCTTTAGAGTTCCTTCGCAGTACCCAGTTTCTCCGCCAACCAGCGCGTGACCTGCCTGCTGAAGAAGCCTTCCAAAGTTTCAGCGCTACATCAAAGAAAAAGGAACAATGCAACACCATGGAAACAGGAACAGTGAAGTGGTTTAACGACGCCAAGGGCTACGGGTTTATCAGCCGCCAGAACGGCGAGGACGTATTTGTGCACTTCTCGGCCATTCAGGCAAGCGGCTTCCGCAGCCTGCAGGAAGGTCAGCAGGTGCAGTTCGACGTGGTCAAAGGCCCCAAGGGCTGGCAGGCCGAGAACGTGAAGGGTGCATAAACCACTTCGCAGCTAACAATTCGAAAAAAGGGCGGCCAGAAATGGCCGCCCTTTTATTGAGTGATCGGGCGATTGAGTCATTGAGCGATTGAAAATCGTAGAGCAGCGGTACGGTCGCCTCAGCAAATCCTGATTCGTTTTTCAATCACTCAATAACCCGATCGCGCAATCGCTCAATTCTCTACTCAGTTGTTCTCGCGGATCAGCACCACGTCCGCATCGGTATGGCCCCGCACCAACGCCAGCTGCTTTCCGTCAAACGACCAGTGGAAATCGAAAATGCGTTCTGACGTGAAGTCTGTAATCTGCTTGCCTTTGGAGCCATCGAGCGGCTGCAGCCAGAGATTATCCACGCCATTTTGCCGGGTTGCATAGACCACGCCTTTCCCGTCGGGTGTAAAGTGCAGCAAGCTGAAGCGCGGCCGCTCGAAATCGACGATCTTAGGGGCTTTCACGCCGTCCGTGTCCATCACCGCGAGCCTGTCTTTATGCTCTCCGGAGTGTTCGAGAGTGGGGAAAGCGGCAATCTTGCCATCGGGCGAAACATCGAAAGTGTTGGAACTCGGCAAGTCGGAAATCACCTGCGGGACGCCGCCCTCGATCGGCACTTTGGCCAATTTTTGTATGCCGGCCTGCTCCACGAAAAATACCCACTTCCCATCGCTCGAGCACATTGGACTGACATCCAGCTTGCCCTTCGTAATCTGCTTATAATTATTGCCGTCCATCTGCCAGACGTTTTGCACGCCATTCTCGAATTTTACGAAAACGATCGAACCCATACCCCCGCAAGCTTGCGGAGACCCGCTCGAGGTTTGACCCGGAATAACCGACTTGCTGCCGGACATCGGATCGATCACATTCAGCACATTCCCCTGATCGGAGATCAGGTTATTGTCCGCCGTCCAGGTAAAGTTGGTATCTCCATCCGCCCGCGTGATCTGCCGCGTTTGGGATGCCGGACCCGCCGCAGGCATCACTTCCAGGTTCCAGCGGTACTGGTTTTGTACGGTCGCAAGAACATGTCCGCCGTTGGCAACGCTGAGATCGGAGTAACTGTTGGTATCGCGCGTCACCGCCGAATACTCGCCCTTGGGATAGGAAACGAAGCCGACTTGCGTGCGGGCGAAATTTGAACTTTGTTCTTTCCCCAAGACCAGGACGCCGCTGCCATCAGGCATCCATGCCGGCTTTTCGGCAATCCGCTGGTTGCTGCTGTAAAAAGCTTGAGCATGGCCGTCGCTGGCATCCACTGCCATCAACCGGATCAATCCACTTTCAAAATCGAGCTTTTCGCAAACGATGATTTTCCCGTCAGGCGACCATGCGGGCTGGTACAACCCTGCATTGGTCCCTCCGGTGTTCAGCACATTTTCTTCTCCACTCGTCACCGCACGAACGATGAGTTGGTACTTGCCTTTCTCCGGGTTGTCGTAGCGCATGTACGCAAACTTCTGCCCGTCGGGGGAAAACGTAATGTTCGAGTCCATGTCGCTGATCAACTTCTCCGGCGTGCCGCCCAAAAGCGGAGCGCGATAGAGGAATTTCAGCTCGGAATTCCCCGGATCGCTGCGCACGAAATAGAAATAATTGCCGTCCGGAGAGAAGCGCAGCCCGTTGTAATAAACGTCGGCCGGAGGCTGCACTTGCACGTTGCTGTTGGTTGGAACATTCCTCAGCCACAAGCTCGCGAGGCCGTTTTTTCTCGACATGCAGAGGACATACTGGCCGTTTGGAGAAATAGCCGCAAATACCTCGTTGCCCGTGTCGGTAACCTTGGTGATCGCGATGTTCTGGAACGGCAGAGGCCGGCTGAGGGTGAGAAGAGCATGAATTCCGTATGCCGCCGCGGCCACCAGAACAAGGACAATTCCAGCGACTACGCCGGTACCGAGTTTACTTTGCCGTGCCGCCGCAATCACCGCCGAACCGGAGCTATAGCGAGCCGGGGCGAGCTCCGCGTTTCTGCTGGAGGAAGCTGCGGCCGCGACTGGCGTTGCGCTGGATGAGGGCGCCGGCGTTGCTCTGCGGCCAGATTCCGTATCGCGCTTCAGCCGCCGCAAATCGCCACGCAATTCCCCGGCTGAGTGGTAGCGCAGCTCCCGATCTTTCTCCAAAGCTTTTCCGATTATGTCTTCGAGGCGCGGCGGCAGTGCGGAATTCAATTGCAGAACCGGTGCCGGGTCAAGCTCGAGAATTGCATGGAAGACGACCGCAGAGGTAGCTCCAGAAAACGGCATGCGTCCCGTTGCCATCTGATAGATCACGACGCCGAGCGAAAACAAATCGGTGCGCGCATCCAATTCTTCACCACGCGCCTGCTCCGGCGACATATAAGCGATCGTGCCCACGGTCGCGCCCGGACTCGTCAGATGCAGCTGTGGCGAATCCTGAGTGGCTCCAATCGTTTCCATGTCCATTTCAGGCCGCGCGAGCTTGGCTAAGCCGAAGTCGAGCACCTTCACTTGCCCGCGCTGGGTGACAAATATGTTTGCCGGCTTGATGTCGCGATGGATGATTCCTTGCGCGTGTGCGGCGTCGAGCGCATCGGCAAGTTGAATGCACCAATCCAGCAGGCGATCGATCGGCAGCGGGCCGGTGTTCAATCGGCGATCGAGCGTCTCGCCCTCCAGCAACTCCATGGCGATAAACGACTGGGCGTTTCCCCGCTCAGTCTCGACCTTTTCGACTGCATAAATCGTGCAAATGTTGGGATGGTTCAGCGCCGATGCGGTGCGCGCCTCCAGCAGAAAGCGGTCCAGCGCATTTTGATCGCGGGAAAGTTGCGGCGGCAGAAACTTCAGCGCGACCCGGCGTCCCAGGTCAAGATCTTGTGCCTCGTAGACGATACCCATCCCGCCGCTGCCGAGCTGGCCGGTGATGCGGTAGTGCGAAATGGTCTGGCCGATCATTCTTGTTTGAACGGGAGTGCTTAGGGAAATTCATCTTAGGAGGGATGGGCAAGCCAGTCAAACCCGAGGCGGAGAAAGCGAAGCACGCGTGCGCGGTGGGATCAGAGTGTAATCGCCCGTTAACAGCAGTTGACTTCCGGGCTGCCTTAGCCCACAGCCTGTACGCCAGAAGATGCTAACAGACAGGACTATTCGCCTATGGGCTACGCAATCTCCTTATCGGCCCGCTGGGCGGCCTTGCGTAACAGTTCTTTACACGATTGCTATGCTCCTTGACGCGGCCGAGGAGTACCCTTGATGCGATGATAAGGAGAGCTTATGACTTCGTCGTTCTCTTGCCTGGACCGATATTGTAGATTCCGCTTCTCCTGCTCTCTATCCACAATGGCAATCGTACTTACCACCGCTTTTGCTTCGGGGTGCGGCGGAGGCAGCAGCGGCACAACCTTGCGTGGAAATACAACCGTAGTGGTGCTGGCGTCGAGCACGGCAAACGACCAACTGGCGCAGTTTCCCGTAACCCTGAAGAATTTGACCCTCACCAGTCAATCTGGGAATAAGGTGACCGTGTTCTCCGCGCCTGTGAGCGCCGAGTTCATCCATCTCAACGGCACCCTTGAACCGCTGGCGACCGCAACCATTCCTCAGGGTACTTACACGTCTGCCACCGCGGTCTACGACGGGGCCAGTGCCGTCTGCATCGGCCTGCAAATTGTCGACGGTGCAATCAATGGGCCGGGCACGCCTAACACGACTGTGACCCTTCCATCCCCGATTGAGGTGACCGGGACCGCCATGGGCCTGGTTTTGAACTTGCAGGTCTCGCAGTCGGCGCCTTTCACCGGCGGCTGCGTACAAGGTTTCACTCTCCCCGCCGCCATTTCGCCGGTTTTCAACTTGACTCCTTTATCGATCGCAACTCAGCCCACCAACAGCGCCAATGGCAAAGCCCTTGGGCTCGAAGGAACAATTGCATCCATCGACTCGACAGGAACTGGATTCACGGTGGCCTCCCTAGTTGGCTACTTTAATGGTTACACTCCCACTTGGCAGGTCAGCGCCGACGGCAGCACGGTATTTCAGGGGACAACCAACGTCTCAGGGCTGAGCACTGGCATGCCCATCGACATGGACGTCGCGCTCCAGGCGGATGGATCTTTGATGGCTACGCGCGTCGCAGTTTATAACACCGATGCAACGAATCTCAGCTTATCCAACGGCCAGCTTATATTGGCAGACCCGGTGGCACCCAACGTTGATGGGCTCAGTGCTCAATTTTCGGGCAACATCAGCGAACTGTACGACGTATTCGGGTATGGAAACGCCATATCCCAGGTTTCAAATCAGTTTACAAATCTCCAAAATCTTCCCTTCGTCGCCACATTCAATGCGGCGAACACCGTTGCTGGCCAGAACGTACTGGTGACCTCCAACGCGGCCCCTGTGGATGGATTCTCGCCCGATCCGCTTCCCCTGACTACCATGACGCTGATGCCTCAAACCATCAATGGCACGGTGAGCGCGATGTCTACGAGCGGGAACTTCACCACCTACACCATCACACTCGCTGCCTACGATCCTTTCGTCGTATTAGCAGATCAGCCCGGCCAACCCACGCTTACAAACCCGAATACGATTGTGGTTTACGCCGATAGCAATACACAAAGGCTGAGTTCGAGTTCGGTCAGCGTGGGCGGTGTCTTCCGCTTTTACGGGCTGGTCTTCAACAACAATGGAACGCTGAGCATGGACTGCGCCCAGGTCAACAACGGCGTGGCGGAGTAGGGCGCACGCGCTGGGAGCTAATTCTCTAAGGCTGGTAGGCTCGTAAGAAAGGCGCCCTTCAACGACTGGATGACTGGCGATAAATCGCGATAGCGCTCAAAACCCATCAATGAGCGAAATCGCCTGTTCTCGACAGTTGACTACTGCAGCTTCGCGTATTCGGCCTTGGCTTGCTTCAGGATGGGGATGTCGGGGTGGGAGTCTTTCCAGAGGGAGAGGAAATCCAGGTAAGCTTGGCGAGAATTTTGTAAGTCTCCGGAGGACTTGTAGGCGCGAGCCAGTCCTAGATGAGCCAGCGCTCCGAGGGGGTAATTCAACACAAGGCCCGGCCGATCAGTCAACTTTCTGAATTCTGTCGCTGCTTTTGGACCGTCGCCCATCGCCAAATAGGCTTGTGCTCGAACATAGGCTGGATAAAGAGTTGGGACCGCGGTTGATCCAGGATTGGCAAACTCAATGGCAGTCGCGACCCCCAGATCATCGATGGCTTTCGAAGGTCGCGCTTGTCGCAGGTCGATCTGTGCGCGAATCGCGGGCAGCCAGTATTTCTGAACAATTGTGCCCTCGGGCCACTGTTTGTCTAGCTCGTGGCAGAGGGCTTCGGCCTGATTGACGCTTCCGATTTGAACTAGAGCGACAGCGGTAAGCGTTGCGACATCCTGCCCGTGCGAGAGCTTCTGTGCCTGGGAAATATATTGTTGAGCCCGGGCGAACTCTCCGACTTCGCTCTCGCGAACGGCTGCCTGAACCAGGTAGTTGGCGGCCAATTCTTTATTTCCATCGCGTTCCATCAGATTTTCGGCGGCACGCGAAAACTCTCGGGCTTTTTCGAAATGTCCGTAGTAGGCTGCGGTGTTAGATTGCTCGGATAGAAGAATAGCCTGAGCTCCGGGCAGATCAGATGACCGCTGAACCAGGCGCTCCATTTCTTTTTCGTCGTTATGTAGAAAGGCTATCCAGTAGTGCGCTTGCAGTAGTACATCGGTCTGCAAGCCTCGTTTGTCGGCTTCCGCTAAAACCGCGGAGGCTTCTTCCACCTGGTTTAAAGCGAGCAGGCCTACTGCCAAATTTGCGTATGTCGAAGCTCTCGACGGGTCAAGCAGCAGAGCCTTGCGAAGGTCTTGGACCGACTGCTGATAGCGGCCGAGTTCTTCTTCGTTGTTGGCCAAGTGGTTGTAGGCGCCCGCAGAGTCAGGGTAGTTTTGAGCTGCAACAGCGTAGACTTCTGCGGCCTTCTCTAAATCGCCGGTTACATACAAGTAGTAGCGCGCCTCAATCGCCTCCCGTTCGGCTTCAGTCACGCGATCTCTAAGTTCATAGGCTTTGGTGGCATTCTCACGGGCAAGCTCAGAGTCTCCGAGATTGTGGTTGATTGTTGCCAGCGCACCATAAGCCATGGCAAAGTTTGGATCCAGTTCGATGGCTTTCTTGAAAATCGGAAGCGAGTCGCGGTCGCCCTTTTTATCCCAAGTGGATAGAGCCAGGCCGTAAGCGTTGAGCGCATCCAACGAAAACGTGGTGGCCTGTTCGAGCGGAGCATCGAACTTCTGCACGGTGGCCAGCGATTCGCCGAGCTCGGTGCGCAGCTTGGATGCCGCCCCGCCCAGACTATCCAACACCTTCTCCTTCGACGCAGCCGTAACCTGTTCCTCGGCGAGCGTATTTCCGTTGCTACAGTTCACCGCTTTCAATCCGACGACATATTCACTGCCTAAACGGCCGATTGCTCCGGCAAGATAGGCCTTGCTACCCGCGCGCTGGCAGAGCTCGCGGGCCAATTCGGGGGTGAGCTTCTTGCCGGCTGGCTGAGTCATCTGTTGCAAAGTCTTCGCGACCTGGCTATCGGTGAGTACATTCAGAAAAGGGGATTGCCGCAGGGAAACGCTGAGAGCCGTCTTCAACGTGTCGTCGAAAACTGCATCGCCCGTGCTGTTGGCGAAATCAGAGAGGACGATGGTGTCCTTGTCGGTCAGGCGCTTGCTTTGCTGATGGGAGCGATAGTAAAGCCCGCCCGCCACGAACAAGGCGATCAACAGGACGGGAACCGCGATCTTCCAAGTCTTGCCATGCGGTGCAGCCAGCGTGCCAGAGTTTGCCGCAGAACTGCGTCCGCTCTCAGAGTCCCGCTTCAGCCGTTGCAGGTCGGTGCGGATCTCGGCGGCGTGCTGGTAGCGCAAACCGCGGTCCTTCTCCAGTGCCTTGAGGATCACGGCTTCCAGAGTCTGTGGAACCTGTGCATTGATCCGTGATGGCGGGACCGGTTCCTCGTGAAGAATCGCGCCGCAAATTTCCCCCGCGCTCCCCCCATCAAACGGCGGCTTACCGGTTGCCATCTCGTACAGAGTCGCCCCGTAAGAGAACAAGTCGGTTCGGGCATCCAGCTCTTTCGCTCGCACCTGTTCCGGCGACATATAAGCCACCGTGCCCAGCAAAGCACCCGCGCTCGTCAGTTGTGAGGCGTCGGAATCGAGCGAAACTGTTAACGAATCACTTCCAGCAGCCGCGGGTTTGCCTACCATCTTCGCCAGTCCGAAATCGAGGATCTTGGCGTGGCCTGCCTGGGTAACAAAGAGATTCGCTGGCTTGATGTCGCGGTGGATAATTCCCGCTGCGTGAGCGGCATCGAGTCCGTCGGCGATTTCAATGGCCAGAGGAAGCAAAACCTCCATCTCCAGCGGACGTCCGCCAATGCGATGCTTTAGAGTTGCGCCCTGCAAAAACTCCATCGCGATGAACTGGCGGTCTCCGTGATGGCCAATTTCGTAGATCGTGCAGATGTTGGGGTGGTTCAGCGCGGAAGCGGCACGGGCTTCCCGGCGGAAGCGGTCGAGGGCCTGAGGGTTCTGCGCAACGTTGTCAGGAAGGAATTTCAGAGCGACGAAGCGCCCAAGGTCGGTGTCCTCAGCCTTGTAGACTACACCCATACCGCCGCCGCCCAGCTTCTCGACGATGCGATAGTGTGAGATGGTCTGGCCGATCACCGTAGCAGAATGCTACGTCCGTGAAAGGGGCAAGTCAATGAAAGCTATGCTGTTTCGGGTGCATCGAAAGGATGGTTGTTGAAACATCGCCGTTACACTCATCTGACTCACTACGCAGCCGTCGCTTCCTCCGCCGCGCTGACGGAATCGAAGAAACGAAAAAACTGCTCGACTCGCGTGACCTGGAGTGCGTTGTGGACGCGCTCACTCACGCCTACCAGCGCCAGACTCCGCCCACAATTCTGGCGCGTGACGTACGCTCCCACCAGCGCCCCGATCCCGGCCGAATCCACGTAGGAGACGTTGCTGAAATCGATGATCAGCGCCTGCGATTTGTCGGCGCGTACCATAGCTTGGAACTCGAACATCGTGGTCATAACCAGCGCCCCTTCCAGACGAAGAATCCGCTGTCCTGGCTTCGTTCCGGGCTGATCGTCAATGCGTAGGGACTCTTGCGGCATGGGCGAGATATTAACCTGTGCGTAACAGTGGATTGTTAACGCAGTGTTAATTTCTGGTATGCCGCGACCTAGATCGCGGCAGCCTGCTCGCGTCGCCGGGCCTGAATCTCGATAAATACATTCACCAGTGACACCGCCGCCGGTGTCACTCCCGGGATGCGCGAGGCCTGCGCCAGCGTGCGCGGCTGTATATGCGTAAGCTTTTCCTGCATCTCGCGCGAGAGTCCGCTGACCGAGCGGTAGTCGAACCAGCCGGGGATGGACCGCTGCTCTGACTTCTTCATTCGATCCATGGCACGCTGTTGCTGCAGCAGGTAGCCTTCGTACTTGATTTCGGTTTCCACCGACTTGAGTTCGTTGCGAACTTCGGAAGAAAGCGTAGCCACGGATTCGCGCGGGTTCTCACGGATTACTTCCCTTTCAAAGAACTTAGAGTCCAGTTCGCGGAGAATTGGCGCCAACTGCTCGATGACGATCTCGGGGCGCTTCAGCAACTGCGCACAAGTTTGGCCGACGGCGGAGGTGAAGTCTAGCGCGAATTCTGTTGCGCTGTCGGCGACAGCAGGTTCCTCGTAGCTACGGGCGTCGGGCTTCGGCCCTCGGGCTTCGCCGAAGGCAGTGTGTTCCGCGGGATTGGCTGAAGCCCGAAGCCCGGAGCCCGAAGCCCGCTCCACAGCGATCTTGTTCAACATTCCAGGCGTCAGCCTTGTGCGTTCCAGCAACTTCTTCATCGCCTCCAGCCGCTGCTGCTTGGCTTGAAAATCATCCCACGCCTCTTCC
Organism: uncultured Acidobacteriaceae bacterium; assembly: GCA_963749985.1. Taxonomy (GTDB): domain Bacteria; phylum Acidobacteriota; class Terriglobia; order Terriglobales; family Acidobacteriaceae; genus Sulfotelmatobacter. The sequence continues at coordinate 257,841 of CAVVOS010000008.1, read as the reverse complement.
GAAATCATGCCGACGCGATGGCCGTGCGGGGTGAGCCGGCGATCGGCGTTGTCAATGCGCAGGTGCAGGCGAAATTCCGCCCGCGAGGTGAACATGCGATAAGGCTCGTTTGTCCCCTTCGAGATGAGGTCGTCGATCAGGATGGCGGTGTAGGCCTCGGTGCGGTCGAGGATCAGCGGCGGCTGTGCCTTCACCTGCAATGCCGCGTTGATGCCCGCCATCAGGCCCTGGCACGCCGCTTCTTCGTAGCCGGACGTGCCGTTGATCTGGCCGGCCAAGAACAGGCTGGCAATCTTTTTCGTTTCCAAAGTACGCTGCAGCTCGGTGGGATCAATCGAGTCATACTCGATGGCATATCCGGGACGCAGCATCTCGGCATTTTCGAGGCCGGGAATCGACTTCAAGATGGCAATCTGCACTTCCACCGGCAGCGAAGTGCTCATTCCATTGACGTAGATTTCGTGCGTGTTCAGGCCTTCGGGCTCGAGGTAGAGCTGGTGCATCGCCTTGTCCGGGAATTTCACGATCTTGTCTTCGATCGACGGACAATACCGCGGACCGATCGACTGGATCTGCCCGCTGTACATCGGCGAGCGATGCACGTTCTCGCGGATGATGCGGTGAGTCTCCGGCGTAGTCCATGCGATGTAGCAGGGCACTTGGGTGTCGTGATGCGCCACGCGTCTGGTGCGGAAGCTGAACGGAGTTGGGTCGGCGTCGCCGGGTTGCTCCGCGAAGCGCGACCAGTCGATGCTGCGTCCGTCCAGGCGTGGCGGTGTGCCCGTCTTCAAACGGCAGCCGCGCAGCCCCAGCTTCTTCAGCGCTTCGCCCAGCAGAACCGCGGCCGGTTCTCCTGATCGCCCGGCGGGATACTGCTGCTCGCCACAATGAATCAGTCCGTTTAGGAAGGTGCCGGTGGTGATGATCACAGCCTGCGCGCCCACGGTGCGGCCGTCGCGGAGTTTTACACCCAGTACCGAGTACCGAGTGCCGAGTACCGAGTCATCGCCTTCACTGGGTACTGGGTACGAGGTACTCGGAACTGCTGTTATCAGCTCCGCCACTTCCGCCTGCTTGATCTTGAGATTCGGCTGCGACTCCAAAACCTCGCGCATCTTGAGCCGGTAAGCTTGCTTGTCGCATTGCGCTCGCGGCGACCACACGGCCGGCCCGCGCGACGTATTCAGCAGACGAAACTGGATGCCCACCGCGTCCGTGATCTCACCCATGATTCCGCCGAGCGCGTCCACCTCTCGAACCAGGTGACCCTTGGCGATGCCGCCGATCGCTGGATTGCAGGACATCTGCGCGATCAGGTCGACGTTCAGCGTGTAGAGCGCGGTCTTCAACCCCATGCGCGCCGCGGCCATCGCGGCCTCGCATCCGGCATGGCCCGCACCAACGACGACTACTTCGAATTGTTCGGTGAACGGCATCGAGAACAGAACTACAGACTCCCCGGCTCCGCGATCTTGCCATTCATTCTAACAACTTAGCGGCATCTGTGATCCAAATCACTTGCCGACCTCCGGGGTCGCCCGTATATAGTAATGGCTCAAACCGAAGCACCCGGGGAGGCCATCATGAATACTGCACAGTTCTTCGAGCAACTGGAGGCGTCGATTGCTGGGTACGACCTGCTCTGCCATCCTTTCTACCGGGCATGGGCGGCTGGTGACTTGAAGCGCGACGATCTACGCGAGTATGCCCGCCACTACTATCACCACGTCGAAGCGTTTCCCTGCTACCTGGCCGAGTTTGCGCTTCGCCTGGACGAGGGTGAGCTGCGGCGCGCGGTGCTGGCCAACATGTGCGACGAGAAAGGCACCGCGGGTGGGTCGGGGAAGGAATCCGTGCCCCACTCTGAGCTTTGGCTCGATTTTGCCGAAGGCATGGGAGCACGGCGAGACATGCACTGGCACATGCCGGTGGCGGAGATCCGGGAGTTGATACGGTACTTCCACTGCGTGGCCAGCGAGGGCACGCCGGAAGAGGCGCTGGCTGCGTTTTACGTCTACGAATCCCAGGTGCCTCGCATAGCCAAAGAGAAAGAGCGCGGCCTGCGCGAGATGTATGGAGCCGATGACAAAACCTGCGGCTACTTCGCGCTCCACGCCACCGCCGACATCTACCACTCCAACGTCTGGCGCAAGCAACTGGAGAATCGAATCGCGGCGCATCCGGAAACGGCAGACGCTGCGCTAGATGCGGCTGAGAATGCAGCGAAGATGTTGTGGCGCGCACTCGATGGAATCGAAGCGGCGCGCACGACGTTCGCTGCTTGATCCGACTGTCGCACAATTGAATGTGGGCCAATGATTCCTGTAAGTTCCGCCGGGATCATTGGCTCTTCGTTTTTCAAGTTCGTGTTTCTGTGAGTGTGCATGAGAGACGGAGGCGGCTGAAGAAGGAACATCGGCATGGCAAAGCAAATTCCCATCGGCGCGCGCGGCGAAGCGCAAGAAACCGTCGAATTCAAGCACACGTTGACCTCGCACCACGCTGAGTTGCCGCCGGTCTATTCCACGCCTGACATGATTCGCCTGATGGAGACGGCGGCCTTCCATGCGCTCCAACCCTACTGTGAGGGCGACGAGATCACGGTTGGAACCTCGATCAACATCGAACATCGCGCTGCGAGCGGCATCGGCGCACACGTCCAGGCTGAGGCCGTGCTGGAGTCCTTTGACGGACGTTTCTACATCCTGCGCGTGACCGCGCGCGATGATGCTCAGGAAATTGGCCGCGGCACCGTCGGCCGGGCGGTGGTGAGCATCGGCAAGTTTGTGGAGAAGATGAAGGGGAAGTAGGCGTGCCGCAACTGGCTTATGAGCGATCCGATTTTAATCGAGGTATGCGTCGACTCCGTGGCTTCTGCCGTGGCGGCGGAGCGAGGCGGAGCGGCGCGCGTGGAAGTGTGCAGCAATCTGCTCGAAGGCGGCGTCACTCCCAGTGCGGGTCTCATTGAACTGGTGCGAGCCAGGATATCCATCGGCCTGCAGGTGATGATTCGACCCCGGGGCGGCGATTTCTATTACACATCGGAAGAATTTGAGACTTTGCGGCGTGACATTCTGGCCGCTAAGAAGCTCGGGGCCGACGGCGTCGTCTTAGGCATCCTCCATGCTCGCGGCAGCGTGGATACGGAACGCACACGGCAATTGGTCGAGCTGGCTCGGCCACTCAACGTTACGTTCCATCGGGCGTTCGACACGTCCGCAGATCTTTTTCTTGCTTTGGAAGACGTCTGCAAAACCGGCGCGGACCGGCTCCTGACCTCCGGCGGAGAAAGAACCGCCTGCGCGGGGGTTCAGCGGATTGCCCGGCTGGTAGAAGCCGCGCGCGGCCGGATCGCCATCATGGCCTGCGGCGGCATTAATGACAAGAATGCCGCAAGCATCATCGAGCAAACGGGGGTGAGAGAAATTCACGTGGGCTTGAGAAGTCCCGTTGACAGCTCGATGCTCCACCGAAATCCACAGGTTTCGATAGGGACGGTTCCGGGCTGCGACTATCAACGCTTTCAGGTGCTCGAGGAGGATGTTCTGAAGCTGCACCGCGCGGTCGCGCTGGCTCGAACTTGATCGCTAAACCCATGCCTCCCGTCCTGATTGGCGTAATCTCCGACACTCACGGCCTGTTGCGTCCCGAGGCTATCGAAGCTCTGCGCGGGTCGGAACGAATCATTCACGCCGGGGACGTCGGCTCACCCGAAATCCTCGACGCGCTCTCGACCGTTGCTCCCGTCATCGCGGTGCGGGGCAATATCGACAAAGCCCCGTGGTCTCAAAAATTGCCCGAAACGCAGGTGCTCGAACTGGGCGGTGTTTCAATTTACGTGCTACACGATCTGGCAAAGTTGGACCTCAAGCCCAAGGCTGCCGGATTCGCGGTTGTGGTCAGCGGCCACAGTCACACGCCCAAACAGGAGACCCGCGATGGTGTGCTCTATTTCAATCCCGGCAGCGCCGGACCGCGGCGATTCAAACTCCCGGTGAGCGTTGGCAGGCTCATCGTGGAGAATGATGGGGTGCGGGGCGAACTCTTGCCCTTATCGGTCCCGGAATCCTGACCTCCAACCTCGCACCGTTGCTACAATCGCAAACGCTACAATTCCAATCAATGTCCATCGCATTTCGCATCGAGGCTACTAGCAAGCAGGCGCGCGCCGGCCGCCTGCTCACACCCCACGGCGAGATCGAAACGCCTGTGTTCATGCCGGTCGGCACGGTGGCGACCGTCAAGGGAATGCCCCAGGACATTCTCGAAGAACTCGGGGTTCAGATTCTTCTCGGCAACACCTATCACCTCTACCTGCGTCCCGGCGTCGAGACTGTGCGTAAACTCGGTGGCCTGCATCGTTTCATGGCGTGGCCGCGGGCGATCCTGACCGATTCCGGCGGCTTCCAGGTTTTCAGCTTGAATGCGCTCCGCAAGGTCACCGAAGAAGGCGTCACGTTTCGCTCGCATCTCGATGGCTCGTCGCACTTCTTCAGCCCGGAGAAGTCTATGGAGGTGCAGATCGGTTTGGGCGCCGACATCATCATGGCGTTCGACGAGTGTACGGAGTATCCCGCCGACCGCGCCCGCACCAAAGCTTCCATGGAATTAACCCTGCGCTGGGCCGAGCGCAGCAAAAAGTATTTCGAGGATCACAAGCATGAAGTTCCGTGGGGCAGTTCTCAGTGCGTAGTACCTAGTACCCAGTGCCCAGATAAAGGCGCGGCGTTCACTCAAGAAAAAGCAAGTGCAGGCAACCGGGTACTGGGGACTGGGTACTTTACCCAGTCCCTTTTCGGCATCGTTCAAGGCGGGATGGATCTCGATCTCCGGAAGGAATCGGCCGAGCGCACCATCGAAATCGGCTTTCCCGGCTATGCCATCGGAGGGCTCAGTGTCGGTGAGCCGCGGGAGCGCACCCGCGAGGTGATCGAAGCGACACTCGAACATCTTCCCGCCGACAAGCCACGCTATGTGATGGGCGTGGGAACTCCCGAGGAGATCGTTGAGTACGCCAGCCTCGGCGTCGATATGATGGACTGCGTTCTGCCCACACGCGCGGCGCGCCATGGCCTGCTGTTTACCTCCGAGGGAAAAGTCTCAATCAAGCAAGCGCGCTATACTCAAGACGCAGGTCCGCTCGATCCCAACTGCGGCTGCCGGGTGTGCCTGCGCTATTCACGAGCATATCTGCGGCATCTGTATGCTTCGAATGAAGTGCTGGCTCAGGTCTTAAATACCCTGCATAACCTGAGTTTCTACCTTGACACTATGCGCCGGGTGCGTCATTCTATTCGACTTGGGGGAGAGTCCGGTTTTCTCTAGCGTCTGGTCTCGACCGAAACCGTGGCCTTCCCTGGAAAGACCCTCCCGGATTCAAGCCTGGGCAGTCGGGTTTGACAAGTCACGATCCGGCCGGAATCGACACAACTCCCGTCGTGAAATGACAGGACTGTAGCGAGGTAAGCGCGGGCGGTTGTTCGCGGATTGGGTCGTGAGTCTGGTTAGCAGAGCTTGGTGACCCTGGCCTGCTGAAAATAGTCTGGTGAACATAGCTTAATGAACATGCAATCCTTCTTGGCGGTGCAAGCTGGTGGCGGAATGGGGTGGTTAAGCGTTGCCCCACTCATTTTTATTTTTGCGATCTTTTATTTCCTGCTGATTCTGCCCCAGCAGCGCCGCCAGAAGAAGTGGACGGCCATGCTGGATTCGCTCAAGACCGGCGACAAGGTCACCACCAGCGGCGGCTTGCGGGGAACGATTATGGCGCTCAAAGATGATTCCATCCATCTGCGCGTTCCCCCCAACAACGTCCTGCTGGAAGTGACCAAGGCCTCCGTCACTCAAGTTACGACCGCCGAGGAAGAAGTGAAGAGCAAGTAATCGCAGCACAACCTGATATCTGGACTCTGTTTTGTTATGAATAAGAATTCTCTTTGGAAATTGGCACTCATCGTAGCGGTTCTGCTCGCCTGTCTGTACGGGATATTTGGCATTCCGCAGAGTTTTTCCGGCCAGGGTTTGCTCACGGCAATGACCAACCGTATTCACCTCGGTCTGGATCTGCGAGGCGGAACCCATCTCATCCTGCAGGTGCAGGTGAACGACGCGGTCAACATCGACTCCGACAATGCGGTCGAAATCCTCAAAGAACAACTCAACAAGAGCAAGATCTCCTTCTCGGACATCTCCAAGCCCGATCCGCAGAGTAATCCCGACCGGATTGTGCTAAAGGGCATTCCTACCGAGGGCCGCCAAAACCTGCTGGATATCGTTAATGAGCGCCTGCAAGAGTACAGCCTGAGTTCCGGAGCGGAAAATACCTACGCGCTCACGATGAAGCCGCAGATGCTGAGCGATCTGAAGAGCAAGGCCGTGACTCAGGCGATCGAGACTATCCGCAACCGCATCGACGCGCTGGGCGTGAGTGAACCGACCATCCAAGAGCACGGCCTCGGACAATATCAGATTCTGGTGCAGTTGCCCGGCGTGGACGATCCTGAGCGCGTGAAGGGCCTCATTCAATCCACCGCCATGCTTGAGATCAAGCAGGTGTTAGGCGGACCGTATCCCAGCGAGCAGGCCGCGCTTCAGGATAAAGGTGGAATTTTGCCGCCGGATGCGATTCTGCTTCCGGGGCACGCCGCCCCCGGAGTTCCGGGAGGCGAACAGGTTTGGTATCTGGTTTCGCGCGTTTCCGCGGTCAGGGGAAAAGACCTGCGCGATGCCCAGCCCAGCACCGACCAGAACGGCCAGCCCAATGTGCATTTCACTCTTACCGGTGAGGGCGGCCAGCGCTTCTACAGCTTCACTTCAGCACACGTGGGCGAGAGCCTGGGCGTGGTGCTCGATAACAAAGTGCAAGAAGTCGCCAATATCAAGGAAGCCATCCGCGATACCGGCGAAATTAGCGGCGGCAGCATGAGCGCGCAGCAGGCCAAGGATCTCTCTATGATCCTGCGTTCGGGCGCGCTGCCGGCGGGCATCAAGTATCTGGAAGAACGCACGGTTGGGCCGTCGCTGGGTACGGATTCGATCCGCGCCGGCGTTCGTGCCGCCATTGTCGGCATGCTCGTCGTGCTGATTTTCATGCTGATCTACTACCGTGCCGCGGGTATCAATGCGGACCTTGCTCTCCTGCTGAATCTCGTCATCCTGCTCGGTTTCATGGGCTATGTCGGGGCGGTGTTGACGCTGCCCGGAATTGCCGGCGTGATTCTTACCGTGGGCATGGGTGTGGATTCGAATGTGCTGATTTTCGAGCGCATTCGCGAAGAGTTACGCAACGGCAAGACGCCACCATCCGCGGTGGATCAGGGATTTAGCCACGCCTGGATAACCATCGTGGATACGCACGTCACCACCATCGTGTCGGCCGCAATTCTGTTCCTGTTCGGAACCGGCCCCGTCCAGGGATTTGCCGTCACGCTCACTTTCGGTTTGCTGGCAAACCTGTTCACGGCCGTGTTCGTATCGCGCACCATCTTCGACTGGATTTTGAGCCGCAAGCAGCGCGGTGAAGCGTTGAGCATTTAGGAGGATTTGGTAATTGGGTAATTTAGTAATTTGGTAATTTGAAATCCTGAGGCTGTCCGGATTCTTTGGCTTTTCAATTTCAAAATTACTAAATTACCCAATTACCAAATTCTTCGCGAATTCATAAATCGGATAAGAGGTAAGCTCGGTGGAGTTCTTTCGCAATACCAACATAGATTTCCTCGGGAAGAAGTGGTATTTTCTCGCCTTCTCGCTCGTGTTCAGCGTGGCGGGCATATTTTCCATGTTGTTCTGGCACCACATCCCGTACGGCGTGGACTTCCGCGGCGGCACACTGGTGTACGTGAAGTTCTCGCACACGCCAGACGACAACGCGCTGCGTGCGGCTATGGACCGTGTCGGCCTGCATAACGCGAAGATCCAGCGTTTCGGACCACCTTCTGACAACGAGGAACTGATCGACCTCGACGTGCAGGAAACTAACGAACAGGCCCTCGACCAGGGCAAGACGAAGATCATCAACACGCTGGCGACCAACACCCCCGCAGGCAAGCTGGACCTAAATAATTCCAGTTTTTTGACCCTCAAGAATTATCTGATGGACAAAGATCCCATGCATTTGGGCTCGGATGCCGACCAGAAGTACACCCAGCAAGCCCAGGCGATCGTCGATACCCGCGACAAAGTGGATGGCGGGGTGCTCAGTTCATTCGACCAGTTAAAGGCTTCGGTCGATCCGGCGGTGGTTGGCTCTCTGCCGGATGGCTTCTTCTTGTCGGACTACGGGGTTTTTAATGTGGAGATCGTCGGACCCCAGGTGGGCGCGCAGTTGCGCAAGCAGGCCCTGTTAGCGACGGCCTACTCGCTCGCCGGCATGCTGATCTACCTGGGCTTCCGCTTCGAGTGGATTTATGGAGTTGCCGCGGTGGTTACGGTGTTCCACGATACGCTGATCACGGTGGGCGCATTTTCCCTGCTGAATAAGGAAATCTCCCTGACCGTCATCGCCGCCATCCTGACTTTGATTGGTTACTCTAATAACGACACGATCGTGGTATTTGACCGCATCCGCGAAAACATTAAACTGATGCGGCGCGAGAAGCTCTCGGAAATCGTGAACCGGAGCATCAACCAGACTTTAAGTCGAACCATCTTGACAGCCGGGCTAACCTTCCTTACTGTACTTGCTCTCTATTTGTTCGGCGGCGAGGTGCTTCGCGGGTTTAGCCTCGCGCTCGTAATTGGCATCTTAATTGGCACGTACTCGTCGATTGCCATCGCCGCTCCCATCCTGGTGGCCTATCAGGACTGGAGAATCGAGAAGGGCAAGCGGCCGGTCGCGATGCCTGGCCGGGCCAAGTGATCGTTCGATATCTTGGTAAACGGTTTTAGGCCAGGTGTTTGTTTGTAAGGCTTTGCGGAAGCCCGGCCGGACTTAAGCGGCGTTGTCGGGCTAGCGTGGTTGAATTCGGGAGCAAAGGGGACGCAGTCGGTGTCTAAGTTTACGTAGGCTCTGAAGTAGGGAGAACACTCTTATGTTTGAAGATAGTCTTCTGGAATCGGGTGGCAGGCTGAAGACCAGGCGGGGACGAACCACGACATTCGCGATCTTCCTCGAAATATGTTTGATCGGTCTCATGGTTTTGATGCCCCTCATCTTTACCGAAGCCCTGCCGAAGCAACAGTTGATGACCTTCCTGGTGGCCCCACCCCCGCCTCCGCCACCTCCTCCTCCGGCAGCTGCTCCGGTCAAGATCGTGAAGCAGGTTCAGACCGATATCGTGAACGGAGAGCTCCGCACCCCCACCAAGATTCCCCAAAAAGTCCAAATGATTAAGGAAGACGAAGCTCCTCCGCCGGTGATGGGGTCCAGCGGCGTCATTGGAGGCGTTCCGGGAGGAATTCCGGGCGGCCAGATGGGCGGCGTGATCGGCGGGATTATCAGTTCCACCCCCGTAGCCGTGCCCAAGGTCGCTACCCCACAACGTGTCCGGGTTTCCCAGGGTGTTTCCGCCGGTCTTTTGGTGCGCCGGGTCAACCCCACTTATCCACCGCTGGCGCGGCAAGCTCGCATCTCGGGCCAGGTGGTGTTGAGAGCGGTCATCGCCAAGGACGGCTCCATCGAAAACCTGACGTTGGTGAGCGGGCATCCAATGCTAGCTCCCGCGGCTATCGAAGCCGTGAAGCAGTGGAAGTATCGGCCGTACCTGCTCAACGGCGAGCCGGTCGAAGTGGATACGGAAGTGTTGGTGAACTTTACCCTTGCCGGAGGCTAAGTCCCGGCGCGGTGTGAAGCAGTGTGGTACGAAGTATGTTAGAAAGTGTAAGCCGGATGGCCCTCCCCTTCCCACCTATAGGCGTGGCCGGGAGAGCCCTTTTACCGGGCGTGGCCGCCGTACCTTTCATCTCAGGTATGCGAATGCGAGCGCTACGCAGCTTTCTGCCGTCAACCTTTTGCAGGGCATACAGATTTCGCATCAAAGTCTAAGAAGTTCCGAGGAGGGAAAAGCAACTCATGTTAGCTAACTTTGTAATAGCAGCTGTCAGTCAGGTCCCCAGGGTGTCCGCTTGGATTGTGCAGGAAGGTGGCGCAGTGGGTTGGGATCCGATTTCGCTATGGCACCAGATGGGTATCATCGCGAAGATCGTGGTCATCATCCTGTTCATCATGTCGGGCTGGTCGATCGGCGTCATGATTGACCGCGCCATGGCATACAACGCGGCCCGCAAGCAGTCTCGCGCCTTCGCTCCTGCCGTAGCCGGAGCTTTGCGCGATGGCCGCATCGACGAGGCCATCAAAGTCGCCGAGCGCAACAAGAAAAGCCATCTGGCCAAAGTAGTCACCGCCGGCCTCATGGAGTTCAAGGCTCACCAGGATAGCCCCGGCGCCATCCCCGGCGAGACCATTGAAGCTTCCAAGCGCGCTCTGGAGCGCACCGAGGCCATCGTCCACGCCGAACTGAAGCGTGGCTTGGGCGGCTTGGCCACCATCGGTTCGACCGCCCCCTTCGTGGGACTGTTCGGCACCGTGATGGGCATTCTCAACGCCTTCAAAGGTATTTCCGAACAGAAGGCTACCGGTCTGGGCGCGGTCGCAGGCGGCATTTCGGAAGCGCTGGTCACCACCGCTTTCGGGCTGCTGGTCGCGATCCCCGCCGTCATGATGTTCAACTACCTCACCGGCCGCGTGGAAGCGTTCGATGTGGAGATGGACAATTCATCGAGCGAACTGATCGACTATTTCCTTAAGCGACGGGACGTTCGCCGGTCCTAGGTCTGAGGGTCTTTCGGACCGGACCTCCGCTGTGAGTTGCTGTCCGGCGCCGGGATGATTCCCGGCGCTGGGCTTCCCAACCCAAAGCGGTCCTGGGTTTGCCGGCAACTAGCCGCCGGCAACTGTTTTACGGAGAAACTATGTCATTAGCCAAACGGAACGAAGGGGCGAACGTCAACTCCGACATCAACGTCACACCGATGGTGGACGTGATGTTGGTGTTGCTGATCATCTTCATGGTGATCACCCCCATGTTGCAGAAAGGCATCAGCGTCGACATGGCCAAGGTAAACAACCCCACGGCGATGCAGGACGCCGATAAGGAAGACGCACTGTTGATTTCAGTAATGCGCGACGGGACCGTCTACTTCGGCTCCGATAAGGTCCTGGTCGACAGTCTGACCGGCAAGGTGAAGGATCGCCTGGCCAACAAGACCAGCAAAGAGGTTTACCTCAAAGCGGATGCCCGCGCCCACTTCGGCAAGGTGGTCGAAGTAGTCGATGCCGTACGCGCCGCCGGTGTGGATGATCTGGGCTTGCTCACCGACCAGAGAAAAAGTACTCCAAACGCTCCGCCTGCCGCTCCGGCGGGTGGGCAATAGAGGAGATTCGATCATGAGTATGGCAGTTGGTACGGGCGGGGGCCAAAGCGCGAACATTAACGTTACTCCGCTCATTGATGTGCTGCTGGTGCTGCTCATCATTTTCATGGTGATTACGCCGTTGACGCCGAAAGGCTTGGATGCGCTGGTTCCTCAGCCGCCTCCGCCCAATGCGCCCAAGAACAACACTCCGGACCGCACCATCGTGGTTCAGTTGATCGATCGCGGCGCCGGTCAGGATCCCGGCCTGAAGATCAACCAGGAGGACGCTACCTGGGACAACCTGCAGGGCCGTCTGGCCGATATCTACAAAACCCGCGCCGAGAAAGTCATGTTCGTGAAGGGCGATGATGCCATTCCCTTCGCCGACGTGGCCAACGTGATCGACATCGCGCACGCTGCGGGAGTGGATAAAGTCGGTCTGATTACTGCGAAGATTGAAGCGGGCGGTTAAGAGCACGCCCACTACGAGAAGAGTGCCCGGATAAGGTCGCGCCTCGCATCGGCTCGCGCACGGGAACCAACCGCTTCCGTGCCGCGTTTGCTAAGAAACGCTCGGCCAGCTCTTGTCAACCCGCCGTCTCTGGGCCTAGGATGCTGTGTGGCAAGGGAGACTTATACCGCAATGAATAAATCTATTCGGCTGTTAACGCTGGCGGTTGCTGCGCTGGCGATTTTATCTTCCATGGGCTGCAGCAAGCTGCGGGCCCGCGACCAACTCAACAAGGGCGTCACCGCCTATAAGAACGCCAAATACGAAGAGGCGATCGACCACTTCCAGCAAAGCGTTGCCCTCGATCCCACTCTGATCAACGCTAAAATGTATCTGGCTACCGCCTACGCTCAGCAATACATCCCAGGCGCCGACACGCCGGATAACAATAAAATGGCGGACCAGGCCATTGAGCAATACCAGAGCGTGCTGGCCATGAATCCGGCACGCGAGCAGAAGGTCAACTCCGCCAAGGGCATCGCCTACCTCTACCTGAACATGAAGAAGTTCGACGAGGCCAAGAAGTTCTACCGCTTGGCGGCCGACTCCGATCCCAACGATCCTGAGCCTTACTACTCGGTGGGCGTCATCGACTGGACGGCCTGCTACCAGCCTCGTATGGAAGAGCGCGCCAAGCTCGGCCTCAAGCCGGATGAGAACCTGAACCCCAAGAACAAAGACCAGAAACAGGTCTGCGCCGAATTGAAAATCAAGAACGGGCCTTCGATCCAGGAAGGCATTGAGAGTCTGAACAAGGCCATTGAACTCCGTCCCGACTACGACGACGCCATGGCCTATTTGAACCTGATGTACCGCGAAAAGGCCGACGTAGAATGCGACGACCTGAATCAGCGGCAGGAAGACCTGAAGACCGCCGACCACTGGGTCGACCAGACCTTGCTCACCAAGAAAGCTAAAGCCGAGAAACAGCCCGGAACCCAGGGCATCACTCTGGATCAGCCGAAGTAAGGCAAGTCCCGCAATGTGATTTTAAGACCTCCTCCGCGGAACACTGCCGAGGAGGTTTCGTTTCACGGGAATCGGCACTTTTTGGCGAATTGTAGGAACGGAGGCGGCCCACCAGAAACACTCGCCTCGACCGCGTCACGGTCGGCTGTAAAGCCTGACTTCCACCTCAGGAAACTGCACCCCCTCCGCTCGCGGAAACGACTCGCCGAGCGCCTGGTTGATCATCAACGTGGTGGCATCGGGATGGCCGGGCGTTCCGTCGCTCATCAGCACCAGCCAAACTCGCGCATAATCGCCCGGTACTGCGCGCAGAAAGTCGTTCGTGGGCTTGCCGGTGAAGTCACGATAGTCGAGATGGTCGCTGTGACGCGGATAGATGACTTCGACTTGGTGTGCCGAGCCTGTCGCGCCGCTGCTTCGTGAACTCTCCCCGTCACGAATCGTCTTGAAGAACTCGTAGGGAGCGCGAGCGCTTGGGATGTAAAACAGAATGGCGTCGCCAGGTTGCGCGTGGGTCAGAATGTAGTCCGCGGCCGCTCCCGAACCGTCGCGCTCCAAGTCGAAGTCGTGGTCGTAGTAAGAAAGAGTTCCCTGCAGAGAAAGCAGAAGCATGGCCGCAAGGCTCAGGGCAAGCAGCCAGGGTTTACGCAAGCGCGCCAGCCCTGCCGCGGCCAGAATGACCAGGGCGGGCAGGCAGAAGATGAAGTAACGTCCTAGAAATATCGGACGCGCCAGCGAGAGCAGCAACGTGACGCCAACCGGAAAGAGCAGCCACACCAGCAGGAATTGGCGCGTCCACACATCCGGAGCGATTCCGGGCCGAAGCAGCCACGTCATCTTCTCCAGCGGGATGATCGCAGCCAGGCACGCGCCTGCGTAGAGCAGAAGCAGCGGCAGCCCATCATTACCCGCGAGTTGCTCAGTGAAGTCCAGCACGTCGAGAAGGCTGGGCCGCGTGATCCAACGAATGGGCCCGGCTCCTGTCTTGGCCGCGAATACCAGCAGGGGCATAACCGCAACGCCAATCCAGATCCAGGTGTGACGCATGGTGTGAAATTCTGTCGCGCGCCTTCCATGTGGTTTCGCACTCTCTTGTCCACGCACGGACAACCACTGCACCGGCACCAGCAGTAACGCGTACAGGTGGGTGTAGACCGCCAGAACGCTGGCGAGAACGTATCCCCAGCGATTCCGGCGCGAGGGATGCCGCAACGCCGCGACGAAGAGTCCGCTCGACAGCGTGGCTAACAGCACCAGCAGTGAGTAGCTGCGCGCCTCCTGCGCATAGCGAATGTGATATGCGTTGAAGGTTAACAACGCGACCGCGATCAGCCCCACCTGGTGGTCGAAAAGCTCGCGGCCCAGCCAGAAGATGGCAGGCAAGGTTGCCAGGGAAACGGCCACGGAGAAGCTGCGAATGAAGAACGGGCTGAAGCCAAAGTGAAGCCATCCGCGCAGCAGCAGATAATACAGCGACATATTCGCTTCGCGCCACCACAGCAGCCGCGAAAAGTCGTACCAACTCAGGCGGGAGACTTCCGCGCTGAAGCACTCATCGAACCAGAAAGGTTTGCGCACCAGAAACAGGAAGCGCAACCCGGCAGCGGCGGCAGCCAGCAAGACGAGCGTGAACACGGAAACGCGCGTCCAGACAGACTGCGCGGGCGCCTCGGGCAGCAAGTTGGGCAGGTTCTGCGGCACGGGCGTCTTCGAGGGCAACATGCTTTAGGTCTTGGGCAAAGGTGCGGAATCTAGATGATATTATGCTAAGAAGTGAGAGCAGCCCGCAATTAAGCGGGCATTCAGCATGGCTATAGGTGTCACGGCACTACAGGCATCGCGGGGAAAAAGCGCGGCCGCACCGGGTGACCGGTGGGCGGGGTGCGTGTCCGTGCTTGTGCCGGTCTACAATGAGGCGGCGCACGTGGACGAGCTGCTGCGGGCGATTCATGCCTCGCCGGTGAAGAAGGAAATCATCATCGTGGACGATGGTTCGACCGACGGCACCCGCGAAAAACTTCGGACGATGGCTCTGGCCGACGATGTGACCGTCATATTCCACGAAAAGAACTACGGAAAGGGAGCAGCTATTCGCACCGCTCTGGAATATGCTCGGGGCGAATATATTCTGATTCAGGATTCCGATCTCGAATATGATCCGCAGGACTATGCGGCGCTGTTGCGGCCGCTCGAGCGAGGCCAGGCCGACGCGGTATACGGGGTTCGCCCGGATCGTCCCGAGCGCGGGCTGCGTTTTTTTCTGGGCGCGAAGTTGCTCACTCATTTGACAAATCTGCTCTACCGCGCAGGCATCCACGACGAAGCGACCTGCTACAAGGTTTTCCGGCGATCGTTGCTCGCACAAATCAGCCTGCAATGCCATCGTTTCGAGTTTTGTCCCGAAGTAACGGCCAAGCTTTGCCGCATGGGCAAGCCGATTGCGGAGGTGCCGGTCTCCTACACTCCGCGCTCCGCCGGCGAAGGCAAAAAGATTCGCCACTCTGATGGCTGGCTGGCCATCTGGACGCTGTTGCGTTATCGCTTTAGCCGCCGGTCTCGTTGGGTGAAGGACGCCGACGACGAAACTAGGCCGCCCGCGGCGTTCGCCGTGAGTTTCGTTCGCCTGCCTCCGAGATAAGATGCGCTCCTCCTGATACACTTCCGCTCGATGGCCAGACCGTCCCTGTCGCCGATTCCCAAGTCCGTATTCCGCCTGGTGCTCTTGTCGTTCGTTCTGCAGGTGGCGATGATCGGGGTGTTCCAGCAATACCGGACGCGTCCGCAGGAAGATCATTTCGCATTCGGTTGGGAAATGGGCCGCGTGGCACGTTCCCTCGCGCTGGGACAAGGGTTCAGCAATCCCTACGGAGGCAATACCGGGCCCACGGCGTGGGAACCGCCGCTTTATCCCTACCTGATGGGCGGAGTGTTCAGGCTCTTCGGCATTTACACGTACGCCTCGGCATGGGTTCTGTTGAGCATTAACAGCTTGTTCGCCGCGCTGACGACGATTCCGATTTTCTTGATCGCACGCAGAACATTCGACGAACGTGTGGCGCGCTGGTCGGCGTGGGGTTGGGCGCTGAATCCTTACATCTGGTATTGGTCGATTCATTGGATTTGGGACACGACGTTCACCCCGCTGATGTTGAGCTTGATCTTTCTCGTAGCCCTGGAACTGCAGGAGTGGCACGGCTGGCCGGGCTGGGTGATTTTCGCCGGCTTGTGGGGCGTGGGCGCGCTGGCCAACCCGTCGATGCTGGCCTTCCTGCCGTTCTGCGGGCTTTGGGTTTGGAGGCGAAGATTCAAGAATGGGCTGCCTTCATTTTCCGGCGTCCTGCTGTCGTCCGTGGTTTTCTTTCTGGTTCTGTCCCCGTGGCTGGTGCGGAATTATGAAGTGTTTGGACGATTCGTTTTTCTGCGCGACGATTTTGGCCTGCAGTTCCGTCTGGGCAATGCGAACGGCGCGGAAGGCATGCTGATGGCCTATCTTCAGCCGAACCTCAACCAACTGGAGTTCGAGAAATTCCAGCGCATGGGAGAACTGGCCTACGCGGCCGACTGCAAGCGGCTGGCCTTCGAATGGGTTCGCGAAAATCCAGAACGCTTCGCGGTGATCAGCATGAAGAGATTCTTCTACTACTGGAACGGCGTGCCCAAGGACACTGGCAGCCGCGCTCCCTGGGACCTTCGCAACTCGCTGTTTCTGGCTTTTTCCGTGATCGCAATCTGGGGCCTGGGCCGGGCTCTGCGGCAAAAGGTGCACGGGGTGTGGCTTTTCGCCGGACTCGTGCTGACCTACCCGACGACCTATTACTTTGTGTTTCCGCACGCCCGCTACCGGCACCCCATCGAGCCTGAGTTGCTCATTCTGGCGGTGTTCTTGCTGCTGCAGACTGGAAAAGCAGCGCAGCCGTCGAATCTCCGGTAGAATCAGGCGTTTGCCGATTTGTTTGCCCGGCGTTACCGATGTTCAAGAAAATCCTCATAGCGAATCGCGGAGAGATTGCGGTGCGCGTGTTGCGCGCGTGCCACGAAATGGGGATTGCCGCTGTCGTGGTTTACTCCGATGTGGACCGCGCCGCGCTGCACGTGCGCAAAGCTGACGAAGCCTATCCCATCGGCGCTGCTGCGGCTGCGGAATCCTATCTCAACATTGGCAAGATTCTCGACGTGGCGGCGCGAGCCGGCGCAGACGCGATTCATCCCGGGTACGGCTTTCTTTCCGAGAACGCGAAGTTCGCGCAGGCCTGCGCCGATGCGGGAGTGAAATTCATTGGGCCGACAGCGGCCGCGATGGATGCCATGGGCTCGAAAACACGCGCGCGGCAGGCCATGGAAAAAGCCGGCGTTCCTTTTGTGCCGGGTACGTCGCGGGGAGTGGAGTCGTTCGAGGAGGCGGAGCAGGTGGCGGCGAGGATCGGTTATCCGGTCATGCTGAAAGCAGCCGCGGGTGGCGGGGGCAAGGGCATGCGGCTGGTACACGCCCCGGAGCAACTGAAGTCCGCACTGGAAGCGGCGCGCAGCGAGGCGGAACGCTCGTTTGGCGACAGCGAAGTTTACATCGAGAAGGCTATCGTCAACCCCCGGCACATCGAGATGCAGGTGCTGGCCGACGAGCATGGCAACACGGTCTATCTGGGCGAACGCGAGTGCTCGCTGCAGCGCCGCCATCAGAAGGTGCTGGAAGAAGCGCCTTCCCCGATCGTCGACGCCGACATGCGGCGCAGGATGGGCGAGGTTGCGGTTCGCGTGGCGCAGGCCGCGGCCTATACCAACGCGGGCACGGTCGAGTTCCTGGTCGATCAGCAGAAGAATTTCTATTTTCTGGAAATGAACACGCGGTTGCAGGTGGAGCATCCGGTGACGGAACTGATCACCGGACTGGATCTGGTGCACCTGCAGATTCGGATTGCAGCGGGTGAAAAGCTGCCATTCAGGCAAGAAGACGTGTGCATCCGCGGACATGCCATCGAGTGCCGAATCTACGCGGAGGATCCCGACAACAATTATTTTCCCAGCCCCGGCAAGATCACGCTGTTGCTGGCGCCCTCGGGCCCGGGCATCCGGCGCGACAGCGGCATGTATGAAGGGTGGAACGTGCCGATTGACTACGATCCGCTGCTGGCCAAGCTGATCGGCTACGGCACGGACCGGGAGCAGGCGATCGCGCGGCTTACGCGAGCCCTCAGCGAATACTTCGTGGGCGGGATTAAGACCAATATTTCGTTGTTCCGGCGGATTTTGCGAGATGCGGATTTTCGTGCCGCAAAGCTCGATACGGGATTCCTCGACCGGATGTTGAAACGGGCTGAGGACAAGCCGCTCGATTCAAGGACGGCGGAAGTGGCGGCGATCGCCGCGGGTATGTTCGCCGCGCTGGGCGCACCGGCGGCTGCGGCGGGCGAAGGCGCAGTCGGAGGCAGTTCGCAGGTTGCCGACGCGGCGGACTCCAACTGGAAGAGTGCCAGTCGGCGCGAGGCTCTGCGTTGAGATGGCGTGATCTGTGATGACTGGGCACTGACTACCGGCAACTGGCAACTAATTTCTCATGGTCTACGACGTAACCATCGACGGAAAGAATTACCGGCTTGAGCTCAACCGCGTTGAGGGACGGTGGTCCTGCCGGCTGGATGGCCGGGACGTGGAGGTGGATGCGGTTCTGGCTCGTCCGGACGTGCTTTCGTTACGCATCGGGAACATGGCGTATGAAGTGAAGTCGGAGCGGGTGGCGAACGATTTGCATTTGTGGGTGGGGAGCAGACGCTTCGCGGTTGAAGTTCGCGATCCGCGCTCGTTGCGCGGGCGTGCCCGCGCGGGCGACGATCATGGTCCCAAGAAGATCGTCGCGCCGATGCCCGGCAAGGTGGTGCGGTTGCTGGTCCGCGAAGGTGCCGAGGTGGAATTCGGCGCCGGGGTGGCTGTGGTGGAGGCGATGAAGATGCAGAATGAGATCAAGTCGCCGAAGAAGGGAACCATCCAGAAGATTCTAGTGAGCGAAGGCGCGGCCGTGAACGCGGGGGATGTGCTGGCCATTGTGGAGTGATCGCCAATCGGGGAATGATCGCCGCCTGAACGGTTAAAAACCGCTCGCTTCCAAACCGAATTGAGTTTCAGCGCCCTGGCTAGTTTGCCAGCCCGTTGCTATCCAGCACCTTCTTGGCGTAGTAGTTCTCCACCTTGGCGGAGTCGCGCAACACCTCGTAGTAGGCGGCCTTGAGCAACTGCTCGCGCCGGTCATGGAGCTGCGAGCGGATGGCTTGCTGCACGCGGGGATCGGATAAATCGCGCTGCCCCGAGGGCTCCTTCGACACCATCTTCACGATACGGAATCCAACGTGCTTGGTCGCGGGGTCGACCAGGGTGATGATTGTACTGTATTGCCCGGGCTTGAGTTTCATCACCGCGTCGCGGGTGGCCGGATCAATGTTGCGCAGAGAGGATTCGGGAACTGTCCCGAGGTCGCCCCCGTTGCCGGAAGTGTCGGGGTCTTCCGAAAAAGTCATCGCGAGCGTGGCGAAATCGTCGCCACTGTCGAGCCGGTTGGCGAGCATCTGGATCTTCTTGCGGGCGTCGGCTTCGTTTTGCGCCTTGTTGTTCTGGTTGTGCACTTGGGGGTTCGCCACGGATGTGACGATTATCTGCGCCAGATGGTATTGCGGCTCAATGAGATTGAACTCAGACTTGTGCGCCCCGAAATAGTCGTTGATGTCCTGATCCGTCACGTTGATCTTGGAGGAAACTTCCTTGTTCATCACCTTGTCGACAGTGATGGAGCGGCGGATGTCGCGCTTGAAGTCTTCCAGGGTGATCTTTTTTTCTTTCAACCTCTGATTGAATTCTTCCTGGGTATAAGGGGACTTGATCTCGTTAAGCTTGCGATCGACTTCCTCTTCGGTGGCCAGCAAGCCAAGCTTTTCGGCGCGGCGCATCACCATCTGGTCGTCGATGAGCTGGCGCAGAATGTTCAGGCGGAGAATGGTGGCTTGTTCGCCCGTGGGCGCCTGCTGGGCGCTGGCGATCTGATTGTCGTAATACTTGTCGACTTCCGAACGGAAGATCTTGCGGCCATCCACGGTGGCCATCACGTCGCCGCTAACTTGTGACTTGCAGCCCAGCGATGCCGCCAATAAAACGACGGCAGCTAGAACAGCCGCGAGCCGGAGATAATCTGCGTTACTTTTCAAAGGAGTCTCTCCTCCCAAGGAACGATCGATCCTGCGTTCGCAGTGCGCGCTTCGAATGCACGATGAATTCAAGGAACTTCTCTCCCGCTTTGCCACAAATCAATATCACTTGGAAGCCGGGGCCGGAGCGGCGGCTGCGTGATCGGGCACGGGCAGGTTGGCATCCTTCAAGGCGCGATCCAGCGCGGCGCGAAGTTGACTGATAGGCACGGCGCCGTCGATTTTTTCTCCGTTGATGAACAAGGTTGGAGTGGCTTCCACGCCGATCCCTTCCGCTTCTTTCATGGATGCCTTCACCGCGCTCTCATCCTGTGCTTTGATGCAAGACTGCAACTTCACGACGTCAAGATTGTGCTTCTGTCCCTGCAGCAGGGTGAGCTTGTCGAGCGCTTCCAGCCGCGCTCCGGGCGTCTTTTCGTTGCTCACTTCGTGCTGGTTGGCGTGAATGTAGTCGGCGAAATCCCAATAGGCATCGCCGTTTTGGGTGGCCAGACAATTCGCGTCCACGGCGGCGTGAGTCGCCCAGGGATGAATGTCAACCAGCGGGTAATCCTTGTAAATGAACGTGATCCGGTCGCCGTATTCTTTGAGGATCTCCGGAAACAACGTCTGGTGCATGCGCGAGCAGAAGGGACACTCGAGATCGTCGAAATTCACCACTACAACCTTCGATGCTTTCGCTCCCCGCGTGGGTCGCCCGCTGACATTGATTTTGCTCATCGTCTCGGCGAGCGGATCTTTGCTCAAGTCAAACTTGGTCAGGCGCATCATGGAAGAACGATCTTTGGAGACTAGGAACGTGAGGTCCTGTTTCTTTTCCCCGTTGTCGACGGTTACGATTACCGACTCGTAATTCGGAAAATCGGAACTCGGCGAGGGCGCGCCAACCAGCAACTTAACCTCGGGAGGAATCTTGTAGTAGGAACGGACATTACGCTCGATCTTCCTGGCTAAATCGGGGGAAGCGGATTGGGCCACGCAGCCTACGCAAACGACCAGCAGGAGAAGAAAAGAGCGTCGAATTGAAGTCACCAAAAACCGCCTTAACATCACGAGTTGAACGTTGATTATCTCATAGCGCCGGGCCGAGGCGCAGAAACAGCCATCGCCGGGAACACCTGAGAACGGGAGAGTTCGGCGAAGATCGAGCGCCGGTCCTTCTCAACCGATGCGCCGGAACAAATCCTCTGCCGGCAGCAGAGCGTTCATGGACCCGGAGCGGAAGCCTTCCAGATCGAGGGTGACGAACTTGAAGCCCAGCCCTTTGAAAATTCTGGTGAACTCGGCCGCCATGGCCGAATCGAGCGCCCGCTCCAACTCCTCGCGGGCGATTTCAATGCGGACAATCTCCCCGTGATGACGTACGCGAAATTGCCGGAAACCAAGCGCGCGAAGAGCGTCTTCACCCCTTTCCACCATGTCGAGAGCCTCACGTGTAACCGGGCGGCCATATTCAATGCGGGACGAAAGGCAGGCGGACGCGGGCTTGTCCCAGATGCGCAAACCTGCCTCGCGCGCCAGCGCGCGAATCTCCTCCTTGGTGAGTCCGGCCTCAAGGAGAGGAGCCACAATCTGATGCTCGCTCGCTGCCCTCTGGCCGGGACGAAAATCCTCTTGGTCATCCAGGTTTACACCGTACGCGATGGTGTCAAATCCGCGCGCCTGCCGCAGTTCTTCCATCAGCATGAACAATTCATCCTTGCAGAAGAAACAGCGCTGCGAATCATTGCGGACATACTCCGGGCGTTCGAGTTCGGAGGTCGGGATCACTTCCAGCGGAATGGCTTGCTCTCTGGCAAAAGCGATCGCGTCGGCCAGTTGAGTGCGAGCCAGGCTGGGAGAATCGGCGATGATCGCCAGCATCTGGTCTCCCAACGCCTGATGAGCTGCCCAAGCGAGGTAGGCGGAATCTACGCCGCCGGAATAGGCGACGAGTAGGCGTCCAAGGGAGCGTAGTCGAGTCTGCAGCAATGCGCTTTTCGCTTCGAAATCCGGGTCAGCGGCGAGCATGTGGATTATGTTAGCAGGCCTAATCGCCCGCGTCAGTCCACCGTGATCGCTCGCTCAGTACAAACCCTCCTGCCGCCGCAAACTGCCGAAACCGGCGATGTTTGCCAGGGTAAAGGTAAAGCGGAACAGGTTCTCGTTGCGAACGTTGGCGATGGAGTAGCTGCGATACTCCAACGTCAGGCCACAGCAATCCCAGTTGTAGGTGGACTGTGTGCTCACGAACTGCAGTTGCCTGGCCTCGGAGTCAAAGCCAAAGCTGCCGGCGGCGCTGAAGCCGCGCTTGGTGGCTTGTCCGTATCCCAGGGCGGCTCGAAATTGGTTGAAGCGGGCAGGTTCGGCAGTTGAAGACAAAATTAGGGTCCGCCCGGGCATCTGCAGGATGGCATCACCGCCGCCGATGGTCACCTGGCCGAAATGGTAGTTGGCCAGGAGAGTGCTGGCGTTGACGCGGTCGCTTTGGAAGTCGTAATCCATGTCCCACTCCGCGTCGGTGCGAGAGCTGGTTTCTACGCGCAACCGCGAAACCAGTGGCGAGAGATGGCGAGGTTCGGTGACAAAGGCAATCCCAGTGAGGTCGGCAGTTGTGGTGAACACGTTGCGCTGACCAGGAATCAACGCCCCGCCGAACGTTGGATCGAGGAAGTACTTCTGCGCCAATTCCCAGGTCACGACCTCACGCACTTGGGGCCCAGGCTGGCACGCGCGATTGGCCAGCGGGTTGGTATGCTGCCATGGGATGGTCGATTCCGGCGCCGCGCCGCCCACGGTGAGAGCCCCCATAATGTTGGCGCAATCCTCCGGCTTCTGCGAAGTGCGCTTGGCATAGAGACGGGTTACGAAGCCGTATTCGACCTCATGCGTGTCGGTAAGGATGTCGCGCTCGTCGAATTTGACAATCTGCGGGAAATTGTTCACGCCGGTCACGTAGCGATACACTGCCCGCGGCTCAATCACGTGTTTCCACTTTCGTCCCAGAAATTCCTTGTCGAAGACGCGCTCCAGCGTTGGCGGCCGCAGCTCGACGGCTGTCTCCAATGCGCTGCGATTGATGGCATCGCGTACCGCAAGCCCGCCGCCGGTAGGGGGCTCCCGCTCCGTGTAGAAAGTGTCATGCAGCGATAGTTCCGGACGCAGAGACCATCCTCGGAACACCAGAGGCAAGGAGATCTCCGGGTTCAGGTCGAAGCGCCCGAGCAGATTGCCCGTCCGGAAAGCGAGCGTGCAAGACCGGGAGAAGACCGCGCCCGAGCACTCCTGCGGTTCGCTGCGTGACAAGCCAGCCACCGATGCGTCAAACGACCAATAGAGCGGCGTATGCCCCAACTCTTGGTCCACGCTGGATGAATCAAAACTTGGGGCGTGCGAAATCTTGATGACTTGCCCCGGCGTCGTGCTCAGGTAGTTCTGGTAACGCTCCAGGAATCCATTGAAGCTGAATCCGTCCGTCGATTTCGAGAGAAAAGCCTGCGATTTTACCTCGGAATAGACGGCCTGGCTGAAAACCTCATTGAAAGCCAGCCGGAAGAGAAAAGAACTCAGGTAGTCGATGTTGGCGACGGCCCGGAAGCCATCGACGGTTCCAGCTGAGTTCAGACGCACATTTTCTCCGCCTTCTTTGAGCGGAGGCGAGCCGATACCCCGGTCGATCACTCCAAAGTAGTTCAGGTCCGCGTAGGAAGTTTCCGTGGGCCGGGCACGAAACTCTCCCCGCTGCGACCAGCCGCGCAGAGAGAAGTACTCGGCGCCCACGGTGGCATCCATCATGCGATTGATGGCCCAGTAGTAAGCGTCGCCAATGACATTGCCTTTAGTAGAAGACCGGGCAACTGACGGCATCAGGAACCCCGATTGTCGGGATTCCTTATCTACGGGATGGGTTGCGTAGGGAAAATAGAGGATGGGAAGCCCATGCAGAAGAAACGTGCTGCGGTAGATTTTAGCGTTGCCGCCCACGTCCACAATCACCTTGCGCGCGTCGAATTCCCACTTGGGGTGAGGCAATTCGCAGGTGGTGATGGTGCCGTCATAGACCAGATAATGGTCGGGACTGGTTTTGTCGACAATTCTTCCGGTAAACGCGAAGGGAGCGGTCGAAGTGAGAATTACGCGATTGGCGCGAAAGCGCAGCCCAGTGGTTCCAATGACATCGTAGAATTGCCCGGTTTCGAGCGCCAGGTTGTAAGTGGCGTGCGAAGCGCGAATGTGGTCGTCATTGGGGCCGCCGTCGAGCGCGAAGTGTCCGGTTGCGGTCGCCTCCCTCGTGTCGGAGTTGTAAGTGGCCTCATCCGCCCGCATCACATAGCTTCCGTAATAGATTTCAACCGCCCCGTGCAGCTTGTAAACCGAGCCTTCCTCCTCCTGCTGGATGGCGCAGATGGTGTGGACGTCTTCTCCCTTTTCCTTCTGCGCCGCAGCCGCCGCGGCGCAAGGAGTTGGCGTAGGCGTCGCTGCTTTCTCAGCGGACGTGGCGGCGTGCGCTGTCGCAGAAGCGGAGTCAGCAGGCAACTGGCTGGTAACTAACGGCGGGACGAGAAGCAGGTGACAAAGCAGCGCCGCCGTGATATGGAATCTGTTGCGAAGAGTCATCGGAACAAGATTGCCGGAACAAGATTGCCGGAACAAAGATTGCCGGAACAAAGATTGCCGGAACAAAGATTGCCGGGAAAAAGACCATGGGAACGAGATCATCCGAAGCGCTCGCATAATCGCATAATCAAAGCAGCGCTCGGACGGCTCTGCCGGCAGCAGTCGTCGTGAACTTAGCACGGCTGTGCCTCGCAAGGCAAAGCTGCTCCATGACTTGGATTCCGGCGTCGGCTTCGTGGTTATCCGGTTGGCTGTGAGTTCTGGCGTTCTTATAAGACTTGATTCATGCCTTGTCCGCTTTGTGGTGAGATCTGCCGCTGCTTTTCCGAGGAGTCTTCCGCCGCTTCGCCGCGCTGGCTGCCCGATGCCGAGGCGCGTCCAGCCGATGCGACGCTGGAGGCCGGTTTGGAAACGCCGGCGGCGAGCGAGCCGGGCCCGCCAGCGGCAGCTGAAACTGCTTCGCCCGATGCCGGCAACCAGGATGCACCGGAAGATTCCGCAGCCTGGCGGCAGGAAGTTGCAGCCCGGCTGAGTCGTTATCATTCCCGGCGCAAGCCGCGTCCTCCGCGCTATCCATCGCTCCGCTTACGCTTCGAAGGGGAAGACGCAACTCGCACCGCAAGTGGCCTCCCGATCGAGTCTTCTGCCTCTCCGCAGATGCTCGGCCCGGCCTGCGACCACGCCCTGGCTTTGGATGGGTTCTCCGACAGCGCTGCCCATGCGCTTGAGACTACCGCCTTCGGATCCCAGACGTTGCCCGCTACTCAAGAGACTGCGACATTCACGAGTGCCGGCGAGCTTCAGCATGCAGCTCCGGTTCCGACCACAGCCCCGGCTACAGCCCCGACCACAGCCCCCACCACCGGAAAGATCCTCGAGTTCCCGCGCTCCTGGACTCCTCCGCTGCCGCCGCTCGACGAATTGGCCGAGCCCGTCTTCGATCGTGAGCGTCCTCGCATCCTGGAAGCGCCGGAAGTTGTGCCACCGCCCCCGGCCTTGGGCGGAATCACGATTGAGCCCGCCCAGCAACCGGAAACGGAGAAGCGTCCAGGCATCGATATCCCGCTGCAGAGTGCACCCCTGGCGCGGAGAGCTCTATCCGCCGTCATCGACGGAATCGTCATCGCGACGGCCTGCGCTCTTTTCGGCTTGATCTTCTGGAAAGTGGCGGCGTTTCGTCCCCCGCGAATGCAGATCGTGGGCTTTCTAACTGGGCTCGCCGTCGTGTTCTGGGCAGCTTACCAATACCTGCTCGTGGTCTACGCCGGAACGACGCCCGGACTGCTCCTCTCACGCCTCGAACTTGCCCGCTTCGATGGCACCCCGGCCGGCCGCAGGCTCCGCCGCTGGCGCGTGCTCGCGTCGTTTCTCTCCGCCGTCTCTCTTGGCATGGGATACGCCTGGGTCTTCCTTGACGAAGACTCGCTCTGTTGGCACGATCGCATCACTCACACCTATCTCGCGCCGAAGGCCAGACGGCAGAACCTGGGAATCTGACCCACTTAACTGCGGGCTTGTGGCCAACGGTCCCGCGCCCCGTCCCGGTGCGGCTCAGTTTCCTGTTTGCCGACTGTACGTCCAGAACCTCATCGACAATTCCCAGAAGCCCATTTTGCGGATACCTTCCGGTTGGTGGCCACACGTTCAGAATCGGGACCCGCTGCCGCCGGCGGAATCCATTCTTAGAACGTTCAGAATTCCAGCCGCGCCTGGAAGGCGATCATGCGGGGAGTGCTGTCGCCGCCCAAACCAACACCGAGCAGGCCGGTCGGCGGAGAAGTTGTGGAGGTGAGCGCTCCGAATCCGCTTTGGGTGGAGGGATTTCCGGGAATGCCGGCCTGCACCACCGTTGGGAGGCTGAAGTTTGGATGGTTGAAGACATTAAAAAACTGAGACTCAAACCGCAGTTTCACATGCTCGGTCAAGGGGAACCATTTTGTCAGGTAGAAGTCACTCCAGAGAAAATCCGGACCGCGCAGTGAGTTGCGGCCGAGGTCTCCGAATTGGCAATTCTGTGCGCTGTCGCCGCCATAGCAGGATCCAGCGGGCGCGACTTGCCTATTCATGAGTTGTTGCTCGCTCGGATCGACCGTCGAAACGAACGCATCCGGATTAAGCCACTGAATTGTGCCCGCTTGGGTAGCGGGAAGGTTGCAATGGCGACAATAGGGATTCGCCCCCGGAACGAGACTGGCAAATTCCGGCCCGCTGCCCTGCACGATTCCCTCTTGCTGCCCAGTGCTTCGATTGGTAGCGGAATAGGGCGTGCTCAAAACCGAGAACGGAACCCCGCTGTGCCAAAACACTGTTCCAGAAATCTGCCAGCCGTTGAGCGCGTAGCCGAGAGAATGATTTCGTACTTTCACCGGCAACTGATAGACGTACTGCCCGTTGAGATTGTGCCGGATGTCATAATCGCAAGGACCGTAGTCGCGGGCAAGCTCTCCTGGTAGAGGCGAGAGAATCCCTCCAGCGGAAAATTGCAGGAATCCTCCGTTCGAGACTGTATCCATGCAACGGCTGAAGGTGTAGTTGAGCTGCCCTTGCAGGCCATGGCCTAGACGTTTCATGGCGGTGAGTTGCAGGCCGTTGTAGTGACTGTTCGCGCCGGTAGAAAGCTGCGTCACCGCGCCGAATCGTGGATCCGTGGGCTGCAGGTACGGGAACGGCGCAAAGCAACCCTGACACACGGTCTGGTAGCCGTTGACTTGGGTTGAGTAGGGCTGGTTCACAGCGCGCGTGCCCACGTATTGCGCCTGCAGGCTGGCCGTCGTTCCGAGTTGACGTTCCATTCCCAGGCTCCACTCCATGAAGTACGGCGCGTGGAGTTTGCCATCGGGGACTGCCGTCATCGCGACCGGCGGAAGACAGGTTGTCGAATTTGCCTGCGGAGATGCGCAGGAGAGCTGGCCCTGCGGAAATCCTGAAGTAAAAATCTGATTCGCGGCAATGGTTGCGCCGACCGCACTGTTGGGTACTCCCGGCGCGATGGCTGTACCACCCACGGTGCCGAGCAGTCCTCCCTGAAACGTTTTCTCGTAGGGAGGATTCGCGCCGATGAGGTCAGCTACGCTGCCCGGCAAGATGTCGCTGAAAATCCCGAAGCCGGTGCGGAGTACTGATTTCGGCTGGAACTGCCACGCAATCGCCGTTCTCGGCTGGAGAATGGCCAACGGTGTGGACGAGAACAGATTGCCAAGATGAGTTTGAATGGCTGCGTTCAGTGGTTGATTGACATCATGCGAGATGGAACCGAAAGAGCCACGCAGGCGGGCGACTTGATCGTGCGGATTCAGCGGATTGGAGTTGAAGCCGTCGCGCACACCGAACGTCCAAGTCAGTTTGCGGGTCACTTTCCACGAGTCTTGCGCGTAGACATCGAGATTAAGAAAGTTGAAAGGCTCGTTGGGGTTCGAAGCGAACGTCTCCGATGCGGTGTTCGCCACTCCAGAGATAAATTGCTGCAAGTTAGCGTAGGTGACGGTGGGAACTGTGCCTTCCCCGAAGTCATAGTCGTTCAGGCGGAAGATTCGGGTATTGGTTCCGAACCGCAGTTCGTGAGCGCCATGGCTCCAGGCCAGATTGTCGTTGATGAAAAAACGGGATGCGCGCCGGCCTTGAATCCAGGTGTTGTCCAGCCCACCGATGGGCGTAAAGGGGTTCGCTCCGCTGCCCTGCAACACGATCGGGAAAGCCGAAAGTGTTTTCTGAAAGTTGCTTGGCCCGAACAGGCTTTCGTACCAGGAGAATGCGGGATTGAAGTAGTTCACCAGGTTCTGGGAGAAGACGTGTGTGTGTCCTGCCGCAAACGAATAGAGGGGTTGAGGCGAAAGCGCGTCGAACAGCGGGTTGATCGGATCCGTCCACGCGGCTTGCAACCCGGTGTCCGCCTGGAAACGAAACCAAGTCGTATCTTTCTCGCTAATGTTGTAGTCGACGCGCACGGTTTGTACCTGTTCGTGGTCGTCGCTGGAGTGCGAAACACTCTGCCGATTGGCGCAACCTGCCCCGGCCGCGAGCGGACAACCGAGTATCGCGGTGGGTGTGCCGCTGGTATTTGCATACAGCGAAAACATCTGCTGATAAAACGGGACTGACTGCGCGGGAAGTTGCTGCAAAACGTATTGCCGGAATGGGGCACTGGGAACAATCGCCGGCGTGACGATGGGCAGCGCGATGCGAACCCACTCGCTGTCGAAGAAGAAAAACAGTTTGTCGTGTACGATTGGACCACCCACACTGCCTCCAAAATGATTTACAGTTGCCCCCGGCTTGTGGTTTCCCGGCGTCGCATTGGTAAAGTAGTCCGCTGCATTGAGTAGTGCGCCATTCCATAGTTCATAGAGATTCCCGTGAAACTGATTCGTGCCGGACTTGGTGACGTAATCGATTTGGGATGCTCCGTACCGCCCTTGATCCACCGAATAGGAAAGAGTGTTGACGGTCACTTCCGAGATTGAATTCAATCCCAGGACCAGGTTGGTGGAAAGGCCGCTGTTGAGATTGGTGAGCGGGTCGTTGGTTTCCAGTCCGTCAACGATGTAGCCGTTTGAGAGGGCGGGCAGGCCATTAAACTCGACGTTGCCGTACCCGTTTGTGCCGCCGACGAAATCGTTGCTGCTACCCGCCGTGTTGATGAGAGCCCCAGGGGCAAACTGCAGAGGGTAGGTTAGGTCCCCGCCGGGATTTGGCAGATTCTCCAGCGCGGGTGCATTCAGAGTGGTGGAGGTGTTTGCGTTTTCCGGGTTGATGAGTGGGGCCTCGCTGCTGACCTCAACCACCTCATTGGATCGAGCGATCTTGAGCGTGAAATCGACGGTTTGCTTCTGGCCCAAGCCTGAAACGACATTGTCATTTTGCTGCGGGTCGAAGCCGGAGGCCTCTGCTTTCACCGAGTAGCCACCGGGCTTTAACTGTGGGAAATTGAACCGGCCGGCGTCATCGGTCCTGGCGCTGCGTTTAAGACCGGTCTCATGATTGGTGATCGTTACAGTGGCGCCCGGAACAACTGCGTTAGTCACGTCCCGAACTTCGCCGACGATGGCGCTCGTCGTTTCGCCTTGCGCCAGTGCTTCTGTCGGTAGGAGACACGCCACGGTCAACGCAAGAAAAGCAAAGCGAGCTGTCTGCCCCATAAATTCCTTACCCCACTTGCCCTAAAGCGAAATGCTTCCCTGCTTTGATCGTTAACTAGGGATGATTCTCTATAGTTAACCACAGTTAATACAAATGGGCAAGGACGGCGGGGAGAAGTGGGGAGCTTTGGCGCATCGTCCCCGAATGACGGGAAAACCCGGAAACTGACCCACCGCTCACGTCCCGCTATGCTATCTTCAAGGGGTTCACCTCTCGCAATCCGCGGTACTCAATTGAAGCATGGCTACCTCCGTTGAAGGTTCTAAACCGGCAATAAAGGTCTTCGTCGCCACCACGGTGATGTTGACCTTCATCTCCTTCTGGCGGGCCTCTGCCATCGTTCTCTCCGACCTCGCGTCTTCCGCCTACTACGCCGGCGGCGATGCCGAGAAGGTCATCGGCAAGAGCGCTCCCTGGTTCATTCTCGCGGTGATGTTGTTCAGCTACTGCGTGCGGGCGCTCTATATCGAGTCCAGCAGCATGTTCGTTCGCGGCGGCGTCTACCGCGTGGTCAAGGAAGCCATGGGCGGAGGCTTGGCCAAGTTTTCCGTTTCAGCCTTGCTCTTCGACTACGTGCTAACTGGCCCCATCAGCGCCGTATCCGCC
Source organism: uncultured Acidobacteriaceae bacterium (assembly GCA_963749985.1). Classification (GTDB taxonomy): domain Bacteria; phylum Acidobacteriota; class Terriglobia; order Terriglobales; family Acidobacteriaceae; genus Sulfotelmatobacter. The sequence continues at coordinate 227,481 of CAVVOS010000008.1, read as the reverse complement.
GGCCAATATCTCGCGGGATTTATCAAAGACATGGGCCGGTACCTGCACCGCCCGCTGGATTTCTCCGACAATCACTTCGCCGCCGGATTGGCGGTGATCGTGGTGGGCTATTTCTGGTGGAAGAATACCCAGGGCATGCACGAGTCCAGCCAGAAAGCGCTGCAGATCATGGCCATCACCACGGTGATGGTGGTGATACTGCTCATCTGGTGCGCCATCACGGTTTTGCGCGCGCCCATCCAGTTGCCGCCGAACCCGCTGCATGCCGGCGTAATTCCGCTGAATAAAGAATCGCTGGGCTGGCTTAACGGAACCTGGTTCGGCCACATCACCTGGATCATCCTTTTCGTCGGCTTCGGCCACTCCGTGCTCGCCATGAGCGGCGAAGAAACTCTGGCGCAGGTCAACCGCGAAATCGAACATCCCAAGCTGAAGAACCTGGAGAAGACCGGGCTGGTGATTTTCATCTACAGCCTGCTGTTTACCTCACTGGTCTCGTTCTTCGCGGTGATGATCATTCCCGACAAAGTTCGGCCAGACTACTTCGCCAACCTCATCGGCGGCATCGCCATGTACCTCGTGGGGCCCACCAGCCTGAAGCTTCTGTTTCACGGCTTCGTGGTTCTGGTAGGCGTGCTCATTCTTGCTGGGGCGCAGAATACTTCCATCGTGGGCGCGAACGGCGTTTTGAATCGCGTGGCGGAAGACGGTGTGCTCACCAGTTGGTTCCAGAAGCCGCACCACCGCTTCGGCACCAGTTATCGCATCATCAACCTGATCGTGGGCATGCAGCTGCTCACCATCGTTCTCAGCCGCGGCGACGTCTACCAGTTGGCTGCGCTATATGCCTTCGGCGTGATCTGGAGCTTCGCGATGAAGTCGATCGCGGTGCTCGTGCTGCGCTTCACCGAGCCCGGAAACCGCGCGTGGAAGGTTCCCGGCAACCTGCACTTCGGCAAGACCGAAATCCCCGTAGGCTTGATCCTGATTTCCGCCGTGTTGTTGATCACCGCGGTGGTGAATCTGTTTACCAAGTACGATGCCACCATCGCCGGAATCATCTTCAGCGCCGCGTTCTTCACCATCTTCACGCTGTCGGAGCGCCACGTTGCCAAGGAGCGCCACGGCAAGCCGGAACAACTCGACCAGTTCCGCGTTTACGGCAACCAGGAACTGGGCAGCGGCGCCATGGGCGTGCGCCCGGGAAACATTCTGGTCGCGGTTCGCGATCCCCGCAACCTGTACTACTTGCGCCAGGTGCTGGCCCGCACCAATACCATCAAGCAGGATGTGGTGGTGATGAGCGCCCGCCTGTACCATCGCGAGCCTAGTTTCAGCGGCAGCGCGGTCATGGAAGCCAGCCAGGTGTTCGACCACTACGAGCAGGAGCTCTTCACCGCCGCCGTGGCCGTTGCGGAAAAAGAGGGTAAGCCGATTTCTCTGCTGGTGGTCCCGGCGACCGACGTGTTCGAAGCCATCATGGTGACGGCGCAGCGCCTGGATTCCAGCCGCGTGATCTGCGGGCTCTCGAACAAACTGACAGCTGATGAGCAATCCAAGCTCACCGGCGATGCCTGGGAGCGCATGCCGGAACCTCGTCCCAGCATAGCGCTGGAGGTCTACGCTCCCGATGGTACCGTGCGCGAGTACATCATTGGCCCACATAACCCACGCCTTCGACCCCAGGATGTAGATCTCATGCACCAGCTCTGGCTCAACATTACCGCCGATCCCAAGTTCGCCGGAGCCCACCACTACCACATCGTGGCTCTCGCCCTCGAAGAACTTCAGCGCGAATTGAGCACGGAACAGCGCGCCCAGCTTCTGCAAAAGCTGCAGGAAGAAATGGACCGCATCGACAGCGGCACGGGACCACCCAGCCCTGACTAAACCCGCCCACTCCCATTAGCTCTTGAGGAGATGCTGCAGCGAAGCCGTCAGCTCCCGATACCGAAATGGATACCCGCTCGAGATCAGCTTGCCGGGTTCCACTTTCTGGCTGCTCAGCAACAGTTCTTTGCCCATTTCCCCGAAGACCAGCTTCACCGCTAACGCAGGCATAGGAAAAACCGCGGGACGCGACAGCACCCCGGCCAAGGTTTTTGCGAACTCCGCGTTCGTCACCGGCTTGGGCGCGACCATGTTCACCGGCCCCTGGATCAAATCGTTCTTCAAAATGTGGTGGATCGCACCCACCATGTCCTGGACATCAATCCAGCTCATCCATTGCCGCCCGTCTCCGGTGCGGCCGCCCAGGCCCAGTTTGAACGGCACGAGCATTGCACCGAGCGCGCCGCCTTTGGGGCTGAGTACGATTCCTGTCCGCAGGTGCGCGGTGCGAATGTCGGCTTGCACCGCCGGCATGGTCGCTTCTTCCCATTCCTGGCAGGTCTGTGCCAGGAATCCCGTGCCCGGAGCGCTTTCCTCGGACAATACTTCATCACCGCGGTTGCCGTAGTAGCCGATCGCCGACCCGCAAACGAAAACCTTCGGCTTTTCTTCTGCTTGCGCCAGAGCCTGCGCCAGATTCGACGTGCCGACCACCCGGCTGTCTCGAATCTTTCGCTTCTTAGCCGCCGTCCATCGCCCGAAAATCCCTTCGCCCGCCAGGTGAATGACCGCATCAAATCCGGACACTGCCTGCGGCGCAATCGGTGCCACCGGATCCCACGCGATCTGCGCATTATCAGCCGATCGGCCCGTAGCCGGTCCACGCACCAGCCGCACCACAGCCCATCCGCCCGCCTTAAGCGAAGGAAGCAGAGCGGCGCCAATCGGCCCCGAGACCCCGCTGACAAGGATTCTGGAATTCATGGCTTACAGAATGCAACTCTAACAGTTCGCCGCGCGTCCCAACAAACTGCAGATGAGTTTGAAACCTTCGTAACCAGAGAAATCCGAGAAAGACTCATAGGCTATCTCATAATGACTCAGCCCTCGGACGATCCGGCGGGACGGTTGGTGTAATCTCTGTGCAGGGGATTCTCCCGCGTAACCATTGCCAAGCATCTACACAGACAACGGTCTGAACCGACAACGATCTGAACCGACAACGATCTGAACCGACAACGATCTGACCAGGCAGAGGAAGAACGACTTTATTCATGGCCCTCCAATTTAAGTTTGGCCTCATAGTTTTTGCCTTGGCCACGATCGGTTGGACCTCGCCTTGCTCAGGACAGACTCCTCCACCAACATCCATACCTCCGCAACCCCAGGCCGCGCCCGCGGGGCAGCCGTCCGGCCCAACGTCTGGAAGCATCAATGGAACCGTCATTGATCAAAGCGGAGCCGTGGTCGCCGGAGCCCAGGTGAAGCTGACTCGCGACGATCACTCCCCCAGCCAAGAGATACTCTCGGGCGATAACGGGCAATTCGCCTTTTCCAACATCGCTCCCGGCGCTTTCCAGCTCTCGATTACCTCAGCGGGACTGGCGACGCAAACCTCCTCTGGAATCCTGCATGCTGGCGAAGTCTTCATCGTCCCGCAGATCGTGCTAGCGGTCGCGACCAACATCACAGACGTGCAGGTCAGCCTCTCCCGCATCGAAGTGGCAGAAGAGCAGGTCAAGGACGAAGAGAGGCAGCGTGTGCTCCGCGTCATTCCAAATTTCTACGTTACCTACGACCCTCATCCCGTGGCCCTCACCTCCCGGCAGAAGTTCGAGCTTGCCTGGAAGACGATCGTGGACCCCGTCACCTTCGTTATATTTGGGGGCGTTGCGGGCGTTGAGCAGGCACAAAATGATTTCAGCGGATATGGGCAAGGCGCTCAAGGTTATGCCAAGCGCTTTGGCGCCAACTATGCGAACATGGTTGCCGGCACCTTCATCGGAAGCGCCATACTACCGTCGCTTCTGAAACAAGATCCCCGTTATTACTACAAGGGAACCGGCACCACAAGGTCGCGGATTCAGTACGCCATCGCCAACTCAGTAATTTGCAAGGGCGACAATGGACGCTGGCAGGCCAACTACTCGAATATCTTCGGAAACCTCGCCGCCGGCGGTATCTCAAATCTCTACTATCCCGCTCAGAATCGCGGAGCGGGCCTAACCTTCGAAAACGCGGCGATCGGGATCGGAGCCACCGCTGCCGCCAATCTTGTGGAGGAATTTCTCATGCGCAAGTTGACCTCGCACGTTCCTGAACATGACTCCGCCAAGCCCTAGCAGCTCGCGGAAAAACCCGGGTCGCACTTGATTTTGGTTGGCGCAGCGCTTCAGCGCTGCGATAACTAGCGTGTTTTCAATAGCGGCTTTAGCCGCTGAGGTGGAGTTATCATTTGTATAAATCCCGAAAAGAATCATGACAACTAGATCGTCCAAACCCATGATGATACTCATCGCCGGCCCTTACCGCTCCGGCACGAATGACAACCCCGTCCTGATGAAGAGAAACGTTCAGGTGATGGAGTCCTATGCACTGCCCATCTTCCGCGCCGGACACATCCCGCTCTTGGGCGAGTGGCTTGCGCTCCCGCTGCTCGAGTTAGCTGGATCGAGGCAAGTCGGCGACGAGGCTTTTAATGAGATCTTTCATCCCATCGCGATACGGCTGCTCGAAAAGTGCGATGCCGTCCTTCGAGTCGGTGGTCCCTCGGCTGGAGCCGATGAAATGGTGCGGGTTGGCCGGAGCCTCGGGCTGCATATCTACAATGCCGTTGCCGAAATCCCTGAATTTCGCCCTTGAACTTGAACCCGGCCAGTGACATCGCGGCACGATCACCTGTGACGCGCCTCACAGAGTTTGCCTTCTCACAGAGAATAGCCTTCTAAATTGGGGGAACCGAGGTTCTCCTGACTCGGATCGACCGAAGGCCCGCACCAGCATCCCGTTCGGGCCCACCGTTCGGCGCTCCGGGTGAACTATTCGCTCCTTAGACATCCTCATATTTTCCAGGCCAAACCTCCGGGGACCGCCCCGGCCTTCACGTTGCGCTGTTCACTCTAACGGCATCTGGTTCTTTGATTCCGAAGGAGAGTGTTAGTCAGTTCTTACCTCATTCACTCCAGGAGAGATCCCATGTTGCATCTCGATACTGGCAATACAGGTTTCATGATTTTATGCACCAGCCTGGTCATGCTGATGACGCCCGGCCTTGCCTTCTTTTACGGCGGCCTGGTCGGACGCAAAAACGTCCTCGCCATCATGATTCAGAGTTTCGTTTCCATGGGCTGGACCACGGTAATCTGGTACCTTTACGGATACTCCCTGTGCTTCAGTGGCGATTGGCACGGGATCATCGGCAACTTCCACAACGTTTGTCTGCGAGGCATCGGTCTCAACACTCCCTCGCCGAATGACACCATCCCAGCCTTTGTTTTCATTTCTTATCAGATGATGTTCGCCATCATCACGCCGGCGCTCATCTCCGGAGCCTTCACCAACCGGGTCACCTTCAAGGCCTACATGCTGTTCCTTACCGGCTGGCTGACCTTTGTTTACTTCCCATTCGTCCACATGGTCTGGGGCGGGGGCTTTCTGCAACAGTGGGGCGTGCTCGATTTCGCCGGTGGCATCGTCGTGCACAACATCGCCGGCATCGCCGCCCTGGCTTCCGTGCTCTACGTAGGCAAGCGTCACACCGTAGATCGCGGTCCTCACAGCATCCCGCTCGTTGCCCTCGGAACCGGCCTGCTGTGGTTCGGATGGTACGGCTTCAACGCCGGCAGCGAAATGCGCGTGGACTCAGTCACCGCCACCGCGTTCCTCAACACCGACGTAGCCGCCTCCTTCGCGGCTGTCGCCTGGCTGCTGGTGGCATGGTTCAACGAAAAAAAGCCTAAGTTCCTCGGCCTGCTCACCGGAGCCGTTGCCGGCTTGGCTACCGTCACTCCCGCCGCCGGATACGTTTCCCCCACCACCGCCGTCATCATCGGCTTAACTGCCGGAGTCGTTTGCTACTACGCCGTCGAGATGAAGAACAAGCTGCACTGGGATGACGCGCTCGATGTCTGGGGCGTTCACGGCGTCGGAGGCTTCCTCGGCATCGTCATGCTGGGCATCTTCGCCAACAAGCAATTCAATCCCGCCGGGGCCAACGGATTGCTCTATGGCAATCCGCTATTCCTCCTGAAACAAGTCGTTGCCGTCACCTTCTCTTCAGTCTGGGCATTCGTTTTTACCTACGCCATGCTCCGGATCATCGACATGTTCACGACGGTGAAAGTCAGCGAGATGTCGGAAGAAATCGGCCTGGATGAATCCATCCACGGCGAGCACGCCTACGAAGACGTCTTCGCCAGCGATGACCTGGCCCATGCCATAAATCAAGCCCATGCGGAGGTGCAGCTCGCTGCCAAGAAATAAGTGGAAGTAGAAGCGATCTCATGAATCGGGGGGCAGCCCCAGCCGCCTCCCACACGACACGGGATGCCCACCCGTGGCATTTTCACGGGTGGGCTGCCGCGAACTTTCCCCGGCATGTTCATCGGTCACAGCTAAAATCGCCGTCATCCCGAGCGGAGCCGTTTTTCAGGCGTAGCGAAGGATCTCCCGCGTAACCGGGGGCTGGCCCAGCCGTGCCCTAACACGACACGGGTGGGGCATCCAGTTCGTGCTAGCTCCGACGAAATGCGTCGGCTGGGCCAGCCCCCGCCAACGCCCCTAAGTCAAGACTTTGCAAAATCCTGCATCTTGACTCCCCTTCCGCTGCAAGGGACAATCTCGTCTTCACTGTACCGGGGAGACTACATGACGAAGCGAATGGCCTTTATCCCCCTTCTGCTTTGGGCGGCAACCATCTCCGCGCCTGCGCAGCTCATTACCCTGGCAAGCTTCAACAAAACCAATGGTCGAGACCCCGGCTGGCCTGCCTCTCCTTTCGTGCAGGGAGCCGATGGAAACTTCTACGGCACAACAGCTGCAGGCGGCACCAGCGATGAGGGCACCGTGTTCGCAATGAGCCCTGCGGGCAAGCTCGTCACCCTGTACAGCTTTTGCTCTCAGCCCAGTTGTAGCGATGGCGCGGTTGCAAACGCGGGATTATTACAAGCCGCCGATGGCACTCTTTATGGGACAACAAATGCTGGTGGAGTCATCAACTCCGGAACCATCTTCGAGATCACCCAGGCGGGTAAACTTACGACTCTGTATCGCTTCTGCTCTCAATCCGGCTGCAGCGACGGTGCTAATCCTTCGGCAGGATTGGTTCAAGGTTCCGACGGCAGCTTCTACGGAACCACGGCCGTCGGCGGCGCTTCGGGCGCCGGAACCGTCTTCAAGATAACCAAAGCAGGTGTGCTGACTACGCTGGCGAGTTTCAACGGCGCCAACGGCAAGAATCCGGATTTCGGCTCCCTCATCCAAGCCACCGATGGAAACTTCTACGGGACAACGATTGCGGGCGGAGCCAATACCGCGTGTGGAGTTAGTTCAGGCTGCGGCACGGTCTTCAAGGTGACTCCTCGGGGCAAGTTGACCACTCTTTACAGCTTCTGTGCCCAAACGAATTGCACGGACGGAACCGAAGTTTTCGGTGGTCTGGTTCAGGGTACCGACGGGAATCTTTACGGGACGACAGCCGAAGGCGGCGCTAACGGCTTCGGCACCGTATTCGAAATCACCCCTGCCGGCAAGCTCAATACGCTACACAGCTTCGACTATTCCGACGGCGCCTATCCCGAGGCCGCGCTGATCCAGGCCAACGACGGAAACTTCTACGGGACAACACCAGAAGGCGGAACCAACGGCGTAAGCGGCACGCTCTTCAAAATCACGCCCGCGGGCACGCTTACCACGCTCTATGACTTCTGTTCCCAAACAAACTGCGCGGATGGCACCGGTCCCTTCGAAAGTCCGATGCAAGCCACCAACGGAGAGATCTACGGAACCACTTTTGCAGGCGGCAGCAGCACCAACTGCATCGGCGGTTGCGGCACCACGTTCAGTCTGTCTTTGGGGCTTGGCCCGTTTGTGGAAGCCAACCCTAACTTCGGCCAAATCGGGCGGATCGTCAATATTCTGGGAAACAATCTGACGGGCACGACTCAGGTGTTCTTCAATGACGCGCCGGCAGAGTTCAAGGTTGTCTCCAGTACCCTCATCAGGGCCCAGGTGCCATCGGGCGCAGCCACGGGCGTAATCAACGTGGTCACGCCCACCGGCGTGCTTGCCAGCAACCTGGCCTTTTATGTATTGCCATAGCTCTTACGATTTTGGCCGGGACCACGAAACCCTCTCTCCCGGCCGCTTCGTCCTTTCGGTCCGGCCTTCTCTAACTCCCGTAGTTTGCTTCGCTTAGGGGACATTGTACATATAACGAAATACATACATTCTTGCCCGTACAAGTGTTCCAGTCGGAACATTAGAGCGAATGTTCCGGTCGGAACACTTCTCGCTTTGCCCGCCAGCGTTCCTACCGGAACGTATAATCGAGTCACCCTGCCGGTTGCCCTCCCTCAGAGCTGGCTGTCTCCGCGGGCTATAATCCTACATGGCGAGCTTGCGCCAACAGATCGCGACCACCGCTCTTACGCTCACCAAGTTCCGCGAGCTCATGAAGCGGATCGAGGAAAATCGTCCGCAGGACGATCTCTCCATCGTCAAGAAAGCCTACGACTATTCCCTGAAGTATCACGAAGGCCAGACCCGCGCCTCCGGCGAGCCTTATCTCGTCCACCCCCTCGAAGTCGCGCTGGTGCTCGCCGAGATGAAGATGGACCCGGTCGCCATCGCCGCCGGCCTGCTCCACGACTCGGTTGAAGACACCTCGGTGACCATCGTCGACATCCGCAAGGAATTTGGCGAGCAGGTCGCGCACATCGTCGAGGGCGTCACCAAGATCAGCAAGATCGATTTCGCCACGCGCGAAGAGCAGCAGGCCGAGAACCTGCGCAAGATGATGCTCGCCATGGTCGATGACATCCGCGTGGTGCTCATCAAGCTGGCCGACCGCCTGCACAACATGCGCACGCTGGAACACCTGCAGCCCGACCGCCAGCGCAAGATCGCCGAAGAGACGCTTGAAATCTACGCTCCCATCGCCCACCGCCTGGGCATGGGAAAGATCCGCGGGGAACTCGAAGACCTCGGCTTCCTCTTCCTCGATCCCGCCGGCTACGCGCAGGTCGAAAAAGCTGTCAACGCTCGCCGCAAACAGGGTGAAGCCTTTCTCGCGAAGATGCAGGTCATCATCAACGACAAGCTGAAGGAAGCTGGCATCCAGGCCAAGGTGGAGAGCCGGATGAAGCGGCTGTTCAGCATCCACAAGAAGCTGCAGCGGCAGCACATTTCCGTCGATCAGGTGTACGACCTCTTTGCCATGCGCGTGATCACGCGCTCGTTGCAGGACTGTTACGCCGTGCTCGGAATCATTCACAACATCTGGCGACCAGTGCCGGGGCGCATTAAAGATTTCATCGCCATGCCGCGGCCCAACTTCTACCAGTCGCTGCACACCTCCGTCATCACCGAAGATGGAACGCCTTTCGAAATCCAGATTCGCACCGAAGAGATGCACAAGATGGCCGAGGAAGGCATCGCGGCTCACTGGAAATACAAAGACGGTCCCGTCTCGGCGCAGGACGAGCAGCGGCTGGCGTGGTTGCGGCAGGTGGTCGAGTGGCAGCGCGATGTCAGCGATCCCAATGAATTCCTTACCGCGCTGAAGGTCGATCTTTATCCCGAAGAGGTTTACACCTTCACGCCGAAAGGCAAGGTGGTAGTGCTGCCGCGCGAGGCCACGCCCATCGACTTTGCCTACACGATTCATACGGAAGTCGGGCACACTTGCGTGGGAGCCAAAGTGAACGGACGCATGGTGCCGCTGCGCCACAAGCTGCATTCCGGCGACATCGTCGAGATCATCACCCAGGCGGGACACAAGCCCAGCCGCGACTGGCTCGGGCTGGTTAAGTCGTCGCGCTCACGCAACAAGATCAAGCACTGGCTCAACGTGCACCAGCGGGAGCGCGCCATTGAAATTGGCCGCAAGGTGATCGAGAAGGAAGCGCGCAAGTATCGCATCGCGCTTAAAGAAATCAAGGATGATGAGCTGTTGAAGGTTGCCGCCGCTTATGGCCTGGGCAGAGTTGACGATCTGATGTCCGGTATCGGCTATGGAAAATATTCCGCGCGGCAGGTGCTGGCGCGGCTGCTGCCGGCGGGCGCGACGCCTTCGATGGCGGGCGATATTGAGGCCGAAGGATTGAGCAACAAGCCCGGCGCCATTGCCAGCGTGGTGCGCCGCGTGTTTGGCGACCACAACGCCATCATGGTCAAGGGCCAGGGAGACATGCTGGTCTACCGCGCGCGCTGTTGTAATCCCATTCGTGGAGAAGGCATTGTGGGTTACATCACGCGGGGCAAGGGAGTGGCGGTGCACGCGGTGAGTTGTCCTAATGTGACCAACCTCATGTATGAACCGGAACGGCGCATCGATGTGGAGTGGGGCCGCGACGAGAACACCCCGACGGCTTATGCGGTCAAGCTTACGGTTTATTGCGACGACCGTTTCGGTATGCTTAAGAATATTACTAGCGTTATTGGAGATGCTCAAAGTAATATCCGCAACATCGGGGCGCATACCGCCAACAGCCAGGCCAGCGTGGAGATTGTTCTCGATATCTCCGACCTCAAACACCTCGAGCAGATCATGGCTGGGCTGAGGAAAATTCCAGGGGTGCACGAGGTGCAGAGGCTGCAGAAGATCTAGAAGCAGTGCAGTTGCCAGTTGCCAGCCGTCAGTTGCCAGTAAGACGCCGCCCTCGGTTAGCTTCCTGCGCGTAACTCTTTTGAATTGAACGCGTTCATTTTTCTCTTGACAGGGGCGTCAGCATGTCGCATTCTGTAGTTGAACATGTTCAATTATTGAGTTCCAGGGGAGGATTGCATGTATATCGTGGGATGCTACGTAACTTACTTGCTGATTAGCCTGGTGGTCACCGTCTGGGTGGCGCGGACGCTGCATAAGAACGGCAGGGTGTTTCTGGTGGATGCCTTCCGTGGGAACGCGGAGCTGGCCGACTCGGTGAACCATTTGCTGGTGGTGGGATTCTATTTGATCAATGTCGGCTACGTGACGCTTGCCCTCAGGACGTACGGGACTCCGGATACCATGCGGGCGGCGATCGAACTGGTCAGTGACAAGATCGGCCTGGTCCTGCTGGTGCTTGGAGGCATGCACTTCTTCAACCTGTTTGTCTTTTCCCGCATGCGCAAACGCTCGCGGGCGAGCGCTGGCTCGGAAGTCTCGTTTGTGCATCCGGCGACTGCACATCCGGCGCCCCTGGCCTAGCTATGACTCGGTCCGCCACAACCACGACCAAGAAGTCCGAGCAGACTCGGGCCCGCATCCTGGAAGCCGCGCTGGCATTGTTCCGCAAACGCGGCTTCGAGAAAACGACCATGCGAGACATCGCGCAGGAGTCCGGAGTAGCCTTGGGCGCGGCTTATTACTACTTCGATTCGAAAGACGCATTGGTGATGGGGTTCTACGAGCGGGCGCAGCAGGACCTGGGTCCTTTGCTGGAGGAGGCTTTGGCCAAAACGCACGGGCTGGAAGAACGCTTGCGGGCGGCCGTTGAGGTGAAATTCCAGTACTTTGCTCCCAACCGACAACTGCTGGGAGCGCTGTCTGCGCATATCGATCCCCAACATCCGCTGTCGCCGTTCAGCGAGGAGACCAGGGCCATCCGCGAGCGCGACACTCGATTTCTGGCGGCTGCGGTCGACGGGGCGAAGATCCGGATTCCCGACGACCTGAAAGGGCATCTGCCGCGGGTGTTATGGCTCTACCAGATGGGGTTGCTGCTGTTTTGGGTGTATGACTCATCGCCTGGGCAAACCAGAACCAGGCAATTGTTTCGGAAGAGCCTCTCGATTGTTGTGAACCTGATTAAATTCTCCAGCTTGCCGTTGATGCGGCCGGTCCGAAAGCTGGCTACAGATCTATTTGAGATTGTTTATGGCGACGAGCCACCACTTCCGGAGGCGACGCCGTGAGCGAAGCGCTGCGCATCGTTCTGACTGGCGGTAGCGGGCAGATGGGAACCCTGCTCGCCCGTCACTTCGACGAGCAGGGGCATCAGGTTGTCGTGATCGCCCGGTCGGTTCAGCCTGCTCCCTGGCGGGTGGTCGAGTGGGATGGAGCCACATTGGGTGATTGGTGCAGCGAACTGGAGCGAGCTGATCTGCTCATCAATCTCGCGGGCCGCAGCGTGAATTGCCGATACACTCCTGCGAACCGAAAGGCTATTAAGGAATCGCGGGTGCAAAGCACGCTGCTGCTGGGCCGAGCCATTGCCCGACTGGCTCACCCGCCGCGGGTGTGGATGAATGCCAGCACGGCCACCATCTATCGACACGCGCTAGACCGGGCGATGGACGAAGAAACGGGTGAGATCGGGGGCAACGAGCGGGACTGCCCGTCCAGTTGGCGTTTCAGCATTGACGTTGCCACCAGTTGGGAAGAGGCATTCTTTTCGGCAGTTGCTCCCCGCACTCGGAAGATCGCGCTACGCAGTGCTATGACCATGAGCCCGGACCGCGGCGGTATTTTCGCCGAGTTGCTGCGTCTTGTCCGCTTGGGGTTGGGAGGAACCGCGGGGTCAGGAGATCAATACGTTTCGTGGATTCACGAGGCAGATTTCATTCGCAGCATCGAGTTCCTGATGGCTCATGAGGAGTTCGAGGGTCCGGTCAACCTGGCTGCGCCCAACCCGCTACCTAATCGCGAATTTATGCGCGCATTGAGGCGAGCGTGGGGAACGCGAGTTGGCCTGCCTGCACCTCGGCCTCTGCTCGAACTCGGTGCGGTGTTTCTGCGCACGGAGACCGAACTTATTCTGAAGAGCCGTCGCGTGGTTCCGGGACGTCTGCTGCGAGGGGGATTTGAGTTTCAGTTTCCTGAGTGGCCAGGAGCCGCCAGGGATCTGGTGGAGCGGTGGCGTGCAGGCAACGGGGCGTGAGTTGCCATTGCTGCTCCAAAGCAGTTTGGCCTGCAGCCTGAGTTGTAATCTTGCCGGCGATGAACCTGACTTCCGGCGACCCGCCTCCTCACTCCGCCTTCCACGTCACCGTAAAACTCTCCCCGTCCGCTGCCAGCGCCGAGGGAACTGCCGTGTCTTTGCTTTTGCTCGTTCCGTTTCTGGTTGAAATCGATTCCTGCACCGTGCTGCCGAAATCGGTGATCGGGCCCGAGATGGAGGAGTCCGTCGCTTCATCCACCCCTGTGCTTATGCCGGTATAGAGCTCGCCGAAAGAATCCACGCCGAAGTCGGACAGTTTGTTGCCGTCCATCTCTTCAATCCATTCCGCGGAATTCCTTGGAGGCACGCCGCTGCCATCCGCCCCTTTGAACTCGACTTCCTTGCTGAAGCCCTGCCCCGTCGTCTCGTTTGTGATCGACACTAAGTATTCGTTGTCGCCCTCGTACGTCACCGATGCCGAAAATTTATCGCCCGGCGCGATCGAGACATCCTTGATCACGACGGTGTTGAGAGGGTAAAACTCATACCAAACGTAATAGAACGGAGTCTTGCCGTTGCAATCGGCATCCGTACCGGTCTGCTCCACGGTGTTGGACGACCAGCCGTCGATGCCCACCCATTCCGATGAGTCTGTGTTCGGCGTCTTGGTGCAGTCCACGGGCGCGACGATCCACGATCCCTGCACGTAGGTGAACTCGGAGCCGGTCACGGCGTACCCGGCCCAGATCGTGTTGTAGGAAACCGTGACGTGCCGGATCGGGTCGTACACGGGTGCAGGCGTTCCGGGCGCCACAATCCTTGGCCGGTGCTGCCGCGGGACCTGCCCCGGAATCATCGCCGCCGTCCCTATCGCTGAAGCAGACCCGGCAGGCAACTGCGCCAAGGCAGGCACAGCGCACAGGGCTGACAAGACTCCGCAAATTCCGGCAAATTTCGATAGCATAGGCCCTCCGTTTTCTAATGACTGAGACTCTTCCGGTCCCAAGGCCGGAACATCTTATGCCGCCTCTTTGCCATCCGCAAGCGATAAGTTCCCAACCTGCCCTCCCGATTTTTCCAGCCCACGGCCCGGCGACCGACCTGCCGCTCTGTGTTACCCTGAGTCCTTTGCGGTTCTGGTTTTTGCCGGCAAATGCGTGTACTGGTAACTCACAACTGGCTCTTATGCGCGAAATCATTTCTACGAAAGACGCTCCTCAGGCGATAGGGCCTTACTCGCAGGCCATCAAGGCGAACGGGTTCGTATTCACTTCCGGGCAGATCGCAATCGATCCGACTACGCAGCAAGTTGTCACAGGTGATGTGGCGGCGCAGACCGATCGGGTGCTGCGCAATCTGTCGGAGATTCTGGAAGCCGCGGGCAGCGGGCTGGGGAAGGTTGTGCGTTCCACCGTCTTCCTCAAGAACATGAGCGACTTCGCCGCCATGAACCAGGTTTACGGTCAGTATTTCAGTTCCGATCCGCCGGCTCGCTCCACCGTGGAAGTGGCACGCCTGCCCAAGGACGTGCTGGTGGAGATTGACGTGATCGCACTCGAGTAGGAGAAAACCCTAGACACAGGGGACCACGGGGCAGCCCAAGATGGGTGCGCTCCTGCGACCTATGCGGTTGAGATTTTGGTTAAGATGTGGAAGGAGATAAGAATGACCAAATATGTTGCAGCAGTCGTCGTCATCATTGTCGTGCTGACAGCAGTGTTTGTCCTGGCGCAGAGTACGGCCAAGAGGACTACGGCCCCCAACACCAGCGCTCCCACCAAAGTTACTGGAGACGGAGTGAAGACGGCCTCTGGGCTGATTTATTGGGACATCCGGGTGGGCAATGGCGAGGCCGCCAAAGAGGGAAGCCACGTGCGCGTGCACTATACGGGCTGGCTTACGTCGGGTAAGAAGTTCGACAGTTCAGTCGATGCAGGGAAGCCTTTCGATTTCACCATCGGCAACGGGGAAGTGATCAAGGGATGGGAAGAAGGCGTTGCGGGAATGAGAGTGGGCGGCAAACGGCAGTTGAGGATTCCGCCCGCTCTGGGCTATGGGGCTGAAGGCACTCCGGGTGGGCCGATCCCGCCGAACGCGACGCTGATCTTCGACGTGCAGTTGCTGGGCGTGCAGTAGAAGGGATTCCCCGCCGAGCAGGCGGAGCACGCCAGGAAGCTGCCGCCTAGTAACTGGAAAAACTCCTGACGGGCTCGGTGATTTCGGCGGTAACTCTTGCTCTTACGCCTTGACCACTTTCCCGCTGCGCAGGCAGGACGTGCACACGCGGATGCGCTTAGTTGCCGCGCCGATGCGGGCGTGCACCGGACGCAGATTCACGTTCCAGCGCCGCTTGGTGACGTTATGGGCGTGGCTGATGCGGTTTCCAAATTGCGGCTTCTTGCCGCAGATATCACACTGTTGTGCCATGACTGCTATCGATCCTTTCAGAGGCCTTGACCCGAATTAGCTATTCTACCGGATTAGGGCCACTCCCGACAATTCGTCCAGCTGAGGGGTGGTGTCTTACAGTGTTTAAGACTACCGGCTGAGGTAAACTAGGTTTGTCGCTGGCAGCGACACGAGGAGGGGAAATCCATGTTAGATCGAGGGAAGGTGGCCTTCGTGGAAAGCGCGCTCGTCCTGGCCCTGATGGGGATTCTGGCCGGAGCCATTGGAGGCTTGGCCGTGGGATTCGCTACCAGTCCTAAGACTGCGAGCCCTACATCCGCCCCGCACTAGCAAGAACATTCGGTACTGGATCATTTCTTTGACCAGCAACCCCACCCTTCGCCCCCCGGCGCATTCCCCTATGCGATACTGAACCCATGCAGACCCCGGTTCAGGCGCCCACCGCGGCCACGGATCCCAAGTCGGTGAAGGTGAATCTCACTACCGGCACTGGCGTGGATATCGAGTGGAAAGACGGGCACGTTTCGCACTACGGCTTTGTCTATCTTCGCGACGCCTGCCCTTGCGCCATGTGCAACGAAGAGCGCGACAAGACGGGCCGTAAGCCCGGCCAGCCGGCGAAGCTCGCTCCTGGGATGCTGCCCATGTTCAAGGCCGCGGCCAAGCCCGTTTCCGCCGAAGGTATCGGCAAGTACGCTATCCGGTTCGCGTGGAACGACGACCACGACCTCGGCATCTACTCATGGAAGTTCCTGCGCGAGGTTTGCCCGTGCGAGGAGTGCAAGCTTGCCCTGAGCCTTGCCGAAGGGGCGGCCCCGGCGGGAACTGAGGAGTAGGGCCTAGGCCTGGCGATGCAAGAAGGCACATTCAGCAAGACTGCGCATCGGGTGGCGGTTCGCCGGGCCGCGCACCAGCTTCTGGACCAGCCCAGGGTGCTCGACGATCCTTTGGCGCTGCGGATTATTGGCGCCGAAGCGGAAAACGAGCTGCGATCCAATCCCAAAGAAGACCATGCTTTTTCGCGGGCGTTTCGGGCGTTTATGGCGGCGCGCAGCCGGTTCGCCGAGGACGAGCTTGCGCTCGCGGTCGCGCAGGGCGTGAGGCAATATGTTGTGCTCGGCGCTGGACTCGATACCTTTGCCTATCGCAACCCTCACTCCGGCCTGCGGGTGTTCGAAGTGGATCATCCCGCCACGCAGGCTTGGAAACGGGAGCGACTCGAGGCGGCGGGTATTGCGATTCCAACGTCTTTGACCTTCGTGCCGATTGACTTCGAGCGGCAAACGCTGGCGGATGGGCTTGGGCAGTCCGGATTCAATGGGAACGCGGCGGCATTCTTTTCCTGGCTGGGGGTGACGCCTTATCTCACGCGCGAAGCGTGCATGGTTATGCTGAGCTTCATTGCGAAAATGCCTGCCGGCAGCGGGGTGGTGTTTGACTTCGCAGTGGACCCGGCGTTGCTGAATCTGGGGCAGAGGATTGCGCTCAAGGCCCTCTCAAAAAGAGTGGCTGCGGTGGGGGAGCCTTTTCAACTGTTCTTCGATCCCGAAAAACTGCAGGACGAGCTGAAGGGGATGGGATTCCGTCGCACCGAGTTCTTGCAAGGCAAGGAACTGAACGCGCGCTATTTCAAAGACCGCAAAGATGGGCTGCTGGTGCGCGGCAGCATTGGACATTTGATGAGTGCCTGGTTATGAACTCACACAGGCCTGAGAAGACGAAGGCCCCGATTCCTCGGGGCCAATTAAATCTGGGCACCAACAGCACCCTGCGACATTTTCAGTGTAAGTCACCCAAGTTTGCAGTCAAGTTACTTTTGTAGGGAAGCATGGGTCCCAAATGGAGACCTGCCCGCCTCTATGCCTCTCGCAAAAGCTGTCCGGGTGCTTAAGGCCAACTCTTCGCGCTGGCTCGGCGAACACGGATTCGATTTCGCATGGCAAGAGGGCTACGGAGCGTTCAGCGTGAGCGCCTCGAACGCGGACGCGGTGAGGCATTACATCGAGCATCAGGCCGAGCATCACGCGAAACGTTCATTCGAAGATGAATTTGTCTCGCTTCTGCGCAAGTCGGGCGTGAAGTACGATCCCGAGTTTGTATTCGGATGAAGGTGCCGTCCCTACGGGACTCGGGTCTCGGGGACGCAGCCACCCGGCACTTCCGTGCCGGGCTTTCACATCCCGCCGCTACGCGGCTGGAGCGGACGCAGTCGCAAATCCCCATTCCCCTGTAAAATTAACTCATCAGCTCCGGAGCCACTTCCGCATTGTCTTTTCTCGATCAACTCAACCCGCAGCAGCGCGAGGCCGTCGAAACTACCGAGGGGCCGGTGCTGATCCTTGCCGGCGCGGGGAGCGGGAAGACGCGCGTCATCACCTACCGCATTGCCTACCTGATCGAGCACAGGGGAGTGATGCCGGAATCCATTCTGGCGATGACGTTCACGAACAAGGCCGCCGCGGAAATGGGCGAGCGCGTCGAGAAGCTTGTTGGCGGACTGAGTATCGCCAAGCCGGTGATCTCGACATTCCATTCTTTTTGCGTGCGTGTTCTGCGTCGCGATATTGAAGCTTTGCAAATCCCTTCGGCTACGCCGGGGCAGCCGCCGATCGGCCACACGAAGAAATTTGTCATTTACGACGAGAGCGATATGCAGTCTGTCGTCAAGTCGGTGATGAAGCGCCTCGGCCTCGACGACAAACAACTCACGCCGCGCATCGTGCTCTCGCGTATCTCCTGGGCAAAGAATCACATGCTCGATCCGCAGGAACTTTATCTGCAGTCCGCCGATCCGAAGAACGAAAAGATCGCGCATCTGTTCGAGGAATACCGCAAGGAGTTGCGCAAGGCCAATGCGCTCGACTTCGATGATCTTCTTTTAGAAGCCACGCGCCTTTTAAAGACGGCCACGCATGTGCGCGAGTATTACAACCGCCGCTTCCAATATTTGCTCATCGACGAATATCAGGACACCAACCGCCCGCAGTACGAACTCATGCGCATGCTGGCGGGCGACCGGCACAACGTTTGCGCTGTGGGAGATGAGGACCAGTCGATTTACTCCTGGCGCGGCGCCGATATCCGGAACATTCTTGAGTTCGAAAAAGACTTTCCCGAGGCTAAGATCATCCGCTTGGAACAGAATTACCGTTCCACGCAAAATATTTTGCAAGCGGCGTCAGCGGTGGTGGCGAACAACATCCGCCGCAAAGGCAAGAATCTTTGGACTTCGCGCCAGGGCGGCACCAAGATCGGCTACTACGAGGCTCCCGACGGCGAAAACGAAGCGCTCTTCGCCGCCGACCACATCAGTAAGTATCTGCGCGAGGCGGGTCGTGCTGACCACGCGGGTGGCGAGACTCCGCGTGCCGCCGTGCTGTACCGCACCAATTCTCAGTCGCGCCTGTTTGAAGAAGCCATGCGCCGCTACGGACTCAAGTACAAAGTGGTCGGCGGATTCTCCTTCTATGAGCGTTCCGAGATCAAAGACCTGATCTCCTATCTCAAAGTCATTCAGAACCCGGACGACTCGATCTCGCTGTTGCGCGTGATCAACACGCCCACCCGCGGCATCGGCAAGAGCACCATCGACACCATCGAGCGGCTCGCTCTCGAAACCGGCCTCTCGCTCTGGGGCGCGCTCGGAGAAGCCATCCGCCGCCAATTGCTGCCGCAGCGCGCGTTAGCGGCGTTGAAAACCTTTCAGCAGCTGATTGTGGATGCGCAAGCGATGCTGGCAGGAACCTTTGTCGAGCAATTGTCAGAGAGCGCGTCGACCGCGCACGTAGCGGACGCATCCGAGCCTGTGTGGGGACAGCCGCCCAAGCCTGCCCTGAGCGGAGCCGAAGGGGCTATCCAGCAGGGCGAGGCCCTGCTCGCTTCCGCAGAGTCAGATGACGCGGCGGCCTTCGATCCCAACGAATTCGAGAACACGGCCTTCGATTTTGGCGGAGCTTACCAGGAAGCCGAGCCTGACAGTAGCGCCGGCGTCCCGCCGGCCGTCGTTCCCGAGCAAGAGCGGGCGTCCGGCCCGCTCTCGGGTGAGCAGGATGCTGGTGCTACAACTGCCGACCTCCTCAAGTTCCTCATCGACCGCACCGGCTACATCAGGCTTCTCGAAGCCGAAGACACGCCGGAAGCCTTCTCCCGCATCGAAAACCTGCGTGAATTGGTGAACGCGGCCGCCGACTCCCGTGACCGCGGCGAGACCCTCGATCAATTCCTCGACCACGCCGCCCTCATCGCCGATACCGACGACTACGATGAGCGTTCGCAGATCACGCTGATGAGCCTGCATGCGGCCAAGGGCCTGGAGTTTCCCCTGGTCTTTCTCAGTGGACTCGAAGAAGGCCTGTTCCCGCACTCGCGTACCATGCTTCAGCCCGATGACGTCGAAGAAGAACGTCGGCTGTGCTACGTCGGCATGACCCGTGCCATGGATCAGCTCATTCTGACCCGTGCCGTTTACCGCCGCAGATACGGCACCGATCTTCCGGAAGCCAGCGTCCCCTCAAGATTTCTGGAAGAAGTTCCAGCCCCGCTGATCGAAGAACTAGGCCGGCGCCGCACGGCGAGTGTGAGCACAGGCTACGTGGGGACGGCCGCTTCCCGGAGTCCGGGGCGAAGCCCCGCAGCCTACGACGCAGCCGATACTCACTATTCCTACGAAGACGAAGACCAGAGCGCAAGCTGGAAGCGCGGCTCGGTTCAGGCCAGCCGTCAAAAGCCCACGGCTCCGGCCAAACCCTACAACTCCATCGAGAACATTGCCGAGTTCTTCGCCTCGCGCGGCAAGAAGTTCACCGTCCCTAAAACGCCGGTCGAAGAACCCACCGGCAAGCGCGGATTTCGCCCCGGCCAGAGGGTTCGCCATCCCAAGTACGGTGAAGGAACGGTCTACCAGCGAGAAGGAGAAGGCGAAGAAGCCAAGATTACTGTACAATTTCCTCGCTTCGGCTTGAAGAAGCTGGTGGAGAAGTATGCCCAGTTGGAGCGGGCCTAAGAAGAATTTCGTAATTTTGTAATTGAGTAATTTGGTAATTTAAGACCTCAAGAGTGCAGGCTTTCAAATTACAAATTACTCAATTACCAAATTACAAAATTACGGTTTAAGAAAGCAATCATGGCAAATACAACTGAATTGACCAAAGAAGAACGCAAGAAATCGAAACGCGCGTCCCGCAAAAAAACCAAGGCCGAAAAGCCCAAGAAGCCCCGCGACTACGCCCGCGGCTCGAAGAAGCGGAAGGTGAAGAAGTTGGCACGCGGCCAGTCGAAGCGGTAGGCAGCGCTCGGAATTACGGGCATGGGCCTCGCGCCCATGCCCGACCCCGCAGTGAGGAGACAACTACTTCTTGTCACCATCGTCGCCGTCCACGGACCCCGCCGCCACGGTCTACACCTCGGACAATCAGCTTTTGTGCTGCAAGTCGATTGACAAGCTGATCTCGGATTCCGAGGCGCCAGGCCAGCGCCTGCAAAAAACTCTCGGCCCCTGGTCGCTGACCGCGCTGGGCATCGGCGCCATCATCGGCTCGGGAATTTTCATCCTCACCGGCACCGCGGCCGCGGGCGAATATTTCCAGGCCCCATCTATCCTGCATGCACAGGCGCTCGACGTAATCGTGAACTTACTGCGCACCGGCAGCACGGCGGGAGCGCTCATGCACGGACGCCCGCCCGCCGGTCCCTCGATTGCGATTTCTTTTCTCCTGGTCGCGATCGCCTGCAGCTTCGCCGGATTGTGCTACGCCGAACTCGCCTCGATGATTCCCATCGCCGGCAGCGCTTACACATATTCCTACGCGACGCTCGGCGAAATTTTTGCCTGGATCATTGGCTGGGATCTCATTCTCGAATACGTAGTCTCGAACGTCGCAGTCGCGGTTGGCTTTGCCGGCTATACAAAAGCGCAACTCGCAGTATTCGGCATCAACTTGCCGGAAAAATTGGCGAGTCCGGTTTGGGCTGGCGGCCAATGGACGGGCGCCTATTTCAATCTCCCGGGCTTTCTCATCGTTTTCGTTCTCACGCTGCTGCTGGTACGCGGGGTGAAGGAGTCGGCGGAGACCAATAACATCATGGTGGCGGTCAAAATCGGCGCCATCGTGACCTTCCTGGTCGTCGGTGGAATGCTGGTGAAGCCCGCGAACTGGGTGCCCTTCGCGCCTTCTGGCTTCGCCGGGATCGTCACGGGAGGGGCGATCGTTTTCTTTACCTACATCGGATTCGATTCCGTTTCCACCGCCGCCGAGGAATCGCGCAATCCGCAAAAAGATTTGCCCTTCGGCATCATTATGTCGCTCGTGGTCTGCACGCTGCTCTATGTCGGCGTGGCCGTCGTTCTGCTGGGCATGATGAAGTACACCACCTTCGTCTCCGGTGAAGCCGCCGAAGCGCCCGTGGCCTACGCGATGAAGTATCTGGGTGTGCACCCGCTTTTCCGCTCGGTGATCGTGATCGGAGCGCTGACGGGCATGATTTCTTCTTTGCTCGTGTTTCAATACGGTCAGGCGCGCATCTGGTATGCCATGTCCCGCGACGGCTTGCTGCCGAAGCTGTTCTCCGCGGTGCACCCGAGATTTAAGACGCCGTACATTTCCACCTGGATCGCCTGTTTCGCGGTAGGGATTCCCGCCGGCCTGGTGGACATTGGAGACGCCGCCGACCTCGCTAACATCGGCACGCTGTTTGCCTTCGTTCTGGTTTCGCTGGGAGTGATCATCCTTCGCCGCCGGCAGCCCGATCGCAAGCGCGCCTTCCGTGTCCCGTTTGTGCCGTGGTTCCCGCTCATCTCGATCCTGCTCTGCCTCGGCCTGATGATGGGTCTCACTGTCATCACGTGGCTGCGCTTCGTAATCTGGCTTGGGCTCGGCCTGCTGATTTACGTCTTCTACAGCCGCCACCGCAGCGAGTTCGCGAAGAAATAGCTGTCAGCAAAACCGCGCTGTCATCCTGAGCGTAGTCGAAGGATCCCTACCGCGCGTGCACGGCCGCGAGCTCATGGATTTTCTCACTCGCCGGTCACGCGAGTTGACGAACGCGCTTCTCCGTGCCTCCGTGTCTCCGTGGTGACCAAGCTCCTCGCAAATCTTCCGCTAAGAATCTACAATCAGAAGGTGATGTCCACCGCACTCGATCGGCCGCCGAATAGTTTTCTTCGCCTATTACCTAAGGCGGAACTACACCTGCACCTGGAAGGCGCAGTCGAACCGGCCACGCTCCTCGAACTTCGCCAGCGCCACGGCGAACACGTCACCCAGGCCGAAGTCGATGCACTTTACCGCTACGAGGATTTTCCGGGGTTCCTGCTCTCCTTCAAGAACATCACCGAGCACCTGCGCACCCCGGAAGACTACGAACTCATCACGTACCGCCTGATGCAGCGGCTGAAAGAAGAAAACGTGCTCCACGCCGAAGTCTATGTCTCGGTAGGAGTCTGCCTGTGGCGCAAACAGGACTTCGCCGCGATTTTCGAAGGTCTGGATCGCGGCCGTGCCCGCGGTGCACGCGACTTCGGCATTTCGCTGCTCTGGATCTTCGACGCCGTGCGCCAATTCGGCGCCGAGGCCGCGCAGAAGGTCTTCGAACTAGCTGTCCGCTATCACGATCGCGAGGTCGTCGCCATCGGCATCGGCGGCGACGAGCAGAAAGCGCCGCCTGAGCTTTTCCGCGACGCTTATGCCTGGTCCGCCGACCACGGCCTGCGCCTGACTGCGCACGCCGGCGAGACCGGGCCGCCCGAATCCATCTGGGGCGCGCTCAACCTGCGCGCCGAACGCATTGGCCACGGGCTGACGGCCTTTCACGATCCCGATCTGGTGGAAGAACTTGCGCAGCGGCAGGTTCCGGTCGAAATCTGCCTCACCAGCAACCTGCGCACCGGCCTCTGCCCCAACCTGAACGAGCATCCGGCAAAAAGCTATTTCGACCACGGAGTGATGATCACGCTCAACAGCGACGACCCGGCCATGTTCGGCACCACGCTCGCCCGGGAATATCAGATTGCCCAGCAAACCTTCGGATTCACCGATGAGCATCTCCGCGAGCTCGCGCGCAATTCATTCGAGGCTTCATTCCTTCCCGCAGAGAAGAAGCTGGAGTTTTTGAATCTGTTCGACGCCGCAGCAGCCAGGTGACCGCGGCTTCGGAAATGACCATGTGGAGACAGCCGCCTCGGCTGTCCGGCCTGGGCGAAGCCCGGCCGCCCCACAATAATCGCCGTTGTTAATGTAAAATCGCCAATCGAAAATCAAAACTGCAGCATCGCATTAACTGAGAACTGAGAACTGTGTCCCTCCACATCGGAATCGTCGCTTGCAGCACCGAGGGAGCCGCGCTCTGCTATCGCACCATTTCGCTTGAAGGTGCGCTACTGCTCGGTCCGCACGATCATCCTGAGGTTTCATTGCACTCGCATTCGCTTGCGAAATACATGCAATGTGTCCGCGCCAACGACTGGGCTGGCGTGGCCGAGCTCATGCTTTCTTCCGCGGACAAGCTGGCCCGGGCCGGCGCCGACTTTCTGATTTGTCCGGACAACACGATTCACCAGGCATTCGATCTGGTCGAGCACCGCTCGCCGCGTCCCTGGCTGCACATCGCGAGAGAAGTTGCGAAAGAGGCGCAGCGCAGGCAGTTCAAGCGCCTGGCCGTGCTCGGCACCCGTTATCTGATGGAGGGTCCGGTTTACCGCGAGGCGCTGAAAGCTGCCGGCATTGAGTACCGCATTCCCGGAGCCGAGCAGCGCGCGCGCATTGACCAGATCATCATGGACGAGCTGGTGAACGCGCAGTTCCTGCCACGTTCCCTGGCCTATTACGTGGAAGTGATTCGATCGTTCCAGGATGAAGGCTGCGATGCCGTCGTGCTCGGCTGCACCGAAATTCCGCTGCTGGTTGCGCCTGAATCTTCGCCGCTTCCCACACTGGATTCCACGCGCCTGCTGGCCAAAGCCGCGGTGCGCAAGGCGGTCGAGGGCTAGGCCGAAATCGACGACTAGACGGACCATATGGGGACAGCCGCCCTCGGCTGTCCGCCAGCGCAGCGAGAAACAGCCCGTATATCCTAGGGCTTGTCATTTCGAGCGAGCCGGAGCGAATGCGACGGCGAGTCGAGAAACCTGCTTTTTCTTTCGCCCACTATGACCGCATTAAGCCGCCAGCTCAAATTCCGCCAACTCCCCGGCCTCTACGCCATCGTTCGCCTGCCTCCGGACACGCCCGTTCCCAACTGGGCCACGATGGGCGACTTCACTTCCATCACCCGCAGTGGCGACGAGCTTTCAATCGTTTGCCCTGCAGAGAACCTTCCGCCAGACGTCGATCCGGGCCCGCGCTGGATCTGCCTGAAACTCGAAGGCCCGTTCCCCTTCTCGCAAACCGGAGTGCTGCTCTCCTTCATCGAGCCGCTGTCGAACAATGGCGTCCCCATCTTCGCCATCTCGACTTACGATACGGACTACGTTCTTGTACAAGAAGAGTTCGCGGGCGCAACGCTGCAATTTCTTGACGAAGCTGGTCACACACTCGTAGCTGGGGATGACGCGTCCTGAGTGGAATCTGATCGAATGAAGCGCTCAACCCGCATCCCCGTAGCTGCCGTTCGCCCTGCCAAATTTGCCGAACGCTGCCGCGAAGCCTGCATTTCTCCCGCATCCATGCTGTAATAAGAGATCTGCCAATCTATGCCATCAGCCCTTACAACCCTGCGCCGCCGCTTCAAGGCGCTCCACCGCAACCTGCGCGGAGCTTCGATGGCCGCGCATGCTTTGGCCTCGACCGACCATCCCTTGCTGGCGCACATTATTCCCGTCCGCCGCTGCAATCTGAGTTGTACCTACTGCAACGAGTTCGACGATTTCTCGAAGCCCGTGCCTACGGAAGAAATGTTTCGCCGCATCGACAAGCTCGGCGCGCTCGGCACGGCAGTGGTCACGATTTCAGGCGGCGAGCCCTTGCTCCATCCCGAGCTCGACGAGGTGATCCGCCGCATTCGCTCGAATGGCATGATCGCCGGATTGATCACCAACGGCTATTTTCTGGTCGCGGACCGCATTCGGCGTCTCAATCGCGCCGGACTCGAGTGGCTACAAATCTCCATCGACAACGTGAATCCCGACGAGGTTTCGAAGAAGAGCCTGAAGGTTCTCGACAAGAAACTGCAATTGCTCGCCGAACACGCCGAGTTCCACGTGAACATCAATTCCGTGGTGGGCGGCGGCATCTCGAATCCGCAGGACGCGCTGACGATCGGCAAGCGCGCCATCGATCTGGGGTTCAGCTCGACCATCGGAATTATCCACGACGGCAGCGGGCAAGTGCAGCCGCTGAACGAGGAAGAGCGCGGCATTTACGATGAGATGAAGTCCATGGAGAAGCGCAGCTTTACCCGCATCAACGCCTTTCAGGACAACATCGCAAAAGGTCTGGCCAATGACTGGCGCTGCCGTGCCGGCGCCCGCTATCTCTACATCTGCGAAGACGGCTTGGTGCACTACTGCTCGCAGCAGCGCGGCTATCCCGGAGTGCCTTTGGCGACTTACAGCCGCGACGACATGCGCCGCGAATACCTCACCGAAAAATCCTGCGCGCCCCACTGCACGGTTTCCTGCGTACACCAGGTTTCGATCTTCGACGGCTGGCGCGCCCCGCAGCATCCCGCCCAGAATATCCCGCCACAAAGCACCGGGCTTATCCAGATCGGGCATTAGCCGCGAATTCGGACGGTTACTTTTTCGGCTGCGCGCTGGGCGGTAAAATCCCATTCAAACGCAGATCCTGCGCGGCTTCCGCGTAGTGGTCCGCCCAGGTGTTGGCCAGGTACAGTGCGGCCATGGCGCGGGGAAACTGTTTTGGCCCGAAGAGCTGGATGCTGTCGCCAAGCTTCGAGTCGTCCATCTTGCTCAGCACGTCATTGCAAAAGTCGAAAGAAGCTTTCGCCGCGGCCAGGAGCTTGTCTTTCGAATCAGTGTCTTTGACTTCTTCCGGCTTGGGGGCGGGCACGTCCGTCGCCTTGGCGCATAGAAAGTAGTTCGTGTCGGCGATGTGGGTGATCAGATGCCCGAAAGTCATCTGGTCCGCCGTCGGTTTGAAGCTGAACTTGTCCGCCGGCATGGACTGAATCGCGCCGAGAATGTTGTTCTGGGAGCGCGGAAGCATGATGCGTAAAGACGCGCTGACGGGATCTTTAACCGGAGCGGAAGTTTGAGGAGCTGCCATCGCAGAGGAAGAGGGAGTCGCAGTCTGGGCCTGTCCGGAAGCCACACAGGCAGAAGCGAGGAGCAATGCAAGCAAGCCGTGTTTCATTTCATGTCTCCTTGACGTTTTGGGTTAGACGTTCTACCACGATTTTCGTTACCCGCGTTCTCACCGGGCGGCGAGAGCTGAGGTAGCGGGTCTTCAGAACAAATACCAGCCCGCAATGATGGCAATCCCTGTATTGCGCTTCACCTCGCTGCGCAGGAAAAGCCGATACCCATGAGCACGATAGTCCAGATGACGATGACATCCAGCCCAGACGTGCCCCAGCGTAAACCCGCAGAGGCCGGATCGTCACGCCGATGACCTTTACGAAAGTATGGCCGCGAAGGTCAGCGTGATCACCACCCACCATCCGATCACGATGGCGAACGACGTCCCCATCTTCACCTTTCCCGTGGTGGCAAACCCGATCGCGGTCAGCGCCAGCGTCCAAAGCAGGAAAATATCCATTTGCGACGCCAGGAAGTACCAGAACGGACTGTCGGCCGCGTTCATGAAGTATGCCGGATTGGATGCGACCGGGTTGTTCAAGGTGAATCCGTCCGCGCTAGCACCGGCGAGCACAGAAACAATAGCCAGCAAATGCCTCAGCACCATGGGCAACCCCGCATAGACCACCACCGCGAGTGACTTGCTGTACGAAATATCGGCGTTGGCCCCGAACTTGAACGTGCCAAACTGCAATCCCGCCATGACCAGCCAAATGACCAGAGTGAACACGGGGATGGCGATGTAATAGATGATTCCGGTGACTGTTACCTGCTTCTGGCGCTGCTCGGGCGTCGCCTGCTCGTATCGCGCCTCGGCCCTGGGCCGCGCTTGCAGCTCATTCTCCACCATCTTCTGCACGCCGATCTTCTGCTCCGAAACGTAAACCAGGCCCCACCCCACGACGGTCATCAGCAAGAAGGGCAGCCACCACTGCGCATTGCGGCGCAGGTCCGTGAAAGTCTTGGACGGTGCGATGAAAGTGTCGACCAGGCGCGCGCCTTGCGAAAGTGGTGTGGCTTCCGGCGTGGGCACAGGTCCAGATAAAGGTGGGAGCGGATCGGCCGCCATCGTTCTTGCCTCCTGTGTTCTCTCCTGCTGCTGAATGCGAAGGAATTCTAGCCGGGAGTCCGCGGCAAAACAAGCAGACCCAGTCAAATGGAACGCCCCTTTGCAGTTGGACCAGTCCTCACTCTTGCCGCTTGGAGCCCGACCGAGGCCGGCCTTGAGCTTTCGGGAGATTTTTCGCTGAAACTGTCCCGAAGCAGTAACCTCGAAGCATTACCTAAGTTTCCGGCACGGGCCACAAATCACTGTCGCTAAGGCTGTTGGCTGTTTATCCTTTGAGTTTAGGGTCTCTCTCGCGCGCCGGCAGCAGGAGCGGTGCGCATTGACTCGTAACTCATGTCCAGCAGCGCCAACTCGTGGAGAGGACTGCCTGTTAGGGCCCAGGTCTTTGTCGGCTTGGTGATCGCCGCGGGCATGGTGTCTCTGCTTCAGGCCGCCATCCACCAGAGCAGCAAGAACATCGCGGAGTTCATTTGCTACCTGGGCATCGTCATTCTGGCCTCAAGGCTCCGCGTCACTCTTCCCGGCATTACCGGCACCCTTTCCGTAAACTTTCTCTTCATCCTGGTGGGAATTGCGGAGCTGGGCTACTCTGAGGCCCTAACTCTCGGCGCAGTCGCCATGCTGGCTCAGAGTTTGTACCCCGGCCGGCCCTCCGCCATGCAGTTGACGTTCAACATTTGTGCGGGCGCCCTCTCCACCGCCTTGGCCTATCTGGTTTATCACAACCCTCTGTGCAACGCACTCATCGTTAGTCACCCGCTGCTTTTGTGCCTGACCGCTTCGATCTACTTCATCGTCAATGCCGGATGCATCGCCGTCGTCATCTCGTTCAGCGAAGGCAAGCCGCTCCAGAAGATTCTGGTGGAGTGTTATTTCTGGTCCTTTCCTTACTACCTGGTCGGTGCCGGGATTGCGGGTGCGATCTCCTGGTTCAACCACGCGTTCAACTGGGAAACTTCTCTGCTGTTCGTCCCCGCAATTTATCTCATCTACCGTTCTTACCGGCTGTACTTGGGCAAGTTGGAAGACGAGAAGCGGCACGTCGAAGAAATCGCGAACCTGCATCTGCGCACCATTGAAGCCTTGGCCCTGGCCATCGAGGCCAAGGACCAGACCACCCACGATCACCTGCAGCGGGTTCGCGTCTATGCCATCGAAGTAGCCAAAGAGCTGGGCATGAAGGGAGCCGAGTTGGAAGCTCTGCATGCCGCCGCGCTGCTGCACGACATCGGCAAGCTCGCGGTGCCCGAACATATCATCTCGAAACCCGGCCGCCTCACCCCGGAAGAGTTCGAGAAGATGAAGATTCATACCGTGGTGGGAGCCGAGATTCTGGAACGAGTTCGCTTCCCTTATCCCGTGGTGCCGATCGTGCGTGCCCACCATGAAAAGTGGGACGGGTCCGGTTATCCCTATGGGCTGAAAGGCATGGAGATCCCCATCGGGGCCCGCATTCTTTCCGCCGTCGACTATCTGGACGCACTGGCTTCCGACCGGCAATACCGCCGGGCCATGCCACTCGATGAAGTCATGCAGCGACTCTTGGGAGAGTCGGGCAAATCGTTCGATCCGAAGGTGGTGGAGGTTCTCAAGAAGCGCTATCGCTCTCTGGAAAATCTCTCTCGTGCGAAATCGGCGGATGACGGCAACCTGGCGCTCCCGATGGAGATCAAGATTACACGCGGCCCGGCCCCGGCTGCCGGATTCGAAAACGCGACCGCTCCCGATTCCGCGGGGCGAGAAACAACTTTTCTCTCCTCCATTGCGGCCGCCCGGCAGGAGGCCCAGTCTTTGTTTGAGTTGAGCCAGAATCTGGGAGCATCGCTGAGCTTAAGCGAAACGCTTTCCGTTTTCTCCGTAAAACTCAAGCCCATGGTTCCTTACGACGCAATCGCCATCTACATCCAGCGCGGCGATGAACTGATCCCGGAATATGTAAATGGCGATAACTACCGCCTCTTTGCCTCGTTGAGAATTCCGGTGGGCGACGGCCTTTCCGGCTGGGTGGCGCGGAACAAGAAACCCATCGTGAATGGGAATCCTTCGGTGGAACCTGGATACCTGAACGATCCCGAAAAATTCAGCACTCTGCGTTCAGCCTTGGCCTTGCCTTTAGAGGGTGTGTCTGGCGTAATCGGCGTTCTCGCGCTTTACCGCGCCGAGAAAGATGCGTTTACTTCCGATCATTTACGCATCCTGCTGGCGGTGAGTGGCAAGATGGCTCTGGCCATTGAAAATGCTCTGAAATATCAGCAGGCAGAGAGTTCCGCCACCACCGACTACCTTACCGGTCTGCCCAATGCCCGGTCCCTGTTTCTGCAACTCGACCGCGAATTAGCCCGCTGCAAGCGCGACAACACCTCGCTCACCCTGATGGTCTGCGACATGAACGGTTTCAAAAAGATCAATGATCGCTTCGGACACCTCGAAGGCAATCGCGTCTTGCGCTTATTTGCCCAGGCTCTGAAAGACAGCTGCCGCGAATACGACTACGTAGCCCGCATGGGCGGGGACGAATTTGTGGTGATCGCTCCCGGGCTGGCCTCCGACGCCGCGGCTAAGAAGGCCGAGCAGCTTCGCGCTCTCGCCAAGCAGGCGGGTTTCGATGTCTGCGCAGAGGATATGCTCTCGTTGAGCGTGGGTCTGGCTGTTTCTCCAGAAGACGGCAATGATGCCGAGCAACTCCTCACTCAGGCCGACCGCCGCATGTATCTGGAGAAACAAAAGCAACCTTCGCAGAAAGATCAGCGGTTGCACACGCGGATGAAATGCCGGCTTACCATTGAGATGCATCCTCAGCCGGGCAATGGACCGGTCTTCGGCAACCTGATCGACATCAGCCTGGGCGGCTGCTATGTCGAAACCAGCGAAATTCTCGCCCCCGGTTCCAATGTCAAGCTGGTCTTCTCCATCGATGACGGCACCCTAAGCTCGGAAGGCATCGTCGCCCGCATCCATCCCGGATCGGGTGTGGCGATCCAATTCAAGGAGATGAGCCGCGACTCGCGCGAAAAAATGTACCGCATTCTGGAGTTCGTGCAGAACTCAACCACCGTCTACAACGACCGCTACCTGCAGAATCTCTTCAAGCGCTAAAAATCAGTGGCCAGTTGTCAGTGGCCAGTGGCCAGCAAACCACCAAGTTCCTACTAGCCACTGACCACTGCCCACTGCTCTTGAAGCCCGCCTCTACCGCCCGTACACTTATTAAATGCACGCCCACGTTCACGGCGCAGGCGGTCCCAAGCGGGTGCTCAAGATCTCGCTCGGGGTAACTCTCGCCTATATCGTGCTGCTGGTCGTCGCCGGCATCCGCGCTCATTCGCTGGCTCTGCTCTCCGAAGCTGGCCACAATCTTTCGGACTTCCTCGCTTTGCTCCTGTCCCTGGTTGCGGTCTATTTGCAGTCGCGCCCGGCCAGTTCCACCAAGACTTATGGCTACCATCGCGCGGGAGTACTGGCCGCGCTGGTCAATGCCGTATCCCTGGTCGCGGTTTCGTTCTTCATCTTTTACGAGGCCTTCCGCCGCCTGCAGCATCCCGAGCACGTTCAGGCCTCGGTGATGATGTGGGTCGCGGCCGCTGGCGTAGTAATGAATGGAGTGATCGCGTTGCTGCTGTACCGCTCCGGCCGGGGCTCGGGAAACGACGTCAACATCCGGAGCGCCCTGCTGCATGAAGTCGGCGACACCCTTTCCACCACCGCCGTCATCGCCGGAGGCTGGGCCATTCTGGTCACGGGCGATTATTGGATCGACTCCGCGCTGTCGTTCGGAATCGGCGCGCTGATCCTGTGGTCGGGCTTCGGCATCGTGCGCGAGACCCTGAACATTCTGCTCGAAGGTACTCCACGCGGCGTGAAGCTCGAACTGGTCGAGATCGCCATTCGCTCCATCGAAGGCGTCAATGACGTTCACGATCTGCACTGCTGGAGCATCGGTTCGGAAACTCGCGCGCTCTCCTGCCACATCGCGATTGCCGACATTCCACCGTCGGTCAGCGAACGCATCCTGCGCGACGTGAAGGACCGCCTGCACCACGACTTTCACATCGACCACACCACCATCCAGTTCGAGCACGTGGAATGCGAAGTGGCCCATGGCTGCGTGATTCCGGTGGGCGAGAGCGAAGAGCATCACCACCACAGCCACTAGCAGGCTGCCGAAAAACTCGCCGCCTCTCCTGACTTTTGTGTGGCGCAGCGCTTCAGCGCTGCGATAACTGCGAAAATAGTTTTTCAGCAGCCTGCTGGAAGCTTGTCGCGGCGCTGCCGGCAGCCCGGTAACCCGTGCGGCCAACCTTTTTCTTAGTCGCGATTGTTAATATTCCAAAAGCGTTAATAGATCGGAGAGCGAGGCTCTTAATGAAAGTGCTATGTTTCTGTGCATTAGTCGGTGTCCTGGCCGTACCGCTTTTCGCCCAAGAGAATAATAGTTCTACCGAATCCAAGATCATTGCGATTGAGAAGGCTTGGAATCAAGCCTATAAGTTGCGAGACAAAAAGGCCCTGAGCGGAATCCTCCACGACTCGATGGTACTGGTCAATGACGATGGCAGCCTCCAATCCCGCGCTATCTTTCTGGCCGCCGTCGATGCGGCGAAGCCATCCGAGGAGCAACAGGCCGAGCCCGAGTCCATCTCCGTGCGGGTATTCGGCGACGTCGCGATTGCGACCGGAGTCTTTCGCGAAAAAGGCATCGAAAACGGCAAGCCTTACGTGAGACGAAATCGGTTTGTCGATACCTGGGTCAGCAGGAATGGCTCCTGGGTGTGCGTCGCCGCCTCAGCCACCCCAGTCCTTCACTGAACATCTGCGTGATTCCAGCGGGTAGAGTGAACCGCATCACCACCACAGCCAGTGAACTCTGGGCCTGCAAATGGCGGTCTACTCCGTCCAGTCCTGAGCCCCGTGAAAAATGCGGACGATCTCTACCGCGTCTCTGTGAATACGATACACGGCACGATACGGCAAGCCGCTAAGAACGAGGCTCGCGGGTGTCCGGCTTTCGCCCAGTCCGGCCATATTCAGGGAACTCTGCCAGCAGGTCGATGCCGTCATGGATGGTTAAAGCAACGCGGCGAGCGGCCGCGGCACTTCGATGTTCCTCGATGTAGTCGCAGATGCTAGTGAAATCGCGAACGGCAACGTCCGTCCAGCGAATGATCATCAGCCCGGATACCGCTGGTCGATCATCTTCCTGACTTCAGAGTGATCCACAAGCTCGCCGCGGTCGGCAGCGGCAAGGCCCTTATCGACCTCGCGCAGAAACCACTCGTCATAGTTCACCATGCGCTCCACCGCCTCAACGATGAGGGCTGCACTGGCGCGGCCTTGCTGCTCCGCCAGTCGTCTTAGTTTCGCTTGCAGGTCGGGATTGAGGGGTACATCCATGTCTACAAGGCTAGGCATCGGAAGAGGCTGTGTCAACAGCTTTAGCTCTGCCCCCTGAATATCTGCTTTACTCGCTCAATCCCATCCGCCTCCTCCGCCGACTTGTCCGGCCGCAGCCGCACAATCCGCGGGAAGCGCAGCGCGTAGCCGCTGTCGTGCCGGTCCGAGCGCATCATGTTGTTGAACGCCACTTCCAGCACAATTTTCGGCTCGACCGTGCGACGAAATCCTTGATCCTCAATCGTGTGTTCGAGAAACCACTGCGTCATCTCCGCAATTTCCACGTCGGTCAGTCCCGAATACGCTTTGCCGAGGTTCACCAGCCGGTCTTTACCCTCATCCCACACCGCGAACGTGTAATCGCTAAGCACGCCCACCCGCTTGCCGTGGCCGTATTCGACCGCGGTCACCACCACGTCGAGCGTGGCCAGTTCGCGCTTCATCTTCAGCCAGGATTTCCCGCGCTTCCCCGGCGTGTACGCTGATTCAAGGTCTTTGATCATCAACCCTTCGTTGCCCCGCTCCTGCGCCGCAGCGAAGAGTTCTTCCAAATCGTCTGGAGCCGTTACCCGAAACACAGGGGCACGGATTATGTGGGCCGCCTCCAACTCCCTGGGTCCCTCATCGTCGAAGACCAGGTTCCTTTGCTTTGTTTTCCTCTGTGACTCTGTGTCTCTGTGGTGAATGATTTTTCTTTCTGCCGCCAGCACCTCATCCAGCACCCGCCCCCGCTCCCGCAGCGGACGGTCAATCAGCAACTCTCCTCCCGCATACAGGACATCGAACACAAGATAAGCCACAGGAATCTCCCGCAACATCCGGTCACTAACTTTCTTTCTCCCCAGCCGCTGCTGCAGCACGCTGAACCGACGCGCCCGCCCCTCCGCGTAGTCCCACGCGACAATCTCACCATCCAGAATCGCATCCTGCGGCAATCCCACCAGCGCGTTGGGCAACTCAGGAAACGACTCTGTAATCTCATCCCGCGTCCGCGAAAAAAACTTTACCTCACCTTCTGAAACATGCGCCTGCGCTCGAATCCCGTCATATTTATCTTCCACCGCAGCCTCGGCGAAATAACTCAGCCCTTCTTCCGCCGACTCAATCGGACTGGCCAGCATAAACCCCAGCGGATGAAACATCCGCATCTTCGCTTCCGCCAGCTTGCCCTCCGACGCCATCCGCAGCGTCTCTCCGATATCGCCCAGCAGCATGTTCGCCCGCTGCACTTGTTTCAGCAAACCGGCCAGCGTGCCGCCATACGCTTTAGCAATCGCCTCCTCGACCATGCTTTCCTTCAGCCCAATCCGCAAATCGCCGGTCACAATCTTCACGATGTACTTGGCTTCGAGCGGCGTCGCCCGCGCCAGCAAATCGCGAACCAGACCAGTCTTCGCCGCCGGCCCACGCGCCGCCGCAATCTCCCGAAACGCCTCGCTCACATCGAGAAGCCCCAATCCTTGTCCCGTTCGCGCCTCCAGAACTTCCCCAGCCACTGCGCCCAAGTCCCCGTGCTTGCGATACGCAGCGGTCAGCGCCGCTTCATCTTTCCCGGATAGCTCCGCCACCACTCGCCACAGCAGCGAGCCTCCCACCTGCAAGGTCGTCTCTTCCCACGCCGGAAACGCCCGCCCGGAGAGAAACACCGCTGACACCACGGCCTCGTCCGTGGAGCGTGACTTTAAATAGTCAGCCGCGATCGCCGTCTTCTGCAGCTTCTTCGTCGTGGCTGCGATCGCTTCACAACTCTCGGCAAACTTTCGCATGTCGTTCAATCGGAGCTTCTGAGAATATGAGAATAGACGATCGACCTCCGGATCGCCCCGCCTCCGTGATCAAATTCCTCGCTTATCTACCGCAGCCTCTATTACTTAGCGCCCTGCGCGGCTCCGATCCGCCGAGGAACACCGCGGCCCCTGTGGTAACCTACTGCTTGGCGCTTTTCCCGCGCCCGGAGCATCTAACAGTCGTGCGTTCTCTACGAAATCTCGTACGTTTCCTCGTCGCCGTGCAGCTTCTGCCCGCGCTTGAAAGTGGCGAAGAAACCCT
This sequence comes from uncultured Acidobacteriaceae bacterium, assembly GCA_963749985.1. Lineage (GTDB taxonomy): Bacteria > Acidobacteriota > Terriglobia > Terriglobales > Acidobacteriaceae > Sulfotelmatobacter. The sequence goes on along the minus strand of CAVVOS010000008.1, from coordinate 192,401 downwards.
GGTCGGCGGACAAGCCGTGCTCGAAGGCGTCATGATGCGTTCTCCGCACGCCTGGGCAATCGCCTGCCGCAAGCCTTCCGGCGAAGTGGTCACCCTGAGCGAACCCCTCGATCGCCCCTCGGAGAAACACAAGTGGATGGCCTGGCCCATCGTCCGCGGAGTTATGACGCTCGGCTACGCCATGTCCCTCGGCTACCGCGCCCTCCGCTTCTCCGCCAACGTCGCCATCGAAGAAGTGATGAAAGACGACGAGAAGAACAATGTGGAACCGGGCAATAGCCGTGTGGAGACTGGCAATAGCCATGTGGCGACGGGCGCCTCGCCCGTCCCGGCGAAGCGAAGCGAGACGGAACCTTCCACTGCAGTTTTAGCTAAAGCAGATTCCTCCCAGCAGAACTCCCGCGAGAAAGCCGCCACCATCAGCGGATGGCTCGCCGCGGGCAACGTCATCCTCTCACTCGCCTTCTTCATCTTCATGTACAAGTACCTGCCGCTGCTGGCGGCCACGGAACTCAAGAAGGCCAATCCCGCGTTTGGCGGCCAGATCGTTTTCAACCTGGTCGACGGCGCGGTTCGCCTCATCCTGTTCCTCCTCTTCATCTGGGGAGTTTCCTTGTTCCCCGACATTCGCCGCGTCTACCAGTATCACGGCGCGGAGCACAAGACCGTATTCGCCTTTGAAAACGGCGACCCGCTCTCCACCGCAGCCGTGCAGAAGTATTCCACCTTTCATCCCCGCTGCGGCACCAGCTTCCTGATGACGGTCATGCTCATCTCGATCGGCTTCTACATGCTGATTCCGTTCACCACATTCTGGGCGCGTTTCGCCTCGCGCCTCGCGCTGCTGCCCGTGATCGCCGGCGTCTCCTACGAAATCATCCGCTTCGCCGCCAAGCATCGCGGCTCGCTCTTCGCCCTCATGACCGCTCCCGGCCTCTGGCTGCAGCGCATCACCACGCAGCCCCCGTCCGACGAGATGGCCCAATGCGCCATCACCGCCCTCGATCACGCCATGGCCCTCGAAAAAGAGCGCGGCGGCGAACTGGTGATCGCCTAGCAGCTTCCCACCCTGGGAAACCGTCGTTGGTCGTTAGTCGTTGGCCTCTCACAACTCCGGCAGTACAGTTCTGGTGAGAGGTTAATAACATGCCAGCATCCTTTAAGGATTTGCGCGTTTGGCAGGAAGCGATGAAATTTGCAGTGGAAGTCTATCGACTAACATCGGCATTCCCCCGCCACGAGTTGTACGGATTAAGTCAGCAGTTGCGCCGAGCGGCGGTCTCGGTCCCAAGCAACATTGCCGAAGGAAAGGGACACCGCTCGGACCGCGAATTCGGACACTTCCTTCTACATGCCAGAGGATCGCTGTTGGAAGTGCAAACGCAAGTTATGATCGCCCAGGAATTACAATATCTGAGCAGCGAAGAAGCGCAGCGCCTGTTAACATCGGCAGATGCAATAGGCCGAAGCCTGAATAGCCTAATCAACTCGATAAACGCAAAAGCAGCATAAAGCAAAAGGCCAACGACTAACGACTAACGACCAACGACAATGCGCAATAGGCCGAAGCCTGAATAGCCTAATCAACTCGATAAACGCAAAAGCAGCATAAAGCAAAAGGCCAACGACTAACGACTAACGACCAACGACGATTTTCATGTTTGACCGCCTAAACCAAATCGAAGCCCGCTACGAAGAGCTGACCAGCGCTCTCGCCTCGCCCGATATCGTTAACGACTCTTCCCGCTACCAGAAGACGGCGAAGGCTCATTCCGAAATCGCCCCCGTCGTCGAAAAGTATCGCGAGTACAAAGATTTAACCAAAGGCATAGCTGATAGCCGCGCCATGCTCGCCGACGAAAAAGATCCCGAGATGCGCGCCTACGCCCAGGAAGAACTCAACAAGCTGGAGCCTCGCGTCGCCGCCATCGAGGAAGAGTTGAAGGTCCTGCTGCTGCCCAAAGATCCCAACGACGAGAAAAACATCATCCTCGAAATCCGCGCCGGCACCGGCGGAGACGAAGCCACTCTGTTCGCCGCTGAAATCTTCCGCATGTACACCCGCTACGCCGAAACCCAGCGCTGGAAGGTCGAGGTACTTTCTTCCTCGGAGTCGTCGGCCGGCGGCCTGAAAGAAGTGATCGCCATCATCGAAGGCAATCGTGTTTTTTCCCAGCTCAAGTACGAAAGCGGCGTGCATCGCGTGCAGCGCGTACCCGCCACCGAGCAGCAGGGACGCGTGCACACCTCCGCCGTCACGGTCGCCGTACTGCCCGAAGCCGAAGATGTTGACGTCAAAATCGAAGCCAAAGACCTGCGCATCGATACCTTCTGCTCCTCCGGTCCGGGCGGCCAGTCCGTGAACACCACCTACTCCGCCGTCCGCATCACCCACATTCCCACCAACACGGTCGTCAGTTGCCAGGACGAGAAATCGCAGATCAAGAACCGCGAAAAAGGTATGCGCGTGCTGCGCTCCCGCCTCTACGAAATCGAAATGGAGAAGCAGCAGCAGGCGCTGGCCAAAGAACGCAAGGCCATGGTCGGCTCCGGCGACCGCAGCGAGAAGATCCGCACTTATAACTTCCCGCAAAACCGCCTCACCGACCACCGCATCGGATTCACCGTCCACCAACTCGAACAAGTAATGGACGGCAAACTCCAGCCCCTGATCGAAGCGCTCACCACGCACTATCAGGCAGAAAAGTTAAAGCAGGAAGCCACCACCGCAGTCTGAAAGACTCACGTAGAGGCAGCCGCCTCAGCCTGCCCTGAGCGGAGCCGAAGGGGCTGTCCAGCCAGGGCGAAGCCCGGCCGAGGAGAATCTCATGCCCGATCTTGTCGCGACTCTTTCCTCGGCTCTCGCGGATCGCTACACCGCCAACGCCGCCCGTGTCCGCGAACTCTCCGCGCTTCTCACCAACGCCCAGTTCTGGCAAAAGCCTTTTCCCTACGGCAACAGCTTCGGCCACCTCGTCCTGCACCTCACTGGCAACCTGAATTACTACATCGGCGCGCAGATTGCGCAGACCGGCTACGTCCGCGACCGCCCACGCGAATTCAACGACCCAAACCCTCCATCAAAAGACGAGGCCCTCAAACGCTTCGACGACGCGGTCGCAATGGTTCTGCGAACCGTGCGCGCGCAGTCAGCAGGAGATTGGTCGGCGGGCTATTCAGCCGTCGGCACCGATGCCGCCAATCGCCTCGCCATGGTGGTACAGTGCGCCGCCCACATGCAGCACCACATCGGCCAAATGATCTATCTAAGTTCCGAATTTGCTCGGCAAAGATGAACCATGTGGAGCAGGCGACTAGCCCGCTCGCCTTTGGCAGTCTGCTCAGCCGTTTCGATTTCGTGCTGCGCAGCGCTTCCAGCGCTGCGACGGAGCGGGTGCCCCAGCACGATCGATGATAAATCCCGTGGAAGAGCGGCGCTTCAGCGCCGCGTAAAGCTCCCTCATTTCAGAAAAGCGCGGCTTCAGCCGCGCTATAACCTGGCCGTGGGGACGACGATACAGAAACGCACCACCAAACCCCAGCCCCGCCAGGGGCGACATATGACAGCCCCGGACGTAAGTCCGGGGTAAGCTCAAGAAATAGGAACCGAGTCCCGAAGGGACGGCAGAAGCCCTCTCCTAGGAATTGATCCCCCCGCCCGATTTTGGCTGGTGCAGCGCTTCCAGCGCTGCGACGGAGCGGGTGCCCCAGCACGATCGATGATAATCCCGTGGAAGAGCGGCGCTTCAGCGCCGCGTAAAGCTCCCCTATTCAGAAAAGCGCGGCTTCAGCCGCGCTATAACCCTGGAACATGCCGCAGGGAAAGGACACAAAACGCACCACCACACCCCAGCCCCGTCAGGGGCGACATATGACAGCCCCGGACGTAAGTCCGGGGTAAGCTCAAGAAGTAAGGAACCGAGTCCCGCAGGGACGGCAGAGGGGCTGGCCTAAATCCCCGGCTGCCCTCTCTCCGTTCTTTGGAGGCGGGGATTTTGATCTCGACGATCCGCCGCCCCGCCAGCCTACAAAATATACCTCGACAAATCCTGATCCTTAACAATGTCGGTCAACATCTTTCGCACATAATCCGCGTCAATGACCACATGCTCCCCTTTTTTCTCCGGAGCATCAAAGCTCAACTCATCCAGCACCCGCTCCATGATGGTGTGCAGCCGCCGCGCTCCAATATTCTCCGTGCTCTCATTCACCCGAAACGCGAAGTGCGCGATCTCCTGCAGCGCCTCCGGAGTGAACTCCAGCTTCACCCCTTCAGTCTCAAGCAACGCCGTGTACTGCTTCACCAAAGAAGATTTCGGCTCCGTAAGAATCCGCACGAAATCCTCCATGGTCAGGGACTGCAACTCCACGCGAATCGGAAACCGCCCCTGCAACTCAGGAATCAGATCGCTCGGCTTCGAAACGTGAAACGCCCCCGCAGCAATAAATAAAATGTGATCCGTCCGCACCATCCCGTAACGCGTGTTCACCGTAGTGCCTTCAACAATGGGCAGAATGTCGCGCTGCACGCCCTCCCGCGAAACATCTGGACCATGCCCGCCCTCGCGCCCCGCAATCTTGTCGATCTCATCCAGAAACACAATCCCCGAGTTCTCCACCCGGTCGATCGCCATCCGCGTAACCTGGTCCATATCGATCAGCCGCTGCTCTTCTTCCTGAATCAGATACTCGAAAGCCTCGTTCACCTTCATCTTCCGCTTCTTGGTCCGCTGTCCAAAAATGCTCGGCAGCATGTCCTTGATATTGATGTCCATCTCCTCGACGCCCTGGTTCGTCATAATTTCAAAAGATGGAAAATTCCGCTCCCGCACATCGATCTCGACCTGCCGCTCGTCGAGCTTCCCCTCGCGCAGTTGCTGCCGCAACTTCTCCCGCGTCCGCGAAGAGGATTCAGTCAACGCCGTGCTGCCATCGATCACCACTCCGCCCGCGGTGGTAGGCTCCGGCGGCCGCGCCGGTGGCGTCGGCGGTAGCAGAATATCCAGCAGTCGCTCCTCCGCATTCAGCTCCGCCTTGTCGGCAACGTCTTCCAACTTCTCTTCCCGCACATTATCGATGGCAATCTCCACCAGATCCCTCACCATCGACTCCACATCCCGCCCCACATACCCCACTTCGGTAAACTTCGAAGCCTCCACCTTCAAGAACGGAGAATTCGCCAGCTTCGCCAGCCTCCGCGCAATCTCCGTCTTCCCCACCCCCGTCGGCCCTATCATGATTATGTTTTTGGGGATGATTTCTTCGGCCAGGTCGAGGGTTAGTTTCTGGCGGCGCATGCGGTTGCGGAGGGCGATGGCCACGGCGCGTTTGGCGTCTTTTTGGCCGATGACGTGTTTGTCGAGTTCGACCACGATTTCGCGGGGCGTGAGTTCGTCGAGGGCGAGTTGTTCTTCTTCGGAGCTGCTGGGTAAGTAGATGGCCATAAAATTCGTCGTTGGTCGTCGGTCGTTGGTCGTTCGCCGTTGGGTGTGAATTAACGACTAACGACCATCGACTAACGACGCTTCACAATTCCTCTATCGTTACCACGTCATTGGTATAGATGCACATTTTGCCGGCAATCTTCATGGCTTCTTCGGCGATCTGGCGGGCGGTTAGCTGGGTGTGCCGGGACAGGGCTTCGGCGGCGGCTTGCGCGTAGGGGCCTCCGCTGCCGATGGCTGCCACGCCGCTATCGGGCTCGATCACGTCGCCTTGTCCGCTGAGGAGGAACGTTTGTTCTTTGTCGCAGACCAGCAGCAACGCTTCCAGATGGCGAAGGAACTTATCGGTGCGCCAATCCTTGGCGAGCTCGACGGCGCCGCGTCCGAGGTTGCCGTGGTACTGCTCGAGTTTCGATTCGAAGCGGCTGAAGAGGGTGAAGGCGTCGGCAGTGGAACCGGCGAATCCGGCGAGGATCTTGTCGTTGTAGAGGCGGCGAATCTTCTTGGCCGTATGTTTGATGACGGACTCGCCAAGCGTAACCTGGCCGTCGCCGGCAAGAACCACGCTGCCGTTGCGGCGGATGGAGAGAACTGTGGTGGAACGAATCAGTCGCTTCGTGGACATGGGCGCAATTCTCGATTATAGCAGTGAGGAAGGCGTCAGAAACCCTTTCACCACGGAGACACAGAGACACAGAGGAAACCGAAGGAACAAGCCCGAGTTTCTTAGGTCCGTGGTGCCCGCCCTTCGAAAAGCCTGTTCAGCCCCCGATTTTGTCATGCTGAGCGAAGCCCGGGACGACCGTCAGGTCGTCCCGGCGCAGTCGAAGCATCCCTGCCGCCGTCCCAAATGCGGGGGTATTTTCCTCTGGCGTGATATCCATCACAGCCGCCCCGTCACCTCGTAGCGGGGGGTGCTCCGCTCGGCATGACAGAGGGCATTGTGGTCGCTTCGCCAGAGTGCGAGCGGGCGAGTCGCCCGCTCCCTCACAACGCGGCGAAAAGTTGTCAAGGGGGGAGAACGGGCTTGGCGGGGTTAAGTGGTTCACAACATTGGGAAAATATTTTGGGAAAAATGGGGCATTTACCCCTCCCGATGTGATATAATGTAATTATAGAGTAAAACTTTAGGAAACACGAGGCGCGGCCCATGGGCCGCGCCTTTTCTTGTCTGGGGATATCAAATCTATGGATCACTGGAAACACTTCAAGAGTTTCAAGCAGCGCGGAGAATGGATTGAACTGCTTTTCATGGCCTGCGCGGCCGAGCGCGGCTTCCATGTCCTTAAGCCCTGGGGCGACACCCGGCCCTATGACGTCGGCATCGAATACGGCCAAAACTTCCTTCGCGTCCAGGTCAAATCCACCTCGGTCCGCACCGGTACCGGATACTTCTGCCAGTTCAAGCCCCACTACCTCAAGAAGCAGGACTACACCGTCGATCAACTCGACCTCTTCGCCGCGTATGTTATCCCGGCCGAAACCTGGTACCTCATCCCCGCCCCCGTCCTCCTCGGACGCGAGCGCAAACAAGGCATCATGATATTCCCCGTCGACCCGCTCAAGAAGGACCGCTACCGCTACGAAGCCTACAAAGAAGCCTGGCCTCTGCTCTACAAAAGCCGCCGAGCGCTAGCCGCGCGCACAAAGCTCCGTTGACCCAGCCGCGTAAGCGGCTCAAGGTTTCGGGTGGCGCAGCGCTTCAGCGCTGCGATAAAGCCGCCTACCTCCACAACATGTCATTCCGACCGGAGCCGGCCCCTGAGCGGAGTCGAAGGGGACGGCGCAGCGCTGAGCGAAGCCGAAGAGAACTTGCAGTTCCCTAACCCCGCCTCGCGGTTGGGCGGTTCTCGCGCGCTCGATACTGCTGATCGAGCGCCTGGCGGATGAGGGTTTTGATCACCGCCTGGCGGCTGATATTCAACTCTTTCGCGGCCCGGTCCAGTTCTTCTAACATGCCGGGCGCGAGATCGACGTTCACGCGCTGGATTGGGGCCATCATCCCGCCGGCGTTGGTGAAGAAGCGGGATACGTCTTTGCCCCGGTCGGCAAGGCGGGCGATGGTTTCTGCGGCTACCGGCTTGCTGCGCTTACGTGTTCTGTTCATAAAGGTTTTGCTCCTGCTTGGTCGAGCGCCAGAGCGTGACGAAGCGGTAATATTCTCCTTCTTTGTCCTCGCGCATTTCTAAAATGAGCGTATACAGCCGTGCCGCAACCCACCCGATGGCGCGGTATTGTTCCGGCAACTCGGAGCGCTGGTCGAGATAGTAAGGATGCGAGAAGATTTCCTGCGCTTCCTCGAATCCGATACCGCGCTTCAGATTCGCCCGTAGCTGGGCGCTCTTGCGCTCGTCAAACTGGAATCTCATTAAGTATAACAGTTATACCATTGGATCGAAAGAGATAGTCTTTCGCCCGAAAACAGGACGGCAGCAACGAATCTACACCCCGACCGGCTGCGGCTTCCCCGCCAGCAACTGCCGCAACACATATTGCAAAATCCCGCCGTTGGCGTAGTAGAGCGCCTCCTGTGGGGTGTCGATGCGGACCAGGGCGTTGAACTCGCTTGGCTTGTCTTTCCCACCTCCTCCGCTGCTCCCGCTGGGAGTTGCGCGGACTTTCACGTGGCATCCCGGGGCGAAGTGGTCGACTGCATTGCAGATGCCGGTGATCTCAAACACCTCTTCGCCTGTCAGTTTGAGCGATTCGGAGTTTTCGCCCGCGAGGAACTGCAGCGGAAGAACTCCCATGCCGACCAGATTCGAGCGGTGAATCCGCTCATAGCTTTCGGCTATGACGGCTTGGACGCCGAGCAGGCGCGGGCCTTTGGCGGCCCAGTCGCGGGAGGAGCCGGAGCCGTATTCTTTTCCGGCGAGGATGATGAGCGGAGTGCGCTCGGATTGATATTTCTGCGAGGCGTCGAAGATCGACATTTCCTGATTGGTGGGAAGGTGGCGGGTGAAGCCGCCTTCGGTCGCGACGAGTTTGTTGCGCAGGCGGACGTTCGCGAAGGTGCCGCGGACCATGACCTCGTGATTGCCGCGGCGCGAGCCGTAGGAATTGAAGTCGGCGGGCTTGACGCCGTGTTCCTGCAGATATTTTCCGGCGGGGCCGTCTTTCTTGATGGAACCGGCGGGAGAGATGTGGTCGGTGGTGACGCTGTCGCCGAGCACGGCGAGTACGCGAGCGCCCTTGATTTCTTCGACGGGCGAGGGCTGGAGCTTCATGCCCTCGAAGTAGGGGGCACGGCGGATGTAGGTGGAATCTTTTTCCCAGGCGTAGGTCTGGCCTTTGGGAATGACGAGGCCGCGCCAGCGCTCGTCCCCTTCAAAAACTTCCGCATAGCTTTTGGCGAACATCTCAGAGGTGACCGACTGCTGGATGGCTTCTTCGACTTCGCGCTGGGTGGGCCAGAGGTCGGCCAGGTAGACGGGCTTGCCGTCTCTGCCTTTGCCGATGGCGTCTTTACGAAGATCGGTGTCGATGCGTCCGGCGAGGGCGAAGGCGACGACGAGTGGGGGCGACATTAAATAGTTGGCGCGGACCTCAGAGTTGATGCGGCCCTCGAAGTTGCGATTGCCGGAAAGCACGCTGGCGACGACGAGATCTTTTTCGTCAATAGCTTTGGAAACTTCTTCGGGCAGTGGTCCGGAATTGCCAATGCAGGTGGTGCATCCGTAGCCGACGATGTGGAACTTCAGCTTCTCGAGATAGGGAGTGAGGCCCGCGTTCTCCAGATAATCGTGGACGACTTTCGATCCGGGAGCAAGTGAAGTCTTCACCCAGGGTGGGACCGAAAGGCCTTTTTCGACGGCCTTCTTGGCGACCAGACCGGCGCCGATCATCACTGACGGATTTGAAGTGTTGGTGCAGGAGGTGATGGCGGCGATCACGACGCTGCCGTGCTTCAGAGAATCTTTCACGCTTGCGGGAACGTGCTCGTGGACGTTGGGGTCTTCGACGCCGATGTTTGCGGGGCTGCCGCCTTCCTGTTCCCAGGTGGCGGAAGTTCCGACTTTCGCGGTTTGAGTCGCGGTTACAGATGCCGCCACGGCGGCGGCTTTGGGCTTGATGAGCGACGGCAGGGCTTTGTGGAAAGAGTCGGCGGCTTGCGAGAGGATGACGCGATCCTGAGGACGCTTCGGCCCGGCGAGGCTGGGCTCGATGGTCGAGAGATCGAGGCTGAGGAGTTCGGAATATTCGGCTTCGGGAGTTTTGTCGTCGTGGAAGAGTCCCTGCTCGCGGCAGTAAGCCTCGACCAGCGCGATTTGCTCGGGGCCGCGGCCGGTGAGCTTCAGATACTTGATGGTTTCTTTGTCGACGGGGAAGATGCCGCAGGTGGCGCCGTATTCGGGCGACATGTTAGCGATGGTGGCGCGGTCGGCGAGGGGGAGATCGCGCAGGCCGGGGCCGAAGTATTCGACGAATTTTCCGACGACGCCATGCTTGCGCAGCATTTCGGTGATGGTGAGGACGAGATCGGTGGCGGTGGCGCCTTCGTGGAGGCGTCCGGTGAGCTTCACGCCGACAACGAGGGGAATCAGCATGGAGACGGGCTGGCCGAGCATGGCGGCTTCCGCCTCGATGCCGCCGACGCCCCAGCCGAGAACGCCGAGCCCGTTAATCATGGTGGTGTGGCTGTCGGTGCCGACGAGGGTGTCGGGATAGGCAGTGCGGTGACCGGTCGATTCGCCTTTCGATTCCTGGACGAAGACTACGCGGGCGAGGTATTCGAGATTGACCTGGTGGACGATGCCGGTGTCGGGAGGGACGATGGCTAGATTGCGGAATCCGGTCTGGCCCCAGCGGAGGAAGGAGTAACGCTCCTTGTTGCGCTGGAACTCGAGCAGGGCGTTGACGTCGAAGGCGCTGGCGGTGCCGAATTCGTCGACCTGGACGGAGTGGTCGATGACGAGTTCGACGGGCTGCAGAGGATTGATGAGGCCGGGGTCGCCGCCGAGTTGCTGCATGGCGTCGCGCATGGCGGCGAGGTCGACGACGCAGGGGACGCCGGTGAAATCCTGGAGGAGGACGCGGCTGGGAGTGAAGGCGATTTCTTTGTCGGGCTTGGAGCGCTTGTTCCAGGCGGAGAGGGCGCGGACTTCCTGCTGGGTGACGTTGCGGCCGTCTTCGGTGCGGAGCAGGTTTTCGAGGAGAATGCGCAGGCAGAAAGGCAGGTGGGTGGTGGAGATGCCTTGGTGGTCGAGGGCGTCGAGGCGATAGATTTCGTATTCTTTAGCGCCGACTTTGAGGGTGGAGCGAGAGTTGAAGCTGTTTAAGGACATGATGGCCTTCCTGATGATGGATGCCCCAGTGGATGACGCCACACGGCGACCGGAGCTGATCCAGTGGGAACCTTTAAGTTTAGTCGTTTTCGTGGGGAATGCGTAGAGGGAGAGTTCACGGGTAGTGGGGGGAGGGCCCAGCATTTCATGTCCAGTGACGCGGCCGGCCGAAAATGCACAGGTCCTTCGTCGGGAGTCGCCCGCTTCGCGAGCGACTCCGCTTCCTCAGGATGACAACCCGACTCGACAGGGCTCTTCGTTAGGGAGCCGACCTCAGAGGCTAAAGCCGGTTCGCTAATTAGGACTCAATCGCAGCGCTGAAGGGCTGCGCCACCCAAAATCCAAGATGCCGGCACGACTGAAGTCGTGCCCTTCCCGATTCGTTCAAATGCAGGTTCAGCGTGCGGCGAGCCAGACTTGATAGGCGACGACGGCCATCATGAACAGAAGGTAGAGGCGGAGGGCCCAGAGGACGAGGAGTTCGGGGCCTTTGAGGTGGCGGCGGGGGATGGGATGTTTCTTGGCGCGGGCGAGTTGATCATGTTCGAGGGAGTTCAGGACCCAAGATTGATCGAGCGTGGAGGGCGGTGTCGGTAGTGTTTTCGTCATAGGGTTAAGGTCCCGCGAAGGTCGAGTTTCATAGATGGGGGCAGGAAGCTGTCGAGCTTCGCTCGACTGGACAGCCGAGGGCGGCTGTCCCCACATGGACATCTTCTGTCCCCACATGGACATCTTCTGTCCCCACATGATCTTCTGTCCCCACATGGACATCTTCTGTCCCCACATGGACATTCTTGCAGGCTTAGGTTCATTCCTACTTCCCTCCGAGTGCGGTGAAGATGTTGGGGGCGATGATGCTGATGCCGAAGAGAATGCCGGCGGCAGTCAGGATGAAGACGACGCCGGCGGACAGAATGTTGGCCCACAGCGGACTGACCAGGTCGCCCATCACTTCTTTGTCGTTTACCAGCATGAAGAGGAAGACCAACGCTGGGGGCATGGCCAGAACGGCGACCACATTCACGATGAGAACCACGTAAACCAGGGGCAAGCCTGGGATGAGAACGATGGCTGCGGCGGCGACGGCGCACAGAGTGAGCACGGCGTAAAACGGTTTGCCTTCTCCCATGGGAAGGTTGAGGCTGTGCGGTTTGTGGGTGACTTCGCCGAAAGCGTAGGCCGAAGAAGTTGAGATGGTGATGGCGGCAACGATGCCGGCCTCGACCATGCCGAGGGCGAAGAGCGAAGCGCCGAAGCGTCCGATGATGGGTTGGAGGGCTTGGGCAAATTCGGCGGCCTGGAAATTGTCGGCAGTCATGCGATGGGCAAACAGCGGCGCGGTGGCGAGGATGGTGGCGATGGCGGCGGCGGTGGCTAACGCGGCTCCGAGGACGGTGTCGATGCGGCCGAAGCGGATATCTTTTGTGGTCATGCCTTTGTCGACGGTGGCGCTCTGCTGGAAGAAAAGCATCCAGGGCGTGACCGTGGCGCCGATATCGGCGAGGAGGATCAGCAGAGTGTCTTTGTTAAAGCCGGGGAGGGGCTGCCAGGTGATGAAGGCGTGGCTGACTGAGTGCCAGCTGGGGTGGGTCATGAGCGCGACGGGAATGAAGATCAGGTTGAAGGCGGCGGCGGCGAGAGTGATGCGTTCCCAAGTCCAATAGCGGTGACTCATGAGGGCAGAGTAGAGGACGATGAGCGCGATCAGGATTGAAATCCAAGGAGGCACTCCGAAGAAACCCAGGCCGGCACGGACGGCGATGAACTCGGTGATGAGGGTGAGGAAGTTTCCGATGGTGAGATCGATCATGGAAAACCAGCCCCAGAAGGGGCCGAAGCGGTCGAAGATGAGTTCGGCGTGTCCGCGATGGGTAGCGGCGCCGAGGCGGACGGTCATCTCCTGAACGACGATTGCCATGCAGAATGTGAGGGCGACAAAAGGCAGGAAAAAACCGATGCCGAACCTGGCGCCGGTGGCAGCGTAGGAGAGCATGCTGGGGCCGTCGTTTTCCCCGAGCATGACCAGGACACCGGGGCCGACCAGCAACCACAGCAGGCGCGCTCGCGAGGAAAAGCCGCGTTGGGCGCGGGCTTGGGATACACGGACGCGATCGTGAGCGCGGTCCACGTCCTCGTGAGTGATGACTACGACTTCGTCTTCGTTTTGGGCGGGAACAGGCTTCATCGGTTGAGGTTTGGAATGCTTCGCGGGATCGGGCTGATGTTCATGGGTGTGCGCCGGATCTTCCCCAGTTGAGATTAGCGTAAGTATACACGAGGAAATAAACTATGGTTAAGTAAGCTAGGCTGGGAGTGGCGGCTCGGGGTTGAATTTCTCGGCCTATGGCCTGGGTCATCTTGAGTGCGGCCGTTTTTCAGGCGGAACGAAGGAACTCCCACTGGCTGTATCTATGGGAGATCCCTCCCGCGGCTGAAGTACGCCGCGTTTCGGGATGACGGCCTCTTTGGAGACTAAATTCAAACTGAGCCACTACCAGACTGAAAAGTGATGGAGGCACGTGGCAGGCGGCTGAAGGCGCAGGAGGGGAAAGGGATCCTTCGACTTCGCTCAGGATGACAAATCCCGAGGAGATTAGCGGGCGGGGCGGTGGTCGGCGGGGGAGACCCAGACGCGGTCGGCGGCGGCACGGCCGAGAGAGACGTTGCCGCTGGCGGTGGATAAGGCGAGAGTCTGGTCGTAGTTGCGTTCGAGGAGGCGCAACTTTGCTCCGGGACGAATGCCGCGGGCTTCGAGGAATTCGAGGAGGCGGCGGTCGCGCTCGTAGATTCCGCTGACGGCGTAGGCGGCTCCGGGTGTGGCGTCGGCGAGGAGAAGCAGGCCGCGATGGCGGCGGCTGGCGGGGCTCTCCATCTCACTGAGGTTGCCGTGAGGGCAAGCGCCTCCCTTGCCGAGCTTGGCGAGGAGTTTGGCCTCGAAATCGGGGGACACGGCGTGCTCGAGGCGCTCGGCTTCGTCGTGAACCTTCCACCATTCCATTCCGAAGAGCTCGGATAACATGCGCTCGATGAGGTGGTGACGGAGCGTGAGTTTGCGGGCGATCTTGCGGCCGGCGGCGGTGAGGCGCACGTGTCCGTCGGCCTGGACGCGGACGAGGCCGTCCTTTTTCAGACGGCGCACCGCCATGGTGACGGCGGGGGCGGAGACTTTCAGCCAGTCGGCGAGGCGGGCGGAGATGACGGATTCGCCTTCACTTTCGGCTTCGAGGATGGCTTTGAGGTAGTCCTCTTTGGAGACGGTGATCATCTGGGGAGATTATACGATGTTAAGCGCAGTTAACCCCCATCTCACCACGGAGACACGGAGGCACGGAGAAAAACAGGGAAAGCAACCTTCTCGACCCGCATGCAGCCATTCGCATTCCGCAAGAGGCCGAGGCCTATCTTCTTGCTTTTCTCTATGCCTCCGTGCTTCCGTGGTGAAATTGGTTTCAGCGCGTTTGACAGGGTTCCTCTTTTGCCCCTAACCTTGAATTTCTCTGGCTATGAAGGTACTGGTTCTAGGAAGCGGTGGACGCGAGCACGCGCTGGTGTGGAAGCTGCGGCAGTCCGCGCGCATTGCGAAGCTGTATTGCGCGCCGGGCAACGGCGGCATTGCGGAAGACGCGGAATGCCTGCCGGTCGATCTGAAGAGCCTGGATTCGATGGTGGCTTTGGGGATGCAGGTGCAGCCGGACCTTACGGTGGTAGGGCCGGAGTTGCCGCTGACGCTGGGCGTGGTGGATGAGTTCACACGGCGGGGCTGGCCGGTGTTTGGGCCGACCAAGGCTGCGGCGCAACTGGAGGCGAGCAAGAGTTTTGCGAAGGAATTCCTGCAGCGGCATCGCATTCCGACGGCGGCGTATGCGATCTGCGATTCGATGGAGGAAGTGCGCGAGGCGCTGGCGCTGTTTCACGCGCCGGTGGTGGTGAAGGCGGACGGATTGGCGGCGGGCAAGGGCGTAGTGATTGCGGCGAGCAAAGAAGAAGCGGCCAGCGTGGCGGCAGAAATGTTCAGCGGAAAAATGGTGGGCGAAGCGGGCGCGCGCGTGGTGCTGGAAGAATGTTTGAAGGGCGACGAACTTTCGTTTCTGGTGCTGAGCGATGGGGAGCGGGTTGCGCCTCTGGTGGCGGCGCAGGATCACAAGCGCGTGGGCGATGGCGATACGGGGCCGAATACCGGAGGGATGGGCGCTTATTCGACGGCGGATATTGTTGACGACAAGATGCGAGACTGGCTGGTGCATCATATCGCGAAGCCGGTGGTTGAGGGGATGAAGGCTGAGGGCGCGGAGTATAAAGGCGTGCTGTACTGCGGGCTGATGATGACGGCGCGCGGTCCGATGGTGCTGGAATTCAATTGCCGGTTTGGGGATCCGGAGACGCAGCCGATTCTGATGCGGCTGGAGAGCGATCTGGTGGATGCTCTGGAGGCGTCGATCGCAGGGCGGGTGAGCGAAGGCGATTTCAAATGGTCGGCGGATGCGGCGGTGTGTGTGGTGATGGCTTCGGGAGGATATCCGGGGACGTATGAGGTGGGGAAAAATATTGTAGGGCTGGACGCGGCTGCGGCGATTGAGGGCGTGAAAGTTTTCCACGCTGGAACTTCGAAGCGGGATGGCGAGTTTTATACGGCGGGCGGTCGGGTGCTGGGGGTGTCGGCGCGGGCTGCGGAGTTGGAAACGGCGGTGCAGCAGGCTTATCGGGCTTGCGAGAAGATTCATTTTGAAGGGGCGCATTACCGGAGGGACATTGCGGGAAGAGCGATGAAAAAATAGTTCGGTGAATCCGGGCTGGACAAATGGGGCGGTTATGAAAATTCCCATTCAAGCCACGTGCGCATGGGAGCGAAAAGGGATCCTTCGACTGCGGAAGTGATTCACTTCGTGAATCACTTTCCTCGCTCAGGATGACAATTCGCTCAGGATGACAATTCGCTCAGGATGACAATTCGCTCAGGATGACAATTCGCTCAGGATGGCAATTCAAGCAGGATGACAATTCAAGAAAGATAACTGTTGAGGAGATAAATGAGTAAGCCACTGGTTTCGATTGTGATGGGGAGTGATTCCGATCTCGAGATTATGCGCGAGGCGGGGAAGGCGCTGGAGGAGTTTGGGATCGCTTATGAGATTGACGTTACGTCGGCGCATCGGTCGCCGGATCGTACGGCGGATTTTGCGCGGAAGGCGGCGGGGCGCGGGATTTGCGTGATCATCGCGGGAGCCGGCGGGGCGGCGCATCTGGCCGGAGTGATTGCGGCGCACACGACGCTTCCGGTGATTGGGGTGCCGATTCCGTCTACGTCCTTGCAGGGGATGGATTCTTTGCTGGCGACGGTGCAGATGCCGGCGGGGATTCCGGTGGCGACGGTGGCGATTGGGAAGCCGGGGGCGACGAATGCGGGGATTCTGGCGGCGCAGATGATTGCTTTGGGCGATGCTGCGATGGCGAAGAAGCTGGAAGGGCACAAGGAGAAGCTGGCGCGCGGAGTGGAGGAGAAGTCGAGGAAGCTGAGGAGTAGTGGTGAGGCGCGATAAGGAAGCGAGCCAAACGCGCCCTTCGGTCGCTGGCGCTCTCTCAGGGCAGGCTCCGTGGTTCGCGCGGCTCGCCCAGATCCTTCACTGCGCAAAGAACGCTTGTTCAGGATGACAATCAGCCTGCACTCTTGCCGGTTTGGGGCGAGCGCAGAGGTTTCCTGGCGAAGGGTACGAGAGTTTCGAGAAAGCGGCGAATTTTGTCGCGGTCCTCGTCTGAGATTTCGATGAACTTCAAGCCAACCCCCAGCCCGGGGGTTCCGTGGGCGACCTGGGCCTCGGCCCAGGCTTTGGTTTGTCCGAGCCAAATGCCTACTCTTAATTTTGTCCCTGGCTCCAAGGGGAGCGGCATTTCGATGTAGCAGCCACCCAGGCTGAGGTCGGATACAGTACCCCAAAACGAAGCTCCCTGTGGAGTGTGAATCTCGATCGAGTTCTGGCAGCGGAAGCGGGCGCTGTGGCGCTGTTCGACGCTTACGGGCTGGTAGTCATCGAGGGCGTCGGAGGACAACGGGAAATCCCACAGCGGTTTTTCGGGAGCGATGTTGAGCAAACCCACGTGTCCGGCTTTTGAGGTTCCGGCTGCGCCGATCCACTTTACCCGGAAGTGCACTCGATTGGGGCCATAGGTCAGCCCGATGATTTCGTCCGGGCTGAGTTTGGGGCGAACACCGGCGAGCTCGGCCCCGGTGCGGCCGATGTTGACGGTGAGAACCTTCTCGGAGAAGACCTTACCGGCGCTGTCGGTGCCGAAAATGCGTACCGGGACTTCGACTTGCTTGCGGGGCTGGCTGCGCCTGCCCATCGGTTTGAGCAACCTCCGTGACTTCGAGAGTGGAAGAAGATCCAGGATCGATGGTACAGAATAGCTTGGGTGAAAAAGGTTCTCAACAAACCAATCTCGGATCGTGGCTCAGTTTAATAAGGAAGCGAGCCAGACGCGCGATTATTGCTTCGCAAAGTGCGCGACGCTTCGCGCGGCTCGCCCAGATCCCTCGCTGCGCAAAAGCGCTTGCTCGGAATGACAATCAAACTGAGCCATTCCCTATTTGTGCGGGGTACCGCGGACGCTAGAGAGGCTGCGTGGCGGAGTTCGACACCCGGCGATTTACAGCTGCAATCCTTTCAGGTACTCGCGAAATGGTTTGCCCAAGTCCTCGCGTTTCAGGGCGAACTCGACTGTGGCTTTGAGGAATCCCAGTTTGTCGCCGGTGTCGTGGCGGCGGCCTTCGTAGACGTAGGCGTAGATCTTTTCTTTTTGCAGAAGGAGGCGCATGCCGTCGGTGAGTTGGAGTTCGCCGCCTGCGCCGACAGGCGTTTTGGCGAGGCAATCGAAGATGGCGGGCGTGAGAATGTAGCGGCCGATGATAGCGAGGTTTGATGGGGCATCTTCGGGCTTGGGTTTCTCGACCATGTTCTTGATTTCGAAGAGGCGTTCGCCGAAACGGCTGTCTGCGACAGGCTTCACGTCGAGAACGCCGTAGGAAGAAATCATTTTTCCTTCAATGATTTGAGTCGCGATGACCGAGCACTGGGTCTGGTCGAAAACTTCGACCATTTGCTTGAGACAGGGGACTTTGGCGTCGATGACGTCATCGGCGAGGAGCACGGCGAAGGGTTCGTTACCTACGAGTTCGCGAGCCATCAGCACGGCATGGCCGAGGCCGAGGGCTTCTTTCTGGCGGACGTAGGCGACGTGAATCATGTCGGAAATGGAGCGCACGATCTTGAGCAGTTCAAGTTTCTTGCGATCTTCGAGCATTCGTTCGAGTTCGTAGCTGACGTCGAAGTGGTCTTCGATGGCCTGCTTGCCGCGGCCGGTGATGATGAGGATCTGATCGCAGCCCGAGGCCATGGCTTCTTCGACGCCGTATTGGATGATGGGCTTGTCGACGAGCGGGAGCATTTCCTTGGGCTGGGCCTTGGTGGCGGGCAGGAAGCGTGTGCCGAGGCCGGCTGCGGGGAAAACGGCTTTGCGGAGTTTCATGGGCATAGAAACAGTCGTTGGTCGTTAGTCGTTGGTCGTTGGTCGTCGGTCGTTAGTCGTCGGTCGTTAGTCGTTGGTCGTTAGTCGTTGGTCGTTGGCCGTTAGTCGTTGGTCGTTAGTCGTTGGTCGTTGGCCGTTGGTCGTCGGTCGTTGGCCGTTAGTCGTCGGTCGTTGGCCGTTAGTCGTTGGCCGTCGGTCGTTAGTCGTCGGTCGTCGGCTGGGCGACTTGGTTGCCGGACAATTGTACGTGATGGGGTTTGGGGATGGCGATACGGGGGTGAACAGTCTGCTGAAAAACGCGCAGCGCCTGAAGGCGCTAACTGAAAATGCAGCACTTGCAGTATGCCCGAAGGCATACCCTGATACGAATCCTCAAAACTAAACGGGTCCACTGGCGGTCCGGACTTCGGATGTTGATTCAGCGCTCGCTAGTTGCTCTAGTACGGTGCGCAGCGCGCGCAGGACTTCTTGCGCAGCTGTGGCTTTCAAAACAAACTTCAACATGCCGTCCGGGGTGAACTGGGCGCCGCGCTGGGCGGAGACGAAGCGGGCTAGGTGCTCGGGGTCTACCGTGGCATCCTGGCGGAACTTCAGGGTGACGAAGTCGCGTTTGCGCTCGATGGCATTCACGCCGATCTTCATGCATAACAGTTTTAGCGAGGCGTAGTCGAGCAGGTTGCGGACTGCCGGCGGCGGCGGGCCGTAGCGGTCTTGCAATTCGGCGGTGACGTCGGTGAGTTGCGATTCGGTTTCGACTCGCGCAACGCGTTTGTACATCTGCAGGCGTTGGTTTTCTTCGGGGACGTACTCCGCGGGGATGCGAATGTTGAGGCCGAGATTGAGCTGGGTTTCGGCTTCGTCGGGTGCGGCTTCCCCTTTCATCTCGCGGACGGCGCGCTCAAGCATCTGGGTGTAGAGCTCGAAGCCGATGGCTTCGATGTGGCCGCTTTGCTCGCCGCCCAGCATGTTGCCCGCGCCGCGGAGTTCGAGGTCGAGGGCGGCGATTTTGAATCCCGCGCCAAGGTCGGAAAATTCTTTGAGCGCGGCGAGGCGGCGGCGGGCGATGGGCGTGAGTTCGATTTCTGGCGGAAGCATGAGATAGGCGTAGGCACGGCGGTTGGAGCGGCCTACGCGGCCGCGGAGCTGATAAAGCTCGGAGAGACCGAGGCGGTCGGCGCGGTTGATCAGGATGGTGTTGCAGAGCGGGATGTCGAGACCGTTCTCGATGATCGTGGTCGAAACCAGGATGTCGGCTTCGTGATGCATGAACTTCAGCATCACTTTTTCGAGTTCGCCTTCCGACATTTGTCCGTGGCCGACGATGATGCGCGCGGAAGGGACCAGGGTCTGGAGCTTGGCGGCGATTTCCCAGATGGTATCGACGCGGTTGTGGACGAAATAGACCTGGCCGCCGCGCTCGAGTTCCTGCTCGATCGCCGATTGAATTAGTTTTTCATCCCACGCGGCGACTACGGTTTGAATCGCCATGCGATCTTTGGGCGGAGTTTCGATCACGCTCATGTCGCGCAGGCCTACCAGCGACATGTGCAGAGTGCGGGGGATAGGCGTGGCCGACATGGTGAGCACATCGACCTGTTTGCGCATTTGCTTGATGCGCTCTTTGTGACGGACGCCGAAGCGCTGTTCTTCGTCGACGATGAGCAGGCCGAGGTCGGAGAACTTGATGTCTTTGGAAAGAATGCGGTGAGTGCCGATGAGGACATCGATTTTGCCGGCTTCGGTTTTTTGCAGAATTTCTTTTTGCTGCTTGGGGGAGCGGAACCGGCTGATCATCTCGAGGGTGACGGGAAATGGAGCGAAGCGCTGCTTGAAAGTTTCGAAGTGCTGGAAGGCGAGGACGGTGGTGGGAGCAAGGACGGCGACTTGCTTGTTGTCGTTGATGGCCTTGAAGGCGGCGCGCATGGCGACTTCGGTTTTGCCGTAGCCGACGTCGCCGCAGAGCAGGCGGTCCATGGGCTGGGAGGATTCCATGTCGCGAATGACGTCTTTGATGGCCTGGCCCTGGTCTTCGGTTTCGTTGAACTCGAAGGCTTCTTCAAACTCGCGGAACCACTCATTGCCGGGCGGAAAGGCGTGTCCGACGGCGGTTTTGCGCTCGGCGTAAAGCTTGAGGAGTTCGTCGGCCATATCCTTCATGGCCTTGCGCACGCGAGCTTTCGTTTTGCCCCAGGCGGCGGTACCGAGATGACTCAATGCCGGCTTCACGCCTTCGGAGGAGCGGTACTTCTGCACCAGATCGAGGCGGGTGAGGGGGACGTAGAGGCGAGCAGCGTCGGCGAATTCGAGCAACATGAATTCGGCGGGGCCATCGCCGTGATTGATTTCCTTCAGGCCCTGGTACTGGCCGATGCCGTGCTCGACGTGGACAACGTAATCGCCGACCTGGAGATCGCGGAAGTCGGAGAGGAAGGCGGAGACTTTGGACTTCGAGCGCTGGGGACGCGAGGCGACCGCGTCGGATTCGTCAAACAAATCGCGAGCGCCGAAGACGGCAAGATTGGCCTCGGGGAGCAGAACGCCATCGGGAATGTAGGCGGTGGCGAGTGTGGTGGTGAGGACCTCGCCGGCGAAGTAGCTGGTTTCGTCGGCGTAGCTTTCGCCGCCGCGGGTGCGGCTTCCCAGGCGGAAGGAGACGTTGTACTCGGTGAAAACGTCGGCGAGACGTTCGACTTCGCCGGTGTTGGGGACGGCGAAGAGGACGCGTTTGCCATCGGTGTTGAGCTTTTGCACTTCCGCGAGCATGGCGGGAACAGCGCCGTGGAAGCGGGGTGAAGGTTGAGTGAGAAATGCGATGGCGGAAGCTTCGTCTTCCTCCAAGCCGCGGGTGATGCCGAGATGCTCGATGTTGGCGCCGGGGAGGGCGGCGGTTTTTTTCCACCAGTCGTCCGGAGGAAGGTAGAGGTCTTCAGGGCGGACGAGGTTGCCGACGCCGCTGCGCTCGTGGGCTTCGGCGACGCGGGTCCAGAAGCGATCGAATTCCGGTTGGAGTTGTTCGGTCTCGTCGAGAAGAACGGCGGCGCGGGGAATGAGATCGAAGATGGTGCTGTCAGCTCCGGCGACGGGAGAATAGAACTCCCAGCCGGGGAAGACGTTGACTCCACCGGCGCGGACGGCGGCTTCGACGATTTCTTCGTTGCCGGTAATGCGTTTGCCGCTGAGGCGAGTGTGAATTGCGGCGAGCAGGTGTTCGCTGACCGGGGTTTCGGTGAGCGGGAGGAGCAAGGCTTCGTCGACGGGCGTGGAAGAGCGTTGCGAGGCGGGATCGAACTTGCGAATGGAATCGGCTTCGTCACCGAAGAACTCGATACGCAAGGGGCGGTCGGCTTCGGGGGAGTAAACGTCGAGGATGCCGCCGCGCGAGGCATACTGGCCGGGCATCTCGACGACGTCGGTGGAGGTGTAGCCGACGGTGTTGAGGTGAGCGAGCAGAGATTCGAGGTCGAAGGATTCGCCGCGGCGGACGGTGCGGGCGAGATCGGCATAATAATCGGCGGAACGCAGGCGGATGGCGGTGGCCGCAACGGGCGAGACGACGATGGATGCAGATCCGGTTGCAATCTTCCATAGGGCGGTGGCGCGTTGTTCCTGGAGCTCCGGGTGCGGCGAGAGATTCTGGTAGGGGAGCACGTCGCGGGCGGGGAGGGAGATGACGGACTCGGGATCGCAGGCGGCGGTGAGTTCACAGAAACCGCGGAGGACGGGGACGAAGTCTTCGACGGCGCGGTTGTCATTGACTACGAAGATGATGGGGCGGGCGGCGGTGCGCTGAAACAGCACGAGCAGCAAGGCTTTCGCGGTGGGAGTGAGGCCGGAAACACGAATGCGGCCCGTGCCCTCCTTGAGGTGGGAGGCAACACGCACGAAGGCGGGAAGCTTTTCTACGTCCGTGAAGAGTTCGCGGACGAAGGGAAGAAGCATGCAGGATTATTTTAGCAGGAGTGCGGGGTGATGTTGGCAGCATGGAAGTGGCCGGCGAGCTTCGCTCTGCCGGGACGGCCGAAGGCGGCCGTCTCCACATGGGTCGTGGTTACTGACGCAGCAAGGGACGCGTTAAGCAGGTGGGGCCGCCGCTGCCGTTGATGCAGAGTTCGCTGCCGGGGAAGGTGCGGAGGTCGAATCCGGCGTGGCGGAGGCGGGCATTCGTGCTGTGATTTTCTTCGATGGCGAGCAGGCGGTTGTTGCCGAGGGCGAGGACGTTGCAGGCGAGGGTGTCG
The DNA here is from genome assembly GCA_963749985.1 of uncultured Acidobacteriaceae bacterium. Classification (GTDB taxonomy): domain Bacteria; phylum Acidobacteriota; class Terriglobia; order Terriglobales; family Acidobacteriaceae; genus Sulfotelmatobacter. The sequence continues at coordinate 169,916 of CAVVOS010000008.1, read as the reverse complement.
CGCTCGGCGGGATCGATTTCTATGAAGTTGAATCTGCGCGACTTGAGAAGCTCGACGGTTTCGACCGCAAGCCAAGGCAGATCGATCAGGGCGGTGTGGTGGTCAAGCAGGCTGATCAAGGACATCAGATGCAGGCAGGCGGATGGGCCGGGGCCGTAGGGCAGCGGGGCGGAAAGAACTTCGATGCCCTTTGGTGCTAGCAGGTCGCGCATCTGGCGAATGCCTGCGGCGTTGGTGCGATAGCCGTGGCCGATTAGAAGCGTTTTGGAATCGAGCCAGACCATGTCTCCGGCTTCGGCGGTGCCGGGAGATGTGATCGTGCCGAGGGTCGGGATGTTTTGCATCTCGCAGAACGCGGATTGGTGCGGGGCTTCGGGCAGACGGTTTGGTTTGCCGGGACGCAGTTCGATCAAGCCGTAGCCGGTGGGAAGAGACGCGTCGTGAGCGTAGACGGCATCGAGGGAGAGATCGGGGGCAGGAGGGATTTCGATGATCTCCGCGCCGGCGGTTTCCAACTCGCGACAGAGTGCTGCATGCTGGGATTGGGCGGTGGCGAAATCGGGTGGGTGGTGGAAGCCGAGGTCACGCCAGTGGGCTGTGCGTTCCGGCAGGTTCCATCCGGCTGTGCGGGGGGAACACACCATGACGCGCTGGAGTGCGGCAGACATCGAATTGCCGTTGAAATGCGTGTTGGTTATTACTTCTGGCATCCTGGTCCTCGACAACGTTTCTGAAACTGCTGAGCCTGCTAGGAATCTATATGGGCATTATGGCAAAAGCAATGTGGGAAGGCGCGGTGCTGGCCGAAAGCAATGCGACGGTGGAGGTGGAGGGCAACCAGTATTTTCCGCCGGATGCGATTCGTAAGGAACATTTCAGGCCGAGCGATGTGCACTCGGTGTGTCCGTGGAAGGGGACGGCGAGTTATTACGATGTTGAGGTTAACGGGAAGCGCAATGCCGGGGCGGCGTGGTTCTATCCAGAACCGAAGGAGGCGGCGAAGCAGATCAAGGGGTACGTGGCGTTCTGGAAGGGTGTGAAGGTGGAGAAGTGAGGGATGCACTCCACATGGTTTGCAGAAGAAGACTGCCCAGGTACCTCAGGGGCTGAAGCCCGCGATCGTAGAGGGGCGTGATCGCAGCGCTGGAAGCGCTGCGCCACCCAAAATCAATGCACCTACGATCAGGATTCTTAGCTGCGTGCTAGAACTCGACATGGGCGCGGAATGAGGGGACGAGCACGGGACCGCGGTCGCGGTTGTAGCCGGGGTTGACGATGTGCTGCACGCCGGGCGCGAGATAAATGCCGCGCCACACGTGAACGGTGTAGTAAGACTCGACGATATTTTCCCGGCCGTAGTTGAGCGCGCCATCGCCGAGCAGGAAGCCCAGGCCACCATCCGCGAGGTAGGTCTGGTGATCCTTCTTGATCGCGTTCGAGACGAAAGCGATGCCGGCGCGATCCTGCTTGCGATGCCACCAAGCACCATTCGCTCCCAGTCCTTCGGCAAAAGTTTGATCGACTTCGGTGTAGGCGAAGGACTCGGTCTTGCCGTTGTCCCATCCGAAGCGGGCGAAGGCGGTGAGGTTGGGCAGGAGATTCTGTTCGAGGTTGACGCCGAAACCGTATTTGCGCGTGATGTGCCAGGGATGATTGGTGATTTCGGGGATCAGTTCCGGCTGCGGAGCGGTGTGATCTGCGAATTGCTCAACCGCATCGCGATAGATGCCCATGTTGGCGTAGTTGGTGTAGGCCAAGAGGCGGACGACGCCGGCTTTTTTTGGGATCAGGCCGTGACGCAATTCGTATTCGAAGTTTTCCGCATGGACTTGCCACGGCCGGTAGATGAGATTGATTCCGTTCGCGATCTCAGGCATGAGGGCTTCGGCGAAACGGAATCCCCAATTGCGGTCTTCGAAATCGGCGGTGGCGCCGACGGTGTAGCCGCGGGTGTCGGCGGCGTAGTCGTAGGCTCCGTTGTTATCGGTGGTCCAGTTGATGAACTGAAGGTGGGTGTCAGAGCCCACGGAGTTCACATCGAAGAAATCCGGCATGCTGAATTTGCCGAAGCGGATTTCCAGGCGGCGGCGCGGGAGTTCCTCAAAGAGAGAGAAGAAATTACGCTGGTTTTCGACTTTATCCTTACTCAAGGCGAACACTTTGTGGATCTCGGCCCGTCCCAGGTAAGGCTCTTTGCTGAGAAGAGGATTCCTGACGATATCGAGATCCGTGTTGCCAGCGAGCCCCAAGCCCGTGCTGAGAGCCGATCCGCCGGCTTCTTCGATGTCGACCAGAAGCTCGGTGGAATTATTGAGGCGCACGCCTGTGTAGAGGGTCATCACGCGCGAGGTGGCTTTCTCGTAGTTGGGGCTGAGACTGTTCTTGCCGCTGTAGGCGGCAGAGAACGGAGGATGAGTCTGAAAGATGAAATTCGCCTGGCCGGAGAGCCAGAAGCGGGAGTCCCTGAAGTGGGGGAACATCGCTTCGGGGTTGTCGTCTGGGGGTGGATCAGGCGGGTTGGGTGTAGCGTCCGGCTGCGACGCGGTGTCAGACTTCGAGGTGGAGGGTGCGTCCGGCTGCTGGGCCAGGGCCGGGCGGGTGCAGGCGAGAGCGACCGTCAACATCAGGGTAAGGACCATTGCAGCGGCCCGGAAAGCCGCAAGCTTGGCGGGTTGCGGGTGAGTGCCTGAATCTGCCTTGGGGAGGGGAAGGCGGCAAACGATATTGAAAATGAATTTCAATTTCACAATTCCACGTTATAGGACGCAGCAGATTCGGCTCAGTGTTTGGGGTCACTCCCAGTTGTGACTCTAATCACGCCAGTTGGTGGCCGCGACTCAAAGGCTTAATGCGAATATATCGCGGGTAGTTAACTATGGTTAACTACGCATCTTGCCTGCTTGCAATGCCAACTGAGTGCCGACTAACCCTCACCGACTCCATGAGGCTACGCAGGGCCGGTTAAAGGAATGTTACAGACTGCGGGCGAAAGATCTGTCAGCAGTTCACGGAGAAGCGAGGGCTATGGTTCGGTCGATTTCTGTGTGAGTCATTGGCGCCGGCGACAGCATTCTGTGCCGGGCTGCGCCCTTTATTTTGTAGCATACCCCGGTATAGTATAGTCAAGTGAAAAGTTCTAAAAGGAGAGAGAGCATGGCTCACACGCTGCGGGAGAAGGAGAAACTCACACTGCGGGTGCGGCGGATTCGCGGGCAGATTGATGCCATCGAGCGGGCGCTGGGCGAGGAAAAGGACTGCGGAGACGTGTTGCAGCTGATCACGGCGGCACGAGGCGCGATGAACGGGCTGATGGCGGAACTGCTGGAGGATCACGTGAGATTCCACGTGCTCGATCCCGGGCGCAAACCGACTTCGGCGCAGGCGATCGCTGCGGATGAACTGATGGAGATTGTGCGCTCTTACCTGAAGTGAGGGGCGCCGGACGTAGGATGGATCGAGTCGGCCGCGCGCCGAAAAGCCTAAGAAATGAAGAAAGGACAGCCCGGAGCCCCCGAAGCCGTCCTTAAACCCTCCCGGTTAGAAGGGCAACTTGATGACCTGAGGTTACCGAGGCCATGTTGCAAAGTGATGTCGGGGGGATGAATATCTGGTTAATTTGTTTGGCGAAGCACTGCTATAGTAGTCGGTTGCGATAAGGAAGCGAGCCAAACGCGCGACTCAATGCATCGCGAAAGCGCGATGCTTCGCGCGGCTCGCCCAGATCCCTCGCTGCGCAAAGAGCGCTTGCTCGGGATGACAGTATTGTGCGGGAGCACTCCATGCCATCGACGACGTCCCGAAAGGTCGAGCAGTCGCGCCGTCTGCAGCAACGCGCGGAAAGCATGATTCCCGGCGGAGTGAACTCGCCGGTGCGCGGATTTGGTTCGGTGGGAGGCGATCCGCCGTTTATTGTGCGTGGGAAAGGGTCGCACATGTGGGATGCCGATGAAAACGAATTCATCGACTATGTGGGCTCCTGGGGACCGCTGATTCTAGGCCACGCTGCGCCCGATGTGCTCGATGCAATTGTGGGGGCGGCATGCAATGGCACGAGCTTTGGAGCTTCCACGCCCTCCGAGGCCGACTTGGCGGAGTTGGTGCTGGCGGCGCTGCCGCCGATGCAGAAGGTTCGGTTCGTGAGTTCGGGAACGGAAGCCACGATGTCGGCCATTCGCCTGGCGCGGGCTTATACCAAGCGCAAGTACATTGTGAAATTTGAGGGGTGCTACCACGGGCATTCCGATTCTCTGCTGGTGAAGGCAGGTTCGGGGGTGGCGACGCTGGGGATTCCAGGATCGGCGGGCGTTCCCGAGGAGTTCACGCAATTCACGCTGGCGTTGCCGTTCAACGATGTCAAGGCGGTGGAATACGCCTTCCAGAAATTCAAGCACCAGATTGCCTGCGTGATCGTGGAACCGGTGGTGGGCAATATGGGGTGTGTTCCGGCCGCGGACGACTATCTGGTGGCGCTGCGCCTGATTACCGAGCGCGAGAGGTCCGTGCTGATTTTTGATGAAGTGATGACCGGATTTCGTGTGGCCTATGGTGGAGCGCAGGAACTCTACAATATTCGTCCTGACCTGACGACGTTGGGCAAGATTATTGGCGGAGGCTTGCCGGTGGGGGCCTATGGCGGGTCCAGCGAGATCATGGATCTGGTTGCGCCGCTGGGGCCGATGTACCAGGCGGGAACGCTCTCCGGCAACCCGCTGGCGATGGCGGCGGGATGCGCGATGCTGAAGCGTCTGAGCGATCACAAGCGGGAAATTTATGCGCGGCTGGAGAAGTTGAGCGGAGAATTGGTGGAGGGCGTTGCGGCTGCGGCGAAAGATGCAGGCGTGCCGCTGTGCTACAACCGGGTCGGGTCGATGTTTACGTGGTTTTTTACGCCGGGGCCGGTGACGGATTGGGAGTCGGCGTCGAAATCGAATACCGAGAGTTTTGGCAAATTCTTTCGCTCCATGCTCGACAGCGGAGTGTATTTGCCGCCTTCGCAGTACGAGGCGGCTTTCCTGGGTGCGACGCACACGGAGGAGGATGTGCAGCAGACGATTGCGGCGGCGAAGCAGGCGTTTGCGGCGGTGCGGAGCTGATTCACCACGGAGTCACAGAGACACAGAGGGATTCGAAGTGCGAAGACCCTTTAGCTGACGGCTGATGGCTGACGGCTGATGGCTGTCTTGGCCATCATCTGTTGAATCGTTACGAACTCATATTGTTCCGCGATGTAGCGAGTGAGCAGGTGATCCGTAGCGATCACAGTCTGCGAACGGTCTGCTCCCATCTGCTTGTGACCTCCATCATGCAGAAGGACTACGTCGCCGCCGCGAATCTGGTTTGTGACTTTGCGTTCGATGGTGGCGGCGGGTGGGGCGCTCCAGTCGTAGCCGGTTACGTTCCACATTACGGGGTCGAGGCCAAGTTCACGGGCTATGCGGAGAACCGCAGGACGACGTCCGCCGAAGGGAGGGCGGAAGAGATGGCTGGGGCTGCCGATGGCGTCCTGCAAGGCGGAGCGGCATGCGGAAAGTTGCTGGCGGATTTCAGTTGCGCTTTTGAAGATCAGAAGGGGATGGGTGAAGGTGTGATTGCCGACGATGTGGCCGGCGCGGACGATTTCGCGGACGATTTCCGGACGTTGTTGCACGTAGCGTCCGATTAGAAAAAAAGTGGCGTGAACGCTGTGCTTTGCGAGGACTTCGAGCAAGTGCAGGGTGTGCGGGTCGTTGGGGCCGTCGTCGTAGGTGAGCGCGATCTGACGGGAGCCGGGTGCGAGGCCCGTGAAAGTTTGTCCGTACCATTGCCCGGCCGGCGCCATGGACTGATAACCCGCGGCAACCGCGGCTGCGGTGGAGAGGGCGCCGGTGAGGGCGAGGGTGAGCATGGAGGGCATTGTATTTCATCGAGTGATTGGGTGATCGGGCGATTTGGCGATTGAAACTTCTTTTGCTTCTTCTTCTTCTTCTTCTTCTTTTGCTTCTTCTTCTCTTCTTCTTCGCGCCGGGCTTGTTGGATCGACGGTGCGGAGTGAGGGCCGGCGAGCTTCGCTCTGCCGGGACAGCCGAGGCGGCTGTCTCCACATAAACTGAAATTGCACAATCGTAAAATCACTCGATCGCACAATTCTTTCCTGTTAACTCTTCCCGCAATTGCCGTTCTGCGTTATCCGAGCTATCCTGCAACTTCCGGAATATTGCGAGCCCATGGCTAATCTTTTCGAGCTGCCCCGTTACATTGCGGTGGAAGGTCCCATCCGAGTGGGCAAGAGCACGCTGGCCCGCATTCTGGCCGAGCGGCTGAACGCGCAGCGCGTGATGGAGCCGGAGTCCAATCCGTTTCTCGCGGCTTTTTATGAGGGCGAGCGGGGCGCGGCGTTTCAGGCGCAGTTTGCGTTTCTGGTGCAGCGCTTCGAGCAGTTGGAGGCGCTCGACCTGGGGTCGCGGTCGCAGAAGACGGTGGTCGCGGATTACATCATCGAGAAAGATAAGCTTTTCGCGTGCCTGAACCTCACCGACCAGGAGCTGGATACCTACAACCGCTACTACAACCACTTCCGGGAGAAACTGCCCACGCCCGATTTGGTGATCTACCTGCAGGCCACGCCTGAGGTGTTGAAGAAGCGTCTGAAGAAAAAGAATGCGCCGGGCGAGCGCGCCGTGAGCGACGAGTATCTGGAAGAAGTGGTGAAGGCTTACGAGCATTTCTTTTTTCACTACACGTCGTCGGACCTGCTGATCGTGAATACGTCGGACATTGATTTTGTGGATCGCAACGAAGACCTGCAGGAACTTCTGCGCAAGGTGACGGAGCCGATCAAGGGTACGCAGTACTTCTTGCCGCTGGGCGGGCAGGAGGCAGTGGGGGCTTGAGGCGCGTCGTTGGCCGTTAGTCGTTGGTCGTCGGCCCAGCACAAAATCCGCTTGCGTTACCTCTCGGACGTTATTACAATTGTAATAACACAAGAAGGATGTGATGGTTCCACTCAAGATCCGCAAATTTGGCAATTCGCTCGGGGTTGTGCTGCCCAAGGAAGTCATTCAGCGTCTGCGCACCGGCGACGGCGAACAGGTTTTTCTGATCGAGGCCGGCGACGGCGATTACCGGCTCACGCCCTACGATCCCGCGTTCGAGAGGAAAATGAAGAAGGCGGAAGAGATCATGGGGCGCTACCGCAATACGCTGCACGCTCTGGCGAAGTAAATCGTGGCTGGGAAAAAGAAAGAACCGGTCTGGATCGAGACACGCGACTGTCTCGCGATCCATGATCGTCTGTTGGCGGTGCACGGCGGCGCTTCGGGGGTGCGCGATCAAGGGCTTCTTGAGTCCGCTCTGGCGCGGCCACGCCAGCACTACGCTTACGCCGGCTCTCCTGACATCCTCGAAATGGCGGACCTCTATACCGCGGGGGTAGTGCGCAATCATCCCTTTCTCGACGGAAACGAGCGCGCTGGCTTTGTGATTGGCGTTCTTTTTCTCGAACTTAACGGTTTCGAACTCAAGGCCAGCGAGGAGGATGCCACGCAGGCTGTCATGTGCCTCGCAGCGGGCACGCTTGATGGAGCTGGGTATCGACGGTGGCTGGGGGAGAACGTGCGGCGAAAGCGGTAAGGATTAAGATCCACAAACGACCATCGACGAGCGATGGGTTTGCGGCTACAATACCCTGAGCATCCACGAAGATGCGTACAGGCTCTATCCGGCTGGGCCGGAGGGGCACTGGAGGAAATGATGAGTCTCACCCCGATCAGCGGGCGTTCCCTGGACGAACTCCGCCACAAGATCACCACCGCATCTCTGCGGGAACAAAAACTCCGGCACGAACCCATTACCTGTCTCACGGCTTACGACTACGCCACGGCGCGCCTGGTGGATGAGGCCGGGATCGAGATGATCCTGGTGGGCGATTCGCTCGCGCAGGCGATGCTGGGCTACGAGAACACGCTCTCGGTCACGATGGACGAGATGATGCATCACGTGAAGGCGGTGCGGCGCGGGGTGAAGCATGCGCTGCTGCTGGCCGACATGCCGTACGGGTCTTATCAGATCGACGCCAAGACCGCCGTCGACAATGCCACGCGCTTTGTGAAAGAAGGCGGCGCGGAAGTGGTGAAGATCGAGGGCGGGGAGAAGCGGGCTGATTTGATCCGCCGCATCATTGACGCCGAGATTCCCGTGGCCGGCCACATTGGGCTGACGCCGCAGTCGGTGAACGTGATGGGCGGCTACAAGGTGCAGGGAAAGAATCTCAGCGGGATCGAGCAACTCATGCACGACGCCGTGGCGCTGGACCATGCGGGCGTGGCCTGCCTATTTCTTGAAGGCATTCCGCGAGAAGTGGCGGCGATGATTACGGCGGAGGTGGGGGTGCCGACGATCGGGATTGGGGCTGGTCCGGAGTGCGATGGCCAGGTGCTGGTGATCCATGACATTTTGAACCTGACGTTTGGGCCGCCGGCAAAGTTTGTGCGGCGCTACGGCGATGCAGCGGCGCTGATCGGCAATGCGGTGCAGGCGTTTCGAGCGGATGTGAAGTCGCTGCAGTATCCGTCGGATGAGGAGTCCTACCATCTGCCGAGAGAGACGAAGGCCGGGCTGGAAACCGTGCTGGCGCGGAAGCGGGCGATGCGAAAGTGAGAACCCGTAGCCACGGATTTGCACGGATCGCACAGATGGATCAGGGTGGTGGGTGGTGCAGTTTGGCCTATGCGTTGGGCCGGTTAAGCGGGAGATCCTTCGCTACGCCTGAAAAACGGCTCCGCTCAGGATGACAGTGATCGTGTAATAGTCGAGCTGACCCACTACCATTGGCTTCAGATATCGCCGATGATGGTGCTAGGCTATGGTGGTTCAGGAGGCAGTTATGACGCATCTGTTGCCCGCGTTTTTCTTGCCGTTCTTCGGTTTTGGATTCGTGATGTATTTTCTGCCGTCGATCATCGCTCTTGCCCGCAGCAAGCGGGATATCGCCGGGATTGTATTGTTGAACTTTTTCCTGGGATGGACGTTGATTGGGTGGGTGGTGGCGCTGGTTTGGGCGGTGAAGACGGACGTTCCCATGGTGGTGCGGTGAATTTTTGCGCCGGCGGCCGCGGTTGCCCGCGAGCCGGTTTACTATTTATTCTGACGATGAGCTTCGCTTTTGCGGGCTGCTCGCGGCAGAACGCGCCAGCAGCGCCCGATGCAGCCACTCTTCTGCAGGCCATTGCCGCCGCCGATCCGGCGAAATACCCGGCGCTGAAAGAGACCAAGCAGTGGAGCAATCCGTATCTCGTCATCCGTCCGGATGCGGTGGGGCTGCTCACCGGTATTGCGGCCAATGAAGAACAGATTCTGAAGCCGGAAGAAGTGTTGAATGCCCTGGCGCGGTTACCCTCAACGGCATGGCCTTACGGGCGCGCGGTGGCGATCCTGGTGGACGAGAAGCCGGCCGCTTCCGAAGCGGAGAAGATCGCGATTCGGCGAAGCCGTGGCATTGTCGCGGGCGACTTGCAGGGCGCACACGTCGAGATTCAGTGGATTCCCACGTCCTGAGACGGACCATTCGAAGAAAGACAATTCCTGCGCAATGAGAATTTGCACCACCATCGAGGACATGCGAGCCGCTTGCCGCGCGGAGCGGCGCGGCGGCAAGCGATTGGGATTCGTGCCCACCATGGGAGCGTTGCATGAGGGGCACTTGTCGCTGGTGCGGGCGGCCGGGGCTGGCTGCGATGCTGTGGCGGCGTCGATCTTCGTGAATCCCACACAGTTTGGACCCAACGAAGACCTGGCAAAGTATCCGCGGGCATTCGAACGGGATCGCGCATTATTGGAGAGTGAAGGCGTGGAGTTGTTGTTCGCGCCATCGGTAGAGGAAATGTATCCGGCGGGGGCCGTGACCTGGGTGACGGTGGAAGGGTTGAGTGACAAGCTGGACGGGCGTTCTCGGCCGGGGCATTTTCGCGGGGTCACGACGGTAGTGGCCAAGCTGTTTCACATCGTAGAGCCGGATGCGGCTTTCTTCGGGCAGAAGGACGCGGCGCAGGTGGCAATCCTTCGCCGCATGGTGCGCGACCTGAATTTTCCCGTGGAAATTGTTGCGTGTCCGATTGTGCGAGAGCCGGACGGGCTGGCCATGAGTTCGCGTAACGCTTATCTCGATCCTCTGCAGAGAAAACAGGCGCTGGTGTTGCATCGTGCGCTGATGCGGGTGAAGGGAAGCTGGGAAGCAGGGGAACGCGACGCGGCGAAATTGGTGGCGGCGGGTCATGAAGAAGTTGCAGCAGAAAAATCGGTCCGCCTCGATTATTTCGAAATCGTAGATTCCGACAGCCTGGATCGAGTTGAAAACGTTGCTGGGGGCGCGCTGGTGGCGGTGGCGGCGGTCGTTGGGGCGACGCGGCTGATCGATAATGTTGTGCTTCCCGAAGTTACTGGATATGAAGGCGAGCCAAACGCGGCCCTTCGATCGCTTGCACTCTCAGGGCAGGCTCCGTGATCCGGGCGGCTCACCCAGATCGCCTTCGGCTTCGCTCCGGCCAGGCTCTCGCGGCGCAAAGAGCGCTTGCTCGGGATGACACTCCGGCTAAGGTTGAGGGCGCACTGCGGCGGTTGAGGTGGAGGGCGAGAGCCGCTGCCTCACCATGTTTTCGATCTGCGACCAAAGGTTTGGATCGCACTCGCTCTGCATGTGGCCGGGAGTGAAGAAGCGATCCGCCCAGGAAGCTTGTGGGCAATCGATAGGATCTTTCTTGTAATCCATGCGGTAGTTTCCAAGGATTTGAGTCTTCGCGGGATCGGCGGCCGTGATGTGAGACCTGCCGTGGACGATGCCTTGCGTCTGATAGAAGTTCACAGCTTCGGCGACGTTGTCTGGGATGACAGAATCGTTCTGCCAGACTTTGGCGACGCTATCCACCTGCACAGTGAGCAAGACTGGCACGCCTTTGCGCCGCAGATCACGGGCCAACAAGACCGCCGCGGCTGCTCCCCAGCTGTGGCCGAAGAGAATGATGCGGGCTCGAGCTCTTTCTTCCGTGGAAAGCACGCCGTCGTGATTGGTGTCCAGCAGTCGAACGACGTCGTCGTAAGCCTGCTTTCTTCGGCGGTTTTCAAAAACCCGGACGTAGGTGTCTTTGGGAACGGTTCGTTGAATCTGCCGCGCGAGTTGGACGGGGCCGTGGTGCGGGTTGTTATGGCCGACGAAACCACCCACGAAACCGATCACGATGTTGGAAGGAGCGGCAGTCGCGTGGGACGGGAGCGGTGTGGTGTCCAGCGGTCGAGAGAACGCTGGCAGATTCGCGCCTAGGATCACCACGTTGACGATCAAAGCGCGGAATGCAGCGGAGCGACGCAAATGAACTCCCAGCTGTTTAGATGATTCGTTTCGCCGGGGGGATGCGGCGAGAAACGGACGATGCATCCGCCGATCTCCGTGGATTGATCACTATTCGTCGACCGTCATTCGGCGATGATGATTCGTCGACCGTCGATCATCGATCCACCCGGAAACTGGCAGCAGTTCGGTCAAATGCCTTGAGCAGAGCGGGTTTTCTCGCACTTGACCCGAGGGACAGTTTACACCTGTTTGTCAAGTTCACGGCGAGTCTTTAGTCTCTGGCGGACGTTTTTCTACCGGAGACGAACGGGTTGCGGGCGAGGATGTAGCGCAACCGGCGGTCGGCCGCTTTGCTGATGCCGATGCGCGGAGTGATTTCTATCTTTCCTGCGTGAAAGCCATCGTCTCCGATCCATAGCCCGGATTTGGGTGAGGTGAGATCGCAGCCGTTATCGCGAGCGCGAGTGATGCCGAAGGCCTCGGCCAGACGTCCCGGACCGCTAGTGAGTCGGGGGAGATCGCGAGGGCCGTGCAACTCGATGTCTCGCGCTCGCGCCATCTCCTCGATGCCCGCAAGGGGTTCGAGCCCGCGGAAAAGAACTCCTCCGGCCTTCCCCTCGGGTTCGCACGACACGTTAAGGCAATAATGATTGCCGTAGATGAAGTAAACATAGGCGTATCCGGGCGGACCGAACAGGACTGCAGTGCGGGCAGTGTTGCCGGCGGCGGAGTGGGACGCGGGATCATTTTCTCCGAGATAAGCCTCAACTTCGACGATGCGGGCAGCCAGGCGCAGCTTTCCGTCGTCCCGCACCAGCACTTTGCCGAGAAGTTCTCGAGCCACGCGCCGCGGATTGCGGGCGAAGAAGGCGCGAGGGAGTGGGCGAATGGCGCGCAGTGTGCGAGAGTTGGACAAGGTCACGGGAAGTCAGAAGTCAGAGGTCAGAATCCAGAAGTAAAACCAGAAGTCAGGACGCGAATCCGGCTTAAATTCTGACTTCCGACTTTCGTTTACGCTGCGCCTTTCGCCGATTCTTTCAGGTACGCCAGAACTTCTCCCGCATGGCCTTCCGCTTTTACTTTGGGAAAGATGTGCTGGATTTTGCCGTTGGGGCCGATGATGAAGGTGGTCCGGACGATGCCCATGACTTTCTTGCCGTACATGTTCTTTTCCTGCAGCACGCCGAAGGTATCGGCGATTTTCTTATCGGCGTCCGCCAGCAGGGAAAAGGGCAGCTTGAATTTCTCCTGAAATTTCTTCTGTGCCTTGGGCGTGTCGGGCGAAATGCCAAGTAACACGGCGCCGGTTTTCTGCATCTGCTTGTAGGTGTCGCGAAACTCGCAGGCCTCGATGGTGCATCCGGGAGTATCCGCGCGAGGATAGAAATAGAGCACCACCAGTTTGCCCCGCAGACTTTTCAGGGAGATTTCCTTTCCGTTCTCGTCCTGCAAAGTAAACTCGGGAGCTTTATCATTGATCTTGATAGTCATGAGAGCCTCATTTCCAGAGAAGTCAGGGTCGGGTAGTGGGTCAGCTTGGCAAGGAAGCGAGCCAGACGCGCAATTATTGTGTCGCAAAGAACGCGACACTTCGCGCGGCTCGCCCAGATCCTTCGCTGCGCAAAAACGCTTGCTCAGGATGACAATCACACTGACCGACTACCCAGGGTTGACGATGGCGTCCCCGAACTCAGCGCTGGTAACGCGGAGTGAGGGACGACTTATGTCCAGAACGTTCTTATACCGCAGATTAGGGTCAGCCGTCATGGTGATTCTGTTTCTTATTGCGTTAGCGGTTCCGCGAAGTGCGGCGCAAGGGGGAAGACCGGAGCTTAAGCGGCCGGAGGAGGGGCCTCAGGAGAAGCCTACGGAAAAAAAGAAGAAGAAGGGAAAAGATCCACGGGCTGTGGGAGTTTTGCAGTTCAATGGGGGCAAGGGAACGTTAGTCCCCATCGCAATTTTGATTGACGGCAGGTTTTACGATGCCAGCGCCTACAAGGCAGATCCGGTGCCGATGGCGTTGGAATCGGGCACGGTCTATGAGGCGGAGCAGGGCGGCGAGTCGCAGGGTCTGTTCACGGTGAATGGAGCGCTGCACAGCAAGGGCCCCGGCAGCCTGCATCCGTGGGTGGGGACAGGATCTTACTTGCCGAATGGAACGGAGGCTCCGAAGACTACGCGCAAGGCCGAGGACGTGCCGGTGGGTCTGGATAGCAGCGATAGCGATGCCCCGCCGCGATTGACCAGGAAAGATGCATCGAAGCCGGCGGCGGCGGCCAATCCGGGTAGCGCTGCGGGTTCCGGCAGTACGGGTTCCGGGACTACGGCTCCCGCCGGAGCGGGAGCGTCCGAGAAACCTGCTGCAACCGCGTCTTCGGGGTCTTCGCAACCGGCGAGCGGGTCGTCTGACGGGAAGTCTTCCGGGCAGGACGCGCAAAAGCCGGCTGGTCCGGCAGCTTCGGACTCTGCAGATCAAGGTGCGAAGGGGCAGCCGTCGGGGCAGGCGGCGCCAGCTCAGGCGTCACGGAGTCAGGCATCAGCGGGCGAGACAGGGGAAAACTACTATCGACCCACGCTGCGGAGGGGCATACCCGCGCAGCGCGCGCCGCAAGAGGAGGAAGCTGCGCCGAAGGCGGGCAAAGCTGAGTTGCCAGCGAGTGCGACTGGCGCCAGCGCGGCGCCGGTTGCGCTGGTGCCGGCAATTTCCGATGCGGGTGGACCTCGTCCGCAATCGTATAAGTTTTTCTGGAAGACGGGTGAAGAGGAGGAGCGGCGCAACCAGATGCTGGCCCTCGCGGGAGATGAGGTTCGTGCGTACGCCAGCGCGCTGGTCAAGAATCACATTCCGGCCAAGCCGCCCCCCGCAGGCCGAAAGGCGGCGGCAAAGCAAGCGCAGCCGGTGTTTGAGAACATTCAATTTCATGCGTTCGATGTGTGGGTGAACAACCAGCCGGTCATCATCCTGAGCGCGGAAGCGCATCTTCCGGCCGCCCCGGGAGTTGCCGTGGCGCCGGAGTCCTATAGCGTAGCCCTGGTGGCTCGGACGGACATCTACGGCAACCTTCGCAAACTGTATTCGGGAGTGACGGACAAGTTTCACCTGGACGTGACCCCGCAACTGGAATTGATTGACGCGGTAGATGCCGACGGAGACGGTCGCGGGGAATTGCTGTTTCGCGAGACTACGGATGCGGGGAGCGGATATGTGATTTATCGCGCGACCGCGGACAAGCTGTGGAAGATGTTTGACAGCCTGAATGCGGAGTAGCAGTGGCCAGTGCTCAGTGACCAGTAAGAATAACTGCTTCGAGTGGACTGGCTACTGGGAACTGTTCTTAGGTTTCGATTCCCACATGGCAGACGCGGCCGACGATGTAGTCGGAGGCGGACTTGCCATCTTCCATGGTTACGACTTCGATGGGATAGGCCTGGTTGTGCGGGCGCAGGATCAGGTGATTACCGGCGGTTTCGACATACTTCACGGTGCAATTTTCGTCTTTGAGGACGGCGTACATGTTGAACTCGCCCTTACGATAGGGCTTGAGTGAGTTGTAGTGGCGGTCGATCAGGAGCACGGCACCGGGCAGAAGACGGGGATACATGCTCATGCCCTCATGAGCGTCTACTTTGATCGTCACGAAGCGTTCCCACTGCTCGCGGTCGCCTTCGGTTTCCGCTTTGAGCTTTTTGAGAAAGCCTTTCTTGAATTTCAGGATTTCTTTGACGTTCATGCTGGTGATGAGGGGCTGGGTGGCGGCGACTGTGCCGTCGGTCAGGAGGACGTTCTGGAACTCGTCGTCACTGGGAGGCAGGATGGAAGCACGCTTGTTGACCTCGGAGGGATCGAGAAGATCGAGCACCGAAAGATGCTGCACCGCCAGAACCCGGTCCATGCCCTCAAGGCTGAGGCCGCGCTTGCGATTCAGGAAGTTGGAGATATGAGCCTGCTTGAATCCTGTCTGTTGTGCCAGGCGGAGGCCAGTCAGATCACCCTCTTCGATGCGCTCCCAAAGAGTTTCGCGGAGGTTATCTTGCAGCACTCGGAATTTCATAGCTTGGAGTATAGCACGGTGCCTATAGCAATACGCTAACAAAAAAAGATTTCCACAGCCCCTTGGGTATAACGACCTTGACTGGGAAAATTGGCAGCTATACGATCGCCGTAACTTATAACTAACTCTCATGGGGGGATCGATTCGACATGAGCAGAGATAACTACGACGAAGAAAAGGACTTTGTGGAATTTCGCCGGAAAGTGAGGGCGGCCGAGGTGCTTTCGGCGGCCATGGAGCACCTGCTGAAGTCGGTGAACTTCAGCGGGCGGATCAGCGTGGTGGTGCAAAACGGGCGGGTTTTGAAGTCGGGCTATGAGGAGGGATTTTTTCGCCAACGGGAGTCTGGATCAATGCTGGCCAGCGGAGCGGCGCTTGAACCATAAAGGTTGAGCGGCGGTCCGGGTTAAGGTTTTGGCCAACAACTAAATAGCACAAGCAGGCCATCGCAAGAGAAACGAGCCCTGCGTTCGGTTTCCGCTCAGAGAGCGGGGACCGGCGCGGGGCTTTTTGTTTCTCGGCTGCAAGTGTTGGGTTTCAGCAAAAGCGTCTCAACCGTCAGGTTTCGCAAATGCGGAGCCAGGACCTCAGGAGAAGTGATGAAAACGAAGGCAAGGGTGGGCAATTCCACGAACGAGTCGTGTCTTGAGCTGAAGTATTGCGAACGGTGTGGCGGGTTATGGCTGCGTCCGGTGGGTGGGGGGCAGATCTATTGCACGGGGTGCGGGCGGGAGATGGCTAAACTGCCTCCGGCCTCGACGGAAGCGGAAATTGTGAGGGTGCAGCGAGGGCCGCGATGGGCGGAAGATGGCGGCGATTTCATCCGTTGGGACGGCGATGAGGAAGTGGATCTGGACGCCGCGGCAGGTGGGGCATGAGCGGCTTCGTGGATTGGATAGCGGCAGAGGCGGACAGACGGGATCCCGCAGAGAGTGAACTGACTGTGCAGCAATCGGTTGAGACGCCCCCGGCGGAACAGGTTTGCAGCACACCGGCCTCTACAATCGGCTTCGGGCAAGAACTGCCGAAGCATGATGTTCCGCTGGGAGTGGCGGGTCTTGAGGAAACGCAGCTAGAAGACGATTCTCTCGATCGAGATCCGGATTTGTGGCTCTACCGGAGTCGCACCGTAGGGTTGCTGCGGCGCTATATGCGCTTCTCGATAGAGACAGGCCGTTTACCGTCTCTGGTAGGGAGGGAATTCTTTCGGGCGAAGGTAACGTCATACATCGCGACCACATTCGAAGACCGAGTGATTTTTGTACGTGACGTGGAGATGATCCTGAATCGACTGCAGTATTGGGACCAGCAGATAATCGCGCGCGTCATCCTGCAAGAGCACGATCAACCGCGCGCGGCGCACATTCTGCATTGCAGTCGCAGCACGCTGCAGCGCAGATTGTACGAGGTGCTGGACCTGTTAAGCGAAGACTTTCTTCGAGTCGGATTGCTATCGGCGCTTCCTGCAAGGAACGAGGAGACGGAATGACCGAAATGTTGTCAAGAGGTAAGTTCCTTCAGAAAACCCGTAAGTTGCTGATGACATGGCAAATATAATTTTGCAAAACGTGACGCAGCCCCCCATTGCAATATGCTATTCTGAATATATAGAGTAAAGAAAAAAGAAAAACTCTTTGAGGGCGCGCTGAAAAGCGCGCCTTTCGTGTTTTTGGGCTGAGTTTGATTGCATCGCAGCTTCGCGCACTGGCGGCGTGGAGATCTGCGGGCCAGGTCGCTGCTACTTGCGGGTTGCCTCACGCGGCTGAAACCGGATGCGGAAAGACGCCGACAGTTTTGGGGAGGGCGAGCCGTGAGCGTGAAAAAGAAGGCAAAAGCAGACGACGAGGAGAAGGCGAAGAAATCCGCGAAGAAAAGAGTGCGGATCTCGAAAAAGCCGGTGGATATGGCGCGGGTGCGGGAAACCATCAACAACATGGTGGGAAACTCGGCGGAAAAGATCGCAGCCAAAGTGATCAACGTTGCCCTGACAGGGCAACTGGCGCCGGCGAAGTATTTGTTCGAAGCGGCGGGACTGTATCCGGCGACGGAAGAGACCGCAGCGAGGCCGCAAGGAGATTCGCTGGCCCACATCCTGTTGAGGAGGATGGGGCTGCCGCTGGAATCGGTGATTCGGGACGAAGAGGAAGATCCATTGGTAGTGGCGATTGATGCGAAAGGGATGAGTACCGAGGCCGGCAAGCCGGGTGCTGCGGAGGATTCGGAAGCAGAGAGCGAGGAAGAGCAGGGGTTGGTACCGGAGTCGGCCGAGGAGTAGACGGCAAGGCTAAGACATGGGACTTGAGAGGATGCCGTAGAATGAAGCGCGGGAGTTGCGATAGCGGTACGGGGGAGATGGGCAGACCGGTTGCGCTATCGGTTTCGCCGCGAGTGGGATCGCGGAGGGCGGAGCGGTTGTACCAGAGCGTGGCGAACGTCGCCTCTGCGGTCAAATCTTTCAAGGACCTTCGGGCGGGCAAGAATGTTGGCCTCAAACGACGCAGGATGGGGATGGATATAACGTGGCTGACCGACCGGATCGCGGTCGGGGGCGGAATCTGGACGGCGGATAACATGGCGGCGGTGTCGCGCGCGGGGATCACGCACGTCATCGACATGCAGATTGAGTTCGACGACACGCCGCTGGCGAGGCCACATGGAATCGCGGTCTGCTGGAATCCGGTGGACGATGACTTCGAGCCGAAGCCTCCCGAAGTATTTGCGCGGGGTGTGGAATTTGGGTTGGCGGCTTTGGAGAAGAGCGAAGCGAAGCTGTTTGTCCACTGCGCAGCCGGAGTCCATCGGGCGCCGATGATGGCGCTGGCGCTGTTGGGAGTGATGGGGTGGACGGTAGAGGATGCCATGGACTTGATCGAGACGAGACGGCCAGCGGCTGATTTTGCCGATGTTTATGTCCGGAGTGTGGAGGATTTTCTGCAGGGACGAGGTTGAGAATTTCGGTGCCTAAAATGGGCTCGCTGGAGAACTCCCAGCTGGCAAGAAGCGGGAACGCGGGCAATAGAAATGCCTTTCCGGGCCGACAGCGCACAGGCGGGCGAGGGATCCTTCGACTATGGTTGTGCTTCGCGTTCGCGAAGCACAACCTTCGCTCAGGATGACAACGTCAGGGTAAACGAGTTTGAGGGAGGAATTATGTTTGAGGCATGCCGCCCGACGGGGCGGCTCTTTTATTTGGTGCTGGCGGTAGTGGTGGGGGCATCGGGCGTGCGCCTTGCGGCGCGAGAAGAAGCTTCCGCGGGGAAACCGGAAAAGGCGGCCAGCGCAATGACGGCGAAGCGGGCTGCGGCGGAACCGGAGCCGCGGGCAGCATCCCCGGCTCCGCAGAGCGGGCCGGCGCTGACCAGTGTTGTGGACACCGTATACATGGCGAATGGCACTCCGGCGCAGGGCATTCTGGTGATTACGTGGCCGGCGTTTGTGGCAGCGGATGGAACGGGTGTTGCGCCGGGAGCATTGGATGTGACGCTGGGGACGAACGGGGCATTGAATGTAGCTCTGGCGCCGAACGCGAACGCAACTCCGGCGAACGTTTACTACACGGTGGTTTACCAGTTGGAACCGGGTGAGGTGCGAACGGAGTATTGGGTAGTGCCGACAAGTTCGCCGGCAACGCTGGCGCAGGTGCGGACGACACCGGGATCGGGAACGGCAGCTCAGCCGGTGTCGATGCAGTACGTAAATACTGCGTTGGTGGGAAAAGCGAATGACAACGCAGTGGTGCATTTGGCGGGGACGGAGACGGTGACGGGAACCAAGAGTTTTTCTGTACCGCCGAATGTGCCGACGCCGGTGGGGACTGGGGATGTGGCGAATAAGGCGTACGTGGACAGTTCAGTGGCCACGGTAGGTTCGGGAAACTACGTGCCTTCGGCGGGCGGGGCGATGACGGGGCCACTGACGTTGAGCGGGAATCCGACAGCCCCACTGCAGGCTGCGGCGAAGCAATATGTGGATTCAAGCGTGGTGGTGAAGGCGGACCTGGTGAGCGGTTTGGTGCCGACGCATGAGTTGGGAAGCGGAACAGCTTCGGCGTTGAACTGCCTGCTGGGAAATGGAACGTGGGGGCCATGTGGATCGAGCGCAAATGCGACCGCGATTCAAAGCGTGCCAGTGGCCTCGAGCACGCCTGCGAATGGACAGGTGCTGGCGTATTCGTCGTCGGCTGGGCAGTACGCGCCGCAGACGCCGAGCGGCGCTCCGGGCGGGGTGGTGACCGGTCCGGGAGTCAGCCAGAACATAGCGCAGCCGGTGGGAACCCAGCTCAGCGTCAACAATTTGAGCGGCATTCGCTACGTGACGCCGGGAGATAACTGGAGCGTAAGTCCAAGCGGAAGCCTGGTGGGAGGAACGCAGGCAACGGTGACGCTAGCGCCCTGCCCAGTGGGAGTGGATACGAGCGGGAACTCGATGTACTTCGTCTACATCAGCGGACAAGGGACGCCGGAGCCGGCGATGGTAACGGGGGGAACGTGCACGAGCGGGGCGGCATCAGGGACGATTGTGTTCACTCCGACGAACACGCACTCGGCGACCTACTTGTTGAGCAGCGCCTCGAGTGGAATTCAGGAGGGGATCAATGACGCCTGCGGAATACCGAACGGCGGCGGGGGGAATCCCAATGCGCGCGTAGTTCTTCCGGCGACGGGTGCAACCGCGAACGCACTGCCAGTGTATGGATCAATCTTCGCGCACTGCAGCCGGGCGCTGATCGAGGGGAACGGGACGCTGCTTTCGTGTTCGACCCGGGACCGCTGCATGGTTCTGGGCGATCTAGTGAACGCCAACCACTACGGCGGGCTCACGCTGCGGGGGGTGAACTTCACTTCGACGGTGAATGCAGATGGATGCCAGATCACAAACACGCAGAGAACCTCGAACGTGGTCACGATCACGGTAGCCTCGGGGTGCAGCACGATTCAGACGGGAGACCGGGTCAACATCAACTTTACGGATGTTCCAAACTACTGGGGCAGCCACGGACCGGTTACAGTGTCGGGAAATTCCATTACTTACAGCCAGACGGGTGCAAATATTTCCTCGCAGGCGAGCCCGGGAACGATTGCGATTCAGAACGCGGCAATTGAAGATAACGCGATGCCGGGAACGATCGAGGACATTAAGTCGTCTTTCGGAGGCGGTGGAAAGTTCAATCAGTTTATTGTGGAAGACGATGACGAGGCAGCGACCATCCGCGGCCTGGATGCCGACGGGTCGCAGGGGCTTACCTGTACGGCCAATCACTGCGGCTCCTATGTGTACTCTGCCAATCTGGGCGCGCCCGTCATCTGGCTGGACAAGGCCAATATTAGCCCGCAGTGCGGTGGAAATGGGGTCACGGTTTACAACAACAACACCGTTCGTGTGACCGACAGCGTGATGCAGGGCTTTGGGATGTGGGCGGTCAATACGCAGACGACCCTGGGAAACTACGGTGGGACGGAACTCGACAACATTTACATGGAAGAAGGCGCAGGGCCGTGCACTCATCCCTACGAGGGAAGTTATTTCAGCGCCACGGGAATTATTTTTTCCGGGAACGTTCAGCCTTTGAAAGTGCAAGGAGGCGAACAACCAGCTGCCCATGTGCCGCAGTTCACCAGCACGGGCGGGACGGGTTCGACTCAGTACAACTACTACGTGGTGGCGCGCGATTCGGCGCTGGGGTACAGCTTCCCGCTATTAGCAGGTTTTGCTTTGACGACGGGGTCAGGAACGATTACGGGGCAGTTTCCGCATGTCCCACCGAGTTCTGCGACCTCGACGATTACCTACGACATTTTGCGCATGCAACCTTCGGCATCGCTGGCCACAAATGCTCCTAGTTTTCCGGTTCACGGGGCTTGCACGGGGGGGAGTCCAACGGCATGCGGAAGCATCATCATTGCGCAAGCGCAGTGCTCCGGCCTGGTCTGCACATTTACGGATACGGCATCGGCAAATACCAGCAGCTATAGCGTGAATCCAGGCGGGTGGGAACCGATACTACCTTTTTGGCCAGCCGCAGTGGTGCTGAGCGGAAATGGAACCCAGATCTACGTCACTCCGCCGGCCATTTTTGACACAGAGCCAAGCGATGTTGTGTCGGTTAATGGCAACGGATTTCCGCAACTGTTTGCCCGCCAGTGTGGCGATGGCAGCGCCGTCGGGAGTTTGTTTGGAGGAGCTTGGGAACAATGCCTGGAGGGCAAAGGGAACGTCGCAAATGTGGGGGGCTTGCTTCTGGCCGACGGCGCTTTTAACAATGGCACGGGAAACGGCACCAAAGGAAGGCTGCTTTTTGAATACCCGACAACGGGCATAGGAAATATGCTGCCCCATCACATTATTACTCTAGTCGATTCGAATTTCGCGAAGACGCTGTCGACAATAGGATTCCGTCCGCCCAATGATGCCAACGATACCTACATTGGGATCGACAATACGGCGGCGCCAAACGGCGCTCAACTCGCCTTGGGCTCGCCCGTAGCAATTTCGTCTTATATCGGGAACTCTGGGGACAACGCAAGTTTTCTGGAGCGGTTAACAGTATCGGCGAAGACGTTTAACGTACCGGTAACCATCAACGGAAATCTGACGGTGACGGGAACCTGTACCGGGTGCGGTGGCGGGGGCGGCGCGGGAACGGTAAACAGTGGGACAGCCACGCAACTAGCGATGTATCCCGCGAACGGGGCGGCGGTAAGCGGCGACAGTGGATTGACGGATAGCGGTTCGACGCTGAACTACGCGGGAAGCAACGGGATCTCGGCGGCGGCGGGAACGTTCAGCGGGAATGTGACGGTGAATGGGCAGTTGCTGGTGGCGGGCCCGTGGATGGTGAGTTCGCCGCTTCCCGGGACGGCGATGGCGGCGGCGGGAGCGGGGACTTCAGCGCTGGGGATCTCAAACGACGGAAATTTTTACATTTCCGCAAATGCAGGGACGCCGCAGAAGGTGGCGACGACGGCGACCAGTTCGTATTTCTCGAATCTTTTCCAGGAAGATGCGAATGACCTGGGCGAATATGGGGCGGCCGCACAGAATCTCCACGTGTACTCGAGCTACACGAACAGCTCGACGTGGCAGCGGACTTCGGTGGGGTATGACGCGACCGACAATTACGCTGTGGTGCGAAGCGAGAGTTCGACCTCAGGAGGCGCGCCGGGATTGGGTTTCTGGATCAACAACGGACTGAAGTGGGTGGTGGACGCGAGCGGTAATTTAAAGCCTTGGACGGACCAGACGTACAACATTGGCAGCTTCACGTCGGGAAGCGGAACGGGGTTGCGTCCCGGGACAGTGTATGCGGCGGGAAATTCCGCGAGCGGTAGCGGGTTCGAGTTGGGCAAGTTTGCGAACCAGAGTTACGAACTTTGCAATGACACGACGAGCGGCACGATCGTGAACGGGTTAGCGATACTCACTACCGGGGGTTGCGCGATCAAGCCTTCGAGCGCGCTGACTAGCGGAGCCATCGGCGTGGTGATTGCCAATGCCGGCACATCGGGGGTGGCTACGCTGGCGCGGACGGGATCGGCTTATTGCAGCTTCGATGGGACTGCGACCGTGGTGGGGGACTACGTGGTGCCTTCCGGCACGGCGAGCGGCGGATTCTATCCTTTGTGTCATGATGCTGGATCGACGCCGCCGACCGGGACGCAGGTGCTGGGCCGGGTGCTGCAGGCGAGCGCGGGAAGCGCGACGGTGCAGATGTTTCTCGACATGCCGGGCTCAAATGTGAGCACCAGCGCGTCGTATTCGATTCCATGGTTCACGACAAACACAACGGGGACGGCGATCAGTTTTTCGAGCACGGCGAATAAAGCGGAACTGTGGGGTGTAGTGCTGACCTTTCCGTTGACGACGACACAAGTGACGTATTACGTCTCGACAGCGGATGACACGAGCAATACCTACGACATTGGAGTGCTGAACAGCTCGGGCAATGTGGTGGCACATATTGGGAACACGGCCGGGACGACATTCGCGGCGAGCACCGGTTGGAAGACCTTGAGCTGGGCTACATCTGCGACGCTGCAGCCGGGCAAATATTACCTAGCGATCACGAGCAGTTGCACGAGTTCATGTGCGCAGGTTTACGGAGGAAGCTCGGCGGGATTTACTTTCCTGGGCGGGAGCGGCGGAACTTCGGAGAGCGTGACGTCTGGTGGGACCCTGAATAACGGGGTCACGATTCCGGCGGATAATCCGACGGAGGCAACGATCCTGGCGTGGGAGATACATTAGCGTTGGGAGCGAGGCCTCGAGGGCCATCGGCGAAAAGCCGGTGGCCTCCTTTCTTGGAGGGAACAGGCATCAGCGATCAGCCGTCAAGAAAAACCAATCGAGCTGCGCTCGATGGACAGCCGAGAGTGGCTGTCTCCACATGTAACCGTAAGGCGTTCCACAAACATTTTTATGGAGGAGAAGGTCATGAGCAGTGTTATCAATCCGGAAGCAGCAGAACCGTCCACGACACAGGAGTTCGAGCAGAGTGACCGGAATCCACCAGTCACCGAGTTTGGAGGTACGGATGCCGGGGGTGGGCAGTTGCCGGCGCCGGCAGCTTCGGAGAGCCGAGTGACGCCGCCTGGCCCAGCGCCAGCAGCGGACGCAGGGCTGACAAACTATGACACGGGAGACAGTGCGGACAGCGTCGAGGACGAGGCGGAACGGGAAGGCTGAGGCTGGCTGTTACGATCAGGGTAATTGTGGGCCATCGGCGAGAGCTGGTGGCCTTTCCTATTGGCGAAGCGAGTCAAGCGGGAGAGAGATGCTGTGAAAGTTTCTAACAAAGCTAACAAGAGAGTGAAGCGGCAAGGAGTCCGTTCGGCAAGCTCGGGACAGGGTTCTCGTCGCCGCAAGCTGATTGGCACAGCCAATCGGCCTGCTCCGCCCGAGGTGATAGCGGTGAGGATTAGGGCGGCGCGAAAAGTCATCGTTTTCGTGTTTCTGGTATGGAGCAGCCTGGCATCGGCGACGACTTACTACGTGAGTTCGAGCGCGGGGAGCGACGCGAGTAACGGGACTTCCGCATCGACCCCGTGGCAGACGATTGGGCACGTGAATGCGCAGACGTTTCAGCCGGGAGATTCGGTTCTGTTCAAGCGGGGGGATGTTTGGAATGAGAGTCTGGCGCCGGCTTCTTCGGGCACTTCGGGAAATCCGATTACGTTTGACGCCTATGGTACGGGAGCGGCGCCGAACTTGACGGGATATTACGCGGTGCCGTCGACGGCATGGGTGCTGGTGACGGGGAATGCGTGGAAGGCGCCAGTGCCCGCGAGCTATACGACAGTCAATTTTTGTCTGTTTGGATCGGTGTGGGGGCAGAAGGTGACGGCTGCGTCGTCGAACTTGACGGCGCAGGGGGATTTTTATCTGGCGAATGGATTCATCTACGTGTATTCGTCTGGGAATCCAGCGACTTTCTACAACGAACCGATCGTGCCCATGGCGCTGAGCAACGTGCCGGTGATCAACATCAATGGCAGGTCATGGCTGACGTTCCAGCATTTTCTGGTGAACTGGTTCGATCAGTATGGAGTGTATGTGCAGGGGGCGAGCGATCATCTTGTGTTTGCGAACATGGAAGCGGATTCGATGATTCCGCAGGGGACACAGCCGCTGGGATTCTATGTGGATGAGAGCGCGCCGGGACCAGGCGACATCAAGATCTATAACTCGGAGGCACATCTCAATTACGACGGCTTTAGATTTGACGGGGTGGCGACGGCGATCACGATGGTGAACGACAAGGGGTACGCGAATCGGGACGGGGCGCTGGTCGACAATACGGAGGCTGTGACTTATTCGTACTGTCATTTTTATGCGTCGAGCCTGGCGGTGGCGGGATCGACGGATGTGGAGTGGACGAGCGGGACGGGGCCGATAGCGGGCGCGGGAAATATTGCGGCGGATACAGCACCGGCGGTCGAGGTGTATCAGAGGTATCCAGCCGAGATTACATTGACGGTCGACGATTCGGGTATGACGGCGGGAGCGGATACGTACTACGCAAGCACGGTGCTGCCGATTGCAGATGCGGCGGGAGTTCCGGTGGGAGCGGCGATTACGGTGGGGTATCCGCTGGCGCAGACGCTGGTCTCGGAATTTCAGGGATGGGTGAATGCGGGGCGGGATGTGACTTCGCATTCGATTTCGCACACGTACTACACGAACACCGATGCGCTGGAAATTCAATATACGGGTAGCGGAACGTCGGCGACATTGAACATCAGCAATAAGACATTGACGATCACGGTGACGGGTGCGGCGGACAGCGTGAGCTACAACCTGGCGCAGGGGCAGACGCAGGGAACGATCAAGGCGGTGCGACTGGCGCTGCTAGCGACGGGAAAGTTTACCGCGACGGAAATTCAGACCTGCCAGGGGCCGTATGGGACAGGGTGTTCGGCGTACACGGAGTCGGCGTTGCTGGGGCAGGATCTGGCCGATGTGAGCGGGCAGGATGTGAAGACAACGATCTATCACATGCAGTTGGATGTGACTCGGTTGACGACGGACGAGATAGTCCTGTCGCGGCAGTGGATGACGACGAACCTGACGGGGCTGCCGGCGACGCCGGTGTATGTGTATCCCGGAGGGTATGAGACGACGACGATGCAGGGGATCACGGAAGGGGTGCCATACAGCGGGGCGCGCGGTGCGCTGAAAGAAGACATCGGAGTGAAGGACACGTACGCCGACGGGTTTAATGTGCAGAACATTACCAGCTTTGGAGTGAATCCTTCGTGGCAGGGATTAGAGCCGGCGGTTTTGAACCAGAAGATTCAGGCGTTGGTGTGGAAGGAAGCAGTGTGGGGGCTGCCGTGGGGAATCTTCTGGCACCTGAACGAGCTGAGCTCGACGGAGATCACGAACCTGATTCAGGATTTCAAGACGAGTGGAGCTACGATCCTTACAAATACGGGATTGGTGAACTGGCTGCTCAGCGGGGTGCAAGAGACCGGGACGGACGGAAATTATTACTACACATTTCCTGCGACCAGCATGACGCTGGATTTCCGTCCTACAAAGAATTCGCCGGTGGTGGACGCGGGGGAGAATCTGGGGGCGGCGTATGCACTCGATATCAATGGAATAAACCAGAACAGTTACGGGGGCGGGTGGGAGATTGGAGCGCACGTGTACGTGGGCTACGGTGTGTACGGCGAAGGAACGGGCTCGGGGACCTTCATTATCGGCGGCGAAGCGAACCGGCCGGCTGGGGTGACACTTCCCCAGGTCTGGGTAAACAACAATGAATGCACGGATGGGAGCCTGACTCCCCCAGCCTATGAATTGAACCTTGCCACGCAGGGCTGGGTAGGCAGCACGCCGTCCGGCACTTTCCATCTTCCCTATTGGACGGTGGGATCACCAACGATTGCGGGATTGCAATCGGCGCTGGTTGACATTGAGGCTTATCGGACGAGTACAGGAAATGGAATAACGGTCGATATGCCGAGCGGTCTCACGGCAGGGGGGGCATTGTTTAGCGGCGCCAGCGGGATTTATATCCCGCAATCGAGCAGCGCGTTAGCTGCGAGCTGCATAATTTTGCGCTCGGTCAACGACAGCAGTCTGCCGAATGGTCAAACTGTGGGATCGCATGGCATTCAGGATAACCTCGGAACCTCGACCGATATTGGCCTTGAAAACCCCGATCTGACCGGGAACAATCTCTCGTTTCAGTTGGGGGCGACAGTGACCGCGCTGACCATTGGCGGGGTCGAACAAGTGACGTTTCCCTACACCCTGGCGAACGCCCAGATCATCTCCGCCCCTTCCGCTTACAATGATGTGCAATATATGTGGACGCTGGAAGGTTCTGGAACCAGTCCCAGCGCGATGCGATTCTGCGCACCTGTCGGTGGGGGAAGCAGTTCTTCTCTGATTCCCGCGTGTTCCAGTGCGACGCTTGCTCCGGATCATTGGCTCTTTGAGGATGGAGAATTTCGTATTCAAGCAGGGGATGCGAACGGGGCGGACGTTATTTCCGACCCGGTTAGCGGCAGCGAGACTTCCACTACGCAGTATCCATCTCACATTCACTGGCGCAAAGACTGGGCGCACGGAGATTGGACGAGCCTCACCGCCGGAGCAAATTCAGTTTCCGACGGCTTTAATCTGATCTGTCAGCACTGCTCGATTGTGGATTCACAGGTCAGCCAGAATATGAGGCCTGGGAGTGAAGGTCACAGCATCTTAGTGCAGGGCAGTCAATTTAAACTGGATCACAACTGGCTGGAAGGGTCGTCGATTGGAATCTTGTCGGGAGGGAACTGTAACCCTTGGACCGTCCCCGGCTATGTGCCTTTTCAGGATATAGAAGAACGACGAAACCGTATCACGTTTCCGTTTGCATGGATCGGACAGCTCACGATTCCAGGAGGAAACACTCATGGGTGGGCAGGGGCTAGTATAGAGCGAAAAAATACGAACGAACTAAAATCCGGTGAACGAGTTCTGCGGTCTGGCAACATCATGGAGAACGTGGACGGATCAGGAGGACAAGGGGGAGCATTTGGCGACCTTAACGCAGTGAATGACTCCTGCGGAATGGGGACAAACTACCAAGCTATCGTGAGCGATATTACCGATGTGTCGAACATCTGGAGAAATTCCTGTGAGGGTATAGAAAGCGTCCGTTCTTCGGGGCTGGTGGTTGGCGGAGTGAATTTCGGGACAAGGCGTTGGGAAGAATCTCAAAGCCTGTTCTATAACACCAACGCTACTCAGTATGGCTGCACCCAAGTGTACGATATACAGATTGATGCCGAGGCTTGGGCCTGGCAGGGAACACTGACCGAGAATGCGAATGGCACGGCCACATTTGTGGCGAACTGCTCGGTCAACGGCGGAGGGTGTATCGGGCAGGTCGCATCGGCAACTGTTTCAGGATGCACCGCCGCGGGAACACTTACCTTTAGCGCTCCGAATATTACTGGTGGAACTCTAGCCAAAGGGACGTTTAATTCTTCGTGCGTTGCGACCATCACGGACCAGGGTAGCGGCTACACCTCGGCCCCTACGGTGACGGCAACGTCAGGCACGGCCACAGCGACGATCAATACATCCTCGACCGCTCCCGGAACGGGCTATCAGGTTCTCGACATGCTGCCGGGGGACCCAGCGGGAGTCTACCAATGCAATAGCGTGACTTCGTTTAATCAGCCGACGCCGACCTTGTATCCAGTGTCAGGTTACCTACCGAGCGGAGTTGGGCCGCCGGTGTCTGCTGGAGTCAATCCAGCAAGCCTTACTACCACCTATGCATGGCCGACCTCCACGACGCCTACTGGGTCAGTGGACAGCGCCGGGTACTGCAAGCTGACCAACATGCAAGGCTTGCCGCAGAATTGGATATGGGATCACAACACGTCGATCGCCAATTCGACTTCTGCCCTTACTTCCGGAAATGCTTATGGAAATAACGTGACGGACGGGCCGAATTTCCAGCAAAACGCTCTGATCCGAGACAGCATTTTTCTAGGCGGTGGGTGGAGCGGTCCTCTTGGGGAAGGAACGCCGGTGGAAGCGTTCAACTATGACATCACCAGCATGTCGGCGGACCACCTGGTATGGCCAACCCGGACTGCGTCTCACTATACGGAGTATGGAAATAATCCGAGTTTCCCGGATACGGCGGGATGCGGTGGCGCGGGTTGCAGCCCGCCGACAACGATGTATTTCCCGACCACGCCGTATTGCACGGGGGCAACTTCAACGTCCGCTTGTGTGGGATTCATCGGCGCGATGAGCGCTTCTTCGATGCCTTTGACGCTGCCTGACTATCATGGTTTCGAGCTGCGCCCGGACAGCGTATTTTCAGCGGGTCAATCGGAAGACGCTTCCGATGGAACGGCCATGGGCGCAAACATTCCGGCGATTGATGCGGCGCAAACTAACAATCTTTTTGTCTGCACTTCGGTCTGTGGATCGCCAGGACCGTTTCCGGACACTCTGCCGGCGGGGGTGGCGAAGTTGTATGTATTGTCTCCCCCAGCGAGCGGGGGGGGCAGTCTGGCAACCATCTATGGCAATGCAGATGGCGCATCGCTAATCATTCCCTGGTCAGCAGATTTGGTTGATCCGTCGCTGGGAGGATGGGAAACGTCGAGCGGATCGGCGAGTGCGGGCTATAACTTCACGAACTTCGATGCCGTCATCAACACGCAACTCGGATATGGAGCGAAGAGCATCGTGGTGGTCTTGGCGCCGATTGCTTCGGGAGGAGCCTCCGCCGGGGTGAATCACTTAACGCCTAGCTATGTCTTTACATCAGGGTGGGCCTCGACGCTGAGCGCGCCACAGTTATACACCTGCGCCGATGTCGATTATCCCGGAGGGGGAACGATCACGGATGGGACTTGCGCGCAAGGGGTGGACAACACGGCATATCCGGCGGCTTTTGAGACTCCCTTTGTGACCGCATGGAAAAACGCGGTAGTGGCGGCCCTGGCGCACATGAAGTCGGCCAGCTTTGCTCCCAAGATCGCTTACGTCAGAGTGGGGGGCGGGAGCAACGGGGAGTGGCTTCCCTATGCGGAAACCGGCTTATTGACGCAAGTCAGCCCCTCCACTCTGGCGCAATTGCAAACCGTGTGGACAGCCTACCTGGCGGGAGTGGAAAGCGAGATGCTAGCGGCCGACACGCCGTTTACCTTCGACCAGTCGCTCAATGGGGGCGTTCTGTCG
Source organism: uncultured Acidobacteriaceae bacterium (assembly GCA_963749985.1). GTDB lineage: Bacteria > Acidobacteriota > Terriglobia > Terriglobales > Acidobacteriaceae > Sulfotelmatobacter. The sequence goes on along the minus strand of CAVVOS010000008.1, from coordinate 139,844 downwards.
ATTCCCTACAGCTTCGCGGATGCGGAAGCCACAATCGCAGCGGCCAACGACTTCGGGCTGGGGGATCAGGGACTCCAGAACAACGACCTAACGCTTTACGCTTCAGTGGGCAACGGTTCCGGCGGGAGTGAGGTGGGCGGATATCCGACCAACGATCACGGCTACAGTTTCAACGCTTACTCCAGCCAGCCGCTTTTAGAGTTTCAGACGGCGCAGCCCTCGAATCCAGCTTATGTGGGCAATCCTCCGGCCGGAACCATGGGATCGCTGGTGCCGCTGCTTCCCTATGCTCTGGCGCGCGGAGCTACGGCAGTGGAACTGTACTACCAGGATTGGCAGGTGGCCTACGATCCCACCAATTCGAACTATGCCACTTACCATGGGGCCTATCAACTGGCGATTCAGGCAGCGCGAGGGGCATCGTGACGTTCATAGGCAGGGAACTGGTGTGACAGACAACTACTCCGAGATTTACTGGGGTTGCCTTTCAAGAGAAAGGTTCAACAACTAACAAACAAATCGTTAAGAAGTCGGTGCCAGGGGCACGGTGAAAACCGTGCCCTTTCATTTACGAGCAAGAATTTGATTGGAGGAGACAAGCCATGAAGAGAGTTGCGCTGGGGCAGGTGCTGTTGGCGGCGGTTTTGTGCGGGGCGGTGCTATGGACGGCGTGTTCGACGGCGTGGATGAGCGAGGCGGAACAGATCGTGGCGGCGCTGATTCCGGCGACGGCAAACCTGGTGACGCTGGTGGCGACGCTGCAGGGGAAGAATGTTTCGGCGGCCGATCTGCAGACGATCCAGAGCGCGGGTGCACAGGCAGGGGCGGATCTGCAGCTCATGCAGTCGCTGATCACGCAGTATCAAAAGGCGGATGCGGCGGCACAGCCGGGGCTGCTCAGTCAGATCCAGGTTGCGATGGGGGCGGTGCAGTCGACCTTGAACGGCGTTTTGCCAGCGCTGCACATCAAGGACGCGGCTACCCAAGCGAAGATCACGGCAGTGATAGGGATACTGCTTTCGGAAGTGCAATCGGTGGCGGCGATTGTGCCTCTGGTGAATGCGAGTGCTTCGCCGGGGATCATGGCCATGGCGGCGAAACAGGTAAGGAAGCAACCTCCTCTAACGGCGAGTGCGTTCGTGAACTCGTATAACGCGACCATAACGGCGAAGACGGGCAATACCGAATTGGATCACGCGACTGCAGGGTTGCGGATTCATGTGCATGAGAAGTTCGCGCGCTGGGCAAGCGCGGGACTCTTGAAGTAAGCGTGCCGAGAGTAAGGAAGCGAGCCAAACGCGCGATTAATGCGTCGCGGCGTTACTTAATAAAAGCATCGCGACATATCGCGCGGCTCGCCCAGATCCTTCGCTGCGCAAAGAACGCACGCACAGGATGACAATCGATTATCAGAGGGATGACTTTGTGAGCGACGAGTGGAAATTGCAACATCATGTGCGGTGCGAATGCGCGCGCTGTATCGACCATCCTTCGCAAGCCCGGCCTGGGATTCATGTGTTTCCAGACCGGCTGCATGTGGTGACCATGCTGGAGAATCCGTTGCGCTGGCGGTCCCGCTACTGGAACTACTGGATGTTCGAGCGCGAGTGCGAAGCGGCGGGAGCGATCCTGTATACGGCGGAGGTGGCGTTTGGTGAGCGCCACTTTGAAGTGACCGAGGCGAGCAACCCGCGGCACTTGCAGCTGCGGACTACGAGCGAAATCTGGCACAAGGAAAATGCACTGAACCTGGTGATTCAGCGCTTGCCGGCGGAGGCGAAGTACATCGCGTGGATTGACGCGGATGTGAAGTTCAACCGGCCGGACTGGGCGCAGGAGACGCTGCAACTTCTGCAGCATTATGATGTGCTGCAGATGTTCAGCCACGCGCAGGATGTGGGGCCGAACTATGAGCCGCTGGCGACGACTCCGGGATTTCTCTACAAGTGGGTGACGGACCGGCCCAGTCCGCATGAACCTGCGTTCATGGAGGAGAAGCCAGCGTACGGCTACTACAGCGTACACAGCGGCCAGTTCTGGCACCCCGGATTTGCATGGGCGGCAAAACGAAGCGCGATGGAAAGCGTAGGCATGCTGATGGATCACGCCATTCTGGGTTCTGCGGACTGGCACATGGCGGCAGCGCTGGTGGGGCAGGTTCACCGGTCACTGTGCTCAGGATATTCGCCGGCATATATCCAGCGATGCCAGGAATGGCAGGCTCGGGCTGAGAAGTATATCCGCCGGAATGTGAGCTATCTGCCTGGGCTGGTGAACCACCTTTTTCACGGAGCGAAACGGAATCGGTCCTATGACCAGCGCTGGAAGTTCTTGGCGCAGTCGGGATATGACCCGGAGTTCGACTTGAAGCGGGACTGGCAGGGCCTGTATCAACTCACGGAACGGAGCTTGATCCTGCGGGACGGGATCCGGCAGTATGCGCGGATGCGGAATGAAGATTCGACGGAGGTGTGAGGACAGCTGTAAGCCAGCAGCTCACAGTTATCAGCCTTCAAATGCGAGCAAACAGTGCCAAGAGAGGCACGGGTCAGGGAAAGGCGAGCTGTGGAGGGCGATCTTTATCTGCTGCAACAATTCGGACCATTTCTTGATCAGCGGATCGGAGAGCAGACGCTTCGAGATTACCTAGTTACCGAATTGCTGAAAATTCGTCTCAAGAAGGGTGGAACCAGGCGGCTGCATCTGAACCGGGCGCAGCGAGAGTATTCGGGGAAATGCACCAAGCAGAACATCGTGCTGAAAGCGCGGCAGGTAGGGATTACGACGTATGTGGCGGCACGGTACTTCCTGCAAACGATCACGCGACCGGGGACGCTGACGGTGCAAGTGGCGCACAGCCAGGAATCGGCGGAGGCGATTTTCAACATCGTGCAGCGCTTTTGGGAGAACCTGCCCAAAGCGATGCTTAAGGGCGCGCTGTTGAAGTCGCGCTCGAATGTCCGCCAGATCGTATTTCCGCGGCTGGACAGCGAGTATCGAGTGGAAACGGCGGACGACAACGCGGGGCGGGGGATGACCATCCATAATCTGCATTGCTCGGAGGTCTCCCGCTGGCCCCGCGGTGGTCTGGAAACGCTGGCTTCGCTGAGGGCAGCGGTAGTGCCGGAAGGGGAGATCGTGTTGGAATCCACGCCCAACGGAGCGAGCGGGGTGTTCTACGGGGAGTGGCAAAAGGCGGGTGAGACTGGCTACACACAGCACTTCTTTCCCTGGTGGTATGACGAGAGTTATTCGGAGGTCGTGAAGAAGGGAAGGATCCTGCCGCTGACTCGGGAGGAGAGCGAGTTGGTAAGGCAGCATGGGCTGAGCGAGGGCCAGATCGCGTGGCGTCGCAAGCAATGGAAAACAATGCGCGGACTAGCGGTGCAGGAGTATGCCGAGGATTCGAGTTCGTGCTTTCTGGTTTCGGGAGAGAGCGTGTTCGAGCGGGCGGCCATCGAGAAAGCGGCGGGACTGGCAGGGGAGCCGACGGAGTCGCAAGACAATGGAAGGCTTACGATTTGGTTCCCGCCACAGAAGGGGAGACAGTACATCCTGGGGGTGGATACGGCGGGAGGGGGATCGGAGGGAGACTATGCGTGTGCCCAGGTGATCGAGAGGGTGATGGGAATGCAGTGCGCAGAGTTACACGGCCACTTTCCGCCGTACGAGTTGGCCCGACGGGTTGCGGACTTAGGGCAGAGGTACGAGCAAGCATTGGTGGCGGTGGAGAGGAATAACCATGGGTACGGCGTACTGGCGCACCTGAATAACCTGGAGTATGGAAACCTTTTCGAGAAAGATGGTCAAGCAGGTTGGCTTACCTCAGCGGCGAGTCGTCCGGCCATGATCGAGAACATGGCGGGGGTGTTGATGTCGGAGCCGGCGTTGTTCCACAGTCCGCGATTGCTGGAAGAGTGCCGGACCTTTGTTCGGCATCCGGATGGGAATGCGGCTGCGGCCGACGGTGCACATGATGATTGCGTGATGGCGATGGCCATCGCCTTGGCGGTACGGCGGCAGGATGTGGGGCGGGGTGTGAAGAGGAGAACGCTGGAGGTGGCGAGCCTAGTGGTGGAGGGATGAACGCGGCCGTTCGCCAGCAGTCGTCAACCTGGGAGGTCATTGCGCGACGGTTTTGAAGCAAATAGAGAAGAGAGTTCATTGGTCACATCAGAATTGGGGAGAGTTGAGGTAAGATGTCAAGCCTCGTGATTGGGGGCAAGTGCCCCTCCGGGCTTTTCGCGGCTCGAGGGACCGCGCCGCGCACACACACACTTGGTGGAAGCAGTCCAGCACGTTAGAAGGATGCGGGGTGGAGCGCAGGGGCATTTGATGCGCTGCTCCGACGGGCAGTTCTACGTAGTGAAGTTCCGAAACAATCCGCAGCATCTGCGAGTGCTAACGAATGAGATGCTGGCGACGCGGTTGGCGGAGCGAGCAGGGCTGCCGGTGCCGGGGACGGAAGTGGTGGAAGTGGGCGACTGGCTGGTGGAGCATACGGCGGAGCTGAGTATTCAACTGGCGCACAACACCATCCCGTGCCAGGCGGGACTACAATTCGGATCGCGGTATGCGGTGAGTCCGCTGGAAGGGCAGGTGTTCGACTATCTTCCAGCGGAGATGTTTGGCCTGGTGCGAAATCTGGAGACGTTTGCCGGAATGCTGGTGGTGGATAAATGGACCGGAAACGCGAATGGAAGGCAGGCGGCGTTTTGGAGGAAGTTGCGGGAGAAGAAATACACGGCGGCGTTCATCGATCAGGGGTATTGTTTCAACGCTGGAGAGTGGACGTTCCCGGATTATCCGCTGCGGGGAGTTTATGCGCGGAACGAAGTATATGAGAGCGTTCGAGGGTGGGAATCGTTTGAGCCGTGGCTTTCGCGGATTGAGAAGATGGAAGAGGATGTGGTGTGGACGCTGGCGGGAGAGATTCCTCCGGAGTGGTACAGCGGGGAGTGGGACGAGTTGGAGAAGCTGGTGCGGACCTTGATCAGGAGGCGGGGAGTGGTGCGGGAGTTGATTGAGGCTTTCAGAGTTTCGCCGCGGAGGCCGTTTCCGGAGTGGGTGGAGCACTAGATTTTCAGCAGAAGAATCCACCACGGAGACAGTGAGTCACGGAGAAGAGTTTCTTTCAGAAAACCGGATGACTGGACGAAGACAGCTCGAGTTTTTCCTGCTGCGGTATGTACCGGACGCGGTGAAGGACGAGTTCGTCAACATCGGCGTGGTGATGATTGAGCCGGGGGTGAACGGAGCGGGGGCGGGGGAAAAGGGGTTCGCGGATGTGCGGTTCACGCGGGATTGGAGGCGAGTGCGATGTTTCGATCCGCAGGCGGACGTGGAGATGCTGACTGCGCTGGAGCGGGAGATTCGCGAACAGTTGGGGGCTTGGCAGGATCGGGCGGCTTTGCTACGGCGGTTAGAAGATTCGTTTTCGAACGTGATTCAGCTTTCGCCGGCGAAGGGGTGCCTGGCGGAGGATCCGGTGGCTGAGATCGAAGCGATGGCTTCGATGTATTTGGAGGCGGCGAAGGTTGGCGGGAAGCGTGAGGTGAGTGGGCGGCAGAGAATCTTGGCGACGATGCGGGAAGCGTTTGAGCAGGCGGGGGTCGCGAAACTTATTCTTCCGGTTCCGGTTGCGCCTTACACGAAGCCGGGGGATCCGTTTCAGTTTGATTTTGGATATCGCGTGGCGGGCGAGATCAAATTGTTTCAAGCTGTGTCGTTGAAGGCGGGTGTGGACGCGGCTGTGATGCTGGCGGCGAGGTATCCGCGGATCGCGCCGGTGATGTCGCGGGTGGCCGGGGCGGCGCCTGCGCTGACCGCGGTAATTGATGACGACCTTGATCGAGGACAGGAGAGCGTGCAGTTTGCTTTGAGCATGATGGAGGAGGAGAAGATTCGCATTGCGGCGACGGCTGAGATGCCGATGATTGCGGAGGTGGCGCGGCGGGAGTTGAGAGCGTGAATCTGGGTTTTCATCCCGACCTGCCAATGACCGCAATTGTCATCATCTCCATCGTCAACATTTCTCTGATGGTGATCGCGGCTGTTTATCGCAGGCGCGTGACGCCTGAAGGTCCGGATAGCTGGCGATTGAGGCTGGGCTTAGCTGGGGTGTTTTTCGGGTTATGCAGCCAGGTTCTTTATTCCGTGATGGTGGCGGCGTTGATTCGTGGCTGGGTACCTTTTTACTCGCGGAATTCTTACGATCATCTTCAAGGCACGCTCTCGAATGCGGGTTTGTTGCTCTCTGCGGCGACGCTTGTCTCTGCCTTGCTTGCCGGAGGATTGCGGCGATATTCGGGGCTTTGGGTTGCGGTTACGAGCGGGTACCTTTGGTTTTTGTCGGGTTTAGGTGCGGGGCTGCGTTCGATGTTTAGCGGATGATGAGGAAGGCAGCGGGATTCGTATTTCGAAGGTTTCATGAACAAGTAACGGCGCACGAATGTGATTTTGGAAATTAGCCCTGCTTCGGCGGGGCTTTTATTTTGAGTGCGAGGGCGAGACGCCCTCGCGACAGCCGGCGGGACGCCGGCGTTACAAAAGCTTATGAAGTCTTGTTCACAATCTCACTGCAATAGTTCGACGAGGGCTGCGGGAGTAATGATGTGGGTGAATTTGTGAAGCTTAAGGCTGAGCAGTTGCTTATCACCGGTTACCAGGAATTGGGCCTCTCCGGCCTCGGCGAGCGCGAGGAGGTGATTGTCGTCAGGATCAGGTGAGCGGTCGACCTTCGGTAGTTTCGCGACGACGATGGCCAAGTCTCGAAGCTGATTGACTAGCCTCCCGGCAAGCGCGGGAGCTAGCCGGTCGCGAATTCTTGGATACCGCGTAACGCGTGAGATTTCGTCGATTTGCTCGGACGAAGTAATAAGTTCGAAGGCACGGTTGCGCCAAAGAGCGAATAGTTGCGCAGGCGGTGAGGAGGACGACAGGAGAGCGCCGAGAAGCACGTTTGTGTCGAGTGCCAACCGCATTCGTCACTTTCGCGGACGGCCACGAAGCAGCCGGCGCCTCTGTTTACGAACGCTCAAGATGGCATCGTCGATGGTGTCGCGAAGTTCGCCGGCTGGCACGGAGGCGAAGGCTTCGCGCGCCTGGTTGACGGTCTGATCGAAGAGGCGCCACTTGACAGCGTCTTCGACGAACTTTGACAGTGCGCCTTTCTTGAGGCCTTGCGCGCCGAGATAAGAGCGCAGAGCAAGATCGGTATCCTTCGACCACACGATTGTTAGACGGGTGATTTCAGCTTGGGGCATGGTTTCCTTACTTATACGCGTATATCCCTTTATCAGTATATGTGATTATACGTGATTTGGAGGGTCAATTTCTCTTATGCACTGGTGTACGAATGGGAGGATGACCCGAGGATTGGGCGGGAAGCAGAGTTCTACCCTGGTCTACGAGAAACGAAGGGGCAAGAGTGGGGTTACCGCTTCCTAGCCGAGGATTTTCGCGGGCGAGGGCGCCCGCGCCACACGAGAAAACATTATGAACATTAAAGAGACGTTGCGCGGCGCTTTGCGCCGGATTGCTGGAGTGTCTTCGGCTGCTTCCTTGGGGAACGCAGAGAAGAAGAGGCGGACATTGCCTTTGCCTTCCATCTTCAACTCTTACGGGCCGCCGGGCGACATCATGCCGAAACCGACGGCTTACAATCTGCGGCGGTTTTCGGAGATTCCTGTTCCGCGACGGGCGATCAACTGCATTAAGGACCGCATCGCGGGGATGCGCTGGCGGATTCAGCCGCGCCAGGGACTTTCGCTGGAAGCGATTCCTGGAGGGGCAGAGCGCGCGGAGATTCTCACGGAGAACTTCCACTCGCCGAATCCTGACGATTCGTTCCGATCGTTTTCCGAGCAGGTGCTGGAAGACATCATCGTGGGCGGGTACGGGGCGATCGAAGTGCAGACTTCGGGCGATGCGAAACGGCCGTTGCTGTTGTGGCCGGTGGATGGATCGTCGATCCGAATGAATCTCGACTGGGACGGGTCGCCGCAGGGGCAGCGTTACTTGCAAGTAACGGACCAGTCGGGTCCGAGGAGCCAGATCACGCTGGATGACGATGAGCTGATTTACATTCGGCTAAATCCGCGGACCCACACGCCGTTTGGCCTAGGGCGGCTGGAGGTTGCGTTTGAGACGATCAATGCGTTTCTGGGAGCGCACCGGTATGCGTCGCGGCTGGCCTCGAACTCGGTGGTGCAGTATGCGCTGTGGCTGCAGGATTTGACGCCGGAACATCACGAGCGGCTGATTCGCTGGTGGCAGGACGAGATTGAGGGCACGGGGCGAGTGCCGATTTTATCGGTTGAAAGCAAACCAGAGGTGCTGCGCTTCGGCGGCGGGACCGACGCAGACCTGCGATTGCAGTGGCAAGAGTTCTTGCTGCGCGTGATCGCCGATGCGTTTGACCTTCCTCCGTTTTATTTGGGGGTAGAGGCGGACGTGAATCGCTCCACCGCGGAGGAATACAACGACCTGGCGTTTCGGCAAGCCATTGTGCCGACGGCGCGGCTCCTGGCGGAGCATCTGACGCGGGATGCGATCCAGAAAAGGCTGGGATGGAACGATCTGGAGTTTGTGTTCGCGGAACTGGATACGCAAGATCCGTTGGAAGAGGCGCAAATTCAGCAGATTCTTTTGCAGAACGGGGTGCTTACGGTGAATGAGGTAAGGAGGATGCGGGGGTTGCCGGATTTAGAGGCGCCAACTGCCAGCTAGATGCAGCAAGGCAAAGTTGGGCAGAGAACTCCTGTCGTTAAAGCTCACGGCAGATGCGGGGTCCTTGGACTGCGGTTGCGCCTCACGGTCGCGTAGTACAACCTCCGCACAGGATGACAACGGGAAAAGGGGATGTCGATGATTGAGTTGAGAAGTATGGCGGTGGCGATGCCGGAAGTGGTGGGGCATCCGAACCGGGCGGCGTTTGAGGGTGTATTGACGATCGTCGATATGCCTTCGCAACGGGCACCCTCGGGCGCAAAAGGGCATTTGGTAGTGCTCACGAAAAGAGCGGCAGAGGCTGCGCTGCCTTCGCTGCTGGGGATGGCGTTGGATTACGCGCCATCTCTCGACCGGCACGATGTGCGGCGCAAAGTGGGGGTAATCACACGTGCAGAGATTGTGGGGCGGAACCTGGAGTTGGGTGGGTATCTGTTCGCTCGGGATTTCCCTGAGATTGTGGAGGAGATTGCGAAATCGCGGCCTGGAGGCGATCGCAAACTCGTTGACTCCTTCCGAACAAGGTTGGTGCAGGCAGGAGTGATTCATGCGGCGGTGAGCGAGTCGGGAAGCTGGCGGGAAGGATACCGACTAAGAGATTCGCTGCGCGTTGCGGCGTGGCGGATTCGCGGCTTGACGACGGCCATGCAACGAAAGTCGCCAGGCGCGCTCGAGCATACAGGAGGAACTGGTTCGACGATACGGGCCGAGACTTGCGTGGCGGCGGGGCCGGCGGGGCTTGGGTTGTCGTACGAGGTGACGGATGTGCAGATCGCAGACACTCGGGCGCCGGTATGGATGTTGTCGAGAGTGACTTTTACTGGAGCAGCGATTCTGCGAAGAGACAAGGCAGCTTATCGGGACACGTGGATTGAGCTCAGTACCTAGTAGCCGGTACCGAGCACCGAGAAGAAAGAGTAGAGGTGCAGACCAACGAGGAGGAGCAAACATGAATGAGGAAATGGTGCAGCAGTTGATGACGACGGCGGAACGGCTGGCGAATGCGGCCGAATCGCTGGATCGTGTGCTGGGGCGGCTGGATGCGCAGCAAGAAGCGCTAAACACGAAAGTGGATCGAATTGTGGCGGCGGTAGAGGAACAGCCGTCGTACGAGATGTCAGCGCGCGGCGAAGGGGCGCGGCATATGCAGGAGCGAGTCGCCGAACTGGAGAAGTCCAACGCTGACTTGAAAGCGCAGGCGGCAAGGATGGCGCGGAAGACGCTGCCGCCGCTGGTTTCGGCGATCCTAGCCAAGAGCTGCGATGAGTCTGGCAGCGAGAAGATTGACAAGGGGGTGCTGGACAAGACTCTGCAGAGCCTGAGTGTGGAGCAGAGGATCGCGGTGAAGTCGGAGCTGGCGAGGGCGGGGATTATCGAATAAGGGCGTCGAGTTTCGGGCATCCGGCAATCGGCGGCACGACTTTGGTCGTGCCTTTTTGTTTGTGGCTCGGCGGAATGTCCCCGCGTGATCGGGGATGCACGGTCAACCATACGGTTCAAAGAGGTATAGGGATCCTTCGACTCCGGAAGAGCTTCACTTCGTGAAGCTCTTCCTACGCTCAGGATGACAGAGCAATTTAACGCAATCGAATTCCAATTGCAGGAAAAATCAACAGAGGAGAAAACATGAAAGGACAATTTGTAGATTTATACGCGTCGGCTGACTACCTTGGGCCGGGCGCGATTGAAATCGACCGGTATCAGACGGAGATCTTCGACATCGTCCGGCGACGGGGTGTGTTTGGGCAGCGGATTAAGCAAGTGCCGGCAACCGGGCATCCATCGCGTTTCTTCGAAGAGACGGCGATCAACTCGCCGACGGCAACGCAGGCATTTGTCGATCCGCGGAACATTGCGCCGACGGTGGGATCGCCAACGCGCGTGGAAATGGCGGTACCGCTGAAGGCGCTGGTGTCGCAGATTAACTACAACCTGTTCGATCTGGAAATGACGGCGCAACAAAGCCAGTTCGCGTATTTGCAGGCAAAGGATCTGGCCGATTCGGTGGACGGGCTGCTGCGCACGCACGATGTTGCGCTGTGGAACGGCACGGATACGTCACTCAGTTCGCCGACGACGTTGCAGTATTTCGGCGTGATTGGACAGATTGTCGCAGGCGGGAATACGACCACAATTGCAACCACTGCGAGCATCGTGGATGGAATCAAGAGCACGATCGCCAACATGGTTGCGAGCTCATCGTACGCAGTGCGGCCGACGGCCATCTATTCCAACCCGGTGTTGTTGGACCTGATCGACCGGGAGATGAAGGCGGACTTCAACGTTGTGCTCACGACCGTGGAGATCACGGGCGGATTTCGGGTGAAGGCGTTGAGTACGCAGGCTGGCGATCTGCCGCTGATTCCGGACTGGGCGGTTCCCTACACCGGGACGCCGGGGTCGGGCACAGCGGTGCTGCCGGCGTACATAGTGACCGAGGACCTGATCGAGTATCACTGGCTGACCGATCCGAATCCGCGAGTGTTCAAGCTGGGACTGCCCAACGCATTAACCCAGCAGATGGTGGTAGTGAAGTTTGGCGCACCCGTGGTGAAGGGGGCGAACTTTGCGCATTACCAGGTGAACGTGCAGCGGTAGGAAATAGTCGTTGGTCGTTAGTCGTTAGTCGTTGGCTTCGTGGTAGTTCCTGCCAACGCCTAACGACTGACGACCAACGACATCTTTTTTCGGGAAGTGAGAATTCACTATGAACTATCTCGCGACAACGGACTACTTGACGTACGGGTTGGATGCGGCGACCGATCCATCGTGGATCACGGCAGCGTCGGCGATCATCGACGCGCATTGCCGGCGAGAAACGTTGGGAGTGAACCAATACGAAGAACGGCTGAAGATGCCGCCCGAGTTGAACACGGTGCGGCTGAGTTACCTGCCACTGGTCACGGTGGCCCCGTTGACTACGGCTATTGTGACGCTACAGGGGAGGTACGGGATTCCGCGAAGGGGGGAGTGGCCATTTCCTGAGATGAGCCTGGAGTTTGCGTTGGTTTTCTCGTTGCCAGGCATGTGGACGACGATTGATCCGACAACGATCGATATCTGGGCGGACAGCGGTGAGCTTACTTTTCCAGTAAATGCTCTGGGATTGTTCTTCAATGAAGTGGATGTGGTGTACAACGCGGGATGGAGCACGATCCCGACACCGGTGCAGGTGGCGTGCGCGCAGATTGTTAAAAATGCGCAGGCCACGCCGGGACTGAATGTGCAATCGAGCCAGATCAACCAGTTGCGGCTGCAGTATTTCGGGCCCACGTTGGTAGATGACATGGTGCGCAGCTTGTTGGCACCGTACGTAGCGCAAAAGGGTGCGTAGAAAAAGAGTCGTTGGTTGTTGGTCGTTCGTCGTTGGCCAACACGGCCAAGTGTTGGAGTCTGAACGGAGAACATTATGGGCAGCGGAATCTGTGGAGCGGCGCTGGTACGGGCCGCAAATGCGATGTTGACGGCGCTGGGCGGAGATCAGGTGAGTTTATTGTTGCCAGCCACGGCGACGGCGAGCGACGCGGCGGGTCAGTTGGGGTTAGTCGATCCGGGAGTGCAAAACGTCATTATCACTCCAGTAGTAGCGTGCAATGTGCCGACGGGCAATTCCGGGCCAGCGCGGAGAATCGAGTTCACGCTGCCGGCTTCTGCGATTGAGGTGCAATTGCCCACACTCGGGATGGGGTCAGCAGAGGACTTGTTCGATGCCGCGCTGGGCCTGATTTACGACGGCGATCTTTTTCACATTGAGGTGGTGGTGACCGAGAACTTTGCCGGGACAGCATATTTCTACGTGGTGACGGCGGTGGAGTGATGGGAGCGGTTTAAAGCTTCTAGCCCTTCGCTTCTAGCTTGTACATTTTCGATGCAGGCGGGCAGTAGCTTAGCGCATCGGCTGGTCGAAACTCAATCGTTTCAATTTCAAAGAACCACAACTCTTGAGGCTGGGGTTCCAAGCCAGAGGCTAGGAGCTAGCAGCTAGAAGCTGGTATTGATGCAATTTGCCAAAGACAGTTTTTTTCTCGCGTTGCAGCAGCGGCTGGCGGGGTTGAATCCAGCGCGAACTGTGACGATCAATGGCGCGACCGTACCGGCGGTGCTAGTGGTGGAGAACCTACCGCCGGCGTCGGCCGAGCCGCTGCCGAATGCGTTCTACATCGAATGGGGCAGTGCGGCCGTTATAGGCGGTCATGCCGGTGATGCGGCACTGATGAGCCTGGAGTGCGTGATCTCGTACTACACGCTGGGAACGGTGCAAAGCATGGTGGACCGCGGGCGAGTGTTGGGACAGCTCGATAACGAACTGCTCGGGATCTGCCAGCCCACAAATACCGAGAAGTACGACTACACACAGTCGCCGAGTGCAGACCTGGGTACCAGCGTCTTCTGGAATCAACCGGCGTTTGAGGAGGCGACAACGAGCGGCGTGGAGGACAACACGCTGGCCTATCAGGGGCGTGCAGTGCGCCGGGCGATGTATGAGCAGTCTCATCAGGATGGCCGCGTAGAGCGGCGGGCTGAGCTTACCGTGTTCTTCTTTTCGGAGGTAACGCTTTTATGAGCACATCTCCACTACGTCCGGCCATGGTTCCGGTGACAAGACAGATGCGGGCTTACTTTGCGCCCGTGAATCGAACGACAGAGACACCAACGATCTTTGACCCGGCGGCAAGTGGCGCGTTTGCGCTCGATTCACCACCGGCACCGTGGCTGGATTTGGGCTGGATTGAAAGCTTCGAGCGCTACTACGACACACCCACGGATGTGGTGCGCTCGGGAACGAACACGTTTCCGGCACTGCAGTTCCGCGGACCGATCGAGGCGAGGGTGGAGTTTGATTTCCGGGAGTGGGGCAAGTTGCAGATGGCGCTAGCGGGCGGATCGGAGAATATGAACGTGCTGGCGACCAGTTCGGGTGCGAGCCCGGCTCCTTCGGGCGGGACGCCGATTCCGGCGGCGGCAGTGCTGCCGGAATCGACGGCGAGCCAACTTGTTCTTGGTGCCGGCGCGGTTGGCGGGTTCGCGCTGGGAAACCTGGTTGCAGTAGACCTGGACTATCAGCAGCAGGTTGGATATGTGGGATCGGGAATTTCAGCGGCGTACGTGAGCAATCCAGCGGCGGTGAACAACGATGCGAATTATGTGCGACGAGTGACTTTCAACGTGGGGCGCGTCGTGGAAGTTACGGCGACCTCGGTAATTCTGGCGCAACCTCTACTTGCGGGAGCGCCGGCGACGGGAGCTTCGGCACAGGTGGTGGCCGCATTCGTGGATCGCGAAGGTGGATCGTTCTTCCAAGAATGGTCCGCGCTGTTTGTGGCGGAACCAGAGTCTGGCGGACGAGTGTGCTTCTACTATCCGCGGTTGAGCCCGAATCCCGGAGCGGGGCGGGGCGGGGCGAGTTTGAAGTCCAGCGCGGGCTGGAAGCCGCCGAAGAGCGGAGGAACGGCGAACACGAATGCGACGGCAAACGCGCAAGGGAGCGGTGCGGGAAGTTCGTCGCCGAGGTTTCTCAGGGAAGATTTCTCGGAGATTGCAGGACTGTTGGCGTCGGTGGGGCTGCATGCTTCGTTCATCGCCATGCCGTTCACTGACACGAATGATGGGCAGACGGTCTTGTGCTATCGAAGCTACTTTCCCACGGCAATGGCGGCGGTGTATTGAGAACAAGCTGAACTTCGGCGTCATGCTAAAAGACGAACCATTCGAAAGCGAACTCCTGAGTTTGAGAAAACTGTGCCAATCTAGAAGCACAGCCCTTCGCCAAACACCCGAGCCACAAAGAGCTAACGATCTGCATGCAGCGATGTTGCAGGCGAATGAGACTGTGTCGCTAGAGGGAAGGGTAGTATCCGAGAACTGAGATGAAGCTAACCATCGATAATCTTCAGGGGCAAGGGCCGCAAGACTATACCGGAGCTGTAGACGGAATGAAACCACCCAAAGTGGAGCGAAAACTCAATCAGCCGGCGGAGTTGCAGTTCAGTCTGGTAGCGAATTCGCCGGGCTTTGTAATTCCGGTAACTGGGGCCCGGGTGACCCTGGGTAAAGCGAACGGGAGCGACGTTTTCACGGGCTACGTCACCGCCGCGCCGCAGTATGAGTATTTGGGCTGGGGAGAGCAAGGTCCGGTGTATCGCTACAACGTGGTGGCGCAGAGTGACGAGGTTTTGCTGGATCAGAAGTCGCTGCCGAACCGACCCCCTTTCGTGGACCGGAGCGCGGGTAACGCGCTCCGGCAACTGGCGCAGGATTTGTTGCCAGGGTTCTTCGACACGAGCGCGGTGCAGAACGTCGACACACTCGCTACGTATGCGGTGAATCCTCAGAAGAGCTTTTCGTTTCATGCGGCGGAAATCGCTCTCTCCGTGCGGGCGAGCTTCCAAACGATGGACGGAGCACTGATCCTGGCACCGGTAGGAGCGTCGACCTACGCGTTGAATGAGAGTGATGCGAACTTCTCGCCGGAGGGGTTATGGTTGAACCGTCCGAACCTGCTGGTGAACGAGCTGACGGTGATTGGGCAGGACGAGCCACAGGCGTACGTGCGGGACTATTTTGTGGGTGATGGGGAGAGTCTGAAGTTCTATCTCTCGCAGAAGCCATTCGCACAGGCTAAACCCGCGCTGATCGACGAGCAGTATCTAGGGCCGGGTTTGGATTCCACGACGTGGGTGGTGAACGATCCGTCGGCGGCGGTTTCGGTGGTGGCGCAGACGCTGCAGATTGCGGGCGGGACCGGCGTGGACGGGCAGACTACGGTGAGCTTCATCGAGCAGATCGAACTCGGCGGGGCGCTGGAGTTGCAACACGGAGATGTGAGCTTTACGGCTGCGTCACAGGGAGTACTGGGCGGGTTGTATGCGGGAGCGATCTCGGCGGGGGGATGTTTGGCAGGATTTCAGATCATGCCGTCGGGCGCAGGTTCGACCATTCAGGCTTTAATCAACGGATCGGTCACAGGTTCCGTGATAACCACCTCGCCCGGGCACCAGTATGTTTTTACAACTTATGTGTATTCGATGGAAGTCTACCGGGCGGGGGAGACTTATCACTCATCGTTGCATCCGGCGGGAAGCGGGTGGGGCGGCGCAGCAGTGACGGCGGATGTGCGATTTGTGCTGGAGGTGCAGGATATTGATCCGAGCAATCCGGAGACGCTGGTGGCTCCGGCGACGGTGTTGTACGACGACGTGATCGAAAGTGCGCCAGGGTTCTGCTCCTATGCGCTGGTGGATGCAGCGAACATGAAGTGCAGCATCGCATACACCTATGTGGGACACATTTCACTGGCGGAAGTGAGAACGGCGCTGCCCAGCGCTAGCTACGTAACGCAACTCGTGGGCGCGCTTTCGGATGGGGCGGAATGCGAGATCACCAGCGATCCTTCGCTGGATTTCTATCCCCAATATGTGCCGGTTCTGAATCAGCTGATAGTTGCGAGTTATCGGGGGTCCGGGCGAGCGGTGGCAGAGGTACAGAATGCGGCGAGCGTGGCGTCGTTAGAGAATGGCGCAGACGATGGGACAAGAGGCACTGTGCGGGTAGCAAAGACTCCGGCGGCGCGCACGGACGTGGACTGCGAGAACGCGGCGTTGGCGATTCTCGACGATGCCGCGGAAGCCGCGTGGTCAGGAACTTACGAGACGTGGAGCGATTTCTTGCCGGGGGGAGCGGGGGACATCTTCCCGGGAGATGCGGTTGTTGTGAACGTGCCGTCGCGCGGTGCGTCGTTCACCGCAATTGTGCGAGAAGTAGAAATTCAGATCGCAGATCCGGCGGACGATCGCGGGTTCTATACGATCGGGTTCGCGAACGACTTGGCGGCGCCGTTGGCGATTGAGTATTCGGCAAGCACTAGCGTGATTGCACTTCAGGACATGCCTCCGCTGCTGGAGACGACACAGGTGGGCGCGTATTACCAGGTGGATCTCACGGCGGCGCAGATTACGGCGGTGACGTCGACGACGGTTTCGGTAGATGCCGGGCTGGCGCCGGCGAGCGGATACGGAATTGAGGTCCGGGAAAACGACTATGGCTGGGGACAAGCGAACGACAGGAATCTGTTAGGACGGTTTAACAGCCAGACGTTCAGCCTAGCTCGCCTGGCGGAGACGCAGAATTATTTTCTGCGGCTTTATGACAGTTCTTCGCCACCGAAATATTCACGTTACTCGGCGGCGTTGCACGTCGACTATCCGCTGTGAGGTTCTTTGGACGATGAAGGGACACGAGTATGGGAGTCAGCGATAGAGAATTAGCGCTAAGGGCAATCGACATCGAGTTCCAGCGAGAAGTGTTGGACAAGCTGGTACGGCTGGAAACGAAGATGGACGCGTTGGTCGGGAACGGGCAGCCGGGGCGAATGAAGATGGCGGAAGATAAGGTGGCGGTGCTAGAGCGGAACGATCTGCGCAACAGCGTCCACAACCGACTGGTGAATGGGGCCATCAGTGCCGCCATCAGCGCGGCAATCGCGCTGCATAGGTACTGGCTAAGGTAGCGACAAACCACAGAATCCACGGGCTCGATGCAAGGCGGGTACGCCCTGCAGGCGCGGGAGTGCGGATTCTTAACTGCGAGACAATTTACTTCCATAGAAGAGGAGAGCTATGAGCACTATACCGAGCACAACGATCATCACTAATCTTAAGAGCCTGACTTTGTCCACTGCAAACACACTGAAGAGCGCTGGGGCAGAGGGAGTCGACATGGCAGGAATGCTTGCGCTGGCGTTGAGCAAGGCTGCCGAACTGAAGGTCTGCCTGACGCTGCTGGCAAAATTCACAGACAGTGCCGATCCAAACTTGACGACGCTGAACGACATTTTGGCCAGCTTGAGCTGAGGAAATTAGCTGTCACGCTGGAGAGTTGCGCGAGGCTGCATATCTGATCGTGCGCGAAAAACATTTCAAAGGAGGACGGTTATGGACTTTTTGTCTCAATTACTGCGCGGGATTGCGTTTGTGCCCGCTCTGGTTAGCGGGATCGAAGGGCTCTTTGGTAACAAACCGGGAGCCGAGAAAAAAGATGCGGCGATGTCTTTTCTGCAGAACGCCTTGTCCACGGTGGACGCTGTCGCAGCGCGGGAGATCATCGATCCCACGAAGTTCAAAGATGGAATTTCGATGATCATTGATGGCACGGTGCAATGCCTGAACGCCTCGACCTGGTGCAAGCAGCCACCGATCACAAGCGGAACTACTTCCGCTTGATGACGGACTAGCCGATTTCTTCGCTCCAGGTTTCGAGATTCTTTTTCACCAAAGCCATGAACTGGTCGGCGACGGCGCCATCGATGAGGCGGTGGTCGTAGCCGAGCGTGAGATGAACGACGGAACGGATGGCGATCGAATCGTTCCCTTCTTTATCCGTGACCACCAACGGCTGCTTGGTGATCCCACCGACGCCCATGATCGCCGAGTTTGGCTGATTGATGATGGGCAGACCAAAGACAGCGCCGAACTGGCCCGGGTTGGTGACGGTGAAAGTGGAGCCTTCGACATCTTCAGGCTTCAGCTTCTTGCTGCGGGCGCGTTCGCCGAGGTCGGTGATGCCGCGCTGCAGGCCGAGGAAGTTGAGGTCCCCCGCATTCTTCAGGACGGGCACGATGAGTCCCCAGTCGAGGGCGACGGCGATCCCGACGTTGATCTGACGGTGGTAGCGAACGCTCTCGCCTTCCAGTGAAGCGTTGACGATGGGGAACTGTTGCACCGCGATGATGGCGGCGCGCACGAAGAACGGCATGAAAGTGAGGCGGACCCCGTGGCGCTGCTCGAATGCGCTCTTGTGCTTGGCGCGCAGGGTGACGATGCGGGTGAAATCCACTTCGTACATGCAGTGAACGTGAGCGCTGGTGCGGCGCGACTCGATCATGCGCTGGGCGATAATCTTCCGCATGTTGGTCAGGGGGACGAGGTCGCCGGGATAGGCAGCGGGGGCGGGCGCGGGCCGTGAAGTAGCGGGTGCAGGTGCAGCCTGAGAAGCGGGAGCTGAGGGAGCGACCGAGGCTGAGGACGGGCGCTCGATGAAGGCCATGATGTCCTGCTTGGTGATGCGGCCGCCGAGTCCGGTGCCGGAAATCTGCGAGAGACTGACACCGTGCTCGCGGGCGATCTTGCGGACGAGCGGCGAGGAACGGGCTTCCTCGTCCTCAGGGGATTCCTGCGGCGGGGGAGTGTTGGCGACCGGCGTGGGCGCTGCTGCGGACTTCTTGTCTTCTTTCTTTTCTTCTTTGGCTTGCGGCGTGGGAACGACCGGGGCTGTTTTCGCTGGAGCGGCTGCGGCTTCACCATCGGCGGCAATCGTTCCGACTACGGTGTTCACTCCAACGGTTGTGCCCTCTGAGACTTTGATTTCCTGCAGAACTCCCGAGGCGGGCGCGGGGATTTCCGCATCGACCTTGTCGGTGGAGATTTCGAACAGCGGCTCGTCGCGCTGGACCTTGTCGCCAGGCTTCTTCAGCCATTTGGTAATGGTGCCCTCGACGATGGATTCGCCCATCTGGGGCATGATGATGTCAGTCGGCATGAGTTCCTTCCACGCGGCCTATGGTTGGGGACAGAAGGCCGGACGCAAACAAATATTATAGCGGGTGCGGGAGTTGGGGTGGAAAGGCAGCATGCGGCATTGCCGTTGCTCTTCTATGGATGCGTTCGGCTCGCGACCCCCATCTATCCCCAACCCAGGGCTCCAGCCCTGGTCGCGTGTCTGTTGTTATTTGCTGTCCTCGCCATTTGGCGCGGCAACCCCGAAGCTGGTCTTCCAATAATCCTGAACGGCGGGCGGAAGCTTTTCCATGTGCGACAGGAGACTGGTGATCTTCCACATATCCTGCTCGCTTAGAGTTTTTTCCCACGCGGGCATGCCGGTGTAGCGGACGCCGGTGCGGATGGTGTAGAAGACGTGCCACTCGGGGTCGTCAGGCGGATCGGAGACGAGATTGGGAGCGGGCGGGTAGAAGGATTTAGAGAGCGAGGCGGGCTTGCGATCGAGTCCGCCGTGGCAGACGGCGCAGTGCATGGTGTAGAGCTTCATGCCATCTTCAAAGTTCTGATCGTTGGGCGGCAAGGGATTGGTGACGTGAGGAGCGTGGCGTTCCATGGAAGCATCCACGGCTCCATTTGCGATGCGATGCTCGAGGTGCGGTGGGGCTACGTTCGCATTGGTGGGGATGAATCCCAGCATGGCGAAGCCGAGGCCGCCGAGAACAATTACGAGAACAGTGACGATGACGCCGAGAATGAATTTGCCCATGGGTCCTCTCCGGAAAGGACTATTGTGGCAGATGGAGTGGGTAGGGCGCTAGTTTTGGGCCGGACGAGGGACGCCTTGCTTTCGCTCGGCGTACCCTTCGGCGTCGCTCAGGGCAGGCAACCGAAGGCGGTTGTCGACACCCGTTTCATCGTTCTCCAAAGAACTCAATATGCATTGAGGCGACGGGCTTCGCGGATTATGTCGCTCACCTTGGGGAGGTAGTGCTCTTCCTGCGGCGGAGAGAATGGGACGGCGGAGTCGAGGCCGGCGATGCGAACAATGGGGCCGTCGAGATCGTCAAAGGCTTCCTCGTTGATGATGGCGGCGATTTCGCCGGCCAGCCCGCCGGTGCGGGAATGCTCGTGCAGGATGATCACTTTGTTGGTCTTCTTCACGGTTTGCGCGATGGCTTCGCGGTCGAGCGGCGAGACGGTGCGCAGGTCGAGAATTTCGAGATCGATTCCTTCGTTCTTCAGAACCTCGGCGGCCTCTAACGCGGTGTGCACCATCGCGGCATAAGTAATGATGCTCAGGTCGCGGCCTCCGCGCACGATGTTCGCTTTCCCGATGGGGACGACGTAGTCTTCCGCGGGGACTTCACCCTTGATGCGGCGGTAGAGATATTTGTGCTCGAAGAAAATGCAGGGATTGTTGTCGCGGATGGCAGCTTTGATCAGGCCTTTGGCGTCGTAGGGTGTGGCCGGGCAAATAACTTTGAGGCCGGGATTGTGGACGAACCACATCTCGGGATTCTGCGAGTGGAAGGGGCCGCCGTGAACGTATCCACCGCTGGGCCCGCGCAGAACTAGCGGTGCGGGCGCGCCCCAGAGGTAGTGCGTCTTCGCGACCATGTTGGAGATCTGGTTGAAGGCGCAGCCGATGAAGTCCATGAATTGAAATTCGGCGACCGGGCGCATGCCGGTGAGAGACGCTCCGAAGGCCGCGCCCACGATGGCGGACTCGGCGATGGGCGTGTCGATGACGCGCTCGGGGCCAAAGCGGTCGATGAAACCGTCAGTGACTTTGAAAGCCCCGCCGTAGATGCCGATGTCTTCGCCGAGGCAGAAGACAGAGGGGTCGCGGTCCATTTCTTCCCAGATTCCCTGGCGGATAGCTTCGAGGTAGGTTAGTTGCATAGGGGTTAGATCGCCTTCTGATTCTGCTTGTTACAAATTGTACAAAATGTTACTATATTACGTTGCGTACAATTGCCACAGGGAGACTCGAAATGCTCGAAAAACTTACCGCCAGCGAAGCGCGGCAGAACTTCTCGGACATTCTAAGCCGCGCGGAATATCGCGGCGAAAGAGTTATCGTACACCGCGGCAAGAAAGCTGTCGCCGCCGTGGTGCCCATCGAGGACGTAGAACTCCTGGAAAGATTGGAAGACGAAATCGATGTTGCGGCGGCGCGCAAAGCGCTAAAAGATCCGCGCACGATTCCATGGGAGAAGATTAAGAAAGACCTCAAGCTGTAGGATCGGCGGCGGTGGTGGCCTATACGATTCAGTTCAAACCGCTGGCATTCCGGCAATTGGAAAAGCTTCCGCGCGAGGCGCAGAGGCGATTGTCGATCAAGATCGAGGCTCTGCGGGAAGATCCCTTTCCTGTCGGGTGCAAGAAGATGGCCGCCATCCCCGACGCATGGCGGATCCGAGCTGGCGATTATCGAGTTGTGTATCAGGTCCATCGTGGAGTCTTGCTGGTTCTCGTGCTCACGGTTGGGCATCGGAGGGACGTGTATCGCTGAATTGTTGCATGCAACGACCGAGACCGTTTCCGGATTCCCAGAGGAGTTTCTGGATTGGGTCACTCCGACTTCCACTGCAGTAAAGAGCGTCGGAGCATATCCAGTCCTTCGGCTATGCGTTCCGTCTGACGATCAATCAGGAGTTGGCAGTACTGGAAGCGTCCATTAAGGTCATGTTCCATCTTCTGTCCGACAAACGGACCGAGCCTCCCTCTTGAACCATCGCGTCCCTTGCCACCCTGAAAAAACACATGGACCAATAGCACCGATACTTCCGGCTCCGCTTCGAGATATGGCCACAATTTAAGAACATTTGTACAGGGATGCTTCTGTCCGTCCTCGGCCTCAAGGATCAGGTAGTGGTTCGGTTTTATCAGGGCTTGCTTGTCAACGCTGCCCCAACCTTTAAGCCGAAGGCATCGGTCCTCAAATTCAACTCCCGTATCGCGCGTGATAAGATGCGCGGCGTACTCTTGGGTCGCCTTCGTCTTAGCCATTTTCTTCTAGGCTTTCGCAATACCTTCTAAGCTTTTATTTCAAATGCACGGCCGCTTTCGTCTCCTTGAAACCGCCGCTCCCCTTCTTCACTTTCGGCATCCCGTACTTCGGCTTGATCTCGTGGCAGCCGTCTTCGCAGAAGACGCCACCCTCTGCGGACTCCGGCGTCGGCATCGGGGAGTTCACCGCGATCTCGCGCTCGGCTTCGATCACACGCTCTACTTCTGAAATCAGTTCCGCATTCTCTTTTGCCGTGAGCCACTTCTTTTCTTTCACCAGATAATTCTCGAAGCGGGCGATGGGGTCGCGCTTTTTCCAGAAGTCGAACATTTCTTTTGGCACGTACGCGGCAGCGTCGTGGATGGCGTGGCCTTTCATGCGCATCATTTTGGCTTCGATCATGGTGGGGCCTTCGCCGCGGTGGGCGCGCTCGACGGCGTCGCGGGCGGCGTCGTAGACCTGGCAGGCGTCGGTGCCGTCGACGATCACGCCGGGGATGCCGTATCCGATGGCGCGCTCGGCGAGGTCTTTACAGCGGTACTGCATTTCCGAGGGCGTGGAGTAGGCCCAGAGATTCGATTCGACGAAGAGCACGAGGCCGAGATTCTGCACGGCGGCAAAGTTGATGCCTTCGTAGGTGACGCCGGTGGACTGGCCGCCGTCGCCAATGTAAGTCATGACGGCGAGGTTGCGTCCCTGGAGGCGCGCGCCCAGCGCCACGCCAGCCATCACGGGGATAAGATCGCCTAGCATCGATATGGGCGAGACCATGTTGCGCTTCTCAATATCGCCGAAGTGCGAGGTGCCATCGCGGCCGCGCGTCGGCGAATCGGCTTTGGCCATGTACTGCATCATGGTGTCGGAAGCGCCGAAGCCGCGGACCAGCAGCGAACCCTGGTTGCGGATCATGGGCGCAAACCAGTCGTCTTTGTCGAGCGCGTAGGCCGAGGCGCAGGAGCAGGCTTCCTGGCCGAGTCCGAAATAAACTCCACCGACAACTTTGCCCTGCTTGTAGAGATTTTCGAGCGCGACCTCCATCTTGCGATTGAGCAGCATGTAGCGGTAGATCTCGATGCACTGCTGCTTGCTGAGATATTTCGAGTCGCGGATGGGCGGGACCGGAGCGTTGAGCTTGCCGGAGACTTGATAGCGGAAATGCTCGGCGCCGTCTTTGTCTTTCTCGATGTGCTGGCTTACGGAGAGATCGGGATGCTCCAGGCGGGAGTCGGGGATGGAGTAGGTGCGGAGGTCGGTCGACGCCGGTTTTGAGCTTTCGCGCGAGCTTCCATTTCGCGTGCGGCGACCATTCGAATTCGGCGGGGATTTCGACTTTTTCTTGTTTGCCATGGGGACTGCTTGTTGAAATGCTCTTCGATAGTAACGCGAGACGGGAATCAACGGCTAGTTCGGTTTACTATCGGGTCAGGGCTGGCTGATCCAGTGTCGATAAGTATAGGAGGGAACATGGACTTCTTGGGATCGGCAATCGGAAGAGTCGTTCGGTTGTTTCGGGAGGCCGCACGAAGCCGACTGGGGTGGGCCTTGGCCGCGACTCATGCTCTCTGGTTCTATCTCGGCATCCTGAGCATGGGGCCGCCATCGCGAAATGCCGCTAACTTCTTGGATAGTGTGCAAGGGGCCGACTGGACGATGTTTGCCGGAAGGCCCTTCCATTTTTATTACCAATCCTGGGTTTTGAAGTCCCTTGTGCTCGCAGACTTGCCTTCAATGTTTGTGGCCTCTGTAGGCAGCCTTCTCACTGCGCCTCTGGGCCTTAGAAGGCCCCTTGGCACCTACACGGGATCTTACGTGGGTGCCGGATTGTTGTTTGTGGTTGCAACTGGACAATGGCTGGTGATCGGGTTCCTCGTTCAACGGCAATTTCGCTCAAAGCGGCGCGGGAACTAGAGATTTAATCAAACAGGTTGAGGTCCCCGTCCCATGGTCAGGCCCAGGTAGTGTCGTCTTCTTTGTGGAGCTGGCGGAGTTCGTCGGGGCGCTGCAGCGGCACTCCGACCGTATGGCCCAGCAACGCCTCGAGGGTGTCGACCCAGAGCATCTGACTCGAAAATACCGTGCCGAAGTTGCGGGAGATGGATTCGGCGACGGCGTTTAGATCGAGCGGCCTGCCAAGTTCCCGCTGCATCGACGTGACCGGCTTGGCCGTGATGCCACAGGGGATGATCAGATTGAAGTAGCTGAGATCGGTGTTCACGTTGAGGGCGAAGCCGTGAGAGGTGACGAAGCGGGAGATGTGGATGCCGATGGCGGCGAGTTTGGCTTCCGGGGCTTTGTCAAGCGCGCTCGCGTCGCTTCGCTGGACAGCCGACGCGGCCGTCCCCACATGAGCATCGTGGCTTCCAGCATCAGCATCATTGCTTCCAGCATCTGTCCACACGCCCGTTAGCCCTGGCACTCGTTTCGACGGAATGGCAAAATCGGCGCAGGTGCGGATCAGGACTTCTTCCAGGCGGCGGACGAATTCGATTACTCCTAATGTCTTGCGCTTTCCATCGGGCGCGGCGAACCCGCGCAGGTCGAAGATGGGATAACCCACGATTTGTCCGGGACCGTGGAAAGTGACATCGCCGCCGCGGTCGCATTCGAAGATCTCCACGCCACGTTCGGCGAGGTGTTCAGGCGATCCGATGACATTTGTGCTTTTCGCGTTGCGACCCAGCGTGATGACCGGCGAATGTTCGAGCAGGAGCAGCACATCGCCGATCTTTTCTTCTTTGCGCAAAGCGACCAATCGCTCCTGCAGGCGAAGCCCTGTGGCGTAGTCGACCGTGCCGAGTTGGACGAGAGAGATCAAATTCGACTCGCCACGGATTTTTGCGGACTGACACGGATCAAGATCAAGTCTTGGTTTATCCGCGTTCATGCGTGTGATCCGTGGCTAAGAAGCCTCATGCGTTGATCGCAATCCCGTACACGCCATTGGCCGCGTCCAGCATAGCTTCGGCCAGGGTCGGGTGGGCGTGAATCGTCCACATCAAGTCCTCGACCGTAGCTTCGAGTTCCATGGCCGCGACGGCCTCGGCGATCAACTCCGTCGCTTGCGGGCCGATGATGTGCACACCGAGAATCTCGCCGTAGTCGGCGTCGGAAACAATCTTGATGAAGCCTTCGTGCTGGCCGACGATCGAGGCGCGTGAGTTCGCCGTGAAGGGAAACTTGCCGACCTTTACGTTGTATCCAGCCTCGCGCGCTTTGGTTTCCGTAAGGCCTACGCTGCCGATTTCCGGATGGCAGTAGGTCGCTCCCGGGATGTGTTCCGGATTGATCGGCTTGCCCGGCTTGCCGGCGATCTTCGCGACAGCAACCAGCGCTTCCATCGCTCCGACGTGCGCCAGTTGCGGCGAACCCAGAACGATGTCCCCGACGGCATAAATGCCGGGTTCGGCGGTCTGCATCCAGGAATCGGTCTGGATGAAACCGCGCTCGGGCTTGATCCTCGTTCTTTCCAGGCCAACGTTTTCCGTACGCGGCTTGCGGCCTACAGCGATTAGAATTTTCTCGGCTTCGATCTTCTGCTGCTTTCCGTCGACCGTGATGGTGACGGCAATTCCAGCTTTCGTCTTCTCAACCTTGTCGACCTTCGCGCCGGTGTGGAAGCTTATTCCGCGCTTGCGGAAGACGCGCGCCAGTTCCTTCGAGACTTCTTCATCTTCCACCGGAACCAGCCGCGGCAACATTTCGACAATTGTGACTTCGCAATCGAACGAGCGATAGATCGACGCAAACTCCACCCCCACCGCCCCCGCGCCGACGATGACAAGCGATTTCGGAATTTCTTTCAGACTGAGAATCTCAATGTTGGTGAGCACGCGATCATCTGCCTCGAGGCCAGGCAGCAGGCGAGCCTCAGAACCAGTGGCGAGAATGACATTCTTCGCCTTGAGATGGCTGGCCTTGTTGTCATTCACAACTTCGACGGTGAATAAACCGTTCTGCGCTGCACCCGTCAGCTTGCCGTAGCCCTTCACGGTCTCCACCTTGTTCTTCTTCATCAGGAACTCGAGGCCTTTGGCGTGCTTGGCCACGATCTTCGACTTGCGGTCCTGCACCGCCGCCCAATTCAGTTTGCGCGAGTCCACGCCTTCGATGCCGAATTCCTTGGCTTCTTTGAGATGGTCCCAGAGCTCGGCGTTGAACAGCAGCGCCTTGGTCGGAATGCAGCCCACGTGCAGGCAGGTACCGCCAAGGAATCCGTCTTTTTCGATGAGTGCAGTTTTCAGCCCGTACTGGCCTGCGCGAATGCCAGCAGTGTAGCCGGCAGGTCCGCTGCCGATGATGGCGACGTCATAAATAGTTTCAGGCAAAGTAATCGTCCTCAGTAAGAAGAGATGACAAAAGGCAAACGAATGATTCTAGAACAGGGTGGGACGGGGGGCCAAGCGCGAGAGAGTCTCGGTCGCTTCAAAAGCGAAAAGCCGCTCACCAGCGGCTTTCCACATGACCGACAATTCAGAAAAGTGGCTCTCGTGGTTTTACTGGCCACTGGCAACTGACCACTGGCAGCTGCTTTTATTTCAGTTGTTCTCGTTACTGGCGCGCTTCCACGAAATAAGTTCGCCAATGGTTGAACTGGTGCTCGACACGGGTTGCTTGTAAGCCTCCACCTCGGAGCGCGAAGCTTCTTCGCCGACGGCGCGAATGCTGAGCCCGACCTTCTTCTCTTCCGCGCTCATCTTGATGATCTTGAAGTCGTGCTCCACACCCGGTTCAAGATGCAGAGGCTGTCCGTTGCCGTCGACCGCTTCCGACTTGTGGCACAGACCTTCCACCCCTTCAGCGATTTCCACGAAGGCTCCAAACGCCGCTACCCGCAGCACTTTGCCGTGAATCACATCGCCCGTGTGATGTGTCTCAAAGAACGTCTCCCACACATCGGGCTGAAGCTGCTTCACTCCCAGCGACAGTCGCCGCTTGTCGGGTTCAATGGCCAGCACCACAGCTTTCACGCGATCGCCCTTCTTCAGCACTTCCGAAGGATGCTTCACCCGCTTGGTCCAGCTCAGGTTGCTCACATGCACCAGGCCGTCGATGCCATCCTCGATCTCGATAAACGCGCCGAAATCGGTCAAGTTGCGCACCCGCCCCTCCACCGTCATGCCCACGGGATATTTATCGTGCAGCGCATCCCAGGGATTCGCCGCCAGTTGCCGCATGCCCAGCGAGATCCGCCGCTCCGTGGGATTCACGTTGAGCACCACGCACTCCACCTGATCGTCCACGTTCACCAGCTTCGACGGATGCTTCATCCGCTTCGACCACGTCATCTCGCTCACGTGGACCAATCCTTCAATGCCTTGTTCCAGTTCAACGAAAGCGCCGTAGTCGGTTACGCTGATCACCCGCCCGGATACATGCGCTCCCACCGGGTAGCGATGTTCCGCATCCAGCCAGGGATCGGGCGTCAACTGTTTGAATCCTAGCGAGACCCGCTGCTTGTCTTTGTCGTACTTCAGCACCTTCACCTGAATCTGGTCGCCCACATTCACCAGATCGCGGGGATGCGTAAGCCGTCCCCACGACATGTCGGTAATGTGCAACAGCCCATCCAGCCCGCCCAGATCCACGAAAGCTCCGTACTCGGTCAGGTTCTTCACTACTCCCGTTAGCACCGAGCCTTCTTCCAGATGTTCCAGGGTCTTGCTGCGTTTCTCGGTCTGCTCGCCTTCCAGCAGCTCCTTGCGCGATACCACGATGTTGCCGCGCTTCTTGTTGAGCTTGATCACCGTAACTTCGAGAGTCTGCCCCTTCATGCCCTCGAGATTCCGAATGGGGCGAAGATCCACTTGCGATCCGGGAAGAAAAGCCCTTACTCCCAGGATATCGACCGTCAACCCTCCCTTAGTGCGCTCGATGACGACGGCCTTGATCGGCCTCTTCTCGTGGTGAGCTTTTTCCACTTCATCCCAGGCGTGAATGCGTGCCGCTTTCTGGTGCGAGAGATTGACGTAACCTTCCTCGGTGTGCCCTTTCTCGCGCATCACCTCGATCTCGTCCCCGGGCTTCACCTTCGGATTGCCCTCGTGATCCAGAACCTCCGAGAGCGGCAACATGCCTTCCGACTTGGCCCCGACGTCCACCACCACGTGTGTGGAAGTCAGCT
The DNA here is from genome assembly GCA_963749985.1 of uncultured Acidobacteriaceae bacterium. Taxonomy (GTDB): domain Bacteria; phylum Acidobacteriota; class Terriglobia; order Terriglobales; family Acidobacteriaceae; genus Sulfotelmatobacter. Next base: position 111,487 of record CAVVOS010000008.1, on the reverse strand, counting down.
TCAGCACCGTGCCTTTAATCACACGGTCTTCTCCCACGGCCTCTTCGGTCTCCGTGGTAAAGCTTTCCAGCGCTGAGGCAAAGTCCTCGTTGGCGGGTTTGTCGTCGAAAGCGGCCGCCGCGTGCGGCGCTTCTTCGGAGGAAGTTGTGGTTGCGGCGGGAGCTGCAGTCTGATGCTGTTCCGTCAGATGCTGCTCCGGCGAAGTGGGCTCGGCGGCCGTCGGTTCTGCTTCGGTTGCGACGGCGCTGGTGGAATCGGAGTTGTGGGCGGTGGTCTCGTCGAACAAGGGTTATGCCTCTCTGCTAAAACCTCGCACTCGGTGCGGGGAGGATGCGGGGCCTGCTTGGCGGACTGCTGGAGTGAGTCGTTTGGTTGTGGTGGGCTCACCCTGGCGAGTGAGCTTGGACAATCCCAGCTGCCGGACGTTTTTACAGAAACCCGCGTCCAAAGGGAACTCCTCGACTATAGCAACGCCTTACAAACAGTGTCAAACCCAAATCTCGCGCATGTTACATGAGTGTTTCAATTTGCCGGAAATGGTCTTCCGCGGCTCAGTTCGGGAAGGGCAGGCTTCCCAGCCTGCACCACAGAGTTTGTATTCCGTCGCAACACGTTCGTCGAAAAAGTCTCGCCTCACTTCCATCTCTCATGGTTAGATAGATTGCGATGAGATATTGCCGCTTTCAGCTGAATGGACAGTCTCACTACGGGCTGCTCGAATCCGTGGCCGGGCGGGATTCGATCCTGCGGATTCTGCTTACACCTCCGGAAGACTCCGATGGCGACGTGGAGGGGCTGCGGACGCGCCGCATCGAACCGATTCCGCTGGACGAGGCTTCACTGCTTCCACCGGTGCGCCCTTCCAAGATTGTCTGCGTTGGCCGCAACTACCGCGACCATGCTGCGGAACTCGGTAACGAAGTTCCAAGAGAACCCCTGCTTTTCTTCAAGCCCAGTTCCGCGCTGCTGGCCCCGGGCGGCGTTGTCCGGCGGCCGAAAATCTCGGAGCGCGTCGATTACGAAGGCGAGCTGTGCGTCGTGATCGGCAAGACTTGCCATCAGCCGCCGGATGGCGAGGACGTCCGCCCTTACATCCTTGGCTACACTTGCTTGAACGACGTCACCGCTCGCGATCTGCAGAAGAAAGACGGCCAATGGGCCCGCGCCAAGGGTTTTGACACGTCCTGTCCCGTGGGTCCGCTGGTCACGGATGAGATCGATCCCTGGGCCGGCGTTGGCGTGGAGACCCGCATTAATGGCACCGTAAAGCAGCAGGGGAATACGCGGGACTTCATCTTCTCACTGGATGTTGTCATCCGCTACATCGCGCAGGCGATGACGCTTTTCCCGGGTGATCTGATCGCCACCGGCACGCCGGCAGGCGTGGGACCGGTGGTGGCGGGAGATGTGATGGAAGTCAGCGTGGAAGGCGTTGGGACACTGCGGAATTCTGTGGTGGACGAATAGAAGCCCGGAACGAGCTTCATCCAGGAATCTTCATTTCAAGGAAGCCGCGTTCGACACAAATCAGCGAAAGCTCTACTGCAGCCGATATCGTTCCCGCATCAGGCGCTGCAGACGGGGTTTGTAGAGAAGATCGTAGGCCAGTTCTTTGTCGGGAAACATGGCCAGCGCAGCGCGCTTGGCGCCGGCGGCCAGCTCCGCCGCTTCTTCCACCGTGAGGCCGGGATCCTGGCTGATCACCGACGTCACCATGCTCATCATCACCTGTAGGCGCCGAATCCTTCGGGCTTCATCTTTGGCCTCGCCTGGGTTTTCCCGTAGCAGAGGCGAACCCTTCTCGTGATCCTCCGGTTCCCCAATGTGCATGCCAACCCCTCTTTCGCCCCCAGCATTTTCTGATTACAGCTTTGGATGCGGCGGCGCAGCCCACGTTGCGCCCTATTTTCAAGCATTCTCCTCCAATCATGGCGGAAAATAAACAGCCCGAAAGTGCCGGGTCGTCGGCTCACCGTCCCGCAAATCGTGAGAAGAGTTAGAATCACAGGAGTGCGGAGTCCCGTCGGTTGGCGGCTGGTTCCGAGAATGGGAGACGTTATGGCAGAGCAGCCCAATGCGACGACGGAAGAACGTCGCCGCCCTAATCCAAATGAAAAGCTGGTGAAGGTTTTCGACAGTGAGCAGGAATCGGAGGCTATGGTGGTCAAGGGCTTGCTCGATTCCGCGAATATTGAAAACGACCTTGCCTCGGCCAGCCTTTTGCAAGAAACGTTTCCCGGCCTGGGCGGAATGATCATCCTGGTGCGCGAAGAGGATGCGGAGAAAGCGCGCACTCTGATTGCCGAATCCCTGCAGCCGCCATCGGCCAATGATTCCGCAGACGAACCGGATGACGACGATTCTACCGAAGAGCTGCAAGCCAAGGAGTAACCGAGTGGCCGTCGAGGTAAAAGGTCACGGCACCATTCAGATCGGTGCGGTAAACGTGGACTCCAGATGCCTGCAACCGCTGCAGAACATCAGCCTTCGGAAAACCGAAAGAGGTTTGGAACCCAAGCGAGATCACGGCAAAGCTTGGCTTCACGGACTGCAGAATCTCTGGTGTCGTCGAGGTAGCGCTGCCGTGATGCCCCACCTTCAGTAGGTCCGCGTGCGGATGATGCAGGCTGGCGATTCGCCGCTCCACCGCTTTCTCAGCGTCGCCCTCCAGCAATACTGAAGTCTTGCCATAACTGACGTGCAGAACCAAGGAGTCGTTGTTCTTGGGCGCGAGGCCGACCGGCCAGTCCTGTGGCGGAAAAAGCACGTCGACCTTGGCTCCGCCTAACTCAAATTCGTCTCCCTCCCAACGCCGCACCACTTTGATTCCGAGGTCGTGCGCCTCCGCGATCAAGCTCTCGAGCGCTCGACTCGGCGGCAACAGGCCCACCCACAACTCTTTCGGTCGAAAGTCCTTAAGGACGGCGGCCATGCCTCCAATGTGGTCGGAGTGGCCGTGCGAAATCGCGACCGCGTCGAGCCGGGAGATGCCGCGCGTCCACAGATATGGCGCAACCACATCTTCCCCGAAGTCGAGTTGTGACCCGGCGCTGAAGATGGGGCCGCCCGCGTCGATGAGCAAGGTGCGGCCTTGCGGCATCACTAGCAGGATGGCGTCGCCTTCGCCCACATCGATAGAAGTCACTTCCAGCACTCCGGCTCGCGTGTTCGGTTGCGGCGGGACGAAGGCCAGAGTCAGGGAGGCCAGCAGCAGAGCAACCAGTCCGGTCACCGCCAGCAGCGCGCGACGGCGAGCGCAAAGCATCGCGAGAATCAGCGCTGCCGAAGCTGCCCCCATCATTGGCACAGACGGCGTCGCTACCCGAAGATCGGCGAGCCGCAGGCCTCCCAAGCCGTGTACCGTGCCAGTGATGGCCTGCAGTGCAAAGGCGGTGAGCAGCGCGGGAAGTTTCGCGAGCAGGGGGGAAACATATCCCAAGCCGACGGTCAGAACAGCTGCTGGCATAAGAAGTTGTGTGAGCGGAACCACCGCCACGTTGGCAGGAAGGCCGATGGTTGTGGCGCGGTGAAAGTAATATGCCATGGGTAGAGCTAATCCCATCTGCATCACCGCCGACACCAGCAGCAACTCAAACGTGCGCAGGCAGACAACGGTCACGCCACGCACCAGCCGCAATGACCATGGCTTGCCGAGAAAACGTGCGAGCCTTTCTGCAATCAAGCGCAGATCCACGCGGAACTGGGCGATGCGCGGAGGCAGAGACGGGCCATAATCATCCGCGTCCCAGTGGGCCAGCGCTTGGCGATAAAGCCGCGAAGTGCGCTCCACGAGCGGCAGGCCAATCGCGGCGACGATGAGCACGCAAACAAACGTCATCTGGAAGCTCGCCGTGAAGAGCTGACGCGGATCGAATACCAGCAACCCGAGAGCGGCTGCGCCCAGCGCGTTGACCATGGCGCGGTCGCGGTAAAGCAGTCGTGTGCCCAGGTAGATGGCGCACATCAGCGTGGCCCGCCACACCGGGGCACCCACTTCGGTGAGAAAGGCATAGGCCACGCAAAATAAGATCGTCAGCAGGGTCGCCGGAATCTCCCCGAATCGCAGGCGGCGCAGCGTCCAGAAAGCGACAAATGCCAGGATGGTCACGTTCATTCCCGAGACAACAAGGATGTGATAGGTCCCCGAGCGCTGGAAATCCACTCGCGCGTCGCGGTCGATGAAAGCCTCCTCACCAATCACCATGGCATCGATCAGAGCGGCCTGAGGTGGCGGCCAGAGTGTGTGGATTTTGGCGATGATGCCGGAGTGAATACGCGTTCGCCAGAGTTCCAGGCGGCTGCCCGCGAAGCCGGGCAACAACTGCACGTCCTCCGCTTTCGCCGACCCCAGGGCCCCAATGCCGTTTGCGGCCAGGTAACCCTGATAGTCGAATGCCCCGGGATTGCGGAAGTTCCGCGGCGGCTTCAGTTTGACTGGAAGCCGGATCCGTTCGCCGTAGCGAAAAAGGCGCATCGCAGGTGTGAGCGCTGCCTCACCGCGCGAGACAATGTCAGGGAGTTCGCCGTAGATCCCCAGGCGGACACCAGAGTGCACAGCCACCCGCTTGCCGTCCTCGGTGTCGATCTCTTCCGTCTCGACGTCGAGGCTCTGTCTGACTTCGTTTGAACTTCCTTCGCGAAACCTGCCTTCACGAGTCACATGCGCAGTCATCTGAACTGCACCGCCGTAGGCAAAGGGCTGAAGAGTGGTATCGAGAGGACTCGCCGGGCCGCGCAACTGTATGTGAAGCGCCCCTGCCAGGAAAAACGCGCCCAGCGCCAGGCCGACGCCGAGCCACTTCCTTCTTCGCACGAAGTACAATCCCGCGCCGAGAAATGCCACGCCCGCCGCCATCCACCACGACGGCGGTCGCCCCACGTAAGTGCCGGCAACTATTCCCGCAGAATAGGCCAAGGCCGCCCACAGCAGGGGTTGCCGCGTAGGCTTGAGTTGAAATTCAGGCGGAGTTGGTGGAGCTGGCGGCTGCTGGATCAGGGGCAAAGACGGCATTGATCGGCCTGCTGTGGGCGTGAGGAGCTATGGACAACGGACCGGCCGTGGGAAAGACGCTTTGCCGACTACTGACAAGCTGAGTCTTTATGAGTTCACCGCACTAACTGCACAACGCTCTCGAGGTGGTAAGTTTGAGGAAATAAATCGATCAGGTGCACCTGCTCGACGCCATAACCCGCCGCCTGCAGCGGCACCAGATCGCGGGCCAAGGTCGCGGGATCGCACGACACATAGGTCACGCGGGGCGCGCCCGCACTCGCCAGCAAACGCGCCACGCGATCTCCCAAACCGCTTCGGGGCGGGTCCACTACCACCATGTCGGGCTGATGCCGTAACAGGGGGAGAACTTCATCCTGCCCAACACGCCCCTTGTCTCCGAGCTCGGCCAGGTACTGCTCGGTCGCGGAATGCACTGCCTTTCCACTACCAGGCAGATTGTATCGAAGGTCGCTCGCGGCTGTCTGTGACGACTCAACTGAAACGATGTGACGGTGGTTACATGCCAAGGCTGTGGAAAACAGTCCCACTCCCGCGTAGAGATCCAACGCTAATTCGCCGGACCGGCCCGCCGTGACGATTTCGACGAGTTCATCGATGAGAAAACGGTTAGTCTGGAAGAACGCACCTGCGCTGATGCGATAGGCCCCCGCCTTGGTCTGATACATCAAGTCCCAGGCGCCGACCGTGACCAGCGGCTCCTGCACGCCTTTCTGCGGTTCGCGGAACGCCACTACGCCCGCAATCTCCTGCATGTCTGCACACAATTCTTCGGCCCATGCCCGCACTGCGGCGCGTCGCGCCTCGGGGGCGCACAAGAACTCGACCAGCAGGCGCGAGTCATCGTCGTTAGCAAAGAACTCAATCTCGCGTACGCCCTCTACGGCCTTGCCCGCGCGCCCCGCTTGCCACAGCGCGGCGATGCCGCGATTGACCATCGGCGAACTGATGGGACACTCCCCGACCGGCAGCAGTTCATGCGATGACAACTTGAAATATCCCGCCGCGAATTCGGGCCGGGTGTGCACCTGCAGCCGCGAACGATTGCGATAGTTCCACGGCGGCGAAGGATGCACCTGAATGTCGCGCTGCAGATCGAGCTTCGCGATGCGCCGCAGGTTCTCCCGCAGGATTTCTTTCTTGATCTCGAGTTGGTGGTCGTAACTGGCGTGCTGGTAATGGCATCCCCCGCAGCGGCCAAAATGTGGACACGGCGCCTCAACCCGGTGCAACGAGGACTCCACGATTGCCGTGGCCTGCGCGCGCGCGAAGCCGGGTTTTTCTTCGGTGAGTACGGCTTCAATCTTCTCTCCGGCAAGAACCAAGGGAACGAACACGGCCTTGCCGCGTCCGCGCTCGTCGGCCGGAAGGCGAGCCAGTCCGTCGCCGCCGTAGATCAGCTTTTCGATGTTTAGGAGCAAGACTTGATTCTACAGGCATGGACCGGGCAAGGACGGATTGTCGCTCTTCAGACAAATCCCGATTACCGGCCCAGGAACCGGCAGAATAAGAAGGCCGCGACAATCGTCGCGGCCTTGTGGCACAGATTTAGTGAAGAGTCAGTTACGGAACGGTGCCGAGCGCAGCGGCAGCTGGCCAATTGTTGCTGAATGTAAACCAGCTTCCGGCTGCCTCGTTGCCACCAGTGTTGGCATCGTTGGACGATTGGAAGACGCCGGTGAAGTCGGGAGCCTTGGTGTCATCCGTGGTGACTCCGATCCAGTATTGCGTTCCCGCAGTCACAGCCGTCGAGGTAATGTGTACCGTGACCAACGTGCAGCAGGCTCCATACGCCGGAATGTGGGTAGAAGCCCCGCTTGCCAACAGCGTTCCCACAGTCCCTGCGTTATCGCTGTAAAGCCCGACGACAACTTTCGGCGTACCCGAAATCAAACCAACCGCAACCTCCAGCTCGGACACGTGAGAATCCGCCTTCGGAGTGAACGGCACTGCGATCCACTGCTCTGAATCACCTATCGAATTGGTCGGCCCCAGTACGTAATAACCGGTGGTGTCGTTATAGTCATCCGTCGGCGTTGGGCCCAGGTTGGTATAAATCGGTTTCAGCGCCGGCGGAGTCGCCTTCGCCGGAGTGATAACTTTGGACGGAGCAATGGTGGGAGCTATCTTGAGCTCGTGGGACTGAGCGAAAACCGTGCCGCAGGCAAGAGCCAACATCAACAGGCACAGTACCGATGTGAACCTTTTTCCTGCCATTATCAGTTTCTCCTTGTTCTTGATTTGTTTTGACTTTCGGAGTGGAGTTTTCCTGAGAGGGTTCCCCAAGTTGCTTGCTTGCCCTGCTGGACGGCCCTTTCAGAGCAGACATCCTACTTTATTCAAGGACCATGTCAAGCAAATTCAGGTGCGGGAGTCAACCGTTTGGAGTCGAAAGTCAGTGCGCACCTCGACCTAAAATTATGTCCCGCCCCAAGGTTGTATCGCGATCGAAGATGGGAAGTTGCGAAATCAGAAAGTATCACAGCGTTCGTCCCGCCGCTGCTCCCGACGCCCACGCCCACTGAAAATTAAAACCGCCGAGATGGCCGGTCACGTCCACTACTTCGCCAATGAAGAATAGTCCTGGAATTTTGCGGCTCTCCATTGTTTGCGCCCAGAGTTCGTCCGTATCAACACCGCCGCCCGTCACTTCGGCTTTCTCATAGCCTTCTGTTCCCGCCGGGCTGATCGCCCAGGCATGGACTTGCTCTTCGAAGCCCGCAAGCGCGTGATTCGTCCACGCCGTGGGCGAGTGCAAATCCAGCCAGCGGTCTGCCAGGCGATGAGGCAGAACCTTTCGCATCTCCGCCCGCAGTGCGCTCAGATTCCTCGGAGAATTGGGATCGCGAAACGCCGCGGTAACCTCGTGCCCGGGCGCGAGATCGATCAGGATGGGCTGCGGCTTCTTCCAATAGGAGGAAATCTGCAGGATCGCCGGTCCACTCAGTCCTCGATGCGTGATCAGCATCTTCTCGCGGAACTGCTGCCCGCCACACGACGCAATCACCTCGGCCGAAACGCCGGCCAGATCGCGGTAGCGCGAGCCATCCTCCGCGCTCAGCAGCAGCGGCACCAGCCCCGGCCAGGGCTCGCGGATGGCGAGCCCGAACTGCCGCGCCAAATCGTATCCGACCGATGTCGCACCGATCTTCGGAATCGAAAGCCCTCCAGTGGCAACCACCAGCGCCGGCGCCCTGAACACCACATCCGCCGCGCGCACAACGAACTCCCTCGCACGCTCAACTTCCTGAATCTTGGTGTTCAGAAAGATGCTCACTCCAGCCTGTTGGCATTCGGCTTCCAGCATTCCAACGACGTCCCGCGCCGCGCGGTCGCAGAAAAGCTGCCCCAGAGCTTTCTCGTGATATGGAATGCCGTGTCTTTCCACCAGCGCGATGAAATCCGCCGGCTGGTAGCGAGCTAGTGCTGACTTCGCGAAGTGCGGATTCGCGGAAAGAAAATTCTCGGGCCCGCAATAAAGGTTGGTGAAATTGCAGCGCCCTCCGCCGGAGATCAGAATTTTCTTGCCCAGCCGGTCGGCATGTTCCAGCACCGCGACGCGCCTGCCGCGTTTGCCGGCTTCGATGGCGCACATCAGCCCCGCCGCGCCTCCGCCGAGAATGAGTGCATCGAAGGAACTACTCATGGCTCAAACTGATTATGGGTCCAAGAGATTACGGATTAAAGATTATGGAGCAAGACCGTCACATATAAAACAGGCTGAGCCGCGGCAGGCCGTATTTTTCCAGAAGCCGCTTGTGGACGTACTGTCTTTGGAGTTGCTCGATCTGGGCCGCCGCCATCTTGCGCCGGTAACCCGAGAGTTCACGATCGGCCTGCGCGCGCACCGCGACGATTTCTTCATCCGGTGTGGCCGCGAGCAACGCCGCGAAAAGCTTTTCCTCCAACACCGTGAGGTGCCGCTCCAAATCCTCCAGCCTGTACGATGCCTTCCCACTCTCAGTTTCCTGCGCTAGCTTGCGTAGCGTGCCAGCGGAGTCCGTGGCGACCGCATCAACGGATACTCCTCCACCGCCCGGCAGTTTCGCCGCCTCCAATAGCTCGGCATTGCGCCGTAGGAACGCTGCGATCGTTTCCGGCTCAAACCCTTGTCCCGCGACTGGTTTGGTGGATGCCGATTCCCCGGCCGCGGTTCCTACTGCCGCTTCCTTCATAGCTTCTGCCGCCGCCAGTACCTCCTGCGAACAGAATCCCAGGCCATTTACCTTCCGCGTCTTGGAAGGGCGTCTTTCGTAGTGTTCAAAAGTTTGGTCAATGCCGCGTAACACGGCCTCGAGCGGAATTCCCGCATCCTTCCACGTCTCCATCAGTACCCAGTCGACAGTGGATAGCAGCAGGATGCTTCCGAAGCGGCGCTGAAAGTGTTCCTCAATTTCCGTAAAATAGTTGAAGTAATTGAGTTGATCCTCCACGGCGTCTCAGCGGGTGGAACGCGGAGTGGAGGGGGCGCGATCTCGCCCGCCGTTTTTCGATTTGGACAAGGCCGGTGCACCCTTGGGCGCGAGTCCCGGCCGCGCCGCCACGTTTCTCTCCCAGATAATGCGCAAGCCTTCGAGCGTTAGAAAATCATCCACATTCTTGATGTACCTCGATCCCGTGCCAATCATCGGTCCCAGTCCGCCGGTGGCCACCACCGTGGTCCCCTCGCCCAATTCCCCGAGCAGAAGTTCGAGAATTCCATCCACCAGCCCGAGATAGCCGTAGTAGAGCCCCGACTGCAGGCTGCCCACGGTGTTCGTCCCGATCACGCGCGCCGGCTTGCGGATCTCCACCCGCGGCAGTCGTGCCGTACGCTGAAACAGTGCGTCGGCTGAGATTCCAATGCCCGGGCTAATCACCCCGCCAAGATATTCACCCTTCGCGGAAACGCAGTCGAACGTAGTTGCCGTACCGAAGTCCACAATCACGCACGGCCCGCCATACTTTTCAAAGGCGGCCACGGCATTCACGATGCGGTCCGCACCCACCTCCGCCGGATTGTCATAGTGCACCGGCATCCCGGTTTTCACGCCCGGCTCAATCAGCAGCGGCTTGGAATTGAAGTAGCGCTCGCACACCTGCCGCAGCACCGGATCGAGCGGCGGCACCACCGATGAAATCACGATGCCGTGAATCCCCGAAGCCTCCAGGCTGGCCATCGAGAATAAATTGCGGAATAGGACCCCGTACTCGTCGACGGTGCTGCCCTGCCGGGTCGCGACCCGCCAGTTCGCCAGCAGACGCTCGTAACGCGGAACCTCGTCGTCTCCGTCGGGACGCACCTTCGCAACCCGGGCAAAAACGCCCAGCACCGTATTCGTGTTCCCGACATCCAGAACAAAAAGCATGATCGTCCGCGTTGGAGCAGTTAGCAGTTAGCAATTAGCGCTTGCGGAATTGTGCTGGCAAAATGCTAATTGCCAACTGCTAACTGCTTGTTTTCGCTCTCACCGTCCCACTCAAAATCGTTCGCAGTCCTTGCGCAGTCCGAACCTGCAGAAAGCCGCGCTCATCCAGTCCTTCTGTCGTTCCTTCCACTCTCGAACCATTCTCCTCAACCCGAATCTGCTTGCCCCGCACCCACGACGACTGCTCGGCAAATCGCTGCAGAATCGATTGCTGCGCCCCCGGCTGTTCGACCAGCGAACGATATTCCCGGTCGAGCGATTTTAGCAAAGCCGAGGCCACTTCCACCCGCGACCACTCGCTGCCCGTCGCCATTCGCAACGAAATCGCTTCGCTCTCGATTTCCTTCGGAAAGGTTGAGTGATTTACGTTGATCCCAATTCCCACGACGATGTAGCGCACCCGTGTGGCTTCCGCGTTCATTTCGGTGAGAATGCCGCACACCTTCTTGCCGCCAATCAAAACATCATTGGGCCACTTCAAGTCCGCGGTCACGCGCGCGTCCACCTGCGCAATCGCCGCGCGCACCGCCAACCCAGCCGCTAGCGCCAGCACCAGCACCTCGGAAGGAGGCAGCGCCGGCCGCAACACCACCGAGCAATAAATCCCCGCCGATCTTTCCGATTCCCAGGCGTTCGCGCCCCGCCCTCGTCCCGCGGTTTGTTCCTCCGCAAGAAAAACACTGCCCTCCTCGGCGCCTTCCGCCGCCGCGGCCATGGCCGCCGTATTGGTCGAGCCGATCTTATAGAAGTGATGAAGCCTTGTGTCGAAGATGGTGCCGCGAACCAACGGACCCAGAATTTCAGGCAGCAACAGATCAGGAACCGCCATGAGTTGATACCCTGTCGCTGGATGCCCCTCCACGTCCACGCCCAGCCCTCTCAACTGTTGAATCAATCGCCAGACTTCCGAGCGGTTCGACGAAATTTCCTGCGCAATCTTCGTCCCGCTCACCACCACCGTCGCATGCTCCATCAGCAAGCGCACAATGCGCCCCAGGCGAACGTCGGTAGGTTGTTCGTGGGTCGCCGGCGTCCTCGCACGCGAAGTTCGACTGCCTCGAATTGGCTCGGTCTTCTTGATGCGGGAATTATGCGGGAGCGCACGGAAAAGCACAAACGAGCCCCGTGGCACCGACGATATTGCAGTCCACGACCGAGGAACACTTGACTACGCCGGCACGACCCGCAAGCTCATATCCACTGCCTGGGGCGAATGAGTCAGCAAGCCAACTGAAATGAAATCCACACCGGTCTCGGCATACGCGCGAACATTCTCCAGCCGGATGCCGCCGGAGCACTCCATTGGAATACGGCGTTCCAGCTTGCCACAGCGTTCCACCGCGCGACGCACGTCCTCCGGAGACATGTTGTCCAGCAGAATCGCTTCCGCGCCATGGGCCAGTGCCTCCTCCAGTTCTTCCTGGTTGCGCACTTCCACCTCAAGAACTTGTGAACCACGGCGGTTGCGCAGCGCGCGCTCAATCGCCGGTGCAATTCCTCCCGCCAGCGCGATGTGGTTATTCTTGATCAGCACTCCGTCGGAGAGATCGAGCCGGTGATTCTGCCCTCCGCCGCAGCGTACCGCATACTTGTCGACCACTCGCAGTCCGGGAGCGGTCTTGCGCGTGTCGAGAATACGCGCCTTGGTGCCGGAGACCGCGTCCACGAACTTCCGGGTCAGTGTCGCGATTCCGCTCATGCGCTGCAGAAAGTTCAGGATCACGCGCTCACACGACAGCACTACTCGTGCATTGTGCTGGATCACCGCCACCGACTGTCCTTTATGCAGCCGCACTCCGTCAAAAATCTCGGGATGCGTCGTCACTTCGTAGTGCGAAGTCACCGCTCCATCGAGCACCGCATACACATCCAGGATGCGCCCCACGCAACCGATCCCCGCCAGAATGCAGTCCTGCTTGGCCAGGATGGTCGCCGACGCCCGCTGATTGGGATCGATGCAGGCATAGCTGGTCGCATCCCGCGTCGCCCGGTCTTCGAGCAGCGCGTTCTCCAAAATCGCGGTGATGCGTCGGCTGTTAAAGTCCATGTGCGTGTGAAAAGTTCATGTAGAGACAGCCGCCTCGGCTGTCCAGGCAGGGTCGAAGACCCGCCTGCCTCACCCCAACTCGTTCAGTTGTTTCCTTATCTTCTCGATCAGGCTCGATAATTCCTCCGCCCGCCGGCGTAGTCCTTCAACGACATTTGCCGGAGCCTTCGCCAAAAATTGCTCATTGCCTAACTGGCGCTGATTGTTCGCGAACTCTTTTTCGATCTTCTCCAGATCCTTCGTCAGCCTTGCTCGCTCGGCCGCAACGTCGACCTTTCTTTCGTAGACCACGTGAACGTCGAAACGCGCCGTGCTGCGCGCACCCGCCTGCTTGGCCAGCGAGCCGTCCACAAACGCGATTTTTTCCACATTCGCCAGTCGCTCCACCGCGCCGCGATTCTGCTCAATCATCGCGCGAATCCCGGGCTCGTGCGCAAACACCTCGATCGGCACTTTCACCTTCGGCTCGACTTTCAACTCTGCCCGTACATTCCTCACGTTCACGATTAGATCCTGAAGGATCGCCATTTCCGTTTCGGCTCCGAGATCGAACTGCTTCTCGTCGGCCTGAGGATATCCGGCCAGCGCAATCGACTTCAGCGGCGGCTCGCCCTCGTAGATCGCCTGCCAGATCTCTTCCGTAATAAACGGCATCACCGGATGCAGCAACCGCAACGACGCGTCAAAAAGATTAACCAGATTGCCGCAAGCGACTCGCGCCTGCGTCTGGTCCGTACCCTCCGCAAAGTTCAGCCGCGGCTTGATCAGCTCCAGGTACCAGTCGCAGAACTCTCCCCAGAAAAAATCGTAGATACGGTTCGCCGCTTCATGGAACCGGTACGTCTCCAGCGCCTCGTTCACCTCCGCGGTCACGCGATTGAACCGCGAAAGAATCCAGCGGTCTTCCAGTGCCCGAACCTCGAACGCTCCCACACCAATGTGGAGATAGCCGCCCCCGGCTGTCCCGGGCCGCATTCCCGGCTCGATCCTGTCCACATTCATGAACATGAACCGCGCCGCGTTCCAGATCTTGTTGGCAAAGGCGCGATACCCCTCGGTGCGGCTCTCGCTGAAGGCGATGTCAGTTCCCGGCGCCGCCATTGCCGCCAAAGTGAAACGCGTCGCATCCGTGCCGAAGCGCTCAATGATCTCCAGCGGATCGATCACGTTCCCTTTAGTCTTCGACATCTTCTGCCGCTCAGCATCGCGCACCAGCGCGTGAATGTACACCTGCCGGAAGGGCACGCTGTCATTCTTCTTCTCACCCCATCCGCTCGCCTTTTTCAGCGCAGGATCCTGCTCGTGCCCTTCCATGAAGTGGCAGCCGAACATGATCATCCTCGCCACCCAGAAGAACAGAATCTCGTAGGCCGTAATCAGCAGCGTGGTCGGATAAAAAACCGCCTGATCGCGCGTCTTCTCCGGCCAGCCCAGAGTCGTAAACGGCAGCAGCCCCGACGAAAACCAGGTGTCGAGCACGTCGGTATCCTGCTCCAGCTTCCCTCCGCCACATTTCGGACACTTCGTCGGCGTCTCCCGCGCCACAATGATCTCGCCGCAAGCACATCGCCACGCCGGAATGCGGTGTCCCCACCACAACTGCCGCGAAATACACCAGTCGTGGATGTTATTCATCCAGTTCAGGTAAATCTGTTTGTAATTCTCCGGAACGATTGTGATCTCGCCGCTCTCGACCGCCTCAATCGCCTTCTGCGCCAGGGGCTGAATCTTGATAAACCACTGCTCCGAAAGCCGCGGCTCAACCACCGTCCCGCAGCGATCGCATTTGCCCAGCGCCAGCGCGTAGTCTTTCTCTCCCACCAGGAATCCCTGCTCCTGCAAATCCGCCAGCACCCGCTTCCGCGCTTCGTACCGGTCAAGTCCCGCATACGCGCCCGCGTTGGCGTTCATATGCGCGTGCTCATCCATCACATCGATCTGCGGCAGGTTGTGCCGCTTCCCGGCCTCGAAGTCATTCGGATCGTGCGCCGGCGTCACCTTCACCGCGCCCGTGCCGAACTCCGGCTGCGCCAATTCATCGGTGATGATGGGGATCTCCCGCTTCATCAGCGGCAACAGAACATGCTTGCCGTGCAGATGCGTGTAGCGCTCATCCTTCGCATTCACCGCGATCGCCGTATCGCCCAGCATGGTCTCCGGCCGCGTCGTCGCCACGGTAATGAACTCATTCGTCCCCACCACCGGATAGCGAATCTCCCACAACTTCCCTGCCACGTCCTCGTGCTTTACTTCCAGATCCGAGATCGCCGTCTCGCACCGCGGACACCAGTTCACAATGTACTTCCCGCGATAAATCAGCCCTTCTTCATACAGCCGGACGAACACCTCGCGCACCGCGCGCGACAGGTTCTCGTCCATCGTGAAATACTCGCGGTCCCAGTCGACCGAAGCCCCTAAACGCTTCATCTGGTCGAGAATCGCGCCCCCGTAGAGCTTCTTCCATTCCCAGACGCGCGCGATGAACTTCTCGCGCCCCAGGTCACGTCGCTTCTTGCCTTCCTTTGCGAGATCTCGCTCCACCATCATTTGCGTGGCGATCCCGGCGTGATCCGTCCCCGGCAGCCAAAGCGTGATGAACCCGCGCATGCGATGCCAGCGCACAATAATGTCCATCTGCGTCTGGTTCAGCATGTGCCCCATGTGCAGCCGCCCGGTAACATTCGGCGGCGGCAACAGCAGCGTGAATACCGGACGCGTCTCGCCCTCCGGCGGCGTGGGCACCGAGAAGAGTTTTTCTTTGATCCAGTACTCGGCCCAGCGCGTTTCAATCGCGCCCGGCTCGTAGGATTTGGGCAATTCGTGCGGCATCAGAGTGCGTCGTAGCTTGTGTGGGGCGAGCCGCCCCCGGCTGGACAGCCGGGCAAAGCCCGGCAGTTTACGCAGCAGAAGGAGGAACTTTTGATCTTACAGGTCGGAGAAAAGAAGGGTCAAACGGGAGCCAGCTTCCAGCAAGCAGCGGGATCGATGCAGGTTGAATCTTCCCTATGGGGGTGGTGTAACGCTTACAGCGTTGCCGTTTCGCTGATGGCTGACAGCTGAGAGCTGTCTTACTTCTTCTCTGCCATCTTCCGCGAGATCTCTGCCATGAGCTTGGGACGAAGGTCCGCCAGCACGCTGTCCACGATGCTGGCCACGTCTTGCGGCTGGTCGCCTGGAGCGACGGAAGCTTCCTGCAAAATCTGTTCGGCCCCCGCGGCCACGGCCATCGCAGCCGAGTCCGCGGACGCCGGTACTTCGAATTCGCTCGGCTTTGCTTCCGCCACCGTGTCGGTTTTTGCCTCGCCGGAGTCTCGGATTTGACGCCAGCTCGCCCACGCTGCCGCCGTACTCTTAACCGTTTCGGGATCCAATCTTGGTTCCTCAAAACGCCCCGAATCGTGCTCCTCACGGCGACCGATCGGCGCCAACGCAACGCTCGAGTCCGTCTCGGCTTCCGCCATCGCGGGCTCAACTTCCGGTGCAGGCGGCAACGTCTCGGCGGTCAGCGCGCCAGGACCGGCAACTTCCGTTTCCACGGCAGCGCTCACAACCTCGGTAGGCGGCGCTGGTTCTTGATGCGGTTCCGCCAACTGGGCTGCCGGCGATATCCCGGTATTCTGTTCCAAAGGTGCAACTTCTGCTGTCCTCGATTCCGGAACCGCGTCCCCAGTCTGCTCGCTCGACGCGCCCGTGGGCTCAGCAACGGTAACCGCGTCCACAGAAGATGCAGCCACAGCCGCCGTCTCCGCTTGCGCAACCGCAGCAGCTCCGGCATCGGACGCCTCAACGCTCATCGCAGGCGTAGGTTCCGGAACCGGCTCAGGTTCCGGACTCGAAATCGTTGCAACAGGAACTTCTACTGTCGCTTCTGCCTGCGGGGAAGAATTCTCCGCCTGCGCCGCCTGTACTTCTGGCGCGGTCGCTGCCCCGGCAGAGTCTGCCTCCGCCGCCGCAAAGGCTGCATACGCCTTCCGCATTTCATGGTCGAGCGAGATCGCAGCCTCTTCGCTGTCCAAAGCCACTGACACCGCCATCCAGCTCGATGCCCCTGTGCTCGCTGCCACTACCGCTTCAGCCGTGGCCGCCATCGTCACCGGCACATCGTTCTCCGGCTCCGCTGGCGTCGCGGCTGTCGTCTGCGTGACGGCAGCCTCACCAGCTCGATCGTCGACCTTGCCTTCCCCTCGAGCCTCGACATGCTCTGGCGTCTCAGAGCCGTAAGAAACCCCCGCTGGGACCGGAAGGTTGTTTTCGACGGGACCCGGCTCTACCGCGAAACTCGCTTCATTCTTTTCTTCGTAGATCTTGGTTTCGGGAACCTTTATCTCGGAAGCCTCTATCGCAGAAACCTGGTTCTCGCCATCCTTGCCGGCCGCGCCCGCCATCTGCATCTGCGCTACCGCGGCGGCAATCGCGGCCACCTCTTCCGGCGTCACATCCTGCGGCAGTCCTGAGGGCACCATCGCCGCCACATCCACGCTGGTTCCCGCAGCTTCCGCAGCCGGTCGCCGCGTCTTTTCCTTCTCCGCGCCCGGTTTCTCCACCACCGTACGCAGATCCCGATTCACCGGGTTATAGAGCGCAGCTTCGTCTGCAACTTTTTCCTCAGGCTCCGATTTCTTTTTCGGCGGGAACCCAATCCGGCTCTTCCATCCATTGTCGTCTGCGCTTCGTCCGCCCCGGTCCGCTTCATCCGCCGCCGCCATCGCCCGCGCAAAGCGTCCAGGCTTGGAGGGTTCCGCCCGCGGCACCACTTTGTCTTCCAGTTTCGATAGGGCGCTCAGCAGTTCGCTGGCCTCAAATGGCTTGACGATGAATCCATCGGCGCGTACCCGTTGCGCCTCTTCCGGCTTAAACGGCTCCAGTTTGCCGACGCTCAACAACACCGGAATCCGCGCCGTTTCCTGCGATTCCTTGAGCCGCTGGCACACCTCCAGCCCGCTGTAGCCGGGCATATATACATCCAGAATGACCAGGTCGGGTTTCAGTTCCGCGATCTTCTTCAGTGCGGCCGAGCCGTTGTTGACAGCGATCACTTCATACCCCGCATCTGCGAGGATCTTCCGCCCCATGTTCTGGGCGGTCACGCTGTCGTCGGCAAGCAGTATCTTCCGGGCCAAGAAAAGTCCTCTGATGAGGGGAGATATGGCGAAGGTAACCTGCCTGGGAAGGTAAGTCAATGATCGGACGGCAGGTTACCTGGTTACTAGGGTTCAACGTCTACCGCGCGGCCCGGGGAATTATGCTGCCACAAATCCAGCCCGGTGGCCCGGATATCGATGTTCCCCCGCTTCAGAACGGCATGATCTTCTTCAGCCCCTTCTTTTTCTTCTTCTTGCTGCTCGATACATCCTGATCGCTCGCCAGAGAACTCGAACCCGCACTCGCGACCGTCGAACTGCCCGCCGCCTGCGCTTGCTGAATCTCGTTCACCTGCACCGGCGGAGGCAGGGGCTGACTGTTTGCCACCGCATTCTGGGCTTCGGCGACCGGGGTCAACTCATTCGGATCCGGCGGCCCGCTGGGTTTCAACACAGTCGCATCGGCCGAAGGCTTCAGCTCGTTCGGATCAGGCGCAGCGGCCGGCTGCCGGGCAAAGAGCGGTCCGTTATCCGTCGTGGTATCGGACCGGGGAGCCGGATCATTCGCCGCTGGAACTCCTCCGGATACGATCTCCGCACTCACTCCATGCCCGCCCGCTGGAATCCCCATGGCTTCCCGCGTCGTTCTTAACGCTTCCTGGTTCGCCGCCACCGGGGTCGGATCCACCAACGTTGGCTCTCCCACATGCGCCGCTAGATCAACGTTAGGCCCTTTCTTCACCAGGCTCATCGCCAGGTCAAGCGGGCTGCTGTCCCGGCGGCTTTCTTCTTCTGCCCGGTTCTGCGCCACCGCCGCTTTCGTCGGCCGCGGAATCGGCTGATGCAGCGCTGCCAGCCGCTTCTTCGCGTCATCCCCGCGGTCCATGACCGGATACCGCGTAATAATCTGGGAATAAGCACTGGCGGCTTGCTTGGTCAGTTCCTCAACCATGTTGGCCTTAACCTGCTCCGGCACGCACCCTGCCCGCGGAGCGGTCTTCACGCAGGTAGGCCTCGCCCGCATCTGCGCCATCTGCCCTTCGTAGTTTTGCCCCAGCAGATACAGCGCCTCATCGGCCCGGCTGTACAGCGGATACTTCTCCACCAGCGTCTTCAACCGCGCAATCGACGCCGGATACGACATCCGATAATAGTAGAATTTCCCAATCCCAAACTCCCGGTCGGCCAACACTTCCTGCACTTCCAGCAGCCGCTCTTTTCCTTCCTTCACCAGCTTCGGGTTATCCGGATACTGCATGATCAGGTTCCGGTACTCATCCTCCGCCCGCCGGGCATGCGTGAAGTCGCGGTCCGACTTCTCCATCTGCTGATATTGAATATTCGCGATCTTCAACTGCGCCTCGGCCGCTTCCGGCATGTTGGGAAAGAACGTCTCGAAGTCGCGATACTCCTGCTCCGCCTGCGCCAGCGACGCCGTCCCGCCCTCCGCATACCACGAATCGCCCACCGCCAGCTTCGCCCGCGCGATGAATTCCGAGTCCGGATAAGTATTGATCAAGGTCTGCAGCGTCATGCGCGCCACGTCGAAGCGGTTATGCTTCATCGCGTCCATGGCTCTGTCGAACAGCACCTTATCCGGCTGCTTCGACCCCACATTCGCCAGCGGATTCACGGCCTTCTTGTTGGTACAAGCCGCCGTGACCATCAGCAGCACACCCAGCACCGCAACCAATGAACTTCGACGTGACATGAATACCTCGAAATACCTATGTAAAGGCAATATGCTCATGTGGGGACAGCCGCCCTCGGCTGTCCGCCGAGCGAAGCTCGGCAACTTTCCTTGCCCGCGAATCAGCGGCCTTACACCTTCAGCAGCGCCGCTTCCGTCGCCGCCTTCAGCAGCGTCCCGG
The DNA here is from genome assembly GCA_963749985.1 of uncultured Acidobacteriaceae bacterium. Lineage (GTDB taxonomy): Bacteria > Acidobacteriota > Terriglobia > Terriglobales > Acidobacteriaceae > Sulfotelmatobacter. The sequence continues at coordinate 92,069 of CAVVOS010000008.1, read as the reverse complement.
CATTCTTCTTTGGATCGCCACTGCCGAACACCGCGTTGCCCGCCACCAGAATTTCTCCGCCCGCCCGCACCACATCCCCCACCGTGTCGTGCCCCACCCCGCCATCTACTTCGATGCGGTAGGTCAGCCGGCGTTGGCTGCGAATCTCCGATAATTGCCTCATCTTGTGCAGCGTCCCCGGAATAAACTTCTGTCCCCCAAACCCCGGATTCACCGACATCACCAGCACATAATCCACCAGATCCAGCACTTCCTCCAGCGTATCCACCGGCGTCGCCGGATTAATCACCACACCCGCCAGGCAATCATGGCTCTTGATGAGATGCAGCGTGCGGTTCAAGTGCCGGCAAGCTTCCTGATGCACCGAAACCCAGTCCGCCCCCGCTTCCGCAAATGCCGGGATAAACTCGTCCGGATTCTCAATCATCAAGTGGCAGTCCAGCGGCAACTCCGTCACCTTGCGCAGCGACTTCACCACCGGCGGCCCAATCGTCAGGTTCGGCACGAAATGCCCGTCCATAATATCCACATGGACGACCGTCGCGCCACCTTCCTCCGCCGCCCGCACCTGTTCCCCCAGACGCGCAAAGTCCGCCGACAGAATCGAAGGTGCCAGCTCAATCAAAGTGGTCTCTTAGAACCTGAGCTCTCTTAAGGAAACAGCTTGCGGAAATTCTAACACGCGAGAAGTCAGTATCCTCACTGGTTGTCATCCCAACTGGTTTGTCATCCCGAGCGGAGCGTGATCGTCCGCAGGACGCTCACGCGGAGTCGAGGGACCTGCTTTTCTGCCCGCACCACCACTGCCGCCGGCTGCCCCATTTCTCGCGTCCTTTGCGAGAAGTGGGATTCCACAACCCTCAACCCATTGGTATTTTGACCCTCGCCGCTCCCCGGTTTCCCGGCGCGAGTGACAAACCGGGAGCGCAGTCGAAGCATCCCTATCCGCGGCACGGAGGCGTGACGGTGGGGATTTTGACTTCCCTCCGATCGGTCGCGCCCGCAGCCGCGAAGCGGCGAAAGAATGCAGCCCACGGCGCAAGCCGTGGGTATACCCGATGAAAATGGGACCAGCCCCGGAGGGGCGCAGACAATGCCCAGAGCCTGCCCTGAGCTTGCCGAAGGGACGTAAGTCCTGGGTAGACTCCACTGCCGCCGGGTGCCCCATTTCTCGCGTCCTTTGCGAGAAGTGGGATTCCACAACCCTCAACCCATTGGTATTTTGACCCTCGCCGCTCCCCGGTTTCCCGGCGCGAGTGACAAACCGGGAGCGCAGTCGAAGCATCCCTATCCGCGGCACGGAGGCGTGACGGTTGGGGATTTTGACTTCCCTCCGATCGGTCGCGCCCGCAGCCGCGAAGCGGCGAAAGAATGCAGCCCACGGCGCAAGCCGTGGGTATACCCGATGAAAATGGGACCAGCCCCGGAGGGGCGGCAGACAATAGCCCAGAGCCTGCCCCGAGCTCGCCGAAGGGACGTAAGTCCTGGGTAGACTCCGCGCCGACGGGTGTCCCATTTCTCGCGTCCTTTGCGAGAAGTGGGATTCCACAACCCTCAACCCATCGGTATTTTGACCCTCGCCGCTCCCCGGTTTCCCGGCGCGAGTGACAAACCGGGAGCGCAGTCGAAGCATCCCTATCCGCGGCACGGAGGCGTGACGGTTGGGGATTTTGACTTCCCTCCGATCGGTCGCGCCCGCAGCCGCGAAGCGGCGAAAGAATGCAGCCCACGGCGCAAGCCGTGGGTATACCCGATGAAAATGGGACCAGCCCCGGAGGGGCGGCAGACAATAGCCCAGAGCCTGCCCAAGCTCGCCGAAGGGACGTAAGTCCTGGGTAGACTCCGCGCCGACGGGTGCCCCATTTCTCGCGTCCTTTGCGAGAAGTGGGATTCCCTAAGCCTCCACCTTTGGGATTTTGATTTCCGACAAGCTTGGCGAACTCCGCCCTCATTACCCTAAAGATGGACATTCGCCTTGTCAGTTTTGTGCGGGCGATGCGCTATCCCCCGCCTTCTTCGGGGAGTCCTTCATCATCTGAGCGATCTCTTGCTGAGTGCGCGCCGTCAGCCCGTCAATGGTCTTGCGCATGATCGGCATCATGGACTCCATCCCCTCCGCCATCACAGCCGGCAATTCCTGCAATATCTTCTGCCCCGTCGGCGCGGAATAGAATGCGACCAGCGCGTCCATGTCGCCCTTCGAGAAATGCTTCTGGTACGCAGGCACCATCGCTTGCATCATTTCGTCAAAGGGTATTTGCTTCACCATATTGTCCACCGAATTGTTGATCTGCGCTTCGCAATCCGCCGGAGACTTCCCTTGGATCTTTATCTTTGCGCACTGCTCGTGCGCCATCTGATGCATAGGCTTGGACATTGCGTCCAGCATTTTCAGCATCATGTCACGGGAGTGAGTGACCTCGAAATATTTCTCGACGTCGTCCTTGCTGGCGGGAGCGTCGGCAGCGGTTTGCGCCAAACCGGTCCAACTGAACCCGGCACAAAGAAGAACGGCAACCAGGAAACGATTCACGATGATCCTCCGTAAACTGCCATAGCGTACCCCATCCACGCCGGTTTGATCTAGCGGTTTCGCAAGCCCTCGGGTGCCGTTCATCCCGGCAGCCATGGTCTTTCATCCTGAGGCAGGGAGTCCTCGGCTTGACGGGAAAAACCGGGGACAAACGGGACGTTCCCCAATGTCCTGTAACTCCATGTAATCGGCACTCCCCACCCTCGACTGCCATCCTCGAGCCCTGTTTTTCGCCGCTTTTCCTTCGCCCTGTGTCTTTTCCGCCACTTTCCCGGCTCATCTCCTAAAACCATCTCCATCACCCACTTGCCGCCTACCAACTATAGCTTTAAGGTGGTTTTCCGAGTTTTCCGAAATTTCCACAGTGTTCCTGCAAAACGCTCTAATGTTCCGACTGGAACATTTGTACATACAATGTTCCGGCCCTCACCTCCCAGCCGGCGCATGGTACCCTCGTCGTTCATGCCCGCCCCACCCCAAGTCGCCACCGCCACCTACGGACTCGCCGCCGTCCTGGCCTGGGGCACCAGCGACTTCCTCGGCGGCTACGCCACCCGCCGCGCCAACGCTTTCCTCTTCACCACGGTCGTGAACATTGGCGGCCTGCTTCTGATGGTGACGCTGGCCTCCGCCACTCACGCCCCGTTCCCCTCCGCGCGCAGCGCCGCCTGGGTCCTCGCGGCAGGCGTCTCCGGAGGCGCTGCCCTCGCCATCTTTTATCGCGCCCTTTCCTCCGGCAGGATGGGACTAACCGCTCCCGTCGCCGCCGTCCTCAGCGCCGCAATCCCAGCAGTGGTCTCCATGTTCACAGAAGGCTTGCCCAGCCGCATTGCCATCCTCGGTTTCCTCCTCGCCGCCACCGGACTCTGGCTCATCACTCGCTCCGAAGACGGCGCCACTCCTGAAGGCATCGGCCTCGCAGTCTTCGCCGGCATCGGCTTCGCCGGATTCTATCTCTGCGTCCGCCAAGCCGGCAGCGGCTCGGCGCTTTGGATCGCAACCCTGACTCGAACCGGCGCCTTGCTCATCACCGCCACGGTCGTCCTGCTGAGCTGGAATTTTCGCGACATCACCGCCGCCGGCCTGCGTTGGGGTGTGCTCACCGGCTGCATCGATTCCCTCGGTACCATTCTCTTCGTTCGCGCCAGCCAGACCGGACGCCTCGACGAAGCCGTCGTCATCTCCTCGCTCTACCCCGCCGTCACCGTGCTATTGGCCCGCGTGTTCCTGAAGGAGCATTTCACCCGCTGGCGATTCGTCGGCCTGCTAGCCGCACTGGCCGCCGTCCCCATGATCGCAGCGCAATGACGATCGCGGCGCAATAATTCGCTCCATCCTCTAGAATCTTGAATACAAACCATGCCCCTTGTCGAGATCGCAAACCTGACCAAGATTTATGCGCAAAATGAATCTGCCTTTGGTGGAAGATCGAGAAGCAGAAACGAAGTCCGCGCCGTCGACGATGTCTCGCTCGATATTCACCCCGGCGAAACCCTCGGCCTCGTCGGCGAATCGGGCTCGGGCAAAAGCACTCTAGGACGCTTGATCCTGCGCCTCATCGAACCCACTTCCGGCAGCGTCCGCTTCGAAGGCCGCGACCTGCTCGCCGCGAGCCCGAGCGAGATGCGCCGCCTCCGCCGCGACATGCAGATCATCTTTCAGGATCCCTTCGCCTCGCTCGACCCGCGCTTCCGCATCGAACAGATCATCGCCGAGCCGCTCCTCATTCACGGAAACGGAACCGCAAAAAGTGGAATTCGCGCCCGCGTCGTCGAACTCCTTCGCGCCGTCGGCCTCGACGAATCCATCCTGCAGCGTTTCCCCCACGAATTCAGCGGAGGCCAGCGCCAGCGCATCGGCATCGCCCGCGCCCTCGCGCTGCGTCCCAAGTTCATCGTGGCCGACGAACCGGTCTCCGCTCTCGACGTCAGCGTCGGCGCGCAGATCGTCAACCTGCTCGCCCAACTGCAGCGCGATTTCGGCCTGACCTATCTCTTCATCTCGCATTCCATGCCGGTCGTACGCTACCTTTCGACGCGCATCGCCGTGATGTATCGCGGCAAGATCGTCGAGATCGGATCGACCGACCAGATCACCGAGCGCCCGCAACACCCTTACACCCGCAGCCTGCTCGAAGCCACGCCGGAAGTGGCAGTCTAAACAGCTCATGTAAAGACGCCAGCCCTAGGCAGTAGCCATGTAGAGACCGCCGCCTCGGCTGTCCGACGAGCGAAGCGAGGAGACCTCTACCTCAGGTCTATGTCCGAAACTCATGTGCCATACTTCTTGAATGCCGAACGAACCTCCCAGCCGCGCTCGCGATCTCGCCGAACTCATCCTCGGCTACGGGGCGGTGGTTGGCGTCATCTGGACGCCCGAGCACCTGCAGCGATTTCTCGCGCCGATGGTTCTCGTGCTGACGTTGTCGGTAGTTCTCGCGCGCGGGCAAAGTCGCGAGGACCTCGGCGTGGGGCGGCGCGGCCTCGTCGCATCGCTATGGATCCTGCCGGCAGCCCTGGCGCTCGCCGCGGTGAGCATGTTCGTCGCCGCGAAAATCGGTACGCTGCATCCCCTCTACAAAGCCGATTTCGCTCACATCTCCGGCTACGTGCTCTGGACTATCTACCAGCAATTTCTTCTGCAAAACTATTTCATGGACCGCTTGCTGCGCCTTCTTTCGAATGAGACCGCCACCGTGACGCTCGCTGGCACGCTCTTCGCCGCAGCCCATCTGCCGAATCTCGTACTCACCGCAGCCACGCTGGTTTGGGGCATAGTCTCGTGCGCGCTGTTCCGCCGCTATCGCAATCTGTGGATGCTCGGCCTGGCGCAGGGATTGCTCGGCCTCTGCTTCGCCATCTGCGTGCCGGACGCTCTTCATCACCATCTGCGGGTTGGGTTGGGATACCTGCGTTATCACGGTACGCAATCGGCGCCCTGAAGGGGGTAGGGCTTGCGTAAAGAGCAAGCAGCAGGACGAGCCGAATGTGGTAGGCTTGGGTGCATTTTTTGGAGATAAAAATGGGACGCTCGCGCTTAACCAAATCCACCTTCTTCGGTTTTGTTCTCGCGGCTGCGATCGCCGCCGCGCAGGCGCAGAACGGTGCCGTATCTTCCACGGTACGGACCCATCCCGATTCCGGCGACGGCCTCCAAGCGCAAGTCGGCGAAATTATCACTCTCGTTGCGCACTCGAATGATCAAATGACGACCAAGGCTGCCTTGGATTTCTTTGGCATTCCGAACGCGGATAAGTGGTGTGCAGCGCATTTCGACTCCCGCTTTGTGGCACAACTTCCGCAGGAGTATGCAAAGGTGCTCTCAACCTTTCAGTCTCACGTATCGTGGGTCGCGGCGAATTTCGCGAAATTCGATGACTTCGGCCTCAGGGTTGAGCCTTTGGATAACCCTCGGCCGTTAGCAGACTCTGGGTTCGAGTCGCTTTTGCCTAAGCCAGTCGATGTACTCAAGATCGAAAATTACCGATTCACGTCCACCTCGTCGGATCCCAAGCATGGGCCGCCTTCGTGGGTGAGTTCTTTCGTTTATATCGACGGGCAATTCCGATTCGTTGGCGGAACGTATCCCTTTTGGACGGAAGGACTCACCGGGCTGCGTGGCCCAATGTCGATCCCGCCAGCAGTGATCCATGGCAGAACAGTTCAGGGAATTGCATTCCGAAAAGATCAAAAGCAAATTGGCATCGACGCCATCGTCCAGCTGAAGGTCAATGTCGGGCGCACCGGCAAAGTGGATCACATCAAGGTTCTGTCCGGCGATGTGGCCTTTGTTCAAGACGCCAAAGACTACGTCAAGGCAGCTGACTTTGGGCCGCTGCCGGATATCCCACAGCTTGCGAACGCGAAAAGGGAGTGGGAGGTTGAGGTTGCATTCTTCACCGCCAAGAATTAGTCGACAGGATTGAATTTATTTTCATTTCATTGCGTGTGTTCACTGCGTAGCCCGCGGTTCGACGACGACCGTCTTGTTCGATCATTTGAGGTACGCGCTGGCCCCAGCCCCTAAAACCATAGCCCCCAAATCCAATCCACGCTGGCATGAGTAATCGTCGAGGCGGGCACGCGCCGGTTCTGGCGCCATGCGCGCCCGTAGAAGATCCCCGCAATCGTCGCCAGCAGCACGTAGCGCCAATTGAAATGCGCTGACCGCTTATTGAAGTGCGAGAGCCCGAACAGTACCGATGCGAACACAAGGGCCATGCGGCGGCCCACGCGGCGCTCCAGCAGGTTCTGCACCCAGGCACGAAAGAAAAGTTCTTCCGGTACGGCGGTAAAGAAAAATATACCCACCCAGCGCAGGAGCGCGCTGCCGATTCCCGGCAGGTTGCGATGCGGATGGATGAATCCCAGCGCCAGTCCCAGCGCGATGACGGGAGGCGTGAAGAAGACGAGCTCGCGCAGGCCAGTTTTCCAGTCGCTCCATTTCAAATGAAAATCGAATCCCGTGCCGCTCAGTTGCCGGATCGCCAGAAATCCATACAGGCCGGCATCCACCAGAAACAATTCGTTCAAAGCCCGCAGCCCCGGCGGCCACGCGCGGTCAAACCAGCGCAAATCCACGGCGAGCCCAAGGACGAGCAGAATCAGCGCGTCGCGCCAGTTGCCGCGCTGTTCGGCGTCGGCCGCCGCGGCGCGGAGCAGCAGCCAGGCAACCAAAACGGGCAGTCCGGCGTAGAGCGCGAACCACGCCCAGCGGAACATGTGTTCGGAGATCGAAACCAATAAGTACGGAGCGACCAGCAACGCCGGAACGCTCACGCGCACAGCCACGGGCCAGCGGCCCACCGCGCGCGTCACTCGATCCGAAGCCAAGCCGAACAAAACGGCTGGCGCGAGCTCCAACCCAAGCGCCGCAATCGCGACCGGCGTCACATTTTGCATGGTTCATCTTAAACTTGAACTTGCGAGTGTTCCGAATTCATCGAGCACAAGGGCCGGAATCGGAGGACGGGAGGCGTCATTCTCACTGAAAGGATTTGGTGGCGGCGCGTGGACTCGAACCACGGACCTACGGATTATGAGACCGTCGCTCTAGCCACCTGAGCTACGCCGCCAGCAAGTTGGGGAAACGCAACGAGAGTGGTGTGAAGCCCGCGCTTCAAATATTCTCGCTGTCTTGAACACAACGGACCGGAGTGGCGCGTCACGTCCAATCCTTCATTCTAAGAGCCGCTGCAAAAGCGTGTCAAACCGCAGGATTGCGGTGCGATTCGCAGATGGGATACTTGCCAGTTACAGCGGGAAGCTGGAAACTGGTTCTTGCATGAAAACTATTGCCGTGATTCCGGCGCGGCTGGCGTCGACCCGTCTGCCGCGCAAGATGTTGCGCGAGATTGCGGGGAAGCCGCTGGTGGGCTGGGTGTACGAGGCGGTGCGCTCGTCGCCGCTGCTCGCGGACGCGATCGTCGCTACGGATTCCGAAGAGATTTTGGAAGTCTGCCGCCAGCACGGCTGGAGTGCGCGGATGACTTCAACCAATCACCGCAGCGGGACCGAACGGGTGCATGAAGTTTCCAACTCCGTCGCGGCGGATGTTTATGTGAACGTGCAAGGCGATGAACCGCTCGTGCGCCCGGAACAGATTGCCACCCTGCTCGACGTAATGAAAGACCCGGCAGTGCAGGTGGGGACCGTGAAGACTCCGTGCCCCCCGGAAGATATCGACAATCCTAACGCGGTGAAAGTTGTGACCGCTCCCGGAGGCCGCGCTCTCTATTTTTCCCGGGCGACGATTCCCTTCGATCGCGACGGCACAGCTCCCCGCTATTTCAAACACCTCGGCCTGTACGCGTACAGAAAATCCGCTCTCGACCTCTTTGTGAGCCAGCCGGAATCGATCCTTGAAAAAAGTGAACGGCTGGAACAACTGCGTTTTCTGGAAAACGGCATCTCCATCTATGTGGGCGAAACGCCTTACGACTCCGTGGGCGTTGACACCGAGGAAGATCTGCAACGCGCGGCCGAAATTCTGCGAAAGCGTTGAGTTGTTTTCAACTTAGGGTGAAGGAGTTGCGGCTCACGCCTGCGGGCCTGCACTGTGCATGCGGCCCCACGCCTCTGCTGCCGCCACGCGTTTTGAAATCGCCGGATGGGAATGGAACAATACTTCAATCCACCGCGAAGGTGTGCGCTCGGCCAGGTTCTGCTGCGCCAGTTTGTTCATCGACGAAATGAAGGGATCCACGCTGGCGATCGATTCAAAAGCATAGCGGTCGGCCTGCCGCTCGTTGTAGCGCGAGTAGGCATTGAGAGCCGGCATCAGCAGCAGTGAAAGCGCAGTCGCGGTTAGAGCAAGTAAGGGCAGGTTGGCGAAATCGGAAAGCTCCTCGAACATGTGGCGATCGACCGCGTAATGCAGCACCCAGTTCGCCGCCCAGAAGCCCAGCAAGGTCGTTCCGGCTTGAACCAGAATGCTCTTCAGAATGTGACGATGGACATGATGCCCGAGTTCATGAGCGAGGACCGCCTCGATTTCCTCGGGAGCGTAATTGTCCAGCAGGGTATCTGCGAGAATGATGCGGCGAGTGCGGCCGAGTCCGGTGAGAGCCGCATTGGCTTTCTTACTTTTTTCAGAAAGCTTCCAGCGATAAATTCCGCGCACCCGCGTGCCCGCGTGCTCGCTCAGTTGTACCAGACGGCGCCGCAGGTCTTCGTTGTCCAGCGGTTCGAACTTGTAAAAGATCGGGAATAGCACCACCGGCGCCAACTGGGCCAACAATATGAAGAGGCCCATGAACAGCGCCCATGTGATGAGCCACCAATGCTGCGGGAACTGGCGAATCATGAAATACAGCAACTCTACGACGACGCCCGCCAGCACCAGTCCCACCAGAAAGCCCTTGGCTTCATCCCAAAGCCACGAGCGAACTTTTTGTGTGGAGAGTTGGAACCTCCGCTCCAGACGGAATCCGTAGTAGTCGAGGCCCAGGCCGAGCAGTTTACTGATCAGGAGCAGGAAGAACAAATAGATAAAGATAGCTAACGTGTAGTTCTGGAATCCCCGGCGGTAAGCGAGATCGCGCAACCAGCCGGTCCAGCCGGTGACCAGCAGAACAACCAGGAAAGCCGAGCCGATGACAAAATCGGCAATCCCGAGCCAGCGGTGGATCCGATTGTAGCGACGCGCTTCAGGTGCGTCTGCGGTCGACGTTGTGCTTCCGGCGAGAGTCATGCTCAGTTAGCAGTATCGCATTACCGCCGCGTCAAATGTGGAGTTTCGGAGAGAGGAATGACACCGCGAACCACTGGTCTTAGTTCTTCTTAACAAAACTCTCACCAGCTGTCAGGATTTCGTCGACCAATTCCGGGGACGCGGCCTCCGCGTATGCGCGCAGCAGGGGTTCCGTTCCCGAAGCGCGGAACAAGATCCAGGCTTCCGCTCCGTTGCCGTTGGTGGGCGCATCGAGGAAAAACTTGATGCCATCAAGATTTTCTTTCTTCACTACGCGATAGCGTCCCAGGCTCTGTGTGGTTTCGGATCGAGCCCGCTGAATCGCATTCTGCTTGATCTCTTCGGGAATGTGCAGATCGCGCCGGCCGTAATAGTGCGGACCGAATTCGCGTTGCAGGTCGGCAACCAGCTGGCCCAGCGGTTTGCCTTCCTCCGCCATGACGTTGGCCAGCAGCAGGCAATTCAAGACTCCATCTCGTTCCGGCAGGAAGCGCGAGTAACCGATGCCGCCAGATTCCTCGCCGCCGATGAGAATGTCGTGCTCCATCATCAGATCCGCGATGTACTTGAATCCGATCTGGGTTTCGTAGAGTTTGCGGCCGTACTTGGCGGCAATGCGATCGAGCATGCGCGTCGTATTGAAGGCGCGGACCACGTCACCGGACCATTTCTTACGCACCAGCAGCCAGCGCAGCAGGACGCAGAATATCTTGTGCGAGTCCACGAAGCTGCCATCTTCTGCGACCGCGCCGATGCGGTCGGCATCGCCGTCGGTAGCCAGTCCGGCGTCGCACTTCTCGCGGATCACCGTTTGCTGGAGCAGGGATATGTGCGGTTCGATGGGCTCGGGATTGATGTCAGGAAATAACGGGTTCAGTTCCTGGCGGATCGCGGTGAACTGAATGCCACGCTCGCGGAAGATTCCGGCAAGAACGCCCCGGCCGGAACCGTACATGGAATCGATGGCGAACTTGAACCTGGTCCTCCCGATCAGATCCATGTCAGCAAAGCGGCAAACTGCGGCGATGTAGGGTGTCTTAATGTCAACCTCTTCGATGGCCGCCTTCGTGCCTTGCGGCATCGCACCCGCGCGCATCTCTTCTTCAATTCTTTTCATGATGGCGGGCGTCGCAGACCCGCCGAAACTTCCTTTGAACTTCACTCCGTTCCAGTTCCACGGATTGTGACTCGAAGTGACCATGACTCCGCCCGCTGCGCCTTCGTTCTTTACCGCGTAGGACACGGCGGGGGTGGGCGTGTAATCGTTGGCCAGCTTCGCTGGGACGCCCGCGGCGGCGATCACTTCGGCGGCTACCTGCGCAGCACGTTGAGAAGCAAAACGTGTGTCATAGCCGATAAAAACCCCGCCCTGGGCGTTTTCATACTTCAACACGTAGGAAGCAATCGCGCCCGCGACCCTGCGCACGTTGTCGAAGGTAAAATCGTCGGCGATGATGCCGCGCCAACCGTCGGTTCCGAATTTTATTTCTTGAGCCATTGAAGTTCAGTGTCCAGTGATCAGTGGTCGGTGGTCAGTGATGCTCGGTATAGCTGACCACCGAGCACTTACCCCGGGGGGCACCTTTTCATACGAGCTTGTGCAACTTCTTTTCATCCAAGTACTTCACCACCTTACCTACGTCCTGCGCGTGCTGCCGGGTCGTGATCAGCAGTGCGTCCGCGGTTTCCACTACCACAAGATCATTCACACCCACAGCCGCGACAAATTTTCCCGGAGCATGCACATAGTTGCCGCAGGCGTTCAGAGTAAATACTCCCGCGCTGGTTACGACGTTACCGTCTAGCGGATGGTCTTTCGCAACGTGATGCTCGTGCAGAGCGGTCCAGGAGCCCAGGTCGTTCCAGCCGAAATCCGCAGGAAGACAAAAGACGTTGCTGGCCTGCTCGCCCTTCGCCGAACGCGGCTCCAGCACGGCGTAATCGACGCTGATGTTTTCGCATTTGGGATACAGCTTGCGCAAGGTCGGCATAAAGTTGCGGGTGCCGAATGCGGCGGCGATTCGTTCCAGCAGGGAAGCGGTCTGGGGGAGATGCTCGCGCAGGGCATTGGTCAGCGTGCGAGCGCTCCACAAAAACATCCCGCTATTCCAGAAATAATTTCCCGCAGCCACAAATGCAGCTGCCTTCTCCACGTCAGGCTTCTCAGTGAAGCGGCGCACGCGAAGAGCCTTGCCGCTAAAGGCGCTGCCCGCCTCAATGTAGCCGTAGCCGGTTTCTGCGCGGTTGGGGCGAATGCCCAGGACCACGATGTTTTCGCCCGCAGCGGCGATCTCAGCACCGCGCTCGATGGTCGCGCGATAGCTCTTTTCATCGGCGATTACGTGGTCGGAAGGAAACATTCCAATCACCGCATCGGGATGTTCGCGCAAGAGAAGAAACGCGGCGAGTCCGATCGCGGGTGCGGTGTTCCGCCCTAACGGCTCCGCAAGCACCTGCGGCTTCGGCAACTTCGGAAGCTGTTTCAAGATCGCGGGACGAAGATCGTGGTTGGTAATGATCCAGAATTGCTTCGGCGGGGCCAGCGGCAGCAACCGCGCCACGGTCTGCTGGATCATGGTTTGCTCGCCGTCGAGCGCCAGCAGTTGCTTGGCACGTTTCTTCCGGCTCAAGGGCCAGAAACGCGTGCCGCGGCCGCCGGCGAGGATCACAGGATAGAAGTTTGAGTGTTTGGCCACGTTTGTCGAATTACACTTGCTAAATTCGCGTTTCCGGTTGGGGCAGCGCCGCACCTGGCACATGCGCCTTCAGAAATTCCAGCGTCCACTGCGGGCGGACTGTGAATTGTTCCACCGACGCCGGAACTACCACCGCATCCCCCTTCGCCATAGTCACCGGTTCCGCTCCCGCCGCTTCCACTACGCCGCATCCCTCCACCGCTACCAGGATCTGCGCCGAACTCTTGCCCGACTCGTCGCGCGTGCTCAGTTCCTGCGCATCTTTCATCTCAAACATATCGACAACAAAGTAAGGAGCGGCTACCAGCACAGCCTGCCGATTGTTGCTGCCGCGAATTTCCTGGGGAGCCGGCCTCAGCACTTTGCCGGACGCAACCTTCAACTTCACCGCGGCCAAACCTTCTTTCAGGTGCAGATCGCGCGGCCGTCCATAATCATACAAGCGGTAGGTTGTGTCCGATTGTTGCTGAGTCTCAACGATTACCGAACCTGGTCCCAGCGTGTGCACGGTGCCGCCAGAAACGTAAATCATATCGCCGGTGTAAACGTTGAGCCAGTTCAGCACCTCTTCGGCGCGTTTCTCGTTGATGGCTTCTCCGAATTGCGCCACGGTTACGCCCGGTTTCAATCCCAAAGCGATTTGCGCTCCGGGCTTCGCGTGCGCCACATACCAGCACTCCGTCTTGCCCCAGGGCTGCCCGACACGGCGCGCTTGCTCATCGTCGGGATGCACCTGTACCGAGAGTTTCTCATGCGGAAAAAGAAACTTCAGCAGCAAAGGAAAGCGTTGGGGATCGCGGGCAGCGTCGCCCACGAGTTCCCGCTGAAACTTTTTGCTGACTTGTGCCAGCGTCTGCCCAGCGCACGGTCCGTTGGCCACTTTGCAATCGTCGCCCGTGAGCCAGGCCTCGCCAATCTTCTCCTCGAAATGGCGATTGGGATAAATCGGCGACAGATCGTGCGTGCCCCACGGACGCGGATCGAACGCCGGAAGCATTAAGAATGGATATAGATCGCCCATGAAATGATCTCGACAAAAAAGGCCGTTCGCGAACGGACGGCCTCCGCCGAACCTAAACATCAACAGCGCCTTATGCGCGTGAATCCCGCGCCTACAGCCCTGCGAAGAACTTCCGCATGCGTTCCAGCCCGCGATCCAACTCTGCCTTCGAGGTCGCGTAGGAGACGCGGATGTGGTCGCTGGTGCCGAATCCTTCTCCCGGTACCGTGGCCACGTGCGCTTCCCGAAGCAACTTTCCCGCCACGTCTGACGCCGACTTCACACCGTCGCGTCCCAGAAAGGCGGAGATGTTCGGGTAGGCATAGAACGCGCCTTCCGGCAGCGTGCAGGCGATGCCGGGAATCGAGCGCAAGCCTTTCACCACATGGTCGCGAAGTTCGATATACTCGCGCCGCATTTTTTCGACGCACTCCTGCGGTCCCTTCAGCGCCGCCACGGCCGCTTTCTGCACGATCGACGTGGGATTCGAAGTGGACTGGCTCTGCAACTTCGACATAGCACTCACCACCGCTGCCGGACCGAGCGCGTAGCCCAGGCGCCAGCCCGTCATCGCGTAAGTCTTCGAGAGCGAACCCAGCACCACGACGCGTTCTCGAAACTGGCGCAGCGATCCCACCGAAAAATTCCTGCCGGTGTAATTCAGATAGACGTAACACTCGTCGGAGAGCACCCAGATTCCGCGCTCGTGCGCCAGGCGGACCACTTCGGTAAGATCTTCCGCGCTCATCACCGCGCCGGAAGGATTCGAAGGCGAATTCAGAATGATCACCTTGGTGCGCGGCGTGATCAGCCGGGCGACCATTTCAGCCGTCACCCGGAAGCCTTGCGACTCGTCCGAGTGCAGCAACACGCACTCGCCGCCGGCATAGCGCACGATGTCTTTGAACGAAACCCAGTACGGCACCGGCAAAATCACTTCATCGCCGTGATCCACCAGCACCTGAACGGCGTTGAACAGCGCATGCTTGCCGCCGGTCGAGGCGATGGCCTCTTCGCGACGGTAATCGGAATCGAAGTCCACGGCATGACGGTGCACGATCGCGTCGCGCAACTCGGGCGTGCCCGGCACCGCCGTGTACTTCGTGAAGTTGCCCTGGATGGCGGCGATGGCCGCGTCCTTGATGTGCTGCGGCGTGGCGAAATGCGGCTCGCCCGCGCCGAAATCCACCACGTCAATGCCCTGCACGCGCAACTTGTCAGCCTCGGCCACCACCGCCATCGTGGCTGAGGGCTCAATGCGGTTGATTCGGTCGGTAAGTTTGAGCGCTTCTATGGTTGCCGTGGTCATGATTTCTTTTTCCTCTTCTTTTCTTTTCCACCAGGGACTGGCGTGACTTGGTGCATCTCATCATGAAACTTGTAAGCGAGTTCAAGTTTTTCGCGCAGCTTCTGCTCCACCACTTCCGGGACCAGTCCCTTCACCGGGCCTCCCGCCTGCGCCACTTCGCGCACCAAACGCGAGCTTACGTAGGAGTACTTGTCGGCCGGCATCATAAAGACGGTTTCCAGCGTGGGTTCGAGCTTCCGGTTCATCAACGCCATCTGCAATTCGTATTCGTAGTCGCTGATGGCCCGGATGCCGCGCAGGATGCAGGTCGCCTCCAGCGATTTCGCATACTCCACCATCAGCCCGTCGAAAGTGTCGATGCGCACGTTCTTCAGATGCCCGGTGAGCGCCCGCAGCATCTCCAATCGTTCGGCCACGCTGAACATCGGAGTTTTCTCCGAGTTGCGCAGGATCGCGACCACCAATTCCTCAAAAATCTTGGCGCCCCGCTCGATCAAATCGAGGTGCCCGTTCGTGGTCGGATCAAACGAGCCGGGATAGATGGCAATGCCTTTGTGCATCGTCCTCTCAGGAACAGGCGTGGCTGGGTAATAGAGGATTCTATTCGGGTAGGAGCAGGGATGGCAATTGCGGGTTCACTCTGGTAACTGCTCCAGGATAATGTCCGCCTGCTGCCCGATTCCTTGAGCTGGGTACAGCACACCAATCGCGGACGCATTCGTCCGCCCCGCGAGCAAAGCGAGCACACATGACAGACCGGGAAGGGCACGAGTTCCACTCGTGCCGTAAACCAGCCGAAACAGATGCGGCTTTCAGCCGCTGAGGTGGCACGTCTCCCATTCGCGACGCGCCCTCAAATGGCAGGGTGCCCCATTTCTCGCGTCCTTTGCGAGAAGTGGGGCTTTTCGCCGACACGACCTCCCGACCCTCAGCACTTCGGCGGGGATTTCCAGTTGGCTGTGCAGCTTGCGAATCATGTTGAGGGACAGGGGGCGGGCGCGGCGCATCACTTCGTAGACGCGGGTGCGTTGGCCGATGACTCTGATTAAGGCACGGTAATCCTTGGCTTCCTGTTCCAGCCGAAACTTGATGGCTTCGACCGGGTCAGGGAGGTCGATTGGATAGTGCTGGCGCTCGTAGGCTTCTGCCAGCGTCACCAGGACCTCTAGTTCGTCGCCTTCGGGTGTTCCCAAAGCGGCGCCCAGACTGCTTCGATGCGGCGCATGATGATCTCCATACTTCACCTTCTGTACTCAAGCTCTCACAAATGTTCCTTGAAGGGAAGTAAATGTCCCCCAGGGGCTGAAGCCCTCGGTCGTGCAAGAGAGTTATCGCAGCGCTGAAAGCGCTGCGCCACCCAAAATCAACATTTATCCCAAATCAGAATTTGCTGCCACAAGTTCCCGGTTTGGGAGGGAAAGCAGTCCTGGGTTGATATTTTGCTAGAGAGATCACATTCCCCCAGAGGCTCGGGCGGGTAAGGTTGGGTTGGAGGTCTTTTTGTGCCTTTTGGACGGGCTTTCTCTGGGCAGCCAACGCGGGCAGTCCTTGGGGTTCTGGACTGGCTGGCGGAGCATACCTTGCCGGCGCAGATGATTGCTGCCCATCACCTCACCGGTCGGCGCGGCGAAGAGGCGGCTTACTTCTATCTCAGGAAGCTCGGCTACACCATGGTCGCGCGAAACTTCCGGTCGCCGCGCTGCCGGGGAGAGATTGATCTGATCGGCTGGGAGAAAGACATCCTTTGCTTTATCGAGGTTAAGACGCGAAGCACGCGCGATGTGAAGCCCGGAGAAGCCGCCGTGGACCGGCATAAGCGGCGGGAGGTAGCGGCTGTGGTCAGAGAATACCTGCGGCGCTTCCCACCTTCGTGCCAGTGGCGTTTCGATGTGGTCAGCGTATACTACAAGCATTCGAAAGCTCGCCAGCCGCAGATCGAAGTGTTTCGTAATTCCTCCCTGACGGTTTAGAATGAAAGTTTCGTCCATCCTATGTACAGAGGTTGAGTAAGTGCCTGACCTGAGAAAAGACCCTATTGTTGGCCGCTGGGTGATTATTTCCACGGACCGAGCGAAGCGTCCTACTGATTTTGCCCGGGAGAATGTGAAGTTGAAGGGCGGCTTCTGCCCTTTCTGCTATGGAAACGAGGGCAAGACGCCGCCGGAGATTCAGGCCTATCGTCCCGGATCGAATGGCGGCCCGGCATCGCAGCGGGATACCCCGGGTTGGACGGTGCGGGTGGTGCCCAACAAGTTTCCGGCATTGGGCATTGAAGGTACGCTCAATCGTCAGGCCGAGGGTATGTTCGACCGGATGAACGGCATCGGGGCGCACGAAGTGATTATCGAGACTCCGGACCACAATGCGAGCCTGGCAACACTGCCTCCAAAGCGGATTGAAGATGTGCTCTGGACCTTTCGCGACCGCATCCTCGATCTGAAGAAAGACCGGCGCTTCAAGTACATTCTGCTCTTCAAGAACCACGGCGAGGCCGCCGGCGCGTCCCTGGAACACGCCCACTCGCAACTGATCGCGCTGCCGATTCTTCCCATCAACGTGGTCCAGGAACTGGAAGGCGCCAAGCAGTATTACCTGTACAAAGAGCGCTGCGTCTTTTGCGATATTATTCGTCAAGAAGTTGAGAATGGGAGCCGGGTGGTGGCGGAGAATGAAGATTTCCTGACGATTGCGCCTTATGCGCCGCGATTTCCATTCGAGACATGGATTCTGCCGAAGCAGCATGAGTCGGCGTTCGAGAACTCGTCGTCGCACATGTTTGAGAACCTGGCCAAGGCACTGAAGACGCTGCTGATCAAAGCCGATCGAGTGCTGGATAATCCGCCCTACAATTTGGTGATTCACACTTCGCCGGCACAGGATCCGACCAACGATCACTATCACTGGCACCTGGAGTTTATGCCGAAGTTGACCAAGACTGCGGGATTTGAGTGGGGCACGGGTTTCTACATCAATCCCACGCCGCCGGAGGAAGCGGCCAAGTTCCTGCGCGAAGCCAGCGTGGAAGAGCCGGTTCCGGCGAGTATCGGGTAGAAAAGCGGTTAGGGTTCAGGCAAGAAATAAGGTTCGGGCAAGAAAAATAGGGCACAGCCAGAGCGCTGTGCCCTTTGCAGTTGGATGGAGAGAGATGCTGATGGCCGCGGTCGAAAAGGGCTCCGGACGAATGCGTCCGGAGCCACGTGCGGGTCCCGCTGAAACAACAGCCTGGCAAGATTAAGCTTGGTCGGGCCGCGATTTGTCACAAGGATGTAAAAAGATGGCAGCGAAGAGGAATCTCGGCGCGCGCGGTCGGAGGCGGTTGGCGAACGGCTTTTGGGTCGGGGTGCAGTTTGGCTCACGCGCTGGGCCGGTTGAGCGGGAGATCCCTTCGGCTTCGCTCAGGGCTGGCTCTTCGCTGCGCCTGAAAAAC
Source organism: uncultured Acidobacteriaceae bacterium (assembly GCA_963749985.1). GTDB lineage: Bacteria > Acidobacteriota > Terriglobia > Terriglobales > Acidobacteriaceae > Sulfotelmatobacter. Next base: position 73,913 of record CAVVOS010000008.1, on the reverse strand, counting down.
AGCTCCGCTCAGGATGACACTCATCGCGTGATAGTCAAACTGCGCCAATAACCGACTTTTGCCTGTCTTCTCTCGCTTAACCCTGGGTGCGGTCCTGGAATTCCTCGTGCCACACCATTTGGATGGCTTCGAGCTTGCCTTCGTTGGAAGCTGCGGGATCGCCCTTGAAATCCGGCAGTTCAGTCACGTAGCGGTGCAGGTCGGTGAAGCGGACGGTGAGCGGATCGAGCTCGGGATGGATTTCAGAGAGGAGGATGCCGATGTCTTCGGCGTCGTCCCAGGTTAAGGATTTAGGCATGGAGGAGTTCCTTAGCACAGGGCTTCGGGCTTCAGCTATCGGGCTTCGGCAATTCGGTTTAGGCCGAAGCCCGAAAGCTGAAGCCCGAAGCCCGGTCTTAGTGATGTTCTTCCGAAATGTAATTACGGTTCCAGGCAGGGATCTCGACGACCACTTTACCCGGCTTGGTGATCTGCACCTGGCACCCGAGACGAGAGTTTAACTGTAAGTCGGCAGCCATGTCGAGGCGGTCGGCTTCGTCGTCATCCATCGGCGAAAGATTCTCGGCACCCTCTTTGATCCAGACGTGACACGTGGTGCAGGCGCAATTGCCGCCGCAGGCGTGGTCGAGTGTGATGTGATCGTTCAGCGCGACGTCGAGGATTGACTCTTCTTTGCCGTGGTCTTGATAAGGCAGCTTGCCGTGCTCGAACTGAACGGTCTTGCCTTCGGGCAGGAACGTGATCTGCACCGTGTTTTGCTGAAGCGGGTTTTCGCCGATCGTGTTTTCGCCGGGAGCTTCTTCGGTGGCCGTGCCGGCGGATTGTGATTTTTCTTCTGACATTTGTCTACCTCAATCTCTTTTCTTGTCGTCCTGGGCGCAGCCGAAGGATCTCTACGCTCGCCAACTACCTTCCCTGCGAGATCTTATGGGACTGCAGGGATCCTTCGACTCCGTAAGACTTCGCCTTCGGCGAAGCCTCACTCCGCTCAGGATGAGAATCACTTGGCATCGCAATTACTCGAACTCGGCTTTGGCCATGGGGTGCGGCGCTGTGGGGCCTTCGCCCATGTCGGCTTCGTCCATGGTTTTGCCTTTTAATACGGTGGAGACGGCGCTATCCATCATCAGTTCTGCCAGGCGCGTCGTGCCCTGATTCAGTGCGTCGATGGCTTTGCGAATCGCCTGGTAATCGTCTTCGGCTCTCACCGCGATCAAGGCTTTCTCCATCTTCGCAATTTTCTTCTTCTCGTCGGTGGTGAGGTGTCCCCAGGCCGGACTCTTCTTGCCCTTGTCGAGCGCGGCGAGGATGGTGGCGGCTTCGTTGCGCGCTTCGATGACCTGGCGTTGCCGAAAGTCTTCTTCCGCGCTGTCGAAAGAATCGAGGATCATACCCTCGACCTGCTCGTCGGTGAGGCCGTAGCTGGGCTGGACCTGAATCTCCGCCTCTTTGCCGCTGCGCTGCTCGCGGGCGGAGACGTGCAGGATGCCGTTAGCGTCGATGAGGAATTTGACCTCGATGCGCGCCATTCCCGCAGCCATGGGCGGGATGCCTTTGAGATCGAAGCGCGCCAGCGAGCGACAGTCTTTCGCCAGTTCGCGCTCGCCTTGCAGAACATGAATCGCAACGTTGGCCTGGCCGTCGACCTGCGTGGTGTAGAACTGCGTGGACGAAGCGGGGATGGTCGAGTTGCGCAGAATAATTTTGTCGGTCACACCGCCCGCGACTTCAATGCCCAGCGACAGCGGCGTGACATCGAGCAGCAGCATGTTCTCGGTGGCTTCAGAACCGCCGCCGAGAATGTTGGCTTGCACCGCCGCGCCGAGGGCGACAACTTCATCGGGATTCAACCCGGTGTGCGGCTCGCGGTGAAAAAGTTCTTTGACCAAAGCTCGAACTTTGGGGATGCGCGTGGACCCGCCCACCAGGACAACTTCGTCAATCTGTTCGGGCTTGAGGCCAGCGTCTTTCAAAGCCTGTTTGCAGGGACCGATGGTGCGGTCGATGACGGGCTGGATGAGCTGTTCGAACTGCTGGCGCGTGATCTCGCGCAGATAGCGCTGGCCGCCCGGCAATTCAACATCGAGCTTCACCGAAGTTTGCGATGAGAGCGCAATCTTGGCTTCGATCACGGCATTGCGGATGGCTTGCACGGCTTCGGCATTGCGGCGCAGGTCGAGTCCGAGGTCACCGAGAGTGTCATCGAGCGCGATGGTGATCAGTAGATTGTCGATGTCGTCGCCGCCGAGGTGCGTGTCGCCGTTAGTGGCAATGACTTCGAAAATTCCATCGTGCAGCTTAAGAATGGAAATGTCGAAGGTGCCGCCGCCGAGATCGTAAACGGCGACGATGCCGTTCTGCTTCTTATCGAGGCCGTAGGCGAGTGACGCGGCGGTAGGCTCGTTGACCAGGCGCAAGACTTCGAGGCCGGCGATGCGGCCCGCGTCTTTTGTGGCTTGACGCTGCGCGTCGTTGAAATACGCGGGCACGGTGATGACCGTCTTGCTGACCGGAGCTCCGAAAAAGCGCTCGGCATTGCGTTTGAGCTGGCGGAGGATGAGTGCGGAAATTTCCGGCGGAGTAAAAGTCTTCTCGCCAAGTTTGATGCGCAGAACTTCGCCGGCTTGCAGGTCTTCGGCGAGACGGAACGGGAAGAACTTCAATTCTTCCTGGATATCGTCAACCCCGCGTCCCATGAGGCGTTTGATCGAGTAAACCGCGCGTTCCGGCGTCTCGGTGAGGTGTTTGCGGGCGGCATTGCCGATGATGGGCTGATTGTTCTCATCGAGCGCGACAACCGAAGGCACGAGGTTCGATCCATCGTCGCCGGGAATGACGACAGGGCTCTCCCCTTGCATGAAGGCCACGAGAGAATTCGTGGTACCCAGGTCGATGCCGACGATGCGATCAGAGGACATTTATAATTTTGTAATCGGGTAATTTGGTAAATTAAGGGCCTTCGGGTTTTAAATTACAAATTACCCGATTACCAAATTACTCAATTTTCTAGCGCTTCATTCACATCCCGCACCAGATTGCGGATGTAGTTGCGGCGGTTCAGCAAGTCCACCATTTTGTCGCGCTCCTGCTTGCGCTCTTCTTCGGAGACGGGCTGACCGTTGTATGCACGCTGGATCATTCCATCCCACATTTCCCAACGATACTTTAACTCGCGCAGGAGCTCTTCCAGTTTCTGTTCGAGTTCAAGTTTCTGCCGGCCGATCTCTTCAGTCAGGGCGGGATCATCTTCGCCCATCTTCTTTTGTGTGCGCAATTCTTCGAGCTGCAGGTTCAACTCAAACACTTCTTCCAGTAAATCGGGGGGCACGATCTGCTTCTTGAGTTCGCCGGTGGAGCGCGCCTGCTCCGTCGCCGATTTCGATTGCTCTTCCAGTTCCACGCCTTCCAGCTTCAGAAGATACTGCGTGCGCTTGATCGGGTCTTTCAAGGTGCGGTAGGCGTCGTTGAGCAGGGAACTTTGCTGCAGGCTCCATTCCTGCTCCTGGCTGCCTGCCTGGGCGCTGAGATCAGGATGCAGCTTGCGGCTCAAATCGTAAAAGTCCTTCTCCAGAGCGGCGACATCGAGATTCAACTTGCGCGGCAGGGCGAAGAAGGTGAAATAGTCCACCGGGGCCGGAGGTTGAACCTTGCCGCAGGACTCGCAAAAGTGTACGGCACGCATGGTTCCGCACGACCAGCAGGATTGTGTTTCCTCAGGCGCGGGCTTTGCGGTGATGGTGGTTAAATTCGTCATGTCTTCTGTAAAACAACTGCGCGCGCGACCGCGTTGGCGTGAACATTCGCTTCGTGGTTAGATTTCGCGGGCAGGAGTGCCCGCGCCACACCAGCCGACGCGATCATGCGGAGAACGAAGTGCCGCAGCCGCAACTCTTCGTGGCCTGGGGATTCACGAAGACGAATCCCTGCTGCATCAGTGTTTCCTGGTAATCGAGGATCATGCCGTGTAGGTAGATAAACGACTTCGGATCGACGAAGACGCGCACGTCGCCGAACTGGAAGATGCGGTCGCGCTCGCGGGGCTGCGTGTCGAACCGGATGTTGTAGCTTAGACCGGAACAGCCGCCGCCCTGCACACCCAGGCGCAGTCCGCCCTGCTCGGGCGAAATGCCTTCCTTAGCCATCGCGCTGCGCACTTTGACCAGAGCTTTCTCGGTGACCTGAATGCCCTTGGCTGGCGCGGCTTGTGGTGCGGTTTCGGTTAGCGTTGTCATTCTCTCCAACCACAGTACGTCAGCGGGCATGGACGGAAAAATTCACGTCCGCGTCCCGGCTGCAGTTCTTCCGCCCCGCCCCGTTGGGGCTTGGTCTCATTCAGCCTTCGAACCCACGGCTTACGCCGTGGGCTGCATTCTTGCGCCGCTTCGCGGCTACTACTGCGCCACAGTCGAGGCAACCGGCTTTGCGCTCTCCTGCTTTTTCTTCCAGTCGCCGATGGCGGCGCGGATGGCGTCCTCGGCCAACACGGAACAATGGATCTTCACGGGAGGAAGCGACAGCTCCTTCACGATGTCCATGTTCTTGATGGCGAGAGCTTCATCCACGGTCTTGCCCTTGACCCACTCGGTGGCCAACGAAGACGAGGCGATCGCGGAGCCGCAGCCAAAGGTCTTGAACTTGGCTTCTTCGATGACGTTGGTTTCGCGGTTCACCTTGATCTGCAACTTCATGACGTCGCCGCACTCGGGTGCGCCGACCAGGCCGGTGCCCACGTCGGCGCTGCCCTTGTCCATCGAGCCGACGTTGCGTGGATTGTTGTAATGATCGATTACCTTATCGCTATATGACATTCGCTTCTCCTCTGGAATCTTGTGCCGTCCCTACGGGACTCGTTCTGTTCCATCTGACCTACCCGGCACTTCCGTGCCGGGCTTTCACATTCCGCCGCTACGCGGCTTCCTCGGTACTCGATACCAGGTACTCGGTACCAGCTATTCTTGCTTCTAGTGCGCTTCTCCGGCCCACTTCACATCTTTCAGATTGATGCCTTCCTTCGCCATTTCGTAGAGCGGAGAAAGTTCGCGCAGGCGCTCGACGGTTTCGATCACGCGGTCGGCCACGTAATCGACTTCAGCTGCGGTGTTGAAGCGGCCAATGCCGAAGCGGATCGAACTGTGCGCCAGGTCGTCGCCCGTGCCCAGAGCCTTCAATACATAAGATGGCTCAAGCGTCGCGGAGGTGCAGGCCGAGCCGCTCGAAACCGCGATATCGTTGATGCCCATCAGCAGCGACTCGCCTTCGACGTAGGCAAAGCTGATGTTCAGGTTGCCGGGCAAGCGGTGCTCCATGGAGCCGTTGATGTAAGTTTCATCGAGACGGTTCATGATGCGATCGCGCAAGCGATCGCGTAAGCTGGCCAACTGAACGGCCTCGCGAGACATTTCCTCGGAAGCGATGGCGCATGCTTTGCCGAGGCCAACGATGCCGGGGACGTTGAGCGTGCCGGAACGCATGCCGCGCTCGTGGCCGCCGCCGTCGATGATTGCAGAAATCTGTACCCGCGGATTCTTGCGGCGGACATACAATGCGCCCACGCCCTTGGGGCCGTACATTTTGTGTCCAGAGATCGACATCAAGTCGATGTTCTGCTTATTGACATCGATAGGAATTTTGCCGATCGCTTGCGTGGCGTCGGTGTGGAAAATGATGCCGCGTTCATGGCAGAGCTTGCCGATTTCGGCGATGGGCTGCACTACGCCGATTTCGTTATTGGCGGCCATGATGCTCACCAGGATGGTTTTGTCGTCCATGGCGCGCTTCAGGTCCTCGAGATCGATCAGGCCATCTTTCTGCACGGGCATGTAGGTGACGCGATAGCCGTTCTTCTCCAGGCGCTTGCAGGTATCCAGCACAGCCTTGTGCTCGGTGACCGCGGTGATGATGTGGTTGCCCTTTTCGCGGTACATCTCGGCCACGCCTTTGATGGCGAGGTTGTCGCTCTCGGTGGCGCCGGAGGTGAAAATGATTTCTTTGGTGGTGGCGCCGATCAGCTTGGCGATGCGTTCGCGAGCCGTTTCCACGCCCTCTTCTCCCGCCCAGCCGAACGAGTGATTGCGGCTGGCAGCGTTGCCGAACTTTTCCATGAAATAGGGCAGCATCTCCTCCAGCACCCGCGGGTCCATGGGCGTGGTGGCATGGTTGTCCATATAGATGGGCAGTTTCACTCCCTGGGGAGTGGCGTGCTGCGTGACTGGAAGTTGTTGGGGAACTCTCACATCCGTGCTCATAATTGCTTCTCCTACCTTAGTTCAAATTTCTAAGGTGCCGTCCCTACGGGACTCGTTTTCTTTCTTCCTTTTCACCCGGCACTTCCGTGCCGGGCTTTCACATGCCGCCCTGTCGGGCTATCTCGTCGTCGCTAAATGATCGTTAACAGCTCAGCCGGCTTGGTCACGGCGCTATCGGCCGCCTCCGGTTCTTCCCGCATGTGCGAAATCTTGATCCGCTTCAGGACGGCTTCGATGCTCTCATTCACTTTGCGCAAAGGTTCCCGGATGTTGCAGCGGTCGCTCTGACCACACTCCCCGCGAACGGTGACGCACGACGTGATGAACAAGGGACCGTCGATGGCCTGAATCACTTCGAAGGCGGAAATCGTATGCGCTGCACGCGCCAGCCGGTAACCTCCGTTGGTACCGTGCTGCGATTGCAAGAGACCGGCCTTAGCTAATCGCTGCAGAATCTTGGCGAGGGCCTCCGGCGGGATGCCGAAAGAATCCGCAACATCCTTCGCGCTGGCGCTCCGACTTCCTTCGTGAGCGTGGTCGGCCAAGTGCTTCATGGCCATCAGCGCGTAATCCGCCTTTTTGGTTAGCTTGAGCATCTTGTATTCCGACTGCTGGATTCCGACTGCCGATACCGCTCTCGTAGCTGAACTCCGACCGGCAGGGTCGGAGTTAATTACGACCTTTTCTGTCGTAGTTCATTATACGTCTAGAAGCCAGGATTACGCAAGCCCTTGCAGGCAGCTGTGAGAAATACCATTAAATGGTAACTATCGGTGATTGAATGGCTTAGCTCTTTCCGATGATTTTGGTCGGAAATCGAGCAAGTCAGTAGAGCCTTGGCCAGGCGACGCCCGCAGCAGGAAAGAAATTCACCGCAATCTGACGCTCGGCACTTGACAAGTAGCAAAGCAAGGCTAAAATACCGGGACATTCCCGCGAATCGGTCCCTCCGCATTCCATGAGGGCGACGCTTCCGGATTTATGACCTCAAAGCCGTTCTCTCATCCTCAAAACGCAGGCAAGCAACCTTGCAAGCACCCGCGCGTGCAAATCGTGAGCCGCGAGGAAGACGCGGAGTTCGTGGAATGCCTCGAGTGCCGCGAGATCTTCGAGTCCAGCGAGCTTAAGGACATGAGCATCGAGGAAAGTGCCGAAAGTTCCGAAGGCGAAGCCCAGGAATCTTGAGGGCTCAAAGCTGCAACCTGAGATCACCGAAGTAACCGCGTCTGCTCGATTCCATCTTGTTCCCCGCGAAAAGGCTCTGCTAGTCTGCAGGCCGGGGGCGTGCATTCCGCACGTGCAATCTCATGTCTGCCGTAGCGCTGGTGGTCGACGATTCCATGCTGATCCGCTACACCGTCTGCCGCTTTCTCGAAGAGCGCGGCTTTGCGGTGGAGTCGGCCACGAACGGCGTGGAGGCGTTGCAGATTCTTGAGCGCGTGCATCCTGACCTGATCGTTACCGACATGCAGATGCCCAAGATGACGGGCAGCGAGTTGATCAGCGCCCTCAAGGGGAAACTCGAGACCGCGAAGATTCCCATCATCATTGTTGCGGGCCGCGCCAGTGGCTTCGATGAGACGGAAAAACGCGCCAACTTCGCCATCTACAAGGATATTGACATCGAAGGCCAGCTGGAGAAGGCGCTGGATGTTGTCTTCAGCAGAGCTATCCCAAAAGTCTAACGAAGGATTAACCCGGCTTCGGCGGAAAAATCCATCGCAGCAAAATCTTTTGCCAGAAATTTTGGATAGGCGGCGGCGGCAATCATGGCGGCGTTGTCGGTGGAAAGCGGCCGCGATGGAAAATACACGGGCAAACCCTCCTGGGCGCCTTCCCGCTCGAATGTGCTGCGCAATTCGTTGTTCGCCGCCACTCCGCCTGTAACGAAAAGCGTCGCGATGTCGTAGGCGCGGGCCGCAGCGAGAGTCTTGCCAACCAGGTCTTCGACGATCGCACGCTGAAACGAAGCGACCAAGTCGAGCGTCTGCTTATCGCAATTCGCCAGGTAGTCTTCCAGCTTCGGCTTTGAGATGTTCGCCAGAGCCTTGCGGCGGATCTCGATGGAATGATGCATGTCGTGAACCTCGACGTAACGCAGTACGGCAGTCTTGATGCCGCTGTAGGAGAAGTCAAAGCGCGGGCGATCAGTCTCGATTTCTTTGGGTCCGCGATGGTCCCGTCGATCGCGATGCTTGATTTGCGCTGGCAGGAATTTCACGGCACTCGGGTCGCCATGCGGGGCAAGGCGGTCGACGACGGGGCCTCCGGGATAGCCCAGGCCGAGCAGCTTGGCGACTTTATCGAAAGCCTCGCCGGCGGCGTCGTCGCGCGTGTGGCCGATGTTTTCGTAGGTCCAACCGTGGTTCTTCTGCGCGGCCAGATACAGGTGCGTGTGTCCTCCTGAGACCACTAGAGCGAGCACAGGAAATTGCAGCTCGTGATTTCCCTTCTGCCGCTCTTCGAGCAGAACCGCATGGATGTGGCCTTCGAGATGGTTGACCGCGATCAGCGGCTTATCGAGCGCGAAGGCCAAAGCCTTGGCATAGCTGATTCCCACCAGCAGGGCACCGGCGAGGCCGGGACCCTGGGTGACGGCGATCGCATCGACCGAAGCGTACGTCTGTTCGGCCTCGGCCAGTGCTTGCTTAACAACGGGAACAATCGCCCGCAGGTGCTCGCGCGAGGCAAGCTCCGGCACAACTCCCCCATAAGGTTGATGCGTCGCGATCTGCGAAGCGACAACGTTTGAGATGAGTTGCTCTCCCGAGCGCACCACAGCAGCGGCGGTCTCGTCGCAGGAACTTTCGATGCCGAGGATATAGGCGTCGGGCATAGAGTTCAGTTTCCAGCTTCCTGTTTCCAGTTGCAAGTGGGCGCTATAGCGCAGCCTCTCACGAATGCCGGATTTTCTGAAGCCGTAACGAACGCACAGAGCGGAATTCCGGGCGATGGCGAAGAAATAGTAGGTAGTGCATTTCACTGGTATTAAGCAGCATTTGTAGTATTAAAATAAGGGTCCTGGAGGGCTTTGTGAAGGAAGCCATTTTGGGCCCGGATAAGCCCACTCCCGCCGAAGAACCAGCGGTGCGAGCGTCACAGGCCCAGGAAACCGGGAGGTGGAATTACCGTTCCACTGGTCTGCTCCTTTGCGTACTCGCGCTTGCCATGGTGGCGACCCTCCGCGGTATTCGCGTCGGCGAGTTCAGCTACAACGTGGATGAAACCCAGCACGCTGTCACCGGACTCTACTTTGCGGATCTGGTTCGAGACCATCCTTTTACGGATCCCGTTGGCTACACCTACCGCTACTACGCGCAGTATCCCGCATTGAGCGGAGTAATTCACTGGCCACCGCTTTTTTATTGCTTTGAAGGCGCGTTTTTCCTGGTGCTGGGCCCCACCGTGGTTGCCGCGCGGCTGACCATCCTGTTCTTCACGCTGTTCGGGTTAGTCTTCTGGTTCCTGCTCGTACGAGAGCTTTTGAACGAGTGGGCGGCCGCATTTTCCGCCGCCGTGCTCGCACTGCTGCCCTGTGTGCTTCTGTTTGAAAAAACGGTGATGCTTGAGATTCCATCACTTTCATGGTGCATTGCTGCTAGTTTCTTTTGGATCTTGTATCTCCTCCGCGGTAAGAAATCCGATATCTATTGGTTTGCGGTGCTTGCCGGTGCGGCGGCCCTAACCAAACAGAACGGGATTTATCTGATCCCGTTCTGTGTTCTGTCGGGCCTCCTGTGTGGCGGTTGGAGGTTGTTCCTCCGCAAAGAAGCGCTGCGTGCCGCAGCCATTTATTTGCTGCTGGTTTCGCCCTTCTATGCGCTCGCCTACGCCGTCCATTGGAAGACCATTGCGATGGATTTGACTGAAAGCGTCATCGGGGGCAGCAACCGCTGGGTCTTCTATTCTCAAGCCCTCCCCGGCCAATTGGGCTGGAGCCTTCTAGGGCTGGCTTTGCTCGGCATTCTGACTAGCCGGCAGTGGGCGCGGGCGAAGCTGCCTGCAATCATGTCGAGTTGGATTGTGGCTTGTTATGTGACCTTCACGCTCATCGGACACATGGAAGCTCGATACGTAATCTACTGGATCCCTCCGTTTCTATATTTTGCAAGCGGATTATTGTTTTGCTTCTTTCGCAAGCCGTGGCTCAGAGTAGCGGGGTTCGCCGCCGCAGTGGTTGTGCTGGGAGCAACACTGGCGTCGGCGCGGACCTTCCACCGTCCTTATGTGACCGGGTATGCCGCGGTTCCGAAGAGAATTTTGCAGGAGAGCAAGTCAGCCATCATCCTATTTGACGGGCCACTGCCCGGCAATTTCATCTTCTTCATGCGTGCAGACGACCCCGACCGCCGATTCCTCGTGCTGCGAAAGGCGCTCTACGCCTACCGCATCAAGAAAAGCGGCGGGGGCGTAGAGTTGGTTCATAGCCCACAGGAGATCGTAGATCTGATTCATGACGATGGCGTGCGATTCATTGTTGTCTCAGACCGTGTACCTCTCGACTTTGAGTCGCAGAAAATGTTGCGGGATGTTTTGAAGGGACCTTCGTACAAGGAGCTAGGCAGATTTCCAATTGGAGGGGACGAGGTGCTTCCCCTGAACAGCAGCCTGATCCTGTATGAAAACCTGAACTGGACTCCACCGGCCGCAAAGTACTTAACGATTAAAATGTTGACCACCGGCCATGACATTGTGGTTCCGTTTGATGCCTTCTCTTCGATCCAAACCAAATAGCAGCGGCCTCACACACAGGAGAGGATACCCTTACAGCCACCCCTTGGTGCGGGCGATGCGGGAGGCCTCGATGCGGTTGCTGGCGCCCATCTTACTGATGGCTTCCGAAAGGTAGTTGCGCACGGTGCCTTCGGAGAGGCCCAGTTCCGCGGCAATGTCGCCGCTCTGCATGCCTTCGCCCGCCAGGCGCAGAACCTGGCGTTCGCGATCGGTGAGCGGGTCCATTTCTGCCCAGGCTTCAGTAGCGAGATCGGGATGGATGACGCGCAATCCCTGCTGCACGCGGCGCACGGCTTCGGCGAGTTCCTCGGCGCGCATGTCTTTCAAAAGATATCCCAGGGCCCCGGCTTCCATGGCACGGCGCAAGTATCCCGCGCGCGCAAAAGTCGTGAGGATGATGACGCGGGTGCTGGTGCGGCGGCGTTTGAGCTCGGTGGCGGCGTCGAGTCCGGTCATCAGCGGCATCTCAATGTCTGTGATAAGCACGTCCGGCTTGTGCATGAGGACAGCTTCCAGAGCCTCTTTGCCATTGCGCACCTGGGCCACGACCGAGATGTCGCCTTCAATCTCGAGCAGCGCGGCCAGCGCGCCCAGCACCATCCCCTGATCCTCGGCGAGGACGACGCGAATGGTCTTGCGGCCCTCCTTCGAAGCGGGATTCAATTGTCGCTGCCCTCGGTTTTCTGCATAACTTCTTTGAGTGGGAGGGTGATGGTGAGTCTGGTCCCCGCTTGAGAATCACGGGTAAGCGTACCGCCCAACATTTCGACGCGCTCGCGCATGCCGCGCAGTCCGTTGCCTTCGTGTTGAAAGCCGCCGCGGCCGTCATCTTCGATCTCGAGGTGGCAGGAACCGTTCTGCTGCTCCAGACGCAAACTACAGTTGCGGGCCTGGGCATGGCGCACGACGTTGGTCACGGCTTCCTTGACGGCCATCGACAGGACGCTCTCCTGTAACGCGGGCAAACTGATCTTAGCCGCGTGCCACTCCGCTTTTACCCCTGCGGTCTCGAGCGTGGACTTGGCTTGCGCCAGTTCGGCCTCCAACCCTCGCGAGCGATAGCCGCGGATGGCGTCGCGAACTTCCGACAGCGCCTGACGGGAAATCTGCTCGACCTCGCGGATCTCGTTGCCGGCGCGCTGCGGATCGCGCTCCATCAACTTTCCGGCGAGTTCAGATTTCAGAATGATCACCGAGAGCGTATGCCCGAGGACGTCGTGCAGATCGCGCGCGATGCGTTCGCGCTCGGCCACCTTGGCGAGGTGTTCGATTTCCTCGTTGGCCCTCCGCAACTTGGCCATACCACGGTTACGCTGCGCGAAGTAGATGTTGCTGCCCCCGACTGCCGAAGCCAGCCCGCCCCCGTAAAAGAAGAACCAGCCCGGCAAGTGGAAGGCCCACGTTTCGAGCCCAGCAAGCGCCACAATCACCGCTATCAGCCCGAGCGCGGCCCGCTCCGTTTGCACGGCGAAAGGAACGAAGGCTGCCGCAAAGACAAAAAAAGTAGACGCTCCCGAATTGATGGGGGCGAACACAAGCCCCAGGACTACCATTCCGGCGATGTGCAGTAACGAGCGCGGATTCTTCAGCCAGAACAGACCGAAGTAGAGAAGCAGAAAAATGACTGAGGCGACGCCGGTGAGGGACCATTCCTTCCAGCCGGCGTGGTCGAAGATGGGTTGAAGAAAAAAGAAGCACAAGTAAGCGAGCCAGATGAAAGGAGCCCAGCCGGTGCCTTTGTCGCGGGGCGAAAGGCTAACCTTCTCCCCCCAGGACACAGGCTCTCCAGCGCAAACCGGCGGGCGTTCACCCACACCGTTGTCGTCAGGGGACATGCCATTACTCTTCAATCTTTGTCCCTATCCTTTCCACGCCCTATCTTCGCACCCTTCCATTGTCCACCCGCGCGTCAATGGTGGCGCGGCGAGCGTGCCAACGGGTACTCGCAGCCAGCCACACGATGATTGCCGCCGGAACCAGGAACCCCACCCAGCGTGCTCCACCATACAGCGCGAGCACTCCCAGGATCATCAAAATCAGGGTCGATCCGTATCCTTTTCTGGCGTCCGCACTCATGATGTCCTCGCTTTCCTTTCGGCGGCGTGAACTGGCCCTAGCCGTAAAGCTTTCCCTGGTCGCGCTGAAAGCCGATACGGGCTACGCCCAGGCAAATCAGGGTGAAGGCGAATAGCACTTCCCAGTGTGTCGCCGCTGACTCGTGGCGTCCTGCACCCACAATCCCGAGCGCCAACTGCGACAGATGATAGGGTGGCAGTGCCAGTGCGATCTGTCGTACCAGCTTGGGCAGAAACATGTACGGCACCCACAACCCGCTGCAAAACGAGAGTGGCAGATAAATCAGGTTGATCGCCGCGGGCGCCGAGTTTGGCCCAGCAAAGTAGCCGATCGCCAATCCCATGGCGGCGAAGGGGAGTGATCCCGCCACCAGCGTTCCGAGCAGCCTTGCCATTTCTCCGAGCGGCATCCGCACTCCCCCGAAGCTGATGCCCAGCACCAGCAGCAGCGAAACCACAATCGCGCTGAAGATCATGCTCAACACAACCTTGGCGGTGAAGTAGGCAAACGGCGGCATAGGACTCGCGCGCTTCACCTGCAGCCATCCCAGTCCGCGGTCGGCGGCAAGCCCAGATGCGGTCCCGAACAGCGACGCTCCCATCACTCCGAACGTGCCATAGGTTGCGATCAGGTAAGTGGGAACACCGGTGCCGCCAATCACTTCCTTGGCATTCAAGACCAACCCGAACAACACATAGAACATCAAGGGGAAGCTGATCACCGACGCCGTATAAACCCGCAAGCGAAGGTTCTTAAGAAATTCGTACTTCGCTTCTTTCAGGAAGATGGTGGCATTGTGGCTGGTTGAACGCTCGATCTCCGTATTGGTCAGTGCCGCTGCAGCAGTACTCATCGTGGGTTTCCTCGTTTTCTCCGCCGGTTCGCGTCTAAAGTTCGCGTCTAAAGGATGATGATCAGTTCTGACGATTGGCGTTTTCGCCGTTGTCCTGCGTGAGAGCCAGAAATGCGTCTTCCAGACCCGCGCTGGTGATTTCCAGACCGGACAGTGAAGCGTCGCGCGCCAGCAATGCGCGCACGACCGACTCGGCTTCGCTGGTACGGATCTCCACTGCCTCCCGGTCTTGCTTCGCGTCGGTAACGCCCGGAATTTGCAGCAGGCTCGCCAGGCCGAGCGTGGTGACGCAGCGGATGCGCTTGCCGCTGGTCTGCGCCTTGATCTCCGCCGGGGTGCCTTCCGCGATGATCGCGCCCTGGTTGATTACGGCGATTCGGTCGGCGAGGGCGTCGGCTTCTTGCAGATAGTGCGTGGTTAGCAGGACGGTCTTTCCCCGCTCGACCAGGCGGCGAATCTCTTCCCAGAGCGCACGCCGGGCTTCCACATCGAGCCCCACGGTAGGCTCGTCGAGAAACAGCAGGTCAGGATCGCCGCAGATGGCCAGCGCGAACAGGGTTCGCTGTCTCTGCCCGCCGGAAAGGTCGCCGAACTTGCGGTCCCGCAATTTCTCCAGGCCCGCCGCAGCCAGCACTTCCTCGAGGGGTAACGGCCGCGGGTAATAGCTCGAAAAGAGGTCAATGTGCTCGCGCACCCGCAACGTTTCCGGCACGCGCCCTACCTGCAGCATGGCGCCTGCACGCATTCGATTGTGTGGATTGGTGGGATCTCCGCCGAACACTCGGGCCTTGCCGGAACTGGGCTGCAACAGCCCTAGTAGCAATTTCACCGCTGTAGTCTTTCCTGCCCCGTTCGGTCCCAGCAGCGCCACTACTTGCCCCGCACCCACCGTGAAATTCACATTACGCAGGGCGCGAACTTCTCCGTAGTTCTTGCTAATGCCTTCCAGACTTGCCACCACAGAACCGTAACTTGCGCGCTGCAGGCTTGGCGTTTCTTCCAGAGTTGCGATCATCTTGGTTTTCTCCGCCTTGGTTTGGCTTGCCGGGCAAATCATCGATCTGTCCCGGTGACTGCATCATGGTGGAGTGGCGGATCGCGCGCCAGTGCCGTTCATCATCCCAGCGGCGTGACAAATGTCATGATGGTAAAGGCAGGAATTGGATGGCAAAGGACCCGGATTCCCGCAAGGGAACCAATCGCCTCAAAGCAGTTTTCTGCGATTCTTGCCCTTTTCTGTTACGAAATCCGAACAAAGAGCCGATATTGGCTCGGCTGCAGACCTGTAGGGAGCCGATCTCCCTGGCGGGCAGCATCAGTGATTCCCTAGGCAGGACGCGGCGGAAAGCTTGTTCGCAAATCGTAACAAACTCCCACCCACTCAAAATTTCGCGCAAACCTGTGACACGAAACCGCACTCCCTGCTATGATGTCCGCCACATTATGACGTTCCCAACTTCATCGGAGGCTTGCCATGCTCCCAGCCGGTAAGAGTCTTCGCACCCTGCGCGAGAAACTCGGCTTGACCATGCGCGACATCGAGACTTCCAGTGCGCGCATGGCTGAGAAGTATCGCAACGAGGAGTTCTCGATCCCTCCCAGCCGTTTGTCGGACATTGAGACCAAGGGTGTTTTACCCAGCATTTTCCGCCTCTATACACTTGCCGTGATCTACCGTCGCGACTTGCGGGAACTGCTGGCTTGGTACGGCGTGGACATGAACAACATGGCAGCGGATCTCGGCATGATCGCCCCCCCGCGCTCCCATATCTCCGAAACTCTCTCCGGGCTGTCCTCGGTAGAAATGCCCATCCGCATGGATCCTGGCTTCGATGAACAACGCACCAGCAATCTCGGCCGCATGGTGGAGCAGTGGGGCTTGGTGCCTTTGTCCTACCTAGCCCAATTCGCCCACAGCGATTTTACCTATGGCTACATCGGCCACCAGGATTTCACCATGTATCCGATTCTTCCGCCGGGAAGCTTCATCCAGGTGGATGAAGAGAAGAACAAAGTTGTGGAGGGATCTTGGCGGTCGGAGTACGAACGTCCCATCTACTTCGTGGAAACCCGCGACGGATACACTTGCTGCTGGTGCAGCATGCGTCGCGATGACATCATCCTGCAGCCCCACCCGTTGTCGCCGGTTCAGATCCGGGTTCTGCGCCATCCCCAGGAAGCCGAGATTATCGGGCAGGTTGTGGGAGTCGCTATGAAGCTGACGGAGTGGCACCCTTTCGGTTCTTCTCCAGGCTCGAAAGCGCAACCAGCACTGAATTAAGGTGGCTTGCGGAAACGGCGTCCTGCGGTGAGGGCAGCAGTTCGTTAAGTTCTTCGCGCATGCCTTCGACGTAGGTTCCCGCAGTTTTCTCGCTGCCCTGGCTCGATTCCCGTAAGTCCTCGACTAAGTCTGCTATCGGAGTCCGCAGCACCGTGGAGAGTACTTCGCTGTGAACCGCCTTCAAGGCGCGGTCCGACGACTCTTCCCCGTGCACCAATTGCATGCCCCAGTGTCCGTACCCGCCCTCACGGCGGCGCAGGGAACCGAGATAAGCCAGTTTCGCCAGCAGTCCGGAAACGGCAGCCAGCGTGGTATCTCGCAGATCCTGTACGGCGGATTTTAGCGTCATTTGTTGTTACGAATTCCGAACAGGCTGAGGGCCTGAAGTGATCTTTTCAGCTAGTCAAGCCTCATGAAAGTATCACGGTTCGCTTTTCCAAAACAAGGAGAAAACAACCGTGAAACACGTGCTACTCGTCGTTGCAGCAGCCCTGATGTTCCTCCACACTTTGGTAATCCCCACTGTTGCCCATGCTGACGGCGTCGGCGGCACAAGTTGCGGTGGCGGCAGTAGCCTGTGCAAGCCCTAGCGCGGCACGGCCTTACGAAAAACGAACAAAAGTGATCACGGGTTTGGCGCCTGGGGCATGTCGCGTATAGTATGCGGCTACGAGCCATGCTGCAGGCGCACTCATTTCTCTGGCACTATCTGTGGCTTGCGCCTCATCTTTTGCAGGTCGTGCTGGCCGCAATGGTTTGGCGTCGTGGACTCCACAAACTTTTGCCGATCTTTTTTGCCTATCTCGTCTTCGAGGCTATCGAAGAATTCATACTCTATGGGTTGGATGTAAATCCCTCGGTGAGCCCAGAGATGTTCTGGCGTGCCTTCTGCGTCGGCTTGATAATTGAGGGATTCATCAAGCTCGGGGTAATTGGGGAATTGTTCTTCCATCTCCTCCAACCTTGGCCTGTGATCGCTAAGGTAGGCAGCCGGCTGATTACCGGCACCGGTACCGCGCTGGTGTTGCTCGCCACCCTAGCTGCTGCGCTCGTCGTTCCCGACAATACTCATTGGTTTATTTCCGGATCGCACATTCTGCAGCAAACGTTCTACATCGTCGAGTGCGGATTATTGGTCTTCTTGCTTTCCTTTGCTGCTTATTTCAAGCTAGCCTGGGATAATTGCGCCTTCGGGATTGCGCTGGGTATCGGCATTCTGTCTTGCGAGCATCTGGCCTCTTGGGCAGTAATGGCGAACGGCGGGTTATTGGATCGACGCCAGCTTCTCGACTTCCTAAACATGGCCACCTACCATCTCTGCGTCCTGATTTGGTTTTATTACCTCCTCATACCCCAGAAGAGTGCCACCACGTCTGTGGTTCTGCTGCCCGAGAATAATCTCGACATCTGGAACCGGGAACTGGAGCGTCTACTACAACAATGAATATAGCCATCATCCTCGTCATCGCCGCCGTAGTTGCACTGGGCATCATTTTGCGCTTGGCCGTAACCCAAAGACTGCAGGGCAAGAGCAGCGCCAGCCTGGCGGGAACGATCCGTCCGATCGACCTCGCAGCCTTCCGCAATTTGATTAGCCCTTCCGAGGACGACTACCTGCGGCGCCGTTTGCCGCCGGCGCAGTTCCGCGCAGTCCGCCGTGAGCGTTTGCGCGCCATGGCCGCCTACGTCCACGTAGCGGGGAGAAACGCCGCCGTCTTAGTGCGTGTGGGCGAAGCGGCTATGGCCAATGGCGATCCGCGAATTGCCGAAGCCGCCCATCAACTGGTGAACGACGCACTGCTGCTCCGCCGCAATACCACCGTGGCGCTGGCGCGCATCTACCTGGCATTGGCCTGGCCCAACTCCGGGTTCGCCGCCGTGCGGGTGGTCGACCGTTACCAGGATGTGAGCAGCACCGCTATGCTCCTGGGGCGACTGCAGAATCCCGCCGTCCCGGTTCGCCTGTCTTCTCTTTCCTAGATATGTGACGTATGTCACAGACGCTGCCGCGGTGTTTGTGCCACACTCCCTGCCGGCGTCGCCGTGCCTAAGCTAAACTTGCGACGGGTTAACTTGAACACCACCCCTGCTCATTCCTGCCTTGTTTTCTCTACCCTTTCTGGTGTAAAAACCAGCGGGACCTAATCGCCCAGGAATCTCGTGCGCATTTCCGCCATCCGCCGTTGGAGTTGTTTCTGCCGCCACCTCGAAGTGTCGAAGTCAGGGGAAACTCTATGAACCGCATGATCACGATCCACAGCCTGAAAGCATTTGGGGTCTCCACGCTCGTCCGGTTAGCGTTCGGTCTGTTGCTTTCCTCCATCGCCTTTAGCCAGGGCGGCGTTGCCACTGGCGATCTGCACGTCACCGTGAAGGATCCCAAGGGCAGTTTTGTAACGAATGCCACGGTGAAGGTAAGCGATGTTGCCAAAGGCCTCGAACGCATCGCCACCGGCGACGGACAGGGCGGCTACAGCGTACGGCTGTTGCCTCCTGGAACTTACACGGTCACGGTGGAATCGGCGGGCTTCGGCAAGGCCGAGGCTAAAGATGTGAGCATCACCGTCGGCGGGCTGGTGGACCTTCCCGTCGCCCTCGCGCTGGCTACCGGTAAGGAAGTGGTAGAGGTCAGCTCCGAGGCGGAATTGGTGGAGACCTCGCGCACTTCGACCACGGACACGATCGGACAGCGCCGCATCGACAATCTGCCCATTAATGGCCGCAACTACATTAACTTCACGCTGACCGATTCGCAGGTAGTGCGCGACAACGCACCCAACACCGGCGCTGCGCCCACTTCTGGCCTGAACATGGGCGGCCAGCGCGGCCGCTCCAACCTGGTGAATGTGGATGGCGCCGACGCCACCGACAACTCCACCAACGGTGTGCGCTCCACCGTCTCGCAGGAAGCGGTGCAGGAATTCCAGATCATCACCAACAACTACGCAGCAGAATATGGCCGCGCCTCCGGCGGCGTGGTGAACATCATCACGCGCTCGGGATCGAACGCTTTTCACGGCGACGTATTCGGCTACCTGCGTAACCGGAATTTTCAGGCGGTAAACCCCTTCAGCACCGTTCCCGATCCAGCCTACACCCGCGTACAGGCGGGCGCCGCTTTCGGCGGCGCGATCAAAAAGGATAGAACGTTCTACTATTTTTCCTACGAAATTACGCGGCGGCATGAGACCGGATTTTCTTCCATCGGGCAGGACTGCGTGGGCGGCCAGACCTGCTTCGGCCTGCTCAACAACGTGGATCTTTCCAACGCTTTCGGTCTTCCCCCCGGAACCATTCAGCAAGGCGTAAATGCGACCAGCGACCAGCAAACCTTCTTTTCGAGCACTCTGCCCGCCGCGGAGGCCGCGCTTGCCGGCATCAGCCCGGCGCTGGCCGCAGGTTACGGGCAGGAAGCAGCGGTCTACGCGACGTTTGTGGGCGGTTCGTCGGGAACCGCGTTGAACGGCTCGTACCCGCAGATTTTCGGCGCCCTCGCAGGCACGGCCATTCCCATCCCCCCCAATGGCACCAGTCCACTCACCCAGTTTCCGACTTCGTGTAACCTTTCTCCCAATCTTCTGTGCAACTCTTTGCCGGCGAACTTCCTCAGTTTGAATTCGCAAACGGGAAACTTCCCCGTCTTTGAAGGCACCAGCTTGTACTCCCTGCGCATCGACCACAACATCAACAACAATAACCGGTTGACGCTCCACATGAGCGTAAGCCCTAGCACCATCACCGGCATCGAGGTCAACGGAGAGAACCAGGTCTTTGGGCAGAACGCGTACTCCCGCACGTCGGAGCAAACGAATCGTGACCTGTCAGGCGTGTTGCAGGAGACTTGGACCCTCGGCAGCAACAAGGTGAATGAATTACGCTTCCAGTTTGCGCGCCGGGGCAACAACTATTCCTACAACACGGCAACTCCCGCGGGTGCGGATGTAGCGGAAAATATTCCTGGCGTCGGCTACTTCGGACGCGAGCCTTATTCCTACGTGCAGCGCGTGGAGAAACGTTACCAGTTTACCGACAACTTCTCCTGGACCATTGGACGCCACGACACCAAGTTTGGTGGAGACTTCAACTATATCCCGCTCGACGCCACTTTCACGGTGAACTACGGCGGACTCTACGACTTCGGTACCACTGCCTCCTCCACCTTTTTCAGCAACATTTGCACGGCTAACTCACTTCCCGCCACACTTTGCCCCACCTTTCCCGACTTTACCCCCGTGCAGTCCTACGGACTCGGCTGGCCCAACGAACTGGTCCAGGGTTATGGAGGTGCTCATGACACTTTCTCGAACAAGCCATTGGGACTGTTCTGGCAGGATTCATGGCGCGCCTCCCGGACCGTGACTCTGAACTACGGCCTTCGGTATGACGTGGAGTTTCCGCCTCATCTGAGCCCGCTCAATTCATTTGCCCAGGCCGCCTACAACCAACTCGGCTTGCAGAAAGGCATCAATACCGATACCAACAACTTTCAGCCACGCTTGGGCGTGGCATGGGATCCGAAGGGCGACGGCAAGACCGTATTGCGCGCTTCATACGGCATCTTCTACGACCACCCGCTGCTTGCGCTCTACTTTCTAGGCGATGCCTCCGACGGCTCCCAGAGCGGGCAGTTATTGCTTGGTCAGGGAGCTCCGTGTTCGGCAGTGCCGGGCACCGCGGGCCCCGGCAGTCTGAACGCCATCAACACCTTTCAGGGTACCCTCAACACCCCCACATGCTTGCCCACGGTTCCAGGATACATAGCGGGCCAGCAGCGGTTTAACACCGTGCCCTTTACTCCAGCACAAGCCAGCAATCCGCAGTACCCCGGGCTGTTTGTCGATCAGAACTATTTGCAGCCCTCCACCTTCTTTCCGTTGGCGTTCCAGCCTTTTGGCTACCCTCAGGCGAAAAACTTTGTCTACGCCTACGCGCAGCAGGCGAACTTCAGCATCGAACGCGACCTCGGCGGCGGCTTCGATCTGAATCTTGCGTACAACTTCAACGGCGGCCGCCACCTGAACCGGCCGATTAACGCCAACACGACCCGGGGCGACCTGGTGATGAACAACTACAATGCGGCGCTTACCGATCCCACATCGTTTGCGACACAAGGCGGACCGCTGGGTGTCGGCGCGGGCTCTGCGCCTTGCGGCGTGAATCCGACCGGGCAGCCCTGGGTCTCCGCTGCACTCACCAACTTCTTCCGGCCCTCGGCGGTCAACCCCGCCCTGGCATTGGCGTATTTGTCGAACCCGCTGTCTGCTCCCTGCGTTACCACGATTCTGCCTCTCGTGTTGGCGGCAGACGGACTCACCAACACCTGCAATTACACCACGCTCGCCGGATGCGTCCCTTTCAGCGACATGGATGCCAACTACTCCAACGGCAGTTCGGTGTATCACGCCTTCAGCGCCAACCTGCGCAAGCGCTTCAATAAACACTACGAATTCCTCGCGTCCTACACCTGGTCGCATGCCATCGACGACTCCACCGATCTGCAGGCGCCGCTCGCTCCGCAGGACAGCTACATCCCTGCGGCCGAACGCTCCAATTCCCTGTTCGATCAGCGCCACCGCTTCGTGTTCAGTGGCCTCTACCAGACGGGCAAGCTGGGCGGGAATGGCTTCGCCAGCAAGTTCTTCAGCGACTGGACCTTTGCCCCGATCATCGAGTTCTCGTCCGGCCGGCCTTTCAACATTCTTACCGGAAACCCAGACAATTTTCAGTTTTCCCCCGATACGGGCCGTCCCAATACCACGGTCAACGCCGCCTGTACGGCGCTGGGATATCCCGTCTATAACTCAAAATATTCGCCGACGGGAGTCTTCCAGGAACCTTGTCCGGCAGACTACAACGGCACCATCCAATCTCTGGACGGCAACTTGGGCCGCAATGCCGGAACGCAACCCTGGACCGTATTCAACGATATGCGCGTCGCCAAGCGCATCTATTTCGGTGAGCGCTACAACATGGAACTGATCGCCGATACGTTCAATATTGCGAACCGGTTCAACGTGGCCGCCGTCAACCAACTCGTCACCAATGCCGGGCAGGCCACCGCCGCATACGATCCGCGCCAGTTCCAGTTTGCGCTCAAATTTTACTGGTAAGTTTCTGAGCTTGAGCCATTATCGTCTGGATTCCGTGATCTCACGGAGTCCAGACCTGTGGCCTGGAACCTCAAAGCTCCTCATCGCGTAGACTCACAGCATGTCCGACCAAGGCATCGTCCCTCCGCCGCAGACAAGCACTCCGCCAACCGCCCCGAACACCGTCTTTCGTGGGCCAAACGGCATTCGCGCCGGCTGGCGCCTGCTGATCTTTCTGGCGATCGTGGCCGGATTTTCCGTTCTCCTTGGCTTCGTGGTACGAATCCTGCGTATTGGTCAGCTTCAGACCGGCATCTCCTCGATTACGCCTTCGGGTCTGAGCGTTCTTGAAGGTAGTATCTTCGTCCTCACGGCTGTCCCCGCCTTGATCATGGCCAGGATCGAGCGCCGCAAGTTTGGCGGCTATGGCCTCCCAGCCAGATTCGCGTTCCGCAAGGACTTCTGGATCGGCACGCTGGTCGGCTTTCTCGCCATCAGCGCCAGCTTACTTGGAATTTTCGTGCTGCATGGATTTCGTCTGGCCGGCCTGGCGATTCACGGCAAGACGATCATCACCTCCACCGCGGCGTGGAGCGCGGCCTTTGTGGTGGTAGGTTTGGCCGAAGAATTCGCATTCCGCGGGTATCTTCAGTTCACCTTGACCACTGGCATAGGCTTCTGGCCATCCGCAATTCTGCTGTCTCTGTTGTTCGGTCTCGCCCATGCGGGCAACCCCGGCGAGAGCAAGTTCGGGCTGCTCTCGGTGGTTTGCTTCGGCCTGCTGTTCTGCCTTTTCCTGCGCCGCACCGGCAACCTGTGGTGGGCCGTCGGATTCCACGCGGGATGGGATTGGGGACAAACCTTCTTCTACGGCGTAGCCGATAGCGGCCTCACTCCTTATCGCAACCTGTTCAACTCCAGCTTCAGCGGGCCGCGCTGGCTCACCGGCGGCAGCGTCGGTCCCGAAGCCAGCATCTTCACGCCGCTCACGCTGCTGCTGGTTGCCATCATTTTCAGCCGTGTGTATCGAGGGAATCGGTATTTGACAATTGAGTAATTGGGTAATTTTGTAATTGAGTAATTTGAAATCAGAAGCAGGCTGGGGTTTCTTAAATTACCCGATTACGAAATTACCAAATTACTAAATTCCTTCCTGTTACACTTTCCCTTCACCCATCCTTGGCGCTTGCCCGGAGTTCACTCCTTCATGTCCCAACCCTATACGCCCACACCGCGGACCCGTGTGGTCCGCGAAGCCGAGCGCGCTGTCTATGACCGCGAAGCTGCCTATCGCATTCTCGACGAAGGCTTTCTCTGTCACGTCGGCTTCGTCACCGACGGCCAGCCGTTCGTGATTCCTACTTCTTACGGACGCAAAGACGCGAGCCTCTTCATTCACGGCTCTGCCGCCAGCCGCATGCTTCGCCAGATGAAGGACGGCGTCCCGGTCTGCGTCACGGTCACGCTGCTCGACGGACTCGTGCTCGCGCGCTCCATCTTCAATCACTCCATGAATTACCGCTCGGTGGTGATCCTCGGCAAAGCCACTCTGGTGGATGATCCGAAAGAAAAGCTAGAAGCTTTGCGCCTGCTTTCCGAGCACATCCTGCCCGGTCGTTGGGCCGATTCCCGCCTGCCCAACGAGCGCGAGCTAAAGGCGACGTCCGTTCTGCGGCTGCCGATTGAAGAATTCTCGGCCAAAGTGCGTCAAGGGCCTGTCGTCGACGATGAGGAAGATTATTCGTTCCCTACCTGGGCGGGAGTGGTGCCGCTGGAGGTGACTGCGGGCACGCCGATTGACGACGCGAGGCTCGACGCTAAGATGGGCGTGCCAGCGTATGTGCGGCAGTATTCGCGCAAGCAGTAGAGCTATCCTCTTGCATCCATTGGTAAATATTGCTATCCTTACAGTAAGGAGCGATGGTAAAGATGGGCCATTTTAGCACAATCAGTAGCAAAGGGCAGCTCACGGTTCCGCAAGAGATTCGTAAGCGCCTCGGCCTGGAGGCGGGTGACCGCGTCGAGTTTGTGGTGGAAGAAGACCGCACGGTGATCCGGCCCGCCCGCGCGGAGGTTAACCCCTTCCTAAAGTTCATCGGAATCTTAGGCCCGTTCCCTGGCGGGGAAGAGGGGATCAAAGCTTGGATTGACGATATGCGAAGCGATAAAGACTACGAATGAGAACGGCCCTCGATACCAACATCTTATCCCTGTTTTGGTCGGGGGAGCCGTCGGCGACCAACATTGCCGCTCAGTTGTCGAAAGTTCGCGTTGAGGGGGCGCTCGTAGTTAGCGCTCCAGTCTTCGTCGAGCTTTCCGCCATTCCTACAGGCGACCCGCAGCGCGTTGGGAAATTGCTTGAGGAGATGCACATCGCAACCGATTTCGACCTGGGAGAAGACGTCTGGCGATTAGCTGCCACAAGCTTTGCGGCTTACGCCATCCGCCGTCGCCGTTCCGGTGGAGGTTCGCCAAAGCGTTTGCCAGCAGACTTCGTAATCGCGGCCCATGCGCAGCTGAAAGCGGACAGGCTGATGACTCGCGATGCAAACCGCTACGGTCTGGACTTTCCCAATCTTCGTCTCATTTGAAGCCTATCAGGAATACTCTCAAGGTATTGCTCTTTGCTGATGGCCGCCCTCACGGAATCAGCAGCAGTTTCCCCGTCGTCTTCCGTCCTTCCAAATCCCGATGCGCCTGCTGCGCTTCCGCGAGTTCGTAAGTGTGCTCGATGCGCAGCTTGAGTTTTCCCGCCGCGATCATGCCAAACACCGCGCCCGACCGCGCCTCCAGTTCTTCCCGCGTCGAGATGTAATTTCCCAGAGAGGGCCTGGTCAGAAATAGCGACCCCTTCTGCGTCAGAATGATTGGATCAAACGGAGGCACTGCGCCGCTCGACCCTCCGAACAGCACCATCATTCCGCGCGGCCGCAGGATGTTCAGTCCCTTCTCGAAGGTGGTCTTGCCCACCGAGTCATAGACCACATCCACACCTTTGCCGCCGGTGATCCGCTTGGTTTCCGCCTCAAAGTCGGCGTGCGTGTAGAGGATCACCTCATCCGCTCCCGCCCCGCGCGCCAGCTTCGCCTTCTCCTCGGTAGAAACCGTGGCAATCACGCGCGCGCCGATGTTGTGCGCCATCTGCACCAGCAGCAGTCCCACGCCGCCGGCTGCGGCATGAACCAACGCCGTCTCGCCGCCTTTCAGCGGATACGTATCGTGGGACAAGTAATGTGCCGTCATGCCCTGCAACATCGCCGCGGCGGCCTGCTGATCGGTCACCCCTTGCGGAATCGCCACCAGCCGGTCCGCCGGCACTGCGGCATACTCCGCATAGGCGCCCTGCAAACCGGTCCAGGCTACGCGATCTCCCACCTTGACTGACTTTACTTCCGCGCCTACAGCGGTCACCACGCCTGCGCCCTCTTGCCCGAGAACAAATGGCAGCGGCGATTTGTATCGTCCCTCGCGAAAGTAGACATCGATAAAGTTCACGCCCGAAGCAGCCAGCTTCACCACCGCCTCATTTGCCTTCGGCTGCGGTACCGGCAACTCCACCACTTCCATCGCTTCCGGTCCGCCCACTTGCCTGACTTGAATGGCTTTCATGCTTTTCTTGGATTCTCCTCTCTGAACAAAAGATTCCGGACTGGCAATTCTGGGTTCTCAGTTCCGAGCAGAGTCCTCCACTGTTTCTGAGAACGGGAAACTGGGAACTGCGGACTCTTCTGTTACACTGTCCCGTCCGCGCCAGGAGCACTTGTCATGGCTGAAAAGAAGCCCCAGACCTTCGCCAACCACACCCGCTTTGATCCTTGGTTTCACTTCTTTCTGCTGCCTGTCTTCGGGCTGCTTTTGATCCTGTCCATTATTCACTTCATAGCTCACATCACGGAAGGGGGACTCAGGGATCAGTTCCACGCTGTTTTGCTGATCGTGTTAGCGTTGGCCTTCCTGGTCGCCGTCTTCAAGATTCGCCTTTACTCACTCAAAGTGCAAGACCGCGTGATTCGCCTGGAAGAACGTCTGCGGCTGGCTTCCCTTTTGCCCGAGCCTTTGCGCTCTCGTATTCCGGAACTGACCGAGGGACAACTTGTGGCGTTGCGCTTTGCCTCGGATGCGGAACTGCCCAAACTGGCCGAGCGGGCGCTTTCTGAAAAGTTGTCCCCGGCGGATATCAAGAAAGCGATCCAGACCTGGCGTCCAGACTACTGGCGCGTCTGACTGAGCCGTCGGACAGGAACTTGGGCCAGCGATGAGGGGTGTGCTTGGCGCTCGTGCCACGCCCCTGGCCTTGGTCACGAACTGTGCGGCTGATTTCGCGTTTTCGAAGGCAAAACCCCGGCGCAAACCTTTTGCCTTGCCTCTGTCGTCTGAGAAGTCAGCCCGTAGGTAACCGTTGGGTGCGATGCCGAAGGTAACCGTTACGATTCCCTTTCGGCGTTGACCCCAGGCAGACCGGGAGGTACGATTTTGATAGAATCCAGCAGGCTTTAAGATCCGGGAGCAATCCGTATCTCATAGAGAAATATGCGAGTTGCAAAACTCCAAGTGCGGATCGCGATGCTGGCCATCCTGGCCTTGGCTGGCTCTTCGTGCCAGACTGCCCAAAAGCCGGCCTCCTTGCTGCCAGCGAGAACCGCCCCAGCTTTGACCACGTCTACCGCTCCAGTTCCAGCGCCGCACCAAAGCCTGCCGGCTACGGCCCAGGCAGCCAGTTCAAGCCCGCAGGTCCAAGCTCAAGCCCCGGCAGAGGCGAAGCCGGAATCTCCATCCTCGGCGCCTGCTCCCGACCCGGTGGGTGATCTAATCACCAAGGTGGAAACGGACTTTCAGGCGGGATTGGACGCCTACCAGGCTGGCCAGACCGACGCCGCCAAGCAGGATTTCGACCGCGCCTTTAACGCCTTACTGGAAAGCAACCTCGACATCCGCTCCGACAACCGTCTCGAAAAAGAGTTCGACCGCATCGTGGAGGGCGTCAATCATCTGGAGCTGAGCAACTTAGCTTCCGACTCCGAAGCGCAGAAGTCCGAGCCCGCCCCCATCGACGAAACCAACGGCATCACGCCGGCCGCCGACCCCAACGTGAAGGCCAAGGCGCAAGCCGAGATCAAGTCAACCCACTCCGACTTGCCGCTCATGATGACCGATCAGGTCGCAGGATATATCAGCTACTTCTCCAGTCGGGGACGCGGCAGCTTCGAGCACGCCTTCGCCCGCTCCGGCCGCTATCACGACATGATGGTTTCGATCCTGAAGGAGGAGGGGGTTCCTCAGGATCTCATCTACCTGGCCCAGGCCGAATCCGGGTTCCAGCCGCTGGCCGTCTCTCGCGCCGGAGCTCGGGGCATTTGGCAATTCATGGGCAGCCGCGGTCGGGGTTACGGCCTGCAGCGCAGCTTGTGGGTGGACGATCGCCAGGATCCCGAGAAATCTACTCGCGCCGCCGCCCGGCACTTGAAAGACCTCTATAAGCAGTTCGGCGACTGGTATCTTGCCATGGCCGCCTATAACTCCGGCCCCGGAACGGTGCAGGCCGCGGTCCGGCGCACTGGTTACGCCGACTTCTGGGAGCTTTACCGCCGCAACGTGCTCCCCAAGGAAACTCGCAACTACGTTCCCATCATCCTGGCCGTGACCATCATGACCAAGAACCTGTCGCAATACGGGTTTGATGATGTCTCGATGGACGAACCGACCGCCTTTGATACCGTCACCGTCAATTACCCCGTGGATTTGCGCCTCGTTGCCGACTGCGTGGACGCGACTCCCGCGCAGTTGCAGCAATTGAATCCCAGCCTGCTCCGCCTGAGCACTCCAAAGGAAGGCACGTTCGAACTCCATCTGCCGGTCGGGACCAAAATGCAATATCAAACTGCCATCGCTGCCATCCCGGCCGGTATGCGCCTGTGGTGGCGCTACCCCACCGTTCACTCCAGCGACACGCTGGCTTCGCTGGCAAGGAACTACCACACCACCACAAAGTCCATCGTCGAAGCCAACCATCTCGATGGCATGGAACTCCAGGCCGATGCCAAGGTGATCATCCCGGTCGCACCCGGCAAGCATCCGCTCAGCGATACGGCCACTTACGCTCGCCGGATCACGCGCTACAAAGTCCGCAAGGGGGATACGGTGCAGACTGTCGCCGAGAATTTCGGCGTGCCCGCTCTGATGGTTCGCCGCTGGAATGGCCTGCGCGGCGACAGCCTGCGCGGAAGGACCGTCCTCGCCCTGCACCTGCCGGTTACGCCCAGCAGCGAATCAGCCTCAACCGCTTCCTCCAAACCAGCCCACCATGGCAAAACGGCATCGACCGCCAGCGCCAAGGTTTCTGCTCGCAAGGCGGCCAAATCCCAGGAAGAAGCAGATAGCTCGCAGCAGCCCAGCGTGCTCCACCACACCGTGAAGTCCGGCGAAACTCTCTACTCCATTGCAACCACTTACAAAACGACGGTCGACGCCCTCAAGCGCAACAATGGCAACGTCGCCGTCCTCCGCCCCGGAATGATCCTCGTAGTGCAGCAAAGCCGCTAAAGCATTGGCCCCGCTCCCAAAGCCTCCTCTGCTCAACTTCTTAGCCCTGGCAATCCCAAAATGCTCCGCCTCGGCGAACAAACGACCGTTCCGTTCGACACTCCACTAGACTCGGGATTACAATTGCCCCCGTAATACCAACCCGTTACACCATCTCTATTCCTTCGAGGAGGCGCTGTGAGAATTTCCAAATCGCTAATCCTGCTTCTCGTCATCGCGTTGTCCGCATCTCTCGCCCTGCCAGCTTTCGCTCAGGACGGAGGTGCCACCTTCAAAGCCAAGTGTGCCGGCTGTCATGGCCCCGAAGGCCAGGGCAAGGTCGGTCCCGCTCTGAAGGGCACCAGCCTCACCGCCGATCAGATCGCCGACCTGCTCACCAAGGGCGATGACGCCAAGAAAGCACCGCACAAGAAAGCCATCTCTTCGCTTTCCGCCGACGATGCCAAGGCGGTGGCGGCGTTCGTCAAGAACCTGAAGTAAACTCTCGGCTTCAAGTGGACAACTTCCGGCGCGCCCCACGGGGAGCGCCTTTTTTGTGCGGTAATCTGTCGAATCTTCTTTCCTTCCGCCGCCTCGTTGTGATAACAGGATAGTCGGGCTGGATGTGATCACGGCCCTTGCGGTCGGCACCAAACGTCGTGCTATAATCGCGCGCCGTTCCAGCACAAAGTTTCTGGTGGTCTTTTAATTTCCCGTGCCCGGCAGCCTTGCGCGGCCTTTCTTGCGCCAGGAGGCCAAACAAGATCAGGAGGAGCAATGACGTTCTACGATCCCACACTCTACGGTCGCGATGAAGAAGAAGAATTCGGCGACAGCGGCGCCTACAGCGAGTCGCTCGAAGAAGATTTCGAAGAGGAAGAAGAGGAGGAGGAAGAAGCTGGCACGCCGGAACCGGTGTTGAGTGAGCCGGTGACGCCCGCTCCTCCACCTCCCGCGCCCAAACCCAAACCCGCGGCTCCCGCTGGCGGAGGCGGCAGCCCTAAGAAGCCTGTCGCTAAGAAGAAAGCACCCGCCAAGAAAGCACCAGCGAAGAAGAAGGCGACCAAGAAAAAAGCGGCCAAGAAACCGGCAAAGAAGAAAGCAGCTAAGAAGCCCGCCAAGAAGAAAGCGGCAAAAAAGCCAGCGAAGAAGAAAGCCAAGAAGGGCCGCCGCTAAAGCGTAGCGAACCCGTGACTAAGACCGCAGCTCCGAAGCTGCGGTCTTTTCTTGCCGCGAACTATCTCGGGAACCGAAACGAATCGCGGGCCTGTTCGAGTCGGCTATAGCCCTCGTTCCAATCCTGCTCGTTAAGTTCGATTGTGTGAAGTATGCACGGCGAGTGCTCGGTACCCGTACTCGCTTACTTCTTCCCGCCCACCGCTGCCCGGCACTTGCCGTACAACTCCAGCAGATGGGTGGCGTACTCCTCGGGCTTCGACGCCGAGCCTGTGCCTTGAAAACCCACGCCGGACGAAGTGGTTCGGCCATAGCCGGTAGTCATCGCGACAAATTTCATCAAGTCGAGAGCGATATCCTCATCGCGACGCGCGCTCGCATGCGATCCTGGACCTTCTTCCATGAGTCCTTCTCCTGAACCGGAAATATAAGGAAGTTCTTCCTCTAGTTCTTCGTCGTCTTCCATGTCTTCCATGGGGTTCGCCAAACTCCGCCAACGATGATAACAGGGTCTGCGCCACGTCGTCGGGCGCTCGAATCCACAGGTTTGTCGATTGCCGGTGGTCAGTCGCCAGTGGGCAATTGAAAATTCACTCCCGCCGTGCGCCGCAGCCGCACCATCAACCAAACCGAGGCCGCAAATAGAAACGGCGAAGAATAGAACCCTGGCGCCGGACGCGGAAACGTCACCGAAGCCACTGTGTGTCCCAGGATTGTCCCGATCGTGTGCCCCACACCGTTCAGAAACATGATCACCGCATAGGCCCACGCCAGCGGCCGCAATCCACTCATCCCCCGTGCCGCTACCGGAGTCAGGCAGAACAGCAGTACGCAAACCACGACGTGTCCGGTCAGCCACACCCGGAACTCGAACGCGGGCATGGGAAACCAGCTCCAACGCTCGCGCAAAACGGTCACGGTTGGGTTATACACCGCAAGAAACCCAGTGGAGGCTTCATCCAGGATGTGTACCGCGAACGCCACGCATAGCGCAAACCACGCACTGCCAAAGCCCGATGCTGAGAGCGCGGGGGGAGCTTGCCTCATGGAACCGCCTGTTACAGGAATTCTCAATCACTCACCGCACAATTAGCAATCTAAAATCGACCATCGATAGCGCACCGATGGCCACGCCGCAGCGGTCACCGAGCTACCGAGTCACTTCACTCATCAGCGCCAGCAAATTTCCCTCGGAATCGCGAAAGAACGTCATCCACAGGTCATGTGTCGGCATTTTCGCGATCAGGTGGGGCTCGTCCTCGAACCGCACACCGCTCTCTTTCATCTGCCCATATGCCGCTTGCATGTCGGGCACGGAAAAATACAGAACCGAACTGGGATGATCGAACTCCGCCGCCTCCCCCCGCTCCAGCATCAGACGCACTCCGCCACAATCGAAGAATGCCAGCCCCGGCGGCGCCTTGAAGAGCAGCTTGAGCCCAAGCTTATCCTGATAAAAGGCCGCCGCGCGTTCCACATCTTTTGTATGCATGGCGATCTGGCCCAGCCGCGTAATTCCAATTCCCGTCGCCGTAGGGCTCATTTCCTTGACCTCCCCCGTAGAACCTCCACAGCTAGCTCCTTTGGCTTGACTCACTATATCCGATGGCTCGAATCGGACCAGCGCCAACGGCTCACCTCCAGATTGCCGCCGGCTCTGACCCCGTCATCCTCGCGCGAAACTTTCCCAAGTATCCTGGGTTGTGACACTCTAGAAAGTGTTCCACTGGGCAATCTTACGCCCCCCTCTGCGAGTAGCATGCACTTCATGGGGAAGCTTATGCCGACCAAAACGCTTGGAACGCCCGCAAAACTCTTAGTGGTGATTACATTGTCCCTAGGCCTGGCTTCGTGCGGGACAAACTCCCATGTCGTTTGCGACGCCCCCGGCAGCAGCGGTAGCACCTGCACCTGCGGCTCGGGAACCGCGGCCTGCCCGGTGCAACCCGGTCCCGAATTCCTCTACGCCACCAGCATCGGGGGCCAGATCCTGGCCTTCAGCATTGATCAGAACAACAACGGGGCCCTTACCGCGATTGGCTCCGTACCCGGTCCCACCACCCTAAGCCCCGGCCTCACCGTCGTCAGCAATCAGTTTCTGTACGCCTCCGACACCCATAACTCTCAAATAGATGGCTTCTCCATCAACCAGACAACCGGTGCGCTCACTGCCCTCGCTGGATCTCCCTTCTCTACCGGAACTCTCAGTGTTCCGGGCGCCCTGGCCGCGCCCCCGGGAGACCTGGGCTCCCCGGCGAGTAGTCTTCTTTACGCGGCCGACTCCGGCACGGTCGACACGTTCACCATAAATGCAGCCGGAGCGCCCACAGCGCTTTCAGGATCTCCCTTCCTCCCGGAAATCGGTTTCTCTATCGTGGTCGACCCTTCGGGCAGATTCCTTTACGCTTCAGACGATGATCCCCCGGGCGGCATCTTCGCCTTCACGACTGATTCCACAGGAGCGCTGACCGCAGTGCCCAATTCGCCGTTTACTATTCCTGGGCAAACGGTTGCCGACAGCCTGCCCATAGGCATTGCCGATAACGGGTCGTACGTTTACGCCGCTCTCTCCCAAGCGAACCAGATCGCCGCATTCTCCATTGTGAACGGCAGCGGCGCGCTCACTCCCGTGCCGGGTTCACCTTTCTCTGCGGGAACAGCTCCCACCGCGGTCGTCATGGCCGGCAACTTCCTCTATGCGACCAACTCTTCAGACGGGACCATCTCAGGCTACAGCATCAATTCCACCAACGGCGTGCTGACTCCGCTTTCAGGCTCCCCTTTCGCCATTGCCGGCTTCTCCTTTGCCACAGATTATTTCGGCCAACATCTCTACGTCGCCGGACTCACGGGCATCCAGGCCTTCAGCGTCGATTTCACCAGCGGCGCGCTCAGCCCTGTGTCCGGTTCCCCTTTCCCTGCGACCGGACCCACGCTCTTGACCTTCGTCCAGATCCCTCCACCGTAGCCATTGTTCGTTTTTCGTAACAGCCGCAAACTCTCCGATCAGAAGGCCGGTCAGACCGTCGCGCCCAACGGCTTCAACCTGGCCCAGCTACAGGAGGACCTGGCCGACCTGAAGTGAAGTAACAGAACCACATCACAAGAGACTTAAGACTGGCGACCACGGGCACAGGCTGGCTCCGAGCCCCGCGTTCTCTTCTTGCGCCTGCACGCTTCTCCATTTAGCTTGAAAGAGAGTTTGAAGGAGCCGCATTCTACTTTGCGTCTAACCCGCCGTGAATTTGCGCAATCGACTCTCGCCGCAGGCATTGCAGCCGCGCTGCCGGCCGGTCTGTTCTCGGCCTGTAGCGTCTCGTCGAACGCGGCGCGCACAGCGGCTTCGGGAGCTCCTTCCAGTTCCCCCGCCAGACAGTTTGATACGTCTTCCGAAGCCCTATTTCCAAAGAACTTCTTCTGGGGCACGGCCACTGCCGCCTACCAGATCGAAGGTGCGTGGAAAGCAGACGGCAAGGGTGAATCGATCTGGGACCGCTTCGCCCACACTCCCGGCAAAATCAAGAATGCCGACACCGGCGACGTAGCCTGCGACTCCTATCATCGCTGGCGCGAAGACATCGCCCTGATGCGGGCGATGAACTTGAACAGCTATCGCTTCTCGATTTCCTGGCCTCGCATTCAACCCGCGGGATCCGGCCCGGCGAACTCCAAAGGCGTCGATTACTACAGCCGCCTCGTCGATGCCCTGCTGGAAGCCCGAATCCGCCCTTTCGTCACGCTCTACCACTGGGACTTGCCGCAGACGTTGGAAGACGCCGGAGGCTGGCCCAATCGCGATACGGCCTCGCGCTTTGCCGACTATGTGGAACTCGTCGCGCGTGCGCTAGGCGACCGCGTTTCCGACTGGATGCTATTCAACGAACCCGCGGCCTTCACCTACCGAGGTTATCTGCAAGGCGAACTTGCTCCCGGGCGCGCCAGCCTCTTCGACTTCCTCCGCGCCACCCATACCGTGAATCTGGCGCAGGGAGCGGGATTTCGAGCATTGAAGGCAACGTGCCCCGCGGCGCGCGCTGGAACCGCATTCAGCATGTCATCGTGTGAGCCGGCGACGAACTCCGAAGAAGACAAGCTGGCTGCGGAGCGGGCTCACGCCATCACCAACTTGTGGTTTCTCGATCCCGCGCTTAACGGCCGGTATCCCGAAGCCTTCACATTCTTGCCGGAAACTGCCATGAAGATTAAGTCAGGCGACCTGGACAAGATGCGGGCACCTCTGGATTTCATCGGTATCAATCTCTACTACCGCACCATCGCATCCGCGCCCACCGCGATGGAGCGCCTCTCCCACGCTCAGCAATGGCTGTTCCCGGTGAAGATGGTGGGCGGCCAGCAAGGCCCGAAAACCGACATTGGATGGGAGGTCTGGCCGCAGGCCCTCTATGACATGGTTATGCGCATCAGCCGCGACTTCAACCATCCGCAGATTGAGATCACCGAGAGCGGGTGCGCCTACAACGACGGCCCCGATGCGAACGGCGTGATTCGCGACACTCGCCGCATCGAGTATCACCGTCAGTATCTGCGAGCGCTCGCCCGCGCCATCGCCGATGGTGCGGACGTGCGCGGCTATCATGCCTGGACTTTGCTGGATAACTTTGAATGGGCCGAGGGGTTTAGCCAGCGCTTCGGCCTGGCCTATGTGGACTTCAAGACCCAGCAACGCACCATGAAAGAATCCGGACGCTGGTACGCAAAGGTGGTCGCGGGGAATACGCTGCCGCCCGTAGTTGCCTGACCGGCAACCGAGACCATTACTTCTGTTGCATCACCAGCTGGCCGTTCTCCACTTTCATGTCGCCTACGTTGTCCGGAAGTTTCATCCGGTCGCGCTGCTCGGCCAGCTTCTTCTGCAGCGCGGGATTTACCAGCGAAACCGGCACGTTAAGATCACCCACCTTAAACTCTGTCGGCTCGAACGTCGCATAACCATCTTTTGAGGAGAGGTGGCCTGAGACGGTTACCCACACGTCTTTGCCCGCGATCTCCGTCAGAAACTGGCCATGCACCGTGTCGCCCTCAAAACTCACTTGCTGATTTTTGATGTTCGGCTCCCCACTCCCCAGATTGGAATCCGCCGAGAGCCCCGCAGTTCCGCCCCCTCCCAGAACCTGCGCCAGCGCAGCGCCAACTTCGTCAGAGTTGAGGTGAACCTCCGCTTTCGGTTGCGGACTGGATGCGACAGTCTCCCGATTCTGTGACGGCGCTTCTTGATAATTTCCGCTGGAAGCGGACGCGGGTGGTTGCGTGGCCTGTTGGAACTGCTCCATCTTCTGCCCGAAGGACTGGGCGTTGGCCGCGATTGCTGCCGGAGTCTGCGGCTGCGCCACCGGAGCTGGCTTCTTCAAAACCAGAACAAGGGCCAAGAGCGCAACGACAAGCGTCGCGATGCTGATGATGCGATCGAGCTTGAATTTCATGGAGACTCTATAACGGTCAGCCCGGGACA
Source organism: uncultured Acidobacteriaceae bacterium (assembly GCA_963749985.1). GTDB lineage: Bacteria > Acidobacteriota > Terriglobia > Terriglobales > Acidobacteriaceae > Sulfotelmatobacter. The sequence goes on along the minus strand of CAVVOS010000008.1, from coordinate 38,470 downwards.
GGCGGGCCCAGCATTATCCTACGAGGAACAAAGGCCGGAAATCAGATTACTTAGGTCACGTTGAGCGCGTAGGACCGGGCCTCGAACCCAGTCCGGCACAAGCAATGCGCTGCTCAGCCCAGCTTGTTGGTCAGGAGCTCATTCACCAGTTGCGGGTTGGCTTGGCCCTTGGATGCCTTCATCACCTGCCCGACGAAGAAGCCAATCATGGTCTTCTTGCCGGCCCGGTATTGTTCGAGCTGCCTGGGATTCGCGGCCACAATCTCGTCAATGATCTTTTCCAGCGCGGATGTGTCCGACGACTGCTGTGGGCGGCCTTCTTCATCGTAGACCACAGCGAAATCCTTGCCGCGCTCGAAGCAGAGATCGTAAAGGTCCTTGAGCATTTTGCCGGAAATGGCGCCGCTCTCGACCAGATCGGCGGAGGCGGCCACCCCTTTCATCGAAATCGGAGACTGCTCAATCGATACGCCTTTGGCCTTGAGCCGGCCCATCAGTTCGCTCTGGACTAAGTTTGCCACGCGCTTGGGATTCTTCGCCGCCTTCGCCGCCGCCTCAAACTGATCGGCAAGCGACTTCGAAACCGTCAGCACCTGCGCATCGTATTCCGTCACCCCAAACTCACGCACGAACCGCGCGCGGCGCGTTTCCGGCAGTTCGGGCAAAGTCTTCGCAATCTCGGCCTTCCACTTCTCGTCTACCACCAGCGGCAGCAGGTCGGGCTCGGGAAAGTAGCGGTAGTCGTGCGCCTGCTCTTTCGAGCGCATGCTGTAGGTCTTGCCCTCGTGCGCGTTGTAGAGGCGGGTTTCCTGCACGATCTTGCCGCCGGCCTCAATCACTTCCACCTGGCGAGCGATCTCGTAGATCAGCGCCTCGCGGATGAAGCGGAACGAGTTCACGTTCTTGATCTCGGCTTTCGTCCCCAACTCTTTCTGTCCGCGGGGACGCACGCTGACGTTGGCATCGCAGCGCAGCGAACCCTCTTCCATATTGCAGTCGCTGACCCCGGTGTAGAGGATGATCTCCTTCAGCCGCGTGAGGTATTCGTACGCCTCGTCGGGCGTGGCAATGTCCGGCTCGCTGACGATTTCTATCAGGGGCACGCCAGTGCGGTTGAGGTCGATGGCAGTCTTCTCGTCGGAGTCGGGAAAGCCCTCGTGCAGGCTCTTGCCCGCGTCCTCTTCGAGATGCACGCGGGTGATCCCGATCTTCTTTCTAGGTAAATCCTTGTGAGGCCCCCTGTGGTCCTCTGTGCCCCCTGTGTTTAAGGTTTGTACTTCGATGTATCCAAACTCAGCCAGGGGCTTGTCGTATTGCGAGATCTGGTAGCCCTTGGGCAGGTCGGGATAGAAATAATTCTTGCGCGCGAAGATCGACGTCTCATTGATGTGGCAATTCAACGCCATCGCCGCGAGCGTGGCAAACTCGACCGCCTTCCGGTTCAACACCGGCAACGCTCCCGGCATGCCCAGGCACACCGGACAAACGTTGGTGTTGGGCGGAGCGCCGAAGCGCGTGGAGCAGGAGCAGAAAATCTTCGTCGCCGTCAGAAGCTGAACGTGCACCTCGAGGCCGATGACCGGCTCGTAGGTGGTGGGAGCGGCGACGGCGGTGTCTGCGGCGGTCGACATATCGGGATTATACGGCCACTGCCTGGGGCGCACCACGCTACCTTCGCGTTCCCGGCGCAGAAAGTAGGAGCCCACCCCGCGCAGATTCAATCTGCACTCAGTCGAGCTGGAGCGCCCACTTGATGCCGCATTCGCTCGATAACCGCCTCAACTCCTTGCTTCTCATAAGTCCTGCATTCCGCGACACTTACTCGACATCGTACATACACAAACATCCTACATTTATGTACTAACAAATGTTCCAGTTGGAACATTGGGCGCTAATGTTCCGACTGGAACACTCGTCACAATGTCCCGGGCGGAACCTTCTCCAGCTACTTCCCCATCTGAATCTCAAAGTACATCAACTCGGTGCCTTTGGCGTCGTTGACGCCGGTTATGAAGATGTGGGCGCCGGCGAGGGGAGCGTCGATGTCTTCCACGTCGAAGAAGAAGAATCCGGACTGCGTGGTGCGGGGCTCGACGGCCTTGGCGGCGAATTGGGAGGATTCGATCTCATCCAGTTCTTTCTTGCTGAGGGTGCCTTTCACCTTTTTGTGAGGGACGGGAAAGGGCAGGGGCGTGGCCGGGTTGGTGTTGGCCTTTGGATTGGAGAGGCGGCGGGAGATATCGTCGGGAGAAATCGGGGTTAGTTTATCGCGGTTCGCCGTGGTTAGGGTCACCTGCATGTTGGCGATGGAGATGGGCTGGTCGCCGTCGTTGGTGACGATGAAGAATACGGGCAGGAGTCCATGCTCGCGAAAGTCGACGGAGAATAGCCTGGCTTTTTCGGGCGTGTCGTAGGGGTCGGCGGCGATGGCGACTTTCTCGTCGGTGTGGTCGTCGTGCGCGGGATAGGTTTTGGCGGGCTGGGCCGCGGGCTTCACGAAGTCCTTGGCGGCGAGGCAGAGGGCGAAGGTTGCGATTGCGCCCAAGATGACGAGAACGCGGGACACACACACTTTCAGCGGGTGCATGCTTCCGATTATAGAGGGTGACGCCATCTCCTCTCGCGGCTGGAGTCAGGATGATGCCCTAAATTCTTAAACACAGAGGACACGGAGGCACACAGAGTAAGTCTTTGTTTGTTCTAGAATGGCTTGACTTGATCTCTTCTTTATACAGCTTCCTTTACAGCGTGGCGCTGGCGGTGGGGATGGTGGCGAGCCTGCCCTACTGGCTCTTCCAGATGGCGCGCCACGGCAAATACCGCAAGAGCTTGACGGAGCGGCTGGGCCGGGTGCCCACAAGGCTTCGGTTGCCGGGACAACAGGAACCGGTGATTTGGGTTCACGCGGTTTCGGTGGGAGAAGTGCTGGCGGTCGCGGGGCTGGTGCAGGAACTACAGAGACGTTTCCCGCGGCATAGGATTTTCGTCTCGACGACTACCGATACGGGGCAGGCGCTGGCGCGCCAACGTTTTGGCGAGGCGAATGTGTTTTATTTTCCGATGGACTTCGCGTTCGCCATCCGTCCTTACCTGCGGGCGCTGCAGCCGGAGATGGTGGTGATTGCGGAGACTGAGTTCTGGCCGAACTTCATGCGCCTGGCGCATGCCAGCGGTGCGCGGATTGCAGTGGTGAATGCCCGCATCTCGGACCGGTCGTGGCCGCGTTACCGGCGATTTCGCGGATTACTGCGGAGACTGCTGGCGAATGTGGATCTGTTTCTGGCGCAGACGCAGGAAGACGCCGCTCGGTTGCAAGACATTGGCGCCAACCCAGAACGGGTGCAGGTCACGGGAAATCTGAAGTTCGACATCCCGGTGCCCGATCCACCGGCGATTGTGGAAAGCTTGCGGAGGTCGATTGCGGCAGCCGGTGCCGGGCCGGTGCTGGTGTGTGGCAGCACTGTCGAGGGAGAAGAATCGCTGCTGCTGAAAGCGTTTGAGAATCTGCTGGTGCAGTATCCGCAGGCGGTGATGATTCTCGCGGCGAGGCATCCGGAGCGCTTTGGCGCTGTGGCCGCGCTGCTGGAGCAGATGTCGGTTCGCTTCTGCAGGCGATCTCTCTGGGACGGGCAGCCATTGACCGGTGGAGTGCTGCTGCTGGATACAATCGGAGAACTGGCGGCGTTGTATGCGCTGGCCGACATTGCATTTGTGGGGGGAAGCCTGGTGCCGCGAGGCGGGCACAACATTATTGAGCCGGCGCAACATGGTGTGGCCACGGTGGTGGGCACTCACACGGAAAATTTCCGCGACATCGTGAGCTTGTTTCAGAGCCGAGATGCGGTGAGGATTGTTGGTCCAGCAGAGTTGCCGCTGGTGTTGCTGGAGTTGCTGGCCAACGATAAAGAGCGACGAGCGTTAGGACAGCGAGCTGGCGAGACCATGCGATCGCAGTTTGGGGCCACAGCGCGGACGGCTGACGAGTTGCAGGAACTGCTGGCGCGGACATGAACTGGAATTTGCTGTCAGGCATCTACGGCAGTGTGGTGGGAGCGCGTAATGTGCTCTACGACCGAGGCTGGTTGCGCTCGCGGTCTCTGCAAGGGTCCGTGATAAGCGTGGGAAATGTTTCGGCGGGAGGGTCGGGAAAAACTCCTTTTGTTATTTTGTTGGGTGAGTTGTTGAAGGCGCGGGGAATCGGTTTCGATGTGCTTTCGCGAGGTTATGGGCGCAGGACTCGCGGCGTGCTGCAGGTGGATCCGGCCGGGCTGCCGCGGGACTTTGGCGATGAGCCTTTGCTGATGGCTCGACGGCTGCAGGTGCCGGTGGTGGTGGGCGAAGATCGATATGAGGCGGGGCATTTCGCGGAGGCACGATTTGGTGTGCAGGTTCATTTGCTGGATGATGGGTTTCAGCATCGAGGGTTAAGCCGCGATTTCGATATTGTGCTGGTGACGCCGGAGGACGCACGGGATCGATTGCTTCCCGCAGGACGATTGCGGGAGCCTTTGCGTTGCTTGCGACGAGCGGATGCTGTGGTGCTGGCCAGTGGAGCTTCGCCGGAGTTGTTTCCGCTCGAGGGCAAGATGGTTTGGCGGGTGCGGCGGGGGATTGTGACGCAAGGCATTCCGCCTCGGCCTGTTGTGTTCTGCGGGATTGCGCGACCACAGAATTTTCTGCTGCAGTTGCGTGCCGCGGGGATTGATCCGGTCGCCGAGGCATTCTTTCGCGATCATCATGCCTACACGGAGAAGGACGTGCGCGACTTGCTGCAGCTTCGGCAGCGGAGCGAAGGCGGTGGCTTCGTGACCACCGAAAAAGATGCGGTGAACCTGGGCGGATATTTGGGCTCGCTGGGGCCGCTGGCGGTGGTCCCGGTCAAGATGGAACTGGCCGACGCGGCTAACGCTGTGGATACCATGCTGCGCGTGATTGAGGAACGCCGAGGGCACTCGTGAGAAAATGCCGGAGACAGCACCGCAGACAGCTAGTGATTAAGGAAGCGAGCCAAACGCGCGAGTATTGTGTCGCAAAGAACGCGACACTTCGCGCGGCTCGCCCAGATTCCTCGCCGCGCAAAGAACGCTTGCTCGGAATGACAGGGCGATTTATCCGATGACTAAGCATTTGAAGGAAGTCGACCGGCTTCAGAAGATCATTGAAGCATTCCCCAAGGTGACGATTACTGTGCTGGGGGATCTGGTGGCCGATGAATTCGTGTTCGGAGAAATCTCGCGGGTGTCGCGCGAGGCTCCGGTGCTCATCCTGAAGCATCGAGAGCGCACCGTGGTGCCGGGTGGAGGCGCGAATGCGGTCAACAATCTGGCCGACCTGGGAGTGAACGTGCTGCCGGTGGGGGCGATAGGCGACGACGAGCCGGGGCGAATGCTGCTGAAGTTTTTCCGGCACAAGCGCATTCCAGTCAGCGGCGTGTTGAAGGACAAGAGTTACACGACGGTGACAAAGACCCGCATTCTGGCGGGCATGACGCACAATACACGGCAGCAAGTGGTGCGCGTGGATCGAGAACCGGAGAACCCTCCGAACCGGCATTTGACGCGCGAGTTGTTCCTGGCGGCGCGAGAGTATTTGCGCGCCTCGGATGCGCTGCTGGTTTCCGACTACGGTTATGGATCGGCGAGTCCGGCGATTGTGAATGCGCTGCGGCAAGCGGGACGGCGCAGAGTTGTGCTGGTGCCCTTGATCCTGGATTCGCGGTACCGGCTACTGGAATACTCTGGCGCGACGGCGGCTACTCCGAATGAGCCCGAGGTGGAAGCGGCTCTGGGAGTTCGCATCGGCCAAGACTGGGAGAAGCTGACGCGGGCCGGGCAACAAGTGATGGAGCAAATGAAGCTGCAGTCGCTGCTGATTACGCGCGGGCGTGACGGCATGGTTGCTTTCGATCAAGGACGGGAGCCGGTGGACATTCCGATTTTTGGGTCGGACGAAGTGGCCGATGTGACGGGGGCGGGCGATACGGTGATTGCGGCGTTCAGCGCTGCGCTGGCCGCCGGGGCCAGCACGGAAGAAGCGGCGCAGTTAGCCAACTACGCAGGCGGGATCGTAGTGATGAAGCGGGGCACGGCTACGGTTTCTCGGGAGGAACTATTGCGCGCGATTGAGCAGGCTCCGCCCGCCACCAGACCTCATTAGGTTTCGACAGATAAATGGGAAACGACAAGATTCTGGGGCGCCAACAGCTTCGCGAGCACGTAGAGCAGTGGCGGCGCTCCGGCGAGCGCATTGTGCTGGCCAATGGCAATTTCGACTTGCTGCATGTAGGCCATGTGCGTTATCTGCGTGGGGCGAAGGAACTGGGCGGCAAGCTGGTGGTAGCCATCAATTCCGACGAGTCGGTGCGCGCGTTGAAGGGCGAGGGTCGTCCGGTTATGCCGGCGGAGGAGCGGGCTGAGATTGTTGCGGCGCTGGCGGATGTGGATGCGGTTGTCATTTTTGGCGAACTCGATGTACGCGCTTTGATTCGCGAGATCCGTCCAGATATTCAGGCCAAGGGCACGGACTATGCGGCGGAGACCGTTCCAGAACGCGACGCGGTTGCGGAATACGGCGGGCGCGTGGCGATTGTGGGAGACCCGAAGAATCATTCGACCAGCGAGATTATTCGCACGCGGCTGGGGCCGAGGCAGCCGTGAGCTTGAGGTTCACGAGTTTCGAGACGAATAGAATCGATATTGCACCGGAGACGAAAATCGAACGGCTGCTGATTGTGCGGCTCAGCGCCATGGGGGACGTGATCCACACGCTGCCGGCGGTTCACGCTCTGCGAGAGGCGTTCCCGCGGGCGTTTATCGGGTGGCTGATTGAAGAGCGCTGGGCCGAACTGTTGTGCGCGCCGGGATCTCCGCGACGCGGCCGCCGGTCTTCGTCGCGGCCGCTGGTCGATGAAGTTCACGCCGTAGATCTGAAGGCGTGGAGGAAGTCTCCGTTTTCGATTTCGACCTTGCAACGCGTCGCCACGGTTTGGAACGATGTACGTGACGCGCACTACGATGCCGCGGTGGATCTGCAGGGAGCGATGCGATCGGCTCTGCTGGCGCGGTGGTCGGGGGCGCGCGTGGTGTACGGGGCGGCGGAGCCGCGAGAGTCTCCCGCCAGCGTGTGGTACACGCGGAAGGTGGTCGCACGCGGCAGTCATGTCATTGAGCAGAATCTTTCTGTTGCCGAAGCAGTTGCCGGTCACCGGATGAAACTGCCTGCCGCAGAGTTTCCTCGGGATCCCGCAGCTGAAGCGCGAATCGAGCAGCGGCTTGCAGAACAAGGCATTGGAGACTTCGCCATTTTGAATCCGGGCGCGGGGTGGGGGGCGAAGCGATGGCCAGCAGAGCGGTATGGCGAGGTGGCACGCGCGCTGGCCGAGCGAAGTGTGCGATCGATTCTCAACTATGGTCCGGGGGAAGAAGAGTTGGTCCGCGCGGCGGAGGCGGCCAGCGGAGGCACGGCTCGAGCGATGAGTTGCAGCCTCACGGAGTTGATTGCGTTGACGCGGCGCGCGCTACTGTTTATCGGCGGAGATACCGGGCCGTTGCATCTGGCGGCGGCTTTGCAGGTTCCGGTGGTGGCGATTTATGGGCCTACAGACCCGGCGCGCAACGGGCCTTTTGGAACACGAAGCGCCGTTCTGCGCAGTGCGGAGAGCGTCACGTCGCATGCGCGGCGCGCGGCGGCGGATGAGGGGTTGTTAACGATCGGCAGCGAGGCGGTGGTTGCCGCTGCTCACAAACTGCTGGCCGGATGATGGACTGAAATCCACGCATGACTGAGTGGTCACAAATCGCGCGGCGCATTCGCGTGCCGCTGGGATTTCTATTTGCGGTGCTTTATTTCTGGCTGGCGCGGCCTTCGTGGCGATCCATGACGCTGGGTGCGATGGTGGTGGTGCCGGGTCTTCTGGTGCGGGCGCTGGCCTCGGGACACGTGCGCAAGAATGAGTCGCTGGCGACTTCCGGTCCTTATGCGTACACGCGTAATCCGCTCTATTTGGGATCGTTAATGATCGGTATTGGATTTGCCGTGGCGGCGCGGAGTTGGTGGGTTGGTGTTGCACTGGTGGTGATGTTCTTTGCGATTTATCTTCCCGTGATTCGCGATGAAGAGGTCTTTCTGCGACAGAAGTTTTCTGAGTTCGACGAATATGCCCGGCGAGTGCCGAGGATGTTCCCTCGACTCACACCGCTTTCCGGCAACCAGAACGAGCCTTCGGCAGGATTTTCTTTGGATTTGTATTTGAAGCATCGGGAGTACAACGCGCTGCTGGGGGCGCTCGCCATGATGGCCGCGCTGATCTTGAAGATGACGATCTTTGTTCGAGTCAAATAGGAACGCGGTGAAAAAAGCACGAAAATAGAGCCGTGTCGCAATTTCTCAATACCTCATTGGATCTGCAACGCTTGTTTCAAGGTGAACGTATAGGCTGATTGGGCCGCAAGAACGACTTCTCTCTCATCACCTTCGGCACGTTTGGCGAGGCCTCCGAAGAATTTCTTTACTTTCCCCTTGGCTTTTATGGTTGGTCCAAAGCTGCGAGCGGCGGTCAAAATCGCTTGATCGGAGTTATTGATGTTGACCGACGTGAGCCGCAACACCAGGCTCGCCTCGCCGGCGAAATGGCCGAATGGCTTTGCGCTTACCACTGTGCCTACGACATTTGCGCCGGCGGGAATTGCGGTCTGACCATCGACGATGACGTCCTTGTCCAGCGTGGCAGCGAAGGTTTGGCCGGTCTGGCTGGCCTTGGAGCCGAGCGTGTCGGTAAGGCGCACGGTGAGGGGCGTTCCGGCGGCAACAATGATGGGCTGCGGTGGGGCAGGTGGTTCGGGCTGAGCCGGAGCCGGCTGCTGAGGCTGCGCTGCATTGTTATCCGCGGACGGCGTGCCGGGATTGTTCGCGGGAGCGGGCGGAGCCGCTGGAACGCCGGCGGTGTTCTCGTTAGATGTCGAGGATTCTTTGTGTTTGCAAGCGGACAGGGCCAGAAGCACGCAGATCGCGAGAATTACGGGTACGATGCGGCGTGTCGCGCGGCGGATTGCGGGAGCTTTGATCGTGCACCGCAGCATGTTGTTCGTCTCAAAGAAGTTTGCGAGCCAATTCATTCGTAGTCCCCGTCTATATCAAACGATCCGTATCAGGCGACCCGTGGATTATCTCTGTGCTACCAACTCCCGAGCACGGCTCAGCTCCGGGCGGGTGGAACTTGATCCTTCGCAGACTTTCAATAGAAGCGCGTAATACTCGGTGGCGTCGTTCTGCTTGCCGGCGGCTTCGGCGGCGCGGGCAGCGCCGTAGAGGCCGTTGAAGCGATTGGGATTCAGCTTGAGGTCGGTTTGATATTCGATCAGCGCTTGCTGGGGACGCTTGGCTTCAAGCAGCATGTCGGCCAGCTGTTCGCGAGCCGGGATGCCTTCCGGCTCGTCGCCGAGTTTGTCGGTCTTGTCGGCAAGAGCGCGCAGGCTGGCGATGGCTTCGTCGTCCTTGCCTTCGGCGTGAGCCACCCAGGCGGCAGCTTCCTGATAGTCTTCGCCGACAGCCTCAGCGTAAATCGCTTTCTTTTCGGCGACAAACTCTTTGCGGATTACTTCAATCTGTTCGAGGTCTTTGTGGGCTTGCGCGGGATTTCCGCCGCGGGCCGCGCCGATGGCTCGCGCCCAGTAGGTGATGGATTGATCTCCGCGCAGAGAACCGGGCACAACCTGCAACGCTGCGGCGTCACTCCAGTGGCGAAGTTCGAGGTCGTAAACCGCGGGGAATTTGGTGAGGGCGTTGGTTTGGGGATCGAAGTCAGCGCCGTACATTGACTTCATCTTTGGCATGGTTTTGATTTCGTCGATCACCTTGGCGGCTTCGGTCTCGCGTCCACTTTGCAGGTAGGCGTAGATCAGGTAATCCATGGCGTGGAACTGGTGGCCTTCGCCACCCATGTGCATGGCCGCGGTTTTGCGCGTGGCGGCGATGGAAGCGAGGTTGGAGTTGATGTCGTCCTGCCAGAGGCCCACGCGGGCAAAGATGTGCGAAGGCATGTGCAAGGCATGGGGAGCGGCAGGCGCGATCTGAGCGTAACGGCGGGCGGCGGGCAGGCCTAGTTGAGCGAGCTGCGGCTTGTCATAGCTGTGGATGAGGTAATGTGCCACGCCGGGATGATCGGGCTCGATAGCGAACAATTTCTCCAGGATTGCGGCGGCTTGCTTGCGGTTGGCGAAGGTTGTGTCGTCGTGCGGTTCGGAGGCGAGCAGAGATAGCGCATAGAAAACTGCGGCTTCGTGATCGTCGGGATAAGTCTCGTAAACTTTCTTCATTGCCTGGGAGTAAGCCTGGGCGCGAGCTTCGTGATTCAGCTTTTTCGAGTCACTGTAGAAGGAGGCGATGGCAGCGAAGTATGCCTTCTCGCGCGGAGTGGTGGGGCCGTCGGTGGTTTTCGCCTCATGAACTTCGTCCAGGCCGCGCTGGATCACTTTGGCGTCGGGATTGTTCCAGAGTTGGTGCCACAGGCTCATGGCCACGCCCCAGTGGGCCATGGCGCAGTGAGGATCATCGGTGGCGATCTGCTGGAATTCCTTTTCCGCCTCTTCGTACCAGAAGGAGTGCAGCAGGGCCACGCCGCGCTCAAAGGGCTTCTGCACCGACGGGTCGCAGGAAACCGGGAAGGTGACGGTACCGAGTTGCGCGGCGGTTAGATCCTCATGGTGGTGGCCTTTATCATCGTCAGCGAAAGCGGCAAGCGTAAAGAGAGAAGAAAGGAGCAGAAGGTACGCGACGCGTTTCATAGAAAACCCCACGAGAGGGGAGTCTAGTTGAGTGGGAAGTGCGGGGTCAAACGCGGGATCGTGCGGGGGCATCTCGCTGCGCTCGCCGGACAGCCGAGGCGGCTGTCCAAAGTGAGCTTTTTACGTGAGCATCAAAGACTCAATGTGAAACGGACTCTTGAATCTGAAGTACCTGCGGCTTCGGGCCCGCGCCCATGGCAGCCAGTTCCATGTCGTCGGAGCGCTTTTCATCGACCGGAGTTAAATGGGGCTAAAGGGGGCGCAACGGACCGCGCGAGAGACTATCCACCACACGGCGCAATAGCGCTGTGCAATTCTGGCGAACTTCTGGTAGACTTCGCGGCAATCGGGCTTGGGTTGCATTAGGGCTACTCCGCATGGCTTCCATGCTTCCGGCTAAAACTGCCGGACGGTGGAATCCGCGCGAGGAAATCATTTTGCCCATCCCGCAGGGGCGGTTATGGATGTTCACCCTGGGCCAAAGAAGCGTCGCGTTCCTGAAGAGAGGGCGGCCGAATTGGACCCGATCCGGAGGTCTCTCCAAGAAAACGAAGAATGGTATCAGGATCTCGTAGAGCACAGTCACGATCTGCTCTGCATCCACGATCTTGAAGGCCGATTGTTGTCTATAAATCCGGCTCCCGCACGGATGCTCGGTTACAGCGTTGAAGAGCTGCTGCGGATTCCCATGCGGGAAATGGTTCCTGCCGAGTTCCGCGCTGAGTTTGATGATTACCTAAGCCAGATCAAGAGGACGGGCGAATCGCGCGGCTTGGTAGCTGCGACGACGCGTTCGGGCGAGCGCCGGATTTGGGAATACCACAATACCCTGCGAACTGAAGGAGTCGCGTCGCCGATCGTGCTCGGCATCGCCCACGACGTTACCGAGCAAAGGCGCGCGGAGAAACTGTTGCGCGAGGCCAGTGAGGAACTACTGACCAAAGTGCGCGAAGGGGAACGCACGATCCGCGAGCTGAAGCTGTTCCGAACGCTGGTAGATCAATGCAACGATGCGATCGAAGTGGTGGATCCGGAAACGCTTCGATTTCTTGATGTGAATGAGAAAGCGTGCACGGATCTGGGCTACAGCCGCGAAGAACTTCTCACGATGCGGGTTTACGACATTGACCCGGCGGTTACAGAGTCTTCGATCATACCCATTCGGGAACAGTGGCGGAAACCATGCTGGCTGGTATTGCAGAGCGTCCGCCGACGAAAAGATGGAATAGCCTTTCCCGTGGAAGTCAGCTCGAAACGGGTCCAGCTTGAACGGAACTACGTTATTGCCATTTCCCGGGATCTGACTGAGCGCAAACTAGCCGAGGCGCGACTGCAGGCCAGCCAAAACCGGTATCGCGCCGTCCATGACCGTTCCCCGGTCGGCATCTGCTGGGTTGAAACCGGGACGGGGCGATTTCTGGGAGTCAATCCGAAATACTGCGAAATCATGGGACGTACGGAGCAGGACCTGTTGAGCCGCACTTTCCAGAGCCTCACACACCCGGACGATCTGCCGGCAAATCTGGAAAAGCTGCGGCAACTCAGGGAAGGGGAAGTGCGGCACTTCGAAATGGAAAAAAGGTATCTCCGGCCGGATGGCTCGGTTCGCTGGGCAGAAGTCGAGGTGGTGGCGATGTGGCCTGAGGGCGACGACCCGGTCTGGCACATGGCCATTGTCCAGGATGTAACCGAACGCAGTCAGGCAGAGGAAAGGCTGCGGGAATACGAAAGAGTCGTCGAAGGTGTGGAGGAGATGATCCTGGTGGTGGACCGGGACTACCGCTACGTGATCGCCAATCGGGCATACCTAACCTACCGGGGTATGGAGAAGGCGCAGGTGGTGGGGTGTCGCGTGGATGAAGTGGTAAATAGCGAAGTCTTTGGGAACAAAATCAAGCCCAGGATGGACGAGTGCTTTCAAGGCAAAATCGTCCGATACGAGATGAGGTACGAATTTCCAACGATGGGCGAGCGCGACTTATTGGTGTCGTACTTCCCCATCGAAGGTGCGGCGGGAATCGATCGAATCGCGTGTGTCTTGCAAGACATCACCGAGCGCAAACGAGCGGAAGAGGCGCTGAAGAAGTCGGAAGAGAAGTTCTCCAAGGCGTTCCGACAAGGGCCATTGGCGCTGACAATAACCAGCATCAAGGGGCAGCGCTACGTTGAGGTTAACGAAAGCTTTGAACGCGCGACCGGCTGGCGCCGCGATGAGGTTCTTGGACGAACGCCGTTCGACATTGGGCTCTGGGTGAATCCGGCCGAAAGAATGGCTCTGGGAATGCGGCTTCTGAAGGAAGGTTATCTGCGCAATGTTGAAACCAGCTTTCGTATGAGGGACGGCAGCATCCGTATGGTCTCAATCAACGCGGAAGAGATCGAGGTGAATGGTGAGCCGTGCGTGATTGGTGTGGCTGCCGACATCACGGAGCGCAAGCGGGCTGAGGAGGGGTTGCGGCAGAGCAAAGAGAACTACCGCATGTTCGTAGCGGAGGTTTCGGAAGGCATCTTCCGGCAGGAGATGGACGCCCCGGTTTCCATCGACCTTCCGGAGGACGAACTGGTTCATCACATCCTCCACGACTCGTATATGGCGGAATGCAATGATGCGCAGGCTGCAATGTACGGTTTGAAGTCGGGGCAAGAATTCGTAGGCAAACGCTTGATAGAACTACTGCCGCCTGAGGATCCGCACAACATTGAGCTAACCCGGGAATACATCCGATCCGGCTTTCGCGTGCTGGATCGGGAGTCTCACGAAGTCGATATTCATGGCAATCCCAAAGTTTTTCTCAATAGCATGATTGGCGTGGTGGAGAATGGGATGCTGGTGCGCACCTGGGGCATCCAACGGGACATCACGGAGAAGGTGAAGCTGGAGGAATCTCGACGGAGGGCGGAGGAAGCGTTGCGCCGGAGCGAGGAGCGCCTCCGGGTTGCGCTGTCGGGCTCGCCCATCAAGGTCTTCAACCAGGATCGCGATTTGCGCTACACCTGGGTCTACAACCCGCACGAAGGGTGGACCGAGGAAGACTATCTGGGCAAGACCGACGAAGAAATTTTCGACCCGGAGACGGCCGCAAAGATGGCAGCGATCAAGCGGCCGGTACTGGAAACTGGCCGTGGAACCCGCCAAGAGTTCACGCTCAGCGCTCGGGGAAAAACCTACCATTGCGACATTACGGTGGAACCGTTGCTGGATGCCGAAGGCCAGGTGGCAGGCGTGAACTGCGCGTGCGTGGATATAACCCACCTGCGAGAAGTCACGGAAGAACTACGGCAGGCGAAGGAGAAGCTGGCTGAAGAAAAACTTTATTTGGAACAAGCCATCGACACCGAACTGGGGTTCGGGGAAATCATCGGACGCAGCCGTGTTTTGAAAGAAGTGATGGACAAGGTGGCGAAGGTCGCTCCCAGCGATGCGACCGTGCTGCTGCTGGGCGAAACGGGCACCGGCAAGGAATTGGTGGCGCGCGCCATTCACCACTTAAGCAATCGCAAGGAGAATAGTTTCATCAAGCTGAATTGTGCCGCTATCCCCTCCGGCCTGCTGGAAAGCGAACTGTTTGGACACGAGAAAGGAGCGTTCACGGGCGCGGTTGCCAGGAAACTAGGGCGACTGGAGCTGGCCGACCGGGGTACGCTGTTTCTGGATGAAATCGGAGAGATTCCCCTGGACTTGCAGCCCAAGCTGCTGCGGGTTCTGCAGGACCAGGAGTTCGAAAGGCTGGGCGGCACACAGACTTTGAAGGTCAACTTCCGACTGCTGGCCGCGACCAACCGGGAGTTGCTGGAGAGTGTGAGGCATCACGAGTTTCGCAGCGATCTGTACTACCGGCTGAACGTGTTCCCCATCCGCATACCGCCTTTGCGCGAGCGGCGCGAGGATATCCGGCTTCTGGTGGAGCACTTCGTGCGAAAGTATGCCAGTCGAATGAACAAGTCCATCACCAGTATTCCAGCGAAGACCATTGAAGCGCTGGTGCAATGGGCGTGGCCAGGAAATATCCGTGAGCTGGAGAATTTCGTGGAGCGCTCCGTAATTCTCACTCCCGGTTCGGTTTTGCAGGCACCGCTCTCCGAACTGCAAACCGCGGCGGATGAGGGCAATCGCGGCAGCAGCGGCAGCCTCCGTGAACAGGAACGCGAGCGAATTCTTCGCGTCCTGCGCGAATGCAAGGGTCAGCTGGGAGGACCCGACGGCGCAGCCGCCCGCCTCGGCTTGAAACGCACCACGCTGCAGTCGAAGCTCAGCCATCTCGGAATCAAGCCAGGCACTTTTCGCAAGTGAGTTCCGCGATGGCGCGCCGGACGCGGATGCGTAAATGTACGGTATCCTTTCCCCATGACCCCACGATTCAAGCGAATACTGGAAGCGGCGGTGTGGTTTGTTGTGGGCTTTGTGACTCACATGTTGCTGCTTCATTTCCACAACCACCCGGGCTAGCGGCCTCGGCTGATTCCCGTCCAAACGCGAGAAAGCCCCGCGCTTGCGCGAGGGGCTCTCCCTTGGGGGAGGGACTGGGGCGAGGCGCCCTTTGGGCGCCCAAACTGGCTTGCGATCTCTAACTACTTCGGTTGTTGTTGCTGATCCGAGCTAGTCACGGGAGCCGCAGAATTACTGGAAAGCTGCTCCAGATCATTCTTCAGCAGGCTGATTTCCACGCGGCCGCCGCTGATGTGCTTGGTCTTAGCATCCGCGTCCGTTCCCGCAACCGGGGCATTGCCCATGCCGACGAGGTAAATACGGTAGACCGGAATCTCGTGGTTGAGCACCATGTAGCGCACCACCGACTCAGCCATCTTTTGCGAGTTCGAGATCGCGATCTGGCCCTTGCCGGACGAGAAGCCCTGCACTTCGATAATGTAGCCGCGCTGGCCCTTCACCGTGTTCGCCATCTCGTCGAGAGCGTCCTTGGCATTCTTGCTCAGCACGGTCTGGCCGGGGCGGAAACGGATTTCCGTCTGGTTTGAGGCTTTGTACTGGTCGATGTTGCCCACAACCGTCTCGACGGTCTGGATGCGAGTAGTCGCCTGTTGCGCGCTCTGCTGCGCGACAGTGGCTTTGTTCGCGGCATCGATGGCGTGCTGATCAGCTTCATTGGCCTTATCGGAAGCCATTTTGATGCCAGCCTGGGCCCGCGCATCGGTGTCTTTAATGGCTTTGCCGTTGGCGGCGGTCAGGTCGTCGAGTTCGTTGACGCGGTCGCGGATGGGATCGGTCTGGCGCTTCACGTAACTCTTGCGGGCGAACGGGTTCACACGGCCCCAGAATCCCTCGCGAGCGGGCGCCTGCAGCGGTTGCTTGCCGGTGCCAGTGTCGGTGGACTGAGTGGTGGCGGGCGAGGTGGCTTGCGTCTGGCCGGTTTGATCCGGTGCGGACGAAGTCTGGGCGAAGGCCGGAAATGCGAGTACTGCAGCCAGAGGCAAAGTAATCAGAATGCGGGTGTTCATAAGAAACTTCCTCCAAGTTTGGGGGGAGCGTTTGGGGGCTCCACTCCAGCACGAAAATCTCAAAAACTTAGGCACCACAAGTACCCCGGCGCCTGCTCATCTCTATTACAGGTGTGATGCCAAAACGAGCTTCCCAGTTGAAGAGCTAAATCATTGATATCTAACGACATTGTACCCCCGGTCCCGGCGGAAGGGTAGTCTGGCGGCTTCGGGGAGGGTAATTTTGGCAAACCTGATATAAAAACTGCGTGCATTGGTGCAATCCGAGGAGGACAACTTTGGCATCGACTCTGGGACTGACGAGCCGGAAAAGTCTGTGTTGGCCTACCGAAAAATGGTGGGCAGGAATCCGCTGGGGACAGCTTCAGCGGACCGGCGTTGTGCTGGCAGTGATCGTGGCGATGTCGAGTGCGGCGGGGCCAGCTTCCGCCGAAACCGGGGCTTCGCCGGAAGAGCGGGCTCCCGCCATGGCTTCGTCGCACATTCCGGCGGATCATTTGCAGCAGTACTCCGATCTCGCTCTGGCGTGGATGCAGGAGTACTTGCGCATCGATACCACGAACCCTCCGGGGCATGAGATGCGCGCAGTCGCTTTCTTCAAGAAGATTCTTGACCAGGAGGGCATTGAGAATCGCGCCTTCGAATTCACCCCGGGACGCGGGGACCTGTGGGCGCGCCTGCCGCATACCACGGCGCAGGCGAAGCGGCCGATTATTCTCCTCAATCACATGGATGTGGTCACCAGCGACGCGGCGCACTGGAAGGTACCGCCGTTCAGCGGAGAGATCAAAGACGGTTGGCTGTGGGGACGCGGAGCACAGGACATGAAAGACGAAGGCCTCGCGCAGTTGGTGGTGATGGTCATGCTGAAGCGCGAGAAGGTCGAGCTCGACCGCGACGTAATCTTCCTGGCCGTGGCCGACGAAGAAGTTCTGGATGCCGGCAGTAACTGGTTTATCGAGCACCAACGGGACTTGCTGGAGAATGCGGAGTTCCTGATCAACGAAGGTGGAGAGAACCTGCTGGAAAGCGGTAAGGTGAAGTATGTGGGCGTGGATGTGGGCGAGAAGACGACGTTTTGGCTGCACGTTGTGGCGCACGGGCGTCCGGGACATGCTTCGCGGCCGAATCCGGATTCGGCGCCGAATCGGCTGGTACATGCGCTGGACCGCGTTTTGGCTTACCACACGCCGTTGAAAGTGTTGCCGGTGGTGGAAGAATTCCTGCGCGACATGGCGCCCTACGAACCGCCGGAGCAAGCGCGGGAGTACCGCAACATCCGCAAGGCGATCGAAGACAAGAAGTTCCAGCAGGATGTGGAGAGAGACGAATCGCTGAACTTTCTGCTGCGCGACACAATTTCGCTCACCATGCTGGGAGGATCGGAACAAACCAACGTGATCCCGCCGGAGGCGTGGGCGAATCTGGACGTTCGTATTTTGCCGGGAGGAGATCCGAAGGCGCTGCTGGAGCAGATCCGGCGAGTGGTGGATGATCCGAACGTTACGGTCGAGCCACTGGACGCGGAGTTTCGCGTCGCCAACTATTCTCCGACCGATACGGCGCTATACGACGTAATCCGCGAAGTGTCGGGAAAGTATTTTCCGGGCACGCCAGTGGTGCCTCACATCACCAGCGGCTACACCGAAAATCAGCTCTACCGGCCGCTCGGCATTAACGCTTACGGCTTCACTCCCTATACAGCCACCGAAGAAGAAGGCAACACCGAGCACGGGAACGACGAACGGATTCGTGTGGAAGAAGTGCGGAGGGGGCCGAGGGTTTTGTTTGATGTGGTGGCGGCGGTGGCGGGGAGGTGAGGCGGTCGCACGGAGAGATCGAAGGAAATCGAAAGGCCGGTCAATGAGCGTAATTGGGATTTTGCGCCAGTCAACGAGCCCCCCACTGCTCATATTCTTTATAGTCGCTCATCGCGAATACAAGTTGGCCGGAGTCCATGCTTAGACTAACGACCAGACCCTGCGTCGCGACCCGCAACACGGAAGAGCCTTCTGATCCCCACTGATATTTCTTGACGACTTGCGTCTGGCCCATCACTTGCGTTGTCTCCTCGCCCGTAAAGACGATTTTCATAGGGCCGTCAGGCTTCAGGCCGATGTCGTCGGGCTTCTCTCCATCCGTCAGGGCATAGACATTTATGACGCCATCCTTGGCACCGTTGCGCGTAGCTAGTCGTACGACGCCAGTCATGAACCAAGCGAAATCCAGGTCATAAAACTCCCCGATGAAGACGTAAGGGGGCTTCGCTGCAATCGACGTTTTCGATTTGTGTCCCTTCGATGATTCGAGGTCGCAGATTAATTCTGCGCTTTGGTACTGACAGGAGATCGTCGAACCGGGAATCGTCGGAAGGTTCGGAATCTGAGGCACCGAAACTGACCCAAACTTTTTGGTATATCCAATGGGTAAGAAGTGAGAGTCAAAGCGAAATATCTGAACAGAGGAAGCATTCTTGGCGCTCGTGTCCACGACCTCATAGTCACCGTTGCTTAGATGCCAAAGCTGCCAGTGCGACAGAGGTTTGTCGCCAGTCTTCGTCCGGGCAATATAGTCGCCTTCAGCGGCCAATGTGCGATCCGCCGCAACTAGAGCTTGACTGGAGAACAATGTGAACGACAGGAGAAGAGATACGATTCGGGCCATGAGCAACTGTGCCCAATCATAGGTCATCGAGTCAACTGTTGAAATCGGCGATAGCACTCACTGACCCGGTCGTGGTTGGAGGTCGAGCCAGAGGCTCGAAGCGGAGGAACAGGCCGCATGGGGTCCTTTCGTCACACAAGCGCGTCGTAAGAGTTCCCTGAATCGGCACGATCATGCGATTGGACGGTAGGGATCCTTCGACTGCGTTGTCGTCCGCTTTGCGAACGACAACTTCGCTCAGGATGACAAGGCTATGTGTGATGCCTTAGCCCGTGCTTCAGCGCGTACTGCCACAATGCTTCTCATACTGTTCGATGATGAAATGATCAGTCATGCCGGCGATGTAATCGCAGACCACGCGCGGCAGAGATTCCTGCGCGGCTTTCTCCTGGTAATAGTGCGGCAAGGCTGAGGGGTTTTCCATCCAGAAGGCAAACAGTTCGCTGACGATGCGTTCTGCGTCGTCCTTCTCTTCTGCCAGCGACGGGCTGTAATAGAGATTCTCGTAGAGGAAGTCTTTCATCTGCTTGCGCTCGGCTTCTACTTTGGGGCTGAACGCGGCCAGCCTTTCTTTGTGCAGACGAACGTCGGCCAGAGTTTCGATGCCGGCCTGCTTCAGCCGCGCCTGCGTGTTGGTGATGAGATCGCCGGCCAGACGGTTGAACACGCCTTTGAGGGCTTCGTTGAATTTCAGCTTGTCGGGAGCATTGGGATAAGTCTGCTCGACCTCGAGGAAGAAACTCTCGAAGACGGGTACGCCGCTGCGAATTTGATCGAGCGTCAGCAGATGCGCTTCGAAGCCGTCGTCGAGGTCGGCGGTGTTGTAACCGATCTCGTCAGTCAGGTCGATGAGCTGGGCTTCCAGCGGAGGACGCTGATCGAGTAAGTACTCTGCCAGCTCCGGATGCTTCGCCGCGTCATAGTCGCGGGAGTGCTTGATGATGCCCTCGCGGACTTCGAACGTCAGGTTCAGACCGCGAAAGGCGGCGTAGCGTTGCTCGAAGTCTTCGACGATGCGCAGAGCGTGCAGGTTGTGGTCGAAGAAAAGGCCGTGAGAGCGCATCGCGGCATCGAGCGCTTTTTCGCCGGAGTGGCCGAAGGGAGGATGGCCGAGGTCATGCACCAGGGCAAGCGCTTCGGCAAGATCCACGTTGAGGCCGAGCGCTCCGGCGACGGTGCGCGTGATCTGCGCGACTTCGATGGTGTGGGTGAGGCGGTTGCGGAAGTGGTCGGAATAGCGGCGAGTGAAGACCTGCGTCTTATCTTCGAGGCGGCGAAAGGCGCGGGCGTGAATGACGCGATCACGGTCGCGCTGGAAGTCATTGCGGTAGGGATGCGGCGGCTCAGGGAAGCGGCGTCCGCGAGAATGTTCCACCTGCACGGCGTAGCCGGCCAGCATTGTCGAAGTTTAACAGGTGCTAGTACCCAGTACCTAGTACCGAGTACTCGGTACTGACTACTGATTACTGTTTTCCCGACCCTTCCTGGGCCAGGCGAACCTTGGCGGCGTCGAGTTTCTTTTGTGTGGCTACGAGCAGGTCGGTGTCCACTTCAGAACTCACGGTTTTGTTCCACTCTTCGACGGCGCGCTCCCAGTGGGCGGCAGCCAGCTTCAAGCGGCCGGTCTTCTGGTAGAGATCGCCCAAGTGATCCTGCACCGTGGGGTCCGAGTTCATGTGCAGGGACGCCTTAGTGAGGGTTTCTTCGGCCAAGTCATATTTGCCGAGCCTGAAATAGGCCCATCCCAGCGAATCCAGATAGGCGCCGTTGGTGGGCTCCTGGCTGACTGCCTGTTTGATGTAGTTGAGTGAGTCTTCAAGCTGTACGCCGCGATCGGCGTTCATGTAACCGAGATAGTTGAGGGTTACGGCGCTCTGAGGATTGGCGGCGAGCACTTTCTTGAATTCAACTTCGGCTTCGTCGTATTTCTTTTCACGTTCGAACGTAGAGCCGCGCAAGAAGTAAATATATTCCTTGTCCTCAGGCTTGGTGGAAAGCAGCTCAGCTTTGTTAAGAGCTTCTTCGGCATCGCTCCAACGTTTCAGGCGGGTGTACATGATGGCCAGGCGGACGTAGACTTCACGATCTTCCGGCTTGCCTTTCAGCAGCGAGCGCACGTCGGCGAGAGGCTTCTCGGGATCGCCGGTATCGGCGAGTTGAGCGTCAAGCACCATGCGCAGGTCGCGGTCATCGGGCAGCTTTTGCACGGCTTCTTTGGCAACGGCGGTAGCTTGCGGCCATTGCTTCGCTTCGCGGTAGGTATCGATGATGTCCTGATAGCCGGTGCGAGCGTTGTCATCGCCGAGCGGAATCATTTTGCGGAAGGTCTCGACTGCGGCGGCATAATTTTCCTGGTCGCGATAGACCATGCCGAGGCGCTCAATGAAGATTCCGCGATTGTTGCGGTCGGCCTGGGAGTAGCTGCTCTCGGCCTTCTCTGTTTTCTTGAGCAGATCCTGCAGAATCTTTATGGCTTCGTCGTAACGCGTCTGTGCCTGGTAAACCACAGCGATGTTGTAAGGAACTTCCAGGGCATCGGGGACCATCGCTTCGGCCTTCTTCAGGCTCTCGAGGGCCTCATCGTACTTGCCCTGGCGGCGGTAAATTTCAGAAATGCGAAGGTAGGTCTGCGCATCCTCAGGATTCGCGTCAGCAATGACTTTGTACTGATCGAGGGCGGCATCGATCTGGCCATCGTTTAAGAGATTTTCGGCCAGGCCGCGGATGGCATCGAGATTGTCGCGATCCAGCTGGATGGCGTGTTTGTAAGCGTCGATGGCGCTCTTGTAATCCTTGCGCTGCTCGTAAGTGGCGCCCAATGCGGCGTACAGCTTGGCGGAGCGCCCGGTGTCGGGCACGGCGCTGAGCACCTGCAGGGCGTGGGAAGTGTCGCCTTCGTCGCTGTAAAGCAGGGCGAGAGTCGTAACGGCTTCTTCGGAATCGGGATCGAGCTTGACGGCAATCTTGAGTTCGCCTTCCGCTTTCTGCAAATCGTTATTCAGGCGATAGAGTCGGCCGAGCAGAAGATGATCGTCAACGTTATTGGGTTCGATCTTGACGATCTGTTCGTACTGCTCGATGGCCAGCTTGAGCACATTGTCGCTGCCGTTGCCGTTGCCCGGCATATCGCCGAGAGAGCGCAGATAGATACGGCCCAGCAGCTTATGAGCTTCGAGGTTGTTGGGGTCGCGT
Source organism: uncultured Acidobacteriaceae bacterium (assembly GCA_963749985.1). Classification (GTDB taxonomy): domain Bacteria; phylum Acidobacteriota; class Terriglobia; order Terriglobales; family Acidobacteriaceae; genus Sulfotelmatobacter. Next base: position 16,379 of record CAVVOS010000008.1, on the reverse strand, counting down.
TTGAGGATGTCCTGAGCTTCGAGCACGGCATCGCGGATGCGTCCGGTCTTGACGTAGAGCTCGGCGAGGCCGGAGGTGAGGAATTCGGAAGAAGGGTCGGCTTCGATGGCGAGCCGGTATTCCTCCATCGCTTTATTGGCCAACTCGCTGCGGCCATACGCCGTCACCTGCTCTTCGTACAAATGCGCCAACGTGTAGTGGTAATACGCGGCGGCATGGTCCACTTTGCGCGGCGAAACTTGAGCCGGTTTGGACGGAGCCTTGGAATTGGACTCCGGGGATGGACTGGTTTGCGCGGCCGCTGCCGCCGCGAGGAACGAAATCAAAACAATGCGAAGAATTCTATGCATGCTCGACCTGACAATGCTGGACTTGATTCTGCCGGACCTGATTCTGCCGGACCTGATTCGTAGACCTGATTCTCTAGAGCTGCGCGCGCTCCCCGAAGCCATAGCCATTGGATGCAAAACCGCTGGGGATGGGGTGCTCTAATTCTAACCTGTTCGCCGTCCGATTGGGAAAAACTGTGTCGGCTGGTTGACAGCATCGCGGCCCGGAAGTACAGGGCCTGCGGGGACTTGCATGGGTCAATTTGTCAAGTTTGGTAAAGGGAGATTGAAGCCGGCGATTTCGTGCTCTCGACCAAGCCACGATGCGTTAACGACAAATCTCCACCATTAAATTTCCGCTGCTGTCTCGATTTGTTGTACAGTGCCAACGTCTTTGCACTGACCCGTGGCTACCGCCGGAGAACTCTATGGGGCGTTCCGCGCCGCTCTTGATTCTCATACCCACGCTGTTAGCCTTGTTTGCCGTCTCCTCCATGGCGGGTAGCCAGCCGTCACAAGCCCTCTCGCTTACGCTGATTGGAGGGCGCGATTACAAGAGTCCGGTAGGCTACGTAGTGGGATATCGAACAGGCGCGGTGTTCTGGTTCGTTCTCAATGCCGATCGGACCACCACGCTTCAGGGAATACCGGCTGATTCCTTCACGGTCGGGCTCATATGCCCTGACCACACGAGGGATTACGACAGAACCGTCACAATAGGAATCGGCGAGCACCCGACGCTGGCCTTCCATACAGGCCTGGTAGGCACCGACCTGAGTTTTCTTCAATTGATCGGTCCCGGAACAGCTACATCCGTGAGCCTTCAGGGCTGCGCATTGCAAGATGTGCTGCGCCCTCTGCTGTTGCGGAGAGGAAAGAGTGTCGTGACTGGCGAAGAAGCCTCATCATTGGTGGCCGAAATGTCAGGGGACAAGCAGCCGCTTCGCGGGGAACTCCCGCTTAGAACCCCTGTTGAGTTGCTGATGGCGGAGTTGTTGTATATGGGATCTTTCAGTAGTGGTCCCGAAAGGGCAGCACACGACCAGCAAGTTGAAAACCTCCTGACGGGCCAGATGCAGGAGTGGTCTCGAGGCAAGGGCCGGCCAGTTGTTGGACGACAGGAATTTCGGGATAAACAGAACAGGTACTTGCTAGGCGTGCTCGCCGCGATGACAGAGGAGAACGAACTTAGGGAGGGCCAGACCAATACCTTGACAGTCAGGTATTTCCCGTCCTCACAAGTCCTCCCTGCGAACGGGGGAGACCCCTACTCGGTCGAAGTCGTCCCAGATGCGGCGCATCTGGCGCAGGACTATCACGTCGATATCGAGAGGCGACAAGGAGAACCGAGGCAGCAAGTGGCACCGGTTGCCGGTCAGGTGGAGTGGACTTTCGCCCTAAAGCCATTGCGCGGCTTTAGGGAGTGCTCAAATCTGGGCTTGACCTACAGGTTGTTGAGGGGAAATGAGGAACTGATTCCAAGGACTTCGCTGCCCTCGAGCGTTAGGCTTATCGTTGGTCCTACGCCCAGATGGTGGGAAACGGTGATGGCGTTTCTTACGGGCTCGGGGGCATTCATTGGCTGGATCATTGCGACTGCTCTCGGAGTCCTACAGATTCTGGACCTTTGGGGAAAACGGCGCAAAAAGCACCGAGAGACGGCACGACCCACCTCTGCTTCGACCACTTAGTGGCGGAAGTGGCGCACGCCGGTGAAGAGCATGGCAAGTCCCAGCCGATCGGCGGCGGCGATGACTTCGGGATCGCGCTGCGAGCCTCCGGGCTGGATGATTGCCGTCGCGCCTGCCTTGGCGATTTCTTCTACGCCGTCGGGAAACGGAAAGAATGCGTCGGAGGCGGCGACTGTTCCCTGCAGGGGCAATTGTGCTTTCATGGCGCCGATTCTGGCGGAATCGACTCGGCTCATCTGGCCGGCGCCGACGCCGACCGTCTGTCCGTCGCGGGCGTAGACGATAGCGTTGGACTTGACGTGCTTGCAGACCTTCCACGCAAACAGAAGCGCGCGGGTTTCTTCGGGCGTGGGGGCACGCTGGGTTACAACTTTGAGGTCGACATCTTGCAGAGGACGCGAGTCATTGTCCTGCACGAGGATGCCGCCGGAAACGTTCTTGAGCACCCATCTTTGCGGCGCGGCTTTCACTTCGACGAGGCGGAGATTCTTCTTGCTGGCGAAACGGGCTTTGGCGGCTTCGTCGAAACTGGGGGCGGCGATCACTTCCAGGAAGAGTTTGTGCATCTCTTCGGCGGCTTCGCCGTCGATGGGACAGTTCACACCAATCACGCCACCGAATGCGGAAACGGGGTCGCATTCGAGTGCGCGCTTGTAGGCTTCAGCAAGAGTCTTGCCGGTCGCACAGCCCGCGGGGTTGGTGTGCTTGATGATGGCGCAGACGGCGGCGGCATTCGGATCCAAGCTCGGATCGAATTCCTGCGCAAGGTCCCAGGCGGCTTGCAGGTCGACGATGTTGTTGTAGGAAAGTTCTTTGCCTTGAAGCTGGCGGGCGTTTGCCACGCCCAGGCCGGAGCCATCGGAATACATGGCGGCTTTCTGGTGCGGGTTTTCGCCGTAGCGCAGGTCGAGGGTTTTCTGAAACGACAGGCGGAGAGTCTTCGGAAATGTGGGGACAGCCGCCCCCGGCTGTCCTGCGGAGCGAAGCTCCGCAGCTGCCGACGGCACAAAATTGTTCGCGTCTGGAATACTTTCCAGCGTTGAGGCGATGGCAGAATCATAGGCCGCGGTCGTCGCGAAAGCCTTCTGCGCCAGCCGCCATTTGGTTTCGAGCGAGAGCGCGCCCTGCGAACTGGCAAGTTCTTCCGCGATGGCCGGGTAGTCCGCCGGTGAAGTGACGACAGCCACATCGTGAAAATTCTTGGCGGCGGAGCGGATCATGGACGGCCCGCCGATGTCGATGTTCTCGATCAACTCTTCGAAACCGACTCCGGGCTTGGCGGCAGTTTTCTCGAAGGCGTAGAGATTCACTACCACCATGTCGATCGGCTGGATGCCGTGCTCGGCGACGGCGGCGACGTGCGCGGGATTCTGGCGACGGTGCAGAATGCCGCCGTGCACCTTGGGATGCAGCGTCTTGACGCGGCCGTCGAGCATTTCAGGGAAGCCGGTGAGCTCGGATATGTCTTTGACGGCGATGCCGGAATCGCGCAGCAGCTTGGCCGTGCCTCCGGTGGAGATGAGTTCGATACCGAGGCTAGATAGCTGGCCGGCGAAGTCCACGAGGCCGGTTTTGTCGGTGACGCTGAGGATAGCGCGCTGGATGCCGGAAGTGCTGCGGGACATGATCGGCCTCGGATATGAAGGATTGTCGTGGAGCGACCGAAGATTCTATCAGCAATCTTGCTTACTTCGGGCTCCGCGCTCGCGTGGCAGCGGCCGCCTTGCTAGCCAGCGATTCCAACACTTTCTGGTCCACATCAGCGAGCTTCTTAATGTAAAGGCAGCCCTTGCCGGTAGTGTACTTGCCGAGCTTTGCGAGCAGCGCCTTGGAGTCGCTGGATGCGTTCATGCCATACAGAACATTTGCAGGCTTCCGCGGCGAAAAACCAATGAGCGGCATATCGCCCTCACGCCCACTGTCGTATTTGTAATGGTAGCTGCCGAAGCCAATAATCGATGGCCCCCACATTTTCGGCTTTTCCCCAGCCGCGCCTTGCATGAGCTTGACGAGCGCCTTCGCATCTGCGCGCCGGGCCGGGTCCGTGAGGGCATTGATAAATCCCGCTACGCTTAATTTGTTAGCTTTTGTTTTATTCTCCGCCATTCGCTACCTTTCCTCTCTTTCCCAGGCCAACCTACCGTGGATGATAGCCTACTCGAAAGCGACGGTGACACTGAGAATGGCGCGTTGGATGCGGGAAGTGCTGCGGGACATGTGAGGCCTCGGATGAAGGATGAGTGAGGGGCGACCGGAGATTCTATCAGCAATTCCGTCGGTGGTTGCCCAGGGATCTAACGGGCGGCGGGCCGCTGCACTGAATTGATGGTGGCGTTAGTCATGGCCTCGGAGATGAGGCGCTGGGCCTTTATTGCTTCGGGAACGAAAGCTCCGACCACCAGCGCGACACCGAAGACGAACATGCCCCACACAAAGGGCGAATCGGAAAGGCCCCGGAAGGCACCATAGCCCACCGTGCCAAGCCAAAACACCATAAAGAGCGCAACAAGCGGATGGATAAACATGATCACGTTGACTCGAGTACCTGTGTGAGTCGATATGAAGCGGCCCCGGACCAAGGGCAAGAAGGAATTGCGGTATCGGATATCTCTTCTCACTCTGAACGAATCGTCGTCAACGATTCCGACAAACGGCGGACTCGTTGGATCCCGTGACCACCAGCCTGTGAATAGAGATTTCCAGAATGGTGGCTTGTCACCCACCACCACCCTAAGCCGATCAGCAACAATCTGGCGCGGCGCATCGACATCCAGATGAAATCGATAGATAGGCATAGCACTCCAAACGTACTTTAGCAGGCTGAAGTGGTATGCCGAAGCGGAAGACGGCTGACGACCAGCGACTATGGACGAGCGAACGACCTCTACGCCTTCGCCTTAGCCTTCAGCTTGACGTGCCCGTCGGTGAGTTCGACGGAGAACTCTACGTCCTCGCAGTGGTACTGCTTGCGGATCTCGGCGGTCTTTTTCTGCACGAAGGTGTTGAAGGAATCGAGGTTGCCGGAGACATTCTCTCCCGCCTTTTTCTTGGCTGCGACCAGAGTGTTGTACAGGCGCTCGACCTGTTCGTGCTCGGACTGATCCACGCTGTGCAGGGTAAAAGGCTGCGAGGTAGTTCCCGCCGCCGCGGCGGCAGCATGACTTAGACCGTAGACCGGGTGCAGGGGCTTGTGCTCCTCTTCGGGGCGAACTCCCTGCACGCCGAGGAGTGCATCCTGCGGACGGCGGTAGCCCTCTTCGCGGACGCGCGACTTCTTACGCCACAGATCGCTGTAAATAGCGTAGCGCTGAGCCATTTCATTGTAGCGGAAACGTTGGGAGAAGCTCATGCGGCCGCCGTCGGAAAATTTGCGCAGCAGGGAGAGTACCTTCCACTCGATATCGGTGGGAGGCCGCTTGGTCGGGTTGCTGAAGTAGACTTCGTACTCGATCTTCAGCCGCCGGAGCTGGGTCTCGAGCACATTCAGTTCTTCGTCAGTGGTCACTCAGGGATCTCCAAGTCAACAGTGTATGGAGAATCCGGGGTGGGGGCGAGGTAACCCGTGGTCACCGAGGGGCATGGTACTAAAGTACTCAGCTATTAGCTCTTAGCCTTTAGCTCTTAGCTTGAAGCCCACGAGGGATTCCCCGGGTGAGGACCGAATGGGCTGTTTGAAGGCGTCGAGATCACAGAAGGTAGGATATGCCGGAATGCGAGCAGCTTGGGATTGAGCTAAAGGCTAAGAGCTAATGGCTAAAAGCTACTTCGCCGAATTCGACGCCATCTTCTTCACCATGGCGAGAACCAGCTTGCGGTCGCTGTCATTGAGGTTAGTGGCGTAGCGGCGGACCTGGCTGAGGAAGCGGACTTCGTCATCGGAGAGTTGCGGCAGTCCCTTGGAACCGTTGCTGTGGCTGGATTCGGAGAAGAACTGCGAGAGCGCGATCTCCATGGCGCCGGCGATCTTTGAGAGTGTGTCGAGCGAAGGGATGGTGTGGCCGTTCTCTACCCGCGACAGGTAGCAGCGCAGCAGGCCGGTGCGCTTCTCGATGTCGCCTTGAGACATTCCTTTTTGCAGCCGGTAGTCTCGGATGGTCTGACCGATATTGATCTGAGGGAGCATTTCAGGATGCGACATAGTAACCAGATCGGCAATTTCTGGCAAGTGGAAATTCGTGCCATATCCAAACCTGTCTTGAATCAGAGGCTTGACGAAGCCGGACCGCGGAATGCTTACACAGTGTGCAAGAAATGATCATGGGCAACCGGAGCGACTACTTTTTCAAAGTATCGGAAAGAAAGCTGACCGTTCGTTTCCAGGCGTCGGCGGCATCGTCGGCGCGGTAACCGGTTTTGTTGTTGGGATTTTCGAAGGCATGGCCGGCATCGTCGTAGATCTTGATATCGATCTTTTTGCCCAACCGCTTCATGCTGGCCTCGAATTTGTGCACGTCATCGGGCGTAATGCCCTGATCCTGGCCGCCGAAAAGTCCGAGGATGGGCGCGTTAATTTTCTTCAGCGAGTCAGTATCGGTAGCGAGGTGGCCGTAGTTGATGACGTCGGCTGCCAGCGTTGGCTCCTGGAGGGCGACATCGAGCGCGTAGCCGCCGCCCATGCACCAGCCGATGGCGCCGATACGATTCTTCTTGACGTTGGGCTGCGACTGGAGAAATTCGAAAGCGGCGTGCAGGTCGCGCTTGGCGCGGTCCTCTGGGACTCCGCGCATGATCTCGTGGGCCATATCGGGCGTGGTTGCAACCTTGCCGCGGTATAGATCAATCGCGAGAGCCACGTAGCCTTGGTCGGCCAGCTTCGCGGCCTGGTCCTTGACCCAGTCGTTCAAGCCCCACCACTCGTGGATGACGATGATGGCGGGAAATGGTCCCTTGCCGGAGGGGGTGTGGAGCACGGCCTGAACGGTTTCGTCACCGCTTTTGTACGAGACAGCTTTACCGTCGGCGGCGAAGGATGTCGAAGCGACCAGCACGGCGAGCAGAAGGATGATGATTTTTTTCACGGCTTTCTCCTGACGAGCTGAAATGGCTGCCGAACGCACGACGAACCCGCAATCACAATTCCAACTCCATGTACATTGCTCCGGCAATCGGGTTCGAGCGGTAGGGAGCGATCTCCTTGAATCCCAGCTTGCGATACATGGCAACCGCATCTTTCATCACCGGCTCAACGGTGTCAAGACGCATGCGCCGGTAGCCGATCTGCCGCGCCTCGGCGATGATGCGGTGGGCCAGGGCGCGTCCCAATCCTCTGCCACGAAACTGCGGACGCAGGTAAAGGCGCTTCATTTCGCAAATGCCTTGGTCCAGCTTGTGGAGCGCGGCACAGGCCGCTAGTTGACCTTCGCATTCCACTAACAACAGGCGGCCCTCCGGCGGAGCGTAATCGCCCGGCAGGGCGGCGAGTTCTTTGTCGAAGTTCTGAAAGCAGAGGCTGAAGCCGAGGGACTGCGCGTACTCCAGAAATAATTCGCGGGCTTGCACGACTTGGGTCGAGGTTTCTGCTTGGAAAATCGAGGGGGCTTTCACCGCCGAGGACACCGAGGGATCTACAACTCCTTGCGCTTTGGCGGAATCAAGTTTCATTTTTCCTTGCGCTAGCGGCGTACTCGGCAGTTGAATTTCTTTACCCCATCAGCATGCCGCCGTTCACACTCAGCACGTGGCCGGTGATGTAGGAAGCTTCGTCCGAGGCGAGAAAGGCTACGGCATTCGCTACATCGGCGGGCGAACCCACACGGCCGAGCGGAATCTGTTTGGCAGCGTTCTGCTTGAACTCGTCGCTGAGCACGTCCGTCATGGGAGTTTCGATGAAGCCGGGAGCGACGGCGTTGCAAGTAATGTTGCGCGATCCCAGTTCGCGCGCAACGGCCATGGTGAGGCCGATCAGTCCGGCTTTCGACGCCGAGTAGTTAGCTTGCCCGGCTTGTCCCATCTGCCCGAAAACGCTGGCGATGTTGATGATGCGTCCCCAGCGCTGCTTGAGCATGGAGCTGGTGACTTGCTGGATGCAGAGGTAGGCGGATGTGAGATTGGTTTGCAGCACGGCGTCCCAGTCGGCGCGCTTCAGGCGCATGACCAGCTGGTCGCGGGTGATGCCGGCGTTGTTGACGAGAATATCGACCTTGCCGAACTGGGCGATGGCCGCCCTGATGGCGGACTTGATCTGTTCTTCGTCGGTAACGTCGAGGCCGAAGACCGCAGCTTTTCCGCCCGCGGCCGTAATTTCATTCACCAGTTCGTTCAGCTTGTCCTGATTGCGCGCGGCGACGGCAACCGCCGCCCCCGCCGTGGCGAGCTTCAGCGCGCAGGCTCGACCAATGCCCTGCGACGCGCCTGTTACGAACGCCACCCGTCCTGAAAGGGACATGAGATTCTCCAGAGTTTGCCTCGAGTCTCGACTAGAAAATCCTTTACGCCGGAACGTGAGATTATACCCGTCGCAGTGGAAATTCAGCGCCAAGTCAGCGCCAGCCCAACGACGCCCAGCAAGATTGCAATTATGAAGGAATGACAGCCGTGCTGGTGGGGATCGAGCACAACCAGGCAGCGGGGGTCGGTGGCGATGCGGGTCACGAAAAGGATGATCAGCATGGCGAGTGAAGTCCATAAGGCCCAGCGTTCGCCGCGTCGAAGGGGGACAAGAGCCAGCATGATGCCGGCAACCGCAAGAGCACAGGCCAGTGCCACCGGCCAAGGCGCCGCATAGGCTGCGAGAAACACTCGGTCGAGATGAGGATGCGCCCGGGCGTATGCCGGCGACGACAACGACATGTACAGCAACAGCAAGTAGGTCACCACCACCAGACCGACGCCAAGTTTTCGCATGGGCGAAGAGTGTACAACTTTATGCAAGTCGAGTTGTCATTTCCACAGGGATTGTGCATTGCACATTGTTCGTCCGCCGATTAACATTCGAACACTCCTATGTCTCAATCTGCGGCCAACGAAGTGATCACCATGCCCGAACCTTCCAACCAGAAATCATCTACCTCAGATTCGGCCTCGGCCGGGTCGGGGCACCGGTCGACGCAGCGGGCTTCTGTCGCCGAAGGTTCCTTCGCTCCTCACGAGTTGCAAGACAAAGCGCCGGACGACGCGCCTTCCACCGAAGTCTTCGCGGTTTACGGCGTGGAGCCGGAGATTCAGGCCTACGCGATGGCTAAGTATTCGCGCTCGTCGCTGTCGATGAAGGACTCGCTGCGCGAGATCAGCGCGCAGAAGGCGGAGAAATTTCTCAACACCTTCTACTTTCAGTACGGTCACCGCTCCATTGCCGACCTCGCGCACATTGCGCTGGCAGTTGAGCGGCTCTCGATTCTGGCCGCGATCGAGTTGGCCGACGAGCAGCGCTGGGACGGGCAGGAGCGTTCGACTCGTTATCAGGATTTCAAGAAGAGCGGCTACTACGTCCCTGACTTCTGCGCCGATGCAGAGGCGCGCAAGCTCTACTGCGAAACCCTGGATAGTTTGTTTGCCGAGTACGATGCGCTCTCCGCGCATATGACGCAGCACCTGATCAGCATCACGCCCAAGCCCGCCGACATGAAGCAGGAGGCGTATGAGCGCACGCTGAAGGCGCGAGCCTTCGACATCACACGCTACCTGCTGCCGCTGGCCACGAATACTTCGCTGGGGGAGATCGTCAATGCGCGGACTCTTGAGACCCAGGTTGCGCACCTGCTTTCGCACACGCACAAAGAAGTGCGGATTCTTGGCGATTCACTGAAGAAGGCAGCGACTTCGGCGGCTTACAACGTGAATGCCGAGTCATTGCGAGACTTGGTGGAGGAGATTCGGAAGCTGAGCCCGGAGCTGGGTGCGCGGGCCGAGCAGGAATTGCTGCATGAAGTTCGGGTCGCGCCCACGCTGGTGAAGTATGCCGATCCGAATTCGTACGAAATGGAAACGCGCCGCGAACTGCGGCAGGCGGCGCGCGAGCTGATGAAGAGCGAGTCGGTCGCGCCGTCGAAAGCGATCGTCGACCTGCTCGATGAAGAACCGCTCGAAGTCGAGATTGCGACCACTTTGCTCTACGAGCACTGCCACCACTCTTATCGACAAGTACGGCAGGCGCTGCAAGTTTCGGGCGAGACGATTCCGGCGGGAGATCATCGACCTCGGCCTGCGCCATCGCGGCAAGCACGACGAAATGCTGCGCGCCTTCCGCGCCGGGCAGCAGTTCCGCTTTGACATCCTCATGGATACGGGCGGCTTCCGCGACATGCACCGTCACCGGCGCTGCATCCAGGTGATGCAGGGATTCACCACGCAGCACGGCTACGAGATGCTGCTCGATGTGGAAGATGCCGGCATGCGCTCTCGATTCGAGGCGGTCATGCGGCGCACGCAAACTGCGGTGGAGAAGCTGGCCGCGCGCAATACGCCCGAGGCGGAAGAGAATTCGCAGTACGCGATTCCGCTCGCCTATCGCAAGCGCGCCCTGTTCAAGATGGACTTCGCCGAGGCTGTCTACATCTCCGAGCTGCGCACCACGCCGGCGGGACATGTTTCCTACCGCAACGTGGCCTATGCGATGTATGAGGCGGTGGCGCGGAAGTATCCGGCACTGGCCAAGTATTTCCGCGTGCACGATGTGACGGCGCCGGTGGATTTGCTGCAGAGGTGAGGTGGTTACATTTGCCTATACATTTGACTACCTAATCCGTTATCATGATCTTGCAATTCGACGGCTTTGATTGGGATCGAGGCAACGGAGCCAAGTGCCAGAAGCACGGGCTTTCCCTTGCACTGATTGAAAACTTGTTCGCCCGGCCTCTTGCCATCATTCCCAGCGCGACTGCTTCTCAAGAGGAGCGCCGCTTTTGCGCTGTGGGACAAACTGGCAATGGCAGGAGAGTATTCCTTGTGTTCACGCTGCGGCGCAAGGGCGATAGGCAATTGATCAGGCCGATCAGCGCCCGTTACATGCACAAGAAGGAGGTCGAATCCTATGAAAAAGAAAATCCCGGGGTTTAAGAACGCCCGCGCGGCGGCGGCCTTTGTCGACAAAGCCGACTTGTCACGATATGACCTCTCGGGCGCACAAACGGTACGCTTCGAGATGAAGCGCAAGGACAAATCAATCAACTTGCGCCTCCCCGAAGAACTTTATGATGCTGTGCGCCAGCGCGCCACCCACGCAGGATTGCCGTATCAGCGCTTCATCCGCCTGGCGTTGGAAAATGCGATTGCGACGCAGAAGTAGAACTGGGTGGCGTGCGAGATGTCGCGAGGCCGTGGCGCGAAAGTATCCGGCGCCGGACAAGTATTTCCGCGTGCATGATGTGACGGCGCCGGTGGACTTGCTGCAGAGGTAAACGGTTCGAAGTCTTGCTCATGTTTGACGCGAACCTAAGACGCGAACAAAATCACATTTCCGCCTTCCGGTCAGCCCATGGCGAAGCAGCAGTATGCCCGATTCGGAACGATTTCCACTGTTTATTATTCTGATTCGCCTTTTATTCGCTTCGATCTGTATGTATAATCCGGCCAGATTAGTTTCTGCACTCTTAATTAAGGAGCCACACTCCCATGGCGGATGAACGGGGCAAGGCAATTGAGTTGGCGGTTTCGCAGATTGAAAAGCAGTTTGGCAAAGGTTCGATCATGCGGCTGGGGTCGAAGGAAGCGATCGTCCCCATCGCGGTGATCTCGACTGGCTCCATCTCGTTCGACGCCGCGCTCGGTGTGGGCGGCTTTCCCCGCGGGCGTGTGGTCGAAGTATTTGGGCCTGAGTCTTCGGGCAAGACCACCATCACTTTGCAGGTAATTGCCGAGGCGCAGAAGACCGGCGGCATGGCCGCATTTGTGGATGCCGAGCATGCGCTCGATCCTGCCTACGCGAAGAGGCTGGGCGTCGACGTTGACAACCTTCTGGTTTCGCAACCCGACTATGGCGAGCAGGCGCTCGAGATCACGGAGGCGCTGGTACGCTCGAACGCCATCGACGTGCTGGTGGTGGATTCCGTTGCGGCGCTGGTGCCCAAGGCCGAACTCGACGGCGAAATGGGAGACAGCCACATGGGGCTGCAGGCGCGGCTGATGTCGCAGGCGCTGCGCAAACTGACAGGAACGGTTTCCAAGTCGCGCACCTGCCTGATCTTCATCAATCAAATACGAGAAAAAATCGGCGTGATGTTTGGCAATCCGGAAACGACAACGGGCGGCCGCGCGCTGAAGTTTTATTCGTCGGTGCGGGTGGATATTCGCCGCATCGCCGCCATTAAGGATGGAGACGTGGTCACCGGCTCGCGCACTCGCGTAAAAGTGGTGAAGAACAAAGTGGCGGCGCCGTTCCGCGAGGCCGAGTTCGACATTCTGTACGGGGAAGGCATTTCCCGCGAAGGCGACCTGCTCGATATCGCGGTGAACAATAACATTCTCGAAAAGTCCGGGTCGTGGTTCAGCTATAAGGGCGAGCGCATCGGCCAGGGCCGCGAAAACGCACGCCAGTTCCTCAAAGACAATAAGGACACAATGGCCAAGCTCGACACCGAGGTGCGCAAGGCGCTGGGATTGATCGCGACTCCGGCGCAGTCACAACCGGTGGCCACGCCGGGGCAGACTCCACCGCAAACGCAGAGTGCGCGAGTCACCACCATGCCGAGTGCGCCTCCCGAGACAGCCAAGGTACCGATAGCGGCGAAGCGCTAGGGGGGACTGCTCTTAAGGATTGTCATCCCGAGCGAAGCGCGGGACCCTGGTGTTTGCTTGAGCCGCCATGATTTGCGCTGCGAGCAAAAACCAAAGTCCCTCGCTCCGCTCGGAATGACAGTGTGAGGCTAACGGATGCGGGAAGAGCGACGCTATTTCGTCTACATAATGGCGAACTCTTCCAAGAAGGCTTTACACCGGTATGACCAACAGCATTCGACGGCGGGTTCGAGAGCATAAGCTGAAACTGACGCCCGGCTTTGCAGCCAAGTACAACATCACCCGGGTCGTCTACTTCGAGAGCTTCCAAGACGTTCAAAACGCTCGCTCAGATGCAGCAGGCGGGAGGCTTCGCGTAACGCTCAGCCTCCCGCCCGCTGCATTTTCAATGACCTTCACCCGTGACTCATCGTCACCATCCTCGAAGGGTGACGAAGTCTCGTTGCAGTTATGGGGTGACATTATCTTGGAGCAGTTACAGCGCCGCTCTAATGTTCCGACAGGAACATTGTACGTGCAAAGTTCCGGGAGCCACGCTTTGTGCCTCTGGCCCACCGTCGGGTTCACAACAGGTTTATAATCTCCAAAGCTGTACCGCATGCATGACCGATCAACTCAAAAAGAAACTGCAGGAAGAAGTCGACGCGCTCGAGCACGAACTCGTCCACGAGCTGCCCAAAGAGATCAAGCGGGCCGCAGCTCTCGGTGACCTCAGCGAGAACGCCGAGTATCACATGGCCAAGCAGCGCCAGGAGTTCGTCAAGGCGCGCTTCCGCCAGCTCGGCAAGCGCCTCGCCGACTTGTCCCTGACCAACATGAACAACATTCCGAGGGACAAAGTGGGGCTGGGTTCCACCGTCAAAGTCTTCGACAGCACTAAGAATGAAGAAATCGAATACAAGCTTGTGACCAGCGAAGAGTCTGACGTGGGCGCGGGCAAGATCTCGACCACCTCGCCCATCGGCCGCGCCCTGCTGAACAAGAAGGTGGGCGACGAAGCCACGGTGATCACGCCCAACGGCAAGCGCGAACTGGAAATCCTAAGTTTGTCCACCGTTCACGACGAAGTGGATCCCGAAAAGGCGGGCGCCTGAATGTCAATGTCGTGGACCAGCGCCTTCGGCCGCGCCTGCGGAGTGTTACTCGATACCATCGTCCGCTGGCTGGCGCTGTCGCGCATCAATCCCAACGTGCTCACTTTTATGGGCCTGGTGGTGAACACTGGAGCTGCGATCCTGTTCGGCTCCGCGACCGCCGGAACCCAGCGGCATCTGTTCTTCCTGGCTGGCCTGGTGATTATCTTCTCGGGCTTCTTCGATCTGGTGGATGGACAAGTGGCGCGCGCCACCAACCGGGTCACGCGCTTCGGAGCATTCTTCGATTCGGTGGTCGACCGCTACAGCGACGCCTCACAATTCCTGGGCCTGCTGGTCTTCTATGCGCGCGGTGACCGGTTCTTCTACGTTGTGCTTACTGCTTTCGTCATGGTCAGCGCCATCATGGTGAGCTACACGCGCGCCCGCGCTGAGTCGCTCATTGGATCCTGCCGCGTGGGATTCATGGAGCGTCCGGAGCGGCTGGTGCTGGTGATCATCGGCGCCCTCTTCAATCGCATGGCGCCGGTGCTCTGGGTAATCGCAGTGCTGTCGACCATTACCGTGATCCACCGCATGCGCTACACCTGGACCCGAACGCAGGACGCCCCGCCCGCCGCTGCTAAAGCAGGCCAGGCGGCCTAGCGCCTTCCGGATTTCTTAGCCGCATGCGATGCTAAACTATTCGCTCACTTCACTTCTTCTGGGGACAATTCTTGCCGACTGATCCTGTTCTTGTTGTTCACGGCGGTGCTTGGGCCATACCCGATGACATGGTGGAGGGCCATCTGCATGGCGTGCGCAACGCGCTTGCGACAGGCTGGCGCGTGCTGGAGCGCGGCGGCGCTGCGCTGGATGCCATCGAGGAAGCGGTCGTCATCATGGAAGACGACGAGACGTTCGATGCGGGGCGGGGAAGTTTTCTGAATCGCGACGGCCGGGTGCAGATGGATGCGCTGATCATGGATGGGGCGACGCTGCGGGCCGGAGGCGTGGGATGCGTGGAGCGGTTGCGCAATCCGGTGCGCGCGGCGCGGAAGATTTTGAGCGAGAGTCCGCACGTGTACTTTGTGGCCGACGGGGCTGAGCGGTTTGCGGCTGAGCATGGCGTGGAGTTGTGCAAGAACGAGGAACTGGTGATCGCGCGCGAGGTGGAACGTCTGCGGGAGTATCAGCGGGAGGCGGCGGGGCACGGGAACGAGTTGTTCGCGCCTACGATTTCGCACGACACGGTGGGAGCGGTGGCGCTGGATCGCGACGGTAACATCGCGGCGGCAACTTCCACGGGAGGGACCTTGAACAAGGCTCCGGGAAGGCTGGGCGACTCGTCACTGATCGGCTGCGGTTGCTACGCGGATAATTTGAGTGCGGCGGTCTCGACTACCGGGTGGGGCGAGCCGATAATGAAGCTGGTGCTGGCCAAGTGGACGGCTGACCGCGTAGCCGCGGGGAACCTTCCGGAGTGGGCGGCGCAAGAAGCGATGAATTATCTGAAGCAGCGATTGAATGGGCATGGTGGCATCATCGTGCTGAATGCGCAGGGACAGTTCGGCATCGCCCATAATACGCCGCGCATGGCTTGGGCTTGCAAGACGATCAAGAAGGAAGACGCCGGTGTGGAGCGCAGCGCTCCGTGAGCTGAAAAGGAGCAGCCTTTCCTGGCATCTCTGAGTCGAACGGTCCTTGCAATTCTCCAGCAGCGCTTCATGTCCAAGGCTTTTGCCATCTCGATTATCCAGACCCTGCGTCAGCAGGGCTTTCAGGCCTACCTGGTGGGTGGATGTGTGCGCGATCTTCTTCTGAAGCGCGAGCCCGCGGACTACGACATCGCAACCAACGCGACGCCAGCGCAGGTCATGGAAATTTTTCCCGACACCTACGCCGTCGGTGCACAGTTTGGAGTGGTGCTGGTGCCACTGCCGGAGGAACAGAGCGGATCGGATGAAAATATTCTGCAAAAGGCCCACGCCGTGGAAGTGGCGACCTTTCGCAGTGATCTGGGATACTCCGACGGACGCCGTCCCAATGGGGTGCGATTCAGCCAGGATGCACGCGAGGACGTTCTACGCCGGGACTTTACCATCAACGGCATGCTGCTCGATCCCTTTGTCGGAGGAACGAGCGGCGAGGTGCTCGATTTCGTGGGTGGGCGGGAGGACCTGAAAGCAGGCATCATCCGCACCATCGGCGATCCCAAGCAGCGTTTTGCGGAAGACAAATTGCGCATGCTGCGGGCGGTGCGCTTTGCGGCGCGCTTCGAGTATGCGATCGAAGCGGAGACGCTGGCCGCGATTCGACATCTTGCCCGCGATATTCAAGTCGTCTCACGCGAGCGAGTTCGCGACGAACTCACGAAGATGCTCACCGAGGGCCACGCTCGGCGCGCTTTTCTGCTCTTGGATGAGAGCGGGCTGTTGAAGGAAGTGTTGCCAGAGATTTCGGCTATGAAGGAAGTAGAGCAGCCGCACGAGTTTCATCCGGAAGGCGATGTGTTTGTGCACACGCTGCTGCTGCTGGAGAATCTGCCGCATCCTTGTTCTGCGGCGCTGGCCTGGGGCGCCCTGCTGCACGACGTGGGCAAGCCCGCGACGTTC
>CAVVOS010000007.1:0-142261 GCA_963749985.1 uncultured Acidobacteriaceae bacterium | reverse complement strand
GAATCGCCGAGCCCGAGGAGGACTGGCTGCGCGTGATCGAGGTGGACGTCAAGGGGACTTGGCTCTGCGCCAAGGCTGTCTCCCTCGAGATGATCAAGCGGAAGAGCGGCCGTATCGTCAACATCGCCTCGACCGCGGGAATCGCCGCCCTGCGCCTCCAGTCGAACTTCGTGGCTGCAAAGGCGGGTGTGATCAGGCTCACACAGGCGATGGCGATGGAGCTTGCGCCCCACCACATCGCGGTCAACTGCGTCGCGCCGGGAAGCACCCTGACCGAGGGAGTGAGGAAGGGGCTCTATGCCAACAAGGCGTGGGCTGAGAAGATGCTCACGTACATCCCACTCGGAAGAGGTGCGGAGCCGAGAGAGATAGCTCAGGGGATCCTCTTCCTATCCTCCGACCTCGCGTCCTATGTCACGGGACACACTCTGGTCGTCGACGGCGGCTGGACCGCAGGCGCCCAGGTCCGGGATGTCTGACCCAGGTCGACCTCATCGACGGACCTTCATGACCGCCCTCCGGCTCTGATAACTCTAATATCGGAGCTGCGCCGGAGAAAAGCGTGAATCGATTACTGAGGGCATACCTTGCCGCGGGTGTCGCCTTCATCCTCAGTGTCTACGTCATCCTCTTGTCCGTCTGGTTCGAAGCCACTCTGAACGGTTCGGTCACGGGCCAGTTCGCAGCGGCGATCGACACGAACGCATTCGGAGAGAGCTATTTGGAGCTGAGTCTGCTCTTCCTCTTCCTGCCCGTCGTCGCGTGGGTCTTTGCGAACGGCCTGAGGCGGTTGCTGACGGCCGATCATGCCATGGGCGCGATCCGGACGCTGCTGGCCGTCGCCATTAAC
This sequence comes from uncultured Acidobacteriaceae bacterium, assembly GCA_963749985.1. Lineage (GTDB taxonomy): Bacteria > Acidobacteriota > Terriglobia > Terriglobales > Acidobacteriaceae > Sulfotelmatobacter. Next base: position 141,411 of record CAVVOS010000007.1, on the reverse strand, counting down.
GCGGCTGCGGTGGTCACTTTTATCGTGGCCGGAGCCGTGCTGTGGCCACAGTGTGCAGTGATGATCGCCGGTTCTCTTGCCGGAGGCTGGTTCGGTGCGCATTACGCGCAGAAGGCCGACCCCCGCAAAGTGCGGGGCGTGGTGATCGGCGTGGGCCTGGCGATGAGCGCGTACTTCTTTATCACAGTGCGTTAGCACTCAAAGCGACAGACGTCACAGAGCTTTGTGATTTTTGCGCTCCCAGTGCAGTCTTGGGTGCCCGTAGGAGCTATAATTGCGTCCGGATATTCGGGCGCATGCTCGAATTCACAATCCAGCGGCGGTGGATATTAAAGCCATGAACCCGCAGGGCATGAACTACGCGCCCGCAGATCTGAATCCCGAGACCGCTCTCCCAAAGGGATTTCTGGAGTTTCTGTTGCCGCTCCACAAGCAATTCACACCGTGGCAGCAGAAGCTCATCACGCGGCGCACCGAAGTGTTGCAGGCCTCGCATCGCGGCCGTGCGCCTGATTATCTGCCAGCTTCGGAAGCCACCACCACAGACTGGCGAATCGAATTACCGGACTGGTGCGCTGACCAGCGCAACCAGATGACCGGCCCCGCCGATGATGGCGAACTGACCGTAAAGCTATTGAACTCGGGATCTCCGGCCGTGATGATCGACCTGGAAGACTCCACGGCGAACCTCTGGGAGCACGTCATGCTGGCGATTGAGAACACCCTCGCCGCATACAAATATGAACTTAGCTACGACGACAAGAAGCGGCAGAAGAAAGTCACGGTGCAGCGCTCGAAAACCGTTACCTGGGTGCGGCCTCGCGGTTTGCACATCAGCCAGGGCGGCGTTATTAAGAACGAGATCATTTCCGCTTCACTATTCGATCTGGCCCTGATCTGGTATCAAATCGATCCCGCGTGGTTGCCACACAACTTCTCCGTGTATATCCCTAAGAGCGAGTCGGCCGAGGAGGCTTTGTGGTGGCGCGATCTCTTTCAAGCTTTCGCCAAACACAAGGGCCTGCCGCAGGACTACATCAAGTGCATGGCGCTGGTGGAGGCGCATCCGCTGGCGTATCAGATGGAGGAATTTCTTTTCAATCTTCGCGACCACTGCCTTGGACTGAACCTCGGCCGCTGGGATTACATGGCCTCGCTGATTGATTTCATGATCGAGGATCCCAACTGGATTTTGCCGGATCGCAACACCATCCCGCACGATGTCGCGTTTTTCCAAAATTTCCGCACGCTGATGCCAGAGATTTGCCACAAGCACGGAGCGCACGCCATCGGCGGAATGACCGCGCTGTATCCCAGCCGCACCGACGCGGAGTTGAACGAGCGCGCTCTGAAGGTGCTCAAGCAGGACAAGAAGAACGAAGCTGATTGCCTGATGGATGGCGCCTGGACGGGTCATCCCGATCAGAACGAAATCGCAGTCGCCCAGTTCCCCTATCCCAATCAGATTGCAAAACGACCCAAGCTGCCGAACTCGCATCCTGACCTAAGGCCAATCCCGAAGGGCGTTGGGGCCACAACTCTCGCGGGCACGCGAGCCGCCGTGCGCACCGTGATTCGCTATCGCAACGGAGTGCTGAACGGAAAAGGCGCGAGCCTGCTCGATGGTTACATGGAAGACCTGGCCACCGACCGTATCTATCGCCTGATGATCGCGCAGCGCGTGCGGCACAAAGTGAAAGTGCCGGGAGATGACGGCAAGCCCATTGAACATAGTTCCGCCTTGATCACGCGATTGTTCAACGAGGAACTGGCAAAGATTCAGCAGAACCTGCCGGCAGAAATTGATCGCAAGGCGGCAGAGACACTCCCCGAAGCCCGCCGCATCGCCGAGGAAATGATTGTGCAGGGACACCATTCGCCGATTTAGGCCAGCCATTACGGTTCGGGTGGAATTCTGAAATTGTCCACTCGGTACCGTAATATCTTAACGACTACATGCTTTAACCGGGAAAGAGGACTTATGAGCGCTATCGAACAGCCAACCGCACTTCAGTTCCCCGCCCTGCAACCGCCTCGCCGCTATCTGTTCGGGCCTGGACCCAGCATGGTTCATCCGCGCGTCTATGAGGCGCTGTCAAAGCCGATCGTAGGACACCTCGACCCGTACTTCATCCAGGTCATGGCAGACGTTCAGCAGTTACTGAAGACAGCGTTGGGAACGAACGACGGAGCCACGCTAGTCATTTCCGGCACCGGCAGCGCGGGCATGGAAGCCGCAGTGGTTAATTTTGTGGAGCCCGGAGCCAAGCTTGCCGTATTCGCAAACGGATATTTCTCCGACCGCCTTACCGAGATGGCGAAGCGTCAGGGCGCGAGCGTCGTGCGCTTTGAGAAGGCATGGGGCGAGACCTACACGGACGAGGAAGCCAGAGCGTTCATAGCCCGCGAGAAACCCAAGGTTGTGGCCTATGTTCATGCCGAAACCTCGACGGGCGCATTGCAATCGGGAAGCGCGATCTGTGCCGCCGCTCACGATGCTGGCGCTCTCGTAATCGCGGATTGCGTCACCTCTCTCGGCGGAGTGCCGGTAGAGTTCGACAAAACTGGCATCGATATCGCCTACAGTTGCACGCAAAAAGGATTGAGCTGTCCTCCCGGGTTGTCTCCGATGGCGATGTCGCAGCGGGCGATGGACTTCCTGGGCGCTCGCACGACTCCGTCACGCAGTTGGTATCTCGATCTCAAGCTGATTCACGATTACTCGACGGTCTCTCACCGCTACCACCACACGGCGCCGATTTCCATGTTCTACGCTTTGCGCGAAGCGCTCATGGTGATCGCCGAGGAAGGAATCGAGAACCGCTGGGAGCGGCATCGCCGTAGCAATCGAGCGTTTGTGAAAGGCATTGAAGCGCTAGGTCTTCGCATGCACGTTCCCGAAGCGCATAGAATCGCAACCCTGAACACCGTGTGCGTGCCCGAAGGTGTGGACGAGGCCAAGGTGCGCAGACGCCTTTTGGACGGCCCGGGTATTGAAATCGCTGGCGGTTTCGGACCCTTGGCGGGCAAAGTTTTCCGCATCGGCGTCATGGGCCCGTTGGCCACCGAAGACAACGTGCAGTTTTTTCTGAAGGAGTTCAAGAAGGCCCTGAGTGAAGAGGGCTATTCGATCTAGACTCAGAACCACTTTTCCTAAGTGGGTGACGAAAGGCGGAAGAGTTCTGCCATTTTTCCTTCGTCTGATGGACAACGGATAAGATCGCCGAATCATGCAACGCTCCTCGCAATAGGCGAAACGAATGAGACTAAAGTCGGTAGAAACGCTTCTCGATGTTCTGCAGTTCGCCGATAGTCACACGGCGATCGTCGTTCCCGAGCTTGGAATCCGTGTCACGTACGATTCGCTGCGGCAGCAGGTACTGGCCATGGCAAACGCTTTGGCTTCCGCCGGCATACGTCGTGGTGATGCTGTGGCGATCGCATTGCCGAACGGATTGCCGGCGATTGTCAGCTTTCTGGCAGCTTCGATCGCGGGCACTGCAGCCCCATTAAATCCCGCGTATCCCTATGAGGAGTTTCATTTCTTTCTAGGGGATACCAATGCACGGATCTTGCTTTGCCCTCCGGTGGGTGCCGAGTTCGTGCGCACCGCGGCGAAGGACCGGAAGATCCCAGTGCTCTCGGTGGAAATGAGCGAGAAGGGCGAGGTTCGCTTGATCGATGCGCCAACCGGTGTTACCGCAATCGAACCCACCGCCGACGACATCGCACTGGTCCTGCACACCAGCGGCAGCACCGGTCGTCCGAAGCGCGTGCCCTTGCGGCATTTCAACCTGGCGGTCTCCTCGGCAAACATCGCAAACACTTACGCGCTAACCGGAGAAGATGTTTCGCTTTGTATCATGCCGCTGTTCCACATTCATGGGTTGATTGGCTCAACCATGGCAACTCTGCTTTCCGGTGGCACTGTGGTTGTTCCCACAAAATTCAACGCGCTTTCTTTCTGGCGAACGGTGCGCGAAAATCGCGTGACCTGGTATTCGGGAGTGCCGACGATGCACCAGCTTCTGATGGCCCGCAGCCGACACAAACCCGAGGAGGCTGCGACGCTGCGCTTCCTCCGTTCCTGCAGCGCGCCTTTGTCATCGGAACTTATTCGCAAGATCGAGGATGTCTTTGGCGTACCCTTCGTGGAAGCCTACGGTATGACCGAAGCGGCTCACCAGATGACCTCGAATCCTCTGCCCCCGCGACACCGGAAGCCGGGTTCCGTTGGAGTGGGAATCGGCCTGCGCATCAGCATTATGGATGCGGAAGGCAATCATCTCGGCACCAACCAGCGGGGCGAGATCGCAATTCAAGGGGCGAATGTATTTCGGGGATACGAAAACAATCCCGAAGCCAACGCTCGAGCTTTTGTGAATGGATGGTTCCGCACCGGCGACCAAGGCTTCCTGGACTCGGACTGCTATTTGCATTTAACCGGCCGCATCAAAGACATCATCATTCGTGGAGGGGAAAACATAGCGCCGCACGAAGTGGATGAGGTCTTGCTGAGGCATGCTGCCGTTGCGGCGGCGGTGACGTTCGGAAGCGTACATCCCACACTGGGCGAAGAAGTGGCTGCCGCCGTGGTTTTGCATGAGCGCCACGGAGCCACTGAGGCAGAACTTATCAAGCACTGCCGCGAGTTCCTGGCAGAGTATAAATGCCCTAAGAAAATCTACCTCGTGGACAGCATCCCCACCACCGCGACCGGAAAAATTCGCCGTCGCGCCGTCGCGACCGCGCTCACGGACGACCAACAATGAGATTCCTGATCGCCGGGGCAGGCGCAATCGGAGCCTACATTGGTGCGCGCATGGCGCACGCCGGGCTGGATGTGACGCTGTTCGCGCGCGGACCGCATCTTCGCGCCATGCAGGAGCACGGCGTGCAGGTGAAAAGTGGCGACGGAGATTTCATAGCACGGCCCACAATCGCCAGTTCTCTTGCAGAAGTTGGCCCGGTCGACGTCGTCTTTCTTGGAGTGAAGGCGCACGCCCTGCCGCAACTTGCGCCTCAGTTAAGGCCGGTGCTGGGTGCAGACACCACGGTGGTCAGCACCCAGAACGGAATTCCGTGGTGGTACTTTCAGGGTTTCGGCGGCGATTGGGAAGGTTTGCGGCTGGAGCGCGTCGATCCCGGCGGTGTGATTTCCTCGGCCATCGAAGCGCGTCGCGTTGTCGGTTCCATCATTTACTTCGCTACGGAGATTGCAGAACCTGGTGTGATCCAACATACCGAGGGCAATCGAATCACTCTCGGCGAACCCGGCGGCACACGATCTGATCGCATCCGTGCCATTGCGGAAGCGCTGATCGCCTCCGGTTTCCGTTGTCCGGTGACCACTCGCATCCGCCACGAGATTTGGGTAAAGGTTCTGGGGAACGCTTCTTTCAATCCCGTCAGCGCACTGACGCGCGCCACGCTGGCGCAGATAGCACGCGATCCTGGGACTGCCCTGGTGATTCGAAGTATCATGCAGGAAGTTGAGCAGGTTTCCACCAAATTAGGCATGGAGTTACCTATTTCCATCGACCAAAGAATCGCGGGCGCGGAAAAAGTTGGAGAGCACAAGACCTCAATGTTGCAGGATCTAGAGGCTGGGCGGCCAATGGAATTGGAAGCCCTGGTGGGCGCCGTCGTGGAATTAGGGGAGCGCGTGGGGCTGCCCATGACCTGCGCCCGGACGGTTTACAACTGCGCCAGGTTATTGGCAGAATGTTCAGCACGGCAGCGTCCACAATGATGCGGACCAAGCGGAAGAGCGTCATCCGGAAGATTTTTCTTTTGCCGCACAAGAATAAAAATATTTGCTAGGGACTTGACAAGAGGGGTATACTCCTCTGGTTCGCTGGTCCACTTATCAGACCACTTGGAGAGCAAGTTGGCAACTGCGGTCAAATCCGACTTCGAGGCGGTTCGAAAGAACAAAGTCTACGAAGAAGTCGCCAGGCAGATTGAACGTTTGATCCTGAAGAAATTGAAGCCTGGGGACAAACTTCCTTCGGAGCGCGAACTTGCCGAGATGCTTCAAGTAAGCCGCAGTTCCATTCGAGACGCGATTCGGGGCCTGGAATTGATGGGCCTGGTTGAACCGCGTCAAGGCGCTGGGACGATCGTTCGCGAAACCTCATCCGAATCATTGATCAATCCCTTTGCCGACGCGTTGAAGCGGCGGCGGGAACTGGTGAGTGAACTTCTGGATTTTCGCAAGATGCTGGAACCGCCGCTGGCGGCGCGCGCCGCTACGCATGCTTCTCCGGACGAAATCTCGGAGATGGAAGATATCCTGCAACGGCAAGAAGGAAAGCTGTCTCGAGGAGAAACAACCATCGCCGAGGATGCGGAGTTCCATTACAGCGTCGCTTTGGCTTCCGGCAATAGTGTGGTGCTGAAGGTGCTCGACATCCTGATGGACCTGCTGCGCGATACGCGGGAACGCTCCTTGCAGGTGGAAGGACGTCCCAAGAAATCGTTGATCGGCCACCGGCGGATTCTGGCTGCGATTAAGCGCAAGGATGGCGAATCCGCGGGAGCCGCGATGCGGCGGCACATTGAAGACGTCGAAGAAATAGTGCTCGATGAGTTTTAAACAGACGAGGTCCCAACAACGGAGGTCTCCTCTGTAGCCGGGCTGTTCGCGATCGCAATCTTGTGGGATTGCGATCGCGCCACGCTGGATCTGGCGGCACATCCGCTAGCGTAAGAGGCAGGCCATCGGGCCTGCGAATCTGGGGATCATCAGAATTGACTGACCTGGCAAATGACGTGGCCGGTGTGGCCGTCGCGTGTAGCGATGCGGGTCACGTGAACAAGGAAGTTACCCCACCGATTCCCGCGGCAACACTGAAACTGCGTGTTGCAGAAGCGCGCGTCGAAGACATTGGCCACGCCGTTGCGCGACTGGCGCCAGCCGATCTGCTGCGCGCGGGTGCTCGGGCCGGCGACGTGCTGAAGATCACCGGCGGCACAGCCGGGGTTGCGCGTGCCGAGCTTTCCGACCACGGACACGAAGGCATGATCCAGATCGACGGCACCTGCCGCAGTAATTGCAGCGCGGGATTGCAAGAGCAGGTTACTGTCGCGCGCGTGGAGAGCGAACAAGCCGTGGCCGTTCGACTCTCGCCGTTGTGGGTAGGGGCCGCGCCTGCGACCATCGCACCCGACCGAATGCTCGAGGATCTGGTGGGCGTTCCGGTTATAGCGGGCTGCGTGGTGCGGGTACCGACATTTGCCAAGGCGGTGAACTTCCAGGTTGTGCGAACGATTCCCTCGGGACCGGTCGTCATCGGGAAACGCACGGACATCCGGGTGGTGGAAGGCGATCAGACGGTAGCGCGGGCTCCGGCGGTGTCCTACGAAGATATCGGCGGCTTGGAGCGTGAGGTGGCGCGGGTACGCGAGATGATCGAGCTGCCGCTGAAGTACTCGCGCATCTTCGAGCGCTTAGGGATCCTCGCACCCAAGGGCGTGCTGCTGTACGGGCCGCCGGGGACGGGCAAGACCCTGCTGGCGCGCGCCGTCGCAGCCGAGAGCCGCGTGCACTTCATTCACCTCAACGGTCCTGAGATCATGCGGAAGTTCTACGGCGAGAGCGAGGCCAAGCTGCGCGAGGTGTTCGAGGAAGCGGCGCGCCACGCGCCGGCAATTCTGTTCATCGACGAAATCGATGCCGTGGCTCCGAAACGCACCGAAGTGGCCGGCGAGGTGGAAAAGCGTGTCGTCGCGCAGCTTCTCAGCTTAATGGATGGCTTTGTCGCGCGCGGCCAGGTCATCGTCATCGGCGCGACTAACATCCCGGAAGTCCTTGATCCGGCGCTGCGGCGGCCCGGTCGCTTCGATCGCGAAATCGAAATCGGGGTTCCGAATACTCAAGCGCGGCTGCAGATTTTGAGGATCCACACCCGCGCTATGCCGCTCGCGGTTGACGTCGATCTCCAGGAGATAGCCGAACATTCCCACGGCTTCGTTGGCGCGGATCTCGAAGCGCTGGGACAGGAAGTCGGCATGATTGCCTTGCGCGGTTTCCTGTCGGCCTTCCCTCTCCAGACTGATGGCGTCGCGTCGGCTGAACTGGGAGCGCTGCAGGTGACGCGCGAAGATTTTCTTGCCGGTTTGAAGGAAGTCGAGCCCAGCGCGACGCGGGAATTCTTTATCGAAAAAAGTACGTCGACGTTTGCCTCCCTCGGAGGGCTCAACGAGGTCAAACGGTTGCTCGATGGCGTGATCGAGCATTCTCACATGCACGACGAGATCTATGAGCAGGTTGGACTGGCGCCGCCGCGAGGCATTCTGCTGGTCGGACCGTCGGGCACCGGGAAGACCGCCATGGCGCGAGCGCTCTCGGGCGAAAAGCAGATTCCGCTTATCGCCATCGATGGACCGCAACTCTACTCGAAGTGGTTGGGAGAGTCCGAGAGAGCGCTGCGCGAAGTTTTCAAGAAAGCGAGACGAGCCGCGCCCTGCATCCTGTTCTTTGACACGATCGATGCGATCGCGCCCAAGTTCGGCGCGGATCAATTCGGAAGCGACATCTACCAGAGGATTCTCAGCCAGCTTCTGCGTGAGATCGACAACCTGCGTGACGTCAAAGGTGTAATTTTACTGGCGGCCACGAATCGTCCCGAGCGGATCGATCCGGCGCTGTTGCGCAGTGGGCGCTTCGACTATATACTCCCGTTCGCCAAGCCCGACGCCGCGGAGCGCGCGGCCATCATGCGGCTTTGCTGCCGGCGCGTGCCGCTGGCGCCCGATTTCGATTTCGACGAGTTCGCCGGCCGCATGGAAGGGTTCACCGGCGCCGACATCGAGAGCCTTTGCAAGAAAGCGACCCTGCTCGCGATCGTGGAATTTCAGGAAGGCTCTCGCACGGCGCCTTTCGTCGTCTTACGCAGCGATTTCCTGACGGTTCTTAAGTCCGAGCGTGGCAGTCCACAGCAATCGAAAACAGCCAATGCGACGAGCAGTAGCGCCGGGGATTGTGCCCCGACGGATCTAACTAAGTAACTTAGGCAAAACGAGGTTTGATCATGAGTTATACGGAACTTACGGTTTGGACGCGCGGCATCATTATGGACAAAGAAGGCCGCGACATCGTCAATTCCATCTCCGCTTCGGCCCGGCTCGAAGGCAAGTACGCGCAGGCGATGGAGAACTACGTGGACAATCCCGATCGCACCAACTGCCCGACGCGCAAGTACTGCCGCGTGAGTGACGGCGTAATCGAGAACGCGCTCACCTACGAAAACGAGCAACCCAACATCGTCGTGCTGGTTGAAGGGACGATGGTCAAGGGTTGGGATTACATGCGCGGGATGCCTCCCGGGGGAACGCTGGTGATCAACACGCACTACACGCCGGAGTACATGATTCGTTTCGTGCCGGGCGCCGAACGGCTGGCGCAACTTGTCTGCGTTGACGCCGCTCACCTGGCTGATCACAAATGGCTCTACTACCGGCTGGGCGAGCTAGGCCTCGACCGGCTCTCGACCGAGGGTGCCGCCGAACGCAACAAGTCCGTCGCTCCCGATATCGCCGCTCCGCTGATTGCCGCGGTGGTGAAGACCACGGGCATCGTCAAGATGGAAACGATTGAACCGATGATCGCGAACAAAAAAGCATTCGAAATGGCGCTCCACGAGTTGCACGTCATGTCGCTGAATCCAGTAACTGTGTAGGAAGGAATACATGTCGACCAAAGGCACGCACATCCCCGATCGTCTCAAGATTCCGTTCGCCGGCATCACGCCCGCGCCGTCGCAGGAAAAGGGACAGGACCTGTTTCCCACCGGCAACTGGCGTTCGATCCGGCCGGTATACCGGGACAAGTTGCCACCTTGCAACAACGCTTGTGGCACCAACGAAAAGATCCAGGGCTATCTCGACCTGGTGAAGCGCGGCAAGTATCTGGACGCCTACGCGCTGATCAAGGAAGACATGCCGTTCCCGTCGGTGACCGGCCGGGTGTGCTACCACCCGTGCGAACAGGCCTGCAACCGAGGGAAGTACGATGAGGCCATTTCGATCCGCGCGGTCGAGCGGTTTCTCGGTGATCTCGGACAGGCGCTGGCGCGCGACGTAGTCAAGGCTGGAAAGCCCAACGGCAAGAAAGTCGCCGTCGTCGGATCCGGTCCCGCCGGACACAGTGCTGCGTACCAGCTTGCGCGCCTCGGCTACCAAGTCACGATCCTTGAGAAATCTCCGAAAGCCGGCGGACTCAATCGCGGCGGCATTCCGGACTGGGTGCTCCCCGCGCATGTGCTCGATCGCGAGATCGAGCGCCTCGTCGAACTCGGGATCACGATCAAGACCAACGTGGAAGTTGGGAAGGACGTCACCTGGGACGACTTGAAAAAGAATTACGACGCCAGCGTGCTGGCCGTCGGCCTCACCGAACCGAATAGCGTGCGGGCCGAGGGAGAGAATAAAGACGGCGTGCATTACGGACTTCCCTTCCTTCGCGACATAGGGATGGGAACGTCAAAAGTGAAGCTGGGCGCTCGCGTCGCCGTCATCGGCGGCGGAAACACCGCGATCGATTGTGCCCGCGAAGCGCTGCGGCAAGGCGCGGTGGAAGTGACCATGATCACGGTGGAAGGAAGCCCTGAGGAAATGCCGGCCGTGCCCGAAGATCTGCACGACATGCGCGAAGAAGGGGTGGAGTTGTTGCACGGGCGGGCCGTCACCGCTGTACTGGGCAACGGCAAGGTGGAGGCTTTGCAACTGCATCCGGCACGCTTCTCGGGAGCCATCAACGCGTCCCCAATCACGGTTGATCGCGCCGCTCAGCCGGAGCGTTTCGCTGTCGACAACGTGATCATCGCGGTGGGACAACGGGCATCGCTCAAATGGTTGCCGGACGAATTCAAAACCGAGCGCGGCACGATCAAGATCGACCGCTTCGGGCGTCTCGGCGACACCAACATTTTTGCGGCAGGTGACGTAGTGCAACTCGGTTCGGGCCAACCGCTGATGGTGGTGAATGCGGTTGGCGACGGAAAGCGCGTCGCCTTCAATCTGGACAAGGTTATGCGCGGTGAAACATTACAGCCACGGACCATTGCCGTCGACGTCATCTTCGACCTGAACCGGATGAACATGACGTACTTCCCGCACTTCCCGCGGGTGCAGCAGGAACTGCTGCCGCCGGCAAGCCGGAAAAAGACGCAGGACGAAGTGATTCAATCGTTCTCGGAAGAGCAGGCCGTCGAGGAGGCCAGCCGTTGTTTCAGTTGCGGCACCTGCAACGCCTGCGACAACTGTTACCTGGTCTGTCCGGAGCCGTGTATCGCGCGTCCGGCGCGTTCGAACGGAATGTACAAGATTCTGGTCGACTACTGTAAGGGTTGCCGCGTGTGCATCGAGGAATGTCCGACGGGATGCCTTGAAGGCGTGCCCGAACTCGATTTCGATACTGGCGTGGTACGCATGGACACGGCATTCGCGATCTCGCCCGGGCTGCACGGACGGCAGGCGGAAGAACTGAGAAACCTGGGCGACCGGGCGGCGAAGAATATTTAGACTCGGAGTGAATCATGGCAATGCTGGCAGAAGCAAAGAAGAGAACGGTCCGGATCAATGGCTGCGTCGCCTCGGCGCAGGCCGCTAAGTACGCCGACGTCGATGTGATTGCGGCGTACCCGATTCGACCGTATACAGCAACGATGATGGCGCTGGCGCAGATGGTGGCCAATGGTGAACTCGACGCCGAGTACATTGTGGCCGACAGCGAGCACTCGCAATTGAGCATCGCGCACGGCGCGGCGTCGAGCGGCGCTCGCGTTTTCACCGGCAGTTCGGGGGTCGGGGTGCAGTTCGCCTACGAGCTTTATTCGCCGATCTCCGGCAGTCGTATGCCGGTGCAGATGATGATCGCCGATCGTACGCTTGATCCGCCCGGCGACTTCGGCTCCGAGCACACCGATGCGCTCTCCACGCGCGACATGGGCTGGCTCATGGGCTGGTCGTGCGACGCTCAGGAGGCTTTCGACAATCACCTGATCGCTTATCGAATCGGTGAGGACCCGCGTGTGCTCTTGCCGCAGATGGTTTGCCAGGATGGTTTCTTCGTCTCGCACATCACGGGCGATGTGGAATTGCCCGACACTGGCCAGGTGAAGGAGTTCCTGCCGCCATACAAGCATCCTTATCCGCTCGATCCGCGGCACCCGGTATCGCATGGGCCGCAGATCATGCCGGAGCAGGGACCTCCGCTGCAGTTGGAGCGGGCGCGCGCCATGGAGGAATCGATGGCGGTTATTGAAGAGGTGCACGAAGAATTCGCCAAGATCTTCGGCCGGCGATACGATCCCTGGGTCGAGGAGTTCATGACCGACGACGCGGAGGTTGTGTTTTTCCTGCAGGGCGCACATGCGGTAACGGCGCGTTACGCGATTCAGCACATGCGCGACCGGGGATTGAAAGTTGGCATGGTGCGGTTGCGAACCATCCGGCCGTATCCGACTGACCGCGTGAAGGACGTACTCAGCAAGTTCAAAGTGGTCGGCGTGATCGAGACCAACATGGGGATCGGCGGCGTGAGCAGCGGCGGCGTGCTTTACGCCGAAGTGGTCGCAGCGCTTTACGAAAGTCAGAAGCGCCCGCTCGTGCTGTCGTTCATGGCAGGCATGGGCGGCGAAGCCATCGTGCTGAAGGAATTCTACTGGATGACGGAGAAAATGATGGACGCGCAGAAACGCGGGAAGATCGAAAAGCGCACCCATTGGGTTGGATTTGAAGAGTAGCAGAGTGACTGGGAGGAAACGATATGGCGACAATTGAAGTGGAGCGGCAGCTGCTGCCGATTCTCGGCAGCCCAAACCAGGGAGCGCGCTTCTATAACCCTGAATTACCCTCGAGCGAGCCGTTCGTCCCCGGCCATCGCACCTGTGCCGGCTGCGGCCCGTCGATCCAGTACCGGATGACGAGCAAGGCGGCGGGCGACAACACGATCCTGGTCGGACCCACAGGCTGTATGTATGTTGCGAACAGCTCTTATTTGTGCACACCTTACAACGTGCCTTGGGCGCATACGCAGATTGGCAGCGCGGGCAGCTTCACCGCCGGCGTCGCCGCGGCCTATGAAGCAATGATCCGCAAGGGTAAATGGAAGGGCAAGTTCCCGAACATTATCTGCGAGGCGGGCGACGGCAGCGCGTCCGACATCGGCCTCGCTTCGATTTCCGGCGCTCTCTATCGGAATCACGACTGCCTGATTATCTGCTACGACAACGAGCAGTACGCGAACACCGGCATCCAGGCGTCGTCGCGCACGCCCTACGGCGGCATGACGACATTCTCCCCTCCCGGCCCGGAAGTTCCCGAAGGCAAGAAGCTGTTTCCCAAGGACCTGGCACGCATGATGGCGGCTGGCCATCCTCATTGCTATGTGGCGACCGCGAGCGTGGGCTATCCCATCGACTTGATGAACAAAGTCCGCAAGGGACTCAATCACAAGGGCGCTGCGTACTTGATGGTCTACACGCCCTGCCAAAAGGGCTTCGTGTACGAGACGCCGCGCTCGATCGATCTCGGGCGCCTGGTCGTTGAGTGCGGGCTCTATCCCATGTGGGAGTGGAATCCGGAGAAGCGCGCTTTCGATTACAGCTTCCGTCCCGCAAGCATGCGGCCGGTATCCGAGTATCTGAAGCTGCAGGGACGCTTCGGCCATCTCCACGCCGAGCACATCGCCACGTTGCAGAAGTTCGCCAACGAGCAATGGCGAATGATGGGAGTCGCGCTGCCCGAGGCCTTGATTCAGGCCGCGGATGCGAAAAACCTTGTCAACATGGCGTCGGCGACAGAAGCCGAGGCCGTAGCGGAGACCGTATGAACACGAAGACGAGTGTTCCATTTCATCCAGCAGAGTCCGAGCCGGAAGCCGAGCCCGAAGGACAGGAAAGTTACATCGTCACGGAAGGAAAGAAGCGCGGGTCCACGCGCGACGTACGGCCGGAAGCGGCGTTCGACCGCTACTACACCGTCCTCCGCGTGCACCCGGGCGATGCCATCCTCACCGACAACTGGCACACGAACGAGGTGCTGGATCACGCGCGCAACAACTTCGAGGGATATACGTTCGCGATGCGCACGCTGGAGGCCTGGGGCGCGATGATCGAGAATGACCACCGCGGCTACTACACCGCTGGCGGAAGAATCTGGGTGATGGACCTGGAGCCCAGCGCGGCCAAGAAGCCGCGCTTGCCCGGCGCCGGGCCCGGCAAGAAGTAGAGTACGCTTGCGCCGCATCCTGCTCATCGACGACACGCCGGAGATTGCCGAGCTCCTGACGTTTGCGTTGCGGGACCACGGCTACGAGGTCTTCGCGGAAGGATACACGGTCGCCGTTAACGAACGGCTACTGGAGCAACGTGCCGATGCGCTCGTGCTCGACTGTTCCTCCCTCGACATGAGCGAGTCGCTGTTCGATTCCGTGCGCCATCATGCGAATCACGCGGAGCTGCCGGTGGTCATCATCAGCGATACACCGGAACAGGCCGATGCGAGTCTTCGTGCCCGCAGCGCGCGAAGGGTGTCGCTGGTACCGAAGCCATTCACTGGATCGCAGGTCGCAAGAGCGCTCGATCAGCTGCTGGAATAAATATGCCTTTGTGGAGCATGGACGAGTGGCAATACGTTGCGCGCGAGGTCATCACTGACCCGAAGGGTAGGCAGTGGACCGTGGCCCTGATGGATGTGTTGGGTCAGGAAGGCGACCCTGACATGCCGAATAAGTTGCTGGAGGTTCAGTATTCCTCGGGCCGCTATTTCACGCTGATCTACGCGGACGGTGGAGCGCTGCAGCGCGAACGGGGGTACGCTTCTCTGGACGAGGCGACGAAGGCCTACGACGACTTGCTGGTGGCTGTCATCGATGGCAGCCTCGATCCTTCGCAGCCGGTGTTCCGGCAGGATCTGGAAGATTAGCGGTGGATGGCGCCGGGGATGGACGGTCTTCCGCTTGTCTTTCTTTAGCGGCCGGGATCCAGATCTCTCATGATGACATGTAGCACCTGCCCAGCCAGCCGGGCATCGCGCTCGGAAGCCGTCGCCTTCAGGACGCTCTCGCCGCCGGCTTCGGTGGAGTCGCGATAGGACCGTGCGGCTGCAGGCAGGCGGGCGCACCCACCGCGAATAAGTCCTGCCCTCTCGGCGACCGTGAGCCGCGTTTCGAACGACCAATCGGCAATCTTCTCGGCGGGCGCGCCCGATGCGATCAGGGCACCTAGCCCCTTGTGTTCCAGCGCGTCGGTGACAATTGCTTCCAGGATTCCGCAAGAGGTGAGCAACGCAAGGTTGTAATCGGCTTGCTCAAGGGCGTGCCGGCTATCGGTGTAGGCCCGCTCTAGAACTGGCCGGAGCTCAGGGTTATGAACGAAGTCGAACCGGTGAGGAACTGGCGCCTCGGATGATGCAGAAGCCGTCGAAGCATTATCCATTTGGGAGAGCGTGGCAACTGCATGATCGAGTACGCTAATAAGCCGTTCGACGATCTCCGCTGGAGCTGCCCCTTCGACGGCTTGGCCTTCCGCTGAACGCATCAGAAAGGCCGAACTGAAGGATCGGGCAAGCCAATGGGCCTTGCTGCCGCCCGAAAGTTGATTGATGGTTGTGCCACAGTCTTCCTGCCAGCGGCGAGTGGCGGCGATCGCCGAGGGGTCGGAAGGGTCAGTCGCCAAAGTGTCACGTACCTGACGTCCACGGCGGATCAGGCCGTCCAGATGGGCCAAATACGTGTCGATCTGCGCTCGCTGGCTCTCATCCATCGGTTCGAGTTCCGCATTTCTAGCCGCCGTCCCGGGGCTTGGGGCCTGATGCCCCTCGCCATTTCGCAGCATTCAAAAACGCTTGACAGTCGGGGGCGAGGATGTTACATTCCCTGCCGCAAGTGGTTCGATCAGCGGACCAGTATAGCAG
This sequence comes from uncultured Acidobacteriaceae bacterium, assembly GCA_963749985.1. Classification (GTDB taxonomy): domain Bacteria; phylum Acidobacteriota; class Terriglobia; order Terriglobales; family Acidobacteriaceae; genus Sulfotelmatobacter. Next base: position 125,490 of record CAVVOS010000007.1, on the reverse strand, counting down.
AGCTCGCTAGGAACCAAGAGGTTCTCGAGTTACCGGCCCAGTGGGTGGGCTGGCACGATTTTCCCGAACAACGTGGTTTGGCAGTGCGCTGTTAACGTCTAACGCGCCGTCGTGGAGGTAATACCCTATGTCTGGAGCTCCGGCCTCCCTAATTCACCCCTCGCGTATTCCCAATCGTTGGATCCAGTTAATCGCTGGCATCGTTGCGATGATGGCAATCGCGAACCTGCAGTACGCCTGGACTCTCTTCACCAAACCGATTCAGGCGCACCTTCACGTCTCGCTCGAAGCCGTCCAGGTGACCTTTTTTATATTCGTCGCCCTGGAAACCTGGCTCGTGCCTTTCGAAGGATTCCTGGTGGATATTATCGGGCCCCGGTTCATGCTGGGCCTCGGATCCGTCATGGTCGGACTGGGTTGGTTCGGATCCGGCAAGGCCGAGACGATAAACGCTCTGTACTTCTGGTACGGGGTGGGCGGCGTGGGCGCCGGAATTGTGTACGGTGGAGCAATCGGGAACGCGCTGAAATGGTTTCCCGACCACCGCGGCCTCTGCGTCGGCTTGACCGCCGGAGCGTTTGGCGTGGGCACCGCGACCACGATCGCGCCCATTGCTAACATGCTGAAGGTTTCGGGCTACCAGCACACTTTCATCGTCTGGGGCATTATCCAGGGAGTGGTCGTACTCGCGTGCGCCCTGTTTCTAGCCAAACCGCCGGTGGGATGGACGCCGCCAAACTGGAAGGCGAAGGAAGCGAAGATCAAGGCCAAAGTGAACACCTCGGCCATCGACCTGACGCCTTTGGAGATGATGCGCCAGCCGTCCTTCTATGTCATCTACGTAATGATGACCATGTTAGCGTTCGGAGGCCTGGTGGTTACGGCGCAACTCAACCCGATGGCTTCCTCTTACCACGTGGATAAAGTCGTCGTGGCATTCGGAATGACCGCATTGGTGCTGGCCATTACTGTGGACCGGGTTCTGAACGGATTCACGCGTCCGTTCTGGGGATGGGTGTCTGACCACATCGGCCGGGAGAACTCCATTTTCATCGCTTTCGTTTTGGAGGCCCTCGCGGTGTTTGCCCTGCTTCAGTTTATTAACCGGCCAGTGTGGTTCGTTGTGTTGTCAGGCCTGTGTTTCTTCGCGTGGGGCAATATTTTCTCGTTGTTCCCGGCCATCACCGGCGACCTCTATGGCAAGAAGTGGGCCACCACCAATTACGGAATCGTCTACACCGCCAAGGGAGTTGCCGCTGCCTTCGCGGGTCCCGGCGCTGCCTGGCTCTACTCCAAGACCGGATCGTGGACAAAAGTCTTCTGGGCGATGATTGTCTGCGATCTCGTCGCGGCATTCATGGCGTTGTTGTGGCTGAAGCCGATGGCGGCGCGCGTGGTCAGAAATTCGGAAGTCTCCCCTGCGCTTTCCAACAACATGGCTCAACCCATAAAAGCGCGAGGTGTGGCGTAGCCGGCTCTTTACCTGCACAAAGGCAACGTACGTGAAAAGCTTGGGCCGAAAGGAATAAGGCCTGCAGCAATGGACCTTGCTCTCTTCTTCCGCTTGCTATCGCTTCGCCGCCTTGAGACGCTCTTCAAGCGCTTTCACTTCCAAGTTCAATCCCTCCGGAAGATGGCTGCCGAAGAGAGCGAAGTGCTCCTTGATCAACGGCACTTCCGCCAGCCAGCCCTGCAGATCGACGCCCAGCAGTTCCTCTACGTGAGCGCCTTTAATGTCCAGCCCTGTCGTATCGAGATCGGCCACCTCGGGAATCCGCCCGATCGGAGTCTCCTTGGCATGCACCTTTCCGTCGCAACGCTCAAAGATCCACTTTAAGACGCGGCTGTTTTCCCCATAGCCGGGCCATAGAAACTTGCCGTCTTTGTCCTGGCGAAACCAGTTGACGTAGAAAATCTTCGGCAGCTTCGACGCGCTGGGAAGCGCTCCCATCTTGAGCCAGTGCGCGAAGTAATCGCCCATGTTGTAGCCACAAAACGGAAGCATTGCCATGGGATCATGGCGCAACCGTCCCACTTTTCCCGTAATCGCAGCGGTGGTCTCACTGCTGACCGTCGCCCCCAGGAAAGTGCCATGCTGCCAATTGAAGGCCTCAGTAACCAGTGGAACAATTCCCGCGCGCCTTCCACCGAACAGAATCGCATCGATCGGCACGCCTTTCGGATCCTCCCATTCCGGCGCAATCACCGGGCACTGCGACGCGGGAGCGGTAAACCGCGCATTCGGATGCGCTGCAGTCCTGGGGGTTGCCGGAGACCATCGCCGGCGCAGCCAATCCACCAACTTGGCCGGCTTCTCATCGGTCATTCCTTCCCACCAAACGTCGCCGTCCATCGTCATGGCGCAATTCGTGAAGATGGCGTTCCTGGTCACGCTGAGCATGGCATTGGCGTTCGACTTCATGCTCGTGCCCGGAGCCACGCCGAAGAAGCCATATTCCGGATTGATGGCGTAAAGCCGGCCATCCGCGCCGAATTTCATCCAGGCGATGTCGTCGCCGATGGCCTCTACCTTCCAACCCGGAATCGTTGGGATCAGCATCGACAAGTTCGTCTTGCCGCAAGCCGAAGGAAACGCGCCGGTCATGTACTTCACCCGGCCCGACGGGCTGATCAACTTCAGAATCAGCATGTGTTCCGCCATCCAGCCTTCGTCGCGCGCCTGCACAGACGCAATACGCAAAGCGTGACACTTCTTTGCCAGCAACGCGTTGCCACCGTAGCCAGAACCATACGACCAGATCTCGCGAGTCTCCGGAAAATGGCAGATGTATTTATGTTCCTTGTTACAGCGCCAGGTTGCGTCCGGCTGATTGGGACCCAGCGGCAAACCGACCGAGTGCAGCCCGCGCACAAACTCCCCATCTTCCCCGAGAACATCAAGCACGTGGGTCCCCACTCGCGACATAATGTGCATGTTCGCGACCACGTAGGTTGAGTCAGTGATCTCCACTCCGATTCTCGCAATCTGCGAGCCGATCGGACCCAGGCTGTAAGGCACCACAAACATGGTGCGCCCCACCATCGAGCCCTGGAACAGTTCCGCCAGCTTCTGCTTCATCTTCGCGGGATCTTCCCAGTTGTTCGTGGGACCAGCTTCCTCCCTGGTTCGCGAGCAGATGAACGTTCGATCCTCCACGCGGGCCACATCCGCGGGATCGGACCGGACCAGAAAGCTATTCGGCCGCTTCAATGGATCCAGAGGAATCGCAGTCCCGCTGAGCACCAGCATGCGCAACATCGACTCCTGCTCTTCCGGCGAGCCGTCACACCAGTGAATGCGGTCGGGCTTGCACATCCGCGCTACTTCTTCCACCCATCGCTCCAGCTTGGCGTGGTGGTAGCTGCTCGACGCGGCATCAACCTCTATTGTTGTTGTGGCCATATAGTGATGTCTCTCCGTAAGAAACCAACTGCGGATGTTTTCGGCACTCGTCATTGAAAATGGTTGATGCCGACGAGTGTCGCCCGCGATTGAACGCGAGACTCGGCAAGCGTCGCAATCACTCTGAACCCCAGCGCCTCGACTAGCTCAGCTGGGCGTCTTGATTGCCCACGGGACGATATCACCCCCGCCGGACGCGGCACTAACATTCTCTCTTACTTGCGGAGATTATTCCAGCTACGACTCTTTCGCCGGAACCCTAACTCACTGATCAAGCACGGATTCGGTAACGGCGAGAAATCGGTACCCAAACGACGTGACTCGCGCGAGTTCCTGCCCAAGTGTCACACGGAACGGTGACATATGTCCTTGCGCACTCGGGGTCCCAGGGCTGAAATGGAGTGGTCAGTCATCAGACCATTCAGATGCTAGGTACTGAATCACCAGCGAAGGTCGGCTTCGAAGCGATCCCCAGAAACAAGGTCTACCAGGCGGTCGCCAAGCAACTGGAGCGGCGCATCACGGAAGAGATGAAACCTGGCGACCTGCTTCCCCCCGAACGCCAGCTTGTGCAAATGCTTAGGGTCAGCCGCGGTTCCGTGCGCGATGCCATTCGAACTTTGGAGCTGATGGGTCTGCTTGAGCCGCGCCAGGGCATCGGCACAGTGGTCTGCAGTCCGGCCGCAAAGCCGGCCAACCCCCTGGCGACCGCGCTCCTGGAAAAGCGAAAGATGGTCGCGGAACTGATCGACGTGCGCAAGATGATTGAGCCCCCCCTGGCCGCACGCGCCGCTCTGCACGTCTCTCGCGATGCCATCGCGGACATGGAGGACATTCTGGTGCGCCAGGAGGCGAAGGTGCTTCAGGGCGGACTCGGAATCGAAGAGGACTCCGAGTTTCATTACGCCATCGCCTTGGCCTCGGACAACAATGTGCTTTTGAAAGTAGTGGACGTGTTGATGGATTTGTTGCGTGAAACCCGGGAACTCTCGTTACAAGTGGAAGGACGGCAAGAGAAATCGCTTGCCGGTCATCGCCGCATTCTTTCCGCTTTGGATCGGGGCGACGCCGCAGCCACCGAGGCTGCGATGCGCCGGCACCTGCAGGAAATTGAGAACGTCGTACTGAAAAAGCTCTAAGAGAATGGAGGTTGCCAAATGGGTCAGTTATTCGCGGTCGAAGTAATCTACCGAGGAGTCTTTCAAAAGACTCTAGCGAAAAACATAACGCGCGACATCGTCCTAGCCGCGCACAACGAAGGCAAACTGGGCATTTCCTTTGGTCGTTACGGGGATGCTCCTGAGCGCAATGGCATTCCAGCAAAGAGTTTCGCTATTGTCGCTAACGACGAACTGACGCTCGAAGCCGGAATGGCGCAATACGAGCCGAAGCAAGTCGATCTGACCGTGGTGCTCGATGACACGCTCTGCAAGGGCGGCGAGTCGTGGGCATGGTACGGATTGCAGCCGGTACATCACGCTCTGAAACCTGGACACACTCTCATCGTAATTTCCCTTGAGGATGCGCCCACCCTGTTAAAGAGCATTCACCGTCGGGAAGAGCCTTACAAGCTGGGAATCATAAAGGGTATCACCAGCTTCTCCGGCATGTGGGTCTTCAAAGATGACCACACCGATGTCCGCGTTCTGGGCGCCATCGCCAAGGCGCTGCCGGAAGTGTTCGGCCTGAAGTCGGTGGAACAGTTCATCAACGACAAGCTGAAGAGCTCCTTGAAAGTTACTTCTGCTCGCAACGCTTTCGAGCGCTTTACCTCGGTTCCGGTAAAAGCTGGAGAAGGCAATCCCGAAGTGCCGTTCAAGTTCGAACTGCCCGGCTGGGAAGACATGCGGTCCGGCGCTTCGATTAAAGGTCAGCCCCAGGGCGGCCCTTATCCGGATCCCGTCACGGGCAAAGTCGGAGGCTTCCGGCCGGCCCGCAATGAGCTGTTCAAGAAGTATTCCACGCGCACTATGCGGCCGGTCATCAACTTCTCGACCTGCACCAAGTGCACGCTGTGCTGGCTGAATTGTCCCGATGCCTCGTTCGACGTCACCGCCGAAGGCACCTACGACGCCAATCTCGAAGCCTGCTGCGGTTGCGGCGTTTGCGAAGAGGTTTGCCCGGTAAAGGGATGCGTCTCGATGGTGAATGAGTCCGAGTTCCACGACAACAAGAGTCAGTGGGAAGCTTACGAGACAGACAAGAAAGCCTATTTGAAATGGCTGGAAACCACGATTGAAAAGGCTGAACCGATCGAGAAGCGGTCTCATGGATTCCGTTATCGCGGTCAGTATGCAGAACAGGTCCCCGAGGCCCTGGAGATCGCTAAAAAAGGCTAGCAGCCCAGCGGGCAACTTAGGAAGCAGCCTGAAGACTTAGCCCGAAGACAAGGAGATTGAAATGGCGACATTAACACTACCGGTTGAAGAAAAGAAAAAAGGCACCGAGCAGGAAGCTCTGATCACAGGCGCCGAGGCCATCGCAATTGCTTGCAAACTGGCCAACGTGGATGTGGTCACGGCTTACCCAATCCGGCCTTACGACACGGTGATGCAATACATCAGCCAGCTGGTTGCGGATGGCGAAATGGATTGCGAATACATCGTGGCCGAAGGCGAGCATTCACAATTTGAAATCGTGAAACACGCATCCGTTTGCGGAGCACGCGTGTTCTGCGGTTCGAGCGGCGTTGGTTGGATGTACGCGATGGAATGTTTAACCGTAACTCCCGCACTCCGCGTCCCCATGGTTGCCATGGTGGGCAACCGCGCGTTGGACGATCCCGGCGCCTTCGGCGTGGAGCACAATGACGCTCTGGCCGTCCGTGACCTGGGCTGGATGTTGACCTGGGTCGATAGTGCGCAAGAAGCACTGGACACAGCCCTCATCGCTTACCGTGTGGCGGAAGACCGCCGCATGTTCGTGCCTCTGGCCATCAGCTGCGACGGTGCGTTTCTCACTCACTCGCAGGCATTGGTACAGATCCCAACGGCGCAGCAGGTCAAGAAGTTCCTGCCTCCTTACAACCGCGGCGATTTGCTCCTCCATCCCGACAACGTTATTTCGGTGGCCCCACAGTGTAACGAAGATTGGGTCACGGAGATTCGGCGGCAGAACTACGCAGTCACGGAAATCGCATGCGACGTGATTCGCGAAGTCTATGCCGACTTCGAAAAAACGTTTGGCCGCAAGTACGGCAACCCGTTCTTCGAAGAGTATATGACCGAAGATGCGGAAGTCGTTCTGCTGGGTATGGGCACACTTTCCACGCCGGTCAAGGTAGCCATCCGCAAGATGCGCGAACAAGGCAAGAAAGTCGGGTTCGTTCGCCTGCGCTGGTTCCGTCCGTTTGCCGGCAAGGAAATTGGCAAGTGCCTGGAGCGCTTCAAGGCCATTGGCGTACTGGATCGCGACATCTCGTTCGGTTCACCGGACTTGAGTGGCGTAGTGGCAACCGAAGTCCGGTCTGCCATGTATAGCAACAGCGCCACCAGGCCGCCAGTTATCGGCTTCATCGGCGGATTGGGTGGACGCGAAGTGACCGTACCAGATGTTGAAGGCATGACCGAGAAAATATTCCAAGCTGCAAAAGGTAAGGCGCAACCCCTGACGCAATGGATCGGGCTGCGGGGATAACGCCAGTCGACGCGTGGCGCTATTCATAGCCGGAAAGGACAAACAATCATGAGCACATTTGTAGACGAAAAACCGACGCAAGACCTGGAAGCCTTCAAGGGAGTAAAGAAGGTTCCACACGAGGAGTACTACACGTCCGGCCACCGCACCTGTCAGGGCTGCGAGTCTGCGCAAATCATGAAATTGATGGCGAAGGCTGCAGGTCCCAGAACCATCGTTCTGGGAAGTACTGGGTGCATGTACGTGGCAAACACTTCTTACTACGCCACCCCCTGGGGCGTCCCCTGGATGCATACACAGCTGGGCAGTTCAGGCTCAAGCGCATTGGGAGCGGCAGCAGCATTCCGCGTCCAGATGCGCAAGGGCGTCATGAAGGACGAGCCCATCAACGTCATCGCGTTCTGCGGCGATGGCGGCGGCGCGGACATGGGCCTGGGAGCGATCTCAGCCACCATGTGCCATCCCGATTACAACCTGCTGATCCTGATGTACGACAACGAGTCCTATGCCAATACCGATATCCAGATTTCCGGGACATCGCCCTATGGCGTCAACACCTCGTTCAGCACGCCAGGAAAAGTGAAGCGGATCATGAATCACCGCTGGAAGAAGAACATGGCTCCGCTGATTGCGGCTGGCCATCCCACAGTGAAGTATGTAGGAACTATTTCCACCTCATACCCGCTGCAGGCGATGAACAGCGTTCGCAAAGCGTTGTCCATCGGCGGCCCGACTTTCATTCACTGCTTGAATCCTTGCCCCAAGGGCTGGGACTTCGATCCAGTGCTCTCCTTCGAACTGGGCGAGTTGGCTGTCAACACCGGCATTTGGCCTCTGTACGAGATCGAAAACGGCAAGTTGAAGCTCTACGGCAAGACCGAACAGATTGCCAACGGCAGATTCAAACGGCTGCCGGTTCGCGATTACTTGCTCAAGCAGGGAAGGTTCGCGCATTTCATCGAGGAAGATATTGATTACTTCCAGAGCAAAATCGATGACATGTGGAACAAATGGCTGGTGCCGGGAATCATCCCGCTCCAGAAGGACATAGAAACCGCCGAATAATTCGCCGCCCCCTTTGCAAAAAGGGGGCGCGTTTTTTTCATTTACCCGGATGTTTTTCCGGCAAGGAGCACCAGCGAGAGAGACGAGCAATCTTAACGGTTAGCTAGGAGGGCGCCCGTGGCCACGAATATGACCTCCTTAGTTACTACAGAATCCACGATCCCTAATCGCTGGATTCGGACGCACGCCGGCTGGTTCGCAAATGGTTGTCATCACGAACCCGCAGTGTGTTTGGGCGTTCTTCCTCCCCCAATCTTCAAACTTGCGCGCCAACTTCGCCGCTTCAGTTCATCGCAATCCACCAGAGCCCCCAAAGCCTCTCCAGCAATCGCACACTTTCTCTATCCCCCGGGGGATTGCTCCAGGTCGCGGTGTATTTGTGCAGATGAGTAGCTTCACCGCAGGGCGGTAAGGAATCCGCACTGCTTCTCCAGGAGAACGAGACTCATGACTAACGAAATTTTGGGTCCTAATCGCCGAGACAGCGCGAAGGAGGTCCACGGCAGCATCGCGGGAAACCGCTGGATCCAGCTGGTCTGCGGCATCGTCGCGATGATCGTCATATCCAATTATCAGTATGCCTTCACGCTTTTTACCCCAGGCATGAAACAAACATTCACGGGGGTGCCTTACGCGAAAATAGCCGCCATATTCTCGGCTTTTATTCTGTTTGAGACCTGGCCGATGCCCGTGTCTGGGTACTTTGTCGACAAGTTCGGCATCCGGAAGCTTATGACGTTCGGCGCGGTTTGTATCGCGCTTGGGTGGGTGCTCGGCGGAACCGTCGCCAAGTCGCCTCTTGAACTGTACATCTACTACGGCGTTATTTCCGGAACCGGCGCCGGCATCATTTACATTTCGTGCGTCGCCAACGCCTTGAAATGGTTCCCCGACCGCCGGGGATTGGCCGCGGGGCTCACGGCTGCTGGATTCGGCGGCGGCGCCGCTCTCACGATCATGCCCATTGCCCATTCGATCCACAACTTGGGGTGGGCTCATGCGATGGCTGTGTGGGGCGTTGGCCAGGGCATTATTGCACTCGCTGCCGCAATGATCCTCCGGCATCCCCCTGCCGGCTGGGTTCCCGCCGGGTGGGATCAGCGGGCAAAGCAGGTACACAAGGCCGTCGCCCAGTCGAAGGTGAACTTTACCTGGCTCCAAACTTTGGGAAGACCGGAGTTCTACCTGCTCTACACGATGTTTTTCTTTGCGACCGCCGGTGGTCTGATCGCGACCGCCAACCTTTCACAGATTGCCAAGTCCCTCCACGTTAGTGACGCGAAGATATGGGGCCTGGCGATTGTTCCACTAGCCGCAACCCTCACGTCAGCCTGCAATGCTCTTTCCAGAATCATTTGGGGCTCTGTCTCCGACCGGTTGGGGCGAGAACGCACGATGTTCCTAACCTTCGGCGTGGAAGCGGTCTTAGTGTTTCTGGTGACCAAGATAGCGGGAGCTCCGATAGCGTTCCTGGTCCTGTTCTCGTTTATCTTCCTGTTCTGGGGTGAGATCTATTCGTTGTTCTCAGCGACGACAGGCGATGTTTTCGGCTCCAAGAACGCCTCTGCCAACTACGGCATGGTGTATACCGCCAAGGGTGCGGCTTCCGTGTTCGCTGGATTTGGAGCGGCAGCGCTGGCTGCGTACTTCGGCGGCTCTTTTGCGGTGCCATTCTACATTTCGGCGGTACTGTGCGGTATTGCCGCGATCTGCTCCCTGCTTATCCTGAGGCCGTTGGTCAGGGGCAGAATTGAGAGGGAAGGTCGAGTGGCTGAGGGACAGGCGCTGTCAGCGGCATTGGCGCAAGCTTCCACAGTCAAAGAGATGCACGACGAGAAGCATCTGTCCAAGGTTGGGTAGTCGTTAGCTTGTAGCATGGTGAGGACGAAACACATGAAGCGTTTGGGCCACGGTGGGATTGCTCCTCGCCGTGGCCCAGTCGCGATTGCCGTCCGCCACTTTTCCAAAGCTCGAATGGCGATCTCAACCTTCGGCCTTGCCGGGCATCACATCTCGGCGACGACCCGCTGATCTTGCTCGCCCAGGCCTTGTATGCCGAGCCGCACCCGGTTCCCTGCTCTCAAATAAACCGGAGGCCGCTTCCCCATCCCCACGCCCGGCGGCGTACCGGTCGAGATGATGTCTCCGGGTTGCAGGCTCATGAATCGGCTAACGTAGCTGACCAGTTGGCGAACTCCAAAAATCATGGTTCGCGTCGATCCGTTTTGATAGCGGTGGCCGTCAACTTCAAGCCACAGGCTCAGGTTTTGCGGATCGGGAACTTCATCGGCCGTCACTAGCCATGGCCCGATCGGGCCGAATGTATCCGCACTCTTGCCCTTCACCCACTGTCCGGTACCTTCAAGTTGAAAGGCGCGCTCCGAGAGATCGTTGACAGCACAGTAGCCAGCCACGCATGACATTGCGTCGGCCTCGCTGACATATTTTGCGGGAAGTCCGATAACCACTCCTAACTCGACTTCCCAATCGATTTTGGTGCCGCCCCTCGGAATTACGATATCGTCATTCGCCCCACAGATGGCGGATGTGGCCTTCATAAAGATGACGGGCTCGCTCGGGACTTTCATGCCAGCTTCAGCCGCATGATCGGAGTAATTCAATCCGATGCAAACAAACTTACCAACTCCGCCCACGCAGGGCCCAATCCGAGGCGCGCCCGGCGCGATCGGCAATTTTGCCAGGTCAATGCTTTTCAAGGACGAGAGACTTGCCAGCGACAGAATCTCTCCAGTGATGTCGGGCACCGTACCAGACAAGTCACGAATGTGGCCATCGGAGTCGATGATTCCAGGCCGTTCCCGGTGAGGCGGTCCATAGCGTACAAGCTTCATGCTTCTTCCTTCGATGTATGAGTTGTCGAAACAGTGAGATTATCTTTGACGCGCGTTTAGCTTGTCGAGCGTGCGCTTCAACTCTTCCAGCTTCTGTCCAGCCTCGCCGAGTTTGCCTTCCGCCGTCAGGCGCTGGTAATCGGCAAGGTCTTTGGCGGCTACCGCGATGAGCGCGTTAAGATCGTCCGCGGGCTGGGGCGACGTAATAGATCCCGGTGCGCCGCGAGCCGGCTCCGCCGGGATTGATGCTGCCGTCGTCGATGAGGCAGTCAAGGACGAGACCGCTCCGCCAAAAAGCGCCGCCATTGCCGACTCGAAGGTCGGTCCGTACGCCAGTCGATCCTGCAGGGCGAGCACGACCAGGCGCAACTCCGGCATTGGACTGCGCTCGGCCTGCAGATAAATCGGCTCTGCATACAACAGCGCCCGCCCGGTCGGAATCACCAGCAGGGCCCCGCGCCGCACATGCGAGCCTTGCTGGTTCCACAGCGTCAATTGTCCGGAAAGCTGCGCGTTCTGATCGATTCGCGCCTCGATTTGCAGCGGCCCGTCGACCAGCTTCGTTTTCGGAAAGTTGTAAACCACCGACGTGCCGTATTGCGCGCCGTCGCTTCGTCCGGCAATCCAGCCAATCAGATTATTCCGGTTGGCCGGCGTGAATGGCAGAATCTCCGCGAACTCCATACTGGCTTCGCCCGGCAGTTTCATCAGCACGAAGTTCGGTTGCATCGCCTGTGTTGTCTGTTCCCCGCCTTCGCTCATTCCAACTTCGGTGGCGACTGTCCAAAGATCCTCACGGTTGTAGAACGCTTCCGGATCCGTCATGTGATACAGGCCGTATACTTCCGCTTGCAGTTTGAGCAACAATTCGGGATAGCGCACGTGCTTGCGCAGCCCGGGCGGCATCATGGCTGCATCCTTGAACAGACTCGGAAAGATGCGGCGGTAGGCTGCGATGATCGGATCCTCCGTATCGAACACATAGAAGGTTGTCGTGCCGTCGTAGGCGTCGATGACCACCTTCACGCTGTTCCGCATGTAGTTGATGGAATTATCAGCGAGGCGGTAATGGCTCGAATACGGATAGCTGTCTGAAACCGTGAACGCATCCATGATCCAGGACAGCCGGCCATCGTCGCCGAGCACAATGTACGCATCCGGATCGTAAGTGAGGAACGGCGCTAACGCCGATACGCGCTCGCGTATGTTGCGGCGCATCAGCAGCCGGCTATCCTTGTTCACGTCATCGCTGAACGGCAGCTTGGCGAGGTCGTCGCGGTCGAGCGCGATAACGATGCGGCGCAGGAAACCGCCGAGGACGATGCCTCCGTCCCCCTCGTAGGAAGTCAGGCTGTTGCTCGCGCCTTGCGGGTAGTTAAATTCCTTCTGCCGCGTCTTGACGTAGACGTCGGTGTTGGTCATCTCGCCGAAATAAATCTCGGGGCGCGTCACACTCAGACCTCGCACCGTGCTCTGCACCGGCATGTTGCTCAGAATCAGCGTGGGCAGCCCTTCCGGCGTGAACCCGTTCACTGGATTCATGGTGATGCCGAAGCCATGGGTGTAGATCAGCTTGTCATTAATCCAGTTGCGGCTGCTCTCCGGAAGTTTGTCGACGTTCAGCTCGCGCGCAGCGAGCATCACCTCGCGAGTCGTGCCATCAATGTTATATCGATCAATATCGATGTCGGGGAAGTCGTAGTAGGTACGGATCTCCTGAATCTGGCGCAGCGTGTCTTGGAGCGCGCGCCAGTCCCACAGGCGTATGTTTTGAAGCGTAGGCTGATTGTTCGCCGAGTCGGCTGATTCGACCGTAGTCTCGGCGGGAAACTCGCGCTGCGAAACCCGGTTCAATCCGTAGGCCTGCCGCGTCAATTCGGTGTTGAAGACAATGTAGGGTTTTTCGCGAACCAGTTCATTCGGTTTGACGATAAAGCTGCTGACGTACCAGCCAACCACCTGAACCGCGATATAACAGACCGCTGCCGGAATGATCGCCGCGACCAGCCAACTCCCGCGTGGCACGCGCACCGCGTTGATGATTGTGATCACCGCACCCAGGACAAGCGCCGCACAGACGACAAGCATCCCGGTAAGCGTGATGTGCGCGTCCGTGTAGGTCACTCCCCCGAAGATCGTATGATCCTCGAGCAATCGCTCGAACCGGCCGATATAGGCACGCATCGCGAGGATCAGCAAAAGAAACGCGAACGCGATCGAGAGCCCTCGCCACGGCAACGTGACGTGGCGGCTGAGACGCCCGGCGAGCACACGGCCTCCCCCCGTGATGAGGATGAAGAAGACGGCGAGCAGACACGCAATCACAGCCAACGTAAGCAGCCAGCCGGCGATGAGTTGCCATGCGGGCAGGGTGAAGAGAAAGAAATTCAGCGGCTTGCCAAATATCGGGTCTACGACTCCACCCGCGGCGCGGGGGGCGTACCAAAACAGAGCAAGCGTCGGCCACTCCGCCATCATTCCGGCGCCGGTGGCGGCGGCAATGACGAGCGAAACGCCGAGCCCGATGAGGCGCAGGACTGGCTCAACCGGTAACTTCAGCGGCTGTCCGCCGATGAAAATCGTGTGCCCACCCGGCAAATCTGGGAGATGCGCCCGTTTCAGGGCCAGGAACGCTCCGTACAAAATGACGAATGTGGCGGCCGTAAAGCCGGCGAAGATTCCCCACTGAAGAGTCAGAGTTCTCCAGAAGACGTCTCCGTAGCCGAGCGACCCGAACCAGAGCACATCCACGTAATAGGACAACGCGGTCCGGCCACCGAAGAAGATGGCGGCAAGTACGGCGAGAATGAGAAAGAGGCTCCTGCGGCGCCGCGCCGTGGGCGCTGTGGGCCAGTCAATGGACTCAGGCATTTGCTTTCACTAACTCCGCTAGTCATTCGCATGATACTCCCTTCGCGTCCGCAGGTTTGGCGAAGTCGCGCGATGTACGCACCAGTTGGCTGTCGGCCAGCGCGGCGTTCGATCGCGTGCGCCACAGTCTGCTTGCCGCCCGCCCGGGTCGCGGTCCCGGAAAATATTTCGGTTGACACAGCTCCGGGTCGTTTTATAATCATTCTCATCCGATAATCATGCGCTTCACCCATGAACAGTTCCGTGAGCTGGCCGCGAAGCACGGTTTGGCGGTCACGCACCAGCGCCAGGTGGTCTTTGAGGCCGTCATCGCTTCCCACGGACACTATTCCCCGGAAGATATTTACGCCGCCGTCCGGCGCCGTGTTCCATCCATATCTCTCGCGACCGTCTACAACAATCTGCGGCTTTTCATCGAGTGTGGGCTGCTGCGCGAGGTCACCCCTCATGCGTCCACGTTGCGTGTGGACGGTAATCTCGAACCTCATCACCACCTGGTCTGCTCGCGCTGCAAAACGGTGCAGGACATCGAAGGAGATTTCATCGATTTCAAACGGCTGTCCCGGCAACTGCCGGGCGGCTTTGATCTGACGCAGCCGTTGGTCGAGGTCTTTGGCCTCTGCCGCCGCTGCAGTGCCCAAAAGTAGTTTGTTTACGAAATTCGAAGTCATAGAAGGAAGAAAATATTATGGAAAATACACTCGCGAATTCATCGGGGAGTGTTGTCCCTGAAGCAAAAGAAAAAGGCACCGCAACCGAATCGAAGTGCCCGGTAGCGCACGGCGTTCGCAAATCCCACGCGAATGTTGATTGGTGGCCGAATCAGTTGAACCTGAAGGTCCTGCACCAGCATTCCCCAAAGTCCGATCCGATGGGCAAGGAGTTCAATTACGCGGAAGAGTTCAAGACGCTCGACCTCAACGCCGTGATCAAGGACTTGCATGCTCTGATGACGGACTCGCAGGAGTGGTGGCCGGCCGACTTTGGGCACTATGGGCCGCTCTTCATTCGCATGGCATGGCACAGCGCGGGTACGTACCGCATTGGCGACGGCCGCGGCGGTGCCGGATCCGGTCAGCAACGCTTCGCTCCACTCAATAGCTGGCCGGACAACGTGAACCTCGACAAGGCGCGCCGACTGCTCTGGCCGATCAAGCAGAAGTATGGCCGGAAAATCTCCTGGGCCGATCTCATGATTCTCGCCGGCAACGTCGCACTCGAATCGATGGGCTTCAAGACCTTCGGTTTTGGCGGCGGCCGCGCGGACGTGTGGGAGCCCGAAGAGGAAATTTACTGGGGCCCTGAGGGCACGTGGCTGGCGGACGAGCGCTACAGCGGCGATCGCGATCTTCAGAATCCGCTCGGTGCGGTGCAGATGGGGCTGATCTATGTGAATCCGGAAGGCCCGAATGGCAAGCCGGATCCGATTGCCGCGGCACGGGATATCCGGGAAACTTTTGCCCGCATGGCGATGAATGACGAAGAGACTGTTGCGTTGATTGCTGGCGGCCACACCTTCGGCAAAACCCACGGCGCTGCCGTTCCCGCTCAATATGTGGGCAACGAACCGGAAGGCGCCGCCATCGAGGATCAAGGCTTCGGGTGGAAGAATAAATTTGGCAAAGGTTTTGGTGCCGACACCATTGGCAGCGGTCTGGAAGTCACTTGGACCACGACGCCTACGCAGTGGAGCAATAACTTCTTCACCAACCTGTTCAGCTATGAATGGGAACTGACGAAGAGTCCGGCCGGTGCCCACCAGTGGACACCGAAAAATCACGCAGGCGCCGGCACGGTGCCGGATGCGCACGATCCCTCAAAGCGTCACGCTCCATCGATGCTGACCACGGATCTCGCCTTACGGCTCGACCCGGCTTACGAAAAGATTTCACGGCGCTTCTACGAGCATCCGGATCAGTTCGCAGACGCGTTTGCGCGGGCTTGGTTCAAACTGACGCACCGCGACATGGGGCCGATCGCGCGCTACCTCGGGCCCCTCGTTCCGAAGGAGGTCTTAGTGTGGCAAGACCCTGTTCCCGCCGTCGATCATAAATTGATCGGCGAAAAGGACATTGCTGCGCTGAAGGCCAAGATCCTCGCTTCCGGACTGTCGATCTCCCAACTGGTCACGACTGCCTGGGCATCGGCAGCATCGTTCCGCGGCTCCGACAAGCGCGGCGGAGCGAACGGGGCGCGCATTCGACTTGCGCCACAAAAGGATTGGGAAGTAAACCAGCCGGCCGCACTGGCCAAGGTTCTCAAGAAGCTGGAGGCGATCCAAAAGGAATTCAACGGCTCCCAATCCAAGGGAAACAAGCCCAACGGGAACAAAGGCCAGAACAAAGGAAAGCAGGTCGCGCTCGCAGACCTGATCGTGCTGGGCGGCTGCGCAGCCGTCGAGGAAGCTGCGAAAAAGGCCGGACACAAAGTGAAGATTCCCTTCTCGCCGGGGCGCACGGATGCTTCGCAGAAGCAGACCGACGTGCACTCATTTGCCGTAATGGAGCCGGTCGCGGACGGATTCCGCAACTATCTCCGCAGTGGGCAGGTTCTGTCGGCTGAGGAGTTGCTGTTGGATCGGGCGCAGTTGCTGACATTGACTGCCCCCGAGATGACAGTTCTCGTCGGCGGCATGCGCGCCTTGAATGCGAACTTCGGGCAGACCAAGCACGGCGTCTTCACCAACCGGCCGGAGACGTTGACGAATGATTTCTTCGTCAACCTGCTCAACATGAATACGAAGTGGGAGCCTTCGCCTACATCCGAGGGCGTGTATGAGGGGCGCGATCGGGCGACGGGCAAACTCAAGTGGACCGGCACGCGCGTCGATCTTGTCTTCGGTTCGAACTCCCAACTCCGTGCACTCGCAGAAGTCTATGCGTCTGATGACTCGAAAGAGGCGTTTGTGAAGGAGTTCGCGGCTGCATGGAACAAGGTAATGAACCTTGATCGCTACGACCTTGCCTGAGCTCGGCGAAGAAGAATCAACTTCGCTGTTGCTGTTGTTTGGATCGGCGAAACCGAAATCGTCGCAACTCCTGGCTCGCGGGGGCGCATCGCGCCCCCCGTGCCGCCTTTACCATTAAGTGCGAGAGTTTTTAACCTCTGATGTTAAGAGCGAACCGCATTGCCTCCGGAGACGCTCAGCGGTCGGTTGGCTCTACGAAGCGTCGATTGTCGGTAAGGTTAGAGTGCGCCCTTAAATTGCCGGTTACCTTGACGGAGAAATTCTTGCGGGCCGGTACTCCGTCCACTCCGTCCACTGTGAGCTGGATCGTGAACTCCCCCGCGCTGGTGTAGGCATGAGACACCTTGGCGCTATCCGCGCTCGTGCCGTCGCCGAAGTCCCAGTGATACGCGACTGCTGGCACACCGCCAGTTTCGGCCTGAGCCGAGAGCGCCGAAAGAGTGTTCGCCGAAAGAATGTCCGCCGAAAGAATGATCGTCTCACCGGCTTTTGCCGCTGTGGGCACCTGCGCCGTCACGGTTGGGGCAGCCGCGGCAACGCTTGTGTCGATCAGCTTGATCACCCTCACCGACTGGGGCGGCTGATTCTCCAGCCGCACTGCGCCATCCCCGAGCGCGATCGTCTCATTTTCGTTCAGCACATCCGTCGCCGCAAACGTGTGGCCGGCAGGCAGGCCAAGGTCCGCCAGTCTTAGCGTGTGCGAGCGCACCGTGTTCGTCCAATTGAAGACCGTCAGTATGGCCTGTCGTTGATCTTCCCGGAGGAAGAAAATACTGGGCTGTCCATCCTCCGGCTCGTAAGTCATCAGGTCTAACGGCTTGGAAGCGCGGCCGACTTTGGCCATATTCAGCAGCTCGCGGTTTTCAACCAGCGCCAGCCGATCCTTCTCCGCGCCCAGGATGAGCATGTCATCGCCAATCTCATACATGCCGCCGGACACCGCGGAGAGCGCGATCGAGGCCTCGGCCGCGCCCAGCGAAATCGTAGACTGTTCGTTCGCACGCTCCATGAGATGGGTTGCGGTGACGTTGAAAGCGTCCGGATCATTAACAAAGAAATTACGCTGCATATAGAACCGGGCTGCGATGCCAGAGGCGGCATTCTTGGTCCTCTCAAAACTGTGGCCCGTATCCGCGGAGATCCGGCCGGTATCTACCAGCCCCACGGGGTTGAGCATGGGACTTCCGTCTTTATCCAGGATCACCTCCTCGCCCACGGCATCGCGGATTACCTGGAGGCCGATGCGTTGCGCTTCGAGCGCTGTGGTGTTGGGGCGATAATGGTAACCCTCGATCGCGGTGGTATCCATGAAGTCGAGTTTGATGAACCGTACCCCCCATTCGCGGACGAGTTTCCGGTAAGTGTCGCGCATGTACTGCTGCGCTCCGGGGTGGGTTGTGTCCAGTGCGTAAAGCACATCCGTTTTCTGATCCCAGACCTCGCCAAGAGGTATCGGATCTCCCTTGGCATTGTGCACCAGCCAGTCTTTGTGGTGCTCGTAGATCCAAGCCCGGCTTGTCACCTCAAACGGCGCCGTCCATATGCCGAATGTCAGGCCCTCTCCGGTCAGGTGATGCCCAACAAACCGCAAACCATCCGGAAATTGCGTCGCATTCGGAGTTGCAAATTCTCCCCGAGCATACTGATAACCTTCATCAATTTGGAAATACTTATACCCGAGCGACTTCAGATGTTCGGCTTGCCAGTCGCCGTTGGACAGAACTTCGCCTTCGTTGATGGCGCCATAGTAGACGGTCCAACTCCACCAGCCGATGGGAGTCTCACTGGAGACGCGCGCATGGCGCCAACGGCGAACTGCATCTCCGTAGGCTAGCAGTTGATCGTGGTAATCCGGTCCGGCCTCGAACATCAATCGTTCTGAACTTATGTCTTCCCCGGGTTTAAGGGGAAGGCTCAACTCGACCTGGTCGTCCGCGGGAGAATCCTGCAGATCGAAATCCTTCTGGACTTCCGTGGTTCCGGTGGATTCAACGGTAAAGGATGCGATCTTGGCCTTCGCGCCCTTGCCCTCAGCTTTCAGATGCATCAGGGTCAGAAATTGGTCTGAGGTGAGCGCGCCAAAGAATAAACTCTGCTTGCTCTCCCGGTTGTAGATGAGCTGGCTCCCTGCACCGCGATGCATCCCGCCGGGCGACTCCCCGAGGTCGTAGAGAGCCAGGTCCGGCCAGTCTTCGCTGAAACTGTCGGAGAGAACCCGGTCGGCCGATTGACCGCCACCCAGGTTGACGATCGGCTCACCCGTGGCTTCCACACTCCGAATGGCCTGTACAGTTACTTCCCTTCCCGCGCTGTTTTGCACCTTTACCAGGACGGTGCCGTAGGCGCGCTGTTTGTAGAGCCGTAGCACGTAAACAAGATCAGGCTTGCCGCTGAGCCCGCTGCAAGTGACTGTCACCTGTGGGCCGGAGCCGAGGTCATCTTGGAAGCTAGACTCCGAAGCCTGGTGCCGCGGGTAATCGCTCGAGCGCAGCCACTGATGGTCAACCTGTGCTGCCACGCGGGACTTGAGCACAGGCTGGCCGTCGTGCAAGGACGAGGACGAAGACAGTTGGTACGATCCCTCCTGTGCGTTGACCGTCAGGGATAGCTGGTCATTCGCCAATTGCTGCGCCACACCCGGCAGCGCGACCATCAGTATGCCAGCGATAACCGCTAGCCCAACTTCAGAAACCTGTCTTCGAGTTCTTGTCGGCATGGCAGCAATCTCCCTATGTGTGCGTGATCGACATCGCATACTACTTCATTGGGTGAACCGCAGTGAAGCGAACACTCAAGCTCAACGATCTGCAATCCCGGGAACATCTTCTATCGAGCATCTTCGCGAGAACCTCGACGCTGCACGCTGCCGCCATACGGCCTGATGGATTTTGCAGCCTGGATCGAAGTCTATCTAGGGGGCGCCTGGCACACATTCGATCCACGAAGCAACGTGCCCAGAATTGGACGCGTGCTCGTCGCGCGAGGCCGCGACGCGACCGATGTTGCCATCGCCACTACCTTCGGCCCAAATACTCTCGAGAGCTTTAAAGTCTGGACCGATGAAATCGCCGAAAGTGTGCCACAGGCCGGGGTTGGCTGCATCAGCCGGCACGGCCTTCTCCGGCTTCTTTTGTTGCGCCGCGGACGTAGCCGGTGCAGCCAATACTAAGACGAACATCACATTGATCAGCAGAGAGATTGAGCGACGTCGCATCGGGAACTCCGTTTCCGCTTGCGAAGAACGATCCAGGGGAATTTAAATCTGGAAGCAACGAATTGTAGCAGGCGAGAAGTTCAAGATGTGGTTCCGGATTACGGGCAAACCGGAGTGTCCGCGATGGGCGCCGACCTGCCCGAGATCAAAAGGCCGCAGGCTTCTCCCCAGCTGAGCGAGGGGCAAGGGACTCAAACGCCGTCCATGCCCCTCGCGCTCCCCCGTCCCGGCTCAAACCCAAGATGGAAGAGAACGAGTCTCTCGTATTCTTACGGGAGCGAAAGCAGGGGCAGGTCACTGGCAGCTCCAATTCGTGGTGAACGTACTGCCACCTTGACTCAAGCAGCCACTTCGTTGCATCAACCAGCTAAACATGGGCCGAAGTGTAGTGTTATCGGAACGAAGAATTTGATAGCCGTAATCATTTACAGTCGTACCCTCGAGCAAGTACTGGTTATAGGAAGAGTTTGGCGTTCCTCCAGATCCGGCGCACACGGAGTAAATGATGGCTACGTCGAAAAGATGATTTTGCATCAAATCGTTGACCGCACTTCCGAGGACGTTCACCTGGGCCTGATCCATGCAGGATCCCAGACTTGAATTGCCGCCGCAGGTTCCGGAATCTACGTCTTCCACGCCACTGGTTCCGCTTTCGGTGACCCAAAATTGCTTACTGGTATCTCCCTGGGCAAGACTGGCCTGATGAAGACTCGCGGAAATAGCCGTGAAACGTGGAGCTACATTGATATTTGTGGAATTCCCGTAGCCGTACGTGGCATCCGCATAGGCATGGGCATTGACTATATCGAAATTCGATCCTGCTCCAACGTTATAGATTCCGGTGAGAAAGTCAGCCATAGTCTGCGGCACACCGGTGTCAAAATCAGGCGAAATCCCGCAAGCAGAGGAGAAAGTAGAGTCTCGAAGGACATCAACTGCCCCCACCATACCTCCCATGAGAATGTGGATACTTGGATTCACCTGTTTTGCTGGAGGAACGACAACGTTTAACATTTGCCCATACATCTGTCCTCTTTGGACCGGGCAATTCGCCTGACCGGCTCCAACAAAAAGTATCGTAAAACCTGATGCGTCCATTTCATTGAAAAGTTCCCAATACTTAACATTTGGGAACCGCGCCACAAGACCGGCCAAGACGTCGGCGAGCCCATTAAAGGCCGCGGTTTGGTTGGGATAATAGTTCCAACCAGGCAAATTGCTGGGCCCCCGCAAACCGGGCATGGAATTCGGAGCCTCTGTGCCGAGAAGGAACTCGGGAATCACGCCGTTGACGAGATCTCCTGCGATCTGCAGATCCAACCCTTGTAGATAAGGACTTGCGGGATTGTAATTTCCATTTTGATCCATAAACCAATCCCAGTACGTCCCAATTCGATCTACTTGCAGCCCAGCTTGCTGAGCCTCGGCATACATCAACGCCGTGGTCTGAACAGGAAGAGCATTGAAGAGTAGGCCGATGTGTACGGCACCCAGCTTGGGAGTTCCGCAACCTATGCCATCGTCATAGCAAGGATCGTCAGATGGGGCCGTTACCGAAGGCGATGATGGGTTTGCGGCAGGTCGTGAACAATTCAGTTGGGCTCCGAAAAGAGAGAACAATATCGCCACCGACGATATTCGCCTCAGGGTTGAGATTGTTCTCTTCATAGCGTGTTCTGGATTCGAAGCTTGGTATTTGAGGGCCTTGCGACCACGACGGGAGTAGTTGCAACTGGACCACCAGCTTCAAGGCGCAGCTAAGTTATTGACATAACTTGCTCGGCGGAGTTGGACGGATTTGGGAAGGAATCCGAGTGTCCTCGGCAGATACACGGTTCCAGTTTCTGGACAGCCGCGTTGCGACGCGGCAAGACAACTTGATCGCCGTCACGGTGCGGGATCGCAGGCGCAGGGACAGCACGAATGGCGTTTCCCTAAGGTGCAATGAGTCCGTCGCAGCGGGCCGGCGTCCGCTGGTCGAGGCATGAATAACACCTAATATCTCGGTGGTTGCCTTTGGTAACTTTCAGTTTCCCGGCATTGTTCTCACACTAAAGGTAATGTTCGCATCAGGTGAGGTTGGTAGTGAATAACGAACGGCAGAAGGGTTCTGGAATCGGTCGCCACCGCCATTCAAAGTGAAGAGGGTCAGACCGAGAGACTCGTCATTGTCAATCGTGACATCACGGAGCGCAAGCGACGCACTCTGAGCGTCAATTAGTTGTGTGAGCATTACCGGGTGGGCAAGCGGCGAGCGGGCCGGGTTTACCCGCTTGATCGAGGGATCTGCCAATATCGGCCTTTTGGTGGCCAATGCCATGTGGGAAGTTTTTAATCCAACTTTATTATTTTCTTAACG
The DNA here is from genome assembly GCA_963749985.1 of uncultured Acidobacteriaceae bacterium. GTDB lineage: Bacteria > Acidobacteriota > Terriglobia > Terriglobales > Acidobacteriaceae > Sulfotelmatobacter. Next base: position 103,122 of record CAVVOS010000007.1, on the reverse strand, counting down.
AAGCCGTAACCTTGCGCGGCGAGAATCCTCGCGCTGGGCTTTCCGGTCTTGGTTCGACGTTGTGTTTCCGGGGCGTACGCACACTCCAAGTGACGTCGGCGTTGCTTCGTAGGCGCCGATAAGTTTGGAGGACGAGTTAGTCTTTCACGTCGGCATCGGTTGTCAACTGAGGAAAACAGGCCTGCTAACGCGGGATGGCGAAGCTTTGGCCTCCATTCGGGGCGGGGTTTTTAATTGCTAGCACGATAGTAGACATACTTGACAAATGGAAAGGCCGATGCTAGGCTCCCTTGATTGCTGGGCGATCCGCATTGCTGATTGCCCTGGCTTGAAACAGGACTATCGCTTTCCCACCCCCACGCCTTCGGCACGAAGGCGTCCAAAAATTAGCGGGAACTTAGACGGACTTCCTCGTGAGTAGTCCTATTCCCCTACTCTCCTGCTAACGCGGGACGGCGAAGCTTTGACTTTGCGCTCGGCCATCAACTTCGGAACCCATGACAAAGTCGTCCAGCGATCCAGCTCAACAAAAATCACGGCGAGGGGGCCCATGACTCTATCGATCTCTAACGGAATGCGCAGTTGGTTCGCGGTCTATACGGCCACGAATCATGAGAAAAGCGTCGCCCAACATTTCCGAATGAAGGAAATTGAGACCTTCCTGCCGCTGTACAGCGTCACGAAACGCTGGAAGAACCGCACAAAAGTTAAGGTTGAGGTGCCACTCTTTGCAGGATATGTTTTCGTGCGAATCGGTCCAGGCGAAAAACTGCGGGTAATCGAGGTGCCGATGGTGTACTCGATTGTCGGCACCAGGGGAAGTCCGACCGCACTTCCGGATGCTGAGATTGAGAGTCTTCGTGCCGGGCTGGGGAGCAGGGAAGCACACCCGTTTCCCTATGCGAAAGTGGGTAATCGCGTCCGTATTCGGTCCGGGCCCTTGGCTGGGTGGGAAGGTATCGTGGTACGGACCTACGGCGGTCTGAGTGTGGTGCTGACCATCGAGATGCTGCAGAAGAGTGTGGCTGTGCATGTCGAGGCGGACGAATTAGAACCGTGTCCGAACGCATGCACTGCCGCCTGAGAAGCGCCAGTTCAACAGTCCAATCCAATAGGACCCCAGACCAGAAGGGACTTTCACATATGAGACTGCAAGCTTCGAAAGGTCGCTTGTGGTTAGTCGTGTTCGCCCTCATCGCTGCGACGGTGGCGAGCGCCCAGACTACATCCTCTCCGCCATCCTCCCGGGCATCCTCGATGTTGCGAGGTGTGGAAGGCTATCGAGAGCTGTCGGCCGTTGTTGCCATCCCTGCCGCAACTGGATCAACCGAATCCTCGTTGCCGGATGCGCCGAGCGCGGCCGCAGCGGCCCCGGCCGCACAGAGTACGCCGACCACGGCCGACGAAGGAACACAGAGACCACCTAAGCCGTCAAGCAATGAGCCACTCGGCATCCCGTTCCTGGCAGCGAACGGGATGCTGCTCGGCTCGACGATTGCCGACGCGGAAATGATTGCTCGCTGCCGGCCAAGCGCATGTCAGGCTGTGCCTGACTCCATACGCAGCCGTCCTGCCCTGTATGGGATCGGCATCCCCTCAAGCCTTGCAGTTTCGTATATCGCCTATCGGATTAAGCGCGGTGGTAGCCGGTGGTGGATTGTGCCCGTCGCCGTCTTGACAGTTGGCAACGTCGTGTACGCCGCGCATGCAGCGCAGTGGAGTCGCTAAGGAGCTAGCCGTATCTAAAGGTTCCGCGAGAATGTCTCGCGCAGTTGCTGGAAGGAGTTCTCATATCAATGCAAAACAAGCCTGATACACAGATCACGAGAGTGAACGGACCTGGATTGACTCCGAACTCGGTCTCTCTTGCTCGCGTGCTGCGTAACCCCGACGTCTCGTTGCAAGAAATTGGAGCCAAGATCTGGAAACGGCGGCTTGCGGCATCACTGTTCGCGGCCGCAATCTTTGCTCTCGTCGCACTCTATACCTTCTTGAAAAAGCCCGTATATGAGAGCGTCGCAGAAATCCGCGTTGACTCGAGCCAGCAGGGTAGTTTGGGACTCGAAGAACTGCTCTCGCAGCATATGTCAGACTCCGACATTGAGGGCGGCCGCCTGCAGACCGAGCTCGAGATTTTGCAGAGCGCTCCAGTTTCCATGCAGGTCATCAAGAACCTCGACCTGGGCCATTCGAAAGATTTCGCGGGGAAGACGCTGATGGCGAAGGTGGACGCCATTGACCCGGTTAAGATGAACCCCGAAGCCCGCGAAAAGCTGCTGCTGAAGTTTCACGATGCCGAGAAGCTTGAAGTCCTGCCGAAGACGAGGATCATCGAGCTCCGCTTCCAGAACACCAACCCGAAGCTCGCCGTGGAGGTTGTGAACAACATCGTCGACGCATACCTGCAGCGCAATTTCGACGTCAAGTACCAGGGCGCAATGCAGGTTTCGGAATGGCTTTCGAAGCAGATGGAAGGACTGAAAACGGATGCGGCTCAGGCGGAGCACAGGTTGGCCGAGTTTCAGAAGCAGAACAACATTCTGGGTACGGACGAAAATAACAATATTGTCATCGACCGGCTGCGCCACCTGAACTCGCAGCTGGCCGACGCTGAGGGAGATCGCATTATTAAAGAGGCGCGCTACCGCCTTGCGACTACAGGCAATCCCGAATTAGTCGCCGCCGTCGTCCCCAGCACTACCCTGCAAGCCTTGCGCACGCAAGAAGCCGACCTCAAGTCGCAGTATGCCCAACTCGACGCCAAGTTTGGCAGTGGATATCCCAAGGTCGTGGAGTTGCAATCGCAGCTTAAGCGGTTGGATCAAAGCATCTCCGACGAAGTCACAAACGTTGGCAACCGTCTGCATGACGAGTTTCTGGCCGCGCAAGACAGCGAGGATCTGCTGCGTCACGATTTTGAAACCCAGCGGCAAAAGGCCTTTGAACTCAATGCGGCTGGCGTCGAGTTTGCAACGCTAAAGCACGAGGTTGAAGCCAGTCAGGGGCTGAGCGACACGCTGCAATTGAAGCTGAAGGAAGCGGGCCTGTTGGCGGGTCTGGCATCAGCGGATATCAGCATTGTGTCGCGCGGTATGGTCCCCGCGCGTCCCTCATTTCCGAAGAAGGCGATCATGCTGCCCCTGGGTTTTCTCGTCAGCATATTTGGGGGCCTGGTGTTTGTGTTTGTGCTGGAGTCCTTCGACGATTCCATCCGCACGTCCGAAGAAGTCGAAGCCGCATCGTTCATTCCTGCTTTGGCCACCATCCCACTGATTACCCGGAGGTCGTTGCGAAGGGTCAATGGGAACGGAACTAACGGCAGACGGCCTGACACGTCACTAGGTGGATTGGGAACGATGGCGGCGCAGCGGCCTTCGTCGCTTCTGGCGGAGTCTTACCGCGTGCTTTGCAACTCGCTCTTACTAACTGCTTCCGATCGGCCTCCGCAGGTCCTTGTGGTCACGAGCGGGTTCCCCAGCGAAGGCAAGTCCGTCTCGAGTTGTAACCTTGCCATCACGCTGGCACAGCGCGGTTCGAAAGTGCTCTTGCTCGATGCCGATCTGCGGCGCTCTACGCTGCTGCGGCACTTGGGTGTGGAATCCAGTATGACCGAGGGCCTCAGTTCCATGATCTCAGGCAAGTATGGAGCGGAGGAGGACGCCCTAAGAAAACCTTTTGTGCAACTCCCGGCATTGCACGTGATTTCCGCCGGCCCTCAGACACCGTGGCCAGCCGAGTTGTTAGCTTCCAAAAAGATGGGGGACCTATTGGAGCGCTGGCGCTCTGAGTACGATCACGTAGTGATCGATACCACACCCGTCCTGTTCTTCGCCGACAGCATGCCATTGGCTGCCCGGGCGGACGGGGTGTTAGTGGTGGTCCGTGCCGGCCGGTCCCGCCGTAAAGCGCTGGTTCGCACCCTAGACGTGCTGTCCCGATCCAAAGCGCGGGTTCTGGGAGTGATCGTGAACGGCATCGCTCTCGAAGCCGAATACGCAAATTCCTACGTCACATATGGATACAGCAAGAACACTGGTGATCTCAATGAGAATCAAGTTGCTTAACACGATGACTCAACAGCTCGCCCGACGGCTGGTCTGTGCCCTGCCGGTCCTTGGGCTTGTGGTAATGGCAACGTTCGCATTCGGGCAGCAGGACGCGGCGAGTCCCGCGACTGCGCCGGCGCTTCGTGTTTCTGCCGGCGACTTGCTCGCAGTTGACGTGTTCGACACGCCCGAACTGTCCGCCAAGCTCCGGGTGAGCGAGAACGGCGACGTCAATCTCCCGGTTGCCGGCTTCACTCATGTTGGAGGACTCACTGCGGAGGAAGCCGCCACGAGCATCGAGCAACGCTTGCGCGAGCAAAACATCCTCAAGCACCCGCATGTCGAGGTCTTCATCCAGGAATATGCGACGCAAGGTGTCTCCGTTTTGGGAGAGGTGAAAAACCCTGGGGTTTACCCGGACCTCGGTACGCATTCGTTGCTGGATTTCATCTCGGTTGCCGGAGGCATCACGCCGACCGCTGGCAAGGCGGTAAGCATCACTCACAAGAATGACCCCGATCATGCCACGGTCATCCAGCTCAACAACAGTGAGCCAGATGTGGCGAAGCGGGCAGCACTGGCAATTCTGCCGGGCGATACCATCGTCGTTTCTCGGTCTGGCATCGTCTACATGGTTGGCGATTTGGGCAAGCCGGGAGGATTCTTAATTGACAACAATCAGCACCTTTCGGCTCTGCAGGCAGTGGCCCTCGCTCAGGGCGCGAACAAGGATTCGGCTCTAAACAACTCGAGGCTCATACGGAAAACTCCCAATGGCCCTCAGGAAAGCCGGCTGCTGCTGGGAAAGATTCTCGCCGGCAAGGAGAGCGACATCCCTCTTCAAGATGGGGATATCGTATTCGTCCCCACGAGCAAGAGTAAGACTGTCGCCCTCGAGGGACTCGGCGCCTCCGTGGGCATTCTCTCTGGACTCGCCATCTACAAGGGCTTTTAAGGTATGGACCTGAGAGCCACAAGTATTGTTATTGCGGGCCTCTTGCTTGTGCCCAGGGTTCTTCCGGCGCAGCAAGCTGATGCAGGTGTGAGTGCGATTGATCCGACGGTCAACTCACGCGTTCAGGACCTCGATCACCCGGATAATCCGTTGCTTCCCGGGGGCAGCGCCGCTTGGACGGGGCAGCCGAGCATGAGTGATCCACCCTCCGCGCCCGTGCAAAGACTCAGAGTGAATCAGTTCCCCAGTCTGATCAGCCCCTCCACGTGGGCTCCAAAGTTCTCCGCTCTAGCGACCGCGTCGGGCGCCCCCACCTCGGATATCCCCGCCATGGATGCCGCCGCGCCCAATGCCTCCACTTGGGCGGGGCAACCGACCATGGGCCAGGGACCCGCCGCCGCGGCGCAAAAAGCACCGGTGAGCCAGTTTCCCAGTCTGACCAGCATGTCTACTTGGGATATAACATTCTCCGCCCTCGCCATGGATGCCGCCGGCTCCGTAGTGGCCGCGCCAGACCGGGGTCGGAATGCGCTGGCATCGAAGACTGCCTCGTCTCGCAAGCTCAACATGAAGGTGGCGAGCGCCGATCTGCGCTCGGCGAAATCAAGCACCATTCAGGATGAGCTTGCATTGTTAGAACAGAATCAGATGACCTCGAGCAGCGTGGCAGTCGAACTTCGCAAGCTGAGAGTAGAGGCTGCGCGGTCGTCGCGTTCCGCTCGACTGAAGCTTGCCGATCCTTTGCATGCCAAAGCGGATGTCGCCTCGGGTGGGCTCTGGCACTCTGACCAATCCAGCGCCCGCGCTCTCGCACAACAGCAACATGCGGCTGGCTTGCTGTTGCAGAACGGCTTCAACAAGAAACCCCGCCCTTGGCACCGCGGCAAAACCCATACGGTGGGCTCGCGCGACTACCCAACCAGCTGGAGCAGATAGAGGCGTTCAAACTCCTGCTCGCGGTAAACATCTCAGGACTAGGGATGAATTATTCCCCGAGCTGCTGCAGTGGTTAAGTAACTACCGCAGTCGCTTAAGATGTTTGAATCTGCCATGTCGCACGTAAACACGCCTGGCCTCTTCCAGATCCTTCCCACCCGATTCCTATGCAAACGCTAAGCGCACGCCCAACCAACGGTCATAACGGTCTGGAAGAGCTTGTCCACGAAGTAGGACTGACGATTGAGGCATCGATCTCCACCCACCAGCGATTGCTCAACTCTGAGGCGACAGTCCGCCTGATCGCTGCCGTCGCGGAATCGATAGTCAAGGCAATGCGGCAAGGGGGGAAGTTGCTTTTGTTCGGAAATGGAGGCAGTGCGGCCGATGCGCAACACATTGCAGCCGAGTTTGTGGGCCGGTTTGCTATCGAGCGCGCTGCGTTACCAGCTTTCGCCCTGTCGGTAAACACGTCTTGCCTCACGGCCATCGGAAACGACTACGGGTTTGACCAGGTGTTCGCGCGGCAGATCGAAGCGTTCGGCAAACCCGGCGACGTAGCCGTGGGAATCTCCACCAGCGGTAATTCCCCGAATGTGCTGCTGGGTCTGGCCAAGGCAAAAGAAGTCGGGTTGACTACCGTAGCCCTGACCGGCGAGTCAGAAGGCAAGATGAAGAACGATGCGGATTACTGCATCTGTGCACCTTCCAATGAAACGCCACGCATCCAGGAATGTCACATCCTGATCGGCCACGCCATTGCGGAGTTGGTGGAGAAAGCTATTGTCTATGGTTCGAGCGGTATTTCTTGATCGCGACGGCGTTATCAACCGGAAAATGCCGGAAGGACGCTACGTCACCAGCTGGGCGGAAGTGCAGTTCTTGCCGGGCGGAGCCGAAGCCGTGAAACGTTTTCAGGAAGCCGGCTTTCTGGTGCTGCTGGTAAGCAATCAGCGAGCGATCGCAAAAGGACTGGTCACCCAGCATGGACTTGATTCGCTCCATCGCCGAATGTGGCAAGAGCTCTTTCAAGGAGAAAAGGGTTTCGACGGCGTCTATTATTGTCCGCATGACGCCGATCCGCCGTGCGGGTGCCGCAAGCCCCAGCCGGGAATGCTGCTGGCGGCCGCCCAGGACCGGGGAATCGATCTAACCGCATCCTGGATGGTGGGGGATTCTGAAAGTGACGTCGAAGCCGGTCGCAGGGCCGGCTGCAGAACGATACGCATAGGATTGCTCGACGTTCGCCTCTCCACCTCCGCCGACGAAGTCGCTGGGTCACTGCAAGAGGCCGCAAACATCATTCTCGCCATGGAATCGGCTGCCGGGCCGATCCCGACCTGCCATTAGCCCAGGGTTCAATTTCTGGCCGAAGTTCCACCTCGTCTGAGCCGCGCCGTGACGCGCAGGTTCCGCACGGCATCGTTGTAAGGCTCCTTCATTGCAGCTGTTCGTCCACCTCTTAACTATCGCGTACCCTCAGACCCCCTGCTAGCACGACCCTTCGCTCACTGACGCTGCGTGCACCAAGTCAGATAAACGAGGGCAATCATTGGCTACGAACGGTACTGAAAAGAGGAATCATGATCGGCCTACTGAATCGCACCGTGTTCAACGTACGCTTGATGACTCTGGTATTACCCCTGCTCTCGTTCATGATTGCGGGAGCGATTGGGTGGCCGCGGATCGTCGCGTCTGACCTGGACCCCTATCCTTACTTTGGGCTGCTCATGTTCGGGACGATTGCGTGGTCGATCGCGATCGAGAGCTGCGGCCTTACCACCACGAGATACATCCTGACGAGCGGTGGAAATGTGTATTCCGCCTTCGTGGCGACGCTGATCACTTTGTTCTCTGAACTCGTAATCGTCTTCTTTTATCGCGCGGTCAGCTTTTCGCGCCTGTTTGTGGCTTCGATTTCGATTATCTTGTTCTTCTCCGCTCTCGGCCTGCGCTTCGTGCTGCGGGCGGCGATGAGAGGCCGCTTCCTGCACAATTCTGGAGGCATTCGGGTGTTGATTATAGGAGCCGATGAATTTGCGGCGCGTACCGCGAGGAATCTGGTGGATCGCGAGTTCCAGGCGCTGCAGATTGCAGGCTTCGTCCGGCTTCCGGGTCAGAAGGTGAAAGTGAAAGGGGTCGTCCATGAAATGGATTGCCTCGCCAATATGGTGGTCGAGAATCATGTCGACGACATTCTGCTGGCGTTGCCAGCCGCGCGTTCCCATGAGATGCCACAGCTAATGGAGAAAGTGCAGCACCTGGGTGTTCCGGTGCGCGTCGTTTTGGACTTGGGGGATCAACCCCCGACGAGCGACCGGCTCGTCAACATCAACGGCGTCTGGATGGTGAGCGTCTGCCATTCGCCGATTGAATCGATCATGTACATGGTCCTGAAGCGCGGATTCGACATTGCCTTTTCTACAGCCGTCTTGATGATGGCTGCGCCCGTGATGGCCGTGATTGCGGCGGCCGTGAAACTTAGCTCACCAGGACCAGTGTTTTTCGTTCAAAACCGCGTCGGCTTCAAAGGGAATGTCTTTCAGATGTACAAGTTTCGAACCATGTGCTTGGGCACGACACAGGAAGGAGATACACGCTGGACCTGCCGGGACGACTCGCGGCGCACGCGCGTGGGTACTTTCCTCCGTCGCACGAGCCTGGATGAACTCCCTCAGTTTTTCAATGTGCTTAGAGGCGACATGAGCGTTGTCGGCCCCCGACCGGAGCGCCCCCATTTCGTGGAGAAGTTCGGGGTCGAAATACCCCGTTATCACGCCCGGCACTATCTGAAGGTCGGCATAACCGGATGGGCGCAGGTGAACGGCTGGCGAGGGGACACCTCGATCGAGAAACGCATTGAGCACGACCTTTACTATCTGCGGAACTGGAGTCTGCTGTTCGACCTGCGCATCGTGATCCGCACGGTGTTACACACCGGTGACGCCAAGCACGCCTACTAAAATGAATTCACTTGGGGGAATTGTTTTGGTAGGCGGTTTGGGTGCTCGCTCGCGGTCAGTCTTTCTCAGTGGGCCGAAGAGCATGGCTCCTGTGGCCAACCGCCCCTTTCTGGAATATCTACTTGCTAAGCTCCGCTTCGACGGCATCCGGCATGTCGTGCTCTGTGTCGGCTACCGGCGATCCGAGGTTCAGGGTCACTTTCGCAAAGGAACGAAATGGGGACTCGAGTTGCATTATTCCGTCGAAGAAGAACTTCTGGGGAACGCCGGCGCCGTCAAGAAGGCAGCCTGCATGATCGATGCTCCCGCCCTGTTTGTTTTCAACGGTGACTCACTGGTAGGCCTCGATGTGCATGAAATGTTGAAGTTCCACCATAGCCGCAACGCGCTGGCCACCATGGCTCTGGTCGCATCAAACAAAACCAGCCGTTACCGGCGCGTCTTGACCAACCAAAACGGTGCCGTTACCGCGTTCCGCGACCAGTACGGCGACTCGAATGACAACGAGAACACGGGGATGGTGAATACCGGCGCCTATGTCTTAAGCCGGGAATTTGTCGACTTAATTCCCGATCAGCGCCCGGCTTCTTTGGAAGATGAGATGCTTCCCAGTCTCATTGGCTGTGGACTGTACGGCTTCGTCACGAATGCTCTGTTCCTGGACATCGGTGTGCCTGACGATCTGGCACGAGCACAACACGAACTACCCATGAGGTGGAAGGTATGAAAATTCGGGCGAAAGCACCCCTGCGTATCAGCTTCGCCGGCGGCGGAACCGATGTGCCGCCCTATCCGTCAAGAAATGGTGGCTGCGTTTTGAACGCAACCATTGACAGCTTCGCGTGGGGCAGTTTGCGCCCACGAGAGGACGGCAGAATACGGCTCGCTTCCGCTGACTTCAATTTATTGCTGGATTACACGACGCAGAGTGAAATGCTGCCGGATGGCCAACTGGATCTCGTGAAAGCAGTGATTAACCGTTTCGGCGCCAAGGATTCCGGGGGGTTTGAGATCTTCCTGCACAGCGATGCTCCTCCGGGGTCCGGTCTGGGTTCATCCTCCGCGCTCATCGTCGCTTTGGTGGGGTTGATCAAAGAATTCCAGAAGGTACGAATGACCCCGTACGATGTTGCGGAATCCGCATATCGCATCGAACGCCATGACCTGGCGATACAAGGCGGTCTCCAGGACCAGTACGCGGCCAGCTTCGGCGGATTCAATTTTATGGAGTTCTACGGGGATCGGGTGGTGATCAACCCGTTGCGCGTGAATCCAGATGTGCTGAACGAGTTGGAGCACAATCTGCTGCTTTGCTACACGGGGCAGACCCGCCGGTCGGATCGAATCATTGAGGATCAAACCCAGCGTCTGGAATCCGGCAACGCCGAAACGATCGATGCGCTGGCGCAGCAAAAGCAACTAGCGATCGATATGAAGAGCGCATTGATGCGCCACAAACTGGACGATTTCGGCGGCCTGCTGCACTCTGCATGGGAAGCCAAGCGGCACATGTCGTCAAAGATCAGCAATCCGTTGATCGAGGAGATGTACGCGGAAGCCCGGAAGAATGGCGCGCTCGGCGGGAAGATTACCGGTGCCGGGGGCGGTGGTTTCATTCTGTTCTATTGCCAGTTTGAAAATAAACTCAGAGTGGCCGAAGCGCTAACGAAGATGGGCGCCATACCCAAGGAATTCGCCTTTGAAGGGCTCGGCTTGCAGACTTGGAGAGCACCGGAGATTGTCACCACAATGGGCGTTTTCGACTCCGGCCCGGCGGCTTATCCAAAAGCGGTGTAAGTTCAGTTCCCGACCCATACCAGCGTGAAGTTCAGTTCTCCCCGCCTCCGACAACCAGACTTTCTTCGATCTAGTAACTGAGATTCCCAGCCGTGCACCGTTCAACTCGAATCGTCGTGAACACCGTCGCGTCCTACGCCAGGATTGCGGTGGCTACAGGAGCTGGCTTCGTCACACTGCCGCTGGCCCTGCGAAGTTTGGGGGCGACGGACTTCGGCATTTTTTCGGTGATCGCGGGAAGTCTGACCGCCCTGCTGTTCATTAACGGAGCCCTCACCGGCGGGGCTCTACGGCACATGGCCTATTCGCTGGGCGAAGGCAGCACGGAAGAGGCGAGCCAGTGGTTCAGCGCAAGTCTGGTGATTCATGGCCTTCTCGCCCTCAGCGTTTTGGCGGGGGCTCTGCTGCTGTCACACTGGGTGGTCTATGGCTTTCTTAATCTGCCCCAAGCCAGGCTGGGTGCGGCCATGTGGACTTACCGCGTTGTGGTGCTTCTGCTCTTTATGAGCATTATCTCCACCCCGTACCAGGCCCTGCTCATGGCCAAGGAGTCGTTTGCCGCGTTGTACGTGATGGCGACGGCAGGTTCCTTGTTTCTGATTATTGGCGTCACTTCGCTGAAAGCGCTTCCCGGCGATCGACTGGTCTGGTATGCGGCGATTAACGCCGTTAGCGATTGCTTCGTCCTGGCTGGGCCGGTTATGTACTGTCTGGTCCGTTATGCCGAGTGCCGGCAACTCTCCTTCCCGATGAGCGGGATGAAGATTCGCCAGCTGCTCAGTTTTTCCGGTTGGAGCCTGCTGGGCACGCTGGCAGTCCAGATCCGTTACCAGGGACCGGCAATTCTGTTTAACAGATTCATTGGCACGACGGCGAACGTCGCCAATGGAATCGCCATGCAGGTCAACGGATTCGGTACGAGCGTCAGCAATGGACTTCTGACCGCGACGTCTCCCACGATCGTGAAGGCCGAAGCAGCAGGGGACCGTTCCGAGATGCTGTTTCTTTCCAACCTCTGCAATAAATATGGGTTTGTACTCTTGTGGCTTTTTATTGGTCCTGTTTTGTTCGAGATGAACTATTGCCTGCGTTTATGGCTCCGCGAAGTGCCTGCGGACACGGTGATTTTTTCTACCATTTTGCTCATCAGCATCTTGATCGACATGCTGACCGCCGGATTCAGGACATCGGTTCAGGCAGAGGGGCGCATCGCATTGTATCAAGCGGTAATTGGCGCCTTATTATGCATTTCGGTGCCCGTAGGCTATCTGCTCCTGCGGTTGCATATGCCCGCGAGCTCGGTATTGTGGGCCACGGCCGGCGGCTCTGTCCTTGTGGGTGCGGGCCGCGTCTGGTTCCTGTGCAAGCGGATTGGACTCAAGGCGGCGGACTGGGTCAACGTCGTCCTTCGTCCGTGCGTAGTGATTTCCGTCGCTTGCTGCTTAGCGATGGCAGCGGTCCAGATTTCCATGAAGCCCGGGTTCCTCCGCTTGGCGAGCTTGTTTCTCCTCAACTCTGGCATCGTCATCCTCTTGACCTGGGCGTTTGCCAGCAGTCATGCAGAACGCAGCTTACTTCAGATTTATGTTTCCAGACTTCAGGAAGCATTGTCTGGAAGCCGCAGAGCGCCCGCGTTGGCCACGAGGAGACAGCAGGCCGTGAATGCCTCGGCTCCGGCCCCAATGAACCTTGCCCCGACGAACCTGGCCCCGAGTAATTTGGATCGGCCCATGGAAGGCGAACGCCGGCAGCCGGCGCGGTTCGAAAAAGTGAGCATTCTGATGCTCACGCACAATGCACCTCGATATGTGGAGCTCTCCATCCGTTCGTTGGTGCAATGCACTCGAGGTGTCAATTACGAACTTGTGGTGGTGGACAATGCGTCCGAGTCGCGCACGAAGGATCTCGTGAAGCGCCTTCAGCGCGAGGGATTGATCCAGCATCTGACGTTGCTGGGATACAACTCGTTCTTCGCCCGAGGAAACAACATCGCGGCGCAGAACACTGCCCCTGACAGCACCCACTTGCTGCTGCTGAACAGTGATGTGGAAATCAAAGATCCCTACTGGTTGTCCAACCTGCTGATGGCACACAAGCCGGGAATTACGGCATATGGCATTACGGCGTATGGCGGGAATCTGTTGCGCGTGGACGGATATTGCCTGCTCGTGGACGCAGCGCTGTATCGCGAGCGCGGACTCGACGAGGCGCACGAATTTTTCTGGTCTGTCACCAAATTCCAGGCGGCGCTTCTCGCGCAAGGCTACTCCGTGCAGGGCTACGCCGAGCACGAACGTTATCTGCATCACTTTGGCGGCAAGAGTGGAAACGACTTTAAAACAGCGAAGGGTCTGTTTCTCTCCCAGCAAGAACTTGCCGAATGTTTCCAGGGTCGAACGATTCGTCTGTTGGACCTGGGTGCGGACGGTTCCATTCCACGCCCGCCCCGAAAGAATATTCTCTATCGCGGCGTAGCGCGGGTCCAGCGCCTGTTAGCGTAAGCCGCTCCTTTAGGCAATCGAAGCTTTCACAATAGAAAGGTACCCACTGAAAACCGTCACGGTCATCGACACGAGTTTCGGAACGTGGAACCTGGGTGATGAGATCATCATGCAGGCCGTCAACGACGTCATCCACGAAATGTTCCCTGATGCTCGCGTGTTTCGATTGCCCAGTCACGAAGCGCTCAGCCGGCGCTCCTATTACTTCCTGCGACAGAGCGACATGTGTTTCATTGGTGGCACCAACGTTCTTGCCTCCAAAGGATGGCGCCTCCGCTGGTTCGATTCGATCTTCCTCACCAATGCCATCTGTTTTGGCGTGACATGGGGAGGCATTAGCACCAAGCCGTCCTTTCGAGACCGGACCTTGCTCCGTCGCGTGCTGGATGGACACCAGATCCACTCCGTGCGCGACCGGTTCACGCAGCACCTGCTCGATCAGATCGGAATCGTCAGCGTGTCGACCTCGTGCCCAACCATGTGGAGGCTCAGCCCCGAACACTGCGCGGCCGTTCCACAGGAGAAAACAAAAAATGTCATGTTCGCACTGACAGCCTATCTTCGCGATCCGTCGGCCGACCGCGAAATGATCGACATCCTCAAGAAGCACTATGAGACTTTGTATTTCTTTCCCCAGATGCACGGCGACTACACCTATTTTCAGGGATTGAACATCAATGGTGTCCGCGTCATCGGTCAGAACTTACACTCGTACGATCATCTTCTGGCGAACGAAGAACTCGACTATGTCGGCAGCCGGCTGCACGGCGGCATCCGCGCTCTTCAGTTCAAGAAGAGGACGCTCGTCATTGGAGTCGATCACCGCAGCGTGGAGATCGCCAACGACACCGGCCTCCCCGTGCTTCGACGCACAGAATTGCACAAGCTTGAGTCGTGGATCACTGGCCGGGTCCCCACCCAAATCAAGCTGCCCATGGAAAACATAACCAACTGGAAGGCTAATCTACGGCTGCAATAGATTGGCATCAGATCATCGTTCAATCAGACTGGGCAGTCTTTGCGACGGTGATCGGTCCAGCGAGGGAAAGGGAAAAAAACGGTGCCTGATGTGGATCATTCAGTTCGCTTGTTACGCGCCGAAGTATTCTCAAAACGCTGGCCGTTGGATGAAGAGATTCGTGAAGTCGCAGCGACGCTGCCTTCGCACAGTTTTCTCGCGAATCCCGCCGGCCAATATGCTTATATTTACCTGACACGGTTTGTCCAGGCCCTGTCTGAACAGCATTTTGCCTGTGCTTTTAGCGATCTTTCTGTTCTGGACTGGGGGTGCGGCAAGGGGCATGTTAGCAAGCTAATTCGGGATTTAGGTCCAAACTATCTTGGTAGTTGCGATATCTTGTCTGATAAAGAAGACTCCGCCTTTGGGCAGGATGTGCCCATAATCAAGCGGTTTGGCATCCAGGTGCGGCCGCTTGATCATGAATATGTCTTGCCTTACGAAGATAAGACCTTCGATGTCTTTTTGAGCGTAGCCGTTTTGGAACACGTTCGCGACGATCGAGCCTCTCTTACGGAGATTAGTCGGGTTTTGAAACCAGGAGGTCTCTTCTTTTGTTTCTTCCTTCCGACGAAACTCTCTTGGACGCAGCAGATTGCCCGCTGGCTGGGGGATAACTACCACGACCGGCTGTACAGCGAGAATCGGGTGAAGGAGTTGCTCGGGTCGGTTGGCCTGGATCTGCTCGACCTTTGGTATCGGCAGCTTCTTCCCAAGAATTCGGTGCACTATCCGAACTTCCGGCTATTTGAAAGGATGGATCAGTTCATGACAGGAAGTACGCCTCTCCGCTACTTCGCGACAAACCTCGAATTTGTCAGCGTCAAGCCCCGAGCCGCATAACAATCTGACAACCCACGCTGGCCAAAGAAATTCCGCACCCGAAAGCACCGCTCCTAATGATCGTGACTTTCCGCAAAGTCGATGAGTTTGAAGGCTGGCAGAAGTTCCCAGCGTTCATCGAAGATGTGATTGCCCGCAACTCGGCGAAACGAGTCTGCGAGATCGGTGCAGGGGCCAATCCCGCGATCGGTCAGGACGTGATTCGCAAATACGGCTTGACGTTTCGGGCAGCGGATCAAGTGGAAGGCGAACTGCTCAAGTCGGAGATGGAGGGAACATCCGTGTACGACGTCTGCGCAACGGCTCCGGTGCCAGGCGCTCCTTACGATCTCATCTTCAGCCGAATGACTGCCGAACACTTCCGCGACCCGGAGCGCGCATACACCAACATGTTTCAGGCCCTGGCTCCCGGCGGACTGGCCGTCCATTCTTTCGCCACGTTGTACGCCCTGCCTTTTCTGCTCAATCGCGTGCTCCCGGATCGCGTCACTGACTTCCTGTTTGACCGGTTCTCGCCTCGCGATCGCGAGCGGCATGACAAATTCAAAGCCTACTATTCCCACTGTCGCGGGCCGATGGAGAGTCAGCTTCAGTTCTTCCGCAATCTGGGATACGACATTGTCGAATACCGCGCGTATTTCGGTCACAACTACTACGAGCCCAAATTGCCGCTGCTTGATCTAATTCACCGGCAAAAGACGAGGCTGTTGTTGAAGGCGCCGATCGCTTTCTTCGTCAGCTACGCCACCGTCATCCTGCGGCGGCCGCTCGCAAAACAAAAGGCAGCCTGAAAGCTTTTCGCATGAAGGATCTCAGGATTACATTTCTCCTTCACGGTTCCGGCCATCTGCCGAATGGTGGAATGAAAGTGGCCTTTGAATACGCGAACCAACTATCCCGTCGCGGACATCGCGTGACCCTGGTTCACCCTGCTATAAATCCAGCGGCCACCACCGCAACACAGAAAGCCAGAGGAACCACAGCCTTCATACTACGATCTTTGACTCGGGGCTTTCATCCCCGGAAGTGGTATCCACTTGATCCCTCTATCCGAGTGCTGTGGGTTCCGACGCTGTCGAGTAGATTTGTCCCAGATGCGGACATAGTAATAGCTACCGCCTGGGAGACGGCCGAGTGGTTGATCAGCTACCCGCGTTCAAGAGGCGATAAGCATTATCTAATACAGAGTTGGGAAATTTGGTCCGGCCCGGAAGCGCGAGTCAGGGCCACCTGGAAGGCCCCGCTGAAAAGGATTGTGGTCGCGCGCTGGCTGCGGGATATGGCCGACCAGTTGGGTGTGGAGTGCACCTATATTCCGAATGGCGTCGACTCTCAGGAGTTCGGCCTGGACACACCCATTGAATCTCGCAATCCTAACCGGGTCATGATGCTCCATCACTTGCATCCAGTGAAGGGCACAGCCGACGGGCTTGAGGCGCTCAGCCTCGTCAGAAGTGAACTTCCCGATTTGCGAGTGACCTTGTTCGGCTATTCGCCTGCGCCCGCGCTGCCCGCTTGGGCCGAGTATCACAGGTTACCGAGCCGGCAGACGCTGCGCGCACTGTATAACCAGACGGCAGTCTTTGTTTCTCCCGGACGGATCGAAGGCTGGCCGCTACCCCCCGCCGAGGCCATGCTGTGCGGAGCCGCCCTGGCGGCCACCGATATCGGCGGACATCGCGAGTACGGAATCGACGGCGAGACGGCGCTGCTGAGTCCCGCGCGCGATCCCAAGAAACTGGCGGAGAATGTGCTGCGGCTGGTTCGCAACGCCGAACTGAGGACAAAGGTTGCGCGCCAGGGATACGAGCGTATCCGGAAGTGCAGCTGGGACGAGGCCGTCGATTCCCTCGAGCGCCTGCTGGACCACGGCCCGGCGCGTCAGGGCAACGCACAGCTAGTTCCGGCACTGGATGGCCAGTATGCCGACTAAAGTCGCTACTCACAATGTTGACGTCGCCATCGAGCGGCGGAACGACAACGGAGAGGAGCACAAGCCAGTCAGCATCACAACCGCCTCTATCGACAAGTCGAGGCGGATTGAGTTTCTCGATGTGCTTCGTGGAATTGCAATGTTCCTGGTCCTCTGCCAGCACGCCGTGCAAGTCATATCCCCGAGCTTTAAGCAGTGGAGCCTTAAGTACATAAACTTCGGCGAAATGGGCGTAGTCGTGTTCTTCATCGTCAGTGGGTTCATCATCCCGGTGAGCATTGAGAAATACAATTCGCTGTCCCGCTTTTGGCTGGGCCGGCTCTTGCGCCTCTGGCCCACGTATCTTGTAAGCCTGTTTGTGGTAATGGCACTGACCAGCCTGAATCTCCGAGGGCCGCATAAGCTTCCCGATTGGTATAACCTGCACCCCGTGGCCTTCGTCCTCGGCAACACAACCATGATCGAGGAATACATCCGAATTCCCGCGGCGGTTGGTGCCTACTGGACCCTTGAGCTGGAATTCATTTTTTACGTGCTTTGTTCCGTGCTTTTCTTCCTTGGCGTTCTCCGCCGCACTCGTACATGGCTCTGGGTATCGATGGGGCTGCTGTTGGGCTCCCAAGTTGCGATTGCCGCCTTTGCGCACCAATCACTACCGGCCGGAAGGCTTGGCCTGATTGTGACGGCGTTCTTCGGAACCCTCTTGTACCGGCAGAGTTCCGCCGGCGGCCGCACAAAATCGATCCTCCTCGCAGTGCTGGCGCTGTTCGCCGTGTTTGCGGTCACCTTTTGGCTTCGCTCCCATCTATACACGCAGCCTGAAGTGTTGCGGCAGGGGCTGCCTCATACCGGCGTTCCGTGCCAGATTGCAAGCTGGCTCTCCGGCTATGTTATTTTTCTGGCGCTTTATCTTGTGCGCTCCATGTCTTTCCCACGAGGCCTGGCATGGCTCGGACAAATCAGCTATCCGCTGTATCTGTTCCACGGCATGGTCCTGGAGGTGGTCCCTGCGACTGTGCCGTGGCAGATTTTTCTCCCCGTAACGGTGGCGGCAAGTCTTCTTGTCGCCCACCTTGCGCACGTCTTCATAGAGAAGCCGGTCGCTCGGTTTCAATCTCGGGTATTGCCGCATAGTCCGTTAGTCGCAGGCACGACGAGGCTGGAGCGATCGCTTTTCCCCGGTCGCAGTCTTGTTCCCTGCAACACGGCCTTAAGGGACGGCGCGAACTAGAACTTTAATCCGCGCCATGGCAACACTTGCCCCTGCTTACGACTGAAATCAGAAAACCATCTCCTTACAACCGTCTTCTTTACTATGAGTGAACTCACCTACGACTACAACGAACTGTACCGGCAGTACCATCCGCAGGGCAGCGTCCTCGGGACCACGGCGTTCCTGGCGATGGTCGCCTGCATCATTAATTGCGCTTTGCCGCAAATAGAAATGCTGCTTACCGGCGGCGCGTGTCCGCTTCCCATCGCATTCATCAAGAGTGTCTGCTTTGGCTTGCTGACCTTACTGGCGCTGACCTATGGCAGGTTTGATTTCTCCGCCTTCCCCACCGGCATGTGGCTGGTGGCGATGACTGTCCTGTTCATAGATGTCCCCATCCTGTGGGTGTGGCAGGGGAAAGCGCCGGCCGACATCATCTTCTCGTACAACGCATACTACTGCCCGCTCATCTTCGCGCCGATCGCCTGCGCCTTCACGGGAAGGCTGTCGGAGCGGTCACCAAGGCGAATCCTGGTGTTCATATTTCTGGTTTGCGCCGTGATCGGATTCGCGCAAGTCATATTTCAAAGCTCCATCATTCAGATGGCCAGCACCGATGGCAATTTCAGAATCTATATCAGCTGGTGGACGACACCAATATCCAGAACGATAAGAGCATTCGGCGTATTTGGCAGCGCCCTGGAGTTTGGGGAATTTGCCGTAGTGATTGCCGGCGTCGGAATCGCAATGTGCGGCAGACCCAGAGGGTGGGTTAAAGGAATCCCGCTGTATCTGCTCGCCTCAGCCTGTTGCTACCTTACGCTGACGCGAGTCGTCTACCTGCAGCTGGCCTTCGCCACGTTCGCGGCCGTGGCCTTCACATTTGGACGAAGTCTGCGCCGGATGAATTGGCAGCCCCTGGTTGGTCTCGCCTTAAGCGCGTTCATTGCCTTCGGCGGGATCTCCAATCTTGTAGTCGGGACGAGAGGAACGGTCTCGAATGACACCTCTTCCCTCGATGAGAGGCTTCTGCAATGGGGGGCTTACGCGTCAGAGCTATGGCACTCGACGTTCCTGCAGAAGATGTTTGGTCTGGGATATTGCGAGGCGGAAAAACCACTCCTTGTTCCCCTCAAGGACGAAATGTTCGGAGGTGCCATCCACGTTCTGGTAGATAACTTGTATCTAGGGCTGATGCTCCATATCGGTCTGGTCGGGACCGTGGTTATTTTGGGGCTGTTATGGGCCATGTGGCGGCGCCTTCGTATCGAAACCATCAAGCGTCCCACGCCGCTGTTGATAGGAATCGCGAGCTTCTCGTCGACCTTCCTCCTGACTGGCATGTTCAACGTCCAGCCAGCGCTATTCGGGTTCTGGTTTCTGATTGCAATGATGATTCTTCAGCGCGACGGAGAGGCCGACGAGGACTCTCAGTGGCCAGCCGAGGTTGATCCTGCTACCGGACTGGAGCAGGCCGAAGTGAGCCAAGCGTGAAACGCACACGGGAGCTGGACGGGCTGCGCGGCATCGCCATCATTCTGGTGATTGGCTCCGGGGAGTGCGCATGAGAATTGCTATCTTCACCGAGATGTATCCGCCGCATATTGGCGGCCAGGAAGTCCGGTATGCCGAACTGGGAGAGGCATTGCACGCGCTGGGCCACGAAGTGGACGTTTACTGCATTCGCCACTCCGCCGACGTCCCCGAACAGGAAAACCGTGGCGGAATTCGAATTTTCCGCTACCCCCTAAGCCCGAACTATGAGAAACCTCTGATCAAAGCCTTCCGTCGCCAGCTTGGCACGGTGTTTCGCTACGCACACTGGTGCCGAAGAGTGCTCCGCTCCAGCAGCTACGATCTGCATATCTTCAACCAATGGCCGCTCCTGCACGTCATGCTGGCACCGCGGCGTGCACGCGATCGGGCGGTGCTGGACTGGTGCGAAATCCGCCGCCACTTCCCCTTTGGATTGCTGCAGCGCTGGATGCCGAAGCTGGTGCGCTATAACATGGCAGTTAGCGCTGGGGTGGCGGAATACATTGCGCGTGTTTCCGTGCGCGAAACCGACTTTATACCCAGCGGCATCGTCCTCAGCCGTTATCGAAGCCAGCCGCTGCAGTTACGCTCAAACCTGCTCTATTTCGGCCGGGTTATGGAGCACAAGAACGTCGAACTGCTGATCTCGGCCTTTGAACGTTTGGCTCCGCGCGGCTTCGGGGGAAGGCTGGTGATCGCCGGCACCGGGCCCTGGCTCGACCGCGTGCAGCTCCGGGCGACGTCATCGCCGCTGTGCGAGCGCATCGACGTGATCGGGTTCATCTCTGACGAAAGAAAGGTCGAGCTGCTGGCATCGTCGCTGCTGCTGGTTCTCCCCAGCCGTCGCGAAGGCTTTCCCCGTGTCGTCGCCGAAGCCATGGCGAGCGGCCTCCCCGTCGTCACCGTCGACTACCCGGAAAACGGAACCACGGCCGTGGTGAATCGCTATGTCATCGGCACCGTGACGGCGCCGAACGAGCTTGCTTCCGGATGTCTCAACGCCATCCGCCGCTGGGGCGAATTCTCCGCGAACGGTCTTAGCGCAAGTCAGGAACTGGACTGGAGTTGCTTACTGGGCCGGGTCCTTAAACATGGAGTGAATTAAATGAAAACGCTAGTGACGGGTGGTGCGGGTTTTATCGGCAGTCATGTGACTGACGAACTGGTCGCCCTTGGACACGACGTGGTTGTCATCGACAACCTGTTTGTCGGACGGCGCGAATACGTGAACCCCAAGGCGCAGTTCGAGCGTATCGATATGGCAACAGTGCCGGATGAGGAGTGGATCAGCTTCGTCCATGCATTCAACCCCGATTATGTCGTCCACCTTGCCGCCTTGCATCACATACCTTACTGCATGGCACATCCTGACCAGACCTTCGCAACCAACGTTCGCGGTACGGAATTGTTGGTACGTTCTCTCGAGGGTCTTTCCGTGCTCAAACTGGTGGCCGCCTCCACCGCCGACGTGTATGGGATCGAAGACGTTATACACAGCGAGACTGAGGTGAGTGCTTCCGGCAACGTGTATGGCCTCTCGAAGTCGTTAACCGAAAGCTTAATTGCCTATGGGGCGCGTACCATTCCTGGACTCTCAGCAGCCTCATTGCGGTTCTCCAACGTTTATGGACCGCGGGAGATTATCGCCCATCTGATTCCGCGCATTATCGAACTACTTGGCAACGATCTTCTTCCTGAGTTACGCATGGGCTACCTGGATGGGACGCGGGACTTTGTCCATGTCTCCGACGTCGTCCGTGCGGTGGTTGCGGTTTTGTTGGCGGACACAGGCAAATACGATGCGTTCAATGTGGCGACCGGTCGTCAGACTTCGTCGCGCGAAGTGGTCAGGATTCTGCAGAAGGCCTTCGGCGACACGCGTGCGGTTATCGAGGATCGCACTAAATTCCGCAAGTTTGACCGGCAGTCTCTCGCTGCCGACATCACGAAAATACGGGAGAAAGTAGGATGGACTCCACGGATTCCCGTCGAACAGGGCCTTCGAAGTCTGGCGCCGGAACAACAGACTGCGGCAGAGCCGGACGCTTTGGCGGTAGCTGGGACTAACCGCAGGTGGTCGAACGCGAGCGGGCGCTACAATGACAGGGCCGACACATTTCAAATTTCCCGCGGGCAACGATTACCACTCTGAAACACCGAGGTTACGGCCGTAGTACCTGCCGGAACGAAGACGGGCACTATTGAGGTGGGCACTGCCGAGCACACGCTCAAGAGCAACATTCCATTTCGCGTGACGCAGTAGGCTTTTTCTTAACGATTCAGGGGCGCATGGCAACTCTCTCAGAACTTTCTTCTTTAATAGCGGCGGGACAACACTCTTCGTCTCGCGTGGACACTTCCGCCCTCAAGGTTGCTTTGGTTCACGACTGGCTCACCGGAATGCGGGGCGGGGAAAAAGCGCTGGAAACGTTGTGCGAAATGTTTCCCGGGGCTCCCTTGTGGACCTTGGTGCATGTTCCGGGCAGCGTCAGCAAAATCATTGAAGACCGCAAGATTCACACCAGCTTTTTGCAGCACATGCCGTTCGCCAAAACGAAGTACCGTCATTACCTGCCGCTGTTTCCCCTGGCAGCGGAAATGACGCAGGCGAGCACGGAAGACGCCGATGTCGTGATCTCGACTTCGCACGCCGTCGCCAAAGCAATGGTCAATAAGAATTCGAACCGCCGGACGCTGCACATCTGCTACATTCACACCCCGATGCGTTACATCTGGGATCGTTTCGACGACTATTTCGGTCCGGCGCAGGTTGGGCATATTGCCTCGCGATTGTTTTTCAAGCCGATCGCGAAACTGCTGCAGATTTATGATCGCCGCACCGTAGATCGCGTCGACGTTTACTGCACCAACTCCCGTTACGTGGCGAAGCGAATCCGCAATCTCTACGGGCGCGAGGCTGAAGTCATCTACGGTCCGGGCGATGTGGGCAATGGCGCGGCTGTGATCCGGCGCCCTGAGGATTGGTACCTGATGGTCACCGCCCTGGCGCCGTACAAGCGCATCGATCAGGCGATTACCGCGTGCGCTGGCCTGGGACGCCGCCTCAAGATTGTGGGTAAAGGTCCGGAAGAAAAAAAGCTCAAGAATCTGGCGAAGCAACTGGGCGCCTCGGCTGAGTTCCTGGGATTTGTCGGTGATGAGGAATTGCTCAACTACTACGGGCGCGCGAAAGCGCTGATATTCCCCGGGGTTGAGGATTTTGGGCTCGTGCCGGTCGAAGCCGCGGCGGCGGGGTGTCCCGTGATTGCGCTCGCCAAAGGTGGCGTCGTCGATTCGATGACGGCGGAGACGGCCGAATTCTACGAAGAAGAATCTGCCGCAGCCTTGCAGGAAGCGATCCTGCGTTTTGAAGGCCGCGAGTTTTCCGACGCCGCCATGCGGCGCCGCGCCGCGGAGTTTACCCGCGACCTATTCAGCCGGCGTTTTGAGGCCGTGCTGCGCCGGGCACTGGCTGCTCGGCGGGTGCCTGAGACGGTGTGCGCCTGATGTTATCTCCGCACGAGAAGCAAATGATTTCGGAAGCGCGCGAAAACAATGGGCTCTCCCAGTGCCCGGCCCTGATCTTGGTCGGCGGCCTGGGGACGCGGCTGCGACCGGTGTACGCCGATGGTCCAAAGGCGCTCGCGCCGATCCAGGGCAAGCCGTTTCTCGCCTACCTGCTGAAGATGCTTGCG
This sequence comes from uncultured Acidobacteriaceae bacterium, assembly GCA_963749985.1. GTDB lineage: Bacteria > Acidobacteriota > Terriglobia > Terriglobales > Acidobacteriaceae > Sulfotelmatobacter. The sequence goes on along the minus strand of CAVVOS010000007.1, from coordinate 79,686 downwards.
GATCATGGCCTTTCGAGAGTGGTGTTATGCCTGGGCCATCACGCGAGACAAATCGAGCATTGGCTGGCGGAGCAAAGTTTGACAGATCAGAGTTTCGGTCTTGATGTTCGTTGCTCGTATGAGGACGAACCCTTGGGAACCGCCGGAGCGCTTGGGCTCGCTTATTCTCGCTATGCTCGCGGAGAACGCGTATTGGCGATGAACGGCGACTCGATTCTGCGCCTGTCTCTCGCCGCGATGTGGGAGTTGCACGCCAGGCGTGCGGCCGAGGCCACCATCGCGCTCGCGCATGTGCCCGATACGTCGCGCTACGGCAACATTGAAGTGAACGATCAAGGCTGGGTGACCTCTTTCTCGGAAAAGAGCATGGAGCGAAAGCCGGGTTTTATCAACGGCGGTGTATACCTGTTCGAGCCGTCCGTCATGGATCGAGTGGTCGTGGATCGGGTGGTGAAGGACCGCAGCATATCTCTTGAGCGAGAGGTCCTTCCCGCTCAGCTGACACGGGGCCTGCTTGGGTTCAAGTCAGATGGGTACTTCATCGATATCGGCATTCCGCAAGACTTGGCCCGCGCGCAATCGGAGCTTGGGTCCGTGGTCGGCCTGTGATGAGCGCACGCTTAAATTTTCTTGCCATCCTGGTCCTCGTTTTGATCGCCTTTGCGGTCGGCAATCTCAGGACGTTTTGGGGTGAGGCCAGACCAAACGTAGCGGCGATGTCGACTCAGTCGATGGCATCGGCGGGGAAAGCACAATCGGATGTTTCCTCGCCGGCCATCACAGCGTCGGCTGTGAATGGCGTCGTCAATCCCGCGGCTTATCCCGGCTCTGACATCGGCGGGAAAATCAACAATGTCTTTGCCGCGGGCAACGGATGCGCGGAGGTTCATATCCCCGCGGGAAAATACGTCTACGGCACCACGATACGAATGTTTAAGCCGTGCCAAAGTCTGCAGGGAGCAGGGTCGGCGCTGACTTCACTGGAATACACGGGAAGCGGAGACGCCATCGTCTGGCAGATGCAGCCCTACACGATTCAAAAAGCGGGCATACTCAGGGGACTCACACTGAAAGGCCCCGGCAACAATGTACAAAATGGCATTCGGTCGGGCACCGTGATTGGCGCAACTTTTGAAGATCTCGTCATCAACAACTTTCGCGGGCCAAACTCCACGGCAATACTTTTCGAAAACCTGATGTCGCCGAATCTGCCGACGTGGACGGAGCGCACAATCATTCGAGACATTCACATTGGCTTCCCCCACGTAGGAAACACTACTGCGATGGCCTTCGCCATGAACGGAGGAGGGAATAGCTTTGGGTACACCTACATCTCCGATGTGTGGCTGAATGTGGAGAAAGGGCAGGTCGGCGTGAGGTGGGGCAGAGGCACTTACACGTATAACTCGACTTTGAACTTTCACGCCAACATTAGCGCGTTAGGCACCGATTCATTCGTGATCGATGGAATCATAAGAAACTCTCAGCTCCACCTTACCGGAGAGGCGGGCTGCGCAAAGGACCTGGTGCACGTGGGACCGGAAGGGCAAGTGCAAGCCGAAGGGATTGTCGCGATCAATTGCGGATCTGCGTTGACCAAGGGAAATTATGTGAGGACCGATCTCGCCGGCATTCAGGTCGACAACCAACAGTGGGATGCATTTCAGTTGTCGCCAGCCTATGCACCGCTGATCAATGGCAAGGGTGCTCTTCTGATGAGCAATGTCGATCACCGCAATGAAGCCGACCTCACAAACTATTATGGCCCGGATGCGATAAATTCCCCGCCTGGCGGCTTCAACTTCTACAACACCTTTGCCAGTATCCAGGCCCCGAACAATGATGCCCGCGCGCTGCTGGCAAAAATCGACGCGCTAGGCAACTGGATGACTCACGGCAGCGCGAGGTGGGGCGAAGGACAGGCGATTCCGAGCAGCGACAACGTGGCTTTGAAAACTCAGCTTCCGCTGTCGGGCAGGACCGCCGGGATCGGTGGCGCTTTGAAGGCCGGTAGTTGCGCTCGGGGCGTCGCTAATGTCGCCGGGGCAGTTGTAGGACAGATCGTTCCTCATCCCGCGGCGACCGACGGCAGCCTCGACTCTCCACTTGAAATCGTCAGCGGAGCGGTTACCTCAGCGAACACGATCACCGTTCAGCGCTGCGCGAACGCGTCTGCGACTCTTCCCGCCAAGACCTACAACGTGAGAGTGATCCCGTGAGCCGTGATCCCCTCGTTGGTTGCGTCATCGTTAATTGGAACGGCTGGCGCGAGACTCTGCTGTGCCTTGACGCCCTGCGCGCCACCGATTATCAAGAACTGCTGACAGTTGTGGTGGATAACGGTTCGACCGACGATTCTGTAGAGCGCATTCGCTCGGCTTATCCCGAGATACGCATCGTGCAAACCGACAAGAACCTGGGATTCTCAGGTGGCAATAATGCAGGAATTCGCGAACTGATGCGTCACGACGTTAAGTACGTTTGGCTGCTGAACAACGACACGCAACCCAAACTGTCTGCTCTTCGCGAACTTGTACGTACTGCCGAGTCCGATTATCGATTGGGGGCGGTCGGATCGGTCCTTCATTACACGTCGGATCCGGATAAGATTCAGGCGTGGGGTGGAGGCTGGATTAGTCTCTGGACCGGCTACTGCTCACAAGCCACGGAGCGTCCGCGGTCTGGCCGCCGGTTGGACTTTCTGACGGCAGCCAGCATGCTGGTGCGTCGGACGGCGCTCGAAGACGTTGGTTTAATGGACGACCGGTTCTTCTTGTACTGGGAAGACGCTGAATTATGTTTCCGGTTGCGACGCAAAGGGTGGCGACTCGGTGTAGCGTCCCAAGCGATCGTGCTCCACAACGTGAACGCCAGCGCAAGTAAGAGCAATACTTCAATTGACCGCTGGTACACGTACTCTGCGATTCGCTTCCTTTCGCAATATTCCCACGTTCCGCAAGTGGCCTCGTTTGTGTTTCTCTCTCGTCGACTGCTTCACCGCGCGCTATCAGGCAGGGTGAAAGCGATGGGGAATGTTTTGCAAGGTGTAAGGGACTACCGCAACCGCGATCGGTGGGCGCCGCTGCCCCAAGCTTAGTTGAATGATGCATATCACGGCTCGGCGACAAAACCGTACGCGAATAACGAAAAAAACGCGATCATGAATCTGGTTTCTGTTCCACTCCCGGCCTTGGAGAGCCCTGACCTAAGGTTGGTCACCAAACGTCCTGGGCCCCAGCTCGCCGCCGTTAACGCCCGGAACACGGCGCAACGCTTCTATCGTCCCGAACTGGATGTGCTTCGCTTCTGTGCCTTTTGTCTGGTTTTTGTTCATCACCACTTTCCATATGTTCCTGCAGGGTACAATCCGCATCTCGGCAAATGGTTCGCGATTGGTGTCTCCACGATCTCGGCGGCCGCAACTTACGGAGTCGATATATTCCTTGCTCTGTGTTCGTATCTCATTACCGAACTGCTTCTGCGCGAGAAGACGCGCACGGGTACTGTCGATGTGAAGTGGTTTTACTTTCGGCGCATTCTGAGAATATGGCCTCTCTACTTCTTTTTCCTTGCGCTGGCCTTAGCCACGAATGGCCTCATACCCAACGAGCGCGTCAGCGTAAAGGCAGTCGTCGCTTTTCTTTTGTTCTCGGGAAACTGGTGGATGATGTCCGGCTTGCGGGCCGTTTCAGTTATCAATCCGCTGTGGAGTCTCTCGGTACAGGAGCAGTTTTACTTCGTATGGCCCCCGCTGGTCAGAAATTTCGGGGAACGCGGGTTGCTGGTGGTTGCTAGCGTTATGCTTTTCATTTCGAATGCGTTGCGTATCGCGATTCTCCTGGCACACGTGGGCTCGGAGAGATACATCAAGTTCAACTCGTTTACGCGGCTCGATCCCATCGCTCTCGGCATCATCGCGGCAGTCCTGCTGCGTGGCCGTTCGCCGGCCCTCTCTAACGTTCGACGCGCGTTGCTTTTTGTGACCAGCTTCGCCGTGCTATGGGCCGCCGCAGTTTTCCTGCGCCCCGAGGCAGACGGGGTAGAACCAGTTCATCTTCTGTCGGTAATCGGTTATCCGCTGGTGGCTCTCTGTGCGATCGGCATTCTTCTCTCGGTCCTGGCTAACAGCCCTCCGTGGTATGCGTTTAAGCCGTTAGTCTACCTTGGACGAATCAGTTACGGCCTCTATGTATTTCATCTTCTTGGTCTGAAGTTGGCGGACGTTATTGGCGCTCATGTCTCATTCGGTTCGCACTTCATCAAGGGCCAGGGCTTGCTGGGTTTTCTCCTGACGTTGACTATGGCAATGATTTCCTATCACGCACTGGAGAAGCCCTTTTTGCGAATGAAGGAGCGCTTCGCGCACGTTCTTTCCCGTCCCGGCGGCTAGAGATCCCGAAACGATCGTCAGAAAGCACCTGATCGAGCCTTCTGGAATCAAGCAATTCCAAAGTTGAACCGTACTTGCGTCCGGTTCTAACTTGCAGTGGGGCTTGGGGCTCTCCTCGGCGGTAGTTCATAGCTTTCTCAAAATCTGTTCAAAAGGAAAGAGCAGAACATGGGTACCACAGAATCGCCGCTGCAAAGCGCCGGCGGGTCCGCCCTGCGGGTCCTAACCAAACCATGGGTTGATCGGGTACTTGCGGCAGTGGCGATGGTGCCCTTCGTTCGCAGCGTCTACCTCTCCGTTAGCCACCACAACATCCACATGAACATTCCGTCGGTGCTATTCGTGGCCAGCATGCTGGTCATTATCGGCACAACCCTTTTCCGAAAAGCCCCCGTGCGCGTAACCCCAAACCCATGGTTTTGGACGCTCGCCTTTGTCGCTACCTATTGGGGCTTTCTGACCTGGAGGATGCACAACGGAGGACGACAGGTAGCTCCAGTTCTCATCGTCAACATCATCGCAGTCTTGGGAACCACGATCGTATTGTGGGGCCGATTTAGCTTGGGACGCAGTATCGGATTTGTCCCGGCGCAGCGCGACATTGTGGTGCACGGAGCTTATCGTTTTGTTCGCCATCCGATCTATACAGGTCTGTTTCTCGGACTGCTGGCCGACTGCTTGTCCCACGGGTCGCCACGGAATTTCTTGATCGATGGCCTCTGCGTGTTCTGGTTCGTGATCAAGAGCCTCGTCGAAGAAACCTTTCTCAAAAACGATCCTGCATACGCCGCCTATCTCCGGCGAGTCCGCTGGCACTGGTTCCCGGGCGTGATCTGACACTGACAGTTAGTCGAGGGCGCGGGGATTCAACTTCAAAGGTAAGTGCGGCACATTTCTTAGTCAAATGCTCAGAGAAGATCGACCTCTAAATCTCTTATGGAGTAATCGTCTTAAGTTATGATTTCAAGACCTCACAGCCGCTCCACTGGATGCTTCCGGTTCTCTTCTGCACTGGCGGCAGCACTGGCCTGCATTGTCCAGCTGGCCGCTTCCTCGTCGGTCTTCGCCAAGTCCACAATCGCGCACCGCACGACTCAATCCGCGCAATCAAAATCGGAGCTCGCACTTTCAGCAGAGCAGATCGGTTACCTGAAAGTGAATCTGGAAAGGCACGCCTAGGTTTCTCGATGCAAAAACGGCCCATTCTTGCTTTTGATGCACGCGCCCACGCTACTGGAATTGGGCGTTATACCGAACAATTGTTGATCGGGCTGCGTACTTCGTTGCCTGGAGTTGAAATGTGGTGTATCGTGCACCCCGCGCACGGAAAGAAACTTGCAGCTTACGCGGACCGCATCATACCGAGCTCCGCTCCGATGTACTCGGTAAAGGCGCAAATGTCAATTCCAGGGCTGGCGGAAGGCGCGACGCTTCTGCACTGTCCTCACTATGACATTCCGGTGCTCTATTCGCATCGCATGTCGGTGACCATACACGACGTCACGCATTTGCTTGACCCAGCTTTCAAGAACACCTTGAAATCCCGCATTTTTGCGAAATCTATCTTGAAGCTTGCAGTCGCGAAAGCCCGTCGGATCATAACCATTTCAGAGTACTCAAAACGGATGATCCTCGAACACTTGGGCGGAGACGAGAACAAGATCTCGGTCATTCACCGTTATGCCAGTCCGATCTTTGCTCCGCTGCCGCGGCTCGAGGCCAAAGAGATCGTGCGGCGCCAGTTAGGTCTGGGCCGGGATTACTTTCTCTTCGTCGGCAGTCCGAAGCCCCACAAGAATCTGCCCGTGCTCTTTGAGGCATTTTCGCGGCAGCGCGCCAACGACCACACCCACGAGTTGGTCATAATTGGAAAAGACGAAAAGAACGAGCAGTCTCTGCATACGCTCGCGGTTCGACTGGGGATCGACAAGTCGGTGCGTTGGATTGACTCGGTGTCGGACGAATTGCTGCGAGCATGCTATTCGGGAGCGGAGGCTACGATTCTACCCTCCAGACAGGAGGGCTTTGGGCTGCCGGTGATCGAGTCCATGGCCTGTGGGACTCCTGTGATTTGTGCCGATGCCGCTTCTTTGCCGGAAGTGGCCGGAGGATGCGCTCTCCTGTTCGATCCTTCCAGCGCTGAGGATTGCGGTGTGCAGATGTCCAAAATAATTGAATCCCCTCAACTTCGTAGCGAACTGCGTGAAAAGGGGCTGGAACGCGCACGCCAATTTGATGCGGCCAAAGCCGTCGCGGGACACGCACAACTTTTTACAGAACTGCTGGCCAGCTGACCCAGTACGCTCATGCTCCGGATACTCTCAGTCATCGCCTGAAGGCCGGGCAGTGGCTCCGATTGCATCGACTCAGCCGGCAGTTCAACCACGCGGGACAAGCTAAGGTATTTGAGTAACGACAAGCCCGGCACTTCGCAGTATTTATCCGACACAAAGACAGTTAGAGGACTTTTCAATATGCTATTTAGGCATCTGCGACTTACGGCGTGCTTTATTGTTATGCTCGCCGCTGTGTCCCTCCAAGCACAAACCGCGCGTATCTCAGGGAAGGTATTTGATCCTCAAGGCGCAGTCGTACCAAAAGCCCCTATCCAGGTAATCAATCAGGAATCCAAAGTGAAGCTGGAGACGGCGTCGGACGAGAACGGGAACTACACGGTCCCGTATCTTCCCGCCGCGAATTACCAAGTCCTTGTGCATATCGAAGGATACAGCGACTTTAATACCATCGTCGCTCTCGGGATGGGTCAGGCGGTGGATCTCGACATCCAGCTTTCACTGTCGTCAACTAAGTCTGAGGTAACTGTAGAAGAAAACCCAATAACCCAGGTAGAAACGCAATCGTCTGAGTTAACCGGCACTATTACGGGCACGGAAGTGCCCGCCATTGGCTTGAACGGCCGTAACTTCACACAATTGACGACACTGGTAGCCGGCGTCAGTAATCAGACGGGTCAAGACGAAGCCAGGGTAGGAGTGGCCGGTAGTGTCTCCTTTAGCATCAACGGCGGCCGAACTGAGTACAACAGCTTTCAAGTGGATGGCTCTGAGACCATAAATGAGGGTATGCACAAGGACAAGACCTCGCTGATTGTGACTCCCAGCATCGACGCGATCCAGGAAATCAAGGTCATAACATCGAACTACAGTGCCATGTACCCCAGCGTGGGAAGCGGCACCACGATCGTTACTACGAAATCCGGTACAGACCATTTCCACGGCAGCCTCTATGAATTCTTTCGCAACGAGTTTATGAATACGAAAGGATACTTCGACGTCGGCTCCAAAGCACCAATGTACCGGCGGAACGACTTCGGAGGAACGATAGGCGGACCCGTAGAGATTCCTCATATCTACAATGGTAAGGGAAAGACCTTCTTCTTCTTCTCGGAGGAAGCCCGCCTTGAAAGCGACCCCTACCCCTATCGGCAGGCAGTGCCCTCGGTCGCAGAACGCCAGGGAGATTTTTCGGATGTTTGTCCCCTGATATTGCCGGGAGAGCCCGGCTTGGTCTACTTCAGACGAGATCAATATCCAGACTGCCCCTCTCCTGCGCAGACCCCACCACTGGGAGGTCTGATCAGTAACTTTCCGAACAATGTCATCCCGACCAATCGCAATCCACTCCTGATTCTAGGGACGGGCATTATTCCGTTGCCGAACGCAACCTCGGGCTGCGCCTCGACCGTTGCCTCCTGCTATAACGCCGATGTATCTCTTCCGACTTACTGGAGAGAAGAGCTGGTTCGTTTCGACCATGCCTTCACCGATACGCTGCGCCTGAACGTCCACTATATTCACGATGCTTGGAATACAAGTACTCCTGTTCCCCAATTTGCGTTCACACAGAACACTTTTCCGACCATACAAAATGATTTTTACGGCCCAGGAGTCAGCGCCGTTGTTCGAATGACGAAGACTTTGTCTTCTACCCTGCTCAATGAACTGGTTATAAGCTATACCGACCAGAAAATTACTCTGACAGACAAACCCGGGGCGGACGTGACCCTGCAAGGCGTAAATCTTCTGGGAGCGCCAGGGGTTGGTATGACAACCATCTTTAATAACGGTTCCGGGGGAAAAATCCCTGGCATCGTGATCGCCGGTAACAATCAAGCTTACGGCGGCAGGGGTTTTGCAGTGGACCCGGGCTATATGCCCTGGGAACACACTAACCCGGTGTATAGCCTCTCCGATAATCTCTCGAAGATCTACGGACGGCACAATATTCAGCTCGGCGTCTATTGGGTCAACTTCCAACGCAACCAGACGAACGGATCGATCGGTGCTGCGACGGGCGACACGCAAGGCATTCTATCGTTCAGCAACATTTTGGGCGCGAACACCACGGGAAATAGCGTCGCTGACTTTCTCTCGGGAGGGTCAATCGCCAGTTTTCAGCAAGACAGCTCTCAGGCGAGATACCGTCAGCGGTACCAGGTGGTCGAACCATATCTGCAGGATGACTTTAAAGTTAACTCTCGGTTGACTCTGAATCTGGGTCTTCGTCTCAGCCTGTTCGGAAACTTCCATGAGCTCAACGATGATGCCTACAATTGGTTGGCGAAGGCATACAGCCCGGCCGAAGGAGCTTCACTCACAGTAGGCAGCCAGGGGCAACTGGTTGACCAGCTCACTGGCCAAAACCTTGTGATGAATCCCAATAATCCTCTGCCGTCGCTCGATCCTCGCGTCCTGAATGGGATCGAGCAGTGCGGCAGGAATGGAGTCCCCTCGGGCTGTATGACGAGTCATGTGCTGAATCCGGCACCGCGGATCGGATTCGCCTGGTCTCCATTTGGAAATCGGACTTCCATCCGCGGCGGATACGGGTTATTTTTCGAGCATGGCACGGCGGACGAGGCCAACACCGGGTCACTCGAGGGCGGTGCGCCGACCGTTCTGGACATGACGCAAACCAACCCAGCTGGATTTAGCAGCATAGGGCTTGCTCCCAACGGTTCGTCACTTGTGTTCCCGTTGAACGTTACGGCCGTCCCGACCAAGACAGTGTGGCCGTACGTGCAGCAGTGGAGTCTGAGTGTAGAGCGCGAGTTACCGCAACAGATGCTCGCGAGTATCGCCTACGTGGGCAGCAAAGGAACGTTTCTTCCCGTCCAGCTGCAAATTAATCAGCTCCAGCCCTTGCCCGCAAGTGAAAACCCATATGCTCCCCACCAGCCGTTGATGGTCAGCGGGTTCAATCCCATTACAGCGCTGAACCCGGCTTATACCAACGGAGGGGATTGCAATGGAATTCTGCCGAACGGCAATGTGGTTTCAGGTCCAGCGCTCACGAATCTCCTGGTGGCCTGCTACGGGGTAGGGCAAGTTGCCACAAACCCTAATGCGCTTCGCGAGTTTGCCCCCGGCATAGGCCAAATCTACTCGCTTCAGAATGCGGCAAACTCCTCCTACAATGCGTTGCAGTTCTCATTCCGCCGCACCAAGGCGCCATTGGTTCTGGGCGTGGCCTACACTTACAGCCATTCGATCGACGATGCCTCCGACCGTTCCGATGCATCGTCAGTCAACTCGCTGGACCTGCCATTCGCCAGAGCAAGCTCTAGTTTCGACCAGCGTCACTTGCTGAACATCAGTTACATATACGATCTACCGCCGTTCAGTAAGTGGCTCTACAGTTGCCAAGCGGAAGAAGATGATAGCGCAAAAGCTGTCTGCGTTACGGAAGAGAATTCTGCTGTTTCCAGATTCTTATTTAAAGGCTGGCAGCTGTCAGGCGTCACCACATTTCAGACTGGAACTCCTTTCACTGTAATCAACATCGGAAGCCCGGATGGCATTTCGACGCTGGATAACGCCGGTGTCGCGAACGGAAGCGGGGCCGGGTCTTATCCCGACCTGTGCGGAGATCCGCATGCTTCTCTTCCTTTCGGAGGGAACAATCCGGAAAGTGTTGGGCCGCTCCTGCTGAATCCCGGAGCTTTCTGCGCACCTCGTGGTCTCACCTTCGGGGATGCCGGGCGGAACGTATTGCGCAATCCCTTGCGGTTTAACACTGATGTGGCGCTTCTCAAGCACTGGACTGTTAAGGAAGGATCTTCCGTCGAGTTCCGCATGGAGGTCTTCAATTTCTTCAACAATACGCAATTTCGCATTTATGACCCCACCCTTGGAAATCAGGCCAACAATACCGTCAATTGCTATGGCGGCCTGGGCGTGGGCTATTCCGCGGCCGGAGGCGACGGTGCGAATTGCCTGACTGGAAGTGCCTTTCTGCATCCTGTCAGTGCTCACCGGCCCCGCACAGGGCAACTTGCTATTAAGTGGGCGTTTTGAAAGCGCTTGCAATCCAACAGGGATCAATCGTGACCAGGCCACTCCCATACCGGCAGACTCAGCGATGAAGCAAATCGGCGCAATAGTGGCTAAGAACGCCTCCGCCAACCTTATCCGAGGCGGAGCAACAGCGATGGTTGCGCTGGCGTTGCCGCATTTTCTCACTCGCAGCTTGGACCACGATCGATTCGCGGCGTGGTCGCTTCTGCTTCAACTGTCGGCCTATACCACCTATCTGGACTTTGGTGTTCAGACCGCGGTAGCCCGGTTTCTTGCCGGGTACATCGAGCGCGGCGATGGGAAGCACCGCGACCGCCTCGTCTGCACCGCGCTTGCTCTCTTGTGCTTAGCGGCTGTGCTGGCGGTGGTTGTGATCGTCGTAGTGTTGTGGCAGCTCCCCAATCTGTTCCATGGCATTTCTTCCGAGTTGATGCCAGAGTTTCGACTCGCAGCGGCGATTCTAGGAGCAAGTGTGGTCTTGGCTTTGCCTTTTTCGGCGTTCTCCGGAGTGCTACTGGGACTGCACCGCAATGAATATGTTGCCGCCGCTGTGGGCGGTAGTCGACTGCTGGGAGCTGTGGGGGTTTTGCTATTGGTGCGGCATACTCATTCCTTAGTTTTCTTGTCTGCCTGCATCGCGTTTGCGACCTTGCTTGGGAGCTTGTCCCAGATAGTGGCGGTGAAGCGGTTGCTGCCAACTTTAACCATCTCGCCCGCCGGTGTGCGGGCCTCGATGGCCTTGGAGTTGGGAGAGTATTGTTTCGGACTTACCGTATGGACCGTGGGAATGTTATTGATAAGCGGGCTCGACGTCGCCATCGTTGGGCATGTCGACTTTACGGCGGTCGGCTACTACTCGATCGCCGCGACTCTGGTGACGCTTTTCTCGGGAGCACACACGGCGATTTGCAGTGCATTTATGACTCCAGTCGCCGCCCTGCATGCTTCCGGTGAGATGGACCGCATTCGCGGCGTCGTTCTGCGAGCCACCCGCCTGAGCACCTTTGTGAATCTGGTCGCTGTAACGGTCACCTGCCTGGGGGGGAAGTGGTTCCTGCAGCGCTGGGTAGGAGAGCCCTATGCCAGTCAGGCTCTACCCATCGTTGAGATTCTGATGCTCGCGCAGGCGGTGCGATTAGTGATGAATCCATATGCATCCGCATTGATCGCAACCGATCTGCAACGGCATGGAATCGCGCAAGGCGCGATCGAAGGAGTGATTAATCTAGTGTGCAGTATCATCGGGGCATATTGGATCGGGCCGCTGGGTGTTGCCCTGGGCACACTGATCGGCGCCGTCTGCGGACTGGGCTGGACGAGCCTGTTGACCGCCCGCCGAACGGCAGAAATTTCTTCCGGCCGGCGGACCTTTATCACGGAAGGGATCTTGCGTCCGTTCCTTTGCACTCTCCCCCTGCTCATATTCACGATCGTCATCGTTCTTCACAATCGGACATTGAGCCTGAATACCGCCGTGCTCTTTGGCGTGTGCGCATTTGCAAGTTACCTATTGGCGTCCCAGTTTGGTCGACTTCTCCCAAGACCTTTTCAGTTTGGTAAACCGTTCCCACAGACCTGGTAACGGCCATCGAGATGTTGTACCGGTTGAAAAGAAAGGAATTCATGAAACGCAGACGTTCATCGACGAAATCCTCGCTGCGAGCCAGCCTTCCTGTGGCATTGCTGTTGCTCGCTTTGGCCGCCGCGAGCGGTTGCGGCGGAACCAAATCACAGCTGGCGGGCTTGCCGGGTCCGCCTCCGGCAACCGATGTGAACGCTTACGTGGGCCAGCCCGGTGATTCTCCGTCCGAGCCTTCGCTCTGGGACGTTACGATCAATCGCTCCGAGAACACCTATTCGTACGGTCCGACATCCGGCCCCGCAACTTCCGGATCGATTGCAATCGAGAACAATAACTTCGTCATTCTGCTGGGTCAGAACGGATATCAGAGTGGGCTTGCAGTGGAACTTCCTGGACAGGCGATTATCCTCCGGCCCGGCGATAGCACGGCGCCGCTGGTCTTTGCCGTCCAGCAGACTTCATGCTTTGCCATCGGCGGCAACGTGAAGTTTCTATACGCGCTGTCACCCGGGGTCAATGGGCCTAGTAGTCCTTTCTTTGGCCGAATCTATGCCGCCACAAGCCCCGATGGAAGCAGCTGGCAATTCAATAATCAGACCAACTATATTTCACCGTACCAATTTTCAGCCCAAGAAAATAGCAATGTCCCCTCTGACGCGGAGTTCCCAGGCTATCCCGGAGACTTCTCTGCAACCTGTGACGCCGCAGACGGAGCCGCAACCGTAAGCGCAACTCCTCTGGCCTATTTCAACAGCGGCGCAAACACATTCCCTGTCCCCACGCAGTTTGTCATCAGTCCCGGAGGTCTGTTCTTCGAAAATCAGAGCTACGTGAACGTGCCCGCGACTGAAGGGTGGAACTACCCGAATGTGTCTGCCTGGGGCCTCAGTGAGTCAGCTGTGCCGCTCACAGTTGCCAGCGTGGCGTCGGCAAATTATCTTGGATTTCTGTTCGAATCAGATCCCAGCAACGCCATATATCGGACGCGACTGGTCGGATTCGGCAATGCTCCGATCTCCGGCACTGTAATGAACGGGGGAACATTCCCCAACGAAGATCCGACCCAGCCGCCGAACCTTAACATGAGCGTGACTTTTAACACCCAGGATCCGCTCAACAACGGCGTGTACTACCTTGCCAAGCTGACCATTCCGAACGACGCCTCCTCAACATTCACGGGCAGTTGCCTGAGCTATGGTGTGAGTCAGACGGGGACTTCGACGTGCACGAACGACGGAGTCGCAATGGTAGGGGGGCAGAACCAATATACGATCGTAATGAGTGCATCCGACGCAAACGGCGATCAAAAGACGCTGGTGTTGTTCGCGCAATAGCGAACCAGTAGGCCGGTCCAGCCCCCTTCCCTTTGAAAGCCGTCTTGGACATACGACAGAACCATAGAAGACTTTGATGGAGACGATGAATGAGTCGCCGCAGTCTCATCTACAAGAGGAATAATTTGAAGAGCAATAATTTGAAGATCCACTCGATTTTCGGACTGTTAGCCGGAGTCTGCCTCGCCATGGGCTCGCTGAGTTGCGGCGGAGGAAGCTCCGGTTCCGTTGGCATCGCTTTTGCCGCGGGTGCCTTGGCTCCTCCCTCGTCGCTTGCTTTGTCAGGGGTTTCGAGCTTTGCGGCCATTGTGACCGGAGATCCCGGCGCCCAAGGCGTGGACTGGACGGTTACTTGTGTCCCAGCGCCCATACCACAAGGTAGCTGCGGCACCGTCACCGAGCATACGGCGAGTGGCTATCCCACAACCTACTATGCCCCCTTCAATTTCGATGAGCTGACGGTGCCCGTAAATGGAACGGTCACGATTACGGCTGCGTCAAGCGCGGATCCGACTGAGACGGTCAGCGCAACCATTCAAGTTACGCCCACTCCGCCGATCTCGATTGGCTTTAATGAGGCGCCGCCGGCATCCATGTTGACCGGAGCCACAGCGACTTTGGTAGCGATAGTCTCGAACGACTCATCCAATGCCGGGGCCGATTTTACCCTGAGCTGCGGAAGTAACAACCCATGCGGCACAATTGTTCCCGCTCATACCAGCGGAATTATCGGCGCTTTCACGGTCTACACCGCCCCGGATATTGTGCCTCTCGATGGTACGGTCACCATCACTGCAGCATCCACCGCCGATCCAACTCAGACGGTGAGTGCGATAGTCACCATCAAGCAAGCACCTCTCAAGATCGCCCTTCCCCAGACACCAACACCCAATTTGCCCGTAGGGGCCTCCACAAATCTCACGGCGGTCGTCACGTTTGATCCCTTCAACGCTGGCGTGGACTGGACTGTGTCCTGTCAAAGCACTTCATGCGGTTCGTTCAACCCGGCCCACACCGCAAGCGGCCAGTTGACCTCCTACACAGCTCCGCAGACGGTTCCTACTGGCGGGTTGGTGACGATCACTGCTGCCTCCACAACCGCGCCCACGACCACGGCAACTGCGCAGATCACGGTGACTCCGGCAGACCTGCAGAGCAGTCTGCTGAATGGGCGATATGCCTTCCTGCTGCAGGGAGTCAGAGAAGGAGGTGCCTGGGCGATCGCCGGTCAGCTGTCGGCCGATGGTATTGGCGGCATCAGCGTGGCCACGGAGAGCTTCCCGGGTGACAACAATCTCTATACGCTCTCGGGCACGTACTTCATCCAGAGCAATGGCACCGGAACCATCACTTTGAATGGCGCACCTACTGGACTGGGTTACTGGAACGGCGGGCAACAGGTATTCCAGGTGGCAGTCGTCAGTCCGGGCGTAATGTCGATGGAAGAGTTCGACGGTTTCTACGATTCCACTCTCCATGTCGCCTACGGAGGGACGCTCAACGGGAGTCTGTTCCAGCAGTCGACGGCGGATTTTCGGCCTCTATCACCGTCTTCCTACTCGTTCCTCCTTTCGGGTTTTGGCCCCAATAGTGGGCCCAGCTTCTATGGCGGGGTTCTCAACCCGGTCTCGGGAAATTTCACGATGGATCAATCCATCGACGGCACCATTGGTTCCACTTCGGGATTCATCGGCGTGGTTAACGTCTCGCCCGATGGCAGCAACGGAACGCTACTCATGAGTCCATATTCGTTCCAGTACTACGTGGTCGATTCGGGACATTGGATACTGATCGCGCAAAGCGGCACCCCCGACGTTGGCGCCGGTCATCTTTATATCCAACCAAGTACAGCCTCGCTGCCTGCCGGAAATTTTGGGTTCACGGAAACTGGCGCAGCACCTCTGCCCCAGGGAAGCACACCTCTGGCACTCGGCGGCATCCTTTCAAGCGATGGCTTGGGCAACGTTTCGGGCACGCTGGATGGCAACCTCAACGGAACCGTGAGCAGTTCGGCAGTCTCGGGAACCATGTCTGTGGCTCCGAACGGACGTGGCACACTCAGTCTTTCCGGCGGAGTGGCACAGCAGTTTGGGGTTTATATCACGGCAAGTAACGGAATCCTGTTGCTCGATTTGGATAGTCAATTCTCCGGCGTGGGCGTCGCGCTACCGCAGACCACAGGAGCCAGTGCGACCGCTTCGTTATTCTCCGGCAACTATGCTTCAGCTTTTCAAACACTCGGGGAGATCGACCTGGCCAGCGGCGGAGTGGGGTCGTGGAACGATTACCTGGGAGTGATCACGGCGGATGGAGTATCCAACCTCACGGGCTCGATGGCATTGGACCAATTCGACGAAAGTTCAGGGGCATTCTGGACGCAGACTCCCGATGCAACCCTGACAGGCAATTTCAGCGCCGGTCCCTCCGGCAGATTTACCGGGTCGATCACGGTTCCACCATTGGCAACATCACAAAAGGTGTTTTACGTCCTGAACGGCTCGACGGTGCTTTCACTCGGATTGGATTCTGGTCCCTCAACTGGCATTCTTCAGCTACAACAGTTCTGAGATTTCAATTCGTCGATGCCGCCCGCGGTGGCCCGCTCGCGCGCGCTCAGTCGTACAAAATCAAACCAATCCGTCACCACGTCGCTTGGGTAAATGCACGCTGCTTTCGAAATCATTGATGCGAAAACATGGAAGTGAGCTTCCGGAGATTATGGAAATGAATTGTGAATCGGTCTCGAATGGCCGGATGATCGTTGCACTCAAGAGCATCGCTTTGATGTTGTGCGGCTTGTCACTCTTGCCGTTCAGCGGATGCAGCGTCAGCAAACCCGTGCCCGTTACCATCGCTTTCACACAGGGACAGATGGCCCCGCCGTCGTCGGTGGCGGCGAATTCTTCGACGCAGTTTGCCGCCACGGTCAACAATGATCCAGCGAATCTCGGAGTAAGCTGGCTTCTGAGTTGCAACGCCTCGGCGGCCTCCGATTGCGGTTCCATCACCCGGCACACGGCGAGCGGCGGGGCCGCTACTTACATCGCTCCGGCTTCCATACCGTCCGGGGGAACAGTGACAATCGAAGCCAACTCGTCGGCCGATCCTTCCCAAAGCGTCACCGCAACTATCACGATCACGCCGGAGGTTTACGGTCCGATATCCGTTGCCTTCTTCCCGGCTCTGCCGGCAACAGTCGCGCTGGGCACTTTTTTGCCAGTGTCCGTCGTCGTCACCAATGACCATATTGGCAGCAACGGTCAACCGATGGGTGCCACGCTCAGCGTGACCTGCCAGGTTGCCGGCACGTGCGGCTCTTTCAGCGGTTCGTATTACATTCCTCCGTCGGTGATTCCTGCCGGAAATACCGTTACGATCACGGCTACGTCGGTCGCTGATCCCTCGGCGAGCGCCAGTGCGACGGTAACCATCGTTGCTCCCGTGGTAACGATCTCGCTGGTGGTAACGCCGCCAGCTTCAATTCCAGCTGGAAGTGCAACGAATCTCGCCGCCTACGTGACCGACGGAACGGCCACCAACGCAGCCGGACAGATGGGCGTTGACTGGAGCGTTACCTGCGGCGGCAGCGCCTGCGGTTCATTCATTCCACCGCATACGGCCAACGACAACGGGATCTCAACCCAACAGGTAACCACGGCCTTCACTGCGCCCTCCACTGTGCCGACCGGAGGGACGGTCACGATTACGGCAACAGCCACTGCCAGTCCGACCACACAGATATCGACAACGCTTACCATCACGCCAGTCACGTTGAACAATGGCTTGCTGAACGGGCATTTTGCCTTCTTCTTGAGCGGCGTAAATACGATTGGCCTGTCGGCTTCGGCCGGGAGCATCATTGCCGACGGCAATGGCAACATCACCGCCGCCGAAGAGAGTCTGCCCGGGCAAAGCACGGCCCTCACAGGGATCACCGGGTCTTATTACATTGGCAGCGATGGAAGGGGTTTGATGACCCTGAACGGAGTACCAAATTCCATTTGGCTCAACGGACAGCAGATCTTCGCCTTGGCGGTTGTCGATTCCACGCATGTGCTCGTGGAGGAGTTCGACGGTTCCGGCCCCTTTAACATCACATATTCGCCGCCGATTACATCGGGGCCTTGGGGCAAGACGCAGCGCGGAGAACTTGACCTGCAGCAAACGAGCGATTTCAGCATTCCACCCTCCGGTCCTTATGCTTTCGCCCTGACGCAAGCGGGTGCGGGTGCGCCACCATTCGCCGGATATTATGCTGGAGTGCTGAACGCAGATAGTTCGGGAAACATCATCAGCTTCGCGATCGATCGTTACGTCGACGGCGCGACTACTTCCATCGCCAGCGGCATCTACGGCGCACAGTCTTTTAGCACGGTCGACAGCTTCGGGTACGGAACAGTGAGCGTCGGCCCATATTCTCTGAATTATTTTCTGGTTGACTCCGGCCACCTTATCGTGACCGGAGGTTCGAGTTCGGACGGAACCGGCTTGCCTTCCGGCCATGTTTACTCACAGCCTGCGACTATGCCGTCTATGGCTGGCACGTACATGTTCACTCTGGGTGGCTCAACTCCGCTGTTGTCGGCCGGCGGGTCCGGGGTCGAGGGCAGTAATCCGCAGGCACTTGGGGGCTGGGTCACCAGCGATTCCAGCGGAAATCTTACGGGGTATTTGGATACGAACAAGCAAGGTGTAGTTGACAGTGCTGCTGTCACTGGAACCTTGGTGGCGAGTGCCGTTCCGGGACGGTGGCTCATGACGCTGGAGGGTGGCGGCGCTTCCTTGTTCGCACTGTATCCGACCAGCAGTGGCCTGTTCCTCTTCCAACTGGATGTGGGGACGTCCGGCACCGGCACGGTGGCGCTACAGTCAAGTTCCACGCCGAGCATCTCGGGAAATTACGCGGTCAGCATTCAACAACCGGGAGCGATCGATGGAAGTCGCAGCATCAGCCTCGGGCTGGAGGTTGGCGCCTGGGCCGACATTTCCGGCCAGATCATCGCCAGCAACTCTTCGACGCTCTCCGGCACTCTGGACATTGACCAGATTGACGGGGTGTTCCTTGCTCCCAGCGGAAACATTTGGACTCAGACCCCCGATCAAGCGGTGACCGGCACTTTCTCGTCCGGCACGCAAGGCCGGTTTACTGGATCGCTTACCATTAACCAAATAGTAACCACCCCCGGCCAACTCGGCACGCTCAACGTGATTCTGTATGTTGTCGACAGTTCGCAGGTGATGCTATTGGAAGATGATTCCACCCCGGCCGTCGGCCTTCTCGAATTACAGAATTTCTAAAGAATTCCTCATAAAACGTCGCCTTACTTCATTCATCAACCGAGTCCGAGCCCGGCGTTGCGAAACCCCACTGATTGTCCTCCTCGATCAAAATCTCACCGGCGGCAGCAAAACCGTGGCCGGGTTCCTTTCGGCAGGACCAGGTTGCTGCCTTGTACGTGGAGCTGCGCGCACCCCTGAGCGCCTCCCTGCGCCGCTGGAAGCTGCCGGCGGAGGAAATGGAAGACATCGTCCAGGATACTTTTCTACGATTGTTGTCCCATGGCCCAGCGGATCTCAAGGCGGAAAACGCCCGCTATTGGCTGTTCCGGGTAGCTCACAATCTGGCGATCGATCGCCGGCGATCCGGATGGTGGAATTCATTGGACTTAGAGGCCGATTTCGAGCTGCTGTTGTCGACTCATCCCAGCCCGCACTTTAATCCCGAGAAAATCTATCTCAACCAGGAACTGCAAAAGGCGGTACAAAGCAACCTGGCAAAACTTACGCCACGCCAACAGCACGCCATCTACCTGCGGATCGTCGGCTTCAGCTACAAGGCGATCGCCGATCAACTGAAAGGTACTTCCAACAGCGTCGGCGAATTGATCCGGCGCGGCCTCAAACGACTGGGCGAAATGGGAGCAAACACACAGTGACCTGAAGCCTGCAATCTGCAATGTTAAGCGTCGATGAATTTCGAACAGACGGTGATCTGAGTGCTGCAATCTGCAATGTGAAGCGTCGATGAATTTCCTTCCACACCCCATGTGAACGGATGCTGCGGATCGTTTTTATAGATGCGAGCGTGCTCCCTTAAAGCGAGTTCAGTGCGATTCTCGCCCAGGTGCATAGGGGCGCATGATGCGTGTGCTCGCCGCGCATCCCGACACAATAAGCGGTGAACCCGATTCCCAAAAGGAAGGTAATATGAAACTAGCGAAGTATCTCTCCCTTGTGGCGCTGTTGGTGGTGCCATTCACGGCTCAGCTCCATGCCCAAACCCTTGCAGGCGCCGTAGCTGGCTCTTCCGCCCTCTTTGTTGAAGCCAATCAGGGCGCTTATGCGGCCCTCGGCTGCGGCTGGAACGACTCAAACACCTCTTCTCACCAGTTCGTCACGGATGTCCGTTCTGGGGCGGGCAGCGCCACCGACTACGGTAAGATTTGGGTGGTTTGGACGAACACTGGATCTTGCGCGTCTCCAACCCCTGCCGCTCTGGTCTATTTCTACATCAGCCTGGACTCGGGAATCGGCAACCGCTGCCTGTTCGCCCAGCCTCAGTGCGTGCTGACTGAGAATGAAGCGGCTGGCACTGCTGGCACAGGCGCACCCTCCGGAGTCACCGACACTAATCTTCCCGCAGGCATTTTGAGCGCGATCAACGGGGCGTCGATCAACGTTGCCGCGACCGATATGATGCCACTGGATGCCGCGTTTGCCGCTTACCAGGCTCTGGGTGGACCCTCGAATTTGTGCGGGCAACTGTCGTCTGGCACACAGTTTCAAGGCTACGGCAGAGGCGGTTTTCCCGGTCCGGGGACGCAGATTCAGGCTCAGGATAGCTCATCGGTATTCAACGTTATCGGCTTCAACATCACTGGCACCGATCCATTCACTGGCACCCCCATCCCCGCTTACACGGTCACGCCTGTAGGCGCTACCCCGGAATTGGTTTTTGTGAATACCGGGAACGCGAATGGGTTTGGCTCCGCCAGCGTTGCCAACGTCAGCCGCTCCACTCTGGGCTTGTTGTTCAGCAACATTCTGGCACGGACTGCAGACGTCGTACCCCAGCAGTTCGCCGGCTTGAGCGCAACCTACTACGGAGTCACCGCATGGCATCGCGAGTCGCTCTCCGGTACCTACAATGTGTTTGACCGGGCAATTCCAAGCAACAAGGAACTCTATCGTACGCAGGAGTTTGTCTGCCCACCCGTCGAGCCGTTGAACTATGGCAGGACGATCGCCGACGGCGGAACCTCCACCACCAGCAACAATTATCGCGCGATCGGGACGGGCGACATGATTACCGAAGTCGGAACCATTAATGACTCCATCGGTTACGCTTTCTGGAGCGCTGGTAACTTCAAGAGCACGACCTATGGCCCGGGAACTGGGGGCACGTACAAGTACCTCACGGTCGACGGAGTGGATCCGCTTTGCTCCACCTATGGGTGCGGCGGCAGCGCCGGCCAAATTCCGACGGCTACCAACGGTTTCCTGTCCAACGTTAACCTGAATAACGTGGCCAACGGGTCCTACCCGATCTGGTCGGAACTGCGCTTCGTCTCGACCAACTCGGCAGGTCTGACCGCCGCAACCGCGCTGGCGAGTTATGCGCAGGCTGAGTCCACCACGCCCGGCGGAGCACAGCCTGACTTCATCACCGCTCCGAACCTCAACGTCGTCCACGCGCACTTCGCCCTGCCCTTCGTTGCGGATCACTATCCGGCATCGGAAGGACCACGGGTTTGCGGTGCTAGTGGCGGCCCCGAGGCCGGTGGCGATGCCGGCGGCATCGTGACGAGTCTGCAGGCCGGATCGGACTACGCCGTCCTGAAGAACAACTACAACACGTCTTCCTGCGTCGGCATCACCGATTCGGCTTCGTTTGGTGTTCACCAGTAACCATGGCTTAACCGGTTCCACGAACCGAGAGGCAATGTTCGATGGGGTAGACGGCAAACCGGCCGTCTACCCTTTCGCACAATCCATGCGCCCAGTTTTTCTCGTAATTCCTCTAAATTTATGACTTTCAAAACTGCAAGCCACACTTTCGGTCGTTGCGCCCGTGTCGTTTTTATGAAGGCGCTCCTCGTCTCTCTTGCGTTCGTACCGGCTGCCTCAGTCCACACGTTTGCGCAGTCCGCCCCGGCCGCATCCACTCCGGCGAAGCCAGAGTCTATGGATTCTACGGCGGCGAAGCCGGACGCTGCTGCGCCGGAGCAGACTCATGATCTGAAACTGAATTTGATGGAGCACGAAGATTGGACCAAGCTTTCGATCAAGGGGCTCGGTTTGGAGCCGAACCCGCCGCTTCCGGGCGGGATCATTGACCGTCCGCAGTTCACCCGCGAACTGATTCGCCTGCAATGGCGGAAATCCGATCCCGTGGACATCTACATCAGTATGCCGAAGGGCGTCAAGAAGCCCCGTGTAGTGCTCTACCTCTATGGGTATCCGAGCGATGCGTCGCGCCTAACGGCCGACGATTGGTGCGCTGGCGCCACCAAAGGAGGATTTGCAGCGGTCGGCTTTGTTTCCGCACTGACCGGTGAGCGCTTTCACGCACCATGGCTCATGAAACAGTGGTTCGTGAGCGAGCTGCAGGCGTCGCTGGCGATCACAACCCACGATGTACAAATGATCTTGAACTACCTCGAAACGCGAGGCGATCTGAACCTGGATCGGGTAGCGATGTATGCACAAGGATCGGGCGCCACCATCGGTATCCTGGCCGCTTCCGTCGATTCGCGGATTCAGGTCCTGGATTTGCTCAATCCCTGGGGCGATTGGCCAGATTGGCTGAAACAGTCGGGATGGGTTCCAGACAGTGAGCGTCCGGACTTCCTACGCCCGGAGTTCCTGGAGAAAGTTGCGGCGTTCGATCCGGTGCAAGTTCTGCCCAGGCTGACAACGCCGGTTGTGCGACTGCAGCAGATCAAAGATGACCGCATTACCCCCACGGCGGCCCGGGAAAAAATCGCTGCCGCGCTTCCCCGCGGGGCAGCTTTCCTGCAAAGTGACAGCTGGCCGGAGTACCTGAAAACCTTCAAGGAGCAGAATCTCTGGGGTTGGGTCAAGGAGAAATTGGCCGGACAGCCAGATCCAGCATCAACGCACACAGGCGGCGGTTTCTGATTAGCACGCCACTGTTGCGCGTGCCCTAGATAAATCGGGCGCCAAACGTCCGGTCAAAACTTAGCGGAGACAATCGACCGGCGCACGGTGGAGTGTGGTTCTCAGTTGAACACAAAGGGACCGGGGGTAAGTAACGATTATGGCTACGTGCACTTTCTGTGGGAGCAAAGATGTCCGACGATCCTCGTCTTCCACTCTAGACACGCCCGCTATCCGCGTGATGCGGGCCCTGACGTTTCGGTGCCTATATCGTTGCCGCAGTTGCGACGCCCTCTTCGAGGCCATCGGACTTGTTTCGATCTTGACGCGTGGGCAGCCGGGAAACCAGTCAAACAAACGGAACGACCAGCCGCGCCGCTCCGATTCTGAGAACGCCCAAGGGAAGACTGGAAGCTTACAGCCCATCGTGCCACGACCTACCCCTCGTGCGGAGGCCACTGAACCGGATCGCAGCATGTCAGCTTAGCCTTAGCTCGATTCTCGATCATGGCGGGCGCTTTCCGATTATTAGCCGTAGATGGGCATCCGATGAGAGTTTACG
Source organism: uncultured Acidobacteriaceae bacterium (assembly GCA_963749985.1). Lineage (GTDB taxonomy): Bacteria > Acidobacteriota > Terriglobia > Terriglobales > Acidobacteriaceae > Sulfotelmatobacter. The sequence goes on along the minus strand of CAVVOS010000007.1, from coordinate 56,381 downwards.
TGTGCCGGACGACGGAGCGAAAAAGTTTTGCACACCCGTGGAGAATGCATGTATCGAATCGTCCTTCTTCTTGTGAGGGTCCCCAGAAGCTAAAAGTGCTCGAACCTGGGCGTTTGAGCGGCGGTGCGCGCGCGGAACTCGGGCGCCACTGCAGACACTGGCCGAACTCGCTGTTCAAGATAGAAGGAAATATTCCTATGAGGATTGCGAAGTGTTTTCTGATGATGGCGCTTCTTGTGGCGCCGTTTGCCCAGCAACTTAAAGCCCAAAATCTGCAAGCCAACATCGCGGGTTCCACTGCTTTCTGGCTGGAGGCGGGAGAGGCGGCCTACACCTTGGGGGGAACGACCACCACCTGCGCATGGACCACCTCGCTTTCCGTGGATGGGTCCAGCTTCGTCATTGACCAGCGGGTCCCGGCTCTTCCCCAATACTTTCCGTTCAGCGTCGACTACGGCGCTCTATGGGTAACGTGGACGACAGGATCAACCGGCACATGCGCTGCCCCCAGTTCCGACTCCAACGTGTGGGCTTATATCAGCTTGGACTCGGTGCTCGGAGATCGCTGCTTCTTTGCGCAGCCGCAGTGCACCTTGAATGTTGGCAGCTTCAATCAATCTAATGGCGTCGTCACCCCCCTGGCTCCCGGGACGGCCGGAGCGAACGCGCTTCCCGGCGTCACCGATACTCCCATACCGGCGAGCGTTCTCAACGCATTCAACGGTCAGACAATCAGCATAGCGGCCACCGATATCCTTCCGGTCGATGCCAAATTCTCAAGCTACTCAGTTCTGTCTCAATGCGGACCGCTCGGAAGCGGTACGCAGTTCATCGGCCTTGGCTACGGACCCGGACCGTTCGCCCCCCAGCCCATCTATAGCTACTTCAGCGAGTACTACATCAACGTCAACGACTTCAATGTTTATGGCACCGATGGAGCGACTGGGCTGCCCGTCCCTGCCTATTCGATTACTCCGGTCGGCGCCATTCCGGTGATTGTAGCGGTGAACACTTCGAACTCTAACGGATTTGGATCTCCTCAGGTCGCGAATGTGAGCCGCTTCGATGTCGGGTTGCTTTTCACCGACCTTCTCCTGCGAACAGCGGATGCGATTGCGCAGCCGTTTGCCGGCACGGGCGCAACCTACTACGGAGTCTCTGCCCTGGTACCATCGCCGCTTTCGGGTGCGTATAACATTTTCGAGCACTCGATCACCAACAGCAAAGAGCTCTACCGTTCGCTCGACATCTACAATTGCGACCCCTACGGCGCGCCCGCAGCCAATCCGCTGATCGGATCGAGAAATATCGGCAGCAATACCGGCTACCGGTACCGCGTCATCGGAACCAACGAAATGCTGAGCGAACTCCAATCGACGCAAGACTCGATCGGCTTTGAGCTCTGGAGCGCCGAGAACTTCGCCGGTACTACCAACCTCAAGTACCTCACTGTGGACGGCGTCGACCCGCTCTTTAACACCTATAGCGGCGGGACGATACCGCAATCCGGAAACGGCCTTTTGCCAAATGTAACGCTGTCGCATGTGGCCGACGGATCGTATCCCATCTGGAACGAAGAGCGTCTCATCAGCTCACCGTCGAATGCGGGCGTGGCCGCAACGTTCGCGTCCTATACTCGATCGCAACTGTCGTTTGGAACAGGCGCCACGCGCCCTGACTTCGTTCCGGACTCGCAACTCAACGTATTTCACATGCACTTCGCTCCAACAGGCGTCACTTTCAACGCTACCAACAGGGCATCTGACGGGCCTAAGGTATGCGGCCCTGGTTCGGCCCCGGAAGATGGCGGCGATGCGGGGGGATTGGTACTAGGTCTGCAGGCTGGTGCAGACTACTGCGTCCTGTTAGGTAACTACGGGGTTGCCACCGGTACAGGCCCCACCAATACAGCGTCGTTCGGCCCACGCCTGTAGTTTAAGCGCAACACGCCGAGGGTACAGCCGGTCTATGGCCGGCTGTACCCGTGTTTAACTTCCCCAGCAAGAACGGTTGCCGTTAGTTTGATTCCCTGCTTCTCGTCGTGCCATTTCCGGTAAAAAGAGCGTAAGATACCCGAAGCTTCTGGGACCCCTGCCATGCACCCCCTGCAAGAAAACGTGATTTTGCTGAGGAGCCTATGCAGTCTGGCTACGACATTTCCGTCCCCGAACAGATCCTACAGGTAGGAGACACCCGTCCTCACTCTATTGCCCTGAGCTCAGGCGATCAGCGTCTGAGCTATGCGGAGCTTAATCGGCAGGCCGATCAGTTCGCAGCGTATCTCGTCCAGGGGAGCGCAGCGCCGGGAGGCACGGTTGCCATCTGCCTGGAACGGTCTTTCGACTGGATCATTGCCGCGCTTGGCACGATGCGCGCCGGTGCAGCTTATCTGCCGCTGGATCCGGCTTGGCCCGATGCCCGTTTGCGTTTCGTCATAAACGATTCGCATGCCACCGTTCTCGTCGCTCGCTCAGCGGTCATTTCTCGCCTTGACCTCGAGGTTGAGGGTATCGATCCGTGCCGCGACGCTCTCGCCATTGCTGCCGTTCAGCCCAACGCAGGAGCTCTCGAGCCTACTGCACTGGAGAGCCTCGCCTATGTGATCTACACCTCGGGGTCCACTGGTGTCCCCAAGGGGGTGGAGATTACGCATGCCAATCTATGCCACCTCGTTCGCTGGCACCGTGAAGCTTTTGCCGTTACGCCGCAGGACCGGGCGAGTCATCTTGCGGGGCTCGGATTTGATGCGGCTGTGTGGGAAATCTGGCCGCACCTCGCGGCAGGAACGACCGTCTGTCTTGCTGACGACGATGCGCGTTTGTCGCCCGAGCTATTGCAGCAATGGTTGATTCGCGACCGTGTCACGATCGCATTCGTCCCAACTGTTCACGCCTCCTTCCTGATGGCCATGCCATGGCCAGCCACAACCTCGCTGCGTCTGCTGCTTACTGGCGGAGACGTTTTGCACCGCGGGCCCGTTGCCGACCTTCCATTCGGCGTGGTCAACAACTACGGACCGACCGAGTGCACGGTCGTTTCCACATCCGCCGCGCTCAAGCCTGGAGCCCGAGGGGCACCGCCCATCGGCCACCCGATAAGTGGCGCGCGCATCTATCTTCTGGACGAACACGGACGTCCGGTTTCAGACGGTGATCGCGGCGAGATCTACATTGGTGGCGGAGGGGTTGGGCGCGGGTATCGCAATCTGCCGGATTCAACCGCGCAGTGCTTCTTGTCTGATCCGTTCGTAGGGGCGCCGACCGCCCGCATGTATCGCACAGGCGATTTCGGAGTTCGACGGCCGCACGGGGAGATCGAGTTTTGCGGGCGCCGGGACCGGCAAACAAAGATCCGAGGTCATCGGATCGAATTGGATGAAGTTGGCGTTGTCCTCACGGATCACCCCGCCGTCGAATTTGCCGTCGCGGTCACTAGAACCTTGGCTGAGGGAGAGAATGAATTGCTGGCTCACGTCCTTCCCAAGAGGCATGCGGCTGTTCCGACCGGGCGCGAACTGCGGCAGCATCTGTTGCAGAGGCTGCCGGATTATATGATTCCGGCCAAGTTCGTTCGTTTGTATGAACTGCCGTTATCCCCCAGCGGTAAGATCGATTTCGGACTACTCGCAGTGCCCACGCCGGAGAATCTGCTAGCAGACGATATAGTTGTCCCAGCAGCAGATGCTAAGCCAATCGAGGAAAAGCTTCTGAGGATGATGCGGCAGGTTCTCAGGAACAATGCTGTCCGCCCAAACGACAATTTCTTCCTGGCGGGCGGACACTCCCTGCTTGCTATGCAGCTCCTGATGCGTGTGCGCGATGTCTTCGGCATCGAGATGACGTTACGACGGCTTTTTGAGGCCCCAACCGTAGCGAGTCTGGCTTTGCTGGTCGAGAGGACCCTCATCGAGAACATCCACTCGATGACCGAAGAGGAAGCCGAAAGACAGCTAACAGAGTAGACGATGCCTTCCCTCCAGAGCCCAGCTGTAGACATCAACGATGCCGAGCTAAGTCTGGTACAACTTCTCAATCCAGAGGTCATGGCCGACCCCTGGAAGTTGTATCGCACCCTGCGAGAGCACAGCCCAGTGCATTGGGACCCGTATCTGCATGCCTGGGTGGTAACCGGATACTCTGAAGTCGTCACCGTCCTGAAATATTATTCGGCCGACCGCACTCCCAGGCCGGAGTATCTGGAGGAGCTTGGGCTGTCGATCCTAAAGCCCTTTGCCGAAATGATGCAGCAACAAATGCTGTTCAGGAGTGGCGCCGCGCACACTCGTCTGCGCGCCATCTGCTCGTCTGCATTCACTTCGCGCCGGGTGGAGGAGATGTCTTCGGTCATCGAATCGGTGTGCGATGCCCTGATCGACAAGGTCATTCCCACCGGGCGCCTGGATGTGATCGCCGACTTCGCCGCCCCTTTTCCTGGGATCGTCACAGCGAAGCTGTTTGGCGTTCCCGAAGAGGACCATCACCAGCTCGGGATCTGGACTGCCGACTTGGCTGAAGTGTTGGGGAATGTTCAACACCATCCCGATCGCGTGACGGAGATTGTCCAGAGTCTTGAGGATCTGAAGCACTACATCGCTGCCCGAATGGAAGAACAGCGGCGGTCACCGACCACGGGCCTCATCCACGCGCTGATGACGGCGCAAGTGGATGGCAACCGTCTGTCGGATGACGAAGTAATTGCCAATACCATCGTCACTTTGATCGGCGGGCATGAGACGACGACAAATCTGATCGCCAGCGGATTCCTAAGACTGCTGGGCGAGCCCGAATCTCTCCAGCAGCTCCTTCGCAATCCCGAGATCATTCCTTCGGCGGTTGAGGAATTGCTCCGGCTCGAGTCGCCGGTCCAAAACACCGTACGAATTGCTCCCCACGAGATGGAGCTGGGCGGAAAAACCATACCGGAGGGTTCAAAAGTGGTGGTGGTCCTCGCTGCGGCGAACCGCGACCCCGAACGTTTCCCCGATCCAGACCGCATGAATCTTTTGCGGCCGGACAATCGCCATCTCGCCTTCGGCTGGGCGTCTCATTTCTGCTTTGGAGCCCCTTTGGCACGCATGCAGGGCCAAGTCGCTTTCCGCAAGCTGGTCAGCCGACTCTCCCGGCCGGCTGTGATCGATCAGAAACCGACCTGGCGGAGTAATGCGGGATTGCGCGGCCTCACTTCACTCAACATCCGCTTCGATCCGGGCCAGCCTATGACGGCTTCGGTTTAGGGCGCCGATTTCAGCAGGGCACGCTATGGAAGTACGAGTAAACAACCAGAAACTCTCGCCGGCAAAGTACCGTCTGCTGCAGCGGCAGATGAGCGGGACAGCTGGACAGGATCCTGAATCGGTTCATCCCCGCCCGCCCGGCACCGCTGTGCCTCTCTCCCCTGCGCAGCGCCGGATCTGGCTTCACGCGGCCCAGCAGCCCGAACTTCCTCTCTATAACGAGTCCATTACCATCCACCGGCACGGGAGCTTCGATCTCGGAGCCCTCGAATCCAGCGTGAACGAAATTCTTCGGCGGCACGAGATCTGGAGAACCAGCTTCACGCCTGACGGGGAAACGGTGATCCACGACGCCGTGCACGTGACTCTGCCGTTTGTGGACCTCAGTGGGCTGTCTCCCACCGAACAAGAGGCTGCTGCTCTTGGCCTTGCCGGTGAGGACGCTAAGAACCCCCTCGCCGTCGATTGGGCTCCCCTTTTCCGCGCGCGCGTCGTGCGCATGAAGATCAACGAGCACCGCCTCTATCTGACGTTGCATCACATGATATTCGATGGGGTCTCAATCAGTCGCGTCTTTCTGCCGGAGCTGGCAGCCATCTACGCCAGCTTTGAGCAGGGGAAGCGGTCTCCGCTGCAGCTCCCCAAGCTTCAGTATGGGGACTATGCTCTGTGGCGAGAACGGCGTGCGAACTCGCTCGCTGTGAAGCAACATCTCGCGTATTGGTTCGGGCAGTTATCCGGGCCACTGCCGGTCTTGCACATTCCCGTGGATCGGCCGGGGCCGGCAATAGCAAGCCATCGCGGTTCGGCGGAACGTTTCCGGGTCCCGGCGGACTTGCTGAAGAAATTGGGCGTGCTATGCCGCGCGCAAGGCGTAACACTTTACATGGCGTTGCTCGCCGCTTTTAAAGTGCTGCTTTTTCGATATGGCGGGCAAAACGATCTCATCGTTGGCAGCGTTGGTGACGGGCGCAGGCGGCCGGAGTTTGAAACTCTGATGGGGTGCTTCCTCGACACATTCGCGGTTCGCACCCAACCTGCCGCGGAACTTCCTTTCTCCAAGTATCTGGCTCAAACGCGAGAGGCGGTCCTCGGCGCCATCGTCGCAGCCGATGTTCCGTTTGACCGCATTGTGCAGGAAATCAATCCTCCCCGAGATGCCCGCCATCACCCAGTTTTCCAGGCGTTCTTCAACATTCGTCCCCAGGTACAGCCACTCCTCGAGGGCTGGAACCTGACGACGATGGACGTCACGCCGAGCACGACTAAGTTCGCCCTCAACCTGGAACTGTGCGAGTGGTCCGACTATCTGGAAGCTCGATTTCTCTACAGCACTGAGAATTGGGAAGCAAAGACCATCCGAAGAATGGCCGCACATTGGCTGGTGCTGCTCCGATCGGTGTGTCTGAATCCAGAAACCAAGATTGGCGACCTGGCCATTCTGGCTCCCGAAGAAAGCGCCAGTCTATCGGGAGCGGGAGGTTGGAACGATACGAACCGCGATTTCCCGCAGAAACCGCTTCAGTGCTTGATCGAAGACCAGGTGGGTCGCACGCCGCACGCGGTCGCCGCCTTTTTTGCAGGCGAACGCTGGACCTATGGGCAGCTCAATTTACGCGCGGAAGTTTTGGCTGCGCAGCTGCGAACCGCCGGGGTCACGCGCGGATCCACGGTGGCGATTGCACTCGATCGTTCGCTCGACATGCTCGCCGGACTTTTCGCAGTTCTTAAGACCGGGGCGGCCTATCTTCCGCTTAACATACATTTGCCGCCGGAGCAGATCGCACTACAGTTGGCGGATGCGAAGCCGGCGGCCTTGCTAACCCAGTATTCCATCTCGCAGCGGATCACTGGGATCACTGCGCAAAGCGTCCCTGCCGTATTCGTTGACGGCGAAAACGATGCGTCGCTCGCAGTCCACTCGCCAGCAAATCTCGCAAAAGAGAACGGCGCTACTCTTGACGACACCGCTTATGTGATCTACACATCGGGGACGACAGGCGAACCCAAGGCGGTAGAGATTTCGCAGCGCAGTCTGGTGAATTTGCTCACCTCGATGCAGACTGCCCCGGGTTTCGGATCCAACGATGCACTTCTCGCGGTGACCCCGATTTCGTTCGACATCGCTGCGCTTGAGCTTTTCTTGCCTCTGATCTCGGGTGGAAGGGTCGCTATCGCCAGCCGGGAAGAGACCCTCGACCCATGCCTGCTGGCGAATGCCATCGTTCGTTCCGAGTGCACTGTGATGCAGGCGACCCCCTCGACGTGGCGGATGTTGCTCCTCTCCGGCTGGAGCAACGCGCCAACTGGAAGCTCACCAGGAATGCGACAGCTCCTTTGTGGAGGAGAGGCGTTGCCTCGTGAGCTCGCCAACCGCCTGTTGGCGACCGGAGCCGAGGTCTGGAACATGTACGGGCCAACGGAAACCACGATCTGGTCGATGATTCACCGCATATCGGCTCGCATATCGGCCGAAGACGAACAGGCCAATGCGGTTCCGGTTGGACGCCCTATTGCGAACACGACGGCCCACATTTTAGATGCACATGGCCAAACGGCCCCGATCGGGGTCCATGGGGAATTGTTTCTCGGAGGATTGGGACTTGCTAAAGGATACCGCGGGCGACCGCAACAGACTGCCGAGCGCTTTGTACGAGTCAAGTCGCTCGAGGATCTCCTCCTGTATCGCACAGGAGACGTCGCCGTGCGCAGGGATGATGGAACCATTGTGGTTCTCGGGCGAACCGATAACCAGGTGAAAGTACGAGGTTATCGTGTAGAACTGGAAGCGGTAGAAGCCGCGGTTCTCCGCCATCCTGATGTGGCTGCCGCAGCCGCGCGCGTATGGCCTGAGCCGACCGGCGATTCCCGGCTTAGCGTATACCTTGTCGCCCATGACGGCGCTGCCGTACCCGGTGCTGCTGATTTGCGGGCTTTTCTGCGGCGAAACATTCCCGACAGTATGATCCCGTCGGATGTGACTGCACTCTCCGCCCTTCCGCTGACACCCCACGGCAAGGTCGACCGATCCCGCTTACCCAGACCCATCGCCAAAGAGAAACCTGTACTGCCTGCAACGCCAGGTTCGCCGGAAGAAGCGCGCCTGTGCCGAATTTGGGCAGACGTACTCGGCTCGAAAGATGTCGGACTCGATGACAATTTCTTCGATCTCGGCGGTCACTCGTTGCTGGTCGCACTGGTGCAACAGCGCATCGCCTCAGAGTTTGGCCAGCGTATCGCGATTGCCGAACTGTTTCACAGTCCGACGGTCCGCCAACAGGCGAAGCTCATGCAGAAACGTGAGCCAGCCGAAATGGCTTTGCCACCTGGCGTGCTTGCGCTCCAGTCGCGTGGAACTGGGAGCAGTATCTTTTGGATTCACTATCTAAACCAGAACCTGGTCAGGGAGCTGAAAGATGACCATCCCTTCTTCGTGGTCTCGCTCACCGCAGAGGACACCAGGGCATCCGGTAGCGCTCCGAGCATCGAGAGCCTCGCCGCGCTCCATGTGCGCAAGATCCTGGCCACACAGCCTGCGGGACCCTATGTTATCGGCGGTCAGTGCGTGGGTGGCGTTCTCGCCTACGAAGTTGCCAGGCAGTTAAGCGCCGCGGGGAAGGAAGTGCCTTTGCTGGTTCTGCTTGACGTGCCGAACCCCTCCCGCGTGAAGTCTTTGAACACTATCGCCACTTGGTCTCGCTACCTGCGCTATCTGGCACGGAGGACGGCAAAAGAGGGCGCGCGGAAAAGCTTCCAATACGTCCATGAACTGGTCTCGAACCAGATCGCCCGCGCCCTGAGAACAAAGTCGGCTGCAACCCCGATGAGAATCGCCCAGGAGATCATCGAAACCGCTGCCAGGTCTTATCGGGTGGGGAGCTACCATGGGCCTGTGCTTCTCATCTTGTCTTCGGAGCATGCGCCCCACAGAAACTTCCTCCCCGAATGGAAGGCAGTCGTTCAGCGTGATTTGCACGTTCACCACGTCCATGGGCATCACCGTGAGCTGGATGCAAATTATGCGCCGACGATTGCCGCGGCGATTGTGCGCCTCGTATCGGCCGCTGGCCAGCGGTCATTCTCGTGTTCCGAAGTCTCTGGCTCCCCGCCCGAGACCCGAATCGCGTAACGACTCCCGCCTGCCGCTTCTCGTGCACCAGCAAATGCGAGAAGCCGCGCGCCGCTTGCGCTGGCGCCCAGTTTTGGTTTACATAGAGATCATGAAAATACGTCAGAATCTTATCCGCATCCTCACGCTGCTCCCTGTGCTCTCGTCCTTGGCGGTTTTCGCCGCAGCCCCTGCCGCCCAAAAAGGCGAGTACATTTTGTTCGTGGGCACCTACACGGAGGAGGGGAGCAAGAGCAAAGGGATTTATAGCTACCAATACGATGCCCAGACCGGAAAGGTCACACCCCTCGGGCTGGCGGCGGAGACGACGAACCCTTCGTGGGTCACGATTCATCCGAACGGGCGCTTCCTCTACGCGGTAAATGAGGTCGCCAACTACAAAGGCTCAAACGACGGAGGTCTCAGCGCGTTCTCCATCGATCGCGATAAAGACGGCCACCCCACGGGCAAACTCACCTTCCTGAACGAGGTGCCCACGCACGGCGCAGATCCCTGCTACGTTACCGTCGACAAAACCGGAAAATATGCGCTGATAGCGAACTACACTGGAGCTAGCGTCGCCGTCTATCGAATCGCCGAAGATGGGAGCCTCGGTCTCGGATCGAGCATGATTCAGCATACCGGCCACAGCGCAAATCCGGAGCGTCAGAGATCGGCGCATGTCCATTCGGTCGATCTCTCACCCGACAATCGTTTTGCCTATGTGGACGATCTCGGCATCGACGGCCTGCTGGTCTACAAGTTCGATGACAGCAAGGGAACGCTAGCGTCGAACAGTTCCAAGTACGCCACATTCGATCCCGGCGCGGGCCCGCGTCATTTTGCCCTGCATCCTTCGGGCAAATTCGCCTACGTCGTGAGCGAAATGCAGGGAACGGTGACCGCATTTTCGAACGATCCCGCGACCGCGACACTGCAACGCCTGCAAACCATTTCAACCCTCCCCAAGGACTTCAAGGGAGTAATCGAAGACGCGGAAGTTGAAATCCATCCCTCCGGCAGGTTCCTCTACGCTTCGAACCGCGGTGACGGCAACAGCATCGCCGTTTTTTCCATTGATGCCGACAATGGAACTCTCAGTCCCATTGAATACGTCCCCACGCAAGGCAAGACCCCGCGCAGCTTTGCGATCGACCCCACCGGCACACTCTTGTTCGTAGGAAACCAGGGGTCAAACAATATTGCGGTCTTTCGCATCGACCAAAAAACAGGACGTCTGACTCCGACCGGTCAGGTGTTCGACCAGGCCTCGCCGGTGTGCCTGAAATTCCTGAAGATCGAATAGCTGCCTTGTTCAGCGGGCAAGAAAGCTGCTCCCTGATTCAGTAGCGGGCAGCTGACCGCACAATTACTCTCCCCTAGTGCCCTATCGAGGCCGTATTGGTCGGCCCAACTCCCCACGTGCACTGTAATTCCCTTACTCCACGCAAAAACCCACCCAGCCTCCGACCTGCCGCGAGTCGAAGCCGTCTTCAGGATTGCTGCCCGCTGCACAAGCCTTCGTCCCATCCGCCGCTGTGTCTGTCGCGTTGAGGTTGACGAACCCGGGCGCACCGGCCGACAGCGCGGTTTACGGTTCTGAAACTCACAAAAGTTAGAGGAATTGGGCGAAAAATTTCGTTTGTCTCAGTTGCGCGAAAAGGGGCAGACGGCTGGTTGGCCGTCTACCCCATCGAACATCGCCTTTCGGTTCTTCGAACCGGCTAAGCCATGCTTACTGGTGAACACCGAACGAAGCCGCATCGGTGATGCCGACGCAGGACGGTGTGCCGTAGTTGTTCTTCAATACGGCGTAGTCCGATCCGGCCTGCAGGCTCGTCACGATGCCGCCCGCATCTCCACCACCCTCGATGGAACCGCTCCCGGAGCCGCAAACCCGCGGTCCTTCCGATGCCGGATAGGCATCCGAAACGAAGGGCAGGGCGAAGTGCGCGTGGATGACGTTGAGGTTCGGAGCGGTGATGAAGTCAGGCTGTGCACCGCCGGGAGTGGTGGACTCGGCCTGGGCATAACCCGCCAAGGTCTGGGCGGCGGTCAGACCCGCCGAACTGGTCGAGATGAAGCGCAATTCCGACCAGATCGGGTACGAACCATTGGCCACGTTCTGCAGCGTGACGTTGGCGAGCAGTCCGTTGCCGGCGGTCGGAATCTCACCATTCGAATAGGAGGCGAAAAGCGGATCCACTCCGTCGACCGTCAGGTACTTCAGGGCGCCCGGGGTCCCGGAGCCATAGGTCGCGCTCTTGAAGTTTGCAACACCCCAGTAAGCGTAGCCGATGGAGTCATTGATGGATTCGACTTGAGTAATCTCGTCGCTGTTGCTGAGCGCGCGGTAATTGTTACTGGTAGTGGAGGTTCCACCGTCGGCGATCGTCCTGCCATAGTTCAACGGCTCGATGGGCGGGCAGACAAACTCCTGCGTACGATAGAGTTCCTTGTTGCTTGGAATTGCTCGGTCGAACACAAGGTAGGCACCGGCGAGCGACTCGCGATGCCATGCGGTGATCCCGTAGTAGGTTGCACTTAAGCCGGCGAACTGCTGAGGTACGACATCTGCAGTCCGTGCCAGAATGTTGCTGAACACCAAGCCCAGAGTGGAGCGGGTGACGTTGGCAACGCTGGCGGAGCCGAAGCCACTGGCGTTCCCCGTATTCACAAAAATCAGTTCCGGAGCAGCGCCCACAGGCGTGACCGCGTAAGCGGGGACGGGCGTGCCAGTGAATGGATCGGTGCCCGTGATGTTGAAGCCGACAACGTTGAATACCGCCGAGCCATCCTGAGCTTTAACTTGTATCCCTGGACCGGGCCAACCGCCTCGACCGTAGCCTTGAAACTGCGTGCCAGACGACAGTTGCCCACACAAATTCGAGGGGCCCCCGAGAGCCTGATAAGCGGAAAAGGCGGAATCCAGTGGCAGACCATCAGTCGCGGAGACAGTGATCGACGCGCCCTCGATCGCGCTCCGAATGCCCGCAGGCAGAGCTGTGTCTGTGTTTCCCAGTGCATTTGAGCCGGTAGTGCCAGCCGCATCATTCTCGGTCAGCACACACGAAGGCTGGGAGAACAGGCAGCGGTCGCCGATTCCCGCGTCCAGGCTGATGTAGGCATAGACCTGAGCGGCAGGGCTCGGAGACGCGCAAGAGCCGGTGTTCGTCCATACCACCCAAATCTTACCGTAGTCTACGGCGCTGCCCGCCCCGGAACGGACATCCGTGACGTAAGTGTGGCTTGTGGAGTTTGAGTCGGTCCAGCTGCAGCCGAGGGCCGAATAAGTGCCCTGTCCGGATTCAAGCCAGAGGGCGGAAGCGCCAGCTACCGCGGCTGAAAGCGATTGCGCATGGAGTTGCGGTGCGCACGGCACCATGAGCAGTGCCACGACCAAAAATAAATACTTCGCTAGTTTCATCTTTTTTTCCCCTTTTTTAATTGTTCGGTTGACCCGCTGCGCGCAGGAGATGCGTCGCAAATAAAACGCTGTTGCCGCCCCTTGCCACTGGCACGATCCCCCAAATCCCTATAGAACTAATCATGTTACTTGCCTTTAGTAAGACGATTCGAGAGGCCATTTCCCACGGGGGTGCGGAAATAAATCCATCGAGTCTGGGCGCTTAGCAGCACTAATCCGGGGCGTTCGCTCCAGACGCAAGTTGCATGATTCCTTGCCCACAAGGAGGGGCGTTTTGCCTTGCGGCGATGCAATCGAGGATTGTTTGTCGCATTTCAGGCAGGTCTAATCAGAGTAGATCTCTATAACGTTCCAAAGCCACGCGAACGAGCTGGCTCCGAGTGCGAACTTCCGTCTTGCCAAACAGCTGCTGTAACGTGTTCTTCACCGCGCTCTCCGAGATGTTCATGCTTGACGCAATTTCTTTATTCGATAAGCCTTGAACAACCAGCCGGAGTACGTCCATCTCCCGGCTATTCAGAGAGGGCCGCTCCTTTTGATCAAGAGGCGCCGAGCCCGTGCCTACCGGGACGGTTTGTTCCTCACTAACGTCGGCTATGATGGCTGCCAGCTTGGGTGTCGTCCCTTCCTTGTAGCTGGAGAACCAAACCTCGGCGAGAAAAGACTCTCCATTACCCCGATGGCCTCGGCATTGCATCGACGCCCGGAACTGGGGTCCCTCTTCCGGGCGCAGCGCGCGATGCAGTTCGGGCAAGAACGCCGCGATGGGTTCCCCGATCAGACCTCCATCGCGGGGAGCCAGCAATTCGGTCGCGGCATGGTTGGCCAGTTCAATTAAGCCTCCTTCGTTGACCGTAAGAATAGCCGCCGGACTGGTCTCCACCAGTATGCGGGTTCGTTCCTGCGCTTCCTGGCTCAAACGCTGGTTGCGCGTGCCAACCGACTGCCGAGCTTTAACCTGACGGGCGACATCGGCAGCATGGCACTTGCCTTCGGCAACATATTCTCAGCCGGCAACGGCTTTCGCGCCATAGGCGCCAGCGTTACGCAGCCCATTTTCGATGGCGGAACGCTGATGCATCGAGAACGAGCCGCCCGAGCGGCCTATCTTCAGGCCGACGAACAATACCGCAGCACAGTCCTCACCGCATTTCAAAATGTGGCAGATACGCTGAATGCACTACAACAAGATGCCGAAGGCCTAAAGGCTGCGGCGGGCGCGAAAGACGCAGCCGCCGTTACTCTCGATCTGGCAAAGAAGCAGTTTCAGGCCGGCTACGTCAATTACCTGGGCCTATTGAGCGCGGAGCAAGCGTATCAACAAGCTCTGATTACTCTTGCGCAAGCCCAAGGCAATCGTTACGCCGACACTGCCGCGTTATTCCAGGCACTCGGCGGCGGGTGGTGGAACCGCCCGGATGTGCCGCAAAACTAATTGGAAGCAGAATCGACGGCTGTCAAGCGCGAGATTTTTGTTAAACCCCGCATGCGCGGCTGCATAGCCACCAGCGTTTGTGGCGGGCGTCGAGGACGTTGGGGGGGACCGAGAAGTCGGCAGATACGCTGAATGTGCCGGAACACTGACCAACGTCGCGGGGGCGACGCTGTAACCTTTACGACAGCTCGAACGAGGTGGCCAAGGCGCCAGGAAGAAAGTAGCGACCCGCTGATACGAGCCCACTTGTCTTCGCCACTATGCCTCAACGAGTGAACAGTCGCGAAAGCGCTCGCGCGCCATTGGAAATCCCTCAATTCTTTGTTGCGCAGGACCACAAACGGAGCATAATCAACGTGAGGATTCATTCCGCGGAGGTTCCCCGTGGAGCCCGCTGCTTTTACGCCGCGCCGTTTTTGCTTCCAGCTAGGCTTCTGTCTATGCTGTGCGCTTTTCGCCTACAGCCAGCAGGTTCCCGACGATAGGCAGATCCCTACCAACTTTAATCTTGACCTGGAAACCGCCGCCCGCCTGCGGCCTGAACTCATGGCGCAGAGCATGCCCGCCACCGGACGCTATACCACCGCCCGACTGGTGTTTGACCGGCTCCGCGAGCAGGTCCAAGGGCCGTCTGCCAGCAAGTTCGCGTGGGAGTTGCGCATTATTGACGACGGTCAGTTCAACGCCTACTCGTCGCCGGACGGGACCATCTACGTAGAGACCGGCCTGGCGCAGCTTGCCGATCCAAGCGCAGGCTTGTGGGCGGCGATCCTATCGCATGAGATTGCGCACATCGTGCGCCGGGATTGGGCCCGCCGCTACCTTTACCAAGAATCCCTGGAAAGCGCGGGTGCCGGAAGCATCGTGGTGGGCGACCCCGGCCAGCCTTTTTCTTCCTGGATCGACTCGCAAAAAGCGTCCGAGGATCTGGGCCGCTTCTGCCGCAAAATGGAAATCGAAGCTGACCGCGAGGGCCTCATGCTGATGGCCCGCGCGGGCTATCATCCCGATTTCGTCCCCGCCCTGCATCATCTGTTGCACGCGCAAGGCTCCAGCACGACCACGGCGTCTCTGTATGCCATGCACCCTTGCTGGGAGGAGCGCGACCGTGAGTTAAGCCGTGCTTATATCGCCGCCAGTATTGAATTCGAACATCGCTGGCCGGAATGGTACGCCTCGCCCGGCGGCAATCCCCCGGTCGTCGTATTCGCCGAAGCGCCGACCGTGCGAAAAACTGGTTCGAAAGAATGGGAGATCCGGATCCCGATGCGCTGCGAGAACCTGGCAGGCGCAGTCGAGGTGGTGTTACGCTCCGACTCCGCGTCTCGGAATGTGGCGCACCCGGAGCGCTTCCCCAACCAACCAGACTCTGACCTTGAACTCCGGCAGCTGACCGGCTGTACTTCGCCCCAAACCACGATCACCTTCACGCTTGCCGATTCTTCCGATCGGAGCAACCGCAGCGCGCACTGGACTGACGTCTACGTTCTAGACGCCTGGGGCGCCGTCCTGGCTCGCGCGGCAGTGCCCAAGCTGCCACATTAGTGGCTGAGGTCTTAGCCACAAACTATGCCAGCGGCGCAATTCGAACGGACTCGAATGCTGTTCGACCGGTTTGTGGCGCAGAGTACTGCGGAACTGCTGCTTGTCTCCGGCCTTTTGCGGGGTCGACAACCCGTAAATATCCAGGTCCGCATCCCATCCGGGCCGAGTGTTAACCGTAGACCAAGTCCGTGCTCTGTCCGACTTCGATGATGTAACCGTCGGGATCGCGGATGTAGCAGCGTATCTCGCCGTATTTGGGGATCGGCTCCGTGATGAACTCGGCTCCTCGACTTTTCCACAATTCATAGCACGCTTGAATATCCGCAACCCGGAAATTCATAAAGCTGTTGATGTGATTCGGGTCAGGCACGCTGAGCGTTACCGTCGGCTTATCCGGGGTCGGTCCTCCCCCAACGTTCAGAATCATCCAGATATTCGCCAGCTGAAGGTAGGGAGGTGCGTTGCCGTCACCCATGGTCAGAATGCGAGCGCCGAAGACCTTTTCGTAGTAGCGGGCTGATCGCTCGACGTCGGCGACGGTAAGAAAATGCGCGATGCTGATCCCCTCTCGGGGGGGCATCTCATAGCTCTTCTTGTCGATTTGTACGCTGTTCGTTGATGTCTGCGATTCCGATGTAGTGCTCATAACTCCCTCCGATCACAGCAACAGTTTTATTAAGCCAGAGCTGCGGCGAAAAATCTATTGGACGAAGGTATCGAGGGATACCAAAGCATTGGTAGGACATTGGCGCTAGGAAGACGCATCCTTAATAACCCGTCACGCTCAAATCTGCCGGTCTGGCTGTGATGCGATGCAGTTTCTGAGGCGGCGTTGTGGACATTTCTGATTAAGCCAGAGGGGTGCAGATGAGTCTATTGAACGATGGTATTGACCGATGTATTCGGATAGGCCAATGTTTTGCAGGTGACCCTATCGCCAGTTCTTGTTTCTGCACCGAAGGTCGCTGCTATTTCTTCCGTGAAATCGAGGCCGGTTCCGCACTGGTCTGCTTGTTCCACCCGTGGAAACGCGAGAAGTCACCCGCATTCCATGCCTCGCGGAGTCCAGGACTACTCAGATCCCAGTCCGGGCGGATTTCACTCGTCACAATGCGCAGATCGCGCCAAAGCTCGGCGATCGACGGACGTCCCCAGAACCAGTAGCCGTTGTAGATGCTATAAATCACCAGGCCCGGCTTGAGAATGAGCGTATGCGGGATCATCGGATTGTGCTCGGGGTCGGTGTACTCCTGGATGTCGAGATCTTTCTGAATGGTTCGCTCGGGGTCCGAAAGAAAGGTCCACTGGGCTCCGACTGACGCACGGAATTCTTGCAGCGTATGGTGATCGTCGGTGGCGATCGTGGCGATCTGAGTGTATGCCACTGCGATCCTCGGGTAGAACGCGGCGAGTTCCAGATGCTGCTGGTGCTCCTTTGGGCAATAGTGGCCGCGCGCGAGCGTGAGGATCAGAGGATCGTCCCCCTGTAACTCGCTGAGCTTACGCGGTGTGCCCGTGTGATCGGGCAGTTCGTAGTCGGGGAAAATGCCTCCGGGCACAATATCAGAACGCATGATTGGACTCCTCAGTTGCAGCTTCACCCTGCTCGCAGCGCCCCACCGCCTCGGCGTGAAGAACCGACGAATCCTTGCACGAGTGCGGCGATTTCGTCTGCGGCGGTGTCCAAGGCGAAGTGGCCGCCATCGACGATGTGGACTTCGGCTTTGGGGACATCGCGGCGATAGGACTCCGGTTCGGAGGGGTCGAACGACGACTCATACATACCCCAGATCACCAGCAGGCGCGGCTGCATCTCGCGCATCCATGCTTGCCATTTCGGGTAGGAATCGACGTTAGTTCGGTAGTCGTAGAAGAGGTCGCTTTGAATGTCAGCCTGGCCGGGCTGATTTAGAAAATAAAATTCATCAACCCAGAGATCGGGGTCGTGGCGTTCCACGTCGGGATCATTCCCCGCGTGGCGGGCCTTCGTGGCTGCAAGCGACAGGAGATTTGTGCGCAGCGCGCTTTCGTTGGGAGCGCGATTGGCCCAGAAGGCGCGCCGCGTTTTCCAGTTCTCGCCGAGACCGGTGTTGTGGGCTACCGCGTCCTGGACGATGAGAGCTTCGACTCGGTCCGGGTGAGCCAAGATCATGCGAAAGCCGACGGGGCCACCGTAATCCTGCATGTAGAGGGTGAAGTGGGAGAGACCGAGCGCTTCGGTGAAGTGATTCATGATTTCCGCGATGTGATCGAAGGTGTACGCGAATGTTTTCGGGTCCGGCCAGTCGCTGTGACCGAAACCCGGGTAGTCGGGAGCGACAAGGTGATAGCGATCGGAAAGACGGGTGAAGAGAGGCTCGAACATTCGCGAAGAAGACGGCAAACCGTGCAGCAGGAGAATCGTCGGGGCGTCTTTCGGACCAGCCTCCCGGTAGAAAACTGACAGCCCATCGATCTGTGCGGTGCGATAAAAAGTCGGATACTTCATGGTTTGTTCCTCTCGTTTCTGCTCTAGTTTTCAGCATCAGCGTGCATAACGAGTAAAGACAAGGTCGGTGGCTTTGGTTTTTTCGTGGCAGGGGAAGCAGCTTTTCATAAACGTCGCGTCACCAGGTTTGCCGTCCGCGAAGTGGCCGAACCCCCAGCCGCCGGTTGCGGCGTACTTGGTTGAATCCTTGACCATAAACTGAACGTTCGTGGGGGCGCCGGGAACGAAAGATTGGGCCTGGCCAAAGACCTTGTTGTTTTCCTCCGATGGGACGTAACGGTAATGCAAAGCAGCAATGATCGTGCCGTCCGGGAACGGAAGCTTCCCTGCCCGGAAGGCTTTAATCGCCACATCGTTGCCCAAGACGGCACCTAAACTGTTCAGGTTGCCTGCCTCATGGGCCGAGGAGATCCACTGCCAATCGCGATATCCGGAAGGGATGTCGGTAACGTAGGGAGCGGGTTGCCCGTCCGCATGGCTGGCGGCGGGCCCAATGAGCGCGACAAGGCAGGCCGTTGCCGCAAATGCAACCAAGAAGATTGTGAAGCGTCTCATAATGGTTCCTCCATTCAATGCTTCGGTAATTGAAATCACTATTTGCTTTAAAGTCTATGTCGACGCCTCTTGATCGCCAGTTAGTCTCCTTCTTAGCGGTTTAAGCGTAGCCGGGCGCGGTCATCGTCTGCGATCAGGCATCACACCAGAAGCGCGGATGCGAAACAATTAGACGATAGTATTGGCAAAACCTTCGTATCAGTCGATGCTGCAAGCGTTCGATGATCTCGGGCTGAAGTCCCCCGATTTGCCAATCGAGTCGAGGCTGCTACTGTGACTGCCCGCCAATCTCGACTGGTGGCTCGAGGCGACCCATCCATTAGCTCTGACGCCTCGAGCCAGTCCTCTGTCGAAAGCCTAGCCTGCTCCGGACCGAACAATTCCGTCACCGCACGGATGAACGCCGATAACTCGCGCTCCGCCATCTGGATCTGGTCTTCGCAAGGCGAACTGCAAAACGATTCTTCCTTGTCCATGGAACCTTCCCGTAATCAAGGTGCGTATTGTGTGAAGACGAAGTCACGAGCTTTGACAGGCTCGTGGCAGGGGAAGCAGGTCTTGAGCGCCGCCGTGGCGTCAGGTTTGCCGTCTTTGAATTGCGCAAACCCCCAGCCACCGGTCGCGGCATATTTTTTCGAGTCTTTCACCATAAACTGAACGTTCGTGGCGGGTCCGGCCACGAAAGATTGCGAACGGCCAAAGACTTTGTTGTTTTCCTCGGACGGGACATAACTCCAGGCCAGGCGTGCGATGACTGTGCCGTCCGGAAACGGCAGCTTGCCCTCGCGGTATGCTTTGATCGCTACATCGTTGCCGAGAAGGGCGCGAAGATCGTTGAGATTGCCTTCTTCGTGGGCCACAGAGATCAGCTTCCAATCACGGTATCCGGGAGGAATTGTGATTCCGAAAACCGGATCAGCCTCTGCATCGGAGCGTCCAGTGGCGTGAGCCATGTAGACGACGCCAGCTAGCGCCACAACTGCAACCAACAGGTAAGTAAATCCTTTCACGATGTGCTCCTTTCCAAAATGCTTATTTATCGATGCTTTCTCTGTGAGGACCATCAATATTTTCATGTTTCATTCTCGTTATGCTCTTGGTCGTGCGCATCCCGATTGAATCGGTCCACGCGAGTCATCAGAACAGAAGCTTAGGAGATGAACAATTGGACGATGGTATTGCCCATACTTTGGTAGGGAGAAAGAGTTCGAACCACTTACATGGGCTGAGAGGCCATTACGAGAACAGAACCTCGCGCAGTAAGTGCTGTGAAACGCAACACGATCCTCATCTCGTTGATTTCCATTGGGTTGTCGTTGTAGAATTCCCTTAAATGTGGGGCGTCATCAGTCAATTGTGCACATTGAAACATGGGTTCAGGTGCACACACTTGGCCGTGAAATGGGGGACCGCCCATGTTGCAAGTTACACCAATCGTCTTCATCGTCGACGACGATGTCTCCGTGCGCGAATCGCTGGAATTGCTGGTCCGCTGTGAAGACTGGCAACCGGAGACGTTCGCTTCCGCACAAGAATTCCTAGACTACCCGCGAGTTCATGTTCCGAACTGCCTTGTACTTGACGTTTCTCTTCCGGGTCTTAACGGGTTGGAACTCCAAAGGCGCATCGCCGTCGAACGAACTGAAATGCCAATCATCTTCATCACGGGCCACGGCGATGTGCCCATGACCGTCCAAGCCATGAAGGCGGGGGCGGTCGAGTTCTTGACGAAGCCGCTCAATGACGACGTGCTGTTGACCGCCATCCGGGCAGCCCTTGAACGTAGCCGAGTTGCTCTTCGCCTGGAGGCGGAGCTGCGTGGGCTCCGGGACCGTTACGCCTCGCTTTCCCAGCGCGAACGACAGGTAATGGTGTTGGTGGCTTCAGGCCTGCTAAATAAACAGATCGGTGGGGAGCTCGGTATCAGCGAAATCACGGTGAAGGCACACCGAGGCAAGGTGATGCAAAAGATGATGGCCGGCTCTCTTGCCGACCTCGTGAAAATGGCCACGAGGCTCCGCCTTGCACCCACAGCGACGGCCGCGTAACGGCCATGTTCACGGTCGTCATTATTGGTGACGACGCGGAATTCGCAGACACCGTTCTTAAGTATTTGCAGAGGAGTGGGCAAGCTCATCCTGAAACCCGGCGGATGAGATGAACGAGGTCAGCCCTGCCGGTATAGAAACTTGCGTTACGGGCAAGCCCTGTGGGAGGAGACACCATGAAGGAGACCACTGCACCGATTTCCCTTGCCGGTTCCCAGCTCGGCGAAGTGCGTCATGTCTGCGCGTTTTTCAATAGCGACGATGAAGAATATCGCGTGTTGCTGCCGTTCATTAAGGACGGGTTCGAGTGTGGCGACAAGGCGGTCCACGTCGTGAATCCGGATCAACGTCATGACCATCTGCGGCGACTGGCCGCAGTCGGAATCGACCCGGCAGCCGCCGAACAGAGCGGACAACTCGAGGTTCGCATCAACACTGAAGCCTATCTTCGAGAAGGCCGTTTCGATAAGGATCGGATGCTGGCAGCATTCGAGCAAATGGCGAGCGGTAATGCTAAGGGGGGCTTCCCGCTGAGTCGTATTTGCTGCCGCATGGACTGGGCGATTGAAGATCGATCGTACATTGACGATCTGGTTGAGTTCGAATCTCGGGTGAATGAAGTGTGGCGCCGCCACGACGACGCGGTCATCTGCACCTACCATCTAGGCAAGTTCGGCGGCGACACGGTGGTCGACATTATGCGGACGCATCCCATGGTCATCATCGGCGGCATTCTGCAACGAAATCCGTTCTTTGTGCCCCCCGAGGAGTTCCTGCCCGAGCTTCGTGAACGTCGGGCCATGCGGACTTCCTCAACCTCCACGGCTGCCTGATATGGACGTCCAAGACGAACAAGCCGGCGGAGAAATCAAGCGCCTTCAACGGTGCATCAACGATCTTGTCAGCCTGCTTGCTCTTCCTGCCATCTGGAGCGGCGGGGATATATCCCAAGTCCTTGATACCTTGCTGAACACGCTCATGCGCATGCTTCGCCTGGACCTTGTTTCTGTGCGGCTGAACCTTCCAGTTGTCGAGGCGCCCATTGAGATCGTCCGGGTCTCGCAATCGCTGGGCCCGATGCCCTCGGCGCACGAGATCTGCGAGGCGCTCAACGACTCGTTGGGGGACAGCTCGCGGAGATGGCCTCCGCTGCTTCGGAACGTTATGGGTGACCGAGACGTTTCGATGGTGCCGCTGCCACTGGGGCTGCAAGGCGAACTCGGCATGATCGTTGCGGCGGCTCAGCGGTCAGATTTTCCTCAGCAAACGGAGGCGCTTCTCCTGAGCGTAGCGACGAGTCAGGCGTGCATCGGGCTGCAGGAAGCACGGCTCCGGAGCCAGCAGAAGCGTATCGCTGCCGAACTCGACCGGCAGGTCGCGCAGCGAACCGCCGAACTTGCCGCAGCCGAGGAGCGGTGGCGCTCGGTTTTCGAGAACTCAGCCATCGGGGTTGCCCTCACTGACCTGACCGGTCGATTTCTTGCTGCGAATCCTGTGTACGAGAAGATGGTGGGTTACAGCGCGGAGGAATTGCAGAAGCTCTCTTTTTTAGACGTCACCCGTGAGGAGTACCTCGAATCGAACCGGACGCTGATCGGGGAGCTGTTGGAAGGAAAGCGCCAGCAGTTTCAGATCGAGAAGCAATATCGGAGGAAGAACGGGACGCTGATATGGGTACGCAACAATGTTTCTCTGGTGCCCGGCACGGAGCGGGTGCCGCGATTCCTCATGGCGCTCTCGGAGGACATCACAGAACGCAGGCGGATGGAAGAAGCACTTAACAAAGCTCGATCCGAACTCGCGCACGTGTCCAGGGTCACGAGCCTGGGAGTGCTGACGGCATCGATCGCGCACGAAATCAACCAGCCGCTGTCCGGCATCATCACAAACGCCGGCACCTGTTTGCGTATGCTGGCGACCGACCCTCCCCAAGTTGAAGGCGCTCGTGAAACCGCCCGGCGCACGATTCGCGATGGCAACCGTATGTCCGAAGTGATCACCCGGTTGCGCGCGCTCTTCAGTAGGAAGGAACTCACGACCGAATCTGTGAACCTGAATGATGCTGTTCTGGACGTGACTGCCCTGTCCTTAATGGAACTTGAGAAGAACCGTGTAATGCTACGTCCCGAACTTGCCGACGACCTTCCGCTGGTCACAGGCGATCGTGTTCAACTTCAGCAAGTCATACTGAACCTGCTTAGGAATGGCTCAGATGCCATGAGCACAGTCGAAGATCGTCCGAGACAACTGGTGATCAGAACCGAGCGAGACGACGGTGATCGGGTGCGTCTGACGGTGCAAGATGCGGGAATCGGGTTTGACCCCCAGGCGGCAGACCGGCTTTTCGATCCGTTCTATACCACCAAGGGTGACGGCATGGGAATCGGGCTATCCGTCAGCCGTTCCATTATCGAGAGGCATCACGGCCGTCTGTGGGCGACACTGAATGATGGTCCAGGAGCCGCATTTTCGTTCTCCATTCCTCGAACTCCCGAGGGTTTAGTCCGCGCCGACGGCATCCGCAACATTCAGGCGCCCGCCGTAACCAGTCCCGGTGCGGCGTGAAGGCTACGCTAATCCTCACATCGCGGCAAATCGATACCAAAGGATAATGGACGCCCTCCCCGGAAGTGGAGCACTCTGAGCTGTGGAGTCGTGCCAAGAAAGGAGCGCCATCGACCACTTACTTGTCTCCGTAGTCGACGACGACAGCTCCGTCCGCGAGTCGTTGCCTGACCTGTTGAAGCAGTTCGGTTTCGCAGCCCACGCGTTCTCGTCGGCGGAAGATTTCCTCGCGTCTGATTGCGTCGACCAGACCAGATGTCTGCTCCTCGATGTCGCTATGCCTGGAATGACCGGGCCTGATCTTCAACAGGAACTGATACGACGACGACGAGCGATTCCGATCATCTTCATTACGGCTGATAGAGATATGATTGTTCGCCAGCTGCTGATCGAACAGGGTGCCGTGGAATGCCTGTTCAAGCCATTCAGCGATACGGCTCTGCTCGAGGCGGTTAATTTGGCACTTCACTCGAAGTGAGATTTCCGCTCTGTGTTGATTGTGCGGAATAGAATGCGCCGAGTGCGGCATCGTCACAAGCACTATCGGAGACACCCAGGCGTGAGGGTGTACCAACCGCGACCGTCTTTCCATGCCCCTCCGATCTCAAAACCGACCTCTTCGAACTTCAGCGAAGACGAGCCATGTTTTTGAGCACCAGAATCGGTTCGTCGTTTCTCGCTAAATTATTTCGCTGCGCCCATCCCGGGGGCTATCCAGTTTCGAATTTCTGGCGGGCTATGGCGGCGACCAACTCCAGATTTCGTTCATCTAACTGTTTGTCAGTCAGCGTTTGCCTACCGTACATAAGGAGATGAAATATGAAAGCAGTTGTTGTCCACCAATATGGCGGTCCAGAAGTGCTGAAGTTCGAGGATTACCCTGACCCGGTTCCGGGTCCGGGCGAAGTGCTGGTGCGCGTCGCCGCTGCGAGCGTGAATCCGATCGACTACAAGCGACGCGCCGGATTAACGAAGGATTTTTACCCCATGAAGTTCCCAGGGCTGATAGGCGTCGATATGGCGGGGACTGTCGTCAAGATTGGGCCGGGAGTGGAGGGCTTTTCCGTCGGCGACCAGGTGTTCGCCATGGCGGACAATACTTACGCCGAACTTTGTGTCGTGAAGGCAGCGGTCTTGGCGAAGGTGCCGAAAGGTCTCGACTTGATCCAGGCGGCGGCGTTGCCGCTGGTGACGACGACCGGCAACCAGCTCATGTCCGCTACAGGAATCGAAGCCGGCCAGACGGTTTTAGTCGTAGGTGCCATAGGAAACGTCGGGCGCTCGGCGGTATTCACTGCGAAGCAACGGGGAGCAGCCGTGATTGCGGGGGTTTTGAAGAGACAGTTGGATGAAGCGAAAACTGTCGGCGCCGATCAGGTGGTCGCAACCGACGACGACACCGCGATTGCAAGTCTTGCGACGCTCGATGCGGTTGCGGATACGGTCGGCGGAAGAACCGCCGAGAAGCTGATCGCCAAGGTTAAGCCGGGAGGAGTCTATGCATCGGTTGTAGAGGTGCCGCAGAACGCCTCGAAATACCCGTCTGTAAAAGTGGTGCACGTATTCTCGAAATTCGACAGGAAAACGCTCGAGTTCATGGCCGAAGCCGTGCGCGATGGCAAGCTGGTGATCCCAATTAGCCAGAAACTACCACTCAGTGACGCGGCCGAGGCGCAAGCGGCGGCAGAAAAGGGCGGTAGCGGGAAGATCTTGCTGGTAGCTTGACGTTGCTTTGCGAGTAGATGACACACTGCTACCCTGCAGCACAAACTGGACCAACCGTTCCCACTCCATCTCTTGTCTCTCCATCGAAGGGAAGCGCTATAACGATACCCGATGTCAACTAACTTGCCCCGGCCACCGCGCCGATGTCAGCCTTACCCGAATTCTTATGCCGCTGAAGCCGACTTCTTCTTCCCATCGAGTGCCGGTAGAAGAAGTTTCAGAAGCGCTTCGTCGGAGAACGGGTTCTGGCCTGAGATCAGCTCGCGATCTTGAATGACATAGCTCGACCATGGAGCGAGCACACTTACGTCACCGCCCGCCGTTTGCAAGGCGAAGTCTGGGTAGAACAGCACCTTGCCGCCAATCTCCTGCGGTTCCCGCTGCTGCTCTTCCGCCGTCGAAAAGATAGTCATCTTATATCCAGCATAGATCCAGCCTTTAGCCTTGGCGTGCGCTCCAGCGACATCGCCCGCCACCAGCGCAGCGACCACCTCCTTCGAATTCGGAAGAGCCGAGAGTAGTGAAATCGGGCCATGACAGAGCACTGCCGTAGGCTTGGATGTTTCGTGAAAGTGTCTCATCACTACGCCGGCATTGGGATCATCGAGAAGATCGATCATCGGGCCATGGCCGCCGGGGACGAAGACAGCGTCATATTGATCCAGGCCGGATGCGATGACGTCCGAGATGCGAGTTGGATCTCTGAGCCCAGCCAGGCCGTCGCGGAATAGCATATAGTCCTGAAGCTTGGCCGCGTCCCCGCCGAAGAAATCGGCGACCTCTGAATGCACATCCACTTGAGGTGCGTTGCCTTTGGGGTTGGCGAAAGTGATTTCGTAGCCCTCCTTCATCAGGGCGCGAACCGGAACCGTCAGTTCGTTCAGGTAGTAGCCAGCGCCGGTATAAACCTTGCCATCTTTCAAGGGCAAACCGCGACCGCTCGAGACTAGCACTAAGACTTTTCCTTTGGTTGTCATTTTGTTCTCCTTTTTTGAAATCGAATTCTGTTCTCCTGAATATGAGCTAGCTCATCGTCGCGGCTTCGTCCAAAGTGCAAGGACGGCTACCGCGGTGGATGTGGCTTATGCCCCCGGGAATCCGAACATCAACCACGACTGATTGGCTACCCAATGCGGGTATAGCTCCGTCATCTGATCGAACAGCTCCTGGTCGGATGTCGCGGTTTTCTGCAGCCGATCGAAGTCCTCGAGGTAACGCTTGGTCTCTTGGATCGTCGAGGGAGAGTCGGGCGCGCCCGGCTTCTTGTGACCGGCGACAACCATCGTCGGATTGAGCGCGGCTAACCGATCCAGGTCCGCGATCCAATTCTTTCGGCTCTCGGGGGTAGTGTCGCCGACGTACATGCGGCATTGGTTGTACACAACGTCGCCAGCGGCGATCAGGCCTATAGATGGAACGTACAGAGACGTCGAATCGGGACTATCGGTGCGGCCCTGCTCGATGATGCGCAATTCGTGGCCTTCGAGTGCGAACGTGTCGTGCTCATAGGGCTCTGGTGAAACCAACTTGGTGGGCACTTGCCCAGGAAACATCCTGCGGGCTAGTCGCTTCACCGGGGGAGAGAGATAAATCTGCATGATGGCGTTCACCGTCTTGGGCGTTGCTATCGCCCGAGCGCCCGGGAAACGGTCGAGCAAAACGCTCAGACCGTAGAAGTGGTCGAAATGGGCGTGGGTTATATAGATGGTCTCCAGGTTGCGGTTGTGCAGAGCGACCCAATCCGCAAGAGCCTCGGCCTCAGCCACTGTCCCCATTGCGTCCACCAGTACCGCGTCGTACTCGCCGAAGATTAAAGTCGAAGTGATAGGGTCAAAGCCGAACGCTTCGCCGAAGGGCTTTGGCCTCTCGCCGACCATAGTCTTTCCCGGGGCCGTGAAAACGTTCACACTAAGCGTGCTCGACGCGACAGGAGCGGTCACGCGCGTGGTCTCTTTCAGTTCGTTTGTGACGACCATCTGGTACTCCTTTCGATATAAGAGCCGCTGACTGTCCAAAGCAAAAATTGGCACAGGCGCGACTAGGAATCCGTTGGACGAACCTATCAATCAATGCCGAAGTACTGTCGGACACGGCAGCCCGGAATCGATCGACGCCAGCTAGTGCAGCAGCGATTCCCAATTGGCCGGAACTCTCCCTGCCGGTCCAGGTGATGGTTGATCCTCCGGACGCGAATGTGGCGGAAGCAACTCCACACCCTTGATCATCCCCCGCTTCTCGTAATCGTAGAACCAATCCTCACCCGGCTCGAAGCTGGCGATGATCGGATGCCCTGTCGTCGCCGCATGCTTGGACGCATGCTGGCTGGGAGAACTGTCGCAGCAACCGATGTGCCCACACTTCGAACACCGACGGAGATGAAACCACCAGCCTTTCGGTGACGCCAGGCATTCGACACACCCATCACCACTCGGCTTCGAAGCGGGGTCGATTCCGCGCTGGTCTTTTCTCATTTCCAATTTTCCTTCCGTGTCCTGGCAAGCAAGCCTGGTCACGTCCCATCCGCAAGGTCCGGAGTTCCGAACCCCTCCGTGACCATTCAGCCAGAACAACACGGGTCGCGCAATTGGACGATGGTATTGCCCATACTTTCGTATCGACCGCAGCGTCTCATGCCTGAGGCATATGGCTTTTCGCGCAGCTAGTCCGGAAGGTCGATCAGTGAAGGAAACCTATTTTCCCAACCGATACGAAGGTATCGTCGATACCATCGTCCAATTGTCTTACTCCCTTCACTCTGGTTTAATCGCAACCGTTCGAGATGCACGTTGATTGGCTTGCAAGACTTTCTTGTGAAGGGAAATACAAATGTCCGAATTTCTGACGAAATCTGTGGCGCAAGAACAACAAGAACAGAGGATAGAAACCCGCACAGCCGTGAAACGTATCGGCGGCTTTACCACGGTTGCGACAGCCGTGGCAGTGCTCGCCGTCCTCGGCGTCGCGGCCCTTTTCGCGCAGGGCCAAAACAAAGACAAGTACTCGCTGATATCGCCGAGCGGAATCGCGTTCTCCGACTTCCGGGGATACGAAGACTGGGCTGACGTCTCCTCCGCCCGGACCACCGAAATACTGAAGGTGATCGTCGCCAATCCGACCATGATTAAGGCATACAAGTCCGGCATTCCGCTTAACGGCCAGCCGTTCCCGGAGGGCTCCATGATCGCGAAGCTGCAATGGACGCAGAAGAAGAGCACGGAGGCCCCGTTCGCGGTGGATGTGCCAAACGTCTTCAGTCAGGTTTTCCTCATGGAGAAGGACAGCAAGAGATTTTCGAAAAGCGGCGGGTGGGGCTACGCGGTGTTCAACTATGATGCCGCTTCGGACACGTTCTCGCCCGACGCCAAAAGCCCCTCCGACTGCGGATTCGCGTGCCACACGCCAGTGAAGGCGAAGGACTACATCTTCCACCCGTACCAGAAGCGTTAAACCGCTGCGTGCTTCGAAAGCAAGTGCCGGCGCGGCGCCGCCCAGTGACACCATCAAGCAAGCAGCCCCAACGTTCTCCCCTGTCTAATCGGGAGTGTCTACCACGCCTAAATTGCGAGGAACGTTACATGCCAAATGAGGGAACAGCAGTGATGACGGGAGCAACACAAAGGTCGGTTGCAGCGCATCAGCCAGGCCAGGACGTTTTCAAATCGGTCCTGTCCGAAGACATCAATTGGAAGCCCTTCGCCGCGTTCCCACCTTCGGTCCGCCTGGCTGTCATCGTGGGTCAGCCCTCGGAGGCCGGACCCTACACGATCAGGGTCCGAGTACCCCACGGCGTTAAGCTGATGCCCCACCGACACCCGGAGGACCGAGTCTATACAGTAATCTCGGGTGTTTTCTACATCGGCCTGGGCGATCAGTTCGACGCTGCCGCACTGCAAGCGTACCCGCCCGGAAGCGTCATCGTTCTGCCGGGCAATACGTCCCATTTCCACTGGGCGAAATCCGGTGAGTACGTCACGCAAGTGGCGGCGATTGGGCCGCTTGGGCTTGAATACGTCAACACGAACGACGATCCGAGAAACCATACTTCTTAGGAGACATCTGCGCGATTTCCGCGATGCAGGATTTTGCCGGGGGAGAACACACTATAGCAAGTGCCTCGAATCGCTGTACAACATGCAAGCCCCTAGTTAAAGAAGATCTTTGCGCCTTTGGCGCTGATGGTCGTATTTGCTCTAGCCAGCGGATCCGCTATGGCTCAGAACATCAGGATTTTCCAGTTCGGCACCACCAACGTGAACCTAAGCTCTGGGTTCCTAGACGCACTGCAATCGGCTGGATTCCGAAGTTCGTGTGATCGAACGAAGTGACGCGTCGTCAATCTCGCTGGGGAAGCGATCATGGGCGGACCAAGGCAATCAACTGGTGGCCTTCGCGACGAAGAATAGGAACCAGCGCCCTGCCGATGAATCCGGTCGCACCAGTGATGAGTACACGCATCAAGAATCCTTTCCTAACCCCAGCAGGCGATCTTGCCGGCTGGGCATCAAGCAGCAATCCACCGCACACGCGTCGGGGCGTGGACCCAACGCTCCTACCGCAAGCCGTGGCTGGCCTTGGTCCCCGCGCTCGCAAATTAGTTCGCGAATCATGCGTATGAATCGAGGATGCGTCCCGACGGTCTCCGCTCGTACCATTTGCAAACCCAACTCCCGGCACAACTCTCGCGCCTGCGTATCAAGATCGAAAAGAATCTCCATGTGGTCTGAAACGAAACCGATGGGAGCGATCACTACATCCGAACTGCCTCCCCGCACTTTGACTTGGCGCAGGCAATCAAGAATGTCTGGCTCCAACCAAGGTTGCGACGCTGGACCACTTCGGCTCTGGTACACCAGGCGCCATTCGTTGCGTCCCAGATGTTCCGCGACTAGCCTGCCGGTTTCCTTGAGTTGTTTCTCGTAGTCACAGCCTTGCGCCATCACCAGCGGAATGCTGTGCGCGGTATAGATAAGGTACGCCGCCTCACGCCGCCCCTCTGGAATCTTTGCCAGCGAGTGCTGCACATGATCTGCCACAGCCTCAACAAATCCAGGATGGTTGTGGTACGCGCGAATCTTATCCACCACCGGCGCGCCCTTGCCTGCTGCCTCTTGCGCGCGTGCTATGTCTTCCCGGTACTGTCGGCAGCTCGAGTACGAGCTGTAAGCGGAGGTCACGAAAGCCAGCGCGCGGCGGATGCCGTCCACCTTCATCTGGCGCAGCGTGTCGGCCAGCATGGGATGCCAGTTGCGATTCCCCCAATAGATGGGCAAGCGAGGCCCGTGCTGAGCCAGTTCCGCATCAAGAGCTGCGATGAGCTGTCTATTCTGGTCGTTGATCGGGCTCTTACCACCAAAGTGGTAGTAGTGTTCGGCCACTTCCAGCATGCGCTCGTGCGGCACGTTCTTGCCACGCAAGACATTTTCCAAAAATGGCATGACGTCATCGGGACGTTCGGGACCACCGAAGGAAGTAACCAGAATCGCGTCGTAGTTCATGGGGTCGTCAGTTAGCCGTCAAGTCCTTACCGAGAGCCGCCGCTCTGTTTTTGCAGTTCGGCGAGAGCCGCCAACACTTCCTCACTATGCTTGTTAGGATTCACCTCGGTAAATACTCTGGCCACCTTCCCCTCCGGATTGATGATGAAGGTGTGACGGGAAGCAAATTTCACCAGGCCGAGGTTCGTCAACGAGCCGTAAGCAATCGACACTTTGTGATCGGGATCGGCCAGCAGTTTGAAGTTCAGTCCTTCTTTTGTGCAGAACTGCTTGTGGGAGTCGGCGCTATCGACACTAACGCCCAGCACCACGACATTGTTCTGCTGGTACTGCGGCTGGTCGCGCTGGAAGTTGTGCGCCTCGATCGTGCACCCGCTGCTGAAATCTTTGGGATAAAAGTACAAGACCACCCATTTGCCGCGATAATTCTTAATGCTGACCGGCGTACCCTCCTGCGAGGCGAGTGTGAATTCGGGGGCCAGGCTGCCGGCTGATGGCACGGAAGCGGCAAACACCATTAGCGGCGTGACTGAGATAGCCACAACAACAATCGCGGTTATCGGTATGCGATACGTCATTACAGGTTCTCCTGCCATGCTGCCTCCATTACTGGTTGATTCATCAATTGAATTGAGGTCGTCACTTTGCTGAGCACCAGTTGCACATCGCTGATGTAGCGTTCGCGGAATCCACCCTCGCAGTACGCCAGGTAGTAGTCCCACATGCGCACGAAGCGATCCTCGAATCCGAGTTGGCGCACATCGGAGAGATATTCGAGAAATCGGCGGCGCCATTCGTGAAGGGTGAGAGCGTAGTGTTTCCCGATGTCTTCGAGGTGAGAAAGCTGCATGCGGGTGGTTCGAGCCAGCGATCGTTGAATCTCGATGACCGAAGCCAGTTCGGCTCCGGGAAAGATGTGCTTCTTGATCCAGTCGCTCTGCTTGCGGTATTGCTGGAACTTCGCTTCCAGGATAGTGATGGTCTGCAACAGCATGCTGCCGTCCGGCTTGAGCAGGCGATTACAGGCTGCGAAGTAGTCGTCGTAGTGCTCGTAACCCACGGCTTCGAACATTTCAATGCTCACGATCTTGTCGAACTCTCCCCGCAGGTTGCGGTAGTCTTCGAACAGCAACTGGATGCGCTTCCCCGCACTGCTCCGAGAGAACAATTCACGCGCGTAGTCATGCTGCTGGCGGCTGATGGTCGTGGTCGTTACGCGACACCCATAGGTCTCAGCCGCGTATACCGCGAAGCCGCCCCAGCCGGTGCCGATTTCGAGCACGTGGTCCTGCGGCCCCAGCTGGAGTTTTCGGCAAACGCGGTCGAACTTGTGTATCTGCGCCTGCTCCAGAGTATCGTCGGCCTTTTCGTAATAAGCGCACGAGTAGGCCAGCGTACGATCGAGAAAAAGGCGATAGAAGTCGTTGCCCAGATCGTAGTGATACGCGATATTGCGCCGGCTTCCGGCCTGCGTGTTGCGGCGGCCGCGATGCTCAAGAACGTCGGCGAGCTTGCGGAAGGACGTCAAGAGGCGGTTGCCGCCGTCCAGTTGATCCAGGTTTCGCACCGCCAAGCGGACCACCGCAACCATATCGGGTGTAGACCAGTCGCCGTCCATGTAGGCTTCGCCAACGCCAACGTCCCCAGCTAACAGTGCGCGACGGAAAAACCGCTCGTCGTGTACGGCGATTACCGCGTGCAGCGGGTCTTTTTCCTGGCTGACGCCGGACTGCCCAAAGCAGTACGTGTCTTCTGGACAGACAATCTCCAGGCTGCCCGTCCGCAGATGTGTCAGACTTTTCAGGAATATTTTCTTTGCGATGTTCGTGGTTATTCCGCTCGCCATGACGCCCCCAAGTGCTGAACTGTCGCCCGCTCGAAATGTCCTGCGCCTGGATGACTGACCACCGGGACTCGCTTCAGCAATAGCCGCAACGCCTGCCAATGAATTGCAGTGATTACTCTGGCGGTCATCCAGGGAAATCGCAACAAGGCCCGGTGCAACTCAGCTCGCGACCACTCGCGCCGTTCCAGCTTGAGCGTGGAATCAAAGATCTCGCGACCGTCCTCATAACTGACGCTCTGACTGATCAAACGCTCGCCGGGCGGCGTGAATGTCCAATCGTATTCCTGGCCCAGCTTCAGGAAGGGTGAGACGTGAAATTGCTTCGCAAATCGGTACCGCTTGTTTTCGCCGGCCGGGCGCTCGACATTGGGCGTGAGCCAGTAGTTTGCGGTTTCTCCGAAAGTATTGTTGACTTCGGCCATGACCATCTGCAAAGTGTCTTCCCGGTCGTAACAGTAAAAGAAAGAAACGGGATTGAAGTTGTACCCGAGATAGCGAAGA
This sequence comes from uncultured Acidobacteriaceae bacterium, assembly GCA_963749985.1. Taxonomy (GTDB): domain Bacteria; phylum Acidobacteriota; class Terriglobia; order Terriglobales; family Acidobacteriaceae; genus Sulfotelmatobacter. The sequence goes on along the minus strand of CAVVOS010000007.1, from coordinate 23,410 downwards.
TGAGTAAGCAGGAAGATTCGCCCTGGGGGAAGGACAACGCCGTTTTTGTCCGCATCGCGCGATACGCGCTCACGGAGAGCCCTCGCCGGATCACCGAAATGGTCCCGCTCCTGGTAGGAAACCCAGTTCCGCCGGTTGTATCCCGCTAGCGGAGATACCTGCATCAGCTGCGGCAAGCGGTCGATATCGAGGAAGACCATGAACAGCGGGTAAGTAAATTCGTGGCGAACAGGACTGAACCTGCGATGACGCAACGTTCCCGAATATATTCCCGATTCCATTATGCCGCCGCTTCTCTCGCCGCATCCCACGAGACGCCCAGTGTCTCCGCAACCCGGATCGCCGAATTCAATCCGTCTTCATGGAAGCCGTAGAACCAGTATGCACCGCAGAAGTGCGTCCGGTTACGGCCACTAATCTCCCGCCACCGAGCCTGGGCTCGAACCGCGTTCAACGTGTAGAGAGGATGGAAGTAGGTCATCTCGCGCAGAATTTGGCGCTCGCCGATGGACTGAGTATCGTTCAGCGTGACGCAATAGTCTTCCCGTGTGGGCAGGCTCTGTAGGCGGTTCATGTGATACGTCAGCGTAGCGGCTCGCCGTTTGGGGCCGAGATGATAGTTCCACGATGCACGCGCCCCCAGCCGCCGTGGCAGCAGGCTCGAGTCAGTGTGCAGCACAGTCTCGTTACGGCTGGTGCGGAAACCACCGAGCACCTGCCCCTCCAGGGGAGTTAGATCCTTCAGTAGCTGTAACGTTTGCGGCGCGTGACATGCGAAGACGACTTCGTCGAAAGACTCCGGCGGACGGTCCTCAAAGCCAATTTGTACCCCGGCGGCAGTGCGCCTGACCCCGTTGATCTTTGCTCCCAGACGAATCCGTTCGCAGTAAGGCGCAGTCAACGGCGGAACGTAAACGCTGCTGCCACCTTTCAGCACATACCACTGAGGAGCCGTCGTCAAACCCAGGAGCCCGTGGTTCTCGAGGAAGCGAATCAGGGTAAAGGCCGGGAAGTTTTCGATCTCCTCTGGCGACGTGGACCATACCGCCGCCGCCATCGGGTGCAAATAGTAGCGCGTGAACTCGCCTCCGAACTGATTCGCACGCAGGTAATCCCCTAAAGTCATCCCAGCATTGGCCGGATCCTGCAGAAGCTTGCGAGCTTCCCGGTTGAAGCGCATGATCTCCGCCAGAAAGCGGTAGTGTCCCAGGCGATGCCAATTGCTCCGGCCCGCGAAGAACCCGCTCAGGCCACGGCTGCTGTATTCAAATCCAGTCTGGCGGCAAGACACTCCGAACGACATTTCGCTTGCCTGCCGGGCGATGCCTATCTGTTGGAACAATCGAACCAGGTTCGGGTAGGTGCGGTCGTTATGCACGATGAACCCAGTGTCAATCGGCAAGACGCCGCGGCTGGTTTCAATCTGATGCGTATGGGTATGGCCTCCGAGGCGAGCCTCCTTCTCGAACAGCCACACTTCGTGTTTCTGGCTGAGCAGATATGCTGCCCCCATTCCTGAGATCCCCGCCCCGATTACCGCGATTCGACTCATGCCGCCTCACTTTCCGACAGCGGCACCCGAATGCCCCGCAGATCCCTGGCGATTCCCAGCCAGTTCAGCATCTTCAGCACGTAATAAGTAACGTCCACTTCCCACCAGCGAATCCCCTGCTGGCACGCGTACATGAATTTGTGGTGATTGTTGTGCCAGCCTTCGCCTAGCGTGATGATGGCGAGAGCGAAGTTATTGCGGCTGTCGTCGGCCGTGTCGAACCGCCGCGAACCCCACAGATGCGCCACCGAATTAATGGTGAAGGTCCCGTGAAACAGTAGGACGGTCGAGACCGCAAATCCCCACACAAACGCTCCCAGACCTCCGCTGAGCAGCAGAACTGCCGCTAACACGACCGGCGGAACCATGTAGTGTTTGTCCAGCCAACGCAATTCCGGATACTTGCCGAAGTCCTGGATCAGCGCCGGATCATACTTGTCGTATTCGTTCGACAGCACCCACCCCACATGGGCCCACCAGAATCCGCGCTTCAACGGAGAGTGAATGTCTGGATCCTGATCCGCATGCCGGTGATGAACGCGATGATGGGCAGCCCACCACAGCACGCCTTTCTGTCCGGAAGTCTCCGCCAGAAACGCCATAAGAAACTGCCAACCGCGCCCCAATTTGTAGCTGCGGTGGCTGAAGTAGCGGTGGTATCCGGCAGTAATGCCGAACATTCGCACGACATAAATCGCCAGCATGAGCTCCAACCATGACCACCGGAAAGGGACAAAGAACACGGAGATACACCCCGCATGCAGCAGCACAAACGGAATCACTGTCCCGAAACTGTAGTTGCGCATTGGCTTGATCACACAGAATTCCTGGCTTTTGCCTCTGACTTCTAGCTTGGGTTCGCGAACCTCTCTTAGCCAGTACGCGCTCAGGCAGGGCGTCGGATTGCTGTCTGATTTGTTGTATCAAAGCGGACTAGAATTGTCAAGCCTTTGTCCAGGACACATATTTGACAACCAAAGGCGGGATTGATAGGATCCTTATCGGATGCCGACCTCTTACCCCATCAGCGCCGTGGCAAAACTCACCGGAATCCCGCTGGACACGCTGCGCGCCTGGGAGCGCCGCTACCGGACCGTCATTCCCAAACGGGCCGCGCGCGGACGTGTTTACTCCGAGGAACAAATTCAGAAACTGCTTCTGCTACGGCGGGCGGTCGAGCAGGGACACAGCATCGGACAGGTGGCCGCGCTCGGTGACCGGCAACTGCGGGGGCTTCTGGAGAAAAGCTCCTCCATCGCGTCCGGGGAATCCGCTGCGAGCACGACCGATGTGAATGCGATGCTGGCGCCCGTTCTACGCGCCCTCGAACGCTTCGACTTTGCCGGTACCGATCGTGAAATCAACCGGCTGGCAGCGGCCTTGGGAAGCCCCCGTAATTTCGTTCATCAAGCCGCGCTGCCTCTGATGCGGACGGTCGGCGAGCGCTGGCATGAGGGCAAGTGCAGCATCGCCCAGGAGCACATGTTGACCAATCTGCTCACCGGCGTGCTGGCCTCGCTGGTGCGAACCTATTCTCCGTCGAATCCCCCGGCGCGGGTTTTGCTGGCCACACCGACAAATGAACGCCACGCGTTCCCTACTCTCGCCGCTGCCATGCTGATTGCGGCAGGAGGCCTTGGCGCCATTTATCTCGGGACAGATTTACCGGCCGCGGACATCGTCCTGGCCGCCCGAAAAAGTGAAGCGGACGTGGTTTTACTCAGCCTATCGTCCGCGCCAAGTTCAGAGGTGCGCGACGATCTCAGTTACATCGCCCGCAAGGTGACGCGTTCCACTGCTCTGTGGCTCGGTGGCGCGCCGGAACTTCATTTGGATCAGGCTACTGAGGGATCTCGCTGGCTGGTGCTTAAGGATTTCTCCGCGCTGGAACACCAACTGGCAGCTCGGGGAGCGAGGTTCTAGCCGAATCGCCACAGCCAAGCATGAAACGCGGGTTCTTTCATCGCCGAGTCGTTGCACCCCTAGTCGCCCTTCTCACCCAGGGGATCACGCCGGAGAAGATTGCTTTGAGCCTGGCTTTCGGAATTGTGTTCGGCATCTTTCCACTTCTCGGTTCAACTACCGTTTTGTGTGCGGCCGCAGCCGTGATTTTTGGGCTGAACCTGCCTGCCATCCAGTTGGTGAACTGGCTGATCTATCCCATGCAGTTGTTCTTGTTGGTGCCGTTCATCCGCCTGGGAGAAAAGCTTTTTCGCACTGCACCTCTGCAGTTTTCTCTAGCGCAGATTCTGACTATGGTGCGCGCCGACCTGCCTCATGCGGTCTCGACGCTGTGGCTGGCGGAAGTACACGCCATTGTCGCCTGGTTGCTGACTGTTCCCTTCGCGATTTTTCCGCTTTACATCCTGCTGTCCAGAGTACTTCGCCAGGTCGCGTCCTCTTACGGATTGCGCGTCGGTAGGGGGGCCAAGTTCTGAGAGATGGCAACAATCAAGGAGCTTCAACGGAAGTAGCTCACTCCTAACTCCGCACAGTGCCAAGTCAATATGGACGAACTGCTACAACTAGCCGATAACCCTCGCGTAACCCTAAGGCGCCCGGGGACGCCCGATCCCGCTGGTACCTGCGTCGTTTACTGGATGCGGCGGGCGCAACGGGGCCTGGACAATCCAGCACTGGACGTGGCAGTGGAGGCAGCCAACGCACTGGGCAAGCCCGCACTCGTATTTTTTGCACCCGTACCTTTTTATCCGCACGCCAAGCTTCGCCACTACCGCTTTCTAGCCGAGGGTATTCCGGATATCGCGGAGTCACTCAGAAAGAGCAATATTGGCTTCGTGCTCCGGCGATTCCCCGAGCACAGCCTCATCAAGTTCTGCGACGAAGTCAGGCCGTCGCTTGTCGTGGGTGATGAAAATCCGATGCGGGAACCCGAGTCCTGGCGGCAATCGGCAGAGAAGAAACTCAGGATGCCGCTTTGGACCGTGGACGCCGATGTGATCGTTCCCTCGAAACTGCTCGAGAAGGCACAGTACGCGGCCCACATCATCAGGCCGCGATTGCAGGCACAGCTTCGACGGTTTCTGGTCCCGCAGAACAATACAAAAGCAAAGGTAGCATGGAAAAAGCCGGCGAGGCTTCAGTCGCTGGATACGGAGTTTGACATCACGCAAGGCTGGCCGCTCGATACCTCGGTTGGCCCGGTGTCAGGCTTTCGCGGCGGTACGAAGGAAGCGCTCAGACTTCTCGCCGAATTCATCAAGCACGGCTTGGCCACGTATGGCACCAATCGCAACAAGCCGGAACTGGGCGGTACCAGCCGGCTTTCACCCTATCTGCATTTCGGGCATATCAGTTCTCTCACCGTTGCTCTCGCCGTGGAGAATGCCGGCGCGCCCACCGCGGACAAGGAAGCGTTTCTGGGCCAACTCATCACATGGCGTGAGTTGGCGGTGAACCTCGTCCGATTCAATCCCAACTATGACAATTTCGAGTGCGCCGAGCCGTGGGCACACCGCACGCTGGCCAACCACGCGAAAGACAATCGCCCGGTACTTTACACCGAGAGGCAGATGGAGCAAGCAGAAACCCACGACGCACTTTGGAATGCAGCGCAGGCGCAGATGGTCACGACCGGCTGGATGCACAACTATCTGCGGATGTACTGGGCCAAAAAAATTCTGGAGTGGAGCCCATCGCCGGCCCAGGCATACCAGATCGCAGTGCGCCTGAATGACAAGTACGAATTGGATGGCCGCGACCCCAACGGCTATGCAGGAATTGCGTGGTCGATCGTGGGAAAGTTCGACCGTCCCTGGTTTGAACGACCTATCTTCGGCCAGATTCGATATATGTCCGGTGCGAGCACGGGGAAGAAGTTCGACAGCAAGAGATACATTCGGCAGAACCTGTCGGCCTAGTGGAGGCGCAGGTTCGCCAAGATCACACTCGGGATGTTGCAGAATGTGAGGTTGAATGACAAATGGTGACTCTATGTTTCTGAAACTCTATTGCATTGCCCTGCCGATTTTCTTTGGCCTGGATATGGTGTGGCTCGGCGTAGCAGCAAAAAACTTCTACACCAAACAGATAGGATTGTTGATGGCGCCCAAGGTCAATTGGACGGCGGCCATACTCTTTTACCTACTCTTCCTGGCGGGCCTGGTGGTTTTCGTCATTGCGCCGGCTGTCGAAAAAGCTTCGTTGATGCGTGCGCTTATGTTCGGGGCCTTGTTCGGTCTCATCACCTATGCGACTTACGATCTCACCAATCTCGCCACGCTCAAGGATTGGCCGCTTGCACTGACAGTGGTGGACCTGATTTGGGGCACGATATTGGCAGGCTCTGTATCTGTCGGGACCTACCTCATCGCGCGCCAGCTCGGCCTATGAACTACTACTCGACATTGGGTGTCATGCTCTGGGGATACATGACCCTGTGGTTCCTGATCTCGTTGATCAAGAGAAGGAACGATGTTGCCGATGTAGCTTGGGGGGTGGGCTTTGTTCTTCTGGCCTGGACATCGTTCTTTCTATCCGGCGGGTCGGGAGCGCGAGGCATACTGGTGGGCATCCTGGTGAGCATCTGGGGCCTACGCCTGTCATGGCACATTCATGCGCGCCATCGGGGCAAGCCAGAAGATTTCCGCTACGCGACCTGGAGACGAGAATGGGGCAAGTGGTTCTATGCTCGCTCGTATGCGCAGGTGTATCTCCTGCAGGGCGCGCTCCTATTCCTCGTTGCACTGCCGATGCTCATAATCAATCGCAGGCCCAGAGGCACGGTCGGTTTTCTTGGAGGCGTGGGCGTTTGCGTTTGGCTCTTTGGTTTCCTTTTCGAATCGATAGGGGATGCGGAACTCGCGCGGTTCGCAAGAGATCCACATAATCGGCGCAAGATACTGCAAACCGGGCTGTGGCAGTACACCCGACACCCCAACTATTTCGGAGAGGTCGTCCAGTGGTGGGGTATTTGGCTGCTGGCGGTCGGTGTCCCGGGCGGCGGCTGGTTTGGCATTATCGGCCCCCTCACCATCACTTTCCTGATCTTGAAGGTTTCCGGGATTCCAATGCTTGAAAAGAAAATGGCCGAGAATCCTGATTTCGCGGACTACAAAAGAAGAACCAGCGTGTTTCTTCCTTGGATTCCTAAAAGATAATTCGGTTCCGACTGATCGCTTGCATTCACGAGGTGGATCCTGACATTGGCGTCCTCATTTGATTCCGCTGGCCGACCGCTAGTCCTGCTGACTGGGGCCACCGGCTACATCGGAGGACGTCTCCTCAAGGGTCTTGAGAAGGCCGGTTGGCCGGTTCGTTGTTTTGGCCAGACACCCTGAATTTCTGCTGCCGCGTGTCGCTCCCAGCACCGAAGTGGTGATGGGCGATGGCCTCGACCAGACTTCCCTCCCACCCGCCATGGCCGGACTGCACACAGCCTATTATCTGGTTCACTCGATGGGCTCTTCAGGCAATTTCGAAGAGCAGGACCGTCAAAAGGCCGTGGCCGTAGAGAGCTGGCTGTCGACTTTGAGGAAAGACGATGGCACGGCCCTAGCCGATGGTTCGAAAAAGAAGATCAGGGACCTGATGCATCTTCTGTACGAGCACGCAATCCGCTATGAATGGACGGACCGCAATCCGATTACATCTGTTCGGCAAAGCGGCGTGCGCCAGGCAACACCCATCCGTCTCAGCGTTGACCAACTTTCCTAACTTATCTACGGTGAGCTGAAACAACGAGAGCGAGTGATGGTGTTGCTGGATTTCGGAACCGGACTGCGGAGGGGTGAACTGAGCGGCGTCCGATGGGAAGACATCTGCTTCGAAGACAAGTTCTTGATCCCAAAGCGCTCAATCGTGAAACAGCGCATCGGTAAAGTCAAGACGGAAGCTTCGAAAAAGAGCATCCCGCTGGATGATGTGCTGATCCAACAATTGCTGGCTTGGCGTCATGAGACTCCTTACGCCCATGACAGCGACTACGTCTTCGCCAGTACGAAGATGAGAGGCAAGCAGCCGTACTGGATGAGTCGGATCATGCAGCGTCCCATCAAGCCAGTCGCCGCGAAAACCGGGATCGACATTAAGGGATGGCACACATTACGCCACTCCTGCACGACCCTGCTGCGCCAAAACAACAACAACCCCAAAGTAGTGCAAGGACTGTTGCGGCATGCCTCGTACGCAATCACGATGAATGTCTACGACGAAGCGATGTCGGAAGAGAAGCGCAACGCTCATCGTGGAGTGATTCAGCAGCTGAACCGTAGCGTAACCCGTAGCGCGCCAAAACCAGCAATTCCGCAAGTGGTTGATAAGGTTGGCGTCCCCGACGGGATTTGAACCCGTGTTACCGCCGTGAAAGTCGTCCTAGAGTTCGTAACCGATTGAAATTAAACGGTACGGATAGCCCTCTAGGGCACTTATCGGACTGTGGAGACGGGTTATCGGACTGTTAACGGACTGTGATGGCCAGGTGCTAAGGAGCCTGAAAATCATGGACCCGACCCTTCTTTCCCTGCTGGATTCGATCCCGCAGAAACCACCTCGCTCCAAGCTCGAAACTCACCGCGAACTGATTCGCCAATTGCGACGCAAAGGCTGCACGTATCGCGACATCGTTCGCATCCTTCACGAGCGTGTCGGCCTCGACGTGGCCGTCAGCACGATTCACTCCTTCATCAAAGTTCGTGCCAAACACCGAAAGCAGGTGCAGTACGAACTGCCGCCGCTCGAACCGGAATCGTCGTTGAACACGCGATTGAGTCCCGACGACGTTGCATCGCGAATTGCGGCGCTCAAAGCAAGACCAGTCGAGCAGAAAGCAAAACCCAAGCACTTTCACTTTGAGGAAAGCGAGCCGTTGAAACTAGTCAGCCAAGGAGGCTCGCGATGAACACCGAAAAGAAGAATAAACGCGTCGTCTTCACCATGGGCGGTAAGGGCGGAGTTGGCAAGACTGGCCTGATGGTCTCGCTGGCTGAGTGGTTCGAAACTAATGAGATTCCATTCACACTGCTCGACCTCGATACCGAAAACAAGGCTCGGGGATCGCTCAAGCACTTCTTCAACGGGTCGGTAGCCAAGGTGAATATTCACACGCCAGCCGGTCTCGACGCGTTCGTAGATCATCTCGAATCAGGCGCGGCGATCATCCTCGCCGACATGGGAGCCGGTTCAGGGCAGGTGGCAACTGACTGGTTCGACGCGATGTATGAGGATGTCGCGGCCACCGGCGCACGCTTCACCGCTGTGGGCGTTGTCACGCCAGACCCGGCAAGCGTTGAGAGTGTCCTCGCATGGGCAAACCGACTTCAGGAACGGGCGCAGTATCTGATTGTCCAGAATGCGACAAGTCCTCAGGCAGACTTCAGCTACTGGGAATCTGCCGAGCAAGCCATTCGTTTCCGCGAAGCGCTCTCGCCGATCATGATTCGGATGGAATTTCGCTTGGCGGAACTTGAGAACCCCGCGCGGCAACATGGCATCCGCCTTGGCCAGGTTGCTACAAGGCAGAATGCGATCAACGAACTGAAGCGTGCCTCGATTGTGATGCGTGCCGAAAGCTACCGGCGACGGCTCTTCTCCGAGTTCGACCGGGCAAAGGAGATGTTCTTACCATGAGCCCCGATCAGGAACTTCTCAATTTGGCGGGAGCAGAGTCTGAGAGCAAAACCCTGTTCGATGAACTGGCAGGACTGGTGCCCGCTGAACGACTGGCGGAATATTACAGGGTCATCGCACACACTCGCATCCTTGGTCCAAACGACGAAATGCTACGCCTACTAGAGGCAATGGGCCTCCTTGCGCTACTCACGCGAGAAACGCCCGCGGAGATCGCCGCAGAACGCAAGTCGTTGCAGAAGATTCTTGAAAGTTCGGCATCTCAAGCCAATGTAGTTGAGAAACGGATGGCTGGATACGCATCACACCTCGAATCACGCCTTGCTCAGTTGCCGAAGGAATTGGAAACAGGTTTGGACCCGCCACGCATAGCGAAGCTTCTGGGCGAGAGCCTGCGACAGTGCTTCCAGCAGTCCGGTCTGCCGGATACGGCCAAAGCGCTTGACCAGTCCTGTTCTGAAATGAACTCCGTTCAAGAGCAACTTGTGAACGTGCTACGAGAAGTAGCTCACCCTGACATCGGAGTGATCGAAAAGGTCAGAAGCGCCAATGACTCGCTCCTGCGGAGCATGACTACTAGGGCACAACAGATGGACGACTTCCTTGTAAGGCTGGAAAAACAAGTTTGGGCCGTCTGGCTGCCAGTCATCGGGAGTGCTGCATTAGCGCTGGGATTCTTCTTAGGAACGTGGTTTGCCAGCGTGCATAGGGTAGCGTCGGGGCCGCCAGGTACCAGTACATTGCAACAGCTGCAAATACAGGCAGCTCCTCAGCCGCAAGCCATTCCGAAGCAAAGTGGAAAACGCCATTGAGTCGAGCGTTGAGACATCTAAAATGTCAGTTTAGATTCCTCATCGCGGTTATTATTGATCAAACGCCCTGCTCAGCGACAAATCGCAGATGGCTTGATCTTGGCCAATTTGGCGGGCTTCTTGGTGCAGGCCTTGATTATTAAGAGATAAAGCCGTATCCTTTAATAACGTAGAGGCTTATTAAAGGAACCTTTCATAACGCGAGTGGTCACTGAAAACAAGTCGAGGCTGGGGACCTATGTCACAACCACGGTCACTGGAGAGCCAGTGCGAGCCTTCATCCCGCCTGGGCTACCGCCCAATCCGCCTGTGGAATTGGCGGGCCTGTACCAGCATCTTGACCGAGCCAACCAGGCACTAGGCCGACTCGATGGCCTGACCACGTTGCTCCCCGACACCAAATTCTTCCTATACCTCTATATCCAGAAAGAAGCCCTCTTGTCGTCGCAGATCGAAGGGACGCAATCGTCGTTTTCGGATCTATTGCTGTTTGAAAATGACTCGGAACCCGGAGTTCCGATTGATGATGTCGAGGAGGTCTCAAACTACGTCGCGGCGATGCAACATGGGCTTCGACGGATCGCAGGCGGCTTCCCTCTCTCGCTCCGGCTGATTCGCGAAATTCATACCATCCTATTGCGCGGCGGGCGTGGGGCCAATAGAACACCAGGCGAATTCCGGCGGTCGCAAAACTGGGTCGGAGGGACTCGTCCCGGCAATGCTGCGTTTGTTCCGCCTCCGCCAGAACGATTGATGGAGTGTCTCGACAGTCTTGAGCGTTTTTTTCACGACGAGAAACACAAGCTACCCATCCTGGTCGAAGCCGGATTGATTCACGTGCAGTTCGAGACGATCCACCCGTTTCTAGACGGAAACGGCAGACTCGGTCGGTTGTTGATCACACTCCTGCTTTGTTCTAAAGGAGCATTGCGAGAGCCTCTCTTGTACCTCAGCCTGTACTTCAAGACGAACCGCGAGCGGTACTACGACCTGCTTCAGCGTGTACGAACAGAAGGTGCCTGGGAAGAATGGCTGGCTTTTTTTCTCGAAGGGACGGAGATCACGGCGCGCTCCGCCGCTGATGCCGCAAAACAGATTCTGACGCTCTTTGCAAACGATCGGGACCGTATTCAGACAATCGGACGCGCAGCGTCTTCTGCACTGCGTGTTCATGAGTACATGCAGAAGAAACCTCTGGCAGTTATCGGCGCCGTCTCCGACGAGCTTAAGCTATCCATCCCCACGGTGACGGTTGCCTTGGATCACCTGGTTCGCCTACGCATAGCCAAGGAGGTCACGGGAAAACGCCGAGCCCGTGTCTTCGGATATTCACGTTATCTGAAGATCCTGAGTGAGGGGACAGAACCCCTTAAGCAGTAGCAGCGAACATTGTCATTCCGCATTCGAATTGTAGTGAGACACAGGCCGAACGAGATCGAACCCCGTTCGAGCTTGTGCGAACAACATCCGAATCAGCTCGGGCGTATCGCACTGACCTAAGCCGAAGGCTTAGGGATGGTGTCTCTCTCTCTTCTCCCTGCCTCCCCTGGACGCGTGCTTGCAGTTAAGGCGCGCGAGCAGCCGGAACCGGGAACTCTTCAAAGTTCGATGGACGGATTTGCCGAGCATTACTTCGGCGCCTCGATTACTCTGGCAGGGCGTCATCCTCAACCCGTCACTCCCCCTAGCTGCCTGAAAAACCGAGGTTTGGGCCGAGGTTTGGGCCAAGGTTTCGTCAATCGACGGCCACGCGGTGTGCCAGAATCCTCATACCCCGGCATTTTCGCCTCACACTCAAAACACGACGCTTAGTCCGCCACAGATCCCATGGTCGACGCTGTACCGGATTCTACAGTTATCGTGACACGACCTGGTTCTGCTCCAGTCCGAAGCTAAACAACGTTCGAAGAACGTGGGTAGTCATCGCCAGGCAGCAAAAGCCCGTTGTGTGCCTGAAGTGCTCTTGCCTCGGCGCGCGACTCAACTAGCCTGGGCCGGAGGCGCCTTGGTTACTGTCTACGAAGTCCCTTCCATCCCTCCGTCGGCACAATTCCACGCATGAGTGTTCAGTTGTAAGCCGAAGCCACGAATATCATTGGCATCCGCAATGAATTGGCACCGCTGGCAAGAAACAACGTACCGCATCGCGCCGACCTACTCCAATACTTAGGGCACACCATGAACGTGCTGGAGAAAGCGGAGGGGAGGCGAATGAAATTGAGAATGCGATGATTGGGAGCCTAGCGCACTTGTCTCCAGCACGCTCGCGAAGGGATCTTACGCTGCGGTCAGGGTCGTGCTGTGATCGGAATCACATGTGCGTATGATTTTCGTCATTGCATAAGCTGTCCGTAGAGGATCACGTTAGAGGAATCAACAGACTTAGCGCAGTGGAGTTCTGTGATGCTCGAAAAGTGTGCCAACCCTCCGTGTTCCGCTTCCTTTCGCCGACTCGGAGACGGGAGGCTCTTTCGGCTCGAACCTGACCCACACCTTCGAGTGCCAAATCCCAAGGTTGAATACTACTGGTTGTGCCCGACGTGTTCGGCAGTGATGACGCTGCGAATCGATGCACGCGGAAAAGTGATTAAGGCTCCTTGTCCAGCATCGGTTCATGATGAACCCCCTGATGTCGTTCCCTTGTCTGAAGGTCAAAATGGGCTACTGCTGCATACCTTGACTCGCCTTTGCGCGAACATGAGGGGCGTGGGATCGGTAGTCGGCGGAACGAGGCAAGCCATGCCCGATGATTGGGAGCAGAAAGAGGAAGTGATTGCGGCGGGCACAAGCTGTCCGATGCCCGACTGCGGTGCGTTAACGGTTGCCTACAGGTCAACGGACGGCGTGAGACGTGACCATTCTGAGCATTGGGAGTTCACGTGCCCGCGCTGCGGCATCGACTTTACCGTGCCGGAAGATGAACTGATTTTTCAGTCGGTGCCCAAGGATTGGCTATTGGCGAGCGTTCATGCCCCATAGCCGAGTGGCAAGGAACGTCAACAGAGATTGTCAACGATTACCTGCAAAGGAGTGATATAACAATGAAGCCCACGCTCACAGCATCCACTCCGCCAAGTACAATCAGACAAACAACCGAATCTGCCAGTGATATTCAGGAGCAAATCCGGTCGTCGTGCTCACGAACTGTATGAGCAACGCGGGAAAGAAGGTGGGCACGAACTAGACGATTGGCTGCAAGCAGAGTCGGAGGTCACCCTACAGAGAGCGAAGACAGTCGCCGCGTAGAACCAGCTTTCGCGCAGGGCTCAGTCTTCAAAAAGCTTCCTCCCGCCAAGTGCAGCTTGTAACCTTGTAACCATCCAGAGGAGATGTGGCAATGGATTCCCCCACTGTGTTGTGCATCGATGACCGTCCACAAGCCTTGGAGCTTCGCAAGGTAACTCTTGAATCTCACGGTTATTGCGTCAAGATCGCGTCGAACGGCTACACCGCGATGAAGATGTTAGAGGAAACGTCGGTGGCTGCGGTTTTACTGGAGTACAAACATGAAGGCATGGACGTGGAAGCCGTAGCCTGCCATATCAAGCAACGGTTTCCCAACCTGCCGATCATCCTGCTTTCAGCGTACGGCGAGATGCCAGAGCGAATCTTGTGGTTGGTGGATGAATACGTGATGAAGAGCGAACTGCCAGAACGGCTGGTGCCGATCATCGAACGAGCGTACAGGTTCGCACCACGTTCGGACCAACGGAGCCAGCGTAGCGGAGCAGCAGCGTAACGTCCGTGCATCGACTGGACCGGTCACTACTGTCATCCCAACCGCGGTATGCGGCGGGCTTTCCTGCACAAACTGGGATGGTCAACGGGCGAGTCGTGCTCGCAGCGATTAGCGAGACACCATCGGCTGTGCTCTTTCGGGGCAAATGGACTGCCTCAATAAGCTGCCTGCAATAAACCCCTCACCAGCCTGCATCATGTGCTTCCACATCTCGAACGCGCGTCCCTCTTGATTGAGAAATGCGAGAGCTTGCTCCCGGCTCACAGGGGAGCCTTGTTCGGTGGCCAGTCGCAAAAGATGTGAAAGTGTGATTTCGGCCATCACTCGGTCTTTATCCTTCTTTTCAGTCATGAGTTCCAACCCACTATTCCCATAAGGTCAAAACCGTCGACTCTTCTTAGCGGTCCGCGTGCATGGCTCCGCACCTGAGGTCAGTCTCCCTAGTTCTGGTATTGTGCTTTCGCGATGCCCAAGCGGCGAATCTTGTTTTGCAGCGTCGTACGTTTCAATCCCAGCCGTTCGGCGGCTCCGCCCTTTCCTGCAATCCGCCCCGAAGCGGATCTCAAAGCCTCGACGATCACACTGCATTCTGCTTGTCGAAAGCTAGAGGTCGACGCGGCAACAAAAACCATTTCGGAAGAGCTACGAAGCTCCGCTACGGGCACTTCTAACTCCTCACCGCGTGTCACGATGACGGCGCGTTCGATAAAGTTCGCCAGCTCCCGAACATTCCCTCTCCACGAGTGGTTCGTTAGAACGTCCATGGTCTGCCTTGACACAGATGTGATCTGCTTTCGCATGCGTTGCGACAGCTTCGAAACAAAATAGTTCACCAGCAGCGGAATATCCTCGCGCCGCTCGCGCAGGGGAGGAATCTCGATTGGGAAAACGTTGAAGCGGTAGAAAAGATCCTCACGGAACTTCTCCTCCTGAATCATGGCCCGAAGATCACGGTGGGTTGCGGCGATGATGCGCACATTAACGTGGATCGTCGTGGCACTTCCCAAACGCTCGAACTCCTCCTCCTGAACGGCGCGCAATAATTTCGGCTGCAGCTCCAGGCTGATGTCACCGATCTCATCGAGAAAAAGGGTGCCTCTGTCTGCCAGCTCGAACCGACCTTTTCTTTGCATCAGAGCCCCCGTGAAAGCTCCCCGCTCATGCCCGAACAGCTCGCTTTCCAGAAGTCCCGAGGGGATGGCGGCGCAGTTCATGCGTATATACGGACGATCGCGACGTGAGCTCAAATTGTGAATGGCGCGTGCGACCAACTCCTTGCCGGTGCCTGTCTCGCCATGAAGCAGGACGGTGGAATCGGTCGGCGCAACAATGGCAACATGCTCCAGGACTTTTCGCAGGGCTGGGCTCTTGCCGACGATCTCTTCGAAGCAGTCCTCAGAGCTGATTTCTGGGTCGAAATAAAACTGATCGGCTTCGAGCCTGCTCACGTTGGGAAAGCTGGTTGCTCTGAAGTCTCCGAGGTCTGCGAAAGCAACGGCCGCGCTCATACTCTCCTCCTGATGTTTTCAGTTTGTTTGCTGGCTGCAGATGTCAGGCAGTTCGCTTTTGCGCCACTGGAAATTCGAGCACCCGTCCGCGTTGCTGCTGAGGCACCCACTTCACGGCCTTCCGGAAGCGAACTGGAATGTAGAACTCAATCACGTTTGCCATGTTCGTACTCCTTGTTCAACCTTCTTGGCTTGAACTCGTGAGCCATTGTGCAACCGGTTGGATTTCTGCGAAAGCCTATATCGGGGATGCTGCAAACTCTTGGGAGGCAAAGCAGATCCTACTTTTGAGCTAGAGAAACCTAGTCCTTTGGGCTGTTCTTATGGAGGTCAGAGTTCTTCTTGCGAGGTGTGGGTTCGAAGCGTTTCCAGCCATAAAGGCGAGCATCGACGGACCATAGCCCCGGTCCTAACATTGCCAGGGCAGCGCCGGCGGTTCCCAACATGAGCCACAGCGGCTTGTCGCCGGGCAGCATGAGCATCTTCCAGACTTCAATGAGGGCTACCGAGGCTCCGGCGATTGGTGTCCATAAACCTGCGACCAGCAGGATTCCCGCTCCCAGCAAGAGGATGGCCGGAATCGTCACATTCAGCGGTGGTGGATCGCTCCGCAGGGTCAAGCCGGCGCGTACGACTAGCGCGGAGCCCGCAACCGCACGCATCAGGAGCAACCCTGTGCCGGGCCAACCACCAGCGAATGTTGAATAAAGGCGTCGCAAAAGAACGCACTTTCCGCACTACATAACCATTCTCGGCTGTTCTGCAATCGCTTCGGAAGCCCAAAAAGAGGCGGATCATTACTCTTTAGAGCCTTGGGATTGGGACTGCGAGGTTACTTGTGGGTCAGCTACAGCTCGATAATGCCTCGTTTCAAGCCAATCATCGCCGCCTGCGTTCGGTCGCTGGCGCCCAATTTGGAGAGAATGTTCTTGACGCGCCCCTTGACGGTCTCCTCGGTGATCGAGAGCTGATCGGCGATCTGCTTGTTGGCATTTCCGGCTGCGATCAAGCGGAGCACGTTAATTTCCGCCGGCGTCAGGGCGTCATCGGTGGCATGCTCGGCGATTTCGAACGACGCTTCGGGAGAAAGCGCCTTTTTCCCGGCATGAACCGCTCGGATCGTGTCTACCAGTTCCTTGTGAATCGTATTCTTCAGCAGATAACCTTGCGCTCCCGCTTTGAGCGCCCGAAGAATCTGTACGTCGCCTTTGTAGGTCGTCAGCACGATGATCTTCGCGTCCCGAAATTCTCCCCGAATCGCCGTGATGGCATCGAGGCCGTTCATCTCGGGCATTTGCAGGTCCATAATCGTGACATCCGGCCGATGCGTGCGAAACTGCTGGATTGCCTCGCGCCCATTCGAGGCTTCCGCGACCAGAGTCATATCTGGTTCGTCACCGAGCAGGACAGCTATGCCTTCCCGAATGAGGACATGATCGTCAACTGCAAGAACCCGGATTCGAACTGAGCCGTCACTCACGCTCTATGGTCTCCTTCTCGTCCGTTTCAGTCGCGGAGCGCTTCCCAAAGTACCAGAAAGGCCGCGCCGATTTCACGTACGCTCTCGCTCCCGGAATCACAAGCTCGATTTCCGTGCCGCTATCCAGTTCCGTCCAGATAGTGAGCTTGCCGCCTACAAGTTTGGCGCGCTCCCTCATCCCCGGCAAGCCGTAGTGCCCTTCGCGACCATCTCGGCTGAGCACGTCGGAGGGAATCCCTTTTCCGTCGTCGCGAACGCGCAGCCGGAAATACTTTTCGTCGTAACGGATTTCAACTTCCACGTTCTTCGCGTCCGCGTGCCGAAAGGAATTGCGCAGCGCCTCGGTCGCAAGCCGGTAAACTTCATCTCGAAGAATCGGATGCAGATTTAGCGGCGTGCCTTCCACCAGCAGCTGAAATGAAATGGAATTTTGCCCGTTTTCACCTGCGGCGAATTCTTCGCCAATCGTCCGAATGGCCATCGCGAGGTCATTCTTCTCTGTGGTGGACATGCGCAGCCCTTTTATTGCGTCCCGCCCCTCGCCGATCGCATCGGATGCCCGATCGAGTGCTAATTGCAGCGTCTTGCGAGAGTCGACCGCACCCTCCGGCAACTTCTTAATCCCAACTTGAAAAAGTGGCAGCAGTGCCTGAAAACTCTGCAGCAGCGTGTCATGCAGGTCGCGAGCCACCCGTGTGCGTTCGGCTACCCGCTCATCCAGACGCATGTTGAACTGATACGCTAGTTGCCGCACCCGCAATTGATATGCGGCCCACAAGAGCGCTAGAAACGCCGCCACGCACGCTGCCCGGAACCAGTTCGTCTGGTACCAGGCCGGAGGAATCACGAAATCCAGCGCCGCACCTTCTTCGTTCCACACGCCGCTGTTGTTGCAGGCAATCACGCGAAATTTGTAATGCTTTGGCGGCAGATTCGTGTACTGCACCTCCCGATCGTTGACAACCTCTCTCCAGTCCTTCTCTTGGCCTTCCAGCTTGTAGCGGAAATGCACCTTCTCAGGCACGACCAGGCTCAGCGCGGTGTAATCGATGGTCAGATTCCGGACCTGCGCCGGTAGCCGCATCCCGTTCGCGACCTCATAAGTTTTATCGTCGGCGACGATCTTCTCGATGTGGACTGGAGGCGGCAGTTTGTTGAACGGAAGATGACGCGGATCGATGACGCTGACGCCGTCCCAGGTCGAAAACCACAATTTTCCATCCGCGGTCTTGGAGACATTTGGATTGTAGACACTGGCAACCGCCTGACTCCTCACTCCGTCAGAACTGTCGAAAACCGCGGCATGGACCGGCCGTTTTGGGTCGGTAGCCCACGCGTCCAACTCGGGCCGGGCAATACGCACCAGACCGCAGGCCATATATAGCCAGACAGAATGGGAGTCGTCTTCCATCATCCAGTGAACTGTATCGCAGGGCAGTCCATTGTTGCTGGTTAACGTGGCAACATGGCCGTTCTTAATCCGGCTTAGGCCACCTTCAGTGGAGGCCCAGACCGTTCCGTCCGGATCAAATCGGAGGCCCATGACATGGCCCTTGCCCAATCCGTCGGTGGCTGCGTATGATGCGCGGACCTGACCGTTCTGGAAATACGCCACACCGCCGGACCAAAATCCAAGCCACAGGCCGCCGTTCACAGGATCAAGGAGGAGAGTCATGGCAGCGTTGTTATGTCCCAGCCCGGCCCAGGGGACCCGCTCGACCACACTGCCCCCTCGCAAATGAAAGAGACCTTGGTTCTGGTCACCGATCCAGACATTCCCAGCACCGTCCCCAGCGATGGAATGGACCACTCCGCCGGGCACAGCGCGTACCGGAACAAACCGATCACCCTCAAGGTATGCAACTCCGTGGAGCGTGGACACCCAAATTCGACCGAGATCGTCCTGAAAGAGCGAGTCTGCTGAATCATCTGCCAGACCATTTTGCCTACGATAAATCGTAACTTGCCCACCTTTCCATCGGTTCAAGCCATCAGCACTGCCCAGCCACAAGCTGCCATCTCTGCCCGCTAGAACGGACCACATGAGGGCGCTGGACAAGCCCTGTTTGCGGGAAATCGTTGGGACGGCAAAGTCCCGAAAGCGGTCGAGGCCATTAACGGTGGCCACCCAAATATTGCCTTCGCGATCTTCAAAGAGATTGTCAATCGTGTCCCCAGAGAGACCGTCAGCCTCAGCAAACTCATCCGTTTTTCCCTGATGTACATGCACGAGTCCCCGAGAGTGTGTTGCGATCCAGAGACCGCCGTTACGGTCCCGGAGCAATCGATCGGGCTCGAGTTCCCTCTCGATCCCCGGCAGCGAATACGGCTCGGCTTTCTCGTCAACAAGCTGTTTAACCCCTCCCTGTCCGGCGATCAAGAGCGTGCCTCTGCCGTCCTCCGTCAGACCTGAGACTTCCGTGCCTTTGGGCACCGGATAGGGTTTCGGAGAACCCGGCTTCCAGCGCCACAGACCAGTCTGCGATCCCACCCAAAGATTGCCAGCCCTATCCTCATAAAGCGCTCCCATATAGTGGCCAAATCGGCCGTCGTCTCCATAGCACTGAATATTGCCACTCCGAATCGCGCAGAGTCTTCCAGTTGGATAGGACGCGCCGACCCACACCGTCCCTTCACGGTCCTCCAGGAGCCCAGCAACATCCCGTCCGGCGAGGTCCGCGTACGGTGTCAGCTTGCCGTCCTTCCAACTTGCAAGCCCTTGAAAAGTACCAATCCAAAGAGTTCCATCGCGCGCCGCGAGCAAGGCGCGGACGAAGTTGTTGTCATTGGGGAGATGCTCACCCGCGGGCGGCTTCCACGGGACGGCCCGGACACCATCGAAACGAAGCAAGCCGAATTCTGTGCCTAGCCAGAGATAGCCATCGGGCGTCTGGGCAATTGAGGAGATGTAGCCTTTGAAAAAGCCGTCGCGGACCCTCCACGCCGTGTGCGCGTACTGGCTGATGTCGAGAGATGGATCTAAGCCGAAAGCACAAGCACAGCACGCCAATAGCATGCCTAGCGCGATGACGGTTCTTCTTTTTCTTTGTGCTCTCTCCATGAGGAATCCATTCTAGCTCGTTGACTAGCCCAAGGCTGAGCGGTTGCCGTTTCGTACCGAAACACCACCGCCGCAAACCCTCTGTTTGATGTACCCTATTTGGTCAGCGGGGTTCACCCCAATGTTTCGCCACCTAGCTCACCGGAAAGAGCGAACAACTAGAAGGACTTGTGCCTTGGCGCTCGCCGTTGTGTTCGCCTTGGCGCTGCCCACGAGCGTGGCCGCGCAGGGTACCCCGACCGGCACAATCTCGGGTTACATCGTCGATCCCGCTGGTCTCGCCGTACCCGGCGCTCGCGTGGCTGTGGAGAGTGAAAATACCGGCGCTATGCGCGACGTATTTTCGAACCATCAGGGGTTGTATAGCGTGCCCGCGCTACTGCCGGGCCCTTACAACATCACGGTAGAGGCAAGCGGATTTAAAACCCTCCACGAGAATCGTATCGTGCTCGAAGCGGAGCAAACAGCGCGACTCGATTTCAATCTAACGATTGGAAGCACGTCGGAAACTATCACAGTCGAGGGGAGCGCGCCACTGCTCAATACCTCAGATGCATCGGTGAGTACTCTCATCGGCAACCGCTTCGTGGAAAACATGCCGTTGAACGGGCGGAGCTTCAGCTCGCTCATTGATCTGACACCGGGAGTGGTGCTGACTCAAACCAATCAATACGAGCAGGGTCAGTTCAGCGTGAATGGCCAGCGGCCTGATGCAAACTATTTCCTCGTGGATGGAGTGAGCGCCAACCTGGGAACAGCCGGTAACGGCTCCGCGTTGGGACAGGGAGGCGCCGGCCAGCTTCCGGCCGTGGACGCTTTCGGAGGGATGAGCAACATGGTATCGCTGGATGCCCTGCAAGAGTTCAGAATTGAGACTTCGAGCTTCGCGCCGGAATATGGGCGTACTCCGGGCGCGCAGGTGTCGGTGGTCACAAAATCCGGCACAAACGCGCTTCACGGTACTGCATTCGAGTACTTCCGCAATGACGTTCTGGATGCCAACGATTGGTTCGCTGACCACAGCGATCTGAAGAAGCCCGAACTCCGGCAGAACGATTTCGGCGGCGTGCTGGGTGGCTCGATCATCAAAGATAAGCTGTTCTTCTTCGGTTCATACGAGGGGCTGAGGGTGCGCCAGCCTAAGGTTGCAGATACATACGTGCCCACTTTGGCCACGCGCCAAAACGCACCGGCAGCCGTCCAGCCGTTGCTCAACGCCTTCCCATTGCCGAATGGCCCGGACCTCGGCAACGGAACCGCCGGGTTCACCGCCAGCTACTCCGACCCTTCCACGCTCAATGCCGCCAGCGTTCGCATCGACTATCTTCCATCAGACAAAATAACAATTTTTGGCAGGTACAACTATGCGCCATCGAGTCTCGGCCAGCGTGGCGCTGGCGGCTACGAATACAGCGACGTCCAGTTCGTAGACTACGATTTCCAGGCCGTGACGGTGGGCAGCAACCAGGCGATTACTCCGCGGCTGACAAATGAGATCCGATTCAATTACAGCCAAAGCCGGGCGCACAGCTTCTATACGCTTGATTACTTCGAGGGAGCAGTACCTCCTTCGAACTCGGCGTTATATCCGGCGGGCGCCTCTCCGCAGAACGCCCTTGCCCTCTTTTATTCCGACTCTACTCCCTATGGAATTGCGTTCATTGATGGCAAGGTTGGGAACAACCTGCAGCGTCAGATCAATGTGACAGACAACATTTCCCATACCATCGCCGCGCACCAACTAAAGTTTGGGATCGATTACCGCCGTCTCAACCCCGAGGCAGCACTTGTACCCTATACCGTTGAATATGTTTTCTTGTCCTTATCAAACGTTCTGGCCAACACACTGCCTGAGGCATTCATAGCTGCGAGGAATCCCGATACGCAACTGGTCTTCTCCAGCTGGAGTCTCTTTGCTCAAGACACATGGGATATCACGCGTAACTTGACCATTACTTACGGCCTGCGCTGGGAGTACAACGCCTCTCCATCATCGCCAAACGGCACTTTCCCTTTCACGGTAACGGGCGTGAACAACCTGGCGACCATGCAATTGGCCGCGCCGGGGACGCCCTTGTGGAATCCGCAAAAACACGATTTTGCTCCGAGGCTCGGCATCGCCTGGCACCCGCGTCCGAATCTTGTCCTGCGAGCCGGGGCGGGGATCTTTTACGATCTCGGATACTCCGAGGTGGCAGATGGGATCAGCGCATGGCCGTATGCTCAGGAGAAATTTGTTTTCAGCACATCATTTCCGCTGAGTGCTTCCGAGGCCGCACCGCCGCCTTTCACGACGAGCCCTCCAGTTTCTTACCTCGCGGTGGTAAATCCGAATCACGTTTTGCCCAGAACCTACGAGTGGAACGGCTCGCTGGAGGAAAGTTTCGGACGGTCGGATGTCCTGACGATCACTTACGTTGGCGCGGGGGGACGAAAGCTAATGCGCGAGGACATCTACCTGCAGCCAAATCCTAACTTCGTCGAATTTAAATTGCTGAGTAATGGCGGTACCTCTAGTTATCAGGCCCTTCAAGCTCAGTTCCGTCATCGCCTGGCGCACGGTCTCCAGACACTTTTGTCGTACACCTGGGCGCATTCGATCGACGACGTGTCCTCCGACGCATATTTCTTGAATGTGCCGCCAGGCCAATCGTCTTCTGAGCGTGGTTCGTCCGACTACGACATTCGGCAGACATTCGCAGGCGCTATTTCCTATGAAATTCCGGGGCCGGGCAGCGGACCCTGGAGGTCGATCTTTGGAAACTGGTCGACGGATTCGATCATTTACGCTCGAAGCGCTACTCCGGTGAACGTAGTAACGGGGCTGGATACATTCGGCCTTCTCCTGTCAGGAAACCAGAGCGTACAGCGGCCGAATGTAATTCCCGGAGTACCGTTCTACGTTGACGAGTCGGGCGCACCCGGCGGAAAGATCATCAATGCCGCGGCATTCAGTGTACCCGTCTCAGGGCAAGGAGATCTCGGACGAAATGCCCTGCGCGGATTCGGTGCCACGCAATGGGACATCACCCTGCGCCGCCAGTTCCGCTTCACCGAAAGACTTTCGCTGCAATTCCGAGGCGACTTCTTCAACATCCTGAACCACCCGAACTTCGGCAGCCCGATCAATTATCTGAGCTCTCCGCAATTCGGCCAGTCGACACAGATGCTGAACAACTACCTCGGCTCCGGTGGCCAGTCCGGCGGCCTTAATCCCCTCTACCAGATCGGCGGCCCGCGCTCGATCCAACTGGCGCTCAAGCTGCAGTTCTAAGTTGTAGCAACACATTTCTCTCAGGACCCGAATAGTGGGCGTGAATTGGAGCACGAACATCTATCAAACCCTAGCCGCAGCGGAAGGAGCAATCCCGCCCCATCTTGCTGGACGTCACCGCGGCTCCGGCGTGAGGGGCATGTGCTCGACTCGATGCCGAGTCGTATGAAGATCAGAAGACTGCCGAATTCATCGGCCAAAATTTCCTTCCGGTAAAAGCTCACATCAAGGAACATCCGGCATGGTTTCACCGCTTGATGCGATCTGGACGCCGACGGTGCTCCTGCTCGACAGCGAGGGCAAAGAGCGTGTACGACTGGAGGGTTATCTGCCCAACAACGACTTCGTCGCTGCTCTAATGAGTGGTCTCGGTCGCATGGCTTTGTGCGTTGTCGGA
>CAVVOS010000006.1:0-687667 GCA_963749985.1 uncultured Acidobacteriaceae bacterium | reverse complement strand
AACCTGCTTTACCGCCGCGCTCCAACGGCACGAGCACATCGATGGCCTTGATGCCAGTCTCGAAAATCTCGGACTTTGTGGAACGCTCGGACAGTGGCGGGGGCGCGTGATGGACGGTTCTCCACTGCACATCAGCGGGCTCCGCTTGTCGGTCGATGGCATGGCCGAATACGTCGAACATCCGGGAAATAATCGTCTTGCCGACCGGCGCTTGCAGCGGTGCGCCCGAGTCCTCGACCGGCGTTCCCCGGGCCAAGCCTTGCGTTGGCGTCAACGCGATTCCGCGTATCCGATGCGCATCAAGCTGGGTCATGACTTCGACCACGATCTGTTGTTCCCCTCCGGCGCGCAGCACCGAAAAAATCGGCGGCAAGTGCCCGTCAAACCGCACGTCGACGACGCTGCCGCGTACCGCAACGACGGCGCCATAATTCGAAGAAGGTGGTTCATTTCTCATCTGCAGGTCCATGCCGGCCGCGCTTCACGCCCGGCACACTTCAGAAGGTGATCCGTTGTACCGGATCTCCCCACCAATGCGAGCCTAAGCGAATGAATACTCGCAATCTGATCAATAACGCTCACCGGATATCGACCTCCTCCTCATTTCCGTCGGACGCAAGCGATCTACCTGGGGCTGGGAGACTATCTGGTTGGAATAGAAACAAACCTTCGAACCCTCAGGAATGACTTGATTGAGGAAGAGGCACTACCGAGGGCGCTATCGGTCGACGCCTAGCCATCGACGACGAACTGAAATGCGGGGTCGGGCTCGGGTGAGGACTCACACCAAATAGAGTCTTCGCCCATTTTGTCAGCCACTCAATGGGTCTCAGAACTCTTGATTTACCGCAACTCTCACAACCGAAAAGCGGCCGCACATCGGCCAGGATGGCGTAGGACACGTTGAGTATGAGTTGAAATGGCCGAAATCCGAACATGCTGGTGGCGAAACTCCACGCGAACCATTTTGTGTTGGGCAAATTCCTTAGAGTCTCCGCGACGGCTTCCCCTCCAAGGTTCATCGAGCCATCGGGCATTAGGACGTGGATCGTCGCGTAGGCATCCCAGATATCGAGATCAGGATTGAGCGACCGAAGCCTCTCGGGGTCGTCACCAATGGGTTGTACGGTGATGCTCGTCTCGCCAGATTTCTGTGCCGACCTTTGCACCCAATATCCAATGTGGCGGCAGACAGTGCATTCGTCATTGAACAGGAGAATTGGCTTAGTCTGCTTCTGGATCTCGGGCAACTGTACTCCGTTCATGACTCAAAGGGCTGCGTCACCGCTGTCAGGACGCTCGATACTGTGGGGGATGGACCTTCGACTCGTCCAACTTCATTCCGGTTAAGAAACATGACCAGAGTTGGCGTGCCCTGGATCTGGTAGCTGCCTGCAAGTTCCTGTTCGACTGCGATGTTCACCCTGAAGACCTTCTCCTTGGGTTCCACCATTTTTGCCACCTGCTCCAGGACCGGCTCGATCGCCCGGCAGTGTTCACACCCGTAAGACATGAACTCAACCACGATTGGCCCCTCTGCCTCTAGAACCAGCCGGGTAAACGTGCTGGAAGTAACGGTTTGTATCGTGTCCCTCGACAATGGCCTCAGTACTGTTTCTCGCGGATGCTCCAGTGTCTCGTTAACCATGAGTGTGTCCGCGCCGGATGTACTCTTCGGCTGCCGCCGTGCCGATTCCATCTTCAAAAGCCACCTTATCGATGCGACTTTCCTCCGCTTGTTCTTGCTCTTGTTCCCTGGACGCCACAGCATCGTCGGCAGTTTCCATCTCTTCGTTGCTCATTAACGGGGTCGGGACGCCGTTTCTATTTTCACGTGCTGCCTTCTCCACGCTATCTTCCTCGATTTGCTGCCCAACCTCTTCCTCGTTGGCCGCAGCATTGTCGTTGGTTGCGATCTGCTTACTCAACCGAGATTCCGGGAGCGTTGCAGACATTCCGACGGTCTTCATAATTCTCGGGCCTTCCTTCCATTCGGGATGCGATTTCCCAAGATCCATTTCGCGAAGAAACTACCAAACGAACAGCCGAGCACCGGAACCGGGGGAACGCTCCCTGCCAATTTGAGTTGAAGGATCTCGCACTGGAGTTTTCTCGCCGATCTCCGCATTCGGAAGCACTGGCCGTGGCGCGCTGATCTTTTCAATCTCCAAGGCACCGTGGCAGTTCATAATTTCTGCGGCTTGGTCCGCGTTCTTGCCGGTACCGGTTGCGAAAACCATGACACCTCCACGACGCACGCCTTGGACATACGCTTCCGCGTCCCCTTTGACGACTCCGAACGCCGTCAGATCCCGAATCAAATCCACTTCAAAATCAGTGTGTGGAGTACTCATGAGGCCGCTGCCCGGCATCTCGACTGGCTCGCCCAAAACACGGATGTCCTTCTGAAGGAAACCTTTGGCCGTAAGATCGCGAACGACCCCGTCGGCCGATCCTGAATTCTCAAACAGACCCACTGCAGTCTTTGCCATATTGCCTCCTTTGGTTGCGCCTTTCATAGAATCGCCGAACCGCGTCCGCAATACTGGTCAGAATTGATCAGCCAATTTAGGGCGTGACGGGTAAGACTGACTCAGTGCGCACGATCTTTTGGTGACAGCTATGCGGAGATCTTCCCGCAATCCGTAACTCAACCGGCCGGAGACGGCAAACCCACGAAAAAAGGAATCCTACCGATGAAAGCAGTTCTAGTGCGCGGCTACGGGGATGTGAACCAGCTGTCCTACGGGGATACACCTGACCTGAAACCGGGATCCGGAGAAGTGTTGGTCAGAATGTTCGCGACCAGCATCAACCCCATCGACTGGAAACTCCGCCGGGGTGATCTGAAGGCGTTCATGCCTTTGCAGTTCCCTGCAATTCTGGGTCGTGACCTGGCGGGCGAAGTGGTCGGCCTGGGAGACGGAGTCAAGACCAGAAAGATTGGCGACCGTGTCCTTGGTCTCGTGAATCATGCGTATGCCGAATACGTTCTGTGCAAGGCCGAAGATCTGGCTCTCATTCCTTCGGGCCTTAGCTTTGAGCGGGCGGCAGCACTTCCTCTCGTGGTTCTTACCGGAGCTCAGCTCATCGAAAAGGGGGTCAGGCCGAGATCTGGAGAGACAATATTGATCACCGGAGCCGTGGGAGGAGTCGGGCGTACCGCTGTGCATGTCGCTCGACAACATGGAGCGCATGTAATCGCGGGAGTGCGCTCCACGCAAAAGAATGCGGCGGAAGGTCTCGGCGCCAACAGAATATTGGCCTTGGATAACAAATCTGAGATCGCCAGCCTGCAGGAACTCGACGCCGTCGCCGATACCGTTGGGCACGAGGTCATCACCGCACTCATCCCACACATCAAGAAAAATGGGGTACTGGCAACCGTCTTAGGCAAGCCTGAAGCGGCGAACGGGCGCGATCTCCGCATCGAGGAAATCTGGGCCCAACCCGATTCTGCAAGACTTGAACAGCTCGCATACGAGGTTGCAGCCGGTAAGTTCTCGATTCCCGTCCGACGAGAATTCAAACTGTCAGACATCCGGTATGCGGACCCGATGGCTGAAAAGGGTGGGATCGGGAAAATCATACTGGTGGCCTAAGTCCGTACGGTAATCGCGCTTTATGCAGATAAGGGCAACCGTTTATATGTGAGGCGAAGTAGTGGAAAGGACTTTTTATGGAAGACCATAGATCTGCCCAGCACGACGATACGAAAACCTATCTCATCGGTGGTGGTATCGCCTCCCTCGCGGCCGCTGTTTTTCTCATCCGGGACGCAGATATCCCCGGCCACAACATCGTCATCCTGGAGCAACTCGATCGCTTAGGCGGTAGTCTCGATGGCGCCGGTTCTCCGCAGGACGGTTACGTGCTGCGCGGGGGGAGGATGATCGAGAGCAAGTACCTTTGCACTTATGAGCTGTTCTCGTCGATTCCGACCTTGGATGGAAGCAAGACCGTCACGCAGGAGATCTTCGACTGGAACGAAACCATGAAGACTTCCTCAAAGTCTCGCCTCGTGCGCAAAGGACAGAGAATCGACGGTCCTGAATTTGGCTTGAGCGAAAAGCACATTCTTAATCTGGAGCGCGTGGTAGCGGAACCGGAGGGAAGGCTCGGCAGGAGCACCATCGCCGACGAGTTTGACTCGTCATTCTTCCAAACAGATTTCTGGTTGATGTGGTGCACAACCTTCGCGTTCCAGCCCTGGCATAGCGCCGTCGAGTTTAGACGCTATCTGCTTCGCTTTACGCACATGGTCGCCGGATTCAGCCATCTTAAAGGCATCATGCGCACCGTCTACAACCAGTACGACTCCATGGTGCGTCCGCTCCAGAAATGGCTCGAGGAGCGCGGAGTACGATTCGAATTGAACACTCGCGTTACTGATCTTGTCCTGCGTGAGGAGGCCGGCCGCAAGACGGTAGAACGCATCGTCTACACGCGGAATGGTCTTTCCGGCGAGTTCGAAGTTGGCAAAAAAGGCTTCGTGATCGTCACTCTGGGTTCGATGACCGAAGCTTCGAGCCTTGGGTCTATGGACTCGGTTCCTGTACTCAACGGCAAAACCGAGGGTGGCGCCTGGACGCTTTGGGAAAAGCTCGCCGCTGGCCGGCCCGAATTCGGCCGACCATCGGTCTTTGCCGATCACATCGAGGAATCAAAATGGGTGTCGTTCACCACTACTCAGCGAGACCCGACCTTCTTTCGTTTGGTTCGGGACCTCACGGGCAACGTACCCGGAGAGGGCGGACTGATCACTTTCGCGGATTCCAGTTGGTTGACCTCGATCGTATTGCCTCATCAGCCGCACTTTATCGGACAACCCGAGGACGTGAACGTGTTCTGGGGGTACGGACTGTTTGTCGATAAGCCTGGCGATTACGTGAAGAAACCGATGTCGGCATGTACCGGTCGGGAAATCATGACCGAGATCCTGGGCCACCTGCACATCGAATCCGAAGCATCGCAGATCCTGAAGACCTCTATCTGCATTCCCTGCATGATGCCCTTCATTACCAGCCAGTTCCTGCGGCGGGAGAAAGGCGATCGCCCAGCGGTTGTGCCAGAGGGATCCACGAACTTGGCCTTCACTGGCCAGTTCTGCGAACTTCCGGACGACGTGGTGTTCACCGTCGAATACTCGATCCGCTCCGCGCAAACCGCTGTCTACGACCTGCTCCAGCTGAACCGAAAGCCACCGGCCGTCTACAAAGGCCAGTACGACCCGCGCGTTCTGTACAAAGCGTTCACGACCCTGCACGGCATGAAGGCGTGAGTCGAACGACGAGGAAGGGTGAGAGAAAACATGAACCAATTATTACCGCCGCAGCGCACAACCTTTGCCTGCAGAGTTTGCAGCATCCGAGCATGGCTTCGAGACTGCACAGGTTAAACCTTCGCCAGGCATGAAGTGGACTGAAGGCTCTAGGCGACGACGTAATCTACCGCGGAAGACAGTCACAAGAAATGCGACCGGAACAGTCCCGCCGGCGTAGCGTGGACTGGCCTATCGGGAGATCAGAATGAAAAACTTGGTTTGTGGATGGATCTGCCGCACGTGGTTCGACCCGGAACACCGGTTACGTGGAGGAGCAGACTTGAGGCTCTGCGTTGCTATTGTCGTGTTTTTCCCGTTGTTTCTTGCCGTCGGAGCGACCTCTTCCAGTCCGGATATGTTTCCGCCTATCAGCGGGCTGTCCCTCGCGGATCTGCGGGATACATTCGAAGAAGTTCACAACGGACATCGCCATGAGGCGATTGACCTTCTGGAGCCGCGAGGGACACCCGTGCACGCTGTGGTATCCGGAACCATCCGGAAGCTGTTCCTCAGCAAACCAGGCGGCAACACGATCTACCAGTTCGATGACCTGGGAGTGTATTGCTATTACTACGCGCACTTGGACGGGTACGCGGAAGGATTGCGGGAGGGAATGCGGGTCGAGCGTGGGGACGTCATTGGTTTTGTGGGCTCGACAGGAAATGCCGATGCGCGTGTGCCGCACTTGCATTTTGCCATCTTCGAGTTGGGGCCGGAAAGACAGTGGTGGAAGGGGAAAGCCGTTAACCCATATCCTCGTCTGGTAGACGCGGTGAAGCGCGCGCAATAGCAATCGCGCCCCAGGAACCTGCCCCCATAAGCGCTAACTTACTTCCGGACTGTCAGTGACCCAGGGACAATTGTTGAGCATTCATTTGCTTCGAGGCTTGGTCGCCACGGTGATTCGGTGGGTCTAGATTGCAACGCTTACGTCAAGCACCTTCTGCCGCAACTCTATGAACGCGAAGTCGCGCGAAACCTGACAAAACTCAAAGAGGGAACGAAAATGGTTCTTGCATTTGAGCAATAGAGGACAGCTTACTCGTCGGCGCAGTGCCACACTCCGAGCTAGGCGCGAGGTAGTTTTCACCAATCAGACAACCCGCGTGGCGTGGCTTTCAAAGAAGAAAAAGGCGAGGAGAAAACGCAATGAATCCCGTGGCTGAAGTAATAACAAATCCAAAGGCAGCTCCGGAATCAGGACGTGCTAATGGTGGAAAAACGCTGGACACGAATTCCAATAAATCAACCGCCCCCGCGACTCAAAAGGGAGCCACACTGACGTTTGGCGCCACTGCCGGGATGCCGAGGCGATTCAAGGGCAACTTCGATTTCCAGTTCGTGCGAACGATGGGGTGCACAACGTATAACGGGGCTGAGATCGGCGAGTGCTACGAGACTGCCTCGCGCATCGAGGACGAAAAGGAAGATAGCTACACGGAAGCATGGCGCATCACCGCGGAGCGGGTGGAGGCGATCGCCCGCAAGTCGCTTGCGGGCGGGCATCTGGTGAGTGCACGAGAGGCGTTCCTGCGGGCATCGTCATACTGGCGGGAAGCGGGGTTTTACCAAAGCACAACGGATCCCAAGTGCCGCGCGGGTTGGAAACGTCAACGGGAGTGTTTTACGCAGGCCGGAAAACTGATGGACCTGCCGTTCGAGGTGGTCAGTATTCCGTACGAGAACGGGCGGTCGCTTCCCGGCTATTTTCTGAAGGCCGATACGAGCAATAAGCCGCGACCAACGTTGATGAGCCTGGGTGGCGCCGACTCCGTGGGCGAGGAACTCTATTTCTGGGGTGGCGGCGCGGCGGCGCTTCGCCGGGGATACAACTCCTTGCTGTTCGAGATTCCGGGGCAGCGCGGTGCGATGTATTCGAATCCCGGTGCCGAGCTGTTCTTCCGACCGGACGCGGAGGTTCCACTGAAATACGTTTGCGACTGGGTGCTCGGTCGTGCCGATGTCGACCCGAAACGCCTTGCCTTAGTCGGCTGGAGCCTGGGCGGGTACTTTGCGCCTAGGGCAGCCGCTTTTGAGAAGCGGATAAAGGCCTGCATTGCGAGCACGACCTTGACGAACTGGCAGAACGATGTTCTGGAAATACTCGGGTTGCCGGTGGATCAACCTTGCCCCAGAAATCTTGAGAGCAAAATCGATCTGTCGACCGTGACGAGCAGGTTTATCGCCCAGGGAGACATACGTTATCGGCATGGAGCGGGCGGCGGGACGATCGCGGAGTTCGTCGACGGGCTGAGCAAGTACAACTTGTCGGGATTGGAGGAAAAGATCACCTGCCCGTATTTCAATATCGGTGGACAAGGCGAGGGACAGCTCGCTGTTGACGGTCAGAAGTTCTACGATGGGCTGACCTGTCCCAAAGCGCAGCACATCATCGCCGCGAAGGAGGGCGGCGAGGCTCATTGCGGAGTCAACAACGAGAGCCTCGAGCACCAGATCATATTCGACTGGCTGGATGACATCTTCAAATAGAGCGGGAAGGTAGGCGACCATGATCAGTCTCTCGCTGGACGACTGGCCGTTCTAAGCAGTAGATGAGCCGCCTGTTCCCTGAGTGGCCGGGTTTCGCTATCTCACTCCTCGAAGACGACTGGCGTCCCATCCTTGACCAGGTCGGCGACCCTGGTGGCGTCCCAGTTTGTCATCCGCACGCAGCCGTGAGAGGCAGAATGGCCGATCTCCCCCGCTTCCGGCGTGCCGTGTATGCCGTAGTGCGGTACGTTGATTCCCATCCAGACCACACCCACCGGATTGTTTGGACCCGCGGCGATCTTCACTTTGGGGTTTGCTTGATCGCCGTCCCAGAACAAAGCGGGGTTGTAGTTGTAGGTTGGATTTCGCACCACATCAGTAATCACCCAATTCCCGAACGGGAGCGGGTCGTGCTCGCTGCCGCTCGTCACCGGGGCGTAAAAGATGACCTGACCTTCCCGGTCATAGACCAGCAGGACCGATTTCTTCTTCGAGACAACGATCTTGACCGCCCCGGTCTGCGCCCGCGTCGCTTGTTCAGCGCCCAATACATTAGGGACACGGATGTCCTCTCCAGCGATGAACCGGGCGCGGGGGTTCAGGCGCTTGAGCAGGGCCTGGGCCGAGTGGAATTTAGCGCCGAGTTCTTCCAGCACGGATGTGTAATAAAGGCCAGGCAGTTTCGACTGCTCCGTCGCGTCTTCCGGAATCGTCTTGAGAAACGGCCCGGCGGCGTCTTTCGCAGTGATCGTGTAGGACACGATCGGTTTAACGGTACCGGCACCGAGAGCCTGGAGCAGCGCCTTGCGGCTCCGTGCTCCTGGAGCAAGCCCGCGCGCGGCCTGAAACGCTGCCAGGGCCTCGCGGCTGTTCCTCCCGCCCTTGCCATCGATCTCACCCGATGAGAAGTTGGCTCGATCAAGCAGGACCTGCATTTCGAGCTCTGTGGCTCCGACTGATCGGGCTGATGGAGCCGGGTGGTTGGCTGCGATCGAGATGGACGTGCCAAAAAGAATCGCCGCGCTTGCAACGAAACACGACAGGGTCTTGGGTGCGAATGTCATGGCAACTCCCGGAACGACAATGTGACTTCTTCAATTACGTGACGCAACAATTATCAGGTTCCGATCCAACGCATCCCTTCAATCTCGTGGCTTGATCGATATGTCAGCTTTGTGGGGTTGGCCATTCTTCTGGCGACAGGACCCATCTGCCAACGCGACGCTCATGCGGCAGGTGGCCTATCCAGCTTTTCTTAACTCGGCGAGCTTTCCTTTCAAGTTTGCGACGACTTCTTTCGCATCGCCTATTCGCTCTTGAACTTTGCCCGCCTTCTTCTCGGCTTTCCCTTCGGCTTTCAGCTTGGGGTCACTCGTAACTTTTCCGGCCGCCTCTTTGATTGTTCCCCTTACTTCGTGGAAGCTGCCTTTGAGCTTGTCTCTCGCGCTGTTTGTCATATTGCCCCTTCGCCCCCGCAATGCGCAGATTGGTGGCATTCAAGATCATTTTGAGGGCTGCCACTTTTTTAATCTCTCGCCTTTCCGAGGTCTGAGCAGAATTGACCACCTCTGGAACGACCCTCGGCTTTATCCGAAACAAACCAAAGATGGATTTCTTCAGGTCAATTCGTCGGGAATTTCCGCGTGCCGAGACATTCGAAAAGCCTTCTCGACTTAGAGGCGGCTGTGGCGTTCGGAAGAGCTCTGGGAATTGTTCGTGACTTTGGTAACCAGCAGATGGTTACCTTCAAGCGTCTCAGCTTTCTTCCGATGGACTTTCCCCTTCGTAATTCGCATCGGTAGCAACCCACAACTAAACTTCGATGCGGGGGTTTAGTTCCAGCATGATCAACAAAATCACGAAGTCGCTCTTAGTCCTGGCAGTGGGCGGTCTGATGTTTGTCGGCGCCGCCGCTGCTCAAACCCAAAACAGCAACACGTCCGGCGCGGGACCGGGGCAGGTGGATCCTGGTCATCCTCGCGTCAACGAAGTGAATGCCCGCGAGCAGAATCAGCAGGATCGCATCGCGAATGGCGTGCAGAACGGCACCATGACGCCGGGACAGGCTGCGCGCGTCGAGAATAAAGAACAACACATTGACAACCAGGAAAAAGCCGACATGGCCGCCCACAATGGTCACCTGACCAAGGGCGAACAGAAGCAGCTGAATAAGGAACAGAACCGCACGAGCAAGCAGATCTACAAAGATAAGCATGACGGGAAGTAGTTCAAGCATCTGACTTCCCAAGTTCAGGACTAAAGCCGCGATCGTTGCGGCTTTTTTCTTTTTCGGAATCCGGTTCCGACTTTGCGTCTTTGCGCCGACTCTTGTCTATAATGGCCGGACGGAGCGGGGCCCGGCCTTTTTCCAGCAAGGAGCCGGGCTCGTGCTTTCTTGCATCACTTGCACGGTTGAGCCAACAAGAAATGTCCGTTGACTGTTCGAAAGTGAAACCCGGAATGGAAGTAGCGGGCCTGACCGACGTGGGCTGCCAGCGCGAAAACAACGAGGACTCCTACCTCTATTGGGAGCCAGCCGGCGAAGAGGAATTCCAGCGCAAGGGGCGATTAGCGGTGATTGCCGATGGCATGGGCGGGCACGAGGGTGGGCAGGAGGCCAGTCGCCTGGCGGTGGAGACGGTTCGCGAAGTCTATGATCAGGCCTTCCGCGACGATCCGCAGGCGGCCCTGGTGGAGTCGTTTGCCGCGGCCCATTCCCGTATTCAGGACTATGCCGAACAGCATCCGGCATTTCATGGCATGGGAACGACATGTACTGCCCTTGTAGTCCGCGGCCAGCAGCTTTTTTTTGCGCACGTCGGAGACAGCCGCCTTTACCTGGTGCGCGACGCCCGCATCTTGCGTTTGACGCGTGATCACTCCTACGTGGGCAGGTTGGTGGAAAGCGGTATCGTCCGCGCCGAAGACGCCGAGAAGCACCCGCAGCGCCACATCCTGACCGCCGCTTTAGGAGCGGGAAGGGACGTGGCGGTGGACGGCGCCGAACAGGGACTGGCCTTGCACGACGGAGACGATCTCTTGCTCTGTACTGACGGACTTTGGAGCGTCGTAAGCGATCGAGAGATCGAGGCCGCCGTCAATGGCAATTCCCCGGCCAAATGCTGCGCCGCATTGGTGAAGCTGGCTCGGCAGCGGGGCGGCCCCGATAACATTACCCTTCAAGTGCTGCGCGTCGGACCGGAGTCGCATCACCCGTCTTGAACGAAACTGCCGCTCTTGCGGAACTCCACTGACATTGGGCCGCAATCAAATGCACATCTCCGCCTGTTCCGCCCCGGAAGAACGCCGTTAAGTCGCTGAAAAGAAAACGATTCATCGTCAACTGTCGGCCGCAAGGAATGGAGAGGCAGTTGCTGAGCCGTTAACGTCAATAAAGTCCATTAGTGAAGTGGACTTTATGGCATAATTGCCAACCATGAAAATATCGCAAAAGGGACTCTACGCATTGCAGGCGATGATGATGCTTGCCCGCCACCACCACCAGGGAGCTATAAAGATCCGCGAAGTCGCGTATGAGGAGAATCTCCCTGAAAAATTTCTGGAACTGATCCTTCTCGAACTGAAAAACGCCCGCTTGGTCGAGAGTGTGCGCGGAGCCAAGGGCGGCTACCAGTTACGCCGCGATCCTGGCGACATTCGCTTGAGCGAGATCATGCGTCTGATCGATGGTCCGCTGGCGCCTTTTGGCGACGCCGAGCAGTTGCGCACCTTGATTGACCGCGACCTGCCGCATCGGGCTCTCTATCAGTTATTTCTCGACGTCCGCGATGCCGCCGCCAACATTTTAGAAAACACGACCCTGGCCGACCTCATCGCCGAAGCGGGCCCGCGCACCAACAAGGGTAAACGTGTGGCTAAGAAGAAGGAAAAGAGCACCGTGGTGCCCATGGTCGTGGTCGGCGGACAGAAGTGATCAGGCGTCTTCTGGGCTGCTGACGCTACGTGCAGCCGCCATTCCCGGGTGGGAGCAAACCGCAGCCATGTGCTGATGATGGGACGCGACCTGAACGACATGGGTGCCGTCATCGCCGTCATGATTCTTGATTATTGCCACCGGCCACGTGGTGGCTGGCGTGGTCTTCAAATCCATGGAACGCCGACTGCAGCAAAGATGGGGCCTGACGCCGTCAACCTAGGCTCTCCGTCTTCTGAAGGAAGACTTCCTCCAAGTCTCCGCAAATTGATACTCCTCTCGTACATGAGGCGCACGGGATGCGGACAGTTCGCCGATCCTTCGCCTTTGCTCAGCCATTCATCAGAAATTCACACGTTTGTAAAGTTCCTTTAACACAGCGCCGATAGAACGAGAACATCTATTCCAACGACGTATTTATCCGGCGTGGCGTTGACTTGTGTTTGCTGCCGGTGAGCATCGCGCCGAAAGTGAAAGAGGTCCTCAAACAAAACGAAGGTAGTTCAGTTGGCCGGCAGATGCGGAAGAGCTTTATACAAATTGAGTCCCAAAAAAGAGGAGAGTGCAATGAAATCTGCGTGGAAGTTGTGCGCGGTTGTGTTTCTTGCAACGTCGCTGGTGGCGCAAACCAGCACGGAGCCCAAACCCAGGAAGTCTAAAGCTGCGACGATCACGGCGGCGGACGTGCAGGCATTGAAGGACGCAATTGCCTCACAGCAAGCCGCTCTGGCTGCCCAGCAACAGGAGATCCAGCAACTGCGAGACGAACTGCACCATAAGGATCAGGCCGTGGGTCAGGCCCAGGCTGCGGCCACCGACGCTGCCAGCAAAGCGGATGCGGCACAAGCTCAGGCCGCCCAGCAGCAGCAGGCGGTTGGCGAACTCAAAAGCGACGTGGCCGACCTGAAGACCAATGTCACGAATACGGCTCTGACGGTGCAGGAGACGCAAAAGAACGTCAACTCAGCGTTGGAAAGCCCGGCAGCACTACACTACAAGGGAATCACACTTACGCCGGGTGGGTTCCTGGCGGGTGAATTTGTGCGGCGGTCCCGCGCCCTGGGCGGAGAGGCTACACCTTTCAACTCTCTGACTATGCCCGGCGCATCGGCAAGCAACATCTCAGAGTTCTTCGGATCGGGACGCCAGTCGCGTATCTCGATGTTGGCCCAGGGACAGTTGAAGGATGCAAAGCTAATCGGATACTACGAGGCTGACTTCCTCGGTGTTGGCACCACTTCTAACGCTAATCAGACCAACAGCTACCCGCTACGCCAACGCCAAGTTTACGCCCAAGCCGCCTTCACCAACGGCTGGACCATCACCGGCGGCCAAATGTGGACCCTCGTGACCGAAACCAAACATGGCACGGACAACCGCACGGAAGCAACCCCCATGACCATTGACCCGAACTACACGGTCGGCTTCACCTTTGCCCGGCAGTACGGGATTCGCCTGGCCAAGGACTTCGGCGACAAAGTGTGGTTCGCGGTATCGATGGAAAATGCGCAGGCCACGGTTACAACCCACAACAACGGAGACAATTTCCTGATAGGTTCCCAGGGTGCCGGTGGCGGTCTCTACAATGCCGGATCCAGCGCCAGCTCCTCGGGCAGCGCGTCTAACCTTGCCAACTATGCGTTCAACCCTTCCCCCGACATCGTGGCCAAGCTTGTTTTCGAACCCGGCTTCGGACACTACGAAGTATTCGGCTTATACGACCGCTTCCGCGATCGAGTCTTCCCCTGCGGCGAAGTGCTCACTGGCGCAACCTGCGGCGGAAGCGCCACCGCTGGGGCCAATGCTCTAGGGGCCTATAATGCCTCGAAAAATGGCGGCGGCATCGGCGCTAACGCCCGCTGGTCCTTCTACAACAAGCACATCGACTTCGGTCTGCACGTTTTTGGCGGCAGTGGAATTGGCCGCTACGCTGCGAGTGGTCTGGCCGATGCCTCGATCCACACCGACGGAACCTTCAACCTGATCCGCAGCTATCAGGGTCTGGGGACGCTCGAATGGCATGGCAAGAAGCTCGATGTCTACCTCAACGCTGGAGCGGATTACGCCAGCCGCGCCGCAGATTTCGATCCCATCTCGGGTAAGTATGTCGGTTACGGATCGCCTTTGTTCAGCAACTCCGGCTGCTACACCGAACTCCCACCCGCGGTGGGCAGCGGGTTCTTTCCAACCAGTCCCGGCAGTTGCACGGCCGATACGCGTGCCGTCATTGAGGGTACGGCCGGTTTCTGGTACCGCTTCTATAACGGGCCCAAAGGCAGACTCCAGTTCGGCACACAGTATTCCTACGTGACTCGTCAGACTTGGTCTGGCACTGGTGCCTCGGGAGCCGGACTGCCCGGAGTAACGCCAGAAGGACTGGACGGTATGGTCTTCACATCCTTCAGGTACTACCTGCCGTAGTAAGCGTAATAGTTTAAAGAAGTCGGGGCCGCATCCTCAGGATGCGGCCTCGCCTGTAGTTAAGCACGACAACCGAACGCTGACGCCGGAGCAGCCGCCGAAACTGCTGCCCCGATGTGGTTCGAGTGCCGCAGAATTCCACTCCGGAACTGCAATGAGATGCACATCCTGCCCGTTCGCTTACCCATGGAGATTTTCCTAAGCCACTGAACAGACTGACGTTAGGGCTGTTTCGCTCCGTCCCCAAAAAAGGACTCGCAATTGCAATGTCCGCAACGTTAATAAAGTCTATTACTAACATGGACTTTGTGGCATAATCACTGACCATGAAATTACTCGACGAGGACTGGGTGCTCTGTGAATGAATGATGCCTGCCCGACCCCAGCTTCGCAGGGCGCTCGGGAATAACAGCGAAGAGTGAAGGCCGCCAGTCCGAGACGCCAAATTGTGAAGAGCTTTGTGTTACTCCCCCGGGATGTGTCGTACGAATAAAACTCAAAAAGGAGAGGATTTAAATTCCATGAAATCAACCAAGAACCTGTTTCTCACCGCCCTGACGCTGGCTGCACTTTCAGCCGGCGTTTCGGCCCAAACCGCGAGCCAGGTTACCCTGGCTTCCAATGAGGCGCACAATGCGGCGTCCGCACCTGCGGCGGCTGCCCCTGCGGCACCCGCACCTGCGCCGTCCGCCGTCACAGCTGCGGATGTCCAGGCTCTGAAGGATGCTTTGGCCGCACAGCAACTGCAAATTGAGCGGCTCACACAGCAATTGGACCGCCAGCAGGCCCAGCAAGCCGCAGCGAAGGCTGCGGTCGAAGCGCAGCCGATTCCGCAGAAGCAGGTAGCGGAGATCAGGAACGACGTCGCCGTTCAGCAAGACGCCGCCACCCCTGGTCTCAATCTGCAAGACACGCAGACCCAACCCAGCGGACCTCCCAATCCACTGGAGAGCCCCGTCATCTCCATTCACTTCAAAGGCATCACCATTACCCCGGGAGGATTCGCGGAAGCTGCATTTGTGCGGCGATCGAGAGGGTTGGGTGCAGACCTGACCACCCCCTTCAATTCGCTGACCTTGCCCGGCGCTTCGCAGAACAGCCTGTCAGAGTTTTTTGGCTCAGCCCGCCAGTCGCGGCCTACGATTTACGTCGATGGGCGTCTGAAGAACGTGGAGTTCTCCAGCTACGTCTCTGGTGACTTTCTCTCCGCCGGTGTCACCTCCACGGCCACGCAGACGAACAGTTACACCTTCCGTCTGCGCCAGGCGTGGGGCCAAGCCAAGTTCGATAACGGATGGAGCTTCCTCGGCGGTCAGATGTGGAGTCTGGTGACCGAAAACAAGGCGGGCATCGCGCCCAGCGACGATCTTGGTAAAACCAACGACGCTCGGCCTATGACCATTGACCCGGGGTATAACGTCGGGTTTACTTTTGCCCGTCAGTATGGCATTCGCCTCACCAAAGACTTTGACCACAAAGTGGCGATCGCCGTCTCCATGGAGAACGCGCAGGGCACCCTTACAACCCACGGAAACTTTGATAATTTTCTGCTGGGTGAAGCGGGCGCCAGCAATACGTACAATACAACCTCGAACTACACCTTCAATCCTTCTCCCGATGTCATCGCCAAGATCAGCTTCGATCCCGGTTTCGGTCACTACGAAGTCTTCGGCTTGTACGACAGATTCCGCGACCGTATCTTTCCATGCGCGGAAAATTTCGCGAGCGCGGCATGCGGCAGTCTAGCCGCCACTAGCGCGGTTCAGGCCTATAACGCCTCGAAGAATGGAGGCGCTATTGGCGCGAATGCCCGTTGGAACTTCGACAACAAGCATATTGTTTTCGGACTGCATGGCTTCGGGGGCAGCGGAATCGGACGTTACGGTGCGACACAGCTTTCCGACCTTGCAATCAATGGCGACGGGTCACTCCATCTGATCAAAGATCTACAGGGTCTAGCTACGCTCGAGTGGCACGGCAAGAAGCTTGATGTCTACGCCTACACTGGAGCGGAGTACGCCGCCCGGACGGCGAGCTTCGACCCCATCTCGAACAAGCAGGTCGGCTACGGCGCCCCACTGTTCAGCAACACGGGTTGCTACACCGAAACCGTTCCGGTCACCACAGGCACTGCGGGATTCAATCCGGGATCGCTCGCCAATTGCACGGGCGACACTCGTGCGGCAATCGAGGGCACGATTGGCTTCTGGTACCGCTTCTACAACGGGCCTAGGGGCAAATTCCAGTTCGGCACCCAGTACTCCTATGTGACTCGTCAGACCTGGTCTGGCGTCGGTCCCGCAGGGGCTGGAGCACCTGGCGTAACGCCGGAAGGACTGGACGGGATGGTCTTCACCTCGTTCCGCTACTACTTGCCGTAGAACCGGAAATGGTCCCGCGTCAGCCGTTGACGCGGGACCACCTGTTTCTACGCGACAAGGTTTAATGGCCACTCAACTTTGACTTTCTGAGGGGCGCCTTCCCTTCGGAAACGCCGCCGGCCCGGTTTTGGCTACTCTCCTTTTCCGGGCCGGTGGTGTTAACTTAATTTACAGCAAGATTTTGAATGCCGTTCTTTTGTTTGCAGCACCACTATGAATTCCAGACGCGACTTCCTCAAACAGATTTCCGGGGCAGCACTTGCCGCAGGCGCAGCGCCCTCCCTCTTGACCTGGGCTCTCCCGCAGGAACGATCGGTCCCGGTTCCTGGCGAAGACGGAATGATTCTGCGATCCTTCCGCTTCGTCGACATCGAGTCTCCGGTCGAGTACTTCAATGTTTGGCTCACGCCCGTGCCCCACTTCTTCGTGCGCAATCACATGCACGAACCAAGCGAACTCGACGCGCACGACTGGAGACTCACGGTTGGCGGAGAAGTGGAGAAGCCGCTCACGCTCAGCCTCTCCGAGCTTTCCAAAATTGAGATCCACTCGGTCGTCAACACGCTCGAGTGCGCCGGCAACGGTCGCAATTTGCATCGCCCGCAGGTCCCCGGCATTCAGTGGGGCAAGGGCGCGGTAAGCACTGCCCGCTTCTCCGGTCCACGCTTACGCGACGTCCTGCAGCGTGCCGGAGTGAAAAGCACCGGCAAGCACGTGATGTTCCGCGGGCTCGACGAAGTTCCCGGCAAAGTTCCTCCCTTCATTCGCAGCATCCCGATCGAGAAAGCTCTCGACGCCGATACACTCATCGCCACCCACATGAACGGATCTCCGCTCACCAGACATCACGGCTTTCCCGCGCGTACGCTCGTCCCGGGATGGATTGGCGCCGCCTCCTGCAAGTGGCTCACCGAGATCAAGTTGCTCGACGCGGAATTCGTCGGCAATTTCATGAGTCCGGGCTACCGCTTTCCCAACCAGCCGGCCAAACCGGGCGATGCTGTGAAGCCGGAGGATACTCATCCACTTACCGCTCTGAACGTGAAGTCTGTGATCTCCGGGCCAAGTGAGGGAGCCAGCTTGAAAGCCGGAAAGATCGCCGTGCACGGCGCAGCCTGGGCCGGGGAAGCCGATATTACGAAGGTGGAGATCTCAACCGACGGCGGCGCTTCCTGGAGTCCCGCCAAGCTCGGCCACGACCAGGCGCACTACGCCTGGCGTCTTTGGAGCTACGACTGGAAAGCCGGACAGAGTGGCGATTATACGATCCAGTCACGCGCCACCGACAGCTTGGGTCGCACCCAGCCAACCACCGCCGTCTGGAATCCCAGCGGCTATCTCTACAACGCCGTCGATCAGGTCAAAATCCATGTCGCCTAATGCTTTGAAGCCGCGCGGTAACGTGCACGTATGCAGCGATGTGGAAGCCTGCGGTAACGTGGAAGAGCGGCGCTTCAGGGCTGCGTTAAGCGTCACAGACGACGCCGGCTTCAGCCCCTGTGGTCGCATTTCGCGTCCGGCGTTCGCAGCCTCCGCCCTTCTTTCCATTCTCGCGTTGATGGCCGCTTCGCCATTCTCCCTGCAGGCGCAAAAAACCATTCCAGCAAGCGTAACCGCGGATCTGCCCGCCGGTGCAATGCAGGCCAAGGCCACTGCTTCCTGCCTGGAATGCCACGAGGCCCGCATCATCGTGCAGCAGCGTCTCAGCAAGGGGGCATGGACGAAGGAAGTGGACAAGATGGTCAAATGGGGAGCGGTGGTCGATCCCGCCGACCGCGATGCTCTCATCGATTATCTAAGCATCAACTTCAGCCCCGACAAGCCCGCCTACGACCCGCAGCGCACCTCCGGAGACAAGAAGATATCGAAGTAGCGGTTCTCAAGATTTGCGAAAATGTCTGTAAGGCCACGGAAGGCGCTCTTACCACCCTGCGAAATGAGCAGAGAGCCGGGTAGTGGTGCAGTTTGGCTACCACACGAAGACTCACACGAAGACTGTCATCCTGAGCAGAGCCGTTTTTCAGGCGTAGCGAAGGATCTCCCGCTTAACCGGCCCAACGCGTAAGCCAAATTGCACCACTACCGAGAGCCGCGGAAGAGCAGCCTCACCATTTTGCGAAATGCGTGCACAACCGTGGAAGAGCGGCGCTTTCAGCGCCGCGTCAAGCGTCATTGATGATGCGGGCTTCAGCCCCTGTGGTCGACTCTTGCCGGAAAAAGCAAAGCGCTGCCGACCCAATGTCCCAGAGCCTCGCGGACATTACGGCAACGCTGCCACTTCTGAGTCCAAACTGTAATGAGAAAATTATAGAAACCTCGCTGCCCCGTTTCTAGTGCATTGTAGGGTACGGGGAAGCTCAAAACAGGGTTAGCCCTACCCCTGGACCACACTGACCGGACCGCCCTAACCCCTCCACAGTGTTCGACTTACGGCGGATTATACATACAACGCTGTAGCCACAGACTTGCATGCACAAATGTTCCGACTGGAACATTAGGACGAATGTTCAGGAACGGGCCAGCCTTTAGGTCCTTTCCTCTGTGTCCCCTGTACCCTCTGTGTTCAAGCTTTTCTCGGGCCGCAACAACGGAAACAGAATCACGTCGCGGATAGTGTGTGAATCGGTCAGCAGCATACACAAGCGGTCCACGCCCACGCCCACACCGCCCGCCGGCGGCATCCCATAGGACAGCGCGCGGATGTAGTCCTCGTCCATCTGGTGCGCCTCGTCGTCGCCACGCTCGCGTTCCTTCAGCTGCGCCTCAAAGCGCTGCCGCTGATCCTCCGGATCGTTCAACTCGCTGAACCCATTGGCGATCTCCATCTGTCCCGCGTAGATTTCAAACCGCTCCGTCCACTCTGGCTCGTCCGGCTTCTGCTTCGAGAGCGGCGACACCGCGGTAGGGAACTCGTGGATGATCGTCGGCTGCGTGAGGTGCTCTTCCGCGACCACCTCGAACAGACTTGCAATCGTCTTGCCGATATTCCTGCCCGTTTCTAGTCCACGCGCAATGAGGCCGAATGTCGCTTGAAGAGTCGTCAGACGCGATCGCACTTTTCGAACTTCCTCGCCAAGCAGGGGATCAGGCTCCTTGCTCCAGGCTAGCTGGGCCGAATCCTGAGCGATTCTAAGACGCTGGACGAGCGCATCAGCATCAGAGAACTCCTTCAGGTCCGGCGCAGTACCGGCCACCTCAGGCCAGAATTTAATGATGGCCTCGCGCATGGTGAAGCGCTGCCAGTTGGCCCAGTCAATCTCCTGATCGCCCCACTTGGTTTTCGTGACACCGTCCGGATGTTCTTTGTCCGTTGTCACATCCTTCGCCGCCTGCGTGATCAACTCCTGCGTGAGATCCATGATCCCCTGGTAATCCGTATAG
Source organism: uncultured Acidobacteriaceae bacterium (assembly GCA_963749985.1). Taxonomy (GTDB): domain Bacteria; phylum Acidobacteriota; class Terriglobia; order Terriglobales; family Acidobacteriaceae; genus Sulfotelmatobacter. The sequence continues at coordinate 667,737 of CAVVOS010000006.1, read as the reverse complement.
GCTTGATAGGCCTCCAGCATGGTGAACTCAGGATTCCATCGCCAGCCCAGTCCTTCGTTGCGAAAGTTGCGGTTGATTTCATACACTCGATCGAATCCGCCCACCACCAGCCGCTTCAAGTAAAGCTCCGGCGCGATGCGCAGGTACAGATCCATGTCGAGGGTGTTGTGGTGCGTCACAAACGGCCGCGCCACCGCCCCACCCGCGATGGGCTGCATCATGGGCGTTTCGACTTCGACAAAGCCATGCGCCTCCATCGTCCGCCGCAGCGACTGCACCAGCTTGCTGCGCTTCAGAAAAACTTCCCGCACTTCAGGGTTCACCACCAGATCGACATAGCGCTGCCGGTAGCGCAACTCAACGTCAGTGAGCCCGTGGAATTTTTCGGGCAAGGGAAGAAGATCTTTACTGAGAAAGGTGATCTCTTCCACATGAACCGTGAGCTCGCCGGTGCGCGTGCGAAACAAATATCCGCTGACGCCGATATGGTCGCCGAGATCGAGCAGCTTATACAACTCAAAACCCTTGTCGCCGACCGCATCCTTCTTCACGTAAATCTGCAATCGCTTTCCATCCTGTTGGAGATGGCAGAATCCGGCCTTGCCCATCAGGCGGATTGCCATGATGCGTCCGGCCACGCGCACGTCGATCCGCGGATTTTCCAGTTGCTCGGCAGTCTTATCCGAGTCTTCCGCCAGAATTCGAGCAATGGTGTGCGTGAACTCGTACTTGGTCCGGTACGCGGTTTGGCCCAGCGCCTCGATCTGTTTCAGTTTCTGCCGCCGCAGTTCGTAGATGTCTTCGTCGAATGCCAAGAGAATCCTTTGAAAAGGGAATTGCGCCTTACCGGCGCGGAAAGACGAATGAAAACGTTGAAACGCGATTATAAACAACCCGCACGCGGGGGTGCGTTCCCACCGCCGAATTAAGAACCAATTGCCACGTACCTACATATCGTGGTACATTGGTACACATGGCGGATGACCCGAAACTGCTGGTGGAACGAGTGCAAACTGGAGTGCGCATGGAGAAACGTCTCCTCAAGGTCCTGAAAGGTTTCGCCGAGTATCACGACATGACTCTCGGCGATCTACTGGAGGGCATCGTCCTCCATGCCTTCGACGGCAAGACGCCGTTCAGTCCGGCCTCGCTCGAACGCATTCAGGAGTTGAAGCGGTTTTACGATTTTGACCTCGACTCCAGCGCCAGCCACCGGCTGAAAGAAATCAAGGCACACCCAGCCCGCAAGCGAACTGCCGACAAATAACGGAGGCTCACCTTATGGCCGCACAACGCACACAAATCGCTTTGACGGGACTGCAATGGACTCTGGGCCTGGTAATTCTGATCGAGGCAATTCTGTTTGTGATGCCCGGTGCGGCCCACGGCTTCGCCAAGACTCACATGCCGAACCTGGTCCGGCTAGTCCTGGGATTCGTTGAGATCGCCGGCTGCGTCCTCATGCTCATCCCGGGAACAGCCATCCGTGGCGCGTGGGTTCTGGCAGCCGTTTTCGTCCTGGCGATCGTTATTCACCTCCTGCATGGGATGTACGACGTGGGAAATCTGGCGATCTACACCGCCGCAGCCTGGGCGGTCGCGGTAGGCAAGAACGGTTAGTCGACTCGACCGGCATCTATTCGCTGGTCTTCACCTGCGCTGAAAGGAGAGATACACCTGTGATTGCTTTCAAACTAATTCTTATGAGTTGGCTCATCGCCCTTGTGAACGCCGCACCTGCGCACGAAACTGTAAAGCAGGTCAGCCGTACCGGAAGCTTCGAGTTGCCTTGCTCCGGCGACACCGCTTTCCCGCTTTTCAGTCCCGAGGGGGAGCGGGATTGGGTGAGGGGTTGGTCGCCTACGCCCGTGTTTCCGGACCGAATCGAATTCGCGCGCGACACGGTTTTTCGCGAGGGGAGTTCGGGCGAGGAAGCGGTTTGGACCATCGTTGACGCGGATTGGAAAACTCACCGCGCGGAATACGTCCGTCTTGCTCCTGATTCTCACACTGCACGCATCGTGGTGAAGGTTGAACCGCTTGGGGCAGAGCGCAGCAGGGTAGTCGTGAATTACACAGTCACCGCATTTGGAGAGCGTCCGGAAAAGTTCATAGATGCTTTCTCCGAGGAAGCCTACGCCGCCAAAATGCGCGACTGGCAAAAGCAGATCAGCGCGTATCTTGAGAGTCGTGAGTGACGCCGAAGATGTGGTCAATCGTCCGGGATGTGCATGAGTAGCGATAGAACTGATCGCCGCGTTGGACGCACTGTTCTCAGCTTGGGCATCTCTTCTTGAAGTCGCGCGGCATCGGCGGTAAGATTAGCTGCTTCACAGTTTCCCGCGCGACTAGGACTCGCAAGACACTATGCCGCAAAACTACGTTCCCATCTTTATCTTCATGGCAGTCGTGGGCGTGCTGCTCCCGTTTACGTTGCTGTTAGCGAAGCTCGTCCGGCCCCAGAACCCCAGCAAGACCAAGCTCATGCCCTACGAGTGCGGCATCGACCCCCTCGACAATGCGCGCGGCCGCTATACCGTCCGCTACTATATCGTCGCAATCTTGTTTGTGGTGTTCGACGTGGAAACCATCTTTCTGTTTCCCTGGGCGGTAAAGTTCAAGGCTCTCGGTGTTTTCGGGCTGGTGGAAATCCTCATCTTCCTGGTAATCCTGATCGTCGGTTACATTTGGGTCTGGCAAAAAGGGGCGCTGGAATGGGTGTAACTCCGCCCACGCCAGCCCCCGATTCGTCCAGCGAAACTTTTTCCGCCAGCCGCTGGACGCAGGGCAATTTTCTTTTTCCGACTCGCCTGGTGGTGAGTCCTCTTCGCGTCAGCCGCGTGAAGTCGCGGTGGTTTGGCAGCAACGACGAGAGCATCGCCATCTCGAAGATCGCCTCCGTGCACATTTCAACCGGCGTGCTCTGGGCCGAGATCCGCATCGAATCCACCGGCGGCACCGACCCCATCACCAGCCACGGTCATCGCAAAGCCGACGCGCAACGCATTCGCGACCTAATCGAGCGTTATCAAGCGCAAGCCCGCCTGTAGCGCACGAGAGCGGTGCTCCAAGAACCTGATCAGAGTTAGTTTTCCTTGTTAGCCTCGTTGACACCGTGTGCTCAAGCTGATAAAAATTAACGTTCTCTCCGAAACCCTGCGCGCCTGAGGTTTGCGTCTTCGCAGCTGATGCCGGACGAAATCAAATCGCCCTCTTCACCGCCGCCGGAAGGTGAGCCGAAACCGACGGCGGATAAACCGGCCGTTCCCGGCGGTGTGAAAGCCACTGCTTCCGGCTCGGTTCAATCGGATTCCAAGACTCCACCTGAGAGCGCAGCCGCATCTCCCTCGACTCCTGTTCCTCCGAAACCTGCCGCAGCAGCGCCCCCTGCAGCTAAACCCGCGGCGCCTGCCAAGCCAGCCGCGCCGACTCCCACTCCATGGGATTCGCCCATGATCGTGAAGTTCAAGGGCGCATACGGTTCCGGCATCGAGCCGCTGACCTATGCCGGGCAGAATTACATGGTGGTCGATCGCTCACTGATTCCTGAAATTCTGCAGGTTCTCCGCAACGAAGAACAATTCGATTACTGCGTAGACCTCACCGCGGTGCACTACCCGAAGCGCGAGAAACAATTCGATGTGGTGTGGGTGCTGTATTCCTTCGCGCGCAACGAGCGCATCCGGGTGACCACGCAAATTCTGGATGGCGCGACCTTGCCCAGTTCTGTTCCCATCTGGCCGACCGCCAATTGGCTGGAGCGTGAAGTCTTCGACATGTTTGGCATCAAGTTTGATGGGCATCCCGACATGAAGCGGATTCTGCTGCCCGACGGATGGAAGGGACACCCGTTGCGTAAGGATTACGGAATCCTGCAACAGGATAATGAGTGGGTGCAGATCAACCTGGGCATTGAAAGTGGCCAGTGAAAAGCGCAAGTGACGAGCCAATGACCGAACCGAACACGCTCTCGCATCTCGATCTCGAAACCCACGAGAAGCCGTTTCTGGATGCCAACGAACTCGTCATCAACATGGGCCCGCAGCATCCGGCGACGCACGGCGTGCTGCGCGTGATTCTTCGCCTGGATGGCGAAAAAGTTCTTGGCCTGGAATGCGTGATCGGCTATCTGCACCGCGGCGTCGAGAAGATCGGCGAGCACCGCACTTACACGATGTTTAACCCGTACGTGGACCGCATGGATTACGTGGCCGCGGTCTCGAACGGGCTCGGCTATTGCGAGACGGTGGAGAAGCTTCTCAACGTGGAAGCGCCGCCGCGGGCGCAATATGTTCGCGTCATCCTCACTGAGCTGAACCGAATCGCCAGCCATCAGCTCTGGCTGGGCACGCACGCGCTCGATATCGGCGCCATCACACCTCTGTTCTACACGTTCCGCGATCGCGAAGAGATTCTCAAGATCTACGAGAAATATTGCGGCGCGCGCCTGACTACACACGCGTTTCGCATCGGCGGCCTGCAATACGAGACCTACAACGGCTTCGAGAAAGATGTGAAGAACTTCCTCGACTTCTTCCGCCCCAAGATTGACGAATACGAGGAATTGCTGACCACCAACCGCATCTGGGTCGAGCGCACGAAGAAGGTCGGTGTGATCTCCGGAGAAGACTGCATTGCGCTCGGCGTGACCGGCCCCGTGCTCCGCGCGAGCGGCGTGAAGTGGGATATTCGCAAGGCCCAGCCCTACGCCAACTACAAGAACTTCGATTTCGAAATCCCCACCGGACTGAACGGGGACACCTACGATCGATACCTGGTCCGCATGGCCGAGATGCGGCAGTCCGTGCGCATCATCGAGCAGGCCGTGGGCGCGATTCCCGAAGGCCCTATCATCGCCAAAGTTCCCAAGGTGATGAAACCGGCGGTGGGCGAGGTTTATCACTCCATCGAAGCGCCGAAGGGTGAGCTGGGATACTTCATCGTGAGCGACGGTTCCACCCAGCCCTACCGCGTGCGGGTGCGTCCACCGTCATTCGTGAATCTGCAGGCGCTTGACCTGATGTGCCGCGGGCAGCTCGTGGCCGACGTGATCGCCGTGATCGGCACCCTCGACATCGTTCTCGGCGAGGTGGATCGCTGATGCTCGAATACATCCAGTCTTACCTCCATACCAAGGATCTGACGCCGGGTGCCGCGGGAAACATGTTCTGGGTGCTGGTTTACATTCTGCTGATCTTCACCGGGCTGGCTATCGCGGTCATGTTGATGACCTGGTTGGAGCGCAAAGTGCTGGCCCACATGCAAGTGCGCTTGGGGCCGATGCGCGTAGGCCCGCATGGCCTGCTGCAGCCCATTGCCGACTCTCTTAAACTTCTGCTCAAAGAAGACATCATGCCGGCCGAGGCGGATACTTTTGTTTTTTGGCTCGCGCCTTTCGTCGTTGTGCTGGCAGCGTTTACAGTTTTTGTTGTGGTTCCGTTTGGTCCCGCGCATGCGATCACCGATATGAACATCGGGATCCTCTTTATGCTCGGCGTTTCTTCGCTGAGCGTGCTGGGCATCGTGATGGCGGGCTGGGCCTCCAACTCGCACTACCCGTTGATTGGCGCTCTGCGCTCGAGCGCGCAGATGGTTTCTTACGAAGTCGCCATGGGATTGGCCGTGGTCTCAGCCATCCTGATGACGAGCCTCAACGCCACTGGCACCGGAACTCTGAGCATGATTGGCATTGTTCAGGCGCAGCTGGCGCAGGGCGAGTGGTTCATCTTCAAATTCTTTCCGCTCGGACTGATTGCCTTCTTCATTTTTGGCGTCGCCATGGTTGCCGAGACCAACCGGGCGCCTTTCGATCTGGCCGAAGCTGAATCCGAGTTGACTGCCGGGTTCCACACCGAATACAGCGGCTTTCGATGGTCGCTGTTCTTTCTGTCTGAATACACCGCCATGATCGCGGTCTCGTCCATCGCGGTCACGCTGTGGCTCGGCGGTTGGCTGCGGCCGTTTCCGAACCTCTTGCACAACTCAACCTGGGATCTGCTCTTCTCACTCTTCCCCGGGGCCACGCTTCTTTTTCTCGCCGCGATGTGTTTTTTCAACGCGGCGCGTATGCCGAAGCATCCGCTCTTCCGCATTCAAACCATCGGCCTCGCGGTGTTCGGCGTGATCCTCGGCTTGATCGGTCTGGTTCTGTTCATCCCTGCCGTGAGCGTGCGCGTGCAGGATATTTTCTGGTTCTCGGCCAAAGTTGCCGGGTTCATGTATCTCTATATCTGGTATCGTGGCACGTTCCCGCGGTATCGCTTTGACCAGCTCATGCAGATGGGATGGAAAATCCTGCTGCCCCTGGGTTTGGGCGTTCTTATTCTGACGGCTAGCGTAGCGTTGCTGCAACCCATGATATGGCACCAGTAGCCACACCGTTTTTCTTTTACCTGCTCTCCGGGATCATGCTCATCGGGGGCATCCTGGTGATCACGCGCAAGAATCCCGTGCATTCGGCGTTGGCGCTGATTGTCACGCTGCTGGCGCAGGCGTCGATCTACCTGATGCTCTATGCCCCGTTCGTCGCTGGCGTGCAGATCATTCTCTACGCGGGCGGCATTATGGTGCTGTTCCTGTTCGTCATCATGCTGGTGAGCATTGACCGCTCAGTAAGAGAACGGCAATTCAACAGTCAATGGGTGGCTGGACTGGTTGCGGCTACGGCTCTGGGCGGATTATTTATCGCCGTCTATATGAAAGGCAAGGCCATCTTCCCGGAACACGCGCTGCCGATAGTGGAAGACAACAACAACACGCAGGAAGTGGCCAAGCTATTGTATGGACAATATATGTTTGCCTTCGAGATTGCCTCGCTGCTGCTGCTGGTGGCGATCATCGGAGCGGTGGTAATGGCAAAGAAGAGGATTTGAGGCGGCAGTTAGCAATTGGCGTTTGGCAGTTAGCCAGTAGCGTTATTGCCGAGGTTGGCAATCCGACTGAAGGGCCAAGTGCAAACTGCCAATTGCTAATGGCTAAGAAATGATATGGAATCGATGCTGCACATCACTACGCTGCATTATCTGGTGCTCGGGGCCGCTCTCTTTCTCCTCGGCGTCATCGGCGTGCTGACCCGCCGCAACGTGGTCGTCGTTCTGATGTCAATCGAGCTGATTCTGAACGCCGTGAACCTGAACCTGGTCGCCTTTTCGCGTATGTGGGGAGGGTTGCACGGGCAGGTCTTCGCCATTTTTGTAATCACCGATGCCGCCGCAGAAGCTGCGGTCGGGCTCGGCATTCTGATCGCCTTCTTCCGCAATAAGGAGACGGTCAACATAGACGAAGTGAATTTGCTGAAGTGGTAGGAGGGCAGTACCGAGTACCCAGTACCGAGTATTTAGCATCGCGCAATTGGCCAACGACTAACGACCGACGACTGACGACATGTTCTTTCTTTCCCACATCTGGCTGATCCCGCTGCTGCCGGCTTTCGGCGCAACCGTCATGTTCTTCTTCGGCCGCAAGCTGCAGAAGGCCACGGTCAGCGCCGTTTGCGTGGGCACGATCGTGCTTGCGTTCCTCATGGCCTGCGCCGCGGTCTGGCAATACTCCGCCTGGTCATCCACGTCGGAGCATTTCCACCAGCCTTACCAGACCATCCTCTACACTTGGCTGGGCACCGACACCGGCCACACGAACTATGCGAGCCACGGTGGCACTCCAGCCTTGTTCCAGGCCGATGCCGGTTTCCTGCTCGATCCGCTTTCCAGCATCTGGCTGCTATTCGTCACCGGCGTCGGCATGCTGATCCATATTTATTCCACCGGATACATGGCGCATGAAGGCGGCTACTACCGCTTCTTCGGCTACCTCAACCTCTTCATGTTCTCCATGCTCACGCTAATCCTGGCCAACAACTACGTGCTCATGTTTGTCGGCTGGGAAGGTGTGGGCCTGTGTTCGTATCTCCTGATCGGCTTCTATTTCCACCGGAAGTCCGCTACTGATGCGGGGAATAAGGCTTTCATCGTCAACCGCATCGGCGACGCCGGATTCCTGCTGGGAATGTTTTTCATCGCCTGGTATTTCGGATCGCTCCGATTCACTGACGTTACCGCGGCCGCACGAAGCGGTCATTTCGCCATCGGCGATCCCTTCATCACCGCCGCCACGTTGTTGCTGTTCGTTGGAGCCTGTGGCAAGTCGGCGCAGCTTCCGCTCTACGTCTGGCTGCCTGACGCCATGGAAGGCCCCACGCCGGTCTCCGCACTCATCCACGCCGCAACCATGGTTACTGCGGGCGTCTACATGGTCGCTCGGTCGAACGCACTGTTCGTGCTCGCGCCCACCTCGATGAAGACGGTTGCCATCGTCGGCGCCCTCACCGCGATCTTCGCGGCATCGATCGGCCTCGTGCAAAACGACATCAAGCGCGTGCTGGCTTACTCTACCGTTTCGCAGCTCGGCTACATGTTTCTCGCGCTCGGCGTCGGAGCCTTCTCCGCCAGCGTCTTCCACGTCTTCACCCACGCGTTTTTCAAAGCTCTGCTGTTCCTCGGCGCAGGAGCGGTGATCCACTCCATGAGCGGGGAGCAGGACATGCGCAACATGGGCGACCTGGCCCATCGCATTCCCATCACCTATCGCACTATGCTGGTCGCCACGCTGGCGATTGCGGGCATTCCTCCGTTTGCGGGTTTCTTCTCGAAGGACGAAATCCTCTGGCAGACGTGGGCTTCGGAAGGAGGCGCATACCGCATCTTGTGGTTCGTTGGCTACGCCACCGCGCTCATGACGGCGTTCTACATGTTCCGCCTGATCTACCTGACTTTCTTCGGCAAGCCCCGCATGAGCCACGAGGTCGAACACCACATACATGAGTGTCCGCACTCCATGGCCGTGCCGTTGCTGGTTTTAGCCTTGTTCTCACTCTCCGCCGGATGGCTGAGCTGGCCTCCGAGTCTCGGCGGTTCCGCTCGCTTCGAGAAATTTCTCGCCCCCGTCTTCGCCAAAGAAGCGCAGGTTTTCCAGGAAGAAGGCAAAGCCGCGCAGCTCGCGGCGGGAGAGAAAGAAGCGGAACATACCAGCCCTACAGAATATTTGTTGATGTTCCTCTCCGTCGGGGCGGCAGCGGTCGGCTGGGGGATGGCCCGCCGTTCATACAACAATGCCGACAAAGGTTACAGTGAGCCCATCGCCGTCGCCGCTCCACCCGTCTACAATTTGCTGCTCAACAAGTATTACGTCGACGAAGGCTATGACTATGTCTTCACCGGCCGCCGCAAGCTGGGCAATGTTCGCCTCGGCGTGCTCGGACTCGGCGAAGCATCGTCGTGGGTCGACTCGCATGTGATTGATGCGGCCGTCAACGACGTAGGCTGGATCACACGCCTGACAGCGACAATTTCGAGTTGGTGGGACAAGTGGATCATCGACGGCATCGGCGTAAACGGTCCCGCCATTCTGGCGCGCAGGTTGTCGTATCCCGCACGCCTGTTTGAATGGGGTCTAGTGCAGTGGTACGCGCTGGTGATGACCGCGGGCTTAGTAGGTTTCGTGTTCTATTACGTGTATCACTGAAACATGCTCCTGGCTGCTAGCTCCTGGCTTCTGGCCGAGACTAGAAGTTAGAAGCAAGTAGCTAGAAGCTAGAAGCTGAACTTTCATGTACAACCACATACTCTCCGTCATTCTCTTCACGCCGCTCGTCGGCGCACTCGTGCTCCTGTTCGTTCCCAAGGAGAACAAGGGCGCCATCCGCTGGATCGCGAATCTATTTTCGCTCGGTGGACTCCTGGTGTCGCTGCCGCTCGTTCCCTGGTTCTGGGCGCAGCGCTTCGAGCCTGGCTTCAAATTCATTGAGGGCACGCCCAACAACTGGATTCCCTCCATCGGCGCGGGCTACGTGATCGGCATCGACGGCATTTCCTTCCTGCTCATCATGCTCACCACGCTGCTGGGCTGGATCTCGATCCTCTCTTCCTGGACTGCCATCGAGAATCGTGTCAAGGAATACTATATTTGGTTCCTGATTCTGCAAACCGGCATGCTCGGCGTCTTCATGGCGCTTGATTTCTTCCTCTTCTTCGTCTTCTGGGAAGCCATGCTGGTTCCGATGTACCTGCTGATCGGCATCTGGGGCGGCCCGCGCAAACTTTACGCGGCGATCAAGTTCTTCCTCTATACGCTGGCCGGCTCCGTGCTGATGCTGCTGGGTATCCTGTTTCTCTATTTCCATCACCAACACGTGACCGGGTTCTACACCTTCAGCCTCACCGCACTCTACGAGACCGCCCCAAAAATCTATACCGACCCAGCCTACGGCCCGACGTACGCCACGCTCCTGTTCTTCGCCTTCTTTTTCGCTTTCGCCATCAAGGTTCCGATGTTCCCCTTCCACACCTGGCTGCCCGACGCTCACGTGGAAGCGCCAACCGCCGGCTCGGTAATCCTGGCGGGTGTTCTGCTGAAGATGGGAACTTACGGCTTCATTCGCTTCTCATTGCCGTTCTTCCCCGACGTGCTGACTCACGGCAGAGTCCGCGGCTGGATGATCGCGCTTTCCATCATTGGTATTCTCTACGGCGCTCTAGTCTCGCTGATGCAGAAGGACATGAAGAAGCTGGTGGCTTACTCCTCGGTGAGCCATCTGGGCTTTTGTACTCTGGGCATCTTCGCGCTCACGCCGCTTGCGCTGAGTGGATCGGTGCTGCAGCAAATCAATCACGGCATCTCAACCGGTGCGCTGTTCTTGATCGTCGGCATACTCTACGAACGCCGCCACACCCGCGAGATCGCCGAATACGGTGGCATCTCCAACGTGATGCCGGTGTACGCCACCATCACTCTGATCATGTTTCTGTCTTCGATGGGACTGCCGCTGCTCAACGGTTTCATCGGAGAGTATTACATCATGCTGGGCACCTTCATGGTCAGTTGGAGATGGGCGGCATGGGCCGTGCCCGGCGTCGTTCTCGCCGCTGCGTATCTTTTGTGGCTGTATCAACGCGTTTTCTTCGGCACGGTTACCAATCCGAAGAACGAGAAGCTGCACGACCTCACACCGCGCGAAGTGCTAACCTTCGTGCCGCTTCTCATCATGGCATTTTGGATCGGACTTTATCCAAAGCCATTTCTCCAGATTCTTGAGCAGCCGGTGAATCAGATCGTCCAGAACGTCAACAACCCGCGCACCGGAGGCACGGTGAACGCTGCGCTGAAGCCAGCGGCTGAACTTGGGAAAACGGCACCAGTGGCCACTACTGCTTCTCTAACCAATCAGCCTACTGTGGCGCAATCCATGAAGGGGAAGAACTAGTGGGCGTCCTTTCCCAATTCAATTGGCATGACTACTTGTTGGCCCTGCCCATGACTCTGCTCGCTCTGTTTGCCCTCGGCATCCTGCTCATCGATCTCATGATCCCGCCCGAGACCAAGTGGGCTAATGCGGTCACTGCGATCATCGGCGTGCTTTTTGCCGCTGCGGGCGTGGTAAAAATTCAGTTCTGGATGCAGGTCACGCCATCCGCATCCATGGGTTCGATCGGCATGATGAATGCCTTGCTGGTAGACCGCTCGGCGATCTACTTCTTTTATCTGTTCCTCGCGGGCGCAGGCATTTCCATCCTCATGTCCATGCGTTACATGAAGACCGAGCATGAAAATCACGGCGAGTATTACGCCTTGATGTTGCTCTCGGTCGTCGGCATGATGTGCATGGCCGCCGGCTTCGACATCGTGCTCATCTTCATCGGCCTCGAGCTGATGGCGATTTCCACCTATGTGCTCGTTGGATTCCTGCGCCGCAACCGCCGCTCCAACGAAGCGGCGCTGAAGTACTTGTTGTTGGGCGCGTTCTCGTCCGGCATTTTTGCCTACGGTCTGTCGCTGCTATACGGTCTGAGCGGAAGCACCAACCTCTTCGACATTGGCCGCCGGCTTACCCTTCTTCATGTCCAGGACCCGCATAATCCCGTCGCCATCGTCGCCTTGCTGACCACGATGACCGGCCTGCTATTCAAGATCGCTGCCATCCCCTTCCACCAATGGGCTCCCGATGCTTACGAAGGCGCGCCCACCTGCATCACAGGATTCATGTCCGTGTCCGTGAAGGCTGCAGGATGGGCGATGCTTCTGCGCGTCCTCGGATGCACTTACCCGACGCATCCCAACATCGTGATCGGTCTGGCCGCGATGCGCCCCGTCTACGTTCCGCTGCTGGTCTTCGTTTCCATCGCCACCATGACGGGAGCAAACTTCGCCGCCCTTACCCAGACCAACACCAAGCGCCTGCTCGCTTACTCTTCTATCGCGCACGTCGGCTATATGCTGCTCGGCCTGATCGCCGGCACTCCTACCCAGCTCAGCCCTGACGGTGTGAAAGGCATCCTCATCTATCTCCTGGTCTACACTTTCATGAACCTCGGCGCTTTCGGCGTGATCACGTCGCTGCGCCACCGCAATGTAATCGGCGACGAACTAGACGACCTCAACGGCCTCTATTCTCGCGCTCCCGTCGAAGCCGTCCTCATGCTGATCTTCCTGCTCTCGCTCGCCGGCATCCCGCCTCTGGCTGGCTTCTGGGGCAAATACTTCATCTTCCTCAGCCTCATCGAAACCGGACACTACGCCCTCGCATCTCTCGGCGTCTTGTATTCCGTCTTCGGCCTGTATTACTACCTGAAGATGGCCAACGCCATGTTCATGGGCCAGCCTGAAGAACGGGGAGTACTGCCCGTGAGTTGGACCATGCGCGCCGCGCTCGCCGTCACAGCAGTGGCGACGCTGTTCATCGGTATCATGCCCGACCGCTTCATCCAGGCGGTGAACTGGTCCCTGGGCATAGTGCAGAATCCTGCAGTGGCGAAGTTGATTCGCTAGCACTGCTCCTTGAGTTAGAAGTTCGGAGGGGCTAGAGATGTTCTGGGGACGCCTCAGCTGTCCGGGCCTGGGTGCAGCCCGGCCGGATCGACCACCCACGATCGCAGTCTGAGCGTAGAATTCATTCTGCCAGCCTGATTCGATATGCCCGCCGATCCAGATTCCGACCGCAAGAACTCCGGCCAGAAAGAGAACTTCTGGGTTCAGGCCGCCCGCTACAGCCAGTTGGCCTTCGTTTTCCCCGCCGCCCTCGTCGTGGGATGGCTGATCGGTGCGGCACTGGACCGCTGGCTGCACACAACGTGGCTCTATCTGGCCGGAATCCTTCTCGGCATCGCAGCCGGCTTCATCGAACTGATCCGCACCGCTCTGCGCGACACGAAGTGAATCGCGACTCTGGACCGAAATTGCCTCCACGCGGAACTGTGATCGCTTACCATGGTCCCTGCACGGTGTTTGCCGAACCACTTTTGCTAACTAGTGTCGTCGATGCCCGACCAACTACAAACCGAATCTAGTCCGGCTCAGGCCGCTGCGGCGGAGCACTTCTATTCCGGCGCGCTCCACCGCATCCGCCTGTTCATGGCTGTGCTCGCTCCGTTGCTGGTTGTGGCTGCGTGGTGGAGGTTCGGCCTGCATCCAGCCCTCGGTTTCGCCTTCGGTTGTGCCATCGCTTATGTTAATTTCCACTGGTTGAATCGCGTGATCGTTGGCTTCGCCGATCGTGCCACGGGCGCCGCCACGTCTCAGTCCGGACAGGGAATCGTTTTTCGTTTCCTGCTGCGTTATGTTTTGATGGCCCTTGGCGCCTATGTTATATTGACTGTTTCACCCGCGAGCCTGAATGGGCTTCTTGCGGGCTTATTTTTGCCCGTTGCCGCCATCGGCTGCGAAGCGATTTACGAACTGTACGTAGCGTTGGCTCGTGGAGTTTAGCGGGAAGGCTGACTGAACACGGAAAAGCTAGGAGCGAACCGCTAGAAGCTTCTTTATGCCTGAACAACTCTGGTTCACTAAGGTCCTGAACGGTCTGTTCGCCAGCCCCGTCACCTCGTTGCTAAGGGCACTGCACCTTGCGCCCAAGCACGCGACGGCTCCTATTCCAAACTCGCTCGCGATGGAGCTTCTGGTCTTTGCGTTCCTGCTGGTGCTGTTCCTTCTGGTCCGCTCCCGCCTTTCGGTGGACCGTCCTGGCGCACTGCAGCACGCCTTCGAAGGCGTCGAAGGATTCATCCAGGGTCAGAGCGACGAGATCATCGGCCATCACAGCGAAGCCTATACGGCGTTCCTGGCCGCGCTCGGCTTCTTCATCTTGTTTTGTAACCTGATCGGTGTGATCCCCGGCTTCGAGTCGCCGACCGCCGTGCCCATTGTTCCTTTGGGCTGCGCTCTTTGCGCGTTCGTGTACTATCAGACGCAGGGCTTCAAGCACGCTGGAATCGGCTACCTGAAGCACTTCCTGGGACCGTCGGATCCAACAATGTCGATCTTCATCCGCCTGCCCCTGGCATTGTTAATGCTCCCGATTGAATTGATCAGCCATTTGGCGCGTGTTCTTTCGCTGACCATCCGTTTGTTCGCCAATATGTTCGCGGGAGATATGGTCACGTTGGTTTTCTTTTCTCTTGTGCCCCTAGGTATTCCGATAGTGTTTCTGGGTCTCCACATCGGCGTGTCGCTTCTGCAGACCTATATTTTTGTTCTGTTGACCACCGTGTATCTCTCGGGTGCGGTCGCGGAGGAGCACTGAAAGGCACTGGCCACTGATTTTCAGCCGTTCAGCGTGAGGGCGTCTGTACGGGATGACGTCAACCACCCACTGGCGGTATTTCATACGAGGAGAAACACAATGGGTAAGCTAAGCAAGTTGTTCCTGGTGCTGTCTGTACTCGCATTCGCCGTCCCGGCTTTCGCGCAGGGCGGAGCTGAGACCGAGGGCAAATGGATCGCCATCGCCGCCGGATTCTCCATGGCCTTCGCCTCCGGCATCTGCGCCTTGGCGCAGGGCAAGGCGACCGCCGCCGCCGCTGAAAGTCTGGCCCGCAATCCGGCCGCTCGTCCCGGCATTCAGCTGGCTCTGATTCTGGGTTTGGCCCTGATCGAGTCGCTCGCGCTTTACACCCTGGTCATCATCTTTGCCAAGGTGAAGTAAGCATCCCATCAAACGAAGCAAAAAGCCTCCGCTGCGAAAGCGGAGGCTTTTGTTTTCTTGGTGTTCCTTGAGAATGCAGCGCCTAAACTTTCCGCTCCCCGCTCCACTGTTGCTCTTTGTTCTTCGAACCTTGGTTCAGCGCATCCACCAGCAGGCGGCGCAAACGGTAGCGGCTCTCCAAATCGGTATTGACGATCTCGAATCCCACTTCGTTCACGCGCGCCCGGCGCAGCAGCACATGCGCGCGAATTTTCGTGCGCAGGCCCAGAGAAATCTCCAAATCGGCCTCGCTGCCGATGCGCAGATTGTCTTCCTTCGTGCCCATGCCGCCACCCAGGCTCAATTCGCGGATCAGAATCTTTGACTTTCCCCACGAACTGCCAATCACGGCGTTAACCGTGCGCGACAGCACCATCCGTTCGTAGCGCCGTTGCCGCACCCACGGGCATGCCGGAGCCGTATCCAGAGGCGCTATCGCCAGTTCCGCCGGCTCGATGCTGCTATCCGAAAGAATTTGCCCGCTGTAGCGCGGATCGGTCTTCGACATCGACTGCGCGGCCGCTATCCGCAGCTCGCGGTGATGAATCCAACCAAACGTCTTCTTAGCTTCCACAATCTCCCGCAGCAGCGATAAGGACTCCATGTCCTTTAGCCGCCCCAGAGATTCGATGGCCTTCAATTGCACAAACGGCGAACGCGAAGCCGCTTCGCCCGGCTTTGCCATGGCTACCAGTGGCGGCGCCGCCGTAAGATCTCCACTCATCCCGATTTCATCGATGGCCTCCGGCAACACCACCGAATCCAGCTGTTCCGCTAGTTCCAGCAGGGTTCGCCCCCGGTCCGGCGCAGCTCCGTATGCGATCTGGCGAACCACAATGTCGTGATAGAAGCGATTCCACTCGGGTAAACGCGTTGGCAATAGCTCCAGCAATGTCCCTACGTCCAGGCGGCTCAACAGCCCCACCACCGCGGAGGCTTGTCGGGGCTGCCCGGTGCGCAGAATCTCCCGCAGTTGGGTCAGCGCCGGACTTCCCATTTCCCTGACCAGATCGACCATGCGGTCGCACTCATCGCGCCGCATGCATCGGAAGAAACGGTCGGCCAGATGCTCGGCCCCCGCTTGGCACGTCCGTCGCAAGACCACCAGCAGGTCTGCGGGCACCGGATCGTTGCGCAATGCTTCCTCAATGAACTCCGGGATCCGGTTCTCCACCCCCACGCGCGGCCGCAAGTCGTTTACCAGCACGGGCCGTTGCTGCAGCAGCATCTCCATCCCGCTGCATACTTCGTTCACTGCCTGGTAATTCTTGGCCGAGCTGGCTTCCTGGCTCAGGCGCACAAAAGCAGCGCTCAGCAGGCTTTGCAGTTCTGGATCTTTCTCCACGCACAACTGCTGAGTCACACTGTGGATGGCCTTACCCATCGCTTCCCCACCCAGCCGGGAATACAGGTCCGCCAGCTGGCTTAATCCAATGGCTGTCTTGCGCCGGGCTTCTATCTCTTTCGTATCCAGGCAGCCGGAATAGTTGTTCAGAATCTCGGCCGATGATTGCTTGTCGTCGCGGTCAAGCAGTAGTTCCACGAACTGGCGTAGGTTTCGCGGAGGTACGCACGGAGCTTCATGGGAGAGCAGCACCGTCTTCTTTCCCGACTCCGGCACTTCCGCCCAGAACATCCGGTCCAGGATGTCGGCGTGCGACTCCACCAGGATTCCCGCCTTGTTCATCTTTTCTTCTTGCAGCTTCAGAATCCCGCGCAACGAGTCCATCTGCCGGCTCATGTGCTCCATCATCTGATGGACGGCATTCACTTTCACTTCGCCCTTCGAATAACGCTCCAGGGCGAAGCGGATCGCCATGTGCTCGGCAGCTTTCATCAGCAGTGGCGTCGTGTCTTCTTGCTCCGTAGCTGCCTTGGCCGCCAGGCTTCCCAGCAACTGCTGCAGGTTGAGCCGCGTGTTCGGATCGGTTTCGGTCAGTTCCTTTTGCAGAACCTCTGGACCAGCATTCGGATCGCCCTGCACTTGGCCGAATCGAGTCAGCAGCCGGATCGCCTGAACTACCTCAGCCTCTTGCAGCGGTACTACTCCACCCTCCCACGCTGGTGCCGTCGCCGTCCCAGTGCCAGTCCCGGTTGCCGGTCCCGCGACCCAATGGCCGGGAACGTTCGGAACGCTTCCAAACGGAACCGAAGTTCCGCCGCCTTGGCCTCCGCCGCCGGCGTTGGCGCCCTCCGCCGCTGCGATCAGCTGCAGCAGCTTCTGCGGATCGTTCAGCCATTGTTTGAATTCCGGTCCGAGGGTTTGCGCCGCGATCTGCGCCGCCACGCTGATGTCGCCAGTAAGCGGATCAGCCGCCACAAATTTCACTTCATTGATCTTGATTGTGCTCTGTCTGCCGCCGTCACTGAGGGCTTCTTTGATCTGCTTGGCCACGTCCTGAGCTTTGGAACCAGCCAGCGTAAAGGCGCGCACCAGGCGAGTGAAGTCTTCGATGGTGACATCTTTGGAGAAGTGCAGGCTAGCCAGACCAGCCGTGCTTAGCAGCTGTCCAAAGCTCCGTTCCGTCTGGCCCGTCTCCAACGGAACTCCATCCAGCAACAATTTGTTGTCGGAAACCCCCAGCAAAAACCCACCCTCTCCGGCCACGGGCAGGCCCTGCTGCAATTCATTCCAGGCGATCTCGAACTGCGCTTCCGTACGCTTATGATCAGGGCCGTACATCCGGGCATACTTCACCAGGATGTTCAGGCTGTGTACGAAGGCGCGCGCGGAGGCCGCCCGGTTTGCGTGAAATGTGGTCGCGTCGTTGATAAAACACCCCTCAACCCGCAGCTCTGGCTCGGTATAGAGAGGTTAAATCCTGCAGGTAAGAGCCTGCACATTACGGAGGTAACCGAAGAGTTAGCGGGAGATCATGGCCCACCGTTGTACCCTCGCTCCTTCGTATAGGCAAAATCGCCCTCTCGGGCCGCGCATGCATCCTGCCACTGGCTTTTGCACCCAAGTGCGGCGAAAATGGTGACGCTTATTATCCTTATCTGTTTGGAACTCTCGTGCCTTTATCAACTATTCGCGCAACCCGTGCCCAGAAAACGACCGGCCTGCGCTACTGGATGCTGCGCGTCTTGGACGAGTGCGAGCACGTGTCCGCAGATTTCGCCGCCGATCCCGTTCACGACCTCCGCGTCTCTCTCCGCCGCTGCCGCTCCCTGGCGGATGGATTGCTCGCCCTCGATCCCGATCCTAACTGGAAAGCGATGAAGAAAGCCGGCAGGCGCCTGTTTCAGCGCCTCGGCGCCCTGCGCGACGTCCAGGTGATGATGGAATGGGTCGAGAAGCTCGATCAAACTCGTGTGACGCGGGCGCCCCTTCGGCAAGCTCAGGGCAAGGTCTCGCCGGCGTTGCCGAAATCTGAACGGGATCCCGAGAACATAGATAACGCCGCGGCAACTGGAGACCAAAGCTACGAACCCAGAGACCCGGTCGCCCAGTTCCTTCTTGAAATCCTCCACCGTCGCGAACAAGAACAAAAGCTCGAAGCGCAAGCCGCCCTCGAAGAGTTCGATCGCAAGCAGTGGCGTCAATGGAGCAAGTCTCTTCCCGCGCGAGCCGCTCGCTTCCGACCGGGCAGTGCGCTCTTCAAGCATCTCGCTCTGGAGCGCTTCGCCGCCGCCCGTGAACTCCACAACCGCGCCTTGCGCGACCGCTCCCAGGTCGCTTTCCACAGCCTTCGCATTGGAATCAAGCGCTTCCGCTACATCGTAGAAAATTTCCTTCCCGTGGAACACAAGGCCTGGAGCAACGATCTCAAGCAGATCCAGGACTTATTGGGCGAAGTTCATGATCTCGATGTGCTCTGGGCCACTGCCGTCTCCTGCCACGTTTTTCCCGATCCCGATTCCCGTCAGCGCTGGCACGCGACGATCCTCTCCGAGAGAACCCAGCGCATCGACCACTACCGCAAGAAGATGATAGGTCCCGATTCTCTCTGGCAAGTCTGGCGCGCCGCGCTGCCGCAAGGAAGGCAGATTCAAGCGCTAGCCACCCGCCGCATGAAGCTCTGGGCAAACGGCCTCGATCCCGATTTCCCGCACTCCGAGCGCGTCGCCAGCCTCGCTCTCCAACTCTACGACGGCCTTCTAGCCAACGGATGGCAGCCCTCCGTCGACGCCGGTTCTGCCCGCTCAAGCCTGCTGGCCGCTGCTCTTCTCCACGATGTCGGCAAATCCAAAGGCGAAAAGGGACATCAGAAAACTTCTTTCGAGATGATTCGCGCTCACGGCAACCCCCTAGGCTGGAACGCCGCAGAGCTGCAGCGCGCCGCAATCGTTGCCCGCTTTCATCGCGGAGCGTTACCTACGAGAAAGCACAAGACTCTGCGCGATCTCTTCCCCGACGAGCAGAAGGGAACCATCCAACTGGCCGCCATCCTCCGTCTAGCCAACGCCCTGGACGCCGCGCACGACGGCCACATCCGCCGTATTCAAGTTGAAAGTAATCAGATCAAAAATAAAACGAACGAAGCGTTAGTCATCATCGCCGAAGGCTATTTACCCTTGGGACCATCCGCTCAAACGATTGCCGCCGAACGCCATCTGCTGGAAACAGTTCTGCACCGCCCGGTGATTTTGAAGCCGATGAGGAGTCCGGTTACGAAGCGACGGCTCAGGCTGGGCGGAAAGTAAGGACTACACGATGTCGTCAAAGTATTCTCGCTGCTCGTATGAACTGCGCGGGCTCTTGCCCTTCCACTTAGCGAAAATTCTCGCAACTTCCCCGCGTGTTACCGAGATGAACTTCGGCCATTCTTCATCTCCTGTTCCTAGCCGGAGATCCCAGGAGGTTGTTGAGCGAATTGTTGATCGCGATCACCACGGACTCGTCCGTTTCATCGAGTCCTGGCCAGAGAGACAAAATGTTTCGCACCTCATCGCGCTCAAGGCCAAACAGAGTGTGGAATTCCCAGTCCGGAAGAATGAACCTTCGACCGCTGCTCGCAGACACTCCCGCACGACTTCTCGTTCTTCGTTGGTCAAGTCGCTAGCGACGTGGTTAAATTTGCTCCGATAGTCCTGCTAGATAGCCTTCGCCTCAAATCCGCTGAGCACCGCTGCCTCCCTCAATCTCTGATCGGCGGCCAGAAAGACTTGGCCTTGTGGCGCATCTTCGCACCAGTCCAGTGCCGCCGCAAGCTGCAGCGAGTCGGCAGCCCGCAGGTCATAACGATCCACCAGCTGTGTCGCTCTGGCCCGCAAAGAGTCCGAAGGTTGGATAACAAGCCACTCGTCGGCTAACACCACCGCGACCTGCCGGGCTTTCGCGCAGTCACTGGAATTGATCGCCCCAGTCCGCACCAACCTCGCGAGAGCGCTGGCGATCTCAACCGGAGTTGCCCACCAGACGACTGCCTGATAACTGTCGTACAAGCTGACAACGCTGAGTGTAATGCCTTGGCGGACACAGAGAGGAATCAGCGCGCTTGCATCCCAGAAGGCGAAAGTCTGCGCTAGCGGCCTTCCCGCTCTTCGCGCCATATCCTCTCCATGACCTCATCGGACACGTTCCCTGCGGGGGCCGGTAACGATGGACGCCGCTTCTTCCTCGGCGGCGTGAGAATGCCGCGGGCAATCAGCCGTCGCTCCCGTTCGGGTTCGTCGTTCGCTGAGCAGGGAACAATCCGTGCCACCGGCTTGTTCCGGTCGCAGACCAGCAACTCCTCACCGTCGCGCACATGCTGGATGTGAGCGCTGAGCCGCGCCTTTAGGTTGCTTATATTCACGGTGCGCATGAATTGATTGTAGCAGACATGACTATGTTGGTCACATGGGATTCTTGAGAGTCCCGCACGTGCGACAGCGACCTCCAGCTAGTAGCTTCGCAGTTACTTCCGTCCAGCCCGATCTCCAGATACAAATGTCCTTGCTTTCCAATAACGACCGGCCGAAGCTCGAAATAATGATTCACGCCCAACTAGTCGAAAAAGCCGTCCACTGGCTGCGCCGCTACCGCTGCGGCGTAGTGCTCTCCGAACAAGCCTGCGTCAGCGGTGAGATGCCCGATGCCATCGGCTGGAAGCGCGCCTGCCATTCCGTGCTGGTCGAGTGCAAAGTTACCCGCGCTGATTTCCTCGCGGACCGCGCCAAACCCTTCCGCCTCCAGCCTGAGCAGGGAGTCGGCTGCGAACGCTTCTACCTCGTCCCCGCCGGACTCGTGCGCCCCGAAGAACTACCCCAGGGCTGGGGTCTACTCGAACTCCGTCGCGGCCGAATCGAAACCGCGCAGCCCTCTGCCAGGAATCTCCGCAGTGCCACCGGCTTCCAATACGAAATGAATCTCCTGCTCGCCAGCCTGCGCCGCGTCGAAGTCCGCGTCGAACCGCAAAGCATCACCGACTTCCTCAAGTGGAAAAACCGCATGGCCGAATACAATCGCGGTACTCTCCCTGAAGGCTTGGCGTCCGCCGAGGAAGAGCTAAATGTATTCCTCGAACCGGAGTTGGCGCCGTAGCGCCGCGGTGGAGAATAGTTCGAAGACCAGCAGTTAGGAGCTGGATCCCAGAAGCTCGCTCTTTATAGCTCCCGCCGACCTTCCATTGCCTTCAGCATGGTGATCTCATCCGTGTACTCGATGTCGCTACCCACAGGAATGCCCATCGCAATGCGCGTCACCTTCACGCCCACGCGCTTCAGTTGCTGCGACAGATACGCGGAAGTAGCTTCGCCTTCTACTGTGGGATTGGTGGCCACGATCACTTCATCCACGTTGCCCGCGTCCACGCGCGCGATGAGGTTCGCGATGCGCAGCTGCTCCGGGCCGATGCCATGCAGCGGAGACAGTGATCCATGCAGCACGTGGTAAACGCCGTTGAAGTGCTTGGTTTTCTCAATGGCGGCGATGTTTGTGGGTTCTTCGACCACGCACACCAGTCGCTGGTTGCGCGTCGCGCTGGTGCAGTAGACGCACGGGTCCACGTCGGTGATGTTGTTGCACACCGAGCACAGCCGCAGACTGGCTTTAACGTCGCGCACCGCCGCCGCCAGTGCCTCGGCGTCTTCGTCGCTCGCGCGCAGAATGTAAAAAGCCAGCCGCTGCGCGCTCTTCGCGCCCACCCCCGGCAATTTCTTCAATTCATCAATCAACCGCGACATCGGTTCGGCAAATTTAGACATAAGGAAAATTTAGTAATTGGGAAATTTAGTAATTTGGTAATTTGAAACATCGTGCGGATGAATTTTGCAGTCGGGGGATTCGCAAGTTACCCAATTACAAAATTACTAAATTACTAAATTACTCAATTCACTACATTCCCAGCCCGCCCAGCATTCCTCCCACGGTCGACTGCATCGCACCATCGACCTGGCGCGCAGCTTCGTTGACCGCCGCGAGTATCAAGTCCTGCAGCATCTCCACGTCGCCCGACTTCACGGCTTCGGGATCAATACGCAGGCTCAGCAGCTGCTTACGACCATCCATCTTCGCCGTCACCGTGCCCCCGCCCGACGAAGCCTCAACCACGGTCTCCTGCATCTTCTTCTGCAGAGTGTCATACTGCGACTTGGCCTTCGACATCAGTTCTTGCAGATTGAATCCACCCATAGGACCTCGGCTCCCGGCGTCCGGCTTTCGGAGCGAAGCTCCGGAGAGCGGACGCCGACCTACCTACCGCTTCTCCTTGTAATCAATCACCGTGCGAATCTCGGCCCCGAACTTTTCCTGTAATCTGCGGACCACGGCATCCTGCTCGGCACGGCTTCGCCCTCCAGCCATCGAGTTCGCTTCGCTGGGTCTGGAGGGCCCGCCGTTGCGCTTTCCTGCCGCCGCAACAGAAGCCCCGGGAACGATCCTCAGCTTGACTGCCCGTCCCAGAACGCCGCTGGCAGATGCAATTGCCAGCCGCCGCGCCTCTGCACCCAACGACATGTCGACCACGGTCTGCGACTCCGACACCTTGACCGTCATCTCGTTTCCTTCGACCGACCATTCGCCCTGTTCCAGCATCGAGACCAGAATGCGCTGATTCCCATCCGTGAGCGCTTGCAGCACGCTGCTTTGCAGCCTCTCGATCGACGCGGCTGCCGGTTGTGAGGCCAATTGTGAAACCGGTGCGGCCTGCAATCTCGCTTCCGGATGAGGTTCGGCCTGCGAACTGACTGCAGGTCCGGACTCGCTTTCACTGAGACTCGCAGGCGCGGCCGCTCCCATGATCACCCGGGCTGGCGGACTTCCGCCCGCGACCATGCGCGGCCCGCCTGCGGGAACTGAATCCGCGGAAGACTCCTGCCGAGGAGTGCCCTTGCGCGCGGAATCGGCCGCGAAGGGCGAAACCTGGTTGGGACGAACTCCCGCACCGCCCTCTGCACGTCGCGTCTCGGACGCAACGCCAGTGTTCGCTACAATCGAAGGCCGCGCAGAAGTTCTCGGTGCGCTCGTTCCGGCAGCGTTCGATGAAGCCGCCACGTCGCTGAGCAGTTGCTCGATCGGCAGCAACCGTTGCGCGTGCGCCATCTTGAGCAGCCCGAGCTCCAGGTGGAAGCGCTGCTCCTGCTTGTATCCCAGTTCGCCGTGGGTTCGCAGCATGATCTGGAGGTGCCGAGTGAGATCCTCCTCGCCGAACAGCTCCGCGACGCGTTCCACGCGCTCCCGCTCTTCGCTCGATATCTGCAGCAGGGAAGAGTCCTTGCCCGCGATCTTGGCGACGGTCGCATTGCGCAGGAACCGAACCATCTGGCGTGCGAAGTGGGTCGGGCTGTGGCCTTCGCTGATGAGGTGGTCGACGTGCCGCAACACTTCTTCGCTCGCGCCTCGGGCAATCGCCTGCATCACTTCTTCGAGAATATGCGCCGGTGCCGCGCCGACCAGGTTGCGTACGGAGTCAGCTGTAATCTTTCCCGCGGATGACGCAATCGCCTGGTCGAGGATCGACAGAGCGTCGCGCATGGAGCCATCGCCAGCCTCGGCTAGCAGGGCAAGAGCATCGTTATCGGCTTCGATCTTTTCGCGTCCCACGAGATCGCGCAGTTGGCCGACAATGTCTTCAAACTTCACGGCGCGGAAACTGAAATGCTGGCAGCGCGAGCGGATGGTCTGCGGAATGTCCTCGGGCTGCGTGGTCGCCAGCATGAAGACGATGTGGTCCGGAGGTTCTTCCAGCGTCTTGAGCAGGGCGTTGAACGCGGCGTCAGTAATCTGGTGCGCTTCGTCGAGAATGTAAATCTTGAAGCGGTCGCGCGCCGGCTTATAGCGGGCCGCCTCGCGCAGTTCGCGGATTTCGTCGATGCCCCGATTGGTGGCGGCGTCGATCTCGATTACATCAACCGCATTGCCGGCGCGAATCTCGGTGCAGGATTCACAAATGCCGCAAGGCTCCGCCACCGGCTTGTCGGACGAGCGGCAATTCAGGGCTGCCGCCAGAATGCGCGCCACCGTTGTCTTTCCAATGCCGCGATGGCCGCTGAAGATGTAGCCGTGGGCCGTGCGCCCTTGTTCCAGGGCGTTCTGCAGGGTTCGGGTAACGTGCTCTTGTCCGATCACCTCGGAGAATTTCTGCGGACGGTATTTGCGCGCGAGAACGGTATAGCTCATGAGCAGGAAGCACGATTATACGTGATAGGAAGCACGTTCGGCATTGGCGGACGGCTTCAAACAACCACGTCCTCAATCGGCCGCCGCGGGCTGGCTCGGGCCGTCAAGGTCGGATAACCCATATAGAAAACAAAGGTAGGCTGCCATGCGGCGTCACCTAGTACCTCAGCCAGCAAGCCAGCCCGCTTCGCCGCTTTTTCCAATGCCTTCTCATGGTCGATCATTTCCACCGCTTCATTACAGGGGCGTCCGGCCAGGCCGCGAGCCGTTGCCAGCAAATGTGCCCGCTGCCAGATTCGCCCGGCGCGCAGACAGTGCTCCCAGTCATAACGGTCACGCACCGCTATGATGCCGATCAGGGGCGCGCTCAGCATCAGGTTCGAATACCCATTCTTGGGCCCGTGCGACGCTGCCCAGCGCAGCATCCACAAGGGCATCATTTTGCCAATTGCAGTCGCGATTGGGGGCAGCCCGATGGCATCGATCGTGAGGCCGTCGCGAAACTTCTGAACCTCACTCCAGCGGATCCGAATCCAACGGTTGCTGCCGCGCTCGACCTCTGGGTCGGAATAGATTTCGGCGTTGGCCGCGGAGCTGATTTCCACGATCTTCTTTCGGTCTGCCTCCGCGGTGAAGAGAAACATCTTGACGTCCGATTCGTTGCTGGCCAGGCTGCTCAGAGCTTCGACGAATTCGGGCGGGATCGGTTTATGCGGAAGATAGGCACCACGATTCGTATGGCGTCGCGGGATCGCATCGTACAGTTCGTTTGCCTCGCGTTTGTCGGTAGCCAGATCGCCGGTAACCAGATCCATGCGCGCCAGGAGTTCCGGCGCGGGCGCGGCGGGAAGCGGTCCAAGCTTGCCCGGGAAGAACGTCAGGTTCGCTTGGTAGCCATTGGCGGCCGCAGCCAGCATCAGGTTCTCGAGGGCACAGCCCATCCCGATGTGTTCTTCTCGCAGGTAGGGATCGAGTGCCCCGACATTTCTCTTGGTGTCGATGTACAACTCAATCGAGGAATTCGTCACTTTGAAGAGCCAAGGCTGCGTATTGTGCGGGCTCGCCGCCAGAATCGCGGCGCGCACCAGCGCGAGGGCTCCGTCCCCGTTGGTCGAACTTTTGCGCCAGTCTTTCCAGGGTTCGTAGGCCGGTCCCTGGCCGACGCTGAAGACGCCCTGATCGTAGGCGCGCCAGACTCCTCCGCCTGCAACTACGACGGTAACAACTCCGGCGCCTTTCAGGAACGATCTGCGTTGCATTGAACACCTCTGCCGGTGCCATTTCTGGCGAAGCGCAGCAGCACAGCAAATATACTCTTGTCGACGCAGTAGACTTTTGAGTTCCATCATGTCGATTACTGGCGACGGATCGAGGAGCGATTCGACGTCGTTGCGGGAGATCGAGACGCTTGCTAAAACCGCCGCGCAAGCTATAGGCTGGTGCGTCAACCCGGAGCGGGGAAGGTGTCTGGTCGCAGCAGAAACTATAGCGGGCGGAGAAGGAGCGTTCTTATGCAATTAAAGGTGGCAACACAAACGAAAGATGGAATTCAGATCGTGGACTGCAGTGGCCGGATTGTGTTCGGCGAAGAGTCTTCGCTGCTGCGGGAGACGGTGAAGAAGGCCGTGTTGGAGAATAGTCGCATCGTGCTCAACCTGGGCGAGGTGAATTACATTGATTCCGGCGGTCTGGGTACGCTGGTGGCGCTGCGCACCAGCGCGCAAAATGCGGGGGGCACGATCAAGCTGACGAATTTAACGAAGCGCGTGGGCGATCTGCTGCAGGTCACTAAGCTGCTCACGGTCTTCGACGTATACAACTCAGAGGCGGAAGCCATCGAATCTTTCCGCAAGGCGGCTTAGCCCGGCTCGCAGGTCGCGGTTCATTCACTGCGGCGGCCTGCCGCGGCGAAAAAGCTGCGCCAGGCTTTCCTCGAATGCTGCCTCGCATCGTTTTTCTTCTATGCCTGCTCGTGAGCGCCAGCGGCTTTGTGTCTCCGCCGGTTGCGCTGGCCATGGGACTAGGGTTTGGGCTGACGTTTCCTCATCCCTACGGCGACGAAGCGAAGAAGTTCTCTCGGTTCTTACTGAAGGCCTCCGTGGTCGGACTCGGCTTCGGGATGAACCTGCACCAGGTGATTCAGACGGGGCGCAGCGGCTTCGTCTACACCATGCTCGGCATCAGTTTTGCACTGCTGGCTGGCATGGGACTGGGCGCGCTGCTGCGCGTGCCACGCGTGCCGGCTTTTCTCATTTCTACCGGCACGGCGATTTGCGGCGGCAGCGCGATTGCTGCCGTCGGGCCGATCCTCCAGGCCAGCGACGAAGAGATGGCCGTTTCGCTGGGAACCGTCTTCGTGCTGAATTCGGTGGCACTGCTGATCTTTCCCGCCATCGGCGCGGCGCTCAAGCTGACGCAATCGCAGTTCGGACTGTGGGCAGCGCTGGCGATTCACGACACCAGTTCGGTGGTAGGCGCGGCGGCCAAGTATGGAGCCGTGGCGCTGGCCATTGCGACCACGGTGAAACTGGCACGAGCGTTGTGGATTGTTCCCCTGGCGATCGCGACCGCGATGGTGCGCGGCTCCAAGGCCAAGATTCAGTGGCCGTGGTTCATCGGCTTCTTTTGCCTGGCTGCGGTGTGCAGCACCTATCTCTCCGCCGGAGCGCCCGCCTACGGCATCGTGGTGAAAGTTGCGAGGATTGGATTGACCGCCACTTTGTTCCTGATCGGCAGCGGCATCTCGGTGGCGACCCTCAAGCAGGTAGGACCTCGCCCGTTGTTGCAGGGAATCCTGTTATGGGTGCTGATTTCAGTAGGATCGTTGTGGCTGATTCGCATAGGATGGATTGCGCTGTGAGGAAGGGAACCAAGCACTCGGGGAAGGTTGCAGGGAAGCGACGTAAGAGGGGATCGTCTCCGGATACACTTCCAAGAAAGTCTTCCCCGGATCCAGCATCGATGATGAGGATTCGCATCGAGGGCGCGATTCGGCGAATTCCCCAAGGTAAGGTGTCCACCTACGGGGCCGTGGCGCGCGCGGCCGGATTTCCAGGAGCGGCACGGCAGGTTGCCAAGGTCTTGCATCGCGGATTCGGATTGCCTTGGCAGCGCGTGCTAGGCGCGGGTGGAGAGATCAAGCTGCGCGGCGATTCAGCTATCGAACAGCGGCTGCGGCTGGAAGCCGAGGGCGTGCGCTTTCGTGGTCGGAAGGTTGATATGAAACAGTGTGAATGGAAGTTCGGACGCCGGACCTCAGACGCTGGATCCCGAAACCTGAGGCCATGAGGTCGTCCAACGTCCAAAGTCCGGTTCACTTCTTGAACTGTGCGTCGATCTCCACCTGGTAGCCGGTGACCATCTTATTGGTCTCGTTGGCCATGCCCACGACCGCCATCAACTCCTTGAACATGGCATCGGTCATACCTTTCTTTTGCGCCGAGGCGGTGTGCGAGGCGATGCAGTAACCGCACTGGTTGGTCACGCTGACGGCGACGTAGATCATTTCTTTCGTTAGTGGATCGAGCGCGCCGGGAGCCATGATCTGCTTGATGTCTTCCCACGTGCGCTTCAGGGTGGCGGGATCGTGCGCGATGGCCTTCCAGAAATTGTTGATCCAGTCGGTCTTGCGCGTTGTCATAATGTCGTCGTAGATCGCGCGTACTTCCGGGCTGGCGTCTTTGTATTCGATAAGTCCAAGGGTTGACATGAGTTCTCCTAAAGGCAATCTCACCACAGAGCCACAGAGACACAGAGGAAACACCTTCTCTAGGTTTGCCTTCTCTGTGCCTCTGTGACTCTGTGGTGAATTGAGTTTCTATTTCGGCAATTCCCCGCTCAGCAACTTCTCCAATGCCGCCGCAGGGCAGCGCACGCCCACGTAGAACTGGCCGAACAGCGCATACACGGCGCTCACATGGTCGAAGCGCATTTCGTAAATCAACTTCTTGAAGACGAGAGGATCGTCCGCGAACAAGTCGACACCCCACTCCCAGTCGTCAAAGCCAATCGAGCCGGTGATGATCTGCTTCACCTCACCCGCGTAGCGGCGGCCCACCAGTCCATGCTCGTTCATCTGGCGAGCGCGCTCTTCGATGGGCAACGTGTACCAGTTCTTATCTTCTCCGCGCCGCCGGTCCATGGGATAGAAGCAGATGTAACGGTTCGACGGAATTTCGGGGAAAAGCCGGGGATGCATCGCTTCTCGATGCCGGTTGAGCTTGCATTCGATCTCCGCTTTCCATTGCTCGGAGTACGGTTGGATGCCCTGGTCGGTGAGTTCTTTGTAAATCTTTAGCGTGGAGTCGTAGAGTCCGAGCTCGATGATCGAAAGATAGGAGGATGTTGGTTCGAGGTAATCGCTGAGCCGCAGGCCGGCCAGCTTGAGTTCCGCCTGATTGAGGTCTGCAAACGATTTGCGGAAGTGGACCAGCATTAAATCGCCCTTGTGGCCGATCAGGGAGAAAAGCGCGGATTGTCCGGCGGCATTCTTCTCCATGTCGCCCAGCACCGAAGCCGCTTCCTCTGCGATCGCCGATCGCGTCGCTTCGGGCAGAGCGCGCCAGGCCGTCCAACGAAAACGCATCATCTGGTGCAGCACGCTATAGCCCTCGGTAGTGAGCGGCACTTCAGGGATCTGTGCGGAGCCGGTGTGCGGGCGTACAGCAGGAGGCGTGGTGGTTGTCATGGGATTCTCGGGATGTGTGCTCATCTGGTTTCAGCATCTATTGTACGCAAGAGCCGCGAAGCCAGCGAGTCCACGATTTACAATCATCCTGGCATTTTGCACTCACGGCAGATCGCCGCATTCATGCGAATACAAACACTGATCCCAGCATTTTGCGTTCTCCTTCTCTTCCCCACATCGCTGGCAGGGCAGAGCAAGCGCGTATGGGTGCTCCGCGCACCCGGTGCGGCGGTAGAGTACGATCCCGCCACGTTTGCCGAAATGAGGACGGTGAAGGTTCCGGCCGAGGCCGTAAGATCGCCGCAAAACTTCTCGGTCAATCCTATGGGGCAGATGTTGTTTGCCGAGCCCGCCGCTTTGCCGCTTGCGGAGGGCGATCTCGCGGCCGAGCAGAAGGTGTGGTTCTGGGATGGCCGCTCGGCCGCCACGCTTGTGCGCGAGGTCGCCCGCACCACGGCCACCGCAGGATCAAACCTGTCTATCACCGAGTCGGCGCCCGTGCCTTATCTTTCGGCCGATGGATCGCATCTCTACTGGTTTGCGAACCAGGCTCGCCGGCTGCAGCGCGATGGCGTGGATCTCTCCACCAAGACGGCCTGGCTAAGCTGGCGGACCGATCTCTCCGGTGCACAACGTAAGGACTTGGCGTCGATCGCCCTGCCGGAGTGCTCCTGCCCGACCGGAGGCTGTGAGGAAAGTTGTCCTTATGGAGAAGCTTGGGTTCCCGACGATGGAGTTAGCAGGTTTTTTCTGCTGACGCAATTAGTGGCCGGAAAAACTCAACCTGTCTATGAGTCGACTTCTGCGTATGAAGAAATGGCGGGCAAGTGGACCGCGACGCCACTCGATCCGCCACTGCGGCGGGTGCTGGATGCGGCGAATGCCAACGCTATCCTTGAAGCCATTCCCGACACGGCCTGTTGCGGTTGGGCCAATCAGAGCGACGATCAGGCTCTGCTACATTTCGACGGCAAGACATTGACCCTGTTCGATGAACAGGCCGCATACAAGAATCCCGACTACGACGTGAGCTTCTACACCGAGAACGGTAAGCTGTCGCCCACCCTCAGCTCAGTGGCGTTCACTATCGTCGCCACTTCTCAGGCGAACAAGCCGATTCAACTTGCCGAGGACGGACAGGCTAACCCGGAAGAATCGCAACGCATTCGCAAGGCTCTGCTGGATCTGCCGGCGGTCGAAGTGAAGAGTATCGACGGGAAGAGCAACCAAGATTCGCCGCGGCGTATCGCATTTGTGCCGCACGCCACGCTGGTAGGCTGGATCAGCGACAAGGAGATTCTCATCGTCGAGGGACATCTGCTGGTTGCCTATAACGTAGCCAGCGGGACGCGGCGGAAATCAAGCGTTCGTGTCGACGATGTCGAGCATGTGTTGCTCCGTTGAGGAAGCGAGACTAAATACCGATGATCTGAGGTACTACAGGACATTCGTCGAAGACATGACTACTGCACCTGGCACAGGCTGATCACGTTGTCGGCGATCGCCACCGCGGCATCCAGGACCGTCGGCATCTCGTGCGGCGCATCGGCAATGCAGACTGGTGCGGGTGGACCGTTGGGACTGATCACTTGGTCAAACCACTCGAGCCCCTGCGGCACGGCGACCGAGCCATCCTGTCCTCCGAACATAATATTCACGGCCGTCTTTGGGTAGCTGTAGATCGCTCCGGGACCATCCACGCTGTCGGAGAACAACTGCGCCTGATTCGCCGTGTTTCCGCCGGCGGACTGGCTGCAAATGGGAGTACTGTACGCTGGATCTACGACGCCAGCATCGTCCGGTGAAAAAGTGAGAAACTTGGTGCCCTGGCCGCAGGGCGTAGGCAGCGAACCTCCGTTGCCGATGCAACCGTAGTCGAGCCGAGCCAGGGGCGGGCCACTCGTGGGTTGGATGAAGGAGAAAATAGAATCCAGCCCGTAGTGCGTCACGGCGTAGGTGATCGCTGCTCCTCCGGCGCTATTGCCGGTAGCGCAAAACGGCTTGCTCGTACTCGACGCGTGAATGTTCTGATATACCCATTGTGCGGCCGTGGCGTAGCGGCATGCGAGCCGGCGAACTCCGCCCGGTCCCGTCAGCCAGCCTGTGGGGGTGGCATTATTGTTGAATGGGCCGCCGAATGCGATCTGCACGGTTGTGAACCCCGAGGCCAGGACACTTTGAATCACATTGATGCCGTACGTCCAGGTTGTGTCGTACAGGGTCATGCCGCCGGTCCCCGTCCCGAAGATGACGGTCCCGATCGCCGTGCCTGACGGGGTGTTCACCTTAAGATAAGTCGTAAAATCCGCCACGTAAGGGCAAGAAATATCGAGGGAGTAACAAGTTGAACCGGAAATACCTCCATCGGGGCACGTGATCTGCGAATTACTGCTCACAGTCCCCAACGGATCTGTGGGCAGCAAGGTCACAGTTGTCGTCGCCGACTGCGTCGAATCCGCCTGGGACACGGCCGTAACCGTAACCGTTCCGGAGCTTGGCGCTGGAACCGGTGCAATGTAGAGCCCGCTAGCGTTGATCATGCCGGTCGAGGCGCTGCCACCCGCGCTACCGTTCACTTGCCAGTTGAAAGCCGTGCTGGGATTGCCATTGAGGGTGGCGCTGAATTGCAGATTGGCGCCCACCCCCATGGAAGGCGAAGTAGGGCTGAGGGAAACACTAGGGCTCGTTACGAAGTTCGTGCTTCCAGTCCCGCCGCCACAGCCAGACGAAAATTGCAGGAAAACCAGACACGTCAGCGCAAGCGTCCGTCTAAAGCTAGCGATCTTCCGCACATGGGTCAGAACGCTCCTAAGTCCGTTTTGAAGGATCAGTCTCAACGCAGTGCTAGGCTTGATTGCACGTTCTGACATACGGCTTCCCCGCGACCAGGTGCGCTGCGGCAAGAACAAACAGCACCCGTCGATAACCCATGGCAGCATTATATACGCGCGCTCGAAATCGTTAACGAAACTGAGGCGATTTCGCCAAATTGGGAATTCTCGAGAAACTCAGGCAATGATAGGTTCTCCCTTCCTCCGCCCTGCCCGATAAATCATCCAACCGAGGAAGTTTGCTCCCAGCACCATCCCCGCGATTTTCAACGAGTACACCCAGGAACTCTCAACATCGATGATGGGAAAAATCGACAGCACGACGTAAAGCAGCGTCATCAGGAATCCCGAGACAGCAGCCAGGCGGAGCCACAGTCGCGGACGAAGTCCGCGATCTTTCGGCGACAGGAACGGGATGGCGAACAGCGCCAGATAAGCGATGGCGTAGAACGTGAAGGCCCAGGTCAGCAACAGCTCGTAGGCTTCCTGCGGGCCGACTCCGATAAGCGCTGCCGCGCTGCCGGCCATGCTGATTGCTCCCAGGAAGAGAATCGAGTTGACCGGAGTCTTGTACTTGGCGTGCAGTCGCGTGAACCAATCCGGCAGCAGGTGGTCCCATCCCGCCACCATGGGGAGCCGCGCGCTGGCGCTGAAGTACACGCTGAACGATGTGGGGTAATTTACGAAGAGCAGGACAATTGCCAGCGGAACGATGAAACCGGCGACGGCGGCCAACCCGAAGCCGGGTGCGCCCAAGCGCAGCGCTTGCGGGATGGGGCCGACCACGTCCACAGCCTCAGGGGCGACGAACGCCAGAATCGAACTGGTGGCGAAGATATAGATGAGCGCGATGAAAGGTGCGGTAATGAGCACTGAGCGTGTGAGATTGCGCGCGGGGTTGCGGCACTCTCCCGCAAAGATGGCGACATACTCGAAGCCGCTGAGCGCGCCGAACATCATCTTAGCGAATACACTCAGGCTAAAGACGGTGAGCGGAGGCATGACCAAGCGAAGCGGGTGATACTCGGCCAGCGTCCCCCGCCACCTGCCCAGCAGCGGAGTGGCGATGAGCACTGCGAGCGTGATCAGCGTGGCGATGCTTCCCGCGTTGCTCAGCCATTTGCCAACCTGCAGCCCCAGAGCGGCCAACAAGATCATCGCGAGAATTAAACCGCACGAGACGGTGAGAATGAGCCACCGGCTGGAGGCCATCCATGCGGCGGCGGGACCCAGGGCATAGGCCACGAACGTTGTGGTGACCAGCCCGATCACGGCCACGTAAAGCATCACGAAAAGCCAAAGATTCCACGCCACCAGAAACCCTACCTGGTCGCCGAAAGCCAGACGCGCCCATTCATACAAACCACCTTCCAGCGGCATGAGGCGATTGAGATGAGCCACCACCATGGCGAGCGGAATGAAGAACAGGACGAAGGCAACCAGCCAGAAGACTACGTGGGCAGATCCGGCCTTCGCCGCGGTGCCGAAGAAATCCAGCACGATGACGAGCAGGATCTGCGCCATGACCAGATCGAACAGGCCAAGCTCCTTGCGGAGTTCGGTGCTGTGAGCCTGGACTTCGGCCTCACCCGTCCGCACCGGGATGGAGTTGCCCGTCAAATCGCTCGGCCTGCACCCGTTATGGTTTCTTCTCTGCCGGCTTAAGCAGTAAGTCTTGATAGTCGAAACTGAAATCGGCCAGCGGGGAAACCGCCGCCATGCGTGCGCTTTCGATGCCGCCATCCGGATTCAAGGAGAAAACTACAAAGGCGTCTTCGATGGTGCGGTCGCGCCAGTGCGCTTTGAAAGTGTCGTACTGCCAGTGCTGCAAGTCACCGATCATGGTCGGCGTGTGGTCGAAGCTGATGATCAAGCCGCCGTTCTCCCCTCGAATGGTGATCGGTCCATACCATGCGTCGTTGTAAGCGCCCGCATATTTCTCCAGTGGCAGGGAAGGCTTGGAGTCCGCCGCGCGCGCCCCTTCCGCTTGCTTCATCGCTTCCGCCGCTTCCTTTTCTCTCGCATCTTTCACGGCCTTGAACGCGGCGATCCAGTCCGTAGGCGGCAATTCAAAATAGCGATCAAGCACGTGATAAAGGATGGAGTCAAACGCGCCGCTTTCTTCCGCATTCGTTAGCACTACGACGCCCAGATTCTCCTCCGGCACCAGCATCACGCGCGAGACGAAGCCAGCCACACCGCCAGTGTGGCCGACGAGCTTGCGGCCGTGATAATCGCGCAGTCCCCAGCCCAGAGCATAGTCCGCGAAGTTCGGTTTTAGTCCCGCCAACGGCGGCGGAGGATTGCTGATCGGCAGAATGGTCTGCGGCGACCACATTTCTTTCGATTGCTGCTCACTGAAAAGGCGGCCATCGCGATCGATGAATTTTCCACGGTTTAGTTGCAGTTGTACCCATTTCGCCATGTCAGCTGCGCAGGAGTTGATGGCGCCCGCCGGGCCGGCGTTGTCGAGCACTTCAAAAGGGATAACTTGAAGCTTGCCATCCACGCGCTCGTGCGGGAAGGCATAGTCGTCGCCCGGTTTGAACACGGCGTTGCTTACGTTGGAGTTGCTCATGCCCAGCGGCGCAAAAATATGTTGCCGGATGTAGTCGTCCCATGAAGTGCCCGTCACGGCGGGAATGATCTGCCCCGCCGTCATATAGAGCAGGTTGTCATAGGCGTAGTGGCTGCGGAAGCTGGACGCCGGCTTCATGAACCGCAGCTTGTAAATAATTTCTTCGCGCGTGTAAGTGGAGTGCGGCCAGAACAGCAGATCGCCTTCGCCCAGTCCCATGCCGCTGCGGTGCGTGAGCAGGTCGCGGATGGTCATCTCGTGAGAAACGTACGGGTCATACATCACGAAGCCGGGTAGCCGCTGGTAGACGGGATCGTCCCAGGAGAGCCTGCCCGCGTCCACCAGTCCTGCGAGAGCGGCAGTCGTGAAGGCTTTAGTATTCGACCCGATGCCAAACATCGTGCGCTCATCGACCGGCGTTGGATCGCCCAGCTTGCGCACGCCGTAACCTTTCGCGATCACGATCTTGCCGTCTTTCACGATGGCCACGGCCATGCCCGGAACATCGAAGGTCTTCATGGAATTCTCGACATAAGAATCCAGATCGGGGGGCGGTGCGGTCTGCGCGCAGAGCGAGACGGCGGAAGCCACCACGAGAATCGCGGTGGTATACAGTGACCGATTCAGTTTGAGCATACGCTCCCCTTGCAGGAACCGAGACGCAGCATTAGAACACAAACACAAAGGATAGGGTCAGTGGTCAATCGGAAGCGCGCATCGGCGGTCGAGTCCGTGACCCGGCGACCAAGGCGCTCATGGAATCCTGCAAAGACAAGAAGGCGAGCGCCTCAGCGCCCGCCTGCCTCGAAGCCAGCCAAGAATCGAACTGACGCGGCTATCTAGTGGTGATCGCGGTCCCCATGGGCATGCCGCCAGTTCCAATACTCTTTCTGCTCCTCGGGCCGCAGCTTGCGGAAGTCTCTATTCTCATCGCGGTGGTTTTCGCGGGCCCACTGGTGGTAATACACCACTTCCTCGTCGTTCCAGACGTGGTAGTCGCTGTAGTAGGGGTCATAGACCCGGTAGGGATGATGCTCGGCGCAGGCAGTCCCCAAAATTGAGAACGCCATGGCGCCGCCCAGTAAAAGTGAACTGAGAAAACGCGACTTGCGGTTCATCGGTGAATGGTCCCCCTGTGGTTTTGACTTAGTAATAATGTTATCTCCTGCTAGAGATTCAACCCCGCCCTTCGTAATTCGTTGCGCTGGCGCGCCGGTAGGTTGCTAACCCCGCAAGTCCCGCAACAGCGGAACTACATTAAGGTGGAGGCTCCGGTCGCAGGAAGCTGCATACGGGCAACTTCCTGGCGCGGTCTCCATCGGCCGCCTATATCCCAGAAGGGATTGGGATTTCCTCAGTTTCTTTCCGCGATGTCCTGAAATGTCCCGAGTTGTCCTGTGTTGTCCCTTGCCTTGCCTTATCAATCTCGACTATCAAGTCAGAGCGGAGCCGAAGTCTGCGCTCCGCTCGCCGCAGCGGACGGTAAAGGCTGTGACGGATTCCCCGGTTGGAACATTCGGGGAGCGATGAAGGCTGACGGGCTGAAGAGTTCGGGCAAGCGCTGGCACGGAACGGGTTGCAAGATTTTTCATCTTGACAATCTTTTCTCAGTGTCTATGATGCGTGTGCCCTCTCTACGAGCCCGTCCGGGTTCGTACAGTATTTCGCAGTTCCACGTCTTGGTTCTGGGGAACAAAACAAGATCTAAGGTTAGCTGACGTCCAATTGAATCTGTTCTATGGAGTCTCTCATGCGCCCAGCGTCCTCTCGTGCATTTGCTCTGTCGATTACTGTCCTTTGCCTCCTCGCAGCCCTTTCCAGCCTTGACGGCCTAGCCTCGGCACAAGCCGCTGCGGGATCAAAGCACAAGCTTTCGCAGCAATCGCTGGTGAGCCAGCACCCCGTAGCGAGCACAGCGGCAAAGGCGCGCGCGGCGAAGAAGACTCCCGCGCCACCGCCACTAACCTCGGATACTTGGAACGGCACGGCCGGCGACGGCCAGTGGACGACCGCCGGCAATTGGAGCGCCGGTGTGCCCAGCAGCAGTGACGCTGTGACCATTGGCGGCACGGCGGCGGTAACTCTGGCCAGCAGTCAAACCGGCAGCTTCGGAACGCTGACTCTGAGCAACAGCGGCGACTCGGTTACCGTTGACAACAACGCCTTGCTCGAGGCCTACGGCAACATTAGCAATGCCGGAACCATCACCCTGAGCGGTACTGGCAACGGTACCCAGTTGTATCTGGAAAATTCGCTGGCCCTGAGCGGCGGTGGAACGATCAACCTGAACACCACCAACGGGCAGTACACCGGTCTGGTGACCGGCGTGGCTGGTTCAGTGCTTACGACTTCGTCGAACATCACGGGCGCCGGCACGGTGGGCAATGGGGAGCTGAACTTCGTCAATTCGGGTACGATCAACGCCAACATCAGCGCCCAGACCCTTTTGGTCAATCCCGACACTTGCCCCACTTGCACGAACACCAATACGGGCACGCTGGAGGCTACCGGCGGCGCACAGCTCACTCTCTCGAACGGAACCTGGACGCAGAGCGGAGCAGGAACGATTACTGCGGCGGCCAACTCCGACGTGCTTCTCCAGAGCAATGTGAGCATTACCGGCGGGACCTTGTCGACCACAGGGAGTGGCGTGATTTACAACGGGGGCAGCCAGGCCGTATTCCTGACCAACGTCACCAACAACGGAAACTACACGATCCAGAACAACGGGGCCACCGAGATCTCGGGAACGTTGACCAATAACGGCACCATCACCATGGACGCCACGGGCAATGTTACCGAACTGTATTTGACCGGGAACACCACGTTGTCGGGCAGCGGCACAGTGGTGTTAGACAGCACCAATAATCAGTGGACGGGCTATATTAACGGGGCGGGCGGCACAGTGCTGACGAATCAGTCGACCATCACAGGCTGGGGGACCGTCGGCGACGGGAACGTATCGGTCTCCAACGCCTCCAACGGCGTGATCAACTCGAACTTAAGCGGCGGCAACATTCTTCTTAATCCGTACACGGCCGTTACCTCCTCCAACGCCGGGCTCCTGGAAGCGACCAACGGCGGCACGTTGACGATGAGCAATGGCACGTGGAACAACACGGGAACCATCCAGGCTGCGGCCGGCTCTTCTGTCGTGTTGACTAGCAATGTGAGCATCACCGGTGGAACGCTGGAGTCGACTGGCACCGGTACCGTCATAAATGCTGCCAGCAACAACGTTTTCCTGACCGGCCTCACTCTGGCGGGCACTTACGATATCCAAAATAACGCTGCCACTGAAATTAACGGCACGATTACAAATAATGGCGTGATCAACCTGCAAGGTACCGGCAACACCACCGAGCTTTATGTGACGACAGCGGGGACGGGCACCGCGACGTTGGCCGGTTCAGGATCCATCGTATTAGGCACTGGCGCGGGCAACCAGCTCAATGGCGCGGGTGGAACATCGCTGATCATCGATCAAAACGTTTCCGGGGTGGGCAACATCGGCGAGGGCAATCTAACGTTGACCAATAATTCCACGATTAATGCCAACATCAGCCCGACTGTGTCGACGGCGTCGCTTTATATTCAGGCGGGCGGTGGCGGCATGAGCAATACCAAGACTCTGGAAGCCACCAATGGCGGCACCCTGATCCTGACCGGGAGCACGATCACCAATAGCTCGGCCGGTGTGATCGAGGCTGTGGGCAGCGACAGCAGCAGCAATCCCTCCACGGTAGTTCTTACTGGCAATACCACGATCATCGGAGGAACGCTGACCACCTCGGGCGCCGGAGTGATGGAGGTAGCTACCAGCAATATTGCAAATCTGACGAACCTCACCAATACGGGCACATTGAACGTGCAGAATAACGGCGAGATTCTCTCCACCGGGACGATTACGAACAACGGCACCATCACGCTACAGGGTGGGGGCAATCAGACTTACTTCTACGCCCCGAACGCGACCGTCCTTACGGGTACGGGGACGCTGGTGTTAGGCAGCACCAACAACCAGTACACGGGAAATGTTGACGGTCCCGGCGGATTCACCAACGACGAAACCATTACGGGTGCGGGAACGATTGATACCGGAGTCTTCGTCAACAATGGGACGATCAACGCCAACGTCAGCGGCCAGACTCTGGTGCTGCAATCGCTTTCGGCCGGAACCGCCAACACCAAGACGATGGAAGCCACGAGCGGGGGCACGCTGGAGCTCAACGGCTCCAGTTGGAACAACGCGGGCGGCACGATCACGGCCGGGACTAATTCCGCCGTCGACCTAACTGGCAGCGTCAGCATCACTGGCGGCACGCTGAGTACGTCGGGGACGGGGTCGCAAATTTTTGTCGCCGGCAGCAATGTGGTCTCCCTGACCGGCCTGACGAACACGGGCACGCTGAACGTGCAGAATAACGGCCAGATCGATTCCTCGGGAACGATCACGAATAACGGCACGATCACTCTGCAAGCTTCCGGTAACCAGACTTACTTCTACTCCCCGGTCGCGACCACCTTGACTGGCACGGGAACGCTAGTGATGGGCAGCACCAATGGCCAATACACTGGCAATGTTGACGTTTCCACTGGGCTTACCAACGACGAAACTATTACGGGTGCGGGAACGCTGGGTGGCGGCACATTCATCAACAACGGCACGGTTAACGCCAATGTCGGTGGCCAGACTCTGCTCATGCAATCGTTTTCGACTGCCACGAATACCAAGACGTTGGAAGCTTCCGGCGGCGGCACGATGTTGTTCAATGGCTCCGCCTGGACGAACACAGGGGGAACCATCGAAGCCGAATCCGGTTCCGCAGTGAATCTGCAAGGCAGCGTTTCCATCACGGGCGGTACGCTCACGACATCGGGCACGGGCGCGATTAATTTGCTCAACAGCAACGATGCCTACCTCACGAGCCTGACCAACAGCGGGACGCTGAATGTGCAAAACAACGCCCAGCTGAATTTCACTGGCACCATGACGAATAGTGGCACCGTCAACATCCTGGGCACCGGCAACACCACCTACTTGATCATCAACGGTTCGGTCACTCTTAATGGCTCAGGCACAATTGACCTCACTAGCACGAACGGGCAGTACACAAATGCCATCTACGGCGCAGGCACAGCGCCGATCCTGATCAGCCACAACACGATTGAAGGTGCGGGAAATCTCGGCTCCAGCAATATGGGATTCACCAACGACGGCACGGTCGACGCCAACGTGGCCGGCCAAAACCTCGCCATCAACGTGGACAGTTTGGGCTTTACCAACTGGAACGGCACGACGCACACACTCACCGGCGGCACTTACATCGCCAACGGCGGCAACATCACCTTCGCCTCTGGCGGCACTACCGGTATCACCACCTTGGCGGCCAGCGTAACCGAAGAAAACGGCGGCCAGATCCTCGACACCAGCAACAGCAATGCCAACGCTCTGGCGGGCCTGACCAGCATCACTTCCACTGGTGCGCTCACCATCGGCGGCGTGGCCTTCACCGACTCTGGCAGCTTCAGCAACGCCGGTTCGCTTACCATTCTCTCGGGCGAGAATTTCAAGGTCGGTACGCTGAGTCAGATCAGCGGCGGCACGCTGACTGCCGGAACCTACGTGCTGGATGCGAATCTTAACCTGACCGGCGCAACCCAGAACGTCACCACGAACGCGGCTACCGTAACCCTGGCGGGCGGCACCATCGAGAACGCAAATAGCACCAACGCCCTCGCTAACCTGGCTGCCAACACTGGCAAACTCACCCTGGCTAACAATGCTAACTTCACCACCGTAGGCAACTTCAGCAATACAGGCTCGTTGACTGTGAGCGGTGGCAGTTCCTTCACCCTGGGCGGAACCGGCACGCTGGCTCAGATCAGCGGCACAACTCTTTCCGGCGGCACCTTCGTCCTGGGCGGCAATCTGAATGTAGGCAGCGGCATTAACATTACGACTAACTCTTCCACGCTCACACTCGACGGTGGCACCATCGAGTCCGGCTCAACCAACGCGCTGCTCAACCTGGCGTCTAACACGAAGAGCCTCACCCTGGCCGGCAATACCAATTTCACCACCACCGGAAACTTCTCCAACACCGGAACGCTCACCGTCAACAGCGGCAGCACTTTCACCGTGCTCTCGGGCAAGTCGCTGACTAACTACCACAACACCGGGGCTGAGGCCAACACGCTGGTCGGCGGCACCTACGTCGTTGGTGGAACGCTGGCCTTTAACGCGGGCACCACTGGCGCCATCGAGACCGACGATGCCAGCATCACGCTGGAAGGTGGCGGCTTGATCGAGAACACCTCCGCCGGCGCCGCCAGCAACAACGCCCTTGTCAATTTGGCCAGCATCAGCAGCACCGGTTCATTCACCTTGGCGGAGAATGCTAACTTCACCGCCGCCGGCAACTTCACCAACAACAACAAGCTGACCATCGACAGCGGCAGCACCTTTACTCTTACGGGATCGAACCTGCTCACCAACCTGGCCAGCGGAACTCTGACGGGTGGCACTTACACCGTGGGCGGTACTCTGCAACTCACCAGCGCCAACGGCGGCATCACCACTAACGCGGCCAACCTCACCTTGACCGGAACCACCGCCAAGATTCTCGATGGCACCACCAACGCACTGGCTGGCTTCAACAACAACACCGGCACATTCGCCCTTGCCAGTGGCGCTACGTTGACCACCGCCTCCAGCAACTTCACGAACTCCGGCACCGTGACCATCGCCAAGGGCACTACCTTGACGGTCCCCGGCGCTGCCCATAGCTACAGTCAGACCGCTGGTACCACAACGGTTGATGGTACCCTGGCGGGTATCGCCGGCGGCGCATCCATCACCGGCGGTACGATTCTGGGCGCGGGCACGATCAAGGGCAGCCTCACTGCTGGCAATGCCACCGGCAACGCGGTCACCATTAACGTCGGCGACACCGGAAAAGCTGGCCTGCTCTCGATTACCGGCAAGTACACGCAGCTGGCTACCGGCAACATCACGGGATTCATCAACGGAACCACAGTGGGCACCGGATACAGCCAGCTCAAGGTCACCGGCACAGCTGCTTTGGCAGGGACGATTAACTTCACCGTATCCTCAGCCTTCCAAGCTAGCCTTACGGTGGGTGAGACCTTTACCGTGCTGACCGCAAGCAGCGTGACCGGCACCTTCTCCGACAGCACCATCGCCATCAACTCCAGCTTCCACTTCAACGTCACCTACACAGCCACGGGAGTGGTGCTGACTGTCGCTTCCGGTCCGGTAGCACCGCCGAGCGGTCCGATCGCGCCTGCAGCACAGATCGCCGCCGCGAAGCCGGCAACAGGAACGAGCAAGTCTCCAGTCCTCACCAGCGGCCTGCGGCAGCGCGTGGTTGGTACTATCGGGATCGCCAAACCCATCCTGGTCGCAGGATTTGGAGAGTCGACCGCACACTCCAATTTGATTCTGGCGAGGACTCCAGAGCTCAACAACCTGCGCAGCTGGGAACGCGTGCCCGTGGCGCCGATTATCGCCAGGCCGATCGCTCTGGCGCATGTTCCGAGCGCGGTGAATTCGCCTTCGCTGCACAACAACGTGGCGACTCCGAAAGTAGGGTTGGCAGAGAGCCACTCCATCGGCGCCCCATCAACCCTCGCCGGTTGGATGCACAATTCCACCAATCAGCGGGTACCGGTCAAGGTCATGCTCCCATCCCTCCCTCGGATGACGCGATGATTCGATCGGGCGAGAAGCGACTATATCGAGAATGAGGGGATCATTTTGAAGAAGCAGATCGTGTGGGTCGTAGCAGTGATGTGCATGGCAGGACTGACCGCCTGTGAACGGGGTAAACGGCGAAAGGGACCGGAGATTACTACGCCCTACTCGGCCGTCCTGCTCGACAATAATCAGCTTTACTATGGCAAGCTGATGAATGCTGGTTCGAATTTTCCCGAACTGACCGACGTGTACTACATCCAAAGCCAGGTCAACCAGGAAACCAAGGCAGTGACCAGCGTGCTGGTGCGGCGCGGCAATGAAGTGCATGGTCCCGACCGAATGTTTCTGAATGAGCATCACATCGTCTTTATCGAGCCCGTGGGAACGAATTCCAAGGTGGCGCAATTGATCGAGGCCGACAAGCAAGCGAAACACTAGCTCTTCCTCCAAGTGTCCCACAAGGCACCGGTTCAAGGGTGGGGGCCCTTAGCCGGTGCCCGTTTTATCTCGGGGACCCGCACCGCGGGACCTGGCACCTGACCCCGAAGACCTGCCCAAAAGTCCCGCGCATAGCGCCGCGTCCCTTGCCTAATTCTGGGTTAGAATCGAGACGCTGAAGTTCAAGTTTCCCGGCCTTATCCTGAGAAAAAGATGATTCGATCTCGTCGGCGCATTTCCTTCCTTGGTAACTTCCTCCTGCTACTGCCGCTGGCGGCCGTGCTCGGGCTTCTGCCGGCTTGCCGGAGTACAGCGCGGGCCCGGGAACACGTCGAAAGAGGAAATCAATACCTCGCGCAAAAGCAGTTCTCCTCGGCAGAGAGCGAGTACCAGCAGGCAATTCAAATCAATCCTGATTTCGCCGACGCTTACTACCGCCTGGGGCTTCTCCAGATCCAGCAGGAGTATCCCACGGCCGCCAGACAATCTCTCGCGCACGCCGTAGATCTCGATCCCAAGAATCTGGATGCTCGACTGCGCCTCGGCGACCTGCTCGTTTCGTCTACTCAATACGCCGAAGCCCGCCAGCAGGCCGACGCGGTCCTTCAGCAGGACGGAAAAAATGCCGGCGCTCACCGCCTGCTGGGTCAAGTTGCGCTTCACCAGATGCAATACGTCGCTGCGGAAAATGAACTGAAGCAAGCCCTTGATCTCGATGCGCACGATCCGCAAACCTATGAAGTCCTGGGCCTCGCCCAGTTACTCGATGCCGAGTACGGCGCAGCAGAAAAAAGTTTTCAGACCGCGGTCGATATCAAACCGGCCGACCCTCAGACCTACATCAACCTGGCTAATTTTTATAAGGGACAGAACGCTCCAGATCGCGCCGAACAGGTCTTGCGGCAGGGAATTGTACGAAATCCGAAAGCGGTCGAATTGCCCGTGGCGCTCGCTGGCCTCTATGTGGAACACGGCCGCGGGCCCGATGCGAAACGCCTGCTGGATCAGTTGGAAGCCGACGAGAACAACTATCCTGACGGCCGCCGCGCCGTCGCCGCCTTCTATTTGGATAATGGCGACGCTGCTTCCGCACTCGACCGCTTCCGTGCTCTCGTCGACAAGAACCAAAACGATCAAGCTGCCGCCCACAAAGTTGCCGAATGCTACCTCCAGTTAGGCCGCTGGCAGGATGCCGACCAGTGGCTCGATCAGGAAGATAAAGATCGCAAAGATGCCGGTTTCCGCCTGCTGCGGGCGCGAAGTTACCTGGGAGCATTTCGCCTTCGCGAAGCCGAGACTGAACTGCACAGCCTGGTCAAAGACTCCCCGGACTTGCCCGCCGTGTATTTCTACCTGTCGCAAGTTGATTCGGCTCAGGAAGAACCCGTGCAGGCGCAACAGGCGCTCACCGATGCCCTGCGCGCCCAGCCGGGATATTTGCTTGCCCTTTTGGGTCTGGGCAACATTAGCTTGCAGCAAAACAATGCGAACGTTGCTTTGGCCTATGCCAGCCAGGTGATCGCCACCAGTTTCTGGGTTGCCGATGCTCACATTCTCGCCGGAAGC
Organism: uncultured Acidobacteriaceae bacterium; assembly: GCA_963749985.1. Taxonomy (GTDB): domain Bacteria; phylum Acidobacteriota; class Terriglobia; order Terriglobales; family Acidobacteriaceae; genus Sulfotelmatobacter. Next base: position 623,363 of record CAVVOS010000006.1, on the reverse strand, counting down.
TCTTATTTGCTGCAAGGCGATCTGAATCAGGCGCGGAGAGCCTTTGAACTGGCTGCCGGATTGAACCCCCGCAGCCCCGCCGCAGAGGAGCGTTTGGGCCATGTCCTCGCCATGCGGGGCAATTACGCAGACGCGGAGAAGGCCTATGAGAGCTCGCTGGCGATTGCGCCGGATTATTCTCCGGCGTTGAGTGGCTTGGCCGAAATCCTTTCCAAAGAAGGGAAGGCAAAGCAGGCGAATGTGCGCATTGATCGCCAGATCACCGCCCAGCCCAGGTCCTTCCAGTTGTACGTTGCCAAGGCCGAATTCTGCATCGCACAGAAGGATTGGGGCTGCGCCGAGCATAGCTATCAGCAAACCTTGGCGCTGAATCCCTATTACATCAATGGCTATCTCGCTCTGGCTCACATCTATGCCGCCACCAACCGCCCCCAGAGCATGATCCAGGAGTATGAAGCCGCACGCGCCAAATTTCCGGAATATCTTCCCACCTACATTCTGCTTGCCCAGGTCTACGAATATGTCGGTAACATCGACCGCGCGCGCCAAACCTATCAGGATGCCCTCAAGGTCGATCCCAATTCCTATCAGTTAATGAGCAATCTCGCGCGCCTCTATGCCGACCATGGCGGATCGCTCACCGACGCCCTCGAACTCGCACAGAAAGCCAAAGCCGCGCAACCGGACGACCCCGCGGTCAACGATACTTTGGGCTGGATTTACTATAAGCAGGGGCTATACCGGTCTGCGGTGCCGGCGCTCGAAGCCGCAGTAGCAAAAAATCCGCAGGTTGCGAAATTTCAATTCCATCTCGGAATGGCCTATCTGGCGGCCGGACAGCCTGCGCAAGCTCACGCCAGCTTGCAGTCGGCTCTGCAATTGGGCCTTAGCCCGGAAGATACCCACTCGGCGCAGGAAGCCCTGCAGAAGACCGGTTCTTAATCCATTCAGGGCCGCCGACGGTTCTACGTTACAATCAACATAAGGGCACTCCCAACTTATCCGACAACCTGAAGGAGCACACGCCAATGTATCCGGAAATTATGGTCATCCCCATGCGCGAAGAGTTGACCCGCTTGGGCATTGAGGAACTGCGCACGCCCGAGGCGGTCGACCGCGCCTTGGCGCAGCCGGGTACGGCACTGGTGATCGTGAACTCCATTTGCGGATGCGCCGCCGGCCGCATGCGTCCCGCCGTTCGCATGGCGCTCGAGAAGGCCACACACCCCGACAAAGCGTTCACCGTGTTCGCCGGGCAAGATAAGGAAGCCACCGAACGCGCCCGCGGATATTTCACCGGGCAACCGCCGTCCTCGCCTTCCGTCGCCATTCTCCGCGACGGTCAGCTCGTCTACATGATGCCCCGGCGCGACATCGAATCCCGCGAAGCCCCCGCCATCGCCGCGGATCTGAAGACGGCTCTCGACAAATTCTGCGCCAGACCGCTGGCGGCACAATAGCCTTTGTAGAGATGTAGCCTGCTACGTCCTTATGCCGACGCGATGCTGCGGTAGACCTATTTCTTCGCCGCCGGGCTCACAATAAACGACTTCACCACGATCCCATTCGGCTGCAGCCCCACCGGAATCATGGTCAGAAGCGAATACTCGGTCGGCTCCAGCTTGCGCGGCGTCCGCTTCTGGATCACCGTGACATCGCCCGCTTGCGTGTCCAGCACCAGAAGATATCTCTGATCCTGTGACAGCGCCAAGCCATCCGGACGGCTTCCCACCGCCATGGTCCAGATCCGCTTTCCCACGTCAATGTCGTAGACGGCAACGCTATCGGATCCGAAATTGCTGACATATAGCCGCGAGTTATCGCGCGTGATCACCCCGCGAGTGGGATGTTGTCCCACCAGCGCGCTGCTGCCTACTTCGTCATTCCCCGTCTCGATGATCGAAATGCTGTCGGAATCAAAATCGCACACCATCAGCTCACCGCCATCCGGTTTCAGCGCAAGACTCACCGGCGTTCGCCCCACATCCAGCAGCGCCAGCACTCGGTCACTCGTGACGCCGTTGCTCTTCTTGCCGCTCTCCAACGCAATCGACGCCACTTGCGACGAGCCCGAACACGCAACAAACGCTTTGCTGGAATCGGGCAGGATGACGATATCTTCCGGCTGCTGGCACACCGGCAACGTCGTCCGCACACGCAGCAGTTTGGCATCAATCACCGAAACCGTGTTGTCCCCTCGGTTCGACACCACCACGGTCTTGCCATCGGGCGAAACCCGCGCCAGTCCCGGCGCACCGCCCACGCGCACATTGCCCACCAACACCCGCTTCTCCAGATCGATCACCGAAACATTGGCCGATCCTGAGTTCGCCACATACGCCCGCTTGCCATCTTCCGAGACGTCGATAAAATACGGCCTGCCGTGAACTCCAATCGTGGCCACCACTGCGTTCTTCTCGGCATCAATCACGCTTACGTTGTTCGACCCGGTATTCACTACGTAGATTTCATTCTTCTTGCTGTTAGCCGCAACCCCGGTCGGCCCCATGCCCACGGCAATGGTCTTTGCCAGCTCAAACGTCCGCAAATCAATCACGCTGACCGTGTTGCTCTTGCCATTGGTCACGTAGGCATACTCGCGATACGCCGGCCCATAATCGGGGAGCGTCTGCTCGCGGAAGTACCACCAGCCGAGCCCAACCAGCAGTGGAATCAGAACAATGAGGATGAGGAGTTTTCGCAAGATGAAGATGAAGCTTGCTTCACTGAAAACTTAAGATTACCAGAGAGCAGTCTCTACCCAGTCGCAGCCTAACGGGGCAGCGCTTCTACCACGTTTTTCTGGATAGTTTCCTGAGACGCCGACCGTTCCTTCAATTCGCTGGTCAACGATGTAGCCTTCTCGTCGGAGACTCGAATCTCTCCATCGAGCACCACCGTCAACTTGCCCGAACCCGTCCCGTCGAATTGCGCACGCTGCAGCGTGGCATAGCCCAGTGCTTCCGGTGGGAGCGCCGTTTTGAAGTCGCCGCCCTGGCGCACGATGGAAAGAAGCGTCTCCGTAACTTTGTCGCGCAAAACCTCTCCCAACGAACCCGAGCGCAACAACTCGCCGACCATTCCCTCCGCATCGATGCGCCCCATCTCCGGCACCAATCGCAACCTGCCGTCTTCGCTCACCGCCGGCGTCAACTTCACTTCGATGCTGGCGTTACCTTCCGCCATCTCGCTGCCGGGTCCCTTGCCAAAGCACGCCCAGCGCTCAAAGTGCAATTGCACGACCACCAGGCTCGCTGGCGCTGCCGGAGTGAGAGCCGCGTTCCGAATCGCAATCTGCTCTCCGCAACGGTCCGCTTTGTCGAGGCCGCCGCGCAGGACCTCCGTAATTTCGTGCTGCAGGTCCGACAAATCCGCTGTCAGTTCCAGTTTGAATGTGTTCTGCCCGCCTTCCGCCACGCCTTTGGAAACCACTCCAGAGGTGACGATCTCGATCGGCTGATTCGCGAACCGGATCGAGTTCTTCACCGGCGGAAGGTTGAACGCGACGTCCTGCCGGTTGTTGGCAGCCCCAATGCTCATCTCCTCGCCCAGATCGAGTTGCTCGTGCTGAAAAATTGTGAGCGCATGCTCCAGGCTCGGCGCTGAACTCGCCACCTGCGGACCCACCACCTTCCCTTCAACTACCGCATCCAGCGCCTTGGCCTGCTGCGCCAGATCGGAATCTTCCTTGACCAGCCTCTTGCTGATTTCCTTCAGCCCGGATTTCTGCGCATCCGAGAATCCGTCCATAAATTTCTTGTTTTCACTTCGCGCTTTCTCGATCGCCTGTACCAGCGCCGCAGCGCGACTCCCAACGTCAGACGCATTCCCCTCTTTACCAAGCTGCCCCGCAAAGCCTTGCAATTCCGTGCTCGCGGCTGCCGTGCTCTTCAACATTGCCACGTACGCGATGATCTGTTCGCTGGTTGCCTGCACTGCCAGAACCTGGTGAAAATCCTTCAAGTCGTCTTTCTGATCCACGCCGCTCGCGTGGTTCCCTCCGCTCAATCCCCCTCCGCCCGCAACGCCGCCGCCAACATGCCCACCACCGCCGCCGTGCTGGGCAAACACTCCGCACGGATACGCCAGCAATGCGACTCCTAAAATGATTGTCCCCAGTCTTGAACTGCTATCTCTGCGAATCATAAGACAGTTTCTCACTAAGTTTGCCAATCTCCTAAAACGCTGTCATCTTGAGCGGAGTGGCTGCTTTCCAGCGCCTCTCCAGCTTGGCTCAGGTCCAGGAAAAACTCCATCGACTTTACAGTTCTTTGCACAAACGGCAAGAACTTAATGTCTGTTGAACGCCGAGTTTACTGGCACTGAAAACGCCGCTTATTGCGCAAGACCAGAAGACGGGTCCGCATACGACACCACCTGAGCCTTGACCTGCGTGTGATCTAACCGGAAATCGACCCTAATTCTGGCCCGATCCTCGACTGCCTTGCCATCCTTCTGAGCAGGATAGAAGCGCCATTTGCGGATGGCCTGAATGGATGCAGCCGCCAGCAGTGGATTGCCCTCCAGCACTTTGAGATCCTTGACCTTCCCATCAGTGCCGACGTCCACGTCCAACCGCACCAGTCCCTCCGTCTTCTCCTGGCGCGCCTTCTTCGGATACTTTGGCAAGTGCGAGTCTGATTCGTGGGCCATCAACTCCGCGTGGATGATCGTTGGTACAAGGGCGTGAGCGGTTGTGTTTGCCGCCGCGAGATCGGCCGCGTCCGGGTTGTAATAGAAATGAAAGCGCAGCGCGAGATAGCTGCCCTTGAATTCCTCCGGTAAAGAGGAAAATGGACTAGAGGCTGCAATTCCGGCCCACGCCGCCCGGTCCATCGGTATATCCCCACTCGATGACACAAGCTTCATGCCCGCCACTTTCCCGTCCTTCGTAACGGCGAACTCAATAGCGAGCTTGCCCTTTTTTTGTTGCACAGATTCCGGGATCACGGAATACCAATTACGGCGAACAGTGGGCAGGACCGCGTCCCGCAAATAAGGGCCGAAGTCTACGCCCTGCGTGTCGGTGAGAACCTCAACCGGCCCATACCCCGGTCTGGCCTGCTCCAACGGCCCTGCCTTTGAACCTCTGACCGCTATCTGACCGGCAGAATCTGGGCTCACGTTCAGCCCCGGCGGTTCTTCTCGTTCCGTCTGGGCCCATGCGTCGGCCACCACAAGAAGACTTAAGGAAACGTAGAAACAGAAACGAAGTATCCTGCTCACACCATCCCTCTAAGAGCGACGCCCTACTTCACCCCCACCGTCTCCCTAACCCCAATCCCTGGCACGGTCCTCCCCACCACCACCGCAATCTGCCGCACCTGCGTCATCAACTCATCGAACTGATCGGGGAACAGCGACTGCGGTCCATCCGACATTGCCTCATCCGGCTTGTTGTGCACTTCCACCATCAGTCCATCCGCGCCCACGGCAACCGCCGCGCGGGACAGTGGCGTAACCTTATTCCTTTTGCCCGTCCCATGGCTGGGATCGACAAAAATCGGCAGATGGCTCAACCGCTGGACCGCCGGCACCACGCTCAGGTCAAGCGTGTTCCGCGTGTGGTCGGCAAAGGTCCGCACCCCACGCTCGCACAGCGCCACCTTGTAGTTGCCTTCGCTCAAAATGTATTCCGCCGCCATCAGAAATTCTTCCAGCGTGGCCGACATGCCGCGCTTCAGCAGCACCGGCTTGGTCGCTCTCCCGGCTCGCTTCAGCAGCGAAAAATTCTGCATGTTGCGCGCCCCAATCTGGATCACATCCGCATACTCTTCCACCAGATCAAGCGATTCATTATCAATCGCTTCCGTAATAATCTTCATCCCATACTGCTGCCGGATCTCGGCCATAATCCGCAGCGCTTCCTCGCCCAGCCCCTGAAACGAATAAGGAGAAGTCCGCGGCTTGTACGCTCCGCCGCGAAAGAACTGCGCCCCCGCCCGATGCACCCGCTCTGCTACGGCAAATGCCTGCTCGCGGCTCTCGATGGCGCACGGTCCCGCCACAATCGCCAGCCCCGTCCCGCCCATCGTTGCCTCAGTCCCGGCAAAGCGGATCACCGTGTTCTCCTCTTTAACATCGCGGCTCACCAGCTTATAGGGCTTCGAAACCTTAATCACTTCCTGCACGCCCGCCATTTCTTCCAGCGTGCCCTGTTCCACTTCGCCCTTGTTTCCGGTGATGCCAATCGCCGTCCGCTGCGCTCCGGGCATGGCATGCGCCCGGTATCCCAGCTTCTCAATCTTCTGGCAAACCAGCCGCACCTGTTCTTCCGTAGCCTGCGCCTTCATGACGACTAACATAGATTCCCCTTTTTCGGACCGTCACAGCCCATGTGGGCACAGCCGCCCCGGGTGCCAGCTCTGCTCGTTTGGGGACGGGCACTCTTGCCCGTCCAGGTCGAGCGAAGCTCGCTTGCTCTTCTCGCAACCTGCTCAACAGCGAGCCCCTCAAGTCTACCTTCGCCCGCTCCTGCACCGCAAACCGTGCACCTCAGGACTCGCCTATGGCCCACTCCGCCGGAAAACGTACAGATATGCGCGATCTCCCCACAAGTGTTCCGGATCTCCCGCAACCGCCACTTGGTCCACCACCTCATAGTTGCGGTGAGCATAGGCCCAAGCGGCCTCAAGAAATTCCCGGTTTTCTTCCAATGTTACTTTCGTCCCCCAGGAGCGCGCGACGTCGGCGTAGACCAGGAATCTTGGCCGTGCCTCCTGAATTTCCCGCATCATGTCATCCCGCATTTGCCCGGCGAACTTCTGCTTCTCCATCAGCGGATATGCATACAGATAGCCGCTGGCGCAGTGCCGGGCGGAATAAAAGCAAATCTCCGGCTCGGAGCCGAAGAGCCCAATCGTGTCCTGCTCCAATGAGTGCGCCTTGATGAAGCTGCCCACCTCCACCGCCTGCAGGAACGGATCCTGCCTGAATATTTTCTGACCAAGAGACGCGGGATCGAGGTGAAAGAACTTCTGGTACTCGGCGCGCGCGGAGATCGCGAATACGACCGCAAAGTACAGCACTGGCAGGCAGACGACAAACCTGCCCAGTCGTCTCTCCAGCAAGCCTTCTCGCGCCGCGCTCACGGCAATTCCCGCACATAGCGCAGCCGCCGGCAGCAGCAGGATGAAGTAGTGCGGACGAAAGTAAAGCCCAGGGCAAACCGCCAGGCAGGAAAACAAAGCGAAGCTTGTCACGAACCCTCCGCGCGCCCGAGCCCAGCGGCTCCAGAGCGGGGCCGCAAGACCAACTGCAACGATCTCCCAGATCACGAAGGGACGCACGACCCACGGAAGCGAGGCGCGCAGCATTGGCCAGGCTTCCGGCAGAGTTGCGAGCGAACCGTATTCCCGCGCATACGACCAGGTCCAAAACCAGAAGCTAGGAAAAACTCCAGCGCGGAAAAGTATCAGGCACGTCAGCCCAAAGGGTAATACCACCCCAGCCAACAATGCGCCCCCCCGCACCGCAACCTTTTTCCACGGGAATGGACGCTTCCATTCCCGCCACAGCCAGTAAAATCCTGCGAAAACCGCAAACAAAATTCCCGGCTGTTTCATCAGAAACGCCATCCCCAGACACAGTCCGCTGCCAAAGAAAAGACCGATGCGCCCGGTTTCAATGGCATGAAGTAACAGCAGAATCCCGGCCAGCGCCGCCAGCATCACAAAGTGCGTCGCGTGTCCGTAAATGCCCAGCACCGCCGGTCGGCAGGAGAGAAAACTGTAAGTCATTCCCGCCACTGCGGCCGCCAGCGGCCCGTAGAGATATTTCCCCAGAAAAAAAACTAGGATCGTTGCCGCAACATTGACCAGCAGCAATCCCATCCGAATTCCCGAGGCTGTCTCCCCGAACACCGCCATCATGGCCGCGTATGCTGCATACGTCCCCGGCAGCTTCATGTTGAAAGCGATCTTATAAGGCGGGATCCCTTGCAGCATCAGTTGCCCAACATAGGCGTACTCGCCCTCGTCGCGTTCCAGAGGCACATCGCGCAGCCGTACTCGGACGAACGCGAAAAACACGATCACCAGCAACAGTGCGCTCACGGATCCGTATCTCAGCCATCTACCCGCAGGACCCGCCTGGATCGTTGCACCCTCGGGGTCGGTTATGTTTTCGTTCGAGGAATCTCTCATGCAAAATCTAATCCTAGATCGCACTCCAAACGGCCCTCTGCAAAAGAAATCCATTGTACTGTCACGCAGCTTCTGAGTCTCGAATCGCCTGCCCGCATCCAAACAAAGCGAATTTCAAATTCCTCTGGAGTCTTCCTTATGAAAGCAGCAGTCGTACCCTCCGTAAACGGTAAGTGGGAAGTAAAACAGTGGGAAACCCCCAAGGCAGGTCCGAATCAGGTCGTCATGAAGATCCACGCTAGCGGCCTCTGCTACACCGACGTTCACCTCACGCACGGCCTGTTCCCTCTTCAGTTTCCTCGCGTGCTCGGCCACGAGCCCGTCGGCGAGATCGTCGAAGTCGGCCCCGGCGTCACCTCCCGCAAAGTCGGAGACCGCGTCGGCGTCGGCTGGGTTCAGAAAGGAGACGGCACCTGCGAGTGGTGTCTGCGCGGCAAGAAAGAGCTGTGCCAGAACCCCACTTCCACCGGCATCAATCTTCAAGGCAGCCACGCCGAATACATGCTCGCCTATGCCGACGCCACCATGCCCCTGCCCGCAGCTATCAGCTACGAGCAAGCTGCGCCCATTTTCTGTGCCGGTTACACCGTCTGGAGCGGCCTTCGCCTTGCCGACCCTAAGCCCCACGAGCGCATCGCCGTCGTCGGCATCGGTGGCCTCGGTCATCTCGCGCTGCAGTATTCCAAAGCTTCAGGCTTTGAAACCATCGCCGTCACCAAGAGCAAAGACAAAGAAAAGATGATCCGCGACATGGGTGCCGACGAAGTCGTCGAAAGCGGCGAAAAACTTCTCGCCGCCGGTGGCGCCGACGTCCTCCTCGCTACCTCCAACTCCTGGTCAGTCACCGCCGAAGCCGCCAAAGGCATGCGCCCCGACGGCCGCATCATTCTCATGGGCGTCGGCGCCGAGCCCCTGAACTACACACCCGAACTCATGTTCAAGCGCGTCCGCCTCATCGGCTCCTCACAAAACGGCCCGGAGTATCTTTACGAAGCCCTCGACATCGCCGCCAAAGGCAAAATCAAAGTCGTCGAAGAAATCTACAAGCTCGACGACATCGCCAAAGCCTACGACCGCGTCGCCGAAGGCAAAGTCCGCTTCCGCGCCGTCATCACCATGAATTGACGTGTCGTTGAATTAGATTCTGTCATCCCGAGCGAAGCAGGAGTGCCACTTCGTAGCGCTCCTGCGTAGTCGAGGGATCCCTAGCTCTGTCGAGCTGGGACACCGCAAAGACGTGTATCGCTGATCATCGAGCACAGGTGGGGACAGCTCCGCTGTTCCCGTACACAGTTTTCTCCCCTCATTGTAAAATCTAAGGTTTACCCAGACGTTCGCCTGATCTTCTTATGCCTTCGCCAGACAACTCGGAAATCGCCACGGCGACCAACAATGGCCGCCCCGAACACCCCGATCGGCCCAACGACGACCGCTACGATCCTCAGCGCGTGGAAACCAAATGGTTCAACCGCTGGCAAAACGATCCTCAGCTCTACGCCGCCGAGCCCCACACTGCCAAGAAGAAATACTACGTCCTCGAAATGCTGCCCTATCCCTCCGGCGTCCTGCACATGGGCCATGTGCGCAACTACTCCATCGGTGACGCCCTCGCCCGCTATATGTGGATGAACGGCTACAACGTCCTTCATCCCATGGGATGGGATTCCTTCGGCTTGCCTGCGGAAAATGCGGCCATCCAGAACAACACGCCGCCGCGCCAGTGGACGCTCGGCAACATCGCCAAAATGAAGGTGCAGATGAAGCGCCTCGGCTTCGCCTACGACTGGTCCCGCGAAGTCACTACCTGCTTGCCCGACTACTACCGCTGGAACCAATGGTTCTTTCTTAAGTTCTACGAAAAAGGATTGGCGTATCGCAAGAAAAGCCGAGTCAACTGGTGCCCGAAGTGCTGCACCGTGCTTGCCAACGAACAGGTCGTCAACGGCCGCTGTTGGCGTCACGAGGATACGCTGGTCGAACAGCGCGAGCTCGAGCAATGGTTCCTCCGCATCACCAAGTACGCCGACGAATTGTTGCGTGATCTCGATAAGCTCGGCGGCTGGCCCGAAAAAGTTCGCACTATGCAGCGCAACTGGATCGGCCGGAGCGAAGGTACCCTGGTCGATTTCAAACTCGACTACACGCAGGATCACGGCGGCTTCGGCCCTGCTGGCGCAACCATCAGTGTCTTCACCACGCGCGTCGATACCATCTTCGGCGCAACCTCGGTGCAACTCGCGCCCCAACATCCCATCGTCGCCGATCTCGCCGCGGCCAATCCAGATCTGCGCGCCAAGGTCGATCAACTCATCGCCGAGCAGCGCAAAGCTAAAGAGGTCGGCGACATCGGCGAAATTGAAAAACACGGCGTGCCCACCGGCCGCTACGCCATCAATCCCTTCAACGGCGAAAAAGTTCCGGTCTGGGTGGCGAACTACATCCTTATGGATTATGGCACCGGCGCGATTATGAGCGTCCCCGCTCACGACGAACGCGACTACGAGTTCGCCAGGAAATACAACCTCGAAGTCCGCCTCGTGATTCTTCCGATTACGGACGATCCGGAAGAAACCATGACCGAGCCTGCGCTTCCGTTCGTCAGCCACGACGGCATGCTGATCAATTCCGGCGCCTACAGCGGCCTTGAGTGCGCCGATGCCATCACGAAAATGTCCGCCTTCGCCGAGAAAAATGGCTTCGGCAAAGCCGCCGTCACCTATCGCTTAAAAGATTGGGGAATCTCGCGCCAGCGTTATTGGGGCACGCCCATCCCCATGCTCTACTGCGAGAAAGACGGCATCGTTCCCGTGCCCGAAAAGGATTTGCCCGTCATCTTGCCGGAGAACGTGGATATCGCGCTCGCTCTTGGGTCTCCGCTGAGCGGCTTGCCCGACTTCGTCAACACCACTTGCCCCAAGTGCGGCGGCGCCGCCCGCCGCGAAACCGATACCATGGACACTTTCGTCGATTCCTCCTGGTATTTCTATCGCTACACCGACGCGCACAACGACCATGCTCCGTTCGATTCGAAAACCGCGCAATACTGGTTCCCCATCGACCAGTACATCGGCGGCGTCGAGCACGCCATCTTGCACCTCATCTATTCGCGCTTCTGGACCAAGTTCATGCGCGACATGGGTCTCATCACCAACGACGAACCCGCCGAACGCCTCTTCACCCAGGGCATGGTCATCAAAGATGGCGCGAAAATGTCGAAGAGCCTCGGCAACGTCGTCAGCCCTGACGAAATGGTAGCGCGCTACGGCGCCGACGCTGCGCGCCTTTACAGCCTCTTCGCCGCTCCGCCCGATCGCGATCTCGATTGGCAGGATTCCGGTATCGAAGGCATTCAAAGATTCTTAGGCCGCGTCTATCGCTTCGTGGCAAGAAATGCCGCGAGCGCCTCAACTGCGTCCGTAGAAACGTTGCCTGTAACGTCGCTCTCGCCACCTGCACGGCAGATCCAGCGCAAACTCCACCAAACCATCAAGCGCGTCAGCGACGATTTCCAGGGCCGGTGGCACTTCAATACCTGCATCTCGGCCATCATGGAGTTGGTGAATGTGTTGTATGGCGCGGAAGATGCGATAGCAGGGAATGTCGTCTCCAAGCCCTTCCTGGCCGAGGTTCAGCGCGATCTCGTTCTCTTGCTCGCCCCATTTGCGCCCTATCTGGCTCACGAACTCTGGGAGATGCTAGGCGAAAAGGGAAGTCTTCTCAAAGCCGCGTGGCCAGAATACGACGCCGCGCTCGCCAAAGAAGATGAACTCGAAATTCCGGTGCAGATCAACGGGAAGCTGCGCGGGAAAATCGTTGTGTCGGCCGACGCCAGCGAAGAGCACATTCTTGAACGCGCCCTCGCGGACGAAAAAGTGCAGGCCGCCATCGCTGGCAAGCAGATTGTCAAGAAAATCTATGTTTCTGGCAAACTGCTTAACCTGGTCGTGCGATGATGTTTCACGAGGAGTGTGATCATCCGTTGAGTCAGCCCTGATGTCCCAGGTCTCGCCCACGCTCGAAGGCTTTCGCGCCGCCTTTCGCCGCCCTGCGCTCACCTTTGCCGAAATCGCCTGGCGCTGGACGCTCGGGGCAACCGCCTGGGCTTTGCTTCTGTTTTCGTTTTTCGAGTATCTCAACACCCTGCCCGTCACCCATGCCGACGCTACTCTCCTTTCTACTCGACACCCTGCACTCGTGGGACGTGCGCTCACCCACATCCTTCGCGGCAGCCTGAATCGCGTCGTGCTCGCCGCTTTGCTCGGGGCGCTGGCGCTTTCGCTTTTGTGGATCGTGGCCGCTTCCATTGGCCGCGCGGCCACAATCCGTGCCTTGCTCGACTACTTTGCCGGACGTCGAAACGTCGCAGACGACTCTTCTGCAGAAGCCTCTGAAAAGGCCGATTCGCTGTCCTTACGCTCGCTCGTCGGTCTCCATTTCTTGCGTGTTGCCACGGCGCTGGCAGCACTCCTCGCCCTCGTCGGCGCCGCAATTCTCGCAGGTTTCGTGTCGTCCGAGGCAAAACCTCAACCTGGTTTGGCTTTCATTCTTTTCTTGCCGCTCGCCGGCCTGATCTGCATCGCGTGGCCGATGCTGAACTGGGTACTCTCGCTAGCCTGCGTATTCTCGATCCGCGACGGCGAGGACGCATTGGGCGCGCTCGCCGCGGCCGTCACTTTTTTCCGAGAACGGTTGGGAGCAATATTAGCAGTGAGCACTTGGACCGGCCTCGCGCATTTCGTTGCTTTCAGCATCGCCACGACGGCCGTTTCTCTGCCGTTGAGCCTCATCCAGTTCGCTCCGTCGCGCTTGGTAATCGCCTGCATTCTGCTCGTCACGCTCGCGTATTTCGCCGTCGCGGACTGGTTATACATCGCGCGTCTCGCCGGATATGTCTGCATCGCCGAAATGCCGCAGACTCTGCCCGCGGCGGCGTCGCTTCCGTCTGCCACATCGCCAACGGGAAATGTCGCCTCCCTCGAAACCGCCATCGACCGTGATGAGCCGATTCTGAGCGATGTTCCGAACCTGGCCGTTGAGACATAGTTTGATAGATCTTGTTCGCGGCGCTTTACACGAACCATCTGATTTGAGAAACTCATCCGTGGAAACCCAATCCAGACTGAACCAGTCCATCGTCATCCTCGACTTCGGCGCGCAAACGACGCAACTCATCGCGCGCCGTATCCGCGAACAAAATGTTTTCTCCGTTGTCCTGCCTTGCACCGCATCGCTTGACGAAGTCAGGAGCTATGCGCCTGTGGGCATTGTGCTCTCGGGGGCGCCGTGGTCGGTCTACGACAAAGATGCGCCTCCGGCTGATCCGCGTGTTTTCGAGATGGGACTGCCTGTGCTCGGCATCTGCTACGGATTGCAGTTCATGGTGCACACGCTCGGAGGCAAGGTGCGGCCGGCGGACAAGCGGGAGTACGGGCATGCGGAAATCGACATTGTGGCCGAGTCGATGCTGTTCCAGGGGCTGGCGAAGCGGCAGCAAGTGTGGATGTCGCATGGAGACGAAGCGCTGGAACTGCCTTCCGGTTTTGAGCTGACCGCGAAAACCTCTCACGCGGTTGCTGGAATACACAACGTCGCGCAGAAGTGGTATGCGGTGCAGTTCCATCCGGAAGTGCACCACACGCGAAACGGCACGGAGATACTGCGCAACTTTGTGTTCCGGATCTGCGGGGCCGAGGCTTTGTGGACGCCGCAGCACTTTATCGACTCGACGATCGAGCAGGTGAAGCAAGTGGTGGGCAGCGGGCGCGCGATCTGCGCGCTTTCGGGTGGCGTGGATTCGTCGGTTGCGGCGGTTCTGGTGGATCGCGCGCTGCGCGATGCGAGCGGGAAGTCGCGGCTGACCTGCATCTTTGTGAACAACGGTGTGCTGCGCAAGAACGAGTTCGAGAAAGTGCAGCAGACACTGCGCGACAAGCTGGGCCTGCGCCTGGATGCAGTCGACGCTACGGATCGCTTTCTGGACAAGCTCAAGGGCGTGAGCGATCCGGAGACTAAGAGAAAAATTATCGGCAACGAATTCATCGCGGTGTTTGAGGACGAAGCTCATCGCATCGAGAAACAAGAGGGAAGCGTCGATTATCTGGTGCAAGGAACGCTTTATCCGGATGTGATCGAGTCGCGGTCGGTGCGGGGGCCGTCGCAGGTGATCAAGTCGCATCACAACGTAGGCGGGCTGCCGGAAAAAATGAAGCTGAAGCTGATCGAACCGCTGAAAGATTTGTTCAAAGACGAAGTCCGCAAGATAGGACGCGACCTGGGGATGCCGGAAGAGATTTTGCAGCGGCAGCCGTTCCCAGGGCCCGGGCTGGCGGTGCGGGTGTTGGGGGAAGTGACGCCGGAGCGGCTGGCGGTGCTGCGGGAGTGCGACGAGATTGTGGTGACGGAGATAAAAAACGCGGGGCTGTACACGAAGATTTGGCAGTCGTTCGCCGTGCTGCTACCGGTGATGTCGGTGGGCGTGATGGGCGACATGCGGACCTATGCTTACACATGCGCGATCCGGGCGGTGAGTTCGGAGGATGGCATGACCGCCGATTGGGTTGCGCTGCCGCACGAAGTGCTGAAAAACATTTCCACGCGGATTGTCAATGAAGTAAAGGGTGTGAACCGCGTGGTGTATGACATTACTTCCAAGCCTCCGGGGACGATTGAGTGGGAGTAGAACCCGCGTCTGACTGATAGCTTAAATTCCTTCCGGCCGACGACGCTCGATGCTCAGGCGGTTAACGAGACGGTCGACGAAGCCGACTGGGTAGAGGCCTGTCCGGTATTTTGGGTCAACGCTTGCTGCAATGAGGTGAACGCGCTTTGAGCCGAAGAGAGATTGCCGGATTGGAGCGATTGTCCGAGGTCGTCGAGTAACTGAGTGATGTCGCTCGATGCGCCGCCACCGTGATGATGGTGATGGGTCTGGGTGGATTGGGTAGTTTGAGTCTGGGCTTGGGTTGCCTGATTCTTGATGTCCTGCTGAAGCGTGGTGAAGTCCTGCTGGGCGGCGGAAAGGTTGCCGGCTTGGAGATCCTGGGCAAGCTGGGTGAAGGCTTGGGCGATGGGATTGCTGCTTTGCGATGCGGAAGTCGAAATGTTTTGGGGTACGAGTTTCTGCAGGCTGGAGAAAACCGATTGCGCGGCAGATAGATTGCCCGATTGAAGATCCTGGCCAAGCTGCTGGAACAGTTGCTGGAAATTGTTCTGGGTGCTCTGGATGTTGTAGAGGCTGGCGGTGGAAATGCCGGAAACTGACATGATTAATCTCCTTTGGAGAGAGCGAAACGCTCCCAAGTCTCGTTGGCTCTCATCGGCATTTTCTGGCTCAGCTTTAGTTCAAATTTCAGGTGCCGCAAATGCCGGATGAATCAAAGCAAATGTGGTGCCAAACGCGGGTAGCTGCAGGAGGAGCGAAGGCGACACAATCGACAATAGTTAGCGGGTGGAACGGAGCTTCGTGAATGCGTGAGCTGGGCTTAAGGGGCGGCCAGTGGGCAAAGCGTGCCCATGGCGAACGGGCAAAGTTGGCCGCTCGCTCGATCTGGATTGACCTGAGTACCTCTCCATTGAACGGTCGAGGAATGCTGCGGGCGAAGATGACTCACAAGGCGCTCTGCACGGTTTGCAAGACGGATTGCCAGTCGCCGCGCTGCGGTTGGCGGAAGAGGCGCAGCGTGGGATACCAGAGGCTATCGGGGCGCGACTGAAGCCAGCGCCAGTCGGGTGCGAAGGGCAGCAGAACCCAGGTGGGAACGCCGAGCGCACCGGCGAGATGCGCAGTGGAGTTATCGATGGTGATTACCATGTCCATGGCTGCGATCTGTGCCGCGAACAGGTCGATGTCCAAGAATTGATCGACGGATCGATCGATGAAGATGGGCGCACGCGCCGCCTCGGCTTGGTTCTGCAGAGAGTCGTGATTGCCATATTGCAGGCTAACCCATCGGATATCGGGTCGGGCGAACAAGCGGGCGAATAACCCGAGGTCGATGGAGCGCTGGCGGCCGGTCTTTCGATTATCAGTATGCCAGGCCAAGCCGATCAGACGTTGTTGATGGGGATCGGCATTGGCATAGGCGGCGCGAAAGCGCTCGCGTTTGGCCGGGTCGGGAATGAGGTAGGGCGAGGTGGTTGCGGAAAAGTCGGCGCAGGTTTTTCGGAACAGGCCGGGAAGACTGCCGCTGGGCAGGTGCGCGGCCATATCGAGTTGGGGGTTGGGTTCGGGTGCTGTCCTTGATTTATGACCGGGATCATAGCTTGAGGCGACTTCAATGCCGGGAAAAGAACGGGCAAAAAGAGGTTTGAGGCGCGGGTTGCAATCGAGCAGGCAGGCGTTGCCCGTGCGCAGGATATCGGGGATAAGTCCCGCGAACATGATTTCGTCGCCGACTCCTTGCTCGCCCCAGATCAGGAGACGGCCGGAGGGCAGCTTTTCGCCGGTCCAGAGCGGTTGCTGGTAAGGGCGCATGGGAGTGTCGTGATCTTGATTCTTAATTTTCCAGCGGAGTTCGAAGTTGCGCCAGCCGGCGCCGAAATTCCCTTGCAGTAGTTGAGCTAGAGATTCGCTGAAACCGGCTTGGGCAAAATCTGGCTGGAGAGCCTGAGCGATTCTGTAGCGCACCAGCGCGTCTTCCAGATTTCCCCGGTCGTGGTATGCGCAACCCAGGCTGTAGTGGGCTTTGGCGTGGTTGGGCTGAAGAGCGAGTACGCGCTCAAAGCATTCTATTGCGGCATCGAGTTTGCCCTGGAGCTGGAGAGCGTTGCCCCAGTTGTGGAGGGCTTCAACTTTTTCTGGTTGGAGGGCCAGCGCACGTTCATAGCATGCGATGGCGTCATCGAACTTACCTTGAGATTGGAAGGCGTTGCCGAGGTTGTAATGAGCTTCGGCCAGTTCCGGTTGGAGAGCCAGTGCGCGCCGATAACTTGCGACGGCATCGTCTAACTTGTCTTGGGCATGGAGGACACTGCCGAGGTTGTAGTGGGCTTCGGCCAGTCGCGGCTGGAGGGCGAGTGCGCGGGCGTAAGATGCCGCAGCTTCATCCAATTCGCCTTGGGACTGGAGGACGGTGCCCAGGTTGGAATGATAAGCCGGGACTTTCTTGTCGATAGCAATGGCCTGGCGGATCATATCGAGGGCCGCCTCGTGACGTCCAGCCTGGTATGCGATCATCCCGAGCAAATGCAAGCAGTCTGCCTGCTGGGCATTGATGGCGAGAATCTGGCGATAGATGCGCTCGGCCTCGGGCAGTCTGCCGGCCCGGTGGTGCCGGAGACCGTGGCCCACGAGAGCTTGAATCAGCGGGGAGGCCTGGGGTGAGAACTTTTCGGGTTTAGTGGAGCCGCGGATTTTTCGCGGCAGGGAGTTTGGCCTCACCGTCTCAATCCAGCGCCTTGAAGGCGCACTTGTAACACTGCGCTTACGGCATGCCCTTCGACTACGCTCAGGGCAGGCTCTGAAGGCATAGCCCGATACGAATCGTATTTGCACAAAGGCTCTTAGGCCGCTCTAAGAAACTTAAGAGGTTGTGCACGATTGCCGGAGCAAGCACCGGGCCACGCCTGTGCACGAAGGTAAGGAATGAGTTGGCGTTTCGTGTGCCGCTTCGATCCTCGAGAACAAGATCAACGTCAAAAAACAGAGTCAAAAGCGACAGACAAAAGTTGTCCGTCCCGGACGATGTCCCGCTCAGATTGCTGCGATCGAGATGGCGCAGCATCTTTCGGGTTGGAGATGACGATCCATGGACCTCTTCACCTTCTGACCTTGCCCAGGAGGGGCATGAGTTAGTTGAGTCAGAGGCTAGCGGAGGAGGGTCCGCTGTTCAAGTAAAGTATTGTATGTCTGGGGCGCTGGCGAAAGTAGTGTACCCTTAGCGGCTAAAGTCGATTGGAAACAAGGCAGTGACCGTAGCTCTGAAGCGCGCGCCACCCAAAATCAAGTGCTGCGTCGAGTGCGAGCTAGCGTGGATTATCTGGGCTTCGGGAGTACGGCATGCAAGCGGGAGGAGTGGTCGCCGACGAACTCGTAGGGGCCGGAGTGGGTGAGTTTGCTGGCGGTGTCGAGCCAGATCTCGCCGCCGATTTTCCGCCAGCGCTGGCAGAAGGAATAATCCTCGCTGAGATAGGCGCCGGTCTGGGGGTCAATGATGCAATCGAAGAGGGCAAACAGATTGGAACTCCGCACCGCTTCGCGCCGCGCGCCTGACATGGGAAAGCTCTGCACGTGAGTGAAGTGAGTTTCGGGATAAGCGGCGGTCATGCGCTCGATTGCGCTGCGGCGGATGAGTTGAAAACCGCCGCCGGCGTAGATGGCCGTGGCGAAATCGCCTTCGTGCTTACACTCCGGCTCAGGGCAGAAGGTTCCGACGTAGGACAGGCCGGCTTGGCGTAAGGTTTCGCCGCGCTCGACACAGCGTTGGGGGATGAGATCCCAGTCGATGGACTTGAGAGGGTACAGAGCGCCGGTGAAGTCTTTGTCGAACTTCAGCGGGCGTTCGACTTGCTGGGGTTCGAAGCTGATATCGGCGTCGACGAAGAGGAGATGAGTGGCGGAGGGATTGTCCAGGAAGGCGGCGAGCAGGCTGCTGCGGGCGCGGGAGATGAGGGCGTCGTAGCCCACCACCGAGACACAGACATCGAACCCGGCAGATTTCGCGTAGCTCATGAGACGTACTACTGACAACATGTAATTCTGCGATACCACGCCACCAAAGCATGGGGTAGCAAGGAAAATCAAGGGTTGGGACATGCTTTCTCCCGAAGAAACGTGGACGGCGCGACGCGGGACCGCGCTTGTTCAGGATACGCGGTTGAGGAAACTGATGCGCCAGTTATCGGGAGGTCGGCGAGGTGAAGTTCCCAGAAGGGGCATGCGGCGGAAAAGAAGGACGAGACGTTGCGAAACAACCTCTCTACGGGGATACACGGAACGGCTTAACTTTGGTCGCGGTGGACGGTATCCATAGAGAAGGCGGGGAGGCAGACGGCGACGTATTCGGCGCCGCCTTCGAGGGGAGTGGAGTAGCGGATCCACTCGCCGGCATGGGCGATGATGGCTTGTCCGGCGGTGACGTCGAGCGAGCCGGTTTTGTGTTCGACGCGGAGGGTGCCTTTGAGGACGATGGTGAACTCGTCGAAGGCGGGAGTTTGGCCGGGCTCGAGCCATCCGGCGGGGCTGCGCATGTGGGCGACGCTAGCGGAGGAAGTTTGGGAGTTGACGCGGCCGATGTATTCGTCGATGAGCTTGGGTTTGTTGCCGGCGGATTGGATGCGAGTGGGTTGCGGGATCAGAGTGGGCATGGTCGCGCTTCGGGCTTCGGTTTTTGCTCCCGTCTATTAAATCACGGGTGAACGGGGTTGTGGCCACATGGCGGGAGAAGCGGTCGAGCTTCGCTCGACCGGACAGCCCCTTCGACTGCGCTCAAGGCAGGCGAGGGCGGCTGTCCCCACATGACTGCCCCAACATTGCTATCCCCACATAAGAATCTTCGCAACTATGCGGTGATAAGGGATTCCAGGGCAACGCGGCTGGGAATGACGAGAGTAGAGCCGCTTTGCTGGATGAGACGTTGCTTTTTGAAACCTGCGAAAAGCCGGCTGACGGTTTCGCGGGAAGTGCCGATCATCTGGCCGATCTCTTCGTGGGTGAGGGCGAGCTTCATTTGGCTGGGGTTTCTGGCTTCGGTGTTCTGATCGAGCCAGCCGACCAGCAATCGGGCGAGTTTTTCGCTGGCGGAGTCGGAAAGGATGAGGTCACGGATTTCGCGGCAGGTGGAGGCGTAATCCTGGCTAATGTGTTGAGTGACCCAGAGGGCAAACTCGCCGTGGAGTCGCATGAGGCGGAGGACGTCGCTTTGCCGGAGGAAGCTGATCTCGCAGGGCTCCTGAGTCTCGGCGGTGGCTTCATAGGGGCGTCCGGAAACGGCCGCGGCAACTCCCATGGGACAACCGACTTCGACCATGCGGAGAATGAGGGTACGGCCGTCACTGCCGCAGATGGAGAGCTTCACACGGCCGCGGCGGACGACGAACACGCCGCGAGGAACTTGACCTTCCGCAAATAAAACCGCCCCTGTGGGATAAGTAGTGGTGATGGCTTCCTGCTCCAAGGCGTCGGCGACGATGGGGGGAAGATTACAAAGGTTTTTGTCGGTTGGTGACTGCTTCTGGGGGTGGTTGACGATTTGTGTGGCCATAGGGTGCCTCCGCTCACCTGTGCTAAGGCAAGTCCCTCGCCACTCTTTCGGGGAGGGGGTAAGACGTCGGCTGAAGTTACCTAACTGTAACAAAAGGGATGGTTTGGCCTGATTTTGTGGGATGAGATCAGGTTTAGCGATGGCCGGAGGAGTGCCGAAAAATGGGTGCTTTCCCACAGCGATGTGTGATCTCCATCACCGGTCGGTGGGTTATGGGACCGGGATCGCGGGTTTTTCTTACCTGCCAGGGGTTCAGCCCAGCGTCGTATGGATCGTATTCAGCAGGGCGGTACGGGTAAAAGGTTTTTCGAGGAGAGTTACGCCGGGCTTCAAGACGTCGCGATTGGTCATCAGTTCGCCGGTATAGCCTGACATATATACGACTTTCAGGGTGGGGTGGGAAGCGTGCAGACGCTCCGCTAGCTCAGGACCACTGACGTGGCGCATGATTACATCGGTTAACAGCAGATCGATTGGACCGGGATGGGACTCGACCCATTCGAGGGCGGACTTGCCGTCATTGGCCTCGACTACGGTGTAGCCGTGCTCCAGGAGGAGTTGGCGGGTCAAGGCGCGCATGATTTCGTCGTCTTCGACCAGCAGGATTGTGGTCCCTTGGCGTTTCGGGCTGACGGTTTCCACTTCAGGCTTGGATTCCAGCCCGACTTTGTGATCGGCACTGGGAAGATAGATTTTGAAGGTCGTCCCATGTCCCGGTTCGCTGTAAACCAAGATGTGTCCGGCGCTTTGCTTGACGATGCCGTATACGGTGGACAGGCCCAAGCCCGTGCCCTTGCCCACCTCTTTCGTGGTGAAGAAGGGTTCGAAGATGCGGGACACGGTGGCTTCGTCCATGCCGCTGCCGGTATCGCTGACTGCGAGCTGAACGTATTTTCCTGCCGCCATGGGCTGATGCTGCTCGGCGAAGTCCTCGTCAAATCTCACGGCGGCGGTTTCGAGAATGAACTTGCCACCGCGAGGCATGGCATCGCGCGCGTTCACCGCGAGGTTGACCACGATCTGGTCGAGCTGGCCGGGATCTGCCTCAATGACCGCCGAGGGTGACCGGGAGACGATGAGGACCTCGATATCCTCTCCCAGCAGAGGACGCAGGAGCTTGCTGATGTCCTTTAACCGGTCGTTCAGATCGAGAACGCAGGGCTGGATGGTGGAAGTCCGGCTGAAAGAGAGCAGTTGTCTAGTCAAGGAAGCGCCGCGCTGGGTTGCCTTGCTGATGTTCTCGACAAACAGAGAAGGTTCGGCGGAGGGATCGATGCGGTCGCGGAGAAATTCAGTGCAGGCGTTGATGATGGCGAGGATATTGTTGAAGTCGTGTGCGACGCCACCGGCAAGGCGGCCGATGGCTTCCATCTTCTGGGATTGACGAAGCTGGCCCTCAGCTCGTTTCTGGGCCGTGATGTCATGGGCAATGGCGGACGCTCCAACGATCTTGCCGGCGGCATCGCGCAACGGAGACACGGAGATGGAGACGCTCAATTGGCGACCGTCTTTGGCCACGCGCACGGATTCATAATGCTCGATACTTTCGCCGGCCGCAATTTTCTGAAGAATCTCCGAGATTTCGTTCGGACGATCACTGGGAGCCAGAAGAGATATGTGTTTACCGATGACCTGTTCGGGGGTATAGCCGTAGAGGCGCTCGGCTCCCTTGTTCCAACTGGTAATGGTGCCGTGCAGGTCTTTGCTGAGGATGGCGTCGTCGGAGGAATCGATAATCGAGGCCAGCCGGGAGCGGTATTCGCCCAGCTGCTCGGCCGTCCTGCGGTGCAGTTCTTCATTTGCCCGGCGCAGTTCTTCGGCGATTCGTTTGCGATCACTGATGTCGCGGATCGCGCTGAGCACGAACACCCCATTCTCTGTTGAAACGGGACTAAGACTGATTTCGACAGGGAACTCCGAGCCGTTGCGGCGTCTTCCGTAGAGATCCAGATCCGCTCCCATGCGTCTTGTCTTTGGCGTGGCCGAGAAAGTGTCGCGATGCGAGTGGTGCTGGTGGCGATAGCGCTCGGGAACGAGAACTTCGACTTTCTGGCCGATCAGTTCTTCGTAGTCGTAGCCGAATAGCTCTTGCGCCTGGGAATTGACTTGCACAATGGTCCCGTCGCGATCGACGGCAACGACGGCGTCGGGAAGAGCCTCGAGGAGGTCCGTGGAAAGCAGTACTTCAGCGCTGGTTGCGGGAGCGAGTGGGGACCCGGGCTGGTGATCAGGGAAAGTTCGCAAGGAACGCCACGGTTCAAACGAGCGGTAACTGGATTTATGCCGAGACCCGCTTGCCAGCAAAAGGCGTGGAGTGCAAGCGAGCGCAGCCGAATGCGACATGCAGATTCTATCAGTTGCGCGGTGATCTGTGTTACTGGCAGCGGCGATAGGTGTTACAGCGGGGACATCGCCTAGTATGTTTCCTAAACTTTCCGTCCAAGGCAGACGATCACTTGTCCGTGTGCTGCAGTGCACTGCACAGAGAGGCATTCGTCACTGCGTGGGCAGATGCGATTGTGCTAAGGTGCGAGTCGGCCCGAGCTCCCGGCAATCGGGAAAGACTGCAAGCCTCGTTGGTATGAAGTATGGTGTGAAGTATTCAGGCCGAGGGCCCCCGCCTAGACCCCGTGGTTATCCTCAGATCGAAAAGGAGCACACCATGTTTGCGCGTATTCTGGACTTCG
Organism: uncultured Acidobacteriaceae bacterium; assembly: GCA_963749985.1. Taxonomy (GTDB): domain Bacteria; phylum Acidobacteriota; class Terriglobia; order Terriglobales; family Acidobacteriaceae; genus Sulfotelmatobacter. The sequence continues at coordinate 600,332 of CAVVOS010000006.1, read as the reverse complement.
AAGTGAAGCCGGAGAAGATGGAGGAGTTCGTTGAGGTGATGAAGAACGAAGTCCTACCCATCCTCAAGAAGCAGGCCGGGTTTCTGGAAATTCTGCCCTTCGTCCCCGAGAAGATGAAAGAGGAGAAGGTATTCACCATCAGCCTTTGGGCGACCAAGTCGGATGCCGAGCGCTATGAGAGAGAGTTCTATCCCGAGGCGCTTGAAATCGTGAAGCCATTCCTGACCACGCCGGTCAGGGTGAACCGTTGCAAGCTGGAAACTAAACTCTGCAAACACTTCGTTGAGGCGTTGGCTGCCTAGACGAGGGAAGACGATGCGGACCCCGGGGCGGATGCCTCGGGGTTTTGTTGTTGGCGGACCACCGATTCGACATCTGCGCAGGGGGACGATAGTTCCGGGAAGCATCTAAAATCACGCTTTGTTCCCGATTCGGGACTCGAGCCTCGGCCGGAGCTGTCTGCGGTTCCCTTGCAACATCCCCGGGCGAGTGCCGGAGCTGAGCGTGGATCCCTTCATGAGTCGGCATCAAAAACTAATATCCGTTGATGCAGCGGCGAGCGGCTGGCGTGCCTGCCTTCGGGGCGAAGCGCGCGCCCTCCTCGACCTTCAGTAACCTCACTCACAATACGAAGGACTCAACTCGTCGGCGACATCTGCCGATGAGAACCGTAGTCCTGCTTTCTACCCAATATGGCCAGCCTTCTGGGAAGCACGCTCCGGTGCTGCCGGCGCAGTCGATTGCTCTTGCCGCTGCTTCTAGTGACACCCGTCTGTGCCCACAATATGCTTTTCGGGGCGTCGGTTGCGAGCGGTTCTCAGGAATCCTCGGCACCCGCATACCACAGCAGTGTTTCCGAGGTGCGGCTGGTGTTTTTCGCGACGGATGAACACAACCAGCCGGTTACAGATCTGCAGGAAGACGACTTTGCAGTGGTCGACGACGAGAGAGTGATTCGAGACTTTCGCAGCTTCACCCGCTCGGCCTTAACCAAACTCGACGTCATCGTGCTGATTGACTCCAGCGAATCCGTTCAGCCGCACCTCCAGGAGGAAATTGCAGATGTTGTGCAATTGATTTCGCAGTGGCCGTGGAACCCGGGGGACTATGTATCGGTCTTGTCGTTTAGCGGAATTGAAGTGCATCTGATCTGCGCTGGAAATTGCCGCAGTGTGTTTACCGCCGATCAAGTTACGTCCTTGCCGAGAGGAGGAGCGACGCCGCTCTTCGATGCGCTTGAAATTGCGACAAACACCCTGATGCAGCGGCGGGAGACGGAGGCTTGGCCGGTCATTATTCTCTTTTCAGATGGAGACGATACGGTCAGCAAGACGTCGCTCCGCGAGGCATTGGAGAAAGTACTGGCAAGCGGAGCGCAGGTTTATGCGATCGATGTCGGCAGTCCCGAGCGAGCGTCCGACGGAACCGCAAGGCTGCAAAGAATTGCCGCGGAATCTGGCGGGCGTTGGGTTCGCATGAGCGAAGGAGCGGTGAGAATTTTCAGGGATGTGATTGACGATCTGCACTCTGCCCGAGTAGTGACATACGTGCTTCCGGAGTCTGGTCCTGATTTCCACTCAATTCGTATTCTCCCCACCCACAATCTCAACCTACAATTCCGCTGCCGCACCGGCTATTACCACCGCGAGGGCAGTGCTTACTAGGAGGACGGTCCATGAAACAAGCACTTTCGCTGATTTTCTTGTTCTGCAGTTTGCCGGGTTTGGTGGCGGCGCAAATTGGAATGTATCAACACGGTGCAGTGGTCAGAATGCACATGGGGGACTGCATCCTCGCTCCCCGGGGATTCATGATGTCATTTGGCGCTTCATCGGCCACGGAGAGCCAGGAGTCCTGCCCGCAGTACACCCTGGTATCCAGTAACGTCGTCTTCGTCATCGTGGGGAAGTCGTCTACTCAGCTGATTCCACTGGCTGAGACCATCGATTTCCGTTTACAGAAGAACGAGCTTGCGGTTCGGATGGATGATGCGAAACACGAGACAAAATTCACGATCAAAGACATGATCGTGCGCTCGGAATGGGAACGAATTCAACGGCATGTGGACGAACAAACCAGGGCTCCAGAAGTTCACGAAGCAGCGCGATAAAACTGCTGCCCTGTCTCTGTCTTCGTTGCAATTCTGGTTCGAGCCTGAAACTGAGCTCCTACGGCAAAGGCGCTTCGACCTCCTCAAGCACCCAGTGGTCGGGTGATTCCAAATGGCAGTCATAACCATAAAAGCGGCCATTGAATGCGTGCTGGAACAAGCAAGCGCGTTGTCCGCGCAGTACCGGGTTGCCCAGCACGGGCTGGAAGTCGCCGTCCGGTGAGTCGCTGGCGAATACTTTGACCTGCCACTCACCCTCGGGGTCGGTGGTGTAGCGGTGGGGATAGACTTCGGTTGCGAGATAGTAGATTCCGGTTTTCTTCCCATGTACGTTCCAGGCGTTCTTCACATAGAGCAAGGTAGGAGCGGCCACCGTGTCAGTTGTCGTCATAAGGACCTTCTCCGGGGCTTTATCGAGGTCTTGAACTGTGGTTGCGTTCTTGCTGATGATCTCGAAGTGGTCCTTGTCGTTACCACGATAGAACGTGAGATAGAAACGCCGTGAACGCGGGTCGCGGAAAAGATTTGGATTTTGATTGCGCTGGCTCGGAACACCCGGGACCAGCACCTTTTCTTCCTTCAGATGAATGCCGTCCTGGGAGGAAGCCAGGACAATGTGGCTGCTCGGCGTGTCATATTCTCGAGTGATCGCGAAGTAGAGCGTGTCTTTGTGGTTGGAGTCGGCATTGGCGAGAACGGAGGGCCAGCGCGCATTCGTCCACAAGGGATTGTTTTCATACTTGATCCAGGTCACCAGATCGTTGCTTCGGGCGAGGCCAATGCCTCTGCCTTCGTTCAGGCCGTACCAGCCCCAGTAGCGGAATCCGCCTTGCTTGAGCTCGAGAACGCTCAGGGTGTGGGGAAACTGGTCACCCTCCCATGGTTGCACATCGGGCATAACGCGCCTGGGTTCCGTCAATTTTAGATACGGGATCGATGGGGCCTGACTAGATTCGGTTTTCGTCTGGCCTAAGACGCCGCCGGAGACGAGTAGCAGTGAGACAGCAGCACAGAAGGTTCGATGGAATAGTTTCATGAGTTCCCTCTACTAAAGGGCCCTTAGCCGGGCTGAACTTCGGCTTTCTTGAAGCTGACGGTCGCGTTAGAGATGAGTGGCTTGGCCCAGAAGCCAACACTCAGAACGCAGGCGAATGTGACATAGAGGAATGCGACTCCGGCGCGCAGGCCGAAGTGATCGCCGATGCGTCCAATGATGACGGGCACGACCGCGCCGCCCATGATGCCAGTGCTCAGAATTCCTGCGAAGGAGCCGTGATGTTCGGACACGGAATTGAGTCCGAGCGAAACCAGGATGGGCCACATCACCGACGCGAAAAGACCGATCAGGGGAAAGGCGATCACCGAAACATTCGCGGGTCCGAACAGAGCGGCGGTCAAGCACAAGAGTGCGCCGAGGCAAGTGCCGATGAGGACGTAGCGGCTGTCGAAAATCTTGAGAAGCAGCATGCCGATAAAACAGCCGGCGGTCAGCAGGCCCCAGAACCATGAGACTGCGGTAGCACCGGTGGTGTGTGGGTCGTAGCCGTGGTATTTCGACAAGAACTCGGACATCCAATTGGCAGTGCCTTGTTCCGAGCCGACATAGGCGAATACGGCAAGAAAGAAAAACCAGACAATCGGTTTCCGCAACAGTTCGCGATACATTTGGCTCGATCCTGTCCGTTCATCCTCTTTGCGCTCTACCTTTGGAAAGTGGGTGGAGAAAAGAACCACGATCATGAGCAAGGTGCATACGGCGAAGATCCAATACATCGAGGCCCAGGGAAGACTGGGTGGCGTAATGCTGCCCAGCAGGCGCAGTAGAGGATTGCCGGCTTTGGAGGGATCTCCAAGATTTTCGACCAGGTAGGAATAGATACGGGGACTGGCGAACGAGGCGGAGCCGAAGATCAGTTGCGCAAAGGCAGAATTGAAAGCGAATTCCTCTTCTCCGCCGGCGACGCGCAACAGCGGATTAACCGCGACTTGCAGGGTCGCCATGCCCGCGCCCATCACGAACAGCGAAAAAATCGCAACAAAATAGGCGGGATAGAGCGCGAAGCTCAGAGAGCCTAATGTTCCGGCCACAAATGCGGCCATCATTACGGGCTTTTCCGTGTATCTCTCGACCCAGAAGCCAGCGGGAATCGACACCACGCCATAGGCTATGAAAAAGGAAAAAGGCAGCAGGGCGGCAGCGGTCAGGCTCACCTTGAAGCTGTTGATGATGTCAGGGACGATCGGGCCCAAAATATTAGTCAACAGCGACATCACAAAGAACACCAGGAAGACCAGTCCGACCATGTAACGGCTTCGCGCCATGGAGATTTCCTTCCGCCTTATTCGGTTGTCGTAACTTTGGTTGCCAGTTCGAACCTTCCGGGCTCGCGGTCGGCGCGCGCTGCCAGGGCAAGAGTAATCATCTGGATCGGCAAGATTTCGAGAATGGTGCGCACGCTGCTGCTGCGACTGGTGAGCCGGAAACATTCCTGCGTGGCGGTTTCTCCCGCGAGCGCGGCGCGTCCGCCTTGTTGTTGAATGTCTGCGAGCAAACGGAGATTTAGGTCGCGAGTTTTGGCGTCTCCTGAAAACACGAGCACAAACGTTTCCCCGCTCAGCATCTCCAACGGACCATGGCGGAAGGCCGCGCTGCTCATCCCTTCGCCATGAAAGTGATCCGACTCCTTCACGATGAGCGCGCCAGTGCCGACGGCGGCCAGGGACGATCCGCGACCGACGAAGAACAGGTGGCGAATGTCGTTCAGGCTCTGAACCAAGTTCCAAACATAGTCCTTCCAATCGGCCAAATACGCAGCTGCGGCAGGCGCGGCATGACTCAATTCCCGGCGGGTCTGTCGTACATCCCGTTCACATAGGACGTCTCCGAGCCACTTCAGAGCCATCAGAGCCGTGACATAAGTTTTGCACGACACCGAAAACTCGGTGCCAGCTTGGGTGAATAAGGCGGTGGTGGCATGTTTGACGAGAGGACTTTCGGGCGTGTTGGTGACTGCGATCACTGCCGAGCGCTTGCGATTTACCTCGGCCAGCCGGACCATTTCGGCGCTTCGACCGGACTGCGATACGGCGATAATCAGTGTTTCAGGGTCAAAGAAGCGATTCTTGTAGTGGACCAACTCGGAAGTCTCCACCATGAGGGAGGTAAATCCCTGGCCGATCAGTTGCAAATTCAGAGGATGGAGCGCGTGAAACGAGGAGCCCATGCCGGTAAGAACGATACGCTGGAATTTGCCTTTATGCAGACGCGAAGCCAGGTCCAGTAGTTCTTTCGATCGGTCCAGGGTTTCAAGGGTATTCTCCAGCGCTTGCGGCTGCTGCAGGATGTCCCGCAGGTACTCGCCCTCGATTACTTTGAGATCAACGACCAAGCTGATGTCCTTCCGTTGCGAACCGGTGATGCCAGACTCTTGCTGCGCCAATCAGGTTGGCATGTTCTCCGAGCGAGGCCAGAGCCAGGTCCACTTTATCGAAGGGAACGAAGCGGCAACTGGCGCAAATGGTTTTCCGAATTCCCTCCAGAAAAAGAACGGCGCTCTTCATAACACTGCCGCCCAGAACGATTGCGTCGGGAACGAACATGGTGACCAGGTTGGCGATGCCGAGGCCCAGGTAGTGAGCCTCTCTCTCCACCGCCTGGGCGGCCAAGTCGTCGCCCTCGATTGCCAGCTCGCAGATTCGTTTGGCAGTCAAATGATCGCGATGAGGGTAATCCGCGGGGGCCTCGCTCTCCAGCCAAGCGACCATGGCCGGGCCCGCGGCGAGAGATTCCCAGCATCCTCGAAAGCCGCACAGGCAGAGCGGACCGGAAGCATCGATGACATGATGGCCGATTTCCGGATGAGAATGATCTACGCCGCGGTAAAGCTGGCCATCGATGACAAGTCCGGTTCCGATTCCGGTTCCGACGGTTACGTAAATCAATCGGCTCTTGTTCCGACCGGCGCCCCAACCGGCTTCTGCAAGAGCGGCAGCGTCGGCATCGTTCTCCATCGCCACTGTCACCTGAAAGGCCTCGTGCAGATCTCTGACCGGATTCTCTCCGTTCCAATGGGGAAAGAAGTTGACATCTCCGATCGCGCCGGTCAGTGGATACACCGGTCCGGTCGAGCCGATCCCGATGCCGGAGATTTCCGTATTTGCGGTCTGCGCGGTGGCTCGGAGCATCTCCGTGATCCGCCGCAATGCTTCCGGATAACCGCGATCAGCGTCCGTGGGGCATTCCAGGCGGGACAGGACTTTGCCATCGCCATCGATCATCCCAACGGCTATCTTGGTGCCACCGATATCAACGGCTCCGATCAAAGGCTTCTCCTCATTACTTCCATTCGAAAACTTCACCCTCATAAGCTGCGATATCGACCTTGAATGTGGCGCCGGCAATTTGGAGTGGCGTCGGACCTTGCGGAGTAATTCTGGTGAGGGAATGCAAGGGGACGGCCGCGGTGATGGTCACAGTCTGCGTTTCGGGACTGTGACTGGTTACGATCACGTACCCATGAGTTGCTGCGTTCAATGCGCAGACCTCGACCGAAGGCTGGTCGCTGTGGAAAAGTGGTTTGATGCCTGCCCAGTCGCGAAACGCCTGATAGATGCGATAGGTGGTCTCCGGCTTGTCAAAAGCGGCGGGGAGATTTGCGAGGTAGCTTTCTAAAGGGTATGCGCTGAGCAGCGTCTTGCCCGAACCCAGAGTGTTGGCCACCAGCGCGGGCTGGTTGTCCTGATCGACGGCGATGACGGTGCCGCCCTTGACCTCGAGAATGGCGCCCCAGGAACGCGGGGTTGCGGAAGGCACCGGGTAGTGAAATGTGTCTCCCACTTTTAGGCCGGCGAACGGAGTGACGATTTTCAGCGTGATGTCGTCCTTGGGATTGGCGTCGACCATTTTTGCGCCGAACAGCGACTCCATTTCAGGGATGGCAGCGTCGGCGGCAACGGACGCATAGAGCGCGCCTCCCTTGGAGACGTACTGCCTGGCTTTCTCCCAGAAGTCGGAGTGCACGTGGACCAGAAAACTATCGGTGCTGGTCAAGGGCGAGGGCAGCAGCAGCAACGGGCGCTTCTGCCAGTCGTCGTACTCGCGCGGGAAGTCTGCTTTCATACCGGCGCGCCGTGCGAGGACAAAGGACGACAACCACGAACCGGTGATCCAGAGGTTTTCTTCACTGAAGTTCGGCTGCGATTGTCCCGCCACGTTCGCGCCTTCGTCGGTTGAAGTGTAGGGAACGACTTCCGGGCCGGTCAGGCCGTAGTGAGAGAAGTCACCATGCGGTTTTGACCACTCGTAAGGAACAATGATCGCGGCGTCGGCTGGAGTCGGCTCGATTCCGGCGAGATCGAGCCGGCCGACAACGTCTTCAAACTCCTTAAACATTTTCGCGGACGGCCGATCCTTGCCGTCCCAGGTGGTCAGACCGAATTCTGTTTCATGGGGAGAGCGGAGGTAGGGAACTTTGTGAAACTGTTCCGGAGCGGCATCGGTATAGCACCAGAGAAGAAAACCGTTGGCTCCGGCACCCAGACCCGAGTAGAGACTGGCGCGCAGAAACTTTGCGATTTGCTCGGGATCGTACTGGGCGGACGAAGCTCCAATCTCCTGCACCATGACGGGACGGCCAGCGCCGCCGGAGAGCGCGGTCTCGAAGGCAGATCCGTAGGTGCCGCGCTCGGAGAGCATGGCATCGGGAAAAAGTTTGGGTGCATAAATCGAGTAAGGATGAACGCTGAAGAAATCGGCTTCTTCGCGGAGATTATCCGGGCGGAACGGGCCGCGCCCAACATCTTCCATGCTGGTGCCAACGACAATCGGGTGCAGAGTGTCGTGGCGGCGGATGGACCAGGAGAGCAGGCGCGTCCAGTTGATGGCCATGGCGTCCGTGGTGCTGTCGGCGGCAATCCAGAAGGGAGGCTCGTCGGTTAGATCCCAGCCGAGGATCGCGGTTTCTTTTCCATAGCGGCGCGCCAGTTCGGCTACGTGGTCGGTCTGGATGCGGAGCATGTCGGGATCGGAATGAGGATGCCGGCCTTGCCGGTAGGGCACATCCCAATAGGCTTCTCCGACCTCTCCGCCGATGAGAAGAGAGGGATGGAGATAAATGTGATATCGGTGCGCGAGGGAAATCAGAAAATCGAGATCGCGAAACGCTTCCGGGTTGTAGTCGCCGGGGCGAGGTTCGATCCAAGCCCAAACAAAATCGAGGCGAATGGTATTGAAGCCGAGTTCGTGCATGCGGGCGAAATCGGCTTCGATGGCTTTGGGATCCCACTGCGTGGGCCATTGCATAGCCGTTTTTGCCGGCACCCAGTTCGCGCCCACGGGGATAAAGCGATGGCCGTCGCGGGAGAAGTAATTGCCGTCGAGATGCACTGCGGGCAATTGCGTTCCGCTGGAAGTGGTGGTGGGTGAGACTTGTGGTGCGGACTTTGTCGGTTTAGCCCCGTCTTCGGCAATGGCCAGACTGCACGCACAAAGCAATATCAGCAGAACTGGCAGGAGGAACTCGGCAGGCTGCGGAAAAATTTGCGGGGAAGGAAAAGTGCGATCACAGGGGATGAAGCGAGCTGTGATTCCTGGCGTCTTCCGCGGCGCTGAAACGTCGCTCTTCCACGTCAGTGCACTCTTCCACGGTTCTCCGCTCTTCGTTGCTCCGCTCTTCCACGCCGGCAATTTTACGAGTCGCATCGTTGCTGCCCACATTTTTTCTGCCTGCATTACAGAGTTTTCGCGCAGGCTGCCAAGAAACATTCCGTATTGTTACTCATGTTCATCGCCCATGCATTCTTGTCGATGAGGCGAATCTGCGAAACCATTCTAGAACGTGAACTTGAGCGCCAGTTGAATCTCCCGCGAAGCATGTACTGTACTCGTGATAGACCCGGAAAGGCTGGGAACCAGCGGGGACCCGGAGCTGGCGGGTGAGCCGATCTGGTCCACGGCGGAGTAGGGAAGCGAGAACTCCGGAGTGTTGAACAGGTTAAAGGCTTCCACGCGGAATTGCAGCTTCGACTTCTCAGTGAGGCTGAAATTCTTGAACAACGAAGCGTCCACGTTGAACTCGGCGGGGCCGCGCAGGGAACCGCGACGGGCATCTCCGTAGTCGTGAGCGAAGGTTTGTCCAGGAGCCAGTGCCGGAATAGCGAAGGCTGCAGGGTTGTACCAGCACTCAATGGTCTGTTTGTTTGAGGGGCAGCCCACGCTGGTGGCGTTAGAGAAATCGTAAGGATTTCCGACGACATCGGGCCGCGGGGCGCCGGAATCTGTGTTGGTGTAATCGGTAGAAAGCAGCGGAGTAAGGGCTTCTCCAGAGTGCAGGGCGACGATCCCGTTCAGTTGCCAGCCCTCCGTCACCCAGTGGACCGGTCCCGAACCGTTCCAAAAGCGCTGGGCCGGGCCGATGGGGAGAGTGTAAGACCATGCGGAAGAAAGCTGATGGCGAAAATCGGGAGCGTTATCGCCACGCTCGGCCTTGAGGTTGTAGGTGTCTTGTGGTTCCAGGTACTCGTCTTCTTCGGTCTGTCCAATGGTGTGCTGCCAAGTGTAGGAATTCAGCATGCTCCAGTTGGCCGAGAATCTTTTTTCAAACTTGACCTGTAAGCCGTGGGAGACGGACCAGGCTTCATTGGCCAGGGTGCGGATTTCGCCGACGTTCGGCACCGTATTGTAGTAGAGCCGGCCGAAATTTGTGGGGGCGCCGGTTGCACAAGAAGGATCAGTGGGAGTGGGACAGTTTTCAAAATTAGTATCCAAGGGCTGAGTCGGCTGATTGCGATTGCTGAGAAACGCGAGCTTGACGCCGCGCGTTCCTACATAGGCGACCTGCAACGCCATGCTCTTGGAGAGCGCCCGCTCGATGTTCAGGTTCCACTCCTCGATGTAGGTGGTGCGGTTGTTGAACAGGGACGCGCTGGCGCGTCCGGCGGGGTTCGACACCGTTGCATAGACCGGAGCCGGGTAACCGGTTGAGATCCGCATGCTCGGGGTGGTCGCGGGGTTGAAAATGTTCTGGCTGAAAAACAGTCCAGTGGGGTTGTAAGCGAGCTCGGCATCACTCTGATCGGCTTGCACGTCGTAGAAGATTCCAAATCCTCCCCGGATCACCGTCTTGTCGTTCCATGGGGTCCAGGCAAATCCAATGCGGGGAGCGAAATTGTTGTGATCCGTCTTTACGTCGCCGGAAGCGCTGACGCCGGGCATCTGGGGCGAGACAAATAGCCCGGTAGAGAAATCAAAATTGGCCAGGCGATTCTCCTGCTCGACCGGCGGGGTAAAGAGATCGTAGCGCAGACCAAGGTTGAGGGTCAGTTTGGGGGTAGCCCGGAAATCATCCATGAGGTAGGCACTGAACTCGGTCCAGCGCATCCCAAAGGATCCTTTCTGGCCGTCGCGATAGGCGGAGTCCGGATAACCCATGAGAAAACTGGCGAGCGCACTTCCGCCTGTGTCGGTGGTCAAGTCTGAAGTGAAGAGTTCGTTGAACATCATGTCGCCACGCGCGTTCTGGGTCTGAAAAAAGCCGTGCAGGCGGCGGCGCACGTCGGCTCCCATTTTGAAGGAATGCCGGCCGCGCACGTAGGTGAAGGCGTCGACGTATTGGTAGTTGTTCTCGTTCAGGAACTCGGGAAACCAGTCGGTACTTCCGAGCGGGCTCAGGCTGGAGAACTGGAGATTGGGCAGGCCGCCGGTGGCCGAGGCGTTGTTGGGATCGAAAATACCTGGGATGCCGAGTTGTTGCGAGATGGGCTGGCCGGCGAAGTTCTGTATGGCTCGCACCACGTAGCGGGAATAGCCGATCTTGAGTTCGTTGATTTTGTCTGCGGAGAAGGTGTGCACATCGCTGATTCCGGCGGATCTGGCCAAGTTTGTGATGTGACCGGTGAAGTTTCCTCCGCCGGCTTCGCCGGGAAAGGGATCTGGAGCGAAGGCTTGCACGTTGTTGAAGCTGAAGGTGAGGGACAAATTGTTTTTGCTGGTGAGCTGGTGATCTCCGCGAACGTCGAAGGAATCCTGATTGTTGCTGGCCGATGGGTTGGACAGGTAGTTTCCAGCGGCAAGGGAGCGATTGGGTGCGGGAAAGAGTTGAACGAGGTTCAGCGCGGCTGGATCGAGGCAGGCGCCGTCGGGGGCGCTGCTACAGGGTGGGATTATGTTACCTGGAATTGGCGTGCGAATGGACACGGTGGTTATGCCGTCCGAGCAGAGGTAGTTGCGGCTGGTGAAAGGGTCGAAGATCGTCCCGGTATCGAAAGTGTCGGAGGGCGAAGGAGTGGGGCAGGGGGAGAAAGTCTGCCCGGTGAACAGGTCCGAAAAGTTACCGCCAATCTCGGAAGGAGACGGGACAATTGAAATAAAGGTCTGGGCTTGCCGGATGCGAGTTCCCTGATAGTCGACGAAGAAGAAGGTTTTGTCTTTCAGGATCGGGCCGCCGAAAGTTCCCCCGAACTGGTTTTGCTTGAAGGGTGCTATGGGTTGAGTGGAACTGTCGAAGTAGTTTTTGGCGTCGAAGGCGGAATTGCGCAGGAACTCAAACAGGCTGCCGTGAAATTGGTTGGTTCCGGACCTCAACACCACATTGACCACGGCGCCGCCTCGGCCAATGTCCGCGCCGAAACTGTTGGTTTGCACTTTGAATTCTTGAATCGCATCGATGGAGGGTTGGATTACTTCAATTCCGATCTGCTGTTCGTTGTTATCAAAGCCGTTGAGGAGGAAATTGTTGTTGGTGGCGGTGAGCCCATTCACTTGAATAGAGGCATTGCCCCGTTGATCTTCCGGTATGCCGCCCTGCTGCACGGTGTAGCCGGCACTTGGTCCCTGGTTCACGCCGGGCGTGAGATAAGCCAACTCCACGAAGTCACGTCCGTCCAAGGGCAGATCGTGCACCTGGCTCTGCGCGATTACCTGCCCGAGCGAAGAGGTTTCGGACTCGATCAGCGGAGCGGCTGCAGTGACCACGACTTCTTCGCTGATGGAGCCGACGGTCAGCGTAATATCGACGCGAACGACTTGATTCACGTCTAGCTTGAAAGCGGCTTGCAGTGCTTTCTTGAATCCCTGATGCTCCACGGTTACGGTGTACTCGCCGGACTTCAGTTCGGTGACCAGATACTCGCCGTTGCTATCGGTTTTCGTTTTTCTCTCGATATTGGTCTGGATCTCCGTGACCTTGACCGCCGCGCTATCGATGACGGCTCCGGAAGCGTCTTTGACAGTCCCAACAATTTTTCCCGACTCGACTTGAGCTTCGGCGGTGACGGCGAAGGGGAAAAGCACGCACAGTGATACGAAGAGGGTCGCGACGATGCGAGCGGTGGTGTCAGAGAAAGTGCGATGGGGGCATTCTTTACGCTTGAGATTGATGGCGACCATAAGGGATCTCCCGTACAGACGCATATGAACCGCGTATGCATATATGATGTCAAGACAATTTTTCAGCCAGCGCCGACTTGCTATTTCTATCGAGTTGAACGTATGCGTACAATACACTGATACAAAGCCATTTACTCAAGTATCGAACTCTGCAAATGAACCTCAAGAAACATTGATACAAGTCGGCTTGAAGAATGATATATACATTGTATACTATGTATATTGGTTGGTACGGAGGGTGCTTTGCCGCAAACTGATTTGGTCACTGTAGAGAAGCTCGGCTTGACGATCGACAACAACAGCTTCGTGCCCTACTACATGCAGATTGTGGATCATGTGCGCGAGCTGATCAAGAAAAAGAAGCTGAGCCAAGGGGAGACATTCTGTTCGGAGGGCGAAATTGCCCAGGCCCTCCGGATCAGCAAGATGCCGGTCCGGCAGGCATTTCAGAAACTGCGAGCCGAAGGTCTGTTGGTGATTGCCAAGGGCAAACGGCCCGTGATCGGCTCTGGACGCGTGCCGTGGAATTTTCAGCAGCTTCGCGGCTTCAGCGAGGAGATGCGGAGGCGAGGGCTCAATCCATCAGCCCGCTTGCTCAGCATGGGTCTGGAAGATCCTGAACTGGAGGTGGCTCAGGCGCTTAAACTGAGTCCGGGGGAGCGCGTGTACCGGGCCCGGCGACTCCGCTCGGTGAACGGTGAACCGGTGGCGGTGGTCACCAGCTACCTTCCGGCACGCATCTTCACGGGGATCGATAAACAAGATCTGGAGAAACAGTCTCTTTATTCCATTTTCGAGCACAGCTACAAGCGCAAACTGCAATGGGCGGAAGAGGTGATCGGGGCCGTGATTGCAGGAGAAGAAGAAGCGGAAATACTTCAGACTTCTGTGGGGAATGCGCTACTGATGATCCGTGAGACAACGTATGATGCACAAAACGTAGCCATTGAATACAGTCTCTCGTTGTTGCGCGGCGATCGCTACACGGCGTCAGTGATCTCGGTGCGCAAGAACTGAGACACAAGTGGCGTGACGATCGTTATTGAGGACCAAGGTTTCCTGCTCGCTGTGCTTGTTGCTTCCAGCTGCATTTGCCGATACTTATGCCAGTTGATATAACGTGGGACCGCTATATGGTCTAAAAGTAAATACCCTCTTTTTCTGACCGATGGCTTGCGCATATTTAACTGCTAAAGCGGTCTCAAGCCATAATCTTATGAGTGGTTAGCCATCAAGATAGCGATACGCCTAATGGCTCTTGCAATCACACACTGGTTTCTTGAGCTCCAATGAGGCTACCTTACACGGCTCTGTTCTCGAAGTTTGTCTCGGACTGATTCCACATAGTCCGGCGCCGTAGATTTGTCCCCCCACAACCGCATTTCACTTCTCTCGGTCGGGATAAGGTCGCTGATCCGATTTCCGTATTTCTGTTTCAGGATTTCGGCAATCTGGTGGAACCGCTCGGACTCTTCCCAACGGGCAGGCTCTGAAAAAACGACGGTGTCGCCGTGCTTGATTAAAGTGCGTTCGTCGTCCGGGTTAGAAGCGTCGAAGTCCCACGTCAGCGCAAAGCTGTCCTCATTGATTTCCAAGAGTTGACCTGGCTCTCGCAGTTTTTCCCTCTCGAACCTGTCGAAGCCAGCGTCAATCCGTTCGACATATTCTCGTATGCCGGGCTTATCTTGGTTCGCGCGAAGTTCCTGAAGCGTTGGATAACTGACGATGGCCAGCATGGGCGCGTCAAGAGAATTGCATTGCGGACAGCAGCAGTCCATCAATTCGGCGAAGTACTCGACGGCACCCTGCTCAAACTTGCCGCTCCACCGGCACTTGGGACACTCCAATACATAGTCTTTCCAGTCGTCGAAGTAGTTAAACCGTCTCGCGCTCATAGTCCTCTCCTTTTCGGTTGGATTGTTGCAGTTTGGTGGGTTGTGTGGGAGAACAGCGTTGGTTGTCGAGTGGAAGGGGAAAATGCAAAAGCTCCCTTTGGTTGGGAGCTTGGTGGAATGCAGTAGTGTGTCATGTGTTAGTTTACGCCGGTCGCCTTGAGTTTTCAAACTGGTGATGGCTGACTGGCGAAAAGGGCGAACGCGGGGCTCGTACCTTGCGTGAACGCTCGCGTCGGCTATGATTCTCTCAATGGAAAATAGTCAAATTCCTCCCTAAAGGGGCAAAGTACGGAATCGGTGGCCAACGCCGAGAGTGGTCGATTTCACTGGAGACGAATCGCGGAGTGCAAACGATCGACTCTTGGGCCCGAGCACGGCCACTACCTGGGAAGCATCCCACTTCCCAGAAGCCCGTTTCTGGACAACTTCCGGATCGCCAACGATCCGGCCAGAGAAGCTGCTGCTGATAGATATCTTTGTCTCCTCCGAGTGCCTCTGCCGCAACTCGGGTTTGTACACGTTGTTCGAGTCCTCAATAATGAATCGAACGGAGCACATCGTATGAAAGTTAGCCAAGCCGCAGGGGTTGGAATGGGCCAAGCGGAACATCACACGAAACTGATGATCGTCTTCGTTGTCGCTTTCTTAATGGTTCTTGGCAACGTCCAAATGACGTCGGCGCAAACCGCCAGATTGCTTCCGACCGCTAGCGGAACTGGCACCTGTACAGACATCGCGGCGTACGGCGGCTCGTCGGCGAACCCTGACAATAGGGCTGCGTTGGCCGCCGCGTTGAACGCGTCTTCGGGCGGCGGAGCTTGCGTCTTTTTTCCGCCGGGTCAGTTTACGTTCGCATCCAACTTCAAGTTCGTGTTGCCGAACAGCAGCGCCTCAATCACGCTGACAGGCGCCGGGGCAGATGTCACACAGCTCTACTGGCCGACGGGCGGAGGCCTGACCATCGATTATGTCGGCGCGGAGAACTCAGTCCATCTTCGTAACATGTCGCTGATCACCGGCTCTGTGGGTGTTGGAAGTGCGGTTGTGCTGAACCAGACGAACGGAAACGTTGGTGCGGCTGACAACGCCCTGTCCGAGTTGTTCGATGTTACGGTCCGTGGGGCCGACGGCTATAGTCAGAATGACTATTGGGATCGTGCCGTGGAGATCACTCAGATCTCCAACGTAAATCTTGTGGGGCTCGTCATCTCTGGCCCAGGCGGGGCCGCCTACTCCACCAAGGGAATTGGCGTCGTGCTGCAAGGCAGCAGCAACAATCCGGCCGTCGTGTTCAACGTCACGGGTGCAACTTTCAATTACCTCTCCAAGGGAATTGTCTACGGTCAACAGGTGGAGGGGCTCACCGTCTCGCAGTCGAATTTCGTTGGTGGTGACTATGGAATCTATGTTCCACCAAATATCGGCGGTCTGGATCAACTGACGGTACTTGGCAGCCAGTTCAATTGCGCAACCGGTGGAATCTACGTCGGCAGTAGTCTTTCGAACACCCTGTTCAGCGCAAATTTGTTCATCGTGCCGGACACAGGAACGGGGATTCATCTGCAGCAAGCCTATCTTTACAGCGCGACGGGCAACTCTTTCAATATTGGCAGTCCGGCAAAAGGCAGCACTTACCCAATCGGCATCGAGGTAGGGAGCACAGCGGGCGGCGGAACTATCACAGGAAATCTGTTCGACAACATGGTTACAGCGATCGTTCTGGATCGCACCTCGACCGGCGCCAATGTTCAGTCCAATGAATATTCAAATGATTCGACCATGGTGAAGAATCTGGGAACTGGTAATACCGTTGGCGGCGGAACCCCTTAGTCGCCTAATTTGGGCCGAAATCGTCCATTGAAACACTAGATCGTTATCCGAAACCCAGTCGACGGCCAACCGGGAAGTATTCCGGGCCAGTCTGTCCAAAGGATGCTGAAGAACGCACAGCCATCGAAGAGTTCGACGCCGCAACCGAAGTCTACGCCGAAAGGGATAAGGCGAGAAGAACCATCCCAAGAAATCCGCACTGCCCCTTCGCGCGCCGACCGCACCAACGCCAGGCTTGACCGCCCGGCTAGCGTAGGACATTTTGGCTTCGGCATCATCCCGGCTGACATCTCGGTTGCTTTCCTCGGTTCTCTGATTCCGTCAATGGCACCTCTCGGTGATCCACGTCACGATTGCCTGTGATGCCGCTTGCTGTCCTCCCGCCCTCGCATCGGTAAGGTAGGCAAGGTGGAGGTTCGTTCGTGGCTCATCCAAGTCGGGGGAAATTTCGCGGGGACTGCGGAGAAAGACGCGAATCCCTGGGTTCGTTCTCCACCGCCGCGGAGATGCCTCCCGGCAACATGCTGAAAACAGGCGAGGAAGAGCTGATACCCTCAGAGTCGCGATGTGGCATTTGGGATGCCTTCATCAGAGATTTCGTGGGGTGCTCCAAGTCAAGAAGGCGCAGATCGAAGGAGAAGACGACGCATGCCAGATGAAGCGGTTGAGCGGCCAGTGAATGGGTCGGAATGGCGGGTACAGCAGGTGTACGCAATGGCGGCGGTTTGCCTCTTGGTAGGCCTGGCAATTGGCTATTTTTTTCGTGGATCCCAGTCTCCCGCGTCACCAGTTCGAGAAGTGGGCGCCCCGCAACCGGCTGCGACGACAGGCGGCATGGCCGGACAAATGCCCAACCTAGACGACATGAAGAAGATGGCCGACACCAAGGCGGCGCCGCTGCTCGAAAAACTGAAGAGCGATCCGAACAACAAAGATCTGCTCTTTCAAGTCGGAAACATCTACAAGGCTACCCACCAATTCAAGGACGCCGCGGGCTACTACAACAAAGCATTACAGGCCGATCCTAAGAACGTTGCCGTTCGCACCGAGTTGGCTTCGTGCCTGTACTACAGCGGCGATGTGGACGGCGCCCTCAGCCAGCTTCAGCAGGGGCTGAACTACAACCCCAAGGACGCCAACTCGCTGTTCAACCTCGGCATGATCAAGTGGCAGGGGAAACAAGATGGCCCGGGAGCGCTGGCGGCCTGGCGGGAGCTGTTGAAGTCGAATCCGCAGTTAAGCGCGGACCGCAAAGCCACGGTGGAGAAACTCATGGCCGACGTGCAGAAAGACGTTGAGAAGAAGGGCAAGAGCTAGCCAAAGGCCAGGCCCAGGCGGGGAAATCGGCGGCTTTCGCCGCTAGACGAAAAGGGATCTGAAGGAGCATCAACATATGGCGGATACAAATCGAGCAAATGCTACTGAACAGTGGACCAGCGTGCAGGCCTACGTGTTGGCGGTCATCTGCCTGCTGGTGGGAATCGCCGGCGGCTGGTTCATCCGGGGATCCAGTCCAGCGGCCGCTGCGACTGGGGTCGCGAACGCCCCCGCACCCGCCATGGGAAATCCCAACGGCGGCGCCCAAGCCCCAACTCCGGCCCAGATGCAGCAGATGGCGGACACGCAGGCTGCTCCGCTGATTGAAAAGCTCAACGCAGATCCCACCAATGCCACAATTCTAGAGAGCATTGGGAATGTCTATTACGACGCGCAGCAGTTCCCCACGGCGATCGATTACTACCAGCGCGCGCTGAAAGTAGCGCCAGCCAACACGGGCGTTCGCACGGACATGGCGACTGCCTATTGGTACACGGGTGACGCCGATGCTGCCATCGCAGAATTCCAGAAGTCACTTTCTTACGAGCCAAACAAGGCCAACACACTGTTCAATCTGGGAGTGGTCGAGTGGCAGGGCAAAATGGATGTCGACAAGGCGGTCGCCACCTGGCAGAAGTTGCTGGATACGAATCCGAATTACGAAGCCAAAGGTAAGGTTCTGGAATTGATGGCGCAGGCGAAAAAGCACTCGGGTGTGAAACCGGGGACGCCGGCAAAGCCACTGCAGTAGGCCGTCATCGGGCCCAGGGTTATGCAGTTGCTATCAGCTTTGTGTAGCTCGAGTCGGCTTGGCCTTCTGCCCGCTGGCATGCCTCCGGAAGCTACTTACGAGCCTTCCCAACGCGTTGCGCTGTCGCGAACATTAAGGCAACCGTGTTCATATCTTTCGGCTGCACTTTACCCGCGGGGATGCGCCTGTGGGTGAGGTCTTCGAGTTTCAGCAGCAGATCCACCAGCGCCATCGAGTCGATCAGTCCGGAGGAAACCAGGGGCGTGTTTTCGTCAATATTTGCACCTGGCTTTCGGATCAGCCGGACAATGTGTTCAATCATCTGTTGTTCTTCTGCGCTCATTCGTATTTAGTCTCCCAAGGCTCGAACATCGAGTTCCGGATGCTCTTTCAATAACTTTTCTCGCGTGCCAGAACGCGCCGCCTTGCCAGCTGTGCTCTTCACGATCCATCTTGGTGGCTTTAAGAAAATTGTCCGGACTGCGACTCCGATCCCGCCGACCACCAGATTGCGAATCTCTTGCTCGATATCCACCATATTTGTGAGAAGTTCTTCACGCTCCACTTCAGCCACCACAACGATATCCTCAGTCCCGAGATCGGGATTATAAACGCCCATCGCAACTGCACGGCCATCATGAATGGCTGGGTGGCTGGCGACGATCTCCTCGATGTCTTGCGGGTAAATGTTTTCACCGCCGACGATGAGGAGATCTTTCTTGCGGCCGATGACATAGAGTTGGTCTTCCAGGATGAAGCCAAGATCACCGGTGGAATACCAGCCTTCGACGATTGCCTTGGCGGTCAAATGGGGACGGTTATAGTAGCCCGTAAACAGGCTATCGCTCTTGACGAGAATCTCGCCGACGAAGCCCGGAGCAAGAAGTGCGCCGGAATCGGATGCGATCCGGGCCTCGTTATTCGGGAGCAACCGGCCCGATGATGTGAAACAAACCGCGCCTGGAGTCCCCTGCGCGACGGGGGCGATGACATGCATGCTGCGGAATCGTTGGCCATCCGCCAAAACCCGGTTGGGCCCTGATGGCGCGTTGATATCTGATTGCGTTACGGCAAAAACATTCTCGGCCATTGCGTAAGAGGAATGCAGTGTCCCGCTTTTGAGTCCAATCGCAGAAAAAGCATTCTCAAATTCCTGCATGCTGCTGGATCGGACCGGCTCGGAACAATTGATCAGCGCGCGAGCCGACGAAAGATCGTATTGTGCCCACCGGTTCGGTAGCGTTCTTCGCGGGACGAACTGAAAGGCGAAGTTGGGCAGCCACGCCAGAGTGCACTTGTACTCGCTAATGATCTGCAGCATGGTCTCCGGATGCATAACCCAGTCGAGCGGCGATTGCATCACAACGCGCATGTGGCAAACCATGGGCAATATGAAGCAAGCGATCAGACCCATGTCGTGGTAAAGAGGCAGCCAGCTGTAAACACTGTCCTCCTCTCCGTCAATCTTCAGCGCGTGCGCCAAATGTTCGAGTTGGTTGAGCACGGCGGCGTGAGTCAGCGCGACTCCTTTTTGAAGGCCCGTCGTGCCAGCCGAATGCTGGATGAACGCCAAGCTCTCGGGACGAACCTCCAGGTCATGCAGTTCGACTTCTGCCCCGACGCTTTTGCCGTCGCTGGCACGAATCAGCTTCGCGTCCTCGCGCAGGTGTATGTGTCCCAGCATGTCTTCAGGAAACGCATCGTCGATGACGACCATCTTGGCTTTGAGGTTTGCCGTAACTCCGGCTAGCCCGGCGCGGTACTTGGAGGCCTCAACCTTGAAATTGGGATAGGCAAGAAATGCTGGTACCGCGCCCAGCATCATCGCACCGACGAAGGTCGTCATTGCGGCGATTTGCTGCGGCATGAGGATGATCACGCGATCGCCGGTATTCAACTCATATTCGGAGAGCATTTTGGCGTGGGAGCGGGCGCGTCGTCGAAACTCCGCAAAAGTTACCGTCTCTTGCTCGTCCTCATCGATCCAGGCAGTGACAAATGGACGATCACCGGGAGCGGCGGCGAGTGCGTCGATAAGATTGCGAAATCTGTTCATGCTGCCCGGTCATTGTAGCGGGTAAGAAGGACGGAAATCTGCAACGCAGATCACAACCAACCGACATTCACAGGTATGCAAGAAAGCATATCCGAAACCAGCACGAATACGTGATAATGCCATGCGTTCCGAAGTGCTCCTTTTAGCTGTTGGGAATTTTGTATTGCGGGTGAGGAATGTTGCTTCGAGAAATCCTGCACGTTCTGGTTTTTCTGCTTTGCGTGGTTATCTTTGCCAAGGTCCGCCGGCGCGCGGCAAGGCAAGCCATTCTTCTGATCGGCAGTTACGCGCTCTATCTTACATGGGGAGAGTGGTTTGCAGCGGTGCTACTTGCGTCCACGGTGATCAACTTCATGGTGGGAAAATGGCTTCAGCGAAAGCCTTCTGCGATTGCTCTATCGATCGGTATTGTACTGAATCTGGCGCTCCTCGGAAGCTTCAAGTACCTGCCCGCCATCGCGATCAACACTTCTGTTTCGGCATTGCAAAGATTCTCGCATCTTGCCCTGCCCCTGGGGATTTCATTCTGGACCTTCCAGGCCATGAGTTACCTCTTTGACCTTTACCGCGGCGACGAACTTGACCCGTCGTTCATCGAGTTTGCTCTGTACATGGCGTTCTTCCCCGTCGTGATCTCGGGACCGATTTGCCGGATGCCAGAAATGCTTCCGCAATTTCGCTCCGAGCAACCCGCCTCTTGGCCCAACATCGGATGCGGGTTCCGCCGCATCGCAACCGGTGTTTTGATGATGCAGTTGGCGCAATTGCTGGGTCAGGGAATTCTCGGAGGCGACGGAATCAACTCCGGCTTCGATCAGGTCACGCACTGGAGTGGGCCGGACGTGTGGTGCCTGGCATTCGGATATGGATTGCAGCTTTTCCTGGATTTTGCCGGCTACTCACACATCGCCATCGGCGCTGCGCAAGCGCTCGGATTCACCGTGCCCGAGAATTTCGCTAGCCCGTTTCAGTCTACCAATCCGTCGATCTTCTGGACGCGCTGGCACATGTCGCTTTCGTTCTGGATTCGCGACTACGTTTTCTTCCCCCTGGCCGTGATGCGCCGCGAAGTGTGGTGGCGAAGTCTCGTTTTGCTGATTTCCATGGTCCTGTTTGGAATGTGGCATAAAGCGACCTTGCTGTTCGTGCTCTGGGGTGGCTATCACGGCGTGCTCCTTATCTTGCATCGTCAGATTCAACAAGTGCAGCGCAAGTTTGACTGGCCGACTTCTGCGGCCCTCTGGACACCGATCTCGTGGGGTACAACGATCAGTCTCATCAGCCTGGGCTGGATATTCTTCCGCGCCAAATCTCTGGTCGAGGTGCGGCAGATGCTGTCGGCAGTGGTGTCGCCCGCAGACTATCTTTCGCACTTCCTGAGTGGCAGCCTTTATTTCCTGGTTCTGATGCTGGCCGTTGGATACGCCGGTGTGCTCCTGGCGATCCAGACACTGAACCGCTATTCGGTTGAGGCGGAATCTTCGGGTGAGGCATCCCACCCTGGATTCATCGCGCTCCTGGCTCGCTGGCGCTGGTTCTGGATCCCTCCCCTGTATGTACTGGTATCGCTTTTCTTATTGATCGTGACCCGGACCCAGGGCGCGAGTGCGGCTCAGTTCATGTACAGACGCTTCTAGCTGGTGAAAACTTTGTGGTTTTGCGCCGAGGAGCGGTAATCCGGGCGTTTGTGATCGTTATCACAGGATGCCGTGACATTGGCCACTGTTCGGGTCACCTGCCCTGGTTATCGTCAATAGTGAGCAACTGGACTGGAGGCAATGGGCCCGGGCTTCACATCGGGTGGCATTCGGCAGGAATACCCGTGAGTCCAATACATTACCGAGAACAATGGTGACAGCATCTAAAGGCGAGCAAACCACTGAAGGAACCCCGACACTGCGCAAAGCTGGCTGGCGCCGCTGGCTATCCATCTCGGCCACTGCCATTCTGGCCCCAGCGTTGCTGCTCGTAGTCGCGGAGGGAGTGCTCCGCGTCTGCGGGGTGGGAACGCCAACCGGCGTAATGCGCCCTTGCACCGACCAGGGCCACCCGGCTTATTGCGACAACCAATATTTCCCCGCGCCGTTTTTCCCGTCGGGCATGTACCGGACACCGCGCCCTTACTTCATTCCCGCAAGAAAGGCGCCGGGAACTTATAGGATCTTCGTATTGGGCGAGTCCGTGGCCTGGGGAGATCCGGATCCTACCTACGGATTTGCCCGCTACCTCAAGATAATGCTCCGAGAGCGCTATCCCTCGACGACTTTCGAGGTTATCAATACCAGCATCACCGCCATCAACTCGCATGTGCTGTTGCCCATGGTGAAGGATCTGGCGCAATACCAGCCCGACCTCTTCGTGATCTACACCGGCAACACTGAAGTTGTCGGTCCGTTCGGGCCAGGGACCGTGCTAACGCCCTTGGATCTGACCCTGCCGGCCATCCGCGCCAGAATCTTCCTCAATTCCACGAGGCTGGGTCAGCTTGTAGGGAAGGCCGCTGGCGGGAGCCGAAACAACGCGCCCGAGTGGCGCGGCATGGAAATGTTTCTGGAGAGGCAGATGCGTGCCGACTCTCCACAGATGAGGCCGGTATACGAGAATTTTGCCGCGAACCTGCGTGACATCGGCGCGGTTGCCCGCCGCTCCGGGGCCCGCGTCCTGATCAGCACCGTAGCCACCAACTTAAAGGACTGTGCGCCGTTCGCATCCTTGCATCGCGAAGATATTCGGCCGGATCAGTTGAAATCCTGGGAGGAACTGGTTCAACGCGGTGCGGCTCTCGACGAAACGGGATCGCACTCTGAGGCCCTGAAGTTGTACCTCTCAGCGGCAGATATAGATCCTCAGTACGCCGAACTCCAGTTTCGCATTGCGCGTTGCCTGTGGGCCGTCGGTGATTTTGCCGGCGCGCGGGAGCGCTTCGTCCGCGCTCAGGATCTGGACACACTTCGCTTTCGCGCTGACACAAGGTTGAATGAGGTTATTCGTACTGTAACGGGCGAGACTCCGAACGTCGGCCTGGTTGACGCGGCGGCGGTTTTTGCCGGCGAGAGTGAGCATGGGGTCCCGGGCGGCGAACTCTTCTACGAACACGTGCATATGAATCCGCGCGGGACTTACCTGCTGGCACGCGCCTTCTTCAACCAAATCGCAGGCATCCTCCCAGCCGAAATGCGCAGTGGCGCCGAGGCTGCGGACGTGGTCTCCGAGGAAGAGTGCGAGCGTCTGCTTGCGTTTACTCCTTACGACCGGGTGCGGGTCGCTGGTCTGGTTCTAAGTAAGCTGGAGCGGCCTCCCTTCACCAGCCAGTTGAACCACTCCGAAGAAGTCCAACGCATCAAAACCCAGACCGACGCCTCAGGGTTGAACTATGCGGATATTGTCGCCGACTATCAGTGGGCCATCCTGCAAAACCCGCAGGACCGTTTATTGCATCTCAATTTCGGGTTTCTGCTATATCGCTACGAACGCGCCGCCGCCGAACGAGAACTCCGCGCCGCCTTGCCCTACGATAACGCTCCCGTCTTGTGCAATTGGCGCAAATTCGACTGAGGCCAGAACCTGTTCGCAAAGCCTTTGCTCCCTGTGATCGTCGTCACACGCGCGAGTGACGCAGAATGCGGCCTACTTTTTACTGTGCTTATAAGGTGATTAGCAAGGCCAAGCTGATAAGCTTTTCCGAGCAAGCTGACGCAGCTCTGAAGCCGCAGGAAAGCTGGGTTCCAGGCACATCCAGTGGGAGGGTAAGGCACATGAACCACAACATTCTTCGTTTCGGCAAATTGCCTTTGGTGATGGCCGCGTTGTTTTCACTGGGGGTTCAATCTGCACCGGCCAGCAATGTTCCGTTGGTTTCTGGTTCTTATCAGGTGCTGCAGAAGACTGCTCTCGGTTCCCAAACCCAGATTCGTATTCGCATCCATCTGGTGAATCACGGACCGCACGAACTTTCCATTCAAAGGCTAACGCTCTGGGACTCCTCTCACCCTGAAAAAGGCGGAAGCATTGCTTGTGCGGTCGCCCTCCCTGCGCACAACTCCGCCGAGACGACCCAGGAATTCACCATCCCGCAATCGGAATTCCAGATGTGGCAACGAGGGTTGCGGCCTCGATTCATTCTGCAAATAGGCGCCCCAGGCAAAACCATACCGAAGAGCACCACTGTGGTCCGCTTGGAACGGATTTCTGGCCAGGAGGCGAAGTGATCATGCGTTCTAACAGGCCGACACCGGTTGCCGTTGCTCTTGCTCTTGCTCTTGCAGTTGTCTTCCTCGCGCCCCAGGTTTTGCTCGCGCAGTATGCCATCAACACAGTCGCCGGCGGCGGCCCGAAACATCTGACTCCGCTGAACGCGAGTATCGGCGATCCCGTCAGCATCGCGTCGGACGCAGCGGGTAACACGTACTTTGCGGATTATTACTCAAGCCGCATCTTCAAACTCGATACGTCTAATAATCTCACGGTGGTGGCCGGAAATGGCACGGCTTGTCCTCAAACCGCGGCGCAGTGCGGCGACGGCGGACCTGCAACCGGAGCGGCGCTCAACCATCCTGAAGGCGTGTTTGTGGATGCTGCGGGAAACATTTTCATCGCGGACACTTTCGACTTTGTCATTCGCGCGGTTAACACGGGTACGCAGGCCGTTACGATCGCAGGAATCACAATCCAGCCGGGGTACATTGCGACCGTAGCGGGCAACGGCATGTTTGGCTACTCCGGCGATGGCGGATCCGCGACCAGCGCACAACTCTATGATCCTTTCGGTGTCTTCGTTGACAACGCGGAAAACATCTACATTGCCGATACTGACAACTGCCTGATCCGCAAGGTGAGCGGCGGCAACATCTCTACGGTTGCGGGTAACCCTTTCGCGTCGCCATCGCCCTGTGGCTATTTTGGAGACGGCGGACTCGCCACCAGCGCCCAGCTTGGCGCGCCTCAAGGAGTATTCGTCGACGCTACGGGAAACATCTTCATCGCCGACACCGACAATAACCTTATTCGCGTAGTGAATACAGGAACTGCGCCGGTTACGCTTGCCGGAGTTGTGGTCCCGCCCGGCGACATTCAAATTGTGGCCGGGATTTACTACCAGTCGGAGGATGGCTTTAGCTGTGGTCATGGCGGCGACGGTGGTCCTGCGAACAGCGCCCAACTCTGCCTGCCGGATGGAGTGTTCGTAGATGCTTCAGAGAACATTTTCATCGCAGACACCGATAATTTCGCGATTCGCGCGGTGAATGCTGGGGCCGCACCGCTCACGATTGCCGGAGTTACGATCCAACCGGACGACGTTGCCACCGTGGCCGGAACTCTGGGCGTGGCCGGCTACACCGGCGATAACGGACTAGGCGCGAGCGCGGAGCTGAACTATCCCAGCGGCGTAGCCGTTGATGCTTCCGACGACATTTTTATCGCAGACACGGACAACTTTGTAATCCGTGAAGTGACAAATTCCAGCGGCATCATTCAGACCACCATCGGGAACAACACCCTGGCCTATTCCGGCGATGGCCAGCCACCTGTGAATGCAGAGTTGAACTATCCCGCGAATTTATCGGTGGACGCTGCCGGAGACCTCTTCATCGCTGACACGGACAACTCCGTGATTCGCGAAGTATCGGCAACTAACGGCATCACTCAGACTGTTGTTGGAAATGGCACAGAGTGTGACACTTCCACTGCCACTTGCGGCGATGGCGGGCTCGCTGTCAGCGCGCAACTCTACTATCCCTACGGCTTGTTCCTGGATGCCTCCGGCAACATTTTCATCGCGGACACGGAAGACAATCGCATCCGCGTGGTGAACACAGGGACGGCGCCCATAAAGGTTGCAACGATCGTGATCCAGCCGGGCAACATTGCCACCGTGGCCGGCAATGGCACGCTTTGCCCGGACCCCACCACGGCTTGCGGCGATGGCGGACTAGCTACGGCTGCGGAACTCAGCGCTCCTTACGGCGTATTTGTCGACAGCGCGGAGAACATTTTCATCGCGGACACGCAAGATCTTAAGATCCGCGAAGTAATCGCATCGAGCGGCATCATCGTCACCGTCGCCGGCAATGGAACGGTCTGCCCGCAAGGTTCCAATCCATGCGGCGACAACGCACTTGCCACCAGCGCGCAGCTCGCTTTCCCCGTTGGCGTGTTTGTCGACCTTGCGGAAAACATCTACATTGCAGATACTTCTGACAATCGAATCCGCATCTTAAATCCAGGCACCGCGGCGGTCACAATCGCCGGCGTCCTGATCCCGCCAGGCGACATCGCCACCGTGGCCGGGACCGGTGAAGAAGGCTATTCGGGCGACGGAGCAGCAGCCATCGGCGCCCTGCTGAACACTCCTAGCGGCTTATTCGTCGACGCCTCAGGAGATATCTTTTTCGCGGATACCAGCAGCGATGTTATTCGCGAGGTGGTCGCGGCCACCGGCTTCATTCAAACCGTGGCCGGAAACGGTATTCCGGGCTTTGCTGGCGATGGTGGCCAGTCAACCGGCAGCAGCGGACAGACGGCCGCTGCGCAGCTTCACTCACCCCTGGGTGTGTTTGGCGACTCCGCCGGCGATCTGTTCGTTGCAGACACAGGCAACGTCCGGATCCGCGAGCTGGTTCCCTCGATCTTTGTCTCGGTGACGCCGAATCCGGTGAATGTGGCCGTCAGCAGTCAGCAGCAGTTCATTGCGGCGGTAACCGGAGCCACTAACACTGCCGTGATTTGGCAGGTGAATGGTGTGGCAGGCGGCAATTTGTCAACCACCGGCTCGATTTCGACCACCGGGTTATATCTGGCGCCAACGGCTATTCCGACGCCAGCCACAGTCACCATCAACGCAATCTCGCAGGCCGATGGCACAACCTCAGGATCGGCTCAGGCCACCATCGTGGGGGCCGGCGGGGCAGTAACTGTCACCGTGACTACCAGCCCCGTGGGGGTCACCCAGGTTTACACCAGCACTGTCCAAACCTTCATCGCAACCGTCACCGGCACCACCAACACCGCGGTGAACTGGCAAGTAAATGGAATACCGGGCGGCGATTCAACAACAGTGGGCAGCATCGATACTTCGGGCAACTACACGGCTCCAGCCGCCGTGCCGAACCCGGCCACAGTCACCATCGAGGCAGTATCGCAAGCGCTATCAAGTGCCATCGGCAGTGACACCATCACCATCGTCACCCCGCCCACGGCAGCGCAGGCTGCTCCTCAAACCGCCTCTCCCGGAGGTACCGCGATATATTCTCTTCTGTTGAATGAGAATACGGGCGCTCCGGGCCAGCCCATCGCGCTTTCTTGTTTGCAGAGCACGCTGCCGCCGAGCGGAACCTGCACTTTCCAGCCGACCACGATCACGCCGGGGGCGCAGGCAGTGCCGTTCTCGGTGACCATCAGCATCCCCTCAGGGGCGGCGTCGCTGCAACAGCCCAGCGGGAATCGATTGCAGCTCTTCGTCGCCTTCGCGCCGTTCGCAGGCATTTTGTTGGCCGGTGCCGGACGTCGCAACAAGCGGCGCCTATGGCTATGGCTGGCCGGCCTCTGCGTTTTTCTGATCTTGCTGAACGCTTGCGGCGGTGCAGCTTCCAGCCCGGTTTCCGCCAATCCAGAGCTGGGAACGTACAACGTCAAGGTTCAGGGAACGACGGCCGCGCAGCCCAACCCGGTAACTATCACTGTCGTAGGCTTGACGGTGCAATGACGGCGTCCGCGACTCAGACCACGAGCGTGGCCCAGGACTTGCGCGGGCTATTGCAGCGCCGGCTCATCCAGATGATCGTCCTGACCGGCCTGCTGACCGGCGTTGCCGCCCGCGCCATGTGGTTGAAGTTTTCCGTGCTCGATCTCGACATCTGGTGGCACCTGAAGGTCGGCGATTGGATCATCGAGCACCGCGCCTTCCCTCACAGCGGAATCCTTTCCCGCACTGCAGCCGACCGTCCCTGGGCTGCCTATAGTTGGGGCTACGAGCTGATGCTTTCGCGCGCCTATGCGTGGTTCGGACTCGCGGGCGTCGGCCTGTTTGGAGTCCTGCTGACCGTGGCCGTCGCCTATGCGGTTTACTGGATGCTCCGCCGCCTTTCCGGAAGGTTCTGGGTAGCGTGCATTCTGGCCACGCTTAGTTGCTGGGCATTTCTGTTCAACATGATGCCGCGGCCGGTTTTTCTGTCGATCATCCTCTACGCGGTCACTCTCACCCTGATTTTCGAATCCCAGCGCGACGGCCGCATCCGGCGTTTGTACTGGCTGCCTCTGGTGTTCCTGGTCTGGGCGAACTGCCACATTCAATTTATTTATGGACTGGCCGTGGTGGGCGTTTTCGCCGGAGTGCAACTGGCGCAGCACCTGGCTCAGCGCGTCCACATCTCCACCGATTTCGCCCTGCCCTCAACCGTGCCCACGGGCAAAGTGCTGCTCATCTTCGCCGCCTGCGCGCTCGCAACCTGCCTCGGGCCGTACACTTATCATCTTTATTTCATAGTTTTCTCTTACGCAGGTTCGACCTTCCCCTACGCCTTTATTCGCGAATTCCGTTCCCTTAACTTTCGCGATGTCACCCACTATGTCGAACTTCTGCTCTGCGCCGCAGCCTTCTTCACTCTCGGACGCCGTAAGCGCGTCGATCTTTTCCAACTCGCCCTCCTGATCGTTACCAGCATGGTCGCCTTCCGCACTATGCGCGATTCCTGGTACCTCTGCCTGGCAGCCGCGGCCTGCATTGCCAATTCTTGGGGCCAGGAAGTGGGCCGTAATATCGAACCCGAACCCGGCGAAACGCTTCCCGAGAAAGCCGGACTCGCGGCGGCGCTGGCTCTGCTCCTCTACCTGGTCGCCATCAACGCCGGTTTCAACATGCGCGGCCTCGACGACGCCATGAGCAGCCAGTTTCCCGTGAAGGCGGTCAACTTCCTCCGTCGAAACCCCCAACCGGGGCCGCTCTACAACACTTTCGATTGGGGCGGCTTCCTCACCTGGTACATGCCTAACTATCCCGTCGCCATCGATGGCCGCACCGATCTTTATGGCGACGACCTTGACTTCCTCTTTTTCAATTCAGAAAGAGGTGATCCTTCCTACGTCAATGACCCTTATCTGAACCAGGCGGGCGTAATCCTTCTGGACAAGACCAAACCACTGGCCACCGTTTTAAGTGGGGATCAACGCTTCCAGAAGATCTACGAAGACCATCTGGCGATGGTGTTTGTGCGGCGCCCGTCCCAGCCTTGAGCGGGCCGCGCGCAAGCTCAAACAGGACACACCGGATACCCCCAAGGACATCGGTCACAGCAAGCCGTACCAGCCGTCACTGACAAAACACACGCGCGCGTGACAAACTTCTCCCGGTCTTCGTGGACGCGCTGCCTGTGTGCGATCCGATCTGGCTGACTGGCCCCTTCCAACATCGCCCCCTAACAACGCCAATCCTTTCCCCCTCCACCAGGACTTTCTCGAGGGCAATCATGAATCGTCCTTCCGGGAACGGGCGTTGGCTGCGATGTCGGTTGTTCGAAAGCCAAGAGCAAGTCCGGCTTTCCCGGCTGATCCCCAGACCTCGGCGCGACGAACTGAATCTCCCCGCACGGCCAGAATCAAAAATCTCAAGACCAGGATTGAATTTGTAAACCCAGACGAGAAAGGGGTTTGCTATGCGCGATAATTCCGGTAGTCAAATTACATCCCCGCCGCCCACCATCAACTCACTCCCATCCTCCTTCACTCTCACTTTTCTTATTATTCTTCTGTTCATCCTCGGCTGCCTGATGCCGCTTGCAGCCCATGCCCAGTCTGTAACTTTTCAGGGACTGATCACCACGGTCGCCGGCACCGGCTACGCAGGATTCGATGGCATTGCCACCGAACCGGCCACCAGCGCGTCTTTGAGCCGTAGCTTTGGCGTGGCCATGGATGGCTCTGGCAATATCTACTTCGCAGACAGTGATGACAATCTCGTCCGCAAGATAAACGTGGCAACGGGTGTGGTCACCACGGTAGCTGGCAACGGTACCTGCGCCATTCGAGACGCATTTGATTTCTGCTTTAGCGGCGATGGCGGCCCAGCCACGAGCGCAGAACTCTACTTCCCCGGTGGCGTTGCCGTGGATGGCTCGGGCAACCTGTACATCGCGGACGAGGGTAACCAGCGTATCCGCATGGTCAGTGCGGCGACAGGTATCATCACCACCGTGGCCGGCATCGGGGTAAACGGCGGCGTGGGTGGTTACAATGGCGATAACATTTTGGCCACCAACGCGCAACTGAACGATCCCCAGGGCCTCGCGGTGGATGGCTTGGGTAACCTGTACATCGCGGATTCCTACAACTTTCGGATCCGCATGGTCAGCAAGACGACCGGCCTGATCACCTCCTTCGCAGGCACTGGAACCTCGGGCTATAACGGCGACAACATCCCGGCAAATATTGCGGAGCTGGGGTTTCCCATCGGCGTAGCCGTGGATAGTGCGGGCGACCTGTACATCGCGGACCTGGGCGGGCGTATCCGCATGGTCAACGCGACGACAGCTATCATCACCACCGTCGCAGGCACTTCAATTCAGGGCTATAACGGCGACAACATCGCGGCCACTACCGCGGAACTGTACGGTTCCTGGGGCGTCGCCGTGGATGGCGCGGGCAACCTGTACATTGCAGACTCAGAAAACGGTCGTATCCGCATGGTCAACGCGACGACGGGTCTCATCACCACCGTGGCCGGAACGGGACAATACGGTTACAACGGTGACAACATCGCGGCCACCAGCGCGGAGCTGAATAATCCTACAGGTGTCGCGGTGGATGGCGCCGGCAACGTCTACATCGCGGACACTAACAACTATCGCATTCGCAAAGCGCAACTTTTGGCGGTGAATCTTGGCACCCAGAATGTCGGGCAGAGCAGCGTAACCTCTCCCTTTACCTTCGCGTTTTCCGCCAGCACGCAGGTGGGCAACATATCGGTGCTCACTCTCGGGGCCAGCAGCTTGGACTTCCAGGCGGCCTCCGGTAGCAACTGCACGGCAACAACCTACAGCAATGCCTCATTGTGCACCGTCAACCTTACCTTTACTCCGCGGGCTCCAGGCGTGCGCAAGGGTGCGGTTGTTTTGTATGACACATCCTCCCCGGCCAACGTGCTGGCGCAAGTCAACGTCTCCGGCATCGGAGGCGGCTCGGCTATTGGCTTTGGACCGGGCATCATCACCACCGTGGCGGGAAACGGGAGCTGTGCTATCACCGATGCCAATGGCCGTTGCTATAGCGGCGATGGCGGCTCAGCTACCAGCGCGGAAATGGGCCCCGCTGCGGTTGCGATGGATGCTTTGGGCAACCTGTTCATCGCAGATAGCGCCAACAACCGCGTCCGCGAAGTGAATGCAGCAACGGGTCTGGTTAGCACCGTGGTCGGAACCGGAAACAATATTTATAACGGAGACAACATCGCCGCCACCACCGCGACAGTGGGTTATCCCAGCGACGTGGCCTTGGATGGCGCGGGCAACCTGTACATCGCGGATGAACTCAACAGTCGCATCCGTATGGTCAACTTGACGACCGGCATCATCACCACCGTGGCCGGCAACGGGAGCTGTGCTATCCAGGACTCGTTCGGTCGCTGCTACAGCGGCGACGGCGGCCCGGCTATCAATGCGGAACTGAACTACGCCAATCACATTGCCTTGGACCTCTCCGGCAATCTCTACATCGCGGATAGTTACAACGAGCGCGTCCGCAAGGTCAATTTGGCGAGCGGCATAATCACCACGGCGGTTGGCACTGGTTTCACAACCAGCAATGGGGTTGGAGGCTACAACGGCGATAACATCCCGGCCACCAGCGCTGTACTGAACTGGCCCGCCGGCCTTGCTGTCGACAGCGCCGGCAATCTCTACATCGCGGATTATGGCAACAGCCGCATTCGCGAGGTCAGTGCGGCGACTGGCCTCATCACCACTGTGGCTGGAACTAATGAGGGGGGCTACAACGGCGACAACATCCCGGCCACTTCTGCGTGGCTGTACGCTCCCAACGATGTGGCAGTCGATAGTGCCGGCGACATCTACATCACGGACAACGACTCGCTCTTCCGCAAGGTTAACGCCGCGACCGGTATCATCAACATCGTCGCCGGTATTGGCTACTCCGTAAATGGCTACAACGGCGACAACATAGTGGCTACTAGCGCTGAACTAAACTATCCGGTTGGCGTTGCTTTGGATGGATCGAACAACCTGTACATCGCGGATGGTATGAACGGCCGCATCCGCAGGATCGACGTCTCCGACGCTCCTTCGCTCACCTTCGCCAGCACCAAGGTTGGCTCGGCAAGCACGGCGCAGGACGTTATCGTTGAAAACCTTGGCAACACGCCACTGAACATTACCCAGATCAGCACTGCCGCAAACTTCAGCCTCGGCGGTGCCGATACTTCCTGCAGCACCAGCGCTCAACTGCTCGGTGCGGCGGCAACATGCATTCTCGGAATCGAGTTCGCGCCCACGGGAAGTGGTTCAATCTCGGGCGGCGTAACTCTGACCGATACCGCCGGAACCCAAACCATTCAACTGAACGGCACCGCGATTTCGCTGACGTCGATTGCCATCACGCCAGCGGGCGCGAACATTCCATTTCCCGGCACCGTGCTGCTTACCGCCACCGGCTACTACAGCGACGGCAGCACGCAAAACCTCACCACCACAGCGGTTTGGTCATCCTCGAATCCGGCCGCGGCTATGGTCGCGTCGGGATTGGTTACCGCGGTTGCCGGCGGCAGCACGAATATCACTGCTACCTCTGCCGGCATTATCAGCAACAGCGCACCCATCACGGTGACACCCACGCTGACTTCGATTGCGATCACTCCGGCCAGCGCGACTGTTTTGTACGCCGGCACCGTGCAGCTCACCGCAACCGGCCACTACAACGATGGCAGCACGCAGAATCTGACCTCGACTGCGTCCTGGACATCCTCCAATCCGAGCGCGGCCACGGTCGCGTCGGGCTTGGTAACTGGCGTGGGTTCTGGCAGCGCGAATATCACTGCCAGCTTCTCCGGCATCGCCAGCAACCTCTCAACCATAACGGTTTCAGCGCAGAATCCGGCCGCAGCTCCCGGCTTCTCGCCCTTCCCGTCGAACTACACCGCTCCGGAATCCGTCACCCTGTCCGACAAGAATTCGGGCGTGACCATCTATTACACTCTCGATGGCTCCACTCCGTCGGCCACGCACGGCACTCCCTATACGGCCGCGATTAAACTCGCCGCAACCACAACCATCAATGCCATCGCCACAGGTGGCAGTTACGGTCCAAGCGCGGTCAGCAGCGCAACTTATACTCTGTCAGCCGCGACTCCGGGCTTCTCGCCGTTCCCGTCGAACTACACTGCTCCACAAACCGTGACTCTCTCAGACAGTGCACCGAACGCAAGTATTTACTACACCACGGATGGATCAACTCCCTCCGCCACCAACGGAACTCTCTACTCGACTGCGATCAAGCTCACCACCAGTACCACCATCAAAGCCATCGCCATCGGGACCGGTTTGACTTCCAGTGCCGTGGCCACCGGGACTTACACCCTGCAGGCCATGACTCCGGGCTTCTCGCCGCTCCCCTCCAGCTATCACCCGCCGCAAACCGTGACACTGTCAGACTCCACGGCGGGTGCAACCATTCAATACACTACGGATGGCTCCACTCCATCCGCCACCAACGGGTCCACCTACTCGGGGCCGATCCCGCTCACCCAGGTAAGCACCACCATCAAAGCGGTCGCGCTCGGGACGGGCTTGAGTTCGAGTGCCGTGGCCACCGGGACCTATACGCTGCAGGCCATGACTCCTGGCTTCTCACCGTTCCCCTCGACTTACACAAGGGCGCAGACCGTGACATTGTCAGACTCCACGTCGGGCGCAACCGTTTACTACACCACGGATGGCTCAACGCCATCCGCCACCAACGGAACTCGGTATGCAGGTCCGTTTACGGTCGCGACAACCACAACCATCAAAGCCGTCGCAGTCGGGACGGCATTCTATGGCTCAAGCGCAGTAGCCACCGGGACGTACACCATCCCGTGAGACACTGCTAAGCCGATTCCGATGAGTGCAGCCCGAGGCTGGTGCATCGCTGGCCTCGGGTTGCTGATTTTCTGCCCCAAATTTCTGCTATCTTCTTTCTTGCTCGTTGCTTACGCCGATGCTCGTCACTAAAAGATGTGAACCGCGTCACAGCATACGGTCTTCGAACCCTCTACCGTAAGCCTTGTTCTCGCGTCGCGTGCTACCGACTGGGTTCCACCGACCCACCACCGACCCGCGGCAGAACTTCTTGGGGGAGCGATGACCGAAGATCGAGAAGTTTGCAAAACCGGTGAAGATCTGCACCCACAACCAACGCTTGCCGGTTCCGCAATCGTATCGCCAGCGCCCGGGCCGCCGATCAATTCCCAGCCCTCGGCGAAGTCTTATTACACCGCACTAGTTTTACTGGCGGCGATTAGCCTGTGGATGCGGGCTGGCTTCCCGGTTTTCGCCAGGCCGGATGCCGTACACGACGATCGCCTTTTCATTCGGCTGGCGCGTTACCTGATGACCGGAGACTGGCTTGGTCCCTACGACAATCTCACCCTCGCCAAGGGAATGTTCTACTCTCTGTTCATTACCCTCGCTCACGCTCTCTCCATACCCCTGAAGATTGCAGAGCAGGCGGTCTATCTGGCGGCCTCGGCGGCAGTGGCGGGACTGGTCAGAAGGCACGCAGCTAGCGATCGCTTGCCCATCGTCATGTTTGCGATTCTCGCTTTCAATCCTGTTTTTTGGCATCCCGACCTCGCGCGCGTCCTCCGGGAGGGTTTGTATGTAGGTCTGTCACTCGCTGTTTTTGCTCTGGCCGCGGCCATTTTTTTAACGCCCTATAACGGACCCGCCGCCAGTCCTCTCAAAGTCCTCCAGAGTGTAAGCCTCGGTTTTCTCACTGCGGCTTTCTGGCTGACGCGCGAGGAAGGTATCTGGCTTGCTCCGGCTATCGCTGTGTTAATTGCGGCGGCCATTCGTGGAGTATCTCGAACCGCCAGTTCTTCTCGCCGCCGTGCTTTTCTGAATACCATCGCCTTGCCTCTATCCATCACCTTGTTGATTTTCGTGGTCACCGATTCCCTGGTTGCAGTTGTGAATTTCCGTCATTACCGTGTATTTGAGACCAACGAATTCAGAGCGAAGAGCTTCTTGCGCGCCTACGGAGCGCTGACTCGTATTCCAGCCAATGAGTGGCATCGTTATATTCTTTTTCCCGAGGACGCTCGGCAGCGTGCCTATGCCGTCAGCCCGGCGGCGCGCGAACTGGCGAACGGGTTTGAGGGGCCTCTAGCGCAGGGCTGGCGACGGGCAAGCTGCTCCTCAATGAATGTTCGATTCTGTCCTGAGGTTCTTTCTGGCTGGCTCATGTGGGAACTACGTGACGCAGTGAGAGACGCCGGCCATTACGGCTCCGCACCGGAGGCAATGAGGTTTTACGACAAGCTGGCCGACCAAATCGACATCGCCTGCGACGACGGCAGGCTGGCATGCCTGCCAAACCGGCCTACTTTATCTCCACGCTTTCGAGAGGAGTATATCGGAGAAACACTCGACAGCGCCAAAGCTGTCGCGCAGCAATTATTTCATCTGGGCGATGGGCGGATCGGCTCCGCCCCCAGCACTGGCGCCCCTCAAGGAATCTCGATCTTTGCCGACACCGTAGGGCCAGTCTATCCGCCAAACGATCTTGTTGGCTCCGCTGAAATTCCGGGGGCGGTCCAACTGAAAGTCGCGTCGGTCATCGCCTCCGGGTATGCAACCGTCTTCCCCATCCTGACGATATTCGGGATTGCTGGCTTGTTGCTGACTGTTTCTCTCAGGCAACTCCGACCCTTCCCCACTGCTCTTTTTGCATTAAGTTTGGCTAGCGCAGTTGCTATCTGCACCAGAATCTTCTTGCTGGCATACATCGATGCAACGTCCTTCACCGCGGCGAACGTTCCTTACGTCTCGCCCGCTTCTCCTTTCGTGATCATTCTGGCGGCTGTCGGAATATATCTCGGCTATCGGACCGTCTTCCACCGGACTCAGCTTCACTAAGAAAATTCAATAGCCTTGCTGATCTGACGGCGACGCAAATCCAGGGTTCAGCCCATGGTATTCGTCCGCCACTAATCATTTGTCGCAATCGGCCGGAATTCCACTATCACTATTGCCTTATCAAACTCCGCAATCAGTTGAGGCGTAAACCTGTCGCGCGTCGATTTTATGAGCCACTCGACGGTTGGATACGACAGCGGAGAGGCCACCACAAGAAACCTCTGGTGCCGCTGCGCCGCGGCTGCAACCGTTTCGCTGCCGATCCGGATTGACTCGTCATTCAAATCCATCGGAAGCAGGGTCACTGGAGCGTCGATCGGATAGTAATCCATTTGTGAAAGCAGCGGATTTTCGCCGCTGCCATCGCTGGCCGTGAGTTGGTAATCCGACTCGACGAAGGCGCTGCATACCAGGATTGGCACTTCGCCTTTATCCTTGGCGACATTTGCATTGATAAACGCGTGCGCGTCTTTGAAGTTGGCCTCATGCAGCCGGGAAAGCGGTGAACCGTAGGTTTCAATCACCGTGGCCGCCACCAACGCCACGCAGAAGAGCTTTCGCAATACCGGGGAATCGATGTGCATCGTTAGTAACGCCCACAGCAACGCACTCCCGCAAGCTATGACCGTCAGATAACGCGAAATGACCAGATGCACCGTGCTGGTAGCGCTGACGGCGACCAGCACTCCGGCGGGAACCAGCGCCAGGAGAACTCCGAACAGGCTTGCCGGAAAGTTCTCGCGCCTCGGAAGCTTTATTTTCCGAACCAGGGCGGCTAGAAAAACCGCTATCAAAAAGCCAATCAGCAACTGTGCCGGAGCCAGTATCCTCAGCGTGGTCCAAACCGGGTGAGGCGCCGCCGGAACAACATGCGTTCCTTTGCTTTGGTACAGGCTGGCAATCCGGTA
The DNA here is from genome assembly GCA_963749985.1 of uncultured Acidobacteriaceae bacterium. Lineage (GTDB taxonomy): Bacteria > Acidobacteriota > Terriglobia > Terriglobales > Acidobacteriaceae > Sulfotelmatobacter. The sequence continues at coordinate 562,966 of CAVVOS010000006.1, read as the reverse complement.
AATCAGCGGCAGCGAGCAAAGCGTGAATGCCGCCACCAGCGCCGCCAGCTGCCGCCAATCTTCCTTGATCGATCCGCGGCGCGCCGCCAGATAATAAATCGCAAACACCGGCAGAATAGCGCCGAACAGGAAATGGAAGTAAAGAACCCCAGCGGCAGCAGCGCCGAACAGGATCGCCCGCCCCATCCGGCGTCCCATCATCCACCGCACGAAGGCAAAAATTGCGATATTCGAGGCCAGCAAGGCAAAGGCATACGGCCGCGCGTCGGTGGCCGCAAATATGACGTTATTGGTCAGGGCAAAGAAGATGCAGGCAAGATACGCCGTCTCCTGATCGTAAAACTCGCGCGCCGCCCGGAACAAGAAGTACACCGCGCCCAGCACCGCCAGCGTGGAGGGAATCTTGAGCGCGATCTCGCTGCTACCGAGAGTCGATTTCGCAAGCCACAGCGTGTAGAGATACCCAATCGAAGAAGGCATCAGCGCCGAGCGGCTCCAGATCTTGGCGAAACCTCCGCTCACCTGCCAGTATGCGAGTGTCTCGTCCAACCAGAGCGGCGCGCGTATCGCCAGAAACCAGATCGAGATGGAAGCCGCTAAAGCCGCGGGGTAAACAATTTTGGCGAGAATGGAGACAGTCTTTTCGACTTCGCTTACCGGTGTCGTTGTCGTTGCCGTCGCCATTTCGCAGCTCTCACTTCTTCTGCACCGTCCCGGCGCGCGCCGCCGTCACCGTGCCATTGGGATTGTGCACGGTATTGTGGCAAGTCAGTGAACAGGTGTTTGTGGCCCGGTTGTAGGAGATCGGAAACGCTCCATTCTGACCCACGACATTAACATCAAAATCAACCAGGCGCTGCCCGCTGATATTCGGGTTCACGCCGCCCATGCCGTGCGCGGTGTGGCACGTGGAACAGGTAAAGCCGGCGTTGATATGGCTCTGGTGATGGCTGAAGCTGACATTGGTCATGATGTTGCTGAGACTGTGGCACTTTCCGCACAGCGCGTAGGGCCCGTTCACGCTGAGGTCTGGATTCTGATACAAATTGGTGATCAGCTGGCCGGGAATAATCGCCTGGCTGAATTCGTAGCGGCGTTCCAGGATGTGGGTCCACCTTGAACCATGCGGACCATTCGGGCCGCTGCCTCCGAACTCGCGATTGTCGTCGCTATTGTGACAATCGGTGCAGAATATCTGCGTTCCCATCGCCCGCCCCGGCGTCGTGCCATTCAAGTTCCACATCGTGCCCAGCAAGCTGGGCTGAGGCAGGGCGCTGTTGCTGACGTGCGTGACGGGATGGCTTGAAGTAGACGTGACGCTGAATTGCGGAATGATGTTTAACGGATCACCCGCTGAAACCGCCCGCACCGGCAGATATCCGTAAATCGGCCGCACTGCCTTTCCCGAGCTGCTTCCATGACAACGGAAACAATTCTCGTACTGGTTGACGGTTGGATTGACCACCGACATTCCGTCGGTGGCGCTGATTCCGGCAGTGTCCCGCTGCGAAACCCGCACCAGCGGGGGCAGGGGAAACACTCCCACTTGCGCCGACCCGTGCCCGTTGTGACAATCCACGCAAGTGGCGTGCCGGTTGTTATTCAGCAACGTGCTCTCGGCTGCGTCGTGCGGATTTGTCGTGCTGGGGAACGGATGCCCGATCTTCGGGGCCGCGTACTCGCTGAACACGTTCGGCGCTACCGGCGTAAGGTTCGCCCCGCCATTGTGGCAGGCGATGCAGTCCTGCTCGTTGGCCCCGCGCAGCAACCGCGCCGGCCCCTGCGCATTGTGCGGCGCGTGGCAGCCGATGCACGCATCCTGCGCTACCGTCGTGTAACTTCCCACATTCGCCTGCGGCGCAATCTTGTCCGTCGACAGCGCGTGTGCGCTCGTGGCCCAGTCTGCCAGCGGGTTTACTTTGCCCGCCATCTGCCGCGTCGGATCGTGACAGGCCAGGCACATCGCGCCATTCGAGCTATCACGAACCAGAAAATTCTGTGAAACCAAATCCTTGGCCTGCACGTGAGGGTTATGGCACGACGTGCATTCCACGTTGCCATTGATCAGCCGAACCGCTCCGGTTGGATCTCCGGTAGCCCCTCTTGCTGCCAGCGACGCAATCAAGTCCGCGTTGTCTTTCAGCGGCAACGCAAATGCCAGAGGGTGCGACGGCTGCAGGTTGGTGCCAAACACGTCGTAGTTGTACATCGCCCCAAACATGGTCACTTGACCGTACGCCGCCGTGGTCCCCGGCGCCACCGTTCCGTCGTGACATGATAGGCAAAGATTGCTGTCCGCTCCCATCGTCGGCTGCACCCCGCGATTTTTTTCCGTGTCGCTGGTGTACAAACTGTAGCTCTGCACCGTGAGCTTCTGGTTCCACAGCGGAGTCCTTCCCCCCACGCCGTTGTGCGGCTCGTGGCAATACATGCAGAAATCCGGACGCGCCCCCGTGATCGGCGACTTGCTTCCCGGCCCCAGATCGTGCGTTCCGATCACGTCGCCCGTGAATTGGGCCAGCAAAGTCCCTGCGCTCAGCAGCAGCATCAGGCAAACGTATGAAAGCTTAAGCCTCACTACATTCCTTCCTTGGCCTTCTTCAAACCGAAATAATGAAATACCTGGATGCGCCGGTTGAACGAATCCACCACAAAAATCCGGTCATCACGAATAAACAATCCCGCCGGCAGTTGAAACTCTCCCGCCTGCGTCCCTCTTCTTCCGAAGTAATACAGCAAATCTCCCTGGCGATTGAACACCTGCACCACGCCCCATAATCCATCGACGATATATAAATCGCCTTCCGAATCCACTCCCACTCCCTTCGGCCGGAACACGCTGCCGCTGCTGTCGCCGATTTTTCCAATCGCGTAGCGAAAGTTTCCCGCGCGGTCCAGCACCTGTATGCGGAAGTTCATGGCGTCCACCACAATCAGGTTGTCGCCATCCAGCCGCAACTCGGTCGGCAGGTTGAATTCCAGCTCCCCTTCCCCTTTCTTGCCAAACCTCTGCAGGACGTTCCCCGCCATATCCAGCATAAAAACCTGGTCGCGCAGCGTGTCGGTCACATAAATTCGTTGTGCCACTGAGTCCACCGCAATGCCCGTCGGCCGCTTGAAATAGCCTTCTCCCCCTTTCAGGCTGCCGATCACGCGCTCATACTTTCCGCCGGAGTTGAACACGAAAATCTTTCCCGTCTCCGAATCCGTCACATAAATATTGTCCTGGGCATCGACCGCAACGCACTGCGGCCCCAGCATGGCGTCCTTATCCTTATCGCGGCGCTCGATGAACTTATATTTCTGCTGCTCGAAATCGAAGATGTGCACTCCGCTTGCCCCCGGATCCGTCACAATAATCCGCCCGCGCGAATCCACCGCAATGCTGTAGGGACGCACCAGCTTCTTGAACTCCGGCTCTCCTGCCACCACATCCACCAACCGGTTCCAGAAGCCCCGCTTCGGCTTCACTTCGCGTTCCGAGCCAAAGCTGCGTTCGTAGGTCAGCTTCCGCCCTCCCTCCAGTTCGAGCACCGGAGGTCCAGGCTCCGCATCCCCCTTCGGCTGCGATTTCGAAGCCCAGCCCGCAATCGAGAAGGCGCCCAGAATCAACAGAACGGCCACCGCCCCCACCCGGCGCGCGCCTCTCCTCCGCATTCTTTGTCTGCTCTTCGAGACTTTCACTCTAGACTCTCAGCCTTTGGCTCTGGTGCCGGTTTTTCTGAAAAGCGATAGCTGACAGCTGGCAGCCGTCCTCAGAAGAAATTGAACCATCGCGAAACCCCAATATAGAACGACGATATTCTCGCCGGCGGCGCGGTCGACGTGCTGAAGTTCTGTTCCAGTCTACTGTAACCACCGTTAAGAGACATCTTACGGACTTGATATTGAAAAAGCGCGTTGTACTGCGACATGCCGTTCGAAGAGAGCATCCCTAGTATGCTGCTGTCGCTGTTCGACTTGGCAAAAGTCGCGGCCAGGGTCAGCCTGCGCTGCGGATTGCTGCTCAAGCCAAACGAAAAACTATTGCCGTTAAAAATAATAAGATCCGTGGGATTCAGCACCGGCTGCGGCGTGGGCGTCGCCGCCAATCCCGCTCCTGTCTGGATTCCATTCCCATTCGATTTTGAGAAGCTGCCGCTGACAGCGATCCAGTTCGTATAATTGACGGAACTGTTATAGCTCTGGCTGCTGTTTGTGGTCCCAGCCTGCTCGCTCAACCCCGTACTGGCAAAGTTGGCGCCCGCTGTCCATCCAAACTTTGTCCAACGCCGCCTTACGCTGGCGCCGTAGGAGTAAAACGAAGACATATAAGTGATCAGCAGGGTCTGCACATTCTGCGAATAGCTGCCGAATACTCCCGCCTGCCAGCCGTCGGAGAATCGCTTGTTGTAGCTGACGGTGGTGGAGAATCCCAGTTCCTTCGCGCTCGAAGTGCTGCTGGTATTCTCCGTCACGCTGGCGGCGACGTTGAAGTTGCCGCGCCAGACCAGCCGCCAGTAGCTGATACCGCCGCCGTAAGCGTCGGCCGAGTAGCTCTGGCCCAGGTAGGTTTGTTGGCGACGATCCGCTGAGGCCAGCACCTGCATATTCGCCATCACCGAATAGCTGGCATTCCCGTCCAGATCGAAACTGTTGGAGGACCCTTGCGCCGGTGGTGTAACCAGCCCTCCCGCACTGGTGACCGCCTGGTACAAGCTGCCCGAGAGATTGTCGGAGTAGTTGGAGCCGACCGAAAAGTGGAATTTGTTGGTCGGCTGAAACGATGCGCTCCCGGTATAAGTGTCGATGGTGCCGTGGTAGCTGTAGCCTGCAAAGTTGGTACCCACATCGGAACGGGTGGCGGTCGCAGAAAATCCGCCGCGCAGCGGCAGCGGGTGCCCCACGGAGAAGCCATAGCCGCGACTGTCGGAGGTTGAGGTCAGCGACTGCGATGACCCCTCCAGAATCTGCGGCACCTCCGAGCTCGAGTCTCCATCCGAGAAAAACCCGCTCATATTGAAACCGCGCAGCAGGTACGAAGATCGCAAGCTGATCGACTTGGAATTAGAGCTTCCGTTGTCGTTCGTTCCAAAGATCGAGTACGAGTTGCTCGTCGTCTGGAAGACGGCGGAGAGACTCGGCCAGTCCTGCAACAGTTCGGACCAGCTGATGCCGAAACCGTCGCTATCGCCCTTGGTCGTGTAGTTGGCTGCTCCCGGAATCGAGTAGTTGCCTTCGCTGTTGTACGACTTGGAATAATTAATGCTGCCGGGAAACTTGCTGCCCGCGAAAATGTTAGCGGTGGCGTTGACCCCGCTGGCGTCGGTAATGGATTGGAACGAGGAGTTGGCCCGCCCCTGATTCAGATAGGGCGAAATCGTGTAGGAAATGAAGTTGGGATTGTAGTAGGAACCGGAGAGCGTCCCGCTGCCTCCGAAAGTCATGCTGTGATCGGAGGACATCTCGTTACCGAAATCTCCCGTGTATCCGCCCGAAACCGTTCCGTTCAGCCGGTTCGTGGTCCCGCCGATCTCGAGTTGCCCCGCAGCCGGCAGCGTCAGCAGCCAGCCCGCGACCATCACCCAAACGATATTTCGGAAAGCGCTCCTCACTGCGACCCCACCACTTCTCGCTGTCCTCGACAGCAGTCTGTTTCCCGGCTTCCCCACAGCGGCGCGACTGCGGACCGTCGTTGCCAGTGCCGGTACCCTCGAGCCGGGTGTGGCAAATCCCAATTGAGGGCAGCCGGCCATGAATTCCTCTATTGAGACAAATGCACTTTCCCCACCAGAAAGGGCATTCCGCTAAGCCATTTACCAGCAAGGAGCTAGCGAAAAACACCCCGCTACAGAGCCGATTTTATGGGGCATATAACCCAGCTAAAGCCAACAAGACAAGGCATTTGGCGCAAGAAAGCCATGTGGGGACGGCTCATGTGGGGACAGCCGCCCTCGGCTGTCCAGGAGCGAAGCTCCGCAGCCTTCCATTCAAACCTTCCATCACTGCCGGGGAACGATTTCCCGATGGACTCACCCAACTTGGACAGCCGAGGGCGGCTGTCCCCACACGAGCCGTAGTGCGGCGCTTCAGCGCCGCGTCAAGCCCCAAAACGAACAAGGGCTTTAACCCGCGTAGTCACCTTTCGAACCACCAAGGGCTAAAGCCCGACACATTTTCGTCATCGAACGCGGCCCTAAAGGGCCGCTCTTCCACCTTAACCGGACTACATCACTTCCACTTTCGCCGTCTTATGCAGCCGCTTGTCCAGCGCCGCCCTCACCTCATTCACTTTCTTCTGCTGCAATTCCTTCCGCAGACCATCCTTCACATCCTCAAATTTCATCTTCCCTGCCGGAATATGCTGGTTCAGCCGGATGATAGTGAAGGCCTGCTCCACCTGGATAATCCCCGTAATCTGCCCGTCTTTCAGCCCCAGAAGAGCATCCACGGCCTGTGGCGACAGTTTGTCCCGATCCACTCGCTTGTGGTCGCCCATCATCACCCGGTAGTCGTCTTCCGAAACCTTCTCCGCCAGCACCCCAAATTCCTCATAACTCTTGCTCGCCTGCGCCAGCTTCAACGCCGCCTCGGCGCGCTTGCGCTCTTCCTTCAAGCTATCGGGCGTCGGCTTCGGCGGTGGCAGGAATGAAATCGTCTGAATGGCGAAGCCCTCCGGATAGGAAAAGCGCGCCGGGTTCTTATCAAAGTAAGCCCGCACCTCGGCCAGCGAAACCGTCGATTTGGCTTCCACTTCGCTCTTCAGCATCGCGTCAATCAGCAGTGAGCGCTCGATCTTTTCGTTGACCGCCTTCTGCGAGCCGTTAAACTGCGAAATCAGGAATCGCTGGTACTGATCTGGAGTTTTGAACTGCCCGCGAAAATCATCTTCCGCCTTCTTCAGCTTCGCCGGCGTAACCGTCATCTGCCGCCGCACCGCTTCCTGGTACACCAGCTCTTCAAACACAATCATCTGCAGCGCACCCTTGCGGATCTGCGGCTCCATCTCCGGTGGCACCTGGCCGTTGTGCTGCGCCGCGTATGGAAACAGCATGTACTCCTCGCGCAGCAGGTCCCGGTCCGTCAACACCGCTCCATTCACCCGGGCCACAGGTTTGCCCGTCGGTTCCGTCACTGCGCTGGCCGCCGGCTGCACCGCATTGCTCGGCGTATGCGAGACTGCCATCTGTTGCGCCCCCGCCGGTCTCACTCCTGCCACCACCAGCCCTGCCATCATCACGATGCCTACTGTCAGTCGCTTTTTCATAGCCCCATCCTTTACCCACTACTACTTTTTCTTTCCCTGAATCTGAACTTGTCCTCTATCATGGGTCATTCCGAAGGGCCGCGTTTTCACCGGCGGCACGAGGAATCTCGCGTGCCACAGCTCTCGTTGTGCCCGATTCCCTTCGCTCCGCCTGAAGAACGGCTAAGCTCAGGATGACGCCTTCCAAACTCCCCGCAACTTTTGTTCACAAAAAGAGGGGAGAGGTTTTTTCTCTCCCCTCTTTGCTACGATTCTATCGCTTAGAAAGTCGTCGGGATCAGGTAAGTTCCGTTCGACTCGTTGGCTTCTCCACCGTGGCATTGACGGCAGAATTGCGCGGTCTGGTTCGAGCCCACCGTGCCGCTGCCCGGGTTGTAAGGGCCGATTACGAAGAACATCGTCTGGTAGTAGCCCTGCGGCAAGCCGCTAACCTTCGTACCGAACACTGTGTCTTGCACGTTGACGACGTTCATCAAGTGCTGGTTGTGGCAGGTCGTGCACATAACCACCGGAGTATTGTTCCATACGCCGGGGGACACGAAGAAGCCGTAGTTGTTGACGAATTGGGAGGAATTCGGGCCGGTCATCTGGACCGTGCCGCTTGCCGAAATCGTGCAATCCCAGTTCCACTGTCCGCCGCAACCGATCGTGGCGTTCAAGCCCACCGGGTGAGTTGCGAGGTAGCCTTCAACGTTCTTTCCCGCGCCCAACAGGGTCGGAATCGTGTTGTAGGTTCCATAGGTGTTTGGCAGCGTCTCGTAGATGGCGTCTTTCATCATGGCGCCTTCTGCATAGTTGCCGTCATGGCAGCTCAAGCAGGTCAGCAGGCCGTTCACATCGGGGGTTCCAGCAGCCATCGAGGCTGGCAGGGTCTCCGTGTAGCCGTTGCCGGTAGCTTTACCGGTGCCGCCGGTGATGATTACCTTGCCGAACAATGCGCCTACGTCCTGGCCCCACAAAATCGAGGTGCCGCCGGTCAGGTCGCCGGACTTGTCATTGCCGTTACCCATTGCGCCGTTGTGTGGTGCGTGGCAGCCTGCGCAGCCACGGCCGTAGTTAAGGTGGGCGCCCAAGACGTCAGACGTCGGTGGGCCGATCTGGGCGGCAGCGAAAGCAGCTACGGCCAGAATCATCAGCGTAACGAGGAAAATCTTTTTCATATTAGCTCCTTTATGAAGTGTTGCAACACGTTCACATCTACCGCCGTTTACTGATTGCGTTACCGCTTTGGAACTCTCGAGGTCCATATGTTGCGGAAGTTCTCTCGAACCTCCCGCTACGGTTAATGCACGAGAGACACCGCAGCCTGTTACCTGGCGTTTCATTTATGAGAATTCCCTAAGTAATTGTCATAACTAGGTTTACAAGGTTGCATTTTGCAACATGCCAATTTGGGGATGATGTAAACCCCTCTCAAGTTGGGCCATATCCCACAGTGACCTCGGTGAAATGACACAAAGACTTACAGCCACGTCTGTTGTGTTTTTCATCGATATGGGGCGCAACGCCAAGCGGAGTCTCCCTTCCCTCTGCGGGATTAAACCATTCTCATCAAAGCGCCTCAGCGACGCCCAACACGCTTGATGGTGATGAGAATCACCCAGGGGTGTGCGACAGGAAAGGATGCCTAACCAAGAACAGGATGCCGAAAAACAGCATGGCAAGAAACAGCCTAAGAACCTAAAGGATGGCTAAGAACAGGATACCTAAAAACAGGATGGCTAGAAACAACGATGGCGCGGCTTTGAGCCGCGCCATAAGTCTGGTTGGCCCCCCCCGGCTATAGCCCGAGCATGCTTCCCTATTTGGGCGGCTCTGGCGTAGGAGCTTTCGCAGGAGCCGCATCCGCCGGCTTCGCCGCCGGAGTGTCCGCAGGTTTCGCAGCGGCCGCAGCCGGTGTTGCCGCCGCCCCGTTGCTCGCCGCCTGCCTACGGTTCTCCGCCGCATTGGCCAATTCCGTAGTCCGGCGCGTTTTCTCAGCCTCGGCCTCTACGTCGGTGATGTAGCGGAACATCTGCATCCGTCCCGGATATTGTTCGGTGGTAAATACGCGATTGTTCTTGTCGATGGCAATCCCAACCAGCGCCTTGAACTGGCCCGGACTATTGGCGTGGGTGTCGCCGATGTAGGTCAGCAACTGCCCTTCGCGGTTGTACACCTGCACCCGGTCCTGGTACTGGTCGGCCACCCAGATGTGCCCGTCGCTATCGACGGCGATGCCCTTAGGCTTGAAGAAGTATCCCGGACCATCGCCCGGCTTGCCAAAAGTGCTGATGAAGTGGCCGTCGGCATCGAAGATCTCCACCCGGCTGTTCAGCGTGTCCGTAACATAAACGTTGCCGTCGGCGTCCACCGCAACGTTGGTCGGGGCAGAAAAGTCGCCGGGCGTGGTCAGCGTATGCTTCTTGGCCGGAGTCACCGCGGTCCCGATCTTGCGCATCAGCTTCAGCGTGTCCGCGTCAAACACAAAAACCTGATCCTGCTGCTCGTCGACAACATAAAGAAGACGGTTGTCGTTATCGATCGCCAGTCCTACGGGATCAATCAACCCCTCCACAATTTGCCCTTCAATTTCATGTTTGGAATTGAAGATCAAAACCCGCCGCATCTTGCCGTCGGAGACGAAAAGCCGGTCGGCATCGTCGATAGCTAGACCATTGATCCAGCCGAAATGGGCGTCCGAGCCGTTCTTGATAAGGGTGGCATCGTGCGCCTCAGTGTCGAAAATAAAGATCGCTCCCACTTTTTGATCGGCCACATAGACCAGCCCTTTCGAGTCGATAGCGATGCCGTAAGGCCCGATCAGTTGCCAGGGAAAAGTCTTGAGCTTGTCGATATTATCTTCCTGCTTGGCGCTGGCCACGCGGTCCATCCAACTCTGTTTTTTCTTGGCAGCGGCGACCGGAGTGCGGTCAATCTTCATCCCCGTGAAATAGTTCAGCCAGCGCACCCGCGCGATGTTGGGCGGGTTCGGCCACACCAGCTTGGAGTAATCAATGGCCAGATTGGCAGTCGCAGCCGGCGCAGGGGGATCAGCCTTCTTGTCGCTGCCGTAGCTCGAGCCCGGCAAGGCCAGCCCGAGGGCCAGTAGCATCACCAGCGCCGCCGGCACCTTTATCTTGCCATTCGATTCCTGAAGAAGGGCGATCATGTTCATATCTCCTCTGCTAGTTTGCTGGGGTCGTCGTCTCTCGCATGTTGATTCTGTTCTTATGGCAGTTATCGCAGAACACCATATTGTTCTCCTGATCTTTCACCAGAAGATCGGCCTTCGCCGAAGAGTGCGGCTGGTGGCAACTCAGGCAAGTCAGGTGAGTCTTCACTTTGCTTACATTCTGCAGGTCCATCACATCGCTCACCGGATGGCCTTCCACTGGGTGTCCGACGCCATACTTCAGCCGCAGGATCGGCACCGCATTCTTCTTGAGGTAGTCCTCCGGCAGCTTTACCTTCCCGTCAAAAATCGTGAGCACGTGCTCCGCTTCCAGCTTTTGCGGGGCTGCATCCGGCCCGTGGCACTCCAGGCAAAGCGGATTTCCCTTCACTCGCAGCAGATGCTCGTTTTCCCCACCGTGCGGCGTATGGCAAGTTGCACACCCCTGCACGAAGACGGGCTGGTGCAGCACATGCTTCTTGGATTGCTCCGCCTGATCGGCGTGGCAGCCCAGGCAAATATCCACCGCGTTGGTCTTCGGAAGTCCCGGCTGGTTGCTGGCATGTGGACTGTGGCAGTCTGTGCAATCGCCGGCCGCTCCCGGATGCTGAACCTTGGCTTTTTCGATCAACTCAGCTTTGTCGGAGTGGCACGTCACGCAGAGATCTTTGACGTTGGCCTGGGTCAACACCACTTTGCCGTCCTTCGCTGGGGCATGGCACGTATCGCAACTCTTCTCTGCGAATGGCGGATGGGAAAACTTGGCCATCAACTTCGGAGCTGCCGACTGGTGCGGATCGTGACAGCTCACGCAATTGGCCGTGGCGAACGGCTGGTTCTGATGAGCCTTCTGCAGATCGGCGCTCTTCACGTCATGGCAATCAATACAGAGTGCAGGTGGCGCCTTGGTGAGGTGAAAGTCGAATTCGATCTTCCCGACCTCACCCGTTTTGTGCGTGACGTGGCAGGCATCGCATCCCATGTCGAGGGCCGCATGCCGGCTGCCCTTCTCGGGAACGTTCATCCCGGTCTTGTGACAGCTCAGGCAGAGGTTTTCTTTCGCATCCCCTGATTCGGGCTTCAACAACTGATTCTTATTGTCCGAGGTGTGCGGGTCGTGACACTTCAAGCAGTCGCGCACTGCCGGGGGATGAACTTTGCCCTTAATGTCTGCGGCATTCTTGTCCGCGTGGCAGGTCAAACACAGCGCGTACGGCGTGGTGGTGATCAGTTTGACGTGGGTTGCATCTTTGGTAGTGCGAATTTCATGGCAGCTCATGCAGCCCATGGCCATCGCGGAATGGACCGCCTTGCCCTTGGTTTTGTCTTCATGGCAGGCCAGGCAGGTGGCGGGGTCGGCTTTCGGGTCGAGCGGGACGGGATGCTTGGCGGCGGAAGCGTGGCCGGCAAACATAAGGACTAGAAGGAAGCTGCCCAGCGCGCTCAGCATGCGCCTGCTTTGGGAATGCGATTTCGATGATTTCAGCGCCACTCTCCCTGATCCTCCTCGGTTGCGTTTGCACGCATCTCGCCTAATTCTCCGATCTCCGTGAATCTGTAAACCGTCCCTCGTAACCGATTGCCACTCAGTCAGTTGGAAATCCAACTCTACTCCAACTTAGATTGCAACTGTTGAAAGCTTCATCACATTGGGGGCTTATCCCACAGTGAAATGGTCAAAATCACGCAAGGAATCATAATTCTTGGGGTCCAGGTGTCAGTGGGGCGGTCCGCGCGCCGTACGGTTGTTGGTTTAATAAACACTGAACTACCGAAAACTGAACAGTCTTGCGGCCTGCGCGAAATCCCCGCAGAGTGCTGTGTGATATGGCTCACAATCTGTCCGGTCGTAATAACGGCGACCTCAACTATGAGCATAGATTTCAATAACTTACGAGACTGTATGGCATTGGCGCGAAACGTGCTTTTCCAACGGTAGAAGGGGATAGACATGGCCGCATCGATACCACGGAAAATCTGGCAAACTCTCGCCGCCATCAAGACCGGAGTCATTCTGCTCATTCTCGTCGTCATTATCTCGGCGGCGGGGACTGTGATTCTACAGCGTCCCGCGACCGATGCTGACGAGATGCAGAGGGCCTATTCGCCACAGGTGCTGCACCTGCTCGACGCGGTCGGACTGACCGACGTCTTCCACGCATGGTGGTTCGTATTGCTGCTGACCCTGGTGAGTTTCAGCATTATTGCCGCTTCCATCCAGCGTTTCCCCAACGCCTGGAGATACTTCTCGCGTCCTTATAAAAGCCCCGATGAGACTTTCCGCAAAGCACTGCCCAACCATGTGCTGATTCCGATTAAAGATGAAGAAGCGGCTCTGAGTGCCGCCGAGCGAGTGTTGCAGAAGGCAGGCTTCGGGCCGGAGCGGATCGTACACCAGAACAGCTTTTCTCTCTTCGGCGAGCGCCACCGCATTTCTGAGATGGCAGTTTATATCGTGCATGCGAGTTTGCTGCTGATTTTTCTCGGGGGCATCGTCGACGCGCTATATGGCTGGCGCGGGTTCGTTACTTTGACCCGCGGGCAACAGTCCGCCCAGGTGGACTTGCAGAATGGCAAGAAACACAATCTGCCATTTGGAGTCCTCTGTGACGGTGCTGGCCAGGAGAACTATGCTGACGGCTCTCCGAAACGCTGGTGGTCCGATCTAGCGGTGGTGAAGAACGAGAAGGTGATCCTGCGCAAGCAGATCGTGGTTAACGATCCATTGATTTACGGCGGCGTGCGTTTCTACCAGGCGAGCTACGGCCAGACGGGGAAGCTCGACAGATTGGTGCTCATTGCTACGCCCCGCGATGGCCAGGCCGCCAAGGACATTACGCTTGGTTTGGACGAAACTCTTCCGCTGGATGCGGACACTACCGTCCGCCTCGCCGAGTTCATCCCCGACTACGTGGTGCGCGACGGTCAGGTGTATGCGCGCTCTAACGACTTGGAAAACCCAGCGGCTCATCTGGTGGTGGAATCGAAGAAGTCAGGCCAAGCGGTAAACTTCTGGCTACCCCCGATCGAAGGCCTGGAGCAGAACGAGTCCTCACCCTACACATTCCAAGGCAAAGATGTGCAGATGGCTTACTTCACCGGCCTGTCGGTCTCGCATGAGCCGGGGCAGTGGTCCGTATGGGCGGGCGTAATCGTTATGGGTTTTGGCCTGGCCTTGGTCTTCTATTTCGTCCACGCGCGGGTGTGGGCCGTGCCGGTGCGCGATGCGCGCGGCCAACGGATGCTTTGGATCGGCGGAACCGCGAATAAAAACAAAGATGTGTTTGAGCAGCGTTTTCAAAAGCTGGTGGAACAAATCAAGTCCGAACTCAAGATATCCCCGGAGGCCGGCGTCGAGGCGCCGGTCGCCGCACTCGCCGGAAAATGAATCCGGCCATGGAGGAAGCGTCTATGGCGCATGTTGCAAGAGTCGAACCGCAACCCGCGGCTACGGGTACAACGCTGGTGGTCATGGTGGGATTGGGAGTCGCCTTCCTGCTGTTCATGGCATTTCTGAACGTGGTCAAGAGCGGCAATTTGCTCAACGACTCCAACCTGCTTTACGCCGCGCTCATTTTCTATTGCGGCGCGGGAACGCTTTATCTCGCGTTCGGCATCACCGGCCTTCCTTCTTACATTCGTTACGCCTCGCTAGCCACCTGGGCGGGACTGCTGGCCAACACCGGCGCGGTGGCGCGCCGCTGGTATGAGGCGGGGCATCCGCCGTTCGCCAGCATCTACGAGATGCTGCTGATGTTCGTGTGGACGCTCGCCGTCCTCACGTTGATTGCCGAGAAGAAATTTGGCGTGAAGATCATCGGCACCGTGACCATGCCGGTTGCGATCGTGGGTGTCGTACTCATGCAGTTGCTGCGGACGGAAGTTCACCCCCTCGTGCCGGCGCTGCAATCGACCTGGCTGCACGTCCACGTTACGCTCGCCATGCTGGCCTATGCCGCATGTGCTCTCAGCTTCGCCCTGGCCATGATGTTCCTCATCCAGGACAAGATGAAAACCGAGACGTTTCTGGCTGCGACGAGCTTATTTACCGTCGCCACGTATCTCGGCGTCCTGACCCGGTTTGAAAAATGGGGAGGACTCAGCGTGATCGCGTGGAACCCAGAAGAGAAGTCGGAAGTCTTCTTGTCCAGAGGCGTGCGGCTTTTCGTTGTGATTCCTGATCTCGGCTGGTTGCTGGTCCTGGTGTTGGCGGCGGTGGCCGCTCCTCTAGTTCTCTATTTGATCTGGCGCAAGACTCAGGATGACGGATTCCTCACCATGGCGAATCGAGCGGTGTTCCTCAGCATTCTCCTGCAGGTGCTGGCGCTCGTTTTCTTTGTGTGGCGGGCGCGGAGTGGTCTGTACGGTTCGCTGGACGCGGAAGGTTTGTTCCCTACAAATCTCTCAGCCAGCCCATTCATTCTGTCCGGCATCGTGGGCGGAATCTTTGTGTCGCTGCTGTACCTGTTACTGCTGTGGAGGCGCGAAGATCTGGAGCGCATGTTGCCCAGCGCCGACGAACTCGACCGTATTACTTACAAGACCATCGCGATCGCATTTCCATTACTCACCCTGATGATCGCGGCGGGCGCCTACTGGGCTAATCGCACCTGGGGTTCTTATTGGAGCTGGGATCCAAAAGAAACCTGGGCTGCGATTACCTGGCTGGTGTATGCGGGTTATCTGCACATGCGCATCACTCGGGGATGGCGGGGCCGGCGCGCCGCTTATTTCGCCATTCTTGGCTTCGCCGTAGTGATGTTCACCTTCTTCGGTGTGACTTATCTCCTGCCTGGAATGCACGCGTATGCCTGACGCCCCTCAGCCTCCGGGTAACGCGATTGCGCGACTGGAGACACTCCGCGCGACTCAGGAGGAAGACTTCCGCCTGAGTTCCGTACGCGTGAATTGGCAGCTCAAGGCAATTCTGCCGGTAGGGTTCGTGCTGCTGGCAGGACTGATACTCTTCACTCTCGCGACTGTATCTTTGCGGGATCCAGACCGCCACGCCGTGCTGATCGTGGCCGGAGCGGGAGCGGTCGCCATCTGCGCCGTGTCCATGTTGATGCTCGCCTATTTAATTCAACGGCCCATGGTCGAATTGCAGGAGAAGATGGAGCAGGTGAGCGAAGGCAACCTGGACGTAAAGGTCAGTTTCGCGGGCCGCAACGACGAAATCGGCGACTTAGGCCGCAACTTCAACCACATGATGCAGCAGTTGCGGGAGAGCCGGGAGGAAATTGAGCTCCTGCATCGCACCCAGATGTCCCGTGCCGAACACATGGCTACGCTCGGCGAACTGGCCGCGGGCTTGGCCCACGAGATTCGCAATCCGCTGGCCGGAATCGCGGGAGTCATCGAAATCGTCGGTCGCGACCTCCCATCGACCAGTCCCGCACGGGCAGTGGTGAAAGACGTTCGCCAGGAAATCGCCCGCATCAATCGCACCTTGACCGATCTCTTGGAAACCGCGCGGCCCCATCCGCCGCAGATTCGTCAGAGCGACCTTAACACGACCGCGGAACACGCCGTCATGCTGGCCCGCCAGCAGGTCTTCTCAAAACCTATCAAGATCGAACTGCAAAAGGCGCTCAATCTGCCGGACGTCGAGCACGACAGCGATCAGATTCACCAGGTGCTTCTGAATCTCCTCCTGAATGCGGTGCAGGCTTTGGACGGGGCCGGTACGGTGTCCGTCGAGATCGGCGCGCAGGACGATTACGCCAGCCTGCTCGTCAGCGACACCGGCCGTGGTATCGCTCCGCAGCACATCTCCAACATTTTCCGGCCTTTCTACACCACCAAGGGCAACGGCACCGGTCTGGGGCTTTCTCTTGCCCGCCGCATCGTGGAAGAGCACCATGGCCGCATCGAAGTCAGCAGCGTCGTGGGAAAGGGCAGCGAGTTCACCGTGTTGCTGCCATTCCGCATGCCCGCGCAACAGACCGCGGCTTCTTAGGTCTTGCCTTCGCCACCGGAGTCCTCAGGCCCGCCCAGCAAAGCAATCCGCCTCCATTCGTAGTAAATTAAAGCACGCATGCCTGCCGAGAAAATCATGATCGTGGACGACGAACGCCTGGTGCGCTGGTCCCTGCGCCAGAAGTGCGAAGAATGGGGATACCGCGTGATCGAGGCCGATGACGGTGGACCTGCGCTCCAACTCGCGCAACACGAATCGCCCGATCTGGTGCTTCTCGATGTGCGTATGCCTGGACTTACCGGCATCGAGGTGCTGGAACAACTCAAGAAAAGCGGCGACGCGCGCGCCGTCATCATGATCACCGCCGATCCGCAACTAGACGACGTCAAAGCCGCGCTCAAGCTCGGGGCTTACGACTTCGTAGGGAAGCCCGTCGATTTCGACGAGCTGCACGTGACCATCAAGAACGCGCTTGAGGCTACCAGCTTGCGCACCGAGGTCCAGAGCCTGCGCAGTGAGGTGCGCCGGAGCGCCGGTTATGACAGCGTGGTGAGCGTCTCATCCAAAATGACCGAGCTCATGAACTTCGTCCGCAAAGTTGCGGCCAGCGAGGCCACCACCATCCTCATTCAAGGCGAGAGCGGCACCGGCAAGGACCTCATCGCCAAAGCCATCCACTACGAAAGCTCGCGCCAGGCCAAACCCTTTATCGCGATCAATTGCTCGGCCATCCCGGAGACGCTGATGGAAGCCGAGCTCTTCGGCCACGAAAAAGGTGCGTTCACCGACGCCAAACAGATGAAGAAGGGTCTGTTCGAGGCCGCCGATGGGGGCACACTGTTTCTCGACGAGATCGGCGAACTCTCCCCGCTGCTGCAAGCCAAACTGCTGCGCGTGCTGGAAGACCAGGTCATCCGCCGTGTGGGCGGTATTCGCGACATGCAGGTGGATGTGCGCGTGATCGCCGCCTCCAACCGCGATCTCGAAAAGGCGGTGCGCGAAGGCCAGTTCCGCCAGGATCTTTATTACCGGCTAGCGATTATCGCCATCTTCATCCCGCCGCTGCGCGACCGAAAAGAAGACATCATGCCCTTGGTGGACTTCTTCATCGAGCGTTACAACGGAAGATTCAAGAAGTCAGTTCGTGGCATTACCGACGAAACCCGCCGCCTTATTTTCAGTCATAACTGGCCGGGCAACGTGCGCGAGCTGAAGAATACCATCGAGCGCGGCATGATTCTCGAGGACGAACCATTCCTGCGCCCCCTGTATCTGCCATTTTCCGTGGGCGAGTCCGGCGGGCGCACTGTCTTTGAACGAACTTCTCCCGCCGACGGCGGACAGACGTTGCCCAACGGCCGTACTCTGCCGCGTCTTTATATCCCCGAAGGTGGAACCTCGCTCGAGGAGGTAGAGCACGCCATGGTCGAGCTCGCCATGCGCCAAGCCAACCATAATCAGACTCACGCCGCGAAACTGCTCGACATCAGCCGCGACGCGCTGCGCTACAAGCTGAAGAAGTTCGGCTTAATCCGCGGCGATGAAGAAGGCTCCCAGAGCGGCGAGGCCGAGGATCAGTGATCAGGGGGCACGCCTCGACCCCGTAGCTGGTCTTAAGATATGGTGCTGGCAGATATGGTGCCGGCAAGCGCCTGTTCCGGCGTTTGCAGGTGGAACAGCCGTTGCACTGCCATGGTCATCTGCTCCTGCTCCACCTTCTCTGGAAGTTCCTTGAGTTCGCGGGCCAAAGACCCTGCGATCCGCTGCGTCATCCGGGACAGGACTGCATTCAACATTTCGTCCTTGTCCGGGGAGAAAGGCCCGCACTCTTGGCGGAAGGACTCCAGTTCTTGCCGGCAAATCTCGTCCAGGCGCTGCCGCAGCGCGACGATGGTGGGCACCACACGCTCCGCCATCAGTTTGAGACGGAAGCCTTGTGCCTCGGCCTGGACAATCTTCTGGGCCTCGGCGGCGGCAGCCTCACGCTCGCTGGAATTGTGGTCCGACACGTTTTCCAGGTCGTCAAGGTCATAGAGGAAAACGCCCTTGACGTCGCGCACCGCAGGGTCAATGTTCCTCGGCATCGCGATATCCACGATCACCAATGGCCTATCCTTGCCCCCGCGAACCTTGCGTTCCTGAATCAGGAGTTCGGCCTCCTCACGGCTGAGAATGGTGTGGGGACAGGATGTCGAGCTGATAATGACGTCAGCGTCGGCCATGTGCTGCCAGCGCTCCTCAAACGGGATCGCAAGTCCGCCCAGCTTGGTGGCCAGCTCGACCGCATGCTCCAGGGTGCGATTGATGACGCTCACGCGGACGGAATCCGCACCGTGGCTGAGCAACTCGCGGGCTGAGAGTTCGCTCATCTGGCCCGCGCCTAACAAAAGCGCTTTCTTGTTTTCCAGCGTGCCGAAAATCTGGCGGGTCAGCGCCACGGCAGCGTAGGGAATGGAAACCGCCGCCTTGCCAATCGCCGTCTCACGGCTCACGCGTTCTGAGACCGCCAGCGCCTTCTGCATCACCACATCGAGGAACCGGCCAGTGGCTGAGACCTTCTGTGCCTGTTGCCAAGCCTGTTGCATCTGGAGGACGACCTGGGGCTCGCCGACCACCATGGAGTCGAGGCGGGATGCGACCCGGAAGATGTGCAGGAGGGCTGCTTCATCCAGCAAGCGGTAGAAGTGTTTCCACTCGCACAACATGAGTCCATACTCAGCGCCGAGAAACCTCATCACCGAGTTGGCGGCCAAGGTGACATCGTTCACCCACAGCAAGAACTCCGTGCGGTTGCAGGTGGCCAGCACGATCACTTCTTCGATGCCTTCCGCCTTGGACAACTGCAGCAGGGCTTCGTAGCGCCGGTTCTCGCTGATCCAGAACCGCTCCCGCACGGCCATGGGGGCGGTGCGGTAGTTCAGGCCAACCACCATGAGAGTGGGTTCCACAAATTCCTCTCCTACGGGACCACACCCTGGAAAAGCACCCACCGTGCCAAAGAGCAGCTCCAGGTCTTAGCTGCGATCTTATGTATTTTCAGTGAGTTGGAGCCAATTCGGCTAGAAGGGAAGAAGGATTCATGAAGCTACGTTGTGGGATATGGCGCTGGTCTGGTGTCTTTTGGCTCCGTGCGAGGCAGTTTCCCAAAATGGTACAAAGACACATCGAAGCCTTGCAGAACTACTGGGGGGAGGGCGAGCTAGTGTGACTTTTTTCGGATTTGTGTTCTCGCTGCCTCCGTGTCTCGATGGAGAAACGCCTTCTTCTCGACTCAGCGCGCGACTTCCGCCGGGGTAATTTCTTTCTCCTTCAAGCTCTTCGTGCCGGGTTGGTAGACGCAGAACGGCTCCTCATCAAGGTAGTTGCCGGTGGCCGCATAAGCCCGTGCTCGGCATCCCATGCACACGTTGCGGAACTCGCAGCAGCCGCACTTGCCCTGCAAGTTGTTTACATCCCGCAATTCGTTGAACACCACTGAGTTCTCCCAGATGTCGGCAAACGCCTGCTTTTTCAGATCTCCTGCCAATGCCGGCAAGTATCCGCAGGGATAAACTTCACCCTGATTCGAGATGAAACACACGGCGGTTCCAGCCAGGCATCCCTTGGTCATGGCGTTCATGTCGGAGGGATGAGTGCCCGGGTGTCCCACTGCCTTTCCAATGCCTTGAGGCTTCAGTTCGATGCCAGTCGAGCCAGGCATCGTCATCTCCGTGGGGCTGATGCCGAGCGGACCTTTGCTGGGCGAACTCGAGGCCGCTTCCACCACGGGATGTGCAGCCTGAGCTGCGGTCGCGGAACGGTGTTCCGCTGCGCGCCGCTGGCGAACCACGCGGAAGTAGTGCGGCGCACAGGTCGCTTTCATCTCGATGCCACCTTCGAGCGAGCGATCATAAAACCAGTTCAGCATGCGCTCGTATTCTTCCGGAGGAACCATCTGCTCGGTCGCGATATCAACTCCGCAACCCACGGGCACTAACAGGAAGGTGTGCAGGGCATCGGCTCCCAGAGACTTCGCCAGTTCGAGCACATGCGGCAGTTGATGGGCGTTGTGACGGGCGATCGTGGTATTGATCTGCACCGACATGCCCAGATCCTTCAGATTTCGGAAACCGGTAATGGCGGCATCGAAGGCTCCGGGGATGCCGCGGAAAGTGTCGTGGGTAAGCGCGTCGGCGCCGTCCAGGCTGATGGCCACGCGCTTCACGCCGCTATCGATGATCTTTTGCGCAACCTGCTTGGTGACCAGCGTGCCATTTGTGGCCAAGGCAACCCGCAATCCTTTGTCCGTGCCATAACGCGCCAACTCGAAAATGTCCTTGCGGAAAAGCGGCTCACCGCCGCTCAACACAAGAATAGGAGAAGACACCGCGGCAATCTGATCGATGATTGCTTTTGCAGTTTCAGTCGAGAGGTCGTCGGGAGAACTCAGTTCCGTAGCGCTGGCCCGGCAATGGATGCAGCGAAGATTACATCCCTTGGTCAGCTCCCAGAAAATCAGGCGCGGCTTATTTTGACTTCCATGATTTGCGTGACCTGAACTTGCGTGACTTGGACCTGCATGATGCCCATTGTCGTTTAGCGTAGCCATTTGCGTTTCCCCTTCCACTTGAACCGGGCCGGTCGACCCCACCCACGGCAGCAACGATAAAAGAGAACCGAACTATAGGCGGTGACGGTCATCACCAGAAATTGTGATCTGAGTCACGAGGCCTAAGTGCTGTTGAATGTGGGGGATCGGGGGAGAGCTGGCGCTTCCGAGGCCGCAGGCGAGACATGGAATTTGTCCCCCAGCCACCGGCGTGGGAAGCGCGGCTAGTTATGGTTCGCAATATCGCGCAGCGCTGCCGTATTTCGAATCACCAGAGTCGAGCCTTTGGACTGCAGAATCTGGTGCTTCTTCATGTCGGCAAACAGCCGGGTGACCGTCTCTCGCGAAGTTCCGATCATCTGCGCGATCTCTTCGTGGGTGAGTCTAAGCCGCAAACGGGGCTCCGTCTTGCCGGATTCTCCGTTCTTGGAACTCCATTCCAGCAGCAACTTGGCCAGCTTCTCGGCGGCGGAGTGCGACAGTCCCAGCGAGCGCACTTCCTTGCACGCATTGTGATACTTTTCGCCTAGCTGCTCGGCCACCTTGAAACACGCTTCCACATCATCCTTTAGAAACCGGAGGAAGTCATCCCGTTTCACGAAGTTGACCTGGCAGGGATCGATCGTCTCCGCCGTCACTTCGTAGGGTTTGCCCGAGATGGTGGCGCTCAATCCCAGCACCTCTCCAGGCTCGGCAAGTTTCACAATCATGGTTCGGCCGCTGGGGGAGTTAATGGAGAGCTTCACGCTGCCTTTGCAGATTACGAAGATGCCCCGTGGCAGTTGCCCTTCCACAAACAGCACAGCCCCCTGGGGATAAGCGGTCGCGAACTTGATGTTTTCAAAGTTCTGCAACGCGGTAGGAGGAAGATCGCAGAAGATACGGTCAGCACGCAGCTTGCAGGTAATGCAGCTTTCTACAATCTCTAATCCGTATGGCGAGAGCATGCACCCACCTCCTGTGGCAGCTTTTATGACGCCCTCGGGTCCGGCTTCCTGCGTTTACAGACTTCGCAGTCAAGAAGCCGGTTGAGCCGGTCTTGTCTAGCGTCAGTGTCCGTCCGGATGCAACCGCTTGGCTGTGCCGCAAGGCACACGCGATTGTGATCTTCCTCACATGTGACGTAGATCACATGTGAGTGTGACCTGCCTAGCTGCGCCCAACCCCCGGCATAGTCGATGATGATGCAGTAAGTGGGCGCAAGGAAACCAAACACAACTAACCAACTTATACGACGAAGACAGGCAGGCCATCATGAAGCGCAAGTTCAAGACAATGGATGGAAATGAGGCGGTGGCATACGTCGCCTACCGGGTTAACGAAGTGATTGCAATTTATCCGATTACTCCTTCGTCGAATATGGGCGAATGGGCGGACGAGTGGACGTCTCAGGGCATCCAGAACATCTGGGGCACTGTGCCCCACGTAATGGAGATGCAAAGCGAAGGCGGCGCTGCCGGGGCGGTCCACGGAGCCCTGCAGACCGGTTCGCTGTCCACCACGTTCACCGCCTCCCAGGGTCTGCTGCTCATGATCCCGAACATGAATAAGATTGCGGGAGAACTTACGCCCACGGCATTCCATGTTTCGGCGCGCACGCTGGCCACCCACGCGCTCTCCATCTTCGGAGATCACTCGGATGTCATGTCCGTCCGCAGTACCGGCTTCGCCATGCTGTGCTCGAACTCGGTGCAAGAGGCTATGGACATGGCGCTGATCGCGCACGCTGCCGCGCTCGAGTCGCGCATTCCTTTCCTGCACTTCTTCGATGGCTTCCGCACCTCGCATGAGGTGAGCAAGATCGAATTGCTCACGGAAGACGATATGCGGGCGCTCATCAACATGGATCGCATCATCGAGCATCGGCAACGCGCGCTCTCCCCCGATCATCCCGTTCTGCGCGGTACGGCGCAGAATCCCGATGTCTTCTTCCAGATGCGCGAACGGGCAAACTCTTACTACGAAGCTTGTCCCCAAATCGTACAGACCGTGATGAACAAGTTCGCCGAGGTTGTGGGGCGCTCTTATCACCTGGTTGACTACGTGGGTGCTCCGGATGCCGATCACGTGATCGTGATGATGGGCTCGGGCGCCGAAGTGGCTCACGAAGCCATCGACCACCTCAACGCGCATGGCGAAAAGCTTGGCCTGCTGAAGGTTCATTTGTACCGTCCCTTCCCGGTGCAGGCCTTTCTCGAAGCTCTCCCTGCCAGCGTGCGAAAAATCGCCGTCCTTGATCGCACCAAGGAATCGGGAGCGATTGGCGAACCGCTCTATCTCGACGTCGTGAACGCGCTTCACGAGGGCATCAAAGCCGGTTTCAGTCCCCGAAAAACCGCTCCTGCCGTCGTAGGTGGACGCTACGGTCTTTCGTCTAAAGAATTCACTCCGGCCATGGTCGAAGCGATCTACAGCAATCTGAAAGCGGATCAGCCTAAAGATCACTTCACCATCGGCATTCAAGACGACATCGGCCACACCAGTCTGTCTTATAAGACCGACTTTTCCACCGAGCCTGACAACGTTGTTCGGGCCATGTTTTATGGCTTGGGCGCCGACGGCACGGTGGGTGCCAACAAGAATTCAATCAAGATCATTGGCGAAAACACTGACAATTACGCTCAAGGCTACTTCGTCTACGACTCGAAGAAGTCGGGCGCGGCAACCATCTCGCACCTTCGCTTCGGGCCACAGCCGATTCGCTCCAGTTATCTGGTCTCAAGCGCCAACTTCGTCGCTTGTCATCAGTGGATATTCCTCGAGCGTTACGACATGCTCAGCGCTCTCGTACCCGGCGGTACGTTCCTGCTGAACAGTCCATTCGGCGCAGATGAAGTTTGGGACCATCTCCCGCGTGTAGTTCAGCAGCAGCTCATTTCGAAGCGCGCGAAATTTTACGTGATCGACGCCTATCAAGTCGCACGCGACACCGGCATGGGCAGCCGCATGAACACGATTTTGCAGGTTTGCTTCTTCGCCATCTCCAAGGTGCTGCCCTCGGATGAGGCGATCGAGGCAATCCGCAAATCGATTCGCTATACCTACGGCAAGAAGGGCGAAGATGTCGTACAGAAGAACATGCAAGCCGTGGACGAAACTCTGGCCCACTTGTTCGAAGTGAAAATCCCGGCGGCACTCAGCAGCACGATTGAGATGCCGCCACCGTTCTCGCCCTCAGCGCCGGAATTCGAGCGCGATGTCCTGGGCACGATCTACGCCGGACGCGGCGACGAACTCCCGGTCAGCGCATTCCCGGTAGACGGCACTTTCCCCACCGGAACTGCGAAATGGGAGAAGCGCAACCTGGCGCTCGAAATTCCCGCCTGGGATCAGAATATTTGCATCCAGTGCGGAAAGTGCGCCATGGTCTGTCCGCACTCGGTGATCCGCATCAAGGTTTACGACTCGAAAGAGTTGCAAGGTGCTCCCGAGACCTTCAAGTCTACCCAGACTAGAGACAAAGAATGGCAAGGACTGAAGTACACGATTCAAGTGGCGCCGGAAGATTGCACCGGGTGCGGCATCTGCGTGGAAGTCTGTCCAGTCAAGAACAAGGCCGAAACCCGGCTCAAGGCGATCAATATGGTGCCTCAGCCTCCGTTGCGCGTGCCTGAGCGCGAAAACTGGGACTTCTTTCTGAAGATTCCTGAACTCGATCGCCGAAACATCAAAGTTGGCAACATTCGCCAGCAGCAGATTCAGGAGCCGCTGTTCGAGTTTTCCGGCGCTTGCTCGGGTTGCGGCGAGACTCCGTATCTCAAACTGATGTCGCAATTGTTTGGCGATCGCGCCATCATCGCCAATGCCACGGGATGCTCGTCGATCTACGGCGGCAACCTTCCCACTACGCCGTGGACGAAGAATGCGGCCGGCCGCGGCCCCGCCTGGTCGAACTCTTTGTTCGAAGACAACGCGGAGTTCGGTCTGGGCTTCCGGCTTTCCATCGATAAGCAGACCGAGTTCGCGCAGGAGTTAGTCAAGCGCGTGGCCGGAACGATCGGTGAAGAACTCGCAACCGCGATCATCACTTCTCCTCAGAAAGACGAAGCGGATATCTACGAACAGCGCCAGCGCGTGGACCTGCTGAAGGAGAAATTGCACGGCGTAACTTCCTCGGACGCAAAGCAACTGCTTTCCGTTGCCGACTTGCTGGTCAAGAAAAGCATTTGGATTGTCGGCGGAGACGGCTGGGCTTACGACATCGGTTACGGCGGCCTCGATCACGTGCTAGCCAGCGGGCGCAACGTCAACGTGCTGGTGCTCGATACCGAGGTCTACTCCAACACCGGAGGTCAGGCTTCGAAATCCACACCGCGCGGCGCAGTGGCAAAATTTGCCGCCGGCGGCAAGCCCGGCAACAAGAAGGATCTCGGACTCATCGCCATGAGCTACGGCAATATTTATGTTGCGAGCGTGGCCATGGGCGCAAAAGACGAGCACACCCTGAAGGCCTTCCTGGAAGCCGAAGCTTACAACGGCCCCAGCCTGATCATCGCGTATTCGCACTGCATCGCTCACGGCATCAACATGACGACCGGCATGGCGAATCAGAAAATGGCCGTCGACTCTGGGCAGTGGCTGCTCTATCGCTACAATCCTGAGCGGGCGCCTCAGGGTGAGAACCCGCTGATCCTTGATTCGCGGACGCCAACCCGCAAAGTTGCGGATTTCATGCAGATGGAAACGCGCTTCAAGATGCTCACCAAGAGCAAGCCGGAAGACGCTAAGTTCCTCTGGCATGAAGCGCAGCACGACGCCGAGGCCCGCTATCGCTTCTACGAGTATCTGGCGCAGCGGAAATTCGACAAGCAGCCAGTCAAGGCTGAGTAAGACCGCAGGAAGCGCACCGAGACGCGGCTAGTCCGCGCCTCCATACAGAGAACATTGACGTTAAGATGACGGCGGAGAGGTTGTCTGCAATTTCTGCCGCCCGTCAGGAGAAATCATGAGCGACCTTAGAACCACTTACTTGGGTTTAAAGCTCCGCACACCGTTGGTGGCTTCCGCATCGCCGCTATCCCAGGAGATCGACGGCATCCGCGAACTTGAAGATGCGGGTGCATCCGCCGTTGTGTTGTATTCGCTGTTCGAAGAGCAACTGCGGCAGGAAAGCTTCGAGCTTGAACACCATCTGGCGGAAGGAACGGACAGTTTTGCGGAGGCAACAAGTTTCTTCCCCCAGCCCGATGAATTCCGCTTGGGACCTGAGGGATATCTGGATCACATCCGTCGCGCCAAGGAAGCGGTGTCGATACCGATAATCGCGAGCCTCAACGGCACTACGGTCGGGGGCTGGACGCAATATGCCAAGCTCATCGACCAGGCTGGGGCGGATGCCCTCGAATGCAACATCTACTCAGTTGCCGCCGATCCCGATGTCCCCTCCAGTGCGGTCGAGCAGCAGTACCTCGACATTCTCAAGGCGGTTAAGTCGGCGGTGACAATTCCAGTCGCGGTAAAGATCAGCCCCTTTTTCAGCAATATGGCCAATATGGCGAGGCGGCTTGATGAAAGTGGCGCGAACGCGCTGGTGTTGTTCAATCGCTTCTATCAACCGGACATCAACCTTGAGGAGTTGGAGATCCAACCGAACGTGCTGCTGAGCACTCCCCAAGCCCTGCGCCTTCCGCTGACCTGGATTGGGATCCTTTACGGCCGCATCCGCGCCAACCTGGCTGCGACTAGCGGCGTGCATAGCCCCGAAGACGTTGTGAAACTCCTAATGGTCGGCGCCGATGTCACCATGCTCTGCTCTGCGCTGTTGCGGAACGGTATCAGCCATCTGCAGCATATCGAACGGGGATTGCTGGAATGGATGGAGAAACACGAATACGAATCGGTTCAGCTAATGAAAGGCAGCATGAGCCAGATCCGCTGCCCCAATCCCTCCGCCTTCGAGCGCGCGCAGTACATGAAGGCGGTCAAGAGTATCCAGCACGTAGTCGTCACCAACCGTGAAGCCTGGAGAATTCTCAGTGGGAGCTAGAACATAACGACGCGCAAGCAGGTGGGCAAGCTGACGGGAGGGGTCCGCAGCGGCTGGCTTCTCTCTGGCGGAATGTAGCTCCCCCAGGCTTCTTTCTTTGCCATCGTTGCCGGGGTGCAGTTGATCGCCGACTCTATGATCCACGAGCAGCGGGCACAAGCCGACGCTTGTGCCCCACTCGGTACTGCACCACAAGCCGCGGATTCTCAGCAGCTACTTCGCTTGCAGAGATTCGATGTAATGGGTAAGGTTGGCCACGCGTTGCTGCACCTGACCCTCGTGTCCATGGCTCATATCCCAAAATAGCGCTCCCCACACCGGCATCTCCTTGGACCCGTGCGCGGGAAGATCGGATTGGCCGCGGATGGAAGACGTGACTTTCAGAGCGGGATATTTTCCTCCGTTGTTCTTGCTCAGCATGGTAAGGTCGGTGGGAGGAGTCTTCAGCGCCGCGGCGGCCGGGCCGGCGCCTTTGCCGTCCGCTCCGTGGCAAACGGCACAGTAGGCTGTGTACATTTCCTTGCCCGATACAGGCGAGGTGGTGGTGATAGGAACATGCTGGATGACCGTCTTTTGGTCCTTCGGTTGGTCCTGCGCGGCGACCGTGCAAGCGGCCACCATGAGGGCAGTGAACATTAGAATCAGTTTCTTTAGCGACATCGCACTTTCTCCTTTTGAAGCCAGAATCCTCTTTTTCTTAAACTCGATGCGTGCTCAGATACTCGACGACGACGCGTCGTTACTCGGAATGGCAGCAGAGGAACTTTGAGCGTTGTTTCCTCTCAACCTATTCCTAGTCCACCATCTCTCTCATTGCTGTGATCAAAGGCATAATTGACCGTGCCTTTGGTCACGACGAGATAATACGCTAGTAACGGAAAACTCGGCCAAAATCCTGTGATGTTTGCGGCTGACGCGTTCCGTCCGATGTGCGTTTCTTCACATACAGCTGTGACCGTTGTCACACCCCAACCCAATCCCCGCAAGGCATAATTACTCAGGTTTTGTGGAGCATTTTACCACCCTCAGCGTGGAGTTCTCATGGCAAAAGGACGCGTTTCCATCGTCGTCGAGCACTGCAAGTCCTGCGGCTTCTGCGTGGAGTTTTGTCCCACCCACGTGCTCGCACTCTCTTCCGCTTTTAATTCCAAGGGCTACCATCCGCCGCATGTCGTTCATCCGGAGAAGTGTAGCGGGTGTGATTTGTGCGGCATGTACTGCCCGGACTTCGCCATTTTCGCGACCAAGGTTACCGGCGCCAAGGAAGGTGACAAATGAAGGCCGACCCTCGCGGTGTGCTCACCGGCACCCATTTCATCGACGGCGACCACGCCTGCTGCGAAGGCGCGCTGGCCGCTGGCGCCCGATTCGCCGCCGGTTATCCCATCACTCCTTCCACCGAAGTGGTTGAGCGTTTTGCCTCCCGTGTGCCTAAGGTGGGCGGAACGTTTATCCAAATGGAAGACGAGCTCGCCGCTTCCATCACACTGCAGGGCGCAGTGTGGGGCGGAGCCAAGGCGTTCACCGTCACCTCCGGTCCCGGCTTCTCTTTGATGATGGAGCACATCGGCTACGCCGCCATGACCGAAACGCCGTGTGTATTCGTGGATGTGCAACGCGGAGGACCGTCCACTGGCCTGCCCACTCTGCCCGCGCAAGCCGACATGATGCAGGCGCGTTGGGGCTCGCATGGTGACTACGAGATCATCGCGCTCTGCCCTAATTCTCCGCAGGAATGTTTTGACCTCACCATCACAGCCTTCAATCTGGCCGAAGAATTTCGCGTGCCCGTCATGTTCATGATGGATGAGGTCGTGGGTCACATGACCGAGAAGGTCGTGATTCCGCCCGCCGACCAGATCGAGATCGTGCCGCGCAAGCACACTCACAAGTCCGTTGAAGATTATCTGCCCTATGGCACCAACGGCGACCTGGTCCCTGAAATGGCGCACGCCGGCGAAGGTTACAACTTCCACGTCACCGGCTTGACTCACGACGAACACGGTTATCCCAACATGACTCCGCCGGTCCAGGACAAGCTGGTTCGCCGCTTGCAAAACAAGATTCGCAACGCCGCCGATCGCATCTCCCTGTTCGAGGAAGAGCAACTCGAGGGCGCCGATGTAGTAGTCGTTTCCTACGGCATCACTTCCCGCGTGGCGCAACGAGCCATCGCGGCCGCGCGCGAGCAGGGTCTGCGCGTCGGCAAGTTGCGTTTGATCACCGCTTGGCCCTTCCCCGAAACAAAAATCCGTGAACTGGCGGCAAAGGTGAAGGCATTCGTCGTCCCCGAATTGAATCTGGGACAGATGGTACGGGAAGTGGAGCGATCTGCCGCAGGTCAGGCGAAAACATTCGCCGTGTCACACGCCGGGGGCGGAGTTCATAGACCCGAAGACATCCTCAAGGTAATCGTGGAGGCCAGCAAATGTCGGACAGTTTGATCACCGATATCGGAAACGCAGGCGTCAATCCTGTAGAAACCTTCTTACGCACCGATCGCATGCCCCACATCTGGTGTCCGGGATGCGGCATTGGCACGACCGTGAATTCCTTCGCCCGCGCGCTTATCGACTCCAAAATCGATCTGGGATCGCTGGCCCTGGTCTCCGGCATCGGCTGTACCGGGCGTGTGGCGGGCTATGTCAAGCTGGATTCTTTCCACACCACGCACGGCCGCGCCATCCCGTTCGCCACCGGCCTCAAGCTCGCCAACCCAAAGCTGAACGTGGTCGTCTATTCGGGCGATGGCGATCTATCGGCCATCGGCGGCAATCATCTGATCCACGCCGCGCGCCGCAACATCGATCTGAAAGTCATCTGCGTGAACAATCTGATCTACGCCATGACCGGCGGCCAGAGTGCGCCTACCACTCCGTATCACTCGACTACCTCGACGAATCCCTACGGCACGTTCGAGCCGTCATTCAACTTGCCGCACCTCGTCGAAGCGGCTGGCGCCGTCTACGTTGCCCGCTGGACGACCTTCCACGTGCGCCAACTGGCGCGTTCTATCAGCGAAGCGTTTCAGAAGAAAGGCTTCTCCTTTATTGAAGTGATCTCGCCCTGCCCCACGCTTTATCAGCGCCGCAACAAGCTGGGCGATGGCCTGGAAGCCATGAAGTATTACAAAGAGAAGAGCAAAGTCCGGAACGGGGCGCCTACGAACGAAGTCGGCCTCACCATGACCGGGGAGATCATCGTGGGCAAGTTCGTGGACCGTGACCGCCCCGACTACGGAACCATGATGCGCACGCAATACACGGAATCGCTGGGCGACAAATTTGTGGAACAAGATGAAATAGGACAAGATCAACCGGAGACAGTATGCAGCTAACTGAGATTCGTGTTGCGGGTTTCGGCGGCCAGGGAGTTATCCTTTCGGCCATCCTCCTGGGCAAGGCAGCTTCGATTTTTCAAGGTGCTTTCGCCACCATGACGCAGAACTTCGGCCCGGAAGCCCGGGGCGGCGCCTGCAGCGCGCAACTCGTCCTTTCCGATTCGCCGATCTTGTACCCCTACGTCACTCAGCCCGACATCCTCGTCGTTATGTCGCAAGAGGCCTACGTGCGCTTCGCACCCGAGTTGAAAGACGGCGGCATTCTGATCGTCGAGCAGGACATGGTGCGAGTCTCCGATCTCAAGAAGGAAGTCCAGGTCTATAGCATTCCTGCCACCCGCATTGCCGAAGAACTGGGCAAGCGCATGGTGTTGAACTCTGTGATGGTGGGGTTCTTCACCGCCGTCACTCACCTGCTGGAGGCCGACGCAGTTCGCAAGGCAGTGGCAGACTCCGTTCCGCCAAGCTTTCTTGATCTCAACCTGAAGGCCTTCGAAAAAGGACTGGAGTACGGAGCCATCGCGTTGACCGCGCCCGCCAGCGCTGCGGACGCCGAACTGCAATTAGAGTACTCGCCAGAGTAATCTTGTCGTCTTCACCAACGCGGACGGACCAAACTCCTCGCCACCTTGCGCTGAGAAGTCGGATGAGCCGGATCTAATCTGAACGGCAATTGCCATCGGGGTCAAGTCGGGCAAATTGCAACCCATGCAAGATGCTTTGGATCGCTGCAAAATGCAGTGGTTTGAATCGTCTCCCACCCGATCCCTTCGTCTAAGTCCTTGCCCTGCAATAAATTCCTCCACAAACCAAATTTGCCCCTGACGTGCATTAACTAAGGATGAAAGCCGTCGCGAAAGAGTCGCGGATGACCCAGCGGCGCACTCGAACCCGAGAGGAGGGTCTATGTCAATCCTGTTTGTTCTGCTGATGTTCCTGCTGGTCATCAGTGTCAGATATTTCATCGAACCGCATTCGCAACCGGCTCTGGAAACTGAAGTTATGGCCAGACCGCAACCACCGCGCGTGAAGCGCGAGTATGGGTTTGAGATTCCGCAGGATTATTGCTTTCATCTCGGGCACACCTGGGTAATGAAGGAAAACTCCGACGATGCGCGGGTTGGGGTGGATACGTTCGTCACCAATCTGATGGGGAAGATCGATCACATTGACGTATGCGGGGCCAACCGCTGGGTTCGTCAGGGGCAGAAGCTCATCACCCTGACCAGCAATGGCACCAGCATCGATCTCCTTTCTCCCGTTGAAGGCGTAGTCACTGCGATCAACAACGATGCCCTGGAAAATCCGAGTCTGGTTACGAGCGATCCCTACGAGCACGGCTGGATCGCAATGGTGAAATCCCCAGACCTCAAAGTTAATCAGAGGAATCTGATCCAAGGCCCGATGGTCGCGCCCTGGATGCAGAACAACGTGACTCGCTTGAATGCGATCTTAACGGAATCCTCGCCGGCACTGGCCCAGGATGGCGGACATCCCGTCAGCGGTTTGCTTCCGCGGCTGGCTCCGGAGTTGCGGCAACGAGTGGTGAAAGAGTTCTTGTTGTCGTAACCGGGCTCCGCCACGGAAAGGATAGAAGTCATGGAAACCACTAGAGCAATCCTGGTCGATATCACCAAGTGCATCGGATGCCGGAGTTGCGAGCAAGCTTGCAAACAGATCCACGGATTTCCCATGGACACTGAGGCCAAGCTCTCAAGCACCGCGCTCACGGTCGTGGAAGAGCACGGTGATCGCTTCGTGCGGCGTATGTGCATGCATTGCGAGGATCCCGCCTGCGCCTCAGCGTGCCTGGTCGGTGCGCTCAAGAAGACCCCCGCTGGCCCGGTCACTTATGACGGGTCGAAATGCATCGGTTGCCGCTACTGTCTGGTGGCGTGTCCGTTCAGCGTGCCCCGTTACCAGTGGACGAAGCTGGTTCCCTACGTGACGAAATGCGATATGTGTGCCGCGCGCCAGGCGAAAGGTCAACTCCCTGCCTGCGTGGAGGCTTGCCCGGTGCAGGCTTCGATCTCCGGCAGCCGCGAAGAAATTCTGGACGAGGCGCAGCGCCGCATCTTCAACGATTCGAAATACGTGAAGCACATTTACGGCAGCGACGAAGCGGGCGGAACGTCGGTGTTCTTCATCTCCGATGTGCCTTTCGAGAAGCTTGGCTTTGTGGCTGCGCCCAAGCAGGCGATGCCGGTACTGACCGCCAATGCATTGGGCGACGGGCCTACCGTGATCCTGGTCGGTGGCGCTTTGCTCTCTGGCTTGTATTGGATCACGCAACGCCGGACCCAGGTCGCTCTGGCCGAAGCCCGCGAAAAATCTGAAAAGGAAGGGAGATAGGCCATGACTGCCACTGAAAAGACTGGCACCCAAGAAACTGCCACGGCAAAGTCTGCCACAGCGTTTCCAAGAATCAGCTTCTGGCGCACCATTGTGGCGTTGATTTTCGCCGCCGGCATCTATTCGATGTACGCCCGCTTCGCACTGGGATTAAAGGCCTCCACCAACCTTACGGACCCTCAGCCTTGGGGCCTGTGGGTTGGGTTGGGGACGCTGTGCGGCGTGGGACTGTCGGCTGGCGGGTTTGCGATCGCGGCCGCAGTATATATTCTAGGCCTTGAACGCTACCGGCCCATTCTCCGCACCGCCGTGCTCATTTCGTTCCTGGGGTATTGCACCGTTTGCGTAGGCATGTTGTACGAGCTCGGGCTGCCTTGGAGAATCTGGCACCCCATTGTGATGTGGAACCGGCACTCTGTGTTGTTCGAAGTATCGTGGTGCGTCATGCTCTACACCACGGTGCTCGCGCTCGAATTTTCCCCGGCGCTGCTGGAAAAGCTGCCCTGGGCTGGGCTGCGCGAGGCTTATCTGCGCTGGCACCACAGTATCCTAATCGCCCTGGTGCTCGCCGGCACACTGCTCTCGTCGATGCACCAATCGTTTCTCGGCGGACTTTACTTGATCACCAAGGGCAAGCTGGATCCACTCTGGTACACACCGTACCTCACCACGATGTTTTACCTTTCCGCGATTCCAGCCGGCTTAGCCGTAACCATCATGGCGATCTACCTCTGCATACGCTCGCTCAATGTTCGAGTGGACTTCAGCATTCTGAGCGACGTAAGCCGCGTGATTTCGCCCCTGCTGGCAATCTACGGTGTGTTCCGGGCTGTCGATCTGATCAACCGGGGCGCGACGCAATATCTATGGATGTGGCGGCGCGAGGAAACGCAGTTGTTCTGGCTCGAGATCGTATTGCTGGTGATTGCGCCTCTTGTGCTCTTGAGCAAGGAGAAGGTACGCAAGACTCCGCAATACTTGTATTGGACCTGCGCTGTGATCGTGATGGGTTTTATGACCAACCGGTTAAACGTCTCCATCACCGGTCTGCAGGCCAGTTCAGCGATGTATTACACACCGAAGTGGACCGAGTTTGCCGCCTCTTTGGCGACGATCACTGCCGCCACGGTGGCTTTTCGTTACGCCGTAATCTATTTGGACATTCTGCCCAAGAACTCGCTGCCGCAGCGGGGCGTAGTTTCCCATGCTCCCGTGCATGCGTAAGCGGTAGAGTGTCCGCGAAGCCCCGGGTGAAACAGCCCGGGGTTTTTCGATTGGCGTGGAAACAGTCAGTTTCGCCAGTACAGAGGTAACTTGTGAGGAACGCGCAGGCTGTCCTACCATTTGCGCATGTTTTCTAATCTACTGCGGGCTGGGAATTCTCCACCTAGGCGGGTGAGATCGGATGCGGCTCTCAGCCTTTCGGACGTAGAGTTTCCAAATGTGGCTAGTCGTGGGGCGATCTCGATCTCGTTGCTCTTAATTCTATTCCTCGCCACCAATGGTCCAAACCTGCTGGCGCAGTCTGAGCCTTCGCACGCGAGCGTCCTGTTCCCCTTCTATCACCAATATCTTGCCGCCGCCGAAGCGCATGATGCAGACAAGTTACAGGCACTCTGGTCCGATCAGGACACCAAGCAGCAACTGGAAACACTGAAGGAATTGAAAGACGAGAAGCAGCAGAAAGCAATGTACGACCTGCTGGTCAGAACTCAGCCAGAGTCTCCCGAGATAGTGAATGAAAAGATCGTTGGAGATAGAGGCCTCCTCGCTATTCAAGGATATGGCCGCGGAGACGTGCTCGAATTGAAAGTGGATCCAAGCCAGGTGCCGAAGGGGTACCGACTCGCCAACAACAAACCCATCAGGAAACGGCAGTATGAGCTGCTCTTGTTCAAGAGAATCGGCGGGGAGTGGAAGATCTACCGGATGAAATCCTTTCTTTATGAAGATCCCCGCCCTGTACTTGAACCGATCGACAGCTCGCATGAGCAGAAATACACAGGCGTGCAGTTCCATTGCAAGTTTTCCCAGGAGAACAGTATTCCGGGCGACAAACAATCCCAGTGGATGAACGAGAGCATTCATTGGAGCTGTTTTGCCAAACTTCGCCGGAAGGCCAGCCTCTGCGATCGCATTGGAAGCCTGGTTCCGCCAGAGCAAAAGACATTCTTTGCCGAGAACACGGAGATGCAACAGACGCAGTGCAAGCTGGGAGTGGTTGATCTAATCGGCGATCCCAAGATCTGCGAGTCCATCAAGAACAGCAAGATGATGCCCAACGCGCGAGAGCAGTGCCTCCAGCAGATCGAGGATTATGACTTTATCCCTGGGCTCAACATCTATGCCCTCGACTCTGACGGAGACGGCCTGTCCGATCTGCAGGAGATCCGGTTCTTTAACACCAGCGCAAACAATCCCGATACCGATGGCGATGGCAAGACAGACTTTGAAAAGGTGGAAGCGATGACCAATCCTCTAGGCGCGGGGAAACTTGGGGACCATTTGAAGTGAAGGTTTCGTTCGGCTCGCAGGCCTGCAGGCGGGGTTCAGGTAGTGTTTCAGCTGAGCCACTACCTTCCTAGTCCAACGCCTTCGCTTTAAGCCGGCGCAGTAGCGAAGTGGGATGAATGCCGAGAATCCGGGCGGCCGCTGTTTTATTATTGCCCGTGGCAGCTAAGACTTGTTCAATGTAGTGATCTTCCAGCGCCCGCAGACTCAGGAACTGGTCTCCCGTCGGAGAAATGTCGACGGTGGAGAATGCTTCACTGGCTTTCTTCTCGACCTCTTGATCGCGAATCTCTTCCGGAAGATTGCCCGCCTCAATCTCGCCTTCCGTGTTGAGGATCATAGTGCGCTCCAGCACGTTCCTCAATTCCCGGATGTTGCCGGGCCAGGGATACTGCTCCAGCAGGTCGGCCGCGGCCAGACTGAATCCGGTGAAGTTCTTTTTCAATTCGAGGTTGAGCTGCTGCACAATCTCAAGCGCGAGCGGCACAATATCCTCTTTGCGCTCGCGCAGAGGCGGAATGTACAGCTGCACCACATTCAGGCGATAGTAAAGGTCTTCTCGAAAGCGCCCCTGGCTGATGGCGTTTCGTAGTACGTCATTGGTTGCCGCGATCAACCGGATATTGACTTTGATCGTGCTGGTCCCGCCCAGCCGCATGAAGGTTCCTTCTTCAAGCACCCGCAGCATCTTGGCTTGTACGCTGGCCGACATGTTGGCGATTTCATCCAGAAACACAGTACCGCCGCTGGCCCGCTCCAGCAGACCCTCCTTGCGACGGCGAGCGTCAGTGAATGCTCCCGGCTCGTAGCCGAAGAGCTCGCTCTCCAAAAGCGCATCGGGAAGGGAAGCGCAATTGATCTCGAGCAATGGCATGGACGTGCGCGGGCTGGCATAGTGAATCGCTCGGGCGAGCACTCCTTTGCCCGTGCCACTCTCACCCTGGATCATGATCGTGGTACGGTCGGTTTCGGCGGCCTTGCGGGCCATCTCCAACATCTTGATAGTGGCGGGATTCTGCGTGACCACACGTCCAAAGTTGTAGCGGCCCCTTTCCGATTCCACCGAATCGCGCACCCGCACTCGTAAAGCCAGCACCTCGGCCGCGCGCTCCAGCACGGTCATCATGTCGTCCAGTGGAAAGGGCTTGACCAGATAGTCGAAGGCGCCCACCTTCATGGCTTCCACCGCACGCTCCACAAGATGATAGGCGCTCATCACGATTACGATCGCGTTCGGCTTCGCCTCTTTGATTTGGCGCAGCACTTCGATCCCATCGATGCCGGGCAGGACGATGTCCAACAAAATTAGATCCGGCTGCTCATCATGAAACAGTTTCAGGCCGTCCTCGCCGGAGAGAGCGGTAAATACTTCAAATCCCTCCTGGCGCAAGCCCCGGGAGATGGTACGGAGCGTGAGCTCTTCGTCATCGATGATCAAGGTGGAGTAGGGCATATTCGCTCGCGAGCCTGAACCCAGCTCTTTGGTCAACGTTCCTGCGGCAGTATTCGGCTGGTTCATGCAACACTCTCAAACCACGATTTCAGATTGCTCCTTAACTTGGTGTGATTCTTCCTGCCGAATGGGCAGCTTGATCGTCACGGTGGTCCCACGGTTTACCACACTGTCGATTCGAATCTCACCCTGGTTTCTTCGCACATAGGTCGCACTAATGCTGAGGCCAAGGCCGGTGCCTTTGCCGTGCTTGGTGGTAAAGAAAGGCTCAAACACATGCGGCAAAATATCGGGCGGGATGCCGCACCCGGTGTCGCTGACGCGGATCTCGATGCTCTCCGCCGAAGCCAGCTTGCTGGCGGAAATGGTGATACGCCCGCCGTCTGGTGTCGCTTCCGCCGCATTGATCAGCAGATTCATCAGCACCTGCGACAGCTGATTGGAATCCACCAGGATGCGGGGCAAGTCCTCGGGAACCAGGTTCTCCGCTCGCTTGCCGCGCAGTGCCGGCTGGCCTTCGAGAAAGTTGAGCGTATCCGCCGCCAAACGATGCAGGTTCAGATTGCTCAACACCAGTGGCCCCGGACGGGCGTAATTGACCAGTCCGCGTAACGTCGCGGAAATACGCTTCGTGCCGGCAATGCATTGTTCGACTTCCCAGCGCTGCTCGGGATCGCTGGCGCTTTTCAATTCGAGTTCCAGGTGCGAAAGAATGCCGAGCAGTGGATTGTTAATCCCGTGTACTGCGCCCAGAGCCAGTTGCGCCAGCGTGGAGTATTTTTCGTATTCAGCGAGCTGAGCCTGGAACTGGAACTTCTCCTTGTTCAACTCACGATCTTCGTACAAGCGGCGAAAAATCTCTTCCTGCGCCTGATGGCGCTCCCGCTCCACCTGCTGTTTCAGTTCTGTAGCCTGCTTCAGGGCTTCGCAAACTCGCTCCAATTCAATCCGCTGCAGCCGCCATACAATAAACGTGACTACCAGGGCGACGAATGTGAGAGGAAGAACGTAGCGCGCCGGCACTTCCAGATACTTGCCTGCCGTCCCGAGCATCGGTGCAAGGTTCCGGGGAAAAATCGGCGCAAGGTTGCCTGACACGTCCCAGCAAGCGCGCACCTCTAACCATTGCGGATGCATCCTCCTATAGCATGAGGCGGACCCTACCAAGCCGCAGTGACGGCGGTCACTGCCGTGGGGTCAGGGCGCGTGCAGACGCGGTTCCCATGGGTACCAACGGATACTCGCCCCTGTGCCGCAGGCGTGTGGTCAGCCTCCAGGAGGCGGGTTCCATGATTTCAGTAGTTCCGGGCCGACGAAACTTGCGTCACAGGTGCGGTCGCGGCGCGGCAAGGTGTGCACAACGCGCTTTCCTTCAGGTCGATCCACTCCACGGCGTGGGAAGATGCCATCACACACCGGTAGTCTTCGCAGTGAGTCAAGTTTAGGGTGTGTCCCACTTCGTGAACCGCTTCTTTGATCAGGCGCTGGCGAAACAGATCGTGGTCGGACGGAAGACCATAAAATTCCTGCCGCAGCCGGTGCGCTGAGACCACCGCGCAGGGGCCTCCCATCTGGGCCTCGCCAAAAACAAAAGTAAGAATCGGAATGTACAGATCCACGGCGCTTACGCCCAGCACCCGCCAGGAGTCCGGGGTGAGAAAACTCTGCATGCGATGCAAAATTTCCGACGAGTGATACTGCTGCCGCTCTCCATGGAACGCGAACTCCGGATCCAGACGGACTGGCAGCACTTTGCAGGGAATACAGAGAATTTCTTCGACGGCCGGCCGTATGTCCTTCAACAGCCCGTCATCCACATTCCCGATCGGCAGCAATTGCAGTAGCTTCATCGGGCCAGCTCAATGCGTCTCAACCGGAGTGCGCGTCCACCCGTATTTCTTCAGCTTGTGATAGAGAGTAACCCGGTCAATGTCGAGTATCTCAGCGGCATGGCTCTGATTGCCTCCACACTCCTCCACTACGCGCAGGATGTGGGCACGCTCCATTTCCTCCAGTTTCTTGCCCGAACCATTGGAGGCGTTTTGCGGCTTGAAGATGAAATCGCCTTCGTGCAGCTCCGGCTCCTGGCCGACGACCATGGCTCGCTCCACCGCGTTCTCCAGTTCGCGAACGTTTCCCACCCACGCTTGCTGTTGCAATTGGTTCATCGCCGCCGGAGAAACCCGGGTGATGCGCTTGTTCATCGCCAGAGAGAACTTGCGAACGAAGTGTTCCACGAGCACGGGGATATCGTCCCGGCGTTCGCGCAGCGGCGGCAGCTCGATGCGGAAAACGTTGAGCCGGTAGAAAAGGTCAGGACGGAACTTGCCTTCCTCGATCAATTTTTCCAGGTCTTTGTTAGTAGCAGCGATGCAACGGAAGTCCACCTTGATGGTTTGGTTGCCGCCCACGCGGGTGATTTCGCGTTCCTGCAGCACGCGCAGCAGATCGGTCTGGGTCTTTAGAGAAATATCGCCGATCTCGTCCAGAAAAACCGTTCCGCCTTCGGCAATTTCGAACTTGCCTTTCTTTCGGTATTGCGCGCCGGTGAAGGCGCCTTTCTCGTGTCCGAAGAGTTCGCTTTCGAGAAGAGTCTCAGTCAGAGCGCCGCAGTGAATGACGACCAGCGGATGAAATCTGCGTGGACTGGCATGGTGAATCGCGCGCGCTACCAGTTCCTTGCCCGTGCCACTCTCCCCCGTGACCAGCACCGTGGCATCGGTAGGCCCAACGGTCTCGATGGCATCGAAGATCTTGCGCATGGGGCCGCTTTGCCCCACGATGTCCCCCGGACGCGCCACTTCGGCAACCGTCTCGCGCAAGAGGACGTTCTCTTGAGCTGTCCGTTTATGCGCCAGCGCATTCTTGACCAGGTGCGCGATCTCGTCCGGGTCCAGCGGCTTGGTCACGTAGTCATAGGCGCCGTTTTTCAAAGCCACAACCGCGGTCTCGACCGAGGCATAGCCCGTCATCATGATGACGATGAGCTCGGAATCGATTTCGTGCATGCGGCGCTGCAGTTCGATGCCGTCGGTGCCGTGCATTTTGATATCGACCAGAGCTGCATCCCAGCGTTGTTCCGCCAGGCGCGTGAGGGCGTCGCTGGCATTTTCCGCTGTAGCCACCTCGTAGCCTTCTTCATGAAACCATTTGCCCAGCGAGTCGCGCACGCTCAGTTCGTCGTCCACGATCAGCAGTTTTCCTTGTGTGCTCACTTCCGTCACCTCGCCTTTATCGTCGTGTTCCCGTCGCCAACGCTCGCCAGCGAAGCATTCGCTGCTTCACTGGGCAAGGTTATGGTGAAAGTCGTACCCCGGCCCAATTCCGATGCGACTTCGATACGTCCGTTATGCCGCTCCACGATGCCGCGGCTGATCGCCAAGCCCAGACCTACTCCGTGTCCGCTTTCCTTTGTCGTGAGAAAAGGTTCGAAGATGTGCGGTAGTACGTCGGGGGAAATACCCGCTCCGTCGTCGCGCACCGTGATCTCGATCTCCGCCTCATCGTTGCTCAATCGAGTCTCGATCCAGAGATTCCCGCCGCGGGGCATGGCATCGATTGCATTCATGATCAGCGCGATGAGGACCTGTTCAATCTGCGCAGGATCGCAGGGTACGCGCGGCAGGTCTTCCGCAAGCCTCAGTTGCAGTTCGATTGCGCCAAGTTCCAGTTGATGCCGCACCAACAGCAGGCAACGATCTATCACAGCATGCAAGTCGGTAGACTGCACGTTCATGGGTGCGGTTCGCGAAAGAGAGAGCAGGTTCTTGATGAGCTCGCCGCAGCGCCGGCTCTCTGTAGCGATGAGTTCCAGACATTGCATCGCCTCGTCACGCTTTTCATGCTCAGTCTGGCCCGATGCTACCCACTTTCGAATCAACTTGGAGTAAGTCAGAATTCCGGAGAGTGGGTTGTTCACCTCATGCGCCACGACCGCGGCCATCTTGCCTAGAGAAGCCATCTTCTCCACGTGCAGCATGTGATCGTGGGCGCTCCTGAGTTCCTTAGTCTTCTGATCCACACGATCTTCAAGTGTCTTGGCCCAGGTAACAATCTCTTCGTTCGCCGCGCGCAACTGCAGGCTCATTTCGTTGAACGACTTCGCCAGATCTCCCACTTCGTCCTGGGATCGCACCTCGATCTGGTAGCCAAGCTCTCCCTCGGACAGATGTTGCGTGCCGTTCTTGAGCGCCTTAATAGGTTTGCCGACCTCTCGCCACACGAATAACCAGCTCAACACCGCGACAATCAGCATTGCCCCGGCCGTGTAAAAGAACATGCGGGTGCTGCTGACCGCAAGTTGCGCGTCCGCTTTCGCCAGCGAAAGATTTGTGTCCAGCACGCCCAGAACTTGCTGGTCCGCGGGATGCGCGTGGCAGGCGGCGTTCGAGCAGCCGGGTTGATTTTCGATGGGAGTGATAATTCCCAGCACCCGCTGTCCGCCGCTATTGCGATAAATACGAAAACGGTCGGGACGATTCAGACGCGCCAGCGGCTGCGATTGAATGTGACAGCCATAGCAGGCCTCGGCCGTCTTGTCGAGAACGTGACTGACTTCCGCTGGATCGGTGGAGTAGCTGATGCGCCCCTCCGGGTCAAGGATGCGCACCTTGATCATGCCGGGCTCGTCCGCCATGGTTTGAATCGAGTGATAGAGTCCCTCGCGATCATTGCGCAGCATGTAGTAGGTGGTGCTGCGCTTGATTACATCGCTGACCCGCTCGGCACTGGCCAGCGTGGCCGCTTCCAGGTGCTGCCGATGCAATCGGATATTCAGGTATCCCAGGAGGGCAAAGATCACGACCATGATGGTCAACAGAGACCCGATCAACTTCGCACTGATACTGTGAGTGAGACGCTTCCATCCCAAATCGTCGCGAATTGGATCAGTCTCCCGCATGGCCTAATACCGGTGTAGAAACCACAGATCCGGCTTCGGGTCGGAGGTGCCGCTGCACTGCGTGTTCTTCTTCAGGAAAAATAGGCAGGTACTTCACAGCCACCCCGAACAGGGCAAACCCCATCGCGATGATCATCAGGGTCACCGAGAACTCCGTCCACTTCGGCACGTAGTGATGCCCGACGTAAGTTTCAAAGCCGGTGAGGCTCACGTTAAGGCGGTTGGTAATAAATCCCAGGACAGTAAAGATGGAAGCCAGATACAAGCCGTTGGGGGAGAGCCGGACCTTCTTGAAGCTGAGCATGGTGATTGGAATCAAGAATGCCAGCGTCAGTTCGAGCCACAGAAAGTACGCTTCATAGCTGGGTTTGATAATTTGTCCCAGCAGCCCGCGATGGAAGTAATCTTCGAAGCGCAGTAGAGCGTTAACCCAGAGCGCCACCAGCAGGGCGCCGCCGAGGTTAACCAGAACCGGCAGTTCCAGGTGACGGCCAAAGGCTTTCGCGCTCTGCGTGGACTCGAAGATGGTCATTGCCAGACCAACCGCAATCGCCGATCCGAAGAAGAGGAACGGGAGCGCAGGCGTATACCAGAACGGATGCAGCTTGCTCGGCATAATCAGATAGAGTGATCCGAGCGAACTCTGGTGGAGAGTGGAGAGCAGGATGCCCAGGATGATGAGCACCGGGTAGACCCTTTTGATCCACTTGATTGGAGTTGTCAGGTGGAAGCGCTCCAGCACATTGGGAAGGAATTCGAAGAAGAGCACGGTGGTGTAAGCCATCACGCACATGCCGACCTCGAACATAACCGAGTGCGGGTTCATGTAGATGAGCTGATGCCAGATGTACCAGGGACGGCCGAGGTCGAATAATAGCCCGACGATGAAGAGCAGATAGCCCAGGAACGCCGTCAACACCGCGGGGCGCACCACACTGTGCAGCCGCTCGACGTTGAACAGGTAGACCGCTCCCACAATGCAGAAACCGCCGGCCGCCAGCATGACGCCGCACAGGCAATCGAAGCCGATCCATAGGCCCCAGGGAAACTGGTCATTCATGTTTGAAACCGCACCCAAACCATGGAAGTAGCGAACAAACGTGGAATAGAGGCCCATGGCCATGATCACGAGGAATACAACTTTCCAGAAGGTCAACTTGATCTTCATCGCGCACTCCCGTTCTTCTTCTCTTCTGCCTCAGCTTCGGCTACTTCTTCGCGGCGGTGCGAAATCCAATAAATGCCGCCTAATACCAACGACCACACGGGAATGAAGTCTGGAATCTTTTCCATCACTCGACCGGTGTATTCCGGCATAGGAGTGTCGCCGATTTTCGCGGAGGCTGGATAACCGTAGTCTTCAACGTTCATGCTGGAGAGGATGAGGACGCAGGTTCCGCCAACTTCGTGAAGGCCATAGATACGAGGCTGATAATTGGATGGATTGTCACGGATACGACCCTGCGCTTCCTTAATGAGATC
Organism: uncultured Acidobacteriaceae bacterium; assembly: GCA_963749985.1. GTDB lineage: Bacteria > Acidobacteriota > Terriglobia > Terriglobales > Acidobacteriaceae > Sulfotelmatobacter. The sequence goes on along the minus strand of CAVVOS010000006.1, from coordinate 520,034 downwards.
GTCGCGATCGCCGAACTTAGTGGCGCCGGTGGGGCAGATCTCGGCGCATGCCGTCTGCTTGCCGGCAACCACGCGATCGGGACACATAACGCATTTCCGGACACGCGGATTCAGCGAACCCCATTCGTACTTCGGCTGGGCAAACGCGCAAGCGACCATGCAGTACCGGCAGCCAATGCACTTCCAGACGTCGTACACGACTGGACCTTCCTTTGTCTTATGAAAGGCGCCTACGGGACAAACCGACGCGCAGGCCGGATGCTCGCAGTGCATGCACAGGCGGCGCATGAATTTGTCGTCCTTGGTCATGACGACGGTGTATTTATGCTCCGACTGCACCGACTCCGCTGCCACCTTATCGTCGTAGGGCAGCTTGTTCTGCTGCGCGCACGCACCTTCACATTGTTTGCAACCGATGCACATGGTTGCGTCGTACAACAGGGCCTTACTCATGGGAATCGCTCCTCGTTGCTTCCCAGCTCGCCTTCCGTGGCAGAGAAATTAAGTAAGAGTGCGTAGGATGACTGAACCAGACTAGGAAGTCTGCAGCATGGTTTTGGCGTGCCGGCCGGGAAAAAGGGCCGGGCCCGAAGTGGTGAGCCTCCTGGGCCCGGCGGGCTGTTCCATCTGGCAACGCGAATAAGGGATGAGATTTCCGGCTGGCAGCGAAACGGCAAGTTGTTGGTTCCGTCCGCCGAATTGAGCCGGACTTCCTCATATCCCTCACGCTTCTTTGCCGGCGTCAGCATCTTGGCCAGAACGCCGGGTGCACAAAAAGGAACAGCCAATCGCTACGACTACTTCTGTAGGCTGCGAATGTACGACACGACCATTTTCACCTGGTCCGGGGGCAGACTCTTTACCGTGGCCGGGTGCTTCGCCGTATCCGCAACGGCCTTGGCCACGCCGTCATCCGACGTCTTCTTGGCTTCGTCCGAAATCAGGCTCGGAATCTTGGCTGCGGGCTTGCCCGCTGCATCGGCTCCGTGGCAGGCTGCGCATTTTGCTTTATAGATACTGGCTCCGTCATCGGCGGCCCATGACAGATTCGGGATCAGGATGAACAGGCCTACCGCGATTGTCATTACAAGCATCACCAGCTTAGTGGTCTTCATGATTTCGTCTTCGTCTCCTTGTAGAGTTTTGCAACTTGATGAAAGCAGCAGTTGTTGTGGCATGCGCGCGTTCGTTGCGAAAGTAAACACCGATACATACCTTTCAGAGCTGTATGTAAGAGAACTCAGCAACTTTGCCGTTGCCTAGTGGTGAGTTTCAGCTTTGGAGGGGACAGGCGCAGTGATCCACGTCACCCTAAGCCGTGACCCCCGGGGGGGAGCAAACGGCTCGAAAGCCTGCCTGGATTACAGGGTCACCTCAGCAGGTGACTACGGTCACAGCATTTCACGCAACCTAGGGGCACACTGACAACGAGCGAGGTGAAACTGCCGGTGCTCATGATCGTTTTGCTCGCGACGGCCGCATTTGGCCTCACCGGACTTCTGCGGGTCATCGCGGCGGCCTGGGAGCATCCCACGCTCGCATCTGCCCGATGCTCGCGCCTCGTATCCCGTGACCTCTGGCTCTGCCCCTGCCTTGATCCGCAACTTCAGATCCACAGCTTTGATAGACCGCGTGTCGGCGCTTCGTCGGCACAGCAACCCGTTTGCAAAGGAGAAATTTCATGAGCACGCTTGTGCTGGATTCGAATAAAGATAAGAAGGCCGACCTGGCGGGACCGGGAATCGGCGACTACAAAGAGTTGGAAAAGGTTCTGCCACTCGGTTATCGATCGCTGCTCAGCCCGAAAGAGACGCAGCAGGCCATCTTCCAGGTGAAGCGTTATATCGAAGATAACCTGTGCAAGGAACTTAACCTGATGATGGTCGAGGTGCCGCTCATCGTCGATGTGGAAAGCGGAGTCAACGATATGCTGGATCGCGATGGATCGCGCACACCGGTGCAGTTCCATATCTCGAATGATCGCAACCTGCACCCCATCGACGCGCAGGTGGTGCAGGCCGCGACCAAGTGGAAACGGGTCGCACTCAAGCAATTCGATTGCAAGGTGGGTGAAGGAATCTGTACCGATATGCGCGCGGTTCGCAAGGATTATTTCCTGGACCACGACCACTCCGCCTATGTGGATCAATGGGATTGGGAGCGCGTCATTACCAGCGAGCAGCGCAACCTTGAGTTTTTGAAGACGATTGTTCGCAAGATCTGGAAAGTGATTGTGGGAGCGGAAAAGTTCGCGCAATCTCTGTTTCCGCAGTTGAAGGACTACCGCTATCCCGATCTGCCGGAGGAGTTGATCTTCTTGCATGCCGAGGAGATTCTGGATATGTATCCCGACCTGCCACGCAAACAGCGGGAGACTGCGGTTCTGCAAAAGTATCCGACGGTCTTCATTGTGGGCATCGGCTGGCCATTGAAGGATGGATATCCGCACGAGATGCGAGCCGCCGATTACGACGATTGGGTCACCGACACTCACGATCAGACCGGCAAAGACACGCACGGCCTGAACGGCGACATCCTGGTGTGGAACTCGGTAACCAAGCGGCGTCACGAATTGACGTCGATGGGGATTCGGGTTACGGCGGAGACGTTGAAGAAGCAGCTTACGCTGGCCAAGCAGTTGGACTTTATGCGATTGCCGTATCACCAGGCGATTCTGAACAACGACATTCCGCTCTCGATCGGCGGGGGAATCGGGCAGTCGCGAACGTTGATGCTGTTGCTCCGCAAGGCGCATCTTGGAGAAGTCAGCGTTACGGTTTGGCCGAAGGTGCTGAAAGAGATGTGCGCGGGCAAGAATATTTTCGTGCTGGAGTAGAGCAACCTCCGGAAGAACTTAAGGGGGGCAGTCGATGCTGCCCCCTCATGAATGACGTTTCACGGATTTCACTTAAGTGTCGTCGAGCACGGACCCACAGCCCCGGCCCAACCTTGGCGTTGGATCTACTTGGCCATACCCATCGAATACGTGCCAGGCAGACATTGGCGAGCGCCGGGCAGTGCTTCTACACTTCTACCGGCAACTCTGATCGAAGCGACATAGCGGGTGCGTGGCTTTTCACGGCCGTGGCCAAACGGCCGATGCCTTCGCGTATTTGCTCCGGAGAGGCGTTGGAAAAGTTCAGGCGCATGTGGCGGCTGCCTTCGCGGCCATCGTTTCCCCGAACGTCGTTGGCATAGAAGGAGTCGCCCGGCACGAACACTACATTGTGCTCGACTGCCGACTGGAAAATCGCCTGCATGTCCAATCCTGCGGGCAGGGTAACCCACAGGAAGAGGCCGCCCTGAGGATAAGTCCAGGTGACTGTGGGCGGAAAGAACTCCCTCAAAGACTGAAGCATTACGTCACGGCGTTCGCGATAAACCTGACGGATCAGCTTCACGTGCTGGTCGAGAAATCCATCGCGCGCAACTTCGTAGGCCACGAACTGCGTGAAGGTCGACGTGTGGAGATCGGCGCCTTGCTTGAGTTGCGCCAGCTTGCTGATGATCTCAGGAGGAGCGACGATCCATCCCAGACGTAGCCCCGGAGCGAGCGTCTTCGAGAAGGTACTCAGGTAAATGACGTTGCCAATCGAATAGCCGCTATCGCGCCGCAGATTTTCCCGGTCGAGCACGACCAGTGGCGGGAGATGTTCGCCTTCATAACGCAACTGGCCATAGGGATCGTCTTCGACAATCGGGATGCCATACTTATCCGCCAGCAGCACCAGTTGATGGCGGCGACCCTCCGACAGAGTCGTCCCGGCCGGATTCTGAAAGTTGGGCAGGATGTACATGAACTTGGGACCGGAACGCAGAGGCCTCTCCACCAATTCCGTGCGCAGGCCGTCGTCGTCGACGGGAACGGACAAATATTCCGCGCCATACACGTTGAATGCCTGCAGCGCGCCCAGATAAGTCGGAGCCTCCACCAGCACGCGGTCTCCCGCATTGATAAAGAGTTTGCCGATCAGGTCAAGCGCTTGCTGCGAGCCGGAAGTGATCAAGACATTCTCAGCTTTCGCCTTGATCCCGTAGCGTGCCATGTTGTTGGCAATCAGTTCGCGGAGGGGTTCGTAACCTTCGGTGGCTCCGTACTGCAAGGCGGAAGCCGCCTGTTGGCTCAGCACTTTGTGGCAGGCTTCCTCAAAGCGCTGGATAGGGAACACGTCGGGAGCGGGCAGGCCGCCGGCAAAAGAAATCATTCCCGGCCGTTGGGTAATCTTCAACAGGTCGCGAATTTGAGAACTGGTGATGCCTTTCGTGCGCAGGGCGTAACGTGCAGTCCACGCGGTTGACATTGCAGGCCTTTCTTTCTCTGTTAAGCGAATCCATCTGGCTGACTGAGCGCGCCAACGTGAGCTTGGTCATCGATAAACAGGCGTCCTGCGGAGAGCGCCTTCCGGTCAATTTCCAGCAGATCGAGTTTTTTCACTTTGTCTTCGAGCACGCTCAAGGCGGTTCCGGAAGACAGACATTCAGTCTCTTCCAGGAGCGCGCCCATCATCACGATGTTGGAGGCTTTCGTCGAGCCGAGCTTATCGGCGATCTCGGCAGCTGGAATCGCCACCAGTTGCAGTCCCGGCGCGGAAAAGTCGACAGGAAGGCTGGCGCCGTTGTAAAGGATGAGTCCGCCGCTCACCACCTCGTGGGCAAACTTCCGCAGGGAGTACTCATTCATGGCCACCAGCACATCGGGGTGCGAGACCAGCGGAGAGCCGATCCGTTCCTTCGACAAGCACACATGGCAGTGGGCGCTGCCCGAACGCATCTCCGGTCCGTAGGACGGAAGCCAGCTTACTTCCAGCGCTTCCCGTAGCCCCATTTCGATGAGAAGTTGTCCCAACAGCAGGACGCCTTGTCCTCCGAACCCCGCAATCTTGATCTTGACGTCTTTGAAGTGATGGGCGTGCTTCGGTTTGGAAGCATCGTGCCCCACCGCTTTCGGAGTGATCTCAAGCACGTCCGCTACTGAACGTTGCGGCGGTTCTTTGCCCGCAGGAATTTCCGGCCGGTGATCGCGGAAAACATTCAACGGAAAAATTGGCATCATCTTATCGAGGACCCAGCGCCGCGCTTCCACCGGATCTTTGCCCCAAATGGTGGGACAGGGTGACAGGATTTCGACGAACGAGAAGCCCGCGCCGTCGCGCTGAATCTCGAGTGCCTTACGGATCGCCCGCCGCGCCTTCATGATGTTCTTGTTGTCGGAAAGAGCCACGCGTTCGATGTATGCGGGAGCTTCCAGCGTGGCGAGCAGTTCCGCCATGTGCAACGGGAAGCCTTCGTTTGCCGGCCGCCGGCCCCACGGAGACGTTGTGCTTTTCTGCCCGACCAGCGTGGTGGGCGCCATCTGTCCACCGGTCATGCCGTAGATTCCGTTGTTTACGAAAAAGACGGTGATCTTTTCCCCTCGGTTGGCGGCATGCACGATCTCGGCGGTGCCGATTGCCGCGAGGTCGCCGTCGCCTTGATAGGAGATGACGATCTTGCCGGGGCAGGATCGTTTGATTGCCGTGGCCGAAGCTGGCGCGCGGCCGTGCGCGACCTGCACATTGCCCACGTCAAAATAGTAGTAAGCAAATACCGAGCAGCCCACCGGACTCACGAAGATCGTCTGATCCTGCAGTCCCAGCTCCTGCAGAGCTTCGGCAATCAGCTTGTGCGCCACTCCGTGGCCACAGCCGGGACAGTAGTGGGTCTGGTGCTGCAGTTCGGACTTGCGCTCGTACAGGTCAAAGAACACCGGCGACTTGGAGTGGATCGATTCATATCCGTCGTTGTTAACGGTGGGATCCACGTCGGGTTTGGCTTCGGGCTTGACTTCGGACTTAACCTCGGACTTAACTTCGGGATCCATCACGCCGATCACGCTTTCGCTTGCCATTTTTCGTTGTCCTTTTCAGACCGCGACCGCCATGCGTGTCAACACCTGTTGTTGCAGCTCTGCGACCGAAGGCACATTGCCGCCTACACGGCCGTAGAACTCCACCGGAACTTTTCCGTTTACTGTGAGGCGCACGTCTTCCACCATCTGCCCGTTGCTCAATTCGACGACGATGACCTTCTCCACTTTCTCTGCCGCTTTCGCCAGAGCCTTCGAAGGATAGGGCCACAAGGTGATGGGACGGAACAGTCCCGCTTTCACGCCTTCTTTGCGCAGCGCCTCGACCGTGGAAAGCAATACTCGGGAGACAATGCCGTAGCCAACCAGGAGCACGTCGGCGTCCTCAGTGCGGCAGAGTTCGCAGCGCGGCTCGGTTTGCTGCGCGCGGATGTACTTGGCTTCTAATCTGCGCTGGTGCTCTTCCAATTCATCGGTTTCGAGATATATGGAACTAACCAGGTTGGCCCTCGTCTCAGGCGTGCCCTTCACAGCCCAAAGTTTTTCCGGCGCTTGCATCTCACGATCCTCGAGATCCAGTGGTTCCATCATCTGCCCAATGAAACCGTCTGCCAGCACCACCGCCGGATTGCGGTATTTATCGGCGAGTTCGAATGCCAGCATGGTGAGTTCTGCCATCTCCTGCACCGACGCGGGAGCCAGCACGAGGTTGCGATAGTTGCCGTGGCCGCCGCCCTTCACCATGGCGAAATAGTCGCTTTGTTCCGGCGCGATGTTGCCCAGTCCTGGTCCGCCGCGCATTACATCCACGATCACGCAGGGCAGCTCCGCGCCAGCCAGATAGGACATGCCTTCCTGCATCAGGCTGATGCCGGGTCCCGAGGATCCGGTCATGACGCGGACGCCGGCCGCCGCTGCGCCGTAGACCATGTTGATGGCTGCGACTTCGCTCTCAGCTTGCAGAAACGTTCCGCCGACTTGCGGGAAGTAGAGCGCGGCCGACTCGGCGATTTCGCTGGCTGGAGTAATCGGGTATCCGTAGTAGGCACGGCACCCGGCGAGAATCGCTCCCTTGACGACCGCGACGTTGCCCTTACAAAGTTGCCGCATGCTCGCCTCCTCGCTCCTGCTCCTGCGCCTGCGCTGGCGCCGTGGCCAACGCCTTGGCTTTAGCTTTTATGCGGTAGACCGTAATCGCGCCCGGCTCCGGGCAGCAGTAGAAGCAGATTCCACAACCAGTGCAATCTTCTCCGGTGTAGTGCGCCGGATGAGCTCCGTACACATTCAGCTCCGGCAGCAGTTCCAGGCACTTGGGCGGACAAGACTCCACACACAGCCCGCATCCCTTGCACTCCTCGACATCGACCGTGACCTTACCGCGCGCTTGCCCTGCCATGCTTCACCTCGTTACACCGTCTCGGCAGCCAGAGGTCGCTGCAGCCACTTAGTTTTCTCGCAAAATTGATAAAGTTCTTCCCGAAACTTGGGATGTGAAATGTCGATCAACGCCTGAGCCCGTTCGCGAATGGTCTTGCCGTGCAGATACGCAACTCCGTATTCGGTCACCACGTAACGGATTAGCCCGCGCGATGTAACCACTCCCGCGCCGGGGTTCAGCATGGGCACGATCCGCGAGATCGTGCCACTCTTCGCCGTAGACGAAATGGCAATAATCGCCTTGCCACCCTTGGACCGCGAAGACCCGCGGAGGAAGTCCACCTGTCCGCCAATGCCGCTGTAGAACTGGTTTCCGATCGAATCGGAGCACACCTGCCCGGTGAGATCGACCTGCAGCGCGGAGTTGATCGCCACCATGTTGTCGTTTCGGGCAATCAGTCCGGGATCGTTGGTATAGGCAGTGGGATGGAACTCGAAGATCGGATTGTTGTCTACAAAGTTGAACAACTGTTTCGTGCCCAGGGCAAATCCCAGAATGATTTTCCGCGGTTTGAAGTTCTTGCGCGCACCCGTAAGCACGCCGGCCTCGATCAACGGAATCACTCCGTCGGAAACCAATTCACTGTGCACCGCAAGATCCTTGCGATCCATGAGAAACGGCAGCACAGCATCCGGGATTCCCCCAATGCCGGTTTGCAGCACGGACCCGTCTTCAATCAAGCCTGCGACGTTGCGGGCGATGGCCTTGTGCATGTCGGTAATTGCCGGATGCTTGATGGCGCAGAGCGGCCGGGAAGAATCCACAATGGCATCCAGTTCAGTCACATGGATGAAGCTGTCTCCGTAGGTGCGCGGCATCTGATCGTTGATTTGTGCAACCACGTAGCGGGCGCATTTCGCCGCGGTGAGCGACGTATCCACGCCCACGCCGAAGCTGCAGAAGCCGTGCGAATCTGGAGGAGAAAGTTCCAGCAGGGCCACATCGATCGGCATGGCGCCGCTCTCGAAAAGCCCTTCAATCTCACTCAGGTAGATCGGCGTGTAATCGGCGCGGCCATCGTTGATGGCCTCGCGCACATTGCTGCCGATGAACATTGCGTTATGCCGGAAGTGCCCTGCCATTTCCGGCGCTACGTAGGGAGCCGCTCCCATGGTCATCATGTGAACGATCTCCACGTCTTCCACGAACGGACCACGGCGCATCAGTGCCTCTACCAAAGTCTCAGGCTCGGCACAACCCGGCTGAATGTAGACCCGCATGCCGGACTGCACGCAACCTAGAGCCTCATCCGCGGTGCGCAGTTTCTTCTTGTAATCGGATTCCCAGGACATTCTTTCTCCCCCACTATCGAACGGTGCTCACCTTCCCCACAGGCTCCGACCCATCGGAAACGACCCAACGCTCATAACCGACGGCCGCATAAAAAATGGCGTGATCGAAAAACTGATCTAACAGCTCCTCTACCTCGAGTTCGCCGGCGATTTCTACCGGCAGCTCCAGAACCGCCTCTTTCTTCAAGAAGTCCCAGAGATTTTTCTTGGTCAAAATGATCGCCCAGATGAGTTGACTGAGCGGCACGCCCTGCCGGGCCCGCTTTGCGCCGATCTCCAGATAGCGCTCTTCGACATCCGACTCGCCTTTCCCCAGCAGCCAGTCTGCCAGGTGCCGATAGATTTCGTAGACCCGTTGCTTGAGTTCTTCAGGAGGTACGTTGTTGTAGTCGGGAAGCCGGGGCGAGTTGTGCGTTTTCTCAAGAAGCGCGGTCGCCAGGGCATCAGAGTGGGTTTCAACCAAGCGGAGAAGTCTGTATGCGAGCAGCATCGACGCCCCTCCTTAACTACTTGAATCTTCGACCTTAGGCCACGGTTCCAGCTATGACAGGAGGCACATCTGATTGTGATATAGGTCACATCGACGTCTTCCCCGATTTTATTTTTGGTTCGATTGCCCGGGCGGGGACGCCGCTGCTATCCTGTGGCGAAATCACCGTCAGCCGTGATCGGGATCACTTCATGTTCCGGGATCAAATAGTAGCGTCATTGCTGGGCACGTGGGCCAATTGCATGGTCCAAGGCGATTGCTCCGAGACCTGGGACATGCAACCTTGGAGGCGGCTATGGTCTCGAAGTGTGCGAATCCCTCCTGCTCGACCACATTCCGGTATTTGCGTGAAGGCAGACTTTTCCACTTGGCCGTCGGAGCGGCTGCAGTAGAAGGAGCCGGTGTACTCGACACACCTGTCCTCGAGCACTTCTGGCTCTGTGGCGAATGTTCGAGCCGGATGACCCTCGTTTCTCACTCGGCCGGAGTCTTAGTCGTTCCTCTGCAAGACCTTTCTGAAAAGCAAGAACAGCAGCGCAGTCGGAGTGCTGCGGTGGGGGCGCTCAAAAAGATGTCCTAGCTGCGTATCCCGATTGACCCGCGAAGGAGGCGTTTATGTCAACGGTTGCACAGGTGCAAGATCGGAAGCAGAGTGTCGCATTCAAGCAGTTATTGATTGCCACCGATTTCTCGGAGGTATCCCAGCGAGCGCTCGCCTTTGCGGTTGCCATCGCGCGCCGATATGGCTCAGCACTCTCTGTAGTGCACGCAATTCCCCCGGAGCGGCGTGAGCCAGTCCCGCTGGAACCACTGCCCCGGGAACTCAACCGCCGCCTGCTTGAAGCGGAGCAGCAGATGATGCGGGTTGGTGAGGACGCTCGGATGAATGACCTCAACTATCATCTGGTCCTTGAATCGGGGCCGGTATGGGATGTTCTGGCTTCTGTGATTCAACGGGAGAAAGTTGATCTGATGGTGCTCGGCACCCGCGGGCGGGGCGGACTGAAGAAGCTTGCACTAGGATCGGCTGCGGAAGAGATCTTACGCTTGGCCCCTTGCCCGGTGCTCACAATTGGACCGAAAGTGCCAACCGCCGAACCCGGAATGATCGAGTTCAAGCGGATTCTTTTCGCAACCGACTTCGGGCCTGCTTGCAACCAGGCCTTCCCTCACGCTCTATCTCTGGCAGAGGACTATCAGGCGAAGCTCGTCCTCTTGCACATGGTGCCACCCATGCCAAGCCCGGATCTGGGTCCGGCAGCCTACGGCCCTTCGGCTTACGGTGCCGAGGCATTTACGAAGTGGCAGCGGACGGTGCGAGACGAGAGCGCGAAGAAGTTAAGGGAATTGCTCCCACCCAACACCAAGCTGACGGCCGAACCAGAGTGCGTAGCGGGGATGGATTTCCTGCCGGAAGGGATTCTGGACTTGGCGGCGAGGGAGAGAGTCGACTTGATCGTCATGGGTGCGAATCGAACCTCCATTCCACGCGTGGCCGCGCATATACCGTGGGCGCTCACCCATGAGGTTATATGCCACGCCAAGTGTCCGGTTTTGACAGTGAGTGACTTTAGCAACTAAGGAGGGATTAGCCGAAGTCGGTGATGGTGGTCAGGAGTTAACCATCTTTTGCAGCGCAGCTTTGTTGCGGATGACCAGAGTGGCGCCCTTTAGCTGGACCAACTGCCGTTTCTTGAACTCAGAGAACAACCGGCTTACGGTTTCACGAGTCGTGCCGATCATTTCGGCGATTTCCTCATGCGTGAGCGTCAACTTCACCTGCAAAGGATCACCGTTGCTCGTCGTATTGCACCATCCCAGCAGTAACTTCGCGAATTTTTCGGAAGGGGAGGTGGAGAGTCCCAGCGTACGGATCTCTTCATACGCGGTGTAGTAATTGCGGCTCAACTGCTCCGCGACTCGGACCGCTACCTCTCCATATTCACGCATGAACTGCAGCAAGGCATCGCGGGAAATAAAATTCGCCTGTCCCGGCTCAATCATCTCGGCGGTCACTTCGTAAGGCCGATTGGAAATGGTGGCGTTGAGTCCGAGAACATCCCCCGGTTCCGAGATTTTCGTGATAATCGTCTTGCCCTCGGAGGACGATGTGGAGAGCTTCACTTTCCCCGCACAAAGCACAAAAACCCCGCGTGGCTGCTGGCCCTCGATAAACAGCACCGCGGATTTTGGGTAAATCGCGGTGGACTTCATCTCATTCAGCTTCTGCACGGCGGGCACCGGCAGATTGCAGAATAGATGCTCCTCCCTTATGGGACAGGTGAGGCAGTTGTCGAGGATATTCAGCCCGTAGGGAGCGCGCATTGACACCGCTTTCACAGTCGATTGTATCACTGTCCCCGTGATCAGAATCACGAAAACCCGTGATGTCAAGCATGGTTTCAGCCGCCCCCAGCGAGCAGAATAACTATGCACGCGATATATGGGAGCTGTGCAGAATGGAGGTTTCCATGAGCACCGCAACCGAGGTCAGAAAACCGGAAGTCAAGAAACCGCTCGAGGAGTGGCGTCCGGCCCAAGTGATGCCGGTACCCCGGCCGGCACCGGCTGAGACGATCTTTGCAGACGTTTTGCTCGAAACCGGTGGCCTGCAGCGTCGTCGCCGAAGCCTCGCGACTATTTTCTCATTCGTCATTCAATGCTCGCTGCTGGGAATGTTGCTTATCGTGCCGTTAATGTTTACCCAGACTCTGCCCAAGCAGCAATTGTTGTCGTTTCTGGTGGCTCCGCCTCCTCCACCTCCTCCACCGCCCCCCGCCGCGGCCGAAGCCGCGAAGGTGACGGCGCGGGTAGAAAGTGAGTTGCTGGATGGGCATTTGCGTACCCCCGGCAGGATTCCTCAGAGGGTGCAGATGATTCAAGAAGACGAGGCGCCGCCCCCGGCATTGTCTACTGGAGGAGTCCTCGGAGGAGTTCCGGGTGGAATCCCCGGTGGACAGTTGGGAGGCGTGATCGGTGGAATCATCAGTTCCACTTCGAGCCTCAACGCCGTGCCAAGATTGGCAACCCCTGCAGCCCCCAAGCGCGTCCGGATTTCACAGGGTGTAACGCAAGGCAGATTAATTCAGAAGATCGAACCCGAATACCCGGCGATTGCAAAGGCGGCCCGCATCCAGGGCCAGGTAGTGCTCAACGCGGTCATCTCCAAAACCGGAGAAATCCAGAACCTGGTGTTGGTAAGCGGACATCCCATGCTGGTGCCGGCTGCGATCAAGGCCGTCCAACAGTTTCGCTACCGGCCATTCCTGCTGAATGGCGAACCGGTGGAGGTGGAAACCACAATCACCGTAAACTTCCAACTTTCTAACTGAGGTCCTGATCCTCATGGACTTTAGGAACACGCAGGGAGGATATAGCGCGTGGAAGAAGCACATCGGTTTCGAGTAGTCGCGTGGTGGACCTCCGGCCGGGCCGGCATTGCAGAATCCAGTTCCGCGCACAGTGCGATCCACTTCACCTCGCCGCCTGCCTTCGGCGGATTGGAGGGCAGATGGACGCCGGAAGACTTATTGCTAAGCGCCATCGCCAGTTGCTACACCATTACGTTTCGGACACTCGCAGAACATTCAAAATTTGAGTACATCGACCTGCAGGTGGAAGTGGAAGGCGCCATCAGCAAGACCGAGACCGGCTACACCTTCGGCGAAGTGCTGGTTCGCGCGCACCTGATGATTCCTCAAGAAGCGGAACAGGCACGGGCCATCAAGCTCTTAAACAGGGCCAAGGGTCTGTGCCTGGTGTCGCGCGCGCTGGCCATCAAGCAGATATTCGAATCAGTGGTGGCGGTCGCCGTGCCCGTTGCCTAACGCATTCCCTGTATCCGCCCGTCCCCCGCGAAGCGGTTTTGATGTGCCTGCAGCGGTTGAGTCTTCAAGAAAATACGAAACATTCGCCGATAGTCTATCCTCAACGTAGCGAGTTCCGCGGCAGGGTTGAGCGAGCGGAGCTTTCTGAGTTCAACCGAGGATGTTTCGATGGAACAACTACAGGAGGAAACGAAACACGCGGCACCCGGCAAGTACGGCTTGGATGCAATGTTCGCTCCCAACTCGGTGGCCGTGATCGGCGCGACTGATCGCGCCCACACCGTAGGCCGAACTGTTCTTGAGAATCTTCTGCACGGCCGCTTTCAAGGCAAAGTGTATGCGGTTAACGCGAAGCATGAGGAAGTGCTGGGGCTTAAGGCTTATAAGAACATTCGTGACATCTCCCGACCGGTGGACTTGGCGGTAATTGCCACTCCCGCAGTGACGGTTCCGCAGATTATTGGCGAGTGCGTGGATGCGGGCGCCAAATCCGCGGTGGTGATTTCCGCCGGATTCAAAGAGCGCGGCACGCAAGGCGATGCGCTCGAAAAACAAATTCAAGAACAGTTGCGCCGCGGTTCCCTGCGCTTGATTGGCCCAAACTGCCTGGGGATCATGAACCCGTCGATCGGGTTGAATGCCACCTTCGCAAAAGACGCGCCGCCAGCGGGAAGCGTCGCATTCCTGAGTCAGAGTGGAGCCCTTCTGAGCGCGATCCTCGACTGGAGCCACCGCGAGGAAGTGAGTTTCAGCGCCATCGTTTCTACCGGCTCGATGCTGGACGTTAGCTGGGGCGACTTGATTTACTACTTCGGTGACGATCCTCACACCAAGAGCATTCTGCTTTACATGGAGTCGGTGGGAGATGCGCGGTCGTTCGTATCTGCCGCTCGCGAAGTCGCCCTCACCAAGCCGATCATTGTAATCAAGGCCGGCCGCTCGGAAGCGGCATCCCGCGCCGCGGCCTCACACACCGGGGCGCTCACGGGCAGCGACGAAGTTTTGGAAGCGGCGTTCCGCCGCTCGGGAGTTTTGCGGGTCCACAACATTGCGGATCTGTTCTATATGGCGGAAGTGCTCGGCCGGCAACCTCGCCCCAAAGGTCCACGACTTACCATCCTTACCAATGCTGGCGGCCCGGGAGTCCTGGCCACCGACGCGCTGGTTGCCAACGGCGGGGAACTGGCCGAGCTCTCTCCAGACACCCTCAACCGCCTGAGCGAGTTTCTTCCCGCCCACTGGAGCCACAACAATCCCATTGACATTCTCGGCGATGCCGATCCCGAGCGCTACGCTCATGCCCTCGAAATTGCTTCCCAGGATCCGAACAGTGATGGGTTGCTGGTCATCCTCGCCCCGCAGGGGATGACCGACCCTTCGCAGATTGCAGATCGCTTGAAGCCTTACGCTAAAGAATATGGCAAGCCGGTGCTCGCCAGTTGGATGGGAGGAAACAGCATTGCTGCCGGGGAAGCCGCGCTGAATTCCGCGGGCATTCCTACGTTTCCCTATCCCGATACCGCAGCGCGTGCCTTTACTTACATGTGGCGATATACCTACAACCTGCGCGGGCTGTACGAGACTCCCACACTCACGCAGTACTCTGAGCTGGAAAGCGCATCCCGCACTAAGGTCGACCAAATCATTCAGAACGTGCGGGGGCACGGCCGCGTTCTGCTCACCGAGCTTGAATCGAAGCAGCTGTTGTCGCTTTACGGCATCCCCACGGTGGAGACGCGGGTCGCGGCCAGCGCAGACGAGGCGGTCGGAGTTGCTGCGGAAATTGGTTTTCCGGTTGTGCTGAAGGTCTTTTCCGAGACCATCACGCACAAAACGGATGTTGGCGGAGTCCAACTGAACTTGCAGGATGAAGCTGCCGTCCGCACTGCCTATCGCTTCATCCAGTCTTCGGTGGCTGAGAAAGCCGGCGCGGATCAGTTTTCAGGCGTCACCGTGCAGCCCATGGTGAAGCTGGATGGCTACGAATTGATCCTCGGCAGCAGCATCGATCCGCAGTTTGGTCCGGTAATCTTGTTTGGCTCGGGTGGTCAACTAGTTGAAGTGTATCGCGACCGCGCCCTGGCGCTTCCGCCACTGAATACGACGCTGGCGCAACGAATGATGGAGCAGACTCGCATCTTCACCGCGCTCAAAGGAGTCCGCGGGCGCAAGCCGGTCGATATGGCCGCACTGGAGCAGCTGTTAGTGCGCTTCAGTCAGCTCGTCCTCGAACAGCCGTGGATTGCGGAAATTGACATCAATCCCTTGCTGGCCTCACCGGAGCGCCTGTTGGCGCTCGATGCCAGAATCGTGCTGCACGGTCCGGCGGTGACACTCGATCAGTTGCCCAAGCCCGCCATCCGCCCCTATCCCCTGCAGTATGTCTCGCCCTGGACGATGAAGGATGGAAATCAGGTGACCATCCGTCCGATCCGCCCCGAGGACGAGCCGCTCATAGTTAAGCTCCACGAGACGCTCTCCGACCGCAGCGTCTACCTGCGCTACTTCTGCTCTCTAAGCCTCAGTAGGCGCATAGCGCACGAGCGATTGTTGAAAATCTGCTTCGGTGATTACGATCGTGAGATGGCGCTGGTCGCCGAAACCATCGATCCAGCGACCGGAGAGCGGCGGATTATAGCGGTCGGGCGCATGAGTAAACTGCACGGTAGAAATGAAGCGGAAGTTGCGGTGCTGGTTTCCGATCAGTATCAGAAACTTGGTCTGGGGAACGAACTGCTCCGCCGCGTGGTCGAAGTCGCCCGGGATGAAAAGTTGAGCCAGGTGTCTGCGGAGATGTTGCCGGACAACATAGCCATGCAGGCCATCATGAGGCGCCTGGGCTTTCGGGTGCGTGCGACCGAAGATCTAACTTCCATCCGAGCCTACTTGGACCTCTGAACTTCTGGACCTTCTTGCGCGATTGTGCCCGGAGTCACAACCGGATTCCACATCTGCTTGATTTATCTTCAGTTGTTCCCGACGACAGTCGAGAGCATGCAGCCCGCACGGATCAAGCACGATCGAGTCGATGGCGTGATCAGGGTCACAGGACGGAGTGACATTGGACATAGCCGAAATCGCTTCGAAGTGTGACCTTGGATCCAGGTGCGGAGGTGTCGTATGACCGTCGCAGACCAAAAGCAAGACACACCCGAAACCAAGAGATCCGCCGCGATCTCCGTAAAGAATGTGCTGTTTGCCACGGACTTCTCACCCACATCGGAATCGGCGCTGCCTTATGCGACCGCCATCTGCCGCCGCTTCGGCGGTACGCTGCACGTTGCCCACGTCCTTTCCGATGCTAATTTGCTGCTCATGACCGGCGGTGTCGACTACGTGAGTGTGGGCACTCTTTACGAGGATGCGCGTGCCGACGCTCAGGAGAAGATCCAGCGCATCACGGCTCGCTTGGGGGGAATTCCGAACCGCAGCTCCGTGCGCCATGGGCAGGTTTGGACGAACTTGAGCGGCATCGTCGCGGAGCACGGGATCGATCTGATCGTGGTCGGAACTCATGGCCGCACCGGACTGGGAAGGCTGCTGCTCGGCTCTGTGGCCGAGGATATTCTGCGGCACGCACCCTGTCCCGTTCTAACCGTCGGACCAAAAGTCCGCGGGCGGGCCAAGCTGCCCGAATTTCACGGCGAGGGCAGAGAACTGGCGCCTGCCGAACTGGAACTGCGGCGCATAGTCTATGCCACGAACTTTACTCCCTCCTCGTTAACGGTTGCCCCGGTTGCGATTGGGCTTGCCGGGCAATTTGAAGCGCGTCTGACGCTGATGCATGTGGTTGAAGACTACGCGGTCCTGGACGCCCGTTTGGGGCTGATTGAAGATGGTATCCGGCAATTACAGGGACTGGTTCCTAAGGACGCGGCGCTGGCCTATGTGCCGGAGGCCGTGATCGAGTTCGGTGCCGCGTGGCAGTGCATCTTGAATACGGCAGCGGACCGCGACGCCGATCTGATTGTGCTGGGAGCGCGTCCCGCCGACGCCGCAACCCACCTGCCTTGGACGACCGTGCACCGGGTCGTGGCGCAAGCCATTTGCCCGGTCTTGACCGTGCGCGCGTAGAACTGATCTATCCCAAAAGCGCGCAAGACTCTGGGAAGCGTTCGTGCGACTAGATTCCGGAAGTAACCCACCCGTTATTGGCTCACAAACGCTTGTGATCTCCATCACTGCCGCTTCCGGCCACTTCCCCCCACAATCGAACTGTAATTCGCTAGCGGAGCGCACGTGTTCAATATCATTCACGCAGAATTCATCGCCCCCGGTATCAAACGCTTCGTTCTCGAAGCTCCCCGCATTGCCCGCAAACAGAAGCCTGGCCAGTTTGTGATTTTGCGCATTTACGAGGAAGGCGAGCGCATTCCTGTGACCATCGAGAACTCCGACCCGGCAGCCGGCACCATTAGCATTGTGGTGCAGTCGGCCGGGAAGACCACCCATTTGCTGAATTCGCTGAACACCGGCGACCACATTCTCGACGTGGTCGGTCCGCTGGGAAAGCCTTCCGAGATCGAGAAGTTCGGCACCGTTGTGGTGGTGGGCGGAGGCGTCGGCACGGCCATGGCCTATCCCTCGGCAGCGGCGTTCAAACGGGCGGGCAACCGTGTGATCTCGATCATCGGTGCGCGCAACAAAGAACTCGTGATTCTCGAGCAGGAGCTGCGCGCGGTGAGCGACGCCCTCCTGATTACTACTGACGACGGCAGCTACGCGGACAAGGGCTTCGTCACCGACAAACTTCGCCAACTCATCCAGAACGGCACCCGCATCGACCTCGTGCTGGCCATCGGACCGGTCGTGATGATGAGGGCCGTGGCGGAACTCACGCGCA
This sequence comes from uncultured Acidobacteriaceae bacterium, assembly GCA_963749985.1. GTDB lineage: Bacteria > Acidobacteriota > Terriglobia > Terriglobales > Acidobacteriaceae > Sulfotelmatobacter. The sequence goes on along the minus strand of CAVVOS010000006.1, from coordinate 502,299 downwards.
AAGAGAACATTCGAACTGTGGTCAGCCTGAACCCGATCATGATTGATGGCACCGGAATGTGCGGCGGTTGCCGCGTACCGATCGATGGCAAGAGCGAATTCGCCTGCGTCGATGGACCTGAGTTCGATGCTCACAAAGTGAACTTTGAAGTGTTGGTGCAGCGGAACTCGATGTACCGCGAGGCCGAGCAACGGTCGCTGGCCGATTACCAGCGTTTAACGGCGGAGAAAGCCGCGGCTCACCAAGCCGGGGTTGGCGAAGTTGAGGTTCACGAAATTCAGGAACCGTGCGCGATTGCGCCAGGAGGCAAGAGGTGAGCCCGACCGCGAAAAACACTCTCAACCCGCTTTCGATGAAGGAGCGGATGAAGGTTCCACGGCAATTGATGCCCGAGCAGCCCGCCGACGAGCGGAACAAGAATTTCCAAGAGGTGAATCTCGGCTACAGTCCCGAACTGGCGCGGCAGGAAGCGTTGCGTTGCCTGGAGTGCGCCAAGCCCACCTGCACGGATAACTGCCCAGTGGGCGTGAAGGTGAAAGAGTTTGTGGAACTGATCGTGGCCGGCGACTTCCTGGGCGCGGCGGCGAAGATTCGCGAAGACAATGTCCTGCCTGCCGTCACGGGAAGAGTCTGTCCGCAGGAAGATCACTGCGAGGGCAAGTGCCTGCTATCGAAGAAAGTGAAGCCGCTCGGCATCGGCTACCTGGAGCGCTTTGTCGCCGATTACGAGCAGCGCATGGGCACGCATGTGCTTCCCAATGTGCAGCCGACGGGGAAGAGAGTCGCGGTCGTGGGCAGTGGGCCGTCAGGCCTGACTGTGGCCGGTGACCTGATTCAGAAGGGCCACAAGGTGCGCGTGTTCGAAGCGCTGCATGAACTGGGAGGAGTGCTGGTCTATGGCATCCCCGAGTTTCGCCTGCCCAAGCAGATCATTCGCGAGCAGCTCGACTACATGCGCGAGATGGGAGTTGAATTCGAGACGGATGTGGTCGTCGGCCGCACGGTGACGATCGACGAACTCATTCACGAAGAAGGATTCGACGCGGTCTACATCGGCACAGGCGCTGGACTGCCGCAGTTCATGGGCATTCCGGGCGAACATTTCAACGGCGTCTACTCGGCCAACGAGTTTCTCACCCGCATCAACCTGATGAAGGCCTACAAATTCCCCACCTACGATGAGCCCATGATCGACCTGCACGGCAAAGATGTCGCGGTGATCGGAGGCGGCAATACTGCTCTGGATGCGATCCGCTCGGCGCTGCGCCTGGGGGCGCGCAAAGCCTATGTAATCTACCGCCGCAGCGACGCGGAAATGCCGGCGCGAGCCGAGGAAGTTCATCACGCCCGGCAAGAGGGCATCGATTTCCAGATGCTGACCGCGCCAGTTGAGTTTCTTTCCGATGGCAAAGGCTGGCTCACCGCGGCGCGCTGCGTGCGCATGGAGCTGGGCGAGCCGGATTCCTCCGGGCGCCGCAGGCCTGTGCCCATCAAAGGTTCGGAGTTCGATTTGCCGCTATCCGTGGCCGTCATGGCGATCGGTACTACCGCGAACCCCATCGTGCAAAGCACCACGCCGGGCCTGGGCACGGACAAACGCGGCTACATCCAAGCCGATTCCGAAACTCAGCGCACCACGCGCCCAGGTGTCTTCGCTGGCGGAGATATCGTGACCGGCGCTGCCACCGTCATTCTTGCCATGGGCGCCGGCCGCCGCGCCGCGAAGTCGATTCACGACTATCTGACGAACGGGCAATGGTGAAGGTGTGCGCACTTGCTTTCGACATCACCCCAGCATCCCATGTGAATTCCCGTTGTGATCTCCGTCACTTACCGTCGAGACGCTTATCACTGCCTGCCATACTTGCCGGGGTTGTAATGAAGACCAGGGAGCGCGGTGCAGATCAGCCCGAAAATCGCTCAATCCTTCCAGGGGGCGGCAAATGGTGAATGACGATTTAGTGAAGTGTCCGCTGTGCGGTGGTTTTACGCACGTCGACAAGCCTCAACTGTTGGCAGCGTTGAACGACCCCAAGATTCGCCATCAGGTTGAAGGTTACGTCGCGGAGCTTTTGCGGACTCAGTCGGGCGAACTCACTGGAGTCGCCGCGGGACAGCCGCAGGTTCGGGACTTCAACCAAGACGTCCACAAGTGGAACCCGAATGTACCCGTATGGCGCCGGAGCCCGAAGGAATAGGGGATCTTCTGCGCGCTCGGCCTTTAGCGCTGCCGGCATGAGCAGTAGCGTGCCAGGAAAAGATTAGGGAGGAATCAATGATTACCAAGCAACAAGCTCTGGATTACCACAGCAACCCTCGCCCGGGGAAGATTGAAGTCACCCCCACCAAGCCTTGCCGGACGCAGCGCGATCTCAGCCTGGCCTACACGCCGGGCGTGGCCGAGCCTTGTCTCGCAATCAACAAGAATCCGCACGACGCCTTCAAGTACACGGGACGCGGCAACCTGGTTGCAGTCGTAACCAACGGCAGCGCGGTCCTGGGCCTGGGCGACATCGGAGCGCTGGCGGGCAAGCCGGTCATGGAAGGGAAGGCGGTGCTGTTCAAGCGCTTCGCCGATGTGAATGTCTTCGACATCGAAATCAACACGCACGACCCGGATGAGATCATCAAAGTCTGCCAGCTTCTCGAACTCACCTTCGGCGGCATCAATCTGGAGGACATCAAAGCGCCGGAGTGCTTCTACATCGAGGAGACCCTGCGCAAGACCATGAAGATTCCGGTTTTCCACGATGACCAGCATGGCACTGCGATCATCACTGGAGCCGCGCTGCTGAATGCGGTGGAGATTGTGGGCAAAGATATCGCCAGCATTCGTGTGGTCTTCAACGGCGCGGGCGCCGCTGGCGTGGCTACCGCCGAACACTATGAGCGGTTGGGCGTGAAGCACGAGAATATTCTTTTTTGCGACACGAAAGGTGTGGTGTTCAAGGGCCGCACCGAAGGCATGAATCCGTACAAGGAGCGCTTTGCCCAGCCAACAGACCGGCGCACCCTGGCCGATGCCATGAAGGGTGCGGATGTTTTTGTCGGACTATCGGTGAAAGGCGCCGTCACTCAGGACATGGTTCGCTCGATGGCCCCGAATCCGATTGTGTTCGCCATGGCCAACCCCGATCCCGAGATCACTTACGAAGATGCGAAGGCCTGCCGCAGCGACATCATCATGGCCACTGGACGTTCCGACTATCCCAACCAGGTCAACAACGTGCTCGGATTTCCTTTCATTTTCCGCGGCGCGTTGGACGTGCGTGCCACCGCCATCAACGAAGAGATGAAGCTGGCGGCTACTCGAGCTCTCGCGGCGCTGGCCAAAGAAGACGTGCCGGATTCAGTTTGCCGCGCTTACGGCGTGGAGAGGCTGAGCTTCGGCCGCGACTACCTGATTCCCACGCTGTTCGATCCGCGCGTGCTGGTGTGGGAGGCCTCCGCCGTGGCCGAGGCTGCGATGCGCACCGGTGTGGCGCAGGAACCCGTCGACCTGGCCACTTATCGCGACCAATTGGAGAACAGGCTTGGTAAGGCCCACGAAGTCTCACGCACCATGATCCACAAGGCGCAGGCCAACCCCAAGCAGGTTGTCTTCCCTGAAGGCGAGAACGAGAAGATCCTCCGTGCCTGCCATTCTCTGGTTGAGGACAAGGTTGCCAAACCTATCCTTCTGGGCAATTTCGCCGTAGTTCAAGCTCGAGCTAAAGAATTGGGCCTGAGCCTTGAAGGCATAAAGATTGTCGATCCGGCGGTTTCGGAACTGCGCGAGTTCTACATTCAGGAACTATTCCGCCTGCGGCAGCGCCGAGGCGTAACCCTGAGCGAGGCACGCGCTCTCATCCCCGACCACAACGTGTTCGGTTCGATGATGGTCCATATGGGAGATGCGGACGCGCTGGTCGCGGGTGTCAGCCAACATTTCTCCGATACCATTCGTCCCGCCCTGCAAATCGTGCGCATGCGCGAAGGCCTGCACCGGGTCTCCGGCTGCTATGCCCTCATCACGCGCAAAGGCGATGTGCTGTTCCTGGCCGACACAAGTGTCAACATCGAACCGACCGCCGAAGACCTGGTGGAAATTGCTTTGTGCACCGCGCACCTCGCGCGCCGCTTCGACGTTCAACCCCGGGTGGCCATGCTCTCGTTTTCGAGCTTTGGCAGTGTCGACCACCCCATCTGCACCAAGGTGCGCAAAGCCGTAGAGTTGCTGCACTTTGCCGATCCCAGCCTGATCGTCGACGGAGAAATCATGGCCGACGACGCGCTGTCACCGGAAGCGATTGAACAGTCGTATCCGTTTAGCACGCTCAAGGGCGGCGCCAACGTCCTGATCTTCCCCGATCTCGCCTCTGCCAATATCGCCTGCAAGCTAGTGGCAAAGCTCGGAGGCGGTGAGACTCTTGGCCCCATCCTTATGGGAATGAGCCGGCCAGTACACGTCCTGCACCGGGGCGCTCAGGTCGAGGAAATCGTGGACGTGGCCGCGATCGCTGTTGTCGATGCGCAGGAAAACGATGCTTATGCACTTCTCCGGCGGCCCGAGCCGGTAGCGGCGCAAGACTGAAACTGCTGCAAGACTGAAACTGGTGCAAGACTGAAACTGGTGCAAGACTGAAACTGGCAGACAATGCGGCAGGGCCGTTGAGAAAGTAAGCGGGAAGAGACTTGCCGCTTGCGAGGTGACGTATGTCGGGAACGATTCTGGTGGTGATTGCCGTTCTTGCTCTCGCGGTGGGGCTTTTCGTGTTTCGCGCTATTCCCGCCGTGCGGGCTTACTTTGGATACCGGGGCAAGCGCCTCATTACCTGCCCGGAGACTCACAAGACGGAGGCCGTCGACATCGCGGCCAGCGAAGCCGCGGTTGGCGCTTTTCTCTCCGAGCCTACGCTACGCTTGAAAGAATGTTCGCGCTGGCCCGAGCGGCAGGACTGCGGCCAGGAATGCCTGCAGCAAATCGAAGTGAGTCCCGAGAACTGCCTGGTCTGGAATATCGTCTCGAAGTGGTATGAAGGGAAGAACTGCGTCTTCTGTCACAAACCCTTCGGCGAACTTCGCCACTTAGATCACGCGCCGGCGCTGCTTGACGCCGAGCACAAAACGATTGAGTGGAGAGAACTGCGGCCGGAGCAGCTTCCCGACGTGTTTTCTACCCACCGTCCGGTTTGCTGGAATTGCCACGTGGCCGAGACATTTCGCCGCCTGCATCCCGAACTGGTAGTCGATCGAGAACTCGAACCGAAACGCATGATGTAGTCGGCCATCCCAAACCCAACTCGAGGGCGGGCGCACAGCCCGCCCCCGACTCATTTCTTAATCCACGCCTCCGAACTGTTTCAGATCATCCGGCCCATCTTTCACCGTGACCGGCCTCTTTTCCCTGAACCATTTCTCGCACGCTCTCCACGATATCCGGATTCGCCAGCGTAGTGATGTCTCCCGTGCTCAAGTTGTTGGAGATAGCGGCCAGAACACGTCGCATCAACTTGCCCGATCGTGTCTTCGGCATATCCCATATCTTCCTAAAATATCTGGCATGTTCTTGAAACCGCTACGCTGGCATGTTCGGCACTCTTGCCACCTGCCGAACAAGAACTGGCAATTCTACTGCTCTGAGGCGTGCGGATCGCCTAAAGCTGGGTCGGAGAAAGTCAGTTCGGAGCGCGGTAACGCAGGCCTGTGGGGATGCTGAAGCTGCCTGAATCATTGCGGGAGGGGGAACCCTCGACCGATCTCAGGCGCCCGTCGAGCGGTGGAGTGGGCCCGAATCGGCTTTCACACTTCGTTTCGTTAGTTCCTCGATCGAGGGCACCGATTCGGGTGCGATCAGTTTGCACTCGGGCGGTTGAGACCCGGTGCGGATCGCCTCGGTAAGCATTTCGAGCGCCAGGTCGGTGTTGGGACGAATATAGATTGTCGCCGCCAGCACGCCGCTTCGCACCCAGGCCTGGCCCGTCTTGGGCAAGCCGTCACAACCGGTGAAGGGTATCTTGAGCCAGCGCTCGCGCTCGCTTTCCGCGATTTCCGCGAAGGCTTTTCTCGCGCCCGCCGCCATGCTGTCGTCCTGCGCTCCCACCAGGTCGATATGCATTTCTTGCGACGTGCGCAATCGCAACCAGGAACTGACGGCGCGGTATGCGCTCTGCTCGGTCCAGTTCGCTCGTAGCGTCTTCACTTGAACATTGACCGGCTTGCTCCGATTCATTCCTACGGTCCGCTGTTGCGCAGCAGAACTATTGGCTGGTCCCTCAATGTACAGAACAGACCCACCCTGCGGCAGCAACGCCGCAAACTGCCTTCCCTGAATCTTGCCAACTTCTTCGTGGTCGGCGCTGATGGAGAATACCGGCACCTGGCACGACATCCTGAGCTGCGAGAGATAGTCCGCGTCATGATTCAGGATCACCCATCCAATATCCGCGGCCGTGGCGGCACGCGCCACCTGAGGAAACCCGGTTCCGCCCGCGGGCTCGAACACGATCGCATCCGGGCGCGAGGCGGCCGAACCCTGTATGTAGTGCAGCAACTGCTGGCTCTGCGTCACCGCATCATTGCTGGCATGGATAATTTGGACGTCCACGCCCAAACGGCGTCCAGCCCTCTCCGCCGCAGCTGCCTGCTCCTGCTGATAGTCGTTGTCGTCGTTGGTAAGCGAAATCAGAAAACTCAATTTCTTCATGACTCACCCATTTCCGATCATAGTTCAAGGTGGAACGCAGCCCTGGTTACCGCAGTACCCAATCGCAAGCGTCATTCGCAGAAAACTCCCGCCAGATTTTCTCTGCCTAGGTTGAGCCGAACCAGATCGCGCGCGACCGACAAACTCCAAGCCCGAATTGTGCTCTTCTCAACTTGCGACTACGCCGTAACCCTATGTTCTGTCGAGAGTTGGGAACCAGCAAGGGTGATAACCAACCGAATACCGGGGCTCAAAGGCGTAATTGCTTTATAGGGCGGGTTCTGCGGTAATCGAACTGGTGAGGGAGGAGCGTGAGCTTCTCCATAATTTTCTATGAAAACGATCTTGTCACGAAAAACGGAATCGGTCGAAGACCAACCTTCGCAACTGGTTTTCACGCGCTCACAAGCGGTCGTGTCACGCCGGGTAGCCGGCGAGACTTTGATCGTTCCCGTGCGGGGCAAGGTGGGCGATCTTGGTTCGATCTACAGCTTCAACGAAACCGGCTCTCTGATTTGGCAATCGTTGGAAACTCCAAAGGGTCTCTCGGAATTGATCGGCGCCGTCGAGCACGAGTACGAGGTCGGGCAGGAGCAGGCCGAGCGGGATGTGACGCAATTCTTGAACGACATGCTTTCGGTGGGATTAGTCGAGGCTTGCCCGGCAGTTGCGATGGCTGCAATGGATTCAGCCGCGCAAGGCGAACTGCAGTCGGCGGGCGCGCACTGATCGTTGAGCAGCGTTCGTTGGAAACGATCGTTGAGAAGTAATCAGAGATCGAATCGGAACGTGCGGCAGTCAGGTGAATCAGGGGGCACATGGATCAACTGAGTTACGGAGCATTCAGCGCGGACTTGCACCAACGGCAATCCGGCCAGCGTGCGCCCATGCAGGTTTCGATTGAAGTCACGCGGCGCTGCCCGCTCGAATGCCAGCACTGCTACAACAATCTCCCCATGGGCGACCAGGACGCCCGCAGCCGCGAAATGACCACCGAAGAACACTTCAAGATGCTCGACGAACTGGTCGAGATGGGCTGCTTCTGGCTCCTCTACACCGGCGGAGAAATTTTCGCCCGCAAGGACTTTCTCGAGATCTACACCTACGCCAAGAAAAAAGGCTTCCTGATCACCCTCTTTACCAACGGCACGCTTATCAACGAAAAGATCGCCGACTATCTGGTCGAATGGCCGCCCTTTTCCATCGAGATCACGCTCTACGGCCGCACCCGCGAAACCTACGAAGCGCTGACCCAAATCCCCGGTTCCTATGATCGCTGCCTGCGGGGAATCAAGCTGCTGCGCGAAAGAAAATTGCCGCTGAAGCTGAAGACAGTCGCTACCAGCATCAATAAGCATGAAGTAATCGCGATGCGGCAGTTTGCGGAAGAGGAGCTGGGAGTCGAATTCAAGTTCGACGGCCAGGTCAATCCTCGCATCGATTGCTCGCAGAGCCCGCTGGCAGTCCGGCTTACGCCGGAGGAAGTCGTTGCGCTCGATATGAACGCTCCGAAAGGAGTGACTGAATACCAAAGGCTGGCGAAGCGCGATCTTGAGAATCCGCCAAACCTTGCGAAAAACGACACTGTGTATTTCTGCGGCGGCGGGATGAATTCTTTCGCCATTAATGCCCATGGAGAGATGGGCATTTGCGTGATTTCACAGCAGGACACTTTCCGTGTCCAGGAAGCCGGATTGAAACGAGTTTGGGAAGAGTCCCTCCTGCAGTTACGAACGCGCAAACGCACTCAGGTGACGAAGTGTGTCCAGTGTCGCATTCAGTCGCTCTGTGGCATGTGCCCAGCGAATGGCGAAATGGAGAATGGGGACAAAGAGAGTCCGGTCGAGTTTCTCTGCAACGTCGCGCACTTGCGGGCAGCAGTGATCGGGGTCGAAGTCCCGTCGCACGGCAAGTGCGAATTCTGCGCAGGCGGGAACCAGCACGAGGAAGTGCTGGAGTCGGCGCGCCGGATTAAGAGTAAGGAGATTGATGTGGAGAGTTGGGTAGGGCCGCAGCAGGCCTTTCAAATTCTGAATAACGCAAGCGCTGCCACAGGCGGCTGCGGAAGCTGCGGTGGTCACTGACCGTAAGGCAAGCATTGAGGGCTCAATGGATCACGAACTGAATCGTGCCAACGGCAAGAAAAAGTATGCGTCACCGAAACTGACGACGATCAGTCTTCGTCCCGAGGAGGCTGTCCTCGGGCATTGCAAGGTCTCCGGGTCGGGCGGTCCCGTTGGCAGCTGTATGCCGCTGGGAACCTGCCCAAACTCAGGGTCATAGGGGCGCCCGTGAATGCTAGGTTAGGGGTCGCGATAGTTGACGATTCAGCGCCTGCGGTGTCGTGTGCCCCAGCCTTTGGCGCGGCATGCTACACCGGTTTCCATGTGGGTGGAGTCACGGTAGAAGTGGCTGGCGACCACGCTTCAGATCTCAATTTAGATCCAACCCTGGAGCCGTTTCGGATCGAGTCCGGCAGGGGCGATATTAGCATCCAGGTAAAATGGGTCGATAGGCTTCCCAAGCCGCGGCAGCGCCAGCTTTTCGATTCGGGATGCGTCTGGCGCTTGTACGAGAAGAGTGCCGGATTTCAATTCGATTTCAGCGTTGCGAGTCTTGACGGTGCTTCCTATAAGCGGCTTCTGGTCGATGAGCGATTCCGCCGCGCCTCGTTGCTCCTAAGTCGAGAAGGTTTCGAGAGTTGCGACACCGCCATTCCTCTGGAGTATCCCCTCGACGAGCTCCTTATCATGCACCGCCTCACGCAAGAGCGGGCTATTGAATTACATGGTGTCGGCATCGTCGGCCCCGACGGCGCGACCAACTTGTTCGTCGGTCACTCCGGGGCGGGGAAGAGTACGACGGCGCGGCTGTGGACTTCTCTTCACAAAGTAGAAATCCTGAGCGACGACCGCATCATTGTCCGTGAAAGCGACAACCAAGTCTTCATGTACGGAACTCCGTGGCATGGTGAGGGATGTTTCGCTCTACCGCAGCGCGCCCCGCTGCACCGCATCTTCGTTCTCGAACACGGCCACGGCAACCTGATCACTCGCCTCACCCGCAGCCAGGTGGTCGCCGAACTTTTTGCTCGCGCCTTCGTTCCATTTCACCGTCACGAATACATTGACTCCGCCTTGAGTTTTCTGGAGCGAGTTGCCGATTCCGTTCCTTGTTATCGCTATTCTTTCGAGCCGGATGAACGCGCCGTGGAGAGGGTTCTCAATTTCCGTGAATGACCTTGTGAGCACTGATCTTGAAAGAGAAGACCGTCCGCAATCGAATCAGTTCGAATCTTTCGTCCTTGACTGCCTGAAGCACGGACTGCGGGTACGCTTTCAGGCGCGCGGAGCCAGCATGTCTCCCGCAATTCGCGATGGCGAGATGGTTTATGTCAGACCCTCCGCTGAAGTGCACCTGCGCAGAGGCGACATTGTTCTAGTGAAGGGCGATTACGGGTTCAGACTGCATCGTCTGGTGAAAGCCGATGCCGCTAGAGACGTCTTCATCACGCGCGGTGATTGCGGCCAGCAGGACGATCCTCCGCTGCGCGGCGAGCAGATTCTGGGCGTGGCCGTAGCTAAAGAAGTTCGGCTGGGACGAAGAAGCGTGCGAACCAACCTAAGAGGAGTCGGCGGCATGTTATTGCGTGGCGCGGCGCGCGGACAATCGGTCGCCAACAACCTCTTGCGCGCCACGGGACTCCATCGTCCCGCGCGCGCCAAAACCTCGCGCCCCATGCGCGGCGCGGCAAATCTCCTCGGAGCCTTGGGTCTGCTGATCGTTCTGCTGGCAGCGCCGTATCTGCGCGCTCAGGTCGCGGTGGATGCGACCACTTCTCATAGCAACGAGCGCACCGGCGCTGGCACGGTTACTGTCACGTTCAACCATACGACCACCGCCACGGCGAATCGCCTTCTGATCGTCGGTGTCTCTATAAATATCGCGAACGCGCCTACCACGGGAGTGGTAGGTGTGACCTACAACGGGACGCCGCTGAGTTTCATCGGCGCTCACAATGACGCCGGAGCCACGCGCCGGGTTGAGATGTGGTATCTGCTGAATCCGGTGTCCGGAACGAATCAGATCATCGTGTCCGTGAACGTCCCTGTCGCGCAGACTGTGGGCATTGTTGCCGGCGCCACTACTTTCACGGGCGTCGATCAGACTGTGCCCCTCGGTTCATTCGTATCCGCCGATGGTGCAACCGCGGCGTACACCCAGCTCAATGTGCCGAGCGTCGTCAACGGCATGGTTCTGGACACACTGGCTACAGGTGGAGATCAAAACGTTACCGTCCCCGGACCGCAGGTGCAGCAGTGGAACGTGACGACCGGTTTTGGAGTCTCTCCGCCGGACGTGACCGCCTCGGGCAGCAGTCGTACCGGCGCACCTGCCGTGCCGATTTCTGAGACCTTCAGTGGCACCTCCAACTGGTCGCTCGGAGCCGTTTCGATCAATCCCACAGCGGCCGACATCGGAGTTACTACCACCGTGGGCAGCGCGGTTTTTCTGGGGCAGAACACCACTTACAACATCACCGTCTTCAACAATGGAACTTCCGCGGCGAATGCCGTCTCGTTGTCCGACGCTCTCGCCGCGGGGATGACGCTGGTCTCGGTGACTCCGAGCGCGGGCGTGACCTGCACCGGCACCGGCCCGATCACTTGCACCATAGGCACCCTGGCCAGCGGAGCCACCGCCACCGTCGCGGTGGTGGAAACCGCTACTGCCTCGGGCGCATACGCGAACACCGCCACCGTTACCGATTCCGGCACACCACCCGATCTGAACACCGGCAACAACGTGTTCACAGCGGTCGCAACCGTGCAGTCAGCCGCTTGCGCGACCGTGTCCCAGGCGGTGCCCAACAACAACGTGACCGGCGTTTTAAACACCTACTATCCGGGAACGGCGAGCGTGGCGGCCGGAGCGACCTCGATTCCCGTGGGTGCGGCAACCGGCGCGGGAACTGCAATCGCTGCCGGAAATCTTCTGCTGGTGATCCAGATGCAGGATGCCAGCATTAACGACTCAAACACCGTCGCTTATGGCAACGGTTACACCGGTCAGGGTTTCACCGCGCTAAACAGCGCGGGAGACTACGAGTTCGTTACTGCGCAATCGGCCGTGGGCACCGGCGGAGGAACGGTTACGGTTTCAGGAGCAGGGCTCGGCGGCGGATTGGTATTTGCCTACGACTCTGCCGCGGCTACTGCAACCAAGGGACAAAGCGCCTACCAGGTCATTGTGGTGCCGCAGTACACCACGGCCACTTTCGATGCAACCACGCCACCGATGGCACTCGCCTGGAATGGTTCCACCGGCGGAGTTCTTGCCATCGATACTTCGAGCACCCTCACTCTGAACGGCGCAACCGTATCGGTCAGCGGACAGGGCTTCCGTGGCGGCGCGGGCATGCAGTTAACCGGCGGAGCTGGCGCCAACACAGATTATCGGCAACCCGCTCCGGCCACCTACACCGGGGCAGTGGGAGGATCGGCTGGCTATGATGCCCCGAAAGGCGAAGGAATCGCGGGCACTCCTTCCTGGGTCGAGTCCGGCGTAACTTTCTTGCACACCACCACCGGTTATCCCAGCGGTACCGCGGGAACTGATGGCAGCATGGCACGGGGCGCGCCGGGCAACGCCGGAGCCGGTGGCACGGACGGAGATCCCGCAGCCAATGATCAGAATGCAGGCGGCGGCGGTGGTGGTAATGGCGGCGCTGGAGGCTTCGGCGGCGACTCCTGGAACAGCAACTTGAGTGTGGGCGGCGAAGGCGGCGTTGCTTTTCCCGCAACCATCAACCGCATCGCGCTGGGTGGTGGCGGCGGCGCGGGTACGCGCAACAATTCCGACGGAGACTTTCAAGCCAGCGGCGGCTCGACCGGCGGCGGCATCATCATCATTCGCACCTACGCGCTCAGCGGCACCGCGACCCTCACCGCCAACGGCATTAACGCCTATAACGGGACCCTCAACGATGCCGGAGGCGGTGGTGGAGCCGGTGGCAGCATCGTCGTTCTTTCCGCCAACGGCGGTGAAGGCGGCTTGACTCTGCAAGCAAATGGTGGCAACGGCGGCAACGCATGGGAAATCGAACCCTTCACTTTGGCGAACCGTCACGGACCCGGCGGCGGTGGTGGCGGCGGTGTTGTGCTGGTTTCCGGCACTCCGGCGAGTATTAGTGTGACGGGCGGGACTAATGGCCTGACCGAAACTCCTGGCGTGCCCTACGGCGCAACCCCCGGTGCCGCAGGCACCAGTGTCACCAATGCATCGATCGCTCAGACCTCGGGCACGCAGTCAGGCGCGCAATGTACTCCCGACATGACGCTGAGCAAGAACTCCGCTGGCATTTTCACTCGCGGTTCCACCGCCAGCTATACGATTCCGGTCTCCAACATCAGCCCGTATGGATCCAGCAGCGGCACGGTCACTGTCAACGATACCTTGCCGCTGGGACTGATTCCAACTAGTGCCAGCGGTACCGGATGGTCTTGCTCGATCGCATCCCAAACCGTGAGTTGTGTCGATTCGACCGTGTTGGCGGCGAACAGCAGTTATCCCTCGATCACCATTAACGCCAACGTCGCCCAGACCGCTCCTTCGACCGTAACCAACACGGCCACCGTCAGCGGCGGAGGCGAGGTCAACCTCTCGAACGACACCGCCACCAACGTAGCCAACGTCGTATCCAGTGCAGACCTGAGCGTGACCAACGCAGCGTCACCAAACCCAGTCACTGCAGGCAGCAACATCACTTACACGCAGCTTGTCACCAATAACGGTCCCAGTGCCGCCGACAACGCTACCCTGGTCGAGGCGGTCCCGCCGAACACGACCTTCGTTTCCGTATCCGCCCCCGCGGGCTGGACTTGCGTTGCACCTCCCAGCGGCGGCACTGGCAATGTAGTCTGCACCGACCTGAACATGCCGGGAAGCACCGCAGCCACCTTCTCCATGGTCGTAAAGGTGAATACAGGAACCGCAAACGGCACGGTGATCACCGGCACTGCCACCGTGAGTTCGTCGGTGAGCGATCCCAACGCGGCCAACAATACCGCCTCCGCGTCTACCGTGGTTGGTACAACCGCCGGCGCGGAGTTGACGGTAACCAACGCCGCGTCACCGAATCCAGTCGTAGCCGGGACCCACATTACCTACACACAAGTGGTCACCAACACGGGATCGGTCGCGGCTACGGGCGCCACCTTTACGGAGGCTACGCCAACCAATACGACGTTCGTGTCGATCGCGGCCGCAGCCGGTTGGACTTGCTCGGCACCGCCCGTGAGTTGCTCCAACCCCAGCGTCGCGGCCGGCTCCACGGGAACATTTACCGCCATCTATACGGTGAACGCGGGCACGGCTGGCGGAACCATCATCACCGATCTGGCCACAGTCAATGCTACGAACCAGGCTTTCGGCAGCAATTCCGCCGTGGCGACCGATGTCGTCGCCACCGCGGGGCAAGCCGATCTTGCACTGAGCACGGCGGCTACTCCCCTCTCGGTTTTTGCAGGCAATGACATCACCTACACCCAGACGGTGACGAACAATGGTCCCGCGGCAGCCACCACAGCCACCTTCACCGAGGCGATTCCCGCCAATACCACGTTCGTTTCCGTTTCGGCCCCGGTCGGGTGGTCTTGCACGACGACGACTTCCGTGATCTGTACCGATCCCAGCTTGGCGGCGGGTGCGTCGGCTGACATCATCGTTGTCGTCAATGTCGCGCCCTCGGTGACCGTCGCGACCATCACAGCCAATTCGTCAGTCTCTTCCGCGACCAGCGATCCTAACTTGGCCAATAACAGCACAACCGTCAACACGACTGTCGCCACGGCTTGCGACCTCGCGGTGACCAACAGCGGTACGCCCAGTCCAGTCGCCGCCGGCGGCAATATTACTTATACGCAGGTTGTAACCAACAACGGCCCCAGCAACTGCAGCACCGTCGCCTTCAACGAAGCCATTCCCGCCAATACAACCTTCAGTTCGTATAGCGGGCCTCCGCCGGGATGGACTTGTACTTCCTTCGCCGCCGGCTGCACCAATCCAAGTGTGGCACCCGGTTCGATCAGCACCTTTACCGTGGTCGTGACGGTGAATGCAGGTACTGCGGCGGGAACCATCATCACCGATACCGACACCGTGACCACGACCACTCGCGACACGAATCAGAACAACAACTCTGCCACGGTTAATATTGCTGTGGCATCAGCCACCGAAGCTGATCTGAGTGTCACCAACTCAGCCAGCCCGAACCCCGTGAACGCCGGCCAGAACATCACTTACACCCAGGTCGTGACCAACAACGGGCCCGCCACCGCGGGGGGAACGGTGGTCGCGTTATTTGATCAGCCTCCCGCAAATACAACCTATGTTTCGCTGACCGGACCGGCGGGATGGACCTGCGCCTTCAATTCGCCATTTTACGTTTGCAGCATCGCGAGCCTCGCCGCCCACACCAGCGCTACTTTCACTTTCGTGGTGGCCGTGAGCTCAACGGCAGCCGCCGGGTCAACCATCACCGACACAGATTCCGTTAGTGCTGCTCCCACGGTTGACCCCAACCCCAACAACAATACCGCGACCGCTAGTGTAATTGTGGCGGACTCGGCTGATCTGTCCGTTACCAATGCGGCTAGCCCGGTTCCAGTGATCGCCGGCAATAACATCACCTACACCCAGGTCGTAACGAACGCCGGTCCGAGCACGGCCACCACCGCAAGCTTTACCCAGAACACGCCGCCGAACACCACGTTCCAATCCATCGTCAATCCTGCCGGATGGTCGTGCACCACGCCCATTGTTGGCGGTACCGGGAGCATCACCTGCACCGACCCCAGCGTCGCCGCCGGAACCGCCAGTTTCACTGTGGTCGTGAAAGTTAACGCGGGAACCGCGGCGGGCACGGCGATCAACGATATCGCAACCGTAAGTTCCGCAACGACCGACCCTAATCCAGGCAACAACACCGCAACCGCCAACGACGTGGTCGCGACCGCCACCCAGGCCGACTTAATCACCACCAACACCGCCGCGCCGTCCTCCGTCGCGGCAGGCAGTAACGTCACCTACACCCAGAGCGTGACCAACAACGGCCCCGCGGCGGCAACCGCAACCAGCTTCACTCAAACCACGCCTCCCAATACCAACTTCCAGTCCATCACTCCAGCGGCCGGGTGGACATGCACTACGCCAGCCGTAGGAGCCGCCGGCACCATCACTTGCACGAATGCCAGCATGGCCGTGAATGCCACCGCGCCCTTTACCTTGGTACTTCAAGTCAACGCGGGCACCGCCTCCGGAACAAACATTGCAGAGACCGCCACTGCCACCGCAACCAACATCGTTCCGAACCTGACCAGCAACAGCGCGACCGCTATGGTTGTCGTCGCTAACGCGAATAGTGCCGACATGGCGATCGTGAAGACCGCGACTCCAAGCCCCACTGTATCCGACGGCGACACTCTCACCTACAGCCTCGCGGTCACCAATAACGGTCCTGCCAGCGCGACGAATGTGACGGTCACGGACGTGTTGCCCTCCGATGTCACCTATCTTTCGGTAAACACCACGGTGGGCACCTGTTCGGAGGCGGGCGGTACTGTCACCTGCCTGTTGGGAACCATGGCGAACGCGGCCACGGCCACGGTCACGATCCTCACGCTTGCGGGAGCGCCAGGCTCGGCTTCCAATACCGCCACGGTGAGTGCAGACCAGACAGACCCGAACCTCGCGAATAATTCCTCCACCCAAACTGAAACCATTACGGCTGCAACGAAGATCGGCCTCCAGTTTCTCGCTGCCCAGCGCAGCAAAGACAAGACCGGCTCCGACCGCGTTGTACTTTTCTGGAAGACGGGCGGCGAAGCGCACAATCTCGGATTCAACGTTTACCGTGAGCAGAACGGCCAACGCGTCCAACTGAATCCTTCGCTGATTGCCGGATCGGCCCTGCTGATGCGCGGAACCTTGCCGAAACACTCCGCCAAGACTTACTCCTGGATTGATTCGTCCCCGGGCGCAGGCGGCTCGTACTGGCTCGAAGATGTGGATACCAACGGCACTCGCACCCTGCATGGGCCGGTGCCGGCCGAAGCTGCCACGAGTTCGCCATCCGCCGGAGACGCGACTCCCGCGGCGGCATTGATGTTGAATCAACTGAATCAGGCGCAGCCTGCCTCAGCCTCTAGCGAGGCTAGCCATCCCCTCGAAAACGTTTTGCAGGCTACGCCGCCCACACTCATCCAACATCAGAAACAATTCGAACTGGCAGCCAATCCCGCAGTGAAGATCTTCGTGAAGCAAGAAGGCTGGTACCAAGTGACCCAGCCGGATCTGATCGCAGCCGGATTGAACCCAAATGTGGACCCCGCTCTGCTCCATCTTTATGCCGAAGCCATCGAACAGCCCATGGAAATCACCGGCGCATCCGCTGGCCCCGGAGGTTTCGGACCTCAGGCTGCGATTAATTTCTACGGCACTCCCATCGACACTCCGTATTCCGGCACCAGAGTTTACTGGCTTGCTGTGGGCGAATCGCAGGGCGCGCGAATTCAGCAACTGCCCCCATCAACCGGATCGAACCAGCCTCCGGCAAGCTTCCCCTTCACCGTAGAACTCACGCCCCATACCACATACTTCTCCGCGCTCATCACTTCCAACGGAAACAATTTCTTCGGACCGATCGTCTCCACCACGTCTGTCGATGAGGTCTTGCAAGTGTCCCACCTCGCCACGGCCGCTGCGGAACCGGCGCAGCTGGAAGTGATTCTGCAAGGAATCATCCTCGCCGTCCCCCATGATGTCACTGTTGCGCTGAACGGCGCGACCCTCGGCGATATCACCTTCACAGGGCAAGGCAAGGGCAGGCTCCGTATGTCTCTCCCGGCTGGCTCATTACAGGAGGGAGATAACACCGTCACCTTCACAGCTCAAAATGGAGAATACGATACGAGTCTGGTGCAGTCGATCCGGATCACTTATCCCCACTCCTACGTGGCGGATTCCGACTGCTTGGTTTTCACCGGACGCCCTGGGGAAGAACTGAAAGTTGCAGGCTTCACTTCCGCTCCAGTTGCCGTGTTGGATATCACGAACCCGGATCAGCCGGTGGCGCTCACGCCTCAGATCGCATCCGATGCTACTTCCAACCCAAGTCAGTACGAACTTGCGGTGCAGGTACCCTGGTCAACCTCGAATCAAGCGGCCCCAGCTCGCCACACGCTTCTGGCTTTGGCGGCGGATCGGGTCGCTGCCGCGGCGGGAGTTCGTCAGAACCACCCGTCGCAATGGCACAGCCCTCAGCCCGGCAGTGAGATCGTCATGCTAACGCCTGAGGCCTTCGCGGCCGCTCTGGTGCCGGTACTTCACGCGCACCAGAAAGAAGGCAAATCAACCGCTGTCATACTGATCGACGACTTGTATGATGAGTTTACTTTCGGCCAGCACAGCCCGTTCGCCATCCGCGACTTCCTGCAGACCGCGGTCAACGTCTGGCATACCGCGCCTCGATACCTGTTACTCAATGGCCGCGCCTCGCTTGACCCGCGCAACTACCTCGGTTTCGGCCACCTCGATTTCGTGCCGACCAAGATCGTGCCCACAACCATGCTCATGACGGCCTCCGACGACTGGTTCTCGGACTTCAAGGACAGTGGCTTGCCCACAATCGCAACCGGACGCTTCCCCGTGAGCACCGTTGCCGAAGCCCAACTCGTGGCCGGCAAAGTGGCCACCTATGAAGGCCAATCCACGAACGGTCCCTGGACCTTGCAGGCCCTCATGGTGGCGGACGTAAACGATACTGAAAACTTTACGAAAGACAGCCAGATCGTGCAGGCGCAACTGCCCCCTGCCATGCAGGTGACGGATGTTTTCGCCAGCACCATGACCATACCTCAAGCCCAGCAGGACATCCTGGCGGCTATCAACTCCGGGCAACTGCTGGTGAACTATGCGGGACACGGCTCCGAAGAGGAATGGTCGGGAGACGATCTCTTCGACAACACAGCCGCAAATTCGTTGACCAACGGATCTTCCTTGCCGGTCTTCCTCATCATGGATTGCCTCAACGGTTTCTTCCAGGACGTGTACGACGAGCCTCTGGCCGTCACGCTCATGCTCGCCCCCAACGGAGGCGCGGTCGCGGTCTTATCTTCGAGCGGCCTCAATCAGGCACCGCCGCAGACGCTTCTCGACAAGTTAGTCGTGCAAAGCGCAATGTCTTCGCCTCAGCCAGCTCTCGGAGATGCGATCCTTAAAGCGAAATCGGGCATCACCGATCTCGGTGTCCGCAAAACCTACAATCTGCTCGGCGACCCTGCCATGCAAATCAAGCCGCCGGTCCCAACTCCGGCGCACTAATGCGGCAGGGTTCCGCTACCGAGACACGAAGAGGACTGAAGAAAGAAAAGAAAAGAAGAGTCCAGAGGTTTTCTCTGTGTCTCTGTGCCTCTGTGGTGAATGCCCTTCAGCCACTCACACCGGAATTGCGGCCCGCCGCAGCGGTTCCGCAATAGCCTTCATCACCTTCTCGAATCCGGCGAAATCGAGAGACTGCGCCCCGTCGGAAAGTGCCCGCTCCGGACAAGGGTGAACCTCGATGATCAATCCATCCGCTCCCACGGCTACAGCCGCGCGAGAGACCGCCGCAATCAGACTTTGTTTGCCCGTCCCATGCGACGGATCGGCGATCACGGGCAGATGAGAAAGATCGCGGGCCAACGCCACCGCCGCCAGATCGAAGGTATTGCGCATTTCCGTTTCGAATGTCTTGATGCCACGCTCGCACAGCACAACCTGCGAGTTTCCTCCCGAAAGCAAATACTCCGCTGCGAGCAGCCACTCCTTCACCGTCGCCGAGGGCCCACGCTTCAAAAGTACCGGCTTGCTCACCGTTGCCAGTCGCCGCAACAGCGCGAAGTTCTGCATGTTCCGCGCCCCTACCTGCAACATGTCCACATGCTCGCAAATCACGTCCACATCTTCCGTGCTCATCACCTCCGTCACCACCGGCAGACCGGACTGTTCCCGAGCTTCGCGCAAAATCTTCAGCGCCTCCAGGCCAAGCCCCTGAAAGTCATAAGGAGAAGTCCGCGGCTTGTAGGCCCCGCCGCGAAGCATCGTGGCCCCCGCCCGCTTCACGGCATGCGCTGTGCTCAACAACTGTTCCCGAGATTCCACCGAGCACGGTCCGGCAATGATCACAACTCCCGGTCCGCCGATCAAGACTCCGCCCACGTTCACCACGGATCGCTCCGGCTTCACCTGCCGGCTCACCAGTTTGAAAGGCTGCGCGATCGCGACCACATTCTCCACCCCGGGCGCCACCAGCAGCGCCTCGATTTCGTGACGCCGCCCGTTCCCCACGGCAGCCACGATGGTGCGCTCCACTCCCCGCGTGACGTGCGGCTGGTAGCCTGCCTCGCGAATGCGCTCGATTACGTGCGCAATCTCCTGTTCGCTTGCCTTCTCGGACATATTGACGATCATTGGCTCTCTCCTGAATGAGTCTGTGTTTCTTACGATTTTCTCCGTGCCTCTGTGTCTCCGTGGTGAAAGCCCTTTCCTCTCCAAAAAACAAGGGCCGCGATCTAGAATCGCGGCCCCCGGCTGAAACTTGCTTGAATCTAGTCGATCATGGCTCACTCGATCTCCCCGCAAGTTCCGCCGCAGCCGCTACTCTGGTAAACCAGTAGTAGCGAAACTGCCCGGTAAACGAGGTAAATCGCGTCATAAAAAAGCTCCCGCTAAGATCCCGCATTGTTGCTTGCGCAGCCGACTCGGTTATTGTATCGAACTGGCTACGTTGGAAAAGGCATTATTTGAGTTGGATCCGATCAGGCGTATCGTGCCCACTACCAGCACCAGGATCACCGCCAGCATTACCGCATATTCGGCAATATCCTGCCCTGCATCTTCCGACCAGATTCTACGAATGAACTCGGACATCATTTCCCTCCAGTCGACATCTTCCCTGTGTGAGGGTAGCCTTGCATTTGAAGCACACATCATGCCGCAGCATGAGGCGCTTGTCAAATGCCAGTTTGCACGATTTCCACAAGCCTCCCTGACTCTCTGGAATGTCTCGGCAGCGCCGAGACGGGCGCCGTAGAAAACGTTTCGGGCAGCGCCGGCTGAACGAGTTGTCGCGCCGAGTCCTGCGCATACTGCAAAACGCCGTTGGGAAATATTCCGAGATAAATGGTCGCGGTCAGGCAGACTGCCAGCGCCAGCCGAAGCGCAAAGGGGACGCGCATTACCGGAACTTCCTTCCGCGATTCGCGCATGTACATCATCACAATGATGCGCAGGTAGTAGTACGCCCCCACTCCGCTGTTGAGGACGCCGATGATCGTGAGCCAGATCAGATTAGCTTTCACCGCCGCGCTGAACACATAGAACTTGGCAAAGAAGCCGCCGGTCATCGGGATACCGATCAGCGAGAGCAGAAAGATGGTGAGCGTCGCCGCCAGCAGTGGAGAACTCCGGCCCAGGCCTTCGTAGTCCTCCAGTGTCACGTAGCGTTCGCCGGCATTGGCGAAATGGCTCACCACCGCAAACGCGCCCAGGTTCATCGCTGCGTAGGCTGCGGTGTAGAACATCGCCGCAGAGATTCCCATGCCCGGCGCGGCCGCGAAAGCCACCAGAAGATAGCCCGCGTGCGCGATCGAAGAGTAAGCCAGCAGGCGCTTCACATTATTTTGCACCAAAGCGCTCACGTTGCCCAAAGTCATGGATAGCGCTGCCGCAACCCAAATGACCCAGAAGATGGCATGCACGTTGATCACGAAAACCACGCGCAACAAGACTGCAAACGCCGCTGCCTTCGGTGCGGTCGACATCAAGCCCACAATCGGCGCAGGCGCTCCTTCGTAGACGTCCGGCGTCCAGCTGTGGAATGGAGCCGCCCCCACCTTAAATCCCAGGCCCACAAACATGAACGCCACCGCCACGAATGCGAGCAATGGAATCGGTCCCGACCGTAATGTCTGGCTGATCAGGTCGATATTCGTCGAGCCCGTGGCGCCAAACATCAGCGCCACTCCATACAGAAAAAACGCCGTGGCGAAGGAACCCAGCAAAAAGTATTTCAGCGAAGATTCGGCGCTCGCGGCTTCATGCCGCCGGAATCCCGCCAACACATACGAAGAGATCGAGGAAATCTCCAGCGCGATGAAAATCAGAACCAGTTCGATTGCCGACGACATCAACGCCATGCCAACCACGCCGAAAAGGATCAGCGCATAGTATTCTCCAGCCCTGATCCTCTGCACGGCCATGTATTCGTAAGAGATCAGGATGACGACGCCAGCAATCGCAATCACCAGAGCATGGAAGAAAACGCTGAACTCGTCCACTTGCACCATGTTCCAGAAGGCCAGACCCGGAGACTGTGCCATGAACCACGTTGCCCCCAGTCCCGCCAGAGTGCCCACCAGTGCGATCAGCCCCAGAACCTTCTGACTCTTTTCCTCGTCAATCAGAGGTTCGAGCACCATCACGATCATGCCAAACACCGAGAGCACAATCTCGGGCAGGATGCGGACGTAATCCGCGCCTTGCGGCAGCGTCAGCAATAAGGCTGGGATAAACGTCGCGATCCGAGTCACGATCATTGTCCCACCACCCGGCCGACCACTTGCACGAACGGAGTGGGATTCAGCACGGCGTGAACCGCCGGACCAATCGCCCCCAGCCACAAGATAGGCGCGATTCCCATCACCAGCGCCGCCGCGGCGCAAGGCCAAATCGCCAGCTTCTCAAATCCCGAAAGATCGCTGAGAGAATTGTTCACCGAGTGCGTCACCTTGCCGTAGAAAACTCGCTGATACATCCACAGCAAGTAGATCGCGCTCCAAATAATGCCGGTGGCTCCGAGTATTCCGTAGATCGCCTTGTCTTGGAACGCTCCGCTTAACACTAGAAATTCCCCAATGAAGCCGTTCAACAAAGGCAGCCCCGCCGATGCCAGCACGATCACCAGATACGACGCGGCGTACACCGGCATCGTTGAAGCCAGTCCGCCGAACTCGCTAATCTCATAGGTGTGACGGCGCTCATGCAGAATCCCCGCCAGCATGAATAGCCCGCCCGTCGAAATCCCGTGCGCCAGCATCACGAACATCGCGCCGTCCAGTCCGGCCTGCGTGAAGCTGAAGATCCCCAGCACCACGAATCCCAGATGGCTGACCGATGAGTACGCAATCAACTTCTTCATGTTCGGCTGCACCATTGCAACCAGCGCGCCGTAGATGATCCCAATCAACGCCAGTGCCATCACCCATGGAGCATTGTGCCGCGACTGCTCGGGAAACAGCCCAAGATTAAAGCGCAGCAGTCCATACGTCCCCATCTTGAGCAAGACGCCCGCCAGCAGCACGGACCCGGCAGTCGGCGCTTCCACGTGCGCATCCGGCAACCACGTATGAAAAGGAAACAGCGGAACCTTCACCGCAAACGCCAGAAAGAATCCAAGGAACAACCACTGCGCCGCGGCTGGAAACCCAGGCACAGCGCCACTCGCAATCTGTTCCCGAATCACCACAAAGTCGAAGCTGCCGGTATGCGCGTAAAGCCACAGGATCGCCGCCAGCATGAACACCGACCCGATCATGGTGTACATGAAAAACTTTACCGCCGCATACACCTTGCGCCCGTGACCGAAAATCCCAATCAGCAACGCCATCGGAATCAGCGTCGCTTCCCAGAAGAAATAGAAGAGGAACAGGTCGAGCGAGGTGAAAACCCCGATCAGCGCCGTCTCCAAAATCAGCAGCAGGATAAAAAATTCCTTCGCCCGCTCGTGAATCGACTTCCACGAAATCAGCACGCACAGCGGCGTAAGAAATGTGGTCAGCACCACCAGCCACATTGAGATACCGTCGACTCCCATGTGGTAGTGAATATTCGGAGTCGAAACCCACTGCTTGTCGATTTGATACTGAAAACCAGCCTGTCCGCGATGGAAATAAACTGGCAGATGCAGAGACAACACAAACGTCAGCAACGAGATGACCAGCGCAAAAGCCCGGATGTCGCGGTCGCGTCTGGGAAAAAATACGAGCAGGAATCCGCCCAGCAAGGGAGCGAACGTCACCAGCGAGAGAATGTATGGGCTCCAGGTGTCGGCGTTCATCGCGTTCCCGTCCACATCCAGATCATGAAGGCAATCACCACCGCCGACCCGGCCGCGATCCAGCCCGCATACGAGCGAATGTTGCCGGATTGCATATGGCGCGCTTCGTCGGAAACATGGCGTGCTCCGTCGCCGGCGTCATTCACCGCCGCATCGATAATTTTCCGGTCCACGTCCTGCCAAAGGATTCGCGTCGAGCCATCGATCAGCGGCTTGACGAACACCGCTGCGTAGATTTCGTCCACGTAGTATTTGTGCACGACCGTCTGGTAGAACCCGCCGAGCGCGTCCGCAATCTTCTGCGGCAATTCCGGCCGCTTGTAATAGAGAAGATATGCCAGCCACCATCCCGAAAGCGCCACTGCCACGGACACGCCCATCAGCAGCACCTCTGTTCCGTGACTTGCCCCTTCCACAGCGTCCGTCGCGCCAAACACTGGTGCCAGAAAATGTTCGAAGCGGTTTCCGATCCCCACCAGCCCGCCCACCAGCGAAAGCGCCGCCAGGATCATCAGGGGCACCAGCATCACCATCGGACTCTCGTGTGGTTCGCCATGTCCATGGGCGTCGTGTCCGTGCCCGTGCGTGTCCACCTGCACCCCGTGATAGTCGCCGAAGAACGTCATGTACAACAGTCGGAACATGTAAAATGACGTGATGAATGCCGTAATCAGTCCGATCAGCCAATACACCCAGCTGACCTGGTAAGCCTTCCAGAGAATTTCGTCTTTGCTCCAGAAGCCCGCCAGCGGCGGGATCCCGGAGATCGCCAGTGTCGCGATCCCCATCGTGAGAAACGTCCACGGGATAAACGACTTCAGCCCGCCCATCTTGCGCATGTCCTGCTCGCCGCCCACCGCATGAATCACCGATCCCGCCGCCAGGAACAGCAGTCCTTTGAAGAAGGCATGTGTCATCAAATGGAAAATCCCAGCCGAGAACGCGCCCACGCCGCAAGCCACAAACATGTAGCCGAGCTGCGAAACGGTCGAGTAGGCCAGCACCTTTTTAATATCGGTTTGCGCGATGCCGATCGTCGCGGCAAAGAACGCGGTCAGCGTCCCGATGATCGCCACAACGGTCAATGCCGTGGGCGCGCGCTCAAAGATCACATGCGAGCGCGCAACCATGTACACGCCAGCCGTCACCATGGTCGCCGCGTGAATCAATGCCGAAACCGGCGTTGGACCTTCCATCGCGTCCGGCAGCCAGATATATAAAGGTATCTGCGCTGACTTTCCGCAAGCCCCCACCATCAGCAAAATGCCGATCGCTGTGAGCAGCCCGGTGCCCGCGGTTTCCGGGCTCATCGGAGAGATGCTCTGAAATACCTGGTCAAAGTTCAGCGACTTAAAATGCTTGATCAGCAGAAAAAGCGCAATCAGAAACCCGAAATCCCCAATCCGGTTTACGATGAACGCCTTTTTCCCCGCCGATGCCGCCGAGTCTTTCGTGAACCAGAATCCGATCAGCAGATACGACGCCAGTCCCACGCCCTCCCACCCGATAAACATCACCAGATAGTTGTTGGCCAGCACCAGCGTCAGCATGAAAAACATGAACAGGTTCAGATAGCTGAAAAATCGATAGTAGCTGGGGTCGTCCCACATGTAGCCCACAGAGTAGATGTGAATCAGGAATCCGACTCCGGTCACCACCAGCAACATCACCAGCGAAAGCTGATCGAGATAGAAGGCGAAATCCGCGCTGAAACTCCCCGAACGAATCCAGTGCGCCAGATACTCGTGGTAGGGAAGCGTCAACGACGAGAAGCGCAGCGCAACCCAAAACGCCATCGCGAAAGCCGCCCCGCTAAAGAACAGCGCGACAGTCGTCACAGCCTGGCGCGACGACTTCTTGCCCAGAAAGCCGTTGATCGCAGCCCCCGCCAGCGGCAGAATCGGGATCAGCCAAAGATTGAGGGATGAATTCATAGCTTGAGCAGGTTCACCTGATCCACGTTCAAAGTCTCGCGCGTGCGGTAAACCGCGATGATGATCGCCAACCCAACCGCCGCCTCCGCTGCCGCCACCACCATCACAAAGAAGACGAAAACCTGCCCCGCCAGCGCATGCCAGTGCGCCGCGAACGCCACGAAGGAAAGATTCACCCCGTTCAACATCAGCTCAATCGACATGAAGATGGTGATGATGTTGCGCTTGATCAGAAATCCCACCACGCCGCAGGCAAACAGGAACCCGCTCAGCAGCAAGTAATAAGATAGCGGCACATACGATTGCACCATCAGTCCGCCTTCCCGGCCGCAGAGTCCGGCCTGCTCGCCAGCACCACGGCGCCCATGATGGCGATCAGGATTAACACCGACGTGACTTCAAACGGCAACAGAAATTCATGAAACAGAAGCTGCGCGATCTCTTTCGGAGGTCCCGGCAATGCACCGATCGGCACAGCCTCAGTCCCCGAATGCCGCAGCACCACCCACGCCGTCAGTATGCTGCCCGTCAGCATCCCCGGCACACCCAGCAGAATCGCGACACGGCTTCCTTTCGTACGCTCTTCTTCGCCCGCATTCAGCAGCATAATGACAAAGACGAACAGCACCATAATCGCGCCGGCATACACAATCACCTGCACCGCAGCCACGAACTCCGCGCCCAGCAAAAGATATTCGCCGGCCAGCGCAGCCATCACCGCGATCAGCGACAGCGCGCTGTTAATGGGATGCCGCTGCGCCAGCAGGTTGACCGCCCCGCCCACGCAAACCGCCCCGAAAGCCAGAAACAAAATGAGATGAAAACTCATGAATCAGTACCCAGTTGCCAGTACCCAGTCGCAAGTAAACCAAAGCCCAGTGCCTCTACTGGCAACTGGGTACTAGGTACTGGCAACTGTCTCATAGCAAGTACCCAGTACCCAGTACCCGGCAGTAATCAAGCACCCGGTCGTACTGGGCACTAGGTACTCGGGACTGAGTACTGCCTCACCAGGCCACGGCAATCGCCGTCGCCACCAGATTCGCAATTGCCAGCGGCAGCAGAAACTTCCAGCCGAAAGCCATCAGTTGGTCGTAACGGAAGCGCGGCAACGTCCCGCGCACCCAGATGTAAAGAAAGAGAAAACAGAAAATCTTTGCCGCAAACCAGAATACCGGCAGCAACGCCTGCAGCAGCGGAGGCCCAAACAGCGGCCCATGCCATCCTCCAAAAAACAACAGCGTGGCCACGCAAGCCACCGTAATCATGTTGGCGTATTCCGCCATGAAGAACATGGCAAACTTCATCGAACTGTATTCCGTGTGGTATCCCGCCACCAGTTCGGTTTCGGCCTCCGGCAGGTCAAATGGAATACGGTTGGTTTCCGCGTAAGCCGCAATCAAGTAAATAAAAAAACCAATGAACTGCCCGTGAATAATATTCCAGCGCGGAATGAATCCCCAGAAATGTCCGCCCTGCGCATCGACGATCGCGCGCAAGCTGAAGCTTCCCGACTGAATTAACACCCCCACCAGCGACAGTCCCAGCGCAATTTCGTAGCTGATCATCTGCGCGCTCGCCCGCAGTCCGCCCAGCAACGAGTATTTATTGTTCGACGACCACCCCGCCAGCGCCACTCCATACACGCCCATCGAGGTCACGCCCAGAATCAGCAGCAGCCCAATGTTCACGTCGGTGATTTGCAGCGGAATGTTTAAGCCGCCAATCGTAATCGAATTTCCAAAAGGGATTACCGAGATCGAAGTCAGCGCGAAGATCAGCGCCATCATTGGCGCAGCCAGAAACAGCGGCTTGTAAACGTGCGGCGGCGTGAGATCTTCTTTGAACAGGAACTTCAGTCCGTCGGCCGCCGGCTGCAGCAGCCCAAACGGCCCCACCCGCGAGGGTCCCCACCGATTCTGCATGTGGCCCACAACTTTGCGTTCCAGCCACACCGTGTATGCGACCGCGGTGAGCAGCACCACGAGCACGATCACCGACTTGATCACCGACACGAGGATGAAAATGTAAAAAGGCACCGGCATTGGTTTGATTGGGTAATTGGGGTAATTTAGTAATTTTGTAATGGAAAAAACGATTTCGCCTTAATTCCCTATACCTTCCTTTCGTCACGCGCAGATTTTGGGTTTCAAATTACCCAATTACAAAATTACTCAATTACTAAATCTTTTCAGTCCGCCGCAACCGCCGCCGGCTTCACCTCGTGACTCTCCATCACTGCCTTCAGCGCTCGCGAATACCGTCCCAGCGTTCCAGAAGTAAAAAGATCATCGTTCGCCGGAGCAATCGATTCCGCCCTGTGCGCAACCCCCGGCCCAGCTTTCTCCAGCGACGTATGCTCGCTGTTGCCCGCCAGCAAATTCATGCGGGACACGTCATAGCCCGGAACCAGCCGCTGAATTTCATCCAGAATCGCCGTGGGGTCGAACGGGCTCATCTTCGGCTCCAGCCCGTGCGCCTCCAGCCACACCGCATGCCGATCCGCCTCGCCCGACTGCGCCCCGCGAGACTGGCCCATGTCCGCGTGCGTTCCACCGCCGAAGGGCACGAGTCCACGCACATCGAAACCCATGGCATCGGCCATGCGCACAATCATCTCGAAATCGGTTTTCGTGCCCGTGACTTCGCCGGCCTTCTTTACCAGTTGCACGTCCCCGCAAGTGTTGGTGAACGTGCCTGACTTCTCGTAAGCATTCGCCGCCGGCAGCACCACGTCAGCCACCACCGCCGTCTCCGTCAGAAACATGTCCTGCACCACCACGAAACTCTTCGAGAATGCGAACGGATCGATCTCCAACCGTCCCACCGGATTCGACCCGACGACGTAGAGCGCCTTCAACGCGCCCGATCTTCCCGCCTCAACCATGCCCGCCAGATCAAGCCCCGCACCCTGCGGCACGTCGCCCCATTCCTTGTGGAACTCGCTGTTCCCCGCCGTCGGGTGATATCCCGGCAGCAAGTCGGGATACAACCCCATGTCAGCCGCGCCACGGGAATTGGCATAGTCCGCCAGGCAAATAAACTTGGCTCCGGAGATTTCTGACCCGAACTTCACCAGACTCGCCAGGTCGTCTCCCCGCACTTCGGAACCGAAAACGATAACCAGATTCTGTTCCCCGCGCAGCTTGTCACGCAGCGCAACCCAGACGTCATTACCCGCGGACGAACTAACCAGCGCATCCGCCGCCGAATCATCGCCCGCCAGGAACGCCGCAACTCTCCCTTCCGCTTCCGCGGGAATCTGCATAAAGCTCGCAGCCTGCCGCCGCAATTTGATCGACTTCGAGTTGATCACGTAAAGCTTCGCCCGGTGAAGCCGCACGTTGTTACGAATCTGCCAGGCCAGCAGCGGATGCTGCTCCGTCGGATCGTTCCCAATCAGCAGAATGGCCGGAGCTGCAAAAACGTCCGCCATGCTCGCCGTCGCATCAGCCTTGCCGCGAAGCGCAGCCGCCAGGGCAGGGAAGTCGGCGGTACGGTGGTGGTCCACATTATTAGTCTTCAGCACCACTCGCGCAAACTTGGAAAGCAGGTAGGCTTCTTCGTTTGTCGTGCGCGTTGAACCAATCACCCCAATCGCCGCCCCGCCATCGCGGTCGCGCACTTCCGCAAACTTCTTGCCGATCACTGCAAACGCTTCTTCCCACGTCGCCGGAGTGAGCTTGCCGTTCACGCGAATCAGCGGCCGCGTCAGCCGCTCTTCATGATTCGCAAAGTCAAACCCGTACCGCCCCTTAATACACAGGAAATCTCCGTTCGTGCCGCTCTTATCGCGATTATCGCCTCGCACAATCTCCATCCCCGTATCGGCGCGGCGCACGCCCAGCGTGGTCTTGCAGCCGTCACCACAGTGCGTGCAGATCGTCCCCACATGCTTCATCTCCCACGGCCGCGTCTTGTAGCGATACGCGCCCGAAGTCAGCGCGCCCACCGGGCAGATGTCGATGCACATCCCGCACTCTTCGCACTCCAGGTGATCCTCTTTATTCGGCGCGATGATCGAACTCACGCCGCGGTTCTGCACCCCCAGAGCCCAAACGTCCATGCCTTCGCCGCAAACCCGCACGCAGCGGTAGCAGAGAATGCAGCGCGGCCGGTCGAAGAACACCACCGGCGACCACTGCTGCTCATCCTTATGATTCTTCGCCTCCATGAATCTCGACTCGGCGGCGCCGTAACTGAACGTCATGTCCTGCAGTTCGCACTCGCCGCCTGCATCGCACACCGGACAATCCAGGGGATGATTCCCCAGCAGCATCTCCAGCATCGCCTTCCGCGCCTGCTTGATCTCGTCGCTGTCGGAAGTCACGATCATGCCTTCGCTGATCACCGTCGTGCATGCGGTCTGCAGCTTGGGCATCTTCTCAATCTTCACCAAACACATGCGGCAAGCGCCCTGCAGCGACAGGTTGGGGTAATAGCAAAACGAAGGCACCTCGATGCCCGCGCTCTTGCAGGCCTCAATAAGGAGCGTCCCGGCCGGAGCCGTCACCTTCTTGCCGTCGACAGTGAGTGTTACGTCAGCCATGGGAATTTAGTAATTGGGCAATTTAGTAATTGAGTAATTTGACATCAAGCCGCCTTCCTCGCCGTTTCCCGAGACGCAGTCAGTATTGCCGCTAGCTCTCGGGCCTCTTTCAAGATCTCTTCTGTCATCTCCGACTTTAGAATTCCTGATTCGATCAGCAATTCGAGCCACAGCACCGCTTCGTCCGCCTCCTCCGCCACAATTCCCAAGCGGGCTACGAACTCCGCTTTCGATCGTGCGCGACAAACGGCCCGGTAGTTCGCCGCCACCGAAGTCCCGCAACGCAAAAGCTGTTTGCCTAAGACTTGAGTATCGGTCTTATACGGCAACGAGCGAAACAGCCGAATGACACGAAGAGCAAAAGCCTTGGTACGATCTCGAAGCTCTTCAGGTCGCGAACGCATACCGCAACACCAAATTACTCAATTACTAAATTTCCCAATTACTAAATCGTCTCGCTACGCCAACACCGCTTCCGCCATGCCAGCCTTTTCATACGGGCACGGCCTGCCTTCCAAATGATCCTCAAATTCCTTCCGGAATTTTTTCACGAACGCAATCGTCGGCATCGCGGCCGCATCGCCCAGCGGACAGAACGTCCTCCCCAGCATGTTCTCCGCCAGGTATTGCATGTTGTCGATGTCTTTCTTCACACCGCCGCCGGAGTGAACTCGCAGCAGAGTTTTCTTGAGCCAGTCCGTGCCTTCACGGCAAGGAATGCACCATCCGCAACTTTCATGCTGATAGAACTTCATCGTCCGCAACGCGAACTTCACAATGCACTGCGTGTCGTCGATCACCACCACGCCGCCGGAACCCAGCATGGAACCGGCCTTTGCCAGCGAATCGAAATCCATGTTGACATCGACCTCGTCGGCGGTAAGGCACGGACACGACGCCCCGCCCGGCACCACGGCTTTCAGCGCGCGCCCGTTCGGAATGCCGCCACCCACCTCGTAAATCATCTTCTTCAAGTTGTAACCCATCGGCAGTTCGTAAACCCCAGGCTTCGCCACATTGCCGCTCAAGCAGAACAGCCGCGTGCCGCCATTCTTCGGCGTCCCAATCTTGGCAAACCAATCCGCGCCCCCCAGAATAATGTGCGGCACGCTGGCCAAAGTTTCCGCATTATTAATAACGGTAGGCCCGCCCCACAGTCCCACCACCGCCGGAAACGGTGGCCGAATCCGCGGAATCCCGCGCTTGCCCTCGAGCGATTCCATTAACGCCGATTCCTCGCCCACTTCGTAAGCCCCGGCTCCCCCGTGCCAGTAAATATCCAGATCGCGCCCGCTGCCAAAAATGTTCTTGCCAACAAAGCCCTTGGCATAGGCCTCGCGAATCGCCTTCTGCATGATGATCGACAAATATCGATATTCGCCGCGAATGTAGATATACCCGCTGGCTGCGCCCACTGCCAGCGCGGCAATCATCACTCCTTCGATCACCGAGTGCGGATCCTGCTCAAAAATCAGCCGATCTTTGCAAGTGCCCGGTTCGCTCTCGTCGCCGTTGCACAGCACATACTTCGGCTTAGCCGATTGCTTCGGTACAAATGACCACTTCATCCCGGTCGAAAACCCGGCCCCGCCGCGCCCGCGCAGTCCCGAATTCTTCACCTCATTAATAATGCCGTCCGCGTCCATCCCAAGCGCCTTCTGCACGGCTTTGTAGCCGTCCAGCTCGAGATAACGATCGATGTTCGTCGCGCCCAGACCAAAGCGTCGGCTAACGACCTTTACCTCATCGGGATGGGAAACCAGAGTTGCCATTTTGTAATTTTGTAATCGGGTAAATTTGTAATTTGAAACCCGTCGGCCCCTGACTCCGTCCGGTTCTTAAGTTACAAAATTACCCGATTACCAAATTACAAATTCCTTAACCACGTCGATAGTCCTCCAGGATCTTGTCCATCTTCTCCACGCTCAGGTTCTCATGAAAATCGTAGTTCACCTGCGCCGCCGGAGCCCAACTGCACGCCCCAATGCATTCCACCTCTTCGAGCGTAAACATACCGTCAGGAGTCGTTCCTTTGTGGCCAACCCCCAACTTCTTCGCGCAGTGGCGCAAAATGTCCTCGCCGCCCCGCACCAGGCAACTGATATTCGTACAAACCTGCACATTAAATTTCCCGCGCGGCTTCGTGGTCAGCATCGAGTAATAGCTGATCACGTTCCGCACTTCGAGTTCCGTCAATTCAAGCCGCCCCGCCAGCTCCGCGATCACCTCATCGGACAAAAATCCAACTTCATCCTGCGCATAAAGCAGAGTCGGCACCAGCGCCGACCGCTTGGTCGGATAATGTGGCACCATCTCCGCAAACCGCGCCTCGAATTCGTCCGAAAATCTCATTTGTAATTCGGTAATCGGTAATTTGTAATTCAACTTGCCTTCCGCGCCGTGTGCTGAGACGCGGTAAAAATCGCACTCAACTCATGCGCTTCCTTCAAAATATCCTTGCAGCCCTCACCCTTCACGATATCGCAGTCCGAAAGCATTTCCAGCCGAAACACCGTCTCATCCGCTTCTTCCACCACCAAACCGATCTTGGCAAGCCATTCTGCGCGCGAACGTCCTCGACAAGCTGCTCGATAATTTGCCGCAACCGCGGTGCCGCAGCGCAACAACTGTTTGCCGACCACCTGCGAGTCGGCGGTGTGTGGCAGCGATCGATAAAGCCTCACGATTCGAACAGCAAAAGCCTTCGTTCGATCACGCAATTCTTGGGGCCCGGTGGACATCTGATCACCGCCCGCTTTTCAATTTACAAATTACCCGATTACAAAATTACAAATTCCTCACCGGTCGATCTCTCCCAGCACGATATCAATCGATCCGATAGCCGCAACCACATCTGCAATCAGCCCGCCTTCGCACATCTTGGCCAACGTCTGCAGATTCGCGAAGCACGCGGCCCGCATGTGTACTCGATAAGGCTTCGCCGTCCCATCGCTCACGATGTAGTAGCCCATCTCGCCGCGCGGCGATTCCACCGCCTGATACACCTCGCCCGCCGGCACCGCAAAGCCTTCCGTAATAATCTTAAAGTGGTAGATGAGCGCTTCCATCTGCGTCTTCATCTTCTCCCGGTGGGGCAGCACAATGCCCGGAGCGTCGGCCTTGATCGGCCCTTCCGGCATACCATCCAGCGCCTGCTTCACAATTTCAATCGACTCCCGCAACTCCAGCACGCGGCACATGTACCGCGCGAAAACGTCGCCTTCCTGCGCCACCGGCACTTTGAACTTAAAGTTCTCATAGCCCGAGTACGGCATATCCCGCCGCAGGTCGATGTCCACTCCGCTCCCGCGCAGCGTCGGCCCAGTCGCGCCCAACGCAATCGCATCTTCCGCGCTCAGCTTGGCCACGCCCTTGGTGCGCATCAGAAAGATCGGATTTCCCGTCAGCAGGTTTTCGTATTCATCCACCTTCTCCGGAAAGCGTCCCGCAAACTCCCGCACCCTCTCAAAGAATCCCAGCGGCGGCTCCAGCGCAATCCCTCCCACTCGAAAGTACGAGGTCATCATGCGCTGTCCGCTGATCATCTCGAACATCTTCAGCACTTCTTCGCGCTCCCGGAAGCAATACAAGAACACCGTCAGCGCCCCAATATCCATCGCATGCGTGCCCAGCCACACCAGGTGTGAGTTGATCCTCGTCAACTCGTTCATCAGCACCCGCATCCACTGTGCCTTCGGCGGAATCTCCAGCCCCAGCAGCTTTTCTACCGCCAGCACGTAGCACAGATTGTTGGTCATCGGACACAGGTAGTCGATGCGGTCGGTCAGCGGCACCACTTGCTGATAAAACTTGGCCTCGCAGGTCTTCTCGATCCCCGTATGCAGAAAGCCGATATCCGGCATGATCCGCACAATGGTTTCGCCATCAATTTCCAGCAGAACCCGCAGCACCCCGTGCGTCGACGGATGCTGCGGCCCCATGTTCAGGATCATGGTCCGATCCTGGCCGGGCTCAAGAACAGGTGTGGGAGCTAGATGGGCCATAGCGAACTAGCGGTAGCCCTCCACCGGATAATCTTTCCGCAGCGGATGGCCTTCCCAATCCTCCGGCATCAGAATCCGCCTCATATAAGGATGCCCGTTAAACCGGATCCCGAACAGGTCAAACACTTCGCGCTCGAAATAATTCGCCCCCGGCCAAATCGAGGTCAGCGACTCCACCGCCGGACTCGCACTATCCAGCCGCACTTTCAGCCGTACCCGTTCTTTCTTGGGAATCGAAAGCAGGTGGTAGACCACTTCAAACCTGGGCTCCGCCGGATACCAGTCCACACAAGTCACGTCGGAAAGGAAATTGAACACGCATTCCGCATCGTCCCGCAGAATCGCGCACGCCTCGCGAATGTTTGCCCGATCAACCCAGATCGTCATCTCTTCCCGATCGAACTTCACTCCCGTCACCGCCGCCGCATTCCACGCCAGCAGACAAGCCACCGCCGGATGACCCTTCAGTTCCTCCACATCCGTGATCGCGGGCGCCAAAGGCATCAGAGTTCCCCCCTCCGCGCCTTCGCCGGGCCCCATTCCAGCACGCCCTTCTTCCATATATAGAAGAAGCCCACCAGAACAATCCCGATGTACACCAGCATCTCCCACAGCCCGAAATGCTTCAGATCGCGCAGAATTACCGCCCAGGGATACAGGAAAACCGCCTCTACGTCGAACAGAATGAACAGCATAGCTACCATGTAGAACTGCACCGAGAAGCGCCCTCGCGAGTCGCCCACCGGCGTCATCCCGCACTCATACGCCGACATCTTGGCCCGCGTCGGTTTTCGCTGCCCGATCAGCCAGGAAAGCACAATAATGGCAGTCGCAATCCCGCCCGCCAGCAGAATGTGGATCAGAAACGGCAGGTAGCCAGCGAAATAATTGTCGGGCATAGGATGGGATATATATAATTCGCGCCAGCACTGATTAAACATTCTAGATTAGGGGCTGGTGCGCAACAGTGTCAAGGGAAGGACGCGTCATTTTGCAGATTCGGGAAAGGAAAAATTCAGCAACCGTCTGATCGCGTAATCGGGTGATTGAAATTCGAACCCAGATACCCGCCCAAACGTTGTAAGCTCAGGGTGTCCAGGTTTTTCAAATTACTAAATTACCAAATTACAAGATTAGACTTCTCCCATGTCGACACCCGAGGATTTGCGTGACCGGACGAAGACCTTTGCAATTCGGATTGTTAGACTTTACCGCTCGCTGCCCCACACAGCCGACGCGCAGGTTGTGGGCAAGCAGTTGCTTCGTTGTGGCACGTCGGTCGCGGCGAACTATCGAGCTGCATGCAGAGGAAGATCGCGTGCCGAGTGGATTGCTAAAATCGGACTGGTGGTAGAGGAGGCGGACGAAACTGTCTTCTGGCTGGAAATGCTGTCAGACTGTGAAATCGTGCCCGTTAAGCGTTGCGAAGACATTTTGAAAGAAGCGCGTGAACCGAGTGCGATTTTCACAGCGTCTCAGCACACAGCGCGACGAGCTGGTTAATTTACCAAATTACAAAATTACCAAATTACAAAATGATTTTTGGCTTCAATACCGACGTCAAGCACGGCGACACCATCTACCACGTGCAAAGTGAGGCCCGCGAGAGCGAAAAACTGCTCCAGACCCAGGTCTTCGTCCGCGGCCGCTGCGTCGGCAAGAAGGCGGTCTCCTATGCCACCTCCGCCACCCAGGCCGGTTTCGGCGATCCCCAAAAAGAGCAGCAACTCCGCGACCAGCATCGCCTGGTCCTGGAAGCCATTCGCGAAGGCAAGTTGGAGGCCGTCCTCGACCACGCCGAATCCGAAGTTCTGGCCACCATCAAGCAGTTGGAAGTCGAATGGGTGAACGCCGCCTCCGTCCTCGCCGATCGCAGCCTGACCATGCAACTCCGCGTCACCGAATCCGGCACCGCCGTCCCCGGGGCTCGCCTCATCTTCCGTTTCGCTCGTCCCGACGCCGCTCCTTTCTATACCCAGGCCGTCACCGACGCCGCCGGCAGCGCCGGCATCTCCATCGAAGTCGAAGAGTCCGTCCTGTCCGACTCCTCCGTCCTCGTCCAAGCCACCCACGAAGGCCGCACCGCCACCCGCAAATTCGCCCTCCGCAAAACCGAGTAATCATCGATCTGCGTAGCGCGGCGGCATTTTTGTCGGAAGCCACACCCGCACCATGTAGGGAGATGGACCATGTAGGGACAGCCGCCTCGGCTGTCCAGCCAAGCGTAGCGCGGCTCATGAGAGAATGCCGGGTGCCCCATTTCTCGCGCGCCCTTTGCGCGAGAAGTGGGAAGGCAACTGCTAAACTGATCTAAGCCGATTTCATGCGGCATCCCGCGTCCCATGAACCTCCACATCAACGACGAACCCCGCACCTTCCCAGACCCCGCGCCTCCCGCCCCATTCACCCTCGCAGCCCTGATCGAATCCCTCGCCATGCAGTCCGACCGCGTCGCCGTCGAACTCAACCGCGCCATCGTCCCCCGCGACCGCTGGCCCGAAACCCTGCTGAAAGACGGCGACCGCCTCGAAATCGTCCACTTCGTAGGCGGTGGCAGGCCAGCGTAAACCAGAACAGATTGTCATCCCGAGCGCAGCGAGGGACCTGGTGTTTGCCCGCGCCTACCCGGCTGTCCGACTGTGGTGAAGCTCTTTGGCCTTCAGCTTTTCAAATTACCCAATTACAAAATTACCAAATTACTAAATCCCCTCCCCGCACTCTTCTAGTTACCCCCTCCCCGCCGATTCTTCGTTGACACCCACCCACTCATGTCTAAAATGTTTGAAACATTGAGCACGCAGATTGTTTCAAACAGAAACGGGTAAGAATGCCAGATAGCTTTCCATCACACGACGTAATCGCCTTAACCGGCATCACCGCCCGCCAGCTCCAGTGGTGGGACGAGCGCGGAGTCGTCAAGCCCCAGCGTCAGGGCCATCGCCGTCTTTATTCCATCGAAAACCTCACCGAAATCGCCGTCATCTGCGAGTTGCGCCGCAAAGGTTTTTCCCTGCAGGGAGTCCGCAAGGTCATGCGTTACCTCGAGCGCGAGCTCGGCAAAGGCCTCGCCGAAATCGTCGGCCGCAACTCCGACGTTCACCTGCTCACCGACGGCACCCATCTCTATCTCGAAACCTCGGCCCGCCAAATCGTCGACATTCTGCGAAATTCCAGCCAGCCCATTTTGGGAATTTGCCTCAGCGACGCGGTCCGCCAGGTGCGCGCCGATGTCATCGCAAGGAAAGCGAGTACCTCCGTAACATCGTCGATTCAGCGTCGGCGTGCTAGAAAGGTTTCTTAGGCACAAAAGGTTGCGTTCAGAAAGCGCTTCACAAGGGGGAACACATGGTCGGCGAACTGGACATCCTCAATGAGTGGATCCCGGAACAAATGCAGCCCGGAACCGTCTTTGTGCTCGAGAACGCCGGCGAAGTCGGCGAAAAAGAAGACCCCTACTGGGCCGTGCTCGCCTGTCCATCCTGCGGCATGCTGGGCCTCATCACCCGCCGCCAAATCAGCGGCCTCGTCCCCGTCATCTGCGGCTCCGAGCAATGTTCCGCCCAGTTTTTCATTCGCGAGAGCGAAGTCGTCGTCCGCAAACCGTTCTAGCGAACGGTTCATCCCATATCAACTGTCATTCCGACCGGAGCATTTCGTTGCCGTAGGCAACGGAATGCGGAGTGGAGGAACCCGCTGTTTCTCGCCACCTAGAAATCAAACCCGGCCACCCTCAGCTCTTTCCCGCCCGCACTCCGCTCAACTCCACCGGCACCTGATCCACAATCTCAATCCCAAATCCTTCCAGCGCCGCCACCCGTTTCGGACGGTTCGTGAGCAACCGAATTCTCCGCAGATTCAGATCCGACAAAATCTGCGCCCCAATTCCAATTTCCCGCTGCGTCTGCCTTTCGTTGTCGAGTAACGCCGGCAGTTTCCGCCCCTTGTGAAACGTAAGCCCGCTGCGCTCCCCAACTTTTTCCACCGAAAATCCCTGCGACGTCTGATGCAGATAGATCAGCGCCCCGCGTCCCTCCTGCGCAATCCGCCGCAACGACCCTTCCAGCGTCGCATGACATTCGCACCCCGTCGCTCCAAACACGTCGCCCATCAGGCAATGCGCATGCATGCGCACCAGCACCGCGGATTCGCTATTTTCCACGTCGCCGCGAATCAACGCCACATGCGACTCTCCACCATCCACTTCGCTTTCATACGCGATCAGCCGAAACTCCCCAAACCGCGTCTCCACCAGCGCCTCACCCACGCGATGCACATACCTCTCATGCGCCATGCGATACCGAATCAGCTCCGCCACCGTCAGCATCTTCATTCCATGCTGCCCGCAGAACTCGATCAGGTCAGGAACCCGCGCCATGGTCCCGTCATCTTTCATGATCTCGCAAATAATTCCTGCCGGAATCAATCCCGCCAGCCGCGCCAGGTCCACCGACGCTTCCGTCTGCCCCGCCCGCACCAGCACCCCGCCCTTTCGTGCGCGCAGCGGAAACACATGCCCCGGCCGCGCCAAATCCGTTGCCTTCGTCGCCGGATCAATCGCCACCTGAATCGTCCTCGCCCGGTCGAATGCCGATATCCCCGTCGTCACTCCCGCCCGCGCATCAATCGCCTCGCAAAACGCCGTCCCATATTGCGAAGTATTCTCCGCGCTCATCGGCCCCAGCCGCAGATGATCCAGCCGCTCCTCCGTCATCGCCAGGCACACCAGCCCGCGCCCATACTTGGCCATGAAGTTGATCGCTTCCGGAGTCACCTTCTCCGCCGCCAGCGTGATATCGCCTTCGTTCTCGCGATCCTCGTCGTCCACAACCACAATCATCCGCCCCGCGCGGATCTCCTCGATCGCCGTCGGCACATCCGCAAATGACGTTTGCAGCCCCATAATAAGGTGATTGTAGCAAACCCACCCTGAGCGAAGCCGCATGGACGCGCGTAAATCCCTTGCGTCGCGCGACGCCTCAGCTGGATGCTCTGTCATCCAGAGCGAAGCATGACGCCCACGAAGTGGGTGTCTTGCGCAGTCGAAGGATCCCTATCGGCGCAACGACTGCCGCCCGGATCCCTCTCCCTATAGCGCTTGACCCCCAATGCTATAATAGCTATAGGAAATTATCTCAATGTCGCAGTTCAGGCGGAGCCCGCAAGCTCCGCCTTTTCGTTCCTTCAGAATCAGCTTCACTCTCAGGAGTTCCCATGTTCAACTCGCGTTCCCGCCCCGACAACCCCAACCGCCCCAACCCCAAGCGCACCGGAGAGCGTTCCGAAGCCGCTTTCCTCTACCAGGCCAGCCAGCGCCGCTTCGCCATCTCCAAGCCCTGGGGAGACAGCGAGCGCTACGACTTCATCCTCGACAACCGTCCCCAGCCGCAAGTCCACCTCTTCCGCGTCCAGATCAAGTGCACCGACTCCCTCCACGCCGGCGCCTACGAAACCCGCGCCACCTACACCGTCGGCAAACGCCGCGCCGTCTACACCAAACGCGACATCGACTTCATCGCCGCCCACGTCGTCCCCCTCGACATCTGGTACATCATCCCCGTCGAAGTCTGCACTCCCCAACCCATGCTCCGCTTCTATCCCCACCGCCAAGCCAAACGCATGCGCCTGGAAAAATATCGCGAAGCCTGGTCCTTACTCGATCCCCCCTTGCCCAATCCCCCCATCACCATCCACGCCTGCATCGACCCCGATTACCCGGAAGAAGATTATCCAGAGGAACCCTATCCAGAAGGCTGCGACCCGGAGATCGAATTCCAAGAGCCCCAATAACCCCTGTCATCCTGAGCGAAGCATAACGTCCACGAAGTGGACGTCATGCGCAGTCGAAGGATCTCTATCAGCGGGGGCTGGTCCACCTTTGCACCACCACGACTGTGGCTGCCCCACCCGTCGCGGTTTTCGACGGGTGGGCACGATGCTGCCGGCAGCTCGCGCTCTTAATGTGTCCCGCCCCTCGAAATACAAAACAAATCGGGCCGCCCGCAGGCGGCCCGCTGGTTTAAGCCAGAAGCTAGTAGCCGGGTGCCCCATTTCCCGCGTCCTTCGCGAGAAGTGGGGCTTTTTTCCAGCCGACCAATGTCATTGCGACGCCATCACCCTCACACGGTACAGCGCAGGCCCCATCCCACTCTGCGGGTTCCAAATCGCCACCTCCAACTCGTCGCCCGCCCTGAGCTTCCACCCGTTCCTGCCGTAATGGAAAACCTGGGGACAGACGGGACGTTCCCCGATTTCCTCAGGCAACAAATGCAAAACCATCCTGCGCATCGGCGGCGGGCTTTTTGGGCCGTCCTCCCTTGCGCGGAGCCAGCGGGCGCGAGGTCGCCTGTTCGAGCTGAGCGACGAATTCGGTTGTTCCAAGCGGTCGGCCGGTGTGCGTGCACCGGCGCAGGGCGTCAATATCGATCGCCGACTCTCCGGCCGTCAGATGCGCCTTCCACTCCGCCACCGTCCATCGTTTGTGCCACGCTTCCATTTCCAGCATCGGGTCGGCGGCACCGGACATACAGTGAGCCGCCGCGCTCGACCATCGCCACTCCTGCGCCGCGAATGCCATGCCGGCGCGCACCGGGTTCAACTCCACGTAGCGCAGCGCCGCCCACAGGTGCGCGTCGTCCAGAGGGCAGGAATAAAATCGCCCCTGCCACACGTGCCCACTGGACGACGCGCGCGCGTTCCAATACGCCGCATAGCGTCCGTGTATCTGTTTGAGAGCTTGCCACAAGGCCTCAGGGGTGCGGGGAATCACGACTAAGTGCACGTGATTGGACATCAGGCAGTAGCCCAACACGCAAAGACGGTAGAGTTGGGAATATTGCCGCAGCAAGTCGAGGTAAGCCGTGCGGTCCGCGTCGTCGGCCAAGATCACTTGCCGGGCATTGCCGCGCTGCGTAACATGATGAGCAACGTCGGCAAGAACCACGCGAGGCAAGCGAGCCATGCCCAGAAAATATCATCGGGAAGGCGTGTTAGGAACCAGACAGCACAGGTTTCGGGTTAGTATTGGGTGGCTCGTTCCCATATTGGTCGCCGAAAACCGGGGAACGTCCCGTCTGTCCCCGGGTTTCCCCTCCGGGTCTTCCGGGACGATGTACTGGCCAGGTCCCGGCGGAGAAGTTCTTACCGAAGCCGCCCTTACTGGCACTCTCAACGAGGAGTATGTTTACCTCAACGGCGAACGCATCGCCCGTGTAGATCAACCGAGCGGAACGATCCATTACTATTTCTCGAATCACCTCGGGTCGGCCAGCGTTATCACCGACGCCTC
The DNA here is from genome assembly GCA_963749985.1 of uncultured Acidobacteriaceae bacterium. GTDB lineage: Bacteria > Acidobacteriota > Terriglobia > Terriglobales > Acidobacteriaceae > Sulfotelmatobacter. Next base: position 460,687 of record CAVVOS010000006.1, on the reverse strand, counting down.
CGGAAACATCGAACAACAAACCGACTACTACCCGTTTGGTGGCATCGCATACACGAGCGGCAGCGACGCGAACCACTACAAATTCACCGGCAAAGAACGCGATGCCGAATCCGGCCTCGATAACTTCGAGGCTCGATACCTCGGGTCTAGCCTTGGACGCTTCATGTCGCCCGATCCAATGGGTGGGGATACCAAAGACCCGCAGAGCCTAAACCGCTACGCCTACGTTCGGAACAATCCGCTCAAGTTGACCGATCCAACTGGGTTGAACTTTAACCCCGGCTGCTCTGGTCCGGACACCGCTACGTGTCAGGGCGGGCTGCAAGGGACCACTACAACAACCACGACCACAGATGCCAATGGTAACCAAACGACGACTTCAACCTTCACTGCCACGGAGATCAGCAACGACAAGAACGGCAATTTGGTTGACCAGAGCGGAAACCAGTATAGCGGCACGTTCGACGGTACGAATGTGAGCTTCACCCAAAATGGCAGTACCCAGTCGTCAACGGGAGTGTGGAAGGAAGGCAGCGATCCGACGAGTGGGATAACGGGCGGAGGAGCCCTTGACGACAGCTTCCATTTTACATTCGCGCAGCACGGTACTGGCCAGAAACTGAATGCCTTCGGATATCACGTGGGTTCGCCAGAGGACGCCATAAGGAAGTTGGGGGCAGCCGGAATCAGATTTAGCATGCTGGACACCATTTTCAATCTGCGTGAAATGGTTGACCATCCTGGCGCACTTAATTTTCGGTCGTCCGGCGATCCGGGCACAGGGGCGAATTCAACGCATCTGCTGCTCGACCGAACGCCCTCTGCGACCGTACCGTGGGCTCAGACTTTCAATCTCCATACCGGAGAAACCAACCCGACTGTTTCAGGTCAATCCTTTCTGCAGCATATCGGAAACGAGCAGTGAGCGATCAACGCGAGTGGATAGACATCATTGATTGGACGACTCTTACTGGTGTGCTCGCTGCATGCCCCAGCGGATACCTTTGGTTTTGTTTGGCTGTTTTCAAACTTTCAAATAGGGCATGCCCGTTCAATCCTATCGTTCTGCTGTTTTGCATTCTGGGCTCGATACCCTTATCGGCCGTATCAGCGATCTATGGTTCAAGACTTTGGTGGCTCGTAACGGCACTTGGAATCGGAACCCTACTGTTCGTCGGGTTTCGACTCCATTAGGTTGTCAGAAAATGTTGGAGGAAGAAGCATGCAAAAAAAAATGGTGATCGGGGTTCTGCTCGGCTGCGCCACGGCATTGATTGTGCAGAAGGCCGCAGCACAGGATACTTCGACATCGGAGGAGCGGGCGCAGTGGGTAGAGATCACGCACAAACTGGAGAGCAGCCCGCTGGATGACAGCATGAACCAGCAAGGCGAAGCGGCATTCAAACGGCTCAGTGATGTGCACGATGTCCACGTGCTACTGTGTCCGGCGCTGCTGGGCGAGTTCAACGGAATGAAGTACGTTTACGCGCACACGATCACGCGGCAGTACATGCTGGCCAGCGGTGCCTTCCAGATCGAGAATCCTGACAAGGCCGCCGACGCAAAGGCAACTGCTATCGCTGCTGTGGAAAGCGTACTAAAGACCTACCAGGTAATCCTGAAACAAAAGCCGAACGCGAAAGCTAAGCAGCTCGACGATCTGCTGAAGAAGCAGAGCCAGGGGAAGCTCAACGACGCACTGAAGCAGTGCCCCTAGAGAGGCAAATCTAATGGCTGCCCAACGGGCAGATGCGCTGTGGGTTGGATGGGGCGGCACAGCCTTGTTTCTCGCAAGCTGGCTGCTGATCGCGAGCATCAGCGCCTTTTCATTCCCACTGTGGATCGGGCTGATGTTGTTAGGCGCAGTCCTGTGCTTCTATGGGGGCCTCCGCCGCAGCAGGTGGTTCTTTCTTCCCAGCGTCGCCGCTGTGCTTATCATGGCTGGCATTCTTGTCAGCGTTTACCACCGGCGAAACCTGGGGACAGACGGGACGTTCCCCGATTTCCTCGGAAGAAACCTCCCAGGTTTTCCCACTCGATGCACGTCAGCCGAAGCCTAATCCCCAGCCACCGGCTCAGCCACTTCCGGCTTCGCAGCATGCGCTCCGTTGCCATTGCCCTTCCCCAGCGCCCCCAGCGGGATGAATCCATTCTCCGCCACCGCCGGCTTTTCCTTCAGCACGACTTCACGGTAAAGCGATGCCATGCGCGCGTTGTAAGCATCGTCATTCTTCTGCGGCCCGCGGTGCTCACCTTCCACATCAGATTCCACTCCGGGAGCCGGAAGCCGAGAGCCGGAAGCCGCCTTCGCATCTCTCGCCCGCTTCTTCTCTTCCCGCGCGTTCTTTGCGATCCCCAAATTATCCAGATCGTGCTGCAACTCCGTCGTCACAATATTCTCGCGCAGCAGAAGCGTGTGCATCTCGTCGTCCATCTTCACTTTCTTCCCGCCCGCAAAAATTTCGTGCCGTCCGTGTTCTTCGTACCACTTGGTCAGCGTGGCCGTCATATGCATCTTCTCGATGATGTTCCGCCATCCCACGCCCGTGTTGTACGCGCAGAACGAAATCTCGCCTTCCTGCGTCGCGTACGGAATAATGCACTGCTCCGTCCGCCGGAAGTCATAGTTGAACAGATCCTGGAACCACATCCCCGCGATGAACAGGAAGTTCCACCGGTCCTGCCTCCGCTTCATCACATCGTCGACTGTCCGATCCGGTCCAACCTTACCGTAGTTCTTTCCGGTAGCATTAAAGTTCTTATCGAACTTCCGCAGCAGATCCATCAGCTTGAAATGCGTCGGCGCCTGATACGGATCGTAGTTCTTCATCAAACACAACGCCATCCCAAACACGGTAAGAAACTTCCCCCGCGCCGCATCGTTCACCTTGGCAATATCCTTCGCCAGCTGATCCCCCTTCAAAAACGCCGTCACCGGAACCGCTTCCTTAGTTTCCTTATCGATCATCACCGCCATCCCAGTCCCACAGTTCGGGTGGCAACCGCAGGAGAGTTGGCCCCAGTCGTTGTTTTTGTCTTCGGCGTGCATTAGGTCGGCCCAGTCGCTGAAGGTGCCCATGAAACTGATTGGGAACCAGTCGCGGCTTGGGTCGCCCAGGCCGGTTTGGTTTTTTACGTCGTGGGCGAGGTGAGACAAGGTGTAACGCTGGGCTTGGCGGCGGTCGTCGGTTACGGCTTCGTCGCGGCCGGTGAAGCTTACTGGCTGGAAGCTTAGGAAGCTGATGGTGCGCGGATTATCCAGCGCGAACTTGATGATGCGTCCTACTTGTTCGTTGTTGATGCCATTCACGATGGTCACGACGGGGACGATTTCGACTCCGGCGTTGTGGAGGTTTTCGATGGCTTTTAATTTCACATCGAACAGGTTGCCGACCATGCGGTGGGCGTTGGCGGCGTTGCCGATGCCATCGAATTGCAGGTAAGCGTAGCGCATGCCGGCTTCGACGGCCTGCTGGCAGAACTCGAAACTTTTCGCGAATTCGATTCCGTTGGTGGCGGCCTGGACGGAGTTGTATCCGACTTTGCGGGCGTAGCGAACGGCGTCGAGGAAGTACGGAGACAACGTGGGTTCGCCGCCGGAGAACTGAACGCTCATCTGGCGACGGGGCTTGATGGTGATGGCGTTGTCGAGCATGGTCTTGATTTCTTCCCAGGTGAGTTCGTGAACGAAGCCGACCTGGTTGGCGTCCATGAAGCAGGGATCGCACATCATGTTGCAGCGGTTGGTGAGATCGATAGTGAGGACCGAGCCGCGGCCGTACTTGACGGTGGAGGAGCCGTGATGATGGAGTTTCTCGTCGTTATGGGCAACGATGTCGCGGCCGGGGAACACGTCTTCCAAGTGCTTGGAGAACTCGGTGTCGATGGACATGACGTCTTCGAAGTGGCCGTGTTTGGGGCAGTCCTTGACCATGAGGATCTTGCCGTCGCGCTCGACGATGGTGGCCTTGATCTCGCCGACCTTTTCGTTCATCAGAACCTCGTGAGGCAGCTTGCCGTCGAGGATCTGCTGGCGGATTTCAGGGACACACTTGGGGCAGAGAGAGTCGGTGGAGCGGGGCCAGCCGAGGGGTGGCTTGGATTTTTCGTAGGACTTGAGCAGAGGCTTGTCGGACCACTTGGGGGTGGGGGACGCGCCGGGGTTGATGCGATTTAAGCGGTCGAACACAACCCACGCGCCTTTGGCGGCGACGGTGACTGCTTTTTCTACGTACTTGATCGGCTTGCGCATGTTAGTTTCTGGCTCCTGAATTCGGGCTTCGGGCTTCGGCTTTCGGGCTTCAGCCTTTTGGGACTCTTGGCTCGTTGTCAGGTCTTGGGAGTTCGGTCCGGGAAACCCTAGCGGAAATTTGGCTTGGCTTCACCTGGGACTGTCCACAAAACCTGGTCAATAAAGCTCAGTCCATGTAACCCAACGAACTGCGGTTCTCCCCGGGAATTGAACCTGGTTCTTACACTTTTCCCTGGGTGTTGGTCTGAGGCCATCCTATTGGAGGGGAAGGAGATGCGCATCTTTATCCCAACGAATGGGGGAAAAACGGGGTTTAGCGGGGAAATGGGGGATTGGGTGGGGGTAAGTTGTTGAAAGGAAAAGGGGCGGGTAGCATCGACGGGCTTTGCACAGAAAGGCCCGGTGATACGCGGTTGAAGGTGGAGGATTTGTGATGTGACGTTGAGGAGGTAACTCTCCAGAAAATGGTGAACGTCCCGTCTGTCCCCGGATTTCCTTGTCCCCGGATTTCCTGTCTGTCCCCGGATTTCCTGTCCCCGGATTTCCGGATTTCCCTGTCCCCGGATTTCCCCCAGTTATTAGGCAAAGCCGCATCGACGGCATCTCATTTTGTTTTTGCCGATCCGCAAACTGCGGACTAGAATCTGGGCATGTCTCCGGAAACCGACGAATTGCTGCAGAAAGCCATGACGCTTCCTCTTGAAGCTCGGGCTGAGCTCGCTTGTTCTCTGATCGATAGTCTGGATGAGTCCGTGGATGAGGATGCCGAGGTAGCCTGGCAGCAGGAAGTTGCCCGCCGCATGGATGAGATTCGCTCGGGCAAGGTCAAGACCATTCCGTGGCGCGAGGTCCAGCGCAAGGGGCGGGCGCTGTTGCACGGGAAGTAATCGATGCCAGTCAAGCCGCTGGAGCTTCATCCCGGTGCGGAAGAAGATTACCTGAAATCGCTGGCTTGGTATCGAGACCGGAACTTCTCTACGGCGGAGAAATTCGACAGCGCCTTTTGGCAAGCAATCCACGTTGTGGAGGATGCGCCTGAACGCTGGCCTGTTTACTTATCTCACTTTCGCCGATATACGCTGCATCAGTTTCCCTTCAGCCTCGTGTACCGTGTAGAAGCTTCGAGGACGTTCGTGCTGGCGGTGGCACATGGGCGTCGCAGGCCGGGGTATTGGATGGACCGCGCGTAATCGGCTTTCGGAGCGACATTAACCAGAGGAAGAGATGGCCAGAAATTTTCGCGAGCTTGAAGCAAAGATGTCGCCGGAATCGCTGGAGCGCTCTCGTGTTCTGTACGAGAAATACCAGGCGGAGCTACCGATGCACATGCTGCGCGAGGCGCGGGAGATGACTCAGGTGCACTTGGCGAAGATTCTGGGAGTAAATCAGGCGGCAGTGTCAAAGCTGGAGCGGCGCGCGGACATGTATGTGAGCACGGTGCAGAGTTTTGTGAAAGCGATGGGTGGAAAGTTGAAGATCACGGCGCGGTTTCCGGAGGGGACGGTGGAGATTAATCAGTTTGAGGATGTGGGGAAGAGCGTGGGGGAGCGAGTACGTTGCAGCGGTGGCCCACTTCTCGCAAAGGACGCGAGAAATGGGGCACCCCGGATCCCCCGCAGGACTTAGTGTTCATGCCGCAACGGTGTATAGGTGTTTACACTTGCTCAGGTTCTTGAAGAGCGTTGGGATGATCGCGTTCGGATAATGTTTTCCGAGTGCATCTTTTAGCTTCGTGAAGAACTCCTCAACATCAGAATAAACGCGGCCCTCTGTGACGTAGCCATCGAAACCAAATTGGGGATTCGCGAATTGCTTTGCTCCCAAATTGGTGAAAACAAGCGCGGCTACCTGATCGAAAGTCTGGATGAGGGCGAACCTGATCTGGACGTTGAGGAGGCATGGCAGCACGAAGTCGCTCGCCGGATGGAGGAAATCCAGTCGGGGAAAGCGGAATCCGTGCCTTTGCTGGACGTGAAACTCAGGGCACGCCGGATGTTACTCCAACGAAAAGCCGATCATCGAAGCTATCGAGCTTTGTTGCGCATCGGATGGTCTGCTAAGGCGCACAAAGGTTCTTCCCACATCACATTGCAGCGAGACGGTTACGCGGATACGCGGTTGAAGGTGGAGGATTTGTGATGTGACGTTGAGGAGGTAACTCTCCAGAAAATGGTGAACGTCCCGTCTGTCCCCGGATTTCTGTGTCCCCGGATTTCCTTACGCGCAATGATCGACTCGGGTGGGCACAAAGTGAAAAGCAGGTCCCTCACCGGGCCTTCGGCCCGGTTCGGAATGACAAGGTTAATTTTTGAGTGGTTCTTATCGCAGCGCTGGAAGCGCTGCGCCACCCAAAGGCTTTACGCGGCGCTGAAGCGCCGCTCTTCCACGGTCGTGCTGGCGGCGGTGGTGGTCCTGTTGGTTCGGCGGCGAGGTCAAAAGCAAATCAGGGTCAAAGGCGACGGAGAGGGTGTCCGTCTCACACGAGCGCGGTGAGGATTTGCGGGAGATCCCTCGCTCCGCCTGAAGAACGGCTGCGCTCGGGATGACGCCGGGGAGTGGCGCATGCAAGAGTCAACAGCAGGTTCCTCCTGTCTCGCTGCGCTCGCGCGTCGGAATGACAAGGGTTGGTGGTGGGGGTGGGGTTGTTCGCAGCGTTGGAAGCCGCGCACCCGAAGGCTTTACGCTGCATACGTGGTGGAAATGCCTTGCTAGGCCGACGGTGGGGTGTAGGGGGTAGGGATCCTTCGACTGCGCATGACGTCCACTTCGTGGACGTTATGCTGCGCTCAGGATGACAGAGAAGGGGCAAAGGCGAGGGACAGGAGTGTGCGTCCCACAGGAGCGCGGTGAGGATTTGCGGGAGATCCCTCGCTCCGCCGGAAGAACGGCTGCGCTCGGGATGACGCCGGGGGAGTGGTGCATGCGAAAGTCAACAGCAGGTTCCTTCTGTCTCGCTGCGCTCGCGCGTCGGAATGACAGGGGTTGTGGTGGGGGTGGGGTTGTTCGCGGCGCTGGAAGCTGCGCACCCGAAGGCTTTACGCTGCATACGTCGTGGAAATGCCTTGCTAGGCCGACGGTGGGGTGTAGGGGGGTAGGGATCCTTCGACTGCGCATGACGTCCACTTCGTGGACGTTATGCTGCGCTCAGGGTGACAGAGCGGGAAAGGGGATGGGAAAGAGTGTGCGTCTCACATGAAGAGCTGCGCTCGAATGGGCGGGCCGTCGACACATTTGTATGGCTGGACTCTTGGAGGTGGGGGGGCGGAGAATGAGAGTTTGTGGGGAGGGGTGGGTGAAGATGCTGAGCTTGAATCGAATTTCTGAGTGGGATAAATATTTGATCAGAGCTGTGGTGCTGGGGGCGAGTTTGTTTGTCTGCGTGGGGATGTGGGGGCAGACGGGTGATTCGTCTTCTGCGGCTTCTTCTTCTTCATCTTCATCTTCGTCTTCTTCAAGTTCTTCTTCGCGGAGTGGGGCGGAGTCGTGGAGGGTGACCAGGGAGTCGGAGAATGGGGATGTGAATCCGACGCGGACGGTGGAAAGCCACGTCCGGAGCGGGAATCGGACGGCGGATAGGCAAACGATCGAGCGGCGGGGTGAGAACGGGAACTACGAGCCTTACCAGGATATTGAGAAAGAGTCGGTGCAGGTGAATGGTACGACGGTGCGAACTACGACTCGCACGTTTGGGCTGGCGAGCGGAGAGAGAACGCTGGTGCAGCAGACGGAGGAAGAAAAGCGGTCGCTGCCGAGCGGAGATGTGAAGGTGGTGCGGGCGACGTCGAATCCGGATGGGAACGGGAATTTGCAGGTGGTGCAGAGGGAAGTCGAGGAGACGAAAAAGATCGGCGCGGATGTGAAGGAGACGAAGACTACGGTGATGCTGCCGGGCATCGATGGCGGACTGGCGGAGGCGACGAGGATTGTGGAGCGGGAGAAGCGGAGCGGCACTGTGGTGGAAACCGAAAAGACTACGCTGCTTCCGGATGGCGAAGGGAACTGGCAGGTGGGCGAGGTGCGGCGCAGCACGGTGAAGCAGGAGGGGGAGAACAGCAGCCGGGAAGAAGTGGTGTCGCGGCCGGATGGGGATGGGAAGTTGGGGGTAGTGTCGCGCACGGTGAAGCAGGAATCGGGGGGCGGGGTGGAAAAGCGGGAGACGGTGGATAGCTATTCGGAGGATGTTCCGGGAACGCCGAGGGATGGGAGTCTGCATCTGGTGGAGCGGGAGACGACGGTGCAGCGAAGCGGAGATGGGCGGCAGAATACGGTGCGGCAGGTGGAGCAGGTGGACGCGGGAGATCCGGGGGCGGGGGTGCGGGTGAGTATTGTGACGACGGATGCGGTGCGGACGGGGACTTCGGGAGCGCAGGCGACGGAGACGGTTGAGATGCGCGATGTGAATGGAAGTATGGGCGTGGTTCGCGTGGATACGGCAAAGTCGGATAACGTGCGGGCGGTGCAGGTGCAGATTGGGCCGGAGAAGGGGAAATAAGAGAGTCTGCTCAAGGGGCTAAAGCCCGGAATCATTTTGGACGCTTTACGCGGCGCTGAAGCGCCGCTCTTCCACGGTTGTGCCGGCATTTTCGATTTTTTCGCAATCCGAGGACGCTACTCAGTGGGGGTGGTGGTGGATTTTGTTTGGGCTTTGGTGACGGTGGGCGCGGGGGGGTTCTTGGCGGGGGGATGGGCGGGCGATTTGGATGGGACCTTGTTGGGTACGGTTCCGGCGGCGATTTTCTTTTGGTTGAAGTCGCGGACGATGCGGGCGACGTAGGCCTTGGTTTCGAAGTAGGGAGGGACGCCGCCGTATTGGTCGATGCGCTGCGGCCCGGCGTTGTAGGCGGCGAGGGCCTTGACGAGATCGAAGTCATAGCGCTCGAGCAGTTCGCGGAGATAGCGGGTGCCGGCCTCGACGTTGGCCTGGGGGTCGAAGGCGTTGTGCACGCCGAGTTGGGAGGCGGTCTGGGGCATTAACTGCATGAGGCCTTGGGCGCCTTTGGGGGAGACGGCGCGGACGTTGAATCCGCTTTCGGCGCGGATGACGCTGGTGACGAGATCGGGATCGAGTTTGTAAGTGCCGCTGGCGGCTTTTACGGCTTCGGTGAGATCGAAGGGATGAGCCGTGGTGGATGCGGCGGGTTGGGGATCGGCGGGTGGAGTGGGATCGTCGGGAAGGGCTTCGAAGTGGTCGATTTCGGCGGTGGGGATGTCGACGAAGCTAGATTGATCTCCGTCGATATAGAGACGGGTTACGGTGCCGATGATTTGGCGGCGCTGGTGGCGGATGGAGAATCCGTTGCGGAGGACGGCGGAGTCGGCGGCTGCGCAGGGAAGGGCGAGCGCGATGAGTAGCGCTGCGCAGAGGCCGAGTTGAGTTGGGTTCATCATCTACGAGATTCGTTCATCCGCGAACGACAGAAAAGCAGGTCCCTCCACTTCGCTTGCTGCGCTGCGCTCCGGTCGGGATGACAGCGTTGGCATTGCGCTTCGAGTCTCTTCCACATCTGAATTTAGTTGCTAACCGATTCCTAACTCGGCGACGGCGGCGGCTACGCCGCAGCGGTCGTTGGCGAGGGTGACGCTCCAGCCGCGGTTGCGGAGCTCCGCACAGGCATTCCCCATGATAACCGGATAGCCGGCAAACTCAAGCATTTCGACATCATTATGGTTGTCACCAATGGCCATGACCTGATCGCGACGGAAGCCGCGATGGGCGGCCCAGCGGCTGAGGGCGTGTCCCTTGGAACAACCGGTATTGAGGATGTCGATCATGGAGAGATCGCGATCGGGATATTCGGTGCGAAGAACGGTGATGCGGTCGCTCATGCCGCTGGCTTCGAGAGCGACGAGGGCTTCGGCCATGCGAGCCATGGAGCCGCAGAACATGGTTTGCACGGGGTCGGCGACCAGGGAGCGTTCGATGGGAACGACGAACTCGATGTATTCCATGTTCTTTTCGAGCCAGCGGCGGATGCTGGCGTTCAGGGCTTCGAGGTGCTCGAGGACGATGGCGCCTTTGGTCTCTTTGTCAAAGGTAAGAACGGTGTGGCCGCGGAAATCTTGCATGGCGGAGCAGAGATCGCGGCAGGTTTCGCGGGGCATGAGGTCGCGATGGAAAGTTTCTCCGGCGAGGGAGCGGGTTATGGCGCCGTTGGAGCTGATGAGCCAGAGGTCGAAGCCGAGCTGTTGGGCGATGGGCAGGGCGAAGGTGTGGCGGCGGCCGGTAACGAGGACGATTTCGATGCCGGCGGCGTGGGCGCGGCGGAGGGCGGCGAGGTCGTCGGGGGAAATCTTGAATTGGGGATTGAGGAGGGTGCCGTCGATGTCGGTGGCGAGGAGACGGATGGAGGCGGGCTTCGGGCTTCGGCTGGTCGTTTTCGCGTCATCCACTCCACATTGTGACACAGGGGCTGCCGGTTTGCTGAAGCCCGAAGCCCGAAAGCCGAAGCCTGAACGCGTGCTATATTCGCTGACGCATGGGATCGCTTCTATTTTTTCTAGGCGGATGGGGATTTGTGCTGCAGGCGGTGGCGATTGTGCATTTTATTCGCCGGCGGCCGGACACGTATTGGATTTTCGTCATTCTGTTTCTGGGATGGATTGGGGCGCTGGTTTACATTGTGGCGGAAGTGATACCGGACGCCGGGTTGCTGCGGGGATCGTTTCAGATGTTTCCCCGGCGGCGGCGGATACATGAGCTGGAGCGGGCGATCCTGGACAATCCTTCAGCGGGGAATTACGAAGAGTTGGGACTGCTGTATTTGGACGATGGAAATTTTGCGCGGGCGCGGGCGAGTTACGACAAGGCGATTGCGTCGCGAACGGATTCCGTGGATGCATTTTACCGGCGGGGTGTGGCCGAGGTGGAGTTGGGAGATTTTGCGGCGGCGGTGCCGGACCTGGAACGCGCGGTGACGGCGGACGCCGATTACGACTTTCACCGGGCTAAGGGATTGCTGGCGCATGCTTATGCGCAGACGGGGCAAGCGGAAAAGGCGGAGAATCTCTTTCGGCAGGCGACGAAGATTTCGACGAGCTGCGAGACGTATTACAACTACGCGACATTTCTGCAGTCGCAGGGGCGGGCTGCGGAAGCGCGAGAGTGGGCGCAGAAGATTCTGGATCAGCGGCGGACGATGCCGGGGTATCAGCAGCGGCGGGAGCGGGTGTGGTTTAGGAAGGCGTATACGCTGCTGGCGCGGATGCGGCTGCAGTAGGCCGGGCTTCGGGCTTCGGCTTTCGGGCTTCGGCAAAGGCGGGCTTCGGGCTTTGGCAATCGGGCTTCGGCTCGTCGCTGCAGTAGGCCGGGCTTCGGGCTTTCGGGCTTCGGCAAAGGCGGGCTTCGGGCTTTGGCAATCGGGCTTCGGCTCGTCGCTGCAGTAGGCCGGGCTTCGGGCTTCGGCTTTCGGGCTTCGGCAAAGGCGGGCTTCGGGCTTTGGCAATCGGGCTTCGGCTCGTCGTGCTCGCGTTATCCATTCTGTGTTGTGACACACGTGGGTTTTGCCCGGTGACTGGGTGGAACGATCATCAGCGGGTTTGCCGAAACCTGGAGCCTGAAGCCCGAAGCCCGAGGGCGGCTGTTGCCACGGAGTCATCGCAGCGCTGAAGCGCTGCGCCAACCGAAAGCAAATAGCGATTAATTGCGGTCGTTGGTGTCGATGTTGAAGCCGAGGATGGCGTTGACTTCTACGGGCTGAGCGCCGCGGGTGGCGGGGCGGAATTTCCAGCTGGGCAGGGCGGCCATGATTTTCGCGGTCATGGCGGCGGGACCGGGTTCGAGGACCTGGAGATCTTTCAGGTTGCCGGAAGCGTCAAGTTTGCATTTGATGACGACGCGGGCGTGGGGAAGATTTGCGGGGAGATCGGTGCGAAGGCTTTGGGGGCCGATGAGTGCGCCGGGGTGATGCGCGGCAGAGTTGGGATCGGCTTCGGCGAATTGCATGACGACCATGCCGATCGAGGTATCGACGTAGACGGTGTAATTGTCACCGGGAAGCTTGCCGTAGAAATCAAATCCTCCGCCGGAACTGGCGGTGGCGACGATGGTGATGGCGGGGCCCTGGGCGCCTTTTACGGAGGAACGTCCCGGAACGGTGGGGGCGCTGCTGTCTCCTGAGCCGAAGCTGGGCAGGGTGACGACGGAGCTGCCGCCGCGAACGTCGACGCCGGGGACGGCGGGAGATCCGGTGGGAGCGGTGCCTGCGCCGCCGGGACCGGGTGTGGGAGAGATTCCGGCGCGGGCGTTGGGGTCGGAGCCATGGCCTGAGCCGGTTTTGCCTGCGCCTGTGGCTGTGCCGGATTTTTCTGTGGGCGCTGTGTTTAAACCGCTGCCGGGGCCTGTGCCGTGGCCGATGCCGGAGCCGCCGCCAGAGCCGCCGAGGCCGGGCTGGTCGCCACCAGCGGGCGACAGGGCGAGCGAACCTTTGCCGCCGCTGGGTACGCCGACGCTGGGGCCGGGCTGGGTCGAGACCACGATGCCGGAGCGGTCGCTGCTTCCGCCTGCGCCTTTGGGAGGAGCGAGAACGGAACCGGCGTCGCCGGGACCGCCGAGGCCGAGGCCTTTTCTGCCGGAACCGGAACCAGAGGAATCCGAAGCGCCGCCGAGCGAGGGTGGGGGCGGAACGATGTTGCTGGCGAGGCCGTTGCCCATGCCGCCTGGGATTCCGCTTCGATTTCCTGACGATCCTGAAGATCCATTCGCAGTTGAGCCGGGCAGGGATGGAGGCGGGGGAACAACGTTGTTATTCGTGCCGAGAGAGGCGCGACGCGAGGTTCCGGAAGCTGACCCACCAGCGTTGCCAGAGCCGGAGACGGAGGGAGGCGGAGGGATCACGTTCGATGCGCCGGGAGAAGATGGAGATCGTCCAGAGGGCGAGCGTCCGCTGGCTGCGCCGGAAGCGGCATACGAAGGCGGAGGTGGAATGACGTTGTTGGCGAGCGTGGCGGCTGATCCGGCGGAGGAGTTGCGCGAGGTTGCCGAGGAGGATCCCGCGGTGACCGTGGGCGGAGGCGGGACAACGTCCTGCGTGCCGAAAAGCTTGCCGATCAGGTTGCTGACGAGCGATCCGCTATTCGCTTGAGTGGGTGGAGGCGGGACTACTCTGGGCGAAGAAGAGCCGAGGCTGCCGCTTTCGAGGCGACGCAGGTCACGGACGGAATCGGCGGAAGGTGGAGGAGCGACGACGGAAGGCGCGGGCAGATTGAGTTTCGCAGTGCGTGAAGTTTCACGCTCCGGCGCAGAGACGGGTGGAGGGACGACGGTGACGTTGTTCATCTGCACCCGCGATTGGGAAACTTCATGGCTGACGGATGCGGGTGCGGGCGGGACGACGCCGCGGTTGAGAGCGGGCGCGGATCGCGACTGATCGCGCGAGACATTTGGCGCCGGGGCGATGATGCTGGGGTTCAGAGACGGCGCGATGAGGGTGTGCTCGGTATGGACGGTGGGCGCGGGCGGCACGACTGCGGCATTCAGAGCAGGTGCGGTGCGGGATCTGTCGGCAGAGACGCTGGGAGCCGGCGGGACGATGGGACTGGAATTGAGAGTGAGGCCGGCGCGGGATTGGTCGCGGGCGAGGTTGAGCTGGGCGGGAGGAATTATGTTGGTGGGAAGGCTGGGCGCGACGAGGGAAGAATGCAGGCCTTCGGCGGGAGGCGGTCCGGGGTGGGACTTGAAGGCGAGCAGGTTGGCGACGGCGATGGAGGAAGCGGGAAGCTTAAGGTCGGGGGCGTCGACGACCTGCGGGGTGAGCGATGCGCCGCGCGCGACGTGAATGGTCTGGGTACGGTGATGGGCTTCGTGGCCTCCGGCGCGGGCAGTAGCGCCGGATTGGGCTCCGCCGAGATCTTCGATGCGGGGGAGTTCGTCGCCGGAATAGTAAATGACTTCATTGGGCTGCAGACGGGGCGGGGCGTAGGGGCGCAGTCGGTTGACTTCGCGGGGAATGATGATGACCGCGAAGAGCAGAAGGGCTTCGAGAAACCAGGAGGCGAAGAGTCCACGATACGGGAAAAGACCGTGGGGAGCTTCTCCGGCGAGGCGGGCGCCGGAGCGGGCAAAGGCGGGGCGGATGGAAGTGACGAACTCGTGCCAACGCGGAGACCACTCGACCAGGAGCTTGGGAGCGTCGTGGAGGTGGGTGGTGGGTTCGAGTTGGAGAGTGTCGGTCACGGAGTTATTGAATGTGTTTCGGGGGATGAGCCTCAGGGGCTAAAGCCCCGGTTGAAAGCAAGTAACTTATCGCAGCGCTGAAGCGCTGCGCCACCCAAAAGCCTTACGCGGCGCGGCTGAAGCCGCACCCTTTCAAAGCCCGGCTTCCCCCTTTATCTTGATTTCAATTCTATCGCCCAAAGCGGTTTCTGTTTGAACGATTGTGTGGCTAGGCAATTCCAGGACCGAGGCCGCCTGCAGGCGGATGGGGGCGAAGCGCCAGGGGTGGAGGTTGGGCTCGAGGTGAACTACGATGCCGCTGCGGTCGAGGTAGACGACGTCGATGGGGAATCGCATGGCTAGAGTATGAACGCCGCGGCAGGGGCGAATCCAGAGGCCGGCACCGTTACGGAAGTCACTTTCTTTGGTTCCGAGGAGGCCGCGGAGGCGAGTCCAGTGGGTCTGAGCCACGGCGAGGTTGGTGGCGAGATAGCGCTGGCGGGTTTGGTTGAAGGCGTGAGGGTGCGGGATGGGTTGCGGCATGAAGGACTCCTGGGGTTAGTGTTGTGCGGCCGCGGGCGCCCAAGGGCGTTCCTCAGGGGCTAAAGCCCCAGTCATTTTGGAAGCTTTACGCGGCGCTGAAGCGCCGCTCTTCCACGGTGCTGAATCGCCGCTCTTCCACGGTGCTGAATCGCCGCTCTTCCACGGTGCTGAATCGCCGCTCTTCCACGGTACTGAATCGCCGCTCTTCCACGGTACTGAATCGCCGTTGCTCAACGGTAGTAAATTGCCGTTCTTCCCGGTACTGAATCGCCGCTGCCCCACCGGCTACTTGCTGACGAGGGAGTGATAGGCCTGAATGAGTGCGGGACCGACGGTGACGAAGAGGAAGGGTAACAGAATGAATATGACGAGGGGAGGAACCATTTTGATGGTGGTTTTGGCGGCCTGCTCTTCGGCGCGCTGACGGCGGGCGGTGCGCAAGGAATCGGAGTGGACGCGCAAGGCCTGGGCGACGCTGGTGCCGAAGCGATCGGTTTGGATAAGAGTGCCGACGAGGGCGCGAATGTCGTCGACGCCGGTGCGCTCGACGAGATTGCGCAGAGCTTCGGCGCGGGGCTTGCCGGCGCGCATCTCGAGGTTGACGAGATGAAATTCGTCGCTGAGATCGGGATGAGCGTGGTGCAGATCCTGGCCGACGCGCATGAGGGCCTGGTCGAGGGCGAGTCCGGCTTCGACGCAAATGACGGTGAGATCGAGAGCGTCGGGGAGCGCGATGCGGATGCGCTGCTGACGGTCCTTGATCATGCGCTTGAGAAAGAAGCGGGGAATGAAGAAACCGAGAGCGGGAACGCAGACCAGCAGGGGCATGCTCTCGACGCCGGAAAAAGCCACGACGCCGGCGAGGCCGAGGAATGCGAGCATGATGCGGGAACCGAAATAGTAGCTGAGATGGCGGGGTTCGCGAAGGCCGGCCTGAATCAGCCAGAGACGGGTGCGGGAGACGTCGGAAGGAGAAAGAGGGATGGCTTTGCTGATGGGATCGAGGGCCTGCTCGAAGCGCTGTCTGACTTTGAGTGCCGGCTTTTCGCGATCCATGGAGGGGTGGCCGCCAAGGGCGCGCAAGCGGGCTCCCAGCGTGGAAGAGGGAGTGACGACGGCGGCGCCGAAGGCGAACACCACCAGCACGACGGTGACGAATACGACGATGGTTAGAAGCCACGGCATCTTTAGAAGTCCCTATACCTGAATCTTAATGATCTTGCGGATCACGAAATAGCCGGTCGTCTGCAAAGCAATACTGGCCACCAGGAGGGCGTGGCCGATGGGATCGTGAAAAAGAGGCGCGACAAATTCCGGGCTGAACACGAAAAGAATGGCGACCACGGTGGGGGGCATGGCCATGAGCAGGGCCATGGTGAGGCGGCCTTGCGCGGTGTGAACCCGGACCTGGCGCTGAATCTTGAAGCGCTCGCGAATGACGTAAGAGAGGTTATCGAGAATTTCGGCGAGGTTGCCGCCGGTTTCGCGCTGCAGCATGACGGCGGTGACGAAGAATTTCACGTCGACCAGAGGAACGCGCTCGGCGAGGTTCATGAGGGCATCGCGCACGGGCATGCCGAACTTCTGTTCTTCAAAGAGTTTGCGGAACTCGGTGGCGAGAGGGTCGGCGATTTCGTTGGAAATCATTTCGAGGGCGGTGGTGAAGGCGTGACCGGCGCGGACGGCGCGGGCGAGAGTGTCGATGGCCTCGGGAAAAAGCTCCTCAAATTTCTCAAAGCGCTTCTGGCGGCGGTAGGAGATGAACGAATAAGGAAGGAAAGCACCGATGATGAGCGCGGCTGTGGCGATGGGGGCATTCCTGGTATAGAGGATGGTGGCAAGGGCGGAGAGAACACCGCAGAACACGCATAAGATGAGGAAATTGCCGGCGCGAAACTTCATGCCGGCCTGCAATAGCGCGTCCTGGACGGCGGAAACGCGGGCGGAACGCCGCAGCAGAGTGTCGAAGGCGGGGATCTGGCTGAGTTGCTCGTCGCGCAGCAGGGCGAGTTCTTCGTTGGGATCGCGTTCGGGGGCTTTCTGAACGGTGGCGAGCCGGTCTTTGATAAGGCGGGCGCGGGCGTTGCGCTGATCGATGAGCGATCCAGCGGCAAAGGCCGCGAGAGCGACGAAGAAGAAGACGAGAAGAGCGATCAGCGCTGGCATAAGGCAGTCGGCATTCGCAAAGCTCCGCAGGGGGATAAGGAAGCGAGCCAAACGCGCGATTATTGTGTCGCAAAGAACGCGACACATCGCGCGGCTCGCCCAGATCCTTCGCTGCGCAAAGAACGCTTGCTCAGGATGACAATCCAACTAAACTACGAACGAACGAACTCAAACTTCGGTCTTCGACTCGAATAACGCGGGGCGCAATTTTGCGCCGAAGGTGGCCAGGCGATCGGCGAACTGGGGGCGGAGACCGGTAGCGTGGAAGGTTCCGCGCACCTTGCCAGCTTCGTCGATGGCGCGGCGTTCAAACACGAAAATATCCTGCATGCCGATGAGGTCGCCCTCCATGCCGGTGACTTCGGAAATAGAGATCACCTTGCGGGTGCCGTCGGACAAGCGGGCGACTTGCACGACGGCATGAATGGCGGAGGCGATCTGGTGGCGGACGGCGCGCTCGGGAATGTTGAGATTGGCCATGGAAACCATGTTCTCGACGCGGGCCAGGGCGTCGCGGACGGAATTGGCGTGGACGGTGGTGAGGGAACCTTCGTGTCCGGTGTTCATGGCCTGCAACATATCGAAGGCCTCTTCGCCGCGGACCTCGCCGACGACGATGCGGTCGGGACGCATACGCAAGCTGTTGATGACCAGTTGCCGCTGGCGGACGGCGCCTTTGCCTTCGATGTTGGGGGCGCGGGTTTCGAGGCGGACGACGTGCTCCTGCTTGAGCTGGAGTTCGGCGGCGTCCTCGATGGTGACAATGCGCTCCACGTTGGGGATATAGCCGGAAAGCACATTGAGCAAGGTGGTTTTGCCGGCGCCGGTGCCGCCGGAGATGAGCAGATTTAAACGTCCCTTGACCATGGTGGAGAGCAGTTCGAGCATGGCTTCGGTGAGGGTATGGTTCTCGATCATGTTGCGGGCGGTGACGGGATCGCGGCCGAAGCGGCGGATGGAGAGGCAAGCGCCGTCGAGCGCCAGCGGAGGAATAATGGCGTTGACGCGGGAGCCATCGGCGAGGCGAGCGTCGACCATGGGGGAAGATTCATCGACGCGGCGGCCGACGCGGGAAACGATGCGCTCGATGATCTGCATGAGGTGCTGGTTGTCCTTGAAGGACAAGCCGGTGAGTTCGAGTTTGCCGGCGCGCTCGATGTAAACCCGGTCGTAACGATTGACGAGAATGTCGGAGATGGTGTTGTCCTTGAGCAGGGGTTCGAGCGGACCGAGGCCGAAGATTTCGTCGAGGATTTCGCGGGAGAGGCGCTCGCGTTCGGCAAAGCTGAGAGGAATGACCTCGCTATTGACCGAGTTGCGGATGAGGACGAGAACTTCATCGCGGGCGGCGTCGTTGGCCGTGCGGCCGAGTTTTTCCAGGTCAAGGCGGTCGAGGATCTTGCGATGGAGATCGGCCTTTACCTGCTGATACTCGCTGTGTTCGAAGGTCTGCAGATTGGCCATAAGTCTTATCGGTCGGTGTCGGCTAAAGCCGTTCTTAAAACAAATCGCTTATGGTAGCGCCGAAGAGTCTGGGTGAGACGTTCAAGCGTCCCTCCGGGACGCGCTTCAAATCCCCACCTTACCCGGCGCTGAAAGCGCCGGGCTATCGTCAAACGCCCCTCCGGGGCGCTGCGCCACCCAAAATCGCGTGCGCTGCGCACCCAAAATCAAGCGCCACCCAAAATCACGTGCAAAGTCGATTTCTCCCGCAACCTTTAAGCCGCACCCTTGCAAAGCCGCATCTTTCAATAAACCTTATACGCTCTTGAACAACGACCAGGCGGCGCGTTTGACGTCGACATCGTCGCGGGTCAGTTCCTGAGCCAAGCCGGAAAAACAACGGGCAATGTCCGTGTGACTTTGTTCCATGACCGGCGACCCGCGATCGATGGCGGAGGAGATGGCAAAGTACTGATTGGGAACGCGCCAAATCAATTTTACGCCAGCGGCGTTTTCGGCGTCGGCTTCGCTGAAGCCGGGGACTTTGCGGAAGCGGTTGAGAACGAGGCGGACGCGTTCGCGGTTGCCGGTTTCTCCGAGATACTGTTGCACGCGGGCGGCACTCCAGAGGGAAGCGACGTCGGTGCAGGCGACGAGCAGCACGTACTCGGAAAGATTGGCGACGAGGCGGCTGGCGGCATCGAGGCGCGAGGAAATGTCGACGACCACATAGCGGTAGTGGCCCACCAACATGTCGAAGAGCCGGACAAATTCAGCGGTGGAGGGTTCGATGGCGGCGGGGGCGTTGGTACCGGCGAGCAACTGCAGGCCGCCGCCATGCCGGGTCATGAAACTCTCAAGCAGGGAACTATCCATGCGGTGGAGATTGCGAGTGGCGTCGGCGACGGTGAACAGAGGTTTGAGATTCAAATGGAGCGCGGTATGTCCGAGGGGGGCGAGATCGATGAGGGCGGTGTGGCCGTAAGCGGATTGCAATGCGAGGGCGAGGTTGACGGCTACGGTTGTGGATCCGCTGCCACCCTTGGCGTTGACGACGGAGAAGACTTTGCCGCGGGGGCCTTCTTTCTGAACCCGGCGTTGGGCGGTGGTGAGGCGAACAAAGGCCTCGAGGAGGTCGGTGGTGGTGGTGGGGCGGTCAATGAACTCGCGAGCGCCGGCCCGCATGGCATTGACGATGACGTGCGGCTGGTTGAGGCTTCCGATGGCGAACACGGCGGAGTCGGGAAGTTCCTGGCGAAGGAGTTCAACGGCGCGCATGGCGGGGGCGGGATTATCGGCGGGAATATCAACCAGGAGGACGTCAGGATGGGCGGCCTCGATGCGGCGCATGATGGGATCGGCGGCAGCGACGGGAAAACTGGCACAGGTATGAACCGTGCTGGCCACACTGGTGCCATCGACCAGCACCTGGAGGACGGTGCGCTGTTCGTTGTCGGTGGCTACGATGACGACAGAAAGCTCGGGCATAGCGAAAATCCAGTTGCCAGTATCCAGTTGCCAGTGGGTTTTCCTTTAACTGGCAACTGGTGATCTACCGCTGCTGCATCGTTGTTTCTTCCGTGCGAGTTCCAAAGCACCCTCAGTTGCCAGTATCCAGTTGCCAGTTGCCAGTGGGTTTTCCTTTAACTGGCCACTGGTAATCTACCGCTGCTGCATCGTTGTTTCTTCCGTGCGAATTCCAAACGCATCTTGCTCGAATGGTCTACTTTCCAGAAGGTTTTTTCCCGTCGAATTTATCGTTGTTGATGAAAGGTTCCGGGTCCTTGGGACCGGGCGGGGTTTCGGCATTGGGGGAGATCCGGTGCACGGTACACAGGACCATCAGTTCGGAATTACTTTTCTGGATGCTCTTGCTTTTGAAAAAGGCGCCCAGGATTGGAATATCGCCGAGGCCGGGAACCTTGTTCCAGATGTCGGTGACGCGATTGTCGATCAAGCCGGCGATGACGAAACTTTGTCCATCCCGCAGTTCGAATTCGGTTTCAGCTTTGCGGGTACTCAAGGCCGGGATGGTGAAGCCGGAAATGGTGAGAGCATCGGCAAAATCGAGGGTGCTGACCTCCGGGGCAACGGTGAGGTGAATGTTGCCGTTGGGCATGATGACGGGGGTGAATTCGAGTTTGACGCCAAATTCCTTGAAGGAGATGGTTACGGCGGTGAATCCCTGTCCAGGTTGCACGATGGGGAAGGGAAATTGGCCGCCAGCGAGGAAACTGGCTTTCTTGCCATTGACGGCGATGAGATTGGGCTCAGCCAGGATCTGGAGAAGGTTCTTGGTCTGCAAGGCCTCGATGACGGCGCCCACGTGGAGATTGGGCGAGAAAAGAAACATGTTGAGGACGTTATTGACGGTCTGGCTGATCTGGAAATTTGAGTTTTGTCCCTGGGTTTGGGTGATGGACTGGGGGGCGAAGCCGCCGTATTGACCGGTGGTGGTAGTTCCGACCAGATTGGCGGCGCCGGTGGAAAAGGCGTTCGCGCCAAGTTGGGTGAGAGCGCTGCGGTCAACCTCGGCGAACTTGACCTCGAGCAGGACTTCCTGAGCACCCACGGGGCCGAAGGTGAGCACGTTGATGACATTCTTGGAATAGGCGGAAGCGAGTTCTCCGGCGCGCTTGGCGACATCTTCGGTGGTGACGTGGCCGGCGAGAACAATGGCGGCGCGCGAAGGAGTTACGGAAATCTGCTCGTCGGGAAAGATGCGGTGTTCTTCCTCGGCGCAGGCGCTGACGTCGACGTCGACGCGGAGATCGAAGCTGCGGGAGCGCTCGAGTTCGTCCCAGATGATGAGAGAGACTTCGCCGGGGGCGCGGCCGTGGACGAGGATCTGGGTGGGAGTAAGTACCTGGGGATCGGCGATCGAGGGGTCGGTGACCGAGATGCGTTTGATGCGCTCGGTGGTATTGATGAGCAGAGACTTATCGACCATGACGCGCAGTGGAGCGGAGCCTTGAGGCTGGGCGGACGGGGGCGGAAGAGTGGTCTGGGTGGTGGCGGGTGGAGTGGGTTCCTGGGGCGCCTGAACCGCGGGCTGTTGGAGTAGCTCGGCGAGTGCACCGGCCGGGATGAGTAACGACAGGGCGACGGCTACGAAAAGTGTGGTGCGAACCTTCATCGTGTGATTCCTATCCACATGAGAAACCTGCAATGCAACGCGTAGAGCGCGTAAGCCGAACTTTTCTCCGACTACTTAGGGTCTTCACCGCTTTGTTCCGGCAACGGTACGACCGTTCTCTTGTCACCTTTGTAGACCTCGACGTTGAGGACCGAAGGAGCGGGGGGCGGTTGCTCAGTTTTCTGTTTCACGGGACGAACATGTACGCGGGGCGGAGGCGCTACTGGGGTACCGCCCTTGTATAGCCCCTTGGCATTGGCCGCGGTCACTTCGTCCTGCTCCGTATCGAGCGGGTTGCGCAGGGCGAGCTGAATGTGGCCTTCGGAACTGGCCAGAGTAAGGCGTTCGGCGTCGTCGGGCGAAACCAGAAGAGTGATCACCGGAGTGTTCTGGGCTTCGCCGGCGGCATTGCGCTCGAGAGTGTGGCCGGAAGCAATCACGGCGACATTCTGCAAAACGGTGGTGGTTTGAGATTCTGCGCTGCCGTTGGGGGTTCCGGTAAGGAGGATGTCGACGCGAGTGCCAGGACCGACGAAGCCAGCGACGGAGACGACTTCATTGACCCGGACGGAGACGGCGCGCATGCCGCGAGGAATCAGAGAAGGCAAGCCGGACCCGGCATTTTCGGGAGCCAGTTTGCTGGGCAAAATAAATTCTCCCTTGGTGATGGGAAGGATCACGCCGAGCCCCATGACTTGAGAGCGCTTGCTGTAGAACCCAGGGGGCAGAGCAGAGGCAGGGTAGCGGACCGTGCGGACGTCATGCTCTCCGATTCTGGCGCCGACCTGGATGTCGTCGGCGGCCACGATGACGTCGGCGCCGGGCTCGTTGCTGGACGAGCTTCCGCCTTGCAGCTTCTTGAAGACGATAAGGCTGACAATGGCTCCCAAGGCCAAGGCCAGGGCCCCGATCATCAACAAACGAGTACGGTTCATAGCACTCCGTTAGACCGTGGGAAGACACGGATTCTGGCCGTAAGCTGGCGAGAATCGGCGATTTAGCACCGCGCCGAGCAAACTCTTATTGAATCGAACTGGATACGTTCGAGAAAACGTTATTTGCGTTCGAGCCGATGAGCCGGATGGTGCCGACGACAATCACAAGAATCACGGCCAGCATAACGGCGTATTCGGCGATGTCTTGTCCTTCTTCGTCGCGCCACAATCTCCAAAGCTGATTCATAGTTTCCCGCCTCCTTAAGATCGATCTTGCAAAACATTCCGCAGCGCGGCTCACGCCCCGTGGCCGCCGGGGGATTTCATCCCGTTTCGCACAACTCTGCTGGGAGATTTAATCCAACTCATAATAACCCGCAAAATGCTCCCACAGGTGTAATTTCTTGGATACCGAAAGTAACTGCCGTGCTGTTTCGCGATGGTCCTTACCGGGTCTGCCTTGCGACAGCTGTGTGCTGAAGCGAACTTCGTCGCAGTGGAGGAACAGGAGCGGGAGGATCTAGGGAGTTTATCTGAACCGGTTGCGCCGCGTAAGGGGTACAATCGCGATCCATCGTGTTGGCCAGGGAAAGACAATCCGCGGCGGCTGGGGGGAGCAGATGGCGGCGCCTAGCTTGGATGTTTGTGGCTGGGATGGTGGGCTTGCACCTACTGCTGGTCGTCAATCTTTGGGGGCGGATTAGCCGGGGGTATCCGGACTTCACGGTCTTCTACACCGCGGCCAAAGTGTTGCGCGGGGGACTCGGGCATCGGCTTTATGACCCGCAGGTGCAATATCAAGCGCAGAAGAGCTTCGCGGGAGAGATCCCTTCGCGGCGCGGGCCGTTGCCCTATATCCACCCGCCGTTTGAAGCATTGATCTTCATGCCGCTGACTCAGTTGCCTTATCGCCACGCATTTGCGGCGTGGGATCTGCTGAATTTCGGCGCCCTGTTTGGGGTGGCCTGGCTGCTGCGCCGATCGGTTCGTATGCTGGGCGCGATTCCGCCTTGGGAGTTTGTGTTGGGATGCCTGGCATTCTTTCCAGTTTTCGCCTGTTTATTGCAGGGGCAGGACTCTATTCTGCTGTTGTTGCTTTGCACATTAGGGTTCAATGCGCTGAAGAGAGAAGCGAATTTTCTCGCCGGCTGCTGGTTCGCTCTGGGGATATTTAAGTTTCAGTTGATCGTTCCGATTGTTTTGCTACTCATCCTCTCGACGCGAAGGCGGGTGGCGATGGGGTTCGCGGCAGTGTCGATTTTGCTGGCGCTGGTTTCAGTGGGGTTGGTGGGGTGGGAGGGAGCGCTTCACTATCCGGAATATGTTCTGCAGGTGGTGAAGACACCGAGTCTGGGAGGGATCCCGCTGGAACTAATGCCGAACCTGAATGGCTTGGTGCAAGGTTGGCCTTTCCTGTTTCCGAAGGTGGTTTGGTCCGCAGTGGCTTTGGTGAGTTCGGTGATACTGTTTCTTTTCGCAGCGTGGGCGGGGCGGACGACGGCTCAACCGGAAAAGCTTGAGTTGCAATTTGCATTGGCTGTGGTGGTATCAGGATTGATCGGCTGGCAAACCAATGCGCATGATCTGAGTTTGCTCGTCTTACCACTGGTTTTGATTTTGGACTATTGTGTGCAGATGCCGACGCGGAGTAGGAGATTTGCCTTGCTGCTTCCCGTTCTGCCGGTCTTGCTGAGCCCGCTGTGGATCGTGCTTTGGCTCGCGGCCGGCCGAGTGAATCTGATGGCGATTCCGTTGTTGTGGTGGGCGTGGGAGATTGGCAGGGAGATTTCCGGGGCCGGGCGATCGAGGGTAGTGGTGCAGTTTGGTAAGGAAGCGAGCCAAACGCGCGATTGATGGGTCGCAAAGAACCCTTCGGTCGCTGGCGCTCTCTCAGGGCAAGCCGCGACCCTTCGACGCGCTTCGCTTGCTCAGGGCAGGCTCCGTCGCGCGGCCCGCCCAGATCCTTCGCTGCGCAAAAAGCGCTTGCTCAGGATGACAATGAAACTGCACCACCCGGTCGCGGTGGAGGTCGACGGCGCAAGCGGCGATTCCGGGCTAGACGGTTGAGGGGGTATCGTCCCGTCTGTTTCGCAGCAGCACGATTATCAGCATGGGCAGGTAGAAAACGAGGACGGCACAACGGCCGACTTGGGTGAAGCTGTGAGGAGGGTAGTACCAGCGCCAGATGCCAGCGGCCCAACTGATGAAGATGGTGGCGCACAGCTCACGGCGCGATTTGGGGATGAGCCAGAGAATGAGCATGTCGTAGAACCAGCGCTGAGGAGTGATCGCCATCAGGAAGAGAAGACGAGCGTCGCGGTCGCGGTAGCGGAGTAGAGCCAGAGCCAGCAATGGGCCGGGCCAGATCAGGAGCGGGAAAAATCGCGCATAGAAGTGAAAGTTGCCGACCCAGAGCCACGGCCACCTGGGCAAAACCAGAAAGCTGAGTGCGAGGACCAGGGCGCAGGCGAGCAAGCCCCGCCGCGTTGCTCGGGTAAGGAGCACGGGCAATCCCAGTTGCGGCTTGGCCAGCGTGGCGGGCAGCAGCGGTGGAAGAAAAGCGCTGGCCACGAGGAGGGGCGTCCACTGAACGGTGAGCAACCCGGCCCAATAAGGATAGGCGAGGAAGACGAGCAGGCGACGGTAGCCGTTGCGTGACAGGCCAAATGCCATGAGAGCGGAACTGATCCCGTAGAAGGCACCGCCGGCAACGTCGAGACGCATCCACGCAAAAGGCAGGCCAAAGATAGCGCTGGGGATGGGATACAGCTGCATGGGACGCAGGTAAGGGTTGCGATGGGCGAGCAGGTCCTGTGCGGCCCAGATGGCCCAGGTAAAGTCGCCAGCGCCTTGTTGAAAATGCGCCAGCAGGAACCAGCAGTAGAAGGCGCTGGCCAGTCCGATGGCCGCCGAAATTGCGATCCGCAGTCGCAAGCTTGATCTTCGTCCGATGGGCGTGGCCCGATCAGTTGTAACATGGGGCGGATTGTTTGAGATCTGAATTGAGGAGATGGCCGGCGACCTTGGGGAAGCGCGCGCAATTCGGGTTTTTAGCGGCCGTGATCGCCGCGGCGAGTATGTGGTTCTATGTCGACCGAATTCTGGTGGGCTACCAGGTGGCGGATGCGGCGGCGCATGAGCGTCCGCGCGGGAATTTGTCGGATCTTTATCCGCGCTGGCTGGGTGCAAGGGAACTGCTGCTGCACCAGCGCAATCCTTACGGCGACGATATCGCGATAGAAATCCAGAAGGGATATTACGGGCGCGTGCTGGATGCAGCGCGGCCGAATGATCCCAAGGACCAGCAGGGGTTTGCTTATCCTGTTTATGTGGTGTTTCTGCTGGCGCCGCTGATCGGGCTGCCGTTTCACGAAGTGCAGATATTTTTTCACTGGCTACTCGTGGGGCTGACGGCAGCGAGCGTTTGGCTGTGGCTATGCGCGCTGCGCTGGCGGTTGCCACCGCTGGCAACTGCTACTGCTGTCGTCCTGACGCTGGGGAGCGTGCCAGCAGTGCAAGGGATCAAGCTGCAGCAATTGAGCTTGTTGGTGGCGGCACTGCTGGCGGGGTCGGCGGCGTGCGTGGCCAGCGGGTTCTTGTTTTGCGGCGGAGCGTTGCTGGCGCTGGCGACGATCAAACCGCAACTGGCGTGGCCTTTGGTGGCGTGGCTGCTGGTGTGGGCGGTGAGCGATTGGCGGGCGCGACGGAAATTGGTGTTTGGCTTTGGGCTGGTGATGGTGCTGTTGCTGGCGGGCTCGGAGATTATTTTGCCGGGGTGGTGGCGGATGTTTGTGCACGCGATCGGGCAATATCACCGCTATACGCAGAACCAATCGGTGCTGGATCAACTGGTGCCGTGGGGGTTTGCGGGTAAGATTTTGGCGGCGGGGGCGGTGCTGGCGTGCGCTGTGTTTCTGTGGAAACTTCGACGACAGCGCGCCGAGGAGGTGGAATTCGGCGGGGCGACGGCGCTGGTAATGGCGCTGACCGTGCTGGTGGTCCCGATGTACGCGCCCTATAACCAGGTGTTGCTTCTGCCTGCAGTGCTGGCGGTGGTACGGGATCGAACGTTTTTTGTGGCACGGTCGCGCGGGTTTCGATTGGGATATGGGATGGGAGGCTTCGTCCTGGCTTGGCAGTGGATTGCCAGTCTGGGCTTGAGCGTTGTTTTTCTAAGCGGGGCGACGGCGTGGGCGCTCAGCGGGTGGAAGTGGCCTTTCCTGGCGACGTTCGCCACGCCGGTGTTGGTGTTTGCGATGATTCTGGTGGATGTCCGAGGGAGACAGCAGGGGCCGCAAGCGTAAAGGTGCGGGCACGGATAGGCCGAAAATAACGGGTGTTCCTGTGCGCGAAAACAGGCGCTGGTGGTAAAACAAAACTGAGGAAGCGAAAGGCTCTTCCCGCCGGGGCCTGATTCCTGTCATTATGCATAGCGGCGCGAATGCCGGGCAAAGCCCGACCTTGTGGCAAAGAACCCGACAAGGATGGAGCCGCTTTCAGCGCGAAATCTCATGGCCTTAAATGCGATAGCTCGTTCGTCTTCCGGTTCCGGCGTGTTTCCGGCGCTGGTGCTGGTGCAGGGAAACGAGCAGAAAAATATTGTTCTCAACCGGACTCCTTTCAGTGTGGGGCGCAAGGTGGATAAGGATCTGGTGATTGCCGATCCGCGGGTGTCGCGCGATCATGCGCAGATCATTCTGGAAGAAGACGGATTTTTTCTGGTCGACCTGGGCAGCAAGCACGGCACGTTCGTGAATGGGGAACGCATTCAGCGGCAAAAGCTGGAGCGCAATGACCGGCTGGAATTTGGGGCGCGCGATTCGACCTATGCCATTTTCAATCCGGCGCACCGCACGTCGAATACGGCGCGTGATTTTTTAAGCCAGATTTCCGGAATCCAGATTTCGCAGGAAACCACCGATCTGGAAAAGTTGACGTTGTTTCTTGAGGCTGCGGCCAAGTTGAACACCGCCGGTGTGCTCGACGAAATCCTGATGACCATGCTGGACGTAACGCTGCGGCTGACGCGGGCCGAGCGGGGCTACGTTTTTCTAAAGGACGACGAGGGCAAGCTGCGGTTGATGGCGGGACGCAACAACAAAGGCGAGCCGCTGCTGGATGACAAGACAATTTCGCATTCCGCGCTGGACGAGTCGCTGCGTTCGAATTCGGAGTTTCTGCTCACCGACACCGGCAGTTCGATGGACCTGGCGGCGCGGCAGAGCATTGTGGCCTACGATCTTCGTACCGTGATTTGCATTCCGCTGCGCAAGCGGCAGGTGCAGTCGACGCGCGAGCAGCAGGCGCCGGTGTCAGACGCGGCGGCGGAGGTGACGGGAGTTTTGTATGTGGACTCGCGGTTTGCTTCGCGGGAATTTTCCGGCGTGGGCCACGACATTCTGCGGGCGATCGCGACAGAAGCCGCGTCGCTGATCGAGAACGCGCGGCTGGTGCAGGCGGAAGAAGAATCGCGGCGCTACCAGCAGGAGTTGACGATTGCAGCCAGCATTCAGCAGCGGCTGATGCAGGTGAAGATTCCCGAAGTGCCGTTTGCCAAGCTGCGCGGGAAGAATCTTTCTTGTAAGGAAATCGGTGGAGACTTCTTCGATGCGGTGAATACAAAGGAAGGTCTCGCCGTGGTGCTCGCCGACGTGAGCGGCAAGGGAGTGTCGGCGGCGCTGCTGGCTTCCACTTTGCAAGGGATGATTTATTCGCATTTGAGTTCGGGCATGCCGTTGCTGGAGGTGGTGGCGGCGGTGAACCGTTTTTTCACCGAAAAGCTGGTGGGCGAAAAATATGCCACCGTGCTGCTGGCGCGCCTGCGCCGCGACGGCGACCTGGAATATGTGAACTGCGGCCACGTGCAGCCGCTGCTGGTGTGTGGCGGGGAAGTGATGCGGCCGCCGCACGGCAATGTGCCGGTCGGTTTGCTGGCCGATGCGACCTTTGAAAGCGCGCGCTGCCAGCTCAATTCGGGTGATCGCTTTATTCTGGTAACGGATGGTGTGACCGAGGCGGAGAATGCCATGGGCGATTTCTTCGAAGACTTCAGGCTGGAAGCGGCGGCAGCTAAGGCTCCGACGCTGGAAGGAATTTTCTCGGCGGTCTCGGAGTTCTGCGCAGGGAATCCCTTGAATGACGATTGCACGGTGGTGGAGATCGTTTATTCGAGTGCGGCGGAGGCGTAAGGCTCCTATCGGCACAACGGCATTCAGAGTTGGAATCAAAGGCAGAGGCAAGATCAAAGTCAAAGGCAGCGGACAGGAGTGTCCGCTCCACACGTACCAACTTCCCTACTCGACAGCCACGCTGTAATTTGTTCCCTCCCAGCGACTCTCCTGCGGCCAGTAAAACGTGAATGTGACTTGGCTTCCCGCGGGCAGTGAGGCGGTCGGCAAGTCGAGAACGTGGGTGCCCAGGCCGGTGTCGCGGGTGTTGGTGTCCTGGGAAGTTGTCCAGCCGTCGATACTCCAGTGCACGAGAGCGGGGGTGAGTAGCACGATGCGCAGCTTCTTGTTGCGGGGCAGGGAGCGGCACTTGTTGTTAAACCTCCAGCCGAAAACTTGCCGCGCGGGTTTCTCGACCAGGTAGCGTTGTACGGTTTGGGGAGGTTGGTCGAAGATTTTACCGTCGCGCAGCGAGCGGCGAAGTTTGATGTATTCGGAATGCGCCCAGACCAGAGGGCAGGCCGAGCCGGAGGGTTTACCGCGAAATAACTCCAGCGCGGGAATATCGGCGGCGTCCCAGACCTGCTCGGGCAGCAGGCGGCCGTGGCCGGTGGGGCATTGTTCCATCATCGAGAGCAAAGCTTCGGCTGCGGAGGGGCGGCCTGCGGCGAGTTCGTAGTGAGCGCGCTCTCCGGCGAGCAGCGGCCAGGGGCGGCCGATGCCGGTGCCGTCGAAAGCCGAGCCATCCTCGTGCTCGCCATAACCATCGCCGTTGTAGCGGTACCAGCATGGGCCCTGCGGTAGTTGCACGCGCAACAGAGCGTCGATGACGCGAATCGTATTTAGAATGCGGGGATCATCGGGCGCGCGCAGTCCGAAACGCACAAGCGCCAGCGAGTCCGGACTGATAATGCGAAAGGCGCGCTCCGTGTTCTGTCCGTCTTTGCCGGGAGGACGATTCTTGATGGGAACGAAGCCCTGGGTGGGAGACGCGGCGTCGTCGGTGTCCGGAGGAGCGATGCGCACGTAGTAGCCTTCCACGCCGACCTGCTGGGCGAGATCGCCGCCGGTGGCGTAAACCCAGCGTTCGATGTTGTCGTTCCAGGCATCGGCGGCGTCGCGAAGAGTGGAGGCAGCGTCACTGTGTCCGGTGAGTTCGGCGATGTCGGCGGCTGCGAGGAGCGCAGAGATCTCCACGGCGAGCGTGAAGGGAGAATAGCCGCCATCTTCTTCCCAACGATCCTGCTGCGTGACCGGGCCGTTGCGCAGAATATAGCTGGCGGCGTTGCGCACCATGGGCCACCAGCGCTCCAATTTGCCCAGACCGTGCGCGGATTCGCGGCGCAGCAGATCCAGCAGCAGGATGGGGAAGGCGGTTTCGTCCATCTGGACGCCGGCCCAATAGGAGCGGCCATCGAGCCAGAGATTCTGCGCCCAGTTGCCGTCAGCCTCCTGCGTGGCCTCGAGGTAGCGGAGCACTCGAACTGCGTCAGAGACGGCGCCGGCGGCGAGCAGCGCTCCCGCGGTCTCGACGAGATCGCGCGGCCATACCAGGTGATAGCCGCCGAGGTCTTCATCGCCTTTGCTAAATCCCCAGGGGATGGAAAGGCTGGCGATGATGCCGCCCAGAAAATCCTTGGACTCGTGAGTGCGTAAGACCGCGGTGGAAGAGCGGTAAAGATCGTACTGGCGCGGGGGTTCATCGAGTTTGAGCAGAGTGTTCTGCCAGTTTTTCCAGTGGAAGACGTACTGCTCGCGAAGTTCCGAGTAATCTTCGAGGAGGGTGGAGCGGACTTGCTGCCCGGCCTCGGTCCACTTCGAGCCGAAACCCAGGGCCAGGACGAACTCTCCATTGCAAGCGGCGAGATCGATCTCTCCGGTGCAGGCGAGGTTGCCATTTTCGGCGCGCTGGTATTCCCACTCCATCTGGAAGTGAGCGGAAAGATCCTGCCATCCGTCGGAGGCACCGACGAATCCGACGGACATTTTTTTCCAGGGCACGGATGAGGCCAGGGCGAGCGCAGTGCCGTCGCGCCCGGCGAGGAACATGGGTACGCCTTTGTAGTCACCCACCCAGGCGGTGTTGCCGTTTCCGCAATTGGCCAGGTGCGGCGAGAGCAGGGCGTAGAGGCGATAATCGGAGAGTTGTCCCTGCAGCGGTTCGAAGCGAATCTTCTGCAGAACCACGTTGCGGTAAGGATCGGTGAGGATCTCCTTGTAAATCCGGTAGCGGCCACTGCCATCGGTGTTGGTCAGTTCAAAGGCGGGGACGCCGGGCTCGAAGGGCTTGTTCTCGAAGGTGCAATGCCGTTTTTCCTCGGAGAAGAAGTCCCGTCCGTTGGTGACGATGAAGCCGAGGTCGCGAGTGCAAGCCTGATCGACCCGCGGGAAGTAAACCTCATTCAAAATGCCGTGGCTGGTGGTGAACCAGACCTTGCTGTGCTGGTTTAGGGCCGTGCCGGCTCCGGTTTTGGCGCTTGAGGTCCAGCGCGGCGGAATGCCGGGCCAGCCGGGGGCATAGTGTATAAAATCGTTCATGAAGTTTTCGTCCTGGGGAGTAGAAGCAGATCGAGATTAAGATGCATTGGCGGGATGAAGAGCCTCCGGGTGAATCGCCCCAGCACAATTGGATGGCCGCAAGACCAATTAGTTGCATCGAAGAGGGAAGTGGAAAAGTAATCTTGGGCTATGGGGCCGATGCGGCATAACAGGCAGATTCGACCTTATGGGCATGCTAAGCACCGTCCAATTTCGCAGGGTTTTAATCTTCGGTATGTTAGCAGGCTTCTGTCTGGTGCTGGGGCGGTATGCTTCTGCGGGCGCCGCTGCGCCGCCCGATGGCAGACTGGTCACGTCTCTGGACCGCGGATTTGTGGGACTCTATAACCTGGATTTTGCGGGCGCGCTGGCAGCCCTCCGTAACCTCAGCGCATTGACGACACAATCCCATTCATCAGAAATTCACTGGTTTGTAACTATCCTGTAACACAGCGCCGATAGAAGTTAGGACATCTATACTTAGGAGGAACCATCGAGTGATGCGACGAATCGTGTTGCTTTGGGTGTGTGCATTTCTAGCTCTACCGGCAGTGAGCCAGACCACTCTGAACGGGGCCGGGGCCACGTTCCCGAATCCCATTTACTCGAAGTGGTTCAGCGAATACAAAAAGCTGCACCCCGACGTTCAGATCAACTACCAATCCATTGGGAGCGGCGGCGGGATCCGTCAGGTGACAGAAGGCACGGTAGATTTCGGCGCCAGCGATATGCCGATGACGGACGTTCAGCTCACGGAAGCTCAAGCCAAGCGTAAGACGAAGATTCTCAACATTCCGAGCGTGCTGGGCGCGGTGGTACCGGCCTACAACATTCCGGGAGTGAGCGGGGAGGTGAAGTTCACCCCCGATGCCCTGGCGGGAATTTTTCTGGGCAAGATTACAAAGTGGAATGACAAAGCCATCACCAGCGTAAATCCGGGCGTCAGCTTCCCCGATAAGGACATCATTGTGGTGCATCGCTCCGACGGCAGCGGGACCACGTTCATCTGGACCGACTATCTGTCGAAGGTCAGCGCGGATTGGAAGAGCGAAGTGGGCAGCAACACCAGCGTCAAGTGGCCAATCGGGCTGGGCGGAAAGGGTAACGAAGGGGTCGCGGGTTCGATTCGACAGTTACAGGGAGCGATCGGCTACGTTGAGTTGATCTATGCGGTGCAGAACAACATACCGTACGGCAGCGTGCGAAATGCCGCGGGGGTCTTTCTGAAAGCGTCTCTGGAAGGAGTGACTGCAGCGGCCGCGTCGGCTCCGAAAATGCCGGCGGATTTTCGCGTTTCCATTACGAATGCGCCGGGCAAAGACGCTTATCCCATTTCGAGTTTTACCTGGCTGCTGATTCCTCAGCAGTCGCAGGATGGCGCGAAGGGCAAGATTCTAGCCGACTTTCTGAACTGGATGGTTACGGACGGACAGAAGATGACGGCTGCGCTTTCCTATGCGCCGCTGCCGGAGGGTGTTGTTCAAAAAGAGAAAGAGGCTATCAAGCAAGTCAAATAGCCTCCTGGAAGCGGGGGACGATCTATTTCCACGAGGTTGGTGAGTGCGGCACACTTCGAATTCTGCCGGCGCATCGAACGACGAAGCCCGCCGTTGGGATGCGCCGGATTCTTTTTTCCGGCTGGCTTTTCCGGACTCGGGTTGCCACTTGCCGGCCTTGATTCGCCGTTCTGCGCCGTCCGCGCGAGGATGTTCTATACTAAACGTTTGCAGATGTCCCGCCACAGTTGTTCTTCCGGGTGCGGTCCGAATGCACCGGATTGGGTTCACTACCGTGAACGGGATCCTCGTCGGCAAAGAAAAGTCGTACCAATGAACGCGTAATATCCTCGCACATGGCTCGTCTTTCGCTGGACAATCCTGAGTATTACCTCAACCGAGATACCTCCTGGCTCGCGTTCAACGGCCGTGTGCTTGAAGAAGCCGAGGACGAAGGCAACCCGCTGCTGGAGCGGCTGAAGTTCCTGGCCATCTCCGCCAGCAACCTGGATGAGTTTTTCGAGATCCGGGTGGCAGCGATGATGCAGCAGATTGAAGACGGCTACAACCAAGCCGGTCCCGATGGATTGACGCTGACCGCGAAGCGCGACGTGCTGGCCCGCCTGACGCACAAGTTCGTGGACGATCAGTACGATTGTTGGAACGCGCTGCGCCCAGCGCTGGCGGAGCACGGTATTCGCCTGTTGAGCCTGCACGAGTTGGACGCCGATGCCCGGCGCTTCGTCGACGAATATTGCGAGAAGGAACTGGATCCTCTGCTCACGCCGGTGACGGTGGATCCTACTCATCCTTTTCCCCGGGTGATCAACAAAGCGCTGTGCCTCGGGCTGCTTTTGCGGCGGAGGCGGCGCTCGGCGCTGACCTACACCGGGGTGGTGTCTGTGCCGCGAGCGTTGCCACGGTTGGTGCGTCTGCCTTCCGAGACCACGACCGATTTCATTTTCCTTGCCGACCTGGTGGCGCACCACGCGCAGAACATGTATCACGGCTACGACATTGTTTCGTCGGCTCCATTTCGAGTGACCCGCAACAGCAATCTTTATCTGCAGGAAGAAGAAGCGCGCAATCTTCTCGAATCGGTGCGGGCGGAGTTGCACAACCGCCGCAAGGGCGACGCGGTGCGCATGGAGATTGAGGCCGACGCCGATCCTGAAATTATCGACCGCCTGCGGACGGTGTTCGAGCTCGATCCCTGGCAGGTTTTTCCGGTGAATGGCCCGGTCAACCTTTCGCGGCTGTTTAATGTCTACGATCAGACGCAGCGTCCGGACCTGAAATATCGTTCCTTTGCCCCGCGAGAGTTGCGGCTTACGGCGAAATCTCAAAATCTTTTCGAGGAGCTGCGGCGGCATGACGTGCTGCTGCACCATCCCTACGATTCCTACGACGCGGTGGTGTCGTTCATCGAATCGGCAGCGGAAGACGATAACGTACTCTCGATCAAGCAAACTCTCTACCGCACCAGCGAACACTCCGCGATCGTTCCTTCGCTGATGGATGCGGCTTCGCGGAAGGAAGTCACGGCGGTGGTGGAGTTGAAGGCGCGCTTCGACGAAGCCCACAATATTCGCTGGGCGCGCGATCTGGAAGATGCCGGGGTGCAGGTGTTCCACGGGTTGGTGGGGCTGAAGACGCATTGCAAGCTTTCGCTGCTGGTGCGCCGGGATCCGGACGGCGTACGCAGCTATGCGCACATTGGAACCGGCAACTACAACGCCACCACGGCGCGCATCTATACCGACCTCAGCCTGTTCACGGCGAATCCAGAGATCACTCGCGCGGTGCATGACGTCTTCAGTTTCCTGACCGCTTACGCCGAGAACCCCAGCTATG
The DNA here is from genome assembly GCA_963749985.1 of uncultured Acidobacteriaceae bacterium. Taxonomy (GTDB): domain Bacteria; phylum Acidobacteriota; class Terriglobia; order Terriglobales; family Acidobacteriaceae; genus Sulfotelmatobacter. Next base: position 426,007 of record CAVVOS010000006.1, on the reverse strand, counting down.
ACCCGCTGCTAGTGGCGCCTCTGGATCTGGCGGAAAAGTGCATCTCGCTGATCGATCGCGAGGCGGAACACGCGCGCCAGGGCCGGCCGGGACGCATTATCGCCAAGATGAACGCTCTGCTCGACAAAAACATTGTGCACGCTTTGTATCGGGCCTCCCAGGCTGGGGTGGAGATCGATTTGATTGTGCGGGGCATTTGTTCTTTGCGGCCGGGCGTGCGCGGGCTCAGCGACCGCATCCGGGTGCGCAGCATTGTGGGACGCTTCCTGGAGCACAGCCGGATCTACTATTTCGGCAATGGCGGCGAGGAGGAAATCTATATTGGAAGCGCCGACTGGATGCCGCGCAATCTTTACGAACGGGTGGAAGTGCTGGTACCCCTGCGCGATGAATTTCTGCGCGAGCGGGTACGGCGCGAGATTCTTGACGCGTATCTCGCAGATAACCGCAAGGCTCGCATCCTGCTGCGCGATGCGACTTACATTCGGGCATGGCAGCCAGTGCACGGTGTACGGAAACGCAAACCGCCTACTGGAGCAGCCGCCTTTAGCGCGCAGGATTATCTGATTAGTGTGGCCGAAGGCAAGCAGGCGGCGGGCTTTGTTCTGCCGCAGCTGCCGGCAAGAAAGCGCAAGGCTCCGGTTGGAAGGGAGCGATAATTCGCCATGATTATTTATTTTCTTCGTCACGCCAGCGCCGGCGAGCCCTTCGTGAATCCCAAGAAAGACGAGAAGCGCGCGCTCGACAAGGAAGGCATCGAGCAATGCGGTTACGTAGGCCGGGCGCTGGCCGCGATGGATGCGCAGGTGGACGTCATCATTTCCAGTCCGCTGAAGCGCTCCACGCAGACGGCTTCGCTGGTGGGAAACGAGATGGGCTATGAAGGCAAGCTGCAAATCGAGGCCGCGCTGCGTCCCGCGGCGACTTTCGCCGACTTCCGCCGGCTGCTCGAAAAATACGCGAGCCAGGAATCGATCATGGTCGTGGGACACAACCCCAACCTTAGCCAGTTCCTGGGCACGGTGATCAGCGAGTCCGGTTGCGAAGCTTCGGTGGAACTGAAGAAGGGAGCCGTGGCCCGAGTCGATATGCGGCGGAACTCCGGCACGCTGCAATGGTGTTTGACCCCGAAAGCGCTGCGCACTCTCTACGCCACCGCGGTGGAGAGTTCTCGCCCGAACACCTCACGGAAATAAGCGCAATCCTTTTCGATCGCCCACAGTTCAAGATCCACTCCCATACGCCGACGGGGTACCAGGGTCAGGCGTACCTCGGCGGCGCGATGGTTGACGCGCACCTTTTGCACGGCGCGGCTCCGGCCCAGGTTCAGGGCGCGCGCCAGCCGCAGCAGCAGAATCGCCTTCTGCACTCCGGCGCGATCCCCCGGATCGAGCGCTTTCATTGGAGCTTCGTCCAGCGCGGGGCGAGATTTTCCCAGATACCGCGCAATGGCCGCGATCATGCGGCGCTGTTGCGGCGTGTAGCCGAGAATTTCGGAGTTCGCAATGATGTAATACGTGTGCCGGTGATGGCCGTTGCGGTTGAGGTAATCTCCGACCTCGTAAAGCATGGCGGCGGCGGCCAGCCACTCGCGGTATTCCGGCGCCAATCCGTGCACCGAACGCAGCGCGGAGAACAGAAACATGGCGGACTCGCGTACGTCGAGGGCATGTTTCATGTCCACGCGATAGTGAGCGACAGCGCGGGTAATCGATTCCCAGCGTTCCGATTCAACCTGTTTTCCCGAGCGCGTGCTGCGGTCGTATTCGGCCGCCATCTGTGCCAGCAGGCCGTCGCGCAGGCCGAGCGCCGAGTAGCGAAAACCCTTGAGACGGCAGCGCTCGAGCAGTTCGTGATAGACCATGGCCCCGGCCACAATGATTTCCGCCCGCCGGGGACCGATGCCTTCAAGCTGGCGACGTTCTTCCACCGGCAAGCGCGCCAGCCGCTTGGCGATTTGCGACAACTCCGCGCGGGAGACCATGGTGCGCTGCCGGCTTCCGTTTTTTCGCAGATGGCTGGCCGCGGCTGCCAACGCGGCAGCGGTTCCTGACGTGGCAATCACGTTCTTGACCTTTGCCGCCACCACGCGAGCGGCGATGCGGTTCACTTCGCGAGTCACGAACCCCTGCATCCGTTTCAGTTCGCCCTTGCGTGGAGGGTCATGGCCGAGAAATTCGTCGGTGAGGCGGACGGACCCTAGCGGCAGGCTTACCATGTCGCGGATGTGACCGCGCCCGGAGACCGTCAGTTCGCAGCTTCCACCCCCCAGATCCATCATCAGCGCGGGCGAGCTGTCGATGCGGAGGTTGGAGACGAGACCGAGGTGAATCAGACGTGCTTCCTCCAGGCCGGAAATAATTTCGACCTGCCAGCCGGTGGCGGAACGCACCCATTCCAGAAAAGCCTGTGAATTGCGGGCGTCTCGCAGAGCGCTGGTGGCAACCACTCGGACTGGGTCCGTGACTACTTGTTGCGTGGCGCGGTGAAAGCGGCGTAACACTTTGACTGTCTCGGCCATCGACTCGGGGGTGAGAAAGCCGGAGCGAAACACGCCTTCGCCCAAGCGCGTAACCTCGCGATCTTCGTGGATGGCACGAAGGCGGCCACGCGTGAGGCGCGCAATCTTCAGCCGGACAGAATTAGAACCGATATCAACCGCGGCAAAAGTTGGCATGGGGCGAACTCAACAGTTTACATGCCCAAAGTTGCGAGGTCATCAGACTTGTGTATCGCTGCTATTCCGCAGCCAACGGCGAGGTTGCAAGACAATGCCTCCAGCGAGCAAGCTGATACCAATGCCAGAATTGCCGGATATTGCCGCCTACATCGGCGCACTCGAAACGCGCATTGTCGGCCAGCCGCTCGAGCACGTAAGGCTAGCGAGCGCCTTTCTGTTGCGAACCGCGCAACCGCCGGTTGCGAGCGTGGAGGGCCGGGTTGTCCGCGAACTACGGCGCGTGGGCAAGCGCATCGCAATCGGCGTAGAGAACGATCTTTGGCTGGTCCTGCATTTGATGATTGCCGGCCGGTTGCACTGGCGTGCGCCGGAAGCCAAGCTAGCCGGCCGTCAGAGTCTGGCGGCCTTCGATTTTCCCCATGGATCTCTGATCCTTACCGAGGCCGGCTCAAAGCGGCGCGCTTCCTTGCACATAGTGCTCGGCGAGGAGAGTTTGCGTTCCTTCGACGCGGGAGGAATCGACATCTTCTCCAGCGATCTCAATTCCTTTCGCGCGGTGCTCACGGCCGAAAACCACACGCTCAAGAGGGCTCTTACCGATCCCCGTCTGTTGAGTGGTATTGGCAACGCGTATTCCGATGAGATCCTGCACGCAGCGCAACTCTCCCCGCTCACGCTGACGCGGAAGCTGGAAGCACGGGAGTGGGAAAGACTATTCGCCGCGGCCCGGCACACGCTCAGCTTTTGGGTAGACCGGCTCGGCGCCGAGGCGAAGACGGAATTCCCTGAAAAGGTTACTGCGTTTCGCAACGGAATGGCGGTTCACGGACGCTATGGAGAGCCGTGTCCGAGATGTGGCGATAAGGTTTTGCGGATTCGTTATGCGGACAAAGAAACGAATTATTGTGCGCGCTGCCAAACCGGCGGCAAAGTTCTTGCGGATCGGAGTTTGTCTCGGCTATTGGGATCGGACTGGCCACGGACCTTGGAAGAACTGGAGGCCCTAAAGCGCCGCTGATCACGAGCGGAACCAGCGATTAGGCCGCAGGGGCCATCGAGCGGATTGCTCCAGCCGGGGATCGAGCCGGAGTCTGAGCACGGTTTTCACGAGCTGGCACCAGCTCGGCGCGCAAGTGCGAGAGCACTGCAACCGCCTGGCGGAATTTCGCTCCGGTTACGTTGTGCAGCTCCGCTACCAGGGGGGATTGGTGTACTTCGCCGACATGATCGAGAGCGGTTTGCGTCAGAGTCAGCCAGTCGTGCCAATCCCCTAGCGCGTCTTGCACTCGCTTGAGGCTGGCAATGAATTTCGCAGCCTCTTTCGACTCGTTGGCGAACTCCGCCGCATAGCGGGCTCGCTTGCTCAGGATGCGGTATTGGTGCAACACGGCTTCGGTGAGAGGCGCATTCGTGCGGTCAATCCGTTGCAGCATTGCTTTCGCCACCGTCAGAGGATCCCGGCTCAAGTCCGGATTAAAGTTCTTCCGGGCCCGTTTCAAGCGCTGGCGAATTTCGCGGACGGTGGCTTTGTCGGCAGCCTTCCGCAGCTTCTTTTCCTGCTGGCCGCGCAACTCGATCAGGTGGTGCACGAGTTGCGTTTTGCGCCGTGGTTCCTGAGGAATCTTCAAGCTGCGCAATGCGGCCAGTTGCACGTCCAGATCCCGCACCTTGCCGGCACGCTTGCGGATTCGAACCAGCAGCTTCAGAAGTTTCTTTTGGCTGCGGTCAGACTTTGGAGAAAGCTCGTCCAGCAAGATCTGCAGGCGGCGCGTACCCGTCCGGAAGCGGTGTACGTTCTCGGCACGCGACTTCGAGCCGAGCTTGACCAAGTCCCGCTCAAGCTTCTGGAATACAACGCGGCTGCGCTTTGGCGCGATCGACATAAAAAAATCAAATCGAAACGGGGAGATGAAAATACAGGCCCACGCGGGAAAAGGCAATCCCGGAACTGCGGGTATTTTAACATCCTATTAACAGGATTCTGTTAGGGTGAAACGGAATGGCCTTACCGGCACTACCTCGGCATGCTATGCCTGCTCCGCAACCCATTGAAGACACGAAGGTTAAGGACCTCCGCCCCGCGGGAAGCGAGGCGGCGCCAGTGCTCCGCGGGACCAGCGGCGAAACCGGCGACCGAGTCTTCAAATTCGCTATGCTGGTGTGCGGCTTGGCCGTATTGGGAATGCTGGTTCTGATTGTCTACGAACTGGTGCTGCGCTCCGGGCCCTCGTGGCACGCTTTCGGATTTAAGTTCTTCGCGGGGCGCGATTGGGATCCGGTGAGCGAACAATTCGGCGCGCTGCCGTTCGTTTACGGAACCCTGGTCTCTTCACTCCTCGCGTTGTTGATCGCGGTGCCGTTGTCGATCGGGGTCGCGGTGTTCACCACCGAGATGTGCCCTAAAATATTGCGCGGGCCGCTTTCGTTTTTCGTCGAATTGCTGGCCGCGATTCCGAGCGTAGTCTACGGGCTGTGGGCGATCTTTGTGCTGGTTCCGATCCTCAGCACCTACGTCGAGCCGTTACTCTCCCGCACGTTAGGTTGGAGTGGCTTTTTTGACGGTCCTCCCTATGGCATCAGCATGCTGGCAGCGGGAATCATTCTCGCGATCATGATCATCCCGATTATTTCTTCAATCACGCGTGAAGTGCTGATGGTGGTGCCACAGCACCAGCGGGAGGCCGCACTCGCGCTGGGCGCCACCCGTTGGGAAATGATTCGCGTTGGCGTACTGCGCAACGCGCGCGCCGGCATTATGGGAGGCATCATCCTGGGCCTGGGCCGCGCGCTGGGAGAAACCATGGCCGTGACCATGGTGATCGGAAACCGGCCGGAGATTGCGAAGTCGTTGTTTGCCCCCGGGTATACCATGGCCAGTGTGCTGGCCAATGAGTTCAGCGAGGCCACCGGCGATGTCTACCTTTCGGCCCTGATCGAGATTGGTCTGGCTCTGTTCCTGGTGACGATTGTGGTCAACGCTTTAGCGCGATTGCTGGTCTGGACCGTCACCCGCGGCCAGCCTTCGAGGGCGAATGCCTGATACTGGCGAGGTTTCCGCGCTCCACACTGTCCCGCCCATCGCTCTGCGGCGCCGCGTCACTGACCATGTGATGACCGGCGTGGCCGTGCTCACGGTCATCCTGGTGCTGGTGCCGTTGTTCGCGATCTTCGCCTATCTCGTCTACCGCGGTGTCGGCTCGATCAACTGGGCTTTTCTCACCCAAACCCCAAAACCGGTGGGCGAAGCTGGCGGCGGAATGGCGAATGCTATCGTGGGCTCGGCCTTCATCCTAGCTCTTGCCAGCATTCTGGGAGTGCCTATGGGAGTGGGCGCCGGTATCTACCTGGCGGAGTATGGACGCAACCGTTTCGGCGACGTCATTCGCTTTACGGCCGATGTGCTGAACGGAGTGCCCTCGATCGTCATCGGCATTGTGGCCTACTCTATCGTGGTCCTCTATCAGAAACACTTCTCCGCGCTGGCTGGCGGAGCAGCATTAGCCATCATGATGATCCCCACCATCACGCGCACCACCGAAGAAATGCTTTTGCTGGTGCCGCAGGCTTTGCGCGAAGCTGCTTATGGCCTGGGCATTCCGCGCTGGCGGACCACTCTCTCTATCACGCTGCGCACCGCGACCTCCGGCGTGATTACTGGAATCATGCTGGCTTTTGCCCGGGTTGCGGGCGAGACTGCACCCTTGCTCTTTACCGCGTTCGGAAATCAATTCTGGAATCTGCGGGCCAACCAGCCAACCGCCGCCCTGCCGCTGCAAATCTTCACCTATGCCATTTCTCCTTATGACGAATGGCACCGCCAGGCGTGGGCGGGAGCGCTGGTGCTCATCATTCTTATCGTTACAGCGGTCGCGGCGGTGCGCTTCGCCGTACGCCGCGGCACCTTCGGAGCCGCATAGTTATGGGCGTTGGAATCCAGGTCGAAAACCTGAATGCATGGTACGGCAAGACCCAGGCGTTGTACGACGTCCGGCTAACCATGGCGGCAAACCATGCCACAGCGCTGATTGGGCCCTCGGGCTGCGGCAAGTCCACGTTCATCCGCTGCCTGAACCGCATGCACGAGACCATCCCCGAGGCACGCGTGACGGGGAGTGTCCGCATCGGGGAGATTAACGCCTACAACGGCACTTCGGCCACACAGCTTCGCCGCCGCGTCGGCATGGTGTTTCAGAAAGCGAATCCGTTCCCCACCATGTCGATCTACGACAATGTTGCCTCCGGGTTGAAACTCAATGGTTTCCACGATCGCAAAAAGCTCGACGAGATCGTGGAGCGATCGCTGGAGGCATCCGCCTTGTGGACCGAGGTGAAGGATTACGTTCACAAGAAGTCAGGCGCCAGCCTTTCCGGCGGCCAGCAGCAGCGCCTTTGCATCGCCCGCGCTCTGGCGGTGGAGCCCGAAGTCTTGCTGATGGATGAGCCCTGCTCGGCGCTCGATCCCATCTCCACCGGAAAGATTGAGGAGTTGATCTTTCAGCTCAAAGAGCGGTATACGATAGTGATAGTGACTCATAACATGCAGCAGGCGGCGCGGGTCGCGGAGTTTACCGGATTCTTCCTGCTGGGTAAGATGATTGAATTCGACAAGACGGAAAAAATCTTCACCAAACCGTCGGACAAAAAGACGGAAGACTACATTACCGGCAGATTCGGATAAGGCAGACTGGGTTAAGGAAGGTTCGGATAATGCGCACGCGTTTTCAGCAAGGACTCGACGATCTGCGCCAGAAGTTGCTCCGCATGGGGGGACTGGCGGAACAGGCCGTGGATCGCGCCCGCCAAGCCTACATCGATCGGGATCTCACCCGCTGCCAGATGGTTCTCGAAGGCGAGACCCTCATTAATACTTCGGAGCGCGAGATCGACGAAGCCGCCTTCGACTTGCTGGCTATGCAGCAGCCCATGGCCGTGGATCTGCGCTTCATCCTCGCCGTTACCAAGATTAATTCCGATCTCGAGCGCGTCGGTGACCAGGCCGTCAACATCGCGGAGCGTGTGATGGACATGGTGGAACTGCCAGCGGCGGATTTGCCCGTGGACATTGCCCGCATGGGAGCCGCCGTCAGCGCCATGGTGCGCCGGGCTTTGGAGGCATTCATCGAAGGCAAGGCGGAACTGGCCCAGGCGGTGCTCGAAATGGATAACGTGGTTGATCGCATGAAAGACGATGCTTTCATCCAGCTGGTGAAGACGATGAACCAGCGTCCTGAAGTGGTTCGGCAGGCTCTCGATGCGCTGCTCGTAGCCCGCAATCTGGAGCGCGTTGCCGACCACGCCACCAACATCGCCGAAGATGTCATCTTCTGGGTGCAGGGCGCCGACGTCCGCCACAATGCGAATACCGAGGAGCAACCCGAGTCCTCCGGCCAGTCGACATCTACCCGCGTTTCCGGGATCTAACCCCATTTTCTAAGGAGCTAGCTCTGAGCCAAGCTGAGACTAGTTGCCTGGGGTTGATCGGAGGGCTCGGGGTCGGCGCGACGGTGCATTATTACCAGGCTCTGGCCAAGGGGCATGAGCAGCGCCGGTTGCCTCTTCACCTTTTGATGGTTCAGGCCGATGTGCACCGAGTCGTCGGCTGCGTGCAGGCCAAACAATTCGGTGATCTGGCGGAGTATTTCGCCGCGTTAATCGGACAACTGAAGGCTGGCGGGGCAGATTTCGCAGTGATCCCAGCGGTGACTCCCCATATCTGCATCGGTGAGCTTGCTGCCATATCGGCGCTACCGCTGATCGACATTTTGAAGGTGGTGCACGAAGCAAAGATCGGAAAGCGTATCGCTCTGTTTGGAAGCCGTTTCACCATCGAAACCGACTTGTTCGGCGCGCTCGGCGGAGAGAATACGATCCAGCCTCAAGCCAGTGAGGTGGATCAAATCCACGAAGCCTACATGCGAACTGCTTTGCGGGGCGAGGGCGCGGAAGAAGACCGCGAAGCCCTGACTTGCCTGGCGCGCCGGCTCATGGAGCGTGACGGAGTGGAAGCCATTGTGTTTGCAGGCACGGATCTCGCTTTGCTTTTCAACGAAGCGAACACGCCGTTTCCGTTCATCGACTGCGCGCAACTGCATATCGAGGCGATCATGAAGAGACTGCTCCGTTGAACGCGCTGGGCGTTCCGCGATCGGTCGTCATTCGCAGATTGTAGGCTTTGACCGGAGCTTCCCGCCTGGATTACGCTCGTCTATCTTCTTCATCCAAGTGTTGTTGCAGATCAAATCCCGCGGAGGCCCCGTGACTCGATTCTCCCGCATTGTTCTCCTGGCCGCGTTTCTCGCCTTTCAGATTGCGGTTCCGCTCGCGCAGGAACAAGAGCCTGGCGGGTCATCCATCTCGTTGCCCACCAGCAAGATCTTGACGACTCCCACACCCGGCCGCATTGGCGCCACCAACAGCTTTCCCGCCGCGATTGTGGTCAGCCCGGACGGCCGCTACGCCGCGCTGCTGAACAACGGTTATGGAACCCAGGAGACCATGGCCATGCAGTCCATTGCGGTGCTTGATCTGAAGACCAACCAACTCTCCGACTATCCCGACAAGCGTTTTGGTGAGGATGTTCACCAGAGCTATTTCCTCGGCCTGGTCTTCAGCTCCGACGGGAAGCACCTTTACGCCTCGGTCGGTTCGATCATTGACCCCACAGGAGAGAAGCCGGGAGACACTGGCAACGGCATCGCTGTGTACAGCTTTACCGGCGGCAAGGTCGCACCCGAGCGATTCGTCGCCATTGCGCCACAAGCGCTCGCCGCCGGAAAGAAGGTCGCAATCGCTTTACGCAAGACGCCGCCAGGAACCGCAATTCCTTATCCTGCAGGATTGGCGCTGGTTTCTGCGGGAGGCCACGACCGCCTCCTCGTGGCTGACAATCTTTCCGACAACGCCGTGCTGCTCGATGTCGCGACCGGTAAGGTGCTGCAAAGTTTCGACCTGAGCACGAGCGACCTGGTCCCATCTTCGTTCCCCTATACCTGCGTCGCCACGCGCGAGGGCCGCCGCTCCTGGTGCAGCTTATGGAACGCATCGCGGGTTGCGGAATTGGATCTTGGGAGCGGTAAAGTTGTGCGCTGGATCAAGTTGAAAGAACCTGAAAATCCAATTGCGCCCGGCTCGCATCCCACAGCAATGCTGCTGAGTCCGGATGAGAAGACTCTCTTTGTGGCCTTATCAAATGCCGACGACGTCGAAGAAGTTTCGACAGAAAAAGGTGACCTGATCGCCTCGCTCAATACCACGGTTCGCAATCAGGAGTTTGCCGGAACTTATCCCAGCGCTCTAGCCCAGTCCGCCGACGGCAAGCGGCTGTTCGTGGCCGACGCCTCCTCTGATGCGATCGCCGTTTTTGATACGTCAGACGTCCGGCCGGTCTTCGACGCGCAGGATACTGCTGGGGCCGTGCCCAGGTTGTCCGCGATCGGCTTCATCCCGACCGACTGGTACCCCAGCGCGCTCGCCGTGCGCGGCGACGATCTCCTTATCGCCACCGCCAAGGGCCAAGGCACGCGGCCCAACAAGGGTCCAGGTAAGACTGCATGGGAGGTCAGGTACCGCGAGCATCCCTATATTCCCACACTCCTGCGCGGCTCGATCGCGCGGCTGAACATTCCCTCCACTCTCGGCAAGCTCGGAGAACTCACCCGCGTCGTCGAGCACGACAACCTGCTACACAACGACCCCGGAACCATTAAGTTCGCCGGCGGCAAGAATCCCATCAAGCACGTGATCTACGTCATCAAAGAGAACCGCACCTACGACCAGATTCTTGGTGACCTGAAACCCGGTGACGGCGATCCTTCCCTTACCATGTATGGCGCCGATATCACGCCCAACGAGCACAAACTGGCACTACAGTTCGGCGTGCTCGACAATTTCTACGACAGCGGCGAAGTTTCCGGTGACGGCCATCTCTGGTCTACCGCCGCCATTACCAGCGACTACAACGAAAAGACCTGGCAGATCGCCTATCGCGGGCACGAACGCACTTACGACTTTCAGGGCACGGTTGCCGATGAATATCCGCTCGAGCATAACCAGCCCGATATCGATGATCCTTCTACTGGATTTCTCTGGGACAATGTCGCCCACCATGGACTGAGCTATCGCGACTACGGTGAATTCGTGAATGCCGAGTGGTGCAACAAGCGGCGCAAGGCTGCGACGCCGAAGCAGGGAACTCCTTCGGCACAGGAGGCGCCGTGCCCGCGTACTGAGCTTCACAAGGGCGATCCTCTTCCGCCGAATGTCGGCGATCCGCACGGTGGGCTAAGCCCGTTTCCGTGGACGGTGCCATTGTTCAAGGGAGTCAAGGCTACGAAGGCCGTCCTGCGCGACCACTTCGATCCGCTGTTCCCCGATTTCAATACCGACTATCCGGATCAACTCCGCGCCGACGAATTCCTGAACGAATTTGCCGCTTACACTCGCGCCCGCGAGTCGAACGAAGGGCCGGAGTTCCAATTGCCTGCATTCGTCCTGCTCTATCTTCCCGACGATCACACGGGAGGCACGCGGCCGAACCTGCCGCGCCCGGCGGCCTCGGTGGCCGATAACGATCTCGCTCTCGGCCGCGTGGTTGAAGCTGTCTCGCACAGTCCGTACTGGGAGGACACGGCAATCTTCGTCCTCGAAGACGATGCCCAGGACGGCGGCGATCATATCGACGCACATCGATCCATAGCTTTCGTCGTCAGCAAGTATTCGCCGGGAACGGCCGCCGAACCTTACGTCGATCACCGCTTCTACACCACGGTCAACATGATTCACACCATGGAGATGCTGCTCGGCCTGCCTCCCATGAACCAGAATGATGCATATGCCCCGGCCATGGGCCCAATGTTCTCCGGCGCAGGCGCGCAGCCCGCGTTCAAAGCGGACTATCGCAACCTCAAGAACGGCCTGATCTATGAGATCAACAAGCGTGATGCCCGAGGCGCCAGCGAATCCGCAAAGATGGATTTCTCCCGTCCCGACGCTGCCGGAGCGGCCAGTCTGAACGAGGTTCTCTGGCGGGACCAGAAGGGCGACACGCCCATGCCTATGCCGATGCACTCGGTTTTTCCCGCGGGAAACGACTAGAACTATGCCAACCCGGAGGAACTTCTCCCATTCCGCATGAATAAACAATATAAGCGCGACCAGAACGGGAAAATGCGGGCAAAACCGCCAAATTAGGACGCCCGTCCAGTTGTGAACTAATTGCGCTTTCTGCCGATAGATCTGGCATGAGTGCCGCAGTGCGCGAGTTCCGGACGCCGGTGATGACCTTGGTCGAAGCCTCGTGGCAAGATCCGAGTGGGGCGTTGCAGATTCTTCCCGCGCGCATGGAGGACAAGTCTCTCGGCGGGGCCTGTATACGGGTCAAGACGCCCATCGGGGTGGGATCAAAGCTGAGCATTCAGTGGCGCTTCGAGCAGTTCTCCGGCATTGCCAAGTACTGCCGCAGCGAGGGCAGGGAATATCTGGTAGGCATTCAGCGAGACGCCGCCAAGAGCTCCGTTTCCAGCCAGGCCGTCCCGGCGGAGGTCCCGCCGCAGAAAAGCGTGAGAAGCCGTGCTCCACTAGTTTCGACAGCCAAAATCGAGAGCCTGCCGCAAAGGCAAGAGAGCAAGGCGAACGAAATCCTCATAACCGCGGGAAAAGTGGAAAGTGCCCGGATCGTGCCGATCGCAAGCTCGACGATGACGCCTCCGCGCGAAGTTGGCCACGAAGAAGTTGGCCACGAAATCGAGGGCCGGGACAGGCATCGCGTTTCGCGGCTCCAGATTTCGAGCAGCGAGGACCTCGAGGCGCTTCGAAGGACTCAACTCCCAAACAAACAGCCTCCAGAGGAAGCTGGCAAGGAAAGGAAACCTATGGGCCGCAAATGGCTTGAACTGGCACACTGGCGCATTAAGCCGGTCGGCCTCAGCGTAACCGGCGAGGCTAACGGCGAAGCCGGCGGCAACGGAAAGAGCAACGATAAAGGCGAGAAGGAGAATTTTATGCCCCACGTAACTCCACCCACGGAAAAGGCTCCGGCGCACTCTGCGCGCGAGGTCCCAAATTTCCAAGTCGAGCTGCCCCCCACGGAAGACATTTACCGCGAGGCTGGGATCATGATTCCGCGGAAGGGATACAGCATCCAGAAGGTGGTTGAGATGCTGAACAGTGAACACATCCGCGGCTTGTCGAAGGAGATGAAGCGGGCCGCGGTGCTGATGGCTCTCGATGCCGCCGGCATTCCACTCGAGCAGGTGCAACAGGATGCCAAAGTGCGTCAAGCCGCCCTCGATGCCTTCGAGGCCGGGCAGAAGAAGCAGGTTGAGGTAGAGTGGGCCAGAAAAGCGGAAGAGATCGTCCAGATTCAGGCGGAACTGGAGAGCATCAAGGCCCACTACATGGCGCGGGTCAGCCGCAACCTGGAGGGGGTAGCGCGGGAGAAGGTCGCGTTTAGCAGTTGGCAAACCATGAAGCAGCAGGAGATTCAAAGCATGTCGGAGGCGGCAGAGCTGTGTTTGAAAGCCCCTGCCGCGGCGCCACCCATTGCTGCGCACACGGAGATCGGCCTGGCCGCCGCCGCCAGCAGCAAGCCGTTGTGATTCCATCACAGACCGAGGCATGAGTCGCGCGAGCGGAGCTTACCTGAGCAAAGCCTAAGTGCGCAAAGATGCCCTCCACATGTAAGTGCGGAGGAGAGATGACTGCCAAATTCCGAAGCCAACTTCCCCCGCCGCTCCCCTCGGCTTTACACTAAATAGGTGAAGATTGCGCTTGGGCAAATCAACCCTACGGTCGGAGACTTCTCCGGCAATCGGAATAAGATCGTCGAGTATTCCCGGCGAGCGCAGGCGAGCGGGGCTGGGCTGATTCTGTTTCCAGAGTTGTCGGTGTGCGGATATCCGCCCCGCGATCTGGTGGAGCGGCCAACCTTCGTCGCGCGCAATCGCGAGAGCGTGGAGCAGATTGCCGCCGAGACCAGCGGCATCGCCGTGATCTGCGGTTTAGTGACGCCCGCGGAATCGGAAACCGGCAAGTCCGTGATGAATTCCGCGGCGCTGTTGCAGGGTGGGAAGATCGCCTTCCTGCAGTCGAAGATGCTGTTGCCCACCTACGACGTTTTTGATGAGATGCGCAACTTCGCTCCCGCCAAAAGTCAGGAACTGTTTCCCTTCTGCGGCAATCGTATGGCGCTTACCATCTGCGAAGACGCGTGGAACGACAAGCAGTTCTGGAACAAGCGCCTGTACACGGTCGATCCGGTCGATGCCCTGGTGCGAGCCGGCGGAAACTTCGTGCTGAACATTTCCTCGTCGCCGTTCTGGATCGGCAAGCGGGAGCTTCGCCGCAACATGCTGGCCTCCATCGCCCGCCAGCACCAGGTTCCGGTTGCATTGGTGAATCAAGTTGGCGGCAACGACAGCCTGGTCTTCGATGGCTCCAGCCTGGTGCTCAATCGGGAAGGCGAAGTGATCGCTCAGGGACGATCATTCGAAGAAGACCTGATCTACTTCGATTCGAAGAACCTCACCGGCGATTTACACGAGCAGATTGAAGGCGAGGAAGCCAGCGTGTATGCCGCGCTGGTCTTGGGCACGCGCGACTACATGCACAAGTGCGGATTTCAGAAGGCAATCATCGGCTTGAGCGGTGGGATTGATTCGGCGCTTACCGCCGTCATCGCGGCCGATGCGGTGGGTGCGGAAAACGTGATCGGCGTGGGCATGCCCGGCCCGTACTCTTCGCCGGGATCGATCGACGATGCCCGCGCGCTGGCGAGGAATCTTGGCATCCGCTTTGAGTTACTTTCGATCAACCGGGCATACGAAGCGTACCGGGAAACCTTGAGCGAAGTGTTTGCGGGCCGGAAGGAAGACGTTACCGAGGAGAACATTCAGTCGCGGGCCCGGGGCACGCTGCTGATGGCGCTCTCCAATAAGTTCGGGGCGATCGTGCTTTCCACAGGCAACAAAAGCGAACTGGGCGTGGGCTACTGTACACTCTACGGGGACATGGTGGGCGGACTGGCAGTTATCTCGGATGTGCCGAAAACGCTGGTGTACCGGCTGAGCCGGTATGCGAATTCGCGGCGAGCGGTGATTCCGGAGGCCACGCTGGAGAAGCCGCCATCGGCGGAGTTGCGGCCCGACCAGAAAGACAGCGACTCGCTGCCACCCTACGAGATTCTGGACGCGGTGCTCGAGGATTACGTGGAGGATGCGCACTCGGCGGAGTGTATCGCTTCCGATCATGGCTTTGACATCGAGGTGGTGCGGCGCGTAATTCGAATGGTGGACCGGGCCGAATACAAGCGCCAGCAGGCGGCTCCAGGCATTAAGATTTCTCCCAAAGCGTTTGGCTATGGCCGCCGTATTCCCATTGCTGCGAAGAACGAGGTTTGAGGGATTCCGGGAGCCGGCAGTTTGGTGAGGAAGCGAGCCAAACGCGCTATTATTGCGTCGCAGAGAACGCGACGCGTCGCGCGGCTCGCCCAGATTCCTCACTGCGCAGAAAACGCTTGTTCGGAATGACAATCAAACCTGTGATTGAAAGGAAACCATGCGCAGTTCTATCAAATTGATTCCCGTCCTTCTGCTGACAAGCATTCTGGGGGTTGCTCAATCTTCGACGACCGGGAAGCCTGCGGACAAGCCGGCTTCGGGCGCGGCCGTGAACTTGCCTTCGGAAGCCACAGTGGACTCCTTCATGCAGCAGACCTTTGGCTACGAGCCGCAGGTGAGCTGGAAAATCGCCAGCATCAAGCCGGCGCCGGTGCCGGGACTGGCTCAGGTGGACGTGGTTCTGGCCAGTCCGCAGGGCCAGCAAATCAGCCGGTTCTACGTGACGGCGGATGGCGAGCATGCCGTGATTGGAGATATTATTCCGTTCGGCGCCAGACCGTTCGATCCGGTGAAGAAGACGCTGGAGAAGGGAATCACGGGCCCCTCGCGCGGACCGAAAGATGCGGCGGTCACGATTGTGGAGTTTGGCGATCTGCAGTGCCCGGTTTGCAAGGCGGCTCAACCTGTGATCGAGGCGCTCATTGCGGCTGAACCCAAGGCGCGCTTCGTCTTCCAGAATTTTCCTCTGGAGATGCATAACTGGGCGGCAAAAGGGGCGGCTTACGCGGACTGCGTGGGGCAGGCGTCGAACGACGCGTTCTGGAAGTTCGTTGGCAAGGTCTACGAAACTCAAGCTGATATTACCGCGGAAAACGCCGATGAAAAATTGACCGCGCTGGCCGATGGCGCTGGAGTGAAGGGTGCGGATATTGCCGGTTGCGCGACAACGCCCGTAACCAAGGCCCATGTCGAGGCTTCCGTCGCCTTGGGCAAGTCGGTTGAAGTCACTGGTACCCCCACGCTCTTCATCAACGGCCGCAAGATTGGCAGCGTCGATCCGCGCGGGGCAGATGCCTATAAGGAGCTGGTGGAGTTTGCCGCGAAGGAAGCGAAGTAAGGCGACTTGAAACTTTGCGCTGGCTACTTTTCGGTCACCCAGATCTCATCCGTGACCCGGTTCCGGTTGGAGACGACGTGCGGTGTGATCATGATGAGCAATTCGTCGTCCTCTTTCATTCGGGTGTTGTCGGTGACGGCCTGATTGAGGCCGGGAATGGCGGCAAGGCCGGGGATTCCGGCCATCGACAGCTCGTCATTGGTGGTGATTTCTCCAGCTACAACGGCGGGTTCGCCATCGCGAAGCCGAATGCTGCCCTTGTATTCCTCGTTGGAAATTACCGGTACACCGTTTGAACTCTGTCCGGTCAGCGAGCGAACCTGCATTTCGAGCGTCATGCTGACCTCTCCATCGCCATGGATGACGGGCTTGGCCTTGATCGATAGTCCCAGGTCTTCGTAACTCACGGAAGGAAACGGCGGAACATAGCTCTTATTCCCCAGCACCGCGGAGATTGCCGAAGAGTTATAGATGGGCGCGTAAGTGCCATTCAGAATGGGATAGCGCTCGCCCAGGTGGAACGTTGCTTCGTTGCCTTGCGCGGCGCGCAGGGTAGCGTGGCTCAGGCTGCGGGCCCATGATTCGTTGAGGGAAAGCGCGGTCGTAAGGTGATCCAGGCTGACGCCGGAGAACGTAAGGCCGTTGCCGAAAGTAGCCAGCGGCTGGCTGAAGATGGAGTTTTGTCCGCCTTGCAACTGCGCTAGAAGCCCGGAAAGTGCTGAACTGCCGGCCTGGTTGATGCCGCCGGAAGAGATCAGCTGGTTGACGAGAGAAGTGATGCTCTGTCCGCCTAATGCCGCGAGGGCGGCCACCGGAATGTTGTACATATTGAACGTGTCCGGAATGTGCATCCCGATTTCGCGAGTGAAGTTGTGGCTGATCTGGTAGATCTCGATATCGAGCATCACTTGCGGCCGCTCGCTGGTCAACTGGCGCATGAGCTTGGTACACGCCGCCAGGGTTGCCTGCGGCGCGCGCACTTCCACGGTGCCAATTTGCCCAGAATTTATCTTCTGGAAGTCGCAGATATTGCGCAGGGACGTGACCAGTTCGGTGGCTTCTTGCGGAGTGGTAGCTCCGGGCACTACGAAAGTGGCGAGCGACATACGATCAAACTGCTTGTGATTCTCGGCGTTATCGGCTGCAATCAGCAGCTGGTGTGCGTCGAGCGCGGTCCACATGGTTTTGCTGACGCGGCAAGCCAACTGGAGAGCAGTGAAGAAATCCACATCGTCCACGTAAAAACGCACGGTCTTGTTCTGCACCGAATCGTCAAATTCGGGAGTTACGGCATAGGCTGAGGCCAACTCGTTAAACAGGCCGCGAACGTCGCCGCGGTAGTGAAACGTGGCCCGCTCGGCTTTGGGCTGAAGGCGGATTTCGCCGTAGTCGAACGGCATTGCGGGTACTTCCCCCAGAGCGGAAAGCGCTGGAGAGCGCAGAGCATCATCGAGGCGCTGCTGCATGTAGTCGTTATCGGGATCGAGTTTCAGGGCGGCGCGAAACTCGACCGCGGCCTGCCATTGCTGGGCGTTCGCCAGGAGCGCCTCGCCCCGCTCCGTGTGCTGAAAGACCAACTGCGACTTGGCGACTTCGCGTGCGGAAAAGAATTGCGGATTCTGCGGAACCAGCCGCGAGGCTTCGTCGAACTGAGCGAAGGCTTCCGCAAGGCGCTGGTGATTTTTTTCCAGCTTCAGCCCGCGAGCGTAGGCGTTGTGCGCTTCCTTGAGATCGTTCTTGGAGGGAACGCAGTTGACGCCGCCTGGGATGCCGTTTCCGCAGGAGATGGTCTGAGTGTCGACAGTGGTAGCGTCCCCGGCAAATACCGGAACGAGCGGCATTGCCGCCAGAAGACAGACCGCCGGAATCGACCACAGGTTGCGCATTCGCTTGATTTTACCCTGCCGCCCGCTTCTCGGAGAACGCTAATAGTGCCGGGTACCTTCGGTTCTAACGGGATCAGGGATGGTGGAGACAGCATCCTTAGAACGACGGACTGCCGCTTCCTTGCAGGAATACGAACTCAGCTCAGCATCAACCGCTCTATGTCGCGGGCCTTGCCGGTTTTCTCGTCGCAGTCGATGACCACGGCGCAGAGGCGGACGTCGCCCGTGGCTGGCTCAAAGCGCACCGGCATGCCGTTGAGGAATTTGTTGACGACGAGTTCTTTTTTCACGCCGATCACGCCATCATAAGGACCGGTCATGCCGACATCGGTGACGTAGGCGGTTCCTTGAGGCAAAATGCGTTCATCCGCAGTGGGCACGTGGGTGTGCGTGCCCACGACCGCCGTGACGCGTCCATCGAGATACCAGCCGAGAGAAATCTTCTCTGAGGTGGCTTCGGCGTGGAAGTCCACGAAGATTATTTTGGCGTCAATCTTCTGCAAGAGCTGGTCGGCAGTGCGAAAGGGATCGTCGTTCGAAGCCATGAACACGCGCCCCTGCAGATTGATGACAGCGTAAGGAACTTTTGCTTTGAGGCCCTGATACAAGCCCCAGCCGGGCATGTCCGCAGGATAATTTGCCGGACGAAGCACGCGGCGCTGCGGGCCGTGGCCGTTGCCTTCGGCCATCTGGAAGAAATCGATGATTTCGCGCTTGTCCCAGACGTGGTTGCCGGTGGTGATGACGTCGATATTCAGCTCAAAGAGTTCTTCGGCTAGTGCAGGAGTGATGCCGAAACCCGCTGCCGAGTTTTCACCGTTGGCAATGACGAGGTCGATGGCCTGATCGCGGACAATGCCGGGCAGTTTGTCCTTGACGATGGTGCGTCCGGGCCGTCCGAAAATGTCGCCGATGAAGAGAATCCGCATGGGTTGCGCCGAAGTTCGATGGTAACACGCGAATTCAGGCGGCAGACTGCTCGGCCAATCGCTTGACCTGGTTCAGCATGGCATTGCGGATCATCCCGGAAAAGGGACCAACGAAGATCCAGTACATGCGAAATTTCACGGTTGCGGAACGACTGAACGTCTGCACTCGTGTTTCGGTCCTAAGCTTCGTGCCGCCATCCGAGGGTGCGAGTGAGAAGTTCCAAACCGCCTTGGCGTAGCCTTCGCGATGAAAATCCGCGAACTCAGCCGGAGTGAGGCCGCGAACGATGCCGCCATCGGGCCGCCAGAAGCGGCCTGCGATGCCCAGCAGCACCTCTTCCTGGGGAACGGTTACGAGCTCGAGAAAAGCGCCAGTTACGCCGGCTGGCGCAGATTCTGGACTTGCGGAACCAGCGATCCGATAACCGCGCAGCCGCATCAGTCCTCGAACGATGGAGAGATTTGAAAATTCGGCGTGCTTCAGGGCAGCGTAGGTTTTTTCAACCGAGGCGCGCACGAGGACCGAATGGCAAGAGCCCACTTGATACTGCGGCAGCCATTCATCGATTGCCGTCACTTTACCAGCTCCGCCGTGCGCAGAAAATCGTAATTTCCTGCCGGATTCAACTTCAGATTCACGACGCGTTTGTTGTGCACCAGAACGTTATCGAGATACCACAGATCGATGTAAGGCAGTTCCTCGGCGAGGATGCGCTGGAGTTCCGCATAGATTGGCTTGCGGACTTTGGGATCGACTTCGCGGCGAGCCTGGTCGATGAGCGCATTTACTCTTGGATTCGAGTAATAACCACGATTGGCGCCGTTCGGCGGAAATTTAGCCGAGTGAAAGGCGTATTCGAAGATATCGGGATCTTCGTTGCCCCCGATCCAGCGCAGTCCGTAAAGCTGGAATGCCCCGTGGGTGACATCGGCGAAGAAGGTGGCAAACTCGAAGCTGCGAATGTCGAGCGCGATTCCCACCTCGCGCAATTGCTGCTGCATCACGGCCACCATCAGGCGCGTGTTCTCATCGGTGGAAGTCTTCATCGTCAGATGGAAGCGCACACCATCCACCGCGGGATAGCCCGCGGCGTCCAGCAACTTACGAGCCGCGTCGGGATCGTGGTTGTAAAGCGGTACGTCGCCGTTGTAAGCCCAACTTTGCGGCGGAAGCACGCTGCGCGCCGGTTGCGCCTCGCCGCGCCACAGATACTCGATCATGGGCCGGCGATCGAGAGCATAGGCGACGGCCTGGCGCACTCGTACATCTTGCAGTATTGGATCGCGCAGATTGAATCCCATATAAGCCAGCACCGTTCCCGGAGCACGTTCGACCGCGAGCGACGGATCGCGTTCCAGCGTGAGCACCGTATCCGGTGTGAGTGCGTTGATGGTTGCGTCGGCGCTGCCTTTGCGCAGTTCGAGGGCGCGCGTGGTGGCATCGGGAACGACCGCAAAACGCAAGCGGGGCACCTTGGCCGGCTCGCCCCAGTAATTGTCGTTGCGTTCGAGGATTACCTCTTTGTCGGTTTCGGCTGCCACGAACTTGAATGGTCCGGAGCCGATGGGGTGAGCGGTCAGTTCATTTCCACTGCCATAAGGCACGACTCCGACCGCGCCGTCCGACACGTTCCACAGCAAGGTTGCGGAGGGTTCCTTCATATGAAAGACGACAGTGTAATCGTCCGGTGCATCGATGTGATCGACGAAGCGGTACACGGCAGCTTTGGTGCTCCGAACCTTGCCCTGAAGCAGGGAATCGAAGGTCCACTTCACATCGCGCGAGGTGAGCGGGCTTCCGTCGTGAAACATTACGCCGTGATGCAGATGAAAAACATAGGTTAGCGGATCGGGAATGTCCCAGCGCTCGGCCAGTCCTGGCGCGACATCCAGGTTGTCGCCGCGGGAGAGCAGGTCGTCGAAGATCAGATTGTCGATGCGCTCCGACTGTGCGTCGACTCCTACTCGCGGGTCCAGATTTGTGGGGCTCGATTCGATCAGCATCACCAGCGTGTTGGGATCGGCCTTGCCAGAGCAGGAGAGCAGCGAAAGCGCCAAAACGAGCGTGGCGAGAACTGCGGAAGCGGTTTGCACTGAGGAAGTGTCGCGCATCAGCGGCAGTCCAGACACATCTGGTGAAGGGTGCTCACGGTTTTCCAGTTGCGGGTGGTGGTGACCACCGATAGTACGCGATCCAACGGAGTCTTCATTAAACTGCTTCCAGAAAATCCATTCGGGAGATAGAGGTAAACGTCTTTGCCGAGACAGTGGGACTGATCCGGCGCGGTGGTCAGGTCGGCCAACTTCTTCAGAGCGGGTGGCGCGGGAGCCTCTGACAAGAAGGTGACATGGAGCTTTTCCGGGTCGATTCCTTTTTGCTTTACGAACGGATTACTGGTGATGGTGTTCCTCATCTCGTCGACGGTTCTTGAGATGACAGAGACCGAATGGCCGAAGTCGGTGAGGATTCTTTCTTCGATTCTCTTCGACAAGGAGAGCGGGGATCCCTTACCCGTCTTGAACACCACGTTTCCGCTTTGGATGTAGGTCTTTACCTGCTCGAGACCCATCGCTTCGAGGGACGCTCGAAGCTGATCCATCTTTATGCTTTTGTGACCGCCAACATTGATTCCGCGCATAGAAATGTAGACCGGCATAAGGTTCCAAGTCTTCGCTGACGAGTCTCCTTTACAAATCTTTTTTACTTCCAAACCCTCTTCACCTAAAAATCTTCTCCAACTACGAATCTAAGGATACGAGATTTTACCGAGGACCGCCGCGCGCTTCGCTCCCGTCGCCGAAGGAACATTTGAAGGGCGCCGGTGCCACGTCTCGTGCGCCAGAAGGGCAAAGGCCACGGCCTCTTTCGCAGTCGAGGGCACGCCAAATTCGTCGGAGAAGCGCAGCCGCAATCCGAGCGGCGCGAGTTCGCTGGCTAACATCGACACAAGCGTGGAGTTCTTGGCTCCGCCGCCGGATAGAATCATTTCCTGAACCGCCGACTTCCGCGTGGAGTGTGAGCTCTGTGACGCATATCGCAGCACGGCATCCGCAATCGAGTTCGCGGTCAGCGCGGTAGCCGTAGCGACTACATCTTGCTTCCGGGAACGTCCGCAGCTCCGCAGAAATTCGCTGACAAACTCTCGGCCGAAGTCTTCGCGGCCCGCGGTCTTGGGCGGATTTCTCTTGAAGAAGTTTCGTTGCAGGAATTTCTTGATGACGTTATCCAGCACCTTTCCGGAGGCAGCGAGCCTGCCGCCGCGGTCGAACGGTTGGCCGAACAATTTCTCGGTGACCGCGTCGATCACCATGTTGCCGGGGCCGGTATCGAATGCGACTACCTCATCTGCAGACGCGCCGGCAGGGATCGCGGTAAGGTTGGCGATGCCGCCGACGTTTTGCACGATTCTTCCAATGTGAGGGTCGCGGAACAGCATGTAGTCGAGAAAAGGAACGAGCGGCGCGCCCTTGCCGCCGGCTGCCATGTCGGCCGGACGAAAATCCGAGACCACCGGCACGCCCACTCTCGCTGCGACGATCGCGGCCTCGCCCGTCTGCCAGGTCGCGGCGAGGTTGCGTCCGAGAAAACGCTGGGGCTCGCCTTGATGATAGAGCGTTTGTCCATGGCAGCCGACCAGATTCACTTTTACGTGGAACTGGCGTTCGGCGGCCAGTACAGCGTCGGAATAAAGTTCGCCCAGCAGGAAATTCAGCCGAGCCAGATCGGCCACACTGGCTCGCGACGCATTCATCGCGGCCAACACCGCTGCGCGAACCTTCTTTGGATAAGAGTATTCGGCGTGCCCAAGCAATTCGAAATTCGAGCGTGCGCGGCTCATGCGTGGGCGGCTTGAGCGTGCGCCGATGCGCACCAGCGCCACGTTGATCCCATCGGCAGACGTCCCGCTCATCACCCCGGCCACGATCATTTCTTTCTTCATCATGTCCGCGGCCGCCGCGCCTTCTCCTCGCGATCATCCTCCGTCTGATCTTCTTCCGCTCGGACAAGAGCTTCCAGACGCACTTGCTCGCTGAATTCCCACAGCCTGCGCGAGAGTTTCACAATCGTTGCCGCAGAGGGAAGTTTCGTTTTGCGCAATGTTTTGGCCGACTTCTTCTTGAAGGCCAGGACGCGCCGCACCGATTCCGCCACGCGTTTGGCGAAGCGTGGATCGCGCTCTGTCGTTGCCATCAACTCGTCGTAAGCTTCTGCAATGTAGTCCTCGCGATGGCAGATCAGGCACAAATCTCCGCCGGCTCGAACGAACTCAACAGCGGCCTTGCCCACTGGAGCCGCCGACAAAACTCCGCCCATTTCCAGATCATCCGATACGATCAGGTTGCGGTAGCCGATGCGTTTGCGCAGAATGTCTGTGATCCAAACTTTCGAGAGCGACGCGGGAGTCTTATCTTTCGTGACCAGCGGATAGGCCGCGTGCGAAATCATTACGAGCGGCATTTGCGCGCAGAGCATGCGGTAAGGGAGCAGATCTTCAGTCCAAAGCTTCTTTAGCGGCTTCTTGATTACCGGCAGCTCGTGATGACTGTCGAGCGTGCCTTCGCCGAGGCCAGGAAAGTGTTTGCCGCATCCCAGAACGCTTGAAGCGCGCAGCCCGGCGAGAAATTCGCGAGCATAGGCAACGGTTTGGCCCGGGTTCGCCGAAACCACTCGCGAACTCATCACACTGTGCGATGCGTCAAATGCCAGATCGAGCACGGGAGCGAAGTCAACGTTGAATCCCAAGGCGCGGCAGTTTTCTGCAATCGCCTGCCCATGTTTGCGGAAGAGTTTGCGGTCGCCGGTAGCGAACAGATCGGCCGCCGAGGGCGTCGGGCCGAGCACGTCGCGGAAGCGGTCCACGAGACCGCCTTCGAGATCGACGCAGGTGAACAGCGGCGTGGAAACGCACTTCTGGCATTCGCTCAGTAATCGCCAGGTATGCTCGGGAGTTTTTATGTTGCGCGCAAACAGGATCACGCCAGCGGGCTGGAGGCGCGTCAGCAGGGAACGGAGGCGTGGCGTCATCTCGGCGCCGTCGAAGCCGACGATCAGGAGTTGGCCGATCTGGTTCTGGGCCTTCACGAAGTGGGGTTCTCTCGATCAGATGGAGGACGCTGATGAATCGTAGAGTCAAGCCATTTCACGATAACAAAGATCACAATGATCGCAGCCAACGCGGTGAGTATTTCTCCGCCGAGTGCGGCGACACGCTGCATGCCGCGGGGCGCGCCAGCGAGCCAAAGGGCGGCGCGAACCGCAGCTTGAGTGCCAGCCATGGCGAAGGCAAGTCTTAGCGGCATTGCTCTAAATTGGAAGATGCAAACTACGCAGAAGATCGCGGCCACGACCAGACCGAGCGACCGACCTGGAACCCGGCCCGGTTGTGCGAGCATCAAAATGACATTCCAGATCGCCAAGATTGCGATGAAAATGACGGCTGCAAGCATGAAGCCGACTTTTGCGTTCATCATTCGATCGCTGTTAGTTGTGGTCTCGAACATGGGACACTTCCTGACGCCGCTTAGTTGTTGCTGTCCTATTCGATCTGTTTCTTCAACTCCGCCAGTAAGTTCAACGCTTCCAGCGGCGTGAGCCGGTTCAAGTCTACTGCGCGCAGTTTCTCCAGCACGGGCTGCGATATTGGGGTGAAGATGGTCAGCTGCGTTGGCGGAGGCGATGACCCGGGCGAGAGATGCTCGGTCAGTTCGCGCTCCGCCGACTCATGCTCGGTCAGAACCTCGCGTGCCCGGGTGATTACTTCATTCGGCAATCCAGCCAGCTTGGCGACTTCGATGCCGTAGCTGCGGTCGGCCGCTCCCGGCTCAACCTTTCGCAGGAAAACGATTCCGCTGCCGGTTTCTTTCACCGAGACATGATAATTTTTCACTCCCGAAAGCTGCTCGGCCAATTCGGTCAGCTCAAAGTAATGTGTGGCGAATAAGGTCTTGGCGCGCACGCGGGCGTGTAGATATTCGATTGCGGCCCAGGCAATCGCCAGGCCGTCGTAGGTCGAAGTGCCGCGGCCGACTTCATCCAGCAGGATGAGCGAGCGATCGGTCGCAGTATGCAGGATCGCGGCCGTCTCGGTCATCTCTACCATGAAGGTGGAGCGCCCGCGGGCCAGATTGTCGCTGGCGCCGATGCGCGTGAAGACGCGGTCCACCACGCTGAGCCGCGCCGAACGAGCCGGAACAAACGAGCCCATCTGCGCAAGGATGACGATCAGCGCCGTCTGCCTCAGGTAGGTCGATTTGCCGCCCATGTTCGGCCCGGTCAGCAAGAGAATTGTGTGCGTGGATGCGTTCAGGTAAAGATCGTTGGGCACAAAGCGCTCGCTGCCGCCAGCCAGTTCCCGTTGCTCGATCACGGGATGGCGGCCTTCGACGATTTCGAGATCACCGGCGTCGTCGTGCGGCTTGGGGTGCGGCGCAGCCTTGTCGGTTGAAGCAATGAAATTCGGCCGGCAGTAATTCCGCAGAGCCGCGATGTTGGCCAGCGAACCCAGGACATCCACCTCTGCCAGAGCCAGCGCCGTCTGCCGGATTCGCTTCGCCTCGGATGCAATCGCGGTACGCAACTCGGTGAACAGACGCCGCTCGATTTCGATAATCTTTTCCTGCGCATCGAGAATTTTGGCTTCGTATTCCTTCAACTCGGGCGTGGTGAAGCGCTCCGCTGCCACGAGAGTTTGCTTGCGTTCATAATCCTGGGGGACAAGGTGCAGGTTCGGTTTCGAAACCTCGAGGTAGTAGCCGAAGATGGAGTTGAACTTGACCTTGAGCGATGCAATGCCGGTTCGCCCACGTTCGCGCTGCTCGATCTGAGCCAGCACCTGCTTGCTGTTGCGGGAAAGTTCGCGCAGTTCGTCCAGGTCGCGGTCTACGCCCGGGGCGATCACGCCGCCATCGGCGAAGCTCAGCGGCGGTTCCGGCACAATCGTCCGCTCAATGCGTTCGCGCAGATCGCCGAGTTCGTCGAGCAAAGCGTGCAAAGTCTTGAGCCGCTCTGCCGCTAACCTTCCAAGCGCGGCCTTGATCGCCGGAATCTTGCCAAGCGACGCCGCCAGAGCCAGCACGTCCCGCGGATTCGCGGTCTCCAGCGTGACGCGACTCAAAAGGCGTTCCAGGTCGAGCACGCCATCGAGTGCGCGCCGCAATTCCTCGCGCGCGATGGTGTGCTTCACACCCGCTTCCACCGCATCCAGGCGCGCATTGATCTCGGCCAGATCGAGTGACGGCCGCAGCAACCACGCTCGCAGCAGCCGTTTGCCCATGGGCGTGACCGCGGCGTCGATGGAGCGAAACAAGGTGACGCCCGCATCCGTCCCGGCAAACAGCGGCTCAATCAGCTCCAGATTGCGGACCGTAACCGCGTCGAGAACCAGACAATTCTGGCGCTCGTACCATCCGATGCGGTCGACGTGGTCGAGCGATCCGCGCTGGGTCGAGCGCACATAATAGAGAATCGCCCCGGCGGCGGCGGCCGCGGCCGTGCGTCCGGCCAGCCCAAAACCTTCCAAAGATAAAACTCCGAAGTGATTCTCCAGCAGCGGAATCGCATGGTCGGGAGAGAAAATCCAGTCATCGAGCGGAGTTTCGGCGCAGGCGGCTGCAAGCGCCCGAGGTCGAGATGTCGGAGTCGACTTTGGCGCGGCTGCAAGCGGTGTTTCGCTCGCCCGGCCGGACAAAGCTCCGCTGGCATCGAACAACGGCGCCGCCGACCCATACAGCAACTCTTTCGGCCGCAATTGTTCCAGCTCTTCCTGCACCCGCCGCAGAGCGGTCTCTCCGGAAAATTCCGTGGCGCGAAACTCTCCAGTGGAAACATCCAGCGCGGCAAATCCCACATGCTCTCCCACCTGCGCGAGTGCGGCCAGGAAATTGTTTTCCTCCGACCCCAGCAATGAATCCGCCGCCGTTCCCGGCGTGACCACTCGCGTCACTTCGCGACGAACCAGCTTCGCGCCGATCTGCTTCCTGGCCAGGCGCGCATCTTCCATTTGCTCGCAAATGGCTACTTTGAAACCTTTACGGATGAGCTTCCCAATGTAGCCTTCCGCCGCGTGGTGGGGCACTCCGCACATGGGCACCGCGATGCCTTTCTCTTTGTTGCGGGAAGTGAGCGTGATCTGCAGCTCCTTCGACGCCACGATGGCATCCTCGAAGAAAAGCTCATAAAAGTCTCCCAGGCGGAAAAACAGCAGGGCAGTGGGATGATCTTTCTTGACGGCGGCATATTGCCGCATTAGCGGAGTGGACGGCTCGGTCATTATTTCGGTCGGAAAGCGGGCTTGGCGCGGATTATAACAAAGCCCTCATTCTCGCCCCATGGTGTCGGCGTCATAGCACGATTCAGAAATGGCAGTTGACGCAGCTTCTCCCACAATGTTTACCTAATACATGGAACTCCGCAAAGATCCCATCACCCGTTCCTGGGTCATGACGGGAGATGACCCGGCCGAAAGCTCGCCACGCCCTGAAACTGCCTGCCTTTTTTGCCCGGATTCCGTCCAGTTGCTGCAGGTCATCTCCGCAACCCCCAGTACGAGCGCCTGGTCGGCGCGCTCGGTGGTGCATCCCACGCCGCTGTATCACATTGAAGGCGAGCCCGGGCGCCGCGGCGACGGCATTTACGACCGCATGAGCTCGGTTGGCGCTCATGAAGTTCTGGTCGAGAATCCCAGGCATGACCGCCAGCTCTGGAATGCCAGCGACGATGAGATCGGACAATTCCTGCGTCTCGCCGCCGAGCGCATCATGGACCTCAAGCACGACGCGCGCGTCAAATACGTCAGTCTCTACAAGGACTACGGGCCCAGCGCCGGCCAGGAATTCAGCCATCCCACTTCGCAGCTCACCGCAACGATGTTCGTGCCGCGGCGTGTGCTTTACGAATTGCGGGCGGGGCGTGAGTATTTTGTCGCCAAGGAGCGCTGCGTCTTCTGCGACATTCTCGCGCAGGAGGAGCGTCAGGCTTCGCGCGTGATCGAGGCCCGCGGCGATTATGTCGCGCTCGGGCCTTATGCTCCGCGCGTGCCTTACGAAACCTGGATCATGCCCCGCAACCACGAGGCCTCGTTCGAGCGCACGGGATTGTCGAAGCCGGGGTTGCGGATCAATCTTGCCGCACTGCTGCGCCGCACCTTGCAGAGAATCCTCACCGTCACGGAAGGTTTCCATCTGGTGCTGCACACCTCGCCCAACAGCTTGCATCCTTCCAAAACTCTCGGCTATTGGAAGACGATTGACGACGACTACCACTGGCACATCGAGATCATGCCCGTGGTCGCGGCCAAGGCGCGTTCCTACACCTTCAAGGAGGTTTATTACTCGCCGGTCAGTTCCGAGACCGCGGTCAAACAGTTGCGCGAGGCCAAGATTGACGGCTGAGGAGAAGTTCAGCACCAGACCTGGCTCGGAGGCTCTTCCTTGAAATATTTCTTTTGCTTTGTATTTCTTCTTACTACGGCACTCGCGCAGGCTCAATCCGCAACGCGGTTCACTCCGTCGCCGGAGAAACAGAAAGTCCTCTGGCAAAAACTCGAATCCTCCATCCACGATGTCGATCAGCACCTTGATGGCGTGATGGGCGTCGCCATCGAAGACCTCAAAACCGGCGACCAGTTCTTCCTTCACGAAAATGAAGTGTTTGCTCAGGCCAGTTCAATTAAGATTGCAGTTCTCGCCGATCTGTATCTCCAGGCGCAGCAAGGCAAGCTCAAGCTCGCCGACTTCTATACCGTGCAGGCTTCCGATCTCGTCCCCGACAGCGACATCATGGGAGGACTCACTCCCGGCGTCACCCGCCTCACACTGCGCGATCTTGCCACGATGATGGTCGCGGTCAGTGACAACTCCGCCACCAATGTGCTGATCGACCGCGTCGGCATGGAGAACGTCAATGCCATGCTTGATTCGCTCGGACTCGCGCACACTCTCCTGCGCCGCAAGATGATGGACCTCGACGCCGCGAAGCAAGGCCGGGAAAACGTTTCGACTCCGCGCGAAATGATGACGCTGCTCGAATCCATCTACCGTGGGAAGCTGCTCAACAAGGCATCGGCCGACGATTTCTTCAAGGTCCTGAGCACGAACAAGGATTCGTGGATCCCCCGCGACTTACCCGCCGGCGTTAAGATCGCCAACAAGCCGGGAGCGCTCGAAGGGGTGCGCAATGACTCCGGCATCGTCTTCGTCGAAGGCCGGCCCTTATGTAATTTGCGTGATGACGGCGTTCCTGTCCAACGAACGCGATGGCGAACAAGCGATCAGTAAGATTTCACTCGACGCCTGGCGCATGTTCGATCGTCTCAGTCGCGCCTCGGAGTACGGCCGAGTCGTTTCCCCGGGAAACGGCAGCAGATAAGCAGTCCTAATATCTGGGCGAAACGGGATCCTCCCGAGTCCACTCATTGCGCATTAAGAACGAACTTGCTCTTGAACGTGCACTTTAGTGTGTATGTAATAGTTTTGTCGCAATGTAATAGTTTCGTAATGTGTATCCGAGATCACCGCGAAAATCTCCGTTGAGACGGTACGCTCCATACATCAATCATTATGGAAACTCATCCCAACGGAAGTAACGCTCGCGTGCTGTTGAGTTCGGTCTTCGGGCCGTATGCGCAGGACGATGAATTCGGCAGCCGCTCCATCAATCCGATGGAGCTGTATCACAACCAGGTCACCCGCGCGCAAGGCAGCTTCTCGCTGCGCATGTTTCATCGCTCCTGGGGCATCATGATGATCCAGGCAAACATTTCCGCGCCGTGCAGCGTGCTGGATTTTCCCACGCGCGAAGCCTTCGCCCGTGAGCTAAGCACAAACCACTATGACATCGTGGGGATCTCTTCGATCATCGTGAATGTTATGAAGGTCCGGGAGATGTGCCGCATGGTGCGGGAACTGTCTCCGGATTCGGTGATCGTGGTGGGCGGACACGTAGCGGCCGTGCCTGACCTGGAAACGATGATCGACGCCGACCACATCGTACGCGGGGAAGGTATTTCCTGGATGCGACGGTACCTGGGAGAAGACGAGCACGCACCGATCCACCATCCCGCGATTGTTTCCGGTCTGCAGACCCGCATCATGGGAGTGCGTCTGCCGCAGCGCAAGGGCGGGACGGCCGCGACCATTATTCCGTCGGTGGGCTGCCCCATGGGATGCAATTTCTGTACGACCTCCGCTTTCTTTGGAGGCAAAGGAAAGTTCGTCAACTTCTACGAGACCGGCGATGAACTGTTTGCTGTGATGTGCGGGATCGAAGCTGAGCTCAAAGTACATTCCTTCTTTGTGATGGATGAAAACTTCCTGCTACACCGCACGCGCGCCATGCGTTTGCTGGAGCTTATGAAGCAGGGCGGCAAGAGCTGGGAGCTTTCGGTGTTCGCTTCGGCGAATGCGATTCGAAAATACACCATGCTGGAACTGGTCGAACTCGGTATTTCCTGGGTGTGGATGGGATTGGAATCTCCCAAGTCCAGCTATGCGAAGCTGCAAGGTGAGGACATCGGGCAACTGACGCGGGAGTTGCGCGAACACGGCATACGAGTGCAGGGCTCGACCATCATCGGACTCGAGCACCACACGCCAGATAACATCGCCGAGGAAATCGAATCGGCAGTCAGCTACCAGACCGACTTCCATCAGTTCATGCTCTACACGCCGGTGCCGGGCACGCCGCTTTACCAGGAAATGGCCGATCAGGGCCGGCTGCTGGCGGATGTGGACTTCGCCGACGTCCATGGGCAATACAAGTTCAATTTCCAGCACGGCGCGATCTCCCGCGAGGATTCCAAGAGGTTTCTGGATTGGGCGTTCTGGCGCGACTTCGAGCGAAACGGCCCGAGTCTCTATCGGCTGTGCCAGACCATGCTCCTGGGATGGCAACGCTACAAGAACGATCCCGACCCCCGCATCCGCGAGCGCTTTACGCGGCAAGTGAAAAAGAGCATTGGCGTTTACAACGCCGCGCTTTGGGTGATGGAACGCGAATTCAAGCCAGTGAATTCCGGCGTGAGTGAGCAGATCCACGAACTGCGCCGCGAAGTCGAGAAGGAATTTCCGGTCATGGCCCGGCTCACAGCGGCCGTTCTGGGTCCTATCTTGTTGTGGTCCACGCGCCGAGAGGAGAAGCGGCTGGCCGCAGGACAGACCTACGAGCCCCCCACTTTTCTCGAGCGTTGCAATTGGGCCCCAGCTTTGTAGCTGTGGCTTGCATCGAGGTGTGCAGGAGTGTGCTCGCGCTCTATTTATCATGCTCCCACCACTTTGGCGGTTGGGAGCGGATTCCGCGCCCGCAAGAGTTGCTCCGCTGCCTTGGCCTCGACCGGCTGGGAGAACAGGTGTCCCTGCCCAAGTTCACAACCTAGCTGACGGAGTTGGTCGAGTTGCTTGGCGGATTCAATGCCCTCCGCAATTACTTTCAATTTCAACTTATGCGCCAGCAGGATAATCAGCTCCACCAGGTCACGGGCAGCGCGGTCGACCAGCATTCCGCCCACCAGGGAGCGGCCGATCTTCAATGCTTGCACCTCGAGTAGCCGGAGCCCGCTCAAAGACGAAATCCCCGTCCCGAAACCATCGAGGACCACCCCAACGCGCAATTGCTTAAGCTGCGAGAGGACGTTTGCAGACAGCTTGGCATCGGCAGTCGCCACGCTCTCCGTCATCTCCAGGTGCAGGCGTGAGGGGTCAAGCCCGGTTTCTCGCAGAGTTGCTTCCAGGCCGGTGACGAAGCGCGGATCGGCCAACTGCTTGGCGGAAATGTTCACGTTTATGTTCACCGCCTCCATCGCGGGAATCGCAACGTCCCAGGCCCGCAATTGCTGGCAAGCCTCCAGAATGACCCACTGGCCAGTGGCGACCAGCAGTCCCGCGTCTTCCGCCGCTGCCAGGAACTTGTTCGCAGAAATCAAGCCCTGCTCGGGATGCTGCCAGCGCAGCAGCGCTTCCAACCCCGTAATCTGCCTAGTCTCCAGCTGCACGATGGGCTGGTAGAACACGCGGAACTGGTGTTTCTCGAGCGCCTCGCGCAACTCGGCTTCCAACTTGAGGCGGTTGACGGCGTGGGCGTGCATGGCTTCGTCACAGACCTCACAGCGGGATCCCCCCATGGCTTTGGCCCGGCGCATCGCGACGTCGGCATCCTGCAGAACATCTTCCGCCCGCCGGTGCGTGATCGCGCTCAAAGCGATTCCCACACTTGCCGAAGTGCGTACCTCGCGTCCTTCTAGCAGGAGAGGCTCGGCCACGGCGGAGAGGATTCGCATCGCGACTCGCATTGCGCGGCTTGGGCTAGTGACTTCTTCCAGCAGAATGGTGAATTCGTCGCCGCCCATCCGGGACAGAACGGCGTCCATCGCAGGCAGTTCGTCCTGGACCCGAGAGATCGTGTCGTCGTGGCGCAAGCAGGCCTCCAGGCGCTGGCCAATATTGATGAGCACCTGATCGCCGGCCGCTGGCCCCATGGTGTCGTTGAACACCTTGAAGCCGTCCAGATCGACGAACAAGACGGCGTATTGGCGCTCCGGGCTGCGCTGCGCGCGAGCATACAAGTGCTGCAGACGATCCAGGAAGAGACGCCGGTTCGGCAGACCAGTCAGAGCATCATGAGACGAGTTGTGCTCCAGTTGCTCTTCCGCCCGTTTGCGCTCGGTGATGTCACGATTGACAATGACAAGCTTGGCGACATCACCCTTCTCGTCCCGGATGGTGCTGGCGAGCGACTCCAGAACCCGCCAGCTGCCGTCTTTGTGGCGAATGCGGTACTCCAGTCTTTTCCCGATGCCCGTGCTGCGCGCCTCTCGTGCCGCTTCCAGCACCTTAAAGCGATCGTCAAGGTGGATCTGCTCGAACGCAGAGGTTTCGCCGAGTTCCGCCGCGGAATAACCCAAAACTCGTTTGTACGCGGGACTGTTGTAGAGCCGGCGCCCCTTCACATCCACCAACGCGATCATGTCGGCCGCGTTTTCGGTGACGATCTGAAACAACTCTTCGCGTTGCTTCGACAGGCTACGGGCCCGGTACATGCGGACCTGCTGGTAGACCACCAAGATGGCCAGTGCGCCGAGAGCTATCCAATTCCATTGCGGCATCATTGTTGCGAAGGCTCGTCTTCACAGAAGATATCGGCAATTCCGGGCGGGAAAGTTAGCCTCCCGATGGCTTTGTCCGAACCTTGGTACGGCGTCCTGGCCGCTCGCCGTCAAGCGGTTATCAGCTTCCTGGCGATGTGGTCCGACCTGGAACGAAGACAAACCACTCACAACCGTTCATAATGTCGGCATGTCTCCGGAGAAGACCGTACGCCGCCTGAAGACCTACGCCGGTGCTCAGGGATATGTCTACCAGTATTACTTCGTCGGTGAGCGAGCAGCGCTGGCAGACGACGCCGAGGCGCCAGCCACGGAATTCGTCTTCGACGTGACTTCCGATCGCAAGGTGACCTATGCGGTGAGTGTCTTTCTGCCGGAAAAATCGCTGGCGGCCTGGACTAAGGCTCACAATCGTCCGCTCACTGACGCGGAACAGTACGCCGCCGCCAAACTCCGCCTGTTCCGTGCTTTCGACGAACTGGAAGACGTGAAGGCCCAGGGCCGCCGCGTGGTGATTGACGCCGCTGGGCTCGAAGAAGCGCTCGCGAGCCTGGGCGTGGAATAGGGCAGTGTGATCCAGATCACATCTACTCGTGACGCTTGCCGTTTCTCTGTTGCCCGTTCTCTGTGCAGAATATAATGCGTGGAAAGGGATGGGGTTCCTGGGGTTGAACAAGTCTCGACGAGCGCAGTGTTTGGCCTCGCGTGACTTGCATTAAACTCAGCAGACTCTGATACTTACCTAGCCTATGGCATTGCTTTGGTTGCGCTTCGCGCTGGCTTGTTACTTCATCGGTTTGACCTACGCCTTCTTTGCGCTTACCCGCACCAGCGATCTTTTCAGCCGCATCGCGCTGCATGCCGCCAGCCTGGGGATGGTGTTCCACTTCGTCTCGCTGGTCGAGCTATTCCTCTCCGGCCACGTGGTCTGGGCCTCGGTGCACAACGGAGAGTCGCTGCTGGCCTTCTTTTCGATGACGTTTTTCATGATCATCTACGCCATCTATCAGACCACCTCGCCCGGCGTGGTCGTCTTCCCGATTGTGTTTTTTCTGACCTTTGTCGCGGCTTTGGACCAGCAACCCGTTCTGCTGACCTCGTTCGTGCAGCACAAAGGATGGCTGATTGCGCACATCATCCTGATCTTTACCGGATATGCCGCGCTCGTGCTAAGCTTCGGCGCCAGCCTGCTTTACCTGCTGCAGGAGCGTCGCCTGAAAGCCAAGAAGCCCAGCAGCCTGATTTCTTTCTTGCCCGCTCTGGAAGTGATTGATCAGATCGGCTACCGGTCCCTGTTGCTTGGTTTTCCTTTCATGACGCTCGGTTTAATTACCGGCTCGATCGTGGCCATGTCGACCTATGGGCACATCGATTTTGCCGATCCGAAGATTCTGCTGTCGATTTTGATGTGGGCCGTCTACATGGTCATGGTCGTGACGCGCTGGAATTCGGGATGGCGTGGCCGCCGTGCCGCGGTGCTCGCCACGTTTGCCTTCGTCGCCGCCATCGTGGCCTGGGCTGCCAACTATTTCTCCACCATTCACAGGTTTGCCGCCTCATGAGATACCAACTCATCGGCGTGAATCACAAGAGCGCTCCGCTCGAAGTGCGGGAGCGGTTGGCGATCCCGGAATCGAAGCTGCCGGATTGCTGCCGCGATCTCACCGCGCATCCCGGCGTCGAGGAGGGCATGATTATTTCCACCTGCAATCGCGTGGAAATGATTACTCACACCAGCAACGGCTCGGCGGACCTGCGGGGCTTTCTGCATGAGCATTTTCACCTTACCGCCGCCGAACTGGATGCGCATCTGTATGAGTTCCGCGAGAAAGAGGCGGTGCGGCACATCTTCCGTGTAGCTTCGAGCCTGGACTCGATGGTGGTCGGCGAAGCGCAGATTCTGGGGCAAGTGAAAGAGGCCTATGCAACGGCCCGCGCCGTGGGCTCGGTTCGAGGACAGCTCGATCAGCTCTTCACCCGCGCCTTTGCCGTGGCCAAGCGCGTGCGCAGCGAGACCGCGGTGGGATCGTCTTCGGTTTCCATTGCTTCGGTCGCGGTGGAGCTGGCCAAGAAGATTTTCGGTTCTCTGCAGGGCAAAAACGTTTTTATCGTCGGCGCCGGCAAGATGAGCGAACTCGCCGCGCGGCACCTGATGGCCCACGGCTGTGCTTCGATCTTTGTCGCCAACCGTACCTACGAGCGCGCCATCGGACTGGCGCAGAGGTTCAACGGCCAGGCCATCAAGTTTGAAGACCTTTACAATTCCTGCGACAAGGCCGATATCGTCATCACGTCAACCGGCGCGCCCCACGCCATTTTCCGCCGCGAACACGGCGAGCAGTTCCTGGCGCGCCGCAAGAACAAGCCGATGTTCTTCATCGACATTGCCGTGCCGCGCGACGTTTCGCCGGAGATGGCTAAGCTTGATGGCATCTTCGCCTATGACATCGACGACCTGCAGCAGGCTGTCAGCAGTCACGTTGCCGACCGCCGTAAGGAGGCCCAACTCGCCGAAGCGATCATTACCAGCGAAGTCGAGCGCTTTGAAGCGCGGCTACACACGCTCGACGTGGTGCCAACGATTGTCAGCTTGCAGGATCATCTGGAAACAATTCGTCAGGCGGAAATCGACCGCGTGCGCGGCCGCATGGGTGCGTTGACACCGGAGCAGGAAATGGCGGTCGAGGCGCTGACCCGCGGCATCATCAACAAAGTGATGCACACGCCGATCACAACGCTGAAGACGGCAGCGCGGGAAGCCGAAGCTACTACGGTGATTGATGTGGTGCGGAGGTTGTTTAATTTGCACGACAAAGAAAAAAAGGATAACTAGCGTGAGAGCCACGACATCACTTCTGGTCGCAATAACCTTGTCAAGCATAGCTTCGGCACAGAGGCCCGCAAACGGCATAAAGCTAGAACCTACAAGGCAGGAGTGTCACTCTGCTTTCGAACAGAGCAATTCGCTTGCGGCAGCACAAGGGGCGTGGCTGGCGGGAGGAGCGAAAGGCACTTCTCCTCTCTCCCACTACTCCATCCCGGAGCTTGATGCGACGGCTGACCTCCTGTCGCACTGTTCGGTAGTCGAGGCTCCCCCTGCCAGCGACGGTTCGGTTCACATAAACAGTTCATTCATCGATCTGATGAGGCTGTTTCAAAGCGAATCTAACGATCGCGTTTTAAGATACGTTTTCAGGCATCACTTATGGGATGACGTGGTGAAGGAGGACGGCGCGGGCATGGGGAGAGAATAAGGCAGGTTTCTAGGTGAACGCTGAGCGAAAAGGATGGAACTTGTCATGGCAAGAGTTTGGGCGGCGAAATGCAAGTCCTGTGGTGAGATGTCTGGGGTTCGGCATTCGGACACGCGCAGGGATATTGTCGAGCTTCCGGCCGCCAGTCGCATGACCAAAGTCGTTTGCCCACACTGCAAGGCTGCAAACGAATTCTCGGACGGCGAGTTGACCGAAGTAAATGCAGACATTGCTCAGAAGCCGGACCTTCTGTGAATCAATCCGCAAGGACGGTACACGGCTGCCTAAACTCCGCGTCGACTCCCACGCGGCTTTCAACTTGCTCCCCAACCGCGAACATGAAATCATGAATCCAGAAGGAGACAGGCGATGGCGGCGATAGTCCAAGTCGATTGGTCGCAATGTCCAATGGTCGAAGTTGACCCGGAGATCCAGAGCGGTGCACCGGTTTTAACCGGGACGCGCTTGCCGGTGAGCGCGATTGTCGACAATGCAGAGTATGGTCTGAGCCCTGCGGAGATCACTGAGCAATTTGAGGTGCCGCAAGATCAGGTAGAAGCCATCCTGGCGTACGCCAAAGGTCACCGCGTTGCGGATATTGCTCGATAGAAACGTCCCGGAAAAGGTGCGCGCCTTCCTGTCGAAACACGAGGTTCGCACGATCTCTGCAATGGGCTGGTCCGCGCGGCTCAAGAATGGCGAGCTTCTTAACGCTGCCGAAGCAGACGGATTCGATGTTTTGCTCACTTGCGACCAGAACATCCGCTATCAGCAAAATCTTTCTTTACGGAAGCTTGCTCTTGTAGTTCTAACCTCGAATCTGTGGCCCTCGGTAAGCAACTGCGGGTCGGCGATCCAGGCCGCGGTGGAAAACGCAACGCCGGGAAGCTTTCAAACGACAACGGTGCCGCTTCCACCTCTGCCGCGAAAAACAAACCCACAATGACGATTGAAACGACAAATAAGCTCCGCATCGGTTCCCGCGGCTCTCAACTCGCTCTCTGGCAAGCCAACCACATCTCCGCGCTGCTGCGCGCGCGCGGCCATGAAGTGGAAATCGAAATCATTCACACTACTGGCGACAAAATCACCGATGTAGCCCTCGCCATGGTCGGCACCAAGGGCATGTTTACAAAGGAGATCGAGGAAGCGCTCGCTGCCGGCCACGTCGATCTTGCCGTGCATTCGTTGAAGGACTTGCCCACCGAACTTCCCCCGGGATTCGAAATCGCCGCCATCACCGAACGTCAAGATCCGCGCGATGCTTTCTGCTCGCGGCGCTATGCGAAAGTCGAAGACTTGCCGCAAGGCGCGCGCGTGGGCACGTCCAGCCTGCGCCGCCAGGCGCAGCTCAAGGCCATCCGCCCCGATCTCGATATTCATCCCCTGCGAGGCAACGTCGATACGCGCCTGCGCAAACTTGAACAAGGGGAATACGACGCCATCATTCTGGCCGCATCTGGACTGAAGCGCTTGGGCAAAACGGAACTGATTAAGCAGATCATTCCTGCCGAAATCATGTGTCCCGCCGCAGGGCAGGGAGCGCTCGGCATCGAAATCCGCCTAGGCGATGCCGACACGCGCCGGCATCTTGAATTTCTAAACGACCCAGCCGCCCGCGCTGCCACTACCTGCGAGCGTGCTCTGCTCAACCGCCTCGGAGGAGGCTGCCAGGTCCCCATTGGCGCTTTCGCAGAAATGAAAGATGGCAAGCTGCATCTAGAAGCCATCGTCGCCGACCCCGACGGATCGAAGCTTCTCCGCGAATCGCGTGACGGCGATCTCAACGATCCCGAACAACTCGGCAACGCCGTGGGCGAGACGTTGCTCGGCCGTGGCGGGGATAAAATCCTCGAAGCTGTCTACGGTCGCGGCCTGGCCGTCCTGCCGCAACCATGAGGGCGGGTTAAGATTCCAGCATGAAGAGCGGCAGCGTTCTCCTGCAACTTCTCGGAGGCACCAAGAGTTCTCATGCTCTACGCCGCTGGATCAACTTCTGGCCGCCGTTTCTCGGGGCGGGCATTCGCGTCAAGCGCATCGCGCCCGACATGAAAGCGGTCGATGTCGAGATGAAGCTGCGGTTCTGGAACGCCAACTACGTGGGCACCCACTTCGGCGGATCGCTGTTTGCCATGACCGATGCGTTCTATATGCTCATGCTGATGGCGAACCTGGGCCGCGACTACATTGTCTGGGACAAAGCCGCGTCGATCCGCTACCGAAAACCGGGGAAGGGAACGGTGCGGGCGGAATTTCGTTTGTCCGATAGCCAAATCGACGACATTCGCGAGAAACTGAAGACGCTGCCGAAGTACGAGCCGGTCTTTTCGGTGGAAGTAAAGGATGATGCAGGAGTTGTGGTGGCCCAGATCGAGAAGGTTCTGCACGTGCGAAAGAAATGACTGCAGCGTGTGAGGGTTGCTTCGTTCTGGGGATTGCCGCTCGATAGATCGTTCTGTGCATCATAGGAGATCTGAAACATGTACATTCCTGAATTCAACCGGGTTCGCGACCATGCGGACACAATCTCCTTCGTCCAGGCGAATCCGTTCGCCATTCTTTTTTCCACGGGGGACAGTGGTCCCTTCGCCACTCATATCCCCATCCTCGCGCGGATGGTTGACAATCAGATGGTGCTGCATGGACACCTCGCTAAGGCAAATCGGCACTGTGGTCTTCTGCAAAGCGATCAAGAGTCTCTGGCCATATTTCATGGGCCTCACGCCTATATTTCCCCCAGACTGTACGAGAGCCGGGAGAGCGTTCCCACTTGGAACTATGCTGCCGTGCATGTGTACGGCCACACTCGCACGGTTACCGACACTGAACACCTTTTGGCAGAGACACGCGACATCATCCACGCCTTCGATCCGTCTTACTACGAGCAATGGAATAGTCTCAGCGACAAGTTTCGCCATGGGATGTTGAAACACATTGTCGGCTTTGAGATGGTCGCCAGCCGAATCGAGGCCAAGTTCAAGATCAGTCAGAACCGCAGCAAGGCGGACCAGGCCGAGATCATCAAATCTCTGGCACAGAGTCCGGACTCAGCCGCCGCCGGAATCGCTGCACTGATGGAGAAGCAAGGTCTGGGGGTCTGATTGCGGAGCATGAACCGTCGCGCGCAAATCGCAAAGTTGCCTCGGCTTCCGCTGGCCGGGGTTCGCGTGCTGGTAGGCCGGGCACGGCATCAGGCCGGTGCGCTTTCCGGCGAACTGCGCAAGCTGGGCGCGACGGTGATCGAGATTCCGTTCATTGAAATCCGCAAGCCGCGCAGCTTCAAGGCTTTGGATTCGGCGCTGCGGAATCTTGACCGCTATGATTGGCTGATCCTGACCAGCGTGAACGGAGTGGAGGCGATGTGGGAGCGGCTGGCCAAGCTGCGCCTGACGAAAGCAAATCTCGAGCAGTTGCACATTGCGGCCATTGGCCCTGCGACGAAGAAGGCGATCGAGCAGCGCGGCGGCAAAGTGGAGGTTGTTCCCAAAGAGTATGTCGCCGAGTCTGTGGTGCGCAGTCTGCGGCGGCGGGTGAACGGGAAGCGCGTGCTGCTGGTGCGTGCCAAAGTTGCCCGTGACGTGATTCCGCGGGAACTGCGCAAAGCGGGCGCGCATGTGGATGTGGTGGAAGCTTACGAAACCGTGGTGCCGCTGTCTTCGCGCACGCGATTGCGCGGCGCGCTCGCGAATCCGCAGCGGTCACCGCATGTGGTGACGTTTACAAGTTCCTCGACCGTACGAAACTTTGTGGCCCTGCTCGGCTCACGCAAGGGGCGCGTCAAGGGGATACGGCTTGCTTCGATTGGGCCCGTTACTTCTTCGACTTTGCGCGAACTCGGCCTGCCGGTGGACATCGCGGCCAAAGAATTCACCATCCCGGGATTGGTGGAAGCCATTACCGCAGCAATGAGCTTGACCAGGAACTAACTATTCCGTCAGCGAGCAACTGCAGTCCGCTGGAGGAACGTGCGCCAGTAGGAAGTCGGCAACGCGCTGATAGGCGTCGATCTGATTCTCCACGCGCGCAAAGCCGTGGCCTTCGTTTTCGTAGATCTTATAATCCACCGTTCCGCCACGCTTCTTAATCGCGTCCACCACCTGCTGCGTTTCTGATTTCGGGCAGCGCGGATCGTGTCCTCCGGCGAGCAACAGCAACGGCGCTTTGATCTGGTCGATAAAGTTGATGGGCGAGCGGTTTTCGTAGAGCGCCTTGTTCTTCACCACATCGCCCATGGTTGCGAGATCGGACTGCTGCAGCACCGGATCTTCGTTTTCAATCTTAGTGAACCAATTTACAAACGGCACGATGGGTACGCCCGCCGCCCAGACGTCGGGCGCCTTCGTCACCGACATCATGCTGAGATATCCGCCGTAGCTTCCGCCCATGACGGCGATCTTCTTGGGATCGAGATGGCCGGTCTGCTTGATCCAGTCGACTCCGGCGAGCACGTCCTGCAAATCGCCGCCACCCATGTCGAACAGATTCGCCTGCTGGAATTCTTTGCCGTATCCCGTCGAGCCGCGATAGTTAGGAGCGAGCACCATGTAGCCTTGATTGGCCGCGTATTGCACGAAGCGGTTGAACGAATTCATGCTCTGTGCTGTGGGGCCGCCGTGAATGTAAACGATGGCCGCGTTCTGCCCGTTGCGCGCCATGTTGAAGGGCACGTACAGAAACGCGGAGATCGTCCACTTGCCGTCGCGGCTGGGATAGTGCACGAGGTAAGGCTCGACCATATCTTCCGAGCGCACGCCGCCGACGAGCGAATGCGTGACCTGATGCGACTTCCCGGTCGCCAGCGTATACACCCAGAGATCGCCGGGTGCGGTAGGGCCGTTGTGGTAATAGAGAAGGCGCGAACCGTCTTTGGTGAAGGCGGAGTGGCCGCCGGCAGGCTCGTTCACACCTTTCGCAATGGGCAGAGCGGTGGACTTGCCGGCCGCGAGATCGTGCAGGTAGATATCTTCATTGCCGTCGACGTTGGCGCTGAAGGTGATGTGCTTGCCGTCGGGCGAGAATTCGCCGCCGCGGATTTCCCATTTATCGTGCGTGAGCCATTTTGTCCGCGCTGGAGCAAGTAACGGACCTTTACTTGTGTATTCGATCAGGCCGATGTTTTCGTATCCGTTCGCAGCGTTTGAAGTGATGAGTATCTGTCCACCGTCTTTTCCCAACGATGGATCAATATCATTCGCGAAAAATCTTTGCTCGCCGTCATGCGGCGTAAGCAGCGCACTCTTTCCCGTGGCAACATCTGCGATGAAGATGTTTGAATCCGTGCCCTTGGCCTGCTCCTGCGTGTAGACAATATATTTCCCGTCCTTCGACCAGATGGGATTCGAATTTCCTTTGTCCTGCGGCGTGCCCGTGGTGAGGTGTTTCACCTCGCGCATCACTGTGTCATAAATATCGATCTCGTGGGCGGCGGATGTCTTTGGTTTAACCAAGTAAGCCAGATAACGCCCGTCGGGCGACCATGTCGGATCGGTTTCGGCGATCTCGCGCGTGCCCGTGAGGTTGACGACTTTGCCGGTTTTGGGTGAGACCAGAAAAATGTCCCAGAGCTCGTCGCCGTCATAGTCCGACTGATAGGCGATCCACTTGCCGTCAGGCGACCAGGCGGGCGCGGTCTGGCGCTGATCGCTGACCGTGAGCTGCACTGGCCATCCGCCTTC
Source organism: uncultured Acidobacteriaceae bacterium (assembly GCA_963749985.1). GTDB lineage: Bacteria > Acidobacteriota > Terriglobia > Terriglobales > Acidobacteriaceae > Sulfotelmatobacter. The sequence continues at coordinate 384,035 of CAVVOS010000006.1, read as the reverse complement.
GGCGGGGACAAGCCACAGGTTGTTGCGTCCGCTCATATTGGAAATGAAGGCAATGCTTTTGCCGTCGGGCGACCATGTGGGGCGGCCGACCTGGCGCGTCATGTAGAGCTTTTCGATGGTCAAGCTGCGCGGCTCGACCTGCGCGTTGGGCTTAGAAGCGATCTGCTTGGGATCGGTGATCGCTTGGGGCGCGGGTAGAGTTTGCGCGGCGAGGTTTTCGGCGACAACGGTGCTCATGAGTATGACGATAGCAAAGAGTGCGAGGGTGCGCATTGGTTTTAAAGCCTCGAGGCGGAATGAAATGATGCGAATGAGCGTCTCGTTCCGGGTGGTTTGTGCCCAGCGAAAGTATGCTACTCAATGATGCGGAGATGGCGCAACAAACGTTCCGTGGTAAACAGATCAACGCTCAGACCCTCGAAGTCCCTGTCGTTCGACCAGATGGGGATTTGCAAATGAAGGGCGAGTGCAAGCAAATCGACATCGTCGGGATCGCGAGGCCCGATCCGCCTCGTGGCCTCGGCCAGGGTCTTGTTGTATTGGTTTCGGTTCACGAGGGTTACTGGCAATGCGGCAAGAGCTAGCAGCAGGATATCGGCGGGCAGGCGTTTCGTCTTGGCCAATACCGGGGCATACTCCTCGACCTCGGAGAAGGTGTGCTCGGTCGTGAAGATCTCGCCAATCTGAGGATGGCTGAGCGCGAGCTTGGCACGTCCACCAATCAATGCCGACAAGAGCACGTTAGCGTCGGCGGCGAGTTTCACGGCGTTCCTTCCGCCAGTGCTCGAAATCTTGCAGCACCGCTTTCTCGGTTACGCGCTTTTTCTTCAGCTGGCGGGCGATTTCTGTGGTCAGCATGGAAAATAATTCGCGTTTGAAGTCCACGGGCAAGGTCGCTTCCCGCCACGGCAAAAAGATTCCGGCTACTTTGCCCCGGCGGGTGACGAGGATGGGGTCGTCGGAGCGAAGCAGGGTGGTCGCTCGATCACGGAAGTCACGGACGGTGCTGATTCTCATGTGGTCACCCCAGTGACCATTATAGCAAAAGGATGGAAACGGCCTCGGTGAGCCGGTGGTTCATTCCGGGACAAGGGGTCCTTCGACTGCTTCGCTCAGGATGACAGAGCGGCTAGAGGACTACGCTTTCGCGTCCTTGTGCATGTCCACCGTGCTCCAGGTCTTGTCGGCGGCGTGGCATAGGTTTTCGAGCGCGCAGTCGACGCACTTGGGTTTGCGGGCGATACACAGGCTGCGTCCGTGCCAAATGATCTGGTGAGAGAAGAGAATCCATTTTTCGCGCGGGATGATATGCATCAAGTCCTGTTCGATCTTTTGCGGGTCGTCATTCGTGGTGAGTTCGAGGCGGCGCGAGATGCGGTGCACGTGGGTGTCAACGACTACGCCTTCAGCTTTCTTGAACCACGTTCCCAGCACGACATTCGCGGTCTTGCGCGCGACACCCGGGAGGGTGAGCAGCTTATCCATCTCGTCGGGAACCTGGCCGCCGAAGTCGGCGACGATGCTTTTCGCGGCGCCCACGACAGATTTGGACTTATTGCGGAAGAAGCCGGTGGAGCGGACATCGGGCTCAAGCTGTTCGGGCGTGAGCGCGGCAAAGGCTTCCACCGTGGGATATTTTCGGAATAGTTCCGGCGTGACCCGGTTCACATTGACGTCGGTGGATTGGGCGGAAAGAATGGTCGCGACCAGCAGCTCCCAGGCGCTCTTGTGCGTGAGCGCGCAGGTCGCTTCGGGATAAAGCTGGTCGAGGCGTTTCAGGATTTCGGCGATGCGCTCAGGGGCCAGGGGATTGTAGCCCGGATACTTCGTTGTACCTGTGTGCTTTCGCCCCTGCGGGGCTCGCTCCGACCCGAGTTCCGACGACCCACGGCTTGCGCCGTGGGCTGCATTCTTTTGCCGCTCTGCGGCTTTCGGGGGCGAGGGCTTGCCCTGAGCTTGCCGAATGGCTGTCCGCGCTACACGAGCGCCTTCCTGGCGGCCGGTGCGAGCGGGTTGGCGGGGCGTGCGTCCGCGAGGCATGAGGGCAACATCTTAGCAGAGACCTCGGTAACCACGCGGGGAATTGACTCGCACCATGCACCCCGGTAGTCTTGAGATAATCTCTCAGCATTCAGGAAAGCTATCGTGGCCGTAAGTTCCATCCAACTCGGGCAAGTCTGGCGCAGCGATGCCGATGGCCAGGACTATTTGGTCACCAAGGTCTACCACGAAGTGTTTGCGCAGTATGCCATGCTGCGGCCGGCGGGCATTACCGCTCCCGACGCGCCAACCGTGCGAATCAAGATAACCAAGACCCCGCAAGGCGCGGCTCTACCTGGCTACACCTTTACCCAGGACGGTTCGTTCTAGCGCGTCGTCTCCCTCGCAAATTTCCGATACACTTGAGTTCAGTACCTAGTACCGAGTACCAAGTTCTTGGTCCGAAAAGTTTTGACCGGGTACTGGGTACTGGCAACTGCTTCTCCCAATGACTGAAAAACTTCTGGCTGTCATCTTCGTGTTCATCAATTCCGTGATTGCCGCGACCGGTTACGGCGGCATCGTGCTGCTGATGGCGATTGAGTCGGCGTGCATCCCGTTGCCTTCGGAATTGATTATGCCGTTTGCCGGCTATCTGGTCTTTCAGGGCACATTCAAGCTGCTGTGGGTAGCGACCGCGGGCGCGCTTGGATGCAACCTAGGCTCACTGGTGGCGTATGAAATTGGCTGTTATGGCGGGCGTCCGCTGGTGGAGCGTTACGGGCGCTGGATTCTGATGGGGCGGCGGGAACTCGACTGGGCTGATCGCTTCTTCGCGCGCTGGGGATATCTGGCGGTGTTCATCGGACGTCTGCTGCCGGTGATTCGCACCTTCATCGCGCTGCCGGCGGGAGTGGCGCGCATGCCGCGGGGACGGTTTCACGTCTATACGTTTCTGGGATCGTGGCCGTGGTGTTTGGGCCTGGCCTATCTCGGCATGAAGCTCGGGGAGAACTGGCGGGAGCTCGGAAAATACTTCCATAAGTTCGATGCGGTGATAGGCGTGGTGCTGGTGGCAGGGGCGGTCTATTTTGTCTGGACTCACTGGCAGAATAGGATTAGCCGTCAGGCGTCAGCGGCCATCCGTTAGTGACGCCAGCGCGTTACTTGTCTCCGGCTGCTCGTGCCAGCTGTGATCCCACGATCTGCCACCTGCCGTCGCGCTTCACCACCACATCCATGTAGATATAACGAACGGGGAATCGTTGACCGCCTTGCTCGACGTCGTCCTCTTCCGATCCATGAACGATGGCCAGTTCGTCGCTCAGCAGGCGAATCCGGCGGCCCGTCGACGTCATCGAGAGGTACCGGGTCGCGGCGGTCTTTAGATTGTTGATCACATCCTGTTTGGTTCGGGACTCGCCGTTTTCGTCGTATTGGAGGTAGTCGTCGGCGAAGATGCGCGCGAGTTCGGCAATGTCGGCGGCGATCAGGGCGCGGTCGCCATCTTCGAAAAGCTCCAGGATTTGTTGCTCGTCACTTTCCAATACGTCTCCTCTTAGCCATCGTTCCGTGCGCCGCCGCGTTGCAAGCAACGTCCCTACGACATTTTTGTTAGTGTACTAGCTGACATTTACGAGGAGGACCCTGTGATTCGAATGTCCCGCGTTCTCGCATTGCTGCTTTTCTCCACCATCACCCTGCCCAATTTTTCCTACGCGCAATCCGCACCCGCGACTTCCGACAAGCCCTTTGTGATTGAGTATTACTACAAAGCCAAGTGGGGACATGCCGACGAGTTTCTCAAACTGTTCAAGAAGAATCACTATCCCGTTCTCAAGAAAGAAGCGGAGATGGGGCGGATTGCGAAGGTCTGGATGGATCAGCCGCGCTATCACACTACGGAAGACGGGCGCTGGGATTTCCGCGTGACCATCGTCTTCAAGAATGCGACCGTAGCCAACGAGCCGTTCGATGAAGCGGCGTTGCAGAAGCAGATGTATCCCGATCAGGAAACGTTCCAGCGCGAAGAGCAGCGGCGGTTCGAGATTTTGGATGGGCATTGGGATTTGCCGGTGAAGACGGTCGAGCTGGATAAATAGTAGCCAGTACCTAGTACCGAGTTGCGAAGCGCCGATCTTATCGGGCATGGGAGTGATTCCGCAAAGTTTTAGCACAGATCTTGGAATCGCGGCGAGGCGATGCGGCGCTTCCGCAAAAGATGTTAAAGGATGGTGACAGTTACGCGGCAAATCGCGCATCGCAATCATTGAAATTTGGAATTAGACAGAGCATGAAAAGAGCCGATAATCTTATTCATGGACCCCTTAATATCAGTAGAGGACTCACATGTTGATGTGCTGCACGAGATTGGCGTTCAGCTGGCGACCGCGGACGGTTTCCACGGAGTACTGACTCGTGTAGTCGATTTTGCTTCTGCGCTGGTGAAGTGCGATTCCTGCCTTATTTATGTGCTGGAGGGCGAAGATCTGGTTCTGCGGGCTTCGAAGAATCCGCATCCAGAAGTTGTCGATCGCCTGAAGGTGCGCCTGGGGCAGGGCATTACGGGATGGGTGGCGGAGCACCAGGAACCGGTCGCGGTAACCGAAAAGGCGGCGCTCGATCCCCGCTTCCAGTTTTTGCACGAGCTTCCGGAAGACACCTATGAAGCATTCCTGTCAGTGCCCTTGATGTGCAGGGGGCGCGTGATGGGAGTGATCAACGTGCAGCATCGCCTGCCCCACACCTACACCCGGCGGCAAGTTCAGACGATTGCGACGATCGGGTTTCTGGTGGGCGCGGAGATAGAGATGGCACGGCTGGAAGATGCCAACTCCACTCTGTGGGAACAACTGCAGACGCGCAAAGTGGTGGAACGCGCCAAAGGAATCCTGCAGCGCGATCTTGGATTGAGCGAGGAACAAGCCTACCTGACGTTGCAACGGCAGAGCCGGCAGAAGCGCAAGGCGATGAAGGAGATTGCCGAAGCGATTGTGCTGAGTGAGGAAGTGAAGGGCAACGTCAGCTCGCCGAAGCCCACCTAAGGAAACCAACAGTCCCAGTCCAGGGTGTGATGTTTCTTGTCACATCCTGGGCCTCATTTCGACCACAGAGCGGCTTGCCTGAGCAAATTCAAAGGCGATCCCTCGCCGGGCGGAAAATCCAAACTAAGGAAGGCCCGAGGGCAGAAAGGGGATCTGCCCTCGGGTTGGGCAGGGGATGAACTAGCGAGCGGCGGATGCGGTCGTGGTTGCGATCGTTTGCGCCATTTCACGAGTTTCAGCCGGCACGGTAAAGTGTAACGTCATTCCGAACTCGGGAAGCTGCATCGTGCTGACGAAGCTTCCGCTTGATCGGGAAACCACAACGAGCTGGCTGAGTGCCGACGGCTCGGAGGCTTCCTCGTTGTTCACCAGCAGCATGAAACGGCTTTCGCTGCCGCTAATCTTCCGCAGCGTCAGCATTTCGGCAGTGCCGTTCGATCCGATGGTGAAACGGTACTTTCCCGCTGGCACAATGGCGTTCTGCCAATGCACTTCGCGGCTCAGGGTGAAACTTCCGGCAGCCTCCTGGGCGGAAGCCAGGCTGGGCGTGAAGCTCAAGGCACTCAAGGTTAGAGCAGCGGCGTAGGCGAACTTGCGAATCGATTTCATTGGAATCTCCTGTTCTTTTTTCCTAGTCTGAAGAGGCACACTACCGGCGCAAGGCCGAATGGCGTGAACTCAGATTGAGTGGAGAACAACAGGGTCAGGAGAATTGCAATGCCGCAGCAAGGCTGGCATGCAAACATCAGCTTCGCGGGACCGGCTGCAGAGCTGGTTTACGAAGTGATTCCACTATGAAGGATGTTGGCGCTAGAGTCCAACGCAAAATATTTATCGGGATCATCGGAGAAGGACGAGGGAAATGGATTAGCGCCACTCGGCTTCGCGAGACAGCCGAGGCGGGTGTCTCCATACGAGCTGATACGCCGCTTACCGCTTGATGATGCAGCTAGGCCATTGAATTGATTTTCTGCGCGTTTGGCTCCTCCCATTTGCAAAAGTCCCACCTGATACGAGAACATACAAGGTTTGCACATCCATTCTGATTCTTACTGAGGAAGCGGCCAAGATATGGCGACACGGAAGAAGTCCGCAAGGACGGCATCGAAGACAGCGCGCATAGTAGTGAATAACGAAGTGAAAAACGACGTGAAGTCCGAAGGCAAGGCTCATAGCGGTTCCAAAGACAACGGCACGATCCAGCCCGCGAAGGGGAAGTTGGGCGTGATGATCCCGGGCATGGGAGCGGTGGCGACCACGTTTGTCGCGGGTGTTGAGGCCATTCGCAAAGGCCTGGCAAAGCCGATCGGCTCGCTCACGCAAATGGGTACAGTGCGGCTGGGCAAGCGCACCGACGGGCGTTCGCCGAAGATCAAGGAGTTTGTGCCGCTGGCCGGACTCGACGACCTGGTCTTCACCGGCTGGGACATCTTTGAAGACAACATGTACGAAGCGGGCTCGAATGCGGGAGTGCTCGATCAGAGGTTGCTCGACCAGTTGAAGCCATTTCTTACTTCGGTAACGCCACGCGCGGCGGTGTTCGATCACAACTACGTGAAGAAGATCGACGGGCCGAACGTGAAGAAGGGCAAGACGAAGATGGATCTGGCTGAGCAGTTGCGCGACGACATCCGCGACTTCAAGAAGACCAGCGGAGCGAACCGGCTAATCACCATGTGGTGCGGATCGACGGAGTCCTACATCGAGGCGACCGAGGCCCACCAGTCGGTGAAGTCGTTTGAGAAGGCGCTGCGCGAGAACGACGAGAAGATTGCGCCTTCCATGATCTATGCCTACGCGTCGTTGATGGAGGGCGTGCCGTTCGCAAACGGCGCGCCGAACCTGACGGTGGACTTGCCGGTGATGCTCGAACTCTCGCGGCAGAATGAAGCGCCGATCTGCGGAAAAGATTTCAAGACCGGGCAGACTTTGATGAAGACGATTCTCGCCCCCGGCTTCAAGGCTCGCATGCTCGGGTTGAACGGATGGTTCTCCACCAACATCCTGGGCAACCGCGACGGCGAGGTGCTGGAGGATCCGGGTTCGTTCAAGACCAAGGAAGAATCGAAACTTTCGGTGCTGGAGCACATTCTGCAGCCCGAACTTTATCCTGAACTCTACGGCAACATGTGCCACAAGGTTCGTATCAACTATTATCCGCCGCGGGGCGATAACAAAGAGGGTTGGGACAACATCGATATTTTCGGATGGCTGGGCTATCCCATGCAGATCAAGGTCGATTTCCTATGCCGCGATTCGATTCTGGCGGCGCCGATCGTCCTCGATCTAGTGCTGCTCATGGATCTCGCCAAACGGACTTCGGAACTGCGTGGCCTGGGAATTCAGGAGTGGTTGAGCTTTTACTTCAAGTCTCCGATGACGGTGCCGGGACTTTATCCGGAGCACGACCTGTTTATTCAGTTGATGAAGCTGAAGAACACGCTGCGGCATCTGAAGGGCGAGGAATTGATCACGCATCTGGGGCTGGAGTATTACGACTGAAGATCGTTCTCGCCACGCCGCACGAATCATGTTAGAATTACCATGGTTATCGCGAGGTGACCATTATGAAGACAATCGCAGCGGGCGAATTCAAGGCGCGATGCCTGCAGGTCATGGAAGACGTGCGGACCAAACGCACCCCTGTGCTGATCACGAAACGGGGGAAGCCGTTGGCCAAACTGGTTCCGGCTGACGACAAGCCTCCCGAAATCTTTGGCTGTCTTGCCGGGAAGATTGAGATTCTCGGCGACATCGTTTCTCCTGTCACTGCTCTTGAGGACTGGGAGAGCTTGAAGTGATTCTGCTGGACACGCACGTTTTGCTGTGGATGGTTTCAAGTCCGGGCCGGCTTTCGCGATCCGCCGTGAGCGAAATCCGCAGGGCGCAGCGGGCTGGCGGCTGCGCCATCGCGTCGATCAGCCTTTGGGAGTTGGCCTTACTGTTTGCCAAAGGTACGCTGAGAGCTTCCGGCACAATTGAAGCGTCGGTCCGCGAGATCGTCGAGGGCGCTGCGGTGAATGTACTCGAAATCACTCCCGACATTGCCGGGCTGGCGATGGCCTTTCCGGAATCCTATCCCAAAGATCCGGGCGACCGTCTGATTGGCGCAACCGCGCGGGCTTTGGGACTCACACTGATTACGCAGGACGAGAGAATTCTCGCCAGCCCGCTTGTGCGCACGATTTGGTAGTCTCATCGCTTTCGAGCCCTACGCGATGTGATTCATCTTCTTGTACTCGTCAAACTTCTCCAGAAACCGGTCGATGTCTTTCTTCTGCAGGTAATAAGGGGTCGACAATCGCAGCTTGTTCGGGTCCGCGCCACGGATGCGGATCTTGTGGGTCTTCCACATCCAGTTTTCCAAATCCATGCGCGGGACGGGCGGGACGTTAACCGTCACAATCGCGCAGCGCAAGGCGGGATCGGGTGAGGTCCACGATTCAGCGCCGCGCTTTTTCATTTCCTCCAGGATGTAATCGGCAAGCTTGCGATGACGGCTCTCGATGCGTTCGAGGCCGATGTCGTTGGCCAGTTTGATCGAGGCTCTCAGTCCCCAAAGAGCTGGCACGTTCGAGCTGCCGATGCGCTGGAAGCGTTCGGCGCGAAGCTTAGGATCGTCCCAACCTTCGGTGACGATGGTATTCCAGAGCCGGTCGATGACTTCGTCGCGCACGTAGAGGAAGCCCGAGCCTTTGGGCGCTTGCAGCCACTTGTGCGGGCTCGAAGAGTACATATCGCAGCCCAGGTCGTGCACATTCAGACGCATCATGCCGGGCACGTGGGCGCCGTCGACAGCGGAGAGAATGCCTTTGGCGCGTGCCAGTGCACTGAGTTCTTTTGCGGGCAGCACGACGCCGGAGAACGTGGTGATGTGACTGAAGAAGAGGACGCGCGTGCGCGGCGTGATGGCGTCGTTGAAGAGGTTGAGAACTTGCGCCGCATCTTTGACCGGCCGCGGCAACGTGACTCGCTTCACCACGATACCGTAGCGCTTGGCCTTGAGGTTCCACGGATGCTCGCCGCCGGGGTGCTCCTGATCAGTCATCAGGACTTCGTCCCCCGCCTTCAAGTCGATGCCATTGGCGATGTAGCTATTAGCTTCCGTGGCATTGCGAAGCAGGGCAATCTCGTCGCGATGGCAACCAACGAACGCGGCCAGGGGATCGCGAAACCCGTTCCATGCGGCGTATCCCCAAATGGGATAGTCTTCGGGATCCTGCTGATCCATTCTCTCGGTGGCGGCGTAGCCGTCAAAGATGGCGCGCAGCACGGGGGCGGGGCTGGAGCCGACGGTGCCGTTATTCAGGTAGATCTCGTCTTCGGGAATCAGGAATTGCCGGCGTAATTCGGCCCAGTAGGCATCTTCGTTCTTGTCGACGAGGGAACGGTCGGGAAGAGTGGAGGGAGCTTTATCGAGTTGGGCCAGGAGATTTCCACGGAAAGCCATGGTGGCGGCGAGGCCGGTTGTGGCGGTGAGGAAGCGGCGGCGGTCGAGCAAAGGTACCTCCAGGCTAGGGGAAGATGGAACGGGCCATGTTACGACTGAGCGGGGAATGCGGCAAGAGAGGAATGGACTGGCGGATTGGGACGATTTGGATGGGCTAGGAGGCCTCCATCCACGGCGGCTCATTCCCGGATAACCCCGGAGTGGGAGCGCGCGTCTAACCGAGAGGATAAGTTCAAGCTGGATTTGTGTGGGGGCGTATAATCGCCACAAGAGTGGGTCCGCCGCAAAGGAGTTCCTTATGAAGTTGCGTTGGTTGGCAATCGCAGCGGGATTAGCCGCGTTCAGCGTTGCGCCTTGGACGTTGGCACAAACACAGCCTGGGCAAACTCCTGGTCAGACGCCCGGTCAAACGCAGAACCCAGGTCAGACACAATCTCAAACGCCAACCCAAGTTCCAGTTCCAGATCCGGATAAAGACCAGCCCAAGGCAGGCGACGTGCAAAACGTGCCTGCCCAGCCGCCGGCTGCGCTGCCCACCCAGGAGGACGGTCAGATCAAGCACGATGGCACCAAGACCGACGTGGATGCGGTGGGAAACCGCAACGTGGGGTGCGGTCGGGGGGTGGGCAACTGGTACAGCGTTGAAAGGCAAGTGGCGATGGGCCGGTCTTATGCCCAGCAGATCGAATCGCAAATCAAGCTGGTGAATGATCCCGTGGTCACGGAGTACGTCAACCGCATCGGCCAGAACCTGGTGCGGAACTCGGACGCACAAGTGCCGTTTACCATCAAAGTGATTGATTCCGACGTGGTGAACGCCATGGCGCTCCCGGGCGGATTCTTTTACGTGAACTCGGGGCTGATCCTTGCAGCCGACGAAGAAGCCGAGATGGCGGGCGTAATGGCTCACGAAATCGCGCACGTGGCGGCATGCCACGTGGCCCGCGAGCAAACCCGTTACACTCTAATGCAACTAGCGACCATTCCTCTGATATTCGTGGGCGGCGGCATTGGCTATGGAGCGTACGAAGCTGCCGGACCAGCGGCCATGATGGGCATTCTAAAGTTCTCGCGCGGGTTCGAGGCGGAAGCCGACTATCTCGGGGTTGAGTATATGTATCGCGCCGGGTACGATCCGTCGGCATTCGTTTCGTTCTTTGAAAAGATTCAGGCGATGGAGAAGAAGAAGCCGGGCACCCTGGCCAAGACCTTCGACACGCATCCGCAGACCCCGGATCGCATTGAGAAGACGCAGGAAGAGATTCGAAAAATCCTGCCGGCGAAGCAGCAATACGTTGTGACCACCTCGGAATTCGATGATGTAAAAGCGCGGCTGGCGTCGATTGAGAATCGCCACAAGGTTCTGGATCAGAAAGACGCCAACAAGCCCAGCTTGCGGCGGACTTCCACCAGCAGCGACCCCAACGCAGGGGACACCAAGAGCGATGACGACCGTCCAACCTTGAAGCGCCGGGATGATTCGTCGTCAAACTAGGCGGGGAACGAACTAGCTTCAGCGAACCGGCGGCCGGCAGGCCGCCGGTTTATGTTTGGCGCGACAGGCTGATTTCGGGAATTTGGCTAGCCGTGAGAGAAGAAGTATCATCACGAGAGCGTGTGACCGAAATCACAGCATGTGTTGCCCAAGCCAAATAAGCTGAGCTACGCTAAAGCTTAAGGAGCAAGTCTCCATGCCAGAGAACACACTCACCATCACCGACAATCGCACGGGTCAAACCTATACCATTCCGGTCGAAGACGGCACGATCCGGGCGATGAGCCTGCGGCAGATCAAGACGGGTCCGGAAGATTTCGGGCTCATGACTTACGATCCGGCATTCATGAACACGGCGTCGTGCCGCAGCAGCATCACCTATATTGACGGTGACTTGGGCATCCTGCGCTATCGCGGATATCCCATCGAAGTGCTGGCCGAGCGCTGCACGTTCCTGGAAGTTGCTTACCTGCTGCTGTTTGGAGAATTGCCTGCCGCGGACGAGCTTAAGAAGTGGGTCTACGATATTACCCACCACACCATGCTGCACGAGAGCACGAAGAAGTTCATGGAGGGCTTCCGCTATGACGGCCATCCCATGGGCATGTTCGTGAGCACGGTAGCCGCGCTTTCAACTGTGTACCCGGATGCCAAGCATGTGCACGATGCCGCGAATCGGATGCTGCAGATCAAGCGCTTGATTGGCAAGGTGCCGTCGATCGCGGCCATGTCATACCGGCATAACGTAGGATTTCCTTACGTGTATCCGGATAACGATTTGAGCTACGCCGAAAATTTCATGAACATGTTGTGGAAGATGGTCGAGCCGAAATACGTGGCGAATCCAGCCATCGCGCGGGCGCTCGACATCCTGTTCATTCTGCACGCGGACCATGAACAGAACTGCGGTACCAACGCCATGCGCTCCGTCAGCAGCGCCCAGACCGATCCCTACCTCTCCATGGCGTCGGCGGCGTCGGCGCTGGCGGGGCCATTGCACGGCGGTGCCAATGAAGAAGTGCTGCGCATGCTTGACGAGATCGGCTCAAAGGATAAAGTGCCCGCCTATATCAAGAAAGTGAAAGAAGGCGGGTTCAAGCTGATGGGATTCGGACACCGCATCTACAAGAATTACGATCCCCGGGCGAAAATCATTCGCTGGTGCGCGGAGCAGGTTTTCGAGGTTACCGGACGTAACGCGAAACTGGATATCGCCCTCGAGTTGGAGCGCATCGCTCTGGAAGACGAGTATTTCGTGAAGCGGAAACTCTATCCCAATGTCGACTTCTATTCCGGGATTATGTACCAGGCGATGGGCTTCCGGCCAGAGATGTTCACAGTACTGTTCGCGATTCCGCGCACGGCGGGATGGCTGGCGCAGTGGCAGGAGTTGATTACAGATCCGGAACAGAAGATTGCGCGGCCGCGGCAAATCTACACCGGGTACGATGCGCGGGAGTTTGTCCCCATGGATAAGCGCGTGGCGGCAACGGTTCCCGCGCGCTAAAGCAAGTGAGTGGGGAGAAGCAGGGGTAGCGGCATCGAGCGCGGATCATCCGGCGTGTCGGCTTACGCGATGTTTTATGCAGCCTGTTTCGTGGCCAGCGCGGCCGCGTATTCGCGCTTCTCGGCCGATGAGGTGATGACCTTCATCTCCTGCCAGTCGTAGGGAAATTCTCTTCCGCAATCCAGGCAGGCCACATACGTTCCGGTCAACGCACCGGCCTGCGGACGGCGCGCCGTTCCGCGAATGGTTACCGGGAAGCTGTAACGAGGGTGCCGGCAACCGAAAAACACGTCAATCAATTTTGTCATCATGGAGCACCTTCCACACCCGGTTTACGTTCCCCAGGGTTGTTCTGCGTGCGGCCCCCCTGTGCGGCTTACTCGATCACTTATGACGTTAGATTCATCCCGATGGAAAATGGTTTCGTTTCCTTCGTGTGAGATGTGAACAAGCGAGGTTCCACCCCTCCAAGTGACTCCCTGGAAGCCAGTTACAGGCGGACGAGCAAAGATTTGCACAAGCCATTGAGGGGAAAAGGTCACGGGATGCACAGCCGGGAACGGGAGAGTGCAGGAGCGCGAAGTGTCGTCGGGGCAGAAGCCTAGGTAAGGTTCAGAGCCTTCTTGATGGTGCCGCGCTCTTGCTGGATCTTCTCCTGGAGAAGAGTAATGGCGTAGATGAGTTGCTCGGGGCGCGGCGGGCATCCGGGAACATAAATGTCGACGGGGATCACTTGATTCACGCTCTGCACCAGGGCGTAGTTTTGGAACACGCCGCCCGACGTGGCGCACGCTCCCATCGAAATCACCCACTTCGGTTCCGGCATCTGCTCCCACAGCAACCGGATCACCGGGGCCATCTTGTTGGAGACGCGGCCAGCAATGATCATGAGATCGCTCTGCCGGGGAGAAGGACGAAATACCTCCGCCCCAAAGCGCGCAATGTCAAAACGCGCCGCTCCCATCGACATCATCTCGATGGCGCAACAAGCCAGCCCAAACGTCATCGGCCAGATGGATCCTTTGCGCATCCAGTTCACGGCCGAATCGAGAGTGGTCAGCACCACTCCTTCCGGCGTGGGATTGCCGAAGGTCAAATCCTTGACGACCTTCTTGCCGTTCTCGTTCGAGATGTAGGGGCCGAAATTCAGTTCGGGCATAGGTCCATTCTAAACCACGGAGGACACGGAGGCCAGTGTCAGCGGCCTCCGTTCGTCGCGCGCAGCAGAGCTTTTTCTGCAGATTGCGGCAGGCGAACGGGAATGAAGAAGTTTTGAGGATACAGGTAGTCTTCGCCGGACTCATCGATGACGCGAACCTGATGTAACCTAGCTGCGATCCTGTCCGCCAATGCCTGATAGACTTTGCGGAGCTCGAGCGAGGCAGAATATCCCTTGTTCTTAACGCAGACTACGAATCGCGATTGGGTTCTTTTCATTGGACTTCAAAAAAGCGCTTGAACTGGGAACTCTCTTGTGCCAAGGTCGTGAGGCTTGTACCAGTCTAACTCGGCATGAGGTCTCTCAGGATGCGGTTGTAATATCGTTCCACAGCATCCAGCCCGGCTTCATCGCTTCGGCGCCATGTTTGGCATAAAACTGAATTGCAACTGTATTCCAGCCTGCGACATTCACACACACACGCGAGGCATTCTGCAGCCCGAACCAGGCAGCTAGCTGCGGCATCAAGCCCGCTGCGATTCCACATCGCCGGCGCTCGGTTAATCACATAGAGCCATTCGAGTTCTCCGTCGCAGCCGAAGCGCCGCGTGAGATGTCCAGCGATGTAACCGATCAGCGCCTCCACTTCGTGCGCCACGTAAATGACACGAGGCGGCAGCGCATGCTGAGGATGGAGCAGGCCGTCGAAGTAGGCCGTCATGCGCTCCTCCGAGGTGCCGCCTTCGCCTTTCTCGATGCCCCAGATGCGGGCCATGTGCGGAATGTCGGATCTTTCGGCCTGCCGATATTGAATGGGAGTGGGGGGCATGGCATTTACTCCCACAGCTCTGCATCCCACTCGCTCCGCGCCATCTGCATCTCCGTTTTGCGAATCATTTCCGGCCACAAGGCATCCGGATCGGCATTGAAAACTGTGCCGGCCTCCGCCGGGAAAATGAACCAGGCGCCCAATTCTACTTCCTGCCGCAGTTGATCTTGAGTCCATCCGGCGTAGCCTAGATAAACATGAAAAACGTCAGGCTTCGGATGAGCTGATATGGTTTGTTCGAACAGGGGCTTGGAGTTGATCAGGTAGACGCCGCCGAAGATGTGCTCCGCGCCTTCGGGCTTGGCCGGCGACTGCAACAGCGCAAACACGGCTCCCGTTTCGAGTGGACCTCCCAGATAGACCGGGTCAGAACGGTCTTTCGCCGCTTTGAGACTGTCAAGCGCACGCGAGAGCGGGATATCCGTGCGGTGGTTGAGAACGAGTCCGAGCACGCCCTGGGCGTCGTAGTGAACCAGCAGGATGACGGTTTTGGCGAAGTGCGGATCGCCGAGATTGCGGCTCGCCACCAGCACTTTTCCGGCTCCCAGACTCTTGGCGTTCTTGAACTGGACGGGAAGAAAACCGGCTGGCGGCGCTTGGCTTTCGACGGGGAAGCCGGTGGTGAGTGTTGCGGCGCTCGGCCAGGTCTTCTCTGGAACACCAGTCTCTGGAACACCAGTCTCCAGAACACCAGTCTCGGGTACACCAGAGTTCTTAATGTAATGGTTTAACCCTTCGGCCGATGCGAAGGCCAAAGCCGTGGCGAGCATCGCGTAGAGACATAGTTTGCGCAGAGACATGACCGCTCCGCATGCACCCGTTTGCGTGAGTTTAACTGATTCGGTAACGAGTGCAAAATCGTAATGCTGCTTATTGGGGGCCAATGAGTGCTACCGCCTGTTTACGTAAACAACGGCTCGCAATTCTTCGACGCAAGGGAGTCAGCGCGTGGTCGGACCAATCTGTAGCTGCTCCCGGGTCATCCGCAGAAGTTCCGAGACATCGACGCGCTCGTCCCGTTCGACTCGCTTCGAAATCATCGTGAGTGCGTTGATTTGAACCGTCGTGTTCTTGAAGCGCAGTGTCGGGTCTGTGCCGTATTCATCCGTAACCATCATCCATCGCAGGGGAAGTTCGCTGGTCAGCACATCGCCAAAGGCCACACCGAGGCATTGGAGTTCGTAGGTTTGGGGTTTCTTGAAGACCCTGTCATCAATTAGTCGCTGAAGAACTGGCAAATCAGACTTGGTTCCCGTGAGAGACGCGGTGCCGGACCGCTTTGCGGCAGCTGCAACGACTGCCCTTTGCCGCTCAAGTCGTGCGGCGTCGTCCTTAGACAATTCAGAAAACTTTGCTTCCGGCATCGGTTTAGGATTTGCCTGGCTGAAGAGAACGCCCACCAATCCCAGCATCAAAGTCGCGGTCAACATTGAGTTGCGATTGGACATGCAGAGACGTTGCTGCAACGAATGTATCACCCGTGAACGGATGGTTGACGTAAAATCGCCATAGCGCTCAGTGACTGAGCGCTACTTTCCTGAGCAGAAGCCAGCCTATGAACGCCCTACGGATTCACCACGATCTTCCCGAACATCTGGCTCTTCTCCAAATACTCGTGCGCGGCGCGTAATTCGGTTAGCGGGAACACGCGGTCTACGACCGGCTTCAGTCGACCTGCGAACACATGCTTCAGCACTTCATGCAGCTCAGCCATGGTTCCCATATAAGAGCCCAGAAGCGTCAACTGCCGGGCGAACAGATGCCGCAGATCGATGCTGACGTTCGGCCCCGTGGTCGCTCCGCACGTCACGAGCGTGCCGCCGCTCTTGAGTGACCGCACACTCTCATCCCAGGTCGCCGCGCCCACGTGCTCGACCACAATGTCGACGCCTTCTTTATTCGTGATCTTGCGAACTTCCTCGGAGATCTTCTGCTGGTAGTGGTTGATGCCGAAGTCCGCGCCCAGCCCGCGGCCCTTGGCCAGCTTGATTTCATCGCCCGCGGTCGTGATGACTCGGCAGTGAAAGAGTTTGGCAATCTGAATGGCCGCGATACCCACGCCGGAACTCGCGCCCAGCACCAGCACGGTTTGCCCCGGACGAATGGCGGCGCGTCCGACCAGCATGTGCCACGCCGTCAGAAACACCAGGGGAACGCTCGCCGCCTGATTGAAATCGAGGGAGTCGGGAATTGGAATCACGTTCGCCGGCGGCACTGCGATCAACTCGCAATTTCCTCCATCCACCGCATTGCCCAGCGCGGTGAACGCACGGCATTGATTCTGCAATCCGGCGACGCATTTTTCGCAATGTCCGCAATAGACCATCGGAGCCAGCAATACTCGCTGCCCGGCCTTGAATCCGCTGACGTACTCACCCGCCTCGACTAATTCGCCCGCAACGTCACTGCCCAGAATGTGCGGCAGCTTCACGCCGGGCAGGCCTTTGCGCACCCAAACATCGAGATGGTTTAGCGAACACGCGTGCACCCGCACCAGAACCTGATCTTTGCGCGGCTGCGGATCTGGTACGTCTTCATAGGTCAAGACTTCCGGCCCACCAAATTGATGAATGCGGACTGCTTTCATAAGAGCGTTCTCCTCTGTTTATCTGTGACGGTACAAGCATACTTCTCCAGATCGGGAATTCCCAATCGGGAATCCGGGTGGAATTTATTGAGCTGGCTGCTCGCATCGAGGATTTTCGGGAGTAGGATCTGACTGACTGGACTTGGTCCGTCAAACCAATGAGTGGCTCATCAGCCATTGCAGTTCGACTCTGCCGCCTTCTGTACGGCCACTCACGAAATAAAACATTGACCTCGATGTCGATTCGCGTAACCATAGATTTGGTTTAACGGACCAGTTCAGTAAACTTTGCAACACCGCACAGCCCCGGACTGATGACCCGGGGCTTTTGCTTTTTCAGTTTATCCATCCTTGGGTTTGACTCTCACTGTTCACCGACCGATAATCGATCCTGCAAGCTGCTTTCAGCCGCATGGACATTTACGAGCAAATCGTGCAACTCCGCCGCGAAGGACGCCGCGGCGCGGTCGCGACCATCGTCAACGTGCGCGGGTCGATTCCTTCGTTTAAGACCGCGAAGATGCTGGTGCGGGACGATGGCTCCATCGTGGGCACGATCGGCGGCGGCTGCGTTGAGGCCGATGTGTGGCAGGCGGCGCGCGAGGTCATGGAATCGGAGAAGCCCCGGACTCTGAGTTTCGACCTCAACCAGGATCCAAAATGCGATACGGGCCTGGTGTGCGGCGGCACGCTCGAAGTCTTCGTCGAACCCGTTTTACCTCCAGCGTTACTTTATGTATTCGGTGCAGGCCACGTTGCTGCAAACCTCTGCCAGGTTGCGGCGAATGCCGGCTTTGACCTCATCGTCACTGACGACCGCACCTCCTACGCCACCAAAGAACGATTTCCCGCCGCGCGTGAAGTGCATGCGCTCGACTTCGACGAAGCTATCCAAAAGCTTGACCCCAACGAGACTTCTTATATCGTCATCGTGACACGCGGGCATCGCGACGATATGCGCATCCTGCGCTGGGCGGTGCAGACGCGCGCCCGCTACGTCGGCATGATCGGCTCCAAGCGCAAGGTGATCGAAATCTTTAAGACGCTGCAGAAGGAAGGCCTGTCCGTGCATCTGTTCGACCGCGTGCACGCACCCATCGGACTGGACATTGGCGCTATCACGCCGGAGGAGATTGCGGTTGCAATCACGGCGGAATTGATTGCGGTGCGGCGGCATTCGGGCGCTGCGTTGCCGCACATGAGTTGGTTCCACGCGCAAAACTCCCAGACCGAATCGAACGATGCTCTGGACACGGGTGCACCGGACGCCGCGCTCGAGGAACACGAATAAATTGTGTCGATCTGATTGTGGAATGAAACGCCAGTGGTGATTCTTCGTCGAACTAGCTCGCAGCCTTATTATTTGGGTTACTCTGTGTCTCAGTGCCTCCGTGGTAGATTTGCTTTCCGTCCATCAAAAGTCAGCAATTTCCCGCCGTTCCTGCTATCTTCGCAGTATGGCACGCGCTTCCAGCTTCGCCGGCCTGATTCTCGCTGCCGGTGAATCTTCGCGCATGGGTAGGGACAAAGCCTTGCTGCCATGGCCCCCTCCGGTAGCCGGGCAAGCGCCTTCCAATGAGACATTCCTCTCGGCTGCTATTCATTCGTTGTCGCTGGCCACTGATTTTGTCTTGGTTGTGGTCGGGAAGAACGAACCGGCGCTGGCGCCGATTATTTATGCTCACGGAGCGTCTCTCGTGGTCAATCCAGATCCGAATCGTGGCCAGTTCAGTTCCTTGCAGGTTGGTCTGCACGAAGTGCTCAACCACGGCCGCGACGCAGCCATGGTGACGCTGGTGGACCGCCCGCCGTGTGGTGCCGCGACCCTCCAAACGCTGCGCGATGCGTTCGAGGTCGCGGATCACGATGTCTGGGCAGTCGTCCCTGAGTTTTCGGGAGCTCACGGACATCCTTACCTGGTTGCCCGCGAGATGATGGCAGCGTTTCTTCGGGCTCCGGCCAATTCGATTGCCCGCGACGTTGAACACGAGTACCAGACGCACATCCAATACGTTCGGGTTGACGATCCTCTGATTGCTATGAACATTAATACTTCGGAGGATTACGCGGGGCTGTTGGCACGCCCGTCCTGAACCTTGGCGCGCCATTGCGCGCTCCCCTAAAGCACGTTATCGTCGATAGATGGACGCCGCAGAGACAGAAGCATTTCTTCCCGTCACAAACGAATTTCTCGACTCGATCCTGGGCCTTGCGCCACGGATCGCGGCATTCGATTGCGACGGCACACTGTGGGCCGGCGATGCCGGAGAGCGCTTCTTCGATTGGGAACTGCGCGTGGGCGATATTGTCGCTGCCAGCCTTGATCGTCCGATGCGCGAGCGTTACGCCGCGTACAAGCGCGGCGAGGTCGATGAGACCACAATGTGCGGCGACATGGTAACGATGCACCGGGGCATTTTGGAGCGGAAGATGATGGACGCCGCGGCCCGCTTCTTCGACGAGTTCTTCGTGGCGCAGATTTTTCCCGAGATGCGCGAACTCGTCCGCCGCCTGCAGGAAGCCGGTTGCGAGGTCTGGGCGGTTTCTTCTTCGAACGAATGGGTGATTCGCGCCGGGATGAAGCATTTCGGTATACCCGAGAGCCACATCCTTGCGGCCACAGTGGAAATCGATGCCGGCATCGTGACGGATCGACTGATCCGCGTGCCCTCCGGCCAAGGCAAACCGGAGGCGCTGCGCGAAGTCGTTCAAAAGGAGATCGATGCCGCGTTCGGCAATTCGCGCTGGGACACGGAAATGTTGGCGATGGCAAAACATGCCTTTGCGGTCAATCCGAATCCCGACCTTGAATCCTCAGCGCGGGAACGCGGCTGGCGGATTTACTTTCCTGAGGGCACGCCGCGAGCTTCTAGCTGCTAGCTGCTTGCAAAACCGACTGCATTATTAGCTTTCGCGGTAGTGGTGCAGTTTGGCTTACGCGTTGCGCCGGTTAAGCGGGAGATCCTTCGCTACGCCTGAAAAACGGCTCCGCTCAGGATGACAGTCGTCGTGTAATAGTGCAAACTGCACCACTACCGCTTTCGCTAGCGGCTATAAGCTGGAAGCTTCTCGTTTACAATTAGGTCGGCAATGTATTCCGCGCAGGTACTCGATCATTTTCAGAATCCGCGCAATGCTGGAGAACTTGACGACGCGGATGCCACGGCAGAAATTGAAAACCCCGCCTGCGGCGACGTGTTGCGGTTGACTCTGAAGGTCAGCGCAGGCCGAATTACCCGGGTTCGGTTCAAGGCTAAGGGATGCGTCGCGGCGATTGCTTGTGCTTCGGCATTGACGGAATTGGTTGAGGGAAAGACGCGAAAGGAAGCTCTCAACTTGCGGCGTGAGGATGTGATTGCATCTGTGGGGGGCCTGCCGCAAGCCTCAACCCATGCTGCTCAATTAGCGCTCGATGTGCTTTCGCAAGCGCTAGGCCGCACGAAAGTCTAGTTCAAGATTCATGCTCTCCTCGCACACGCCGCGCCGCATCGCATGCCTGCAACCCAGTGCAACGGTCATACTCGCCGCCATTGGCGAACTCGACCGCGTGGTCGCGTGTACGAAGTACTGCGCGGATGTGGTTCCTGAAATTACATCGCAACCGCACACCATTCTTGCCGACTCCTGGACCGCCAAC
Organism: uncultured Acidobacteriaceae bacterium; assembly: GCA_963749985.1. Classification (GTDB taxonomy): domain Bacteria; phylum Acidobacteriota; class Terriglobia; order Terriglobales; family Acidobacteriaceae; genus Sulfotelmatobacter. Next base: position 363,347 of record CAVVOS010000006.1, on the reverse strand, counting down.
GCCGAACAGATTATTGGCAGCCGGCCTGACCTGGTCATCGCGTCGGTGCCTTACCAGGAGAAAGCGGTCATCGAGATCCTCAAGTCTGGAGCCCGTTTTCTGGGGTTCGCGCCGAAGACTCTCGGCGACATTTACATGGACATCGCCACCGTCGCCGGCGCGGTTGGCGCGAGCGATCGCGGAGAAGCGGTGATAGCCCTCATGCAGCAGCGAATCGAACAAGTCCGCGCCCGCACTGTGGGGTTGGCTCGTCCAAGAGTGTTTTGCGAAGAGTGGGGCAAGCCGCTGATCGCATCGCAAGCCTGGGTTGCAGAACTGGTGGAAGCTGCCGGCGGTGAGTTCCTGGGGGTACCGGGCCGGCAAATTTCTGCTGAAGAAGTGGCTCGCATGGATCCTGACATCTTGATCGCGGCCTGGTGCGGGGCAGGCGACCGGGTCCCGCTGGAGAAGATTATTGTCGACCGAAACTGGCAGGGAAGTCGCGCTGCGCGTACTTCGCGGGTTTACTGTGTTCGGGATGAACTGCTGAACACGCCCGCTCCCACGCTTTTGGGCGGTCTGGATGCACTGGGGTTTGCGATCCATCCTGAACTCTTTGCTTGCACGGGAGGAATCCGCCAGATTACCAGCGTTCCGTCTTCCACAGCCGTGAATGTCGCACTCTGAGTTAAGATCTGTCCATGCACGTCGCCACCAGAATTGATGAAGTTCGCAACGAAATCGCCGCGCTCGCTCAAGCGGCACCTACGGTCAAAGATCTGATGCAAAGCGTCTGTGACCTTCTGCATGAGCGCATGCTTAAGTACAACTGGGTTGGTTTTTACATGCTCGAACCGGGCGCCCAGCCGCCCATGCTGGTACTCGGCGCTTTTGTGGGAGCCATGACTCCGCACACGCGAATTCCTCTGAACCAGGGCATCTGCGGGGCAGCAGCCTCGAGCGGGAAGATGATCGTGGTCGACGACGTCAGCAAAGATACCCGCTACCTCGCGTGTTCCCTGGAAACCAAGTCCGAAATCGTTGTGCCGGTTTTCGTGGCGGGGGAAGTGGCCGGAGAACTCGACATCGATAGCCATTTCTCCGCCGCATTCGGCGCCCAGGACCAGGCACTGGTCCAGTACTGCGCTGAAGTAGTGGGGAAAAGGCTCGAGAAGTCCCAGTGAAAGTTGAAAAGGGCGAAGTGCTAGCGCGCAAGGTAGGGCGGATGGAGTTCAGCTTTTTCGCCAGTACGCCGCAAGCTACCACTACTTCCGAATCATGAAACAGGTTGTCGCCGCCGTGATCGAAAAAGATGGCAAGCTGCTGGTCTGTCAACGCACCAGACATCAGACCATGCCGCTCAAGTGGGAGTTCCCCGGAGGAAAAATTGAAGAGGGCGAGCAGCCGCGCGATGCCCTGCGCCGGGAGTTGGAAGAAGAATTAGGCATTCATGCCAGGATCGGCGACGAGATCGCCCGCCTGCGGCACACCTATCCGAATGGCGCGATGGTGGAGCTGCGGTTCTTTCTGGTCCGGGAGTATGAGGGCGAAATCGAGAATCGCATCTTCCGCGATTTACAGTGGTCGGCTCCCAAGGATTTAAGCTCATATGACTTTCTGGAAGCGGATGCTTCCCTGGTGAAGGACTTGGCGGCGGGAAAACTCATATGAAGCTTGACGTCAGACAGACCTGGCTTTCGATAATTTCCCGCTAGCTGCTGCCTTTGAGTGTCCAGAAATATCCAAGCGTCAGCGCAATCATTACGATCGTGGTCAGCCAGGCAACGGCATTAAACAGGTGCGTATTCACGTATTCGCCCATGAGCTCTTTCTTGTTGATCAGAAGCAGCATGAAGATCAACACAAAGGGCAGCACCACACCGTTCACCACCTGCGACAATACTGCAATCTTCACCAGCGGGAGGCCGGGGATGAGAAGGACTGCCCCGCCCGCCGCAATCAACAGGGTGTAAAGCCAGTAGAAGAACGGAGCGTCGCTGAACTTCTTATCTACACCGGATTCAAAGCCCAGACCCTCGCACACGGTGTACGCGGTGGAGAGCGGCAGAATCGACGCGGCAAACAGGGAGGCATTGAACAGCCCGACGGCAAACAGGATGTAAGCGTATTGCCCGGCCAGCGGCTTCAGGGCTTGGGCTGCGTCTGCGGCATACTTGATGTCGCGGAAGCCATGCACATACAGCGTTGCGGCGCAGGCTACGATGATGAACCAGGCCACGACATCGGTAAAGATGCAGCCCGTGATCACGTCCCACCGCGAAGCCTGGAGTCCGCGCCGGGTTACGCCCTTTTCCACAATCGAAGACTGCAGGTAGAACTGCATCCAGGGTGCGATCGTAGTTCCCACTACGCCAATCACCATGTACAGGTACGCCTGGTCCCGAAACTTAGCCCACTCAGGAGGCTTGAAGGTGGCGACCGTTGCAACTTTCCATGCCGGGTGCGCCAGCGCCCCGGCAAAAATGTAAGTCACATAGAAGAACGACGCCGCCAGGAACACCTTCTCGACACTCTTGTATTGGCCCTTCACCACGATCAGCCAAACGATGACAGCGCAAACCGGCACTGTCACGTAGCGCGACAGGCCGAACAATTCCAGGCTGGTTGCGATGCCGATAAATTCCGTCACCACGTTGCCGAAGTTAATGATCAGAATTCCCAGCATCATCAGAAACGTGACGCGAAGGCCGAATTCCTCGCGGATGAGGTCGCTTAGGCCCTTACCGGTGACCGCGCCCATGCGGGCGCTCATTTCCTGCACGACGATCAGGGCCAGGGTGATCGGGATCATGGTCCAGAGCAGAAGAAATCCGTATTGCGCTCCGGCCTGGGAATAAGTCAGGATGCCGCCGGCATCGTTGTCGACGTTGGCGGTGATGATCCCCGGTCCCACTACCGCCAGGAACAGCAGGGTGCGGCCTTTCCAGCGCTTCCAAAGCTTCATGCGGGCGTTTCGCAAGCATATATAAGAAAAACGACTGCCGATGCAGGCGACGCCACAGGATAAACGGATTCCACGAATCGGACCAAACGAAAAGTGCGGAATCTGAAAAAAGATGCGCGGCCAGAGGCAAACGGAGGAACTGACCGCCAGGACGCGAGTGAGAGGTCGGTCCCCGGAAGTTGGAAGGATGTTGTTCTACAGGCTGCTTTGTGTCGGCCAGCTTGCATACCTATGGTCAATTGCAGAGATTCATCGCAAGCAAGATACCTACTTTCGCTGTTCCAGCTTCACCGAGGCGGTCACGGGCTGGCCTTCCCGCAAGACTTTCACTTCGACTACGTCTCCGATTTTGCTGCGGCGGAGAGCGTCGGTGAAGTCGTAGAGATTCTTGATGGGTTTGTCGCCGAACTGGATGAGCACGTCTCCCGGCTTCAGTCCCGCCTTTGCTGCGGGCGAGCCGGGCTTCACGTCGGCAAACTTCACGCCGTTGGGAGTCTCTCCGAAGTCCGGAATCGATCCGAAGTATGGTCCATAGCCTCTGCCATCGCCGCCGCTTGGGGGTTTGTCTTCGACTACGGTTTGGAAGGCCGGTGGCTGGGCGGCGCTGGCCAGTTGCAGGGTGACGTTCGCGATCATATCCAGCAGTTTCGCGGCGGAGGGTGCGTTGATTTTCTCCCAGGTATCGGAGGGCTTGTGATAGTCCGAGTGCAGGCCGGAGAAAAAGAAGAGCACCGGGATTTTCTTGCTTACAAAGGAGGTGTGGTCGCTGGAAGAGTAGCCGCCGGCGGAGTATTCAATCTTGAACGCTGAATCTTTCTGGGCTTGTTCGAGAATCGGCTTGAACGTCGAACCCGTCCCCACCCCGCCGATGTAAACCTTGTCGTCTTTGATGCGGCCGATCATGTCCATATTGATCATGGCGACGGCCTTTTCCAGGGGGCGCGTGGGCTCTTTGACCCACTCGGCGGATCCGAGCAGGCCGAGTTCTTCTCCAGCGAAGTCCATGAATAAGATTCCGCGCTTTAATTGACCGCGCTGAGGAGCGAGCAGCCGGGCCAGTTCCAACACGCCTGCGGTGCCGGAGGCGTTGTCGTCGGCGCCGGGATGAATTTGTCCAATCTGCGAGGGTGCGAGCGAGTCAAAGTTTCCCCGACCGAGGTGGTCGTAGTGCGCTCCGACAATGACGTATTCGTCCGTCTGCCCCGGCAGGTAAGCGAGGACGTTGCTGACCGTGGCCCGTGTGGTCTCGATGTCGACGTTTAAGGAGAGGTGCAAGGTGTCGGGAAGCGCGAACGATGCGGGTTTGGTGGTGGCATTGATCTGATCCTGCACGTCCCTCAGTGATTTTCCGGCCGCTTGCAGCCAGCCTTCCGCCACTGTGTTCTTGACCTGCACAAACACAATCCCGATATTCTCAGGACCGCTGACACTGCCGAAGCGAGTGAGCAGATCTTCTTCGCCATCGCCCAGCTTGCCGTTGACAATCACCACGGCGCGAGCGCCGTGATTGCGGGCATTGATTGCTTTGGTGATGGTTTGCGAATGGTGAGTGAGTCCCTGGTTGCCGCTCTTGGCGGCGAAGGTGGTGGGCTCGTAGCGGAGCACAACTACAAGTTTGTCTTTTACGTCGAGGTTGGCATAGTCGTCGTACTGATATTCGTCCGCCGTGACTCCATAGCCCGCGAAGACGACGGATCCCACTGCTTGTTCGGAAGAGGAAAAGCTGAAGGGGACGAAATCCTGGTTGGTTTTCAGATCTGTCCTGATGCCACCGTTGGTGACGACGAGCCGGTTGTCCGATTTCAGCCGAGCTCCGGTGATCAGCGTGAACGGCTGGAGATAGCCCTGGCTTCCAGACGGTGGAATCTTGAGTTCCTTGTAGCGCTTCACGATGAGGGCTTCGGCGCGCGCCAGGCCTTTTGTGCCGGCGCCGCGTCCTTCCATTGCGGGTGCGGAGAGCGCCTTGATGTCGTCTAGATAACGGGTGGGGTCGGCCTGGCCGATTGGAGCGGTTGCCGCGACCGTCAAGAGCGCGACGGCGAGAAGCGCAAGAAATGCTTTCGGCAGCCATAGCTTGGAACGGTTTACGAGGGCATGCATGGCAGGATTTCCTTTGGACGAAGAATCGTATGGGTTGGCTGGAGGCGTGTCAATGAGGCTGCGCACGCGGTTCGGGATCAGCCTCGTTAAGCCAGCGCAAGCGCGGTGCGGGCCGAGCGGGTTAGTATATTTCCAGGCCAAACTTTCGGATGAACAAGAATTCCGCTCGCACGCTCTACCTGCTGATCGCCTTCGTCGTTGTCGTGCTCGACCGCTGGACGAAGCACGTGGTGGCGAAACGCATCTCGCTTTATTCCCATATTCAGGTCATCCCTGGCTTTTTTCGGCTTACCCATACGGAGAACACTGGCGCGGCTTTCAGCCTGTTCGCCGATTCGCCTGCGCACTGGAAAACGGGCTTGCTGATTGCGTTTTCCGTGGTTGCGTTGGCGGTGGTCTCGGTCTTGCTCTGGAAAAACGATCGCGCTCACGTAGTTACCGGCATTGGCTTGGCGCTGATTATGGGAGGAGCCTTGGGAAATTTGTGGGATCGTGTGACCAGTGGACGCGTGGTCGATTTTCTGCTGCTCTACGTGAAGCGGTATCAGTGGCCGGTGTTCAATCTGGCGGATAGTGCGATTGTGGTGGGGGCAGGGCTGTTGATAGTGGAGATTCTGTTTCACAAATCGAGCGCGCCGGAAGAAATCGCGGCGGAACTAAAACCGCATTGAATGCGGGGAGTGTGGGTGGCGGCAGTTTGATAAGGAAGCGAGCCAAACGCGCGATTAATGCGTCGCAAAGGACGCGACGCTTCGCGCGGCTCGCCCAGATCCTTCACTGCGCAAAGAACGCTTGTTCAGGACGACAATCTGAAACAGGAGTCTCGTTCATTGACACAGGTTATGTGTGCACTTATACTGTGTAAATGAATGTAACGTTATCTGTGGACGAGCAGTTGCTCGGTCGCGCCCGCAAGAAAGCGGAGGCCCTTGGCAAGAGTCTCAATCAATTGATTCGGGACTATCTGCAATCGCTGGCGGGTGTGGACGATCCGGAACGAAGCATCGAGGAGTTCAAGCGGCTCTCGGGCAAGGGTAACTCCCGCGGCTGGCGCTTCAATCGCGACGAAATTCACTCCCGGCAAGACGATGCCCGCTCGTAGTTTCTTCGATACCAACGTCCTGCTTTATGCCGACGACAAGGCTGCGCCCGCAAAACAGAAGCGCGCTCTTGCCCTGGTGGCCGAGCACCGCCGCGCGGGGACGGGCGTGGTCTCGATGCAAGTGCTGCAGGAATATTTCGTGGCGGTCACGCGGAAGTTGCGGGTAGATGCGGCCATTGCCCGCCGAAAGGTTGAACTGCTGGCAGAGTTCGACGTCGCTGCGCCGGAACTGGCGGACATTCTGGCCGCAATCGATCTGCATCGACTGCACGGCTTCTCCTTCTGGGACGCGCTGGTCGTCCGTAGCGCCAAGCAGTCCGGTTGTACCGTACTGTTCTCGGAAGACATGCAAGATCGTAGGGATATCGATGGAGTGCGGATTGTTAATCCGTTTGGATGAGAGGCTAGTGTTTAGCGGGGCGGACTTTGCAAGAGTTAATCGGCTTCAATCAGAAATGAGCAGCGATTTCCATCGCCCGCCCTCCATATAGAAGAGCGTGATTGTGGCCTCTATCGCTTCAATTGCTGCCGAATCCGCACGTATCCGAGTGGCCCGGCCAGTATAGAAGTCCTTGTATTTGCCGGGAGGAAAGACATTGACGACACTAAAGTAGGGTACCTTAATGGGCTTCGCCAGCACCGTTACCGTGAAACTCTGACCGCCCGGTATTGCGACCATCACAACCTGTTCGCCTGGCTCCCTCACCATCGTGAAAACGAAACTCGTGTGCAGGCCATCGAATTTCCCCTCATTTATGCCCGGACAGTGCTTACCGTTCAAGGGATGCTCTCGCCATAGCGTTTGGTCATCGATGCGCAGGTCGGCCAGCTTCAGGAGGCGCCACCCGCGCCACTCTTCGCGCAATGCGTCCTGAACAGGCATGGGCAAGGCGCACTCGGTCTGTGTCGCAAGCGCAGGAATCGCGGCGAAGCAGAACACGAAAGTTAGCCACAGATTTCTTGTCATTGGGCGCGACGGAGCCGCCGTCGAAGTACTTTACGCTAAACTTCGTTGAGCGCCTCCACTTTGCATGGCGCCAAACTAGAACTCCCAATACGCACGCCTCCACCCGCTCCGGTGGAATCCGTGCTCCCCTACGGTGTCCCGTAAAGCTGTTTATACACGCTGGCATTCCGCAGAATCGCCTGCACGTACTCGCGGGTCTCGGTGAAGGGAATTGATTCGACGAACTCTTGCGGGTCACGATATTTGCCTTGGCCCAGCCAGTCTTCGACGCGGTCCGATCCGGCGTTGTAGGCGGCCAGTGCGTACTCGAACGATCCGCCGAAGCGGTCGACCATTCCTTTAAAGTAGCGCGTGCCCAGTTGCAGGTTCACGGCGGGTGTGTAGAGTTGGCTAGCGTTATAGCGTTTCAGGTTCACCTGCTTGGCCACGGCTTTGCCGGTCTTCGGCAATAACTGCATCAGGCCGACGGCATTGGCGCGTGAAACGGCGTTGGGATTGAACTCGGATTCCTGCCGAATGAGCGACGCGACGAGGTAGGGATCCAAGCCATTGGCGGCGGAAGATCGCTTCAGGTCGTTCCAATAGGCTTTGGGGAAGAGCGCTTCCCAGTATTTGCGCGGCAGATCGGGAATGTCGAGCGCGAAATAGTTCGGGGTGGAGTGTTTCATGAGCTCGATGGCCTGGTTGTAGCGTCCAGCGTCGTCATACAATTGCGCGGTTTCCGCCGGACCCCAACTGGCGCCGTCGGCCGCGGCGGCGGCCTGCATCTCGCGCACGGCAAAATCGACCAGGCCTCCATTGCTCAGGAGTTGCGCTTTCTGCACGTGCAATTCATCCGGGGGCGGTTCTGAATCCGTTACTTTGCCATTGCTGTCGAGCGGCGGCACGCGATCGAGCAAGGCGTAGTGCGTGGTGGCATCGGCTGCGGCAGGAAGATGCTTCATCCGCTGCCTTCCGAGTTCCGCGTAGTAGAAGTTGCGATAGCGGTCGGAAAGCTTCTGATAAAACGCGCGAGCCATGAGCGGCTGATTGTCTTCCTCGGCCAGGCGGGCGCGCCAATAGAGGGCCGCCGGGGTTTCCCCACCGGAAGGATACAGCGCAATCTGTTCTTCGAAAGCTTTCTTGGCGTCTTCGTTGCGGCCCTGCCGCAGCGTTAACCAAGCGGCTTTCCAGTGCACGTAGGACGCGCGTGGGCCGTTGGGAAAGCGTTGCTGGGCCTCGCGAAATGTGTCGAGCGCCTGATCGTACTCATGATGAACCAAATGCAAATTAGCCGCGGATAGCAATGCTTGCTCCAGCCACGGACTCGCCGGAGCGGCTTGCCGGAGTTCATCGACCGTGCGGTAGAAAGCGTCGTTATCGTTGCCGGCCCAGGCAAGTTGACCAAGCAGATACAAGCGCTGTGCATTCGCTTCGCCGACTACGCCACCGAGCGAAGAAAGAACCTGCTTGGCGTCACGGTTCTTGCCGCCGCGATGAAGCGCGTCGGCCAAGGCAAGCTGCATTGAGGGCCTGTCACTAACGGTCAACTCGCTCACCAGACTGCGATATTCCTCAGCCGCTTCGGCATAGCGCTTGTGGTTCATCAATCCGTCGGCCCGGGTTTTGAGCTGGACGACGGTTGGAGGCGGTGCGGCAGGGAGCTTTCTCAACTCGTTATAGGCCGCATCCGCTTCGGCGCTGACCGGCATGGTGTAGTAGATATTCTCGAAAGTGTCGGCCGCCTTCGCGGTCTGGCCCGACGCTGCGTAGGCGCGGCCCAGAGCAAGTTCCAAGTCTGAGCGAGTGGGCAGCCGGACTTGTTCCAACAGAGTTACTGCTTCCGCCGCTTGTCCTTCGAGCAGGAGCGCGTTGGCGTAGCTGATGTGAGCGTCGCGCACCAGCAGGGAATCCGGATGTGACTTGGCGAAGTCGGCCAAGGTTGCCAGAGCCTCCGCCGTACGGCCGGTCTGGAGGTAGGAGGTTCCGAGATAGTAAGCGACGTAATCGCCCAAGTCTCCGGCGTGGACCTTGGCGCGATTGAGCGGATCGATGGCGCGGGCAAAGTCTCGATCGAGCACGTGCGCATAGCCCAGCACCAGCCAAGCCAGGGCGCCGGCGTCCTCTTTGGCATGGGCGCGCGCGTACACTTCAAGTCCGCCGTAGGCCGCTGGCGAGCGATCCTGCAAAAGCTGTTGCGCCATGGGCCGCAGGCTGGCCGATGCCACGAAGGCTTGCCGCATGCGCCGGACGCGCGGGGAGACGGTGCGAGGTTTTCGGGCGCTGGCCGGGTGACGCTGCAAAACGCTGGCCGCGGGCTTCTTGCCGGGAGTTGTCTTCTTGATGGCAGGCTTGGTTGTAGCGGCGGTTTTGGTGGCGCCTGCGTTTGGAGCGGCCGGTTTCGCGGGAGGTGTTTCTGGCTGGCTTTGAACGGAGTTGGGGGCAGACTGCGGCAGCGCCTCTGCTGCGGGAAGCAGAACGCCAAAGAAGCCGCAGAGACCCGCGGCTGCGAGCACCCACCAAAACTTCGAACCTGATTGCACTACGTTTACTTTTCGCGGAGACACGATACTGCCAGATTCTCTACTGTCACACCGTCTAATTTAGATCAGGCCGCACGATCTAGCGGCGGAAATTCGAACCCATAATGGAGACGTCATCTTCGGCCAGACTGCGGAGCAACTCGTGTTGAAAGTAATCCCCAGTTGCGGCGACCGTGCCGCCGTACCGTTTCTGAAACGTACCGCGGCTCTTATCGATATCTTCCTTCAAACGATCGTACAAATCCTTGTTGCGGCGGCCTTCCGCGACTTTCGCCTGGTTATAGAGCTTAATTTCATCCACCAGCAAGCGCGCGAAGCGCTGTGCTTTGCGATGGACGTCGGCGTCTTCCGGCGAGAGTCCGGCCAAGGGGTCAGCGGCCGCGGCTGGCGCTGCGGCGGCGCTGGCGGCGTGCACGGTGGCCACTTCTACCACTTCCGCCGCAGGTTCGGGCTCCACGGGAAGGTTGGCGGGTACATGTTTCGGTGCGTGTGACGCGAATGGGTCGGAAAACGAAGAAATGGTTTGGACCGGCGGAGCCGCGTGCTCGACAGCGCTCGGCGTGTCGATGTTTTCTTTCGTCGCCGCGTGCTTGCGGAGTGAAACTACTTCCAACCAGGCGCTGGTTGCGATCACCAGCAATTCCAGGGCGTCGGAATCCAACTTTCCGCTGTCGCCGCCGTCGGCATACACCAGCGCCGCCACTTTGTCCTTGAGAGCCAGCGGCAGCACCAGCACTTGCTCGTTGGCTGGACTGCCGAACTGCTCGGCAAACCGCCCGCCCATTTCGGCGATGTTTCCTGGCGTCGCCACTCGGTTGCGGTAAGCGTGTGCCGCCGGTCCGGCATTCAGATCGAGGGGAAAATCCTTGACTGACTCGTCATCCCCAAATCCGCGGGCTTGCCATCCTGATGCCGCGCCCGCCTTTACCACGAACAGCGCGGTACGGGAGCAGTAACCACTGCCAGCATCCAACAGGGCGCGCAGAATTTCTTTTTGGGTAGAGCCCGCATGAATACTGGAGACGGCGTGGACCAGCGCGCTTGAATCCTCGCGCGAGGCGGCTGATGTTTCGCCTGCCGGAGCGGGCAGAGCTCCCAGCACACGCTGCACAATTTGTGCCTGCAATTGTGGACTTTGCTCTTGCAGAGCCTGAGCCACGGCGCGCTCGATGATCTGCTGGATCTCGATTGGCTGCGCCTCGTTGTGTTTCTCGTTCCGTTCCGCCATGCTTGGAGAACCGTTTATCCCGTGGAATCGCGCCCGTCTGGTAAAGTCAGTTCGGAGCTGAACCCTAAGTGCTGATTATACGGCACTTGTGGGAGCGCCCCAGAGTACTTCAGTACCTGTTCAACCGGCGTGAGTTCCCGCTCTTCGACTCTATCGTAAACGGGCGCGAGTCGAAACGTGAAAGCGATTGGGCAAATCCATGGTTACCAAGTAGAATAACAGTTTACTTTTCACTTGCTGCGGTTCGTTGCCCGCAAAATACTGCATCGCCGAGAGAATGGAAACCATCCAAAACAAAACAGAGGGGCCTGTCAGTGATGAACTGAAACTGGTACGGGCTGCCAAGCAAGGCGACGACTCGGCGTTTGAAGAGTTGGTTCGGCGCTACGACCGCAACGTTTTTCGGATCGCGCAGCACATCACGCAAAACCGCGAAGATGCGGAAGATGTGGTGCAGGAAGCGTTCCTGAAGGCGTACGGCAACCTGGCGAAGTTCCAGGAGCAGTCGAAGTTTTATACCTGGCTGGTGCGCATCGCCGTCAACGAAGCGTTGATGAAGTTGCGCCGCAAGAAGCCCGAGCGCACGGTTTCGCTGGATGAAGAGATCAAGACAGAAGATGATTCTCTTCCCCGTGAGATCGCGGATTGGAGTCCCAATCCCGAGCAGCAGTACAACCAGGCGGAGTTGCGGGAGATTTTGAGTAAGACGATCCAAGGCCTTCCCCCCGGGTTTCGGACCGTGTTTGTACTGAGAGACGTGGAAGGACTGTCGACAGAAGAAACTGCGGCGGCTCTGGAATTGAGCGTGCCGGCGGTGAAATCGCGGTTGTTGCGGGCGCGCCTGCAATTGCGCGAGCGCTTAGGACGGTTCTTCCAGAAACGCGAGAGTGGAGATGGCGACCAGTGAAATGCTCTGAGTTTTTGACCGAGCTGACCAACTATTTGGACGGCGTTCTCGACGAACCTACGAAAGTCGAGTTGGAGAATCATCTTTCCTGGTGTCACAACTGCTACGTGGTTTGCGACACCACGAAGAAGACCATCGAGATCTATCGCGACTCGCAGCTCTACGAATTGCCCGAAGACCTCCGGTCCCGTCTTCGCTCGGCCATCATGACCAAGTGTCAGCAGCATAAGAAGCGCGGCCCCGAGAGCGTGTGAACTCCGGCATAGAGGCGTCGATTCCGTAGCCGCCCGGTCGCCTTCCGCCTCATTGCATATTCCGTTTCATCCCTGGTTGGCATCGCTTATAATAAGCGGCGCGCCCTGGGGTGTTGCATGTCACGTTTTCGAAGTACCTCCCTTCCCGTTTTTCTTTTGTGCGCTGGATGCCTCGTGTATGGCCAGTCGAATGATTCGGGGCTAAGGCAAGCTTCGCCGTCAGCCTCGTCATCTCAGCACTCAAGTGAGCATGTGGCGGATGCGGACACGGCTCCGATTCCTCCCGACGCGCCGCGCATTTCCAAGCAGAGCCGTTACGAAATCATCCGCGACTTTGAAACTCAACTGGTATACGCGCGCACGGCGTTTCCCATGGGGACAAAAGGACTGCGGCTGAAGGAAGGAGTGGTCTCGCCCAGCGGGGAGGAATTGCAGCAGATGCTTTCCCTTTGGGGACCGGCGGTCAAGCCGGGAGATCCCGCACACATCTCGTATGTGCAGATCAAAGACGACCACATTCATTTCGAGCTTAACGGCGGTCCGGTCCGGCGGAAGAAGTGGTATCAGCGCGTAGAGGTCAGCGGGACCTACGGTCAGCCGGTTACGGGCGGAGGCGAACCGCAAACCAATCCGCACGGCTCGTACGTGGATCTTTATTTTGACAAGCATGTTCCCGAGATGACGGCCAGGCAGTTGCGCGATCTGCTTTATCCGGTGCTCGACTTCAATGCCCGGAACAAGGAACAGGCCTATCTGGATACTGTGCCTCCGAAGGTAAAGGAAGCGATCCAGGCGCATCATGTGCTCGTGGGGATGAATCAGGAGATGGTGCTCCATGCCAAAGGCAAGGCTCCGAAGAAGGTGCGGGAGCGGGACGGTGAAACGGAATACGAAGAATGGATTTATGGGGAACCCCCGGCGGATGTCGATTTCGTACGCTTCGTGGGAGATGAGGTGGTCCGTGTCGAGACCATGAAGGTGGGCGGCGAAAAGATCGTGCGCACGGAGAAGGAAGTCATCCTGCCAGACAGAGATAAGGACAAAGAGGCGAAGAAGGAAAAAGAGCCGGAAGAGCGTCCGGCGAACTCGCCGAGCCTGAGGCGTCCGGGCGAAGATTCACAAGATGTGCCCAAGCCAGCCAACGGACCCACGCCGCTCCCACCCATGCCGCCGCCAGACTTGCCCCAGCCTCCGAGTGGCCCGGGGGACATCGTTCCGACGCGATAACTGTGGGCGCCCGGTTCAAGGCTGCGGCGCTCAAACGTTATCGCGTGGCGACTGCCGAACCGGCGTCTGCAAACGAGAAGGCCAACGCCACGTTCGGAAACTCCTGCCCGTCGACTTCTACATAGGGATAGACAAAATAGTTCAGTGGCTTGCCGTTCTGTGCGGGGTTTAGGCGCAAGTCGCGGCCCATGCTGAACTGCATGCGGTTCACGTCGTGGGAGCCGAAGAAATAGTCGCGCTTTTCCTGGTGCTTCCACGCCTCGGAAATGTCTACCGGAATCCATCCCTTGCCGTCGATGTAAAAATCGGACCAGCAGTGGTAGCCGGCAATCTCGGCAGAGTGCTTGTCGGGAGGCAGTGGAAATCCGATTTCGAAACGGGCCGGGATGCCTTGTGATCGAGCCATAGCGATGAAGAGAGAATGGAAGTCGGTGCAGTTGCCTTTCTTGGCGTCGCAGGCATAGAGAACGTCGCCGTGGCCCCAGCCGGTTCCAGTTTTGTCGTAGCGCATCGTGGTGAACACGTAATCGTAGATGGCGCGGGCTTTGTCGAGGGGCTGAGTTCTGCCCTGCGTGACTTTCGCGGCCAGATCGGCGGGCAAGCCGGTGACGGGGACGAGGAGATCAGGCTGAAGGTCTTGCTGTTTTTCAGTGGATGAGAGCGAGACGGCAACTACGTGCGGCGCGGCTTCTCCGAGCGCCACGCGCTCGTGACGGATCACGTCATACTCGACATCGAAGTGCAGTTCCGGCTGCGCGGAGTTGGTCTCGGCATAATAAATCTGGTCGCCGTATTTCGATTCGCTGGTCTTTTTCAACGGGAGATCGCCTTGAGCGGAAAGGATTCTAACTTCCTGATAAGCGTCGGACTGGGCCGTGGGGATCCAGATGCGAACCTTTTTCCCGCTCGGGAGATTTCTTACGGTGAAGGCATAGTGAAACGTGAAGTGGCGGGATTCTTGGGCCAGGGCAGACAGAGCGAACGCAAGAAACAGAGACAACACGCACAGCTTGCGCAGCATAACGGCTTCCTTTCGGGTTCTCGAATGAGAACTGAGGGCTTGGAATTGAGGCTATGGAAACGACACACGGGCGTCTTAGAGGGGACGACGTCAAGTAAAGCCGCGCTTGGGGATGCGCATGGGAGTGAAGATGCCGGAAAGGAATCCGGAGATGCGGTATTTTAGCAGAGCGGGATTGTTGCAAAAACCTGCGCCTGACCGCCCTTCGCGCCGCTGGCTAAGTTAGAATCTCTGCGTGGCTGTAGCCATCCAATGTCGCGATCTGCGCAAGACGTACGACGGGAAGGTCGAGGCCGTGCGCGGCCTAAACCTTGAGATTCAGACTGGGGAGTGCTTCGGTCTGCTCGGCCCCAACGGAGCGGGGAAGACCACGACCATTGAGATCCTCGAGGGGCTGCTGGAGCCGACTTCGGGCGAGGTGTCGATTCTAGGCCACTCCTGGCGGGAGAATGCGCGCGAGATGCGGGAGTGGCTGGGGATTTCGTTGCAAGAGACGCGGCTTTCCGAAAAGCTGACCGTGCGGGAGACCGTCGAACTATTTGCCAGCTTCTATCGGGAACCGCGTTCGTCCGAGGAAGTGCTCGAGCAGTTGCAGCTTACCGAAAAGGCCGATGCCTGGGTGGGAAAGCTCTCTGGTGGACAAAGGCAACGGCTGGCGGTGGCGACTGCGCTGGTGTGCAATCCGAAGATTCTTTTCCTGGATGAGCCGACCACGGGGCTTGATCCGCAGAGCCGGCGGCAGTTGTGGGATATTGTGCGCGAATTTCAGCGCGCCGGCGGAACCGTGCTGCTGACCACGCATTACATGGACGAGGCCGAGCGGTTGTGCGACCGGCTGGCGATTGTGGATCATGGTCAGATTATCGCGGAGGGTTCGCCGGCAAGTTTGATTGAGCGACTGGGAGGCCATCACGTGGTGGAGTTTGCGGTTGGCCCGACGACGAACGGAAATTCCGACGGTGCGGTACTGGAGGCTTGGCGCGCGTTGCCCAGCGTGGAGTCGGTGCGCGAAGATGACGGTATGGTGGCGCTGAGTGTGAAGGAACCGCATTTGACGATTCCGGCACTGCTGGACGCAATCGGTAGGCAGGCAAGGGAACTGCAGCATTTGACCACGCGGCAGGCCAGTCTGGAAGATGTGTTTGTACGGCTGACGGGACGGCATTTGCGGGAAGAATGAGATGAGGTGAAAGGATGCACAGGACGGTGGGATATTTTCGCTACGTAGTTTTTCTAATTGGAATCGCGGCGATACTGTTTGCCGGGCAGCATGCATCCGCGCAGGCGTCGATGGCGGACTCAACGACGGGTTTTGCACCGCTGGACCAATGGAAGAATGCGGTTGTCGCAGGAGACGAGGCGGCGTTGAAAACGATTTACAGCACGGATCCAGCGGCGCAGGTGATGGCCAACGGAATCACGGTCAATGCCGACGCTGACGTGAGTTTCTGGCTTGGTCTGAAAGCGCAGAGCATTAAGTTGGAAATAGTCCGGATGAAGGAGCGTCCCGCCGGCGCGAGCATCGTTTTCAAAGCTGAAGTGCTTTTGCCCAATGGCAAGACGCTGAGAGTTACCGATGGCCAGGGATGGCGAAAGCAAGGAGACCAATGGCGGCTGGCGAGCGTTGAAAGAGCGGACAATCCTCACCTGGAACAGCCATCGGACATGAAAAAGAATATCTATCCGGCGGATGCGGACGCGCACGCCGAGATAAGAGAAGCGGAAGAGAAGGCCGCAACCCAGCACAAGCGTGTGCTGCTGGTTTTTGGCGCCAACTGGTGCTTTGACTGCCACGTGCTGGACCTGGCGTTTCATCGGCCGGACTTCGCATCGGCGATGGCGGGCTATGAGGTGGTACACGTCGACCTGGGAGACGACGAAAAAAAGAATGCCGATGTGGTGAAACAGTTTAATGTGACGCTGGACAAAGGTATTCCAACCTTAGCGGTGGCAGAAGCTGACGGCAAGCTCGTGGTCAGCCAGAAAAACGGGGAGTTCGAGGACGCTCGCTCCCTCACACCGGAGACGTTGCTCGAGTTCCTGAATAAGTGGAAGCCGGCGGCGCGATAGGTTGGTTCTTCTATGAGTGTTGCAGAGCAAACACCCGCTGTAGAAAAAGTGTCTCCCGGGAGACATCCGCCCAGACGGAACGGGCGCTGGGCAGGATACCTTCATCTGCTGGGCGCGCGCATGCTGGAGTTGAAGCGCGAACCAGAGGTTGTGTTCTGGGTATTCGTGTTTCCATTGTTGCTTGCTTTGGGCCTGGGGATTGCTTTCCGCAACAAGCCGGGCGATGCGTCCTCGGTTGCGATTGTCTCCGGAGCAGGAGCGCAGCAGGCGCAGGCCATGTTGCAGCATTCTCCGCAGCATGCTTCGTTCAAAGTGAATGTGGTGGACGATGTTGCGGCACGCAAGGGTTTCCGCTTGGGAAAGTATGACCTTGTAATCGAGCCGGATGGGGCAGGAGGACTTCGGTATCGCTACGACCCGGCGCGTCCGGAAAGCGTGCTGGCCCGGGCTGAAGCGGACGATGCGCTGCAGACGGCCGCCGGGCGCAAAGATGTCGTCGCAACGACGATTGTAACCTCGTCCGAGCCGGGTTCGCGCTACATCGACTTTCTGATTCCTGGTTTGCTCGGGATGAACCTGATGAACTCGGGAATGTGGGGCATCGGATTTGCGCTGGTGGATATGCGGCAGCGCAAGCTGCTCAAGCGCTTTGTGGGCACCCCTATGCGGCGGTCGGATTTTCTTTTGGCACTGATGTCGAGCCGCCTCGTGCTGATGATTATTGAAATCGGATTGCTGTTGACGCTCGGGGTCATCGTGTTCCATATGAAGGTATTGGGATCGATATTCTCGATCGTGCTACTGGGTGCTGTGGGAGCTCTGTGCTTTGGCGGAGTTGGATTGGTGACGGCGAGCCGGGCACAAAAGATCGAAAGCGTGAGCGGCCTCATGAACCTTGTCATGATGCCCATGTGGATTTTCTCCGGAGTGTTCTTTTCCTACGAGCGGTTTCCGGCAGTGATACAGCCGCTAATCAAGGCGCTGCCGCTAACGGCTCTGAACGATGCGCTGCGGGCGAGCATTCTGGAGGGCACGCCGCTGATCTATCAGTGGCCGCGCTTGCTGGTGATGGTGCTGTGGGGAGGAATATCATTCATGCTGGCGCTAAAGTGGTTTCGCTGGACTTAGTCCGAGACTGACCGATCTTGTCCATCCAAGTGGTTTCCGAAGCTTGGGCCTCGTCCGCAAGTATTGGGAGAAGTTACGAACGAGGCCGGCTGCGGTGCTTGCGAAGCATTGCTTCTACTTATGACTTCACTAGCTTGGCGGCTGCCTTTCGGACTTTCGCCCAGCGTAGTTTTTGTGCTTCGGCAATACGCCTGCGAGCGTCCTTGCTCAAGGTACGTCCCGTCTTCTTGAGCTTCTTCCCGCCGGCGTGGCCGAGTGCATCAAGCGCTTTCCCTACCTGTCCAATCTCTTTTTCGAGACGGGAGTACTCTTTTTGCAGGGAAGCAACTACTTTGTTCATCATCATTAACACCCCCTTGGTAAGTAAGGCTAACACGGGAAGACATTCTGTTGGGATTTCCTTCCAATGAATCTAAGTCCGGCAAGCTACGCCCAGAGCCGATCTGGGAAGACTGGGGATTGGGAGATCGAAGAGAACCGCGGTTCGTCTTACCCGGCGCCGATGGTAGATAAGAAGCGCGGAGTCTGACGGGCTTTTGTGGTTTGTTCGAAGGCGAAGGCCAGACGAATGAGCGTTGGTTCGCTCCAGGCGCGCCCGAAGAAGGAGATTCCGACCGGCAAGCCGGAGATAAATCCGGCGGTCACGTTGATATTGGGGTAGCCAGCGACGGCGGCACTATTCGAGCTCCCACCAGCTACGTGATCGCCGTTAACTAAATCCGTGATCCAGGCGGGGCCACCCGTGGGGGCGACAATGGCGTCGAGATGGTACTTGTCCATAGTGGCATCAATGCCCTCGATGCGGGCGAGTTGGTGGTTCTTTTCGAGCGCGTCGAGATACGCCTTCTCGGTGAGCGGGCCTTTGGCTTCGGCTTTCAAAAATAAATCCTGGCCGAAGTAGGGCATCTCTTTCTGATGATTGCGGTCGTTGAAGGCGATGATGTCCTTCAGCGTGCGGACGGGAGCATTGGGGCCGAGGTTGGCAAGATAGGCGTTCAGGTCGGCCTTAAGTTCGTACATAAATACCAATAGCTCGCTTTCATCGAACTTACCCAGAGTTTCAATGTCAGCGGGATCAATCAGGGTGGCTCCCTGTTTCTTCATGGCATCGAGCGATTGCTCCATCAGAGCGTCGACAGTATCGCTGAAGCCGAAGTACTTCCTGGCCACGCCGATGCGGGCTCCTTTAAGGCCGTTGGGGTCGCAGAACTGAGTGTAGTCCGTGAGCGACTTGCCTTGACTGGCGGCGGTGGCAGGGTCGCGGGGATCGATACCAGTGAGCACGCCCAGGATAACCGCAGCATCGCGTACCGTGCGGCAAAGCGGGCCCGCACCGTCCTGGCTGTGCGAGATAGGAATAATGCCACTCCGACTTACCAGGCCCACGGTGGGCTTGATGCCGGCAATCCCATTCGACGACGCGGGACAGACGATGGAGCCATCCGTCTCGGTGCCGATGGCGGCGGCGCAGAGATTGGCTGATACTCCGGCGCCCGATCCTGAGCTGGACCCACAGGGATTGCGATCCAAGGCGTAGGGATTTTTGGTGAGTCCACCCCGGCCGCTCCATCCGCTGGTGGAATGGCTCGATCGAATATTGGCCCACTCGCTGAGATTGGTTTTGCCCAGGATGACCGCACCGGCAGCGCGCAGCTTCTGCGCGACGAATGAGTCGCGCGGCGGCCTCGATCCGACCAGAGCGAGCGAACCCGCCGTCGTCATCATCCTGTCCGCAGTATCGATGTTGTCTTTAATCAGGACAGGGACGCCGTGCAGCGGGCCCTGCGCGCCTTTGGTCTTGCGTTCCTGATCGAGCGTTTCGGCGATGGCGAGCGCGTCGGGATTCAACTCGATAACGCTGTTGATTGCGGGACCCTGCTTATCTATTTCCGCGACGCGGGCAGAGTATTTTTCAACCAGGGAGCGGGCGGTGAACTTGCCAGACTTCATTCCGTCCTGCAAATCGATGATCGTAATCTCGTCGAGTTCGAAGGGTCTGAGGTCGGGAACAGCGCTGGAGGATGCCATCTCCCGCGCCGCTCCGAGCGCGGGATAGAGAGGACTCAGGGTTGCGGCTGCGCTGCCGATCACAGTGGCTTTCAGAAAAGAGCGGCGGTTGGCGGCGAGCTTCGCGTCAATGTGATTTCTAGCCATGATTCCAAAAGTCCTCTAAGTTGGGAGGTAGCGGCAAATGGCAACGAACATAATAATCCACCCCGGGAAGGGCTGCGCGGGCCTATCCGAATCGGAAGGAATCCAGGAGCTGCACGAGGAAGCCTGGGGGGAATCAAGGCCAGATTAGAAGATTTTTCGTGCTTTTTTCTTGCAACGTGTATAATAAAGCTCAGCTAAGTTTGACTCACAAGCAATTGAAGGTCGGTATCGCCAACCAGCGTCACCCCCTCACTAGCAGCGAATCTTCTCAGCACAATCTAAAGAAACAGAATAGGAATATCAACAATGGCAGAACAAGGAACAGTGAAGTGGTTTAACGACGCCAAGGGCTATGGCTTTATCAGCCGTCAAAATGGCGAGGACGTTTTCGTGCATTTCTCCGCGATTCAG
The DNA here is from genome assembly GCA_963749985.1 of uncultured Acidobacteriaceae bacterium. Classification (GTDB taxonomy): domain Bacteria; phylum Acidobacteriota; class Terriglobia; order Terriglobales; family Acidobacteriaceae; genus Sulfotelmatobacter. Next base: position 343,312 of record CAVVOS010000006.1, on the reverse strand, counting down.
GCTGGCGGCTTCCGCAGCCTGCAAGAAGGCCAAACCGTGCAGTTCGACGTGACCAAGGGCCCCAAGGGCTGGCAAGCGGAGAACGTCCAAGCGGTCTAAGTGACCACGCTTCCGAAGCGATAACCTAAAATGCCCGGTATCCGAAAGGATTTCGGGCATTTTTTGTGTCTGGGGGAAATAGGGGAAGTCCTGCCAGGCAGCAGACTTTCTACGCCGGGCAATGCAAATCAGGCCCTGGCTGGATCCAATCCGGAGAGCGGCTCTATCTTCGTCGCCACCAGTATTTCCAGCAAAGTGGCGGTGCCGCGAACGCTTCCCGAGATACCGATGAGCGCTTCCGAGACCAGCGGATGTAGTTCCGCCAGCGAGTCAAGACGGTCACTCACGTTGTAGAGCTGCTGAACTTCGTGCAGGATCGCAGTCGAATCCATGGGAACGCCGGCTTTCCTGAGAAGCCTAAGGAGAGAGAAACTTCAGATGGGCTGACTTAGCTCAGGGAACCTGAAAGAGGAGAAGGTGGAAACCACCTCAACTTCATTCTATCACGGGGAGCGGCTCGGCGGGTCAGTTCTTTTGGGAGGGATCGCGCGCCAGAGGTTGAATCATCAGGGCCGTTGACGCGCCTGCTGCACCATCTCGACCAGGACTTTTCTGGCTTCCACCGGATTGCTCACTTCCCGCAGGAACGCGATGCGCGCACCCCGTATCCCCTCCGGCGTTTTGAGTCGGACCTGAAACCCGAGGCGATCCACCGACGTCATTACGGCTTCCTCGGACTCCAAGCCAGCCAACACCCGGGCCAGCAGGCGGAGCGCATCCTTGTGGTCGGCGTTCATGTGTTCGACGATTCCAGCCGCGGCATCGGTCAGGGGATCGGGTTGAGCGCGGTCGTAGTCCGTGGCCGGGACCCAACCCATGACTCCGAAGCCTCCCACGTAGTAAACGTCCACCACATCCATGCGGTAGAAGGAAAAATCCTCAAAGTCCACCCAGTATTTGCTGTTGGCGTAGCGTTCCAGGTAGAGCCGTCGCGCCTCGGCCACCTCCGGCTGCGGGATCGGCAGAACTTTTCCCACCAGAGTGACCCGCGCTGCGCCTAACGAATCGCCGCCGGCGTCAGGCTGGGTTACCAGGAGACTGGCCCGCGAATCTGCTTGCAGGTTCTGAGTGTGCATGGCCATGGTGCTGATGAGAAAGATGGGACGCCCGCGCTCGTCCAAACCGTAGGGCATTACCGATCCGAAAGGGAACCCGGGCTGCTTGCGCGAAACGGTCGAAAGGCTGCCGATGCGGCCTAAGTACACCAAGGTGCGCGAGCGCTCCGAGAAGGAAGGCTCCGGAACCGGGACCTGGTCGCTCACCGCGCCGGTGCCGCCGTGTTTTCGGTTGGAGGGGGAAGACATCGTCGTTCTCCTCAGGCAGTCTAACTGAAATATAGTCCTGATGGTTGCACACCGTACTTCATCGTTTGATTCCGCGACGGTCGGGCCCGCTTTCCGGGCATGGGCAACACAAATGGCTCGATCTGATTGTTTCCGGCGGCCTCGGATGCTAGACTCTTGGCTGGCACAGGCGCAAACAGTTGCCTGTCTTTTTCCAAGGCTAGTGAGCGGGAGTAGTTCAGCGGTAGAACGCCAGCTTCCCAAGCTGGATGTCGCCGGTTCGATCCCGGTCTCCCGCTCCATATTCTCAACAGCTTAGCCGCTCGATGTCGGTGTCATCGACGGAAGTGCCGAAGCCTTCGTTCGGGATCTTGACGGCCGTAGAGCTTGGCCCTGGCGCCGTACTCGGGCTCTAGCATTCAATTCCTGGAAGACGTGCGCCGCGGATAATGGCCCGTAATCTTGCTGACAAACCCGTGAAAGCGATGAACGCCCGCGGTCTCCGGCAAGAACATGAAGGGGCACTGCCCCGGGACCAGCTGAATTCCTCGATCCCGGCAGAACTGGATTGCGTTGGAGCTAACCGAGCCTTTGCCTACGGCCCGGTACATCCAAACCCGCCGGATGCCCGCCTCGGCACAGTCGTTCACGACTGCTTCCGTGGCCTTTGGGGAAGTCATCAGCAGCACTGCTTCGACGGGAGGCCGAATGTCCTGTACGCGAGCGAAACATCGCCTTCCCTGCACCTCTGCCGTGTTGGGATTCACAGGCACAACGTCATACCCACGGCGACAGAGTTCTTCAAACAATTTCACGCTGAAATTCGCCGGATCCCGCGAGATGCCCACCATCGCAATACGTTTCTGAGCCAGGAAATCCTGGATGGTTTCCAGCGATGCATCCTGAGTTGCCATAATCCCTCCTTTGGCTGAGCAGGTACCTGATCGAGCCGACGTCTTTGCTGATAATCTTGCCCGCTCGCGTCGCAAAGGTCAGTGATCAGAAACACGAACCTGCAACGCACCGCGAAGTTGGCTGGATCTTAGTTAAGAGTAACTTCCATCATGACGTTGGCAGACGAACGGAAGGGAGCGATTTTCTTCCTGCTGCCCGAGTCGCCGATTGTGTCGTGGGTGAGCGTCTAAAAGAAGCCCCTCACGCCGCCGCGGACAGCAAGCCGGTCAGGACTGCTCCGTGCGCCGATAACGTCTCTTAGGCCACCCGACGGGTCGAGACGCCGCACGCGCCTCACGGCGCAGCCAGGACTATGTCGAACCCGTAACGACAGATAATGGACGCAAAATCACTCAAATCCCCCGGCACTCGCAAGCCATTGATTCTTAAATGAATAGCGGACGGCGATGGAAATCGTAGAAAACAATTGAAAAAAGGCTTGCATTATTCCGTGTTATAGTTAACTATATCACTAGAATGCTTATGAAGATCGCTCCTCCAACCAGCCAGCCGGGGTTCGATCCACGAGCGAACAAATAATGTGCCTCAAAAACAGAAAAGGAGAACACTGAACATGAAATCACGCATCGCACTGTCCGTTCTTTTCGTTCTGATCGCCGCCACCGCTTTCGCCCAGTCCGACGCGCAAAAGTCCTTCGACAAACTGAAAACTCTGGCCGGTTCCTGGGAAGGCCACGTAACAACCATTCCCCCGCAAGCCGACATAGAAGGCAAGCTGACGCACGCCACGCTTCGCGTGACTTCGATGGGCAATGCGATCATGCATGAGATGACAGGAGCGGGAAGACCTGACGATCCGATCACCATGCTTTACTTGGACGGGGACCGCTTGCTCTTGACGCATTATTGTGACGCAGGAAACCGGCCTCGCATGACAGGCAAGATGTCGCCGGACGGGAAGACGGTGGAATTCGATTTTCTCGACGTTGCCGGTGGTACCCAGTACGGACACATGGACCATGCAGTCTTTACCGTGATCGACGAGAACCATCACGTTGAGGACTGGACTTACATGGAGCCTGGGGACAAGCCGGTGCACGCGCACATCGACCTGCAGCGCAGCAAGTGACGGCGCCTCGGCCGCCATGCATCGCGAGGTGTCCGAGAGCAGCGGTGGTCGATTGGAGGATGGCTCGCAGGGTGTATGCGAGAGAAATGACCCTAATACTCTAAGGATAGGTTAAGGAGAAAAATATGAAATCCCTACGTTTTATGCCGTGTATTGTTCTGATGTCGCTCGCCACCTTGGCTTTCGCGCAGTCCGATGCGCAAAAGTCCTTCGACCAACTGAAAACACTAGCAGGTTCCTGGGAAGGCGTGCTGAAGACTTACCCGCCTACGCCCGAGGCAGACGGCAAGCATGCGCAAACCACATTGCGAGTGACTTCCATGGGAAACGCGCTCATGCACGAGATGAAGATAGAGGGCAGGCCGGACGACCCGATTACCATGCTTTACATGGATAACGATCGCCTCACCCTCACACATTACTGCGACGCCGGAAACCGCCCGCGGATGGTGGCCAAGTCCTCGCCCGACGGCAAGACGGTAGAATTCGATTTCGTCGACGTCGCCGGTAGCACCCAGTACGGACACATGCACCACGCTTTGTTCACGTTCATCGACGCGAACCATCACATCGAGGACTGGACCTTTATGGTTGCGGGGGACAAGTCAGTTCAGGCGCACTTCGACCTGCAGCGCACCAAGTGACGGAAGCTCATCGTTGTAGGCTGTTAGGAAACCCCAATGGATCGTGAGTGGAACGACAGTCAGCCGATTTACCGCCAGCTGCGCGACCGCGTGGTCGCGATGATACTCGACGGCGTGCTCAAGGAAGGCGATCCGCTGCCCTCGGTGCGCGTGGTCGCGGCCGAATATCGGGTCAATCCGCTCACGGTTCTGAAGGGCTATCAACAACTGGTCGACGAACAACTGGTCGAGAGCAAACGAGGTCGCGGCATGTTCATCAATGTGGGCGCGCGCAATCTACTGCTGCAGGGCGAACGCCAGAAGTTCCTTGCCGAAGAATGGCCCAGAGTCTCCGCAACCATTCAGCGGCTCGGGCTGACACCGGAAGACCTACTGAAATCTGCCGCTGCCGAACCCCAACGGCCGTCGAACGCTGCAGAGAAGGAACCGAAATCATGAAAGTCATCGAAGCACGCGGCCTCCGCAAGGCCTTCGGCGCAACCATCGCTCTGGACGGCGTTGATTTGAGTGTGGAAGAGGGCCGCATCCTCGGACTCATCGGTCCCAATGGCGCAGGCAAGAGCACGGCGCTCAACGCGATTCTCGGCCTCACCCCATATCAGGGACAACTGCGGGTTCTCGGACGCGATCCCTGGACTGAGCGCGATCAGCTTATGCGCGACGTGTGCTTCATAGCGGATGTCGCCGTGCTGCCGCGCTGGATGCGGGTTTCGCAGGCGCTCGACTACGTGGCGGGCGTGCATCCGCGATTCGACCGTGCAAGGGCGGAAGGTTTCCTGGCCAAGACCGACATCCACCGCGCCAGCAAGATCAGGGAATTATCGAAGGGCATGGTAACCCAGTTGCACCTCGCGCTGGTGATGGCCATTGATGCGAGGCTGCTGGTGCTGGATGAGCCGACGCTTGGCCTCGACATCCTCTATCGCAAGCAGTTCTACGATACGCTACTGAATGACTACTTCGATCGCAACCGCACCATCGTAGTGACCACACATCAGGTGGAAGACGTCCAGCACGTCCTTACCGATCTCATGTTCATCAACCGCGGTCGCATCGTACTCAATTGCAGCATGGAAGAATTCGAGTCGCGCTATCTGGAGGTGGCGGTGCGTCCCGAGCAGGTTGCAGCAGCACGGGCGCTCCAGCCGATTCACGAGCGCCAGGTGCTTGGCCGCAGCATCCTGTTGTTCGATTTAAGGTCGGATCGAAAGTCCGATCATGTCGAATCCCAGCAACTCGCCGCACTTGGCGACATACGCACTCCCAGCATCGCCGACTTGTTCGTTGCCGTCATGGGAGATAAGCCGGGCAATCGGGCCGGTGAGGCACCGCGTAATTATGAAGGAGGAGCTCAATGAATACTCCATCGAATACCCTGCCGGAGTCCTTTGGCTCGCAGGGAACCGCGTCCGCAGCCCTGTCGGCGACGCGGCCCTTTTATTGGTCAGTGCGGCGCGAGCTCTGGGAGTACCGTTCCATTTACCTCGCACCGCTCGCCATCGCGGGGGTCATTTTGCTCGGCTTCATGTTCGTCCTTATCTCTCTGCCGCACACCATGCGCACCCTGTCGTCGCTTGACCCGGAACACCAGCGTAATGCGCTTGCCCATCCGTATGACGTCGCCGGGGGGCTCATCATGGGGGCCGCTTTCCTCGTCAGCTTCTTCTACTCGATCGACACCCTTTATGGCGAGCGCCGGGATCGCAGCATCTTTTTCTGGAAGTCGCTGCCGGTTTCCGACCTCACGACGGTGCTCGCGAAAGCGAGCGTTCCGCTGCTTGTTCTGCCAACGGTCGCCTTCGTAATTACCGTTGTCACCCAGTCCGTCATGCTGCTGCTAAGCAGCGTGCTCTTGCTGGCCAGCGGGCTGAGTGTCGCGACGCTGTGGTCGCAGTTGGAGCTTTACCAGACATTGCTGATGCTGCTCTACCACCTCGTGACCGTGCATATGCTCTGGTATGCGCCCATCTATGCCTGGCTGCTGCTGGTCTCAGCCTGGGCGCGGCGCACGCCATTTCTCTGGGCCATCTTGCCGCCGCTCGCGGTCGGCATCTTCGAGAAGGTCGCTTTCCATTCTGCGCACTTCGCGGCGCTGGTGGGATCCCGTTTCAGCGGCGGGGCTTCGGCTGTTGCCTCCATGCACGGTGACTTTCCCATCCAGGCAGGAATGCACCTTACTCCGGGCAAATTCCTCACCACCCCCGGCCTGTGGATCGGGCTGGCAGTCGCCGCGATATTCCTAGCGGCAGCGGTCCGGCTACGTCGCTATCGGGAACCGATCTGACTCGCTTGTGCAGTTGATTCAGAAGTTCGCGCAAGGAGGAAAGAATATGAGCACAGCAGTAATGATGAAACGGATTGTAGAAGCGTCACCGCGTTTGAAAACCAGAATTACGGTTGCCTTTTATTTGGTCACCATACTGATGGGAGGACTCGTCCTCCTGGTTCCCGGCAGGTTGGCCTTGTTAGTCGACCTGATCGCGACCGCGTGCTATCTCGCTGTGGCCGCTCTTTTCTATGACTTGTCCAAGCCCGTAAGCAGGCAGGGGAATGACTGATTGAGCGGCGTTCGGGAACCGATCTGAGGCGCAGGCCGGATTGATCACTATTTCTCACCTACGGAGCAACGAACATGAGCACAGCCGTAAAAACGGATCGGGCTGCAGAAAAGTGGCCGCTTTTTTACGCGAGGATCGCCGGTTTGCTGTACTTGATCGTCATCGCCGGCGGCATATTTGCCGAGATCTTCGTTCGCGGCCGGCTCGTGGTGCATGGGGATGCCGGGGCTACGGCGCACAACATCCTGGCCAACCAGCAGCTCTATCGGTGGGGTTTCGCGGTCGAACTCTTCTATTGTGTCTGCAATGTGCCCGTGACGGTCATCTTCTACAACTTGTTCAAAGTGGTGAACCGGAACGTCACTTTGATGATGGTCATCTTAGACGTTGTGGTGAATACCATCGAGAGCGTTAGTTTGTTGGGCCACTTCGCACCGTTACTTCTTCTGGGAGGCGGGCACTCGTTGAGCGCATTTACCGCTGAACAGCTACAGGGTGCGGCATACGTGTCGCTCCAGTTGTTCGAGCATGGCTTTGCCATCGCCCTGGTATTTTTCGGGTTCGATTGCCTAGCCATGGCCTACCTGATCTACAAATCGACCTTCCTTCCCCGAATCATAGGCGTGCTGTTGGCCGTCGAGGGATTGGGGTATCTGACCAACAGTTTCGCGCTTTTTCTCGCGCCTGCGTGGCAACCCCGCATCTTCCCTTACTTCTCGGTTACCGCAATCGCGGAAATAGCACTTTGCCTGTGGCTCCTCGTAATGGGCGTGAACGTCCAGCGATGGAAGGAGCAAGCCAGCGCAGCCGGGTTCGTGACTAACTAGGTTCGTGACCAACTAAAGGAGCGTGGAGAAATGCGATCGCCACTATTACTTCTTCACATTATCGCCGGCACTTTGGGAATGCTGTCTGGATTTGTCGCCGTGTTTCTCCTTAAAGGTTCCCGCCGGCATGGCCGCGCTGGAAACGTGTTTGTCATTTCAATGCTCTGCCTGTCGGCGAGCGGCGTGTACCTGGCGGTCATGAAATCCCAGCCGGGCAATATTCTGGGAGGCACTCTAACGTTCTATCTGGTCGGAACCGCGTGGCTCGCCGCCAGGCGGAGAGACGGAGAACCCGGCATTTTCGATTGGGGAGCGCTTCTGGTCGTCCTGACGGTCGGAGCTCTTCAAGTGACCTATGGGTTAGAAGCGGCGTTTAGTTCAACGGGGTTGAAGTATGGATATCCTCCGTGGCCTTACTTCTTTCTCGGCTCCGTGGCTGCCGTTGCCGCTACGGGCGACGTTCGCATGCTCGTGCGCCATGGTATTTCTGGCACACAACGGATTGCGCGCCATCTTTGGCGCATGTGTTTTGCGTTGTTCATCGCCGCATCGTCCATATTCCTGGCACGGCAACAACTGTTCCCCGTTTTATTACAGAAGGCGGGCGTACTTATTCTCCTGAGTTTCCTGCCGCTGCTACTGATGATTTTCTGGCTGGTCCGGGTTCGGTTCGCAAGCGCATTCAAGAGAAGAAGACCGGTGGTGGGCGACGCTAGTTTGGTTCTTAGCGGCAGGACACAATGATTCGAGAACGCGGCGCTCCCGATCCCAATCATCTTACGAGATAGCGTCCAGGCGAATGTTTTGGCGGTCCTACAATATCCGCCCCACTTCATTCGTCTACAGCTGTAGGTGAAGAGCGTGGCGAGTCTAGATCTGATGGCATTCGAACCGGACCAGCGGATCTCCGAAGTGGTCAAGCGGGAGCAGTCCCGGTTGCTTAGCTTCATCCGCCGCCGCGTGCCCGATCCTTCCGACGCCGAGGATATCGTGCAGGAAGTCTTCTACGAACTGGTAGAGGCGAATCGCCTGCTGATGCCCATCGACCACGTCACCGGCTGGCTGTTTCGCGTGGCGCGCAATCGCATCACCGACCTTTTCCGGAAGAAGAAGGCAGAGACCTTCAGCCAAGCGGTAGTCGAGGACGACGGCGGCGACCTGCTGCGTATCGAGGATTTGCTGCCTTCGCCCGATGCCGGACCGGAAGCGCTATACGCCCGCAACCTGCTTCTTGATGACCTGGAATTTGCGCTCAACGAACTGCCCGAGGAACAGCGCGAAGTATTCGTTGCTCATGAACTGGAAGGGCGCAGCTTTAAGGAGTTGTCCGCGGAAAGCGGCGTAAGCGTCAACACCCTGCTTTCGCGCAAGCGCTACGCAGTGCTGCATCTGCGCGAACGCTTGCAGATCATTCACGATGAATTCATGAGGAAATGAGGACACAAACATGAGAAGGAAATGGATTTTTGTGGCCGCACCAGTAGCGATCGTGGCTTTCATAGTGATTGGCGGCGAACTGGTGCTCCATTTGTGGAACTGGCTGCTGCCGGCTCTGTTCGGATGGCGGCAAATTACCTTCTGGCAGGCTCTCGGACTGCTGGTTCTCTGCCGGATTCTGTTCGGAGGGTTTGGTGGTCATGGCCATAATCGCTCCAAATGGCGGCGGCCAACGTCCGAGCGCTGGGAGCAAATGACGCCCGAGGAGCGCGAGAAGTTCCGCCAAGGTCTGCGCTCGCGCTGCGGCGGCTTCGGAGCGCCCACCAGCGGAAGCAGCGAGACGGCCTAACGGCGGAGGAGCGAGAGATGGATACACCTTGGCGCGGACCAATCTGATTTGCACGAGGGCTTGATTGATCGGAGGGGCGATCGACCGACTTCGCTCGTGCAGAAATGGGACACGCTGCCGAAAAGACTCCCTCCTCCATGGGAAATGGCTTGACATCCAATTGGCCATAACAGAATTTAGGGTGGTCGCACCGGGCTAGGGTTCTGGACGGATGAGCCCGGACTGTCGATCAAAGGACCAACGGGCCCGCCTGGGCGCTGATTCGTAACTCTCACCGTGTCCCGGCTCCACCGGGATGGTGCGGCTCACACCTGAGCGACACCATGCGTTGCTGGCCTAACCTCTGCCAATCCGATTATCGAGGGCCATTTACCAGTCCCGTCACATCGAGCCGTGATGCCGATCACTGCCTGGGGAATGCGCCAAGTGTGAATTCTCTTATACGTCTGTCATCGGCATACTTCTCTGTCGTCGCCAGCGGACTCAAACTTACTCCTATGGAGGCCGTTCCAAATGAGAAACCCCGTCTCGCGGTTCATTTTGCTGATTTCTGTGCTCGTCCTGGCCCTACCGGCCATGGCCCAGCAGCAGGAAAACCATGCAACCAACAATAACCCTCTTGCGTTATTGCTTCAGTCCAAGGGAATCTTGTCTCCCGCAGAGGTCGCGATGATCAGCCAAGCTTCCTCGCCCGAGGAAGCCAATGCCCGTCTCGCCCACTTGCTGGTGGAGAAAGGTCTGATCAGCCAGCAGGAGTACACGGCCACGGTCACGGTCACGCCCGTCAGCACAGCCTCATCTGAGGCGCACGTGTCCGACGCTGTTCTGCACACCTCCAGCGTGGCTCAGGGTACTTCGGCCACCTCGTCAACACCGTCCTCCGCTGGACCACCAATTATTCCGGCGGTCGCACCTCTCCGCGTATTGCCCATCGAAATTCCCAAGCAAGGCGGCATGATTCCAGATATTCGCCTCGGAAGCGGCGCCAATGTGAAGCTCTACGGGTTCTACAAGGCCAGCGCGATTTCCGACACGGCCTCCAGCGGCGGCGCCACTTTCGGCAGCCAGGACTGGCCGCTGCCCCTCCTGCTGGGCGACACTACCATGGCTACTCCCACCACCAACCCTCAGGTGCATCTCAAGGCCCGCAGTTTCCGGATGGGCATGCAGACGGAGTGGGTTCCGAAGAATTCGGGCTTCACTATCACTGGCAAAGTAGAAGGCGACTTTGAAGGCGACTACACCGATGTCAGCAACCGCAACATCAGCAGCGTTCGCTCCAATCAATTCTCTCTCCGCCTGGCTTACATGCGCCTCGACCACAAAATTGGCGACCTGCCATGGTTCGCTGAGTTCGGTCAGGATTGGTCCCTGCTGGGCTCATCCACTCTTCCCGCATTGTTCGAGACCACTGGCTTGGGCGTCGGCATGGGTTCGCTCTATGAGCGCATTCCGCAGTTCAAGACCGGCGTGCAGTTTCATGCCGGGGATCTGAAGGTTCAACCCGAGGTCGCCCTCGTACTGTCGGCACAGGGCTCCTCCGGGCTTACCACCGACCAGCACTTGCGCTTCGGCGACGCCGTTGGCGCCGAGTCCGATCAACCTGGAGTGGAAAGCCGCGTGGTTTTTCAATTCCCCCTGTCCCACAACTGGAGGGGCGTGGCGCCTGCGCAGCTGATTTTCAGCGGCCACCATTCCCGCATGAGTGAAGTCATTCCCCACGCAGCGCAGGTCGCGAACGAAACGGCTCCCACCTGTTTGCTCCTGCCTTGCCCCGTTACGGTTTTCAACAGCACCACTGTTCCGAATGTAGGATTCAACACCACGCAAACTATAATTGGAGCGCCCAATTGTCCCGAGGCGTCGGGAAGCTGCACCCTGGAACAGTTCTACCCCACTGGGATCCAGGCCGGCAATTCGCAGAACATTTACACGGCTGAAATTCAATTGCCCACACCCTGGGTAACTTTTGACGCCAAGTTCTATCGCGGAAACGATATGCGATTCTTCTTCGGCGGCCAGATCAACGATCTGTACTCCAACCTGGGCTCCCTGGTCGATCCGAGCGACAATGTCCTGACTGGTGTTTCCGAAAGTGGCCGGTCCATCTTGTTCGGCTGCACCGGCGCGACCGTAGCGGGCCAGCCAGCAAACACAATCAACTGCCAAAACACCTCAATTCAAATCGCCAAACTTCAACCGGTCGGGGGATCGGGAGGATTCGCGGAGATGAGCTTCCCACTGTCACGCATCTTCCGCGCCAATCCCGAAGGCCTGAATTCCGGATGGATATTCCATCTGCAATGGGGCACCGACCGCGCCAACTATGCAGATGCCCAGCACGGAAACCACCTCGGCCGCACTGACCTCGACACCGCATCACTCACCTACCGGCTTAACAAGTGGGTGACGTTTGTGCACGAGGCCAGCTACATCGTCACGTTCACCGCCAATAACCACGAGGCGGGCGGTGTGATCGTACCAGAATACCTGCAGTTTGGACCTACGACGACCCGGCAAGCCCACAACTGGCGTAACGAGTTTGGACCTGTCTTTACGTTCTGATTGGATTAGGCAACAAAGCTCCTGCGGGACTTGCCTTCCAAAGGCTCGCAGGAGCTGCCAATTTCATTGTCCGACGCTAACCTCGGATCTCGCCAGCGAAATCGTTGTGCCGGATTCGACGATGGGTGTAGGATGCGTTCGATCGATTTGGCAGGAACGGCCACTACTTGCTTAATTTGGAGCGAGGATGAATACCTTCCCGGTTTTGTTGGGTGCTCTGTGCGTGTATGCCCTGGCCTACCGTTACTACAGTGCGTTCATTGCCGCGAAGGCTCTGGCGCTCGACGATCGCCGCACCACTCCGGCGCACGCCTATGCGGACGGGCATAACTATGTGGCTTCGCCGCGATGGGTGCTTTTCGGACATCACTTCGCAGCCATCGCCGGAGCAGGGCCGCTGGTGGGACCAACTCTGGCGGCGCAGTTCGGGTTTGCGCCCGGCTTCCTTTGGCTGCTGGTGGGCGCTGTTCTGGCTGGGTGCGTGCAGGATTTCACCGTACTGGTAGCTTCTGTCCGTCACCGCGGACGCTCGCTAGCCGATGTCGCGCGCACTGAAATCAGTCCCTTCGCCGGTTTGGTGGCGATGATTGCCGTGCTCTTCATTCTTCTGGTGACGCTCGCGGGCCTCGGCATCGTTGTGGTGAATGCGCTTTCGAATAGCCCGTGGGGCGTCTTCACCATTGGCATGACCATCCCCATCGCCGTGATCATGGGATTCTGGATGTTCAAGAGCCATGCCGGAAAGATCACGGTCACCGGACCCAGTATCTTTGGCGTCGTCCTTTTAATTGGCAGCGTGGTTGCGGGGCACTGGGTGGCTCAGACCGGATTTGCAACGGCTCTTACTTTCACGCCCCATCAGATCACGTTCCTGATGGCGATCTACGGTCTGGTCGCTTCGGTTCTTCCCGTCTGGCTCGTACTGGAGCCGCGCGACTACCTCTCGACCTATGTCAAGCTGGGCACAATCGCCGTACTGATCGTCGGCGTCTTTGTGGTTCATCCCAACATCAAGTTTCCTAACTTCACCCCGTTCGTTCATGGGGGCGGCCCGATCATCAAAGGCAGTCTCTTCCCGTTTCTATTCGTGACGATTGCCTGCGGTGCCATCTCGGGTTTTCACTCGCTGGTGTCCTCCGGCACTACGCCCAAGATGCTAGATAAGGAAAGCGACGCTCGTTTTATCGGATACGGTGCCATGATCGCCGAGTCGCTGGTGGGTGTGCTGGCCCTGATTGCGGCCTGCTCCTTATATCCCGGCGACTACTTTGCCATCAACACTACGCCGGCAGTTTTCAGCCACCTGGGTCTGAGCACGGTCAATCTGGATATGTTCTCGCGCGAAGTAGGGGAGAAACTGGCGGGAAGGACGGGCGGCGCGGTTTCATTGGCTGTCGGCATGGCGCAAATCTTCCGCGGTCTGCCCGGGATGGATCGTCTGATGGGTTACTGGTATCACTACGCCATCATGTTTGAAGCTCTTTTCATCCTGACTACAGTAGACACAGGAACCCGTGTGGCCCGTTACGTTTTGCAGGAACTCATGGGCAAGGTGCACAAGCCATTCGGCAACAGCGCCTGGCTGCCGGGAAATCTGATTACCAGTTTCTTCGTGGTTCTGGGCTGGGGATACCTGATCTACACGGGAAGTATTTCCACGATATGGCCGTTGTTTGGAACCGGAAACCAGTTGCTGGCGACCATCGCGCTGGCGGTGACCACTACCTTCCTCATCAACATGGGCAAGCGGAAGTATGCCTGGATTACGGCCGTTCCCATGTGCTTCGTTGGTGTTACTACTCTTACGGCCGGAGTGCTGTCGATCAAGAATATTTTTTGGCCACTGACCTCCAAGCCCGGTCAGGTATTTACCGGCTACCTGGATTCCGTGCTGATGTCCATCTTTATCCTGGGCGTAATTCTCGTGGTGTTCGATGCGGTGCGGCGTTGGATTGCGGTGCTGAACGGTGCTCCCGCACCGCAGGAGGCCTTCGGTCCTCCCTTAACCGCCGCCGGCGACGTGAAGATGGGTTGCTGCTAGCGCCTTCGGATATCCCTAATCTCCGGCGCTGGTCGCTGGCTCTGGTTCGGGCTTGGTGCGAGATTCCCACCAGGCCTCGACTCCCTGCTTCGCCAGTTTGAAGATGGTATGACGGTTCTCCGAGATCACCTTCCACCAGGCGAAGCGGCCCAACATAGGGAAGTAGATTCCGCGGAAGCACAGGCGTGCGATCAGGATATTGACGCGATATCCCAACGCCTGGTCATCGAGCGAATCCACAGCCTGAGCGACGGCCTCCGGGCTGTAGGCATGGGACCATCCGTAGTTCACCTCGGCGTGAGCTTCGTCAATGCTCATCTTGAGCGGAGTGTGAGCCATGGCGAACGGAATGAACTCTTGCCAGTGCTTTGGACGGGTTAGCCGGCCGGCAACATCGAGACGTTTGTAGAGCGGAGTTCCGGGCAAGGGAGTAAGCAGGCCGAAGATCGGCAGACCCGGTGGCCAGGTGCGTACCTGCTGGAGGGTGCGCTCAGCCGCCCCCACCGTGTCGTTATCCATGCCGAAGATGAATGAAGTAATCGCGTACACGTTGCGTTGCGCCAGGCGCTGCAGGACGGCGGCATATTCCTCCGGCTTGTTGAAGCCCTTGTTCACGTCCTTCAAGTTAGCGGGATCAATCGACTCCATGCCGATGAAGACCCACTTTCCGCCGGAAGCAGAGATCAGGTCGACGAGTTCCTGATCGCGCAGGAGGTTGGCACTGATCTGCGCCACCCAATTCACTTGCGCGCCCGCGGCAATAATGTCGCGCAGCAGGGACTTGGTGCGCTTGAGGTTGATGGCGAAGTTGTCGTCAATAAAAAAGACGGCAATCTGCCCGCGCTCTTTCCGGGCTCGCGCTTTGAGCAGCAGGAGTTCGTTGACGACGCTTTCGTTGGTGCGGAAGCGGATGGAGTCACCAAAGAATCCCGTTACCGTGCAGAACTCGCAGCCGTAGGGACAACCGCGTCCCGATTCGACGGGGACAATGCGGAATGTTCCCCAGCCCTCACCGATCTTCTGCAGCCATCGTTTGGCCGTCTTGGGGACCAGATTGAATTGTTGGAGATCGATGGTGTCCCAGGGAATAACGGGATACTGCTTGAGGGACGGCTTGAGCTCTTTGCCCGCGGCATCGACTGGCGCGTAAATATCTTTCAATTCGCCGCGCGCCGCGTCTGCGACAATCCGCGGCCAGGTCTCATCGGCCTCGCCCAGAGCCACGGCATCGGCGTGACGCGAGCCGCCATCGCGGCCTAAAGCCTCGTCCGCCATTTCTGTGACGTGAGGGCCGCCCATGACCACGGGCACGCCCACGGCTCGTACCGCGTCCGCCATGCGATAGGCCTTGGCGATCATTCTGGTCATGGCGCCGATGCCGACCAGATCGACCTTCTGTTCGATGACGTAACGAGCAATCCCAGCTTCGTCCATCGGCTGAGCGTTGCCGTCGATGAGCACAACTTCGTGGCCGGTCGGGGTTAAAGACTGTAGCAGGAACATCCAGAGATGAGGCATGAAATTGCGCGTGACCCCGTTGTCGGGGTTGTAGAGTAGGATTTTCAATAGTCCCCTGATTTCTAGGCGCCCAGGATTGAGGTGTTTTGGGAGCGGCGGCTGTGAAGGTAACCCACAAGTGATCTTACAGCTACCTGCTCCCGTCGGATAATGTATTTCTCCACCGGGGAGAAATACTGTCCCAAATTGATCACTGGACTAGCACCTTTGTCCGGGCAGGGAACTAGGGGTTGGCTTAGAATAGAGCAACTGGTTGACGAGAAGGCATAAACTGGCATCTAACTCGCAAGGTGCGGGCATAATCCCGTTCTTTGTGTACAAGCTCGGTTTGGGAAACCCTATGAGGACTGAAGCTGTTATGAAAACCATCAAGACTTGCCTTACCTCCGCTCTGCTGGCTGTGCTTTTCGTGGGCATCGCGAATGCCATGCCGCTCAATTCCTCGGCGCGCGCGGTGGTTCCCGCGGATCTGCAGCAGTTGATTTCCGTGGATTATCGGGCGCTGAAGGACTCGCCGACCGCGATGCAACTCAAAGAGCAACTCATGCCGGATAACATTAAGGAGTTTGAGGCAGCCCTGAAGGGCGTCGGAATCGACCCTAACAAGGATGTTGACACGCTCACCTTCGCCTCATTCCGTACCGCGAAGCAGGGAATCAAGGGAGTGGGCGTGGCTGCCGGACCGTTTGCCATGAAGGCCGTTATCAAGAAGATGACGCTGCGGAAGATCAAGCCGACGAAGTATCGTCTGGCGAATATTTATCCCATGGATGGCGGAATGGTGATGACCTTTCTGGACGACAGCACGCTCCTGTTCGGGGAGATTTCGGCGGTGAAATTGGCTCTGGATACGCGCGATGGAGATATCTTGAACCTGGATACCAACTCGATCATGTCAGACATGATGTCAGACGTGGATTCGGGGCCGGTGTGGAGCATTCTGGACCAACTGGGCACGCAGAACGTGATGCACTCAGCCTTGGGCGAAGCGTCCAAGGTCGCCGACTTTGAGACCATCAAGAAACGTCTGCTGGGTTCGCGTTACAGCATGAACTTTACCAGCGGCGTGAACTTCGATCTTACCGTGGTCACTTCCGATACCTTGAGCGCTGCGACCCTGTCCTCCCTGGTAAAGGCTGGTCTGCTCTACAAGAAGATGAGCGCCAGTGCTTCGGAAAAAGTGGCCATGGATAACACCAGCGTGGATTCCGATGGCTCGAATGTGCAGTTTCACTTCAAGGCCAACGATCAGCAGTTCCAGGCGCTGATGCACTCGGAGTTGTTCACAGCAGTTTCGCACTAAGGCCGTTTCGCGCTGGCGGCAGACGCTTTAGAGTTCGAGCGTGCCGTGAAGGTACAAGCGTGCCTGGCCAACGATCTTTACGCGAGCGCCGGCGATTGTGCACTGCACGGTTCCACCGCGAGCACTGAGTTGTTGCGCACGAAACGTGTTCTTACCCAGTCGCCCCGCCCAATAGGGAGCGAGTGTGCAGTGTATCGAGCCGGTTGCGGGGTCCTCATCGATGCCGGCCGACGGTAGAAACATTCGGCACACGTAATCCACGCCGCCCTCGCCGGGAGCGGTCACAATCGTTCCGTTGCCGGCGTCCAGTTTGGCAAGAGTGGCAAAATCGGGCGAGAGCGCTCGCACTTGCTCAGCCCGATCCACCACCACGAGGTAGTCGCGCGATTTCATTACTAGCGCCGCTTTCAAACCTATGCTTTTCAAACCCAGGGCTGGCAAGAGGCCGACTGGCGTGTCACATGGCTGGGCTGGCATGGCGGGAAAGTCCATCTCGAAGCTGTCGTTGCTTTGGACGACGTTCTGGACGACGTCCTGAGCGACGGTCAACATGCCGCTGCGGGTGTGAAAACGAACCGGCCACACGTTGTGTTTCCGCAACGCGAGCACATAGGCGGATGCCAGGGTCGCGTGCCCGCATAGATCGTCTTCAACTACGGGTGTAAACCAGCGCAAGTCGAAATCACCATCCGCGCGAGGAACAACAAAAGCGGTCTCGCTGTGCCTGTTCTCCGCCGCAATTTTCTGCATGATGCTATCCGCTAGAAACGCGGAAAGGATGCAGACCCCGGCCGGATTACCGGCAAAGGGCTCACTCGTGAATGCATCAACGTGGTAATACGGAATCGCCATGTCGTGATCTTCTAAGCTACCGGATCCACTAGGAAGACTGCTTTTCTGCCTCAGTCGCTGGCTTGCGGGCAGCACGCTTCTCGCGGGCCCAGCGTTCCTTCACAACCTGACGGGCGCGGCCAACGGCAAGGGCGTCTTCGGGAACATCTTCGGTGATGCACGATGCTGCACCAACGTAGGCACCTTTGCCCACGCGCACGGGCGCGACCAGAGTGCTGTCACTACCGATGAAGACTCCATCCCCGATCACAGTTGTGTGTTTGGCCACGCCATCATAGTTGCAGGTGATAGTCCCCGCGCCGATGTTGACGCCTGCGCCGATTTCGGCGTCGCCCAGATAGGTGAGATGGTTGGCTTTGGATCCCTTGCCTAGCTTGATTTTCTTGGTCTCGACAAAGTTGCCGACGTGCGCGCCTTCTCCAATGTCGCTGCCCGGCCGCAGATGGGAATAGGGGCCGAGGACGGCGCTGGGGCCGATGCGGGCTTCCTCCAGAATGCATCCCGGACGAATGAGGACGCCGTCGGCGATTTCGGAATCGCGGATCACCGAGTAGGAACGAATGCGGCAGGCCGTGCCGACGCGCGAGCTGCCGAGAATCTGCACGAAGGGTTCGATCACGGTGTCAGGGGCGATTTCGACATCGTTGTCGATCACGCAGGTCGCAGGATAGAAGATGGTGACGCCCTCGGCCATGAGTTCATGGCACTTGCGCATGCGCATCTGGTAGTCAATGAAAGAGAGTTCGACCCGCGTGTTGGCGCCGAGAACTTCGGCGGAGTTTTCCGTTTTCCACGCTACAACCCGTTCTCTGGCCTTACGCAGAACCTCGGCCATGTCGGTGAGGTAGTACTCTCCGTGAGGGTTGGCGGTGGAGAGTTTCTGGATGTGCGAGAACAACTGCGGCACGGCGAAGACGTAGAAGCCGGCGTTGATCTCGCGGATCTTTTTCTGGGCGGGGCTGGCGGACTTTTCTTCGACGATGGCCTGGACTTCGGCGCTGCGGTGGCCCTTGCGTAGAACGCGGCCGTAGCCGGTCGGGTGATCGAGGTCGGCGCTGAGCAAAGTCATGGCGGCCTGCTCGTCGAGGTGGAAGTTGAGCAGGCGGGCGATGGTCTGGGGCGTGATCTGCGGAGCATCGCCGGAGAGAACGATGACGTGGTCGTAGCTGGAGAGCGCCGGCTGGGCAACCATCAGAGCGTGGCCCGTGCCGCGCTGTGCCGCCTGCAGCACGAAATGAACGCCGGTATGGGCCACGGCTGCACGGACGCGGTCGGCTTCGTGACCGATGATGGCGAAGACATCATTCGGCGGAACGACCCGAGCGGCCGCTGCGATCACATGAGCGAGAAGCGGCTTGCCGCCTACTTCGTGCAGGACCTTGGGAAGCTGCGACTTGAGCCGTGTGCCTTTGCCGGCAGCCATGATGGCGACAGCGACGCGGGGAGCAGGCGCTGCGAAAGCTTTCGACGAAACCGCGTTTCCATTTTTCTTCATTCGCCCCACTATACCCTGAGTCGGAACCGTACAGAAAGAGGGAGGCTAAGTTCCATATCGAGTAGCTATTTCCCGGCGCGCAGAATAAAATCTTCCGGCGAAAGGTCAGCCATTTCGCAGCTACACATGTCAACGGAGGAAGAGATGCCAAAATATGTAATCGAGCGCGAGATCCCGGGTGTGGGAAGTTTACCGCCGGATCAGTTTCTGGCAATTTCGCAGAAGTCGTGCAGCGTCCTGAAGAACCTGGGGCCGCAGATTCAGTGGCTCGAGAGCTACGTTACGCAAGACAAAATCTATTGTGTTTATATTGCTCCCAACGAGGCGATGGTACGGGAACATGCGAAACAAGGCGGCTTTCCGGCCAACCGGGTCTCGGAAGTGAAGCGGATCATCGACCCGACTTCGGCGGAAGCCTGAGAGTGATCCGCTAGAGACCCAGCCCACCATCCACGGCAAGAATCTGACCGGTAATAAACTGGGGCGCGGTGGCAAAGAACAGGACCGCTGCCGCGACTTCATCGCCACGGCCGTTGCGCTCCATTGGAGTTTGCTTTGCCATCCGGCGCAGGAATGGCGCGGCCGACTTCTCTCCGAGATCGATCATGCCAGGTGCGACCGCGTTGACCGCAATTTCCGGAGCCAGAGCCTTTGCCATTACCTTGGTCAACATGTGCAGTGCGGCCTTAGACGAACAGTAATGCGCGTTCGTGGCCCAGGGGCGCAAGCCGCCGAGCGACCCCATGTGAATGATTTTGGCTTCGATTTGATCCGAGCCCTTCGCGCCCGGCCGCTTTCGGCGCATCCACTTCAGGGCTTCGCGCGACACCAGGAACGGTCCACGAGTGTTTGACGCGAACATCGCATCCCACTGGCGTAGGGTGAGACGCTCGAAATCCGCCGTGGCATAGTTGGCGGCGTTGTTCACCAGAATGTCGATGCGGCCCAGTTCTCGTCCGGCTTCTTGCATCATCGATTTAACGCTGGCTTCGTCGGTGACGTCGCAGTGCAGGGCGAAGGCGCGCACGCCAAAGCTGGAAAGGTCGACGACGGTGTGCTTGGCCTCGCGGGCGGAAGTGCGAAACGTGATCGCGACATCGGCGCCAGCCTCGGCCAGAGCGAGAGCGGAAGCGCGTCCCAAACGCTGGGCTGCGCCGGTGATGAGGCAGGCCTTGCCGCGCAGAGGTTTGTGCTCGGAAGCGACCATTGTGGGATTTTACTCCTGAACCGGGAAGGCGATTTCGTGCGACGCACCGCTGAGTTCTTTTTTCTTGCCAGAAGGTGCAGCCGTGACGGTACAATCGCGGCGTGCCAGGCTCCCGCCAAGTCGTAGTTTACTCGCGCAAGGGGTGTCATCTTTGCGAAGTGGTGAAGGAAAGCCTCACAAAGCTCTCCCGCCGCGGTGGTTTCACCTGGCAGGAAGTGGACGTCGATAGCGACACCGAACTGCGGCGGCAGTTCAACGACGAAGTGCCAGTCGTCTTCATCGACGGTCGTAAGGCCTTCAAATACCGCATGGACGAGCAGGAGTTTCTGCGCCGGCTAGCCAGCTAACGCCACGCGCCAAAATCTATTCCGAGCTGTGTAGGGCAATAAATTACTTGACTCGCCCAATAGTCAGGTGCATGATGGCCCTAGAGGGGGCGCGTCTTGAGAACCCCCTATTCGTCATTCGAGCATTTGGTCCTAAGCATTTGCCCGAATCAAGGGAAAGAACGGCGATTCGTTATGGTTGAGGCTCAAACTGTCTACGTTGATGACAGTGGTACTGATACCAAGTCCCGTATAGTCACAGCCGCATTCTGTGTTTCGACAGTAGAGAAATGGCTACAGTTTGAACGCAGGTGGAGAAATATTTCTGTCAATGCTGGGTTCCAGCACTTTCACATGACTGAGTTTGCCGCCTGCCGACGAGAAAAACCGTGTAATCAATGCGCCCGTGGTGAGACTACGCTCGAACAACATCCTTGGAGGCGTTGGGCGGTCAAGAAAAGAAAAAACGTTCTTCGTCAACTCGCGGAAACCGTGGTGGAGTTTGTCGAGTATGGAATAGCGTTGTCATATACCAAGCAAGACTTTGACGAACATATGCGTAATTCAGAGGCCACGCTTTACACCAACGAGCCGATTGCGGAGGAATATTTTACTTATGCTGTTCAACGGTGCGGTGGCGAATTAGCTAGATGGAGGGCGATGCAAACAAAAGTGAATCCTCCACTAAAGTTCGTGTTCGATCTAACTCCAAAGAAAGGCAGAGACGACATTGCCAAGGTATTTTTTGGGGGAGTGAGCGGGAAACCACGGTACGACGATGGAATGGAGCAATGGTTCATACCCGAATCGGTAAGTTATGAAAGCCGCAGGGACGTTGTTCAGTTATTATCTGCCGACATGCTTGCTTGGGTCACGGCTACGATAAGGGCGCGAGTGGCTTTCGGGCGCGGGGAAACGCTCGAAATGTTCCAAGTGGCAGACATATTCGTAGACTCGAATAACATTCACATGGGCCATACTCCGAAGGAAAGTTTTATTCGGTGGGAAAGGGACATTTTGGATGCTACAAAAACAGGATAGTGATGCAGGGAGGTTTGACACCGTCGTGCGACGATTGCTTTCAGTTTCGCATGAAGAAATACAGAAGAGGGACAAAGAATGGAGACGCAAGAAGGAAAAGAAAAAACGAGACAAGGTTCAGGCGAAATAGATTTCGATTGGATGGAGGCCCGTGCACAGTGCTCCCTGTCCGTTATTTTTGAGCAGCTAAAGGGAGATGTCCGAAATGACGTAGAAAAGGCACAAGCTACTCGCAAAACCTATGGCGAGGGCTTGCCCGCCCACTATGGATTTAGGTTGGTCTTCACCGACAATGGGAGGGCGATAAAGGTGCTGGTTAATGGACAAACGGCTTCCGGAACAATTCACGATTCTGTATCGTTTCATCTGACCGAGAAGGCTATAGAAGTCAGGGATGTTAGTGAGGCTGTGAAGTTTGAAGCGACTCTCACCCTAAACGGCAAGGGAGAGTGCCGCCTCAGAATTAATGACGAGGAGCAGGAATTGTGGTATTTGCGGAAATTAGCCCTAGAGGATTTATTTTTTCGCAAGTACTAGCTTTGACTTAGGGCCACGCTTTCGACTCCAAGGCTTAGTGAATCGTTTCTCCCACCTTGCCAGTTAACTCGGCAAAAGTGAGACGCTTTCCCACAAGTTGCGACACGACCATTTCAAAGCGGCCAGCATCGTTAATGTCTTTGCGGTTATTGAAACGAAACATCTGTTCGTCAAGGTAGCGGAACAAATGAAACGGCTCTACCGAAACGTAGGTTCCAGAAATGCCGCGCTTGAGGAGACTCCAGAAGTTCTCAAGGCCATTGGTGTGCACGCGGCCATCTACGTACTGAGTCGCATGGTCAACGACTTGATGCGCGTATTCGGTCGCCAGTCCCTCATACGATTGCAGGGCATCGGAATAGAGAGCCGCGCCAGCAGTGACGTGCTTCCGTACTTGCTCTTGCAGCACTTTGCGCTTGCGGCTAGGAACCACAGTTGCGCGTACCTTGCCGCTCTCGCGCTCCAAGAGTCCCATGACAGCGGTTTTATCTTTTCCGCCAGTGCCAGTGATTCGGCGCTTGCGCTCCGAGACGTGCATGTTTCGCGCCTTGCCGCCGATGAAGGTTTCATCTACTTCGACTTCGCCGCCGAGTTTCGAGCCGAAGAAATCATCCTGCATCGCCAGTCGGATGCGGTGAAGCATGAACCATGCAGACTTCTGGGTGACCTTAACGTCACGCGCAATCTCGTAGCTGCTGATTCCGTTTTTGCAGTTGGTGACCAGCCAAGTAGCAACCATCCACTTGTCGAGCGGGATGGCCGAATCTTCCATGACGGTGCCGATCTTGATGGAGAACTCGCGCTTGGCGTGGTGAGTGCTGCATTTCCAAGTGCGCCGCTTCGCGTTGAAGCTGACACTGGTAGAGCCACAGCCGGGACAAATAACGCCATTCGGCCAACGGCGAACAGCCAAGTAGTCGATGCAGTTATCAGGATTCGAGAAAAATACTACAGCCTCTTGCAGGCTCTTGGGTTCGGTCATGGCCTTGTTCTCCATGACCAGAACTATACAGAAAAACAGTGGGCGAGTCAACTATATTATTGCCCTGTGTAGGCCATGACACACGCGTGTTTCGGCAGACACAGTCATGCCGGTCAAGTGGCCCTAACTTCTCTGCTCTCAACGAATCCTCAGCGGCAATCTCCTTGCAATCGAATCTGTGCGATCTATCGCAACGGGAGGGAATCTTTGCTGCGACAAATTCTGGCATTGGCATTCATCTTCGTGTGCACGTCCATTGCGTGGGTAATTCTTGGTACGACCATTTCCTCACGCACCTACGGCAGCAATGAGCAACTGCAGGGACGCGTGGCTTCCACCTGGGGCACAGCGCAACAACAATCCCCGCCGACCGCGACCTACACTCTTACCGACGTAGTCAACTCGACCACGGCTGAGAATGGCAAAGTCGTGGTTCATAGCCAGTACGTGCAGCGGCAGGTTCCGCTACCCGTGGAAGCAAGCCGGATTCATGTGAACTTTCATCTCACGCCACGGCAGAAGGGATTGCTCTGGTACAGCACCTATGCGGTCGACTTCGCCGGAGACTACACCTTCCAGAACGATACGGCGAAAGCACAAGCGGTAGATTTCCGCCTCAAACTTCCGGCACAGAAGGCGATCTACGACGGCTTGCAGATGAAGGTGAACGAGCAGGCCGTTGCGCTCACTACCGACGATCAGGGTACTGCGGGGCAGGCGACTTTAGGTCCCGGGGACACCGCCCGCCTGCACGTGGAATATCGTTCGCAGGGGCTGGATAGCTGGCGCTACCAATTGGGCGACGGCATCGCGCAGGCACGCGATTTCATGCTCACCATGCAGACGAATTTCCGCGACATCGATTTCGCCGATGACACGCTCTCACCCACGTCGAAACAGCTTATCCCGGGCGGATGGCAATTGACCTGGCAATACTCGAACCTGGTCTCAGGATTCCAGATCGGCATGACGATGCCCCAGAAGCCGCAGCCCGGGCCGCTGGCAGGCGAAATCAGCTATGCCGCTCCGGTGTCGTTGTTCTTCTTCTTTTTTCTGATGTTCATCATCACCACCTTGCGCAACATCGATCTGCATCCCATGAACTACTTCTTTCTGGCGACGGCGTTTTTCGCTTTCCATCTGCTGCTGGCCTATTCGGCGGACCACATTTCGATCCACGCCGCCATGATTCTATCTTCAGCCGTTTCGGTGGGCCTGGTGGTGAGCTACCTGCGGCTGGTGGTGGGTCTGCGGTTCGCCGCGCTGGAGGCTGGCACAGCGCAGTTGATCTACCTCGTGCTATTTTCGTATGCATTCTTCTGGAAGGGATTCACCGGGTTGGCGATTACCGTGATCGCCATCATCACGCTATTCGTCGTGATGCAGGTAACCGGGAAGATTCGCTGGTCCGAGCGATTCGCGGCGCGGAGTCGGGTGGCCGTGCCTAGCGCCGGATGAAGCAGATCGAGAGGGGCGGCTGATTCCTGCCGCCCCTGCTCACGCCACAGGCTGAGTGCTTTCCGCTACAATCATCCCGGCCATGTTGCGCACCCAGCTCTACGCTGATCCCAACAACGTCTTTGTACACAATGCGATTCTCGACTCCTGCCGCGCCCATGCCGAGAAGGCGGCTCTGGTGGACACTTCCTGCGGGCGCCGGCTCACCTATGCGGAATATGGCGAGACCGTGGAAGCGCTGGCGCGAGGGCTGGTTGCCGCCGGGGTAAAGCCGGGCGAAGTGGTTGCCATCTTCCTGAGCAATTCCTGGGAGTTCTGCGCCGCTTATCATGCAGTAACGCTGGCCGGGGGGATTCCCACGCTGCTGAATCCCACGTATCGCGAACGGGAAGTCCGCTATCAGCTGGGGAATTCGGGCGCAGTCGTGCTGATCACCGATGGACCTAATGTTTCGGGCATCAATCTTGCGGAGCTACCGAATTTGCGGCGCGTGTTTTGCACGCGAGAGCAGGGAAGCGGAAGCGAGCCATTCTCCGACCTGCTGAAACCTGTGAGCGCAACTCTGCCCGAGCCCGATCAGCCATCGGAGACGACTCTAGCGGCATTGCCTTATTCGAGCGGCACCACCGGCCTGCCCAAAGGCGTGATGCTCTCGCACCGCAACCTGGTGGCCAACGTTTATCAGCTACTCGGTCCGGGTGCGGCCATGTTGAAGTCGACGGATAACCTGCTTTGCTTCCTGCCGCTGTATCACATCTACGGACTGAACGTGGCGCTGAACCCGATTCTGATACTGGGAGCCACGCTGGTGCTGATGCCGCGCTTCAACCCGGCAAACCTGATCGCACTGCTCACGGAAGAATCGATCACCACCATGCCCGTGGTACCACCCGCCATGAACGCTCTATGCCTGGCCGCGGAGGCGGGACAGTTCCCCGGGAATCACCGAGTGCATTGGGTGAAGTCCGGAGCCGCGCCGCTGGCACCCGATCTGGCGCGCAGATTCACCGCGCTAACCGGCATTCTGGTGTGCCAGGGATATGGCATGACCGAAGCTTCGCCGGTGACGCACGTGGGGTATCTGGAGCCGGAACTCTACCGGCCAGATTCCATCGGGCATCCGCTGGCGCAGACGGAGTGCCGCGTGCTGGGGCAGCAAAATATGGGGCGGCAAAATATGGGGCAGCAGAATCTGCGCGCTTCGGCGGGCAGTGCCGCGGAGGTTCCCACGGGTGAGCCGGGAGAGTTAGTGATGCGCGGTCCGCAATTCATGCAGGGCTACTGGAAGGAGCCGGAGGCGACTGAGGCCGTGCTGCGCGACGGATGGTATTGGTCCGGTGACATTGTCACGCGCGATAGCGAAGGCTTCTACCGAGTCGTGGACCGTCGCAAGGAGATGATCAAGTACAAAGGATTCCCGGTAGCGCCGGCAGAGGTGGAGGCGGTGTTGCTGGAGCATCCGGCAGTGCGGGAGTGCGGAGTGGTCGGCCGGCCGGATGCGGCGGCAGGCGAGATTCCCGTGGCATTCGTCGCGCTGCGCGACGGCTTTGTAACTTGCAAGAAGATGGAAGACGAGCTGTGCGCCTTTGTCGCCGACCGGCTGACCCATTACAAGCAGCCCCGCGAGGTGCATTTTGTGGAGGTTGTCCCCAAGACGGCCTCGGGAAAAATTCTCCGGCGCGAGTTGCGCCAGTTGATTCGCTGACCGTCAGAGATCAATCCACTTTTGACTAATCCCAGTCGAAGGTGGCCTTCCTATTTCTAAAGAATTCAAGAAGACGATTCGGGCAATCGCTTTTTTGAGGATCGGCATCCCCGTTGCTATGCGGATCGACTTGCGATAGTATTTCTGCCCCATGGTCCGAATCCTGCTGCTGTTCCTGCGCCGGTTGTGGCTACCGCTGGTAATGTTCGCCGGATTCAGCCTGATGTGTGTGCTGGTCTACCGCAGACTGGAAGGGTTGGCCTGGCAAGACGCTCTGTTCTGGATGATCCAGCCGCATGCAATCGACCCCAAGCGCGTGCACAATGCCACCAAGCTCTTCTCGATTTTCGTGTACTGCGGTGTGTTTGCCTTTCAGATCTGGGTGGCGGAGCGGGTGGCGGTTACGATCTTCAACCGGCAAGGTATGGAGGCCTGGAGAACCATGGTGAACGATGTCAGCATCGACAAACTGCACGATCATTTCATCATCTGCGGCTACGGGCAGGTCGGCCGAACCGTGGTGGACCAGCTTAGCCGCCTGAAGATTCCGTTTGTGCTCATTGAAACCAACGAGGGATTGTGCCGCGAACTGCTGAAGGAGAAAGTGCTTGCCATCCAGGGCGACGCCAAGCGGCACGATGTGTTGCAATCCGCCGGAATCGAGCGCGCACGCGGGGTCTGCATTGTGATCGACAATGACGCCGACAATCTGTACATCACCGTGACAGCGAAGGCGCTGAATCCGAAGGCGCGCATCATCACTCGGGCTGGGCAATCCCGCTACGCCCAGGCTATGCGTAATTCGGGCGCGGATGAGGTGATCATTCCCGAATACGAAGGCGGATTGATGACAGGGCGCATGATCGCCAAGTTCTATCCCAATACACATGCCAATCTGGAGTAACGCGGTACCCAAGATATAGCCCGCCGTGGCGAATAGAACGCGGGAACTTTTCCCGCGGGCATCCGTAACTACTGGTGAGACGGCGCTGCGATCAACCCAGCGCCGGCATCAGGAGGCGTTATGGACGGCAACTTTGTGGGACTGGCGGCGGTGGTGATGATACTTGGAATCCCGATGGCGGCCATGTACACGTTCTTCCGCGTGCGCAAGCTGCGCAGCGAGGAGCGGTTGGCGGCGATTGCGCGGGGAGTAGATGTGCCGATGCAGCCGGAGCTTTCGGAGTCGGCTCGATCCCGGCGCTCAGGAATTCTTTTGGTGGCCGGAGCCATTGGCTATATCGTGACCTTCATCCTGATCGGTCGTCAGGAACCCGAAGCGATGATCGCGGCCACATTCGGCGTCATTCCTCTGGCAATCGGCCTCGGCTTCTTTGTGGATTACGCGCTGATCCGGCGGGACGCGCGCGCACATTGAGGCTTGGACGCCGGACAAGATCATTGGCCGGTGAGAAACTTGTATTGAGCGTCAGTTAAGGAAACCACGCTCAGCCGGCCTTGCCGCACCAGCGGGGAATCGGCAAATAGCTTATTCGCCTTCACTTCGGCCAGCGTGACCGGCTTGGCCACCGGCTTGCCAGCCTTGATTTTCACCTGAGGATTCTTGGTGTCCGATGCGTCCACCGACACAACGGACGCGGTTCCCACCGCACTTTTCTCGTCTCCAGTGTGATAGATGACTAACGCTTCGCCCGTCTTCATGCCGCGCAGGTTCTTGACCGCGGCGGGATTGGTCACTCCATCCCAGATGGTGGTGCCTTCGCGCTGGAGGTCGGCAAAGGAATACACGGTAGGCTCGGTTTTGAGAAGATAAGGCATCGGCAAATTCTACTCTGCAAGGCGGATTCACATCCAGCATCAAACAATCGAACGCCGCTGTCATGCTGTTGCGCAGAACCTAAAATACGAATGGCACAAGCGCCTTTACGCGAGCTTTATAGGCGGGATATTCATCTGGAAAGTGCCTCAGGAGGAGACCTTCCTCTTGCTTCAGTTTTATCCAAAAGCCAATGATGAACAACAATAGCCCCGCGAACGCAACAAGCAAGCCGGACGCAATGGCCGTTCCCAAACCCATGAGCAGATGGCTGGTATAAATCGGATGACGCACGAAACGATATGGCCCCCGTTCCACAAGTTTGTGCTCCTGCTTGAACTCGACATCTCTGCTCCAATCGTCCCCTAGCGTTTTGCGTGACCAGATGGCCGCGAAGAGTCCGAGCGCACAAATCGCAACTCCCAGCGATTCCGCAATCGCTGTATGCGGTATTACCACCATGCCAAACGGATGTGCTCCCGCCACGCCAAACAGGATGTAGCCCAGCCAAACCGGCACCCTGGCCAGCCTGCTGGTACGGCTCTGACGTTCTGCCGCTGGCTTGATTGAGCGGGCGCTGATGTTCCAATACAGAACGAGGAGGATCCAGCAGGCGACGATCAATAGTCCGGCTACCATGAAATCGGATCCTATCGTCGGAGTGTCCTACTTAGCAATACTGATGGCCTCGCCCCCATCCGTAAGCGATGAAGAGTTATGGATTGGGCGCACATTCGCTGTCTTTTATGCGTCTGCCCTGTCTATTGCGGTTTTGCGTTGGGATCAGGGGACGGTGACTTGTCGTCCTTTTTCTCTTCAGGGTGGGCTTGGTAAATAGAGTACTGGTTTGACGGACGCTTCAGCTTGATGGTGAAGTCCATCGTGGCTCGGTCGACGGTATAGTCATCGCCGAAGGTCTGGAAGCCGGAAGCCATCACTTGCACCCGCAGTTTGCCGTAGGGTATGCCGTCGAAGCTGGTCTTGCCCTCGGCGTCGGTTTTTACCTCGATTCCGCCCTTGCCCTGCTTGCCGCTCGTACTTACGGCGTGCATGATCACGATGGCACTGCGAATCGGCTTGCCATTGTCATCTTTCAGGATGAGAAAATTCAGGACCGCGGTAGGTTCCTCGGCATCGTGCTGTGCGCTAGCAACCGCGACCAGCGCAAGAATCAAGAGCAGGCAAGTAAGTATCTGAGTCTTCATTTTCATCGTCCGCGATATCTTACTGGTTTCGTGCTTGCACATTCTAGCCAGAGTTATTGGGCGTTGGAAACAAGAAATGAGGAGGCGTGCGTGATTCACACCTTCCCGGTGGAACGGGTCTTGCGGTCCGCGTCAATAGTCTGGGTTGTAAGTTGCATAATATCGCTGGCAATACGGGCGGTGTCATGGCGGGCGACGCCGGCCTCTTCCAGATAATCTCCGAGAACCGGGATCACTCCCAGAGCTTCGATGGCATCGAGGTCGGCAACGATCTGGCAGGCGCCTTCCAGCGCATACTTTGCCTTCAGCTCCGCGGAAACGGGCGTGCGGTTGATCAGGGCATAGTCGAAGATTTGCCGGTGGGCGTGGCGATTCAGGGCCCGGATGTGATCGGCAGCAGTTAGCCCGAGGCTTTCATTCGCCTGAGTCATCAGGTTGCAGATGTAGACCTTGGTCGCGGGCGAATTGACGATGGCGTCGGCGATGCCATGCACCAGCAGATTGGGAATGAGGCTGGTAAACAGGGACCCCGGACCGATGCTGATGATATCGGCCCGAGCGATGGCATCGAGCGTCTGCGGTAAAGGATCGACATCGGCAGGAACGAGGAAGAGTTCCTGGATGCGGACTTTGCTGGCGGTAATCTTGGTTTCACCGCGCACCCGGGTGCCGTCTTCCATCAGCGCTTCCAGTTCGATGTTGGAAGTGGTGGCGGGATGAATGTGGCCGCGGGTGAGCAGGATTTCGGAAGACAGGCGCACGGCTTCGGAGAAATCATGCGTGATGGAAGTCAGTGCCGCCAGGAACAGATTGCCGAAGCTGTGACCCTCGAGGCCGGATCCTTTTTCGAAGCGGTGTTGGAAGAGTTGAGAGAGCAAGGCCTCATCCTCGCTGAGGGCGACGATGCAATTGCGGATATCGCCCGGAGGAAGCATGTTGAGTTCCTTGCGCAGGCGTCCGCTGGAGCCGCCGTCGTCGCTGACCGTGACCACGGCGCAGAGGTCACGAATGACGGGCATGCCGGGGAGAGCTACGGGCATCTCGGCCGGAGTGAGAGCGAAGCGCTTGAGCCCCTTAAGCAGAGTGGAGAGGCCCGTGCCGCCCCCGATGGCGACAACCCGGACGCCGCGCTCGCGCGTGGCCTTCTCCAGAGACAATAGCTCAGTAATTCGGGGTGCCATCGAAGAGTCTCGGTTGCCGCCCTAAAAAGATTCGTCTTCCGGGAAAGATGGTTCCGCGGAAGACGAGTCGGCCGCGGGGTCTGGATACAACAGCTCGGTAAAACGAGGATCTTCAGCCAGATTGTGGAAATCCGAGTCATTACGCGCCTGGTAGCGCAGAGTTGTATTCAGGCGAAGCGCTTCGTCCAGATGCTTGAGCGAATCTTCCACATGACCTGTCAGACAATCGAGCGCGGCCAGGCCGTAGACCACGAAATCGGTCTTAGGTGCCTGCTTGAACAATTTCTCGATGTGCTCGCGGGCGGTAATATAGTCGCCGACATTCATCAGGGAGACGGCGTAGTCGAAGTGTTCTTCGATGGTCTTGAACTGAGTCGTGGTCGAGCGCTCAAGGTGTTGGTTGCAAATGCTGAGATGAATGGTGGCCCGGTCCGTCAACTCCTTGCTGGGACCGGCCAGTACCTTCTGAAACAGTGGCTTCGCCTTGTCGAACTTGTGCTCTTGCAAGGCACGCAGCCCGGCTTCGTAATTCTGCAGGGCCTGGGCAATGCGCGGGTCGTCCGCGACCGATGCTTTCTTTGGGGTAGCCTTCTGAGCCATGTGGAGAATTTTTCCTGTGCTCGTCGTAATGGGGACTCCTTGGCTCTTGAGACTCGAAGAGCCGATACTTAAGTATCACTCAAAGGGCGGGTGTAGGGCAATTCGGGGAGCAGTACCTAGTACCCAGTACCCAGCAAAACACCTTTCGCAACGATCTCGCGGTTTTTTTCTGAGTACTAGGTACTCGTTACTGGGTACTAGAAGCTAGTTGATCGCCGCTGCCGATTCCAGGTCGATCTGCTTCCACTCGCCTTTAATGATGCCAGCACGAATCTGAGTCGCAGTCTTGCCCGCCTTGTGCTGCTGATAGGAGTAATACAGCTCCTTCAGACAGGTGGCGCAGCGGGCGCCGTGAGTGTTCTCGAAGCAGCTATGCAGGCTGTTATGGCCCATGCGGTCGCAATAGCAATAGCAGGGCTGCTGGTGAAGGACGGCCGGAATCCTCGACGCCAGTTCATAAGCATGAGTCTGGTAGGAGTACTGGGCGTCGGATCCCCACAACTGATCCTTGGTGAGGACGGCGGGAAGTTTCGTCCCTTTCGGCGGAGGGCCGGCGTTGTAGGCAGGGATGCCTGTTCCTTCTTCCTGAGGAGCGGCCCACAGAGAAGTCATGGTCAGCGTTACCAATAAGAGCAAAGCGAGGGTGAGCGCACGGTGGGCGAACTTGCGCGGAAGCGCTCGGGTCGGCGTCATAGATGTCTCCTTAGGTTCAGTTATTTTACCTGCTTTTCGATACACCGGCACAACTAGCTGCCGCCCTGGCATGATCTGTATACAATAGAAAAGCCCATGCCAGAACCTCCCAGCCCAGATTCGACCATCCGACCGGTACGGCCCCTTCCTCTGGCGGGAGCGGCGGAGCCCGGGGTACGCCTGCGCCCCGCCTTGGGAGTGTGGTTGCGCGACCTGATTCTCTCGCTGGCGATCTCGGCCTTCATCATTGTGTTCATCTATCAGCCGGTGAAGGTGGAAGGCACCAGCATGATGCCGTCGCTCGAAGACCAGGAGCGAATCTTCGTCAACAAGTTCGTCTACCGGCTGGAGCCGATTTCGCGCGGGGATATTGTGGTGTTTCGTTACCCGCGCGATCCCTCGAAGAGCTATATCAAGCGCGTGATTGGCGTGGCCGGAGATCGCATCCGCATCGACGGCGGACAAGTGTACGTAAACGGCGAGGCGCTGGACGAGGATTATGTTCCCCCCGCCTACGCCGATTCACGGTCGTATCCGGAGACCGTGGTGCCGCCGGAGTGCTACCTCGTGCTGGGCGATCATCGCTCGATGTCGAATGACAGCCGGGACTTCGGTCCGGTGAACCAAAGCTATATCTACGGCAAGGCGGTATTCGGATACTGGCCGATGGATAAGCTGGGCAGAGTGCGGTAGTCCGATCCGTGGCTGGTGCCGCTTCCGATGTTCTCGGTTCCTTCCGCGTTGCCAACCTTTTGCTCTGCGCTGAGTCTTTCCCAAGGAAGGATCGCTTTGTCGGGGAGGATAAATCCATATGATTGGCCGGGTGACTACTCTTCTTCTTGTGCTGATCTGCGTGAGCTGGAGTGCGCTATTGCCGGCGCAAACTGCGCAGTTTTCGTTGCCAGAATCGAGAAAGGATGAATGGCCAACGCCGAGCTTGGAGTCGGCCGTAATCTCCCCCGACCCGATAAGGGCAATGGAAACCGCAGTTCGTGCTGGCGACTTCAAGAAGATCGGCAGCGTATTGATTGCCAGGCATGGGAAGCTGGTTTACGAGATCTACTTCGACGGCGCCTCGAATTCCTTGCGCGATACGCGTTCCGCCACCAAAAGCATCACCGACGCGCTGATTGGTATCGCGATCGGCGAAAAGAAGTTGAGCGGCGTCGATGCGCGCGTGCTGCAGTTGCTGCCGGAACATGCGCGAAAGATGCAGAATCCTGATCCACGGAAAGACAAGATCACCATAGAAGATTTTCTGACCATGAGTTCGGCGCTCGAATGCGACGATTGGAACGATGCTTCGCGGGGAAATGAAGAGCGCATGTATCTGGTGGAAGACTGGGCGCAGTTTATTCTTGACCTTCCGGTGCGGGGGCGAATGCACTTGGGGGAGCAAATCGATCCGCCGCCTTATGGCAGATATTTCAGCTACTGCACTGGAGGGGCATTCACCCTCAGTGAAGTGCTGCAGAAAGTGACTGGGGAACGCACTGATCGCTACGCGCAGGAAAAGTTTTTTGCTCCTCTCGGAATCACCGATGCACAGTGGGTGTATTCGCCCATGAACGTCCCACAGACCGGCGGCGGACTGCGCTTGAGCAGCCGCGACCTGCTGAAGATCGCACAACTCTATTTGAACGGTGGAAGCTGGGAGGGAAGGCGCATCGTCGACGAAGCGTGGGTGCATACGTCGACCCAGCCGCATGCGCGTATCGACGACGATACCGAATACGGCTATCTCTGGTGGCTCAAATCCTTCAAGTCCGGAGGGAAAAGCTATCCCGCATTCTTTATGAGCGGCAACGGTGGAAATAAGGTTGCGGTCTTTCCAGAACTGGATTTGGCGGTCGTGATCACCAGCACGAACTACAACACCCGCGGCATGCACGAGCAAACCGAGAAACTGCTGACGGACTACATCCTGGCCGCGGTTGGGCCGTGATCTCTGCGGGATGGTTGCAGATTCTAAGCAACCGAAAATTTAATTCGAGAAGCCGTGTTCCGGGCTTGGCCGTTGGCGCAATCCCTGATAAACTCTCTAAAATCCACTCCCCGGAGCGAGAATGCAAGCTATCCTTGCGCTGGAAGACGGGCGAGTCTTCCGAGGCAAAGGCTACGGCGCCAAAGGCGAATGCTACGGCGAAGTCGTTTTTAATACTTCCATCACCGGATACCAGGAAATCTTCACCGATCCTTCCTACTCAGGGCAGATTGTTGTCCTGACCAACCCCCAGATCGGCAACTACGGTACCAACCAGGAAGATAACGAAGCCACGCGTCCGTGGATCGAAGGTCTGATCGTGCGCGAGTTCTCGAAAGTGAGTTCGAACTGGCGGTCGCAGCAGGTAACGGACGAATACCTGGAGCAGTTCAAGGTGCCCGTGCTCTCGGATATCGACACGCGGGCGCTGGTGCGGCATCTGCGCGACCACGGGGTGATGCGCGGCGTAGTCTCGACCATCGAGAGCGACGCGGAAAAGTTGGTGGCCAAGGCCAACTCGATTCCGAAGATGGACGGGACAGACTTGGCAAAGGTGGTGAGCACCAAGAACCCTTACGTGTGGGAAGTAGGCGAGCGCTCGCACGAACCGGTGGCCATGGTGGGTGTAAAGGACGAACCCGCGCGCTTTCATGTGGTGGCTTATGACTTCGGCATTAAGCAGAACATTCTACGTAAGTTACGCGGCGAAGGCTGCCGGGTGACGGTGGTCCCCGCACAGACTCTGGCCGAAGATGTGATGGCATTGAAACCCAATGGAGTCTTTCTGTCGAACGGTCCGGGGGATCCCGAGCCATGCACGTATGCCGTCGATAGCATTCGTCGTCTGATGGGAAGAATGCCGATCTTTGGCATTTGTCTGGGACATCAACTCGTCGGCATTGCGCTCGGCGGGAAGACTTTCAAACTGAAGTTTGGACATCACGGCGGGAATCATCCGGTGAAGCAGTTGAAGACAGGCAAGATCGAGATCACGGCGCACAACCACAACTTTGCGGTTGATCCGGATTCGCTGGCCCAGAGCGAAGTCGAATTGACGCACATCGACCTGAACGACTCGACCCTTGAGGGCCTGCGGCACCGCAACCTGCCGCTGTTCAGCGTGCAGTATCACCCCGAAGCCGCGCCCGGGCCGCATGATTCGCATTATCTGTTCAAGGACTTCACCAAGATGATGGAGGAGTGGAAAGGGTGATGATGTCGTCGGTTGTGGATACCGAGCCTAAAGGACGAACTTTCGGCTGGGTTGTTCGACGGCTGTTGCTCTACGTCGGTTTGGCGTTCGCTTCGCTCACTGTATTTGCGTTGTTCTTTGCGCTGACGGTCCGGTTAGGTGTTACAGATAAAATTAACGGTTGGTTTAAAGGCGGTTGGATCGGATTCTTTGCTTTCACCGCTTTGCTCTTCTGGATCACGGTGCGGCAATCGGCACGACGTTGGCGGCACTGGAGTTTCTGGCTTACTATCGCTTGTCTGCTGACGATTCACTGCCTTGCGTTCGTCGCAATCTTACAGATATATCCGGACTGGCGCATGATTTGGTTCTGGCCCACTAGCATTGTGGAGGCTGGGGTCTTCGGTGGCTTGCTGGCATGGTTGTTTCCCGAGAGGAGCGCCCGAGTTAAGGGGGATGAAGAGCTTTGAAAGGGCGCGCCTTCAAGGCGCGCCGTAATAGACGGAGGTCAAGAGACACTGTCATCCCGAGCGAAGAAGATCGTCTGCGAAGCAGACGATCTTCGCAGTCGAGGGACCTGCTGTTGGTTTAAGCGCCGATGCTCTGCAGGCGCACAACAGGTCCCTCCACTCGCCAGTTGACCGGCTTCGCCGTTCAACTGACTCGGTCGGGATGACAGATTTGAGTAGCTATGAAGGAGCACCATTACAGCGTGTACATGGTCGCTAGCAAGTCGCGCGTCTTATACATAGGAATGACGAACAATCTTCATCGCCGGATCTTCGAGCATAAGAACGATCTGATTGAAGGCTTCACGCGGCAATACAAGTGTCATCGGCTGGTTTATTACGAGTCGTTCGACGACGTTAACAAGGCGATTGACAGGGAGAAGCAACTGAAGCGCTGGAACAGAACTAAGAAAGAGTGGTTGATCGCGCAGCGCAACCCAACCTGGGAGGATCTGGCCTCCGAATGGTATATGCGACATCAGTTCGAGCCCGAAAGGAAGCAATCAGCGTGAAAACTCTGTCATCCCGAGCGGAGAAGATCGTCAGCGAAGCGGACGATCTTCGCAGTCGAGGGACCTGCTGTTGGCTTGCAGTTTATGCGCTGCCAGCGGAAAGCAGGTCCCTCCACGCGAATAACGGTCAGCTTCGCTGATCGTTATTCTTGGTCGGGATGACAGATTTAAGAATGAAGAATAAATGCCCAAACGCACTGACATCTCGAAAATCCTGATCCTCGGTTCCGGGCCCATTGTCATCGGCCAGTCGGCGGAGTTTGATTACTCCGGCACGCAAGCTTGCAAGGCGCTCAAGTCCGAGGGCTATCAAGTGGTGCTGGCCAACTCCAATCCGGCCACCATCATGACTGACCCGGAAATCGCCGACCGCACTTACATCGAGCCGCTCACGCTCGAATATTTGGAAGAGATTATCCGCATCGAGCGGGAACTCTCGCCCAGCGCGGGTTTTGCCGTGTTGCCTACTGTGGGCGGGCAGACCGCTCTCAATCTGGCCATCGAGCTCTCCGACGGCGGCGTTCTTGAAAAATATGACGTCAGCCTGATTGGCGCGAACGTGGCCGCCATCAAGAAAGCTGAAGACCGTCTCTTCTTCAAGGACGCGATGCAGAAGATCGGGCTCGACGTGCCCAAGTCCGCGCTTGTGAACAGTACAAAGGACGGCTTGGAGTTTGCGGGCAAGATCGGCTTTCCGGTGATTATTCGGCCCTCGTTCACGCTGGGCGGCACGGGCGGCGGCATCGCCTACAACCGCGAAGAGCTGGTCGAGGTGCTTACCCGCGGCTTGGACATGTCGCCCGTCCACGAGGCTCTGATTGAAGAGTCGGTGCTGGGATGGAAAGAATTCGAGCTCGAGGTGATGCGCGACACTAAGGACAACGTCATCATCGTCTGCTCAATCGAGAACTTCGATCCCATGGGCGTGCATACCGGCGATTCCATCACCGTAGCGCCGGCACAGACGCTGACCGACCGCGAGTACCAGGCCATGCGTGATGCATCGATTGCGGTGATCCGCGAAATTGGCGTGGATACCGGCGGATCGAACATTCAGTTTGGCGTGAATCCAGAAACCGGGCGCATGGTGGTGATCGAGATGAACCCGCGCGTCTCGCGCTCATCCGCGCTGGCGTCGAAGGCCACGGGCTTTCCGATTGCGAAGATCGCGGCGAAACTCGCCGTGGGCTACACCCTGGACGAGATTCCCAACGACATCACGCGCAAGACTCCGGCCTGTTTCGAGCCGACGCTCGACTACGTCGTCGTGAAGATTCCGAAGTGGCAGTTTGAAAAGTTTCCTGGAGCGGACGAGAACCTCGGCGTCCAGATGAAATCGGTTGGAGAAGTAATGTCGATCGGCCGCACTTTCAAAGAAGCATTGATGAAAGGCATCCGCTCGCTCGATACCGGAAAGCGCGTCGGCGGCGCGAAGATCGAGCCCAAGATCCTGACGCAGCGGCTTGTCACACCGCATCCAGAGCGGCTCGCATACATCCAGTACGCGTTGCGGCAGGGGCATACGGTGAAGCAGGTCGCAAAGATGACCTCGATGGATCCGTGGTTCCTTTATCAGCTCAAAGAAATTAACGATATGCAGCTTGAGCTGGAGAAGCACCCGATCGAGTCGGTTCCGACCGAGGTGTTGCGCGAGGCTAAGCGCATGGGCTTTTCGGACGGGCGATTGGCCAATGTCTGGCGGCTGGAAGGTCAGGAGAAAATTCGGCATCTGCGCAAGAAACACGGCGTGATGCCCGTCTACAAGCGGGTGGACACATGCGCGGCGGAGTTCGAAAGCTTTACACCCTATCTTTACTCGACGTACGAAGACGAAGACGAAGCCACGCCGACTGACAAGAAAAAAATCATCATCCTGGGCAGCGGACCCAACCGCATCGGGCAGGGAATCGAGTTCGACTATTGCTGCTGTCATGCTTCGTTTGCACTGCACGAAGATGGTTACGAGACGATCATGATCAACTGCAATCCTGAGACCGTCTCCACCGACTACGACACCAGCGACCGGCTCTATTTTGAGCCACTGACGTTTGAGGACGTGTGGGCGATTTATCAGCACGAAACTTCGAAGGGCGCGCCCTGCGGTGTGATCGTGCAGTTTGGCGGGCAGACGCCTCTGAACCTGGCTTTGCCGCTGAAGGCCGCGGGCGTAAACATTATTGGCACGTCTCCGGAGTCGATTGATCTGGCCGAGGATCGCAAGCACTTCAACAAGCTGTTGGAGGAACTGCAGATTCCGCAGGCCGCGGGCGTAATGGCGACCTCGCTTGAAGAGGCTATCGAAGGAGCGAAGCAGGTTGGATATCCCGTGGTGGTGCGGCCTTCCTACGTGCTGGGGGGGCGCGCCATGGTGATCGCCTACGACGAAGAATCCGTGGTGCGATACATGAAAGAGGCGGTCGAGTACTCGCATGATCGTCCCGTGCTGATCGATCACTTCCTCGAAGATGCGATTGAAGTGGACGTAGACGCGCTCTCCGACGGCGAAGACGTGGTGATCGGGGGAATCATGCAGCACATTGAGGAGGCTGGTATTCACTCCGGCGATTCCTCCTGCGTGCTGCCCGCGGTAGATATTCCGCAACCGCTCATGGATCGCATGCGCGACTACACTTTCAAACTGGCGCGCGCGCTGAAGGTGATTGGACTGATGAATATTCAGTTCGCCATTCCGCGCGGGAATGGCGGGGGGTCAGGCAACGGCGCGGAAGGTGGGAAAGTCTACGTGCTGGAAGTGAATCCGCGGGCCTCGCGCACCGTGCCGTATGTTTCCAAGGCCACGGGCGTGCCCCTGGCGAAGATTGCGGCGCGGCTGATGACGGGGCGCAAGCTGCGCGAATTTCTGCCAGAGAATATTGACCGCCGCACCGATCTGGACACCGGAAGCTGCTATTACGTGAAGTCGCCGGTGTTTCCATGGAATAAGTTTCCCGGTGTCGACACGGTGCTGGGGCCGGAAATGAAATCCACCGGCGAAGTGATGGGCGTGGGCGACAGTTTCGGCGAAGCCTTCGGCAAGGCGCAACTAGCGGCGGGCCAGAAGCTGCCGACGCAGGGAACCGTATTCCTCAGCGTGACCGAGCACGACAAACGAAACGTCGCCGAGGTCGCGCGCAAGTTTGTGGATATGGGTTTCAAACTGGTCGCTACCTCCGGCACGGGCGACGTGATCGAAGCCGCCGGAATGAAAGTCGAACGCGTCTACAAAGTAAAAGAAGGCCGTCCGAATGTGGTCGATTTCATCAAAGGCCAGCGCATTCACCTCATCGTCAACACGCCCACCGGACTGGAGCCGTGGTTCGACGAGAAAGCGATCCGGCGCGCGGCGGTGATGGCGCGCATTCCCACCATCACAACACTTTCGGCCGCGCGCGCAGCCGCGGAAGGGATTGCGGCGCTGCAGCGTGGCGAAGTGAAGATACGGGCTCTGCAGCAGTTGCATGCCGACCGAGTAGTCAGGGGCCGCTAGGTCGACTTACTCCGCCGAAGATTGTCACCGTGCGATACTGGATGCTCGAGGGCTATCATGCTTCTACACGGTATTTTTCCTCCCATCACCACGCCGTTCTATCCTGACGGCAACGTCTACTTCAAGAAGCTCGAGAGCAACGTTGAGCGCTATTCGCGCACGCCTTGCGCGGGCATCGTCGTGCTCGGTTCGACCGGCGAGGCCATTCTGCTTTCCGATCAGGAGCGGCGTGATGTGCTGAAGTCTGCGCGCGAGGCGGCTGCGCCGAACAAAGTGCTGGTCGCGGGCACGGGCATCGAGTCGGCGATTGAGACCCTGCGCCTTACCGAATACGCCGCTGAACTGGGCTACGACGTTGCCATGGTGCGTACTCCGCACTACTACAAGAAGCAGATGCAGCCAGACAACATCCTCGCGTTTTACCGCACCGTGGCCGATCGCTCGCCGCTGCCGGTCATCATTTACAACTTCCCTCAGGCTACCGGCTACGACATTCCTGCGGAACTCGTGATCGCACTGGCGGAACATCCGAACCTGATCGGCATCAAGGAATCGAGCGGCGCCGTGGAAAAAGTCCGCAGGATGGTGGAAGGCACGCGGCACATCCGGCGAAGCGCCACCGTGACCGAGACGTTTGAAGCGATCACGCCGCGCATGCTCGCCGCCGCGGCCTCTGGCTCGAGCGGAGATGGCGGCGAACTGGTACAAGTTTCAGCATTGGGGGGAGCGTCTTCGGGGAAAGCGTCTTCGTCGGCAGTCACGATTGTCGGCAAGATGAAAACCCGGCAGAAGGAAGCGGGATTCCAGGTGCTGGTGGGCGCGGCTCAGAAGCTGCATCCTTCACTCGACGCGGGAGCCGTGGGCGCGATTCTGGCTTTCGCCTGTCTTGCTCCGACTTCGTGTTACGAGATTTACGCGGCGTGGAAAGAAGGAGACGCCGAACTAGCCCGGCTAAAACAGGATCGCATTGCCGCCTCTGCGCAGCGCGTCGTGGGCGACCTCGGAATTCCCGGCGTGAAGTATGGAATGGACTTCAACGGATACTTCGGTGGTCCGGCGCGACTGCCGCTGCTACCACTCACCGGCGAGGTGAAAAGCGAAGTGGAGCAACTGCTGGTGGATGTGAGGAACTAGCGCGCGTCGTATTCTGCGTGAGGGCTGCATTCCTGTCGTTATAAGATCCGCCGAGCGTCCAAGAGCTTGTGATCAGGATCACCTTCCCATATACTAAGTTCGAACGAACGTTCGAATCAGCGTCCGCCTTTCGATTCTTATGGGGAGTCCGTCCACCGCAGCACGAGTTTCCGCGCGCCATCGCACCGCGCTTGCGCCAGCTACCCGATTTGACCGGCGGCTGTCGGAAATCCTCATCCACGCCACGGATGTCTTCTGCAAGAAGGGCTACGAAGGCGCATCGATGCGCGATCTTTCGCGTGCCAGCGGAATGTCGCTGGCTGGGCTCTATTATTATTTCGAGTCCAAGGAGCGACTCCTCTTCCTGATTCAAAAGCACACGTTCACCACCATCGTGCAAAGGCTGAAGGCGCGGCTGGACGGCGTGAGTGATTCTGAGCAGAGGGTCCGTATCTTTATTCTCAATCATCTGGAATATTTTCTGGCGAATCAGGCAGCCATGAAGGTGCTGTCGCACGAGGCCGAAGTGCTGAAGAATGGATTCGCTACGGAATTGGCCGCCATCAAGCGCGAATACTACCGCATCTGCGTGGGGCTGATGGAGGAACTGAAACGCGAGCGGGGAATGCAGTTTTCCACACGCATCGCCGTGCTTAGCCTGTTCGGGATGATGAACTGGATCTACACCTGGCACAACCCGCGGGTCGATGCCGACGCCAAACAGCTGGCGAACGAGATGAGCGACATTTTTCTGCGGGGCGTGATGGCGGGTGCTAAGGACCACAAATAGGCACAGTAAGAATTTGTTAAAAACGAATTCGAGATCAGACATAAGGAGTCACAGAAATGGCGACGACAATGCAACCGGCGTCCGGCGAAACCACCAAGCAGCTTGTCAACTACCGCACCGACGGCGGTGTAGCGGTGATCGAGATGTGCGATCCGCCGGCCAATACCTACACCTACGAAATGAACCGGCAACTCGACGAGGCAATCCTGCGCGCGCGCATGGAAAATGACGTCTACGTCATTTTGCTCACGGGAGCCGGCGACAAGTTTTTCTCGGCGGGCGCGAACATCAAGATGCTTTCCAGCGTCGATCCCACGTTTAAGTATTACTTCTGCCTGCACGCCAACGAAATGCTGCTGCGCCTGGAGCACACACCCAAGCTGGTGATCGCTGCGATCAATGGCCACTGCGTGGGCGGCGGACTGGAAATTGCCATGGCTGCCGACATCCGCATCGCTCGCAAGGACGCAGGCAAGATCGGTCTTCCGGAAGTGAATTTGGGCGTGCTTCCCGGCACTGGCGGCACGCAGCGGCTCTCGAGGCTGGTCGGCAAGAGCAAAGCGATCGAACTGATGGTTACTGGCAATACCTTCTCGTTCGAGGAAGCTCAGGAACTTGGCATCATCAACGACATCTACGAGCGCGATGGCTTCATGGAAAACGTGATGGAGTACGCCAAGCAGTTCTGTCCGCCGAACAAGGCTGCCAAGGCTGTGGGGCGCATCAAGCGCGCCGTGCAGACGGGATGGGAGATTCCCATGGAGTCCGCGCTGGCGGTGGAGCGCGAGAATCAGCAAATCCTGTTCCAGAGTGAAGACGCGAAAGAAGGTTTGGCTGCCTATGTGGAGAAGCGGCCAGCGGTTTTCAAAGCGAAATAGCGGAACACGCAATTAGCAGTTAGCACTTAGCCTTGACGCGGCAAGGAGAGGTGAACGGGCGAGGGCCGAGAGCTAGCTGCTAACTGCCAATTGCTAACCGCCAGTTTTGATACGCAGCAATGATTGAGGAAATATCTTATGCCCGGCAAAGTAGCGAAAATCGGAACGTTCAGTGACTGGGAAGGCATGTTCAACGACTGGCGCAAAGATATCGGCGTCAATACCAAGGACATCGAGGCGTTCCACTTTGACACGCTCTATGGTGCGATCGATACTGAGGAGATTGAATTCGGTTCCTATAAGGGCCGCCGCAAGTGGGAGAACCTGCGCCAGATTCCCACGCAGCAGATGCGCGATGCGCTGATGAATATGATCGTCTATCAGGGCGATACAGAATTTGCCAGCGTCGAGCAGCAGCGAAATCTGCTGGAAAACGCCCCCACTGACTGGGACCGCCGTGCTATCACGCGTGTCATGATCGAGGAAATGCGACACGGTTGGCAGATGTGCGCCTTGCTGGTGGATCATTTCGGCTATTCGGGAAAGGTGGAGGCGCAGAAAATGCTGGAGCGCCGCGCGTTCGACAATCAGCGGCTTCTGGGCGCGTTCAACGTCGATGTCGACAACTGGATGGACTTCTTCACTTACACCGATTTCGTCGATCGCGACGGAAAGTTCCAGTTGCAGATGCTGAAATATTCCGCCTTCGCGCCGCTGGGACGCTCCATGTCGTACATGCTGCGCGAAGAGGCATTTCACATGGGCACGGGCAATGACGGCCTGCGGCGCATTGTGGAAGCGGGTGTGATTCCGGGCTGGCTCATTCAGAAATATCTCAACAAGTGGATCTCAAGCTCTTATGATCTCTTCGGCACCGACCATTCTTCTTCCGCGCACTGGGCTTATGTCTGGGGTGTCAAGGGTCGCTATGATGAGCCCAAGAACGAGCATGTGCCCGATCTCGATGATTTGAACGACTACAACCGGAATCTTTATCGCGACGAGGTGGCGGGTCTGATTGAACGCTTCAACGGTGCGCTGAAAGCGGGCCAACCCAAGTTGTATGCGCCGCACATCAAGTTCAATCGCGAGATCGGGCGCTGGGCCGGACAGAAGTTCCATGCGCAGACCGGCGAACCGCTCGACGATCGCGCCTACGCAGAACATCTGAAAGACTACATGCCGTCCGCGGAAGACAAGAAGCTGCTGCTGGAAATCATCGGCACAGAGAAGAAGTGGATCGCCGAGAAGAGCGGCGCTCGCGATCCGCTGGCGAGCATCGGCGAGGTCCGGAAGTCGGCGATCAATCTCTAAATCGAGAATCGCTTCGCCACAGAGGCAAAGAGACGCGGAGGAAAACATGGTCTCCACATTCGTGGAATCCAATCTTTCCCGACTCAAGGTGGACATCACACCTCGGGTAGCGCGAATTGTTTTGCGCCATGCACCGCTGAACGTCATCGACATTCCCATGATGGAAGAGCTGGCGCAGGTTCTGGGAGAGATCGAACTCCGCCCTGATGTCACTGTGGTCGTCCTCAGCGGCGAGGGCAAAGCTTTTTCGGTTGGGGTCGATGTAGCCGCGCACACGCCCGACAAAGTTGAGGCGATGCTGTTCAAGTTCCACGCGGTGATTCGAGCCTTGGTTGCGAGCAGGAAGGTCACGATTGCTGCCGTGCACGGGCATTGCCTGGGCGGCGGCGCGGAACTGGCAATGGTTTGCGATATGGTGTACACAACCTGTTCGGCACAATGGGGATTTCCCGAGATCAAGCTGGGCTGTTATCCGCCGGTTGCATGTACGGCGTTGGCTGCTCTAGTGGGACAAAAGCGGGCTGCAGAACTGATTCTGACTGGGCGCACGATCAGCGGGACTGAGGCTGTAGCGATGGGGCTGGCGAATCGCGCAGTCCCCGATGATGAGCTGGAATGCACGGTTGATCTGACAGTTCGGGATTTGTATAAGCTGAGTCCAGCTGCGCTGGCCATCGCTAAGAAAGCCGTCTACGCGTGGGATGCAATGCACTTCGACAAGGGCCTGGCACGGGCCGAAAAGATTTACTTGGAAGAGTTGATAAAGACCGCGGATGCGCAGGAAGGTATTCGTGCGTTTATGGAGAAACGCGCGCCGAAGTGGGCAGGGAAGTAGCCGAGGCCACGAACCATGGACTACGAGATCACTCCCGAAGATGTGAAGGCGAAGCTCGAGCAGGGCGAGGACTTTACCCTGCTCGATGTCCGCGAGCCCTGGGAGTTTGAAACGGCGCACATGGCCGGAGCGAAGCTGCTTCCCATGGGTGACGTTCCCTCCCGCGCGCATCAGGAACTTGATCCCGAGGATCACATCGTGGTGGTCTGCCATCACGGCGTGCGCTCGCTGAATGTGACCGCCTGGCTGCGGCAACAGGGATTTGAGAAGGCGCAGTCAATGCGCGGCGGCATCGACGCCTGGTCGCGGCGGATTGACACGAACGTGCCGATGTACTGAAGACTGCTGAGAATCACCCACATGATCACTGACTGCCACATTCACATCCAGCCGATGGAGATGTTCAAGCCGGAGGCGCTGGAGCTCATGAAAAAGAAGCGGCCAAACTTCGAGCAAATCGTCGATTTCTGCCGCTCGCCGAAAGCCTTCTTGAAA
This sequence comes from uncultured Acidobacteriaceae bacterium, assembly GCA_963749985.1. Taxonomy (GTDB): domain Bacteria; phylum Acidobacteriota; class Terriglobia; order Terriglobales; family Acidobacteriaceae; genus Sulfotelmatobacter. Next base: position 298,455 of record CAVVOS010000006.1, on the reverse strand, counting down.
TACCTTGACGCTAGTGGCATCGACCGCGCGATGCTCATCAACTATGTTGCGCCCGAGGTGATCGGCTTCACCGGCGGTGTCAATCAGTTCATCGCGGACTACGTCAAGGAAGATTCCAGTCGATTACTTTCATGCGGTAGCCTGCATCCGCGGCATACCACGAACGTTCTGGCCGACGTGGAGCAGATTCTGCGGCTGGGAATCCGCATGATCAAGATTCATCCTCCGCATCAACTCCTATTTCCCAACGATTATCTGAACGGAGTGAAGGAACTCGAAATCATTTACCGCGCTGCTGAAGCCAACGGCTTGCCGGTGATGTTCCACACCGGAACGTCCATCTTTCCCGGAGCGCGCAACAAGTATGGCGATCCCATTCATGTGGACGATGTCGCGGTCGATTTCCCCAAGCTCAAAATCCTGCTGGCCCACGGCGGCCGTCCGCTCTGGATGCAAACCGCATTCTTTCTCATCCGGCGCCATCCCAACGTCTACCTCGACATCAGCGGCATCCCGCCCAAGACTTTGCTCAAGTACTTCCCCCGCCTCGATGAAATTGCTCACAAGACTCTCTTCGGTACTGACTGGCCGGGCCCGGGCGTGCCGGACATCAAGAGGAATCTCGATGAATTCCGCGCCCTCCCACTGAGCGAAGAACTCCAACAGCAGATTCTGAGCAAGACGGCGCTGAGTATTTGGCCCGCTTGATGCGGCGCTATTTCGGTTTCCACAATCCGACCGTATTGCCGTCCGGGTCAGCAAACCAGGCGAAGGTGCCCGTCGGAATCTCAACCGGTGGTACGAGCGTCTTACCACCCAGCGTGCCAGCCTTATCCAGATAGCCCTGCACATCGTCCACCTGCACGTAAAAGATTGTGTAGTGATGAGGTTCATGGCCGAGTGCAGAGATATGGCCCTGAATGCCGCTATCGGCGCCCGTATTGATCATCGTCGCCGGGCCCATCGCTTGCATGTTCCAGCCGAACAAGCCGGAAAAGAAGTCTGCAGTCTTGGCGCTGTCACGGCAGCCTATTTCGAAATGAACCACTGGTTGTCCCATCGCATCATCCTTTCCAGAAATGGGGAAAATAATAGCACAGCAAAAGAGGAAAAGCGTTAAGCCATCGTGAACATCTGAGTTGATACCCAGCAAAAGAAAAGCCCGCGTCGAGACGCGGGCCTGTGGTTCCTGCGGCTTTCTATCTACCGGCCTTCGCGGCCTCTCCTTTGCTCCCTGACAATTCGTCAGCCAAAGCTGTTGCACCGTAGATCTTGCGCAAGGCTTCCTGAATACCGCGTGAATCCACGGAAACGGCGCGGCTCTGCACGTCGCTATACGCGAAGTTTCCCGGCAGCGACTCGATGTTGCCGTCGAAAATGATGCCCACAACTTCGCCTTGTTTGTTAACCGTCGGTGAACCGGAGTTACCGCCAATGATGTCGGCCGTCGAAACGAAGTTCATTGGAGTCTTAAGGTCCAGCTTTGCCTTCGCGTTCATCCAGCTTTCCGGCAGATTGTACGGAGGCTGGTTGTTGTGCTCAGCCGCGTGCTCATAGGCGCCGCCCATCGTCGTGAAGTAAGGAATGTGCTTCCCATTCTCCTCGTAGCCTTTCACCGCGCCATAACTCAGGCGCAGCGTGAAGGTGGCATCTGGAGGTTGGGCAAAGCCGCTCTGCGCGAAGCGCGCTTTCGCGATCAGCGTTCCATCTCGTCGCACCACTGAGTCAATTTTGTCGTCGAATTGCTTGCGGGCAGCGAGAGCATCAGGCTCGATGGCGCGCATGGCAACGATAAGTGGATCGTTACTGGCCGCGATCGCAGCCTGGCCGCCTTCGTACAGTTGTTTGCGAACCGCAACATCGTCCAGCTTGGTGCCGGCGATAATGTCTTTAGCTGCGTCAGCCGGCGTTCTGCCATTGAGCACCTTTTGCACGTCGGAGTTATCCTTGCCCAGTGCGTCCCGCATCTCAGCCAAAGAGTCTGCCAGCAGAACGGTTTCGAGACTTTTGTACACCGGCGCCGTGGAGAACAATTGCTGCTCCAGCGAGGGCAGCGCGGAATCGCGAAACTCGCGCAGCCGGTCCCCGTTCGGCTTCGGTTTCTCCTCGGCTGCTCGCACCAGTAGACGCGCCGTCAGCGGCAGTCCGGCTCCGAATACAAATCCACGCATGCGTTCCAGGTAGATAAGCTGGGGATATATCTCGCGCTGCAACTTCATGGCCTGCGCAATCTCATCCCAAGGATCAGGCGTTCCAGCGTTCCGCGCGTCTGCTTTGTAGGAACCTTGCAGCTTCGCTTCGTCCGCGGCCTTCGCGTGCATAATCGATTTATCGAGTAATCCGGACTCGTATCCGGTGAGTGCTTTCTGCGAGTTCTGCAGTCCAAAGATATCCTCTTTGGCGATTCGGGCATTTTCCTCCGATTGCTTACTGAACTCCTGCAGCAATTCGATTCGGCGCTTCAGAGTAGCCAACGCCATGGGATAGGCCACATCGCGAGTGAATTCCAATTGAGCCATGGTTTGCTGACGGTTGGTCGTGCCGGGGTGGCCGGAAACGAATATCAAATCGCCATCCTTCACGCCGGTCCGCGACCAGCGCAGATAGTTCTCAAGGTGTGCGGGCTTACCGTCTTCGTAAACGCGGAAAAACGTGATGTCAAGATCGTAGCGAGGGTAAGTGAAGTTATCGGGGTCGCCGCCAAAGAATGCGGCGTCAAACTCCGGCGCGAACACCAAGCGCACATCGGTGTATTTCTTGTATTTGTACAGGTTATAAACCTGACCCGAGTAAAAGGTGACCACGTCGCAACGCAGCCCGGTGGAGGTCGCGCACTCCTTTTCGACCTGTGACATGGCGGCGCGCTGGGCCTGTCCCGCATCGGCGGCCGACATTTCTGGCTTCACTCCGGCGTTGACCTTATCGGTTACATCCTCGATCCCGACCAGTTGGTTGAGCTCGAGATTAGGACACTTGGCCTCGTCAGCTTGCGTCTTCGCATAGAAGCCAGCCTTGATGTAATCGTGACCCTCGGTAGAAAGCTGCTGCACGCATCCCGCGCCAACGTGGTGGTTGGTGAAGGTCAAACCGTCTGCGGAAACGAACGAACCGGAGCCGCCGTTGTTAAACCGCACCGAAGAGAGCCTTACATGATCGAGCCACTGCTGTGTCAGCTCGAACCCATACTTGGCTTTGATCTTGTCCTTCGGGGCTTCGTTGTAAAGCCACATGCCCTCATCGGCCGAAGCGACAGTGGAAAAGACAAAGCACAGGGCAAGGCAAGTCGAGAAAAAGCGTTTCATGACATTCCTCCAAGGGGATTATGACCAGAGATTCCACGTGCCTCGGCGAGCTACGGACGAACCCTTCACTATACTCGTGGGAGAATTGACTGGCAAAGATATCGCGGCCGAGGGACTGGAAGACCTGGTAAGCGCCGCCACCGAAGTCCTGGACGCAAACCGAAGTCACCGTTGGGGTTTGGAGCGTAAGCGCCTCCTGGCGTATAAATGAAAGACGGTTGCATCCCCCGCGCACCCCCTCGCGCGGCTCCGGCAACGGTAATCAATCCAATTGAGCGAGAGACTATGTCCAGCGTGACCAACACTCAGGCTGCTAAAGGCCTGGAAGGCATTGTTGCCACCAACTCCAGTATTTGCTACATCGATGGTGACCGCGGTGTTCTTGCCTATCGCGGTATCGACATTCACGAACTGGCCGAGCATTCCACTTTTGAAGAAACCTGCTACCTGCTGTGGTTTGGACGCTTGCCGAATCCCGGCGAGCTGAAGAATCTGCAGGAGCGCTTGGCGCAGGAGCGTCACCTTCATCCGGCTATTATTCGGCTCCTCCACGATGCGCCCAGAACTGCCTTGCCCATGGATGTGCTCCGCACCGCGGTTTCGGCTCTGGCTTTCTATGACGCGGACGAGAAAAACAACGATCACGATGCCAACGTTCGCAAAGCCATCCGCCTGACGTCACAGATCGCGATGATCGTTGCCGCCTACGACCGGATTCGTAAGGACAAGCCACTTGTGGAAGCTGACCACACGCTTTCGCACTCCGCCAATTTCCTGTTGCAGTTGACCGGCGCCAAGCCTTCTGCCACGGCCGAGCGGGCGCTCGATATCGCATTGATCCTGCACGCCGACCACGAACTGAATGCGTCCACGTTTGCCGCGCGTGTGACCGCCGCTACGCTGTCGGATATGCATTCGGCAATCACCTCGGCCATCGGCGCGCTGAAGGGACCGCTGCACGGCGGAGCGAATGAAGCGGTGTTTCGCATCCTGGAGACGATTGACCGCGAGAAGGCCGATCCAGTCGAGTACGTCCGCAACCTTTTGGCGCAGAAGAAGAAAGTGCCCGGCTTTGGCCACCGCGTGTATCACACCGAAGATCCGCGGGCCACGCACCTGCGCGTGATGTCACGCGATTTGAGCCGGTCTAGCGGGCAGCCGCGATGGTACGAGATGTCGGAAAAAATCGAGCAGTTCGTGAAGGCGGAGAAGAAACTGAACGCCAATGTGGACTTTTACTCGGCTTCTACTTACCACGTCCTGGGCATCGATGAAGATCTATTTACTCCCGTGTTCGCCGTCTCACGGATCAGCGGCTGGGCAGCGCACGTCATCGAACAACTCGACGATAATCGCCTGATTCGTCCGCGCGCGGAGTATCTGGGGCCGGATTATCCCAGCCCTTACGTCGCGATCGAAAAGCGCTGATAAAAGCGCCAATAAATGATCGAGAATGCGCAATTCGAGGCACTCGCGGCCTGCCGCCTTTTCGCTGCGCCATGTTCTTTGTTAAGAATGTTTCCGGTGGGTTATCGACCGGAGCAGGTAGAATAGTCAAACGATGATGCGGATTTACCTCGACAATAACGCCACCACGCCGGTTCTGCCCGACGTGCTCGAAGCCATGCGTCCTTATTTTGGCGAGCGTTTCGGTAATGCCTCGTCGATCCACCATCATGGGCAGCAGACTCGGGCCGCCGTGGAGCACGCCCGCGATTCCGTGGCGTCCTTGCTGGGCTGCCGCCCCTCAGAAATTGTGTTCACCAGCGGTGGAACTGAGGCTGACAATCTCGCGATTGCGGGATTGGCCAGTGCCGGCGACCACATCATTACTTCCAGCATCGAGCACCATGCCGTGCTGCATGCCTGCAGGCATTTGGAGGAAACCGGCTGCGAAGTGACTTATCTCCCCGTGGATGGCCGCAGCCTGGTCGATCCCGAGTATGTCCGGCGGGCACTGCGGCCGAACACAAAGCTGATTTCCATCATGATGGCCAACAACGAAACCGGAGTGCTGCAGCCCGTTGAGGAAATTGGAAAGATTGCCGCCGAGGCCGACGTCTATTTCCATACCGACGCAGTCCAGGCCGCGGGAAAAGTTCCGATTGACGTCACCCGGATCGGCTGCACCGCGCTTTCGATTTCCGGCCACAAGATCCACGCGCCGCAAGGCGTGGGTGCGCTCTACGTTCGCAAGGGAACGCATCTTCAGCCGCTGTTTTATGGCGGACGCCATGAACGCTCGCGCCGCGCCGGGACCGAGAACGTCCCGGGAATTGTCGCTCTGGGCAAGGCCGCCGAGTTGGTGATCCAAGGCTTCGAGCGTGGTGACGACAAGAAAATGTCTGCCTTGCGCGACCGCTTGCAGCAGGGAATTCTCGCGCAGGTGGAGGATGCCGGCGTGAACGGCGATGGCGCGCCGCGCGTCCCGAACACGACGAACATTTATTTCGACCATATCGAAGGCGAGTCGATGGTGATCGCCCTCGATCTCAAGGGCTTGGCGGTATCTTCGGGTTCCGCATGTTCGTCGGGTGCGACCGAGCCGTCCCACGTGCTTATGGCTATGGGGCTGCAATCCGGTCGGGCGCATGCCAGCATACGCGTCAGCCTCGGCAAGCAAAATACTGCGGAAGATATCGACCTCGCCGTTGCGTTGGTGCCGGAGACCGTAGCTCGGTTGCGGGAGTTGTCGCCGGAATACAGGAAGCAAGCGGTTAATGTTTAGAATGCCAAGTCCCAAGACCATTGCCGTAGCCATGTCGGGCGGAGTCGATTCCTCCGCTGTTGCGGCCATGCTGTGCGCCGAGGGACACAACGTCATCGGCCTCACCATGCAGCTCTGGAACCAGCGCCGGCTGGCCGGACACCAGGGCATGCCCGAACAAGTCACTGGCCGCTGTTGCTCGCTCGACGACGTCTACGACGCTCGCCGCGTGGCCGAGCACCTCGGCATTCCTTATTACGTGGTGAATCATGAAGAGCGATTCGAGCGCGACGTCGTGCGTCCGTTCGTCGCCGAATATCTTTCGGGCCGCACGCCGATTCCTTGCAGCCTCTGCAACAACCACCTGAAGTTTGATCAGCTGCTCGTCGTCGCCCAGCAGATCGGCGCCGAGTCCGTTGCCACCGGCCACTACGCCCGCGTGGAGTACGACGCCGCTGGCGGACGCTGGTTGCTCAAGCGTCCCGCGGATGGTAGCAAGGACCAGACCTACTTCCTTTTCGGCCTAACCCAGGAGCAACTCAGCCGCACACTCTTTCCCCTCGGTGGCATGACCAAGCCCGAAGTGCGCGAACTGGCCCGCAAGAGCGGCTTGGCGCTGGCCGAGAAGCCCGACTCGCAGGAGATCTGCTTTGTCCCCGGCGGCGACTACAAGCGCTTCATCGATGCCTATCTCGCTGAGAGCGGCGAGGCTCTGCCCGATACCGCTGGCGAGCTAGTAACCGCGAGCGGGGAAGTGATCGGCGAACACGGCGGCATTCACAACTTCACGGTCGGCCAGCGCAAAGGCCTCGGTGTGGCGACGGGATCGCCGCTTTACGTAATCCAGATCAACGGAGCCGACAAGCAGGTCGTGGTAGGCGGCGATGAGCATCTCTATTCGCGCACGCTGCGCGCTCGCCGCGTCAATCTAATTTCGGTGGAAGATCTGTGCGAACCCATGCGCGTCTCCGTGAAGATTCGTCACCGGCACGAGCCCGCTCCCGCCGTGCTTGAGAAGATCGCCGCCGATGAGGTTCTTGTTACCTTCGATCAACCACAGCGTGCCATCACTCCAGGCCAGGCCGCTGTTTTCTACGATAACGACATCGTCGTCGGCGGCGCCTGGATCGCGTAGAAGCAACTCCCGAATCATCCGCCGACATTTCCCCGCCACACGCCGAATATAATTTCCTGCATGGCATCTTCAAACCCATCTGTGCCACTTTCTGCGAGTTCCACGATTCCGTCTCCGTCATCGCTTTGGAGTCGTGAATCCAGTTCTCTAAAGCAAGGAATCAAGACCGGACTCGCCGGCACCATTACTTACGCCATCTACTCCGGCTGGAATTTGCCGCAGGGCTATTGGGCGGTCTTCGCGGCCCTGGTGGTCACGCAGGCCAACGTCGGAGCGTCCTGGAAAGCTGCGCTCTATCGAACTGTCGGTTCCACCAGCGGCGCGTTGGCGGCGGCGCTCCTGCTGCCTATGTTAGGCACCGGTGCAGTGCGCGCCGGGATCGCTCTGTTTATCCTTGCTTCCTTTTTCGCTTATCTCGCGGCGCTGCATCCGAGTTTCAGCGCGGCCGGATTCACCGCCGCGTTGATTCTGGTCTTCGGCGGCATCGAGGAACCCTGGCACGTGGCTTGGCTGCGCGTGCTGTACACCTTGCTGGGAGCGCTGGTCGCCTTCGCTGTGAGTTCGCTGATCTGGCCCGTGCATGCGCGCGTCGGGCTGCGCAACAAGATGGCGAATCTCCTGCAGGGCGCGGGCGCGCTTTACAGCGCGGTCGTCGTCGCCGCACTCGAGGGCGTGAACAACGAAGAGCAGGTTCGCCAGCTCGACCGGCAACTACACGACCTCCGCCGCGGTGTCACTCAGCAAATGGACGAAGCGCGCAGCGAGCTGACGTTCGTCCGCTTCAATGCGGGAGCTTTCCAGGCATTCGTCGATCAAGCCGACCAGGTGCGCCGCCGCCTGACCGCGATGGCCGAGGACAGCAATCTCTATGTTCACGCGCAGGTTCAGCCCGGACTCCTGCCTTCACTTCCAGCCTTGGCGGAAAGCACGGCTCGCGCCTTCTCCGAATTGGCCGAGGCAGTTCGCGCGCAACCCGAGCCGCCACGACCAGCCGCCGACCTGGAGCGAGCGGTTCGCGATCTCGACGCGGACCTGGCTCGCCTCCGCGCGCAACGCGTGACCGCTCCGTTTGCGTTGGACCGCATGTTGCCCTTCTGGTCGCTGGTTTTCAATCTGCGGGAGGTGGCGCAGGATCTACGGCAGCTGGCGGCGAGTGTCGCGGAGCTTGGGTAGTGCATTACGCAAGCGTGTGGGGATCTGCCTGAATAATATTGATGACCGCGCAAGCGATCGAACCCGAGAGACAAACGGACACGTAAGAAAAATCCCTGCCAAAGTTAGAAGGAAAACAGAGAAGGGAACTCGGAAGGAATGGCGCAACATGAAGACCAGCTTACCTCACGCCAGAAAAATGCGCCAAGCGCAGTCTTAGATGAACATCTCGTCCTGCGGCACCGGCCGCCGAGATTCACGGCTGCCGCCGTTTCTGCGCCCACGGTTCCCCAGCAGGAACTCGATGCCGGCCGTAACGCCCTGGATCAACCCGGAGAACTGCCGCACCGGCGAGACCACGGTCCTCTGCACCATCTCGGACGTTTCCTCGACCCGGTCGAGCGTTCGGCTGAGTAATTCGTCGGTGCGGATGATTTGCAGGCGCGCCCGATCCACCACATCGTCGACCGTGGCATCGAGGCGTTCCACTTGCGAGCGCACCGAGTGCGTCGTCTCCGTCAGATTGTCGGCAATCACCGTCAGCTTGGGGCGGAGTTCGGTCAGGATGGCCTGCGCCGTCTCGATGGCAGGCAGAGCTTTGGTCTTCACCTCGACCGCCAGCGCCTCCATGCGGACGCTGCTCTTGCGTACGGACAAATACAAAGCCACAAGCATGCCTGCCTGCAGAAGCACGGCTGCTCCGGTCAGGGCAATGAACAGTGGAATGAGATTTTCCATAGAGAGCGCTCCTTGAGCCCGTGGTCCAAACCTGCCAACGTCAGACTTGCCGACCGTCAAACCTGGCACCGACCGCCGACTCCAAGAGGTTTAGAGGTTCTTGGGCGCGCCAGTCTCCGTTGTAGCCTCTTGATAGGCCTGTCGTCCGGCCTCGTAGGCGGCGCGGAACTGATCTTTCTGCTGATTTACCGCGTCGCGGCCGCGATCCACCCACTCGGAGGCTTGTTCGCGGGCCTCGCGTGCGCGGCCGCGAACGTATTCGCGTCCTTGTTCCGCTCGCGCTCGCAGTTCCTCGCGCGTTTCGCTGCCGGAGCGCGGCGCGTACAGAACTCCCACCAAACCACCCAGGCCCAATCCCGCTAGAAACCACACAAAGCTGCTGCTATCCCGATCAGACATCGTCGATACCTCCCGGCTACAACTGCCGATAATCGGATGTTAGCACCCGCATGAGGGAAATACAATTACGGCAAAACCCTGAGGCCGCAGAGAGGAAAACTGCAAGCAACCAGGCTCTCATCGATCTTGCGACGAAGTTGGGACGCTATTTCTGCGTGGGATTCGCTGGTGCGGGCGCTGGCGTCGCGGGCTGCGGCTTGACCGGCGCGGACTTTACACCTTGCAGCACGGAACTCGGTCCGCCATGCTTGATGGCGTTGATGGAGAGGGTTACCGAGGTCAACATGAACAGCACGGCCGAAATTGTTGTCGCTTTGGAGAGCGCCGTGGCCGCGCCGCGTGGTCCAAAAGCGGCCTGACTGCCCTGTCCGCCGAATGCCGCCGAGATGTCTCCGGCCTTCCCGCTCTGCAGCAGAACAACGATGATCAGAAACAGACAGACAATCACGTGAATGACGGTGACAAGAATAATCATGGAATCGAAGCGTCCTAAATGGTTCAGAATTTGAGCGATGCTGCGGAAGGGGGATTCGAACTACTCCATCACATCGGTAACACACAACTTGTTGGCTTTACATTCGGCCCAAAGGCACAAATGCCCCGCAATCCATTTCCATTGTACGTTTATTGCACTGCGACCGCAATCTGTAAGAGAAAAGGGTAGTGGGCGGTTTTGGTTTTTGGGGTCCAAAGTGAGGAACCCATCCGTCCCTATCCCCCTGTCGGGCCATATTCAGACTTATCCCTCCGTCGTACCCTTCCACGGTCTAATTCTGAATGATCGGGAAGGATGTGCATGGACGAAAAATCCCAGCGCCATACAACATTCCGCCTTTACTACGTGCAATTTGCCAAACGATTGCGGGGCGACGCAACCGAGTGGGTTATGGACAACATTTTGTTGGGGGCATTCATGCTCGTAGTGCCTCCTCTGGCCGTCTACCTGCGCCATCCCGATGCCAAATTGGACTGGGCAACAATAAGAATTGCCCTTTGGCTCTATCTGGCTGTGTTCGTTGTGTACATGATCGTTCACTGCTTGCGAACCGCGTGGCTATTGGATGACGACAAGATCGGACAGATTGAAACTGCCACTGCTCTTTCGAAACAATCTGCATCTGAGAGGGATGCAATTAAGAGGCAGATTTATGACGGGAGGCCCCGTCTATCGCTAGAAGCCATGGCTTGTCGTGGTGATGAGTGGAAAAAGGCGAGTTTCATTTTCTTCATCCAAAATATCGGGCAGCGTGCCGCGAGAGAAATTAGATTCGATACTGTAAAGTCACCTTCGGGGGCGTGGGCGCTAAGACTAGACACGGTGGGAACGCTGATCGCTAATCAACGTCCCCCACTGTGGTTTGATGTCTTGTGCCAAGATAGGGAAATGTCGCGTGGCAATGCCGCGCATTGGCTCCGAGTATTTTTCGAGGAATCGAAAGGCTTTGCCGTGGGTAAGTTCACCTACACGATAACGGCTAGGTTTTATGACGCCAACGACTCTGAGTGCACAGAGCAATGGACTCTCGAATGTACCATGCCGAAGATGGAGCTAAAAATAACGCCAGTAGTCATGCCGCCTTTGTGATTTCCTTGGATTCGAGCAAGGAAACTAGCTCTTGCATCGTCCAAACATGGTTCGCAAGGCCAGCTTCCATCGCGGGAGTAACGCGCAACGTTTGGTGTACGCGGCAGAAGTTGTAATAGGCGTGGTAGATCGCAACCATGTGGCAGTGATTCTCAAACTTTTTTGAGAATGCATTCGTGAGCCTCGTGAATCGCCGCAGTCCCATCCGCATATTCAGGTTCTGCCGCTCTACATAGCTGGTAGAGATGTGCTGGCGGTCAGGGTCGCCACTGAGGATTCCAGTGCGCGTGCCGATGCAAGCAGCGGGGCTGTAACGGGTTTCCCGACCGTCAGTAGGTGCACCGTACAGCTTTATCAGCATCGCGTAATCCACTTCCATTCCAAAGGCACCTTCGACAGCTTCCGCATAGGCGCGGTGACCATCCGTCGTGATCTGAATTCGAGTGGAGACACGCGATGCTAAATCCTCCATGAACTGGCAAGCCCAAGACGCATCCCGACCGCCGCATAAATACGAGATGACCAGCTTGCTATCGGCGTCAATCGCTAACCACGTCCAAACGCTTCCCGCGCCTGTCCCTTCCTTGGCCACAGGCACATTCTTTTCTTTCGCATAGCAAAAGCTCCACGTCTCGTCACATTGCACCCGCTGGGCGCGCACATTGCGAACAGCAGCATTGTGGAAGGCCGCACAAGCCGCGCCCATATCGGGAATTAGCTTGAGAACGGCATCCTTGGAAACCCCCGTCATGCGGCAGGTTGCTCGAATGCTGTTTCCCTCTACCAAGGCTTGAATTACTGCGGCACGGCGTTCATTGCTCAAGCGATTCATAATGAAATAGATTATGCGTGAGCGGTCGCGTATTGTCAAGACTTAAATTTATTTTTACTCGACTTAAATCACTTAGATTTTGAATGTGGTATTATTTCTGTGCGAGGAGGGCATTCAAAAATGAGCGATAGGTTAAGTGGCGCTATAGAGGAATTGGAGCTTCAGCTTCAAGAGCAGATGCTTGAAGTTTCCAACACAAAGAAACTCATCAACTCTCTTTTGAAGAGGATGAACGAGCAGCCCCGATACAACGACGTTGCCGTTGAAGGCGTAGGCTCCATGCGGAACGATGAGTATTACGGGAAAACCGTCACGACTGCCGTACAAATGTACCTGGAACGGAGACACCAAGCCCTAACGGTTGAGGATATTACACGCGGCCTAGGGCAGGGAGGGTTCGACTTCAAGGGCATGGAATGGAGCGAAAATGCCTATGTAAGAAACGTGGCGATCTCGCTATCCAAGAACCCTGCCATGTTCCACAAACTGCCCAACGGAACGTGGGGGCTAACGTCTTGGTATCCCAACGCAGTTGCGCCTGCGAAAAAAGATAAACCTGTAAAAGGGGCGACTGCCGAGGACAAGAAAGCTGAGGCCGAAACAAGTTCTGCACCAAAAGCAGAATCGCCCGATGCTTAGAACATCGGGCGAATCTTAACTAGAAAGAGGAAAAACGATGACCGTCAAAATTCGCCGTTTTCCCAAGCGACTGATAATAACACTCTGCTTCGGCGGCGTGGTTATTACCATCGACATACCGCCGTAGGGCGCGAAACGCCCGAATAGCCGAGCCGGACGCCAAAGAGGAAAACTCAGCGTCCGGTTCTTATTTTACCGCTGTTTTCTTTTTATTCCAACGTCCATTTGCGGCCCTACGCGCACTCGCTACGCGCTCCTCTGGGGTCATCTTGGCCGCTAATGCCTTGCCACCTTTGAGGCCGCCGCGCCTTCCCAGTTCAACGGCAATGGGGTCTTTGGGTTTTGGTGTAGGCTTGGCTAATTCTTCTCCGATTGCTTGCTCGAATACTCGGAGGGCATTTTGAGCGGTATCGTGATGTATACGTGTGCGCTTAGGCATGACTCATCATGCCATACGCGGAAGGGCTACGGGGAGAGAAATTCAAAACCGCCCACTACCGAGAAAAGGGTAGTGGTGCAGTTTGGCTACCACACGAAGACTGTCATCCTGAGCAGAGCCGTTTTTCAGGCGTAGCGAAGAGCCTGCCCTGAGCGAAGCCGAAGGGATCTCCCGCTTAACCGGCCCAACGCGTAAGCCAAATTGCACCACTACCTAGAAAGGTGTAGTCCGAGCCGACTTAGGGTGTGAATCTTGAGCTGCACCACAAGAACTACGCGCTATCCGACGCCGCTGAGCTCAATCCTTGCACCGTCGGCCGCCGAACAGATGTAGACAGCCGGCGTGATTCCGGTCGCCTTTTGGTATCGATCTGCAATTTGACCGGCAAAGGTTGAAGCATCCGTTGCCTCGACCAAATTGATCGCGGATCCACCAAATCCCCCTCCGGTCATGCGTCCGCCATAGTAGCCTGGGAGGCCTTCGGCGGCCTCGACCATGATGTCCAGTTCGCGGCAACTGACTTCGTACAGGTCGCGAAGACTGCGGTGGGATTCTCGCATCAGCTCTCCAAAACCGTTCAGATCGGCGGCCCGGAGTCGCCGAGCGCCATCCTGTACCCGTTCATTTTCCTCCACCACATGACGGCATCGCCTGTAGATTTTTTCGGGAAGATCGTTCGAGTGGCGGGCCAGTTGATCGATCGAAAGATCGCGAAGCGCGTGTATCTCCGGATACCACTTTGCCAGGATTCTCACACCTTCTTCGCATTCCTCGCGCCGCCGATTGTACTCACCGCCGGCGTGCTGGTGCTTGACCATGGTGTTACAAACCACCATACGAACTCTATCGGGAATGGGAATGAGCTCGAACTCTAGAGATCGGCAATCGAGCAAGAGTGCATGTTCCGCTTTACCCAGGCAAGAGACAAACTGATCCATGATGCCCACATGGGCTCCGATGAAGGCGTTCTCGGTTTGCCGGCAGAGCTTCGCCACCTCGACCAACGGGAAGGCCGCGCTATTGCGGCGGATGAGCGCCAGCGCGCTGGCCACTTCGATGCCCGCCGAAGAACTGAGTCCTGCCCCAATCGGGATATCGCTCTGCACCAACAGATTTGCGCCTTCGAGAGCGTATCCTGTCTGCTGTAACATGACCGCGATCCCCAGCACATAGTCACACCAGGTTCCGGTAGCTTGCTGAGGCAGGTGATCCAGGTCAAATTCGAAGAACTGGGGGAACTCCAGGGAACGAATCGACAGCTTACGGTCGGTGCGGCGAGAAGTCGCCACGCGAGTGCGAAGACCGATCGCACACGGCATGACAAACCCCTCATTGTAGTCGGTGTGCTCTCCGATTAAATTGACACGACCGGGGGCGCTGAAGATGGCAGGTTGCACCCCGAACAAACCCGCAAATTGCAGGGCCAGCGCTTTGGAGTCCATATGTAGTTCCGATGAAACGCTGCTAATCAGCTGGCAGGTGCAGCGACAAGCAGGTGCAGCGGCAAAAAGAGGAATGCAGGCGACTACATTCGCGAAGCAAGACCATAAGCCGCAAGCCGCGGCATGTCAACTTTCATCCCGCCCGGGCGGCATCGATTCGGCCCCGCGCCTGGGATTTTCCTAGGATCGTTTGGGCACCAGCAAGATGGCGGTTTGCGTCTGCTAGGATATCTCGGCAAAGGCCTGAGGGAGACTAATGACAAGAAATAGTTACATGGGGCGGCGCGAGTTTCTGACCGGTCTCGGAGTCGCAACGGCCGCGGCGGCGGCGTCGCTTCCCAGCCACGCCCTAACAATGGCGATGCAACCGCGAGGACTAGTGGATGCCTTCATCGGCGATCAGCAAAAGACTGCGCAAGCTCAGGCGCTGAGTTCTCCTTTCCGAGTCGCCGTTATCAACGACGAGATCTCGCAAGACTTTGGCCGCGCCTGCGAAGTTGCCTCCCGCGAATTCGGGATGCAGTGGATCGAGCTTCGTGGCATGTGGAACAAGAACATTCTCAATCTGGACGCAAAGGAAGTTGCGGAGGCACGCCGCATTCTCGAGAAATATCAACTGCGCGTTACAGATATCGCCAGTCCACTCTTCAAAGTGGACTGGAAGGGTGCTCCAGTTTCGAAGTTCAGCCAGCATGGCGATTTCAAGGCCGATTTCACCTTTGATCAGCAGGACGAAGCTTTGGAGCGTGGCATCGAACTCGCGAAGGCCTTCCAAACGGATCGCGTCCGCTGCTTCGATTTCTGGCGCTTGGATGACCAAAGACCGTATCGAGCGGCGATCAATGAGAAACTCCTGCAAGCGGCCAATAAGGCTGGCAAGAAGGGAATTACGTTGCTTCTGGAAAACGATTCCGGTCTTAACACCGCTACCGGGGCCGAGGCTGCCAAAGTTCTGGATGCGGTCAGGTCTCCTTATCTCATGATGAACTGGGATCCGGGTAATGCCGCTGCGAGCGGCGAGAAACCTTTTCCGGATGGCTACAATCTTCTACCGAAGGATCGGATCGGTCACTGCCATTGCAAAGACGCCGTGAAAAAAGGTAACGATTACGAGTGGGCGCCCATGGGAGCCGGGATCGTCGACTGGCTGGGACAGTTCAAGGCGTTCAAGCGTGACGGTTATCGCTTCGCCGTTAGTCTGGAAACCCACTGGGATGGCGGTGGTACACCGGAGAAATCTTCGCGCCGGAGTTGGGCGGGAATGAAGCAGCTTCTGCAAGAAGCCGGAGCGCTGTAACCGCAGGGGGGCATGACAAACATGGCAAACGGCACGAGGCGAGGTTTCCTCAGGCAGGCGGTAGGCACGGCGGCGTTTCTGGCGTATCCCCATGCGCGTGTGCTGGGTGCGAATGATCGCCTCCGCATCGGCATGATTGGGGTGGGAAACCGCGGGCAGGAGTTGCTCGAGGAGGTCTCCGCGGTCCCAAACACTCAACTGGTCGCCATCGCGGACGTCTACGGCCGACGCCGCGAGGAGGCTAAGAAAAAGGCACCCGGCATTTTGACATTCGACGATCATCGACGCGTACTCGACATAAAAGATATTGACGCTATCATCGTCGCCAGCCCATTGCACACGCACGCTCGGCATTTTCTCGACACCCTTGCCGCAGGCAAGGACCTCTATTCCGAGAAGACCATGACGTGGTCAATGCCTGAAGCCGAGCAATGCCTGGCGGCGGCGAAACAATCCGGACGCGTCGTCCAAATCGGATTGCAGTGGGAGAGTTCCGGCGCATTGCAGGATGCAAGAAAGTGGATCATGGACGGAACGGTTGGCAAGGTCACGCAAGTGGAGTCGTGGATGAGCCGCAACACTCCCCACGGGCAAGGCCAATGGCTGCGTCCCGTTCCTTCCGACTGCACTGCACAGAACGTTAACTGGAGTGCATTTCTAAATGGCCGTCCCAATCGGCCATTCGATCCCTACCGCCTGATCAACTGGCGTTTGTTCTGGGAGTTTTCCGGCGGGAATGTGACTGAGAACATGGTGCATCAGATTGCATGGATCATGACTGCGCTCGATCTGCCGCTGCCGAGCGCCGCTTCCATGTCGGGCGGCACCTTTTCTGAAAAAGACGGCCGCGAGGTGCCCGACACAATCGCGGTCACTCTCGATTTCCCTAACGACCTGGTTGTGACCTGGCAGTCCACCTTTAGCAATAGCCATTTTGGATTGGGCGAGCACATTCTGGGCAGTGACGGAACCATCGAACACGGATGGGGAGCGTCCGATATGGTGAACGGGGAAGAGGGAGAGTTCATTCGCTACTCTCCGGAAAAGGTCAATCGGCCGCACGGTACAGCGCTCACCGGGAAAACTCCGGATCAAGACCACATGACCAACTGGATCGAATGCGTACGCAGTCGCAAGACCCCGAATGCGCCGGTCGAAATCGGCTACCGCTCGGCGATCGCGGTGCACATGGCCAACCTCGCTTACCGGCACAAGCAGCGCGTTACTTTGGAAATGGCAAGATCATTTGCGCCAGAGTTCTGATGCCAGGAATGGGTGGGATGCATTTGTGCCCGACGGCTTAGGGGTCACCAAAGAAATTGAGGGAACACATGGAGCGACGAATTCAATGGCCCAACCGATGCAGTCAGTTCCATGCGAGCGTTGTAATCGAATTACCCGGCAGGGTTAGGTCTGCCGCCATCACACCCATTTGCAACACCACAGGACGCGTTGCGGCTGTGTTGGTGATCACCAGGACTTTCTGACCGTCGGGATTCTCGCAGGCCACATGATCGACGTTGGCTAGAATACCCTGGGAATCGAAACGGTGCGCACCGCGGCGAATCAGGCGGGAAAAATGCGCGAGAGCCCAATATTGGCCGCTGCGGGTGATTTCCTTGGTCTGCGAGTGAATCGTGACCAGGCCGCCGCAGGGAAAGGGCCCGATGTTGGGACGGCCTTGTTCATCGAGCGCGAGATTCCAGCCGGTGATCGACTGGCTCCAGTTACGGAGAACCTCGGTAAACGTTCGTCCCCATTGCGCCCAATCGGTGGCGTAGACGGGGCTGGTGTAATCCGGGCCACCCTCCGTCCAATGCATCTCCGCATCGGGATGTGCGTCGTGAACCTTGGACATCATGCTCGCGCCACCGGCGTAGCCATGCCACGCGATCGAGTTGGCATATTCACGAACGCCTGGATCATCGAGTTCGCAGATCGCCCGGCCCCACAAGTTGTAGTTGTGATCAAGGAGCCAGATCTTGGTCGAAATCCCGTTGGCCTTCAGCACCGGCCCCAAATGTAGCTTCACGAACTCGATTTCATATTCCTGTCCCCACAGGCATGCGGGCATGCGGCCGTCCTGGTCGGTATCCACTTCATTCTGCGAGGTGACGGCCTGGATGGGAACGCCTTCGGCGGCATAGGCTTGCAGGAACTTCAGGAAGTATTGTGCGTAACTGGCGAAATACTTCTTGCGCATCGAACCGCCCAGCATGGATCCTCCCGCCTTCATCCAACCAGGCGGACTCCAGGGAGTGGACAGCAGAAACAAGTCCGGATTAACCTGGCGCGCTTCCCGCAGCGACGGCAGGATGTATGCACGGTCGTGATCGATCGAGAAGCGCTTCAAGTCAGGATCGGGCTCGCCTTCGTCGAAGCTGTAAACTTCCGTCGAATAATCACTGGCACCGATGCAGGTGCGACAGACATTGAGTCCCAGCTCTGTAGGGTGAAAAAATTCGTGGAACAATTGGCGGCGGGAATCCGCGGTCAGTTGGCTGAAAATGTAGCAGGATGCGTCAGTGAAAGCAGCGCCGAAGCCGAGAATCTCCTGGAATTTCTTCTCGGGATCTAGCACGATGCTTTCTGCGGAGGGATTCTGGCTGGAGCGCTGGCGCCACACCAGCGTTTGCTCGGGCTGAAAACGCCGTGTCTCATCAGTCACCCGAACTGCGATTTCACCGGCACCGGAATTGCCTGAACCGGCCGAACCCCAAGCCGGCAGTGCGTCGGCCGCAGCGCCCGCAGCCAGTCCTGCGGCGGACATTCTCAGAAAATCGCGTCTCGTATGTACGGCCGACATTCTCGCCTCTCGATCCTCAAGAGTAGGGACTCGCAGACAAGAATCTCATGCCTGTCAAATCATCTTAACGATATCCAGTGTTATGGAGGGAATCGAAGGCCCTTGAAAATACGCACTCTCGCTGGAAAAGTCATCGCACAAATCTCCCGCTTCACCCCGTCGCAGGTTCCGGCTAACCTAAGGCGACCACGCTTGGATGCGTGCGTATTTGAGAGAGCGGCCTCAGCGTCAGCGTTACAAGGAGAGTTTATACAAGGAGTCTTGGTGCGGAAGGGGGGATTTGAACCCCCACGCCTTTCGGCGCCACCCCCTCAAGATGGTGTGTCTGCCAGTTCCACCACTTCCGCACTTTGTAAATTTCTTGTAATCAATAGCTTAGCAAGTTCGCCCTGTGAGGATATTTTCGACTGCACCGGATTTTGCACCGACTTCTTGCACGCGATGCGATCCTCAGGCCGCTGCAAATCTGCCAGTCGCACAAACAACTTGTGGACCGCAGCCTCCCGCGGGTGTACATAGCGCATCGTGGTCTTAATGTTATCGTGTCCGGCGACATACTGCAACGTAAAGGGGTCCGTGTACTCTCCGGCCTCGGTCAGAAAAGTATGACGCATAGCGTGCAGGCCGGCATCGGGATGAGTCTTGATCTTCTTCCGTACCTGGCCTATCTGTTCCTCCAGCATCCAGGGTCCAAGAGGCTTTGTCGGATCTTGCGGACTCGTGAAGACGTAGTCGCACTTCGAGTCTTTCAGAAGCCGTTCGAGTACTTCCTTCATTTCGTGATCGATCACCAACTTGCGCTTTCGCGCCCGCCGTTTCAGACCGCGCTTGATTTATGAGCTCTCCGCAGATTTTCCCATCTGCACGCTGCTCCGCGTGGAGGCGAACGCGATCCTTCATCAGCGTTAGCATCTCGTTACGACAGATGACGGAATGGCGCGCCAGAATTGAAGCCGATCGCAAAGGTTCGGCGGAACGCGAAGTCCAGTGCGCATACTCCGCCGCGCTGAAGATGTAGTCCGTCTCACGCTCTGCTCCTTCGTCCTTCGTGTACTGTTCGACCGTCGGCACTTTGGCAATCAACTTAAGCTTGCGATGCGCATAACCCAGGGCCTTGCGGAAAGTGGCCAAATAGCGATTAACCGTGGTTTTGCCCACCGGCGTAGGTTTTCCGTCACGCCGTCGCCCCGCGTGCTTCAAAGCCCAAGTTTTGAACGCTTCGATGTGAGCTTCGTCGATCTGGTCGAGGGGTAGATCAGCCCAAGGAGCGTGACTGAGCAGCTTCCGATAGCTCTCCTGATAAAACTTAACGGTGCCGTTTTGTTCGGCTTTAGCTGTGGCAACCCACTCGTCGAAAGTTGTTTGGAACTGTCTCGAACCGTGATCCTAGGTGAGAGCCTTCGGCGCTAGTAACGTTTTCAGCCGATCCTTATCGGCGGTTTGCCAAAGATGTCTCTTCGAAACCTTAGCAACGGCTTCCGTTTGCATGTACTGTGGAATAGTCACAATGTCGCCCGGGCCATTGAGAGCGATGCCAGCGCCGAAATGAGTGAATTGCGCGACGTATTCGTATCCCCCCGGCTCAAGCCATTTGCACAGGAAGCAAGGAATTCCGCGAACTGTGCATTCCATGGAAACCGTCGATAGGACCGTAACCCCAAACCAGGTTTTCGCCAGCAAGTCTTCAGTTAAGGGTCCGCTGACCACCTGAACGGCCTTCAACTGAGTCTCAGAAATCGTCCGGATCAGCGTACGAGTGCGCTCCCACGCGCTTTCTGCAGGATGCAGTTTCACCACAAGCTTGCGGCCTGTTGCCAAAGCCAGATCAGCCAGCGCGGGCACTGTATCCTGATAGAACCCCTCTGCGCGCCCGCCCAGATTCTCATACTGCTCGGAGAAAAAAACGATGTAGGGGCGTTGTCCTCCGAGACTCGGACTCTCATGCGCATCAGAGGGCAGCGACAGCGCAGGCGCGCAGATCTCCACTCTCTCCGCAGGCACCTTACACTTATTCACGAGGTAATCCCGCTCCATCTCGCCTTTAACCCAAATAGTGCTGCCGTAGCTGCGCTTGAAGACGTAGCGACCATCCAGTGCACCGTGATGACAAGCGATACTGGGCAGTCCGCGCTCCCGCGCCAGTAACAAAGGAATCCGCGTGTAAGGATTGCTATCATCCGTGCAGAGCACTCCCTGCACGGGTTCATGGTCCAGGACATTTCGCCACGCATCACGAACTTTGATTCCGTTCTGCAGCCGACTCGGGAACATACTGAGATGTCCCAGTCGATTTAGAATCTCAAATTCTGGACTTCGGCAGAGCTCAGTTAGAAGCAGGCGGAGACGGCGATCCAGATGGACGTCTTCGGCGCCGTGGTCACCTGAGGATGCGTATGAAGATAGCCGAGCCATTCTTACGTTCCGCGGAGGAGCATCCACCCAACCACTTTGTCGAGTTGTAACCAGAAGGAAATCCTGCTCGGAAAAAGTCTTCGCATAATCAAGTCCAGTGCGTGACCCATTGACATATGCGGTGGGAACTAAAATGCTGGGCCGAGATGAAGCTGCGCGTTTTCCCGTCAGACGACCGCGGAATTGATATGCGGGATCGTATTTATCCCCTAAAATATCGATGATTTGTGAAGCCGAAAGTCTGGCAACAGCGCGGAAGTAGTGTGTCAAACCTTTTTGCACAATAAATCGGGGACGGAAAATTCTTATGTGCCCCGCCAGCAAGCAATACAAGATGTCGGCGTGCAAGCTGGGTCGCGATATATGGACCTCGTCCGAAGGTCCAAAGGTTCGTGCTAATCGCTGCAGCAGAACGAGCACTTCCACTTCCTCGTGTAGAAGGATCGACAGGATTTCCCACCAGTCGAGACCAAATTCATCGACGAGGCTCCTGCAACCTCGTCCCAACAGTTCTCGAATTTGGTAAAAATCGCTAAATCCATTCCGGAAGAAATCCAAAGCTTGAAGATCGCAGTTGAAGTGATTGCGCCACTGCTCATGGGTGCGCAACCCGTTTTTGCCGAGGTCAACAATCAAATCCCATCGTTCGTCGGTCCAGGGACCTACGTCAGCCGTGTCGAGAGGGTGTACTAGCAGTATCTTCATCGCATTTCGCAAAACGGTCAGTTGGCCACCTTCAGACTAGGAGCAGTATGCTTTGCGATAGAATAACGCAATCGATCGTGCAAATTTAGTGACGTGCAGTGCGTCGAACCAGGGGTGCACACGGAGAGACTGTCGAATTCAGGTAGTTTGGGAGGAAAGTGTTGATTTGATGGCTATTACACGCGGTGACGTGACCGATGCACTACTGTCGATTGGCATCAAAGAAGGAAGCACCGTATTAGTTCATGCCGACGCGATTGTGGCTGCTCAGTTTCCTCCCATGCCGAAGAGGCAGCGGCTTGATTTGTTGATCGCGGCTATCGAGGCTGCCATCGGTTCTTCGGGAACTCTGGTGATTCCCACGTTCAGCTACAGCTTCACGAAAGGCCAAGCGTTTGACGTTCTCGGTACGCCGAGCGCAGTCGGAATCATCAGTGAGCACTTCCGAGCGTTGCCCGATGTTTGCCGGACGGCCGACCCTATCTTCAGTTTTGCTTGCCAGGGACCGCGAGCGAAAGAACTGTGCGCAATTCAGATCCGGGAATGCTTCGGACCGGAATCCGTTTTTGCGGCCCTGCATCATTGGAATGCCTACATCGTGGATTTAGGCTGTTCAATGACTCGCGGTGGCACATTTGTGCACTATGTTGAAACCGCCTATGGGGTTGATTACCGATACAAAAAAGAGTTTTCAGGAACGGTGATTTTACCCAACAAGCAGAAGTACGAATGTTCTGTCGTTTATAACGTTCGAGATTTGAAACGAAAATCGGAGGCAGATCTTAGACGGTTGCAGCAACGTCTCACCGCAGATAAAACGCTTCAGAGCGTCGATGTGGGCCGATCGCGAATCATGGCGGTTGCAGCTGGCAATTTGTTTGATACAGCGTGGAGAATGCTCGACGAAGATCAGACCTCATTGATTGCTGAGGGGGCCTCCGTCTACAACGGTCGCATAAATTTCTCATGAATAACTTCAATATCGGAGATGAGATGTACGGTTGGGCGAGCGAATTATTCCCCATTTGCCGGAGCATTACGGGTGAGGGAGTTCGCACGACATTGCGTTATCTACAACGTTTGCTCCCATCCATGAACACCTTTGAAGTGCCTTCAGGGACCAAGGTGCTGGACTGGACTGTTCCGGAAGAGTGGAATATTCGAGACGCTTTTATTGCCGACGAAGAAGGGAATCGGATCGTCGATTTTCGCGAAAATAATCTTCATGTCGTCGGTTACTCAGAGCCGGTTGACAAGCAAATCAGTCTGGAAGAACTGCAGGGACACCTCCACTCCCTGCCTTCGATGCCAGATGCAATTCCGTATGTCACATCGTATTATGCGCGGCGATGGGGATTTTGCCTGAGCCAGCATCGGCGTGATGCATTACGTCCCGGGAATTATCGAGTTTACATCGATAGCACGCTCGCCCCAGGATCGTTAAGCTACGGCGAAGTCATTTTGCCAGGGACTGAAGACCGCGAAGTTCTTCTTTCTACGTACGTTTGCCATCCTTCCTTGGCAAATAACGAGTTATCAGGCCCTGTGGTAACGACCGCACTTACGCGGTGGCTTGAGTCTCTGTCCCAAAGGCGGTACACCTGGCGAGTAGTCTTTATCCCTGAGACTATTGGTTCGATCGCGTATCTGAGTAAACATCTCTACGCCATGAAGCGCAATACGGTCGCAGGTTACGTGGTGACTTGCGTTGGAGATGATCGCGCCTATTCTTTTCTCGAATCGCGAAAGGGAAATACGCTGGCCGATTCCGTTACTCGGCATGTCATCAAACATCATTATCCGGACTGCGTGACGTACAGTTTTCTGGATCGGGGCAGCGACGAACGGCAATATTGCAGTCCAGGTGTCGACCTTCCGGTCGTTTCCCTGATGCGCTCGAAGTATGCCACCTATCCGGAGTATCATACCTCGCTCGATAATTTGACTTTGATTTCCCCTCAGGGGTTGGCGGGAGCTTTTGGCGCACTGCAAAAGTGTCTCTCTTTGATCGAGGCGAATGCTACCTACCGTACAACCTGTTTAGGCGAGCCTCAGTTGGGCAAGAGAGGACTGTATCCCACGCTCAGCACGCGCGGTAGCGTACTCGAAGTCCGGACGATGATCAATATCCTGGCGTACGCCGACGGGGAGCACGATCTGATATCTCTTGCCGATCGTATTGGCGTGTCGGCTGAGACCTGCGTGCCCGTCATCGAGCGACTGTTGCGCGAAGGGCTTCTGGAGAGACTTAAATAGAGAAAAGAGTTAATACCGAAGGGACCGTCAAAATGCCCGCAAAGCCCCAGAAACGAACCTCTCGGTCAGAGAGGGAATTGAGCTATGCCGCCCAGATGGAGCTGTGCATCGCAGAAAGCCCATTTTCGAACCTCGACAAATTTCGCAGTTTTAGTCTCTACGCACAAAGGCAAGATCTAACCAATTTCCTGGTACGCTACGAAATTTTCAAACGTGTAATTGGAATTCAAGGTTCTGTCATCGAATGTGGCGTACTGCGTGGAGGAGGATTGATGGCGTGGGCCCAGTTCAGTGCCATCCTGGAACCGACGAACCATCAGCGCAGAATTGTAGGATTTGACACTTTCAGTGGGTTCCCTCGACTTTCGAGGCAGGATCGCGGGAGCGAATCGAAGCAAGCACGGCCCGGTGGGTTTAGGGTTGCATCCTTCGATCATCTGCGACGATGCATCGATCTCTTCGATATGAACCGATTCATCGGCCATATTCCTAAGGTGGAGTTGGTTCGCGGTGATGCGAACAAGACAATTCCCCAATACCTACAACAGAACCCGCAGCTAATTGTTAGCCTTCTCTACTTGGATTTCGACATCTACCAACCCACGCTCACCGCGCTTAAGAGCTTCCTACCGCGAATGCCTAAAGGTGCAGTGATCGCGTTCGACGAACTAAACTCGAAGGATTGGCATGGTGAGTCGATTGCAGTCCTCGAAACTCTAGACTTGCAGGACTATCGTATTGAACGCTGTCCGTTCGGATCGGCTATCTCTTTTGCCCAAATCGGTTAACGGTTATGGTGTCGAAGTTGAAAACATGATCCTCGAAAACAAAACTGGAGATCTTAGCACGGAGGATCTGCGCCGTGAAATCGACTCTTTGATAGCGAGTGGATCGGTCCGTCCGGTTGCGGCTCTTATCGGTGAACTTTGGCGACGGCAACCTAACCTGACATCCGCGGCATTCCTAGATTCCCGGATCAATCAGCTTCGAGGACGACTACACTGCCTGCCTTTTCGTGTCGCCATTCTCCGTTCTTTCACGCTCGAACCGGCCATTCCGCTGTTGCGTGTTGCCGCTTTTGACTATCGACTGGACGTTCAGGTCACACTCGGCGCTTTCAACGGGTACATGCACGAAATTCTCGACGGCGAGAGCTCACTGTACTGCTCTGACCCACACGCCGCGATCCTGGCTGTGCGCACTGCCGATATCGCTCCCGAGTTGTGGCAGGATTACTCGGGCACGGCGCCAACCGCTGTGCAGGAAATCATCCGACGTGTCTGCCGCGATCTGGAGCAGGCCATCCTGGCGTTTCGCCAACGCAGTCAGGCTGTCCTCATCGTACACACTCTGGAACAGCCGCCTCGCCCTGCATTTGGCGTCCTGGATTCTCAATTGGAGATTAGCCAGTCAGACGCGATTCAAACCGTGAACCGGGAGCTTCGCGGTATTGCCCGGCAATACCGAGGAGTCTACATTCTCGACTATGACGCCCTAATGGCTCGGCACGGACGATTGCCCTGGCAGGACGAGGGAAAGCTGCTCACAGCTCGTCTTCCGATTGCCGCACATCAGTTAATTCACCTCGTCAACGAGTGGCTACGTCTACTGATTCCGCTGAGCGGGATGACGAGGAAAGCATTGGTAGTTGATCTGGATAACACTTTATGGGGTGGAGTCGTTGGCGAAGATGGAATCGATGGTATAAAGCTCGGATCGGAATATCCGGGTGCGGCGTACCACGCGCTGCAAAGAGCGCTGCTCGATCTCTCGCGCAAGGGAATTCTACTGGCCATCTGCAGCAAGAACAACCCCGAAGACGCTATGGAGGTTTTGGAAAAGCATCCCGGCATGTTATTGCGCCCCTCCGACTTCGCAGCCATGCGCATCAACTGGAACGATAAGCCGCAAAATTTGCGGGAAATTGCTGCCGAATTGAACATCGGTGTCGATAGCATTGCGTTTTTGGATGACAATCCTAGTGAGAGAGAACGGGTTCGAAGCGTGCTTCCCGAAGTTCTCGCCATCGATCTTCCCGAGGACCCGATACAGTATGCTGCGGTCATACGTGATTGTCCCGCCTTCGAGCGGCTTAGTCTGTCGGAGGAGGACCGGAAGCGTACGGCCTTCTATGCCGAGCAAGGCGAACGCGCGCAAGCCGTGCGAGATTTTAAATCAAAGCAAGACTTTGATCGTTACCTTCAACAGGAAGGTGAAATAGCACCTCTCCTGCCACAGACGTTAAGTCGAATCTCGCAGCTGACTCAGAAGACAAATCAGTTCAATGTGACGACGCGCCGCTATACCGAGCAGCAGATCGCCGAAATGGCCGCCACGCCTGGGTGCCAGGTGCTCTCGATCCGGGTAAAAGATCGGTTTGGCGATCACGGAATTATCGGTGCGGCCATTACGTTTGATAAAGCAGACGTGTGCGAGATCGATACGTTCTTGCTGAGCTGCCGGGTCATTGGAAGATCGATAGAGATAGCATTCCTATCGCATCTGACAAAAAGCGCCAAGGCTCGCGGCTGCAAATGGCTTTCCGGGTGGTTTCTGCCGACGAAGAAGAACGCACCCGCAAGCAGCTTCTTGCAGCAAAATGGCTTTGAACGCAAAGCGCAGGACAATAACGGCTCGTTATGGGTGCTCGACTTGCAAAAACGCTGCGTCGATTGTCCAGAGTGGATAAGGATCAGAGTGGCGGACGGAGGAAAGCTTTGACGGTCACCATCTTCGACCAGGTTCGACAGATTGCATCCGATGTGTTTGTCGTGCCCGTTGAAAGCATCGAAGCGAATTCGTCACCAGACACGATTGAAGCGTGGGATTCGATGACTCACCTGAATCTGGTTCTGGCACTGGAAGAGAGATTCCATCTTCATTTGTTGCCCGAAGAGATGGAATCGATGCGCAGCGTTGGCCGAATAGCAGCATTGTTCGAATCGAAACTCAGTAGAGATACTTGGACCTGAACATAGCTGACATCCATCCCCCCGCGGCACTTCTGCCTTCCAGACGTAGAGGGTGTGCCATGGTCAGGCTGCGCGCCTCATCTAAAGGAAAGGAATGAAAAGTGTCACCTATCTACTGGACGAGTTCACTCAGTAGTCGTGACCTTCGCCTTACGATACAATCCCCTGGTTGGCTGCATTGTGTATTCTGGAGCATTGCGCGCCTCAGTGGATGCGGGACAGCCGCCCTCTGCCCGCTTGGAGCGAAGTCGAAGGGGCTGTCCCGCCGAGCAGAGCCCGGCACTCTCCCGTGGGGCGGCATCGCACGACGCTAGTCCCCTGACGGCAGCAGCATTTCCTCCGAGCTGACGTCGATGTGAACCGGCGTGTGCGGACAGTCGCCCAGGATGGGCTGACAACCCGCATCCGGTCCCTGCTTCGGTCGAACCAGTGCCTTCTTTTCGCTGAACTGTTCCGCTTCCGTGGATCCGTCCAGCGCCATGGTCGAAGCCAGGCCGCCGCTGATCACCTGTTGCACCTGGTCAAAGTATCCCGTTCCCACGAACCGTTGGTGCTTCACCGCTTCATATCCGTACTGGGTTTCCCGGCTGAACTCTTTTTCCTGCAGACGAGAATAGGCAGTCATGCCCGCGAGCTTGTATCCGCGTGCCAGTTCAAACATGCTGAGATTGAGCGCGTGGAAGCCGGCCAGCGTGACAAACTGGAACTTATATCCCATGCGGGCCAGTTCCTGCTGGAAGCGGGCGATCGTCGCTTCGTCCAGATTCTTGCGCCAGTTGAAGCTGGGCGAGCAGTTGTAGGCCAGCATCTTCCCGGGATGCTGGGCGTGAATGGCCTCGGCGAAAAGGCGTGCTTCTTCCAGATCGGGATGCGAGGTCTCGCACCAGATCAAATCGGCGTAAGGTGCATAGGCCAGGCCGCGGGCGATGGCGGAATCGATGCCTCCGCGAATGCGATAAAAGCCTTCCGGCGTGCGTTCGCCGGTGCAGAAGGCGCGGTCACGTGCATCGATGTCGCTGGTGAGCAGGTGCGCGCTGTCCGCGTCCGTGCGCGCCATGATCAACGAGGGCACGCCCATCACATCGGCCGCAAGCCGCGCCGCAACCAGCTTCTGCACCGCCTCGGTGGTCGAAACCAGAACCTTGCCACCCAAATGCCCGCACTTCTTCGCCGACGAAAGCTGATCTTCGAAGTGTACGCAGGCCGCACCGGCTTCGATCATTCCCTTCATCAGTTCAAATGCATTCAGCGTTCCGCCGAAGCCGGCTTCCGCGTCGGCCACCAGAGGCGCAAACCAGGTTTGTGCGGGAGCAACTTTCCCCTCCGCGTGATGTACCTGATCGGCGCGCTGCAGCGCGCTGTTGATGCGCCGGCACAGGTTCGGAACGCTGTCCGCCGGATACAGGCTCTGGTCGGGATACATCTGGCCCGCGTTGTTGGCGTCGGCCGCCACCTGCCATCCACTCACATAGATCGCCTTCAGCCCGGCCTGCACCTGCTGCACCGCCTGGTTGCCCGTCACCGCCCCGAGCGCATTGACGTAAGGCTCGGTGTGCAGCAGTTCCCACAACCGCTCCGCCCCCAGGCGCGCCAGCGTGTGCTCAATGTGAACCGAGCCCCGTAGACGCAGAACATCTTCCGCCGTGTACGGACGCTCGATCCCGCTCCATCGCGGATTGTTGGCCCACTCGTGGTTCATACACTCCTGCGCCAGGGCGTACTGCGCGGTCTTCTCTTCTTCGCTTGCCAATGGTGAGGGGGAAGGTTGCCGGGTTGTGTTCTTCGTTCCGTTTTCCTTGGTGGGCACTTGTGTTCTCTCCTGCGGACTGGAATTATGTGTTCAGTATAGTGAACGATGATTCACCATACTGGCGAAGCCTATGTCAGCCATCCTTGCCGGTCAAGGCCGTTGTTCAACGGAGTGAACATGTATTCACTTTATTGTCCGACTTTGGTATCATCAGTAAGCATGCCGGCTTCCTCCGATTCTCCGTCCGCCGCCGTCGAGCGTGCTCTCGCCATGTTGGAAGCCGTGGCGCTGGAAGCGGACGGCCTGAGCAACGCCGAAATCAGCCGTAAACTCAACATCCCGAAGAGTTCCGCCAGCTACATCCTGCGCACTCTGGAGACGCAGGGCTACTTAACTCGCGATGCGGAGTCGGGAAAGTACCGGGTCGGCTTGAAGATCCTGAGCCTAAGCCGCGGAGCGCTGAGCGGGTTAGATGTGCGCGGCGTCGCGCTGCCCATCATGCGCCACCTCACGCACCAGACCGGCCTCACCTGTCACCTGGCGATTCTGGATGGCGCTGACGCCGTGTACATAGAGAAGGTTGAGCCGGAGGGGTTCATCCGGATGGATACCTGGGTGGGCCGGCGCATGCGCGTCCACGCCACCAGCGTGGGCAAGGCTCTGGTCGCGCACATTCCGCAGGATCGCCTGGAGCAGATCCTGCGTCAGAGCGGCATGGAAAAGCGCACGCCCAAGACCATCACTACTTTGCCGCGTCTGCTCAAGGAACTGGAAAAAGTCCGTACCCAGGGCTACGCCGTCGACGATGAAGAGAACAACCTTGGCGCCCGCTGCGTTGGCGCTCCGGTTTTCAACGATCGCGGTACGATTGAAGCCGGCCTGGGCTTGAGCGGCACAGCTCAGCAGGTTAGCCCGCAGACCATGCCACGCATCCTTGAATCGCTAAAAGACGCGGCCCGGCACATCTCCATGGGCATGGGATACCGTGCTCCACATCGCCGCACCGGCAGCGCCTAGATCCATTTATGGCCGACAACTCCGCTCACGAAATCATTCGTCACTACACCCAGTCAGGAGCGTAAATGCCGTTCTGCTGCTCGGTCCGCTAACTCACCCACCCGCGACCTGGAGTCTCCCGCCTACCGCTTCACCGTACTCCTCCGCCATGGCTGGCCTTGCGCTGGCCGGTGGCCGCGGCAATGGCACTAGCATGATCCCCTGGTGCAGGTCGTAAACCAACGTCCAAATCTTCGCGCATTGGTCGCACAGCCAGTACCGGTCCACGCGCCGGGACTGTTGCCGCCCAGGGCGTGACGACGGTGGCGTCAACTCTTCCGATTTGGCCACACACTCCGATTCCACCAGAAACAGCTTGCCTTGGCGCAGTCGGAGAAACGGTTTTGAGCATTGTGAATTCGCGCAGTGGCTGAGCATCGTACCCTCCGCCGGTCTGCTCTTTCAATCTCAGACTTGTACCCCCTCACAGTTCGCCCCCTGAGACTTGTAACAGCAGCCAGATTCCGCAAACCAGTGCATGTGAGCTGCCACCCCCCTGTGGAAATGTTTCCGGCTAAATCCTTGCCTTCGATGGCAATCTCCGCTCTCGTTGCCTCGTCCGTCCGTGCCGAACCACCGGCATTGGTGCCGAACCTTCGTCTTCCGTCCCTTGCCTCCACAGTAGTTCCTCACTACCATTCCACCAACGCGTCGCGAGACCTTTCGACACCTGTTCTGCATGAAAACGGCTTTTGCGCTGATGGATGGCGTTGAAGCCTAGTCGATGAGTTCCCTGAGGAGGGTCCGTTTCACCCGGTCGCGAGCAGTCCAGCGCAGGTACAATAGTGCCGCTTTTGAAGTCAGCAGAAGATTTTCGGCTGAGCAGGAAGTCCACGATGACAGTTTCTGTTTTTATCGGCACCAGCCTCGACGGCTTCATCGCCCGACCGAACGGCGATCTCGATTTTCTACCGGAGGGCGGCGGCGAACCGCACGGCTACAACGAATTCATCGCCACCATCGATGCCCTGGTGATCGGCCGCAAGACCTTCGAAACTGTTCTCGCCTTCCCGGCATGGCCGTATGGGGACAAGCGCGTAGTCGTCCTCAGCAGCCGCCCCGTTGACTTATCCGCGGTGCGGGGAGGGATTGTAGAGCAGATGGCCGGATCTCCGGCCGACATTGTTGCGAAACTCGCCGCCACTGGCGCCCACCACCTCTATGTCGACGGCGGGATCACCATTCAAAACTTCCTGCGCGCTGGCCTTATTCAACGCCTCATCATCACCCGCGTGCCCGTGCTCATCGGAGACGGTATTCCTCTTTTCGGCGCCCTGCCGCGCGACGTGCGTCTCCTTCACATCGCCACGCAGCATTATCCCAGCGGCCTGGTTAAGAGCGAATACGAAGTCGCCGACTAGCGATTGTGCTCAGTGCACCACTGCGCCCATAACCGCTACCACCACGCCCACCACGCTCAACACGATCCCCACGCGCCAGAAGATTCGCCGCCCCGAGAGCAGCGTGATCGAGGTAATCACGAGCCCAATCTCCAGAAACACTTCCGCCAGGTCATACCGGTCGGCGCGCCGCCGTTCCACGACAACTTCTCGATCCAGGTCATCCGCCTTGTCTTTGATCTCCCCCTTGTCGTGCTTGTAGCGCTCCCCCTCCTGGGCAGACTTTTCCCGGAACTTGGCCATCGCTCCAGCATCGCTGCTCCCTGCGACGGCAGCGAAATCGGCGAACAGCTCGTCCTCATGCTCGCGAATATTCTTGGCCTGGTAATACGCCCACTGATCGGAAGCCTTCGCCTGCAGCACAACTTCCTCGGTGTGCGCCCGGTGCCCCAGCAGTGACACCACCGCCACGCACACGGCCAGCACCGCCATCGTCAACGACACCGCCGCCAGCGAACGGTCCTCTCTCGCCTTTTCCGCATGCTCCTGTAGTTCCTGCAGCTCGTCAGTCATCGATCCTCCTGGATCAGTGGCCAGTGGTCAGTGGCCAAGTTACATTTACTTGGGTGCCGGCAACTTAGTTTCTCATTAAAGACCGGGTTGCGCCCGCGAAGTTGCACTCGTAGCCGAGCGAATCCGCACTGGCCACTCATCACTGATCACTGACCACTGGCCACTGCCTTACTCTCCCATCACCTTCACAATCACTCGCTTGTCGCGCTGCCCATCGAACTCCGCATAGAAGATTCGCTGCCACGTCCCCAAATCGAGTTTGCCGGCCGTAATCGGCACGATCACCTCGTGGTGAATCAATAGCGCCTTCAAGTGCGAATCGCCATTGTCCTCCCCGGTTTCGTGATGCTTATAGTTCTTGCGGAACGGTGCCAGATGTTCCAGCCACTCGTCGATGTCCTCAATCAGCCCGCTTTCGTTGTCGTTGATATAAACGCCCGCCGTGATGTGCATCGCGGAAACCAGCACCATCCCCTCCTGCACCCCGCTCTTGCGCCATATCTCTTCCACCTGCGGTGTTATATGTACATAGGCCCGATGCGTCTTGGTATGAAACTTCAAGTATTCGGTAAGAGTTTTCACGGTCGCTCCTGATCCA
Source organism: uncultured Acidobacteriaceae bacterium (assembly GCA_963749985.1). GTDB lineage: Bacteria > Acidobacteriota > Terriglobia > Terriglobales > Acidobacteriaceae > Sulfotelmatobacter. Next base: position 266,320 of record CAVVOS010000006.1, on the reverse strand, counting down.
TTCCCAAATACGGAAGATTCTAAACGAGTCTGCCCTGATCTTCCGGACCACTACCTCCGTTATCCCCCTTTTTGCGTGGAATCACAGAAAGAGCTCGCGCCGGGGCCGCATACTCAAACTTTGAAGGAGGTTGGCGGTGCCGTTCCGGCTTGATTACTTGTCCTGCATACTTACGATCGTTTCGACCATTCTGGTAGGAAAGCGCTGCTGGGAGGGCTGGATTCTGGCCGCTATCAACAGCGTAGTCGTCTGCCTCATCGGCTTCCGCACTTCGCAATTCGGATTCATCCCCGCCAACGTATTCTGCATCGGTCTCTACGCGGTCAATCTTCGTTCCTGGCGAAAACTCGAGCGTCACTAACAGCGCTCGCATCCCCTGCTTCCTAAATCTTTGCCGCCCTCTGAGGCACCGGGTCACCCCTGATAATCCCTGCAACAATTAGCCGGATAACTGCATCCATTATTTGTTCAGCAAGGAGAGAAAAAGAATGCGAGGTTCAGAAGCAAACACAAAACTCACGATCGCCGTTCTAGCCGTGTCACTCCTGATCGGATGGTCAGCCACTCCAGCCCGCGCCCAAGCTCCGGACCAGGCTCCGCCTCCGCCCTCAGGCCAGGCCCCGGCTCAAGCCCCGCCATCGTATACACCCGAGCAACTGGATAAGCTGGTCTCCCGCATCGCGCTCTATCCGGACCCGCTGCTGGCGCAGGTTCTCGCCGCTGCGACTTTCTCCGACCAGATCCCGGACGCCGCCAAGTGGGCCGACGAACATCACTACTTAACCGGAGACGAGCTGGCCAAGGCCATCACCGACGACCACCTCACCTGGGATCCGAGCGTGCAGGCGTTGCTTCCTTTCCCGTCTGTCCTCGAAACCATGGCATCGGACATCGATTGGACACAGAATCTGGGCGATGCCTTCCTCGCTCAGCGCCAGGATGTGATGGACGCGGTCCAGCGCATGCGCCAAAAGGCAAAGGATTACGGCTACCTGCGCAGCAATGATCGCATCGTCGTCAACGGCGCCGGACCCTACATCGACATCGAGCCTTACGATCCGGCCTTCATCTGCGTGCCGGTCTACGATCCGCTGGTGGTTTTTTGGCCGCCCCGGCCGGGATTTGTCGTAGGCGCCGCCATCGGCTTTGGCTTCGGCATTAATATTGGCGTCGCCTTTCGTCCCTGGGGATGGGGCTTCGTCCGCTTCGACTGGGGCGCGCACGCCCTGTTTATCCATGATGTTGTTTGGGGACGTACCTGGGCCAACCGCGGCTTCTATGTCCATCCCTACGCTGGCTTGCACCGCTGGGGTCCCGGACCTCACGTGGAAGGCCACCGGCTGATCGGACGCAGCGCGGAAGAACGCCGCGCCCCCCGCGAAGGCCGCGCCCGCCCCGAAGAGCGCCACCATCGTTAGACGCGCGGCGGAAGTCGATTCACTTTCCCTTCACTCCGCGTGTCCCGTCCCTGTCTCTGCGTTCTTTGCAGAGACAGGGGACGGGACTTTGATCTTCCATTATTTCTTCTTCCTCTTCTTGCCCGCACGCTTGGCTGTCTTTTCTTCGGCCTCGCCTTCCCGGCCGCCGATCAGCGTTAAAGCATCCGCGGCATTGAAGGGGAATCGCCGCACCGACGATTCCCCCGTCGTGCTCAACCTGATATCCACCCGCCGATCGCTTGCCAGAACAATCGTCCGCATATTTCTCAACGCCCGTTGACGCTCTTCCGGGCTGAGCTCAGGATCATTCGAGATCGCATCCTTTACGGCGGCATCGGTCAGTGCATGTCGAGCGCCAAACGCCTTGGTGTCAAGGTTCGCCTCGGAAACGCCCTGTTCGACCAGAAAACTCTTGACCCGGTCGACCCGGCGCTCGGAAAGCTTCTGATCGTATTTAGTGCGGCCCCGCGGATCAGCATGGCCCTCAAGAATCAAGTGCGCCTCCGGCTTGCTTTCGAGATACTTCTTGAAGTCGGCGGCGAGCGCCACCAGCGTTTGCTGTTGACTCTCAACCAGCCCGGCCCTGGGGTCGCTGACCGGCGGCATAGACGTCGCGAAGTAAATGCTTTTCAGCGCAATGCGAGCTTCCACCGCCTTGATCTCGGGACTCGGCGTTGGTGAAGGCGGCGCAGGTGGAGGCGGAGGCGGGTTTTCCACCGTGACCTCGGTCGAAGCTTGAGCGTTCAGCCCACGCGAATCGCTGCAGGTAGCGCTCACCGCGATTGCTCCCGGCGTCACTCCGGCTGTGTTCAGGATCGCCGAACCGCCAGTGCCGGAAACGCTTCCTCCGATCGACGTCCAGGAGATAGTAACCGGAACGCCATCCGGGCTGGCGCAGTTAGTCGACAAGTTCACGGTTCCACCCGTCGGAACGCTCCTCGGGCTGGCTGAGATAGATGATAAAGTCGGCGGATTCTTCGGGCGTGCCTTCACCCTGAAGTCCGCCGTGCAACTCGCTTCCTTGTTCTTCTTCGCTTTGGCGTCGGTCACATGGGCCGTGACGGTGTAGCTCCCGGGGGCGGCGTCGGTGGTCTCGATCTGGGCGGTCGCATCTTTCCCAATGACCTTGCCTCCTCCGTTGATCGGGTTCCAGACATAGCTGAGCCGGTGCTTGGGATTGAAGTTGCTGGCCTTCACGGTTGCCGTGACGAGTTCCCCCACAATGACTTCGTTCGGCTGCACGGAGCAGTCAGCCGCCGGGGTCTGCGCAAGCGCACCACTCGAAATCAGCGAGACCGCTAGAATCGTCGACACCGCTGTTACTACACGGCCGTTGCTTAAATTAGATCGAACCGGCACTTTGGCCTCCAAAGATTTCTGCAGGCTTCTGGTTGCAACCGATCATATACGACAAAGTCCTGGTGACTGACGGCAACGCTCTACAGCCAGCGATCGGACCCCTGCGCTTCACAACTTATTTCAAGACTGTGCAATTTTGATCAGACAAGAAATAAGCCTCGATTGTAATTTGATTTCGTCTGAGGGATGTGAGGAACTGATGCGTCCCTGCAACACTGTCCGCCTGTTTCCTTCGGTGGCGCGGCCAAGGGAATCGCCGTGCCACCTTTTTTCTTTCAACCTCAGGGGATAGGTTTGGCTGGTGATTTCTTGCTCTTGCCATAGCCAGTCCCGTTTCCTTCTTTCTTTCTTTCTTTCTTTCTTTCTTTCCTTTCTGTTGCCTAGGAGGAAGATATGAAATCTCGTGGCGTTTGTTGGCTTGCCGTTTCGCTGCTGTTCCTCCCGTTATTGACCGCCAGTGCTTATGCCAACTCGATCAATCTGGGAACTGCCGGCGGCTACGCCGTGCTGGCTGGCTCGGCCGTCACCAATACCGGTTCCAGCGTCCTCATCGGAAACCTGGGCGTTAGCGCGGGTTGCTCAATAACCGGCTTTCCGCCGGGGAGCGTGAGCGGAACCATTAACGCCTGCAACGGGCCCGCAGCCCAGGCTCAACGCGATCTCACCACCGCCTACAACGCGGCCATGGGCCTGTCGCCCACCGCCACGCTGACGGGTAAGAACCTGGGCGGAATGACCCTTACGCCCGGCGTATATTTCTTTTCGAGCTCTGCTCAGCTGACCGGGACCCTGACTCTCAACAACTTGGGGAATCCCAATGCGCTGTTCGTTTTTCAGATCGGGAGCACGCTCACCACCGCAAGCGGCTCGGCGGTCATTTTCTCCAGTACCTTGAATGACCCCAACGTGTTTTGGCAGGTGGGCAGCTCCGCGACTCTGGGCACCACCACCAAGTTCGAAGGAAATATTCTCGCGCTCACCAGCATTACCCTGGATAACGGTGCCAGCATCGGTTGCGGGAGCGCTTTGGCGATCAATGGTGCGGTCACCCTGAACAATAACGCCATCGGCGGCGGTTGCGGAGGCCGATCGACAGTCCCGGAACCCAGTACTCTCGGCTTGTTGGGAACGGGGCTGGCAGTTCTGGCCGGAGCGGCACGTCGCAGACTGCGCATCTAGCGCGCTTGGCGAAGGTCCGGCATACGGGCCGGTAGTGGCTCAATTTGGAATCTTGAACGTTGCGCCCCTACGGCGTCATCCCGTCTCTAACGACGCTGCACCCTGTCAAGGGTTTTTTGGCAATACCCCGGCGTCGACGCCGAAAGCCGCGCCATTTCGCTCTAGTAGAACGCCTTTGATGTCCAGACCAAGCTCGCCACTCTCTTCAATCTTGCAGCGGGACCTCAGGCCCCACCATCCATCTCTTCGGGACTTGCTCCCACGATTACTCACTTCGATCTCCCTGACTCTTCAGGGAGGCAGGCTGCCCACTCAAAGGCTCGGCTCTTTACTCGCCGGCCACGGAATGACTCGGGCTCACCTGCATGACGGCCTGACTCAGTTGCGCGTACGTCCAGTCTTCGCGCAACATCAGGTACAACCGCGTGGCCAGCTTCCTGGCCACGGCCACTTTGGCGATGCTGCGATTCTTGCGCACCGCCAGGCGGCGATAGAAGCGTTTCAGTTGCGGATCAATTCGCGCCGCCGTCTGTCCCGCTTCCACCAGCAAAAAGCGCAGAAACGAACTGCCCTGTTTGCTGATCTTGCCCAGCCGCTGTTTCCCGCCGCTGGATTCTTCGCTCGGAATCAGCCCAAAATAACTGCCCACTTGCTTCGCCGATCCGAATCTCTCCGCCGGTCCCAACGTCAGCACCATCGCCAACGCCGTCACCGATCCCACTCCCGGATGCGTCATCAACCGCACTGCTTCCGGCCGCTCGCGCGCCTCTTCCGCCACTCGCCGGTCCAGTTCGCTGATCTCCACTTCCAGTGCATCGAGCGCTTCCAGCAACCGCTTTCGCCGCTGGGCTGCGTACGGCAGCAAGGGCAACTGCTCCAACTCCTCGCGCCCCGCTTTGGTCCACAGCTTGCGTTTTTTCTGCACCCCGAAGCTCAGCGCCATGGCCTGCAGTTGATTCTTGGTGCGGGTCCGCGTCTGCACCTGCTTGTGCCGATGCACCAGCAACTGCCGCACATCCCGCACCTCCAGGCTCGGCACCCAAATCCGCGGAAACCGATCCTGCCGCAGCAGATCCAACAAGTGCTCCGCGTCCCGCCGGTCCGTCTTCTGCTTGCGCACCACCGAGGCCCGCACCCGCGCCGCATCCCCGAACCACAGCTCGATGTGCAACTTCTCCAGCAACTGCTCGAACCACGGATAGTGCCCGCAAGCCTCCATCCCCACCAGCACTTCCTGGCCCGCTAGCCGGCGGTAAAACCCTTCCGCATCCGCACGGTGCTGCAACCGCTTTTCCTGTATCTCGCCCGTTAAGTTGTCAAAGATCGCGACCTGCTGAAATCCAGGATGAAAATCACAGCCTATAATCAGCATTGACGTTGGCTCCTCTCACGAGCCTTGGTCTTGTTCATCGCATACCAATCTACTCGCGACGGGCCAACGTCGTTATGCAATCAAAGTCCCGCGTTTTCACCAGCGGGACGAGGGATCTCCCGTAAGCACACAGCCGCCCCTTTTCAAAATGAGCCATTACCTATGGGTCCATCGTCTTGACAGCGGCTACTTGCCATCACGTTTCAAGGGGATGAGGAATGGATGCACCGCCCGCAGATCTTCGCTCCCCTTGCAGTTGTTATGCTGGGGCAGCGGCCGGGGGATCTGGATCTCCACCCCCGGAACTACGTTCTGGAGACTGTCGCTAACGTTGGTCGCTCGCTCGTTCGCTAGTTTATAGTTACCGTTCTTAAACGAAGTGCAGTCAGTCGAGCCAATGAGCAGCACAACGTCTCCTTCCTTTGCCCTCTCAGCAAGTTCCTTCTTGAGGTCGTCAATCCCTTTCTTTGTTACGTCCGACGCCTTTGCTCCGGACGTGTCCGACATGGCCGGCTCGAATTTGGGTCCAGTCAAAGGTACGACGTTGCCGATAGTGGGCGGCGGGCTCGTTGGCTCTGTGTTCTGAGTGTGCTCCGGCCCAACCTGCACTTTAGGAGCCTGTGCCAGCAGGAGCAGTGACCACACCAGAATTAACGCCGACACGCCAATGCTGAGCAGCGACTCCTCCTTTGCTTCCTCATGCTCTCCCTCAAGCCACCCTTTAAGCCAATCCAGAAATGTTTTCTTCTTTTCGATGGGGCCGGGAGTGGAAGCGGCTGGCGCCTTGGGGACGAGGACTTGGCGGACGCCTGCCACTAGCAGAAATAATGCGATTCCGAGGAAGATGTAAACCGTCCCCCAGAACCAGCCTCCGCCCGGCCGCGAGAGGTGATCCGCATTCTTAATCACCAATGCCGCAAGGTCGGCCGCCCCGATGAGCGGTACTGCCGACGGGCGATGCTTGAGCGCCCACCCGAGAACGATTACTTCGGCCAGGATGAGGAGCGCGACCACGAAAAACAGGCCCCGGCTACTCAGCCCGGAACCGCCCTCGGAACGCGGCATTCTGAAATAGGCCGATATGTCCCTCTCCAACCCGGGATCGAGTCGAAGAATGGTCTCGTTCGGGCCGGAAGGCGGCTGCTTCTGCGGATCGACCACGGGATGCTCCTCAGTCCCACCCGAGAAGCGAACCGTCATCTGGTTAGGCTCCCTGAGTGGCGCAGCACCGCCGTGCACAGCTAAAGCCATACCAAACGCGCTGGCTACGAGCAGCGCCACACCGATGAGCTGCTGACTGACATCTCTGCCGAGCCGCTTCGACTCAAGCCTTGCCTCCTCCAATTCAGCCTTGACCGTTTCTGCTTCCGGCGCGTCCCCGTACATCTGGAGCAGGCGAGAGACTAGCCCTCTCGACTCTTCTTCCCGGAGGAATCGTTTCCCCCGGCCTGCCCCAATCACGTAGATCACAGCCCCGGAAACCGCGAACCACGCCAGGACAGGCCACCAGGGCACGCCCACCACGCGCAGGCACAGGCCTAAGGCGACAGCAACAAAAACCAACCCAACGTGATCGCGGATGGCGATCCAAGGTTTAGGCAATTTGGGTTTATCCAATTTGCACCTCCCCGATTGCCGTCGCCTGTCTCCCGTGTCCTTACCGGAGCCAATCTACTGCACGGCGTGACTCATTCGATAGCAGGCAAGAGGGCGCTCGTTGTGAGCACTACATCGCTCCGGTCGCACATCATACGCTCCTCTCACAACTCCTCATAGTTCAGCAGTGGCGCGATTTTGAAAATCCTCAACGATTGCCCTTTTCCGGCGTCATCCGGAAGGCCGGCGTTTTTTCCAGCGGGCCGAGAGCCTGGCCTGAGCGCAGTCGAAGGGGATCTCCCACGCCTGCACAGCCTCCCCTTTCAAACTGAACCACCACCGAAATTCAATATTTTGCGGCTAAGCTATTTGCCTTTAATATTTTGGCCAGCCCCAAAAACGTAAGTCGCTGATCCCGGGCATTTTACTGGCGTGTTTCATGTTTTTGATCAGGGTCATCGGAAAACCGGTAACTGCCCTGACGGCTGTGTGTGTTATGCTCTCTGGCAATTCCGGCAAAGGAATCGGCCATGCCTTCACCCCCAGAGATGGCGGAGATAGCAAGTATCAAGGCTGAGATTGAGAACCTGCGATCGGCTCTTGATGCCTGTACCGATAGCCGCATTCGAGAAGTGATCGAGTTTCGAATCGAGGAGCGCAGGCTGAAGTTGGCGCAATGCGAATCGCCTCGGGCCGGCAAGAAGGTCGCTGAAAGTCCGCGTTCTATTCGCCACCTTCGCGGTCACGCCTAGGTAGCCGATTGTCCTACCGCATCGTCTCTTCAATCTCAGAGATCCAGTCAGGACGTTTCAACACTTCCCGCGGCTTCGGACCATCCGCCGCTCCCACGATTCCATCCTGCTCCATCAGATCGATCAGGTGCGCCGCGCGCCCATAACCAATGCGCAGCCGCCGCTGCAGCAGGGAAGTGGACGCCTTCCCGAACTCCACCACCAGCTTCACCGCATCCTGATACAGAGGATCGTCCTCGCCGCCACCGCTGGCTGATCCCTCAACCCCGTCGCCGCCACCAGAAGCCTCGCGCTCGTCTTTCGGCGCCTCGAGGAACTGCTGCTGATACTCAGCCGAGCCTTGCTGCTTCCAGAACTCAACCACCGCGGCGATCTCCTTCTCCGTAACCAGTGGCGCGTGCAGGCGATGCACTCGCGCCGAGCCCGACGGCAGATAGAGCATGTCGCCCTTGCCCAGCAGCGCTTCCGCACCGTTGGCATCGAGAATGGTTCGCGAATCCACCTTGGTTGCAACCCGGAACGAGATGCGCGCCGGGAAGTTCGCCTTGATCAATCCCGTAATCACGTCCACCGACGGACGCTGCGTGGCCAGCACCAGGTGAATGCCCACGGCGCGCGCCATCTGCGCCAGCCGCGTGATCGACTCTTCCACGTTGCTCGAATCGAGCATCATCAGGTCGGCTAATTCGTCAATGATGATTACGATGTAGGGAATCGGCTTGTCGTCGGATTCTTCTTCAAACAAGCTCGGCGTGCCGCCGTTATCGAACAGCCGGTTGTATTGGTCGATGTTGCGCACACCCTTGGCCGCCAGCAGTTTCAAACGCCGCTCCATCTCGCGCACCGCGTTGCGCAGCGCATTCGCGGCCAGCTTCGGCTCGGTGATGATCGGGGTATACAGATGCGGGACGCCCTCGTAGTTGCCCAACTCCAGCCGCTTCGGATCGACCAGAATCAGCCGCACTTGATCCGGCGTCGCCTTGTACAGAATCGACATGATGAAGGCATTGATGGCCACGCTCTTGCCCGAACCGGTGGACCCCGCAATCAGCAGGTGCGGCATGCCGTTCAGATCCGCCGTGACGATGCGCCCGTTAATGTCCTTGCCCATGGCCATCGTCAGCTTCGATTTCGAGCCCATGAACTCCTGCGACTCGATGTTCTCGCGCAGCCAGATGATCTCCCGCTCACGGTTCGGCACCTGAATGCCCACCGTCGATTTCCCGGCCATGCGTTCGATCAGAATGCTCTCGGCTTTCAACGCTAAACAAAGATCGTCCGTGAGGTTGGTGATGCGGCTGTACTTGATTCCGGCATCGGGCTTGAACTCGAACGTTGTGACCACGGGACCGGGATTGATCTGCGTAATCTGTCCATGCACTTCGAACTCGGCATACTTCTCAGTGAGCACCTGCGCCAGCAACTTCAGTTCGTCCGCATCCACGGTCTGCTGCTCGTCAGGACGCTGCAGCAAACTGCTTGAGGGCAACTTGTAGCCGCCGGCGATTCGCGGCATCGTCGTCTTCGGCTTGTGATCGCTGTCGGCACGCTGCGTCACTTCAGGGTCAACCGCCTTTTCAACTGCGGCTAAAGACTCGGGCAGAATCCCGCCCGTCGCCGCTGGAACATCTTCTGTGACTTCGGGCTCCAGCATGCGCTCAATGCCGGTGCGGCGCGGTTCCGGTGCAACCCTGGCTTGCACGTTTGGCTCAGCGGCGGCTTGCCGCGAGGGAATCAACTGCGTCTTTACCACTGGCTTCGAAATCCGCCGCTTGTCCAGTTCCTTCTGCTGTTGCCGCTTGGCGCGCTCTTCCTGCCAGTCCTGATAACGGTTCCACAGCGCGGTCGCGAACGCAAACCGGGTCGGCGCCCAGAGTTGAATGGAGGAAAACGAGAAAGCGGTTGAGAGGTAGAGCGCGACCGCCAGCACGCTGGCACAGACGATGTAGGCGCCCGCAATGTTCAAGTAGTGGATCAGCACATCACCCACCACTCTTCCCAGCAGACCTTCGATCGGAATCACGTTCATCCAGCGCAAATGGCCCGGCAACAGCGCCAGCAGCGCGGGAATGAACATAACCAGCCAGGTTCCACCCAGACTCTTGGCGATCGGGGATTGAATCTTGCGCGAAGCGAACCAGCGAACCCCAAGCATGGCAGGGAAGACCGGCAGCAGGAAAGCCCCGACGCCGAAGAACTGGAGCGTCAGGTCCGAGACAACGGCTCCGACCACGCCGATCCAGTTGCGCGCAGCGTGAGTTCCGGTCAACACGGAGGCGCTGTTCAGCGAAGGATCGAGCGGCGAATAAGAGGCCAGCGCGAGGAAGAGGAGGAGCGCAGAGACGCACAACAGGAACCCAACCAGCTCATTCAGCCGCCGGTTGCCCGTGGGAGTAAAGATGCTTGCCAGAAAACGCATGTGGGCCGTTGTTCCCACGGATGCAAAATCCCGTGGCGCAAATCGGCCAGAGCCTCATCATTATCCCAAGAACTGGCCGCGGCGGCAATGCCGGAATTGGGTGGGAGTGTACAGTTGAGTTCCCGGGTGGTATTTATCAGCAGTGGCACGTCCGCAGACCGAAGGATTGCAGAGACAGACGGAAGGGAACAGGAGCATGAAGAAAAAGAACATCGGCTCGACCTTGGATAGCTGGTTCGCGAGGAAGGACTCTACAAAGAGGTCAACGCGTCCGCCGCCAAGCGGCGAGCGGACCGCGCGGATCTCGAACGGATTAATACAGCAGCCGGTGAACTGAATCCCGAAGTTGAAAGTGTGCTGAAATACCAAGCGCTGGACGCCCCCTCAGGAACCGAATAGCACCGGCCTATCCCCCAGCCTCGCCGTAACTAACCAGCGCCCACGTTCCCCTCTTAATTATTGCAGATGCCACAGATACGCCAGGGCGATCACGACGATGCCAAACACGATGCGGTAGATGATGAACAACCGCAGACTGTTGGATTGCAGGTAGCGAATGAGCCAGGCGATCGTGGCATAGCCAACAACCGCGGAAACCACAATGCCGACCAGGAACGGCCCGTGCATCCCGGCAGGCAGTCCCTCTTTGTGAACCTCGTAACCCTTCAGCAGCGCCGCGCCGGCGATGAGCGGAGTTGAGAGCAGGAAGCTAAAGCGAACCGCGGCTTCCCGCGTCAGGTTGCGGAACAAACCTGCGGTGATGGTTGAGCCGGATCTTGAAACGCCCGGCATCAAGGCAAACGCCTGCGCTATACCAATGACCAGAGCATCAGCGAACGAGGTGCGGGTCAGCGGTTTCTCCCGGGTGCCGACCTTTTCTCCCAGCCACATGAGGAGCGCAACCACGATCAACGCTGCCGCAATCAGGACGATGTGTTCGCGGAAGTAATCTTCGGCGGAATGCTCGAGCAGTTTGCCCGCAATGGCTCCCGGAATCGTCGCCAGAGCCAGAAACCACAGAAGCATGCGCTCTTCCTTGCGCTCCTGCAGGGTCAGGTTCTCGTCCGAACCGCTGGCTTCGGAGAAGCGGACGATCTTCCCTCCCAAGGCCGCGCGGACGATCTGAAACCAGGTGCGGCGGAAGTAGAAGAGCACGGAGAGCAAGGTGCCGAAGTGCAGGGCGACGTCGAAGGTGAGCTCATGCGCCGCGGAAAGCTCGTTCCAGCCCAGCAGCCGCCGCACAATAATGAGGTGTCCTGAACTGGAGACGGGGATGAACTCCGCCAGCCCCTGAATGATGGCAAGAACTATCGCTTGATAGATGGGCAAAATTCAGTCCGCCGTGTTTCCGTAGGTTGGAATGCCCTGTTGAATGTAAAAGATCAGCCGTTCCGCGCGCAAGGCCCAATCACTTTGCAAATACTGGCTGACCACCTTCTGCGCCAGCCCGAGAGCGCGGTCTTTGGATTCGCCTGCCTTCTTCTGATTAGGCTCCGTCTTGTAAATCTCAATCAGCGCCGCCCGGCGCCAGGCCGCGTTGTACAAGGCTTCCGCTGCGGCAGGAGACTGCGGATGCTCCTTGGCATAGTTCTCGTAGAGGTCGGCTTCTTTGTCCGGACATTTCGCGATGCCTTCCCATTCGCCGCAGAGTTTGTTCTCGAGCAGGCGGAAGGCGGCCAGGTCCGACCACTTGGTGGCGGGATACTTCTTGATGACCAGCTTCATCCAGTCTTCTTTCATCTGGCCGCGCATGTAGGATTCGCGTTGGCGGGCGGAGGGCCGCGTCATCACGTCGGAGCGCTCGATTTGCCAGCGGATATCGGCGGCGCGGTAGAGTGCCTCGGCAGCGAGAGGCGAGGCGGGCATCAGGTCATAGACGCGGTAATAAAGACGCATCGCATCCTGCGCGGCATCGCGACGGCCACGGCGGCTGCTGGCCTGGTCCTCGGAGTCCGCGGCTTCGCCGAAAATGATCCGGTCGCCGTCTTGAGTAGTGCTGGCCACGAAGGCTTTGCTGGGAATCCAGCCGGTGATAGTTTTGCCTTCGGCTTCCTCGTCGGTTGCGCCTTCTTCGCGGCTGGGCGCCATCAGAATGGCTTCCACATGAACCCAGTCGCGGGTGGTATCGAGGATGATCAACTCGTGCCCGCGCTGGGCTTCGCCTAACCGGGCCGCATCGGCGCTGGGGCTGATGCGGATGGTTTCTTCATGCACCAGGGTTCCGCGCTGAGCGTCGGCAAAGGCGAAACGAGTGGCACCGAGTAGGGCAAGAAATAGGATGCTGGCAGCGAGGATGGGAATCCGCTGTTTCATAGGTTCTTGGATGCTGGATATCTGGTCAAGCTGAGGCTTCTAAGGTGAGATGGTCAAGGAGAATCAGGGTAGTTGTCAATGTCCGGCGCAAAACATGTTTGGTGCAAACCATGTTTGGCGCAAAACAAAACGCCCCGGACTCGGTTTGAGTCGTGGGACGTTTGTTGATCAGCCCTCCCCCAAGTGCTGCTCAATTAGGAGCATAGGGCAATGCCCAGATTTGGTAAATGGCACCCAAGTGCTATCCGGTAACACGAAGGTGACATCTGTTTTCCCGTGGCGGTTGGTGCGGCGAGCTGCGCGTTTCAGGCGGTTGCGAGTCCAGGCTTTTCCCTAACGCCCTCGAAATGCGCTTCAATTTCCTCCAGGGTTTTCCCTTTGGTCTCGGGCAGGAAGAATGCGGCGGTGATGAAGTAGATCACGGTGCAGCCGGCGAAGCCGAAGAACATGGTCGAGTAACCGTATTTGCCGACGGTGGGCAGGAATGTGGCGGCAATGCCCGTGGAGACTGCCTGGTTGAGCAGCAGGGCGATGCTCATGCCGTTGGAGCGGATGCGGGTGGGCATGAGCTCCGAGAGCGCCAGCCACACGCAGACGCCAGGACCGACGGCGTAGAACGCCATAAATATGAAGAGAGTGATGGCGACCCTCCATCCGCTGCGCGGGCTGGGCAAGGGGGTGATCAGGGCATTGTCGATTCGCAGCGGGGCATGGCGCGCGGCATCGAGATCGCCGAATGGGTTGGAGAAGAACGCCACGACTTTGTTGGCGGGAACGCAGCTTTCACGGGTGATTTCGATTGGCGTGGCGGCGGTGTCGTCGGAGCGCGCGGCCTTGGTGGCGGCGCGGAAATCTCCGTAGGAATAGATGACGACCAGGGAAGTGGGCCTGCCTCCAACTCGTCGGGCGGCGTCTCCGGATGAGTTCAACAGTGTTCCGGCGAGTTCTTGATCGTAGATGAGCCTGACTTTCTGCTCGGAGGTGACCATGGACTGAACCGGGCTTCGGGAATCCACGCGCAGGCGTTCCGTTTGGTGGAAGAGCAGAGCTGTGCAGACGAGCGACAGAATAATCCCGGCGGTTCCTACGGACAGCAGAAACTTTCGGCCCTTGCGATCGACCAGCATGACGCCGCCGATCGTGGTCAGGAAGTTGATGATCGTAAAAAGAACGTAGCCCCAATGCGCTTGAACATCGGAGAGTCCGCTCTGCAGAAGAATGTTGGTGTTATAGCCAATGATGGAATTGATGCCAGTGGCCTGGTTGCAGGCGAGGATCACACAGGCCAGGACAAACGGGATCACGTATTTCCGGTGCAAAAGCGATTCTTTTATCTTGGTTCCAGCTGAGGTCTGGGCTTTTTCGGAAGCTGTGGCTTGTTGCATTTCGCGAATTTCGAGGTCGGCCTGCTCGGGCGTGCGAGAACGCAGAAGAGCGGCGCGAGCAGCAACGCTTTTGCCACGGCGATACAGCCAGCGCGGCGACTCCGCGACCATGATGCTGCCGATCACGAACAGGAGGCCAGGCGGCAACGAAACCCAGAAGATGCTGCGCCAAGCTGTGTCTTTGAAGGCGATGAGCCGGGCAGCATCGCCGAGTTTCGCAACCTCGTCGACCCGAATGCTGAAGTACATGCCGACCATGGCGGCGGTCGTGATGCCGAGGGTCAGCAGCCACTGGAAGATGCCCGTGCCCTTGCCGCGATTCGATGCTGCCAGACATTCCGCCAGATACAGCGGGACCACTACACCGATCAAGCCGGCGCTGATGCCCTGAAGAAGGCGGCCGAGAATCAACGGTCCGTAGCCGTGGGAGAGCGCAATCAGTGGAATGCTGACGACGAACAGCACGCCGCTGAGCGTCATCAGGAGCTTGCGGCCCATCCAGTCTGCCAGTGCTCCAGCGAACAAGGTTGAGATGACGCTGCCGAGGAGCACGGCCGCGACGACATTCGAAAGCTGGCCCGCATTCAGACCGGAAGTGGCCTCCAGATAAGGCAGAGCGCCAGCGATGATGCCGACATCTACTCCATAGAGCAAGCCACCCAGTCCTGCCACCAAGAGCAAGAAGCGGTTATAGGCCTTTTCGTTATGCGCCACGGTGGTCCTTTCGCCGAATCGGGAAAACGATAAATTCTGTTCCTCGCGAGGATACTACGGCCAACCGATTGGGACAGAATCTATCTCAAGTTATTGATAACATTGAGCCATTCGGTCTGTCGGGAAGGCCGGGACTTACTGCCGACCGAGGACTATAATGGGAATATCATGACCAGCCATAATACTGAATCACCTTCTGTTGCTGAAATCTGTGCCCACGTGAAGCATCTCGGCTTTGCCGCTTCCGGACGAATCCGGCTTTATGGGGAGGACTTTGAAGTGCTTTCCGACCCATTTCCGGAAGCCGATGGTATTGCGGTTCGCGTAAAGACGAAGAAGAACGCAAGCGTTCGGGTGCTACAGCTTCCGGCGACAGTTCTTCAAAGTGTAAAAGGTCGGCGCATTCACGCAGCCTGAGCGGCGCTCGGGGCGAGCATTCTTGCTGCATTGTGCCCGCGATGCGCAAACCCGATGCCTTGGATCGAAATTATTCATCCCAGGGAGCGGATGGTAACTTGACGCGTCGTTTGCCTCCCCCTATTATTCAGAAAGTATGACTAGGTTCAGCAATCTTCGCCAGATGTGTATGTGTGCATGTTGTTGTTGTGCATGCGTGTGCTCTGGCGCGGGGAGGCTGCTGACTTAGAGATTTCATAAGCATCACAGCACTTAATAACCCACCGCCAGAGAGCATCTGGCGGTGGGTTGTTCTTTTTGGCTGCAAATCGGTTTGCGGCAAATCAGTTGGCGACAAGTCACTTTATGGCAGACACGATCAAAGAAACCAAGGCGCAGAAGGTGGAACGGCTGAAGCGGAGCATGAATCCCTGGGACGGCCTGGCCGAGATTCGCCGCTTTGCGCGAGGAGGCTTCGACGCAATTCCAGCGGAGTGGATTGGGACGTACTTCCGCTGGTGGGGAGTCTATACGCAGGGCGACGGAGTTGGGGTAGTTGGCGGCAAGGACGGCCAGGGACTCGCGTTGCCATTCTTCATGTTGCGGATTCGTATTCCCAACGGACTGCTGCGAGCGGACCAATTACGATCCATCGCTGAAATAAGCCGCCGCTATGCGCGCGGGAGCGCCGACCTCACGGTGCGGCAGAACATTCAGTTGCACTGGATCACGATTGAGGACCTCCCGGAGGTGCTGGAGCAACTCTGGCGCGTTGGGCTGAATACGACCGGTTCCTGCGGCGATGTTACTCGAAACATTACGGGCTGCCCCGTCGCCGGCGTGGATGCGGACGAGATCTGCGATGCTTCCTCCCTGTCGCTGGAAGCGGATCGAATGCTGGCGGGGAATGCCGAGTTCTACAACCTGCCGCGCAAATTCAAGATTTCCATCACGGGATGCCGCGTCTGGTGCCCGTACCCGGAGATCAACGACGTCGGGCTGACCGCGGTCGAGCGTGTGGTGCAGGGAGAATCTGAGATTGGTTTTGCACTTCGGGTGGGCGGCGGACTTTCCACCGAGCCTTACCTGGGAGCGCGATTGAATGCTTTCGTGCGCTGGAATCAGGTTCTGCCGGTAATTAAGGGAGTCGCCGAGTTGTTTCGCGATTCCGATCAATTGCGCGAGCACCGCGAGCGGGCGCGGCTGAAGTTTCTCTTCCTGCGGCACGGTTGGACGGCTCAGGCTTTTCAGGAAGAACTGGAACGGCGGATTGGATTTCAACTCGATCCTGCCGAGCCCGAGCAAGCGCCGGCAGATGTTTACCGCGATCACATAGGAATTCATGCGCAGAAGCAGGCGGGCCTTTGCTACGTGGGGGCCGCTGTCCTCCGAGGCAGGATCACTCCCGAACAAATGGATGCAGCGGCGAATCTGGCCGAACGATTCGCGAGCGGCGAGTTGCGCACTACAAATATGCAGAACTTGCTGATCGTCAACGTGCCCCAACTGCAAGCGGACGAGCTGGCTAAGGAATTAGGCGCGATTGGCCTGCCGGTGAGCGGGTCGCCGTTTTGGCGGGGCGCGGTCGCGTGCAGCGGTACGGAGTTTTGCAAGCTGGCGATCACGGAGACGAAAAGCTTCTCCCGCTGGCTGGTGGAGGAATTAGAAGAGCGCTTACCCGGTTTTGATCAGCACCTGAAGTTGCACGTCACGGGTTGCCCGAACAGTTGCGGACAACACTGGATCGCCGACATCGGAATCGAAGGCAAAAAGCTCAAGGTCAACGGGCAAATGCTGGATGCCTATTACTTCTGCCTGGGCGGAGCGGTCGGCCTGTATCAGGGCATTGCGAGACCGGTGGGATATCGCTGCCTCGCGACTGAGGTTCCGGAAGCCATCGAGCGGCTTCTGCGCAGGTATCGCGCCGATGCGAAACCGGATGAGAACCTGCGGCATTTTTTTGCCCGGCACAGCGACACGGAGCTGCGCAACTTCCTGGCAGGAGAATTCGTGGAAGCGGTCGCACGCGATCTGCCGGAGGGACGCGTGCCCAGTGGAGTGGAAGGTTAACGGAGCATCTGGAGAATCACAATGAGCAGCTTGTTTCCCATGTTCTTGAAACTCGAAGGCAAACGTTGCCTGGTGGTCGGCGCCGGCAAGGTTGGCGAGCCTAAGATCGCTGGGCTCATCGGGACAGGTGCGTGTATTCACGTGATTGCCCTGGAGGCGAGCGAAGCGGTGCATGAGTGGGCGAGAGCTGGAAAGATCACGCTGGAACTGCGTGCGTTCGGTGACGGCGATCTGGTGGGAACGTTTCTGGCGGTAGTCGCCACGGCCTCGCGCGCGCTCAACGGATCGATCTATCGGGAGGCGCAGCGGCGTGGAGTTCTGTGCAATGTGGTGGACGTCCCGGAGTATTGCGACTTCTACTATCCCGCGGTGGTGCGGCGGGGCGATCTGCAGATTGCGATTTCAACCAGTGGGCAGAGTCCTTCTCTGTCGCAAAAGCTCCGGCAACAGTTGGAACGGCAGTTTGGTCCGGGATACGCGCGCTGGGTTGCGGAGCTGGGGGAGACGCGAAGGCTGGTGCTGGCCAGTGATCTGGACCCACAACGCAAGCGCGAGTTGTTGCATTCGCTGGCGAGCCGTGAGGCTCTGAAGGCGGCATTGGCGGAAGAGTCGGCGAAAGACGAGACCTTGAACGACAGGAGGGTAACAGCATGAGCGGCAAGGTGTATCTGGTGGGCGCGGGGCCGGGCAATCCGGAGTTGCTTACGGTGAAGGCTCTGCGATTGCTGCGGAGCGCCGACGTGGTGCTGCACGACGATCTGATCGCGCCCGAAATATTGGATCTGATTCCGCCAACTACCCAAGTGCAGAACGTGGGCAAGCGCTGCGGGAGCAAGGCGATGCGTCAAGAGGAGATCAATTTTCTGCTGGTAACGCGGGCTGCTTCGGGATTGCAGGTGGTGCGGCTGAAGAGTGGAGACCCGCTGATCTTTGGCCGCGCCGGAGAGGAGATCGAAGAGATGCGACGATCAAACATTGAATATGAAATTGTTCCCGGTGTCACCTCGGCCCTGGGGGCCGCGGCAGCAGCGGGAATCCCGCTGACCCATCGGAAAACTTCCTCCACCCTGGTGCTGATGGCTGGCCATCGCGCGGCGGGAAACGACGACTCGGACTGGAGCCGGGTTGCGTCCGACGAATCGACCCTCATCGTTTACATGCCGGGTTACAACTACGCCGACATCTCCAGCAGGCTCACAGCCGCCGGATTCGCGGAACAGACGCCTTGCGCAATTATCTCCCGCGCGACAACTCCGCAGCAGCGGATACACCGCACGACGGTTTCGGATCTCCCCCGGGCGCCAAGGCTCGCATCTCCAACGCTGCTGGTTGTTGGTGAGGTGGTGAGATTCGCCGATCGCGGGTTAGCCGAGGAAGTGGCGAGCTTTCCTGGGCCAGAGCAGGGATTGGCTACTACGTTTGCCCGAAGCGTTCTTTTGCCGGTCGAGACCGCGAGACCAGATGAGGAGCCTTTGGCATGAAAGACAAAGTTGCAGAACTGCGGATTACCGCGGAAGCTTGGACGCCCGAGCGCGTCCTTGAATGGGCGTTCGATACTTTCGGAAATGCAGTAGCCATCTCTTCTGCTTTTGGCGCCGAGGGCATGGTGCTGATCGACATTGCTTCGCGGGTGCGGCAGAATTTTCGCGTCTTTACGTTGGATACCGAATTTCTATTTCCTGAGACCTATAACCTGATGGACCGGGTGGAACAGAAGTACGGCATCGTGATTGAAAGGGTTCTTCCGCTTGCTTCGCCGGAGGAACAAGAGCGGGTTCATGGTCCGGCGCTGTGGCAACGGAATGCCGATCAATGCTGCAATATGCGGAAGGTCGAGCCGCTGCGGCGCAAGTTGGGCTCACTGCAGGCTTGGATTACCAGCATTCGCCGCGATCAGACGGCGGCGCGCGCGCGCGCCGGCAAGATCGAGTGGGACGACAAATTCGGTCTGGTGAAGATCAATCCGATTGCCGACTGGACCTCAAAGCAGGTGTGGCGATACATCTACGAGCATGAAGTGCCCTACAACGCATTACACGATCAGGACTACCCCAGCATCGGCTGCACTCATTGCACGCGGGCGGTGCGGCCGGGAGAAGACCCAAGGGCAGGGCGCTGGTCTGGATCTGCCAAGACCGAGTGCGGATTGCACATTATTCAACCGCAGGCGTTGAGCAAATCCGCGGGAAGCGATGCATGAGGGAGAATTTATGCGTGGGCCGTGGCGTCCGTCTTCTTGACGTAACTTGAGAGCTGCCGCGCCACTGCAATGAATGCTTTGTTGGCGACGGAGAGAGTACGATCGCGGCGGTAGGCGAGGCCGAGTTCGCGCCACAGTTCGGCGCCTTCCAACTCAATCAACTTTACGCGACCCGCCGCCACTTCGTCGCGCGCAAAAGATGCGCTGATTAGGGAGACGCCGAGATCGGCCGCGACAAAGCTCTTGATCATTCCGATGCTGGGCAATTCCATTCGGACTTTGAGTTCGGTGTGGTACTCGCGGAAAAGCTTATCCAGCAGCCGGCGCGTGTGTCCGGTCTTGGGCAGAAGCAGAGGATACTTCACGAGTTCGCTGACCGGCGCCGATTTCAACTTGGCGAGCGGGTTCTGGGGGCTCACCATCAACATGAGGCGGTCGCGGAAGATGGGTTGGATCTTCAAGCTGGGAGACTGCACCGGCAGGCTCAGGATGCCCACATCGAGCGAGCCATTCTCCAGCTTCTCGACAATCTTGTAGGTGAAGTTTCGATAAATGCTGATTTGCACATCAGGATAACGATGGCAGTACTCGGCAAAAACCTCAGGCAAAACATAGAGGCAAGTGGCTTCATTGGCGCCGACCATGAGGGTGCCACGGGGCGTGTGGCCATGGTCCGCGACGGCTACCAGCGATTCGTCGCGGAGACTCTTCAGGCGCAAAGCATATTCGTAGAAGATTTGACCGGCGGGAGTGAGCTTGACGGTCTTGCCCGAGCGGTCGAGAAGGCGGTCACCGTATTCCTGCTCGAGTTGGCGGATCTGCGCGCTGACCGCCGACTGGGAACGGAAGACTTTCTCTCCCGCGCGAGAGAAGCTGCGCTGCCGTGCCACCTCGAGAAAAGTAATAAGCTGATCGAAGTCCATGAGTAAGTAGAAGATTATAGCGGACTTCGCGCCTGTATAGTTACGGTCCGCCTGCGGAAATTCCGGGGTTTGCCTTGCCACACTGCATTCTGATAAGGTGCGCGGCAGCGGGTTTGCTCTCATTCATGTCCATTTCCTGCCCTCAGTGTGCCGCGTCCATGCCCGATACTGCGGCCTTTTGTCCGGGTTGTGGGCACGCCATGCGTCCTGCGGAGCGCGCTCAAGGAAAGGTCGGAGTGCTGCCTGAGACGGTGGCCGGCGCATTGGCATATTGCGTCGTACCAGCGATCGTTTTCCTCCTGGTTGAGCCCTATAGTAAGAACCGCTTCGTGCGTTTCCATTCCTTTCAGTGCCTGGGGTTGTGCCTGTCGGCTGTGGTGATTGGGGCGGGGCTGCGGGTTGCGGGCTACTTGCTGTTTTTCATTCCGCTGCTCGGCCGCCTGTTCTTCCTGCTGGTTTCCATGCTGGTCAGCCTGGCGCTGGTTGTAATTTGGCTTGTGGCCATCGTAAAAGCCCTGCAGGGCGAGATGTACAAGCTCCCTTTGGTGGGCGACTTTGCGGAACGGCAAACGGTTTCGAGCTAAGACCCAGGAACGTTAGCCGGAATCGCCGATTGCTTCGGATTCCGCTTTCTGGTACCTTTCCGCAACGCCGCTCGCGACCAAACTGGCGCGACTGCGTGAAATCTAAGATGTTGAACTAAGAGACGGAGGAAACTCCAATGGCTTTTTGCAACCAGTGTGGCGCACAGATTGCCGACGGCACAACCACGTGTGCGGCCTGCAGCGGTCGCCCCGCAGCCGCTCCTGTCAGCACGGGTACGGGGCTTACTGACAACGTGGCGGGAATGTTGGCTTACGTGACCATCATCCCGGCCATCGTCTTTCTTGTGGTCGAGCCCTACAACAAGAGCCGGTTTGTCCGCTTTCACTCGTTCCAGAGCATTTTCTTCTGTGTGGCGGTGTTTGCCATCCAGATCGCGCTGTCGATTGCGACGGTCGTACCGTTCTTGGTTTTCCTCACTGCTCCTTTGCACGCGCTAGTCGCGCTGGGCGCGTTCATTCTCTGGATCATTCTTTTGCTGAAGGCGAACCAGGGCCAAATGTTCAAGCTCCCCGTGATCGGCGACCTGGCGATGCAACAGGCAGGCTAGGTCTAGCGTGTCAGTGGGAACTGAAACTGTTCGGGCTCCGTGGGAGCAAGGCTCGCTGCTGTTGGCAGGCTGGCCAGCGTTGGAAATGGGTTCGGCGCCGCAGCCATTCGGCGCCGTCGCCCTTGACTTTCTTCCTCTAAGCTGTCAATCCTATTAGCTTTTACCCTGTCCTTCGAAATGCCCCGGTTGTGGCCTTCGCGGGTCGGCGGAAATTTTGGACAACTGGGGAATCGATTGAAAGTCAGAGTCTTCTACCACGACAAGTGCTTTGACGGAGCTTCCTCCGCCGCGCTCTTCTCCCGCTTCTACCGCGAGCGCATCCGCGAAGACGCCAGCTTTGTTTTTTCCGGCCTGCTGCATCGCGCGGGAGCGCTGTTTGACGAATCTCATTTCGATGGTGACGAAAATGCCATCGTCGATTTCAAGTACTCCAGTTCGCCTAAGATCACCTGGTGGTTCGACCATCATGAGAGCGCTTTTCTTTCCGCTGCCGACGCCGCGCACTTTGAACGGGACCAGAGCAATCGAAAGTTCTATGATCCGGCCTTCAAGTCGTGCACCAGTTTCATCGCGATGATTGCGCAGCAGCGTTTTGGATTCGACCCTGGTCCCGTGACGGACCTGGTGCATTGGACCGACATTATTGACGGCGCTCTGTATGCCGATGCGAAGACGGCGGTGGAGATGCAACAGCCCGCCATGAAGTTGACCATGGTCATCGAATCCGCTCCCGATCAAGGATTTGTTCCGAACCTGATTCCACTGCTGGCCATCAAGCCGCTGGCTGCCATTCTGGAAGAGCCGTTTGTTGCTCCTCTGTTGCCCCCGCTGATGCGGCGCCACGAAATCTCAATCGAGATCCTGCGGCAGCGGTCCGAGTGCAAAGACGGTACGATTTTTTTCGACATCACGGATCAAGATCTCGAGGGCTACAACAAGTTCATTCCCTACTACCTGCATCCTGAATCGATCTACAGCGTGGGGCTGAGCAAGAGCAGCTTCCGCGTGAAGGTTTCGGTGGGATCGAATCCCTGGGCTCCGCTGGAGCCCGCGGTCAATCTGGCGAAGATTTGTGAGCGCTACGGCGGAGGCGGTCATGCGCGCGTGGGGGCCATCTCGTTCAATGTGAATCAGCACGCGGCGGCGATTAAGGCGTCCCGTGAAATCGTGAACGAGCTCCGCGCCGCGGTGCGCACGCAAAAAGGTTAAGATCCGGGTGTTGCAATTTGAGTCGCAAGCCGAATTGCGAATCGTGTCACTGCACGGGAATGCCGCTGGCGAGACAGGCGGCAGGGTTGCCATCGGCCGAGTAGCGGATCGCTGCTGACTGGTCCGAGCAGAAAGCGCGCCGCCCAAAACTGTTCCCTCCGGGCGCGGCCACGAGGTGGAAGCCGGTTGCGGGACTTCCTGTGCATCCCGAGAGCGTGAATACATAACCGTACTTCTTCCCGCTGGCCAAACCGCTGGCGATCAGCATAGCTTGGTGTTCGTTGACCTCAGCACCGCCGAAGCCATCGAGATCGGACAGCGTACAGGTATAGCCCACCGTGCGATAGAGGTGGCTGTAAGTGGCTTCGGCAGTAAGAATAGATCGCATCGCCGCCAGTACCTGCGCATCGCCGCCGAATGTAGCTGTCGATATCAAGGTCGGAGACTGCATCGGCGTAGTCGTAGTCGATATCGACGTCGATTTTGCTGCGGCAGCGGCTTGTGCCTTCATCCCGTCCGTGACGCTCTTGAGGAAATCCGGGTCAGCCAGCGGCAGGCGAACCGTCACACGAACCTCGTTGAGTGTCCAAACGCCAGATTCCATTTTCATCGCGAAGGTGAGGCGTGGCATGAACGGAGTCCGCTGGAGCTGTTTATCTTTGTAAGTTTGAAACGACACTTCGATATCGTCCTCGTCCCCCCGCAGGGAGTCGCTTTCGACGGTCATCTCAAATTTCTTATCGGATTGAGGATCGTCCGCGGCCAGCATGACGGATCCGGTTTCAAAGGTTTGGAAGGTCGTTCCCTTGGTCTGCAATTGCCCGGCCAGCAGCGAGTATTGCTCCAACTTTGCCACTGCGCCTGACTTGGCCAGTGCGCTAAGGGTGGCTGCCGGTAAGTGCTTCACGAAAGTTCCAGGAGTCTTGCTGAAGAACATCTCCATCAGTGCCTGGCGGGCGGTTTGCGGAGGGGTTGGCGTGTCGGAGGGTGAGGCCCACACGGCGACGGCGGCCAGCGCCGAAAAAGCCAGAAGTTTTGCGAAGTGCTTCACAGTGACACTCCTTGCCATTCCATGATCTTGCCATCCGATCGGAATCCTCACTAGTTACGGACGTAAGGACGGAACGAAAGCAGAAAAACGAGTGGGCGATCCCAATACCCGTGGTACTCTGAGGTTTTCCCGCGCCGCTGCATGCTCCCGTCTGCAACGAAACTCGACAGCGATGCCGCCCGGAGACGGTTGCTACGGCTGGTTGCTACTCTCGAATTCGCCAAAGGCATCTTGGTTTTGCTGATCGGCTTTAGCGCCCTTCTGCTTGTACACAAGGACGCGTGGGTGATTGCCGAAAGCCTGCTGGCGCTGTTGCACATCAATACCGACCGGCACTGGGCGCAGCTTTTTCTTGATTTTGCCGACCGCCTGACCGATGCCAGTCTGTGGACGGCGGCTCAACTTGCGTTTGCTTATTCCGTCTTGCGGTTTGCCGAGGCATACGGCTTGTGGAAGCAACGTACGTGGGCGGAATGGGTTGCGTTCGTGTCCGGAACCCTGCTTCTCCCATTCGAGATACGCGGGCTTATGCGTGGCATCACGATGCTTCGTATCGTGGTGTTCCTGGGCAATCTCGGAATTGTTTTCTACATGCTCTATCTGTTGCGAGCGGGACGCCGTCTGCGGGCAAGTCTTCCGCCGGTTGACGCCGAAACCGGCACGGGAAGCGACAGCTAGAGGAAGTCCGGTGGTCTTGATGAGTTTAGGGTTTCGCCGGGCTAATGGGATTGTCCCCGCGGCATAACGCCCAGCAGGTGAGGACTCCGACCGCGACGATTCCCAAGCCCTTGGCCCATGGGCTGTCTAAGATTGCCCCGTTCGCGCCTATTCCCGCTGTCGGCTTGATCGCTGCCGCACATCGTTCGTCTCGAGTGGCCTGCTCACCCTCCCGCACGATGACGTCCGAGGATGCCGCCTGTTTTGATTTTCGGGCGACCGTACCGTGGTAGTGGATCTTGACGTCGTTCTTGTACGCGACCACCTTCACTCTGCCATCGACGTCGGTCACATCGTACTGGGTCCACTCTTGCGTTATGGGAATCACGGTGAGGCAGTTCACCCGTACCCTCATTCCGCGCGCCGTACTCAGTTGCAGGCTGCCATGGTCGAGCACGAGCTCGTCGCCCTCGAATTGCACAATCGTGTCGGGTTGCACGGTGACGGTCGAGCCTTCCGCGTCGATTTTGGCGCTGTGATCCTTCGGGGTCTGTATGAGCGCGTCCGGGAAAATCGCCGAAGACTCCGGCGCGGGACTGCCATTCAGCCAGGTTCCCCCATCGCTATGGAGCATGGCGCGGTCAGTGCCCTGCGCCACGAGCGAAGCAGGCACAATGACGATCATCACGCCGCAAACGAGTTTGCGCCATTCCAGCAAACAGAGCCCCGCCTTTTCTCCGCACAAACCGCTTAAGCAAAGGATAGCGTGCAGGGTTCCTGCCGGGTATTGGCTTGCGTGATGACCGCAGTCGGTGGACACTGGCGACCACTGGAACGGCTAGGCGCGGGCGAAGTCGATGTAGCCATGTTGCACGTCGGTGCGAATCAGTTTGACACGGAGTCTGTCTCCCACATCGGTTCCTTGGGACCCTTGTGCCAATAATCCCTCGATGTGAGGTTGCAGCGCGCGGACGAAGGTTCCCCGAGGAGTTACGCCGGTGACGATTGCATCGAAGATGGCGCCAATCTGGTGCTGCATCGCGACTGCAGCCAGCCGCTTGGACATTTCCCGCTCGACCTTTCGCGCCGCATCTTCCTTCTGAGTGCAGTTGGCGGCGACCGCCGTGAGTTCGTCATCCGAGTAAGGATTGGGCTGTCCCGCGAGCTTGGCCTTGACCAGTCTTTGGGTCACGATGTCAGGAAAGCGGCGGTTGGGAGCGGTGGAGTGAGTGTAATCCTGCACAGCAAGGCCGAAGTGTCCGGGCGAGGGATCGCCGGGCCGCTCCAGAACGTATTCTCCGGGGCCAATCAATTTGATGACGGCGAGCGAAACGTCGGCAAAATGATCGGGGTCAGCCGCCTTGCGCTTCACCAGAAAATCGTTGAGCGCCTTGGAGTCCGGAGTTGCGGGAAGTTTCCCGCCATGCATCGCCGCAAGTTGAACGATGCGGTCCCAGCGCTCCGGCTGTTTCACAATGCGGCGCAAGGACGAGACTTTTTCAAGCAGGCGCGCCACCACGCCGTTGGCCGCAATCATGAAGTCTTCAATCAAGTCGGTGGCGTGGTTCTTCTGCTGCTGCACCACGTCGACCACCTGATCATTTCGCAGCAGCGGGAGAATCTCGTCGGTCTGAAGGCTGAGGGCTCCATTTTCCTGCCGATGGTTCTTGAGCTTCTGCGCCACCGTGTCCTGCAGGCGGAGTTGCGCCTGGAGGTCGGCCGAAGCGTCCACTTTGGCCGGGGCCGCTGCCGTGCCTTCCAGCCAGGCTCCCACTGAGTTGTATTGGAGTTGCGCCCGGTTGCGAACGAGTGCGCGATAGACGTCGCTGGTAGTCACATGGCCGCCGCCGTCCACCACAAATTCGATGACCACGCTCAACCGGTCCTGATTTTCCAGCAGGGAAGTCAGCCCCGTGGAAAGCTCTTCGGGCAGCATGGGGAAGATTCGGATTCCCGCATACACGGTGGTTGTTTCCGTGGCGGCATGTTGATCGATCGCGCTCTGTTTGGGGACGAAAGCGTCAACGTCGGCAATGCCGACCAGAATTCTCACATCGCCGTTGGACAACTGCTCCGCAACTTCGATTTGATCCAGGTCGCGTGAGGTGTCGTTGTCAATGGATGACCAAAGAAGATTTCGCAGATCGCGGATTGTCGGTCCGGCAGTGATTGCCGGAGGCTGAGTTCGCAAGGCTGCCAGTTGCTGTTCGACCGCGGGCGGAAAGTCGGGCTCAAATCCGTGTTGCCGCATGATTTCTCTTGCGGCGGCTTGCAGATCGATAGAAGAAGGATTGGCATTAGGCATGAGTTCCCCGGCAGATTAAGAAACGGAAGCTCTCAGAGACGCAGTGAACAAGAACAAGAGAACCTAATAGTTTTTCTCTGTGTCTCTATGCCTCTGTGGTGAGAAGCTTTTGAATTTACTCGGTGACCACCGCCTTCACCAGATTTCGCGGGTGGTCCACGTTGTATCCTTTCTTCGTGGCGACATGATAGGCAAATAGCTGCAGCGGGATCACTTCGACGATGGGCAACAACAGTTCAGGAGCGGTGGGAACAAAGAATACGTCGTCGGCAATGCCAGTTACCTCCTTATCGCCTTCCGTCGCTACCGTCACCAGGCGGCCATGCCGGGATCGAACTTCCTTCATAACATCCAGAGTGCGGCGATAACGCAATACCGAATCTGGATCGCGGTGATCGCACGTCGCCAACACCACAACCGGAAGTTTGTCGTCGACCAGCGCGTTCGGTCCGTGTTTCAGTTCTCCCGCGGGGTAGCCTTCGGCGTGCGCATAGGAAGTTTCCTTGAGCTTGAGAGCGCCTTCGCGCGCGATCGCGTAATGCACGCCCCGCCCCAGATACAAAAACTTTTCCGCATGAAACTGTTTCTCGGCGAATTGCTCGGCGAGATCGTCCCAAACGCGAAGATTCTTTTCGATTGCATCGGGGAGTTGCAACAGCCGCTGCAGATAGGAGCGGGTAACCTCCGAGGTCATGCGGCCTCGCTTGCGCGCCAGGAACAACGCCATCAGATAGAGGACGGTCACCTGAGTGGTGAAGCTCTTGGTTGCGGGCACGGCCAGTTCCGGGCCGGCTCCCGTAATCAAGGCCGCGCTGGCTTCTCGAGGGATGGTGGCCTCGGCCACATTCGAAACCGCGATGGTCTTCACGCCGCGGGTCAGCGCCTCGCGTTGCGCAGCAATCGTGTCCGCGGTCTCGCCGGATTGCGTGACCACCATCACGATGGGTTCCACCGCGGCGTGCGTCGAGCGATAGCAGTATTCGCTGGCGTACTCCACGTCCACGGCCACGCCGGAAAGATCTTCGATCATGATTTCGCCGGCCAGTCCCGCGTGCCGGCTCGATCCGCTGGCGGCGATGATCAGCTTCTCGAAGGTGAGTAGAGCGCTCTCAATGGCGTGCAGTTCGCCGGGGAAAAGGATGTCGTTCTTCAGGTGCTGCTCCACGGTCTTTGCAATGGCCTGGGGTTGTTCGTAGATTTCCCGGCGCATCGCATGCGAAAAACCATTCGTTGCGGGGTTGGACTTGGCGTTGGTTGGATTCATGATTGACTGCGGCGAGAGTAAATCATTTGCAGCGCGTCGGGCAAACCGGGTGCGGATGTCACATACGTACAGCAACTTCAAAGAACGCTTCCCTTGCATCGCTTCAGGTACCCTCAGAACACCAAATCAGGACTCTCACGCGGTGCCAGCCTCAGTAAACCAGCGTGAGATAATGAGGCTACGTTGCGACGGCCCCGTAGCTCAGTTGGATAGAGCAGCGGTTTCCTAAACCGTTGGTCGGCGGTTCGACTCCGCCCGGGGCCCCCATCTGACTCCGCTGCTGGCATTGCCTTACCGGCGAACAATCTGATCAGCGCTGGTCACGATCGCGCGCCTAATTGTGCTCGCGGGACTCGCCTTTTGGGGCTGTTTCGAAGACCATTTTCGGAATTCAGAAGGGACCTTCCCGCAGCGGGAACCATAGCGCTTCGAGACAAGCTTTCTCCTTGACCTCATGTTTCGAGGCAGTTAGCGTTTGAAAGTGAGTTGTGAAATGAAAGACGGCGAACGGTGCGGGGAGTGTTTCAGGCGGGGCGGACTATGTACTTCGAGATCTTCCGTTCGAGCTTACCGAACGCATGGCGGGGCCACCGGGTGGAACTGAAGGATGGCGCAGACGACGAGGCGAGGTTGTTTAGTTAAATGGGAACTCTAGTTGCAGGATTTTCGGAACCGGTTGCCGCGGTTTTCTTGCTGGCAGAGAATCGGCTGCTGCGCGAAGCCTTGTTGCGCATCCTGGCGAAGAAGAATGATATCCAGGTGGTTGGGGCGGGATCGTACGGCCCGGATATATTGGAGCAGATCGTCGCGACGCGCGCCAACGTGGTGGTGCTCGATTCGGTCTCTCCGGTTCTGGCGGAACACAGTATGGTGCGCGAACTGCATCGACTGAACCCTGCCATAAACGTTGTGATGGTAGGTATGGAGGCCGACGAGGCAGTTTTTCTTCGCGTGGTGCAGGCGGGCGCCGTAGGCTTTGTGCTCAAGGACGCTTCGGCAATCGAGGTCGCACGCACCATTCGCGCGGTTGCCGCGGGCGAAGCGGTGTGTCCGGCCGTGTTTTCCCTAACGCTCTTTCAGTGGGTGGCGCGGCATCAACCCGTCGTTCCGAGTTCGCATCTCAAGAGCAGCCTTGGCCTCAGCCGCAGGGAGCAACAGTTAGTAGGCCTGATCCAGCAGGGGCTCACCAACAAGGAAATGGCCAACCGGCTGAACCTCTCCGAACAAACCGTGAAGAACCACATGCACCGCATGCTGCGCAAGCTCGGGGCCCCAGACCGTCTTGCGATCGTCGAGGTCTGCCGCAACGAAGGTCTCAACGTTTAGCCACGCCGGCGGCACTCGGCATTTCCGTGCTTCATCCTTCATCTTTCACTCTTCATGGAGCATCCCCGGCCTAAATTCGCCGTGAACGTGTTCGGTGCAGCCACCATTCTGGCAAACTCTCAGCGGAAATAGGTTTCCAGTTGACGGAAGGAGAACGACCGAAAATCCGGAATGACGGGATCCGCGCCCGCATCCCGGAGTAGAGGGGCTCGCCGCGCGTCCGCCACTCCCAGGCACCGCAAGCCCGCGGCCCTGGCGGACTTTACGCCCGAAGCAGCATCCTCTACCGCGAGCAGATGCTCGGGTGATTCCTGCAATCGCTCCGCGGCCAGCCGGTAGATGCCAGGATCAGGCTTTCCGGAAGGGACATCATCGCCTGTGACAATCGTATGGAAACAGCATGCCAATCCAATTTCCTTGAGGGTCCCAAGGGCGCGGCGCCGGCTGGCTGACGTCGCCACGGCACTAGGGATGCCTGCCTCCGACAGATGACCTAGGAATTCAACGACACCGGGCATCGGTTGAACCGCGTCGTTACGCTTTTGCAGCAACTCGTCCTTTCGGTTTCCATATTCGGCAATCTGCTCCGGAGCCAGTTTCCCCAGGAAGTGTTCGAGGATCTCCGCGCGCTTGTAGCCATCGAGGATAAAGTCCAGCTCTTCGTCGCGGGTTTCTCTGCCTAAGCTCTCTAAAAAAGCCTTCCAGGCCAGGCGATGGGCCGGATGGCTGTCGATGATCACTCCGTCCATATCGAAGACAACGCCGCGCAACATGGTCAGTTCAAGCCTCAGGAAATCCGGGCCAGGTGGCCTGCGCCCGCCGGTAGTTTTCCATCGTGCCGATGTCGATGAGGTAGTCGCGTATCGGAAAGGCGACCATTCGGCCGGTGAGCCGCGGCAGCACATGGAAGCCGATGTCGGCAGGGGTGTCTGGCGGGATAATCTCCAGCATTTCCGGAGTGCCGATCATCAATCCTGAGAACGCCCAATTGCCGCTGGGGTGGAAGGGCTTTTCCACGAACGTTTCGATCACGCCATTTGCGTTGGTGGTGACAATGCCGCAGCGGCGGGGGTCCGGAACCTGGTAGACGCCGAGAGTCGCTGCCGGCCGGCGATCGCGGTGCAGCCGTAACATGCCTTCGAGATCGGCGCGATTGAGAACGTCCGCATAGAACACCCAGAAAAGATCATCCGAGCCGATCCAACCGCGGTTGGCCCGCAAGGTTCCTGCGCTGCCCAGTAACTCCGCTTCTTCCACGATGCGTACGGGCGTGTCCGCTACATTCTGCCGCAAGAACTCTCGCACCGGTGCGGGATGGGCATGGAGGTTGATCATGACCTCGTCAATCCCCAGACGCTTACAGCACTGGAGCCAAAGGGCGAGAATCGGGACACCCTGGATGGGGACCAGGCACTTAGGAATGGTATCGGTGATGGGGCGCAGCCGAGTGCCATGTCCGGCCGCCAGCAGAAATGCTTTCATGGGCATACCTCCGGAGGAATGCGGAGCTAGTCCGAGCCGCTAGCGATCGCGGAGGCCTTGGGCACGAATACCCAGCGGGATCCACCCCGCTCGTCGCCGTCGATGAAGGGATCGTTCACAATCGCCTGCGCTCCCTGCGAGTCAAAGCCGAACGCCATCTCATGAACGCCCTCCTTGTGCATAGCCTCCCGAACGGCGGCTTGGTGCGCCGCCTCACAATAGAACAAGAGGAATCCTCCGCCGCCGGCACCCGTGATTTTCCCTCCGAGAGCTCCGCACTGAAGTCCGAGGGAATACAGTTTATCGATGCGAGGGGTGGAGATCTTGTGAGAGATCCGGCGCTTCGCCTGCCAGCCTTCGTGCAACAGTTCTCCAAATTGATGCAATTCTCCTCGTTCGAGGCTGGTGCGCATCCGTCCGCCCAGCGCCTTCACTTCGTGCAATGCGTCGACCGTAGTCTCGTTGCGGCTGAGCGTGGATGCTTCCTGCTCCTGCAAAATGGTCCAGGAATGATGCGCAGCGCCGGTGAAAAACAACATGAGATTCGATTGAAATTCGCGTAAAACGGGGGGCTCCAGTTCCACCGGCTCGACCAGCGTGGTCCCTTCGGGATGGAACGAGATGTAGTTCAGGCCGCCGAAGACGGCGGCGTATTCGTCCTGCTTCCCGACATGCTTTCCGAGAATGTGGCGCGCGACAAAGAAGGCGCGCTCGGCGAGGTCGTATTTCGAGAGGGGACGTCCGAGGTAGGTGCTTAGCGTCTTGAGAATATTGACGCACACGCTCGCCGAAGATCCCAGCCCGGTTCCGGGGGGAATCTCGGACGCAAGAAAAAGGTCGACCGAGACACCGCAGTCCATCTCCTTGAGTACGGCGAGCGGAATTTCCAGCGCACTGCCCTGCAGGCTCATGTTGGCGATGTCGTGCCAGGTCTCGCAGACCCGAAGGTCAGAGGAGATTACCTGTACCCGGCCGTCGGACCGTTTACCCAGAATGGTGTAGAAATACTTGTTGATGGCGGCGCTCAGTACGGCGCCGCCAAACCGTTCATAATAGGGTGGCAGGTCGGTTCCCCCGCCGCCAAAGCTAATCCGAACTGGACTGCGAACTATGAGCACCGGACAAAGTCTCCTCAAATACGGCGTCTATGCGCCTCTCTAACGCGACGTGCGGGGCGCACG
This sequence comes from uncultured Acidobacteriaceae bacterium, assembly GCA_963749985.1. Taxonomy (GTDB): domain Bacteria; phylum Acidobacteriota; class Terriglobia; order Terriglobales; family Acidobacteriaceae; genus Sulfotelmatobacter. The sequence goes on along the minus strand of CAVVOS010000006.1, from coordinate 234,575 downwards.
CCTGCCCTCGCCGCCACTGGAACAGTCGCGGCGCGATGGTCGACAAGGTCTGCAGAAGTAACGAAATATCCTGGAACGGGGAGCGGTGCAGAATGTACTGCAGATCGTATCGGGTCTTGTCTTCCGAAGAATTCTGATCGCGCAGGCCATGAACCTGGGCCAGTCCGGTCATTCCCGGTTTCACGCTGAGCCTTTGCTGGTGCCAGTCGCTATAGTGGCGCGTACGTTCCGGTCCTTCCGGCCTGGGGCCGACAAGGCTCATCTCGCCGCGCAGAACGTTGAACAGTTGCGGTAACTCAGTGAGGCTGGAGCGTTGCATGAGAAATTCGTAAGTGGGCAGTCCAGTGGCATGGCGGTCGGAGTTCAGGCGATACATCCAGAACGTCTTGCCCTGTTGACCGCAACGGAGTTCGCGGCGGATGGCCTTGCCTTTGCGGAGCTTCAATACCAGCGCCGCGGGTGCGATGGCGGCTATGGCCAGGGGCAGCAGGCAGGCGGTTAAAGCCACGTCCAGAGCTCGCTTCCATTGCGGATTGGCCGCCGCGCTCCCTTCCCACTGCAGTAACGGCAGCCCGTCCAGGTCGACCAGCTCCGGCTTAGAGAGGTAGAGAGTGTAAGGTTGCGGAACCAGACTGACGGCGAGTCCCGCCGTCCGGCATGTGGCGGCCACATCCAAGATCTCAGGCAGGCCGGGCTCCGGAACGGTGAGGATAATCTCGTCTACCTGATGGGATTGCAGGAGATCCACAATGCCCAGCGTCTGCAGGCTAACCGTAGCCGCACCACACTCAGGCGATGAGGGGTCACAGGTACTCTCGGCGGGAGAAAGAAAGCCGACAATCTGGTAGAGCCACTCCGGGTGACGGTCTATGGTGGCGGCCATCTCCCGCGCCAGTGGTCCATCGCCGACGATCACCGTCCGGCGCACGGCGCCAACCCGGCGCCGCGAGGTGAGAAGCCATCGCAGGGTGAAACGAATCACGACAAATCCCAGGAACAAAAGGACTCCGAAATAACCGAGGACGAGCCGTGAAATATAGATTTGGGCAGCATAGCCGCCCGCGAACAGCATCGCCATCAGGCCTAAGACAGCGGGAAACAACTGTGAAAGGACTGCCGGAACCCGCCATCCTCCGCGGAACCCATCCAGCCGAAGCCGCCAGGACAGCACGCTCCACAGGAACAGCGCCAGCAAGAGCAGGGGCCCGGAAACCACAATCGAGCTTTGTTCCAGACCCCGCGCTCCTCCGCCGTAACGCAACAAGTGAGCCAGGCCCAGGGCAGCTACGGCCCAAATAAGGTCGGCGCCGAGAATCAGATATCGTAATCTCTGCGTCTTCACTTTCCTTGCTCCTGAAATAGAGAACGACTAAAGAAGATGCCCAGCCAACGATTAGGATCGCAAGAGGACGGAGGACTCGGCTTCGAGCGCCCCGTAGCCTCGCGGATAGTTTTGCTTCCATTCCCAAGCGGTACGAACGATGGTTGGCAGATCGGAAAAAGACGGCCGCCAACCCAGGTCGCGCGTGAGACGTTGCGGGCTGGCGCAAAGGATAGCCGGGTCTCCGGGGCGGCGATCGCTGTCTTTCACCGGCACCTTTCGGTCTAGTTGCCGCTCCACCACGCTGCAGACTTGCCGGACCGAGTAACTGGTGCCGGTTCCGATGTTGTAGGCGGAGAAGCCAGGGCGGTCCTGCACCTGGAGAGCCAGCAGATGCGCCTCCGCGATATCCCGGACATGAACATAATCACGCAAACAGGTGCCGTCCGGTGTGGGATAGTCATGGCCGTAGATTTCGAAGAAGTCTCGTTCGCCGGCAGCGGTTTCCAACAGCAACGGGATGATATGGGTCTCCGGGCTATGGTCCTCGCCGATCGCAGCCGTGGCCCCGCATGCGTTGAAATAGCGAAAGGCCACCACGGTCCAGCCGTATGCCGTCGCGTACCAGGAGAGCGCGCGCTCCAGCATGAGCTTGGTTTCACCGTAGGCGTTTACGGGTGCTTTGGGATGGTCTTCCTCGATGGGGGTCGCCTGTGGATTCCCATACACCGCCGCCGAGGAAGAGAACACAAACTTCCGAATGCCTGCTGCCCGAACCGCCTCCAGCAGGGCGATGCCGGAGGCGACATTGGAGTCGAAGAACCGGCCTGGGTTGGCGACGGATTCCGGGATGAGGGCCTTGGCTGCGAAATGAAAAACCGCATCGAAGGGAGCGGCCGCGAGCACGGCCGCCATGGCGGCCCGGTCGCCGATATCCAACTGATGGAGAACTGCTCCTCGAGGCACGGCCGCGGCATGGCCGGTGGAAAGGTCGTCGACCACGGTAACTTGATGTCCGCGTTCCAACAGCTGTAGACAACACACCGAGCCCACATAACCTGCACCGCCCGTTACCAGGATTCTTGCCACTGTCAGTACGCTCCTTCGCCCCGAATGACCCGCCATGGGGTCTTAAGTAGAATCGTCAAATCCAGCCCGAGACTCCAGTGAGTGATGTATCGAACATCCATGCGGACACGCTCCTCGTAGCAGACATCCTGGCGTCCGCGAATCTGCCAATAGCCCGTGAGACCGGGCTTTACGCTGAGCAGCAACTCTTGATAGGGACCATATTTCGAAAGCTCCTCAGCGGTAATCATGCGCGGTCCGACCAGACTCATCTGACCCTTCAGCACGTTCGCCAGTTGCGGCAGCTCATCCAGACTGTACTTTCTCAGCCCGGCTCCGACACTGGTCACACGCGGATCGGACTTCAGCTTGAAGTCCCGGGTGAAGGCATTCCGCAGTTCCGGATCGGCGGCGAGAATCGCGTCGGCATTGCGCCGCATGGTGCGAAACTTATAAGCGTTGAATTCACCGCCGAAGCCGACGACCCGCCGGGGATAGAAGATCGGCGGCCCGTCGCTGATCCAGACCAACAGGGCCACAGCCAAAAACACGGGAGACAGCAGGCAGAGCAGAACACTGGAGCCCAGCAAATCCACGGCTCGCTTCAGGAAACGTTCATAGAGTTGCCGTTGCCGCGCCCGGGTTGCGGGCGTGGTCGGCATTAGCGCCGATGCGGAATGGATCTCTTCTCGAGGCATCTTCGTGAGCATCTACGGTCAGGGGCGATCGAACAGTATCGATCGAACATTGTCGAAATGTGCAACCCGCGAGCCTTCAGTCGGCCGAGGCTCCGGATGCGAGGGGATGGGTTTCCGCAGCTTCCGAAATCCGCCGACGAATGACGGAAAATATGGCGTGGGTCACGCTGAGCTGGAAGTCTTCGATGATTTGCATGTTGTCGGACGGAAGAATCACGCAGACTTCACACAGACTCTTCATCTTTCCACCCTCGAACCCGGTCAAGCCGACGGTGGTGGCCTGAGCGTCTCTGGCTACTTCGAGCGCCTGCAGGACGTTTGGAGAATTACCACTGCCACTGATGGCGAAAGCCACATCGCCAGCCGCCACGAAGTTTTTGAGTTGTTCGGCGAAGATCCGTTCATAGCAACTATCGTTGGCCCACGCCGTGACCAAAGGCACGTTGTCGGTAAGAGCCATTACGCGAAAGCGCCTGCCGCCGTTGCTCTCGATTACAGTTCCTTTACTCAGATCGCAGGCAAAATGCGACGCCAGCGCCGCGCTCCCTCCGTTACCAAAGATGAAAACGCTCCTGCCGTCTTCGTAGGCCCGTAGTAATTCGCCGATCGCCTGCTCGATGGCGCGGTGAGGCAGGTTCGCGACCATGCCGGAGTACATACCGAAGTACTCCTGCGAACTGCGGATCAGCGGCAAAGAACAACTTGGTGCCGGGGCGCAGTGCAGTTTTTCCATGGATAGTCTCTCCAGAAGAAGCGGAAGTGGTTAAGGAATACCGGCTAGATGTTCTTGCACAAGCCCTGAGAGGCTTCGGATTGGTAATCCTGCTCGGGTGTGGAGCTCCAGTCAACCCGAGCTGGAATACCGGCGAGACCGTCCAGCAAGGAGACCACCCGCGGTCCCCAGACTTGGAGTGAATAGGATTCTTCGATCGTCTTCCGGGCATTGATCGCGAGCTCACGGCGCAGGTTTTCGTCGTTCACCAGCCGGTTGAGCGCCCTAAACCAATCGTCGGCCGACTTGGCCCATAAGCCATTGACGCCGTCCCGAATGACGTCCGTCGTAATTCCCACCGGCGACGCAACCGCGGCGATGCCGCTGGCCATATACTGGATCGCCTTAAAAGCGCATTTTCCGCGAGTCCACGCCGTGTCCGGCAGCGGCATGATTCCGACATCGATCGAATGCAGATCGGCGACTTCAGTGTCCAACTGGAATGGCAAGGCCTCGAAGTCAGGCACATCCAGCCGGTATTCGGGACAGCCAAAGAAACGAAAGCGGATTTTGCCAGGATTTGCCTGGGCCAAGGACCGCAATGCGGGTTCGATCACGGAAAGATAAGGAGCCGTGGTGCGACTCCCCACCCACCCCAGAGTTATCGGCCAATTTCCCTGGGCTCGCGCCGGCTGGCATGAGTACTGGACACAATCGACGACGGTGGGGACGATGCTTACGCGGGAGTTGAACTGCCGCGCGTAGTCTGCCAGGATCCGGTTCCCGGCGATCACATGCCGGCTGCCGCGCAATACTTCATCCGCCCCTTTGCCATACTTCAGCCGATAAAGGACTGGGTGATTCAGGGTAGAAACATCGTCATGGCCGGTATAGATTGCGTCATCGAAGCTGAAGATCACCTTGGGATGGCGGCGCAAAACCCAGTTCTCCATCAAGGGCGTAAGAAAAGGGAACGCTTCCCGGTGGATGACAACCAAGTCGAAATGGGAAAGATCCGCCAGTTGTATGACACGACGTAGCGAGCAGCGCAAGGTCTCGAGCCCTTTCGCGAGCAATCGGCCTTTCGACCGCAACAGGCGGAACAACCGCTCCGTCGCAAACGACCAAACGGTGCAGGCATGCCCCTCGCGCTCGAGATAAGGCAGGAACTGGTGCACCCGGTAGCGCACACTGGCGTCATCCACTGGATGGGCGACGAGAAATAGGATTTTCATTTAGGAACGTCGTTCCTCAGGTCGATCGAGAAGGATCCGCAACGAACTCAGCAAAGACCTGCGGCGAGCGTGTATGCTTTCTCGCACTCGTCGCCCGCCCGCCCGCTCCAGAGGAAGTTGTCCAGCAGGCGGCGCCGCGCATTTTCTCCCAGGCGGGCGCGCAGATCGCCGTCCCGCAGCAGTTCATCCAGACCCGCCCCGTATGCCTTCTCGTCGCCGGAGGCGGTTAGAATTCCGCTCTCGCCGTCGACCAGGTATTCCATGTTCTGTCCCACCGCGGTGGTGAGAATGGGCTTGCCGAACGCCATGTAATCGATGATTCGCGCCGAGCATTTGGCCCGATACACGGGATGGTCGGGGTAGGGAAACGTCGCCACGTCACAAGCGGCAACGAACTGAGCGTATTCCCCATACGGAAGCTGCCCCAGATACCTTACCGGCAAGTCCTGGAGCGAGGAAAAGAATTGCCGGGCTGCTCCCAGCCCCGGTCCGTCTCCGAGCAGTGCAATCGTCGCTCCATGGTGCAGCGCGGCCGGAGCGGCGGCCCGACAGAAAAATGGCACGTCATCCACCGCGTCGAAATGACCGGCGTAGAGGATGAGAGGGCGCTCCGAAAAACCCAGAGCCCGCTTGCGGTCCGGCGGCATGTTCGTCGTCCGGCTCGAAGCCGAATCCGCCTGCTCTTGGGAAATTCCGTTGGGGACATAGAAGACTCGGTCCGGCATTTTCCCCAAGTCGCGGGCGCGATGCGCAAGCACCCGGCTGGCTGCGGTGACCACCGGCACATTGCAAACCAGCCAGCGCTCTTCGAGATCGATAAACTCCTTCAGGACCCAAGGATAGCGGCTGACTTCATTCCATCCCCCCCAGCCTTCCCAATCGTCGCAGTCCACCACCAGCGCCCGGTAACCTCGGTCAAGCAAAGCCATCGCGGTCATGCCTGCCAAGCCCTTAGGTTTGAATACATGGACCAAGTCCGGTGCGATACGATCGATCAGGTCCAGAAATTGCCGGGGCAGCCGGGCCAGAGCCAGCGCGCCGCGCCCGGAAATCTCCAAGTTGATCACCCGCACGCCCTCAGAAACAAACCGCCGCCCCGAGTGGACGAGATTGTCGTAGGGCGCGATGAGCAGCGTGACTTCGTGGCCCCGCCGAGCCATCTCCACCGCGAGAGGGAAGGCCCGGGAACGTACCGTACCCTTGGGTTCCCAGGCGAAGCCGGCGACGTAGGCAATCTTCATCCAAGTACGGAGAATCCGAGCACGGGGGATCCAGGCCCGGAGAATCCAAGCCCGGAACCTTGCGGCAGAATCCCCAGTATCTTTCTCTTTCTCTTTCTCTTTTTCCAAGCAGCTCTTTTCCAAGCAGGCGCGGGAGAAGAAGAAAAGTCAGGGTTCGAAACACATCCCATGCTGGTCGAGCCGTCTTTCCCAAGAGAACATAGCTGCCCCGCCGGAAGCGGAAGGATCACTTTTGCGCCAGGGCAAGAAGTTTGTCGCCCAGGGACGTATGCATCAAGATTCGGTTGATAACCTTCCGCACCTTTCCTAGCGCGGGTTGTTTTCCGAATGCATTCTTGATCTCGGCCGACCGCGCGGGATTGCGGCGCAGCAGTCGCCGCAGATTGTCGGCGTAAAAGTCCTTGCTGCCCGCAATCACTTCGCTGAATCCCACGCTCCGCAAAAGCCGCGCCATGGTCGAGGGCTGAAAATAAACGATGTGCTGGTCCGGCCAAATTCCGTAAGCGTTGCGCCCATAGAGCCGCACGAAAAGACTGCCGAAATTCGGGGTTACGATCAGCAAAACCCCACCGGGGCGCAGGATTCGATAAATCTCCGCGATCAGCTCGAACGGTTCCGGCACGTGTTCGATCACGTCCATCAGGGTTACGACATCGAAAGACTCCGGGGGCAGCGCCGCTTTCTGGAGGGTCCCGGCATGAACTGGGCATCCGGTGTGTTGCGCAGCGTAGCGGGCGGCGAATTCCGAAGTCTCCACCCCCGCCGGATTCCACCCGGCTGCCTTGGCCTCTTCGAGCATGAAACCGAGGGCGCAGCCGACATCCAGATGCTTGGGGGCAGCGGGTAATTCGAAATAGCGCAAAACGGTCGCGATGTGGGCTCTTCGTTCCGCGATCGAAGCTTCGCGGCTGGCCAGGTGCAGTGGAAGATAATCGCGAAGAAAGTACTCCTCGGTTTCGTGCTCACCGGGAAATTCACCCAACGGATTTACCATGCCGAGACCGCAGTCGCAACATTGTTTTATCGGTACATATTTCTCCCGGAACTGCCGGGAACGGCACACCGGGCAGGGTGCCAATCTGGCGCCGGCAGAAACATCCGCCGACCCGGAAGAGACTTCTGACTGGCTTCTGACGGATGAACTTGAGAGCAGCGCGTATTTAGTCCAGTGTGCCATGGTAAGTAGCAGGCGCCTTTCTACCGTACGTCCGGCTCCCACGCCGAGCCGGCGAGGTGGAGGATCTTTATTGAGCATCGAAACTCGGAGCATTGAAACTTGCCACCAGGGTGGGAGAGGCCTTCTAATTTGCCAGCCTCCGGATCACGATATTCTGCCAAATAGAATTGATCTCCACCAATCCAATCCTGGGGGCGAAGTACCACTTCTCGTGCGCACAGGCCACGGAGTCGGGAGTTTCCTGCGCCGCCGAGGCGCATCCCTCGAACTCTTCATTTACGACCGCGGGGCCCGAGTAAGCCGGGGTGTCCACCGTTTCCACGTAGAGTTTCGATGTCCAGCGGAACAAAGGTCCTTTTTCGGCGCCCATTAAGCAAGCCGGCGTTTGCTGGGTGCTGTCCTCATACCATTGCGCGTAACCGGTCTCCGTCAGTTGCTGATCTGCCCCTAGCCAGGCGGGAACGACTAAGTACGCCACAGCATTCTGCGGAACATAATCGATGCTCACGTCCGTCCCAAAGCCCGAGGCAGGTTCGGGATTCTCCCAGTGGATCAAGGAAGCCACCGCCCGCCACTGGCCGTTTGCGTCATGATGCATAACCCAGTGAACCTCCGCGCCGCTGACGCCAGGATCCCAGTAAGTGTCGGAGTCAAGTTTCGTAATATGCAGGTCAGCTTCTTCGCCAGTTGCACAGCCGACATTGTGGACGGAGAGCGTCTCGAAAAAGGTCAATTCGCCGCGATCATTTGCCATGACCCAGGACTGGCCGGGCTGAAACGGAAAGATCGAATTCGAGGAATATCCCGGACTGCCACAACCTGTGAGAACCAAACAGAGCGCGGCCCACGAGAGGAGTCCCGCTGTCATTGGCGAGGAAGAACACTGCGGGCGTGCCATCAATCCCGCCGAGCGAGGAGCACGATTTCTTCCCCCGCATCCTTGCCCAGAAGGCTGTGCTCGAGCGCTTGAAAAACTACACCCGCCAGCTTGCTGCGGATTTTTTCCAGCGAGTGAGCCGGCACGCCGCGCAGGGCGCCGAGTCTTCTGATTAAATGACTCCAACTCCAGACAAAAGAGGCGGATCTTGAGCTCGTCCGCAAATTTTCTATACGCAGGCCGGCGCGTTCGGCACACTGCGCCAGATTTCGCGGTGAGAAGAGCATGAGATGCCTCGGAGGATCCAAGCCCACCCACTTCTCCCCGAAATATCGATGTCCCCAGCTTTTTATGTTGGGCGTCGCCACAATCAGACGTCCCCCTTTTCTCAGCCGGCTGGCACAGTCTTTAAGCGTCGCCACCGGGTCGGGCACATGTTCGATCACATGGCTCAAAGTAATCACATCGAATTTGGCCGCGGGGAAATCGTTCAGGCTGGATCTCACGTCAAGGGCCAGTTGCTGTCGCGCCAAGGCGAGGGCCTTGGGATCGGGCTCCACGCCACAGACTTCCCATCCTAGACTCCGCATTCGCTTTAGCAATCCACAGCCCCCGCAGCCGAAATCAAGAAGTTCCCCTTTCCATTCGGGAGATATCCACAGGATGCTGCCGGCGGCGTATTCTCGAATGAAATCAATCTTGGATAAAAACCGGCCCAGCAGGTCAGGTTTTGGCGAGTGTTTTAGCCCCCAGCTGCTTTCCAAAATCCTCATCCGCAAACGCTCTTCGCGCTCCTGGCGGGGAGTGGGATGGTCGTGCGTTATGTAGTTTTCATACAAGAGCGGGATGTCCTCGGCCACAGGACAGGGATCGAGCCACACCAGTCCGCATCCGGCCTCCGGACAGCGCCTGAAGTTCCAGATTCCCGGCACCGTCCAAAGCCGATCGCTGAGGCTCCGGTACAACGGCTCTCCTTCACGGCCGCAAAGATAGCAATGCCCGCTCGCTAGAGAAAGCGGAACGCTCGACGACCCGATAACCACCGCTGTTGACATGTCCGGTCCTTTCCGTCCAATAAGCCAACTCTAGATCGCAGGAATGGCGATCGGCGGCCGCATCTGCGTGGAGAGGCGCCAATAGAGCCAGTATCCCGCACCAAATAAACCCAGGGAGGCTGCGCAAAAAGCTAATATGCTGGGCAACGTGGCATTAATGTCATGCTCCCAGGTCGTACCGAAATACAAGACGACGATTGCCAAAAGGAACGGGAACACGGCCCATGCGAGGAGGCGCCCAACCCTGACTCTGGAGACAACAAAGAACAGGTGCATCACCAGCAATGCGGATTCGCTCAAAACGGCAGCGTAGACTGCGCCCACCGCTCCATATCTTTGGATGAGTGCCACATTCGCTGTGGCGCTAACCGCGAGATAGACCACCGTCTCGAATACGAAGACGCGTTGCCGATTTGCGGCGATCAGAACATAGGTAAGCCCGTAATGTAGAAACATGGGAACCGAGGTCCATATTAGGATCGCAAGCAGATGTCCTGCCGGGCGGAATGACTGCCCAAAGACAAGAGCCATCAACCGGTTGCCGATCACGCAAACCGTGGCCGCAACGTAGAGACCGAGGAAGGCGAGGACAAGAAACAGCTTCTCCACGACGCCATTCGTTCTGTTTTTGTCGTTCGCGGCGCGACATATGGCGGGGAACTTAGCCCCCGTTACCGCCATGGCGATCAGTTGCAGACCTTCCACCACTTGCAGAGCCGACGTATAGAGTCCCGTCTCCCTGGGGCCCGTGAACCGATACAACAGGAAGGCCCCAATCCGGAAAGACAGTATTCCTAGGACGCTGGTGATGGCGAGTGGAATTGCCTCCCGCAGCAAGAAGACCGAGGTATCCCAGCCTTCAGAAATGCTCACGGTGCGCGATAAGGCGCGGCGAAACCAGAATCCACAAATAAGCGCCGCCATCCAAACCGCCGCAAGCTGAGCCGCAAAGACCCATAGCAAGCTCCTGCCCAAAGCGAGGGCGAGTACGGTCGAGCCTAGGTAACACCCCCATAAAGTGACATTGACGATGGCGAATCGGTGATGAGCGTCAAAACCAAGCGCATAGGCTGAGATTTGATCGGAAAACGCCAGCGGCGGCAGGCAGAGCGACGCCAGGAAGGCATAACCCCGAATTCCTGGCCTGCCTATGGGGGTGCAGTCAAATAGAACATTTAGCAACACGATTCCAAGAATGGATAGAACGATTCGAATCAGCAGGCCGAACCTTAATATCGTATGCGCCATTTGCGGATCGCGGGCGATCTCGCGAGTAGTCACCGGCGCCAGCCCTAAACCCAAAACCAGGCTGAAAACAAAGAGCCACGTGCACACGTAGGTGAAGTCGCCGAAGGCTGCTGGCCCCATGGTGCGGGCAATCGCGAGAAAGCCCAGCGCCAGGAAGCCTCGTTTCGCAAGCAGGCCAGAGCCCTGAAAACCAACGTGTTTGAAACTCATGGCATCGCACTTTGGTTCAGGGCGGCGGACTGGTCTCCTGCGGAGAGCCGGGCGACGACTTCGGTAAGACCAACCACGAGCCAGATCAACGAACTGCAGTGGGGTCCGAATAGGGTCGTGTCATCGGTGAAGCTGCCGACCATGGCGGTCGCCAGAGATGCGCCCAAGCCCAGCGCCACCCAGCGGAATTCATTACTCGCCTGCCTTCCAATTCTCACCATGGAGCGGATGGCGTGGGCCAATATGCCAAATATGCATACGAACCCAACCATGCCAAACTGAGACAGAATGTACATGTATGCGTTATGGGGGCTGGTTGTGCTCGACCAGTCCGGCGAGATGCGCTCGAGCCATTCGAAATTGCTCGCCGCTGCCATTGGCCCAAAGGAGCCCAAACCGCCGCCGAAGACGGGATGAGCTCGAAACTCCGCCCAGGCGAGCGTCCAGAAGTCCCAGCGCGTGAAAGCATCGAAGGCAATTTGGGCAATCCTGCCGGTCATCATTTCAAGGTTCGCCGCCATAAAGGCCCCGCCAGCCAAAATGATCAGGCACAACGTGACGAGAATGTCCCGCATGGGCAACCTCTTGCGGAATTTCCACCCCATGAACAGCAGCGCGGCCGCGAACGCCGTCCAGGCGCCGAAAGTGAACGTCAGCAGCAGGCCCAGGAACAGCAGGACAACCGTGGAAGCCCAGAAAATTCGATCTCCCCGATCTTTGGCGCTGACAAATAGGGCCCCGACCAGTGGTATGCAATAGTTAAAGTATTCTCCCGCCTCCATTTCGTTGCTCAGGAACGAGGGCACACGGTTGCGCCATTCGGAGACCAAGTCCCGGGTCGGGGAAAGGGCTGTGGCAATTCGAGGGTTGACCAGCCAGAACAGCCCGCCAAAGTCCTGAATGGCGAATTGATACAAGCCATACATTGCCACCACGAAGCTGGCGATGCCGAGGCTCTTCAGGACCACAAATAGCTTCTGCCTGGTGTCGATCAGATTCACGGCAACGTAGCAGAGGGCAATGCTCGATCCCATTCGTACCGACTCCTTCAGGACGAATGGGGCATTGCTGGCAACCACGCACGAATAGAGCAGAAGGGTAAAGATCACGAGCAAGGGCAGGTGATATCGGCTGACCGCAAATTTTTTCCTTGCAGTCAGCTGAAGGACCAAGGGCCCCCAAAGCAACACCTTTAATAGTTCCGCCGCAACCGGGATTCCCCAAAGGACAAAAACAAAGTTGAACGGAATCATGAACGCCGTAAACACCAGCAGTTCGAACGGGCGCACCGAGAAATAAAAACACAACGGCAGCCCCAGCAGGAGTATCAGCGGCACGGGGGTATAAAGCAGCGATACTGCCAGCAGCGAACCTACCGCTGCAATGGGGAGCGCCAGGCTGCTTTCCTCGAAGAGCTGGCGGCTTGCGGTTGTGATGTGCATCTGCATTCTCAAGCTGGTTTAAGGGTTGTACGACCGAATCGTGGGAATGACAGTTTGCGTTGGGGGACCGAGAACCATCTAAAATCGTGGCGTTCCATTCGTCTTTTCCGCCGAGTTCATCGGCTCGAACTCCGGCGAACGGACGGAGCGGATTCGCGCCTTGGCGTGAAGCCAAATTTCAGTCAGGAGTTGTTTTTGAGGGGAACGCGGGTCGATGGATCCCCAGACCCGCGATCCCACCAACAGAAGCGCTCCCAGACCAAACGAGAAAACAGCACCCAAGGCGATGATTGGCAACCGCGGAGGAAACGATTTCTTCTCCGGCACGTCCGCCGGGTCGAGCACCTTGACTACCGGGATTTCCTTGGCTTCCTCGATCTTCGCCATCTCGTACTGTTGGGTCAGAAGCTCGTATACCGTCTCCTGGATCTTGGTTTCGCGGTAGAGGTCCGCCCACCTCACGCCCAGCAGCGGCAGCTGGCGAAGGGAGGGAAACTCCTGCCCTGAGCTGGGCTTGCCACCGGCGGGACCCGCCGTGTCGCCGCCGATCTTGTGCAGCTGGCTGCGCAGTTCGTCAACCCGGGCTTGCAGGGAGCGAACCCGCACGTTGCCCTTGGTGTAGATCTGCTGCAGGCCTTCGAGTTCGGACTGGGCCGCGATCAGTTCGCCTTCGAGCCGGGCTGCCGCCTCGACCGCCGCCTTGCCTTGCGCGGCAATATCGATGGCCGTGTTCTGGCTGGCATATTCGCTGAACTCCCGCGATGCGTTGTCCAGGTCTTGCTTGACCGCGACCAGCCTCTGCTCGATGAAAATGCGCTCGCGCCGCGCCGAGGAGGTGGTGACCTCGGCCACCAGCCGGTCCAATTCCTCGACATAAGCCCGCGCTATGTGCTGCGCGCGCTCAGGATTGCGATCTCTGACCGTGATGGTGAGAACGCCGCTCTTGCGGTCCTCGGAGATGGCGGTGTTCCTGGCCAGATCCTGGCGGGCATCCTGCCAATACTTATCCCAATAGACGCGGCGCAGATCGAAGCGTTCGATGAGACGGTCCTCCACTGTCCGGCTGCGCAGGATGTCAATGAAAAGATCGCCGGAATTTTTCATACCCAGAAGATCGCCGGCCAAGGAGCCGAGCCCGGCGCCTCCTTTCCCTGCCAAGGCGGCCATCATGGCCATTCCGGAAGAGGACTGGGTGTCGGGGGGCATCAGACGAGTGGTGGAGTCATAGCGCTTGGGAATGACAAAGGCGACGATGGTTGACAGGGCAAGACCCAGAGCCGCAACCCGCCAGAGAAACTGCCGCCGCTCCCAGAGCAGCCAGGGCCAGCCGAGGGCGAACTCGTGCTCCAACCCAGGGGGCTCTTCCTCGAGGTAATTGGTTGCGGCCTCTTCGACCTCGGAAGGTTTCTGGGCAATCGGAGCGATCAATGCCTGCTTCACTGCCGTCCCCTTCGAGAGGATATCTGGCGTCTACGGTTCATGAGGATGCGTTGGTTTTCGGAGGATTACTTTTCCATCCGCCGGTGAGGATAGAACGTGAACTGAACCGAGGCGGTAACGTTCGACTGCCGGGTGGGGGACAGAACGGGGAACCACCATGGTTCGTATTGCAGGAAGCCCGAAATCGAGAGGTCCCGCCCCACCATGAATTCGCCGCGCGCTGAATAGTCAGCCAGCCGCCCGCCCCCAAGGAAGGCAGTCGACACGGTCTGCAGGCGGTAGCCCAGTTGGAGCTTATTGCGGGGAGAAATCCAGTAGGTCAGCCAGCCTTGTCCGCCTCGTCCCGCGCGCCCCGCCCAGCTTGCCAGCAAGTTTCCGTCATTCGTATAGCCGGAAAGAAAGCGGCGATAGTCCACATAAACGAAGCCGGGCAGAAACGTACGGGCTCGAGGTTCGTTGATTCCCTCCGCCCGAAACTCGAGCTGGGGAATTTTCGGGATCTGAGGCAGGTAGATGCCGGGGTTCACGGTGGCGCGAGTGGAGCCGATGGGCGAAATCTCGTCGACCACCAGAGAATCCATGTAAAACGTGAGCCAGTTCCTCAGACCTGGCATTCGATAGGTGAGGTCTGCCGCCGAGATGCGCTTGCCTGGGTTGTTGGCGGCAGTCGAGGAATGAGCGTAGTAGGTCCGAAAGAAATTGCCGAAGGTGACGGGCAAGCCCGGTCCGCCGAACATGGCCGTGATCCCCATGCCGAATTCAAAATTGGGAGTGGGTTGAAAGCTGATCTTTTCCCCGTGAATCAACGGCTGCGGCGAAATCGCCGGGCCCACCCTATCGGGGTAGCCGGGATAGGTCTGGCATGTGGGCACGATACAGTATTCCCAATGATGTCCGGAAAGCTGTCCCACGAAAAATTCGGTGCGAACCGGTCCGAGGATGCTTGAAATTCCCGGAATCTCGTGGGGCACAACATCCTCAATCTTCAGCATCGGAAACGGGGCGGCATTATCGCTCATCAGCAGCGCCCCGGATTCGCCGGGGCCCAGCCACGTGCTCTGAGTCCCCACCGAAATCTGTACGTTATTGAGGTTGAGCGAGGCCATGCTGTCGAGCAATTCGAACTGGTTCGCGGTCGCGGTGCCGTTTGGAAGAGGTGGAGTGAGATCGGCCGCCGCCGTGGCCGCCAGGGTCTGCGGCGATTCTGACGGCATGGCCGGTGAGTGCTGATACTCTCCGCGAAAGAAGACCGAGACTGGTCCCGCCTCGGCATCCGCAATCAGTCCCGTAATCTCATTGAACCCTGTCCAGTACGGGCGGCCGTAATCGTTAATGACGGTTTGGCCGAAGTGATACCCGTCGCGGAGCGGGGTCCCGGAGATTCCCATCGTCCGGGCATAAACCGACTGCAGGCGAGCGCTGACATTCGCCGCCCCGTCCAGCTTCGCGATTTCAGGTCGGAATTCACGGGCTAAGGCTGCGTAAATCCGCCCTGGATCACCCTCTTCAACTCCATTGTCGGGAAACTCTTCCGCGGCGTCTTCGAGCAGACGGGCGCAGGCCATTCGAGTCCACGGCCGCATCCCAAGAACTCCGGATTGGATATAGCCCAAAGCGATGAGACGCTGCAGCGCGGGATAGATCCAGGTGTCCAGGGGAACGTAGGGAGAAGCCATGTAGTTTGGGTTGCGGACATTGTCTCCGGTTTTCTCTTCAAAGACGCTGCCCCACCCGGAGCCGCCGAGTTCCGGATCATGGTGAGCTCGATAGACCTGGCGGCCGAAGTACCAGCCGAGGACGCTGCCGACGATGGCATCGGAGGGAAAGTGCTGTTTGGCGGTTACCCGGGTCATAGTCACCGCGGAAGCTAAACCGTAAGCCGCTATTTGGCTGAACCAGCCGGGGTACTCGTGCGCCCAGACGCTGGCCACTGACCAGGCCACGGCGGAGTGTTCGGAAGGGAAGGAACTCCCTCCCACGAAGAAGTCGCCGTGCTCATTTCCCAGGTAGGGCCGTTGTCTTTGTGTCATTTCCTTAAAGGCGTAGGCTACGGTAGTGCTATTGATAGCGGCCTCGCCGGCGAGCAGTCCCGTTTCCGCCAGCCGGTCATCTCCTTTTATTTGGCCCAGGAGGAAGGAGGCTCCGCTGAGCCCCAGGAACGAATACGTGCCGTAGTCGGAAATCTTTTTACTGGTTGCCATATGACGGGCCGGAACCTGCTTCGCCCACCAGTTGTCGCTGGCGATGAAGGCCGCCGTAACCCCCGCCCCCGGCAGAATCCACTTGAGATCCTTGCTTTGAAGGTGCGCGGGGCTGGTCCAGAACTGCTCTTGATCGGTAACCAAATGGTTGAGAAAAGGGGAAACGAGCCGGTTCTCCGGATCTGTACCGGGCTGAAGTTCCTGGTCAGGGATTGATCCGCGGACACCGGATCCGTGGACATCGGATCCGTGGACATCGGGTCTGCGGACCTCCGTCTGGCCAGCCGCCCCAGTCTGAGCCGAAGCCCGGCCACCCATCGTGACCGCGATCAGCACGATTTGCCTGCTCCAACGCAGGATGCGGCGGCGGCGCTCGGGGCGGGGA
The DNA here is from genome assembly GCA_963749985.1 of uncultured Acidobacteriaceae bacterium. Classification (GTDB taxonomy): domain Bacteria; phylum Acidobacteriota; class Terriglobia; order Terriglobales; family Acidobacteriaceae; genus Sulfotelmatobacter. The sequence goes on along the minus strand of CAVVOS010000006.1, from coordinate 218,265 downwards.
ATTGGGCCGGACAAAAACGGAACCCCACTGCGACGATCTCGTTCCATAGATTCGACGCCACAAGTTCCTCGGATCGGGGAGACACGAAGCTCAGAATCCGTGGCCTACGCTGACCGCGATGGCGATGGAAGACAACAGCTGGGCCGCTTGAATGGTGTTCTTCCAGACTGGAGTGCCGCCTAACGCTTTCTCCGGGACAAACACCATGTCCCCGGGGCGCAGTTCGGCGCTGAGGACGTCGCCCGCAAACCACTGACCGCCGCCCTTTCCGCCCACCACCGAACCGTCGCCGCGCACCACGAAGACGGCTTTCTTGTCCGCCATCTGAGTGGGACCGCCGGCCTGGCGCAGGTACCAGCCAGCGTTTCTTCCCGGGCGGTAGGTGATCGCGGTCGGGTTATAGACTTGGCCGTTCACCATGACGTAGTTCGGAGTCTTCGGAATGAGGAGCGTATCCCCGGCGCGCACCTCGACGTCCGCCGGAGTGTTGGCCCACGTGCGAACATCTTTCGAAATGTGGATGACCAGACGCCCGGGCGCCGGCGTGCTTTCCAGTTGATCGAGGGTTTCGTGCCATTGTGCCAAGGTAGCGTCTTTGGCCAGTTTTTCCTCCGCATCGCCAGTGTCAGGAATGAGTTTGAACGAAGACTGCTGCGCCTGGACCTCCCGGATGAGGTTGACCCGGTTCTTTTCCTCCAGCTCGCGGACCTGCCGGCGCTCGAGAATCGCGCCGTAGGGGTAGGCGTCGGCACGCAGGCCGCCCGCCCGCTGGATCACCGAACTGAGGCGCTCGCCTTCCTGAATGCCATAGTCGCCGGGGTGCATGACTTCACCCTTGACCGTGATCAGCGACCCAATGTCGGTCCAGCCGGCCAGTTGGCGGATGGTCAGCACATCGCCGTCGTGCAGGCGCACGTCGGTGTCGGGTTCTCCGGCCAGGGCCCGCGCGATCGGGACCGCAAGGTGCTCTCCCATCACCTGCGCGCCGTTCTCGACCGTGTACCGGGTCAGGTCGGCCGCATCGGTGAAGGCTCCCCGCTTCAGGCCTCCCGCCAGGCGCACCAGCTGCGCAGCGGACATATCCTCACCCAAGGGATACCTTCCCGGCCGGGCCACTTCGCCTTCGATCTTCACCGTGGCGGGATCGGCTTTGGACAGATTGCGGTGGATGATGACTCGATCCCTGGGCTCAAGGGGAATATTATCCACCACGTCCCCCGCCAGCGCGTGCGCCAGATTCACGCCGAGTACCTGCAGCTTTCCGTCGGCGGTGCGGCGAAAGACCTGCGCGTCCGTAAGTAGAGCATCCGGGGTAACGCCGCCCACCAGGTAGACCGCATCGCGCAAGCGAGTCTCACCGTTGGTGAGGTGTTCGCCGGGATGGCGCACTTCGCCGCTCACCGTAATCGTGGGAGGATCTTCGAAGTCGAACCGGCTGAAGATGCGCACCGTATCGAAGGCCTTGAGGGTCACATCCTGGGCTGGGTGAGCATTGGGATCACTGGTGTTATTGCCCGGTCCCGTGCCCGCCAGGGCATCGGCAAGATTGAAGGCAATCACCTGGGGAGCGTAATCCGGCGGAGCCAGGCGGATGATTTCGGCATGGCGCTCGGCGGGCTCGGGCAGAAGATCGGTGTAGGAATGGATCAGATCCGTGACCCGCATGCCTTCGCGGTAAGCGCGCTTGCCGGGATGAACGACGTGGCCGTCGAGATAAACGGTTTGCTCGCTGTAGGGCAGGATGGGCGAGATGCGGATCTTGTCGCCGTCCTGGATCTTGAAATCTTCAAGAGCGCTGGTTACCGCCTCCTGATTGTTGTTCTCCGGCAAATCGAGCCGCAGCATGGAGCGGCTTTCGTGGGCGACGACGCGCTCCACCTCGATGTGGCGGAGGGTGCCGGTGTTGAGCACGCCGCCGGCGAGTTGCAGCGCCTCAGCAAGATCGCCTTCGTGATTCAGCTCGTAGACTGCGGGACGGCGCACCATGCCTTCGACGGTCAGCTCCGCGCCGAGCGGCGGAACCATAATGGTATCGCCGGGCTGCAGCCGTTCGAGGTTCGAACGAACCCCGTGCAATAGGAGATCGTAGAGGTCGATTTCCCCGACCAGTTGCGGGCCGCGGTAGTGCCGCAAAATCCGCAGCGATCCCCGAGCGGTCGGGCCGCCGGCCTGATAGAGCGCATTGAGCGGGGTGGACAGCGAACTGACGTCATAAGCGCCCGGCCGCAGCACGTCCCCCACCACGTAAACCCGCACCGTACGCAGGCGGGCCAGAGAAACGTCGGCATGCACATCGCGAAACTCGCTGCGCAGTGTAGCCTGCACCAGTTGCTGCACATCCCCGAGACTGCGGCCGTTCACCTCGACCGCGCCCGCTTCCGGCAAAGCTACGCGGCCTTCGCGGTCGACCACGCGCTGCAGACGTTGCGAAATCCCGCCCCACAATTCGATGCTGAGAGCGTCTCCCGGACCGAGCACATAGTCCGTTCCCACCGGCAGATCCATGGGAAGTTCGTCGAAGTTGCCCGTACCGTTGCGGAACACGTCTTCGCCAAAACGAACCAGCACCGGCGATTGCCGGGAGAACTGGGTGTTGAGATCGTAAAGGGAAGGCACCTCGGCATACGGGTTTACCCGGCGGCGAATTGCGCCACGGTCGTCTGCGGGAGCCTGCAGTGGCCGCTGTGTCCGGGTGTCGAGGCGGGGAGTCCACGCCCCTGATCTGGAATCGGTCGTCGAAGCGTAGGGCGAGACCGGCGAATTGGCTCGGGAACGCGAAGCGAAAGAAGAAGCGGAGTAGGGGGAAAAAGAAGCCGCATCCATTGCACCGATCTTGGGTCCGGACGATGGCCCGGACACACCCGATTCTTCCATGCTGGCACTCAGCAGCCCCGGCATGGCTTCCGGGCTGATGCGGGGCAAAGTGCCTGGGTCGGGCGGCGCTCCCTCGTCAGAATCGCGCTCCGGACTCTGCAGCCCGGCCAAGCTTTGACGCCGGCGGTAGTCTGGAGGCGGCGGAGCAGAGGGTTGCACCGGGGAGGCGTTGGACGGCGCGGGCTCGGAGAATCCATCTTTTGAGAACCCATCGTCTGGAATGGAATCTGGCTGCGTCATCATCCGATCCGGCGGGCCCGGTTGCTCGTGTTGGGCCCAGTACTTCTCTTCTTCGCTCTCGCTCTGCGCGACCGGAAGCGCGCCACTGCCGGGGGCCTTCGCAGCCTCCGCAGGCACCCGTTCGATCTGTTTTTTCTCGATTTCCTGCCGCGTGGGTTTGGGACGCACGTATTCGCGCTTCTCGATCTCCTGGGTCGCCAGAATGCGGACATTGTCGTCTTCCCTTAACAACTGGAACAGCGCGTCATCGGTAAGATCGGCGGGATCGAGCAAACGTCCCTGCTCGTAGGCTTTGCGCACCAGTAATCTCTTCACTTCCAACAGCAGGCCCGGTTCGCGGCGCAGAATTTCGCTGATAGTGGCAGCAGACAGCGAGACCATCGGTTCCGGGTCCCGCTCGTGATCCGCCTGAGCCCAAACCGTTCTCTGCCCCAGACTCGCCACAAGCAGGAGGCCGAAAGTGAAAGTGGCCGCCGCTTGCCGGCGCGGGAAAATGTGCGGCGAAACGTATTTGAGATGTCGCATGAGGAGTTGATCCAGTCTGACCAGGAATCGCGGCACGTGATTCGGAGCAGCTTTCAGTTGCGACGCTTAGAGTGGGCGACCGGCTCTACGTCGGTTTCATCGACTTCCACGGCTACGGAGCGCATGATGAGGTCCAGGGAGAAGACGACGCGGCAGCGGTCTTTCCGGCGCACGATGATGCCTTCGAGCCCCTGCATGGGGCCGCCGCATACGCGCACCCGGCAGCCTACGCGCAAGTAAGGATGAGGTTCCAGGCAGCCGCCGCTCGAGAGCCGCTGACGCAATAGCTCGATTTCGGCTTCCGGCAGGACGGCAGGCTGGCCGTTAAAACTCACCAGGCGCACCGCGCCGGGCAGTTGCAGAACTCTAAGCCTGTCCTTTAGCGCGAGGCGGACGAAAACGTAGCCTGGGAATAGCGCGAGCTCCAGCTCCCTGCGATGATCTTTCCAGCGGCGCACGGAACGGTACAGCGGCAGAAAACAGGAAATCGAGCGTTGCTCGATCTGTTGCGCCACGCATTTCTCGTGGCGCGAGCAGGTGTAGAGCGCATACCAGTTCAGATCGGTTCCGCCCTGCGGCAAGCTCACAGCAGCAGCGCTCGTCGTTGCTTCTTGCGCTTCTTGCGAGTTCATTAGCAGGTTCCCAGAAAAGTCCATTCGGTTGCAGCTTCGCCCCCTCAGCTACCGGGAGCCTAGTAAGTTAAGTCCTGTTATTTCAATCTAATAACTGCTTATCGTGCGACCGTCAGTTTATCTTCCATCGACACTTGGCAGCTTTTCGCTCGCTTTAATTCTTCAATTCTTCAGTTCTGCGCCGTGCCCACCAAAATTGGGCGCTCCCGCACGGCGTTCAAAATCCCCGCCTCGGAACTCTCCAGCGCCTTCGTTCGGATGTCGACTACGGCCCAATAGAAAATTCCCCGGTTTTGCTCCGGTGCCAAGGCCAGAATCCTCATCCCGGGATGACGACCCAGAAGAAATCCACACTGGCCAAGCCGTTTCTCAGGTTGGTCCATGGCGATGATGAGAACATCCGGCTCCACCTGTTCGACGGTATCCGCCAAGTCGCTCTCGTTTTGAACTTCGCCCACGACCTCAATATCGGGCTGGTCGGCGATCGTTGCCATCACCAGTTCCCGCATCAAGCGCGGATGATTTGCGACCAGTACACGGACTCGTTTCACAAGGCAATCCCCAACGCAGAGCATAGGTCGGCCATCCCGCAAGCACAAGGTTCAAAAGCGATCTATGCTGCACTCCACCAGTGGTACTGGAGCAAACCAGGGGCGGAGTACTTACGTAGTTTCGAGGTGGTACCAGGGCTCGTACTAATAGGTACTAAGCTCTAAAGGACGTGGCTAGGAGCTTCTTTTGAGAAATGCCGAGTTCAAGGCGATCATGACGGATCGGAGATAGTCACGCTGGAATTTATTGAACTGCTGTTGGGCGTCTGGGTTTCATCGAAGCCTGGTCGACCCGGAACCCATCGGCCGGGAACATTGGAGAATCTAGCGTCCGCGATCAAGCCGACGCTGTGCCTATTGCCAAACTCTTCGAGCCACGAAAATAAGGTGGTGTTCCGGTTTCGCCGGAACACCACCCAGGATTCTTAGCCGGAGCTTACGCGCCGGCGCGCACGGCTCTGGCCAGTGGAACGGTCTGAGCCTGCGCTTCCCGGCCAAAGTACAAGCGGTAGGAGTGGTGAATCCCATACATCACCGGGAAGACCACCAGCGCCGCTGGCCAGCTGAAGCGATGGCTGACCAAATTGACCATCGAGGTCATCCCCGCGCTGACTATGTAGTAGGGGAATGACAGTTGCACGATGCTCAGCCAGACGCGGCGCATGGCCGCGCCCTCGGCCACTTTGAGGATGCCCGCCACCGGAGCCGTCTGCCCCAGAAAGAAGGCAGCCGTGGCCGAGGCCAGCATCAGCGGCTCTGAAGCCCACGCCGCTTTTCCCAGCCAGCCTGCGTTCCAGATCAAGTTGGCCACGCTGGTGGCGAAGGCCATCATGCTGACGTTGAACAGCATTTGTTCGGGCTTGAACTTGCCGTCCGCTTTCGGCCAGCACTGCACCACCGTGGACAGGCATGCGATCAGGACCGCTTCCAGCGCGCTCAGATTCACCACCGCGATCAGCAGGAACGGCAGGTTGACCGACATGTTGCCATCAATGCCCGGCAGTTTGATCTTCATGCGCGAGGTAGCCGCCGCCAGCGCAAATACTGCCAGAGCGAAGGACGGGTGCAGGCTGTGGCTGCGCAGTCCGGCGAACAGAGTGCCTGCCAGCGCTGCCAGAACCATCCCACCGATGAATGTTTTCGTTAGCCGTGTATTGCGATGCATGACTCTTCTCCTTTCTTTGATTTATCGCACACGGTTACTGCTCATCGTCTCCAGCATCGGAGAACGCGCCGTCGGTGGTCGATACAGCCGTACCCCAAACCACACTTGCGGCTTGCGCACCGCTACCGGTGCTCGATCCCCAGACCACGCTAAAGGCGCTGAGCAGGTTGTCATTCCAGGGCAACGAGGTGCCCCAAACCACCGAACTACCAGTTACGTTTGTACCCCAAACTACGGACGTGCCCCACACCACCGACGTGCCCCACACTACTGAGTTCACCGAGACACTGGCATTTCCGTCAACCATGGAAACTGCGCCGGTGGACGCGTTGTAGACCACCGAGGGAGACAGCGCCGCGCCTACCGTAGCGGGAGCGAGATCGGTGTTGACCACCGCGGTCTGCATATCGAGCAACCCGGATCCGACCGAGAGCAGATCGTAGAAGTCGGTAAAGGTCTGCTGCAGGTGCGGAACAAAAGCGTTGGTGGAGGTTGGAAGTTTCTTGTAGGTAGTTTTCATCAGCCGCGCCTTCACCTGGTCTGGCGTCAGGGCGTTGTTTTGCTGCAGAAGCAATGCCACCGCTCCCACCACGACCGGCGTTGCCATACTCGTGCCGCTCAGCGTGAAGTAGTCGTTGTTCCCATCGTTGCCGGTGACCAGTTCCGCTGGATACTCGGCTTCGAGAGTCGCACCGGGAGCCGACAACGAGACGATGTCATTGCCGGGAGCCATGAGGTCGGGCTTGACCACGTGGTCATACGTGGTGGGCCCCTTGGAGCTGTAGCTTGCTTTGGTCTCGGCCGCCGGCGAAGTGGATCCGTTACTCTTCATTGCTCCCACCGTGATCACGAAGGGATCGTTGCCTGGAGCCGTGATGGTTCCAAATCCGTTGCTGCCATTGACGCTGACACGTCCGTAATTACCCGCCGCCACTACCACCACAATCCCGGCTTTCCAGGCTGATTCCACCGCCTGGCAGAGCGGGTCCTGAGTGTAGCTGACGAAAATACCGCGACCCAGCGATAGGTTGATCACCTGGATGTTGTAGGTGCTCTTCAACGCGATGGCTTGCTGGATGGCCGCGATCACGGTGCTGTCGCTGCCGGAGCCGTTGGCATCCAGCGCACGAAGGTCGACAAGGCTAACATTGGGCGCCACACCGGTATAGTTCCCGCCGGAGAGGTAGCCGTTGCCGGCAATAATTCCGGCCACGTGGGTACCGTGCCCGTAGAGGTCGTAGTTTGCTCCGCTCGAGTTCGAAGTCGCGGTGCCCGTGAAATCCTGGTGATAGACCACTCGCGAATGCGACCGGGTCGAGTCCCACAGGTCGGGATGACTGTCGTTAATGCCGCTGTCTATCACGGCTACAGTAACCCCTGTTCCGTCGTAGCCGTCGTTCCAGGCGGCGCCTACACCCGTAGCTGCATCCGTGATGTCATCCAATCCCTGCATGGGATGGTCGATGCTCACGGAGAGAATCTCCGGGTCGGCTTCCAGCGCAGGAAGTGCGCTTACCGGAATCGTGAGAGCAATGCCCTTGACCATGCCGAGCCTGTGGTTCAGCCGCGCGCCCAGTCGCTGCACTCTTCCTTCTTGCGCCGACTGAGGAACCTGCTTGTACTGCACGATGACCTGCACAGTCTCATTCGAGGCCGAAGCTTGATGGGCTCGAGCGGCAATGGGAGCGAGGTCGGCGGCAAACTTGCCGACCATCTTGCCATCGCCCTTCCCGCTTTGCGCGAAGGCGGCTTCCGCAACCAGGAGCACCAACAGCATGCTCAAGCGTTTTCCCCAAGCTGCGCTATGGCGCTGGCCTCGACCCGGGCTCTTTGGTTTCAGTGTCTGCGACATAAGTCTCACCCTTCTTAGAGCGGAACGAACGAATGTGGCACAAAACGGTACTTCGATTCAGCTTAGCTAGTGCACGGGCGGGGCCAATCGGTTCCATGTAAGTTGTTGTTATTATTGGAGATTTCAGCGGACTTGGAAGGGTCCTGTTGAGCCACTCTGTCCCCTGCCTAGGGGCGTGAGACAGATTGTCCCGCCGCCTCAAGTACTTCGGTTTCGCTGACACTGGTTACCTGGCAGACTGGAAGGAGCAAAGATAGAAAGCATTGCATCCGCGTTGAGGGCGCATTACACGCAGTCAGTTTTGCAGCCCGGACTGCCGATGGCCGTGGCTACCTCGCCGTGGCTGCTTCGGTTTTCGCTTGGAGCCGCACGTTTGTCAGCGGGATTCGCGGTAGCGCCGCCATCAACCGCTGCGTGTATTCATGTTGAGGATGCTCGAAGATCTGATCGGTCGTTCCACACTCTACGATCTCTCCCTGGTCAAGAATGGCAATCCGGTCGCAAATCCCCGCCACCGAAGCCAGATCGTGAGAGATGTAGAGAATAGCCATTCCGGTGGATCGGTTCAGCTCGCGAAAGAGCGCAAGAATCTCGGACTGCGTGATCACATCGAGAGCGCTCGTCGCTTCGTCGGCAATCAGCAGCGCGGGACGATGCATCACCGCCATGGCAATCAGCACTCGTTGTGCTTGTCCCACGCTCATCTGCGAAGGATATTTTCGCAGGAACTCATCATCGTTAGGTAGGGAAACGCTCTGCAGAGAGGCTCGGATTGCATTTGCACAGTCCGCGCCTGTGCCGGATGCATGTGCCCGCCATGCTTCCCGGAGCTGAGTCCGGATTTTCAGCGCCGGATTTAGAGAAGACAGCGGACTCTGCAACACCAGTGCGATGGCTCGTCCCCGCAGCGCGCGCAGTTCCCGTTCGGATAGTGCCAGGAGTTCGAAGTCCTGAAACCGGATCGTGCCTTCGGCTTGCGCCCGCTTTTTATCGAGCAGTCCGAGAATCGCCATGGCCAGCGTGCTCTTGCCCGATCCGCTTTGTCCCACCAGGCCCAGTACCTCCCCTTGCCGGATTTCCAGTTGCACGCCGCGCAGAACCGGCTGTTTTCCCGCATAGCGCACCGAGAGGTGGGCCGACAGCAGACTCGGGTTTTGTGAGGCGGACAACATGCCGATCTTTACCTCAGATAATTCGTTGGTTTTCAGATCCGTGTGAATCCGTGGCAAAAAAGGTTGGCTTACTTCGCGGCAACTGTGAACCGCTCCGCATTCCAAAATGTTTGTGGCGACAGAATCACCGGCGCCGCTCCATGCACGGTGGTTGAAACCGCGGAAAGCGCGTTTTTGTTAATCAGGAAGATGAACGGTTCCTGCTCGACCACAATCTCCTGCACGCGATCGAACGCCTCTTTCCTCTTGTTCGCATCGGTGGAAGACGCCTGCGCCCGCATGAGCCGGTCAATCTCCGCTTCCCAGGAAGTCTCTGGAATTTTCTGCTGCGGATTCCACTGGTGGTTTTCCGAAGAACTCAGCCACACGTTCATCTCGCCGTTCGGATCCAGATCCACATTAGTCAACCCCAGCAAAATGGCCTCATAGTCGAAGCTCTGGGTCATGCGTTCGATCAGGGAAGGGAAGTCAAGCGTAACCACATTCACGTGGACGCCGATCTTCTGCAGATCGTCTTGGATCAGGACCGCCATGCGTTCCCGTGTTTTACTGCCGGCGTTCGTGATAATCGAAAACACAACCTCGTTGCCGTCTTTGTCTTTTAGAGCTCCGTTTTCCATGCGAAAGCCATCGGCCTGCAGCGTCTTCAAAGCGGCATCCGGGCTGTACGTTTGGGGTTTCAGCTTGCTATTGAACCAGAACTTATTAGCCGGGGAAAATGGTCCTACCGCCGGCTGGGCATGCCCATGGTAGACGATGCGGCTCAAGTCTTCGCGATTGATCGCCTCCGAGATTGCTCGGCGGAAGTTCGCCGAGCGAAACCAGTTCTTCTTATAGCCGGGGATCGGAGCTCTTCCGACCTCATTGAACCAAAGCTGCTCGCTATCGAGCGACGGGCCCGCGTCGTGCACCAGTTGCGGCGAAGTGGATGCCAGCTTGTCGAAATACTCGCTGTCGAGAGCATTGATCAAGTCCAGTTCTCCGCGCTTGAACCTCAACATCTCCACATCACGGTTGGGCTGTATGTCCAGCCGGATCGAATCCAGATAAGGCAGTTTCCGTCCCTGCTCGTCCGTCTTCCAGTAGTTGGGATTCCGATTCAAGAGCAACGTCGCGCCCGGTTTGTAGTCGGCCACCATGAACGGTCCGAGCACAGCCATTTCTTTCTTGGAGGAACGCTCGGAGAGAATCGCAACCTGATCGAAGAGTCGATCCAGTCCAGCCACCGGCGCGGGAAACGTGATCGAAATCTGAGTTGGAGAAATCACCTTGGTTTCCACGTTCCCGGCACCCGACCGAAACGCGTCGCCGGTCGGCGAATGCAGAGCGGGGTCCATCAATTGCTGCATGGTATATGCGACGTCCCCGGCGGAGAAGCCTGTGCCATCGGAAAATGAAATTCCGCTGCGCAAACGGAATGTAATCTGACGCCCGTCCTTTGAGACTTTCCACGACTGCGCCAGCTCCGGCTCTAGTTCCTGAGTCTGGCGATTCACTCGCACCAGCACTCCTCCCGTAAGATAACGGACCGCGGCGGAGGACTCGTCCTCCACTTTCAAAGGATCAAAAGTCTTGGGCTCGGTGCGCAAGCAAAATCTCAGTTCGCCACCACCTTGAGCCGCCGCTTGCCCCAGCAGGTATCCCAGGCAGATTACTGTGACTGCGATTGCCCTTCCGCACGCACTTGTCATCTCTCCGACCCTTCTCGCGTGACGCGTCATGCGGTCACTTCCTCTTGCCGGGAAAGCAAAAGCTGAAACGATGTCACTACCACGACCAATAAGATCAACGGCACAAACTTCCAGGGCTCCTCGCCCACCGAAGCCAGGCCTTCTAACTCTTTCAGCAGGCTTCCCCACGAAGGCATCGGTTCGGCCACGCCGAGCCCGAGAATCCCCAGGTTGGCTTCGCTCAAAATGAAGACGGGAATCGAAATCCAAAATTGCGCATAGAGCACAGGCCGCAAATTTGGCAGGACATGCACCCAGAACAATCGTTTTCCAGGAAGCCCCGCCGCACGAGCCTGCCGCACGAAATCCGACGAGCGCAGCGATCCGGCGGTAGTGCACAGCACTCGCGCCGCGGCAGTCCAGCCCAGAAGTCCGAGCAACATAAAAGTCACCAGCACCGAAACCAGTGGAGAAACATTCAGCGGCATCAGTGCCCGCGCCGTGATCAGCAGGAATAACCACGGCAACGACAAGAACAGGTCGGTCACCGCCATCGCCATCCGCGCCCAGATTCCGCCCAGATATCCAGCCAGTCCTCCGATCACCGCCGCCATCAGCGTGGAAAGCAGAGCCGCGGCCGGAGCCAGCAGCAGCGAAATCCTGGTCCCATACAGCACCCGAGCAAATCGGTCCCGTCCAACTTCATCGGTGCCGAGCCAGTGCGCATGCGAGGGAGGTGCATTCGTTGCTTCGCGGTACTGCTTGGCATAACCCGCGGGCGCCAACCAGTTCGCTGCCAGCGATGCGCACAACACCAGCGCCAAAACCCCACACGCCAGCTTCTGCCACGAATTCATGATTCCTGGCCCCGGACCATATGACCGATTACATCTGCTCCGGAATTGGCCAGCAAGGTTACCAGCGTCACTAGGATTGTGATGTTGACCAGCAATGGCAGATCGCGGGCCAGCGCCGCCTGCCACGCCAGCTGTCCGATGCCCGCAAGCCCGCATAAAGCTTCGACCGGGATTGCCGCCCCTACCGCCATGCTCACCGAAACTCCGGCCACGGCCAACAACTGCGGCGCCACCACCGGCACCACATGCCAGAAAAGAATGCGAACCTCTCCCAACCCTTTTGCTCTCGCGGTGATGATGTGAGGCAATGAATAGGCCTTCACCAGCAGATTTCGCGCATACCGGTAACTATGCGGGAAGACGATCAACGCAATCGCGAGGGAGCCGGGCGCATTCCACAGCACCGAAAGCAACGCCAGCACCGCAGCGGGAATACAAAGGAATGTTCCGCTAATCACCGTGGTCATCGTGTCGTAAACCGAAAGCCGCAGCCATGCCGCACTCAAAGCCAGCGTCAAAGCCAGCGTCCAGGCCAGTGCAAGTCCCGTGGTCAGCAACCGCAGCGTGAGTGGTGCCCGATCGCGCAGCAAGGTGCGCACCGGCTGCCCCAGGGCGAGCGAGCGTCCAAGGTCACCGTGCGCCGCCCGATTCATATACGCCAAATAGAACCGAAAGATGTTGCGATCTTGCCGCCTGGCCTCGTGCAGCGCGTTCACGCTCGCAGCGTTCAAATGTGGATCGAGTTCTCGCTCGTCCGCCTCGAAACCCGGCGCGAGCCGCACCAGGGTAGCGGACAGCAATCCCCCCAGCAGGACCGTCGCGACCAGAGCCAGCGCATGCCCGGCAATTCTCCCTCTCAACATTTATTTCACCGCAGCCCCGAGCGCCAGAGGGTCTGGGCGAGCAGCCGCTTCCGCGTGGTGGGTTTGTTTTACGGAGTACATCCGCCGGTCGGCTTCGGCCAGCAGCGCTTCCACGTCATATCCGTTCTCTGGACAGAAAGCCGTTCCCACGCTCAGCGTGATTACTTCCCGTCCACAAGTGTGCCGTCCCGCCTCGATGGCAGCCTGGTTCAATCGGCTCGCTTTTTCCAACGCAGCTTCCGGTGTGAGGCCGGGTGCGGTGATCACGAACTCGTCGCCGCCCATGCGCGCTACGTAGTCGTAACCGCGGCAGGCTTCCTTCAGCCGGGCGCTGAATTCCCGCAGCAGTTTGTCGCCCTCTAAATGTCCGAACGAGTCGTTGATCTTCTTTAGCCCGTCAATGTCGCAGACCATGACGGCGAGCGACGTCTTCATGCGGCGGCAGCGCGCTACTTCCTGCGCCAGGTGTACAAATAGCGAGCGCGCATTCGGCAGTCCGGTGAGGAAGTCCGTGGTTGCCGAACTCTCAGCCTGTTGGTACTTCAGCGCGTTTTCCACGGAGAGCGCCACCTTCGAGGCCACCGCCAACAAAATCCGCAAGTGGTCCGGCGTGAAAGCGTCCGGGGATGAGTGATACATGGCCAGCACCCCCACCACCCCGTTTAATCCCTCGAGGGGAACAGCCAGCGCCGAGGACAGTGTGACGTATTTTTCCGGATCGGCCACGTAGCCCGCTTCCACCTGAGGGTTGCCGTTGATGATGGGTTTGCAATTCTCCGCCACCCAGCCGCACAAGCCCTCGCCCACGCGGATTTTCAGCGACGACAGCACGCGGAAGTTCTCGCCACTCACCAGTTCCGGCAGCAGCCAGCCGTTTCGGTTCACGAATACGGCGATGGAATCGTAGAGGATCAGTTTGCGCAGCCGCATCGAAAGTACTGACAGGGTTTCGCTCAGGCTCAGCGAGTTGCCCAAATCCTGGCTCAGCTCGAACATGGCTTGCGCCTCTTGCCGGGCCGAGGCGATCGACGTCAGGAAGTCGGCTTCGGGCTGTGAGTTCTCCGCCCCTTTCTCGAATCCGGTTGCCGGAGCCAAGCCACGTTCCACGCGCAGTCCCTTGGAGAATTGGGAAGGTATGAAGCCGGCCTCATGGGTTTGCGCGATGCTTTCCAAAGCCACATAACGCTGCTCCAGAATCTCCACCAACCTTGGGTCGAACCACGTGCCGGCTCTTTCTTTCACCTTACCCATGGCCTGATCCAGAGGCATGGCCGGACGATATTGCCGGTCTGAGGCCAGCGCATCCAGGCAATCCACCACCGCCAAAATCCGTGCTCCAATCGGAATTTCTTCACCGGCGAGACCCGCCGGATATCCGGACCCATCCCATCGCTCGTGGTGGGAACGCACAATGGGAGATACAGGATAGGGAAAGGCCACTCGATCAAGAATTTCCGCACCCACCAGCGGGTGCACTTTCATCTTTTCGAACTCTTCCGGAGTCAGCTTGCCCGGCTTGTTGATGATGTGCTCCGGCACGGCAAGCTTTCCAATGTCATGCAACAGCGCCGCCGCTCGCAAGGCCTCGATTTCGTCCGGCAATAGTCCGATCTCCTTCGCGATTTCTACCGCGTAAGTCCGTACCCGCTGGAGGTGCGTATGCGTGGTGTGGTCCTTGGCCTCGATGGCCAACGCCAGAGCCTCGATCGTGCGCATGTTCAGCGAGGCAATCTCTTCGACATGCTTCTTCTCAATCTCCACCCGGTCTTTTTCCGCCTCCAGCCGTCCCAGGTAGAGGCGATAAGAGCGGTACACCCAATAGATCAGCGGCAGCACCAGCAGCGACGTTTCCCATCCCGCCTGCCGGTTGATGATCCCGACCAGCCCCACCGCGGCCGCTCCGACCAGATAATAAGGGAAAGACCAGAAGTAGCACTCCGACCACACTTTCCGGCTTGACTTGCCTTCGGTCAGAGCGATGACGAACGATATCGGCAATGTGTTTGCCAGGAAGAAAACCAGGGCCGCCAGCATCAGCAGAATGGGTTTGTTATCGCCCATTCTCCCCGCGAGCCAGTGGTAGCTTACATAGCAGAGCGCGCTGGCATTTGCCATCATGCCGAATACGTTGAAGACGACCTTGATCGGATCCAGCTTTTTGCGCGCATGCCACACGCTCTGCACCAGAGTGGCAGTACACCCAATCACCAGTGTCTCCGGCAGGCTCAACTCCATGACGCCCAGAAGAATGAAAAGGAAATTCACCGACATGGTGCCATCAATGCCGGGCAATTGCACCTTCAAGCCGGAGGCCAGGATGGCCACTGCCAAATAACAGAAAAACCGCATCACATCCGCGGACTGCCAATGCCAACAGGCGGAGGACAGCACTACTATCCCGAGCGAGGCAGTAACCCCGACAAATAGTTTTGTACGAGTCGACATTCCGTTGTTGTTCTGTATTGCTTGCGAAACAGACCCCGTCGCTTGCGCGGGAGAGTTCTCTCACGCAGACTCGCGTCCAAGGCTGTTCAGTGAAATCCTATTGTCGTTAAAGAGATTTAAGAAGCTTACTAACGTAACCTTGCCGGTGCTTGGTTACACCGTTTGGCGATTGACGTGATGGGAATTCTGTACGGGCGCATACGGCAGCCGATTACTTTCGTTATCATTCAAAGCCGCATACTTCCTGCAACACCTGTTCTCTGTGTCAAGATCGAGTCCAAACGCGGAGAATGTCACCGTTAAACCTCAATTCGCAACCGCAGTCACCAGCCACTGACGCCGCCCGGCCCGGATGCGGCACGTCTCCGGCCGCGGTTCCCGATGTCCGAGGTGTGACTGGAACTCCTGTCTTATCCGCCGATCTGAGCGGCTCCATCACCGGCTGCAACCAAGCCGCGCTGGAGGTATTCGGCCAAACACCTCAGGAAATTCTCGGCCGGACCCTGGCTGCCTTGGTTTTGTCTGAGACTGGAGCGGGACAGCTTCAACTGCATCAGGCCATGCTCGCTGCGGTTCTGAAGGACGGTGAGTATCGATCTCTACGCCGGTGTCAGTCCAAGTCCGGAGACTTCATCGCAGAGTTGTCCGTTACCCTGCTTCGGGACGGACGTCCCGCCCCCACCGGGATGGTGGCTGTGTTCTCTGTGGGTGGAGAGAAATCAGATCCGGGATCGGCCCCCGCCAAGAGAGAAGAGCAAGAACGACTCGCCGGGGAAGATGAAACCGCACCCACGATCTCTCGCTCGATTGATGGCGGAGCTTTCATTCTGGCCAGCCCGCTCATGCATAAATTCATGCACATGGTGGATCGGGTCGCGGCCCACACCGAGAGCGTACTCATCACCGGCGAAACGGGAACCGGCAAGGAACTCATCGCCCGCACGATTCACCAGTCCTCTCACCGGCGCAGCCGCCCGTGGGTCGACATCAACTGCGCCGCTCTTCCCGAAAACCTGGTAGAGAGCGAGTTATTCGGCTACGAAAAAGGCGCGTTTACGGGCGCCGATGCGTCCAAGCCCGGCCTGTTCGAACTTGCCGACAAGGGTACGCTCTTCCTCGATGAAATCGGCGAACTGCAGTTGCAAACTCAGGTCAAGCTCTTGCGTGTCCTGGATGGATATCCTTTCTACCGGCTCGGCGGTCACCGCAAGATTAAGGTCGATGTCCGTATCGTTGCCGCCACCAATCAGGATCTCGATGCGGCCGTTGCCGCCGGCCGCTTTCGCCAGGATCTTTTCCATCGGCTTGGCCAGCTTCAACTGCGCGTGCCCCCCCTGCGCGAGCGCCCCGAGGATATCGTTGCCTTGGCCGAGCATTTCCTCAGCCTCAAAAAGCCCGGTAGTTCCTATACTCCGGAAGCTGTTTCTGTTTTGCTCTCGCACACTTGGCCAGGCAATGTCCGCGAGTTGCGGAACCTCGTCGCCAGAGTTGCGGTCGAGTCCACTCATCGCGAGATACAAAAGGTTCAGATCACTGGCGCGATGTCCGGCAGCCCGATCGCGCTCCGCCAATCCGCTTCCATGCCGGTCGGCAATCTTGACAGTATGGAAGAGCAGATGATTATCCGCGCTCTCGAACGCAGTGGTGGCCATCGCAGCCAGGCAGCCGAACAGCTGGGCATCTCCCGCCGCACTCTTAGTCGCAAACTGAAGGAATACAACATCAACGTCAATTCCGGCGACGGCGCAAACTCACTGGGATTCATCAGTCTCGAGCAGCAGAAGTTCTTCCGCGCCCGCACTCAGCTTTCCGTCACCTTGAGGAACCAGCAGGGTGAGGAAGTTTGCGTCCAGGGGGTGAACCTCAGCACCGGCGGCATGGGACTGGACGGCCTGAAGGAGCCGATGCGGTTCTCCGGACTTCTCGATGTGAGTTTTCCACTCCCTGAAAGCGAGATCGTTTTTCAGGCGAAAGCCCGCATCGTCTGGATCGGCGACGAATCTCGCGTCGGCCTTCGCTTCGCCGTTATCGATCCCGTACTCTTCGAGCAGCTGCAGCACTGGACCAACAAGAAGATGAAAGACGAAGGCTGGGAATCGCCCGCCCAGTCGTAAAAGCGTACTTGCCACGCCTACCTCTGCCAGCCTCAACCGCTGAGCCTCACGGATCACCAGAGGTCCCGCGGAACTTTAGGCACGTTACGCCCGTGCCAGCCACGGTCGAGCCATTGTCGCGGCGCACTCTCCGCCTCAAACTAGCTAAACCATGGAAACCAAATCGAGCGTCTGGACCGGCGTAAAGAAGACCGAGAAATTGTCGATAGTGGTCATCAGCCTCTGCATCGCGGCCCTGGTGGTGCTCATTCTCTTCCGCCCGTTCTAGCCAGGGCAACAAATCAGAGTTGCATCCGCAAACTCTCTTCCGCCGTCTAACAGCATTTTTCCGCGCGCCCGATCGTCAGTGCACCGGCGCAGGTTGAGGACTCACTTGCGGAGCCGTTGCACCCGGACTTGAGAAGTTCACCTTCGGAACTTCACGCGATCCCGGGGAAGCCTCGAAGTAAGCTTCGTTCGGCTTGAATCCCGCAAAGCCCGCAAAAAAGCTGTTCGGGAACTGCTGCACGTACGTGTTGTAGTCGCGTAAAGTGTCGTTGTAGCGTTTGCGCTCGACCGCAATGCGATTCTCCGTGCCCGCAAGTTCATCCTGCAAACGCAAGAAATTCTCGTTGGATTTCAACTGAGGATAGTTCTCGACAACCAGCAGCAGACGCCCAATCGCGCCATCCAGTTGCCCATTCGCGGCAATCTTCTCTTGCGGCGAGCCCGCCGAAAGCAGGGCAGAGCGCGCCTTCGCGATATCTCCAAACACAGTTACTTCCTGTTGGGCGTAGCCTTTCACCGTCTCCACCAGGTTCGGGATGAGGTCGGCCCGGCGTTGCAACACGATGTCGACCTGCGACCATGCCGCCTTTACCGCTTCGTTCTTGCTGACCAGCGTATTCTTCACGCTGACGTACTGGCCAAAAGCCAACAGGACAACAAACAATAAAATTGCCACGATAACGACGACCACGATCAGTGCCTTGCTCATGAGATTCTCCTGAAAAGCCGTTAAAGCTCTATGAAGAGCCCGTGGTACCCGAGTCCAGCATTTTATCAACTGCGGCGCTTACTTGCTCCAGCGCTGCCAGATATCGCGAGAAAACGTCCGCTACGTCGAGCTTTCTGCGATCTGATTTCTTCTCTCTTACATCCAACACCTGCAAAATGCCCGAGGCATCAAACCCGATCTGCTTCGACAACGCTTGCACCGCCTCGCGCTTCCCAACCGGCGCATTGTGACCAAGTACGATAAGTGCGTGGCGAAAGAGCGTGGCGAACGAGGACACCGATCGTAGCAGCAACTCCCACAGCCGTGACTCGTTGCCGGAGGCAAGCAGCAGGTGCTGTCGCAGCAGCGCGAGTTTTTCCCGCAACTCGTACTCCACCTGGACGCGGTGCAGATTCGCCGGAATCGACAGCCCTTGCAGAACATCTTCGCCGAAGAGCACGCGGTGGTGCTGTTGCATGTCGAGCAATTCAATCGTAAACACATCGGTCGAGCGCGCGATCTCGTCACGAGTCATGAACAAAGGCGGCGGCTGCTTCTGCGCGTCCCACCATTTCACAGCCGGCGCTAGGGCCTGCAACGCGGCGAATGAGCTGTCGCGAATCACGCAGAACAGATTTACATTCGAGAATTCGGGATGAAAATCTCCCGCAACCGCCGATCCAAACAGGATCACGCTCTCCAGATTCGGTCCAGCCACAGCTCGCAGCCGTCCGACAAAGTCGCTGATCTTTTTTTCCGGAATCATCTGCATCCTCGCTCGCTACCAGCTGCTACTGCCTCCGCCACCGCCAGAACTACCGCCCCCGAATCCGCCGAACCCACCCCCGCCGCCAAACCCACCGCCACCAAAGCCGCCCCCGTAACCGCGTCCTCCTCCGCCAAACATTCCAGAAAAAAGAATCCAGAAGAGTATGGTGCGAAGGGGAGTGAGAAGAACGATGAGTACGACGACAATGAGCAATACGATTCCGCCTACCGACATCCCTTTGCGGGGCTGCTCCTCTCGCTCCACTGGAGCGGGTAGGAGTTGCGGAGTCGTGAGTTGAACTTTTGCATCCTGTGCGATAACGCTGGCAACGCGGGACGTGACCAGCAACAACGCCTGGCCATAATTTCCACTCCGCATGAGCGGAATCGCCTCCCGCTGGAAAGCAGTCACCTTCCCGTCGGTCAGGATCGGCTCCAGCCCGTAGCCAACCTCAATTCGAGCACGATGGTCGTCGATGGCGTACAGGATCAGCACTCCGCTGTCGGTGGACTTACTCCCCACTCCCCACTGATGGAAGAGATCGACCGCGTAACTTTCAATATCGGAGCCATCGAGCGACCGGACGGTCACCACTGCGATCTGGGCATGCGCCTTCTCGTCGATCTGCCGGCAAATATCATCCATCTGCGCGATCGAGCTCTGATCCAGAACGTGGGCAAAATCGTTCACGTAGTCGGTGGCTTTGAGCTGAGCGACGGGTTCGGCCTGCGCTGCCAGAACCAGCAGCAACGCGCCAAGCAAACCGAGCCACCATTTTGCGTGAGCGCTCATCGAATCAAAATTGTACAGGACGAAGCCCGAGCAAAAGCCCGTAGGCTGGACAAGATGAGATTTCGCAACCGCAAGTGCTTCCACGGCATCAAAAGCCCATGAGTTCTCTATCGCTCCGCTGCTCTTGGCTCATTGTGGTCGCTTTGTTGTTTGCGGTCATCATCGCCTGCACAACCAGCGACAATCCCGATCAGATCCGTCAGCGTACCGCGGAGGCGACCGCTACCATGAAGCGCGATACCAAGGCCGTGGTGGAGGGTGTGAAGGAAGGCTTGGGCGGCGGCCAGAAGACCATCAACCTCAACAAAGCTTCCCGCGAAGATCTGCTTAGCCTGCCGGGTGTGACCGAACGCCAGGCGGACCGAATCATTGCCGACCGCCCATTCGCCGATGCCCATGACCTCGTAAAACGCCGCGTCCTCTCGGAAGCCGAATATGCCAAAATCAGCGACCGCGTGACTGCGGATCGCTAACCCCGTCTTTCGGTGACTTCTCGCAGGTTCCTGCGATATCATCAAAGGGATGTCATCTCTTCATTCATTTCAGACCGACGATCCGCGCCTGGCGCCGATCCAGGCCAAAGTCCTGGCCGGTGAGCGCCTCAACGCCAACGATGCTCTCGCTCTCTACCGCACCGGCGACATCCTCGCCGTGGGCTGGATGGCCAACCACGTGCGCGAGCGCATGCACGGCGACAAGACATATTTCAACGTCAATCGCCACATCAATCCCACCAACGTCTGCGTCGCGGCCTGCCGTCTCTGCGCTTTCGGGCGCAAGAAAGATACGCCCGGCGCTTACACCATGGCGCTCGACGAGGCTTTTGAAACCGCGGCTTCGGGATACAGCGAGGCCGTTACTGAATTTCACATCGTCGGTGGATTGCATCCCGACCTGCCTTTTCAGTATTTCTTAGATCTCTGCTCCGGCCTGAAGCAGCGCTTTCCGCAGGTGCACCTCAAGGCCTTTACCATGGTCGAGGTCGCGTATCTGTCGAAGCGTGCCAAGCTCTCGATTCGCGAAACGCTCGAGCAACTCAAAGCCTCAGGCGTGGATTCTCTCCCAGGGGGCGGCGCAGAAATATTTGCCGACCGCGTTCGGCACATCATCTGCGACCACAAGATCGATGGCGACCAGTGGCTCGAAACCGCGAAAATCGCTCACCAGATCGGGCTGAAATCGAACGCCACCATGCTCTACGGTCACGTTGAAAACGACGAAGACCGTGTCGACCACCTGCTCAAGCTGCGCGCCCTGCAAGATGAGACCGGCGGCTTCCAGACCTTCATCCCCCTGGCTTTCCACCCGGATAACACGCCGCTGCAGCATCTGCCGAAAACCACCGGCATGCTCGACATCAAACAAATCGCCGTCAGCCGCCTCGTACTCGACAACTTCCCGCATATCAAGTCTTACTGGCAGATGGTGACCTCAAAGATGGCGCAGATTTCCCTGCGCTTCGGCGCCGACGACATGGATGGAACGGTGATCGAAGAAAAAATTTACCACGACGCCGGCGCGACCACACCGCAAGGCATGCGCCGCGAAGAGTTGGAACGGTTGATCCGCGCCGCAGGGCGCGAGCCCATCGAGCGAGACACGCTGTACCGGCCCGTCACTCGCACGGAAACTTCGGTTACGGTTGCCGTGTAGTCAGTCAAGCGCGAGAACGCGCGGGTCGGTGCTGGCGCGATTTCAAGTTTTCACTGGTTGTGCTCGCCATCGCATGCCGCAACAGCAGATTCACCCGCGTTTGATATCCCTTGCCGTAACCCTTCAGCCAATCGATAACATCCCCGTCCAGACGCATGGTTACGGACCTTTTCGGCGGTCGATAAAACTTGCCCATCTCCGCCTTGCTCCAGTCCAGAACTTCTGGCATGTCAAAGAGATCAATATCCTCGTCTTTCATGGCCGCGATGGCGGCGATATCTCGCTTCTGTTCTTTGGTTAGCTTCCTCATATCGATTCCTCTCGCGCGGTGTCGCGGGGCGAGCCAAATGATGCGGACGATTTCTTCTTCACTTCGTTCTCGCCAGGTGTGAACGACAAAAAGTACCGTAGCCGGACCGAGGGAGCCCAAAGTGATCCAGCGTTCCTCTTCGGTTGTCGATTCGTCTCGCTGCGTCAAGGCGTATGGATCTTCGAAGGCGAGAGCGGCGGTCTCGAAGCGGACGGCGTGCTTCAGCAGGTTCCGCCGGTTCTTGGCTTCGTCCCATTCAATGCGCATAGCCGGGGTCCGGCGTTGATCCTAGGCTAACGTGGAAAAGCCATCATGTCAATACATATGTACGTACACAAAAGGCAGGCTCATGCCGGCAAAATGAAAAGGCCGGAGCAGGGAACTGAGTCCCTTCTTCTCCGGCCTCTCAAAGCAGAAACCTGAAACTGCCCTTACAGCTTCTCGTAGAACTCGCACGCCGAGCAGGAAATATAAATCCCGCCCGGTATGTTGCGCTCGCGGTCTTTCATGCGCTTGACGATGCGCGTCGTCTTGCCGCACTTCGGACAATCCGTGCTCTTGCTGGTGTCCATCACTTTCTTACGATCCGCTGTTTTTGCGATCTTTCCGCCGACTGCCATGGTTCGTTTCTCCTGATCTCTTCGATGTGTGCGCAGCTATCCACTGAACTTCCCGCGCGGATATGGTGGATGGGAATAGTTTCAGAAACCTGGAAAACTTGATCCACTCTGGAAGACTCTGTCGCTGCGTCTGGTTTCGTTTCTTCCGTCGCTGTTTATTTTACAGCAAGGTTGTGCCAACTGTCTTGGCCGGTGCCGCGTCGCGTTGACCGCGCTCCCCCGCGCCTGCTACCGTCAAATGTTTGCCCTCCGGCACGCGCCCGTTCTGCGGGCGGCAAACGTGTCGCAAGCATCATTTCATCGCTACGGAGATTCGCCATGCCTGCCATCAAATTCCGCGGTGTCGATTTCATCCAGTTCGATTCGCTGCTGACCGAAGAAGAACGCCTGGTCCGCGACACTACCCGCCAGTTCATCGAAGACAACCTCATCCCCATCATCGAAGAGTGCAACCGCGCCGGCCGCTTCCCGCGCGAACTGGTCAAGCCCATGGCCGATCTCGGCTTCTTCGGCGCGTCGCTCAAGGGCTACGGCTGCGCCGGCATGGGCAATGTCGAATACGGATTGATGACGCAGGAACTCGAGCGCGGCGACAGCGGGGTGCGCAGCTTCGTCAGCGTGCAGTCGGGACTCTGCATGTATCCAATCTACGAATTCGGCAGCGAAGAGCAGAAACAAACCTGGCTGCCCGCCATGCAGAAGGGCGAAAAACTCGGCTGCTTCGGCCTCACCGAACCCGGCTTCGGTTCCAATCCGGGCGGCATGCGTACCCGCGCCCGCAAAGTGGGCAACGAATACATTCTCAACGGCGAAAAGATGTGGATCACCTCCGGCACCATTGCCGACGTCGCCGTCGTCTGGGCCAAGGTGGAAAACGAAAACGACAAGATTCGCGGCTTTCTAGTCGAAAAAGATCGCCCCGGTTTCACTTCCGACGACGTCCACGGCAAGTGGTCGCTGCGCGCCTCGGTGACTTCAGGGCTGTCGCTGCAGGACGTGCGTATTCCCGAGTCAAACCTGCTGCCGAAAAGCGACGGCCTGAAATCGCCCCTGATGTGCCTGAATCAAGCCCGCTACGGCATCGCCTGGGGAGCGATCGGCGCGGCCATGTCCTGCTACGACTGCGCTCTGCAATACGCTATCTTGCGCAAGCAGTGGCGCGACCAGCCCATCGCCTCGCACCAGCTCGTACAGGACAAGCTAACGTGGATGATCAGCGAGATCACCAAAGCGCAACTGCTCGTGCTGCAAGTCGGCCGCCTGAAAGATGCCGGCAAGGTCGAGCACCAGCACATCTCCATGGCCAAGCGCAACAACGTCTGGATGGCCCTCGAGTGCGCCCGCCTCTCCCGCGACATCCTCGGCGCCAACGGCGTCGCCGACGACTACCCCATCATGCGCCACATGATGAACCTGGAATCGGTGAAGACCTACGAAGGCACCCACGACGTGCACTCGCTGATCATCGGGCAGAGCATCACGGGGATTGACGCGTTCTAGGGTCTCGTCCGTCGTCCGCAAGCTCCTTCCGAAGACCCAACCGGAGCCTGGCAACATCATGGGAGGTGCGGCCGGTACTTGGACGCCAGCAACGCGCTGTTTCGCCGCGCTGGTACGGGTCGCAGGCGTATCTCGTCCGCTCCGCTGAACTTGTTCCGTTTTTGTAACACTGCGAAAAACCGATGGCAACAGGCGGTTCCGGCGACAAGGAGTCCTGCAGTTTCTCCTCCATACCTGTTGTCATGGAAGTAAGGCCCCAAGAATCCCACAAATGGGAGCCTCTGTTCCAAATTCGTAACAGAATTGATTTGGCTGACGCACTCCCGTGCTCTGTGCATTAGTCTGGCTGGCCATCGAGGACGCAGAGCCTTTCCCTCAAAGGCCGCATTCTTTCTTCCCTTGGTCCTGCAGTCCTGGGCGTGAGAACTACAAGAATCCGATTCTGAAGAGTTGGCCCGAAGTCTAGGCCAGAAGAGGTGACTTGTGACGAGAATCGCAAAGCTTGCGATTGGGTGGATTCTTGCCTGCAGTGCAATTTCGCTCCTTTCCCTGCCAGCGTGGGGAGACGCAACCACCACCGAGAAGCCCACGCACGTAATCGTCATGGCGGTGGCCAGCGACCAATTGTCGCTGGATGTCACAACCGGGCCGAGCACAGTCTGTAACCTCGATACGGCGTGCAACCTTCATTTGGGGGTCGCCGATAACGTGGTAAAGGATCAGGTGAAGCTACTGCACAAAGGCGATCACCTCCAGATCGTCTATTCCACGGATACGAAGTCCACAGACGCCAAGAGTCCCGCAGACGTGAAAACTTTCACTCTGAAGGCATGGTGCGTTGATTCCGTAGCTCCCGGCCCTTGGTCCAGAGCGTGGGTGTTGCTGGTTTCGGCTGGCGCGTGCTTCCTGCTCACGCTCATCTTTTCCGGCTTCCATCCCACCCAACTGATCATCAGCGAGGACAACCGCTATAGCAATTCGAGATTTCAGATGGCTCTGTGGTTCTTCGTGCTGATTGCGAGCTATGTGGCAGAGCTCTTGCTTCGCGTCGTGTGGGCAGGATGGGATTTCACTGGCGGCGTGAACATTCCCCAGAATCTTCTTCTGCTTTCTGGCATGAGCGCCCTCACCTTCGCCGGAGCCAAGGGCATTACCTCCAGCAAGACATCAGCGCCTGCGGTTGCTGGTCAACCGGTTGCTCAGAAGAAGCGAGCGGACAAGCCGAACTTTTTTCTCGATCTAACCCACGATGACGGCATACCCGAGGTCCCTGCCCAACCGGCAGTTGCCGCCCGAGCCGCAGTCGGCGATCAACCGGCGGTCGAAGCGAAACCTGCCGTTCCCGCGAAACCCGCCGTCCCGCCGCAGTTCGACTTCGGAGATTTTCAAATGATCATCGTCACCATCATCGCGGTGGCTACCTACATCGTTCTGATTTTTAACTTCTTCGGCCACGTCGAGTACTCGAAGCTGATCACTCTGCCCGACGTCGATACCACGATCCTGGCCACATTCGGCCTCGGCCAAGGCGCGTACTTGACGAAGAAAGCGGTGGGAAATGTTGGCACATCCTAGGTAGATTGAAAAAGGTGTGAAATTCTCAGAACTAGGAGGCTCAATGTCACAGGCAACTGCAGACATCGTGGGAACAACGGGAGCAAACTTCACTTTTACCATTAGCGCCGGAACCATTAGGAACGCCGCTCCGCTTGTCGCGGATAAACCGGGCGCAAGTCTGCCGATAAGTGGCAATGCGGTTACGATCACAAACCTTGCTTCTTATAACAAGGAGAAAAGAATGGCCTCGGGACAACGTGGCACCGCAAAGGGGATTCGGGTGGGAAGTCTTACTGTTTGCATATTGGCGGCCGCGATCTTGGTTTTGGCACCCCTTTGCCTGTTCGGACAATCGGGAGGCTGTACGGCCGGTGCATCCATGCAGAACTTTTACATCGATCAAAATGGGAACGTGACAAGCACCGGCCGGACCAGCGAGGGGCCCGCTTGCGTTCAGGTTTATTACAATGCCTTCCGGTTCGATGTGTCTGTCACCTCTGCGACGAGTATCTCGGCAGGGCCCAACCTGCAGTCTGTTACAGGTAGTGGGCCGACGGCGCAGACAGGAGGCTCCTCCGACGAACTCGCCGTGATAACACCCGAGCTCGCGCGACTTGATAACGCCGCGTCGGATGAAGCGAACGGCGTCAAGGAACTCACGTCTTTGCTCGCCTTCGTCGATCTCAACGTCGGCCCAGGAAAAGCCTTTCCGGAGGCTGGAATCATGGCGATGTACGTCGGCCCCAAAGTACCGCCTAAAGGAGCTGCGGGACTACGAAAGGCGCTCCTCGAGTCCGAGACCCTGCAATTCAACTTCCTTCCAACTGATTTGGCTTTCGGCGTATGCCCATCGACCCCCGCTGCAAATCCTGCCCCAGGAAGCATCCTTGCGAAACTGCAGGAACTTCAGGCAGATGCCACCTTCTATTCTGGCGCTAATAAGATCGCGGTCGACAAGGCTCTTGGGCTGGCTAACCTTTATAGATGCGGCCCAAATGTGACGACGGTTGAGAGCAACATTGCAATCCTCAAATGGTGGGATGCGCGCTTTCAGGGGTTTGGGCTAAGATCCGACTCCACAGACGATCCTCCGCAGGTAAACCTCGCGCCCCTCTTTGTAAATTCGAGTCCGCTGAGCTGCGGCAACATTTTCAACCAGTCTAGTTCGACCACAGCCTCGGTGACGCTCTACGACTGGTCGCAAACACTAACCGGAAACTTCACCAAGCCTTCCGCCCACCAAGCCCAGAACTTCGTCACCATTACGTGCGCGAGCCCATTCACCATCTCGGCCGGCATCGAGTTCAGCACAATACCGGCTCGCGAATTTGGGATTATCAAGAGTGCTGGTGGTCCCAACAATACGTCAATTAACACCTTCGGTCTGACCTCTGACTCCGCATTCCACCCGCTGCCCATTGCGCTTGCCCACGCGCGCCTCTGGGAGTCAGCGAGCCACAAGTTCGCGGCGCACGCCACAGCCGGTGCCTCTGGAAACATACAGGGTCAGAACTCGGGAGGGTCCTCAGCTGAGTTCTTGATGGGGGGCAGCCTGTCGTTCTTTCGCACTATGTTCATATCGCTGGGGCTTCACATAGGAACAGAGACAACGCTAGCCGGCGGCTTTAAGGTTGGGCAGGTGGTTCCCTCAGATATAAGTAGCGTCCAGGTGTCCAAGTCGTACACGAAAGGCGCCGGGATCGCAATTACGTTCACGAAGCCCTAGGTGGGTCATCTTATGCCGGAGAATCCACTGCCATTCACGATGCAGACTCAACAATGCTGCCGTTGGTGCTGGGCTGCAGTGGTATCCTCCATTGCCTCGTTCTCGGGCTCGTCCCGACAGCCTCAGCAGTGCGAGGTAGTCGATCAGGAGGCCTTTTCGCCGAACGATCCCAGTCCTGGGTGCTGTGACCCAGGCAACGCCTGCGCGCAAATGGACTCGAGCTGCGTTTGTAATCGGACCTGCTCTGTAGAGTCTGCGCTCCAGGACTACGAATTGCTCACTGGGAGCAACAACGGACCAACCACAGGCGATTTTGCCGCAATCACACAGCAGATTGACCAGTCCGCCGTTGTGGTTCTACAGGTAGTCGATCGCTCGAACGCAGATTTTGTTCACGCGATGGTCGCGTACGGCTACTCAGGTTCGGACAACCTCCAAATCGCTGATCCAGCAAACGGAGCGTCCAAGGGCTATTCATATCAGCAACTGGTCAGTCCATCTGGTGACGCGAGTCTTTCCAGATGGCAGCTTCAGAAATTCTTCACGACCTCTCCGGCGCAATCCTGAGGTTTCAAATGAAATCGAGCGAGAGCACCGCCCTAAGTCCCTTCGTATCGCGCTTGTCAGAAATGGTGGCACTACATCTCCGGGCGGTGCATTTACCCCACATCCGCCGGTATCATGCGCGCGCCAAGTCGGGTTCGCTAGGAAGGCCGCGTAAGCGTTGGACCCTTCCACTGCATCTGGTTGATCTATCGCGGCTTGACTCGCTGGTTGATGCGACCAAGCATTCTGGCTGGCTTCATTTTCTTGACTGGGGAAACGGACTTCATGGAATCGCGGAGATTCAGAAAGGCAACCGACGACCGGTCCTAGATAGTCTCTCCCTGGGCCCATCTTCCGACACGGAACATTTGATCGTAGAACGATTTCTGAAATCTGGGGTGCGGTACAAGGCACTTGCTTGCTTAGCGGTTCCATCGTTGCACTTCCGCGCACTTTCTTATGTCAACAAAGACACGAACAGGCACATGATTGTGCCACTTTCCTCCCCTACTGTGCCACTTCAGAGGGGGAGACGGTATTACTCCGAGACAGTTCAAACGAGATTGAAAGCTGCTGTGGATTTCGTCCTGAGGTCCGAAAGGGAATACAGAGAGAGACAGATTAAGCAATCACGGTAGTTTCAACGAGCATCGACGTAATCGGAAAAGGAGGCTCGTACTGACTACGCTGTCGGTTTCTCCCGCGGCGGTTCGACCGCGAGGAACTCCTCCGCAAAGCGGAGGCTGTAGTTGTCCAGCAGCGACTGCACGCGTTGCGAATCGCTCGAGCGAAGGATCAGCCCCGCGTGATGATGCCGTCTAATTCGCAAGAACACTTCCGGATCGTTGTACCCCGAAGTGTCCGGCTTCTCCTGCCGAGCCAGCGAGAGAATCACTCCCGCGTACTCCTCACGCACCGGCGGAAGCCGGTAACTTCCATCGCCTCCGGCGACCTCGATGCGAGCCCACTCACGCCACAGGTTAATCCCGCTGGCCGCCTCGACCATCTCGTTGATGTAAGCGCCGCCCACGCGCGCCCCACACTCCAAGAAATAGAAATGCCCATCGGCGTGCGCCTGGATGAATTCGGTGTGGGCCACGCCCCGCAGCAGTCCCAGCGCCGCAATCAGGTCGCGGTTGATCTGTCTTAATCCTGTGTCCGCGTCACTGCCTCGCGGTATGACGCATGTGGTGAAGATTCCACCGCCCTGCGCAACATTCATGGGTGGCTTGCCGTATTTGCTCACGCTGGCAAAGACCACTTCGTTTTCCGAAACCACCGAGTCCACGTGATAGACCTCGCCCGGCACAAATTTCTCCAGCAGAAATGAAGATTGCTTGTCCCCCAATTGCTCCAGTACGGGCCACAACTCTTCGGCGGCGTGAATCTTTCTTATCCCGATTGCTGAAGCCTCCTGCCTCGGCTTGAGCACCCATGGTCCCGGAACATGTTCGAGGTAGTAGCGGATATCGCCGTGATTCAGCACCGGAACAAAGTCCGGCACGCGCACCCCACGATCCAGCGCCTTCATCCGCATGGCCAGCTTGTCGCGGAAATAACGCATGGTGGTTAGCCCCATCCCCGGCACCCGCAGGTGTTCGCGAAGAGTTGCGGCGGTCTCCATGTCGTACTCGTCGAGCGCGACAATGCGGTCGATCTTCTGCGTACGGGTCAAATGAGTTACAGCCTGCACGATGTCCGCGATGGGGATTTCAGCAGGGAGATAGAACGTGTCGTCCAGGCTTTCCCGCGGCCAGTCGGCATCCCGCAGCTTCTCCGCTGTAAGCAGGATCACCCGGCACCCCTGGCGCTTGCACTCGCGCATGAACTCCTGCCCCTTCTCGTAGGTCGTGATGCACAGGAAAGTTAGCAGGCGTGATTCCGGCATGGGATCTCTTTCAAAACAGGGCTGTGAGGATAACACGTCGCCCACCGTCTCGGTATCCGTATTTCTTATGGCTCCAGCCGTTTCTTTCAATCTCCTCGCAATTGCGTTATATTCTCAGGCCGGTCGGAATGGCCGGTTCGAAATGCTCGCTGGGAGGCTGTCATGGCTACGCAAACTCGTCCAGAAGGCAAGGCCCGCAGTTTCGGGGAAAACATTGAAAGCGACCTGGCGTCGCGCTTTCTGCGCGTAGTGGAAGTGGCGGCCATCGCCTCGGCGCGCACCATGGGTCAGGGCGAGCGCAAACTCTCCGATCAGGTAGCGACTGAAGCCATGCGCCAGACCATGGACTGCATACCCATGCGCGGTACCATCGTGATCGGCGAGGGCGAACGCGATGAAGCGCCCATGCTCTACATCGGCGAGAAAGTCGGCGCCGAGTTTCCCGACGGACGCGAAGTGCCTGAGGTGGACATTGCTGTCGATCCACTCGAAGGCACCAACCTGTGCGCCACCGGCGCACCCGGATCAATCACCGTGCTCGCCGCTTCCGAGCGCGGAGGCCTGCTTAACGCACCCGATTGCTACATGGAGAAAATCGTCGTTGGACCATCGTGCAAGAACGCCGTCGAACTCGATGCGCCGGTAGCCGACAATCTGAAGAACATCGCCAAGAGGATGGAGCGCGACGTGGAAGATCTGGTCGTGATCGTGCTCGACCGTCCGCGCCACGAAAAGCTGATTGCCGATATTCGCGCTGCCGGTGCCCGTATTCGGCTGATCGGCGACGGTGACCTCTCGGCCGGCATCGCCGCCGCGGTGATCGGAACCGGCGTACACGCCGTCATGGGCTCCGGCGGTGCGCCGGAAGGCGTGATCACCGCTGCCGCCATCCGTTGCCTCAACGGCTACATGCTTGGCCGCCTGGTGGTGAAGCCCGACCAGGAAGAGCGCCTCGCTCGCATGGGCATCACCGACAAGAATCGCATTTACGAAGCTGAGGACCTTGCTCCTGGCAAGCAGCTCATCTTCGCCGCCACCGGCGTTACCGACGGCGCTCTGCTCAAGGGCGTGCGCTTCTTCGGCGAAGGCACGCGCACCTCTTCCGTGATCCTCACCCAGCTCACCGGTAAAGTGCGCTTCATCGAAAGCATCCACCTGGAGAAGGGCCCGGATGTGAAGGTGAGGTTCGCGTAGGACACGGCTCGGGAAGGGCACGACTTTCAGTCGTGCCACTCAAAGTTCATCCAAATTAGCCGGGCTTCAGCCGCTGAGCTTCGCTTTTGAGCCACATCCGGAGACTGCTCCTACTTCACTCCCTCCGGCACTTTCGGTTCTGGCGGAAAGTCCTGCGAATAACCTTTGAACATGGCCACCGTCTTCTCCGCTCGCCGCTCGCCGTCATGCACCGCAATTTTATGCAGCTTGCTCGGACTGTAACCTTCCCACAACGACACCCCCGCGTAAGCTCCGTCCTTGCGCAAAACGTAATAGGTCATGTCGATGAAGAGCAGCTTATTCATGTCGCCGTTGTAGGTATGCACCACGCGCTTCAGCGCATCCATCCCAGCTTCTAGTGGAGACATTCCATGCCGCATGTTCTCCACAATCGTATGGGCTCCCGCGACTTTAATATTCTCTTCGCCGCTGCCTGTCGCGCCAGCCGAACCAATATCCTGATCGGTATAGCAGCCCGCACCGATAATTGGAGAATCCCCGCAACGTCCCGGCAGCTTGAAGCCTAACCCGCTGGTCGTGGTGCAGCCGGAGACTTCTCCTTCCTCATTCAGCGCCGAGCAGTGGATCGTCCCCGTCGGTGGAAACATCACGGTGCGAATCGCGTCGCGCCGCAACTCCTGCGCAATTCCTAATTCCGCCGCATGCTCTTCCAGTTTCCGGTAGCGCTCTAGTCGGAGGTCTGCTTGAGGCCGCGCGCCCGGAGCCTGCCAGTGCGGGTCGGCCAATCCCGGTCCCCACCAATCTTCGTTGGAGTGATACTCCTTCCACAGCAGCCACACTTTTCGCGAATGCTCCGTGAGCAGATTCTCGCGCGGGAAGCCTACAGCGACGGCGAAGCGCTCGGCGCCTTCGCCCACCAGCATGACGTGCCCCGTGTGCTCGAACACGGCCTTCGAGACCAGCGACACGTTCTTGATGTTGCGTACGCCGCCGACCGAGCCGGCTCGCCGCGTGGGTCCGTGCATGCAGCAGGCATCGAGTTCGACGACTCCTTCTTCGTTTGGAATTCCGCCGAGGCCAACGCTGGTGTCATTCGGATCGTCTTCCGGACCCTTGACAACGCGAAGCGCGGCGTCGAGCGTATCGCCGCCGCCTTTGAGGAACGCGAAGGCGTCTTCGAGGTACGCATATCCGTTATTAGCACAGATGATAATGGGGCGCTTGTGCGGTCCGGCTTGCGCATCGTGTTCCTGCGAGCCACTCTGCTTCGAGTCTTCGGCCTGGGCTCGGGTTCCTACTCCGGCGGCGACTGCTCCTAGAACTGTCGTCTTGACAAAATCACGGCGCGAGAATGGCAATGAATTCCTCCTGCTTGCGGGAAAGCGGGAAGCATATCACGCCGCGGGCCCTCGGGATTACTCTCCGTGAAATCCCACCCTTGCGCAGAGAACGCGCGAGGACGGACACCGATCGTCTAGCAAGTACTGCGTTCTGGCAGTTAACCGTTGGCTAAGCCGCGGTAACGGCCTACTCGGCCTTCCTGGCGGCCGAGGGATGGTTTCGCGGAGACCTCGGCGATGGAGCGGACGTTGTCGGGGGTTTTCGCGGGGCGGAAACGAAGCAGGGCGGCGATGTTTCCGACCTTGTCGAGCTCGGGATCGTCTTTGACGTAGAAGAGTTCGATGTCGTGCCGGATCACCCAAGGCAGGATTGCTTCGGCCACGTCCACCACTTCACGCGTCTCCTTTCCGCAGACGGGACAGAGGGTCACGAGGTGGGCGTCGAGATGGCCGCAGCCGGTACACTCGACGGCTTGCGCGTGATAGTGATCGCCCAGCAACAGGGTTTGTATTTCGCCCAACTCGAGGGAGTGCAGCACGCGCCGCAATCCGGTGACGCCGCGACCGTGGCCGCGAGCCTGGCTGATGGTTTCGCGAACCGCTTCGCTGCTGCGCTTCTGCTGCCAGCCGGCGAAAATGCGTTCGGCCTGGGCACGGATTTCTTCGCGGCTTACGTGCGCTACCTCGGTGGAAAACCGGCCCAGCAAGCGCTGTGAAGCGTAGGGATGCAATTGCGGCTCGAATTGCGACCAGTGGGTATCCTGGCAGCCCAGGATCCACTTCTCGTAGGTACCTTTCTCCAAGGCGTCCTTGAGGAACTCGGCGACAAACTTGAAATGCTGGCGGGCCTCATCGGCGACGCGGCGCTCGGCGTGGCCTCCGTCATAGCCGGCGAAGCCGTCGCCACGGCCGCGGCGGGTGAGGGGATGAAAGAATCCCTCACGCTCGTTCAATTCGCCCAGACGCAGATCGAACATGCGGGCTCGATGACGATCTACCAGGACGACACCGAGGCTGGGAAATGCTCCGAGCAATTGGGCAAGAGGCTTGAGGTGGAAGTGGCGGCTCACGGTTAGTTCGGTGCCGCCGAGTTGTGGAGGCAGGTCATATTCGCGCCAGAAGCCTTGTGCGCCGCAGGCGAACACAGCTTTGGCGCGGGCGCCGTTGCCTCTGAGATCCTGCGCCAGCCGGACGATGCGGTCGAGATCGGCGCGGGCCGACTCGTAGTTGTTTTTGCTGCTACTCTTGCCATTGCTTTTGGTTTCCAACTGGCGCAAGGCTTCCCGCGCCAGGTCTTTGGCGAGGATCGCGTCTTCCTTGTGGGCTTTATTGCGAGGCGCGGCGGGCTGAAAGTAGAAACTGAGAGCGCAAGCTCCCTGCTCTTCAAACTGGGCTAGTTCATGGACTTGTTCACGAGTAATCATTCGCGGTCCCACTCCCTTTCAGTTGAAATTGGATTTAGGCCGTACCGATGGTGGCGAACCGGCCCTTGAATTGCCGGACGAAACCGGGCGATTGGCGGAGGTGATCGCGCGCGGCAGCAATGGAGCTCAACACAGATTCCGGCGCAACGCCGGTGATGGCGGAGATTTCGTCGACCCCGAAGCCTTCCACCGCGTGCAGGATAAAAGCCTCTCGCTGGGCGGGGGTGACATCGAGCAAGGCGGCGGCGATGAGGTGCATCATCTCATCCGAACCGACGATCTGCTCGGGCGTGGCGACGCGACCGTCAGCGATAATTGTTTCTTCGGTAATGGCTTCGTCGGGCTGATGGAATTGCAGTTCAGGCTCGTCGCTGGCCCGGACGTTCTGCTTGCGCGCTGACTCTTCCAGGCGCACGGCGCTGCCGTTGGTGCCTTCGGGACGAGACAGTTCATCGAGCGCATTCAGAGCCAGGCGGTAGAGCCAGGGCTCGAGGGCAAGACGCTCGGGCTTCTCTTCATTGTTGTTGTTGCTATCGCCGAGGGCGGCGGCGATGGCTTCGTCAATCACTTCTTCCTTGCTGATCGACTCCGGAGCTATCTGGTCGGCGGTTTCGCGGAAATAGATTTCGCGTTCCACAAAGCGTTCCAGGCGGGAAAGATTCACGTTGACGTAGGAACGCACGTCGTCGGCGGAAACGGTGACTGGAAATACCGCGGCCAGAGTCTGCTCGAAGGGGACGGAAGCGTTATGGCGTTCCGAGGCCTCATTCCTCCGGCGCGGCCACTTGTGGGTGGAGCGTAGCAGTTCCTTGTGTTTGTTGACTTGCTGCAGCAGGTCTTCGAATGCACTCTTCACCGCGGCGGCGGCGGTGGAGGATTTGGCCTGGACTGCCATTTGTCCGGAAGGCAGGCGCAGGTTGAGCGAAACGCTGGTGCCCTCGCGCGGGGAGAGTTCTTCGACCGTGCCTTTCAAATGAATCAGGTCGGGACGGAAGACCTGCAGCCGTTTCTGCAGTTTGTCGATCTGGTGTTGGATGTCTTTTTCTACGGCGGGAGTTTTATGAAGACGATAACTAATGTGGACGTTCATGAGCACCTCAGGCTTGCCAACGAAGCGGTGCAACCCAGTGCTTTCTAACGCGATTGTACACCCGGTGGGCAATCGCAATAGGGGAGATTCCTGCCGGAAATATTTACACCGGGGGTGACGCCGGGTATGATCCGTGGACTATGAAACAGGGGAAACTTTTGCTGTTTGCGGTTCTGGTGGGTTCGGCCTGCGCGCAGGCGCCTGCGTCCAAGGAAGTCGAGGCTGTCTATCCCGAGGCGCACGCGCTGTACCTGGATTTGCATGAGAACCCGGAACTGTCGTCGCACGAAATCCACACGGCGGCGAAGCTGGCCGGCCGGTTGCGCGATGCCGGCTATGAGGTGACGGAACACGTGGGCGGGACTGGTGTGGTCGCGATCCTGAAAAACGGGACGGGGCCGACGGTGATGCTTCGAACCGAACTGGATGCGCTGCCGGTGGAGGAGAAGACAGGTCTGGCTTATGCGAGCAAGGTCCGCAGCAAGGACGACGCCGGACGCGATGTTCCGGTTGCGCATGCTTGCGGACATGATCTGCACATGGCGGCGATCGTAGCTTCGGCTACGATCATGGCGCACAGCAAAGACACCTGGCACGGCACTCTGATGCTGATTGGACAGCCGGCGGAGGAGACGATTGCGGGGGCCAAGGGGATGCTCGACGACGGCTTGTTCAAGCGCTTTCCCAAGCCTGACGTGGTTGTAGCGCTGCACGTGGGCAACGAACTTCCGGCGGGCGTGGTGGGGATTACGCCTGGTGTTTACAACACGAATGCGGACTCGCTAAGGATCACGATTTATGGCAAGGGGGGGCACGGGTCGGCGCCGCAGACGGCGATTGATCCGATTGTGATTGCGGCGCGAACTATTCTCGCGCTGCAGACTATTGTTTCGCGCGAAGTGAAGCCGGGGGAGATGGCGGTGGTCACGGTTGGCTATATTCAGGCTGGGACCAAGAACAACATCATTCCGGACCATGCCGAGCTGGGGCTGACGGTGCGCACTAGGAAGACGGAAGTGAGGCAGCAAGTGCTGGCGGCGATTGCGCGGATCACCAAGGCTGAAGCGGAAGCGGCGGGGGCGCCGCATCCGCCCCTGATCGATCACTATGAGGGCACGGACCTGGTGTACAACGATCCTGCGCTGGCGCAACGTCTGCGTGCGGTGCTGGAAGCGGCGCTGGGAAGGGAGAAGGTTGTGATCACGGAGCCGATCACCCCGTCGGAGGATTTCTCGTACTTTACGGAGCAGGGGATTCCGGGTTTTTACTTCAGTCTGGGAGGAGCGGATCCGGAGAAGCTGGCAGAGGCCACGGCGGCGAGGACGATGTTGCCGTCGAATCACTCACCTTTGTTCGCGCCGGATGTGGATCCGGCGCTGCATACCGGGATTGCGGCCGAGGTGGCGGTGCTGAGGGGGCTGCTGAAGTGATGGGATCGAATCAGCGAGTCGCGAGCGTTGAGATACTTCCCGGACCGGGCAGATTAGCATCTGCGGTTACAAGCGTTAGATGCAACAGCTGAGCGGTCGCTGCCGCGGCCAGGATGGTCAACTAGAACTCAGATCATGACTTAATTCAATCTGCGGCACCGACCTGTTTCAAATGATGGAGCAGATGCCTTACGTAGTCGGTTGCCAGGAAGCCGAGGGTTACCGGTTCTCCCGAACCGATGCGGCAAACGGTTTCCAGCTTGGCGGCGGGCAAGCGGGCGATTACGTGGGCGAGATAGCGATTGTAGGCGGCCCACAACGAGACCAACAAGGACCAATCGGCCTCTTGAGGGGCTTGCACACGTATGTTTTCGTCCTGGTCATAGGCCGGGAAGTCCAGCGACGGTTGCAGGGCCGCGCGGACGAATCTCTGATGATTGTTGGAGGCTGAATCGATCAGATGTCCAAGGACTTGCTTACGCGACCAGCCACCCGGCAATAAGGGCCTGGCGGTTTCGGGCTCGCTGGTACTGTGAAGTTTTGGCTCCGCCGTCTCGACCAAGCGTAGCAACTGTTCACTCAGCTCTTTCATAAGTCTATGAGTTAATCTGGCCCAGGATCGCCCGAGCTTCGGCAGCTGGGTCGGCGGCTTCGGTGATGGGACGGCCGACGACGATGTGGCTGGCTCCGGCGGCGATTGCTTCCGCAGGCGTGACCACGCGCATTTGGTCGGCGTAGGCGCTTCCGGCGGGGCGGACGCCGGGAGTTACGATGGCGAAATCCTGTCCTAGTTCGGCGCGCACGGCGGAAGCCTCGCGGGCGGAGGTGACGATGCCTTTACATCCGCTGGCCAGAACCAGGGCCGAGAGCCGCAGGACTTCATCGCGCACGGTTCCTCGAAAGCCGACTTTCTCCAGATCGTTCTCGTCGAGGCTGGTGAGCACAGTTACGCCCAGTACAATCAAATCCGGGTTGGAAGCGCGGGCTGCGTCCGCGGCCGCGCGCAGCATTTTGCCGCTACCTGCCGCGTGTACGGTCAGCATGCTCACCCCGAGCTGGGCGGCTTCGTGTACCGCCGAGGCTACGGTGTGTGGGATGTCATGGTACTTGAGGTCGAGAAAGACGCGGCGGCCGGAGGCTACCAGATCGCGTACGATCTGCGGGCCTTCGGCGGTATAGAGCTGCATGCCGACCTTGTAGGTGAGGGCCGAATCGCCGACGGCCGCCACGATCTTCTGGGCGGCCGCCGCCGTAGACACGTCAAGCGCGACAATCAGCTTTTGGCGGGGGTCACTATTTTGATTTTGGGGATGGTCTTCCCGGTGATCGCTGCCAGGGATGCGGTAGGGCAGAGCTGCCTCCATCCCTAGCAGTGTAGCGCGCTTATTTGAGTTCCGCCATAGGATGGTTGAAGGCCACGGTCTCGTAAACTTGCCGATGCTGAGTCCGGGGCTTCACCAGATCCAGGCGAACCCGCTGTAGGCCGCGCTTTTCGAATTGCAGGGTTTGGGCGGCGCCGTAGGACAGGTCGATAATGCGGCCGGGTACGATGGGACCCCGGTCGTTGACTTTGACCACGACGGCCCGCCCGTTGCGCAGGTTGGTGACCCGCACATAACTTCCCAAAGGAAGAGTAGGATGGGCAGCGGTCATGTCGAACATGTCGTAGTCTTCGCCGCTGGCTGTGGGTTTGCCGACGAAATCCTGACCGTACCAGGAAGCTGTACCAACTTGATACGGCTGGACCTTGGCGGTCGCCTTTCGGATTTCGGGTTTGATTGGGGCTGATCTACTTGGAGCTGAACTGGCCTCCGAGTTGTTCGGGCCCTGAGCTGCTCTCAGGCCGATGATCAATAGACCGATCATCAGTCCATGAGTTATACGTCGTCGCATTCAGTTTTCCTCGCATCTCAAAAAGTCGTCCTAGCTAGGCTGTTTGGTTAATGGTTTGTAAATCGTAGAGGGGTTCCGGGGGCTTGTCAATCCGAAAGTGACTGGACTATGGTGACGTGGTAGTAATCGATATCTCACGTAACTTGTTGTTAATCATGAGAAATGGTGAACATATCCATCAAAACAATAGACTTAACTGTTAACTTGCTAGTAACTGCGTGAGATGCCGTACCCAGAGAACTATTTTCATCTCCAATGGATTCAGTTACTTACAGGTAAGTCCTTTCTAAGTTGTTTATTCGCAGCATTTTAGGTACAACGTGCATAGTCCGCAGAGAGAAAATTCTCGGCGTTTCGTTCCGGATGCGGACTGGACAATGGCTGGACCGATGTCTGATAAACCACCTGTCGTACTGACCATCGCCGGCTTTGACCCCTCTTCGGGGGCAGGGGTGACGGCCGATATAAAGACGATCGCCGCGCACGGCTGCTATGGAGTGGCCTGCATAACAGCCATGACCGTGCAGTCGACGGCTGGAGTTCACCGGGTGGAAGCCGTCGATCCGACACTGGTGACCGAGACCTTGCAAGAACTTGCAACGGACATCCCAATCGCAGCGGTGCACATCGGGATGCTGGGTACGGGAAATGTGGTCAAGGCGGTGGTGGAGTTTCTGAGCCAGCCCGGCAAGGCTGGGTCGCCCAGTAAGTTCCCGAATGTGGTTCTGGACCCGATCCTCAGATCATCTTCCGGGGCGGAGCTGCTCGACGCCCCCGGAATCAGGCTGCTCATCGATAAGCTCCTGCCTCTCGCCGACGTAATTACACCGAATGTGGACGAGGCCGCGATCCTTACCGGATTGAAGGTGACCGATCTCGAGGAAATGCGAGCTGCGGCTGCCAAGCTGCACCAGATGGGATCGGCTGCCGTGGTGATTACCGGCGGTCATCTGGAGAAAGCCATCGATTTGTTGAGCTTCACGACGAAGAGCGGGGTGCAGCAGGAAGTCTTCAAGGCGGAACGGCAGCGCTCGAATTCAACGCATGGGACAGGCTGCGCTTTCGCCACGGCGATGGCTTGCCACTTGGCGCTGGATCGGGGATTGGCCGAAGCCACCTTGCTGGCCAAGACGTACGTGACGGCGGCGATTGCCGCGGGTCATCCCTTGGGACGAGGAACCGGCCCGGTTCATCATCTCTACCGCATGCACCAGCAGCGGCGAACGGCGAGCTCGGGAAGCGAGTCGTAGACCGTAGCGTGGATGATCGAGGGCGAAAGGCGCTTGGGATAGCCAGCTGGCTGGAGGGTCTACTGGCTGTCGGAGGGTTTCTTCAGCAGGATTCCGGCCACAAACGACGCGGTGGCGGCAAGGAGCCATTCGATTCGCCACATCTGGATCGCCTGGAACTCCGCCAGATTGGACGCTCGATAAAAGAGGCTGACGCCAACTGCTCCGGCGACGCAGCCCAAGCCGACAATGAAAGCAATGAGGGCTGCGGTAGGCAGACCAATCCAGCGCTTGATTTCATGGAAGTGCAAATAGTGCAGCCAGTCTGGGAAGGAAACCGTGCGCCAGGAAGCGGCTACTACCCCTGCGCCGGACCGCACCCAAGCCATATTGCGAGTCCACAAGCCAGCCATCGCCGCAGCGTCCGATTCACTCGCTTCGAGCGAGAGACGGGGTTGGCCGCAAGTATGGCAAAACCTGGCGCCGATCATGAACTCGGTGCCGCAGTCGGCACAAGCCTGCGACATTTCCTCGGACGCAGCCGGGAGCGCAGCCTCCACCGCCGGTTCGAGCACGGTCGGAGACCGCCAAAACTCCTGCTGCGTGTCTTGAACTATTTCAGCCATACCTAGAACGTTAGCCTCAGCAAAGCAACCCGACAGCCAAAGCTTGCTCGCCACTAAGGTATTTCCAAGTCAAGTACTTGCGACTGGCTTCGTATCCTGAGTCCAAGGGGCTGCGCGCAATAATTACCCGCAGGTTCGGGTAAACTTGCCCCGGTACCTTAGTTTTGAGCCTCTAACTGCGGGGATTATAGAGCCGAACCACTGCATCTTCATGAAATTATCGGGCCGCGTCCGATGACGCTTTTGGTTCGTCCCGTGCTGTGACGAACTTCAGTTAGACTAGAGACTCAAGGGTTAGCGGTGGGGATGCAGTCGAGCCTGACATTAGTGAAACGCATAGTTCAACGGAGCACGCTGCTATGCCTCGTGTTCTTCAGCCTGCTGTCAATGCGGGGCGCCGCGCAAACCCACGCTGTAGCGGTAAGCACCCCGAATCCAACCGTAGTCACTTCGACCGGGCACGATCCGCTGGTCGACGCCGCCTTCGACCACTTCTACAACCTGGATTATGACCGCTCGATCCAGGAGTTTGAGAAGATCATGGACCGGCGGCCGAGCGACCCCTCCGCGGTAAATCACCTCCTGACTACAGTTCTGATGCGCGAGCTTTATCGCATGGGCGCGATGAATAGCGGCGAATATGCCAATGACAGCTTCATCGGCGAGGCACACCGGACCGCCGATCCCCAGGTGAAGGAGCGGATCAAACAATTAGTGGAGCGCGCCGAGAACCTGGAAGAACAGCAACTCAAAGCCAATCCCGACAACGTGGACGCACTCTACGCCCGCGGGGTTACCCGGGCGCAGTTCGCGCTGTATACGGCTCTGGTCGAGCGAGCCTGGTTCTCCGCACTGCGCAACGCCGTGGGGGCGCGCCATGACCACGAACGCGTGCTCGAACTCGATCCCCACTACGTGGATGCGAAGCTGGTCGTGGGTACCCACAATTACGTGATGGGCAGCCTGCCCTGGAGCGTGAAGGCCGCCGTAGCGCTGGTGGGGCTGAGCGGGACGAAAGAAAAGGGGCTCGAATACCTGCGCGAGGTCGCCGAGAGCAACGGAGAAAATAGCATCGACGCCAAAGTGGTGCTGAGCCTGTTCCTGCGGCGCGAGCACCGTTTCGACGAGGCGCGCGTCCTCATGCACGACTTGGCGGTACGTTATCCCAGAAATTACTTATTTCCGCTGGAGGAGGCGAACCTGCAGCGCGCAGGTGGCCACGCGCAGGAGGCTGCGGCCGGGTATCGGAAAGTGTGGCAAAACGGCCGGGAAGGGAAGTATGGCACCCTGCACTATGAAATGGCGGCTTGGGGCTTGGGTGAGTTACTGCGCAGCCAGAAAGATTATGCCGGAGCCGTGGCCGCCTACGAACTGGTAGGTGAAGCTCCGGACCCGGACCCTGAGACGCTGCAGAAGGCTAACCTCGCCGCCGGCGAAATGTATGACCTGCTGCAGAAACGCGACTTGGCAATGAAGAAGTATCAGACCGTCCTGGCCGAAAACGGCAGCACTCCTCCGGCGGAAAAAGCGCGGGCGCACATCCGGGAAGCTTACCGGGAATGAGGTCGGTTCTGGCCGTACCAGGGCAAAGCCCGCCGTGGAACTTCCAGCTTACAATTGCGTATCCTATACAGACAGCTTGAAGAGGGCACAGCTATGTACTGCAACTATTGCGGCAAGGTGATTCAGGATGACGCGGCGGTTTGTGCTTATTGCGGCATTCGCGTGGGCGCGTCGGTAGCTCGCAAACGGCTGGTTCGGCCGCGCCAGGGACGCAAGATTGCGGGCGTCTGCCTGGGTTTCGCCGAGTACTTTGATATTGACGTGGTGTTGGTGCGGCTAATGTGGTTGCTCGCATCCTTCATGACGGGTATTGGATTGCTCGCTTATCCCATCGCCTGGATCGTGATGCCGGAAGAGCCGCTGCTGCTGACGGCGCCGGCAGGCGCGCAGCGCGTGACGAATCAGTAGCCTTGCCGGTCTGCGAGGATTAGACCTGTGTGCCGGAAGCCGGGTTCCGGACGCCGTAGTTGTGATCTCCGGATACAGCGCATGGACTCCCACCAAATCAAGAGCGATGACGCGGAGATCTTCTATTGGGTGCTGGGCGAAGGCCCGCCGGTAGTTCTGCTGCATCCTTTTCCCGCAAATCATGAATTTTGGCTGCCGGTGGCTCAGGTTCTGGCCACGCGCTACCGCGTCATTCTTCCCGATCTGCGTGGCCATGGAGATTCCGGAGTGGGCCAAGGTCCGGCCACGATGGACAAACACGCGGCTGACATCGCCTGCGTGATGGACGATGCCGAGATCGGCCGCGCTCCGCTGGTTGCGGTGTCGATCGGCGGATATGCGCTGTTCGAGTTCTGGCGAAGATATCGGGGGCGAGTGGCGGCACTCGGTCTTTGCAACACGAAGGCTCCTGCCGACTCTGCGGAAGCCCGCGCTGGACGCCTGCAGGCGGCGAATGACGTCCTCGAGCGCGGCACCGAGCCGTTTTTCGAGAGCATGATTCCGCGGCTGCTGGGCAGGAGCACGCGGGAGACCCGGCCTGATCTGGTCGCCGGCGCGTTGAACATGATGCGAAAGATGTCGCCGGAAGATGTGGCGCAAGTGCAGCGCGGCATGGCGCAGCGCCCCGACTCGGTGGATACATTGAAGACCATCAATGTGCCAACGCTGCTCGTGACCGGAGACGAAGATGTCCTGACCGGAGTGAACGAAGCCGAGTTGATGCGGCAGCACATTTCCGGCAGCCAGTTGCGCGTGATTCCGAAAGCCGGCCATTACTCCCCCTGGGAGCAGCCGGAAGAGGCAGGCCGGCTGCTACGGCAGTTTCTGGAGAGACTCTAGGAACCCGTAATCGCGCGTTCAAGGCTGGCTCGCGCTAGAATCGGGACGTCATGAAAAAGCTTCTCTCCCTGCTTGCCTTTGGGACTTTCGCAGTTTGTGCCCACACGCAAACCCACCCTGTCCACAGGCCCCGCATCACGGGGATCGATCACGTTTCCTTCTACACCACTCAACCGGAGGAAGTGAAAAAACTTTACGGCGGCACGCTCGGCCTGGCGTCCGCCGCGCCGGTGGAGTCTGGCGGGCTGGTGAGATACATGGTGGGCCGCCAGTGGATCGGCTACAGCACCGCGCCCGATCCCAACGCGACCGACCGGATGGATCACGTGGCCTTCGCCACCGACAACATCATTGCGCTGCGCAGGTATATGGTCGCGAAAGGCGTGAAGGTGGCGGCAATCGAGGGACACACGGGGCATAGCCTCAGCTTTGCCATGGCTGATCCGGAAGGGCATTGCATTGAGTTTGTGGAGCGAGGCAAGGGTAAAACTGCCGTGCCGCCTGATGCTGCGGTTTCGCGCCACATGATTCACGCTGGATTTCTGGTTTACAACCGGGATGCGGAAGATCACTTCTACCGCGACCTGCTTGGGTTTCGGCTTTACTGGCACGGAGGAATGAAACCCACTGAGACCGACTGGGTTGCGATGCAAGTTCCGGACGGCACGGATTGGCTGGAATATATGCTGAATCAACCCGAACACCCTGATTTGCAGCTGACCGGAGTGATGAATCACATCTCGCTGGGGGTTGTGGAGATGAAGAAAGCGCAAGCCATCCTGGAAGCTCACGGTTGGAAACCGCATGGCGAGGAAAAGGCGCAGATGGGCAAGGACGGTAAGTGGCAGCTCAACCTGTTTGATCCGGATCTGACGCGGATCGAACTCATGGAGTTCAAGCCGGTGGAGAAGCCGTGCTGCTCGGAATTCACTGGCCCGCATCCGACGGAATGAAGGATCGGAGGCTGCAAGGCCGATTTTGGTAGAATTCTCTCGTCATGATTGAAACTTTTCTGGTTGCTGAAAAAACTACTGTCAACGCAAAGGGAGACGGCCCCACCGTCGAAGTGAGCGGCGCAGCCAGCCGCGTATTTCTGGTGACTCTCGAAATCACGAAGATCATCGAGCAGGAGTCGCTCGATATCAGCGTCTACGGTTCGCCGGACGGCGCGGCGTGGGGAGCGAAGGCGATCGTCTCGTTTCCGCAGAAGTTTTATTGCGGGCAGTCTCCGCTATTGCTCGACCTGACGGCGCATCCCGACGTGAAGTTCGTGCGGGCGCACTGGGAAGTGGCGCGCTGGGGTCGCGGGGTTGAGACTCCGATGTTTGAGTTTGACGTGAGGCTTAGGGAAGTTCCTGCGGACGTGTTGCGCGAAGCTACGGCTGAGGCCAAGTTGGTGCACAATGGCCAGTGATCAGTGGCCAGTGGCCAGTTCGCAAAACTGAATTTCTGACCTC
Organism: uncultured Acidobacteriaceae bacterium; assembly: GCA_963749985.1. GTDB lineage: Bacteria > Acidobacteriota > Terriglobia > Terriglobales > Acidobacteriaceae > Sulfotelmatobacter. Next base: position 174,453 of record CAVVOS010000006.1, on the reverse strand, counting down.
TGGGCACAGGCCGCCGGCCACTTTTGTTTTTTCCTTCCGCTATATTGATCTCAGGATGAAAAGCCAGTCCCAAGTGATCGTGCGGCCCGCGCGCAATGTGCGGGGCAGTGTAAGTCTTCCCGGTGATAAATCCATCTCGCACCGTTATGCCATGCTGGCGGCGCTTGCCGATGGCCCCTCGCAGTTGGAAAACTATTCGACCGGAGCGGACTGCGCGAGCACGCTCGGCTGCTTGCGCTCGCTCGGAGTGAAGTGGGAGCGCCGGGATGGTGCGGACAATGTCATCGAACTGCAGGGCACCGGGCTGTCGTTGAGTGCTCCAAGCCAGCCGCTGGATTGCGGGAATTCGGGTTCCACCATCCGCATGCTGAGCGGTATTGTGGCTGGGCAGAATTTCGCGAGCGAAATGGCGGGTGATGAATCACTCTCGCGCCGTCCCATGGAGCGCGTGATCATGCCGCTGATGGCGATGGGCGCGCGAATCGCATCGCAAAACGGACGTCCCACCGCTGCGCATTACCGGCACCAACCTGAAAGGCATCGACTACAAAATGCCGGTAGCCAGCGCGCAGGTGAAGACTTGCCTGCTGTTTGCCGGCTTGCTGGCCGATGGGGAAACTCGCATTGAAGAACCGCTGCGGACGCGGGATCACGGGGAAGTGGCGCTGCGGGCCTTCGGCGCGCACCTTGAGCGTAAGGGAAACGAGGTGCGGATTCGCGGCGGCCAGCGTTTGCGCGGCATCGAGGCGCGAGTTCCTGGCGATCTTTCCAGCGCCGCGTTCTTTCTCTGTGCTGCTGCTCTTTTTCCCGACTCGCAATTAACCATCACGAATCTGCTGATGAATCCGACGCGCGCACGCCTGCTCGATATCCTCACTCTGATTGGGTTGCGTATCTCCGTTACGCAACTGGAAGAGGTCCACGGCGAACTCGTCGGCACGCTGCAAGTCGCGGGCGGAAAGCTGATGGGTGCGACCATCGCGGGAGCCGACACAGCCGCATTGATTGATGAGATTCCGGTGCTGGCGGCGATCGCTCCTTACATGGAGCAGGGAATTGAGGTGCGCGATGCGAAGGAGTTGAGGGTGAAGGAATCGGACCGCATCGCAGCCATCGCCACCAACCTTCGAGCCATGGGCGCGCAGATGGAGGAACGGGAAGACGGTTTGAAAATTCCAGGCGGACAGTCACTTCGAGGCGCCGAACTGGATTCTTTCGGCGATCACCGCATCGCCATGGCCTTCAGCATCGCGGCTTTGCGAGCGCAGGGAGAGACCTTGATTCGCGGCAGCGAGTGTGCTGCGATCTCCTACCCGGCATTTTTCTCCGCGCTGGAAAACTTGCTTGAGCGCTGAATCGCCCTCCGTTCCTTCATCTGCGGCGACGAGAGGCTGGTTCCTGACCGAGGTTTCGGTTACTTCCGGTCGATGACCAATGTGATCTAACCAGCCCTCGCCACATTAGAAACAATGCATGTTGAAACGGCGTCTCTGCTGGCGGTCTCGACGGGTCCAGCGGGACATCCGAATCAGTGTCCATACTCACTGGGGGAATTCCATGCGCTGCAAATCACTCGTGCTGGCATCGCTTTTGTTGGCCGCGACCGCTTATGCCAAGGAGCCGAAAGCTTATCAGGACGGCAAACTGTTGCAGATGGACTCGGTGCAGTGTGGGGTCGACGAGAAAGACGCCAAGAAGAACAAGAAAACTCACGAACTCCTGTGTCAGGAATACGCCCTGCAGGGCGATCGCGTGGTCTATCGCATCCGTCCCAAGGACGACAAGCATCCGGTACTGTTGCCGGTCGGCGCGAGCGCACAGTTCCGGCTCGACAAAGACAAGATGCTGGTGCGAGTGGAACAGCTCGATAACAAAGAGCGCGAGTTCGTTATCGTGTCGGTCAAACCGGTGGGCGATAACTCCGCCGATGCGACGCCGGCCCGGGTGAACCACCTCCAATAATTACCTTCACAATCAATTCCGGCCGCGCGGTTGAGCTGTCTGCGGGCGGAGTTCCCGCCTAGGGTTTCATTTCTTGCCAGAGTCTCTATTGGGAAAGAATTCTGCCGGCCTCGGTGGTTTAGCGGAGAACACCGATGGGTCTGTGGTAAAGTGGTGCCGCCCACGAATTGGCCGGGCCGTGTGGGGGCCGGGCCGATTTACTTGCCACCTCGCAGTCCTAGAAGGAGCTTGCCATGGCTACCCTCCGCGACATCGTAAAAGACCGCAAAGTTTATTCGATCGATGCTGGACGCACCGTATTGGACGCGGCGCGTTACATGATGGAGCACAACATCGGCGCCCTGCCCGTGCTCCGCAATGGAGAACTGGCGGGTATCTTCTCCGAGCGCGACGTTATGAACCGGGTGGTGGCCGTGGGCCGCACACCCGGACACACCGCTGTGTCCGAAGTCATGACCGCCAACCCGCGCGCGGTTGGTCTGGACGAGACGGTTGAAGAGTGTCTCTTCATCATGCACGAGTTCGGCTTCCGGCACCTGTGCATTGTGGAAGGCAAAGATCTGAGGGGACTGATCTCGCTGCGCGACATCCTCGTGTACCAGGCCGGCGAAATTCAACGCCAGAGCCGGCGCGCCGCGTCGTAGAACCGGGCTTAGGCTTTCGAGCTTCGGCCTTGTCCAAATCTCCTCGGCTTTCTTGTTCCTCACACACCGCGGGATCCAAGAGTCCGCTCTGCGTTAGCGCGAGGCGATTCAAAGCTGAAGCCTGAAGCCCGGTTTTCACTCTCTTTTTCGTAGCAAAAGTTCACCTTCTTTGGGCGGCAGCTTAAAAGGGAACTCGAAAACTTTTCCGTCCAGCGGCAGGCGTAAGACGAACGCCTCTTGGGATTTCAACTTTCCCAGCCACTTGCTGTCAGTATTGAAGAAAACCCATCCACTCACTTCCGGATGGGCTCGGTCTAAATGTGCGCTGCGCAGCCCGTTGCGGCTGAGAAACTCGATCAATTCACTGACTGATTTTTGATAGTCCTGCAAGCCGTGCTTCGCGGACCTGTTTCTCTTCGGGATGCTTCGCAACCGCGCGCCTGGTCTCGTCGTCGAGTGCATCCGCGTCGGCCTGAATCTTCTGGACGTAACCGTCTGGGTCAAGCGCAGTCTGCACCACTTTGAAGTGCTTCATAAACTGCAGCGTGATGCCGGCCGGACCTGTGTCCAGGCTGTCCGCTCCGCGGTAACGAAGGGTAAGCAGAACTCCGAAGATAGGCTCGATGCGATGGCGGATAATCTGCCCCTCCCGCGCGTCCACCGCTAGAACAATGCCGACGTCTCCCGACCACAGCCCGTAGCGGTACTTGCCGTCGTCACCTTGGGAGAAGGTGCAGCCCGGTTCAGCCTCGCTCCAGCGCACAGTCGGCGGCTGGGGCTTGTTCTTATTTTCGTCGCTGCTGTTTACTTTGCCTGGTAGCGCCGCCACGAACGGGGAACATATAACAGCGAGCAACAGAAAAAGCGGCCGCACAGGAGTGGCTCTGCGCGGCGATGCCAGGCAGAGTTGCTGAGCCGCCACACGCATCGAGATTCCGTTTCAGGGCGCCTTGGTTATCGTAAGGCTCACGGTCGCCGCTTCGTTGCCGGTATTGTTGTTGCTCGGCGCGATGCCGTTTTGGTCCACGCCCGTGATCGTAAACGTGTAAGTGCCGTCCGGAGTGACGTCGCCGTTGGCGGCCGTAGTGCCGTTATTGCTGGCCGCGTTGCAAGCGGGCATCAGGAGTAATCCACTGGTAACGATCATGAGCAGAAGCAAGCCCATGAGCCACCTTCTGCGCTTACCGCCGGCGCCCGCTCCCAGCAGCGCCAGTCCAGGGACGGCTAGCCAAAAACCATAAAACATGCGCGGCTTCCACGGCTTAGCGGTCGCGGTCGTGCTGGCCGCAGGTCCGAAGGAGGTGATGGTGAGAACGGCCGTGGCGGGAGCGCCGCTCGCTATCTGCACGGCGTCTGGCGGCAGCGTGGTCGACGCCTGAGTGGCGGCAAACGAACAGTAGGGCGTTGCCGTTTGCACCGGACTAACCGACAGGCAGTATAGGTAAACAGTTCCTGTGTAGCTGCCGATCGGCGTCACCGTTATCGTTGCAGACGCCCCCAGGCCGGCCTCAACGCTGGTCGGGCTGATCGCTTTCGACACGCTGAGCGTGTAATCCTCCGGCACGTTCTGCACGTTGAGGATCAGGGTGGCGGTTTGCGGGGTGAGGGAGCCGCTCGTGCCGGTCACAACAATCGAATACTGCCCCGCCGGAGCGCCCAAGGTTGAAACGGTGATCGCCGGGCCGTCGGCGGGCGGGGTCTGGGACGGCGGGCTCACCACGCACGTCGGCGAAGCGGGGACAGATCCGTCCGAGGAGGTCACGATACAGTTGAACGAGACCGGGCTGTCGAAGCCGCCGCTGGCCGTCAGGTCGATGATGGAAGTCGCGTTCTGCCCGGGATTCACCGCCGGCGGCTGAAGCGGCGACGTGGTGAAACTAAAGCTCTGCCCGTAGGCGAGGGAGACATGGGTTGCGCAGAACAAAGGCAGCAACAAGGCGAAGACGCTGGCGCGCAGGAGCGATCTGGGATTCAACATGAGGGGATGAGAACTCACTACCTTCGATTCCTCCAAGGGCGCAAAAGCTGCCCGAGCCGCACAAAAGAGTGCGGTCCGCAAATCAGCCGCGAAAGCAATGCTGTATGAGTCCTCTCGCAGAAATGCGCCAAACAAGAATCTTAGACTAGAGTCGCCCATCGCGCCAATGGCCGGGCACCAGAAAAACCAAGGCCGCCTCTGGTGAGAGGCGGCCGCGGGGTTTGGGTGCGGGGTTAGTTGACGGCCAGGGTTACCGTGGTCGAGTGCGTCGTGGTGTTCGTATCGGTGCCTGTGCCCGTGATCGTAACCGTGTAGTTGCCAGCGGGCGTGCAACCAGTGCAGACCGGTGGTGGGGTGGTGCTGCTGCTGCCGCCACAGGCCGGCATCAGGAACAAGGCGGCCATCACCATTCCGATCATCAGGAAGCCCAGCAACTTCTTGCGGCGCGAGCGGGCCGAACTGAAGCCCATTCCCATTAGCGACAAGCCTGCAATCGGTAGCCACATCGCATAGAGGAACTTCGACGGGCGGAACATTGCACCGCTCGCCCCTGTCGTGGTGATGGTGAGGGTTGAGGTGGCGCCGCCTGCGGTCGGCGTGACCGAGCCAGGAGAGAAGCTGCTCGCACTGCACGACACTCCTGTGCCGGTCACGCTGCAGCCCAGGTTGACAGGCGAACTGTATCCATTCAGCGCGGTCAAGGTGACGGTAGAAGTGCCGCTGCTTCCGGGAGCGACGGCTGCGGGAGTTGTGGCTGTGATTGTGAAGTCCGCCGCCGTAGCGGGACTATAGGCCGCGATGAAGGCGTCGGGGCAGGGCACGCTGAGGTTGTTGCCGTTCGTGCAGGCGCCACCGCCAAAGGTTCCATCGAGCGCGTTCTTGGTCGGGAATACAGCGGTCGACCCATTTCCCGAGTCCGTGTCACCGGTGACGTAAATGTTATGCGACGAATCTAGGGCAATGGCTCCGCTCAGTTGGTCTTCGTCGCCGCCGCCGCCGAGATAAGTTGAGAACAGCGCGGTGGTCGGACTCAGCACGGTGACAAAGGCGTCCGTGCTGCCGCCGCCGAATGCGGGTTGGGTTGGGTTGACGAGAGGGAACGCGCCTGGAGCGGTTTGTGTAGAACTGGTCTGGCCGGTCACGTAGGCATTGCCGACGCCGTCCAGGGTGATTCCAAGGCCGAAGTCGGTTCCGTTACCTCCGAGGTAGGTGCCATAGACGGCTGCGGTACCGGTCGGATTCAACTCCACCACGAAGGCATTTTGCGTGCCCGCCAGCGAGCTCTGGAAAGGTGTGCCCGCGGTGGGGAAGTCCGAGGATGACGTGTTGCCCGTGATAAACGCATCGCCGCTGGAATCAGCCGCAATCCCAAGCGCGTCGTCCACCTTATTGCCGCCGTAATAGGTGACGTATTTATAGGCTGCAAGGTTGGCATCGATGGCGAAGATGTAGGCATCGTCAAACACATTACCGCCGCTCGCGTTGCAGTTCCCATCCGTCCCGCAGGTAGCCTGCACAACACCTGCGGTGGTAGGCAGATCGGTAGAAATGGTCTCGCCGGAGACGTAAATATTCCCGGCGGGATCCAAAGCAACCCCGGTTGCCAGGTCGCCACTGCTGCCGCCGAGGTAGCTGACCAGCGAATAGGCTGTGCCGGTGGAGTTGAGCTTGACGATGTATCCATCGTCATCCCCAGTACCCAGTCCCAGATTGAGCAGGTTGCCACTCGGGAGCGGATTTACCCCGCCGACGGAACCGCCGAGATTCGTGGAGTAGGTTTCTCCGACCACGTAAACGTTGTGGCCGCTATCCACCGCGATTCCTAATCCGGAATCGCTATCGCTGCCGGCGATGTAGGTGCCCCATGTAAGGGAGCCGGTCAAGCTAAGCTTGACGGCGAACGCGTCATTGTCGCCGTTGGCAACTCCACCTAGGAAAAGCGTTTGAGCCGCCCCGGTCGTGACCGGAAAGTCAGGAGAATCCGTGGTACCAGCGACGTAGATGCCCAGGCTGTCAACTGCAATTCCGCCAGCAAAATCGTCGACACTTCCACCAAAAAGAGTGCTAAAGACAAGAGTTCCGCTGGAGGTGATCTTGGTGACAAAAACGTCGAAGCTGGCGTTATCTGTGCCGTTTGAATCGCCGGGAATCGTGTCCGAATCGGTTGCGCCGGCAACAAACTCATTCCCGCTTGCATCCACCGCGATGGCCAAACCATAGTCGGCGAAGTCTCCGCCGAAATAAGTGGAGTATGTCACAGTGGGATCGATTACGAGTTGGCGGGTGTGGTCATAAGTACCGAGCGCAAACGTCACTTCATCGTCGCGCACCAGGTAACCTGCCTCCACATTCTGCCGCACGCCATCTTTCTCCTGATACGCAACCGGCCGGTGAATCTCGATCGGGCCAGCTACGGTGGTCAGGACAAGATCGCCGGTATCGTTCGTGCTCATCTGTTGGGCACCCTGGAATCCTAAAGCGATTGCTTTTGCATTGGCGCCGGGGCTCACCAGATAATCGAACTCCAATTGCTTTCCACTCCCGTGAAAAGCCAGATCAATACCGGGATAAAGATTTCGGTAGCTGACTTGTCCGAACAGCGGGATGTCGGAATGCCATTTCGAGGGATCTCTGCCGATGAAGTAGTTGACCTTAGCCGATTGAGGGTCCTCCGCTGCGAGCCGCGCCTCTGGGTTGGCGCCTAGCATGTGCATGTGAACGGCTGCCACCGCTCCCTTCGAGTTCTGCTGGGCGCGCCGCCTCAACATGCTCTTGACCTTGGACGGGCCGATGATCCGGTCCATCATCATGCGCCGGACTTCCGAGTCCCCGCCCTGCTTGTGGACCGTGAAAATCGCTTCCGATGATGCTAAATACAGCTTGTAGCCGTTACCCCGCGCCAGGTATTTGACCTGGGGATCGACCTGGCCCTGGTTGGCCTCGAAAGCAAGGGGAAGAGCGGCGTACGTGGCGTTGATGCGCGCGTGTTCGGCGGGCGTGACGGACTGGAGCTGCGACATCGCCGTGGCGCTGGCTGGGTTGCTGCGGCGCAATCCCGACTTTGCCGGGCCAACTGCGATTAAGGTAGCAGCCGCGACCACGGTGACCGCGACGATCCAAACAGCAGGGAAGAATACTCTGCGAGTAGCTGGTTTTGACAAGGTGAGCCTCCTGTGATGCCACGATGAAACCCGGTTCGGGGAAGAAACACTCGGCCGAGGACCAGTCTACGCTGGGCCATCTACGCGCCCTCGACCAAGAGCCTGCCAGTTTGCAAGCTTCTGCGGCTTATTTGGGAGTATCGTCCGGAAGCCGAGGGTTGTCAACGGAGTCAGGATAGCAACCCGGATACTGTCCGCGCGAGTTGCGGAAGTTTCGGGGCAGTCCGGTTGCGCGATCACGTAGGGTCACAATCACTGTCAGGAAGGACTTCTGGTGCATCCAGACCCCGAGTTTCATTCGAATGTGTGCGCACGCTTGACACTCGTCTCACTCTCTGCTGTAGTGTCCGCGAAGCTCCCGCATTGAATTTGAGCGTGAGGAATAGGCTGTTAGGATTGCGGCAGTGCGACGTTCTAAAGGCAGCGCTTCGATGGTCACCATTCGGGATGTAGCGAAGGAGAGCGGGTTTTCTTCCACCACGGTCTCGATTGTTTTGAACGACGCCCCGCTGGCGCGCTATATCCCGCCGGTTACCAAGAAACGCATCGAGCGCGCCGCGGAAAAACTGGGTTATCGTCCCAACCAGTTTGCTCGCTCGCTGCGCAGCAAGCGCAGTCACACGGTCGGCGTCATGGTCTTCGACATGACCGATCCCTACTGCACTCTAGTGTTGCGCGGCATTGAAAACACGCTCTACCAGGCGTCTTACCTGCCTATCCTCACCGACGTGCATAACGAGCGCAGCCGCTTTGAGCGCTATCTCGAGATGCTGCTCGACCGCCGCATCGAAGGCCTCGTCGTTCTCGCCAACTGGCTCTTTCTCGATATCAACCTGCTCGCCGATCTGGAGAAGAGCAGCATTCCCACCGCCATCATTGGCTGCGAACTCAAGGGGGACTCGATGAGTTCGGTGATCGTCGACAACGAAGTCGGCGGCTACCTTGCGATCGAGCATCTGCACGCTCTCGGCCATCACAAGATCGCTTTTATCCGCGGGCCGAAGACGTTGGCCGACAGTTCTCCTCGTTGGCGCGGAATCCGGAGCTGCGCGAAGGCATGTGGCCTGGAACTCGATCCCCACCTCATTGTGGATCTGCCGGAGTCGCGCGATCCGCTTTCCAGCTTTGAGGCTGGCCAGAAGTTGACCGAGGACTTACTGAAGCGGAAGCGCCAGTTCACGGCCCTGCTGGCTTTCGACGATATGACTGCCTTCGGCGCCATCCGTGCCCTGGCCAAGAGCGGGCTGCACGTCCCTGAGGATTGCTCCGTGATTGGCTTCGATGACGTCGCCGCTTCCGCGCTCTATACTCCGCCACTCACGACCGTGCGCCAGCCCATGGAAGCGATGGGCGCGGGCGCGGTAGGGATTGTTCTTGAGGGAGTCAATTCCGTTTTGGAAAAGCGGGACGTCGCGGCTCACCACCGCAAAGTGGCCCCGGAGTTGGTAGTGCGCGAGTCCACCCGCAGTCTGATATAAGGTGTGGCGGCTGTGCAGCGAGAAATCACATCGCGCAAATCCAAATTGTCCACGACCCAAGACTTTTTTTCCTTGACATAAGATGCTCGATAAACGCACTATTCATACGATTTAATAGACCATTTGCGGGTCGTGCGTTCGGCGGCATTCGGGAACTGCCCAGGATGCCGGCACGACACCGCTACGGTGCATGACAACATCGGAATTGAATGTCGGGTTGTGACTTGGGGAGGCTGTTCATGAATAGCAAAAATGCAGTGGCGAAGACTGTGCGGAGATTTCTTTCGGTTTTTATTCTTTTCCTCTGCGCGGCTTCGGTCGCGTTCGCCCAGGCCGGCCGGGGCAGCATCAGCGGCCTGGTCTCTGACCCCTCGGGGGCGATCGTCAGCGGCGCCAAAGTCACCCTACTCAACCCCGCAACCGGAGTGGCGCAGCACACCGTCACCAGCTCCGCGGGACTCTACACCTTCATCTCCCTCAACCCCGGCGTCTATCAGGTCACCGCCAGCCAGACTGGTTTTAAGAACGTTGCCCAGGACAAAGTCACGGTCACGGTCGATCAGGTCACCGAGGTCAACATCACGCTATTGGTCGGCGCTATCTCGGAGACGGTTACCGTCACTCAAGGGATCGAACTGGTCGAACCCAGCAACTCTACCGTCGGCTCGCTGATTCCTGCGGAGGCGATCGACCGGGTGCCTCTGGTGTCGCGCAATGTTTACGACCTCATCCAGCTAAGTGCGGGCGTGAATGCGGTTAACGGCTCGCCCAACTCGAGCGACTCGATGCAGTCCATTCAGAACATTTCCGTCGGCCGCCCGGGGGTCGACGTCTCCGCCGACACGATCAACGGTTCGCTCGTTGGATCCGTTTACTACATGATCGATGGAGCCCCGATTGGCATCGCCGAAAACAACTCCGCCGCGATTATTCCCGCGATGAACGTACCCGAGGATGGCGTGGAGGAGGTTCGCGTCGAGACGCAGAATACGCCGGCGTCTTACCAGAGCGGAGGAGCGGGCGTCATCAGCCTGGTCACCAAGTCGGGTACGAACAAGTTCCACGGCGATGCTTTCGGAGTATTCCGGCCTAACATCCTGGCGGCGAACGACTATTTCAACAAGCAAAGTGAACTCTCGCTCGGGCAGGCCAATACTCCACCTGCGTTCCACCGCTATCAGGAGGGTGGCGCGATCGGTGGACCCATCAGGAAGGACAAACTGTTCTTCTTCGCGGATTACGAGGACACGCAGCAGGAACAATTCGAGGGCCTCAAGACCTATGCGGTTCCCACCAGCCGCGAAAAAGTCGGCGATTTCTCGCAGATGGGGTTCACCATTTACGACCCAACCCAACCCGATTACACGTCGGGGCCCCTCGCTGGTACACGGCAGCCGTTTGCGGGGAACATTATCCCGAACCCCAATCCCATCGGCTTGCTCTATCTGGGGAACATGCCAAAATGCAACTACCCCGACCCGACTACCTGCGATTCCGCGACCACTGATGTCAGCCCCAACTACGCTGTGCCGGGGCTGGATCCGTTTAAGGCGCATCGTTTCGATGCTCGTGTGGATTGGGTCGCGAGCGACAAGCAGCGCATCTTCACCAGGTTTTCCTACGATAAATTGATGTTTTCTACAGCCAACGTCTTTCCGTCCCCCGGGTGGGATCTCGACTACGCCCAGAACACCACCAATGGGCGCAATGTACTCATAGCCGACGACATAACCCTGAACTCCTCTACCGTCCTGAACTTGCGCTACTCCTTTACCCGCCACTACGAGAGTCAGGGGGGGCCCCCAGCGTACTTGAGCAACAACATTACGACGCAGGGATTTCCCGCATCGCTGGCTGCGCAGGTGGTCTATAAACAGCTCCCCTTCATAGTTTTTAACGACGTGGGCGGCGGCGTCGGCGGCACCGCCGACTACAACAACTTTCGTTACGCCAGCGAGAACAGCGACGCCAACGCCACGATTACGAAGATCAAGGGCAAGCACGAGATTTCAACTGGATTCGAGTGGATGAAGCGCTACCTCAACGTTGGCCAGCCGCCGGCGCCGGCTGGGTCTTACCTCTTCGACATTACTGCTACCGATCAGTCGGTGGCCAGTGCCACCGGTGGCAGCGATTTCGCCTCCACACTCATCGGAATGGGATCAACTCCCGGCAACGATTCGGCCGATTATCCCAATTTCACCCAAGACGTCTTCGCTGCCGAATCAAACCCCTACTACGCGGCGTTCATCGAGGATACGTATCACGCCACACAGAAATTAACCATTACGGCCGGCTTGCGCTGGGACATCTTTGGCGGACGCAACGAGCGTTATAACCGCCAGGAGTACTTTGACCCCAACACAACCAACAGCGTGAACGGCGCGTCCTATACCGGCGCTGAACTCTATGTCAACAATGGCAACCGTTCCCCGTTTACCACGAATCTGCACGATTTCGGGCCTCGTCTGGCTTTCGCTTACCAGCCGGTGACGCACTTTGTGATACGCGCCGGCGCAGGCATCTACTATGGGCCAAGCACCCACAACGTCGGTGGCCCGAGCCTAAACACCGATGGATTCTCATCGCAGTCGACATGGTTGGGCACCTGCTATAACGGTCCAGACCAAAACACCATCTTCACCAGTCCTTCCTGCGGAACAAATGCAGGGAGTCCAACGGACGTTTTCGATGGCCCTTACTCTTTAAGCAACCCCTTCCCCGTTCCGCCTGGCACCGCCGGAGGTCTCGTGCCCATTTTCACCGCACCACCGACAGGTCTGGCCAATAATTTGGGGACGACCATACATTCCGTGCTGCGTTCGCAGCGCACGCCCGCTACTTACAATTTCAACTTAGGCCTGGAGTATGAGCTGCCGCATCAGGTGGTCGTCAGTGCCGGTTATGTAGGCAGCCGTGGGCTCTTCATGCCGCTCGGCAATGTTGACCTGAATCAGCTCGACTTGGGCACGATCGCTCAAAACGGTGCGGCGCTGTGCATCACGAATGACCCGAGCTGCAGCACGACGCCCAACCCTTACGCGGCTCTTCCGGGTGCCTTTAACGGCCAGGCGACGGTGCCGTTGTGGTTTGCACTCCAGAAATTCCCGCAGTTTGGCAACGGTACTTATGGTGGTGGCGGTGTGATCATCGGTGGCTATCCCGGAGGAGACTCCGAGTACAGCTCGTTGCAGACCAAGGTGCAGAAGAGGCTGACCGGCCACTTCACCACTCTCGCTACGTTTACCTGGAGCAAGCTGATGACCGACGATGGCAATCCTCCTTTGGGCTTCGTAGGGTCTCACGCGGGTGCGGCTCAGGATTGGAGGAACTTGGGATATGAACATTCGATCAGCCCACAGGATGTAAAGTACTCGTTCACCGGGCAAGTGTCCTATGATTTGCCAGTCGGCACAGGACGGGCCGTCAATCTGAACGGTGTAGGGAACGCGATTCTGGGTGGCTGGACTGCGAACGGGATTGTTTACATCGGCGGCGGCGTTCCCATTGCCTCACCACTTTCGGGAACACCCTTCTCGCCTCTCGCTCAGCGTGCCGACGAGGTCTGCAACCCTGCGGCGGGCGCGCCACATACGGTGAACAATTGGTTCAACATCAACTGTTTTGCTCAGCCCGGCGGCTCAATCAATCCAAATCTCTACATTCCGGGAACCGCGCCCGCCTACCTCGACAACGTACGCACGAGGGGAGCCCGCGACTTGGACCTCTCCATTTACAAAACGTTCAAGTTCACCGAAACGAAAGCGCTGCGCTTCGATATCTCCGGCTACAACATGACCAACTTTGCGCAGTACGGATACCCAAGCGTGAACAGCGTGGTCGGTGTGGCACAGCAGGGTCTCTCCTTCGGACTGATCACAGGCAATGTCAACACTCCACGCCAGTTCCAGTTTGGAGCGAGATTTACCTTCTGATCGAAGCTTCAAGAGAAATCCCGGCCAGGAATGGCCGGGATTCTTGATTCAAGGCGAGGCCGGAAACCCTCATCCTACCTGCACATGCTGCGGCGCGGCGACGGCTTCAAGCGCGTGCTCCAGGTCGGCGATTAGATCCTCCGCATTCTCAATGCCTACCGACAGCCGGATCATCTGTTCGGTCACGCCCATCTTGGCGCGATCTTCGGCGGGAATCATGGCATGCGAGGTTAGCACCGGAATCGATACCAGCGACTCCACGCCGCCGAGGCTCGGGGCCAGCGTGAACAGGCGCATGGCCTCGCTCACCCGGCGCGCGTCTTCGCCCGTGCCTTCGACCTCAAAGCTGACCATGCCTCCGCCGCCGGCCATCTGCTCGCGAGCCACGGCATACTGCGGATGGTTCTTCAGAAACGGATAATGCACGCTCCGCACCTTGGCATGTTCGGCCAGGAATTCCGCCACTCGCTGCGCGTTCTCATTCTGCCGTGCCACACGCACTGCCAGCGTTTTCAGTCCGCGCACCAGCATCCACGACGCATGGGGATCCATGCAATTGCCCAGAATCGTCCGCGTCTGCCAGATTCTTTCCATCAACTCGTGACTGCCAGCCACCACCCCGCAAATCAGATCGGTATGTCCAGCCAGATATTTCGTTCCCGAATGCATCACCAGGTCAATACCGAATTTCGCCGGGTTCTGGTTAATCGGAGTGCCGAATGTGGCGTCAATCATGCTGATCAGCTTGTGCTGTCTTGCCAGAGCTGCCACTCGCTTGAAATCCACCACGCGGAGAGTAGGATTCGTCGGTGACTCCAGATACAGCAGCTTCGTGTTCGGACGGATCGCCCGCGCGTGCTGCTGGTACTCGATCGTGTCAACGAAAGTGGTTTCAATGCCCATCTTCGGCAGCCACTGCGACAAAAACTTGTTCGCTCCGCCATAAATATCGCGCTGCGCCACGATGTGGTCGCCACTCCGCAGCAACGCCATGATCGTCGTTGTGATCGCTCCCATCCCCGAGGCGAACGTTAAAGCCGCATCCACGCCTTCCAACTCCGCGATCGTTTTCTCGGCAACGCTGTTCGTCGGATTGCCGTAGCGCGTATAAAAGTGGTCCGTGTGAGTGGCGCGCACTTGCTCGTCGTTGTCCGTGACTTCGAAGGTTGAAGTCTGATAGATCGGCGTGGCCAGCGGCCCGTTCTTCTTATGCAGGTCCGCCGCGCCGTGGACGGCTTTCGTTTCGGAGTGATGGCTGTGCCGTTTCATGGATTCCTCGCTGTCAACAGACTAAATGCGCCGGTGTACCTCCGCAAGCGAAGCGCTGGGCCGCGTTCCGTTTATAATTCCTCCTTCATGAATCTCGGCCTGAAAGATCGTGTTGCCCTCGTAGCCGCATCCAGTCAGGGAATTGGCCGCGCCACCGCTGAAGCCTTCGCTGCCGAGGGTTGCCGCGTCGCCATGTGCGCGCGTAACCAGCAGACTCTGCAGACCGCCGCGGAGAAGATCAGAAAGCAGTACGCCACCGCCGAAGTGTTTGCTGAGGCCTTCGATGTTACCGATGCCGCAGCCGTAAGCCGCTTCGTCGCCGCTGTGGCCGAGAAGTTCGGCGGCGTTGACATCTGCGTGACCAACGCCGGCGGCCCTCCGGCTAAGGGCTTCCTCGCCACCACGCTCGAAGATTGGCAACGAGCCCTCGAACTGAATTTCCTCAGCACCGTCTATTTCGCGCGTGAGGTCATTCCGCACATGCAACGGAAACGCTGGGGCCGCATCCTCACACTCACGTCGATCACGACGAAGCAGCCGGTGACCGATCTTGTACTTTCGAATGCGGTGCGTGCGGCGGTAGTCGGTTTGGTCAAGAGCCTGGCCAACGAGTTCGGCAAAGATGGAATCTTGGTGAACAACGTCGGCCCCGGCTTTACGGCCACCGATAGACTGAAGGAATTAGCCGCAACCCGCGCCTCGGCCTCGGAAAAAAGTGAGCAGGAGATTTTCGATGGCTGGGCGGCCGACGCCCCCTTGAAGCGCCTGGGCGAGCCACGCGAGGTGGCCGAGACGATCGTTTGGCTGGCTTCCGAGCGCGCTTCCTACATCACCGGCCAGACGGTGCTGGTCGACGGCGGCATGTATAAAGGCTTATAGAATTCTTTGGAGACTGCATGCGATCCATAGCATCCCGGATGTCGGTTATGAGCGGTGAAGGCGCGCTCTCGGTATTCGCTCGCGCCAAAGAACTGGAGAGCCAGGGCCGCTCCATTATTCATCTGGAACTGGGCGAGCCGGATTTCCATCCCGGCCCATCGGTTGTCGGATCCGTCACCCGGGCGCTGGCCGAGGGCAAAGATCGCTACTGCGCTGTGGCCGGACTTCCCGCACTCCGCGAGGAGATCGCCGCTTATTTGCACCGCACTCGCAACCTCAGCGTTTCCTCCGCCAACATCGTGATTGCGCCCGGCTGCAAGGCTGCCCTGTTTTTCGCCATGATGGCCCTGCTCGAACCCGGCGACGAAGTCCTCTATCCCGATCCCGGATTCCCCGGCTATCCTTCGATCACGCTCGGGCTCGGCGCCGTGCCCGTGCCTTTTGAACTCTCATCCCGCAACCATTTCCAGCCCGACCTCTCCGAAGTCGCGGCGAAGATTACGCGGCGCACGCGCATGTTGCTTACAAACTCTCCCGGCAATCCCACGGGCACCGTCTATACCGATGCTGTGCAGCGGGGTTTAGCGGAACTCGCGGTCAAGCACGATCTCTGGGTGCTCTCCGACGAAATCTATGCGCGCATCCTCTACGGTGGCGAGTATGTTTCCATGCTGCGCTACCCAGGAATGGAAGAGCGCACGCTGATCATTGACGGCTTCTCCAAGAGCTTTGCCATGACCGGATGGCGGCTCGGCTATACGGTCGCCCCGCCTGAAGTGGTGCCGGCGCTGGCCATGATGGCCATCAACAGCTACACCTGCGTCAACGAATTCGTTCAGTACGCCGCGATCGAGGCGCTGCGCGATCGCGAGGGCACCACACCGCGCATGGTCGCTGAGTTTGCTCGCCGAAGAGCGCAGTTCGTCCACGATCTGAATGAGGTGCCGGGATTCCACTGCGAAGCTCCCGAGGGCGCTTTCTACGCCTGGGTCGATATTCGCGGCACCGGCGCCAGCGCCGAAGAAGTCTGCCGCGTATTGCTGGAGGACGCCGGTGTAGCTGCTATCCCGGGAGCCGCGTTCGGTCTATCGGGCAAACATTTCGTGCGCTTCTCCTTTGCATCGTCGGTGGAAAATCTGCGAGAAGCCGCCGCCCGCATCCTGAAAGTCTCCGCGGCGTGGCAGGGAAGTCTGGCGGAAAGATAGTCAGGCAGCGGTCACAGACAGAGTAAGACGAAGAGAAATCGCGCGCACTCGTAAACAAGGAACCATGCCATGAAACAGATTCTTTCGGTACTGCTCCTCGCCTGCATCTGGACCGGTCTCACATCTTTCGCCGGAGCGCAGGCGCGCCCATTCCCCGGCCCCGACGTTCAGCAGATCTACCAGCGTCTGCTCCCGCAGATTGAAAAAATTCCGGCTTTTGACCACCATGCTCATCCCGGCTTCTCAGACGATCCCGATGTGGATGCCATGGCCGCTCCTCCCGACGCCAGCGAGGCCTTGCGCACGCGCGACGACAATCCCGAATTGATTGCCGCGGCGAAGGCTTTGTTCGGGTATCCATATTCTGATCTCTCTCCGGAACATGCCAAATGGCTTGTCGCGAAAAAAGCGGAGCTAAAAAAGCAATATCCCGGTACTGCCTACTTCAACATGATTCTCGACAAGATCAACACCGAGAGTTCCGTGGCCAACCGTGCCATGATGCCTGACTACCTCGATCCCCAGCGCTTTCCGTGGGTGTTCTTTGCCGACTCTTTTATGTGGCCGTTCAATAACGAGCGCGAGACCGCGCGCAATCCTGACGAAGGCGTCTACATTCCATTGCAGGAGAAAATGCTGCACCGTTGGATGCAGCAGGAGAACGTCAGCAAACTCCCCGCGAAGTTCGGCGATTACCTGGAGTTCATCGTTCGAGTGCTCGATGACAATCGCAAGAAAGGCGGCATCGCCATGAAGTTTGAGGTGGCGTACTTCCGTCCCACCACATTCTCCGATCCGACGCGCGAGCAGGCCGAGGACATTTATCAACATTACGCGGCAGGCGGCATTCCCAGCGAAAAAGACTATCGCACGTTTCAGGATTACATTTTCCGCTTTCTCGTAAGCCTCGGTGGCCGTCTGAGCTTTCCCGTGCACATTCACACCGCGGTCGGCATTGGCGACTACTTCAATCTTTCACAGAGCAACATCATGAATCTGGAAAGCGTGCTGCGCGATCCGCGCTACCGCAGCACGACCTTCGTTATGATCCATGGCGGCTATCCGCTGGAGCGCGAAGCCGTCTGGCTCGCCGCCATGAAGAACGTTTATCTGGATTCCTCATTCGGCGAACTCGCCCAATATCCCGCAGCCTTCAAAGACACCCTCAAGATGTGGCTCGAAACCTTCCCGGACAAGATCACTTTCGGTACCGACTGTTTCCCGTACAATGAAGTCCTGGGCGCCGAAGAGAGCTACTGGCTGGGCGCGGAATCGTCGCGCACGGCGCTGGCTGCGGCGCTGGCCGAGATGATCTCGGAGAACGAAATCACCGAAACCCGGGCCCTCGAACTAGCCCACGCGTACCTGCATGACAATGCGGTGAAACTGTACGGAGACAAGGTCCACTGAGATCGGTGGGTATACTTCAAAAATCGAGACGATCCGAATGGCGAAGAAATTGAAAACCAAGGCTGCTGCTGGCAGAAAGGCAACACAGGGAAAGTCCCACTCGCGTGCTCAACGCACCGTGACCAAACGTGCGGCTGGCAAGCCCCGACATCGGTACATCCCGTGGAACACGATTCCGCTCGAAGATCTGAACCCGCTGCTGCAGCGGCAGTTCGTCGTGGGGCAAGAACTTATGTTGGCGCGCGTGCTGCTGAAAAAAGGCTGCATTGTCCCCGAGCACAGCCATCACAACGAGCAACTTACTTACATTCTCGAGGGGGCGCTGAAGTTCTGGATCAACGGCCAGGAAATCGTAGTCCACGCCGGGGAAGTTCTCTGCATACCCGCGCATATGCCGCATAAAGCCGAGGCTCTCGAAGATACCGTTGACCTGGACGTCTTCAATCCTCCGCGTGCCGATTGGATCAACAAAACGGATCAATACCTGCGAGGGCAGAAGTAATCTCTTCCATGCCTTCTTCCACCATTTCTGAAAAAGGTTCCGAACCCACCCTGCCGCAGGCCACCTTTCGCTTTCGCTGCATCGGCTGCGCTTCGGTTACCCCTTCCGCCGCCCAGGATTTTTGTTGCTCGCAATGCGGCAATTTACTCGAGATCACCGATCCCGCCTGGAAATCCGCCAGCTTCCAGGCCTCCGCGCTGAAATCCCTGTGGCGTGACCGCCGCTCCTCGAACGCATCGCTTGATCGCAGCGGCGTATGGCGATTCCGCGAGCTTCTCCCCGCGCCCCAGTCCGAGCAAAACGTCATTACCCTGCGCGAAGGCAACACTCCCCTCTACGACCTGCCTCAGTCGTCCCGCATTACTGGCGTCGATCGTCTCTATGGCAAGCATCAAGGTATGAATCCCACCGGCTCGTTCAAGGACGCCGGGATGACCGTCGCCGCCACCTTCGCCCGCCAGGCCGGATACCGCTGGGTGGCTTGCGCCTCCACCGGCAACACCTCCGCATCCATGGCGGCCTATGCTGCCCGCGGTGGCATGCGCAGTCTGGTTCTCGTGCCCGAAGGAAAGATCTCGTGGAGCAAGCTCTCGCAGGCGCTCGACTACGGTGCATTGACCTGCCAGCTTCGCACCGACTTCGATGGCTGCCTCCGCCTGCTCCAGGAACTGGTGCTGCGTGCTCCTGTGTATCAGTTGAACTCGATCAATCCGTTCCGGCTCGAAGGACAGAAAACTCTCGCGCTTGAATTGCTGGAGCAACTTGACTGGCAGCCCCCTGACCACATCATCGTGCCCGGTGGCAACCTGGGCAACAGTTCCGCGATCGGCAAGGCTTTGCTGGAAATGCTCGAAGTGGGCCTGATCCCGCGTCTGCCGAAGTTATCCGTGATTCAAGCCGAGGGAGCCAATGCGTTGGTTCGCACGCTACGCGAAGCTGGGGGCAAGCATCTCGTCAGCGTGCAGGCGGAAACTCGCGCTACCGCAATCCGCATCGGCAATCCCGCTTCGTGGCAAAAAGCCGTGAACGTGCTCCAAGCCACCGGCGGCGCCTGCGAGCAGGTGAGCGAACTCGAGATCGCACAGGCCAAAGCCGAAATCGGTGCCGAAGGCATCGGCTGTGAGCCGGCCTCCGCCGTTACGCTGGCTGGTCTAAAGAAACTGGTCAAGCAGGACTTCGTGAAACCGGATGAAACCGTAGTCCTAGTGCTGACCGGAAGTCTGCTCAAGGATCCCGACTTCACCATGGAATTCCACCGCGGCGGCCTGTTCAAGAACAGCGCGCTGGAAGGCGAAAGCGCCAAGCTAGATCGCTTCCGTCACCCTCCCGTTGTCCTCGACGCTACTTTGGAGGCCGTGATCCGAACCTTGGAACAGGCGGAGAAATCCGACCCCGCACAATCGAATGCCTAAGAACAAGAGCGACAGAAACAGGAAGAAAAGCTCCGGGCGAGCCGCGCTGCATCTCGCACTCCCAGCCACTTCGGCCAATCTCGGCCCGGCCTTCGACGCCGCTGCCCTGGCCATGGACCTCTATATCACGATCGATGCCCGCCCTGCTCCCAGCTTCTCCATTACCGCAAGCGGACGCGACCCTGAGATCTGCGGCGCGGTGGAGAATCACCTTATCCTCAGCACCTACGCCGAGATCCTCCAAGCCCAGGGCGCAGACGTCATCCCTTTATTTCTTCGTATTAAGAACGACATCCCCATCGGCAAAGGTTGCGGCTCATCCGCCGCGGCTCGCCTTGCCGGCATCGCCTTGGCCAATCACTTCGGCCGCTTGCGCTGGACCGATGCCCAGATCATCGGAGAAGCTTCCCGCCGCGAGCAGCATTCCGATAACGCCTCCGCCTGCTGGATGGGAGGTCTCACCGTGGCTCGTATGTTCTCTTATGCCGGGGCCCAGGTGGTCGGCATCCGCCCAAAAGGGAAGTGGCCCTTGCTCCTTGCCATCCCGGAAGAGGCACTGTCCACGGAAAAAGCCCGCCGCGTGCTCCCGGCGCAGTATTCCCGCGCCGATGCCGTCGCGAACATCCAGAACTCGATGTTCCTGCTTGCGGCCTTCACCCAGGGGCGCCACGACCTGCTCTCATCGGCTCTCGAAGACCGCATCCACCAGCCTTACCGCGCTCCATTCTGCCCTTTGCTTCCGGGTTTGCAGGAAATGGCAGGGAAGCCTGGCGTCCTCGGGGTGGCCCTTAGCGGCGCTGGTCCGTCGGTCATCGTTTTCCTCGATCCCCGCTCCTCCGCTCAGAAAACGCGAAAGTCAATTGCGGCCCACCTAGCCCGCATCGGACTCAGCGCCGAGTTGCTCCTCACCTCCATCGCCCCACGCGGCGCCCGCCGCTGAACACGCGAAGACTGCGACTACTGAATCCTACAACCCTCGAAAAGACTTGCATTCGCCTACGCCTATGATAAAGTGCTCGCCCAGACGCCACTAAAGTGGCATTTACCAGGCCAGCTCTTTCCGATATGTTTGGCTTTCCCCCAAAACAGAAACTTTACCGTCGCGTATGTGTTTAGGAAAACAGCACGGGGCGCAGCTTCTTCGGAAGCTTGAGCTACGCTTCTCTGGGGTTGAGTTAAGGAATGAAGCCGAAAATGCAGTATCAAGTTCAGCCACGGGAGATCGTCGTACACCGCAGTGAGCAGATCCAGGTCCGTGAGGAGATCCAGAATTTTCTGCGGGCCCTCGATTCCTATCCCGCCCGCGTCGCCAAGGAACCCAGCATCAGCTTCCAGCAGCATCTTTGCAGCTTCTTCGCGCCCGCTCGCGACGAGCGCCACGGCAACCGCTTCCGTCGGCAGTGATCGGCTTAAAGTACTCAATCTAACGGCTGGCCGGCGGTATGATGCCGTTCATACGCAGGTACTCCACCATCTGTCCGTAATGATCGAAACCGTGGGCCGCAACGCTCGTCGCCACTCCCAGGCGCGTCACCGATCCCTCTCCGAACGGGCTTTTTAGTGGTTCCACCAGGTTCTTGTCATTGATCGTCTTGACCGCCTTGTGCACATAGGCAAACGACTCTTTCAGGTAGTTCAGAATCTCCGCCTTCGTTTTCATCGATGCCGGACCGGATTCATCGCCCACGTCCACTGGAACCTTTTCGCTTAGAATTGCTGCCCCAAAAATATAGTTGACCGCCGCCACATGTTTTATCTGCTCGCCGAACGTCCGTACACCTTTGAACTCGCCATTGGTCGGCGCGAATCCGAACTTGTCTCCGGGCATAGCCTCCGCCGCCGGAACAAACTCGCGCTCGAGATTCGAAACCGACCCGTCCAAGACCTGCGTGACGGTCCGATGTTCGTCTTTGCCTTTGTTTTCCTGGGCTGCACAAACCGTCGCCACAGCCAGCACGCAGAATGCAAGATAGCTAAGTTTCTTTCTCATGATGATTCCTCCATGTTCTATTGAAATTCTCAGTCGCGACTTTATTCTTGAGCCGGACCAGACAACTAGCCGGAAGAAGTAGGTGCCGGAGCCGCAGGCTCCCCGAAGGGCCACTCCCCGCTCCTCCACGCGCGAATCATATAAATCGCGAGCCCCGCTAACAAAATCACCGCCGCGTAGCGTATTTCCTTCTGCCAATTCACGCGATTAAACAAGATAAAAAGAAATCCCGCAATCGCCACCAGCGCAGGCACAGGATACAGCCACATGCGAAACGGCCGCGGCGCCTCCGGCTGCGTCACCCGGAATACTATAAGCCCAATCGCCTGCACCAGGAACTGCAGGATAAGGCGAATCACCACCAGGGCGGCGATCGCATCCCGCAGTCGCAGAAAGCAGAAGGCTGCCGCCACTACGCCCAGGGCCAGCAGCGAAACATTCGGGAAGCGATACACCGGGTGCACTTTGGCAAATACCCGGAAATAGTTTCCGTCCAGGGCTGCCGCATAAGGTACTCGGGAATATCCCAGCATCAGCGAGAAGACCGATGCAAACGCGGTCACGATTACCAGTCCCGTTACCAGCCGCGCCGCCCACGGCCCATAAATCCTCTGCATAAATAACGACACCACATACAATCCGCTGTTGTTATGCCCCGCTTGCAGCATCTCCCGCCAGGGAACCACGGCCAGAATGCAGAGGTTCATCAATAGATATAGACCGGCCACCAGCAGAATGGAAAGCAGCAGAGCCCGAGGAATATTCCGCGTTGGATCCTTTATTTCATCGCCCAGATAGCAGACGTTGTAGTAGCCCCAGTAGTCATAGGTGGCCACCAGAAGGGCTCCACCCAACCCGGTGAAGAACGCAGGCGAGAGCGTGAAGGCGCCGGGAGGAAAATCAAAGGCGCGAGCGGCGTTGAAGTGTGTGAGCCCAGCCAAGATGATCCATCCAATCGTCGCCATCACGAGGACCCACAACACCTTCGAGAGGCGGCCAATGACCGTTATCTGCCGATAGAGCAGAAAGACTGTGAAGTAGCAGATGACGATCGCTACCGCAGTTCCCGGCGTCACAATCCAGCTCACCTGAAGTGCTCCTGCCCACGGAATGGGAAGAGCCGCAGTGTGTGCGGCGTAAACCGTCTCCAGGCTTGGCCAGTAATAGGCAGCGTAACCTGCCAGCCCGATGCACCCGGTGGCAATCGAAAGCGGCGCGCTGAAGGAGAGTTGCCAGATAAACAGAAACGAAATCAGCCGCCCCCATTTTCGCGGCCCATAAATTTCGCTCAGGTAGCGATACGATCCGCCGGACCCTGGGAACGCCGCTCCCAGTTCTGCCGACACCAGCCCGTCGCACACCGCCAACAGCGCTCCCGCGATCCATCCCAGCATGGCCTGCGGTCCGCCCATCGCGCTCAGCACCAGCGGCATGGTGATGAACGGCCCCACCCCGATCATGTCAATCATGTTGAGCGCAGTTGCGCTCCCCAAGCCCATGCCGCGGATGAGGCCGTGCGAATTAACCTCTGGTTTGATTGGAGAACCCATGCGTAGGTCGGATCACGCACCCGGGAACGAACCGCTGACGGCAATTTCGAACGCGACCGGGTTCATCGAAAACTGGCTACTGCCCACTGATTACTGCCTCTCATGCCCCGCGCTCAGCAAATTCACGTACAGCCGCACCGCTCCCGGCACTCCTGCCGGCAATTGCCGGAAGAACGCGTATCCCGTATAAATATAAGTTCCCTTGCCGTATCGCGCCCGCAACAGTCCACCCTTCTGGGCGTCTTCCCCTGGATCGTGACAAGAAAGGAGCGGTTTGAAATGCTCATCCCATTTGTCCATGAAATAGAGCCCGCGTTCTTGTACCCAGCCGTCAAAATCACGAGCCGTGATCGCATTCGGATAGTGAAACACTCCATCTTCCGGCGCCAGAATCTGCACCGGAGCTTCCTCCACCGAAACCCGCGCCCGGCTCAGTTCCGCCGGATACGGCGTGAAGTGCCCGCCGTTGAAATCTCCCACGCCGGTGTTGTATTGCACCACCAGCGTTCCCCCAGCCGCGACAAAGTCGAGCAGCTTCTTGTTATTCGTGACGACATCTTTCTGCGTATCGTACGCGCGGATTCCCAGAACAATCGTTCCGTACTCACCCAGATCTTCGCCGGCCAATTTCTCCGGTGCAATCAACGTCACATCCATCCCCACCTGCTTAAGCACCGTGGGGATGTCGTCGCCCGCGCCCATAATGTAGCCAATTTTCAAATCATGTGGCGCCTTTACGTCCACAATGCTCACCCGCTGCACCGCCGGCTGATAATAGTAGAAGCTGCCCAGGTCTTCCCGCGTGACCAGGGTGTAGCCTTCGCTGAACTTCTCGCCGTCCGCCTCCAGTACAGCCCGAATCTTCGCTCGTCCTTCCTGCAAGCCAGCAGGGAAGACCATGAACTGGAAATCCCGCTTCTCTCCACGCCGCGTGAACTCCACTGCAAGCTGCGCCGGTTCCGATCTCCAACCTGCGGGCAATTCCAACCGCAACACGCCTCGCTGCTCGCGGTTCAGATTGCTGGTCACGCCCACCGTCACCGTCGAACTCGAACCGTTGTGCGTCGAGATCACCTGCGTCCCGGGTTCCAGCGCTACCGAAAACTCCGGAACCACGGCCACCGGACGGGCGCGTTCCGTCCCGGCATCGTCCACAAACCGCGTCACCACGGTCGCACCCACGCCATTCTTCACCGCTGACTCGCCCAGGCCCGCAACTGAATACTCCACCCGCGCCTGCAGCATCGGAGGCGGGAACGGGAGTGTCGCATACTTCTCGTCGTCGATGTGATTCACGCTCTCCGTCTCCGGGTCATCGCGATGCCAGTACGGCCGCGTGTATGCCGCATCCTTCGGCACTCGCAGTCGAAAAATCGCACGCTCGTGCGCTCCCGGTCGGATGGCGACGCGTCTCACCTTGTCAGAAATCGTGCCCCAACCCTCCGGCACCTCCAGCTTCAACCCGTCAATGAACACGCGGTCTTTCGATCCATTATGAAAATCCACCGCGACCAGAAACTCCTGTCCAGGCGAGACGGCCGTCAACGCGTCCGCCTCTTTCTTCGTGGGTTCCTTCACCGGTTCACCCTCCGGCCCCGCCCGGGAAACCACCGTCGCCGTCAGGGTCACATTCAGAGCCTCATTGAGCGCCGTTTCCGCCTGCTCTCGCTTCTCCTCCAATCGCGCTAGCAGATCCGCCTTCGCCACCGCGTCCAGAGTGCTCTTTCTCACCTCCGCCTGCGCCCGCTCCAACCCGGCCACAACTCCCATCAGCGGCGCCGCAGCCGCAGGTGAATCGTTCCCCTTCGCCTTCTCACTGGCGTCGATAACCTCGCCCGCAATTGCGGATAATTCCTGTCGCAACTGCGGCAGCTTCGATTCTTCCGTTCCCAATCGCGCCGCTAGTCCCGGCAATGACGTATCAATCCCATCGAACAAGTCTTTTTCATGGCCGTCTTTGTCCAGCCTCGCGGGCTCTATCGAGTCCACCAGCTTGTAGAACGTAAACCGGTCTCCCGGCTCGACATTCCAGTTCGCCGCTCCCTGCGAAAGCTGATGCCGCAATCCTTGCATGGCAAATTGCACATACGAGCCGCCCAGATCCGCGCTCGGCTCACCGGTATTTAGCTTTACCGTCCAGTTCGCATCCGGACACGTCATCGCCCCAAAGCCGCACACGTTGCCGATATAAAGCTTCTTGACCTGCCACGGTTCCAATCCTTCAGCGACCTGCTCCGGAAATCGCTTTGGATCGGCGGCTGCCCGAAACGCCTCTCTCGTCAGGATGCTCGAGGCCTGGTGATGCCCGTGCCCATCGCGCTCTGTCCCGGAAAACCGTGCGACCAGCACATCCGGACGGAATGTGCGAATCACCCGCACCATATCCGCTAGCGCCACATCGTGCCCGCCCCACTTCGCAAACGTCTCGTCGGCACTCTTGGAAAATCCGAAATCAGCCACGCGCGAAAACCGTTCCTGCACGCCGTAATACTCGTCCGCCGCCAGCAGTTCTTCCGTTCGCAGCACGCCCAGCACATCGGACAAATTACTGCCGACCTTATTCTGCCCGCCCTCGCCGCGGTTCAGCGTCATTAACAGCACACTCGCACCCTGCCCGCGCGCTTCCAGCGTCAGCATCCCGCCATCCTCGTCATCCGGATGCGCCACCGTCTGCATCAGGCGCGCCGTCGTCCCCAGTCGACGCAACTCCAACCGCAAGCCGACCGGTCCTTGATCTTGCGGAAGTGCGGGAGGAGTTCCTTGATAAGGGAGTTGAGGAAAATTCGTTTCGAGCGATTGTTGATTTTCAGAAGCTGATGCCCCACCAACCGGATGCGCGGAGTTTTCCCCAGCCCGCTGCGGCGAAGCCATCAGCACGATCGGAAACAGCAAAAGGATCAATAAAGATGGAGTGTGGGCGCGCGCTGCTGCCACAAAACGCCGGAAGAGCCGCTCCACCCGGCCTAGGAGATTGCGAGGTCCCGAATATTTCACCCTACAAGGATGGGGCCTAACCGCGGTCGGACGCAAATTCTTTCCAGGCTCAGATGTCATCGGACCGCCGCGAACGTGAAAAGCGATCCGTCCGCGCCGGACGCCAGAAGCCGATGCGCGAGGCCGGTTCTACTGTCCCCGACCTTCCTTTAGTGTCTCCTGACACGCGCTCCCAGCCGTCAGCACCTCGTTGAAGGCCGTCTCCTTGCGCAAGTCCTTCAGCAGCGGATCTCCCAGCAGCGCCGAATACGCACAATAGTTCTGCTGAACCGCAGCCTTCAACAGACGCAATGCGGTCTCTTTCTGCCCGCAATATGCCATCAGCGCCCCCACGTGATACCACGCCTCCGGGTCAGGTTCCGTCATCGCCGATGCTTCCGCTTCGCGCACAATCCGCTCCATGTCGCCAGGCCGCTGCGCCGCCGTGCATGCCGCCAGCAACTCCCGGTGGTAGGCGGGAGCCTTCGCCACATTCTTCACACTCTCTCGCGCCAGCGCGACATTCCCCGCAGCCAGATAAACATAAGGCGTCACCCAGGCTGCCCATTCCGAGCCCGCATCCAGGTGCACAAAATCCATTGCTCGATCCGTCTGACCCAGTTCCAGAAACGCCCACGCACACGACCGGAAATCAAAGTTTCCAGGGTCCAGCGATCGGGCGGTATTGCACTCTTGGGTTGCCTTCTCCTGCATGCCCGCATAACGCAGCACAAAGCTGAGCGCGAAATGGGCGTCGGCACTCTGCGGACGTCGGCGCACCAAGTCCGTCGCCGCATCATAAGCCCGGCCCAGTTCGCCCCGTTCCACCCGGTTCGTGATCAGATGGCTCGCCGCCAGCATCCGGTTCGGGTCCAGGGAGATTGCCCGCTCGAAAGCGGCATTCGAGCGCTGGAACATCACCTCGCCGCCTCCGCCGAAATACGAATCGTAATAGCATCGCAGCCCCAGCGCCTCCCATGCCGGCGCGTAGCCTGGGTCTTCTCCGACCACGTGTTCCAGCACCGCGATCGCATCCTTGTTAGGTTCGGGGTCATGCGGCAGCGCCAGGCTATGCAGGTAAAGGTCATAGGCCTCCTGACTCTTCGGACGCGAGGCCGTGGTCAAAGTTCCTCCTGCGACGCCCAGCGCGGGCAACAGCCCCTGCTGCACCTGCGTGCTCAGTTGTCCCTGCAGCGAAATCAAGTCATTCACCGACGCGGAAGCGCTCCCTTGCCACAGCAACCGGTCATTGGACACGTCGATCGCTTCCAACGTCACCGTCAACTGTTCGCCCTGCCGCATAAAGTGCCCGGTCAGCAGCTTGCCCACGTGCAATTGCTGCCCCACCTTGTGGGGATCCAGGTCTGATTCCACATACTTCCTCGTCACCGACGAAGGCCGCACGTCCAGTGAACGCGAATACGTCAACACGCTGGTTAACTCGTCCGCGAGCGCGAAGCGCAAGTAATCGACGCTGAAATCCCCGTTCATATTCTGCAGCGGCAACACCGCAATCGCATTCTGCTGCGCCGCATTTGCCACCGACCGGTGTTTCAGCCAGTACGCTCCCACCGCCGCTAGAACCGTCACCAGTAGCGCCAAGGTTCCCAACAACAGCCAGAACTGCCACCGGCTCCCCGTTCGTCCAAACGTATTGCTCGCAACCCGCAACTTCGCGGTGTGAAATCCACTCTTCAGCTGCCCCGACTCAGTTTCACGCTTTAGCTGCTGCAGATCCGCCTTCATCTGCGTAGCACTCTGGTACCGCTCTTTGCGGTCTTTCTCCATCGCCTTGCCGATGATGCCCTCCAACTCCACCGGCACCTTCGGATTCAATTCTCCCGGAGGAACGGGCTTATCATGCAGCACTGCATCCAGCGTCAGCAGTGAGTTCTTACCCGTGAACGGCTTCTTGCCGGTGGACATCTCATACATCACCACCCCGAACGAAAACAGGTCGCTCCGGAAATCGATTTCCTCGCTCCTCGCCTGCTCCGGCGACATGTAGACCGCCGTCCCGGGAATCACCCCTATCGCGGTCAACGACTGATCCAGAGCTATTCCGTCGCTGTCGGTCCCGACGTTGTGCAGCAGCTTGGCCAGTCCGAAGTCCAGCACCTTCACCTGCCCAGTGGGAGTCAGGAAAATATTCGCCGGCTTGATGTCCCGATGCACGATCCCCTTGGCATGCGACGCCGCCAGCGCGTCCGCCACCTGGATGCTGATGTCCAGCACCTTATCAATCGCCATCGCCTGTCCCGAGATGCATTGCTTCAGGCTCTCGCCCTCCAGCTTCTCCATCACGATGAAGGGATGCCCGTTGTTATCTTCAATACTGTGGATCGTGCAGATGTTGGGATGATTCAGCAGCGACGCCGCCCTCGCCTCCCGCCCGAAGCGTTCCAGCGATTTGGGGTCGCCCGCAAGATTTTCCGGAATGAACTTTAGCGCAACGTGCCGTCCTAGCTTAAGGTCTTCCGCCTCGTAAACCACACCCATGCCACCACCCCCGAGTTTCCCCAGGATGCGATAGTGGGACACTGTCTGGCCAATCATGTGAAGACGAAGCTCCCGACCGCGGTAATGTTAGGCTCCGCTGGCGACTCCGGTCAACTGTCGCGCGCCCAGCCGCACATGCCGGATTAACTCCGCACGGTTTTTCTGAAACTGCGCTTCCTGAGCGCAACGATGCGTTCCCGAACCGAGAACCACCCCGCCCTTTTGTGTGCACATTCTGGTTCCAAGTCTCGCTGCGAGGGCTACTATGAAGCTAGCAACACCGAAAGAGCGAGGCGGGCCCTGGTATGGCGCGGATGTCTGGGAACTATTCTCCTAAGGTACAAGAAGCCATCCGCCGCCGGGCCACTGAACTCTACCGGCAGGGCGGCGCAGTCGAAGGCCACGACGTCGACAACTGGTACCAGGCCGAAGCCGAGATCCTTCGCGAATCCGCCACTCACCCCGTTCGCCGTGCCGTCGTTGTCAACATCCAAGGCGTAGTCTACACCGGGGAATACGAATCCACCTCCGCCGATGGCTACACTCCCGGGGAATGGAAACCAGGCGAGGCCATTCCCGTTCGCCTCGCCGGCGACAAACTCTACCTCCGCCGCCGCAACGGACGCGAACTCCAAACCACCATCATCAAACGAATCGGCTAAGATTCCACCCACAGCCCCGCCGACGCTCCCACCCACTCCATCTCCCTATTATGATCCACGCCCATCATCAAACCCCGTCCCATGCGGATAATCGTCAGCACCGCCTGCAACTTCTCCAGCCATACATACATCACCCGCACTTCCGCCTTCGTCGCGCCAAATGGAGTCTCGATCACCGGCTCAAAGTGCAGCCGCTCCTGCAGAATGTATTCCGAGCGCTTCTCCGCCGGAATCGCTTCGATGTCTTCTTTCTTCGGCGCAATCACCACGCCCAACCCGGCGAACGAATACAGGGGCTTCAACGCATAATTCTCCAAGTCGTCAGGAATCCGCTCCAGGCTGTCTAGAAACCACGTCTTCGGCACGGACTCATGCCGCAGATACGGAATCGAAAACTTGCTGATCCGGAAATACCAGTTCGGATGCCCCGCCCACTCCACGTCGAGATCGTCGCGCCAATCAAACCCCAGCTTCACTCCCTTGCGCTGCAACTCGTCCACAATCGCCCGGTTGTAGATGCGCCGGATCGGAACCCGCCCTCCGTTCCGCTCGTAATAAAGCTGCGACCCCTGCTTCTTGATCGCCTCAATATCGACCGTCCTTACCCCCAGCATCTTCTCCGTCAACAGAAAATCCGGCAGCGTTTTCTGTTCCTGCGGATGGATCTCCATCAGGATCACGTTCTCCGGATCATGCGTCCCCACAATCGCCCGCCGCAAGAGTTCACGATACGACTTCTCATCCAGTCCGCTCAGGAAAAAATTCAGCAGCGGGCTCCCGGAAGCCGGAAGCCGAAAGCCGGCAGCCGGCACCCGATCCAGCCCGTACACATCGATGTAACTTTGCGCCAGCGTCACCTGATAGGCATAGAGGGAAGGGAAGGCCTGCAACTCGACCAGCTTCGGCTGCAACTCTCCGCTCGCGTCGCGCACCAGCCCAAAGTCCACCTGCACAAACATCGGATGCGCCGGCTCGTTCGGAACCCGATACTCCGCCGGAATCGACTCCTCCGATCGCGCCCGATACTCCGGACTCTCCACCAATTGCCGGATCAGTTCCTTCCCATCCTCCACCATCCGATCCAGCAGCGCCTTGGGAAAGAAACAGGGAGTCTCCGATAGCCGGAACGACACATGCGTCCCGCAAGCCTCATCAATCCGCCGCAAGAACTTCTGATATTGTTCGGGAGTAAAGCTGGCGTTGAACTGCTTTCGTAGGGAAGGGATCATGGTAGAAGATTATGCCGCATAACTACCATGACCGCGGGCAGAAAACAGGCCGTGCTCTCGCCACTTCAGGCCAGTTTTCGATTGGCTCCTAGCGGGCGATCTCGAAGACCGTTCCGCACCCAATCCCGCCGTCGACAACGCAGTCGGCGTCGTAGCCGCCGTCAACGGAAGTACCGTAGAGATTTCCGTGACTATCAAGAAGCAAGCTGGCTCCAGGTTGTCTCGGAGAGCCCAAATTCCTCTGAAAGAATTGAAGTATGCTTTCGTGCCAGGCGGAGCCGACTGCATCCGGCTGGGATAGTTTGAAGACCACTCCACAGCCGTAGGCCGCACCGTTGTATTCGCAGGGGCTACCTCCGAACAAAGCAGTCCCATACAGATTGCCCTCGCCGTCCGAAATCATCGTGGCAACCGGGGCGGCTCCGTCCTGGAGGCTGTAGCTGAAATTGTGAATTATGGTTTCCCTCCAGTTGCCCCCCGATCGGTTAGGCGGAGTGAGTTGAAACGCCGTTCCACCTCCCGCTACCGGTGATCCGCCCGAATACGTCGTTCCATAGAGGTTGCCTTTCGCGTCGAGGGTCAGTCCGCCCTCGGGATTAAAACCATCATCGCCCACGCCAAAGAAGTGGATAACCCGCTCTGTCCAGTCGCCCCCTGGGGAAGCCGGAGGACTCACCTCGAAAGCTGTCCCGCAACCAATTTGACCGCAATCCGCGTTGCCCTCGTAGCCACCCCACAACGTCGTTCCATAGAGGTTGCCCCACCGGTCGCGAACCAAGCCATTGTGGGCAGACGTACCGTCGGTGGTCCCACCCGTGAACTCATGGAGCAAACTAAACGTCCAGGCCCCGCCTGACTGGGCGGGCGGGCTTAATTCGAAGACCGTATAATCCGTCGTTCCGTAAAGATTGCCCTCTTCATCGGAGACCAGACCGCCCAATGGATAGGCGCCATCCGTATTGCCCTGAAAATGGTAGAGGACGGTTTCGGTCCACGTACCCCCTGTTGCGGTCGGCGGCGCTAGTTGGAAAACCTCCCCATACCCTCCGGCATTGCTGTCGCTGGTTGTCCCGTAGAGATTTCCTTTGCTGTCGAAAATCAGGCCGTCGGCAGGCCGCGCTCCGTCGCCCGTGTTGTCGAAAACATAGAGTGTCGTGAATGTCCACGGGCGGTTTAGGCAGGCGGGGGGCGCGAGCTGGAAGACAGTCCCGTAATAGCCGTTCTCTCCTCCGTATTCGGTGGTCCCATAAAGGTTACCCGCCTGGTCAGCGACCAGATTTCCCGACGGATTCGAGCCGTCTTTACCTTGGAAAGAGTAAAGAACCTGCCCATCGGCAAGGGAGCCGCCCACGAAAATCAAAGTGGCGATCAGGGCCGTCAGGGCGTCCAGGATGAGCGAGTGGTCTTTGTATTTCATCGGAGGGTACCTCCAAAGCAGAGAGAATCGGACGAGGCCCGGAAACAAGGTGGCAGGGGTCGACCCAATCAGCGAACGGCAGCATCATACTCCAACGCCGTGATCAGCGGCAATCGAATCTGGAAGGCTGTGACTCGATCCGGAATCGGCAATTCCAAGCGTTATTCGCGAATCTCCATACTGCGAATGAGCCCACCTTCCATTGCATAAACGTGCCCGACCATCCGATCCAGCAATGTTTGTCCGGAGAGATCGCCTACCATCTGGTGAACCTCCACTATCACGCGGCCCGCTTCATCCCGCTCGAAACTCACGGGCTCAACATGCGGATCAATCATGCTCCATTGTCGTGTCCAGTATTCACGAACGCCCGCATGGCCGTGAACCGTGCCGCCCTCCATCCCGTTCGGCCACTCCACGTCTGGCTGCATGGCCGCCAAAGCGGCATCGATGTCACGCGCGTTGAACGCTTCGTACGCCTTCTTGAGCACCGCGAACTCACGTTCTTCGACGGTGACTCCGGGGATTTCCCGAGTTGCCACCTACGCCTCCACCAAAAACTTCCCATCCTGCATAATCTGCTCGTCATCCACCCAGATATTAAATTTCCTTCCCACTACATCAATGTGCGTCGACGAGTCCCACTCCGCCCCGGTGTGCGCCCCGTATGGGTTTCCAAACGCAATATGCACTCCGGGATACTTTTCGTCCTGCAAGATCTGCCCAATCACATCTTTCAAATCAATGTTCGTCCCAATCGCAAACTCGCCCACCCGGTCGCTGTTTTCATCTGTGTGCGTGTACTTCCAGAAATCGTCTTCGAGTTCGCGATTTTCCGAGTGCGCCTCGGTAAGGCGATTCCGCCTCATGTGGATGGTCAGAGGATTCTCTTGCAAACTGCCGAACTTCGCGCACAGATAGTCTCCCACCACCCCATCAATCACGAACGTCCCATTCACCTCGCCCGGCGTCGTGAAAATTTCTCCCCCCGGCAGGTTCCCCCACTTTTCCGGAGTGATAATCCCACTCGTCTTCAGCCAGCGGTAATTGGGATTCAATTCCGCCGTCAGGTCCGTCCCTGCCGCGGTTTTCGCTCGAATCCGGCTCGCCTTGCGCGCCATTGCCACTACCTTAGCGCTCAGCCGGTCCACCTTCTTAAAATCCGCTCGCATGCCTTCGAGCATGATCTGCCGGTTGATGTTCACCATGTGGGCGTGCCGGATTTTTCGCCGGTTCACCACATCCGTCATCTGCATGCGCGAGCGCAATTCGTTCCGCTGCGCCTGCACCGCAAAAATCGAAACCTGGCTCGTCTCCAGATCCTCCAGAATTTCCGCCGGCAAATCCTTTAGCGGACGCCCCGCCAGATCTTCCAGCACCCACGCGCGGTAGGGCGCGCCCAGCTTATCCAGTTCGCTCACGATCGCCGCTGCAATCTCCAGCGTGACCTCGTCCGTGATCACGCAAACCTTCTCCTCCGGCTGCACCCGCAGGCATACCTGCACGGCATTGCGCGCTCCAACCGAAAATTCAGGATCAAAAGGAACGTGATTGGAGCGGGTGCCCCATCCTTCCCCCGTTCTTCGGGGGAGGGTGGGGGTTTTGATTTCCTTTCCAGGTATCGTCATCCTACTTTTCGCTCGGTAGCCGGCTCCTCATCCGCCAGCCCCGTTTCCGTCTCCTCGATGATGTAATCGACTACTTTCTTCAAATCTCCAGTCTCCTGGTACACGCGCAGCTGTCGATCCGCTCCGCTGCCCGTTTCCAGCATCGTGTGGATATAGTTCAATTCCTGGCGAGAGTCCAGTTCATCCACCACATCATCCACGAATTCCAGATACTCGAGAATCAAATCCCGCGCCGGTACCTCCGTTTGCTTGCCGAAGTCAATCAACTTCCCGTCCATCCCGTACCTCGAGGCGCGCCACTTATTCTCCATGATCAGCGCGCGCCGGTACAGCCGGAAGCCCTGGTTCGCAGAATACAGCTTGTAGAGTTTTGCCACCGTCGCCTGAATCAGCGCCGCCAGCGCGATCGTCTCGTCCGCGCGCATCGGAATGTCGCATACCCGGAACTCGATCGTATTGAAAAACGGATGCGGCCGGATGTCCCACCAGATCTTCTTCGCATTATCGATGCAGTTCGTCTTGATCAGCAGCTTGATGAAGTTTTCGTACTCGCCCCAACTCGGAAAGTAATCCGGAATGTTGGTCCGCGGAAACTTATCGAACACTTTGCAACGATAAGACTTCAACCCCGTATTCATCCCGAGCCAGAACGGCGAATTCGTCGACAGCGCCAGCAGGTGCGGCAGAAAATACCGCGCATGATTCATCATGTGGATCGCCGTCTCGCGATCCTCGATCCCAATGTGCACGTGCAACCCGAAAATCAGGTTCGCCCGCGCCACCAACTGCATGTCCTCGACAATGTTCTTGTAACGGTCGTCGGGATAAATCTCCTGGGTGCGCCAGTCGGCAAACGGATGCGTCGCCACCGACGCCAGCCGCAGCCCATTCTCCTTCGCCAGCCTCACAATATCCCGCCGCAGCATCTTCACTTCCGCTTTGGCTTCCTTAATGTTATTGCAGACGCCAGTCCCCACCTCGACCACCGACTGGTGCATCTCCGCCTTCACCCGCTCCTGCAGGATCAGTTTCCCCTTCTCCAGCAGTTCGACCTGAATATGCGATCGCAGATCCCGTGTCTCCGGATCTATCGTCTGATATTCCTCTTCGATCCCGATATTGAAAGTAGGCTTCATGGAATGTGGCGTGGGCACTCCGCACGCGAAATCGAACCAGCACCCCAGGCGCTCCATCCTTTCGCGTCCTGTACGAGAGGATGGGCGAACAAGTTAGAACAGTATAGCAATGAAGGGAGGGAAATCGCCGGAAGACTATAGCAGTCAGGGTTGGGGCGGCCGCTCTCCCCCGGCCTTCAAGCGCAGCCCAACAGCCCTACTTCGCCTTCCCTCGCTTCCGCTCAGCCACCCAAGCCGGCTCGCCCTTGCGCTCTGGTTTCCTCGCCGGCGTTCCGTTCAGGAAACTAGCCCACCGCAACTCCTTTGCCGGGTTCTCCCCACTCTGCGCCATCTTCACCGCCATCTCCGCGACGGCATTCACAATCCAATCGAAATTCTCTTGCCCCACGGAAGTAATCTCCGCATCCGGCGCCGGATTCAGAAAATCAATCGCATACGGCACTCCACCCTCCACCGCAAACTCCACCGTATTCAAGTCATAGCCCAGCACGCGGCACAAAGTCAGCGCGTCTTTCTCGATCCGAGCCCTTAAAGCTTCCGACGACGGCGGAGGATTCCCCTTCACATACCGCTCATGATGCGGCGCCCGCGGATCGTACTTCATGATGTGCACCTTTTCCTGCCCCACCACATAGCACCGGTAATACTCTTCAAATACCACGCCGTGCTGCAGCGTCATGCACAAATCGCCGGTCTGGTTGTAATGCTGAAAAAATTCCTCCGGAGAATGCACGTGATACACATGCTTCCATCCGCCGCCAGAATAAGGCTTCAGAAAAGCAGGGAAGCCAACGTAGTCAAACAGTTCCTGCCAGTTCAGCGGAAAAATCAAGTTCCGCATGGACTGATCCGTCGTTCCCTCCGGATGCTTGTTGTGGGGCAGAATCACCGTCGGAGGAATCGCCACGCCCAGCTTGTGCGCCAGCGCATAATTGAAAAACTTGTCATCCGCTGTCCACCAGAACGGATTGTTCACCACAATCGTCCCATGCAGCACCGCATTCTTCAAATAAGCTCGATAAAAAGGAATATCCTGCGAAATCCGGTCGATGATGACATCATATTTCTTCGGCTCGTCCATCCGAATCCCGCCAATCTTCACAAACTCCGCGGCAACCCCCTGAACGCCCAAAGAGTTGATCTTCTCGACCAAAGCCGGCGGAAACGTATTTTCCATCCCAAACAAAATCCCGATCTTCTTCACGATTTCATCTCCAAATAAACCCTGTCATCCTGAGCGGAGGAAGTGGTTCGCGAAGCGAAGCACTTCCGCAGTCGAAGGACCCCTGCACTCCCGGCCCACTTAGCTGCCGCTGCAAGGCGTTCTCCCGATGCGTCCCCCGGGCGGCTAACGACCAACGACCAACGACGCTCTTCAAGAATACTTCCCCGCCATCCTCTGCCAAACCGGCCATTTCGCAGCAAGCGACTGCAACCGCACTGATCGGCCGTGCTTATGGCGTTTTTCTGAGTTCTCCCCCGCCGCCCGGTCTGCCATTTTGATCCCATAGGCGATATTCAGTGATGACTCCCTGCATCGCGTCGCCTATTTTTCTCAAGGGGTGCGCTGGAGAATTCAGTTCCTGCTCGCTTGTCCTGAAAATGAATACGCCAGCATCAGTAAGGAAGTAGAAAAACACGCCGTGTGTTTCGGGCAGCGGGTAGATCGCAGTCGGCCGCTCGGGCAGTTTCACGGTTCGGGCGATCTCCACGGCCTTCTGCGCGGCAGCTCGGATAGGTTCCTGACCTTTGCCGCCAATGTATCCGCCACCACTACTGAAGTAAACGCTGGCAGAGCCGTCCGACGACACGACTACGGTCGCCGTGCCATTTCGGACGCCCCAATCCATCAAAACGCCCCACGGCTCCGTGGGCGTGGAAGGTGCGGCCAGACCGAACTTTGATCTCGGGCCTTGCAGCATCGTATTCCGCAAGCCGACATAGACGTCCTTCGGATCTGCTGGCGACTTTTGTCCTGTCTCTGTTTTCGTCACCGGTGGGGAGGTCTGAGCCCGAAGCCTTATGCAGAGCCACAGTGCGACTAGAACAAATACGATGATTGGTATCGCAATTTTCATACTGCCCACTAACCACTGCCCTAAAAATACTTCCCCGCCATCCTCTGCCACAACGGCCAATCATGCTTCGAATTGTCCCCGTAAACATCCAGCCAGTGCGGCACCGCCTTGCCATTCAAGATCGCCGACAGCTTCACATTCTGGTCCAGGCACATGTCCCAATCCGCCGACCCCAGCACAATCTTCATCTGCCGGTATCGCATCAGGAACCACTCATCGTTTTGGTTCGGCAGATAATCCGGCGGGCAATTGAAGTAGCAATCGTCATCATAATACCCATCCAGAAACTGGTGGATGTCGAACGCCCCGCTCATGCTCACGCAGTGCGTCACCACATCGGGATGCTTGAACGCAAAATTCACCGCGTGATAAGCCCCAAAACTGCATCCGGTCACCGCCAGCCGCGGCGTTTGATTCTTCCACCGGATAAACGGCACCAACTCGTGCAGAATGTATCGCTCGTACTGCAAATGTCGCAGCACCCGCACCTTGGGATGCACACCCTTGTTGTACCAGCTCTCGGTATCCACGCCGTCCGGACAGAACACCTGCAACTCGCCGCGCTCGATCTTTGGGGCGAGTACACCAATCATCCCGCGGTCTTCATACTCGAAAAACTTTCCCATCGACGTAGGAAACACCAGCAGCGGCGTCCCCGCATGCCCAAACACCAGCGCCTCCATGTCCCGGTTCAGTTCCTGGCTGTATCCCTTGTGATATTCGCGATTCATTCTTCGGCAGTCCCTGCAGACGCAATATCTTACCTGAACCGCGGGTCATTGAGCGTTTAAGTGAGACCTGAATTTTAAGGGAGGACTGAGGAAAAACTACTTGATGCTAGCCCCGAAGGGGCGGCAAGGGAAAGCCCGGCACGGCAGTGCCGGGAACAGATGGGAAAGGTGGAACCAGTCCCGCGGGACGGCACGATATGCCACTGCTCCTTGTTCGATCCCACTCTTGTGCTTACCCCACTCATTCCCATCCCCGCAAAATGATATCGTGATACGAGACATGTCGTGGACGTTTCCCAAACTCGTCTCGCGCTCCGCTCCTGTCATCCTCCTGATCCTTACTCTTGCTGCCGCCATCGCCTTCGCCGCCGTCAGCCATCTTGTCTCCCGCTTCACCGCCAATCAGCAAGCCCGCGGCCGTACGCTCTACGCCCAAGGCCTCGCCGACGCTAGCGCCGCCCGCTACGACGACGCCATCGCCGCGTTCCGCGCCGCTCTCACCTGCGATCCCAGCAACTCTCAGTACCAACTCAGCCTGGCTCGCGCTCTGCGCGATAGCAACGATCCGCGCCGTCTCGACGAAGCAGAATCCTATCTCGTTGCTCTCTGGCAGCGTTCCCCACAGGACGCTGCCGTCAATCTCGCGCTTGCCCGTGTCGCGGCCCACCGCGGTTCCATCGAAGACGCCACCCGCTACTACCACAACGCCATGTACGGAGTCTGGAACTCTGATCCTGACTCCAACCGCAGCAAAGCTCGCATCGAGCTCATCCAGTTCCTGCTCAAGAAAGGCGCCCCTGACAAAGCCGAATCAGAACTCATGGCCTTGGCCACTGCCTTGCCTCCCGATGCTGCCTCGCATCTGCAGGCCGCGCAGCTCTTCGCGCAGGCGGGGGACTACGTCGGCACCCTCGCTCAGGACCGCGAAGTTCTCGCGCTCGAGCCTTCTAACCTTTCTGCCCTGGCCGGAGCCGGTGAAGCCGCCTATCACTCCGGCAACTACGCCACCGCCCAACGCTATTTGCAGGCCGCCGTCAACACCAATCCCGAGGATGCCGACTCTCGCCAGCTTCTCGCCACCGCCGACCTCATTCTCCGCACCAATCCCTTCCACAGTCACATCTCCGACGCCGAGCGCAACCGCCGCATCACCACCGCCTTCGCCCAGGCCGGAGACCGCCTCACCGAGTGCGCTCAGCAGCGGGGCCTCAGCCTCACCACCCCATCCCCGCTCTCCGGCCTGCAATCCCGCTGGACTGCCACCAAACCAGATCTAGCTCACCTCCGCTCCCCCGGAGAAACCGATCTCCCCGACACCATCATGGACCTGGTTTTCCAGATCGAAAAACAGACCGCGGATACTTGTGGTCCGCCGCAAGGCATCGACCTCGCATTGCTCCTGATCTCTGAAAAACGCGAGGCCGCCAGCCAATGAGTCATCTTGCCTCTACCAACAGCTCTTCGGCGCCTTTGCCGCAGACTCCGTCAACGCGATTTCAAGCTCCGCGACGCTTGTTCTCCAGTCTCGAAGGCGTCTTCAACGACGAAGTATTCTTCCTTATTCTCTCCGTCTTCATCGGAATGTTCTCCGGACTAGCCGTCGTCTGCTTCCGCCTCGCTATCGATTGGATGCACCTCGCCCTGCTCGGTCCGCTCCCCCAAACCCATAGTTGGCGCCTGTTTGCCGTACCCTCGCTCACTGGCTTGGTTGTCGCCGTGCTTGTTCTGCGCGTGTTTCCCGGCATCCGCGGCAGCGGCGTCAACCAGACCAAGGCGGCGCTCTACATCTTCAACGGCTTCATCCCCTTTCGCACCGCCATCGGAAAATTCATTTGCGCCGCGCTCGCCATCGGCTCCGGTCAATCCCTCGGCCCCGAAGATCCCGCTCTCCAGATCGGGGCCAGCATCGCCTCCGCCCTCGGACGCCAACTCCAAATCTCCCGCGAAAAGCTTCGCCTCATGGCTCCCGTCGGCGCCGCCGCCGGCCTGGCTGCGGCTTTCAACGCCCCCATCTCTGCCGTCCTTTTCGTCATCGAAGAGGTTATCGGACGCTGGAGCGCGGGCATCCTCGGCTCCGTCGTGCTCTCCGCCGTCTCCAGTGTCGTCATCGTGCGCTGGTTTCTCGGCAGTGAACCGCTCTTCCGCATTCCCGTCACCACCTTCAAGCGTCCCACCGAACTCATTGCCTACGCTTTTCTCGGCATCGTCGGCGGACTGGCCTCTGTCGCATTCGCCAAGTCGATCGGTTATCTGCGTCCTCGCCTCAAGGCTTTGCCCCGCTGGACGCAATATTTTCAACCCGCGCTCGCCGGACTCCTCGTCGGACTCATCGCCTTCCTCGGTGCTCCACAAGTCATGGGCGCCGGTTACGATTCCATGGATCAGGCCATGCACGGCCAGTACGCCTGGAAAGTCCTTGCCATCCTCGCTGTCCTCAAGATTCTCGCGACCACTCTCTCTTTCGTGAGCGGCACTCCCGGAGGAATGTTCGCGCCCACTCTCTTCATCGGAGCCATGCTCGGAGGCGCGGTCGGCGATCTCGAACGCATCTTCTTCCCTCACCTCACCGGATCGACCGGAACCTACGTTTTGGTCGGCATGGGAGTTCTCTTCGCCGGATTCCTGCGCGTCCCCATGACCTCCGTCTTCATGGTGCTCGAGGTCAGCGGCAACTACGAAATCATCGTCCCCGTCATCGTGGCCAATACATTTTCGTACTTAATCTCGCGCAGCCTTCAGCCCGTGCCCATCTTCGATCTGCTGACGCGACAGGACGGCCTCATCCTGCCTTCGCTCGAAGAGGACCGCGAAGAAACCATCCTCCGCGTTGAAGATGCCATGCTCCCCGTTCCGGCCACAATCCTGAACGCGCAAGATTATGTCGATGCCAACGCCAGCCGCATTCAGGATTCCCCCGACTCTACTTTCCTCGTGCGCATGCATCCCAGCGGATGGAACATCGTCAGCCGTGACCAACTCCAGCGCCTCTTCCAGGAAGGCAAGGGCGAACTCACGCTCAGCTCCGTTCTCTCCGCCCAGTCACTGCCCAGTCTCTACCCCGATCTCCCTCTCGATTCTGCTCTCCGCTACGTGAACGATTATCCGCTCGTCCCCGTGGTCAATCGCGCCAACTCCCGCCAGTTGGAAGGCGTCATCTCCCGCGATTCCGTGTTCAAAAAGTACGGCAGCGGGCGCGCCATTGAAGTACCCAGCCCAACCTGAGCCCCATTTTGGTGCAGCATTTTGGCGCAACAAAAAACCCGCCCCTTCGCGGGGCGGGCTGCTTATACAAACTGCAGGTTAACTATTGGCCGTTTTGGCACACAGTGGTGAACGGGAAATCCTGGAAAGTCCACCAGTCGTTCACGGACGTAGACGGGGTCTGCCCAAAGTATTTCAAGAAGACCAGATCCTGCACGTGATAGCCGTATCCGCCCACGGTGTAGATGTGATCGCCGTAGTCCGCTTCGCCTTCCAGCGGGTCGCCGACTTCCAGGATGCCGCCACAAGCGCCCTCCGTGTTGTCGATGTACGGATCGTCGATCCACTCGCCCAGTTCGTGAGACAACGCCGAAACGTCGGACGAGAATACTTCGCGGGTCGTCGATTGTCCCATGAACGAGAACTGGGCGTAGCTCTGTGGAGAAGACGCGCTGCCGTAGGCGTCATGAAAGCCGCCGATGCAGCACCCGCCGAAATTGCTCGTCTCCGAAAGATAGACGTTATAGGTGATGAAAATCGCCAGGGAACTCGGCGTGATCTGCGAGTAGTGTGCGATCCAGGTCGGAGCCTCTGTGGTGAACCAGTTAAAGCTCACGATTCCAAGCAATCCAGCAGGACCATAGGACGACGTCCCGGTGGTTCCATCGGCCGCAGGTACCTTAACCGTGAGGGTCGGCAACACCGTCGGCGTTCCGAGAAGCACGTGATAGTCCGTGTTGGTCATCACGTCGGTCCAGAAATTGCCACGCTGCCAGGCATCTTCATACTGGGTTGTGCCTAGATCTGTGCCGCCCTGTACGTAATCGATGCTGCTCTGGAAGATTGGGGAAGCCAGCGTCTGATTGACCGCGGAGAGGCCGCTACCGATCGCCTTCGTAGGATCGAAGACTTTCGTCGTGGTGCCTTTGGTAAAGCCGAACTTTACCGGAATGATGTAGACCGGAATCGTGGTTGCAGTGTTGGTGGCCGACGGATCTGTGCCCACCATCACGAAGTTGTTGGTCTTGCCCTGATACTTAAAGGAGCCGTTCCAGGTGACCAGCGGCGTGGTTGGTACCGCATTCTGGTCGTAGTGCGGAGTGGGGTGCTTAAACATCGGTCTTTGGGTGGACTGTTCCTGGGCGAAAGCGGCGCCGGCTAAGCTGGCCACCACCAGAAGCGCAGCTAGTGAGCTGAGCGCAGTAAATCGTTGCTTCATGTGCATAGATCTCCTTAGAGTCGTTGACCGCAGTGTCTTTGATAACGTCAGCGCTTACAAGTCTTGAACCCACAAAAGGCTTGTTGAAGTTCCAGAGTCAATGGAAGCAGGGGACAACAAGATCGGATGATTCTCTTCACATTGCCTTTGCGTGTCAACTGTGAAAATTCCTTCACTCCCTAACTTTCTTCTCATCCCTCACCGCAGACACCCCTGCTTTTGGCCGTCCGCACAACCGGCGAACTTCAAGCGCAAAATGAACCCCTACCTCTCGCTCATTGCGCGCGCTTATACTCGCTGTATTTAACGATCTCCTTCACGTGCACTCCCCCGGTCTTAAATTGCAGTGTGTCATCCGACCGCGTGTACGCGGGGAGCCAGTAGCGCCCATCCACTTGTTGGCGATACGTCACAAATGTGGGCCGCAAATCCTGCGGCTGCTTCTTCTTTACCCGCGCCTGGTCCGGACCACTCTTGCCGCACAGCTTCACGATCTGAAAGTCTTGCGCATCTACCCAGATCCTCCCTTCAAAATATCGTCTGCCCTTCTCGTCTTTTTTCTTGGGCTCCACGTGAAACTCATACGTATCGAGGTCGTCAACATGCTGCTGGCCGGCATAAGTCAGGTTGTACTGCGACAGATCCTCGCTCGTCAGCATGAGCGGCATGAAGACCCGAATATCCTCCATGTCTTCCTGCGTGAATTGAACCCCTCGCAACGACGGCTGCGCTGCGAACGTCACTTGCTCCACCCGCCTGCCTTTCTCGCCGTAGGAGACGGTCGTCACTTCATGAAATTCTCCCGTCACATCTTTCCCGTTCAGCGTCTGTACCAGCACATCCTGTTTGTAGGTGTAGTGAAGTCGAGCTTCTTTCGCAGCCGCCTCGGCCGCGCCCAACTTCTGCA
The DNA here is from genome assembly GCA_963749985.1 of uncultured Acidobacteriaceae bacterium. Classification (GTDB taxonomy): domain Bacteria; phylum Acidobacteriota; class Terriglobia; order Terriglobales; family Acidobacteriaceae; genus Sulfotelmatobacter. The sequence goes on along the minus strand of CAVVOS010000006.1, from coordinate 131,398 downwards.
CCACTTCCTGCACGCTCATCGTCTTCGGTTCAGCGAGATCCAGCGGGCCGTTCCCCTCTTCGCAACTGGTCTGCCCCCACAACCCGGCAGGCAGCGACAACAGAACATAAACATAGAAGAGAACCGCGTACCATTTCATGCAGTGCGCCTCCTTGCCACCTCGCGCGCGCCGGAAACCATACACCCCCGGTTTCCGAGTGCGCAAGTCCTGCCCCAGTCCTGCCACGACGCGCCCTGCAGGTTCCAGATCGCCAACCTTCCACATATGTGCAAATCCTTGCTCTTGGCCTCGATTCGCATCCCCTAACTTGAATCCCACCTGTTCCGGTTTGGTATGCGGATTGCCCTTACCCCGGCGGAAGCCGCGCTCAGCCGGCCTCCGCCAGTTCTTTCACACGGCAGGCAATTTCCCCCGGATAGGATCAAAATTATGAAGACCGCGATGTTCGCTCTTTGTTTTCTTTGTGCTACCGCATGCTTCGGACAAGTCGCTGGCTCCATCAGCAGCACCGCCCAGCCCACCTATGTTCCCGATCATCCTCAGCACGCTTCCCAGCATGCCTTGGCGCAGGAGTCCAGCCTCCTCGACTCAAATACCTACAGCTATGCCCAGGGCGAGCGTCCGCTCTCGGAATTCGTCTCCGCCCCCGCGCGCGAGACTCCTCTCGGCGACATCGCACGCGCTTACAAGAAAGAACACCCGGCCCTCGCAAAAGCCGTCAAAGCGCTGGAACAGTAAGCCTCTTATTCGGCGGATCGCGGAAGGAAATCCCTTACGTGGGACAGCGGCCCCGGCTGTCCCGCCAAGCGAAGCGACGCATTCTCGGCACCAGCGCGTCGATCTAACGGCGGCGCAGCTATTACAGCTCTTCAGGCGTCGCGATTAAGACCACGGCCTCAAACGAACCCCACCCGCTACTCGCCGGCACCCACCATCACCGCCGGCGTCGTAGGCGCAGCCGATCCCGCTTCGTCCTCCACGGTAATCGCAAACGCCTTGGCCTCGGTTCCCGCTGCCAGCGGGGGATTCACCACGCTCGCATTCCCGCGAGCATCCGGTTTGAATACTCCTGCCGGTATCGGATTCCCGCTGGTCGGAATCAGCCACAACTCATAAGCCTTCTGCGGCGGCAACGCCGGCATATTATTGGCCAGGAAAACCAGACTCCCGCGGTTCCTCAGATAAAACGCCTTACCCTGCGGCTGCGGCGGAGCCTTCGCCGCTACCAGCGTCACCCGCTGTGCTTCCGGCTGAATAATCGGCGCTGCAATCCTCCGCAACTCTTCCAACTCTCGTGTGCTCTCCGCCGCCTGCGAACTTGCCGATGCCAAGCCCTGCTTCAGCGCGGAATTTTCCCGCCACAACGACAGCGCGAATATCACAACCGCCGCCGTGGCCGCCCATCCCATCCATCCCCACCACCCTCGGCGTGTTACAACCTGCGCCGCCGGCCGCGGTTCCCGCGCCACCGCATCCAAAAGCCGCTGACGCGCTCGCTGCGGCGCCCTCGGCCCCGCCGCCGACATTGCCAGCAATGCCGTATCGCCCCGCAGTTGTTCCAACTCCAACCGGCACGGCGCACACGTCGCCAAGTGCTGGTCGAGCTTGGCCCGCTCCTCTCCCTGCAGCGCATCCAGCGCATATAGGGCGAGATCCTCGGCGTATTGTTCGTGCTCGTTCATTTCCTAATCAGCCTGGCAAATGCCTTCGTGCTCAATGTGGAACAGCCGCCCTCGCCTGTCCTGTCGAAGGGGCTGTCGGCGGAGCGCAGCTCCGCTATTCACTCATGTTTGAAACGCCTTTCGCAGCGCAATCAAACCCGCGCGAATCCGTGTCTTCACCGTGCCCAGCGGTTCTCCCGTCCTATCCGCGATCTCGGAATGGCTCATGCCTTCCCAATAAGCCATTTCCAGGGCGCTGCGCTGAACCGGAGTCATAGTTCCCATCACTCCACGCATTTTTTCGGCAACCCGCGCGCGATCCGCTTCTCCGGCCAGGTCAGGAGCCACGGATAACACTACATCCTCAATATCTGTCTCGGGACGACGCCTTCTGAGGGAGTCAATGGCTCGGTTGCGCGTGATGACGGCCAGCCAGCTTCCTAAACTGCCGCGCGCCGCATCGAACGCGCCGGGATTGCGCCACAATTGTAAGAAGATTTCCTGCAGCACGTCTTCCGCCGCTCCCGTATCTCCGAGCACCCGTAAGGCTACTGCATACACCACCGAAGAGTAGCGGTCGTAGAGCTCCGCCATCGCCCCCTGGTCGCCGGCCTTCAGGCCGGTAACCATGGCCAGATCCGCCGAATTGCCTTGTCGTTGCAGACTCGACAAAACCTAGTCTCTTCCTTAAGTAGGTATACGTGAAATCCCGCCTTGTCGGATTGCACCTTAACTTTAGCTCAACTCATTCGTGATTCTATGTGGGGACAGCCGCCCTCGCCTGTCCGCGGAGCGTAGCTCCGCTCACTACTGGCTCAGCTTGATCGCGAGTTGACGCTCGGGCGGCGTCATCTGGCTCCAGAGTTTCTGCAGGTTATCCTGCAGCGCCTCGTTGTCCGGCTGCTTATGCAGAGCGAGCGCAAACCAGCGATAGGCCGTCGGTAAATCGCGCGGCGTGCAGGTGCCGGTCGAGTAAACCGCGCCCAGCGAGATCATTGCCTTCGGATTGGACTGTTCCGCGGCTGGCTTCAATAGCCGCATGCCCCGCTCGCAGTCCTGCCCCACCCCGCGTCCATAAATGTAGCGCTCCGCTTCGCTCACCGGATCAACCGGCTTCACCGGCGTCGGTTTGCGCTCTCGTGGCTTCACCACGGCAGGCACTTCCGCCTGCGGCGCAGGCGAATTGGAATCAGCACTCGCCTGTGGCGTCACGGAATCCGCGGGCTTTGAATCGCTGGGATCGGCCTGCGGAGGCGCAGTCTGCGGCGAACTGTTCTGCGGTGCAGCGGTCTGCGAAGGAGTCGCTTGTGGCGCCCCCGATTCCGTCGCGGCGGATGGCGTCGCCGCCCCACTCGTGGCGGCATCCGAGTTCGTCCCCACCGGAGTTGGCGCGGCGCTCGTTGCACTTCCAGAATCCGCGTTGCTCGGCGCTGGGTCCGCCGATTGCGTGGTCGCCGCGGGTTTCCCGTCGCCCTTGGTCAGCCAGTCGAAGCCTCCCTGTTTCCAGCGCAAGTATCCGAAACCGCCCACCAACATCAGAGCCACCACAATCAACGCGAACTTGCCGCGGCTCCACCTCCCCTCTTCTTCCTCATCTTCGAGAAGGTAGTCCAGATTTCCGGAAGAGCGCAACCCATCGTGGCCGTGTGGCGGATCAGAATGCTGTCGCGACTGATCCACACCTGGTCTACCCGCAGGCGTATTCAATCCTAAGAATGACGGCCCCGTGATTGGCGGGACATTGCTTGCGGAAGAACTGCTTGTCGAAGAACCGCCTGTCGAAGACCTGCCTAACGAAGAATTGATGGTCTGGGACGTGCTCGCCCCTGGAGAAGCTACCGGCGTTGCCTCACTCGCTGAACGTGCCGGCGGACGCGGCTCCGCTGACCCACTGCCCGATCCTGGCTCGGCCTTCTTTTCTCCAGGCGTAACCGTCGCCCGCACCGCAGGCCCCGCCGCCTCCGCCTTCGCGACCAGCGCCGCTCCACACATGCCGCAATAACGGTTAGCCTCGGAATTTTCGTTCCCGCAACGTCCGCAGCGCACTCGCCCTCCTTAAGGACCCAACTCTTCTAGATTAACTCCACAGCCGCCTGTATCGCGAGTAAGATGCAAAAGTTCCCCAAGGAGGTGCCGACGGCGGCTCCCCAGCCAGGCGTTCCCGCCGCAAACTGGCAACTGGGTACTGGCAACTGCCTTTCATGCTATGCTGCGCAAAACTCCGACATCGTCCCGGGATGGCCTGTGCTGATTGAATTGCACCTCGAGAACTACGCCGTCATTGACAATGCGGCGGTGGAGTTTGCCTCCGGACTGAACCTGCTGACCGGCGAAACGGGCGCGGGAAAATCCATTTTGATCGATGCCCTGGCCCTGTTGCTGGGCGATAAAGCCTCCAGTGAGGTGATCCGCACCGGTGCGGAGCGGGCCGTGGTCTCGGCGGTCTTCGAATGCCAGGGCGGCGCCGAACAAGCGATCGAGAAAGTCCTGGAGCACAACGGCCTTGATGAATCGGAGGATGGCTCACTCATCATTCGTCGTGAGATTGCGGCCGGGGGCAAGGGACGAGCATTCGTCAACAATCAGGCTGCAACCGTTGCCGTGCTGCGGCAGCTCGCGCCCCATCTGGCGACGATCCATGCTCAAAACGAATCGATTCTCTCCTTCGACGCTCCCGCTCGCCTGGAACTGCTGGATCAGTTTGCCGGAAGCCAGGTCGAGCCGATCGCTGCGGCCCACGAAGCCTGGAAGGGAATTCGCGGCCGCATCGAAGATCTCGAACGCGGCGAGCAGGACCGCTTGCGTCTGGTGGATCTGTGGATCTTTCAGAAGCGCGAAATCGAGGAAGCCAAACTGCAATCCGGCGAAGACGAGCAACTGGAAACCGAAAAGCGCGTGCTCGCCAACGCCGAGAAGATTTACAACGCCGCCATGCAGGCCTTCGATCTGCTCTACGAAGGAGATGGTTCCACCTCTGCCTCCATGCGCGCCGCGCAAAAACAGATTCAGGAACTGGCACGCTACGAGCCGAGGTTTCAGGAGGCTCTGGCCGCGCTCGAAACCGCCCGCATCAGCGTCGAAGACGTCGGCGCCACCGTCCGGGATTACGCCGGAGGCATCCATGCTTCGCCCGAACATCTGGCGGAGGTCGAAGACCGCCTGGCACTGCTCGACCGCCTAAAGCGTAAGTATGGTCCAGCTCTCGAAGACGTGATTTCGTTCGGAGCTGACGTAACCCGCAAACTTTCGGAGATCGAGAACAAAGACGAAATCCTGCGCGAACTCCGGGCTGAGCTCGCTAAAGCTGGCGACGAATACTTGCGAACGGCCCAAGCACTCTCGAAAAAACGGCAAGATGCAGCGCGCAAACTCGAAAAGCTAGTGGAATCGGAGATCAACGACCTCGCCATGAAGTCAGCCTTTCACATCGAGATCGCGACTTCGGAAGAAGAAGGGAACTGGGCCCCATCCGGAATCGATCAAGTCGTCTACCTCATTGCCACCAATCCCGGCGAGCCCATGCGGCAACTCGAGCACATCGCCTCGGGCGGAGAGTTGTCGCGAGTGATGCTCGCGCTCAAGGTGAGTGTGCAAAGTGGAAGAGCGGCCCTTCAGGGCCGCGTTAGCGGATCAAACTCATCCGGGGCTTCAGCCCCGGTGAGGCATCGCACCCTCGTCTTCGACGAAATCGACACCGGCATCGGCGGCCGCGCCGCTGAAGCCGTAGGCAAAAAACTTAAGTCCCTCGCACGATCGAACCAGGTGCTGTGCGTCACCCACCTCCCGCAGATCGCCACCTTTGCCGACCATCACTATGTCATCGAGAAAAAGGAGCGCAACGGCCGCACCCGCACCTCGATCCGCCCCGTAGCCGGCGAGGAGCGCACCGAGGAAGTCGCGCGCATGCTCAGCGGCGCGAAACTAACCGACACCTCGCGCAAACACGCCGAGCAGATGATCAAAGCCAACGGCTAGCGCCGGCATCCCGCCGGCCAGCAGGGAAAAGACAGCTTGACGTCAGTCCGTACATTAGCTAAGCTAGGTTAGCTAACGTACTAGAGCATGGAAACAATCACCATCCACAAGGCAAAAACGCAGCTTTCCCGTCTCATCGAAAAAGCCTGCCGGGGTGAGGAGATCGTCATCGCTCGGGGCAAGCAGCCGGTGGTGAAACTGGTTGCAATCGTGGATAAGCGCGGAGATCGCAAACCCGGCGCTTGGAAGGGCAAGATCAAAATTGGCCCGGAGTTTTTCGAGCCCCTTCCCCCTGAAGAGTTGGAAGGCTGGGAGTAAGCTCGCTTGCGCTGCTTGCTTGATACCCACACTTTGATTTGGTGGATGATAACTGATCCGCATCTCTCCAAGCCCGCCCGTGCCCTCATCAAGGATCATGACAATATTTCACTGGTAAGCGCGGTTTCTGCCTGGGAGATCGCCACCAAATTTCGCTTGGGAAGATTGCCGGTGGCGGAAGACCTGATCCGAAATTTTGTCGAAGAGCTCAAGCGGGAGCGATTTGAGGTTCTGGCTGTGACCGCCGAGCATGGTATCCGCGCAGGCCTATTGCCCGGTCCACACCAGGACCCTTTCGACCGCATGCTGATCGCCCAGGCTCTGTCCGAAAACGTTCCGATCGTCAGTAACGACCGAGCGCTCGACGGATACGGCGTAAAGAGGTTGTGGTAAACCAGGCGCGAGGCACCTTCCCGGTCGACCCCGGATTCTCCCCACCCACTGCTAATCCCCGCCGTTTCTGTGGCTTACGTTGACCACAGAGGTACTTTCCGGTAGCTTATTACTATCGTCTCAACGGGGTTCGTGTACCCTGACCGTACAGTTCCAGGCCCAGATTCTGCATCTAAACATCATGGCTTGGCGAACGTCAGAGGAGCAGGAGTTGAATAGTGCCAAATAGCCAGGGAAAGACTTTGCTTTTGCTCAAGCCGCGGGGCTTCTGCGCCGGCGTGGTGCGCGCCATTGACGTTGTCCGCATCGCCCTCGAGGCCTTCGGTCCGCCCATCTACGTCCGCAAGGAAATCGTCCACAACAGCTTTGTCGTCGACGAACTGCGCGGCAAGGGCGCCATCTTCGTCGATAGCGAGGACGAAGTTCCTAACGGTGAGCGCGTCATCTACAGCGCTCACGGGGTTTCGCCCGAAGTGCGCGAACACAGCGCCCGCCGCGGACTACGCGTCATCGACGCCACCTGTCCTCTGGTCACCAAAGTCCACGTCGAAGCGGTCAAGTTCGCCAAAGAGGGTTATTCACTGATCCTCATCGGCCACCACGATCACGACGAAGTCATCGGAACTCTCGGCGAAGCTCCGTTGGTCACCCAGGTCGTCGGAACTCCCGAGCAGGTGAAGTCGCTCTCCGTGCCCGATCCGAATCGCGTCGCTTACCTCACCCAGACCACGTTGAGCCTGGACGAAACCAAAGACATTATCGCGGCCCTGAAGCGAAAGTTTCCCAACATCAAAGGCCCGGCCGCGCAGGATATCTGCTACGCCACGGAAAACCGCCAGGTCGCCGTCAAGCAGGTCGCCTCGGAAGCGGATCTGCTACTCGTCGTGGGCTCCGAGAATAGTTCCAATTCAAATCGCTTGGTCGAGGTCGCCCGCAATCTCGGTACGAACGCCCATCTCATCGACAGCTACAAAGACATTGAATCCCCGTGGTTGGTAAACGTGAAAACCATCGCGCTGACCGCCGGCGCTTCCGCGCCGGAATGCCTGGTGGAGGAAACCATGAAGTTTCTCGCCACCAAAGGTTTCGACAACGTGCAGGAACTCGAAGTGATGCCGGAAAACGTCCGCTTCGGGCTGCCGCCGGAGATTGTCGAAGCTATCGCCGCCGCTCCGGCAAGTGCTACCGCGGACTGACGCCAGTTGTATCGGCGTCATCCTGAGCGCAGCCGTTCTTCAGGCGGAGCGAAGGATCTCGGACGGATCGGGACGATGCTGGAAGGTAGATTGCTGCAAAACGGAGCCATCACACTATGGATACAAACTCCCCTGACGCGAACTTAGCTTCCGAACCCCAACTTCGCTTCGGCAAGATCGACGGGTTATCCAGTCGCGTGGCCGCCGCCATGTCCGCCGCCCGCAAGCTTCTTTTCTCCGCCCAGCATGAGGATGGCTATTGGTGCGGCGAGCTCGAAGCCGACACGACCCTCGAGTCGGATTACATTCTGCTCCATACCCTGCTGGGCACGGGCGATCCCGAGCGCTTCCGCAAGGCCGCCAACTGGATCGTCCAGCACCAGAACGAGGACGGAGGCTGGAATACTTATCCGGCGGGGCCATCGAACATCAGCGCCTCCGTGAAGGCGTATTTCGGGTTGAAGCTGGCCGGATACAGCGCCGATCATCCCGTGCTGCAGCGCGCCCGCAAGAAAATCCTCGAACTCGGCGGTGTCACCGAGGTCAATACATTTACCAAGATCTATCTCTGTTTCTTCGGCCAGTACGATTACGATGCGGTGCCCGCCATTCCGCCTGAAATCGTGCTGTTTCCCAACTGGTTCTGGTTCAATATCTACGAAATTTCGTCGTGGTCGCGCGCCATCCTGGTGCCGCTTTCCATCTGCTACGCCAAGAAGCCTTTCAAGAAGATTCCCCGCGAAATGGGCGTCGAAGAGCTCTTCGTCGGCGGCATGCAGAAATCGCGCATGCACCTGCACTGGTCGCGAACCCTGATTTCCTGGCGGAATTTCTTCCTTTGTGTGGATCGCATGACGCATTGGTTTGAGCGGGTTCACATCCGGCCGCTGCGTTCGGTCGCGCTGAAGAGCGCGGAGAAGTGGATGCTCGAGCGCTTTGAGATGAGCGACGGTCTCGGCGGCATCTATCCCTCCATCATGAACTCGATCATCGCCATGCGCTGCCTCGGCTACTCCGTGGACGATCCCCAGGTTATCCGCGCGCTCGACGAGTTTGAGAAGCTCGGCATCGAAGAAGGCGACACTTTCCGCATGCAACCCTGTATGTCTCCGGTGTGGGATACGGCGTACGCCATGTTCGCCCTGGGCGAAGCCGGCGTCCCGGCCAACGATCCCCGCATGGTCAAGTGCGCCGACTGGATTCTGCAGAAGCAGGTGCGCAACCCCGGCGACTGGCAGATCAAGAACAAGCAGGGCAAGCCGGGCGGATGGTACTTCGAATTCAATAACGAATTTTACCCCGATGTCGACGATACTGCGATGGTCTGCCTGGCGTTGAGCCGGGTCGAACATCCCAACGGGCGCTACCAGCGCGAGTCGGTACAGCGCGCGATCGATTGGGTCTTATCGATGCAGTGCAAGAACGGCGGCTGGGCCTCGTTCGATAAAGACAACAACCGGATGGTATTCCAGGACATGCCCTTTGCAGATCACAACGCCATGCTCGATCCTGCGACGGTCGACATCACCGGACGCATCCTCGAGATGATGGCGACCTACGGCTACGATAGGAACCATCCAGCGGTGAAGCGCGCCATTCAATTCCTGCGCAACGAACAAGAGCCCGACGGCAGTTGGTTCGGGCGCTGGGGCGTGAACTATATTTATGGCACGGCGCTCGTTCTGCGCGGTATGGAAGCGATTGGCATGGACAATCACGAGCCTTGTATGCAGCAAGCCGCAGAATGGCTGCGCATGGTGCAAAATCCTGACGGTGGTTGGGGTGAGAGCGTCGGTTCCTATGACGATCCCGCCTTACGCGGTGTTGGCCCCAGCACCCCTTCGCAGACCGCTTGGGCGATCCTAGGCTTGCTTGCCGTCGGCGATACGCGCAGCGACTCCGTCGCTCGCGGCATCGCTCACCTGCTGCGCACGCAGAAGGAAGATGGTTCCTGGGATGAGCCCTACTGCACCGGCACCGGTTTCCCCCGCGTCTTCTACCTGCAGTATCACCTCTACCGCCAGTACTTCCCGCTGCTCGCGTTGACTACGTATGCGAAGGTGATGGAGAAGGCGGACAACTAGTTCTCAGTTCTCGGTTCTCAGTTCTCAGTTCTCAGTCAAAACGCACCGGCCCGTCGCTCGAACTGGGATCGAGGGGCTTTCTAAACCGAATTTTATGAGCGAAAATGTCATCCTTATCGCTGGGCTTCCGGGCAGCGGTAAGACAACGCACTTGTGCCAGATGCTTCGGGACGGGTGGTTGGTCTTCGACGACTACAAAGCACAAGCCTTTGAGGACTGTTCAAAGTTTGGCAGCTCGCGGAAATTCCTGCCGCTCATAAGCGCTCTCCGCTCCGGCCTTAGGTGCGCCGTAGCTGACATCGATTTCTGCAGGGCCGAGTCGCGTGAGGAGGCCGAGAGCCTCCTTTTTACGATCGTTCCCGGCTTGAAGCTTCGCTGGCTTTTTTTTGAGAATGACTCCTCGGCCTGCGAGGCAAATGTCAAAAGCAGGGATCGCCGTCAGCTTCAGACTGAACTCGAAAACATACGCAGATATTCCAAGTCCTTCAATATCCCGCAAGGTGCGGAGGTGCTCCCCGTTTCCCGAGACGCGGGAGGGCGTGACACTGAGAACTGAGAACTGAGAACTGTTTTGAAAGCTTTCATCACCGGCGCAACTGGATTCCTGGGCAGTCACGTGGCTCGTGTCCTCGCCGAGCAGGGAGCCGATCTTCGCCTCCTTGTTCGCCAGACGAGCAATCTGAAAAACCTCGAAGGTCTGAGCGCCGAAACCGCAACTGGCGACCTCCGCGACCCCGTGTCGCTCGAAAAGAGCATGGCTGGCTGCGAGGTGGTTTTTCACGTGGCTGCTGACTACAGGCTCTGGCTGCGCGATCCCGCCGAGATGTATCGTTCCAATGTCGATGGTACTCGCGCGATCCTCGAGGCCGCGCGCAAGAACGGCGTGCGTTCCGTGGTGTACACCTCAAGCGTCGCGACCGTAGGATTCACCGGGAACGGCCATCCCGCCGACGAAGATTCGCCCGTCTCTCTCGCCGACATGATTGGCCACTACAAGCGCTCGAAGTTCATGGCCGAACAGATAGCCATGGAAGCCGGCCGCCACGGAATGCGTGTCGTGACCGTCAATCCCACCACTCCTGTGGGCGAGCAGGACATCAAGCCCACCCCAACCGGCAGAATTATCGTGGACTTTCTAAAGCGCAAATTTCCCGCTTACGTCGAGACAGGGCTGAACCTCGTCGATGTTCGAGAATGCGCCCGCGGCCATATCATGGCGCTGGAAAAAGGCAAGAGCGGCGAACGCTACATCCTGGGCGGTGAGAACCTCACGCTGAAACAGATCCTGGACAAGCTGGGCACGATCTCCGGCTTGCCTTCGCCGAAAGTAAAGCTGCCTTACTTTGTTGCTTATATCGCGGGCGCGGTGGATCAAACGGTTTCCGGCCGCCTGCTCGGCCGCGAGCCTCGCGCCACCGTCGAAACCGTGCGCATGGGTAAGAAAAAGATGTGGGCCAGTTCCGATAAAGCCGAGCGCGACTTGGGATGGAATACAATTCCCGTCGAAGGAGCATTGCGCCGCGCCGTGGAGTGGTTCCGCGCCAACGGGTATGCCTAGAGTCGCCATCGTCGCAGCGCTGGAGCGCGAAGTCAGCCGGTTGACCAGGACTTGCCGCCGCGTCCCGCAGGAGTATGAAGGCCGCAGCTTTGTTTTCTTCGAGCAGGATGATGCGGTGGTTGTATGCGGCGGCATCGGCCTCGACGCTGCGCGCCGCGCCTCCGAAGCCGTGATCGCCTTGTATCAGCCCACACTGCTGCAGTCGGTCGGATTCGCCGGCGCGCTGGATGCGGACCTGCGCGTCGGTGATCTTTTCACCCCATCGGTCGTCATCGACGCCCGCGACGGCAGCCGCGTCCAGATCCAACACAATGACAATGACGAAGACAAGAACGAAGACGGACACCGAGAACATTCCCTGGTCACCTTCATGGCCGTGGCCGGAGCGAAGCAGAAAGCAAGCTTGTCCCACGCCTACGGCGCAAAAGCAGTGGACATGGAAGCCGCCGCAGTCGCCGCCGCCGCCCACACCCATGGAATTCCATTCTCCGCAACCAAAGTCATCTCCGACGACTCAAATTTCGAACTCCCGCAGATGGCCCGCTTCATCGACTCCCGAGGCCATTTCCACACCGCCCGCTTCGCCGCATTCGTCGCCCTGCGCCCCTGGCTTTGGAGCCGCGTTGCCACCCTCGCCTCCAACAGCCGCAACGCCGCTAAGATACTCGGCGAGCATCTCCAGCGCTTCCATCAGGAACTGAGCCGAGAGTCACGCCAGGCATCCGCCCCCGCCGCAGAAGACACCGCCCCGCCTGCGCCCTCGCGCGCCGGAGGCCGCCAGTGAAACTGCAACTGTTCGCCCCGCTCCTCTTGTTATTCGCAGTACCGCCGCTGCCCGCGCAATCCACTGCCACCCTCGTCTACGCCGAAAGCTTTCGCCAAGGCTCAACCCGCATCGTCGAACAGAGCTTTGAAGCCAAGCTCACACCCCAAAACTCGATTTACCGCGAACGCATCAAAGATTCCCATGGCGACGACCGCTACATCTTCTCGCTTCTTCCCCTCGGACCCGAGGAGGACAACGAAATCACCTCCTGGCAGGCGAAACTCGCAGACTTGCACCACCCCATTTACGACAATATTCTGCTCACCTCGCCCCAACCGTCCGACGATCCGAAAAACGTCGCCAAAGACGCCCTGTGGCGTCTGGAGCCCGGCAACTATGCTCCTGTCCCGGCCCGCGCCAGGCGCATCATTAAAGTGGATACCTTTTACGTCGTGCTCCAGGTGAAGACTTTTCACTTCACCCCGCCAGATTCGCCGTACTTGGATTCCATGACGGTCGACGTCGCCTTCAGCAACACCGACCCACGACCGCCCGACGTCCCCCCAAACTAGGGGCCGGTGCCTGAATCGACACCCCCGGTCCGAATCGGCTCTGAAACGCATCTAACTTATGTTCATCTAACTGGAGTTCATCGAAAGCCGAATGGGGATTGCCCGACAAATCGCGATCGAGGACCGGAGCCAGTCGATTCCAACCACCATGCTGGCTGCCGTTTACCGCGGAGTCAATGACGTCCGCCTCGAAACCGTTCCCGTGCCCGCCATCGGCCCCGGAGAACTGCTCCTGCGCGTCCACACCTGCGGCGTCTGCGGCACCGACCTCAAGAAGATCGCCTCCGGATCGCATTCCGCCCCCCGCATCTTCGGCCACGAAACCTCCGGCGTCGTCGCGGCCGTCGGCCCCGGGGTGAACAACTTCGCCCCCGGCGATCGCGTCGTTGTTTTTCATCACATCCCCTGCCGTCAGTGCTACTACTGTCGTCACCAGACCTTCGCCCAGTGCGCCACCTACAAGAAGGTCGGCTGCACCGCCGGCTTTGAGCCTTCCGGCGGCGGCTTCGCCGAGTACGTCCGCGTAATGGACTGGATCGTCGATCAAGGCACCGTTAGAATCCCGCCTGGCGTCTCGTTTGAGCAGGCCTGTTTCGTGGAACCCGTAAATACCTGCATGAAAGGGATGGCTGCCCTCCGCCTCGCGCCCGGCGAGACCGTCCTCGTCATCGGCCAGGGCCCCATCGGCATCATCCTCAGTGTCCTGGCCCGCCGGGCAGGGGCCACTGTTATTACTTCCGATTTGTATCCCGAGAGGCTTAGAATAAGTAAAAGCCTTGGATTCGAGCACCTGATCGACGCGTCCCAGCAGGACGCAGTTCGTGCTGTTCGGGAGCAAACCGAGGGCCGTGGCGCCGATGCCGTAATATTGGCGGTCGCCAGTAACGGCCTGATTCGTCCAGCAATGGACGCGGCCCGTCCCGGTGGTCGGGTGTTGTTGTTTGCGCAAACCCAGCGCGGGGAAGTGGTCGTGGATCCCGCTGCGATTTGCGTCGATGAGAAGGCGCTTGTGGGGTCGTATAGTGCGTCTGTGGATTTACAAGCAGAATCAGTTCGCTTTGTGATGAACCGGGAAATGAATCGGGAGATCGACTTGGAACGGCTGATCAGCCACCGCTTCCCGCTGCAGGATGCTGCCCGAGCCTTGGAACTCGCCGCTCATCCCCAGCCTGCATCGATGAAGGTCGTGATTCAACCCGGCAGTGCCTGGAAACCTGAAGTCTGGGAAGGAAACAAGCAGTGAATGGAAAAATGACAGCTGCCGTCCTGTACGGCAAAGAAGATCTTAAGATTGAAAGAGTACCCATCCCTCGCGTCGAGAAGGGGGAAGTCCTCGTCAAAGTCCAGGTGGCTCTCACCTGCGGCACCGACCTCAAGGTCTATCAGCGCGGCTACCACGCCCGCATGATCGTTCCTCCCGCTCTTTTCGGCCACGAACTGGCCGGAGTCATCGAGGAAGTCGGCGACGGTGTACTCAGCTTCAAAAAGGGCATGCGCGTGGTCGCGCTGAATTCCGCACCCTGCCAGATGTGCTTCTACTGCTCCAAGCATCAGGAAAACCTCTGCGAAGACCTGCTCTTCAACAACGGAGCGTATGCCGAATACATCCGCGTGCCCCGGCGCATCGTCGAAGCCAACATGCTGGTCATTCCCCCCGGCGTCAGTTTCGAAGACGCAGCCATGACCGAGCCTCTGGCCTGTGTACTGCGCGGCCTGCACGAGACCGGCGTCGAGATCGGCGACACCGTTACCATCATCGGCGGCGGCCCCATCGGACTCATGTTTGTGCAGGTGGCCCGGGCCATCGGTTGTAACGTCATCTCAGTCGTAAAGCGTGACGAACAAGTCGTAGCCGCCAAGCACATGGGCGCTCACGAAATCGTTCAGACCACCAAGGTTCAGAACGTCGTCGAAGCCGTCCGCGCACTGACTCCGCAAAAGCGCGGCTGCGATGTTGTCATCGAGGCCGTGGGCCGTCCCGAAGCCTGGGAGTGGACCGTCGAGATGGTCCGCAAAGGCGGCACCGTGAATTTCTTCGGTGGCTGCGCCAGCGGATCCAAAGTCCAACTCGATACCAACCGCCTCCACTATTCCGAGATCACCCTGAAGGCCACGTTCCATCACACTCCGGAAACGGTGCGCCGCGCCTTCGGTCTCATCGCGGCCAAAAAAATTCGTCCCACGGATTACATCACCGGCGAAGCTCCGCTCTCCAGCTTGCAGAAGGTGCTCCGCCACATGCTGAACCGCGGTGGCGACATCAAAACCGCCATCATTCCCGGCCACTGAGTGACAGCGAATCGTCCGAGAGTCGGCATGAAAAGAAGGTCTGTCATCCTGAGCGAAGGTAGTGCTTCGCGAATGCGAAGCACTACCGCAGTCGAAGGATCCCTTGCATCTGTACGGTTCCTCCGGCGAAGCAAGGAGTTCCCATCGGGTGGCGTGACACTTGGCTTTGGATGCGCAGCACTTGACTTTGGGTGGCGCAGCGCTTCAGCGCTGCGATCAGTGACATATTTAAGAGCCGGCTTTAGCCGCTGAGGTAAGCTCGCGAATCGTGCTTCCGAGCAATCCTCGAAACGCTATGATTTCTTACTGAATGACAACCACCACCACTTCTGACCCTCGTATCGCGCCGTCGGCGCTAAACGGCTGGTCCCGCTTGCCCGCCGCCTATGCCATTCCCACCAGCGCCCCGTCTCTGGACGAATCCCGCGCCTACTGCCGCCACCTCGCCCGCACCCACTACGAAAATTTCTCCGTCGCCACCTGGTTTCTGCCCAAACATCTCCGTCAGGATTTCCTCAACGTCTACGCCTATTGCCGCATCTCCGACGATCTCGGCGACGAAGTCGGTGACCCCGCCGCGTCCCTGGCCTTGCTCGACGAATGGCAAGCCGAACTCGAGGCCTGCTACAACGGCAATCCGCGCCATCCCGTTTTTGTCGCCTTGGCCGAGACCGTCCGGAAGTTCAAAATCCCCCAGCACGAGTTCTCCGATCTCCTCATCGCCTTCCGCCAGGACCAGACCGTCACTCGCTTCCAAACTTTCAACGACGTCCTCGCCTACTGCCGCTATTCGGCCAATCCCGTGGGCCATCTCGTGCTCTACCTCTGTGGCTATCACGACGCCGAGCGCCAGCAGCTTTCCGATTACACCTGCACCGCGCTCCAGTTGGCGAACTTCTGGCAGGACGTGACCGTGGATTACGCTAAGGGTCGCATCTACTTGCCTCTCGAAGACCTGCGCCGTTACTCCCTAAGCGAGCAAGACCTGGCGCAGAACCGCAATACTCCTGCATTTTGCGAGATGATGAAGTTCGAAGTCGCGCGCGCGCGCGAATGGTTTAAGCGTGGCCTCCCGCTCGTGGGGCAGGTGGACAACGCCTTGGCGGTCGATCTTGAACTCTTCAGCCGCGGCGGCCAGGAGATATTAAACGCCATCGAGCGTCAGGGTTACGCCGTCCTCGGACGCCGCCCCGCCATCTCCAAGCCACGCAAACTGGCGCTGGTCGCCCGCGCCGCGCTGGGCAAGCTGCTGGGGGCGGCGTCCGGAAGCCGGAAGCCGAAAGCCGGAAGCCGGCCTCAATGAGCGCAGGAGCACAGCCCGTGTTGATTCCGTGGACTCCCGCGCCGGCGCAGCTCACCATGGCCTATTCGGTGTGCCGCGGCATCACCCGCACCAACGCCAAGAATTTCTATTACGCATTTCTCGTGCTGCCCAAGCGCAAGCGCGAGTCCTTGTGCGCGGTCTATGCCTTCATGCGCCGCTGCGATGACATTGCCGACGACTCCACCCTGAGCCTCGAAGAACGCCGTTTCAAACTCAATACCTGGCTCGATGCCCTGCACCAGGTGCAGCAGGGCCAGCCCAGTGACGATCCCATTCTCCTGGCCCTGACCGACACGCAACGCCGATATACCATCCCCGCCGGCCTGCTCGACGAACTCGCCATGGGCACGGCCATGGATGTGGAATCCGCACCCGAAAATCTGCAAACACCGCTTCCTGCCGATGTCGCGGCTGTGCCGCTCACCGTGCAATACATAACGTTCGAAGACCTGAAAGTCTATTGCTACCGCGTCGCGTCAGTAGTCGGTCTCGTCTGCATTCACATCTTCGGATATCGCGACCCCGCGGCCGAGCCTCTCGCCGAGAAGTGCGGCCTCGCTTTCCAACTCACCAACATCATTCGCGACGTCAAAGAAGATGCCGCCATGGGCCGCGTTTACTTGCCCGAAGAAGACTTGTCCAGGTTCGGCTTGTCGGCCGCGGATCTCCTTTCCACCCCCGATGCCGCCCGCTTCCGTCCCTTGCTCACCCTCGAAGCGGATCGCGCCCGCGAGTTCTACCAGGCGGGCGACCAGCTGATTCCCTACATTTCGGAGGACAGCCAGCCCGCGCTCTGGGTGCTGATCAACATCTACCGTCGCCTGCTCGAAAAAATCGCCGAGCGCCAGTACGACGTCTTCAGCGGCAAGATAAGCCTCACCGTCAGCGAAAAGCTGCGCATCCTCGGGAAAGGTTTCCTCCAGCGCCTCACATGATCTCCTCCACTCTTGTCATTCCGAATCGAGCCGAAGGCTCGGTAAGGAACCTGCTTTTTCTTGCGGCGGCGACAATGCCGCTGCATTCCGCCCAGAATCCCGCATGACTCACCCTCCCGCCCAACCCACAGTAGCCGTCGCCGGAGGCGGCCTCGCTGGCCTTGCCGCCGCCTGCGCCCTCGCCGATTCCGGCTTCCGCGTCACTCTCTTCGAGCGCCGTCCCTACCTCGGCGGACGCGCCTCCTCCTACGAGCATCCCGGCACCGGCGAAGTCGTCGATAACTGCCAGCACGTCCTGTTCCGCGTCTGCACCAACCTCGTCGAGTTCTACCGCCGCATCGGCGTCGAAGACAAAATTCGCTGGTACGACGAAATGACCTTCATCGAGCCCGGCGGCCGCACTAGCGTCATGCGCGCGTCTCCGCTGCCCGCCCCGCTGCACACCGCTCCGTCGTTCCTCCGCTTTCCATTTCTCTCCCTGAAAGACAAGCTCGTGATTTCCCGGGCCATCGCCGCCCTAACCCTAACCTCGCAGCCCGACACCGGCCAATCGTTTCTCGACTGGTGTCACCGCCACGGTCAAACCCAAAATGCCATCGAACGCTTCTGGGAACCCATCCTGGTCAGCGCCCTCAGCGAAGACCTCGACCTGATTTCGATTTCCTACGCCGCGCAAGTCGTCCGCGAATCCATGAAGTCTCCCGCCGCCCGCCACATGGGCGTTCCCACCATTCCTCTCACCGACCTCTACAACCGCGCAGGAAATTACATCCGCGCCCGCGGCGGCCAGATCCGCTTCCGCACCTCGCTCGAGACTTTTTCTCCCGAGCCCGCCCAGGTACAAATCCGCATCAACGAGCGCAACGACCGCCAGGAATCCTTCGACTACCTCGTCCTCGCTCTCCCCTTCGACACCCTCGACCGCGTCCTCCCCGAAACTCCCGCAGCCGCACCCCTCCGCGAAAAACTCACCCACTTCGAACCCTGCCCCATCACCGGCATTCACCTCTGGTTCGATCGCCAAATCACCACCCTCGATCACGCCGTCCTCCTCAATCGAACAATTCAATGGATGTTCCACAAATCTCGTCTGCTGACCACGCGTGACGCTGCTTCCGACGCGCCATCCTCCGGCAGCTACATCGAACTCGTCGTCAGCGCCTCCAAGTCCCTCATCGACAAATCGCGCACCGAGATCGTAGACCTTGCCCTGAAAGAAGTCCGCGAATTCTTTCCCGCGGCCCGCGCCGCCAATCTTGTGAAGTCCACCGTCATCAAGGAAGTCCACGCAACCTACTCGCCGCGCCCCGGCATCGACGCCTCCCGCCCCCCGCAAGCCACCGCCTGGCCCCGCGTTTTTCTCGCCGGAGACTGGACCGCCACCGGCTGGCCCGCCACCATGGAAGGTGCCGTCCGCAGCGGCTATCTCGCCGCCGAAGCTCTCACCCGCTCCGCCGGCATGCCCGACCGCCACTTCCTCGCTCCCGACCTCGCCCCCGCCTGCCTGATGCGCCTCTTTTCCTAGACCGAACGCCCTCAGAATGATTCCCATCACCAGCCCGCGTGCCCTCGCGCACAGACAAAAAACGCTCTTGGCTCCAAACATATAGACTGGTTGCATAGGGCCGCTCGCCGTTCACTCCCTATGGAGGTATCCCATGCGCCCAACACTGATTCTCACCCTGTTGCTGTTCTTCCCCTTGGTTTGTCCAGCCCAAACTCAGAAGACCTCCGGCGACCCTCATCCCGACCGGTCCGCTCGCGAACCCGTCGAGGGACCGAAGATCTTTCAATATCACTGTGCTGCCTGCCACGGCTCCGATGGCCGCGGCCACGGACCCGCCTCCCTCGCCCTCAAGCAAGCTCCTCCGGACCTCACCCTGATCGCCCAACGCAACGCCGGAAAATTTCCCTACCAGCGCGTAAAGGCAATCATCGAAGGAAAGGATCCCGCTCCCCTCGTCCACGGCAATCGCGACATGCCGATCTGGGGACCAATCTTTCACCAGGTCGAATCCGACCAGGACTGGGGAGAAGTAAGGCTGGATGCCATCACCCGGCAACTGGAATCCATTCAGCAAAAATAGTTACCCATGCTTGCAAAACCGGCAAAGGTGGAGCAGCCTATGTCTTGTTAGTGCAAAGGTGGTCCCCTGTGCCGACTCACCTGGAGTAACATCATGGGCTTACCAGGACAGGTTGAAGCAGCTACTCCGTCAGTTCCAGGTTTCGATTCCAATACCGTTATTTCTTCCGCCCTCGCTCAACAGTTTTATGCCCAGGGATACAAGTTCTGCATCCGATATCTATCTCTCGGCGCGGAAGCTGCTAAGGATCTGAGCACGCAGGAAGCGACCGACATTCTGAATTCCGGGCTGGCCTTAATGCCGGTCCAGCACGTCCGCTACCCGGGATGGACCCCCAACCAGGCTCTCGGGCAACAAGACGGACAGAATGCCGGCGCGAACGCCCAAGCCGTGGGCTTTCCCGCGGGCGTCAATGTGTGGTGCGACCTCGAAGGAGTGAATCCCGCCGCCCAGCCCCAGGACGTGATTGACCACTGCCAGGCTTGGTACCAGGCCGTGAGCGCAGCCGGCTACGTTCCCGGCCTCTATGTCGGCTCCGCGGCGATTCTTACCGGCCAGCAACTCTACAGCCTGTCGTTCCAGCACTATTGGCGATCTCAGAGCAAAGTGCCCGACATCCCCACGCGCGGATACCAACTCGTTCAGCTCTACCCGTCTGTTACCATCAACGGAGTTGGAATTGATGTGGACATCGCTCAGAACGACGGAGCCGGTGGACAGGCGCAGTGGCTGCGAGTTTAGTACTAGCTCTTAGTCTGTCGACGTCTCACACCTGCGGACCGGAGCTTGTAACGAAAAACGAAGCTAACGCACAATCATAGTGATGGCGCTCGGACCGGGCACCATACTGTGGGCTCTTAGCCGACTCCGACAATTGCGACGACGGCCAAGCACAGGTGACGCCGTGCTTTGGGCTATAGGGATCCCCCGTCCGACGTAACAAACGGAAGTTGGGGGAAGGACGGGTGCAAGGAAATCCAGCAAGCAGGAAGTCGAGGCTAGATGCCTCAAAGTCGCGACGCAACTCGGTCACGCGACGGCGGATCTGAAAACGCTGCACGTCCCCTCCGGACAGTTCAAATCGTCCACCCCATACAAGGTGGACGTCCAGGCGCGCAAGCTCGTCAAGCAACCCCGCTCTGACCGATGGAGCAAGTTTGCGACGAAACAGAAGTGAGAATGGCTTGCACGAATCCGACTGCATTCACCCCGCCAGCAGCGCCACGCCAGCCGCCACAAGCGAGGCCGCAATCCAGCGCCGCCGGTCCACCCGCTCATGCAAGAAGATTTTCGCGGCCACGGCATTGCCAATGAAGGTGAGGGAAGCGGCGGCAGGAGCTACCAGGCTTACGTCTCCCCAGGAAAGCGCGAACAGCAAGCTGAAGAAAGCCACGGCCATAGCCATGACCCCAAGCAGAAAGTTAGGATTGCTTAGCGTCCGCCCGATCACGGCAACCAGCCCCACCCGCCGCCTCAAAGCTCCAACGTCCCCCACCTGCTTCATCGCGCGCGCCAACAGCACATCGCCCACCACCGACGCGAAGACGATAGCCAGAATCGCGCTCCATGTGTAAAGAACAGAAGCGTGAAGAGACGAGCTTGACCCAGGGCTGTGCTGGGACACATTGGACACCGCCCCGTAGCCGCGAAGCGGCGAAAGAATGCAGCCCACGGCGCCAGCCGTGGGAAATGATCGAGGGATGATGAAGCGCCGCAGGCGCGAAAGAAAACTCCTCACGGCTCCGCTCCGGGCGAAAGCGCCGCGCCAACACTTTCAGGTGCCTGCACCGCGCCGTGTTCGTGCGGCTCATGCTTCGTCAACTCCGGCCCGCCCGCAATAAATCCCACCCCACCGGTGATCAACGCGATCCCCAGCCAGCGCAGTGGACTGACATGCTCATGCAGCAAGAATCTGGCTACCAGCGCCAGCAGCACATAACCGAGGGAAGTTGCCGGCAGAACGTAAGTGAGATCCGCCCACGAAAGCGCCGTCATATAGGTCGCAAAAAAAGCCAGCAGCAGCAGAATTCCGCCCGCGACCCAGGGATTGAGTATCGCGAAGATCACGCTTGGCAGATGATTCAGGGAGATGTTGCCGGTTTGCTTCATCCCATGCGAGAGCATGGAGTCTCCGGCCGCGGCAAACACCGTGACTCCGGCCAGCACAAGATACTTGCGAAAGTTCATTGCGGCCCTAAGGAGTGCAATCCTATTCTGTTTATAAGGAGTTCTTCATGCAGTATAGCGAAAATTTGGGATCGGCCAGGGCGGTGTTTTTTGCTGCATCAGGACAGTGAGTGTAATCGAAGACCCAAGACCCGTTCGTAATGCACAAAGTCTCGATCGGTGCTAAGAATCTGCCAGCGCCGCCGGTCACTGACGGCACAAATCAACATGTCGGCAGCCGAGGAAGCGATCCCCGAACGTTTGCAACGATTACTCATCCGCGCCGCTTCCTCGTAATCGTCAGCGACCAGCAGCACATCTTCGAAAGAGCGCAAATGCTCTCGAATCCTCTGGAATTGGGTTTCCTCACGAATGCCAGAAAGGACTTCTTGTCGGGTCGTGCCCAGCAATTGCACCCTACCCTCCCGTACCAATTCTTTCAATCTCTGAGTGAGCCGAAGTTCGGGTTCCGAGAGGTCAACCGCGCGGCGCCGCAAAGCCAGCGACCAAACTGGAGTGTCGACCAAGACCATCATCGACGTTTTCGGTTCCGCTCGGCCTTGTAGTCGTAGTTAGGATCGAAGTCTACCGTTCCAAAATCTTCGAGGATCGCCAATTGTTTGTGGCGCCGAACGTACTCCTCAAGCGCCTTGGTCACCGCTTCCTTTTTTGTGCGATGCCCGCCACTCTTGCGCGCTTCTTCAATCAGGCGGTCGTCCAGTGCAAGGTTGGTTGCCATGTGTAAAGTATTACACATCGCCCTGAGGGGGAGCAATCACGGCGAGGGCGGGTAGGGGCTGCCTTGAAACTGTTTTCAAAATAGTGCCCTACCAAAAATCTATGTGCAATAAGGGCTAACGCTCAAGCTCTTTTTCGCCACGGAGACCCAGAAGAGACAAAATGAAAACACAAGACCATGAAAGGTTTTCTCCGTGTCTCTGTGTCTCCGTGGTGAAAAGGTCTAATTACGCCTTGGCCAGTTCCGCAGCCTCGTCGCTATGCCGCTTCACCAGCTTGTTGCGTTGCGAGCGCAGCTTCAGGAAGGTCTTCGCCTCTTTGTAAAGCCGCTTGCGATCATTGCTGTCGAACGCGGCCTTCCTTAGAATGCGGAACACAGCCTTAGGCCGGAAATAATACTCATCGTAGAAACGGTGCACCGCGGAAAGAATGTCATCCGCCGGCAGCCCGGGATACTGGATGTGCGCCAGTTGGTGCCCGCCTTCATCCACCATCTTGTTGTCGCCCACCATAAACCCGTTCTTCACCGCATAGTCATAAAGCTCAGTGCCGGGATAAGCGTGCGCCACTGAAACCTGAATGGTTTCGACGTCCAGCTCTTTGGCGAACGCGATGGTGTTGTTGATAGTCTCATGCGTCTCGCCCGGCAAGCCCATGATGAAGTCGCCGTGGATCACCAGGCCCAGCTTGTGGCAATCTTTGGTGAACTGGCGGGCACGCTCGATGGTCGCGCCCTTCTTGATGTTCTTCAGAATCTGCTGATCGCCCGATTCGTAGCCCACGATGAGCAGCCGGCAACCGGCTTCTTTCATCGCCTTGAGGGTCTCGAAATCGGTGGTCACGCGCGACGTGCAGGACCACGTCAGTCCCAGCGGCTTCAGCTTGGCGCACAACTCGATGGTGCGGGCTTTCTGGATATTGAAGGTGTCGTCATCGAAGAAGAATTCTTTCACTTCCGGCCAGTAAGCCTTCACCTTCGCCATTTCGGCGGCCACATCGTCGGTGGAACGTTTGCGCCACGGATGTCCGCTCAAAGTCTGCGGCCACAGGCAGAACGTACACTGTGCCGGGCAGCCCCGCGTGGTATACAGGGATACATAAGGATTCAGCAGAAACGGCACGTTGTAACGCGTTACGTCGAGGTCGCGCTTGTAAACGTCGGTCACGTGCGGCAGCGCATCCAGATCCTGAATCTGCGGCGCATCCGGATTGTGTACGACCTTCCCATCCTTCAAAAACGAAATCCCAGGGATTTCTTCCAAGGCCTTGCCCTTGGCATAGTCGACCACGGCGTAATCAAACTCCTTACGCGCCACAAAATCGATCGCCGGACAATCCCGCAAAGACTTTTCCGGCAGCACGCTCACGTGCGGTCCCACAAAAGCAATCTTGATCTTCGGGTTCGCCGCCTTGATGGCCTTGGCCAGCCCAATGTCCCCAGGAAACCCCGGAGTCGAGGTAAACAGCACCAGAAACTCATAGTCCTTGGCAATCTCAATGGTCTGCTCCGACGAAACGTAGTGCGGAGGCGCATCCAGCAGCCGTGCCCCCTCCAGCATCCCCGCCGGATAAGCCAGCCACACCGGGTACCAATAGGACTCGATCTCGCGGGTGGCGGGCCAACGGGAGCCGGCGCCACCGTCGAAGTTTTCGAAAGAAGGAGGGTTCAGAAATAGTGTTTTAAGAGGCATAGTGGGTGAGTGTTTATTTTACCATTGAGAGTCGGCTGACGTGTTGAAAAAGCAGTGTTTATGCAGGTTCGTCGTTGAACATGGGGTTTGATGCAGTGAATGGGGGAAAGGAGGCATCGGCACGCTTTATTGATCGTTATCATCATCATTTGGTGCCCAGCGCCCAGGATTCCAGGTCTCCGGTGGCGCGCAGGAGGGATACTTGGCTGCGTTCGAGTTCGAAGGTGACGTCCTGCAAGGTGATGAAGCGTTCGCTGGCTTGGGAGCGGGCGTTATCGAGATCGTGCAGGTTGGCGGTGGAGGACTCCATGCGAGTTTGGACGGCTTCGATGTTTTTCTGAGCGATCTCATACTCGAGTTCGGCGACGTCGCGGGCGGCCTGCATCTGAGTGACGGAGCGCTGCAGACGCAGGGTTTCTTCGGAGACCTGGTTGCGGGCGGCTTCGGCCTGTTTTGTAGCTTTGAAGGCTTCCGATTCGGCCTCTTGCACGCGAGCGTGCTGAGCATAGTTAAGGAAAGGAAGGTGAATGGACACACCGACGGTGGCGTTGTTGGGCTGGAAGTGTTTGTAGTACGCGTCGTAGTTGTTGTAGGTGGCGAGGTTGGCGTATTGGGCGGCAAAATCGACACTCGGCCACAAAGACTTGCGCTCTCCTTTTACCCGAAGGTATTGCGCTCGGGCGTGTTCTACGGCGGCCTGCACCACGGGGTTCGCGTCCGTGCTTTTGACTAAGAGATCGTCTACTGGCTGAGCCGGTTGATTGACCGCGGGCAGAGCAGGCAGGGATTCGGGATCTATTTCGATGGAGGAAGGTGGAAGTCCGGTGAGGCGGGAAAGATGCTCACGGAGAACGTCGGCAGCGCCGCCGGATTCAGCCAGGCGCAAACGCACACGGGCGACGGATAAACGAGCTTTGCTGCCGTCCATTTCGCTGTCGATGCCTTCTTTGATGCGCTGAACCACGGCGGCTTGCATTCCCTGGGCCGCAGCTTCGGCTTCGCGCAGGCCGCTTGAACGCCGTTCCCATTTGGCGAGCTCGGCATAACTCAGGACGGTGTCCTGAATGATCTGGTTGCGCTGGTCCTTAATGTGCAGGTTGCTAACCGTGACGTCGGACTGCGCGGCGTGAATAAAATCCCTGAGGGCAGGATTGATGAGTGCGGATTGAGCGTTTACGTTGAAGAGAGAAGGAGCAGCGCCTTCCAGGCTGAGGGGAAAGCCATCGGACCAGCCGATTCCGGCTCCGGCGGTCAGTTGGGGAATGTAGCTGTTGCGCAGTTCGCGATAGCTGGCGGAGGCGTGGCGTTGATCGGCGGCAGCGATGTCGACGCCAGTGGCGTGGTTCAGCGCGAGTTCCACGGCGTGATGGAGGGTGAGGGGTTCGGCCAGCAGGGAAGCGGGCAGGAAGAGGAGTGTCGCCAATAAGAGCAGGGGAACGCGCGAGCCGCGGCATGATTTGATCTTCATGATTGTCACCTTCGGAGCATCTGGGAAGATTCTACGGATAATCTGATGCGGGAGAAATGATAAGGGTGAGTCGGAGGGTGTGGAGCGGCGGTCCATGGAATTTATCGTGCAGCCAGGGTGGGCCAGCCGCCGGAGTGATCGACGCGATTCTCGAAGTACCCAGTACCGAGTGAAGGCGTTGCCTCGGCTTCCCGGCACTGCCGTGCCGGGCTTTCCTATGCCGCCGCTTCGAGGCTGGGATCGGTTTTGTCCCACCGTCGCGATTCGACATTGAGTTTCGTAACAGCCTCTTACGTGCGGGGTGGGGTTGTTCGCAGCGCTGAAAGCGCTGCGCCACCCAAAGGCTTTGCGCGGCGGTGAAGCAGCGCTCTTCCACGCTACTCTAGCATTCGTGGAATCCCACCCTTCGGCAGGCTCAGGGCGGGCTGTCTCGCAAGAAGAGGGGTTGGCTAACCACGTTTGGAGTATTCGAGAGCTTTTAGCCCTGCTATAATGAGTATGGCCTTCGGTAACTAGGTTCCCTGGAGTCTGAAGGGTATTTGACAACCTAGCGGAATCTGTTATCGTTCGGGTCATATCCGCTACGCTCGTAGGCGAGCATGTTTCTTCAAACCCTCGGGGCAACCTGAGGGTTTGGTTTTTATGGTTAAGAAGATCATTATTCTCCTCGACGGCGGATTT
This sequence comes from uncultured Acidobacteriaceae bacterium, assembly GCA_963749985.1. Classification (GTDB taxonomy): domain Bacteria; phylum Acidobacteriota; class Terriglobia; order Terriglobales; family Acidobacteriaceae; genus Sulfotelmatobacter. Next base: position 105,495 of record CAVVOS010000006.1, on the reverse strand, counting down.
CTTCGCGTCAAAGCCAAACATGCGGGAAAGGTATACAACCCCGATTTTATCGAGAAGTTCGCACACAATTGTAAAGATGCGACAGAGGAAATATTCAGAGTCTTGTACTACGATTGCGCCCCGTTTATAGGCGACGTAAAGCTCCCCGTGTCAGGCAATATCAAGCAATTTGTTGGATCTGACAGGTGGATGGCTGATTTGGCCGCGAAGGATTTATTTGCCGTGCGTCGAGGCGTCTTGAAGTTTCGCGGGTACAAACCAAAGCAGACTCCAGTTAACCCTGGTCAGCTATCCGATGCTGACTTCGATCCTGATTTTGAACAAAAAGGCGTGGATATGCGCATCGGGCTAGACATTGCCGCGTATTCATCCAATCGCGCCATCGACAAAATTTGCTTGGTATCCAACGACACCGATTGTGTCCCCGCACTTAAGTATGGTCGCAGAAGCGGGCTACAAATCGTAATTGTCGAATTGCCGAATAGCAAAGTCGCGCCTGAGCTTGTTATGCATTCCGACTATAAGCGAGTCGTTGCGTGGCCTTGATTTCAAACTGACCCGCCACCCAAAGGCTTTGCGCGGCGGCGCGCAGGCTATAATTGCGCACGCATGGCTCTCACTTCTGGCACGAAACTTGGTCCCTATGAAATTCAATCTCCTCTAGGCGCGGGCGGGATGGGCGAGGTGTATCGCGCCAAGGACACTCGGCTGGAGCGCACGGTTGCCATCAAGGTTCTGCCCTCGCATCTTTCGTCTCACCCGGAACTGAAACAGCGCATGGAGCGGGAAGCCAAAGCCATCTCCGCGCTGCAACATGCGAATATCTGCACGCTTTACGACATCGGTTCGCAGGACGGCACCGACTTCCTGGTGATGGAGTATCTGGAAGGGCAAACGCTGGCCGAGCGCCTGAAGAAAGGGGCGCTGCCTCTCGATCAGGTGGTGAAGATTGGGACGGAGATCGCGGAGGCGCTGGAGAAGGCGCATCAGCAAGGCATCATCCATCGCGATCTGAAGCCGGCGAACATCATGCTCACCAAGGCGGGGGCAAAGCTGATGGACTTCGGCCTGGCCAAGCCGGAAGTGGCGATTGGCTCGCAGGCGGTTGGGCCGTTCACTCCTTCGACGCCGACGATGAATCTGGCCTCGCTCACCTCGGCTGCGTCGCCGCTCACGCAGAAGGGTTCGATCGTGGGAACTTTTCAATACATGGCCCCCGAACTTTTGCAGGGTGCGGAGGCCGATGCCCGCAGCGACCTGTTCAGCTTCGGATGCGTTCTTTATGAAATGGTCACCGGACGCCGGGCTTTTGAGGGCAAGTCGCAACTGAGCGTGTTCACGGCGATTCTGGAAAGAGATCCGGAGCCCATCGCAGCCTGCCAGCCGCTGGCGCCGCCGATTCTTGATCGCATGGTCTCGGCATGCCTGGCCAAAGATCCGGCTGAGCGCTTCCAATCGGCGCACGACGTCGCGATGGGGCTGCGCTGGATTGGATCGCTTCGTTCTACGCCGGGCGATGCAGAAGCTGCTCCGGCACGAAGCCGTGTTTTGTGGGTGGGCGCGGTCGCGGCAGCGATTGTTTTGGGGATACTCGCCGGATTTTTCGTTCACCACCCCGCCGTGGCAAGCCCGAGCATTCGTGCTGTCATCAATCCGCCGCCGGATACGCACTTTCGCCTGACCTCGGACGTTGCCGGGCCGCCGGTGCTCTCGCCCGATGGGGCGTATCTGGCCTTTACCGCGACCGGGGCCGATGGCAAGACTTCCATCTGGGTGCGCCCCATGAATGCCGCGGACCAGCACGCGCTGCCGGATACGAGCAATGCCATCTTTCCTTTCTGGTCGCCCGACGGCCGTTCGATCGGGTTCTTCGCCAACGGCAAGCTGAGGACGATCGAACTCAATGGCACCACGGCGCAGGTTCTTTGTGATGCGCAACTCGGGCGAGGCGGCGCCTGGAGTCCGAGCGGCGTGATTGTGTTCTCCCCGTCTCCCATCTCGGGGCTGCTGCAGATCAACGCCAGCGGAGGCTCTCCTGCGGTTCCGCTCATAAAACTGGACAGCTCTCTGTACTCGTCCCACCGCTGGCCGTTTTTTCTTCCCGATGGCAAACACTTTCTCTACTTCGCGATGCACCACGACCCTTCCAAGGTATCGAATAACGCGATCTACTATGCCTCGCTGGATGGCCGCGAGAACCGGCTCCTGATTCACTCCCAGAGCAACGCCATTTATGCGGCGGGATTCCTTCTGTTTGGCCGCGGCGACCAGCTGATGGCGCAGCCCTTTGACGCCGCCAAGGGAGAGCTGAGCGGCGAACCGCAAGCGGTTTCTTCCGGCGTGTTGAACGACGTCACCACCTGGCGCATGGGCGCTTCCGCGACCGACAACGGACTGCTGGCGTTCGGCAATGGCAGTTCCGGCGGGGTTCAACTGGTCTGGATGGACCGCAGCGGAAAACAGTTGAGCGTGGCCGCCGACAACCTGCAAAACCTGCAGTTCGCGCGCCTCTCGCCGCAGGGCGACCGCGTCGCGCTCACGATGGATACCGGCGTCAATGACGTGTGGTCGCTCGATCTGGCGCGTGGCGTACGCACCCGCCTTACCTTCGGCCCGACCGGCAATACCTTTCCTGTCTGGTCACCGGATGGCAAGTGGATCGCCTATGGCTCCTTGCGCGCGGTCGGCGGCGGCATTTACCGCAAGCCGGCAGACGGCACCGGCGCGGAAGAATTAGTAGTCCCTGACCAGATCGGGGTTGTTGTCGCTCCCAACGATTGGTCACGCGACGGCAAGACCCTGTTTTATTCCCCGAACCTTTTTACTCAAAAAGAGGAGGGGATATGGGCTGTGTCCCTGGATGGAGATCGAAAACCGCGCCAGGTGCTGGCCCACGGAACCAGCGCGACGCTTTCCCCGGACGGCCGATGGCTTGCCTATAATTCGGTCGAGTCCGGCCGGGGGGAAGTTTACGTGGAGGCCTACGGCGGCGGGCAGGGCAAATGGCAGGTCTCACCGAATGGCGGACAGATCCCGCACTGGAGTGCGGACGGCAAAGAGCTTTTCTATTTCGATCTCAACCAGTCCATTCTCACGGTCCCGGTGAAAGAGGTTGGGGGCGCGCTTGAATTCGGCGCGCCGCAGACGCTGGTCAGCCAGTGGACGGTTCTGACGATCCCTTTCTACAGCGTCTCTCCCGACGGCAAACGACTGCTGTTGGAGCGCGTCTCGCAGGAGGTCAACCAGCCAGTTACGGTGGTGACCAACTTCACCGCCGGACTGAAGAAATAGCTGCGATGGCCGGGGGGAGTGGCCGGTTTGGCAAGGAAGCGAGCCAAGCGCGCGATTATTGTGTCGCAAAGTACGCGACACTTCGCGCGGCTCGCCCAGATCCTTCACTGCAGCAAAGAACGCTTGTTCAGGATGACAGTCAAACTCATCAGGTGCGGCCGCGGAACTGGATGATTCTGCGGCGGTCGCGTTTGGAGGGGCGGCCGGCGGGAAGCTCTTCGAATTGCTTCATGGCTTTGCGCTCGGCGGCTACTTTCTGGCGGAGTTCGCGGCTGGCGTCGGTTTCGCGGTAGAGGGTTTGCGCGACGGAGGCGGGGCCGCGCACTTCGCTGAGGAGCAGGACTTCGACCTCGAAATCGCCCCCATCGTTGGTTATCCGTAACATGTCGCCGACGCGGACTTCGCGCGCGGGCTTGGCGGGCTGGCGATTGGACTGGATTCTGCCGAGTTCGCAGGAGCGCGCGGCCAGGGATCGGGTCTTGAAGAATCGGGCGGCCCAGAGCCATTTGTCGATGCGTACGGTGGTCATGGATTGGTCCATCTTCTTAAGGGAAGAGTCTTAAGCTGTTTGATCCTATAACATCGTTGGCGGAACGGCGGAGCGGACGAGATGGACGTGTACTTGATTGACGGGACGTATGAATTGTTCCGGCACTTTTTTGCCGTGCCTGCGTCGGCCGATGGGAATGGGCAGGAGATTGGCGCGGTGCGCGGGGTGCTGACGTCGGTTTTGTCGATGATCGAGGGCGGCGCGACTCACCTTGGGGTTGCAACCGACCATGTGGTGGAGTCGTTTCGCAACGAACTCTATCCGGGATACAAGACGAGCGAAGGCGTGGCGGAGGAGTTGCTTTCGCAGTTTCCGATTCTGGAAGGCGCGCTGGAGGCGATGGGAGTGAAGGTGTGGCCGATGGTTTACTACGAGGCGGATGATGCGCTGGCGTCGGCTGCCGGGAAAGCGGCGAAAGATGAGCAGGTGAAGCGGGTGTTTATTTGTACGCCGGACAAGGATCTGGCGCAGTGCGTGGTGGGGGGACGAGTGGTGCAACTGGATCGCAGGCAAAATGTTTTGCGCGACGAGGCTGGGGTGGTGGCTAAGTTTGGAGTGAAGCCGGAATCGATTCCAGACTATCTGGCGGTGGTTGGGGACAGCGCGGATGGTTTCCCGGGAGTGCGTGGCTGGGGCGCGAAGGCTGCAGCTGCCGTGTTGTCTCAGTATCCGCGTCTAGAAAATATTCCCAGGGATTGGAAGAAGTGGGATCCATCCATTAAAAAGGCGCGAGGGCTCTCCGAATCGCTATTCAACGCGTGGGACGATGCTTTGTTGTTTCGCACCCTTGCAACTTTGCGGCTGGATGTGCAGGTGTTTGATACGGTCGAGGATCTTCGATGGAGGGGGCCGCGCGAGAACTTTGAGGAATGGTGCCAGCGAATGAAGGCGCCGGGACTGCTGGCGCGGGTTCGATCGGCGGGAGCGAAGCGAGCGCAGGTTTTATAGAGCGCGCTGAGCGATCGGCTCCCGTTTAGTGCGTTACGCGCTTGAGGGCATCCTGGGCGCGGGTGAAGGTGTGGGCCAGGGCGAGGGCGGCGCGGTATTCCTCGGCGGCGGCGGGAAGGTTGCCTTGTTTCTCGATCAGTTCTCCGAGCAGATAGTGGGCCTTGAAGACGGGAGATTCCTCAACGGTGTTTGAGGAAGCGATATAGCGGCGCACGAGGCGGATGGCCATGGGATAGTCGCGTCCGGTGCGGAGCAAGAGGCCAGCGCCATCCACGAGAGCTCCGGGACGGTCGAGGGGACGGGATTCCATGGTGCGGAGGGCCTGCTCCATGTCATCGAAGCGGTCGGTGTGGCGATAGAAGCCGGCGAGGTTGAGCCAGGCAAAGGCGCCGCCGTGACTGGCGTCGATGGAGGCGCGATATTCCTGCTCGGCGGCGGCGGTGTCTTTGGCTTTCTCGGCGATGCGAGCGTTCACCCAGTGCGCGATGCCGGGGTTCAACGGCAAAAGGAGCGCTGCCTGAGCACGGGCTTTGTCTTTGCCGCCACCGACAATAGCGGGAGCTTCCAGGTAGAACTCGGCAAGGTCGGTGCGGGCTTGCCAGTTGTCGGGCGCGAGTTCGACGGAGCGCTCGAATTCAGTGCGTAGTTTCTTAGCCAAGCCGGTGGCTTTGAAGAAGTTTGAGCGATCAGCCTTTTCGCCGTAGGCGCGACCGAGCCAGAGGTGATAGAGACCGTTGTCGGGTGCGAGGGAGACGGCTTTTTCGCAGGCGGGGATGGCGGCGTCCCAGGCCTCGAGTTCGAAATGAGCGCGGCAGAGCAGGTTATAGGATTCGGCGGTAGGAGAAGTGAGGATCTGGTGCTCGAGGGTTTGCAGGGCCTGATCGACGCGGCCGGAGGCGAGAAGGGCTTGGGGTGTTTGGGCGGCGGATGCGAGAGGGAATAGGGTCAGCGAGATAAGGAGGCGAGCCCAACGCGCGATTATTGCGTCGCAGAAGGTGCGACGCTTCGCCCGGCTCGCCCGTGTCCTTCGTTCGCGCAAAGAGCGCACACTGTTAGGATGACAATCGCCGCTACTACAGGCCATCGGCTAAGGCACCACTTTTGCGCGGGCGCCGTCGAGTAAGGGCTTGGAGTCGGCTGAGGACAGGACTACGACGGAATGTTCAGAGAGCCCGGACGTGATTTCGACTTGGGTAAGATTCTGGAGAGAGACTTCGACTTCGCGGCGTTTTAGTTCACCGTCGACGATCTGGAAAACGTAGGGCTTGGTGTCATCCATGCGGACGGCTTCGCGGAGAAGAGTGAGGGCTGAGCTGTGTTCGGCGGTGATAACGGTGACGCCGACGTTGACGTTGGGTAGCAGTCGAAGATCTTTGTTGTCGACGGTGCAGGTGACCTCGCCAACGTTGCGCGCGCCGCGAAGTTTAACGGTGGAGGGAACGTTGCTGACGGTGCCGTTCCAGATGCGTCCGGGCAAAGCGTCCCATGTGACTTCGATTTTCTGTCCGGCGGCGAGGCGACCGATGTCGGGTTCGTCGACGAAGGTGCGAACCAGCATGCGGGAAAGAACGCCTTCCTGCAGCAGCAGGTCTCCGGTCTGCACATAGGCGCCTTGTTTGACCGGAAGAGCATAGACGATGCCATCGAATGGAGCGCGGACGCTGGATTTGCGGAGGGCATCTTCGGCGGCATCGTAAGCCGCTTGCGCTTCGGTACCCTGAGCTTGAACCTTGGCGACCTCGGGCTGAGAGTAGCGGTCTTTCTTTTTCTGCTCGAGCAAAGTAGCGTCGGCCTGGGCGCGCTGCAAGGCGTCTTCGGCCTGTTTGACTTCGCCGGCAGAGGCTGCGCCTTGCTGCTGCAGGCGGCGAAGAGCGTCCAGGTTGCGCTGGGCGGCATCGCGGGCGCTGCGGGCTTTGACCAGTTGGGAATCGAGGGTGAGGAGTTCTTCGCGAGTGCCGCCGGTGTCGAGATCCGATTGGTCGGCTTGGGCTGACTTCATCTGAGCCTGGGCGCGGGCGGCCTGACTGCGCAGGTCGGCATCCTCAAGCTGCAAGAGCAGTTGACCTTGGCGAACATGGTCGCCTTCCTTTACGAGCAGGCGCTTCACGGTGGTGGGAACAGGGGAGTGGGCTTCGAAGTTCTGGATGGGCTCGACTTTGCCGTTGGTGGAAATCAGGCTGCGGATGGGGCCGCGTTCGACGGTGGTGGTGCGAACTTTTAAGGGGCCCGGGCGGGTGAAAACGGGGATGACGGCGAGCACGGCAAGCACTCCGAGCACCAGCCAAGTGCGGCCCTTGCGCGAGGCCGGTCGTCCATTCGAATTGTGGTTGGTTGCTGCCAAGCGATTACGCTTCAGGGTGCGGCGGGGACAATTGCAAGTAATAATTTACCACCGGGACGGCTGCGAAAGAACGCCGTCTGCCCCAGCCGTTGCCTGATTAGATGCGGCGGGAGGGTGGCGGATGCTTGAGCGGGGCCGGTGGGGCAGCGTTCACAGCACCACTCACCATCTCATCGTCCGCAACATTGCGCAGATGCGGGTGTTCGTATGCCGTGTGGGCTGGCGACGCGCTGGGATGGGGTAGTGTCCGAAATAGAACAGTCTTGGCGCCGTCGGCTGGCGTAGACCATACCTGAGGTACCCTCATGCTCTTCCGTTCTCCACTTGCCTTGGTCGTTTTCCTAGCCTCTTTCTTGCAGTTCGCGACCAGAGCCGGCGCCGCTCAGGCGCTCTCTCCGCTGTGCCAGCCGGTGGTGACTCCGCCGATTATCGTCGCCACGCATGACCAGATCGACCAGGCGGGACGACGGGCGGAGCCGCCGCTCACGGATACCAAGGGGTTCGGCTTCGCGTGGCCGGACACGCAAATGGGCGTAATCAAGACAGCCGGCGGCTACGAATGGTTTACCAGCGATGGCGCGTTTCACCCCCGGCAGATCTGGCAAGGACAATGGGTGGGCAACAACAATTACGGATCCGTGACTACAACCTTGGGCACGCTCGATAATCCGCTCGGCACGGGCAATCCCCGGGACGTGACGATCTCGCCGAATCCCGATCCGGCGGTGAACCCTAACTATTCTGGCTATACCTACATTGGCGGAGGCCCGGTCTATCAGGTTCCGGCGGGCAAGACGGGAGCGGGCAATCTGATCGTGGGCTATCATGCCGAACTCCCGAGCAACACACTCTATGCGGTACACGGACTGGCTGCATCGTGGGATAACGGACTGCACTGGACGGACCTGGGCGAGGTGGTTCGTCCGAATCAGTCGTTCGCGTACGAGCTCGCCCCGGGTTTCGACGAGATCGGAGACGGGCCGCTGGTGATGTCGCCTGACGGGAAGTACTTTTACTTTTATTTTCCCGACTGGCCGGCCGGCACCACGAACACTACGCATGTGTCTGTAGCGCGCGTACTGGTTGACTCCTTACTGAATGCGGCGTTTGGATCGGCGCACCCGCACGCGGTTCCCTTTGAAAAGTTCTACGAGGGAACATGGAATCTGCAACCGGGGATCGGCGGAGCATCCACCGACCTGAATCCAAACTGGGAGCCGCAAGAGGGAGGGTATCTCGATATCCACTACAACAGCGCGTTGGATCGCTACGTGCTGATCATGGACAATGACACGACGTTCTACTACGCGGAATCCGTCGATGGATTTAACTGGACGACTCCCACATCGCTGGGAACCTACGCCGATGGTGTGACAACGCTCGCGCCTTATCCCAGGGCGGTCGGGCTCGGCGACGATCCTCACATACTGGGGAAGACGTTCTACGTTTATTACACATTCTTGCACGAGGAAAACGGCGGGCTGCCGAGGGAAGGGAACTCGGTGCGGCGGATTACGCTCACCTGCCCGTGATCAGGGCCGCTCGGGAGGGCCGAGCACTGAGCGAATTTCTTCATTGCTCATAACCGCGGCAATTTTGTCCCTCATATATCGCAGCGAGATTTCGTGATGTTCCCGGTCGTAGGAATCGATGCAGTCGGTAGCCAGGATCACAGGCCAATCTCGCTGGTATGCGTCGATAGCTGTCGTGCGAATACAGGCATGGGTATTGATCCCGGCTAGGATTAAGGCATCCGGCGCGAGACGGACGAGGATTTCGTCGAGAGTTGTTCCGTAAAACGCGCTGTATCGTTTCTTCACGATAATCGTATCGGATGGAACGGGGTCCAGTTCGGAAATAATTTCGCAGCCCTTTGTCCCTTTGATCGTGATGCGAATGCCTTTGGCTCTCATCTCGGGGAACGCGTCGCGAAGGTCGGGCTCGAACTCCTGTCGCACCCAGATCACGGGATGGCCGAGACTCCGCATCACGCTCACTAGTTCGTTGATCGAGTGAACCAACCCTTCTTTTCGATCTGGTTCCCAGCTTTCGAGAAAGTCATGCAACATGTCGATCACGATCAGGACCGGCCTCATGAACAAGAAATTACCACGGAAGCCGCTACAATACTTCCATGCCAAAACAGAGCCGCTACACGCCTGAGCATGCTGCCGCTGGGCTGGATGCCAAATTTCCTGAGATCGAGACTTGGCCGAACCAGTTTCCTGGATATGAGATTGTGATCGATGATCCGGAATTCACTTCGGTGTGCCCGAAGACAGGCTTGCCGGATTTTGGCGTGATCACGCTGCGTTACCAGCCGGATAAGGTTTGCCTGGAACTGAAGTCGTACAAAGAGTATTTGCATTCGTACCGCAACCTGGGGATTTTTCAGGAGAACGTGGTGAACCGCGTGCTGGAGGATGTGGTGCGCTGGGCGAAGCCGGTGTGGGCCGAGGTGAAGGGAGACTTCCGTCCGCGGGGAGGGATCTCGACGACGGTGGTGGCAAGGTGGCCGCGGGGGAAGAAACTGTAGATGCGTTATGTGCTGGGAATGCAGAAGCGAGCCTAACGCGCAATTATCGCGTCGCAAGAACGCTTAGCGGATTAAGCAGCCAGTTGTTTTGCCGCCATGGTCAACGGTTCCCATGGCTCACGGAGCGCTAACTGGCACACAACGGAAGACGACGATCTGATCGGAAGTCTTGGTGACGCTTTGCGTATACGTGGGGCTGGCCGCGGTAAACGTTGTAACGTGAGTTGCGAGACGTGCGTTCGCGTTGAAATCTTCTGTGGGAACCGCCAGCGCGGCTGCCGATCCCTCGCCGGTCACGGAAGAGAAATCGTATTCGTATAGGTTGTAGGAGACGCCGGGGGTGAGGCCGCTCACCGTCGCTTGCAGGACAAAGTTTGTCATCCATGCGCTGGGCGGTTTATTGGTGCAGCTCAAACCCCAGACGCTGGTTCCAATCATAGGATTTTCATAATCGTAACCGGAGATGGGATCGAGCGGATTCGTCGATCCTCGGCTGACGGTCGGCCCCACGATAGTGAGCGCGACTGGCAGCGTGACCCCAGTCGGATCTTCGGGGCCGGCTACAGAGAATGCGTAATTGTGCGGACCAAGGATGGGAACGGTGTCGTAGCCGGAGCCACCCGTGTAAACCTGAATGGTGGAGTCACCCGGAATGATAATGGAATAGCCCTGGGCATGCCTTCCGTTGGCGCCGGCGCGCGTGTTGGCCAACGAGCCGAACGTGTAGCCGAACACGTACGGCGTGCATCCGGTCGAGTCCGAACCTGCTCCCGGTGGAATCGGTGGGTTGGATGTGAACTTATTGCCGGAAAGCGTGTAGACGCCGTGATCGTCGAAATACACCACGTCATCCGGGTAATAGGTGGAGTCCGCGGGAGAGTGATTGGTGCCAATCTTGATGACGGAGACCTCGTGATCGTACTGAGGATCCGAGCCGCCGTTCAGCAAGACCGCAATGGTCACCTGGTGACCGTCGATCACCTGCTGTTTCACCCACGACATGTACTCTTCATAGCCGGCCATCCCAGAGGACTGCGCCGAATAGTTATAAGTGTTTGCACTGAGCCGTGAATTCGAAAGACACAGGGCGGCATTGGCATAAGTGTTCGGTCCACTGACGCCGGTTCCCGGGTCCTCAATGAGCAGTTGGGCGTTGAAGTTGACCTGGTTCTTGTGAGCCGCGCATGCGCCATCCAGTCCTGACTGGGACAAGCCGGTTCCGCAGATGAGCCGGGCATTGAATTGCGACATCCACTGTCCGTTGTTGAGTCCGGCTTGCATCATCGACACTTCGCCGCAGTATCCGTCATTGTTTTCCCATTGATAGAACGGTTTTAGAGGCTGACGGGGATAGATGTAGGAGGTGGTGGCTGGCGGCGTTGTGCCGTCAACCAGCTTCTGTCCACAATTTGACTCTGCGGCTCCAGCGTCGCGTGCAGGCAAGAGTGCGGCGAGGGTGAAGGCCAGAAACAGTGCGGGAGTCTTGAGCATGGGCGGATTCGATCAATCAGGCGTTCGCGGCTACTAATCATAACGACGCCAGGGAAAACGTCAAGAACTAATCGCCACGCAATGCCCGGAGTCCAGGGAAGACGAACGTTAACTCGACCATGTTATATTCGCTCGACCCGTGGCTGCGACGAAACTCTATCCGCGCACGGCGCTGGCTCTGTTGACGGCGCTGAACCTGCTGAACTATGTGGACCGTTCCGTGCTGTTTGCGGTGCAGCCGCTGGTGCAGAGCGAATTCCGGCTGAGTAACACACAGGTCGGATATCTCACGAGCGCGTTCTTGTTGTTCTACATGGTCGCGGCGCCGTTTGTAGGCCCCCTCGCGGACCGCTATTCGCGTAAGCGAATCATTGCCGGAGGCGCGATCTTTTGGAGCGGGCTCACGCTGCTCACGGCGGTTACGCACACTTACACGGAACTGCTGATTCGGCACACGCTGGTGGGGATTGGGGAAGCGACGTTTGTGACCATCGCTCCAACATTTGTTGCCGATCTATTTCCGGAAGAGAAACGTGGACGGATTCTGGGCGTATTTTATCTGGCGATTCCTGTGGGCACGGCTGCGGGATATCTGCTGGGAGGAAAGCTGAGCCCGCATTACGGTTGGAGATTTCCATTTTATATTGCGGCGGTTCCGGGATTTCTGATGGCGGTGGCCGTGTTGTTCCTGCATGAGCCGGAGCGGGGGCAGTTCGATCGAGAGAAGGAAACTCCGGAACGAGGGACGTTGTTTGGGTTGGCGCGCAATCCGGCGTTCTGGACTTCGACGTTGGGCATGGCGACGATGACGTTTGCCCTGGGCGGCATACAGGTGTGGATGCCAACGTTCTTGTCGCGGGCGCGCGGCTATTCGCTGGAGTCGGCGAACTTCATGTTCGGGATCATCATTGTGGTGGATGGGATTCTGGCGTCGTTGGCGGGAGGGTGGCTGGGCGATTATCTTCTGCCGCGAATGAAGGGATCTTACTATTTTGTTTCGGCGGCGAGCATGGGGTTGGGCGTGCCGTTCATGATTGTGGCCTTGTTTACGCGCGGTCCGGTGATGATACCGGCGATCGCGGTGGCAGCGTTTTTTCTTTTGCTGAATACGTCGCCGCTGAATGCGGCGGTAATCAATTCAGTGGGGGCGCACATTCGCGCCACGGCGCTGGCCGTGAACATTTTTGTTTTTCACCTGCTGGGAGACGTCCCTTCGCCGACGTTGATGGGCTATGTGGCGGATAAACGGTCGCTGCAGTCCGCCTTCATTCTGCCGGTTATCGCCATGATTGCATCCTCTGCCATACTGTTTTACGGGATGAGGTTTGCGCCGGTGGTTCCAATTGGAGAGGCGCGGTTGGGAACGACTGAGGCAAGGAAGACCTAGGCGAGGATGCATTACTTTCACTGGATCGCAGGGACGATTCTCGCACTGGCGTGGTTTTCTCGCATCGTCGATGCGGCGATTGGCATGCCGAGCGTGGCCGACGTTTCCAAACCGGAATGGGATCGCAATCCGGCCGGGGTCGCGGGCAACCTTGCTTCCGGCAATCCGCTGGTGTCGATCATTGTGCCGGCGCGGAATGAAGAGAAGGACATCGAGCAATCGCTGACCCGCCTGCTTGAACTTGACTACGACAATTACGAAGTGATCGCGGTGAATGACCGCTCGACCGATCGCACGGGAGAGATCATGGAAGCGGTAACGAAAAATCCCCACTTTTCGCAAAAGACGCGAGAAATGGGGCACCCTGTGCTGCGAGTGATTCATCACCGGGAATTGCCGGCGGGGTGGCTGGGGAAAACGCATGCCATGTGGACGGCGACGAATGAGGCGAATGGCGACTGGCTGCTGTTTACGGATGCCGATGTGCAGTTCAAGCCGGACTCGGTGCGGCGGGCGATGGCTTACGCGGAGGCGGAGCGGGCGGATCATGTGGTGGTGTTTCCGCAGATGATCATGAAGCGTCCGGGCGAATACATGATGATCGCGTTCTTTCAGACTATGTTTGTTTTCGGGCATCGACCGTGGAAGGTGGCCGATCCGAAGACGAAAGATCACATGGGCGTGGGCGCCTTCAACCTGGTTCGCCGCAGCGTGTATGAAGCGGTGGGAACGTATGAAGCCTTGCGCATGGAAGTGCTGGATGACATGAAGCTGGGCAAAGTGGTGAAGAACGCCGGGTTTGCGCAGCGCAATGTTTTCGGCGGAAACTTGATTTCGATTCGCTGGGCGGACGGCGCGATGGGAGTGGTGAACAACCTGACCAAGAATTTCTTCGCGGTGTTGTCTTTCCAGTGGCCGCGAACTTTGATTGCGGCGTTTGGATTGGCCTTCCTGAATCTGATGCCGTTTCTAGGAGTGTGGCTGGCGCATGGGTGGGAGCGGTTGCCCTATGCGGTGGCGCTGGCATCGATGTTCTTGATTTATCTGGGCATGTCGTGGCGGTCGGGGGTTCCGGCATATTACTTTGTGCTGCATCCCATCAGCACGGCGCTGTTTATCTACACGTTGCTCCTCTCCATGTGCCATGCGTTGTGGAACGACGGGATTATTTGGCGCGGGACGAGATATCCGCTGGAGGAGTTGCGGAAGGGGATGGTGTGAGCGTTCACTGCGGCGGTTCTCCGTTTACATCCGCCTCGTTGCCGTAGGTGGCGGTGGCGGCGGGGTTGGTGTAGGTCTTGGCGGGCTTCTTGGTGGGGCGGATTCTGCCGGGGCTGTAGTGGCCTTGCTTTTCTACGTCGTAGTTCTTGGGCAAGGGCGGAATCAGGGTTGAGCCGCCGGTGATCTGGCTGACGCGGGTGAGGATGATTTCGGCGCGTCCGTTGTAAAGCTTGACGGGGCCGTTGATCTCAATCATGTGTCCGGTGAGGCGGCGGACGTCGCCGACATCCTTCAGGTCGTGCGGGAAGACCACGACGGTGAAGGGGCAGGCCATTTGATCTTCGCAGAAATCGACGAAGTGGACGCCTCTGGCCCCGACTTTCACGCGCAGGACTTTGCCCATCACGCACTTGGTTTCGCCCACGTGCTGGCTGGCGGTTTGAATCGAGAGGCAGTCGGTGGCGGCGGCCCCGGTCGATAGCAGGAGCGCGGATAAGATGGCAGAGAAGTACCTAGTACCTAGTACCGAGTACCCAGAAAAGGTGCTCTTGCGATTTGGAGAAGCGGGCTTCATGGCCTCTGCTTAGGGGCTTGAATTGTTTACGGTTGATAACTGTTTACCTTCCTGCTAAGGGTATCCCCCGAATCTCTGGAATCATCGAGTTAGCAAAGAGTTAGAGGCTAAAACCCGTCGAACAAAGGAGTTGGGGTGCGATTCCTGGCGGGAGGCTCCGTCTTGTTTTTGTCGAATTTATTGCCTGTGCTGGAGCAATTATCGGGTGAGTTGTTGGGGCGGGGCAAGGTTGGATGTCACGGGGAGGGGCTGTGAATAATTTCATACGCTAAGGTTGCGGCCCCGATGAAAGTCCCGCTTCCCGCAAAGGAGGCTAGAAGTGGGGCAACGGTTCTGCCGCCCCTACGGGGCTTCGTCTGTGCCGCTGGCTAGTTGCATCGATCCCTTCGACAAGCTCAGGGCAGGCTCTTCCTCGGGAGTCTTCGGCTTCGCCGAAGACTTCGCTTCGTCAGGATGACAGTTGTACGAGAAGTGCTTACCGCGGCGGTGAACCGCTGCGCCACCCAAGAGCCCAAAATCCCCACTCTAGTCTCGCCAAAGGGCGGCGAGACTAGAGTGGGGCACCCGCCGGAGGTGGGAACACTGCCAAGGCGAGCTGGAGGCTTACTTGAAGGCTTTGACGGCGGCGGTTTCGTCGTCCTTCACGTCAAAGACGGTGTAGAGCTTGGTGATCTGGAGCAGATCGTGCACCTTCTTGGTGAGGTGGAGGAGTTTGAGTTCGCCGCCCTGATTCTTGGTGGTGGTGAAGGCGCTGACCAGTTCGCCGATGCCGGAGCTGTCGATGTAGTTGACCTCGGCCAGGTTCAGGATGATTTTCTTATTGCCTTTGGAAAGCAGTTCGCGCACGGTATCGCGCAAAGTGACGCTGCCTTCGCCCAGGGTGATGCGTCCGCTGCAGTCCACGATGGTGACGCCGTCGACCTGCCGAGTGCTAAGTTTCATGCTCACTGAGACCCCTCCTTGTTGCCCACGGATGGACCGTGGACGTGCTTGATCAGTTTAACTTCGGTGCCTGTCTGGGACGGGCGGATTTCCACCACGTCCATAAAAGAACGCATCAAAAAAATGCCGCGTCCTGAAGTTTTGAGCAGGTTCTCCGGCGCAAGAGGATTCGGAATTCCGCTCAAGTCGATGCCTTTACCCTGATCGCGAATGGTGATGACCAGGTCCTCAGGAGTTCGCTCGAAGGCCAGGACGACTTTCTTGTCCGGGGCATACTGGTTGCCGTGCAGGACGGCGTTGACCGCGCCTTCGCGCACCGCCATGGAGATCTGCAGCACCTCGTCTTCGCCAAAGCCCAACTCCGTGGCGATGCGGGTGGCTTTTTCCTCCGCATGGTCGACGGTTTCCAAAGTGGAATCAAGCGTGTAGGAGACTGGTTGCTCCATGGCCGATGAATACGTTTTAAACCCGCACCTATCCTATGGATTGCCCGTTAGGGGCTCGCCGCAGCCCGCAATCGGCGGATGCGGTAGTGTGCCTGTAGAAGCGGCGAGTTGTCAACGAGTACGCAGGATTGCTGACAGGGCAACATTAGAAATGCTGCGCGCGAGATAGCTCATAGGTCGCAGACGGATATAATCGTAGGCCGTGACTCCAGTGCTGAGCGGGAGAATCAAACCGTTCCTGAAGCGATTGATCGTGGTTGGATTCTCGTGCGCGCTGGGCGCGACGGCCCTTGCCTATGCCGTGGATTACGCCGTGTTCCGCTATCGTGTCGCGGCGAATCGGCAACCGTTCGGACAAATCACGATCACCAGTTACGATGCGGTGGCGCAGAAAAGCGGCAAGACCGTATTCCTCTTCAATCCCCCGGAAGCGCAAACCTGCGTCAACGCACTGTTCCCGCGTGCCGGATACGTTCCCTGCTGGTACTTGCAGCGGCATACCGAGCAGCGGACGAACATCTGAAGAGAACACTCGAGACTACCGCAGATGGGGGAAAGGCGGAGCGAAGCCAGTGGGCGAACCCGGTGGCAAGAAGTTGCAGAGGGCTTGCCCGACTGGGCTAGAATGGTCGTCCGGCGGCGGTTGCGGAGATCAAGATCGAAGATCCGAGATTGAGAGGCTGGAATGAGGGATCGGTGTTCCTGTGTTGGCTTCGCGCGGTGGATGGGAATTGCGTTGACCGCAGTGCTTCTGGCTGCGTCGGTGGGGACGGCGCAGCCGCAAGAAACTGCGGGGGCTGCCTCCGATCCGCGGCTGGAAAAGGCTTATCGCTTCCAGCGCGGTGGCTGGACCTACGTTCATCTGGAAGGTTCACCGTCTGAGGTTGGATTCCAGCATGGATATTTGTTGGCTCCAGAGATTGCCGATGCGCTGGAGGCGATCAAGCTTTTCGATACCCACCAGACGCAGCGCGATTGGGAATTCTTTCGCAAGACGGCGCGCGAGATGCTTTGGCCGCATATCGACACTGAGTATCGGCAGGAACTGCAAGGCATCGCCGACGGTGTGAAGGCGCACGGCGTCGATCTGGACGTGTATGACATTGTGGCGCTGAACGCGTTTGAGGAAGTCCCGGACTACTACGTGCCGTGGCTGAACAAGCAGGGTCTGATTAAAGAAGAGAAGCAAGCCGGGGCGCCGAAGCTGAAGGCTCCGGGCAATTGCAGTGCGTTTATCGCCACGGGGGCTTATACGAAAGACCACCAGATCGTGATTGCGCACAACAACTGGACGAGCTATCTGGCGGGCGAGCGCTGGGTGATTGTTTTCGATATTTTGCCGCAGCACGGCCAGCGCATTCTGATGGACGGCTTTCCGGGAGTGATCACCAGCGACGACGATTTCGGGGTGAACGCGGCGGGGATCATGATTACCGAAACCACCATCACACAATTCGAAGGCTGGGATCCGGAGGGCAAGCCGGAGTTTATGCGCTCGCGCAAGGCGCTGCAGTATGCCGAGAGCATTGATGACTACGTGCGTATTATCAAAGAAGGCAATAACGGCGGCTATGCCAACGACTGGCTGATCGGCGACCGGAAGACGGGAGAGATCGCGTATCTCGAACTTGGCTTGAAGAATACACCGCTGTGGAGAACGAACGATGGATACTTCGTCAGTTCGAATTTTCCGCGGGATCCCAAGCTGATTCGGGAGGAGACCGACGGATTCGATCCCAAGGATGGTTCGTCGTCGGCGAATGCGCGGCATGCGCGCGCGGATGAATTGGTGCAGCATGCCAAGGGAACCATTGACGTCGAGATGGCGGAGGACTTCCTGGCGGATCACTTCGACAGCTTCGAGAAGAAAAGACAACCCAACGAGCGCTCGCTGTGCGGGCACGTAGACGATTCGTCGCGGGGCGTGAAGGAATGGGGTTGGGATGCCTACAATCCCGGAGGCGCGGTGCAGGGTAAAGCGACCGACAGCAAGATGGCGGCGAATATGAGTTTCGTGGCGCGCGCGGGGCATCCGTGCGGAGCGGATTTTGTGGCGGCCGATTTTCTGGAGAAGCATCCGGAATATTCGTGGCAGAAGCCGCTGCTGCGCGATATGAAAGCGGGGCCGTGGACGGTTTTTCAGGCGGGGCAGAAGGCAGGAAAGTAATTCGCCGACCGCTCACCTAGGAAACAGGACATCGTCTAAGAAAAAAACAGGAGACGAAAGAAATGAAGGAAACGCCGCAGCAATACACTCAGCGAATCGTTAAATACATGGAAGGGAAGCAACCGCTGGCGGTGCAGGCCGCCACGGCGAAGAAGCTTGAGCGCTTGATTAAAGGTGTGCCCACAGCCAAGTTGCGCAAGCGCCCGGCTCCGGACAAGTGGTCGGTCAGCGAGATTCTCGCACACCTTGCCGAGGCCGAAATTGTGGGCGGCTTCCGGATGCGGATGATTCTGGGCGCGCCGGGAACGCCCATTGCGGCCTTCGATCAGGATTCCTGGGTAATCAGCGGGCACTATGAGAAACGCGATCCACGAAAATCGGTGGAGCAATTCCGCGTGGTTCGCGAGGCGAATCTTGCGCTGCTCAAGTCGCTCACGCCGGAGCAGTGGAAACATTATGGAATGCACTCCGAGCGTGGACAAGAGACGATTGAGCATATCGTCCGCATGTTCGCCGGACATGACATCAACCACCTGCAGCAGATCGAGAGAATTCTGGCGCGGGGGTGACGTGATTTGAGTCATCCCGTGGGATGCTCACGCTCACAGTCTGGATGAGCCGCTTGTGATAGTTAATCCGTATGAAAACTGCGGGGCTCGACGCCATCGCGCGTGAGCTTTGCGAACTCCTTCAGCAACAGGTGGAATCCGTGGTAGGCCGAAAGTTCAACGATTTCACAGAGGAAGAACTGGACACTTACCAGACGCGAAAGCGCCGAATTCTCGAATTGCGCTTCGAACTGGACAAGTTTGTAAGACCCACGTAATCAACTCGCTGACGGATATTCCTTAGAGCGCTCGCGCTGGGCACGGGAGGCCGGCTTCTCTTCTTTCGCGGCTGCATTCTCATGCTCGGTTAGCAACTGGTTCATCTGATCGATGATCTGGGCGAGCTTCTTGGGGTCTTTTTCCCGTTGTGCCCGTTCCTGTAGCCGCCGCCAACCCTTGGGTTCTTCCGGCATTGACCCCACCTGAGTCCCAACTATACGGTATTCACTATCAAAAGCAAGAGCTTCGAATCGTGGGCCGCATCTTTGGGAGATCCTCCTGCGGCTGAAGTACGCCGCGTTTTGGGATGAAAGCCTCGTAGGAGACTAAATTCAAACTGCGCCACTATCGAATCGTGCCTTACCCCAGAAAGGAATCCGATGGATTAGTGCTGAAAATCCGCGTTTGGGCGGGTAGGGAAGCGTGCTACCGTCGGCTAGATCTCAATTCGGCTTGAGTGCGGGGAGCCGGGACGGGCGAGGCGGTTGGAAATGATTACCAAGGCTTGTACGAACAGCAAGTGTCCGGCCTACGCACATTTTGTTTACACCGTGGCCATGCGCTGCGTCCTTTGCCGGTGGGATCTGAAGAGCGCGCAAAGAATCAACGACGCGCTGGGAGAAGTTCACAACAGCGCGGACACCAGCGGGACGGCGTCCTCAAGGAAGGCCAGGGCGCGGCACGCAGCCTGACAGGAAAATGTGGCACGTAATCCGCCGGATCAGCAATTCCACTTCAATGTTTTAGAGTTCCGAAGCCAGTAAGGCTCAACGCGAACTCAATCGCCCGAATTTTTCCCTGGAGTGCTCTCGCCACGGGATGCGCTCGCCCCAAGAACCGCTGGCAATGCCGATTCACGACGAGGAGACTCGATGCCCACGCTCTCCTGCTAAAATGAAAATGAAATTGGGGACGCGGAGAGATGGCCGAGTGGCTGAAGGCGCGCGCCTCGAAAGCGTGTATACCTTTACGGGTATCGGGGGTTCGAATCCCTCTCTCTCCGCCAGATTTTCTAAGGTCGCCGACTCTTCCCATCTGCGCAAGAATGGGTCATTAACAAACTAGAAATGCTTTAATGACCGCTTGGCTCGCCCGAGGATGCAAACCGCAGTCCGGCGAGTTCCGAACCAGAAGCCAGCACATCGCGAATCCGCTGCGCATTCATTCCGGCCTGCTCTTCGGCAGCCACGAAGCATCGCACCGCCTGCGCCAGCGTTGCCCCCTGGGGCAGACGGAAGATCCAGGGAATGTTGGTCGAGGTGAGCGCGCGATCTGCCGAGAGCGCCAACACAGGCAAGAATGACTTCACCGCAAGTTGCTCGGCCAGATGGCTGGAATCGCGATCGAGAGCAATCAAACCCAGTGCGTGCTGGTCGAAGATCGCATTCACCAGGCCCGTCGATGCTTTGCCCCAGGAGACGTCCGAGGCTACCGCAATCAACTGAAAACGCCGCCCCGGCGTCGCCTTCAGCGCGTCCTGAACTTCCGACGACTTGACGGCCTCTTCGGCATGCGGACCGAACACCGCGATGCGCGCTTCATTTGTAACTGAGTCAGCTACTGGAGGACCGGAGTAGGAGACGCCGTCCTCACCCACTCGCGCATAGGGTACTGGCACGCCGTTGGCCGGAACGGCCGGTGACGCATCCGAGTGCGGCGGCAATGGATCCATGGAAGCCGGACGATACTCGATCACGCCGTTATGCACGCGCGCCAGATACATGGGCGCGATGTTCTTGCTGTTAGTGTCGAAGACCATGTGCCCGGTCACGCCGTCATATTCATAAACCTGCGCGAGCGCGTCCATGATGCGAGCCTTGTTCAGGCCCGCCTCGCAGATTGAACCGAGCAGCACGTTCATCGCGTCATAGGCGAGCGAGGCGAACTGCTCGGGCTTCTCGTTGTACTTCAGTGCATAGTCGCCGTTGAATTTCTGCCAGCGCGGGTCGGTGCGCGCCGCGTCATAGGGAAACACCGCTTCAAATCCCTCGGCCAAATCTCCGGCCTGCGCCATCAGATCGTCGCCAATGGTGCGATAGCTGCCGAAAACCTGCTGCTTCATACCCAGCTCATGCATTTGTTTCAGGATCATCGCCGTCTGCGCCTGATCGGTCCACAGCACAATGCCATCCACGCGCGAATCCTGGATAGAGCGAAGTTCACGGCGAAAGTCGGTGGTTCCGGCAGGGAAGCGCTGCTCAAGCGCCACCGGATGCCCCAGACGCTGCGACACCTCCTTGAACTTGGGTGAGCCAAAACGGCCGTAGCGGTTGTTGATGCGCAGCACTGCGATTCGCTTCAGCTTCAGCTCGTCATAGATGTGCCGCGCCAGCGTATTCGCCTGCACGCGATCGTCCTGCAGATCGGTGAAGTACCACGGAATGTACGTCTCTGGAATCGTGGGATCGGTCGATGCCGAATTGACGATGGGTATTTCCGCGCGCAGCGCCACCCGCAACGCCATGTGGGTCGACTCCGAACTGATCGAACCGAAGATGGCCCAGTCCTTGTCGTCGTAAACCATTTTTGCCGTCTGGCTGGCCCCCGCTCCCCAGATCTCCTGCGTGGTTGGCCGCTCCTCACCGTAGACGGCGTTGGCTTGCCAGTTGTCATAATCGTTGCGGGGCAGGAGCTTGAAAGGTTTGCCGCAATATCCGCCGCGTGCATTCGCATCATCAACTGCAAGCTGCGCCCCGTTCAGCATCCTCTGGCCGAAAACCTGTTCGGGATTCCTATCGATCGGCCCCAGAAACCCAATGCGAATCTCGGTCAGATCCTTCAGGTCAGGGTCGGGAATATCCCGCGCCGCTCCTGAGTAAACATTGGTCTGAGTGTAGTTAAGGTCGTAGGGCTCGGCGAACTTCGAATATGGCTGCATATCCTTCGGCTCGTTGGCATACGGCGTTACCGTACGCTGCGAGCGCGGCTTTGGGGGATGGCTTCCGCACGCGCAGGAAGCAAGTGCCGCCGGGTCAGACCCGCTCTGCGCCACCACCGTCGAAACCAACAGGGAAGTAAGCATAGCGACAATCGGCCAGAGGCTTGCAGTGATGCGGTTCGAAGCAATATGCGTACTCATTCAACCCTCTCCACGTTGCGAACGCCACCGTTGCCCGCGCAGCGCTACTGGTCAAGCTTCCTAAACAAGCTTCTTGAACATGGCGATCGCTTCGATCTCGATCAATAGCTCTGGGCGGCACAGGATGGCCTGGATGCCCGTCGATGCCGGCACCGGGTCCAGTTCTTGCGCCTGATAGAACGCCGTTCGCTCCTCGTTGAATGCGGCGTAATCACGTTCAATATCGCGGAGGTAGCAACTTGTCCGCACAATGTCGTGCCAGGTCGCGCCCTCGGCTTCGAGCAATCCGGTGATGTTCTGAAAGGTTCGCTGGCATTGCGCGCGGAAGTCGCCTACGTGGACGCTCACGCCATTTTCATCGATGCTGGCCGTGCCCGAGATCAGTAGAATCACGATGTTGCCAAGGTCGATGCGCATGCCGCGGGAAAAGGTGCTGGGCCTGGCGTAGTCATAGGCCTCGTTCAGCACGTTAAGGTTGGTAATCGCGCGTTTCTCAATCGGCGCGATCGAGGTGGACGCTTCCTGGATTAATTCCTGTAAGTTCATACGAGCCTCTTCCATGAATTATTTCTGTCGAATTCCATGACTCAATCCCTTGGCGGTGGCGACCCATAGGTCATCACCTTGAAGGTCGATACCAAGCATGTAGTTGTGCGCCGGAGCGGTCTGCACCGCAACCGGCGTGATCTTTCCGCTGGCGTCGCGGATATACATTTCCGGTTTGCCCGTGTCCAACGCGGGCCGGTAAACTGCCCAATTCACGCCGTCATAGTAGGCCAATCCTTTGTCTGTGCAGAACCAGGCGCGCGTGGCATCCAGACCTTTCACCTGGTTGGTGAAGTTCGAGGGCAGCCCGCTGTCTTTGGTGAGAAAGTTATGCCAGCTTCGTCCGTCGTAGTGACTGTCTCCGAAGTAAGTCGCAACCCACAGCGTGTTATCCACATAACTCACTGAGGTCGTGATCTTGTGAATCAATCCCTGGTCCTTGAACAGCACCAACTCGTTCTCGCCATCGGGATCGGTATAGTCTTTCCAGCGCCCGGTTGCGATGGTGTATTCCAGTACACCGCTGCCCCACACCGCCAGATACACCTTATCGGGGCCGGTGCTCACTCCGTAGTTCCAAATTTCTTCCATCGGCGTATTGCGTTCGTTGTAGAGCGACCACTCGCCCGTGCGCGTATTCAGGCGGCTTGCCCCTGCCGCCGTTGCGGTCCACACGAAGTCGCCCTGCACTCCAACGCCATACACCACGTCGTTCGACAAGCCGGAGTTAAGCTGGGTATAGGTGTCGATCCGCCCCGCGGATATATGGCTTAAGCCACCCATCGTGCCCACCCACAAATCGCCCGTGTTCTTATCGAGCGCCAGTGAGAGGACCGCTTGGTGCGCCAAACCATCCTTCGGAGTGAAAACCTTCCAGCCGCCGCCTTCAAACAAGGCGAGTCCGTTTTCCGTGCCAGCCCACACTCGGTCGCCATCTACCAGCACGGCGAAGACGTGGTTATCGGGCAGACCGTTCGCGGTCGTAAAGTTTTCCCAGCGAAAGCGCGGCATCGAGGCCGCGACAGTCTCCGCGTCATTCTTTGCGGCGGCAGGCTTCACGGCTGCGGACTTCACTGCGCCAGCCAGCGGCAGAGTCGCGAAAAGAAGCGCGGTCAATATCCATGCTTTCATAGCGTCCTCAGATATTCGATCAGGTCGTTAAGTTCATCCTTGGTTAGATCGTTGGTTGCTCCATGCTGGTCGTGCGGATTGAAAACGGTCCAGATCTCTTCCAGAGAGCGTGCCGATTCGTCATGCAAATACGGCGCTGTCATCGCAATGTTCACGAGTTGCGGCGTATCAAAGATCGGTGAGCGATCCGTCCATTTGCCTGTGCCCACATCAAACGATTTCTGACTCGTATGCTTCGGTCCACTGTGGCAATAGGCGCATTGGTTCGCCTCCGGAATCGGCTTGCCGAATTTGTTCAGCTTGCGGTAGAAGATGGCCTTGCCCCGCTCCTGGGCCGGGGACAATTGTCCATCCGGCAGCCGGAAACGATTCGGCCGCGTGGGCAGGCTGTAGATGTAGTCCACCAGGTCGGTAAGATCGTCAGGCGTGTAACTCTGCGAGCGGTAAAAATACATTTCCGTCCGCGGCCCGCACTCCTGCGCCATACTCGGATTCCCGCCGTTCCACTTGAAAGGCTCGGTGCCGGAAAGGTCCTCGATCAGGCGGTTGTCCACAATGTCTTTGCCAAAGCCATCCGGCTCCAGATCCCACGTCAACCCGTCAAAGGTGGAATCGATGTGGCAGTTCGCACAACTGAATTGACCCTGGAATGCGTAGCGCGACGTGGTGAAGAGCTGCTCCCCGTGCCGCAACCCATTGATGTTCTTCGGCCCGCCCAGGTCGATCGTTCGCATGGATTTGTTGCTGACGGTGTCGATCACGCTCAGCGAGTCATCCATGCGGTTGGCCACGTAGAGCCGCTTGCCGTCCGGGCTCATGGCCACGCCACGCGGATTCTTCCCCACCGCAATACGCGCTATCACGTAATTTGCCGAGGCCGATAGATCGTTCACGAACGGCCTCCGTCGGCCGTGGGCGAACGCCAGAAGGCGTTTCGTATCGATCACGGTGACAACATCCGATCCGGAAGCCGATACGAAGATGCGCGACTTATCCGGCGTAATCGCAACGCCGTACTGCAGGGAGTAGTAGTGTTCGAGTTCGTCGAGCGGCACTTCGATCGTGCCGCCCGCATCCGCGCCGAAGATGGTGAGCGAATGCCCGAAGGCCCAGCCATGCTCCACGTGAGCCAGCGGCACCAGGTTCTTGGGACGCATCTGCGCCACCACACCCATCCGCCCATCGGACGAGACAGCTACGTGGAACGTGCCGGCCACGCCCTCGATCGGTATGCGCTCTGCCACCGTTTCGCGCGCTGTGTCGATCACAGTGACTTCCGACTGCGGCACGGTGCGTTGTGCGCCGATCCGCGGATACACGTGGGTGCAGTACACGCGGCTTCCGTCCGCCGAGATCGCCAGGTAGCTCGCGCCGTGTCCTGCCATCAGCCGCTTGCGCTCGATACCGGTCGCAATGTCGATCACAGAGACATCGTTGCTGACGCGGTTCGCGACATACAGCGTCTTTCCCGCACGGTCCACCACCACGCCATACGGCTCAGCTCCCGTCGCGATGGTGCGCGTTGCTGTCTGGGTTGTGGCGTCAATCACGGATACCGTGTCATCCCACGAGTTGGTGACGAAGACTTGCCGCCCATCCGGAGAAACTGCAACCGTGCGCGGAATGTGGCCCACGCGAATCCGTTGCAGAATCGAGCCGTCCTTCGCGTTCAACACCAGCAGCTGATCGCTGCGCTCGCACACCACGTAGAGCAATCGCCCATCCGGCGAGAAAGCCATCTCCGACGGCGATAAATACTGGTCGTTACCGTCCGGAGCGCCAGCCGGAGCGCCGGCCTGTGCGTGCGGCAGAGTCGCGCAAAGCAGCATCATCGCCACCGCTGCGCCCAGTGCCAACGCTATGCGTATTCCTGGTTCCGGTCCCCGACTCACCTTGGCTCCTCCACCTTCAGGATCCCGTCAATCTTTGGATCCTCGATCGTCTGCTCCTTGCCGCTCGGCCAGCGAATGAAGAGCTTCTCCACCTTCGTTGCCGCGCCCAGGCCAAAGTGGATCCGGTCATCATCCTGCGAAAGGTATCCGGAGCCCGCGGAGCGCTCGGCCACCTGTGTGCGCCCACCGGCGGTCAATTCCAGATGCGCGCCCAATCCGTCGCGATTGCTCTTCGTGCCCTTCAGCTTGATCGTGATCCAGTGGTTCGAAGTTTGGGTCACGTTATGCAGCAAGGTGCCTGGCGCGTTCAGGTTCACCATGTAGGCGTCGATCTTGCCATCGTTGTCGTAGTCCCCGAAGCAGCCTCCGCGCGCCACGGTCTTCACGTCGAGCACCGCGCCGCCCTGCCGCGAGACGTCTTCAAATACGCCCCCGCCAAGGTTTCGGAACAGCGATTGCTCCTGCGGAACCATGTTGATGAGTCCACCGTGAAACGACAGGATGTCCAACCAGCCGTCGTTGTCGAAGTCGTAAACGCCCGTGCCCCAGCTGGTGTATTGCGCCTCCGCCTGCGCCAAGCCGGACGCAGCCGATACGTCTTCAAAGCGCCCCTTGCCCGTGTTGTGCATCAGCCGGTGATACTTCGAATCGGTTACCCACAGGTCGAGTTTTCCATCGCCGTCGATATCGGCAAACACCGGGCCCATGGAAGAAGTTGCCTCGCCGTTCTGGCCGTACGCTACATCCTCGTCTATCGCCACTTCTGTGAAGGTTCCGTTGTGATTGTTGTGAAAGAGGAAGTTCTGCGTCTTGTCGTTCGAAACGTAAATGTCGGGCCAACCGTCTCCGTCAAAATCCCCCGTGGCTACGCCCATGGTTCGGCCAATGAAGGCGCCGATTCCGCTCTTGTCGCTTACATCGGTGAAAGTTCCATCGCAGTTGTTGTGGTAGAGAACGTTGGTGTCGCCTTCATAGTCCAGCGGCCCCGGATAGTTATCCGCGGCGTAATAGTTGTGGTAGGTGGGATCGAACTTCACATATCGCCCGATAAACAAATCGACGCAGCCGTCTTTGTCATAGTCCAGCCAGGCCGAGCTGATCGACCAGCGGTCTACCTTGATGCCAGCCTTCGCCGTCACGTCGGTAAAGGTTCCGTTGCCGTTGTTGTGGTAGAGCACCACCTTGCCGTAGCCCGTCACCAGCAAGTCCACGAAACCGTCGTTGTCGAAGTCCGCCGCGGTTACCGCAAACGAATACATATCCGGCGCGACCCCAGCTTCCTGCGTCACGTCGGTGAAAGTGCCATCGCCGTTGTTGCGGTACAGATGATTGTGCGGCGGCGGGTCCGGCTTCACCTTCAGCGGATGCGGGTGCATGCTGTCTTCGAGTGGCTTACCGCTCACCACATACAGGTCGAGCAAGCCGTCATTGTTGTAATCGAACCAGACACATCCGCCGCCGGTCGCCTCCAGCAGCGAGCCCAGAGCTTGCGAGCCCATGCTGTGAGTGAAGTGAATCCCCGAGGCCTCGGTCGCGTCCTCAAAGCGAATCGGAGCCGGCTTCGCCGTGGGGGTGAGTGCCGGTTTTGGCGCGACTGGCGCGGTTTCGGCCTGCGCCTGCGGCGGGCTCTGCGGTGCGAGTTGCGCAGTTTTCGTCTGCGCGGGCGCCATCATCATTACTGCAAGCAGCAGGGCCAGCATCTTAGTTCGCTCCTTTGGCCGCTTCGGCCGGCGCGCCGGTCAGGTCCACCGGAGTAGTCGTGCGCAGCAGTACTCCCGGCACCGCGTTGTCCGGAGCGCGTTCTGGTCCAGCGTGGCAGCCTACGCAGATGCGCTGCTCGCCGCTGCGCGCCCACATCCATCCGTTTTCTTTGCGCACAACATTCCCCTGGGCGTTCAGCAGTTCGAACTTCAGAGGACTGTCGCCCGGCGCTTGGACGAAGAACGAGCCGTCTTTCTCCACTGGAGCCGTCCCCAGAACCTTCACCTTGCCGCTCACATCCAGGGTTGAGACGCGCACTACCTCCAACGTCCCGCTCGGAGTGTCGCCATCGCGCGAGATGTAGCTGTTCAGTGCCAACAGGTTCGTTGTCGTCCAAGGGTGCAGCGCGGTCGGAAAGCGGTTCGACACAGGACGCGGCGTAACCAGCACTGGCTCGACAAGATTCTCGCCTCGCTCCGCGGCCACCGTCGTCAGCGTGCGCGTGCCCGGCGTCCATAACTTGAGCACATAGGGTTGCTCCGCCTTGTTCCTGGCCGCTGCCTGGTCTAGTCGAGACGAGGCTGATCGAGAAGAGAGAATAAGCGCACCCGTTTTCATCTCTATCTCCGCGATGCCGCCATCGTAGTCGCCTTCAGGGACGTTCACGGTTACCTCGTGAGCCAAAGGGGAAGTAAACCTGCCCAGTCCATGCCTGCTGGTGAAGAGAATGTCTCCGTCCGCCGTCTGTATTCCGTTCGAGCGCGCATGGCCGTGGTCGCAGCGATAGGCCTCCACGCCGCTCCCATCGGGATACACGGTGTAGATCTCCGGTTGCCCGGCAGTCCCCACAGGGAAACTCGATTCGAAAAGTACGCGGCCGTCGTGCAGCACAGCGGTGGGAAGGAAATTTCCCGGAGCGTAAGTCAGGCGCAGCGGCTTACCGCTTCCATCGAGCGCCGCGACCTCCAGCACGAACCTGCCGCCGGTCTTGCGCGAATACACGATGCGCCCGTCCGGCAGGTACATCGGCCGGATACAATCTTCCTCGCCGGAAGTTACACGCCGCGGGGAGCCCCCGGTTGCGGGCACTTCGTAAACCTGCCACGGATCGCCCGGCTTCGCTTTTCCGGCAAAGAGGACTGAGGTGCCTTCAAAGTTCAGGCTCGGGTCGACCGTTGCCGCAAAATCGGCGGCCAGCAGATGGGAGTCGTTTCCATTCTTGACGACAATCGAGCCTCCCTGGGGGAATCGTTCGCCGCCCCGAATCCAAGCTTGTGCGGAGAACGAAGGAGCGCGCGTAAACATCAGCACAGTGCTATCTGGAGTGCTTTTCTTGGCATCCCCGGCACTTGTTCTCGCGCTGGCTTCCAGGGTCAAGAAGCGCGCCGCCAGCAGTGTGGCGAACCCCAGCACCAGCAGAAATATCATTGTGTAGTTGGACGGCTTCCTCATAACGCGAACCCCTCCGTGAGTACCACGGATGCCGCGAAGCGTGGGAGCGGAGGATATCGACCGTTTGCGTTCTGAGAAGATATGATTGCGTCGAAACTGAATCGGTCGTCACTGTAAACCCAAGCCAGCGGATCGCACTTTTTTTCCACGGCCCTGCGGAAGAGCGCCGGCGAAGGTGGAGGAAGCCCGAAATCGGTGCGCGTGAACCCGAACCTGCAGGATAAGACCAAACCCGTCACCATGGACTGCGCCGTCACTAGTCCGCACCTCTCGCCACCAGTAACTGCGGGCGCAGTCTCCGCGCGTCTTCTTGGATCGCAAGGTAAGGCTGCAGGTCGTCCATCATGTTGCGGAACTGTTCGAAGGTGAGGGACTGGTCACCGTCACTCATCGCCTGATCGGGAGAGGGATGTACTTCGACGATCAGTCCATCTGCGCCGACGACGGTCGCCGCCCGCGCCAGAACCGGAACCAGCGATCGAACCCCGGCGGCGTGACTGGGGTCGACGATCACGGGAAGTCGCGACACGGTCTTCAGTACCGGCACTGCAGCGATGTCCAGCGTGTTACGCGTGGCCGTCTCGAAGGTACGAATCCCCCGCTCGCAAAGGATGATCCGCGGGTTGCCGCTCATGGCGATAACCTGCGCCGAGCGCAGTAACTCTTCCAGAGTGGCGGTCAGGCCGCGCTTTAACAAGACCGGGCGATCACATCGACCGAGCGCCTGCAGCAGCGCGTAATTCTCCATGCTTCGCGCTCCAACTTGCATGAGGTCCGCGTACTCGGCAATGAGATCGACATCGTCTTCGCTCATCACTTCGGTGACGATGGCAAGACCGGTGGCTTCTCGCGCCTTGCGCAGCAGCTTGAGGCCGGCAACGCCCAGGCCTTGAAAAGAGTAAGGGGAGGAACGCGGTTTGTAGGCGCCTCCGCGCAGAATGCGCGCACCCGCCGCGGCCACGGCTTCCGCAGTCTGCATCAACTGGCGCTCGGACTCGACGGCACATGGGCCAGCCATGACGATAAAATCGTCGCCGCCGATTTCGAGATCGCCCACGGGAACGATCATGCGGGTGCAATGGTCGCTCTTCGCGACCAGATCGAAGCACGAAAATTGACCGTTCCATCGGGCGTTCATTGTTGTGACCGGCAATGCTAATAGCCGGATGTACTTGAGTCATTACTTCGAAACTACTAGCGAAAATGTGATTTCAATCACATCGAGCTAACCACGCCGCGTGTGGAATTTCCCTCTCGGATGATGTTCAACCTAGGCGCAGGAAGGAGGAAGAGTCGAGCACGCATGCGGCAATTCGGTGGCGCCCGACGGTCAGCGTCGCAGAACAGCGAACCTTAACGGTTAACGGCGGCTCTTAAAGAACGTTTGCAGCAATTCCGCGCAACGGCCTGCCAGTACTCCGCTGCGAACTTCCACTTTGTGATTCATTTGCGGATGATTCAGCACCTGCATCACCGATTGCACGGCGCCGGCCTTGGGATCGTCCGCGCCATAGACCACGCGCCTGATCCGGGCATGCACCAGCGCTCCGGCGCACATCGCGCAAGGTTCAATCGTGGCCACCAGATCGCAGTCCGCCAGGCGATGGTTACCGACAGTTGCACCGGCCTCGCGCAGAGCTACGATCTCGGCGTGGGCGGTGGGATCGGAGTCGCTGATGTTGCGATTCTGGCCGCGGCCGACGATGCGTCCCTCGCATACCACCACCGCTCCGACGGGGACTTCGCCGGCTTCGAGTGCGCGCTGCGCTGAGCGCAGAGCTTCCTCCATCCACAATTCGTCGGAGGCGGTCTCCGGTCCGTGGTTGTTAGTCATTAGCGGGGAAGGCTCCACGCAGCAGGGTATCATCGCAGCGGCGCAATTTGGCGGGGACACGATTGTTTGAGACGCAAGGTCGAGGGCATGCGGAGCGGCGAACATCCGGTCATCATCACAAGCTCATCCTCACATCAGGCTGAGCACGGTCCGCACCACGTCGGGGACTACCGCCCGAACCACCGCCGGCACCACGACCGTCACTACGGGATAGGCGATCACGATGACGGGCACAGCCAGCAGCATCAGGGCCTTGGGTGTTAGATAGGTTAAATAAGCTCGCATAGCGTCCTCTGGTTTTAAGTACGCAGAGAAGCCCGCAAAGGTTCCCGTGAGTTTTCGCCCTGGTGGACGGACCCCGGCGGAGGTACTGGGTCAGTTTCCTTTCCCACAGGGGGTAAGGTAAGATGCCCCCGGCGGCGTTCCGCCCTTTCCCCATCCGCAAACGTCGGCTCCCGAGGCGTTATATGACAGTATGTGTTGCGGCCATTTGTGACAATGGCAAGACGATCATTCTTGTTTCTGACAAAATGATCGGCACGGGTTTTATTGAATCTGAGCCAGACATCAACAAACTCCTAACCTTACATAAAGACTGGTGGGCGCTAATCGCTGCTGATGACATCTCCCCTATTTTTGACATTATTGACTACGCAAAGGGTGCGATTCGCGAGAAGAAAAGGGCGGCGGCTCTTGCGTCTGATAGTCCCCTGTCCCTTCAAGACGCGATGGACGTAATACGCGAAGCTTACGAGAAGAAGAGGATGGAGCAAGCGGAGTCTCTTTACCTAAAGCCTATTGGATGGGACATAGCGTCCTTCAATGCGTCGGCAGGTGGCCCAAACTGTCTACCCGACTTTGGAGAAATCAAGGCGAGAATCGCGGATTACTCTTTAGACATAGAGCTTTTAGTCGCTGGATTCAGCGAGGGAACTGGTTACCTGTTTAGTCTTATCGGGCGCGAGGGATCAATCATCAATCGCCACGACATTCCCGGTTTCTACGCTATCGGCAGTGGCGGAATTGGCGCGATTTATATGATGTATTATCGCGACATGAGTTACAAAAAACTCACACGCGAGGCTGTTTACTACGCGATGGAAGCCAAGCTGTTCGGTGAGCAAGCCAGTGGTGTTGGGGAAAAAACCGACCTATATATCGCAACGGCAGACGGCAAGTTCACTCCACTGGGCGAAAATACGATTGAGAAGAAGCTAATATCAGTCTGGAATAAGTTGCGCCCAAAGTGGATAGGGAAGGAGTCCAGAGCCATCTTGAATTCCCTGACGGAACTTCCCGGATTCGAGGAAATCAAAGAGGAGAAGAAGGAGAAGGAGAAGGACAAAGAATCGGAGAAAGGCGAAACGCCCTCATCCTAGAGCTTTCAAATACAATAGCCGCTTTAGCATGTCAACTAAAAACTTGTTGACCGGAGTAGAATTAAGTAGGTAAATTATTCCGTTTCGAGTAATGGGTTCCCCTTCCTCCGCTCCGTGGTACATTTTGGAGAAACAATGGCAAAAAAGAAAACAAAAAACGCGAAGAAAGACGCTCCCGCCATGGCTTTCCATGCCAAACATAAGGACGGCCTACACCACATCGTGGGGATAGGAAACTTGCGCGTCGTTCTTGTTCCTGATGGAGATGTCTGGTTCGCTCAGGGGCTGGAAATTGACTATGCGGCTCAGGGGGCGAACGAAGAAGACGCCAAGACACAATTTGAGAACGGCCTCACCTCAACCATTGATGAACACTTGCGGGTCCATGGCACGATCCAAAAGCTACTCAAAGTTGCGCCCCAGTCTGTCTGGAATGAACTTCTATTCGACGCAAAATCGCGTTACAAACTTTATACCCAGGTATCGGACCATGAAATTGACGCGCTCCCATTTGCAGCCATCCAGTACATTGCAATGGCATCCGCCGCCTAACATGAGTACGGGAAACGTATGTAAGAAAACCGTCATCGAGGTTTTGAAGGCCCATGGGGTAGGTGTGTCGATGCAAGAAAATTCCACTGACGGGACCGTGGTTCTGGCTAAAGACGATCTGCTGGAGACCCGCATTATCCCGGATGAATGCGGAAAGAGGTTACTACAATACTTTCAGCGTAGATTCAATGTGCCGATTCATCATTTCTACAATCCCCTAATGGCTCCCGGTGCGTCTGACAAAGCGAGTTAAGGTTTTTTCCCCTTCCACCGCGCTCTAGCGGCCTTCGCCGCGACCCTAGACCGCTCTTCCCTAGTCATAGTCTTCATGCGCCGCTTCCCGCCGATCTGACCGCCCTTGCGGCCTATTGCGGCCATGTACGCGGAGAGATCAGGGGGCAACGCTGTGGGTGGGGCCGGTGGGCCTTGCGGTGGCTCTGGCGTGTCGCTGGTGGACTGTTCTACGATCCACCTGGCAAGCTGGTTCGGATCACGCGGACGTTTGCCTTTGCCAATCACGCAACCATCATGCCACAAGCAGGGATGCTAAAGCGAGGCTGTGAATATTCAAACTGACCCAGTACCCCGGCGGAAGGACGCTGGCAAGTGGCAACTGCCAAGTGATATGCTTAGCCGGTTATGGGGATGCCGAATCTGCTCCGCAAAGTCTTTCTGGTCGACCTTCTGCAGGGGTTGAAGGTCACCTTCCGCTATCAGGATCCTAAGGAAGTCTGTACCGAGCAATATCCCATGGAGCGGCCGCAGGTAGCGGAGCGTTACCGGGGCGCGCCGCGGTTGAACGTGAATCCAGACACGGACGAGACCATGTGCATTGCCTGCGACCTGTGCGCGCTGGCTTGTCCGGAGAATCTGATCGTGGTCTCCAGCGCCCGCAACGAGCAGACCCGCCGCAAAGAACTCACCAACTTTACCTACGACCTGAGCCGCTGCATGTTCTGCGGCTTGTGCGAGGACGCCTGTCCCGTGGATGCGCTCGAACTCACGCAGGACTTTGAACTGGCCAGCTACACCCGCCAGGGCTGGATCTGGGACCGCGAGACGCTGGAAAAAGGTCCGCACCCGACGGAGTATAAGAAGTAGCTGTGTTCTCCCGCTTGTTCAGGAAACTTGTTCAGTAAAATTGTTCGGGAAACTCGGAATTCCATCCGACCGCCAAACTATGGGTCTTTTCGACGCCTTCCGCAAAGACGAAGTGACCGGGACCAAGGTTCTGGTGGGCCAGCTCGGAAGCGGCCTCGGAACTAAATTCGACGAGCATCTGGCGTCTGACCTCCGCGTCTACAAGCGCTTCTACCCGGCGGCGTCCGGCGCAACGTTTACTTCGGTCGCCGAACTGCGGGGCGCCGCTGGCCACGGGTACGACATCCTCCACCTGTTTTGCAACGTAGGCGATGGTGGCGTGGTTACTGACTCCTCCGGCGACCGTATCGCGGGGACTGAGCTTTTGAAAGCAGCGGTCGATTCCGGCGTGAAGCTATTGTGGATCGGCAATGACAATCTTCAAGAGGCTTACGAGGCGGGCTTCAAGACCAAAGGGCTCAAGATGAATGTGGTGTTGACACTGCGGCGCCTGGGATCGAACACCTCGCTATTCCTGGACAATCTGCTCACCAGGATGGCGGCAGGCGAGACCCTGTCGCAGGCATGGACTGCGGCCCAGCCCACGGGCAAGTCGGTGCAACCCGATCTTCCCCACACAATCTCTTCGCTGGGCCGCGGCTCGGTACTCTTGCGCTAGAGATTGTTTCTAGCTGATGGCTACTGGCTTCTAACTCCGTCTTCCTCGGGACATTTTGAAGAGAAAGATCCCACTTCTCGCACCGGACGCGAGAAGTGGGGCAGCCCGCCGTCTGTCCCAGATACCAGAAGCGAAAGGTGGGCCATCTTTTAGTTTTCAGAAGATGCTACTTCTTGCCGACGTGACCGCGTCCATCGCGCACTTCGTTCCCTTTGAAGTGTTCCACTTTATCGAGATGCTTATTGGGATCGGGCTTCTCACCGCGCGCGGGCCTGGGGCCGTTATAGCCGTGCTCGGGATGGAAATGGTTGTTTACGTGGCCGTGGAAGCCTGAAGGGCCGTGAAACCACGGGCCCGCGCCGATGAAGATACCGCCGGTAAACCACTCCGGGCCGTAATAGCCGTAGGGGGCGCACTCGTACGGAACGGCGTCATAGTAGCCGTAGGGACATTCAGGGGCGACTCCGATGTCGACCTGTACCTGAGCTTGGGTTTTGGGAGCAGACACCACGAGACAGATGGCAGCAACAGCAGCTAACACAAGGAACGTAAGTCGATTCATTCGTTTGTCCTCACAATCGTTATGCTGAACACCGTGCGGGCGGGCCTCTACCTGCCCCCACGTGGCTCAGGGTAACGACTTGGCCAGCCTGAATCTGAGCAAAATGATACAGAAAGCTACGATTCAACTTTCACGTGATGGGTCGAATCCATTTTGGGACCTGAGGTGTGGGCGGCCGGATTTCCGGTGTCAGCGAAATCC
Source organism: uncultured Acidobacteriaceae bacterium (assembly GCA_963749985.1). Lineage (GTDB taxonomy): Bacteria > Acidobacteriota > Terriglobia > Terriglobales > Acidobacteriaceae > Sulfotelmatobacter. The sequence goes on along the minus strand of CAVVOS010000006.1, from coordinate 70,686 downwards.
GGCCGCATTCAGTTTGCGCCGCGCTTATTCAGGGCTTCGCTGACAGCTGAGAGCTGATGGCTGTTGTTGAGTCAGGCAGTGCATGGTGCCGAGTCCCCAGATGAGGTCGCCGGAATAAATGGGGACGACTTCGCGCGTGGGGAACAGGGCAGCCAGCGTGTTCAGGGCGATGCGGTCGTTGGGGTGGTTGAAGACGGGCACGAGCACGATGCCGTTGGCGATGTAAAAATTGGCGTAGCTGGCGGGCAGGCGGCGATGCTCGAAGACGACGGGGCCGGGCATGGGAAGTTCGACGATGTTGAGCGGCTTGCCGGCCTGATCTGTAGCGGCGCGGAGGCGGCGGAGATTGTCGCGGAGGGGCTTGTGGTTCACATCTTTGGGATTAGTCTCGATCATGGTGACGACGGTGTCGGGGGCGACGAAGCGGGTGAGGTCGTCGACGTGGCCGTGGGTGTCGTCGCCGAAGATGCCGCGGCCGAGCCAGATGGTGTGCGGGGCGCCGAGGTAATCGGCGAAGAGCTTTTCGTAGTCTTTGCGGTGCATGTTGGGATTGCGTTGCTGAACTTTGCTGAGCAGGCATTCTTCGGTGGTGAGGAGAGTGCCGAGTCCGTTGACGTCGATGGAGCCGCCTTCGAGGACGACGCGGGTGTTGCGATTAGTGGGGCGAATTTCTTCGGTTTGGGCGGCGGCGGACATTAGAAAGCCGATTTTTTGGTCGTGGGCGTGGTTAGTGTATTTGGCCCAGGCATTGAAGCGGAAGTTTGTGGCGCGCAGGCTGCCCTCAGGGGCTGAAGCCCTTTTCTTCTTGAGGCCCCTATCGGCGCGACTGAAGTCATGCCCCTCCCGATCTCTATCTCCTGATAGTTTCAGCGAAGCTTCCGGCAGTTCTCGGACAGGAGTGTCCGAGCCACACGAGTCGGCCACGAAGATGCAGCCGGAGTCGCGCAGCCAGGATCGGTTTGTGGGCCAGCGGTGGAAGCGGACGTTTGCCAGCGGGGCGTCGGCGCGGTCGAGGAGCTTGCGCGCTTGCTTCTCGGTGGCAGCGTCATTGACGATGAGTTCGACTCGTTCGTGGCGAGCTAGATTGCGGATGATTTCGGTGTAGACCCACGGAATGGGCTCGAACTTGCCGGGCCAGTCGCCGTGATAATGCGGCCAGGCGAGCCAGGTTGCGGCGTGGGGTTCCCACTCGGCGGGCATGCGGTAGCGGAGGGTTGCCGGGGGAACACTTAAGGTATTACTTGAAATATTAGATCGGGCCATGGAGATAGTTTATTGCACGAAGGATAAATCGAGCGTTGAATCCTGAGACTAATATTGATCTCGACGAATGAATTCCTACTCAATGGAGTAATCGGGATTTTGCGACAACCATAGTCCGGGCTATCCCGCGAAATTGGTGGCATGGGGATTTTTGCGGCAACGGTTCTGCGGTCCCGCGACCCTTCTTGGAGGTACGCTGGTTCGGGCTGCGCCTGGCTCGAAGCGGCCTGTTGCTAGAGTCACTGGTGGACGCCGAACGATGCCGTATCGGTGGGACCAACCCCGCCAGGAGCACCATAGTTGCCATTCATGACGCAAAAATCGGCACCGGCTTGCAAACCTAACACCAGGCCGCCGACGTCCCCACCGTCTTCCGGGTTGCTACCCGCACCGCAAACTTTGGGTCCATCGGACGCCGTGTTGGTAGCGTTGAAAGTGACTCCGAATGGAGCGAAGTGCATGTGGAATACGTTGAGTTGCGAGTCCGGAATGAAGTCAGGCCGCGTGGCGCCAGCGCCGAACGACAACTGCGACTGAGTATAGGACGCGAACGTTGCGGCCACGCCCGCATTCGACAGAGAGCTGATGAGACGCTCTTCGTTCCAGATGGGATACGATCCGTCGACCACATGGGACAAAGTTACATTCGGCAAAAGGCCGTTTCCGGATTGCGGTATCGTCCCGTCGCTATAGGTGTTAAAGAGCGGGTCGACACCGTCCACGCTGACGTACTTGAGGTTGGTAGTACCGGCGAAGTTTTCGGCGCTCCACAGCTCAAAGCCGATGGAATCCTGCGTCGCTTGCAGTTCGCTCAGCATTTCGTTGGTCCCAATGACGCGGTAGCGATAGCCGGTGTTGCTGCCGATATTTCTCGATGAGGTCAGCGGATTGGCTATTATTACGAAGTCGGCGTTGTCGGGGGTGCAATTGTTGAGGTCCAGCGAACGGTAGAGCTCTTTGCTGTTAGTGATCGAGTGTTCGAAAATATTGTACGAACCCGAAAGCGGCGATGGAATCAGAGCTGAGAGTCCGTAGTAGGTTGCGCCCGTGCCGGCAAACGGCTGCGCAATCGCGTCCGCTGTCCGGAGGAAGAGGTTCGTGAAAAGCAAGCCAAGATCTGCGCGGCCCACATTCGCAACCTGGGAAGATCCAAATCCGTTAGGGTTCGAGGTGTTCACGGCAACGATCACCGGAATGGCTCCGACCGGAGTAATGGAATAAGCAGGGATCGGATTCCCGCTCGCAGGGTCGGTGCCATAAACGTTGAAGTCGTTGACGTTCGTGTAGTTCTGGGTGAAGTAGCTGAGGATTGGCGCGGGCGAAAACATTATGGATCCAAAATGCCGATTGATTTCATAGGGTCCATATCCCAAGCCGCTGAACTGCGTATCGGTTCCGAGGGGTCCGCACGGCGCCAGAGTCGCGTAGCTTGCGAACCTGGCATCGACGGGAAGAATATCTGAAGCCGCGATACTGATTGTCTGACCGTTGAATGCAGCCAAAACACCCGCCGGCAGGGGCGTATCGGTAATGCCCGGAAGCGCGTTGGCGCCTGCCGTGCCGGGAGACAACGGAGTTATTACACCTTCTGCGGGCAAACTAACACCGCCGGTTTCATTGAAACGGCCCACATACAGGGTGCACTGCGGCTGGGCAAAGAAGCAGCGATCTCCAACCACGGAGTCGAGGCCAATATAAGCCCACACCTGTGAGGTGCTGTCCGGGGCGGCGCATGTTCCGCCGGCTGTTCCGGGCGTCCATGTTACCCATAGAGGGCCGTAGTCGATACTCTGCGGAAGGTATTGGGGAAGAGGCGGCACGCGCTGGTCGATTACGAAACTGGAATCGTCGACTGCAGCAGAGGTGGTCCAGGCGCAAGTAGTAGTCGTTCCACCCAAGGTGTAGGCAGCCTCCCCCGCTTCCGACCAGAAAGCTGTGGAGCCCGCTATGATCGCTTGCAGCGACGGCGGAGCAGCCGTGTTAACGGTTTCGCCTAAGACTGCAGAAGTGCTGCCGGCGAAGTTCGCATCCCCAGAGTAGACAGCGGTAACGGAATTCAGTCCGACAGGCAGTGCCTCAGTCGAAAATGCCGCTGTGCCTCCGCTGAGCGTAACCGTAGCAAGGGTGGTGGAACCGTCGCTGAATGTGACGGTGCCGGTGGGCGTGCCTCCGGATTGGCCGCTTACCGCGGCGGTAAAGGTGACTGGCTGATAGGACAGGGACGGATTCAAAGACGAAGTCAACGTCGTCCCTGTAGTCAACGTGCTCGAGCCAGAAAGCTGAACGTACTGGTATGCGCTCCCGGATAATTCGGTCAGCGTACCAGTCCGATTTCCGCTTACGGTGGGCGTGAAGGTAACGCTGATCTGGCAACTTCCATCCGCGGGCAAACTACTGCCGCAGTTATTGGTTTGGGCGAACCCGGCGCTTGTCGAAATCGAAGTAATGTTGAGAGGGCTATTCGTACTAAGTTGGACAATTTGCGGTGCGCTGGTAGTGCCGATCGGCAGGTTCCCAAAGGCGAGGCTGGCGGGGAAGATTGTAGCGATTGAGGACTGCTGTAGCATGATGGTCGCAAAATAGCTGCTAAGGTTGGCGGTTGCCATATCCAGCTTGCCATCCCCGTTGAAGTCACTTATCACCACGGTCACCGGGTCACTTATCGTCGGGCCTCCCCAAAGACTTGGAGGCGGGGCTTGGTTGAAGTTGCCGGTGCCATCCCCCAGCAGGACGTAAACCGTGTTGCTGGCAGCGGAGACCGCCAGATCCAAGTTGCCATCTCCGTTGAGGTCGCTCACTGCCACTGAATATAAGCCATTCGGCCCTGTGGCTAAGAAAGAGGAGGTCAGGGTGAAATTGCCGGTGCCGTCCCCCAGCAGGATGGAGACGCTGCCGTTGTTATTGGCGACCGCCAAGTCCTGCTTGCCATCTCCGTTGAAGTCACCCGTTGCAACTGACCATCCCCCCACGGCCACAGTCGAGGCCAGGGTGAAATTGCCGGTGCCGTCCCCCAGCAAGATAAAGAGCCCATTGTTGTCCTGATCGAGGACCGCCAGATCCAGGATGCCGTCTCCGTTGAAGTCGCCCACGACAACAGCAGTGGCGGTAGTCCCGACGGGCAGAGTCGAGGCCAGGGCGAAGTTGCTGCCGCTGCCGTCTCCCAGATAAACAGAAACCGTGGATGGGGGCCCCCAACTCACGACAGCAAAATCGAGATTGCCGTCTCCGTTGAAGTCACCCACCGCCACGGCCGAGAGCGCATTCCCGGTCCCCACACCGTGGCCGTAGAAGTTTCCGTTGCCGTCCCCCGTGAAGATCGTGATCCCGCCATCCGCTTCAATCCCATTGGCGGTGACGAGGTCCAGATTGCCATCTCCGTTGAAGTCGCCCACTGCCAAGGCCACGGCAGAATACCCTGCCTGTATCTCTAGAAACTGCGACTGCTGGGTCGTGGTGAAGTTTCCGTTGCCGTCCCCCAGCAGGATGAAAACATAGCAAATTCCATCGTAGCCCTCGTCGTTGTCGAGGACCGCCAAGTCCGGGATGCCATCCCCATTGAAGTCGCCCACCACCATCGAAGGTGCCGGATCCGTAACAACGGGGTTAACCTGAGAGAACCCCACAGCGTTTCCTTCGTTGGCGGTCACCGTGAAAGATGCAACGTTTGAGGTGCCGCCGCCTAGGGCAGGATTGACCACCGTCACTCGGGCGGTGCTCGCCGTGGTGATGTCCGCAGCTGGAACGATCGCCGTCAACTGTGAACTGCTGACGAATCGAGACGCCAGTGGGCTTCCATTCCACCTCACCACCGAGCTCGAAACAAAGCCCGCGCCATTTACCGTGAGAGTGAATTGGGGTCCGCCCGGTGCGACCGCATCTGGCACGAGTGGTAGGTCGATGAAAGGAATAGGATTTTGCGCAAACAGAGTCGCGACCAGGAATGGAAAAAGGCAGACGAAGCTCGCACGTTTCATGACAGAACTTCCTTCCAGTGTTGGGACTGCGAGTGGCCCTGATGAAATGCTTACCGGATGCGATGGACGGACTGGAGCGTAATTCGAGCAACATCTTGCCTGATCGATCTACGCGAGGCAAATGTTTTCATCACGGCGGCGCGTAAATTTACGCTGGCGTAATAATCTGAGACGAAGATCGTCGAGTGCTCTAAACAAACGTTCTGCTCACAAATCGCGGCAATGGCAAGGCATGCGCCGCCTCCCGCGATTGCAGAATGTGGATTCGCGTCGCGACTCGCTTTGGTTCATTTTGGCGTTAACAGGCCAATTCACATTTCAGCCCTATTTTTACCGCCCGTCGAGGAGCCGATTGGAGATTGACGCATACGCGTCGATGCGGCGGTCGCGGAGGAAGGGCCAGTTGCGGCGGATGTCTTCGAGGGCTTTCAGGTCGACGTCACCCATCAGGATTTCTTCGCGGTCGTGCGAGGCTTCGGCGAGGACGCGGCCGAAGGGATCACAGAAGAAACTTGCGCCCCAGAACTCCAGTCCCTGGCCGGGTGCGGATTTGCCGCGGACGTTGCCGGTTTCGAAGCCGACCCGGTTGACCACCGCTACGTAGACGCCGTTGGCGATGGCGTGGGCGCGCTGAATGGTGCGCCAGGCGTCGTGCTGGGCTATGCCGAACTCGGCTTTCTCCGAGGGATGCCAGCCGATGGCAGTCGGATAGAAGAGTACTGTCGCGCCTTGCAGAGCGGTGAGGCGCGCGCCTTCGGGGAACCATTGGTCCCAGCAGACGAGCGTGCCGAGGCGGCCGGCGGTGGTATCGAGGGCGCGGAAGCCGAGATCGCCGGGGGTGAAGTAAAACTTTTCGTAATAGAGCGGATCGTCCGGAATATGCATCTTGCGGTAGAGGCCGCGCAGGGAGCCATCGGAATCGAAAATGGCGGCGGTGTTGTGATAGATGCCGGGGGCGCGCTTCTCAAATAACGATGCGATCAGGACGACGCCGTGCTGGCGGGCGGCGGCGGCTAGCTTTTCACTCGTGGCGCCGGGAATGGGTTCGGCTAGATCGAAGAGGGCGTGATCCTCGCGCTGGCAGAAATATTGGGTTTGAAACAGTTCGGGCAGGCAGACGACTTGCGCGCCGCGTCCGGCGGCGTCGGCAATGCGCTCGAGAGCCTTCGCTCGATTTTGTTCGGGCTCTGGGCCGCAGGACATTTGCACCAGGGCTACGCGGAATTTGTCAGGGGGCACGCGTGGGGTCCTCGACGATCAATATAGCATTTGGTGCTGGTCGTTGGTCGTTGGTCGTTGGCCGTTGGCCAAAGACGATGGGGCGGATGCAGGAGGTCTAGGGCCGTCCGGTTGGGATTGCGCGACGGGCCGGGGGAGCGGGAGATCCTTCGCTCCGCCTGAAAAACGGCTGCGCTCAGGATGACAACCGACGCCTGAAAAACGGCTGCGCTCAGGATGACAACCGACGCATGAAAAACGGCTGCGCTCAGGATGACAACGAGGGGGAGATTTTCATCGCGCCGGAAATAACTTTTGGAATGCGCGGGAGAGGCGCGGGTTGCCGGAGACTAATGGTTCGAGGCGGCTTTTTATTTCTTCCGACGGCGCAGCACGCAGGATGGCTTCTATGGCGGCTTCCGCTTGCAGGGATTCGGCACGGACTTGATCCAGCAGAAATTCTACGGCGGCATCTTGGCGTGTTAGGGCGATGGCTGAGAGCAGGACTGAGCAGAACCACGGGTCTGACTCTTCGGCGAAGCGGTCGCGCAGGACTTCGAAGCCTTGCGCGGAGTGCGTACCCGCAATTGCCAGGGCTGCTTCGGCGGCGGGATCGTCGGAATCTGATAGGAAGCGGGCGATCCACGGGATGGCTTTGGGGCCTTCGATGCGGAGTATGCCGCTGTAGCAGGCACCGAGGACTTCGGGCTCTTCTTCGGGCGGTTGGCCCGGCTTTCTGGATTTTAGATTGGAATCGAGAATCGCTCTTAGACGGAGCAGGAGCGCGGCGGAGGGTGAGCCGACTTGCTCGATGGCACGAACGACCTCGGCACGAACGGCTTTGTCTTTGTCTCCGAGCAACTCGATGAGATGAGTGAGCAAATCAGCTTCGAGCAGGCTGCGGCACTGTACTAACGCCAGAGCGCAGGTGGCGCGGAGGGTTCCGCCGGAGTCGGAAGCGCCGCCGTAGGAGGGTTCGAGTTGGATGTGGTGCATGCCGCGGAGGAAGACTGCCGCATCCTGATGTTCGAAGGCGGCTAGCGTGCGGCTGATGGCGTTCTTGGCCCAGCATTGGGGGTCGGTCTTGACCGGATCTTCTTTGCCTGAGCGGAGCATGAAGCGGTCGAAGGCGTTGAGCAGCTCGGGCGTGAGTTGAGTGAGTTGGAATTGGCGTACCAGGTCGGCGGCTTTGGCTACGACGAAGTTGTTGCGGTTGGTTAGGGCTTTGCGGAGCGGGTCGATGGCGGCTTCGGGCGGTTGCTGGCGGAGCGCGTCGAGGGCGGCGAGTTGGTCTTCGAACTTGCGCTTGCCGGGCATGGGGAAAGTGTAACGCGTGGAAGAGGACGACATGAAGCAGCATTGCCACTGCAGGAGACAAGCAGGTTCCTCGCGCGCTTTCAGCGCACTTCGGAATGACAGGAATTTAAGGATTGCCCGGGTATGGCCGATTACGCGGGCGAGACGGTTTCTTGTGTGATGGTGGGTGCTACGTCCACGGGAAAGTTTACGGAGCGCGCTATGAAACACAAATGATGGGCCTGGTCGTGGAGAGCGCGGGCTTTGGTTTGATCGTCGCTAGGCAAAACCTTGACCATCGGCCGGAGCGTGACTCGCGTAAACTGCGCGGAGCCGTCGCGATTTTCTTCCATCGATCCAAGCGCTGAATCGCGATAGTCGAGGACGGTCACGTGGTTCACGGCGCAGAGATGCAGGTAGGAGAGCATGTGGCAGGCGGAAAGGCTGGCGACCAGGAGATCTTCGGGGTTGTAGCGGGAGGGGTCGCCGCGAAAGCTGGGGTCGCTGGATCCGAGAATCTGAGGCTTGCCTTCGGCGGTGATGGTGAAGTCGCGGCTATAGCTGCGGTACGTCTTGGTGCCTTCGCCGGTGTTGCCGGTCCATTCGATGCGAAGCTCATAGTTGTGCTGTTTCATTTGGGTCCCTCGGATTGCTCGCGTGACCACGCTTCGGAGACGGCGCGGCCTTTGGATAAGTCATCGACGACCAGGATCAACTGGTTCTGGTGATCGCTGTAGAGCACTTCGATGTTGACGCCAGCTTGAGCCATCCGGCGGGTGAGCTTGCCGAGTTGGCCGGGCTGGGATTGATTGAGTTTTTGGATTAGGACCTCTCGCTCGTCCAGTACTTGGATGCCCGCGGCTTGCAGCGCGCTTCTTGCGGCAGCGCCATCTTCGAAGAGGAAATGGGCTGCTCCTTGGCCGTTGACGACCCAGGCGCCGCCGCCTTCGATGCTGACTCCGGCGCGGCCGAGAGCGTCTCCCATCGCGGCTAGGGAGCCGGGGTGGTGGTCGAGGGTGATGGTGAGATCCTTCATGGGTGCCTCTCGTCTGCAAAGCTCACAGGCTGGCTGCTGAAAAGATCTTAACCGCAAAGGACGCGAAGGACGGCCGCTAAGGACGCAAAGAAACGAGAAGAGGGGACGCACAGTGGCCCGATGAACCTGGGCCACCGGACAGCCGAGGGCGACTGTACCCACATGGGTCTTGGTGGCTCCTGACCGGGGCTGCCCTTTCGGGGGCGCGTGGCATGGTTTCACATTCATCCTGTAAAGTAAATGGTCGGAAGATTTGGATTCGAGTTTGGAGGAGTCATCTTGAAACAGGGCAATCATGGCAGTGAGCGGTCTGCGGGAAAGCCTCATGGGGGTTCAGGACACGCGGGGGACGGGGTGGAGCGCCACCTGCACAATCCGATTGCGGACCGGTTGATTCCGCTGGAGCCGCTCGATCTGACGAAGGTGAAGTCGATCGACGATCTGGTGCGGGCGATGTCGAAGACGGCTTTCACCGGGCGGCAATTGGGCGAGGCTGCCGACGTGCTGGAGGCGATGGCTCGCGACGAAGAATGTTTTGTGGTGATGACGCTTTCGGGCGCGATGACCGTGGCGAAGCAGGGGTTGATCGTGACGGAGTTGATTGATCGCGGCATTGTGAACGCAGTGGTTTCAACCGGGGCGCTGATGGCGCACGGGTTGGTGGAGGCGACGGGTCGGGCGCATTTCCGGTACAACCCGGAGGTTAGCGATGAGGAACTCTACGAGCAGGGTTACAACCGGGTGTATGACACGCTGGAACCGGAGCAGAACCTGGACGATGTGGAAGAAGTGATGTCGGCGGTGCTGGAGGGTTGGGATCACAGCGAAACGATGTGCTCATATAAGTTGAACCATGCGATTGGGGCTTACCTGGGGAAGCATTCGAAGGATCGCGGGATTTTGAAGTCGGCGCATGAGATGGGCGTGCCGGTATTTGTGCCGGCGTTTACGGATTCGGAGATGGGGCTGGACACGGCGCTGAATAATCGTTTGCGGGAATCGACGGGAAGGCACAAGATACGGTTTGATCCGTTCGAGGATTTGGAGCACTTTGCGGCAACGCTGCTGCGGCAGAAGAAGCTGGGCATTTTGACCATCGGCGGCGGAGTGCCGCGAAACTGGTCGCAACAGTTTGGTCCGTTTTGCGAATTGCGCCACCGGAGATTGGGCGAGAATGTTCCGCTGAAGCGGTATCACTATGGGTTGAGGATTTGTCCGGAGCCCGTTTACTGGGGCGGGTTGTCGGGCAGTCCTTATAGCGAGGCGGTGTCGTGGGGGAAGTTTGTGCCTCCGGCGGAAGGCGGGAAGTTTGGGGAAGTGTTTGTGGACGCTACGGTGGGGTTGCCGCTGATTGTCGCCGCAGTGTTCGAGCGACTGGATAAGAAGGGGAGCAAGGCGGGCAAGGGGAAGACGGCGGCGGCGAAGAAGTAGCTTTCGTGGCGGCTTATGCACTGCGACCCGAGACACCCGGGCCGCCGGACGGGCGATGGCGCCCGTCCCCACATGGTCGGTGATGATTGACGCTATTTAGGCTTCGGTTTCTGAGGACGAGGTGTCGCGGGTCTTGCGATAGAGCGGAGCCAGGATGCTGCTTCCCAGCACTTGCGACTCAGCTTCGACCCAGTCTTGCAGGGCGAGGCCTTCGGTCTGACCGCGCTGGTCGTAGAGATGTTGCGCGTGCAGGCGAATCTTTCTTTCCAGCAACTCGGTCATGAGTGCTTGCTGCTTTTGTCTGCGGGTGTCGTTGTCCAAAACTACTCCTCTTGCCTAAATAGGTATTTTTAGATCGTTTTCTACATTTCTATGATACGGGAAGGGTGTTAACGGAAGGTTACATTTGGGAGGGGCTAGGGGTTACTAAAGTATAAGTATAGCATAGCTAGTGATACATCTCCATATTCGGCAGTAAGGAGCTTGTGGTAAAGTAAGGAATGGAGGCGGAACATGCAGAAGCAGGCCAAAATCACGAGCAAAGGGCAGGTGACGGTTCCGCTCGAAGTACGGCAGATGCTGGGTGTCCGCGCCGGCGACAAGCTGCTGTTCGAGAACGACGAGACCGGCGTTCGGGTGCGCCCCGTGCGCAGCCAAAGTACGTTTTCCAAGTATCGCGGAATTGGCAATCCGGGGATCGGTCCAGGCAGGAAGGGCATTGCCCGCTGGCTGCGAGAGATGCGCGGGGAATGACACAGGGTGACCTTGAATGACCACGGCCATTGATACCAACGTGATCGTCGCATTGTGGGCAAGTGATCCGGCGCTCAGTCTGGCTGCGGAGACCGCACTTGAAGCGGCGTTTCATCGAGGGAGTCTGATCGTCGCGGCCCCGGTGTTTGCCGAACTCATTGCCGCTCCCGGCCGCACCGAAGCTCTTGTGAGTTCGCTCCTGGAAGAAAACGGAATCGTAATCGATTGGAACTTGAATGAATCAATATGGCGGGCGGCGGGCCGAGCATTTCAGGCTTATGCGGAGCGGCGTCGCCAGCAACGGGATCAAGGAACGCGCCGCATTCTTGCGGATTTCCTGATCGGTGCCCATGCCCAGATCCGCGGCTATCGCTTATTGTCGCTGGATGAACGGCTCTACCGCGCGGCCTTCCCCACACTGAAGATAGAAGTTATCTAGGCACAGCTTCTTCTCTCTAATCGAAAATCAGCACAGCCGAGGCGATGACGGTGGTCCATAGGCCGCGCTTGTCGCCGACGGCGGACTGGGTGACGTTGGCGGTGCGTACGATTTTGTTGGAGAGGCGGTAGATCTGCTTTTTCTCGTCCCAGGAGCGGTCGGGGTCGAACTCGACGTTGAGGGTGGTGGCGAGCATTTCGGCGGCGAGTTCTTCGGCGTACTCGCCGGCGGCGTCTTCGGTCTCACCGAAGGAGTGGTGCTCGCTGAGGTATCCGTAAGTGGTCCGGTCGGAGGGAATGGCTACGCCGATGGAGGAGGCGAGCAGGCGGTGGGCTTCGTGGGTGGAGTTCTCGGCGACGACGGCAAAGACGACTTCGCCGGGGTTCAGGTACTTCACGCCCTCTTTGCGAGCCAGCATTTTGCAATTGGGGGGAAAGATGGAAGAGACGCGAACCAGGTTCTGCGCGGCTATGCCAGCGTCGCGCAAGGCCAACTCGAAGGATGTTAACCGCTCGCGGTGTTTTCCGACTCCCTTGGTGAAGAACATCCGCTTGGGAACCATGTCTTTGCCCAACGCTGTAGCCTCCAACACGAAAATTATGACAGCGAGAATGCACAATTTAACACAATGGTTTGTAAAGGAAATATGAATTTCACGGGAGAGCGAAAAAAAGGTGCCGCTGTTCAACGGAAGCGAGCCAAGCGCGCGATTATTGCGCCGCAAAAATCGCGACCCTTCGGCTCCGCTCAGGGCAGGCTACTTCGCGCGGCTCGCCCAGATCCTTCGCGGCGCAAAGAACGCTTGCTCAGGATGACAATCAATCTGAAGAAAAAAGGCGGGAGGCCGCTGGCGCGGTTCCCGCCGTGATGCCCGGTCCTAGTTCTTGGGGAGGGCTCCGGGCAAAAACGCGACTACTGTATCACAACGCGGGGCGAGTTGCGCAAGAGGGTTCTTAGATTTCGGTTTTGCGAACAACCCCTCGCCGAGCCATGATCCGCCAGCTCACTTAGCGGCGACCGAGCTGACCGTGATGGTGTCTCCGTCCAAAGAACCGGTCACCGTGGCTTGTTGGCCGGCCTGCTTATCGAGCGTGGCTAGGGCGGCTTTGTCGGTGGTATCCAGAGTGTAAGTCTTGTCACCTACGATGAGTGCGAACTTGGAGCCGTGGGCCACGCAGGCGCGGGTGCACTCCGCTGCGGGCTCGCCCTCCATGTGCTTGCGACCGCACATGGCGTCGCCGACTTCACCGGTGAAGGTCTGCTTGCCTCCGGCCAGGGCGTGAAGATTGAACAACGCCACGGTCGAAAGGATGAAGGCTGCTATGGCTACGAACTGCCGCGAACTACGATTCATTCGGTGTTCTCCTCTGGGGACGTCCCACGACAGCCGCCGGGACGGCGGCGCTACAAATCTAGTCTAACGCTGGTAGATGCTTGAGGGCACGAGAAGTGACAAAATCTCCCGCGATGGAAGGTAGCCGCTCATTTCGGGGCCTTGGCCATGTATTGCAGGTCGACGTCTACAGTTTTGTCGCGGGGAAGGGCGGTTACGTGGGTGGAAACATCCCAATCGATGGTGGGAGGGAGCAGTTTTCTGGCTTGAGGCAGGAACTGTTGGAGGTAGGTGGCGTCGTACACGTCGCCGGGGCGGAGCCTCCATGCGGCGCGCAGTCTGGCCTCGAGGTTATTGTCGATGCCGCGAAATCCGAGTTCGCCCATGTGGTAAACAGATCCTTCGTCGACCGCAAGGTGGTAATCGATGGTCCCGGCGACGTCATCGAATACGGCGTCGGCCTTGACGGTGGCGAGAATGTAGCCCTGCGAACTGTAGAGTATCTGGATGGTTCGCAGATCGTCCTCCAGTTGAACCGTGTTCGCGGTTTGCCCGGCTTTGAGATGGAGGAGCGGCTGCAGTGAGTCGGTCGGAATCGCCTTGTTGCCGGACCACTCCCAGCGGGTGAGCTTGTAGGGGATGCCGGGAGTAATGGGGAACGTAACATCCACGAGTGTTTCCTCTTGTTTGCTGTCGCTTGCTTCCGAGGCGTCTGGCTTGACGACCTTGAGTTGCGGCGGAGCGCAGGCAGCCTTGAGGTAGCCGCGTTCGTGAAAAATAGGGAGCAGCGCATGCTCGACGAAGGAACTCAAGAGAGCGCGGGAGTATTGGCGAGTGGAGAGTTTTTCCGCGGCAGTCTGGAGCAGGGGCAATTCGCTTGCTCCAGAGCCGGTGAACTCGACGTGGTGGACTCGGATCGTGACATTGGAAACGCTATAGTCAATCGCCTCTAACTGGCCGGTCTCGCCGGAGGTACGCAGGTAATCAACATGGCCGGGGATGCCGTTTTCCACCAGCAAGGCCTGGAGAACGTCGGACACTTGATCGGGCAGGCGGCCGGTGGTGGGCAGTTCTCCGTTATAAAGGGGAACGCGCTCGTGAATCTTCTTTCGTAGGTCTTCGTCAGGAAACCAGACGAAGTCGGCAAAGCGGGCCGGAACAAACTTATCGGCGTCGGTGACCTGAAACGTAAGCCTGGTGCCGGCCGACGAATAGGAGTAGGTGAAGGCAATGCTGCCGAAGGCCCCGGTCTCGCCCAGATGTCGGGCCGCTTTGCGGAAGTCTTCATCGTGGGCAGTGGTGCCAACCGGCAGCCCGCTGGCGGCAGCGACTTCGTCCTGGGTAAAGCGCTTGCTGCCGGTCACCTTTACTTCGATGAGCTTGTAGGTGGAGGGTGGCATCGCCGCAGTGGCGCTGCCGGTGGGCTGGGTTTGAGCCGTGGCGGCGGAGCAGAGCAGGCCGAGGCAGACAGCAGCCGAGCCGAGTTGAGTGAGCAGAAAGCGCGTGGAGAGTTGTTGGAGAGGTGTCTTCATCTGCCGATCTAGTATCGGTGCGTTGCTGGACCTATGTTACGGCAGTTGTGAGCGGCGTAGCTACTGGCTGAAAGGCGACCGCATCTAAAAGAAGGGTTGGGAGTTTCGTTTTCGTGGTGATTGCGAGCGGTCGTAGCACGGCTCGAAGGGCTGGATCCTTTCACGCCTGTATTTTTGCTGGCTCAGGCAGACGCCCGCGTCAGTCATCTCTCCGAGGCAAGATAACCTAGGAGGCTGCGGAAAAACTCGTTTCAGCAGCCGACAGCAAACCTCAGGCGCTAAAGCGCCGATGCATTTCAGCGACTTAACGGCACGAGTGGAACTCGTGCCCTTCCCAAAACCGCCGCCAATCGAGTTTTTCGGCAGACCGCCAGGAGCACTACGGCTTCAACTGCTTTTCGATGGCAGAGACCACTTCTTTCGAATCCGGGGTGACCGCGGGTTCGAAGCGCTGAACTACGTTTCCGTTGCGGTCGATCAGAAACTTGGTGAAGTTCCACTTGATGTCGCCGGTGATGCCGGGCCCGGTGTCCTTTGTCAGGTAGGTGTAGAGCGGAGATTGATCTGGGCCTTTGACGGAAATCTTGGCGTACATGGGGAAAGTCACGCTGTACTTGCGGGTGCAGAAGGTCTTGATCTCTTCGTTGGTGCCAGGTTCCTGGGCGCCGAAATTGTTGGCAGGGAAGCCCAGGATGACGAATCCGCGGTCCTTATACTTCTCGTAAGTCGCTTCCAAGGCGCTGTATTGCGGAGTGTAGCCGCACTGGCTGGCCACGTTGACCACGAGAACCACTTTGCCCTTGTAGTCGGCCAGCGGTGCAGGTTTGCCGTCAATGGAGTTGAGGGTGAAGCCATAGATTCCCGAGGCAGCGAATAAAGACCCAGCCATCATCAGCAAAGCTCCGAATAGAAGGTAACCACGAACCTTAACCAGCAACTGCAGGCAGGAAAATCTCATTTGTCACTCCTGAAGAGTCGACCCACGGATGGACATCAGAATAGCGGGGCTTAGGGAAACGCGCAATCGCGGAAATGTAAAATCTGTGTCTCTTGGCGATACCGCGACGAACGAATGGCTTTATTCACGAAGGGGCAAACGTGGCTGGGCTTAGGATCGACGCCGTGAGGCTTGCCGCGGCTCAGGCCGTAGTGCTGATACCAGTCTGACGGGCGGCCTGCTTCACCATTCTGCTAACCAGCCTCATCGTCTTGGGGGATTCGGACGGCCGTAGCGTCCCCTGGTCGGTTGCGTCCATCAGGCCTTCCTCGATGGCATCGACCGCCAAGTAGGAGTGTTCCAGGACGGCGAGCAGGTATTTCTGAGCTACAGGGCGGTCGGCGGGGTGGATGAGATCCCACCAGCGGCGAATCGATTCCTGGACGTCAGCCTCGGACTTTTCGCCTACGACCAGTGCGTCAATCAACCGGTAAACTTTGCTTTTGATCGCCTGATAGGAGACAGATACTTCTTGGGGCATGTGGGCTCCGGGCTTCCGACATAGAAAGATTAGCAATCCGCCAGCCAAACCGTAGGTGCTTGTGTTGCAAGTCTTTGCAGCCTTTTCGGGCTCAGAGCAATTCTATGGATGGGATAAATCAGAATCTTGGATATGGATTCTGGAAGGATCGGTTGCCATGAAACCGGCTCCGGTCGGCCTGGCGGTTAGCCTCCTGGTTGGGGATCCCCGACCGCTATTTCGCCGACAGGTTACAATGTTCCGCTCCCACAGACCCGTCGGCGGATGATCCCATGCAAGGCATGGAAGACGGGAGCGTTGAGCGAGTCTTACGACAGTAGATTCCCAAGCAAGGCATACTTCTGGAGGCTGGATGAAAACGTTGGCATGGATTCTTGCATTTCCGGTACTGGTCGCGGTCTTGAGTAGTGCGCAGAATGCACCGCCTGCGAGCGCTTCGCAGGATACGCACGCTTCGCAGAACAGCGGAGCCGAGGAACGGATGTTCTTTCCGCGCGATATGTTTTGGGGCTGGGGAGAGTTGGATCTGGCGCCTCCGCACAACGAAATCGACCCCAACCTCTGCGCCGGCAATGCCGGGCAGTATGGCGGGGTGAATGCACCCTGCAGCCTGTTTGCGCGTTACATGCTGTCGGGAATGCTGGAAGTGCGTCCCTTTGGCCGGACTCAGTTGCGGCGATTCATGGTGTTTGGAGCGCCCGCGTTCCTGTTTGGCAAGACCATACCGCAGACGCTCTATACCTGGTCGCCGGATGCCATTGGGGTCGAGCACTCGTGGGGCGTGGGGATCTTCATCGCGAAGGGATTCGAGTTCCGCGTGACGCAGCACTTCCTGTTCGATCGTCTGGGAGCGCGCGACAAGAATCTGGGCGTGGCCGATCTGGGCAATAACGGACCCTGGGGGCGGTACATGACGGTGGGCGTGCGTAAGTCTTTTGGGACCCGAAGGTGGTAATCGAAGATCTCTGCCGCTACGCCGGCACGGGCGGGAGCGAAGGCCGGCGTACGCGATGAATGATCCAGATTACGAGGGCGATCAGCAGGCCCAGGAACAGGAACGGAGCCAAAAAGATGGGCACGATCCAGGCGCGTCCACCCATGGTGGTAACGTCTCCGGAGATGGTGGCTCGCGGATCGCGTCGAATCTCACCGCCAAATACTGTCACATCCCCGGCGACCTTCACCGCTTGTTCGAAGCGAATATCGCCGCCGAACGCAGTAACGTCGCCGGCGACTTGTCCCTGGTCTTCAATCACGACGCTGCCGGCGAAGGCGGTCACATCCCCCGCCACCTGGCCGCGCACGCGAATGCTGCAGCCGAAGCAAGTCAGCTCGCCCACTCGTTCATTCGGGCCAATGCTGATGCTGTGACCGAACTGAGTGTAGCTGGGGTTGCTGCTGGCGAATGCTGCGGTCGAGAGCACGAGGCAGAACAGGGTGAATGCGCTGAGCAATCGAGAATGAAAACTGCGGTCTGCCATGATGAAGACCTCCGGCTAGGTCTGGCTGTGTTACGGAATTATGGCACAAACAGGAGACGATCAGCTTAAGTTAGTGTGCGGTTCCGCCGGATTCTCTATAATGAGTGGTTTTCCGATGCCAGGTGAGATTCGATAGGGAGGCTGGGAATGGCAGGGTCTTATAACGGGGTTGCAGTACCGTCCGACGGAAAGAAGATTGGTTATGCAGGCGGAAAGTATGAAGTGCCGGATAATCCGGTGGTGCCGTTCATCGAAGGCGACGGAACCGGACGCGACATCTGGAAGGCGTCGCTGCGCGTGTTCAATGCGGCGGTGGAGAAAGCGTACAAGGGCAAGCGTCGGGTCGCGTGGTATGAGGTGTTCGCCGGGGAGAAAGCGAAGGCGAAGTTCGATACCTGGCTGCCCGATGACACCGTCGACGCCATTCGCGAATTCCGGGTTGCGATCAAAGGACCGCTGACGACGCCGGTGGGTGGCGGCATTCGCTCACTGAATGTGGCGCTGCGGCAGATTCTGGATCTCTATTGCTGCGTGCGTCCGGTGAAATATTACAAGGGCGTGCCGTCGCCGGTGAAGCATCCCGAGCGCATGGACATTGTCATCTTCCGCGAGAACACGGAGGATGTGTACATGGGTATCGAGTGGGAAGAGGGAACTGCGGAATGCGCGAAGCTGATCGAGTTCCTCAACAAGGAAATGCTGAAAGGCGGCAAGAAGCAGATCCGGCTGGATTCCGGAGTCGGCATTAAGCCGATCTCGGTGACTGGAACCAAGCGCCTGGTGCGCATGGCTATTCGGCATGCACTCGAGACGGGCCGCAAGAGCGTAACGCTGGTCCACAAGGGCAACATCCAGAAATTTACCGAGGGCGCGTTCCGCAAGTGGGGATATGAGCTAGCCACCGAGGAATTTCGCGATCAAGTGATCACGGAGCGCGAGAGCTGGATCGTCGACAACAAGGATAAGAATCCGAATCTGACGGTGGCGCAGAATGCCGAGTCGGTTGAACCCGGCATGGAGTTTGCGCAGCCCGACTTTCGCCAGGCGGTGGAGAAGGAAGTGAAAGAGGTGCTCGACCGCATCTACGCCACTCACGGTAAGGGGCAGTGGAAGAAGAAGATCATGGTCAACGACCGCATTGCCGATTCGATTTTTCAGCAGGTGGTGACGCGAGCGGATGAGTACTCCGTGCTGGCCACGCCGAACCTGAACGGAGATTATATTTCCGACGCCTGCGCGGCGCAGGTGGGCGGCCTGGGCATTGCTCCGGGCGCGAACATTGGCGACGGCTACGCCATCTTCGAGGCCACGCACGGCACGGCTCCGAAGTACGCGGATAAAGATGTGATCAATCCCGGTTCGGTGGTACTGTCGGGCGTGATGATGTTTCGCTTCCTGGGATGGAATGAGGCCGCCGATTTGATCGAGGGCGGATTGGAGCGGACCATTCTGCAAAAGAAAGTTACGTATGATTTTGAGCGTCTGATGGAAGGCGCGACCAAGGTTAAGACCAGCCAGTTCGCCGATTGCATCATTGAGAACATGGGCGCGGCGGTGCCGGCGTAGAGCTCGTTTGGTAATTGGGTAATTCAGTAATTTGGTAATTTGACCATCCTCGCGGCACCGTGAAGATCGCGGGCCGGTTTTCAATTACACAATTACTAAATTACCCAATTACTCAATTCTTTTTGAAAGGACTTGTTCATGCGAAAAAAAGTAACCATCGTAGGTTCAGGCAATGTGGGTGCGACGGCGGCCCACTGGATTGCTTCCAAAGAACTGGCCGATGTCGTCCTGATCGACATCATTGAGGGCGTGCCGCAGGGCAAGGGGCTGGATTTACTCGAAGCCATGCCCATCGAGAAGCGCGATTCCTATATCACCGGCACCAACGACTATAAAGACACGGCGAATTCCGACATCGTCGTGATCACAGCCGGCATTCCGCGCAAGCCGGGGATGAGCCGCGACGATCTGCTCAACACCAATTACAACATCATGAAGGCGGTGGTGGGCGAAGTGGTGAAGAATTCGCCGAATTGCATTTTGATCATTGTGTCGAATCCGCTGGATGCCATGGCGCAAGCGGCTTACAAGCTCAGCGGATTTCCGCGCGAGCGCGTGGTCGGGATGGCGGGCGTGCTGGATTCGGCGCGCTTCCGCGCCTTCATTGCCGACGAATTGAAAGTCAGCGTGGAGAACGTGACCGCATTCGTGCTCGGCGGCCACGGCGACACCATGGTTCCGCTTCCGCGTTATTCCACGGTTGCGGGTATTCCGATCACGGAGTTGATTGAAAAATCCAGGCTCGACGCCATTGTGCAACGGACTCGCGATGGTGGAGCGGAGATCGTCAAGTATCTGAAAACCGGCTCGGCTTACTACGCGCCGTCGGCGGCGGCCACGGAAATGGTTGAGGCGATTTTGAAAGATAAGAAAAAGATTCTGCCTTGCGCGGCATATTTGCAAGGCGAGTACGGGATCAGCGGGCTCTACGTCGGCGTGCCGGTGAAGCTGGGCGCGAAGGGGATTGAGCAGATCATCGAGATCAAACTGACTGCAGAAGAGAAGGCCGGGCTGGATAAGAGCGCGGCGGCGGTGAAGGAGTTGGTGGGGGTGATCGGGGTCTGATTGGGAAGGGCACGAGCGTTACTCCTGTCCCGACGCGGCAGCGGGAAGCGTCAACTCTCAGGTTCTTCCTCAGTCAACAGCCAGGGTACCGTTGCCTGAAACTCAAGTTGAACGACGGGGTGTCCCTTAAACGGGTCTTTGAGTAAGCCAATTCTGTGGGTAAAGCCCATCTCGAACTCGGCACCGACCTTCTCTAGATCGAACCCCCACACGGGGCCGTCCTTGGTTGTTCCGATCTGTTTGCACGCATCCGAGCCACTTACTATTCGGCCTGCAAAATGAAACCACCCGCCGTAGTGATGCCTTCCTGGCCTGATCCGGTGCGTATGATAAATCTCGGCCTCGCGATCATGCGGGATTCCCAGTGAGTCGAGGAGCTGAATGACATCAACCGGATAAAGTTGTTCGCGTGCCGCAGCAAAATTCCGGCAGGGGACGCAGCCGCAAGTTTCCGGTGCTCCTGACTGCACCCGACTGAACAGGTCGCGCGTAGTCTCCTGGTCGCATTCGATTTTCCAACGGGCAAACATGATATGTTGCATTCGAGGCCCGTGTCTTACCCCTTCTCGACAGCCACGTCTTCAGCGTCGCATCCCTGCCTGCCTGCCAATCGAGCACCTAGGCTACTCAATTCTCGCGAAGTTGAGCGCGGTCGTGAACCTCTCGTGCGAGAACCAACCGTCGGTTTTCAGAAAAGGCTTGCGCGCAAGGGCTCGACGCATGGCACCCTCACAGATGTCCTCGCGCCGCAATTGTTCCTTTGTAACCTTGCAAAGCTTCTTGCCGATGGTAACAATATACCCAAATGAAAGAAATCGCCTTTTCTGAGTTTAGGGCTAAATGCTCGGCGATCATCGAGCAGGTGCGCAAGACGCGCCGACCAATTCGAGTGACCCGTTTGGGCGAGCCGCTCGCTGAAATCGTACCGCTGTCGCAGGCGAATAACGATCCGGGCGCGAAGAGGGTTACGGGAAAACTCGCCGCGCGCGCCGAAAGCTCGGCTCAGGCGCTGAAGCGCCGGGTACATTTTCGACGGTTTTAGCGGCACGACTGAACGTCGTGCCCTTCCCGGTCCTATGCCCTACCGATCCATCCTTCGGTTCACAACTCTTTCTACACCTTCTCAATCGTCACCTTCTTCACCACCACGTCCTTCGCCGGCCGATCCTGGCGGTTGCGCGGGACTTCGGAGATCTTCACGACCACATCTTGGCCTTCGACGACCTCGCCGAAGATTGTGTGCTTGCCCGTCAGCCAGGTTGTGGGCGCGACGGTGATAAAGAACTGCGAGCCGTTGGTGTTGGGGCCGGCATTGGCCATCGCCAGTTTCCCGGGCTTGTCGAGTTTGTGCGGCGAGCCCTTCGTTTCGTCTTCGAACTGGTAGCCGGGGCCTCCCATGCCGGTGCCCTGCGGGTCGCCGCCTTGGATCATGAAGTCCGGGATGACTCTATGAAAAACAGTTCCGTCGTAAAGGGGGTCTTTGGATTTCTTGCGGGTCGAGGGATGCGTCCACTCGCGCTTGCCTTCGGCAAGTTCCACAAAATTGGCTACGGTTTTGGGCGCGTCTTTTTCGAAGAGGCGGCAGACGATGTTGCCTTCGCTGGTTTCAAACGTCGCGTAGAGTCCGGGTTGGCGGGTCATGAGTTCCTTTCAGAATCGTCGTTAGTCGCTGGTCGTTAGTCGTTTGCGATGCTGCTTGCAAATCGCCGTAGGCATTCTTACTTCGGAGTGGCCGGCGGCGCCGTTGTAGCAGCTGCTGGTTTCTTCACCGGTGTCGCCGGTTTGGCTGCTGCTGGGGCGCCGCGAACAATTGTGACCTTAACAATCTTCACCGGACGAAATGGACGGTCGTTGCTGGGATCGGTGGCCATGCGCGCAATTTGTCTCACCAGAGCCACGCTGGCTTCGTCGCACTGTCCGAAGATGGTGTGACGGCCGTTCAGGTGCGGCGTAGGAACTTCGGTGATGAAAAACTGCGAGCCGTTGGTTCCGGGTCCGGAGTTGGCCATGGCCAGACGACCGGGGCGATCGAAGAGAATCGTGGACACGAACTCGTCTTTGAATTTATAGCCGGGATCGCCGGTCCCATCGCCTCTGGGGTCGCCGCCCTGGATCATGAATCCGGGAATCACGCGATGAAAGATGGTGCCATCGTAGAGTGGCGTGTTGTGTTTGGTGGCGTGGCTAACGGGATTGGTCCAGTCCTTGGCGCCGGTGGCGAGATCGATGAAATTCTTCACCGTGATCGGAGTTTCCTTCTCAAACAGCTGGCAGCGCAGCTTGCCCACGGTGGTGTCGAAGACAGCGGTGGGCTCACTGGAAGCGGCAGCCGGATGGGCGGGGGAATGCGCAGCGGGAGACTTGGCCGGGGTAGCGGGTTTGGCGGGAGTAGCCTGCGAACTGGAGTCAGACTGCGCCCATGCTCCCATGGAGGCAAATGAAAACAGCGCTGCAAGCGCGAGTATTTTACGCATAAGAACTCCTTACCTGCGAACAGAAATGGTTTGAATGCGACCCGACATTGTACGACAGCCGTAGCTCAATGTGGGTGAGTTTGCATCGTGTGGCTGACGCTTTCGACCTGGCGGAAAACGCGCAACAGATTGCCGCCGAGAATCTTTCTGATGTCGTCGGCGTTATATCCGCGATCGAGCAAGGCTTGCGTAATCTTTGGCAGGTCGGCGGCGGAGTCCATGCCTTGAGGCGTGGCGCCGCTGACACCGTCGAAGTCGGAGCCCAGGCCAACGTGATCCACGCCAGCAACTTTGGCGATGTGATCGATGTGGTCGATCAGCGATTTGAAGGGCGGGCGCGGGATTTTCGCCATCCACTCGCGCTCGATGCGGTTGACTTCGATGTAGTTGACCGGCTTGCCCTGCGCCTTTAGCGAGTCGACGTAGTTCTTGATCGCGGCAGCCTGATCTTTATCCTGAGCCAGCATCGCGTTGCGATAATCCTGGTCGACAAAGCCGGAAAAGAAGTTCACCTGCACCACGCCGCCATTCTTGGCGACGGCGCGCAGCATGTCGTCCGTCATGTTTCGAGGCGCGTCGACGAGTGCGCGGGCCGAGGAGTGCGAGGCAATCACCGGAGCCTTCGTGGTGGCGATTGCGTCCCAGAAAGTTTTGTCGGCGACGTGAGAGATGTCGATCATCATGCCGAGGCGGTTCATTTCCAGCACGACCTGCTTACCGAAATCGGTGAGGCCGTTGTGGTGTTGAATCTTAGGGTCGTCGATATCGCCGGAGGAGTCCGCCCATTCGTTGGTGTTCGACCAGGAAAGCGTCATATAGCGCACGCCGAGCCGATAGTAATCGCGCAGCAGGTGCATGTCGTTTTCAATGGAGTGGCCGCCTTCAATGCCCATGAGCGCGGCCAGCTTGTGCTCTTTGTGGGCGCGCTCGATGTCGGCCACCGAGAAAGCCATTATCATGCGGTCGGGCTGGCGTGCGGCCTGCTCGTAGACGGAGTCGATGAGATCGAATGTGTGCTGCGCGAAGTGGCCTTGATTGGTTTCGGGATCGACCCAGATGGAGAAAAACTCCGCGCCCAGATTGCCGAGTCGGGCTTTATCGAGGCTGAGGTGACCCACGTCATTGGGATCGGTTGAGCCAATGTCGAAGCCTTCGTCCAGAAAGCGCTGGGGCGTGTCGGCGTGGGTGTCAACGACGATGGCGGAGTCGTGAATGGCGCGGGCCTGCGCGGTGACGGGCGCGCCCGCGGGGTTCGCGGATTGGGCGGCTGCCGAAGCAGCCGCAAGAACCATCCCGAAGAGCAACAGAATCGTGGAACGAGTCATAAGTTTGTTTGCCACAGGTACTGGAGCAGTGAACGATTGTATAGGCCAAGGAGCGAGGAAGGAAAGCGCGATGCCGCGAGTATGAGCTGAGGTGATGATCGGCTCGATGAAGATCAACGAATGGCTTCCAGGGCTTGCTCTACGCAGGTTTGCAGCGACTGACCGGTGTCAATCACGGTCTTGGGCAAAGTGATCGCTTCGAATCGGGATTTCACTTCCAGATACAGTTGAAAGTTTCGATTGCCTGCGGGATGCTTTCCTGCCATAGCCTGCTGCTCGAGGCGCTGCCTGGCAACATCTTCCGAGCACACGCATTCCAGGATGCGCCAGCTCTGGTGCAGGGACGTGGCCGCGTTCACCACGTCGTCGATCTGATAGCGGCGGGAAAACGGTCGGCCGTCGAGAAAGACGATGCGGTTTGAATCCTGCTGCACCAGATAGCCGGCGGTTTCCAGCATAACCTGCAAGCAGAAATCATCCTGGCGGGAAGAGTATTCGATTTCAGCATCAGAAAAGAGCGCATGGCGGAGTTCGTCTTTGCTAAGCACTCGTCCGGAAGTTCGAGCCGCGAGTTCGCGGGCAAGCGTTGTCTTGCCAGTTCCGGGAAGGCCAGCCATGAGGACGAGCATGCTGTATTAAAGCACGATGCATTAAAGCACGTTCGACCCACCGGCTCATGAATCGCCTTCGGGATTACATTCATCCATTCACTACATGCAATGGTCTCAACTTTAGAGGAGGCAGGGATGCCGCTGGTTCGAATTTCCTTACGCGAAGGCAAAAGCGAAGAATACAAAAAGGCGCTGGCTGACGGAGTGCATCAGGCGCTGGTGGAAGGCGCCGGTGTACCCGCGCAGGACCGGTTCCACATTATTACTGAGCACCCGGCCAGCGGTCTGATCTACGACCCGACCTACCTCGGGATCGAACGGACGGACAACATCGTCATGGTGCAGATTACACTCTCAACCGGACGCAAGCTGGCACAGAAGCGCAAGCTGTTTAAGCGTATGGCGGAGATTCTGGCCGAGAACCCAGGACTCCGACCGAATGATCTGATGGTCAATCTAGTCGAAGTTGCGTGGGAAAATTGGTCGTTCGGCAACGGCGAAGCGCAATATACGGTCGATTAACTGTGGGCGGGTGATTACTCGGCGCGGCTCTCGGCGGTGACGGTCGCGGGCTCGGGGCGCTCCAGGGGAACGATGTCCTGGGTTTCGCGCCACTCCGCGTAGCGTCCCGAGACCATGATGTGGAACACCCACTGGTGCCGCTCTTCTTCGGGCTCAACCAGGCCGAGCGCTTTCATGTAGAAGAGGTAGTGTTCCATCCAGTGAATCTGTTCCGGCGTCATGCCGCGGCGTTGCAAGTCGACGGTGAGGCCGGCAAGATGCGACGATGCCGTATCGCCTTCCGCCGGAGCTGCATTCCGATTGTGCCGGCGGAGCTTTTTCTGCACCTTCACGGTGCGAACCGCTGAGTTTACCTGGATCTGATCGTGAAAGCGTTGGTAGTAAGCCTGCGAGAGATCCTGCACGAAGTCGCGCGTCCATGGCCGGCAGTATCGCCGCGAGGGGTCGAGGCGCGGATCGAAACGCAAAGCCTCACCCGCGATGATAGGTTGCAGCGCTCCCGTGGCCTTCAAGGCTTCCAGTTCGTCGTCGTCCTGAATGCGGGGCAATTCCAGGCGATCTACTTCGGCATTTTGCGCCAGGAGCGATTCGTGCGTGGGCCGGAACATCGGATTCCACAACGCCCAGTGCAGCCGGTGGAATCGGGTATGGTGCACCGCCTTATGTCGTGTGGAGGTCGCCGCGAACAGAGGACTGCAAAGGCAAGCCAGCAAAGAAACCAGAATTATCCGGCGCTGTAGGTTTATTCTCAATGAGTTCCGTTATCTTCCTTAACGGCTTAGCCGCAACCGTCCGGTCATTCTAATCCATGCTGTCAAGTGGTCCAACCGTAGAGTGCATATTGACGGTTACCAAGGGTTACAGGGCCCTAATCCAAATGCTGGTTACTCTTGGTTACCGGCGAGCCCGAAAAGGTAAGCCAAGCAATAGAGTGGCACGCCGAAGGCCGTTGCCGAGGGTGCGCAGCGACGGACCTATGTGCGTCTTGAGCAATGACTTAGCTATTTTCGAAACGCGGCCGGTCGATCCCGTCCGGGCGGAAGTGACAAAAACTAGCGCCGGAAAAGGTCACCGATGGCCTGTTTCATCACCGCGCCGCCGACTTCCGAAATTGCCTTCGTGAGAGGAATGTCCTTGGGGCAAACTTCCACGCAGTTCTGCGCGTAGCCGCATTCCTGAATGCCGCCGTCGCCCATCAGCGCCGCGAGGCGCTCGCGCTCCAGCGCCTTGCCCGTGGGATGCGTGTTGAACAACCGCACTTGCGCGATGGTGGCCGCGCCCACGAAGCCCGTCTCTTCATTGAACTGCGGGCAGGCCTCCATGCAGCAGGTGCAGGAGATGCATCGCGAAATCGGGTAGGCCGCTTCCTGCTCTTCCGCCGTCATGCGCGGCCCGGGACCGAGATCATAAGTGCCATCGATCGGAATCCAGGCCTTCACAATTTTGAGGTTTTCGAAAATCACGCTGCGGTCGGTGGCCAGATCGCGGACAACAGGGAACTTGGAAAAAGGCTCCAGGCGAACCGGCTGTTCGAGATTGTCGATGAGTGCGGAGCAAGCCATGCGGGCGCGTCCATTGATGAGCATGGCGCAGGAGCCGCAAACTTCCTCGAGACAATTCGAGTCGTAAGTGATGGGCGTGGTCGGCTTGCCCTCGCGGGTAACGGGGTTGGCGGCAATCTCCATCAGGCAGGAGATCACGTTCATGCCCGGATGGTGAGCGAGTTCGAACTCTTCCCAGTACGGCTTGGAAGTCGGAGTAGGCTGGCGCTTGATTTTGAGGATGACGGATTTGTTAGCCATTCGCTCTTTCCCAAAACGAACCCTCTCGGTTAAGAAAAAACCGGGAAGGGCACGAGTTCCACTCGTGCCAGTTTACAGTCTGGAGAGACGTGCGGCTTTCAGCCGCTGAGGTTCGCTTTTGAAGCCTGGACGGCTCTTCTCCCCGCCTGGAACTTATTTCGTGACCTTCTCGACCCACCATCGCCGGAAACTGTTTGTCGTCGAAACTTACGTACGCCTTTTCTTGCAAACACTTTACCGGCATCGCCGCGAAGGCCGCTACAACTTGCACGCTTTCGTCGTCATGCCGGAGCATGTTCATCTGCTCTTGACTCCCGCTCCCGACGTGACGATTGAACGCACAATCCAGTTGATCAAAGGCGCTTACTCGCATGAACTCGGAACGATCATCGGTCGCGATCAAGAAATTTGGCAGCGAGGATTCACCGACCATCGAATTCGCAGCGAGATTGATTTCATCCATCATCGCAATTACATTCATCAAAATCCCGTCGAACGTGGAATCGTGACCAATCCTTCCGAGTATCGCTATTGCTCCGCCTATCCCGGATTCAAATTAGATCCGTGGCCCCCAGCGGCTGAAGCCGCACGTCTAAAGGCATCCTAGATGGCACGAGTGGAACTCGTGCCCTTCCCGGTTCTGCCCCTCCCGATTCGTGCGCCTCGTAATAGATAACGCTCAAATAATTCAGATCGTCCGGCACTTCGCCCCATCAATACTTCCTCGGCCGCGGCGGAATCAGCGACGTATCCACCGGCTCGAACTCAAACTTCGGCTCATCCGCATCCGGCGCAAAATATGCTTTCGTCGTCTTCAGGAAATTCTTGTCGTCGCGTTCGGGGAAATCCGGTTTGTAGTGTGCCCCACGCGATTCGTCACGCATGCGGGCGCCCTGAGCAATTACGCGCGACAACTGCAGCATGTTGTAGAGCTGGCGCGTAAAGACCACGCTGGTATTTGCCCATTGCGTGCGGTCGCTCAGGTTCACGTTCCGGAAGCGTTCCAGCAGTTC
Organism: uncultured Acidobacteriaceae bacterium; assembly: GCA_963749985.1. GTDB lineage: Bacteria > Acidobacteriota > Terriglobia > Terriglobales > Acidobacteriaceae > Sulfotelmatobacter. The sequence continues at coordinate 43,074 of CAVVOS010000006.1, read as the reverse complement.
CACCAGCTTCGCATCCGTTTGCACCAGATTCTTGTTGTAGCGGATGACCGTGCAGTCCTTGGTCATCACCTCGCCGAGTTCCCGCCACAGCCGGAACGGATTCTCCGTGCCCTGGTTGTTCATCAGCAGGCCGTTGGCCGCTTCCTGCTTTTTCTTTTCAGCATCGAAGCATCCGTTGCCATCGGCAAGCGCCTGCAAGCCGCGCGCATACTTCACCGCATTCGGCCCGGCGATGCTGCCGCCGTAAATGCACGACACCAGCGAGTTCGCACCCAGACGATTGGCGCCGTGGTACTGATATTCGCACTCGCCCGCGGCGAAAATGCCGGGAATATTCGTGGCCTGCTTGAAGTCCACCCAAAGCCCGCCCATGGTGTAATGCATGCCAGGGAAAATCTTCATGGGCGTGTCGCGGGGATCGTCGCCCACAAACTTCTCATAGATTTCGAGAATGCCTTCCAGCTTGCGGTCGAGAATCTTGCGGTCGATGTGCGTCAGGTCGAGGTAAACCATCGGCTTGCCGTCGATGCCTAGGTTGAGCTCGAAGACCACCTTGAAGATGGCGCGGGTAGCCACATCGCGCGGAACCAGATTGCCATACTTGGGATACCATTCTTCGAGGAAGTACCAGCGTTCTTTTTCCGGGATCGATTTGGGATCGCGTTTATCGCCGGCGGTCTTCGGAACCCACACGCGTCCGCCCTCGCCCCGCGCCGATTCCGACATCAGACGCAACTTGTCTTCGCCGGGGATGCAAGTGGGATGCACCTGAATGAATTCGCCGTTGGCGTAATAGCAGCCCTGCTGGTAAAGCGCGGATTGTGCCGAACCGGTACATACAACCGAGTTGGTGGATTTGCCAAAAATGGCCCCGTTGCCGCCAGTGGCGATGATGATGGCATCGGCAGGAAATGTGCGGACTTCCATCGACCTCAGGTCCATGGCGCAGATGCCACGGCAGACGCGGTTTCCGTCGAGCACCGCGGAGAGAAATTCCCAGTGCTCGTACTTCTTGACCTTGCCTTCGGATTCGTAGCGGCGAACCTGCTCATCAAGTGCATAAAGCAACTGCTGACCGGTGGTCGCGCCCGCGAATGCCGTGCGGTTATATAAAGTCCCTCCGAAGCGGCGGAAGTCGAGCAGGCCTTCCGGCGTGCGATTGAAGGGAACGCCCATGCGGTCGAGCAAATCGATGATGCCGGGCGCGGCCTCGCACATGTCCTTGACCGGCGGCTGGTTGGCTAGAAAGTCACCGCCGTAGATCGTGTCGTCGAAGTGTATCCACGTCGAATCGCCTTCGCCCTTCAGGTTCTTGGCGGCGTTGATGCCGCCCTGCGCGCACACCGAGTGCGAACGCTTCACCGGGACGATGGAGAAGAGATCGACGTTTGCGCCCATCTCGGCAATCTTGATGACGGCAGAGAGTCCGGCGAGTCCGCCGCCTATGACGATGATTTTAGGAGCTGCCATCTTTCACTCCACCGGCTTTCCGTAAGTTGCGGTTGCGTGGCTCGATTGCATCGCGGACGTGCCGGGTTCTGTGGGCTGCTGCGGAAATCGTTCGCGGAACGTGTACAAGCTCACCAGTCCGACTCCGCTCAGGACCACAAACAATCCGAGGCACACGGCGAGGAATCTCTGCCGCGCCTTTTCGCCGGACGTGATTCCCCACTTGGCCGCGAACAGCCAGATGCCGTAGGAAAAGTGCCAGGTCGCTGCGATCAGACCGACCACATAAAACGCGAGCAGCGCGGGATTGAACAATTCCATCTGCACTTTGCCGAAAGAAGCGTTGGGATAGGCGTGCAGATCGACCCCGGTAAAGCGCATGGTCCAGGTGTGCCAGACGATATAGGCAAATGCGATGCCACCTGTCCAGCGCTGCGCGGTGTACATCCAGTTGCCACTCCAGGGATATTCGCCCAGGTTCCCCTCGCCGCGGTACCAGATGTAGAAGCCGTAGAGCGCATGGAATGCGATGGGAATCCAGATGCCAAACAGCTCGAGCAGCGGAACCAGCGGGAGATTTGCCAGAAAGCTTACCTGGCGGGCATAGGCGTCGGGACCGGTGATCGCGGTGGAGTTCGAAATCAGAATGTGCTCGAACAGGAACGCGCCCACGGGAACGATGCCCGAAAGCGAATGCAGCCGGCGCAATAGAAATTGCGTACCGTGCCCGGCGCGCAACGGCGCCACGCCCTGCACTGCGTTCTTTGGGACAACTGGAGCACTAGAACCGGCTACTGACGCCACGGATCGCTCCTTAGTAATAAGTTCGGCTTGTTCGGTCGGGAATGACAAAAGAACTTTTCATTATCCAGCGGCGGTCGAAGCGAAGTCAAGAAAGCCGTTACCCGGGTAGTGGGTCAGTTTGACCATTACATGAAGCCTGTCATCCTGAGCGGAGCCGTTCTTCAGGCGGAGCGAAGGATCTCCCGCTAAGCTGGCCCGACGCGTAAGCCAAACTCCACCACTACCATTCCCCGTTCGCCAGCCTTCAGTTGCCAGCCAAGGTCTTGTACCAATCCAGAAACTGCCGGAACGCCGCGCCGCGGTGGCTGTACTTGGACTTCTCTTCCGCGCTCAGCTCCGCGAATGTCTTCTTGATCTGGGAAAAATAAAATAGCGGATCATAGCCGAAACCATTTGCTCCGCGCGGACCGTCAAGAATGATTCCTTCGGCTGTCCCGCGAAAAGTCGCCAGCGTCTTGCCGTCCCGGGCGGCGGCCAGCACGCAGACGAATCGTCCCGTTCGTTGAGCGTGTGCAACGCCCTTCAGCTCATGCAGAACGCGCGCATTGTTGGCGTCGTCATCGGTGTTTGCGTCGGCTTCATGCGGTTCCTTATTTTGCAGAACAGGTGCCGCGTAGCGGGCAGAGTGTACGCCAGGAGCGCCGCTCAGAGCGTCAATCTCCAAGCCAGAATCGTCCGCGACCACGATCTCGCCAGGAACGCAGCGACTGTAGGCCTCCGCTTTCTTCCGCGCATTCGCCTCGAAGGTGAGGCCATCCTCAACCACCGGGGGCAGGGAAGCGAAGTCAGGAACGCCGGCAATCTCCACTCCGTGGCGCAGAGCGGCGCCGGCAAAGTCGCGCAGCTTGCCGGGATTGGACGTTGCGATGAGGATTTTTCGCGTCACGCGTTCATCTCGTGAATTCACTGTTTGTTTTCGGGAAGAGGACGAAGTCCGGGCCACTGCCGCAGGGATCCCAATGCCACAAGCAAGGCCAACATGGAGATCCACCCGCCAACCCTGCGATCCCACGTCCGCACAAAAATGATCTGCACCCGATTCGCTCCCGCTTCCACCGGAACCAGCATTTGCCCTGTGCCTTCGCGCATACCGGACTGCACCGGGCGTCCATTCACTTCTACCCGCCACGCCGGATAGTTGAACAGATGCAAAGCCAGATTGCCCGGCGCGGACATCTCCGCCGTGAAGAGCTTGCGTTCCGCGTTCCATTGCGAAACTCGGATCGCCGCATGAGCCGGGCCATTCACCGTGACTCGGCGCGCGCCTTTGTCGACGTTGAAAGGATCGGCGCCCACGGGCACGTATTCGTCAGTACCCTCGTATCCCACGCCGGTCGCCATGTTGTCCTGCATCTCCCGCAGATCGTCGGCGCTGTCCCACCACGGCGGCTGGAAGTGCTGCCAAACAAAACCGAGCACACACAGCATCGCCAGGTAGATGGCCACCCGCGCCGTCCATCTCCGCACTCCCATCACAGTGAGCAAAGCGAATGGAACGCCCAGACACAACAGCCAGCGCCACGGGAACTGGACAAACTCCAGCTTCGGGAGGATATTCCAGAGCCGATTGGTGATGGGCAGCATGAGCACCGCACATGTTGTGCCCCAGGCCGCAAGCGCATGCCAAGGCCCGCGATTACGGCTGCGCCAGCGGCGTGCCGCCCATGCTGCCACAATTGTCAGAATGATCTCCGCAACCGCGACGCAGGAGGCGACGCGATTGAAGGCATTGTGATCCGGGTCGGCGGTGTGAGAAAACAGAAAGTTATCCAGCGGGCGCAAGCCCCCACCGATGGCTTCGGCAATGGTGACCCATTTCTGCTCGTAGACGGCCGGCAGCAAATAGAAAGCGGCCAGCGCCGCGCCGAGAAGAACCGCAATCGCCCCGGTCCGCAGGACGCGAAGCGAGCGCCGCTGCCACGCGACCACCACAATCAGCAACGCGAGAGAATAGTGAATCATTACCGCCGCGGGAGCGTTCACCAGCCAGGCGGAAGCCAGCACCAGCGCCAGAAAAACCGTCACCCGACGGCCCTTTTCGTCCGCTCTTAAAACCAGCAACAACAGCAGAGGCAACAGCGAACTGGCCAGCAGTTCGGCGAACGCACTCCGCCAGTAGACGATCATAAGGTGATAAGGATTGACGGCGTATAACACGGCCGCAAATGTTGCGTCACGTCGGTCCAGCCATCGCCTCGCCAGCAGAAACATCGACACGCCCGCTGCCATCAGGGCGAGCCAAATGTAAATGCTGGAAACGATGGTCCAGGGAAAGATCGTGCTTAACGCGGCCCCGAGAGTCCACGAAGCCGGAGGATAGAAGATAAAACGCGGCTCGCCATACGCGAATTGCGCCAGAGCCGCCCAGCGAGGATAGACGATGCCTTGCTTCCACTGCGCCAGAACGTCGAGCCACGCGTACAAATGGAATTCGAAATCATGACCGGAGGGCAGGCCGAGAAAGAAAAAAGGAATCTCAACCGCGAATGCCGCCGCAGCGATCGCGAGAAGCGGCGTCCAGACCAGGCGGATGCGCGGTGCATGGCTCGTGGTTGCAGGTGGCAGTGCACCCTCGGCCTGACCGGATTTTGTGATCGCCGCCAGCTTCGTTCCCACCAGCCTCGGCGCGGAAGCGCCGTCTTAAGTTCGTGTACATGTTCGCACAAGGCCGGGATCTATGCACGGATGGTGCCCGGAATGTCGCACACATCATGGAAAAGCCGCGGAGGCCGTTCGCTCTACCTCGCTGCGTAACGCAGCTCTAATTCATCCAGATTTCATATTAGTGAAACGACCGCGCAACAAGGATGGGCTACGGTGTTCCCACAGGGGTGGAACAGACCACGGAGGAGTGAAGAACTTATGCCTGAGACGGGGCATGGGTTCTTCGGCCTCCGGAAGCTAACCACCGCAGGCCTCTCGCACCCGCTGCTACTCTCTCTGCCCGTCGTCCTCTTGCTCTGCCGCCAGCCAAAAAAGCCTTTCAAAAACCTGCCGCGAGAGGCTTGTATTGAAAGCGATGGTTGAGGTATGGGAAGGGAAATTTCAGACTATTGCAGAAAGACGGCCGGGAAGGAAACGCACACTACGTTGCGACACTCTCACCGGATCGCTGGCGGCGAAGCTCCTCAAGAAAATCGTCTTCCTGCATCGCACTCGCGTGCCGCAGGAGTTCGAGCAGAGGATCTTCCAGATCATCTTCGTCTTCCGCGGGGCTGCTCACCGCTTCCGGCGCCGATTCAAATTGGCTCAGGTCTGCAACCAAAGCGCGAGGAGAGACACTCAGCTCCGGCATGGATTCGGGACAGCTTCGGAGAAGGCTGATCAGATTGCCCACCTGCGCCCGCTGCTCCGGCGTACGGGAAGGGAACTCCACGCCCATCCCGTGACCCGGATGATTGACCCGCACCATGCCTTCAGTGTGAACTGCCATCTCCTCGGTTCTCAGGCAAAGGTCGACCAGGGCGTGCTCGGGAAATGGCGAATCGGTTTCCACATAGCATCCGCCCAGACTCAAGTCGGTAAGCTTGCAGTGAGGAACGGTTTCCTCCGGCCCCGGACGGTGAATCGACGCCGCCGCCAGTAACCAGGTCTGGAGATGATTCTTGATCGACTCGTCCAGGTCCAGAAAGTGGACTCCGGTTTGGCCGTTGGGGTTCGCCCATGCCACCTGGCCGTGGGCTAGGATTTCAAGGCTCCCATCCGGCAACTGGAAGCGGAAGTTCAGCAAAGCTCCCGGAGTCTGAGGTTCGGCAGTGAGTACATCCATGCCCGTCTCGCTCAGATCAAGAAGAATTCCCTCCGCCTTGCGAGTGTCAGGGAGGGTGAGCTCCACCGGCGCCTGCACCGGCACTCGGTAGGCGCGGCGGCGTTCGCGGTTCAACAAAGCCGTCACCGCACGCAAGCCGGCCGCAGCTTTTTCTTCGGAGAGTGGTTTGTACAGCACGAAATGCGCGCCGTTGCTCAAAATATCGCGTACTTTGGCATGTTCCGCCACCAAAGCCACGGTAACCGGAGCGCTCCCGGAATTCAGTCTACGAGCCTCTTCGAACACTTCGGCAGCGTCCTTCGCGTCTTCGAAATCAAGAATGAGGGCGTCGAACCTTTGCTGTTGAAGGCGATCGATGGCCGCCGCGAGATCACTGAAACGCTCCACCGCAATCCCGGCAGCCGGAAGAACCCGGCCCAGAATGTCGGAAGCGGAATCGTCAGTGGAAATCAACAATGCCAGAAGGGTCATAACTGGATTCCCCGCCTAGGAGCGGGAGACTATGGCCAACGAGGCGCTGTGGGCCGAGCTCCCTTGGACGCGGTTGCACCCGAACTAGCCGCGCCCGCTTTCGCGGCCATGGCGTCGGAATTGGGCAAAGCTTCGTCGACTTCCATCAAGACGGCGTTGTCTTCGTCGTCATTTTCGGCCAGCAAGGGAGCCACTTCACGCAGCTTCTCCGCCGCCTGCTGGAGCATCTCGATTTGCTTGCCCAGTTGGGCGTACTTGGTCTGCTTCTGCCGCAACACTTCATGAATATCTTTCATTGGGCCCCCTGTGGCGAATGTACGGTTGTGGGGGAGGGCCGGTCAACGGTAATCCCGGCTTGTGGGTTACCGCGGTAATCGCGGGCGGCCTTCGGGAATCCACCGGCTGGCGGACGTAACCTGGGAGCAAAACAAAAGCCCCGCGCAGGGCGGGGCTTTCGAGAGACGGATCGGAATGAGTTACGCTTTCAGCTTTCTCCTGATAACCCCGGCCAGGCCAACCAGCCCAGTTCCGAGCAACCCGAGAGTGCCAGGCTCAGGAACCGTGCCAATGTTGGTGTCGCCGCTGGAGATCGTAGTGCTTCCGTTAAAGAAGCCTTTGCCCGTGTTGATCGTCAACTGAACCGTGGCGCCAAACACCGGCTGACCGGTGCCGTACCACTGGCCCGTAATCGAGCCCGTCAGCGTGTAATTGTGCGTGCCGTCGGCCAGCGTGACCAGCGTCCAGGTAACCGGACCGGTGAACGATCCTGTGAATATCGTGCCGCTGGGAACGCCGTTCGTGCCGTTCCCGGTAATGGTGAAGCTTCCGCCGCCATTGAACGTGCCGCCATTCTGTAGGCTTCCGGTCGCTAGCGTTCCGGTCGAAAAGCTCACCGCCCCGAGGGAGCCGGTAGTCAAGCCGCCTCCGCCCAGGCCATTGACGGCGATCAGTTCAGAACCGGTTAGGCTCAACCCAGCTGAACTCCCAGAAAGAGTGCCGCCGCTGTTCGTGAAGTCCACTGAATTATCAGCAAACGCAGCCAATGGCAGGGCCATCGCAAGTAGAGCCAGCAAAACTATGCGCTTCATAACCTTCCTCCAGAACCTGAACTGAAAACGAACGCCTACCTTCAATCGGACACTAAATCCTGCTTACGCTACTGCATCTGTCATGCCAAATTGGGACAATTCGTAAATCATTGATTATATTATTGTTAAATCCAAGCTAACTCGGGTTTACCAAAATGAAACTGCAAAGCTCTGCACACTAATGCTTTCCTTTTGCGTCCCGGTCACCGTCTGGAAACCGTCGGATACCTCGTGCCAGCTCATGGCGGGGAAGTGTAATTCACAGTGGCGGCGTAACGCAAGTAGGGAAATCTTCGAACCCGGATTACTGGCCCGTTTTCGGCTCGATCAGATCTCTGAGACGGCGGGACAGATTCGTGGCCAGGGACCGGTAAAAGCGCGAGGCGAGGTGCGGGAAAAGCTCAAACAGGCTCTCCAACGTGGGCCGATCCAGATGATAGGCTTCCACATCTTCATGAGCCACAACGTTGGCGCTGGCTGGCGCGTCCTCCAGAAACGACATTTCGCCGCAAATCTCACCCGGCCCAATCTCCGGAGCCCGGGTCTGCGGCGGGATTTGCACCCGAGCCGTTCCTTTTAGCAAGAGGTAAACCCCATTCGTTCGCTTACCCCTATGCACGAGAATCTGGCCTTTGCGAAAGCTGACTCGGGAAGCCTTATCCGCGACCAGGCTCCAATCGTTCGGTGTGAGATATACCAACCCGTCTTTTGACGAAGACAGTACGGATAAATCCTGTTCGATAACCTTGGGCATGGGCACGCGTGCGACCCGATTTCCGGAGACACACTCCGGCAGAGACTAACAACAGGGCACACCCAGATTACCAGAAAACACGATCTCTGGGACGCCTGCCCGCACCCTATTAGACACGGAAGTTACCTCGTATTTTTCCCGGGGTGAAATTTCCCGAAGAAGAGACACGACTAGAAACACCAGCTCACAACTCAAAATTTTGACTCGGGCCCCGTTCTTCGGTAGCCTCATATCTGCTTTTTCCTGCGATGAACTCCACTGCGCCAGCGATCTCCGTCCAAGGTCTTAAGAAGTCCTATGGTGAAGTCCACGCCGTCAAGGGAATCGACTTTGAGATCCAGCCCGGAGAAGTCTTTGGCTTGCTCGGGCCCAACGGCGCGGGCAAGACAACCACGGTTGAGATTCTGGAGGGCTTGCGTCCGCGCACCGGAGGTCAAGTTACCGTGCTCGGTTTCGATCCCGATCGGCAGCGCCAGCAACTCAAGGATCGCATCGGCGTTTGCCTGCAGGCGACCAACCTGCCGGAAAAGATCCGCGTCCGCGAAGCCATGCAGGTCTTCGCCTCTTTCTATACTCGCAACGTCGACTTGCATAAGCTGCTGCAACGCTTGCAGCTGGAAGAAAAGCGGGACGCTTTCTACGGCACGCTCTCCGGCGGCCAGAAGCAGCGCCTGGCGCTCGCCCTGGCCTTGGTCAACGATCCCCAACTCGTCTTCCTCGACGAGCCCACCACCGGCCTTGATCCCCAGGTCCGAGTCGAAATTCACTCTTTGCTGGAGGAACTCAAGCGCGAACATCGCACCATTCTGATGACCACCCACTACATCGAAGAGGCGGAGCGTCTCTGCGACCGGGTTGCGATCGTCGACGAAGGCCGCATCGTCGCGCTCGACACCCCGGCCCGCCTGCAACAGCAGAGCCGCAATGCCTCGAGCATTGTGGTGACCTGCGCCACACCATTTCCCGAAGGCCGTCCCGCCTGGGCCGAGTCCACCGAAAGCTCAATCGATCCCAGCGGCCGCACCCTCACCGTACACTCGCGCCATCCCGCGGCCACGCTCGTCGATCTGGTCAAATGGATCGATCAGCACGGACTCGAACTGACCGACGTCAGCCTCAAGCAGCCCAGCCTGGAAGATGTGTTTATCGAACTCACCGGAAAGACCCTCCGCGAATGATTTCGTAAGAGTGATTTGCTAAGAACGATTTTCAAGAATGACTTCGTAAGACCGATTTGCCAACGAATGATCGCCTGACATGATTGCCCAAGATGACGGCATAAAATGAAAGCCTACAAAGCACTCATCACGCTCGATCTGAAGCTGGCCCTGCGCAACCGGTCTGTCATTTTCTTCAACTACCTCTTTCCGCTGGTTTTCTTTTTTATTTTCGGCCAGGCCATGCACGCCGAACGCGGCGCCGCCATGACCATGGTCATCGCCATGGTTCTCATCATCGGCATCCTCGGCAACGGGCTGTTCGGCGCCGGCATCCGCGCCGTGCAAGAACGCGAAGCCAATATCCTGCGCCGCTACAAAGTTACGCCCATCACACCCGCTCCCCTGCTCATCGCCTCCGTCGTGACCGGCTGGATTCTCTACATGCCGAACGTGATTCTCATCTTCACGCTCGCGCACGTTCTGTACGGCATGCCGTGGCCGCCGTCGATGGTTTCCATTCTGATTTTCATCACCGTGGCCATCGTCGGCTTTCGCGCCATCGGCTTGATCATCGCCTCCATCGTCAACTCGATGCAGGAAAGCCAGCTCGTCGTCCAGTTGATCTACCTTCCCATGCTGTTCCTGAGTGGCGCCACCTTTCCCCTGGCCATGTTTCCGCCGTGGTTGCTGGTGATTACCCAGTTCGTGCCTGCCACTTACATGGTGACCGGCATACAAGGCATGCTGCTTCGGCACGAGGGCATCGTGGCCAATATTCAGCCCACGCTAGCTTTGCTGGTGACTGGGCTGGTCGGACTTTTCATCTCTTTCAAGCTCTTCCGCTGGGAAAAGGAAGAGAAGATTCGCGCCTCAGCCAAGCTGTGGCTGGCGGCCGTGCTCACTCCATTCTTATTGCTGGGTTTTTGGCAGATGCACGCCCGCACCGGCATCGCCAAAACCAAAGTCTTGAACCGGCAACTCGCCCGCAGCGACACTTTTCTGATTCGCGGCGCGCGCATCTTCCTCGGCGACGGCAACGTGATCGAGAACGGCTCCGTATTAGTGCGCGGCGGCAAGATCGCCGAAGTCTATGAGGGAGAAGGTCCCGATCCCAAAACCCTGAACGCCGAAACCGTGGAAGCCGCCGGCAAAACCATTCTTCCCGGCCTCATCGACGTTCACGTTCATCTCGGAGCGCCTGGCGGTTTCTATCCTGACACGAGCAAGTATGACGCCGAAAAAAGCATGCAACGTAATCTGGCGGCCTATCTGTACAGCGGCGTCACCACGGTGCGAAGTGTCGGCGACGGCCTCGATGCCATTCTCAAAGTGCGTTCCTCGGTGACGAGCGGCGAGGTTCTGGGCTCGGACTTATCCACCTGCGGCCCACTTTTTACTGCCGCCGGTGGACACGGAACGGAATACTTCAAAGACCTTCCGCCGGCCGTCCGCGCGAATCTGGAAAAACAGTTCACCCGCATTCCCGCTTCCGCCGACCAAGCCCGGCAGCAAGTCGATGACCTGAAAAAACGCGGCGTCGATTGCATCAAAGCTATTCTCGAAGCCGGCGCTGGAGGCCGAGTCTACAACCGGCTCGATACCGGATTATTTGATGCGATTGCCCAGCAAGCTCATGCGGATTCCTTGCCGCTCTCGGTGCATACCGGAGATGTCCGCGACGTGGCCGACGCAGTGCAAGCGCAAGCCAACTCCATCGAGCACGGATCTTTTCGTGAAAAGATTCCAGACGCGCTCTTCGACCAAATGGCGAAGCAGGGAACGTTCTACGATCCAACTCTGAGCGTCGGCGAAGCCTTCAAAGACTTCGCCGCGGGCAAAACCGATCTGCTCAAGCGCTCCCTGGTGCAACAAGTGGGCCCGCCCGAGCTTCTGCGCGGCACCGAAGACGCTCTCGGCTCTGCCGACACCGAGTCCATGCGCAGAGAGTTTGCCCAGTATCCCATCGACATGCCGATCGCCATCGACAACTTGAAGCGCGCGCACCAGCACCACGTTTTACTGGTCACCGGCAGCGATGCAGGCAACTTTCTTGTGATCCACGGACCCACCGTGCAGCATGAACTTCAGCTCTGGGTGCGGGCTGGCATCCCGCCTGCCGTGGCCCTGCAGGCCGCAACCTGGAACGCCGCTCGCCTGCTCCGCATCGACAATCACACCGGTTCCATCCATCCCGGCAACGACGCCGATCTCCTCGTCGTCGACGGAAATCCTCTCGACGACATCACCGCCACCGAGCGCATCTCGCTGGTCGTCTTCAAAGGCGAGCGCATCGACCGCACTGAGCTTTTCAACCAGCACTGATCTAGCATTTCGAATTGTGGAAGTTGCAATAACCTTCCTATTGCCGCGGCAGCCCTGAGCGTATAGGATTCTTTCCCGGCAACTGGATCGTCTTGTAACGCTTAGCGCTTTCCCGGCACTACTTCTCTGTATAGAAAGCGCGAGCTGGAATGGCGTGATCGGGCATTTCGACCTGCTCCCAGGAGAGTATCCGGAAATGAAATCCTACAAGTTCACTTCGCTCAGCAATCTGTCAGCAATGATTTCGATGGCTTTGCTTGTATTCGCGGGCGCGAGCCTGACCGCCGCCCAGACTGAAACTGCCGGCCCCATCGCCCCGCCATCCACCGTCACCGTCCTCGTCAATTTCGACGGCACCAACGGCGACGATCCGTTCACGGAAAACCTCGTCCAGGGCAAAGACGGAAATCTGTATGGCACCACCACCTACGGCGGCTCCAGTAACGACGGCATCATCTTCAAAATGACCCCCGGCGGCACGATCACCACCCTCCACACTTTCACCGGAGTCGGCACGGACGGTGCGATTCCCTTGTCCGGGCTCGTGCTCGGCGTCGACGGAAATTTCTACGGAACCGCCAACCAGGGTGGTACCGGCGACTTCGGCATCGTTTACAAAATCACCCCCGGGGGCACGTTCACCACGCTCCACAGCTTCGACGAAACCGATGGCGCCTTCCCCGGATCCGCGCTGGTGCAGGGCACCGACAGGAATTTCTACGGGACCACCGAATACGGCGTCCCCGGCATCTACGGCACCGCCTTCAAGATCAGCCCAAGCGGCACGTTTACCAGCCTGGTCAGCTTCGCCGATTCCAATGGCTACGAGCCGATCGGCGGAATGGTCCAGGGAACGGACGGAAACTTCTACGGCACCACCGCCACCGGCGGCGCCAGCGACTTCGGCGTCGTTTTCAAGATGACCTCGGCAGGCACCCTGACCACGCTGGAAAGCTTTGACAACACCCACGGCTGGGAACCCGAGGGCCAACTCATCCAGGCCACCAACGGAAGCTTCTACGGTACAACCATTCGCGGCGGAGCCAACGGCGATGGCGAAGTCTTCCAGATTACCTCCGCAGGCACGCTGTCCGTGCTTCATAGCTTTGACCTCACCGACGGATACGAACCCAACGACGGGCTCGTCCAGGCCACCGACGGCAACTTCTACGGCACAACTACCAGCGGCGGAACCGGCAGCCCCAGCGAAGATGGCACCATCTTCGAAGTCACCTCCGGTGGCACTCTGACCACGCTCTATAACTTCACCGGCTTTGCGGGCGACGGCGGCGGGCCTTTCGGCGGCTTGCTGCAATACACCAGCGGCGCCTTCTTCGGCGTAACCAGTGGCGGCGGCACCGGCGAGCTGGGCACAGTCTTCAGCTTCAGCAACGGCCTCGGCCCCTTCGTAAAACTGCTGCCCGCGATCGGCAAGGTCGGAGCGACCATCACAATTCTCGGGAACAACCTGTCGACCGCCACTGCCGTCAGCTTCGGTACCACGTCCGCCGCGTTCACCCCAGGATCAAGCACCTTTCTCACCGCCGTCGTCCCATTCGGTGCGACCACTGGCAAGGTCTCAGTCACGCTGAAATCCAGCAAGGTGCTGAAAAGCAACGTGAATTTCCGCGTATCGCCTTAGATTTTGACGCCAAGAGATTTCGAGGCGAACGGAAGTGAGGTTCGAGGCTAAAGAAGAACGGAGAAAAGATAGAGATGGTGCGCCCTGAGAGATTCGAACTCCCGACCTTCTGGTTCGTAGCCAGACGCTCTATCCAGCTGAGCTAAGGGCGCGCGCAGGTTGCGGGCTGACCGGCGTTGACCGCCGAAGTCGCTCAGGAATTATAGCGGAAGTCGCCGCCTGCTGGGAACAGGGACCATGTTCGGCTTCCGCCGCGTTCCCGCCGAAGTAAATCTTTCCCGGCGTAGAGCAATTCCTACAAAGCCGGCAGAATGCGGAGCGTGTATTTTGAACGGCTTACGGACGGCACGCTATGTGCTCTAGTAAAGCCCAGACGAAGTGGCGCGCAACGGGGCGTTCCAGGAATGACTTCGGCCAGAGGTTCTCTTGGGCGCCCCTTGCATTAAGTTCCGCGCCGGCAAGCCCTCCCCCAACCCTCGTCTGCGCTGGCCGCTACGCCAGCGCCAGCCGTTCCCGCACGTCCACCCCAGCCTGCCTTAAGAGTCGAGCCACCGCGTCCGCCTTCAAACGCGAAGCGTCAAATTCCACCCGCACCGTACGCTCCGCCTCATTGAACTTCACCCGCCGCACTCCGTAAACCTCACGCATGCCGTCGATGGCCCGCAATTCCTTCTCGCCAGGCGCCGCCCCGTATCGATAAACAACGTCCAGATAAGTCATGCGATATCCTCAGATCTAAGCCGATGAAACATCTCAGCCGATAAATGATTCTGCCTATGAATGAAGACGCCCAGGCTCTCAGCTCGGCTGAATCCAATATAAAGCATTGTCCATCGAAGAAGTACCGCGGCAAAGACGTCGGCCCGATTTTTCGCCGCGGCCGGAAGGAGTACAGTTTTGCTTTAGCAGGCTGAGAAAATACTCGGGGATGCGGGCAGTCACGTGGAAGAGCGGCGCTTCAGCGCCGCGTAAGGCGTCCACCAATCAGCCCGCGCTTCAGCCCCTGAGAGATCTTCCGACTAACCCAACTTCATGTCCACGAATCCTCCAAGTCCAGCCCCCACGCTCGACCGCGACCCCGTCTGCGGCATGAATGTGAATCCCGCAACCGCCAAACATGTCTACGGACACGGCGGAAAGAACTACTACTTCTGCTGCTCGGGTTGCGCAGATAAGTTCAAGGCGAATCCTCAGGGGTATTTGAACCCGCCAGTTCCCAAATCGTCCCCATTGGTCACGCTGGGGATGCCCGCGAAACCCGCTTCAGCCGCCCCCATGCATGGAATCAGCATCAGCCCGACATCTCAGGCCCTTCCGAAGCCCGAGGTCCAAGGTCCGAGGTCTGAGGTCCAGGCCGCCTACGTCTGCCCCATGTGCCCCGAGGTCCACGCCAGCAAGCCGGGTGCTTGCCCCTCCTGCGGCATGGCGCTCGAACCGGAAGTTCCCGTCGCCTCTACCCGCACCGAATACACCTGCCCCATGCACCCGGAGATCGTCCGCTCCGGCCCCGGCTCATGTCCGATCTGCGGCATGGCGCTTGAACTTCGCACGGTCACCGCTGCAAGGGACGACAATCCCGAACTGCGCAACATGACCCGCCGCTTCTGGGTCAGCCTGGCGCTCACCGCGCCGCTGATGGCGATCGCCATGGCAGGCATGATTTGGCACGGCTTGAAAATCAACATCGAAATTGACATAGCCGGATTGCTCATTAACTTGCCAAGGCTCGAACTTCTTTTGGCCACTCCCGTCGTCCTCTGGGGAGGCCTGCCGTTCTTCCAGCGCTTCTGGACTTCGCTCGTCAATCGCAGCCCGAACATGTTCACCCTGATCGGCATGGGCACCGGCGTCGCTTACGGATACAGCGTAATCGCCACGCTTGTGCCCCGGATTTTTCCCGAGTCGCTGCGCACCATGGGCGGCTATCCCGATGTCTACTTCGAAGCCGCCGCCGCCATCACCACTCTCGTCCTGCTCGGCCAGGTCATGGAATTGCGCGCCCGCAGCCGCACCAGCGCCGCCATTCGCGCCCTCCTCGATCTCAGCCCCCGCACCGCGCGCCTGCTCAACCCCGATGGTTCCGAGAAAGATGTTCCGCTCGAGCAAGTAAAGCCCGGCGACCGTCTGCGCGTGCGTCCCGGAGAAAAAGTCCCCGTCGATGGCGTCCTGCTCGAAGGCGGCAGTGCGATTGACGAGTCCATGATCACCGGCGAATCCATGCCGGTCGAAAAATCCCCTGACAGCAAAGTCATCGGTGCCACCATCAACGGCACCGGCTCCTTCGTCATGAAAGCCGAGCGCGTCGGCAGCGAAACCTTGCTCGCGCGCATCGTGCAACTCGTCGGCCAGGCCCAGCGCAGCCGTGCTCCCATCCAGCGCCTCGCCGACCGCGTGGCCAAATGGTTCGTGCCCGCCGTGGTCGCAGCCGCGGTTATCACTTTCCTCGCGTGGCTCTTCCTCGGTCCGCAACCGCGCTTCGCGCACGCCCTGGTGAATGCGGTCGCGGTCCTCATCATCGCCTGTCCATGCGCCTTGGGCCTTGCCACGCCAATGGCAATTATGGTCGGCGTAGGCCGCGGCGCACGCGCTGGCGTGCTCATCAAGAACGCCGAGGCTTTGGAGGTCCTGGAAAAAGTCGACACCCTCGTCGTCGACAAAACCGGCACGCTCACCGAAGGCAAGCCGCGCCTCGTAAGCTACTCCCAAGCTCTGCGCGACGATCCCGAGCTTTTTCGCCTCGCTGCCAGCCTCGAGCGCGCCAGCGAACATCCTCTGGGATCGGCAATCGTCGAAGCCGCCGCAAAATATGGTTTGTCTCTCTCCCCGGCAGAAGACTTCCACTCCGCCACCGGCAGAGGCATCTCCGGTGTCGTCGATAAGCGCAAAGTGGCCGTGGGCAATACCGCTTTCATGGTCGATCTCGGAGTCTTCGAAAAGGATAAGCGAGTAGCGGCGGAAGACAGCCCACCGGACGGCACCACTCTCTATATCGCCATCGACGGCAAATATGTCGGAAACATCATCGTCGCGGATCGGTTAAAGCCTTCCACTCCCGACGCCATCCGCGATCTCAAAGCTCAGGGTCTTCGCATCGTCATGCTCACCGGTGACAGTCGCTCCGTCGCGAACGCCATTGCCAGGAAAGTCGGTATCGACGAGGTCGAAGCCGAGGTCTTGCCGGAAGGCAAGTTGGCCATCGTCCGCAAGCTGCAAGAGCAGGGAAGAGTCGTCGCCATGGCCGGCGACGGCGTTAACGACGCCCCCGCCCTGGCTCAGGCCAACGTCGGCATTGCCATGGGCACCGGCACCGACGTCGCCATGGAGAGCGGAGGCATCACGCTGGTCAAAGGCGATCTCACCGGCATCCTGCGCGCCCGCAACCTAAGCCACGCCACCATGCGCAACATCCGGCAAAACTTATTCTTCGCCTTCGTCTACAACGCCATCGGCGTCCCCATCGCAGCCGGAGTCCTCTATCCCTTCTTCGGCCTCCTGCTCAGCCCCATCTTCGCCGCCGCCGCCATGAGCTTCAGCTCGGTCTCAGTAATCACCAACGCCCTGCGCCTGCGCCACGCGAAGTTGTGACCGTGTGGGTCGGACACTCCTGTCCGACGCTTTTGACCTTGATTGTTTTTCAGTTGCCGTGAAGCCGAATAATTCATGAATGACTGCACCACCGTGGAAGAGCGGCGCTTCAGCGCCGCGTAAAGCGAGGAAAAAGCATGCGGGCTTTAGCCCCTGAGGCACTTACCACCTACAGCTTCCCCAGGAAATCGATAACCTCCGGCTCCGTCCAATCCACCGCCCCAATGAACTTGCGCCGCACCACACCGTTGCGGTCGATGATGTATGTCTCGGGGAACTTAAACGTTCCATACAGCGCATTGCTCTTCTGGTCCGCGTCCCGCACCGAGAGCAAATTCACATTGTGATCTTTCAGGAAGCGCCGGTAATTGCTGTCGTCCACGTCGACGCTCACCGCCAGCACGGTCACGCCCTTCGCCTTCATCTGCTGCTGCATCTGCACCAGCGACGGCATTTCTTCTATGCACGGAGGACACCACGTCGCCCAGAAATTCAGCACCACCACCTGTCCCTTGAGTTGGCTCAGCGTGACCGTGCGATCCGCGTCGCGCACCGTGAAATCCGGAGCCGCCGACCCAATCCGTGGCGGCCGCGTTCCGCTGTAGCAGCCGGATAGCGCAAGCAGAAGTAAACCAACGGCTAAAGCATGTTCGGTAAACAGTTTTGAAAGGGCACGAGAGCCACTCGTGCCGTTAAGTCCCGCCCTTGATTTTAGCCGCGAAACGGCGCCAGAATGCAGCCCACGGCGCAAGCCGTGGGTTGGAAGAACTGGGAAAGGAAGAAGCCCCGGAGGGGCGAAAGAGTAGTTCTCACGCGCACTCTTCGGCCCCTGCGTGAGCACCGGCTTCCGGGAGATAGGTGGAACGGAATCGCCACATTCCAGCGCCGACACGGGCGGCATGTGAAAGCCCGGCACGGAAGTGCCGGGTGGAAGTGGCAAGGTAGAGCGAGTCCCGTAGAGCCTGCCCTGAGCAAGCAAAGCGCGTCGAAGGGGACGGCACGACTTCTCAGGGACGACAGGACGGGCAAAACGAAGGATGCGTCGCACCCAGCTATAATAATAGATTCGGCGTATGCCTGCGACAGATACAGTCTCCCGTCCCCCCGCCGTGTCGGTAATCATCCCGGCGCGCAACGAAGAAGCCTGCCTCGCTGCATGTCTGCAGTCCCTGCTCGCGCAGATCGGAGTGACCTTCGAAATCATCGTCGTCGACGACCACTCCACCGATCGTACCCGCGACATCGCCTCGTCGTTCTCCAGCAAGAAGATTCGCGTCATCGAAGCCGGCCCGCTCCCCGCAGGCAGCACCGGCAAGAACAACGCGGTCACCGCCGGATCCAAAGTCGCGCGCGGCGATTGGCTGCTCTTCACCGACGCCGACACCATCCACCTCCCCGGATCGCTCGCCAGCAGTCTCGAAGAAGCGAAGCGTCACCAAGCGGCCATGCTCTCCTATTCGCCGGAGCAAATAGTCGATAGCTTCTGGGAAAAATCCGTCATGCCCGTCATCTTCGCCGAGCTCGCCTCAAGCTTCCGCCCTTCCCAAGTGAGTGACCCCAAATCGCCCGCCGCGGCCGCCAACGGCCAGTACCTCCTGATCACGCGCGAAGCCTACGATGCCGTCGGCGGTCACGCCGCCATCGCCGCAAGCCTTCTCGAAGATGTAGCGCTGGCTCGCGCCGTCAAGCGCTCCGGCAGAAAGATATTCTTCCGCTACGGTGGCGACGCCGTTCGCACCCGCATGTATCGCAGCTTCGCTCAACTCCGCGAAGGCTGGACCAAGAACCTCGCGCTCTTATTCCCCTCGCCCGTACGCCTCGCCGCACTGCGTGCACTCGAATTTGTGCTGATCCTCGCCAGCTTCGCCATCACGATCGCCAGCATTCTGCGCGGACACGAGCGCCCCGCCCTCGTTGCCGGAATTCTTGCCATCCTCTTATATGCAGTCTTTCTCACGCGCATCCGCCGTGCCCATTTTTCCTGGGACGCAAATATCCTGGCAGTGTTCGGACTCCCTCTGTTCTCCTATCTATTACTAAGATCAGCCAAGGCGCATGCCGAAGGCAGCGTCCCCTGGAAAGGCCGCAAGTATTCGGAGGAAGGGAATTTACTGGCAACTGGCCACTGACAACTGGCAACTGTTTTATGGTCTATCTCACTCGCAAAGCCGAATTCTCCGCATCGCACTACTACCACAATCCGGACTTCACTCCGGAAGAGAACCGCCGTGTCTTCGGCAAATGCAACAACCCCAACGGCCACGGCCACAACTACACGCTCGAAGTCACGGTAAAAGGCGAAGTCGACCCCCGCTCCGGTTTCGTTGTCGACCTGAAGCAACTCAAAGAAGTCATGCACCGCGAAGTCCTCGACGCCATGGATCACCGCTTCCTCAACAAAGAGGTCCAGGAATTCCTGCATCAAATTCCGACCACGGAAAACATAGCCATCGCCATCTGGCAGCGTCTCGCCAGTAAACTCGAAAAAGCCCAACTGCATCGCGTCCGGGTCTACGAAACCCCCGATCTGTTCGTCGATTTCTACGGAGAAGCATAAGTGGACACGGAAACTCGAATGCCAGGAGTCAGAAACGCAAGAGCCAGAAGCCAGAAGCTAAGAGCTAGAAGCTAAATTATGAAAGCCCACCTCTCACGCCGTTATCTCTTCTCCGCATCCCACCGCCTGCACAGCGAAGCCATGTCGGAGGAAGAGAACCAGTCAACCTACGGCAAATGCAACAATCCCTTCGGACACGGCCATAACTACACCGTCGAAGTAACCGTCAGCGGCCCGGTGGACAACCAGACCGGCATGGTTTGCAACCTGGTCGATCTCGATGGCTTTATCGAAAGGGAAGTGCTCGCCCGCTTCGGCCACGAAAACCTGAACACGCTGTCAGAATTCGCCCAGGCAGTCCCCACCACCGAAAATCTCTGCATCCAGATCTACGAAATAGTGCAGCGCGGCTTCCCCCACGCGCATCTTGAAAGAGTAAGGCTGGAAGAAACAATGATGAATTCGTTCGAATACGCAGGCAAAGGTGTTTGATTTTCAAATTACTAAATTACAAAATTACCAAATCGACCCAACCATGAAACCCTCAACCGAGCCAGCCTCCACCCTCACCAGCGCCAGCTTCGAAGATCTCGTCCAGGAAATGCTCGTCCGCCTCGGCGAAGACCCGCACCGCGAAGGCCTCCAACGCACTCCCGAACGCGTTCGCAAATCGCTGCAGACCCTCACCCGCGGCTACACCGAAGATCCCGAAGCCCTGCTCAAAGGCGCGCTCTTCACCGTCACCTACGACGAAATGGTTATTGTCAAAGACATCGAGATGTTCAGCCTCTGCGAGCACCACATGCTGCCGTTCTTCGGCAAGGTTCACGTCGCCTACATCCCCAACGGCAAGGTGATCGGCCTCAGCAAGGTCCCTCGGTTGGTCGAACTGTTTTCCCGCCGCCTGCAGATTCAGGAGCGCCTCACCACCCAGATCGCCGAAACCATTCAA
Organism: uncultured Acidobacteriaceae bacterium; assembly: GCA_963749985.1. Classification (GTDB taxonomy): domain Bacteria; phylum Acidobacteriota; class Terriglobia; order Terriglobales; family Acidobacteriaceae; genus Sulfotelmatobacter. Next base: position 22,521 of record CAVVOS010000006.1, on the reverse strand, counting down.
AACGTGATCGAACCCCAAGGCGTCGGCGTCGTCATCGAGGCCCGCCACCTCTGCATGATGATGCGTGGCGTCGAAAAACAGCATTCCGCCGCCGTCACGTCCTCCATGCTGGGCTGCTTCCGCAACGAGAACGAAACCCGCTCGGAGTTCCTCTCGCTAATCCGCCAGCGCCCCAACGGCGTTTAGGTTCAGTCAGAGACCATGTGGGTCGGACACTCTTGTCCGACCCCTTTGACGTTGCTGTCGGGGTGATAGCACCTTTCCTTGTGCTGGATCAAGAAGGAGCAGATAGCAGCTCAAGTAAAACTTTGTCATTCCGACCGCAGTGGAGGAACCTGCTGTTCCTGACCGCACCCCTGAAGATCGTCGCCGGCGCCCTCTTCCATCCCAAACTCGTCTTCCCGAATGGATAGCCCCCTGCTCATGTGAACTGCAGAGAGCCTATGTGGGGACAGCCGCCCTCGGCTGTCCCCGGGCCGAAGGCCCGTCGCTTTCGACTTTGCAGTTGCTCTTGCTCTTGCCGTGGCCAGTCCAGACTCTGATCTGTTCGCCCAGCCCTACTGGAACGCATACGGATGACGCCGCTGCCGCTCGCCGAAAACCTTCACCAGCAGCGCTCCCGAGACGAATCCGCCCACGTGCGCCCAGAACGCCACCCCTCCCATGTTGCGCCCCCCTTGCACCGCCAGCGAAGTCGCCGTCCCGCTCAAGAAATTCAGCACAAACCAATATCCCAGGATCACCCACGCCGGTACCCACAATACAAATACGAAGAACCACGTCAGCACCCGCGCCCTCGGATACAGAACGAAATAAGCTCCCAATACTCCCGCGATCGCCCCGCTTGCTCCCAGCGCCGGCGCCGTCGAATGCAGATTCATCACCATATGCGTGCCCATCGCCAGCACGCCCGTCAGCAGGTAAAACACTAAATACTTGAAGTGTCCTAAGTAGTCCTCCACATTGTCCCCAAAAATATATAAAAACCACATATTCCCGATCACATGCATCCATGACCCGTGCAAGAACAACGACGTAAAGAAGGGAAGCACGATCGCCACCAGCGAGTACCTCGGCGACCCCGACAGAAACAACTCCAGATGAGACGGCACCACGCCAAACTGACGAACCAGTACCTCCAGGCTCCGCGGGTCCAGCGTAAACTCGAAGAAAAAAATCGCCAGGTTCAGCCCAATCAGAAAATAATTCACCCACGGCGTGCTATACCGAGGCTGGTCGTCGCGAATAGGCAACATAAGAAGTCTGTTAGTTTAGGTATTGAGCAATTGAAACGCGGCGAACCTGCCTGGCTTTTCAAATTACCAAATTGCCCGATTACCAAATTACCAAATCCCCCCCATGAATGGCGTCATCATCATCGACAAGCCCGCCGGATGGACCTCCCACGACGTAGTCAACCGCATGCGCCGCATTCTCGGCCAGCGTTCCGTCGGCCATCTCGGCACCCTCGACCCGCTCGCCACCGGCGTGCTCCCGCTCGTCACCGGCAGCCTCACCCGCCTCGCCCAGTTCTACACCACGTCGGAGAAAACCTACGAAGGCGTGATCCGCTTTGGCTTCGCCACCAACACCTACGATGCCGATGGCGACCCCACGACCGAACCTCGCCCAGTCTCGCTCAACCTCGATCCCATCCAGCAGCTCGCCGCCGCATTTCACGGCCTGATCGAGCAAACTCCACCGCCGTTCTCCGCCAAGAAAATCCACGGCGTCCCCGCCTACAAACTCGCAAGAAAACAGCAAGAGGTAATCCTCAAGCCAGTGCAAGTCGAGATAAAGGAATTCGTCATCCTGTCAGTCGACGGCGACCGCGCCCACTTCCGCGCCCGCGTCTCCTCCGGAACCTACATGCGCTCCATCGCCCACGAAATGGGCCAGCGCCTCGGCCCCGGGGCCCATCTCGAATCCCTCCGCCGCACCGCCGTAGCCGAATTCGACCTCACCCAGGCTCACACCATCGACGAAATTGAGAGGATTCAGAACAACAAGAGGAGTGAGAACGATAACAATAAAGAACAGATAGAAGCTCAAGGGGAAGTTTGTCATTCCGACCGAAGCTTCGCTTTCCCGCAGGGAAAGGGAAGCGCAGTGGAGGAACCTGCTGTCCTCGACCGTGCCCCCGAAGATCAAGAATCCGCCATTAACGCTGGAGCAAAGAGCTTCGAAGCCTTCTTCGTCCACCCCCGCCAACTCCTGCCCCAATTTCCCTCCGTCACCGCCGACGACGCCACCGCCGCCCGCATCCGCAGCGGCCGCCCCGTCAACCTCCCCGAACTCTCCCGCGCCCACCAGGTCAAAGTCTTCCACGGACAGCGCGAACTCATCGCCATCGCCACTCGCGTAGCCGGCACCCTCTTCCACCCCAAAATAGTTTTCCCCGCATGATTTCATGTAGGGTAGAGCTCATGAGACGCAATTCAAGTGACCGGGAGCGCCCGATTCTGGTTTTTCGCCGCGAAGGAAAGATCGAGATTCCAGACGCGCCGGCCGATTCTTCAGGCGCGTCTTCTTCAAGTGAAGCGATCACGATTCACGCCGCGGCGGGCGATGAGGCTAGTGAGAAGAGGCGCGCGACCGGGAAGAGACGCGGCGAAGCGGCAGAGGCCGCGTTCCTGGCGCGGGCGACGCAACTGGGCTTTGGGGTTTTGCTGCCCTGGGGCGAAAGCGACTCCTACGACGCAGCCGTTGATTCTCGCCGCCGGCGGCGGCGGCTGCAACGGGTGCAGGTGAAATCTGCCGCTGCCTACAATGGCGGCTATACCATCAAGACTACGGGGGCGAATGGCCGCGTCTATACCCTCGACGACATCGATTTCGTGGTGGGATACGTGGTGCCCGAAGATATCTGGTACGTCATTCCGGTGGAGGCCCTGGGCAACCGAGCCACTATCAAGTTCCGTCCGCACTCGCGGAGGCTGGTGAAACCAATGTTTGAGCATTACCGGGAAGCGTGGTGCCTTCTCGATTGCCCACGGGAAAAGCGCGGGAGGAACGATATTCCGAAGGCTTGCCGCAGCGAGGAAGTGGGGGTGCGGTGCGCGGTGTGCCCCAAGAAGAGATTGCCGTAGACCTGGTGGGGGGAGAAAATTCGACAGAGTGCTGGTTGGGTTTGGGAGGGTTTCGGCGAAAAGCCCCATGCATGAAAAAACTGTATGCCCCAATTGCGAGGTCATAGGTGTGACGGATGAACATGGAGCTAACCTCGGGCTTATCGTGGGCTGTAAGTCAAAAGCCCCACTTCTCGCAGAGAACGCGAGAAATGGGGCACCCTGACTACGAGGATGCGTGGCGAATGGGAGATGTGGGCCACCCGCCACCCGGACTACGAGGGATGCGTGGCGCATGGGAGATGTGGGCCACCCGCCTAGGAAGCGAACAACTTACAAGCGGTAATGGCAAAATGGTTGGCTTCAGGAGACCCAGATGAAGGATTCGCCACAGATCGTCAGGCAGCACTTTGTTCCTGCCTGTTACCTTGCGCGCTTTACTCTTCAAGGCGAACGCAACTCGCCATTTTTCGTGCATTCTCCCGATGGCGCACCTGTGCGTGAAGACATCCCAGACCATGTCGGCTTCGAGCGACACTACCACGATATAAATGTTCCGGGCTTCCGACCGGATCACCTTGAGTTTGAGTTTCAGAAGATCGAAGGACGAGCCTGCGCGCTTTTCAAAACATTGTCTGCCGCTCCGGGCCGGTGGTTATCGACTGAGGATGAAAAAGAAACTGTCCTTTTCTTCTTTGCAGTGCAGGCAGGTCGTGTTCCTCAAGCAAAGGACAAATACGAAAAATTGATCGTTGATGCTGCCCGCAATTTCATGGAAGCATTCGCTCATCGACCCGAGTTTTTCAGTAGGGCGATGGCAGCAGCGAAGCGACAGGGAATTGTGATTGATCCAATCGAGCGCGAACGGCTTCTTGAAGCAGTAGACGGCGGACACATCATCCCATATGCCGGCAAAACACAGGTGTCGGTTGGTATTCTGCGTTTAGCTTATGCCGTTTTGGATCTGGTCGACGGGATGCACTACACGCTCCTGTATTCCGATGGTCCTGATTGGTTCGTGTGTTCCGATTATCCTGCCGGCATTTTCTATTCGGTGTCGGCGGGAGACACATTGGAGCACCCCACAAACATCGAGAATCCAACAATCCAGTTTCTAACGAAGTCGAAGACGATCTACATGCCGCTCGCATACAACGTGGCTCTCATGATTCATCAACATGACAACCGACCTATCGCTCTGAAGGCAGACCAGCGGATGGTTGCGATAGTGAACACGATTACAATCAGCCATGCGCGACGGTTCATTTGTTCACCGACCAAAGATTTCGTGTGTGTTCTACCGGATCGTCGGTTAGGCAACGCGAGGGAAGGCGTCGAAGCACTCATGTCGTTTGCTTCAAATGAGGCATGACCTGTTATCGCGAACCGCCGGGTGCCCCATTTCTCGCGTTCTTTGCGAGAAGTGGGGCTTTTCGCCGAAACCCTCTCAACCCTCAACCAGCGCTCCGCCGAATCTTCTCCTCCCACCAAGTCCAGTCGTTGATCCGAACCAATCCCGCCTCTCCGTATGCGTAGGATCGGTAGCTACTCCAGCGCCAATCCTCCGGGCTCGCCACCAGCCCGCGCACCACTGGATTGCGATGCATGTACTTTAGCTTCTCAACCTCTTTCTGCTGGCCCCACAGATTGAAATCGTAGAAACGACTCTGCCAGAAGCGGCCGGAGAATTCGCCCGCAATGGCCAGCCGGCGCGAGACGCTCAGCTTCACGGCCTGAATTATCTTCGAGGGATCGCCAATTAAAGGTTCGGAAATCAGCAGATGTACATGTTCGGGCATGACCACGTATCCGATCACGGCAAAACGATAGCGAACTCGCATCAGTTCGAGGGCAGTGAGTACCAGATCGCGGCGCGCGGGATTGCCCAGCAGTGGCTTGCGCCGGTAGCAACTCCAGGTGATGAAATGGAGGCTTCCGGTGCCATAATAACGCTTTAGGCCCCAGGGCATGAGGAAAAGCTATTGACAATTGCGGGGTCTTGTCTGTGACGGATGAACATTGGCTGGGCCTATCGTTAGCTCAAGTCAAAAGCCCCACTTCTCGCAAAGAACGCGAGAAATGGGGCACCCAGCGATCAGCGCAATGTCCGATAACAGGTATTATGTAAAGTCGTCGCAATCGATCACGAAATCACTTCCACCGATCCCGCCGGTGCCAGCTGCGCAATCCCCCGGTCTAGCGTAGCCAGCTTCCCCCGGTTATGAATCGCCAAGGCGATCAGGTACGCGTCCGTAATCTGTTGATGGCCGGTCAGTGGCGTGATCATCCCGCGAACCGCGTCAGCCACCGGAAGATCTGCTGGCCAAAACCGGTGGGCTGGATGTGCAATATTGTCTTGCAGCAGGCGCACGACGTTCGCCGGTGCCAGCGCATCGCGTGAAAAGGAGGGATTGGAAACAATCCGGACGAACGCAGATTCAGTGAACGGGCAGGTAGCCCAGCCCCGCTCTCCACGCCTCGCAAACCATTCTTCTACAACCGCATGCGAGCCGTGGGTAGGCCAGCACAGCGCGATCAACACGTTAGCGTCAAGCAGAAACAATCCGCTAGAGTTCGTCCTCAAGCAGTCGCTTTACCTTCTCCGAGCTGATCTTCGGCGAATCCGGCGGTAGAACGACGACGTGAATCCCGTTCACCAGCCGCGTCTCCACCTTTGCGTTCAACCCTCTCCGCATCAAATCGGATGCAGCTTTTCCCAATGCCATCGACCGGCTTTCGGCAAATGCCTTTAACTGGCCAACAACATCATCATCGAGGTTCAAAGTGGTGCGCATAGCAACAACATGATGTCACGAGGGATAAGATGATGTCAAGAATTGACATTCAGCATCACAAAGGAAGGAGAGATGCCGTTCTTCTGGAAATCGCCGAGCCCAAATTACTAAATTACCCAATTGCAAAATTACCCGATCCGCCCTACATCTTGTACTTGCCCAAATCCTCGTCGTTGAGCCCTTCCAGATACTTCCTCAGCTCCTCGGCGGTCACCCGGTCCGACATGTTCGCCGCCTGCTTGGAATTCTTCAGCACCACTTCATCCACATAGATGGGACAATCCACCCGCAACGCCAGCGCCAGCGCATCCGACGGCCGCGAGTCGATGCTCACCACCTCGCCGCCGCGCTCCAGCCAGATCACCGCATAAAACGTGTCCTCGCGCAGCTCCGTCACCACGACCTTATGCACCTGCGTCTCCAGCCCGGTCAGCACGTTCTTGATCAAATCATGTGTCATCGGCCGCGGCGTGTTCACCTTCTCCATCTCCAGCGCAATCGCATTCGCCTCGTAAACCCCCACCCAGATCGGCAGCACCGATTCCCCCGCCACATCCTTAAGGATCACAATCGGCGTATTCGTCACCGGATCCATCAAAAGTCCACGGATTGTCATCTCTACTTCCACGTGACCTCCTCCAACCGCTGCCACCTCGACCGAGCCAACGTTCTCCGCTTCTTATACCACCATTTCGCCTAGAAGGCTGTTGGGAAAGCTGATCGTTGCCATCACCGGCACGTAGGTTCCCACCTTGGGAGTAGCGGCCTCCGGCGAGGTGAAATTCAAGGTCTTATTGTGCGACGTCCGCCCCATCCACTGCGCCCGGCCTTCGTTTCTTCCTTCAACCATTACTTCGCAGATTGTCCCGATATATCTCTTGTAGCGTGCGATCTGGATCTCTCTTTGCCGCGCCATCAGGACTTCCAGGCGCCGTGCTTTCTCCTCATCCGGAATCGCATCTTCCAGCGCCAATGACGGCGTGTTCGGCCGCGGAGAGTACTTGAAGGCAAACACCGCATCGTATCCGACCTCGTCCAGCAGAGATAAGGTCTCCGCGAAGTCTTCTTCCGTCTCTCCCGGAAAGCCCACGATCACATCGCTGGTGATGCTGATCTCGCGCTTTGCCGCCTTCATCCAAGCAATGCGTTCCAGGTACTGTTCGCGAGTGTAGAGGCGCTGCATGGCGTTGAGGACTCGGTCCGATCCGCTTTGTACGGGGAGATGCACGTGGTCGCAAAGGGTGGGGACGGCGTCGATGGCGTGGACGATATCGCGACCGAAATCGCGGGGGTGCGAGGTGGTGAAGCGCACGCGGCGAATCCCGGGCACCTCGCCCACGGCCGCCAGCAACTCCGCGAAAGTCTTCCTTTTCCCGGAAAGTCCGTCGGTAGGATCCTTGTACGAATTGACGTTCTGGCCCAGCAGTTGAATTTCCGTGTAGCCGAGATCGGCCATCTGGCGGGCTTCGGCGAGCACCGACTCCGAAGTCCGGCTGCGCTCCTTGCCGCGGGTAAACGGCACCACGCAGTAGGCGCAGAACTTGTCGCAGCCTTCGATGATGGTGATGTATCCGCGATGCGGATTAGTGCGCGCCGTAAACTCGGTCTCAAAGCACGCGTCGGTCTCGCGATCGTCGAGTCCGGTGATGCGAACCAGGGGGGCGGCTTCCGGCTTTCGGCTTCCGGACTTCCCTGCCCGCACCTGGGCGCTCTCCAGTTGCGCCAGCATTTGGGGCAGATTGCGGTAGCTGGCCGATCCGCAGACCAGGGACACCCAGGGGGCGCGCTCGAAAATCTTTTCGCCTTCCTGTTGCGCCACGCAGCCCAGCACGCCAAACTTCTTGCCCTGCTTCTGGTATTTCTTGTAATCGTTGAGCCGGTTGAAGACTTTCTGCTCCGCCTTATCTCGGATGGAACAGGTGTTGTAGAGCACCAACCCGGCCTCTTCCACCGTCTGCACCTGCCGGTAGCCTTCGTTGACCAGCGTGCCGATGACTTTTTCGGAGTCATGCACGTTCATCTGGCAGCCGAAGGTTTCGAGGTAGAAGGTTTTGTGTGGGGCATCGGACATATGGGAAGTATAGCGCGCCGCCCGTTCCGGGGCGGACGCCCGTCCTTATGCAGTTTTCTTCGATGAAAGAGATTTTAGGAACGACTCGACTTTGTGGGGCTGAGCGCGCCATTGGCCTTTTGCCATCGACTCCGCGAGTTTGTCGCGGACAAGGTCGGCAGCACGTGCCCTTATTTGATCCGCCGGCAGGCGCGTGCTGGAAGCGATCTCCTCGCTTGTGACTGTGGCTCTTATGGTTGGCTCCAGTTGAGAGGCGATGTATCTCACCGCTAGAGCTAGCATGATCTTGTCGCGGCTCTTGAGCGAGTCGTCGTTGGGGTGCACCGTGCCTTTCTTGTCGATGACGTCTTCCGCTCACCAGCGTTTCAGTCTCGGTGGATTGGATTCGCGCCTCCCGCCTTCAGCCGCCGTAAGGGGGTGGGAAGCGCAGCGGTGCCCCGCACCCGGCCTGGTCGCGGCGACGACCAAAGCAGATTCCTCGCCGGGCTTTTGGCCCGGTTCGGAATGACAAGGTGTGTCGGTGGGGCGCGGTGCGAGCTTTCTTGGGCGGTTCCGGCGGGAGTCAGAATCCCACGGCAGCGGCATTTGTGGAATCCCACTTCTCGCAAAAGACGCGAGAAATGGGGCACCCGGCGTTTTTGCTGGTGGAATCAATCAGTGGATTCGGCGGGAGCATTGGCGGTGCCGGCAAAATGCATAGGTCCTTCGTTGGGAGTTCCCCGCCTAAGGGCGTGGAACTCCGCTGCCTCAGGATGACAGCCTTCGGAATGAAATACGCTTAGACGTATAATGGTATGTTCTTCCGAGCGGCCCGAGGAAAGCAGAAGCGGCACCACCATGAGAACAAACAAGCGCACGGAGTCTAAGAGAATCCGGACCGAAAAAAGCAGCGGGAACGTTTTTGCCGATCTCGGGCTTCCTCATCCTGAGCAGGAGCTTCTGAAATCGCAGCTTACGCTGCAGATCTACCGGCTCATTAAGGCGAGGGGCCTCAAGCAGGCCGAGGCGGGAAAGATCCTAGGCATCAAGCAGCCACATGTCTCGGCGCTCATGCGCAACCGCTCAGGCACCTTTTCGGTGGAGCGCCTGATGGAGTTTCTCACTGCGCTGGGACAGGATGTGGAGATCATCGTGAGGCCCGCGCGCAAGGGGCATGGGGAAATGTCGGTGGTGGCGTGAAGGATTCGCGTGGCTTGTCATCCTGCAGTCGGCGTTCCTTGTGCGAAGGTTTCCATGGATTCGTCAGCACCGCCAGCGATGCCGGCAAAATGCATAGGTCCTTCGTTGGGAGTTCCCCGCCTTAGGGCGTGGAACTCCGCTGCCTCAGGATGACAGTGTGGCGGAGTTGCGAGGCCGCACCTTTGCGTTTGCACGATCTGCGGTATCGCCCGCTCGGCATCACTCGCCGAAGACGAAGCGCCCTAGCTGGTTGCCCAACTGCTTGACCTGCTCCGGATCGTCGGCGGCGCGGAAGCGTTCGGCTAACTGGAAGAAGGCTTTTTCCTTCTGCTTGCGGGCTTCGATTCCCTGCTCGATGAGTTCCACCAGAACCCGGTTGTCGCTGAGATCGCGTTCCCTGGCCAAGGTTTCGACTTGCCTGGCAATCTTGGGCGGCAGCGTTACGCTTCGCCGGACATGCTTTATGCGGACTGATTTTGCGCGGGATCGTTTCGTCAGTGCCATTGTGGCACCAGTATACACCATTCTGGTGCAGACGCTCCAGCAGTCGGGCAACTGCGACCTCGTGGCGTCGGCGTTGGGGAATCGCGCTTCAGCTCGTTTATCGCCTAAGGCGCATCGGGCAGCGTGTACTCGAAGTCGTAGGAATGTTTTCCGTCCGCGATGTTGATGGTCATCTTGCCGGTTAGACCGACGAGTTGACCGGTCCCGCTATCCGGGACGACGGTGACATTCAGTTGCGGGGCGCCGCGGGTTAGAGTGCCGAAGTGCTGCAGGGCGAAGCTGCCGCTGCGCACGCCGCCGGGAGTGTGCAGGGTTCCGGTGACGCGCTCGATGGCGACATACCCGGCCGAACCTTTGGTCTCGGTCATGGCAGTCAGCATCTGGCCTTTGCTGGTGGCTTCGAGATCTCCGTGAAACTGCTTGTCGATGGACATGCGGCCGACGGTGGGATCGCCGACTTTATCGTCGGTCTGAGGAGCGAGTTTGACGTCGAACGGTCCGGTGGCATGAATCGGCATCGCGGTTCCCTTCTGAACTGGAGCGGAAGTAGTTTGTGCGTGCGCGGAGGAAGGCAAGCCCAGGCAGAGGATGGCGACGACCGCCGGTATCGTTATCGATGTCGCCGTTGTTATCGACATCATCGTCACATTTGCGAGGACTGCGGCAACGACGGTCGCGATGATTCGGGCTGGCGCGGCACAAGACGGCGGCTTCATGCCTGCATTGTCGTCTGGAGTAAGGTAACGCGTCAATTTGAGAGGCGCGTGGGTAGTGTCCTAATTTGAACTGCTAGGACACTACCGGCGCGTGTCGGCGGTTTCTCCTTTTTCCAGATAACCCAGCAGCCATCCCAGAACCAGCTTCCAGCCTTCGGTGTGGCTGGCCGCGACGGCAGGATTGCCGGCGAAGCCTTCCTGACGAACTCTGACCAAAGTGCCGGTGCCCGCGCGCGCCGGGCCGGTCGGGTACAGATTATTCACACTTTGAGGCTCAAGCTCCCAACGGACGATGGTCTTGAGGGGGCCGGCATAACTGGCAACCCAGGTATGAACCAGCAAGCGCGGCGGATCGACTTCCAGATATTCGCCGTCGACGCGAAAAGACGTGCCGTCGGCACCCACGCCTACGCTCGCCCACTTGCCGCCAACGCGCAGATCGGCTTTCCATTCCGTTATGCGGTAGAGGCTTTCGTGCCCCCACCAGCGCGGCATTTGGCTGGGATCGGTGAGGGCTGCGAAAACGCGGGCCGGGGGCGCGGCAATGAAAATCTCGCCAACGACGGTGTTCTGATCGGGAGTGATTGCGACGGTTGCCATAGTTCTCCTTACAAGTGAAACCTCTGGATCAAAGTCAAAATCAAAATCAAAGGTGACGGACAAAAGTGTCCGTTCCACATGGTACGTTCCCACGCATTACTTTTCGGCGAACTGCTTGAGCATCTCGAGCACACCGGGCCAGCCGCCGCTGTAGTCCTTGCGAGCGACATTCTCCTGCGCGAGGCCGCTGTGAGTTACCTTGACGTTTGTGCCGGCGGCGTCTGAAGTGAGTTCCCAGCGGACGACGGTGCGGAGCGACTTGTCGTGGTGCCAGTTCGCAATCCAGCTGTAAACCAGAAGATGCGGGGGATCGATCTCGAGAATTTCCCCGTGACACTCGAACTCGCTCACGCCGTTGACGACTACAGTTCCCTTCTGGGTGACGTAGCGATAGCGGCCACCGAGGCGAGCGTCGATTTCCCAGAGATGGTCCGGGCAGCTGGGATTCTTAAACCAGCGTACGAGTTCCCGTGGCTGGGTCAACGCCTTGAAAACTCGCTCGGCAGGCGCGGCGATGTGGATTTCGGTGACGATCGAGTCGTTGTTCGCAGCGACCAATGCGGTAGGCATGAGCCAACTCCTCTTATTTCTCAAGAACGTTCTTAAGCGATTGCAACAGGCCGGGCCAACCTTGACTGTATCCCTGGCAAGCGCCCGGCAGTGGCAGCAGCCCGCTGTGGACGACTTTCAGGTGCGTGCCTAATTTGGTGGGCGTCAGCTCCCATCGAACTACCGTGCGCACCGCTGGGTTTTGATGCCAACTGGCGTACCAGGAATAGGCCAGCAGGCGCGGTGGATCGATCTCCAGAATTTCGCCGTGGTGGTCGAGATCCGGGGCGGCAGTATCCCCCGTGCGTGGCCTTGAGATGAAGCGCCACTTGCCGCCGGGGCGCGCATCCATTTCCCAAAGTGTCATTTCGAAGGCCTCGCTCTTGCCCCACTGCAGCGCCTGCTCGCGGTCGATCAGGGCATGAAAGACGCGCTCGGGTGGCGCGGCGATTTCGATTTCGGTTACCACGGAATCGTTGTCGGGACTAATTGCGGATTCAATTTTCGTCATGGTCGGTACCGCCCTCGGTTGTAAAGGTTCGGAGTGCCCCACCCTGCGACTTCGCTCAGGGCAGGCTTTCTCGCAAAACACGCGGGAAGTGGGGCACCCAGTTTCGTGCGTGGCAACTACTTTTGAGCTATTTCATTTCGGCGCAGATCGAACAACTCTTTCATCTGCTTGTCGTGATCGACAAACGTCCAATCTTCGGTGTGATGATTGGCGTCGACGATGGTAAAGACCACGCGCTGCATGTGGCCGGCGTCGGGGCTTTTCAGGTTGGTGGCGTCGAAATAGTCGAAGGTGAAGGTCTTGCCGTCAGGCGAAACCGTGGCCGCCATGCGAGGCTGATTGCCGACGCTGCAGTAATGGGTGAGGACGATGCGGTTGGGGCCATCCAGAGTGAACATAGAAATCATGTTTTCGGGGCCGTGGCCCAGAATTTCGCTCATCAGGGCAGAGCCGCCGGCGGTGTCGCGGAAGGAGACCTGTACGGGCTTGCCGTCTGAACTCTTGCCTTCCCATGATCCGGTCAGGGTCTTGAGCTGGTCGAATGACTTTTGCGTTGCGGTTTGCGCCAGAGCGGCGGTTGCGGCGAACAGCAATGAGAGTGAAAGGGCGAGCCGGATTGATTTCATGTTAGAGATCTCCTCTTGAAGTTTTGGGTTTTGCGATGTGGTGGTGACTGGTTTCCTTGGCGTGTTCGGCTTCGACAAAGGTTTTCAGGCTGTTGAGGTTCATTTTCCAGAAGTTGCGGTATTGATCGAGCCAGGAGTCTACGGCGCGCAGCGGCTCGGGATTAAGTTGATAGACGCGGTTGCGGCCTTCGCGATGCTCCCGCACCAGGTGGGCGCGGCGCAGCAGGCGGAGGTGTTTGGAGATGGCCGGGCGGGATACGGGGAAGGCTCCGGCAATTTCTCCGGCGGGCTGGCTGCCCCGGCGCAGCAAATCCAGAACGGCGCGGCGGGTGGGATCGGCGAGGGCCTGGAAAGTGGCTTCCGATGAATATGTAACCGAACGGTTCCGCATAATGCGTAACCGTACAGTTACGCGATCGGCTTGTCAAGAGAAAACTTTCAGATCGAAATGTTCTTACGTTGCGGTAAAATGTAAGTATGAACCGACAGATCACGACAGTAAGCACCAAAGGTCAGTTCGTCATCCCTTCCGAGATGCGAGCTTCTCTGGGGATCCGGCCCGGCACTCGTATTTGCGTGACCCAGGAGGGGTCGAAAATTGTGCTGGAACCGGTTACGGAGGAACTGGTCGATAGGACACGCGGAATGCTCGCCGGCGGGCCCTCGCTCTCGGACGAACTCATACGCGAGCGGCGTCGCGTGAAAGATCGATGGTAACGTAGGTGCTGGATTCGAGCGCCATCCTTCGTTATTTGGACGGCGAGGCGGGATGCGACCGAGTCGCTGAAATCCTTAAGGATCACGTGGCTGGAAGATGTGAAGCGGTCATCTGTTCCCTGCACTGGGGTGAGATCGCGGGTCAGACGTGCAAGCGGCGCGGCGTGAAAGCCATGGACCTGGTTCTTTCGCGACTGACTGCATTCGGAATTCGGGTGGTTGGAGTGGATGGCGATCGTGCCGTGCGCGCGGCGCTGGTGAAGCTCAAAAGAAATGTACCTTACGTCGACGCTTTTGGAGTGGAGCTGACGGCGGATTCGGGAGACCGCGTCTTCCTGACTGCGGACTTTGAGTTCAAGGCTGCGAACCGCGATGTGACGATTGAGTTTCTGCCGGCGAAGTAACCTCAAGGTCAAAATCAAATTAAAGCTCAAACCAGGAATCGAACTTAAACCAAGATCAAAGTCAAAGGCCCCGGACAGAGCCTGCCCTGAGCTTGCCGAAGGGAGTGTCTGACCCACACAGTTCGAGGAACGCCTGATGCACGCGGGTGTCGTCGGAGAGCTCGGGGTGGAAGGTTGCGGCCATCGCGCTTCCCTGCCGGACTGCAACCGTGTCGGCGCCTTCGGTAGCGATTACTTCGACGCCGGCGCCGACTTGCTCGATCTTGGGGGCGCGGATGAAGACCATCTCCAGCGCTGAACCGGGACTGTGGTTGAGCGAGCTGTGCAGTAGCTGGCCTTCGCGGATGGAGCTGTCGAGCTGGCGTCCGTAGGCGTTGCGGCGGATGCGGATGTCGATGGCGCCCAGGCCCGCCTGCTTGGGATTTTCCACTTCGCTGGCTAACAGAATTGCTCCAGCGCACGTGCCGAAGGTTGGTTTCCGGCGCACGAACTGCTTTAGCTTTTCGAAACCTTCTTCTCCCAGCAACTTCAGGAACGTGCCAGACTCGCCGCCGGGGATGACGAGGCCGTCGATGGTGTCGAGTTGTTCGGGCTTTTTGACCAGCACAACTTCGGCGCCCAGCTCTTCGAGCCGGCGGCGGTGGGCGTCGAAATCGCCCTGCAGGGCTAGGACACCGATGATCATCCAGGTCGTTGGTCGTTCGTCGTTGGTTGTTGGTCAAACAGCGTGCTGTTCGAATTCTAACGGAAGGTCGCCATCGGATTCCTACGCGAGGCATCTATTTGCGGCTGGAGGCTGCGCGAGCTGTTAGCCGCTTACGACCTTCGCGTTTCATCTCAGAAACACTCAGGATAGAGCACCCGCAAGAATCCAGTTGACAAGAAAGCCCGTCTGCACTATATTACCACTCGGTTATGGAACCTAACAGTTATGCACGCAATTCGGTACGCCTGGATGCGACGTTCGCGGCGCTGGCCGATCCCACGCGCCGGGCCATCCTGGCAAGACTAGCCAAGGGCGAGGCTTCGGTAATGGACCTGGCGGAGCCGTTCGCGATGAGCCAGCCGGCAATTTCCAAACACCTGAAAGTACTCGAACGTGCGGGGTTGATTTCGCGCGGGCAGGATGCGCAACGGCGTCCGCGCCGACTGGAAGCGCGACCGCTCCGCGATGCAACGGAGTGGCTCGAGAAATATCGCAGGTTTTGGGAGGCGCGGTTCCAGCGCCTGGACGCCCTTCTGCAAGAGCTGCAAGCCGGCGACGTGGGATCAAGACAAAGATCAAGAAAAAAAAGAGCCGCAGGTTAAAAGGGAGATCCAGATGAAAAATAGCGGAACTTTCACAATTACAGCGCGTGGGGATCGCGAGATCGTGGTGACCAGGGTTTTCGATGCCCCGCGGCGGTTGATATTCGACGCGTACACCAAGCCGGAACTAATTAAGCGGTGGTTGCTTGGACCGGACGGCTGGTCGATGCCGGTCTGCGAGATTGATCTGCGGGAGGGCGGCAAATATCGCTATGTCTGGAAAAACGATAGCGACGGACGAGAGATGGGAATGGGCGGAGTGTATCGCGAGGTGGTCGCGCCGGAGCGGATTGTTGCCACCGAGAAGTTCGACGAGGCGTGGTATCCGGGTGAGGCCGTGGGCACGATCGTCCTGGTTGAGCAGGATGGAAGGACAACGTTGACCCAGACGATTCTTTATGATTCGCCGGAAACGCGCGATGCTGTGCTTAAATCGCCAATGCAGTATGGCCTGACCGCGAGCTACGACCGGCTGGAGAAGCTCTCGACTTCGCTTGTGAGCGAGACATTAAGCGCGTAATTAAGACATCAAGGAGGAACATTGTATGCAAAAAATTACCCCGTTCTTGTGGTTCGACGGCAATGCGGAAGAGGCAATGAATTTCTATACCTCCGTTTTCAAGAACTCGAAAATTGGAACGGTCCGACGATATGGAGACGCGGGGCCCGGTCCGAAGGGATCGGTGATGACCGCGACCTTTCAGATCGAAGGACAGGAGTTTATGGCGCTGAATGGCGGTCCACACTACAAGTTCACGCCGGCGATTTCGTTCTTCGTGAATTGTGAAACGCAGGCGGAAGTGGACGAATTGTGGGAGAAGCTCTCCGCGGGTGGAGAAACCGTGCAGTGCGGTTGGCTGAGAGACAAGTTTGGAGTGTCGTGGCAGATCATTCCCAAGGCTCTGGGCGAGTTGCTGGGGGACAAAGATCCGCAGAAGTCGCAACGAGTGATGAAGGCCATGATGAAGATGATCAAGATCGACGTGGAGGAGCTGAAGCGGGCCTACGAGGGGAAAGAGTAGCCGAGGTTCTCACCCTTGCGCACCAGGCGTGCAAGCGTGGGCCAGGTTGTAGGCCACTTCGATTGCGCTCCGCCCCTGTATATAATTTTCCCGTGTCCCTTGCTAAGCAAGCGCTGCTCGCCGATGTCCGCCACTCCGCGTGGGCCAATCGGAATTTACTCGAGGGCTGCTCCGCCCTCACCGCCGAGGAACTCAGTCGCGACTTCCGCATCTCACACGCCAGCATTCTCGCCACTCTGCAGCATACTTGCGACGGAGAAAGAGTCTGGCTGCTGTGTTTGCGCACCGCAGACCTGGGAACCTGGCGGCTGCCGATGGAGCCGGGGCCGGCGCTCCCGCTGAACGCGCTCAGACAAAGCTGGCCTGACATCTGGAACGGCTTCGATCGATGGCTCGGAGAGCAAACCGAGAGCAGCCTAGCGGCCGAGCTGAATCTACAGCTTCCGGGCGGAGTTGAGCAGCGATTTCCGCGCTGGAAAATCCTGCGCCATGTGCTCGACCATTCCACGCTGCATCGTGGCCAGGTCGTAGGCATGATTCGCATGCTCGGCCACCAACCGCCCAGCGTCAGCCCGATGGACTACTATCTGGCGGGCGAGCCCGCCGCGGTGTGAGAATTTGAGTCGCGGCGCGTGATCGCCGGCCTCACCGCGGTTCCCAACTCGGCCTCAGTTTCCCCGGCTGGCGGGCGGCACAATTCCGTTCATCCGCAAGTACTCAACCATCTGTCCGTAATGGTCAAAGGCATGAGCTACGGCAAAAGTGGCTAGGTGCAGGCGTGGCGATTTGCTGTGCTCGGCCGTTTGCAACATGTTCTCGGTCGTCAACGTGGCCGCCGCCTTGTGACCCAAAGCAAAAGAATCCTTCAGGAACTGAATGATCTCAGCCTTGCTTTTCAATCCAGCAGGACCGTTTCCGCCCTTCAAGTCTTCCGGAATCTGATCGCCGGGGAACTTGGGGACAGACGGGACGTTCCCCAGTTTACGGGAAACCGGGCAAATCTGTGACGGTCGAAAAACGGGGAACGTCCCGTCTGTCCCCGCATTTCCCTACGAACTTCATACGGAGCCTAAAACGCATTCCAACCCAACACGTTCCTCTATTCTGGAGATGGCGATCATCGCACCAAAGCGCGACTCGACCCTACTGTAGATGTATTAGCTGTTGCAGGGTCTTGTCCGCGTTGCGTTTAACCGCAGGATCTTTGCTATTAGCCCGCATATCTTTGACATATGCGATGGCAGCGTCGAGGTTAATCCAGGCGGTGTCCCCGCCGCAGGTGATTAACCATTGCGGCCCAACGTGCGATCCCAGATCCATTCCCCCGTCCTTGCCGAGTTTCCACTGCTTCTCTGTAAGGACAAGATCAAACGTTAATATTGGTCCCTTCAAGATGAGTACTCCACCTGCCCCTCGAACCGGTGAACGTGTAAACCTTAACAGCGAATCTACATGGCCCAAGGCATCGGTACTGACGGACACTTCGGCCCACGTCGGCGTCCTGGCAGTTTCTTCAATAGCATCGTTACGACCGTTTCTTATCACATTGATAACCTTCCGTTCTGGAAGAAGGCCAGATCGGATGAAAAATCTGCTGGTCTCATACCATCCTTCGGGAGTTAATCTTCCGCCGCCGGTTTCGATGCGCCAAAACTCCTCGATCACTTTTGAAGGGACTGCTGGTGGCGATGTCGCTTGCTGGGCGAGACAGGGAATACTTATGAGCAAAACGATGAAAATCCTTGGCATCGTTGGAACTCCTTCAAAGTGTATTCGTGTCATTGACCACCCCCGCACTTCTGCGGTTCCGGCTGATTTGGCTGGAAAAGACATGGCGCGATACTGCTTCCGCCCAGGGGAAAGAAATACATCGGCTGACTTTGGCTAGGCATACCATTGGGGCTCGTGGCAGTCGGACTGTGACTAAAAAAGAATCCGACCTTCCATGCGTACACCCCTCTGTTTAATTGGTTTGCGAGCAACTGCGCGATCGAGCTACCACCGCTAGGTGGACGTAAGCCCGCATGACGGAACCTGGGGACAGGAACCTGGGGACAGACGGGACGTTCCCCGGTTTACGGGAAACCGGGCAAATCTGTGACGGTCGAAAAACGGGGAACGTCCCGTCTGTCCCCGCATTTCCTCTGCCCGCATTTCCTGTCCCCGCATTTCCCCCCCGTTCGGAACACGTCGTATTGTTCCACAAGGTCGTACTACCGTTCTGACTGGCCGCCAACACTTACCATCCCCGCGTCTGCAGCATGTGCGCCTCATCCAGACCCGCCACGGCCAGCCCCTTCATTGCTCCGGTCAAATCCTCGCTGACTTCAAGTAATACTTTAGGGTCGTTGAAGTGGGTGGCGGCTTTGACGATGGCGCGGGCGCGCTTTTCGGCTTCGGCGGGGTCGGCGAAGGTGGTGGAATCCTGCATGAAGATGCCGCTGCCGACGAAGACGGCTTCGGCGCCGAGTTGCATGACGAGCGAGGCGTCGGCGGGGGTGGCAATGCCTCCGGCGGAGAAATTCGGGACGGGGAGCTTCCCTGTTTTCGCTACCATCTTGATGAGTTCGTAGGGCGCGCCGTGTTCTTTGGCTTTGGCGTAGAGTTCTTCTTCGCCGAGGACGGTGAGGATTTTCATCTCCTGGACGATCTGGCGGATGTGCTTGACGGCGTGGACTACGTCGCCGGTGCCGGCCTCGCCTTTGGTGCGGATCATGGCTGCGCCTTCGGCGATGCGGCGCAGAGCTTCTCCGAGATTGCGCGCTCCGCAGACGAATGGGACGGTGAAGGCGTGCTTATCGACGTGATGCGCTTCATCGGCAGGCGTGAGTACTTCGGACTCGTCGATGTAGTCGACACCGAGTTCCTGCAGAATCTGGGCTTCGGCAAAATGTCCGATGCGGCACTTGGCCATGACCGGGATCGAGACTTCGGCCATGATCTCGCGAATCTTCTTCGGCGACGCCATCCGCGCCACCCCGCCTTCGGCGCGGATCTGCGCGGGGACGCGCTCGAGGGCCATCACCGCAACAGCCCCCGCCTTCTCGGCAATGGAAGCCTGCTCCGCATTCGTCACATCCATAATCACGCCGCCTTTGAGCATTTCGGCGAGGCCGGTTTTCAGGCGGAGACTGGTGGAGCTACCGTTGTTCTTGGACATGGGTGGATACCGTGGGTACCTTTTCGCAAGCGCGAAGGATGAGCCGAGGGCGAGGGCCGACGGCCTCTCTTATTTTACAGGGCATTCACAATTCGCGGTACCCCTATGGGGCTGGGGCAACGAATCTTAAACACAGGGGACACAGGGGAGCACCGGGTAACGCATTTAGCGTTCCACGTACTTGGCGAACATTTTTTCGGGATCGATGGCGATGAAGATGCCGCGGCTGCGGGCGAGGACCTCGTCTTTTTCGTTGAGGATTTCGGCGGCGTTGATGTGGGTGCGGCCGCGCTTTTCGATCTCGCGGCCTTCGACGCGGAGCGGTTTGTGCAGAGGGACGGGCTTGAGGTATTCGACCGTCATTTCGCGGGTGAGAGCGACGACGTGATGGAGCTTGTTGACCTTGCCCATGGCGTCGTCGAGGATGCAGGCGATGACGCCGCCGTGGCAGTGGCCGGGCGGGCCGGTGTAGCGCTTGCCGAGGCGGAAGCGGCAGATGAAGGTTTGGCGTTCTTCGTCGAGGATGAATTTGAGGCGCATGCCGTCGGGGTTGTTCATGCCGCAGACGAAGCAGTTGTTCTTCTGCAGCTTCATGAAGCGGGTGTCGTGGCCGTGGGTCTTGGGTGGCATGGAGGGATTTTAACCTGTGAGGCTTCCCTCGCGTGCTTTTACAAAGCCTCACCATCTAGAAGCAAAAAGGCAGCACGGTGGTAGAAACTCCTTGCGAAGCTTACGGCGGCGTACGGGTGAAAGGGATCTTTCGACTGCGGCGGGGCTTCGCGTTCGCGAAGTCCCACCTTCGCTCAAGATGACAGGGATATGGGGAACCTGGGGACACGGGGGGACCTGGGGACAGACGGGACGTTCCCCAGTTTACGGGAAACCGGGCAAATCTGTGACGGTCGAAAAACGGGGAACGTCCCGTCTGTCCCCGCATTTCCCCTCCCGCATTTCCCTGTCCCTGAATTACCGCGGATCAGCCGCAGGCCGAGCCGGCGAGCATCGAGAAGGGAATGACCACGGACCAGGTCGAGGCCGCCATGGGCAAGCCAGAGAAAAAGGTGACTCTCGGCACCAAGCAGATTTATTACTACAAAGATATGAAAGTGATTTTCCTGGGCGGGAAAGTCAGCGATGTGCAGTAAGGCGGCGAATCGAGAAGAATACTGCTACGGGCAGCCTGCGTGGTAAAACGGCAGACTCAAGGTAGGCCAGCCCCCATTGGACTTTTGCGGATCTCGAAAAATCGGGAACGTCCCGTCTGTCCCTGAATTACCCGTCCCTGAGACTCAAGGTAGGCCAGCCCCCATTGGACTTTTGCGGATCTCGAAAAATCGGGAACGTCCCGTCTGTCCCTGAATTACCTGTCCCTGAATTACCCGTCCCTGAATTACCCCTGAATTACCCGTATTTTGCGCCAACTCACGGCACGCTTCGTCGTAGTAGTATCCCCCAATCCCGGCCTTGGGTCACCGAGTCAGTTCTGGGCTGTGGACGCCCAGGAGATCGATGTGTTCGTCCGGTTGCTCGAGCTCCAAAGTCAACTCAGTCAGTCTCCAGCGTCCATCTTCCTTGATGGCCAATGCTCTCAGGTTTCCCCTCCGTAAACGGCCCCGCTCAGGAATCAGCAATTTAGCGCTTCCCGGTTCGCCAAACGTGAACTTGAATTCGGGAAACCAACCTTCCGTAACAGGAGCACCCAGTACTTCACCAAACCGTGGCGTCTGATGTGCCGTTGCTACGGCCAGCGTATACGCACCGTTGGCGGTCCCAGCAAAATGCACAATCGGGAACCCCAACGCGAGGACAATCGCAGCGACCAACAAACGAACGCGCAACTTCGGTGACCACCAGCTAGAACTGCTTGCCCCGGCCTGGTTCCCGATAGGGATCTGTCGTGACCAAGCCGATACCGCACGGCCCCCCCCGAATACCAGAACGCAGAAGAGCACAACAGTGATTACACCGCCCAACACTGAGAAGAAATGCTGGTGGCGAAGCCACGGGATGCACGATGCCCCGACAAGAATGCCCACCACGATCGCAGCCGTTTTTCGCATGGTCCTATCTCTCCTGCATACCCAAGGATCCCGCCTCGCGCTCCCCGTGTTTACTGGAAAGCACCCATTCCGCTTTGATTGGTGTTGAAGTCAGCACCGGGACTCGGATGCCCTACGAGCCAATTGACGGCGGCATCGAAGATCGCATTGGGGCGGACGGTAACTGATACGCCGCCACCAAAGCCTTCGTAGGAGGAGACTGAAACCGTAAACTCTTCCGTCGTTCCAGATGCTTCGCCGTTTCCGTGCACAAGCCCGGGTCCGTGGCCTTCCAACGTGGGGCTTTCGGAGGCTCCTTCCTCGTTCCTCGTAACCTGTTCGGCTCTTACGCTGAACGCTTTGACGGGTCCAGCTTCCGCACTCAACTCAGCAGCGACAGCAACCTTCAGTCCCTTGGAGGATGCCGTGGCTTCACCTTTAACGGTTACGCCAATCTTTGCCTCATGCTTTCCAATCTTGACCTTTTCCTCAGCCCCCACTCCTCCCTCGACGGTTACAGACACAAGAGGCTTTTTATTTTGCGCCGGGGTCTGGGGCTTAAGGAACCTGGGGACAGACGGGACGTTCCCCAGTTTACGGGAAACCGGGCAAATCTGTGACGGTCGAAAAACGGGGAACGTCCCGTCTGTCCCCGCATTTCACCGTCCCCGCATTTCACCACGATGCTTAAACATAGGCTCCTGAGTCTTCAGGTGTAGAGGCACTAACTGTGCGAGTCTGCCTTCCACTTCGGCCTTTATCTCCTCCTTTCGGTAGTACCATCGCAACTTCCCGTGTCTTTCCGCGATAATCTCTCCGGCCTTCATCATCTGCTTTCGTGCCTCTGACAGTATCATTGGCTCCACTCTCATCGGATTCGGCCCCGCATCGCAGATTTTCTGTTCCAACGTCCTTTCGCAGCACACTATCTGTGCTTTCAGCACATTCGCCAACCGCCACTTTCCCAACGAGATTCTTTCCGCTCTTTTCATCGCCTACTGCGATCCACAAGCGCATGTTACTGCCGCCCCTCTCCCCTGTCTCCTCCTTCGTCGCGTGATGAACCTCCCTAGCAACGATATTTTCGTGTACGTCTGTCAAGGCCTCCGTCAGAAGATCGTGGCCAGTCTCCAGCGCTATACTGAAAGATTTCTTTCTCAACATCATTAGCCGGTACGGCAAGAGTTGCTCTTCGTGGATGCTCCCTTTCAGTTGAATCCCGGGGAGAAAATTGGGGTGGTCGGTCCCGAGG
>CAVVOS010000005.1:0-17215 GCA_963749985.1 uncultured Acidobacteriaceae bacterium | reverse complement strand
GTAGGGGCGGTTGCCAGTTCTCAGTACCCAGTTGCCAGTAAAGACCGCAAGACTTTTCGTCCAGCCGCAAGTATGATCCTACCGTGAAAAGCCACGGGGAATCCTGAAGATGTCCACACCCGACCAAAGCCAAATCGCCTTCGAGAACGGGCCGGAGTCGCCAGTCGAAGAAGCTCAGACCCGGACAACGGGAATACTGCCTTCGCAGGAAATCAGCAACCTCATCGCTCGTGGACACATCAGCGCCATGCCTGCAGTCAATCCTGACCACATCCAGCCGGCTAGTCTCGACCTGCGGCTGGGCGACATGGCACATCGCGTGCGTGCTAGTTTTTTGCCCGGCCCGAATAGCACGGTCGAAGCAAAAATCAAGGACCTCCGGATGGCGCGGATCGATTTGACCGGCGCACCCGTTTTGGAGAGAGATTGCGTCTACATCATCCCTCTCCTCGAGGAGCTGAGCTTGCCGGAAAATATTTCCGGAAAGGCCAATCCCAAGAGCACGACCGGCCGCCTCGACATTTTCACGCGCCTGATCACCGACTATGGCACCGAGTTCGACGCCGTGCCCGCTGGATACAAGGGCAAGCTATACGCCGAAGTCGTTTCCCGGACATTTACGATCGCCCTGCGCGCCGGGATGAGGCTAAGCCAGTTGCGGTTTGTACAAGGCAGTCCACGCGCCGGGGACCGCACGATCAAAGGGCTGGATCAGGAAGAACCACTGGTCTATATGGACGAGGAAGATAGCCCGGTTAAAGCGCGCCTTCACCGGGGTTTGAGGATTACGGTGAATCTGGAGGGCGCGGAAGCGGGCGAGGTCATTGCTTACCGGGCGAAGAGGTATGCTCCGGCAATCGAACTGGACCGGATTGATCATTATGCGACGGAGGAGTTCTGGGAGGTTCGTCATCAGAATGCGAGCAAGAGCCTGATCCTCGAGCCCGATGATTTTTACATTCTTGCATCCAGGGAAAGGGTGCGGGTTCCTCCGGAGTTCGCGGCGGAAATGGTTCCCTTCGATCCATCCGACGGTGAGTTTCGGATTCACTACGCGGGATTCTTCGATCCTGGGTTCGGCTATGGTTCGAGCGACATCAAGGGGACGCGCGCCGTGCTTGAGGTTCGAGCTCATGAAGTTCCGTTCCTGATTGAGCATGGGCAGCTGGTGGGCCGGCTGAACTACATGCCCCTGCTATCGCGTCCCGACAAGATCTACGGCACGAATATAGGATCGTCGTACCAGCATCAGGCGCTCACGCTGAGCAAGCAGTTTCGCAAGAGCTGAATTGGCGGCGTTCAGTGGATGCGCGATCCTTCGCTCCGCCTGAAGAACGGCTGTGCTCAGGATGACGCCGGAAGAGTTTGCCCAGCCTGACGGGAGCCGTCACCGCTTGCCAATCTCCGCTGCCGCATAGCACACTAGCGCATGAGGGTAATGGCACGATTTATGGCGTCGGCCACGGGTGCCGATCACTTCCCTGCTCCGAGCTTGCCGGAGGTCGCCTTCCTGGGACGGTCGAATGTGGGCAAATCCAGCGTGATCAACACCCTGATCGGCGACAAGGTCGCCCGCACCAGTTCGACGCCGGGACGCACGCGCAGCATTAATTTCTTCGAAGTGCGCTGGCCGGGAAGGCCGCAGCCTGAAGTCATCTTCGCCGACCTGCCGGGTTACGGCTACGCGAAGCTCTCGCGGGAAATTTCGCAGGAGTGGCCCAAGTTCATCGAACCCTACCTCAATGACCGTCCCACGCTGGCGTTATGTGTGGCGCTGGTGGACGTGAACGTGCCTCCGCAAGCGAGCGACCGCCAACTCCTGGACTTTCTGAATACCTCGGGCCGTGAGTTTCTTCTGATCGCGACCAAGAGTGACCGGCTCTCGAACAATCAACTGCGCAACGCGCTGAAAAGCCTGGCCGAGGCCTATCCGACGGCGCCGGTGATTGCCTTTTCGGCGAAAACGGGAGCCGGGCGGGATGAGGTGTGGAAGAAGATACGGGAGTCCGCAGCCGAGTTCGGCGGAGCCGCGTCCCAATCCTGAACTTCTCCCGTTCGGGGACCCACCGAAGCCCTTCGTTGTAGGTCAAACCCACCTCTGCTGCGAGTATGCGGGGAAAGCTCCGTAGACTGGTAATAAGAAGAGAGACTCTCAGCGCACTCATAGGAAGAACGCTGGCGCGCTCGCGGCTGAGAGTCGGGTTCACAGCTATGTTGTTTGATGAAACCAGCGACGGCGCGTCCTATCTCTCCGCCTTGAAGCAGTCAGGATCGCCCCAGGCTGCGGGCACGGCGCCCGCACGCGCTCTCGACGGCAGCTCGCCTCCGGAAAACCGAGCGAGCGCGGAAAAGCGCAGAAGCCCTCGATACCGCTGCCAGGGCAGCGCCCAATTGCGCGACATTGACAGCGGCGAGGCAACGTGGGCGACGTTCACCGACATCAGTCTGCACGGATGCTACGTGGAGGCGGCAGCCACTCACCGCATCGGCTCCATGCTCTCCTTAAAGATCGATGTAAACGGTTTCCAGGTCGAGACCAGAGGGGAAGTGCGCGTGGCCTACCCTAATCTTGGCATGGGAATCTTCTTCACCACCATGTCGGACGAAAATCGGGAGCGGTTGCGCGAACTGCTGCGATCACTCTCGCGGCCCTCGGTGATCCTGGGCGGCGGAGTGACGCCGCGCGATTCCACGCCTCCACCAGCCGCCGCGGGTGCTCCGATCACAAACCCGCAGGCTGCCCTGCAGGCAATTGCGGACTTCTTCGAGGATCGTCAGATCCTGTCCCGGGAAGAGTTTCTTCGGATTCTGCGCAAGAGCCAGTAACCGGTTTCAGTTTCCGGTTCTCAGTTTCCGGTTCTCAGTTTCCGGTTCTCGGATTTCGGTGACCTCTGTTTTTCCCAAGCATCTGGGTAGTGGTGCAGTTTGGCTTGCGCATTAGGCCGGTTAAGCGGGAGATCCTTCGCTGCGCCGGAAAGCGGCTACGCTCAGGATGACAAAGTCATGTGAAGGACAAACCGCACCACTACCAGCGTCTGCCTCGCATGCCCAAACTCTTCTTCAGATTGCTATGATGAAAGCACTATGGCGCATTACCTCATCACCGGCATTGGCGGCTTTATTGGATCGTCTCTGGCGCGAGAGCTGTTGCAGCGCGGCGGGCAAGTGCGAGGGGTGGACAACTTTTCAACGGGCAAGCGGGAAAACCTTACGCAGATTTTGGGGCAGATTGACTTTCGTGAGGCCGACATCCTCGACCTCGACGCGATGAAGCTGGCGTGTGCCGGGGTGGACTACGTTTTGCACCAGGCCGCGATTCCGTCGGTGCCAAAGTCTGTGCTGGATCCGATCGGCAGCAACCGGGCAAATGTGGATGGCACCGTGAACGTGCTGGTAGCGGCGCGCGATGCGAAGGTGAAACGGGTAATCTACGCGGCATCGTCCTCCGCCTATGGCGATACGCCAACGCTGCCCAAACACGAGGGCATGACACCGGACCCGATTTCGCCCTACGCCGTGGCCAAGCTGGCCAGCGAGCGTTACATGATCTCGTTCTACCGCTGCTACGGATTGGAGACGGTGGCGCTGCGCTACTTCAATATTTTTGGTCCGCGGCAGGATCCGTCGTCGCCTTACTCGGGCGTGCTGGCGAAGTTCATCACGCAGATGCTGAACGGGCAGCAACCCACTATCTTTGGAGACGGCGAGCAGAGCCGGGATTTCACTTTCATCGACAACGCGGTCGAGGCCAACCTGCTGGCCTGCAAGGCTCCTGCGGCGCAGGTAGCGGGCAAGGTATTCAACGTGGCCACGGGACGGCGGATCACGCTGAACGAGACATTTCGGCTGTTACAGAGGCTCACGTCTTATTCTGGTTCTCCCCTCTATGCGGCGGAACGCGGCGGCGACATCAAACATTCCTTGGCTGACATTTCCTCGGCGGAAGAACATCTCGGCTACAAACCCAAAGTGAATTTTGAAGATGGTCTGCGGCAGACAGTTGAATGGTATCGGGGTGCGCGGGCGTAGGGCGGCTTCGGACTTCGGGCTTCGGGCTTCGGGCTTCGGGCTTCGGGCTTCGGGCTTCGGGCTTCGGGCTTCGGGCTTCGAAGGCTGTGCCAGTTCTGGTTCTAGATCAAGTGCATTCCAAGGTTCCAGTCGAGAATGGTTCCCGCGCGGCGGAGAAAGCGGAAGTCCGAAGTCCGAAAGCCCAAGCCCGTCAATCGAGCCCGCGTTACGTTGGTGATCTAACGCCGAGTTACCGGGGTGGGTAGAGTGAAGGTATGACACTCTCATCTATGGTGGTTTCGCGTGATTGGCAGGAAGTTAGTGTTCTGGAATGCATTCTTGGCGGCTTGCACATGGATGTGGCCGTCGAGAGTGAACCGCAACGAGCGTTAGAGCGGCTCACGAACTCCAAGATTGATGCTCTGATTGTTGACTGTGACCTGAACGGCTCGGGACAGTTCTTTCGCGAGCTGCAACGCGAAGCGCCGCGCGCGAGCACAGTGCCGCTGGTGATCATGGGAGGTCCACAAGGAAGACCGGATATGGAGGGAACCGGCGCCATGTTCGCTTTTGACAAGCCGATTTCCGTGGAGCAGGCGGTGCGCACGCTCTCCGCCGCGCGCAATATGATTCTTGACGGACGCTTGCGTTATCACCGGGCCGGACTGGAAGTGCCCGTGACCCTGAGTGGACGCCATCAGAAGCGGGTGGGAGGGCAACTCATCAACCTGAGCCAGGGCGGTCTGCAGGTGCGCCTGGAGGATGGATTCGATGGCAGCGACCTCGTGCACGCATCTTTCGCGCTGCCGGGAACGAAATGCGGGGTGAAGGCCGAGGTGGAAGTGGCGTGGTCTGACGAACGTGGAAACGTCGGCATTCGCTTTGTAAAGATTGCGTCCCAGATGCAACATACCTTGCGAGTTTGGCTGGCACAGCAGTATTTTGCAAACTGATACAGCAGTGGCCAGTGATCAGTGGCCCGTGGCCATTAGCCCAGTCCCTAGAGTTGGACGTGCGCTTAGCGGAATCGGCTGGCGCCGTCAGCTTCTTGTTCCTCTTCCAAAATGTATGCCGCCTGGGCCAGACGAGCGCCCGGGCTCGTTCCTCCAAAGACAGTAAACAAAGTCCAGTAAGCAGCGGTGACGAGAACCGCAGCGGCTGATGCTGCGCCCAGAGCGAGGCGCCACCGCGGGAGCTCGTGCGCAATCGACAGAAAAATCAGAGCAAACAGGAGCAGGGCTGCGATCACGACGAGACTATCGACCAGCCAGGCGAGAGTGCGGCCCGAGAGCGGGCGGGATAGCCAGCTAAGCTGCGCGCTTGCATCATGCTGACTTGGATGATAGTGACTTGGATCATGCGCACTCGGATGATGGACCGGACTTGCAACCGCATTTAACGGCTCCTTTTCGGAATGCTCGTGCAATGCCTGTGGCTGGCCCCGTCCGGCAAGGCGTGGCTCCAGGCGGATCGCCCGGCGCGGTGGGGCTGACAAAGTGAGCCCGTCGTTTTGCTCGTCGTTCTGAGCGTCATCGTCATCGCCATTTTCTTCACGAACAATCGAGACGACAGAAGCTCCGAAGATCGGGCGGGGATGGGCAGCCTCGCGGGCGATAGCATCCAGAAGGTTGGAGAAAATCCACTCGTCGATCTGATGACCGGTGGGTGTGGGCAAATCCACGAAGCGGATACCGCACTGTCCCGAGGAACTGGCCCAAGCGACCTGCCCGTCGGTTTCCACGCGCAGGCGCGGAAACCTCAATTCAAAGCGCAGGCGGACGCGTTGTTGCTGGCGCAGCGGACCGACAGCCTGCACGGCGACACCTTCGTGGTTGAGGTTGCGGACGATGCCACCGTTGGCCTCGTCCAGAGTGACGTAGGTCAGGGTGCGCAGTTCATGCCGGTAGTGGGAGCGCGCTTGCCGCGCGGGAAAAAATACAGACTGCATACTCTCCGCCAAGAATGGTCGGACGGGGCCCGTTTCGTCAGATTCTAGTGCTTGGCAAACACGGGTTGGCAGTAACTGGGTTGGTACGTGGACCCGATAGGTCGGGATTACGAGCCTTCTCTCTCGCCCAGCAGTGCGTCGCGCCCCGAGCGTTCCGATGCCAGCCAAACCTTCACAACTTCAAAGACGATCACCGTGGCGTACGTAACGGCCATCCAAACACACACTCCCTCGATGGGCAAACCGGCCCATGCGCCGACAAAAAGACCGGTCATCTCACAGTGCTGGTAGCTCCACCAACCATAGGGAATAGCAAGAGTCGCTTCCCAGAGCAGGCTGACCAGCAGCATAAAGAAGAGTGTGAGGCTGAGGGCACGCCAGTTGATGAAGCGACGTGCCACGGGAAAGAAACTCACGGCCGGGAGCAGGCCTCCCGCGACGAGAAGTGTGAAATAGCCGGGAAAACCTGCCTGGTCTTGCGGGAGCGCGAAATGCTTTTTGTAGAACCACGCGGCGCCGATCAAGGCCACGGCGATGATCAGCGACGTGGGATGAAACTGCAAGAGACGGCGCGTCTTGCGGGCCTCGCCCGGGTAATCGAGCACATTGTAGGCGGCGAGCCAGAATTCGCCGAGCCATACGTAGAGAAGAAGGACGACGAGAAAACCAGTTAGATAGAAAACGTATTCTTCGGCGGGAACGGGCCTGCCGAGGGCCGGAGCAGAGATGCCCAGGGTTGCACAGGAGTTGGGATAGTCGAAGAACCATTGGGCGAAAACGAAGTCGAGCAAGCAGCCCAGAGGGACGAGAATGACGAGCGTCCACCGGAAGGCACGCTGCGGGATCTTCAATCCCTCGCCGGGCAGGAACCATCCTGCGATGACCACGATGGGGACGATGAATAGCAGAAGGCTCCAGGTGTAGCCATATGGCGTGGGGTTGGGGCTGGTTGGCACAAGCGTGGCTGGGGAGTGAACGGCGTGCAGCGTGATGGCCGCAGGAATGACGATCATCGCCAGCATGGCGATGACGATCCCGGCGCAGACACCGGGGCTGGGGAGTCCGTGAGAGCGCGGTGCTGGCATGAGCGACCTCCGGGTGGCGCGACTGAACTTTTGAAACCGAATTTCTGAAACGCCAAGGATTCTACGCCTGTCTCGGCAGAGCGTGTCGGGGCCGCGGCGAGACTCCGGCGATCCCGACCGTGATCACAGGCGCTCGTGCGCGTCATCACAGTGCCTATGATCGATCACGCGTATCGTTTCTGTGGACAATCTTCCGAAAAACCCATGTTCTCTGATCGCTACAAACTCGCCTGCGAAGAGGTTACAGAGTTATCCCACACCGCGCCCGGAGATCTGGACTCGCTCCGGCCCACGGTGGCATCCGACTATGTACCTTTGCTTTGGAGCGAAGGATTCGGGCAGGGGGGCGAGCTGGATCGAGCCATCCTCGCCCGTTCCGCCGCGCTCAAGGGCAGCCTTTATGCCGAGCGAGCATTTGTGATCGTCCCCATCTATATGACGAGCATCTGCGAGGAGCAGTGTCTCTACTGCAACTTTCGAGGAGGAAACAAA
Source organism: uncultured Acidobacteriaceae bacterium (assembly GCA_963749985.1). Lineage (GTDB taxonomy): Bacteria > Acidobacteriota > Terriglobia > Terriglobales > Acidobacteriaceae > Sulfotelmatobacter. The sequence continues at coordinate 9,682 of CAVVOS010000005.1, read as the reverse complement.
GGGACTGGGGTCGAGCGCAGGCGATTGACGGATGACGAACTCGAACAAGAGGCGGTTTATCTTATCGAACAGAAGGGGCACAAGGTTCTTGAGTTGGTTTATGCGAGCGATCCGCGGATGCGCGTGGATGCGATGTGCCGTCACGTTGAACGGCTGCGCGAAGTGTTAGAACGTCATGGTGGCGGACTTGTTGGATTAAGTGCGGAGTCGTTGGAGGAGAGCGATTACCGTCGGCTGGTCGATGCGGGGCTGTGCTGGTCGGTGCTCTGGCAGGAAACCTACGACAAGGCCCGATACGGCGAGCTGCATCCGGGCAGAACCAAGAAGACGAACTTTGAATACCGCCTGGAAACCTATGAACGCATGCTCGCGGCCGGGATTGAGCACGTCGGCGTCGGAGTGCTTTCCGGCCTGGCGGACTGGAGACGAGACTGGGCGATGCTGATGCTGCATGAGGAATACCTGAAGCAGCACTACGGAGCTGGGGCCACCATTCTCGGTACACCCCGTCTGAATCCGGCTCCAGGAGCGGTGCTTCAAGACTCGCCCTACGCTCTCACTCGTCAGGAATTTCTGGCGACCGTTGCGCTTCATAACCTGTTTTCGCCGACGACCGCGCCGTTTGTGAGCACGCGAGAAAATTGGGATGTATGCGTTGAGCTGACGAGAGGAGGGGGTTGTCTCTTCACCCTCAATTGTTCGACGGCGCCGGGCGGTTATTCTCTGCAGCGGGGCGGATGCCAGTTCACGTCCGGCTCGTATGATGCGCCGATTTACTCCAGCAAGCTAAAGTCGGAAGGGCTGGAGCCTGTTTTCAATTGGAAAGCCGAGGACTTATCTCCCGGCTACCGGCCTGACGCGGCGGTTTGTGGAGGAGCCGAGAAGCGCTGAGTTGCATCCGGATTCTTTGAAGCGGATTCTGATTTTCCGATCGATTCAGGTTAAGCGCAGAGTCAGCGGTGGCAGAGATAATCCTTCTATCTCAGCGGTCCAGAGATCGCCTTTGCCGGCCGCATGCCCGGCCGTGAGTGTTCCGGAGCTGACGATTTCCCCGGCGCTCAGTGGCTCGGTTGGGAAGCGCCGTACGATAGCTGATCTGAGTTCCGCCAAGCATAAGGCGGGACTCCGCAAGCAGTTCCTGCCAGACCCTTCTTCTACAAAATCTCCGTTCTTCGAGATGCGGACCTTAAATCGCGAGAGTTCGTCGACAAGAGCGGGGATGAGGTCCGGCTGCACTTGCACTCTTTCGCCAATCACCAGCGCAGCATGAAGTCCAAAAGATGCGACGAAGTCACTGGGCTGAAACTTCCAATCCGGAAAGGGACAATCAATGATTTCGAATCCCAGCGCCAGCCAATCCGTGGATGCGAGCGCAGCAGCGGCATCAGGGCTTTCCCTCACGATTTGCTCCTTCATGCCGAAAACAATCTCGGGTTCGATCTTGAGCGAACGGGGATGTGCGAGCGTCAGCGCGGCGGAGTTGCTTTCGCTGTAGTGCACGGTGTCGTCGTACATATGAGCCCAAACCAGGGTTTCGAGCTTGAGCACACGCCACATGGCCTTATTGGCATAACCCACCTTGCGGCCGACGGCGCTGTGTCCAGCCGCTTCGCGGAACTGCTTCAGTGTAGCTTCAACCTCGTAAGCCGTGTTGAGGTCGAAACCGGGGCGGCTCGAGGGCGGAATAGAAATCATCGCGCCCGCCTCACACGCGGATCGCAGTTCCCGCGCTAAGGTTTCAACTTCATTGCTCGACATAATTGTGCGACATCTTAATTGTGCGACATCTTAACACCAGCGGTTCGTCAACGGCATGGACAATGCCGTTCCTGATCTGACAACAGCCGCTTTTCGGCGGCCCTCTCCAATGCACCAGGGGCTGATTCTTTTCCCATCACTAGTTTCAGCTGGATTTATCTTCGAGCTGCATCGTCGGACTCCGCTCGTAGAGCCGCTTTAGACGATCTGTTGAATTGGATATACACGGACGGCCAGCAATATGCGGCTCAGGAAGGCTACTCCGAACTGCCTCCGCCGCTGCTCGCGGCAGTGCGAAAGAAAGTCAGCAGCTTACGATAGGTCTCGCCGCACGAAGCCTGCGCGCACCTGCTAGAATTCACTGCATTTTGATTCGGAGGACTTATGCGAAATTGCTTCGTATTCGCTTGCCTCGCGGGGCTGACGGCTCTTGCTCTGGCACAGCAACCCACAATGCCGGCCAAGGCTGGCGAAGGCCAGCAAGCCGGCGGCGTCTCCGCCGATTCGAAGCTGAAGGATATGTTCGAGTCGAAGATCAAAGTTGAATGGGAAGCACTGAAGAACAAGGACAAGAAAACGTACGGCGAATTGCTGGCGGATGACTATCAGGGCGTCGAAGTCGATGGCAGAGGCGAGCGGACGAAGGGTCAGGCTTTGAGCGAACTGGCAGACACGAATGTCTTCAACTACACGCTGTGGGGGTACAAGCTGATTCCGCTGGGGCCGGACGCTGCCTTCGTGATTTATGAGAGCACCATGCAATTCCCGCCCAAGTCGGTGGTAAGGTACTCACGGGTTTACATCACGGAACTGTGGGTGAAGCGCGGCGGGCAATGGAAGGAACTCCACTATCAGGAAACGCACGTTAAATAGGTTCCGTCTTCCTAAGATTTAATGCAACTGCCCCAATCGGCTTGCCATCCATTTAATGGGGGACATTCCATGGTAAAACTATTGTTCGCTCTACTGTTTGCAAGCACCTTTCTGCTGGCGCAGGACGGCAATTCCAGCAACTCGGGCCAGCACAACTCGAAGGATTCCAAGGGAGAAGTAACCCTGCAGGGCTGCGTGAGCCGATCCAGCGGTGACTACACACTGATCAAGCAGAATCCGGCCATGACTTATCAACTTCAGGCGACGGGCAAGATAAGACTACGGAACTATCTGGGGCAACGGGTGGAGGCGACCGGAAACGAATCCCCGACCATGAGCACAAGTTCCGACGCGATGAATAAGGTGGGTTCCGCAGCTCCGGTGACTTTGACCATCACCTCGATCCGGACCATCAATAAGGAATGCACGGTACGCTAAACCGCCGAATGGTAGTGTGTGGCGATTCTTCGGCTACGGCATCAGTCACAGTCCGGCGGCATGGCCATGATTTCTGCATTTGAGTCGCAGGCAGGCTTTTTCCTGGCCGGCTCGATCAGCGCCGGATGATTGTAGCGGAGAATCCAGAGGCCATCATTGTTGGTTAGATAGATCAGGCCGTGTCCGCCGTCCGGGAGAAGGCTGGTGACCTTGGTGAAAGTCTCCAGCGTCTTGGGATTGCGGGGATCGCTCAAGTCGAGCACGCGAACCGTTTCTGTGGGGCGGCCGCTACTGGTCAGGGTTGTCGGAGTCTTTTCGGGAGCTTCCGCAATCGCTACATCGGGACTAACCATTTGCAGATTGCCTGAGGTCGACTGGTTCGATTCTGCTGTCCGTTTCAAGAGGCTGGGCTTGTCCGGCTTAGAAACATCCACCACCATGAACCCTTGCTTCCCGGCTTGCTGCACGTAGAGGTAATGTTTACCGTTCTCTCGTTGAAGCAACATCTGGCTTCCGGTCGCCTGCGGCAAAGGCAAATGCGCGATGACCGTCGCAGGAACATCGGTAGGCTTTAGCGCCGATGGCTCGCTCGCACTGGCTAGCAAAACAGGAAACAGCAGAAGCGACAACCCCAACCCTTGAACTCGCGGCAGCTTTCTGGGAAACGTCTCCATAATTCCCCTTCACACTTCCCGGCGCGAAACTCCGTCACGTTTTCGCGCCCAGTGCAACTATACCACCGAGCCTAGCGCTCCTCACTGCTCAGCCGCGACTCCGACGCATCCCGCAGAGGCCAACGTCGAACAAACCGTGCCAGCCTGAAGCGGCACGAAAGCATGGTTCGTGCTTGGGTCTACCGAGATGCTGTGTGCATTCGATCCGGTCGGCATGTTGTACAGCCATTGATTGGTTTTGGCATCAATGACGCCCATGACTGCGCTCGGAAGAAAATCGCGCGCCGCCAAATAGTATTTGTTATCGCCCGGGTTGTACCAAACCTCGTCCACGCCACCGACCTGGGTGATTTCCAGGCAGTTAGCGTTCGGCACCGCATTCGGTATTCCGGAATTCGGAGGCACGCAGGCTACATTGCCGCTGGCTGTATTGCTGATGATGTATTCATTAGCTGGAAATGTTTGGCCGTCATGATCGGCGCACCCGACGAGGAGATTACCTCCCGGTCCCGGTACGATGCTGGTAGGCATGCAGTCGTACATGGGAAAACTGTTTACCACCACAGGCCCATCGGCAGTAATTTGAATTTCATCAAGGCTGCCGATGACTGTGTTTGCAACGGAATTTTCGTTGGTCAGCAACCAGTTGCCGGTGTTCGGATCATAGGTCATCGCGCCTAATCCGGCCGGTGCTATGGCCCCAGAACAAGTGCTGTCTGAAAAAGGAGGAGTCTGGCTACAAAACGCGCCCGTAGCGTAGCTGATGATGGGGCCGTGATGGCATGGGATTGTGTAAGACACACCACTGGGAGTTGTCCCGATTCCGGGCAGCCCAGCTGGGCCGTCCGCAGCCGCAGATCCCGATACGCCGCTGAAGACGTGGGGGTTCGAGGGATCCGGGCACGCGAATGTGTTTCCCACGTTGTCCACGGGGGTCGGCGGGTTGTTGAGTCCGAGTCCTCCTGAGGCCGCACCTCCTGCGCCGTCGTAATAGATCTGGCCAATAATGCACCGAGGGGGATTAAACGAGCCCCCGACGCTTGGATCTAACGCGGGCGACGGGAGGGGATTGCCGTCCGGTCCGGTTCCGGTTCCCACGATCCCAGTTCCCGTTCCTTGTAGAGGATAACCAAAAACCCCGGGTCCCACGCCCGGGTAGGGATAAGAGCCGAAGGTGCCAGTCGTCGCATTAAATGCGGGACTAAATCCGACGGGATACGGACCGTAAGCGAGATTCATGTCAATTGGCAGGCAATGAAGGTCCCCCTGGCCCGTGGGGTCGGTGGGCGAGGTCCTCGGCGGCGTTGCGCCCACAATGTACTCCATGTCGATGAAAGTAATGAACGGCAATCCCGGATCGCCATTGATGACTGCAAGAACATGATGCGTGTCATCGTATGCCATTTCGTCAGCGCGATCATCGCCGCAATCCGCCGCCGAGCCGGCCTCGCCGTTCCAGGAAGCGATGCAACCCGAGATTCCTTGCGGTCCATCGTAATCGGCCGACACGCCCGTCGGGATCGTGGCGAGGATATTTGGTGGAGTGACTGGATTGGTGCCCACGTTCATCGAGCTTATGTCGAAAACGATAACGTTGGAGCTGCCATTGCCGACAAAAAGGACCTTTCCATCGGCGGTGGTGGTATTGCCATCCGGACCGGACATGGGATTTACTCCGTTGGCGCGCGAGGCGCAGCACTGGGCGCCAGGGAATCCCCCGAGGTTGCCGCTGGGACCAAAGCCCGTGTTCAGATGGAATCTTGAACCGTTCGCCCAAGTCATATCGGTCCTGCAGGCATACCTGACGAAGTTGCCGAAGACATCGGCGGTCGGCGGAATAATCTCCACCGAGGGCGTGGGAGGTGCCCCCGTGTAGTTGGGCTGAAGCTCTGTGGGGCACGGACTGGCGCCATTGCCAGCGTCGGAGACGCCATTCTGTCCCTGAATCGAGAAAACCGCTAGATCTTGCGAGGTATCGATCACCTGCACGGCTATGCCAATACGGTCGGAAATATAATCCAGGTAGTGACCTGAGACGGCCGGGTTCGGGGCGATCGTGCTGATGTCGAAAGAGTTGAATGGGCCGCCGGGCTCGCCGGTAGGATTGTGCTCGGGAACGGCGATGACATTGATGATGGCGTAGGCACCGTTGACCGTGGTGCCGCACGTGGGGCAATTCGGCGTAGTGCCGCAGCCGCTTAGGATCACAAACAGCGCGGTGAAAAGAATAGTAAGAAGAATCCTCGGTCTCATTCGAATTCCCTCCTCCGATTTCCCTTCAGGACCAGCCTGCGGCCAGCCCTGGCCTTTACCGAACTCTTTAACCGTCCATCCCCAATCGATACCCGAGCGGACTAGAACCTAAACTGCAGCTGCTGCAAAACCACGTAATAATTCTGCGGCACCGCGCCGATGGTGCTGGGATCCTTCAGTTGGTCGATACCCAGATTCACTGAGTACTTGACCCAATAATTGGGATACCAGGTAAGCCCGGCGGTCAACTCGTCGGTGTGGTAATTGAAAGTAGGCACAAAACCGGGCGTGTAATAATTCAAGAAGTTCGCGCCCGGTTCATTGGCCTGGATACCCATGTACCGGAACCCAACTCCCCACGCTCCCAACCCGCGCCCTTTGCCGCCTGGAGTGTCAGGCCCAAAGAGCGGATGCTTCACCCGCGGCGTGCCGTTTTCCGGCTGCTTTTCACCCGTGAGCAAATAAGTCGCGCTGAGGTCCCATGCTTTGGCTATGATTGAGGGAAGGCTCAGGAAACCCAGCCCCCCCGCCTGCTCGGAACCGACGTTGTTCCGCGACATGTTGAGTTGATCGAACTCGCCGCGCAGAGCGAACCGCGATTTGAGATACGTAAATTCGCCGTTATAGCGCTGGATCGGCCCGTTGATGGCGAATTGCGGAAAGAAGTTGTACGCTTGATCGGGCAGGTTGCCGCTGAAGCTCTGATCTCCGGAAAGACCACGCGAACGGCCACGGTCGATGGCTCCGCCAAAAGCAAGCCCCTTGAGCCAATCGCCCTTGGACTTGCGCCACGGGTAGAACCTAAGGCGCCCAATGACTTCGGGTTGATTGGTGGTGTTAACTAACGCATATCCCTTGCCGTTGAAAGCGCCCACCCAGTACTGCATGACGCCGCCGTCGATGTCTCCGTGAATAGCAACGCCTGGGCTGCGGAACGCCGAGGCGGCAGACGGGTACAGCATTGACTGAAACCCGCGCTCCACGAAGTCCAGGTTAGTGGCGCCGGTTCCGGCCTCTTGCGCAAATGGAGTCTTGAACTGGCCGGCCTGGAATTGGAACTCGGGCCGGATTCTTACGTTCAGGTAAACGTCACGCACGACCGAACCGGTAGTCGCGGCAGCATCGGTGAGCAGCGCGAAATCGAAGTGAGAACCATAGCTGCCCTGGAAACCAAAGCGAGCGCGGCGCAAAACGAACGTGTCGGCGGGCGCACCATCGCCCTTGTAAGCGCGGTAGTCGTTATCCACGTAGCCGTAGGGACTGATGGTGAATTGTCCGTCGGGACTGCGGATAAAAAAGTGTTCCCCGTTCCATCCCGCAGTCAGGGGAGCGTCTTTTTTCGGAGCAGCAGCCGGTGCAGCCTGATCCACCACCGCAGCCACCGGCACAGGCTCGGCCTCGGTGAGAACAGCGTTCATCAAATGAACCGCGCTCCCAGGAGCGTCGATCAGCTGCGAGGTGGCGTCTGACGAAGGGGTGGCCGCCACGGGGCGAATCTGCGCCGAACCGTTGTCAGGTGACTTGATCTTCTCCCCTGCGAGCCTCTCGACCAAAGCCTTCAGTTCCTCGATGGTCTGGCGTTGCGCGGCAACCTCACTGCGCAACTGGTTGACCTCTTCCTTGGTGGCGCTTTGGGCGGCTGAACCGCCGATCTTGCCTGCGGGTTCGGTGCCTTGAGCGTGAGCAAGCGAACCTGGCGCCACGAAACTGACCAGAAGCACGAAAAACGCTGTGAGCGAGCGCATGTGTTTCTTCTCCCGGAATGATTTACAAAGCGGGCCTGCCCTCAAGGCATGCGGACAAACAGGCCGTGCCGTTTGTCCGTTCGGGCGACGAACCGAAAGATCTCCAGTGCTGCGAATGAGGTCTTGTCCGGTATGAAAAGCGGACCAGTGGATTTACCACATCGAAACGGAAACTGTCAAGAAATTTCTCCCGAGCCTGCGGCGGAGACAGGCGTGACAACAACTTCCGAAGACGACGAACTGTAGTCCGGAAGAAACGACAAGAGTAAAGCGCGCCGAATCCCGGAGACTTCCCTGACAGATTGCTGATAGATTGTGGCCGGGTTTGCATCGCTGTCCCGGCGAGCGGGTCTTCTGGATCAAGTTCTTCATGGTGCGTATGGGTTTTCACTTCGGTCAAGCCATTTTTCTGTTGTTCGCAGCCGGGATCGCTGGCGCGTTGAACGCGTTGGCCGGCGGCGGCAGTTTCATTTCCTTTCCGGCGCTTTTATTCATGCGAATTCCGGCAGTGGCGGCCAATGCGACCAATACCGTCGCATTGTGGCCAGGATTAGCGGCCAGCACCGTCGCTTATTTGAAACGGTTGAACGCACCATCGCGTGTATTGGTCCCATTACTGGTGACCAGCGTTGCCGGGGGCTGGGCGGGAGCGGTGCTGCTGCTCAGGACCCCGCAGCATGCTTTTCTGCGCCTCGTCCCCTGGCTGCTGCTCGGCGGCACTTTGCTGTTCGCCTTCGGCAATTCGATCCGCGCCATCGCCGGCAAGAATGTGATCACGGATGATCTGCGGCACACCTCGTGGCGGGCGATCGTGGTGAGTTCGATCGCGGAATTCCTGGTTGCGGTGTATGGCGGATACTTCGGCGCAGGAATCGGGTTCGTGACGCTGGGAATGCTCGCCATGCTGGGGATGCGTGACATTCATGCCATGGGCGCGATCCGGACGCTGCTGGCCGTCGCCATTAACGCGGCTGCGGTGGTCACTTTTATCGTGGCCGGAGCCGTGCTGTGGCCACAGTGTGCAGTGATGATCGCCGGTTCTCTTGCCGGAGGCTGGTTCGGTGCGCATTACGCGCAGAAGGCCGACCCCCGCAAAGTGCGGGGCGTGGTGATCGGCGTGGGCCTGGCGATGAGCGCGTACTTCTTTATCACAGTGCGTTAGCACTCAAAGCGACAGACGTCACAGAGCTTTGTGATTTTTGCGCTCCCAGTGCAGTCTTGGGTGCCCGTAGGAGCTATAATTGCGTCCGGATATTCGGGCGCATGCTCGAATTCACAATCCAGCGGCGGTGGATATTAAAGCCATGAACCCGCAGGGCATGAACTACGCGCCCGCAGATCTGAATCCCGAGACCGCTCTCCCAAAGGGATTTCTGGAGTTTCTGTTGCCGCTCCACAAGCAATTCACACCGTGGCAGCAGAAGCTCATCACGCGGCGCACCGAAGTGTTGCAGGCCTCGCATCGCGGCCGTGCGCCTGATTATCTGCCAGCTTCGGAAGCCACCACCACAGACTGGCGAATCGAATTACCGGACTGGTGCGCTGACCAGCGCAACCAGATGACCGGCCCCGCCGATGATGGCGAACTGACCGTAAAGCTATTGAACTCGGGATCTCCGGCCGTGATGATCGACCTGGAAGACTCCACGGCGAACCTCTGGGAGCACGTCATGCTGGCGATTGAGAACACCCTCGCCGCATACAAATATGAACTTAGCTACGACGACAAGAAGCGGCAGAAGAAAGTCACGGTGCAGCGCTCGAAAACCGTTACCTGGGTGCGGCCTCGCGGTTTGCACATCAGCCAGGGCGGCGTTATTAAGAACGAGCAATACGTTGTGCGCCTTGGTTCGTTACGTATTGCTGGAGGAGGAGCAGAAGGAGGAGGAGCAGAAAAAGAAGACCAAGGAGGAGGAGCAGGAGGAGGTGGAGCAAAAGAAG
>CAVVOS010000004.1:0-118136 GCA_963749985.1 uncultured Acidobacteriaceae bacterium | reverse complement strand
GTTCCGGCCCAGGCGTTGGGAATATACAATCAATGTGCGCCACGAAGCGAAAAAATGACCAACAGGACTATGCCGCTATCGGTCGGCGATACGCTCGGACCCTACGAAATTCTCTCGCAGATCGGCGCCGGCGGGATGGGTGTGGTCTATAAGGCTCGCGACACCCGCCTCGACCGGATGGTCGCTCTCAAGGTTTCCACCGAGGAGTACTCGGAACGATTCGGACGGGAAGCCCGCGCCGTCGCCGCTCTCAACCACCCGAACATCTGTCAGATCTACGACGTCGGTCCCGATTTCATTGTCCTGGAATTCGTGAATGGGCATCCCCTGCTGTCTCCGGCCGAACCTGGCCCCCTGCCTCTGGCGCGGGCCCTGGAATACGCCGGACAGATCTGCGATGCGCTGGAAGCGGCGCATCAGAGAGGAATAGTGCACCGGGATCTGAAGCCCGCCAACATCCTGGTGACCAAGGCCGGGGTAAAGCTTTTGGATTTCGGGTTGGCGAAAATCGTGCCACAAGTGTCGACCAAGGGAGGTCTCCCCCACGACGACGACACTGAAACGCTTACGCTCACACTCACGCAGGAAAACACCGTCTTGGGGACGGTTCATTACATGTCGCCGGAGCAGGCCCAGGGCAAGAGCGTGGACGCGCGCTCGGACATTTTCTCTTTTGGCGTGGTCTTGTATGAGATGCTCAGCGCGCGGAAAGCATTCCGCGGCGAAAACGCGATCTCGATCCTGGGGGCGATCCTGCACATGGATCCACTGCCGCTGACCGAGGCGCCGCCGGAAGTTGCGCGCGTGGTCGCCGGGTGCCTCGCTAAGCAGCCAGCACAGCGGTTCCAGAGCATCGCGGAAGTAAAACAGGCGCTGAAGCAAGCCGCGGCGGCTGCCGTCTCGAGCCCACCTTCGATCGCCGTGCTCCCGTTCTCCAATCTCAGCGGCGACAAGGAAAATGAATACTTCAGCGACGGCTTGGCCGAGGACATCCTCAATGCGCTGGTCAAGGTGCCCGGTCTGCTAGTGACGGCGCGCACCTCGACGCTGGCGTTCGTTGGAAAGGGACAGGACATCCGCGGCATCGCGCAGGGGCTGAACGTGGAATATATCCTGGAAGGTAGCGTGCGCAAACTCGGAAGCCGCCTGCGCGTGACCGCCCAGTTGATCAAGGCGGCGGACGGATACCACCTGTGGTCGGAGCGTTACGACCGCGAGATGACCGACGTGTTCGCGATTCAGGATGAGATCTCGCAGGCCATCGTAGAAACCCTGAAACTCAAGCTGAGCGGCCAGCCGCTGCTGCACCGGCCCACCGCGGATCTGGAGGCCTACAATCTCTACCTGCGGGGACGGCATCTTTCGGCCCGGCTCAACCCTGAGAGCGTTCGCGTCGCCCGGCAGTACTTCGAGCAGGCGCTCGCACGCGACTCCAAGTACGCGCTCGCATACGCTGGGGTGGGATACTTGCTGTTCATCGAAGCGGTGTGGGGGCAAGCTGCTCCTCGCGGTATTTTGCCGGAAGCGAAACGGGCCTTGGAGAAAGCTCTGGAGCTGGATGGGAGTCTCCCGGCTGCGCATGCCTACCTGGGCAGCGTGCTGGGATACTACGACTACGATTGGACAGGAGCCGAGCGTGAGATGAAGCGGGCTTTGGAGCTTGGCCCGACCGTCGCCGAAGTCCATTTCTGTTACGCCATGCACTTCCTCCAACCTCTGGGACGTTTGAAGGAAGCAGAAGTCGAGTTCAACCGGGCGGCGGAGCTCGACCCGCTCTATCATCTGGCGGTGATCGGCCTGGCGGAAAATGCGTATCGCCGGGATGATCCGGACACGGCGATCACCCTGGCGACGAAGGCGCTCGAGTTGGACGCGACCTACTACTTTTCGCACTGGATGCTCGGGCTGGCTTATTTTCTCAAAGGCAACGTCGAGAAGGCGGTCGATGCCGTAGAGCGTGCAGCTGGGTTTTCGGAGCGAAACCCGTGGGTGCTGGCTTCGCTGCGCAATCTTTATTCGCGGGCTGGGCGGAGCGAAGAGGCGACAGCTGTGTTGAAGGAAATAGAACAGCGTGCGCAATCGGGTTACGTGGCTCCCGGCGTATTCGGAATCATGTGCCTGGGCCTGGGACAGGTGGAACAGGCGCTGGACTGGTATGAGAAAGCCATCGACGACCGCGATGCCATCGCGCTGTATCTTTCCACAGAGCCCAAACTAGGCCGTCTTCGCTCTCATCCTCGCTACCAGGCGCTGCGCCGCAAAATGCTTCTGCCCGATTGAACTTCAGGCGAGTGGCCCACAAGTAACTGTTTCTGCGTGCAGCATTTCCACAGGGGGTGGTTCATGTTTGCGTTTTTTGCGAGAGCCTGCCCCAATCTTGCGAAGGGGTGGGCGGCGATGCTGCCGGCGCGACTCTTTGTCCCTTCTGCCCTACCCGTTGCGTATGCCGTCGTCCCGCCCGCCCTTCACGAAGCATAGCCTTCGCCCAAGATGACATAGGGAAAGGCGTGCTTCTAAGTTGAGGGAAATTCCTGTATACATATCGGTTTCAGAAAACTCTGTTGGGAGACGCGTGTGAAATTTCGATTTAGGGAAACTTTGATTCAGTCCACAGGCCGCGCAAGGCAGGTTTCTCCACTCCGCAGGATTGCCCGTAAAGACGAGCAATCCTGCTCCGCTCGAAGTAACAGGCACTGTCGGGGCGTCGTCACTGCGGTTTTTGTTGTGCTGGTGATTCTTCAATCGGGGGGGCGTGCGCTGGGGCAGGATCAGGGTGCGGATAAGAAGGCGGCGGCGGTGCCGACTGAGCCGAAGAGCAAGAAGGCGTCGCCGAAAAAGGATGAGAGCAAGGGCGCTCCGGCTGTGGAAAAGAAGGAGGAAGAGAAGAAGCCGGGGATGAATGCGGATACTTTTTCGGGGTTGAAGTTTCGCTCGCTGGGGCCGGCGGTGGCTTCGGGGCGGGTGGTGGCGATTGCGGTGAATCCTAAGAACAAGTTTGAGTATTACGTGGGCGTGGCCTCGGGCGGGGTGTGGAAGACGGTGAACGATGGGACGTCGTGGACTCCGGTGTTCGACAAGGAAGGATCGTATTCGATCGGATGGGTGACGCTTGATCCGAATGATCCGGCGGTGGTGTGGGTGGGGGCGGGCGAGAGCAACTCGCAGCGGAGCGTGGGTTACGGGGATGGGATTTATCGATCGGATGATGGCGGAAAAAATTGGAAGAATTTGGGGCTGAAGAAGTCGGATCACATTGGGCGGGTGGTGGTTGATCCGCGGGATTCGAAGGTGGTGTACGTGGCGGCAGAAGGGCCGCTGTGGGGGCCGGGCGGGGATCGCGGCTTATATAAGTCGGCGGACGGAGGAAAGACGTGGAAGGCGGTGCTGACCATCAGCGAGAACACTGGGGTGGTGGATGTGGCGATTGATCCCTCGAATCCGGACATCGTTTATGCGGCGGCTTACCAGCGCCGGCGGCATGTGTTTACTTTGATCGATGGCGGGCCGGAGAGTGCGATTTATAAATCGACGGACGCTGGGGCCAGTTGGAACAAGCTGAAATCCGGGCTGCCTTCCGTAGATTTGGGGCGAATCGGGTTGGCGGTTTCTCCGGTGGATTCGAATGTGGTGTATGCGACGGTGGAGGCGGCGGATGGTAAAGGAGGCGTTTTTCGGTCGAACGATCGGGGGGCAACGTGGGAGAGGAAGAATGAGTTCGATGTGGGGGCGATGTACTACTCGCAGGTGATTGCCGACCCGAAGAATGTGGATCGCATTTTCGTGATGAATGTGAGTCTGCGGGAATCGCTGGACGGCGGAAAGACTTTGCACAAGGTGGAGGAGACGAATCATCACGGGGACAATCACGCGATCTGGATTGATCCGGATAATACGAAGCATTGGCTGCTGGGGTCGGATGGCGGGATGTACGAAACTTACGACGACGCCAAGAGCTGGCAATTCAAAGCGAATCTGCCGACAGTGCAGTTTTACGACGTGGCGGTGGACAACGCACTTCCCTTCTATAACGTGTGCGGCGGGACGCAGGATAATTTTTCGTGGTGCGGTCCGGAGCGTACGCGGAATATCAACGGGATTATGAATTCGGACTGGTTCGTGACTACGGGCGGAGATGGATTCCGTTCGCAGGTTGATCCCGTGGATCCCAACACAGTTTATTCAGAGTCGCAGTACGGCGTGCTGGTGCGCTATGACAAGCCGACGGGACAGGAGTTGGTGCTGCAGCCGCAGGAGGGCAAGGGCGAGCCGGCGCTGCGGTGGAATTGGGATTCGCCGATGATTATTAGTCCACACGCGCACACGCGGCTTTATTTTGCGGCGAATCGGTTGTTTCGCAGCGATGACCGGGGCGATACGTGGAAGGCGGTCAGCGGCGACCTGACGCGGCAGATCGACCGCAACAAGCTGCCGGTGATGGGGAAAGTGTGGGAGCCGGACGCGGTGGCGAAGAATGCGTCGACTTCTTTCTATGGAAATATTGTGGCGCTCGCGGAGTCGCCGAAAAAAGAAGGGCTGATCTATGTGGGCACCGACGATGGGCTGATTCAAGTGACGGGCGACGGCGGGCAGAGTTGGATGAAGTACGAGAAATTTGCTGGGGTTCCGGAGACGACTTATGTAAGCCGTCTGGCGGCTTCGCAGCACGACGTCAATACGGTTTACGCGGCGTTCGACAATCACAAGAACGAGGACTTCAAGCCTTATCTGCTGCGCTCGACGGACGCGGGGAAAACCTGGACTTCGATTGCGGGTGGCTTACCAGAAAATGGGACGGTGGTGGCTTTTGCGGAAGACACGGTGAATGCAAATCTGTTATTTGCGGGGACTGAATTCGGAGCGTTCTTTACCGTCGATGGCGGCGCGCACTGGGTGCAGTTGAAAGGCGGGCTGCCGACGATTGCGGTGCGCGACATGGTCATCCAGGCGCGCGAAGGCGATCTGGTGATTGCTACGTTCGGGCGCGGGTTTTATGTGCTGGACGATATTTCTGCGCTGCGGCAGATCAAGGCGGAATCTCTGGAGCAAGCGGCGGCGCTGTTTCCGGTGAAGGATTCGCTACTGTATATCGAGCGGCATCCGCTGGGTGGTCCGAAGAAAGGGTTTCAGGGGGAGTCTTTCTTTACGGCGGATAATCCTCCTTATGGGGCGGTGTTCACGGCTTACCTGAAAGAGAAGCTGAAGACGAAAAAGGAAAAGCGTCAGGAGGCGGAAAAAGAAGCGGCGAAGAAGAACCAGACGTTGGCGTATCCAAGCAATGACGAGTTGCGGGCCGAGGCGGAAGAGGCGAAGCCCGAGGTTTACTTTGTGGTCTATGACGAATCGGGTGCGCCGATCCGGCGGGTGGATGGGGATATCGATTCGGGCTTTCAGCGAGCGGCGTGGGATTTGAGGTATCCGGCAGTGTCGTTGCGCGAGCATACCGAGGAAGGCGAGGACTTTCCGCCGGCGGGAGCGAAGGGGCCGCTGGTGATTTCGGGGAACTACTCGGTGCGGCTGTTCGAGAAGGTGGATGGAGTGGTGACAGAGTTGGCTGCGGCGCAGAATTTTAAAGTGGTGGCCGACGGAGCGGCTTCGTTGAGTGCGGCAGACCGCGCGGCACAAGAGGATTTTCTGCGCAAGGTAGCGCGACTTTACCGGGCCGTCTCGGGCGCGCTGCACACGGCCGACGATGTGGAGGCGCGGCTGAAAACGATTCGCGGGGCGCTGCGGGAGACGCCGGCGGCGGAAAAGCAACTTAGCGCGGTGGCGGATGCGATCGAACAGAAGAATCGTGAGATTCTGCGCGCGCTGCGGGGAGATGAGGAACTGCAGAAGCGGAATGAACCGGTGCCGTCGTCGATTAACGATCGGGTGCAGGCGATCATGGAGGGTGAACGCTTCGCTATGACGAAGCCGACGCAGACTCATCTCGACGATTACACGATTGCGGGCGGTGAGTTCAGCGAGGAGCTGGGTAAACTTCGAGCGCTGGTTGAGGTTGATCTGGCTAAGCTGGAGAAAGATATGGAGGCTGCTGGGGCGCCGTGGACTCCGGGACGGGTGCCGGAGTGGAGCGAGAAATAGAGGCTGGCCACGGATTTTCACGGATCTACACGGATTGAAAAGTCAAAGGCTTTACCACAGGGGACACTGAGGAGCACAGGGTAGGTCAACGAAATCAAGTTCTTTGATTCTCTTATGAAGCGGATTCTTTTGTCTTGGAGCAGCGGGAAGGACAGTGCGTGGAGTTTGCAGGTGCTGAGGCAGCGGGCGGAGTACGAAGTCGTCGGGCTGCTGACTACGTTTAACGAAGAGGCAGATCGGGTAGCGATGCACGCGGTGCGCCGCGACCTGGTGGAGCGGCAGGCAGCGGCTGCGGGGCTTCCGCTTTGGGCGGTGCCGTTGCCGTGGCCTTGCTCGAATGAGCAGTATGAGGGACTGATGGCGCAGGCTTGTGCGAGGGCGGTGGCGGAAGGGATTGAAGGAGTTGCGTTTGGAGATTTGTTTCTGGAGGATGTGCGCGTTTATCGGGAGAAGCAGATGAAAGGCACGGGGCTGGAGCCGATATTTCCGGTGTGGGGGCTGCCGACGGCCGCTTTGGCGCGGGAGATGATTGCGGCTGGCACGCGAGCGAAGTTGACTTGCGTCGACACGGAGAAGCTGGACCGGGCTTTCGTTGGGCGTGAGTTCGATGCAGAGCTGCTTGCGGATTTTCCGGAGGAAGTGGATCCTTGCGGCGAACGGGGAGAATTCCATTCCTTTGTATATGCGGGGCCGATGCTGAAGGCGGTGGTACCGGTGTCGGTGGGAGAGACGGTGGTGCGCGGGCAGTTTGTGTTTGCGGATCTGATTTCGAAGTGAGGGCGGGTTTCAAGAATCAAAGTTTTGACACAGGGGGCACCCTTCGACTTCGCTCAGGGCGGGCTCTGGAACACAGGGGGAATGCTCCGAGATAGCTGCTCGTAAAACTTGATTGCAATATCCT
Organism: uncultured Acidobacteriaceae bacterium; assembly: GCA_963749985.1. Taxonomy (GTDB): domain Bacteria; phylum Acidobacteriota; class Terriglobia; order Terriglobales; family Acidobacteriaceae; genus Sulfotelmatobacter. The sequence continues at coordinate 111,151 of CAVVOS010000004.1, read as the reverse complement.
TACGCGGCTGTGGTACACTCCCGCCGACTGTTGCTAACGCTGTGGGGCTTGGCAACGGCCGTGGGGAAATCCTTTGTGGTCCGGGAGGACTGGGGAATGGGCCTCGCGTTAATGGCCGTGATCTGGGTGATCACGATAGTCAGCACATACTTTTTTGCCGCCAAGACCTGGTGGCTGCCGATGGGGGCTGCGGAAGCGGCGGGGTTTATTGACCGGCAATTCGCCCTCACTTTTGTACTGATGGGAATTGTGTTTCTGGCGGCACAACTCTCGCTGGGCTACATCGTGTGGAGATATCGCGAGCAGCCTTCCTCGCCGCCGGTGGATTATTCGCACGGCAATATAAAACTTGAACTGGTGTGGACGGTGCTGACCACGGTTCTGTTCGTGGGATTGAACCTGATGGGCAGCAGCGTTTGGGCGAGCCAGCGCTTTGACCAGGCGGGGCCGGGAGCGGTGCAGGTTGAGGTAACGGGGATGCAATTCGCGTGGTACTTCCGCTATCCGGGGCCGGACGGAAAGTACGGGGCGACGAGTCCGAAGCTGATGGATCCTTCGGCGGGTGGCGAGGCCGCGGTGGGGCTGAACACTTCCGATCCGGCGGCTAAGGATGATGTGGTAACGGGGACGATGTATTTGCCGGTGGATCGCGAGGTGGATGTGAGCCTGCGCGCGGTGGACGTGATTCACAGCTTCTTTGTGCCGGCGCTGCGCTTCAAGCAGGACGCGGTGCCGGGACTGAATATTCACATGCACTTCAAGCCGACGGCGATTGGCGAGTATGAGATCGCGTGCGCCGAACTCTGCGGCTTGGGCCATTACAAGATGCATGGCATGGTACACGTGGTCAGCCAGGAGGATTTCGATAAGTGGCTGGCGGCACGGGAGGCGGAGAAACAATAAATGGCGACCGCGGCTACGGTTCACTCGCACGCTCCTCAGGGGTTCATTCGAAGGTACATTTTCAGTCTCGATCACAAAGTGATTGGCATTCAGTATTTCTTTTTGGCGCTCACGGCGGTGTGGGTGGGGATGTTCCTGTCGCTGCTGATGAGGATTCACTTGATCTGGCCGGCAGCCGTTCTGCCGCTGGTGGGGGAGATTAAGCCGGAGACTTATCTGAGCCTGCTGACGATGCATGGCACGATCATGGTGTTCTTCGTGCTGACGACGGCGCCGCAGGGAGGATTTGGAAATTATTTTCTGCCGATTCAGATTGGCGCGCCGGACATGGCTTTCCCGGTCCTGAACATGCTTTCGTTCTGGACGACCTTTGTCGCCTTCGTGGTGATGATCGCGGCATTCTTTGTGACTGGCGGAGCCCCGTTGCATGGCTGGACGGGATATGCGCCGCTGAGCGCGCTGCCTTCCGCGGGGCCGGGCGAGCAACTGGGCGCCGATCTGTGGATCACGAGCATTGCGATCTTCTGTTTAGCGTCGCTGATGGGCGCGTTGAATTTCCTGACGACTACGCTCGACATGCGGGCCAAGGGCATGACCATGATGCGAATGCCGTTGACCGTGTGGTCGTGGTTCATCACGGCGATTCTTGGTCTGCTGGCGTTTGGGGTGCTGCTCTCGGCGGGTATTTTGTTGCTGATGGATCGTAACCTGGGGACGAGTTTTTATGTGCCGCTGGTGGTGGTGAACGGGCAGATCATGGGGCACAAGGGCGGGTCGCCGCTGCTGTGGCAGCATCTTTTCTGGTTCTTTGGGCATCCCGAGGTTTACATCGCGATTCTGCCTGGCATGGGCGTGGCTTCGCAGATTCTTTCGACGTTTTCGCGCAAGCCGATCTTCGGCTATCGAGCGATGGTCTACGCCATGCTGGCCATCGGATTTCTCGGGTTCATGGTGTGGGGCCATCACATGTTCATGAGCGGGATGAGCCCGTACTCGGCGTTTGCCTTCTCGCTGCTGACCATGTGCATCGGGGTGCCTTCGGCGATCAAGACATTTAACTGGCTGGGGACGATGTGGAAGGGACACATTCGTTTTCAAACGCCGATGCTATATGCAATCGGGTTCGTTTCCCTTTTCGTCTCCGGAGGATTGAGTGGGCCGTTCCTGGCGCAGCCGGTGCTCGACATTCAATTGCACGATACTTATTTTGTGGTGGGCCACTTCCACCTGATCATGGGCGTGGCCGCGATCTTCGGAATGTTTGCCGCGACCTATTACTGGTTCCCGAAGATGTTCGGGCGGATGATGAATGAAACGTGGGGTCGAGTGCACTTCTTCCTTACGCTGGCGGGGACGTACGCGATCTTCATGCCGATGCACTACCTGGGCGTGGCGGGAGGGACGCGGCGGTACTCGCAATATACGGAAGTGGCGTACCTGCAGAAGCTGATGCCGATTCATCAATTCATGACCTACGCGGCGATTATCACGATTGCGGCGCAGTTCATTTTTGTGATCAATCTTTTCTGGAGCATGTTCAAAGGGCCGAAGGCGAGCGACAATCCGTGGGAAGCGACGACGCTGGAGTGGACGACAGCGACGCCTCCGCCGCACGACAACTTTGGGGGAGTGACCCCGGTAGTGAATCACGGACCTTATGAGTACGGAGTTCCGGGAGCGGCGCGGGATTATGTGATGCAGACTGATCCGCCGGCGGCTTCGGCGCACTAGAGGGCATATAGGCACCGCAGGGGCTAAAGCCCTGGGGGAGAGAAGGATTAATCGCAGCGCTGAAGGGCTGCGCCACCCAAAGGCTTTTTGATGATGACTGTGAATAGTCCGACGAAGTCTTCTTGATTATGGCGACGTATAGTCCAAGCACGCCGGTTACACGGCTCGGTCGTGGCGGAGATCGAGGCGCGCCTCCGAATGGAGGCGGCGATGACGGGCGCGGGGATGGAAGTTCTTCCGGTTCGAATGTGCCGAATTATGGAGCGCGGCTGCGGAGAGCGCGGCTGGGGCTGGTTTGCGGGATCGCGACGGTCAGCATGGTGTTTATTTCGCTGACGAGCGCGTACGTGGTGCGGCAGGGGTTGCCGACGTTCGACGGCGCGACGAACTCCTACGTTCGCGACTGGGGCCAGGTGCAATTGCCCTGGATGCTGTTGGCCATCAATACGGCGTTGCTGCTGATCAGCAGCTTCACAATGGAAGCGGCGCGGCGCGGCATGGCACGGCGTGCGGCGCTGGCTCCGCTGAAGTCGATTCCGGGCATCGCGATCGGTGAAGAGAAAAGCTTTCCGTGGCTGGGTGTGACCGTGCTGCTGGGCTTTGGTTTTCTGGCGGGGCAGTGGATGGCCTGGGGCGAATTGAAGGCCCGCGGATTCTTCGTTGACACCAATCCGAACAGTTCTTTCGTTTATTTGTTGACGGCGGCGCATGCGGTGCACCTGGCGGGGGGAATGGTTGCGTTGCTGTGGGCGGCGGTGATGACTTCCCTGCTGCACCGGCCGGCCGAGGGACGCCGGATTGTGGTTGACGTCACGGCGTGGTACTGGCATTTCATGGCCGTGCTGTGGATTTATGTTTTTGCGTTGTTGGGGTTTGCCAGGTAGCGAGGGATAAGGAAGCGAGCCAGACGCGCGATTGTTGCGTCGCAAAGAACGCGACGCTTCGCGCGGCTCGCCCAGGTCCTTCGGCGGGCAAAAAGCGCCCGCCTCAGGATGACGCAGTGGAAAGAAGGGAGAAACTCAGGAATGGCTGACGCCACGCTGCAACATAACGTCGCTGCCGGGCACGCGATTGCGGGCGAGTACGAAGCTCCGCTGTTTGGAGCTTATTCGAAGAAGGTCGGGATGTGGCTGTTTCTGGCTTCGGACTCGTTGACGTTCGGGGCGCTGCTGTTTGCCTTCAGTTACAACCGCATCTATACGGCGTGGCCGACGCCGTTCGGCAAGGAAAGCATCATCAACGCTACGGTGATGACGGCATGCCTGCTATCGAGTTCGCTGACCATGGTGCTGGGCGTGATCGCGGCACGGCGGCACGACAGATCATGGACGCGCAATTGGCTGCTGGCCACGATGGCATTCGGTACGGCGTTCATTGTGCTGCACGCGATGGAGTGGACGCACTTGATCCATGAGGGGCTGAGTTTGCCGGGATTTCCGAAGCCGGCCGGCCAGCTGGACACCGAATATGCAAAGATTTCGACAGGGGTGCCACAGTTTGCGGCAACGTTCTTCGGGCTGACGGCGATGCATATGCTGCATGTGACGATTGGAGTCATCTACCTGGGTGTGGTGGCGCTGCGGAAGTGGTTTTTGCCGATCTTAGCGGCATTGTGGTTGGCCGGATTCCTTCTGATTCCGTCGGACAATGTTTTTCATTACGGCGTGCACGCCCTGTTGATCGGGCTCATTGTTGCGAGCATCATTGTTTTTCTGAAGCCGAAAGATTATGACGCGCAAGATGTGGAAGTGTCCGGGTTGTATTGGCACTTTGTGGATCTGGTGTGGATGTTCATCTTTCCGCTGGTGTATTTGATGTCGACCAAGGTTTAGGTGGGGACTTAGGATTTGGTGCAGTTCGCGGAGGAAAGCAGGTCCCTCCGCTACGCTTGCCCTTCCCTGCGGGAACGACAAGCTTCGGTCGGGATGACAAAGGGTTTTTTGAGCGAGGAACTTTCCATGCACGATGTGGCGAAGCATGACGATAGCAAAGGGCAGTATTTCTGGGTGTGGGGCGCGCTGCTGGTTCTGACCGCGATTGAGGTCTGGCTTGGGTATCGGCAAGTATTCGAGCCGGTGCGGATGCTGGAAGTGCTGCTGGTGCTGTCGGTGATCAAGTCGGCGCTGATCATTGGCTACTTCATGCATCTGAAGTTTGAAAGCGCGCTGATGCGCTGGATGCTGGTGATCTCGGTGGTGGGCTTGTTTGTAATTATGTATTTCTTCTTCTTCCCGGACGCGGGGCGCATCCTGCGGTTGGGAGTGAAATAGAGTCAGGGAATCCGGTATGAAGTTTCTTCACGGTAAAGCTCGGGGACTTGCGTTGCTGGCGGTGCTCTCTCTTTGTACGATGCCCGGGTTTGCGCAGGGCTGCGCGATGTGCAATGCGGTTGCGCGAAGCACGCCCAAGGAGGGCCAGCGGGCGCTGAACCGCGCGATTCTGGTGATGTTGGTGCCGCCGATTGGGATTATGGTGTTCGGGGTGGGATTAGCTTTTCGGTATGGAAAGCGGCGCGATCAGGACCCGGACTAGCGGCGCCTAAAAGCGCGCTCATCTTTGCCCCTGGCGGCACGCCTGAAGGCGTGCCCTGATACAAATCTCCAGTTCGCGCATCTGTTCAAGTCCGATCAGCGCGTCCTTGTTCTTCGCTCTCTACGCCGATGCTTCTCAATCAAAGCTCTGCTTTATAATAGAGGATTCGGCACCACACTTTTGGCCCGCTAGGAATGCTGCGAGTGGGCGAGAGACGGCTGCCGGAGCCTTGTAATGGTGTCCGACTCCCTAGCCACGGAAAGCATTATTGTGCGCGGCGCCCGCGTACACAATCTCAAGAACATCGATTTTGAGGTTCCGCACAATACACTGACGGTGGTTACGGGGGTCTCGGGCTCGGGCAAGTCCTCTCTCGCGTTCGACACTATTTATGCGGAAGGCCAGAGGCGTTATGTGGAGTCGCTCTCGGCCTATGCGCGGCAGTTCCTGGAGCGCATCGAGAAGCCGGACGTGGACTCGATCGACGGCATTGCGCCGGCGGTGGCGATCCGGCAGAAGAACACGACACGCAATCCGCGATCGACGGTAGCGACGGCGACCGAGATTTACGATTATCTGCGATTGCTGTTTGCCCGCGTGGGTCGGACTTATTGCGTGAACTGCGGCCGCGAGGTTAAGAAGGATACCGTCGACGAAGTTGCCGACGCAGTGATGGCGCTGGATCCGGGAACGCGGGTGCAAGTTGTTTTTCCCTTGCAGCCGGTGGTTGCCACAGCGCAAGAACCGGAGAAGAAGGCGGCGCGCGGGCGCAAGTCGAAGAAAGCGGCTGCGCCGGACTCAGGATTGACAGACCAGCTTAAGGCTCGTTTGTTCGATCTGCGCAAGGCGGGATTCAATCGCTTGTATCAATCGGGGCAGGTGTTTGAGTTTTCCACTCCGGAATCGCTGCTGGATATTCGTTTCGACCAACCGGTATTCATGCTGGTGGACCGCTTGGCGGTTTCGGCGGAATCGCGCACGCGCATTGTGGACGCGGTGGAGACGGCGTATCGGGAAGCGGGTGAAGTGATTTTCGATTTGCCGCCGCATGACGATGAGCCAGCGCGCCAATTGCGGTTTTCCCAACGCTTCGAATGCAAGAATTGCAATCTGCGGTACGAAGAGCCGGAACCGCGTCTGTTTTCTTTCAATAATCCCTATGGCGCTTGTCCGCGCTGCCAGGGATTCGGTAACACCATCGACTTCGATCTCGATCTGGTGATTCCGGACAAAACGAAATCGCTGGGCGAAGGCGCGATTGATCCGTGGAACAAGCCTAAGTACCGGCCGCTGTTTACGGAGATGAAGCGCTTTGCCAAGCAGTCTGGAATTCCACTCGATGTGGCTTGGGGGGAACTGGAGCCGGAACAGCAGGAGCTTGTGCTGAACGGAGAAGATCAGTTTCTGGGGGTGCGCGGCTTCTTTCAGTATTTGGAGCGGAAGAAGTACAAGCTGCACATTCGGGTGTTCTTGAGCCGGTATCGTGGATATTCGACTTGCTCGGCTTGCCTTGGAACGCGGCTGCGGGTGGAAGCTCGTCAGGTCAAGATTAACGGCCGCAACATTTGTGAAGTCTGCGCCATGACGGTTGAGGAGGTTGCGGCATTCTTCGCTGGGGTGCAGTTGAGTGCCGAAGAGGCCGACATTGCCGACCGACTGCTGCAGGAAATCCGAGAGCGGCTGCGCTTCCTCAACGACGTTGGCTTGGAATATTTGACGCTCGACCGGTTGGCCTCCACGCTTTCGGGAGGCGAGGCGCAGCGGATTCAGCTGGCTACTTCGCTGGGATCGCGGCTGGTGGGAACGCTCTATGTGCTGGACGAGCCCTCGATTGGGCTGCATAGCCGGGACACGCACCGGCTCATCAAGATCCTGCAAGACTTGCGCGATTTGGGGAATACGATTCTGGTGGTGGAGCACGACCCCGACATTATGCGCACGGCGGACCGGATTCTTGACCTCGGCCCGGGAGCGGGAGAAAACGGCGGCAAGCTGGTGGCGGCGGGAACGTACGAAGAGATTCTGCGAAATCCGGCTTCGCTCACTGGCCGCTATCTGGCGGAAGATTTGAGGATTCAGATTCCGGCGGTGCGGCGACAGCCGGGCGCGCAACAGATCAGAATCGGGGGCGTGCGGGCGAACAACCTGAAAGGCGTCGACGTCTGCATTCCGCTGGGGATGCTGGTGGCGATCACGGGAGTTTCGGGCTCGGGCAAGTCGACGTTGCTGCATCAAGTGCTCTATCAAGCTCTGGGAGAAGCCAAGAAGCAGCAGATCAGCGGCGCAGAACGGGGTTCCGCTACATGGCAGAGCCTGGAGGGCGACCAGTTCATTGACGAAGTGGTGCTGGTGGATCAATCGCCGATCGGGCGGACGCCGCGCTCGAATCCAGTGACCTATATTAAGGCGTTCGATGTGATCCGCGAACTGTTTGCCTCGCTGCCGGAAGCGAAGAAGCGAGGCTTTGGTGCGGGGCATTTTTCGTTCAACATCCCGGGCGGACGGTGCGAGACTTGTCAGGGCGATGGCACGGTTACCGTGGAAATGCAGTTCCTGGCGGACGTGGAGCTGATCTGCGAAGAGTGCAAAGGCACGCGCTATAAGGCGCAGGTACTCGAGGTTCGCTACCGCGGCAAGAATATTCACGAAGTGTTGAACCTCACGGTGAAGGAAGCGCTGAAGTTTTTTGCGGAAGTGCCCAAGTTGACCGAGAAGCTGCGCGTGCTGGATGAGGTTGGGCTGGGATACCTGCGGTTGGGGCAATCGGCGACAACGTTATCGGGGGGAGAAGCGCAGCGCATGAAGCTGGCGGCGCATCTGCAGCCGGCTGGGCGTGAGATTGGACGGCCCAGCGGGACGCGGGCGGAGGAAGGGCGGCGGAGGCGGCGTCTGCTCTATATTTTTGACGAGCCGACGACGGGGCTGCATTTCGACGACGTCAGCAAACTACTGGCTGCCTTCCGCCGTCTAATCGAAGCAGGGGGCTCCATCCTGGTGATTGAACACAATCTGGAAGTGATCAAGACCGCCGACTGGGTGATCGACCTGGGACCGGAGGGCGGAGCGCGCGGCGGGAAGATCGTGGGGGTGGGGCCGCCGGAAGCGATTGCCAAGCTGCCGGGCTCGTACACTGGAAAATATCTGGCTCGTCTGCTGAATGGAAATAGCGCGGGAAATGGCAATGGAGCGGCTCGTTCCAATGGGAGCAAGTAAACTTCTCGCGGGTACGCTGATGGTTGTTGTGGCGGCGATGGGCTCCATCGCACAGGATGCGAGCCCACAGGCGGGACAGTCCTCGTCACAACCACACCGATCAACTCATCACGTTCAGGTTCCGGTGGAGGATGCTTCCGCCCAACCAGCCGAACTTACTGCAGCAGAAGCGGCGATTGAGAAGAAGGATTACGGGGCCGCCGAACCTCTTCTGCGGAAATTGGTCGATCGCGATCCCACAAACTATGAAGGGTGGTTCGATCTTGGTTTCGTGGAGAATGCGCAGGGCAACGTGGAGGCATCCATTGCGGCCTATCGCAAATCGGTGGCGGCGAAGCCGGATGTTTTCGAGTCCAACTTGAATCTGGGGCTGCAACTGGCCAAGACTGGCCAGCCCGACGCGGAGGAATTTCTGCGGGCTGCGACCCAGCTGAAACCTACAGCGCACGCTGCCGAGGGGCAATACCGGGCGTGGCTGGCGCTGGCCCACACGATCGAAAAATCGAAGCCGGAAGAAGCTCTTGCTGACTACCAGCGCGCAGCAACACTTCAACCCGAAGAGGCGGAGCCGCATCTTTCTGCCGGACAACTTCTGGAGCAGGAAAATAAGTTTGCCGACGCCGAACAGGAATACAAACAGGCGATTGCGCTCGACCCCGCGTCTTCTGACGGTGTGATTGGTCTGGCTAATCTATACATGCGCGGGCGGCGTTTTCCCGAGGCGGAAGATTATCTGCGCAAGTTGCTTGCAGCACACGCGGACTCTGGCCCGGTTCATGTGCAGTTGGGGCGAGTGCTCGCTGCCGAGGGCAAGGCGGACGCTGCTATCGCCGAACTGCAGACGGGAATCAAGCTGGCGCTGGGAGATGATGCGGCACGGCGCGATCTTGCGGAGCTGTATGTAACCGCTGGGAAGAACGACCTGGCCGAGGCCGCCTATCGCGAGTTGCTGGCCGCTCATCCGAATGAGGCGGAACTTCATCGCCTCCACGGGCAGGCTCTGCTGCGGCAGAAGAAATTTCCGGAAGCTCAACAGGAGTTCCTGGCTGCGATCAAGCTCAAGCCTGACCTGGGTGAAGCGTATGGCGATCTGGCATTCGCGGCCGGAGAGAATCAGGACTTTCCGCTGGTCATCCGCGCCCTGGATGCGCGCAAGAAGTTCCTGCCGGAAATTTCCATTACTTATTTTCTTCGGGCGTCGGCCTACGATCACCTGCGGGACTTCAAGAATGCCGCCGTCAACTATCACCTCTTCCTCAACACCGCCAATGGGAAGTATCCTGATTATGAGTGGAAGGCGAAACATCGGCTCATTGCCATCGAGCCGAAGAAGTGACTACGCACGGAACCAGCGGTGTTGGGATGGAACGTTCAGGAATGTGGTGGATTGCGGCTGTGGGCGTGGTGCTAGCGGCGCTGGTCGTCCCCTCCGCGCTGCATGGCGGCGGGGAGCCTTCCATTGAGGAACTGAAGGACCGGGTTGCTAAGGCCAGCATCGCCGACCGTCCTCCCTTGTGCATTCGCATATCCGAGCGGCAACTTGGTGCGGCGGACAGACTTTATGTTGCCGGGGACGTCGAGAAATGGCAGGCTGCGCTGGCCGATGTGGCCGCTTTTGCCGAGTTGGCGCGCGATAATGCAATTCAGTCGCACAAGCACGAGAAACAGAGTGAGATCGCGATTCGCAAGATGGCCCGCAAGCTGGCCGACCTAAAGCATACGGTTGCGCATGAAGACCAAAAGCAGATTCAGGACACCATCGACCGCTTAGAGCGTGTTCGCGACGATCTGCTGGCGGCCATGTTTCGCAAGAGTGACAAAAAATAATGAAGATCCTCTGGTTACAAAGGCGCATTTGCGTGGGGCTGTGGTTGGTGATCGCCGCGATCCCGGCTTGGGCGCAGCGCCATCGGGATCCTTTCACGCCGCCGGAGATTGATCAAATCCGCGACGCCAGTTGGGAGCCGGAGCAGCGGCTTTCTCTTTATGTGAAGTTTGCGCGCGCTCGACTGGTTGGTCTGGAGCAGATGCGCAGCGATCCCAAGACCAAGGACCGGGCCCAACAAACGCATGACAAGCTGGATGACTTCCTGCTGATCTATGACGAATTGAACGATAATGTCGACACTTACGTTGATCGCAAGAACGATATTCGCAAGCCGCTGAAGGGGATCATCGACGCGGATACGGAGTTCGACGCGAAGCTGCGCGCTTTGCGGGATGCGGCCGGCGTGTCCGCGGAGGAAGCAAAGTACTACGAGTTTGTTCTTACCAATGCGCTCGATACGGTCGATAGCTCGGCGGACGACCATCGCAAGCTTTTAGCCGACCAGGAAGAGGCGGCGAAGCATAGGAAGAAAGGTGATGGGAAGCCATCCGGCAGGCCGGAGTAAACGGCATCCGGCTCTCGGCGTCCGGCTGCTGGTTTTGATCTGGTCTCCGGCCAGTGACGAGTTTGAGGCAAAGGCTGGATGCCGGGTGGGCTCGTGCTAATCTAGGCTCACTGTGCGCGAGGGATTGCTTGAAATCTTCCATGACGAACATCGGGAATTGCGTCCCGGCACAGCTCCGCCTGAGCTGAAGATCGAATTCTTCGCCTTCGCCAACGTCAACAACACGATTCGGCTGCGCGAAGGACGGCTTCTGGTGCGGCTTTCCGATCTGCTCGAAGGCGCGCCGGAGGCGGTGGTGCGGGCCATCGCGCATATTCTGCTGGCGAAGATGTATCGCAAGCCCATCGACCCGCGCCACTCGGCACGCTACCGAAAATACGTGGGCAGCCATGAAGTGGTGAGCAAGGCGCATCTGGTGCGGCAGATGCGCGGACGCAAGCAGCTGCATTCCCCTCAAGGCCGCGTTTACGATCTCGATTCCGTTTTCGAAGATTTGAACCGGCGCTTTTTTCATGGACTACTGGGACGGCCGCGCATGAGTTGGAGCCCGACCAAGACTCGCCGCATTCTGGGGCATTACGATCCGGCGCATAATGCAATCGTCATCAGCCGCATCTTTGACCAGTTCTCGGTGCCGCGCTATGCGGTGGAATATATCGTTTATCACGAGATGCTGCACCTGAAGCATCCAGTGCGGCTGCGCGGGAGCCGGCGGTGCGTGCACTCGGCGGAGTTTCATGCGGAGGAGAAGTTGTTTCCGCAGTTGGAGCGGGCGGAGGCGTTTTTGAAGAGGTTGTGAATGTAATCGCTGATTACTTCAGTCGTCCGGACGCAACACTGTTACTTTCGGGGCCGTTGTTTTTCGGAGACCGAACGAATGATCAATTTGCCTCGACTCGATTTGACGAACGGCGGATCAGCTTGCTCCTCAGCGGCATCAAGTAATTCCTCAACCTCCGGCCTGCGTAGTGCGGCAACGCCATCGAGCCTCACAAATCGGTTCTGTTTTCCACTGCCCTGCAAGATCCGGTGGGGATCAGGAAGGGTCGCCCCGTGGTAGAAGCTGAGAGCGATTCCTTTGGCGTTTACCGCCAGCGATACCACGCAATCGGACGGACGCTCCGTCGTGCAGTAGCCAATCACGAAGAAGTTGTAATTGTCATACACAAGTTCGTTCGCAGCCGGGAAGCGCTTGCGCATCGCTGACCTGCATTCACGAATCTGCTTCCCCAGATTGCGATCAAACTTAGCGATAAAGGACTTTAGCCGTTCTTCTGGTGTCTCTGGCATGCATCTGATATTAGCCAGTTCATTCCTTCCCCACAAATATTGCTCAGTCGCCGGTTAATCCACCTTGCACCAGCACTGATAAAATATCGCTATTAACCCAGCTGACCGCAACCCCGAACGCCCGCTTAATCCCCTATATCTCCGTGTGATGCAAATCACGCGGCTTTGTGAGATCGCACATTGACGCTTGCGCCGCCCCGAGCCTATCCTAGAAATGAAATTGAAATTCATTTTCAAGATGGCTGATGGCGGCTTTATCTAAGAGACTTCGGCAGCCCGTAATGTCACGAGTTGAGGTGGGGGAGATCCTTCGCTCCGCCTGAAGTGCGGCTACGCTCAGGATGACGCCGGTTAAATGGTAGCGAACGACGCTCGGATTGCACTGATTACTGACTTGAGATGGTAGGGGACTCATAAATGCTTCAGGCTTTCATTATTACGCTGCGCGAGGGGGTTGAGGCCGCCCTGATCGTCGGGATCACGCTGGCCTATCTGGCCAAAATTGGCCGCAATGATCTGCGCAAGGCTGTCTATGCCGCGCTGGGCGCTGCCTTTGTTGGCAGCATTGGGATCGCGGTGGTGATTTCGCGGCTGAACTGGAACGAAGACGTTTTTGAAGGCTGGATCATGCTGGTGGCCGCCTTCTTCGTCATCACCATGGTTATTTTCATGATGAAGACGGGGCGCAAGCTGAAGGGCGAGATCGAGGGCAAGGTCGGCTTGCTGGCGGGCGATGACGCATGGATTGGGCTGTTCTTTTTTGTCTTCCTGATGGTGCTGCGCGAAGGCGCCGAGACCGTGCTGATTCTTTCCGCCGTCTCCCTGAACTCGACCGAGCTGATGAGCTTCCTGGGCACGTTGCTGGGCGTGTTGTGCGCCATTGCCTTTGGCGTGATGTTCGTGAAGGGCAGCGTGCGGATCAACCTGCAGAAGTTCTTCCGGGTTACGACCGCGATCCTGTTTCTGGTGGCGCTGCAGTTGGTGGTGGCCGGGCTGCACGAACTTTCGGAAAGCGGAGTGATTATCTCCTCGAAGCGCGAGATGGCCATTATCGGGCCGATTGTGCGCAACGATCTGTTCTTCTTTGTTACGATTTTCGCTCTGGCCGCGCTGATGGTGCTGTTTGACGCCAAGCGGCGCGAGCCGGTCGCCGAGGCGGCTTCGGCGGCGGAGCGCCGCAAGGCAGCCTGGACGAGCCGCAAGGAGCGGTTGTGGATGGCCTCGGTCTACGGCTTCTCGTTTATCTTCATCGCTCTGGTTACGGCGGAGTTTATCTACACCAAGAGCGTGAGCGCGTTGTCGCCCGCCACGGAAGTCAGTTTCACGAACGGGCAGGTGAAGATTCCGCTGGCCCAGGTTTCCGATGGCGATTTGCACCGCTACCAGGCGCAGGAGAATGGCATTGAGGTTCGCTTCTGGCTCTACCAGAAACCCGACGGCAAGATGGCCACGGTTTTCGACGCCTGCGAAATCTGCGGGGCGGTAGGCTTCTACAAGTCGGGCAACGGAGTGGTTTGCAAGAACTGTGCGGCTCCCATCAATCCGCAGTCGGTGGGCACGGCGGGCGGCTGTAATCCGATCCCGCTGAAAGCTACGCAAACTGCCGATGCCGTCATTATTCAAGAGGCGGACATCGCGGCGGGTAGCCGCGTGTTCGAGAAACAGTAAGGATGTTTGCCCGGCTCGTTTACGAATCTTTTCGCCGCCAGAAGCGGAGGAAATTGCTGGCTGCGGTGGCCATCACGCTGGGCGTGACTGTGGCCACGGCGATGATCGCGGTCGCCACCGACATTGGCGACAAGATCAACCGCGAGCTGCGCACCATTGGCGCCAACATACTCGTCACTCCCCAGGAAGACACGCTGGACGTGGAGATTGGCGGCGTCAACCTGAAGCCGCCGAGCGACGGCGCGTTTCTAAACGAAGCGGACCTGCCGAAGATCAAGGGTACTTTCTGGCACAACAACATCACGGGGTTTTCGCCGATGCTGCCGGTCGGCGTCACGCTGCAGCGAGATGGGAAGACGGAAGATCTTACGCTGCTGGGCACTTACTTTGCCAAGAGTGTTTCGTTTGGCAAGGAAGAGTTCACTACCGGCGTGCGAACGACTCATCCCTGGTGGAAGGTTTCCGGCGCCTGGCCCGATGACAGTTCCCGCGATGTCCTGGTGGGAGAGCGGCTGGCGGCGAGACTCGGTGCGAAGGCCGGTGACAAAATTGCGGTCTCTGGGCGAGAATTGCACGTCAGTGGAATTCTCTCTACCGGCGGAGCGGAAGACGATCAGATCGTAGCGCCGATCGCGCTGGCTCAGGAAATATTGGGCCGGCCGGGCGCGGTGCGCCGCGTCTATGTCAGCGCACTTACCAAGCCGGAAGATGCGCTCGGCCGGCGCGATCCAAAGAGCATGTCGGGGCCGGTTTATGATCGCTGGTACTGCTCGCCTTATCCGGAGTCGATTGCCTACCAACTGCAGGAGGCGATTCCGCACTCCCACGCCGAGCAGATTCGACAGGTCTCTCAGAATGAGGGCGCCGTACTCACGCGCATCGAAGGCCTGATTTTTCTGATCACGCTGGCCGCGCTGTTTGCCTCGGCCCTGGCGGTTTCTGCCGCCATGGCGACCGCCATCTTCGAACGCCGCGGTGAAGTGGGACTGATGAAGGCTCTGGGTGCGGGAAAGCTCGCAGTCGCATCCGTTTTTTTTGCCGAGGCGACGCTGCTGGCCTTGATTGGAGGCTTGGTGGGCTTTGCTGCCGGAGGGTTGCTTGCGCATGAGATCGGCCGCTCCATCTTCAACTCGGAGATTACGATTCAGCCCGTGCTTCTGCCGGTGATTCTGGCAATTGCGGTGATGGTCACGTTTGCGGGAAGCGCCGCCGCCATCCGCAGCGCGGTGCGTCTTGATCCTGTGTTCGCCTTGCGAGGTGAACTGTGAGCGCGAACGGAATTCATCCGGTGCAGTCGCATTCCGCACAGGAAGTGGCCGCCAGCCGCGCGGATTCTCCGCATGCTTCCATGTTTCTTCGCATGCTGGTGCGGGCCGCGGTGCTGCGCCGGGGACGCGCCGCCTCCGCGCTGTTTGCCATGGTCGTGGCCGCAGCTGTGGCCACTACCATGCTGAATCTCTACATCGATGTGCAGGCCAAACTGCGGCGGGAGTTCCGCAACTACGGTGCCAACATAATTCTGGTAGGCAGGAACGGCGCTTCCCTTCCCGCTGACGCTCTCTCGCATGTCGAATCCGTGGTGGCGGGCCGCGGGCTGGTTGCGCCCTTTGCGCTGGTGGTGGCGCGGACCGGCGACGGCCAACCGATTGTTGTGGCGGGCACGGATTTTGATAGGGTTCGCCAACTTGATCGCTGGTGGTCGGTGAGCAATTGGCCTTCGGCTCCGCAACAGGCGCTAATCGGCGTACGAGCTCTTCCCGTGGTCTCGCCGAGAAATCAGCCTTTCGAGCTCAGCTTTCAGGGACGCACCATTCACCTCACGTCCGCGGGCACGGTGCACACTGGGGCTGCCGAAGACAGCCGCGTCTATCTTTCACTGGCGGATTTCGTCTCCTGGACAGGAGTTCAACCTTCGACCATCGAGATCGCCGCCACCGGTTCGCCGGAAGAGATTACCGGCATCATGCACCAGCTTGAACTGGCGATTCCTGCGGCCGATGCGCGGCCGGTGCGGCAAATCATGGAAGGCGAAGCGCGCGTGCTGGGCAAGACTCGGGCCACGCTGCTGGCCGCCGCGGCGCTTATTATTCTGACGGCTGCGCTGTGCGTACTTTCCACTTTGATGGGATGGGTCTTCGACCGCCGCCGCGATTTCGCCATTATGAAGGCGCTGGGTGCATCCGATCGTTTGCTGAATGGATTTTTCGCAGCCGAAGCCGCGGCCCTGGGCGCGACTGGCGCGGTGATCGGATTTATCGTGGGCATCGGCATCGCGGCCTGGATTGGCCGGGTTAACTTCCATGCTCCCGTGGTCCCCCGTCTGAGTGTTCTGCCTTTTGTGCTGGCTGGTAGCATGGTGGTAACGCTGCTTTCGGCAATCCTCCCGATCTCGTTGCTGCGCCGGGTGCAGCCCGCGGTGATCCTGAGGGGAGAGTGAAATGATTCAGATCAAGAATGTGACGAAGCTCTACCCCGCCAAGGCCGCGGGAAACGAGAACGAGAATGGCAAGGGAAATCAGAACGGCGCGATTCATGCGCTCGACCACATCTCGCTGCACGTGGCGCAGGGCGAATGGCTCTCCATCATGGGGCCGTCCGGGTCGGGTAAATCGACGCTGGTGAATCTGATTGGATGCCTCGATCGTCCGACGTCGGGCGAGATCTGGCTCGATGGACAAAATGTGGCCGGCATTGCCGCGGGCGAATTGAACCGCGTGCGCGCGGAGAAGATTGGATTCATCTTCCAGCAGTTTCATCTCATCCCGTTTCTTACCGCGGTGGAGAACGTGATGCTGGCGCAGTATTTCCACAGCATGACCGATGAAAAGGAGGCGATTGAAGCTCTGACCCGCGTGGGTCTAGGCGATCGTGCGCATCACCTGCCGTCGCAGCTTTCAGGAGGCGAACAACAACGCGTCTGCATTGCGCGGGCGCTGATCAATGATCCGAAAATTATTCTCGCCGATGAACCCACCGGCAACCTCGACGGGCTGAACGAAGAGATCGTGTTGCGGCTGCTGCGCGAGTTTCACCAGCAAGGGCGGACGATTGTGATGGTCACGCACGATCCCGTGGTGGCGCGCCTGGCGGACCGCCGTATCGAGTTTCATCACGGCAAGATCGCGTCGCAAGAAGTGTTTGCGATGGCCGACGAGGAGCAGTTCGATGAGGTGCTTGAAGAGCTCTGGGTG
This sequence comes from uncultured Acidobacteriaceae bacterium, assembly GCA_963749985.1. Lineage (GTDB taxonomy): Bacteria > Acidobacteriota > Terriglobia > Terriglobales > Acidobacteriaceae > Sulfotelmatobacter. The sequence continues at coordinate 94,230 of CAVVOS010000004.1, read as the reverse complement.
CTGGCCGAGCACGGCGAGATTGCCGAAGTCGAGCGCATGGAGGTTCACGGCGCGCTGCCGGTGAGCCTGGCGATTGAAAAGATGATCCAGATGGATCTAGTATCCTCCGCTCCCCATCCGCCTCATCCCCACGATCACAAACCGTTCGCAAATCCTTGCCACGATGCGCTTAAGCCCGTGGCGGCATCCGTCGGCGATGGCACCCTGATCGTGGAACTGACCCCGCGCGGCCGCGAACGCGCCGGCAACATCATCCGCCGGCACCGTTTGGCGGAGCGGCTCTTTACCGACAGCCTGGCCATGGACAGCGAATCGGAAATCGAGCAGCAGGCCTGCAAGTTCGAGCACATCCTCTCACCTGAAGCCACCGACAAGATCTGCGCCTTCCTGGGACATCCGCGCACTTGCCCGCATGGCGCGCCGATTCCGCCGGGAGCGTGCTGCGGTATGGCCTGCATCGAGAGCAATCGGCACGTGCAGGTGGGACAGAAGTTCACTCGAGACGAAATGAATGAACCGTAGGCGGAACTCGTCGAGAGAAAATACCGCAAAGGCCGCCCGTACAGTCCCTAGGACGACCAACAGATTCCTATATACGCTCTAATATTGCGGAAACCCGCCCTATTTTCTCATCAACTTTGAGAGCTTTCCTCCGCGCGATGTCATAGAGATCTGTCAGGGTCTCATATAGCAGAGGCCTGTTGATCATCGTGTCGGGGTCATCGGCTAGGGCGAGAGTGAAGATGCGATGGCCTTGATCGTCGCTCATGCTCAGACTGTAAGAGGTATCCCCTCTGGAAGTCACGGACGAAACTTCGAACGAAAAGCCCTCTCCGAGATCAGCTACGAAGCCGACTTCTACAGGCTGTTCGTATAGCGCTTCGCCAAAGCCCTGACCACGCTCTTTCCACTCAATTTTCCCGGCCTTAGTCTTCTCCAACAGCTTCGTTGCAATTGAATTGTAATCCACGCTGTCCGTCGGCATCATTCCTCCCCAGCTTCTATCATTGCCACTATTCTACTCGACTCGTCGCTAAGAATTCCGACCACGAAATGGCCGTATTCCATGAGCTTTTTCCGAGCCTCTTCCGGGATATTTCCCTCCGGGGACATTAGAGAGCTCGAAATCTTCTTCACCCTCGCCTGAGCGTCGTCTAGGTTACTAACGCCGTTCTGTGCTAGGAACCGCTCCCAACGGCCCCTAGCCGTCCTGATCTGGGTAAACAAATCCCTGGCCCTCACCCCGGCTGCTTGGTACTGCCCAGCTTGGATAAACGCTAGAAGCTCCGATGCGTCGCGATTGAGATCCTTCAGAACCTCGGCCGCATTGCTCTTTCGGATTGCCCTCCTGGCCTCATGGGCAGCCACAACGGCCTTACGGGCCTCAAGCCATGCCGCGATCGAAAAGCCAAGCCCCAATAGGCTAGCAATTCCTGTAATGATCGAGAAGACGAGCATAATACGGCGCGGAAAGTCAGAAGTATACGCCTGAACCCTCGACTCCAGTAAAGTGCTAACATCCATCCGTGACTCTTCGGCGTCCAACCATCGGCGTATTCGATTCCGGTTTCGGGGGCCTTACCGTTCTTAAAGCTTTACTTGAGCTAATCCCCGGCGCCGATTACCTCTACTTCGGCGATACGGCCCGCCTTCCCTACGGTTCTAAGTCGGTAGAAACCGTGGCGCGTTATGCCGTGGAGGCTGCTCATTATCTCGAAGCTCATGGCGCGGAGCTGCTGGTTATCGCCTGCAACACGGCTACGGCACTCGCCCTTGACCGCATCACTGCGGCAGCCCATGTTCCGGTGGTGGGCGTGGTAGAGCCCGGTGCTGAAGCCGCGGCTTCGGTTAGCAAGAACAAGAAAGTCGTTGTCCTCGGGACCGAGGCCACGGTCAGCAGCCACGCTTATCGCAAAGCGCTTGAGGCCCGGGGTCTCGACGCGCGGGAAAAGGCTTGTCCACTGCTGGTTCCGCTGGTTGAAGAGGGATGGGTGGAGCACCCGGTCACCGAACAGGTGGCGCGCATTTACCTGGACGAGGCCTTCGCCGATGGATTTCGCGAAGCGGATGTTCTGGTTCTCGGCTGCACTCACTATCCGCTACTCAAGCCGCTTTTGCGTCGCGCGGTGCCGTCGCATGTGAGCATCGTAGATTCCGCCGAATCGACCGCTCGTGCCGTCGCCAGCCGCCTGCAAAAGCTCCTGCCGCCGAGCCCGGCCGTTCACGAGGAACGACGAGTGCTCCCGCGTCTCAAGTTCTTCGCCACGGACTCAGTGGAGAAGTTCCGGCGCTTGGGCGAGCGCTTTCTCGGCCGTCCTATCGACGACGTCCAGCATGTGGACCTAAAGGAATAGAGAATCTCCTCAGGGGCTAAAGCCCACGTCTTTTGTCTGTCGTACGGCACGGCTGAAGCCGTGCCCTTCCCAAAACCATTCGACAGACAGAGCCTCGGCGATGTGCCTCTTTTGCGCGCAAGGTTCGGATAGCGTGCTCCGCTTCCGCACAATTACTGTGTCCGAGTGCCGCCCCAAGCACTCAAATCAGAAACGGCACCTTCATTCCAAACAAATGCATCCGCTCGATAACGTCATCTGGAATGCCCTTAACACGCGGCAGGCCGAGTTCGCAGAGTCTTGCGGGCAAGCGCGCAGGTTTATGCCAGAGGTATCACGGCTAGGGGGATTTGCTGAGTCCACAACGAAGGGCTACGAATCGCTGGCGGGTTTGCTGGAAACAGGTGGGACGATTCGGCTGTTCCTGGAAATGCCTCACCAGCCGCGCGCCGGATGGAGCCTGGTGGCTGGCACCACGATGCCGGAAATGGTCTACGAGGGTGCAAACACCCTAGCCTCGCGATCCCGCTACACCAGACTGCATGCACATAACTGGGATCCGGAGATAGTCGAACTCGGCGCCCCGGACTCTCCCGACATGATGGAGCTCACGGCGCTCACCAAGCCTGGCCCCTTCAACAAACGCACTCACGAACTGGGTACCTACCTGGGAATTCGACGCGAAGGAAAGCTGGTTGCCATGGCTGGCGAGCGGTTGAAGGTTCCCGGCTACACCGAGGTGAGTGCCGTCTGTACTCATCCTGAACACACCGGCCACGGCTACGCCCGCATCCTGATGAGCGAGGTGATGCAACGCATTCGCAGTCGCGGGGAAACGCCGTTTCTGCACGTCCGCGAAGATAATGTGCGCGCGAATGAGTTGTATCACAGGCTGGGATTTAGCCGACGAGTGCTGTTGCACTTTGCGGTGCTGCGGAAGGATCCTTCTTAATTGAGGACCGAGAGCGGTGTGTCTCAGTACAAGTGGAAGTCGACTTCAAGGGCAATCTCTGCCGCCACCGGATGGCGATCTTTCATAGCCGGCTCAAAACGGTATTTCTTAGCGACCTCTATGGCTTTTTCGTCCAGTCCCATGCCCAGCGAACTGATGATATGGATGTTGGTGGGATTTCCGTTCACGTCCACGATCATACCCACCACGCAAACTCCCTGAAACTTAGCCTTGCGGGCTTCCTCTGAAAATTCGGCTTCCGGCTTGTTGATCGGACGGGGCGGGCTGACTCCTCCACCCACACGGTAAACGCCGCCGCCGATGCCGCCACCTTCACCCGGCCCAACTCCCGGCCCGTGTCCGGGGCCAACACCGCCGCCGGAGCCTTCACCAATACCACCACCCGATCCCGTCCCGTTCGATGGAATGATCGCCGAGGATTTCGGATCGCCAAGGTTTGGCATGTTAAGCATGGCCACCTTGATATCGGGCGGCACTACAACTGTGGGCTCAACCGCCAACTTCGGGTTGGGATTCCGGATCACTGCGGCCGGGGGCGTGATCTGCTGCAGCGAGAACTTCGGCAAACGTCCCTGCGAGGCCTTTAGCACATCGCGGTCGCCACCTCCGCCACCGCCACCAGCCTGGGTCTTGGCGGGTTTCAGGGCGTAGTCGCCAGGATCGATCAACTTGGTCTCGACCTGGGGTTTGGCCTCGACCTTGGTTACCAGTCGCCGCCCAAGAATCGTGCCACCGATGATCAGCCCGATGACAACCACGTGGAACGCAGTCGAGGTCAGAGCCCCATTCTTCTTGTAGTTGTAGAAGCCCCAAATATCCTTGACCGGGATGGGCTTCGATTCCAGTTTCAGCGGCGGAAGTTTCTTGGGAAAGAAGAAATCGTCCAGGCCGCGGGAAAGCGACTTCCACAGCGGCTCAAAAGTATCCGGAGCCAGTAGGAGGTGCAGTTCAGGCTCAGCGCCGGGTTTCGGAGCGACGTTCGGATTGACTTCGGTTGATGCCATTGTTCCCCGGTATGGTTCTCCCTGGTGGGACTGCGGAATGGGCTATCTTCTGGGCACCGCTCCTCTTACACAGATGAGCGGTCTTTCCAACAAGTTGCCTCTCGGGTTCTTCTCAAGTTTTAATAATCGGGTCCGGCCGCCCCCACGGGCGGACTGAGCTCCCGACCCTCGACTTCTTGAAATTGTACCTCTTCTGTGTGCCTTTACGTAGTGTATTTCCAAATGCCGGTAGACGTTGTACTTCTCGCTAGCAAGTCTGAGGTAAATAAAGTTGGTGCCTCTGGTTCTTCTCGCAGGCGGTCGCATGGACGTTCCCAGCATCGCTCCATATAATGAGAGGATTCAATCATTTAGGAGAAGCACACAGGGTGCCGTTCGAACTGAAATCTACCATCAATCTGCCCAAGACCGCCTTCCCTATGAAGGCAAACCTGCCCCAGAACGAGCCAAAAATACTGGCCCGCTGGGAGCAAACCGGAATCTACGAGCGCATCCGGCAGGCCCGCAAAGGTTCTCCCACTTACATTCTGCATGACGGCCCGCCCTACACCAGCGGCCCCATCCACCTGGGAACGGCGCTGAATAAGTGCCTGAAGGATTTCATCGTCAAATCGAAGAACATGGCGGGATTCGACGCGCCCTACGTCCCCGGCTGGGATTGCCACGGCCTGCCTATCGAGATCAAGGTGGACAAGGAACTCGGCGGCAAGAAGCTGCAGATGCGGCCGACCGATGTGCGCGCCGAATGCCGCAAGTATGCGCAGAAGTTTCTCGACTTGCAGCGCCAGCAGTTCAAGCGGATCGGCGTCTTCGGCCGCTTCGACCGTCCCTATGCCACCATGAACCCGCAGTATGAGTCAGTGGTGCTTTCGACCTTTTTTTCCTTCTACGAGAACGGCTTCGTTTACAAGGGCCTGCGCGCGGTTTACTGGTGCATGCACGACGAGACCGCCCTCGCCGAGGCTGAGGTCGAATACGAAGACCACACCAGTCCTACGGTGTGGGTGAAGTACGGATTGCTCGACGATCCCGCAACCGTTGACTCAGCTCTTGCTGGAAAGAAAGTTTCGACCATCATCTGGACTACTACCCCTTGGACGCTTCCGGCGTCGATGGCCGTGGCCTTTCATCCGAGCGAAGAGTACGTTGCGCTCGAATCCGGCGGCGAAGTGTATGTGGTGGCATCGAAGCTGGCAAAGGATGTCGCCGAGAAATGCAACCTCGCCGATCCGCGCGAACTCGCCCACTTCCCCGGACGAAAGCTGGAGCGGCTCAACTTCCAGCATCCTTTCCTTGATCGCAAGATCCTCGGCGTGCTGGCCGATTACGTCACCATGGATACTGGGACCGGCGTGGTCCACACCGCGCCTTCGCACGGCGCGGAGGACTTTGCCACCGGCGTGAAATATGGTCTCGACGCCACCAGCCATGTTGACGAAAAAGGCATCATGCGCGACGGCCTGCCGGAATACACCGGCAAGCGCGTTTGGGAAGCGAATCAGCCGATCATCGAACTGCTGAAAAAGCGCGGCGCGCTGTTGCATTCAGAAAAGACTGTGCACTCTTACCCGCATTGCTGGCGCTGCCACAATCCGGTGATCTTCCGCGCCACCGAGCAGTGGTTTATCTCCATGGAAACGCCCATGCCTGGCGGGAAGTCGAAGGATGACACGTTGCGGACCCGCACACTCGAAGAAATCAAGCACGTGAAATGGGATCCCTCGTGGGGCGAAGAGCGGCTCTCCAACATGATCGCCACGCGTCCCGATTGGTGCATCTCACGGCAGCGGGTGTGGGGCGTGCCCATCGCGGTTTTTCTTTGCGAAAGCTGTGGCAAGCCGCTCAACGACCATGCGGTCAATCAGAGGGTGGTTGAGCTGTTCGCGCGCGCTGGCGCCGATGCATGGTTTACGCCCGAGTCCGACACGATTCTTCCCGCGGACGCGAAGTGTCCGCACTGCGGCGGCGCGAAGTTCGAGAAAGAAACCGACATCTTCGACGTCTGGCTGGAATCCGGTGCGAGCTATCTTGCCCTCATCGCCGACGAACCCTCTTATCCCTGGCCGTCCGATCTTTACCTGGAAGGTGGCGATCAGTACCGCGGCTGGTTCCAATCATCGCTTCTTTGCGCCATGGGCACGCATGCCACGCCGCCCTACAAAGGCGTAGTCACGCCGGGATGGACGCTGGACGAAAAAGGTCAAGCCATGTCGAAGTCGCGCGGCAACGACGTGGACCCGGTGGATATCGCTGACCGTTTCGGCGGAGAAGTGGTTCGCCTCTGGGTCGCTTCTGTCGATTTCCGCGAAGACGTGGTCGGCTCCGAGCAGCTGATGCAACGCGTCGCAGAAAATTACCGCAAGATTCGCAATACGTTCCGCTACGTTCTCGGCAATCTCGGAGATTTCGATCCGCAGAAGGACTCCATTCCCTTCGAGAAGCTGGAAGCGCTCGATCAGTACATGCTGTGGCAAACTTGTTCGTTTGCAACGGATGTAAGGAGCTCCTACGACGAATTCGCCTTCCACCGGATCTATCACCGGCTGAATCATTTTTGCATTGTCGACTTGAGCGCCTTCTACTTCGACGTGCTCAAAGACCGTCTCTACATCTCCGCACCTAAGTCGCAGGCGCGCCGCTCGGCGCAGACCGCGATCTGGCGCATCGGGGAAGCGTTGGTGCGGTTGCTCGCGCCCATCATGAGCTTCACCTCGGAAGAGGTTTGGGATTATTTGCCGAAGACCGCGGGGCGCAGTGAAAGCGTGCACCTGGCGTTGTTCCCTTCCGCGGCGGAGATTCTCGGCGATGCGAAGAATGCGGCCAGCGACGCCAGCTCGGGCGATGAGAGTACCAGCCAGGATTGGACTACCCTCCGCTCGGTGCGGGACGACGTTCTGAAGGTGCTCGAAGAAGCCCGCAATAACAAGCTGATCGGCACCGGCCTTGAGGCCCAGGTTACGGTGACTGCTCCCGACCCGGTTTATTCGGTGCTGTCTCGCCATGCCGCCCAGCTCCGCTACCTGTTCATCGTCTCCGCAGTCAACCTCGTTCAGGGTGCGGGCAACGGCACGGGAGGAGTCCAAGTTGAGGTGAAGAAAGCCGATGGCGTCAAGTGCGAGCGATGCTGGAATTACTCAATCCACGTTGGCGAGGACAAGAAGTATCCTACGGTTTGCGAACGTTGCAGCGCTGTGCTGAAAGAACTTGAGGCTGCCCAGTAAATCGAGCGACCTGTGAACTGGCCCAAGCTACGAACGTTGTTGATCACGGTGCTGGTGCTTTGCCTCATTCCGGCCACGCGCTACTACCAGATCGATGTTCCCCTGCTGCGCTTTCTGAGAGGCTCCAACCACGTCGATCCTTTGACGCTTCACTTGTCCGGAGAATTCGTCGAAAACAATCTTGGAACTGAGCAGGACCGGGATGGCTCGGTCACCGTGCGCATGATCGCGCAGCAGTACCTCTTCATCCCGCACTGCATTCTGGTTCCTGCCGGAGTCCCGGTTCGTCTTCGAATTACCAGCGCCGACGCCGTTCACTCGCTCACCTTCAATGGCACGGACTATGCCGTGAAAGTGCTGCCGGGGACGATCAGCGAAGCTCAACTTGAGTTTCCGCATCCGGGTGAGTACCAGATGCCGTGCCGCGAGTTCTGCGGGGCGGGACACTATGCCATGCGGTCGGAGTTGAAGGTCGTACCTCGCGAGCAGTTCCCTGTCCTACGGCCGGAAGAAAGGGGAAACTGTGCAGCGCAATAGGCCACAGCGATATTCGCCGTCTGTTTGGCGGCTCCCGAGGCTTGTCGGCATTCTCGTCGTGGCAAGTTCGTTTCTTCTGCTGGCGAGTGACAACCGGCCAGATCGCGTTCCTTCCTATGTGTCATGGACCCCAGAGACGATCGCCGCAGCCTCTGCCGGAGATGCTTTTCGCGGAATGCTTCTCGCCAGGCACTGCGAACACTGCCACGGGGCGGAAGGCTTCAGCTCCGTCGCTTCGACTCCGAATCTTGTGCGCATGGACAAGCTGGCCATCTGGAAACAGCTGGAAGATTTTCGAGCTCATAAACGAACTTCGCGGGTGATGGAGCCAATCTCGGAATCTCTTTCGCCGCGCGACGTGGCGGATGTGGTCGCTTATTACTCGAAGCTGCCGGCCTTCACCGATCCACAAGACAACCGCAGCTTCCCTCAGTCCCGGCCTGAGCCCGCGCACGCCGCGATCGCTTCGCGCCTGATTTCGTTTGGAGACGGAGAGCGCGGCATTCCACCCTGCCAGGCCTGCCATGGTCCAGTAGCCTATCGTCCCGGAGTTCCGTCGCTTGCGACGCAGAATGCCGAATATGTTTTGAACCAGCTCGAAGCCTTCGCAAACCGGATGCGCGCCAACGACATCAACGAACCGATGCGCACCATTGCGGCGCTGCTTACTGAGGACGAACGGCACGCGCTGGCGGAATATTACGGCGCCGGACTGGGGCTTCAGCCCGGAAGTTCGACCGCGCCGAAGTAAACCGGGCTTCGGGCTTCGGCAATCGGGCTTCAGCAGACCCCGCGGTAAGGTCGTTTTCGGTTTCTGAACCGGAAATCAGGTTCCTCACCGGGCCCTCGGCCCAGTTCGAAATGACAAGAGGTTTGGCTGAAGCCCGAAGCCCGACAGCCGAAGTCCGGCTTACCGCAATTCTTCCATCACCGCGTCCAGCGCTTCCCTGCCCGGACGCGTCACCGATTCCGGCAGCGTGGCCAGCGGCTGATCGACCATGTTCAACATTTCGAGGAACGTGGGTGCCTTCGTGTTCACGTAGAACACTCCGGTCAGCACTTCTCCGTTGTCGTGCGCCTGGTTCAGGCGTGTCATGGCAGCGATCCGATCGGTAGGGTCATAGTCTTCTTCCAATTTGCGCAAACGCAGGCTGGAACCATCATGCATGGTGACGCTGACCGTTGTCCCAGCATCGTACTCCACGTCAATGTCTTCGAAGTGAGGAACGAAGCTCATCTCCTGCAGCGCCTCGTCGTGGTCCTTCACGTACTTGTAGGATTTCGTCGAGCCCTCGTGATCGTTGAAGGTCACGCAGGGCGAGACCACGTCGAGCATCACGGTGCCATGGTGCGCGATGGCGGCCTTCAGCATGGTGCTCAGTTGGCGCTTGTCGCCGGAAAACGAACGGCCGACAAACGTCGCGCCCAACTCGATCGCAAGCCCGCAGGTATCGATGGGAGGAAGATCATTGATCACGCCCGATTTCAACTTCGATCCCAGATCGGCGGTCGCCGAGAACTGGCCTTTGGTAAGGCCGTACACGCCGTTGTCCTCAATGATGTAGATCATGGGAAGATTGCGGCGCATGAGGTGAACAAACTGACCGATGCCGATCGAAGCCGTGTCGCCATCGCCGCTCACGCCCAGCGCAATCAGGTTACGATTCGCCAGCATTGCTCCCGTGGCCACCGACGGCATGCGTCCATGCACCGAGTTGAAACTGTGCGAACGGTTCATGAAATAAGCAGGACTTTTCGAGGAGCAGCCGATTCCGCTCAGCTTCGCCACCCGCTCCGGCTGCACGCCCATGTCGTACATGGCTTCGATAATGCGCTCGGAGATGGCGTTGTGGCCGCAACCCGCGCACAGCGTGGTCTTTCCGCCTTTGTAGTCGATTACCGTCAGGCCAATATGATTGGTTTTTGGTTCAGCAGGCGTGGTCGCCATTACTTACCCTCCATGGTGCTTAATTCGTCGGTTACGGAGCGCGCATCGAGTGGGAGCCCGTCGAGATGGCTGATGCTGCGCAGCCGCGTGGTGAGTTCAGGTTTCAGGTCGAGCTTGAGCAGGCTGAGCATCTGGGCGTCGCGGTTCTGCTCGACCACATAAATCCGCTCGTGCTGCTCGATGAATTCGTGCACTTCCCGCGTGAAGGGATAGGCTCGCAGCCGCAGATAATCGGTTTCGATCGCATACTCGGTACGCAACTGGTCGCGGCTTTCGATGATTCCCCAATGCGAGGTTCCGTAAGCGATGATCCCGATTTTTGCGTTCGCGCCCTTGAGAATTTCCGGCCGTGGAACAAACGAGCGCGCCGTCTCGAATTTGCGATTCAGCCGCTCCATGTTGTTTTCGTAGTCGTCAGGCCGCTCGCTGTAATTGGATTTATCGTTATGGCCGCTACCGCGGGTGAAATAGGCCGCCGCGGGATGGTCCGTTCCCGGCAGAGTACGGTATCCCACGCCGTCGCCGTCGAGATCCTTATAGCGGGCGAATCCGCCGAGCTTCTCCAGTTCTTCTTTGCCCAGCACTTTGCCCCGCTTGATCGGCGCGGTCGGATATTCGAATGGATCGGACATCCAATTGTTCATTCCAAGATCGAGATCGGACATCACGAAAACCAGCGTCTGGAACTGCTCCGCCAGATTGAAGGCATCCCCCGCCATGCTGAAGCACTCCGCCACGGAGCATGGAATCAGCATGATGTGCTTGGTATCGCCGTGCGAAAGGAAAGCGGTACTGAGAATGTCACCCTGTGAAGTGCGCGTAGGCAATCCGGTCGAGGGCCCGACGCGCTGAATATCCCAGATCACGCCCGGAATCTCGGCGTAATAAGCCAACCCGGCAAACTCCGACATCAGCGAAATGCCCGGACCGGCGGTCGCGGTCATGCTGCGCGCGCCCGCCCAGCCGGCGCCGATCACCATGCCGATGGCAGCCAGTTCGTCTTCCGCCTGAACGATGGCGAATGTGGCTTTGCCGTCTGGACCGATGCGGTATTCCTTCATGTATTCGATCATCGTCTCTACCAGCGAAGACGATGGCGTGATGGGATACCACGTAACCACCGTGCACCCGGCAAACATGCAGCCCAGAGCCGCGGCTGAGTTGCCGTCAACGATGATCTTGCCCGCAGTCTTGTCCATGCGCTCGATGTAGAATGCCCCGCGTTTCTGCAGACTCGCCTTCGCGTAGTCGAATCCCGCTTGAGCGCCGGCCAGATTCAAGTTGGCGGCTTTTGCCTTCTTGGCGAACTGCTTGCGGACTGCTTTCTCCACCTCGCCCATGTCGATTTCGAGCAACTGAGCGACCACGCCCACGTACACCATGTTTTTGACCAACTTGCGCAGCTTCGCCTCCGGGCAAACGGTCGCAACCAGTTTGTCGTAAGGAACCGAATAGAAAATTAAATCGTTGCGCAGCTTGTCGAGAGCGAGAGGTTCGTCGTAAAGCACGGAAGCGCCGGGCGCTAGCGACATCACGTCGTCCTGGGCAGTTTCCGCGTTCATCGCAATCAGGAAGTCAATTTCCTTCTTCCGCCCGATGTAGCCGTCTTTATTGGCGCGAATCGTGTACCAGGTTGGCAGACCGGCGATGTTCGAGGGGAACAGGTTCTTGCCCGAAATCGGCACGCCCATCTGAAAAATAGCGCGCAACAATACCGTGTTTGAACTGTTCGAGCCCGAGCCATTCACCGTGGCAACCTGAATGCTCATGTCGTTGACGATGCGCTTGCGCCCCAATTGCCCGCCCGCACCATGGGGTGCAACATCCGTAGTGGCCATCCCTACACCTTCCTTTGATTAGCGGGCAGAGTGGATCTGCCCGAAGTTCCCCAATTTGCACGAAGCAAACAGTTCATTATACGGCGGCGGCGTTCGCTCGGCATACCAAATCGCCCGTCGGAAAGCCAGAGGAACCTGTTTGGGAACGAGAAGCGAAAAGAAAGACAACTTTGGACGCTCAGGACTCCGTCTTGAAGAACTGGGCAATGTTGCGGAACTTCTTGTAGCGGGATTCGATCAATTCCGAGGTTGAGAGTTTCTTCAATTCCGTGAAGTGCTTCTGCAAACTGACATCGAGCAGATTCGCCGCCCCTTCGTGATCGCGGTGCGCTCCGCCTTCGGGTTCCGGCACGATGTCGTCGATGCAACCCAGCTCGCTGAGATCCGTCGCCGTGATTCGCATGGCTTCCGCCGCCAACTCCTTCTTGGTGGAATCTCTCCACATAATGGCGGCACAGCCCTCGGGCGAAATCACCGAGTAAATCGAGTTCTCCATCATCAGCACGCGGTCGGCCACGGCAATCGCCAGTGCACCCCCGCTGCCTCCCACCCCAATCACCGTGGCGATGATCGGCACTTCAAGACGCGCCATCTCCCGCAAGTTGTGCGCAATCGCCTCGGCTTGTCCACGCTCCTCCGCGTGAATTCCTGGGTAAGCGCCGTCGGTATCCACCAATGTGAAAATCGGCCGGCGAAACTTTTCCGCAACCTGCATCACCCGCAGCGCCTTGCGATACCCCTCGGGGTGCGGCGTCCCAAAATTGCGGTACACGCGCTGCTTCATGTCGCGGCCCTTCTGGGTCCCGACCACCAGAACCTCTTCGCCATGAAAGCGAGCCATCCCGCAAATAATCGCCGCATCGTCTCCAAAACTGCGGTCGCCGTGGATTTCACTCCAGTCCGTGAACAGCCGCTCGACGTAGTCGAGCATCTGCGGACGCTGTGGATGCCGCGCTAATTCCGTTTTCTGCCAGGCGGTCTGCAACTCCTTCATCTCCTGCCGCAGAATATGGACGCGCTCCTGGAGTTGCGCGAGCTGGCGCTGAGTCTCGTCATTCGGCCCCGCGGTGGCCTCGATCAGCGCCACCTGCCGCTCGATCTGCTCCAGTTCCTGCTGCGCCTTGTGAGTTCCTTCCATGTTTTATATGAGTACGGTTAAGCGGATCCGATTCAACTAATCACTCTCACACTGCCGCGCCCGCACAACTGTTCCACGCGGGCGATGAAGTTTCGATCCGGCAGCACATTATAGCCCTCCGCCTCCATCACCACCATGAAATCCCCGGCACGTTCCACGTCAAATAACACTCGCGCTTCGCCTTTGCGCTCTCTAAAAAGCGTGTGAAGATCGTCGACCGTGGACTCAGCCGCTGTTTCCAGGGGCACGCGAATGCGAATCGCTCGCGGAAGAGGGACCTTGGCATCCTCCAGAGGCATGATTTCAGCGGCCGTAATCTTTGGATTGGTTCCTTCTTCAATTCTCACTCCGGCGCGCACCAGCACCGGAACCTCCAGCTTAACTTTATCCTGAATGCGCTTGTACGCCTCCGGGAACACGATCATGTCGATCGAACCGGACATATCCTCCAGCGTGGCTTGCGCGTAGAAATCTCCACGCTTGCTCTTGAGCACGCGCACATTGCCGATTATTCCAGCCGTCGCGATGGTCTCGTCCTTGCCGGTAGACCTCGTCATCGCAGCGATCTCGTCGATGCGCAGCGCCTGCAGATCGGCCAGCTTGTCTCTGTATTTCTCCAGCGGATGCCCGGTGATGAAAAAGCCCAGGATCTCTTTTTCCGCAGCCAGGCGCGCCTGCTCATCCCAGTCGGGAATGTTCGGCAGCTTGTCGTTATTGGCCTCGGACTCTTCCTGTTGAAACACCCCGAACAGCCCGTGCTGTCCCGATTCCACATCGCGCTGCGCCTTCTGCGCCCGATCCATGGCGCGGTCGAGCACGGTCATCAATTGTGCGCGTCGCCCCAGCGAATCCATCGCCCCGCTCTTGATCAGCGACTCCAGCACGCGCTTGTTGAGCAGACGCAGATCGACGTTCTCGCAGAACTCATAAATCGACTTGAAGCGTCCAAGCTTTTTCCGCGCCCCCACAATCGATTCGATCGCGTTGCCGCCCACGTTCTTTACTGCGGCCAGCCCAAAACGAATCGCTTCTCCATGTGGTGTAAAGTTCGCATCCGACACGTTGATGTCCGGCGCCTCCACGGCAATGCCCATCTCGCGGCACTCGTTGATGTACTTCACCACGTCGTCCGTACTGCCCGTGACCGAGGTCAGCAAAGCCGCCATGAACTCGACCGGATAATGCGTCTTCAGATATGCGGTGTGATAGGCCAGGAGCGCGTAAGCGGCGGAGTGCGACTTATTGAAGCCGTACCCCGCAAACTGCGCCATGAGATCGAAAATCTTCTCGATCTTCTTGGGCGGAAACTTGCGCTGCGCCGCGCCTTCCACGAACCGCTCGCGCTGCTGCGCCATCTCCTCGGCCTTCTTTTTACCCATGGCGCGCCGCAGCAGATCGGCTTCACCCAGTGAATAGCCGGCCAGCCGGTTCGCGATCTGCATCACTTGCTCCTGATAAACGATCACGCCCAGCGTCTCCTGAAGAATTTCTTTCAGCTCCGGCAGTTCGTACTCGACTTTCTTGCGCCCGTGCTTGCGGTCGACGAAATCGTCGATCATTCCACCCTGAATCGGTCCCGGCCGGTAGAGGGCATTCAGCGCCGTAAGATCCTCGATCGAATTCGGCTGATACTTGCGCAACACGTCCCGCATGCCGTGCGATTCAAACTGGAACACACCGGAGGTCAATCCCTTGTGAAACACCTTTTCATAAGTCGCCGAATCTTCGAGCGGAATCCCTTCCAGCGTAATCGGCGTTCCCCGCGTGTGCACGATCAGCTTCAACGTGTCAGTCAAAATCGTCAGTGTGGTCAGCCCGAGAAAGTCCATCTTCAACAGGCCCATCTTCTCGATGGCAACCATGTCGAAGGCGGTGACAATTTCGTCGTTCTTCGTCCGATGCAGTGGAACCAACTCCGTCAGAGGCCGCGGCGAGATCACCACACCAGCGGCGTGAACTCCGGAGTTGCGCACCATCCCTTCCAACTTCTTCGCCGTTTGCATCAGCTCGCGAATCTGTCCATCCTTCTCCATCGCTTCGCGCAGTTGCGGTGAGTCTTCGATGGCTTGGTCGAGCGTGATGTTGAGCTGCGTGGGCACCATCTTGGCGATGCGATCGACATCGGCGTAAGGGATATCCATAGCTCGGCCCACGTCCTTAATTGCGGCTTTGGCCGCCATGGTGCCGAAGGTGATGATCTGGGCCACGTTGTCGCGGCCGTACTTCTGCGTGACGTAGTTGATCACCTCGCCGCGCCGGTTCATGCAGAAATCGATGTCGATATCCGGCATGGAAACGCGCTCCGGATTCAGAAAGCGCTCAAACAGCAATTCGTGCTGCAACGGATCCAAATCGGTTATCCCCAAAGCATAAGAGACCAGCGATCCCGCCGCCGATCCGCGCCCCGGTCCCACTGGAATGTCGTGTTCTTTGGCGTAGCGGATGAAGTCCCACACGATCAGGAAATATCCCGGGAACTTCATCTGCTGGATGATCGCCAGTTCCCGCTCCAGCCGCTGCTCGTAGTCCGAAATCGGATGCTTCAACTTGCCTTGCTCGTGCAGTGGCCGCAGCGCTGCCATACGCTTCGCAAAGCCCTCGCGGGAAACGTGCACGAAATAACTGTCGATGGTGTAACCCGGCGGCACATCAAATTGCGGGAAAGGCGTTGCCACTTTTTCCAGCCGCAGGCTGCAGCGCTCGGCGATGTCGAGCGTCCGCGTCAAAACCTCGGGCGAATCCTTGAACACGCGATACATCTCGTCATGGCTCTTGACGAAGAACTGGGTGCCGTCAAATTTCATTCGCGCCGTGTCGTGAATCGACTTGCCGGTCTGAATACACAGCATCACGTCCTGGGCGTGCGCGTCGTCCTCGCAGAGATAGTGGCTGTCGTTGGTCGCCACCATTGGTAGCCCGAGATCCTTTTCTAACTGGAACAGGCCGGGATGGATTTTGTGCTCCATCGCCAGCCCTTGATCCTGAATCTCGAGATAAAAGTTGTCTTTTCCGAAAATGTCGCGAAAGGTTCCTGCGGCGGCGCGGGCAGCGTCGTATTTATCTTCCATTAACCGCTCGGCGACCTCGCCCTTCAAGCATCCCGAAAGCCCGATCAGCCCGCGCGAATGCTCCGCCAGAAACTGCTTGCTCACGCGCGGCTTGTAATAGAACCCGTGCAGAGAGGCTTCTGAGGTAATCTTTACCAGGTTGCGGTAGCCCTCTTCGTTCTGGGCCAGCACTAGCAGATGGTTGTAGGTATCGCCATCGGGAGGGGTACGCTCGATGTTGTGGTCGTCTTTCTTGCAGATGTAAAGTTCGCACCCGATGATCGGCTTCACGCCCTCATGATTCGCCGCGTTTACAAAGTGGACCGCGCCAAAAATGTTTCCATGGTCGGTCATGGCCACGGCGGGCATGCCCAGTTCTTTCACGCGCTGGCAAAGCTTTTCAACGTCGCAGGCGCCATCCAGCAGAGAGTAATCGGTATGCAGGTGCAGGTGGACGAATTGGGGCATAGGGCTTTAGGACCAATTCCGCATCGGCTCATTCTAACGGGAAACGAGGTTGTGGAAGCGGAGAGTTATCCACAGAGAAGATGGCGGAAGTCGGATGTAATCGGGCTACTGCCCTTCATGCGCGCCGGGCAATCGGAAATCGACTCCGCGCTCGTCGTTCGCCTTGGTTGTGGCCGGAAGGTCAAGGTCCGAGAGGGGAATCTTCTCCGTATGTTGCGGGGCGAAGTTCCACAGCGTCTGCCCTACGATGGCGTAATTCTGCACTTCCCGCTTGCGCTGATCGCGAAACACTAACACCGTGGCTGGCGCGGCTTCCGTGCGCTCCGCTTCGCGTGGTGGCGGAGGTGCCGACCTCGCATAAACATCTTGATCGCCTTGCTCGCGCATTCTCTGTTCGTCGAGGCTCTGCTGGTTCATCTCATTCGCCAGGCCAATCTGATTTTGCTTGTCCTGGTCGTAGGACGAGCCGGAATCCCACCACCAGTAGGGATCGAAACCCAATGGATATCCGTAGGCGCCGCGGCATCCGTAGCCTAAGCAGTTATTCCGTGAACGGTAGGTTCGGATTCGCACTCCGCCAGAACGGTTGAAACCGCGTGAGGAGAGTGACTGCCGGGGAGCGGAGCCCCGCACTGACGGACGGGCTGTGAACCCTGAGCGTGTGCCACTGAAAGCCCGAGTGCCGCTCGAATACGAATGTCCGGCAGATCCGTGCGCAGCAAAACCACCGTGGCCGCCGGCGGAAGCATGGCCTCCGCCGTGCTGCGCCCACAACGGCACAGACACCAATAAGAGCACGAGCGCCGTAATAAGAAGCGGTCGATGCATACGTGTAATTATATGCCGGATTCAAGTCGGGACATCCAGAAATTAGTATCTGCCTGAGACGAATTAGGGCAAGGACTCGATGTGAGATTGCCGGGAAGCTACCGCTTCTTGCCCTTGGTCTTCTTCGGAGCAGCTTTCTTCGGAGCCGGCTTCTTCGCAGGATGTTTCGCGGCTGGCTTCGCGGGCTTGGGCGCAGTTTTGGCGGGTTTCGCCTTAGGTTCCGGTTTCGATCTGACTTCTACTACCTTGGCCACGGGAGCCGCCGCAGCTAGGGCGGCAACAGCTGCGCCTTTTCCTTTGCCTTTCACCACTTCGGCCTTCTTCCCCGGTACCGGCGCAGTAGGCGCGGCAGCAGCGACCGCTTTAGCTCCGCGCCCGCGCCTGGGTGGCGGCGGCGGCGGTGGTGGGGGCGGCGCAAACGGCTTCAGGAACTTCAAAGTCTCCGTCCGCGAGCGCAATTTCCCGTCAAGCAGCAGCATGAACACGTCGCGCGCGATCTTCGGATATTCCGGCAACTGCGGGGTGATCAGCAACTCCGTCATCTCGGGCAGCGGTATGCGCTGCTGCACCTGCCGCCACTTGGTCAGGAAGTTCTTGATCTTCCCCGCCACGGTTTGATGCCGCGCCGTCACGGCCAGAAACAGGACCATCTCGGGCCGCGCCGCAGACAATAGATTCCAAGTGCGCGACGGCGTAGCCGCTTCCTTCCCGGTCAGCCGCTTCGCCAGTTCCTTGGCGTGGTCCTCGATGTCGCGCCAGGCTTCAATCAAATCCTTGCGCGGGATCTGCCGCTTCAGATCGGAGATGTCCTTGTCAGTCAGCCGCGCCGTTAGGAAGTGCATCACTGCCGGCGATGGATCCACGGTATAGCCCAGGTCCACCATCTGCTGGCGCGTTTTCATCAATTGCGCGAGCCCGTTGGTGTCCACCTTGGCTGTGGTCCAGTGCGGATGCAGCACTTTCAGCCAGTCTTCCTTTTCTAGAGCGCGCACCACATTCAGCGGATCTTCTTCATGCGCCAGTTGCGCGATCTCATGCCCCACCGCGCTACGCGCGATGTGCTCAATGTATTTATTTTCCTTTGCCGAGTCGTAGCGCTGCTGCGTGCGCTCTTCCATTGGCCAATGGAAGCGTGCCGCAAAGCGCGTAGCCCGAATCAGCCGCGAGGGATCTTCCACAAAGGAATAGTTGTGCAGCACTCGCAGCAACTTGGCCTCAATGTCAGCTACGCCGTTGAACGGATCGAGCAACAGCCCCCGTGAACCTTCGTTCAGCGACAGCGCCATGGCGTTCACGGTAAAATCACGCCGCCGCAGGTCTTCCTGAATGCTGGCTGGCGCAGTCACCGGCGGCTTGCCGACCTTCTCATAGTTTTCGGTCCGGGCCATGCCGATCTCGGCTCGCACGTTGCCCGGCAGAACCAGAAACAGCGTGCGCACGTCCTCGTCGTGGCCGGCCAGTTGTGCGCCCGCGCGTTCGAATTCCTTCTGCAGTTTGAGAGGATTGCCCTGGACCGTGAAGTCCAGATCGCGGATGGTAAACCCGCTGATGATGTCGCGAATCGCGCCACCGGTTAGGTAGAGAGTGATTCCCGCCGTGCGGGCTATGTCTTGCACCAGATTGACGCCTTTCATCTGATCCGGCGTCAACCGGATTTCCATGGTGTAAATGTAATCAGCCATTCGTCTTCAAGCTATCTACGGCAAGCGGCTACAGGGCCGTCATTTCCTGCCGCCATCACGGGCTAAGCCCGCCCCGCACGAACGTTTTCCACAAGTTTTCCACAGGACGACTCGGCCCAACCCCGGCCTTTCCACTCTACATCGGGCACAAGCCATTCAATACAAAACACTTATACAGGCTTGAGTGGCGCCGAGGCAACTTAAAGGAATAACACAACGTTTACAATTTGGCTACTGCCAACGTGGATTCCCGCGATTTTGCCGGAAATAGTGCGAGAATGTAGCGGGCTTCGGGCTTCAGCCATCGGGCTTCGGCTGAACCAGAAACCCCTGGCCTGAGAAACGCTAAGGTAAAAGTAGATGTCGAGCTTGGCGGAATCATCTTGCCGAAGCCCGAAGCCCGATAGCCGAAGCCCGCTCATGCCCTCGACCCACAAGAAAGTGATCGTCCGCAAGATGGACCGGGATTCCGTCTCCGGCTACGTCTCCCCCGCCCAATTCATCAGCGAAGGCAAACTCGAACTCCTAAATACCGCCGGCAACGTGGTCGCCATGGACCTGCATGAAATCAAGGGCGTCTACTTTGTGCGCGAGTTCGGCGACTCCGAGTCCCTCACTCGCAAAACCTTCACTTCCCGCCCCCGCTCCGAAGGCTTGTGGGTACGCCTCCGCTTTAAGGATAACGAAATCCTCGAAGGCCTCATGCCCGCCGACCTCACTCAGAATATGCCGGAAGGCTTTCTCATCAATCCCCCCGACCAGCGCTCCAACACCCAGCGCATCTTCGTCCCCCGGTCCGCCCTCGAATCCCTGACCGTGTTAGCCGTAATCGGCGCTGCCCGCCGACCCCGCCGCGGCCCCACCGACGATCAGCGTCAGGTTCCGATGTTTGAGGAGTGAGTTCCCAAAAGCATGGTTGATGGAGCGCTGCTCCGGACGGCTCTCCATGTGACAAACAAATGACAAACTCAAGCTGCCTCTTGTTGTATAGTCTGCCGTGCGATTTCGCTTGGTTGGCGCAGAACTGGGTTGTCGTTTTTCTCTGGAGGAGTGCACGTACTTTCATCCGGAGTCCTTATTCCCTAGCAAAATCAAGCGATGGGCATTGCACGGCTGCTCTGCCTGTGGTTAACTTCAACAACGGTATCGCTCGTTAGACGTGTCTTCAGAAGTTGCGGACTGGGGAGAAATATGGGGATGTCGTGGACCTCTTGGCCGTCGCGCGCTGTGGCGGTTCTGGTTTTGATGTGCGGGGTGACCGGGTTCGCCGCTGGAGGAAGTCAGCCTCAGTATTTGGTCACCAACGATGACGGCGTTTTGAACAGCGTTACCTTCTACACCGTAGGGACGGGCGGATTTCTTACCCTG
The DNA here is from genome assembly GCA_963749985.1 of uncultured Acidobacteriaceae bacterium. GTDB lineage: Bacteria > Acidobacteriota > Terriglobia > Terriglobales > Acidobacteriaceae > Sulfotelmatobacter. The sequence continues at coordinate 73,845 of CAVVOS010000004.1, read as the reverse complement.
AAACAGCAAGTGCCGACCGGCGGCTATGGCATTGGAGGCGGCTTTTTCTCCGCCAACCGGGTGAGCGCCCTCAACAGCGCAAGCCAAGAGTGCGTCTATGCCTCCGACGCTTTGACTGGCACCATCGTCGGCATCGACCTCAGCACCTTGCTAGTGGACAGCAGTACGTTTGGTTCCGCTGCCGATTCCGGAACCGCCAACGGCATCGGTCTGGCGATGAACGCCCAGTATCTTTACGCAGGTTTCACCACCTCCAATACCATCGCAACGTTTCAGCTGCAACCCGGCTGCGGCCTCACTTTTCTAAACGACGTCTCCGTTGCCGGCCTGCAAGGCGGATTCATCAACGGCATGGCCATCAACGGCAATATTCTGGTTGTAACCTACGGAGACGGCTCCATCGAGTCCTTCAACATCGCATCCGGCACACCCGTATCGAACGGCGACGAACAGAATTCCAGCGCCTATCTCAAGTCGCAAGGGGTCACTTATCCCAATAGCGTGGAGATCACGGAGGATGGGCATTTCGCTCTGTTCGGAGATACGTCGACCTCCACGGTGGTTGAGGTTTCCAACATTTCCTCCGGCAAGTTGAGCCCGACGGTTGTCTATCCGCTGGGAGCTGGCATCAGCTCCAGCAACATCCTGCTGAGCCCGGATGAAACGCTTCTCTACATCAGCAATACGCAAGGGGATAAAATTACCGCTGCCACTTTCGACAAAAGCAACGGAAAGCTTTCGGCGGGTTGCGCCTCCGGCAAGATCAAGGGCTACAGTTCGAACTGGTCCTATCTTGGGAGTTTGGCGCTAGCTTCAAACAGCGGCACCGGCGGAGCCCTCTACGTTGCTGAGTTTGGCGCAACGTCCTCCATCGGAGTGATTGAAGTGGGTTCGAGCGGCGGGACTTGCACTCTGACAGAAGCGACTCGCTCGCCTGTCATCGACCCCACCAGCCCAGGGCTGTTATCGATTGGAAGCTTTCCTCCTCGGTCCTTTTAGCCATGAAGCAACGTCGTTTCGAATCTTATGCGGTCCGAATCCTGGGGAAGTTCTGGGAAGATCGAGGAGCGATATACATGCGCGCTATTTCTAGAGGTTTGCTGGCTATCATCGTGTGCGGATTCTCCTTTGCAGGAGCGTGGGCGCAGTGTCCCGCGCGCCCAGCCTCCGGTACCGTTGTCCAGGATCCCTTCAGTCTCAATGCGCAAAACGGCGTGCTCAACGCCGCCTTCGTCATGGGATACTCGGTCGATCAATTCGGCTATTCACACTACTGCTACAAATACCAAGCTTCGACCGGCGTCGTCGAAGCTCCAACCTTGCGACTCAATCAGGGCGACGAGCTTGACCTCGGCGTCAAAGACGACATTCAGACCTCCACTCCCGATTCGATGAGCGGAATGGACATGTCGCCCTCCGGAGGCGTCTGCGGCGATACCGGCACCGCGACCTTGCAATCGACCAACGTTCACTTCCATGGCCTCAACGTTCCTCCCATCTGCCATCAGGACGATGTGCTCACCACGATAATTCAGCCGGGCTCACGGGGATTTCAGTACAAGATGAGGATTCCACCGAACGAGCCTCCCGGACTGTATTGGTATCATCCGCACGTCCACGGCTTCACCGAGTTCCAGGTTAATGGCGGAGCCGCCGGAGCGCTCATCGTCGAAGGCATGGAGAAAGTCCGCCCCGAGGTGACTGGACTCACCGAGCGCGTTTTCGTGGTTCGTCAGCAGTATCTGGTTCCGTGGGTTCCCGGGCCTTACCAACTCACGCTGAACTATCAGGTAACCACTTCCACTGGGGGTCCCATCATCCAGATGCAGCCGGGTGAAAAGCAGTTTTGGCGGGTCGCCAACGCTACCCTCCAGGATTTCATGCCGCTGCAGGTCTGGATCAACGGTAAGCCGCAGAACTTGGAGTTGATCGCTCTCGACGGCTATCCTCTGGCCGAGCCACGGATGGAGCAAACCATTCTCGTCCCTCCGGCCGGACGGGCGGAGTTTATCGTGCAGGCTCCTCCCGCCGGAGCGACCGGCCAATTCGTTTCCTTGGCTTATTCCACCGGCCCCACCGGCAACGCGGATCTCGAACAGGTTCTCGCCAATATCAATCTCACGAGCAACGCTGGCTCCAACAAGCCAGCTGCCAGGCCTGCCGTATCCGGGCCATCCATGTCGACGGATAGCCTCAAGTTCGCGGGCTTGCGGGCACTCACTCCCACGGCAACCAGGAAGCTTTACTTTTCCGAGGAATTCGGTGGAACCAATGGTCCCATTCAGTTCTATGTCACCGTGGATGGACAAAAGCAGCAAGTCTTCGAACCCAACGAAAAGCCTGTGATCACCACCAAGGTAGGAGCGGTCGAAGACTGGACCATCGAAAACCGGGCCCTGGAAACGCATGCCTTTCACATCCATCAAATTCATTTTCAGATGCTCGAGGTTGATGGCAAGCCCGTCCCCGCTGAGGATTTCCGCGACACCATTGAGATTCCCTATTGGTCAGGCACCGGTCCTTACCACAGCGTGAAGGTGCGCATGGATTTCCGCGACCCCACTATCGCTGGCACTTTTGTGTTTCACTGCCATATCCTCCTCCACGAAGATCTCGGCATGATGCACAAGATCCTTGTCGAGCCCTAGCGAGCCTTTAGCTGGCGGCTTCGCCTCGTGCGGGGAGTCGTTCTACACTTTGTCTGATCCCCCTGCTTCACGCGAAAGACTATAAAGGAATTCGACATGCGCACTCTATCGAGATATTCGCTTGCCATAGTCATATGCGGATTTTCCTTTCTGAGGCTAGCGGCGCAGTGCCCTCCCCGCCCTCAACCCGACACCGTGCTTCAAGATGCCCTCAATCTCTATTCGCAAAATGGGGTCCTCGACGTCGCTCTCTCCATGGCACACTCGGTCGACGTCAACGGTTACACCCACTACTGTTACCGGTACCAGAACTCCTCTGCGATCGTGGAAGCGCCCACATTGCGCCTCAATCCTGGGGACCGCTTGCTCCTGCACGTGAAGGACGATATCTCGAGTGATGGACCGCAGAGTATCAGCGCGATGGACATGTCCGCCCCGCCCGGAGCAACCTGCGGCGACACTGGCACCGCGACGCTCAACTCAACCAACGTTCACTTCCACGGCTTGAATATTCCGCCGAACTGCCATCAGGATGATGTGCTCACCACTTTGATCCAGCCCGGTACGCCGGGCTTTCAATTTGACACACAGATTCCGGCGAACGAGCCTCCCGGCCTTTATTGGTACCATCCGCACGTGCACGGTTTCACCGAGTTTCAGGTGAATGGCGGCGCCGCGGGCGCGATCGTTATCGAAGGGATGGAGAAGGTTCGCCCGGAGGTCAAGGGCCTCACCGAGCGCGTGCTCACCATTCGGCAGGAGTTTCTTGTTCCCTGGGTACCCGGGCCCTACCAGTTGACGGTGAACTTCGAAAATTCTGCCATCGTGCAGGGACCTTCTCCAGTCATCCTGATGAAGCCTGGCGAAAAGCAGTTCTGGCGCGTCTTGAATGCCAGCCTTCAGGATTTCATGCCCTTACAGGTCTGGTTTAACAATGTTCCGCAGCCACTGCAGGTGATCGCTCTTGACGGCTATCCTCTGGCCCAGACTCGAATGCAAACCACCATCCTGATACCTCCCGCCGGACGTGCGGAGTTCATCGTGTCAGCGCCTCCAGCCGGAGTGAACGCGTTTCTGGAGACGCTGAGTTATTCTACCGGGCCCACCGGCAACGCCGATTTCGAACAGCCTCTCGCCTCCATTCAACTTAGCCACGACGGGGCTCAGCCACAACTGGCGCACCCGCCTTCAGCCGGGCCGCAAGTGTCAGTGGATCACCTCAAATTTGCAGGCTTGAAGGAGCAATCTCCAACCGCGGAGCGGAGGCTCTACTTCTCGGAGGAATTTGGCGGAACCAACGGTCCCATCCAGTTCTACATCACTGTCGACGGACAAAAGCAGAAGGTTTTCGAACCCAACGAGAAGCCTGCGATTACCACCAAGGTGGGAGCCGTGGAAGACTGGACCATTGAAAACCGCGCCCTCGAGACGCATGCATTTCACATCCACCAGATCCACTTTATGATGTTGGAGGTCGACGGAAAACCCGTGCCCAACCAGGACTTGCGCGACACCATTGAGATTCCCTATTGGTCAGGCACCGGTCCTTACCACAGCGTGAAGGTGCGCATGGATTTTCGTGACCCAAACACTGCGGGTCTCTTCGTGTTCCACTGCCATATCCTGCTGCATGAGGATCTCGGGATGATGCACAAGATCCTGGTCCAGCCTTAGCCGCGGTTCTTTAGAAACAAGTTCAAAAAAAGGAAAGGTCGTAAGCGATGCGAAAGAGAATTCTGCTCGTCATAGGCGCCGCCCTGCTGCTGATCGCCGGCTACTCATTTGGAAACCGCCGTACCACGGTTGCCTACGCTGCCCCAGCCACCCAGGGCACCGTCCCTAAATCCTACGGACGCCTGGTCACGGCGATTTCCGACCAGATCGGCACCGGGCTGATCTTCGAGGATAGCGATGGCGTGATTCGCTTCGTAGCCATGACCGGCATGAAAGAAGGCGAACTCGCGCGCTACGACCAGACTCCGACTCACGGCGGCATTCCCAAGTCGTATGGTCATCTCGTCGCGGCCGTTGCCAACCCGACCGGCACCGGCCTGGTCTTCGAAGACAGTCAGGGCGTCATCCGCTTCCTCACCATTACCGGCAAGACCGAAGGAGAACTAACCCGCAACTAGCGCTTCAATCCACTGGCGGCTGGTGTACGATTTACTCGCGTCTTACTTCATCCGCCATGAAACTTTCTCAGATCGCATCCGCCCTTCACGCACGCCTGGAAAACGGCTCGCCCGATACCGAGATCACCGGGCTCAACGGCATCGAGCAAGCCGGACCCGGAGAGCTTACCTTCGTCGCCAACCCCAAGTATGCCGCCGCGGCCCGGCGCACCAAGGCTGCAGCGGTAATCGTCGCCGAGAACTTCCCTGTCATTCCAGCGGCCGCGCTGCGCGTCGAGGATCCCTATCTCAGCTTCGCGCACGCTCTCGAACTCTTCCACCAGCCGCCGCGCTACGCCCCGGGAGTGCATCCCACAGCGGTGGTTCATGCCACGGCAAGGATTGGACGCGGCGCCCACCTCGGACCCTATGTAGTCGTCGACGAAGATGTCGAGATCGGCGACAACGCCGTCCTGCTGGCGCACGTGGTGATCTATCGCGGGGTGAAGATCGGCGGCAACTTCTTTGCCCACGCCCACGCCGTAGTCCGCGAAAACTGCCGTATCGGTAATAACGTCCTGCTGCAAAACGGCGTCGTGATCGGCTCCGACGGCTTTGGCTTCGCCAAGACTCACGATGAACATTGGCACAAAATTCCGCAGCCCGCCCCTGTCGTTATCGAAGACGACGTGGAAGTCCAGGCGAACTCCTGCATCGATCGAGCCAGCGTCGGTGAAACTCGCATCCGGCGCGGGGTCAAGATCGATAATCTGGTGCAGGTCGGCCACGGATCGCAGGTCGGCGAAGATGCCCTGCTCTGCTCCCAAGTCGGCCTCGCTGGTTCCACGGAAATCGGCAATCGAGTGATTTTGACTGGTCAAGTTGGCGTGGTCGGCCACTGCAAAGTCGGCGACGGCGCCATCGTCACGCCGCAGAGCGGAGTCGCTCACGATATTCCTGCGGGAGCCCTGGTTAGCGGCGCCCCCGCCGTCGACCACAAATTGTGGCTGAAGTATTCCGCGATTCTGCCGAAATTGCCGGAAATCGCCCGCGCTGTGCGGTCCCGCTTCCCGAAGGAGGAGGGCCACTGAAGCGCAATCATCGCGAGGACTTTTAGAAGCGCGGTGTGGCATCACATGGTTCCGGTCTCGCTGGGTGTGCAAGACTCTGCATGTACACTAATTGTTCGGAGCACTAAGTATTCTTGACAACGCCCCACGCGTGTAGCAAGCTTACCTTACTTCGTTTAGGCCCCCTCGACACGCGCCAACCTTAAAGCGGGCCCAGCATATTCGCGCTGGAAATTACTTTTGAACAACGGTATGCTAGTTAGTCGATTGCAGTACTGGGGATTGTCGAGGTCGGATTCTCTAAAGTTCGTGGCAGGCGGGTTTTGCCTCTCCCGAGCCGACTCTAGGCGAGCCCCGCGAATACGATTCGAAAGGACCTAAGTGCCCATCATGGACCCTAAACCGATCTCAACCACGGCCAAGCTTATGCTGACTCTTGCGTTTTTGCTAGGACTAGCGGCAGTGGCTATCCCGCGCGCGCAAGCTCAGACCTTTAAGGTGGTCTACAGCTTTACGGGCGGGAGCGATGGGGGAAATCCTCTGGACGGTTTCATTACCGATGCCGAGGGGAACCTTTACGCCACGACCAACGTCGGCGGCGCCTCTGGAAACGGAACCGTATTCGAGGTTAGCAAGAGCGGCGAAGAAACCGTCCTTTATAGCTTCGCGGGTGGAACCGACGGAGCAAATCCAGAAGGTGGTTTAATCAGGGACAAAGCAGGCAACCTCTACGGCACCACAACTGCTGGCGGAGGAGTTGAAGACTCGGGAACCATTTTCAAGGTTACGGCGACTGGCTCAGAAGAAGTACTCTATAGCTTTCCCGCCGGGAAGAATGGCGCAACTCCCGAAGCGGGCCTGACCATGGATGCGTTAGGAAACCTTTACGGCACTACGAGTGCTGGTGGCGCGAATGGGAATGGCACGGTTTTCAGGCTGACTGCGCCAAAGAGCGGCTCCAAGTGGGTGGAAACGGTGCTCTACAGCTTCGGTACCGGCGCGGACGGGGCAATCCCCGTCGGAGGAGTGGCCTTTGATAAGACCGGGCATCTCTACGGTATGACTTCCGCAGGAGGCGCTTACGGATACGGAACTATCTTCCAGTTGACCCGGTCGGCATCAGGTTGGACGGAGACGATTCTGCAAAACTTCCAGGATGGAGATGATGGCGCGGTTCCATACGGGGGGCTGATCGCGGACAAGTTGGGCAACTTCTATGGAGCGGCTACCGAAGGCGGCGCGGGTGGCGGCGGCACCATTTTCGAGTTGACCCCGGCAAACGGCAGTTGGACCTTTAACGTGATCTACAGCAATCCGGGGTGGGGTATTTCCGGAAGCTTCCGCAACGTCGCCCTGGATGCGTCCGGGAATCTTTACGGCACGACGCACTGCGACGGCGCTTATAACTCCGGGACGGTTTACAAACTCACTCCGGCAAGCGGTTCCTGGACTTACACCTCGCTTTACGTTTTCCAAGGCGGAACTGACGGCCTTTATTCGTTCAGCAATCCGGCACTCGAACCCGGCCATGTTTACGGCACCACCAAGCAGGGCGGAGCCAATGGCAACGGGGTCGTGTGGGAGATAACACTTAACTGAGCTTTGCATCTCGCGCCGGCATACCGGAGCTTCGGGTGCCGGCGTTTTGTTTTTTCACGCTTCAAGCCTGAGCGCTTCCCTTTGCGACGGACGCACTCTGCCTGAACTCCTCCGGCAGCCCGCTATCGATTACGGCCCTGACCTTTTCCATCAAACACTCGCGACTGCCAAAATCGTTCGGCTCAATCGGCGGATGGAAAATCACAGTCGCAGTTCCAGGCTTGATAGCGAATCTGGCCTTCGGCATTATGTAATGCGTCCCGGTGATGGTTATGGGTACCACCGGCACTCCACACTCCATTGCCAGATAGAACGGCCCCTTCTTGAAGGGCAGCAGCTTGCCATCGAAGGACCGCTTGCCTTCCACGTAGATCGTCATGTTCAGGCCTTGCTGCACAACCTGCTTGGCGGCCCGCACGGACTCAATCCCAGCATCGCGATTGCCGCGATCCACCGGCACCATCGACCCCATCCGCATCGCCCGGCCCAGAATCGGATAAGTTAGCAACTCTTTCTTCACCATCACGGAGGTACGCTTCGGAATCAGCGGAGTGATAATTGGTGGGTCCAGGTTCGACACGTGGTTCGACATGAAGATATAGGTGCGTGCCGGGTCCAGCTTGTCGAGCCCCACGCTTTCCACGCGAACTCCGGTCAGTCGGACGCCGCTCCGGCAGCCAATCATGAACATGCGATACAGCAGGTTGACGTTTCCCCTGATGAACGACCAAGGGAATCCGATCAGGGCCGCCACGGGCGCGGCCAGCCCCCAGAAAACCAGCATTGCGATGGTGCGGATCATTCTGTCTTTTTGTCCCCGTCGAGCACGCCCTGGTGTTCCTGCACCTCTAATGCGCGGGCGCCTCTTGCGCAATCTGCGACTCGCCCTTCAGCCACGCGGTCCGACGCACCCGCTGTTCGGCGGTAACGTTCTCCACGTCTTTAAGCTCGTAGGAGATTTCCTCGCGGCTGCCCACCTTCCACTTCAACTCGCGCTCTCCGCCCCGCCGGGGGCGGATTTTCAAAGTGATCGTATCGCCCGGGGCGAGCCGCTCAATTTCCTGCGATGATTCCTGTCCAGCCGCGTTGCCGTTGATCTCCAGAATAGTATTGCCCACTTGCAGACCGGCCCGTTCCGCTTCACTGCCCGCTGTGATCGCCGCCACCGTCATAGGTCCATCGAAGTTTCGCGAGGCCACAAAACCAGCATCCGCCACCCTGTTCTTTTCCTCTGCCACGCGCAATCCCACACTGCGGAAGAAATCATTCCAGGGGATCTCTTCCGTACCCGCGACGTATTTCGCGAAGAACCATCCCAAATCCGCATGGCTCACCACCTCGGCGGCCTCGCGCACACCCTCAGAATCAGGAAAGAAACGCGACTTCTTCGCGTAGTTCTGATTCATCCATTGAAACACCTCGCGCAGCGAAGCCTGTCCGTGGCTGGCCTCGCGCACCGCTAAATCCAGCGTGATGCCCAGCAGTTCGCCTTTGTTGTAATAAGAAATGCTGCGCTCGGGACGGCGGTAGTACGCGTCGCCCTCCAGCCACGCATCCAGGCTCGATTCTTCCGCCGATTGCGTCAGGTGCGCCGGGCGCCGTTCGAGTTCGCCGATTCCAGAGGCGAGTTCTCGCTCAAAGCGGCTCTCGTCGAGTAGCCCGCCGCGCAACTGGATGATGTCTGACGCCGTGCTGGTGCATCCCTCACTGAACCAGAGCGCCCGCGTGTAATTCTCTTTCGTATAGTCCACGGGCTCGAGCGTCTGCGGACGGATTCGCTTCACGTTCCAGAGATGAAAGAACTCGTGCGCGGTCACCGAAGCCAGTACTTCTGGAGCCCGCGCCAGCACGTCCGCATTCACCTCGATTGCGGTTGAATAAGAGTGCTCCATGCCGCCGCCCGCCGGTCCTTTCGGAAAGTGATAAAGAAACATGTAGGTCTCGAAGGGACGATCGTCCATCCAACTGGTCGCGCCGGCCACGATCTTGTGCAACATGGCGGAAATCTTCTCCATGTCATAGTCACCCGGTTCGGCGTCGACCACCACTCGATAGTGTCCGCCACCTTCGTCGAAGTCAGATTCCTGGAACACCCCGATCTCGACGGGAGAATCCACCAGCCGGTCGTAGTTCTCCGCACTGAACCTGCCCTCCGGCATTGGCGCAAGCGGAGTGGCTACGCGCCATCCTTCGGGAAGCTGGTTAAAACGCACGACCATCGGCCCGTTCCGCGCGTCCACCGGATACATGAGAACCTGAGCCAGATTCAAGAATGCGTGATGTGAATTGAATTGAGCGCCGAAAGGCCCCGGCGAATCCACGAAGATCTGATATTCAACCACGGCGCCGTCCTGCGCGCCCGCGATCTGCCACCGGCTCTTGTCCACCTGGCGGACGGGGAGCGCGCTGCCGGCACGGTCTTTCGCGCGCACCCAGTTCACGTATTTCGCGAAGTCGCGCACCTGATACAGCGCGTTCCACACCGGAAGCTGCAATTCGCGCTGCTCTGGTCCTCGCGGCAATAGGATCTGCACTTCCACTAGATGCTGCCCAGGACTTGCCAGAGAGATTGTGTAGTTGGTCGCGGCGTTCGCCGCTGCCGCCGCTATCCATATCAGCAGAGCCCAGCGAAGAATCTGGCGCGAAGCGCCAACGTTCAAGCTGGCAAGCCTCATCGCTTCCCCGCCACGTTCGCCGACTTGACACTTTCAGCTTCGACTGCGAGGGCTCTCAAACGCGCCGGAAGTTTCTCGTAAATCCCGCCAAAGCCGCCATTGGAAAGAATCGCCACCACATCGCCGCTGCGCATCTCCGGAGCAATCGACTGCACGATCTCGTCCACGCCTCCAATCAAACGCGCACGCGCGCCATGCTTCTGAATATCTGCCGCTAACTCCGGCAAGTCCAATCGCTCATTCACCGGTACCGCATCCGAGCGAAATACTCCCGCCACGATCACCTCGTCCGCCAGCGCCAGACTCCGTGCCAGGTCGGCTTGCAGCACGCGCCGCCGCAGCGTATTCGATCGTGGCTCCAGAATTGCCCACAACCTCGCCTGGGCATAACGCGCCCGCAATGCCTTGAGAGTGCCCGCAATCGCCGTGGGATGATGCGCGAAGTCGTCAATGATGGTGATGCCGTTCACTTGCGCTTTAACCTCTAAACGCCTTTTCACGCTCTTGAACGTTTTCAGCGCCGTCGCGATCTCCTCCTTCGAGATACCGTAGGCCGAAGCCATTGCCGCTGCCGCGGTTGCGTTCCACACGTTGTATTCGCCCGCCAGTGGGAACTCCAGATCGGCCCAGGTTTGGCCGTTGTGCGATACCGACCACGAAGTCCTTCCCGGCTCGAACTTCAAGTTCGTGATCCGCCAGTCCGCGCGCGCACCCACGCCGTACCGTTCTACGGGGCAGAACGCCTTGCTCAAGCAGCGTTCCAGGCTGGCACTCTCGGCAGCTTCGCCAGTCGATCCGTCGAAAGCAATCATCCGTCCCCGGCGTGGAATCAGATTCACCAGCCGCTTGAACGCAGTTTCCACCGCATCGAGATCTTTGTAGATATCGGCATGATCGAACTCCACCGAAGTGAGAATTACTGCGTCTGGAAAATAGTGCAGGAACTTCGGCCCCTTGTCGAAAAACGCGGTGTCGTATTCGTCGCCTTCCAGAATGAAATGCTTTCCTTGTCCAAGATGAAAGCTCGACCCAAAGTTCTCGGCGATGCCTCCGATCAGGAACGACGGCTGCATTCCGGCTGTATGAAAAATCCACGCCAGCATCGAGGTGGTAGTGGTCTTGCCGTGCGTTCCCGCCACCACCAGCACTTCCCTGCCGAGCAAGAATTCCTCATGCAGTAATTGTGGCAGCGAACAAAACGGAATGCGCTGGTCGAGCACTTGCTCAAGTTCGGAATTACCGCGCGACATGGCATTGCCAACCACAACCAGATCCGGCCGGGGCTCCAAATTCTTCGCGGCAAAGGGCTGAGCCACGGGAATTTCAAGTTCCGTAAGAAAATCCGACATCGGAGGATATGCCGCCGCGTCTGACCCGGTCACGTGAAACCCGCGCTGCTTCAGCATTCCCGCCAGAGACGCCATCGCGGTACCGCAAATGCCGATCAGATGAATATGTTTATTTTCGCCCATGATTTTCTTCGCGATTAGCTTTTCCTTGGCGCCGCCTGCACCGCGCCTTCCAGGATTTTCAGACTCACGTGCGCACCCCGCACCGTCAGCCCAGCCTGCACCCCGATCGGCAATGTGATGTTCCCTGCCGTCACATGCCCCGACCGCACTCCATAGGCTACCGGCACTCCCAACTCGCCGACAATCCGCAGCGCCACTTCTTCCAGCGTGTATCCCTGATTTGCATTCTGCACGCAATCCCGCATCTCGCCAAACACAATTCCGCGCACCCCATCCAACTTGCCTGCTAGCTTCAACTGCATCAGCATGCGATCGATCTGATAGGGCTTGGCCGCCACGTCCTCAAGAAACAGAATTGTTCCCTCCGTCCGAATCTCGTAGGGAGTTCCGAGAGAAGCCACCAGGATCGAGAGGCATCCTCCGTAAAGAATTCCCTCAGCCGCGCCCTCGACCAAACCACTCGCGCCGGAACCCTCTTCCAGATTGACTTCCCACGCATCCGTCCCCGCAAGCGCCGAGTGCCACGAAGCCGTGTCGACGCCCTGTTCATGTGTCCAATCCTTCGCCACCATCGGCCCGTGGAAAGTCACCAGCCCCAGAGCATCCGAGAAATAGGTGAGCAGGCAGGTGAGGTCGCTGTACCCAACGAAAATCTTCGGATGCGCCTTGATCTTCTCCAAGTTCAGCGCTTCAAGCAAATAGTTCGCACCGTACCCGCCGCGCGCGCAAACAATCGCCCGTACCTCCTCTCGCACAAACATGTCTTCCAGTTCGCGCGCCCTGCGCTGCACCGACCCTGCGAAGTAAAGATCCTGATCGAGAATGGAATCGAAATAAAAGGGCCGATAGCCCGCGCGCCGCAGCCCGGCACATCCCGCTTCCAGATCGCCGCGCTTGACGTTGCTCGCCGGCGCCACGATGCCGACCGTATCGCCCGGCCGGAGGGCGGGCGGCTTCACGCGCGGAACTGTCGATGAGGACATGCAGTCAGATGCCTGTTTCGAAACGAAAAACTCGCCAATGCAGATGAGATCAAAAACACCGAGGCCGCCCGCCTCTACAACTCAGCAGCTTAACTCAGAAAAAACTCTCCCCGGCAAACCAACCGTGCCGTCCCCCGCAAAAACACCAGATTTCCTTCCTGCCGCACCGTCTGGATTCCTCCCGGAGCATGGACCCGCACCGGCGACTCCGTCCGTCCTGTCGCCATTGCCGCCACCGCCGATGCACAAGAACCCGTCCCCGACGATTGCGTTTCTCCTACTCCGCGCTCGAAAAAACGCGCCTTCACATCGTGCTTTCCATCGATCGCAACCAGCTCAACGTTCACACCGTGCTTGAACCCGGAGTTGCGCTGAATCTTTGCCGCCTGGTCCTGCCAGTTCTGCGCAAACTCGCTCACGAACACCACGCAGTGCGGATTCCCCATCGAAACCGGAATTCCGTGTACCACGCTCGCTCCCACCTGTACAGCCAGTTCTGCTCCAACCACTGCCTCACCCATCTCGACCTCAAACTCGTAATCGGATTCGCTCCGCGCCATAAGCCCGCAGGTCTTTAATCCCGCCCCGGTTTGGATCGTGATCTTCTCCATTCCTCGCTCCGCGCAAACGTACGCTGCTACACAACGCGTACCATTGCCGGAAATCTCAGCCTCGGAACCGTCGGCGTTAATCAGCCGAATCTCCACGTCCGCCATCGAGTGCGGATACATCCATTCCACACCGTCTGCCCCCACGCCTTCGTGCCGGTCGCACATGCGGCGTGTAAGCGCCGCGAAGTCGGCAGGAGCCTGAGCGCCTTCGATGATCGAAGAATCGATCAGCAGAAAATCATTTCCACACGCGCTGGCCTTCACAAACGGAATCACCACCGACGGTAGGCTCACTCCAGTTCCACCGGCCCCAACGAAGCCACGTTGCCCAGCTTAGACGATGCCTTTAGGTCGCGCAGAAACTCCTTCTGCTCACGGTTGCATCCAGATACGTCAAACTGCACCCGGACGTGCTGGCTTGTGTTGCCACTCACAACGTTCTGCATCATGCGGTGTCGATGTTCCAGAATACGGTTGACTTCCTGGGTAATCTCTTCCACACTCGCGCCCGTAACTTCGTAGCTGGTCAACAGCGTTTTCAAGTTGAACGTTAGCTCGAGGTGACCCAGAGAAAACAGCGCAATCAGAATCAGCCCAGTGGCAAAAATCGCCGTCAGGTAGAGTCCTCCGCCCGTGGCCATTCCCACTGAAGCCACCACGAACAACGTTGACGCCGTGGTCAGGCCTGTCGTGAGCCCCCGCGTGTGCAGAATCGATCCCGCTCCGATGAACCCAATGCCCGGGATGATCTGCGCCGAAATACGAGTATGGTCGCCGAGGTGTTCCACCGCCAGCACGTCCGAGAGAATGGTGAACATGGCTGCTCCAAAACAGATGAACATGTTGGTGCGCAGCCCCGCCGGCCGGTGCTTCAGTTCCCGCTCCAGTCCGATAATGCCGCCCAGAATCGCCGCCAGTACCAACCGGGCCAGAGAAGTCGCGACGATCCCGCTCCCCATCTCTCCGCGCAACAAACCGAGAATATGTGGCCAGTTCATGAGTTCGATCCAAACGCTCAGGAAAGTTTCAGATGGCCGGATTTTATCACCCCAACATGCTGTCTTCGGTGGCCTTCCGCGTTAACCGGAGTGATTACCGCGTCTGCTCTTGTACGCGTGACGGAGCGCGTTCTTGCGTTCGTCCTTGAAAAATCGCCGCCCGAGGCTGACCACTGGTGTGGATCTCGACCAACGCCGTCAGCCGCCGATCTTTCGCTGCCGTCCAGACCGGATCGCCCTCGAACCCCACGACATAATCTGCGTACGCGGCCGGATCCGCCAGCGCGCGCTCCCACAAACCCTCAGGATCGACAGGCCGCTTCCACACTCGATGATTGCCTTCATTGATAACCCGCCGCAGAGGAATCCCCGCCTGCTCCAGGGCGCCCACGTACGCACCCAGATACATCAGCAGCGTGGAATCCGGTGGCAACGACTTGATCCAGCCCGCCAGTTGCCCATCCAACGCCACGCGCCCCCGCATGTTCGTCGCAGCCTCGCGATAACAAATTGGTTCTGCGCGCCAGATCGCCCCATAGCTCGCAACCGCCAGCACCAGGACGCTCAACAACGCTGCCGCTCCCGTCCAGCGTTTCCAGGAGATCTCAACCTGCCGGATCTTAATGGCGCATTGCAGAATGAAATAGATTCCCAGCGGCACAAACACCGCGAACGCCGGAAGCAGTTGCAAACCGTAGCGCACGTTGTATTGCGAAAACGGCCACCAAGTCGGCAAGAAAATTGGCACGCTCCCATAGGCTATGGATAACGCGTAAAACGGCAACGGCGCCCACAAAAGCAATGCCACCCGTCCCCGCCCGCTGAACCATGCCACCACGCACCCCAACAGCGCCAGAGCTAGCCACAGGCGTCCCCCCCAGTTCGCCTCGCTCACATTCAATTCCGCCGCTTTTAGAAAATACGAGCCCGCAGCCAGCACACTCCCCTTCGCCGGATTCACCGTCGCGGTCTTTTGCTCAATCGCTTTCGCGGAGTAGGGTCCATTGGCGAACTCCAGCGGATTCCGATAAACCACGGCGTTATACGCGAGCCATAGCACGGGGGCGGCCGCCGCCAGCAAAACAAACTTGAAGAGGATCATCCGCGTCGAGGCGACTGAGAGCCTATCTTCACGCACGCGACCAAGGTGCGAGTTCACGATCACAGCCCCAGCCACCAAGACCGCGGCCAGAAACCATCCGTCGTACCGCGTCAAACATGCCGCCGCCAGACACAGTCCGCACTTGGTCAGGGATCGGTTTGCTTTTCCTGCGTCCGCCTGCCCCGCGAACGCGGCGAAGTATGCCACGGCCCAGATGAAGAACGCCAGATACAGCGACTCGGACATCGCCGTCGCCTGCATGTAAATCAAGTTCGGATTCGCGCCGTATAGAATCGCCGAGGCCCACGCCGCAATCTTCGCTGTACCGTTTGCTTCTTCGCCACGGCTCAGAGTTACACGCACCAGTTTGAACACTCCCAGTACGCCCAGCACATATGCCGCCATCGACGGGATCGACCCGCCCGCGCCGCTCTGCCACATCTGCTTCGACACGATGAACGGCATAATCAGCAGATGCGGCAGCGGAAGCCACACCGTTCCCAACTGCAGCAGACCGGGAGTTTTCGAATCGAAGACACGGCGCGCGATGTTGATGTGCGCTACGGCGTCGCCGTACAGCAGCACGTCTCCGTGACGGTAGTAAAAGAGGAAAGAAAATACCGAAACGAAGATCGCCAGCCACACCAGCCGTACGATCTCAATTTCGGGATGCGGCTTCGGCTGAGATTGCGGCATCAGTCGAGGTGGGTGAGTTCACGAAAAATCTGGAAACGCGCTTCGATTTCTTCCCGCGTCAACGACTGCAGGCGCTCGGTGCCGAAACTTTCCACGGCGAACGATCCCATGACGCCACCGTAGAACAGCGCTCGTTTGAGCACTTCGCGATTTAACACCTCCTGCGCCGCCACATAACCCATGAATCCGCCGGCAAACGAGTCGCCGGCCCCCGTCGGATCTTTTACTTCATCGATCGGCAAAGTCGGCGCGCGAAACGGATGACGCCCCGTTCCAAAGGCCCCATCTCGAAAGAAAATCGTCGCCCCATATTCGCCATGTTTGATGACCAGCGCCTGTGGCCCCATGGCCAGCACTTTCTGCGCGGCCCGCGGCAAGCTCTTTTCCTCGGCCAGCATCTTCGTCTCGGTATCGTTGATCAGCAGTACATTCACCAACTTCAAGGTCTCGGCCAGTTCCTTGCGTGCACCCTGGATCCAATAATTCATGGTGTCGCAGCCAGTCAGCCGCACTCCCCCCATCTTTCGACGCACGTTGGCCTGCAATGTCGGCTGGATGTTTGCCAGGAAGAGGACTTCCGAATCCTCGTACTCCTTCGGAATTCGCGGCTGGAACTTCTCAAACACGTTCAGATCGGTAAAATTCGTCTTCGCCTCGTTGAGGTTTTCGGCGTAAGACCCGCCCCAGCGAAAGGTCTTGCCCGCAGCGCGCTCGATGCCGCGCGTATCCACGCCGCGCTTCTTTAGAACGTTTTCGTGCTCCGCGCTAAAATCGTCGCCCACCACCGCGACCATGCGCACCTGGGTGAAATAGCTGGCTGCCAGCGAAAAGTAAGTCGCTGCTCCTCCCAGAATGCCCGTCACGCTGCCCGAAGGCGACGTAATGTCATCAAACGCAACCGATCCAACCACGACAATGCTCATCTTGAACTTGTCTCCCGCCGCCTAAAGTGGTTTAGCGGCCAGCGATCAGTAGAATCTCTGGCGCTTGGTTTTTCTGGTCGCCGCCCACTGATTACCGGCTACTGCCTTTCACGTACTTCCCAAGAATCAGCTTCAGTTTCTTCTTTGTCGCTGCTGGAATCTTTTTGTTGTCGGTTAAGATCGCATGCGCCAGCGCCGACCCGCACTTACACGAACGCTCCCGCGGCATTGCCGCCACTGTCTCCCGCACAACCTTGGCCGCATTCTCCGCATTCTTCACTAACACCGCCACAATCTGATCCACCGTCACCGAATCGTGATGCGGATGCCAGCAGTCATAATCCGTCACCATCGCCACCGTGACATAGCACAGCTCCGCTTCGCGCGCCAGCTTCGCTTCCTGCAGATTGGTCATACCGATCACATCCATGCCCAAACCGCGATACACATTCGATTCCGCCTTCGTCGAAAACTGCGGACCTTCCATGCACAGATAAGTTCCCCCATGCCTGCCAGTCACGCCGACTCTCTCGCAGGCGGCCTCTACCACGGCCGCAAGTTCTCCACAGACCGGATCGGCAAAAGCAATGTGCGCCACCACTCCCCCACCGAAAAACGTATCCACGCGATGACGTGTTCGATCGAAAAACTGATCCGGGATCAAGAAATCCAGCGGTTTATGTTCCTCTTTCAACGAGCCCACGGCGGAAACTGAAACGATCCTCTCGACGCCAAGCTGCTTGAAGCCATGAATATTCGCACGGAAATTCAATTCGCTCGGCAGCAGGCGATGCCCGCGCCCGTGCCGTGCCAGAAATGCCACCTTGCGCCCCTCCAGCATCCCGCAAACATAGGCATCCGAAGGCGCGCCGAACGGCGTCTTCACCCGCACTTCTTTCACCTTACTCAGCCCCGGCATGGCATAGAGCCCGCTGCCGCCAATGATCCCAATTTCCGCCTGAGCCACCAGCCCTCCAAAGATAGGACCTACAGAAATCTCCCGCGTGTCAGAGCCAAACCTGCGATTATACAAGACCCGCTGTGTGTGCCCTCCCACGTTTACTTCAGCATCGGCAGCACATCGAAAACCCGAACGCTAGAACTGAGAACTGGTCTCACTTCCCCGCCCCGAATACTTCCTTCTCCAGCGTCTCCGTTGTGCCCGCGTCCAGGCTCTCACTGACCAGCACAGTATCGCCCTGCTCCTCGATCACGACCGCACCGTCCTCCGTGGCCCAGGAATGCCGCCCCTTCAGCTCGACCTGGTTTTCCGGAAGCTGCGGCGCCGATTGTCCGGGCAACGGACTCCCGGTCTCCTCCGCCTTCTTGTACCTCTTCACCAGCGATCGCGCATAGATCCCCGCAAACTCTGACGCCTTCTCCGCGCTCGACCACCGCGACACATAGAGCAGTCCCAGTGGCGCCGACGCAGCGAGATCGCTAGCTGGATCCGGCTTCGGACGCGCAGCATAGTAATATCCGCCACGCCACTCCGGATACAGGCGATCCGACGATTCCTTTCCCGCATATTGCTCGATCAGCACCGCGACATCGAATTCGCCCATTGCTCCAATATCAAACTTCACGTAGTCCTTGAAGTCGCGCTTAAATTCCGGCACGCGCATGGGCTCGATTTGCTCGCCGGAGAGATACGTCTCCGGCTGCATGATCTGCCGTGTGGTGTGTGGAGGATTCGCCAACACCGCGGCAAACGCCTTCTCCTTGCCGCCCTTCTCCATCAGCTTCACCACGAATTTCATGCCGTAGCTGTAGGGGAACGTCAGCGACTCCTTCAGGAAGATGGGAGCGTCCTTGAAGACCAGAGAATCGTCCGTCCCGTTCGCCATCTGCGCTTCCATCGTTTCCACCAGATCCGGGGAATCGGCAATCGACCTGCCGGCCGGGGCAAGTTCGTACTCCAGCATGATGGTTTCGGCCTGTCCTTCGACCACCGCTTCGCGCGCGTTGTCGATCTCGTCGTCCTCGATTTCGAGTGGCGTTGGATCTTTCCTGAGTTCGCCCAGATCTTTCTCGCCCTTCTTCATCCACTTGTCGAGACCCACCGCCTGATCCTGCAACGCATGGGTTAACTCATGAGCCATCACCGGTTCTTGCTCCTCCATGGGAACCCAGTCCAGCAGATTTACCGTCTTCGTCTTAGGATCGTAGTAACCCGCCACCTGCTCGCGCAGCAACGCCACCAGCAGCTTTTCCAGATCAAAGTCGCGCGGCAGCAGTCCAAACTTCTTCAGCACCAACTCTGACCGCTGCAGCCTCTTCACGTCTTCATCCTTCATATGCTTGGTCAAGTACCCAACCACCTCATCGCGGCTGGTTAGGCGGCGCTTAACCTGTTTCTTGATCGGCAATCCCGTACGCTTGCTGTCGAAAGCCAGGATCTCATCGACGGAGTGAAATAGTTCCTCTGCCTCGCGCGGCGTGATTTTGACTTCTTCCTTCGGCGGAGAAGGCGTTGTCTGTGTGGAAGGTGCCTGCGTGGGGCGGACACTCTTGTCCGCCTGCGTCTGGCCTTGATCTTGCTGCCCCTGTCCCTGAGTCTGCCCAGACTGGTCCTGTGCCTGTGCCCCGGCAGCAAAGCTCCACCCCGCGAACAGCACAACCGCCCAAACCAGCCTCAGAAACCTCTTGCCCAGCAGCTTAACGATATTCATTAGGAACGAGTCTACCCTGTTTCCCTATACTCCTTTCAAGGACAAACATGCCCACGAAAGCACCTGTCAATCTCTGGACTTCCACCGATCACGCTCGCGACTACCTCGGCCGCGCCGATTCCATCTTGCACCGAACCGAAGGCGAATCGACCCTTCTGGAGTTCATTCCGAAGACCGCACGCCGCATACTCGATCTCGGTACCGGCGATGGCCGCCTGCTCGCCTTGGTCAAATCTGAATTGGCCAAGGCTCAGTTGGCTGAAGGCGCGACCGGCCGAGACGGCCATTGCAACCTGGAGGCCGTGGCCATCGACTTTTCGCCTGCGATGCTGGAAGCCGCCGGCAAACGCTTCGCCGAAGACTCCTCCGTTACCATCGTCGCCCACGATCTCGACCACCCGCTGCCCGCGCTGGGTAAGTTCGATGCTGTCGTTTCCTGCTTCGCCCTCCATCATCTGGTTCACCGGCGCAAACGCGCGCTTTACGCCGAAATCCACGGTCTGCTGGACGCTGGCGGCGTCTTCTGCAATCTCGAACACGTTGCCTCGCCGACGCCTCGTTTGCACGAAGAATTCCTGCACCGCATCGGCTACACCCGCGAAACCGAAGATCCCTCGAACAAGCTGCTGGATCTCGAAACGCAGTTGCAGTGGCTGCGCGAAATCGGTTTCGTCGATGTGGATTGTCACTGGAAATGGAGGGAGTTGGCGCTGATGGTAGGCAGGAGGCCGTGAAGTTGTCATCCTGAGCGAAGTAGGAAGCGCGCGAAGCGCACTTCCTACGGAGTCGAAGGATCCCTTGCACCTCTACGCTACCGGAGTCGGATCAAGGAGCTCCCGCTTCCACACTATGTTCCGGCGCACCCCGCGGCAAAGCGATACACAGAGATGAACGCCCTGTCGCGTTTCTGCCGGTACCGGCGGATGCCGGGGCCCTTCGACTGCGCTCAGGATGACACCGCTGACCGACTAACGAGGCTTACGACCCACTCCCCCGCTTCTCGCGTCCCCAAAGTTCCGCCGACGTCCTGCGTAGTCTTCTTCTGCCGCACCGCCTCTAGCACGGCGGCTTCGATCTTCTTCGCTTCATTGGTTAGTCCCAAATGCCCTAGCATGAGAGCCGCAGTCAGAATCGCGCCGAACGGATTCGCGAGATTCTTCCCCGCGATGGGTGGGGCGGAGCCGTGCACCGGCTCGAACATCGACGTTTTCCCGGGATGAATATTCCCGCTCGCAGCCATGCCCAAGCCGCCCTGCAGCCCAGCGGCGAGGTCGGTAATGATGTCGCCAAACATGTTGTTGGTCACGATCACATCGAAAGGCCGCGGATCGCGCACCATCTGCATGCACAATGCGTCCACGTACATGTGCTGCGTTTCGATCTGGGGATGCTCACCGCTCACTTCTTTGAATACACGCTGCCACAAACCTCCGGCGTGCGTCATGGCGTTCGATTTGTCGCACATCAACACGCGCCTGCGTTGCGAGCCGTCAAGCTTCGTATTTCGCTCGCAGTATTCAAACGCGTAACGAATAATCCGCTCCACACCCTTACGCGTGTTGATGTCTTCCTGAATCGCGATCTCGTCCGGCGTGCCCTGCTTGAAGACTCCGCCGGCATCGGTGTAGACGCCCTCCGTGTTTTCACGGATCACGACGAAATCAACGTCTTTAGGCTCAACGCCTTTCAGTGGACACAGCGCCGCATCGAGCAGTCGCACCGGGCGCACGTTCGCGTAAAGGTCCATCTTGAAGCGCATGCCGAGAAGGATCTCTTTGGCGTGGATGTTGGTTTTCACGCGGGGATCGCCGAAGGCGCCGGCCAAGATGGCATCGAAGTCGCGCCCCAGCATGACGAAGCCATCGGGAGGAACTGTGGTGCCGTCGCGGAGATAACGGTCCGCACTCCAATCGAATTCGCTGATCTCGACGTCGGCTCCCGACGCCTGGATGACCTTGAGGGCCTGGGGGATTACTTCTTGGCCAATTCCGTCCCCGGGGATGACGGCAATACGTTTCCTGGAAGGCTTTTGCGGGTCCACGGCAGAAAAGCTAACACAAGCCGGGCGGAATGAGTAGGTCGTCAATCGGTAGTTGGCGATCAGCAATCGGCAATGAATCGCGATGCCGTTCGCTATAATCAATACTTCGATGGTAACCACCCCACTTCAAGACGCTCTTCGCGGGCAGTCGGCGAACCAACCGGTGCGTGAGAGCGAGAACCGCGGAGCCACCACGGCGGCGCTCTTTTCCAACGTGCATGAGGAATTCTCTGCCTTGCTCAACGGTTGTGGAGTCTATGACCTGGGCTTACGGGCGAGGATTTCGCTCACCGGCAGCGACCGCGTGCGCTGGCTGAACGGTATGGTGACCAACAACATTCGCGATCTTGCCGCCGGAAGCGGGGTGTATGCTTTCCTGCTTAACCCGCAGGGCCGCATCCTTGGCGACATGACCGTCTATAACCCGGGCGAGGCGCTCATGGTCGAGACGGATCGCAGCCAGGTCGAAAAGATTATCGCCACTTTCGACCATTACATCATCATGGACGACGTGGAAGTAACGAATGTTAGCGAGCAACAAACGGCTCTGGGCCTGGCAGGACCAAAGTCTCGCGCCATACTGAACGCGGCAGGGATCGAAGTTCCGGAATTGAAGCCATTGCAGATGATCACTCCGAAGTGCGACTGCGACTGCGGCTGCGTGGAGTGTACGGTCGTGCGGGGCGAGGATGCGCAGCGGCAATCTTACGAAATCTGGCTCGCGCCCAAGGATGTTTACAAGACGTGGAACGCGCTGCTCGCCGCCGGGGCAACAGCAGTAGGGAGTGAGGCGCTGGAAATACAGCGTATCGCGGCCGGCATCCCGCTTTATGGCGTGGACATTCGCGAGCGCGACCTGCCGCAGGAAACCGAGCAGATGCGCGCCCTCAACTTCAACAAGGGCTGCTATGTAGGGCAGGAGATCGTGGAACGCATTCGCTCGCGCGGCAACGTGCATCGCAAGTTTACCGGCTTCCTATTGGAAGGCGCGGCCGCAATCTCGACGGGCGAAAAGATCGTCTCTGGAGAAAAGGAAGTGGGGGAAGTCACCAGTGTTGCGGTTCTACGCACGCCCTCCGGTGAGCGGACGCTGGCGCTTGGATATATTCGGCGCGAGGTTGGAGTGCCGGGGCGCGAGGTGACGATCAGCGCGCTCAAGGCTACCGTGATTCAATTGCCGTTGGGGAGCGCCACGCTTAGACAGATGGAGGACTCGCTCCTGCACCACGCGTAGGAAAAAGCCTTTGCCCTAAGGTTGCGCGAAGGACGCGAAGAAAGCTTCATCAGGATTTCCGGAGAGAGACTTACAAGGACAGATGCCATGGCTGAGAAGAAGCAGGAGTCAGGTTTCACCGTAACCGACCGTCGCTTGTTCACCGAAGACGGAGAGTTACGCAAAGATGTTCTCGAGGAAGTAGAAGCGCCCAAGGCTGCGGCGCCTCCTGCACCCGCTCCACCCTCAAATCAAACCGCGGCTGTGGAAACTGCTCCCGCCGCTAACTCGGTGGCAGCCTTTCCCCCGGAAGGTGACGGTTTGGTGGGGCAAGGCATGCCTGCGGCCCCTACTGCGGCCGAGCAGCAGGCACAGGCCGATGCTTACCGGAAGTCGTCCGATGCGCTTGACTCGCGTGTGGAACTGAGCGGGCATTCCGCCAAAGAGCTTGAGATGACCTTTGAGCGCTTCTTGGCGTCTTTGTACATGACCGCCATGCTGCAGCTGGGATTGATGCATCAGCAGGGAGAAGAGCCTCGCCTGGACATTATCGGAGCACGCCAGACCATCGATACGCTCGCCCTGCTGGCGGAAAAAACCAAGACCAACCTGACTCCGACCGAAGAGGCTTTTCTGCAGAACAGCCTCTACGAGGTGCGCATGGCCTACGTGGAAGTGACCAACGCACTCTCGCGTCCGCCGCAACCCGGCCCCGCAACGGGAACCAAAGGACGATGACGGTTTCGCGCACACGTCAAGTGGTGCAGGCTCGCGCATGAAAGCCACGCTCACAGTTTTGGGCAGCGGCACGTCCATGGGCGTGCCCACGCTGGGCTGCGACTGCGCGGTCTGCAATTCCAAAGATCCACACGACCGGCGCACTCGTCCTTCGGTGATGATCGAGTACGCGGGCAAGGTAGTGCTCATCGATACTGCACCGGATTTTTACGCCCAGGCCATCCGCGAAGGAATCAATCGCGTGGACGCGGTTCTTTACACGCACACGCATGCCGACCACATTCTAGGCATCGACGATCTGCGCCCGCTCAGCTACCGTCATAAGCCGGCGAAGTTGCCGCTTTACGCGCGTCCAGACGCAGCAGCCTTTCTGCGAAGAATGTTCAGCTACATCTTCGATTCCGATTACAAATACGGCAGCTTGCCCCAACTGGAGTTGCGGCCAATCGACGGACCGGTGGAACTTTTCGGGACGATCTTTGAGCCGGTGCGCTTGATTCATGGCGAGACGGAGATTTACGGCTATCGCTTTGGAACCGCGGCGTATCTCACGGACCATAGTGAAATTCCGGAGACATCGTTCCGTCAGTTGGAAGGGCTGGACATTCTGTTTCTGGATGCGCTGCGGCATAAGCCACATCCCACACACTCGACGGTGGAGAATTCTCTGCGCATTGTGGACCGGGTGAAGGCAAAGCGGGGATTTTTCACCCACATTTGCCACGATTTGGCGCATGAGGCGACGAATGCCAGCCTGCCGTCGCATGTGCGGCTGGCCTATGACGGAATGAAGCTGGAGTTCGAAATCTAGGAGCGGCGTGGGACGTCGGACCTCAAACCTCTGGCGGATTGAGCTGATCCGCGGAATCTTGAAGGCGCAGCATTGAAACTGAGGTCCGACGTCCCAGGTCCGACGACGTTCTTGGCTGCTATGCAGGTTTTTCACAAACTCGACGACGTTCCGGCGGGGTTTGGGCCGTCGCTGGTGAGCGTCGGGAACTTTGACGGAGTACACCGTGCTCACGCGCACGTGCTGGGCGAGATCGTGCGACGGGCGCGGCAGAGCGAGGCGAAAGCCGTGGCGGTGACGTTTGAGCCGCATCCTGCACGCATCCTGCGGCCGGACTCGGCGCTCAAGCTCCTCACTCCATTGCCGGAGAAACTACGCTTGCTGGAAGCAACGGGCATTGATGCGGCGCTGATACTACCCTTTGGGCGCGATCTTTCTCTGATGACGCCACGCCAGTTTGCCGAGCGCATTCTCAAGAAGAAGCTGCATGCGCGCGAGGTGCATGAAGGCTATAACTTCCATTTCGGGCACAAGGCGGCGGGCGACGTGAGTTTGTTGGCGCAGCTTGGGCAGGAGATGGACTTTGAAGTGAACGCCTACCCGGAACAGAAACTGCGCGGCGAGCCGGTCTCCAGCAGTCACATCCGCAAGCTGCTGAACGCAGGCCGGGTAAGCCGGGCGCGGCACTTGCTGGAGCGCCCGTTTTGCATATTGAGTGCGCCGGGACGCGGGCGCGGCCTGGGATCGAAGTACACCGTCCCCACTATCAATCTGGCGCGCTATGAAGAACTTGTTCCTAAGGATGGCGTCTACATCACGTGGACGCGGGTAGGGACCGAGCGCTTTGATTCAGTCACTAATGTTGGCAATCGCCCAACGTTTGGAGCCGATTCGTTTGCCATCGAGACCCACCTCCTGGACTTCCATCCCATAGAGCTAACGCCGGAGAGCGAAGTGGAGATCTGCTTTCTCGACCGGCTCCGGGACGAGATCAAGTTTCCGTCGGTAGATGCACTCCGCGAGCAGATCGCGCGCGATGTGAAGAAGGCGCGGAGATATTTTCAGCTCCTGAGATTGCGTGTTTCTTTCCAGCTTCGAGGCGAGAAATCATGAGCCCTGACAAGACCGGACGTCTCGTAATTCTCAGCGGGCCTTCCTGCGTAGGGAAAAGTCCGCTATACAAATCTCTTGGCAAGTTCTATCCAGAGTTGCACGCCGAGCTTGGCAGAATAGTGCTGGTTAACAGCCGTGCTCCACGTCCCGGCGAGCTCGATGGCATGGACTATCATTTTCGCACCCGGGCTCAGGTTGAGGCTCTGCGAGCGGACCAGCGATACGTGGTGCTGGAAGCGCGGGACGACCTGCAAGCATTCGATATCCGGGAACTCCACTCTTTGCTGTGCCATGGCGACGTCTTCTTCGAGGGGAATCCATACGTGGGGCGGGCGCTACAGACGCATCTTCGCCTGGCGGGGGTGAACCGGCTCAGTATCTTCCTCTCGCCGCTTTCGAAGGAGGAGATCGCATACTTGCGGGCGCCGAAGCGCAATGTCCTAATTCCCGAACTCCTCACCGATATCATGCGGCGCAAGCTGTTGCGGCGAACTCGGCGCCAAAAAGGTGAGCTGTCAGCCAAGGACCTGGAAAACATAGAGACTCGCGCCTCCAGTGCCTACCGCGAACTGCAAGAAGCGTGGCACTTCCAATATGTGATTCCGAATCACGATGGAGAGGATAGTGACAACTGGGACGCGTTTTATTACCTGATTGGCGATGCTCGAAAAACACTCGAGGCTTTCGTCGCCTTGCTCCAGGGATCGGTTCCGCCAGGCGTGGAGCACTGGGACCAAGATCTCTTGCCGGCCGCTTCTACTGCACCGTAAAAACTCCCGTGCTGGTGGTTGTACCGCCAGCGTTCGTAACGAGAATGGTCCCGCTAGTGGCTCCTGTGGGTACGGTAAGGCTGATGTAGTTCACGCTAAGCACTTGGAACGCGGCGCTTACGCCGTTAAGACTGACGGCGGTGGTACCGACGAAGTGATTTCCCTGGAGCAGAATCTTCGAGCCAACTTGGCCGCTTGAAGGGCGGAAGGCAACAACTACAGGCGCGGGCGCAGGCAGTCCGGCATCGATTGTCCAGATAGTGCCGTTGGTGACCTCATCCGTGGATGAGACTCCACCGTTGCCTAAGGTGACGCCGTGGAGTTTGCCATCGGCCGCTTGGATCATCCCTGCTGGCTGCTCACCGACCGTATTGCAGTCGAATGTGAGATTCTGCAGAACTGATCCAGTTGTGGTCGCGGCGAAGGCGATGCCTTGGCCGCCGCAGTCGCCACCCAGGAAATCACCCCACAGATTTCCGTCCGAAGCCGCGAGGATATTCCCGTCAAAAAAATCGACGGTGGAAAGGACGCTGAGTCTTTGATACTTGCCTGCGAGGCTGATCTGATACAACTCGCTCCCGGACTGCAGGCCGAAGAGTTCGCCGGTCGAGGCCATCGCGAGGCCACTGGTGGCGACGTTCGGAAGATAGATGTTGGGAGTATCGAAACCGTGCAAGATGGTGTACTTGCCCGTAGCCGGATCGAAACGGAAGACGCTGTTATAGGGCTTGAACTGTTCGCCAGCGACTGTGGTCCCATAAAAATTGCCATCCGACGCCTGCAGCATGTTGAAAACGCCGGCACCATCCGGTTGCGACTCCGTATCGAACGTGTGCAGCACCTTGAATGATCCTGCAGGAGTTATGCGGAAAAGCACGCTGGTGGGAGGAAGCGTCGGGCCGGTGGCTCCGTAGAAGTTGCCATCGAGCGCCTGCATGAGGAAACCTGGATTCGCGCCATCCGCACAGGTCTCGGTCCCACAAAAATTATGCAGCGTCTGAAGCACGCCGCTCTTGCTGAGTTTAAAGACCGTTCCAAAGCCATTGCCGCCGTTCTCCGAAGTCGTGCCGTAAAGAAAACCGTCTGTGCCTTCGACCACGCTTATGGGAGCGGAACCGTTCGGCAGGCTTCCGTTCGAGCTTTCCGCAAAGCTGTAAATCACCGAGATTTTGCCCGTTGGGGTGATCTGGAAGACCGTACCCTGTGCGTTCAACCCCGCACCGCCGCCGACAGCCGCGCCATAGAAATTGCCATCGGAGCCCTCAATCAGTGAAATTGGAAAGTAGCCGTCGGAACAGACGAAGGATGCATTGCATGGGAAGATAAATAGCGGGGTGATGACAGGACTCGCAGTTTGCGCCGATGCGCCCACTGCCAGACCCAGGACGGCTACCAGAACAACAACCAGGGGCCGAACTTGGTTCATGGATCTCCTTGGAAGTCTCAAGTCTTATAGCCGATTGCGACTCCAAAGTTGTTTGAAAGATGTCAAAAATTTGTTAAGAGTGGAAGGACTGACAGTCGAAGGGCTCGAGATTGAACTCTCCTGGTCTCAACCGCTTCGCCATGCACCGAGAGAATCCGGTGCGAGCTAATGGGGCAAATAGCCTGATTCCATGGGCAATTTACCATCCACGCGCACCACGTTGATGGTGTTGTCGACGGAGCGAACGTCCACGAAGCCGACTGCCCCGGGCGTGGATTGCACAATCTTGAGAACATCGGCATCGGAGTCCACCAGTTGGATGGAATCGCTGTGAGCGGCGATAAGCGCCTTTAGTTCGGCTGGCGTCATCTTGATCAGGCGCTGCAGAGTTTCGGTTTCGCCGGCGGAGTCCCTGTGTAGCACCAGGACAACGGCCTTGCCGTCCGGCCATTTCTTGATCTCCGACCGAAAAATCCTGGACAGGTGGACGGAGGTGACGTTGCCGACGGTGTTGTCCTTGTTGACCACGACCGCCATGTGGTGGGCAAAGCAAGGGGTGAGGAACGTCACAAGAAAAGCAAGAAGCACGGCAACCCGCTGAAATCTCATAGACACTTCCAGTTTCACAGCATCGCTAGCTGAAGGTACCACGGCCTCAGCCTGACGCAACAAGCCTAACCAAGAATTGCCGCCGGACAAGTAAAAACATTGTCAAACCGCCAGTTGAGGTACCAAGGGAGAAAACACTAATTGTTCCCTTGCGTGACCAATTGAAAGGGCACCTTTAGGGCACGCGGCGGAGGCGCGAGGAGCCGAAATGTGATGTGTAGAATGCGGCGTTTCAGACCACGGGATGCCCGCCCCCTCAGAGATGGTGATGCCTGGCCCGTTGGGGAATACTACTCGATGGGCTCGACCACGATCGATTCTTCGGCAACGCTGTGACCTTGGCGCTGGACGATCAGGATGGCGGCGAGCACAAAGATAATTCCCAAAGTCTGGATCGGGCGCAGCACTTCTCCTAACAGCAGGGCGGCGAGAAGGATGGAGAACACCGGCTCCAGGCAACTGGCGATGATGGCGCGCGTGGGTTCCAGGTGTTGCAAGCCGCGGAAGTAAAGGGAGAATGGTCCCAGCACCGAGATCATCGAAAATCCGAACAGGAAGAGCCATTGTGCGGGTGCATAGCGGGCGGCGGCGATCTTCCAGGGCGGGTTGACGATGAGCCAGAAGGCGGCGGCGGCCGCGAACGTCCAGACGAGCACGCGCCAGCGGTCGTAGCGGGCAAGAAGGTGATGTCCCGCGACATTGTAGAAGGCGAAAGAGAACGATGCCAGCAGCGCGGCGATCATGCCGTAAGAATCGAGTCGAAGCGCCGCGCCTTTAGATCCGAGAAGGTTGATGACCAGGGCGATTCCGGTCACGGCCAGCGCGACTGCGGCCACCTTTTGCGCCGTAAGTCTTTGCTGGCCGCGCGCCACCACATAGATCAGAACCCATACTGGGGCGGTGTATTGCACGATGATGGCGGTAGCGACGTTCGTACGTTGAATGGCGACGTAGTAGAAATAGTTCGAGACGGCAACGCCGAAGATGCCAAGAAGGAGGCAGTAAGCAAGATCGCGCGCCGGCAGTTTGATCCGCTGCCAACCCTTCAACCCCACGAGAAGCGGAAGCAACACCAGCAGAGAGAATGTGGTGCGCGTCTGGGAAAGAACAAGCGGATCGATGGGATGAAGAGTGGCGTTGCTCAACAGCAGCTTCCCGGTAAAGACGGCGCGTCCCAAGGCAGCGGAGATTCCCCAAAGAAACGCCGCCGCGGCAATGAAGAAATACCCGCGCAGGGGGTGTAAGTGCGGGCTTGGCGGTTTTTTGTCAGGGGCGATAATGAGCCTCACGAATCGCTTCGATGATCAGGCGGCGGAGAGCAACTGGTCAAGGCGATCGGGGTCGAAGCCTTCGATGACTTCGGCGCTGGAGGGGGTGAGAATCACGAGCGTGGGAGCGGTGCGGCTATGGTAGGTTTCGAGCAATTCGACACGCGCGGCGGAGTCACTCATGTCTCGTTCTTCGAAGGCGAGTTCCCTCGCCTCCAGAAAAATCTTCATCACCTCGCAGTTGAGGCAGCCGGGTTGAGTGAAGAAGAGAATTCTGTAAGCCATGGGTCTCTAATCATCAGTACGGCTCTTGCCGCGATCCTAGGTGTCCACGTATTCGATCTCGGCGGTGATCTTCGCGGTTTTATCGAGCATGGCCGAGACCGAGCAGTATTTTTCTTTCGAGAGGCGGACTGCGTCCTCCACCGCCTTACGGGACACTTTACCACCGATGCGATAAGTGAGTTTGATTTCCGTGTAGACGGAGGGCGGATTGGCGGCGCGCTCGGCCTGGGCGCGCACTTCGAGGCTGGTGAAAAGCTCGCGCTTTTTTTGCAGGATGGAGACGACGTCGTAACCCGTGCAGCCGCACAAGGCGATGAGCACAAGCTCCATGGGACTATTGCCCGCTGTCTTATCGCCATCGACGACGATCTGGTGGCCGCTATCTGCGATGCCGGTGAAACGCTGTTTCTCGATCCAGGTGGAGCGTGCGTTATTCATAGTTTTCAGTTCTTCGAATTCTACCTGCGGTTATCGGTGCTGGGTTCGGGATGAATCAGAACCCGGAAAAGCTCAGGCGCATCCTGCTTAAAGTGAATCTCGAGTTCGGTCTGGATGTCGTGAACGCGGGCGAGCGAGAGATCATCGGAGAATGTGCAGTGACAAGAAACGTACAAGCGGCCGCGCACCTTCTTGATCTGGACGTCGTGCATGTCGACAATTTCCGGAAACTGGCCGGCGGCCGTCTTCAGTCGACGTTCGAGGTCCGCATCGCGAACCAACTCGTCGCCGGTTTCGATGGTGGCCGGTTCGCTTTCGATATGAGTAAGGATGTCGGCGATCTCAGGCACATCGTGGCGCATGTCGGCTTCAAGTTCGGTGACCTGATCGTGCGCGCTCTTAAGTGTCATGCGCTCGTCGAGTTCGACGTGCTGCTCGACGTGAAGTTGGCCGGCGAGATCCTGGACGCTGATGTCGTGTACGTTGAGGTTGTGGCGGGTGGCGACGGCGCGAATGCGGTCGAAGATGTTTTCCGAGCGCTGGGCGCGCGGCAGGGGTTGGACAAGAACGTCGGCGTCGGGAAGGATACCGTGAACCGCGTCCGTTACTGCGGCCACGAGTTGCTCCGAGCGCTGAAAAGTGACGGTGCGGGCCAGGCCCACGGCGAGATCGGCGAAATACCGGTTCCCGGCGCGGCGGATACGAACGCGGCCAACTTCGAGCACACCGTCCACATGGGAGACGGCGTCGGTAATCTGCGCGCGGACCCCTGCGGGTGCGGCGTCGAGCAAGGCATCCACGGTGCGTCGCGCCAGCCGCCAACTGACGGAAACGATGACGCCGGCAACGATCAGCGCAGCGACGGGATCGGCATAGCGGAGCCAGTCCAGATGATAGACACGTCCCACAAGAATGAGCGCAAGACCAAGCACGACCACGCCCGCGGACCAGACGTCAGTGGAGAAGTGCAATGCGTCGGCTTCGAGAGCCTGGCTGTTGTACTTGATGGCGATGCGGCTGAGGGCGCGGGAACGCCACTTATCCACCGCCATGGAAACCAGCATTACGACGAACGCCCAACTGGAGGGTTCGATTTCGACCCGGCGAAAAAACAAGCGCACGACGGCTTCGTACACGACCCAGGCGCAGGTCACCAGAAGCAGGCCCGTCTCCACAAAGGCAGAAAAATTTTCGACCTTGCCATGGCCATATTGATGGTCGGCGTCGGCGGGCTTGTCTGAAACACCGACAGAAAGATAGGTGAGCAGCGCTGCAATCAGGTCCAGCGCAGAGTGCGCCGCTTCGGAAAGGATTCCCAGACTTCCGGTGGTGACGCCAACAACGATTTTTCCGCCCGTGATGACGAGGGCGGCAATCACCGAGTTTCCGGCCACGGCGCGCTTTTCGGCGCGCATGGCGTTGGGCGAATAAAGGGCCGGGGTCCCGGACATGATGGGATTATCGCCGCTGACGCGGGATTGCGCCAAGAGAATCCGAGCGGAACTGGATGAGCGTTCCCGGCTGGGGACGATTTCATTCCGGAGTTTGACCGTCGGACTCAAGCTCAAGGAGTCGTACCGGGGTTCTGCGGGAACGGGCCTCTATGCTAGGATGCTAGGTTCGGGTTGTCCGACTTCCTGATGTACCAATCCTGGAGGAATCTTGTATGCGTAAGAGTTGGTTGGTGTGTGTGTTGTTGGGTACGCTGGCCTGGGGACAGGCGCAACCGGGGATGACGCCGGCGCAGCCGGGCTCAAGTCAAGCTCCGGCCGCTGCCACCAAGGCGCCAGCTGTGGAAGTGGCGGAGAGCGCGGCAGTGATCACAATCACTGGTGTGTGTCCAGCGACACCGAAGACGAGCACGGCGTCCAAGGCTGGCGCTGGCAAGACCGCGGCTGCCCGGGCCAAGAAGCCGGCGGACTGCAAGACGGTCATCACGCGGGCCAAGTTCGAGAAGCTAGCCAGCGCGCTGCAACAAGGCCCGAATCCGCTGAATGCGCAGCAAAAGCGTCAATTGGCCACCGTGCTGCCTCGCTTCATGGCGATGTCGGAAGTGGCAAAAGAGAAGGGCCTCGACAAGAGTCCGCGATTCGCGGAGACGATCAAGTTCCTCAATATGCAGATTCTGACCAGGGAACTAGAGCGCAGCGTGCAGGAACAGGCGGACAAAATTCCCGCCACGGAGATCGCCGAGTATTACAAGACCAATCCTGAAGCCTATGAGCAGTTCTCTCTCGACCGGTTGTTTATTCCGCGCAACAAGCAGGCCGAACCCGCGAAAGAAAGCGCGAAAGAAGAGAAGTTGACCGATGAGCAGCAGAAGGCCAAGGAGGAGGCGGATAAAGCGAAGCAGGAACAGGGTGAGCAGGAGTTGAACAAGCTGGCCGATAGCCTGCGGGAACGGGCGGCGGCAGGGGAAGATATCGCCAAGCTGCAGAAAGAAGCGTTCGAAGCGGCCGGCATGAAAATGGATTCGCCAACGATCAACTTGCCAAAGGTGCGGCGCACCGGTTTGCCTGCAGCACATGCGTCGGTATTTGATTTGAAAGTTGGCGAGGTGTCGGCGGTGATCAGCGACAATGGCGGACACTACATTTACAAGGTAGTGAGCAAAGAAGTTCTCCCCCTGGAGAAGGTAAGCGATGAGATCCATGCCACGCTGAAGAACCAACGCCAGAAGGACTTGATGGATAAGTACCAGAATTCCTACCACTCAGAAATCAACGACGCGTATTTTGGACCGCCGACACCGGCAGGGCCGATGGGAGGACGTCCGGGACCGCCACGCATGCCGCATCCGCGAACGGCTCCGCCTCCGACGCAGCCTCAAGCTCAACCGCAGGCTGCGCCTCCGGCGGCCAATCCGCCGACTGCGCCTCCGGCGCAACAAGCTCCTCCATCCAAGCCGAACTGATGGTGAACGCGAAACCTGTCGTCGTGGTCACCGGCATTGCGGGGAACCTGGGCTCCCGGCTTCTCCCGCTGCTGGGTGATTTTTCGGTGCTTGGGGTGGACATGCATCCACCCCAAACCGATCTGCCCCTGCAGTTCGAGCGCATGGATCTGGGAGAAGAGTCCTGCACTCGCGTTCTCTACGAGATGCTGCGGGACACACGACCGGTGGCTGTGGTGCATCTTGCCTTCGTCGTCGATGCGGTGCGCGCTGGCGTGCTGGATGCGGAGCGTATGTGGCAGATCAACGTGGCCGGAACTGCTCGCGTGATGGAAGCCATCAGCGAGGCGAACCGCACGACGGATTTCGGGATCAAGCAGTTTATTTTTCCCAGCAGTGTTTCTGCATACGGACCGAGCCTGCCGTTGCCGGCGAAGGAAGAGTCGGTGATGGCGGCACATACGCTGCCGTACGCGATTCACAAGAAACAGTGCGACGAGGTGGTGCAGCAGCGCTCTGCGGCCCTGCGCGGGTGCAGCGTCTACATTCTGCGTCCGCACATCTTCGCCGGCGCCAGCGTGGAAAACTATTTTCTGGGAGCGTTTCGCGGCACGCCCAACGGCAAAGGCCCGCGAGCGGAGAAAATGCGCAGCGAGGGTAAGCGCCTGCCTTGTCTGCTCCCACGCGGGCAACAGTATCTCGACAACAAGATTCAGTTTGTACATGTAGACGACGCGGCCCGGCTGATCGCGTACATTCTGCACCGCGATCCGGAGCCGCAACGGCTGACCATCCTGAACGTAGCCGGACGCGGTGAGCCCCTGACCTTCGGGCGCTGCATTGCGATGGCGCAAGCCAAGCTGGTGCGCGTGCCCGGAAGGTGGGCGATGCGACTGGTGCTGCAATATCTATGGAAGCGGCAGATCTCGGCGATTCCGCCGGAAGCACTCCCCTACATGACGGGTGAGTACATTATGAACACGGACCGGCTGCGGAGCTTCCTTGGTGCGGAGTATGAGAAGGTAATGCAGTACACCATTGCAGATGCTCTTGCCGATAGCTTTGAGAGCGCGCCTGTCTCTGCGCAGGGTACCGCCGCCAAGTAGTGTTCTTCCCCGGCTCGGCCTTACTGTCGGGGTTTCACTTTTTCCCGCGATACAGACCGGCAATGCCAAAGGTGTAAGGCGTCCAACTAGCCTCGCGAAACTCAGCGCGGAGCATGCGATCCAGCATTTCCTGCGGCTCGGGGAAACGTTCGACCGAGCTTGGCAGGTAAGCGTAGGGGCCGCGCACGCCAGAAACCAACGCGCCGACGCGGGGCAGTACTTGCTTGAAGTAAATGCGATAGAGCTGTCCCATCCATCCTTTCGGTTCACTGAAATCGAGGATGCCGCATTCGCCTCCGGGCTTCAGCACACGCACGATCTCGCGGAGGCCTGCATCATAATCCGCAAGATTGCGGAAGCCGAAGGCTGAAGTCACCAGGCTGAAGTGCTCGTCGGGAAACGGAAGGCAGAGCGCATCCGCTTCAATCCAGCGCAGCGTTGCGGGATTGCCCTTCTCAGAGGCCTTCGCGAGTGACTTCAAGTGGGCACGCTGCAACATGGCGTGGGAGAAGTCAGCGCCTAAAATCTGCGGGTGGCAGTTCCCTGCCTGCTTGCGCAAGGCGAACGTCATGTCCCCGGTACCGCAGCAGAGGTCCAAGACCCGGGAACCCGGCTGGGAGAGGATCTGCGCAAAGGTGCGAGCGGTTCGCCGCCACCACAGGCGATCCACGTTGAATGACAACACGTGATTCAGCAAGTCGTAGCGCGGAGCGATCGAGGTGAACATTTCCCGGACGGCTCGCGCCGCAGAAACGGCGTCACTGGCGCCTTCCGGAGCGGCACCGACTACGAGTTTTCGGATTTCTGACATCGCTGGTTGTCGATCGTTGATGGCTGATTTGAAAGCGTTGGAATTGGCAATCGGGACAACGATTTCACTTTCCCCAGCCGCCTCGGGACAAACGACGCAATTCTTCGACGGCGCCGATTACGACTTTGTCCGGCACATCAGCGGCAATTTCGACCTTGCCTATCTCCCGGGGTAGAACGAAATGGACCGCTCCGTTTTGCGTTTTCTTGTCCGCCTGGAGGCGCGCGAGAACTTTGTGGGCGCTGACTTTCACCTCCGGCAGCCGGCCGAGGCTGAGGATGGCGTCGGCGATGCGGCCGGCGGTCACGCTGTCGGTGCGCCCCACGGTGAGCGCGATATTGGTGGCGGCGATCATGCCCCAGGCAACCGCCTCGCCGTGAAGCAAGCCACGGTAACCGGTTTCGGCCTCGAGCGCATGCCCGATGGTGTGACCCAGATTGAGAACGCGGCGCAAGCCGCCCTCTTGCTCATCGGCGGAAACAATTTCGGCTTTCAGTTTCACGCTCTGGGCAATAAGTCCCTCAAGTTCGATCGGATCACGCTTCAGGATCTGGATGCGCTTCTGTTCGAAACGCAGGAAGAGATCGAGATCGCCGATGATGCCGCACTTGAGCGCCTCGTACAGGCCAGCGCGAAAGGCGCGATCCGGAAGCGTATGGAGAACCTCCGGGTCGATGAGAACCACTCGCGGATGACGATAGGTTCCGAGCAGGTTTTTTCCCGCGCCGAGGTTCACGCCGGTCTTGCCGCCGACGGAGGCGTCTACCTGGGCGAGGACCGTGGTGGGTATCTGCACCAACTCCACACCGCGCATGTAGAGGGAGGCCAATAGTCCGGTAACATCGCCGACTACCCCACCCCCGAGCGCGATTAGAACAGTCTTGCGATCTGCGCCCAGGCGCACCAATCTTTCGGCCAATGTTTCGATCGTGGATAACTTCTTCGCGGGCTCCCCGTCAGGCATCTGCACAATCTGAGGTTTGAAACCGGCCGAAACCAGGGAGCGACCCAGTTTGGCGCCCCAGCGGCGGCGTACAGGAGGAACGGTAACCACGAACACGCTGCTCGCCTGCGGCAACAACTCTGCCAGCAAAGCTCCGGACCGCGCCAGCAAGCCGTTCTCGATCCGAGCCTGATAGGGACGAGGGGGGACGTGGATGGTGACTTGCGCCATGGCATTTAATAATAGCTTATGGACAACCCAGCATTGAATCCGCCTTGATTTGAATCGTCCTTATGCCTCTCATCCATCCCGCCCCGGAAGTGATACCATCTTCCCTCTATGAAGGGTCTTCCAGCCGAGACCGACTTCGTGGTGATTGGGGCCGGCGTTGCGGGCATGCGGGCCGCCATCGAACTGGCGAGCGCGGGGCGCGTCCTGGTGTTGGAGAAAAAAGAAGTCGAGGATTCCAATAGGCAGCTTAAGCGCGATGGCGCGGTGCCCGCGCTTAGTGATGAAGACGAAGTCAGCCTGCACCTGCAGGATACGTTGACTGCCGGGGATGGCCTGTGTCTTCCGGAAGCTGTGAAAACGTTGATGCGGGAAGGACCGGAGCGGATTGAGGAACTGATCGCCTGGGGAACAAAGTTCGACCGGGATGGCAGCAAGCTGGTGTTTGCTCGCGAGGACGCACGCACCCACGACCGGGTTTTGCACGCGCGAGGTGATTCGACGGGACGCGAAATCCTGCGTGTCCTCTATGCCAAGGCGCATACGCTCAAGAATATTTCCGTGCGGGAGTTCGAGTTTTCAACCGGACTTCAATCCGACAACGGGGGGATCACTGGCGTTTCGCTCATCAACGAGAAAGGGTTGCCGGAAGAAGTGGCGTCCTCGGCGGTTTTACTCGCCACAGGAGGCATGGGGCAGCTCTATCGCAACACGACGAATCCCGAAGTCGCCACGGGAGACGGCGTGGCGATGGCTTTTCGCGCGGGCGCGGAGGTCAGCGATCTGGAGTTCATTCAGTTTCATCCCACGGCACTGTACCTGAAGAAAGCGCCACGCTTATTGCTCCCAGAGGTATTGCGGCGCGAAGGCGCATGCCTGCGGAACATCGAGATGGATCGCTTCATGGGGAAGTATCATCCTCTGGGCGAACTAGCCCCAGCTGACGTGGTGGCGCGGGCCATCATGCATGAGATGGAAGTCAGCCGCGCCAAAGATCCGTTCGTGTATCTGGACCTCACGCGCCTCAGCGCCAGCAAAGTACAGAAACGCTTTCCGCGAATTTACTCGACTTGCCTGCAATACAACATCGATATCACCGAGGACATGATCCCGGTCCGGCCCACGGCGCATTATTCGATGGGCGGGGTGCGAACCGATCTGAATGGCAAGACCAGCGTCGCCGCACTGTATGCTGCCGGCGAGGCGGCCGCAACCGGTGTGCACGGCGCAAACCGCCTGGCCAGCAATTCGCTGCTCGAAGGCCTGGTGTATGGAGCGCGTGCCGGAAGGGCCATGCGCGAGGAACTCAAACCGGGGCGGAAGCCAGCCAGCGAGCAGAAGAAAGCTGTGTTGCAGAACGGCCCGGTGGATGCGGGTATCGAGGAATTGATCGGCCAGATACAGGACACCTTGTGGAAAGACGCCGGGATTGTGCGCACGCGAATTGGAATGCAGGAAGCGATCAGGGTGCTGGAGGCACTGGCACCGAGAGTGGCGCATCCGAGAACGCGAAGAGCGCATGAGGCGGCAAACTTGCACCTTGCGGGGCTGCTGGTGGCACGCTCGGCGCTGGCCCGTGAGGAAAGTCGGGGCGCGCATTATCGTACCGATTATCCTGCCCACGATGATAAGAAGTTTTTGAAGCATTCGGTAGTCAAGGGCGAGAGCGTGCGATTCTTGTAAGCGAGAACATGGTTTCGCCACCTGAAAAGTGGGACGGCCCGCAAGACTTCCCTGCTACTCTTTCTTCTCTTCGAGTTTTCTTCCGGGATACCTCATCGATGCGGCCACTGAGAGCGCCAGCACTCCCGCCACCGCTCCCAGCATCACCAGCGTTGGGACTGGGACGTAATCCGCAGTAATCATCTTCAGTCCCACGAGGATCAGAATCAGCGCCAGCCCGGTGTGCAGAAAGCGAAAGACCTTCATCAGTCCGGAGACGGCGAAGAACATTGAGCGCAAGCCGAGTATAGCGAAAACATTCGAGGTGTATACGATGAAGGCGTTGAGCGTGATGGCCAGGACCGCTGGGATGGAGTCGACAGCAAAAAGCATATCCGTGGTTTCGATTACGGCCAGTACGACCAACAATGGCGTAGCGTAAAGACCCGGATTCCCTTGCCAGCCGCGCACGAAAAAACGGCCTCCCTGGTAGCTGTCCGTCACGGGGAGCAAGCGGCGTAACGCCCTTACCGCGGGGTTCTTCGAGGGATCGATCTGATGTTCGCCGACAAACCCCAGTCTGATGCCGCTATAGACGAGAAGCGCTCCCAGGGCGTAAAGAATCCAGTGGAACCGCCGGATGAGGCCCACGCCCGCAAGAATGAAGCAGCCCCGCATCAGGAGCGCCCCCAGGATGCCCCAAAACAACACGCGGTGCTGTTGCTCCTCGGGTACGGCGAAATAGCGGAAAATCACTAGAAAGAGAAAAAGGTTGTCGACGCTGAGCGAGAGCTCGAGCACATAGCCGGTGACAAACTCGATGGCGATCTGACGCCCTTGCCAGAAGAAAACCAGCCCGGCAAAGACTGCCGCAAGGGCAACCCACATGGCGCTTCGGCCGAGGGCCTCGCGAGAGCGCACAATACGGCCGGGGCGCCGGAAGACACGGAGCTCCAACACCAGCATACCGAGCGCGAAGAGGTTGAAGAGAATCCAGAAGTAAAGCAAGTCAGGGGTCCGATTATGATGACCGACTGCCAATTGGGCCGGCCACTCAAGATCAGTCGGCAGTCGGAAATCTGAAACTAGGAATCTAACTACTTCTGCCGACCCAGGTGCCCACTTTCCCAATCGTCCCACATACCCGCTGCCTTGAACATCTGGTCGGCTCCAGTCTCACGCATGGACTGTTCAATCTGCGAACGAGTGAAGCGCGGGCCTATCTTTTCCGGAAGATTGGCAAGAGCAAAGGCGAACACGGCGGCCTCCGCTACATCTTTCTTGAGCTGAACGAAATCCACTTTGTCGTACGTGTCGGAGACGGCGTGATAATTTTCGAGATAGTTTGCCTCCTCCTGATCGGCGACGAACGTGGGGACGCCTTCGAGCATGAAATCAAAATGATCGGTGCCCCATTCCATATCCGTCTTCAATTCCGTTACTCCAAACTGCCGCAGCGGCGCCATGAGGCGTTTGGCAGTGTCGAGCACGTCCTTGCGGCCGCCGTCGGAGAAGCCGGTCGTCTTCCCCGTGCCGGAATCGTAGATGATGACTCCGGCAGCCTTGTCGAGTTCGAAACGGTGCGCCGTGGCGTAGGCGCGCGAGCCGAGTAGACCTTCCTCTTCGCCGGAGAAAAGAATGAAGCGAATCGAACGGCGCGGCTTTAGCCCAGAGGCTTTGATCGCACGCAGCGCATCCACCACCAGCGCCGCGTTGCAGCCGTTGTCGAGCGCGCCGGTGCCGAGTTCCCAGGAATCCAGATGCGCACCCAGAATGACGAATTCATCCGGCTTTTCGCTGCCCTTGATTTCCGCCACCACGTTTGCCGCTTTGATCGG
Organism: uncultured Acidobacteriaceae bacterium; assembly: GCA_963749985.1. Taxonomy (GTDB): domain Bacteria; phylum Acidobacteriota; class Terriglobia; order Terriglobales; family Acidobacteriaceae; genus Sulfotelmatobacter. The sequence continues at coordinate 34,113 of CAVVOS010000004.1, read as the reverse complement.
GCCGCCGAGTTGGCTGGGAATGCTGAGATCGGCCCACACCGGATGTCCAGAGGCGAGCAGTCGTCCAATGCGCTCACCATCTTCGCGCGCCACCAGCACCTGGGGAATGCGGTCGATTTCTCCCGCGAAGGAATTGGTGTGCCGGTAGAGAATGTCATGCTCGCGCGTGGCAATAAAGGCGACAGCTCTCGCTTTTCCATTTACGGCCGCGGTGATCACGGGTGGGGCATTCGTATACTCTGCGAAAAGATCGTCCCAGGTCTTGAGCACAACCGAATGGACGAGTACGATCTTGCCGGAAATGTCACCCGCTTTCTTGAAATCCGCGGGACCGCCACCGCCCACGTCGACCACCGGCACGTGCTTTACCGGAGCGAGCGCGGGCGCCCACGCGATGGAAACGCAACGGACGCGGAACTCTACTTTCGGAATCTGTGTGAGCTTCGGATCGAGCGCAGTTCCGGTAGCGCTGGCCGTCATCTCGGTCGCGCCCTCCGCCCAGGAGTGCGGGATGGTGAATTCTTCGGTGTGAACGCTGTCAGCCCCGGCGGCCTTGAACTTCTGCACACCCCAGTCGACCGCGCGCTGCATGGCAGGCGTGCCCGGCACGCGGCCTCCGATCTCGTCTGTCAGTTGGCGCAAGTTGCTCTCCAGCGGAGATGGTTCGAGGGCAGCCTGAATGATGCGCGTCGCGTTGTCGCTCTCAGGGGGAGGAGTTGCGCCGAGGCAAATGGCGCTCAGGATGAAGCACAACCACAAGGCCTTCAGGTTTCTCATATCGGGTGCATTAGAAACGAAATTCCGCAAAAGAGCAAAGAGCTCGCCCAGTGTGCTGAGAATCACCGCGCGGAAATTGCGGAGATTCCCGGCCGCACTGCTCGTACGCTCACTTTGGCGGCAGTGGATCCATCTTGTCTAGAATGCCGACCGTCTCCAGGATGGTGCTGCCCACAATTTCGAGGCTCTTGGGGCTGAGCTTGTCGACTGTATCTTGCGGCGTGTGCCAGAAGACATTGTTGTAACCGTAGTCGAAGTCGATCAGGTCGGCGCAGGGCACGCCTTTCTGCATGAAGGGAATGTGATCGTCGGTAACCTGATTTTGCCGGTCAAAGAAATGAGACTGATACCCCAGCCGGGTCGCTGCCTCGTATACGACCTCTTCCAACCAAGGAGTTGAATTCAGGTCGCGGTCAATGTTGAGATCGGCGTCTCCAATCATGTCCGCCAATAGAAAGGCCTTGATGTTTTTCAGAGTCCCGTCCGCCTGCCACTTCTCCACCAGGTGCCGAATGCCGTACAAACTATCGTCGATGAAAGCGACCTCGCTTTCCGGCTTCATCCCCTCTTCGGCGTCGTCCCAAACCAGCCAGATACTGTAACCGTCGCGCTTTTTGCCGCGAAGCTGATTGGCAAGTTCAAGAAGCAGTCCACTGGATGAGCCACCGTCGTTGGCTCCCACATAGGCCGTGCCGCGGAGCGGATAGTTCGTATCGTAATGGCTGGCAATCACGATGATGCCGTCCTTCGTCCCAGGAAATTTCGCGATGATATTGTGTACGGGAAATTTGCCTTCCGGCGTATCCGCCGTGAAAACGTCGTCCTCGACCTCACCACCTTTCAGATGCGCTGAGATATAGCCCTCGACCTTCTTGTGGCTGGCGCTGCCGAGGGGTCGCGGGCCGTAGGCAACGATCTCCTTCACATACTGCATGGCGCGGGCGGAATCGATGGTCGGAGGCGGACCGCTGTCCGCAGGAAGTGAAAGCTTGGGTAGAGTTGTGTCGGCGGCAGCGGTTGGCGCCGGTTTCTGGGACGCCGTTGCAGTGGAGGGTTTGTCATGGTCGCAGGCTCCGAAGCTGACCGCGATCGAGAGTAACAATGTAGGAAGAGTAGAAATCTTGCTTATCACTGAACGAGCCTCAAGATATCAATCTTAGAACCGAACTCCGAACCAAGCCGGAATCCTACGTAGCCTTTTTTTCTTTTCGTGCGCGGCGCTGTTTGGGATGGACGAGCCACGCGATCCCAATGCTAAAAGCATAAAGCGCAACCATGGGCGCGGCAAAAATGCACATATTCAAAACGTCCGGGGTCGGCGTGACAATAGCCGCAATGATGAAAATCAGCAGAATGGCATAGCGGAAGTTCTTCCACATGAAGCCCGCGCTGACAATGCCCATCAGGGACAGAAAGAAAATGAGGATCGGCATCTCGAAGATCAAACCCATGCCGAGGATGATGCTGAGAAACAGCGAAGTATATTCGCCGATGGTGATCATCGGCTGAAACTGCCTGCCGAAATGAATGAGGAATCCGAGCGCCTGAGGATAGACGACCCGATAACCGAAATATCCGCCGGCCGAGAATAGCGCGATGGTCGAAACCATGAACGGAACCACATAGCGCTTCTCGTTGCGATACAGCCCCGGCGAGATGAACATCCAAACCTGGTACAGCACAAACGGCGAGGTGAGGAAGAGCCCGGCCAGTGCGGAGATCTTCAGGTAAAGATTGAAAGGCTCGGTGGGATTCAAGTAGACAAGCTTCTCCGACATGCCGTTAGCCCGGAGAGCGTCCATGATGGGGCGCTGCATGATGTCGTAGATCTTCTCCACCTTCCACCAGCAGGCGAAAAATCCCACAGCCACGGCTGCAATGGAGTAAACCAGCCGGCGGCGCAGTTCTTCGAGGTGATCGAGAAAGCCCATGGTGGGCATAGCGTCGCGCTTAGGCTCGCCGCCAGAAGCCTCGGCCGCAGTTTCAAACATGCGAGTCCTGCGGTGCCGTAACGTTCGCGGATTCAGCGACGGGCTCCGCGGCCGCAGGCTCTGCGCTCGACGACGTCGGTGAATTCATCGAGGCTGAATCTGCAGGAACTGGTTCCGCGATGATCGGCGTCGTTTCTGTGGGAGCCAGTAGAGTGGCGGGCGTTTCATGCGGGACCGGTTCGCCTGCCGGGTTGAGGCTCAAATTGGCCACGACGCCCTGGGGTGGCCGGGTGGGCGGAAGGATGGTCTGCGACTTCTCGACCTCCAAGTGGGCAATCTCGGTTTCGATCTGCGACTTAAACTCGTTTGAGGCGCGCCGGAGTTCGGCGAGAAGACGTCCAGCTTGACGGGCGATCTCCGGCAGCTTCTTCGGCCCAAACACGATGAGGGCCAGCAGGAACAGGAAGATCGTCTCGGAAAAACTCATGGACTCATCATAACTGCGGGAGTGGAAAGGCGGCAATGCGCCGCCACGAGACCGCCCAGATTCAAAGTTCAATCCGCCGCAGACCGCCGGGGTCTGAAACGGCTACGGTGAAGGTTTGAGAACCACCGTGTTGCGTTCGTCGCTCGCGATAATACGATAGAACTTTCTGAGGTCTTCAGCCTTGTTCACGGGTACGCTCAGTTCCTTTACCTCAAATGTGCGCGTGTAGCCGACGACATTTCCATTCACGACGGTTTTCGAGTGATAACTGGCGAAGCCGTAGTCGGCATCGACCGCTGGAGGTAAGTCGTCCACTACGTAGCCGGGCGGTATGGTGATCTCGAACGTATCCGTGTCGCGCGTCGGTTCTTCGAATTCAATGGGAAACTTCCGCGGCTCTTTCGTTTCAAGAAATCCCAGACCTTTGCTCCCAATTACACGGGGCCGCACCAGGATCAGGTTGCCGGCAGTCTTCGCATAGTTGGGTGACTCGAACGAATAGTTGAAACCAAAGGGCAGGTCGGTTTGTTGGAAGTTGACGAGGCTGGCTCGGGTAAGGTGAAAACTGGAAAGTGAATTGGCCAGCAGTTCTTCGATCGGCTTGATGCGGTCGGTGTCCTTCGTAACGGCACGGAGTCGCCCCCGCTCTGAGGATGCGCGTTCCCCGAGGCGCAGCTCCTTCACGTCGCCTTTCAACATACCGGTCGGATCGAGAGTCAACTGCGCGGTGCGTTGGATGCTGTTCATCGACGTGGGTTGCTGAGGCAATTGAATCAGCTCGCCTCCATCCGGCGTGACCAGTAACCCGTAGTTCGCCTGCAGGTAGCCGGGGAGCTGGCCAAACGGGATCAGTTCGTTAGTCGGATCGAAGAAAAGAAGTCTTCCCAGCTTAGGATGCTGCATGGTGGCGATGAGTGAAGGATCGGTGAGTCCCTCGGGCAGCTTGATGGCGGTAATCGCGTGGTTAAACCCATTGTGCGCCGGCATGTCATGGGTCACCGAACCACGTTCGTCGTTAATGAGCACGTGGTAAGAGTCCACGCCGATTTCATGCAGCATGGAGCGCACCAACGTTGCCTTATCCTTACAGTCTCCATAGCGGTGCGAGAACACCTCGGGCGCGGAATGCGGCTGAAAGCCCCCAATTCCCAGCGAGATCGCGACATAGCGTATGTCATGCTGCGCAAACAGGGCAATCGCCTGCATCTCTTGGAGTAAGTTACTTTTCGAAGCTGTCCACTTGGCTACTTGTTGCTTGATCTCCGGAGAGGCGTCGACCCGTTCGCCGACGAGATTGAAGTACCATTTCCCCATCGCATTCCAGTCGACGTTCGCTTTCAAGGTAGAACCGCCGGACGCAAAGAACGACAGGATCATTTGGCCGGCGACTCCCTCAAACGGAGGCATGAAAGGCTCCTGTCTGATCCCGCCTATGCCGCTGACCGACCATTGCCACGAATTGTTGCCAGACTGGGTAGGCGTCACCTCCGGATGGTTCAACCACGAGGCTTTGTACTCCCAGCCAGGAGGCAGTTCGAGCGAAAAATGGCTTTCCCGAACCGGATACGTCTCCTGGAATCTCCAATTGTGTTGCAAAAAAAGAGGCTGCTCCTCCACTTCGTACTCGTAGCCGATGATGTTCCCCGGATCTGGCGCCGGAATGCGCACTACCTTGAATTTTGTGTCCGAGATCAGCTCACCGCCTGCGGTATCGGGGGCCACCTCAATTGCATCTTTATCCTTGACCTCGTAGTCCTTACCTTGCGCTGGAATGCACCATCCGTGCAGACTCTTGATCTTTCTCTGCGGATTGAAATAAACGGCAACGTAGCCTCGCTCACGGCCGTTGGGCCGTAGAATCTTATAGACCTCGCGCACCTGCGTCCTGATTTTGTCCGTAGAAATTACCGTGACGTTGGTCTCGGAATACAGCAGCACCGCCTCCGTCTTCTCATCGTAGGCGGTCAGTGGAACGTTGGTCAGGGCATGCATCCACGGCGGCGCGTCTCCGCCCGCAAAGGCTTGGGGCACACAGAACAGAACACAACCAGCAATGCAAAGCAAAAACCGCCTCGCTGGCAGGCTAGTTACTCGCGCTGGCGGTTCCGGGTTGCAACACAATCTGCTCTTCATCGCCCGTCCTCACTACCTGAAAAAAATTCCGCAATGCTGGATAATACTTCGGCTCTATCAGCAGAAAGTCGACCGTAACCTTTCGCATCAGGTGCAGAGAGCTCGCGTCCTTCTCCGCCTTCAAGTCATAGGTAACGATGTGCCCGTCCTGATTCTGGGGTTGTGGCAAGCTCTGTACCTGCCATCCAAGGGGTAGATCGATGGTTACGTTATCCAGCTTTTCAAACGGAAACTCGAAATAAATGGGATGTACGCGGTTGGCATGTTCAAAAATGTGCTTTTCCGTGGCGCTGAAGATGCCTACCGGCAGCAATGCCCGGCGTCCTGCGCTGGATACCCAGCCCGGTATTTTCACATTAAACTCTGCCACCAAAGGCTGCGAAGAGCTCTTCCAATCCGGCTGGTTGGTAAGTTCCAACTCGGATCCCACGGGAATATATTCCCTCACCTGATCCTCGAGATACTTCTTCCGCTCCGTATCATCGTTGTGGCGTTCGTCAACCCGACGGTACATTCCTTCCAAACCGGTGAAGGTAACGGTCACCTTTCCCTGGAGATCGCCGGTGTCGGAGAGGCTCAACTTCGCATCGCGCTCAATTCGCGACTCGGAGCTTTGAGGAAGCGTGCTTGTGATCCAGGTGCCGCCATCTTTATCGAGCCGCAACCCGGTTACGCCCGTTTCCGACCACTCCAAAAGTCCGAATGGCGTAAAGGCAGCTCCGGGATCGAAGTATGCGTCCTTCCCGTTGACCTTAACCAGAACCACGTTCGCATCCAATTTGTTTCGATCCATCGTCTGGCGCGAAAAGAAGTAATTGCTGCGATCCGACACGAAGACTCCGTAAGCTTCGAACCCGGCCGCCCGTACCAGCCCTAGATAGAGCCAGGTAAGTTCGTTGCCGCTCGCGTAGCCGCGCTTCCACACCTCCTCAACGTTGCTCGGCGGCTTTTCCTTCGCGCGCTTTTCTTCCTGTTCGGTCTTCTCCACTTCGTAGGATGTGTTCCGGAGTTGCTGCACCCGGTCGTAGATCTTACGCAGCTTCACCTCCGGCGGGTCACTTGGCGAAACGATCTGCGCCACCGCCTCTTCCATAGCCTTTTTCTTGCCCACGAAGCTTTCCACCTGGCCGTTCAGCTTTTTCCCGACCTGCTTCCAGAATTTATCCACGTCCGGGTTGTAAGGCTCGTCGCTATAAGTGAAATCCACGCGCGCCTTCAGTTCATTCTCCGGCGGCATGAAGTCTTCGGTTTGAAAAGCGGGAATATTGTGCGCTTCAAGCCGGACGATACGGTCGGCGGCGCTTTGTTGCGGCTGGCCGGTGCCAGCCGGCAAACTCTGCCACGACCAGCGAACAAGGAAAGGATTTTCAAGGCTCCCACTGTAAGGCTTCAGAGAAAACTTCGCTGCCTTGGTGAAAAGCTCCTGACTTAGAATCCAGTGCGAATCATAAAGGGCGAACTCCTTGAAGTCGTAGGTGTAGGAGCACTCGATGATGCCGCCAACCTGCACATCGGGAAGAGTGAAGGTTTTCGCCAGGTACTTCAGTCCGCGGGCCTTCACAATCGTCTTTTCGAAGACTTTTCCGTCGAAATCGGCAACCGAGCCGTCGGGCCGAATGGTGCGAGCCCGCACATGCACGACGTCGTTGCTACCCCTGGTGAACGGAATCTCGACGTCAGCATACTTCCGTCCCTCTTCGGTCAGGATTTTAATCCGGACATAGTTGTCCTCGTGAGAAGTACGGCCGTTGTCATCGCGGTCAACCTGGCGGTAAAGGATGATGGCCGGTGCGCCCGGAGCGAGGGGCTCACTCGTCATCTTCAGCTCTTCCGGAGAAACCGGTTGAAATCCCTCGCCGGCACGAACGGTGACGGGAGAATACTTGGCAGCGGCCAGAACCAGGAACACGATGCAGCAGGCGATAAGGACTACTCGACGAAATGGCACGTTCCAACTCCCCGAGCGGTTGCGTTTACCAAGAACGGGCCCCCAAACACGTCTGGTGCGCCCACAATATAGCGGTCCGGTCCCGGCGTCAATAGCCATTTCTGCGCCGTTCCTGCTCCTTCCGTTTTTTCAGGTCGGGCGATCCGTAGCATGGCGGAAACTTATCCGCTCGGGCCGCCTTGAACCCGTCAGCACCGACTATGCACATTCCCGCGCTGGCTTTAAGATAGCGGCCATGCAGCTTTGGTTTGCGCGTGGGAGTCAGGTCAGCATTCGCGAACAACTTGTGACGCAGGTCGTTCTGGGCATTCTGGGCGACGACCTCGCTCCCGGACAGCGCCTGCCGAGCACCCGCGAATTGGCGCGCCGCTTCCACCTGCATCCCAACACGGTGAGTGCGGGCTACCGGCAATTGGCGCGGGAACGCTGGGTTGAGAATCGCCGCGGGAGTGGCGTGTTCGTCCGGGCCAACAAGCCCGAGGTGCCAATCTCCTCCGCCATCGCGCTGGATCAGATGATTGCCAGCCTCTTCCGTTCCGCGCGCAAACAAGGCGTTTCTCTGCCTGCTCTGCGTTCGCGCTTGCGACAGTGGCTGGAACTGCAGCCGCCCGATCATTTCCTGCTGGTCGAACCGGACGAAGAACTCCGCCGCATTGTGACGGCGGAGATTGCGCAAGCCGTAACTTTCCCCGTAATGAGCTGCGGATTGGAAGACTGCCCGAAGGCACTCGCCGGCAGCATTCCAGTCGTGCTTCCGAACCGGCTAGCAACCGTGCGGCAGGCGCTGCCGGACGGAACCGAACTGCTCGCGTTGCGCTTCAGGTCCGTACCCTCGTCGCTGGGTCAGTGGCTGCCGGCTCCTTCGGGCGCTCTGGTTGGCGTTGCCTCAAAGTGGCCGGAGTTCTTGAAGCTGGCACGCACCATGCTGAGCGCCGCTGGTTTCCATCCTGACAGCCTTGTTTTGCGGGACGCCCGGAAACCCACCTGGCAGCGGGGATTGAAACAGACCGCTGCCGTGGTGTGTGATTCGGTCACAGCCAAAGAATTACCCGCAGGGTGCCGCGCGATTCCCTTCTCTCTGCTAGCCGAGTCTTCCATTGACGAACTGCGGCGCTATGTTGAGTTTGTCCGGAGGCCGCTCGAATCTTTGTGACACTGCGGAAAGTGTCCCAAGACCGCCAACGCAACCGCGCCGTGAGCGCTACTCTGCGCTCATGAGACACACAAAACACATTCACCTACTGCTGGCATCGGTTCTGTTCGTGTCGGGCGCGGCCGCACAAACCGGAGATTCGCAAGTGGCCGACAGCGCTTCTCGAGAGGACTCGATCTCGGCGGCGCGGAGTCGATATACACAAACCGCCGACAGCTCGCCTGATACCAACAACACAACCCTGGCGCAACTTCCCCGAGGAGGGCCGGGACGGCCATTTCCGCCCCAGCGGGGATATCCTCGCCGGGGTAGCTACCAAACTCCGTGGATGGATCATGGCAACGCTGCTCATGCTCTGATTGGGGCGGCAATCGGCTTCGGCATTGGGGCAGCAATCGGTGTGGACAAAAGCACTCGCAACGGGACCCCGGTCGGAGCCGGAGTGATGATCGGCGGTGGGCTCTTTGGCCTGATCGGCGGAGCCATAGGCTCGGGTATCGGCGGGTTCCCAGGAGGGCGCTACGCCTTTGGACATCGGAGGAGGGCCTATCCTCAATCTTCGCCCGAGGATGAAGAGGAAGCTGCTGTTCATTCTCAGTCCCAGGAAGGCCGTCCAAGCCGACGGGCCCCTGCGAGTCTGGGGCCACCCAGTCATCCTGCCACTGCGGAAGTCTCCGAGACTCCGCCATCTTCGGGGAGGCTAGCAGTCCCCTGAGGGCCGAGCCGCATTGCGAGTTTTGGGGACCTGGGAACCCTAACAACCTTTAGCCGCATCTCAAGAAAGCAGGATCCGGGATGGTTACCAACGGTAACTTTCCGGGTCCGGCGCAGTCTGATCTGGTGATATACTGCGTGTATTCAGCGCGGTAGCTGGGGAAGCTCGACATCCCTCAACCGAAGGAAAAATCCAAGATGGCACGTAGTTCTCGCCGCTCACTGTTCCTGGTAGTTTTTTTTCTGCTGGCTTGCGGTTTTCTGGGAATTCTTTTCGCCCAGCGCACGGGACAGCAGTCCTCATCGACCTCCAGCGACTCCGACGTCAAAGACAGTCTGAAGCAGTTCACCGACGTCTATGCCGTCATCGAGGAAAACTACGCGGAGCCGGTCAACCCCGACAAAGCGATCTACAACGGGGCTATTCCCGGGATGCTGCACGCGCTTGATCCCCATTCGAATTTCTTCGATCCCAAGTCCTACGCCCTGATGCGCGAAGACCAGCGCGGCAAGTATTACGGCGTGGGCATGACGGTGGGGCCGCGCAACAACAAAGTGATTGTGATCTTTCCCTTCACCGGTACTCCCGCTTACAAAGCCGGCATTCATCCCGGCGACGTGATCATCGCAGTTGACGGCAAGTCCACCGAGAACATGAGCACGGGCGATGTCGCTGACCTGCTCAAGGGACCAAAAGGCACGACCGTTCACATCAGCATCTCGCGCGAAGGTGTAGACAAGCCGATGGAGTTCACGCTGGTGCGCGACGAAATTCCGCGTTACAGCGTGGATGTGCACTTCCTGATCCGCCCTGGCATCGGTTACCTGCACGTGACTGGATTTAACGAGACCACCGAAGAAGAGGTCTCGAAGGCTCTGGATGAGTTTGGCGATCTCAAGGGCTTGATTCTGGATCTGCGGGGGAATCCCGGCGGATTGTTGAGTGAAGGCGTGGGCGTGGCCGACAAGTTCCTGAAAAAGGGCCAGGTCATCGTCTCTCATCATGGCCGCGCTTCCGCGGAAAAGCGCTACGTGGCGCAGCATGGCAACGGTGGCAAAGACTATCCGCTCGTGGTGCTAGTCAATCGTTTGACGGCGTCGGCGGCGGAAATTGTTTCGGGCGCAATTCAGGACCATGATCGTGGTTTGATCGTGGGTGAAGTGACGTTTGGCAAAGGCCTGGTCCAGACTGTGTATCCTCTCTCGGAGAACACAGGACTGGCACTGACCACGGCGCACTATTACACGCCCAGCGGACGGCTCATTCAGCGCGACTACAGCAACATTTCGCTCTACGACTACTATTACAACCGTGAATCCGAATCCGGCAGCAATGCCAGCCGTGAAGTCAAACTGACTGACAGCGGACGCACGGTCTACGGTGGAGGCGGTATCACGCCCGATGTTGTGATTCCTCCCGTGAAGGACAATCACTTTCAGGACACACTGTTTCAGCACTATGCTTTCTTCAACTTCGCCAAACGCTACGTCGTGAGTCATCATCCCACGAAGAGTTTTGAAGTGGACGATGCTCTGCTGCAGGATTTTCGCAAGTCGCTCGACGAAGCCAACATTGCCTACACCCAGGCTGATCTGGTGGATAACAATGACTGGATCAAATCCAACATCAAGGCCGAAATCTTCGTGGACGCTTTCGGTCAGGATGAGGGCCTGAAGGTGCGGGCGGAATCGGATCCGGAAGTGCTAAAGGGTCTGGACCTTCTGCCGCAAGCTAAAGCTCTCGCCGACAACGCCAAACGCATTGTGGCGGAGCATAACGGTGCGGGAGCGTTCAACCGCTAATCGAACTTAGTAGCGCCGGCGTCCTCGCCGGCTGTCCAGCGGGCGTCCCGCCCGCCTTTGGGCCAGCAGGATGCTGGCGCTACTTTCCCCTAGACTTCGGCACGCGGCTATGTGAAAATCCGCCGCAGTAGCGAGATTCCGAGAGCGCATTTCCACACAGATCGGGGTGGTTTTGAAGCCGGTCGTACTGGGTTTGGCGGTGATTTTGGCGGTCGTTGCCGGCTGGACCGATTGGCGCAGCCGTCGCATTCCGAATTGGCTGACCGTCTCGGGCCTTTTGGTCGGAATTGCGGCCAGCGTCGTGGCCGGCGGGTGGGGCGGTTTGAAGACGTCCCTGCTGGGCGCCGGGTTGGGGTTGCTGGTGCTCTTACCGTTCGTTTTTATTCGCAGCCTGGGCGCAGGCGACTGGAAGCTGGCTGGAGCGTTGGGCGCATTCCTAGGACCAGGGGCGCTGGCGGATGTGCTGATGGGCTCGGTCTTCGTGGCGGGAATCATGGCCCTCGGGCTGGTGATCTACAAGCGGCGCGTGAAAGAAACGCTGCGTAACATCGGGCGGCTGCTGGCGTCGATGTTTACTTTTCATATGCCGGACGCCGAAGTTTCGCTGGATAACCCGCGGTCGCTGAAGATTCCTTACGGAGTGGCATTGGCTGTGGCGACGTTGCTCTACGGCGTCTGGAACTGGAAGATGGGGGGAGCGCGATAGCGTGCGGATATCGAGTCCCACAACCTGGCGTGACCTGGTGCGCAACACGCGCGGCGCGGAGATCGCGGAAACTGCGATGATCCTGCCTCTGCTCTTCGTGATGGTGATGGCGATCTTCTGGTTCGGACAAGCTTTTCGCTACTATGGCACCATCACGCACGCGGCGCGGGAAGGTGCGCGCGCGGCCGTGGCTCCGGCCTGCGCAACCTGCGCCGTCACAGGCTCCGCGCAACAAAATGCCGTAAACAATGCCGTAAAAGCCGTCAACACCGCTTTGTCTGCGGCCAAGCTGGACCCATCGCAAGCCCTGGCGCCGGTGCCGATTCCCACCCTGTGCGCGTGTGGAACCCCCTACCCGTGTACCGGCACCCCCGTCGCATGTTTCCCGAGTACGAGCAGCCCCGTCAGCAACGTTTGCGTTCAGCCCAACGTTCAATTGGCGTACAGCTCCGGCGGTATGGTGACCGGGGCAGGAACCTGCGGCACGTCGGTCAGCTTCGGCTATAAGTATCCTTTCCATTTCACCCTGCCCTGTTACCCGCAGCCTTGCACGTCGCTGGACCTGCAAAAGATTACCCTCCCCGCACAGGCGCAGATGCGGGAGGAGACACAGTGATTCGGACCCTCCATCCGGCATTTCGCCCCTTCGCCGCACTATGGCGGGTTATTGGCAGTCGGACTGGTGACGATCGCGCCTCGCAGATCGTGGAATTCGCGGTTTCTCTGCCCTTACTGGTTTTATTCGTGGTGGGAATATTCGACTTCAGCAGCGCCATCACCCTCAAGCAAAAGTTAACCAATGCCGCGCGGGAAGGCGCCCGCGTGGCCGCTGCCGATCCCGCTAACGACCTCGGCAACCCTTCGTCGCCTCTCCCTGCATCGGTCGGCGATGCCCTCCAAGTCGTGGACAACTATCTGTTATCGGAAAAGATCAACGACTGCGGCCTGAAAACGAGCTTGCCACCACCACCGACTGGTCTTACCTGGGTCGCAACTGCCACCGGCTGTCCGGGTGGACCCACCGCCGTGCTCAAGCTGACCATCAACCGGGGATGCGTGACGCCGCAGACCTCCGGCCAAACTACCACTTACATGGTGAACACCTGTGTCGGGATTGTGTACCCGTATAGCTGGCAATTCGGTGGCGTGTCCAGCCTGTTCGGCGGAAGATTTGTTGGTCCCAGCAGTATCACCACGACTGCGGTGGCGTTCAATGAGAATTGAAAATCGACAATTGAGTAACCTATGCTGCCGCCACTAATTCAACGTCCGCGACGAAGCGCCCCGTACCGCACGCGAGAGCGGGGCGTGACCATGGCGCTGGTGGCGCTAGCGATGGTCGCCATCGTAGCCATGGCTGCGCTTTCGATCGACATTGGCACGCTTTACCAGGCCAGCGCAGAAGCCCAGCGCGCAGCAGATGCGGCGGCCTTGGCGGCAGCGCGAGTGATTTCCCTCTCAGGGATTACCGGCGATCCGGCAAATGGCTCCACTGACGGCAGTTGGAATTCGGTCTGCGGTGCCGGCGGCACCGCCGCACTGGCCGCGAACACGGTCGCGCAACAGAACCTGATCGGCGGCGCCGCGGCTTCCAAGGTTACAGTGAACTACAGCGTAGGAAGCGCCGGAGGGTCCAATGCGAGCTGCGTCGGCCTCACAGGCTTCGCGGTGAACCCAGTGATCACGGTGTATGTGCAGCAGGCGAAACTGCCCACCTTCTTCGCCCGCGTTTTTTCCTTGATACCCGGCGGCACTCCCTCAAGTTCCGGCGTAAGCGCAACCGCCTCTGCCGAAGTATTTAATCCTTCCGACTCAAGCACCGTGGCCGCCGAGATGATTCCCGTGCGCCCGCGCTGCGTAAAGCCCTGGATCGTCCCGAACAGCGATCCGATAGGAGGGAATTTCGTAGTACCGGCCAATGGGTCTATCAACAATGGAGGAATCAGTCAGCTTGGAGGAGGAGCAATCGGCGAAAGTTTCAATTTGACGGCCGACTGTGAGCCGGGTGCCGCGAACTGTAATCCCCCGGTGTACCCCGCGGGGAGCATGATCAACAACCCTCCCCAGTACGTTGCTGCGGGCGCCCTACTGCAATACGTCCCGGCATTGGTTGCGGGCAATCCGGTCGCGGTCCCTTCCTGCGCGGCCGCTGGGTACCAGGCCGCGATCGCAGGATGCGATCAGACCACGGTTTATGCGTGCGGAACCCCGGCTGCCACGCAAATCGATCTGAGCGAGAATCCCGTAAATCCCAATGCTCTTGGCGGCGACACGTCGACGGCAGTGCAGTGTCTGATCAATGATTCGAACGGAACCGGCCTCGCTGGACAAGACACACTAAACACAACTCAAACTCCGCCGTTCCCATTTCAGATCCAAGCTGGCAGCCAGAATCCGCTGGTAAAAGCGGGTTTGGTAGGTAGTACCGACGTCATTACTTCAAGCAATTCCATCGTGACGATACCAATCTACGACAGCAGTCCGACGGCCCCTCTGGCGGTGGGTCAGTTTGTGACGATTGTTGGGTTTCTGCAAGTCTTCATCAACTATGTCGACTCAACAACCGGAAACCTGAACGTAACGGTATTGAACGTCGCCGGATGCAGCAACAACGCTACAGCCACTCCCATCTCTGGAACCTCTCCCGTACCCATCCGCCTGATCACGCCTCCATAATCCGTCCCGCCGTGATCTGCGCGCAGCTCGACGCGCAAGCGCATCCGAACAATTGACTCAGCGGAAGTGAATCCAGAAACTCGGCTTAATCAGGAACGTCGTTGCTCGCCGGAGGTTTCGTCTCGGGATTTGTAGGTGGCGGTCCGGGTTGCGTCGTCACGGGCGGAGGATTGCCCTTGCCTGGAGTTTCGGTGTCACTGTCGTCCTCAGGCTGCACTTGCGGCAGAGGACGATAAACCGGCGCCGGCCCGTCCGGACGAGCACTCAGAATGACGCGGTCGAGAATGCCGGGGTCGCTCGCCGAACTCATAATGACGAAATTGAACTTCGAACCGTTCAGCAGGTGCGCGAGCACTTCTGGCGCGGAAGCGGGACCGATCTCGGCCACCACTTTCTCCTGCTCCGCGCCTGCCGGGATGGCAATCTCCGCCCCGGTGCGCTGGTGTACCGCAAAAAGAATCTCCGACAGGCTGGCTTTGTTGGCACTGATCGTGAGCAATCCTGCCTGGAATGAAACCACTAGCGGAGGCGGCACCGGCGTTGCCACCACGCTCGGCACCGACTGCGCGGGATAAGTCGTATTCACCAGGCTCGGACCGGAACCTGATCCCGAGGAGGGAGCGAGTCTGGCGGCTTCCGCGCCTGCGCCTGCTCCCACCTTCACCATCACCGTTCTTCCATACGGAAAAACTTGATAGTGCTGTGGACCCCTCAAATCAAAAACAACGCGTGTGACCGGCGGCTTCGAACTGAACAAGCTCACTCGGACGCTCTTTACCTCACCGCGATTTACCGACTGGTTACGCAACTGCGTACCGGGAACCGCGTTGGCGAAATCCACCACCAGGCGGTCGGGACCGGTTAGCACTTGGGTTTGTGGAACGAGGCGATCACTGGACTCAATCTCGATCTCAACAGGATTTCGGTTGCCCAGCACCTGCACCCGGCGAACGGAAGACACGCCCTGGACCTGTCCCGCGACGCTCGCGGGCAAACATACTGCTGCCCAGACGAGCAATCCGGCAGCGGCTCTATAACAGAAAGAGCGGTCCATCGATGTCCTTATGCTATGGCGGTGTTTGGGTCGCGCTAAGCCGATTCTAGCAGTGTTCGCGAACCAACCCCCTTACCGAAGGCTTACAACCTTGGGTCGACCCAACGGGCGACGGATGAAGTTTTGCGTGATAAATGTTTCTTGGGGCGTCGGTGAGATCCACGTTCAGCCGAACAGATTGACCGAGCAGCTGCGGACTCGCCGAACCCAGGTGCTCCTAAGGCAAGCAGAAAGGAAAACGAACCGCGAGTCGTGGCGAGCGCCGCGTGGCCTGCCGGACGCTGAAACTAAGAGTGGAGAAAGAAGAACCTAACAAAGACGCGACCCGGTCGCAAGCGCAGTGTCGTAGGGTATCTCGGGATATGGGTTGAAACGCTGGGGACGGGCTCCACGTCACGCGCGAGCAAGCTTCCGCCGGGCGCACCAGTAGATCGCAGCTAAACCGGAAGCGAACATCAGCCAGGTTCCCGGCTCCGGAACGACTCCTGTACCAGTAGACCCCCCGCCACAGGGACCTCCCTTATTCTTTCCCGTACCGGTACCCGTGCTTCCGCCCGTGCCCTTGGTTTTGGCGGGCCCGCAAAGGCCGGCTGGCAGCGGTGGAGGCGAGATTGGAATCCAGGCTCCTCCGACAAATGGATTGTACAAACTCAGCGGTCCCGCAGGCCCAAGGCCGGGCTGTCCGGGCGGATTAAGCAGGGCAGACTGGAACGGAACCGGCGGAGATTGCTGCGCCGTGCCATCGCCGGATCGAACCGGCTCATCGAATTTCTGTACCGGAGGCTCAGCCGGCGAGGCCTCCTGTTGCGGAGATTCTTCCACCCGGTTGGCGCAACGGCTGCGCGCCGTCATCCTGCCGTCGGTGATCAGCTTCTCTCCCTTGTGCAGAGTCAGCCTCCGCCGCGTCCAGTAGATGTGATTTCCAATGCGGTAGGATACATGGACTGTTCGATCCAGTGTGAGACGCACCACGCGTGCGCGGGCGTAATCGAAACCGGCGTAGTGAGCCGCCACGATTGGATCGTGTTCCGCCACCCACTTCAATTCTTTCGCATCCTGAACTCCGCCAGGCACGACCGAATACGGATACACGGGGCGGTCAGCGTAGGAACTGGCGACAATCTGATTCAACGTACGCAGGCGATTGCGGCTAAGTTCCGCCTGCTGAAAGGTGGGTGAAGCGGACTGCGCGCGGAAAAGAGATGGGCTCAGATACCTCAACGCGACAGCGGAGATACCAACAGCAAATAGCCCGATCGTCGTGGCCACCAGCCAGCGCCGAAGCAGACGATTACGACGGTGGCGGCGGCTTCGCCGGCGCTTCACCACCACTGCCTGGACGTTCCCCTCTTCGGGATCGCTCACAAACCACTCCTACCTGCGGCGGCCGTTCTGGGCTCCGGAATCGGGGCACTCCACCACAAACCTATGGGTGCAGGTCAAGTGCCATACCGCAGAGCGCGAACCCCCACAAACTACAGGAGATCCACCCTCTTCTGGCGATCATGGTAGCAGACCGCGAAAGGCTTTGCACAAAATATCTTGTGGATTTCTGTAGTACCCTCCCAGCATCGCCAACCCTCCGCCCGGCGCCCGGCTTGCCGACCTGGGTTTTTCGAAGACGACTTCAAAGATGACTTCAGTAACCCCACCATCGAGCCATTTTCAGGAGCTGTATACGATGGTACCCTTCTCGTCTGTTACGGGAGTCAGTTGCACCCCGTCGACAGAAATGCCGCCCCTTCGCGGCGCAGCCAGTTTTCAGCAACGGCTTATCTCTTTAGCTTTGCTGGCCGATCTCCCCCGATCGAAGGAAAGCAGGACACACGCTGTCGCTCAAGACGGCCGTCCTTAAGTTTTGCTAGGAGGCAAACCCATGCGTTTGAATCGTCTTCATCTCATACTTTCGGTTCTGGTGGTCTCGCTGCTCCTGGCGAGTCCGGCTTTCGCCACCTCGGTCACTATGAAATATCTTGGAGGCACGGGCAGTGGCATTGGCGGCGGAGCTGTTTATCCCTACGAGTTTTCCATCAACGGTAGCAGTACGCCCACGCTCCTGCTGTGCGACAGCTACGACAACGACATCCGTGTCAATGAAAGGTGGACGGCGACTGTTACGCCATTCCTGCAAGGCATTGCGAACAGCATGTTCGGGCCGTCGATGACTCTGGATTACAAGGCCGCTGGGTTGATCTTCAAGAGCATGCTGGCCGGAACTATCACGGCTACGCAGGCGAACTGGGCAATTTGGGGCCTGTTCTCATCGAACGCTGCATCGCAATCCCAATTTCAGACCACCGGCGCGGGGGCAATCGATAGCCAGTACCTCATCCTGGCCGGCACCGCTTCCAATTCAGCCTTCAACGGATTGCTCCTCTACACTCCCAACCATGCCATGCCGGGCGTGGGCCCGCAGGAGTTTATCGGCTACAGTGCCGTGCCCGAGCCAGGCAGCCTCCTGCTGATGGGCACCGGTTTGATCGGCATGGCGGGAATGCTTCGAAGAAAATTTTGCAAAGGCTAATTCGCGGAGTCTCCGCGGTTCCTGAATCAACGGAGTCGCTTCACCTTCTCGACGCATCAACCCTCGATCCGCGCTGCCAAACGGCAGCGCGGTTTTTTCTTGCTGGATCATTCTTCCTCCTGCTCGGCAGCGAGCAGAATGACTTCCCTTTCGGTGGCCGGAACTCTAAGCCTCAACCTCCGCCAGAGAAACGGGCCCTCCTGACAGAATCTGTTTCGTCAGTCCTTCCACTTTGGCCGCGAGATGCGGCAAACGCGCAGTCACGCTGCTCGACAACCCCTCGCCATGCTCAAAACACTGACCCACTAGACTCACGGAGAATGCCTGCGGACTTGTGCCGTATAACTCCTGGGCCAGTGCAACCACCTCGGCGGGAGAGAGTTGGTGAGAGAAGCTCGCCTTCATCGAAGGTGCGGTCACGGGCTGGCAGCGTAGCTCGCCAGGTTCACCGTCCCTGCTCGCATCCACGAAAATTACGGAGTCCGCGCGGCTCACGGCCTCTGCCACTTCCGGCAGGAGTTGGTGCAACTGCAGGACCGACACTTCCGGCGAGGCCAACCGGCTGCGCAGTTCCCCGGCAACCAGCCAGCCTATCCCATCGTCGCTGCGCAGAGGATTGCCGTACGCGATAATAAGCACCCGAGCCATCGTGTTGCTCGCGAACTCAGCCTCGCGCCACTTGGTCCAGAACTTCGCCGTTGGGGCTGAGCAGCTGAATGTGCAGCGCCATCTGGCCCAGAGCATGGGTCGCGCAACTCAGGCAGGGGTCATAGGCCCGGATCACCGCTTCTACGCGGTTCAACATCCCGGGAGTCAGGTGATGTCCGCGAACAAAATGCTTGGCCACCTGCAGAATGCTGCGATTCATCGCCAGGTTGTTATGTCCCGTGGCAATCACCAGGTTTACCCAGCGTATCAGGCCTTGGTCGTCGATCTTGTAATGGTGAAACAGCGTCCCGCGCGGTGCTTCGCAAGCGCCTACTCCCTCCAGTGCATTCGGCTCCGCCACGGCGCGCACATGCGGAGAAAGAATTTCCGCATCGTTCAGCAACCGCTCCATGCGCTCCACACAATAGAGCATCTCGATCAGCCGGGCATGGTGATAATGGAACGAACTCAGCACCGCGGTGCGCTGCAGTTCGTGGAATTCCGCCAGTTCTTGATCGGCGAGCGGCGTACCGCACCGGTCGGCGACATTCAATCGAGCCAATGGCCCCACCCGGTAAACCCCGTCCGGGAATCCCAGAGGCTTGTAGTACGCCGACTTCATATAGCTCCAGGGTTCAACCTTCTCGCCAATGTAGTCGGAGTAGCATGTGGGATCGAGGGAGTCGGCCACAACCTTCCCGGAAGCATCCACGATGCGCAGCTTTCCGTCGTAAAACGTGAGGCCGTTGTCTTGCTTGACGATGCCCATGAACATTGTCGGAAAATTGCCGAAGCTCGCGATCTCCTCGCGGAAATTCTCCATCGTGCTCTTGAACCATTCCAGGGTCCGCTCGACGATGCTCAGCGCTTCCGGCAGCGCGTCGAGGATGGCATCGCGATTCGTAGCGGTGAGCGGCTCACTCACTCCTCCCGGCACGATCCAGGCGGGATGGATGCGCTTCCCTCCCAGCCGTTCAATAATCTGTTGCCCGAACTGCCGCAATCGGATTCCATCCCGGGCCAGCTCCGGATTCTTCTCCGCCACGCCAAATAGATTGCTCTTGGCCGGATCGGCGTCCATGCCCAGCAGCAGGTCTGGAGAGGATAGATAAAACAGGCTCAGCGCGTGCGACTGCAGCACTTGAGCCAGCCCGAAGATGCGGCGGAGTTTGTCGGCGGTCGGCGGGATCCTTACCGCCAGCAGAGAATCGCAAGCCTTGGCCGAGGCAATCAGATGGCTCACCGGACAAATCCCGCAAATCCGCGCCATCAGCGACGGCATCTCGTAAAACGGACGCCCCTCGCAAAATTTTTCGAAGCCCCGGAACTGCGTGACGTGAAACCGCGCCTCCTCTACCCGGCCGTCTTCATTGAGGTGCAGAGTGATCTTGGAATGACCTTCGATGCGGGTGACCGGGTCGATGACAATGGTGTTGCCCTGCTTCACGGCTTTTCTCCACGATCCAAAAAGGCGTCACGATCCAAAGCGTGTCCTCGGACTTACGTCCGGCTGCCGGCCTTCCAGCAGCTCGGTAACTACGTAGAAAATGGTGTCGGCCGAAGGAGGACAGCCGGGAACAAAAACATCGACGGTCACAATTTCGTGCACTGGCCGTGAGTAAGGTAGCAACGCCGGAACGCCCTGATTTGGAATGCCCGGATCAAAGGTCACGTTCTCGCGATACGCCCGGTCATACACTGCCTTCCGGCCAAAGGGATTGCGCATGCCCGGCACATTGGACGTAACCGCGCAGTCGCCCAGTGAGACCAGCGTCTTCGTCCGCTCCCGCACGACCTGAATCTTGTGCAGGTCTTCCTCGCTGCTCACCGCGCCTTCCACCAGCGTCAGGTCCACGCTCTCGGGAAATTCCTTCGTATCCACCAGAGGGCTGTAGACCAGGTCGGCGATGCCCGCCAACGCCAGCAAACGCTCGTCCATGTCCAAAAGAGACATGTGACACCCGGAGCAGCCATCCAACCAAACCGTTGCCAGCCGTTTCTTGCTCATTCGTTCTCTTCCCGCATGAGCGTGAGGTACGGCAGAAACTGCCGGCGCTTGAGCATCTCCGCCACCGAACGCCCTTTCTCAAACAGCGCGCCTGTAGGACACACGTGCACACATTTTCCGCAACTGGTACAGGTTTCCGACAAGCCCCACGGCTCATTCAAGTCGGTGATGACCTTGGCATCGATGCCCCGGCCCAGCACGTCCCAAGTATGCGCTCCCTCGATCTCGTCGCACACGCGCACGCAACGCGTGCACAGAATGCAGCGGTTGTGGTCGATCACAAAGCGATCGTGTGAGGCATCCACCTCCACTTTGGGATAGCGGTAGGGAAAGTGAACGTGCGTAATATCCAGGCCCTGTGCCAGCATCTGCATTTCACAGTGGCCGTTGGAAACGCAGACCGCGCAGACGTGGTTGCGCTCGGTGAAAAGCAACTCCAGGATCATCCTGCGGTATTTCTGCAGGCGTTCCGAGTTCGTCGTGACCTCCATGCCCTCTTCAACCGCGGTCACGCAGGCCGGCAGCAAGCGGTTCTGCCCCTTCACCTCTACCAGGCACAGCCGGCACGCGCCCACGTCCGACAGTCCCTCCATTTCGCAAAGGCGGGGGATGAAGATCCCGTGCTGGCGCGCCACATCCAGAATGGTTTCTTCCTGGCGGCCGCTCAAGTCCCGCCCGTCAATCTTCAGGGTCTTAACGGCTGCGGTCAGGCTCATCCCTGCTCTCCGTTCTGCTCCCGGCCGCACACCCCGGCCGGACATTTATGGTCATCGATGTGCGCCCGATACTCCTCGCCAAACGACCGTAGCGTGCTCACCACCGGATTCGGCGCCGATTGTCCCAGCCCGCACAGGCTGGTGTGCTTCAACAGATCGCATAGCTCTTCGAGCATGGTCATGTCCTGCTTGGTTGCGCTCATGGTGCTGATCGCAGTCAGGATGCGGTGCATCTGATAAGTACCCACCCGGCAGGGGATGCACTTTCCGCAGGACTCGGTCATGCAGAAATCCATGAAGTACTTGGCCACATCTACCATGCAGGAAGTCTGATCCATCACGATCATTCCGCCCGAACCCATAATCGATCCGGCCTTTGCCAGCGACTCATAGTCCACCGGCATGTCGAGACAACTCTCGGGCAGGCAGCCACCGGAGGGGCCGCCAGTCTGGACGGCCTTGAATTTCCGCCCTTCCGGAATTCCGCCGCCGATCTCAAACACCATCTCCCGCAGGCTGATTCCCATCGGAACTTCCACCAGCCCCGTATTCTGCACACTGCCAGCTAGCGCGAACACCTTCGTTCCCTTGCTTTTCTCCGTGCCAATCTGCGCGTACCACTCCCCGCCCTTGCGAATGATGGGTGCAATGTTGGCATAAGTTTCGACATTGTTGATCAGCGTTGGTTGTCCGAATAGACCTTCCATCGCGGGATAAGGCGGACGCGGACGAGGAGTTCCGCGCTTCCCTTCCACCGACGCAATCAGCGCCGTCTCTTCTCCACAGACGAACGCACCCGCACCCAACCGCACGTCCAGCCGCAAGCTGAATCGCGTGCCGCAAATGTTCGCACCCAACAGTCCGGCACGCTCCGCCTGCCGGATGGCATTGCGCAACCGCTTGATCGCCAGCGGATATTCTGCGCGCACGTAGATGTATCCTTCCGATGCGCCCACGGCGTAGGCAGCGATCAGCATGCCCTCGAGAACGCGGTGCGGATCGCTCTCCAGCACGCTGCGATCCATGAATGCGCCGGGATCGCCTTCGTCGGCATTGCAAATAACATATTTCTGGGTGCCGACGGATTTTGCCACCGTGCTCCACTTCAATCCCGTGGGATAGCCCGCGCCTCCGCGTCCGCGCAAGCCACTCTTGGTCACCTGCTCCACCACTTCCCTCGGCGCCATCTCGGTTAGCGCCTTGATCAGCCCGCTGTAACCTTCGGCCGCAATGTAGTCCTCGATCCGGTCCGGATCGATTACCCCGGAATTCTCCAGCACAATCTTCTGCTGCCGCTGAAAGAATGGAACGTCCGTCGGGCAAACCAGGCGCGCCACCGCCGGGCCTTCCAGACTGTCAAGAATCTCAGCCGCATCGCTGGCCGCCACCTGCTTGTAGAGAACGCCGGTGCTGGTCGAGACCAGCGGGCCTTCCGAACAAAGTCCCATGCAGCCCACGCCCTTCACCCGGCAACGTTCCTTCGTACCCCGGCGTCCGACTTCCTGGTCAAGCGCGTCCTTCACGCTCTGACTCTGGCAGGACATGCACCCGGCCGCGACGCATACGTGGACTCGCTGCTGGAACTGGCTTTGCGCTGCCCGTTCGGTTTCCGCGATTTGCTCAAGTTCTTCAGGAGTCATGGACGGGTCCATTGCTTCAGATGCTGCTGCAGGGCCGGTACGCTCACCTTCCCGGCTACTTCCTGGTCATACACCACGGCTGGCGCCAGCCCGCAAGAGCCGAGGCAACGTGCCGTCAACAGAGAGACCTTCTGGTCGGCGGTGGTCTCACCTGCTGCGATACCCAACTCGCGTTCCACGGCGTGCAGCAGTTGCGGCGCTCCCTTGATGTAGCACGCTGTGCCCATACAGATCACGCAGGTATGTTCGCCCGCTGGCTTAAGGGTGAAAAAATGGTAGAAGGTGGCCACACCGTAAGCTCGGCTCAACGGCACGCGCAGAGACATGGCAACATAGCGCAACGCCGGAGTATCCAGATAGCCGAAGGCTTCCTGGACGGTGTGCAGCGTTTCAATCAGACCACGGGCCTGCTGTCCCTGGCGGCGCATGGTTGCATCCACCAGCTTCCACCGTTTGTCCTGATTGGGCGGCGTGGGCTTCGAAACATAGGAGGGCATAGCAATCTTCTACCCACCGCAAGTTCGGTGGGCCTTTCCCGGACGCATGAGTTCGTAGAGCTGAAATATATAATCCGCAATTGTCTTCTTCACCCTGACAGTGCCATCAGTTTACATCCATCTCGCGGGTTCGCGAGCTTGTTAAACAATTTTTCTTTCGATACGAATCCCGATCTTGATCCTCTCTCGGTTTCTTCCCGAGGCATCATCGCCGAAACTCCGCATCGCAGCGCACAGTCAAAACCGGACAACAAGCCTCGCATGCAATCTTGTACGCGTGTGGCCAGCCGTTGGGACGCGCAGAGGAAAGCGGAGAGCGCAAGCCCAGGACGATCAAGCCGACGTGTCCTTCCTCCGCCAATTCAAGAATGGTTTTATCGATGGGCCCGAGTTGCGTACGAAAAGTCCAGTCGTGAGGACGTCTGCCGGGCGCGTGCTTGCGGAAGTTCGCTTCAAACTCGCGCTCCCGCTCGTCTGTCTTCGCGTCGCCCGGACGCTCGGCAATGTGAACCACCGTCAGGCGCGCCCCGTGTTGTCGGGCCAACGACTCGGCGTAGCCCGCCGCCACCGCTGACTCCTCAGACAAATCCGTGGGATAGAGAATATGCCGTAACACGGCATGCGCGGGCGGATCCGAAGGCGCAAATGGACCCACAGTCAGCACCGGACAGATCGAGTGCCGGAACACAGCTTCGGCCACAGAACCAAAGGCAACCTTGCGCAGTCCAGTCCGCCCATGCGTGCCCACCACCACCAGGTCCACATGTTTTTCCTCAATCACCCGCTCCAGTTGCTGCCACACTTCGCCCTGGCAGACTTCGATTTCATGCTGAATGCCGTCCAGTGCGCCAGTCTTTGCCAGGTTTTCTTCCAGACGGCGTAGATCGCGGTCCGCTCCGTCCGCCGCCAATGCCGCTGCGTCTCCGCCCGCCAGCGTGAAACCCATCGCGGACGCTACGTGCGTGAGGTAGAACTTCGCACCATAGCTGCGTGCGATCGCGACGGCGTGCCGAAGCGCTTTGTCGGACGCCTCAGAAAAATCGATCGCTACCAGAACTCGATGAATACCGACTGCCGTAGCCACCGTCTGCGTTGCCATATAAGCCTCCCTCTGCAACTGCCTACTCTTCCGCGCTTTGCTCTCCGGTCTCCACTCCACAGGTGCGAGTCGAGATTTTCTTTGCCAATGAAGTCATGAGCGGTCCCCTGGCCCGCAACTTTGCCCCCTGCGAAACCATCCGCGTCAGCAAGGCTTTCCCCGTCTCATCGACAAAACTGACGCTGCTGAGATCTACACAGAATTGCTTCACGGTATTGCTGCGTACCGAAATCCAGCATCGCTCAAGTTCTGTCACCCAATTGCCCGTCAGCTTGCCTTCCAGCCGAAACCGGGTGCGATCGTTGTTTTCTTCTACTGTGATTCGCAACATCGTCCCTCCTCCGCCTCAGGCAGTGCGTCGCCGGTGGAACATGGAGCGGCCAGCCACGCGGTGGCCAATTGACATGCTCGCGAGGGAATAATCGAACTTTGCCCCACAATCACAGCACACTCGATAGGTCGTTTCACCGATAGTGAAAACCCGGCTGAGATTGCCGTGATGACAGCCGAACAGATAATCCAGCGTTCGAACCAAGTCTTCCATAAGGCCTCCTGTTGCTACCGGGCCCCTTTCGTCACACTCAAGGGAATGCACTTTCGCAGCCAGAACCCATGCCGCCCGGTTCGGCGTAACTCATTGTCAACTTGGGCTTAAGTCTGACAACCATGGAGCAGGCTTGATCAACTGGAGGTGCGGCTCGGTTCTCGACCTGTCAGTATGACGAAGTATGGTCAGTACCTTCCCGCCCTCAACCATTTTTCCGTTGATTTCCCAAGATTCTCCGTGTGGCCAGAACCCTTTGTTTTGGCAGCGCGGATGCTCGACTTCACATGGAAATAACAGGATCAAGGCCTGCGGCGAGGATGCTCGCGTCACTATCGGAATCGGCAGCGGGTAAAGTGCTCGGGCGAGCAGGTAATCAGTACCACCCGTATGGGTTCGACTCCCAAGGTTCCGGCCAATCGCACGCTCCTCGGAACATGGCTGAGCACCTCGCCGTTGGTCAAGCAGGTCTGGGCAAGCAGGTATAGACTTGCCGTTCGACTCTTTCTTGCCGAGGACGAACTAAAAAATAGCAATTGCATGGTGTAGGAGGCTGCTCGCTTGAGCGTCGCAAAACTGAGTGTCACAAAACGCGCCAAGATCACCGCACTGGGTACCTACGTTCCTCCCCGAATCCTCACCAACCAGGAACTCGAAAAGATGGTGGACACCACCACCGAATGGATCCTGGAGCGCACCGGAATCCACGAGCGCCATCTGGTTGCTCCAGGAGTAGCCGCGAGTGATCTCGCGGTCGAAGCCGTCAAAGATATGGTGACTCGCTTCAACGTCGATCTCTCCGGCGTCGAAGCAATCATCGTCGGCACGGTCACCGCCGACATGGCCTATCCCTCCACGGCTTGTCTCGTGCAGTACAAATGCAACATCCCCAACGCCTGGGGATACGACGTTTCAGCCGGATGTTCCGGCTTTGTCTATGCCCTCACTGCTGGAGCGAAGCTGATCGAAAGTGGAGCGCATCGCAAGGTGCTGGTAATCGGCTCGGATGTGAATTCATCGATGACCGATTTCACCGATCGCGCTACCTGCATCATCTTCGGAGATGGCGCTGGCGCGGTTCTCTTGGAACCCGCGTTGGACGGCGAAGATCTCGGCCTCATCGACTTCGTGCATCAAATCGAAGGGATTGGTGGGCAGTATCTCTACAAGCCGGGGGGAGGCAGTTTGCATCCCGCAAGTCACGAGACCGTCGACCAGAAAATGCATTACATCCATCAGGACGGGCGGAATGTCTTCAAGTATGCGGTGCAAAAAATGTCGGACGTAACCCTGCAGGTGCTGGAGAAAAACCAGCTAACCGCAGCCGACGTCGATTGTTTTATCGCCCATCAAGCCAACCGCCGCATCATCACAGCCACAGCCGAGCGTCTAAAAATGCCGCTGGAAAAAGTCATCATTAATATCGATCGCTTCGGCAATACTACGGCTGGCACCATCCCGCTGGCGATGCAGACGGCGTTAGACGAAGGCAAGCTCAAGAAGGGCGACTTGCTGCTGATCGCATCCGTCGGAGCCGGCTTCACCAGCGGAGCAACGCTCTTGAAGTGGGCATTCTAAAGCTCTAAACCTGACCACGATTGCACTCGCGGTCTTTCTGTTCCCGCCTGCGCGAAGAAACAAACCTCTCCTCGCCACTCACTTCGCGTTCAGGCGCGTAGTCCGAGGCAGTTCCAACTCCCCGTGTATCAGACCGGTGCTCGCATCGGGCGTAGTCTTGAAGCCGATCTTGCCGGCCAACGCTTTCATGTTCGCGTTCTCCGGGAGGAAATTGATAAGAAGCCGTTTCAGTCTCTCGGCCCGGGCAGCGGCCAGACTGCGCTTCATCAGTTCGGTACCCAGACCCAGATAGTGATAGTCGTCCGCGATCACCAGCGCCAGATCCGCGGCGGTTCCGTCTTCGTTCTTGATCATCCGGGTTGCCCCAATGATCTGCCTGCCGTTGATCGGGTCCATCATCTCTGCCACCAGCGAGAGCTCGCGGTCATAATCAATCGCGCAGATTCTTTCCAGACGTTCGTGCGCCGTCCGCGTCTGCAGGTCCAGAGACTTGAAGTAACGCTGCACCACCGTGTTTTCCGAGAGGCGGTCATGGAAGCGGACAATGAGCGGCTCGTCTTCCGGGCGAATGGGCCGGATCATCACTTCCCTGCCGTCTTCCAGCGTGAAAGGCCGAACGCACTGAATCGGATACGGCCGGATGGCTGGTTTGGGCAGATCGCTTTCGGCGGTTTCCGGCTCGTGCAAAACCACTCGAGCGTCCAGGGCCAGCAATCCTGCTGGCGAGGCCAGCAGCGGATTAATGTCGATCTCCTTGATCCAGGGCTGTTCCACCACCAACTCGCTGAAACTCACCAGCAGTCCGTCGAGCTTCTGCAGATCCACCGGCGGACGCCCGCGCACTCCCTTGAGTGCCGTGAAGATTTTTGTGTCTTCCATCAACTGGCGGGCCAGGGCCGTGTTCAGCGGCGGCAGCGCCAGCGCGCGATCCTTCCACACTTCCACCAACTGTCCTCCGGTGCCGAACAGCAATACCGGACCGAGCTGACTGTCGATGCTGCTGCCGATGATCAGTTCGTAGCCCTCGAGCTTCGACATGGGCTGCACCGTAACCCCCAGGAAATGCTCGGCGCCCTTCTTCTCCGTCACCGAAGACTTGATCTCCTCAAAGGCCGTCTTCACTTCGCCTGCGTTGTGCAGGTTGAGCTTCACCCCGCCCACGTCGGTTTTGTGGGTAATCGTTTCAGAATTCAGCTTCAGGACAATGGGATAGCCAATCGCTTCCGCTTTCCGTGCGGCCTCGGCGCTGGTCTTCGCCAGTTCAGTGCGGACAGTCGGAATTCCGTAGGCCGCAAGCAGCCCTTTGGATTCGTATTCGGTAAGAATTGTCCGGCCGCTTTCGCGGACCTTGTGCAGTATGTTCTTCGCCAGATCCCGGTCGTGCTCCGCAGCGCGGCGGGGCGCCGGAGTTTCATAGAGCGCCTTAAGGTTGCTCGCATACCTCCACGTGTAATTGAAGGCGACGGCTGCAGCGTCGGGGAATTCAAACGCGGGAATTCCGGCGCGCCGCAGAATTTCCTCTCCCTGCGCTACCTCATCGCCTCCCATCCAACTCGCCGATATCGGCTTGCCCGTCGAGTGCGCATAGGGAACCAGGTGTTCGGCGATCTGCGTCGGATTCGTCATTCCCTGGGGTGTCAGAACCACCAGCATGCCGTCGGTGTTGGGATCCTTGGCTGCAATCTCCAGCGCTTTCGCGTAGCGCTCCGGTTCGGCATCGCCGAGAATGTCCACCGGGTTGTTGTGGCTCCAGTGCGGTGGCAGATAGCTGTCAAAGGCTCTCATGGTCTCGTCGGCAAGCTCCGACAACTGTCCCCCTGCCGCAATCAGGGCGTCGGTCGCCAGCACGCCGGGGCCGCCGGCGTTGGTCAGAATCGTCAAACGCGGACCGCGCGGACGCGGCTGTTTTGCCAGCACTTCCACCACGTAGAAAAGCTCACCAATGGAGTTAACCCGCAGCACGCCGCTGCTGTGAAAGGCCGCATCCAGAACTTCGTCGCTTCCCGTCAAGGACCCGGTATGCGAAGCCGCCGCCTTGGCTGCCGCCGCCGTCCGTCCCGCCTTAATGATGACGATGGGCTTGCTCATGGAAACTTCGCGCGCCGCCGACAAAAACGCCCGCGCATCGCCGATCGATTCCATGTAAATCGCAATGCTGTCGGTGTTGGGATCCCTTCCAAAAAAGTCGATCAAATCCCCCCAGCCCACATCCAGCATAGAGCCGACCGAGGCAAAGCTGCTGAATCCCACCATCTCGCGCAAGCTCCAGTCCAGGACCGCAGTACCCAGCGCACCGCTCTGGCTGATGAATGCGAGCCGGCCGGGACGCGCCATCTTCTTGGCAAACGTTGCGTTCAACCCGCTGACCGGATTCATCACCCCCAAACAGTTCGGACCGACGATGCGCATCTTCCCCCGGCTGATCTCGCGGATCCGCCGCTCCAACTCTTTTCCCGCCTCGCCATGCTCCTTGAATCCGGCCGAGATGATGATCGCCGCCGGAACCCCAGCATCCACCGCTTCCTGAATGATCTCCGGGACCGTCGCCGCCGGGGTTGTAACCACGATCAGATCGGGCTTCTTTGGCAAATCGACAATGCGGGCAAAGGCGGGAATGCCGAGCACGGTTGGCCGCTTCGGGTTGATGGGATACACGTCTCCGCCAAATGGAGTTGCCACCAGGTTCGACAACACGGTTTGGCCCACGCTGCCCGGCCTCTCGGAAGCTCCCACCACCGCCACCACTTTTGGCGAGAATACCGCGTCCAGCAGACGGGGCCGTGCTCGAAAGACATCGTGGGCCGGATCGATCGTGATGCTTTCGTGCAGCCCGAGGGTTTCAGTAGAATTGGTCGTGATCGTTGCCATGGGTGGGCCTCCGTGGTCCGTGTCCGTTCTTCTTCGGCTTCTTGTGGATCGTCTTCCCGCTCGCTCCTACCGGCCGAGTATCGAGTGTCGTTCACTACGTTGCAGCCTGAAAGCCAGAGATCGGCTCGCGGGCAGGTCTCTCTAAGCCACTGTTGCCACTACACTTGGCGGCCGTTAAGCGCTCCACTTTGCCGTCTTCCCGCACAAGCGCTTGACCATATCTCGTCAAACTGACCATGCGCCCCCGGGCACGGCGTAGAATGGAAAGTTCTACTGTCCGAAAGTGACCGCCTTGGATTTGGATAAAGACTCGTCCCGCACCTCCACCCCCGACCGTGTGCCCGCGATCAAGGCCTACGAAGCCCTGCTGGAAGTGGCCGGCTCCATCGCCTCCCACCCTGAGCTGTCGGCCTTGTTCCACGACCTGCAGCATCGTTTGTTAAAGGTGGTCCAGTTCGAGTTTCTGAACCTTGTCCTGCACGACCCTGACCAGAATGTGATGCGCGTGAGCCTTTTGGAGGCCGCCGCTCCCATGACGATTCCCCTCTCCTTGGAATTGCCCATCGAGGATTCCCCAGCAGGCTGGGTTTGGCAGCATCAGCAACCCCTGCTGCTCGAGGACCTGGATCACGAAACCCGGTTTGCCCCGGCGGTTCGTCTGCTGCGCGAAAGCAGCATCCGTACCTTCTATGTGGTTCCCGTAACCACGGCTCGGCAGCGCTACGGGGCGATCTGCTTCGGCAGTCAGCGGGAGCGTGCCTTCAGCGATTCCGATCTGCGTTTCATGGAGCAAACCGTCGCCCAGGTGGCTCTCGCCGTCGATGCCGCATTCGCTCACGAGTCGGCCAGAACCTACCAGGATCGCCTGCTGAAGGAGCACGAGCGCTTTCGCTTGCTGCTCTCGATCAACAACGCATTGGTTCGACATCTCGATCTCCCCGAGCTTCTCGCCCAAGTTTCAGGGTGCATTCGAGGCCTATTGCAGCACGACTACTCCAGCCTCTGCCTCTACGATCCCGTGCAAAACCAGCTCAGCATTCACGCCGTCGATTTTCCTGAAGGACGTGGCGTGATCCGGCAAGAATTCATTTTCCCCGTAGAGGATTCGCCCGCAGGCCGAGCCTTTTCCACCTGCAAGCCCCTGCTTGTGAACCGCCTCGACGCCCAAACGTTCCCGTCCAAAGTCACCGAGATGCTCATAAAGGGCGGCATCCGTTCGGGATGCTGGCTGCCCCTGGTAGGTCATGAACGCACCCTCGGAACTCTGAACGTCTGCAGCCTCCAGGAGTCCCGGTTCACCCAGGCGGATGTGGACCTGCTCAGCCAGGTCGCAAATCAGGTGGCGATCGCCGTGGACAACGCGTTGGCGTTTCGCCAGATCGCGGAACTGAAAGACGAATTGGCGCAGGAGAAAAGCTATCTCGAAGACGAAATTCGCAGCGAGTACAACTTTGACGAGATCGTCGGAGAAAGCCCTGCGCTGAAACAAGTATTGGATCAGGTGCGTACCGTCGCCGCCACCGATTCGACCGTCGTCATCCTCGGAGAAACGGGCACGGGCAAGGAACTGATCGCCCGAGCCATCCACGACCTCAGCCGGCGCCGCGATCGCACGCTCGTCAAATTGAATTGCGCTGCCATCCCCACCGGCTTGCTGGAGAGCGAACTCTTTGGCCACGAAAAAGGAGCGTTCACCGGCGCCATCGCCCAGAAGATTGGACGCCTTGAGCTCGCCAACAAAGGAACTCTATTCCTCGACGAGGTCGGCGACATCCCGCTCGAACTGCAGCCCAAACTGCTTCGCGCCCTCCAGGAGCAGGAGTTCGAGCGCCTGGGCTCCACGCACACCATCCACGTCGATGTGCGGCTGGTCGTGGCCACCAATCGCAACCTGGAACAGATGGTCGCGGACCACACTTTCCGGCAGGATCTCTTTTACCGCTTGAATGTGTTTCCGGTTCAGGTGCCTCCGCTCCGCGATCGAACCGGTGACGTCCCTTTGCTGGTTCACTATTTCGTCAACAAGCATGCCCAACGAATGGGCCGCCACATTGAGAGAATCCCCGCCGAAACCATGCGCACGCTCTCCCGCTGGCACTGGCCGGGTAATGTTCGAGAACTCGAGAACATTATCGAGAGAGCGGTCATCCTTTCTCCCGGACCGGTTCTGAATGTTCCGCTGGCTGCGATGGGAGCTTTCGCTCCTCCCCCGCACTCCGAAGCACCCCAGACCCTGCAGTCTTCAGAAAAGGAGTTCATTCTTCGCGCTCTGCGCGCAGCCAACGGCGTCGTTTCCACCGCGGCCGTGCAGCTCGGCATGAAGCGCACCACGCTCAATGCGAGAATGCGAAAGCTCGGCATCTCTCGCACCGAACTTTTCTCCAAATAGTCGCCACCGGGTGCTGTCGACGCTCAATAATGCAGCCCGAACCCAAAGGGAAACAGTGGGGATTGCGAGTCGTGTGGTCGATCGCTTTTCTGTTGCTTCACCGCCTCCACCGAGGACGGTAATTCGAAGGGGAGACGTCCGCCGGGCGGTACCTTCCCGGTTACGAGAGCGAATAGCGGTTCGTCTGCGATGCCGAAATCGCCCAGGAGCGCAGTCGCGTGCGGCTTAACATTGGTGAGGATCAACGGCCGCTCAAGCGTGGTTAGAAACACCGTCGGAACCATCCGACTTACTCGCAGCAGCTCCGCATAAGCTGCATCCTGTTCCGTAAACGCGAGCCTTCCCTCGTGCTGCCTTGATCCAAAGAAGAAATTCGGATGCTCACTTTCATAGGGCGCCGGTGCACGAATGATCGCCAGGTCCGCCTGCGCCGCATCCTTGACCACGATGAATCCAACCGCCTCCGCAGCCTCGGCAGATATGCCATACAGATAGATCTTCTTATTCTTTGGAGTCACCGGCAGCAGAGGCTGTCCCGTTGCGGGGACGCGTCCGTTTTCCAGCAGAACAACAGCGCGGGCCTGCGCAGCTTGCCCCTCAGCTGCAAAGTCTTTGTTTCCGGCAATCACCGCGGCCCTTGTTTCATCCACGTAAGGCTGTTCAAAGAGTCCTATCTGAAACTTCTGCAGAAGGATGCGGCTCGCAGCCTCCCGAACCCGCGCTTCCGAGATCAATCCCTTTTGAACATCTTCCACGATGATGTTCGATTGCTCGGTCCCCCCGATCTGATCCACGCCAGCGTTGATCGCCTTGGCAAAGCGTTGCGCCTTCGACAGCTCTTCCACTCCCCATGGCATGCCGATTTCCGCCGGAGTTGGTTTGACGCCTGCTGCCGTTCCATTGCGGCAGGCCTCGGAGCAATCACTCGTAATCGCCCAGTCGCTTACGATGAGGCCGCGAAATCCGTATTGCCCGCGCAGCAATTCACTCAGCAGTTGACGATTGAATCCCGCTCCAACTTGCTCCAGCGGCTTCCCGTCGATGGCAACTTCTTGTAAGACCGAGTAGGTGGGCATCACGCTGCCTACGTGCGCCGCGAAGGCGCCGGTAAACGGAATCAGATGCTGTGCGAAGTTGTGTCCGGAGAAATCGGCATAGCGGCCATAGTAGTTATGCCCATCCCAACCGTCTTTTGCCGCGCCGTACCCCACCCAATGTTTCACCACCGCGACGACGCTTCCTGAGTTCAAACCATCCGCACCATTCTGTATTCCGGCGACGTAGGCTTCCACCATGCCTTTCGCGACATTCGCATCTTCGCCAAAGGTTCCGTTAATCCGAGCCCAGCGCGGTTCCGTGGCCAGGTCGGCCTGTGGCGCAAGCGATTCGCGAATGCCAACCGCTTCATATTCCTGACGCACGACATCTCCGAAGCGGCGAGTGAGCTCCGGGTCGTTCAATGCCGCAAAGCCCAGCGGCTCCGGCCACATCGAGAATGCTCTGTCTTGCATGGTAGCTCCCAGCACTTGCTCAAAATGGTGCCGCGGATCCGAGGAGATGGTTACCGGAATCCCCCATCGCGAAGCTTCTGCAATCGCCTGCACTTCGTTGTTCTGTTTGGCGAAGAACTCGGCGCTTCCATTCAGTCGCGTGATGAAAGTGTTTACGTGATCTTCGTCGATGAACTCGCGGACCTTCTCCAAGTCATACTCCCTGCCAACCCCGAGCGGCGCCATGGGCCCAACACTCGGCAGCGTGCCGTGGACCATCAGCCCCGCCAACTCTTCCAGACTCATGCGCTGAACCAGGTCAGCGACCCGGACCTCCGCAGGAAGACGCCAGTCCTCGTAAGGATCAAGCTTCCCATTCTTATCGAGATCCTTGAACGTCAGGCCATCTACCGTGAGCAAAGGCGCAGAACGACGGCCGAGAGCGAGTTGCTTTGGTTCGCCCCCCATAGCTGCGGTTGCGCCTACGAGTAGCACGAACAGGAAGAATCTGGGCTGCATCGGCGAGCACTCCTCCTCTTTGGTTTGAGACCAATTGAGCTTAGCTCTCTCCCGCCCTCGCTGCAAAACCTCTGTGCGCTCCATTACGAATAATTCGACGCACATTCGCCCAGGAATTTACAGAGTTTGCGCCACGGTCACAAGCGACCATCGGATGGAGTTTCCCGCCGGCGCCGAACCCGGCCAGGAATATCGGCAGGCTATTGAAAGA
>CAVVOS010000003.1:0-597316 GCA_963749985.1 uncultured Acidobacteriaceae bacterium | reverse complement strand
AAGCGGGGTCGGCAATCTTGAGGAGCAGCTCGCGTTGCCGACGAAATAGCGGCCCGTCGAGATGCAAGGTGTAGGGTTTCGACTCATTCGTGCAACCGTGCGACATCCTTCTTCTCCATCAGCCGTTTGTAATCGTCTTCGTCGAGGCTGTGGGTTTCATAGGGCAGCGATTCCATGTAAGTGGCATCTACCGACACTTCGCAGTAGGCGCCATTGGCCTTCCAAATCGCCACGCCCAGTCTTCGCGGTGAACTGCTCTTCGGTTACGCCACCGCAGAGCTGATCCTCAATGGTAGCGTCACCGGCGCGCACGGTCAAATCCGCGGTTGACGGACCGCGGGCTTCTCCGTAGATTGAGCCGCATGATTCCGGAGAAGGTGCGGGTGATCCTCGATGCTCACGGGCTTTCGGCGCGGGAGTTCGCGCCGGGCAGCACCGCCACGTCGGTACTCGCCGCCGGGCAGCTCGGAGTGACGGTGGGACAGATCGCCAAGTCTCTCCTCTTCATCGGGAAGGACGGGCGCTTCTTCATGGTGGTCTGTCCCGGCGACAAGAGACTGTCCAACTCCCGCCTGAAAGCCGTCGCGGGCGTGAAGTCGCGCATGGCCAGCGCCGAGGAGGCGCTCGGTGCAACGGGATTCGGCCCCGGCGGTGTCTGCCCGTTCGGCGTCGACAAGGGCATTGCCGTGTTCATCGACAGGAGCCTCTCGGGCTACGACACGATCTATCCCGCGGCCGGAACCGATTCCTCAGGTGTTCCCATGACCTTCGACCAGCTCGTGGCGATCACGGGGGGCACGGTGGGCGAGTTCCTCGCCGCCGAGACCGACGAATAGGGGAGTTTTCATGGATGCATCCGTCGTTTGGAAAAAAGGACTGAGCTTCACCGGGACCGCGGCAGCCAGCGGGTTTTCCCTGCCCCTCGGTGCCGACCCGAAGGTAGGGGGCGACAACGATGGCTTCCGGCCGTCCGAGCTGATCCTCGTCGGGCTGGCCGGCTGCACGGGAATGGACGTGATCTCGATACTGGAAAAGAAGCGCCAGAAGGTCACTGCCTTCGAGGTCCGGGCCCACGGCGAGCGTGCCCCGGAAGATCCGAAGAGATTCACGAGCTTCGTGGTGGAATACGTCGTGACGGGGAAAGGCATCGATACCGATGCCGTGGAGCGGGCCGTCGAGCTCAGCGAGACCAAGTACTGCACCGTCATGGCGACTCTCCGCGCCGCTGGTCCCATCGAGCGGAAGATCCTGATCCAGGAAGGCTGAGCGGCACGGGACGCATGACCGACGTCATCGTCATCGGCGGCGGCGTGACGGGATGCGGTGTCGCGTGGGACCTGTCCCTGCGCGGCTTGAGTGTCGAGCTCCTGGAGCGGGGCGGCCTTGCCTCGGGGAGCAGCGGCCGATTCCACGGCCTCGTGCACTCCGGGGCGCGGTACGCTGTATCCGATCCGACAGCCGCCGCCCAGTGCGCCCGGGAAGGTGCCATTCTCGCGCGGATCGCACCGCGGCTCGTCCGCCCCACCGGGGGCCTTTTCGCGCTTTTTCCGGACGACGATGACGGCTACGTGCAACCGTGGGAGGCGGGAGTACGGACGACCGGCGTGGCCGCCCGCGAGATACCGGCATCCGAAGCCCTTCAACGCGAGCCCCTGCTCTCCCCGTCAGTCCGCCGTGCATACCTCGTGCAGGACGCCGTGTGCGAAGGGCCGGCGCTGTGCGCGGCGCTCGCCGCCGCCGCGCGTGCCGCGGGCGCGGTGGTGCGCGACTTCCACCGGGTGGACGATTTTCTTTCCGATGGCCGCAGCATTCGGGGTGTTCGGGCCACCGACGTCCGCACGGGAGAGCTGGTGCTGCTGGAGGGGCGGCTGGTCGTCCTGGCCGCGGGTCCGTGGAGCGGCGAGGTTCTGTCTCACGCTGACCTGAAGCTGACGCTCAACCTGCTCCGTGGTGCCATGGTGGCCCTGGACGGACCACGGCTTTCAACCTCGGTGAACAGGCTGCAGCCGCCGTCGGACGGGGACATCGCGCTTCCCCGCGGCAGGATGAACATCGCCGGCACGACATCCATTCCCATCGACCGGCCCGATGACAAGCGCGTCGATGAGGGCGAGGTAGACCTGATCCGCGAGCGCGTCTTCGACATGCTTCCCGGCCTCCGCGAAAGCACGTCACGCCATACGTGGTCCGGGGTACGGCCCCTCTTCGAACGGCTGCCCACCGCGGATGTGCACGAGTGGAGCCGGGATTTCACCGTCATAGACCATGCGGCGCGCGACAGCCGGGAGGGGCTCGTCACCGTGGTCGGCGGGAAGCTGACCACCTTTCGCCTGATGGCGGAGAAGACCGCGGACGCCGCCTGCGGGCAGCTGGGCGTGACCGCGTCCTGCCGCACGGCGGAGACGGTCTTTTCCTGAGCGCCTGCCTGTGCTAGACTATCGCTTCCCACGATATCGACACAGCGAAATCTTCGTCCGGGAGGCAGCCGCATGACCCAGACCTACGAGCCCATGAAATCCGTGCGCGAGAGCCTCAAGATCCCCTGGTACCGGTCACCCGTGGAGCCGGCGCGTCTCAAAGAGCTGACGCGGCGCAGCGATCTGCGCGGCGCCTTCCAGACCCTGGGTCACATCGTGCTGCTCGTGATTACCGGTGCGGCGTCCTGGTATTTCTTCGATCGCGGAATCTGGCTCGGGTTCGCCCTGTGCCTGTTCGCCCACGGCACGATCTACTCGTTCCTCTCGGGCCTGGCCACGCACGAGCTTGCGCACGGCACGGTGTTCAAGACGAAATGGCTCAACGGCATGTTCGTGCGTTTCCTGAGCCTCATCTCGTGGTTCAATTTCCACGACTACAAGATGAGCCATACCTACCATCACCTCTACACGCTTCATCCCCGGGGCGACCGCGAGGTCGTCCTGCCGAACACCCCGTCCCTGCACCCGCTTTTTCTCCTGCAGCTGTTCACCTTCAACGTGGTCGGGGCGCCCAACGAGCCGTATTCTTTCCCGTTCGTGCAGAACATCGCAGCGACGGCGAAGCTGGCGTTTTCCGGGCGGTTCAGCAAGGAATGGCTGGAGGCGGTGTACGCGGACCAGGCTGACGGGCGGCGGAAGTCGATCAGGTGGGCGCGCCTGCTGCTGCTGTTCCACGCCGCCGTCATCGCGATCTCGATCGTCCTGCACGTGTGGATGCTGCCGGTCCTCGTCACCTTCGCGCCCTTCATCGCCAACTGGCTGCGGTACTTCATCGGTGTTCCCATGCACACGGGCCTGCGTGACAATGTCTCCGACTTCCGCCTGTGCGTGAGGACGATCACCCTGGACCCCTTCAGCCAGTTCATCTACTGGCGGATGAACTGGCACACGGAGCACCACATGTATGCCGCGGTGCCGTGCTACAACCTGAATCGCCTGGCCAACGCGATCGCGGCGGACATGCCGGCTCCCGCTCGCTCGGTGCGGCATGGAGGGAAATACGCGAGACCTGGAAGCGGCAGCGGCAGGAGCCCGCCTACCAGTTCACAACGCCGCTGCCCGTCGGCTCCAGGGGTCCCCGAGCGGCGATCCGCTGGCATCATCACTCAGAAGTTGCATCTACTGGTTCCATTACATGTTCCAATCCTGTTCCTCGGGATGCTGATTTTCGCCTGGTTCATGCGGCATCAATCGACTTGGATGGACCCGGCTCGGCCACCGATCTCTGGGTATTAGTGTTGGTAGCGGCGGGATGCCGGGTATGCGTTTTGCGGCACCTGGCGTCCACAGTACAGTTAACCGCTTCTTCGTAGGACTTTGGCACAAAAGAGTCACGGCTCGACTCCGGCTGCTTCAGATCTCCATCTATCTGTCTCTGGGCTGGATTATTTTTTGTGCGGTATCACTGCTGCGAACTGGAGAACCATAGGGCAGGACGTGAAGGTTCATCCTACGGAGTGGGTGGTGGTGCTGGTTCTCTGCGTGCTCATGCAATACCCGTTGCTCTGGTACGGGTGGGTTGGCTCCGCCATCGCAAACTGGCGGAACTGAACGAAGTAGAGAAGATTCTCGGCGAGATGCAGGACTAGGGGCAAGACAACCCACGAAAACCCTCCCGTGCTGTCCCGGCACACATCGTCATTGTCATCCCGAGCAGCGAGGATCTTGGGGTCTCCCCGGCGCTCAGGGATACGGGTGGCGCGGGCAGAAACCAAGTTCCCTCGCTGCACTCGGGATGACAATGGGCGACGAGAACGCGGGTCGGATAGTCGCGCCACCCTACGACCGCTGGTAGTAGCTCACGCCGCCGACTAGTCTCGTTTCTTGCCTGGAACCATGAAAACGAACTCGCGCCAGACCGCGTTCGCCCTGACGTTATTTATCATTCTGCTGACGGCCACCCTGCACGCTCAAAACCCACGCGGATCGCTGCGCGGCACGGTGCAGGATGCCACGGGCGCCCGCGTCCCCTCCGCCAAAATTGTCGCGCAGTTGTCGGGCTCGTCTGTGCAACGCGAGGCCTCCAGCGAAGACCGGGGCGAGTTTCGTCTCGATGACCTTCCGCCCGGCAATTACCGCATCACCATCAATGCCGCCGGCTTCTCAGCTGCGCAGGCAGATGTTTCAATCGCCGTGACCACCGTCCGCGACATTACGGTCACAATGAAGCCTGCAGCGGCATCGCAAACCGTCACCGTGCAGGGGAGTTCTTCCTCGATCACAACCGAAACGATTGACCTGTCGAGCGCGGTGCGCGGAGGCGTAGTGGGCAGCCAGGACCTGGAAACTCTGCCGCTCCCGGCGCGAAGTTTCGCCAACATTGCCTATCTTGTGCCTGGAACCGAGCCGGTCGAGCCTTCCGATCCAACGAAGGCGCGCATCACCGCAGTCTCCACCGGCGGCAGCTCTGGCTTAAACAACGAGCTATCGGTGGATGGTGCGGAAAATTCGGACGACTGGATCGGCGGCTTCCTGCAAAACTTTTCGCCGGATGGCATTCAGGAATTCGCGGTGCGCACCTCGAACGAAGACGCCGACACCGGTTGGACCACGGCCGGGTCGGTCGTGATTACCACCAAGCGTGGGAGCAACGAATATCACGGCAGCGGAGCGTTCTATGACCGCCAGGCCGCACTGAATGCGCGCTTTCCCATTGAGAATCCCGCGCCGAATCCGAAGCAGCCATTCTCCCGACAGAACTATGTTGGAACTTTCGGCGGTCCCATCGCAAGAGACAAAGTCTGGTTCTTCACCTCATTCGAGAACGTCCACGAAAACGCGAGCATCGCTTATAGCCCGGCCAGCACTGCGCAATTCGACGCGCTGGCGCAGTTGGCGTCAGAGGGATTGATCACCGGCATTCCTTCCATCCCGGTGCCCGCCACGGTTCCCATTCCCTTTCGCGACTACCTGAGTTCTTTGCGCCTGGATTGGGCGCAATCGTCAAAATCGACCTGGTTCCTGCGCGCATCGCAAGACAGCTACCTCACGCACAACGCTCTGGTGCAGCAGGCCACGTTGCCCTCGACCGGCCTGATCACGCACAACAATTACTGGAACGTGGCGCTCAGCAATAGCTATACTTTTAATTCAAACTGGCTAGGCAATCTGGTTCTCGACGCCAGCCTCTTGCATCTCACGCAGACCCGGGAATCGAATCTCGGCTTCGCCGTACAGTTTCCCTTCAGCGTGACGGCGCTGACCGTCTCCGGCTTCGAAACTTTCGGCGACAATCAGTTCGCCACTCCCATCACCCTCTTCCCCGACCTGCGCAATCAGGATAAATACCAGTTCCGCTACGATCTGAGCCACGTTGTGCGCGACCATGCGTTCAAGTTCGGGGTCGACTTCATCCACGAACCGGTTCTCAGCGGCGCGTTCGCGTCGACGGCGGAGCAGTTCACCACGTATCCCTTCAACCCCGATTGCTACATCAACCCGCCCGGACCCGATTGCGGCGGCATCACGACGCCTTTGCCGTTTTATTACACACCCCCCAGCGCGATGTGCAACCCGGAGCCCGATCCGAGCACCAACATTAGCTGCACGTTTACACCCCCCGGCGACGGCAGCTTTTCGCAGAATGTCCAGCGGCTCGGGTTCTACGCCGAAGACTCCTGGCGGGTCTCGCACCAGCTGACGGTCGATTACGGCGTGCGCTATCAGACCACTTGGGGACTATTCATAGGTTCGGGCCGAAGCGAAGCCGAAAACCCAGCGTATCTCACGCTGCAAGCGCTACAGATTCCAATTGTGCCCAGCGTGCCGAGCGATTATCGCAAGCAAATCGCGCCTCGCCTTGGGCTCGCTTACTCCCCCGGCAGCAGCGGGAAGACCGTAATTCGCGCCGGCTTCGGCCTCTACTACGACGATCTCGCGCAGAACGGATGGGCAACTGCGTTCCAGGGAGTAAATGCACCCCCGGCCCCTTGCGTCGATCCTGTACAAAACCCCGGTGGGACCGAGAATGTCGGCTGCATCCCCGGCAGTTTCTTCGGCGGTGCCGGCAATCTGATCGGCTCTCCTTACAAAACTCCCTACGCCATTCACACCACCGGTGGCGTACAGCACGCTTTCAACGAGCACTGGCTGGCGAGCGCCGATTACGTACACGAGCAGGGCAATCACGGCTACCGTGCCTTCCCCTACAGCGGCGGCACCAACCTATTCACTCCGCTCTTTCCCACGACCGACACCAACGATCAGACAGCTGTGGTACCAAACGTCAATGTATTCGAGTCCGACAATCGTTCCAGCTACAACGGGCTGATGCTGCATCTGCAAGGCAACATGCGCCGCTTCAACTTGGTCGCGAACTACACACTCTCCAAAGCGCAGACCTGGGGATGCGTGCTCGGCGAACTCTTCGACTATGTCGATGGCGTCTGCCAGGTGCCGAGTGGATTTCCGAATGCCGGACAGCTCGATGCCTTCGGACCCGGCGACTACGGTCCATCGGGCGAAGACGTTCGCCACCGCTTCGTGTTCGCGGGAAGCGTCCACATCCCCGGCGGCTTCGAATTGAGCACGGTGAACCAGTTCGAGAGCGCGCGCCCCATCACTATCACCACGGCGGACAACAGCGGACGTATTTCAATTCAGTTGAACAACGGTCCGGACGCGTATACCAGTCTCGACGAATTCCGCGGCACGCCTTACATCCAGTCCGACCTGCGCGTCACGCGTCCTTTCAAAATCAAAGAACGCTGGCAGGTCGATCCCTTCATCGAGTTCTTCAACCTCTTCAACCGCAACAATCCCGGCGCAAACTTCGCGGTGAACATCGCCCAGGTTCCGGGGGCACAATTTAACGCGAATGGCGCGGTCGATGGAATCTGTAATCCAAACTGCGTGCCCCTCACCAGCCTGAAGCAGCTTGAAATACCCGAGGGCGCTCTGGGAGATTTCTTCGGCCCCGGCACAACGGTCGGCATCCCGT
The DNA here is from genome assembly GCA_963749985.1 of uncultured Acidobacteriaceae bacterium. Taxonomy (GTDB): domain Bacteria; phylum Acidobacteriota; class Terriglobia; order Terriglobales; family Acidobacteriaceae; genus Sulfotelmatobacter. Next base: position 589,900 of record CAVVOS010000003.1, on the reverse strand, counting down.
TCGCCGCGCAGTTAGGCGTGCGGGTGACTTTCTAGTTGGTCTCGGACTCACTTCGCAGAAAGGATGGTCGGATTTTGGATGGCGTTCAGATTTTGGTTGGCGCAGCGCTTCCAGCGCTGCGATAAATCCAGGCCATGCCCGTGGGCTTCAGCCCCCGGGTACTCAGGGTCAAACCGTTACCGCACCAGCCACTCGGTCGCCGCGTGAACCCGCACCAGGAGTTGGCTGTAAGTCACCACCACCGTAACCACCACGGCTGCCGCGGTGCACAGCGCATATCCCCATGAGTACCGCGGCGCCGGAGTCGACCGCCGTTCTCCCCACGCAATCAGGCGCTCCACCCGCGCATTCACGCACTCCGCTGGGCTATGAACCAAGGCCGTGGTCAGTTCCGCCGGCGCCTCGAGTGAAGCCAGCCGCGACAGCTTAATCACCGCCGCCGCCAGATCCAGCGCTTCGGTCGCGCTCGAGACCGCGGCATCGTCGGCGGCCATCTCACTCGCCTCGCGCCAAGCGCTCTCCAGTTCCGCCATTCCCGGAAATGCCACAAAACGCAGAACCAGCTTTCTCAGATTATCCCGGCGTCGCACATGCACCACTTCATGCCGCAGCGCGGTCTGCAGTTCCCGCTCGGTCAGCACAAACTCCGCCGCTCCCGACAACCATACTCTGGGACGCAGAATGCCCGCAGCGGTGAGCGGTGGAGCAGCCGCCGAAATCCGCAGCACAGCCACCGAATCCATCGAACCTCTGGAGATGGAATCGATGGTGCCGAAGTCGATAGGGCTCGATCCGATCACGCGCGCCTCGCTCGACCACTGTGCAACCGTTCGCGAAGCCCGCAGCAATGCCGCCGCCGCCTTCCACATTCCGGCCAGTAGTACCGCCATTCCGCACAAGCCCAGTACGGCGGGCAGAGCGCCCATGGGTTCATCCACGGCACGGGGTTCGAGCAGCAGGAACGAAGGCACGGCCAAGACCAGAGTGCCTCCCATTCCAACCGCGAATGGAATCATGCGCAAGGAGAAAAGCAGGTCGGCGCAGCGTCTCGCCGAATACTGCTCGCTGAAAACCCACACCCTTCGCCAAACGCAGCAAACCGCCACCGACAGCACAGCGTAGAGCACGACGAAGACTGAAAAGGAGACCGCAATCCCGCGCACCGCGAACATCACTCGATCTCCTTCTGGCCCGGTTCCTTCTGGCCAAGTTCGCGGCGCTTGTTTTCCACCAACTTGCGCAAGTCGTCGAGCAATTGCGCGTCCCGCTCGCCCAGAATTTCCACCAGGAACGAAAGCGGCAAAGCCGAAGCCGGACTCGCATCCAGTAGTTGGCGAAAGGCATAGCCCGCAGCCTGCCGATGCATCTCCTCACGGCTGAATCGCGGAGCGTAGCGGAACGCCCTGCCCTCTTCCGATCGCGCCAGAATTCCCTTCTTGAACAGCCGGTCGAGCGTGGTCATCACCGTGGTGTAAGCCAAGTCCTGATAGCCATCTTCAACCAACTCACGGACAGTCGCGCTGCGCCTGGCCCACAGCGCCTCGAGCAGACGCTGCTCCAGCGGGCCCAATTGCTGCGAGGCGCTGCGAAATGGATGGAAAATCCGGTTCATTCGCTTTTCCGCTGAATTCCGCATTCTACCGTGAGTGGGAAGCCCACGCCAGGAGCCTTTCTTCCAGGGAAAAGCGGCTTGCAAGACAGATCGCGTCCCGTCGCAGTGGGCCACTTGCGTCCCTAGGCGGCTCCGTTCCTGCGGTTCGCCGTCACATCTTCTATGCTCAGCAGAATGAAGGCACTTCCGGGTTGCAGTTCAACCCGGCGGGCGTTAAGCAGCATGTCCCGCTGCCCGAGGCCCGCAAAATTATGGCTCATCGCGAAATCGTCCACCCGCGAATTTCGCGGCACTACTTCCTCCAGCAGTTGCCGCAACCTCGGGATATTCCACTGGCCGTTGCCCAGCTCAAAAATCAGCCGCCCTTCGGTTTCCTCGGGCGACACCTCGAATGCGCGATAGAAAGCGGGATTCGCGGCGGTAACCTGCAGGTTCGCGTCCAACACCAGGATCGGTTCCCGGGCACTCTCCACAATCGTGTCCGCGTACTCGCGGGTTTGGTCTAACAGGCGTTTCAGGGCGTCAACGTCTTGCAAGCTGATCACCGCGCCTTCGACCTTATGATCCCAGGTTTTGTAGGGGCGCACGTGCAGCACGTGCCACACTCCTTCTTTGGTACGGACTTCGCGCTGATCCTCAGTTTCGCGCTCGATGACTTCGCGGACCATGGGCTCCATATCCTGCAGGTCCAGGTTCGGGCGGATCTGGCCCAGTCGCCGGCCCACGTCGCTGGGCAGCAGGTTCAGGATCTTCTGCGCCGGCGGGCTGAACCGGCGAATCCGCAGATCGCTGCTGACCATCACCACCGGAATGTCCACCTGGCCCAGCAGGTTGAGCAGATCGTTATTCGCCGAACTCAACTCCGCATTGCGGTTCTGCATCTCTTCGTTGAGCGTGGTAAGTTCCTCGTTGGTCGATTGCAGCTCTTCCTTGGCGGTCTCCAGCTCTTCGTTGGTGCTCTGTAGCTCTTCGTTGGCCGACAAAACCTCTTCGTTGACCGATTTGAACTCTTCCATGGTGGTTTCATGGTCTTCGATCAGCGCCCCCAGCTGGCTCCGCAATTGTACGATCTCGCGCTTCAAATGCTCGTTCTCCCGCGCCGTGGGGTGTTCCCCCTTATTCGCTTTACCGCCGTGGTCTTTGTCGGAGGATCGCGTGGGCGCGGGTATCTTATCCTGGAACACGACCACGTAATAGCGTTCCTGTGCGCCTTGCCCGCGCAGCGGGAGCACCTCCACGTTGACCTCCCGCACGCCACCCTCCGATTGAATCTGTATGCCCTCTTTGCGCACCGGTGCATTAGTTTTCTTAACCGCACTCAAAGCCGCGCGCAGATCCACCAGCAAGCCTTCGCGCGCCATCTTGGACAGACTGAACGTGGGATGCCCGGCCGCCGGCTCCAGATACGCTCCCGTCTTGCCCTGGAACTGCACAATCTCCATTTGATCGTTGACCACGATGCTGGCGGGAACAAACCGGTTGATCAGCAGTTGCTCCACTTCGTTGTCGACGGTAAACGGAGCGGGCAATTGTCTGCTCGTCCTTGCATCTTCGATTCGGCGGGGCGAATAGTCCGTGCTCGCGAAGTAGGTTGCCAAACGCGCCGCAGTCTTTCGCTTTTGGTAGATCTTCTCTTTCTTATCCACGAGGGCGAAGTGATCGCCAAATCCTCCCAAACTTTCTGCTTCTCCCAACACCAGGTAGCCGCTGGGTTTCAGCGAATAGTGCAACGTGGGAATGACCCTTCTCTGCAAAACCGGGCCAAGGTAGATCAGCAGGTTGCGGCAGCTCACCAGGTCGAGGTTCGAGAAGGGTGGATCTTTCACCAGATTCTGCTTGGCGAAGATGCACATGTCACGAACCGATTTATTTACCTGGTATCCGCCCTCCTGGCGGACAAAGAACCTCTTCAAGCGCTCCGCCGAAATCTCCGACACCGCCGCTTCCGGATACAGTCCGGTGCGGGCGCGGTCCAGCGCCGTCTCGCTGATGTCGGTGGCAAAAATCTGGATGGCCATGGCCGCCTGCGAAATGTTACGAGTGTGGCCCCAAAGGTATTCCAGCAGGGTGATGGCGATTGAGTAGGCCTCCTCGCCGGTGGAGCAACCGGCAACCCAGACCCGCACCGGGTTATCCGGCTTGCGGCCATCGAACAATTTGGGATACACATGCTTGCGCAGCCCCAGGAACGCTTGTGGTTCCCGGAAAAAACCGGTGACGTGAATCAGCAGGTCGCGGTAAAGTTCGTCGAGTTCCTCCGGCTTCCCTCCGATGAAACGGAGGTAGTCCTTTAGCTTTTCGATCTTGTGTACGACCATGCGGCGCCGGATACGCCGCTGCAGCGTGGTGTGCTTGTAGTTGGTGAAGTCCACCCCGGTCGAATCCCGCAGCAGCCCGAAAAGCGCGTCCAGGTCGGCGCCCACCATGCCCTTTAATTCTTCTTTCCCGTCCGACAAAACCCGGCTCACATAGGGATGCTGGCTGATTCCGCCTAACTCCCGGGCAATCTCTTTCGGGGGCAGAATGAAGTCGATACAGCCAGCCTCGATGGCGTTGCGGGGCATGTCGCTGTACTTGGCCGACTCCTCATCCTGGGCAAAGGTAATGCCTCCGCTCGCCTTGATGGCCCGGCACCCCAGCGTGCCGTCCGAAGCCGTGCCCGATAAGACGACGCCGATCGCTCGTTGGCCCACCCTTTCCGCCAGGGAGCGAAAAAAATTGTCGATCGGCATATGTTGCCCATGCACCAGAATCCGCGCCCCCAAATGCAGCGCCCCGTCCTTGAGCAGCATGTTCGTGTTGGCTGGAATCACGTAGACGTGGTCCGGCTGCACAATCGTTACATTGGCGACTTCCTGCACCGGCAGTTTCGTGGTCCGCGCCAAAATTTCCGGCAGCACACTCTCATGGTGGGGATCGAGATGCTGCAACAGCACGAAGGCCATGCCCGTTTTTTCCGGCAGGTTTTGCAACAGTTCGGAGAACGCTTCCAATCCGCCCGCAGACGCCCCAATACCAACGATGGGGAACGATCCCAGGGATTGCTTCGCGTGATTCTCTGCTTTGGTTTTGCGAATCGATTTGACTTGCTTGCGTGGAGAACTCTTCATGGAGACTCCCTCTTAAACTGAGAACTTACCAGGAGCCCGGAGCCGGTAACTGGAACCCGTGAATCTGCCACCCCCTGTCGTTGCTGACAGGCCCTGCCAGGCGCTGAACGCGCCGGCGGAAAGATCGCGTGCGAATTGTAGCCCGGAGTGGTTCGCTGGTCAACGGCTGCAGCAGCTGACGAGCACATCGCGTCGTTTCTGTTCCCAATATGGGTCGGAACCCCAAGATCGGCCAGCCTCCAGGACCTCAAGCCTCTCTACTCTTGCCACTCTTGCCGCTTCGAGAAGGAGCATAACGCGAGTGCATTCTGAACTTACTCCGGCGATTCGAGGACACTAATGACTCCTCGCCGCCGCGCCGATATCGATAACGAGAACCAGTCGGAACAACGCCAGGCCAGAACAGCAAATGAACAGGGGATGAACATGACTGCCACAATCAAGCCAGTGATTAAGATCGCGATGGCGCTTCTTATCTCTGCCACCGCAGGCCTTGGGCAGGCTCCTCCGGAACTCCAAGCCAAGCTCAATGCCAAGATCAAGCAACTGGAGTCCTTCAGCACCGATCCTCAAGTGGTCAACGCAGTAAAGACTTATAACTCAACTCCGCCCTCGCCCGAAGTCAAAGCCATGACGAACGACAAATGGCACAGCCTCACCCTTTTCGATCCCTTCGTGCGGGAAATTGGCAAGAACGCCCTCTCCGAGTTTCTGAAGGGGAAGCGTAATGATGTGATCATCAAGATCTTCGTTTCCGGAGCCAACGGGGGCAAGGTGGGATTCGACGCCAAAACCGAGCACTGGACCCACAAAGGTATGCCCAAACACGACGTGCCCATGAGTGGAAAGACGTGGATTGGGTCCGTGAAGCTCGACGATTCTACCGGACTGCAAATGATCCAGGTGGGACTCCCCATACTCGACGGCGGAAAACCGATTGGATCGATTGTCTTCGGATTGCGGGCCGACAAACTTCGCTAGTCCGTCACGCCGGTAGAGAGAATTACCTCATGAACTTAACCATTGCGAGAAAGATGACGCTGGCGCTGGCCGCCTCGGTTGCGATCACCGCCGGCGCTGTCCTGGGATTGTCCTACCTCCTGCGCGTATCTGTGTCTCTGTCCAGCGACTTGACGTCGACCGCGCGCTCCCAGAGTCAGGGTTCATTCGAGCTGATGGACTTCGCTGTCCGGCTCCAGGGCGCCACGCAAAAGATGGTTCAGGAAAGAGATCCCGATGCCATCGAGGCGCTGATGACCCAGAACCAGGCTCTGGTAAAGCAGGCCCAGGCCAAAATCCGGGCGGTGGCTCAAGGAGACGCCAGTATTACTGCAGCTTTCGACAAACTCACGCAGGCCGATGCCGAAGTAACGGACCTGCTCATGCACGCCCACAACGTCGAATCGCATCAGGCGATCATTGAAAAGGCCAACCCGGCGTTTGAAGAACTTCTGCGCGCAATTTCCCAATATCAGGATCGATCAGGCCAAACGCTGGACAACCAGGCCAAGAGTGCCAACGCGCGCACGCGCCACCTTCAATTCGTGGTCTATCTCTTGGTGGCATCGAGCATCTTGTTGATGTGCCTCGGCAGCCTGGCCCTGGTGCGAACCATCTCCCAGTCCCTCCGCCGGTTAACTGGCATGATTCGTGATATTGCCGAGGGCGAGGGGGACGTCACCAAGCGACTCGAGGTCTCCGGCAATTTTGTCGGGGATGAACTGGACCAAGTCAGCCGCTTCTTCAATTTGTTCATGGACAAGCTGCAGGAAATCCTGCGCGGTGTCGTAAGCCCATACCAATCGGCTGGCGGGCGCAAGTCAGCAACTGCTTGATGCCAGCCAGCAGATTACAACGAATTCCGGAGAAACTGCGATCCAGGCTAACGCCGTGTCTCGCGTTACCCAACAGGTCAGCCAGAATCTGCAGAGCCTTTCCGCCGGCGCCGGCGAGATGACGTCGACCATCCAGAGTATCGCAGCCAACACCAATGAAGCCGCCAAAGTGGCCTCCACCGCCGTTACCACAGCGCAAGCCGCGAACGCCACTGTGGCTAAGTTAGGCCAGTCCAGCGCGGAGATCGGCTTAGTCATCAAAGTCATTACTTCCATCGCGCAACAGACCAATTTACTGGCCTTGAACGCCACCATCGAAGCCGCCCGTGCCGGAGACGCCGGCAAAGGCTTTGCCGTGGTGGCCAATGAGGTAAAAGAACTTGCCAAACAGACGGCCAAGGCCACGGAAGACATCAGCCGCAAAATCACCACTATTCAGACCGACACCAAAGGCGCGGTAGAAGCGATTGGGACGATCAGCGGTGTAATCAACCAGATCAACGACATCTCGGCGACCATCGCAGCCGCGGTCGAAGAGCAGAGCGCGACCACCAATGAGATGACGCGCAACGCCAGCGAAGCGGCCACGGGAGCGGGCAACATCTCGGCCAATATCGGTGGCGTGGCGCAGGCCGCCGATGGCACTTCAGTACACGCGCAGGAGTCGCAAAAAGCGGCTCAGGACCTGGCCGATATAGCGGCACAGTTGAGCGACCTCATGGGACGATTCAGAATCGAGCGCCGTGACTCGCGACGGATCGACATGGCGCTGCCAGTTCGGCTTACCGGGACCGACGCCAGCGGCCACACTTTCGACCAGGAAGTCGTAACCATTAACATCAGCCGGCAGGGCGCCTCCTTGCAAGGCATCCACGGAAAGCTCCAGGTCGGTGACAAAGTCTCTCTCGCCCGCTTGGGCAAGCAGGAACCGTTTCGCGTCGAATGGATGGTGCCAAAGAAGGCTGACTCCGCAAGCCAGGTAGGGGTGAGCGCAGTTGATTCGAATACTTCGTTCTGGGACGATGTGCTCGCAGCGCAACCCCAACTCGAGCGGGAGCACTCAGGAAACCTATTCCGGGAAGGCCCCAAGCCGAAGGCAAGAGCACACGGAGCGTAGGCGGCGATTAAGATGCCGATCTAAGCAGACACAAAGGCTGCCCGGGGGGGATTCTGGGGTGGGAAACGGGAATCGAACCCGCAACCGTCGGAGCCACAGTCCGGTGCTCTACCAGTTGAGCTATTCCCACCGCCGTTTTCATTATAGCAACTTGCAACTTCGATGACAGCAACTGCCGTGCCCTCACGTCCGAAGCCGGAGCGCCCCTCGATACCCGGTAACGATACTCGTGGCATTAAAGATTGGAGACGTGAATCAGCTTCCCCGCCTGCTCCCGAATCGTCTTCACGATCTGCGGATGCGCATGCCCCAACGCATTCACCGCGATCTGTTCAAGTGTTTTCATAGCAAGATTAGATGCTGCCGGAATAGGCGCATCGAGATGCCACGGAGATCCAGGGGCCCAGAGTCACTTCTAAAGTTGAGCAACCATTTGCCGATAAACCAATGATGGACGCAATAAGCACTAGAGAACCGGAGAGTGCGGCCAGTGGCACGAAGATGAGCCGGAATCTCAACGGGAACATGGAAGGGGACGCAAAGTATCGCGGGCTGTTGGAAGCAGCGCCCGATGCCATGGTCGTGGTCGACCAGGTTGGGGAAATCGTCCTGGTGAATGTTCAGGCGGAGAAACAGTTCGGATACCGGCGCGACGAACTGGTTGGGCAGAAAGTGAAGAACATCATTCCCGAGGGCTTTGCCGAACGGCTGGTCTCCGATGCCACCCGAAGCGCGGCCGACGCACTGGCGCAGCAGATTGGCATGGGGATCGAACTCTCCGGCCGGCGAAAGGATGGCAGCGAATTTCCCATCGAAATGATGCTGAGTCCCCTGGAAAGCGCCGAAGGAATCCTGGTGACCGCGGCCATCCGCAATATCAGCGCTCGCAAGGCCGCGGAAGCGCATCTGGTGCAGATGGAGAGCAGGTATCGAGGGCTATTGGAAGCCGCTCCAGACGCCATGGTGGTGGTGAACCAGCGTGGCGAGATCCTCCTGGTGAATGTTCAGGCGGAGAAAAAGTTCGGCTACCGGCGCGATGAACTCATTGGGCAGAAAGTGAAGGACATCATTCCCGAGGGCTTTGCGGAACGCCTGATCGCGGACGCCGCTCGAAGCACGGCCGACGCCCTGGCGCAGCACATGGGAACGGGCATCGAGCTCTCCGGGCGGCGCAAGGACGGCAGCGAATTTCCCATCGAAATCATGCTCAGCCCGCTGGAGAGCGCCGAAGGAATCCTGGTGACGGCGGCCATTCGCAACATCAGCGCTCGCAAGGATGCGGAAAAGCATCTGGCCCAGATGGAGGGCAGGTACCGCGGGCTGTTAGAAGCAGCCCCGGATGCCATGGTCGTGGTGAACCAGGGCGGGGAGATCGTCCTGGTGAATGTTCAAGCGGAGAAACAGTTCGGGTACCCCCGGGATGAACTCGTAGGCCAGAAGGTGAAGAACATCATTCCCGAGGGCTTCGCGGAACGCCTGATCTCCGATGCTACTCGAAGCGCGGCCGACGCACTAGCCCAGCAGATCGGCATGGGGATCGAACTCTCCGGACGGCGAAAGGATGGGAGCGAATTCCCCATCGAGATTATGCTGAGCCCCCTGGAAAGCGCCGAAGGAATCCTGGTGACGGCGGCCATCCGTAACATAAGCGGGCGGAGGGCTGCCGAAAAGCACCTGGTACAGATGGAGGGCAGGTACCGCGGCCTGCTAGAAGCGGCCCCGGATGCGATGGTGGTGGTGAACCAGACTGGGGAGATCGTTCTGCTGAACGTTCAGGCCGAGAAACAGTTCGGCTACCGGCGCGATGAACTGGTGGGACAGAGAGTGAAGAACATCATTCCCGAGGGTTTTGCGGAACGCCTGATCGCCGACGCCAGTCGAAGCGTGGCCGACGCGCTGGCGCAACAGATTGGCATGGGCATCGAACTCTCCGGGCGCCGCAAGGATGGCAGCGAATTTCCCATCGAAATCATGCTGAGCCCTCTGGAAAGCGCCGAAGGAATCCTGGTGACGGCGGCGATCCGTAACATCAGTGCGCGCAAGAAATCCGAGCAGGCAAACACCCAACTCGAAAACCAGGCAACCGTCATGAGGGGCGCACATGACGAACTGGAACTGCGCGTCAGCGAGCGTACCAAGGAACTCGCGTTTGCCAATCAAGTTTTGGAACAAAGCAACCTGGAACTGAAGCAATTCGCCTACATTGCATCCCACGATCTGCAATCCCCATTGCGCAGCATCAGCGGGTTCGTCCAGCTGCTAAAGATGGAATATGAGGACAAGCTAAGCGAAGAAGCCGTCGATTGGATTCGCCGGACCGTCCAGTCGATTGGACAGATGCAAACTTTGATCCGCGATCTGCTCTCCTATTCTCGTGTCGACGCGCGCTCGGTTCCATTCACGCAGATTCCCTTCCTCGATATTGTCAACGACGCGCTCACCCTACTGGAGTCATCCATTCGCGATTCCGGGGGCCGAGTCACCTGGGACCAGTTGCCAGTCATTATGGGGGACCGCTCGCAGTTGGTTCAGTTGATCCAAAACCTGATCGGCAACGGGCTCACGTACCGCGGTGACAAACCACCGCACATCCACCTCTCAGCCGAACGCAGCGGAAAGGAATGGGTCTTTTCCGTCTGTGACAACGGCATTGGCATCGACCCCAAGCATTACGAGCAGATCTTTGAAATATTCAAGCGGCTGCACGATCAAAAGGACTATCCGGGAACCGGCATAGGATTAGCCGTCTGCCGTCGAGTGGTAATTCGTCACGGAGGCAGAATTTGGGTGCAGTCCGAGCCCGGCCATGGAAGTACATTCTTTTTCACCATTCCCGAAGGGACAGGACAAATCAATGAGCAACGCAGTCACTAACGGCCGACCGGCGGAAGTCCTGCTCGTCGAGGACAACGACAACGATGTGGAACTCACCCGTCAAGGCTTTAAGCGCGGTAAGTTGCTCGTCAACCTGCATGTCGTGCAAGACGGCGAGGAATGCCTGGCCTTCTTGCGCAAGCAGGGTAAGTATGCCAGCGCCCCAACCCCAGATCTCATACTCCTCGACCTAAATATGCCCAAAATGAGCGGGCGACAGGTGCTGGCTGAAATGATGAACGATGAGAATCTAAAGGGTCTGCCGGTCGTTGTCTTGTCCACCTCCGAGGAGGGAGAAGAGATCGCGAAAATGTACAAGATGCGTTGTAACTCCTACATCGTCAAACCTGTTGATTTCGATCAATTCCTTAATGTCGTTCGGGCAATCGGTGATTATTGGTTCACGGTTGTAGTTTTGCCCAAGGCGATCCCGACCGAAAAAGCGCGAGGCGCCAAGGTATAAAACCAAACGTCCTGGGGCTCGCGCACGCTTGCAGGGGCGGTTGGCCCAAATCTCGGGGATGAGCATTAAATTCGGGGGCCCCATTTTCTCGCGTTCTTTTCGAGACGTGGGACGCGGCGCAGCCCGCACCGGGAAGATCTTGGCTTTGATGAAACGCCAGGGCGAGCCCCCGTTGTGGGAGTGATCACTCCTCAGCTAAAAGACGGCACCACATGGCACTCAGCAGATGAGTCAGACTGGAAAAGGATAGATAGAACAAAGCAAACGATAAACTATCGAGGAGACCAGAGAGCAGGAAAGAAAAGCGGGAATACAACGTCGGACGATCGGGCCCTGCCGCGGGATTGGAAAAGTCTTCGCTCACAGCTCTTGGGAGAGTTTTGTTTGCCGCCGGAGAACTACCTATCCACGCCCCACCCCAACGTATTCAAACCCCATGGCGCGCAGCCGTACGGAATCCAGCAAGTTCTTCGTATCTACGATGATTGGTCTCTTCAGCAGGTGCTTGATGCGGTCGAAATCCAGTGCGCGGAATTCCGGCCAGCCCGTGCCCACCACCAGCGCATCCATGCCTTCCGCAGCCGCGTAAGCCGACTCGCAATAGCGCACCGATCCGTTCAACCGTGTCTTGGCATCGGTCAGCGCTACCGGGTCATAAGCTCGCACCCGCGCGCCTTTCGCGACCAGCGTCTCGGCCAATCGAATCGCGGATGACCCCGCCACTGAATTCGTGTTCGGCTTGAATGCCAGACCAAGAATTCCCACATCTTTGTTTTCCACGGAATTCAACGCCACGGCAATCTTATCGACCAAGCGATCCGCCAGAGTATGGTTGACGTCCCGCGCCGCGGTCAGCACTTTCAGCGAAACCCCGTTGGCCTTCGCCAACTCCGCCAGCGAATCCATATCCGACTCGGCAAACACGCCGCCCATGCCCGCCCCCGGCTGCAAGCAGCGCGGAGCAATCTTTTTATCGAGGCCGAGAGCCAGCGCCAGATTCACGGCGTCTGCGCCCACCCGCTCACACAGAGCCGCTACTTCGTTGATGAAGGAAATCTTCGTCGCCACGAACGCTGTCGCCGCTTCCCGCACCAGTTCAGCCGTCGCCTGGTTAGTCACAATCACCGGCACGCCGCGCATTACCAGGGGATGGAAAATCTGTTTCAGAATGTGGACCGCTTCGTTCGAGGTCGATCCCAGAATCAGACGATCCGGCCAGTTAAAGTCTTCCACCGCGCATCCGTCGGTAAAGAACATGGGCTGGGAGACGATGGTTCCCGCCAGGCCCGCATCTTGCAAACTTTTTTCCAAGGCTGAGGCCGTACCCACCGCTACCGGCGTCACAATCGTCAGAATCGGCGGCTTGGGCGCTAAGCGCGCAATGCGCATCACCACGTCGGCCAGATTGTCGGCGCTGTCTTCCGCCAGAAAAATGACCTGGGTTTTGCGCGCAAAAGATTCGATATCGGTCGAATACGCCAGCCGTCCCGCCCGTACGTTTCGCCGGATGATCTCTTTCAGATTCTTCTCAAAGAAAGGAATGTTGCCCTGCGCCATCTCGACCATCCGCGTCCGGTCAGGATGGCAGCAAGAGACTGGAGTGCCAAAATCCGCCAGGCAGGCCGAAATCACCGTTCCCAGAAAACCCGAACCGTAAACGCCGATCTGCATCCTCTGCCCCCTGGCTTTCCTGAAACCCATGCCTGAAGCGGCTCCCGGCGCGGATTTCGCACAGTTCCCTCTCTTTCTGTGTACAGCCCACGCAACCGTTGCGCAATGCACGGGAGTGAAATGTACCAGGGGCCATGCGGGTTTGGCGGGGGTAACGTAATGCCTGGTAACCGGGCGAGCTCGGGGGTGAAACCAGGGTAGTTCAGGGCGAAACGAGGCTGCCGCCGAGCGGCACCGGAGCCAGATCAACCCAGCAGTTTTGCGCGTCTTCCCGCACAAATGTGAGCCGGTCGAGCAGGATGCGGCGGCTGCCTGAATACCGCTGCCAGCGATCGCGGGCAATCCCCAGAGCTTGTTTCGCCGCCAGTTCGGTCGCCATCTTCACGATCGTAAGGTGAGGGATGTAAGGCCACTCTTCGGCGAACGCCAGAGCTCGCGTATTTAACTGCTTGTGCAACTCACACAGGCGCTCCGCGGAATCTGCCACTCGGATGTAAACCGTAGGCGTGGTGGGAACAAAGCTTTCCATATCGCCCAACGTGACTTCGAAAGGCTCGACCTGTCCGCAGATCCCGGCCAGCACCTGCAGGGCCGCACTTTCCGTTCCCTGCAAAGGCCGCGGCGGCAAAAGCGTAAGATGGGCCCCCAGATGAGGCAAGTCGGGATGCAGCTCCCGCCGGAGGTTCTCCACGAACTCTCCCACTGGACTTTTCACGTACGCAACTAACGCATACCGCAGGCTCGCCATGACAGAGAAAAATTATAGCGCGTTCCGTCGTTTATGATCGGAGCAGTCGTTGCTTCGGAGTCATTTTGTTGAGAGAGTCGGGGCGTAGCGCAGCCTGGTAGCGTACTTGCCTTGGACTCGGAGGCCTTCATTTCACGTCGCGGACTACAAGCTTGATGACTCTTTCCAAATGTCGATCCCGCCTTCCGTGGCATATCGGTCGATCTCGCGGAGCTCGTCAACGCTGAATGCGAGGTGCGCGAGACTCTTGAGGGTATCCGCCAATTGATCGACAGTACGTGCTCCGACAAGTGCGGAAGTCACGCGTGGGTCGCGCAACACCCACGCGATCGCCATCTGTGCCAGGGTTTGTCCCCGCCTTTCGGCGATGGCATTGAGTTCGCGGATGCGGCGGAGATTCGCCTCGGTAATCATGTCTTTGCTCAGCGAATCTGCTTTCGCGGCGCGGGCATCGGCGGGAATGCCCGCCAGGTACTTTTTGGTGAGCATCCCCTGTGCCAACGGCGAAAAGGCGATGCAGCCAATCCCCAGATCTCCAAGGGTTTGAAGAAGGCTCCCCTCGATCCAGCGGTTGAGCATGGAATAAGACGGCTGGTGGATCAGCAGGGGCACGTGGTACGACCTTAGAATCTCAGCAGCCTGAGCGGTGAGCTTGGCAGAGTAGGAGGAAATGCCGACATAGAGCGCCTTGCCCTGACGGTGCAGGGTTGCGAGCGCGCCCATGGTCTCCTCCAACGGTGTCTCGGGGTCGACGCGGTGGGAATAGAAGATATCGACATATTCGACCCCCATGCGCTTCAAACTCTGATCGCACGACGCGATGAGGTATTTGCGCGAGCCGCCGATATCGCCATAGGGCCCGGGCCACATATCCCAACCTGCCTTAGTCGAGATGACCAGTTCGTCCCGGTGAGCCTTGAAGTCTGTCGCCATGACCCGCCCAAAATTCTCTTCCGCCGAGCCGTACGGGGGCCCGTAATTGTTGGCGAGATCGAAATGGGTGACGCCGTGATCGAAGGCGTGGTGCAGGATGGAGCGCCCGGTTTCAAAAACATCGGCACCGCCGAAATTTTGCCACAGGCCGAGTGATATGGCCGGCAGTTTCAGCCCGGAGCGTCCGCAGCGGCGATAAGGCATCGAATCGTAGCGCGAAGGCGACGCAGTATAAGGAATAGCAAAGGTCATGTCTTTACTCCAATGTTGCGAGAATAGCATTGACGCCGACTTCGGCGATTTCCAGATCTTCCACGCCCGTAAATCCCTCTGACCGCTACAGAGCCAAGGCAATGGCGAGTTGATCGCGCTTTTCGATCTCGATGGATAATCTCGCCATACAGGTTAAGGCTGAGCCTTCGGATCGTCACTTACGCAACGGAATCCCAGACGATCACGGCGGCTACTGCGAGTTGTTGGCACAGCCGGTTGCCACCTGGTTTACGTTCCATCCTGCGATATCGACACGAACTGGTTCTGGTTGAGAAGCGTGATAGGTCGCGGTCAGCTCCCGAGTCTCACCCGGTATCAGCGAAATATAGTTGTCGCTCCACAGGACGGGAAGAATCTCTTTGCCGGTGCCGCAAAAGCTAAGGTTCAGTCGAATGAAGAACGCCAGAGTTGAATCGTGATTCTGCAGTGTGATGTGCGTAACTACATCCTCGTGCTCCTGTGCCGTCTGCGTTGTGACCTGAACCGTTACTTTCCCTAATTGACTGAGCGCTCGGAAATCCGCGAAGGTTTGCGCGAACCCGTCATCGATGTTAACGACCCCATGTGTAATCGTCTCAGGCTTGCTGGGAAACCAATAAAAGTTGGAGCCGACCACCTTGCCAGAAGCATCGGCGAGAGTCAGCTTCAGAAAATAGACGGGCGTTAAATCGGAAAGCTCAGGCAACGAGAACACTTTGTTCGTAGAGTCCGCAGTGGCATCTAGATTCGCCTGCCGCGAAAAGCGTTCCTTCATGTTCAAATCGTAAATTGTTGCGGTAACCTTCAAGTTCGGTGCATCACGGTACTGGCTGCTCACCACCCAGACGGCGTGATCGTCGTATCCGTACATCGGGTGCAAGGCTTCGAGCGCGTTTTTCGCGCCGAAGTACCCGCCGGCCGCGCGCAGTTGGTAGTCGTAAAGATTCCAAATCAAAGAAGGCCAGCCGTTGTTCAACATCCACACGATTACTCCGGTCGAAGCGTATTTGTTTCGGCTGTAGGCCTCATACATGGCCCGAATTGCTTCGTACCTCATCATTTGCGACTTCATCAGGAAGTCGTCGAGACTGCTGGCATCTCCATAACGTTTGTTCAAGCATCTGGTGAATACGTGAAGATCCTTGAAATTGTGGAGGCCTGCATGGAAGGTCCACCAATCGTCGATTGGCCAGAGATGCTCTTTCGGAAGTATTTGTTCCAAAGTCTCGACTGGCGGAATTGCCGGTCCGGGCCCGGTCTCAGTGTTGAAGCCAAATGCCCCTCCGCGATCACCTTCGTCGTCCTTCTCTTCAGTCCAAAATTCCGGGACTACGTACTCATAGGGCCCAGTCATCTTCACCCCGCTCTTTCCCGTGATGGATGTGGGCTCTTGCGAAGCGGATGAGATCACCGGATTCGGCCAGAGATATTCGCGCTCAATGTCCAAATACATCTTCTCGATGTTCGGCGGAGGGGGATTGTCGCTACCATTCAGCCAAACCAACATGCTGGGATGGGACCGCAGCCGCAAGATTTGAGACCGCAGCGATTGGTCGGCGATGTCGACTTGCTCTTTCTGCCACTGCGGCCACGTTTCCCACAGCGAGCACGACCAGCCCGCCATGATCAAAACGCCCTTCTGATCGGCGAGATCGAAGAAATCTTCTGTCTCGAACATTCCTTCGAGTCGAATGGTGTTGAGCCCCAGGTCCGACACGTATTGGAACTCGTCTTTCATCCGCTCCCTGCTCTTTTGCATCATCAGATCCATGGCCCAGCCGCCACCGCGAATCAGCAATTTCTTGCCATTGATGAAGAAGAGCCGATGGTCATTGGAATCCAGTTGAGATGCGATCTCGCGGATGCCGAAGCGCGTTTCGGCGCTGTCGGAGTCGCTCCCGTTGATGACGAATCGCAGTTGTAATGTGTAAAGATTGGGCGTTCCCATTTGTGCTGGCCACCAGAGCCGCGGATTCTGAATGTTGAGTTGAGGGAAAACACTCGGATCGATGACAACGTCCCTGGTTTCCTTCGGCTTAAGTTCTACTTCCTGCGAAAAGTGAACATCCTCGATGCGGCCTTGAAGCGTTCCTGTCTGTGTATCGCCCATGCTATTTACTAATCGAGCCACAACGGTGAGATGGGCTTTTGTCGTATCCCGCAGATCAAGGTGCGACATGACTGCGGGATATCGGAGCGCCACGGGGCCGCTGGTCGAGAGCGAAACTTCACGGAACAGCCCCATGTAGCGATCCGGCGACCCAGGATTCCAATCCACAAATGAGATCGCTAGGTCATCCGTCTGCGTGGGGGGATAGACCTTCACCGCAATCGCATTCTGAGCGCCCGGTCGTACCAGATGAGTGACGTTGAATTCGTAGACCCGCCAGGTACCTACGACCGTTCCTGCATCGGCAAGCTTTTGTCCATTGATCCAGATATCGGCGCGATAATTGATTCCGCCAAAGCGGAGCCAGACGACTTTGCCCTTGAAAATCTCCGGGACGGTAAACGATGTGCGATACCACCAGGGGACGGCAAATTGACTCTCCGCATCCATCGGTAACTCGGAAAGGACCTTATTACTGTCGAATTTTGTGCCGATCAGGTTGCGCAGATTGACTCCAAAGTACGGGTCGGGAACTGTTTTGTCGTTCACCAGAGTTCCAAGTACCGTGCCAGGCACCACGGCTGGGTGCCAATTTGTGACTTGATAGGCGGGAGAGGAAAGTGTCTCTCCCGTTTCTGTGACGCGGGCCGAAGACTGCAGGGTCCAGGCTCCAATGTTTATCGAGTTCCTGGTTTCAAGCGCCAGGCTTTGAGACTGAGCAACAGTCGATCCGAGAAACGCGGCGAGGCAGATGCCAAGGACTGTACGGAAAATCGGATGATTCACTAATCCCTCCCAAGCAAACCGGCCGGGCACCGGAGGCTCGCGAGGGGTGAATAACTTACGCGAGCGAGTACAAAACTAGAAGGCTCAGAGGCCGCAAGTCAACCACTCTCCGCATCCTTGCAGAGGATCGCGGAAGATATGGACTACCAGGTTTAAGTTTGCGGAGGGGGACGAGCGGACACGGGGATTCCGCGTCCCGCTCAGATCATACTTTGCGATGTCCCCGGCCCGCCTGGAGCCGCAGCAGCGCAGCGACCAGGGCGTCGACATCCTCGTAGGTGTTGTAATGCCCTCCCGGCTGAGTGCAACGCCCACATCTTCGGTGCGCACGTCATCCAGGACAAGAGACGACGGTCTCGCCTTCATTTCGGCTGGAACATTGCAGTTCCGCGTCGAAGAACAAGGAATAATGATGAGCGAAATGGAATGTGCACGGTCGCGGGTGCAATGGCGCATAAAAGCACGGTCGCGGCCGGAAATCATCAATCGGAGTGGTCATAACGTTGGAAAGTACTCTAGAATCAATCTTGCTAGTCATGTCGGGGCGTAGCGCAGCCTGGTAGCGCACCTGCCTTGGGCGCAGGGGGTCCGCGGTTCAAATCCGCGCGCCCCGACCAATTTACCCAGTTCCCATCGACGATGAATATCTGCTACTGTGCAAGGCTACGCGGCGAGGTTGACGCGTGGTCTGATCCTCCCATCTTCAGGCATCTTGATTAGTCCGTGGCTGGTGAAGACGCTGTTGTTCCTGCGAACGAGTGAGCTGTCCTGCAAGTGCGCTTCAAATCGCGGTTGAATTCTGTGACGTGCCGGGCATTCGCGGAGCGAGACGCCGATACGGATCGAAACGATTTTTCAGCAGCGACGGATTCCAATCACTGACCATGTCCACTCCAACTATTACGTCACAAACTGACGCCGCCCCCTCTGCTCTTCCGCGCCGCAAGCCGTTTTATGCCTCTCTGTGGGTGCAGGTACTGATCGCCATGGTGGCTGCCTTGGTCCTGGGATATTTCAGTCCCGCCCGCGCCATCGCCATGAAGCCGCTGGGCGACGCCTTCATCCGCATGATTACCATGATCATCACCATCCTCATTCCTCATTTTTTGCACGGTGGTGACCGGCATCGCTGGCATGCAGGACTTGAAGAAGGTCGGCCGCGTCGGGGGCAAGGCTCTGCTCTACTTTGAAATTGTTTCCACCATCGCGCTGGCGGTCGGGCTAATCGTCGGCAACGTTGTGAAACCCGGCAGCGGCTTTAACGTGAATGCGGCCTCGCTCGATGCGCGGGCCGTCTCCGATTATGCGGGCCAGGCAAAGGCGCAAAACGTCACGGAATTCCTGATGCACATCATTCCCACCACAGTAACGGACGCCTTTGCCAAAGGCGACATCCTGCAGGTGGTGTTCATCTCGATCCTGTTTGGCTTTGCCTTGTCCTCGGCGGGTCCGCGCGCCAAGCCAATTGTGGCGCTGCTCGAATCGCTGACCCACGTGGTTTTTCGCGTGGTGAACATTCTGATGCGCTTTGCGCCGATCGGCGCGTTCGGCGCCATGGCGTTCACTATCGGCAAGTATGGCTTCGCCTCGCTCGGGCCGCTGGTCAAGCTGATCGCCACCTTTTGGCTGACTTCAATTTTCTTCGTGCTCATCGTGCTGGGAGCGATTTGCTGGGCGGCGGGATTCAATATTGTGAAGTTTTTGCTGCACATTAAAGAGGAAATCTTGCTGGTGCTGGCCACCAGTTCGTCGGAAACCGCCCTTCCCACTCTGATGGAGAAGCTTGAGAAGCTGGGCTGCTCGCGCTCTCTGGTGGGCCTGGTGGTTCCCACCGGCTACACTTTCAACACCGACGGCAGCGGTCTGTACATGACGCTGGCGGCGCTGTTCGTTGCCCAGGCCACCAATACTCACCTGACATTTCTGCAACAGATGACCATCTTTTCGGTCGCCACCCTTACCTCGAAAGGGGCGAGCGGGGTGCAGGGAGCGTCTTTCATAGCGCTGGTCGCGACCTTGTCGGTGATTCCGACGATTCCGGTGGCGGGGATGGCGCTGATCCTCGGCATCGACCGCTTTATGAGCATGTTCCGCGGTCTGGTGAACATGATCGGCAACGGCGTGGCCACGCTGGTCATTGCGCTATGGGAAAAGGAGATGGACCGGGGGACGCTGAGGAATAGGCTGGCGTGAAGCTCGGCGCGGCCGCGGACTGTAACGGACCTGTCCCGTTTTGGTAACTATAGTACCCACCCTGCCTGCACAATTTTTGTTGCACGTTAACATTCGTGAAATATCTTGCGAGTAACATGTTTGCAGGAGGGCGCCCCATGGGTTCGCCGCGCATCGCGAAGTCGCTGCCGCTGCAAGTGGCTGCGGTCTGCTATCGCAAGCGGGGCACGGCGGTTGAGTTTCTGCTGGTCAACACCAACGGCGGGAACAAGTGGACCTTCCCCAAAGGCTCAACCGATGCCCGGCTCTCGCACAGCCAGGCCGCCGAGCGCGAGGCCGCCGAAGAAGGCGGAGCGCTGGGCACCATCGAGCCCCGCCACTTTCATCTCTACATTCACTCCAAGGGCGTCTTCTGGCAGCCGGGCGGCGTGCAGGAGTTCGTGGTGAAAGCCTTTCTGATGGAAATCCACGAACTGCGCCGGCCCGATGAGCCACAGCGCCGGCCCACCTGGTTCAGCCCGGAAGAAGCCCGTCAGCGGCTGGCCAAGGGCCGCGAAGTCAAGTATGCGGGTGAACTGGAAGCCGTAATCGATCGCGCCCTCGAGCGCATACACTTCCACAGCGAGCTGTGGGGCAAGTATCCGGAAAGCCGCAACCTCCGCGCGGTTGCGCATTCGTAGATCAGAACCCAGTCATCCTGAAGCGCTGTCATCCTGAGGAAGTGGAGTCCTTCGCCCTAGCGAAGGACTCCCGACGAAGGACCTGTGCATTGTCTGGCTGATAACGGTGCCGAACGTACCAGCCCTCGCTTAGGTCCTTCCAATCCGGATTCATGGAAACAACTAAGGCTATCTTCTTGATTCGCAGCAGGCCTTTGATCTGCTTTTCTCGCGCGATTGCGTAGTGAATGTCCCCAAACCTTTCAAAGTAAACCAAGCGATCGATCTTGTAGAGTGACGTAAAACCGGGATGGGTCCCGTTCTTATGCTCGAAAACACGCTTGTCGATGTCGCCCGTAACGCCGGTGTATAGCGTTTTGGAGCGGTTCGTCATGATGTAGACATAGTAGACGTGGGAATGGGAATGCATGGGTCCTTCGCTTGCTTCCGTCCGGCTGTCGCCGGACGGAAGACTGCTCTCAGGATGACAGCGGAACTGAAAACTTGTCTGTGACGAGTAAACATCGGCTCTTTTTGTGAGACGATGAATCCAGCCCATGATCCAGCTTTCCGGCGCCGGAAAACGTTTCGGCCACAAACTTCTTTTCGAAAACACTGACTGGCTGATCACTCCTCGCGACCGCGTCGGCCTGGTGGGCGCGAACGGCACCGGCAAGTCCACTCTGATGAAGATTCTCGCCGGCCTGGATACCTTCGACTACGGCTCGCTCATCGTCGCCAAGGGCACCACTGCGGGATATTTGCCGCAGGATGGCCTCTCGCTTTCCGGCCGCACTGTGTTTGCGGAATGCATGGCGGTGTTCACCGAACTGCACGCCATGGAGCGCGAACTGGAAACGCTCACCAATCGCATCTCCGAACTCGATCATGCCAGCCCTGAGTATGCCGACGTTGCCGACCGCTATCACAGCCTGGAACACGAATTCCGCACTCGCGATGGCTACTCGATTGAAGCCGAAGTGGGACGCGTACTGCAGGGACTTGGCTTTCGCAAAGAAGACTGGGAACGGCAAACGGACGAATTTTCCGGCGGCTGGCAGATGCGGCTGGCACTGGCCAAGCTGCTGCTGCAGAAGCCCAATCTGCTGCTGCTGGACGAGCCTACCAACCATCTTGACCTGGAAGCGCGCAACTGGCTGGAAGAATATCTGTACGATTATCCGTACGCCCTGGTGCTCATTTCGCACGACCGTTATTTTCTTGACGTGACGGTGAACAAGATCGCGGAAATCTGGAACAAGCGCTTCTGGTTTTACACCGGCAACTACGACAAGTTCTTGTCGCAGAAAACGCAACGCAACGAGCAGCTCCAAGCCGCTTACAAGAACCAGCGCGATCGCATCGAGCAACTGGAAGTGTTCATCAACCGCTTCCGCTACCAGGCCACCAAAGCGAAGCAGGTACAGAGCAGAATCAAAGAATTGGAAAAGATCGAGCGGATCGAAATTCCTCCGGAAGAGAAGACCATTCACTTCACCTTCCCGCAGCCCAAGCCGAGCGGGCGCATCGTGGCCGAGTTCGAGAGCGTAGCCAAGAGTTACGCAAAGGCCGACGGCGGCGAAAAGGAAGTCTTCCACGACGTTAGCTTCATGATCGAGAAAGGCGACCGCATTGCCTTGGTGGGCATAAACGGCGCCGGCAAGTCCACGCTGATCAAGCTTCTCGCCGGCACAGAGCGAACAACGCGCGGCGAATTCCGCCTCGGGCACAACGTGCAGGCCGACTACTTTGCGCAGGATCAGTACAAAGAACTGGACGCGGATGCGCGCATGATTGACGACCTCGGCAACGCTTCTCCGGGCTCCACGCAGACTGAGCTACGCAGCCTGCTTGGCTGTTTTCTGTTTTCCGAAGACGACGTGTTCAAGAAGATCGGCGTGCTTTCCGGTGGCGAGCGCGGACGCTATGCCCTGCTGCGTCTGCTGCTGCACCCCGCGAACTTCCTTCTGCTCGATGAACCCACCAACCACCTCGACCTGCGAGCTAAAGACGTCTTGCTCGATGCGCTCATGGAATATACCGGCACCGTCGTCTTCGTCTCACACGACCGTTACTTCATCGACAAGCTGGCCACGCGGGTTTTCGAGATCGGCGACGGCAAGGTCGAAGTCTATCCCGGCAACTATGAGGATTATCTCTGGCGCAAACAGGGCGGCAACACGAAGCAGGATGAGGCCATTCGCCGGCAATTGAAAGAGGTTGAACCCGAGCCGGAGAAGCCCTCAAACGGTAACCAGGCCGCGGACACCGTGCCTGCAGCCAAAGGAAAACGGTTGAACCCCATCAAGCGCAAGAAGATGGAAGATCGCATCCGTGAACTCGAAGCGGAAATCAGCCGCGCCGAGACCATGATCGCGCGGTGCGAGACAGCCTTGCAGGACTACGTCAGCGCCGACGAGAGCCAGCACCAATCGCAGCAACTCGACCAGCAAAAGGCCGCACACGCTGCTTTCCTCAAGGAATGGGAAGAACTGAGCCAGTCTCTGCAGGAAGCCGATTAACCTGGCTCCGCTGCCGCAGTCGTACAGTCTCTTCCGTAATCTCGGAGGATTACTTACTTCTGTGCGATAGTCGGATTGGCCGAAGGGAACCAGCCAAGAGGCCCCAAATCTCAGACCAACCGCAGAGGCGGCGCCAACGGGAGGCACCGGGCGGTTATCAAGGAAGGTCGCATGTTGCAGCCCTCAGAATACACGTACGGCGGGAAGTCCACTTCGCCAGCCTCCAACCCTAACTCCTACAATCCAGTCAAGACCACCAGTGTGCCCATTGAGCAGGCCACCATCGGCCGGACGCTCGTCATCAAAGGCGAAATCAGCGGTGCCGAAGCGCTTTATATCGATGGCCGCGTCGAAGGCAAGATCAGCCTGCCGGACCACCGCGTCACCATCGGCCGCAACGGCAGCGTGCAGGCCAACATCACCGCCCGCGAAGTCGTAGTCATGGGCAAGGTTACCGGCAACATCGATTGCACCGATCGCGTGGACATCCGGAGCGAAGGCGTGGTCCACGGCGATGTTTCCACCATACGCATCATCGTGGAAGACGGAGCCGTGCTCAAGGGCGGCATCCAGGTGCGGAGCGGCGAACACAAACAGCAGAATCAGTCGCAAGCTCAGGCCAAGCCGGTGGAGGCTCCGAAGCCCGCCGTTGCCGAACCGCAGAAAGCTCTGGCCGCAACCGCCAGCGCTTAAGCAGACCACGAAGACACCGAAGCACAGACAAAGGGCACGCCAAACGCGTGCCCCTTTTTTCAGCAAACCTGATTAGGCCTACTTCTTCTCTTTCTCCCCTGGCTTTAAGTCCAGCGCCGCCGAATTCATGCAATAGCGCAGGCCGGTCGGCGCGGGACCGTCCTCGAAGACGTGCCCCAGGTGAGCGCCACAGGTCGCGCAGCGCGCCTCGGTGCGGACCATTCCGTAGCTGGAATCCTTGTGCTCCTTCACCTTGCTCTCGTCCGCCGGTTTGTAGAAACTCGGCCAGCCGGTTCCGGAATCGAATTTTGTTGAGGAATCGAACAACGGTTCGCCACAGCAAACGCAGTGATACGTCCCCGCGTCCTTGGTCTTCCAGTATTTGCCGGTGAAGGCCGGCTCTGTTCCCGCTTCGCGCGTCACGTGATATTGCTCCGGAGTAAGCTTCTGCTTCCACTCCAACTCGCTTTTTGCCACTTTTTCTGCCATGAGATATGCTCCCATTCAAATTCAGTGGTCAGTGTCCAGTGGGCAGTAATCGGTGAAAACCGTGCTGGACCCTGAGTCTTTGCTAGCCACTAACCACTGGCCACTTTTTTTAGATGTTCCGGCGCCAGAAAAGTGGCGGACTTCGCCCCGGCGAACCCCTTCCATATGTTGGCCGGCTTTGTCTGTAGCATCCGTCACAGCGACATTGTGACATCTAACCTTGTCGTCCACAGGCAAGTCGGGCAAACATGCTTGAAACGTCTGCGAGTCCCTCGGGCCCGGTTTCTCTACTCAATGAGGCGCCGGGCCTTTTATCGATTCCGCAACTGCCTGCCCCATCTTGCGGTATTTGCCCCGAAAAAACAGCAGCGGCTCGCCCTGACGCACCACCACCTCCTCCACCTCCGCAATAAAGATGCTGTGGTCGCCGGCAGCCTGCGCCGACTGCAGTCTGCATTCCAGATACGCCAGCGCCCCGTGCAGTATCGGAGTTCCGTGCGCGGTGCGGTCAAAGCGGGCCCCGGCTTCCTTTTCGGCATGTTCATGGGAGCGAACCGGCCGCGCATAATACTCGGAAATCGCCCGCTGATGCTCGGCCAGAATGTTGATCCCAAAGCGCTTCTTGGCATGCAGATGGGCATGGGTTTCCGCGCTGTGGTCCACGCATACCAGCAGCAACCCCGGGTCGAGCGATACCGAGGCGAAGGCGTTGGCAGTCATGCCATGGACTTCGCCTTCCAAATCGAGAGTGATGATGGTCACCCCGGTGGCGAAGCACCCCATCGCTTTCCGGAATTCGGCTGGACTGAGGCTCATGACGCGCCAGCGGTCTTGAGGCCGCGACTGCCTACATTAGCACGGCGGTGGCTAGCCGGGGTCAAGACGTGTAATGGCCTGGTTACAACAGTTACGCGGGTAATCGTGCCGAACCTCAGATCATCGGTGTCCAATAGAGTGAGGAGGGCGTATGCCTCGGCCGCAAAAAATACACCGGCGAGTTTTCTTACTGGCAACTGCGGTCCTTACCCAGCTCTGCAATGCGCAGGATTGTGAAAGCCTCAAAACTGCAACTCCTGAAGCAATCGTCAGTGCTCTGGACCACGGTGAGATCAAAACGGAACTCTGCTCTCGCGCAGTGTTCCGACGGATAGAGCAATTTCCGAATGACGAGTCGATTCCGATTCTGATCCGGAATTTGAGCTTCCGGCGTCCTATTTCGAACGAACCACATGGACTGCGATCTCAATACCCGGCAGTCGATGCGCTCTGGAAGTTGGGTCCCGCCGCTGAGCCAGCTCTCATTGATTTCATCGCTCGTCAGGAAGACGAGAAGGGTGTGCAACATGCGAACGCCCTTGAGGCGTTGGGCCTGATTCGACAGGGTGACGTAGTTCCCACTATAAAGTTATTGCGCGAGCGCAGTGCATCGGTCGCAGGTACTCCAGCTGCTAGACGCTTGGATTCGGCTGCTCAATACTTATGGCAGCATTACTGCTCTGCGAAGCTTCAGTTGTGTGAAAAGCAGCTACGGGAATCTGACTGAGGTGCACGAAGCCTAGTTGTCGTAACATCCCCATAGCGCTCATTGACCCGAGCCGTTGGTCAGCGTTCAGCGGACTGTTGACTGGCCACTCACCACTCCCACCTCTATCTGCACCGGATAGCGGTCAAGAAAACGTCATTGTGGGCCAAGCGAGGATTTCTGCGCCCGCTCCGGCTCAGTCGGCAGCACCAAACGGGTTTTTACGCCGAACATCTCGTAGTCGGTGAACAGCCCCCGGCACCAGTACGTTTGATTGTGCTCGGCTTGCGTCGTAATGGTGACGGGGACCAGGTACTGCGTCCCGTCCTTCTCCAGCCAGCCATAAGTCATCACTCCCCACCAGCGGTACCACGGTCCCGAAAGGTCAAGAGCTTGCGAGATCCGCAAAATGATCCCCGACTCGTCCGTCCAGACTTCACCGTGGCAGTCATAGAATTTCGTCGTGCTCCGCTGGAAGAAGCCGTAGCTCATGACCGACCGGAACAAGCACACACTGTCCTCGACGTTCGCGGCGTACTGGAACACGTGGACGGTGCGGCCGCCCACAATGGCGTCCGGTGCTTGGTGGATTTTCAAGTTAAGCTCCGTCCCGACCATTCGAGGAAGCGCGGACCACTGATCGCCAGACACGATGGAACCGTTCAGCGGCGGGAAAGGAACGTTGTCGTAGAACTTCTTGTTACCCTGTCGACGCCAGCGCTGCGCGCCGTCCAGGATGAGCGTCTCGTATGCGTCCGTCACCTCGGGCTCGGGGTTGTCACGACCCCAGGCAAAGGTCTCGGTCGCGGTGAAGTGACGCATCGAGTCGGCGAGACGCTGCGCCGCGCGCCGCAGCTTGACTACCTCGGGCGGCTCCGCGGGACGCTGCGAAAGACCTTCGGCGCGGGCCCAGACGTAGCGCGGATACAGGTCTGCGGCAACCGGAGAGACGAACACCGTCTTCGGAAAAAGAGTCGCTTGCAGGTAGGGCTGCGCCCGTGTGACAAAG
Source organism: uncultured Acidobacteriaceae bacterium (assembly GCA_963749985.1). Taxonomy (GTDB): domain Bacteria; phylum Acidobacteriota; class Terriglobia; order Terriglobales; family Acidobacteriaceae; genus Sulfotelmatobacter. The sequence goes on along the minus strand of CAVVOS010000003.1, from coordinate 563,323 downwards.
CCCGAAAGCTCCTTGACAGGCACCGCGAGCGCGATGCGGTCCTTGCCCTCGCCTATTTCGTTCAGGATGCCGACGATCTTCTTTGTGTTGCTGTCAACCACAATGCCGCCGCTGGCGCCCCCGCGCACCCGGCCTTCCTCGTAGCTGAACGCGAGCAGGCCTTGCTGGGTCTCGCCGATGAACTTACCGTGCCAGTGAACCAGCCCGCGCTTTGGGTTCCAGTTGAACGGGTAGGCGTAGATGTCCACTTCGGCGCCGTTCTCCAAATCGTTGCCGTCGAAGCCGATGCCATGGAAGTTCTTCACGGGATGCCGCATCTCGTAGATAGCAAGGTCGTGAGCCGGGGTGTACTTGAGCGAGCCGCCCCAGCCAAGGTTCATGTCTTCGGCCCCCGCATCGTCCGGGTCGGAATCGAGGTAGCGGTGCGCGGAGAACACCCCCTTGATCCGGACGTACTTCCCCATCACCTTTGCGACGTGGTAGTTGGTGCCCACGAAGCGGCAGTCCGGGTCCAGGCAAAACCCCGTGCCGAACTTCATGGAGATAGGGGCAAGATGCTTGATGTCGGGCTTGAAATCCGTGATGGGAAAGACGACGTGCTCAGGAACGAATTCCTGAGCGCACACCGGCAGGGCAAGAGCGAATAGAAGGAGTACAGGCCACAGTCTTCGAGCGTGGAGCCCTTCGCTACGGCGCGGGAAGGCATAGGGACGAGGAATGGGTCCTTGCCTGCCGAGTGCGGAGCCGGCGAACAGGTCGATGAGAGGGAAATAATTTTGCACAGCCGTGTCGATCTCTCGCTAGGTATCGGCAACGATCTTTTCCTCCTCTCCCAACATTAGTGAGGCTTCATGAACGAAGGTTCTGGGGTGCACAGACTCGGTTATCTCAGCGGACGGGCAGGTTTGTATTGACTGGCCACTGACCACTGGCCACTGATCACTGTTGTATGATTCGATTCATCCGCGCGCCACGGAATAGAGCACTGTGACCCTAACCGCCATCAGAACAGCCCGCCAGGAGCACAGAGCATCGTGCACCGCAGACCTGGCCGATCTACAGCCCGGTTCGCCCATTTCGCGCGAGCTTGCCCTCCGTCTGATCCGGTGCGGTGAGGACGATCTGCCCGCGCTGCTCGCCGCCGCTCGCTCCGCCAAGGAAAACTTCAAGCCTGGCGTCATCACCTATTCGCGGAAAGTTTTCCTACCCCTGACCAACCTTTGCCGCGACTACTGCGGCTACTGCACTTTCCGCCGCGATCCCGGAGAGCCGGGCGCGCACACCATGACTCCGGAAGAAGTCCTCACCTTCGCCCGCGCCGGCGAGAAGCTGGGCTGCACCGAGGCCCTTTTCAGTCTTGGCGATAAGCCGGAAATGCTTTTCCCCGAAATGCGCGACACCTTGCGACATCTCGGCTATAAGTCCACACTTCACTATCTGGAAGCCATGTGCGGACTCGTCCTGCGCGAGACCAGCCTGCTTCCACATCCAAATCCCGGACTGCTCAGCGCCGAGTGGATTGACCGCCTGGCGGCCGTCTCACCCAGCATGGGACTCATGCTCGAAACCACCAACCGCGCCCTGCTCGCCCCCGGCGCGGCCCACGACAATGCTCCCGACAAAGTTCCAGGGAAGCGCCTGCGCACCATCGAAGACGCAGGAAAGCTGCAAGTTCCCTTCACCACGGGCTTGCTGATCGGCATCGGCGAAACTCCCGAAGACCGCGTCGATACGGTGCTCGCCATCCGCGATTTGCACGACCGCTACGGCCACATCCAGGAAGTGATTGTCCAAAACTTCCGCACCAAGCCCACCATCCCTATGGCGCTCGTGCCCGAACCCAGCCCGGGCGAGATGCTGCGTGCGGTGGCGGTAACTCGCTTGTTACTACCGAATGTCAATATCCAGGCGCCTCCCAACCTCAATGCGCCGTATTATGAAGACTTGTTGAACGCTGGCATCAACGACTGGGGAGGAGTTTCGCCGCTGACGCCTGACTACATCAATCCCGAGAAGCCCTGGCCGCATCTGGACCAACTTCGCCTGCGCACTGAGGGCAAGGGATTCCAGTTGCGCCAGCGCCTGCCTGTCTATCCTGAGTTTTTATCCTTGGTCACGTCGAAGCCCGGAATGCTTGCGGAGAAGCTTCAAGCCGCCCGCGGCAGGGATGGCCTCGCGAAGGAAAAGAGGGCCGCATGATCTGCGTGCTCACCGGCGGCACGGGCGGCGCCAAGTTCGTCGATGGTTTGCGGCAAGTGATCCCCCCGGAGGAAATCACTCTCATCGTCAACACCGGCGACGACTTGCTCTGGTGGGGACTCTACGTCTCCCCGGATATTGACTCCATCACCTACGTTCTCTCCGGCCTGCTCAGCCGTGAGCGCGGCTGGGGCGTGAAGGGCGATACTTTTCTTTGCCTGCAGGCCATGGGGCAACTCGGCGAACCCACATGGTTCCACACTGGCGACCGCGACCTCGCCATGCATCTTCTGCGCTCGCGCCATCTGGCGGAGGGTAAAACACTTTCCGAAGCAACATCGACGATCTGCGACAAGCTCGGGGTGAAAGCGCGTGTTCTGCCCATGAGCGATTCGCGCGTGGAGACACGCGTGGATACGCCTTCCGGCGAGTTAAGTTTCGAAGAGTATTTCGTGCAGCGTTGGTATCAGGATCCCGTGAACTCGGTGCGTTTCGCCGGAGCCTCCGACGCCGAGCCTGCGCCGGGAGTGCTCGAAGCCATCCTCTGCGCCGACGCAGTTCTGATCGCGCCCAGCAATCCCATCACCAGCATTGGACCGATTCTTTCCGTACCCGGGGTTCGCGAGGCACTGCGCGGCGCGCGCGGCAAAGTTGCCGCCGTGAGCCCGATCGTGGGGAATGCCGCCGTCGCCGGACCCGCGGGAATTCTGATGGCCGCTCAAGGTTTGCCTTGCTCGATTGCCGGCGTAGCCAAAGCTTATGAAGATTTTCTCGATGTCCTCATTTGCGACACGCGCGATGCCCGTGCCGCCGATGGGCTTCGCGGAAACGGTTTGCGCGTGCAATGTGCGCAAACCATCATGCGCTCCGCGGAAGACAAGGCCGCACTCGCCCGAACCGTCCTCTCGTACTCATTGAGCGGGCTGCTGGCCGACGAGCCTAGTTCTGACAAACCACTTTCTGGCCAGCCCGCGGTCTCCGCCGCCGACCAGCCGTGATCCTCGTTCCAGTCAAGAATCTTTCGGCTGCCAAGCAGCGTCTCGCGGCCGTACTGGATCAGCCTGCACGCACGGAATTGGCGCAAACCATGTTGCATGACGTTGTGGCGGCGCTGGCCGCGTGGCGGCGCCGTCTCGCCTGCTCGCTTGTGACGAGTGATCCCTTTGCGCTCGGACTCGCGCGGGAATACGATTTCGAAATCATTCCCGACCCTGCAAACCCCGGCGAAACCGGCGCCATTGAGATGGCTACAAACCTATGCGTAACGCGTGGCATCGACAGCACGCTCGTCATCCCCGCCGACATTCCACTGATTCAAGCCAGCGAACTCGACGAAATTCTTGCGCATGCACCCGAAGAAGGCACGGTGCTGGCACCCGCCGCCGACGGACGCGGCACCAACGCCGCCTTCCGCCGCCCCGCGAACCTATTCCCGCTGCGCTTCGGCAACGATAGCTTTAAGCCGCATCTCGCCTCGGCTCAGGCCACGGGCAAACCGTGCGTCGTCCTGCAACTTCCGAGAGTCGCGCTCGACGTGGATAATCCCGAAGACCTGCAGCAGCTTCTCGCACATCCCGGCGAAACCCGCACGCAGAGCCTGCTTCGCCAGTGGGCGCTCGACAAGCGGTTTCCTGCGAAAGGATCGGAGGGCATGTGAGCAAGCCTCGCGGCGCCGCCGGGAAACCAGCTGCGAAGCAGCGCAGTAAGGAAACATGGAATGAGTTTCACACTGGGCTACGCCTCATCCCGATCCCGCTCGCCGACGAAATCAGCCTCGGCGATTCGCTCGCCAAGAAAATGCTGCAATCGCTGCGTCAGCACGATGTCGCGTTCGAAATCGGCGACATTCTCGTCGTCAAACACAAGATCGTCTCCAAGGCGGAGGGCCAGCTCGTCGACCTCGCGACCATCAAGCCTTCCGCGGAATCCGTCGCCTGGGCGAAGCAATACAACCTCGATGCTCGCGTCATCGAGCTCGCACTGCGCGAGAGCCGAGCCGTCATCCGGCGCAAGAACGGCGTGCTGATCACCGAAACCCGTCATGGCTTCATCAGTGCAAACAGCGGCGTGGACGTTTCCAATGTCGACGGTGGCCACCACGCCCTGCTCTTGCCCGCCGATCCCGACAGTTCCGCGCGCAAACTTCACCGCGAACTCAGGAAACGCACCGGGCTCGCCATCCCTGTTCTCATCACTGATACGTTCGGCCGGCCCTGGCGCGAAGGTCTGGTCGATTTCTGCATCGGCATCGCTGGCATGAAGCCGCTCCACGACGATCGCGGGCGCCGCGATCCGCACGGCTACACGCTGCACGCCAGTCTTGAAGCCGTTGCTGACGAACTCGCCGCCGCCGCCGGCTTGGTCTGCGGCAAACTCAACCGCACGCCGGCATGCATCATTCGCGGATTTCCCTACGAATCAGCCCGGGGCCGCGTGTGCGACCTGCTTCGCCCCGCAACCCATGACCTGTTTCGCTAGACTTCCGCTACACTGTAGAGACGTTGCCAGCAACGTCTGCCCGTTGCAGACAGAGACGTAGCAAGCTACGTCTCTACGGAGGATCCGGTGTCCCACGAACTTTCATCCTCGTTGGAAAGCTTCCCTGCCCTCGACTGGTCCGACATTGCGTCGCGAGTCACCCCCACAGTGCGCGGGTCTCTGGAAAGAATTCTCGAAACTCAGAATGGCAACTCCGTCTCGCAGCAAGAAGCTTATGCGCTGGCTCATTCCGAAGGCGATGACCTGCTCGGCCTGCTCGCTGCGGCCAACGGGCTGCGCGCCGAACTTTCCGGCAACCTCGTCACCTACGTGGTGAATCGCAATATCAACTTCACCAACATTTGTTTTGTGGGATGCAAGTTCTGCGCCTTCAGCCGCGGCCCCCGCGAGTCCGACACATATTTCCTTAACCCGGATCAAGTCGCGCAAAAGGCCGTGGAAGCCTGGCAACTTGGCGCGACAGAAGTATGCATTCAGGGCGGACTGCCGCACGGCCTGCCTCCGTTTTACTATCGCGACATTCTGCGCGCGGTGAAGACCGCCGTCCCCGCGATGCACATCCACGCTTTCTCGCCTATGGAAATCGTCTATGGCGTGGAACTTACCGGCATGCCGCTCTCCGACTATCTATCCATGCTGCGGGACAACGGCCTGGGCACACTCCCGGGCACAGCCGCAGAAATTCTCGACGACAAGATCCGGCACATTCTTTCGGCCAACAAGCTCACCACCGCGCAGTGGATCGAAGTGATTCGCACCGCCCACCGCAACGGCATCCGCTCCACTTCGACCATGATGTATGGCCACACTGAAACGCCGGGACACTGGGTCCGCCAGATGCTCCTGCTGCGCGAGATCCAGGATGAAACCGGGGGCTTCACCGAATTCGTTCCGCTCGGCTTCGTCCACCAGAACACGCTGTTGTTTCACCAGGGCCTGGCCCGCACCGGGCCCACGATCGAGGAGCACCTGAAAGTGCACGCACTCGCACGAATGCTTCTTGCCGGCTCCATCAACAACATTCAGGTTTCATGGGTAAAGCTGAACCGCCGCCTGTCACAACTCTGCCTTCATGCAGGCGCTAACGACTACGGCGGGACGCTGATGGAAGAAAATATTTCGCGTGAAGCCGGAGCCACCGCCGGCCAATACACCAGCCCGGATGACTTTCAGTCGATGATTCTGGAAATGGGACGCATTCCCGCCGAGCGCAACACCACCTATACGCGCATCAAGCTGAAGTCTCCGCTCGAAGAGTTCACCGCAGAAGAATCGCTGGAGCCGGAATTTGCATGAGTGAAGCCTCGCGTCCTATCGCCGTTCTAGGCGGCACCGGGCCGGCAGGCATGGGAATCGCCCTGCGCTGGGCGCGTGCCGGGGAAACCATCATCATCGGCTCGCGCGACGCGCAGCGCGCGCAAGATGCCGCCGACAAGATCGCTGACCAAATCGCCAACCAAGTCAAAGAGAAAACCGGAAATCACACCCGCATCTCCGGTATGGAAAACTCCGCCGCCTGCGCCGCCGCGGATATTCTCGTGCTCACCGTGCCCTTCGAAGGCCAAGCCGCACTGCTGAAGCAACTCAAGCCCGCGCTTCGTCCCGGCAGCATTCTGATTGACGCCACGGTGGCTCTCGCTGCCGGGGTCGGCGGACGCGCCTCGCGCACGCTCGGTGTCTGGCAAGGTTCCGCCGCACAGCAAGCTGCGGAACTTGTCCCCAAAGGCGTGAGTGTGGTCGCCGCGTTCCACAACTTATCGGCCGATCTTCTGAATGGGGATGAAGATCTCGATTGCGACGTCATCGTCTGCAGTGACGACGCCAGCGCCGCTCACCTCACGCGATCCCTCGCCGCGAAGATTCCCGGCGTCCGCGCCATCGACGGCGGAAAGCTGGAGAACGCCCGCATCCTCGAACAGATCACCGCGCTGCTCATCGGCCTGAACATCCGCCACAAAGGCCACGGCGGCATCCGCATTACCGGATTGCCGCCGGAAGCTTACGAGTAACGAACCCTAGAACCCGTACTTCAGCGAGAACTGAACCAGCCGCGGCGTACCGATCACGGACGTGATTTGCGCCGAACCTCCCGCCGACGATACCGACGTTGAAGCTGGGTCGGCGAACGATGGGTGATTGAACAGGTTGAAGAAATCTGCCCGGAATCGCAGGCTTTGCCGCTCGCCAAGTTTGAAAGTTTTATCCAGCGTGAAATCGACGTTCTTCTGCGGCGGTCCAATGATGCAGTTGCGCGGCGTGTTGCCGTAGCCGGTGGCATCGCTGTTGCCGCCGGTGGAGAGTGCCAGGAGCGCATCCGGCTGATAGGCCAAGGGATTCACCCAGTTGGCCAATCGCGACTGTATGCTGCCCGAGCTGGGTGCATTGGCGCAACTGAACCCAGGGTTGAATGTTGCGGTCGACGACGGAGTGCTGGCCAGCGCGTAAGCGGTGCCTCCATTTGGATCATAGATCGTGAATGGAGCTCCCGATTGCAGGATGATCACGCCGCTGGCCTCCCAGCCACCCAGCGCCGCCTTGGCAAGACCGCTGGAGCTGGCGAAGAAGGGCAGTTGATAAACCGCACTGGTCACAAAGCGTTGCCGCCGGTCGAAATCGGAGAGGCCGCGAGAAGCCGCCGCGTCATTCTGATCGTTGACCCTGGTCAGGAATGCCACCGAAGCGGTGGACACGTCATCAATTGACTTGGACCAGGTGTAAGCGCTCTGGAAATAAAGCCCCCTGCCGAAGTGGTGGGCTAAAGTGGCTTGCAGCGCGCTGTAGTGGGAATCGGAGTTAGGCGCGAAGTCTTCGAAATCGGCGGGGGCGATGCCCAGATAAGGCGCACGGGCGCTGGCATTCTCCACCGTCGAATCAACGATCGAGCAAGAGCCGGGACCGCCGCCACAAGCGTACGGTAAGGTAACCGGATTTTGTGGCGTGGCCAGCGTGGCCTGATCGGGATCGAAGGTTGAGCGCAGACGGCTGCCCTTGGTACCGACATAGCCGAGTTCCATGAACCAGTCCCGCCCCAGTTCGCGCTGTATCGTTAAATTCCACTGCTGCGTGGTGCCTGCCACCCAATGCAGTGGCACCGCAAGCTGGATCAGGCTGTTCACATTGCCGCTAAAACCGGCGCCGCATTGCTGGGGCAGCGGGAAGGAACATGCCCCGAAGCCTTGAAAGATTGCGGCCGTGGGCACGTAAGTTTGAGTTGGAGCGGCGCCCAGCGGCGGAACCCCGTTGGGGAACGCAGCGCTCGAGGCAAACAGGTTCTGTAGGCTGTTTGGTCCTGGGTCGAAACCCACCAGGAACGGGTAAGTCGGGGGAACGATGGCGAGATTGTCTACCGCTCCCAGGTCCTCGCGGACGCTGTAGATGCCGTAACCACCACGAATCGATGTGGTGTGATGGCCGGCCACGTCATAGGCAAAGCCGATACGTGGCTCCCACACCGATGCGTATTCGTTGTTCAATCCAGCTTGATTGAGGGTCCCGTTGATACCGGAGAGTCCGAACTTGTTGATGCACTTGGGATAAACATAAGGCTGCCCGGTGGTGTTCGCCAGTTCGGGATCGGTGTTGCCGGTGTGGCAAAGTGTGTCGTAGGGCGCACCGAGCAATTCGTTGCGAAAACCGATGTTCAACGTAAGAGTCTTGCTCGCGCGATAGTCATCCTGGGCAAACCAGGAGTAACCCGGGATGCGGTAGTCGTGGTTGCCGAGGCCACCGCCGCCCTCGCCAAGCAGCGGATCGCCCGCCAGAAAACTCTGGAAGTCGGTGTCATATCCAGTAGCGCCTGCGATAAAAAATATCAGTCCATTGTCGGCGATAGGCAGGCTGCGGCGCATGGCTACCCGGTCAATCTCCCCGCCAAAGCGGAGTTGGTGCGGACCGTGGGTCCAGCTTACGGTGTCCACCCAGGTGTAGTTATCGGACAGCGCAGACTGCAGTTGGGTGGGATATGGACCAAAGGCCCAGCTTCCAAATTGCAGACGGTACATGTTGGGATCGCCGGCTTGGCCGTTCACACCAGTAGCCGTCGGCAGGTTGATGCCAATGTCCGCGCCGGTGATCGGCGCCTGGTTGTTCAACCTGTCGCTGATGATATTCACCCCAAAGCGGAAGTCATTGATCAGGCTATTGCTGAAAATATGCGTTTCGGTGACGCTGCCGAAGCGGCTGTGCAGAGGAATGTCCAAGGGGAAATTCAGATTATTGGAGCCGGGCTGGCCGCCGGTTTGGATCCCGTAAGAGTCAGCCCCGAAGGGCTGGAAGGTATCGGAATTCGACCAGAAGAAGCGCTCGGATAAACGGTCCTTGCCGCCACGGAATTCGCGGTCCCAGTTTACGGTGAACTGGTTATCGCTGAATTTGCCGGGATCGCTCAAAACCAGCGGACCATAGTTGAGAACAGGGCCGTTGGGTGTTTGAGTGAAGCCTGGCGTTCCGGCGACGCTGGGAAATAGCCAGCCCCCACCTACGCCAGCTCCGAAATTGTTGCCCTGCACGTTCAACAAGTTCAATGCCACCGGATCAAGCGCGGTGGCCGTATTTCCGCCGCAGTTTACGCCGCAGAAGAAGGTATTGAGCAGCGTGGCCTGATCACGCGCGGTCGGAAGTACCGGAATGCTGGTGTTGATGAAGGTCCCCGGCGAATCGCCGCTGCGCTGCCGTGTGCCTTGAACATTCGCGTAGAAATAGCCAAACTTGGCTCCGGAGCCGATCGGTCCGCCGAAGTCACCGCCGAAAATGTTCTGCTTAACCTGCACCTTGCCCAGGAAATAGTCATTCGCGTCGAGATCGGTGTTGCGGAAGTATTCCCAAAGATCGCCGTGAAAGCGATTCGTCCCACTTTTCAGCGTGGCATTGATGTTGCCGCCGCCGTTGCGTCCCTGGGTGGCGTCGTAGAGGCTAGTTGAGACCTTGAACTCCTGGATCGCGTCCGGGCTGGGCAAGGGCGTGTAGGTTAATTCGCCAAAGGCGTAGTCGGCCACGGTGATGCCGTCGATCAAATAATTGTTGTTGTCTTCCCTGCCGCCATTCACATGGATGTAGACTGCGCCGCGGCCGAGCTGCGCGGCATTGTTCAAGTCGGAAGAAGCACCGGCGGAGAGTGTCAGCAGCTGCTGAAAGTTTCGTGTGGCCAGCGGAAGATCGGTAATCGTCTGAGCCCCCAGCGATTGTCCGGTGGTAGCATCCGTCGTATTGACCTGCTCCACCTGGGACTGGACTTCTACAACTTCTTTCACCGTATTCACTTTCAGAACCGCGGTCATGCGCGTGGTTTCCGTGATGCGCACGACCACACCGGGAAACTTGGTATTGGGAAAGCCGGACGCGTTCACTTCCACGGTATACGTGCCCACAGGCAATAGCGTGGCTGTGAACAAACCGGACGCATCGCTCGTCACCTGACGTAGTAGTTCACCCGTGGCTTCGCTCTTGACGCTCACCTTGGCGTTTGCGATCACCGCCCCGGAAGCGTCTTGCACCACTCCACCGATGGCGCCCGTGGCGCCGCCTTGGGCAAACATCGTTCCCGTGAATACCGCCATGAAAAGACTGGATGCCATCATCTTCCGGAATGAACTCATCTTGTCCTCCGATCGACGATTCGTCCGTTTTCGCTCGCCCTCGAAGCAGATGGGTGGGACTAATCGTCTGGCGAGATTAGTTAGCGGATATATCACGACTCTTTATCGACCTTCAAGGAATATGCGTACGCGGAGCGCCAAATCACCAATTCTGCCGATCACAATTCTTGATGGGTGACCCGCGGCCAAAGCTTCAGGTTGAAAGGAATCGGCGCATCTCATGCGCCGTGGAAAGCCGAAGAGGTGGAAACCGAAGGCGATAGACTTCCCTTCGCACTTCGGATCTAATCTTCTACCGCCTGGGCCGTCATCTCTGACGGTTCGCCGCCGGCCGAGGCTTGGGACACGATTAATCGCCGAGCTTCCACGCGGATCTTCGGCAGGTGCAACGCGAACCAGCACGCGCCCGCCACCGACGCCGCGCCACCGATCGCTACCGTGACTTGAGCGCCCAGACGCTCGGCCAGCGCGCCGCCGAGCAGGGCTCCAATCGGAGCCATGCCCATGAACATCATGGAGTACACGGCCATCACCCGCCCGCGCAACGCGTCCGGCACCATCACCTGAATTAGTGTGTTCGAGCATGCCATTTGCAGCATCATGCAATAACCTACCGGCAGTAGTAGAACCACGGAAACCCAGAATATGTGTGACAACGCAAACACCGCCAGACTGGCGCCGAAACCGGCACAGCACCACGCCACCAATCGCCCCAGCCCCTTCACTCCCGAGCGAAACGCGAGGGTCAGCGCACCCAGCAGCGCTCCCACACCGGTCGCGCCCATCAGGATGCCCAGCCCCTTCGCTCCGCCGTGCAGGATCTGGTCAGCGAAAATCGGCATCAGCACCACATAGGGCATTCCCACCAGGCTTACCAGGCCCAGTAACAGAAGCAACGCGCGGATCGGCGCAGTCCGATTGACGAAGCGGAACCCTTCCATCATGTGCTCCAGCGGCGAAGCCATGGAGGCGCGTGCGGGACTGTGCACCCTCATCAGCAGCAATCCGACAATCACCGCGATGTAGCTCACGGCGTTACCAAGGAAGCAATAGCCTTCGCCAATCTTCGCCACCAGAATCCCAGCGATGGCTGGACCGATCACGCGCGCCCCATTGAACATCGAGGAATTCAGCGCGATCGCATTCATCAAATCGTCCTTGCCAACCATATCCACCAGAAACGATTGCCGCCCGGGAATGTCGAACGCATTCACCACGCCCAAGCAACTCGCCAGCACAAATACATGCCACACTTGCACCTTATGCAGCAGTGTCAGCGCGGCCAGAACGGAGGCCAGCGACATCGACGCGATTTGCGTCGCGATCACGATGTGGCGACGGTTGTAGCGATCGGCCGCAATCCCCCCCAGTGGGGCAAACAGGAATACGGGAACCTGACTGGCAAATCCCACCGATCCCAGCAGCAATGCCGAACCGGTTAAACGGTAAACCAGCCACGACTGGGCCACGCTCTGCATCCACGTGCCGATGAGCGAGATCAGTTGTCCGCTAAAGAAGAGCTGGAAGTTGCGATGCCGCAGCGCTCGTCCCGCGGCCTGCAAGCGCGATCCGCTTCCGGTGGCCGCTTCGGCACCGCTCACTGCCGGATTTTCCTGAATTGGGATTCTCGATTCAGACACGTTCGCTTCTTTGGATGACGCTAGCCGCTCTCCGGATTACTATAACTTGCGCATCGCCTACAGCATCTCTGCAAAACGGTTTTCCAGAGCCGCAGCAAGCCTGGTACGAGAATTCATAATTCACTGCGCCAATTTTTAGCTTCCCAGAGAGACCGGACTGCGCTACAGTTGCAATTGCTCTCCCCCCGGCGATTCCCTAAGAAAGGGACACTACCATGACCACTCCTCCGGTTGGTGTTGAACGCCGCATTGGACAGCGTTTTGCTTTTAACCTCCCAGTATCTCTGCGCGACATTTCGAGCGCCGCCGAAGGCGTCGGATTCACCCAGGACCTCAGTTCTCGCGGAGCCTTCCTTTTTACCGACATGGCGATCGGCGAAGGTATCGAAATCGAACTCACATTGAAGATGCCGTCTGAGATCACTCTGGGCGAAAGCATGCGCGTGCGCTGCCGGGCCCGCGTTCTGCGTGTCACCAAGCCTGCGGACAACCGGCCGCCAACTGCATCGGGTGAGCCAAGATTGGCCGAAACCAAAATCGGCGTGGCTGTCTGCTTGAAGGGTTACGAATATCTTCCTGAGTGCGAAGATAACACTGCCGATTTTCGGCGCATTTCAGCTCTGCACAGCCCCTCCGGGGTGGAACGTTCCGCCACGCCCGAGCCCGGGATTCCGCGCGCGGCTGCTCATTAGCCTGCGCTGTTCATCCCGGCAGATCTGCCGCCACCTTTTCGGAAGAGCTTCGCGATTCGTGTTTCAAGCGTCGCTTCCCACATTTGAACCTACGAAGAAATCCCGGACTGGGCTTGTGGCTCGCGAACTTTAGTTCATTTCAGCCCTTCTGAGTTCTTTTCAATCGTCGAGGCTTGGCTTAGAATATTGGCATTGGTGCGGATCGTAGGGGGGAGTTTTCCTGCTGTGCGCCTCACACCGGGGTTTTCCGACTTGCAGAAGGCTGCCCATCCGTCTCCGCGCGAATTGAGCACACGCACACTCTCAGGCAGTTACCGAAGTCACTTGGCGAACAGTACTTTCTCTTTCTAACATGCAAACACCAAGAGAAATCAGCGAGAACCGCGCCATGCATGGGATCGCCGTTGCGCTCCTGACGGAAGACCGGGAACATCTATCGGAATTGCAGAACCGCCTGGAAGCTACACGCCTGGGCCGGGTCGTGTTCAGCCACGTCGGATTCCCCACTGGCCCCACGGACTCTATCCTGCGCCAGATTCAGGACTTGCGCGCTGAAATCGTCATCGTAGATATCTCTGCCGAGAATCCTCAGCCCGCTATCAAAGCCATCGAACTCATTCAATCCAACACTCTGCAGCTCGCCATCTTTGCCAACGGCAGCATGCGGCAGCCCACTACCATCGTGGCGAGCATGCGCGCCGGAGCCGGGGAATATCTGGACGACACCGCCGGCTCTGAAGCTCTTCTCGAGGCTCTGACCCGTTTCAGTTCCAACCGCACCCGCACGCGCGGCGGCGCCGGCAAGGCCCGTATCTTCACTTTCCTCAGCGCTAAGGGAGGCGCAGGCGCTACCACTGCCGCGGTGAACACCGCCGTAGCTCTGCAGCAAGCTTACGGCAACGTGGTTCTGGTGGACTTCGCGCCCGTCGGCCACGCCCAACTCCATCTCAACCTGCGGCCCAGCTTCGGAGTTCCCGACGCGCTCGAGAATCTGCACCGCCTCGATGTTTCTCTGCTCGATGGCCTCATGACCACTTCGAAAGACGGCCTGCACCTTCTCGCCGGCCCGCAGCAGCCTTATCCCTCCATCCCCACGCCGGCCGAGTTGGCTCGCCTTTTCGACCTGCTGGTGAATCACTATCGCTACGTTGTCGTCGACGCCTCCAGCCGCCTCGATGCCACCACGCGCCTGCTCTCCGACCTCTCGAACGCAGTGCTCATGGTCGCTCAAACCGACGTCGTCTCCTTGTGGAGCGCCGGCCGCATTCATGCCTTCCTGGAAGAAGGTGCGGGCCGCAATCGGTTGCGCATGGTTCTCAATCGCTATAAGAAGATTCCCGGCTTCACCGACGAAGACATCGAACAGGCCACTCATTGCAAGGTATTGTGGAAGATCCCCAACGCGTTTCAGTCGATCTCTCCCGCCATCGATCACGGCACACCGGTAGTTCTGCAGGAAAGCCAGGAAGTAAGTCGCTCGTTCCGCGCCCTGGCAGCGGCTCTGGCCGAAGCCTCATCCACTCCCGAAGGCGGACTCGATCTCGTCTATGCCCAGGAAAAGCCAGACGTCAAAAAGAAAGCCCCCGGCCGCCTCGTCGTCTCTCCCGCCCGCGCCGGCCAATAAGTCAGTACCGAGTGCCCAGTACCCAGTAAGATATTAAACGCAGGACCGCCGCTTTTACTGGGTACCAGGTACTGGCTACTAGGTACCAGGTACTGCCAACCTAATTCCTCACCGCCGGCGCCGGTGACGCTTCCTTCGGAAACATTTTGAACACCACCTCGCGCGAATGTGTCGTCACTTTCTTCTGTGCGTCGCTGATGTTGTCGGTCAGCGTTCCTTTCAAGACGTAATACGCCTCATCGCCTGGATTCTTCCCTTCACCCCGCTCCACCGTTCCGTTGAACTCGAACCACACCCCATGCACGGTTTCCGTGGTGAAGCTGAGCTTGTTGCCGTCCATTGTTCCGCTGCGGAAGAACTGATCCAGAAACGCTCCTTTGTCGCTTTCTCCTTCCCCATAGCGCGAAACAAATCCTGTCACCCTGCCCTGGTCTTCCAGCGTGATCTGCACAAACTCTCCATCCTTCAGAAAGCTGTACATTCCGGAATATGTTTTGCCAGCCTTCGTTCCCTGCTCCGTCGGCGGCGGCTCAGATGCTTTCGGAGCGGTCGCCTTGGAATCCTGCGCAGACGATGAGCCGACTGCAGCGGCCGCGAAGACTACAGCAACAAGAAGGGCTTGCGATGTCTTCATGAGATCTCCTATTGGCATCAATCGTACTACCTGCCCTGCAAACCATCCGGTTGCCCTTCCGACTATTTGTTTTCTTCCTATTTGTTTTCTTCGAATTGGCTTGTTCCTCGCTTAGGGGTAGAATGATCCCAATCAGTTTCTCGCCCTTCGTAGTCTCGTATTTTCGAGGTGTAACGTGGTAAGAAACTCCTCCAACCAAGTCAGGTTTCAGAAGTATTTTGAGTTCCATTGCGACGATTGCGGCGGCGAAACGGCTTTTCGTTCGCGGAGCCGCACGTTTTCCGAGCGCTATCTGCTGCCGGTTTTTCTTTTACGGCCGGTACGCTGCACGGAATGCTTCCGGCGAAGCTATCGCCTGATCTTCATGCCGGTGGGGGACCGGCTGCCGGAAGCAATTGGGAAGCGGCCCTCCTCTGTAGCCAGATCCGGGGGCAGCCGCAACGTTGCCTAGCGGCTCGGCCGCCGTTATACTGCTAGTTGAGCGGGCAGAGTCGCCCGCCCCAGTTTTTCTTGCGGGCATCAGGGGAGGCCGTCTTCAGCAGTAGTGGGGACCCAATTCGGGCTGCCCAGGCCAACGCTGCAGTGGCAGGGCATTCTATTGCTTCGATCCAGGGGCCACCTTGGACGAGCCGAGCCTTCGGTCAGATTGCCAAGAGTCTCTTCGCGGTTTTGTTTCCTTCCGACTGCCGCGTGTGCGGCGCGCCTCTGGTGAAGATTTCGCGTCTTCCGGTTTGCCAGGAATGCCTCGATGCTATGCATCCGATCGCGGGGGGAATCTGCGCGATTTGCGGCGAGCGGCTGTTTTCTTCCTACGTACTGTCTACGCCGGAGAGCGAGCGCTGCTGCGGGTTGTGCCGCCGCATTAAGCCGCCCTTTGCGCGGGCCGTCGCTTATGGCAGTTATGAGGGCGGCCTGCGCGAGCTGATTCATCTGCTGAAGTATGGAGGTGTGCGCCCAGCGGCGGATGTTTTGGGTCGCGTGCTGGCAGAGGCGATCGCAGGGCTCGAACCCGACTTCCCAGACGGTTCCCTCATCGCTGTGGTCCCCGTGCCCTTATACCGCGGCAAGCATCGGCACCGGGAATTTAACCAGGCAGAGCTGATTGCGCGCGCCGCAATGAAACTCAACCCCGCACTTGGCCGTTTACGTTTGTGCGCGGCAGCTCTCGAAAGAAAGCGCGAAACTGCGTCGCAGACCGGCCTCACCAGCCACCAGCGCCGGGAGAACGTGCGGGGTGCGTTCGGGGTGGCGCAACCCGAAGCGGTGAAAGCGCGCGAGGTGTTGGTGGTCGACGACGTTTACACAACGGGAGCCACGGTTTCAGAATGTGCGCGGGTTCTGCGCCGCGCCGGCGCAACCAAAGTTTGGGTTGCGACCGTCGCCCGCACGCTGAAGGCTGCAGGTTGGCAGGTGGAAATTCAACAGTCCGGCGACGCAGACATGGAAGGAGTCTCTTCCGGACCGGAAGTTCCGCTGGCTCGTGCGGCGGCAAGCTAGGAAGAAGAAGGCGCAGGTCGGTTGCGGTATTCGAGGATCGAAGATAGGGTCCGCGAGAAAGAGTGGAACTTGGTTCGAGGAGTCGAGTAGAGCATCATGTCAGCCAGGATCGAAAGCGACGCGGGACCACCGGGCCGGCACGCCGTCGGCCTGTTTGCGGCGGCCACCATGCATCGCGACGGCAACGGCAACGCCTTGCATGCGCCTGTGCTGGTGCTGAATGCGTCCTACGAGCCCATTAACGTCTGCGCGGCACGCCGGGCTCTGGTGTTGGTGCTCAAAGGCGTGGCCATGACGGAAGAAGAGAACGGACACTTCCTGCATGCGGCACGCATTGCCATGCGCGTACCCTCGGTGATCCGCCTGCTGGAGTACCGCCGCATCCCGCACCAGAGCCGCGCTCTGTCGCGGAAAAATATTCTGCTGCGCGACCGCAACACCTGCCAGTATTGCGCGACCGTGTTGCCCTCGAGCGAGTTGACGCTCGATCACGTGATTCCCCGCTCCCGCGGCGGCTCCTCCACCTGGGAAAATTTGGTCGCCTGCTGCCACACCTGCAATCGCCGCAAGGGCAACCAGTTTCCTCCCGAAGCGGGTATGAAGCTGATGCGCGAGCCCCGCGCCTTCAACCTCCACACCAGCCGGCATATCATGCGACTGATGGGACGGTCGGACGACAAGTGGCGGAAGTATTTGTTCTATTGAGCGAATCACTTCGGCTGAAGACTGCGGTCTCTCAGGGTTGCCCGCGTCCTGGTTGGTGATCGTTGGATAAACTTCTAACGTTAGTTAGTCACCAGCGTCCAAGGTATATGCAAACGCGCCGGCTCATC
Source organism: uncultured Acidobacteriaceae bacterium (assembly GCA_963749985.1). GTDB lineage: Bacteria > Acidobacteriota > Terriglobia > Terriglobales > Acidobacteriaceae > Sulfotelmatobacter. The sequence continues at coordinate 546,111 of CAVVOS010000003.1, read as the reverse complement.
GCTAAGGCGGCTTTCGTGCTCATCGGCTTGGCGGCGCAGCTCCTAGCGCAGGACGGGCGTGCCGAATTCCACACCACCACGGACTGGGATCTTCGCCCGTCTTTCGTATTCGACACTTTATGCGCACTGAACTTCCTTAGTGGAGACAAGTACTATTTGGAGTTCTATCAGCCCGACTATGATCGACTTTTCCCGCAGCTGCGCTCCGAGGAACGTGCGGCTTTTGTGAGCCTGAGGCGCCGGATCAAGGATCAGAATGGTGGGATCATCTCGGCGCAACTCGCGTTGTATTTCTCCGCCACCGACGCGGAGACGCTCGAGGATATGATTCGCGTGGTGAAAGACAGCTCCGCCATGCAGCGAAGTCTGAAGGCCACACCTTACTACAGCGACGACGGCTGGAAGGTCTACGAAGAAAGCCGCGGGGACCTTGAGGCCGCATTCAGAGCGCTCAAACGCATTCACTTCGAAGCCGATTGGGAAAAATTAGTAAGGCCCAAGATCGACAAATCGCGCGCGGCCATCGCACAGGATATTCCCAAATACAACGTCATTCCCAGGATCGAAGCAGTTCTGGGCTCACCGCGTCCGTCCAATAAAATCACGGTGTTCCTGCTCTACTATTCGCAGCCGCACGGCATCAAGATCACGGGGACACGCTTTCTCACCCACTACTCCTATCCGTTTCGCATCGTGCTTCGTAACGCAATCCATGAAATGATGCACCCACCCTACGATTTGGTGCACGATGCCGACCTGCGAGCGTCTCTGCAGTCCCTGCGTGCGGATGCTTTTCTGATGGGCAAAGTGGAGCACCACGACCGGTCTTTCGGCTATAACTCCTTGGAAGGTCTGGAAGAAGAGGATTGTGTCCAGGCCCTGGAGCAAATTCTCGCCGAACCGCTCGGGATGGGCGGCAACCCGCATCAGTATTGGAAAGAGCAGGATGACGGCATTCACGTGCTGGCGGTTGCGCTTTACAGCTTGATGAAGCAGCAGAATTTCCCCGATGCCCACGAGGCTTTTCCTGCGTTTCTCAACCGCATGATCCACTCGGGGGCTCTATCCAACGGACGCATCGAAGAGCTCAATCGAACGTTCTTCGCCAACTGAAGGCTTGCGATGCCGAGCGCAGCGAGGCATCTGGATGCCAATAACTGGACGCCGATGGTCTCTACTTCGGCGGTTGCGGATTCGAAGCCCCGTCCGGCTTCTGCTGATCTGGCGCTAGAGGTTGATCCTGCGACGGCTTTTGATCTTTCTGATCCGCCTTCGGAATTTCCTTGCCCTGATACAGAATCTTCACGTTGGCACCGAACCGCTTGTAGTCTTCATACTTCACGATCTCGCGGATGTGAATGTCGCCCGTGTTGAAGGTCAATGTGTCGTCGGCGCGAGTGTAGGTGGGAAACCAGTACTGATCGTCGATCTGTTCGCGCCAGGTGGTGAACTTCGGATAGAGGTGTTCTTCCTTGCCCTTCTTCTTCGTATCGCGAATTTCCGGGACGGCCTTGCCGTAGGTTTTCACAATCTGAAAATCGTGGTCGTCCACCCAGATGCGGCCTTGGAAGTAGCGTTTCTTGCCCACTATCTGTTTCGGCGCAATGTCGAAGACGTAACAGTGCAACTGATCTTCCTGCTGCTGGCCAACGTAGAGGATGTTGTATTCCGGAACTTCTTCCGTGGTGAGCACGAAGGGCAGCCGGTTGCGGAAATCCTGGATGTCGCCTTCGTCGAGTCCGAGCCCTCCTTGATCCAGCGTGGACTGGGGTGCGAACACGACGTTCTCCATGCGCTTGCCTTTGTCGTCGTAGAGCACGTCGAAGACTTCGTGATATTCCCCGGTCACGGTGTCGCCGTCCCGAGTCTGCACCTTGATGTCCTGGCGGTAGGTGTATTGCTCGCGTGCCTCCTTGAACAACTTTTCCCGAGCGGCAAAGCGCGGAATGATTTCCTCAGGCGTGATGCCTTTCGGCAGCGAGTTGTCGAGAGGACCTTCCTGCGCGGCCGCGGGCAAAGGAGCGAGCGCACCCGCCAGCAGGAAAAGGGTGAGGAAAAACAGAGCGCTGCGGAAACCCGGTTTCATGTTTCTAGTTTACCGAATTGTCCGTGGAGACGTTGCTTGCAGCGTCTCTACGGAACCACAGGGAAGAGCGGACCAAAGCCCACCGCGGCAGCCCTTCCCCGACCCCTCCGCTCAGTGGGGCCGAGGGCAGGGCGCTGCAGTTCTGCCAATTAATTGGATGCTTTCTTTGCTAAGGGGTTGCCGGGACGAAAGGCGGGCTTCGGGCTTCGGCTATCGGGCGGCGGCTTTTCCAGGCGGCCGTTTTTTGCACGACTTCGAGTTCAGTGGTGACGGTCGCCATTATGGCGAAGAGACAAACCGGCTCGGTACCGAAGAAATCTAACTATGCAATCAGTGATAGCATTGATTGCATGGCTAGCATCACCATCCGCAAACTTCCAGAGAACACCAAGCGCCGGCTCCGCATTCGCGCTGCCTACAACGGCCACTCCATGGAGCAGGAGGCGCGCGAGTTGCTGGAAGCAGAGTTGGCGCGAGCGGAGGCCGCGTACGAAGATCAGGGCGAAGCCAAACGTAGAGGTCGTGCTCCTTTGGGTGGTGGCGATCTGAAAATCTCCCCTCGTCGCCGTACTCCTCGCGATCCCGGAATTCGCTAAGAACTAGCCTTCTGCTTATGGCCACACACCTGCGAAGCTTCGGTGTTGCGTCGGGGACGGCGGCGCTACCCAAACCCTGCTAAACTTCTCCGTTTGTCCCAGGAGACATCTAATGCGACGTATCTTTCTCGCCTCTCTCGTTCTTATCTGTCTCGCATTCCCCGCCTTCGCCCAGGCCAAGCATCCCTTCACCTTCGAAGACATGATGAAGCTCAAGCGCGTGGGCGAGCCTGAGGTTTCGCCCGACGGTAAGTGGGTGATCTTCAGCGTAGTCGATGTGGATTTAGAGAAGAACACAAAAACACCGCACATTTGGATCGTGCCGACAGCCGGAGGTCAGGAGCGCGAGATCATCGCCGAACAGGATTCCGACCGCCCGCGCTGGGCGCCGGATGGCAAGCGCTTTGCGTTTCTCTCCAACAAAACGGGTGGATCGCAGGTGTGGGTTGCGGATTTTGACGGCGAGGCGGGAAAGGCAATTAGCACGTCGCAGCTGACTTCAATCGCGACCGAAGCCGGCGGGGAATTGTGGTCACCGGATGGAAAGAACGTTCTCTTCACCTCTGATGTGTACCCGGAGTGCAACGGCCAGCCGAATGAAATTTCCTGCAACACGAAGAGGTTTTACCAGGAGAAAAACTCAAAAGTGAAGGCGCTCGTTTTCGATAACCTGCTCTACCGCCACTGGAATACTTACAAGGAGGGCAAGCGTACTCACCTACTGCTGGCAAACATCAGATCGGCTGGAGCCCCGAAATGCGTGAATGCGCCAGGGCAGCCATGCAGCAACCGACAATATTTCGCGACTTCCTATCGCGACCTCACGCCCGGCGACTACGATGCTCCCGTATTCTCGCTCGGCGGGCAGGATGATTATGCTTTTTCGCCCGACGGGCACGAGATTTGCTACACCTCGAATCACGACAAGAATCCGGCGGCTTCCACTAACAACGATCTTTGGGTCGTTTCGTTAAAGGATTTGCCGATAGATCCAACACCTTCGCAGGTATTGGCCCAGACCAAGAACATCACCGCCGACAATCCCGCCAGCGACTCGACGCCGCTCTATTCGCCCGATGGCCGCTACATCGCCTATCGCGCCCAGCAGCGTCCGGGATACGAGAGCGACCGCTTCCGCCTGATGCTGCACGACCGCAAGACGGGCGAGAAAACGGATTTACTTTTGAACCAATTCGATCACTGGGTCGGAACTTTCGTGTGGGCCCCGGACTCTTCGCGCCTGTATTTCGTGGCGGAGGATAAAGGAACGTCACCCATACATTCGATCAACTTCACTAGGAAGACGAGTGCTGAAAAAGGGTATGACATCTCTATACGCCAAACTGATGTCAAGATTGACCTTTTCCTTCCCGGATTCAATGACGATTTGGCTGTAACACCCGATGGAAGCACGCTTGTGTTCACACGTATGTCGCTGAGAGCACCGAGCGAGATATACCGCACGGCCCCCGTGGACGATTCCTGCAGATCCAAGCGACCAACAGAAACTGTTCGTGAGGATAACTGCAACGGCATCGCCCAGCTTACTCATCTCGACGATGCAGTCCTATCCCAAGTCTCAATGTCCCTGATTGAACCTTTCTGGTTCAACGGCGCACAGGGGGACAAGGTAGAAGGGTTCTTGGTAACGCCGCCAGGCTTTGACCGGCAGTGGCTTAACTCTGGCTCGGCACCTAGACGTGGGTCCGCTCCTTCCAAGAAATATCCCGTGAAGTTCCTCATCCACGGCGGACCGCAGGGCGCTTGGGGAGACGACTGGAGCTATCGCTGGAATCCGGAACTGTTCGCCTCACCTACGTCATCGACGCCCAGCGGCTACGTGGTCATCATGATCAACTTCCACGGCTCGACCGGTTACGGTCAGAAGTTCATCGACGCCATCAACGGCGATTGGGGCGGCGCTCCGTTTGAAGACCTGATGAAGGGCCTCGACTACGCCGAGAAGACTTACCCGTTCATCGATAAAGACCGGGAATGCGCGCTGGGCGCCAGCTACGGCGGATACATGATTAACTGGATTCTCGGCCATACCGACCGCTTCAAGTGCCTGGTGTCGCACGACGGCATGTTCAACGCAGAATCCGCCTGGGGCACGACCGAAGAACTCTGGTTCAACGACTGGGAGTTCAAAGGCACTCCCTACGACAACCGCGCCAGCTACGAGAAGTGGTCGCCGCACCAGTACGCGAAGAATTTCAAGACGCCTACACTGGTCATCCACGGCCAGCGCGACTACCGCCTCGACGTGAGCGAAGGCTTGCAGCTTTTCACCACGCTGCAGATGGAAGGCGTGCCGTCGAAGATGTTGTATTTCCCCGACGAAGGCCACTGGGTGCTGAAGCCGCAAAATTCGCAGCTCTGGTACAAGACGGTGAACGACTGGGTCGATCAATGGACGAAAGATCAGGGGACTAAGAAGTGAGTTGGGCTTCGGGCTTCGGGCTTCGGCTTTCGGGCTTCGGCCAATCCGAATGTTTCGGCGATGATCGGCGTAGCGTCCCGGAGGAGCGACCGATAATAGCCCGGCGTTTCAACGCCGGGTCGGAGGACCGAATAGGGCCACGTCCCGTTAGGGACGACTGAATGCGACAACGTCCGACGAAGATTGTTCAGCCGTGCCTCCGGCACGTGCGCTCTATTCCCTGTCTGATCTCCGCCAGTGAACTGGCGGGCTATTGTCGGTGGTCCCTCCGGGACCTTATCTCGCGATCGTCGGTACGTGTTGCGGCGTTCCTTTGGGGGCGGGAACACTTCCGCGCCACGGGCTACTCGTGGGTGGGGAAGTGTTCCCGCCGCTGCCGGCCGGAAGGGTCTCCATCGCATCCTGGAGCGCCGCCGTGGTTCCGGTCGAGACCTGGATCTGAATCTCGAGCATTCCAGTGAACGATCCCACTGAAGGGACGAAGCTGGCCAAGCCGTTGGCATCGCTTTGCACGCTGTTCTGGCTGGTACTCAGAATGACTGTCATTCCGGTTTGCGTGACCGTGGAGTCTCCCGGTGTCAGTATTGGATTGTTCCCCGCCGGACGGAGCACAGTGGATTGAAACAGCACGCTCGCTCCGAGGATTGGATTCGGCGGAGTGGAAGAATCGGTCACGCGCACCATCAGAGGCTGAAACGCCTGCCCTGTGGCGACCTGGCCCGCGCCGGATACGGCCTGCAAGTTCAGCAGCGCAGCGGCCACTGCATTCCCATAGACGGTTTGGCAAGGATTGTTTCCGGGGGCGACGCACGCGGTGACTTGTACGTTGGCGGTGAAGTTTGTCAACCTGAGCGTGACCGAGGCGTAGCCGCTGCTGTTGGTTTCCGCGCTCGCTGCACTGAGCGAGCCGGAGCCCTGTGCGACTGTAAAGTTCACAGTTTCACCACTCTGGGGAACGCCTGTGCTTAAGACCCGCGCCGTAATCGGCACGCTCACCGCAGCTCCCTGGGCAATCCAAAGGTAGGGTGTGGTCATTCCGATGTCCAAGGAGGAGGACGTCGCAAACAGCGTCCCGGTCACCGACTGCGCCGGGTTGTAGACGCCGGGGGCGAGCGTCGCGGTGATGGTCGCAGTCCCGGTGGCTGCGGGCGTAACCCAGGTGGAAGCCATCCCGCTTTCATCGCTGATCGCCGAGCACGCGGAAACGCCTCCGCAGATTGAGAGTGTGGCGCCGTTCGTGGTGGTCCATCCTACGCTTGCTCCGGCCACCGCTGTAACGCCATCGGAGGCGACCACGCGCACGCTCACGGGATTGGTGGCTTGCGCTCCGACCGGCGTTGGAGGATTTGCTCCCTGCAGCAGAAGGATCTCGTCGGTGGAAGCAGCCCCGAAGGTGAGCGCACTGGTCATGATGGAGAATGAACCGCTGACCGGGTCGGTAATGGTGATGGTTTGTGGCCCGTCGCTTTGCGGGGGAGCGGCTACCAGCATCTGGCTGGCATTGGTGGCCAGCAGCGGCACGGTGGCGCTGCCCACTGTGACGGTGAGCCCGGGGGCAAACCCGGTGCCCAGCAAAGTAATTGCGCCGCCGGCAATCGGGACTCGTGAAGGAATCACCGAGTCTCCGTAGAGCACGTGCGCGTGGTAGTGATAATCGGGGCGGCCATCGCCGCGCAGATCGGAGATGCCGATGATAAAGCTGTTCGAGCTCAAGATCTGCGCATCGAGACGGCTCATGGCGAAAGTCGCCGAATTGAACGGGGCCGGTGTTAGAGAAGGCGGGGCTGTGCCTTCCGGGTCGCCCAAGGTCCAGATCCCGACCACAGGCTCGGCTTTGGACTCACTCGGGGCGCCGGTTTCATCAAGTGCGGTGACGGCTACCGACAAAGTGCGATTAACCTGGGCAGTGATCAGAAAGTAGGCAGCGTCGCCGTAACCGCTCAACGAACCCACCCAATCGCCTGGGGAAGGAACGGTCGCGGGTGCGCTCCACGTTTCGGTCGCGGCCCACTGCGCTACGGGCTGGGCGCTGCCAGCCATGAGAACGTCCTGTTCAAACTCGCCGCCCGCGCTCACGGTTACCACGATTGGCTGGAAAGCGCCAGAAGGCGCAACCTGAGAATCGTCGTAAGGGCACACGCCGGCCGACCACAACGGATCCAGAGCCTCAACCGAAAGCTGATATTGCGCCGTACTCGCGCCGTTCGGGATGGGCAGTCCTCCGAGATCGAAAAATCCTTCCACCGTTCCATCGCTTGATCCGAACTCACTATAGAGGTTGCCCGCGGCATCGTTCCATCCCGTGATGGGATTGCCGGCATTGCCGGTGAAGAGAAATCCGGAAACCGACGAGGCCGCGTAATCGTGTGAAGGCTGGTTGGTGGAAGGATCAATCCAGCGCGCGAATACGTTCACGCCCTGCATGGGCTGAGCTGGGCCTCCCTGGTGACTTACGAAGTAAACCGAGCCGTAAATGCGCGCGGTGGGAGTGGAAGGACCCGAAGCTCCGACGGGATAAAGTCGAGAGAGCGCAGCGGCGTCATCGGGCGCGAGCTGGTAGGGGTTTGCATAACAGAGAGTGATCGGTATGCAATTCACCGGGTCCATGAAGTGCATGACGGGAAAGCCCGCGAAGTCATCGAGGGTAGGAGGCGGGTCGCCGGTGATCACGTTCAGATTCATCTGTGACCAACCCATACCGAGCACGCTGCCTAACACGCGAACGAGGCGGTATTCGACGTCAGTAAGTTGGGAAGACTGCAACGCGCACTGGCCGTTGATCACGACCAGCGCGTGGAGGAAATTTGCGCCGGCGCTGAAGTTGTCCACGCCGCCGTAGACTGCGTTCCAGAAGCATTGCGACGAATCGCCCGCGCCCGCACCGAGCAAAGCGTCAGTGACCGAACCATCGTAGTCGTAGACGATGCCCACGGGGGTTTGCGTGGCGGAGGGAGTGATATCGGTGGGAGCGGTGACGGTTCCGTTGCTGTCGACGGCGATGTTGCTTCCGTTGACGTCTTCGGCGAGCTGTCCAGCGTTGGTGGCCGTAAGGGCTGCGGTAGCAACGGCCGTCCACTGAGCGAAGGCGGTGGACACGAAGGCATTCGCGGCCGAGTTCGGCAGGATAGGGCTCAGGTCGCCCTGATCCGTATAGTAGTTTACCTGGCCCAAGGACCAGGTGAGAGGCTGGCCCATGGTCGAAGAGTTGAAGTAGCTGGAGCCAGCCACATATTCAGGGCCGCCGGCGCGGGCGAGTATAGCGAAGAAAAAGACTATCGCCAGAGCCGAGGCCAGCCGGAGGAAGAATGAGCGCGCGGTTATGCTCGCCGGTAGGGTCACGTTAGGCTCATTCCTCTCCGCTGGAGCGGCGCACTGCTTGTGCGAAGTCCGTGTAAGAGACGACGGTTTTTCCGCCCAGGATGGGATCGGCCGTCAAGGTGACGATGTGCTGTGGGCTCATCACGATCCTGCCCTGGGAATCCATCGCGAACCGGCCCATGGCCCCGGCGACTGGACTGCTGAGGCCTAGCTTGCCCGGGGAATACAGAAACAGAAGGACGCGCTCGCCGACGTAGTAGCGCTCACCGCTGGTCCAAAGGCCAGCCCACTCGTGGATGGTCAAGGTCTTGCCCGGCGAAGTGCCGCGCAGGGCACGTTCAACCTGGAATGTGACGGTTGTGGATGCGGGATACTGTCCGGAAGATGCGGTAGGGCGTCCGATCGCGGTGACCCTGCCGGTGAAAATGATGCCCGCGGCGCGGACGAGTTGCTGGAAAACCGGGGAAGCAACCGGATAGCGCCGGGGCAACGTGGGAGGGGGAATCCAGACGGGCGCAGTGGGTGGAGAGTATCGCAAGGGCGCGAGGTTCGGTGGGAACAGGGGCGCGGCAGCCGGGGAACGATCCGCAACGGCATCCTGGCCGCGCAGAAACGTCGGTGCCACGAAAATCAACAAGAAGGCGGCGAGCAGACGCCAACAACTCCCGGCCATAGCCATCACCTGGGACTGAATGTCTGCTCGGAGGAATCTGGGAAACCGAAGTCATCCTAATGGTCGGGCAGGGCTGGCGCAGTGACGGATGTCACGAAGGGCCTGTGGATTTCTGGGATGCGGGAATTGTCTTCTGGGCGTTCTAGTCAGCGTTCCAGCACGGAAGTGCTTTCTCTGTCGGGTTGACCGGAGTGGCGTAGGGTGACGGCAAGGTGACTACACGCCACGACGCGGAATAGCAGCGAGGGACCGGGGTAGGCCGCGGCGCAGACTGTGGCGAAAGGGCGTGGGGCGGGTGTGGTCTCCGGAGTGCGCGGCGGTTATCAGGCAAATACAAGATACCGGCAACGCACTCCGGTGACCCCGAACCCACCTACCGAGTAACCGCATTCTGTTGAAGCGTGACGGCGGTTTGTGCCAACAGTCTGCCGTTTGCCGATGCACCCGTCTTCATGGCGATCCTTGTTTTACCCAGGATTGTCCCTTCAACTTGGGCAGTCGTTCCAATGGACACAGCACCGGCAGCTTGCCAGAAGACGTTCTTGGGCAGCGCGCCGCCTTGCAGGATCATCTTCGTAGCGCTTGCCTGACTAAGCGTTCCCGCTATCTGGAATATCCAGACGTCGTTTGCGCCACCGGAGAGCGTAACGTTCGTTGCGATTGAAACACCAGTAGTCCATTTGTAGAGGCCGGGGGCCAGAGTTAGCCCGCCAATCTGTCCGGCTCCTAGGTTCAGGAAATTGGGATTCGTTCGTCCGGCAGCGTCGGTGTAGGCGGTCTGCATGTTGGCTACAGCCGTTGTGAGTAAGGTGGGGTCGGTTACCCTGCAGGGAAGAGGCCCCGCCGCATTCACGGAGTAAATTGTCCCTGTCACCATTTCCGCACACGTAACATGGATAGCGGCTCCAGTGATTGGACTAGCTCCAATATCCCCAGTGATAGACGATGGGAAGACGTCGGTGATTCCTGATTTGGTCAGGATCGCGAAAATACCTGCTTGTCCAAGCGGCACTGGTGTCTGTCCCGTAAGCGCGACGGCGTTGGTGGTAAATCTCCATGAAATGGGATGGGCCATGGCAACGCCACCTGCGTTCCTCGCCGCCGTGGTAACTGTGGCGGTGTAGTTGGTATTCGGGTTGAGAGCGGACGCGGTGGGCGTAAAGGTCGCCACAGTGTTGGCTTCACTCATGACGACGGTTCCGGGAACGCCGTTTCCGTTTGTCTCTTTGACCGTGAACGCGAGCGAATTTCCTGGCGAGGACGAGCTCAGTGTTTCCGGGTCCATCGGCTGGCTGAAGGTTGCAGTCACTGTGGTGCCAGTCACAACGTTATCGCCGGTATTTATACTGGTCGGTACGTTCGCGGCCCAGTTACTGGGACTTGACGAAATCACGGTGGGTTCTGTAGCTGCGCCGGCAAGAATGCCGGGAGCAACGGCAACGCTGGGGTTAACGCCGGCAAGGACGCTTCCGATTCCGCTGCCTACAAGCAAAGCGCCCAATAGTAGCGCCATAAATGGCTTGGTTGAGTATTCGAATTTCATCATTTTCTTTTCCTCTTTCATGCGCTCGTAGTGCGGTGGAACATCTCTGGCCTTATCTCATGGTGAATCGGGTGCTGTCAGTGACGAGTGGCCTTGTGCCACTGTGGAAGACCCTCTGCAGCACGTTGGGCAACTACCCAGAAAGGTTGATGAGTTCTCTGGCACGTCCCAAACAGTTCGTCCTTCATTTCGCAGGCCCTATTTCTTACTCTGTTCTTCGCGTTGACTTTGGTTCCGCCCACCCCTAAGATGGCTCACCAGACTTCTGGTCCAGTCGTTGCGGACGCCGTTTCTGAAAACATGATTGGGCAAAGCAATCGACAAACCGTTTCTCAATCTGCCAACGTGCGTTTTCAGTACTTTATGTGTGCCTCAGTCTGCAAACGTTGCCTCATTCTGCCGGAATTTCGAGCCGTTAGGATACAACCCAAGATACAGACGCAGCCGCTAAACGGTAGCGACCGCACCTGCATCTCGACTCGCCGCGCACAATCGCGAGAGGAATCGAGGCCAGAGTCTTCAGGTGAAAATGCGCGATAATGAGTGTGGAGGTCGGGCATGAGTGTTCTCGATTTCGAGGGGAAGGCGATAGGCGAACGGCTGTGGTCTCACGCGGTCGGCGTGACGAACCGGGCCTCGGTGACGACGGGAACAGACTCCGTGACCGGACTACCCGCACGCGAAAAAGAGATGCCGGGAACAGGGGTCGCAGGGAGATGGAATGGCCAGCATTTCATTTTGACTGCGGAGCACGTTCTGGCATCCGCAACACCGTCCGATTTGAGTTTCTTCGTGCGCGAACGCGGCGACCTCAAAGTTCGACCTGCGTCACAAATCACGGAGCGTGACGCCTTTGCGCCGATACCGCTCAATGACTCGACTGCGTTCATTCATCGTTCACCGCCTGAAGACCTCGCAGTCATCGCTATAGCACCGACTGCGGTCGGCCCTTTGCTCGAATTCTTCGACTTTCGTCGTGGTGAATGGGCTGACCCGACGGAGGGAGAAACCGTTGCAGGTGTCGGATACCCTGTTGCCCTCGGCGTCCGATTTCATCATCACGTCGGGCGAAACATCGAGGGTAATATCATTTTGTGCCCGATACCGTTCACTGGCAAGGTGCTCCCAGATTCGACCGGACGGTTCTTCAACGCTTTCGACTCGGCACGGCACTACTTGACGACTTACCAGCCGACAGAGGAAGGAACGCATCCGGGCGGAATCAGCGGAGCAGCAGTCTGGCTTGAATCGAAAGAGAATCAGGCTGTGTGGGCAGCACGATTGAAGTTCGCCGGGATTTGCACGTCGTGCTATCGAGACGGGAGTATCGAGCAGATTGTCCGGGCGTCCGTCGTGCGGCAGTTTCTAGCGGATGTATTCGAGTCACAGTCCTGATTCAAAAAGCTACGACCCGCCTGAGCATTACCGCTCCGGCAAACGCGGGGATAAATGGTGAGCGGGCGTTTGCATTACATATTGCGTCTCTTTGAAAACGATGTCGAGGTAAGCGCGACTTCCGTCGCAATCACTCCCGACGGACAGGACTATCCTGCCGTCGGCCAGACAATCAATGACAGGTGGTTGGTCACGGAAATTATTTCCAGTGACAATAAAGAAAAGTGTTTTCGTGTTAAACGATTGGATTCGCGAAAATGAGCGACCCGGAGAACGTCATCGCTTGAGCGCCTGTGCTGTGAATGTCCCCGAAACTTCATCTCCTGACACGATTGCGCGTACACTCGCTTGGGTCGTTGCTCCCTTTGGGGTGATGATGTCGGGAAAAAGATATTCCTCTGTATCGTTCTCCGGCAAATAGGATGTCGTGAACTCTCCCGACTTTTTCAATGTCGCGACAATGAGTTCTTTGCTTATCGTGCTCGTCCAGCCAGCCGCTTGACGGGCGACATCGACACACGCACGGGTGATTGCCTGCTCTCCGCCTTGGTTGTCCATCACTATTCTCAGAACCCGCATCTGCTCTTTTACCCACTCCGACTTCATGCCCGGAGAATCGACACGCACTAAATGTGGAGATTCGACCGGGAGGAAAGAATTGGGGAGGTACCTGAACGTCGGCGCAACGGTCGCACTTTCGATTAGCTGTGGTTCGTGAGCTTGACGTGGGTCGCTCTCAATCGGAGGGTCATAAATCAGATTGTTGTAAATGATTGCGCCAAACAACTCGACCTTTCCGTTCTTCCGTTGCCAGCCGCCTAGAACAAAATGGCATCCCTTGGTGTCTTGGTCGTCGGGTAATTGACTGAATGCGACATCAGCTTGACCAGTCAAATCTCCAAGGATGTCTACGAGCGGCTTCTCGTAGGCTTTGACGTGGTTCAGAGTGCTAAACAGCCAATCACCCGTCTTGAATTTTTTGTTGGATGATTTTGCGAAACCTGTCCATCCGATGACAAAAGCCGCGTCGGTGCCGACGACGAGTGCGGACTTTCGTTGCTTCTCGTCGAGAGGCTTACCGTCGTCGAGGGATGTCAGTTGAACGTCGGACACTTGGACGACGACATCTTTGGTTACAGCCGTGATGACCATGCTCATAAATTGACTCCGCCTTTGCGGGATGAACACCCAGCCAGTAAAATCAGGCTAATCGTGGGTTCGAGCTTGGAGCAACATGAAACGAGACCTCGACCTCATTCGAGAAATATTGTTGCACATCGAATGCGGAGAACAATACGACGGCACCCGCGAGTTTTACTACTCGACTCCCGAAGATATGGGATTATCCGGTTGCACGCCCGAAGAGTTTGTGTATCACTGCACTTTGTTGATTGAGGACGGATACATTGACGGGGCGGCCACGATTGTTAATATTGTCGTCCGCCGACTCACGTCCAGAGGTCACGATTTTCTGGACGACATTCGTGACGCCGGAGTATGGAAGCAGGTTAAGAACCGACTTGGCAGTCTTCCCGGAGTAGCCCTCAGCATCGTGGCTGAGCTTGCCAAATCAGAAATCGAGAAACATCTTGCCCTACCCTAATTGAATTGGAATGCCCTGCGAACTTTCCGACGGAGGATTCGGATGAATCGGGCAGCGGTCTATTGCTCGTGTGCGGTATGGGCGATTCGACAGGTCATTTGGTCAAAGGAGTTGCGTGCCTGTAAGATTGGGAATCGCTTTCTGATTGACCATAGCGACTTGGACAGATTCATTGACGCTCGGCTGCGTGAACGGGAGTTCTGATTTACCATCGGCAGCTACTTTCAGGCACCGAAGCAGCGAAGGCGGCGGCCTGCCGAGGGTCGTCCTATAATTAAGGCTATCGCTACCTCCGGAACCAATCCGTTGTCAGCACCGCTAACCGACGCGTTAATAGCTGCTCTCGCTAGATTGGTGGACGATTCGCAAGCTACGACGGGCAGCCGCCAGCCGAGTCACTCGGAAATTGAGGACCAATTCCGCCGTGCAGGTTTGCTGAATGCAGACCCAAGCAGGACTCTTGGGCGGCCCGTGGGCAAGGCAAAGCGAGTTCGCGGCGTTCTTCAATGGGCAATTGAGCATGACGTTGAAAAAGGCGAGAGGCTAGTACATCTCATCGTCGCTCTGGTTCGCGGGGTTGGCGGCTTCCGCGAAGGATCTCCCAATTTTGTTGGCGCGGAATCAATCCAAGACCTTCGCCAAGCTTTCGAGAGTGAAGGCTATCAACTATCCGAGACTGGTGAGCTATTGCCAGTTGTTCTCGATACGCTTCAAGGCACCGCGTTAACTGATGCGCTGAAAGCATACGTGCGCCGTGCCCGTAGAGGGGTTCTGGACGCAGCCTTGATAACGGGCACTGGAAAAGACCTTGTGGAGGCAGTTGCCGCACATGTGTTGGTCCGGCGGTTCGGCAATTACTCCCACAACGACAGTTTTCCTACCCTGCTCGGTCAGGCATTCGTCGCAGTTGGTTTATGTGCGGTAAAAAAGAATAGTCTTACGGCGGAAGAACAAATGGATTTGGCTCTCTACGAACTTGCCTGCGCAGTCAATCGGCTTCGGAATCGACAGGGGACTGGGCACGGTCGGCCCTTTTTGCCAACCGTTACACCGGCACAGGCACGCTCGGCGGTCCAGAGCATGGGTTTGGTTGCGGCGCGACTGCTGGATGCGCTCCCGTAGGTTAGGTAGGGTGAAGAATGTCTTGGTCCACGTTGAAGTTCGGAAAGCACGCTGGCAAGACGCTAGGGGACAATGGGAAGAGTTGGTTCGATAGATGACTCGGAGCTAAGGCGGGTGCAGGCGAAGTGGGTGAAGCTGTTCGGGGAATTGTACGATTCCCTGAAACTGCGGGGCCGACTGGCGGCACCTTTTCTTAGCGTGAGTCCAGTAGGGTACGACCCGTCAGCTCGGCCCTCAGTCCTCCTTGTCGGGCAAGTGACGAAGGGAAAGTGGTACAAAAACGCGTACCTGAAGCAAAAGTCGGCAACAGAGAGACGCACGCGCACCCGTACCTATCTTGAGAAAGAATCTCCAAAGAATCGTGGTGCCTTCTGGACCTTCGCACGTGAACTAAGCAAAGAGCTGACGGAAGAAAACGAGTCCTGCAACGGTCTCCAGAATCTTGTGTGGACAAATGTATGCAAGCTGGGCGACATGAAAAACGATCAACTATGCCCCCAGATTTTCGCTCGTCAGCGAGACCTCGCCATAGAAACCTTGCGTTTGGAGATTGAGACATATCGACCGAAACTGGTCGTTTTTGTTACTGGCGACTGGGCAGACTGTTGGGTAATCGCAGTAGTTGGCGATCCGGAAAAAGCACCGTGGCATAAGGCCCAGACCTGTTGGTGGCGCGAAAGTACAACGAAAGAACCCGCCATGCTGTGGACTCGTCGCCACCCACGAGGTGCGACGCTCGCAATGCGTAAAGCTTGGCTCAGGAGGGCAAAGCTGTTGACCGCGTAATCACAATCTGCGCCCGCCTACTGGCATCCAGAGGAGGGAGGGCACCGATCTGCCATAATCTCCCCATGTGTGGACGCTACCGATTGTCACGTAGGAAGCAGTTTGTCGAGGAGTATTTCGACGCGTCGTCTGACGAACCAGAGTGGAATCCCCGCTACAACATCGCACCAACCCAGCCGGTTCCCGTCATCCGCCAAAACCCAAAGGAACCACGTCGGGAGTTGTCGTTGATGCGTTGGGGACTCATCCCATCGTGGTCGAAGGATATGTCCGGTGCAGCGATATGATTAACGCCAGATCGGAGACAGCGGCGACGAAGCCCGCGTTCCGCGACCCTTTGACCAGTCGCAGGTGCCTCATTCCGGCGGACGGGTTTTACGAGTGGAAGCGCAGTGGCAAAGCGAAGCAGCCCTACTGCTTTGAAGTTAATAACGGCGAGTTGTTCGGATTCGCCACCATTCTGACTCTACTCGATGAGATTGACCACGCACGGGAGCCGTCAACGAAGACAACAATCAGGCCATGACACTCACCCTGTTGGACAAAATCATCGAGATGGGTGTCGCTGACGATCCTCCTCCGCTTACGTCGGTCCTCCGCCAGTGCATGTTGCTCTCGAATCAATTGAAGGCTCCATTGCTGAGAGCGTGGGCAGAGCAGGAGCTTAAGGGATACGCCAATCAAAAGGACGTGCCTGAATACCGCATCGTTCCTGCCGATTCGTATGGAACCTTTCAGGGGAATTTTGGCTCTGGGTACAACGGTCGTCCCATTCCTCCGGGGATGCTGGAACCTAAACACCGATCCATAGCCCAATTCGTCCATTTGACTCAGCCAGTCAGTGCCTATGAATCGTTGGGAGACTCGCAGGGTGGCCTCACATACCACTGGCCTGCGAACATGATCGCTTACTACCAAGATAAACTTCTGGATCAGTGCATTCTTCTGACAGCGTGGCAGCAGGTTCCGAAGACTGCAATTGCTGGCGTGCTCGACACGATTCGCACTCGGGTACTGACGACGGCGATTGACATCAAGAATGACTTAGACCAGTCCGGCGTCGATCTCACGAAGATCAAACGGGACTCGCCGGAGTCCGAAAGAGTTCAGCAAACGGTTGTCCAGCACATATACGGCCCCGTTTACATCGCAGTGGGCGACCAAGTCATTAACACTCAGAACATCGCGGTCGGAAATTGGGATGATCTTCGGAATGTCCTCAAAGAGTCTGGGATTGATGACGCCGACCTCAGTGAACTGCACGACACTCTTCAGTACGATAAGAAGATGGACAGCAGCGGAATGAAGGGCTGGATCACCCGCAACGCAGGGAAGGTGCTCCACCAAGGATTACAGGTCAGTACAACGGTAGGCACCACGATCTTGACCGAACTCATCAAGCGTCATCTCGGCCTGCCGTAATAGGTCGTCAAAAGTTTCCGCCACGCGAGACCAACGAGCATTACGATACCAGTGGTGATGAGGACGTACTTAACGACAGTGAAGGGTATATCGTCCGTGGACCTTCTTCCCGCTCTTTTTTTCGCGTTGGTTGGAGGAATGAGATCAGTTCGGCAATAGAGGATTATTGTGAGTACTGCACCTAGCATGCGTCGGTGGGATTTCTCCATTTGGTCGAAATGGATTTGACCCCTCCTATTGGCAGCGTGGATTCTCCCGGCAGCATCACCTCTTCCACCAACTGTCTTTCGGTTTCGTATCGCTTTCCGGAGACGAGGTCTTGAAGATTGTACGTGATGACCTTCAGTGGATCGCGCTCGCCAGACGCTTTGATCAAAATCGGCGTCAGAATATTTGGCATCAGAACTTCTCGCACCATATAGAGCGAACGGGGATGAGGCGTACCCTTCAATGTCTTACTCTTACGGCTTAACAATCCTTCCGAACCGCATTCGATCAGCGTAGCCCGCGTGCAATGCGGCCATCGGAGGCATCCGCTCGCAAGAAAGCTTTTTGCAGTCATGTACCGATACCAGCAGAAGATGAGGATGTGCGCTGTCACAGTGCGGGTAATCAACTCGCGCACAGTCTTGGCGTGAACTTTCACTAAATATGGTGGTGTTCCTTCGATCGGATACAACGCATCATGCATGTTCGTGATGCACCGCTCTGGCACCAGATTCTGAAGCTGTCTATCGTAAGTTAGTTTCTTGCCGAATATGTATTCGTCAGGATCGGGCAAATCCTCAAATATCCTTTGATCATCTCCCAAAAACTCCCGAGCTTCCCTGACTATAAGTTCTTTCCACGCCCGGTATTGATGGGTGTTCAGCCTCGCTAGAAGACGTATATGATTCTCTACCTCAGTCCGGTACTGACTTCCTTGCTCAAGCATATCTTCCGGTGTCAGTTTGCCTCTGACTTCGATAGGATCAAACTTGTTGTCAAAAGTGTTTTTGATCCATTGGCCCGGAGTCATCGCAGTGGTGGACAACTTCGTTCCGGAGACTAAGCCAACGGCCACGTCAGCAAGACTGGCGAGATATGGGTAAGTGCAGCGATGTCCGATTTCGGCGATTACTGGATCGTCGGTCAGGAGTTCGCGTGCATGGTCAACAGTGATGCCGTCGAAGACAAACGTGACACCCACTTGTCACCTCATGACTACCTTAGCTTAAACAACTCCAGAGCTTGAAGCCACTGAAGCAAATTCCAGATTCTTGTGTGCGCGATGTGGTTAAGCGGTGATGACATTGAACCACCCTCCACTCCCGCAAGTTAACACACTTCCCTCAACACGGCTTAGGGTTGTCGCATACGGCCCCTGCACTCGGGGCACGCAGGGTCGTAACAGGCGCGGCAATACAACGGACTTGCGTCCCACCATCTTCGGTCAACATTATTCTCGATGGTTCTGTCTAGTCAAAATGCCACGGGCGAAGGGAGCTCTTTGCTTTTGGATTTAGACTTACGATCTTATCGTAGAGCGCGGGCCAATAATCAGTGACAAGTCCGTCTTTCCGATGAATCGCTTACGAACCACACCCCAAGTCACAAGCGTTTCTGTCGCGGCGAAGTTCGGCATATCAATGAACCACCAGATGAGATGCCACGGGCTGAAGTGAAACGCGACGACCATACCCACTCCCAACAACTGCCAACCCCATATCCAGTTCGCCGGACTCGCCCATCGCTCCCGATCACCGAAGGCGTTACGATTCCACTTCGTGCTCCAGAGACACCCGACACAGACAACGATGTTGAGGACGACAAAAGCCCAGCCCTACGCGCTCATGATGTGCCTCCAGATGGTGGCGAGATGACTTTCCGGCGGACGTGAGCGCCTCGAAATGACGCTTATCAAGCCGCAAAATGCCCTTAGAAGCCCCGTCGCACCGCATGCGTACCGAACCTGCCCCAGAACCATCCCTCAATTCATCCCCGACAGAGTCCTGATGGGATAAACGCAGTTGCTCAGGGCGACGACTATACATGTAGACGACTCAAGGATCTAACTTATTGATAACAGGGGGATTGGCAATTTAGGCGTTTTCGGGCTGTGACCTGTGTCCAGACAGGCGGATAGGGAACAAGATCAGGCTGCATCACCTCGATGGGGACGCCGCACCCCCGCACACTGCACGCGGTGACCACGCCGGACGTGTCTCGATGTGACGCCGGATGCGTCTCGATATATCAGGAATTTCAGCGCTGGGCGCAGCACGCTGGACTGAAAGTCGGGTCACTATGGAAATCGAATTTCTGTGGTGACTGCGTAATGGTCGCGGCGACCACATCGCACGATTGAAAGCACGGGTGTTACAGCGTTTTGTCCCTTAATCGTCTCTCACTCGCACCCGCTCAGGCTGATTCCTGCTCGGCACATCACCAGACGCAGCGCACAGCGGCCAGTTACAAAACGCCATACTGTTTCAGGGGGCAGTAGGGCACGACATCTCATTCATTTTCAGTAATAAATAGGGTGTCAATGGAGTTCCTTCCGACTGACGGGTGCCGGAGGAGTCCCCGTGGTCTTCCACTGCTGGCAGCTTTGCCCACGCCAACCGCTCCGTGCGCTGCGATTTGGAATTTGCCCAAGGGGGTACGGGGGTCTGGACAGGGTAGGAGTCCCGTGCGCTGAAAAGCGAGTGCCAGATATATTTTTGGGAGTAGGGTATTAATATACGGTTTTTCTTCGCCTGAAAGAAAAAGCGAAATAGTTCTTGACACGGGGGCGCAGGGTTTGAGAAGATAATAGTAGAGAGATTTTTTCTCCCTTCAGTTCGCCAGCCGATGGGCTTACATCGGAAGTGACGCCTCGCTAGAGGCTCACGGAAAAAGCAGGACGTAGCAGGGCGCGTCGGCTCTGCAAATCACAGCATTCACGCCGCACTGCGGCGACGGCATCCCAAGAACTAGGTCGAAACTCGTTCTCACATTTCTGATTTTCTTGTGCGCTTCGACCCGCACAGGGATGCCTCCCGCACGATGCTGACTTCACTCGGTTGCACAGCAACCCCGAAGACGCTCGTGCGGGTTTTTTGTTTTTTGAACTGAAGAAAGGGACTGATGATGACGATACTGACGCCACAACTCGCAGAAGTCGTGGAGAAGATTCAGAATCTCCAGCGACTAACGCAATCCACGGGATTCAAAACCAACCGCAGCCAAGGCGAACTCTTGGCAAACCTCACCCCCGATGAACTGTCGGCTGTGAGTGCCGCACTACAGAAGTAGAAAAGGAATGATGATGACAGACAAAAAGCAATCCACTAAGAAACCACCGATGGCAGCGGCCATCAGAACCTTTGTCGCAGGCATGAAGTTCCCGGCGACAAAGTCCCATGCCCAAACCAACTCTAACCTCGCGGCTTTCACTATAACTATGTTGCAGTTCGCTCTCGGCATAACCGAAGGCTGTACAGAAGCATCCGCCAGCCCCGCCGCCTCCCAAGTCGTGGAGGTCATCCACGGTTCGGAGCGCACTGTAGCTCGGCGGTTGAAGGCTCTCCGGAATCTCGGACTGTTGACCCAAACGGAGCGCGGCCATTTCTCAACTCTATATACCTTCCATCAAACACCAGTAGCGACGCCAACAGGTGACGTAGCAGTAGCGACGCCAACAGATGGCACCGCTAGAAAGCGCCAGCGACGCCAAGTAGGCAAGCCAGCGACGCCAAGTATTGCTCCAGCGACGCCAAGTCCCGTTCCAGCGACGCCAACAGTTGCACCCCTCTGGAGTAAAGCCTCTGGTTCTTCTCTGGAGAACAAGCCTCTGGAGAAAGAAGCTGTTGAATCAAAGTCTGGTTCTTTCGTGGAAAAGACACAGACTATTCCAGACGATGATTCTATTCCTGAAGGGTTCCGTCTCGATGAAGTCGGTGACCTAGTGGCCATCAGGGGAGGTATCTATGACCGCCTCTAAATTCTTATACAGCCCAGATGAGACACGGGTCGTCGGATATTTCGTAGACGGCAAGGTTGTGCCCCTGCCCCCAGCGCCCAGCGGTGCCGCGCTCGATGATTTGCTCCATGCGTGCTGCGAGAGAATCGAATATCATCCGCGCCTCGGATGCAAGACAGACAGAGGGCGTATGCACCCTGAACTGCGCCCGTGCAAAGGACAACGCAGTCCGATGCTGATGTACGCGGCGTATCCGTTCACATTGCAGGATGACGGGACCCCAGACCCGAAATTTCCATCTCATTGGGGCGGTGGGGTTCATGCGTTTATTACGGAGGGGACACTGCGCTCAGTCGAACAGATCGATGCGGCACTGACAGGATATGCAGACTGGAAAGAACAGCAGTGCGAACGCCGACGCATCCCAGCAGATTGGCAGTTCAAGATTCAAGACGTTTGGGAGCTCGGAAAGAACTTCGGACTCGCTGGTCCGCCACCTCCACCGACGCCTGAAGAGCTTGCTGCAAAGGAAGAACAGGTTCGATTGAAACGTGAAGCGGATGCTGCTCGTGAAAAACAAATACAGGAACGGCTTGAAGCGGAGCGTGTCGCATTTGAAAACAGTCCTGAAGGGCAGCGTCTACAACGTGTCAAAGATGTTATCGAGAAAATTGTAGTGTCGCTCGATATCAAGTATCACCCGAAATTAGGTACTAAAGAAAAGCAGGACTCTGATGTGCGCTGGATACGAGCATTTCAAATCAAAGCCTATGAACCCCTCGTCGATAGTTTCACAAAAAAGACGACGTTCACAGCGGAGACTCTCGCGCAGAAGTGGCAGGACAGCGAGAAAGACTATCTGGAACTAACCGAAAGTTTACCGGAGGAGCTTGTTATGGAAATGACATCGTCAACCGAACAGTTTGCATATCGCGAAATTCTTGATGACCACAACGAGAAAGGGACGTGGGAACCGTACACCTTGTACGGTGAGCCTCGCCGCGAGTTGCAAGAGGGCGAAGTGCGTTTGACATTCAAGACGCACCCTGATCTCGTCTCGCATATGAGGACGCATCCCGAAACTTGGTGGGACGCGGAGAAGGCGACGGTCTGGATGGACGATGATCGTTCGTTTGTCATGGACTACATTCCATCGAAGGGCGCTGAAATTTCGGGGAAAGCCGACACCGGGGTGCCAGTTGAATGCTAATGACTTCGTCACGACATTTGCATTCAGCAAACTCTATCCCTTCCTGAAGGCGCACGACGCCGTCAAAGACACGATCATTCGATGGTACTGGCAGCACGCGCCTGACTGGAATGCTGCGACCCAAGAAAAGTTCGATGCTGAAGCCGAACATCGGTTGATTCAACGATGCAATCGACCTGACTTTGAGATCGACTTTGTTTCGCTCGATGACGCGATCCAACGGGGTGTACGGAAACGCATTCCGGGGAGACTACGCCATCGTCAGTTCATCGGCTACGACGTGACTGGAAAGGAAGTTTACGCCGAGACGCAACTCGAAGATGACGCCTGTCAAGCTGCATGGTTGGACCTTCTTGAACGCCGCGCATTCAACGGACGCGATGCGAATGTCGCCGGACAAACAGCGGGGCGACGACAGGTCAGGGATGTAGAGCGTTTGTTGCCGTTGTCACAGTTGCCCGATTTGCCTTCAGCGGACCCCGAAGACCCTGAGTCTGAGAAGTTGGCCCCGTGGGATAACCAGCCCGTGACACGGCGCGCAGGATCAGACCCAGCGGTCTGCGCTCTAATCGACGAGTTGCAAGAGGATATTCGCCGCCAGATCATCCGTCAGTTTGAGAAGGAACGCCCAGAGGATTACAAATTTCTGGTCGAGTACATCGGGTCGAAGAGCAAGACGCGCCACACATCGCAGGACCGCCGCCGCGCCAAGACGATCATCGACCGTCTGCGCCGGATCGAATCGACCGAGTTCTTTCCTCAAAATAAATCCGGGCACCGATAGGAACGTTCACGGGGTCGGTGCCATACATAGTATGGGGCACCCAGACTCCTTTCGGATGGCCCAGCGAGGACGCTCCCTCGCAGTTGTTTACATTGAGTATGGAGGTTTTGGCGCGACCGCGCCGGGGTACATAAGGCTTCAGGGGGAATGATGGCATATCGAGATTTGGAACGTCAGAAAGCCAAGGCGGAAGCCGAACGTGAGAGTCTTAATCGGAATGGTTTTCACCGCGACGTGAGTCCGCCGTCAACCAGAAACGTCGTCGAAGCCGCACAGACCGCTGCTCAGACAGACCCAGAACCCGCGCCCCGCGATCACTCGACGGGCGCAGGCACGACAGTAGTTCAATATGTCGGGAATGTCCGCGAGCGATTAGAGAGCGCCGCTGCCAAGAAGCGCGACGAGAAGCCGACGCGTGCCGTTGCTCATGACGCGGACGCACAGGCGTGGTTGAAATACAACGAAGAGTACCGAGCAAAACACGACTGCTATCCGCCGAATTAAAGATTAGGAGGAGACATGAGTACCTTACGAGAAAGACTTGAAGCCGCTGACTTGCAGCGGCGATATGACGCACAGTCAGCACCGAAACAGACAGCACAAGACACGCGTGCTGATCTCCTTGCGGTCAATGCAAAAAAGATTCAACAGAATCGTGTGACCATGACTTTGATCGACATGGACGATTGTGAGCGCGAGGTCGTCTTCGACATCATCAACAAGGAACGCCCCGCCAGTCTTGGCAATCCAGATGTCATCGAAGGCGCGCTGCTTCGTGTGCGTGCTGAGGGCACCGCCGCTCTGCGCGAGGTGATGGCTGGCACAACCAAACACGAGCAGAGCGCGGTATGGGAGATTCTGAAAACTGCGTCCGCTGAAGCACGGCTTGGGATGGATGGCGGGAGAGCCTGTAAGGATGCCTTGCAACAGGTACGGCATCAGCAGTTCATGGAGGAATAATATGAGTTTGAACCCACGACGAGTAGCAGAAGAGAAGGCACGATTTGAGGCGGGTGAACGTCAAGAACTTGAAGCGAAGTTGGCTCCGATCAAAATCGAGTTGTCCGCCAATTTGAAAAAAGCGAACGCTATGACGCGGCTCTACTGGAGTCAACCGCTTCAGCACTTCGCAACTCACATTCAGAATGGTCAATTCGAGGCGGACTACGGAGTCACGTTCCCGATGACGGAACAACCGGACAGCACACGCGGACGTGACCAGTATCAAGAGTTCGTCTTGAATCTGCCGAAGACGGGCTTTGTCCTGTCAGACGCCGGGGCGCAACGGCTAATATCCTTCTGCGTTGCACAGGCGATGACCCAGAATGCGGATTTGGGGAACCCTGAGACTTATCGAATTGCTTTCGACAGACTCTATCAACTCGGCTGTTTCGACGAGGTCAAAGGCGAGATTGGTTACGATGAATCGACCCGTGTCGAGGAACCCGTCGTGGAGCAACCTGTGCCTGCGCCGACGATTGAAGGTCTGAATCTTTCCACGAAGGCGGGGGAGAAGATCGCACGCGAACTCGTGTCCGCCGCTGTCTTCGGTCCTGACGGTGATGCCAAGATTGTCTTCGGGGAGTGGCTCGATTCTCTCGCCAAGAATTTTTCGTACAGAATGCCCGAGGAAGTTCAGCGCGAGGTCATCAACTGGTTTTCCACAAACAACAAGTCATTCCTGTCGCATCAGGCGTACGACCAGTGCAGAATCAACCTGTGCCGTCGAAACATCGTGCCCGCCCAGTGTCTGACTGCTGAGGATCGTCTCGCCATGAGTGTTGAATCTGCTGACACTCGAAATTACGAAGGCAGGCGCAAGCTTTCACAAGAGATCGCTGCGATGATGAGATTGAAATGAGCAGTGGAGGAATCCTCCTTAGCACCGTGCTCTGACTTCACTGCCGTGGCAGATTCGTTAAAAGCGATTGCCACTGAGAACCATCAGGCACGGTGCAGATAAGATTGCGCTCGGAACATCTTTCCCCGCGCTCGTTCGTTCTCCCGGCACCTACCTAAACGGACGGGCACAAAGTTTTCTTATTCACGTCGCTCAGTGGTGACGTGTCGGACCACTGAGCAGTCCCATCCTTCCCCGACGCGCCAAACGTTTTGGAGGAACAATGATCGAAGTCGAAGTCGAAACAAAATCCCGGCGCACGTGTGAGAACTGCGGACTGCCCTCATGGGAGGTCACAAGCGATGGCATCGTGATTGAGATCGAAGACAATGCTGAGAACAAGTTTCAGCGCACGCGAAAACGCAGCGTGTGGTGCCACAGCGATGAGTGTGCGATTCAGACGTTGATGCTGTCGAAGTACGGGAAAGACACAAGCCGATTCCCGATCACCCTAGCCCAGTTCCGGGCAACGAAACCCCTTGATGCTTTCCGCCGGACACTCGTCAAGACGCGGAAAAAACGGGCACCAAACCAGACATATCTGCAAAGGTTGCAAACGGCGGTCAGTCCACGCCTTGCGACCGAAAACGCCCTTTGAAACTAAAGGGTTTACACGGACTTATTTGGGGCTAAAAGCGATTCTGACCTCGTAGTACCTCCAGCGACAGATCGTCGCTAGGATCGCCTGCAAACGCAAAGCAACGTTCTGGGCACCAGTCTACTTAATAAATCGCGCAACATCTGGGGACAGATCATTCCAAGAGGAGACATGAGCACTGAACCAAACGAAGACACCGAACGGAGCGACAACGACACTCCGTGCAACGAGCCACAGGAGCAGGACACCGCGACAGAAAAACGTTATCGCAGAAAGTCAGTCAGGCGGCAACTTCAAGATGTCGTGACGAAACTCGGCAAGGTCGCAGAAGAGCAGCATCAGAAGCCAGCGAAAAAGGCAGACGCCCTAATTCGTCAGTCCGAAGTTCTCATGAAACTGCAAGAAATGGATGCTGAAGATAAACAGTCGAGCATCGCCGAGGAGAACGCCCAGTTACAGGAGCGGCATGCTGCGGACGTTGCGCACATCAGCGAACTCGAATCTCATACGGAAGAGCTACGCCGAGCGGCGAATCGAGTAACGACAGTGATAGTGCCGGACCCTGAAGCGCAACGACTTCGTGCCAACAATACCCGCCTCCAACGAACGATAGATTTCACAGTGAAACAGATCGCCAATCCTGAAATGACAGCGATCCGGGCAATCCGAGAAGTACCCGAGTCCGCTGACATGATCTGTGCTGGGCTGGGAATCAACCACGATGAGTATCGTCGGTACCTGATGACGTACACACGTGAGCAAGACCTCTTGAAAGTCCTTGAACAGGCTCAAGTCACTGACACGCCACTCCTGCGGTTCTGCCGTGCTGCGTTGAGCGTCATCCACGGGACGAATATTTTCGGTCCACGTCGCCGGGAAAGTGTCCCGATGGACCCAGTCATTGCCGCCAAGTATTTGACCGGGACGCTGAAGCCCGTGGACGATGATTTCTGATCTACCTGTGCGAGAGTCGGGCGCACAGATTCTCAGTTCCTGCGTCGGATTAGGGCGTGCGATCCATGTCCAAGCCGCGACTACAGGCGAGCGGGTCCCTCGTGACGGATATTCCTTTTCTTGACATCCCTTCTTATAGAACTCACTGACCCGGCAGTCCCGGTGTCCGGGCCCCGAGGCCCGAAACTCTGATATATCGGTGTCCCCATGCAATCCTGTAGGCTATCGATGAAGAATGCGCCACTATGCCGACTACGAAACGGTCAATAAAGGTTTTCTACGCATGGCAAAGCGACCTACCAGCGAGGTTCAACCGTAACGCTGTGAAGAAGTGCCTCCGGGTGGCATCAAGCGAACTAGAAGAACAGCTTTCAACGGAAACCCAGCAGTCCGAGGTCATAATTGACGAAGCAACGAGGGATTATCCCGGCAGCCCGAACATACCGGCATCAATCTTAGAAAAGATCCAAGCCTCTGATGTCTTTGTTGCCGACGTCTCCATCATCAATTCAGAATCGGACGATAAGGAGACGCCAAATCCGAACGTTGTTTTCGAACTCGGTTATGCGGTTGCAAACCTCGGGTGGGAACGCGTCATTCTCTTGATCAACGAATCCCACGGCAAGGTAGAGCTTCTGCCGTTTGACTTTGACCGGCATAGGGCGACACCGTTTACGTTAGCGGAGGGGAAGGGCAGCCCAAAGGAACTGACCAAAACGCTAACGGATGCCATTTCCCTGATTATTTTGAAAGACCCACCTCGACCAAAGGCAGGCCGATTCAACCTCGCCGAAGCGGAACGCGAACGTGACCTTACTAACTTACGATGGCTACTTGGATCCATTAACTGGCCCACTATCGACGAACATATTTCGAGTGGTCCAAAATTCTTGAGTGCTGCGAGCACTCATTTCTACGACGAAGTGATCAGCATCGTTTCCTCCACTCTCTTTCACATCTATGACAAGGAATTAGAGAAGCGGATTCAGGCGTTCGTTAAGCACTGGACCAACAGTATCAGGTTCGATCACTATGTCCCCTTGCCCGGGGACGGCACCTATATCTTCAAACCGGGACACCCGTCCCAACGGATCAGGGAAAATAAAGAATTTGATTTCATGGCAAAGGAGCGTTTGAAGATGTATGCAGCCATGAACGAACTTCTCGCTGTAATCCGAACAAAGTTCCCAGAGATCGACCTAATGGCCCTAAGCAATAGCGTGGGTCGCCGCTATGATGCCCAGAGTGGCCGTTGGTTTCCCGTCGGTTCGGTTCACTGCGTCTCCGAGTTCGCTTCCTGCGACCCCGAGGTCCGAAACTCGGCTGCCCCGGCACAATGGGTTCCGCAGTCTAAGCAGAACCGACTCTTTTCCCGCTGCTGGCGGTGACGATCCCGCGTCGTGCGTTTAATTGGCTGAATCATTGGTACCTTTTTGTCGCCTTCGTGTTGTGTCCTCAAGACACGGCTCTCCCGAACGTGGGTCTTCAAGGGCGTATATGCGATCTAATTCTTTGATGCCTTTTCGATATACATCAAGGACGCGCTCCAGTCGCAGGCCGTGGGCGGTCAAATTCCCCGAAGGTGTACGGGCGTCTTTGAGGGAGTGAATTTTCCGCAACTCTTGGAGGTCCTTCCGTTGTTTCTCGTCTTCGATGCTCATGACAGCACCAGCCCATCGTCCTTCATCCCCTGAGCCAGTCCCCACGCATAACGATGTTCGACGATAAGTGCGTGCCCGAACCACTGGGCATCGTCCTGAACGTGCTCGTCGATCCATTCTTTAGCCCGAAGAGTCAAGGGACAGAACGTGTATAGTGTCCCGACATTGTTAACGAGAACGTCGGGCGTTGCAGACGGGCGAGGCGATGATTCACCACGCATACGGCCTCCCCGCAGGACGGATGCCCTCGATGATCGAGACTGCTTCCGCTTTGGTCCGCACTGTGAACGTTGTCAGGCGTGCGGCCTGAAGAACTGTTCGAGCCAGAGCCAGCAGCTCTTGCTCAGGAGTGTCAGCGTGGTCGCTTTCGACCAGTTTGTGGGTCAGCGGGGATGGGGTGACATAGTTCTGGCGTCCTGATGTGATCAATGTCAAAGCGTGCCGACGTACACGTCCGATCTGTGTCGTTCGTCTCAATGAAGTGTCCTTTGCGGTTTCCCGCCGCATCTGCCTAGAGGCAACCACCGTGGCATTTCGCTCGGTTGGTGAGCACCGCCGCATGGACGGGCTGCTCTTGATGCTGTCTAAATTCTACTGCCTGACTCCGCTTAAGCCAATGGCACTTTGGTGCAGAAAATCTTTCTCCATTCTTTCGACTACCCTCAAAACAGGTCTATAGAGTGCGCTCGTTATCATCGCAGCCTGCTCGTCACCCTAAATCCTAAGGCAAAACTTCGGTAATTACATGGCCACCCCGTAACCTGATGGAATTCAATAAGGGGAGAGCGCAAATGCCCTCCCAAGGGGAACTTCATTGATTAGATACATGTCCGCCCTTCTGCTGCTGGTGGCGGCGACGTCGGCGCAGAATGCACCCGGTACGAACAAAGCACGGCATCTAGATATCCCAGCGATATCCCGCGAAGCGAGTGGGGCGGTTGTCTCCATAGTCATGTCGGACAAGGATGGTCATCCTATCGCCCAAGGCAGCGGCTTTTTCATCAGCAAAGATGGCCACGTCCTTACCAACTACCATGTCATCAAGACCGGCAGCTCTGCTGTCGTTAAACTCCCTGACGGTGCTTTCTTCGCTGTCGATGGGGTGCTTGCATCCGACAAGAATCGCGACGTGGCTGTCATCAAGGCACATGGAAACAACTTTCGGACGTTAACTCTCGGAGATTCCGATCGGCTCCAAGTCGGAGAGGAAGTTGTGGCGATAGGCAATCCCCTTTCGCTCGAATCTACGGTTTCGAACGGCATTGTCAGCGCCATCCGAACCGTCGAGAACGAAGGGGGCAGATTTGTGCAGATCACAGCGCCCATATCCCCCGGCAGCAGCGGCGGCCCGCTGTTCAACATGGCAGGTGAAGTGGTCGGGATCACGACCTCTCGTATCGAAGGCGGGGAGAACCTGAATTTTGCCATCCCAATTAACGATTTTAAACGCCTGCAACCCCCTAAACTTTTAGTTGGATACACAGTCGTACCCCACGCCCTTCCCGATGAAGCTGAGACTGAGACTGCTGCACCGGAGCAATCGACTGGTCCTTCTCTGGCGGACACGCTCGAATGGATGGTCAGCTCCTCCGCTAACGGTGTAGAGCACCATGAAGAATATTCATTCAATGTTGGAACATCCACCGTTGGATACCTTCAGGTCGCAAGTTTCCGATTCGTCACACACGATTCAAGGCCCAGAGAAGGCGACCCGTCGGGAACCATGAGCGCCTGTCACGCGTTCACGATAGTAACTACTATCATTAGTCGAGAAATTCGGGGAAAAGGGACAGGGGATAGCGCGAGTCGGTTCTTTCAAAAGTTTGATTTGGGGGACGTGGACCCGGACAGCATTAACGAATCTGGTGCAGATATCAAATTCAGAATCACTAACGATCAGCATCGAATTCCCGATGTGGAGCAGCATGCGGTGGACGTAGATCACCTAGATTCCGGCCAGCTAGTTTCTACCGAGGCGTTGCCGGATACAGCACAAACCGTTCTCCACGCAGACGACACGAGCTACGGCAGTCGCCTTGCGAAAGCATTCAAGCACGCCGTGATCCTGTGCGGTGGAAAACCATCAACGTTCTGAGGCACCGAAGGCACCTTTACCGTCGACTGTCCATCTCGTAACCCGATTCGACGGATTCGACTTGGCGTCAGTCCTCATCCTCAAACCACGCGACATCAGCCCAACGATTCTCAGGGACGTGTGTCGTCAGGATACGTCGGAACGTCTGGCGGTCGTTAACGTCGTCTGCAAAGCAGCTTTGGCGAGATTGAGAATTGCCCTGTCCTCCCACTTCGCGGACCTCCGCCGTCGCTCGGCTCGTTCAGGAACTTCGACTTGAACGGAGCGCCACCCTTGCTCATCAAGTATGGTTCGACAACGAAATTCGGGATTCGCAGGACGCGATAGCGCCGACGACTCCCGGTCTCGGGTTTGCCGAGGTCAACAACTCCCGGCATCTTCGCGGCATGGTAAGCCTCCCGCACACGATGATGCAGTTCCTCTACTTCGATTCCGCTGTGAATCTCCTCGGCTTCTCCTGTTTTCCAGCATCGTGTTCACCCCGAGCATCCGCCTGTTTTCCCTGTCGAATCTCAGACGTGTACTGATTGGCAAGATTCTGAATTGACGACGTAGCGGCAACTATTGCCTCAGGTGTGCCGACGCCGTGCTCTCTTCGGTCCCTGATCGCTTTAAGCAGCGACAGGTGGTATTCGAGGAAAATGTGCAGGACTCGCAACGTGGAGTATTTCAGTTCACGCCGAACGGTTCTCGACAAATGTTGCGATACCTTTGGGTGCGTGCGCAATGCATACATCGCAGTTTCGTGGAGGCCACCATGTACAAATCCGCAGCCCAGTTCGTAAAATTTGTCTTCCTTTTTCAATGCCCGTTCGTCCAATGATTCAATCAGGGCCTCCAGAAGCCGTCGGCGGGGCTTGGGAAAGTCTAGTTTGAAGTTTTTCTGTCGCGCCCGCTCAATTGCGTATTCCGTCGCACAATGACAAATCCACAGTCCCCTCAGAAACGTTTCGAACAACACGCGTCGAAGGGCCAGAGCTGAGTTGTAACTCTCGTTTTCCAACAGCAGAACTATGGAACTCAGGTGCTCCCGACAACGGACGACATAAAGGAGTAGGAACAGTTGGCGGGAGTTGAGCCGCTTGTGGCTGAACGTGGCGCTTATGCTGTCCAGTGCCGTGCATACCCTTCGACTTGCGTCCAACTCCAGTCCTAGTCTATTCACAACGAATCCCCCTTGCGCTAAGCCCGCTTCATCCCTATCGGGGCGTAATGATACGCGAGTGGAGTGATGGCTTCAGGCACTTGGAAAACTCGGGAGATTTGTACCGCTTTTCTTTCCCGTTGCCCGCGTGGTCGTCGTTGTTGTTGCCATTGCCGTTGTTGTTGCCATTGCCGTTGTTGTTGCCATTACCATTGCTCCCGCCCTTGTCGTACTAATGGTCACCCTGCTGCTGACTCTGCTGCTCACGCTGCTGCTCACGCCGCCTCTGCTGTTGATGTCCCTTTGGATTGCTAAGCCCTAGATGACAGCGCAACATGGGCGGTTTGTTCAGTCCTCATCATCGAACCAAACAATTTCCGACCATCGGTCTTCAGGGACGTGCGCCGCTAGAGACGCGCTCGGGCTGCGACCCTAATCTCTGCCGTTCTTCTTGACTTTCCCTTTTCGGAGAGCGAGAGCCGACGTATTGCTCTTACCATTCTCGCTTGCACAGAGTTCGTTCCACCACTCCTCAATAGCCGGTCGTGAGAAACGCAGCATCTTGCCTCCGATTTTGACAAACGGAATTGGATGATGGCTTCGATGTTGCGCCCGCTCTCCCGTCATACGCCGAACGGAAGCCCTGTCCGTTTGCAGGAATGCCGCGACATCCCCGACGGTCATCACGAGGAGACCCGTGTCCTTTTCTTCAAACTCGATTTTGACCTTGTTGTCGGCCTCAGAGATTTTTATCGCGAAACTCCGGTCGAATTCTCGTTTGAGAGCTTCGAGCACCCGGTTGTTCTTGAGGATTTCAACCATCTTCTCTTGATTCTTGTTCATTTCCCACCCCCCGCAACCTTCGCTCTGCTCCGTTCTCGGGCGTTCATCGCTAGCTTGTTTTCCCTGTCCACGAAGTAAGACTTCATGACAACGTCAATCGAGTTGCCCATTGCCTTCGAGACTTCTTCAGCAGACCATCCGTCATGCACGAGGAGAGTCCCAAATCCCCGCCTCAGTGCATAGAACGCATACCCTTCCCAACTCACCTTGTTCTCTTCGCAGTTTGGTCGGATGATTCTGTCACTCAGGATGTTCATGTTGACCGGGTTGCCGTCACGGTTCGGGAAGACCCACCCGGACTCGGGACGGCCATTCGTCTCCCACCATGCTTTTAGAACCGGCGTCAATTTGTCTCTGAACGGCACGATTCGGTCTTTGCCGGTCTTAGTTGTCGGCTTTTCCTTGCCATAGACGTATGCCTTGCGAACTGTGATGGTCGCACTCGTCAAATCGACTGACTGCCATTGCAGGGCGGCGATTTCGCTAGGTCGCAGGCCCGCCCAGATGCCGACCGCGAGAACGCACTGGGCGAGTTGGACGTTCCAGTCACTCCGGCCATTGCGGTCTTTATCGAGGTTCGCTATCATCGCCTCGACTTCTTTCTCAGTGAACGCTTCTCCCTGTTCGGCGTCGATGACGGGCACACTTGAGACCTTAATGTCACGCCACGGGTTGTGTTTGCAGTATCCGAGTTCGGTCGCTCGGGCGAAGATTCCGCTGGCGGACGAGTGAATGTGTCGGATCGTGTTTAGACCGAAGGGCCGGTCATCGTCTGCCCGCCGGAGATTCTGAAGAAACTGGGCACCGATGTACGGCTCGTAAGTCTTGAAGGTCTTAGTTCCGTTGAAGTGGTCTGCGAGGTACGTATCCCAATAGCGTTTGTAGGAGACGAGAGTCGTATGCGACTTCTGGCCGGTCTTGACCAGTTCTTCCAGCCACGGCAAGAAGACCGTCTTGTAGAACGATGTCACGGTCATCTCTCCGCTGGGAGCCGCAGGTTCCGCTGTCGCGGTCTCGGACGCCTTCTCCCATTCCGCGATCTGGCGTTGCTTGGCGACAGCGAGTTCCTGAACACGCCAGTGACTCTTCGATGTGTAGGTGTCATCCTTCCGGGCAAGGAGAACGGACTGTTGGACGCGGAGGGGAGTTCCGTCGGCCCGCAATTTCTGGAGCGGCTTACCATCCTTGAACGAGACCTTCGCATACCCCTTCAGATGGAACCCGCCATTGGCTTCGATAATGACCATTCGCCCCCTCCCCTTGACAGCTTCAGCATCTCAACAACCAAGATACAAGTCAAGGGAAACAGAGAACGAAACGCTGAAAATAAAGACACTTAGGTAACTTAGATATGATCGGGCAAACCATCTCTCACTACAAAGTCATCGAGAAACTCGGCGGCGGCGGGATGGGTGTGGTGTACAAGGCCGAAGACACGCGGCTGCACCGCTTCGTCGCCCTGAAGTTTCTTCCTGAAGATGTCACGCGTGACGCGGCGGCGCTCAGCCGTTTTCGCCGCGAGGCCCAGGCCGCTTCCGCGCTCAATCATCCCAATATCTGCACCATCTACGACATCGGTGAAGAGGGCGGGCTCGCGTTCATCGTCATGGAATATCTGGAAGGCGAGACCCTGAAGCATGTGATCGGCAATGAGCCTCTGGAACTGGAGAAGCTGCTCGCTATCTCCATTGATGTGGCGGACGCGCTCGATGCGGCGCACTCCAAGGGCATCGTGCACCGCGACATCAAGCCGGCGAACATCTTTGTCACGCTGCGGGGATCGGCCAAGATCCTCGATTTTGGACTGGCCAAAGTCACACAAGATAGCAGCCACCTGCTAGACCCTGCGGAAGTCACCAAGACCGAGGGCACCGGCGCTCAGCATTTGACCAGCCCAGGCTCGGCGCTGGGGACGGTGGCTTATATGTCTCCGGAGCAAGTGCGGGGCAAGCCCCTCGATTCGCGCACCGATCTGTTTTCGTTTGGGATCGTTCTCTATGAAATGGCGACCGGGGCGGTGCCGTTTCGCGGAGAAACTTCGGGAGTGATCTTTGACGCGATCATGAACCGGGCGCCGGTGGCGCCGGTGCGCCTGAATCCCGACTTGCCGGCGAAGCTGGAAGACGTGATCAACCGGGCGCTCGAAAAAGACCGCGACCTGCGCTACCAGCATGCCGTGGATATTAAATCGGAACTGCTGCGCCTGAAGCGGGATCTGGAGTCCGGGCGGTCGGCGGCGGTGAGTTCTTCGTCTTCCGGGCCGGCGTCAGGTGCAACTCCGCAGGTGGAATCGCAGGCGGCTGGGGACGGGAGGAAAACCAGCGGGCGCTCGGCGGCGGTGTTGTCGAGTTCCGCTTCTTCTTCGAGTTTGTCTTCTTCGGGTTCGGGGAGTGTTGCGTCCGTGCCGCTGTCGGCCCCTCCGCGGACGTGGTGGAAGGTCGCGGTCCCCACCGTCGTAGTCTTGGCTCTGGCTTTGATTGCCGGAGGACTCTACTGGCGCAAGCATCAGGCGCCGCAACTTACGGACAAAGATCAACTGATCCTGGCCGACTTCACGAATCAGACCGGCGACCCGGTGTTCGATTCCACGTTGAAGGAAGCGTTGGCCATTCAGCTCGAACAGTCGCCGTTGCTGCAACTGGTCAGCGATGCCGAACTGCACAACAATTTGCAGTATCTGGGGCAGACGCGCGATCAGAGGATCACGCCCGAGCTGGCGCAGCAACTGGGCCAGCGTTTGGGAGTGAAGGCGTACCTGGCCGGGACAATCGCCACGTTGGGCTCGTCCTATGTGATCCAGATTAATGCGGTGAACTGCGGCACGGGAGAGATATTCGCACGGGAGCAGGTGACCGCTGCCGATAAGACAGGCGTGTTGCAAGCGGTTTCCAATGCCGCTACGGCCATGCGGGCGCGGCTGGGCGAGTCGATGGCATCGATCCAGAAGCTGACGACTCCTTACACCAACGTGACCACGGCCTCGCTACAGGCCTTCCACGCGTTTTCGTTGGGAGAAGACGAACACCGCCTGGGGCGCGACTTCCCTCAGGCCGCTTCCTTTTATCAGGAGGCGATCCGGCTCGATCCGAGCTTTGCCATGGCGTATGCACGCCTGGGCGTGGCTTATGGAAATCAAGGCGCCGTAGCCAAAGCGGTGGATTACCTGAAGAAGGCCTACGATTTACGGGAGCGGGTCACGGAGCGCGAGCGGATGTACATCGAGTCGCAGAACGCCTTGCAGCAGTACGATATGCCGAAGGCGCTCGACTCCTACAAGCTGTTCGTGGCGACCTATCCGCGGGACGCCGCCGCATGGAACAATCTGGCGTCCGCTTACCAAACCGTTGGCGACTTTGAACAGGCTGCCACGGGTTTTGAGAAGACCTGGGAGATTGCTCGCTGGGACAATGTGGCGGCGAATAACGCCGCCGGTACGCTGATGACCATCGACCGTACTCAGCAAGGGGAGCGTTACCTGAAAGAGGCGCTGGACCAGGGCGGCAGTGACAACACCAATTATCAGAGCAACGCCATGCTGGACGATTTTATCTCTGGCCGGCCGGAGTGGGAGAAGCACGTACAGTGGGCAGCCAGCCGTCCCGACGGTTTCACCGTGCAGGGGAATGCGGCGACGATGTATCTCTTCTTGGGAAAAATGCATGAGGCGGACCGGCAGTGGGAGCAGGCGGCACAAAAGGCCGAGCAGCAGCACCTGTCCGATGCCGCGGGCGGACTCTATGCGATCAAGGCTTTGCATGATGCGCTGGCATCCAATTGTTCCGCCGCGCGCGACGCTGCCCACCATGGATTGACGCTCGACCGCTCGGCGGCAACCGTTCCCGACGCCGCTTTGGCCCTTGCCTGGTGCGGTGAGGAAGGCTTGGCCCTGAAGGAAACTGAGCGCCTGGCGGCGGAGGCACCAACGAATACGCTGGTCAACGATATTTATCTGCCTGAGGTGAAAGCAGCCGCAGCCCTGGCCGCGCACCATCCCGAGCAGGTTGCAGGGCTGTTGACCTCAGCCGTCCCTTACGTGTTCGTGACGAAGGCGCCTCATCTTTTAGGCCGTGCGTCGTTGGAGACAAAGCATGTGCAGCAAGCCATCGCCGATTTTGAGCCTGGCGTCCGCTACCGCGCTCTGGCCCTGGGAGAAGGAGCGACCGGCTCCGCTCAAGCGCCCGACTATGTTTTCTGTCTGCTGGGAACGGCCCGCGCCCAGGCGCAATTCGATCGCACGGCTGCGACACGGACTTACCAGCAACTGCTGGATATCTGGAAGAACGCCGATGCCGACTTCATCCCCGCGCAGGAAGCACGGCGCGAAATGGCGGCATTGACCACTCCAGCGAAGAATTAACAAGCAGCCGAAACCGCAAAAGCAGATTCCTTCCTCCGTCTGAACTCGGTTTACGACTAATCCGATGGCACAAGACTGCCGATGGGCAAGGTAAGACGGTGCCCAGACGTGAGAATTCTCTTAGTTGAGGACAGCAAGCCCATACTGTACGCGAACCAGCGCGCGCTCCGCCAGGCTGGCTATGAGGTGGTTTGTGCCGAAGACGGCGAGGCCGCGCTGAAGTTGGCCCGGGAACAGAAGCCGGACCTGATTCTGCTGGACATGATCTTGCCCAAGATGAGCGGGCCAGACGTCCTGCAACACTTGAAAGCCGATGCTCAAACTGCCGACATTCCGGTGGTGGTTCTGAGCAGTCTTAGCGAAAAAAATCGGCAGAAACTAATCGAAGCCGGAGCCGAGGACTACGTGGAGAAGAACTCGTTGTCGCCGATGCCGGGAGTCAACCTTTTGCCAAAAATACTGGAAAACGTCATCTGCAGGGTCAACCGCAGACGAGGCATTCCTTTCAGCAGCATTCCCTTGGAAAAGTAGAGAACGTTTCTACAACGCTCTCGTGAATGAACCCCAACTAGTCCACATGCCGCTGATGCTCTTCGGCGCTGAGATTGGCCCCAGCCAGCAGCAGCAACCCCGACAGGAACGCCCAGAACATCATGCTCACCGAGAGCGCGAAGGGGCCGTACACTTCGCCGAAATTCAGCCAGGGCAAGGCCAGGATATAGCCATACTTCAAAGCCTCGGAAAGTAAGCCCATGATGATGGCCGTAGGTATGACGGCGCGCGCCTGCACTTTGCCGTTGGGCAGCAGCCAGTAAATGAGGAAGAAGATTGCTATGCTGGCGGCGAGGGCGGAGACCTTCATTACCAGGAAACCCACCAGGCGAATGAACCCGGTCCCGTGGCCGCGCAAAAGGACTCCCATCAGCGACACATTGCCCGCGGTCAAGGCGACGGAAAGCAGCGCCAGCACGCCGCAACCGAAGGCCAAGCCGAGTGAGATCAGTTGATTGCCGAAGTAGGAGCGGTTTGTGGGAAATCGCCAGATGCGATTGAGCGCGACTTCCAGCGGCATAAATATTCCTGAAGAGGTGACCAGCAGGATGGCCAGCGAGGCCACCTGCACGCGTTGGCGTGTATTTACCATTGCGTTCAGGTTGCGGATAACGAACTCCTGTCCGGCGGGAAGATAGTCGCGCAGCAGCTCAACCACCACGTCGTACATCACGCGTGAATGGAAAACTCGCCGGATGAGCGTCATCAGCAGCACGACAAACGGGAAGAACGACAGAATCGAGTTGGCCGCCACCGAGAATGCAAAAGTATGCACGTCGGTGCGCATGAGGTATTTCACCGTGGAGACCACCATCCCGGAGGATCGGCCTCCGCGCGGGCGTTGCGGGGGGTTGGGCGCGATCTCCGCCAAGGGGGGCAACGTAGCTGGAGCTGGAGCGGACACGGTCATTTGCCTAATCCTATCAAAGGCTTGCGGCCGGGGTTGGCTTCTTAAGGGAACGAAGGTTCACCACCTGAGATGCTTCATTTCTTATACTCTGTTAAAGATTTGACTATGACCTCAGGTTACATTCGAACTCTCGCTACTAATTTTCCTTGCGAAACGATTTAGTACTGCTTATTATCGGGTGCTCATTCCCGTATGCATCTCGGGAGATGAGCTTGTAAGGCAGGTTGACGTCTTGCGCAGGGCCGTAGAAATCAGCATCGAGGGTCCAGGGCTCCGAAAGTTCGCGCCGCATGTTCTTTGTGCGGTGCCGAACCGAGGAGTCTTTTGCTTTGGAGCAATTTCTCCGACACAGAGAGACGCAACCGAGTTCCACCGCTTTTCTTGAGGGGGTGTCCCGGTTCGCCGGGGCTACGACACGGGAGATTCGGGGAACCTATTCTTAGCGATTCGTCGAAAGGAGTCTTTCTGTGAGAGAGAAGGGAACAGTAAAGTGGTTCAACGGGGCGAAGGGATATGGATTTATCCAGCGCTCCACGGGGGAAGACGTTTTCGTGCATTTCTCCGCCATTCAGGAGAACGGCTACCGCTCGCTCAACGAGGGTGAGACCGTGGAGTTCGATCTGCTGAAAGGCCCCAAAGGCTTTCAGGCGGGCAACGTAGTCCGCGCCTAACCGCAATCATGTTTGATTGCCAACCCTCCCGTTCCCAGCGGGAGGGTTTACTATTGCCGCACTTAATCTTGAGTGACCCGTCCCTTCCGTGTGCGCGGGAGAACCCGTGGCCAGCAATCCCGCAAATTGTCAATTGCATATACCCGTCTCGCTGCCCAAAGCCCGAAAGCTGAAGCCCGCTTCACCGCACCTCGACCGACACTAAATCTCCATCCGACAGGCCGCCGGGCTTGTAGTTCACCGAGACCGCGCGATTATTCCATTCACAGGAGAAGGTGTCGGTTCCGATGAGCAGCAGCGACTTGTAATCGGCGGTGCGCAGTTTCAGAACAACTCCTCCCGCAGCCACAGTAAGAACGGCGGCCGGGGACTGAGTGCAGTCCACGCCCACCAGCCTTCCCTGGAGAAACTTGGCCGCCCGCTTGTCCCCCGGGCCAGCGGTTTGAGCGGACTGTGCCGCGGCCCGCTTGGCTGCATCCTGCTCCAGTACGTCAAAGGGGGAGCGTTGGGGAGAAAGCTTCTGAGCCGCCGTCGCCGAGGCCGACGAGATGCCGTACTTCTGCTCGGTCGGGAGCCGCTCCAACTGGTCGCGGGCCTGGGCCGCGACCCGCGCATCGCTGCCGCTCTTCAAGTGTTCCAGCAAGGTCTTCGCAGCCTCCCACTTCTTGTCTGCAATGTAGATTTCCGCCAGATGATAGACGTACTCCTGGTTGCGCGGACTGAGCTGTATGGCCGCGTGTTCGGCCTGCATGGCCGCCACCGGGCCGCCGCCTTCCAGTCGCGCCATGGCCATCAGGTCATAGGCGTTGGCGAATTCGGGATACCAGTCGAGCACGGCGCGCAGATCTTGCATCATGTTCGGCAAACCCTGAATATCGGCGTGCTTGGTCTGCGATACGCGATACTTCAGAACGGAAAGATAGTAGCGAATCCACATATCGCCCGGGCTGAGCGCGACGGCATCGCCCAGTTCTTCGGCTGCGGCATCGAACTCGGCGCGCTGCAGGTGATCCCAGGCAAGCGCCCGGTGGGCGACTTCGTTCCCTTCAGCCGTGACCAGAGTGTCGGTTTGCTTTCCGGCTTTATCGTTCCGAGTGGTGGCTTTGGGGCTCGTTGGATCGGGAGCCGAGGCCAGCGCCTTCAATTCCAGCAGACCGGCATCGCGGCGTTCAGGAATCCGTGTCTTCACTTCAGCCTCGAGCGCGCCGGCATCGCTTTCGCGCAACGCTTTCGCTGTGATCACGCTGTCGTTCGGACCTACCGGCACGGAGAACTGGTAGACCTGTGGCGCGTTCCTCAGTGGACCAGCCTGCTTGGAAGCGTCAAGCGCGACGAATAGTGGCGTGAGCGAATGGAAGTAATCTTTCACCGCTTGGTCGAACTGAGTTGCTGTCACCCCGAAGGCCTTTTGGATAGCCTCCTCCACCGGCAGGTGCTGGTTTTGCACCAGATCAAAATAAGTTCCGGTCTCCGGCAGCTTTTTCTCGTGGAGCAGGTAATGCATTACCATCCACGACTGCGCGTAGAACAGCGTGCGGTGCGTGCTTTCGGCGTATGTGGACGTGTCGTGCTTCATGGTGAGCAGATCGGGCAATGTGAGCCAGACCTGGCCGCCGAGCAGTTCGGTCAGCGACTTCGGCAAATTGCGCAGCTGGGTCTGGTTCTGCAGCAGGTCTTCGGTGAAAGCCGATTGCAACTCAGGATCGCCGCCGATCTCATACTTCTTGTCGTCGACGCGGATGGCGCCGAAGTATTCCGCCATGCCTTCGTCGAACCATCCCTGCACTGGAGGATAGTTGTAGTTAAGCCACAAGTGGGCAAGATCATGGGCAACGGCGCGCCAGGATTCCTCCTCGAACAAATTCAGCACGACAAAGTTCTGGTCTTCCCCCGGCAGAAAGAAGCCGGGAACGCCGATGGGCTGCCCCTGGCGCAGCGGAGCGCTCTTGTAGTAGTCCCTGTCGTTCTTGAAGGCCAGAATGGTAAGCGGTAACGGCTCGTTGAGCCGCTCTTTCATCAGCAGGATGGCGAACACAGCCCGCATCTGCTCAAACCGCAGCGCGACTTCCTTGCCTTTCTTCTCCCCAACGTCGGTGATGACGGTGAAATGCGTGGAGTGAATTTCGAGCCAGGGAGACTGCTCGGCCGCAGGTGCGGATGTGGATAGAAGAACGCCCAGAAGAAGCGCCGGAAGCAATGAACTCGAGATGGGACGAATGCGGGCCATGCGCGTTCCGCCGTGGGAGAGGAGAACTACTGAAATGCTAGCACGAGGCGCAATCTATGCGGCTGATCGGCTCATCGATAAATACCGGGATGGCCAGTATGATCGGCTGGCACCAACCTTGCTTCCGCGCTATCCTTCCTCCATGCGCAAGCTAGAATTTAGCGTCGGAATACTCTGCGTCGCATTGGTTGCTCCTTTCGCTCTTCCAGCCCAGCAGACGACAAACAGTCCTGTTACGATCCGCGTCAGCGATCAAACCGGAGCCGTTATCCCGCACGCGCAAATCCGGTTAGTGCCTGCTCCCGACCCGGCTCCCCCAAAGCTTGAGACCGACGACCACGGCCAGCTCTCGATCAACCTGAAAGCCAGCGGATACGCGCTGTCAGTTTCCGCCCCGGGATTTAAGACCTGGTCTGAACGTATTGTTGTTAGTTTGCCCGGGATCAAGGACACGAGCCAAATCTTCCCGGTGGTTCTGCAGATCGGCGAAGTGAGCGGACCCCATGTGATTTATGCAGCCGACGCACTGGTACTTGGCGACGATTCCGATCACGCTCCTGTCGTTCTGTCATCAGCCGATTTTCGCCTGCTTCCACACATTTCTGCGGTCGTGCATAACAGTCATACGAACTCTTCAGAGACTTACTCAGGCGTTCCGCTGGCCACTCTGCTGGCCAAGGTGAACGCGCCCCTCGGAAAGGAACTTCACGGTGAAGCGATGACGACCTACCTCGTCGCGACCGGTTCCGACGGATACTCTGTCGTGCTTTCTCTCGCCGAGGTCGACCCCAGCTTTCATGAAGGTCAGGTCATCGTGGCCGACACTCGCGATGGCCAGCCGTTGGGGAAGAACGGTCCCTTCCAACTGATCGTGCCGGATGACAAGCGGCCGGCGCGCTGGGTACACAACCTGGAGACCATCGCATTGAAATCGGGCCGCTAGGGACCCCCGTGAAAGCAGGAGGCTAAAGCCCGGCATTCCTGTTTGGCTTCATGGGCACGACTGAGGTCATGCCCTTCTCGAACACGTTTGTGAATGGGTTCTTAGTCCCCGCTGGCGTGGTTCTGCGTGGGCACGAGAACCAGTCGATGTCTTGCTTCCGCGGCAGGCTGTGGCTGCGACGCGCGGCCACACATTTCAAGGATGCCGATCACGGTCACATACGCGGCGAGGACGCCAATCCCAACGGACACAGCTACAGTAACGCATAGAATCAGAGGCATGAAAAGCGAAATCACGGTTCAACCACCCTGTCTAAATTGCTGAAAATAAAGTGCAGTATTCAGATGCCGCCAGCTCAACTTTCGTCTACACGCCATCTTCAAACTACTTGCGTTGCAGCTCGCCGCTAGTGACGACCCGGATGCGCCGTAGCCAGCCCTACCGTAGTAAAATACGGAGTAGAGCTGTGCAATTCCTACTGTCGAACAAATCTGTGGACCTGTCGACATTACGGAAGGGCAATCCTCCCAGACTACATGGCGATTACAAAGATTTCGGTGCGCGGGGCGCGCCAGCATAACCTCAAGAACATCGACGTTGAGATTCCGCGTAACACCCTTACCGTGGTGACCGGACTGAGCGGTTCGGGTAAGTCCTCGCTTGCTTTCGATACGATTTATGCCGAAGGCCAACGCCGTTACGTGGAGACTCTGTCGACCTATGCGCGGCAGTTTCTGGACCAGATGGAACGCCCGGATGTTGATGCAATTGATGGACTTAGCCCATCCATCTCGATTGAGCAGAAGACCACCAGCCGCAGCCCGCGCTCGACCGTGGGCACCATCACTGAGATCTACGATTATCTTCGCCTGTTGTTCGCTTCCATCGGAGTGCCCCATTGTCCCAAATGCGGACGCCCCATCAGCCGCCAGTCGGCCGAGCAGATCGTGCAACGAGTGATGGCGCTCTCTCCTGAGGACCGTGTAATGGTTCTGGCGCCAATCGTCCGCGGACGCAAAGGCGAATTCAAGAAAGAGATGGAGACGCTGCTCAAGCACGGCTACACCCGCGCCCGCGTCGATGGCGAACTGGTGAATCTGGATGACGACCTTGCGCTCGACAAGCGCAAGAACCACACCATCGAGGTGATGATTGACCGGCTGCTGGTGAAGCCGGGCATCGAGCATCGCCTCGAAATGTCTGTTGGTCTCGCGATGAAGTTGGCTGGAGGCTTGGTGCAGGTGTCCGTGGTTGGCGGTGATGAGCAGCTTTATTCCGAGAAGCTCGCCTGTCCCGATTGCGGCATCAGCGTGCCGCAACTGGAGCCGCGCTCGTTTTCGTTCAACAGCATGTACGGAGCGTGTCCCGAGTGCCACGGCCTCGGCAGCCGCTACGACTTCGATCCCGCGAAGGTGATTACCGACTGGTCGAAGCCGCTGCTCGATGGCGGACTGGGACCGGGTTCGGCGTCACAAGGTTTGATTCACGCATTGCAGGTGACAGCAGCCGCGCATGGCATCGATCTGAATACGCCGTTTGAGAAGTTCCCCGACAAAATCCAGGACCTGCTGTTGAACGGCGAGTCAGGGCGCGGCAAGACCGGTTTCCGCGGAATTTTCGGCTACTTGAAACAGAATCTCGAGGAGTCCACTTCGGAGGGCTATCGCGACTGGCTGATGGATCACATGTCGGCAACGGAGTGCCCGGCATGTCAAGGCAAGCGGCTGCGGCCGGAAAGCTTGGCCGTGAAGGTGAACCGCATGTCGATTGCCGACTTCACGGCGTTGCCGATTTCGAAGGCACTGGAAGTGGCGCAAAGCATTAAGCTGGCGGGCCGCGAGGAGAAGATTGCGGGCCGCGTCATGCACGAAGTGGTTGAGCGTCTGCAATTCCTGAACGCGGTGGGACTCAACTACATTTCGCTCGACCGGTCGGCGGCGACGCTCTCGGGCGGCGAAGGTCAGCGCATCCGCCTCGCCACGCAGATTGGCTCGAAGCTGCGCGGCGTGCTCTACGTGCTCGACGAGCCTTCCATCGGCCTGCATCATCGCGACAACGGCCGTCTACTCACCGCGCTCGAAAACCTGCGCGACCTGGGCAACACCGTGCTCGTGGTCGAACACGACGAAGAAACTATCCGCCGCGCGGATTATGTAATCGACCTTGGCCCTGGCGCCGGACGCCACGGCGGAAGCCTGGTGGCGCACGGAACTCCCGACGAAATCATGCGCGAGCCGAACTCGCTGACTGGGGCCTACATCTCCGGCAGAGTGCAGATCGAGATGCGCGCCGAGCGGCGGCAGAAAAACGGCGCGGCGCTGACGATTCTGGG
The DNA here is from genome assembly GCA_963749985.1 of uncultured Acidobacteriaceae bacterium. Classification (GTDB taxonomy): domain Bacteria; phylum Acidobacteriota; class Terriglobia; order Terriglobales; family Acidobacteriaceae; genus Sulfotelmatobacter. The sequence goes on along the minus strand of CAVVOS010000003.1, from coordinate 502,000 downwards.
CGCGAAGGAAAATAATCTCAAGAATCTCGACGTAACTTTCCCGCTCGGCGTGATGACGGTGGTGACCGGCGTCTCCGGCTCGGGCAAATCCACGCTGGTGAATGACATTCTCTATCGTGCCTTGGCGCGCCAGCTTTACCGATCGCGGGAGAAAGCCGGCGAGCACAAGGCCATCGTGGGCGCGGAGAACATCGACAAAGTCATTCGCATCGATCAATCGCCGATCGGACGCACCCCGCGCTCGAATCCCGCGACTTATACCGGTGTGTTCACGGCGATTCGCGACATCTACGCCATGCTGCCCGAGTCGCGTGAGCGCGGCTACAAAGCCGGACGCTTTTCCTTCAACGTTTCCGGCGGCCGTTGCGAAGCCTGCCAGGGCGAAGGCCAGCGCCGCATCGAGATGAATTTTCTGCCCGATGTTTACGTGCTCTGCGAAGTCTGCGGCGGACGCCGCTACAATCACGAAACCCTGGCCGTGAAGTACAACGGCAACTCCATCGCCGACCTGCTGGAGATGCCGGTTTCCGACGCACTGCCGATTCTCGAAAACATTCCGCAGGTGAAGCAGAAGCTGCAAACGCTGGTCGATGTCGGCCTCGGCTATATTCATCTCGGTCAATCTGCGGTAACGCTCTCCGGCGGCGAAGCCCAGCGTATCAAGCTGGCGCGCGAATTGAGCAAGCGCCAGACCGGCAAGACTCTTTACCTGCTCGACGAGCCCACCACCGGCCTGCACTTCGACGACGTAAAGAAGTTGCTCGACGTCCTGCACCGGCTGACCGACCTGGGCAATTCCATCATCATCATCGAACACAATCTGGACGTGATCCGCAACGCCGACTGGATCATCGACCTCGGCCCCGAAGGCGGCGAAGAAGGCGGCCGCATCGTAGCCCAAGGCACGCCCGAACAGGTGGCAAGAGTGAAGAAGTCATACACGGGGCAGGCGCTGGTGGGGTATTTTGCGAACGGGAAGAAAGTGGTGAACGGCTAGTTTATACTGCCGCCGGAAGGGACTTCCGTGAAGCGATCAACGGCCGCAAGGATCATCGTCTACCTCCTCGTGCCAATGTTTGGGTGGCTAGCGTTCAGCTATCGCATCCGCATTGAAACTTGGATTTGGCATCTCAGGCATGGACAGTCCGATGTATTTGCAAAATACATAGTGCCTGTGCCCTCGAACTGGTATGTGGAGGACTCCGATGCACAGATCCACACATTGATTCGGCTGGACACACAAGATCGGACAGGTGACCCCAGACGCGACAGGAAAAGGAGGGCCCACGCAATTATTACGTTGTCCGCTCACCCTTTGATGAAGACGGAAGGATGGATGTCTGTCCGATCGTCCATGTTAAAGAAGGAAGGCGTCGATCCCGTGGCCCGAACTTTCGATTTCGACGGTGAGACTCTGTCGTGTGTGGGCGGTGGAAGTTTTGAGCAGTTGCTGAAATCTCCGGAGTTCTTCGAAAGTGATCCGAACACATGGGAATGCTGGTCTTCAGGCTGGCTTCAGATGAGGATCATGGCGACGGACGCTGACATGGGAGAGGTTTGGAAAATTGTGTCGGGAATCCGCAAGAAGTCCTGAGCCACCAATCGGTACTCCAACAATAACAATGCTAATCTTGTGTTCTGGGACTAAGTAAAAGAGAAACTCTTGTCGTCACCCGATAATCCGCAGCTTGACCCTACAGCGCTGACTAGCGATCTGCAGCCAGCGGTCCCGCTGGTTCTCGATCCAGTTCCCCCGCCGGTTCTAGCGCCACCGCCGCCCGCCCCCCGCGCCGGCGAGAACCCCGTGTGGAGCGGATGGGACGTGCTGCTGATCGCCGCGCTCACTCTAGCCACGATTTTTCTGATTCAACTGATCCTCATCCTGGTGGGACTGCGCTTCGTCTATCGCCACGAGAATTGGGTCGACGTGGCGCAGAAGCCTGTGCTGGCGCTGCTCTCCGAGTTGCTGGCTTACGGCGTCGTCGCGGTTTACATGATCCTGCTGGTCGAGGGCAAGTATCACACACGCTTCTGGGCCGCCATTCGCTGGAATTGGCCGGGGCTCGCCGGCCTCAGCCTGGCGGGCGTGGGAGTTCTCATGCTCGGCCTCGACTTCCTGGGACGATTTCTGCCCATGCCCAAGACCACTCCTTTCGATCAGTTCTTCGACCGTCCCCTGGATGCCTATCTCACCGTCGCCTTCGCCATTACCCTCGGTCCCTTGATGGAAGAACTTTTCTTTCGCGGATTTCTTTATCCCGTGGTGGCGCGGCGACTGGGCGCGTTCTGGGGAATCCTTCTCACTGCACTTCCCTTCGGCCTGATGCATTACCTGCAGTATCGCTCCTGGTCAGCCGTGCTGATCATCATTCTGGTCGGCGTGGTGCTCACCACGGTGCGCGCGCTCACGAAATCAGTGGCGTCAAGCTTTCTGGCGCACGTGGGCTACAACGGCACGCTCATGGTCCTGGCCGCGGTAGCCACCGACGGCTTCCGCCACATGGAGAAAGCAGGCGTGCTGTTGTTCTGACTGGGTGATGGCCAATTGTGTGGCGCGGGCACTCCTGCCCGCGAAATCTAACCAGGAGAACAGCTGCGTCTCCACATTCAGATCTTCGGGATTCCCGGCACCCGCGCCACATTCTTGTTCAATCTTCGTTTATACTCGGTTCGCTCAGAAAGGAAGTCTAAATGAAAGGTAATCCTAAGGTCCTCGTTGAACTCAATAAAGCCCTCCGTGAAGAGCTGACTGCCATCAACCAGTATTTTCTGCACGCTGAGATGTGCGAAAACTGGGGGTACCACAAGCTCTCCGACTTCATCAAGAAACAATCCATCGGCGAAATGAAGCACGCCGAAGTGCTCATCGAACGCATCCTGTTTCTCGATGGCAGCCCGTCCATGATGCCGCTGGAATTAAAGGTTGGCGGGACGGTGAAGTCCATGCTCGAAAGCGACCTGGCCCTGGAAGTTGGCGCCGTCAAGCAATACAACAACGCCATCGCCATCGCCACGCACGAAGGCGACAATGGATCGCGTGATCTGTTCGTGATACTGCTCAAGGACGAAGAAGAGCACGTCGACTTCCTCGAAGCTCAAATGCACCAGATCAAAGAGCTAGGTTACGAGCGCTATCTGACGCAACAGATGGGCGAGAATGAAGAATAGGAAACAGGCGCAGAAGGAAGAGGAACTCGGTACTGGGTACTCGGTACTTACTTCACTGTAACCGTCAGCAACTGCGCTCCTGACACAACGTAGTCCAGCGGGGCGGTTGCCGTTTCATCCACGTTCGACTCGCCGCTTACGATCATTTCCTGGTTGCCGCGCATGCCATCCATCACATTCATGATCGAGATGGGCAGCGTGGGCATCACCTTGTCGGCAACGCGGGCTTCGGGGTCGGCCTCAAGCAGCGAAACGTAGACGCGGTTGTTCGAATGCTCTTTGTTGAGCACCGCGATGGTGGAAGCGAGATCAAGCTTGCGCCCGAAGGCGGGGTTGGCGTGTCCGATGCGGTCGAGAGTATCGCCGTCGCTAACCAGGATGCGCAGCGTTCCCTTGCTCGCCGAGGTGGGAATCTTCACTGGAATCTGCCGCACGATGCGCTCGCCGCGATAAGGAGCCAGCACGGTTTCCAGCATAATCTCGTCTCCGGGCCGAGCTTCCGTAACATCGGTGCGGGCGCTCTCCAGGCGCGCCCAGCGCCGTTCGCGCACCAGTTCGAAATCCAGCTTCACGCCCGCGATGGCGGGAGCATTATAAGGATTGTCGTAGATGCGGCCGAAGCGCTCGCCCAGCGAGATCGCAGCCTGCATTGCCGCGGGCTGCGCGTTCTCTGCCGGAGCGAACATGTTGCGCATGGTCACGTCCGGAAATCCTTTTACGCCAATGCTGCCCGTGAGCCGGTAGGTTATTTCCTCGCCGAACTCGTTCACGCCGTGCAGCGCGTTGAAGACCGTCACCATCAGAGCGACCGGCGTCAGCTTCGCATTGTTCAGCACTTCGTAATGGAATTGCTTCACTCCCGTGCTGCTGTGGATGCTCAACGTGACCGGAATCATTTCCGGCTGCCGGTCGAACACCCCCATGATGCCGGTGTGGCGATCCTGGACGAACGTGCCCACGGGCTCCGTCGTGTTCACAATCTTAAAAGCGTTCAGCGGTGAAGGCAGCGTGGCCAATACCTCGGCCTTATTCATGGGCAAGTCGACCGCGCCGAACTGCAGCAGCGGATGTCCGCAGGCCAGCAGCCGCTGCGCATCGACGTAGGTCACGGTGCATGTGGCCTCGATATCCATATCGCCGCGCACCAGGATGGCGCTCACAGCGGATCCAGCTTCAAGCGGTTCGGGCTGTTTGTCGTCGCTGACCGATCCCGCGCCCATCACCGGCACGATTCCTGCGGACGCGAACTGCCCTGCGAAAAGATGAATGGCTTGCTCGGAGAATCCGTTGAAGACCAGCGGAGTCTCAATAGGCTTCAGGTAATTCGCGTAACCGTTCGAATCCTGGGCCGAGCCCGGAAGTGTGGACGCCTCACCCGGCGCGGCAGTCTTACCCGCGACCGTGTTTACCACGGGCTTGGCAGCGGAAGTCTCTTCCGCTGGCGAGCGATCCAGCGCGCTGATCTCCAGCATATCGGCGATGGGCGTAACCCCGGCGATCGGTTCTTTGGAGAATTCTCCGATGCGGAAGGCGAGCGCTCCGGCGAGTTTGCCATCAAGATAAACCGGACTGCCGCTCATGCCCGCCACCACCCCCGTGTATTCCACTTTCTGCCCGTGTAGTCGGACAAGAATAATGTCTCCCTTGGGCCCATTCACGTTGTGCAGCACGCCGAGTACTTCCACTTCCATGGCCTCAGGCTTCACGCCCTGAAATACCGTGTAGGCCACGCCCCGCATGCCGGCGTGAATCTCGCTAACGGCAATGGTCTGAGGGTTTTGCGCAGTTTGCGTGCCAGGGGAGGCCTGTGCAGACGTAAAGGAGGAGAAAGACAGGCAAGCGACGAAGAACGCGAAAGCTAATTTTTTCATGAAGAACGCCCGGCAGAACGTAAGCCTTACCTTACTCGATTAGACTCCGCCAGATTGTAAGTCGTTGCCAGGAGGGGAAGAACGGGAGCCGGGCAAAACATCCCAATCGCGAATCCCTGCGTCTATACTAGCACAGGGATTTCCGCTCCCACGGAGTCTCTATCTACTCAGGGGTTTGCCATGTTTGCTAATGTATCCGCCAATTTGCTCACCAAATATATGGTCCCGAACCGGCGCTCGCGCTTCCAGAATTTCACCAGGTGGATGCTGGCGTTGTCCGTCTCGCTGGTCCTGCTGTCCGCAGTCGTTCCCGCATCTGCTCAGGACCAGCAGGCTCCGCCGCCGCAGAATCAAGACAACGGCAAGCCCAAACAGGAAGCTCCACCAGAAGCCGGGGGCCCGGGCGGCGATATCGGCCCATACGCCGTGCCGAAGAAATCCGCCGAGGAACCCCCACCGCCTCCGCCGCCCACCGCCAAGAAAGTCGAGGGCCTGCCTGACTATTCCATTAAGGTGAACGTGCCCCTGGTGAACGTGGATGTGCTGGTCACCACCAAAACCGGCCAGTTTGTCCCCGGCCTGAAAGCCGATAATTTCCGTCTCTTTGAAGACGGAGCCGCGCAGCAGGTCGCAAATTTCGAAGTCTCGAAAGCCCCCATCACCGCCGTGTTGCTCGTGGAATTCGCCTCCACCAACTATGTGTTCTTGCGCGACGCGCTGCAAGCCTCCTATGCCTTCGCCAACACGCTCAGAAAGGACGACTGGATCGCCGTTGCCTACTACGATATGCAGCCGCACATCCTGGTGGATTTCACTCAGGACAAGAAAGCGGTCTACGGAGCTCTGAACCAGCTGCGCATTCCCGGATTCGCCGAGACCAATCTGTTCGACGCGTTATACGACACGCTGGATCGTATGGACCGGGTGGAAGGAAAAAAGTACATCATTCTCATCACCACGGGAGTCGATACCTTCAGCAAGATGACGCTCGACAAGATCACCAAGAAGATCAAGGAAACGAAAGACGTAACCATCTTCCCGGTCAGCGTGGGATGGATTCTCCGGGAAATGTATGAAGCGCGTGGCGGGCACGCGCCGCACGGGATGGGTATTCCGGTCAGCAACATGGACTACCTGCAGGCCGATAACGAAATGCGCAACTTCGCCGCCATGACCGGTGGACGCGCCTACTTCCCGCGCTTTGAGGCAGAGTACGGCGAGGACTTTCTCGAGATCTCGAACGACATCCGCAATCAGTATTCGCTCGCCTACCACCCCACGAATGCCAAACTGGACGGCACCTACCGAAAGCTCAAGGTGCAGGTCGTAGCTCCCGATGGCGGCCCGCTGAAGGTGAAGGACCAGAAAGGCAAAGAACAGAAAATCGAGGTTGTCTCTCGCGACGGCTACACCGCCAAGCACACCGTGGACTGACGCAAAGCTCTTAACTTTTTCTAGCCGCAGGCAGAGAATAAAGTCTCTTGTCAGGCGAGGCCGCACCACCGCAATTGTAAAATTTCGATCAAACCGCGCGCGGAATGTGATCTTCCGGCCGGAACTGTAGTACTCTGTCCAGCGGACTTCGGTCGTAAATCTCTTCATTCACTTCCGTTCACTAGCAATCACTGGGGGAACTTTGGCCAAGAAATTCCTGTTTGTTATAGCTCTATTGTGCGCAGTCTGTGGGATATCGGCAGCGCAGTCTCTGACCAGGCTCAAGCATCAGCCGCCCGACGGCGCAATCTTAACCTTTCAATTAACCGATGGCACCGTGATGGCTCAAGGCGGCGCCGACTCCGATTGGTGGAAGCTTACGCCCGACATTACCGGAAGCTACGTCAACGGAACCTGGACGCAACTCGCCAGCCTGCCTTCGGGATACGTGCCCGACGCCTTCGCTTCCGCCGTGCTGGCCGATGGCCGTCTCGTGATCGAGGGTGGTGAATACAACAACGGAAACTTCACCCTCACCAACCGGGGCGCAATCTACGATCCCTCGGCCAATACCTGGACCACGGTGCAACCTCCCAAGGGTTGGAATTACATTGGAGATTCACCCGCAGTGGTGTTGCCCGGCGGCCAGTTTCTCGTGGGCAACAAGCTCACCACAGAGATGGCGGCTCTCGATCCTAAAACGCTGACCTGGCACGCGGTCTCCTCCACCGGCAAGGATGGCTTCAACGCCGAGGAGGGTTGGACTCTCCTGCCTAACGGTACCATCCTCACCGCCGACGTATTGAATGCTCCTAACTCGGAAATCTACACGCCTTCCGCCGGTTCCTGGGCTTCGGCGGGCAGCACCATTGTGGATCTACATTCGCCCTCGCCCTTCGGTTGCATTGCCTACGGTCCCCACGGTTCCCTTTGCTACTATCCGCCTGGAGAAATCGGTCCCGCGATTCTGCGTCCCGATGGCACAGTCTTCGCTACCGGTTCCTATTCGAATGATGGCAGCGGTCCCGGACACACCGCGATTTATTCTCCGACAGCAGGATGGAGCGTCGGCCCCGACTTCCCCAACGGCGACAACGCTGGCGACTCCTTCGCCGTACTCCTCACCAGCGGCGATGTTCTAGTCGAAGGCGACACCGGAACCTCATATGTTTTCAATGGCACCACTCTCACCCCCGGGCCAGCCACGCCGGGTAGTTTGATGGTGCTCCCGACCGGACAGGTGCTGGTTGGTGGTGCGGAGGTCTACAACTCCGCTGGCACTTACTTGCCGGCGTGGGCTCCCTCGATTAGTTCGGTTCCGACCACGGTAGTGCGCGGCTCAACCTACAAGATTAGCGGTACCCAATTCAATGGCTTGTCACAAGCCGCTGCCTTCGGGGACGAGTACCAGACCGCGACTAATTATCCCCTGGTGCGCATCACCAACAACAGCACCGGTCACGTCTTCTATGCCAAGACGCACGACCACAGCACCATGGCCGTCGCTACCGGCACGAAAGTTGTCTCCACCAACTTCGATGTTCCCGCGAGCATGGAGACGGGAGCGAGTTCGCTGGTAGTGGTGGCGAACGGAATACCGTCAGCGGCAGTCAGCATCACCGTGAACTAGCAGGGATTGATTGAATCAGCCCCCGGAGGCGGGGGCTTTGTTTTCTTGTGACGAGGGTATCCCTTCGCAAGTCACAAAGAAAAAAAGGGTAGTGGTGCAGTTCGGCTTTTGCCCGGCGTCATCCTGAGCGCAGCCGTTTTTAAGGCGGAGCGAAGGATCTCCCGCTCAACCGCATAGAGCGTCAGCCAAACTGCACTACCGCCCAACTGAGTTGGCTGCGGTAACCTGATCCCGCGAGCCGCTGAGAACTGAGACTCAATGGAACAAAGCGTCCAGCAAAAACACCACGCCTGCCCCAACAAAAACCAGCAAAGCCATCTTCGCTCCCGGCTCCCTGTTCACCTCGGGAACCAGGTCTGAAGCCGCTACATAAATCGTGACCCCCGCGGCCAGCGGCAGTCCCGCGTCCACATGTTGACGGAAGATCGCCATCGTCAAAACGCCCGCCAGCGTGGCTCCGCCCAGAATCACTGACGCACCCCAAGCCGTGCCCCGGCTGCGTCCGCTGGCCAGCATCACCGAACTCACGGTGAAGCCTTCAGGAATCTTATGCAGAAAGATAGCAAAGAAGATGATCCAGCCCAGAGCGTTCGAAACCAGAAATCCAGACGCGATGGCGATGCCATCAAAAAAAGTGTGAATGATCAGCCCCAGCAACACGGAATATCCCTTGTGGGAGTGCATGAACTCATCTTTGTGCGTCTCTTCCCCGAAGTGGAAGTGCGGCGTGACCGTATGCTCGAAGAAGTGAATGAGCAGGTAGCCCAGCAGAATCAAATACGCCGCGCTTCGTCCGCGTAGTTCAAGGCTCTCCGGCACCATCTCGACCAGAGCGGTCGCCAGCATGAATCCCGCGCCCAGCGCGACAAAGTAGCGCAGATACCGCCGCTCCCAACTGCGCTGCACAATGATCGCCCCGCCGAAGACGTTAGCCGCGGCGGCCGTAAGGCCGAGCAGTATGCTGGTGGCAATGGGATGCATGAAGTAAGAAAGTACCTAGTACCCGGTACCTAGTCAAATCCCTCACGCCGCGGGGAGGCGCTCTTTAAGGGAGTTCAGGAGGCCACTCAGGATTCGGCCCACTTCATGCGTACGTTTAAGGAGTTCTGCCGTCTGCGCTTCAGTAAGATAATTCCTTCTTTGTGCAATGACAATTTGAGTTTCGAGTTCTGCCAGGGATCCACTTGAGTGGCGAAGAAAGTGACGAAACTCACGACGACTGAAATGCGCCTGCCCCTCCGCAATGTTACTTGGGATCGAGACGGCTGCGCGGCGCATCTGATCGGTAAGACTGTAAGTTTCTCGCTTCGGAAAAGCCTCAGTCGCATCGTAAACGGCGTTCGCCAAGTCCATCGATTTCTGCCAAGCGATCAGGTCCTTGTAATGCTGCGCCATTTCTTCAGCTTAAAGGCAAAGCCTGCAAACTCAGCATTTCCAGTCCAGGTTTTCGAGTCCACGTCCCAACTCGGAACTCCCAAGTCCATCCCAACTGCTCTTACTGGGTACTGGGTACTAGGTACTCATCACCCCGAATGCCTGATGTGCATCACATCGCCATCTTGCACGATGTAATCTTTCCCTTCGAGTCTGAGTGTGCCCTTGGCGCGGGCGTTCGCCTCTGATCCCGCTTCCAGCAGCTGATCCCAACGAATCGTTTCCGCGCGGATGAAATGTTTTTCCAGATCGGAGTGAATCGCTCCCGCCGCTTCTTGCGCACGCGAGTGCGCCGGAACCTGCCAGGCGCGGCACTCATCTTCGCCAGCTGTGAAGAATGAAATCAGGCCCAGCAGTTTGTAAGTGGTGCGAATAAGCCGCACCAGCCCACTCTCCGTGAGCCCATAGCTCGACAAGAATTCAGCGGCATCCGCGTCGCTCATCTCGGCGAGCTCGGCCTCGACCTTGCCGCAAATGGCCGTGGCCGCGGCATTTGGCCGTGCCGCGATTTCCGTGAGCCCATACTTGCCCACCGCTTCTTCCAGTTCCCTGCCCAGTTCGGTCGACTCCCCGATGTTGAGCACGTAGAAAATCGGCTTCTCGCTAAGGAACATGAAACCCTTGATGCGCTTCTTGTCCTCAGGAGTCATTTCCATTTCGCGCAGCGGTTTGTCCGATTCCACTTGCACCTTGGCGCGCTTCAGCAGCTCGAACTCTTTCTCAAGTTCCGGCGTCTTCATCTTCTTAAGATCTTTTTCCAGCCGCTCCAGCCGCTTTTCGATTTGCCCCAGATCGCTCACCAGCAGATCGAATTCCACGTTCTTGATGTCGCGCAGCGGATCGATCTCCCCCGCATGAGGCACCGAAGGATCGTCGAACACACGCACAACATGGGCGAGCGCATCCACATTTCGCAGATGCGCGGCGTAGGCGCTGTCTTTCAGCGCCTCCTGGCCGATGGCGCCTACGTCTACGTACTCAACCGAAGTGTGAGTAAGCTTCTTCGGGTTGTAGAGCGCGGCCAGACGATCGAGGCGGTCGTCCGGAACCTTGGCCACACCAATGTGCGCCTCGCGCGGGTTAGCCCGCGCCTGATCCGAAAGATGTGCCTTGGTCAGAATCCGAAACAGCGATGTCTTGCCCACCTGCGGCAGGCCAATGATTCCAGTTTTCATAAGGAAAGCTTCTAGCCTCTAGCTCCTGGCTTCTAGCTGCTGCGACGCCGAAGCGAAACCCGAGCAGATCGACACAGCAGCCTCAGCGATGATCGAACAACCTTTCAGGATAAATGATCGCGCGAGCAAATGCCCAACGGTATGCGAAGGTGTTTCGGCTAGAAGCCAGCAGCTAGAAGCTCCGCGCAGTCAGATACACCACCACCAACCCCAGCAGCAGGACCGCGCCTTCCACGCGCGTGGACCACACATGCAGCGCATCGAACTGAACGCGCTCCGGATTGTCGATCGGCGCCGCGCTCACTTCGCCCAGCGATGCCCGCAACACATCCATCCGAGGAATGATCCCAAACTGCGAGACGAGAGTGAGTGCGAGCATCAGACATAGAAGCACGTGCCGCGCCGCAAACACGTGTGCCGTGCCATCGGTGAAGCGGCTGTAGATCAATGAACTGATCAGGAAGACGATGCCGGAAACAATGGCGATCCAGTGCAGCTTGCCCAGAGCGCGTCCAACCACGTTGCCGGCAAGATGAGTCGTGGGCAGAACGGAGAACGCCGTAGGCGCAAGCACGAAGGCAAAAAAGATCAGCCCGCCGATCCAGACGACGAGTGACAGCAGCATCAGAAAACGAAGGAAAGACATAGCGGAAGGATTATATCCCGCGGTGTGAAGTACCTAGTACCCAGTACCCAGATTCGGACTCTCGATACTCGGTACTCGGTACTAGGTACTCGGTACTGAGTTCTACACCGGCACGGCCACATTCTCCACAATCTCGCGCAGCACCTGATCCGCCTGTTCCGATTTCTTCAGCGTCGAGGCGTAGTTTCCATTCACCACTACGCGGTGAGCGAAGACCGGCACGGCCAGCGGCTTAAAGTCTTCTGGAGTGCAGAAGGTGCGGCCTTCGAGGAAGGCCATGGCTTGCGCCGCGCGATACAGTGCCTGTGCGCCGCGCGGCGAAACTCCCAATGATAGATACTCCGACTCGCGCGTGCGGCGCACGATTTCAAGCGCATAAGTCACCAGAGATTCATCGACGCGAATGCGCTTGACGGCCTCCTGCATTTCGAGCACGTCAGCGCCGGTCAGTACGGGCCGTAGGTCCTGCAAATGCGCCGCTCCAGCTTCCGAGCGCAGAATCTCGCGCTCGGCCGCGGCCTCCGGATAGCCCATCCTCACCCGCATCAAGAATCGATCCATTTGCGATTCCGGAAGAGGATAAGTCCCGTGATGCTCCACCGGATTCTGCGTGGCAATCACCAGAAACGGCTGCGGCAGTTCGTAAGAGTGCGCGTCCACCGTGACCTGGCCTTCGTTCATGGCCTCCAGCAGCGCGGATTGCGTCTTCGGAGTGGTTCGGTTGATCTCATCCGCCAGCAGAACGTTGGTGAACACCGGACCGCGCTTGAACTCAAACGCCTGGTCCAGAGAGGAATACACCGAGATACCCAGCACGTCGGAAGGCAACATGTCACTGGTGAACTGCACGCGCTGAAAGGTGCAATCGATGGCGCGGGCGAGAGCTTGTCCCAGCGTGGTTTTGCCTACTCCCGGAACGCCTTCAATCAGCAGGTGTCCGCGGGCGAAGACGCTCACCAGGGCGAGGCGCACCACATCATCCTTACCGCGAATCACGCGGCGAAGCGCTTTTTCCAGTTCGGCAGCCTTGTGGGACACAGCTATGGCAGTTTCAGGTGACATTGTTTCGATTTTACTATCTGGCGCAGCGGCGGCGGAGTTACCGATGTCATAGGGCTTTCAGCTTCTGGCTGCCAGCTTCTAGCTTTGTCATCCCGAGCGAAGCCGAGGGATCTTGGTTTCCGCACCGCAACAAACCTAAGAACGCGAGCACGAAACGATCTTGCATTGGTTTGAGCTGGAAGCTAGTAGCTAGAAGCTGAGTTCTACTGCAGGAACTGTGCCGGACGCCCGGTCAGCCGCTCGATTCTCTTGGCAATCGGAGGATGGGTCGAGAACAGGTTGCCGAAGTTCATTCCCAACAGGGGTTGGATGATGAACAGGTGCGCCGTCGATGGGCTGGCTGCCATCGGCACGCGCCGCGAGTAGGTGTCGAGCTTCTGCAAGGCGCTAGCCAGGGCATAGGGATTGCCGGTGTAATGTGCCCCGGTAGCGTCGGCCTGATACTCGCGCGAGCGCGATACCGCCATCTGAATCAGAGCGGCGGCGATTGGCGCCACAATCAGCATGAACAACCCGGCAAGGCCTCCGCCGCGGCGGTCGCGGCTGCCGCCGCCCATGCCACCAAAGATCATGGCAAAGCGTCCCATGCTGGCGAGCATGGTGATCGCGCCCGCGATGGTCGCTGCCACAGAGCTGATCAGGATGTCGCGGTTGCCTACGTGTCCCAGTTCATGCGCCAGCACGCCTTCCAGTTCCTCATCATTCAGTAACCCCAAAATCCCATGGGTTACGGCCACCGACGCGTGTTTCGGGTTGCGTCCCGTGGCGAACGCGTTGGGCGACTCGGTTGGGATCACATAAATCTTTGGCATGGGCAGGCCAATCTTCTGGGTCAGCCGCTCCACAATCTCGTAAGCGCGCGGCAGTTGCTCGCGCGTGACCGGCTGCGCCCGGTACATGGCCAGCGCGATCTTGTCGGAGAAGAAGTAAGAGACGAAGTTCATCACGGCGGCAAAGGCCAGCGCCAGCAGCATCCCATTCTCGCCGCCAAAGTAGCGGCCAAAGAACATCAGCAGGAGCGTGAGGGCGGTCAGCAGAAAAGCAGTCTTGAATGTGTTTCCCATATTTGTTTACACCAGGTTCGATCTCACCCTATTGGATGTTACGCGATGAGGCGGGATGCATGGGGGCGGGAGCATGTGGGCGTCGATGGTTCCGGTCGGAACATTTGTATGTACAAATGTTCCAGTCGGAACATTAGAGCGTTTTACCGGAACACTGTGGATATCTCGGAAAACTCGGAAAACCACCTTAAAGGTATAGTTGGTGGTCGGCAAACGGCTGTGCGGGAGGGGCTTAGGCAATGCGCCGGAAAAGTGGCAGGAAAGACACGGGGCGAAGAAATAGCGATGAAAATCGACGCTCGGAGCTGGCAGTCGCATGGGGCGAGTGCCGATTACATAGACTTACGGGAGACGCTCCTGCTTTCGCCGATGTGGCGACGCAGGGATTGTCATCTTTGGGCGGGGTCAAGGTCGCGGGCAGAACGTCTTCTCGGGGGTCATCGTCGGCGGCGATGGGGGATGGGCGTAACTCGATGGTTAGGTGCTGTGATTCGGCGCGCAAAATCCTAAGAGGGATGACGCTGCATCGACCCGCGCCGGGGTGGATTCTTGATCTTCATGTGCATGGTCGAGGACAGCAGGTTCCTCCACTGCGCTTCCCTTTCCCTGCGGGAAAGCGAAGCTTCGGTCGGAATGACAAAGTCTACTGGAGCTGCTATCTGCTCCTTTCCTTCTTGATCCCGGACGAAGAACGGCGCTTACCACCCCAACGGCAACACCAAAGGCGTCGGACAGGAGTGTCCGACCCCCACGGACAACACCAAAAGCAAAAGCGTCGGGCCTTCGGCCCGAGGACAGCCGAGGGCGGGCGTCCCCACATAGCCTTCTCCACAATGTCCAGCTACGCGCGATCTATTTTCGCCGTTTTGTTCCGCGCTGAAGGAGCGGGAAGCCCCAAGCACCGGCGGCGAGCAGCGCTCCGAAGAGGATGACGGCATCGATGCTGGAGCGGCCTTGGGGGGACCAGTAGACGTCCTTCAGGTTCAGCCAGAGAGCGTATTCGTCGAGCGTCAGGGCTGCGCCTGTGCCATAGAGGATCGACATCAGGCGGCTGAGAAGAATCGAGGAGTCGTCCACGCCGGTGCCGATGTCAGCCAGCCAGCCGTATCCCACTACGAGCAGGATGATGATTCCAAAGACCAGGTGATGGATGTGGCTGCCTCCGTGCTCGATGAAATGAAAGGGCGGAATGTTGTGCAGAACAGCGAAGACTACGGCGCGCACTCCGGCGAACGTCAGGAAGAAACTTACGGAAGCTACGAAGAGACGGCGGCGCGGCCGGTCAGGGATGCGATCGTGGAGAACCTTGCCCAGGGAAGTTCCGTGAGTCAAGAGCAACAGGAAAGCCGTTACTACGATGGCGAGCAGGAGTATGAACCAGGTGTAGGCCATAGGGCATTAGAGCACTTCCGAAGCAGGTGAACTGGCAAGAGACAGCAGGTTCCTCCACTTCGCATTCCCTTTCCTTCGGAAGGGAATGCTTCGGTCGGAATGACAATCTTTAATTGGGCCGCGCACGACCGCTTCGAATCGGCTCAGGCTTTCTGGGCTTCGCGCTTCAGGGCGCGCTCCAGGGTTTGATCGAGGGCGGATTTGGCGGTGTCGTATTCCGCTTGCGAGATTTGGCCTTGTTTGCGTTCGACTTCGAGTTGGAAAAGTTCTTCTTTGAGTCCTTCGAGCAGCATGGAAGTGGGACGCGACGAGGCGGGCCGGGCGGTGGGCTTGGCGAGAACCTCGGCGGGCTCGTAGTCGTCTTCTTCCTGCATTGCCGCCGCACCGGACGAACCCTGTCCAGTCAACCCGGCCCTTTGGCGCGCCAGAGCGCGCGCCGCGGACTGTTGCCGGGACGCGACGTAAACTCCGCCGATTACCAGGACGGCGGCGAGGCCTCCGAGGATCCACCAATGATATTTCTGCAGAGGGTCGGGCGCGTCGATGGGTGGGCCGAGTCCGCCGCCGGGCCGAGGTTGCGCCGAGCCGCCTGCATTGGGACCTTGTGCTTGTGCACCTGAGCCTTGGCCGCCATCGCCTTCCTGACGGGCTTCGAGCACGCCTACGCCGGAAACCTTGAAGGCAAGATTCTGGCCGACGGCGGTGTTGGAGGCGACTTGCACGTTCGAATCGGGCTGGTTGGGATCGTCCATGGGCTTGAAACCAGCGGATGCGGCGGCCGGAGTGAACTGCATCGTCTTGGGCAGGATGGCGACGAAGTGCTGCAGCGGATACGGCGACTTGGGGTCAAGGTTGGCGCTTCCGGAGTAAGGGAGTTGGTAGGCGACTTGAAACTGGGTGATTCCGGGGCGCAGAGGAAAGACGAAGGAGTAGCGATTCTTTTCGCCTTCGGGCACAGGTGCGGTGGTAAGGGGCTGGCCACCGGAGGTCATGGCCGAGCCGTCGAGCACTTTGGCGCCGTCGGGAACGTAGAACTCGAGGTTGCGTTCATTCATCTGGGTGCGTGGCGGCTTCGAATCGTTCTGCACGGCGAAGGCTCGCATCACCTCGAGTTGTCCCTGCTCGACTTGGCAACGCATGATGTCGGCGACGACCGAGATGCCGTCGATCTTCTTTCCGACATCGTAAACCTCCAGCTCGACTGAAGTGGTTCCGGGAGGGGCCATGCGGTGGTAGGTGACGTCCTGATGGATGGCGCGGACGAGGTGTGGGGACTGGGCGTCGTCGAGCTTGAAGGTGAAGTGGCCCTGGGCGTCGGTTTTGGTGCGGCCGGATTCTTCCATGCCCTGGCCCAAGCTGAGCAGGACGACTTCATCTCCGGCGGCGGGCTTGCCGGTGGTGCCGTTCTTCACCGTGCCGGTGAGGGTTTGAGCAGCGGCGGAGATGAGGGACGCTGTGAGGATAGCACTCAGTAGAGCGTAATGTTCAGGTTTGGTCAAGACAACTCCTATCGGCTCGTACCTTTCACGGATAAGTTCGCTGATGAACGATCTGATCACGCCCATCAAGAATGGACAGGTTAACTGACACGATTGTTTCGCCCGCTACCAACTCCGCTTGCCGCTCATGGAACAGCTTCTTCAAATCCAACCTTTTGCCCGTGGCAATGGCGTTATCCTTCGACTGATACGTCTCGGACGGGGGCTGGCTCTCAGATTTGAGCCTCCCACCGTGGGTCCTGATTTTATATTCCAGGTGCAACTCGTATGGCATGGGCAGCTCATTTACAAGGGAAGGCCTTTTTCAGCGCTCTAACGACCAGTAGGCCCGAGTGGAGGTGAAGCTCTTCCGGATGCGCGTCTAAATACTTGAACACGACCAGCCCGAGTTGGCCGTTGGTCACGTTTTCTCCGTTCGGCACACACGACTTGCCGCCGGCAAGGTAGAACCCTTCAGCGACGCCGAGAACGTAGGATACACACACCGAGTACTTCAGATGCTGCTCCTCCGTCAGCGTCGATTCGTCCTGTTGGGTCCAACGACAGTTGTCACGAAGTTCCATGCCGGTCATGGAGGCGAACGAGGCTCTCGGGGTGGCGAGTACAAGCAATAGGATCGTGGACAGCCAGAGTGTGTGGGTTGCTTTCAAGATCGGGTTCCTTTTTGTGGCGCGGGATTCTTTTCCAGGCGGGCAATCTCAGCCAGCAGGGTGGCGGCCTCGTCCTGCAGGGAAGATTTCAGCGAGGTAAAGTCGGCGTCGGGAACTTTACCGGCTTTGTACTCGAAGTTGAGATCGCGGAGGTTTTCGTAGACGGCATCTTTGCGTTCGCGCAGATAACCGGCGCGGGTCTTCTCCGGGCCGAGGAAGAGTTTTCCGGGCAGGTAAAAAACATAAAAATAAGTGGCGAGGAAGAGGAGGATGCAGACGAGCCAGCTCATAGATCGTTCTCCATCATAGGTCGTTCCGTCATAGATCAGTCTCCTTGCGGGCTTGATCGCGGAACTGCTCGAGTTCGGCGCCGCGGACGGGGCGCAGGCCATCGGCGAGAGCGGGAGCGGGGCGGTTCTTCCAGGCGCGAATCACGAGAACGATCAGACCGAAACCGAAGATCAGCGCGGCGAAGGGAATGACATAGGCGGCGCGGTCGAAGCCTTTGGTGGTGGGGGCAGCCAGAACGGTGGGGCCATATTTCTGGACGAAGGATTGCTCGACCAGGCTGTCGCTGTCTCCGCGGGAGACGGCTGCCATGAGTTCGTTGCGCATGCCGTCGGAAGCCGGGCAGCCGACGTGATTGCATTCCAGAAGAATCTGGTTGCAACCGCAGATACACATCATTTGGTGGCCAATTTCGTTGAACCGGGTGGCGGGATCTCCGGCGCCGAGGAGGGCGAAGACGGAGAGGCAGAGCAGGAGGGTCTGCGCGGCTTTCTGAAGGTGCTTGACCCGCTTCGTTCTTGGGTTCGAGTTCGTCATCGGCTCATCGTTCGGAACAGATTCACAGGCTCTGCCATCAAAACCTGCCGGGCTGCGCCCGGCGGACAGCCGAGGGCGGCTGTCCCCACATTTCCTACCAAGCTCTCCACCCATCAGTCTCCTGTAACCACGGGAGCGGCGTGAGCGGGCTCCAGCCGCGCGGGTGCGGGGACACGAATTGGGGCGGGCGCGTTCGGAATCAGTGCCAGAACGGTTCCACCGAGCATGATCCAGACACCCATCCAGATCCACATGACCAGCGCATTCAAGTGGGCCTTGATGATGGGGTGGCCGTTATCCGGGTTCAGTCCCTCGAACACCAGGTAAAGATCCTCATTGAGGGTGGAGCGGATGTCGGGCATGGTCGAGGTCTGCTGGCTGGCTTTGTAAAAACGGCGGACCGGGGTCATGGTATCGATCTGCTTGCCGCCTTTGTAAACGTCGAGAAGCGCCCACTGGCTGGCATAGTTTGGGCTGTCATCGTCGGTGTAGGAGCGGCAGACCAGGGTGTAGGAACCGATGGTCATCTTGTCGCCGTTTTTCATCTCCATCTCTTTGTCCTGATTGAAGGCGGCTCCGGCGAAACCGATGATGACCACGACCACGCCGAAGTGGACGATGTATCCCCCGTAGCGGCGGGTGTTGCGGTGGGTGAGTTGCACCATAGAGGCGAACATGCCCTGGCCGGTGTGTTTGGAGATGACGCGGCCGCCGCGGTAGAACTCGCTGGCCACGGTCAGGGTGACGAGCACCGAGAGCGCGATGGCCATCAAAGAATAGAAGTAAGAGATATCCTGCCAGGGCTTGAGGCCAAAGGGCGAGCCCCAGCTTTGGGGCGTGATCATCAGGAAGACCGCGACCACGATGGCCCCGATGGTTGGCCACATGAAATTGCGTTTGAGACTTTCGAGGGAAGTCTTGCGCCAAGCCAGGAGCGGGCCGACGGCCGTGAGGATCAGGAGCAGCAGGGCCACGGGAATGGCGACGCGATTGTAGAACGGAGCTCCGACCGTGACCTTATTTCCCTGGACAAGTTCGGAGATCTTCGGGAACCAGGTCCCCCAGAGCACGGTGAAGCAGAGCAAAACGAAGAGCAGATTGTTGAACAGGAAGCTGGATTCGCGCGACACCAGCGATTCGAGTTTGTGCTCGCTCTTCAGGTGAGACTTGTTCTTAACGAAGAAAAAGGTGAATACGATCAAGGTGATGGCGAGGAACCAGGCAAACCAGTCGCCGATGGAAGATTGTGCGAAGGCGTGCACGGAGCTGATAATGCCGCTACGGGTAAGGAAGGTTCCGAGGATGGCCAGCCAGAAGGTGGCGAAGATCAGCCACATGTTCCACATCTTCAGCATGCCGCGCTTTTCCTGCATCATCACCGAGTGCAGGAAGGCGGTGCCGGTAAGCCAGGGCATGAGCGAAGCGTTCTCGACGGGATCCCAGCCCCAGTAGCCGCCCCAGCCGAGCACGGAGTAGGCCCAGTGCGCGCCGAGAAAGACTCCGCAGGTAAGGAAAGCCCAGGTGACCATGGTCCAGCGGCGGGTGATGTTAATCCACTTCTCGCCGGGATACTTCATGATCAGCGCGCCCAGGGCGAAGGCGAAGGGCACGGTGAATCCTACATAGCCGAGATACAGCATGGGCGGGTGAATCACCATCTCGGGATACTGCAGCAGAGGGTTAAGGCCGTTGCCGTCGGCGGGGATTGTGCCCTGCACGATGGCGAAGGGATGCGCGGCAAAATTGAGCAGCAAGAGAAAGAAGATCTGCACGCCGGCCAAAACCACCGAAGCGTAGGCGAACAGCCGCGGGTCGGTCTTGTAGCGAAGGCGCAGGACGAATCCGTAGGCGGCTAGCAGCAACGACCAGAACAGCAGCGACCCTTCCTGACCGGACCACAGCACCGCAAACTTATAAGGACCAGGAAGATCGCGGTTGCTGTGGTGCAGGATGTAAGCGATGGAGAAGTCGTCGCGGAAGGCGCAGATGACGAGAACGATCGAAGCAAGCAAGACGGCGGCGAAGGTGACGACGCCGGCGCGGCGAGCAGTTTCTCCGATGCGCTCGGAACCCTGGCGGAGCAGCGCGCCTAGCGAAGTGTCCGCAGAGGAAATCGCGGGGCGAGCGGCCTGACCCGCAAGTTGCGCGGACGGCTGAGAATCCCGGTGCTGGAAGACCAACGCGACGATCCCTGCGAGGAACGAATAAACGCTCAGGGCCAAAGCGAGGAGAAGCGCAAAACTACCTATTTCCGCCATGAGGGGAACCCCGACCTATTTTTTCAGAAATACACCCGCGAGGCAAACCGCGACCTGTGAACGCAATGTCGATAGTATATCGGCGAAGCGGGCAGGGTGGTGGAAGAAACACAGAAACTTTAGGGAGCCCGGCGGCGCAACCCTAGACCGATCAGGCACTTGCCTGAGCCTGGCACGCAATCCCGGCGAAGCGGCGACCCCAGTTCGATCGCCGCCAATGCTTGATTGGGATCGCGGCGCGGCTAAGCGCTCTGCTGATGATAGCGCTGCAACACTTCGCGTTCCGCGGTCAGCCAGTCCTCAGTCTCATTGCCAGAGTTCACGCGCCGTTCGTAAAGTTCGTAGGCGCGACGCCGGATTTCGTCTTCCAGATTGATGGGAACGACGTTCTTGCGAGGCTCGGCCTTACGAGGCGCGGGCTTCCTGACTTCGAACTTTCTGGTTTCTGGCGCGCTTTTGGTCTCGGGCACGATTGCAGCAGGCGCTGTTTCGGCCGTGGCCGCTTTCACGTCGGGCAGATTAACTGGATTGCTGGTGCTGGTTTGGTCTTTACTTGTGCTTGTGCCTGGACGATTAGTCTTGCCGCCTGAGGTGGATCTTGATCTCGCCATATTCGGATACTCCTTGCAAATACCTAGGTTTAGGAAAGAATCGAGTTGTTCGGCGAACCACATACACTTTGCCCCACAACATTCAAGGGAACATTTGGGATTTGGTGAGCGGAGTTGACGTTAGTATAGACCGTCGAGGGCTGTGGAAACATGCTTTTTCGAAGAAAGGTGGGATCGCAGTTTCAAATCGAAGCAATCACAACTGCGGCGGGATGCATGAGGAGTTCGTTCGAGGCAAACTGGGAATCCTACCCGAAGAAGTTGGCAGGGGTAGCTTTGCTATAATCGAAGCTCTCGGGATGGCGCTATCGTCTAGGGGTTAGGACGGAAGATTCTCAATCTTCAAACCCGGGTTCGATTCCCGGTAGCGCTACCAAAGCTTCCACCGGGGCGAACTCTCCAGTTGACCATCAGGGTTCCGGTGCGGCGTTTGTGCTTCCGCCGCCGAACCAATTGTGGTTTCATTTCCACAACCGCACCGACCGAGACCTGTACCGGGACCTGTCTGCCCATGTTCGTGCCAACCAGTGGCTCCACGAATTGCCAGTCGCAGCGCACGCGGTGCGGCTTCTTTGCAGTTTTGCTGATCGCGTTGATGGGGATGCACCCGCGCGCCACGGCCCAGACCACTCCCGCCATTACAAGCATCAATCCAGCCTCGGTTTCAGCGGGAGGCCCGACTTTCACGCTGACGGTGACGGGCAGCGGATTCCTGGTGAATTCGGTGGTTCAAATCAATGGAAGCAACCGCCCCACGGTCTACGCGAGTGCGCTGAAGGTCACGGCGACCATTTTCGCCTCAGACATTGCCACGCAGGGAACGTTGCTGGTCACGGTTTTCAACCCCTTCGCGACGGGAGGCGGGCTGACCTCCAATGCGGTACCGCTCACGGTGAGTATTGCGCCCGCGCCCAGTCTGATCAGCGTTTCTCCGGGGTCCACGGTTCAGGGTGCGGACCACATACGGATGACGCTGGTGGGAGCGAATTTCCGGCCGGGAGCGACCGTGGTGATTTCGCCGCCGCTGCCTGCCGTCATCGATTCGAACGGGCATATCCGCGCAGGCGATGTGGCAGTCCTGAGCGTGGTTGTGGTGAATGCAGGAACGATGACGGCGCTCATCAGCGTCAGTCCCACGGCGACTCTTGGCTTGCGCGCGGTCGACGTGCTGAACCTTGACGGGACGAGCACGGCCGGTTCGATTACCAGTGGCGCTTCGGGAACGTCCCAGCCCATCCGGGTGCAATCGTCCAATTCCCTGGGCGGGCCGCTTTCGGTCTTGAATATGGCCTTGACTCATCCCCGAGACGGAACCGTGGTGATGCAAGGCGGGGAACTGAATGCCGAAGCCATTCTCGCGGGGACAGGGACTGGAACCGTGATTGGGCAGTGGGTTTGGGATGGAAATGTGGTGGAGCAGTTTTCGGCCTCGATTGTGGGCGGGCAAAGTACCGCGATTCAGACTCGCCAATCGCTGCCAACCTGGTACCTGGGCGCGCACACGCTGCAGTTGCGGATGGTCGAGCCCAATCAGGTGGCCAGTCGTCCGATTGTGGTGGTGGTGAATCCTGGGGACTGGCGGCTGGAGCAACTGATTCAGCCGGAATACGGAGCTGTGTTTGCGTCGGAGAATCCGCCGCGTTTGCTGTGGGCTCCGGTTCCGGGGGCGGCGAAATATCAGGTAGGTTTCTCCAGCGAGCCTTATCTGGGGACGATCCGCAACTGGTTCAATGTGGTGGACAATCGCTGGGAAATCCCAACGCGGATCTGGCGAAGTCTTCCGGAGGGCCAGTTCTATTGGACGGTGCGCGCCATCGAATCGTCGGGCGAAGCGCGCAAGCCTTTGCCGATGAGAGGTGTGTATCGCGTCCCGGAAGGCAGTTTGACTTCCGTGCACCCGGTGCCGGCGCGCACTGCCGCGGGCAATACTCTTCTGGAATGGAAACCCGCGCAGAAAGGCGGCTTCTATTTTGTCACGATAAGCAGTGACTCCGCAGGCACGCAGGTGATCCGGCAATACCTGACCGCGGATCCGAAACTGGACGTGCGCGTGGCGGATCGGAAACTGATTCCTGGGACAACTTATTACTGGCAGGTGGATGCCATCTCGCCCAACGGCATGCTGCTCATGTCAGGGCCGGTGCAGAGTTTTGTGGCGCAGGTGGTGCCGCAGGCGAGGCTGAATGGCGGCGGCCATCTGGTGCAGTTGGCGTCTCTGGGAGTTCCAGAGGCGCTTCCCACTCCCCCCGATCTCGCTGCCCAGATTGCGGGGCGAACGCCTACACCGAATAGCAGCACCAACCAGCTACAGCCGACGATTTCGGTGAGCTTCCAACCTCCGGTCAATCCCACCGACGTAAGCTTGATGGTCGATGATGTGGACATCACTTCATTGGCGCAGGTGGCGGATGTCAAGATTGCGTTCACCCCGCCGCTGCCACTCGCTGGTGGAGATCACAATGTGAATCTCACGGTGGGGAATGAGGCCGCTACGTGGAAATTCACAGTGCTGGCACCATCGGTGCCTGCTCCCACGGCCGGCGTGCCCACCGCTAACGCGTTGCAACCGGGAACGGACGCGGAACTTCCACCGGTTGTACCGGGCCTGATGCCTGGGCCCGCGATGATCGCGGTCGCGCATCATCCGGCGGCGCCGGCTGCGGCAAAACCAATCCGTCCCTCGGAGGAAGGCCAAATCAGTTCGAGCACGCAGTGGGCTTCGGGATCGAATCCTCCCGATTCCAATGTTTTGTCGGCGACGGAGCGCATGACTTACCAGCAGGGGCCGTGGCACATGGAGGTCAACGGCAGCGGTCTGCTGAATTCAATCCTGAATCCCGAGGTGCAGCGCACCAGCCAGGGCCGGGTGAATGATTACGTGATACAGCTTGGCTATAAGAGTGGGGATTGGGCGGCGAACCTGCGCTTCGGGATCGTAACGCCGGTCTTGTACACGGACGCGCAATTCGTGACGGCCGCCACGCCGCGGCAAGGAGCGGAGATTACGCTGAAGACGCCTGCCGGCACGTTTGGGTATTTTGCGAACACGAACGATGAAGCGCTCGGTGGCGGCGCGGGGATTAACTTTCATCAGCAGATGATGGGAGCGAGTTGGCAGGCGCCGATACCCAAGTGGGCGCAATTCCGCCTGATGTGGCTGAGCGCACAAGATATTGGAGCGCCCACCAGTGTTTCCTTCGATTCGCAAGGCAATCCGATCATCCTGCCGAATCCCGTGGCCGCTAAGTCAACTGGAGACGTGTATGGCGCGTTGCTGAATATTCATCTCACGCAGAAATGGTTGTGGTCGTCCGAGTACGCCTTCAGCCGGGAGAATCCCAACACCGATGAAGATTCCAAGAGCGAATTTGGCCGGGCATGGCGCACGGGGATCTCCGGGCAATCGGGTAAAACGAATGTCAATGTGGCGTACCGCGACGTGGGCGAGAATTTTGGCAACCCAGCGAACCCCAGCCTGACGCAGGCCAGCGAACCCAACCTGCGAGGTGTGGACTCCGCGGTTACGCAGACTACGAAAACCGCCGGAACCTTCGGATTGACCTATTCATTCCTCGAGAACAACGTCCATCCCACCACCAGCGACGAGCTGTTCCTGCACAGCTATGATGAGACCTGGAGCAAGCCTATCGGAAAGAAAACCAACCTGGTGGTGGATGCGAGGCAATCGCTGACCCAGACCGGCACGGTGCCGGCATCGCTCGAAGGCCAGCCTCCCGACCAAACCGGAGCGCAGGATCAGCGCGACATTTCCGGAAACCTCAACCTGAGCCGGCAAATCGGAACTGTGACCATGTCCGCGGGCGGCACGCGAGACTGGAATCACAATAATCTGTTTCCCGAGGCCAGCACGATTACTTCTTCGCTCACCTTCGGCACGAACCTGGTTACGAAAAAGTTCTTCCAGTTGAATGGGCAGGTGAATGCGAATTGGGTTGCCGCCGACGGCTTGACCACGGGAACCACGCGCAATATCACGGTGTACGTGCAACCGGCATTTACCTGGAAGAAGCCGGCGCTGCAGGTTTCCCCTCTGATTACGCTGACGAAAGGCCGGACGATTCTGGCTGACGGCACGCTGACCAGCGATACTCTCACCGGACAATACGGCGGTAGAATTTCGTGGACTCTGCCCGGCGTAATGAAGTTCAGCACGCTCTCGGCGCAAGGAAACTACAACCAGAATCGCGACACGATCATGAGCATTGACCAAAGAACGACACAGTTGCTGGTTTTGTGGACGGCGACCTGGGGCCACAAGCACACTTTCTAGGATGAGACGAACTAGGATGAGACGAATCGCGGGTTCATGAGTCTGCGGCGGCCGAGATCGAGTTTGCCTTACTTGCCAGTGCTATGCCTCGCGCTGTGCGGAATGGCACGTGCGCAGCTGGCGCCACCTTCTTTGATCAGATTCAATCCCACGCAGGCCGCAGCCGGGTCGGCGGTCACAATCACGTTTACCGGTGTGAACTTTGTTCCGCGGGCTTTGCACTTGATGTTCTCGCCGTCGCAGGGAATCACGGTGAGCAATGTGCAGGTTGTTTCTCCGTCACAGATTTCGGCGCAATTGCAGATCGACCCCAGCGCTCAGCCTGGGAGCCGGCAGGTCATTCTTATCGACGCCGACCACAACCTGCGCGCGCCGACTTCGTTCACCATCACGGCTGCAGGACCGGCTTGTCCTCCCGGAATGGCGGCTGCTGCCTGTGGTTCGACGCAGCCGGGTGTGCCCGCTCTTCGCGAATTCTCTCCGTTGCAGGGAACGCAGGGGACGACCGTGGCGATGACGCTGACCGGAGCAAATTTCTCCGCGCCCGCCTCTCTGCAGTTCACTCCTAACAGCGGCATCACGGTGCAATCCACCACGGTGACGAATGCGAATCAGGTTCAGGCTCAGATTGCGATTGCCCCGAATGCTTCTCTGGGGCCGCGTGGAGTGGTGCTGGTGGTGGGTGGAAAGACGCGGCTCTCTGCGTCGAACACTTTCACGGTTGTTTCCGGCGCGAGTCTTGCCCACATGCTGCCGATGCAGATTTTGCGCGTGGTTCCAAACCAGATCACCGCGGGAAGCCAGAACGTTGACCTGACCCTGCAGGGCACGAATTTCGTCCCGGGGACGCAGGTGACGTTTACCGTGGGCGCGGGAGTTCCCGCCGCGGTCTTTGCCAACGGCCCCGCCCGCTACGTCAACAGCACCGAGATCCATGTGACGGTGAACGCATTGCCGTCTGCGCTTCCTGGGGGACGCGACATCAATCTGCAAACTCCGAGCCAGCAAACCATGGTGGGCAAGGGCATGCTGAACGTGCTGGCGGCGAAGCAGTCCGGGCTGCCCACCGTGCTGAAGATTCCGCCGATCACGTTGCAGAATTTCCCGCTAGGCGTAATCAAGCTGGATGCACCGCTCGGAGCGGCTACATACAGCGATCAATACGTGACCTACGGCATTCCTTTGCTTGATGACGCTTCCGTCTTTCAATGGCACGAGCAGAATCCGGGGCTCGCGGATTACTACGAGTTGCGAATCTATGCCAAGGACGGAAAGACTCTGGTGGCGACGCAGAAACTTGCCGGCATCAAAGACATTTCTGGGCTGATAGGGATAATTATTCCGCCGCCAACCTACTTCCGTCCCGACCCGGCATTCCTGAAGGAAGTGCTGGATCCAGTGCAGCGCCGGATATTTCCCAGCATGGCCGGACTGTTGGGTCCGCCTGCATCCGGCTCGAAGACGCCGATTGTTTCCATCGCAAGTTCGTCCAGCAGTTCGATGCCGAACTTTCCTCCCGACCAGTTAAACGGACAACTGAGTCAGGGAGATTTGCAGTGGGAAGTGGCGGGATTTCACGCCTACAACAAGAGCGGAGTAGCGACGCAAACGACTCCTCAGGTCATCAGCAAGGGCGGCGCGCAGAACTCGACTCCGGCGCAAAACCAGAATTCCTTGCAGAACTCCGCAAGCCAGCCGGCCTCTGGGGGGACGGTCGATCTGGAAGTGGAAATTTCCGACCGCTGGCCGCTGAAGGCTCCGCAACCGCCGACTGGCATGGCTTGCGGCGGAACGGGTATGGGCACGGGCCTGCAAGCGGTGAATATTGCAGACAAGAATGTCTACGGCCCGAACGGGAAACCCACGGAAATTGATCCCAACAATTACATCGGCGATCAGTGGGCGCTTCAAGGCACCGTGGATCTCTCTCAATCACCCTATCAAGTCAACTTCACGCCGCAGACCGCGGATCCACCGGGGTGCGGCCAACAATGTTTAGCCAAGTACGTCTCCCAGGTGCAGTTCGACAATGTGTTTGTGGATTGGGGCGACGGGACAGTGCAACCTTTGACTGCGCCTCCGGCAACCCCGCAACCTCCGGCAGGGCCCTATTCTATCGGCAATTGGACGCCGCAAGTGCAACTCAGCTTGCCCTCGAACTCAACCAGCCCCATGCAGCACGCCTATCAGTCGCCGGGAAGCTACACCGTGCGTGTGTTCCAGCTTCCCGAAGGAGATCTGCAGCATGTGAGTGTCGCGTCGGTTTCGGCCAGCGTGGATGGTCCGACGACTCCGTTCATGCAGACGGCGTTGCTCGCGAAGATGGCGATGCAGGGCACGGCAAAGGGCGGCAGCCTCACGCTGGCAAATGTGCAATCAGGCTTTCAGCAGATTCTTTTGCAGGGAAAAGGAAACGGCGGTTCCTCCGCGCAAGCCTCAGCCGCTGCTCCCCAAGGCCCAACGCCCGCTCAAGTGGCAAGCGACGCTTACATGATTTATTGCCACACCGTGAACATCACCGTTCCGGAAGATTTGGCCGCGGACGGTCCGCTCCACCTGATGAGCATTGCCGACCCGGATTTTGGCGCGTATGACATCGGCAAGGCGGTGATGCCCGCCGGCGGCCTGGGGAAAGGAATTTCCCTCGGAGATCAGACTACGAAAGATCAGTCTGCGAAAGATCAAACTGCAAAAAATAACCAACCTGCGACGTTGGAAAAGATTGCTCCGCCAGCAGCCGGAAAGAACCCTCCGGAACCCGGCAAATTTAACTTGCTTCCGCTGAAGCCGGGACTCACGCCAGTGGCCGTGTGCAGCACTTGCGACGACGGTATCGACTCAACGACCTACCTGAACTATTACGGGCGAGGACAAGTGCGCGTGACGTGGATGGTGGACGGGACGCAGTCGCAGCAGACGATGGCCATCGGTCCTTCTCAACCGCGCCAGAATTTGACCCGGCAAGGCTTCACCACCATTCAGATCCTGGGCACCGTCATACAGATTCCGGTGCCCGAACCTCCCATCATCATCTCGCAGAGCACCCCGATCCTTTCCCCCGGGTTGCAGGTGCAGCCGGTGGGCGACCACACGGTGATGGTGGAAGCCGACGTGATGCCGCAGCCAACCATGCCGAATCTTTCCATCGCCGTGGGCATGGCACTGGGTTCGCTGATGCCGATTGGATTAACGCCTGCCGCCGGATCCGGCGGGAGTGGAAACAGTGGCAACAAACCGATCTCAGCTGGGCCTAACGTCGCGGAAGCGCAGTCGCTGTTAAACACTCTGTCGCCGCCGGCGGGCAGCAATCTGCCGCCGTTGAAGGTCGGCCTTCTTTCGCCCTCGAAGCAGAGTTCCAGCGGTCTGGGCGCGGTGCAGTATGTGAATGGTCCGTTGCAGCTGGTGGTCTCGCAGGTGACGAATCCGATTCCGGATCAGCACGTGGCCTCGAATCCGAAGGCCTACGAAGTGGTCGCGTCCGATCCCAAAAAGCCCTGCAAGTTTTTCTTTCCGGTCAAGAGCGGAGGGGCATTCGAAATCAGCGGGCTGCAGAACCACGTGACCCAGCAGGGCACAACCTACAACGGTACCGGCAATCTGATCATTCATATGGCCAACGGCAGCAGCGGCGGCTACGACGAGTATCCGCCCATTGCGGTGAAGATCAGCAACTGGAGCGTGCCCGACGGCCAGAACGTTCAGACCGGAAGCATCGATGTCTCTCCCAACTTGACGCTGGCAGAGAGCTTGCCGGCCTTGCAGGGAACGCTAGCGTCACTCTCCGGGCAGGCCGGAGGGGAACTCGACGCCACTTTGAACGTCACTCTGAGCGATGACACGTTGCGGCTTCCGGGCGAGAAGCCGGTCTCGTGGAGCGGGGTCAAGGCCGAACTTCATCCCAACGGTGACTGGATGAAGGATGGTCTCAGCCTGCCCTCCACGCTGATTGGCTGGAGTGCGTTCACCATGCAATCCAGCACGGTGCGGCTTGATTTGAGTCACCACGACGGCGACGCGGCCGGAACGCTTTGTGGGCCGCTTACCGGAGGCGATTGGGTGGGCGTGCGGTTCCCGAGCCTTGCCATAACGCCTTATACGATGGATCTGGTGTCGAGTTCATCACTGCAGCCGGTTGTTACGAATTGGGGAGTGATCGGCAGCGGGCTGTGCGGCAATCTCTCGACCGGGCCCTTCACCGCTACGGTGGGCGCGGGCTCCGTGAGTTTTGCTTCGATCAATGCGACCGCATTCAACGGCACATTCAACGCGCAGTACAACGGCATGGATATCTACGTGCCGTGGCTTGCCGTGCACTTGAAGGGGAATGCCACTCTGCAATCCGGCGGCGGCCAGCAGGCCAGCATCAACTTCCCGTTCACCGTTCCGCCCGTCTCGAAGATGTTCGGGAACTTCGCTTTCACCGCGAACAACCTGCAGTTCACGCAGCAGCAGGGGATCGGCTGGGTGGTGGCGGCGAATAAGCTGCACATGATTTTCTCCGCCGAGAACAAGCAATTCGCCGCTTTCGACCAGGTCTTCTACTTTGGGATGGATGGGCGCGGCTACTTCGCGCAGGGGAATCAGGCGACAGACGTCCCGCTCGGCGGCAGCTCACAACTGGGACAAACGCCAGTCGATCTGGTCTCAGTTCATTTGACTGCGCCTCCGTCGGGCAGCCAGGTGCTCGGCGCGCTGTTCAATACGAACGTTCATCTCTCCGAAGTCATGGCTGCGGCTGCGGTCCAGGTGAACTATCAGGTCAACGTGTCGGGAACGAACTATTCGACGACGGGACCGACGAATTCTCCCTTCACCATCGACGTGCCATACCCGTCAGGCCAGCCGAGTTCCGAGGCCAAGGTTCATCCCGTATATTCCGGCACGAGCGGCAGTGAGTATTCCGGCACGGTGGATCTTTCCGAGTTAGGCGGGCCGCCGATTACAGGCGAATTCCGCCTTGGTTACCAGGGCGGGCACGATTACTGGCTGACTCGCGTCAGTTATGCGCTGGGGCCGACTGGAATTGTTTTGATCCCTGTGCCGCCGGTGATGAACCTTTACCGCGTGCAAGGCGGACTCGGCCACAATTTTCCCATCAACGCCTTTGAAGATACCGGCTCGCTCAGCGCCGCAAGTCCCGTCATGGATGGCTCATTCCTCTTTATGGCTGGACTGCGCGTTGGCATGCCCGATCAGTTCACCTACACGCTGGATGGCGACCTTGTGATCAAGTCGAGCGGACAGGATGCGGGCGCACGCATGGACTTTCATTCCTGGCTGCTCAAGCCGCCCGACAACAGCAACGGAGATTTTCAAGGATACTTCCAGTACGCGGGCAGCAATTTCGATGGACGGCTCTGGGGACATCTGAACTTCATGGGCGGCCTGGCGTCGGTGGACATGGGCAATAGCGCGAGCAACGCCGCGGTCGACATCCATTTCGGTCCGAGCGGTCCGTGGCATGTTGACGCCGGCAAGCAACAAGGGCCCCGCATCGACGGGCATCTCTTGATCTCAGATGCCAATATGTACGTCATGCTCTCCGACGCCGGGCTGGCGATCGGCGGCGGCGAGGGCATCAACCTTAATGTGGGCGACGATTCGGTCGCTTCCGCCTACATTAACGGCAACGTGGACATGGGCTTGACCATCACGCCTCAGCCCCACATTTCCGGCAACTTCTCCGCCAGCGTGAATGCGGGAGTTTGCGTTGACGATGTGTGTGTGTCGGCCGGTGTATCGGCGCAGATCGAGGCTTCAGCCATGCCCCTCGAAATGCAGGCCAGTGCCAGCATCGGGTTGCCGTGGCCGCTGGGCTCGATTTCGTTTTCGGTGCACTTGTAGAAGGAGCGAAAATGATCCGTCTATTTTCCAGGTTTATCGACTACGGGGTTGAGCTTCAGTTCAAGAAGGATCCGAGCGGACGGCTGGTCTTTCTCCCGTATGGTTCCCGGGGAAAGGCTTACTTCGTCGACACGAAAGCCGATGAGGAAAAGACGAGATCGTTTGTGAAGCTGTATCGCAGCGCGTCTACGCTAATGGGCTGGCTGGGAATGCTAGCGATCTATGCCTATGGTTGGAGCTTTATGTCCTATCTCGGCGCCAGTCCGTTGCGAAACAGGCTGACGGCTTTTGTTGTGAGCTCTCTGGTTTACACACTGATCATGGTCGGGTTTATATGGATACTTTGGGCGGTTTACAAAGAGACGGTGCCGACCTTGACTGCCTCACTGCGAGAGGCTGGCCCTGACGTTAAAGGTCAACTTGCGACCTCCGCTCAACAACGAAGTGTAAAACGCCTGGCGCTGGGGGTTCTGCTTGTCGCTGCGGGCATCTTGGTTGTGATTGTTTTGCTGACGGTAAGAAAATGACGGTCCGCTCAAGAATCTCGTTCCTCACCTCTACCGCACTTCTAGTGCTTTCAGTTGTTCGCTGCGCTGCCGCACAAGAGGCTTCCGGAGCGCTGTTTGCCGCCTCGGATGGCAAGGGGCACATTTCCTTGCTCTGGTTTCCTCCACCTTCGAAGTGGCCGGCTGGAGGATGGAAGCTGTCCGATTCCACGGGGCAGACGCTTGTGCCCCAGATCAACATGGGCGATGCCACGGCTCTGCAATCTCTTTCCGTGGAAGACGCTGACGCGATCCACAAACTGCCCGCTGTTTTGGCCAAGCCCGATGCTACTGTGAAACGCAAGCAATTGATCAATATCGTCGGTCTGCGGGCATTCACCGAGCCGAGCTATGCGCGGGCGCTCGGTCTCTCGTGGACGCTGGAGAATGTTGCCGCGGGCAGCCGCACTTACAAAGTCGAGGGGCTCGACAGCGCCGGAAAAACAACTGGGCTGCAGCTCACGAGCTCCGCTGTCGATTCGTCTCAGGCGACGCCGCTCTCCCCTGCACCCGCGGGCGTGCAAGCTAAGGTTGACGAGCGCGGTATCTCCTTATTTTGGGAGGCGCCGGCGGAGAATCGTCAACTGCCGGTCATCGCTTATTCGGTCGAGCGCGATGGTGGGGGGCAATCGGGCGCAGCCGTAACCGCCAAGCCGGTGATCCCCGGGTCGCGCTGGGACTCGAAGATCCCGCTGGTGCTCGATCGGAATGCGCCTGCGAATGAAACCTTGACCTACCGCGTTTTCAGTGTGGATGCCTTTGGCCGCCGCAGCGCTGGAACTTCGATTCGTATCTTCTATCCTGACTTCCACGCGCTCGAACCGCCGCAGCCGGTGACGGCGGCCGGCGGAATTGGAAAGATAGTTGTGAGTTGGCCGGCTCAGCAGAAGCCCAATCTTGCGGGATATGTCGTAGAGCGCGCGTTTCTGTATGCCGGGCCTTACGAAGCTCTGGCAGCGCAGGCGTTGCCGCCTACCACCTCGCAATATGAAGACGCCACGGTTCGAGGTGGCTCGACTTACTACTACCGTGTCCGCGCCGTGAATTCCCGCGGCGACCTGGGTAATCCTTCAAGCGCCGCCATGGCGCAGCCAAGAAATCCCGGTGCCCCGCCGAAAGTGGACGGACTCACCGCCGATGCCGGTCAGACACGAGTCCGCCTCACATGGAAGCCGGTTGGTTTTCCCGTGGCAGGATATTTCGTCGAGCGTCGCTCGATCACGGGGGCCGCTGGGGTTGAGAACTGGGTTCGTCTTAATCCCCGAGTCACCCCCGAGCCGCTCTATGACGATTATCTTGGCCTGAGTTCCGACGCGAAGATGGAATACCGGGTATTAGCTGTGGCGTTCGACAATGCGGAGGGCCCGGCCAGTTCTTCGGTACAAATCGTGCTCGCTGATCGTTCGCTTCCAGACGCGCCTTCCATCACCGGATCGACCGGGGCTGACGGAAAAACTCTGATCAACTTTGTGCCCGCAGATCAAAAGACCGCGCAGTTCCTCGTGTTGCGTTCCGGACGCGAAGGCGATCTGGGAGTGGTGATCGGCGATCCGCTGCCCGGCGCTGCGCGCCAGTTCACCGATCTTTACGTGAGCCCGGGCGAAAAATATTGGTACCGGCTGGTTGCGGTGGATAAGAACGGAAATCGCAGCGATCCCACGCGTCCGGTGGCGATTCGCATAGGCTCGCCGCAGATGCCGACGCCTTCGACTCCAACGGCGCAGTACACCGCGAGTCCGTATCCTCATGTGGTCTTGCAGTTTCAGCCGCCGCCTGCCGGCCTCGGCTTGATCGTGGAGCGGCAAGAGCAAGTGGCCAGTGACCAAACAAGAAATGATCAGACAAAGAATGGCTGGATTCGCATCGCCGGCCCCATGACCGCTCAGACAGCCACCGACAACAACCCGCCAGCGTCTGGAAGCGTGGGATACCGTATTTCTTACGTTGCATCCGACGGCAAAGTCGGCCCAGCGAGCGCGGTCGTGACAATTTCGAATGCGGGCAAATAGTCACTAAGAAGAAGCTTTACTCAACGAACGGTAGAGATCTGGGATGACTTCATGGCATCGTGGCCGTTCTCAGCCTCGGGCAGTGGAGTCGATTTAACAATTTTATAATCCCGGTACTCGATGGTAAGGACGGCCCGCCCCCCGATGCGGAGGACGCTCTCCGTATGGTTCTCGGCCGGGAGCCAGAAATCGTTCACCTTGACGTATTTGTGCGCGACTTCTGTCTTCTTGATCCAGAAGGATGGATTCTTCTCCGGCGCCCCTTCGATTCGCACCACGGCAAAGTCCTTAGCATCAACCCAGATCTTTCCGCGGTAGAGAAATTTATTCTTGGATTTCGGCAGCAGATCGAGGATGTAGCGGCTTCCATCGGAAGAAGTCTCGTATCCGGCAAGCGAGAAATCGTAGTTGTCCGTGCTGAGTGCGGTTCGACGCCGGTTCTCCTCATTAGCCGCTTCCTGTTCGCCCTCCAGCAGTTTCTTGAAAACGTGGTCGATGACGAACTGCGAACCCTTTTGCGAAACTATCGTGAACTGCTTCGCATTAGGAGAATGGTAGGTCACGTTGACCACCATCTCCGCGTCGCGATCGCCGGGAAATCCGTGGTACTGCATGCGGTAGACGCGCGTTCCCACAAACTCAACCAGGGCAGCGGCTCGTTGGGCGTTCCGCTCCTGGAGATTCTTGACGATCCGGTCCAGCGGCATGGAAGCGCGATCAATCGAAGAAGCAGATCGGTCGGACGGCCCCGACTGCGCAACTGCGTGGACACACAAGAGGCTCCACAAGAACACCGCCACCCCAATCTCAGCGCAAGGTTGAAAGCGCGTTCTCATGGCCCTTTTGACAATGTACACCCGGGACTCGAGTGCGGGTTGGGAACCGAGGAACCGAAGGGACATCCGAGGATGATTCGGCTAGCGCATGTTCAAGTCCAGATAGTGGCCGAAAGTGGAGAGCGCGACCTGGTCATTGCCGGGTATGTAAAAGCCAAACTTGCCGACTGTCAGGTTGCTCCCAGGTTGAGTCCATCGATCCAGAGCCACCCAACTCTCTCCTTGCCTGATTTGGTGGACGATCTCATTCGGTCCCACCCGGATCTGGATCGTGCGAAAACTCTTCTTGTCGCCTTTGTGCGGGATTTTGGTTTCGTCTCCCTTCTGACCGTTCCGGATGACTGTGCGGTAGAAATTATTGTCGTCCATCTGGAAGAGGACGTAGTTGTTGACGTCGGTGCAGTTGAGCACCCACTGCAGGCGATGGCCCTTGATCAGCATGGCCGAAAAAACAAATGTGCCCGACGTGGGAGCGACGCTGTACATCACAAAATCGCCGCCCTTGTGGACGAACGAACCCTTCTCCTGCTTCCAGCCGGCCGGGTCATCCCACTTGGACATGCCGCTCGGAGCGAGCGACAAATCCAAACTCTTGGATTGACCGGCGGGGACCTCGACCGTCGACGTGCGAGTGAAGTTGTCGGCGGTTTTCGCCGTAAGAGTGTAGGAACCGGCCGGCAGACTCAGCGCGCTGCCACTGATTATTTTTGTGGGAGGCTCGCCCGCTTTCGAGATAGTTACCTGAGCGTCGGCGGGCGCGAACGTGATTTTTAGCTCGCCCGGAGCCGCGTCCAGAGCCACGTCCGCAGCCGCAAGAGATACCGCGGTTCCCACTATGAAGTGTTTCTTGATCTGCCTGGGTTTGAACCGGTCTTTGCGCAGTTCGACGACGTGATCTCCGGGATTGATGGTGGCGACGGTGAGCGTTCCATCGGCCTGAATCGTTCCCACCGGAGTTTGGTCGACGAGAACAGTAGCCCCCGGAACTCCGCCTTGGATCGTCAGCGATGCCAAATGGGGGATGGGCTGGAGATTGAAGACCAGTTTACCCTCGCCCTTGCGAATCCGGATCTTCTGTTCTGGAAGGTCCTGAAAGCCGCTCTTAGAGACTCGGACGACGTAATCTTTGAGTTCGAGATTCGGGATGCGCAACTGGCCGCCTTGTGTGAGTTGCGGCTGCAGTTTTCCGTTGAGAAAAACCTTTGCCTTGTCCTGGCCAGCAATCACAACCAGGGTGCCGAGGTTCTGTCCGGATTCCAGGAAGGTGGTAAGCGCTGGCGTCGTCCCCGCGTCAATGTCGAGTTTGTATTGGTCACCGCCTCGGGTCACCGCCAGTTCGTGAGCGCCGCCAGAGATGGAAGGAAGGTCGAGACCGTCTGGGGGCACATCGAGTGGAGCCTGGCCATCTACGCTCACTTTGGTGGAAGAATCGCTGGAATACAGATGAAGATGGCCGGCCATGCTGCTGACAACGATCGCCAGTGCAGCACTGGAGACGATTGGGCTCTTAACTACGGGCACACCTCCGGCCTCGGTCGAGAACGTGAATGATGTGCTGCCTTGTGAGCCATCAATTTTCAGCTTGTGCTCTCCCGTGGGGATCTGGTCGAGAGCCCACTGTCCATCCTGAAATTCGGCGGGCGGCTGATCGTCGAAGGTCACTTTTCCCGCGCCGACGTCAGAAGACAATTTCAGCGCTGAGAGCGCCGGCTGGGCAAGCGGCGTTGTCGAGGTGGAGACAGCGGGCGCCGCTTCGGGCGTCTGTACGACTGGCGGCGCGCGATGTTTTCGTACGAAAAGAAAGATTACTCCGACCAGGACGATTACGGCGGCCGTGGCAAGGATCGCCGGGGTGTGACGCTGCGGTGATTTCGCGGGCTGATTGCGACTGGCAGATGGAGATGGGGCTTTGGGCGCGGAAGGCTTCGCAGCGGAAGCAGCAGGTCTTGCGGTAGTAGGAACCGGCGGTGCTGGCGGAAGCGGCGGTGCTGGCGGGACCGGCGGCGATGCGGGTTTGGCAACTGCGTTAACCGCAGGTGGAGGGGCCGAAGCATTGCTCGTCCCAGCCAGAGAGGGCTCAGAAGCGCTGACTGGCGGAGTGTGATAGGTGAGGGTGGCGCTGTCACTTTCGGGCGAACCGGTCGGATTTTCTTGGGCCACCTCGAGCAGACCCAGGCGGTGCAGAAGGCCATTCGCGACGGAGAGCACTTCTCCATCTTTCGAGTATTTGTCCGCTACGGCTCGCACTCGTTCCCCCAAGGCCTGCTTCGATGCAACGTCGGTGGTGGCGTCAATTTCATTTTCCATGCGACGCAGTTCTTCCAGATCTCGGCGGCGCGTTTGGCGGCGCTGGGCCTGAAGATCCCGCTGCACCGTCTCCTGAATCTGAATCAACCGGGGCTCGCGCGGATAAACCGACAATCCCTCTTCGATCCGGGATAGTGCTCCGGCAAGATCTGTGGCCGTCTGCAGCTTGCGCGCCTGCGAAACACATTCCTCGACGAAGGTCTCCCGCTTCTGGTCGAGGATCAGAGTGCGAATGGTCTTCGCCATGGGATGCCCTGGATTCAAGTCGAGTGCTTCGCGCGCTAGCTTCTCGGCTTCCCGCCAATCGCCCTCCACTATTGAATGAGCCTGTTCCACCAAGGCATTGGCCAGAACGGCGCGGGCCAGAGAATTGTTTTCATCCAGCTCGTAGGCTTGCCGCAACAACCTGATCCCTTCAGATTTCTGCTGCGCAAACAGATCCTGGCCTTCAGTCATGAGGCGGTGGGCTTCCGTTTTGCGCCTTACGCCGTCCTGCGCGAGTTTCTCAAGTTCGGTAAGCTCCGCATCGTTGGGGAATTCCGCCGCCGCGCCTTGCAATAGATCCAGAGCGCGAGCGTAGTCGCTGGAATGCAAACACACATCGATCTGTTCGACGAGACGCGTTTTGGATTCGATACGAACCTGCTGGTCACGGCGCTTCTGCAGACGTTCAACCTCGAACGTCAACCCCGGATACTGGCTGTAGATGGTGCGCAGGATCTCCCAATCATTCAGAGCATCGCCATACGCGCCCTGTTCTTCGTGAAGGTGGGCCCGGGCCACGATGGAGTTGACCAGGTCGCGTTTGTCCTGCACCAGCCGCAATGCACGTTCAAAATGCGTCTCTCCAGGGTGCAGATCGAGCGCTTCACGCAGAGTGTTCACGCGCTTGTCCAAATCCGGCTCGGCCTCAACCTGGCGATCAACGGAGGCGATGAAGGCAGAGAGTTCCTGCCGTTGCTGCTCCTCGATGTCATACCTGAGAGCCTGGAAGATCGCGTTGCTCGGATACTTGGCCAGATATGTCTGACACGCATCCATGGCTTTGCGGAAGTTGTGTTCGGTGAGGTTTCTCCGGGCGTCGGCGTACGCGGTATTCATCGCGTCGTGCTCGGACCGCACTTCGTTGTAGAAGCTCTGGTAAGTAGCGCCGCTCTCGCGATTGATGGAATCTGGGGCACGCCGGTCGAGATCCAGAACGACTCCCAGTTTGGCGAGGGCGTTGCTTACATCGCCTTTGTGCCATGCGTCCATCGCAGCGCGATGGAGTTGCTCCTTCTCTTGCCGGAGTTTCTTGTATTCCTGTTCCTGGCGGTCGACTTCCGCCAGCAACTGCAGCGCGCGCGCTTCCTGCGGGCGGAGTTGAAGAACATTCTGCAAAGCCTCGCGCGCGTGCGCATAGGCATGGTTGTCGATGTGCTGCCGGGCCAGCCGATACCAGTTGTCGATCTGGCGTTCGCTGCGCCGGTTCTCGATCCGGCTCTTCAGAGTAAGCGCAGTAGCGTTGTCGGGTTCGATCTGCAGAGCTTCCTGCAACTTCTGCAGAGCGAGCGGGTCCTCTTCTTCCTCGAACCGAGCCCGGGCGGCATCGAGCAGCTGAGAAAGCGTTTTTCGCCTCACGGCGCCGTCGAGCTGGCGGCGAAGAGAGCCAATGGAGGTGTCCATGTGGCCTTCGGCCTCGAGCTCGCCCAGGATTTCTCCGGCAAACTGAAAGTCGCCTTCTTCCAGCGCCTTGGTGGCGCGCTGTAATCGTGGACGAGTGCGCTCCGCATCGAAAAACTCGATCCGCTCGTTGCGCAGCGCTTTGTTGAGCGTATCTCCGAAATCGCGGGCGCTGGCGAAACGGTGCCAGGACTGCTTCGCCATCGCCTTGTGCAGCACGCGGCTCACGGGCTGGCTTACCGTGGAATTCAGTTCTGCCGCCAGCGGCGGAATATGGTGCAGAATCGCTTCCACTACCTCATCCGCGCGCGCACGCTGAAACGGGTTACGACCGGTCATGGCTTCATAGCAGACAACGCTGAGAGAGAAAATATCGGAGGCCGGCGACAGTGCTTTCAATTCGATCTGCTCGGGAGACATGTAGAGCAGTGTCCCTTTTTGCGCGCGGGTGGTGTGGGCGTCCGCCATGTGAGCGACGCCGAAATCGATGATCTTCACCGAGTCGTCTTCCATCACGAAAATATTGCTCGGCTTCAGATCGCGGTGTACCAGTCCGCGTTCGTGCGCCGCCTGCAGGCCGCGGCAGGCTTGGGACATGATGTCAATCGTGCGCTCGACCGTGAGCCGATGGCTGGCCTTGCGGATGAAAGACTCCAGCGTGGTGCCAGGGAGCAGCGGCATCACGAAGTAGGGCTTCTTTTTGCCATCCTCTTCGAATTCCCCGATGTCGAAGATCTCGACAATGTTGGGATGGCTCATAGAGGCCAGCACGTCGCACTCTTTGTAGAACAACTGAAGCGAAGCCGGATCGGGAATGTCGAGGATGGTCTTGACCGCTACTTCGCGGCGCACGACGGCGTCGTAGGCCCGGTACACCAGGCCCATACCACCCTGGCCGAGGATCTGCCGCACTTCGTAGCGGCCTGCCAGTTTTCTGGGTGAAGAGGAATTCTCCATGGCGCACCCCGGTCCGGGAGCCTAAGCATCTTAATGGATTTGCCCGAAAAATGTAGCCATTCCGCGGTGAGCCGTACGGCTGGAGAGGAAAGTCCCAGACCCCAAGCGATGGCGCCACGACCGCCTGTTAGGTCGACGCCGCGGGGCCTTTACGCCCGCAACAGGTTGCGCGCGATGAACAGGACGTTGGCCGGACGCTCGCCCAGCCGCCGCATGAAGTAGGGATACCACTCACTGCCGAACGGTATGTAAACGCGGACTCGCCAGCCGTTGCGCACCAAACTCTGTTGCAAGTCGCGGCGAATGCCGTAGAGCATTTGGAATTCGAACGAGTCGCGGGAAAGTTTCTCCCGTATGGCAAAGGCCTGGGCTTGCTGAATAATGCTCTCATCGTGCGTGGCCAGGCCGTGATAGATACCGCTCTTCATCAGGATCTTCATCAGCTTGACGTAGTTGGCATCGACATCGGACTTAGCCGGGAAGGCGATCTCCTCAGGTTCCTCGTAAGCGCCTTTGCAAAGGCGAATGCGGATTCCTTCGGCCAGAAGTTTCTCGACGTCGCTCTCGGACCGTTTCAGGTATGCCTGGATCACCGTGCCGACAGAGTTAGCGTTTCCTGGCGTGCGGTGGAGTTCGTGCACGAACTCGAGGGTCCGCGTGGTGTAGGGCGAACCTTCCATGTCGATGCGCACGAACCCGGGAGGATCCATGGATGCGGCCTTGGCGACCAGGCCGCCGACAAGGTTGCGGGCCAGCTTCTCGTCCACATCCAGCCCCATATGAGTGAGCTTGAGGCTGATGTTGGCGTTGAGATCGTTGGCGGCAATGGCATCGAGGATTTGATGATAGAGCTCGGAACTTCGGCGGGCCTCGTCGGGATTGGTGACATTTTCGCCCAGGTTATCGATGCTCACGCTCATGCCCGCGCGGTTGACGGCTTGCGTGGAGCGGACCGCGTCCGCGATCTCAGTGCCCGCGACGAAGCGCCCGGAGACGCGGCGGCCCAGCGCGGAACGCTCGGCAAACGTGCGTAAAGATGAGTTTTCAGAAAGACGGACGAAGAACGCTCTCAACATGCCGCACCTGGAAAGTAGAAAGCCGCAGCGCTCGACTGGCAGATGAAGACCACACAACGTTTTATCACAAAGCGGGCACGCCGCAGCGAGGACCGGGTCGAAACGCAACGTGGATTGAACCGGACAGGCAAGAGAGGCTAAGGGTTGAATCTCAGCTCAATGATCTCGTGGGTGTCATGAGGAGCGGGTTCCCACTTCCACTGCCGTAGCGTGTCCTGGGCAGCCTGTGCAAGTAAGGGATGGCCGCCCTTCACTTCAACGGACTTTACCGTGCCGTTGGGAGCAACCACCACGTCCACTTTTACGTTTCCTCTTATGTTCATGGAGCGGGCGAGGGCGGGATATTGTGGAACGACCTTGCTCACAACCCTGCGGGCGCCTGCAGAAGCTTCCTGGGCAGGAGCATGGTTGGGAGCAAACATCCAAATTGGCAAGAGAATGAATAAAGCAACCGCGATACGGATCTTCATGGGGGTCAGGCTGTACCTATCCAGAATAAGAGCTGTCTAATCTGCGGCGTAGATTACTTCGGTAATCCGATGGGGCAAACTTTCACAAAAATGCAGGGGGACAGTCCGCAGGCCGATGCATCGTGAGCGCTGCTGACCGCTCAGTCGCCGTGCTCTTCCAGAAGCTTCTCGACTTCGATGGCAGCCATACAGCCGCTTCCGGCGGCGGTGATGGCCTGGCGATATCGGCGGTCCTGCACATCGCCGCAGGCAAATACGCCGTGGACTTTGGTGCGCACATAGCTGTGCGTCTTGAGATAACCGTCCTCGTCGGTGTCGAGCTGGCCTTCGAACATCTTCGCGTTGGGATCGTGCCCGATGCCGAGAAACAGCGCGCTGGCTGGGAAGTCCCAGACCTTGCCAGTTTTTACGTTGCGCAGCTTGAGGCCGGTCACTTCCTGCTTAGTGTGATCATAGACATCTTCGACCACCGTGTCGGTCAGAAACTGGATCTTGGGGTTGCCCTTGGCGCGCTCGAGCATGATCTTGGAGGCACGGAAACTGTCGCGGCGGTGGATGAGCGTGACCTTGGTGGCAAAGCGAGTGAGGAACAGAGCCTCTTCCATAGCGGAGTCTCCGCCGCCGATCACCACGATTTCTTTTCCTGAAAAGAAGAAGCCATCGCACGTGGCGCAGGAAGATACACCATGGCCGATGAGCTTCTGCTCGTTGGGCAGGCCGAGCCAACGGGCGGAAGCACCGCTGGCGATGATGAGCGCTTGAGCGTGCACCTGCTGCTTGCCGAGATGGAGCAGGAACGGACGCTGGCTGAGGTCCGCACTGGTGAGGTGGGCCATGCGGTATTCGGCGCCGAAACGTTCCGCCTGCTTGCGCATGTTCTCGATCAGTTGCGGCCCCATAATTCCCTCGGGAAAGCCGGGAAAGTTCTCCACCAGCGTTGTGAGAGAGAGCTGGCCGCCGGGCTCGTGGCCCTCGACCACAAGAGGTTTCAGATTGGCGCGCGCCGTATAAAGGGCGGCAGTGTGTCCGGCGCAGCCGGAACCGATGATGACGACGTTGCGAGTTTCGCTCATGATTTGCTAGCCGTTAGATTGCGAATTTTCGATTTCGATGCATGGGCTGCTTCAAGTACCCAAAACCAAATCCTAACCATTCTTCACTTCAAAGGTTTGGCGGCAGGCTTGGCAGATTTCGATTTTGCCGGACCTGCAGTGGGGATCTGGGACAGTTCCGCGGGCACCATGTGACGGACGCCGAGCAGGCTGCGATAGTCAGCCAGCACTTCGGAGGCACTGCGGAATAGCGGTTCGTACGCACTCTGGTTCGGCGCCGGCCCATTGTCGGCGCCACTGCAGCGGGCCAGCGCTACCGACGACTTCCCGAAACGCTCCAGCCGGATGCGGCTGGCGGGAGTGTTGGCCGCAAGCATGGTGGCCGCGCTGCTGATCGAGGAAGCGCTGTCTTCCACCGAGACCTGGATCAACTCTTTGGGGTCGCGCACGTGCAACACGAGCGTCTCGACCATATTTTGTCCATCGTTGCTGAAGGAGTACTGAACGCTGGAAAACAGCGCTTGCACGGAGAATTCCCGGCGAATGCGAACGTAGCGGGCGACCGACGGCTCGTCCGACACTTGTGCGCTTTGCCCGGATTGCAGCGCCGGCTGAAGCGCAGGCTGAAGAAAGTTCGGCGCATCCGTCAGCGTAGAGAGGCCGTGCGAGATTTCGAAATCCGGACCGAACAGGGGCTGCTTGGGGATGCGCGCCAAGGCGGCCGCGATTTCCTTCTGCTCCTCCGCGGACGGTGTACACACATTCAGCACATTGACCTTCACCTGCGGCTGGGTTGAGCTGGGCTCGGCTGCCTGCTGAGACACGGCGGGCAGAGCAAACAGAAAGCTGGCGAGCAGCGGAATGAGTTTTGAGATCACTGCGGAATTCTAAATGATCACGATCAAAACCTTAAACCGCCGAGACCGCAAAGAGTTTCGCCAGGGATGCGAAGGCGGGTAGAATTCATGACATGGCGAATCTGACACTGGTTTATGGCATGCGACTGCTGCCCTCCGAAGACGTGACCGAGGTGGGACAAGCTCCGGTAAAGCTTGCCAACGGAAGAGAGGCGCACGTGACCATGCACGTGCTCGAAGGCAGCAAGGAGGAGATCGAGAGGCAGTTGCGCACCAGCCTGGAAGCCTTCTTCGATCTGTATCCGGAGATTTAGCAGTTTCGGCGACCTGAGCGCATGAGAGAGTCTTATTGGAAATTGCGCGCGAGACTGCTGGCGGCTGGTCTGTGGCCGCAGGGGTGGATCGCGCGCGGAGCCTGCTATTCCCTGGGTTTCGCCATCGGCCTCTTCGCTCTTCAGCTGCTGCTGAAACTGTTCGCGCCCGCGGCGGCGGCGAGCACCGGCGGATGGGTTAAATTTCTTGTTTTCGATGCCGCGTTGCTGTTTTCCATTCTCGCTTTCCGCTGGCTGAGGCGAAGAATCCTTTGGCGTCTGCGCAACCGGCTGATCGTAACTTACGTCTTCATCGGTGTGATTCCCGCCGTGCTGCTGATCGCGATGGCACTCATCACTCTTTACGGGTTTGCCGGACAGTTCGCCATTTTCGTGGTGACTTCGGAGATCAATTCGCAATTACGCAGGATGGAAGCGGTGAATGCGGCGGTGGGTAACGAATTAGCGGCGCGTTTGGAGCGCGGCGATGACGCCGCAGCCGAGTCCCTGGCCGGACTCAGGAAACGCGATTCCGCCTGGCGCCGCCGGCGGATGTGCGCCTGGTACGGCGATAAGTCTCTGTCTCTCGGCGATGAATCCAAGGTTCTACCTCTCTCGCTTCCTACGTTTGTTAAAGCGGAAGGGCTGCGCGACATCACCCGCGACAATGACGGACTGCACCTGCGCGTGGTCACTCTGCTTCCCGCAGGATCGAAAACCCTCACGGTGGTCAGCAGCGAACCATTTGACAAGGAGTTAGTGGGGAAGATCGCCGCGGACATGGGCGAGATCACGATTTTTGTTTCGGATCTTCCGCAGGAAAACAACACCGGAGCGGGAGATTCCGGAGCACAAAGCAATGCCTCGAATCCCGGAAATAACCAGCACGGAATTCTGATTAACGAGGGAAGTGGCGCTTCTGTGCATCTGCGTCAAGCCTTTGCCGTGGGCACAGTGCCGGCTGCAATCGACGGCATGGACCGTGAGGTCACGTTTCCAGCGCCTCTG
Source organism: uncultured Acidobacteriaceae bacterium (assembly GCA_963749985.1). Lineage (GTDB taxonomy): Bacteria > Acidobacteriota > Terriglobia > Terriglobales > Acidobacteriaceae > Sulfotelmatobacter. The sequence continues at coordinate 458,056 of CAVVOS010000003.1, read as the reverse complement.
TCTGTGCTGGACTGGAAAACCGGAGAACGAGCGCGGGTCGGGGCTTTGGTGCAGGTGCGGACTCGCCCTTCTGTGCTTTACGCTCATCTGTTCGCGGCGCTGGGGGATTTTGTCCGAGGTGTCGAGTACATTTTGCTCGGAATCTTCGTCTTCTTCGCGATCATTGAACTGGTTGCCCTGATCATCGGTACACGTATGACCCGGACCATGACCGGCGCCGTGGCGCAACTCTATGACGCCACCAAGCATGTCGATCGCGGCGACTTCAGCCATCGCATTCCGGTGAAGTCAGACGATCAGTTAGCGCAACTCTCGCTCTCCTTCAATTCGATGACCGAGTCCATCGAGAAGCTGATTCAGGAGCAGAAAGAGAAGCAGCGCCTGGAGGGTGAACTCGCCATCGCGCAGGAAGTGCAGGCACAGCTGTTTCCGCGGCAGGTTTCGGAACTGGAATCTCTCGAAGTGCATGGCTTCTGCCGTCCCGCGCGCACCGTGAGCGGTGACTACTACGACTTCCTCACCGCCAGCTCGCACAAGTTGATTCTGGCAGTCGGAGACATTAGCGGGAAAGGAATCTCGGCCGCCCTGCTGATGGCGACCATTCACTCCGCGGTGCGCGCCTACAGCGTGGAGAGCTTGCCTCAGATGAGGGAGCCGGTGGCCGTGGGCGCGGTAGCCGGAGCGGGCAGAATTATGGCGGCGTGGCCTGAGGGGATCGAAATTTCTCCCGGAGCGTTGCTCGGCCTGCTCAACCACCAGCTTTACGAGAGCACTCCGCCGGAGAAATATGCCACGCTGTTCCTCGGCATCTACGATGGCCGCTCGCATCGGCTGACCTACAGCAATGGAGGACACTTGCCTCCGATCCTGATCGCGGGAGACGGCTCGGTGCGGCGGCTGGAAGCCGGCGGGACCGTGGTCGGATTGTTCGAAAACGTGACGTACGACGAAGGCGCGGTGGAAATGCATCCCGGAGAAATCTTTCTGGCCTACAGCGACGGCGTCACCGAGCCGGAGAATGAGTTCGGAGAATTCGGCGAGGAACGGCTGATCGACCTCGTCCGCGAAAACCGGCGCCTGCCGCTGGTGCAGATCAGCCAGACGGTCACTGCGGCAGTCGATGACTGGATTGGCGACAACGAGCAGCCGGATGACATCACGCTGGTGCTGGCAAGAGCACGGTAATCGCCTCAGTTCTCGGGGCTGCCGCTGTTCCTAGGCCGCCAGCCTATGTGATACACTCCCACGCCATGAAGAAGAATTCGTTCACCCTCTTGTTTGTGCTCCTGCCTATTCTCGCCTTCGCAGGTGACAAGCACGAAATTGAGCATGGGAGGGTGATTTCTCAGGACTTGAATTCGTCGCAGGCTGGAACGTACAACGCTCCGATTGGGACTGCGTCGGTTTCTGTTCCGATCTATAGAAGATCCAACTTTGTGGTCGTCGAGACCGACACCTACACATACCAGTGGAGCGAGGTGGGCAATAAACCCATAATTCTGCCCGTGAATGGAGACATCGAGTTTTACCGTGATGGCGACTCTTTTATTGTTCTTGACTCGAAGCACAAGAAACATAAATTCGCGCTCGTAGGCATGACTGCGAAAGCCAGGCCACCAGCTTAGGCTGTGCGTGCGACAAGCGATCTCAAAAACTTGCGGGTGTCTCGCTGTATTCTGTGCCCACTAGTATGTCGCAGCGGGCGGAGCCGTGGCTTTCGGCCGTCTTGCAGCAGATCGCGCAACACATCGTGAAGTTGGTACATGTCGGACACGAGCCGCCCCAACTCCCGAACGTTTGTCTTATCAACGAAGCCAGTGATGTCCGTTCGATCTTTGTGTGCGTACACCTTGTCTCTTAGCTGTTTATAGCAACTTGCATACACCTTTCGCCGCGCTTCCACGAACGATCGCCATCGCTTGAGATCCGAAGACTTCGGGACATATACGTTCCCGCGCATGAAGTCGTCGATCCACTCGTAAGCATTTGCGTCCTGCTTAAGCTTGCGCTTCCTCAAAGCGGCTTTCGAGAAAATGTCCATGTTAGCCTCGGCCAGCTTTAGAAGGCGCTCGATACTATGGGATCGCGGGTTTGTATCGAAAATTCGACCCAGTGCAATTAGGGAGTTGGCCTGAATAGAACCAGCCGCCAAGCTCCAAAATGCGTCCCGGCCCAGCAGGTGATACAGCTTAAGGTTCTTGCGAGCTCCATCGTGCACGGTTAGCCAAACGTAGAAGCACTGAATCGCCACGTCCGCATCCTTGCCGAAAATCTGCAACTCTCGCTCGAATTCAGCCTCTGGGTCAATCACCATTTAATTAGCCAGCCGTCAATTATTCTATAGATCCTTGGTTTCCCCAATTGCTTGCGTCTTTGCAAAGGGTGGGTCTTCCCAAATCGGCGCCGACGTTCGGATGTGGCTTTGGACTAGATTTTCTGCTTCTTCCACCACCCCTGCTTGAACAATATTGCGCTGGCCACGGCCATGGAGCTCTCGGCGATGGCGATGGAAAAGAAGACGCCATTCGAACGCATGTGCAGAGTTATCGCCAGCCAGTAGGCGAGCGGAATCTCGAACAGCCAGAAGCCGAAGAAATTCACGATGGTCGGAGTGATGGTGTCACCTGCGCCATTGAAGGCCTGCATCATCACCATGAAGTAGGCGTAGCCAAGGTTGCCGTAGCTGACGATGCGCAGGCAGGCCGCTCCCAGCGGAACCACTTCTGGATCTTGGGTGAACAGCCGGACGATTGGCTCGGCAAAGAAGATGAAGACCAGTCCGACGGAGCCGAGGAAAATCATGTTGTAAAGTCCCGTGCGCCACACCGCTTTCTCGGCGCGTTCAGGATGCCCAGCGCCGAGGTTCTGGCCTACGAGAGTCGCCGCCGCATTGCTCATGCCCCACGAAGGCAGGATCACGAAAATCACGATGCGGATGGCGATGGTGTATCCGGCGAGAGCGGCAGCGCCGAAGATGCTTACGATACGCACCAGACCGATCCAACTGGTGTGGGCGATGGCGAATTGCAGAATGCCGGTCAGCGAAACGCGGACCAGCCGCAGAAGAACGCTCCACTGCAGGCGAACCTGGCTCCTCAGGATGCGAAGACGTTCGGTTCCGTGCATGAGGCGATAGAACTGGTAAAGCACGCCGATGCTGCGCCCGGTGAACGTGGCCAAAGCCGCGCCGGTCACGCCCATGCGTGGAAACGGTCCCCAGCCAAAGATCAGGCAGGGATCGAGTATGAGGTTGATGATGTTTGACACCCAGAGCAGGCGCATGGCGATAGCAGCATCTCCAGCGCCGCGGAAGATGGCATTGTTGAGAAACAGCAGCAGCACGGCGAAGCTTCCGCCCAGGCAAATTCTGGTGTAGCCGCTGCCGGTGGCGACGATCTCGGGCGACGCGCCCATCAAACGCAGCAGGTTCGGCGCGAATAAAAAGCAAGGAATGCCGATGGCGATGGAGATCATCAGGCCGAGAGCGATCGCCTGCACGCCTGCCACTGCAGCGCCTTCAGGATCTTTTTCTCCGACGCGCCGAGCGACCATCGCGGTGGTAGACAAGCTCAACCCCATAGCCACGGAGAACACCAGAGTCAGCATTGATTCCGTGAGGCCTACTGTGGCGACGGCGTTCGCGCCAAGGCGTCCCACCCAGAAGACGTCCACCACCGCGAACAGGGATTCCAGAACCATCTCCAAAACCATGGGCACGGCGAGGAGCAGGATGGCGCGGTTCAGGCTGCCGGTGGTGTAGTCCTGATGCGAGCCGCGAACGGCTTCCACCAGGGATGCCCATAATGTGTGCTGCTGGTCCGCAGCGGAGGCCTTGGCTTCCATAAATCCTGCGAGCTTTCTACGTCAGTCGCCGGGAAAAACCGGACGAATGCGCTGAGCGAGTTACGAGAGACAGAACGAGAAGTCCGACTTACGGACCTGGGAGGATGGCGAAACTAATTTGCGGCGAACTTGCGAGGGTTAAACATGGTCGTTTCCTTGTCGCGGGCTGACGAAATTGTATCGCAAGGCGGCGTCGCCGGACAAGATGCGCGCGCTCTATTTGGAAGCATCGGGCAAAGGCTTTTTCGGCAGCAGCGTCACGCCCGCGGTCACGGCTAGGTTTTTCGCCATGCCTCCCACAACCACGGGACCGAGCGGAGTCTCCAGCAGGCCGCGGCCATCGGCGCGAGGCTCCAGTGTGGTCTGGGTGATTTTGTCCCAGCGATGGGCATGAAGCTCGTAGGCAAAAGTGAATGTTGAAACTTCCGCGGGCTTGCCATCATAGGAAATTCCCTTGAAGTCGTGAGGAGTTGCGGTGCCACCGGAAAAGTAAACCTTGTGATCGCGGTCGGCACCGCCGGCCGCGATGCCGAAGCGCGCCGGACCGGGATGCGGCGGCAGTTTGCTCCATTCAATCTTGATTGGGTCTTTCTTGTCGATCTTGCCCAGCCAGCATTCGTCGGAAGCCACGTAACGTGGGCCGCCTTCCGGGCCGGGCTTGGCGCCGTCCACGATCACAATGGCTTCGTCAGCCACGCCCCCGGCGAGGCCGAAGACGGGAGTGCCGGGGAACGGCGTGGCCTGACTCCAGGTGTCTTTGTCGACGTCGTAAACCTGCACGTTGTTGACCGGGCCAGCTGGCGAGCGGCCGCCGATCAGGTAAACGAAGTGATCGTGCACCACGCCGACAACCGCGCTATCGACCGCAACCGGTATGTCCTTGCCGCGGGACCAGCGGCGGGCGCCTGGTTCATAAACATTCACGTCCGGAACGGTGAGCTCGGCGCCCTGGTTATCCACAACATAGCCGCCCATCAGGACGACCAGCCCCTTCGCTCCAGCGGCGGCGGCGTTCAAACGGCCTGCCACTCCGGGCACCTCGCGACCTTTGCTCCACTTCCCCGAGTGCCCGAGCGTCATGATGTAAATCTGATTGGTAACGTCATCCCAAGTTTTCTTGGGGCCGACTCCCATCATGGAAAACAGTTCGAAGCCGCCTTTGAGACTGGCGACAGCGTTGCTCGAAACCGCGGCAGGCATCGAGGGGAACTGGGGTTGGTCGTCTGCGCCCAACAGGATCACGGCGCATAGCAGCAGGAAGGCAAGGGCGGGCAGTTTTTTCATCCCAGATTTTTTCACTCCAGAGATATTACGCCACAATGCCTGGTCAGGTTCGAAAGCTAAAGTCTGGTGTCAAAGCAGCTTTCAAAACCAGCTCTTAGAACCAGGTCTTGCGGCGATACTCGCGGTAGGCATCGCCAAATGCAGCTTCGAGGACCTTGGCTTCGCGGCGGGCGCGCACGATCTGCATGACAACGATGGCGGCAAGGGCAAACCACAAGACAGGCCGGTGCAGAACCAGGATGAATCCGGCCAGCATGACCACGCCGAACACGTAGATGGGATTGCGAATCTTTGAATAGACGCCGTTCGTCACTAAGTGATGGGCCTCAGCTCTGATGGCGAACGACTTGCCCAGATGGTAGCGTGCGGCCGCAATCCCGGCGATGCCCACGACCACCAGCACGGAGCCAATGCCGCGTTGCAAGTCCCACGGGCCGGGCCGGGAGAGTATCAGCCAAAGACCCGCAGCAACGGCGATGACCTGGGCGGCAGTGAAGACGTAGAGCTGGCGGCCTTCCATTGGATATACCTTTCCTTCTCGATCACCTCTTGTTTGATCGGTGCTTATTCAATCAAGCCCTGGCGCACGGCGTGAATGAAGTCGGTATAGGCGGGTGCGTCTCCGCCGGCGCGCATCAGGCTGGCGATCTGTCCGCGATGATACGCCGAGTGCAGCAGCACGTGGGTCAGAACGTCCGCCACGGTGCTGGTCCACGGTTCACCTTTGCTGTTCTTGTAGAGGATCGTCTCCGAGAGTTTTGCGGGAGAAAGCCGGGCTAGATATTCGCGCCAGAGCTTGGCGAGTTCGTTGATTTGCGCCGTGCATTCGTCAAGGGTGAAATCCGGCCAGACGGGGAGGCTTTGCGGCTGTTGCCTCAGGCGCGCCAACCACAGCCGCTCGGCGGAGAGAATGTGTGCGAGAAGTTGCCGTGGCCGCTCGGATGGGTGTGTACTGGCCTTGAACCCGGCGAGTACTTCGCGGTTGGCCCAGTCATCATAGGCGAATTGGCGGCGCAGATGATCGAGAAGTTCCATGAATTGAGATGTCCCAGGATTCGAGCAGCGAGGAGAATCCCGTGTTCAGCCGAAAGCCCCAGGAACAACTTCACACTGTAGTCGGGCTCCGCGGCAAACTGCAACCGGGGAATTCACGGTCCTTTCACATTTCTCAAGTAGACTGCCGTTGAGCTGATAGTGAGATACTCTGAACGAGAAGCGATCAAAGCGAGATCGCTTCTGTGAGACATGCCCCGTAAAGTTGCGACATCGCGGACCGCAATAGAAGAGACCGGTGCATCCGACACCGCCGAGGCCAAGCCGGGTCAGAATCAGGAAGCCGGCAAGAAAGCCCCAAAAAAAGGCGGGGGATCGCTCGACGATCTGGCGCGCACTGCGCTCCGGGCCTTCCTCATCGCTCGTGACGCCGCTTCGAACGTACCTGACCTGCTGACCCACTCTTCGCGCATGGCTTTCCTGGCCATCAAGGAATGCGAACAGGAACTCGACATCATTGAGCGTTACATCGATGAGCGCCTGCCGGCGGCCATCACGCGGGTAAACGAAGCGCGGGCGCGCCAACTGTTGACCAGCCTGAAGTGCACCACCGACCTGGAGCGCATTGGCGACTTGATGATGAGCGTGGCCATGCGGGTGCAGTCCCGTACGGCGAAGATGGCGGCTTCCGATGTCCGCCAACTCGTGGAGATGTCGGCAATCCTGCGTGAGATGCTCGATTTGGTTTATCGCGGCTTCGTCGACCTGGATCTGGAGTGCGCCCGCAAGGTTCTGCAAATGGACAAGGACATCGACCGCGTCTGTCACGGCTTGTTCCAGAAGCACCTCACTGAACATGCGGCAACGAGCAATCCCTCGAGCTTTGACGTGCTGCTGATGGCGCAAGCCTTGGAGCGCGCCGGGGACCACACCACGAATCTCGCCGAAGATCTCTATAGCCTGATCGAAGGGCGCAGCTTGCGGCACGCGCCCAAGAAGAGGGCGGCAACTTAAAAGCAGCGGCCAGTTGCCAGCTGCCAGTTCTCCCTTTCCGTTTCTTCGATGAGCGTCGCGTTTCTTGCTGGCAACCGGCGGCTGGGATTCGGGAAATTCATCATTCGTTAACACGCGAGAAACATCCCCGCAACATTCCCAACATACATTCAATGCAGAATCCGGCACCAAAGAGGGATCTGGCGCTGCGCGACGCCGCCACAAGTGACGATGCACTTTCCCATGGAATCTCACGAGCCGGAAGGCAATGCGGGCATTGCGCCTATGCCTCGCTTGCTCGTCTTTGTGGTCGAAGACGAGGAAGACATCGCCCGGCTGATCTCCCACAACCTGCAGGCAGCCGGTTTTGACGTGCAAAGCTTTGTGAGCGGCGCATCGGTGGTTTCGGAAGCATTACGCGAAATGCCGTCGCTTTTTCTTTTGGATGTGATGCTGCCTGGTACGGACGGCTTTGACCTCTGCCGGCAGATTCGGCAGAGCCCGGCGCTTTCCGCGACGCCGGTTATTTTCCTGACCGCAAAAACGGCCGAGGCCGACCGGGTCAAAGGGCTCGAACTGGGCGGAGACGACTACGTCACCAAGCCCTTCAGCCCACGCGAACTGGTCGCCCGGGTGCGCAGCGTGCTTCGCGGCGTGCGCCAACCGCCGGTAACTCCGGAAGTGCTTCATGTGGGCGACCTCGAAATCGATGCTTCTTCGATGACGGTGCAGGTGCGGGGAAGAGCGGTTATGACCACCGTGCGCGAGTTTCGCTTGCTGGAATATCTGGCTAGCCACCTCGGCCGCGTGCTCACGCGCGATCAGTTGCTGGACGCAGTGTGGAAAGAGACTCCCTTTGTAACGCCGCGCTCGATTGACGTTTACGTGCGCCGGCTGCGGGAGAAAATAGAGATGGATCCCCGCCACCCGAAATATCTCAAGACTCTGCGCGGTATCGGCTATCGCTTCGAATCGCCGAAGTAGAAGAGCAGTGTCCAGGGGCCAGTGGCCAGTGGTCAGCAGCTCAAGGAGTAAACTCTAGCTGCCTCGCCGCTGACGTGTTCATGACTGGCCACTGATCACTGGGAACTGATCACTGGCCACTGGCCACTGCCTTTTGATTTATCCTGTCCTATCTCTTCATGACCCGGCCTAAATCACTGTGGAAAGCGGACGATCAAACAGCCCGTTTGTCCGAGCTTACGGCGCCATCGGATGATTCCGCCAAAGATCACTCCCTGCGGCGGGATGTGCGCTCGCTGGGCGCGTTGCTCGGACGAGTGCTGGTGGAGCAGGTGGGCCAGGAGCTATTCGATACCGTGGAAGATCTGCGCCGGCTCATGATTCGGCATCGCGAGCGGGTTGGACACAATGACGCCCGGTACGGTCCGGGCGACGGGGTTCGTGGCGAACTCATGGCCAAGGCGCAGGCGATGATTTCAGAAATGGACTTGACGCGCGCTTATCAGGTGACCAAGGCCTTCGCCATCTATTTCGAACTCACGAATCTGGCGGAGACGAACCATCGCAAGCGCCGGCGCCGGGCGGGCCAACTGGATCGGCAACATACGCCGCTGCCCGGCTCTTTCCACGGGACGTTATTGCGAATGAAGCAGGCCGGAATCTCTGCCGACGCGGCGCTGGCGGCTCTTCGTCAGATCGTGGTGACGCCTGTATTCACAGCCCATCCCACGGAAGTGGCTCGCCAGACGGTTCTGCTGAAGCGTCGCCGCATTGCCGAACAACTCGAACGCCTGGATCGTCTTCCCCTCACCGTAGGGGAGGCTCTGCGATGCGAACAGATTATCCACGCCGAAATTGCCGCACTTTGGCAGACTGACGAAGTTCGGCAAACCAAGCCCACGGTCAACGACGAGATCCGCACCGGACTGCGCTATTTCCGGCTTTCGCTGTTTGAAACACTGCCCCGCATCTATGCCGAAGTGGCAGAAGCGGTTCGCGAGGTCTACGGAATTGTTCTCGACGCGGAGGAATTGCCGAACCTGTTGAGTTTCGGGTCGTGGATCGGAGGCGATCGCGATGGCAATCCTCTGGTCAAGCCCGAATGCGTGAAGGATGCGCTGGAACTGGCGCGAACCGTGATTCTGCGCGAATACATCCGGCACGTTGAGTTTCTGAGCGATTGCCTGAGTTCGTCGTCGCGGCAGGTGGGCGCGTCCGCGGAACTTCTTTCGCGGCTGGCGCAGTATGAGCGTTCGATGCCCGGCGCTTCCATACTGTGGGGACCGGCGAACAAAGTGGAGCATTATCGCCGCTTTCTTTCCTATGTGCTTTACCGCCTGCAGCGCAGCCGGGAAGGCTTGGGCGCTAAGAGTTCGTATGAAGATGCGGCGGAGTTTGAATCCGATCTGGTTCTGCTGCGGGCGAGCCTGACGGCGAATCGCGGGCAGCGGCTGGCAGAGGCTTTTCTCGATCCACTGTTGCGCCAATTGCGAACATTCGGCCTCCACTTGCAGGTTCTCGACATCCGCCAGCATGCCCGCGTGCACACCGAAGTCCTGCAAGAGATCGGCGCGAAGAGGATCGAGGTAAGAAAGATCGAACTCAGAAGCACCGAGCGGAAAAGGAACAAACTCAGAAAATCCGAATTAAGAACAACTGGGCCGGCTTTGGCTGCAGGCGCTGCTTTGCCTGAGCGCGATACGGCTTCGCCTCAGACCCGAGAGCTGATCGAGACCTTCCGCACGATTCAGCAACTCAAGCAGACTTATCCGGCGCAGTCCATCCGGCAGTACATCATCAGCGGAGCGGAGTCCGAAGACGACGTGCTAAACGTGGTTCGCCTGGCTAAGATTTGTGGTGTGAGTCTAGCTGGTTCCGAGGTCGATCCCGGATTGATGCCGGTGCCGCTATTTGAGTCGATCGATTCCTTGCGCGAGTCCGGAAGCGTGATGCGCCGGCTTTGGCGAAATCCCGAGTATCAATCGTTACTCGATTCCTGGGGCCGGTGGCAGGAGGTTATGCTGGGCTACTCCGACTCCAATAAAGATGGGGGGATGCTGACCAGTACGTGGGAACTGTACAAGGCGCATCGGGAGTTGCATCACGCGGCGCAAGAATGCGGAGTGAGACTGAGGCTCTTTCATGGGCGGGGCGGCACGGTGGGGCGTGGCGGCGGCCCTACGCATGCGGCGATTCTGGCTCAACCAGACGGCTGCTTTTCTGGACGCATCCGCATCACCGAACAGGGAGAAGTTCTCAACTGGAAGTACGCCGATGCGGTGCTGGCGGAATGGAACCTGGAGTTGATGATTGCCGCCAGCCTGGAAGCGCTCACGCGAACTGATGCCCAGTCAGCAAGAGATCAGGCACGCTGGGAAGAAGCCATGGAAGAAATGTCGGGCGAGGCCTACCGCGTCTATCGCCGCGATATCGCGGAGAATGCCGATGTGCTGGAATATTTCGAGCAGGCCACGCCCGTGCAGGAACTGGATACGGCGCGCATCGGCTCACGGCCCTCCCGCCGAACCAAAGGCCGTCGTCTGGAGGATCTGCGGGCCATTCCGTGGGTATTCGGATGGATGCAAAGCCGCCACGCCGTTCCGGCCTGGTACGGAGTAGGCCAGGGACTGCGGAGTTTCGCCGCGAAGGGGACGGGCCACGAAACGCTGCTGCGCCAGATGTTAAAACATTTCGCTCTATTCTCGGACTTGGTGCGCAACGTTGAACTCGGCATGGCCAAGGCTGACCTCGACATTGCCCGGGTTTATTCCAGTCTGGTGAAGAGTGCGGCGTTGCGCAGGCGCGTGTTCGGCATGCTGGAAGACGAGTTTCTGCAGTCGCGGCGGATGATTTTGCGCATCTCCGGTCAACGCGAGTTGCTGGCGGGTAACCGGGTGCTGGCGCGCTCCATTCATCTGCGCAATCCCTACGTGGATCCGATGAGCCTGATCCAGGTGGAGCTTTTGCGGCGCAAGCAGCTAGGCGAGGATCTGGGGACACTTGAGTATCCTCTCGGCGCGACCATCAATGGGATCGCGGCTGGACTGCATAACACGGGATAGGGCTGAGGTTCTCCGCTAACCATCCGGTTCGAGCCCCGTCTGTAGTATGTTGTTCTACGGGAACTCTCCGAAGTGTGTCGCGTCATCCCCGTGCAGTGCGGAACCGGCGCCCCTTTGCGTGCGTACCTGCAATCAGCCATTGCCATTCTTGCTCCAATTCGGCCACTCCCAGAAAGAGGTCCCATGTCTATTTCCAGAGTCTTCCTAGGGCTGTTCCTGGCTTTGCCCATGGTTATGCTGGGGCAAAATGCGACGCCCAACTCCGCTGCCGGTGCAACTGCCGCAGCCGACGAAACAAAAGACGCACCCAAGCTCTCACACTTTGACCCGACGCTGGTTGACAAGACGCTCAACCCATGCGACGACTTCTACAAATACGCCTGCAACAAGTGGATCGCAGCCAATCCGATTCCAGCCGATCAGGTGTATTGGAGCACCGGTAGCGGCCTGGAACTGTGGAACGATACCGTGCTGCGCGAGACTCTCGAAGCGAACAGCAAGAACGATCCCCAGCGCAGTCCCGTGCAGAAGAAGATCGGCGATTATTGGGCCGCCTGCATGGACGAAAGTGGCATTGAAGCGGCCGGGCTGAAGCCGCTGCAGCCGGAACTGGAACGCATCGCCGCCCTTAAGTCCAAGAGAGAGATCACGCTCGAAATCGCCCATCTTCATCACTTGTTTCCCGGCGCCTGGGCGCAGTCTGACAATCAGACGAACTCTCCGTTTTTTGGCTTCACCGGGCAGCAAGACTACGACGACGCTTCCAAGGTAGTGGCGCAAATCGATCAGGGCGGCTTAAGCCTGCCCAGTCGCGACTACTACATCAACACCGACGAGAAGTCGGTAGAGACTCTCAAGAAATACCGCGCCCACGTGCAGAAGATGTTTGAGCTGGCGGGGGAAGCACAAGCACAGGCCAGCGAAGACGCAGGCACCGTGATCGAGCTGGAAACTGCCATGGCCAAGGCGCAGATGGACAATGTCAAGCGCCGCGATCCGAAGAACATAAACAACAGAATGAGCCTGGCGCAGGTCCGCGAACTCACGCCGTCCATCGATTGGGACGCCTACCTGCAAGCGGTGAAGGCTCCGACTAGCGATCATTACATCGTCACCTCGCCCGATTTCTTCCGCGCCGAAGAGAAGCTGCTGGCGGAACATCCGCTCGATCATTGGAAGACCTATATGCGCTGGCAGGCGATCCACCGCGCCGCATTTTACTTGAATAAGTCCATCGCCGACGAGAATTTCGACTTCTTCTCCCGCACCTTGGCGGGCCAGGAACAGCCACTTCCGCGCTGGCGGCGCTGTACCGGCACAGCGGATCGCGACCTGGGTGAGGCTCTGGGCCAGGCTTATGTGGACCGCGCTTTTCCGCCGGAGAGCCGGGCGCGCACCATTGAAATGGTGCATGCCATCGAGCGGGCGATGCACGACGACATTGAAAATGTGAACTGGATGACGCCGGCCACCAAGGAACAGGCCATCGTCAAGCTGAAAGGAATCGAGGACAAGATCGGATATCCTTCGCACTGGCGCGATTATTCCAGCGTGAAGGTGACGAGGGATAACTACCTTGGCAACGTGGAGCAGGCCTCCAGCTTCGAACTGGAGCGCTGGGTCGCGAAGATTGGCAAGCCCGTCGACCGCAGCGAATGGACGATGACGCCGCCCACCATCAACGCCTACTACGATCCGCAGTTGAACACCATCAACTTTCCCGCCGGCATACTGCAGCCACCGTTCTTCGAAAAGAACATGGATGATTCCGTTAATTACGGCGCCATCGGCATGGTTATAGGTCACGAACTCACGCACGGCTTCGACGATCAAGGACGCAAGTTCGACGCTCACGGCAACCTGCGCGACTGGTGGACCGCGGATGACGGCAAACAATATGACGAACGCGGCAAGTGCATCTCCGATGAATACACGCAGGAGGTTCCCGATGCCGGTCCCGGGGTCAAGCAGAACGGATTGCTGACTCAGGGCGAGGACACGGCGGACAATGGTGGCATCCATCTTGCGCTCTTTGCGCTCGAAGCTGAACTCAAGAAGGAAGGCAAATCACTGGACGACAAAGGCCCGGACGGCTGGACCTATCGCCAGCGTTTCTTCCTCTCGAATGCCTATTCGTGGTGCGCGAACATCCGGCCGGAAGTGGCGCGGTTGATCGTCACTACCGACCCACACTCGATGCCCGTCTTCCGTATCGACGATGTGGTCTCAAACATGTCCGAGTTTGCCCAGGCTTTTGGCTGCAAGGCGGGCCAGAAGATGGTTCGGACGAACGCTTGCAGAGTGTGGTGAGCGGGAGGGGGCGATGGTTGGTGGGCGATGGACGCGCTGCCAATCATGAGTTTATGCGGCTGGCCCGGCCAGATAGTAGGTATATAGCAGGTATATAATCGGCGCGATATTTTAAGTCGAAAGCAAAGGCAGGAAAAAAGCGTGTATTCGGTGATTTGGGCGAAAGCGGATCGTGGAAGTGTTCGGGGCGTTTTGCTTGTGGCGTTGGCGCTCGTGAGCGCGCTGCACCTCTCAGCGCAGGCGCAGACTGGTGGCGCCGCAGCGCCGTCCTGGCGCGGTTCGCAGGGTGCCGGCGCGCACCCTGCGGCCAACGGGCCGGGGCAAGGACGCCTCTACCGTTCGCGCCGGGCGGCCAGCGCGCAGACCCCGTCCAATGTGGATATCGAAAGCGTGCTGTACAACTTTTGCTCGCAAGGCGGCGTTTACTGTACTGATGGAATCCAGCCTTCTGCCGGGCTGATCGTGGACGCTTCCGGCAACCTCTATGGAACAACCAACGGGGGGGGCAGCGCCAATAGTTCCGATTGTAATGTGGGTTCTTGCGGTTACGGCACGGTATTCAAGCTTTCGCCGAGTGGCAGCGACTACACCAAGACCGTGCTGTACAACTTCTGCTCCCAAACCAACTGCACGGACGGTGCCACCCCTTATGCCGGCCTGATCGAAGATGCTGCCGGCGACCTCTATGGGACGACTTACAATGGCGGTGCCAATGGCGGAGGCACGGTCTTCAAGCTTACTCCGAGTGGCAACGGTTACACCGAGAGCGTGCTGTATAACTTCTGCTCTCAATCCCAGGGTAGCGCCGCCTGCACTGACGGTGTTAACCCCCAAGCCGGCGTGATCCAGGACTCTTCGGGCAACCTTTATGGCACAACCAACCTGGGCGGCACCGGCGTTCCGTTGGTCGATGGAGCTTATGCTTATGGCACAGTTTTTATGCTTGCGCCGAGCGGCAGCGGCTACAACTACGCTGTGCTTTACAACTTTTGCCCCCCCAGTTCCACAGCATTCTGCACCGACGGCGCTGCTCCCAATGCCGCTCTGATCGAAGACGCTTCCGGCAACCTCTACGGGACAACCGTACTTGGCGGAACTGGCACTCACGCTCTGGAATGTGCTGGGCTTGGTTGCGGCACGGTCTTTAAGCTTTCGCCAAACAGCGGCGGTTATGTCGAGACCGTGCTGTACAGCTTTTGTTCGCAAGGTGGCAGCGACTGCACGGATGGCGAATATCCATATGGTGCTGGCTTGATCGAAGATGCTTCCGGTAACCTCTATGGAACGACATCCGCTGGCGGCGTCAATGGTTGTGATAATCCCGGTTGCGGCACCGTGTTCAGGCTGGCGCCAAACGGCGACGGTGGCTACACCGAGAGCGTACTGCACAGCTTTGACGGTGCCGATGGCGTCAGTCCCGATGCGGGACTGATCGAAGACGCTTCCGGTAACCTCTACGGAACGACCTCGAACGGCGGTACCGGACTTTCCTGGGAGTGTGAGGGGTGTAGCAGCGGCACGGTTTTCGAGCTTTCGCCAAGCGGCAACGGTTACACAGAGACCGTGCTGTACAGTTTTTGCTCGGAAGGGGGCACTCAATGCACTGACGGCGCCGTGCCCATGGCGGGTGTGATCCAAGACGCTTCCGGCAACCTCTACGGGACCACCGAGTTTGGAGGTGCTAACGGCATTGATTGGGGCACGGTTTTCAAGTTGTCCCCAGCTCCGCCTGCCTTCACGGTCTCGGCGAGCCCAACTTCGCTGACGATCAAGGTCGGGCAGAGCGGGACGGCGACGTTCACGGTCACGCCGGAGAACGGGTTCGACTCGGCAGTCAGCTTCGCGTGCAGCGGCTTGCCAGCGGGGGCCAGTTGCAGCTTCAGTCCGCAAACGGTGACGCCGAGCGGAAGCACGTCGGCCACGACGACGCTGACCATCACCACCACCCCTCCCGCGTCAGCGGCGCTGCGGAGGGTGGGGCGCGGTCCGCAAGCGGCCTACGCTTTGCTGCTACCGGGGCTGGCACTGGCGCTTGTTGGTGCGGCGCTCGGCAAGCGTCCGCGGCACGGCCTGCGTCTGCTGGGCCTGCTTGTGCTGATGGGATTGGCGCTGGCTCTGGGCTCATGCGGCGGCAGCGGCGGCGGCAGCGGGAGCGGCGGCAACACTGGCACTCCGGCCGGCACGAGCACAGTCACGGTGACGGCAAGCGTGACGGGCGGCACCAGCCAGACCGCTACCCTGACCGTCACCGTCACGCAGTAAAGCAGAGGAAGCGGCGCCATAGCGCTCATTGATTCGATTATTTTTGTAGATGATTCTCGTAATGAACAATCCCGACAAATGAGATGGGCCAGCCTTCGGGCCGGCCCATCTGTCTTGCAGAGCTATCCAAGCTAGCGATTGATGTCGTCTTTCGACTGCAAGCGCTTCACGTAATTTTCTATCCTAGTCTTATTGGCTTCATCCGGCACGCCTGTGAGCGCGGCCTGCATTTCCTTGATGGCATTGTCGAAGTCGCCCTGGCCGCTATAGACGCGGGCCAAACCGACGTGGGTCGTCCAATAGTCGGGAAATTTCTTCGCGTTTGAGCGGAAAACTGCGAAGGCCTCTTCCTGTTTCTTCTCCCCCTGCAACTGACGGCCATAAACGTAAAGTTGTACCGCGCTGCCCTTCTCCAACGCCTTGTTGCGGAACTCGGTGGCGGCATCTTTGCGGCCCATGGTTTCCAAAATGCGCGACTTGTTGAGCAGATTGTCGAAGCGTTCCTCCGCCTGGATCGATTGCTCTTCGTCTTTCAGAGCCTCGTCCAGATCGATCTTGTTGGCGAGGAGGTAGCCGGCGGCATCGTCCCAACCTTCCCAGTAGTATTGATTGAGCCCGCGAATCTGCCGGCGGAGGCTGGTGGTAACAATGTCATTGACGTTGACCGCAACTTTGAAGGGCACCGCAACTTTATCCCAACGCAGCGTAACCACGGTGGAATCCGGCTTGAGATCGTCGAAATCGTAGGCCAGCGCGTCGTGCAATTCGGCGGTCTGCGGCTTCACGGTGACCCGCAGCGCGTCTTCGTCCTGCTTGTAGCTGAAGCTTCCCCAGGCGGAAGAGGTTTTCGAGAAAATCACCGTCCACTGATTCTCGCCGGGAATCATGTGCAGGCCGTAGGCTCCTTTGTCGAGCGGCTGGCCTTCGATGGTGACCGGATCACTAAACGTGATGGTGGTGTTTTCGTTGGCTCCGGCGCGCCAGACTTGTCCGTAAGGCACGACCTTGCCCCAGATTTGGCGGCCATTGGCCAGCGGCCGGTGATAGTTGATGGTGATGTCGGTGATGCCAATACGCTGCGTGATCTGCGCATGCTGGCTCTGCCGGGGTAGATTGAGCATTAGGGTCTCGCCGGTAGCGGTTTGGGCGTGGCAAAGATTTGCCATCGACAAAACACCGGATAACAAAACAAGCAGACGAAATCTGTGCATGGACGCTCCTCTTCTCTGTCGAAAATTCGAACAGCCGATTCAGCCGCAGTCCTGGGATATAACACTTTGAATAAGCATTCGCGCCTGATCGCTGTGCTGTTGGACTTAGACGCACTGCCAGCGCCAGAGTGAGCAAAGTTGTGCGGTAAGGAAAGACCTGCCATCTAGAGCTTGACAATCTCCGCCACCAGGTGCAGAATTCTTTAAGGCGAACAAAAAGCGAAACTGCCTCCAGGGCTACCCGGCCCCGGCGTTCCCTGAAATTTTCCGAGGAATCTATGTCTTCCGCAGTGGTTTCCACTTCGGCGGCCCAGGGCCGCCCTTTTGTCTTTGATACAGAAGATGTTGGCGAAGTCTGCCCGCAGCCTTCCGGGGCGGAACTTTTTGCCGAGGCGCGCCCCCCGCAGCGCGTGGTCTCAGCGAATTTCCCGAGGATATTCAAAGATGCAAGGCTTGCCGGGGTTACTCCAGCTTCGCGGTTGGCGGTGTGTCCTGCGCCAGAAATGGTATCCAGCGGCATCGCCGAGATGGATGCGCTTACCGGAGGTCTGCCGCGCGGTTGCCTGACTGAAATATGCGGTCCGGCCTCTTCGGGGCGAACCACCTTGCTGCTGGCCGCGCTGGCCGCTGCCACCCGGCGCGGAGAATTCTGTGCGGTCGTGGACGCCAGCGACGCTCTCGATCCACAGTCTGTCGCCGCTGCGGGGGTCGAGTTGGACCGGTTGCTGTGGGTGCGCTGCGGGGAAGAGTCGCACCATGCTGAGCATCGCTTGGAACAGCTTTTACGCGTGGCGGATCTGCTGCTCGAAAGCGGAGGCTTTGGACTGATTGCCCTCGATCTTGCCGATCTGCCGACGCAGACGGCGCGCCGCATCCCGCTGACGACGTGGTTTCGTTTCCGCCGCGCCGTGGAGCATACGCCCACCGTGCTGCTGGCGGTGGAGCGGCAGTCCATCGCCGGAAGCTGTTCATCCTTATTAATAAAGCTTGGACTGAGAAAGCTGAGCGCGTCTGAAAATCGAGTAAGCGAGCTGCAAGAGGATTCTCAAATCGCGCCCACTCATGCGCAATTGCTGACCGGACTGGAAATCACCGCGGAGTTGGTGCGATCCCGGCTGGAGCGCAAGCCGGTGCGGTCCGCGGAGATCACATTCGCCAGCAAAACTGCATGGGCGGGATAAAACAGTAGCCAGTTGCCAGTACCCAGTTGCGAGAAAAACCTAACTGGGTACTGACAACTAGGTACTGATTCATGTTTGCCTGCATCTTCGTGCCGAATTTTCCCGTAGCCGCGGTGTTTCGCGCGGAGCCCGAGTTGCGTGCGCGGGCCGTAGCCATTTTCGAAGGCAAGCCTCCGCTGGAAAAAGTTTTTGCCGTGAATCAGGGTGCAGCACGCATGGGCATCACGCCGGGCATGACGAAAGCTCAGGCCGAACTGTGTTCGGGATTGACGTTGCGTCCGCGTTCACTATTGCAGGAATCCGCGGCACACGCCGCTCTGCTGGATTGTGCGCAGTCTTTTTCGCCATGCGTGGAAGATGCCGCAGTCGACACGGCACTTGTAGATCTCGAAGGTATGGAATCTCTTTTGGGCACGCTGCCCGAAATTGCCCGCGGCATTTTTCGCCGTGCCACGGATCTTGGACTCGATGTGAATGTCGCCGTAGCTTCGAATCCCGACGCTTCCGTGCTCGCGGTCCGCGGCCTTTCTGGCGTGACCGTGATTTCGCCGGGGAAAGAAGGCGAGTTTCTGGGATCGCTGCCGGTGGAAGTTCTGTTTGCCGAGCGGTGGGAAAATAAAGAGAGCGCAGGAAAGAGAAAAGAAGACGAGCAAAAAGAATCGGCGCGTCTGCTCGCAACCCTAGAACGCTGGGGCATACATAATCTGCGCGCTCTGGCCGCTCTGCCGGAAGTTGCGTTGAGCGAGCGGCTGGGACAGGAAGGTTTGCGCTTGCAGCAACTGGCGCGGGGTGCGGCTTCTCGTACCCTGGTTCCAGTGGAGACGCCAGCAGTATTTGAAGAAGCAATCGAGCTGGAATTTCCCATCGTGCTGCTGGAACCGCTGGCCTTTCTGCTGAATCGTTTGCTGGAGCAGATCTGTGCCCGTTTGGCCTCGCGCGCTCTGAACACGCAGGAGTTGCGGCTTACGCTGGAGCTGCAGAATCTGACGGGAGCCGATCCCCAACTCGATATTTTCGGAATTCCTAGTGAAAGCGATGAAGGGCAAAGTCGTCGCTCGTCGTTGGCCGTTGGCCATTCGCAGTCATTGCCGGCATTCGGCGCTTTTGCCAACGACCGACGACCAACGACCAACGACGCTTCTCAGCATTTTGTTTCCGGACGGCAAAACAAATTCTGCCGGACGCTTCGGCTCCCTCTTCCCATGCTCGACTCCAAACTTTTTCTCAAGCTGCTGCAACTGGATTTGAACGCGCATCCCCCGGGTGCGCCCATCACAAAGATTCATCTCGCCGCGGAACCGGCACGGCCGCGATCGGCCCAGGGCGGCCTGTTTCTGCCTCCGTCGCCGGAGCCGGAAAAACTGGAGCTTACGCTGGCGCGCATTGCTGCACTGGTCGGCGAAGCCCGCGTTGGCTCGCTGGAGTTGCTGGATACGCACCGTGCCGAAGGTTTCCGCATGCGACAATTCGTGGCGGCAGCACCGGAAGCAAGCCGGCAAAAAAGCTCAACTGAAGAAAGATCAGCCGTCGCCGCTCTTCGCTTGTTCCGTCCGCCTCTGCGGATCAACGTGACTTTGGAGAATGGTGAGCCGATAGCCCTGGTTTGCTCGAAGAAAAAAGAAGTGCAGGGCAGCGTGCTCTGGAAGGCCGGCCCGTGGCGCAGTTCCGGCGATTGGTGGGAGCGGGAAGCCTGGGCGCGGGACGAGTGGGATATCGCCTTGCAAACCGTCGACACTGTCGTTCTTTACCGGCTCGTGCACGATCTTCTCGGCGGAGCCTGGTTCGTGGAAGGCACGTATGACTGAAGAATTGAGTCATTGAGTGATTGAGCCGTTGAGCGATTGGGTTACAAATGACTCAATCACTCAATCGCTCAGTGACTCAATGTACATCGAGCTTCATGCCCGCTCTGCTTTCAGCTTCCTCGAAGGTTCTTCTCTGCCTGAGGAGTTGATATCAGCTTGTGCGCGGCTCGGGATGCCGGCCATGGCCCTGCTCGACGCCGACGGCGTCTATGGTGCGCCGCGCTTTCACCTGGCGGCGAAGAAAATCGGAATCAAGGCACACATCGGCGCCGAAGTTACATGCCAGTCTTTTGACCCTGTCATCCTGAGCGGAGCAAGTGCTTCACGAAGTGAAGCACTTGCGGAGTCGAAGGATCCCTATACCCGACAAATCGTGCAGGGAATAGGGATTCCTCGCTCCGCTCGGAATGACACACCATCTCGGAATGACAAACCATTCCGCCTTCCACTGCTCGTTTCCTCCCGTTCGGGTTATCAAAACCTTTGCCGCCTGATCACCAAAATGAAGTTGCGCGCGAAAAAGGGCGAAGGCACGGTTTACCAAGAAGAACTGGAAGAACATGCCCCCGGTCTTATCTGCCTGACCGGAGGCGCGGATGGTCCGCTGGCGACCGCTTTATGGCACGGCGGCATGGAAGAAGCTCGCCAGCAAGTCGAGCAACTGATTGGAATATTTGGCCTCGGCAACGTCTACGTCGAATTGCAGCGTCATTTCCATCGGGAAGAAGAAGCCCGCAACCGCGCCGCCATCGCAATCGCCGGGTCGCTCAATCTTCCTTTGCTCGCGACCAATGGCGTTTGTTATGCCGCCGCGAAAGACTGCGAACTCTGCGACGCATTTACTGCTATCCGCCATCACCGCATACTATCCACCGCTGGACGGTTGCTGGCGCGAAACTCCGAGCGTCACTTGAAATCGCCTCAGGAGATGCAGCAACTTTTCGCCGACCTTCCCCGGGCGCTCGCCAACACGCTCGAACTTTCTTCGCGCCTCGAATTCACGCTCAACGATCTCGGCTACGAGTTTCCCCGCTATCCGGTTCCTGAAGGCGAGACCATGAACTCATTCCTGCGCGAGCGCGCGTGGGAAGGTTTTCGTGAGCGCTATGGCCGCGCTGCACCCGACATGCAAACCCGCGCTCGCTCACAGATTGAACGCGAATTGAAACTAATCGAAAAGCTTAAGCTCGCTGGATATTTTCTTATCGTGTGGGATCTGGTCCGCTTCTGCCGCGAACAAAATATTCTAGTGCAAGGCCGCGGATCGGCAGCCAACAGCGCCGTTTGCTATTCGCTGGGCATCACGGCTGTCGATCCTGTCAGCATGGAGCTTCTCTTCGAGCGCTTTCTATCGGAGGAACGCGGCGAGTGGCCCGACATCGATCTCGACCTGCCCAGCGGCGACGAGCGCGAAAGAGTTATTCAGCATGTTTACCGCAGCTATGGCGAGCGCGGCGCGGCCATGACGGCGAATGTCATCACCTACCGCAACCGGATGGCGGCACGGGAAATGGGCAAGGCGCTGGGATTTGACCCGGAGACGCTCGCCAAGATTTCCGCCGCGGTTGCGACCTGGGAATTTCACGACGAAAACGACGCGCTCGACCGCCGCTTCCGCGATGCCGGGCTCGACCTCAAGCATCCTCGCCTGCGCAAGTATTACGAGCTCTGCTTGGCTGTGCAGGACATGCCTCGCCATCTTGGACAGCACTCCGGCGGCATGGTGATTTGCCAGGGACAACTCGATTCAGTCGTTCCGCTCGAACCAGCTTCCATGCCCGGCCGCGTGGTAGTGCAGTGGGATAAAGAAGATTGCGCCGACATGGGCATCATCAAAGTCGACCTGCTCGGCCTGGGCATGATGGCCGTGCTGAAGGACTCCATCGAACTCATTCGCAACCATTACGACGAAGAAGTCAATTTGGCGCATCTTCCGCAGGACGATCCCAGCGTTTATTCCGCGCTGCAACAGGCTGACACCGTAGGTTTGTTCCAGGTGGAAAGCCGGGCGCAAATGTCGTGCCTGCCGCGCCTGCGTCCTAAAAAGTTTTATGACATCGTGGTGCAGGTCGCGATTATCCGGCCGGGACCGATCGTCGGCCAGATGGTGAATCCTTTTCTTCAGCGCCGCCAGGGGCGGCAAGAAGTTACGTATCCGCATCCTTCGCTAGAACCGGTGCTCAAGCGCACGCTGGGCGTGCCACTTTTTCAGGAGCAATTGCTCCGGCTTGCCATGATCGCAGCCAACTTTACCGGCGGCGAAGCGGAAGATTTGCGTCGCGCCATGGGATTTAAGCGATCGCAAGCCCGCATGAAAGAAATCGAGGCCAAGCTGCGCGCCGGCATGACGCACAACGGAATTTCTCCCAAGGCGCAGGAAGAAATTATTCTCTCCATCACATCTTTCGCGCTTTACGGATTTCCTGAATCGCACGCCGCCAGCTTCGCGCTGATCGCTTATGCCAGTGCATATTTGAAATGCCACTACCTCGCCGCGTTCACCGCCGCCCTGCTCAACAACCAGCCCATGGGATTTTATTCTCCAGCGACGATCACCAAAGATGCGCAGCGGCATGGGCTGAAGATGCTGCCTGTGGATGTGACGAGGTCAGAATGGCTCTGCACGCTGGAAGCAGCCCCGAGTACTCAGTACCCAGTACCCAGTAAAACCCTTGTCATTCCGACCCCCGAGCGAATGCGAGGGGCTGAGGAATCTCGCAACTCGGTACTCGGTACTGGGTACTCGGTACTCGCTCCGGCGCTACGCTTGGGATTACGTTACGTCCGCGGCCTGCGCGAGGGAGCGGCTCAGGCTCTGGTGCGGCAGCGCGCTTGCGCTCCGTTCGCATCCATACACGATCTCGCTCGTCGTGTTCCAGAACTGCGCAAGGATGAACTGACTACACTGGCGGAGATTGGCGCGTTAAATGCGGTCGCGAGTAGCGAGTGTCGAGTACCAAGATTCCTCAGCCCCTCGCATTCGCTCGGGGGTCGGAATGACGAAGGGCTTACTGGGTACTCGGTACCAGGTACTGGATACTTGCTTCACCGCCGCGACGCTCTCTGGCAGGTGGAACGTGCGGTTCGCGGCTCTGGGCCGCTGCTGGAAAAATTGCCCGAGCCCGATTCGCCTTCTCCGCTCCAGCGCATGAACCATGAAGAGCGTCTGGTTGCCGATTTCCGCGGCACCGGACTCACCGTCGGCCCGCATCCCATGGCTTACCGCCGCGAGTGGCTCAATGCCATGGGTATTCGCCGCGCCAGCGAACTTTGCGACCTTCCCAGCGGCAAGCGTCTTCGCATCGGAGGCTGCGTTATCACACGCCAGCGCCCGGGAACGGCCAAAGGTTTTGTGTTTATCAGTCTGGAAGACGAAACGGGAGTCGCCAATGCGATCATCGCTCCCGATCTGTTTCACCGTAACCGCTTGCTGCTGGCCTCAGAACGATTTCTGGCCATCGAAGGTATTCTGCAAAATCAGGACAACGTAATCTCAGTCAAAGCGGAACGCGTGCTGCCACTGTTCGTTACGAAAGCTGAAACTAGTTCGCACGATTTCCACTGAACGGATTTCGGAAACTGGAAACCAGAAACTGAGAACTGCCTTACTGCTCGGGTGCCGGCGATTCCTCGGGTCTGCCATTCTCTGTCGGCGCGAGCGGCAGCCGAGTCGCTCCGCGCATGATGTCGCGTTCTTGCGGCGAGAACATGCTTTTGAACCGAGCGGAATCGATAATCCGCTCGCGCTGCGCTGGGGACATGATGCTCAGGTCACGTATCGCGGTTCTTACCATGCGCCGTCGATCGGGTGGAAGCTGCTGCATCCGGCCGAACACTTCTCGCGCCTGTTGCTTCTGTTCCGGTGTCAGGTGCGCCCACTTGTCCATGTTGTCCACAATCCGCTGCTGTTGCCGCGGGGGAAGGCTCGAGAAGTAGTGCAACTGCTGCCGCAAACGCTGCTGCTGCTCAGGAGACATACGGCGGAATCCGGGGTCGTTCTGCAAGGCGCGGTCCTGCTCGCTCGCAGACAAACCCTTGTACCGGCGCAGCCAATCGCCGGCATGTCCCTGCCCCGAGTGAGGCTGCTGATAATTTTGATTTGGCGCCGACTGCCGTTCCTGGACCGGCTGGAAGTTGTTGCGTTGCGCAAGGCATGGAGAGAAAGCCGCCGCAACGGTCGCTGCCGACAGCACAGCCCTCGCCATCCATCGCGTCATGAAATTTTCCCGCCGCATTCCCCCGCCCCTAGCCAGTTGAGTTCCGCTACCAACTTCTGCATTCAGCTCTACGGATTCTCCACTACACTGTGCTGCACTTCCACGTCATCCAGTAACTCGAAATCGGAGTACAAATCGTGATTCTTTTCCAGAGCCTGCAAATCACCCACCGCCGTGCCCGGTTCCGTCATTTGAGTCTGAGACTCGACCTCCGCTATCTCGCCTCCGCCAGAATTGTAGACACCGCTCTTGGTGAAGAACAGACCCAGGCCAACTCCTATCAGTACCGTAAGCGCCGCTGCCAGCACCGGCCGCCGGAACCACGCCAGCCAACCAGCCTGCGGCTTGGCCATCTCTTCCCGCAGACGCGCCTGCAGACGGACATCAAAATAAGGCGACGGCTCCGGCGCCACCCACTCATCCAACAACGCCATTGTCTGCCGGATCTCTTCCATTTTGGCGGCGCACGCTCCGCAGCCCACAAGATGTGCGCCGATCTCCGGCGTTATTCCCACCAGTCCGGACGCCAGGTCCGGCATCGTTTCGCGAATCTCCTCGCACTTCATGACCATGCTCCCCTTAAATCCTCTTCGCTACTGCCGCTTCGCTTCAATAAAGCTTCGCTTCCTAGAGAAATTCTCTTAACTGTTCCCGCAATGTTTCATACGCCCGGAATAACAACGATTTCGTCGCCGACTCGCTTAACTTCAACACCTCGGCGATCTGCTTGTAATCCATCTGCTGATACTTATGCATGATGACCGCCAGCTTCTGCCGTTCCGGCAGAGCCTCCACCTTGCCGCGGATCGCCAACATCCGCTCCCGCCGCACCAAAGCCTCTTCGGCAGAGATCTTACCGTCGGCCAAGTCCATGGTGGTGCCGGTTTCCTCATCCGGTTCATCCAGACTGACCGTTACTTCCGGGCGTTCGTGGCGCGTGTCGCGCGCGTGATTCACCGCCAGATTGGTCGCAATGCGATACAGCCAGGTGGTGAACTTGGCGCTGGCTTCGTAAGTCTGGCGCGAGCGGTAGACCCGCAGAAAAACTTCCTGCGCCAGATCCTCCGCCGCCGTTGTGTTGCGCGCCATCCGGTACATAAAACTCACCAGCGGCCTGCGATATTTCTGCACCAGGTAATCGAAGGCGGACTGATCCCCGGCCTTCACCCGCAGCATGACCTCGGCGTCGGTGTAGCCTTCGGGGCCGGCCATTGTTGGCGGCAAACTGCCCGTCGGGCGCGGTCCGGTCGCGGCCATTAGAACGCCCCGGTCCATGGCGGCAGTGCTCACACTAGATCGAACCCGGTCGGGGAGGGAAAGTTGCTCTTTCTCTGGTCCCGATGAGAGCCCAGAAGTCCCCGCAGATGAGGCAGATACGGCGGCTCGACGAGGCGCGGTTTCGTCCGGCATGGAGGGTTACTTTGGGCATGGCATTCCGGAGTACTCGACATCGCCCCAGCCCTTGCCGCCGTTAGGCTACCACGCCGCGTCGCGCTCTCCAAATAGGTCTCGCCCAGGTACCCAGACCTGCGCCCGAAAAGCGGCGCCCCGGCTTGACCGGTCAATCCTCCGCATCTCATTATTCTCGATCGGGAGCGCGGGACCAACCCAACTGGGTTGTCTCACCTCCTGCTCGTCCGCAGAATCGCCAACTGGCGGCTGACGTTTGAGCCTTCACCGGCAGCCACCGAGCGTAAGAACCAGCTCGCCGCACGATCATGACGCGTCCGGCGAAGCACGAACCACACCCCGCTCACCGCTCCCGCTCCCAGCAGACTCCCTCCGATCTGCCCAGGAACGCCGGCGCAAACGAAGGGCCGGGCAAGCGGATTTATTTCGTTGTAGTGACGCTGGTAAAGAACTCGTGTGGTGACGCCGTCAGTCAGAATCTCGGCACCTATGACCGCAAACGTCCCCCACGTCTCCTTCGACACCGGCGCATCCGGGAACTCTTGCCCATGTACCGCCCCTGCCCATACGAATAGCATCACCAGAACCCACCTGCCCATCGGACGACCTCTCAACCGTCGTCATCGGTGAAGCGCGGCTTACCCGTTAGCTTCGAAGGCGGGAACTGCAATCTTTGGTTTTTCTAATCGCCTACGTGGATGGTGGTCCGACTGGCAGCAGAATTGGGTTGAGTTTCTTGAACCCAGGTTTGTTCTTGCAGTTCGGCGAGAGCGGCCAACACTTCCTCACTATGCTTGTGGAATTCACCTCGGTGAATACTTTGGCCACCTTGCCTTCTGGGTTGATGATGAAGGTATGCCGGGAAGCGAACTTCACCAGCCCGAGGAGCACATGCTGACCAATCAGCTGACCGGCGTGCTGGCCTCGCTGGTGCGAACCTATTCTCCTTCGAATTCGCCGGCGCGGGATTTGCTGGCCACACCGACAAACGAACGCCACGCACCGGCTGGATGCACAACTATCTGCGGATGTACTGGGCAAACAAATTCTGGAGTGGAGCCCATCGCCGGCTCAGGCATACCAGATCGCAGTGCGCCTGAATGACAAGTACGAATTGGATGGGCGCGACCCCAACGGCTATGCAGGAATTGCGTGGTCGATCGTAGGAAAGTTCGACCGTCCCTGGTTTGAATGGCCAATCTTCGGCCAGATTCGATATATGTCCGGTGCGAGCACGGAAAAGAAGTTCGACAGCAAGAAATACATCCAACGGAATCCACCGCTCTAGTGGTGGCTTGTTTCACGGGTCGCAGGCGGAATATTGTAGGTCGTGAGTTTGAACCATAGGCTGCTCCGTATTTATTCGAGCCAGTGGTACGATCCCATATGAAAAGAATCAGCGCCTTCAGGGTGATTCAGGCGCCCATCGCTTTGCTAGTGCTGTTGTGGCCGGTGCATCCATCGCGCGCGTTCGCGGCGAATCCTGACCTGGAGACAGTTCTGACTGGTTCCCGACAGCGTATTGAGAAATTGGACTACCGCTTGACTGGGCGACTTACACGGGTCGAAGGCAACGAGAAGCGCACGAGCTACAAGTTTGCCGCCAAGGCCCACTGGTTTCCCGATGGTCTGCGTTTGTTATGCGAGATCTCGGGGCCTGGCTCAGAGAAGACCCGCCTTCTTCTGCAAATGAGCGGGAGTGGGCACGTGACGATTGAGAAAATACTTCCAGGTGAGAAGGCCGCCAGCGTGTTGCCATTCGAACGCTGGAACGACCCCATAGTAGGAACAGATTTCTCCTATGAAGATATGGTAGAGAGCCAGTTCTTCTGGAAGAATCAGAAACTCCTGGAACCGGAGAAGTATGGCGCAAGGGATTGCTTTGTCCTTAAGAGCACGTCCGGCGCTCAGGATCGGTCTTACTATGATTCGGTAACATCGTGGATTGACCGCGGCATTTTGTACCCTGTGCATGTAGTTAAGGCGCTCCGCGGGACGGGGCAGCAGAAGGAATTTATTTACTACGGGTTGCGACAGGTCAGCGGCGTTTGGTCTGCATCGCAGATAGAGGCAAAGCTCCAGGGCAAGCCCGGTTCCTCGATTCTCGTAATCGAGGCGGGCTCAACGAAGGCAAATCTTGGGCGCAAGGACTTTGATCTCAGCCCGTCCGGTGCTCAAGAAGAGAAAGTGAAATAGGTCGCATCGCCTAAATTGGGCCGTTGCGAGGGACAGTGCTGTCGCGGAACCATTCCCAGTGCTCGCCGTCATCGGAAAAGCTATTTATCAGACGTTGCCGAAGCCCCATACAAGCCAAAGGGCCACCAATTCCAGTCGCCGGCAAGTCGCAACAGAGCTGGCCCGACGATCATCCGCACCACTGTAGCGTCGATGAGCACCGCCCCGGCCAGCGTAAAACCCAGCATCTGAACGACCAGAAAGCTCCCCAAGGTGAATGCGGTGAATACGGCAATCATGATTGCCGCAGCGCTCGTGATGAGACCGGCAGTCCGCGCCAGACCCTCGATCACCGCTGATCTCTCACATAGACCGCGCCGCCGTTCTTCCAGAACTCGGGCGACCAGGAAGACCTCATAGTCCATGCTTAATCCGAAGACGATGGCAAATGAGAGAATCGGCACGATCGGGTATACGCTACCGGTCGGTCCTTCGAGGCCAAAAAATTTGCTACCGTGGCCATCCTGAAAGACGACAACCAGCGCACCGAATGAAGCGCCCACGGAGAGCAGGTTAAGCAAAATTGCTTTGATCGCTGCGAATAAAGAACGTAACCCGATCAGCAGCGCCAGCAAGCTCCCCAATATGACGCCGAGGACCACCTTCGGCAAACGCTCTTTTACTACCAGGTCATAATCTGCCTCGAGCGCGGGAACGCCGCCGACGCGCAGCACCGCGCCAGGCACGCCGGTCATCGCCGCGACATCGGAGGAACGCACGTCCCGAACCCATTGAACCTGCTGGTTGGGCGAAAGAGCCGAGGTGGGGAGCAACTCAATCAAGGTAGCGTGGCCATCGCTGCGGAGAAAACTCTTGCGGATTGACTCTGGCAGATCGTTGGTGGCATCCGCCGTGTCAGACATTCCCGTTAGGGTGGGAAGAGATAGGACCTCCTCCGCTCTGGGATCGCTCTGAAAGCGTTTCGTCAAGCGAGTGGTGGCTAGCCAGCCAGTTGGCGAGAGCGGTGGAGACTGCGGGGGCAACTCGAGGATCACTCGCAGACCCTGCACAATGCCCGACCGCCCCATGCCCTGAAGCGTGTGCAGTGCTTGCACCGACTCGGCTGCGGCCGGGAGTGAGTCATGGTCAGGAATGCCAGGGGAGATTCTTCGTGCCTGGTATGCAAGAATCAGCAGCGGAATCCCGGCGACCAGCAAAGCTGTCCAGGGCCAGCGGGTTACGATGCCGCCCCACCGCACCCACCTCTCACTCGCCGCGCATAGGTCTCGCGGTTTTGCTCGTCCGTCTGGAATACTCACTTTTGCGAAATTGACGCGATGCCCTAGCAGACTAAGCGCCCAGGGCAGAATGGTTTTACACAACATGACACTCAAAGCGGTCACCAGCAGGCCAGCTACCCCGATGGAGCGCAGCTCGCTGATGGGCACAATCAGGAGCGCCGAAAATCCGATCGCAACGGTCGTAGCCGAGATCATCAGCGTGCGCCCAGCTTGCCTGGCGGCAATATCGGCAGCTGGGCCGGGATCATATCCTTCGGCCAACGCTTCGCGAAAGCGGCTCACCATCAGCAATGCATAGTCGATGCCCAAGCCAAGACCGAGCATCGTCGCCAGGTTCTGTACCAGGATCGACAGCTGCAGATAATGCGAGAGGAGCGCCGCCGCACCCAACGCCATGGAGATGGAGAGGAGTCCAACTCCCAGCGGCAATAGCGCGGCCACAACACTGCCAAAAGCCAGCACCAGCAGCACGAGAGTGACTGGCATCGCTCGTTCTTCGGCATGGGTAACGTCGTCGGCACTGACCTTGCGAAGATCGAAGTTCAATGGCGTTTCGCCTGTAATTTCCAGTTTGATCTTGGGATATTGCGACCTGAGCTGACCTTCCATCCAGTCTGCTCTTGCCCGTAGTTTGGGGACCAACCCCTCCACAGTTTCATCGCGCGGCTCCAGCCCAACGATGATCAAGGTCCCGCCATTTTTCCCGGTGAACAGAGGATCGGGCCAATCCACACTTGAGACCACCCCCGACACTCCTGGCACACCACGCAACGAAGTGGTTAAGAAGCCCAACGCATCTGCGCCTTTGGCGGAATCCGCATCGGGAATACCGCTGATCACCAGAATTAGTCGGTTGGCGAACGGAGACTGGAAACGCTGCGCCAGTTCCAGGTCAACTTTTTCGGATTCTCCGCCCTTGATGTGTACAACTGTCTCCAGGTGACGTTCGACTTTGTAGGAAAAGGGCAGGAGCGCAAGCGCCATGACAAAGCCAGACATCGCCCACCAAAATCGGCGGCGAGCGGCATCATGGGCAGTCTTCGAGACTGGCATTACCATAGGACTCTGTGTCGTTTCCTGGTTCGTCCGAAAGCAATGAAACGCTACTAATCTAGAAATTCATGATAGGCGTAAGCGATGGCCACGCGCTGGCAGCCAGCAGAAGAATACGTGGCTCCGCTTCACGCGGAGCCATCCCACGGCCCGAACCTTTTACCCTCTTTAGCTCGCTTTCCGGTTCGTGGGACGAGCAGATCGTGCGAAACCTTCTTTTGTCCAAGTGGTCGGACACTCTGTCGGTCGAAATCGAGCCTCGCTCGTTGAAACAATGGTTTCTCGGCTTTGACATCGAATCGTCTACCCGCGGTAGGTACAGGTCTATTATGTCGGGCGTGTATACCTGGGGCCAGTGCGAGGTTTGATCCCTCGTGGGGAGCAGTTCAATCCTTGCCGCTGCGTCAAGGGCAGGGAGTTCTCCCAGGTCACATCGTACGAGGCGCTGGCTCTCGAGCCGGAGGACATTTTTGCGGTGCTCAGTGAACTCAAGCAGCCCGAATACGAAATAACACTGCTGAGGAAATCGGGAACCTGCTTAGGGAACTGGCCGACCCGTGGAAGACTGCCGTCTATCTAGCAGTCACCACGGGGTTGCGCGTGAGTGAACTGCTGGGCTTGAAATGGGCTGACGTGGAATTCACGGCGGGCGAGATTCGTCTCAGCTGTGGCATTGGTGCGCCAGCACATTGGTGTGATGAAAACTGAGGCCAGCCGCAAGCCTGTACCCCTAGATGCTGGGCTTGCTGATGTTCTGCTCGATTGTCGTCGGCGCTATCCCTACTATCAAGAGGCGGACTACACCTTTGCGAGTCCCGACAAGAACGGCAGTCAACCGTACTGGCCCACGGCTGGAATGGAGAATCACGTTCGGCCCGCAGCTATCCGGGCTGGCATCGGAAAGCGTCTCGGCTGGCACACGCTGCGTCACACTTATGGGACGCTGGTAAAGAGCCAAGGCGCGGACGTTGCGACCACGCAGGCATTGATGCGACACGCAAACGCTAGCATCACAATGGACAAGTACGTCCAAGCCGTGACGCCAGCAAAGCGGGAAGCACAATCGCGCATCGTGAATTCCATTCCGTTCCCAATCGTTCCCACGCCGTTGACGGTTCCGGCTGTATCTGTTTGAATCGTAAAGGTTGGGCGCTTAACTCAGCGGTAGAGTGCCATCTTCACACGGTGGAAGTCATAGGTTCGAATCCTATAGCGCCCACCATAACCAACTGACTTTACGGACGTTACCGCGCTTCCATGTCCTTAAATGTCCAGTTGGCGCATTTTCATCTTCCTCGCGTTGCCGCCGCGGCCTTCCGCTTACTTCAGCTGCACATCCATGTTGAGGTTGTAGGCGACAAAGGACCAGGCGTCGGCGATTTCGTCGATCTGTTTCGAGATAGGCTTGCCGGCGCCGTGTCCAGCCTTGGTTTCCACGCGAATCAGAACCGGCGCGGGACCGGCTTGATCGGCTTGCATGGTGGCGGCAAACTTGAAGCTGTGTCCGGGCACGACCCGGTCATCGTGATCGGCGGTGGTGATGAAGGTTGGAGGATATTTCGTTCCCGGCTTCAGGTTGTGTAAAGGCGAGTAGGCGTAAATGGCCTTGAACAGTTCGGGATCGTCGGAGGAGCCATAGTCCGAGGTCCAGGCCCAGCCGATCGTGAACTTGTGAAAGCGCAGCATGTCCATGACGCCGACTTGGGGGAGCGTTGCTCCATAAAGATCGGGACGCTGGGTGAGGCATGCGCCGACCAGCAGACCGCCGTTGCTGCCGCCGCGAATGGCCAGGTTGGAAGAAGTTGTGTAATGGTTGGCGATGAGCCACTCCGCGGCCCCGATGAAGTCGTCGAAGACGTTCTGCTTGTGCAGTTTGGTGCCAGCGAGATGCCAATCCTCGCCGTACTCTCCGCCACCCCGTAGGTTGGGCTGTGCGTAGACCCCTCCCATCTCGAGCCACACCAGATTCGGCACCGAGAAAGCGGGGGTGAGAGAAATATCGAAACCGCCGTAAGCATAGAGCAGCACGCGGTTCTGGCCGTCGAGTTTCAGCCCTTTTTTGTAGGTGAGAAACATCGGGATACGTGTGCCGTCTTTGCTCTGGTAGAAAACCTGCTTAGTTTCGTAACGGGTGGGGTCAAAGTCAACTTTGGGCTGGCGGAATATCGCGCTGGCGCCTTTCTCCGGATCGTAGCGATAGATGGTGGTTGGCACGGTAAAGCTGGTGAAGGCATAAAAAGTTTCTTTATCCTTGCGCTTGCCGCTGAAGCCGGGAGCCGTGCCGATCCCTGGCAGATCAACATCCCGAAGGAATTTGCCCTGCAGGTCGTAGACCCGCACTTCGGTCTGAGCGTCCTTGAGATATTCGACCAGGAATTTATCGTCGACGACGTTGGCATTGGTCATCGTTTCCGTAGACTGAGGCACGATCGTCTTCCAACTCGAGCGCTCGGGCTTGCGAGTGTCGATGGCGATCAGGCGGCTGCGGGGGGCGTCGAGATCGGTCTTGAACCAGAAGACCGGACCGTCGTTGTCGATGAACTGGTATTGGGCATCGAAGTCGTCGAGCAGTTTGACGACGGGCGAGTCCATCTGGCCGAGGTCTTTGTAGTAAAGGCGATTCTTGGGAGACGTGCCTTGCCAAACCGTGATGACAAGGTAACGCCCGTCGTCGGTAACAGAGCCGGAGAATCCTAGTTCTTTGTTGTCGGGACGCTCGTAGATAAGCTGGTCTTCGGACTGAGCCGTGCCCAGCCGGTGGTAATACAGTTTCTGGAAATAGTTGGCATCGCGCAACGGTGCGCCTTCCTTGGGCTCTGCGTAACGGCTGTAATAGAAGCCTTTGCCGTCCTTGGTCCAGGATGCGCCGGAAAATTTCACCCACTTGACCAGGTCGGACAAGTCCTTGCCGCTATCGACGTCGCGGACGTGCCACTCCATCCAGTCGGATCCGGAAGCGGCGGTGCCGTAGGCCATCAGCTTGCCGTCGTCTGTAATAGCTTGTCCCGACAGCGCGACCGTGCCATCGGAGGAAAGCGTGTTGGGATCGAGAAGCAGGCGCGGTTCGGCGTTCAGCGAATCGGCGACGAACAAAACATTTTGGTTTTGCAGGCCGTTATTGTGCTGGTAGAAATACCTTCCGCCATGTTGCTCGGGAACACCGTAGCGCTCGTAGTTCCAAAGCTTCGTGAGGCGCTCGTGAATCGCCGGACGGTAGGGAATCTGATCGAGGTAGCTGAAAGTCAGCTTGTTCTCG
Organism: uncultured Acidobacteriaceae bacterium; assembly: GCA_963749985.1. Classification (GTDB taxonomy): domain Bacteria; phylum Acidobacteriota; class Terriglobia; order Terriglobales; family Acidobacteriaceae; genus Sulfotelmatobacter. The sequence goes on along the minus strand of CAVVOS010000003.1, from coordinate 424,737 downwards.
GCCTGCACCCAGGCCGTCGTATCGGCTGAGTCAGTGTCCTCAAGCCAGCGGTAAGGATCGGCGACTTTTGTGCCGTGGTAATCGTCGACCTGGTCAACCTTTTTCGCCTTCGGATAATCGAGCTTGGAGGCAGACGGTGCATTCCCCGCTAGCAGGGCGATCGCGCAGAGCAGCAGCGAGCACGAAAGGAGAAACGGCACGGTAGCGCGGCGCACGATATTCATGGAGGGGTCCTCGGCAATTAAGTCCCGGGTGGGAACCCGGACATTCTAAACCATTAGGGCAGCACCGGGTTCGCGCACCAATGTCTGTGTTTTGAATCACAGCACCCCGTTTGGCCCAGATCGCAATATAGGCAGAGCCGGAAGGAGTGCGAAGCCTATGAAACGTGTGCTGTTTTCCGCGCTTGCTATTTTTTTCTGTTGCCTGCCTGGGTTGGCGCAGCAGACCGATATTAACCGTTACACCTTGTTTACCGGTTTCGATTACATGATCAGCCCCGCTCGCAATCTCACGGAGCGCGGGTTCGAAAGTGACTTCGGCGTCGGCGTGAGACCCTGGTTAAGTCTGGGCGCCGATTTCGGCGCTCTGGGTGACGACATCATCAGTGGTTCCGGCACCATCAACGGCAGCGAAACCGTTTACGCGCCGTTGCTGACGCAGAACGAAAAAAACGGTGCGCCGCCTCCTAACCTGGTTAACGTTGCGTTCAAGTCAACCACTTATACTTTTGCCGCTGGCCCGCAGTTTTACCTGCGCAAATGGGAGAAGGTCACTTTCTTTGCACGTCCTGGTTTCGGCGGGATCCACGAGGCCGCAAACATTGCGTTCCCGCTGGCATTGGGGCAGTTGTTGACGGCGCTGGGGGCAACGGTCCCGAACCCTCACCAGACTGATACCACCTACTTCGTCGGTCTAGGCGGCGGTTTCGACCTCAACCTATCGCGGCGAGTAGGAGTACGGTTCGCAACCGACTGGGTGAATACTCATCTGTTTTCCAATTTGCTCACGAACCGGCAAAACTATATCCGCTTCTCCGTTGGCCCGACATTTCGCTGGGGCAAACTAAGGTAGCGAAGCGGCCACCCCACCGGTACCCGCCCGGCTTCGGGCCGTGCTCGTTCCATGAACAATCGCAGGAGTTGCCCGCCGATTCTCCGATTCCTGCGACAGATGAATAAATGGATCGTCGTAAACATCCGCAGCATCTGAATCCACCAAGGAGGGTCGATCATGATCTTCGGCATGACAACCGCGACCTATACCTTCGTACATGTGCTATTGAGCCTGATTGGAATCGGCTCCGGATTCATCGTGCTCTACGGGCTGCTCACTGCGAAACGGCTCGACGGCTGGACAGCATTGTTCCTGGCGACCACCGTGGCAACCAGCGTGACCGCGTTTGGTTTCCCGTTCGACCATCTTTTGCCGTCGCATAAGGTCGGCATCATCTCGCTGGTGTTGCTGGGTGTGGCAATTTCGGCGCGCTACGTTTTTCATCTCTCCGGCGCGTGGAGCCGTGTCTACGCAATCAGCGCGGTGCTTGCCCTGTATCTGAATGTTTTCGTGGCCGTCGCGCAGGCCTTCATGAAGGTGCCGGCCTTGAAAGCATTGGCCCCGACCCAGAAAGAGCCGCCATTTCTGATCGCTCAGCTTGTCGTCCTGACGTTGTTCGTCGTGCTCACTATTTTCGCAGCGATCAAGTTCCGCACCGAGTCAGTCCGTACGGCCTGAACGGCCCGTTTTTTCTGTTCCCGGCGCATTCGCCCGCCACCAACCTTGATTCAAGGAGACCAACTTATGGCTACGATTACGACAAAAGACGGCACGCAAATCTACTACAAGGACTGGGGCAAGGGACAACCCGTTGTCTTCAGTCATGGCTGGCCACTCAGCGCAGATGCCTTTGAAGACCAGATGCTATTTCTCGCTTCCCGCGGCTATCGCTGCGTTGCCCATGACCGGCGCGGTCACGGACGCTCGGGCCAGCCCTGGGAGGGCAACGAAATGGATACTTATGCCGATGATCTCGCGACTCTTGTCGAGAAGCTCGATCTAAAGAACGCGGTCCACATCGGCCATTCGACCGGCGGCGGCGAAGTTGCCCGCTACATCGGCCGCCACGGCACGAAGCGTGTAGCCAAGGCTGTGTTGATCGGTGCAGTGCCTCCGCTAATGCTCAAAACGCCTGCTAATCCCGCCGGCCTGCCCATTGAAGTGTTCGATGGCATTCGCGCCGGAGTTCAAGCGGACCGCTCTCAATTCTTCAAGGATCTCAGCGCCCCGTTCTATGGCGCCAACCGCCGGGGCGCGAAAGTCTCGCAAGGCCTGCGGGATTCCTTCTGGCTGCAAGGGATGCTGTGCGGAATGCCGGGAGCCTACGACTGCATCAAGGCATTCTCCGAGACGGACTTTACCGAAGATCTGAAGAAGTTCGATGTGCCCACGCTCGTTCTGCACGGCGATGACGATCAGATCGTCCCGATCGTCGCATCCGGACTTCTTTCGTCGAAGATTGTTAAAGGAGCTACCCTGAAGGTCTATCCGGGTGCGCCGCACGGCATGTGCTCGACTCTGAAGGACCAGATCAACGAGGATCTGCTCGCCTTTCTCAAACGCAGCGAACAAGCGGCGGCGTAATCGGCCTCCGCTGCGAGATGCAGGCGACTTCGCTGCCTGGCTGAGAGCGTGCTCTGAACTCGCAGGATCATCCACAACTGCGCAGGGGGTCTTCGACCGAACCCAGACTTTCTCCCTGCTTCACTTCACCCTCTGCCGTCACTGGCAGGGGGTTCGTTCTTTTCCATCAAGCCCCCGCCGCAGTTCTTCTCTTGCCCCTATTCACAATGGCCCACCTGCCGTCACGTTCCTCCCAAGTTGCAATGATTGGTCCCGGCAAGCAGTGCTCCTCGTCCTTTCCGCAATCATGCTGGTACACCTGTGGGGCATACGGACTGATGGGTTCGGAATCTACGCGGATTTTCTTGCCGCACTCGCATACGTACTCCAGCGGCACCCACTTATCTGGATACTGAATGTTTGGGTCCATCTGAATTGGCTTTGCACTCATGAACTGTGTTTCTCCTCTGGGTGCAAGTATGCGCCCGCCGCAGCGCTTTGCCAATTCTTCAGCCTAATTCTGGGTGCCAGAGAAAGTGCCGCTCCAACCCGCACAGACAGAGCCGCCTTGCCCGCTACTCGACCAGTCCGTGTTGCACATCCAATTGCCGGTCATGGAGCCACTAGTGGCAGTTCCGTTGCCTGAGAACACGAAGAGGCTGCCAAATGGATCTGTCTCTACCACGGTCACGTTTACGTCAGACGAGTTCTCTAGTGTTTCGACGAGCACCGCCTGCGGAGTATATGTGCCTGACGAGGTAAACGAACCTTGGTTCATCATGCTATCTGCGACATAGCAGCCAGTTAAATTAAGCGCTGCTTCTGTAAATACACCAGTCGAGGTGGAGAGATTGCATGAGGGACCATATGTGCTGTTGACAATCCCTTCGGAAACTAACGTTGTCCGGAAGAGGCTCTGCGTGGTTCCGTTTTGAGTTAGTTCGACATTCCAACTGCCAGCGATAGATGGGATCACAGGGGCAGGGGTAGTGTGCGAACTGCTGCCGCAACCGATAGTCAGGGCGAACACCAGCGCCACAACGGGAGCCGCGCATTTCATGAACGCAAATGGTAGCACGCCGGATCAGCAATTCCAATCGTGGAACGCGGCTTATGGGACCAGCGCTCTCTGGCCCGGCCTTTCAGTTCGCTTCCAAGGCGGGCAGTCCGGTTTAGCCCGTTCGGTTACGGCGCACCTACTTCCCCGTGTGGCTGACTCTCCAGACGGAGTTCGATCCGTCGTCGCTCACCAGCAGCGAACCATCAGGGGCTACCGTGATACCTACCGGGCGTCCCCACACGTTGCCATCCGGCAGCACAAAGCCGGTGAGAAAGTCTTCATACTCGCCGCTGGCGTGGCCACTCTGGTGCAGCGGCACGCGGATCACTTCGTAGCCCACGCGCACTGCCTTGTTCCAGGAACCGTGCTCGGAGGCGAAAATGTCTCCCTTGTATTCTGCAGGAAACTGCTGGCCCTCATAGAACGCAAGTTCCAGCGATGCATTGTGCGGCTGCAGCAATACATCCGGTACGATCACTTTGTCTTTCAACTCCGGATGCTTGCCCTGATGCCGCGGGTCCTGGTGCGCACCGATATACCACCACGGCCAGCCATAAAAACCGCCTTCCTGCACGTGCGTGATGTAGTCGGGGACAAGGTTGTCGCCCAGGGCGTCGCGCTCATTCACCGAGCACCACAACTCGCCAGTCTGCGGATTCACCGCAATTCCACCGCCTGCGTTGCGAATACCGTAGGCATACACGTTCAGTTTGCAGTTCGCGGGATCGCAGACAAGAATGTCGGCGCGGTCTTTCTCCCGGGGATGCGTGTCAGGGTCATCCACGTTCGATCCCGAGCCCACCGCGACAAACATTCTCTTGCCGTCCTGCGAGAATGTTACCGCCCGCGTCCAGTGCCCGGCTCCAGCAGGCAGATCGGCGATATGTTGCGGCGGGCCGCTCGCCTTCAAATCGCCGTTGTGATAAGGAAAGCGCACCACTTCGCGCTCGCTGCCCACGTATAACCATTGCGGGTCGGGCCCCGGAGGATAAAAAGCCAGGCCATAGGGCTGTTTCAGACCGCTGGCGAAAATGGCCGACTGCTCGGGCTTGCCATCGCCGGTCAGCCCGCGAAATACCCGGATGCGTCCGGGATCGCTCTCGGTAAGAAAAATATCGCCGTTCGGAGCGGTGCGCAGTGTCCGGGGATTCTCGAGTCCAGCGGCGTACAACTCAACCTTGAATCCGGCAGGCGCGACCGGCCAGGCGTTTTCCGGCCGCGCCACCAGATCCGGGCCGTTATTCGCCGATTCCGTCGCATACGGCTGGGGCAGGTCGTTCACCGTGATCTTGCGGACTGTTCCCGGCTTCTCATAACGGAAGTCGGTGAACGGCGGCGTGGGCTTCGGCCCCTTGAATGTAGAAGTGCCGAACGTGGAAGTGCTGGTATCGGGCGGGGGCGCGCTTGCCTCTTGCGAAGGCTGCGCGGCTCCCATCGACTTCACATAAGTAACAATCTCCCAGCGTTGCTTCGCCGGCAAGGCCGCCCATGAAGGCATCCCGTTATCCTTGTCGCCCCGCGTGATGAACCAGAACACTTCACCGGGGGTAACGGAATCGAGCTTCCCGCCCGCCAGCGACGGCACGTTTCCCGTGCCCTTGCCGAGTTTTCCATGACAAGACAGGCAATTGCGCGCGTACAACCGTTTTCCAGCCTGCGTGGCCACATCCTGGCCTTCATAGGGATTCTTCGTCGCCTGGGCCGAAGCCGGAGCGTTGTGGAAGTTTGTGTCAACCTCCGCTGCGAGCAGAAGGGTGACTGGCAACAAAATCGCCGCCGTAGTGAGGAGCTGTGACTTGGCAAACGAGCGCATGAATCCTCTCAGAAATCTTCCCATTCGGAACTTTCACAAATTTGGATGCATCAAGGTGGTGCTGGGATTGTGCAAAGGGAATCGATCTTAAGTTTGGTTTAGAGTTTGGTCAGGAGCCTGGTCAGGAGTTTGTCTTGGACGTTGCGTTCTGCCGTTGGCGCGCCTTTTCATAATCCTCTCGCGGATCGCGCCCCGTCACCTTCTTGTACCACGCAGGATGAAATGTCCACGCCCACGCTTCGCTCACCGCGCCGCGCGTCATGGCCTGAAAAGTTCCGGGCTCGCCGATCGTGCTCAAGTAGATGTGAATGAATATCCCGCCCAGCATGATGATGGCGGAGATATCGTGGAGCACGTAGCTGATGGCCACAGCGGTTCCACCGAAACTGCGCGCCCCAGCCCACAGAATAATGCCGGAGATCAGGTAGACTATGCAGCCGGCTACGATCTCCCAGAACATCACTTTCTGACCAGCGTTAAAGAATCCGGTTTCGGGCGCCTCGAGCGTCTCCTCGCCGCTGACAACTCTTCTGATATTGCGTAGCCATTTCGTATCGCCCGGCCCCCAAAGCATGGGTGCAAGCCAGTTCAGCACCTGCAGAAAAAAGAAAATAACGAACGCCACTCCGAAATACGGGTGCATCCTCCGGCTGAGCGGTCCTCCGCCAAAGATGGGCATGAACCAGCGGAACAGCCACGGTAAGTAGATTCCAAAGCCGGTGAACAGCGCCAGAAAGAAAAATAGCGCGACCATCCAATGCAGAAGCCGGGTGTAGACGGGATGCCGCAGCAGTTCGCCCCGATAGACCTCGGTGCGCCCTATGGAATCGAAAGTCCGGCGCGCCTTCTCGTCGAAGCGATCAATCGCCGTTCCCATGCGCGGCCTCCTTCTCCTGCGGATCCGGTTGCGGCCGCCGTGGACCTACGGCGACATAGTGCAGCAGCACTCCCACCGCGCCAAACAGGGCGAACGTGCCGAGAACCGGCTTGAATAGCCATTTCCAAATGGTATAGCTCCACGGGATCGTTGGATTCTTCGGCAATCCGCCGTAGCGCTCCGGATCCGTGGCGTCATGCAGAACATAAATCACGTGCGTGCCGCCGATCGATTGCGGATCGTATACGCCCGCCTTCTCCATACCAAAATTCTCTTTCAGTTGCCGGGCGCGCTCGTTGGCAATGAACTTCATGTCATCTTTGCTGCCGAATTTCAAACATCCCGTCGGGCACGCCTTGATGCATGCCGGTTCCAGTCCTTCGCCCACGCGGTCCGAACATAGCGTGCACTTGTAAACTTTCTTCGTGCCGGGATTGAATCGCGGAATATTGAAGGGGCAGCCGGAGACGCAGAACTCGCAACCGATGCAGTTCTCCTGATTGAAGTCAACGATGCCGTTGGTGTACTTCACGATCGCGCCGTCGGCCGGACACGCCGCCAGGCATCCCGGATCGGCGCAGTGCATGCACTGGTCCTTCCGCATCAACCATTGAATCGTTCCGTCTTCGCGCTGGTGCTCGTTGAACTTGATCAGATTCCAGAAGTTCCAGCGCGTCTCCGGCATCGTCTGATACGTGTTGTCAAAGGTGGTCACGCCGAAAGGCATATCATTCCACTCGACGCACGCCACTTCGCACGCTTTGCAGCCGATGCACGTTGTGGTATCGACCAGCTTGCAAACTTCAAAATCGCGCTGCATCCCGAGTCCGGGTGAAGCGCCGGTGTGGCCCGAGATCTTTTCGGCTTGTAACATCTTGCGATCGCTCATGGTCGGGTCTCGCCTCGCCTAGACTTTTTCGATCTTTACCAGAAAGCCCTTGAACTCGGGCGTGAAAGCATTGGGATCGATTACCGTTGGCGTCAACTGGTTGGTCAGAGTCTTCGCCGTCTTACCTTCATCTTCTGCGATTCCGCGGAATCCCCAGTGAATCGGAATGCCGATCTGGAATGTCTCCTTGCCGTCGATCTGCATCGGCCGGATGCGCTTCGTGACCATCGCTTTGGCAATGTAATAAGCGCGTGCGCTGGTCACTCTTACCTTCTCGCCGCCGCGAATGCCCATGCGATCCGCCAGTTGCGCTGGCACTTCCACAAACGGCTCCGGCACCAGCTGCACGTTCATCGGATTATTCTTCGTCCAATAGTGATAATGTTCGGTCAGCCGGTAAGTGGTGCAGACCACGTTGTAACCTTGATCGACCGTGCCGTACTTATCCATATCGGTCTTGTACTTCTTGACCACCGGATTGTTCGACTGGCCGGGATGCAGCGGATTCGCAATCGGGCTCTCGATGGGTTCGTAATATTCGGGGAAAGGTCCATCGGCCATTCCACCAAGCGGGACGAACAACCGCCCGATGCCGTCCGGATTCATAATGAACGGCCCCATGTGGTCTTTGGGCGCGGAGTCCGGCTTGAAATCCGGAACGTCGTTACCCACCCAGCTCTGTTTGGCCTCGTCCCACCAGACTTGCCGCCGCTGCGGATCCCAGGGCTTACCATTGCCGTCGCATGACGCGCGGTTGTAGAGTACACGGCGGTTTGCCGGCCACGACCATCCCCAGTTGGGATAAATACCCAGGCCCGAGGGATCGTCGGTTCCGCGCCGCTGCATCATCGCTCCTGCCTCGGTCCACGAGCCGGAATAGATCCAATTGCCGCAAGACGTGCTCCCATCATCCTTCAGCCATGCAAAGCCCGGGAGTTGCTGACCGGCTTTGATGGTGACATTGGTCTTGGGATCGGTGATGTCGACCAGCGCCTTGCCGTTTAGCTCCTTCGCCACTTCCGCGAGCGACGGGTTGTAGGGCGTCGTGTAGGCGAACGTCGCATTAAGCACGGGATCAGGGAACTTCCCGCCTTCCTTCTTATAAAGATCTCGAATCTTCAAGTAGATCGTCGCCAGAATTTCCTGATCCAACCGCGCTTCGCCCGGCGGCGGTACGGCGGCATTCTTCCACTGCAACCAGCGTGCCGAATTCACGAACGTTCCATCTTTCTCGGCGAAACCCGCGCCCGGCAGCCGATACACGGTGGTGTTGATCTTCTTTTGATCGTCGGCGGTGATGCCCGGAGCGCGCCAGAACTCGCTGGTTTCATCGGGATAGATTTCGCACACCACCAGCCAGTCCGCTTTCTTCAGCGCATCGATATTCTTATTCGAGTCGGGACCAATCATCACGCCGTTCATGCCGAAGGCGAAGATACCCTTGATCTTGCCTTCGTACATGTCGTTCCAGATGTTTACCCAGGAATAGTTGCGGTCGATCTTCGGCAGATAATTGAAGGCGAAGTCGTTTTCCTTGGTCGCCGCCGGCCCATAAAACGCCTTCAACAGTGAAACCGTAAACTTCGAGGTATTCGAGTAGTAGTTGAACGAGTCCCACGGCGCGGGTTTCGATGCGGTCGGCGTGACGCGCTTCAAGTAAGTCGCCAGGTCCACGTCGTTGGGGTTGGGCATCTTCAAATAGCCCGGCAGGATGTCGAATATTCCCGCCATGTCGGTTGCGCCCTGAATATTCGAATGCCCGCGCAGCGCGTTCACCCCGCCACCGGCCCGCCCCACATTGCCCATCAGCAACTGCAGCATCGCCGCGGTGCGAATGATCTGCGTGCCGAAGCTGTGTTGCGTCCAGCCCACGGCATAAATAATGGTGGCGACTTTCTTCATGTCGCCATCTTTGCGGATGGAAGTAAATAAGTCGGCGGCCTTGAGAAATTCCGCCTGCGGAATTCCTGTGATGCGCTCCACCATCTCCGGCGTGTAGCGCTCATACTGTTTCTTCATCAGCTGAAACACGCTGCGCGGATGCTGCAAGGAAAGATCGAACGCAGTGTTCGGCGGCAGCGCCGGCGGGGGAGGCGGCGTTCCGGGAGCCAAAGGCTTGGCAGCGGCGGCAGGATGAGCAACAGGCGTGGGCACGACAGGCTTGCCGGCTAGGTCTCCGCCTTCTTCATAATTCCAGGTGGATTTGTCGTAGGTCTTTTTCTCCGCGTCGAAGCCGGAGTACAGTCCATCCTCGGGCAGTTTGAAACCGTCTTTAATAATGAACGCAGCGTTGGTGTAGTTGACGAGGTAGTCGTGCGCGATGCGGTTGTTCTGGATGGCGTAGTTGATCACGCCGCCGAGAAAGGCAATATCGCTCCCAGCCCGAATCTGCACATACATGTCCGCATTCGCCGCCGTCCGCGTGAGCCGCGGATCGACCACGATGGTCTTGGCGTTGCGGTGAATCTTGGCTTCAATCGCCCACTTAAATCCGCAAGGATGGTTCTCGGCCGGGTTTCCACCCATGATCAACATCATGTCGGTGTTCTTGATGTCGATCCAGCCATTGGTCATCGCCCCGCGTCCGAATGTTGGCCCCAAACTGGAGACCGTGGGGCCGTGTCAAACCCGAGCCTGGTTTTCCAGGTAGCAGACCCCCAGGCTGCGCATTGTCTTTACGGCAAGATAATTGAACTCGTTGGTGTCGGTGCATCCGCCGGTAAAGGCCATACCTTCGCAGCGGTTCACGGTTTTTCCGTTCGCGTCGGTCTCGAGGAAAGTGTCGTCGCGCGTCTTCTTCACCCTCTGCGCGATCTCGGCGTAAGCCTGCTCCCACGAAATATCTTCCCAGTCGGTCCCACCCGGCCTCCGTACCTGCGGCTTCAGCAAGCGGCGATCGTTCAGGATATCCTGCTCGAGCGATGATCCTTTTGGACACAGCGTGCCACGATTAATGGGATGGTCGGGGTCGCCCTCCACGTGGACGACCTGCGGAATCGCATTCTTCGCCTTATCGCCCAGCGTGTAGATGATGACGCCGCAACTCACGGCACAGTAGGGACACGTGCTCCGCGTTTCCGTGGCGCGGGAGATCTTCAAGCCCTCCGTCTGCGCGTAAACCGGAGTCAGATCGAATCCCAGGAGAGAGATGCCCGCTCCACCGGCGAGCGTGCCTTTGAGGAAGGTTCTGCGGGAGAGTTCCATTCGTATCCTCCGACCGCTTCAATCGTGAACCAAACGGATCGAAAACCGGAACCACCGAACTTCCGAGTCGAAACAACGAAGCCGAAACAACGAAACTCGGATCCCCGAACTCAGGCTGCCGCCGACCAATATCTGGCCCCACAGCGCCGACCTTGAGCCCCAAATTGGTTAAGACTATAACGCCGTCATCAGCGTCAGTCAATGCCGGGAAGGCTGTATGCCACCGTGACCCTTCCCAAACCCGAACAGTTGCCTTGCTCGGCCCGAAGCCCCATAATCGCCCGGTGGCTGACACTGGCTGGCAGCAGCGTATCCGGCGCGCCGAACACCTGGCCGCCCAGCATCCTTTCGCGGCCGAAATCCTCGGTTTCTACATCCAGACTGCCCGTTTCCAGCAGGACCTTCACCGTCGCCTCGAACGCGCCTCCGCGACCGGAACTCAACCGTCTCTCTCCGGACCACCGGAACTACCCGAGCTTCTTTCCAGCTTTCCCGCGTTTCTCGCGCTGGTCAAAAAGCATGGCCCGGCTCGCCTTGCCCAAGTCGCACGCGACCTCAGCCAATCACCCTCCAGCGCGTGGTCGGACCTGCTGAATAACTGCTGGTCAGTCACCGATGCGCCCGCCGAGCCTGCCGAGTTCCTCGCACTCGCATTTCTACAGCCCTATGCCGAGTTCGTTCGCTCCCGGGTTCCGCTCCAACTCGAAGGCTACACTCACTCCCTGTGCCCGTTCTGCAGCCGCAACCCTGCACTCGGCGTTCTTCGCCCTCTCGGCGAGGGAGCCCGCCGCAATCTGCTCTGTGGCTTCTGTCTCTGCGAGTGGGAGTTCCGCCGTATCGTCTGTCCCGGCTGCGACGAGAAAGATCATGCCAAGCTTCCCGTCTATACCGCGGCCGAGTTTCCCCACATTCGCGTCGAGTGCTGCGACGTTTGCCACACTTACATCAAGTCCATCGACCTGAGCAAGAACGGCCTCGCCGACCCTCTGGTCGACGAAATCACTTCCGTCCCGCTCGACCTCTGGGCCCAAGAGCGCGGATACGTCAAGCTCCGTCCCAACCTGCTCGGAATGTGATTTTTGACACCCGATTTCGCGACTAACCCCGCCGCGCCGGGTTTGTAACTTTCTGGTCGCCATACAACCTTATTTGTGCAAAGCTTGATCAGACTGCAATAAAGCCGTATAAGCTTAGAAACACGGCACTCAACCCCCAACCTGCTGACGGAGTCTTTGAATGCGATCTTGGAAGTTTCTTCTGCCGCTTCTAGCCTCAACCCTATGCTTCGCCGCCCAACCCGACCGCATCACGGGAACGATTGACTCCGGCCAGATGGTTGTTCTGCCCGGCCGCATCCATCGCATGGCGCTGCCGCAATACGACCAGGGCCCGCTAGATGGGTCTTACCAGTTTACCTACGTCACCATGCTGTTCACGCCATCTGCCGCGCAGACCGAAGCGTTGGATTTACTTCTTGCCCAACAGCAGGATCCCGCGTCGGCCAATTACCACAAGTGGCTGACTCCCGAGCAGTTCGCCGACCGCTTCGGCCTGCCCGCGGGCGACATGAAGAAGGTCACAGACTGGTTGAAATCGCAGGGGCTACAGATCGTCACAATCGCCCGCGGAAGGCAATTCGTCGTTTTCGGCGGCACTGCCGCCCAGGTTGAAAGTGCCTTCCGAACCGAGTTCCACCACTACAACGTCAACGGGGAGATGCACTTCGCCAATGCCATTGTGCCTTCCATTCCGGCGGCACTTTCCGGAATAGTCGGCGGATTCCGCGGGATGGACGATTTCCGACTAAAGCCGTCGCTGAAGCGGCATCCCGACTACACCCTCACGGGCGCCCCCAGTCACTTCATTGCCCCGGGAGATCTCTACACTATCTACGACATCACTTCTCTGCAAAGCGCTGGAATTGATGGGACCGGGCAAAAGATTGCCATCATCGGTCAAACTGATCTCATACTGACAGATATCAACGACTACCGCACCGACTTCGGTTTGCCGGCCATCAATCTGGTGCAAACGCTCGTGCCGGGCACCGGCGACCCCGGTGTTGGCGTCTCGGGCGACTTGGGAGAGTCCGACTTAGACCTGCAAGTGTCCGGCGCGATCGCACCCAACGCCACCATCAATTTCGTTTATGCGGGATTCACGGGCGGCGGCGAGGGCGTCACCTCCGCAGCGCAATATGCCATCGACAACGTCGTGGCTCCCGTCATCAGCTTCAGCTACGGTCAATGTGAGTTCTACAATGCCGGCCCTTCGCCACCGACCCTTCCCACCCAAGACCTCCTCTACAAGCAGGCGGCCTCGGCGGGAATCTCGTTTTTCGCAGCTTCCGGCGACGACGGCCCGGCAATTTGCGACATTAATGACACCGCAAGCGAGGTCCCCTCCGCGCTCCTGGGTCTGGCCGTGAGCTATCCTGCCAGCAGCGCGTACGTCACCGCAGTAGGCGGGACGGAGTTCAACGAAGGCAGCGGGACTTATTGGAATACGGGCAACACGGGCAACGGCGGCTCCGCGATTTCCTATATCCCCGAAAAATCCTGGAACGACTTCCCCGAGCTTCATTTTCTCGACGGCGGCGGCGGTGGGCCCAGCAACTGTGCCAACCAGACCTCCGACTTTTCGGAATGCGTCTCCGGCTTCCCCAAACCCTCATGGCAAGTGGCCACGGGAGTGCCCACCGACGGCGTTCGCGACGTTCCCGACGTTTCGCTTTCCGCGTCCAATGTCAACGACCCCTACATCGTTTGCATGCCCCTGGAAGTTCTCAACTACCCGAACGACAGCGGCGATACCACCAGCAGTTGCGCCAGCGGCATCGCCAGCGCCCTGAACCAGAATTCCGCCTTCGGCGGTACTTCCGCCTCGACTCCCCTGATGGCCGGAATCACAGTATTGCTGAATCAGTACTTGAATGGGACTTCCACCACGGGGCTAGGCCTCATCAATCCCATGCTCTATTCGCTCTACGCTACTTCGCCTTCGGCGTTTCACGACACGCCGGCGGGTAGCAACAGCACGGTGGACTGTACTGTCGGCGACCCAGTCGGACAGCCCGCCGCCCTGGTTTGTCAAACTGGAACCTTCGGTTTCTCCACTACCGCTGGTTACGATCTAGTTACTGGCCTCGGTTCCGTGGATGCCCACGCCCTGGCAGTGGCTTGGGCGGCGACGCGCACTACGACTTCCACTTTGATTTCGCCCTCTGCAACGACTGTGGCTCAGGGGGCCAGCGTCACCTTTACAGCGACCATCACCCCTTCAACGGCGACCGGAACGGTCTATTTCTACGACAACGGTTCGACGGCCTTAGGCTCCTCGGCGGTTTCGAGCGGCACTGCGGCGTTGGCCACTACAGCGCTGCCTAGCGGCTCGAACAACGTGGTCGCTATCTATAACGGAGACACATCCGACAACGCCTCAACATCCGCCACTCCCGCGGTGGTCACCGTAACGGCATCCGACTTCACGCTCCAGACCACAAGCCCCCTGGCACCTGCGTCTATCTCCGCAGGACAATCCGCCATCGCTACCTTGACCCTCACCCTGGTGCAAGGCACCAGCGAGACCATCAACTTTACCAACTCAGCGGGATCGCCTACGAGTTTCACCCCCGGCAGCTGCACGGCCGGTCTGCCGGCAGGGGCACTCTGCAGCTTCCAGAACCTCACCAATCCCCTCACTCCCACAAGTGTCACGCTCACTACCGCGAGTCCGTCAGCCTTAGTTCAGCTGACCATTACTACCGCGGCCAACATGGCGCTGCCCACAGGCGCGCAGACCATTACCGTCACCGGAACTCCCAGCGGCAACGGCACTACATCCCACACCGCAAACGTCAGCCTGACCATAAACGCGACCCAGGAGAGCTTCACCATCGCTCCGACAAACGGCGCCACTTTCCCGGTGAGTGCCGGCGGAGCCGCTTCGGTCAACCTTGCTGTCAGCAACGGCACCAACGGCATACCCTCCTTTATCAACTCCACGACTAACCCAACTACCACCGCCCTGCCGCTCACTTACACCTGTACCCAAAGCAGTCTTCCGTCCGAGGCAAGTTGCGCCTTTAGTCCCAGCGGCGGCAATTCGGTGAGCGCAACCACGGTTACGCTGAGCATCTCCACCGCGGCCCCCACGGGCCAGATGCGTCCGCCTCTGGGACGCGGCAGCAACATCTTCTACGCCCTGCTGCTGCCCGGCTTATTCGGCATTGTTTTCGCGGCGGGATCACGCACGCGGACCGCGCGCCTGCTCAGCCTGATCGTCGTTCTCGGCTTCTCCACGCTGTGGCTGGGCGCCTGCGGCGGCAGCAGCAATAGCAGTCAGAAGAACCCGGGTACGCCCGCCGGAACGTATTCCGTGATTGTGAACGCCACCACCGGCGGCGCACTCCCGCTCACCAGCCAATTCACCGTCACCCTCACCGTCACGAATTAAGCAAGCACGGCCAAAAGCGCTCCGCATCCGCGGAGCGCTTTTTTCTGCTGAAAGCGACAAGAATTAGATTCCTCTTAACCTTTGCACCGTGGACCGTTACGAACGTCCTAGAGTTTTTCCGTTCTCCTGCCGATGATTTCATTGTGCTGAATTCCTCTGCTGCGCCGGTTCTGGCCCGCGGTCGCCCCCAAGGCGCTAAGCTGGGTTATGTAGCCCGCCAGCCCGTCTTCGACCGCGACGAAAAGGTGTTTGGCTACGAGCTTCTATTCCGGGACAGCATAGAGAATGTGTTTCACGGCGGTGATTCTGACGCCGCGTCCCGCTCCACCCTCGACAGTTCGTTGCTGGTCGGCCTCGACGTGCTTTGCGACGGCCGCCGCGCCTTCATCAACTGCACGCGCGAGACCTTGATTAGCGGCCTGATCACGCTGCTGCCGTCGCACTCCACCGTGGTTGAGATTCTGGAGACCGTCCCCGTCGATGCCGAAGTGGTTACCGCCTGCCAGAATCTGAAGGAAGCCGGATACCTGATTGCGCTGGACGACTACATCAGCGACGATCCGCGCGAAGCGCTCGCCGAAATGGCCGACATCATCAAAGTCGACCTCAAACTCACCAGCCTCGAGCAGCGCGCCGCGTTGGTGAAAAAGCACGGTCCCTGGCGCTGCCGCATGCTGGCGGAAAAAGTCGAGGACCAGGCGGAGTTCATCGCCGCCCGCGATCAAGGCTTTGTCTATTTCCAGGGCTACTTCCTGCGCCGGCCCGAAATGATGACCACGCACGACGTGCCCGCCAACCACCTCAATTACATGAGAATGTTGCAGGCGGTTTCCGGATCCGACCTGGACGTGTCCGAGATCGAGCAGCTCATCAAGACCGAAGCCTCTATCTGCTACCGGTTGTTGCGCTACATGAACTCCGCCAAGTTTGGATTCAGCAACGAGATTCATTCCGTGCGCCATGCCCTCTCGATTCTCGGCGACCGCGAGGTCCGGCGCTGGGTACGCCTGATCGCCACCGTGGGCGCCGGCCAGGACAAAACCACCGACCTCGTGCTCTGCGCCCTGGTCCGGGCTCGCTTCGGGGAGTTGCTTTCTCCCATGGTGGATCACGGAGAGTCGGATCTGTTCCTGCTGGGCCTGCTCTCCCTGTTCGATGTCATGCTTGAAATGCCCATGGCCGAGATTTTGGAGAAAATCCCACTCGATGCCGGAACCAAGGCTGTTCTCAGAGCCGAGCCTAGTGCGCTGCGCCCCATTTACCAGCTCATGCTGGCGCGCGAGAGTGGCGAGTGGACAGCGGCCAAGGTCATCTGCGATGGCCTGCGTCTCGATGCCGATATAGTTTCGACGTCTTATTGGCAGGCCCAGCAGTGGGCCCGCGAAGTCTCCAGCGGAGCGTGAACGCGAGCTGCGGGCTTGCAGGCTGCGGGGCTCAGAGCTTCAGCCTTTAGCCCCGCGATCGCCGCCGCGAAAAAAACACAACTCCAGGAGCAACCCGACAGCGCTTCGCACGGTCCAATCCGAAGCCCGAAGCCCGAAGCCCGAAGCCCGAAGCCCGAAGCCCGAAGCCCGAAGCCCGAAGCCCGAAGCCCGAAGCCCGAAGCCCGAAGCCCGAAGCCCCAAGCCCGAAACCCGAAACCCGAAGCCCGCAGCCCGAACTTCCGGCAATGTCCTCTTGTGCAAAACCCGCCCACTTTGCCACTTGCGTGCCCGCGTCTGGACGAGTACCATTAGCTTGTTCTCAGTGGCCTCGTTCCCGCGTAGGCCTTCCGCGTCCCAGGCCGTTCCCGGCGGCGCGACGGATCCGACAACGGATAATCGATACGCAAACATTTTGAATTTTTATCGCTGGTTACGAGTTTGCAATACCTAGAGAGCGGTTGATAACGATTGCGCTCCAGCCAACCCGCAGTTTCGCATGCAGAGTGGCCTCGCTCCTCGAATGTGATCGCGGAACTTGCTAAGCGAAGGGTGTTCCTGAGCCGCGGGGGACAATGCCCAGGCGGGGAAAGGCTGTGACGCACCAACATTGCTAGAGCCTGCCGCAACCAATGGGGAACCTTGAAATTGGCCAATCTGAAGTAATGAAGTTTTCGAACACTGCACCGGAGCGGAAGCCCGGCACAGCAGCTTTGAGAGGACTATGAACGCAGGACCAGGAAGACCCTCCGGTGGTGGAGGCAGAAGCCGACGGCGTCGCGGACGCCGCCCCAACAATCCCCGCGGGCCTCGCCCCGCCGGACCCAGCCAGTCGCGCCACAATCAGGACGGCATCTATACCGCGCCCATGGATCACAGCTATCGCGCCGCGTTATCCGGCAACGGCAATAACGGCCAGAGTGCGCGACGCGGAGCTCGTCCGGGCTTTGCTGCGCCTTTCGCGCCCGCCGATCCCGAGCCTCTGCCCGCATTGCGCGAAGATTCCAACTCGCGCATCTTTGCCTTCGTCGACGACCTGTTCTTCGCGGCCAAGATTCAAGAGACCGCCCGAAAGCTCAACGTCAAGGTCGAATTCGCCAAGAACGATAAAGACCTGGCCGAGCGCATGCAGCAGAACGGCGAAGAAAAGCCCTCGCTGATCATCTTCGATCTGAACAACGCCAACGCCAAGCCGCTGACGCTAATTCCAAAGCTGAAGGCGAAGCTCAAGAAGGGAACCTCCATCATCGGGTTCCTCTCGCACGTGCAAGGCGATCTAAAGCAGAAGGCTCACGAAGTGGGATGCGACATGGTCCTGCCCCGTTCCGCCTTCTCGCAGAACCTTCCCCAACTGCTGCGGCGTCACGGCGCCCCGGAAGACGAGAATCCGACGGTTCAGTAGCGAACAGACTCCAGGGTGGATTCTGCCTATCGGACGAACATCTCCACCAGCACGCCGGCAATTTCATGCGCGGCCTTCGTCGAGACTGTGCCGAGCTTGCGCACCAAACGCTGCTGATCTACCGCCCGCAACTGATCCAGCGCGACCTGTCCCTCCTTGTTTCGGAAGGTAAGATTCACCCGCGTAGGATAGCTGCGCAGCGTGGTCGTCATGGGAGCCACCAATACAGTCTGCAGCGGTTCGTTCATTTCATCAGGGGAGATCACGAGGCAAGGCCGGGTCTTCTTGATTTCCGATCCCTTCGACGGATCGAGAGCGATGAGCCACACTTCGTCTCGCCGGGGATAGCTCACCACTTCCAGTCCTCAGCATCAAACGCATTAGGCGAGGCCGAATCGAGAAGCGTCTCCAGCTCCGCTGCATTCGATGCCGCAAAAGACTGCTTCCACCCAGCGCGTGGGGAGCGATGAGGCGCGATGACGAGACCCTCTTCGGTTATGCGGACTTCCACGACGTCGCCGAGACCGCACTGCGCGATGAGCGGTTTGGGTATGCGTATGCCGCGTGAATTGCCGATGCGGATGAGTTCCAAGCGCATGAAAAATCCTCTGTAGTAATTACATTGTAATTACGATGGAGAGACTTCGTCAAGATGGAAAGCGGAGCCGGGAGCGGCGTTTAAAGACCAAGACTCACAACTGCTACTATCCAGCGGGCCACTCCAGCTGACGTCCTCCCAAGAGGTGGACGTGCAGATGAAACACCGACTGCCCCGCGCCCGGACCTACGTTGATTACGGTGCGGTATCCCTGCTCAATGTTCCGCTGGCGCGCAATTTCGGCGGCTGCCAGGTGACAGCGTCCGATCACATCGGCGTCGTCCGCCTGCGCCTCCTTCAATCCTGCAAAATGTTTCTTCGGGATGACCAGCACATGCGTAGGCGCCTTCGGATTGATGTCCTCAAACGCAAAGACATGATCGTCTTCGTAAACTTTCTTGGCGGGAATCTCGCCGCGCAGAATGCGGCAGAAAAGGCAGTTACTGCTGGGGTCGGTCATAGCAGGGACATCCTGGTCGTTAGTCGTTGGTCGTTAGTCGTCGGCAAGAACGTTCGGCGTTAATATTCCACCACGAAGGCGTGGATAAGACAAACTGATTCGGCTAACGACTAACGACCAACGACTCTTTCACTAGTCCAGCCTTACTAAGAACACTGCGCCCTCCGTCGTTTCCGTTTCGGTGGAGAGTTGTCGGGCGCGCTCGCGATCGTCGTCGAGCACTCGCACCCGCACCCACCAATCTCCCGCGGGACTTGCGAAGCACAGTACTTGCGCCGTGCGATAGCGATGCGTGAGGTGCTCGGCAAGTTTGCGGGCTTCCTTCTCGTGCGGGAAGCCACCAATCTGCACCGCCCACTTTCCACCCGTCTCCAGCGGGGCCGGTGTCTGCATCACTTCCACTTTCACTTCCGCAACCCCAGGCAGGTAGACGTCAAGCTTGCGCGCCGCCGCCAGCGACAAATCGAGAACGCGGCCAGGGATGAATGGACCGCGGTCGGTAATTCGCACCAGCGCCGCATGCCCGGTTTTGAGATTCGTAACGCGCACAATCGAGCCCAGCGGCAGCGTGCGGTGCGCCGCGGTCATGGCATGCATATTGTAGACTTCGCCGTTCGATCCCACACGATTGTGGTACGGCGGACCATACCAGCTCGCCCGCCCGGTTTCCGTGGCCAGAGGCTTGGCGTCGGCGGGAATGGTGGGCTCGGCGAGGTCGGCCTCGCCACTTTCAGCGGCCGGCAGACGGTCATTCTTCGCCGCGCCCTCGGGACGGGACGTGCCCGGTGACTCGGCCGAAGACTCTGTTGTTGGCGCGGGAGGCGGCGGCACATTTGCGTGCGCCTGCCTGGGATGACTACAGCCCGGAAAGAAGAGCAGGAAAATCGCAAGCAGCGGGATCAGAATCACGGCGCGTGGCGCGAACCTGGCGAGCCGTCGTCGCGCGCGATGGTGTTTTGTCGTATCCAAGGCTACTTCGGAGGATGCGGGTGTTTCTCCATGTAGTCGGCGAATTCGGAAAGCTTCTCCGAGGCCACGCGCAGCGCTTTGGTCGAGTGCTGGCGCACCGCAGGTACGACCTCGTCGTTCAGATATTTGATAAATTCGGGGATCTCTTTTTCGATCCGCTCGGCGGCTTCGGCGACAGTCTTGCTGACGCGTGCCGATGCGTCTTCCACCTTGCGGTTGAAGTCGTCCATGATGCTCCTCAATGCTGCTGGGCGTGGATGAACTCACGCGAATGTTGCGGATACCAAGCTTAACCATTATTTCGTGCCCGGAAGGCCTGGTCAATGGCGGGCAAGATCACTATGGTCTCTCTCGACGCCTCGTCCGGCAACTCGATTGCAGTAAGGACGTGATCCTTGATAGAGTAAGGATATGCCCAAAGTGACTTCCAAGCTCCAGCTGACAGTCCCCAAGAGGATTGCCGATCAGTACGGCATCCGCCCCGGCGACGAACTGGATTGGATTCCTGCCGGGGAGAGCATCCGTGTAGAACTGGTCCGCAGCAAAGCCAAAGCCGGGCACGAGTTGACGACTGATGAACGGTTGGCGCTGTTCGATGCCAACACGAAGTGGCTGGACGAACTCCAGGCCGACCAACTCAAAGAAGCGAAGGCCAAAGGGATGCGCGTTACCCGGGAGAATCGCGGCTGGACGCGCGAGGAGCTGTACGAAGACGATAGGGGACTTCCGCGTGGCGTCTCTCGTTGACACCAACATCTTGGTCTACCGCTGTGATCCACGAGACCCCCACAAGCGCGCCGCGGCCCGTGAGATCTTGCGTGCGGGTGAGATATCCGGGGAATTGCGCATTCCGCATCAGTCGCTGGCTGAGTTTGTGAATTCTGTGACACGACTGCGTGGCCGGGAAGCGCCAATCATGGGGCTTGCAGATGCCACGCGGCAAGCGGAGTTGTTCATGGCGCAGTTCCCTGTGCTTTACCCGAATGAAGCGGTTTTCCGCATGGCCCTGCTGGGCAAAGCGGCCTACGGACTTCCTTGGTATGATGCCCACCTTTGGGCGTATGCCCAGCATTTTGGCCTTCCTGAGATTCTTTCCGAGGACTTCGAACACGGCCGCAGATACGGCACAGTGCGGATAAGGAATCCGTTTGTAGAGCGGGGGCTGGCCTAGATGTTGGCAAACGCCGATCCTGAGTGGCTAGTCTTTGGGTCGCGCGGCGCCTGAGCGCTGAGCTCACGGCAGCAACATCAATGGCGGCTTCAGCCGCTGAGACGGAGTTCATTTTGAAGCGACCAGGCGACCTCCTAACATTCTCCAGTGCTCTGAAACTGAATTTTCGCCGCCACTTGCTTGCCTGGTATGACCATCACCGGCGCGACCTCCCGTGGCGCACGAGCCGCGATCCCTACCGCGTGTGGCTTTCCGAGATCATGTTGCAGCAAACGCGCGTGGCTGCGGTGATTGAGCACTACCAGGAATTCCTGCGTCGCTTTCCCACCGTGGAGAAGTTGGCGGCAGCCCGCGAGTCGAGCGTGCTCGCAGCGTGGAGCGGCCTGGGATATTACCGGCGGGCGCGCATGTTGCACGCGGCCGCGAAGGTCATCGTGCGCGAGCGTGGTGGAAAATTCCCCACGACTGAGCAAGAATTGCGGACTCTGCCCGGCATTGGTCGCTACACCGCCGCCGCGATTGCCAGCATTGCATTCGGCGAGCCCACGGCCGTGGTCGATGGCAACGTGGAGCGCGTGCTGCAGCGGCTGTCGGGAAAGCGCATGGCTGGAGAAGCATTATGGACGGCGGCGGGGAACCTGCTCGATGCGAAGCGTCCCGGCGATTTCAACCAGGCGATGATGGAGTTGGGCGCCGTCGTGTGTACGCCGCGTGACCCGGCTTGTCCGACGTGTCCGGTGGTCCAGTTCTGCACTATGCGGGGAGAATTCGCGGCGAAGGAAAAGGCAGCGCCGCAGAAAAAGCGTGAAATCCATTATGTACTCGATCACCACATTGAAGATCACCGCAATGCCGGACGCCGCAATGTCGAAGTGTTTCTCGTGCAACGTGCGCGGGATGCATCGCTGATGCCGGGAATGTGGGAGTTGCCGAAGATAACGGGCACCAACGGTACAGGCAGCCCATCGTTCACACTGCGGCATTCCATCACTGTTACGGACTACACCGTGCAAGTCTGGCGCTGCGCCGCTCCTTCGCACGTCAGTGGGAAATGGGTTTCGGTGAAGCGGCTTCGACAGGTCGCGCTTACGGGACTAGCACGAAAGATTCTGCGCAAGGCTGCGATTCTCTGAAAGCAATCGCACGCGGTGCTAGCATGATCGTATGGGCGCGACGCGAATCAGTCCTGAAGAAATTGCCAACAGCCTGACTCACGGCCTCGGTCTGGCGCTGAGCCTGGCGGGACTCGTGGTTCTGGTTGTGGTGGCCGCGCTGCACGGCGGCGTCCTCAGCATCGTGAGTTGCAGTGTGTATGGCGCGACACTGGTGTGCCTTTACGCCGCGTCCACGGTTTACCACGCCGTACACTCGCCGCGCTGGAAGCGGGTGCTCAAGATCGTGGACCACAGTAGCATCTACCTGCTCATTGCCGGTACCTACACACCATTCACTCTGGTCGCCCTGCGCGGAAGTTGGGGATGGACTCTGTTCAGTGTGGTGTGGGCCTTGGCGCTCGGCGGGATCATCTTCAAACTCTGGTTCGTCGATCGTTTCCCCATCGCTTCCACCATTTTCTATCTCCTGATGGGCTGGTCGGTGGTTATCGCTCTAAGACCCCTGATCCGCGTAGTGCCCGCGCCGGCTCTGGTGTGGATGCTCGCGGGTGGGCTGGCCTACAGCGCGGGCGTGATCTTCTTTGCCATGCCGCGAGTGCGCTACAGCCACGCCGTCTGGCACGGATTCGTCTTGGCGGGCAGCATCTTCCACTACATCGCGATTCTCCATTACGTGGCCCCCGCACGAGTGTGATGTGGCTGTGCGCTCCGGTGACTGAAGTTCCCCTCCTCATCCGTGGCGCCTCGCAATCATCTAAGATAAAGGCAAGGCAGCGCGGGCTTATGCGCTGGCTGCGAAGCATCCTAAGAAGACCAACCGGAGGACGACCGATGGCGGCACTGACCGTGGGAACCAAGGCGCCTGACTTTGAACTGAAAGCCATGGACGGCAAGAGGTTCGTGCTGCGCGACGAGCTAGCGAACAGCCCGCTGGTGCTGGCATTCTTCAAAGTATCGTGTCCGACCTGCCAATACGCATTTCCATTTCTGGAGCGTTTGGAGCGCGCATATGGGCACAAGGGCGTCAGGATCATCGGCGTTTCGCAGAACGATCCGCGGGACACGGCCGCCTTCACCAAAGAATTCGGCGTAACGTTCCCCGTGCTGCTCGACGATACCCATAAGTATCCTGTGTCAAATGCGTATGGCCTGACCAACGTCCCGACTATCTTCTGGATTGCGCAGCATGGCGAGATTGAAGTTTCCAGCGTCGGGTGGGTGAAGGCCGACTTCACCGAGATCAATCGCAAGATGGCCGAGGCCGGCAGCATCACGCCAGCTGCGGTGTTCAACCCTGGCGAAGATGTGCGCGATTTCCGCGCCGGTTGAAGCTCGAAGAACTGATCCCGCGGTCGCGGGAAAGGCTGATCTCACCACGGAGACATAGAGCCACGCGTGGTCGGGCAAGAAGACGCGCATTCAAGCGCTTCGGAACCAGGCGCTTCGGAACCAAAGTCCAGTGTTGGAAGGTCTGGTTGCCCCCTGAGTTTGTTGCCCTCTAGTGCAACGAATGACAACAGTTCCTTACAACGAAACTCCTACCGTCCGTTACAATTCCTTCAGTCTTAACAGGTTATTTCTAGCCACACGCGTTTTCCGCGCCGATACGCCGCTTCGTCGGGGGAGGAGACTGATCTATGCAAGCAATCATAAGCAGAAGTGTTTTTGTAAGCGTGATCGCGACGCTGAGCCTGTTGGCGTGGGCCGAAGGAGGCGCCGCACCCGCCCCTGCTCCCGCGCCGTCGGCGGCGAAGCGCGAGGCAGTCTCAGTTCGCCTGCCAGGCGCGGCATTTGCGGCGATGCAGACCATCAATCCCGAACACATTCGCTGGCACGTCCGCTATCTTTCGCTGGATCTGCTGGAAGGCCGCGGTACCGGACAGCGTGGCGGCGACATCGCGGCCGAATACATCGCCACGCAATTCGCGGAATATGGCTTGAAACCGGCCGGCGACAACGGCTCTTTCCTACAGAAGGTGCCGCTTGTGGGCATCACTACACTGCCAGAAACGCAATTCTCCCTGGTACCAAAGCAAGGACAAGGACAAAGCCCAGCGATGAACCTGAAGCCGCTCGAGGACTATGTTGCTTACGATCAGACCCAGCAGGCGCAGTCCGATATCGATGCCGAGATCGTCTACGTGGGCTACGGAATCGAAGCTCCGGAATACAACTGGGATGACTACAAGGGCGTGGACGTGCGCGGCAAAGTGCTGCTGATGCTGGTGAACGAGCCGCCGTCGGATGATCCCAAGTTTTTCAAGGGGAAGGCGCTCACGTATTACGGCCGTTGGACCTACAAATACGAAGAAGCGGCCCGCAAGGGCGCGGCTGGCGTGATTCTCATCCACAAAGAAGACATGGCGAGTTATCCGTGGGAAGTGGTGCGGAACTCGAATTCAGGCGAGAAGTCTTATTTAAAGCTGGAAGGTCCGGTGCTGAAAGTTGCATCCTGGGTGCAACTCGATGTAGCGAAGAAGCTGGCCGCGGCGTCGGGCATGGATCTGGACAAGATGATGGCGGATGCTCGCACCCGCGAGTTTCATCCAGTGAACCTGGGCGCGAAGTTGAAGGCGCATATGGTGAGCAATGTCCGGCACTTCGAATCGAATAACGTGCTGGCAATACTTCCGGGCTCCGACCGCAAGCTGAAAGACGAGGCAGTCATCTACACCGCGCACTACGATCACCTCGGCATTCGTCCAGACATGCCGGGCGACAATATCTACAACGGCGCCGCTGACAATGCTACGGGCTGCGGCATCCTGCTGGAGCTCGCGCGCGCACTTAGCGTTGCCAAAGATCGGCCGGCGCGGTCGATGATTTTCGCGGCGGTGACGGCGGAGGAGCAAGGACTGCTGGGATCGGAGTATCTGGGCAAGCATCCCCCGGTTCCGGCTGGGAAGATCGCGCTGGATCTGAATTACGACGACGTGCAGCCGATCGGATCGCCGGAAGAAGTAGAGGTTTCAGGAGCCGAGCGGACGACGTTCTATCCGTGGGTGCAGGCCATGGCGAAAGAGTTTCGGCTGGCGATACGTCCTGACGCCCGCCCCGAGGCCGGACACTTCTACCGTTCCGATCATTTCAGCCTGGCCCGCGTCGGCATTCCATCGTTCTCGATCAACCAAGGGATGAAGTTCAAAGGTCACGACGAAGCTTGGGGATTGGCCCAGGACAAAGAGTACACCGAAAAGCATTATCACCAGCCGAGCGATGAGTACCATCCTGAGATGGATTTCGTCGGCGATGCGGCGATGGCGCGATTCGGATTTGCTCTCGGCTGGGAAGCGGCAAGCTTCACGCGTCTCATCGGCTGGCAAAAGGGCGATGAGTTCGAGGCCGCGAGACTCAAGAGCCAGTAGCGCGGTTAGTCTTTGATTTCAACTTCCTGTCCGGTTGCTTTGCCCAATGCGCGCAGGTAAGCGTCCATGGTGCGTGTATGCCCAAGGACAAAACGCGACATGAACCGGAACACCGGGTTGTTGACTTCGCCGTCTTCGGTAATCCGGACGACGGTGCCTTCGCCGTTCGGCTGCAGCGAATATGTCCATGTACCTGAGTAGGGCAGGTTATCGGTGGCGATGCGGCGCTTTAATGACCGAGCAGGTACGCGATCCAACAGCTCATAGGTGATGGTTTCACCGCCCCGCGTGATTTCACTCATCAACTCACGGCCGTTAGCGTCGGGCACGGCTTCGTATCGAACAACGTCTGGCCGCCAATTCTGCGGGCCCGCGATCAGGGAAAAAAGATGCTCAGGCGTCGCCCGGTAAGAAGCACTGCGCGATACAGTATGCCGTTTCGGCAGCAACGAACCGGTAACGAGGATGGCAAGGATCAGCAGAACAACCCCAGCGGCCACAATCAGCAGAATTCTCACCCGTCACGTCCTCTCTTTCGTTGGCGAAGCATGATCCTCGCGAATCTTGCCATGCACTCGATGCCTCGCAGTGCCGTTTCCAGTTCTCCGGCAGGCATTGAACGAAACATCCCTCTGACCAGTTCTGGGTCCAGCACAGTGTTTTGCTCCTTCACTCGCAATCCGGCTGGCGTCAAGGTCAATCCGACCCGTCGTGCGTCGTTCTTGTCCCGGCTGCTTGCGATGTATCCTCCGCGCACCAATCGTGCGACAGTTATGCTCATCGTCGACCGGCCCACGCCCATGTGTTCCGCCAGCTTTGACAGGGTTGTCGGGCGCGTAGCATGCAAATGATCCAGGACACTGGCCTGATGTTCGGTGACGGTTTTCCCAGCTTCGTCCTCGCGCACGTGCTGACGATGGCAGGCGAGAAAGATGGCCGGGTAGGCATCCAACAGACGTCTGATTCGCGAGTCCAACATACGCGGCAGACTGCGGCAAAAGGTTTGATTTGTCAAACAAAAACTATCTTGCGCAAGATCTTTCCCTGACAGACGAATCTAAACCATCGGTTTGGATTTGCTCTGGGCTGGGAAGCGGCAAGCTGCACTCGTCTCATCGGGTGGCAAATGGGTGATGAGTTCAGCAGCGAGGCTCAAGAGCCAGTAGCCAGTACCTAGTACCGAGACAGAATCTTATTTAGCTGGACAAGGCGCTCCCGCTGCCTGCCACCGCTTTACCTTCGCGGTAAATTCGTCGTGCGGGATAGGAACCGGAGTTCGACCCTCACCAGGATTCCAGCCCCACATCACCAGCTTATCTTCCGTTAAGTGCTCGACAAGTTGATCGAGATTGCGGTTTCTGTTTTGCTTTGGATCCTTGATCGATTCGCAAAGCTGCGCATCGGTCAGCCCCTGCCAGATCATGGGCATACTTGGAGGCGGCAAGCGCCAGCCCGGTGCGCCCGGCGGCAAGTGCGAGCCTGCAAGATTGTGGTCCTGGTGGCAAGTATTGCACTTCTCTGACGTCACTCCGAACCCGACGGGACCGCGCCGCACGTTCATGGTGTGCGGATGCCCGTCATCGCCTTGCCGGGGATAATCTCCCTGCGAATGGCAGTTCATGCAGCGGGGATGTCGAAGCACGGGCACAAGCGCAGCGAAGAGCGCTCCATCGTCGCTGGCTACAGGAGCAGCAATTTTGGGCGTGGCCGGCCGTTCCGCCGCAGCTACCGATTGAGCGAACCAGAGCGCTCCGGCGAATCCCCACACAATCAGGCTCGCCAGGCACAAGCGAACTGCGATGTACCAGCGCTTCATACAGCCTCCGTCATACGGATGGGCAACCGGCGGATTCGCTTGCCGGTCGCGGCGAACACAGCATTGGCGATCGCCGGTGCGGCACACGGAACCCCTGGTTCTCCGATCCCGCCGGACTTCTCATTGTTTTCCACGATGTAGGTCTCGATCTCCGGACACTCATTCATCCGCATCACCGGAAACGTGTGAAAGTTAGTTTGCTGCAGGCGCCCACTGTCGAAAGTAAGCTCCTGGAAGAGCGCAGCCGACGCGCCGAAGATCGCACCTCCTTCCGTCTGCGCCGCGATAATGCCAGGGTTAACGTATTGGCCGCAATCGATCGCGCATACCATGCGGTGCACCCGGATCTTGCCCTCCGTCACGGACACTTCGGCCACGTGGGCGGAGTAGCTTTCAAACGCAAAGTGTACGGCGATTCCGCGCCCCATCCCCGGTGGCAAAGGCTTCCCCCATCCTGCTTTCTGCGCGGCGAGATCAAGTACTCCCAGATATCGAGGCTGCTTCAGCAGCAATTGCCGCCGGAACTGATAAGAATCTTTCTGCGCCAGACCCGCGAGTTCATCCACGAAACACTCAACCGCGAACGCCGTATGCGAGTGTCCCACGGAACGCAGCCATTGCACCGGCACGCCGACTTCCGCCTGATGCGATTCCACGGTGACGTTGGGAATCGCGTAGGGAAGATCGTCGATCCCTTCCACCGACGACGGGTCATAGGGCTTGCCTCCCATCATGGCCTCGAAGGGCGTGCCTTTCATGATGGATTGCCCAACCGTTCGCGATCTCCAACTCACCGCATTGCCGCTCGCGTCGATCCCTCCCTCAATCGCATGCAAGAACGCGGGACGATACCAACCACCCGCCATGTCGTCCTCACGCGTCCAGATCACTTTCACCGGAGCGCCTGCTGCCTTTGCGACGTGAACCGCTTCGACGACAAAGTCGGACTGCGGATTCGCCCGGCGTCCGAAACCTCCTCCCAGGAAAGTGGTATGAAGCTGGACTTTCTCGTTCGGCAGTCCGGCAACTCTCGCCGCGTTGGCGCGATCGACCGTCTGGAATTGTGAACCAGTCCAGACCTCACAAGAGTCCGCGCGCAAGTCTACTACGCAGTTCAGTGGCTCCATCATCAGGTGCGAGAGGTAGGGAACTTCGTACACTGCTTCGATCTTCTTTGCCGCGCCGGCCAGCGCGCCCGCGGCATCGCCGTCCTTCCTCACGCTCGTGCCAGGCGATTTCCCGCGTTCGCGAAAGTCCTGCATCATCTGACCTGTGCTGAAGCTTGCCATGCTGCCGTCGTCCCAATTCACCCGAAGCGCATCTCTCGCCGTCTTCGCTTGCCAAAAAGTGTCGGCAATCACCGCGACACCCGCGGGAACCTCCACAACCTTGCGCACTCCCGGCATCGAGCGCGCCCGCGAATCGTCAAAGCTCTTCAGCTTCGCCCCGAAGATGGGAGGGCGCGCAATCACGGCCGTCAGCATT
This sequence comes from uncultured Acidobacteriaceae bacterium, assembly GCA_963749985.1. Classification (GTDB taxonomy): domain Bacteria; phylum Acidobacteriota; class Terriglobia; order Terriglobales; family Acidobacteriaceae; genus Sulfotelmatobacter. The sequence goes on along the minus strand of CAVVOS010000003.1, from coordinate 396,018 downwards.
CCGGGCAGCTTCACATCGATTCCGAAGACAGCTTTGCCGTTCAGTTTTTCGGGCGTGTCGAGACGCTTGATCGGCTTGCCAATCAATTTGAATGTCTTTGGATCTTTCAGCTGCACATGCGCCGGCGGTGTCAGTTTTGCCGCGGCGCCAACCAGCTGCCCGTAAGTCAGCTTGTCATTGGAGCCGTGCAACACAGCCCCCGAATCAGTGCGGCAGGTGGTTGCGTCCACGTTCCAGTGCTGCGCAGCTGCCGCAATCAACATGGCGCGCGCGGCAGCTCCGGCCTGGCGGAATTGCTCCAATCCCGACCATACGCTGGAGCTTCCTCCCGTCATTTGCATGCCGAAAGCCGGATGGTTGTACTTGGGATCGACCGGAGCTGGTTCGAAGCCGACCTTGGTCCAATCGGCATCAAGCTCCTCGGCCAGCAGCATGGGCAGCGATGTGTAGACGCCCTGGCCCATCTCCGAGTGATTCACGATCACGGTCACTCGCTCGTCGGTTCCGATTCGCACGAACGCATTCGGCATAAACACATCAGCCGTTGCCTGCTGTGCGGATGCCAGCAGGCTGATTCCCGGAAAGCGAAAGCCGATCAGCAAACCGCCGCTCGCCGCTACGGAAAACTTTAAGAAATCACGCCGCTCCACCCGCGTGCTGGCGCCCCCACGACCCACCTTTCCAGCGATCATTCTTCGTCCGATCATCGCGCGCCTCCCTTTGCCACCATCTCGGCCGCCCGGTGGATTGCTCTCCGGATGCGGGGATATGTTCCACAACGGCAAATATTGCCGGTCATGGCCTCGTCAATGTCTTCATCGGTAGGACTTGGTTTCGCGCGCAACAGCACCGCCGCACTCATCAGTTGTCCCGATTGGCAATAGCCACACTGAGGAACATCCTCTTCCAGCCATGCGCGTTGCAACGGGCTACTTAGATCCGGCGAGAGCCCCTCGATTGTCGTCACGGATTTTCCAGCAGCTCGCGATAGTGGCGCGACACACGAACGCACCGCCTCACCATTAATATGCACCGTGCATGCGCCGCATTGCGCCATCCCGCAACCGTACTTCGTTCCGGTCAGACCGAGATGCTCGCGGATGACCCAGAGCAGCGGAGTGGAAGGATCGACGTCAACTTCGACGCGTTTACCGTTTACCGAGAAGCCAAGCATTTGAACTCTCCTGGTTTTTCCTGGGTTAGGACGTTAGACGCCGGATGAGCCTGCAGCGACGCCAGTGGATTTTACAGGGTCTAGCATTACGGGGCCAGAAAGAACAACCTCGCGGCCACATTTCCTTAGACCACGTCTTACCGTCAGCATGCCGGAGTTCAGCGAGATAACCTACGTAACTTTAAGCCGCCATGCCGCCTGTGCTAGCCTCGATATGTACATGTGTAATCAGTAACTTCCAGCAATCCTACGCCACTTCATATATGCCTCGATTTCCTATTTTCCGTTTGGGCAAGGAGCCAGAGAAGCCGGCTTTGCCGGAACTGGTTGCGGCTGTGCCATCGATCGCGCTCGAAGGCCTGGCCGTCGGTGTCGATAACCTGCGGCACGACGTGGCGCTGAGCCCACGCTTCGTGGACGCGGCGCGGGCGCAGATCATGCGTTTGATTGTGCACCACGGCGAATTGGAAGGACTGTTGGCGGCAGAAGCTCCGCAGAAAACGCAGGGGCCCTCCTGGATGAGAAACGCCGCCGCCGGAGCAACTCGCGGTCCGGTTCGCGGATCGGCAGATCCGTCCGACTGGAAGCCGCTGCTGACCGAACTGCATCTCGCGGCGCTGAATCGCGCCAAGAAAGAAGAAAAGATTTCCGTCGACCTGTTGGCGCGGCTGGCTGTCACCAAGTTCCTACGCACTGAGATGCACCAGCAGTTCGCGCAGGTGCTGGAGCGTTGCCGCGTCCTGCTCAAGAGCTACGAAGGCATACGGCAGGGCAAGGCCGTGGAGTATCGCGAACGCGTCGCCAGCTTTCAGGTGCGCAAGAAAATCATTCTGCGCAAGACCGGGCAGGAACTCTTCGAGACCTTGCGTGCTATCGAGAAAGAAACCCTCGCGCGTACCCGGCGATCGTTTTTTGGAGAGCCCGGGGTTGCCGAATCAAAAGCCGCCGAATCAAGAGCTGGCGAGTCGAAAGCCGTCGAGTCCAGAGTCAACGAATCGAAGACTACAGGCTCGGGCAGCGCCGGCTTGGGCAGCTACGGCCTGTTCGTGAACCGCCTGGCGTTGTCCGAGGATGGCCGCGACGATTACCTCTGTGCCGAACACTACGTCATGCTGGGCAACTGGGATCGCGATCCCGACCGCTATCCGCGCCTGCAGGACGTGGTATGGGGTTTCATCCGCTCGCTCTACGGCGACGAGACGACGACCGAGACCATCGATTCCTGGCTGTGCGCTACGGAAAATGCGCGCGCGCTGGTGGGCACGGGAACGCCCGACGATTCCACCGCGGAAGGTGTGGCGCAGCAGGAGCGGCTGGCCAAGTGGGTGCGACTGCTCGAGGACGAGCAGGTGATGGAATGCGTGATTGCCTCATACAACACCGTGCCCTTGCTCGGCGAGTATGCCCCTCGAATCAATCCGCAGCAATTGAAGAATGCCCTGATCTCGCGCCCCGAATGCGATCGCGTCGAGCGCATGATTCAGGAGCATGGCAAGCTCTCTCCTAACAGCCTGTACGCGGCTGTGGCCAAGGTCGCGGGTTGCCGCGGTGCGGAGCGGGCCAAGGTCGCGGCCCGGTTCTTGCAGGATTTCTCACACTATCATCGCGATCTCCGGCGGCTGGAAACGCTGAATGCTGCGCTCGACTCGGTCAACCTGGTTGCCACCGAGAAGCTGCGCGAGCTTTCCCGCATGAACGGGACGCTCTACGAATTCCTTTTGCCCGATGAACAGCAGCAGCCAGAAGAAGAACGCGTCTTGCGGCACGTCGTACTCAAGGCCGACGTGCGCGACTCCACACGCCTCACGCGCACTTTGATGGAAAAGGGGCTCAATCCCGCGTCCTACTTCAGCCTGAACTTTTACGATCCGGTGAACAAGCTGCTCGGCAAGTACGGGGCCCAGAAGGTCTTTCTCGAGGGCGATGCAATTATTCTCGCCATCCTCGAACGCGAAGGCGAGCCTGGACTGGCGGTGAGCCGGGCCTGCGTGCTGGCCCGCGAGATCATCGAAATCGTACGCGGCTACAACGAACTGATGCAGCGCTCGGGAATGCCGGAACTCGAGTTGGGCGTGGGCATCACCTTGCAGGAGTCCGCTCCGCTCTATCTGATGGATGGCGAGCGCCAGATCATGATCTCCGAGGCTCTCAACGAAAGCGACCGTCTTTCTTCCTGCAACAAGCGCGCCCGCAAGGTAATGGAATCGCAAGCTGGCCCGTTCCACGTCTATGTGTTCCAGGCCGCGGCTGCAGCCCCGAGTGCGGAGCAAGTCGCGGATCAAGCGTTAAATCCCGAGGACTCGATCCTCAGCTACAACCTCGGCGGCATTCGCATGAACGAAGCCGCGTTCCGAAAGTTGGAGCAGGAGATTTCCCTGGTGCCGCTCGCGGTAAAGCTGCCGCCTTCGATGGCGTCTGACAAGGGAGAATACCGTCTCTCGAGCGCCACAGTTCCGGTCGACCGCGACATCTTCCGCAAAATCGTGGTCCGTGAAAGCCGGATTCCGCGTATCAATCCAGCGGATTTTTCGGTGCAGGGCTGGACCGACCACACCTACTACGAAATCTGCACCGACCCCGCAATCTACGCTGCGTTGGAAAAGAAGAAAGCTGCGAAAGCTTAGAGACTGTCTCGGACCGACCCGAGGCTCAGCGTCTTTCTTTGTCAGGCGGGCTTTCTCATGCGGGCTTCCTCACGCGGCCGACTGGCGGTCATCCGGAAGTAATTCACTTCATCCTTCACGCATCGCGCGGAACCGACGGCTCGGAAGTATTATTTAGGTCGAGGAGCACCCGTGACCACCCGTCAACCCAAAGCTCAAAATCAACTCGGCCGAGCCGCCGTGCAGATCTTTGCCGCCAATGATCGCATGAACCAGATTCTTATCGAACACCTTGACCCTGCCGTCTGGAAAGCTAAGCCGCCGGGCAAGGGCCGCACCATTGCGGCGATCTTCACCCACATGCACAACGTCCGCTGCAAGTGGATCAGGCTTACAGCGCCGCATCTGAAGGTTCCACGACAGCTCAACCGCTCGGACTGCACGCCACAACAGGCCCGTGCGGGATTGGCCGAGAGCGCCGCTCGCTGCACGGAGATGCTCGCAGAAGCGCTCGGTGGTGAGGGCCGCGTCGAGAAGTTTCTCAGAGACGGCTGGGCTCGGCCTTGGCCGGTTGGCCCGGAAATGCTGTGCTACATGCTGGCTCACGAAGCCCATCATCGCGGGCAGGTATGTATGCTCGCGCATCAGCTCGGATTCCCGCTGTCGATTCAGGTGACGTCCGGGCTCTGGAATTGGGAAAAGCTGTGGAAAGAGTGCGGATCGCGCCTGGACGGTTGATTCAGGAAAATAAAGTTTGCGGCGAGGTTGTAGAGGGTGACGATTTGCTGTGTAGCTGACCGTCACCGCCTTGACGATCATCGCGCAACTTCGATGGTGGGCGCAAGGTCAGATGTCACAAGGAGGCTGTGGATTTTTCTGGGAAAGCCAGGAATGCCAGGTGGGTTACAGTCGGATGGACCCGCGCTCATGCAGGAAGGCGCATAAGGATGCGCCACCCGCAGTTTATAATGCTCCGGAGCAAATAGCGACGGACCGGCAGTTCGATATCATATTGGGAACGCAATGGATCAGGTTTCGCTGACTCCGAGTTAAGGGGCAGTCTACGGCTATGGCTGGCAAAAGCAAGCCCAGCAAAATTCACCTCCGAATTATAGAGGTAATGAAAAGATTCCCTAGTGGAATCTCAGGTGGACAAATACGGCAGGAACTTGAGAATGAAGGCTTGGAGCCGGGCGACCAAACCCATTTGGATCGGCGAAAAAGGGACCTCAAGAAGTGGTTCGTTATTGAAAAACACCTAGCGACGATAGTCGTCAGCGGCAAGAACAGGAAGGTTACCCTTTATAAGTACGCAGGCGCACGGCGGAAAGTCGTTGACGAGGGACAGATCAGCCTAAAGGGCAGGGCCGAAGTTATTCACGGCGCTCATGGCCGTTGTCAGATGTGCGGCAAATCGGTTGAGAAGCATGGGATCACGCTCGTGGTGGATCACAAAAGACCACGAGATTGGGACGGGACGAATGACCGTGACAATCTTTGGGCGATCTGCGAGGAATGCAACGCAGGGAAGAAGGCCTATTTCTCGTCCTTGCACGTAGATGCGGAACTGATGAAACGGGTGACGGCCCACGATAGCGTTCACGTGAGAATCGGCGAATTATTGAAAGCCGTAGGCGTTGGCGAACGGACCTCTTCACAACTAATTGACGTTGTAGCTGACCAGGACGACTGGCAAAAGCGCCTGCGAGAGCTAAGGTACCCCGTGATTGGATGGGAAATCGATACAAAGCTATACCGAGCTGACTCTGGCAGGAAGCAATGCGACTACATTTTGAAGAGTTTCAAAGCTTGGCCCGACGATCCCAGCGGCGTAATCAGGCGATTCGAGAACGAGCGGAAAAACCGCAACTCATCGGAGGATCGCTAGCGACCAAGGAACTTCCGCAACGTCGCCGACAGATGCTTAGCATCGTCAACCTCGCACTCCCACACCACGAGGACACGCCAGCCAAGTGCGCGAAGTCGCTTGCAATTTGCCTTGTCGCGCTGCTTGTTGCGTGCAAGCTTTGGAAGCCAGTAGCTCGTGCTCGACTTCGGAATGTGCGCTTCACGACAACCCAGATGCTGATGCCAGAAGCAGCCTCGAACTTCGATTACTTTTTTGCGGGTACGAAAAACTAAGTCTGGCTTACCGGGAAGGTCCCGCGAATGAAGACGGTAACGATAGCCCATCCGGTGGACCATCGTCCGCACGGCAAGTTCGGGCTTCATCCCCTTGCTTTTTATTCGGCGCATGTTTTCGCTGCGCCGTACCGGCGAGATCGTATCCACGGGAGAACATTGTGAACCTAGCCGGCCACGGGCACAAGTCGTCGGCCGGCCTCTAAGCAGGCCCTTATGCTGCCTGCGATTGCCTGGGCGAAGGGCGGCGGAAACGCGTTGCCTACCTGACGATACGCTCGCGTTTTTCGTCCGGAGAATTTCCAGTCGTCGGGAAAGCCCTGCAGCCTGGCGACCATCTGCACTGTCAGCCTCGGCGTGCCTACAAAATCTCTCGCGGGAGCGTCGTCCGCAATCCCCTTACCGTCCACCCCAAGGTTCGCCCATGCGTGCCTGGCTCTCGTGGGGCCGAGGTCCGGCCCTCCGTGCTTGAGAGACCCGCCCACAATCGTGGGAGCTATCTCGTCCGCCATCTTGCGCCACGCCTTCGCGCCCCTCCACCCATTTGCGGCCATCAAGTCGAACAATACTTCTCCAACCGTGGGCGGTGGGATTCGCGACCCTTTCGGCCAGGAGAAGTGTTCAGCATACGCCTTGCGGACGGCAACGAAGACGACCCTTGGGCGCAGCTGTGGTACTCCAAATTCTGATGCACTCATCAGGTTCCATCCGGGCTGGTATCCCAGCTTTCTCAGCTGCTGGGCGACATGTTCCCTGTAGTCCTCAAAGATCGCATCCAAGATTCCGCGGACGTTTTCAACCATCACGGCACGGGGACGGACTTGATCTACCACTCGGATCAGCGAAGGAAAGAGATTGCGCTCGTCCAAGGTGCCAAGCTGTTTTCCCGCTACCGAAAAGGGTGGGCAGGGCAAGCCTGCTGAGACGATGTCAGCACCGGCAAAAGCTGCCGCGTCAAAGGTGCTCAGGTCGTGCTCGATCACGTTCCATTGCGGACGATTCTGACGCAACGTTAAGCAGGCCTTCTCGTCAATTTCAACGAGACCAACATGATCGATACCCGCCCGCTCCAAACCGATTGCCTGCCCGCCAGCCCCAGCACATAGTTCGAGCGTGGCCAGCCCACTTTTACCCTTTAGCCTCCGACGGTGGATATCTGTCATCCATGGGTTCTCCGGTTCTATTCCGAGACCGGACAGGAAAGGGGCAACGTTGTTAGCTCGACTCTTCATGTGCTTGGAGTTTAGCAAAGAGACTACCAAACATCCTGTGGATAACGGCTTGCGGGATGCTCAAAGGTCCATGGCTCATAAGTGTTTCCTTAAGAAGCAACGACGTGTTTTTTCAAGGGTGGGTACCACGAACCCTCCCTCTGGGTGCGTTGGTCGAGAGCGTTGCAGTCGCCACGTCGGAAATAGCGGCGAGGCGGTTGTGCTTGCGTGCGTGGCGCCCATCCGTCGAAAAGCGCGGCAGCGCGAGGGATGGCCCGCCCGCCATAGCGGCCCGATACGACTGGGCCGTTGGACAGCCGAGGGCGGCTGTCCCCACATGAGTTGTGATGGTTCGGAATCCTCTAGAAGCCGGATCCCGCGCGTGCGGGGCGGAAGGGAATCCAGAAAGTGGCTTCGACAGCGACCGGATTTCCGTTTTTCGTGGCGGGCTGGAATTGCCATTTGGCAACGGCTTGGCTGGCGAATCGATCAAGACGGTCGTCGACGCTGCGCAGCACGCGCACCCGGCCTACCGTACCATCGGCGAGGATGACGGCATAAAGAATGACAGTTCCGCTCACGTTCTGCTTCATCAGTTCCAGCGGGTAAGCGGGATCGACCTTACTGGTCGCCACCGGCGAGGCCAGATCGTCGGGAGCCGCGTCGGCAGAAGAAGGCCTGCCAGAGCTCGATTCCGATTTGAGCGCGGCGAAGCGGATGATCCAACTGCCTCCGGCGGAGTTGAGGTTGGGCATGTTCAGGCTCATCGAGTAGATCTTGCGATCGCCGAACACGGCGCGCTCGGCTTCAGAAAGCTTGCTGTCGCCTTCGGGCTGCTGAGTCCGCGAGACGTGCGGCGCACGCATGCCGGCGATCAGATTCGGGTTGACGGAGTTGGCGCTCGAGTTCTTGCCGACGTAGAGTCCGGAGGGCAAGGTGCCGGCTCCTTTGCCGGTGGATCCCACTCCACTCGCCGTGGCAGCGCCGGTGGAACTGCCGGGAGCGCCCGAGGCTCCGCGATGTCCTTCCGGAGTGGCGGAGAAAGTGCCGCGGCGATTGCCGGCCACAGCCACGGGCGGCGCGCCCACCGCGGGATGCAGGCTGAGGGCGACCATGCCTCCGCCGGAGCGCGAGCCTCCAGAGGCTCTTCCCAGCGAAGGTGGCGGAGCGATGACCTGCGCAGCATGTCCGCGCGGACCGGAGCGTCCTTGAGCTGTGCGCTGTTCGTCGAGAGAAAGTTGCGGGGCGGGCGCGATCACGGTGCTGTGTCCGACGTTGAGTTCGCCAAGGCGGCGGTGAGAGGCGGCATCCAGGTCGGGCGGAGGAGCGACGACGGACGCCTCCGGAGCTCGCATGGCTTTCCGCGATGTGTTGTCCACCTCCGGGGGCGGCGCAATCACGGAGCGATCCATGAGCGGTGCAAGCCGCGTGATCTCAGATGCCAGCACGGTGGGAGCGGGCGCAATCGGCAAGCGCGGCGTGTCGGACCAGGCTACCGTGTTGGGCAAAGCAACGTCGCGCTGTAACTGGACGTTGGGCGCGGTGACGATGGTCTGCGAGCGATTATCGGCCTGGGGCGGCACGGAAATGATGGGCTGAGCCGAGAATTCGGGGTCGGCCTTGCGCGGCTGGTCGGCGGTTGGGCGGCGAGTGTCGAGCGGCGGCAGATATTCCGAGGGCGTGTAGTACACCACGTCGGCATGGGTGAACGTGGGCAGAGGCGTGGCGTGGGGCTGCAAGGCAAGGAAGCGCGATCCCGCCCAGATCATGGCGAGCGTCATCGCATGATACGCGCCGGACTGCAAGAAGCGGCGCCAGGGCAGCCGGCGGTCGACGAAGACATCAGGCCAGAAAGCCGCGGGAGCGGATTGCAGCTGGAGCGGAGCGTCTTCGCGTCGGCGAAGCAGATCGCGAAGATTCTGCAGGAAGACGCGATGCCGGGGTTCGGGTGCGATCAGCAGGCGGAGGTCCGCGAGGGGTGGTTCGGTCTCTGCCAGCTCCGGTGGGCCCATTTGGCGCATCGCTCTATCTTAGATGCAGGAAGCGTTTCGTGGTAGGGACGGTTCCAAGGCCCGGGTGCGGATTCCAACCATGCTGGGCCGCGTCCCACTTGTAATGCAGGCCGCCCGCATGCTAACGTGCGCGGTTCCTGTGTTTCGCCAACAAGTTTTAGAGAATTGGGTCTCAACCCACCTTTGCGAGGATTTCGCCCATGAGCACGGTCGCCCCACCGGTCCCCAAGAAACACGTTCCTTACGTCCCCGAAACCATGGAGATGAAGGAGTTCACTTTTCGTGCCGTGCTGATCGGGTTGGTGATGACGGCGATTCTCGGGGCCGCCAATGCCTATCTCGGGCTAAAGGCGGGAATGACAATTGCCGCAACCTATCCCGCGGCCGTGATCGGCATGGCACTGCTGCGGCTGATGAAAGGGACGCTGCTCGAAGAAAACATCGCACGAACCGTGGGCTCGATTGGCGAGTCGGTGGCGGCCGGCGCAGTGTTCACGATTCCGGCTTTTGTCATGGCGGGATTGTGGCCGGGGCTGACCCGGGAAAAATATTGGAACTCCGTTGCCCTGATGATGATCGGCGGCACGCTGGGAATTCTGTTTGTTACGTTGCTCCGGCGCGTGATGGTGGAAGATGCCGACCTTCCCTATCCCGAATCAGTGGCCGCTTCGGAGATTCACAAAGCCGGGCAGCAAGGCGCCAAGGCCGCCAAGATTCTGTTTGCCAATATGGGCTTCGGCGGATTCATGTACCTGCTGGGCGCGATCAATGTTTTCTCGGCCAACAATACCTTTCCTCTCACCATCAGTGCGCTCGGCAAGAAGCTGTTGCTGCGCACCAGTACGAATCCGAATGTGGCGACGACCATCACCGGCGGCGCAACCCTGCTAACGGCGCCCGACATCAGTCCGGCGTATCTGGGCGTGGGCTATATCATCGGTCCGCGGCTGGCGGCGCTGAATTTTGCCGGAGGCGTGCTGGCTTGGGGTTTGCTGGTTCCACTCCTAACCTTCACCATTGGCCCGTATATTCAGGCGACACAACCCGCCGGACAAACCATCGCATGGCCGCTGCTGGCAGGGGCCATCTACTACTCGATCGTCCGTCCCATCGCCGTCGGCGGAATGCTGGTAGGAGCTTCCTACACGCTGTTCAAAATGCGCAAGCAGTTGGGTGTCGGTATGGCCCGCGCCGTTTCGGATCTGAAGAAATCGGCTGCGGTGCATGAAGCCACGAACCGTACGGAGCGCGATCTTCCGGCCAAGGCGATTTTTGCCGGCATCGGCGTCGTGTTCCTGGCCATGATTGCCCTCTACTACTATTTCATCGGCAGCGCAGGCAATCTATCGAACTCGCAAGTCATTACCGCTTCCGTGGTAGCGGCGCTGGTGATGATCGTTCTGGGTTTCTTCTTCGCCGCGGTTTCCGGAAACCTGGTCGGCATGATCGGATCGTCGAACAATCCCGTGTCGGGGCTGACCCTGTGCACGCTGGTGATTGCCGCTCTGTTGATGGTCGCGCTCGGAGTCTCGGGTACGGGCGGCGTGGCGGCTGTTCTGGGAGTGGCGGCGGTGGTCTGCGTGTCCTCGGCCGTCGCGGGCGAGATGCTACAGGATTTGAAAGTCGGCCACATCCTTGGCGGCACGCCGTCCAAGATGCAGATCGGCGACTTGTTGGGCGTTGTGCTGGCATCCCTGGTGTTGTTTTTTCCCTTGGCCATACTCGATAAGGCATACCACTTCGGCAGCGCGGCGCTGCCCGCTCCCCAGGCTGGACTGATGGCCATGTTGTCCAAGGGCATTGTTGGCGGCGACATGGCTTGGCCGCTGGTGATTGTGGGAATCCTGCTGGGCATTGCCATGATCCTGATTGAAGTGAAGAGCGTGATGCTGTTTGCGGTCGGAATGTATCTGCCGCTGGGTACCACGTTTGCCATCTTTGTGGGTGGCGTGATCCGCTGGCTCACCGACAAACTTCGCGACCGCCGCGGCCTCAACGATGCGCAGAAGGCACGCGTAGAAAACGCGGGCGTGCTCACCGCTTCAGGACTGATCGCGGGCGAGGCGCTTTGCGGCCTGGTCATCGCCGGGCTCGTAGGGTCGGGCAAGGATGTGACTCTGATCCACTGGACGCCTTCATTCTGGGTGGCTCTGGCAGCGCTGGCCGTGCTGATCTTTGTGATGGTGCGCGTGCCGCTGGCGAACGCCGGCACTCCGGAGGAACCGGCACCACCCACGGCAATCATGTAATCAAGAACCTGAATGCAGAAGTTAGAAGTCAGAATGCAGAAGTGGGATTCGGGTATTACTTCTGCATTCTGCCTTCTAACTTCTGCATTCTTCTTTGCCTGCTATGTCGATCTCCGAAAATATTGCCGCAGTGCGTGAGCGCATCACCGCTGCGGCGCTCCGCGCTGGACGAAACCCCAATGACATCACGCTGATGGCCGTCAGCAAGACGCAGCCGCCGGAGCGCATCCGCGAAGCCTACAACGCCGGGCTTCGAGTATTCGGAGAAAACCGCGTCCAGGAATTTGCCGGTAAGTTCGACGCTCTTCGGGATTTGCGTGACGCCGAGTGGCATATGATCGGACATCTTCAAACCAACAAAGCAGCGAAGACCGCGGAGTTGTTTCACTCCGTGGATTCCGTCGATTCGCTCAAGCTGGCGGAGAAGCTGGACGCCGCGGCGCGCGCACTCGGCAAGAAACTGGATGTGCTCATCGAAATCAACGTCGGAGGCGAAGCTGCGAAGAGTGGCGTAGCGCCGGATTCGCCCGCACTCGAAGAATTAATGACGGGAGCGCCTCGGCTGGAATGGCTAGTGTTCCTAGGACTGATGACCGTGCCTCCGTTCACCGACGACCCCGAAGGCGCGCGATCTTACTTTCGCAAGCTCCGCGAATTGCGCGATACGATTGCCGCGCGTAAGCTGCCATCCGTCGCCATGGACCAGCTTTCCATAGGCATGTCACACGATTTCGAAATAGCGATCGAAGAGGAATCGACTTGCGTGCGCGTGGGCACAGCCATCTTCGGGGAAAGGATAAAGGCTTAACCACAGAGTCACAGAGACACAGAGAAAAACAGACCCTGGCTTTAGATTTTCTCCGTGTTTCTGTGCTGAGGGTCTATGCTTGCCATTCATGAAACGCCTGAGGGAGTGACCTTTGCAGTCAAGGTCCATCCCCGCGCCAAGAAAAACGCCATCACCGGCGAACTCGGCGACGCGCTCAAAGTTTCTCTTACCGCGCCGCCGATCGATGGGAAGGCCAACCAGGCCTGCATCGAATTCTTCGCAAAACTTTTGAAGGTACCGCGCTCTTCCGTTACCATTGCCTCCGGCCAGAGCAGTCGGCAAAAAGTCATTCGCGTAATCGGACTTTCAGCCGAAGAAGTCAGGAAGCGCGTTGGAGTGTAGACGTGGGCGAGGGCCAGCGCTTTTCAAAGGGACGCGCCACACCAGTCACCAGGGGAGCCAGTCTTGAGTTTTTCCGAACGCTTGCATGAGATCCGCACCGGCTTCGAGCGTCCCTTCTGGGTCGCGAATATCAGCGAGATCTTCGAGCGCCTTTCTTACTACGGCGCTTTCGCTTCTCTTGCCCTGTACCTGCAGGAGCGCCTGAACTTCTCCGCCGAGCAGACCGGAACCCTGACCGGCATCTTCGGCGGCATGGTATGGTTTCTCGCCATCTTCGGTGGCGCCGCCGCCGATCGCCTCGGCTTTCGCCGCGCGCTTTCGATGGCGTATCTCATTCTCGCCGCCGCCTATTTTTTGATCGGCTCCATCGGTGCGTCCTGGCTGGCGCCGGTACGCAATGCCGTGCCGCTCAGTCTGTTTGTTGGCTTCATCCTCATCCTTCCCGCACTCGGCATCTCGCTGGTAAAGCCTTGCGTCGTCGGCACCACGGCCCGCGCTTCCAAAGAAAACGTCCGCTCCATCGGATATTCCATTTACTACACCATGGTCAACATCGGCGGCGCTGCCGGACCGTTGTTCGCATCCTGGGCTCATCGTCACCTCGGCGTTGAGAGTGTTTACCGGGTCTCGGCGCTGTTCGTTTTCGCCATGTTCTTCGTGGTCCTGTTCTTCTTCCGCGAGCCGCGCAAGCCCGGCGACGCGCCTCCGCCTTCGATTGCCACCGTCGCACGAAATTTCTGCGTCGTAGTCGGCAACTACCGGCTAGTGCTGCCCGTGCTGATGATCGCCCTACTGCTTCGCATCGGCCTGTGGATTTATCCCCAGTTCAGCGTGCCCTGGTGGATATGGGCCGGGCTCCTCGTGCTGGTGCTCGCCGGCATCAGCCGCTTCATGTGGTTCCTCGTGCTGTTTACCGGATACTGGATCGTATTCTGGCAGCAGTACATCAGCCTGCCCGGCTACATTCACGGCTACATCAACCCGCAGGCTAACGTCGAGCTCGTTCTCGTTACCGACGGCGTCGTCGTAATCTTTTTAACCCTCTTGGTGAACTTCCTGACGCGTCGGATTCCCGCCTTTCAGGCCATCACGCTGGGCACATTGGTCACCTCTGCTTCTTGGTTGATCCTCGCCTTCCGTCCGACAATCTGGGGCGCGATCCTCTCGCTGTTCGTACTGGCGCTGGGCGAAATCATTCAGCAGCCCCGCTACTATGAATACATCGCGCTGCTTGCACCTCCGGGACAGCAGGGCACCTACATGGGCTTCGCATTCTTGCCAATCGGGATCGGATCGCTGATCGGTGGATGGTTCGGCGGCACGCTCATGCATCACTTCGGAGAGGTCACGCACCAACCGGAACGCGTCTGGTGGACCGTAACCGCCGTAGGCGTGGTTACAACGGCACTGCTCTGGGTGTACGACAAATATTTCAGAGTCGCGGCTGCTGCCACAGGATAGAGTGCGACATCATGCCAGAGCGTTCAACAACTCAACCGTCGGCAGCCTCCTCCACGGGCTCACCCACGGAAGTCGCTGCACAGATTCGCCGCGCTCTGAAAACTGGCGGCTCCGCCGAGCACGCCTCGGGCGTGCAGTGGTTCTTCAAAGATGAAGTCACATCACACGGCTGGTATACGGCGGACTTGCGCCGTGCAGCGGTCCTTTTTCGGCGGGAAGTGAGAAAAGCGCGCGGCCTCGACTTTCTGATCAAGGTTGCCGATCAGTTGTTCGTCGGCTCAGTGCTGGAAGAAAAAGTTGCCGCCGTCTTCTTACTGGAGAAACTTGATGCTGAGTTTCGTGATAGCGAGTTCAAGCTGTTCGAGTCCTGGCTTGACCGCATCAGCAGCTGGGCGGACCATGACGCGCTGGTGCATGATCTGATCGCTCCGATGATCGCCGCCCAACCTGTGCGCGCAAAAGCAGTTTTCCGCTGGGCGAAGTCCGCGGACCGCTGGCATCGGAGAGCCGCATGTGTTGCGCTGATTCGCGGTGCGAGAGCCAGACTGTTTTTCCCGGAGATCAGGAAACTTTCCGACTCGCTTCTCACCGACGAAGATGACATGGTGCAGAAGGGATTAGGCTGGCTGCTGCGCGAGACTGCGAAGTGTGACGCCAGGCGAACAGTTCCGTATCTAATGAAGATCCGCGGCCGCGCTCCGCGTCTTGTGTTGCGAACGGCCTGCGAAACTCTGCCGCCCGCGGCGAGAAAGCGGATACTGGCTTTCGAGAAAGCAAGCCGCGATAATCCTTCAACTCAGAAATAACTCAGCCAGGCGTCACTGCGTCGTTGTTTTGAGCCTGCAAACCAGAGGCACAGCGGATAAAGCGTGAGCACGACGCAAGCCCAAACCAGATAGACAATCGGCAACGAGTATCCCCAACCCGGTGGCGGAGTAATGGGAAACTCGCCGAGGCCCGGCGACTCGAACATCCAATGCGCTTGCCCGTAACGCGCATAACACACTCCGACTGCAATCAGGTGGATCAGAGGGATGTGCAGAAGGTAGTAAAACATCGGCACTTTGCCAATGGTGAGCGCAGGCCGCAGCCATCCCGGTGTTCCGGCGTCGACCGCCCATAAGAAAAGCATTGCCGGACCCAGCGTCATCAGCAGATAGAGCAACGACGGCGGATATTTCGTAGTATTCAGAAACGAGAGCACGGTAAAAGCGGCGGATCTCTGCGTGTTCCAGCGCGACGGATCGCCGTAGATATTGACGCCACGCAAAATGAAGAAGGCTACCACCAAGCCAATGCCCAGCGGCAGCAGAAACGCCTTCCGGCGCTCCGACGGCCAGCGATAGATTTGTCCCAGCCCGTAGCCCGCAGCTGTAACTCCCACCCAGGGAATGAGTGCGTAGGTGACAAAAACAATCCGCCCCGGATTGTTCACGATGAAGTTCGGCGAATGCAGAATCGACCAGAGCGGGTTGGAAGACTGCACGGAGTCAAGGAAATTGTGACTTGCGATCATCACCGCGCCGAACGTCGCGACCATGGATGCCGGCAAATAAACCAGCGCCGAAAGTACGATCATCGCCCAGCCCAGCGCCCACAAAACTAGAAGCAGCGTCACGTGGTAGTCGAAGTTAAACTGCCAGCCAAGACAGCGCGTCACGGTGAGTTCCAGAAAGATCAGCCACAGCCCGCGCGTGAAAAGGAATCGCGACAACTCGCCTTTTGATTTCTTGCGCAGAGAAAGATAAGCACCCGTGCCGGTGAGCAGGAAGAAAACCGGCGCACAGAAATGCGTGATCCAGCGCGTAAAAAATAGCGGAATCGTCGTGGTAGCGGGGTCGGTTGGACTTACTCCGGGGACACCGAAGAAGTCCCGCGTATGATCGAGCGCCATGAAAATCATGATGACGCCGCGCACCACATCGATCGATTCGATGCGCACGCGTTTGCTTGTTATCGCTTCAGTCATCGTGGACATTGGAGTAGTCGTGTGGCGTAGTTTAGCAAGGAATCAGCCCACAGCGTTCACAGTTTAGAGCACCAGTCGCCGCATCCCCGATTCGCCCAAATCCCTCCCATTGTTTACAATAGACGTTTGCCCATGGACCTCGCTGCCATTCAATCTGCGCTGCGCGAACGCAACATCGACGCGTGGCTGTTCTACGACCACCATCATCGCGATCCCATCGCCTATCGCGTGCTCGGTTTGCCAGAGGGGCTGATGGTCACGCGCCGCTGGTTTTACCTGATACCGGCGCAGGGCGAACCCGTAAAGCTGGTCCACAAAATCGAAGCCGGCCACCTCGATTCCCTCCCCGGAAGCAAGCGCCAGTATTCCGGCTGGCAGGAGCTATTCGACACCCTGAAGTCGATGCTCGCACCTTACCGCGACATCGCCATGCAGTATTCGCCCAACAACATCGTCTTCACTATCTCTCTGGTCGATGGTGGCACCATTGAGTTACTGCGCGGATTGGGTAAGAACGTGGTCAGCGCCGCCGACCTGATCGCACAGTTCGAAGCGACCTGGAGCGAAGACCAAATCAAAACTCACTTTGCCGCCCGCGACAGCGTGGATTCGATCGTGTCTGCATCCTTTAAGGAAATCGGCCGGCGCACCCGCAGCGGTGGAACCACGGAACATGAAATCCAGCAGTGGTTCATGGAAGCGTTTCGCCGCGAGAACCTGCTTACCGACGATCCGCCGATCGTAGCCGTCAACGCCAATGCCGGAAACCCGCACTACGAGCCGCGCGCCGATCACCCCGTTCCCATTCGCGAAAACGATTTGGTGCTGCTCGACGTGTGGGGAAAGAAAAACACTCCGGGAGCGGTGTACTATGACATCACTTGGATGGGCTTTCTCGGGAAGGCCCCGTCCGACCGCATCCGCGAAGTGTTCGAGATTGTCCGCGATGCACGCGACGCGGGCATCAAGACCGTAACCGAAGCCATCAACGCCGGGCGCCGCATCGCTGGGTGGGAGGTGGATCGCGCCACCCGTGGCTACATCAAGCAGAAAGGCTACGGCGATTATTTCATTCACCGCACCGGACATTCCATCGGCACCGACGTCCATGCCAATGGGGCCAACATGGACGACCTGGAAATCCACGACGAGCGCCAGATCCTTCCCAACTCTTGCTTCTCCATCGAACCCGGAATTTATCTGCCGGAGTTCGGCGTGCGCAGCGAGATCAACATGCTAGTCCGGCCCAAATCGGCGGAAGTCACCGGCAACATTCAACGCGAGATCGTAATCATCTGATGGCAAATTCAATCCCAGCCAAGACTAAAACCGCCGAACCGGCGCAGCCCGCCAGCATGATGTCTGTAATCGCGCCTGCCGTGGGCTGGCTGATTCCCGGCGCCGGCCACATCATTCAAAAACGCTGGATTCGCGGCCTGTTACTGCTCGTCTCCATCGGAACCTTGTTCGTGCTCGGCTTGTTGATGCAGGGCCACATCTACAAAGCCAACGGCGGCGACATCCTCGACATTCTCGGATTCATCGGCGACCTCGGCGCCGGCGGATTGTACATTACGACCCTTGCCATGAACTGGGGCCAGGGCGCGATCGCCTTCGCTGTCGCCGATTACGGAACCAAGTTCATGATCGTTGCTGGACTGCTGAACTTCATTGCGGTGGCCGACGCCTACCACATCGCCATCGGGAAAAAGCCATGACCATCCAGCTCACTCACTTCAGTGCGGCTTTCGTGTTCGCACTATTTACCTCCATCGTCTTCGGCATCACTCACCGCGAGACCACCCGTGACATGCTCCGCTACGGTCTCTATTGCTTTGCTATGTTCCTGGGCGGCATCTTAGTGGCGGGCTGGGCAATGTGGCTGGTGCGAAGATAGCTTTTAGCTTTTAGCTCTTGGCTCTTAGCCTTTAGCTCTTCCACTTAGAATCCTGCTCCCGGTTTTGACTTCTGGGCTTATCCAGACTCGGCGTGTGAGGCCCGATTTCACGTTGAACAAGCTAAAAGCTAAGAGCCAAAAGCTTAGAGGCGCTACCCTTCCCACACGAACGCGTCAAACACTCGCTTCGATTCGAAATTCAGGCGGCGGTAAAGGGCGACGGCTCCTGCATTGGCCTCGGTCACGGTCAGCGAGAGCATGGAGAACCCGCGGTTGCGCAGGTTGAGCGATGTCGCGGCCAGCAACGACTCGCCAATCCCGTGCGATCGATATTCGGGAAGCACGCACACCTGGGTCACATGGCCCACATCGCTCCGAACCCGGGAGCACAGGATCAGCCCGATCAGGGTCTTCGCTTTGCGATCCACTGCGGCATAGGAAGCTTCCGCATCGAACAACCCGCATCCCGGAAAGCGCACGATATTATTCAGAAAGCGCAGCGATCCGCCCAGCGTGTGGTACTGATCGTTGATCTGGGCGTCGACGTGGCCGCGATAAGCCGCGGTAATTACGGCCGCTGCAGGCTGGTAGTCGGCCTCGGTCCATCGCCGGATTTCGACGTCTGGATGCGTCGCCCGCGTTTGCGGCACTGCGTTGCCCAGCCCCAGAACCATGAACAGCCTGGGATGACGCTGAAATCCCTGATCCAAAAACGGCCGGGCAACGCTCCCCGTTTCGTGCGCCAGCAACTGCGCTTCGACGCGATGGACCCCGGGAGACTGCTGCAGCGTTTCGATCACGTGCGTCAGCAGCTTGAGTTCGACATCGTGCGCGTCGGGAACACGGCCTCCGTTCGCCACAAACAGATCGCCGACCACTCCCTTGCTGCCTTCATACACGAAGAAGCTGTAACCGAAAATGCGGCCGCGCTCGATGGCGGCGTAGCCAGGGAGGATCTTCGCGTCGACATAGCGGAGGATCATCTCCGCCGATCCGTTGTAGTCCCAGGACAGCAGACTCGCCCACACCCGCGACTCGTCATCGAGCAGCGGACGCAAATCCACGGATGAAAAATGCCTGAGGTCGAGAATCTCCACGGGACTCCTGCAAAGTCAGCCTAGCAACTTCGGGCTTCTTTGCGGCGGCAGAACTTCGAGTTTAGTGCGTTCGACGATGCGAGGCAATCCGGCGGAACACAGGGCGGCAACATCAATTGTAGAGCTAGTTCGCTGAAACAGTCTTCGCCGCTGCAATCCAGAAATAATCCACATGCTGCGCCGCATAATGTCCGAGATAGGAGACGCGGCGGCCCGGCACCAGCTTTGCAACCTCCGACTGCGAATTCTCCGGCGCGACCAGCAAGTGTTCTTCTTGCGGAACGCTGCCCCAGTCGTAGTTCAAGGTTAACTGGTTCCGATAAAAAGTCAGGCCGTATTCCAGTTCGCGCCGCACATGGTAGATGGCCAGCCGCAGCGGATGGGTTTCCACACCGGCAATTTCCAGGGCCAGCGGACGCGCCGAAAGCGTCTGGTCAAGCGCCACCGAGCCCAGTTTCAACACCGCGCCGACAGTAAGAACGACCGGAATCAGAGTAATGAATCTCAACATGCGCAGGCCTGACTCGCGCACTAGCGTGAGCGCAATTCCGGCGCAGAGTACAAATGCCAGTCCGAGCGCCACCAGCATCGGTTGCCCCCCCGGAAGACGATGCTGCGTAATCAAGTAGGCAATCAGCAAGGCCGGAACAATCGGCGCTGCCGCCAGCAACGCGTGCAGCACGGCCAGCCATTTCGCCACGGAACCACCTTCACTCGGTCTCAAATGTCGCCGCAGGTATTCCACCAGTAGCAATGCACCCGCCGGAATCGCGGGAAGAATATACCCCGGCAGTTTTGACTGCGAGATCGAGAAGAACATCACAGGCACGATCAGCCAACAACCGGCGAACACGTTGAACTGATATTCGAGACCACTTTCGCTCGCGTCCGTTGCAGTTCGTCTAGCCCACCACATGCGGATCGTCTGAACGAAAGCCGCAATCACGAAGACCGTCCACGGAACCAACGCCAGCGCCGCTACTGGCAGGTAATACCAGAAAGGTTCGGTATGGTGATAGAGGTTTTTCGAGAACCGTCCGAGATTATGCTCGACGATGAATTCACGGAAGAACCCCGGATTACGCATCTGCACTGCGAAATACCAAGGTAGAGCGACCGCGCAAAAAAGGAAAATCCCCGGCAGCCAGAGTGTCTTCAGGACCAAGCGCCATTCTCGAACCGCTGCCGCGTAGAGGACGATGACCACAACGGCGAGAAACGGCGCGACCGGTCCCTTCGCCAGCATCCCCAAACCCATGCAGCCGTAAAAGACAGCAAGGTAGATTCTTTTTCCATTCTCCCGCCAAGCCCACCAGCCGAGCATGCCAATCGCAAAAGCCGCCGCCAGCGCCATGTCCATTGAGGCGGCACGGGCATAGCCGATGATTCCCGCGGAAGATGCCGTGATCAATGCGCCATCAACTTCAAAGCCAGGCCGGAAACGGCGCAAAAAAAAGTAAACCCCCAGTACGAGGAAACTAGCGTCCAATGCCCCCGGCAGCCGCGCAGCCCAGTCGCTCACGCCAAAGATCCTGTACGCAAGCATGGCTTGCCAGTAATAAAGTGGAGGCTTTTCCAGCCAGGGTTGGCCCCCGAGCACCGGCGTGATCCAGTCGTGGCGCTGCAACATTTCGCGAGCCACCTGCGCGTAACGAGGCTCATCGGCCCCAATCAGCCCGAACTGCCCGAGTCCGTACAAAAATAGAAATGCGCAGAAGCCCGCCAGCAACAGCGAGTCGGTGCGCGTGCGATTCGTCATGGGAGGACGGAAGGTTTCAAGGTTTCAAGGTTTCAGGAGTTTCAAGGTTTCAAAGTGATCACACGCAAAGTTACCTCGGTATCAATTGACCTTCGAGACTTTGAAACCTTGAAACATCGAAACCTGATGTTGATTCATTGCACCGACGGACCCCCGCGCAGCAGTTCCAGAACCTCGCGTACCGCGTGGGCCAGCGGACCAGCCACCGAGCAGCCGCTGGCGCACTCATGGCCGCCACCGCCAAAGCGCTCGGCCACTCGGGCCACGTCGAGTTTGCCCTTGCTGCGCAGGCTCACTCGAAAAGATCCGTCGGGCGTCTCTCGGAAGAAAGCAGCGACCTCAACCTCTCCAATCGAAAGCACGTAATTCACCAGGCCTTCGCAGTCTTCTTCCTTCGCTTCCCAACGCTCCATTTGCTTCTGCGTCACCCAGGTCCAGCCGACATGGCCTTCGGTGTTGAGGTTGCGCAGAGCTTCGCCGAGCAGCCTCATCTTGGCTACCGAGTGGGCAAAATAAATACTGCGCGCGCAATGCGAAGGATCGGCGCCCGCCAGGACCAGCTCGCGCGCCAGAGCGAACGTATGCTCGTTCGTCCCCTGAAACATAAACGATCCCGTATCAGTCATCAGCGCCGTGTAAAGGCAGGTCGCAATCTCCGGAGAGAACGGCGTTCCCGCTTCGCGCGCCAGGCGAAACACCATCTCTCCCGTCGCCACGGCATGCGGATCGATCCAGTTCACGTTGGCGAACGGACGCCCGCTCACGTGGTGATCGATGCTGATCAGAAAGCGGTCTTCCAGCCCCTCCAGCCGCGTGCGGCGGATGCTGTCACACTCCAGAATGATCGCCGCTTCGTAGTTGCCGGCAACGCGATCGGCCTGCTGCACTTGATCGGCGAACGGCAGCGTGCGATAAACGCGCGGCACACCATCGTGCAGCACCACGTCGGCCTGCTTCCCCATGGCCCGCAAAATCTGGCAGCACGCCAGCGCCGATCCGATGGCGTCGCCATCGGGCCGCGCGTGCGACGTAAGCACGAATCGGTCGCGCTGCTCGATTTGCCGGAGAACGTCCCGCAGCATCGCTATGCCTTTTTCTCACTCGGTTTCGCGCGAGGCTTCATTCTCTTTTTCGCCCGCGCCAACAATTCTTCCACTCGCGCCTTTTCCCGCTCCGAACGGTCCAGCCGGAAATACAACTCCGGTGCGCGTCTCCGCCGCAAACGCTCCACCAATTCGTGCCTGATGTATTCCTTGGCTGCGAGCAAACCCTCAAGACTTCGCTCCGCTTCCCGGTCGTCTCCGTCTACATCTACGAGAACCTGCGCCGAGCGGCCATCGTCAGCTATGTGTACCGCAGTCACCCTCACCAGCCCGATGCGCGGATCGGCCAGTTCTCCTTCCACCAGCGTTTCGATCTCCTCACGCAAGGCCTCGCCCAACCGCCCGCGATGGTACTTTACCCCGCGCTTCTCCACCGTTCACCTCGAAGTAAAACGCATGAGAATATCAGAAAATCGTCCCCAGGTGTTGGCCCTCAAGTGCTATTGTCGCGCACAAAGGAGGGGTCTGGGTAAGTACAGAGGTAACAATGCGATAGGGGGATGATCGTCGTCGGTCGTTAGCCGTTAGTCGTTGGCAAAACCCGTCGGCGCACGATTTTGGCGAACGACAAACGACCAACGACTAACGACGGTTCGGGGCGCTACAAATACTCCACAAACGAATCTGCGATTTCCGCTCCGTGGTTGTTGGCAATGCGCGTGGCCGCCCGCTCCACGTTCTTCATCAATCCATCGAGATAGTCGTGCGAGTCAGAGATGCTGACCACGCCAATCGTGGCGCGATTCCAAACCGGGCTGGGGTCGAGTTCTGCGACCGACACGTTGAAGCTGGCGCGCAAGCGGTCTTTCAGACTGCGCAGTACCTGCCGCTTGTCTTTGAGCGATTGCGCCGCTTCGATGTGTAGTTCGAGGGTGAGGAAGGCGATCATGCAGGTCGTCGGCCGATGGTCATCGGTCGTCGGCACATCCGCACTGGCTGACGACCGAGGGCCGACGACGTTCTAAGCAATCACTTCCGCGGCAATCCTCTCGACAGCAAAGGCCTCAATCACGTCGCCGACCTTGATGTCGCCGTAGTTGGAGATCGAAATGCCGCACTCCATACCGTTCGTAACCTGGCTGGCATCGTCTTTGAAGCGCCGCAGCGATCCCACTTTGCCTTTGAACACCTGCACGTTGTCGCGCAGCAAGCGCACTTCGGAATCGCGCTTGATCAAGCCATCGCTCACGCGGCAACCCGCCACGGTCCCAACTTTCGGGATGCGGAAAACATTCAGCACTTCAGCGCGGCCTTGATAATGTTCCTTGAAAGTGGGTTCGAGCAATCCGCTCATCGCGCGCTTGATCTCATCCTGCAACTCGTAAATGATCGAGTGCAACCGGATGTCCACTTTCTCCTGCTCGGCAATTTCCTGCGCCTTGCGTTCCGGCCGCACGTTGAAGCCAATGATGATCGCATTCGACGCCGAGGCCAGCAGAACGTCAGTCTCCGTAATCGCGCCCACGCCGGAACGCAGCAGCTTCAAGCGCACTTTGTCGTTCGAGAGCTTCGTCAGCAGATCGGTGATCACTTCCACCGAGCCCTGCACGTCGCCCTTCAGAATCACGTTCAGTTCCTTGGTGCCGGCAGCCTTGATCTGCTCCGCCAGTCCTTCCAGGGACACGCGGGAACTCTTGGCCAGCGCCGCCTCGCGCGCCTTCTGTTCGCGGTATTCCGAAATGCCCCGTGCCTTGTCGCGATCCGCTACCACAACGAATTGATCGCCAGCCTGCGGCAGCGCTTCCATGCCAATGATTTCTACCGGAGTGGAAGGCGGAGCCGTCTGCAACGGAGCGCCACGGTCGTCAAACATTGCGCGCACTTTCCCGTAGACATTCCCGACCACAAAATTGTCGCCCGCATTCAGCGTTCCGTTCTGCACCAGCACCGTGGCCACCGGACCGCGCCCGCGATCCAGTTTCGCTTCCAGCACCACGCCAGTCGCCGCGCGCTCCGGCGTCGCCTTCAATTCGCCGAGGTCGGCCACCAGGCAGATCATTTCCATCAACAGATTCAGATTCGTCTTCTTCTTCGCCGAAACATCCACGAACACGGTCTTGCCGCCCCACTCCTCGGGCACCAATCCACGGTCGGCAAGCTGCTTCTTCACCCGGTCGGGCAACGCGTCCGGCTTGTCGATCTTGTTCACCGCCACAATAATGGGAACTTCCGCGGCGTGCGCGTGGTCGATAGCTTCCACCGTCTGCGGCATCACGCCGTCATCGGCCGCCACCACCAACACCACAATGTCGGTCGCTTTCGCGCCACGCGACCGCATCCGCGTGAAGGCTTCGTGACCCGGCGTGTCAAGGAATACAATCTCGCGCCCGAACGCCGGAGATTCCTTGTCCGTGATTCGCACCTTATAGGCGCCAATGTGCTGCGTGATGCCTCCCGCTTCGCCCTCCGCCACATTGGTCAGTCGGATCGAGTCGAGCAGCGTCGTTTTGCCGTGGTCAACGTGGCCCATGATCGTAACCACTGGCGGTCGTATCCCGGTTTCCGGAGCGGACTCTTCGCCCGCGGCGGCCGCATCAATTTCTTTCGCTGTCTGCTCTTCGAACGTGATCACGTTCGTATCGGCGCCGAAGAAGCGCGCCATCTCGCTGGCCAGTTCCGCGTCCAGCGTCTGGTTGATGGTGGCAAAGACGCCCTTCGAGAGCAGCCGGGAAATCAGATCCTTGGCGCGAATCTCCAACTTCTCCGCCAGATCCTTTACGCTGATGCCTTCGGTAATCGTGATGCTGCGGGTGATCGGCTGGGGCTCGTTCGACACCACCATGCGCGGCGGCGGCGTGTAGCCCTTCATCGGGCCTTCTTTCACTCCGCGCGGAACATAGCGCTGACCGGGCCGTCGCGCTGGCCCGCCCGGACGGCTGCCAGGCCGCGTGGTTCCCGGAGGCGGCAGCGCCGGACCCACACCCAGAGGACGCGCTCCCGCGGGCGCTGACCGCGTTGGATGCATCGGCCTGCGCTCGCCAGGACGCAGCGGCGGACGAGGTGCGCCCGCACCTGCGCCCGCAACCGGAGGCCGCCGCTGAAAAATCGGTTGGCCAGGCACGGGACGTCCAGGAACAGGACGCATGGCACCGCCAATTGGAACTCCAGGCTGCACCGGCGGTGGGGCCGGCCGCACCGGAGCCTTATACACCGGCCTTGGCCCGGTTTGCGGAACAATCATGCGCGGCGCTGGCGGCTGCGGAATCGCCGGACGCACCGCAATCGGGGCCGCAGGCGGGGCACTCACCGAAACCACCGGAGGCGCTCCCGCCGCTGGAATCGTTGGCGCTCCCGGCATTCCCGCCGGGCGTACCGGCGGCGCGCTTACAGTCGCTGGCGACACGATCGGCGACGCTGCCACAGGAGCGACGCCAGCCGGCTTCTCCACCGGAGCCGCGACAACTGGGCTTGCAGAAATAATCGGAGCCGCTGGCTGCGCGATCACTGGCGCTGCTGGGGGCGGCACTGCCGGCTTCGCCGCCGGAGGCGCCACCATTGGCCGGCTCACTACCGCCGCAGGTTTTTCCACCGGAGGCTGCGCAACCGGCGCATGCGCCACGGGCGGTGCCACTGGACGCGCCGCTACCGGCGGCGCAACCGCTTCTTTCTGCTGCGTAATCGCCTTCAGCACATCTCCCGGACGCGAGATGTGCGACAGATCAATCTTGGTCTTGATTTCTTCTTCGCCGCGAACCGGGCGTGAACTGGACTTGCCAGCCTGTGACGAACCTTCCGCGGCGGAACGGATGTACGCACGCACCTTCTCCGCTTCATGCTCTTCCAGAGAACTGGAGTGCGTTTTCTTCTCCGTCACTCCGACCAGCGCTAACGTATCCAGAATGGCTTTGCTCTTGACTTCCAGCTCTCGGGCTAGATCGTTGATTCGAACCTTACTCATCCGGCCTTTCGTTTCTCCGTGCTTTAGTTAGGTCATCATTGCGACCTCACGGAGTCACTTTCATCGGTCCCACGCCGTCGAACTTATGCCAGCGTGCCATGATTATTCTGTCGTTTCGGAAGCGGGACTTTTTTCCGGTGCAGTCTGCTCCCCGGAATGTTCCGCCTGCCCTTCGCTCTCGTCCCCGGCAAGCGTATCCGCTTCCACGGTGCCTTCTTCGGTCGACGCAACTTCCGCACTCGCCGCCGTTTCGTCAACCGACGCCACTTCTTCCGCCGCCACAGGAACTTCCGCGGTAATGTCTTCCGCACCTGCTTCAGAGCTAACTGGTTCAGAAAGCTCCGCGGCAGCAGCTTCGCCTTCCACCGCCACTTCACCCTCGACCGCTCCCTCAACGGTTGCGTCCGGCTCCAGGCTGGCAAAGTAATTATTCACCGCAAGACTGATTTTTTCCACGGTCTTCGGCCCAATGCCCTCGATCGCCTCAAGCTGTTCCGGCGTCATGTCGGCCAGTGCTTCCACGGTCGTCACGCCCGCGGCACCCAGCTTCTCTACCAGTCCCTCGCCCAGACCAGGCACTTTTTCCAGCGGCGTAACCGTCTGCGGCACCATGTCCGCCATCTGCTGTTCCACTTCCTGCCGCTTCTCTTCCTCGCTCTTAATGTCGATCTTCCAGCCCAGCAGCTTTGCCGCGAGCCGGACGTTCTGCCCCTTCTTGCCAATCGCCAGGGAAAGCTGGCTGTCATCCACCACCACTTCCAGGTGCTTGCCGCCGGAATCGACCACCGTGACCTTGCTCACCTTCGCCGGCTGTAGCGCCTTTTCGGCGAACGTCACCGCATCTTCGTGATACTCGATGATGTCAATCTTTTCGCCGTGCAGTTCGCGGATGATCGACTGCACCCGCATTCCCTTCATGCCCACGCACGCGCCCACCGCGTCCACGTCCTTGTCTTTCGACATGACCGCAATCTTCGTGCGTTCGCCGGCCTCGCGAGCGATTGCGCGGATTACCACCGTCCCGTCGTAAATCTCCGGCACTTCCGTCTGGAACAAATGCTGCACTAGGTCCGGCACAGCGCGGGACACAACTACCGCCGGCCCCTTCGACGCCTTTTCGACGCGCGCAATCACCACCCGCACCCGCTCGCCGATCGCGAACGATTCCAGCCGCGACTGCTCCTTGCGCGGCATGCGCGCTTCCGCCTTGCCGATGTCGAAGATCACATCCGGACCTTCCACCCGCTTCACCGTCGCGTTCACCACTTCACCCACGCGTCCGATGTATTCGTTGTAAACTGTGTCGCGTTCCGCTTCGCGCACCTTCTGGAAAATCACCTGCTTCGCCAGTTGCGCCGCAATGCGGCCGAGGATCCCTTCTGTTACCTTCGGAATCCGCAACTCCCCGCCCACTTCCAGCGCGGGATCGGCCTTGCGCGCATCTTCCAGCGTGATCTGCAACAGCGGATCTTCCACCTGCTCCGGCGTTTCCACCACCGTCTTTACCGCATAGGCATTGATCTTGCCGGTTTCTTTATCCAGCTCGGCGCGCAGATTTTCCTGCGTCTTGTAGTATTTGCGCGTCGCCATCACAATGGCGTCTTCCACAGCGCTCACCACAATCCGCGGATCAATCCCCTTCTCGCGGCTCAACGCATCGATCGTGTTATAAAGCTCACTCGCCATAGAAAAACCAATTTAGTAATTGGGTAATTTAGTAATTTGGTAATTGAAAATCTGAACCTTGCCGGGTTTCAAATTACCAAATTACAAAATTACTCAATTACCAAATCCTTCTAGATTTCCGGCACCAGATTCGCCTTCTCCACATTGGCGAACTCGATCCCGATCTTCTGCCCTGGCTCAACCCCTGCCGCGCCCATCTTCCGGCGCGACTTGTGACTCGACACGCTCAGGTCCAACATCAGCAGGCCGTCCCGAAAACTCTCCAGGCGTCCTTCAAAGTGCCGGTTGTTGTTCACCGGATTCCTTGTCGTCAGCTTCACCCGGCTTCCCACAAAGCGCTCAAACTCAGCCGCCTTCGTCAGCTTCCGGTCCAACCCTGGGGACGAGACTTCCAACGTGTAGCTGCCCGGCATCGCATCCTCCACGTCGAGGATCGTGCCAAACTCCCGGCTGAAGTTGGCGCAGTCTCCGTGCGTCACTCCCGCCAGCGGATCGCCGCTCGCCGCTCCGGGCTTGTCCAGGAACACGCGCAGCATGCGGGCTTTGCCACTCCCGCGAAACTCCACGTCGACCACCTCCAGCCCGCTGGAGGTGGCTACCCGCTCCGCAATCTCACGTACTCGATCAAGCTCAAGTGCCATGCATCCAATAACTTGCGGCTCGCCACCCAGCGGAGTCCTCCGCAACGAAAAAGTGGGCTTGCGCCCACTGGTGTGCTTCGCCAAATGCCGGTACTACACAACAGTTCTCAGCTTTCTAATATACGCCCGGAGGGGGATAAAAGACAAACCGCGCAGCCTGAGCTAAATCAGCAAGAACTCGATCGCCAGCGTTGAGCTTAATCGCTTCTTTTCGATTTGGATTCGGCGGTCAACGTCCCTTGCCGAAACCAACCTTCCCCGGTCCCAAAATCCCCCGTCCCGGAAACACATCCGGCACAATGTTGCCGTCATCGACAACCACGGTTCCACCCACCACCAAATACCGCACCCCCACACTCGGCTCCATCGGCTTCTGAAAGGTGGCACGATCGTTGATAGTGCCTGCGTCGAACACCACGATGTCCGCGTCCGCGCCCTCCTGCAATCTGCCTTTTTGCCGCGCCGCCGGCGTCGACCGCTCCAGCATCTCCGCTGGCATAAAGCTCATCTTGCGGATCGCATCCATCAACGTGACCGTCCCCTTCTCGCGTACATACTGCGCCAGCACCCGCGAATAAGTTCCCGCGTTGCGTGGATGCCCCTCCGCGCCATCGCTGGCGATCATCACCAGAGGATGAGGAATCACTTTGTCCACCACTTCCTGCGTATTGCCGAAAACCAGCACCCAGTGCGTCGCGCTGGAATTATGCAGTTCGTCAAACCGCTCCTTGGTGAGGTGCTCGCCAGTATCCGGCAGCACCAGGTCCCCATAATCGATTCCGAGTTTCTCCCGCCAGCCCGGATTGAATAATGCCGAGTTCACCGCCGTCATCCCTGCAATGTAGGGATACGCCTCGGTCGTCACATCCAACCCGCGCGCCCGCGCTCCCTCCACCATCGATAAACATTCCAGCGAATCGCGCAGGCAAGTACTGTTGATGTGCACGATGTGCAGTGAAGCGCCCGTGACAGCAGCCGCTCCAATCACTTCGCTGACAGACTCAATCGAAGACCCCGGCTCGACCCGCCCCGCACTGCGCATGTGCGTATAAACCGGCAGCCTCCGTTCCGCAGCCAGACGGAACATATCGATCACCTCCAGCCGCGTCGCTCCCGGCGTGTATTGAATGCCCATCCCAATCGCCAATCCACCCGCATCAAGCTCCGCCCGCAGGCGCTCCCGCATGGCTTCAATCTGCTCCGGCGTGGCCGGTTGATCGGTGGCTGGCCCGCTCTTGGGCAGAATCTCAGGCGCACCAGCCTTAGCTCCGACAATTTCCGCCGGCAACGGTGCGCCGAACACCGCAGCCCGCGCCGCCACATGGCTAGCCGAGGTCCCGTAGTGAATCAGCGAATGCCCATCCTTCGATTTCAAGAACTGCGCGACATCGGGCGCGCCGATCTCCAGCTCTAGTGCCGTAGTCACACCGTCGAGCGCCTTCACCCGCTGGCTCGCCATATCCTGGCCGTGCTGGTGCAGATCAATAAATCCAGGAGCGACCACCAGCCCGCCCGCATCAATCACGCGCCGTCCACTCAGCGCCTCCGCCGAAATGCGGACAATCTTCCCATCGCGGATGCCGACATTGCGCACCGCGTCCAGCCCCGTCTCGGGATCCATCACTCGCCCGCCTCTGAGCACCAGATCGTACTGCTGTGCGGCCACAGTGGCCGTCGAGAACACTAGAAGACAAAAAGAAATGATCACCCTGCGCATAAGTGGCTCCGTCAAGACTAGCGATGATACCAAGAGTGACATGAGCCAGGCGTCGTCATTCCGACAGCGCGTGCTTTGCTTCACGCGCGGAGGAATCTCGTCAGCACCGCTCTCTGGGTGTAAGAAATGCGTTCTCCGTAAATCTCGGCACGAGGTTGTGCCTGCGAAGCAAAGCGCGATTTGCCTGAATCCCCGCGCCCTCTCTAGAATAAAGATTCACCCCACAGGCTGGGAGTCTTTCCGAGAAACTTATGATTCATTTTCCCGTACCCGAAGCTCTCACCTTCGACGACGTCCTCCTCTTACCCGCGCGCTCCGACGTGATTCCCGCGGCCGCCTCCACCCAGACCCAGCTCACCCGCAACATCAGCCTGAATATCCCCATCGTCAGCGCCGCCATGGATACCGTCACCGAATCGCACATGGCGATTGCGCTCGCCCAGCAGGGCGGCCTCGGCATCATTCATCGCAACCTCACGATCGAGCAGCAAGCCAACGAAGTCGACAAAGTGAAACGTTCGGAAAGCGGCATGATCGTCGACCCGGTAACCATGTCGCCCAACGACAAGGTCAGCGACGCGCTCGAGGTCATGCGCAAATACAAAATTTCCGGTGTGCCCATTACCGAGCATGGCAAGCTCGTCGGCATTCTCACCAACCGCGACCTGCGCTTCGAAACCCGTTTCGACATTCCCATCGATCGCGTGATGACCAAGAAAAACCTCATCACCGTACCCGTTGGCACCACGCTCGAAGATGCCGAAGAGATTCTCCACGAGCATCGCGTCGAAAAACTTCTCGTCGTCGACGACAAGTACAACCTCAAGGGACTGATCACCGTAAAAGACATTCAGAAGAAGTTGAAATATCCCAACGCCGCCAAAGATTCTCAGGGACGCCTGCGCGTCGGCGCGGCCATCGGCGCTACCGGCGACTTTCTCGAGCGCGCCCAGGAATTAGCCGAAGCCAAAGTGGACGTCCTCGCCATCGACAGCGCCCACGGCCACTCCACTAGAGTCCTCGATGCCGTAAGGCTCGTGAAGTCGAAGCTGCCCGACGTGGAACTGTTGGCCGGCAACGTCGCCACCTTCGACGGCGCATGCGAACTGGCTCGCGCCGGAGCCGACGGCATCAAGGTCGGCATCGGCCCCGGCTCCATCTGCACCACCCGCGTCGTCACCGGCGCCGGCGTCCCCCAGATCACCGCCATCGCCGAAGCCTACCGCGCCACCAAAGACGCCGGCATTCCCATCATCGCCGACGGCGGCATCAAGTACTCGGGCGATATCACCAAGGCGTTGGCCGCCGGCGCAAGCGCGGTCATGATCGGCTCCCTCTTCGCCGGCACCGACGAAAGTCCGGGCGAGCTTATCCTCTATCAAGGCCGTTCCTTCAAGTCTTATCGTGGTATGGGTTCGATCGGTGCCATGGCGCAAGGTTCCAGCGAACGCTACTTCCAAAGCACGGAAGGGGATTCCTCCGCCGCGGTCTCCGCCGCTGACGGCGATTCCAACCGTCTCGGCAAACTTGTTCCCGAAGGCATTGAGGGCCGCGTGCCTTATCGCGGTTCGGTCGCCATGATCGTCCACCAGATGGTTGGCGGATTGCGGTCAGGCATGGGCTACTGCGGCTGCGCCACCATCGCCGACCTGCTGCAGAAAACTCGCTTCGTGCGCATCAGCGGCGCCGGACTCCGCGAGAGCCACGTCCACGATGTCATGATCACCCGCGAGGCTCCTAACTATGGCGTCGAGTAACTTAGCCTCTTGAACTCCGACCGGCACAAACTTCTGAAGGCCTGGATTGCCGCGATTCTCTGGCTCATCCTCATTGCCATTGAATCCAGCGCCCTGCTCTCGGCCCATAACACCAGCCGGATTCTCTATCCCCTGCTGCATTACCTCTTCGGCCTCGACTGGGACCGCTTCGAGGTTTGGCACTTCTACATTCGCAAGGGAGGCCACGTGGTCGGCTATGGCACCCTCAGCATTCTGCTTTTCCGCGCCTGGCGTGCCACCCTGCCCGCCATGTCCGATGTGAAGTGGACGCTGCGCTGGGCTACCATCGCGATCTTGGGCACAGCCCTCGTCGCCAGCCTTGACGAGTGGCACCAAAGCTTCATCCCTTCACGCACCGGCACCATTCGAGATGTTGTTCTCGACACCTGCGCAGGCATCGCGGCTCAGTTCCTTGTTTTCCTGTGGTGGAGGAATTTTGGGAAGGGCACGACTTCAGTCGTGCCGTTAAGTCGCTGAAAAACTACCGCGCTTTAGCGCCTGAGGTGATCTTCTTGCGCTGCTGGCGAATTATTTTAGCTAAGGTTTATCCCCTGAGAGGACTTTTGCTTCCACGGCTCGCCACCTGCAAAAGTCCCGCCGCCCCCAGAGCCATCGCCGCCGAGAAATAAAACGGAATTGCCGCCCCGTAATGCTTCCACAATTCGCCGGTAATCAAGCTGGCAGCCAGAGTCGCCACGCTGGTCACAAAAAAATAAATGCCGAGCGCACGGCCGCGCACCTGCTCGCTGACACTCCCGACCACCAAAGCCTTCAGCACAGGCTGCGTGAGCGCGTAGTAAAAACCATACACCGCCATCGCAAGCCAGATCGCCGTTGTCGAGGGCGCACGCCCGAAAACAAAATAGACTGCGGCGAAAATCAGATAGCCCACAGATCCCACCAGCCGTCGCGAAACGTGATCGCTGAACCATCCAGCGGGCCAAGACGCGAGCGTATACGTGATGTTGAAGATCAGACCGAGCAGAGGGGCCAGCGCCACAGGGATGCCAACATTCTGCGCCCGTAGAACCAGAAACATGTCGCTCGAATTCCCCAAAGAAAAAAGTGTCACCGCAATGAGAACAAAGTAGAACGACGTGGGCAAAGAGATTCGCTCTCGGGACAAAGCTGCACTCGTCTTGAGTTCCTCAAGTGTGGGGACAACCGCCCTCGCCTGCCCTGAGCGGAGCCGAAGGGGCTGTCCGTCGGGCGCAGCCCGGCGCGTCTCGCGAATCCCCAGCAAAGCAACCAACACGCACAACGCTCCCGGAACCGCCGCCGCCCAGAACACACTCCGTATCCCGAAGCGCGCCAGCAAAACCAGCGCGGCCAAAGGCCCAGCAATGGCCCCGGCGGAATCCATCGACTGAATCAGCCCATAAGCCGACCCCAGCCGGTTCTGAGGCACGGATTCGGCCACCATCACGTCGCGCGGCGCTCCGCGCACACCTTTAGCGAGTCGGTCAGTGAACCGAATCAGCAGAATTTGCGGCCAGGCGGTGACAATCGCCAGCAGAGGCTTAACCGCATTCGCGACCGCATATCCCGCAACCACAACCGGCTTGCGGCGATGGATGTGGTCGGCAAGATATCCCGAGAAAAGCTTGGCGAACGACGCCACGCTTTCGGCAAGTCCTTCAATCAATCCCAACTGCGCCGGCCCCGCACCCAGCGACGCCAGAAACGCCGGCAGCACCCAGTACGCCATCTCGGTTGCTGTGTCGTTCAGGAAAGAGGTGATGCCGAAGGCATAGATGTTGCGTGCGGCGGAGGGTTGAGGCTCAGGGGATTGGTCGGCCATGAAGAGGTTTTACCACGGAGGCACGGAGGCACGGAGAGATTCAGAAAAATCTGGCATCTGCCAAAGCCCTCAACGCATCAACGTCACTCAACTGAGAACTGAGAACTGCCCTCAGTCGTTCGGATCGTACTTAGTGACAACCCACTGCCCATCCTTATTCTCGGTAGTGACGGTGAGGAGTTCCTTGTAGGTACCGGTCTGGCCGGGGCCGTTAAGCCGCTTGCCGCGATAGTGAAGAATAGTCAAAGGCGGCGCGCTCTCCCACTCCGCCAACTCCCACGAAAGCAGCGGATGCTGCGCCTCGGAATTGCAGATGAAGTGGGCGTACTTCTTGCGGTAATCATGCTCCCACTCGGAGAGCAGTTCGTCACAATGTCCGTCGCGCAACTGGCGTAGAAAAAGGTTGGCGCTGTGCTCAATGGTGCGGTCCCGCAGGGGATTCATGCGAATGCTCACCGGCAAACCGCTAAGCGGATCGCGTTCTTCAGACCGCGCCAGCACCGGTCCCTGATTGCTCAGCCACCAGATGTAGCCGAGAAATCCAAACACCAGCAGCGCGCCCACGCCAACGGCAATCGCGATCTGTGTGCGAGTAAACCCCATCCTCAAGAGTTTATCCGAGTAACAAGATACGGCAAGATTACCGCCGGGAGCCGCGGCAGGACATGTACTGCCGCGTCAAACTGCAGGACGTCGAGCAAAAGAAAAGGCGCGGTCACGAAAGACCGCGCCTCACAAGACCGACAACAACTATTCCTTCTTATCTTCTTTCTCTTCCTTGATCGGCTCGATGCCGCCATCGTGCTGGGCTTGCGCTTCGGCATCCTCCATCGCTTTTCGGGCCTCAGCGTTCTTCTTGGCGCGGTTTTCGGCGCGCTTCTCGCGCTTTTCGTCCAGCACCTTTTCGCTGCCCAACAGTTCGAGGAACGCCTTGTCGGCGCCGTCGCCCTTATTCCACCCGGTGCGGATAATACGCGTATATCCGCCGTTGCGGTCGCCGAAGCGGGGTCCGACCGTGTCGAACAGCTTCACCAGCGCCTCGTCAGTCATGAGGTAAGCGCCGGCCAGACGGCGGGCCGCCAGATCGCCGCGCTTGCCGAGAGTGATCATCTTCTCCACCAGCGGACGCGCCGCCTTGGCCTTGGGAACGGTCGTCTCGACCCGCTCCTCCACGATCACCGACGTGACCAGGTTCCGCAGCAGCGAGCGCCGGTGCGATGTGTTCCGTCCGAGTTTGAATCCTGCTACCTTGTGACGCATGGGAACCCTCAGCTTCTAGCTACTAGCACTTAGCTTCTAGCTTAAAGTAAAAATTCAATCTTACTGGCGACCCGACTTCCGAAAGCCGGAAGCCGGGCGCCGAAAGCCGTTCTCAAAGCTGATCGTCCGGTCCGTAGGCCGAAGCTGGCAGAACCAGATTCGAAGTCGGCCCCGGCACGGCATTGCCGTGCTCGTCGATCTTCATGCCCAGGCTCAGACCCATCGAGGAAAGAATTTCCTTGATCTCGTTCAGCGACTTGCGGCCGAAGTTTTTGGTCTTGAGCATTTCCGATTCCGTCTTCTGCACCAGTTCGCCGATCGACTGGATGTTGGCGTTCTTCAGGCAGTTGTAGCTGCGCACCGAGAGCTCGAGCTCTTCGACGGACCGGTTCAGGTTCTCGTTGTGGATCTCGGGCTTGCGATCGTCCGACGACGACGTACCGGTTTCGATTTCTTCCTCGAAGTTGATGAAGATGTTCATGTGGTCCTTGATCAGCTTCGCCGCCAGGCCGATGGAATCGGCCGGCGTGATGGAGCCGTTGGTCCACACTTCGAGGGTAAGCTTGTCGTAGTCGGTGATCTGCCCAAGCCGCGCGGCTTCCACCGTGTAGTTGCACTTGCGCACGGGGGAATGTACGGAATCGATGGGAATGAAGCCGATGCCGAGATCTTCGTCGAAATTCTTATCGGCGGAGGTGTAGCCGCGGCCGCGCTTGAGGCGCATTTCCATATCGAGCTTGCCGCCTTCGCTGACGGTTGCGATGTAGACGTCCTTATCGAGAACTTCGACGTCGCCATCGGCTTCGATCATGCCGCTGGTGACCACGCCGGGTTGATCGGCGCGCAGGTAGATGGCTTTCGGCGCGTCGCCACTCAGCTTGAACGGAATCTGCTTCAGGTTGAGGATAATGTCGGTCGCATCCTCCACCACGCCGGGAATCGACTGGAATTCGTGCAGCACGCCTTCCATCTTCACCGCGGTAACCGCGGCGCCTTCGATCGAGCTCAGCAGCACGCGCCGCAGGGCATTGCCCACGGTGGTGCCGAAGCCGCGCTCAAACGGCTGCGCCCAGAAAATGCCGTACTTATCGGTGAGGGTGGATGTGTCAACTGCGAGACGTTTCGGTTTCTGAAAACCTTTCCAAAGCATTTGTTTCTCCTTCGGCCGTTTGGCTCAATCCCGGCTACCTGAGTGGTCCAACTCAGGTCAACGCCGGAAAAGGCTGATCTGGCTCGAAATGTAAGAGACCATTGAGTAATTGGGGAATTTCGTAATTGGGTAATTTGAAACCCAACCCTCATTCCGTGCTTTTCAATTACTCAATTACTAAATTCCCCAATTACTCAATCGTTGTTTACTTACTGTACAACTCAACGATCAACTGCTCATTCACCGGCAGCTGAATATCTTCGCGCTTCGGCAGTGAAAGCACTCGCGCCGTGTAATTATCGCGATTCACTTCCAGCCAGTTGGGCAGCGTGCCGTGGCTGGCAAATTCCTTCGCCAACTCCAGCACCGTGAGCTTCTTGCTCTTTTCGCGGATGGAAATTTCCTCGCCCGCACTCACTTCATACGAAGGAATGTTGACCTTGCGATTGTTGACGGCCACGTGTCCGTGCCGGACCAACTGCCGCGCCTGTCGCCGCGACTGCGCAAAGCCCAGCCGGAAAACCACGTTGTCCAGACGCCGCTCCAGTTGCTGCAGGAGCAGTTCGCCGGTAACGCCCCGAGTGCGTGCGGCCTTTTCGAAGTAGTTGCGGAACTGGCCTTCGAGGGTGAAGTAAATGCGCTTCGCCTTCTGCTTCTCGCGCAACTGCAGGCCGTAGCCAACGATCTTGGCCTTACGGTCTTTCCCATGTTGTCCGGGAGCGAAGTTGCGCTTCTCGATGGGGCACTTATCGCTAAAACACTTTGCGCCTTTGAGGAACAGCTTCATCCCCTCGCGGCGGCATAGACGGCAGACTGGATCGGTATAACGGGCCAAGTTGTTCTCCTTTTAGATGACCGGTTTACAGGTTTGGCTTCACCCTTCGTCCCGGACGGTAAAACTGTCGTTGGTCGTTGGTCGTTCGCCGTTTGGGTATTGCCAACGACTGCCGACCGACGACGGTTCTTAGACTCTTCTTCTCTTCGGCGGACGGCATCCATTATGCGGAATGGGCGTCACGTCGCGAATCGAGCGCACTTCAATGCCCGACGATGCCAGAGCGCGCACCGCCGACTCGCGGCCGGAACCGGGGCCGCTCACCCGCACGTCCACGCTGCGTACTCCATGATCGCGCGCCAAATTGGCCGCATTCGAGGCCGCCTGCTGCGCCGCGAACGGCGTGCCTTTGCGCGATCCGCGGAAACCCAGCGATCCCGAACTCTTCCACGATAGAACGTTGCCGTTCATGTCGGTGATGGTCACGATCGTGTTATTGAAGGAAGCCTGCACATAGCACAGTCCATGCGGAACGTGCTTGCGCTCCTTCTTCTTGAACGTCTTCTTCTTGCCTTTTTTCTCCGGTGCGGCCGTGCCGCCCGCTGCTGCTGGTTTTGCCATGAAAAGCGTCCTTGGTCGCT
Source organism: uncultured Acidobacteriaceae bacterium (assembly GCA_963749985.1). Classification (GTDB taxonomy): domain Bacteria; phylum Acidobacteriota; class Terriglobia; order Terriglobales; family Acidobacteriaceae; genus Sulfotelmatobacter. Next base: position 358,823 of record CAVVOS010000003.1, on the reverse strand, counting down.
GGTCATTGGTCGTTGGCAAAAAGCCCAGCGAACACGATCCAAGCGATCTCTAAATCAATTAGGTCGTCTACTTCGAACACTCTCGGGTTTGGCCGACGACCAACGACCAACGACCAACGACCGGCGACGGTTCTTACGTCTTCGACGTCGCCTTCTTCTTGGTCGATACTGTTCCCTTACGCGGACCTTTGCGGGTGCGCGCGTTGGTATGCGTTCGCTGTCCCCGGACCGGCAGGTTGCGGCGATGACGGAACCCGCGATAGGAACCGATTTCGATAAGCCGCTTAATGTTCATCGAAACTTCCTTGCGCAGATCGCCCTCCACCATCCCCTGCTGCTCAATCACGGTGCGGATGCGGTTGACTTCTTCTTCGCTGAGGTCCTGGACCTTCTTCATCGGTTCCACTTTGGCCTCGTCGAGAATCTGGCCCGCACGGGGATGCCCGATGCCGTAGATGTATGTCAGCGCGATGTTAATGTGCTTCTGGCGCGGTAAGTCGACGCCTGCGATACGTGCCATAATCCTCTATGCCTCCGACTAGCTCTGCCGGCGTTTTAGCTTCTAGCTGCTAGCTCCTAGCAAATCGGGCTTTAGCTAGGGCTGGAAGCTTCTTAGCCTTGCCGCTGCTTGTGTTTCGTGTTGACGCAGATCACCCGCACTACTCCCTTGCGGTGGATGACCTTGCACTTGTCACAAATTTTCTTTACCGATGCTCGTACTTTCATAAACCAGCTTTCAGCCGTCCGCTTTCAGCCATCAGCAAAATCCTTCGGCTGAGACAGCAACGTTCATTTATAGCGATAAACAATCCGGCCGCGATTCAAATCGTAGGGCGAGAGTTCCACCGCAACCTTGTCGCCGGGCAGGATGCGAATGAAGTTCTTGCGCATCTTTCCGGAAACGTGCGCCAGCACTTGGTGCTTGTTCTCCAGTTCCACCTTGAACATGGCGTTCGGCAGCGGCTCCAGAACCACTGCCATCACTTCAATCGCGTCTTCTTTACTCATTCGCTCCTTGAAATCAGTGGTCAGTGGCCAGTGATCGGTGGCCAGTAACCGCTCTTGATCCTGCTGGCCATTGGTCACTGACCGCCGGCCACTATCTTGTCAAAATCACCGGCCCATCTTTCGTGACCGCAACGCAATGCTCAAAATGCGCGCTGAAACTTCCGTCCACCGTAACCGCCGTCCACTTATCGCCCAGCACTCGCGTCTCCGGCTTCCCGTAATTCACCATGGGCTCAATCGCGATCACCATACCTTCACGCAACTTTGCACCATGACCGCGCGCCCCGTAGTTCGGCACCTGCGGCTCTTCGTGCAAGTGCGTTCCAATGCCGTGCCCCACAAATTCCCGGACCACGCTGAATCCGGCCGCTTCCACATGCTCCTGCACCGCCGCTCCCACATCGCCCACGGAATTCCCAATGAGCGCCTGGTCGATCCCGCGGTAGAGCGACTCCTCGGTCACCGTCAGCAGCTTGCGAAACTCCGGCTTCACCGTCTCGCCAACGGGAACCGTGATCGCGGCATCGCCGTAGTAACCGTCCAGCACAGCCCCGCAATCAATCGAAACGATGTCGCCGTCTTTCAGCGCCCGCTTTTCCGACGGAATGCCGTGCACAATCTCTTCGTTCACCGACGTACACAACACACAGGGATAATCGTAGTACCCCTTGAACGCCGGCTTGGCTCCAAGTTCCGCAATCTTCTTCTCGGCAGCGCGCTCCAGGTCCATGGTCGTGACCCCGGGCGCTACCAGCGTGCGCACATGATCGAGAACCTGGCGGACGATGTGGCCGCTTTGCCGCATCCGCTCAATCTCCGCCGCTGATTTGCACACAATCGCCATTCCTAAGCGCACTGACCTTCAAGCATGATGGTCCTCAAGAATTCTGAAGATCTGTTTCGTGACCTCGTCCATCGGCAGATCGCCGTTCACCGAGATCAATCTTCCCGTGCGCTGGTAATAATCAGCCACGGGACGAGTCTGCTCCTGGTAGGCCGCCAAACGGGGCTGAATCACTTCCAACCGGTCGTCATTGCGGGTTACCAGCTTCGTCCCATTTACGTCGCAAAGCTCATCGACCCGGGGCGGCTGGAAGTGGACGTTATAGATCCGTCCACAGGTGGGACAAGAACGGCGTCCAGTAATCCGGAGCAAAAGTTGATTATAGTCCACGTCCAGTCGGATCACAATTGGCCAGGCCCGAGTCGGACGCGAGTTGTCAAAGAGCTTGTCGTCGAGCAATCCATCCAGCCATCCGGCCTGAGCCGCCGTCCGGGGAAAACCATCCAAAATGTAGCCCCGCTTGCAATCCGGCTGTACCAGCCTCTGCCGGACCATTTCACAAACCAGGTCGTCGGAAACCAGCTCGCCTCGAGCCATCACCGCCTTAGCGGCCACCCCGAGTTCCGTGCCCTCGGCCACGTTCTGCCGCAGGATGTCTCCCGTCGATACCTGTGGAATCTGGTACCTTTCCATGACACGCTTGGCTTGGGTGCCTTTACCGGCGCCCGGCGGTCCAAGCAGGACCACGGGACCTACATCACGTGAGGTTTCCTGCGCCATCGAGTTGGCCAAAGCCTCCCGAACAGTGTTCCCGGCCAGCCTCCCACAAGACCGTCCGGCTGCAGCAACCCCAGAAAACAAATTTGTAATTAGGTAATTTTGTAATCTGGTAATTGAAGACAACCGCAGCGCGATTTGTAAATTACCAAATTACTAAATTACCCAATTACTAAATTCCTCAAGACCAGTTGCGGCGCCCGCGAATACGTCCGCTGCGCGGCGTGAATCCGTCATAGTGGCGCATGATCAGCTGCGCCTCGATCTGCGTAACCGTATCCATCGCCACGCCTACCACGATCAGCAGCGACGTTCCGCCAAAATAGAAATTCACCCCCAGACCGTTCGTCACCCACACCGGAAGCCGCTCAAACAGCGACCCTCCCAGCCAGAACGGCAAGTGGTTCAAGTGAATACCGGTAATCATCCACTCGGGAATAAACGAGATGATGATCAGGTAAAGCGCGCCCACCAGCGTGATCCGGGTCAAGACTTCGTTAATGTAGTCCGCCGTACGCTTGCCCGGACGGATGCCCGGAATGAAGCCGCCATACTTCCTCATATTGTCGGCGACTTCACTGGGATTGAAAACGATCGACACATAGAAGTACGCGAAGAAAATAATGCCGATCGCATACAGTAATGTATAGAGCGGCTCGCCCCAGCCCAGCATGCGAAACAAGTCCCCAAAGTAGCGGCTGTTCCGGACCCCATAGCCAATAGTCTGCGGCAACGTAAGAATCGAAGACGCAAAGATCACCGGCATCACGCCGCCCGCGTTCACCCGCAGGGGAAGATGCGTGGACTGCCCGCCCATGACCTTGCGCCCTACCACCCGCTTGGCGTATTGCACCGGAATGCGCCGTTCACAGCGCTCCACATACACGATGAACGCCACCACCGCGATCATGAACACGACCAGAAACGCCATCAGCACCGGCGTAATGGCTCCCCATGTGCTGTTCATGGCCTTTTGCACCAGATCCTGCACGCCGCGCGGCAGTCCCACCACAATGCCGGCAAAGATCAGCAGCGACATGCCGTTGCCAATCCCGCGGTCGGTGATCTGCTCGCCCAGCCACATGATGAATGCGCTGCCCGTAGTCAGGGTCAGCATCGTCATCAGGATGAACCCAGGACCAGGTTTCAGAACGAAGTCTCCGGCTTTTTCCAGCCCGATCGCGATCCCGAACGACTGCACTGCGCTGAGAATCACCGTGATGTAGCGAGTCCACTGGGTAATCTTCTTGCGCCCCAGCTCGCCTTCTTTTTGCAGCTTGGCCAGCGGCTCATACACCACCGTCAAAAGCTGCAGGATAATCGATGCCGTGATGTACGGCATGATGCCCAGAGCAAAGATGGTCAGGCGGCGCAGGTTGCCGCCGGAAAACAGATCCACAAAACCGAGAAGCGATCCCCGGTTTTGATTGAAGAACTCTTCCAGCTTGAGGAAGTTCACACCCGGCGTGGGAAGATGTCCGCCCAGCCGGTAGACCGCAAGCATGGCCAGCGTAAACAGAACCCGCCGGCGCAGGTCGGGGATGCGGAAGATGTTAGCCAGCTTTTCGAACATTACTGCAAGACCTCAACCTTGCCGCCTGCCTTGATGATTTTTTCCTGTGCCGACTTGGAGAACTTGTGCGCGTGTACAGTGATGGCAACCGTCAATTCGCCATCGCCCAGAATCTTTACCGGATGCTTGGCCTTGATCACTCCCGCCTTGCGCAGCACTTCGGGTGTGATAGGCGCGGCATGCAGTTCCGCGCCTAGCTCAACCAGCCTCTCCAGGCTGACAATGTTGAATTCCTTGCGGAAGATGTTGGTGAAGCCGCGCTTCGGCATGCGCCGGTGCAGCGGCATCTGACCGCCTTCAAAGCCGCGGATCAGCCGCATACCGGTGCGCGAACGCTGCCCCTTATGCCCGCGCGTGGACGTCTTGCCCATGCCGGAGCCCATACCGCGCCCCACCCGCTTGCGCTTTTCCGACGCCTTCTTCGGTGCTCGAATATTGGATAAATTCATAATCTCGAACCTCTAATCTTTGTCATCCTGAGCGAGACGCCTTTTGTCTCGCGAAGGATCTGGGCGCGCCGCGCGATTTCCTCGGAGCCTGCCCTGAGTGAGCGACAGCGAACGAAGGGCGTGTTCGGCGCGCTTCTTTACTGCAAAATCACAACCAGATGCGGAACCTTCGCCACCATGCCTCGAATCGCCGCATTGTCCGGACGCTCGATCACCTGGTTCAACCGCGTGAATCCCAATCCCTTGATCACCAGCTTCTGCTTCACGGGGGCGCAAATGGCCGAAACCACCCACTTCAGGTGAATCTTCCCGCTAACCGCCTTCGGTGTTTTCGTCGTCATCGCTGATTCCTCAATCTCACCCTGTGCCGTTTCTAGGTACTGGGTACTCGGTACTCGGTACTCGGTACTTAAATCTCTTGCACCGTCTTGCCGCGCATCAGGGCAACGCTCTCTCTGCTCTTAAGGTGCCGGAGCGCGTCGAAAGTCGCCTTGATCACGTTGTGCGGGTTGGTTGTGCCGATCGATTTGGTCAGCACGTTCAGCACGCCCACCGACGTCATCACCGCACGCACCGCGCCGCCCGCAATCACGCCTGTGCCTTCCGGAGCCGGCTTGAGCAGCACCTTCCCCGCGCCGTAGCGTCCCAGCACCAGGTGTGGAATCGAAGTCTGCGTCAGGTTCACCTTGATCAGGTTCTTCTTCGCCGACTCAATCGCCTTCCGAATCGCTTGCGGAACTTCCTTGGCTTTGCCGGCACCGTGTCCGACCACCGCCGCCGACGGATCGCCCACCACCACCAGCGCCGCGAACGAAAGGTTCTTGCCGCCCTTCACCACTTTGGTCACGCGGTTGATGGCGACCACCTGGTCTTTCAACTGGTACGAATTTGGATCAAGCTTCTTAATCACTGTTGGCATTCTTAAACCTAATTTCGTAATTTTGTAATTTCGTAATTTTGTAATTTGCAATCGAAACCCCACCCGGCGGGTTTCAAATTACAAAATTACCCGATTACCAAATTCCCAAATTTCCCTAAAATTGCAGTCCCGCTTCGCGGGCCGCATCGGCCAGCGCCTTCACCCGTCCGTGATAAATATAGCCGCCGCGGTCAAACACCACTTTGCTCACGCCCTTCGCCTTGGCGCGCTCCGCGATGACTTTGCCCAGCGCCTTCGCCGCCGCCACGTTGCCGCCCGTACGCCGCTCTTCCTTCTTGCCCTCGGCCGAACTCGCCGAAACCAGCGTCGTACCGTGCAGGTCGTCGATGACCTGCACATAAATGTGATTCAGCGAACGGTACACATTCAGCCGCGGACGCTCCGCCGTTCCCTGCAATTTCTTGCGGATGCGGTCGTGAATGTGGTCGCGCTTCTGGTTCTTCGAAATTCTAGTAAGCATAAAATCTGTCCTCGGTCGTTAGTCGTCGGTCGTCGGTCACTAAGAATTGAGGGCCGACGACCGAAGGCCGACGACGTTTTTACTTCGCTCCGGTCTTACCGACCTTCTTCTTCAACCTTTCGCCCGCGTAGCGTACACCCTTATTCTTGTACGGGTCGGGTGGACGCAGAGAGCGCATTTCCGCCGCGACCTGGCCTACCTGCTGCCGGTCAATTCCGGTAAGCGCGATCTTCGTCTGCTTGGGATCGACGCTCGCCTCCACGCCCGTCGGCAACGGATATTCGATGGGATGCGAGTAGCCCAGGCTGAACACCACCATCCCTTTGCCCTTCATCTCGGCGCGGTAGCCAATGCCCACGATTTCCAGTTCGCGCGTCCAGCCCTTGGTCACGCCTTCGACGGCGTTATTCACCAGCGCGCGCGCCAGACCGTGCACCGCGGCCTGCGAATCGTTTTCCCGGATGGCGACGATGTTTCCGTCCTTCTGCTCCACCGTGATGCCCGAGGGCAAAGCCGTGTCCAGCTTGCCTTTGGGCCCTTGCACCAATACCGTGTTGCCTTCGATTTTGACCGTCACCCCTTTAGGGATCGGGATCGGCTTTTTTCCAATTCGCGACATAAGTTTTCGGCTCTCAGCTTTCAGCTCTCAGCTTTTTCACAACCCCGCCTCTACTGAAGGCTGGCGGCTGACAGCTGCTTTCTTACCAGATCTCGCACAGCAACTCGCCGCCCACGCCTTCCTTGCGGGCTTGCCGTCCTGTCATCACCCCGCGCGGCGTGGTGAGAATATTGATCCCCATTCCGCCCAGCACGCGCGGAATTTCGCTGCGGCGCACGTACACGCGGCAGCCCGGACGCGACACGCGCTCCGCCTTCGAAATCGCCGCTTCATTGTGCGCGCCGTATTTCAGATAAATCCGGATGACCTTGTGCCCTTCTTCCTCGGTGGCCTTGAAGTTCGAGATGTAGCCTTCTTCCTTCAGAATGCGGGCAATCTCCACCTTCAGCCGCGAAGCCGGGATATCCACCTTCTGGTGCCGCGCCTGCAGCGCATTGCGCACCCTCGTCAGCATATCTGCGACCGGATCGGTCAACCTCATCGTTTGCTTCTCCTCTCGCCACCCGTTCGCTCCGCATTCGCCGGAGAACCTGCGGCAGCTCCCTTACCACTACCTCTTTACCACTGTCGCCCCACTTCGCCTTGTCATCCTGAGCGAGACGTTTTTTGTCTCGCGAAGGGTCTCCTGCTCCACGCACCCCGCGCGGAAGCCCCTACCAGGACGACTTCGAAACCCCAGGAATCTCCCCGCGCAGCGCCAGCCCACGGAAACACAAGCGGCACAGGCCAAACTTGCGCAGGTAAGCCCGCGGCCGTCCGCATATCTTGCAGCGGTTGTGTCGGCGCGTGGAGAATTTCGGCCTCTTCCCCTTCTTGTCGCGCGCCAGCTCAAACTTCTTTTCGATCTTCGCGTCTTTAACTCGTTTCGCTGTAGTCATGCAATCCTTAAAAAATCTTCGTTGCCGTGTCTTGAAACTCTGAAACCCTGAAACTTTGCCTCTACTGCGCCCGGAACGGCATGCCCAGATGCTTCAGGAGCGTGCGCGCCTGGTTGTCGTTTGCCGCCGTCGTCACAATCGTGACGTTCATGCCCTTCATCTTGTCGACCTTCTCGTAAGAGATCTCCGGGAAAATCAACTGGTCGTGCAGACCCAGCGTGTAGTTGCCGCGCCCGTCGAACGACTTCGTGGAGACTCCCTTAAAGTCACGGACACGCGGCAGAACGATATTCACCAGCCGGTCGAAAAATTCATACATGCGGTCGCCGCGCAGCGTCACCATCGTCCCGATGGCCTGCCCCTCGCGCACCTTGAACGCCGCAATCGACTTCTTGGCCTTGGTGACGATCGGCTTCTGCCCCGTGATCTGGCCCAGTTCATTCACCGCCGGATCGAGAATCTTCGAATTCTGCGTGGCTTCGCCCATGCCCATGTTCACCACAATCTTGTTGAGCCGCGGCACCGCCATCGAATTCCCTAGTTCAAGTTCCTTCTGCAGAGCCGGCGCCACTTCCTTTTCGAACTTCGCACGCAGCCGCGGCCGCTCCTTGGCGCTGTGCTGAGCCTGCGCCGGAGCCTTCTGCTCCTGCCCCGAATCCTTCGATGCTCGCTTTTCTTTCTCTTTTGCCATGATCTTCTTTTTTCGACTTCCTTCAGGAAATTAAGCGATTGTGCAATCGGGTAATTTGAAAATGGCTGTTCTTGTTTTTCAAATTACCAAATTACTCAATCACCAAATTGCCAAATCTTACTTATCCAGCGTCGTTCCGCACTTCTTGCACACCCGCACTTTGCGATCTCCGCGAACTTCGTGTCCGATGCGCACCGGCCCGCAGGTCGGGCAAACCAGCTGCACATTGGAAATAGCAATTCGGCTTTCCTGCTCGGCGATGCCGCCCTTGATGTTGCGCTGCGGGTTCGGGCGCACGTGCTTCTTCACCATCATCACGTGTTCCACCAGAAGCTTGCTGTCGTTGGGAAACACGCGCAGCACGCGTCCTTCCTTGCCCTTGTCCCGCCCCGTGATGACTTTCACGTTGTCGTTGCGGCGGATATCCACTCGCTTTTGTTCTGTGCTTACTGTTCGCATCTCAACCCCATTTAGCAATTGGGTAATTTAGTAATTGGGTAATTTGAAAACCAAATCTATGCCGGATTTTCAATTACTCAATTACTAAATTCCCCAATTACTCAATTTTCCTGCTGCCTTCAAATCACCTCAGGCGCTAGGCTCACGATCTTCAAAAACTTCTTCTCGCGCAACTCGCGCGCCACCGGACCAAAAACGCGCGTGCCTACCGGCTCGCCCGCATCGTTGATCAGCACCGCCGCATTCTGGTCGAAGCGGATATATGTGCCGTCGCGCCGCCGATGTTCCTTACGCGTCCGCACAATCACCGCCTTCACCACTTTGCCCTTCTGCACTTGCCCATCCGGAGCGGCTTCCTTCACGGCGGCGGTGATTATGTCGCCGAGGCCGGCATTCAGCCCGGTCGAACCGCCCAGCGGCAGAATCATCTGCAGCTTGCGGGCGCCGGAGTTGTCGGCTACCTCCAGCATGCTTCTCATCATCACAGCCATGGCTTCAATCTCCCGTCTACTCTCTCATCCTGAGCGAGACGTCTTTTGTCTCGCTTTGTCATCCTGAGCGAGACGCCTTTTGTCTCGCGAAGGACCTGGGCGCGCCGCGCGATCATTTTCGCGCCCTTTGCGAAAATGCCAACTCGCGCGTTCGGCGCTCTTCCTTAATTACTTTCCAGCCTGGTCCAGCACCACCTCAGGCACCAGCGCCGTCTTGCGCACGATGTCCTTCAGCTTCCAGCGCTTCAACTTCGAGAGCGGACGCGTCTCTTCGATCCGCACCACGTCGCCCACGTGCGCCTCGTTCTTCTCGTCGTGCGCATAAAACTTCTTGTTGCGCGCCACCACCCGTCCGTAGAACGGATGCGCTTTCTTCCGCGTCACCTTGACGACGATCGTCTTTTGCATGCGGTTCGCAACCACTTCTCCCACCACTTCTTTGCGCCGGCCCTGCACATGCTCGATCTCGGGGGTCGCGGATTTCTTGCTTGCGGTTTCCGCCATTAGCGTTTCTCCGTTGCGGCCAAGCGCGAACGCTCGCCTGAAATTGTCTTGACCCGCGCAATGTCCTTGCGCAGCCCGCGAATCTTTTTCAGGCTCTCGGTCTGCCCCATGTTCAGCTGAAACTTCAGCTTGAACAGCTGGTCCGCGAGATCCTGCCCCTGGTGCTGGAGCTCGGCGTCGGTTAGATTTCTGACTTTGTCTGCCTTCATAAAATTCCTCAAAAGCTTTCTTCAGTGCGCCGAGTCGCGCTTCACGAAAACGGTGCGCAACGGCAGCTTGTGCGAAGCCAGCCGCATGGCTTCCGTCGCATCCACCACCGTGACCCCTTCCATCTCAAACAGAATCTTTCCCGGACGCACCACCGCCACCCAATGATCGGGCGCGCCCTTGCCCTTACCCATACGGGTTTCGGCGGGCTTCTTGGTCACCGGCTTGTCGGGAAACACCCGGATCCAAATCTTGCCGCCGCGCTTCACAAAGCGGGTCATCGCCACGCGGCTCGCCTCGATCTGCCGGTCGGTGATCCAGCCCGGCTCCAGCACCTTTAGCCCGAAGTCGCCGAACGCCAGCGTGCTTCCGCGCCAGGCCTTTCCGGTCATGCGCCCGCGCTGCTGCTTGCGGTACTTTACCTTCTTTGGCATCAACATAAGTCAGCTCTCTTTTGCCGTCATCCGCCCGCTTGTCATCCTGAGCGAGACGCTTTTTGTCTCGCGAAGGACCTGGGCGCGCCGCGCGATCATTCTCGCGTTCCTTGCGAGAATGTTAAATCGCGCGTTTGGCGCGCTTCCTCAAAACGCTCCCACGCCCGCCGTCTGCTGCTCCCGTTTCTTGGCCGGAAGAATTTCGCCCTTGTACACCCAAACCTTCACGCCAATCACTCCGTACGTCGTCCTCGCTTCCGAGAAGCCGTATTCGATGTCGGCGCGCAGCGTGTGCAGCGGCAAACGTCCCTGCAGGTACCACTCCGAGCGCGCGATTTCGTTGCCGTTCAACCGTCCGCTCACCCGCACCTTGATTCCTTTGCAACCGAAGCGCAGCGCCGAATCCACCGCCTTGCGCATCGCCCGCCGGAACCCAACTCGCTTTTCCAGTTGCAGGGCAATCGCTTCCGACACCAGTTGGGCGTCAAGCTCCGGCTTGTGCACTTCCTGGATGTCGACAAACATCTCGCGCGACGTGCGCTTCTGCAAGTCCGCCTTCAGCTTGTCGATCTCCGCGCCCTTACGCCCAATAATGATTCCAGGACGCGCCGTCTTGATGATGATGCGCAGCTTGTTGCCCGGACGCTCAATCTCAATCGAGCTCACGCCCGCCGACTTAAGCTTTTCCTTCAGCTCGTTCTTCAGCTTGATGTCTTCCAGCAGCAGCTTGTCGTAGTCGCGCTCCACAAACCAGCGCGACTTCCACGGCTTGGTGTAGCCGAGGCGAAAACCATAAGGATGGACTTTTTGTCCCATTGCTTCTCCTAGTCAAACCTCTAAAGCTTGTCATTCCGAACTCGCGCAAAGCGCGGGTGAGGAACCTGCTGTTATTTCGCCGCCGGGTGCCCCATTTCTCGCGCGTTCTTTGCGCGAGAAGTGGGAACTCTATCCCTACTTCGCGACCGCTTTGCTCTTCTTAGAGGCGCCCGCGGCCTTCTTTGCCACCGGCGCGCGCCGCTTTGCCGGAGCCGCAGTCGCACTCTTCGTCTCACCACCACCACTCGCCACGCGACCTGCGCCATTCCCGCGCTCGGCCAGCACCAGCGTGATGTGCGCAATGCGCCGCTGGTAGCGGAAGGCGCGTCCCTGCGGCGCCGGACGGATGCGCTTCATGCGCGGACCGTCGTTGGCGATAGCGCTCTTCACGTACAAATTGTCGAGCTCGACGTCCAGCCCTTTTTCGGTGCTGAGAAAATTCGCGTTATCCAGCGCCGACTGCAGCAGCTTGCCTACGTGCGCCGCCACCCGCTTCTTGGTGAACAACAGCGTGTTGCGCGCCTCTTCCACCTTGCGCCCTTTAATCAACTCCAGCACCAGGCGCGCCTTCTGCGGCGACACTCGCAAGTAACGCATTTCCGCTCTGAATTCCATAATCTGTTCTCTGTTCCACACTTCGTTTTCTTGCCCGGGCTAACGGCTAAAAGCTAATGGCTAAAAGCCGTTTTATGCCTTGGGCGCCGCCGGCGCTGCCGCCGGAGTAATCGCTCCCGGACCTCCCGGAATACCCGCCGGCTTCGCCGCCACTTCCGTGGCCGCCCGCATGGAGTGGCCCTTGAAGTTGCGCGTAAAGCTGAACTCGCCCAGCTTGTGACCCACCATGTTCTCCGTGACGTACACCGGAATAAACTTCTTGCCGTTGTGTACCGCGATGGTGTGACCCACCATCTCCGGAACCACAGTGGAACGCCGCGACCAGGTGCGCAACACTTTCTTTTCGTTGCGTGAATTCATGCCTTCCACCCGCGCCATCAGGAAGCCATCCACGAACGCGCCTTTTTTAGTTGAACGTGCCATTCGCTCTTAACCTCAAACCAAACTTTGTCATTCCGACGGTTCGCGCAGCGACCCGGAGGAACCTGCTTTTCGCCAACGACTAACGACCGACGACCAACAACTACTTCGTCCGCCGGTTCACAATAAATTTATCCGTCCGCTTGTTATTCCGCGTCTTATACCCACGCGTCGGCTGGCCCCAAGGCGTCACCGGATGCCGGCCGCCCGAAGTCTTGCCCTCGCCACCGCCATGCGGATGGTCCACCGGATTCATCGAAACGCCACGATTATGCGGACGCTTTCCCAGCCAGCGCGAGCGTCCCGCCTTGCCGATGGTGACGTTTTCGTGATCCAGATTCCCGACCTGCCCGATCGTCGCCATGCAGTCCTGCGAAATCTTGCGGGTCTCGCCCGAAGGCAGCTTCACCAGCGCGTACTCTTCTTCTTTGGCGATCAACTGCGCCGCACCGCCGGCGGAACGCACCATCTGGCCGCCCTTCCCCGGTTTCAGCTCCAGGTTATGGATCTGCGTGCCAGGAGGAATGTTTCGCAGCGGCAGCGCGTTCCCCACCAAAATGTCCGCTTCGGGACCGCTGATCACCTTCTGCCCCACCTTCAGCCCTTCCGGTTGAAGAATGTAACGCTTCTCCCCGTCGGCATAAGCCAGCAGGGCAATGCGCGGCGAACGGTTGGGATCGTACTCGATGCTGATCACAGTGGCCGGAATCCCGGTCTTGTCGCGCTTGAAATCGATGATCCGCAGCTTGCGTTTATGCCCGCCTCCGATAAACCGCATCGTCATGTCGCCGGAATTGCGGCGCCCGCCCGTGCGCGGCTTGGGTTCGATCAGAGGCTTGTGCGGATGCCGCGTCGTGATGTCGTCGTTGACGATCGTCGTGCGATAGCGCAACGTCTGCGTAGTCGGTCTGTATGTTTTGATCGCCATAATCGCTCTCAGTTGCCAACTTCTAGGTCTTAGCTCAAAATCTCTCTGTCATTCCGAAGGTTCGCGAAGCGAGCCTGAGGAACCTGCTGTTGTTTTTGGCCGACGACCAACGACCAATGACCAATGACCGCCGACCAACGACGGTTCTTACAAATTCTGCGCGTACTCCGGCATCTTCTCGCCCGCGCGCAGCCGCACATACGCCTTCTTCCAATCCGGACGGTAGCCGGCAAACTTTCCCCGCCGACGTTCTTTTCCTGGATACACCGCCGTGCGCACGGAAAATACCTTTACCTTGAAAATCGTCTGCACCGCTTGCTTGATTTCCGTCTTCGTCGCCTTGGGCGCAACCTGGAACACCAGCGTGTTCTGGTTTTCCTTGATCGCCAAGCCCTTTTCGGTGATCACCGGACGGCGAATGATCTGGTATGCGGATTTCATCAGGCCACCTCCGCCGCTTTTTCGTGCCGGGTACGCTTCCGCGGAGCAGCCGCCGCCTTTTTCGCGCCTTCGCCTTCTTCTTCCGCCGCCTTGTGCTGCCGCTTGGATACCGAATTCTTCAGCGTCAGCTGCAGCTTTTCGATGGCCGGATGCGAAAAAATCACGCGATCGTAACGCAGCAAGTGGTAAGGATGAACCTCATTGCCCGCAATCAACTCCAGCCCCTTGATATTGCGCGCGCTCAACTCCAGGTTGCGATTGTCGGCGTTCGGCGCTTCCACAATCAGCACCGTCTTTTCCACTTTCAGCGCTTTGAGAGCTGCCCGGAACTCCTTGGTCTTGGGTTCCTTCAAGTCGAACGCGTTCACCACGGTCAGCTTGCCATCGGCAAACTTCGCCGCCAGCGCCGAACGCAACGCGCCCAGCAATTTCTTGCGCGGGAACGCGTAGTCGTAGGAGCGCGGCGTCGGTCCGTGTACGGTCGCGCCGTGCCGCCACAGTGGCGAACGGATCGAGCCGATGCGGGCCCGCCCCGTGCCCTTCTGCTTCCACAGTTTCTTGCCCGAACCGGAAACCTGCCAGCGGGCCTTAGTCGCATGCGTGCCCTGGTGCTGCCCGGCGCGGTAGTGCTTCACCGCTTCCCAGAGCAGATCTTCATTGACCGCGCCGAAAATCTCATCGGCGAGATCAAACGTTCCAACCTTGGCGCCGCTCAAGTTGTAAATATCAATAGTTGCCATATTGCTTCTCGATACCAGGTACTGGGTACTAAGCCTTCTTCGCCGCTCGCTTCGCCGCCTTCAACGGATCGACCGTAGCCGAACCCGCAAATCCGCGGCGCTCTCTGGGAGGCTTCTTCGATTTCGTGATCACCAGGTATCCGCCCTGCGGTCCCGGCACACTGCCTTCCACCACCAGCAGATTCTCTTCTTTATCTACACCCAAAACTCTCAGGTTGCGCTGCGTCACCCGCGCGTGGCCCATGTGTCCCGACATGCGCATTCCCTTGAACACTCGTGAAGGAAACGCCGAAGAACCAATCGAACCCGTGATCTGAAACATCGATCCGTGCGACTTCGGTCCGCCGCCAAAATGATGCCGCTTGACCACGCCCTGGAAGCCTTTCCCCTTGCTCACTCCCACGATGTCGACAAACTTTTCGCCTTCAAAAATCTCGACCAGCACCCGGTCGCCCACTTTCACCGTGACGTCGCCATCGACCACGCCGTCCGTTTCCAGCGGCACTTCGCGCATAAACTTCACTGGCGGAAGATTGTTCTTCGCCAGGTGCCCGCGCGCCGGCTTGGTCAGCCGCGATTCCTTCACAAATTCCACCAGGCCAATCTGGGCCGCCTCGTAACCGTCCTTGGTCGCCAGCTTGTGCTGCGTCACTACGCAAGGACCAGCCTGCAGCACCGTGACCGGGCGCACGTCGCCCTTCGAGTCAAACAGTTGCGTCATGCCGACCTTCTTGCCCAGAATTCCTGTAACCCGTATCGCCATCTCTGTCTCCATTCCCAGCTTGGCTCGTCGCTCATCGAACGCCGGCTATTGGCTGGGGAGCTAATCAGCTCATGTAGGGACAGCCGCCCTCGGCTGTCCGGCGGGCGCTAGCCCGCCACCCTACTTATGCTCTTTCCCGAAAGCTTTAATCTCCACATCCACGCCCGCCGGCAGATCGAGCTTCATCAGCGCGTCCACCGTCTGCTGCGTCGGCTCGAGAATATCGAGCAACCGCTTGTGCGTGCGGATTTCAAACTGCTCCCGCGACTTCTTATCCACGTGCGGCGAACGCAGCACGCAGTACTTGTTCTTCATCGTGGGCAGTGGAATCGGCCCCGCAATCTGTGCTCCGGTGCGCCGCGCGGTTTCCACAATCTCGCCCGTCGACTGATCCAGGATGCGGTAGTCGTAAGCCTTCAACCGGATGCGAATTCTTTCTTTTCCAATCACGTTTTCACTCTCTCTAACCCCTCCCGGCGTCTCCGGAAGGAAAGAACCAGCGGTCAAATGCAGAAGTAAGAATTCAGAATGCAGAAGTTTCCATTTCAGTTCTTACTTCTGCATTCTTACTTCTAACTTCTGCCTTGCCTTACGTCACAATCTCCGCAATCGTTCCCGCGCCCACCGTGTGCCCGCCTTCGCGAATGGCAAACCGCAACCCCTTCTCCATCGCCACCGGCGTGATCAACTCAATCACGAGCGAGACGTTATCTCCCGGCATCACCATCTCGGTTCCCGCCGGCAACTCCGCCACTCCAGTGACATCAGTGGTCCGCAAATAAAATTGCGGACGGTATCCCTTGAAGAACGGCGTATGCCTTCCGCCTTCTTCTTTCGTCAGGATGTAGACCTCCGCCTTGAACTTCGTGTGCGGCGTGATCGATCCACCTTTGGCCAGCACCATGCCGCGCTCCACATCTTCCTTCGCAATGCCGCGCAGCAGCAGTCCAGCGTTGTCGCCCGCCATGCCTTCGTCCAACTGCTTCTTGAACATTTCCACGCCGGTCACCACCGTCTTGCGTGTGTCGCGGAAGCCGACAATCTCAACTTCCTCGCCGACTTTCACCTTGCCGCGCTCGATACGTCCCGTGACCACCGTGCCGCGGCCCTGAATCGAAAAGATGTCTTCAATCGGCATCAGGAACGGCTTATCCAGTTCGCGCGCCGGCTGCGGCACGCTCTTATCGACCGCCTCCATCAACGCGTCAATCTGCTTCTCCCACTTTTCTTCTCCGTTTAAAGCACCAAGTGCCGACAGCCGAATCACCGGCACATCGTCACCGGGAAACTTGTAGGCCTTCAGCAACTCGCGCACTTCCAGCTCCACCAGGTCGAGCAACTCAGGGTCGTCCACCGCGTCACACTTATTGAGCGCGACCACGATGTAAGGCACGCCCACCTGCCGAGCCAGCAGCACATGCTCGCGCGTCTGCGGCATCGGACCATCGGTCGCAGCAACCACCAGGATGGCGCCATCCATCTGCGCCGCGCCCGTGATCATGTTCTTGATGTAGTCAGCGTGCCCCGGACAATCCACGTGCGCGTAGTGCCGGTTCGCCGTCTCATACTCCACGTGCGCCGTCGCGATGGTGATGCCGCGCGCCTTCTCTTCCGGAGCGTTATCAATGCTGTCAAAAGACCGGAACACAATCTTCGGATTGTGCTTCTGCAACACCTTCGTGATAGCCGCTGTCAACGTGGTCTTGCCATGGTCAATGTGACCAATCGTCCCTACGTTGCAGTGCGGCTTATTTCGATCAAATTTCTCTTTCGCCATTTCTCTATCTCCTCGGCTTCCCGTTACGCCGGAACCAAATCATCACCGTCGGCTTCGTAATACGCGCCAACGAATTCCTGTTTCTCTACCAGCTCCTCGGCAATCTGCCGCTCGAACTGATTGAAATCTTCCGAGAACTGCTCGCGAAAGATTTCAAACCCGCGATGCCCGCTCCAAAAATCCCGAACCCGGTAGCGCCCATCGCTCACCGCTTCGCAATTCACTTCTGTAGCGATGTAACCTTTAGCCCGCCGCAAAAACCGTGCCCAGGTTCCATCCGGGCCGAAAACAATTTCAAACTCAACCCGCATGCCTTCTCGAACCCAGAACCTGCGGTCGACGACGAACCGCGGCGCTGGCAGTCATTTCGTAGTGCCCTGCACCTTCGCGATGATTTCCTCCGCGACCGACCGCGGAGCCTCCTCGTAACGCGCAAAATGCATCGAGTACTCAGCCCGCCCCTGCGTCGACGAACGCATGTGAGTCGCGTAACCGAACATCTCCGCCAGCGGAACGATAGCCTTGATCACCTGCGATCCGGCGCGGTGCTCCATGCCTTCAATCCGTCCGCGCCGCGAACTCAGGTCGCCCATGATCACGCCTGCATAATCCTCCGGCGTAACCACTTCAACCGCCATCACCGGCTCCAGCAGCACCGGAGAAGCTTTGCGCGCAGCTTCCTTGAACGCCATCGATCCGGCAATCTTGAACGCCATTTCGTTCGAGTCCACGTCGTGATAGCTGCCGTCATACAGCGTCGCCTTCACATCGACCATGGGATAGCCCGCAAGAATTCCACCCTCCAGCGCTTCCTGAATTCCCTGATCGATCGGCTTGATGAATTCCTTTGGCACCGAACCGCCCACAATGTCGTTGACGAATTCGTAGCCCACGCCGGGCGGTTGCGGATCCAACCGGATCTTCGCGTGCCCGTACTGGCCGCGTCCGCCAGTCTGGCGAATATATTTTCCTTCCGCCTCGGAATGCCGGCGGATAGTCTCGCGATACGCCACCTGCGGCTTGCCGACGTTCGCCTCAACCTTGTATTCGCGCATCATGCGGTCGACAATGATTTCCAGGTGCAACTCGCCCATGCCGCTGATGATGGTCTGTCCGCTGTCGGGATCGGTGTGAACTTTAAACGTAGGATCTTCCTGAGCCAGGCGGCCCAGCGCCATGCCCATTTTTTCCTGATCGGCTTTCGTCTTCGGCTCAACCGCAACCGAAATCACGGGAACCGCAAACGTAATATTTTCCAGCGCAATGGGATGCTCTTCGCTGCAAATCGTGTCGCCCGTACTCACACCCTTCAGTCCCACCGCGGCGCAAATATCGCCCGCGAGAATTTCGCTGATTTCTTCCCGCTTGTTGGCGTGCATTTTGAGCAACCGCCCAATGCGCTCAGTCCTGCGCCGGCCCGTGTTCAGCACCGAGTCTCCGGTCTTCAGTTGGCCGGAATACACGCGAATAAAGGTCAACTGGCCGACAAACGGATCGGCCATGATCTTGAACGCCAATGCCGAGAACGGCTCCTTGTCGTCCGCGTGACGGAAAATCTTCTCCCCGTTGTCGGGATTCAGCCCATGCGTCTCCGGCACATCGAGCGGCGACGGCAGATAGTCCACCACCGCATCCAGCAGTGGCTGTACGCCCTTGTTCTTGAACGCCGTCCCCACCACCACCGGAAATACCTTCAGCGCAATCGTCGACTTTCGCAGCGACGCGCGCAGCGCGTCCGCGCTAATCTCTTCGCCTTCCAGAAACATGTGCAGGATTTCGTCGTCGTTCTCGGCAATGCTCTCGACCAGCTGTGCGTGGAACGCTTCCGCTTTCTTTTTCAAGTCGGCGGGAATTTCTTCGGTAAGGTACTCGGCGCCCATGGTGTCGTCCTGCCACACGATCGCCTTCATGTTGATCAGATCGATGACGCCCTTGAACTTGTCTTCCTGGCCGATCGGAATCTGGATGGCCACAGGTTTCGCGCTCAACCGCTTGCGGATGGTATCGACCGCATGCTCGAAATCCGCGCCCATCTTGTCGATCTTGTTAATGAAGCAAATGCGCGGCACGCCGTACTTATCGGCCTGACGCCAGACTTTTTCCGACTGCGGCTGCACCCCGTGCACCGCGTCGAATACCGCGACCGCGCCGTCCAGCACCCGCAGCGACCGCTCCACCTCCGCCGTGAAGTCCACGTGGCCGGGGGTATCGATAATGTTGATGCGAATATCGCGCCAGGTGCAGGTCGTCGCCGCGGACGTAATCGTAATCCCGCGCTCCTGCTCCTGCTCCATCCAGTCCATGGTCGCAGTGCCTTCGTGCACCTCTCCGATGCGGTGCGTCTTTCCCGTATAAAACAGGATGCGCTCCGTCGTGGTGGTCTTACCGGCATCGATGTGGGCCATGATGCCGATGTTCCTGCAGCGTTCTAATGGGACTGTTCTAGGCACGACGTTTTCTGCTTCTTTCTAGGGCTCCAACTTCGTTTCTGATTTGGTAATTGGGAAATTTAGCAATTTGGTAATTTGAAAACCAAATACTCAATCGCCTTATCAATTACTCAATTACTAAATTCCCCAATTACTCAATCGTCCTCACCATCTATAGTGCGCGAAAGCCTTGTTCGCTTCCGCCATGCGGTGCACATCTTCTTTCTTCTTGATGGCCGCGCCTTTTCCATTAGCGGCGTCCAGCAACTCATTACTCAACTTGTCGACCATGCCCCGCTCCGCGCGCCCGCGCGCGTAAGTCAGCAGCCACCGGATGGCTAGCGAAGTCCGCCGGTCGGCATTCACTTCCACCGGCACCTGATAGTTCGCGCCACCCACGCGGCGGGTCTTCACTTCCAGCAGCGGCTTCGCATTCTCGACGGCCTTCGTGAACAACTTCAGAGCGTCGTCGCCGCCGCCTTTTTCCTGCACCTTGGTCAGGGCCTCGTAAAAAATGCCTTCGGCGGTGCTCCGCTTGCCCTGCCACATCATCGAGTTGATAAACTTCGTCACCAGATTCGAGCCGTAAACGGCATCGGCTGGCACGGTCCGCTTTACTGTATGTCCTTTGCGAGGCATCTAGTTCTCAGCCCTTCTTCGCGCGCTTGGCGCCGTATTTCGAACGTCCTTGCTGACGTCCGGCCACGCCCACCGCATCCAGCGTGCCGCGAATCACGTGATAGCGCACGCCCGGCAGATCCTTCACGCGGCCCCCGCGAATCAGCACAATCGAGTGCTCCTGCAGATTGTGCCCAACCCCGGGGATGTAGGTCGTCACTTCAATCCCGTTGGTCAGCCGCACCCGCGCCACTTTCCGCAACGCCGAGTTCGGCTTCTTCGGCGTCTGCGTGTACACGCGCGTGCATACCCCGCGCTTCTGCGGACAGCCCTGCAGCGCCGGACTCGCCGTCTTATACCGTGGCCGCTTGCGGCCATCACGCACTAACTGATTAAAAGTAGGCACTCTTTGCCGCTCCTTCTCGCGGAATCAACGTCGCACACCAAGACCTGCCCTTGCGGGCGGGCAGCGCACAGCACCATCCGCTTTCCCGGTCCTTAGCCACGCGATCCGGGCTGGCAGGCCTAATTTCGGCCACCATGCTTCTCGCCGCACACCGCATCGCGGAGAGAGATTCTGGATTCCCGATCTAGATTTGCGCTGCCGACGGTGGCACCCGGCCAAAACTCCGGGGGTACTCCGTATCGCCAGCTCTATCCTGCATATCCTTCCGCAGACCACTTTCGCGCCTAACCTTAAATTAGGTGCGCCAGCAGCCCGAGGGCGAAAGGCAGCGCAGGAATATTTCAGCGAGGAATGTCTCCCGACTCACACTCAGTCCGGAAACGCATTTCTCAAAAGCCCGCCCCCAAGTCCACACGATACTCCGTAGAACCTGGCGGCATACAGCAAGCTTGGATTAACTCGCGGAACCAAACTACTATAGCAACTCAGCCGAAACATCGTCAACCCATGTTTTTGCATCCCACTGCTTATCCGAACCGACGAGGCTCATCGAACCGTCATGTCGACTAATGATGAAGAGGCTTTTCGCCGTCCGCTTGCTGAATCCGGCTCCAGCCTCTACTATACAGGTTTTCCGTTCTAATTCTTGATAAGTGGCTCGCCTGCGCTTTATACCGCATGGCGACGAGAGGGTGCATGGGAAGGTTGCGTTGCAATCAGTCGGTCGCGGTCGTCATCGCGATCTCACTATCTTTGTCGTCTTTGTTGTTCTTGCCCGGCTGCGGCGGCCACAAACCTCCCGGCGCCTCGCCCTTTCCCGCAAAAATAACCCTGAATCCCTCCGTCAGCACCTCTCTGCAAATGGGCGCCACTCTGTTGTTCAGCGCCAACGCCGTGAACGGTGCGAACACAAGCATCAATGCTACCTTCACCTACTCCTTAGCCCCCACTAGCGCGCCCGGAATCCTCACCATCTCTCCCAACGGGTTCGCCTGTGCCGGCACCTGGAATGCCCCCTATTTCAATGTCTGCACTCCTGGAGCCTCCGGCGTAGTTCAGGTCGTCGCCTCCGCCCTCGGACAGACCAGCCCGCCCACCTACGTCTTTGTGCATCCGCCCGTCGCCAGCATTCAGATCAGCGTCGTCACGCCCGTAAATGCTCCCCCGCCGGCCTGCCCCACGCAGATCGCTCTTCCTGCCGCTTGCAAAAAAAACTTCACGCCCACCAATTCTTGTCTCTCGCAGAACCAGATCCAGACCTTGCAAGCCACAGCCTTTGACAACTACGGAAACGACATCACCGCACTGATCGGGCCCTTTACTTGGTCGGAGGCCAATAGCACTGTCGTCAAAGTCACTCCCATCGTGACCTCCAACACCCTCAACGTGCCCACCAATCAGGCGACCGCATCGCCCAGCATCCCGGGGCAGACGCAAATCATCGCTTCCGCCGCGGGAGTCTCCGGCCAGCCTTATTATTTCGAAACCTGCCCGGTGCAATGTATCGCGCTGAACGTCAGCTCCAGCGGCGAATACACCGGCCAGACAAATTTTGTCGCAAATGCGAAAGGAGGCTCGGAAACCGTTACCGCCACTGCCGTCGACGTCCAAGGCTGTATCGTGCCTAAGGCCCCCTTAACCTGGACTTCCTCCGAGCCCGCCGTGGTTGTCCCCGGCAGCGCCACCACAGGATGCGCCCCCGGCCCGAGCTGCGTCCTCACCCTGAAACAGCCCGGAGCCGCGGCCGTCACCGCATCTTGCACACCGCCGTCCTGCAACATCGGTTTCCCATTGAACCCCTTGGGACTGGCCGCTCCCTACGCCCCTCAGCCCGTCTATCCCGTCACCGCCATCTCCGGATTAGTAACCGGCACGCCCGTCGCAAGCAGCGTTCTAGCTACCAGTCAGGATTGCTCCAGCAATGCCATCTGCGGCGTCGCTCTTTATGACATTTCCACTTCCAAGAATCTCGCCGCCAGCCCCGCCTCTCTGCCCACTCCGCCCAATTCCCTGATGTTTGATCCAGCCGGAGACAAGGTCTACATGGGCAGCCAATACGGCTCCTTCCTCATCACTACTTCCAACATCGGCTCCTCTTCCACCAGTCCCTTCACACCTCTGCCCGCCGCTGCCACCACCCTCGGCCTCGTCACCGGCAGGGTTCTCGCCGTCTCTCCCACTGGCACCCAAGCCATCTTCTCCGATACCGTCTCCACTCCTAATCAGGTGTACGTCGTGAATGCCGGTTCCGGGGCGTCCTCAACCCCTGAGTACATCAACAGCGCAATCGCGGCGGCCTTTTCGCCCGACGGCCTCAAAGCCTTCATCCTCGGCGACGGTGGCAACACGTTATATATCTACTCGGCCCTGCAGGCGCTTCAGGCAATTCCTTTGTCCCCGCCCTCCAACTCCGTCGCATTTTCTTCCACCGGCTCGTTTGCCCTGCTCTCCGGAGGAAGTGCTCCCGGCACTCTTGCCATCTACAACACCTGCGACAATTCTGTTCTAAGCCCGCCCCTATCGGCCGGGACGCTGCCCGGTCCGCCCCTGTTCCTAAAGATGTTCCCCCCGGGCAACGTCCCTATGGGCAACGCCGCCGTCCCGCAGATTCTGCAAACGGCAGGCCTCGACTTTTTCTTCGGCATCGACAACACCGGCATCGACATCATCGCCACCAATGCCTCTCAGGGACCGCCCAATGCGCCGTTCAGCACCCTTTGCCCCCAGCCCGTCACCCTCGCCCACACCCCAGCCCCACAGAACACGCCCTTCGAACCGATCCACATCGATATCGGCCAGGGCACGTTCCACCCCATCAACTTCTTCCTCTCGCCTGACGCCACTCAGGTCTACATCGTCACCACCGACTTCGGTGTCCTGATCTACAGCTTCGACACCCAATCGGTGACCGCCGCCATTCCACTCACCGGCGGTGCCGCACCCCTCGCCGCCGACCTGACCGCCGATGGCACGCTGCTCTACGTCGCCGGTACCGACAACGTGCTGCACGAACTCAACACAGTTCTCGCGAAGGACGTCATGGAAATCCCCTTTACCGAGCTCCCTGACTCTTCCAATAGCTTCTGCGACTCCTCATTCACCTGCGCGCTGAACATAGTGGCCATACAACCGTAGTGTGCTGAGATCCGTGCGATCATCGACCAGCAGTATCAAGCTGCGGAAATGCAGGCAGTAACGTGGAAGAGCGCAATAACGTGGAAGAGCGGCGCTTCAGCGCCGCGTAAACTAAAGCGGTTCGAATTACAAAATTACCCGATTACAAAATTACAAATTTCTCTTACGCCGTCTTCCCCAGTTCTTTCGCCACGCTGTCAAGCACACCATTCACAAACTGCACCGATTCCAGGCTGGAAAATTTACGCGCAATCTCCAGTGATTCATTAATCACCACCGCGCGCGGCGTATCCGGATAGGCCAGAAACTCCGCCACTCCCGCCCGCAACAGATTGCGATCCACCGCCGCCATGCGCTCCATTCGCCAATGTTCCGCGTGACCTTCAATCAGCTTGTCGATCTCCGTGAGCCGGTCCGTCGCCACCCGGAACAGATCTTCCGCAAACCCGCGCACCTCCGCGCTGGTCCCGCCATGCTCCGCCCAAAATGTACTCTGCACATGCTCCACCGTCTGCTTGCCCATGTCTGCCTGAAACAGCATCTGCAGGACAAGTTCGCGAGATTTTCGGCGAGTACCCATAGAGCAGTTGCCAGTTGCCAGTTGCCAGTTTACTGTAGAGGAGGGATTACTTGCGCTTCGTCTTTGCGCTCTTCTTCGCTTTATCGTTCCGCCCCACGCCCTTGTCATTCCGAGCATTCATCTTGTCATTCCGAGCGGAGCGAGGAATCTGTTTTCCGCCGACAGCGGATAACTGACGCTCACGACCCGACCGCCGACGGCCGAAGCCCGAAGCCCGAAGCCCGATAGCCGCCTGCAGCGACGCCATCTCCACCGCCGCCAGCGCCGCCTCAAATCCTTTGTTCCCCATCTTCAGCCCAGCCCGGTCAATCGCCTGCTCCAGGTTTTCGCAAGTCAGCACACCAAAAGCATGCGGCACGCCCGTCTCCTGCGCCGACTGCCCAATCCCGCGCGTCACCTCATTCACAATCACGTCATAGTGCGCCGTATCCCCGCGCAGCAAACACCCCAGACAAATGATCGCATTGTACTTCCCCGTCTCCGCCAACTTCCGCGCCGCCAGCGGAACCTCAAACGCCCCCGGCACCCGCACCAAGTCGATGTCTTTTTTCGCAGCGCCCGAGCGCACCAGCCCATCGACTGCGCTAAGCAGCAGCCTCTCCGTAATAAATGAATTGAATCGGGAAACCACAATCGCAAAGCGCATCCCCACGGCGCTGAGCGAACCTTCCAGAGCAGGCAATGCAGGTTCGGGAAGCGGCTCAACTGCAAATTTCGTTCTGTCTTTCTTCTCCGTGACTCAGTGCCTCCGTGTTTGGGTTAGCCTTTGATCCGCGTGAATCCGTGAAAATCCGTGGCAATATTCTACTTCCCCTTAAACCCCGCCGCGCGCTTCTCCAAAAACGCCGCAGTCCCTTCCTTCTTATCCTCCGTAGCGCAAGCCACGGCGAACAAAACCGCTTCCAGATACAACCCCTCGCTCAGAGTCATCTCCAGGCCTTTGTTCACGGCCTCCATCGCATACTGCACCGCCAGCGGCGCATTCGCGACGATCTTCGCCGCAATCACCTCCGCCCGCGGAATCAACTCCGCCGCCACCGTAACTTCATTGACCAGCCCGATGCGATGCGCTTCCTGCGCCGAAATCATTTCGCCCGTCAGCACCATCTGCATTGCAATGCCTTTACCCACCAGCCGCGGCAGCCGCTGTGTTCCACCATATCCCGGAATAATCCCCAGCTTCACCTCCGGCTGCCCCAGCTTTGCGTTCTCACTCGCCAGTCGCATGGTGCAAGCCATCGCAATCTCGCACCCCCCGCCCAGCGCAAATCCATTGATGCAAGCAATCACCGGCTTGCCCAGATTTTCGATGAGATTCAGAACGCTCTGCCCGCGATGCGTGTACTCCTTGCCCGTAACCGCATCGTGCTTGGACAACTCGCCGATGTCCGCGCCGGCAATAAACGCCTTCTCACCCGCGCCGGTAAAAATGACGACACGAATCGCCGCGTCATTCTTGATGTCATGAAACGCCGCCCGCAACTCCTCCATGGTAGCCATGTTCAGAGCGTTCAAAACCTTGGGCCGGTTCACGGTGACGTAAGCAATCGAGTTTTTCTTTTCCAGAAGTATGTTTTCGAAGTTCATATTATTTTCCGAATATCCAACTAAAGACTCGTCCCACACCCATGAAACCGCAAATCGCAAAGAAAACGACCAATACGAGGAACCCGATGCCCACGGCCTTATCTTTCCACGAATTCATCGATTCGTAGCTCAATATCTTCGGTGTCCATTTTGGTCAATCTGCAACTGCTATAATTGTATAGCCGTTGAGGGAAAATCCATGCTAGCCATCCGCCTTCCCGACAAAATCGAAAAGCGCCTCGCACGTCTCGCTAAGCGCACCGGCCGCACCAAAACCTACTACGCCCGCGAGGCCATCCTCAAGCACCTTGACGATCTGGAAGATGTTTATCTAGCCGAGAAGCGGATGGAAGCGATCGAATCGGGCCGAGTAAAGACCATTCCGCTCAAGGAAATTATGCGCCAACATGGCCTGGAGTATTGAATTCGACCCTGACGCCCGCCGCGAACTGGAAAAGCTCGACAAGTCGGTCTCCGACCGAATCCTCAAGTTCCTGCGTGAGCGAGTCGCCCCGCTCGACGACCCCCGCACCATCGGCGAACGCCTTCATGGGCCGCTAAGGCAGTACTGGAAGTACCGGGTCGGAGACTACCGCCTAATCTGTTCCCTCAAAGAAGACCGACTGGTCGTGATCGTCGTTCAATTGGGCCATCGACGTGAGATATACAAACGTTGAATCATTTCTCCGGTCCGCGTTCATCCGTGCAAATCCGTGGCAACGATTCACTTCCCCCGCGCCGCCGCCGCCACGTCATCCTTACTCAAATCGCAACTGATGCAGCGCTGCGTCCACAACCGGTGCCCAAACACCTTCCCGCATCGCGGACACTTCCACTCCGTCAGCCACCACCCACCCGCCAGGTACACCCCCACCCAGACCAAGAGAATCGCGAAGTCCGTGGGCTCTCCCAACTTCAGCTTCCCAATCAACACGCCCAGAAACCCAAAACTCACAAAGAGCACCACCACCAGATTCCGGCGCACAACATAGCTGCGCCATGCCCGGCGATAGATCTCTACATCCTGCCCGTCGCCTTCTCCGGGCATCTGATCGGTTTTTCTGCGCTTCTCCATGCCTTTGAAATCACGGTAATAGATGCCGTCATCCCGAGCGTAGCCGTTCTTCAGGCGAAGCGAGGGATCTCCTGCACTCTGGCGCAGGGTTACAAAAGCAAGACTCCAGTCCTATCGAACTCGATCTTACAGTTTATTCGCCTTCGGATTATTCGGGTCCGAATAATCGTAAAACCCTTTGCCCGTCTTCCGCCCGTACCACCCCGCCATCACCAGCCGCTTCAGCAGCGGAGGCGAAGCAAACCGCCGCTCCTTAAACTCTTCAAACATCACCTGCGTAATGTAGTAAGTAGTATCGAGCCCCACGAAATCCAGCAAAGTGAACGGCCCCATGGGATACCCACAGCCCAGCTTCATGGCATTATCAATGTCTTCAATCGACCCAACCCCTTCTTCATAAGCCCGGATTGCATCGAGCAAATACGGCACCAGCAGCCGGTTGACGATGAATCCCGTCTTATCCGAGGTCCGCACCGGAACCTTGCCCAGCTTTTTGCCGAACTCGTAAGCTGTCTGGTAAACATCGTCGGCCGTAGCAATCGTCCGCACCACCTCCACCAGCTTCATCAGCGGCACCGGATTAAAAAAGTGCAGCCCAATAAACCGCTCCGGCCGCTTCACCGAAGTCAAAAGCTCAGTCACCGAAATCGAAGAAGTGTTCGAAGCGAAGATCGCGTCCTTCTTCACGATCCCATCGATCGACGCATACATCTTCTTCTTTTCGTCCACATTCTCGATGATGGCCTCGATAACAATGTCGCAATCAGCCAGGTCGGCCTTGTTAGTCGTCCCCCGAAGCCGCGCCCGGATCGCATCCTTCTGCTGCGCCGTGATCCCGCCCTTCTCCACCGGCCGCTCGGCAAACTTCGCCAAAGATTTCTCGATCCCGGCAAATCCCTTGTCGAGATATTTCTGCTCCACCTCGAGCACGGTCACATCGAATCCAGCCATAGCGCAAACCTGCGCAATCCCGGACCCCATCAGCCCACATCCGAGAACGCCAACTTTCTTAATCTCCATGGAACCTTTCCTTCGCACGGACTAAAACCATCAACCACGGAGGCACGGAGCCACGGAGAAAACGATCGTTGGGTTTCTCCGTGGCTCCGTGCCTCCGTGGTGAAACTCAGTGCATACTCTCCAC
Source organism: uncultured Acidobacteriaceae bacterium (assembly GCA_963749985.1). Lineage (GTDB taxonomy): Bacteria > Acidobacteriota > Terriglobia > Terriglobales > Acidobacteriaceae > Sulfotelmatobacter. The sequence continues at coordinate 331,075 of CAVVOS010000003.1, read as the reverse complement.
AATCATCGCAATCCCCTGCCCGCCGCCGATGCAAGCCGTAGCCAGCCCGTACTTCTTCTTCCGCCGACGCAATTCATACAGCAGCGTAATCACCAGCCGCGTCCCGGTCGCCCCCAGCGGATGCCCCAACGCAATCGCCCCGCCATTCACGTTCACTTTCTCGCGATCGAGTCCCAACTCTTTTTCCACCGCCAGATACTGCGCCGCAAACGCCTCATTCACTTCAATCAAATCAATGTAGTCCAAAGAAAGCCCAGCCTTGTGCAGCGCCGCCTTCGTCGCCGGCACCGGACCCCGCCCCATCACCTTCGGCTCAACTCCAGCAATCCCCCAGCTCACAATCCGCCCCAGCGGCTCGATGCTCCGCTTGCGCGCCTCCTCCAACGACATCAGCACCACCGCCGCCGCCCCATCCACTATCCCACTCGCATTGCCCGCAGTCACCGTCCCGCTTTTCCCGAACGCCGCCTTCAGCTTCGCCAACCCTTCCATCGTGGTCTGCGGCCTCCGGTGATCATCTTCCGTAAACGATTCTCCAGTAGCCTCGCCCTTCGCATTCCGCAGCGCCACCGGAACCAACTCTTCCTGAATGCGTCCTTCTTTGTAAGCCGCATCGGCCTTCTGCTGCGAGCGCAGCGCAAACTCATCCTGCGCCTGCCGCGTGATCCCCTGCTGCTCGCCATACAGCTCGGCCGTGTTCGCCATGTACAGCCCGCAATAGCTGTCGAGCAGCGCCACCATCAGCGAATCTTCCAGCTTCCCGCCTGGCGCCAGCGTAAATCCATCGCGCCCGCGAATCACAAACGGAGCCTGCGACATCGCCTCCATCCCGCCCGCCAGCACCATCTTCGCTTCGTCCAGCTGAATCATCTGCGCCGCATTCACAATCGACTGCATCCCCGACCCGCACAGCCGGTTCACCGTCAGCGCCGGAGTCTCAATCGGCAGTCCCGCCCGCAAACCCACGTGCCGCGCCCCGTACAGCGCATCGCCCGAAGTCTGCTGCGCGTTGCCGAACACGACATGATCGAATTCCTTGGCATCGATTCCCGCCCGCTCAATCGCCCCTTTGGCCGCAACCGCGCCCAACTCCTGCGCCGTAAAGTCTTTCAATTTCCCGCAATAGCGCCCAAACGGCGTGCGCGCCCCGCTGACAATCGCGATATCACCCGGTTTCAACATGTTTTTCCTGAAAGAATCTTATGATCAGAGCGTATCAGAGCAGATCAAAGCGATGCTGCAAACTCGTTAGTGTAGCAGCGCACCAGCAGATTTGACCACAGAGAGGATCACTGGGGTAGCCTTGCAGTTTCTGGAGATGCTCATGTGGGGACAGCTTCCCCAAGCCTGCCCTGAGCGGAGTCGAAGGGGCTGTCCAGTCGTCGAGCGAAGCTCGACTAATCTTTCGTCGCCAGCACAATACTTGGTTGCGACCCGTCGCTATCGTGGGAGGCCTCAGATGGAACAGCGCGTAAGCCTAATCACCCTAGGCGTATCCGATCTAAACCGTAGCCGCGAATTCTACGAGCGCCTCGGATGGCATCGCTCCATGGCCAAGGCTGAAGGCGTCGTATTTTTCCAAACGGGAGGCATGGCTCTGGCCCTGTACCCGCGGCACGACCTTGCCAGGGATGCCAACATCGCTCCCGAAGGCCACGGCTTCAACGGAATCTCGCTCGCCTACAACACCCGCACGCGCGCTGAAGTGGACTCTTTGCTCGAAGAAGCTCAAGCCGCAGGCGCAAAGGTCATCCAGAGGTCGCCTGGAATCCAGATTTTCCAATCGCAGAAGATGGCAGCATCAAACTTCCAGAGTAGCGGTTGAACTCCGCAACAAGGATTGACTCAATCACTCAATCACTCAATGGCTCAATGATTCAATTCTTCTACGCCACCGCTCCCGTCACCAGCGCCGCTCCCAGCGCCACAACCTTCCCCGGCCCCTGCACCGTCGAAGCAGCCAGCGCGAATTCAGCGCGATTGATCACTTCCGTCACAATGTCCACAGGATCGTAGCTCTCCCGCACCACCGCCTCCGCCAGCCCCGCGGAGAATTCCAATGCATGCCCGTTCCCCGACCCAGCCTTGTCCGCGAGTCGCACTTCCGCAATCACCTTGCGCAGTTTCTCGATCGCCATCATCGCTTCTTTCTCCGCTGTGTCCCCGAGAATGATTGCGATGGTAGTCGTGTCGTAGCGGAACGCCAGATCGTTTGTCCGGATGTTCGCCGCAAACTGTTGCCCAATTTTTCCCATCGCGCTTTCTACCGCGGCCTCGCCATATTCCTTGATCAGCGCCGCGCTCCGCCCGAACTGCAACAGCAGCACCGAAAGCGGAGACGCATTCTGCGCCGCCCTCTTGCTCTCCGCCAGCAGCAAATCAAGATACGAACTCCGCTTGAGCAGTCCTGACTTCTCCTCCGTTACCGACAAATTCTTCACCAGCCGCCGCAACCCGGCGTTATTCAGCGCAATCACCATCTGGTCGGCCAGCGTCTTCAGCACCACTGCATCGGTCTGGGGCCAGGCTCGCGGCTTGTTGTGCAGCAAAGCCAGCACTCCCACCGAATCCTCGCCGTTGCTCAGCGGCAGCGCCAGCACCGCCGTCGTCCCCAGTTCCACCAGCGCCTTACGCACCGCCTGCAACTCAGCGCCTTTCTGCGCGTCCGCAATCAGAATGGGCTCACCCGAGGGCGTACCCCCCGCCGACGAAGAAGCCAGCAACAGATCCTGCAGCGCGCACATCACTTCCTTGATGGCCGCCGAACTACCCTCCTTCACTCCCTTCGCGCAGAACTCCTGCACCGCCGTCGGCGGCGAACCCGGCGTACGCATCAATGCGACACAGCGCGATATGTCCCAGTGCCCGCCAATTTCGCTCACCGCCGTCGTGAGCACCGCGGCCGCCGTGGTCTGGTGATACAGTTTGCGCGTGATCTCCGCCACGCGCGTCACATTGCGCATCTCCGCCATCGGATCTGCCGCCGGCGCGGGCGCCGCTGCCGCCGCTGCAACCGCCGGTGCGGCGACCGAAACCGCCGCCGGCAGTGGTGCCGACCCCGCATAGCTCGGCGTCACACCCGCCGCCAGATAAAGCCTCTGCAAATCTTCGTTGCGCTCTTCTTCCCGCGGAAACAGTTCCTGGATTCTCTGCAGCCGCTCCACCGCTTTGTTCCGCATTCCGTACTGCACCAGAATTTCCGCCTGCAGCATCAGGTCCTGCAGCGTCGAGGCTCCCAGCGTGCTTTCATGCTCATGCTCAGGTTCCGCCGCTGCCTTGCTCACCGGCGTGAACCGCGAAGCGATCGCTTCAAACTTTTTCTCTTCAATCTTGCCCTTCAACATCTCCAGCCGCTTCGTGTGGCCGGATTCATACGGGTCCACTTCCGCCGCCCGGTCCAGACACTCCGCCGCCTTCGTAAAGTCCCCCGTACTGCAATACAGATCGAACAGCTTCAGCAGCGTCTGGCAGTAATCGCCTTCCCGGTTCGACGCGTTGAACAACTCGCTCAGAAACTCCAGCATCTCCGGCGCAGCCCGCCGCGCCGCCGTGATCTCCTGCATCACCGCCACAAACTGCCGCCGCTCTCCGCGCTTTGCCTGGAACTGTCCCAGTTTGCGCGCCAGCGACACTGCCGCTTCATCCTGCTCCGCATCCACCAACTGTCCAATCAGTGCCGTCACCTGCTGCATCCGGTTGGGATTCTGTTCAAACAGTTGCCACACCAGCGGCTCCGCATCGGCATACCGCCCCGCCGCCAGCAAAGCCTCGGCATAGATATCCCTCAACTGCGGCGAAGCCTTCCCCGCGTTCACCTGCGACTCCAAAATAAAGATCGCAGCCCCCACCTGCCCCTGTCCCAGCAGGCTCTTGCCGTAGGCCAGCGTAATCTCTTCGTCCGCGGAATCTTCCTGGTACGCGCGTTCATACCACTGCGCCGGATCGCTGCCCCCATCGGCCGCAAGCTGCGCTACCCTCTTGAACGCGATCGCAGCCCCCTTGCTGTCCCCCACTTCGGACGACAATTCCGCCACCCGCAGAAAATTTGCCTGGATCGGCTCCAGTTCCACCATGCGCGCCAGCACTTCCAATGCACCCTTCTTATTCTCCAGCTTCGCCAGGTCGCTTAAAGCCGATTCATAAGTGCCCACCGCCAGTTTTCTGTTCGATCCTTCCAGCAGCTGTCCGAAGCGGAACTTCTGCTCCCAGGTTGGACTGCTATGCCGCGCCAGCTTCTTATAAGTCAAGCTCGCCCGCGTAGCATCCCCCGCATTCACCTGCCGCTCAAACAGTTCGCCCAGCAGCGTCACGGCGTCGCGGGCCCGGTTCTGCGATAAACACAAATCCGCCGCCAGTTGTCGCACTGTATCGTTTTCAGGGTCGTCCCGCAGGGCCAGCAGATATTCTTCCAGCGCTTCCGCGGCCTTCCCCTTCTGCAGAAGTTTTTCCGCGCGCTCGATTCGCCGGGTTAGCTCGGCTCGGTCTACACGCTTTGTGATCTCAGGCATGGGTCAATTCTGGGCAGAGTGCCGCTGCTTCGATTCTAGGAGCCTCTCCCACCCCCAGCAATCCGTAAGGTCCACCCCCGATTACGAAAGTCACCCGAAACCCAGTGGCCGGTGTTCAGTGGTCAGTGGCCAGGAACTTCTGGGATTCGAGAGAGCTCGCATCTCCGTGGAAGAGCGGCGCTTCAGCGCCGCGTAAAGCCAATGCGATTAGGGCTTTAGCCCTTGTGCGAGCGGGCGGAGTTTTTTCACTGGCCACAGGCCACTGACCACTGGCCACTGGTTTTCCTCTTTTGCTATCGTGCCCCATGCCCCAAGCACCCGCCACTCCGGACCTCACCCACGAACAAGGTCTCCACCATCAGCTCACCGTCGGCCAAATGACCATGGTCGCCGTCGGCGGCTCCATCGGCACCGGCCTTCTCCTCGGCTCCGCCGCCGCCCTCGAAATCGCCGGCCCCAGCGTCATCCTCAGCTACCTCGTCGCCGCCTTCATTGCCTACACCGTCTCCATGGCTCTCGGAGAACTCTCCAGTATGCACCCCGCCGCCGCATCGTTCGGCCTCTACGGCGAACTCTATCTCAATCAGTATCTGGGATTTCTCTGCCGCGCCGCCTATTGGGCCGCCATCGCCTTCTCCATCGGAGCCGAACTCACCGCCTCCGCCGCCTACATGGCCTACTGGTTCCCCGCCGTACGCGGAGAACTTTGGGTCATTCTGTTTTCCGCTCTGCTGCTGATCGTCAATCTCCGCAGCGTGCTCGCCTTCGGACGCTTCGAATTCTGGTTCGCCATGATCAAGTTTGCCACTATCGTGGCCTTCATCCTTGCTGGCGCGGCGCTGCTCCTCGGCGGCCGCGTAGCTCCGCAATACACCGCTCACGGCGGATTCCTCCCCAAAGGTCCCACCGCACCTTTACTCGCCGTATTCTGGGCCATATACGCCTTCGGCGGCGTCGAGATGCTCGCCGTCACCACCGGCGAATCGCGCTCTTCAAAAGACATTCCCCGCGCCTCTCGTCTCACCTTCTTCCTGCTCGCGGGCGTCTACCTGGGCGCAATCACCGTGCTCGTCGGCGTGATGCCCTGGAACCACGCCGGCGCCTCCGAGAGTCCATTCGTCAGCGTGCTCCGCCTCGCCAGAGTCCCAGCCGCCGCCTTCTTCATGAATTTCGTCGTCCTCACCGCAGCCCTTTCCGGAGCCAATGCCAAGCTTTACGTCGCCTCCCGTCTGCTGTTTTCCATGGGGCGCACCGGATGGGCTCCTGCACGCCTCGGCAAACTCAATGCCTCTGGCTCTCCCCGCCTGGCTTTGCTCATCTCTTCCTATGGCATCGTAACCGCGCTCATCATCGAAAACTGGGCCCCCAAACAAGCCTTCCTCTACATCATGGGAGCCGCATTCTCCGGCCTCATCTTCTCCTGGGTGGTATCCCTCGCCGCACACATAAGCTTCCGCTGGCGGCTCACTTCCCCGCAAGTCGCCGCCCTCCCCATGCGCTCGCCGTTGGGCGTCTGGGGATCGATCCTCGGCTTCGTCCTGGCCTCCGCCGCCGTCCTCCACACCCTCTTCGCAACCCGCATCAACGAAATCGGCGGCCTCGTCTTCTTCGCCGCCCTTACAATCGCCTACTTCATCCTGAAGCGCCGCCGCCGATGATTGCGATCGTTCGTGTGGGGACAGCCGCTCTCGGCTGTCCGGCGAGCACAGCGAGTCTTCAATCGTAATCATCCAACTCAAACCTTGTCTGGGATTTTTATAGCGCTCAGGATTTTGGGTGGCGCAGCGCTTCAGCGCTGCGATGCGCGCTCCACCGCGAGTGGGCTTTAAGAGTATGCGTGAGAACTGAATTCTGGGCGAGGCGGTGGGACGGAGTCAAGAGATTCCAGCCCCGAAGGGGCAGCATGGGAAAGCCCGGCACGGCAGTGCCGGGTAGCAGTGGGAAAGTGGAACGAGTCCCGGAGGGACGGCACGAGTTTTCACTCACACTCTTTAGCCCCTGAGGTACCGAATACAAAATCCCCCATTACCAACGTAAGCCCATCCCGCCCTTTTCTGCTGCCACCTTCCCGCCCGCTCCACTAGCCTCGATACAGGGGTGCGTTCCCAAAATCCCGCCCCCACGGACTCAACCAGTGATCCTCGCTGCCCTATTTCTCCGTTCGCAGGACATCCGCCCCATCGCCTGGTGCGTCGTCGGACTCTGCGCCGGAATCTATCTCTTCTTCAACGGCTTCCGCCTCTTGCGCCGCCGTCAACTCATCCTCAACACTCCCATCTCCAAAATTCGCAGCGCATCCATCGGCATAGTCGAACTCAGCGGCCTCGCCGTGGGCCCCTACACCGTGAGTGCGCCCATCACCGAACGCCCCTGCTACTACTACCGCACCCTCGTCTGGGAGTGGAAACGCCAGGGCAGAAGCAGCCAGTGGGTTAAAGTGGCCGCCGAGTGCATGCATGTGCCTTTCTTTCTCGACGACAACACCGGCAAGGTCATGGTCGACCCCCGCAGCGCAGACCTCGACCTCCATCGCGACTTCCAGCAGGAATTCTGCGATTCTTTCTTCACCACCAAAGAGGAGGTCCCGCCCAACGTACGCACTCTTCTCTCGCGTCACGGCGTCAACACCACCAACAAAATCAAAGTCGAAGAGTTCTGCATCAAGCCCAAGAACGCGCTCTTCCTGCTCGGAACGCTGGACGAAAATCCCGGCCTCGAACTCACCCCTCAGCCCATTCCTGACGACGAACACAACACCCTGGCCATCGGCAAAGCGCTTTGGTCCAACCCCTTATCGGATGGCCTCGGACGCACTGCCCTATCCTTCGTGAGTGGAGACGGCAACGGCTTCAGCGGCCTCTCTCTGGCCGGTGGGCTTCAGCATGATCCAAAGTTCGACTCGACCTACGAGCAGGCCTTATCCGCGGCATCGAGCCGCGTGGTCCGTCTCTCACCGGATCCAGCTTCCACAAAAACTGCCGACATGACCCAGCAGCAGAGAGTCGCCGCCGCTCTCCTGAAAGCCGGCATCTCAAATCCCGCAGCCTGGACCGCCGCCGGCGTCACATCTTCGGCCACCACTGCCCCGGATCCAAACGGCTCCACTCCCGGAACATCGCCCGCCGCTGACTTCGACCCGCACCCGCCCGTCGTCCTTATGAAAGGCAAGAACAACCCAACCTTCCTCATCTCCTGGCGCAGCCAGCGCGAAATAGCCCGCTCCCTCGGCTGGAAATGCACTCTCATGATCTGGGGCGGTCCCGCTCTGTCTCTGCTATGCCTCTACGGCCTGCTCTTCCTCACCCATTCGCTGTAGCTTTATCCTGTAGCTGCGCCACCTGTGTGGCGCGGACACTCCTGTCCGCGTGCGTCCAGCTTTTGTAACACCCGCGCGATGCCGCAACCGAATGCAGCACCGTGGAAGAGCGGCGCTTCAGCGCCGCGCTCAATCCCCACATGACGGGGGCGTCAGCCCCTGTGCCTACCCGCCCCGCACCACGCCTCTAACCGCCCGCCTCCAAGCTCCCGCCACCGCTCTAGTACAATGCTCGCGTGAGTAATGCCGTTCGCATCGGAATCCTCGGTGACTTCAATCCTGAATTTCGTTCCCACCCCGCCACTACCGATTCCCTGCAGCACGCCGCCCGCAAACTCGACTTGAAAATCGAGTCCGAGTGGATTCCTACTCCATCCCTCACCACCTCCGGCTCGGAAAAGATCCTCGAAAGCTTCGACGGCCTCTGGGCCTCGCCCGGCAGTCCCTACAAGAGCTTCGACGGCATGCTCAAAGGCATCGAGTTCGCCCGCCGCCGCGACTGGCCCTTTCTCGGCACCTGCGGCGGGTTCCAGTACGCCCTGATCGAGTTCGCACGTAACGTCCTCGGTATTGCCGACGCCGACAGCGCCGAAAATAATTCCGCATCGAAGAACATCGTCATCTATCCCGTAGCCTGCGCCGTAACCGGCCGCCTCGGCGACGCTCCAAAGCTTTCCGGCACAGTTCCCGAAATCCGCCTCCGCCCCGGCTCCTACCTGCAGTCGTTCTACGGTAAGGACAAAGAAATCGTGACCGAAGAGTTCTTCTGCAACTTCGAAGTCAACCCCGAATACGAATGGGCCACCATGGAGGCCGGCTTCCCCGTCGTTGCCCGCGGCGCCCAGGGAGAAATCCGCGCCATCGAATCCCCCACCCACCGCTTCTTCGTCGCCACCCTATTCCAGCCCCAGCTGTCCTCCACCCAGAAAAATCCCCATCCCATAATCCTGGCCTTCGTCCAAGCCGCCGCCGACTGGGAGCGCAAGAAACTCGACGACAGCGTCCTCGAATAAAACCCTTTCACCACAGAGGCACAGAGACACAGAGAAAATCTCTAGAGCCAAGTCTTGCAAAAGGCTCGGGAAGGGCACGACTTCAGTCGTGCCGAAGAGAACCCGAATAAACACGCTGGCTTCAGCCCCTGAGGAACATGGCCTCCGCTCAGAACATCCATCAGACCACTTCTATGACCCTCTGTTTTTCCTTCGATTTCCTCTGTGTCCCTGTGTCTCTGTGGGGAAAAGTCTTTCCCAGTTACCAAAGTCCCTGCCCTAGCCCAGCCCCCATCTCCTCACCATGCGCATCTGGAGCGCCCCCCGCTCCTCTCGCTAGACTCTCCCGAATGCCTCTTCCCTGGCTCAATTCGCTCCGCATTTCCTTCAGCACTTTCCTCAGCTACATTCCAGTTATCGCGACCGTGCTGACCTGTTTTTTCAGCGTGGTTCTGGCCCGCGCGACCCTGCGCTACGTGGAAGCCACCGACAAAGGTCTAGCCCTGGCGCGCGAGGAGTTCGAGCGCGAATGGTCGCCCGATCTTCACCTCAAACTCGAGCGTATCTCCAGCACCGAAGCCAGGATCATCGTCACCAACCTGGCCAAGAGCTCTGTCCTCCTGCAACTCCTGCAGTTGCGCAAGCTCTCCCACGCCGTTCCCTTCGAGCGCTGCCGCCTCAACGATCCTCTGGTCGGCGGCATGACCTGGACTCAGGAACTCGGCAAGCGCATTCTCGCCTGCACCGGAAAGGAATTCGAAGGTCCCATCGCCGCTTCCATGACCTTCTATTGCTCGGGACGGATGTTCCGCACCGACTGGTTCCGCTCCCACATCCAGGTCCGCGACGGCCGCATCCTCACCCTCGAACCCAGCAACATCCCCGCCCGCCGCGTCCGCGTGATTGAGCGCAAGGGCCCGGAACGCCGCCGTGATTTCGTGCAAGACGTCACCGCCGACGTCGCTCCCCACCATCCGGAAAGAAAGCCCGACGAAAAGTCCTTCGCCACCGGCGCCTGACACGGAAGGAATGAGGAGAAGACCCTGAGAAGAGGGGGATGCGCATCCGAAAGACCGATTAAGAGACGATTCTGATTAGGAGAAGTTTCTGATTGGGAGAAGTTTCTGATTTTGGGTGGCGCAGCGGTTCAGTGTGTGCGTGAGAACTAGATTCTTGGCTTCGCGGTGGAATCAAGTCCTCTGGTTTAGCCGCGAAGCGGCGTGAGAATGCAGCCCACGGCGTAAGCCGTGGATAGAAAGTGGAAAATGAGCCAGCCCCGGAGGGGCGGAAGAGCAGTTCTCACGCACACTCTTCAGCGCTGCAATAAACCCCCACTAAGACTGTGGGCTTTAGCCCCCGAGGTAGATAGCTGGCGTCGCAAGTTGAGTAACCGTTACCAAAGATTAGCCTTCGCCTACCCCAATCCCTAAAGTCTCCCCACCCCTCGCCGATCTATGTCTTTATGGTCAATCCAGTCAGCAGTTCGAACATCAGCCACACCAACGAAGCCCCGCAACCCGCCGCCAAGCCGCCTCAGCAGGCACAGAAGACTCCGCAACCTTCGGACACTGTCACGCTGAAGAGCACCGGCGACGTGAATCACGACGGCGACAGCAAATAACCATCACTAACCTTACCCCCAAGAACGGGTTGAACCGCAGAGTTGAACCACAAAAAGTTGAACTACAGTAAAGATGGAGAGACGAGCCCCTCGCCCGTCCTCCATTTTTATTCAGCAGGCAACTCCCAGCTTTGCACCCGGCTCAACCCGCCAACAACTCAAACACCGGATAACTCCCCGCCAACTCCACAAAACTTTCCACCGGCGAACCCGCCGCCACCGGAAAGTAGCGCTGCACTTCGCTCTTGAAATTATCCAGATAGGCCTTGAGAATCTCCGGCTTCTCCGTCTCGGCCACCGGCCGCAGCCGAAATCTCTGCGATGAGCTTCCCTTCTTCAGCGTCACTTCGCCCGCGGCTTCGGCGTTGCGCACCCACTGCGTGCGCCCACGCGGAGCTACCAGGAATCGCTTGCCATGGATTTCCAGCAGATTGATCGGGGTCGCGTAAAGCTTCCCGCTCTTGCGTCCCCGCACTTGCAGCAGATAGTTGTAGGAAAAACCGAGCCCCATTCCCACCACAAATCCGAACACTCGGTTAAAGATTTTCTCCACCGCACTCGGCTCGCGAAAAACCGGCAGGCTGGAATTCATGCCTTCCATTCTACTGCCGCCCTACGCCGCCTTCGCAAACCGCAACGACGCCGAATTCATGCAATAACGCAACCCCGTCGGTTTCGGACCATCATCGAACACGTGTCCCAGGTGGGCATCGCATTCCGTGCACGACACCGCCGTCCGCACCATGCCAATGCTCGAATCCGAAATCTCCCGCACGTTCTCTTTCGCAATCGGCTCCCAAAAGCTCGGCCACCCCGTTCCCGAATCAAACTTCGTCGCCGAACTAAACAGCGCATTATCGCAGCAGATGCAGCGGAAGATCCCCGTGCCGTGCTCATTCAAAAGCTTCCCGCTGTAAGCCAGCTCCGTATCCGCATGCCGCGTAATCTCGAACACTCCCGACGGCAGCTGCTTTCTCCACTCCTCTTCCGTCTTCACGACTCGCGCAATCTTCACTTTCGCGAGACGCTTCCCGTCATCGGAGAACTGCACAATCGTCACTTCTCCCGGCTCCGCTTTCGCCGCCGCCTCCGTCACTCGCGGCCTCCGCAACGACCACAACGCCGCCCCTCCCAGCGCCGCACCCACTCCCGCCAGAAACACCCGCCGTCCCACATTCACTTCGCTCTTCTCAAACTCAAACATATTTCCTCCTGCGACCCTCCACCACAAAACCTGTCATTCCGACCGGATAAACTCTCATTCCGACCGGATAAACTCTCATTCCGACCGGAGCGGACACTTCCTGAAAGGAAGTGCCCGCGGAGTGGAGGAACCTGCTGTTATTTCCCGTTCCACAACTCCGGAAACTCCCGCCTCAAATTCGCCACCTTCGGCGCATCGTTATACACAATATAAGGATCGTTCGGATGCACCGTCGCATAATTCTGGTGATACCCTTCCGCCGGATAAAACGCCTTCAACTCCACCACCTGCGTCGCAATCGCCCGCCGAAACACCTTCGCCTGGTCAAGCTGCGCAATGTAAGCCTGCGCGATGCGCTTCTGCTCCTCATTGCCATAAAAAATCACCGACCGATATTGCGTCCCCGTATCCGGCCCCTGCCGGTTCACCTCCGTCGGATCCAGCGCCACCGAGAAGAACACCCGCAGCAACTCTCCATACGTCACCTGCGACGGATCGTAGACAATCTCCACTGACTCCGCATGTCCGGTCGCGCCGCTGCTCACCGTCTCATAGTCCGGATTCTTCACCGTCCCGCCCGAGTATCCTGAAGTCGCGCTGATCACGCCCTTCACATGCTGAAACACCGCCTGGATTCCCCAGAAACATCCTCCCGCAACCACCGCCGTCTGCTTCCCCGTAGCCGTAGCCTTCGCCTCGTCCACCACCGGCGACGGCACCGCCGCATTCGTTCCACTTCCCGCCTGGCAAGCCAGCGTCGCCGCCAACACGGTTAACATCATCGCCACCATCCGAACCGACCCTCTGGACATAACCCCTCCCGAACTCATCACCGATTCCCTCAGTATTAGAGTTACGAATCTAGAGGAAGTTTCGGATGACTTTGCCGTCCCAGGTGTTGGAGTGAGGCTAGGGATTCCCGCCTCAAAGAGGAAAAGGGCTTGACTCCATCCCGGGCTTCGCACCTAACCGTATTCTTGGGTCAGTTACACAGGTAACCCGGGTCTTCAGAGTGTCGATTCCAGGGAACGTCGTTCCGCGCTCTCAAACAGACGCACGGTGAGAGCCCCGAAGATGAAACCCCCGACGTGCGCCAAGTAGGCCACCCCACCGGTTTGCGAGTGCGCCACCTGGCCAGCATTGACGAGCTGGGTAAGAAACCAAAAACCGATCAGCAGCGCGGCCGGTATGAATGTGACCTTCACAAATATAAAGATCAGTAAAATCGAGCGAATGCGGTCGCGCGGATACGTGACCAGGAACCCGCCCATTACCGCGGCAATCGCCCCGCTGGCGCCCAGGTTTGGCACGGTAGAGTGCGGACTCGCCGCGACCTGGGCAAACATAGCCACGATCCCGCCCACCAGGTAGAAAACCAGATACCGCCCTCGCCCCATCGCGTCTTCGATCTCCGGACCAAAGGCCCACAAGAAGATCATGTTGCCGATGATGTGCGACCAGCTGGCGTGCATGAACATCGCCGTCAGAATCGTGATCCACCCATGGCCGGAAAAAATCTGGGCCGGAATCGCCGACCACCGCGTCACGAAGGCCTCGCCGCCCACCAGCTCCTGCACAAAAACGAACGCATTCACCAGGACAATAAGGATCGTAACCACGGGGACCCGCGACGGCCGCCGCGTCGCGTCCCCGAGCGGGATCAATCCCCCCATTTCGTCTCCCTCCGTTTTGTCGGGATTTACCGGGGCGTATATTTCCCAATGCGCTGAATCCTGTTCGCGCTTCGCCGCGCCAGTTTTCTGAGACGCCCCTAGGCCGCCAGGCGCGACACCGTATCCGCGCCCTTGCGCACCGCCAACGACATCATCACCCGCGCCACTCCGCTGAAGATCAGGCTGATGCCCACCAGCGTCCCAATCGCCCACGCCGAACTCGACGGCCACTGCATGTAGATCATCAGTCCCAGCAGCAGCGTAACGATCCCGTCGATCAGCACCCAGCTCGATCCGTGTATCGGACGCATCTTCACATACAGTACGATGTCCAGGATGCCTTCAATCAGAAACAGCGATGCCAGCAGCAACGTCAGCGTCGCCACCGCCAACACCGGATGCACCAGCAGGTACGCGCCAAAGCACAGGTACGCGATCCCCACCAGAACCTTCCAGATCATGCTCCCCGCTCCATGCGCGCGAAATGCCAGCGCCAGGTGGACGACGCCCGCGAAAAGTATCAGCCACGCCACCACCACATTCACCGCCACCGCCGCAAGAAACGGCGAACCCACCGCCATCACCCCCAACACAATCAGCAAAGCTCCCCACAAAATCGAAACCGTCGAAGCACTCTTCACCATCTCAACCGGAGTGTTCTGTGCCATAGAGTCCTCCTTGGCAATCGGCATAAGCCTACCCCAAAATCCCCGTCATTTGAAGTCCAACCTAGCCTGGACAATTTATGTCGAAGCAGATCGTGTGGGGACGCCCGCCCTCGGCTGTCCTGCCCGGGCAAAGCCGGCAGCACCCCGCGCCCGCCCATCAACCGGCAGCACCGTGGAAGAGCGGCGCTTCAGCGCCGCGTAAGGCGTCCATAAATCAATACGGGCTTCAGCCCTAGTGGTCGCACCTTTTGTCCAGCGCGACTTCTTCCGCAAGCTATTTGGTCATGCCGCGCGCCGCAGGGATTCGTATCAGGGCACGGCTTCCAGCCGCGCCACAAGCGCCAAGATTTTGGGTGGCGCAGCGCTTCCAGCGCTGCGATAAGCGGAACATCGAGACAAGGGCTAGCCGCGGAGCGGCGGAAGATTGCAACCCACGGCGTAAGCCGTGGGTCAAAAGTGGAACGGGAGCAAGCCCCGAAGGGGCGAAAGAGCAGCTATGACGCAGACTCCGCCACCGACGGAACTACCGCTCCGCTCCCATGCGATTACTGGTTTCACGCCGTCACCGAAGGCAACTGTTCGCCGCATGTTCGCCGTCTCGTATAATTCTACGAATGGACTCCTATGAAAGAGCGGGCAAGATTAAGGATCGCCTTCTGTGACATCTAACCATCCCCCGAACAAGGAAGACTCTGTCAAGCACCGGAAGCCGATTCCTCTCACGATTGTGCATTTGACGCAGCAAACGGCTAAACTAAAAACTGCCGTGACAGGGTTTTCAAGATGGAGTTCGCAGCGGTATGCTGTGATGCTGGCGGAGGGGACGGGAGTCGAACCCGTAAGACCCGCGACAGGTCAGTGGATTTTAAGTCCACTGGTCTTGACCGATGACCGACCCCTCCGTTCCGGCGCACACAAGTGCGCCAGAGACTGCAAGGGGGGACTCGGGCGAGATTCTATCAGGATAGGGGTTGTGAATGGCGAAGAAAAAAAGCCTCAAGGTGGACCGTAAGAAGTTCGAGGGGATCGTGCAGAGCTTGCTTCAGACAAAGCCCCTGAAGCGCGAGAAGGTCAAGGTCGCGAAGAAGAAGCCGGAGAAGTTATTCCCGCCGGAGAAATAGTCTAAGCCCCAAATCGGTTCTCTTTCATTTTGCGGTTAAGAATTTCGTGTTTACACTCCAGCCACTCACCGAACGTGAATCGGTACAGATTGGCGGTGCCAACTCGGTCAAGCGAGAGTTTGATGCGCTTCAACCCTTGCACGATGTCACGATACCGTTCGTCGAGTTGGATTGCGACCCATCCCTCCGCGTGTATGCCGGACTTTAAGCCATGCGCCTGTATTTCGCGCCAGAGCGATACCTCGTCCATGTTGGTAAACTCCAGCGTGTTGCTGTAAGGAGTTTGCACTTTCCGTTCCTTGACTAGAAACCAGTCCGACAGGTCGTTAATTGTGTCTCCTTCGTGCCTGCCGCCCTCGGTCAATAGGCAGATTTTGAAGCTGCGAATTCCTGCGTCTTCGGGTGAAAAGATTTTCAACTGAATAAAAAGAGTTTCGGTGCCGAAGTCTAGATACGCCCCCCCTCTCGCGATGCACAGAATTTTGATTTCTATATCTTGCGCGTAAACCGGAAGCGCGGAGAGCGCCCCAGACAGACGCAAAGGATCGAAGGCGACTTTGAGTTGCCGTATAGTCTGCTCTTGGGTCGCGATCACCTCTTGCAGCCCGTTTTCTCTTTTACGAGCCGCGGTCTCTTGTCCGACCAATCGCTCATATCCAGGCGAGACATTGCTGGCGCTCGCGGCAGAGTATTCCCAGAAGAGTCGCTTCTTGACGATAAGCTCGTGTTTCAGGAGTCTCTGTAATCCAAGCGATGTTTTCTCATTAGGCAATGCGACCTTTGCCGCCATGCTCTCGGTCGTGAAGGTGCAGACCGTGTGGCAGTTCTCTTTAAGCCAAAACAGAATCACGTCGGCATAGATTTCGCTCAGCTCTGCGTTGCGCGACCGTTTTCCGAAAAAATATCCAACGAAAGCGATGACCGCAATATACCCGAACTGAAAAACGTCAAACCCTCCTAGGTGGGGAGCGTTAATGCCTGCAACATGATCCTTGCCCCACACAATCCCGGCCCAAATCGCACACCCCGCTACTGAAACACATAATGGCACTAGAATGTCCTTCTTGAAGTTTGGTATATTCATTTTGGCAGTCCTGTGGCTACTCGCCCTGAAACGCCCGTGAAGCTACCTCAGGACAGGTTGCCAGACGCAAATAAATCAGTGATACAAGTAGCCCGCGTGACGGCGGGTTTTCTTGTGTTCGGAATTTACTCCTAAAAGTCTACGGGCCTCACAAACGGAGTGAACGCTGTTTCTTCTATCAGCTTCGCGTAAGGCAGATTCCCTGCTAGCGCCATCCGCCGAACAGTCAGCCCGAACAGGTTCGCATCCTTCCGATTGTTGAACCGGAAAGAGAACTCATTCAAGTAGCGTTGTAGGTGCTTTAAGCTGACCTTATGGAAGGCTCCGGTCAGGCCGCGCTTGAAAAGTGAGAAGGCCGACTCCACGGTGTTGGTGTAGACGTTGCCGCGCACATAGACGTGATCCTTATGGCGGATGGTTTCGTGTTTCGAGCCGTGGATGCCAGCGCCCATCATGGCGGAAGGATAGGCTTGCAATTCATCCGTGACCACCATCTTTACTTTCGGGTCAACGTGCGCCTTGATCTGCTCGGAGAGTTTTTCGGAAGTGGAATTTTCAATGTGAATCAATCGCAGATCGCCGCCGCGCTCACGAATGCCCATCACAACCTCTTTGTTGAGATGCTTGCGATAGTTGCCCTTCTGTTTTCCGCCGATGTACGTCTCATCGACTTCTACGATGCCCGTGAGCTTTGGAGGGTTCGCGTCCACCATCGCCTTGCGGATGCGGTGCGCCAGATGCCATGCCGTGCGGTACTGCACGCCCAGAGCGCGGGCTAGTTGATTCGCGGAGATTCCCTTCTTCGATTCGGTGATCAGCGCAATGGCGAGAAACCACTTCGACAGCGGGAGGTGCGTGTCATGGTAGACGGTGCCAGTTGTGGCGGTGAACTGGAAGCGGCACTCGTTGCACTGGTAGAGTTTGCGATCCGGGCCGACGTTTCCCGTTTTCCGGTTCGTCTTACCCTTCGCGGTGATGCGCGTGATGCGGTCGGAGTCACAGGCGAGGCACTTGACGCCATCGGGCCAGCGCATATGCTCTAGGAAGGTGAGGCACTTCGTTTCAGTGTTCAGTTCCTTGTAGATGTCTAAGAGATTCATGGCCGCTCTCCAATGCGGTCATCGTCTCAAAAGGTATGTGATGTGTCAAGTGCATAATCGTGATTCCTCTTGACATTTCGCCTTATATTCGCCAACAATATCGGCATGGCGATCACACGCAGACAGCGCGAAGTCTACGACTTCATCTCCCGCTTCGTGGCGGAGCATGGTTACTCTCCGTCGTTTGAAGAGATCGGCAACGGGCTCGACTTAAGCTCGCTGGCCACGGTCCACAAGCACATCACCAACCTGGAGAAGAAGGGACTGCTCACCCGCGACTACAACCGCAGCCGCTCCATCGACTTGGTCCCGCCCAAAGGACGGCTCAAGCAAGCCATGAGCGTCAACACCGGCCTGGTGCTGCCCCTGCTCGGCCGCATCGCCGCCGGCCAGCCCATCGAAGCCGTGCAGAGCAATGAGACCATCTCGCTCGCCGATTTTGTGCGCTCGAAGGAAGTGTTCGTCCTCGAAGTCCGCGGCGATTCCATGCAGGATGAAGCCATCCTCGATGGCGACTACGTGATGGTTGAGAAGCTGAAGACGGCCCACAACGGAGACATCGTAGTTGCGCTGGTTGATTCCAGCGACGCCACGCTGAAGCGCTTCTACCGCGAAGGCGACAACATCCGCCTGCAGCCTTCGAACGCAAGCATGCAGCCGATCATCGTCCCCGCAGCATCGGTCGAAGTGCAAGGCCGCGTGATTGGAGTGCTGCGGAAGTATTAGTTTCCGGCTTCGGTTCTTAATCAGTACAGATGGAAGTTGACTTCGACGTTGATATGCGTGTCGACGGGCTCGCCGTCTTTGGTTGCTGGGCGGAACTGCCACGCGGATACCGCTTCCACCGCCTTTTGATCAAGCCCCATGCCTAGAGGCCGCACGATTCGGACGTTCCGAGCTTGACCCGTCTTGTCTACGAAAAGTGACAACACAGCTACGCCCTGATACTTGGCTCGGCGTGCCTCCTCGGAAAAAGACGGGGCCGGCGTGGAGATAGGTTTAGGGGCCACGCCCTTGCCGATGCGGGTTGCCGCATGATTCGAGAGCTCGGCCACGGCCTGCGCTTGCCCAGCTTGCGAGGGATCGGGACCGGAGACGCCCGGGGTGGCAAGGAACTCCGGCGAGAAGCGGCAGCCGCTGTAATCTCCCCTGCCATTGCCGGTTGAAGCCGCGAGCACGCAAGGCTTCCAATAATCAGGGACGAGCTCGACCAAGTGATCCTTCGGAGTAAGAAATATCTGGGCGAGAACGGCGTCCGCCTGCTCGGCGGTCGCTTCTCCGGGGCCAAGGTCGGCTTCGATGCGGAGTGACCTGGTGTCCCCCTGCTTGTCTTTGGGGTCCTCCACACCAGAAAAGCCAATGTTGCGGTCCCATCCCAGGTGCACACGTTTTGCTTTGATGGTCAGATGGTGGCTGGAGACCTTCACATCGTCAACCTGGATGACGCCGTCGACAGTCCAGTCGCCAGGAGTTGCAGCCTTTGAAAGCTGCCCGGTTGCGTCGTAGCGCAGAGAATTGCCGCCGTAGAAATTGCGCAACAGCAGCGTCTTGCCGTTGTACTGATCGCGGAGATGCTGCTCGAGTTCGCTGGCGGCTTGCAGGGGCAGTGGAGCAATGCCGACGGCTAGAACCAGAGCCACCACTGTGCAGGGAGGCCGCAAGGCTGGCATGTTCCGGAGCATGGCCGAGTATTGTAGCTCAACTGCGTGAAGGAAAACCCGAACGGCTGAACTTACCCGACGTGCCGGTCGATGGCCTCGGCGATCGCGTCCTTGGGACGGTAGCCTACGATTTGCTCGACCACTTGCCCGCCCTTGAAGACCAGCAGCGTGGGGATGCCCGTGACTTTGTAGCGCATGGGAGTGGAGCTGTTGGCGTCGACGTCCATCTTGCCGACTTTGAGTTTGCCCTGGTAGTCCTTGGCCAGCTCGTCCACGATGGGAGCGAGGGCGCGGCAGGGACCACACCATGTCGCCCAGAAATCCACCAGCACGGGCGTGTCCGATTTCAAAACATCCTGATCGAAGTTCGCATCGGTGACTTCGACGATTCCATTACCTGCCATAAGTGTCTCCTCGTTGAAACGTCGCGCTGTCGGCGGACGCTCCATGTTTCGGAAACAACGAGCAATCGTAGCCGGGCCCGGCGATCTATGAATGCTTCCCCGAACTCGGGGATTGACTACTCATCGTACCACTGAGGTTTGATGCCGGGGCCAGGGCAAAGGTCGCAGGAAGGGATTCCCGGTATTTTCCGCTCGGAACAAGGCACAGGCTAAGTCCAAGAGATGCGCGGCTAGAAGATAAACTTTACCGCAACCTGCATTAGCCGGGGAGGAGCTGCGGTGACCACCTCCCCGAACGACGAGCTATTGACGTTGCCGTTTACGGAGGCCGGTCCATAGAACTGGGCGTGGTTGAAGACGTTGAATCCCTCGAAGCGAAACTGAAGAGACTTGGACTCGGTAAGGGGCACGCTCTTCAACAAGGCCATGTCGTAGTTGTCGATGCCCGGTCCATAGAAGAAACGGCGTTTGGCGTTGCCCGGCTCGCCCAGAGGCTGAAGACTGAACAGGCTGGTATTGAAGTAGGGTTGGCCGTTACGCGGATTGTGGTTCAGCGCGAGCGGACCCGAAGTGTATTGCGGTTCATCGACCCCGAAGTTGTTCACCCCGTTTGGTTCAGTTCCCAGCAAAGAGTTATCCCCGTAGTTGTAAAGCGTGACGGGAAAGCCAGTGCTGAAGCGCGTGATCCCGGAGATCGACCAACCTTGTGTCCAGCGATTGGAAACGCCGAAGCGATGATCCAAGGGAAGTTGGTAGTTGTAGCTCACCACAAGGTTTTGCTTCACATCGAAGGCGGAAAGAGCTTTGCTCAGCGCGGGATTGAGCGGGTTGATCTCTTCTCCGAGGTTGGAGGCCTGGTCGAGGGACTTGCCGTAGGTGTAACCGGCGAGAATCTCCAGACGACCGCTGGCGTGGCGCAGGGTGATTTCGAGAGCGTTGTAGTTGGAATTGCCGATCGTGGCCTGATTGGTATCGCTGCCAAAGTTCGCGCCCAGAGGACCGCGGGTTCCGTTGATTGTCTGGTTGGAAACGGTCGTGTAGATATTGCCTTCGAGGAACGGTCCGCAAGGAGTTTGCGGCGGTGATTCCAGTTTGAGGTTTGCCGGATTGCTCAAGAACAAACACAGTGCAGGATTGCCAGGATTGGCTTCGACGAGCGCGAGCAGGCGATGTCCCTGGGTGCCAACGTAGCTGGCGCTTAAAACGCTGTTGGGTGAAAGCTGACGCTCCAAGGAGAACATATATTCCTCGGTGTAAGGAATGCGGTTGGTGGTGGGATATGCCGGGAGTCCGCTGATGGGCTCGTACTGCGACCAATCGATGTTGGGATCAGGATGACTCGCGGAGGAATTGAGCGGGGCCAGCTGCACCGGAAAGTACTGGCTGCCCTGGCCGGTAGAAGCCGAGACGAACGGCGTGGCGAAGAGCGGCGGAGTGGGACTGGTATAGGTGGTGCCGTAGGGCGCGTTCGCGGCGAGAACTCCGATGGTGAGAGCTTCGATTGCGGTGTAGAACGTGCCGAAGCCGGCGCGCAGGCTAGTTTGGCCGGGACCTCCGAGGATTTTTCCGAGGAGCGAATCCGAATTAGCGCTGGGTGAGTAGACGAGGCCGATACGCGGTGCGAAGTCCTTGTTGCCGGGCGGCGCAAGAGTGCGCGAAACTCCGGGATCGGTGGGGAAAAGAATTCCAGCGGGCGCGGTCGGAAAAACCACGGATTGCTTTCCCGGCTCGAGGACCGCGAGCTGATTGTATTTTTCGTACCAGGGCTCGATGCGGTCCCAGCGCAAGCCGTAATTCAGCGTTAGGTTCGGCCGCAGGCGCCAACTGTCCTGGGCGTAGAGACCCAGATACTTGTTGCGTCCGTAAAAAGGCTGGAGCTGACTTTGGTTGTATTGGGTGGGAGCTCCGAGCAGGAAGTCGGTGAAATCAGATCCGCTCTGACTGCCGAAGAACAGGAAGCTGCCGTTGAACTGGGCGATGGTGCGAGTGTTGACTTGATCGAAATGAAATTCTGCGCCGACCTTGACGGTGTGACTGCCGACGACCTTAGAGAAATTATCGAGCCACTGGTAGGTGTTGTTGGTCTGATGCAGTTCATTGGTGTTGGTTCCGATGGAGTAGTTATTGAAGGCGACGTTCTCCACGCCTTCGGTTTGCGGCGAGAGAGGCACGATGCCCGGAGTATTGGGCCCGATCTCAAAGCCCTGCGAGGCGAGGCTGACGCCCAATCCGCCTTGCGGACGGCCCAGGTCATTGGAATCGCGCAGGTAGCTGAAGCGGAATTCGTTGACCGCGGTCGTGCTCAGAGTCTTGGTGTTGCCGAGGTTGAGTAGTTGGGCTCGGCCGAGATTGAGTGCGTTGAAGCCGGGAACGTTCGCTCCGCCTTGAGCTGTGGGATAGGGATTGTTCTGCGAGAAGTCGTCGAGGAAATAGTAGGCCGAGAACAGACCCCAAGACGTATTGGCATCGAGGCGGAGCGCGCCTTTGTCGTCGTTGAGAGTCTGGTTGTTGATGGAGGTTGAAAACTGACTATTTGGAAGATTGGGCGCGGGAATATATTGCAACAGATGCTGCGCTGGAGCCGACCATGCCATCTGAGGAAAGGCTGCGTTGGGGAAAACACACTGCGAGGAACTGGTGCATGCGCTGGGGTACGTTGGGCAACCTGTGGTAGGACAGGTTCCATTGGCGGGAGGTTGGGTCTCGCCCTGCGTAAAGTAATAGGGTTCTCCGAGCGTGACTGTGTAGGGAAACTGTTGTGTGAGCTGGTGGGCTAATCCGCCGGGTGAGCCAGTTACAGTAGTAGGAATCGTTATTTGCTGGGGCACTCCATTGATGTTGACGGAAGTTACCGTGACTAATGTGCTTGCCAAGTCTGACAGATTGCCAGACCTGTCTTGTGCGGAGGGTACGGAAATCAATCCGGTGCCCACGCCCTGAATCTGGCGCGTGCCTTGATAGTCGGAGTAGAAGAAGATCTTGTTTCGCGTGACTGGACCGCCGAGCGTACCGCCGAACTGGTTCTGGTCGAAGGAGCCGCGCGTGGGAGAGAAGTAATTGCGCGCATCCAGATTCGTGTTGCGCAGAAATTCAAAGACATCGCCGTGAAATGCATTGCCGCCCGACTTGGTGATGACGTTGATCTGTCCCCCGCTATACTCGCCGTACTCCGCGTCGAAGTTGTTGGTGAGAATCCGGAACTCGGCAATGGAATCGAGATTGGGAATGATCGCGGTACCCATGTTGACGTCTTCTTCCACGTCGCTGCCATTCACCATGAAGCTGTTGGCGAACTCGCGCTGCCCGTTGATGGAAACGGTGCCGGGGTTCAAGTCTCCCGAGGGGGAGAAGGCGCTGGCGCCCACATCCTGAACCGTGCTGGAGGTGACGGAGGTGGCGGGAGCGACACCGGCCTGGAGGGCGAGAAGATCGGTATAGCTGCGGCCATTTAGAGGAACTTCGGTCATGGTGGAGGCGGAGATGACCTCACCCATTTGGGAGCTGGAAGTTTCGACGTGGGCGGCGTTATCGCTGACCGTGATGGCGTCGTTTCGTTCGCCTACTTGCAGAACGACATCCAGCAGAAAGGCGTTGTTGGCGTCGAGCGTGATTCCGGTGCGGCGGTAGGCTTTGAAGCCGGAATGGTTTACTTCGAGAACATACTGGCCGACAGGGAGGACTGGGAAGGTGTAAGTACCTCGTGCGTCGGCCGCAGCGGATTGCCGCACACCGGTGCCGGTATTGACCAAAGTGACAGAGGCGTTGGCAATCGCGGCACCGGACTGATCTTTGATTGTGCCTGAGATGCTGCCGCCCACGCCCGCGAAGGCCGTCCCCAGTAAACAGAGGGGCAGGAATAAGCGGCCCAGCGGCATTCTGGAAAAGCTCTGCATAGTTTTGAGTCGAGAGCGTAATGAGGCCCCAACGCAAGTCAATGCTAGTTGCAATTGAGTCGCATCTAAAGATAGGCTAAGAGTTGGCTGGGGCATGAACGTAAAGTGAGATGCGCCGCTAGTTGCCACTGGGTCGCATCTAGAGGTATCTTGATAATCATGCCGGAGAGGGCTTGTTCTGTCCAGTTCCGGCGGAAGATTCCGTCGCAGCGTGGTTGCGACTAGTTGCGACAAGTCGAGGAGCGGTCCTATGCCACTACCCCAAACCGAGATGCCAGGCCGGCTGCAGGCTCACTTTGCCGATCGCGGAATCCGCATGACCCAGCAGCGGCGGGCGATTCTAAAGGTGATGGAAACCGCGACCAAACATCTGGATGCAGCGCAACTCTTGCGCAAAGCGCAGCGACTGGATGCCAGTGTCGATCGCAGCACGGTGTACCGGACGCTGCAACTGCTGAAGCGGCATGGGTTGATCGACGAACTCGACCTGATGCACATCCACGGCGAGGGACACTACTACGAGCGCAAACTGAACCGGGACCACATCCACATGGCGTGCCTGCGTTGCGGCAAGATCATGGAATTCGTCAGCGATATTTTCGAGAAGCTGAAGGGGCAGGTGGAAAAAGATTGCCGGTTCCGGATTGTGGTCTCGCGATTGGAGATTGGCGGGTACTGCGCGGCATGCTCGAAGTAGGAGAGCCGGGCATCGTCGACGGTAAGGCCATAAAAAAAGCGCCCTGGACTTTTCAGTCAAGGACGCCTCGGCAGCCCTCCCCCAGAACTGCCAAACCACGAAATGGATATTAATGAACTGCTGATTTGGTGTAAACGTCACTTTGGTAATGAGGTTCTGCCCGATGCGGAACGGTTGCTGAATCAAAACAGTTATCGCAGCGCTGAAGCGCCGCGCCGCCCAAAATCGCAATTCCTCCGCGGACGCTTAGGGAATCATTTCTGCTTGTGCCAGGTCTGGCCGTTGTCCGCCGTGGTCCAGATCTCTTGGTTGGACGTGGCTACGGTTCCGTGCTGCGGGTCAGCGAACTGAATGCTGGTAATGTCACCGGTGAGAATCGTCCCGGCAGCGGAAGCCAGCACAAGCGTCCAGTGATTGCCGCTATCGACGCTGTGATACAGCGCGCCAGCGGAACCACCGGCCCAGACTTCGAGTCCGGCGGCCGCTACGGCGCGAAATACCGGGCTGGAGTTCGGCGACGCTTTGTCCTGCTGCTTCTTCATGGCTTGATTCGAGGCTGTTTGGTTTACCGCTGCTTGATCCGCCATGTCTGGAGCAGCCTTGTATCGACTCGCCACGGTGGTGCTTTCTACCGTCGTAGAGGTGACGCTGGAAGTGAAATTCGCGCTCGGACTTATATCCTCCCAAGTCTTGCCGGCATCGAACGAGCGCTGCAACGTGCCCGCGGAACTGATCGCCCAGCGGGGTGACGCGCGAAGCAGAAGAGCGGGTGAGGTTTGCAGAGAAATGCTGGGAGGAGCCAGCGGAGCGGAAGCTGGACCCGCAGCTTGTGCGGGCACGGGATTCTTGGACTTCGCGACTGCGTCCAGATTGGCAACGTTGCGGCCATTTAACGGCAGTTGCTTCTGATTCTGGATGAACTGGTCCTGGGTCTGAGCCAGTGAAGCAGTTTCTGTGTTGATCTGTGGCGCTTCCGATTGCACTTCGACCACCTCATTATTTGCGCCGGAGACCATCACTTCCTGGGTAGACGCGGGGGGTGGGCTCTGCGGCTTACCGGGAGTGGGGTTCTGTGCCGCTGATGCCGTGGCAGTGTCGGCGCGGGGAGCGGCGTTGAGGCCCGGGCCAGCACCGGAACCAATTCCTGCGGACGTTCCGCCGAGCGTTCCTCCAACCACGCCTGCGGAACCTGCACGGCTCATGGGCTGGACTGCGGTGAACCTGGCGCCGGGCGGGGTAACTTCGCGCTCGGCCAACGTGCTCTGGGGGAACGGCGCAGCCGATAAGTCTTTCCGCATCCTCTGCGTTGCTTTGGGAACAGCTTGCTGCGAAGCCGAAGCCTGCGGGACCGGAGCATTTTGCGCCGTGGTATCCGCCGCTGCATAGCGGTGCATAGAGTTGGAGGCCACGATCTTTTCCCGGTGATCCCGCATGTATTGCAGAACGCCGATCGAAGTCACGGCCAGGATTCCGGCAGCGACGACTCCCCAACGAAGAACGGGCCAGCTTAACCAGGTGATTCGACCGCCGGACGGCGCGGGCGGAGCGAGGGTTTCAGTCGCAGGCAGAGCGAGCATGACTACATCGCGGCAATCCCCGCACCGGGCCAGGTGCTCGACTATGCGGTCGCGCTCGCGACCAACGAGAGCATGCTCGGCGAACGCAGTGAGGAGATCGGCCTCGGGATGCGATTCCGCGGGCGGTGACTGCAACCCTTTCAGCACGATTTTTGGCACGTCCTGCATTTGTAGCTTCTAACTTCTCGGTGTTAGCTCTTACTCGTAAATCTTTTAGGTCTTAGCTCTTGGCGCCACCTTTTGCGGAAGAGGTAAAGTGTCCTTCTTCTCTAAGAACGCTGCCGGGGGCGATTCTTGCGCCAGGCTGCGGCGAATATCCAGCCGCAGGTCGCGCACGTCCACTTCTAAAGCTTCTTCGGCCTGGCGGCGGGCCATGCCTTGCTGGATCATGCCCGCCAGGATTTTCTTGCGCAACGACTTGGCCAGTTTGTCGACCTTGCGGCTAATGGTGGACTCGTGCACGCCCAGCATGCGAGCGATTTCAGCCAGGGTGCGTCCGTCGAGATAATACGCCGCCAGCACCATGCGGTCTTCGGCGGAGAGCGCGACCAGAGCGGCATGGGCGGCACATTCAAGGCGCGAATCCGCGGACGTAACCGGCTCGGGCTGCGGCGCGGGGAACTGGGAACCGTCTTCACTTTCTTCGTCGAGGCTCACCAGGCGCTTGGTGCGGCGGTAGCGATTGACAAATTCCTGCGCGAGGACGGTGCGAAGCCAGCCTTCGAGCGATCCGCGGCCGGTGAAGGAGGCTAGCTTCGAAACACGTTCGCCGTCGCGCGTGGTGGTTCCGTAGAGCTCGGCGTAGAGAGTGTCGGCAAGATCGCGGGCGGCGGAATCTTCGCGAGCGATGCGCAGGGCCGATAGGTAAAGCTTTTCGCGGTAGCGCGTGAGGAAGATTTCCCAGGCGGAATTGTGGCCGGCGGCGCAGGCCTGAGCGAGGGCGAGTTCTTCGACGCGCAGGGTCAGCAGAAAAGTACGGGCCTCGGCTTGAGTGGCTTCGGCGGGAAGATACTTCGCGCCCACGTCACAGAGGATCGCGGCAAAAGATTCGCGAGAGAGACCGACCTTGTCGCATCCGCCAGCGGCATGCAGCTCCGCCAGGAGATCGGTGACAGCCGATTGGACTGGAGCGGAGATCGGTTTCGAAGCGCGCATGCAGAAGAGAAGAGAGTACGACGAGCACCGCTTCCGATACTACTAATTCCTTAGACGCTTGCAATGTTAATTTTCGCCGCAAGGCTCGACCATTATTTCGTTCTCACGGGGAGTCGCGATGGGCGATGCGTCCCGTGGAGCTGGCACCACAGCCTCCTGGGACCGGGGCGCACCGCCCGGCGTGGGGAGGGGGAGCTATGCGTCCGAGATTATTTGTGACGGTGACGGCGTTGGCGATCATGGCCGGAATGGTTTGCTTGAACCTGAACCAGCGGTCGGTTCATGCCGGGGAGCAGCCTTCTGCCTCGGGATACAAGGTGCTGGAGCCGATCCGGCACGGAAGTTTGACGGTGTTCCCCGTGGTTGCGCCCAAGACTTATGCCACTAGCGAGTTTCTCACGCTGGATGAGGGATTGCGATCAGGTGAGGTAGTTGTGGCGGAATATGGAAATGTTCTTGGGCTCATGCGGCGGCGCCCTTTACCCGCGGTGCAGCGCGAGAGCGCGGAGGTAAACCGGCTGGTACTGATCAATAACTCGAAGCGCCCGCTGCTGCTGCTGGCGGGCGAGATTGTTACTGGAGGCAAGCAGGACCGGGTGATCGGGAAAGATCGCATCGTTCCCTCGGAAAGCGATCCCGTGGATCTGAGCGTTTTCTGCGTGGAGCCGGGCCGCTGGGTTGCGACCAGCGAGCATTTCAGAACGTCGGGCGCGACGTACGGAAGCGGGATTGGAGCTGGCAGCGGCGGCGGCACACTCATGGCGCAACCCTCGGTGCGTGCGAAAGCCATGGGAGATAAAGATCAGAACCAGGTTTGGGCGGAGGTGAGGAAGCAGCAGCAGGCGATGGAAACGGTTGAGGTAACGGCAGCGGCTCCGCAAGTGGAGACAGATGCGATCCGCTCCACCAGTTCGTATGCCGTCGTGATGGAGAACAAAGATGTGAAGGAGAAGGTGGACGAAATTGCCAAGCCCATCGAGCAGAACTATCAGAGCCTGATTAAGCAATTGCGCGACCGTAAGGCGGTCGGGGTAGTGGTCGCGGTGAACGGGCACATCATCTGGGCCGATGTTTTTGCCAGCACGGAGCTGCTGGAGAAATACTGGCCGAAGCTGGTGCGCTCGTATGCGTCAGAGGCGGTAGTGACGCGGGCGAAAGGTGCAGAGGCGAGCCTGGCACAAGCGGAAGCATTTCTGGGAGACATGGAAGGACGCAGGGAAACGATTGAGAGCGAACCGGGAGTCTATCGTCACACGGAGGTGAACGGCGATGGGTTCAAAGCGTTCGCACTGACCTCGTTGCTGCCGAAGACTGGGTTCGATGTACACGTGGCCAAGATGGCGGAGTGAGGGCAGTGGTCAGTGGTCAGTGGTCAGAAAGACAGGCACGATCACTGGCCACTGACCAACGACGTTTGATACCAATTTCGCCAAGCCGTGGAGTCGTTGGGAAGATGTTGTTTGGTGATGGCGGCCAGGGCTTGAAACGCAAGGGCCTGGGTCTGAGCATCGAGTACGGGATCGCTCGTGTAGCTGATCAGTCGCGGGACGGCGATGAGTCGCTGATCGTGGCTCAACATGGCGGACTGCGCCAGACTGCAAGCAGCGTGCTCTCGCACCATCGCGGATGGATCGTTGTGCATCGCGTCGAGCAGGGGCGCGATGGTTGCGGTGGTTCCCACCAGAGCCAGACCTTCGACGGCCCAACGGCGCGCATCTTCGTTATTCTTGTTGTTGCTGTTACGATCTCTGTCTCTGGCGGAATCTTTGCCGGAATCGTTCAAGTGTGACGACAACACTTGGACCACGCGATCGGTTTCAACTCCACGGTTTCCCAGCAAACCCAGACTCCACAAAGCCCAAATTTTTCGCGCATGATTGCGGGAGTCGGCCTGACGCTCGAGAGCGTCGACGCTGGACTGGCTCTTGGGGAGTCCGTAGGCCGCGAGTTGCACCTCGACGGCGGAAGCGCGCAGGCGCTGGTCGCTGGAGTTGAGTGCGACCGTGGTAAGGTCGCCGAGCTGGGAATCCCACTGGAGCTGGCCGCGCCAGGCATCGATGCGGGCTTCTATCTGGGCTTCGATCTGATCTTCACTACCACCACTCTGGGCTCTGGCCCCATCGGAGCGGCTCACGGCGCGCTCAAGGAGGATCTCAGCTTGCTTCTGCGGGTTCTGGCGATCGAGATCGCGATCGGAAAACGTTGCGGCGGACGATACCGAAGACTTGTTTTGCAGCGCTGATGTTCTGCTGATTTTCCCCCACAGCGCGACCGGGCCTCCGAAACTAGAGACCAGCAGCGCGAGACCCACTCCCACCGTCATTGCGATGGAGTGAAGCAGGCGCAAGTTGCGGGACGGGAGGCCTTGCTCCGGCGGGTCCTGCTCTGGAAGCTGTTGCTCCGGCCGGCTTGGTCGATATACGTCCATAGGCAAAGTTTAGGGATGACCCGGAATGGGGTAAAGTTACTTCGGGACCCCGCCCAGTGAGGTTAGATGCAAGATCGCGGCCACCTTTGGCCGGAAATTGGCATCGGAGTACAACGCCGCGGGCCCAGAAAGCTTGCGGAGGAAATCATGTTTACGAAAAGAAAGTCCATGCGCCGGTGGTTGCCCGCGTCGCTCATTGTGCTGGTTGCGGTGGCATTAACTGCCGCTGGACCAGCTGCGGCTGAATCTGGTTACAAGGTCGTAACCACTTACAAGATAGGCGGCGAAGGCGGCTGGGATTATTTGACCGCCGACGCGGCCGCGCGCCGTCTTTATATCTCGCGGGCGACTCACGTCATCGTGCTGGATCTGGATTCGGGTAAAACGGTCGGCGAAATTGCGGACACACCGGGGGTTCACGGCATTGCGCTTGCGCCGGAATTGGGGCGCGGATTCGTCAGCAACGGGCGCGAAGGCACGGTGAGCATTTTTGATCTGAAAACGCTGGCCACCATCAGTAAGGTAAAGGTGGGCGAGAATCCGGATGCGATCCTCTACGATCCGGCGACCAAACGGGTTTTCACGTTTAACGGACGCAGCCAGGACGCGACCGCGCTCGACGCTGCGAAGGGCACGGTTCTGGGCACAATCAAACTGGATGGCAAGCCCGAGTTCGCAGCCAGCGATGGCAAGGGCGAGATTTTTGCCAACATCGAAGACAAAAGCGAGTTGGTGGCGATCGATCCCAGCAAACTTGAGGTGCGGTCGAAGTGGCCGCTCGCGCCTTGCGAATCGCCCACAGGATTGTCGATGGACCGGAAGAACCGTCGGCTGTTTGTAGGATGCGATAACAAGATGATGGCCGTGGTGAATGCGGATACGGGCAAGGTTGTGGCCACGCCGGCCACGGGCGATGGCGTGGACGCGACCGCATTCGACGACGAAACCGGACTGGCCTTTGCTTCGGCTGGCGAAGGTGTGCTGACGGTGGTACGCGAGCAGTCGCCGGACAAATTCAGCGTGGCGGAAAATGTTCCGACGCAGAAGGGCGCGCGCACTCTGGCCCTCGATTCGAAGACGCACAAAGTATTTGTGGTGACGGCAAAGTTCGGACCGGTGCCGGCGGCGACGCCGGACAATCCACATGCGCGTCCCAGCATCTTGCCCGACAGCTTTGTGGTTCTGGTGGTTAGCCGTTAGCCGTTAGTCGTTAGAAAATGAAACGCTTTCTAAATTCATGGCGAGCCGCGATTGGGCTTGGACTGGCGATTGTCCTGCTGCAGGGCAGCGCGGTGCAAACCTGCGCGGCTTACTCCGTGCTCACCCACGAAGAAATCGTGGACTTGGCCTGGAAGGACAACCTGCTGCCCCTGCTGAAGAAGCGCTTCCCCGCCGCTACCGACGATGACTTGAAGAAGGCGCACGCGTTTGCTTACGGCGGATCGCTGGTGCAGGACATGGGCTATTATCCGCTGGGCAGCAAGTATTTCAGCGATCTGACGCATTACGTCCGCAGCGGCGACTTCGTCGCCAACCTGCTCAAGGAAGCGTCTGACGTCGACGAATATGCATTTGCGCTGGGCGCTCTGGCGCACTATTCCGCCGACAACTGCGGACATCCCACGATCAATCAGGTGGTCGCCATCGAATTCCCCAAGCTGCAAAGGAAATTCGGGAAAGAGGTGACCTATGAGGACAATCCCAAGGACCACATCCGCACGGAGTTTGGCTTCGATGTAACTCAGGTCGCGAAGAACCGCTACACTTCCGACGCCTATCACGACTTCATCGGCTTTCAGATTTCGAAGCCGGTGCTGGAGCGGGCGTTTCTGGATACGTACAACATCCCGCTGAGCACCATAATCACGAACGAAGATCTGTCCATCGGCACCTTCCGGCGTGCGATCGGCACTATAATCCCGGAAATGACCCGCGTGGCGCTGATTGCGCGCCGCAAGGAGATCGTGGCCGAAACGCCGAACTTCCGCGAACGCCAGTTCCGCTATTACCTCTCGCGCACGAATTATCAAAAAGAGTGGGGGCGGACCTATCAACGTCCCAGCTTCGGAACGCGTGTGCTGGCGTTCTTTCTCAAGCTCGTGCCCAAGGTGGGACCGTTCAAGGCGCTGGATTTCAAGATTCCCACCAAGCAAACGGAAGATCTTTATATCGCCAGCGTAGACCGGACCATGGAGAACTACAACACGCTCCTCCACGAGGCAAGTGCCGGAACGGTTCAACTGGCGAACACCGACTTTGACACCGGTCATGAGACACAGGCCGGGGAGTACGCTCTGACCGACAGCACTTATGCGCACCTGCTCGACCAGTTGGCTGGGCGCAACTTCGACCAGATCACGCCCGATTTGCGGGCCAATATCTTACAGTTCTACTCCGACCCGAGCGCGCCGATTGCAACCAAGAAAAAGCCGGCAGACTGGAAGAAGACGGAAGACGAACTGGGCAAGCTTCGCGCGCTGCCGGACTCTCCAGCGACGGGAAGCAAAGCAACCTCGGAAAATCGGCCCGGAGGCGCGGAGTCCGCTGAATTCTCTCGGGAAGATTCCGTATTGAATGGCGCTCGGCACTGAGCAGCTTTCGTGAGGCTTACCGCATGGCGGCAGGGATCACGCCGTTCTTGAACATTTCAAACCACATCTGCGTGTCGGCTGCGCTATAGATTTCCAGCTCGCGGATGACCTCGCGAGCGAACTCGACGCTCCCCAGTCCGCTCGCGGTGATGATCTTGTGATCGGTCACGGCTAATTCATCCACGTAGAAATGCTCGTCTTCATAATCCGGAACCATCTTCTTCAAATAACTCTTCGCATTGCTGGTGTGACGAACTCCGGGCGTGAGCCCCGCTCGAGCAATTTCCAGCGTCGCTGCGCACAGCGCGCCGATCAGGACGTTCTCCGCATGCAGAGTCCGGAGAACTTCGTCGATCTTCACATCTCGTCCTTCTTCCCACCGGTTTCCACCCGGCAGGATGAAAATTGCGGTTTGGCGAAGGTCGATGGCATCGATAGCGACATCCGGCAGTATCTTCAAGCCTCCCATGGTAACGACGGTTGCGCGCGAATGTCCCGCAGTGAGAACTTCATACTTGCCGGATTTCCGGATCTCGCACAAAGCCAGCGCCGGCTCCCAATCCGCCAGCCCGTCGAATACAAAGAGATACGCATTTCGTTTCATGATTGCCTCAGGTTGAACTGAGAAGAAAACCCGTGGAACCAATTTACGCGAAGTGGGCCCGCTCACGAAGTTGAGGCCGGAACGACCGTTCGGTTGTCAAATCGCCAACCTGCCGTGTATCATCGCACAACTTTATCGACCTGCGGAGCCAGCTTTTAGTCGGCGTTCTGACTGCGCCGGGATTCTTGAGGATTCTAGACAATGACGGTTGTGGACGAGAAGTTTTTCCGGGCAAGGGTCACCAAGCGGGCGGAGTTCGCACCCGACCTGTGGATGATGCGCATCCAGCCCGGAGGAGAGTTCACGTTTGTTCCGGGACAATACGCGACCTTGGGCGTGGAGCACGACGGCAAGCGGACGGAGCGGCCGTACTCGATCGTCTCGGCTCCTTATGAAGATGAATTGGAGTTTTTCTTCGAACTGGTGCCGGAAGGTGCACTCACGCCGCAGCTTTACAAGTTGCAACCGGGCGATGAATTGCTGATGCGGAAAGTGCCGAAGGGAAAATGCACGCTCGACACGGAAAGCGGAAGGAAGAATCATTTGCTGGTTTCGACCGTCACCGGTGTGGCGCCGTTTGTCAGTTTCGTGCGCCAGATGTCCAAAGACTGGAAAGAAGGACGCTTCGATGGCAGCCACCAGTTGTATCTGCTGAACGGCGCCAGCCGTCCGTGGGAGTTCGGCTACAAAGAGGAATTGACGCGCTTCGACGCGGAATTGCCCTGGTTCAAATACGTGCCCACCGTGAGCCGGCCCTGGGACCATGCAGACTGGCCGGGCGAGATTGGGCGCGCCGACGACGTGTTGCGCAAGTATGCCGACCACTGGGAACTCGACGCGACGAATACAACCGCGTACTTGTGCGGGCATCCGGACATGATCGCGAACAGCAAAGCGATTCTGAAGCGGCGCGGATTCCTCGACAGGACCGGGGTCAAGGAAGAGGTCTACTGGATTCCGGCGAAGTAGTGCCGAGTACCACGTACCCAGTACCGAGTGAGAAACCGGCACTGCTAGAGGCCTATGGTTGCGCTTCGGCGCTCGAGCAGGAGCACATCTCTCCAGGTCCCGCCCAGTTTGCCGATGCGTTGCCTCACTCCGACTTCGCGGAATCCGCAGGATTTGTGCAGCGCGACGCTGGCGGCGTTCTCGCGGAAGATTCCGGCTTGCAGCGTCCAGAGACCGTGAAGCTCTGATTCTGCGATCAATGCTTGCAGGAGCGATTTGCCAACGCCTGTTCCCCGCGCCGCAACGGCGACGTAGACGGAGACTTCCGCAACTCCGGCGTAAACTCGGCGGCCGGAAACTGGGCTGAGCGCGGCCCAGCCGAGGACTTGTTCTTCTTTTCGAGCGATCAGCCGGCAGTCCTGGCGATGGTTGTTGTCCCACTTTTCCCAGTCTGGAAGTTCGGATTCGAAAGTTGCGTTGCCGGTGGCGATGCCTTCGCGATAGATCTCGCGAACGGCGGGCCAGTTTTCTGGCTGCATGGGCAGGATCGGATAGTCCATCGGCGTGCGCAGTCTAGCTTTCGGCGGGCGCAAAGAAAACCAACACTGCGAGTTCTTCCGCGATGTCGTAAAAGTGGTGCGCGACTTCGGCGGCTACAAACATCACACTGCCCGCGGAAACTTCCTGGTCTTCGTTGTCGATTTTGAAGCGGGCGCGGCCGCGGACTACGTAATACATCTCGTCTTCGTGATGCGGCCGCTGCAGGTCGGTGCCTCCGGCGGGCAGGACGTAGAGGCCGGCGCTCATCGACGGCACACGCAGGAACTCGCGGTATAACTTGCCGCTCTGGGCGCGTTGCTGGTCGATATCGAGAAGCTTGGCGAGGAAAGCGTTCACGCGAAGATGCCTCCGAAAATGAGGTCGGTAAATTGTGGAATCAGGTTCTGGGCCTGCAGTTCACCCTCCGGCTTGTACCATTGATAAATCCAGTTGATCATTCCCAGCAGCGCGAAGGCGGCGGCTCGCGGGCTGACTTTGCTTTTTGCTTGGTGAGAATGATGAAGTTTGTTGTGATTTTCTTTCTGAGTTCCCCTCTGAGCTTTTTCTTGAACTTCGGCCATCAGGCTTTCAAGGAAGTGGATGTAGTCCTTTTTGCGGGAGTTGATGCGCTTGCGCAGTGCGGGCGGCAGGGGATGGTTTTCGTGGAGCATCACCGTAATCTCGCGGTCGCGCGGACTGAGCACGACTTCAATGTGCAGCCGGATGAGGGCGCGCAGCCGCTCTTCGGGATCGGCAATGCCCCGGACGGGATTGAGCACGCGTTCCTGGGTAATCTCCATGGCGTGGTTCATGATCTCGTAGAGGATTTCGTCCTTGCTCTGGAAGTGGTGATAGAGGCCGCCCTTGCTCAGCTTGAGCGAGGCGGCGACATCGTTCATGGAAGTGGCGTCGTAACCCCGTTGCTGGAACAGGCGTGCGGCGGTGCGCAAGATTTCCTGCCGGGAGTCGACTACAGTCTCACGGGCCATCGGGTGACATGGTAAACAGTTGCGGGGAGGAATGCCAATTGGTATACGGGCCAGAGCTTGTATCCTTGAACTGAACAGTTGACTAACTACTGATATCCCGTAGTATCATGAAACTGGAATTTGAGTGGGATAAGGCCAAAGCCAAAGCTAACTTCCGCAGACATGGCGTGAGCTTCGATTTGGCAAAGACCGTGTTCAAAGATCCGTTCGCCATCGAACGCCTCGATGACCGGGAGCAGTATGACGAAGAGCGTTTAGTGATCATCGGCGTGGCTGAGGGCAAAGTCGTGTTGTTTGTAGCCTATACCGAACGCCAGGAACGCATCCGCATCATTTCAGCCCGAAGGGCGACGCAATATGAGCAAGACGACTACTTCCAGCAAAACGCTTAGGCCCATGACCTCCGAGGCTGTCGAGGCGGCCGCCCGTGCCGACCGCGACGCGCAACCGCTGACTGCCACCGATCTTAAGCGGATGAAGCGAACGCCGCAGGCAAAAATCATTCGCCGCGCTTTGGCGTTGACGCAAGAGGAATTCGCGGTCCGCTACCACATTCCCCTCGGCACTCTCCGGGACTGGGAGCAAGGCCGCGCGCAGCCCGACCGGCCAACGCAAGCCTATTTGAAGATCATCGCCTGCGAGCCGGAGCGCGTCGAGCGGTTGTTGAATCCAAGGATGTACTGACCGCGAAGATTCTCACTTGACATGGCCACGGGCCTCCGATAGCATGACCAAACCGACCGACCGGTCGGTTTCCTGGAATCGCGAGAGGAGCTTTCCCGGTGGCCACAATCTTCTACGAGCACGACGCCAATCCCAACGCCCTGAAGGGCAAGACCATCGCCATCCTGGGCTACGGCAGCCAGGGGCACGCGCAGGCGCAGAACTTGCGCGACAGCGGCCACAAGGTAATCGTGGGGCTCGATCCCACTCGCCCCAGCGCGCAGCAAGCCCGCGCCGACGGCATGGTCGTGGTGGCTCCGGATGAGGCCGCCAAGCGCGCCGACTGGATTCATGTGCTCACGCCCGATGAGACTCAGGCCTCAGTCTACGAGCAGTACGTTAAGCCTTTCCTGCATCCGGGAAAGATTCTCGGGTTCTCGCACGGCTTCAGCATTCATTTCAAGACCATCGTCCCGCCCAGTGATGTGGACGTGGTGATGATCGCGCCCAAGAGTCCGGGGCACTTGCTGCGGCGCGTCTACGCCGAAGGGCGTGGCGTACCGTCGCTGATCGCAATTCAGCAGGACTCCAGCCAGCGCGCTCACGAATATGCGCTGGCTTACGCGCACGGCATCGGATCCACTCGCGCGGGCGTGCTGCAAACCACATTCAAGGAAGAGACCGAGAGTGATTTGTTCGGCGAGCAGGCGGTGCTGTGCGGCGGTTTGACGTCGTTGATCAAGAAGGGATTCGAGACGCTGGTGGAGGCAGGCTACGCGCCGGAAATCGCTTACTTCGAGTGCCTGCACGAGATGAAGCTCATCGTTGACCTGATCTACGAAGGCGGCCTGAGCCGGATGCGGCATTCGATTTCGAACACCGCCGAGTATGGCGACCTGACACGCGGTGAAAAAGTTGTCGGCGATGCGACGCGGACGGCAATGAAGAAGACTCTCTCCGACATTCAGGACGGAACGTTCGCGCGCGAGTGGATCAAAGAAAACAAAGACGGCGGTTATCACTTCACCGAATTGCGCGAGAGAGAACAGCAGCATCCCATCGAGATCGTGGGTGCGCAACTGCGCGGCATGATGAGCTGGCTGCCCGGCAGAGAAGCAAAGAAGCCAGCGGAAGCGCCGAAGCCACAACCTAAACAGGTGGTGAATGCTTAAGGGCGCCGAAATCGTTCTGCGGTGCGTGCGCGCCGAAGGGGTGGACCTGGTGTTTGGGTATCCCGGTGGCGCGATCATGCCGTTGTACGACGCGCTGGAAGGCAGCGGCATCCGGCATGTGCTGACGCGGCACGAGCAAGGCGCGGTGTTTGCCGCGGAAGGCGTGGCGCGGGCTACGGGAAAAGTTGGGGTCGCGATCGCCACCAGCGGACCGGGGGCGACCAACCTGGTGACCGGCATCGCTGACGCCAAGATGGATTCCGTCCCTCTGGTGTGCATCACGGGGCAGGTACGCAGCGCACTGATTGGAAGCGATGCGTTTCAGGAAACTGACGTTTTCGGGGTGACGCTTTCGCTCACCAAGTGGAGCCGGCTGGTTCGCACCATCGATGAAATTCCGGAAGTGATCGCGGAAGGTTTCTACTGGGCGCGCAGCGGACGGCCGGGCCCGGTGGTGATCGACATCCCCACCGACATACTGAAGGCGAAGAAAGAATTCTCCGGACCGGTAAAGTTCACTCCGCACGCCCGGCCCGCCGACGCGAACGCGGAAGGCGCTTTCAGCGACACGATTGTGGCTTTGCTGCAGCGGTCAAGCCGGCCGGTGGCGCTGGTGGGCGCCGGGGCAAAACTTTCGGGAGCGATTCCGGAACTGCGGCAGCTGCTCGACGATTTGAATATTCCCACGTTTGCCACAGTACACGGATTGGGCGCGGTTCCGCCGCAATCGGCGTACTACCTGGGCATGGTGGGCATGCACGGGACGCGCGCCGCCAACCACGCGCTGCACGAGACTGATTTGCTGCTGGTTTTCGGAGCGCGCCTGGATGATCGCGTGACCGGCGATCCCACGCGCTTTGCACCTCACGCCAAGATCGTCCACTTTGAAATTGATCCCGCGCAGCTTGACCGGGTGCGAGCCTGCGAGTTGCCGGTAATCGGAAATCTCGCCGACACCATTCCGGCGCTGCACGCCGAGCTACGCCATGCTTCCCTGCCTGATTGGAGCGGCTGGCGCGCGGTGGCCTGCGGACCCGAGCGCGCGGAACTCGATCCGCGAGGACTGGCGCAGCCGACGATCCGCTTCCTCGATGAACTCTTCAGCCGCCTGCCGCAGGACAACGTAGTGATTGCAGACGTGGGCCAGCACCAGATGTGGGCGGCACAGCGTTACCGCTCTTCGTCGCCGCGCGGCTTCATTACTTCGGGCGGCCTGGGGGCGATGGGTTTCGCCCTGCCTGCAGCAGTCGGCGTGCAACTGGCGAAACCAGATACGTGCGTGCTCTGCGTTTCCGGCGATGGCGGGTTCCAGATGAACATCCAGGAACTGGCTACGGTGCACCGGCTCGGCCTGCCCATAAAGATGGTGATCGTGGACAACAAGTATCTGGGCATGGTGCGGCAGTGGCAGCAGCTTTTTTATGAGCGCAACTATGCCGAGACCGATCTCAGCGATAACCCGGACTTCGTCGAGATTGCGAAGGCTTACAAGATTCACGGGTGGCGGCTGAACGAGGCCGCCATGATGCAGTATCCGGTCGCGGCCGAAACGGGAGATCTGATCGAGAATTTCCTGCGATCACCGCATGCGGAGTTGCTGGTGTTTGATTGTCATCCCGAAGCCAACGTTTATCCCATGGTTCCGGCGGGAGCGGCGCTTTCGGAGATGGTGTTTGAAGACAAGGGCATTGAGTAATTTGGTAATCGGGTAATTTTGTAATTTGAAAACCTGACGGATGCCATGGATTTTTAAATTACAAAATTACCAAATTACTCAATTACAAATTCTGTTTAAGGAAGCTAACATGCAGATCTTTCACATTCGCTATCGCAACGCGCAAGGCGCATTGATGCGCATCCTCAACGCGGTTTCCCGCAGAGGACTCGACCTTCCATCGGTGCACGCCGAGGCCGCCGGTGCCGACCACGCAGTCACTTTGCTGATCGAGGTCACGCATAAGCAGATCGGCCAGCTTTGCCGCGAGTGGTACGGTATCGTGGATGTGATCGACGTACGTTCCAGCGCGGCTTTCCAGGAGCAGGTGCAGGAGCATGGAGAAGCGGCGTGGGCGCCACTTCCGCCAGCTTCGGCGAGCCTCGCTGAGCAGTCCGCGCGCGCGGCCTTGGCTTAAGTTTTGGACTCAGGATCGAGAGTGTCAGCAGCGTGATGCCTCTGGGCGAGCGTCATGCGATTGGGGAACCTGCGGTTAGAGTGCGGTCTCCTGAAATCACTTTGACCGCGGGTTCCCCGTTTTTCGTTTGGCTGTCGAAAATAATCGACCGTCGCTCAAAGTACATTTTGCAATTGGGCGATTGCAAAAGCCGTCTTGCAAGATTTTCAATCACTCAATGACACGATCACTCAATGGCTCAATTGTTGTAATCTTTCCCATGGGCCGTAATTGACCCCAAATATCATGGATCTCAAGCATCGCAGCCACGGAATCACCGACGGGCGCGACCGGGCCCCGGCGCGTGCCATGTTCAAAGCCATTGGTTTCACTGACGCCGACTTGCGCAAGCCGCTGATCGGCGTGGCCAACACCTGGATCGAAACCATGCCCTGCAACTTTCACCTGCGGCGGCTCTCCGCCAAAGTAAAGGAAGGCATTCGCGCCGCCGGCGGCACTCCCATGGAATTCAACACCATCGCCATTTCTGACGGCGAAACCATGGGCACCGAAGGCATGCGGGCATCGCTCGTGAGCCGCGAGTTGATTGCCGATTCCATTGAACTCGTCTGCCGCGGGCAATTGTTCGACGCGGTGGTGTGCGTTGTGGGCTGCGATAAAACGATTCCCGGCGCCGCGATGGCGCTGGCGCGGATGGATCTTCCCGGTTTCGTGCTCTATGGCGGCACCATCGCGGCGGGCAGCTATCGCGGCAAGGACGTCACCATTCAGGATGTGTTCGAGGCGGTGGGCGCCAACGCGGCTGGAAAGATGACCGACCAGGAATTGCATGACTTGGAGAATGTGGCGTGTCCGGGCGCTGGCGCTTGCGGCGGCCAATACACGGCGAACACCATGTCGACCGTGATGGAGATGATCGGCCTTTCTCCCATGGGCTTTAACAGTGTGCCTGCGATGGATGCCGCGAAGGATCAGGTGGCCTTCGACTGCGGCCAGGTAGCGCTGAATTTGCTCGAGAAAGAAATACGCCCTCGGCAGATTCTGACCCGCGATGCCTTTGAAAATGCCATCGCATCCGTGGCCGCGACCGGCGGATCCACCAATGCAGTTCTGCATCTGCTGGCCATCGCGCGGGAAGCCGAAGTCGATCTGGAGATTGACGACTTCCAAACCGTGAGTGAGCGAACACCTCTGCTCGCCGATCTGAAACCCTCCGGGCGCTTTGTGGCTGCAGATATGCATCGCGCCGGCGGCGTGCGCTTGCTGGCCCTGCGACTGCTGCGTGGAAATCATCTTCACCCTGCGGCGAACACCGTGACCGGCCGTTCCATTGAGGCCGAGAGCGAGAACGCCATCGAAACTCCCGGCCAGGAAGTAATCGCGCCGTTGGACAAACCGCTGAAGAAAACCGGAGGGCTCGTCGTGCTGAAGGGAAATCTCGCGCCCGAGGGCTGCGTGGCCAAGATCAGCGGGCATGAGCGGTTGGAGCAGCGCGGTCCGGCCCGCGTCTTTGAATCGGAAGAAGACGCAATGACCGCGGTCACCAGCAAGAAAATTAAGTCTGGCGATGTTGTCGTCATCCGCAACGAAGGCCCCAAGGGCGGACCCGGCATGCGCGAAATGTTGAGCGTAACCGGCGCCATCGTGGGCGAGGGCTTGGGATCGTCGGTGGCGCTGTTAACCGACGGCCGTTTCAGCGGCGCTACCCATGGACTGATGGCCGGCCACGTCTCGCCGGAAGCCGCGCTGGGCGGGCCGATCGCCGCCGTGCGCGATGGCGACATGATTCGCTTCGATATCCGCCAGCGCGTTTTGGAAGTTGAGATCAGCGACGAAGTTCTGCGCCAGCGCATGAAAGAATGGAAGCCGCCAAAGCCGCGCTATCCCACCGGAGTGTTCGCCAAGTATGCGGCGCTGGTCTCGTCAGCGTCTCAAGGAGCGATCACGCGGCCGCCGAAATAAAGTCTTTCCTCTGAATGGAACTGGAATTCCAGACAGGTAAGGGAGCGGCATTGGCCGCTCCCTTTGTTTTTCGGCAGGTTATTCCACAACACATCCCCGCCAATCATCCCCTACTGCGCACAGCCGGGGCTAAACGCCGTGAGCACGTTGGCCACGGCCGAGATAGCGCAGTTATAGCCAGCGCCAGTCGAGTCGTAGGAGTTGTACTGCTGCGAAGCGGACTGGTTCGAATTGACGAAGGTGTTGTAGTCGAGCGTGTCGACATGCTGCCCGGCATTCTCGAGAAAACTCGAATAAGTGGTTTTGCCGGCCTGAATTGTTTCGGTGGTGAGCTGGTAAGTCTGCTTGGCCGTAGTGGTGACGCTCGTGTCGCCGTCGGAGAGCACCACCTCCGAGATGTCCACCGTTAGCGGAAAAGTGAAGACGTCATAGTTGACGACGCTCACTGCACCCGGCTGGGACACCACAATGTAGGAGGCAAGAGTGGTTTCTTGGGAGATATCCTGCACGTACTTGCTTGCGGTGATGTCGAAACTTTGGTCGCTGGAGAAGTTGACGGACTGCGAAATATTCGTAGTCACTTTGCCGTGCGAGGTGTTCACATACCCCACAATCGCAAAACTGCGTGCCGAGGTCACGTCCACCGTTCCCGTGATGGTAGTTGGCTGTACGTTGAGATTCTCCTTGACCACTGGAGATGGCCCCGCCAGCGTGTTCTGAGTGACAGCGCCGGTAACCTTGGTTGAGCCCGGATCGAGGTAGAGCAGCAGCGACGCCGTCGCCGAGAAATAGCTGTCGGCGTTGTAGACGCTGAGCGACACAGTATGCTGCTGGCCATTACTGAGCAGTCCCGCGAACGGCGTAAGGTTCACCCGGTAAGGAGTGAAGTTCAGAGTTTGCACGCCGGGAATCGGGAACCACAAGAAAGGATCGATGCCTCCGGTGAAGATCCACGGGAAGACCGGCGCTAGGCCGGCCGGCTGGCCGTCGATGGTGATCTCAGTCTCACGGAAGGCCGTGTTTCCGCAGCTCTGCAGTTCAGACGCAACATCGTTGGGCACGCAGGTATACCAGAATTCATCGTTCGACTGGCTTTGCGCGTAGACATCCAGGTATGCGTTTTGCACGTTCGTGGGAAAAGTGAACGTGCCGGCAAGCGTGCTGGAAGTGGAGTTCAGCGCCACCGTGCCACCCGAGGGACCGGCAGACAACGCGAGCACCTCGTTAGCTGTTAGCGGCGCCGCTTGACCCTTCGCGAGTGGATAAAACTCCAGCGATGCCGATGCATAGATGGTGGACGTAAGCCCGCAGCACAAAGTATTGCCAATATCGGCCTGGCCGGACTGCGCAGTGTAGAAGATCGAACTGTAGTCGGTAAGATCGTTTTCGATATGCCACGATGGACCAATGTTCGAGGGCTCGGCGGTGGTGCCAAAGTAGATGTTCACCGGACCCAGCCAGAAATTCGCGGTGCGGTCGTACTGAATGCCGGCATTCAGGTTGATATCCGCCTCAAGCACCACCTTGGCCCAGGGGCCGGGACAGGCGGAGGGTGGAGTGAAAGTAAAATTCTCCACATTGAAATCGAAGAACTGCGCGTCGCTGAACAATTGCACCACGCACGGCGTGGTGGTTGGACGGACCACATTCGGATCGGCGCTTACCGTGTTCGCAGAACCGATCACATAAGGGCCAGAGGCGGAAGCCAGAGGAACCAAAACCGCGGCGACCAATAGAAGCGGAAAAATATTCCGGGCGAAGCGGGCAGTACGGGTCATGCGAAGTCCTCCTGGGGATGGCAAAAGCCGCGCCCATCTTGGCATTTCAGGAACACAAGCAAAAGGAAGCGGCGTTAGCGCGAAAGTATTACGCGTTCGCCGGAACGTGTCAACCGAAGAAGAAAGTCTCTAGCTGCCGGAGACGGTGGCACATTCGTGGTGGTCCGCACGGCTGCGGATCGCGTTATACTGGGAAGGCCTCGCTGTCCCCCGGCAGAGACACAACTCAGAACCATTCAGGGCATTGCAAAGTATGGCCGCTCATAGCGAGCCTCTCGCGCCGAAGAAGCGTCTGGATTCGTGGAAGGAAATTGCCGCGTTCTTCGGCCGCGACGAGCGCACGGTTAAACGTTGGGAAAAAGAGCGCGGGTTGCCCGTGTACCGGGTGCCGGGAAGCGCTCGCGGTGGTGTGTTCGCCTACGCGGAGGAACTGGCGGAG
Organism: uncultured Acidobacteriaceae bacterium; assembly: GCA_963749985.1. Lineage (GTDB taxonomy): Bacteria > Acidobacteriota > Terriglobia > Terriglobales > Acidobacteriaceae > Sulfotelmatobacter. Next base: position 288,155 of record CAVVOS010000003.1, on the reverse strand, counting down.
TGGCTCAAAGCTCCCAACCACGTCCTGGATTTTGCCGCAGTCGCGGCGGAAAATCCTCCGGCAGATGGCGATCCAATCCCGGCCTCTGTGGCCGATTTGCCGGACACCAAGGTCACGGCTCACGTTCCATCTTCCGCTCCCGTCCTTGCCCCTCCACCCGTTCCCGTGCCGTCCCGTCTATCGGCAGCCAAGCCTTTCCTCTGGCTCGTACCCCTGGCACTGATTGCCGGCTCGTTTCTTGTCTTTTCCTTCAGCCATCGCGAGCCCCGGTTTAAGAATGCACTCGCCGCCCCCCACGTGCCCGCCGCCGAAGCTCAGGATCTCTACCTCAAAGGCCGCTACTATTTCGAAAAGCGCACACCCGCGGATTTGAACCAGGCCGTGGATTTCTTTACCCAGGCAATCGTGCACGATCCCGGCTATGCGGCGCCCTATGTGGGCTTGGCCGACAGCTACAACCTGCTTCGCGAGTACAGCGCAATGCTTCCTGAGGAAGCGTTTCCGCGGGCGCTCGCGGCCGCCAGCAAGGCGGTCGAGCTCGATCCCAATTCCGCCGAAGCCCACAACTCTCTGGCCTTTGCCAGCTACTGGGGATTCTTTGATGCGGCCACAGCCGACCGCGAGTTCAAGCGCGCCATCGAGCTGGACGCAACCTTGCCCCGCGCCCACCACTGGTATGCCACCTTCCTCGTCGCGATCCAGCGCAACCAGGAAGCCCTGGTGGAAATCGAGCGGGCTCGGCAGCTCGATCCTTCTTCTACACCCATCCTTGCCGACAAGGGATTGATTCTCGCCGCATCCGGAAAGACAGAGACAGCCAGAGCGCTGCTGACCCAGATCGCAGCCTCCCAGCCCGAGTTTGTTCCTCCGCACAGGTACCTGGCCCAAGTGATTTATTTTCCCGAAGGAAATTATCCGGGATACCTGGAGGAAATGGGGACGGTTGCGCATCTGCGCCACGACTCCAGCGCGGAGAAAAACATCGAGGCGGAGCTGAAAGCCTACAAGAGCGGCGGCCAGCGCGGACTGTTCGAGGAGCGTCTGGCGGCCGCGCGCGAATCGTTCGAGCACGGCAAAGGGTCAGCCTTTGACCTGGCCGCCGCCTACGCCGACCTGGGGCAGAAAAGCGACGCCTTAAAATATCTTGAGATCGCCTACCAGCGACACGACCTCCTGCTCACCAATCTCCCCTCCAGCAGCACGTTTCAGTCGATGCATCAGGACCCGGAGTTTCGCCAGTTGATCGCTAAAATCGGCCTCCCGCCTGTAAAGTAAGCGGCGGAAATTATCCAACCCCAAGCCCAGACCTCAGCGAACTTCTTCCCCGACCAGAACTTCGCTTCGGGGCGATCGACGGGATACTTCGATTCTTTCCGCGTTGCCTCTTTGCACTTGCTGAGCCGGGACCCGGATCCTCGAGAAGATCGGCGAGCGTGGTGTTATCGAGGATGTTCGCCGCTGCGTCTCGCACATCCAGGAAAACTTGATACAGGGCGCGGTGGTCGGCATCTCGCAGGATAAGGCTTCGCAGTTGATCCGCGTCGCCCAACGGCGCCAGCGGGCCATCGATCAGCCGGATGATCTCGCCGATCCGTATCTCGGAAGAAGCACGGCGCAGCTTGTAGCCGCCCTTTGCGCCGCGTACGCTCTCCACCATGCGGGCATTCCTCAGTTCAACCAGGATCAACTCCAGAAACTTTTCCGGCAGATCCCCTTCGGAGGCGATGTCTCGAATCTTGACAACCTCGTCTTGATGCTGACGCGCAAGCGTCATCATCGCCTGTAATGCGTATAGTCCCTTTTGCGAGATTTTCAATCTCGTGACCTTTCCAGTCCGTGCCTTGGAGCCCGACGAAGCCCCATAGTATCCTCTCCCGCGTCCGAAAGTCCCGTAGATTTCTTCACCCAACTTTGGCGGGGAAGGTTCGACTGTGTAAACTAGCTTCGCGATGAGATTCCTCCCCCCGTCGAGTGCGGTGCGCCGTTCTTTTCTAAGAACATTGCTGAAGATATTCCTGGCCGTCCTCATCTCGGCCTCCCTCCCGGCCAGTTTTGCCTCTGCCTACAAAGCCCATCCCAAGCTGGTCGTGGTGGTCGTGATCGATCAGTTTCGCGGCGACTATCTGGAGCGCTACCGCGATCAGTTCGGCGAAGGCGGATTCCGCCTTCTCCTCGATCATGGCGCCAACTTCACCGACTGCAACTACGACTATGCCAACACCCGCACCGCTCCTGGCCACGCCACGCTCTTCACCGGCGCCTATAGCAATGGTCACGGCATTGTGGCGAACGAATGGTGGGCTCCGAAGAAAAAGAAAATGGTCACCTCGGTGGAGGACGATGACACCAAGCTTGTCGGCATTGCCGAAGACAAGACCGGCGCGTCTCCGCACAACCTGCTGGCTGACACTCTGGGTGACGAACTCAAACTCGCTACCCAAGGGCAGGCGCGAGTTTTTAGCCTTTCGTTGAAAGACCGCGCCGCCGTGCTGCCCGGCGGCTTCGCAGCCGATGCCGCTTATTGGATCGATCCGAAAAGTGGTTTCTGGATTACGTCGACTTATTATCGCCACGATTTGCCCAAGTGGGCGCTGGATTTCAACGCCGGCAATCGAGTGGCAAAATATTGGGATCGCGACTGGAAGAACGCGAACGGAGATACTCTGCGTTCGACCGCGCATCGCAAGAGTAAAGACGGTTCCGACGCGGGCTTCTACGAGGTCATCGGCTCCACTCCCTTCGCCAATGAGTACGAACTGGAATTCGCCAAGGAATTAGTTGTCTACGAAAATCTCGGCGCCGGGCAGGCTACCGACTTGCTCGCCATCAGTCTTTCCGCGAACGACATTCTGGGCCACCAGGTCGGTCCCGATTCGCCGGAGATGGCCGCTATGGCGCTCGCGCTCGATCATGAACTCGCCGACTTCTTCGCCTTCCTCGGCCATCAGGTCGGCCTCGCAAACGTGTGGATCGCGCTTTCGGCGGACCATGGTGCTTCGGCCTTGCCCGATGCCGCGAAGAAACTCCGCATCCCCGCCGCCAATCTGGACGCGGGCAAACTCGAAGCTCAAATCAATAGCACGTTGTCTGCGAAGTTTTCCCCCGGCCACACCGCCGCCTACATCAAGCTCGATTACCCGCTCGCCTGGCTCGACCACGATGCCTTCGCCGCCGCTCACCTCAAGGAGCGCGACGCCGAATCCGCTGCCGGCGAAGCGATGAAGCAGGCCGGACTGCGCGACTACTTCACCAAGTCCCAGCTTGCAGAAGGCGAAGTCCCCGCAACCGCTCTCGGCAGAAAGTTCTTGAACAGCTACTCACCCGAAGGCGGCTGGTATGTCATGGGAGTCCCGGAGCCCTACACCGTCGGCCCCGCGAGAGGCACCGACCACGCCTCGCCCTACACTTACGACACGCACGTGCCCCTGGCTTTCTATGGACTGCCGTTTCGGACGGGCACGTATCGCTCCCACTCCGAGCCGGTCGATCTCGCAGCCACGTTCGCGTCGCTGCTCGGCATCAATGCTCCTACTCACGCCGTGGGGCGCGTACTCACCGAGGCGATTGCCCCGCCACATCAGGCCGAGAATGCTGCGCGATCTCCCAACGCTGGATCGCCTAACGAAGGAGCGCCGCGGTGACATCCTCCTCCGAAAACGGCGGCAAGTCTTCGCCGGATCTCAGCGTGAGCTTCGCGGGCATCGAGCTCAAAAATCCCATCATCGCGGCCAGCGGCACCTTCGGTTACGGCGTCGAGTTCGAGGATGTGGTCCATCTCGACAAGCTGGGTGGATTCGTGGTCAAAGGTCTCTCGCGGGAGCCGATGATCGGCAATCCGCCGCCGCGCCTATGGGAAACCGCTGCCGGCATGCTCAATGCCATCGGCCTGCAGAACATCGGTGCTGCCGCGTTTTTAGAAGAAAAGCTGACCAGGCTCCGGCAGATCAAGAACATCGTTGTGTTGGCCAACATCTTCGGCTACACCCGCGAAGACTACGAAAGAACCATCGAGATTCTCAATGACGGCGAAGGCATCGCCGCTTACGAACTAAACGTCTCCTGCCCCAACACGGCACACGGCGGCCTGCAATTCGGCAGCGATCCGCGCTCCCTCGACGAAGTTGTGACCACGGCAAAACGCGCGGCCCGTCGTCCTCTGATCGTGAAGCTCTCGCCCAATGTGACCAGCATCGCGCAGATGGCTCACATCGCGCAGGAGGCGGGCGCCGACGCCATCTCGCTGGTCAACACTTTCGTAGCCATGGCCATCGACGCTGACACGCGCAAGCCTCGCATCGCCAACGTCACCGCCGGACTCTCCGGCCCGGCCATCAAGCCGATTGCCCTGCGCATGGTCTACGATGCCGCGCACGCAGTAAACATTCCTGTCATCGGCATGGGAGGCATCTCAACCGCGGCCGATGTCGCCGAGTTCATGCTCGCCGGAGCAACCGCGGTGCAGATCGGTACCGCCAGCTATTGGGATCCCTGCGCCACCGAGAAGATCGTGGACGAACTGCAGACCTGGTGCGAGGATCGCGGCATCACCCGCCTGGCAGACCTCATTGGCGGCATGATCGTGGAGTAGAGAAGCAACGAGCTTAACGCCCGTGTGTGTACCAGATCGACCCCGGAGACTTGTAATTGCTGCCCTCGCCCCACACCACATGCGTGTTCCCGAGGTTGTCGATCGCCATCGAAAAGTAGTCGCCGAAGGGAAACTTAAAGCCCTCAGGCAGGATGTAATCGTAGCCCCGCGCCGGGCCGGAGAGTTGGGTCTCGGCCGACCACGTCGCGCCACCGTTGCTCGAACTGCGATGGAAAACATTCCACAGCGGCTGATTCGGCACCGCATGGTAGCGCGTATCCATCCATGCGATGCGCACATCGCCCGCCGCGCCCGCGGTGATCGCCGGAAACCCGTGCTCCACCTGATCGTCCGCGGTTGAGACGTCCGCCTTCGCCGACCAGCTTGCCCCGCCCGTGGTGGAAGATGAAAAGTAGATTCGTTCCGGTCCGCCGTGCGTCGTGCCCGCATTCCACAGTGCGTAGACGGTTCCCGCGGCATCGGACGTCAGCGCAATCTGTGCGCCGAGAAATTCGGCCTCGCATCCTTGCGCCGCACAACCCGGCGGCGCGCTCGAAACGTCCAGCAGAACCGTGTTCCAGCTCCGTCCCGCATCCGCCGACCGGCTCACGTAAATGCTCACCGGGTGAGTGTTGAGTTCGTGCCGTGCGTAGCCCGTCCAGGAAAAAAAGACGTCGCCGGTCGCATCCACAGTGGCGCCACCCGCCAGCGACCAGCCCGGCCCAGCGTTCGGATTCACCGTCACCGACGCGAAGTTCTGCGCGTAATCATGCGACGCGGCCACCAGAAAATTCTCGTCGTGATTGAACCCCACGTATATGTCGGCGCCGTGCACCGCCAGCACTGGCTTGTCCGCGTCTTCGTTGTCGCGCGAGTGCTCCGCGATCGCCAGGTACCAGCTGGCGCCGAAGTCCTGCGACCTCGCCACCATCACGTCGCGCTTGTTGTTCTGCAGCCAGGAAACGTAAACCGTCTGCCGGTCCACCGGATCCACCACAATCTGCGGATCAAACTGGCCGGTCGAGGAAGCCACCAGCGCATGCGGCGCCTGCCACGACAATCCGTTGTCGTTGCTGACCAGCAGAGCCATCGTAGGCGAGGTGCAAGCCGGACAGTCGCTTACCGCGCCATACTGCGGAAATAAAATATAGATGTGTCCGTGGCCATCCGCTGCCAGCGCGGGCTCCCATTGATCGCCCGTGGTGTAGCCGACACGCCGCTGCGGACTGAAGCTCGACACCGCCAGCGCCGCCTGCGCACTTGCCAGCGCCAAAAGCAGAAAGATGGCAAATTTATGCACACTCCGGGCGCGGCTGGATCCTGAAACCACAGAACTTCTCCTGGGACAACTACTGCGACAACCTTGCCGAACTTTATCCTGAATCCGTCCGTAGCGTCAATTGCCCGGGGAGGCGACAAGGTACCCATCTGGCGACGGCCGCGTGACTTTCTCGCGATTTCGTCATCTAATAGGGACGGGTTCAGTGGGGGCGAAGACGCCGACCCGACACGCAGACAGCCGCCGGAGCCTGCCCTGGGCAAGGTCGAAGGGGCGCCAGTTCTGCAAGGAGCAATCTTACGATGGAGAAAGCCACATTTGCAGCGGGGTGTTTCTGGGGAGTGGAAGCCACCTTCCGTGCGTTGCCCGGCGTGCTATCCACGCGCGTGGGCTACATCGGCGGAAACACCGACAATCCCACCTACAAGGAAGTTTGCACCGATCGCACCGGCCACGCCGAAGCGGTCGAGGTGGAATTCGATCCTGCCCAGGTGCCCTATACCGATCTGCTGAAAGTCTTCTGGGAGAACCACGACCCCACGCAGATCAACCGTCAGGGACCGGACTGGGGCACGCAATACCGCTCCGCCATCTTCTTCCACACGCCGGAACAGCAGGCCGCGGCGCAAGCCTCGAAGGAAGCGCTGGAAAAAGCCCATCGCTATTCCAAGCCGATTGCGACTCAGATCGTCCCCGCCGTCACCTTCTATCCCGCCGAGGACTACCACCAGCAATATCTGGAGAAGCGCGGGTTAGCGAGCTGCCACATCAAGGCGTAGTAGGGCAATTGGGGGCCCGGCCGGGCACTTCACGCTCTAGCGGGTTCTCGCGGTCCGAAGAAGAAAAGCAGCGCAAACCCGCCGGCGTAGAACGGCAGGCTCTGCTGAAAACTACAGCCCATGAAACGCAGGATCAAGCCAAACAGCGCCAGGGCCTCGCATAGCGCGTAGGTGGTTATGTAACCGCTCTTCCAGTGACTTAACGTAGCCGAGTCGTCGGGGTGAACTACCAGGTTTTCCGCGGACCGCAGCACCAGCGTGCGCCTCACCACGAAAATCACGCCCACCAGCGCAACTCCCGCGGTGGTAAAAACGTAGCTCAGGGAAGCATCGATGGCTCGAGCCCCGTGACGCAGAAGTTCGCCGATGACAGCATAGAGCAAAATGCTGCCCAGCATGGTCCACTGCACCGCCCGCAGTGTTTTGATGGCCCCCCGCATTGCGTACATTCTCGCGCAGTTCGCCGGAAGTAACCAGCAATCTTTCAGACCGAATCCGCTTAAGCAATATCGTTTTTCGCTGGCTTGCGCTGGACTCTAAGAATTAGGTCCCGGTAATCTTCACCCGAAGTTCTTCGGGCAGGCGTTCCCGAATCTCCGGAGGCAAGCGGTCGTGCACGCGCCGCGCCCCTTGCTTGGCCGCATCCAGCACCGTGACCGGCGCCGGTGTGGCTACGGCTACCACCAGCCAGATCAGCGCCGAGAGCGCAAATCCCGCCAGCGCCGCAATCTCCAGCCAGAAGGCGTGCCGCGGACCAAAGTGGCGAATCACTCCAAACGCCAGCAGAAACACACCGCCCGAAACCGATGCCAGCGCGATCAACCCCACGTCAATCATGCGGTGCATCCGCTGCCGTCCGCGGCAGCGCTCGCATCCCGCAAAGTGGCTTTCGTAGTCGCCGCGCATCTCCGGCGCCAGGCCGGATATGTCGTAGCGCCAGCCCGCCAGGATCTTGCCCACAATCGGATCAATGCACTGCTGACTCATAAGAAACTACATACTGGAGCGACTACAACCGGATGGGCGGCAAAACCTCGGACTGCACCGCCACCAGCACGCGATTCTGAAACAACCCGCCCCGCTCGGCCAGCGCCTGTTCGGCCTCTCGCCGCGCTATTTCCGGGTGATTGTTCTGCTCTGATAGATGCGCCAGCACTACAAACGCTGCACTATTATCATAGTCGCTGGTGAAGAAATCCGCGAGCTTCTTGTTCGACAAGTGTCCCACATTGCTGGCTACGCGCTGCTTCACCGCCCACGGATACGATCCTCCGCGCAGCATCTCCACATCGTGATTAGACTCCATGATCAGCACGTCCGATCCCCGCAAGTGGTCGCGAACGTTCACCGGCAGGTAGCCCAGGTCGGTGGCCACGCTCACCTTCGCGCCCTCCACGCGGAACGTGAACCCCACCGGATCGGCCGCGTCGTGAGGAATGGTGAAAGGCTTCACCTCGATGTCGCCAATCTGAAAGCGATGCCCCGATTCGAAGCGCTCCAGCCTCTCCAGTTGCGGCCGCTCGCCATTCGCCGTCCGCATCGCCCGCGCCCAGGCCGCGTGTGTTGCCCCCGTCATAAAAATTGGGATGCGCAACTTCTTCGCCAGCGTTGCTAAACCGTAAACATGATCGGAATGTTCGTGCGTGATCAGAATCGCCGCCAGCGCTTGCGGATCTTCCCCCAGCGACTTCAACCGCTTGAACGTCTCCCGGCAGGAGATGCCGGCATCCACCAGAATCCGGGTGCGCGCACTGGCCACGAACGCACAATTGCCCCGGCTGCCGCTCGCCAGCATCGAAACCGTTACACACATGCTGGGAGCATACTCGTCCCGCCTGTGGATTAGGGAGTAACTTCTTGGTTATCCGCTACCTTGGAATGGTCGGCTACGCGGAGAGTCTGGAACCATCACCGATTCGGGAGAGACGTTCCCGGGTTCAGGTCTCAAGCTTTTGTCCCTCAAGTAAGACTGTCCTGGTGCCCAACATTTCTGACTTGTTATGCTCTCGCGGCCCGCGCCCCAATTTCCGCAAGGTCGGGGAACGACCGGGGAGCGCACACAGTCCGCTCGGCAGGCATGGCTCCAGTGCTGACCGCCTTCACCAGCATCTCAAGCGCCTGCCCCGCCATCGGCGGAATTACTACCGTGGCCCTCAACTGGCCGGTTCGCACCCACTCTTGCCCAGTCTTGGTTACTCCGTCACAGCCCATGAACGGAACGTTCCACCAACGTTCGTGGTCCACCACACTCCGGTCCACCAGCGCCTTTCTTGCACCCATGGCCATGGCATCGTTCTGGCAGACCACCGCCTGAATCGCCTGCTCTTTCGAAGTGCTCAGCGACAGCCAGGACATTACCGCATGCTGCGCACTTCCTTCCGACCAGTCTCCCTTGAGCATCTTCAACGCCACCCCGCTGGGTTTGGTCGCAAGCATTCCCTTTTTTCTCAGGTTCGCCGCGCTGTGGCTGGACGGCCCTTCGATATAAAGAACATTGCCTTCCCTGGTCAATTCCGCCAATTGCTTGCCTTGGATCCGCCCCACTTCCTCCTGATCGGGACTCAGCGCAAACACCGGAGCCTGTGCCCCGCGGCGCAGTTCGGCGATGTAGTCGGCCTCGCGATTCAGAACACACCAGCCAATGCCCGCCGCGACCGCCGCTTTCGCCACCTGAAGCATCGGCGTGCCCACTGGTTCCACCAGAATCGCATCGGGCCGCTGATTCTTGTCCTGGATGATCTTGACTAATTGTTGGGATTGATTGACCGCATCGTTGTCGGCATAAATGATGTCGATCTTTACGCCTAACCGACCGGCGATTTCCACTGCCGAAACAGATTGTTCGGCCTGGTAATCGTTATCTTTCGTGGTCAGAGCAATCACTACCTTTAGATGGTTCATAGAAGTCTAGACGTGATGGCCTCAAACTTCTACGACGGGGCCCGCGATCCTTAGAATCTTCCCACGAAGGCGGGATGCTCCCAAGGTTACGGAAGTTTTTCTCCGGGATGGGGGTATTGCGGCAAGGTGCTAGGTCTCGTGCGTGCAAGGTCTTAGGTGTCTAAGTCTCAGGCCGGGGCTTTTGAACTTGCAGTAGGTGCCTAAGACCCAAAACCCGAATCGCGGCTGGCACTGTAGGCATTCTGGCCACTGATCACTGGCCATTGATCACTGGCCACTGGCCACTGACCACTGCCTTTTCACTTCCCCTGTCGCAGATTCTCGATAACGCCGCGCATCAACGATCCGCCGTAAGCCCCCGCGATCCCTGTCAGCGACGCCAGAAACGATCCATAAATCTGCGCCCGCGTCGGTTTCACGGTCCGGATCAGATAAGCGCCCAGTTCAGTCAGAGGAATGAACATGCCCACGATCACCACCCACCTCCACGGCCAGCGCGGCCGCAGCAACCCCAGCAGCATGCAGGCCGCCAGCACCAGCAGCGCGGTAAAAAGCAGGTCGTCGAGGATGACGTCCAACCACCCCGTACCCATCCCCGCCAGCGCCGCCAGAAGATAAAACGGCGCATCGCTGCGAACTGACGACGCCCCTGCTGCAGTTGCCATGATTGCCGTTCGGTTTTACTAGGCACTAGGTACTAGGTACTAGATACTAGATACTAGGTACTGGGCACTGGATACTGGTGACTAGTACTTATAAAACCCTCTCCCGCTCTTCCTTCCCAGCCACCCCGCATCCACCATCTTGATCAGCAGCGGACACGGCCTGTATTTCGGATCGCCCAACCCATCCTGCATCACCCGCATAATGTCCAGGCAAACGTCCAGCCCGATAAAATCCGCCAGCGTCAGCGGACCCATGGGATGCGCCATCCCCAGCTTGAACACCTCGTCCACCGCCTCAGCCGTAGCCACGCCCTCCATCACCGCAAACATGGCTTCGTTCAGCAGCGGCATCAGCACGCGATTCGAGACAAATCCCGGCGCGTCGTTCACCTCCACCGGCGTCTTCTCCAGCTTCACAGCGAGGTTGCGAGTTTCAAGAAATGTCTCCTCGGAAGTCGCCAGCCCGCGAATCACTTCCACCAGCTTCATCACCGGCACCGGATTAAAGAAATGCATGCCAATCACTTTTTCCGGCCGCCTGGTCAGCGCCGCAAGCTTGGTAATAGAAATCGACGAAGTGTTCGAGGCCAGAATCACCTCCGGCCGCGCCAACCGGTCGAGATCGCGAAAAATCTCCGTCTTGATTTCAAACTTCTCCGTCGCCGCCTCCACGATGAAGTCGCACTCCGCCAGCTTGCCGCGCTCGGTCGCCGCCTCGATCCTCTTCAGCGCGGCAGACTTCTCCTCCGCCGTGATCTTGTTCTTCGCAACCTCCCGCTCCAGATTCTTTGTGATCGTCGCCAGCCCGCGCTCCAGAAACCTCTGCTCCACATCGCACAACACCACCAAAAATCCACTCCGCGCAAACACGTGAGCAATCCCGTTCCCCATCGTCCCCGCGCCGATCACCCCTACAGTCCTGACGTCCATGAGTCCACCTCTCGCGAGAGCGCCACACCCTACGCCTCGCCGAGTCTAAGAAAACGTTTGAGTCTACCACCGCCAGCCCCGTCTCCGCCCAACTCGTGCCGTAAACACGAGTAACGATCAGAGATTCCTCTGTGTCTCTGTGGTGAAAAGATTTCGCGGGGGCCTCGCAATCGCTCCTTCTGCTCTCTTCCTTGTTGCCTCGCCGCCCGGCGTATCATGAAAGGTCTTCATTTCCGAGAATCTCTTTAAGAGGTCGTCTCTCAATGCCCGTCACCACCATCATCGAACCGTTCCGCATCAAAAGCATCGAACCCATCCGCTGGACCACCCGCAAACAGCGCGAACAGCTGCTCGAAGCCGCGCATTACAACCTGTTCCTTCTTCCCGCCGACGACGTCCTGATCGACTTGCTCACCGACTCCGGCACCGGCGCCATGTCCACCCATCAGTGGGCCGCAATCATGGAAGGCGACGAGAGTTACGCCGGCAGCCGAAGCTTTGACCGCTTCCGCGATTCCGTGCAGAACATCTTCGGCTACAAACACGTCATCCCCACGCACCAGGGCCGCGCCGCCGAGCGCATCCTGTTTTCCGTGGCCTGCAAGAAAGGCGACGTCGTCCCCAACAACACCCACTTCGACACCACTCGCGCCAACGTCGAGTTCGTCGGCGCCGAAGCCGTCGATCTCGTCATCCCCGAAGGCCATCAGCCCAGCCTGTCTCATCCCTTCAAAGGCAACATGGACGTTGCCGCCCTTGAAGCCTTGATCCAGCGTGTCGGCCGCGAACGCATTCCACTCGTCATGCTCACCGTCACCAACAACTCCGGCGGCGGCCAGCCCGTTTCCATGGAGAATGTCCGCCAGGTCAGCGCCGTGTGCAAACGTTTCGGCATTCCGCTCTACTTCGATGCCTGCCGCTTTGCCGAGAATGCCTGGTTCATCAAGCTGCGCGAAAAAGGTTACGAATCCAAAACTCCAAAACAGATTGCCCAGGAAATGTTCCGCTACGGCGACGGCTGCACCATGTCGGCCAAGAAAGACGGCATGGCCAACATCGGCGGCTTCCTCTGCACCAATGACAACCTGCTGGCCCAACAGGAGAAGGACCTGCTGATTCTCACCGAAGGTTATCCCACTTACGGCGGCCTCGCGGGCCGCGATCTGGAAGCCATTGCCGTCGGCTTGCAGGAAGCGCTTGAGGAAGACTACCTGCGTTACCGCATCGCCTCTACCGCGTATCTCGGCAATCACATCGCATCCCAGGGCGTGCCCATCGTGCAGCCCCCCGGCGGTCATGCCATCTATCTCGATGCCCGCGCCTTCCTGCCCCACATTCCGCCCGACCAATTCCCCGGCGTAGCTCTCGCCGCCGAGCTGTATCTCGAAGGCGGAATCCGCTCCGTCGAGATTGGTACGCTCATGTTCAAACCAACGCCGCCGGCCGCGGCCGCGCCGATGGATCTGGTGCGCCTCGCCATTCCCCGCCGCGTCTACACCCAAAGCCACATCGACTACGTCGTCGAAATTATTCTGGAAGTCTGGAAGCATCGCGCCAACATCCCCGGCATGCGCCTGACCTACGAAGCCCCGTTCCTGCGCCACTTCACCGCGCACCTGGAGCCGGTGCCGGTAGCGGCGATCACACGCTAGTGAGAGGTACACGAGGGTGCCCCATCCTAACGTCGCGCACTTTGCGACGTTAGGGTGGGGGTTTTGGGGGAGGGGGGCTGGCCCATCCGAATTGTTTGTTCGCACCAAGGCCAGATCGGCTGCCCCACCTGTCGCGCTTTTCGACAGGTGGGCACCTGTGACGATTGCGGCGTGAGCCATCATTCTGCAAGTCTGGAAGCATCGCGCCGGTAGCCGCAGCCATACACTCTTGAGTTCTGCACTTGAACTCAGCCCGCGGATCAGCGACGAAATTCCCCGTTTAATCGGTTGGTGCCCCACCACCCCCCAATGAGTTACGATCACGCTATGAAGTACGCCACCGCCACGGCGATCCTGCTTCTGTTTTCGCTTCTGAATGGAGCGCACGCCCAGGTTCCGGCCCAGTCCGCAGAAGCTCCCCCAACTGTCGTCGATCTCACGCTCCCGCAACTTCTGAAAGCCATTCCTCAACTGCGCGGACTCAAGCCCGCAAAGAACCAAGATGAGCTGCCCGCTCTCCTCGAAAAAGTTGGCGAGAAAGCGGAAGCCTTGTTTCACAAAACTCCCAACCTCCTTTCACATGAAGAAGTCCTGCAGGCGAGAAATGGCGCCAAGCCATTCCGGCAGGACTTTGAATACCTCATCCTGCCGCACACCACGGAGAACGATGTAACCCTTGACGAGTATCGCGTCGATTTGCAGAAGAATGCGCAAAGCCAGATTGAACCCTTCAACCCGGCGGCCGTGATCACCGGCGGCGCTGCGGCCATTGCCGACCTCGAACGCAGAAGCATCGAGGCCAGCACGCACAACCCAAAAGCTCTGCCGCTGAGCCAGGGCTTTGCCAACAGTTGGGTGCACTTCTATCCTTCCAATCGGTCGCAAGCCACCTTCCGCTATCTTGGCCGGCAGCGCATCCGCGGGCAGAACCACTTCGTGATCGCGTTTGCCCAAATACCCTCTTCGGTGCAATCGCCCGGCGAGCTTCGCTTTGAAGGTAATTCGTTCCCCATCTATTACCAGGGCATCGCCTGGGTGGAAGAATCGAGCTTCCGCATTGTGCATTTGCGCACCGATCTCCTCGCGCCCCTCCGCGCGGTTCACCTGCAAAGGCTCACTGCGGATATTTATTTTGCAGAAACCAACGTTGCGCACACCGACCCCCTATGGCTGCCGCAAAAGGTCGTGGTTACGGTCGACGTCAGCGGCGACGTGTTTCAGGAGCAGCATCTCTATTCCGACTACCGCGCCTACGTCGTCGAAACGAAAATTAAATTCTGACGACGATTTGGAGCGGTCTGGCCTTGAACAACCTCCTGGCTAAGCCACAAGGATCACCTTTCGGACGTCGTATGCTTCCCCGTACCCACACTCAGCCGCGAAGCGGCGCAAGAATGCAGCCCACGGCGCAAGCCGTGGGAACCAACCAAAAGGCGCAGCAAGCTCCGTAGGAGCGAAAGCAAGGTGTCTCATACCGCTGGCAATCTTCTCCTTTGCGGCTTAGGGCGATTCCCCCGTGTCGAGGTGTAAAATATTCAGGGGAAAGCAGGCCCCCAGATTCGAAAGGATTCCCCCATGGCAATCGCCGAAGCCCCCGTCCGGCCGCGCACCTCGTCCCATCAAGGTCCCTTTATCAACGAGCCCTTTTACGATTTCCGCCACGAAGACAACGCCCGCAAGATGCGCGCCGCCATCGAGCGCGTTCGCGGCCAGCTCGGCCGCGAGTATGACCTCATCATCGGTGGCCAACGTGTCAAAACTACCGACAAGATCAAGTCGCTGAATCCCTCGAAGCCGTCGCAAGTAGTCGGAATCCATCAGAAGGCGGGCAAAGAGCACGTCGAACCGGCAGTAGCCGCCGCCCTGAAAGCCTTCACCTCGTGGAGCCGCACTCCCATGGAAGAGCGCGCCAGCCTTCTGTTCCGCGTGGCCGACCTGCTGCGCGAGCGCAAGATGGACTACATGGCCTGGCTGGTTTTCGAAGTCAGCAAGAACTGGCTCGAGGCCGATGCCGATATCTCTGAGACCATCGACTTCTGCGAGTTCTATGCCCGCGAAGCCCTTCGTCTCGCCAAAGCCGAAACCCCGGTGCAACTCCCCGGCGAGCACGATTCGCTCACCTACATCCCGCTCGGCGTCGGCGCGGTCATCCCTCCCTGGAATTTTCCCTGCGCCATCATGGCAGGCATGACGCTCGCTTCCATCGTCGGCGGCAACACCGTAATCCTGAAGCCCTCGAGCGATTCCCCCACCATCGCCGCCAAGTTTATCGAACTCCTGGAAGAAGCCGGAATGCCCGAGGGCGTGGTGAACTTCTGTCCCGGCGCAGGCGCCAGCTTCGGCGATGCTGTGGTCGCGCATCCCAAAACCCGCTACATCGCCTTCACCGGCTCCCGCGAAGTCGGCCTCCACATCAACAAAACCGCCGCCACGCAAGCTCCCGGCCAGATCTGGATCAAGCGCACCATCCTCGAAATGGGCGGCAAAGACGCCATCATCGTCGATGCCGACGCCGATATCGATTCCGCCGTCGAAGGTGTCGCCCAAGCCGCATTCGGCTTCCAGGGCCAGAAGTGCTCGGCCTGCTCCCGCGCCATCGTCGACGAGCGCATCTACGATAAATTCCTCGAGCAGCTCAAAGCCCGCGTAGAAAAAATCACCGTCGGCGATCCCGCCGAAAACGCCAACATGGGTGCTGTAATCAATGAAGGCTCGATGAAGACCATTCTCGGTTACATCGAGCAAGGCAAGAAAGATGGACGCGTCCTCACCGGCGGCGAGCGTGCCACCGCGGCCGGAGAAGGCTATTTCATTCAGCCCACCGTGATCGCCGACATTCCCGCCAAATCAAAACTCGAGCAGGAAGAAATCTTCGGCCCCGTCCTGGTCGTGATCAAAGCTCACGGCTTCGACCACGCCCTCGAAATCGCCAATGACACCGAATTCGGCCTCACCGGCGCCATCTACACCAAGTCCCGCGACAAGATCGACCGCGCCAAACGCGACTTCCACGTCGGCAATCTCTACATCAACCGCAAGTGCACCGGAGCCATGGTCGGCGCCCATCCCTTCGGCGGCTTCAACATGTCCGGCACCGACTCCAAGTCCGGCGGCCCGGACTACCTGTATTTATTTACGCAAGCAAAGTCGATCGCGGAAAAAGTCTAAAGAATCAGTATCCAGTACCTAGTACCCAGTGAGGAATCATCCTGTCAGGCCACTAGGTACTGGGTACTAGGTACTCTTCTGAACGCAGGCAAAGTCGGTCGCAGAAAAAGTCTAAAGATCAGTATCCAGTACCCAGTACCCAGTGAGGAATCATCCTGTCAGGCCACTGGGTACTAGGTACTAGGTACTCTTCTGCAGCTACACCGGCGCCGGATTCCTCTCCCCAAACTGCCGCTGATGCCAATACGGATAAACCGGCGTCACCTCGCTCGCGGCATCCAGCTTCGCAACTTGCTCCTTCGACAAATTCCATCCCACCGCACCCAAATTCTGCCGCAACTGTTCTTCGTTCCGCGCCCCAAAAATCACGGTCGAAATCGACGGCCGCTGCACCAGCCAGTTCAACGCCACCTGCGGCACGCTCTTTCCCGTCTCTTTCGCTACCTCGTCCAACGCATCGACCACTTTGTAGAGATACTCATCCGCCATCTGCGGCCCTTGCCCCGCAGTCTTGTGCAGCCGGCTCTCCGCCGGCAACGGCTTTCCCCGCCGGATCTTTCCCGTCAACCTTCCCCATCCCAGCGGACTCCACACCAGCGCCCCCACTCCCTGATCCAGCGCCAGCGGCATCAACTCCCACTCATACTCTCTCCCAATCAGCGAGTAATACACCTGATGCCCCACATAACGCGTCCACCCATACCTTTCCGCGACATCCAGCGACTTCATCAAATGCCATCCCGAAAAATTCGAGCACGCAATGTATCTCACCTTCCCGCTCACCACCAGTTGATTGAGAGTGCTCATCACCTCCTCGACCGGCGTCAACGCGTCAAACCCATGCATGTGATAGATGTCGATATGATCCGTCCCCAGCCGCCGCAAGCTCGCTTCGCATGCCCGGATAATGTGATACCGCGACGATCCCACATCGTTCGGCCCCGTTTTATTTCCCATGCGAAAAGTCGTCTTGGTCGAGATCAAAACATCGTCGCGCCGTCCCGCAATCGCCTTCCCCAGAATGGTTTCTGAAAGCCCGTCGGAGTAGACGTCGGCCGTGTCGAAAAGATTGACGCCCGCCTCCAGGCAAATATCCACCAGCCGCGTCGCCTCAGCCACGTCGCTCGCACCCCACGCGCGAAAAAACTCGTTTGACCCGCCAAATGTCCCCGTGCCATAACTCAGCACCGGCACCTTCAAACCAGAGCGTCCCAGCAGTCGAAATTCCATGCCACAGTAGATGCCGCACCCACTGCCAACGATGCGTTTCGGACAATTACCCACAATAAAAAAGGCCGCCCGCAGGCGGCCCTCATTACAAAACAAGAATCCCTACGGCATCACTCCCGCCGGAGGCTGTGGCATCGGCCCCGCCGTTGTCGCGGCTGCCGCTTCGTTCAAAATCCGGTGATGGATCGTGAACAGCGCCAGCTCCAGCCGGTCCGACACGCCAATCTTGTCATACACGTTGCGCAGATAATTCTTGATGACCTGCTCCGTCGTCCCCAGCTGCGTAGCAATTTCTTTATTCTTGTACCCCTGCACAATCAGCGCCACAATGCGCAACTCTTTCGCCGTCAGGCGGTCGCGCACCCGCAACCCAACCATATCGTTTTCGGTCAGCTCGCTCGGCACCGCCACATCCTGCACCCAGGTTTCCCCGCGCGCCACTTTGCGCACGCAGTCCACCAGCGCCGCGCTGGTCACGTTGCGGTAAACCACGCCATGCGCGCCATTCGCCATATGCCGCTGCGCGCTCTCGCCCGTATCGGCCAGCACCACCACCCGCGTCTTAGCGCGGTTCGCCGCCTGGATGATCGCCGCGAAATCGTTGTGAAAGCCCGCCGCCACCACCAGCACCGCGGCGCGGAATTTATCCAGAGCCATAAACATCTGCTCCGGTGTTTGCGCTTGCGCAACGATGCGCATCTCGTCTTCCACCGCCAGCACTTTAGCGATGCCGGCGCGGAAGATTGCCTGGTTGTCGGCCAGAATCAGTTTGAGCATGTTATCGGCGCTCCCAAGAATTCAATTGTCATCCTGAGGCGGGCGCCTTTTGCCCGCCGAAGGATCTGCGCGAGCCTCGCGATCCTCGGAGCCTGCCCTGAGAGAGCGACAGCGACCGAAGGGCGCGTCTGGCTCGCTTCCTTATTACGCGTTCCTCACAAACTCATACGAGTCGATCACGCACGCCACACCTTTGCCATCTGCGCTCGCCCCGGTCGGATCGGTGCGCACCACGCGCCCCTTGCACTGAATCACCACGTTCTCTTGTCCCCCGGTGACCTCAGGTGGAAGTGTGATTTCAAATTCCACCGGCGAACCAATCTCCAGCGACGCGTCGGCTCGGATGTAAACTCCCGCCGCGCTCAAATTTCCTGTCGTTCCCTTGGCGTCGCCGCTGGCGCTCTCGCTATGCAGCTTGATCGGCAATTCCAGCGGAAATCTTTTTCCGGTCCGTGCTTCGGACACAGTGCCTCCTCTTTCTTGCATGATCCCACCCAGTGTTGATCCTACGAGTGTTGATCCTTTACTCTCACTCCCAGCCCACCAGGCCAATGCCATCAGAATACGCTCCTGGCAGGCGGATCACCCACTTTTCTTGCTCACGGCAGGTTATATCACGGATGCCATCGCTATAAAAGCCTGATTACGAGTTAGTTAAGGGTAGAACCTAGATTCCCCCCTTACCCAAGCCCGTGCGGAGGCGGCGACTCGTGTGGGGAAGGCACCTCGCCCGTCGCTTTTGACCGTGTGGGTCGGACACTCTTGTCCGACGCCTTTGAACCTGCTATTGATCTCGACTTTACGTCGCCACCGACTCCGACTTGTCATCCCGACCGAAGCGGAGCGAACGCGAGCGCAGTGGAGGGACCTGCTGTTTCCTTGCGCCACCACGAACGAGGCTGCCCCACTCTTGCGTCCTTTGCAAGGGTGGGAATTCCCGAATCGTACAGCGAAGGATTTGGATCGGGCCACCGAAAAGCTAGAGATTCCGACCTCGCGCGCGGAAACACCGGGAAGGGCACGACTTCCAGTCGTGCCACACTCCGCACCCAAAGAAGGACCGGGCTTTAGCCTCTGAGGTGCCTTCACCTCCGGCAGATTCGTCGTTCGGGGCCTTAACCCACCTATACATTGCAACCGAACCCCGCATGTTACCGTCTGATAACAAGGTCTTTGTCTTTATTCCCAGGAGAGCCAACCCATGCTCGCTTCATTTTTCTCCGGCGCGCCCACTCCGCGCCCCCGCTATTTCATCTGTCAGATAGCCGCACTCATTCTGACCTCAACCTGTCTGCCGGCCCAGAACCCCGCCAGCCCCACTCCCACCCCCAAGGCCGCATCAGAAAAATCAAAGCCGAACCCCGACGACTCCGCCTCCGCGTCCCTCCGCACCCTGGTCCAATTCAACGATGCCTTGGAAAACTTGGCCGCCAAAGTCTCTCCCGCGGTAGTCCAGATTCTGGTCACCGGCTACGGCCCGCTGCACGAGGAGACCCGCACCCAGACCGCTCTCATCGTGCGCCAGCATGCCGTCGGCTCCGGCGTCATCGTCGATCCCGATGGTTACATCATGACCAACGCCCACGTCGTCGAAGGCGCGCAACGCATCCGCGTCGCTCTGCCCCTGCCCGGCGATTCCAGCCGCCCCGTGCCCGTCGGGAAACGCCGCATCCTCGAAGCCCGCCTCATCGGTACCCACAAAGAAACAGACCTCGCCCTCCTCAAGATCGACGAAAAAGATCTTCCCACGCTTCCCCTGCTCCCGCAGCGTCCTCGCGTCGGTCAGTTGGTCTTCGCCATCGGCAGTCCCGAAGGCCTGCAGAACTCCGTCACCATGGGCGTGGTCAGCGCCGTCTCCCGCCAGGCCGATCCCGAAAAGCCCCTCACCTACATTCAAACCGACGCTCCCATCAACCCCGGCAACAGCGGCGGCCCGCTCGTCGATATGAACGGCTCCGTCGTCGGCATCAATACTTTCATCCTTTCGCAAGGCGGCGGCAGCGAAGGCCTCGGATTCGCCATCCCCGCCCGCATCGTCGATTTCGTCTACCACAGCCTGCGCAAGTACGGCCACGTTCATCGCGTCGAGATCGGCGCCGTCGCCCAGGAAATCACCCCCACGCTGGCCGATGGCCTCCAACTCTCGCAGCACTGGGGAGTCATCGTCGCCGACGTCAAGCCCGACGGCCCCGCCGCCGCCGCCGGCCTGCAGGTTCAGGACATCGTTCTCACCGCCGACGATCACCGCGTCGAAACTCTTCCCGCGCTCTCTTCCGCCCTCTATCTTCACCGCCTCGATCAGGTGCTCAAGCTCGAGATCCTGCGCGGCGACCAGAAAAAAACTCTTTTCGTTCCCGCCATCGAACATCGCGACCAGATGGATCAACTCTTCGACGCCGCCGATCCCGAGAAAAATCTCATCCCCAAGCTCGGCATCCTTGCCATCGACCTCACCAACGAACTGCGCAATCAAATCGGACCTTTGCGCATTCCCTCCGGCGTAGTCGTCCTCGGCCGCGCCGCCGACCTCATCATGCCCGATACCGGCCTCCAAACCGGCGACGTCATCCACGCCCTCAACACCACCCCCGTCACCGACACGGCAACGCTGCGCGCCGCCATCCTCACCCTCAAGGCCGGCGACCCCGTAGTCCTCCAAGTAGAACGCAGCGACGGCCTCACCTACCTAAGTTTCGAGATGGAGTAAAATATGATCGACAAGATTTTGATTGTCATCCCGAGAGAGCGCTTTCTTTGCGCGAACGAAGGATCTGGACGAGCCCCGCGAATCCACGTAGCCTGCCCTGAGAGAGCGCAAGCGACCGAAGGGCGCGTTAGGCTCGCTTCCTTAAAGCGCCCGTAGCTCAATCGGATAGAGCATCTGCCTTCGGAGCAGAGGGTTGGGAGTTCGAGTCTCTCCGGGCGCACCACTTCATTCGCGGCGCGGCGTCTTAGAAGGCGCCGCCACCGCCGCCACCGAAGCCGCCGCCGGAGAATCCTCCTCCACCGCCAAAGCCGCCACCACCGCCGAATCCGGAGCCTCCGCTGCTGGCGCGCGGGGCGGAGACGAAGACCTGATGCATATCGGTCGCCATACCATGCATCGAGCTCGAGAAAAGAATCGGGTTGAAGGCCATGCCGTAGCCGTAGCCGGCGGGAGCGGCGTACCAGGTTGGAGGATCTTTCACGATTCCGGCGAAGGCCTGCGCCCAGTGATGTTCCACGCCAAGGGCCATCGCGTAGGGAAGAAATTTTTCGAAAGTCGTCGGCGGCATCGTCTTGAGGCGCTCGGCGTCGACGCGGTTCATGAACTCCTGGAATCCAAGCACGGCAATGTGAGTGCGGGAACCTTTGAGAGTCTTGGCGGTCATGACGCGGGCAAAGAGCCACCAGATCACCGCGGAGATAAGCACGCACACCACGACCACCGGAATCGAACTGAGAAAATCGGCCCATCCCATGAACTGGAAGATGGCGAACGGAATCAAAATGCAGGCGGCGGCACCGGCGCTGTAAACGTTGGCCGAGTCGGGGTCGAGTGTGTAGATGCCCTTCAGCTTGAGCGCCGACATAATATCGGTGCGGATCACGGGCACGGCGGTGTAGAAGCGGTTCTTGAGGCTGGAAAGTCGCGTCTCCTGGACTCCACCCAGGAAGATGTTCTCCAGCATGACGCGCTCATGCGGCACCACACCTTTGTCGGTCCACTGCGTCGCGGGCTTGAGCAGGTGAAAAATGTAATCCTTGTGGCTGAAGACGAGGCCTTTGTCTTCGACCTCTTCGATCTTGAGAAATCCGCGCACGGCAAGATCGACGATGGTCGATGTAATGTCGCGAGGATGGATTCGATCGTCGAGCAAAGTTCCGCATTCCGCGGGAGAAAAGCCCTCCGGCGGCTCATACATGGGCGCGACCGACATACCGGGATTGGGATCGCGGCCTTTGTACCACCACAGAACCAACATCACGGCAAGCGTGACCAGCGGCAGGAACGTGGCGGGATTGCCGCCGAGAAACCAGAACAGTTTGGTAAGGCGGCCGGGTTCTTTGAGAATGCCTTTGGCAACGTAGACATCGATGGTCATGCCGCCGCGCATGGGCAGAGGGTTGGTGGTTTCGAACTCAGCCGCTGCGCCTTCCACCTTCGCAGTTGCATCGCGCTCGGTCGAGCCGTAGACGCCGGTGAAGGCTTGCGCGCGCAGCGATCCGCTGGCTCCATCGGGGAAATGAATGCTGGCCGAGGCGTGGTCGATGGGTACAGGCCAATCGTTGCCGGTGACGTTCCAATAAAACTCATCGTGATCGTCAAAAAAGCGCGTGCCGTTGCGTACGCGGTAGGCAATCTCGACGGTGCGCGCGGCATCGACGGCGTTGGGGATGTAGATTTTCAGATCGCGGTAAGCGCCGGAAGTAGAGGAATCGTATTTGAGCTTGGCGCCGCTTTCGTCGGTGATGCTGGTGATGTCGATAAACAGTTGGTAGTTGGTGCCGTCCGGTCCAGGGTATTCGATGGGGATACTGCGGCGAATGCCGTGCCACTCTCCGTCGAATGCGAGGGTGATGGTCTCGTTGACCAGTGCGCTGCCATCTTCATTCACCGTGATGGTGTCTTGAAAGTTGGAGATGCGCCAGGATTTCGCGGCGGCCGGGGCGGCGAGAGCGAGGATGGTTGAGAAGAGCAGCAGGGACGCCCTGAATGCAAACGTAAACAGGGAAACTCTGTCATTCCGACCGGAGCGGAGCGAAGCGAGCGGAGTGGAGGAACCTGCTTTTTCTGCGGCTTGCGACGTCTCAAATATCGCCCCAATCATACGATCAGAACTTCACGGCCACGGGTTCGCGGTCGGCGGCGTCGGTGGTTTCGAAGAACTGGCGAGCCTGGAAGTTGAACATGCCCGCGAGAATGTTGGTGGGGAACGACTGAATCTTCGTATTCAGGTCGCGCACCACGGCGTTGTAGTAGCGCCGCGAGTTCTGAATCGAATCTTCGGTCTGGCTCAGCGATCCCTGCAGTTGGGTGAATTCTTCCGAGGCCTTCAACTCAGGATAATTTTCGGCCACGGCAAACAGGCTTTTCAGCGCGCCGGTAAGCTGATTCTCGGCAACCGCTTTGCCTTCGGGCGTGGTGGCCTGCATGGCCTGGGAGCGAAACTTGGCAATGTTTTCGAACGTGCCTTTTTCGTGCGTGGCGTAACCTTTAACGGTTTCGACCAGGTTAGGGATGAGGTCGTGGCGGCGCTTGAGTTGCACGTCAATGTCGGACCAGGCGGAGTCAGTGCGCACCCGCAACTGCACCAGGCTGTTGTACATGCCGATGAGCACGACCGCGATGACGACCAGGATTACGAGAAAAATGATACCGAACATGAGTGGCTCCTATTGTCATTCCGAACAAGCGTTCTTTGAGCAGTGAGGAATCTGGGCGAGCCGCGCGATGTGTCGCGCTCTTTGCGACACATTAATTCACGCGTTTGGCTCGCTTCCCTAAATCAATGCGACGTTAGCATAGGGAGGGCGCCGGCGCAAACGACGTCTGGCAGGGTTATCCCGGTTTCTTCACGGGTCTGAATCAGAATGGTGAGTGCAATCGGGATGTTACGCCAGTTGTCGAGGCACGATTCCGTCAGTACCCCCGGTTCCCGTATCCTGCGTTAAACTATCTCTCCCGAGGTCGTAATCCCTTCAAATGACCAAACAAGAGAAGAAGCGCCTGTCATCCGTGCTTCGCGCCACTGAGTACCTATTTCTTGAAAACATCGCTCTCAAGCTGGTGCTCGAACACCGCGAAGTCCCAAACTGGCGAAAACTGTTGGACCATCTGCTCGCCGACAAAGAAATGCTAGCAGGGGTACGGTTGAAATTCAGGGACGTGTACAGCGAAATTGAGGGTTCTGCGGACCCGTCCGGTGTTCTGGACACACTTTTGGGAGAACTGCCTGCGTCGAAGAAACCGCACTAGACTGAAGGAGCGCTGTTCCGCTCATTGGGGATTTGAGTGTAATCGCGATGTTACGTCAACCGACGGTGGTCAGTGGATTGCAAATTTGGAATGAGCGGCGTCTAGTCCGTCCGGAAAAGAATCCTCCGGGTGCTCTTTCTGCTTAATAAATGCGAGCCACTCCACGGCAACGCGCCTGCTCGGAAGCCACGCCGCAGGAATTTCATCAGCGGGAGACTTCGACCGGACCGATTTAATCGATGCCGCACACGCGTTCCACAGATGTTCCTTAAAACTGTCCGTCCTCTCGGATGAACAGGTGCGAATGGAGCCTGTCCATCCCCTGTGCGTATCGATCTTCGCATCGAACGATCCAGACGAGGACTTGCGCTTCTGAATCACTTCATCCAGCCAGTCCAAGATCAAGGCCTTAAGGTTAATCACGCAACAGTGGGGAATCCCGTTCTGCACTAGAAACGCCCAAGGCGCTCCCCGCACCCAGTGTCTGTGAAAATATTCATACGGTCGCTGCGTCCCACCGCGACTATCAATCGCTCCAACAATGATGAACTGAGGAACTGCCGACGCCTGATCAGAAAGGTTCACGGTCTCCATCCCGTATGGCACACCTTGTCCCGGATTTGCAAGAATCGCCGCCAGCACGCGGCTCGGTTTGTATTTCACATACTGCGCGAACATCGCGCCCATGCCCGAAAACCCCAGCACAATCAACTTTGCGCTAGCGATCTCCGGGTGCCCGCTCTGTTTGCCGAAATCATCCAGTGCGGCATCGATTGATCGCGCAACACCGCGCGATACGTCCATGTCCATTTCGCCAGTCTCGCGAGTCGGCGGATCTTTGGCCGGACACTGGTGCGCCAGCACTAGGGCAATTTCGTGCCGCTGCGCAAATGTGACGACGGTTGGATCGTCGTAGTACTTCATGATGTCGAACCCGCGATCGTAAGTGAGCCAGACCGCTCGCACCGGCTTGTCCGGCGCGGGGATAGTCATCTTGAAAGTGCAGCTCTCGGCGAGGTTCTCGTCTGCTCGAGCCACAACCGTCGTCGCGAACTCTTGCAGATGCGTTTGCGCCCCTACCCTAAGGGCGACCGCTGATATGCAGGCGAGAAACAATAGTCGGCGGCGAAAAACCATGAAGTACATTTCCTAGAACACTGCACGATCGGTATTCTTGCAAGAAAGTTTTTGCAGTGGCAACCTTGGATGTAAGTATTGATAACAGGCCATAGCACTCATCAACGCGGTGATCGCCGCGAAGTCGGAGCGCACGGAACAGAAGGGGGCTGGCCCATCCTTTCCCGGCAATTTTACTCTCGCGGTTAACCTTCGCTGCTGGAATGGCTTACGAGCATCATTAGCTGTCAGTTATACAAAATGGCGAAAAATGGTTGTCAAGGGGCAAAAGGGCGCGAAATTGGGTTAGGTTGTTGAAGAGAAAGGAAATATAAAGTCAGCAAACATGTCACATTTACCCTATGCGGCATGATATACTGTGAGTATACAGTCAAAATTGAAGAGTCTCTCTGGGCCGTCGGGATCGTTTGAGCGGTAGAGATCCTTCGACTGCGTAAATGCTTCGCTTCGCGAGGCACTTACTTCGCTCAGCACGACAATTCGGAATAGTTCAAACATCGCGGCCTTCTTAGGCCGCGATTTCTATTTGCGGCAAAGAGGAGCGAGGCGAAATGAAACACCGGGAGATTCGAGGATACCGGATCAAGGGACCCAGCGAGCGCGGAGCCTGGGCGGAGCTGTACTTTATGGTGCTGGCTATGACTTATGGGCTGAAAGTGTCGAGTCCCTATGGAGGATTCGGCCCCTATGACGTCGGCGTGGAGAATGGCTCGGGGCCGATTTTGCGGACGCAGGTGAAGTGCACGCTTTATCAGTGGCGAGGCCACTTCGTGACCAACATATGCGTGACAGCGGTCCGGGGAAACGGACCCAGGCGCATTCGCGGCTACACACCCGGTACCGTGGACTTTTTCGCCATATACCTCCTCCCGACCGATGATTGGTACATCTTTCCTTATTCGGTTATCGGGAATCGACCAATGCTTTTACATCTCTACCCCGAGTCGAAGCGATCCAAGTACAACAAGTATCGCGAGGCCTGGCATTTGCTGGTGGATGCTTGCCAGCCCCCCGCCAAAGGTCCAATCGACATTCACGCCTCTCGCGACGAGGAAGCGGAAACGCGGGGCGCGAGAGAAGAAATCGAGAGGGCGGTTGTTCGAAGGATGTTCCAGACCGTGTTCCGCGGATAAGGAAGCGAAGCTCTCACCACAAAGGCCCAGAACCACAGAGAGATCAAAAGGGTAAACAGAAACCATTAGGATTTTCTCTGTGCCTCTGTGGCGAAGGTTCTTCTTACTGCTGCGGTGCGAAGTAACCTTTGCGGGCGCGGACTTGCAGGTCTTTCTTCAACGCGGAGATTTCGATGGAGCGGTAGCGGCCGTCGGCGTCGAAATCGGCGGGCTGGTAGGAGACGACGTACTGGCTGCGGAGTTCGTCTTCGATGGCGGCAAAGGAGTGGGTGATGTCCTTCATCTTGAAAGGAAAGAAAGCGCGGCCGCCGGTGGCTGCGGCGAGTTGTTCGAGAACTTTATCGCCGCGCAGGACAAGGCCGCTATCGTCGGTCGAAATGGCGTAGATGATGACTTCGGCGCGCTGCGCCATTTCGATGGCCTGGGCGCGGGTGAATTCGCTTTGATTGTCTTCGCCGTCGCTGACCACGACGATGGCCTTGCGCGCGGGATGGTCGGGACGGTCCTTGAGGAACTTATCTTTGCAGGCGCGGTAAATGGCGTCGTAGAGCGCGGTGCCCCCGCCATCCTGCAGTTTGTGGACGCCGGCGGAAAGCAGGTCGACGTTGTCGGTGAAATCCTGCGACATCTGGCTCTGGGTGTTGAAGCCGACGATAAACGCTTTATCGAAATTGGCGCGGATCGAGTGCTGCAGGAAGCTGATGGCGGCGTTCTGCTCGAAATCGAAACGGCCGTGAACCGAGCCGCTGACGTCGATGAGCAAGCCGAGGTGCAGCGGAAGATCGGTTTCGCGGCGGAAATTGAGAATCGATTGCGGCGGTTTGTGATCGTCGAGAATGGAGAAATCGGCTTGGTTGAGATCGCGAACAAATTTGCCGTGCTTGTCGGTAGCGATGAACAGGACGTTGACTTCATCGACGCGATTGCGAATGGTAAGCACCGAGCCGGACTGATCGTCGTCAGAAGTGGAAGGGCTGGAATAGGCGTTGAGAGTGGGCGCGCCCGCGGCGTAAGCAGCGGACTGGGCGAGGGCCGGCGCAGACAAGAATAAGGATAAAGATAAGGTGCAGGCCAGGGCGAAAGCCGCGATGAGAGCCCGAAGCCGACCCGACGGCGTGTAGTTCGTGCCTGAAAAGTCCAAAATTTTCACTCCACCCAGGCCCAGAGGGCACTTCCAACCGATTAGATGCACGCCGCGTGCCGAAGGGCGGGTAGCCTTGCGGCAGGCTGGTGATTTGAATGTAGAAGGGGTGGGAGGAAAGTGCCAAGTTACAAAAGGAGCACCCGTTTGGTCATGGCCGAAAGGACGGTTTAAGATGATGAGGAATGCAGTGAAATGGGGAGAATGAACCCAGGGAGGATCTGATAGTGATGAAGATCAGTCTGAGAAAGATGGCAGGATGGTTTCTGACTTTTTGCCTGCTCGCACCGGCGGCGTTTGCGGCGGAGGATTACAAGGAAGAAGATCGGGTGAGAGATGCGGGCGTGGTGATGAAAGAGATCCTGAACATTCCGGACAACATTCCGCAGGACTTGCTGGATAAGGCGGAGTGCCTGGTGATTTTGCCGTCGGTGAAGAAGGGGGCGTTCGGGGTGGGAGCGAGTTACGGGCGTGGGGTGATGATTTGCCGCAGCGGAGAGCACTATACCGGGCCGTGGGGAGCTCCGGCGCTGTATGCGCTGGAGGGGGTGAGCATCGGATTCCAGTTGGGCGGGCAGGCCACGGATTTTGTTTTGCTGGTGATGAACCCGAAGGGAGCACGGTCGCTGCTGTCGAGTAAGGTGAAGTTGGGAGCGGACGCGTCGGCGGCGGCTGGTCCGAAGGGGCGTACGGCGGAGGGGGCTACCGACGTGGTGATGGATGCGGAGATCCTTTCCTACTCGCGCAATAAGGGGCTGTTTGCGGGAATATCGCTGGAGGGGTCGACTCTGCGCTCCGATGGGAGCGCGAACGAGAAGTTGTACGGCAAGAAGCTGGACGCGAAGGAAATCATCGTCGAGCACAAGGTTGGGATTCCGGCCTGTGCGAAAGAGCTGGTGGCGCTGCTGGATGCGAAGTCGCCGAAGAATTTGTCGGATCCGAAGTCGCTGGAGTAGGCGTGAGGGCGCTGTCGAGCGCATCCACAGGGGCTGAAGCCCGCACGATTCGGGATGCTTTACGCGGCGCTGAAGCGCCGCTCTTCCACGGTACTCCGAGAGGTCATCGATGCTTCGGTCCAAAGCGGGGCTGATCAATAAGGCTTTTCGAGCCTGCTAGTGATCTATGACGGGAAAGCGATCATTCCAACAACAGCTGGTGCGGTGCGAGTGGGCGCGCGGCGAATTGATGATTCGCTATCACGATAAGGAATGGGGCGTGCCGGTGCATGATGACCGCACGCTTTTTGAATTTCTCATTCTGGAGGGAGCGCAGGCGGGGCTGAGTTGGGAAACGATTTTGAACAAACGGGAAAACTACCGTGCAGCGTTTCACGGTTTCGAGGCGCAGCGGGTGGCGCGGTACGATGCACGAAAAGTGGCACAACTGTTGAAGAATCCGGGAATCGTGCGCAACCGGTTGAAGATCGCCTCGGCGGTGAGGAATGCGCAGGCGCTACTGCGGGTGCAGAAAGAATTCGGCAGCTTTGACCGCTATGTTTGGCAGTTCGTGAATGGCCAATCGCGAGTGAATTCGTGGAAGTCGCACAAGCGAGTGCCGGCGCGGACAGCTGAGTCGGATGCGATGAGCAAAGATCTGAAGAAGCGGGGATTCAACTTTGTGGGATCGACCATTTGCTACGCGTTTATGCAGGCGGTGGGAATGGTGAATGACCACAGGGTGCAGTGCTTCCGGTATGGGGAAGTGGGCAGCGGGAAGTGAGATTGGCAGAGCACGAAAAGGCCGCCCTCGCAGGCGGCCTTTGTTGTAGCTGACTTTGCGTTCCAGCGTGGTCTATCTACTTGAAAGCGATCACGCCGAAATAGCCATTCGTGTCGCCAGGACCGGCGGTGAAGAAAAGCTGATTGGTCGCGCCGTTGGCGGAGGAGCCGCCACCGAACTCAATTCCCCAGATCCCGCTGATGGTGATCGGTTTGCTGGCGGAATTGGAGAGCGTGCCCAGCAGCTTTCCAGTAGTCAGACTGAAGGCATTGATGGTTCCGGCATTGACGTTGTTCGAGACCAGAAGGGCTTTGCTGAACGTCCCGAAATTCGAGGGAGCGATGGCGAGTCCCCAGGGCTGGTTGAGCGGTTTACCCTTGGCGAGATGCTTTACCAGGGTTCCGCTTTCGGTGAAGATGTCGATATAGCCGCCTGCGCCGCCGTTTGTGTTGGCGTACGCAACGTAGACTTGCCCGGCGATATCCTGAATTCCGAAGGGGGCGAAACCGGGCGGAATGGCGGGATCGGTAAAGGAACTGACCAGGTTGAAGGTGCCATCGTAAATATCCACCTTGTTATTGGCGGCATCGGCGGCAAACAGATAGTTTCCTGAAGTCTTGTTGGTGATGGCCAGTCCGGTGTAACTCGCGCCCGGGGTGGTGACGGCGATCAGGGACGCGCTGGGATTGAAATCGGACCAACCGCTGATGGTTCCATCGAGAGTGGCGAAGAGGAATACCGAAGTCCAGGTATCGATCTGAAACTCCGATGAGCCGTTGTAGACGATACCAGTGGGCGAGCCTGAGCCGGTGCCGCTGGCGGGAGGAACGATCACCTGCAGACTTTGCGGGTTCCCCTTGCCATCGTAGAGAGTGGACCAGCCGTCGGCCTCATCGCTAACCCAAAAGGGAGCGCCCGGGCCGTAGGCGAGGCCCCAGGCATTCTGCAACAGGGGATCGATATGAGGCGCCTTGCCGGTCTGGTTTGAAACCAGATAGGTGAGTTTATATTGTGCCAGGGCGGCGCTGGAAGACAGGACCAGCAGAAGCCCAACAAGGGCAAGAAGAACGTGAGAGCGACCAAGCAAACGAGACATGCGATTTCTCCTTAAGTGTAGAGCTCGTGAGGGATGCATCCCGACCCAGTGTTTGCGGGCGGACCGTGGTGCGATGGTTCCGGTCCGTCAAGCAGGGTAATCGTAGGCGGGAGGCTGGAATGGGTTGTCAGAGAATTGTCATCATTTTGTACAATTCCTGTCGGCTGGGGCCGATGCCTGTCGAACGTAGCGGCATGGGCCTGCAGGGTGAGTACATTGGTCGCGTCGATGATGGGGAATGGCCCGAAGATTCGGGGGTTCACGTACCAAACCACCGGCGATCTGCAGCCGACTAAGCTCCAAGTTCCGCGATGCGCTGCGGACGTCGGACAAAGTAATAGACAAGCGCGCCGATCCAATGCGTGAAAATGATAATCAAGATCCAGATGAGTTTTTCGTTGCCGCCACTAGGCTCCCGCGTCGCACACTCGATGATCATGACGACCCAGAAAACGGTGCCCGCTATCGCGAACGTTGCGAACAATAAGAGGAAAGCTCCTGCGATCATAGTTAGCTCCAATCTCCGGCTGTCGACCCGGCGTCTGGTCAGATAATACGGCTAGCTGATAACCAGCACCGGGCAGCAAAACGGCATGCAGCCTAAAGCCTGCTTCATGCCGCCGAGATTATAGCTCCGATGTGGCCTCGGCAAGAGACGACCAGCGATTGGCGTAACATCGCGGTTACACTCACAATGCCAGCGTCATGAGTGTTTGAGCAGCCACGCGAGAGTCATCGCTTGGTCTGTTTCGGCGCTGTCTTGATTGTGGCTCCGAAAACAGATGCCGACGTTTGTCCCTGTGTTGCCGTGAGTATGTGCTGCTCCCCCGTGCGAGAGATCCTGCGCCATGTCTTCGGCAATTCCTTTTCGAGTGGCCGTTAGAAAACCCTGAGCGTCGGGCCGGAGCTCGCTGCCCAGCGGTGCGGGCGGGTACGGTTTGCCGACGGAATTGATGGATTCACTTTCCCGGGCGCGAACGCCGCCACGTAGACCAACCCGACAACCTTTGGGTCGTTACCCGCTCGGTAATCACTACGCCTGCAGAGGAATGGCCGACTAGTATGACTGGCCCGGGCTAGGGAAATCGGGAGGGAGGGTGAATCGTGGTGAAGCTTTTCATCGACACGAATGAACGCAACCATCGGTGCCGCCCACTTCCATGATTCTGGCGAGGTGACTGCAGAGATTGGAGTCGATGATAGCGCTCCCTGAGAACGCTCTCAGAATGGCAAGAATCTTCCGATTTGTTTGAGGTGAAAGCGGCATGTCTACAGCACCCCTCGCGATTATTCGAATGTTTTTCGTCGCCACTGCCTGCGTCCGGCAGCCTCGAGTGAAGACGCTGGCGCAATGGAGGGCGGCCGTTCGACAAGGCCTCCAGCGCTGGGGAGGGCAGCGGGAGCTGCGATACCTGGGCTATGCCGGGCTAGTCTGGTTCCTCCTGGCTTCGGGGCTCACTCGACCCGCGGCTGCGCAGAGCTGCACGAACTATGCCTGCTTCCAAGTCAGCTGTCTGGGCGGGGCCACAACTTCGATCAGTGGAACGACGTATGCGCCCAACGGGGTCGACCCGATTCCGAATGTGCTGGTATACGTCCCCAATGGAACCGTGCAGCCGTTCGTGGACGGGCCGGCGGATGACACGGAAGCTTCGCTGGTGACCGGCGCTCCGCTGGTGTTGACTACGAGCGCGGCGAACGGCACCTTCGCCTTGACGAATGTGCCGGCAGGCACAAGTTTTCCGCTGGTGCTGCAGGCGGGAAGATGGCGGCGGCAGTTGACGGTGCCCTCGCTTACTTCGTGCGTGAACACGCCGGTGTCGAACTTTAACCCGCCCTCCGATGTTTTCTCCAGATTTCCCAAGACCCAGGTCGAGGGCGATATTCCAAAGATGGCGCTCGCCACCGGCGGGGTCGACGCGCTGGAATGCTCGCTGCGCAAGATCGGCATTGCCGACACAGAATTTACCGACTACACCGTGAATGCAACCGGGCTGTCAAGTCCGGGCCGGATCAATCTGTTTGAGGGCGCGGGGAACTCCGGCGCCAAGGCGGGCAGCATCGTCCATACGGAGAGTCAACTGGTGGGCAGCACCAGCGCTACGATCGGCGGGTCGCTGCTGGGAAACTACAACGTCTTGCTGCTGCCCTGCCAGGGCACCTTCGGCTACACGACCGCCGACGGGCGGGGTAATGCCATTACCTTCGCCGGTGAGGGCGGCCGGATTTTTGCCACTCATCATAGCGATACGTATCTCGACCAGGATGCCGCCATCGACGGGGCCGCAGACTGGCTGGGCGACGCCAACTCCATATCGCTGGGCTCCGGCGAAGCGACCATCAATACTAGTTTCTCGAGCGGCATGACGCTGGCGCAGTGGCTACAAGATATCGGCTCGACCTCCACCCCGGGCCAGGTCGCCATGACGGCTCTGTTCAACGATCAGAGCGGCGTCAATGCGCCCACCCAGTACTGGGCCACGCTCAATGGCGGTGACAGTCAAATCCTGCAACTTTCTTTTTACACTCCAGTAGGCTCGCCGGCGGCCAGCCAGTTCGGCCGCGTGATGTACAACGAATATCACGTGGACAGCACTTCCACGAATGACACCGTTATCTTCCCCGCCGAATGCACCGGCGGCCTGGCCAAGACCTCGCCCTTCACCCCCCAGGAACACATGCTGGAATACAGCTTGTTTGACCTGATGAACTTCTCTGTGCCGGTGGTGGCGCCGACGGTTTCGATCGGCATCACCGATAGCCCGACGACTTTCACCGGCGGCGATACCGGCGATACGGTGACGGTCACGGTAGAGAACACCGGCGCTTCGGCGATTGCGACCACGCCGCCGGTGTTTCTTACGGTCACGCTTCCGGCGGGACTGACGCCGGTTGCCATGACGGATACGCTCGGGCTTTGGACCTGCGTGGCCTCGACGCTGACCTGTACCCTGACCTCTTCGTGGAGCGCCGGGGTGAGCGATCCGGTGACCATCACCGTGAGCGTAGCGGCAAACATCGGCGCGGGCAGCCCGTCGATTAGCGCAACTGTCGCGAGCGCGGGCTTTTCGAGCAACGTGACCAGCCCGATCACGATTAACATCGCCGCTGCGCCAGCAGGTACCGTGACCAGCGGACCTGCCGTCAGTGCGGGGACGGTGGAATTGCAATCGACGGCGACGGCGACCACGAACTTTGCCCTCAGCGGCGGCACCACCGTGGGGACCATTGCGGTGGTTACGCAGGGCGCGACCGGCCTCGACTTTACCAATGCAGGTTCGGGAACCTGCGCCATCACCACTTATGGCGAAGGCGCCACCTGCACGGTAAACGTTACCTTCAGCCCGACTCATCCGGGGCCGCGGCTGGGAGCGGTCAAGCTCCTCGATGGCAGCGGCAACCTGCTGGCGACGCAGTATGTCACCGCCATCGGCGTTTCCCCGCAAGTGATTTTTTCTCCCGGCGTGCAATCCGCGCTGGGCAGCGGTTTCAGCCAGCCGTACGGAGTTGCGACCGACAGCAGCGGAAGTGTCTACCTCGCCGACCAGGCCCACAACGCGGTGAAAAAGATTCCCAGCGGCTGTGTCTCTTCAAGTTGCGTGCTCACCATCGGCGGCGGCTTCAGCTTGCCCTACGGCGTGGCAGTGGATGGCGCCGGAAATGTTTTGGTGGCGGACAACGGCAACAATGCGGTGAAGAAAATTCCACCCGGCTGCACCTCCTCGACCTGCGCGAGCACGGTGGCGCCGGTGGGTGGTCCTGAGGGCCTCACGGTCGATGGAGACGGAAACATTTTCGTCACAGACGCTGGCGATGGAATTGTGATCGAGATTCCGCAAGGCTGCCTGGCTGCGGGCTGCACCATCACGCTGGGCGGCGGCTGGAGCAACCCGACCGGCGTCGCGACCGATGGCAATGGCAACCTTTTTGTGGCGGATGAGGGCGATGCGTCGATCAAAGAGCTGGCCATCACTTGCCTTACGGCAGGTTGCGTCAGCGTTGTGGGGGCTGGGCTCAGCCAGCCCTATAGCGTGGCTGTAGATGCCAGCGGCAATATCTTCGTGGGCGATCAGGGCAGCACCGCGGTCAAGAAAATTACCAGCGGCTGCACCTCCGCGAGCTGCGTGAGCACTCTGAGTGGAGTATTCGTCCATCCCTTTGGCGTAGCGCTCGACGGGAGCGGAAATCTTTTCGTCGGGGATGCCAGCGCCACCACGGCGGCCAAGCTGGACTTCGGCGATCCTCCCGCGCTCGCCTACGCTTCGCTGCACGTAGGCTCGACCAGCAGCGCCCAAGCGGTCACTGTCGGCAATGATGGCAATGCGACGCTCGACTTCACCGCATCGGGACTTATCGCGCCCACCGATTTCATCCAGGTGGCGGGCCCTGGAACCCCGCCCGATTGCGCCGACAGCGGAACCGTGACGGCTGGCGCCGGCTGCAATCTTAGTATCGAGTTCAGCCCTCTCTCGGTGGGAGTGTTCTCGGAATCGTTCGTCCTGACCGACAACGACCTCAATGTAAGCGCGGCGACGCAATCGATTTCGCTGAGCGGCACAGGACTCGCTGCCGACTCTACCGCCGTGGCAGTGGGAGTGAATCCCAGTTCGCCCGGGGTCGGTCAGGCGGTAACCATCACCGTGACGGTCAGCGACACGACCAACATGGGCACGGTGCCGACGGGCGGCGTTACCTTTAGCGACTCTGTGGATGGCAGCTTGAATGGCGGGGCAGCTGTCACTCTGGTGTCTGGCGTAGCCAGCCTGGCGGGGGTTGTTCTGAGCGGAGGCGGCGGGACGGCGCATACGATCACGGCAAATTACCAGGGCGTGGCGCATTTCTTCCTGGCCAGCAGCAACAGTGCGACGGTCCATCTGACCAGCGCCGCAGCTACCTCTACCACGCTAACAGCAGCACCGAACCCGGCCCTTGCAGGGGCCACGGTTACGCTGACCGCCAACATTGCCCCGGTCCCAACCGGAGAAAGCTTGGGCACAGTGAGTTTCTACGACGGGGAGACACTTCTGGGCACGGCGAACGTGAACTCTTCTGGAGCGGCCTCGCTCCCGATAACCAGTTTGTCCGCAGGAGCGCATAGCCTGACGGCGGTGTATTCCGGCAACACAGCCTTCGCCAGTTCGACCTCGAGCGTACTCACCGAAACCATCACCACCTTGACGGGCACGGCGACGACGCTGGCGGCGGCGCCAAATCCCGCCTCAGCGGGCGAATCGGTGACTCTGACGGCTACGGTTTCTCCCGCGCCGACCGGTTCGTCGCTCGGCACAGTGAGCTTCTACAACGGCGCAACCCTGCTCGGCAGCGGCACTCTGAATTCATCGGGAGTGGCTACTTTCTCCACAACCAGCTTGCCGGCGGGATCGGACAGCCTGACGGCGGCATATTCCGGCAACACAGCCTTCGCCAGTTCGACCTCGAGCGTACTCACCGAAACCATCACGACCTTGACGGGTACGGCGACGACGCTGGTGGCGGCGCCAAGTCCCGCCTCAGCGGGCGAATCGGTGACTCTGACGGCTACGGTTTCTCCCGCGCCGACCGGTTCGTCGCTCGGCACAGTGAGCTTCTACAACGGCGCAACCCTGCTCGGCAGCGGCACTCTGAATTCATCGGGAGTGGCTACTTTCTCCACAACCAGCTTGCCGGCGGGAGCGGACAGCCTGACGGCGGCATATTCCGGCAACTTGCTCTTTGCGGCGTCCACGTCGGCAGCGCTCAGCGAAACGGTGAACACGGCCTACACCGTAACGGCTCCGCCCGCTCCATTGTCGGTGGCGCAGGGTGGTTCCGTCGAGGTCAATGTCACCGTGCCTCCGGTCGGTGGCGCCTTCAACAACCCGGTAACGATGTCGGCGACGGGGCTGCCTCCTGGGGCGACGGCAAGCTTCAACCCGCTGACGGTCACGCCCGGGACCGCCGGCGCGCACACGGTGATGACAATCCAACTGGCGCCTCTCGCGGCTGCGGTGTTGCCCGAAGTAGATCCGCCTTACCGACCTTGGCCTTGGCCTTGGCCTTCGTTCGCTCTGGCGCTTGCGCTGTGCGGCTTCGGCTTACGCCACAAGCGCGTGCCGGTCACGCTCAGACGAACCCTGCTGCTTGCGCCCCTCGCCCTTTCGCTGCTCGCCCTGTTCGGGTGCGGCGGAGGGTGGCGGGGACCATCCACCACGACTCCTGGCAGCTTCGTCGTTACCATCACGGGCACCAGCGGAACGCTTACCGCCTCGACGACGGTCACGGTGGTGGTCCAATGACAACGCTCGCCGGAGTGCTTCGAGGAGAGATGAGAATGGAAAAATTATTTCGAGCCGCGATTCTGCTGGGATTCTTTACGGGTTTCATCGGCCTGAGTGCCCGCTCGGCCTCGGCGCAGGTCGCGCGCATGGAGGTTGGCGGGGAATACAGCTTTGTGAACACCAACGCGCCCCCCGGCGGGTGTGGGTGCTTCAGTATGAACGGGGGTACGGGCTGGTTCGCTTACAACCTTTTTCCGAAGCTCGCCGTGGTCGGAGAAATTGGCGGCGAGTATGCCTCTAACATCGACCATACTTCCGCGGATCTCACCCTCACGTCATTTCTTGGCGGTGCGAGGTATTCGCGGCGCTGGCTTAAGGAAATGGCTCCGTTTGGCCAGCTTTTGCTCGGCGGAGCGCACGCCAGCGGGGCTTTGACGCCGACGGCCTCTGGGCAGTCGAGTTCGGCGAACGCCTTCGCCATGGTGGCGGGCGGAGGAATGGATCTTGAGATGTCGCGCCACTGGAAGGTTCGTCTGATCGAGGTGGACTATTTCTTGACCCGATTCGACAACGGTGGCAATGACCATCAAAACAACCTCCGCGTTTCGCTCGGAGTCGCCTATCGCTTTGGCGGAAGGAAGTAATTGCTGCGTTCTTTAGTGCTCTTAGAGTTGCGAAAATCGAAGACCGCGAGTTCCGCGGCTAGCGCCGAAATCCCGTCCTAGACTGACGTTTCCAGCCATGCCCGCCTTGCGTCTGATTTTTCTCTGGCATCAGCACCAGTCCTTCTATAAGGACTTGGTGACGGGCGAGTATCGCCTGCCTTGGATACGCCTGCACGGCCTGAAAGATTATTACGGGATGGTAAAGCTTCTGGATGAGTTTCCCAATGTCCACCAGAACTTCAACCCAGTGCCGTCATTGATGGCGCAAATTCAGGACTCGATGAGGGAACAGCGCAATATCCGTTTCTGAGTCGCCGCTAAGCCTGCAAATGATTTGACGGCGAAAAAACGCCAGTTCGCGCTGCAATATCTTTTTCAGGCGAATCCGGCGAGCGTTGAGGAAGCACGAAATTGGGAGAAACTCAGCGTCTCTACCGATTTTGAGACGAAGTGAAGAAGCAGGGACGCTCGTTGGCTCCTCAGTCCTAGCTGACAGCCGCGCGTTCGGGAACGATCTGCGACACGCTCCGGACGAAAAAAACGCCGCTCTTGGCGCACAGGCCCAGGTCGTCCGCTTCGCGTGAAATCAAAAGGTAGCAGCTCTTAATGAAATGGTAGAATCTCCTGCGGGTGCTTTCTTATGACTTGGCAGTGGACTTTGAGCCCGAGAATCGCCGGCAAAGCGCTTCATGGGCAATATGACAATGAACTGTGGAAATCCGGGCCAAAACCGACACACTTTCTTACACAGTTGCACATTTGTCATTTTTGATGACAAGGGAATATGAGCAATAAACTGCTCGTAAAATCAAACATTTGTACAAGTAGAGCCGGGATGGCGGAACTGGCAGACGCAGCGGACTCAAAATCCGCCGACCTTCGGGTCTTGGGGGTTCGACTCCCCCTCCCGGCACCAAAGTCCAACCCATTCAGCAAACAACTAGTTAGCCTGTGGAGTGTGTCGCCGCATGGCAACGGGCGACGTCCGCAAGTTCATGGTCGGTTATGAAATGCTAGCCAGGCCACAGGGAGAGATCACCTCCGAAGCGGCGGCGGCCACTCTCAGGAACCTGAACCCGATCCATTATGCGGAGCGCAAACTACGCCAGGGCTTAGCTGGAACGCACGCCAATTTTCATGCAGGGCTGGATGCTCTCCCGGCGCGACCGCCGGAACCGGGAGCCGGGAAAACAAGGCCGATCGCCGCAAGAACTAGTTGCAGGCGAGTAAGGGCAGTTAAAGATAGGGCCTCCGGCTGTAAACGGAGGCCCTTTCCCTGGCATTTAGAACGAGTACTTGACCGAAAGCTCCATGATCCGGCCACCCGGATAGGAGTTCTTGTAGTTTTCTTTTCCCCAGAGCGAAGCATAGTTGGTACAGCTTGCGGTCTGACCGGGGATCAGCCCAGCGAGGCCGGCTGTGCATACGTTGCTCTGCACCTGGCCCGTGTTCAGGGCGATGGCATGGGTGTTGTAGTCCATCGTGAAAGGCAGAGCCAACTGGTTGCCGCCGCTGAATTGGTACAAGGGGTGGTTCAGCCAATTAAATGCGGATAGAGTGAACCGCACCGCCTGTCTCTCGGTAACGTGGAAGGTCTTGAAGACGGAGAGGTCGCTGCCGAAATAAGCGGGGCCGTGCAGATAGGGGAAACTGCGCACGCCAGAGGTTTGAAAAGCCGGCGCGGAGAAGCAGTTCAGATTGGCGCGGAGGAGCCCGCTGATCCCGCTCGCGGGGTCACAGGTGAGAGCTGGCTGAATGGTGAATCCCGAGGCGCCCCCCGTGCCTGAGTCCGTACCGTAGTAGGTCTTCTGGCTTAAAGCATTTCCGCTGGGCAGAGTGGTCGGATAGTTGATGTACTGCAAGCCCAGGCCAAAATTGGGGCCGTTGGCATTGTTAATTGCCTGCAAGTCGCCGCCCTTTTGCCAGTTCGTGATTCCGGCGATGGTCCATCCGTTGGTAGCGCCGCTTAAGATTTTGTTGCCGTGAGTGAACTTCGGCAGATTATAAGCGTAGGAACTGTTGAAGACATAGGGATGGTCAATCCCTTCGACCCCATAGTTCCCGCGCAGAGAGAACGGGTCTTCCGCAAGGTCGGTACCCAGAGTCTTCGACCAGGTGAAGTTGAAATTGAAGGTGAGGGGCCCGCTCTGCTTGACCCAACTGGTTTGCAAGGCGTGATAGTTCGAGTAACCCACGTGCGTGGCCACGGTGATACTGTTCGTCCCGTAGATTTGTTCGCCGTGGAGGGGTCCGGGACCAAGAAAGACTCCGAACGGATGATAGTCGGCGAAGCTGTTGGGCAAAGCGCCGCCGACCAAATCATGGGTCACATCCTCGGGATTGGGCGCGACGATTCCAGTCAGGGGGTCGGGTTTGAACAGAGCGCCCAGCGGGGTCTTGTTCTGATTCAGGAAGTCACCACTTCCGAGCCCGGCGCCACTTCCGCCGCCCATCAAAACGTGCTCACTATCGTTGCCGACATAGGCGATCTCCGCCAACGAATGTCCGGGAAGCCGATGGGAGACGGTGAGGTTCCAACTGTAGGTTACCGGAATGTTGTAGTCGGTATTACTGAGTGCGTTCACGGGTTGAGGCGTCCATGTAGAAGGAGGTATGACGATGGAGTGGATCTGGGAAAGCATGACATTGGTACTGCCGGAATTCTCGTACTCAACGATTCCCAGCCCAGGAGACAATGCGCCGGTGAAGTCGTTGTACTGGTCGTTCCAGCGGTACATGCCCCAGCCGCCGCGCACGACGGTTTTGCCGGTTCCAAAAATGTCCCACGCCACTCCGAAGCGCGGCGAGAAGTGGGCAAAGCGGTCGGGTTCGCCGCTCAACGGCACGCCGGGATCATTGGCATGCCAGCGCAGGCCGGGATAGTACTGGCCGGAAGTAAAATCGGAATTCACCAGGCCGGGAATGAAGACCGCCATTCCGTTGCTGCTGCGGTCATACCAGTGGCCGATGTGCTCCCAGCGGGCGCCGAAATCGAGAGTGACACGCTTGGTTATTTTCCAGTTGTCGTTGACGTAACCGGAGATCGTCTTAGCGGCGATGTTGTTGTTGGGTGAGCTGTTCTCTTCTACATACTGATTGGCGATGCCCATCACGAAACTGGCAACTTTGTTGTTGGGCGATCCCACTTGATTGCCGGTGAAAAGGTCGGGAGCCAGGCCGGCCCAGCCGTTGACATCTCCGTTGGGATACTCCGTGTTGCCCTGGTACTTTCCAACCCTGGCGTAGTAGGCGCCAAATTTAAGGGTGTGCGCCTTGTACACCTTGGTGATGTTGTCGGAAAACGAGGGATTTTCACTGCGCACGAAGAACTGGCCGCCGGTCTCAAAGGTATCGAATTGCGAGAAGTCGGGCAGCTGGTTGGGGCCGCAGTAGCCGCAGTTGAACGAGGGAATCATCTGGATGCGCGCATTCGAGGCGAACACCGTTGGGTAAGGATAGCCGAGGGTATTGCGGTTGATGTCGTTAATGCTGGCCGATATCGGCGAGTTTGCCCAGCCCCAGGCGGCAATGAAATCGTTGGTCAGAGTAGGGCTGAAAACGTGCAGGAAATGAGCGGTTGCGGTCTTGGTGAAGTCCTTGGCCTGGAGCCCTCCACCCGGGAACGGAATGGCATTGCCGGGGGTCCACCACATATGAGCGCCGTTCCCCTCCTCCAGTTGCGAGTCATTTCCGCTCTGAACCGACGCGAAGAATTTTGTGTTATCGCTGAAGTTGTAATCCACGCGCGTACGCACCACGTAACCGTCGTGGGTGGAAGGGAAAACGCCCAGGTAGTTGTAGCCGCCATTGTTGCTGATCGCCGAGGCGCTAGTCAGGATGCCTGTGGTGGGAAAAACTTTAGTCAGGGCGGCGGACCCGGGATCGAGGAATTGCGTTGGAATCTGGTAGCCCGCAGCACCGTTATCCGGCACCACGGTTCCATCGGGCAGCACCGTGCCCGCCAGGTTGTTGCACCAGTTGGTGTTCGTCGAATTGAAACCACCCGGGCAAACCACCTGATTGGCGGCC
This sequence comes from uncultured Acidobacteriaceae bacterium, assembly GCA_963749985.1. GTDB lineage: Bacteria > Acidobacteriota > Terriglobia > Terriglobales > Acidobacteriaceae > Sulfotelmatobacter. The sequence continues at coordinate 247,050 of CAVVOS010000003.1, read as the reverse complement.
GTCGGCGTAAAATTGCCCGCCAGCATGTCCGCGGTGGGAATCGAGGACTGCAACTTGGCGGCGTTGCCGAGATTCTGAATGTAGTGCTCATAGCCGAACCAGAACAGCACCTTCTTGTGCGTGCCGGGAATCGGTCCGCCGAAGCTGCCACCCGGATAGTAATAGTGGTCCGGACCTTTGGGGGTGTTGGTGAAATTGTCCGCCCAATCGTTGGCGTTCAAAACGTTATGCCGGGCATACAAATAGGCTTCTCCGTGATAGGTACTCCCCCCGGACTTGCTGATATTGGTAACGACCACGGGTCCCAGGGGATTGTCGGCGCCGAAGTTCGTCGTGGCCACTTTGACTTCCTGCGTCATGTCGGGATTTACGGTGGCAATCGAAGTACAGTTGCAACCCGGATCGATGATGTTCGCGCCATCGGAGAGGAGGTTCGTTCCGCCGCGGTTTGGAACGCCGTTCGTGTCCAGGCCGTTACCGATGGCGCTGCCCACCGGGCTCATATTGAGGAAGTTGAAGCCGGATCCAGAACTAAGGTTATTGCCGCTATTGACGACGCCGGGCAACACTTTGAGCAACTCGGAAAGCTCGCGTCCTTCGACCGGGAGGCGGTCGATATCCTTGGCGGTAAGCACGGCCGATCGTTCGCCGGATTCTTCGAGCGGCACTTCGCCAGCGACTGCTTCCACGGAAACCACCTCGGCAGCATTGCCGACTTCGAGCTTGATGTCGGGAACCGCGCTCACGTCGCCGGGATTGATTGTGATCTCAGCATGCTGCCAAGTCTTGAAGCCATGCATCTCGACCCTCACGGTGTAGGTTGCGGGCAAGAGTCCGGTAAAGGAGAAATAGCCGGAACCATTGCTGGAGGTCTGGCGCGTGTCTTGTGTCACCTGGTTCACCAGCGTGACTTTGGCCTGGGCCACGACGGCGCCGCTCTGATCGCGAACGGTGCCGTTTAGGTCGCCGGTGATCTGAGCGTGGGCGAGCGGCGCGAGCTGGAGCGCAGCCAATACCGTCAAAACCGTTAGGGTGAGTGTTGGGGAAGCGAACCGGCGGAGTTTGCGAGCAAATGACAGCGTGGTCATAAACCCTCCTGAAGTGGGCCCCGTTCACTGGGCGGGCTTCAAGGCCCGTGCGGCGTGACGTTTTCCGTGACGATAACGATTACGCTTACCGTAATCGTTATCATTCAATTGCCGCTGGAATATTTAATCGTTATGTACTAGCTTGTCAAGCGATTTCGTCACTATACTCCAATAATTTCATGGTTGTAGCTGGTTATGCACTGACCGGAGCCAATACCCCCACCCCCTCTCCAAGGGTCAGCAATGCCGTAAGCGGTTACGATGATTTGGCATAACTCGGCTTCTTTGCCACGTCAGCACTCCATAAACGCCACTTTCAGCGAGTTTCGCAAAGATCGTGCATGGGGCACCAGCCACGGAGTTCAGACGCTTCCGTTACTACTATTATTCAGAGACTCGCTTCCCGGGGCGAGCCGCATTCCCGGGTGAAGGAGCGTGGTACTATAGCGCGACTTTTATGCGTTTCGCCGCGTTCTTGCCTATCCTCCTCACGGCCTGTTTTTCGCAGACTGCCCCGCCAGCTCCGGCCCTCAGGTTCGAAGACGTTGCCAAGCGGGCTGGTTTGACGGTGCCTCACATCTCTTCTCCGGAGAAAAAATACATCATGGAAACCGTGAGCGGGGGCGTGGGATTTATCGATTGCGACAATGACGGCAAACTCGACATCGTTACCGTTAACGGTTCAACCGTAGACCGCTATCGCAACGGTGGCGACCCGATGGTGACGCTCTATCACCAGGACGCGGATCTGAAATTCACCGACATCACCCAGGCCGCCGGCCTAACGGTGAAGGGGTGGGGGATGGGAGTGGCGGTCGCCGACTTCGATAACGACGGGTGGCAGGATTTATACGTGACCGGCTTTGGACGCTATGTCCTCTACCGTAACCTGGGCAACTGCAAGTTTGAGGACGTCACGCAAAAAGCCGGCGTGCAAGCGGGAGGGTTCGGACAGGGCGCAGCATGGGGTGATTACGATCGGGACGGTTTTGTCGATCTCTTCGTCGCGCGCTACCTGCGCATCGACATCGACCACCTTCCGGAGTTCGGGAGCCCGCAATGCACGATTATGTCAGTCAAGGTGCATTGCGGACCTCTGGGGCTTGCGGGAGAAACCAATATGCTGTATCGAAATCGCGGGGACGGCACCTTTGAGGATGTCACCAAGAAGGCTGGAGTGCTTGACCCGGGCGGCGCTTATGGCATGCAGCCGCTCTGGTTCGACTACGACAACGACGGCTGGCCCGATCTATATGTCGCCAACGATGCGGGGCCGAATTACCTCTACCACAATAGGCACGACGGCACGTTCGAAGACGTCAGCCTGATCTCTGGAAGCGCGGTCGACGCAAACGGCAAAGCGCAAGGATCGATGGGTGTCGATGCCGCCGACTTTGATGAAGACGGCCTGCTCGACCTGTTCGTCCCGCACTACGCGTTTGAATCGGCCGCGCTCTACTGGAACCGGGGTGCGCAGGGATTCGAAGACATCGCGACCAAAGCGAATCTCGCCAAGCCCACGTATCCCTATGTCGGATGGGGCACAGGGTTCTTCGATGTGGACAATGACGGATGGCCCGACATTCTGATCACCAACGGCCACGTGTATCCGCAGGCGGACTCGATTCCGGGCTCGGCGCCTTACCACGAACCAATTCAGCTGTTCCGCAACTTGCACGACCGAACCTTTGCGGAGGTAACGGCGGCAGCCGGCCTCGACAAGCTGCGGGGCGCGTCCTGGCGGGGTGTGGCGTTTGGCGACGTAAACAACGATGGCAAGATTGATGTTCTTGTGCTCGACGCCGACGGACCGCCGCTGCTTCTGATCAATCGCACGGAAACCACAAACCATGCCGTGCTCTTCCATTTGATCGGCACCAAGAGCAACAAGGCGGCCATCGGCGCGCGGGTCACGGTAAAGGCGGGAGATCTTTTCCAGTTCAACGAAGTGCGGGGTGGATCCAGCCTTTTTTCACAGAACGATCTGCGACTGCACTTTGGCCTTGCGGAACACACCCTTATGAACAGTGTGGAGATTTTATGGCCCAGCGGCAAGAAGGAGATCTTCGAAAATCTGCCGGTGGACTTGATCTACACCATCGTAGAAGGAGAAGGCATCCGGGAGAAAACTCGGTTCGCGACGGAAGCTAAGACGGAAAAACCGATCGCGCCGAAGAAGTAACTGGGCGACGGGAGCCTACCGCTTATCGGGTCTCTTGTTGCCGCCATCCGCGCCCGGCGGGGGCAGCTTTATTTTGCCCTGGACTCCCTTCCCCTCCACGATCGTGTAGATCGCATCGGCAGCGACGTTTTTCAATTCCTCGCGTCGCCCGCTGGGCCACTGGATTTGCACTCGCTTCATGACGGACTCGCTGCCCAGTCCGAAATGGAGACGCGGATCGTTGGACGACAAGTACCCACTGCCGCCGCGAACCTCGTCAATCTGAGTCATGGCTGAAGTGAAGACGGTCACCCGAGCGCCAATTGCAGCGCGGTTGCTCGCGGTTCCGACGAGCCGAAAAAGAACGCGGTGGTTCGGGTTTTTCGTTTCCTTGATGGAGGTTTCATTGATGAACAAGGAAGGCGGCGCTCCCACGTTGTAGACCACGACATCCACGTTGCCGTCGTTGTTCAGATCTCCGAAAGCGGCGCCGCGGCGCGACTGCACGGCGCCATCATTCAGGCCCACGGCGCTGCCTATTTCTTCGAAAGTCCGGCCCTCTCTGTTCCGGAACAACTGGAGGGGCTCGCCGAAGGGCAGTTCATGAGGAAGCGCCTCGAGCACCTGCGAAACATTGCCGTTGGCGACGAAGATATCGGGCCATCCGTCGTTATCGAAATCCGCGAACCCGACACCCCAGCGCACCGGAGAGTAGCCCGAGCTGGAAAGTTGAGCGTTCCAGGCCACGTCGGTGAAACCCAGGGGGGCCTGGTTATGGTAGAGGCTCAAAGGCTGCAATCCGTAGCGGGTCACGATGAGGTCGAGCTTTCCGTCGCGGTCAAAGTCACCGAAATCTCCCGCCATATTTCCCATGGCGCGGCCGTCGTCACTCAAAGCGGTGCCGGAGGCCACTCCGACTTCTTCGAACGTCCCATCGTGCTTGTTGTGATAAAGAAAGTTGGGACCAACGTCATTGGCCACGAAGAGGTCCGGCCAACCGTCGTTGTCATAATCGCCCCAAACCACGCCCATGCCGCGTTGCTTGCTGGTGTTATGAACCCCGGCCCGCTCCGACACTTCTTCAAAAGTGCCGTCTCCGCGATTGTGAAACAGAAGCGAAGTTTCTCCTTCGACCTGGGGAACTTCAATGGAAATTCCCTTGTAGTCGAACGATGGCGCGCCCGGCTTCGGCAGATTGTGAATGTCAGAATGCACGTAGCGGGCGACGAATAGATCCAGATGGCCATCGCGATCGTAGTCGGCCCAAGCGGCGCCCACGCTAAATCCTCCGCCTGCGACGCCGGCTTTCTCGGTGACGTCCTCGAACTTGCATCCGCCCAGGTTGTGATAGAGCACGTTGCGACCGTACCCGGTGACATATAGATCGGGCAGCCCATCGTTGTCATAGTCGCCGACGGCGACGCCCATGCCCCATCCCTTCACCGTGAGACCCGCCGACTGCGTGATGTCGGTGAAATGAAGATCTCCATCCTGGCGGTAAAGCGTGACCATGGGATCGCCTCCCTGGAGATAGCGATCGATGGTCGAGTCGCCGACGACGACAATGTCTAATTTCCCGTCATTGTCGCAATCCAGAAGCGCGACCCCGCCCCCTACGGTCTCGGCAAGATATCGCTTCTCGGTGGAGAAATGGGGAACGCTGGTTAATCCAGCCAGCTGTGCAATGTCGCGGAAGTGAAGCGGGGGTGCGGCACCAGGTTGCGCGGAACCCGCCATCAACATTCCCAGAGCGATTACGAAGGCACGCATTCATGCCCCTCAGTGTGTACGGCATCAAGCAAAGTCAGCGCGGCGCGGACTCGCTCGCGAGTTCGCGTTGGGCGTTAACATCGGATGGGTTTAGTTCGAGCGCAGTGCGGAGCTCCCTCACCGCGCTCGAATGATCCCCCTTCTGCGAATATGCTTCTCCCAGCGCCATATGAACATCGAAAAGTTTGGGCATCGCTTGCTCTAAGGCCTGGAGTCGACTTATGCCCACGGCCACTTCGCCGCTCTTCACCAAGGACTCCGCGTAGATGTAATCCAACCGCGCGTCGGAACCGATTTGACTTTCCATCGGTTTCAGAATCTGGACTGCTTCGCTATATCGCTTGACGTAAAAAAGGCTGGCGCCCAGCGCCCCTCGGATCGGATCGTCATCCGCATGCGATTGCAGGTGCCGGGTCAGAGGTGCAATCGCCTGCTCATACTGGTTCCCCGCGAACGCCGCTTTTCCCCAGTTGTAATCGACCCCCTCCAGAGACGGGTTCCAGGTGGCGGCCTGCTGGAAAAACGTTACAGCCTGCGGGAACTCGTTGCCGTTCGCCATGATGGCTCCCAGATTGTTGTAGCCGTCAGCGATGGCTGGCCCTATTTGTGTTTCGTACGCTTCCACCTGTTTCAGGGTTTCCGGATCCAGCGGCCCCCGAACAGCGCGCATCGGCGCAGTGTCGCCGTCACTGCCTGGCGGCCTGCTCTGTATCTGTCCTTGATTCGAGGCCACCGACTGTTTGAGCAATTGATCGGCAAGTTTCAGTTCCTGTTTCGCTTCATCCTGGCGGCCAGACTGCAGGAGCAACCGTCCCAATAGATAGTGGGCGCGCTGCACCTGATAGTGATTTCGCGAAACGTCTTTGGTCAATGCAATCGACTTCCGCAAAGCAGCCTCGGCTTCGGTGCGCCGTTCTGCCTCGGCATAAGCCTGGCCAAGAGAAAGATAGACGTCGGGATTGGCAGGATCCAAAGTGGCCGCGCGACCGAGGTAGTTTTCGGCTTCCTCGATCTGGTGTTGACTCGCGGCGATGTAGCCGAGCTGGTAGAGACTGAGAACGTCGTTGGGATGGTTCGCCAATTCTTTTCGGAACTCTTCCGCCGCCTCGGGAAAGGCCGCATCCGCCAGCCCCACCAGGTACGCCGCGCCGAGCGAGTAGTGGGCGCCCGGAAATTTTTCATCCAGGGCGAGAGCCTGCTTAAACTCCTGAATCGCCTGCTCGGGATAGCCGGCCTCGGCAAAGGCGCGTCCAAACTCCAGGCGGATGGCTGCGGTGTCGCCGAATCCGGCCAGCATTTCCTTGAAAACAGCGGCAGCGCGATCGGGAGCCTTGAGCTTCAAGTAAGCCGTGGCTAACCCGTAGCCGTGCTCGAATGTTGGTTCCAGCGCCGCGGCAAACTCAAGCTGCTCGCTGGCTGGTTGATTGTCATTGCGCTGCAGCAGAATTTGTCCGAGGGTAAAGCGAGCCCGCGCGTTCTTTGGATTCGACTGTACTACGCTCTGGGCTGCGGATTCCGCGTTGACAAGATCGCCCGCAGAGCGACAGGCCTCCGCGTAATCGAGAAGCAAGGCGCTGTCGTTGGGAGCTAGCAGCAACGCTTGCCGAAAGAAAGCGGCAGCTTTCTCGAAATCGCCGGAGCGAGATCGCCGATCTCCGAGCCGATGCAAAGCCTCGGTCAGGAAGGCTTTGTATTCGAGCGCCGCTTGCTGCAGATGGCCGGCGGACTGAGCGCTCTGAGCGGCGTCGTAGTGTTGCCGCAGCAAGTCCTGGTCAGGAGAGGCTGGCTGCGTGGTCTGGGCCGCGGCCGCAGCGAATGAAAAGAGGGCGACGATGGCCAGCCGCATTGGTTCCCTGTTCAGCGCTTTTGATCGGGCGCCCCTGATGTCGTGTCCCTGCACTTCCAAGAGTTAAGATTGGTCGGCCATAGAAGTCAAGCTGGTGAGATTTTGAACCGAAGCCAATTTCGCGCCCGGCTCGGTCGCGCACGAAAAGTGCTAGAATGCACGCCGATAAGAAAGGATTCATGCGATCCCGATTCTCTCTCCTCCTTCTTCTGCTGAGTACGCAGCTTTGCTTTCCGCAGCGCAGCGGGAACCTCAGCGGCCATGTCCGCGAGGAGAGGACCAATGTTCCCGTCGAATCGGTGGCGCTGGAAGTGTTATCTTCGGGCACCCGCGCGGCGGCTCCGGTTATGTCTGGCATGGATGGAGAATTTCAATTTCCCTACCTCAAGGATGGAGACTATTACATCGTTGCCAGCAAGGGAGGCTACGACACGGTGACGATACCGGTGTCGATTCTTGCCGGGTCGGCGGCTCCCGTCCTGATCAATCTTCCCAGGCATGACGCTAAGGCGCCATCGGGTGCCGGGGACTCCGTTTCGGCAAGGGAGCTTAGCATCCCCGACAAGGCGCGAGCCTGGTTCGAAAAGGGAAAACAGCTGCTTTACGAGAAATCCGAGCCGGAAAAATCGATCACGGAATTCCGGCGCGCGATCGATCAGTTCCCAACCTATTATGAAGCATATTTACAAATCGGCATTGCGCATTACCGGCTGGCAAAATATGTGGAAGCAGAAAACGATTTGCTCAAATCGATTGAGCTCAGCGCGGGAAAATACCCTGACCCGCTGTTTCTGCTGGCGCAAATGTTCAATGACCAACAACGATTTGTCTATGCCGAGCCCCTGGCCCGGCACGCAATTGCCGCGGGCGACGCATCCTGGCACGGCCCCTTCGAGTTGGCGCGAGCGCTGGTGGGACTGAAACGCGGGGCCGAAGCAGAGGCCAGCGCGCTGCAGGCAAAAGAGTTGAAGCCGGACAATCCGCAAGTCTACCTGGTGCTCGCAAATGTTCACATCCAACAGCAGAAGTTCGCTTTGGTGGTGCGGGATTTCGACGATTACCTTAAGCTCGCGCCCGACGCTCCCGGAAGCGACCAGATCCGTGAGCGGCGCGACCGCATGCGGAAAGCCTTGCAACACGAAACGCCACGATCCGATACCCCGAAGCCGCAGTAATGGACGCCTTGCTGCTCACTTTATTCGGAGGCCTATGACAGAAGCGCGCTTCCTCCTTCCGTTCGCGCGCGGTGCCAAGCGACTGGCGCGGCGGTCGATGGTATTTCTCGCGCTCGCGATCCTGATGGTTGCCTCGCGTTTTGCTGGGCTCGCCCAATCATCGCCCTCCGGCCCAGCCGCGATTGAAAACGCATGGCAGAAAGCGGAAAGCAAATACGACGATGCGCGGCAGGGAATTTTGAAAGACGTCGAACGGCAAGCGAACGAAGGCCCTTTTCACCCCTACTGGGAATCGCTCCAGAACTACCACACGCCAGCCTGGTATGAAGACGCGAAGTTCGGAATCTTCATTCATTGGGGACTGTACTCCGTTCCCGCATTCGCCAACGAATGGTATTCGCGCAACATGTATCAGCCGGGCTCCGCGGAATTCAGGCACCATGTCGCCACCTACGGGCCGCAGGGCAAGTTTGGCTACAAGGATTTCATCCCCATGTTCAAGGCCGAGCGCTTCGATGCGCGCGCATGGGCGCGCTTGTTTCGCGAGGCTGGAGCAAAGTACGTGGTGCCGGTGGCGGAGCATCATGACGGCTTCCCTATGTACGATTCCAGACTCACCGACTGGTGTGCGGGAAAGATGGGCCCGAAGCGCGACCTGTTCGGCGAATTGGCAACAGCGGTTCGCGCAGAAGGGCTTCGTCTTGGGGCGTCGTCGCATCGCGCGGAACACGACTGGTTCTTCGACGGCGGACGCCAGTTCGACTCAGACGTGAACGATCCACGCTATGCTGCCTTCTATGGTCCGGCGCATTTGCGTTTAGTAAAACCTGGCTACGAGGACAGGGTGTACGAGGATTGGACGTTCGTCTCGCCCGAATTCCTGGACGATTGGCTGGCCCGCACCGCCGAGATCGTCGAGAACTATCATCCCGATCTTATTTACTTCGATTGGTGGATCAACCAGCCGTCCTTCCGCAAATCCCTGGCGGAATTTGCCGCTTTTTATTACAACCAGGGCGCGCAGCGCGGCACCGGCGCTGTGATCAACTACAAGTACGACGCCTTCGAGGAACACTCGGCTACGCTTGACGTCGAGCGCGGCCAGTTGTCCGATATCCGCCCGATGCACTGGCAAACCGACACCTCGATCAGCAACGTATCCTGGGGATACGTCGAGGGCGATACGTTCAAATCGCCGGAGTTCATCGTTCATCTGCTCGCCGATGTCGTTAGCAAGAACGGCAATCTGCTTTTGAACATTGGCCCCCGGCCCGACGGCACGATTCCCGAACCCGCGCAACAGGTCCTGCGCGACGTGGGAGCGTGGCTCGCAGTGAACGGCGAAGCAATTTACGGTACGCGTCCCTGGACGCGCTATGGAGAAGGACCGACCGTGGTGGAGGGTGGCGCCTTCCATGAGAAAGATGCGAAGCCTTACACCGCCGAGGACTTTCGCTTCACTACTAAGGGAGACAGCCTCTACGCTATCGAACTAGGTTGGCCGCAGGATGGAAAAGTCACGATCCGCAGCCTGGGCAGCGACGCACTCCATGGGCAGACAATTCAGAGCGTCGTTCTACTCGGATCCGACGCAAAGACGAAGATCGAGTGGCGCCAGAACGGGGACGGCTTGCGCGTGCAACTTCCTACGCAACCGTTGGGGAAGTATGCCTACGTCTTGCGCCTTGCCTTGCAACGGCAGACCCCGACCGCGGACGCAAAACAATAGTTGTTGCGATAGCGCAAACCGAAGAGACGCTTCCGCTATGGACTCACGGTCAACATCTGCTGGAGTTTGATATCAGCCGAGGAACTGCCCACCCTGATATTCACCTGATCTGGCTCTACTTCAAAAGCTCCCCGAATGGAGTTCCAGTATGCCAGAGCACCGGCTTGCAGCGGCAGGCTCACGGTTTTTATCTCGCCCGGCTGCAGGGCAATGCGCTTGAATCCCTTCAGTTCCTCGATCGGCCGTTCCACTTTTGAATTCACGTGCGCGACATACATTTGCACGACTTCGTCTCCGGCACGCGGCCCGGTATTGCGGACGTCGACGCTCACGGTGATTTCCCCGCCGCTTTTCAGTTGCTCCGCACTCGTCCGCAGATTGGAATAGGCGAACGATGTGAAACTCAGGCCAAAACCAAACGGATACTCCGGTTGCTGGCGGAAATACATGTAGGTGCGGCCGTGCCGGATGTCATAATCCATCATGGGGGGCAGCTGATCGAGCGACCTCGGCCAGGTCACCACCAGCCGTCCGCCGGGATTGTAGTCACCGAACAATACGTCAGCCAGCGCGTTTCCTTCCTCCTGGCTGTTGTGCGCCATGTGGACAATTGCCGGCACGTGCTCCTGAGTCCACGGGATGGCGAACGGAAAACTAGAGATCAGCACGACTACGGTTCGCCGATTCACTGCCAAGACCTGCTTCACCAGTTCTTCCTGCTCGAGCGTGATGGATTTTCGGTCGATGGCTTCCTTGCCATCGCTGGGCAGCGGACATTTCGCCCATCCTGCGTTGCAGGTGGGATGGTTGCCGACCACAACAACGGCGACACTCGCCGAACGGGCAATCCTGACGGCCGCGTCATCGGTGTTATCTCGCGCGAAACTCACCTTGACCGCCTTGCCCAGCTTGTTCCGGATTCCATCCAGCGCGCCGATGGTATACGGAGGCGTTCCGCTGTACCAATCGAGCGCGACTTGATCGGCGTAGGGTCCGATCACGGCTACCGATTTCAGCCGGCTCTTATCGAGTGGCAGGAGATTCTCCGAGTTTTTCAGCAGCACGATGGATTCCTGGGTGACCTTGCGGACCAGCGCTTTGTGCTCCTCGTTGTCCCATACCGGAGCCGTGCCTTTGATATTGCCGTAGGGAACCATTTCAGGCGGATCCAGCAGACCAAGCTTGATCATCACCCGATAAACGCCGCGGAGGTTCTCGTCGATCTCGGCGGCGTTTGCAAGCTTCTTCTCGACCGCCGCGGTTGCGCCCTCCCTGTAGTCGTCGAGAAATTGATTGATGCCCGCGTGAATTGCGCCGGCAGTAGCCTGGTCGATATCGGCGAAGTACTTGTGCTGCGTGACCATGTTCGTGAGGGCGCCAGCGTCGGTGCAGATGATTCCGTCAAAGCCCCATTCGTGCATGGTCATGTCTTTGAGGATGGGCTGGGCTGCCATAGGGATTCCGTTGTAGGCGTTGTAGGCGGTCATATAAGCGCGCGCGCCGCCCTCCATCACCCCCATGCGAAATGGGACGGAATAATATTCGCGCAGCAGCCTCTCATCGAAGTTGGAAGAAGATCCGCCACGGCCGTTCTCGTTGCTGTTGGCGAGAAAGTGCTTCATCAGTGACGCTGAAAGCCAATATTTGGGATCGTTCCCCTGAAGGCCTTTGACGAAAGCGACCGCCATGGTTCCGGTGAGATAGGGATCTTCTCCGTAGGATTCTTCACTTCTGCCCCAACGCGGGTCGCGGGCCAGGTCGGCGTTCGGAGAGCGAATTACGATGCCTTCGCGGCGGTGGCGGCCCCTCCCCCCTTCGGCAAATTGCTCTTCACTTTGGAAGATGTAGCGGGCCTCGTAACCTTCCACGGCGGCAGCCTGTTGCAGCAGGTCTGGATCCCAGGTTTCGCCGAGTCCCACGGACTGCGGAAACTGCGTGGTGGGCAGGGGCTTGAGGCCGCGCCCCTCCCAGCCGCCCGGGCCGCCGTAGGCAACGCCATGCAGGCCTTCAATATGGCCCGAGCCTCGAATTCCGAGGCGTGGCACATCGGGATTTGTGCTGAGCGCGCTTATCTTTTCTTCCGGCGTCATCAGCGCGAGGATGTTGTTAACGCGAACTTCGACCGACAGATTCGGATTCTGAAATGGATACTGATATTGCTGACCCCAGGCCAGGCTTGCGGCCAGCAGAACGAGTGCAACGTTTAATCGGCATGCTTTCATCGATTCTCCCGTTTTCATTTGCCGCCAGCGACACCGACGGCAACTCCGTATGGAGGGAGTTCGACGGCGTCCCCCTGCCTGTCGCCGAGCACGAGCTTCATGGAGCGAGGCAGATTCACCCTGCGGGTTTCCTGGGTGTAGTTGATCATCACGAAGACTTGCTTGCCCGGCCCGACACGGCGGCTGACCTCCACGCCATCGGGCAGGGGGCCGAATACCGCTGTCACGCCAGACTTTTGTGTCATCCACTCGGCGGCCGCAGCCATCAACTTGTCGTCAAGTACAGCGCCGATATACGTGATCCTTCCCTTGCCGTAAGCGCGCGTGACGACGGCGGGCTGATCGTCGAGCCATCCGTTGCTCTTGCCATATTTCAAAAGAACCTCGCCACCGGAAGCCTTCGTCGCCAGTTGTTCCGCCCAGATGCTCGCCTCTCCCATGCCCCATGCGCCGGATAGTGGGACATCTTTTTCGAGTGCGTAGTATTGCTCGACGCGAGCGCCGAGGGCATCGGCCAGATATCCCGGCTGCCGTTGCGGCAGGAGCGCGTTGAATTCATCTTTCATGCCGGAGCGTGGACCGAGAACGAGGTGGCCGCCGTGGCTTACATATTCAAGCAAGTGATCCGCGAGAGGTTTCGGCAGCACTTCCAAACTGGGTGCAGCAACGAGTTTGTAGCCCTCGAGTGGAGCGTAGGCGCTGACCACGTCGACCGATTGGGAAATCTGCCGCAGCGCCCGGTAATAGCTCTTCAGAAGCCCGATGTCGTCATACTTTTCGGTGTGTTTCTGAAACTGGATGGCCCAGTGGCTGTCATAGGAGTAGAGCAACGCCACCTGCGAGAGCGGCGCGGTATCGCGAAAGCTGCTCTCAACTTTTGCGAACTCATGCGCCGTCTGGCTGACCTCGTCGAGGAAGGGAACGGGAGTGCCATCGGGGCCGACGAGAACGCCATGAATTTCTTCCTGTCCGTTGAGTGCGCTGCGCCACTGCCAATAGTTGACGTCGTCGGCGCCGTGGCCAATGGCTTGCCAGGCCATGGCACGGGCCTCGCCGCGATTTAGAAAATTATTGAGAGAGGACCAATTCACCGCCCCCGGCTGAGTCTCCATCACCCAGAAATTCTGGCGCTTGAAGCCGCGCGTCAAGTCGTGAGCCAGGCCGTTATATGCGGGATCCACGTGTCCTGAGCCGACATAGTCGTCCCACGAGGCGAAGCTGAGCGGTTCCGTGATGATGTAGTGATCGAATCCGTCGAAGAAGCCCATGAAGTTGCCGGTGATGAACTGGCGGGGCTCGGCGTGTTTGCGGATTACGTCGATCTGATTTTGCTGGTAGGAAGTCCAGGTATAGGTGACGAAATGTTTCCAGTCGAGCATCAGGCCGGGATTGTGACCGCCGATGGGAATCGGGATTTCTTGCCAGTTGTCGTAGGTCTGGCTCCAATATGCCGTTGTCCAGTGTTCGTTCAAACTGTCGAGCGTTTTATATTTCGCTTGCAGCCAATCTTGAAATTGCCGGTGTGTGCCCTCGTCGTAGGACATCAAGGCATAGCCGTATTCGTTGTCGATCTGCCAGCCCACAACGTTGGGATTGTGCCCGAAGCGCATGGCCATCTCCTCGGCGATGCGGCGGCAGAATTCGCGATAGCGCGGAGAGCTGGCCGACGCATGCGCGCGGTTGCCGTGGGTGACGCGTTGACTGCCAGGCTCGACGCGCAACGTGTCAGGATATTTCTGCGTGAGCCAGGCCGGTGGCGTAGCCGTGGGCGTTCCGAGGACGGAAACGATGTGATGCTTGCCCGCCAGGTTGATGGCACGCTCCAGCCAGTCGAAATCATAATGGCCCTCGGAGGGCTCCATGCGGCTCCAGGCAAATTCGGCGATGCGGACGACCTTCACGTCCGCGGATTCCATCATCCGCAAGTCTTCTTCCCAGCGCGACTCCGGCCACTGCTCGGGATACCACGCGGTGCCCATCAGAATCGCGTTTTGCCCGGGGATCTGGGTAGGGATGGAAGCAGGCAATGGGGCGGCGGTTTGGGCCGACGCTGAAGCCACGAGAAGCACACACCAGACAGCGCGGCAGAGAAATGAGAAAGGCATGCATGGCTCCTGAATTCGTTTACTTGAGCTTGGCTCTAAGTCCGGACGGGGTTACTGTCATTTGTTTTCCCGAGTACTGCACTACTTTGTCAGGGTTAGCAGTCGGCCCGATGCCGGTGCCATGATGTTCTCCTACAAAGACGACGCAAAACGTCCGGCTGGCAAGCATTCCCGGAAACTCTCCCTGGCGGTCGCCGATGGTTAACACTTGCCTCGCGTCATCCCATCGGAACGAAATCGTGGCGTGGATTCCCTTTTCGTAGTTGTAATTGTCGTTCTCGTCTTCGTAAAGCGTGAACTCCCCATCGGCGCCGCGGTAGATGCGCAGCTCGACCGGATCGGCAGGCTTTTCCGTCGACCACTCGAGGTCGGGGCCCAGGGGAACGATCGAGCCCGCTCGAACGTACAGCGGCAAACGATCGCGCGGAGCTTCCGCGGAGATCTGTCCAGCACCGCGGCGGGAAGCACCGCTCCAGAAGTCGTACCACTTCGCATCCGGGAGATAAACCTGACGGCTGACGGCTGAGGGCTCGGTCACCGGATTTACCAGGAAGGCCGGGCCGTACATAAACTCGTCCCCGGTGTTCTGCGCACGCACGTCGGTACGGAAATCCATGACCAGTGGACGCATGGGAGTGTAACTGCGGTTCGTCGTCATCCAGGCCAGCGAATACGTGTAGGGCAGCAAGCGGTAACGCAAGCGATCAAAGCTGACAAGAATCTTCTGCGCTTCGGGTCCGTAGGACCAGAGTTCGTTTTCATCGGGCTTGCGCGTGCCGTGTACGCGCAGAATGGGATTGAATGTGCCGTACTGAAACCAGCGAATAAATAGTTCGCGGAAGGCGGGATCGGCGGGACTCCCGAAGACGAAGCCGCCGATGTCGGTGGTCCAGTAAGGAATTCCTGAGAGCGCGAAGTTCAGGCCGGCGGGAATCTGGCGCCGAAAACTGAACCAATCGGAATTGATATCGCCCGACCACGCGGTGACCGCGCTGCGCTGCGATCCGGCGAAGGCGGAGCGCGAAAGAATGTAAACGCGCTTCTGGCCGGACGCGGCACGCTGGCCCTCATACACGGCTTCGGTGTCGAGCAGAGGATAGGCGTTCACATATCGATCGCCGCTACCGATGGCCAGTTTGTGCCCCAGCTGAATGTTTTCTTCCTGGCCTTCGGTTTCCGGCTCGGTCGTGTCCATCCACCAGGCGTCCACTCCAATGTTGAACAGCCCTTGGTCGACTTGATCCCAATAAAACTTGCGGGCCTCCGGGCTGGTTGCGTCGTACACGGCCATGGCATCGGTGTGGTAGGGCGGCTTGGCGAACTTGAACTTGTCGATAAACCAGCCCTTCTTGTCCATGAAGTCGTAATTGGCCGACCCCGGCTCGAAGAAAGGCCAGATGGAAATCATGAGGTGAAAGTTTTCCCGATGCAGTTCGTCGACCATGCCCTTGGGATCGGGATAGTTCTTGTTGAAGACGAATTCGCCTTTGCGGTTCCACCAGAACCAGTCCTGCACGATGTTGTCCGCGGGAATGTGCAGGTCGCGATACTTGCGGGCGACTCCCAGAATCTCTTCCTGCGATTTGTAGCGGTTCTTGCATTGCCAGAAACCGTAGGCCCACTTGCCAAACATGGGGGCCTGTCCGGTGAGCTCGCGATAGCTGGCGATGACTTGGTCCAGATCCGGGCCGTAGAAAAAATAGTAGTCGATGACGTCGGCGACTTCGGAACTGATGTAGAGGTAATTGGCGAAACGGTTGTTGAAGCGGCTGCGGGAATCGTTGTTCCAGAAAATCCCGTAACCGTTGCTCGACACCAGGAAAGGCACGGCGATGTTGGAGTTATCCTGCGAGATGTCGACCGATTCGCCGCGATAATTCCAGACGCCGGCCTGGTGCTGGCCGAGTCCGTAGAGGGCTTCGTGAGATCCGTAGATGTTCACAAAAGACTCGGCGCGATAGGTCTGCTCGCCGTTCACTTTCACCGGCGTGAGGCTCCTGGTCGCCTCCTGCACGAGTTGCTTGCCCGCGAGGTCCCGATAGGTAATGGCGCCGTCCTTGCGCGTGACCACAACCTTCAACTGCGAAGTCGTCAGCGTGACCTCGTCGTCGCTAGTCTGGATGGCAAACTTCGTGGCCGGCCAACTTGTCTTGGTGACGACAGGGTCGGGACGGCTCGGCGGGAAATAAGACGCCGGAGAGTAGAGCACATGGATGATTGTGTCCGAGCATACCTGCAGCCGAAGAACTCCGCTGCTCATGGTGAAGATCACACCATCTGTCTGTGGCTGGGTCGCAACCACCGGGTTCATGGGCACCCATTGTGCGACCGCCGACAACGCGAGGCTCAATACGAAAAGTGCGGTCGTGAACACGCGACCAAAGGAGTGGGAGTCTCGCATATTATGAAGACCTCGGGGAAATCAGTTTCGACGACCGGGACTTGCAATTTGCCGGCAGCGCTGGAAAAGATAGCACGCCAGGTGCCGCCCGCGCTCTTAAGCGACTGGCTCGCACGTTACGGAATCGATTCCGGTGATTACAAGCGCTTGGCCGCCAGCCACTGTGTCACTGGGGAGCCGCAATTGTCAATGCCAAAAACGCGGCAAGAGTGAGCCGGATTGGAGGCTAACTCCAGTCTGCGGTGGTCATTGCAGCTGGGATAAGGGCTTCGCCTGTAGCCTGAATCCGCCTGGCAAGAAAGAAATTTCTTTATGGAAAACGAAGGAGAGGCTTGCTTAAAACTGCGGAAGCGATTACGTTAATTCGGTCTAATCTCGACTGAAATCGGTCGGGAATTGCGAGGCGCGATGAAGGTTGGCGGGGCACACGGCAAAGGCCTGGTGCGGGCAACCCGGGCTCGTATCGTGGGCGGCAGCGGTTGGGCCGCGAATCCACATGAATCAACCTCGGAGGCTGCCGTGGAAGCCAGCAAGTTTGGAAGTCTGGAAGACGGTACCGCGATTGATCTGTACGTTTTGAAGAATGCGAAAGGCAGCAGTGCCAAGATCATTACCTATGGCGCGACCCTCACCGAGTTGTGGGTCAAGGATCGATCAGGAAAGTTAGGCGATATTGTGCTGGGGTTCGACAACCTCCAGGGCTACCTGGGAAAGCATCCCTGGCTTGGCGCAACCGTCGGGAGAGTGGCGAATCGCATCGCCAACGGCAAATTCACCCTGGACGGAAAAGAGTATTCTTTGGAAATCAACGATCCACCCCATAGCCTCCACAGCGGGTCGAAGGATTTGAGCCGTGTGGTCTGGAAGGCGAAACCGGTCCACGAGCGCAACGGGGCCACGGTTCGTTTTACCTACGACAGTCCTGAAGGAGACGGAGGCTTCCCCGGGCGTTTGCTGGTGATGGTCCTCTACCGGCTGACCGACAACAACGAATTGCATCTTGAATACACGGCGAAGACTGACAAGGCGACTCCCGTGAATCTTACCAATCACAGCTATTTCAATCTAAACGGCAACCAGAACGTCTTGAACGAGGTGCTGCAGCTCAACGCGGAGAAATACACGCCGGTGGATGCTACGCTGATCCCCACGGGCAAGATCGCGCCGGTGGCTGGAACGCCGCTCGACTTCACGCATGCGACAGCCATCGGGGCGCACATCGCGGAAATGAAGGGAAACCCCGGAGGTTACGATCACAATTTCGTACTGGCCCCGGAGACAGGCAAGCTCAAACTGGCGGCCCGCGTTTTTGATGAGTCCTCAGGCCGGCAGATGGAGGTCTGGACGACCGAACCCGGGGTGCAGTTCTACTCCGGAAACTTTCTCGACGGAAGCATCACCGGTAAGCGCGGAGTGGTGTACGGAAAATACTCGGGTTTCTGCCTGGAGACGCAACACTTCCCGAATGCCGTAAATCAGCCGGCGTTTCCTTCGGTGATTCTCCGGCCGCCCGCGATCTACAGCACACAGACGATCTACAAATTCTCGGTCCATTGATGGTGCGCGATGGTGCGTTCAACCTCACGACCGGGTAGCTTTAGCGCAGAGAAAAGGGACCTAATTAACTTGACAAACATGACGCGTGGACGTAAAAGCACAAACGGCAGCGTGAACATCTACGTCTTCAAACCTTCCTCAGGAGGCTCTCTTCGGGGTCTTCGCTGGAAGGCATGGGATCAGCCTCACTGTGGTCGTTCTTCGAGTCAAATGACGTCCGTGCGGACGGGCAAACCATAAATGAACCGGCTCCTATCGCTAGCTGTCCCCACTCATCTGGTGCATCTGGCGCCAGTCGATGCCGTCATCGTTGTTTTTTACTTCGCTCTGGTCCTGGTCATCGGCTTCTATCTGAAGCGGCGAGCCAATACCAGTGAGGATTACTTTCTTGCGGGCCGCGAGATGACGGCGTGGATCGCCGGACTCAGTTTTCTCTCCGCCAACCTGGGAGCGCTAGAGCTGATGGGATGGGCTGGCGCCGCTTATCAATATGGCATCCTGGCCGCCCATTGGTATTGGATCGGGGCGATCCCGGCGATGCTCTTCCTGGGACTGGTGATGATGCCGTTCTATTACATCTCCAAGACCCACTCCGTTCCCGGCTATCTCAAGCTTCGCTACGGAGAATCGAGCCGCGTGTTGTCAGCCATTTCCTTTGCTTTCATGACCGTGCTCATGAGCGGCATCAACATGTACTCCATGGCGCTGGTCATGAAAGTCGTGTTGGGATGGGACATCAACTTCAGCATTTTGATCTCGTCCATTACGGTTGCCATATACGTGGGACTGGGCGGGCTCCGCTCCGCCATCTTCAACGAAGTCCTGCAATTCGTTCTGATTTGGGCGGGAGCGCTGCTGATCCCAATCCTCGGCCTGATTGAAGCGGGCGGCTGGAGCAATCTCCGTCTCCAGATCGAGCGCAACGCCTCGACGGAATACACGCATCTGTGGGGCACGCTCGGATCATTCAACTCCAACCCCATGGGCATCCACTGGACGGGGATCGTGTTCGGCCTGGGAGCCATCATTTCATTCGGTTACTGGACGACGGATTTTCTGGTGGTGCAGCGCGTGCTTTCCGCGAAAGATCTGCGCGCCGCCAAGATGGCTCCGGTAATTGGCGCGGCCTTCAAGATGTTCGTGCCCTTTATCGTGATTCTTCCCGGCCTGATCGGTATCGCCGTGTTGCCCATGAAACTAGTCGGCGAAGGGGTGGCCGTGGCCAGCGGCGGCCACAGCTATAACGAGGTTCTTCCGCTGCTGCTGGCACGCTATTGCGGACCCGGGCTGCTGGGGCTGGGGGTCACCGCGTTAATGGCCGGATTCATGTCGGGGATGGCGGGGAATGTGAGCGCCTTTTCCACGGTTTGGACCTACGACATCTACAAGGCGCTCTTCCACAAGAACGCGAATGATCAGCAACTCGTGCGCATGGGACGCTGGTCGACTATCGGCGGGGTGGCGATCAGCATCGGGACCGCGTACCTGGTGATCCATTTCCTCAGCATCATGGATTACGTGCAGGCTCTGTTCAGCTTCTTTATTGCGCCGCTGTTCGGGACAGTGCTGCTTGGAATGCTGTGGAAACGCGCCACCGCGGCGGGAGGATTCTGGGGGTTGCTGGCTGGAACGGTCTCGTCGATTGCCATGTGGGCCTGGGTGAAAGTGGATCCCTCGGCGCTTCGTTACGTGGCCTTGTCGCCGTACGCTCGCGACATGGCCGAGAACATGTACCGGGCCCTCTGGTCTTGGATTCTTTGCGTCATCGTCACGGTTGTGGTCAGCCTGTTGACCGCCCCCAAGCCAGCCAGCGAACTCAAGGGTCTGGTATACGGCGAAACCGAGATACCATCGGAGGGAGAGTTGCCGTTCTATCATCGACCCGTATTCTGGGCCGGCGCTGTCGCAGTCGTGTTTATCGTGCTGAATATTCTGTTCTGGTGAGGGATTAATGCACTCTGAGGGCTCGATCTCCATCTGGTTTTTCATTGGAATCTCTTTACTCGGGAACGGCCTGCTGATCCTGGGAGCGGGCTTATACCAACTGGTGCATCCGCCGGCGGAGCCGGTGGTGCTGTTTTCACTGCACGCGAACGTGTGGTGGGGCGCTGTGCTCGCGGTGGCGGGAGCGGCTTACTGCTACCATTTCAGACCATGACTGTAATTGACTCCGCTTAGGCTGGAAAAATCCCGGCCACCAAGGACCAAAATGTCGCGCGATGAGCAGTCGAAGCCAAGACAGAAGATGACGTTCGGTTTGATTGTGGGGAACCGCGGTTTTTTTCCTGACCAGCTGGCCAAGTCTGGCCGGGAAGAAATGATGCGCGCACTCGAGCAGGCGGGCATCGCCGTGGTAGTTCTGGGGCCGGAGGAGAGCAAGCACGGAGCTGTCGAAACGTATGAAGAAGCCAAACGCTGCGCCGGGCTTTTTCGCAAGCATGCGGACGAGATCGACGGCGTGATCGTCAGCCTGCCGAACTTTGGGGATGAGCGCGCCATTGCAGATACGATTCGTCTGGCGCGCCTCGACGTTCCCGTACTGGTGCAGGCCACGCCGGACGAGCCGCTGAAAATGACGATCGCATTCCGCCGCGACAGCTTCTGCGGGAAGATGTCGGCCTGCAACAATCTGCGGCAGTATGGAATTCCTTATTCTCTCACCGCGTCGCATACCAGCGCTCCCGATTCGGCGGAGTTCCGCGACGATCTAGCGCGGTTTGCCGCCGTCTGCCGCATCGTGAAAGGCCTGCGTAATCTGCGCATCGGCAGCATCGGTGCGCGTCCGGCGGCGTTTAATACCGTGCGCTACAGCGAAAAGATTCTGGAGGCGAACGGCATTACGGTAGAGACCATAGATCTGTCTGAGATTTTGGGACGCATCGCGCGCCTGGCCGACACGGAGGCTGGCGTACAGGGCAAACTGAACGACATTCGCAAGTATGTGACCAGCAGCGGCGTCCCCGACGCCGCTCTCGTCAAGATGGCGAAACTGGGCGCGGTCATTGACGACTGGATGAAGTCGAGGGATGTCACGGTGAGCGCCGTGCAATGCTGGACGGCGCTGGAAGAATTTTTCGGCGTGGTCCCGTGCACCATCATGAGCATGATGAGCAACGACTTGATTCCGAGCGCCTGCGAGGTGGATGTATGCGGTACGGTCAGCATGCACGCCCTGCGCCTGGCCTCAGAAACTCCCAGCGCCCTTCTCGACTGGAATAACAATTACGGCGACGACCCCGATAAGGCCGTTTGCTTCCACTGCAGCAACCTTCCCAAGCATTTCTTTCAGGATGTTCGCATGGACTTCCAGGAAATCATTGCCGGGACGGTGGGCAAGGAGAACACGTTCGGAACCTGCGTGGGCCGGGTGAAAGCGGGCGCGATGAGCTTCGCCCGCTTCTCCACGGATGACTGCGCCGGCGTGGTACGAGGATATGTGGGCGAAGGGGCATTCACCAACGATTCCCTGGATACGTTCGGCGGCGCGGGCGTGGTGGAGATCCCGCACCTGCAGAAACTCCTGCGCTACATTTGCGAGAGCGGCTTCGAGCATCATGTAGCCGCCAATTTTTCAACGGTGGCAGGCGCGACGCACGAGGCGGCTACGCGCTATCTGGGCTGGGCCACATACTGGCATGGGCGGGATGGAGCGGGGCGCTAGAGCGCGCCCTTCAGCAGATCGAATCAGGGACCGATATTGCGGCGGGTTGCGCGGCCGGCTCGGTGCTGCCGGGATTCGAAATCGCCTGCAGGGCGGGATAGATTCTGCGATACGTGCGGTAGGCCTGGTCGAGGACGGCAGAGTTTTTTGGATCGGGCTGAATCTCCCCGGCAGTTCGCACCACGGCGTCGCAGGCTTCATCGACGGAGCGCCAGTTTCCGGCGCCGGTTCCGGCAAGGATCGCGGCCCCATATGCTGCGCCTTCCTCGGCCTGTACCACTTCCACGGCATGTCCATAGACATCGGCCTGAATCTGCCGCCATAGCGAGGATCGGGCTCCTCCGCCTCCGAGCCGGATGCGATCGACGGGCAGCTTCATTTCGCGGAAGATGGTGAAACTGTCCCGCAGACTGAACGCCACGCCCTCCAGGATCGCGCGGATCACGTGGGCTCGAGTGTGGATGGCAGAGAGACCAAGCAGCGCAGCCCGCGCGTTGGGATCGCAATGAGGAGTGCGTTCTCCCATCAGGTAGGGCGCCCAGAAGACTCCGTCAGACGCGGGCGGGGCGGCGGAGGCTTCCTCGCACAGCCGCTCATAGGGATCGCGTTCGTCATTCGGTGCCGCAAGCCCGGCGCCGAAACGATCGCGGAACCAGCGCAGCGAGAGGCCGGCGGCCTGCGTCACGCCCATCACATGCCAGCGTCCGGGGATAGCGTGGCAGAAAGTGTGAATTCTCCCTTTGAGATCGAGCGCCGGCCCCTCCGTCGCCGCGAATACTACACCGGAGGTGCCGATGGTTGCGCTTACCGTTCCCGGGCGAACGATCCCCATCCCCACTGCTCCGGCGGCCTGGTCGCCTGCCCCCGCTACTACAAGTGTTCCAGGTTTCAGGCCGGCCGCTTCCGCGCCGCGCGCCGAAACTCGGCCACACACCGCGGGAGACTCGTACAGCGAGGGCAGCAGTTGTGGATCAATTCCGGTACGGCTTAGAACTTCAGACGACCACTGGCGTTTGGCCACGTCCAGCAGCAGCGTTCCAGAAGCGTCGGCCATATCGATGGCTCGTTCGCCGGTGAGTTGAAAGCGCACATAATCCTTGGGCAACATGACGTGGGCAACGCGCTCCCAGTTTCGAGGCTCGTTCTCCCGCACCCAAAGCAGTTTGGTGAGCGTGAAGTTCGTGAGGGGAGGATTGCAGGTGAGACGAATGAGGCGATCCGCACCGAAAAGATCCGACAGTTCCTGGACTTGCGGTTCGGTGCGCTGATCGCACCAGATGATGGCGGGTCGAACTACTTCATCGCGGGCGTCCAGCAAAACTGCCCCGTGCATCTGTCCGGAAAAGCCGGCGCAGGCGATTTCCTCGGCGCTGGTTCCCAAGGCGTCGAGAGCGCGCCGAACCGCCAAACGGCAGGCTCGCCACCAATCGCGCGGATCCTGCTCCGCCCAGCCCGGCTGTGCCGAGGCGAAGGGCGCGTGCACTTCCGTGCCTGACGCAACGACGCGCCCGTGTTCATCCACGATGAGAGCGCGGGTTCCGCCGGTGCCGACGTCAATCCCGAGAAACTTGATACCCCCTCCGTTTGCGCGGGCCGTGCCAGCCTCAAGAAAAAACTTCTAGCCGAAGTATTCCACCAACTCCGGCGAGGCGCTCTGCAGCCGAACCGCCCGCTGCGGGCTCGATTCCAAGGACTGACGCTGCAGGAAAAAGTCCAGATTGCCGCGCATCACCAGGTGCGGGGCCAGCGTCGACTGGAAGGACGGACACTCGCCCTCCACCAGGAATTCATGCAACACGCGGAACGCCATGCGGCCCTGGGTGCGCGGCCGCTGATAAATCGTAGCCGCCACCGCTCTCGACCGGATCTCGGGAACCAGCGCCGGAAACAGGTCGGTGGTGATAAATGTGATCTTGTCGTGCAGGTTGGCATCGCGGGCAGCATTCAGTACCGGGATC
Source organism: uncultured Acidobacteriaceae bacterium (assembly GCA_963749985.1). GTDB lineage: Bacteria > Acidobacteriota > Terriglobia > Terriglobales > Acidobacteriaceae > Sulfotelmatobacter. The sequence goes on along the minus strand of CAVVOS010000003.1, from coordinate 223,377 downwards.
GAAGCCTCGGTGGTGACGTAGACGCCAGCCAGGTCGGCGTGCTGTTTGAAAAGCTGGCTGCTTTTCTCGTAGGCCTCGGACTCGACGTCGTGATCCTCGATGGTCTCCTGCAGCAGCATCTCGGGATATAGGCCGAGCAAGGTGCTGGCAAAGCCTTTATGCTTCTCGGCATGCTCGGTGATCGCTAAAGAACTCAAAGTTACGGCAACTTTTCCTTTGCCGCCCAGAAACCTTCCCATCAGATCGGCGGCCAGTGCACCGCTGGCCAGGGTATCGATCGAGACCACCGCCAATCGGCCCGTGTTGGGTGCATCGGTGGCCACGCACACGACCGGAATGCCGCTGCGGGAGGCTCGCCGCATGCCGGACAGTAAACTCTTCGGACGACTGGGAAAGGTAATGATTCCATCTACGCCCGCTTTCAGAGCGGCTTCGAAGGCTTCTTCCTCACCCTCGCCGAGGCGCGGATAGGTTCGATACTCAATCTCCACATTCTCCATGACCAGAGCATGCGCCTCTTCGCTGATTCCGGCGCGCACTTCGTCCCAGAAGGACGTGGTGCCTTGCAGCGTGTTCACGGAAACCCGCAGGTTTCGCTTCGAGGATAGATACCGGGCTGCGAGATTCGGACGATACCCCAGAGTCTTGGCCATCTGCAACACTCTGGTTTTGGTCATGGTGCTGACGCCAGGATGATTGTGCAGGGCGCGATGGACGGTGCCGGTCGATACTCCCAAGGCTTCGGCGATGTCCAGCAGCTTGGTTTTTCGGGTCATAGCTGCGATCGAGGGAGTACCGGCACGCTTTTGGTTTCGGGCGGCAATATACCGATTTTCATAAGCTGGCACGCACCAGCTGACGGCGAACGTAAACGTTAACGAAGGTAAACTGTAAGTCCTTTGCAGTCAAGAGATTGTTTCAAAATGTCGTTAGCGCAGGATATGTCCGGTTGAGATAGCAAGTGAAGTGTGGGCTTTGCAGGCGGCAAGGGTGGGAAACCATGGAAGGCATGGTGCCTTACACGCAGGCCGCAGTGGAGCGAGCGATGAAGGTGCCCCTTATTATTGACTAAGAACTTCGCACTGGCATACACAAATCTTTTCCCACTGATCGATAGGGCCGGATGTCTCGGCTCACGTTTCGAGGTGCTATTTCACGAACGTCAGGCCATGGGGGACGAGCCAACGGAATACATACGCGTAGAGCAGGACGATGATTCCGACGATAGAGCAGAGAGCTACGGAGTGCCAGGCGACGAAGCGGAAGATGATGCCTTCGTTGCCGACTTGCTCGGTGGCGGCGGTGGCGATGGTGATGGACTGGGCGTCGACCATTTTTCCCATCACGCCTCCGGCACTGTTGGCGGCGCACATGAGGATGGGGTCGATGCCGAGTTGTTGAGAAGTAATTCGCTGCAGGCTGCCGAAGAGGGCATTGGCGGAGGTGTCACTGCCGGTGAGCGCCACTCCCAGCCAGCCCAGGAAGGTGCCGAAGAATGGATATAGCCATCCGGTGCGGGTGAAAGCCAGGCCCAGCACGGCATCCAGACCGGAGTAGCGGGTGACATAACCAAGACCCAGCATGAATGAGATGGCGATCATGGCCAGCCGCATGCGCACCAGGGTTTTCCAGAAGATCTTCAGCAATTGCAAAGGGCCGAGGCCGAGGAGGAATCCGGAGACGATGGCGGCGAAGAAACAACCGGTCCCGGTGGCGGAGAGCCAGTTGAAATCGTATCGCGCCGCCTCGGGGGTGGGCTTGGTGACGACGGGAGCGGCGCGGGAGATGGCGTTGTGCAGGTAAGGCACGTCCCATCCGGGCGGCCCGGGGCGCACTTTGCCGTTCGCAAGCACGACGCGGAAGGCGGGCGTGGTGGCCTGGTTCATGGCTAGCTTTATCTTTGGCAATCCCCAGAGGAGGACGAAGAGGGAGAGAATGGCGAAAGGCATCCAGGCTTTCAGGACCTGGCCGGCCGTGTAGGAACGGGTTTTGACGAATCCATCGAACTTTTCCGCGGCCCATTCGCCGCCCATGTCGTCGGTGATCTTGTCGGTCGGAGGAGGAAGCGGAGGCGTCTTGTCGTCATAATCGAAACGCCAGATCTTTTTCGGCTTCCAGAAGCGGAGGAAAATCAAGACGGCGACGATCGAGACCACGCCGCCCATGATGTCGACCAGATTGCTGTCGACGTAGTTCGACCAGAAGAACTGGGTGAGAGCAAACGAGGTGCCGACGACGGCGATGGCGGGAAATACTTCGAAGGTTTCTTTCCAGCTGACCATGGTTTTCACCAGCCAGAAGGGGACGAGGATAGCGGTGAAGGGAAGAATGCGGCCGATCATGGCGTTGAGGTCGGATTCAGGCAGAGCGGTGACGGCGGCGAGGGTGTGAACCGGCGTGCCGATGGCTCCCCAGGCCACGGGCGCGGTGTTGGCGATGAGATTCAAGGCAGCGGCATGGAAGGGCTTGAAGCCGAGGCCGATCATGAAGGCTCCGGCGATGGCGACGGGTGCGCCGAATCCGGCCGCGCCTTCGATGAACGCTCCAAAACAAAAGGCCACCAGCAGCACTTGCAGACGGCGGTCGGCGGTGATTCCGGCGACCGATTCCTTCATGATTTCAAACTGGCCGGTCTCGACGGAGATGTCGTAGAGATAGACCGCGGCCAGAACGATCCAGGCGATTTTCAAGACTCCGAAGGCGACGCCGTAGGCGAAGCTGAGCGCGGCCAGCGCGGGAGGCATCTTAAAGAAGATGATTGCGACGAGAACGGCCGTGGCGGCACCGGCGATGGCGCACCAGTGGGGTTTAATTTTCAGGCCGGCGAGCAATCCGAAAAGGACGATGATGGGAAAAGCCGCGACCAGCGTGGAGAGCCACCAATGGCCGAGCGGGTCGTAGATCTGAGTCCACTGCATGACAACCTCCTGGCGAACGGAGTCTGCTGCGTGACGGAGCTCAAATATCAAAAATGTTCCATCAGGGGCTGAAGCCCACAATGATCCTCGACGCTTTACGCGGCGCTGAAGCGCCGCTCTTCCACGTCACTGCCGGCATTTCCGAGTTTCCGGAAGCAGTGCCTTCCTAGAGAACCTGCCTGAGAGCCACGAAACTCGCTACGGTGGAGCAATTGCTTTAGCAGTCCTTGACTGCGAATCAGCTTGATTCCCAGCTCTTGGGAACATTCACGTACGAACGATCCAGGGCTGCGACCGACGGGCAACCGAGGAGGCGGAGGGTGCGGTCGAGGTCCGTGCGCAGGATCTCGATGGCGCGGTCGACGCCGGCTTCACCGCCGGCGGCCAGGCCATAGGCGTAGGCGCGTCCGCACAGCACGGCGCGCGCTCCCATGCAGATGGCTTTGGCGATGTCGGTGCCGCGGCGAATGCCTCCGTCCATTAGTACTTCGATGCGGCCGTTCACGGCTTCCACGACTTCGGGCAGGGCGCGCAGAGAAGCGGGAACGCCATCGAGCTGGCGGCCGCCATGATTTGAAACGGAAATCGCGGCGGCGCCTTCATCGATGGCGCGTCGCGCATCATCGGCGGTCAGCACACCTTTGACCACGATTGGTCCCTGCCAGAGTTCACGAATCCAGCGTAGGTCTGCCCAGGTCACGGTGGATTCCGCCAGGGCGGCAGCGACATCGACGAGCGGCATGGGGCCTTTGCCGGGAACAACCACGTTGGGAAGGGCAGGAACACCGCCATCGAGCAGGAAACTGATGAGCCAGCCGGGACGCGAGAGAATTTGCGGAAGATAGGGAATTTTTTCCAGCGGGCCACCGCTGATGAGTTCTTTCATGCCGTTGCGGAAGTCGCGCTCACGGATTCCAGAGACCGGAGTATCAATGGTGACGACGAGCGCGGAGAATCCGGCAACGCGGGCTCGGGTGATGGCGGCCTCGGCAGCTCCGCGGCCACCCATAAGGTAGAGCTGATAGAAAACGGGGCCAGTCGAACCGGCTTTTACATTTTCCAGCTTGTGTCCTGAAATGGTGGAAAGAATATATCCGATGCCAGCGCGGCCGGCGGCACGAGCGGCGGCCACTTCGCCTCCGGGGTGCATGAGACGGCTATAACCGACAGGCGCGAGCAAGATGGGAAGAGAAAGATCGAAGCCGAGAACGCTGGTGCAGAGATTGCAATCCGAGAGGGCGACGGCGTGGCGCGGGCGAAAAGTAACGTCGTTGAAGATGCGGCAGTTTTCGCGGAGCGTGACCTCGCCTTCGGCGCCGCCATCGAGGTAGTCAAATACGGATTGCGGCACTCTTTGGCGGGCGATGGGGCGGAAGTCCTCGATGCAAACAACCCGGGGCGATGCCACTGATCGGGAGGCTCTTGTCATTTGCAATTCCGACGTATCGGGACCTTGAAACTGGCCGACATAGTACCACCGGAGGCCGACGATTGTTTAGTTTTTTGTCAGCATTCTTTCGGGGGCGAATTGGGGCCGGTCGACGATCGAAGTGGATACGCCGGGGAAACGCCGGAAGAAATGGGAGCATTGGAGGGGTGAGGTGGGAGGATCTCTTCTTTTGACATCCTTACTCGGACGATTCCATATACTCGAAGCATGTTCGGGCCGGGGACAGCCATGAAATGGGCACTGTGGTTGGCGCTGGCGGCCGCGGGGCTGGTGCCGTCTCGGGCGCAGGCATCTTCAGCTTCTTCGCAGCGGACGGCTTCCGAGCAGTTGTCTTCTGAGCCCGGTGCGGCAGGGCAAAAGCTGGTGGTAACCGTAGCCGACGAAAACGGAGTGGCTGTGGGGTCGGCGCGGGTGCAGCTGCAGGCGGCAACGCCCTCGCTGGTGCGGCGCTGCGAAACCGATTTCGCCGGGCGCTGCGAATTTACCGGCTTGGCTTCGGGAAGCTACGAGCTGCGGGTGGAGAAGACGGGCTTTTACGCGGTGGTTCAGAGCGGCGTGCAAGTCGGGGTCACGGCCAACGTGGATGTGACTCTTACCCATCAGCAGGAGGCGCGGGAGGTGGTGGACGTGGTGGAATCTCCACCGGCGATCGACCCGGCGCAGATCTCGAGTAAAGAGGAGCTGAGCGGCACCGAGATTGTCGATATTCCTTATCCCGGGGCGCACGACTATCGCAACTCTCTGATCTTCATTCCTGGAGTTACGCCCGATGCTTTTGGTCAGGCGCACGTGGCGGGCGCGGAGACTTACCAGACGCTGCTATTGCTGGACAGTTTCAACGTAACCCAGCCGACGAAAGGACAGCTGGTGGTGCGGACGAGCATCGATTCGTTCCGCTCTATCACCGTGACTCCGAGCCGGGAGCCGGCCGAGTTTGGCAAGGGCTCCGGCGGCGTACTCGCTTTGAATACACGGACGGGCGACGACCACTTCCGGTTCATCGCGACGGACTTTATTCCCGGAGCGCAGGACGTGAAGGGGATCGCGTTGGCTAACTGGACGCCGATTTATACGATGTCGGGCCCGATTCACAAGGGGAAAGTGTGGTTCTTCGATGCGCTGGACGGCGAGTACGACAGCAACATCACCAAGCAATTGCCTTCCGGTGCCGATACCGACCACGTGTGGCGCATTGACAACCTGGCCAAGTTGCAATCGAAAGTGACGACCCGGAACATCGTGACGGCCAGCTTTCTTTCGAATTACTATCACGATCCAAACGACGGGCTGTCGGTGCTCCAGCACCAGCCGACGACGCCGACGGACGTGGAGACCGCCTACATTGGTTCGCTCAAGGACCAATACTATTTCCGCGGCGGGGCGCTGCTGGAAACGGGATTCGGCGTAGACCAGTACAGCGTAGCGCTGACCCCGCAGGGAGACGCTTCTTACATCCAGGGACCGCTCGGAGCGGGAGGCAACTACTACCTTTCCGAGAGGACACAGGCCCGCAGGGAGCAGGGCATCGCGAATCTTTATCTTCCTCCGCATCAGTGGCACGGGCGGCATGACATCAAAGCGGGCGTAGACCTGGATCGCTTGACCTATGACGCGAAATTCCTGCGGCAGCCGATCTCGTTTACCCAGCCGGGGCCGCTGTTGCCGTGCCCTACCGATGCGAACGGCCTTCCCATTGTGCCGGCGACGACTTGCGCGCGCTATGCGGTGTTCTCGGGAGGAAATCCTTCGACGATTTATAACACCGAGGCCAGCACCTATGTGGAGGATCGCTGGCTGATTACGAATCATCTGCTCATCGAGCCGGGGCTGCGGTTTGACGAGGATCAACTGGTGCGGACGCCGTTGTTCTCGCCGCGGCTGGCAGGGACTTACAGTTTCGACAATGAAAGCAACACGAAGTTATCGGCAGGAATTGGGATCACCTATGACACGACCAGCCTGGGGTTGGTACATCAGGCGATGGAGGGGCAGAGGACCGATTATTTCTTCGATTTGAACGGATGCCCACAAAATGTGAACGGCAATAGTGTTCCATGCACAGAACTGCCGCCGGGGACACCGGAGCCCGCGCCAATTCCAGTGCCAACCACGTTTGTCGTAGACCGAAGTACGCTCGAGGCCCCGCGTTACTTGAACTGGAGTTTGGGACTGGAGAAAAAGCTGCCGTATGCGATCTTTTTGAAACTGGAGTTCCTGGAAAAGCGCGGCGTGCATGGCTTTGCCTACAACACGCTGAATGGCGCGGTGGATGGCAACTTTTTCCTCGAGAATGGACGCGACGACCGCTATGAGGCCTTCACTGTGAGTGCGCGCCACGGCTTTCGCCAGCACTACGAGATTTTCGGCGCCTACACTCGCTCCCGCTCGCGCACCAACCAAGTGTTCGATTTCAGTTTGGATATTCCACTGTTGAGTCCGCAGCTGCCCGGTCCATATGGGTGGGATACGCCGAACCGCTTCGTGGGATGGGGCATTGTGCCCTTCTTCAAGCTACCCTTCATTCACAAGGTAGACATGGTTTACTCCGCTGAGGCGCGCACCGGGCTGCCTTTTAACGCAACCACTGTCCAGGGAGGGCTGTATCCGGGCACCACTCCAGAAACCTATCGTCTGCCTACTTACTACACACTGAATGTGCAGTTCGAAAAACGCGTACATTTGTTCGGACGCAATTGGGCCGTGCGCGCCGGATTCGACAACATTACAAATCATGCCAATGCGAGCCTGGCGAACGGGGTGATTAGTGGAGCAAACCCGGCTCCTACCTTCATCGACGGGGATGGACGGGCATTTACTGGCCGCATCCGGTACTTGGGACGGCAGTAATGCGTGCAATCCCTGGCCGTTTTCCGATAGAGTAGTTGGTTCCCATGCTTGATTTTAATTTTGTTCGTGACAATCTGCCGGGGGTGGAAGAAATGCTGCGCCAGCGCGGAGCAGATCCGGCTGCCGTGCTCAAGGATTTCAGCGAGGTGGATACGCAGCGCCGGCAGGCCATCACGGAGGCTGAGACGCTCAAGGCACAGCGGAATAAGGCCTCCGAAGATATCGCCAAGCTGAAGAAGAGCGGCCAGGACGCGACGGCGGCCATCGCCGAGACGAAAGACTTGCGCGAACAGATTCAGGCGCGGGAGAAAATTGCCGCCGACCTCGATGCGCGGTTGCAGGATATTCTCTCCGGCATTCCCAACATGCCGGACGCCAGCGTGCCGGTGGGTCATAGCGCGGAAGATAACGTGGAAATCCGCCGCTGGGGGCAGGCTCCGCAGTTCGACTTCACTCCCAAGCCGCACTGGGATCTGGGAGCGGAGTTGGGCATCCTCGATCTGGAACGCGCGGTTAAACTTACGGGGGCGCGATTCGCGGTTTACTGGGATCTGGGAGCGAAGCTGGAGCGCGCTCTGGCCAACTTCATGCTCGATCTGCACACGCGCGAGCATGGATATACGGAAGTGCTGCCACCCTACCTGGTGAATTCCGAGTCGATGTATGGCACCGGGCAACTGCCGAAGTTTGCTGACGATCTTTTTCGCGTGCCACATGGCGAAAAGGATCTCTGGCTGATTTCCACGGCCGAGGTGCCAGTCACGAATCTTTACCGTGACGAAATTCTCGACGCAGCTCGTCTGCCGATTTCCCTTACTGCATACACGCCGTGCTTCCGCAGCGAAGCGGGATCATACGGGAAAGACGTGCGCGGAATTATCCGGCAGCATCAGTTTCAGAAGGTGGAGCTGGTGAAATTCTCGCTTCCGGAGGATTCCTATGAAGAGCATGAGAAGCTTACGCGGAATGCCGAGACCGTCCTGCAAAAGCTCGGCTTGCACTATCGCACCATGGCGTTGTGCACGGGAGACATGAGTGCATCTTCGGCAAAGACGTATGACCTTGAAGTGTGGCTGCCGGGGCAGCAGTTGTTTCGCGAGATTTCGTCATGCTCGAATTTCGAGTCGTATCAGGCGCGGCGGGCAAATATCCGCTATCGGCCGGAAGGCAAGAACAAGACGGAGTTCGTACACACGCTGAATGGAAGCGGACTGGCCGTGGGCCGGACGTGGGTGGCGATTGTGGAGAACTATCAGCAGGCGGATGGGAGCGTGGTGATTCCCGAGGTGCTGCGGCCGTATGTTGGGGCGGAGAGGATTACGGCGAAGAGATTCTAGCTTCTGGCTCGCAGTGTAATGGGGAGCGAGCCAAAAACGCGCGATTAATGCGGCGCAAAGAACGCGACGCTCCGCGCGGCTCGCCCAGATCGCCTTCGGCTTCGCTCAGGCCAGGCTCTCGCGGCGCAAAAAGCGCTTGCTCGGGATGACAATCCGATTGCAAAGAGAGAAAGCGGTCACTAGACTTGCATAGGGTAAAGACTTGCGAAGTGTGGACATCAGCACCAGCGCCGCGGGCGCGCCTTCCCTACCGATGAACGCCGTGTGGCGCACAATTCGAAGCTACGTTCTGTGGCAGCATGAGCGGGGCACGCTGCACTACGACATCATGGTCACGCTGATCCTGATTTTTGTCTTCGCCACACCCTACTGGATCAATTACAACGACAAACCTGTGGCGCGCGCACCGCATCAGAGTGATGTCGTGGTCACACCCGATGCGGAAGGCGGCCTGGTTTACCAGATTTCGGCCACCGCGATTGCGCCGGGAGACGATCACGCGGTGCGGGATCAGTTGCTGAACGTCATCAAGCCGATTTCGGGGGAAGTATCGATCCTGAAGTATGAAGGTGTGCTGGACGGTAAAGGGAAGATGCAGAGCTACCGGGTTTGGGTGAAAAGAGAATAGTGACGCGGAAGTTGCCGCAAGAAATCGTCTGTAACGAACGTCTGTGACTAATATCTGGTGCAGCAGGCCATGATGATCTCGATCCACGCTGTTTTTCTCGCTTTGAGTCTGCTTTTGCAACAGCAGCAAACTCCCACCCTCGAGAGCGTGCTCAAGAAAATGGATGCGGCCGCTGCTAACTTCCAAACCACGCAGGCCGATTTCGTTTGGGATCAGTATCAGAGAGTGGTGGATGAAACCGACACGCAGAAGGGCACGGTCTACTACCGCCGGGCGGGCAAGGAAATCGAAATGATGGCGGAAATCAAGGAACCCGACCGGAAGTTCGTGCTCTACAAAGACGGCAAGCTGCAGGTGTACCAGCCGAAGCTGGAGCAAGTGATGGTGTACCCGGCCAGCGGCAACCACAACGAGATAGAAAGCTATCTAGTGCTGGGATTTGGCGGCAGCGGGCAGGATCTGATGAAGTCGTTCGAGGTCAGTTACCAGGGCGAAGAGACCATCGACAACATCAGAACCGCGAAGTTGCAACTGATCCCCAAGGGTGAAAAAGCCCGGGGCTACTTCCCGAAGATCCTACTTTGGATCGACCTTGGCCGCGGCATCTCGGTGCAACAGCAACTCATGCAAGGCCAGGGTGACTATCGACTGGCGAAGTATTCGGCGGTGCGGCTGAATGGGAAGATCGGCAACGACGTATTTCAGCTGAAAACTACGAAAAAGACACAATTCGTATCGCCACGCGGGTAAGTAATTGAATCTAAAGCATAAGAATCTGTACTGAAAAGGGAATGGCAGGCGCTATACTGCCCTAGGATTTGCTTTCGAGTTTATTCATGGCCAAGGTCTTCACCATTCCCGTCCCTCCCAAGCTAGGCCGTCCCAGAAAAAGAGAACGCACGTCCGACCCTCGGTACGTCGACGGCCAGCGCCTGCTGGTGGAGGCGATGAAGTACCTGGCGCAGAGCGATCCGGTGGTGAACCGGCCCGCGATCGAGCTGATCTCCGAGCACGTACGCACGCGGTTTCGCATGAGCGACTCGCCGCTGTCGTAAAGCTTCGCGACAATTCAACTGCCGGCGAGACGCCGGCGCTACTCGTGATCAGAAGATGTAACGCAGCATAAACTCCATCACGCGCGGATTGGAAAGCGTCGAGCTAAAGTTTCCAAAGCTGCTGCTGGCGGAAAGCTGGTCGTTGCCATTCAACTGCATCGTCCCCACATCGAAGCGCGCGGAGTTTGTGACGTTGAACATGGACCAACTGAACTTCACGAGTTGGCCCTCCTTGATGGCCCAGCTTTTGGTCACGGTTGTATCGATATCAAAGGTGCCGGGCCCGCGAAGGCCGTTGCGCATTCCTCCCTCGCCGGGGTAGGCGGGGCGGAAGAGATTGATTGCGGCGTTGGAGTTGGTGCCGGAATCTGTGATGCCGGGATCCTGGAACACGTTCGGACCAGTGCCTCCACCGGCCTGAGCTACGATGAACTCACCGGTCTTGGGGCGCGCGCTGCTGATGGGTACGGCCGGAGTCTCGAGATCGTAGTTGGTCGCCCACTCGGGGCTGATCAGGGTGAAGGGGTATCCGGTCGACCAGCGCCAGAGGCCGGATAGGGTCCAGCCGCCAAGAACCGAGTCGGCCACTTTTCCCATGCCGCTGCCAAAGTGTTTGCCGCGGCCAAGCGGCAACTGGTAGACCCAATTGGCGTTGATGATATGAGTGGTGTCGAAATCCGAAACGGCGCGATTTTGCTGCGGGATCCAGGAATTGATAACCTGGCTGGCGAAGCCGCCCCCCTCAAACGTACTGACCCTCTCTGCGTTGGAGCCGTCGTCGATGGATCTGGAGTAGGTGTAATTCAAATCGAATTCCAGCCCTCCCGATTTATGGCGCAGACTGAACTGGCCGGCATTGTAGTTGCTGCTGCCGATGCTCCTCCAGGCGTCCATGGAGGAAAATTGCGGGCTGTAATAATTGTAGGGCGTGGGCCCGGTTTGGCCTGCAAGTTGGGAGCAGTTGGGAAAGCAGAAGGCGTCGGCAATTTCAAGGGCGGTAGTTTCGTTGCCGGCGAAACTACAGAAGAGATCGTACATGGCTTGCGTGGCCGACAGCAGTGTTGACGGAGATATTGGGGTTGAGTTGGTGCCGCAGGGCTGGATCAGTCCGGTAATCGAATTCGGCGTCTCGCCCAGTACCGAGCCTGCGGGTCCGGCCGCCCCGGGAAACAAGTTCTGCCAATAGTTTGTGCCGATCGAGGAAGGAGTGATGTTCTGATTGCCGGTTCCTGCGTAGTACTTCCGCGCCAGTGCTTGCGCGGCGTGGAAGTATGTTGTGTTGCTTTGTGGATCTCTAAGGTTCGTGGGCTCAGCCAAATCCTCTTCCTGCAGGAGACGATGAGCCATGCGCAGGACGTAGGAAGCTTCGAAAACAAAATTGGAGGGCAATTCGCGGGTGACCGAGAAATCGATGACGTGCGAATAGGGGGTTTTCAGCTTGTCATCCAGTCCCCAGGTAATGGCGAAGCCGCCCGGAGTAGTAGCGCCGGAAGGCGCGAAGACCGGGAACGGGCCGGTCGGTGGGGCACCGATCAGTGGGCCTGACGCGCTGGCGGTGGGGATGTTGTAAAGTCCGGTGTAGCGAGCGGATTGATCCACCGATTGGATTCCGGCGGGATTGACCTCGGCCGTGGTCAAGCCGAACGACCCTTCGCGGTCGAAAGTATTGGTAATGCCCTCTCCGAAGTGATCGAAATAGATGCCGTAGCCGACGCGAATTGAAGTCTTGCCCGGGCCGCCCCACAGACGCCGGGAAAAGCCGTCGTCGGCCTTGGGGGAAAAGGCGAAGGCGAGGCGTGGCGCGACGTCCTTGTAATCGTATCCCCAATAAGGTTGCTTGCCATTGGCCTGGCCAGACAGTTGAAAGCCGATGGCTGGATTGTAGACTTGTCCCTCCGACGCAGCGATCCCGCGTTGATTGAACCAGTCGTGAAGACTGATGGTGGGCGAGACCTGGGTTCCAGTAGTCTCATAGGGTGGCTGCAAAATCGTATAACGCAGGCCGTAGGTCAACGTAAAATTGGGTTTCACTCTCCACTGGTCCTGGCCGTAAAACTCATACTCGTGATTGCGGAAATGGCGAGGAACAAGTTCGCCCTGGGGAATCACGTTCAAGTTTTTATCTAATTCATAGTTGGCATTGACCTGGGTGATCAGTCCCGCCAAAGCGGCCATGGCAAAGTCGTAGCTGGCACCGAAACCGCTGGTGTAGGAAACCCCGGGAGCGGTTCCGTAGACCGCCGGATAGCAGCCGCAGCCTGCAGAAAGTGGATCGAGACTGCCGAAGGTGCCGGCGATAGCCGAAGTGTCCAACCAATAGACGTTGGTTAGCGCACCAAAGAAGTTCTGCTCATTGGATGCGCGCAGATTATCGATTTGACGATAATTTCCTCCGAACTGAAGGGTATGGCTGCCCCTGACTTTGGTGAAGTCATCGACGATGTTCTTTACGGGCACATGAGTGTTGATCGTGGGAGTAAAGCCGTAAATGTTATCCATGCCGCGGAAGTTGACAAACGGCTGGTTCTGCAGGCCCGAGATGTTGATGAGCTGGCTGATGTAGCCGAAGTGAAAACTGTTGATGAGCGTGCTGCTCAGAGTGGCGGTGTAACCGACGGTGATGCCTTTGTTGTTATCGTGCTCGGTTTGGGATTCAGGCTGACCAGGAAACTGCTCGCCGCCGTCGCTGGTAATGGTGACGCTGGAGGTGCGCTCGGCTTCCCTTTCGTTGTCCATGATGCCTTTGAGGAACAAGCGGTGGTTGCCATCTTTGGTGAGGTTGTAATCGAACTTTACGACGTAGTCGTCCAGACTCTGCGGCAGCGGAGACGGAAAGGTGTAGCCCTGATAGTCGAGGCCATCCCCCACGGTCTGGGTATTGGGCTGTGGATACAGTGTGAACAGAGCGGTGGAATTGGCTCCGCCGATGTTGGCCAGGAGCCCGTTCGGACCGCCGCCGGCGGGATTCCCCGGCGTGGGCGGGCAAGTAGAGGGACTGTTAAGGGAGCAGTTGGTGTCGAGCCCTTCGAGCTGCTGGGGCGTAAGCGTTGCGATAAGCGAGCCGTTCTGTTGTTGAACGACCTGCACGTTGGGATTGCCGACAACGCAGTTTGGGTCGTTGGCGCCACCGTTACTGCCATCGCAGGGATAGCTTATGAAACCCGTGCGGAGCCCCATACTGGGGACCACGCGCGTGACTTGCAGGTCTTCGCGCTTGCGCTGACCTTCGTAGGCGGCAAAGAAAAAGAAGCGATCCTTGATGATGGGGCCGCCGACGTTCGCTCCAAAGGTGTTGCGCAGCAAGAACGGCGCGGTGTTGGGCTCATCCTGCTGGATCTGCGCGGCCTTGTTGAACCAGTCATTCGCGGTGGTGAAAGTGGGCCGGTTGTAGGCGTAGAGGGAGCCGTGCAAGTGGTTGGTACCGCTCTTGGTGACCTCGGAAACCTGTCCGCCGGAGGAGCGGCCGGTGTCCGCATCAGAATTGCTGGTTGTTACCTTGAGTTCTTCCAGGGAATCGAGGGGAGCGCGAATGGCTCCAGTGAAAGCGGTCCCGAGGAGTTCATCGTTGTTATCGACACCGTCGAGGGTGATGTTGGTCTGGTCGCTGCGCGCGCCGTTGACGGCACCGGCACGGCTGTCAGATGCGCTGGAGATATGCGTGCTGTTGCCGGTGAATACGACTCCGGTCTGCAGGCTGAGGATGCCGGCGGGGTCGCGGCCTTCGAAGGGGAGGTCGGCAATCTGCTCCGCTCCGAAGGCGTGGCCCATGCTCGCATCCTGGGTATTGACCAGCGGGGCGGTGCTGGCAACCTCCACCGTTACCGTTCCGCCGGCGACTTGCATGGTGACGCTTAGGGTGGCGGGAGTCGCCACCTGGAGCTCGACTCCATTCTGCTTCAGGAGGGCAAAACCCTGCGCGACCACGGCCATGTTGTACTTCGCGGGCGGCAATTCGAGGAACTGGTAATTGCCCTGGCTGTCGCTCTTGCTTGTGCGGCTGAATCCAGTGGCGGGGTTCGTGATCGTAACCATCGCACCCGGCAGCACGGCGCCTTTGGAATCGAAGACCGTGCCGCGCAACGAAGTTGTCGCAGTTTGCGCCACTACCAGCGTGCTGCAGGCAAGGAAGAATCCAACCAACAGAGCAACTACACGTGAGCCAGAACGCATGGCAAGCTCCTTCACCCACGGGGGCGTTACATTCGATTGTGTTGCCCAGGAAATTAGAGACGAGCGCGAGACCCTGGGGACCTGATGGGGCGCTATTGTGCAACTCCGGGGCCACAATGTGCAAGCTGAATCTTCAATGCATTGGCCAATGTGAGACGTTTGAATACGGCTTTTCACATATAGCGTTCCACATTTGGAAGCCTGTTTATGCGGGTTTTCGATGGGTACGATGCGATTTAGCGATGGAAGAGCGAGGCAGCGAAGACTATGACCACGGGATAGCATTCCAGCGTGTAACGTGGCTCGGGATTCTCCAGAGTGCCGAGAAACAGCGAGCGCAGAAGGACAAACAGAACGAGCAGTCCGATGGCGAATAATTGGCGCGGGTGCAGTAGTCCGGCGGCGGCGGCAGCGATATACGTTAGATTCAGCAAGCCGAAGACGATACTGACGGCAAGCCAGGTGCGTTGATCATTGAACTCCCACCAACGCGGGTCGGACGGCAGCAGTTCAGTTCGGGGGCGCAGCCACATATCGGCGATGCGCATCGCCGGAAGCCAAACGTAGTAGCGCAAGGGCACGGCATAAATGCGCGCTGCGGCCAGCGCGGCGAAGCGCGCATCGAGTTCCGGAGTTACGTCGCGATCCTGGTTATAGTCGGTGAAGAGTTGGGCGGTCAGGCGCCGCTGCTCGTCGGAATCAAAGGCGCGGCGCGGCAGGCGCGTGACATCGACGGTTGAACCGGGGACGTTCCAATAGACCTCCTCGACGGAGGTGTAGTCGGCGATCCAGGTCTTGGTCCAGCGATTGAAGCCGGTCATCACGAGTTCATCAGAATCGTTGGCATAGCGAGGCGCAAGCGGCTCGAAGCGGTGCAGGGTGTGAAGGTTGCGGAGGGTCCACGGGACGAGAGGCGCGAGCGCGCTGATGACGAGAATGACTCCGGCGCGGAGAAGGGGAAGCAGCGACGCGGTATTCACGCTTGGTTTCCGCCGAATAGTGCTCCGCAGCAAAAGGAGAAACAGGTAGGCGCCGACGGCGGCAAGGAGGATTCCGCCGTCCGGCCGCAACAGGATGCATGCGCCGATCGACAGGCCACATCCGAACCAGGCTGCCCACGCGGGGTTTGCTCTTGAACGAGCGGGCTCTGCTGCGGCGACTTCTGGATCAGTTTCGCAGCGAAGAGTTGCCAGCCCGAGCACAGCTAAATCCAGCGCTAATGTGGTGAAGAAGATTTCCAGGGTCTCGGTAAGAGCCGCGGCGGCATAGTTCGCAAGGAAAGGACAAAGGGCAGCGAGCAGGAACGCAGCTTTCGCCGCGCGCTCGGAAAGCATGCGGCGCGCGAGATCCGCGATGAGGAAGCACGTCCCCAGGTCGAACAGGACCTGGATCAGCAGCACCGCGCGGAAATTGCTCCAGCCGAAGAGGGCGAAGATCGCAGCTAGAAACGCCGGATATCCAGGCAAGCGGGAGAGAGTGGGGACGACGTGGCCGGAATCGGTGACGCCGTAGACACCATACTGCAGCCAGTTCATGGCGATATCGGCATAGAGCCGCGAATCGTCCACGACGCCGGGAAAGTGCAACACAAAGAGCAGCCGCAGCGCTATCGCAAGCAGGCCAGCCGCAAGAAAGAATCGAGCATCCTTACGCAGCAGTTGCAGCACGCTGAGACTATAGCGCGTTTTGCAGTGATCTTCGAATGACGATCAAGGGGACGACGATCCAGCTGCGCCGCCGCATAGTCGTGCCGAGAATAGTCCTGGCGAGAATTGACCGTCCGCCGCGTGCGGCATACGATGAAGCATTAGCTCTTCATGTCCGAACCTGTCTTTTACGATCCGAAACGTGCCCGCTGGAAGCGCCTGAGACGTTTGGTCGACGCTGCGGTGGCGGTGTTGTCGGCGATCGTCATTTTCTTTGTGTACACAGCGCTGCGGGACGAACACCTGCCTGAGTTGCTGTTCTCGCCGCAGAAGCGCGCGTTCAAAGCTCTGAAAGAGAATGAAAAGGACAAGGCTCGCGAGCGCCAGAAGAAACTGGCCAGCCGCTCTCACCGTAAGTCCAAGCTGCCTGCGTCGGAGGTGAAACTGAACCAGGAAGAAGGCATCCGGGCGGCGTTCTACGTTCCCTGGGACGCGGCCAGCTTTTCTTCTCTGCGCGATTTCTCGCGCCAGATCGATCTGCTTTATCCCGACTGGCTGCACGTGCTTAGCGCTGACGGCCGTCTGCAGGGGGTGGACGACCAGACCAACAAGTTCTTCGACGTGGTGCAAGACAATCATGTGCGCTCCGTCGACGACCGGGTGATGCCTTTTCTCAAAGCGGAAGCCAACAGCATGGAAGTCTTCCCCATGATCAACAACTTCGACGGGGCGAACTGGGTGGGAGACATCACAGGATTTCTGAACGATCCCGACGCCCGCGCGCTCTTTCGCAGGCAGGTGGGGATGTTTCTTTCCTCGGACCGTTTCCGCGGTGTGATGATCGATTTCGAGGCCTTCCCCAGCACCGGACAAAAGGGGTATGTTGCGCTGCTGAAAGAACTTTCGTCGGACTTGCACGCCCGCGGGATGAAGCTTTACGTCAGCGTGCCCGCGCACAATAAGGAATTCGATTACGCCGCGATCGCTGCGCCCGCGGATGGCGTGGTGATCATGAACTATGACGAACATTATCCTGGGGCCGCTTCTGGCCCGGTCGCTTCGCAGGATTGGTTCGTCGACAATCTTAAGTTCGCGGTAAGCGTGATTCCCAAGGAAAAACTCATCTGTGCCATTGCCAACTACGGCTACGACTGGGTGCTCAAGCCGAAGAAGGGCAAGCTGCCGCCGGATGCCAAAGACCACACCGACTCGGTGCAGGAAGCCTGGTTAGACGCGCGCGATTCCGATGAAGATGTGGTTTTCGACGATGATGCGCTCAATCCGCACTTCAGTTATCTGGATGAGCGGAGCCTTCGCCATGACGTTTGGTTCCTCGATGCGGTCACGGCGTTGAACCACATGCGAGCCGCGCAGGCGCTGGGCATTCAGACTTTCGCGTTGTGGAGGCTGGGCGGCGAGGATCGATCATTGTGGCGTGTATGGGACATTCCGGGCGATGCCGGTGCCGCCGATAAATTGCGCAGCGTACCTCCGGGCGAGGATGTCGACATGGAGGGGCAGGGCGAGATTCTGCGCATTGAGGATCGTCCCACTCCCGGCACACGCGACCTCACCATCGATGCCAATACGAAGGTGATCACGGACGAGAATTTTCAGTCTCTGCCGGAGCCCTATCGGGTGGCGCGTTACGGCTACAGCCCCAACCAGGTGGCGCTCACCTTCGACGATGGTCCCGATCCGGAGTGGACGCCGAAGATTCTCGATGTGCTCAAGCGCGAGCACGCTCCAGCTACGTTTTTTCTTATCGGCATTCAGACCGACAACTTCTCAAGCGTGGCCAAGCGCATTTATAACGAAGGCCACACCATCGGCAACCATACGTTCACGCATCCGGACGTAAGCAATATTTCTTCGACGCATATGAAGGTGGAGTTGAACCTCACGGAACGGCTTTTCGCCAGCCTGATAGGAGTTCGCGCCACGCTGCTGCGTCCGCCTTATGCAATAGACGAGGAGCCCGACACCGCCGATCAGGTGCGGCCGCTCGCGATCGCGCAAGACCTGGGTTACATCACGGTCGGCAACCGGATTGATCCCAACGATTGGAGCGACAAGCCGCGGCGACATACAGCGGAGGAGATTTCGAGCTACGTTCTCGCGCACCTGCCCCCTTGTGGACCCAACGACCTGCGCTGCGGCAACATCGTGCTTCTGCATGACGGCGGCGGCAATCGCGCGGAGACGGTTCGGGCGCTGCCCATGATTATCGAGGGAGTTCGTGCCCGCGGACTCGAAATTGTGCCGGTTTATGAGTTGTTTGGCAAGACCCGGGCCGATGTGATGGCGCCGTTGACAACCGGGGAGCGCTGGGCCGCGCGCCTTGACGGGCTGGGCTTCTGGCTTTTCGAAGCCGGCATCATCGCGATCACGGGGATCTTTTTCCTCGGCGATCTGTTGATGACTGGACGCTTGCTGTTTATCGGCACGGCAGCCGTCTACGATCGTCTGCACGAGAAGATTTTCGGAAGGCCGGCGGAGGTCGCTTCGTACCGGCCGAAGGTCGCAGTCCTCATTCCCGCCTACAACGAAGAAAAAGTAATTGAGCGTACGGTACGGGCCGCACTCAATTCCGACTATCCCAACCTGCGCGTGATCGTGATTGACGACGGTTCCAAGGATCGTACGCTCGAAGTGGCGCGCGCCGCTTTCGCCCGGGAACAGGCTGCGGGACAGGTCCTTATTCTTACGAAGGCGAACTCGGGCAAGGCCGAAGCGCTGAACTATGGCATCGAACACATTCAAGATGCCGAACTCTTCGTTGGCATCGATGCGGATACGATCATCGCCAGCGACGCCATCGCGCGTCTGGTGCCGCATTTCATCAATCCTAAAGTCGGCGCCATTGCGGGCAACGCCAAGGTGGGGAATCGAGTGAATTTGTGGACGCGCTGGCAGGCCCTCGAATACATCACCAGCCAGAACTTCGAGCGGCGCGCTTTGGATGTTCTGGGCGCAGTTAGCGTGGTGCCTGGCGCGATCGGCGCATGGCGCGTTTCCGCGGTGCGCGAGGCCGGAGGCTACCAGGTTGACACCGTTGCCGAAGACGCGGATCTCACGATGGCTTTATTGCGTCTCGGCTACCGGGTGGAATATGAAGACATGGCCCTGGCCTACACTGAGGCGCCGACCAACGCGAATGGCTTGATGCGCCAGCGTTTTCGCTGGTCGTTTGGCATTCTGCAGGCGGTCTACAAGCACAGTGGAGTATTCGCGAGGAAGGGACCGCTGGGTTTTGTGGCGCTGCCGAACATCGTGATCTTTCAGATTCTGTTGCCGCTGGTGTCGCCGCTGATCGACATCATGTTCGCCTTCGGCACGATCTGGTATTTCATACAGAAACACTTTCATCCCGATTCCACGGACCCGGCAAGCTTTCACAAGCTGGTGGCATTTTTCTTTGTGTTTCTGGTGGTTGACTTCCTGGCATCGGCACTGGCGTTTGCGCTCGAACGACGCCGTCCGGACGAGAAAGAAGACGTGTGGCTGCTGAGCCAGGTGTGGCTGCAGCGTTTCGCTTATCGCCAGTTGTTTTCCGTGGTGCTGTTCAGGACGCTGAAGCGCGCGCTTGAAGGCAGGAAATTTGCCTGGGACAAGTTAGAGCGCACAGCGGCGGTGAAACGTGTGGCTTCGGAGGATCGGGAGTCGGTGAATGTGCCGTAGCTGAGCGGGGATTCTCCGACTTAATTTACCGGAATAACAACTGCGCGAATTCCGCCAGGTTCCGCCGCCAGACCATCCAGGTGTGCATTCCCGGTGTTTCGATTTCGGTCATCTTCACATCCTTGGTTTTGAGCCATCCCCGGAGATTGCGGTTGATCGTGATCAGGTGGTCCTCGGTGCCGCACGCGATCCATAGCAGATGCAGTTGCTGATTCGCTCCTGCATCGAGCGCGGGAAAGATTTTCGCGAAATCGTCGGGAATACCCCCCGAGCTGAAAGCGCCAACCCAGGAAAACTTGTCGAGGTTATTCAAACCGGTGAGCAGAGATTCGGAGCCGCCCATCGATAGCCCGGCGATTGCCCGCGCATTACCGTCTTTCGTGATCCGGTATTCGTTTTCGACTTGCGGCATCACCTCGGTAAGCAGCGCTGCGCTGAACTTCTTAAAGTTGCGATCCCGCAGTTCCGTGTGATCCCAAGCATTCCATCCCAGGTTCACAAACTCCAAGGTGCCGTAACCCAGCGGCATCACTACGATCATCGGTTTAGCTTTGCCCAGCGCGATCAGGTTGTCGAGAATGACGTTCGCCCGACCGACCGCGGTCCATGCGCTGGCGTCGTCGCTAAATCCGTGCAGCAGATAAAGCACTGGATAAGTCTTCTTCGCAGCCGGATCGTAGCCCGGCGGAGTGTAGACGTAGTAGTCGCGGCCATCACCGGCGACGGCGGACTTATAGAAATGATGATGAATCTCGCCGTGGGGGACATCGTTCAATTCCCAAGGTAGCGACGAGGGCCCGGGAACGTGCACCGCATTCCCGCTCTCCAGCAGATTCGGCACCAGTAGGGGGTTTGAGGGATCAAGCGAGCGCACACCATCGACAAGAATCGAATAACCGTAATAGTCCGGACTTAGCGGCGCGGTCGTGACGCTCCACACGCCCTGCTCGTCTTTCTGCATCGGCACCGGCTCCGCGCCTTCGCGCTCCACCTTCACGTCTAAGGCATTCGGCGCACGGAAACGGAACGTAACACTGCCGTCGGAATGCACCTCAGGAGAGACCAGCAACGCTGGAGGTGGAGGCGGCGAAGGCTGCCCCGGTTTATCCTGCGCCATAGACATGACTCCAAATACCAGGAGAGCGCAGAGGCACGACTCAATAAGAAATGAGATCGATCGCATAGCCCGTATCCTCAATTTGGATTGGGTTCAGTCGTGGCGGCGTGAGGTCGACGAGGAAGCTAGTCAACAGCGTCCCTTAAGAGGTTACTTCCCTTCGGCGACTTCCAGGCGCGTCTCGGCCTTGTGCAGCGCATTCAGAGAGCGTTCCACGTCGACGTTGATGTCGCCACTGGTCAGGCGCTGTTCGGCGCGGGCTTTGGATTTGCGCGCGCGTTCCACGTCGATCTCGGAGGGGCGTTCCGCAGTCTCGGCGAGAATCGTGACCTTTTCGGGGAGCACTTCCGCGAATCCCCAGGCCACCGCCAGCCGTTGCTCTTCACCACCAGCGTGGAACGTGATTTCGCCCACGGCCAGTTCGGTGATGAGCGGCGCGTGCCCCGGCAGGACGCCCAGATACCCGTTCTTGCCGGGAATCTGAATCTCCGTTGCAGCCGTATCCACCACCTTTTTTTCCGGCGTGACGATTTCGAGTTGGAAAGTATCTGGCATAAAATCGGCTTCGGGCTTCGGCTATCGGGCTTCGGCTAAACAAAGAACGCGAATAAAACCTGCACCTACCAATCGACAAAAGTCTTCGGCTTCGCCGAAGCCCGGCGGCTGAAGCCCGAAGCCCGCTCTTACGCCGCCGTCTTCATCTTTTCCGCGGCTTCCAGCACTTCTTCAATCGGGCCCTTCATGTAAAACGCCTGCTCGGGGATGTCGTCGTACTTGCCTTCGGCAATCGCCTTGAAGCCTTTCACCGTGTCGGCAATCTTCACGTAACGTCCGGCCGCGCCGGTGAACTGTTCGGCCACGTGGAAAGGCTGAGACAGGAAGCGTTGAATCTTGCGGGCGCGTGCTACGGTCAGCTTTTGATCTTCGCTGAGTTCGTCGATGCCGAGAATCGCAATAATGTCTTGCAGGTCTTTGTAAGTCTGCAGCGTTCTCTTCACCAACTGTGCCACGTCGTAATGTTCCTGGCCGACGATGCGCGGATCGAGGATGCGCGAGGTCGAAGCCAGTGGATCGACCGCAGGATAAATTCCAATCTCGGTCAATGCGCGAGAGAGCACGGTGGTTGCGTCGAGGTGAGCGAACGTAGTCGCCGGCGCGGGATCGGTTAAGTCGTCGGCGGGAACGTAAATCGCTTGCACCGAAGTGACCGAGCCTTTCTTGGTCGACGTAATGCGCTCCTGCAGTTCGCCCATTTCTGTCGCCAGGTTGGGCTGGTAGCCTACGGCGCTGGGCATGCGGCCCAAGAGCGCCGAGACTTCCGAGCCGGCCTGGGTGAATCGGAAAATATTGTCGATGAAGAGCAGCGTGTCCGCACCTTCGGCGTCGCGGAAGTACTCCGCAACCGTGAGTCCGGTCAGCGCCACGCGCAAGCGCGCGCCGGGAGGCTCCGTCATCTGCCCATAAATCAGCGCGGCTTTCGAGTGCGCCGGATCGCCCGGCTTGATCACGCCGGATTCCGTCATCTCCAGCCACAGGTCGTTGCCTTCGCGCGTGCGCTCGCCCACACCAGCGAACACGGAGTAGCCGCCATGCTGCTTGGCGACGTTGTTGATCAGCTCCATGATGACGACGGTCTTGCCCACGCCCGCGCCGCCGAATAGGCCGATTTTGCCACCTTTCAAGAACGGCTGGATGAGATCGATGACCTTCACGCCGGTCTCAAACATCTCGGCCGTCGTGGCCTGCTCGTCGAATGCAGGAGCCAGGCGATGAATCGGCATTCTTTCCTTGTACTCAATCGGACCCAACTTATCCACGGGCTCGCCGATGACATTCATCACGCGCCCGAGCGTGCCGCGGCCCACGGGAACGGAGATCGGTCCGTCCTGGTCAATGGCCTTCATGCCGCGCACCATGCCTTCCGTGGCTTCCATCGCGATGCAGCGCACGCGGCCTTCGCCTAAGTGCTGTTGAACTTCGAGAATTACATTGACGGGGTTGGGTACGGTGAAGCCGTCGCTCACCACTCGCACCGCCTGGTAGATCGGCGGCAACTTGCCTTCGGGGAACTGCACATCCACCGCCGGCCCCGCAATTTGAACTACATGTCCGATGTTTTCTGGCATATGTTTTCAGTTGTTAGCAGTTAGCAATTGGCAGTTAGCAGTTAGCTAAATGCCAGTTGCTAATTGCTTCCTTTTACATTGCGGCTGCGCCGCTCACGATCTCGATAATCTCTTTTGTAATCTTCGCCTGCCGCGCCCGGTTCATGGCCAGCGTAAGCGAGTCGATCATATCCGTGGCGTTGCTGGTGGCGGAATCCATCGCGGTCATGCGCGCGGCATGCTCGGCCGCCACCGACTCGAGCAGCGAACGGAAAATCTGGATGGCAACATACTTCGGCAGCAATGACCGGAATAACTCCTCCGGAGCCTGCTCGTAAATGTAATCCACCTGAGCGGTGCCGAATTGCGCGGCATCTTCCGCATGCTCGCTGGAGCGCATGCCCACTCCGGCGCTAATCGCCGCTTCTTTGGCTTTCTTCTTTTCTTCTTCCGTCATCTCTTCAGCGAGGCGGACCGCCTGCTCGCCAATCTGTTCGATGGGAAGAATCTGCTCCACGATGAGGCGCTGCGCGATCACCGATTTGAATTCGTTGAAGACCACGTAGACCGCATCAATCTCCTCGCGGCAATAGCGCGCAATCACGGTCTCGGCCAGTGTGCGCGCTTGGGCAAACTCCAGCTTACCCAGAACCCCAACCTGCTCGCCTACAATTTGTATCGGCCCGACGCGCTCCGGCGCCGCAGGCTGGATTTCGAGCGATTCTTCGATCTCGGCCAGGCTGCGGGTTTGCAACACCGCGGGATACCGTCTGCGCAGAAAGTCACGGCCCTTGCGGCCAATCGCCACAATGTCAACATTCTTCCCGGCCTTGGATTCGAGAAAGCGGCCGGCCGCCTTGGTAACGTTGGCGCTGAACGCGCCCGCCAGACCCTTGTCGCCGGTGACAACGATGAGCAGGATGTTCTTTTCAGGCCGCTGCGCCAACAAGGGATGCTTGGGCTCACCGGTCTCTGGATCGTAAATCTCCGCGCGTGCCACCAGCGATTTCAGCACATTCGTCAACATCAGCGCATACGGGCGCGCCGCCAAAGCGCGGTCCTGCGCCCGGCGCAGCTTTGCGGCCGAGACCACCTTCATGGCCTTGGTGATCTGCCGCGTGTTCACCACGCTGCGGATACGGCGCCGAATGTCGAGAATATTTGCCATAAATCAGTTGCCGGTTGCCAGTACCCAGTTGCCAGTTAGACCCCGTAAGATCTCAAAGCTCAGTGTTTTTACTGGGTACTCGGTACCAGGTACTATTTCGCCACCGCTTCCCTCTCTGCCACAAACTGCTGCTTCGCCTGTTTGATCACATCGGTCAACTGCGCCTTAAGGCCGTCATCGAGGATTTTTTTCTCCATGATCGTGCGCAGCAGTCCGGGGTTCGTCGCGTCGACGAACTTGTAAAGCTCTTTCTCGAAATCGCGCACCTGATTCACCGGAAGGTCGTCGAGGAATCCTCCGGTGCCGGCAAAGATGATCAGAATCTGCTTGGAAAACGGCAGCGGTGAAAACTGGTTCTGCTTCAGCAATTCGACCAGACGTTGCCCGCGATTGAGTTGCGCCTGCGTGGCTTTGTCGAGATCGCTGCCGAACTGCGCAAACGCCGCCAATTCGCGGTATTGCGCCAGTTCCAGTTTCAAAGTTCCAGCGACCTGACGCATGGCTTTGATCTGCGCGCTGCCGCCCACGCGGCTCACTGACAGACCGACGTTCACCGCCGGGCGCACGCCCTGGTTAAACAAATCGGTTTCCAGATAGATCTGACCGTCAGTAATTGAAATGACGTTGGTCGGGATGTAAGCGGAAACGTCGCCCGCCTGCGTCTCGATGATGGGCAACGCGGTCAGCGATCCTCCACCATTCGCGTCACTCAGCTTGGCCGAGCGCTCCAGCAACCGCGAGTGGAGATAGAACACGTCTCCGGGATACGCCTCGCGTCCCGGCGGCCGCCGCAACAGAAGCGAGATTTCGCGATAGGACGCGGCGTGCTTCGACAGATCGTCGTAGATCACCAGCGCGTGCCGCTTAGTGTCGCGGAAGTATTCGCCGATGGCCGTGGCCGCGTATGGCGAAATGTACTGCATGGGCGCGGGTTCCGAAGCCGATGCCGCTACGACAATGGTGTATTCCATCGCGCCGGCATCTTCCAGAATCTTCACTACCTGGGCGATCGACGAACGCTTCTGCCCGATCGCGTTATAAATGCAGATCAGGTCGTTGCCTTTGCTGTTGATGATGGTGTCGAGCGCAACGGCGGTCTTTCCGGTCTGCCGGTCGCCAATGATCAACTCGCGCTGGCCGCGGCCGATCGGGATCATGCTGTCGATGGCCTTCAGCCCGGTGGCCATGGGCTCGCGCACCGGTTGGCGGTCGATGACGCCGGGCGCCAGTCGCTCCAGAGCGATGAATTTATCGCTGGCGATGGGACCTTTGTCGTCGATGGGCCGGCCGAGGGAATCGACCACGCGACCGATCAAAGCGTCGCCCACGGGCACGCTCATGATGCGCCCGGTGCGCTTCACTTCATCGCCTTCCTTGATCTCGGTGTATTCGCCGAGCAGCACCACGCCCACCTGGTCTTCTTCCAGGTTCATGGCGATTCCGGCCACGTCGTGGGGGAAGGAAAGAAGTTCGCCGGCCATGACTTTGTCCAGTCCGTACACGCGTGCGATGCCATCGCCCAGCGTGATGACCGTGCCGGTCTCGTCCACGGAGATCTTCGATTCGTAGTTCTCGATCTGCTCGCGGATCAGTTTGGTTATTTCGTCTGCCTTGATCTGTGCCATAGAATCAGCTCTTAAAGCCTCTAGCTCTAGCTAAGAGCTAATAGCTTCTTTCAATCTTTCCAACTGCCCTTTCACCGAACCATCGTAAATCGTGCTACCCAGGCGGACCACCGCGCCGCCCAGCAGCGTCGCATCCAGGCCGTATCGCGCCCGGACTTTCTTGCCGGTCAGCTTCCCGACCTGCGCCTCGAACTCGAGTTTCTCGGCATCGCCTAACGCTCGAGCGCTGGTAATTTGCGCCTCGGCGAATCCCAGCCGTGCATCGAGTTCCTTCTCCAGCTGCCGGATGATCGGCTCCAGAAAGTGTATCCGCCGGTGATCGATCAGGACTGCCACCAGGTTCCGCACCTGCTTCGGAAACTCATCCCGCTGTGCAATCACATCCAGTACTTTGCGCTTCTGCTCGGCCGGAATCGCAGGATTCTCCCACACTCGCCGCAGTTCGGGACTCTCGGCGAGCAAGCTGGCGATCGCGCGCAATTCCGCAATCGAACGATTCGCGTCGAGATGAGCGCTCAGAACGACATCCGCAAAGGCCTGGGCATAAGTGCTGGCAACCGAAGCCATGTTCTAGCGCCCGTCCTTTCCGGGCCCATGCGCGGAACTCTCAGCCGTGCCCAACTCCCCGGCGAAGTTCCGCACCAGCACCTGATCGGTGGCAGCATCAACGTGAATCTGCTTCTGCGCCAGCCCGATGGCCAGATCGGCCGCGTAAGCGGTCAAGTCGCGCCGCGCCGCTTTGGCGGCGGCCGCGATTTCCTGTTGCGCCGATTCCACCAGCTTGCGCCCGTCTTCTTGAGCCGCTGCCTGGATGCGCGCTTCCTCCGCTCCAGCTTCTTTCTCCGCGGCATTGCGCATCATGCCGATCTCGCCATCCAGCTTCATCAAGCGCGATTCAATTTCCGCCAGCCTGCGCCGCGCTTCATCGCTGGCCTTCTGCGCCTCCTGCATGGCTCTCTGGATCGCCGCCGTGCGGGCGCTGAACATCCCGGGCAAGTACTTGCGGCTGGCCCAGAAAATCACTCCCGCGATGATGGCAAAATTCAGCAGCACACTCAGAAGGTAAGCGTTCCCGGTGCTCAGGCCCGTGTGCCGCGCAATGAACTGCACCGATGGCGACTGCTTGAATTCGGCGGTATCGTCCTTCTCTTCTCCGGCAGCTTCCCGCGTTTCGTGAGCCAGTTGCTGGGGAAGGCTGGTTTGCCGCGCCGACGCCTCGGCCGGTTGTGGCTTCTGCGGAGTTGCCGGCTGTTCTTGCGCGCGCAGCGATCCTATGGCCCCGGCAAAACTGGCCGCGAGCAGCGCCAGCAGGCAAGCTCGGACAATGCTTCTGAGGGAAGTCATCTTCTTCGACGTCTTCTTCGGAATTTTGGCTTCCGCCATCGTGCGCCGCAACAGCGTGCCCCGTAACATCAGCGTCCTGCTCCGGCGGGCTCCAGCACGCGCCGCATGATTTCTGTGGCCAGAGACTGCGCCTCCGCCTGCAAGCCGCCGAGAGCGGCGTCGCGATCCTTCTGAATGTCAGCCTTCGCCGCCTGCACCTGCGCCTGAGCCTTGACGCGCGCCTCGTTCAGCGCCGCAGTCCGCGCATCCAGCGCCGCCTTGCGCCGTGCTTCCTGCGCATGGAACACAGTCGCACGCGCCTCGCGCAGCCGCAACTCGTATTCGGAAGTGCGCGCCTCGGCCGCTGCAATGTCAGCGCGCGACTTCTCCACTGCACCCTCCGTCTTACCGCGCCGCTCCTCCAACACACGCCGTAAGGGTTTGTGCACGATGATCGTGTAGAGCGCGTAGAGCAGCGCCAGCAGAATCACCGTGGGCACGGACCCGAGCAGTAATTCGCCTAGTTGTCGTAGCGTTTGATCCATTGATTGCTGCTATACAGGAAAATGAGGGCTATGAAAACTGTTAAGTCTAACGTCCGAAGGAGTTTATGTCAACGCAAAGGGGGGATTTTCCGGTGATTTTCGGGGCGGCGGAAGATTCTCAAAACGGGCGAAATCCGGCCCGTGAAACCCCTACTTTCCGGCCATGCAGAAACTTGCAACTAATCCTTGACTTCCGGATAAAGAGGATTAGCATTGAAGTATCACCTCCGATCCAATTCAGGATCGAATGGGCCGATAGCCAAGGAATGTCACCGCTTCTTGGTTGCCGGCCCATTTAAATTGCGGACGGGTCGACCGCACCGTCAACCTGCCATCAATTTTCTTGTCAAGCCGTCAGAAGTCGGAGGTAGAATTCATGACTTCTGTCCAAGGGTTGTCCACGGGGGATTCTGGCGACATGAAAATCTGGGGGCGGATTTTGCTTCTATCGGTCGCGATTTCCTCAGCAGCGGCCAGCACAAAAAGCGCGGGGAATTTATCTCGGTGCGGCAGCGGGGCGCTCTTCGTCGACTCTATGCCGGAGAACTTTGGACAGTACATAACAACTGAGATTATGGCTCAGGACGTAAAGCTCATCGTAACGACGGAAGCAAACAAGGCTGTTTGCGTTATGAAGGGGACGGTAGCTCTCGGCGGCTTTCGGAACGCGGGCTCTGCCAGCATACAGGTGATTGAGCCGGGCGGCGAGGTGATCTGGTCGGCAACCTCGGGGGATAAAGACAGCGTGAAGGACCTGGCACACAATCTGGTAAAGCAGCTGAAGCGCGACCTCCAAAATCCGGGCAAGGCGAAATGAGTCGTCAGCACCAAACTAGCTCGTGCTAGCCTACGCCGCAACAGCCTCGATCGAAACGTCCGCTTCGCCGCTACTCACTAATTCTCGAAGGATGGAATCCACAACGCTAGGCTCCAGGCCGTACTCAGCTTCCAACAGTACCTCAGGCCCTCGTTGCCCACACGAAAGTTTTCTTCGGGATTCCCAACCTCTAAGCCATTGAAGAGCAAAACCCTGTACTTCGGGGTCGCTCCAAGCGATTTCCAGGTTGTGCAAAAAATCACTAAACGATTCATCAGGACAGTTTACTGGGCTTCGAGGATCGCTCGGCCGCTAGGAATAATTGGAGGGATCGGAGAAGTTAACATGACTGAGCAGGGACCGGTCGTTCATCGCCTCCCGCGCCTGACCGTCTCCGACATGGGCTCACCGGGAATCTCGACAGGCTCGAATTCGTTCACGACCCACTCCCTAACCCTTCTCACCACCGACTCCGGAGCCTCGACTTCCAACTCCACCGCCCCATCTTTGTACGCCCGCGAATAAATCCGCGCCTTGGCTTCGAGCATGGCCAGCGTCTTTCCTTCCTTCTGCGGGACGCGTAGATGCACCCGGCTGACGCGGTCCTCATCGATCATGGCGTCGATGCGCTCCAGCAACTTCTTAAGCCCCGTACCCTCCGTGGCGGACACATACACCGTGCTCGAGTTGTCCCGCAGCGCGTCATTCATAAGAGCCTGGGCCACTTCCACATCCAACAGATCGACCTTGTTCATCACGCGCAGCCGTGGCTTCTTTTCGGCTTCCAGTTCTTTCAGGACAATCTCTACTTGCGCGTCCTGCTCGGCCGAAAGGCGGCTGCTGGCGTCGGAAACCTGCACCACCAGCGATGCCCGCTGCACTTCCTCGAGCGTGGCGCGAAAGGCTGAGACCAGAGTGTGTGGCAGGTTGCGAATGAATCCGACCGTGTCGGACATTAGTACCTTGCGCTTCGAGGGCAGCACCACGGCGCGGATCGTGGGATCGAGTGTGGCGAACATGCGCGGCGAAGCCAGTACCGCGGCTTGCGTCAGCGCATTGAACAACGTCGACTTGCCCGCGTTGGTGTAGCCGACCAGCGCCACGGTCGCCACGGGAGCCGATTCGCGCCGCTGCCGCTGTTGCGCCCGGATGCGGCGCACGTTCTCCAGTTGCTGCTCCACGTGGCGGACGCGCCGGGCAATCTTTCGTCGATCGGTCTCGAGCTGCGTTTCGCCGGGACCGCGGGTGCCAATGCCGCCGCCGAGTTGTGACATCTCCACGCCGCGCCCCGCCAGCCGTGGCAGCATGTAGTGCAGCTGCGCCAGCTCCACTTGCAACTGGCCTTCCCGGGTGCGCGCGTGCCGCGCAAAAATGTCGAGGATGAGCTGCGTGCGGTCGATGACCCGCCGCTTGACGATCTTTTCGACATTGCGTTGC
This sequence comes from uncultured Acidobacteriaceae bacterium, assembly GCA_963749985.1. Classification (GTDB taxonomy): domain Bacteria; phylum Acidobacteriota; class Terriglobia; order Terriglobales; family Acidobacteriaceae; genus Sulfotelmatobacter. Next base: position 193,508 of record CAVVOS010000003.1, on the reverse strand, counting down.
TGCGACGCGGTGAGATCGTGGTCGAAGAGAAGAAGATCGGCGTTCACCGACGCGGCTGCTCCTGCAATTTCCTCCAGTTTGCCCGCGCCGATCAAAGTGGCGGGATCGGGCCGGTCGCGGCGTTGCAGGATTTCGCCGACGACTTTCGCGCCGGCGCTCTCCGCCAGCGTGCGCAGTTCCGCCAGCGATTCGTCTGCGTCAAACTCTGGAATACTGGGCTTGTTGCTGGCCTTCCCCGAGGCGTGGGCCGGAACCCCAGCTTTGCCGTCCGCTGCTGGCGCAGCCGACGCCGCATCCCGGGCCGCCTGCGCCTGCGCGGTCACCGCGCTCTTCGCGCCGCGTCCGCGGGTGCGCACGTCAATCCCTACCAGAAACGCGCGTTCCTGCAAATCCTCTGGGCGCGCCGTCTCTGCGCCGAGAGGCACACGTCCAGCTACGGACGCACGACTGCGGGTCTTCTTGGGATGAGAACTGCGCAATCCGAAAACGCCTTACCCTTCCGTGCCCGAAGCGCTCGCCGCCGACGCTGTGGTGGGTGCCGACTGCGATGACGAAGATGCCGATGACACAGCCGCAACCCCGGTTCCCGCGGCAGGCTTCGCCTCAGGATGCGCCAGGTGGGCCCCATGCGGCACGGTTCGGCCCATCACAATGGTCGAGATGGCGTGCTTGAAGATCAATTGCTCCTGTCCGTTGGCCTCCAGCACCACGGAATACTTGTCAAAGGAACGGATCCGGCCCGTTAACTTCACCCCGCTCAAAAGATAAATTGTGATGCTTAATCTTTCCTTGCGGGCCGTGTTGAGGAAGGAATCCTGGATGTTCTGCGCCGGCTTGCTGCTTTCCATAGCCGATCTCCTTAAGTTCTTTGAACTGCAAACAACCAACCTGCACCTTTCGGCAAGCGCCTGAGGGCAAGCTCAAACAACAGCATGTTCCTTGCGGCCTTCCGCCCACGGAACACGGGGGGACAACCTGCCTCCTCGCGGCCATGTTTCCACGGCTGCGCCGCCCAGCAGGTAGCTGCGAGTACGATACGGCGTCCCCCTGCGCTTTTCAACCCGGAAGTTGCAGAAATGTGGCCCGGACCGGGTAGAGACAGTCACCTCCCTTGTCGGTTGTGTACAATCCCCCGCATAGGCGATTCCGCCTCGGCGTAGCTTACGGCGTCTCTTTTCGTTGTGCGTTGTGCGTTGTGCGAAGATACCGGTGACATCTTAGGGAGGCATCATGGCAAGCACTGCTCTCGCAACCTTCTTCGGACCACAAATCAACTTTCCCCACGAAATCAAAACAAATATCGAGATGCTGCTGCGCTGGATCCACTTTCTCTCCGGCATCACCTGGATCGGTCTGCTTTATTTCTTCAACCTGGTAAACGTCCCTCTGATGAAGGAACTCGACGCCACCACTAAGGGAAAAGTCATGCCCGCGCTGATGACGCGAGCACTGTGGTGGTTCCGGATGTCGGCGGCGCTGACGGTGCTGGCTGGAATCGTCTACTGGGAAGCCATTGTGACTGCCGATGTCCACAACGGCCAAATTCTGGGTTTGAATCCCTCCCACGGAGCGGTCGTGGGCAGCTTCTTTCTGATCTGGACGATCGTGTGGGGAGTGCTCTATGCCTGCCTCATCCCCGGCAAAGGCATCTTCGATAAAGGCGCCTTCGTCGGAGTGGTCTATGCGGTTGTGGTCGCGGCCGCAGCCTGGCTCTTCCTGTGCCTGAATAGCCACGGCTGGGAGAGCAGCCGTCTGCTCTCGATCGGCATCGGAGGCGGCATCGGCTGGGTCATGTTGCTGAATGTCTGGGGAGTGATCTGGAGAATCCAGAAGCGCATGATTCAGTGGACCCGCGACAACGCCACCAACGGCACCCCTATGCCGGACAAAGCCAAAGCCATGGCGCGGCAGGTATTCCTGGCGTCAAGGGCTAATGCGTTCCTGTCGATTGTGATGCTGTTCTTCATGGGCGCGGCGAGTCACTATCCGATGTTTGGGAAGTGAGGGTATGGAAGAAACGTTACCCAGAAAGAAATCAGGTCGGCCTTTCGGCCGACCCGAAATTCTCCAGATAAGCTGCCCTTAGAAATCTAGCCGGAACGCGACCTGTAGGACGCGAAAAGGCTGTTCGCCAGTCGTTGAGCTGATCACTCCAAAGGTGCTCGGGCTGGTTATATCTGCGGTGGCAGAAGCTCCTGGCAACGCCAAGTTGGGATGGTTCATTGCGTTGAAAGCGTCCGCACGCAACTCGATATGTACTCCCTCCGTTATGGGGAAGTGCTTGATCAGACCGATGTCGAAGTTGGAATAGTGCGGCCCCCTCAGGTTGTTGCGGCTGCCTGCTTGCAGTCCCAACGGGCCGCTGAAGGACCCCAGTGCAGCAGCCTGATTCTTGAATAGCTGAACCGTCGGCAAACCTGAAGCGGCATTAATCTCGGTGTGGGTGTCGACCTTGAGCGCTGCCGTGTTCCCGTTAAATTCTGCGGGAACATTATTGGCAAAGCTGATGGGGAAAGCGTTGGCCACAGTTTGGAAGGCCAAGCCAGTTCGCCAGCTGGCCAGTCCCGAGATAGACCAGCCTCCGATCACTTCATCCAGCGCGCGAGACATCCCACCGCCAAACGTTTTACCACGGCCAATGGGCAATTCGTAAACTCCGTCGGCGGATATGGAATGCGTAACGTCAAAGTCTGAATTGCCGTAGCAGACTGCGATATGGATCGCGTCGCACATAATGCCGCCCGCACCGTTCGAGCCGAAAGCCTCATTGGCCGGGGCGGAGATGTTATCCAGCGAATGCGACCAGGTATAGTTCACGTCGTACACCAGGCCCTGTGACATCTTCTTGTGCAGGGTGACCAGCAGGCCGTTGTAGTTCGAGTATCCCTTGTTGGTCATGAAGAGGGATGAGCCGAACTGTGGGTTCAACCCGACCCCAGGATTCAAACCAGCGCCGCCCGGAATGAAGTAGTTGTATTCATTCATCAACTGAACCGAGTCTGCCAGGTCGCCGCGGGTCACGTAAGGTTCGATGAAGTCTGCCACCCACTGCGATCCGGTCGCTTCACCGAATTCACCGAAGTTGATGATCTGATTCTCGAAAAAAGGCTGGGGCGTAACGGCTGTGACTCCGTTGCGAACCTGTGCCGATACAGCGGCAAATGCCTGCGACAAAAACTGCCCGGATGCGGGGTCTCTGAAATCCACAGTTTGCATGCTATCGGCTTGCGTCAGAAGCCGGTGGGCCATTCGTCCAACGTAGGTAGCTTCCAGTTGGAAGTTGCCGGGAAGCTCACGCTGAATTCCGAGGCTAAGCGTCTCCGAGTACGGAGTTTTCAAATTCGGGTCGATGGCGTAGTTAAACCCACCACCAGTCTCCGCCAACCCATAAGCCGGCCCGTAAGCTGGATTCGCCTGCTCGGGGGGTGCGCTCGACACATAGGGTGAGTAGGGAGTGGTGAGCGTTGGCGGGGTTGCGACCGAACCCGCCGGCAAGGTGAACCCGCCATAACGCGGATCTGTCGTCAAGTCGGCCGCCGCAGTTGCCTGCTCGCCGTAGAGAACAGAAGATGAGTTCTGCAGGATCCAAGTGTTTTGATCCTGCAGGAAGTTCAGCGCATTGACCAAGGTGTGGTCATCGATGATTGCTGCGCCGCCGCGGATCACCGTTTTGCGGTCACCCAATAACCGTCCCAGCGGCCCGGAGACGCCCGATGGGTTGTAAGCGAACGCGATCCGAGGCTGGAAATCATGCCAATTGGGGTGGTAAAGAGGCGCAGCATTGTTCGCTTTTCCAGCCAGCGAGTAAGAGAGAAGAGGGTTGACCAGGCCACAACTCGCTCCGGGACAGCCAGTGTTCCCGGTCAGACCGTTTGCAATACGTGGCGAGATCGTCTGGCTGAAGTTCAGATCGGGAGCCGCTTCGAGCCCGTTCACCTCATAGGACACCGAGTTAAACTGGTAACGCAAGCCGTAGGTAAGCGTGAAGTCGCTTCTCGCTTTCCACGAATCCTGCAAGTAGAGTTCCGTCTCGTAATACCGGTAATGCCGCACATGTCCAGTTCCCTGGGGAAGGGGTTCCAGTTGCTTGTTGTTGTTGAAACTGCTACTCACCTGCCCATAGTTGCCGAGAATGAAGGCGAAAGCGCTGTCGTAGAGGTTCTGAGAAATCGAGTCGGTGGCCGCATTGGCTGGCCGCAACTGGGGACTGGAGTTGAAGCTTTCCAGACCGCCGCCGAGGCCGATGGTCGCAATGTTGAAGTCGGTAACCAGCTTGTACGTGGTCTTGATGGGCTTGAAGGTGCCTCCCACCTGGAAAGTATGCTTGCCGCGAATATAGGTAAAGTCATCCCGGACAATTGGAACGGGGATCGTCCGGCCCTGCGCGGATGGCTCTGTATAGGGGGAACTCAAGTAGTTCGAGCCGGTTCCGGCAGCATCGAAGTTGAACACGGTTGTTCCGAGGGGAGCGTACACATAGGGAAAGTTCAACTCCTGCCGGTTTTCGCCATAGATAAACTGATTGACTTTGGTATTGCTGATCGTCCAAGTGTGGCCGAATACATAGGCGTAGCTGTGGTCCGTGGAGTAGAAAGTTAAGGGGTCGCCGGGGAACTGAACCGAGGCTCCTCCGTTGCCGATGTCAGTGTCGCGTACCAGACTACCGCGAACAAAAATCTTCATCTTGTCCGTCAGGTTATAGTCGATTTTCGTCACGTAATCGTTAAGCGTATCGTTGGCTGGGGAGTTGAAAACGAGTCCGCCTGTGTTGAGTCCGTCTCCCACGGCTGTGCTGTTGGGGGCAGGATAGCGGCTCTGCAGAAAACTGGTCAGTGCGGGAGCCGGCCCGATTCCCAAGGGATCAAGCGCTGCCACCTGCGTCGGAGTCAAAACGGAGACGCAAGCGGGCGCAAGATTCGAAGCGGAGCAAGGCATACCGTTATTGGGATTGGTATTATCGTTGACGTATGTGACGCTGCCGGCCGAGAAGGAAGACAAGGGCACGGTTCGCGTTACTTGGACGGATTGGGCATCTCGACGGCCTTCATAGTTGAAGAAGAAGAAAAGCTTGTCCTTTACAATCGGGCCACCAATGGTAGCGCCGAACTGGTTCCGCACCAGAGCCTGGCGGGGAACCACCGGATTGGCGAAGTTGTTAAAGAAATCGTTGGCTTCGAATCCTCGCGTCCGGTAGTACTCGTAGCCCGAACCATGCAAGTGGTTGGTTCCGCTCTTGGTTACCAGGTTCATTTGCGCTCCGCTGCCGCGCCCTTCCCCCGAAAGCGGATTGGCTACTTCAGTGCTGAACTCCTGCACCGAATCGACCGGAGCGTTACCCACGATCGTAAAGGCAAATCCGCCCGCAAAATCGTTCACGTCCAAGCCATCCAGCGTGATGTTGCTTTGGTCGGTGCGCGACCCAGTGACAGAACCCGCGCGACTTTGGTTGGGATCATCTGTACCCAGAACCGGTGTGTACACCACGCCAGGCTGATAGGCCAGGAGCGCTGAAGGATTGTCACGAACCTGCACAGGCAACTCGTGCACCATGTTCATGTCGAAGCTGTTGCCCACGGCGGCGTTGTTTGTATCCAGCGTTACGGCGCTGCCTTCACCCTTGACCTCGACCGTCACCGAAGTCTTCCCTACAGTCAACTGCGCGTTCTGGGTGTGCGAAGTATTTACGGCCAAATACAGGTTCGGCACGGCTATGGTGTCGAAACCTTCTTTGGTGAAGGTCACGCGGTACCCGGGTCCCGGCAGCAGATCGTGGAATGAGTACGCACCCACCGAATTCGTCGTGGTGTTATAGCTGTTGTTGGTCTTGGTATCCACCAGTTTGACGTTGACGTCGGGAACCACCGCACCGGTAGCGTCGGTTACCACGCCCGTCAAAGAGGAGACATCCTGTGCGGCCAGAAAAGTTGGCATGCCAAGCAATACGGCCAGCGCGAGCGATGCAAGCAGAACTCTAGTCAGAGCGGGACGAAAGGCAGATTCCATTGACGGTCTCCTGGGACTATGGACGTAGCAGGGCTTGAAAGCAGCTACCCTTCCAAAACGGAGCTAGCATAATACACTGACTTATCATCGACATACAGACAAAGTGTCTACCCTTGTCAAGAAAATACACGCATTTACGGAAGTTGGCTATGGAAATTGGTATGGCTGCACCGGCTTATTTCAAACCCTGATGCGAGTTTCCAGGCTTCTTGGTTTACCGTTTCCAGTCGCTCGCTGGAGCGCCCAAACTTGAAAACCGTATGCTGGGAATACCTGTGAGCGCCCAGCGTGGTGGACTTCTCCTGCTACAATTTCTCTTTCCGTGAACCAGCCCTTCACCAAGCCCGAATTTGCCGATTCGGCGGACGCTCCTGCGCCAGGCGCGAGGCCGCTTGACGCAGTGCCGATGCTGGATCTGCAGCGGCAGTATGAGCGGATTGGCGCCGAAGTGTTGGCAGCTGTCGAGCGAGTGTGCGCTTCGCAACATTACATCTTGGGCGCCGAGGTCGAGGCGTTCGAGCGCGAACTGGCGGAATTCTGCGGCGCGCAGGAAGCCGTCGGTTGTGCTTCCGGCACTGACGCCCTGTGGCTGGCTTTGTTGGCCGCTGGAGTGCAGCCCGGAGATCAGGTTCTCACCACGCCTTTCAGCTTTTTCGCCTCGGCCAGCGCCATCGCGCGAACCGGCGCGAGCCCGGTGTTTGCCGATATCGATCCGTGCACGTTTAATCTCGATCCCGCGCAGGCCGAGTGTTTTCTGCGCGGGGGCCGGCGTGACAAACTCCGCGCGCTGCTCCCGGTTCATCTCTATGGCCAGTGCGCGGACATGAGCTCATTGCAGCGGCTGGCTGACGAATTCCATCTGTCCGTGATCGAAGACGCTGCGCAGGCGATCGGGGCGCGCTGGGGCAGTTGCAAAGCAGGATCAATGGGCGTGTCGGCGGCGTTCAGTTTCTATCCCACAAAGAATCTCAGCGCCTACGGCGACGCCGGGTTGGTGACGACCAGAGACCCGGAGATGGCTGCCCACATGCGCCGTCTGCGCAATCACGGCAGCCCGCGCCGTTACGTTCACGAAGAGTTGGGATGGAACAGCCGCCTCGACGCCATGCAGGCCGCCATCCTGCGCGTGAAGTTGAAATACGTGGAAGGATGGAACGACGCGCGCCGCGAACGCGCGACGCGCTACAACGAACTCTTTGCCGCTGCCGGCATCGCGTCAAAAGGCGGGCAAGCTGAGAACGCCGCGCCCATTCAACTTCCGCAAACCTCGACGCAGGCTTACCATGTTTTCCATCAGTACGTCGTCCGCGCCTACCGCCGCGACGAACTGCGCGAGTTCCTCACCGCACGGAAGATCGGGACGGAAATTTACTATCCCATCCCGCTCCATTTGCAGCCCTGCTTCGTGTATCTCGGCTACCGCGAAGGCGACTTCCCCCAAGCCGAGCGTGCTGCCAAAGAAGTGCTGGCTCTGCCTATGTTCCCCGAACTCACCGAAGAAGAACAGCGCTGGGTGGTGAAGAGCATCGCGGACTTCTACTGCTGAGCTGCGAACCCCCAATCTAACGCCGCCGACGTTTCCCCACCGGTTTGGGCGTTTCCTTCTGCTCGCCCGGCGCCAGCACTCGGCGCACAATCGGCGAGTTCATCTTGTATTTGCGTTCGCTGATATTGCCGCTATCGTCCTTCACGCGCAGGATGAAGACCGGAAGCACGCCTTCCTTGTCGAAACTCTCGCTGGTCACGGTGACCGGCAGCACGCCGTTCAGGCCATGCTCGCGGTAAGCAGTTTCGTAACGATGCTTTCTGACATTCCAGGTGAAAACGCGAATCTGATCGAAGTCGTAGGGCAGGCCATCATGCGGGTCAGTGATGACGCACAGATACTGCGAAACTTTCTTGTCTGAGCCTTCCTTGCCCGGGTCCACCACCTGGTTCAGGACGAAGAATGCAACAAAGCGCTGGCCCTCGGCATACTGGGCAACCTCGAGCGGGACATCGAGGTCGATCATGCGTGCCAGCACCCAACCCACGCGGTTCTGCGCGTCCCGCACCAGCCACCAGTCTTCCAGTACCGGGCCGGAAGACGCTTTCCCGGACTTGGCCGGAGCCGGAGCCAATCCCGGTTGCTTCTCCGCCGTGGCGCGTTTCAGCACGGAAACTTTTGCTCCCGCCAAGAGCTGATACAGATGCTCGGTCTCACGGCCGGGGGTTAAGTGCAGGTTCGAGTCGTTGCGAAGCACTCCGGGCGCCTGCACCGGATCGCTGAGGTTGTCTTGCGTAAGCTTCTGCAGGCCATCGTAGGTTTGCTGGTCTACCAGGTAGCGCTGTTCGATCCAGCCCTCGACGCCGGCCGCGGTGCGCACGCGGGAGAAGCGCTTCTCCCGCTCCAGCACTTCCACACGTTCGCCGTTCTTGACCGTACCGACGCGGTTATACATGGTTGCCACCTGATCGCGCAGCGTGGCCTGGACCGCCGAGACATAATTCACCTCCAGAACGCGATGGCCTCTGCGGTTGCAGCCGCATACTCCGAGAGCGGCTGCCAGCGCGAACGCCAGCGCCAGCCATCGAAAATAAAATGGGAGAAAACGCTTCACTTTCTTAGCAAGGGACGTTGCAAGCGATGAACTTTCCACTATAGCGCGTTGCCGCAGAGATTTCCCGGCTTAAAGGTCTATGCCGCATGACCTGAGACTCCCCGCTGATTCATCCCAACAACATGAACCTGACACAGTGCAGCCGTTTCGGTTACCATTTCATCAGGTCAAGGGAAACATCGAGTTGGCGGGTCCCGGCTGCTGCACGCGGGATTCCGGCGTCTAACTTACTGCAGGCGGCCGCTTGGTGAGTTTCAACGCTTAATCGCACGTGGAAAACGAGAATGCTCAGGACACAAATGCTCACCACCCGGATGAAATACGAGAATCGCTTCGCTTTATTGCTTATCGCGTGCTCCTTTGGGGTCGGCTGTACCGCGGATACGCCAAAGTCCTCCACTTCCACCGCCCAAGGTCCGGTCGCACAAGCGTCAGGTCCAATGCAGGATTCCCGTGCACTGTCGACCACACCGCCGGCCACTGCACCGCCCGAGAGCAAGCCCACGCCGCGGAAGACTGGCCTAAAGCCAGCCGCCTTCGTCACCACCTCCGCGCTGGGGGACACGGTGGACTCCGTGCTGCGTCCGCCCAAAGGCGCGCAGGTCGCGATCGTGGTCTTCGAGGATCTGCAGTGCCCACAGTGCCGCCGCGTGGCGCCCATTCTCGAGCAAGCTTCCAAGACCTATAAAATCCCCCTGATGCGCCATGATTTCCCCCTCCCCATGCACAACTGGTCTTACGAAGCGGCTGTGATGGCGCGCTACTTTGACGCAACTTCAAAAGAGCTGGGCAACGATTTCCGGGATTACATTTTCTCCAACCAATTGGAGATCAATCCGCAGAACCTGCGCGGCTACGCCGAGAAGTTTGCCAGCGCACACAAAGTGGCTTTTCCTTTCATGGTCGATCCGCAAGGCAAGTACGCCGCCGAGGTGAATGCCGACCGCGACCTCGGCAAGGCTATCAAGCTCGAACACACGCCCACGGTCTACATCGTGAGCAGCCGGCATCCCGACAAGCCCTATGTGGAGATGAAAGACAGCACCCAACTCTATTCGCTGATTGATGCCATGATGAAAGACTAGAGGGCAGCTCTTGCTACTCCGGCCGGCCGGTGTAGTGCTCCTGCGAATGGACGTCAGCATGATCTTCCAGCGATTCCAGGTGCGTGATGACTTCGGCGGGGATGGCCAGTTCCACGGGCAGGCGCTCTTCCAGCGCAGTTGCCAGGCGATGCGCTTCTCCTACCGGAGTGGCGTGCGGAAATAGTAAGTGGACTTCAATGATCTGCCGGTAGCCTGTAGTTCGAAAGCGCACGCCATGATAGTTCACGCCGAGTTCGCTGCAAATCGCGTCCAGCCTTTCGCGAATCTTCTTGCCGGCTTCCGGATCGGAATAGTCGAGTAGGCCGACTGCCGAGCGCCAGGTCAGCCGTCCTCCTGACCAAAGAATGTTCGCGGCCACGATGATTGCGATCAGCGGATCGAACGGCTTCCATCCTGTGAGCATGACCAATCCGAGCCCGGCCACGACACCAAAGCTGGTCAGACTGTCGGTGAGCACGTGTTTGCCATCGGCTTCCAGGATGAGCGAGTGGCATCGCTTTCCAACTCGGAGCAGGTACCAGCCAAGTCCGGCATTGAGGACGCCTGCCCCCAGAAGCAGCAGCGTGCCCGCGCCCAGATGCTCCAGCTTTAGTCCGGCCAACCACTTCTCGACTGCAGCCACCAGGATCCAGACTGCGGCCAGAATGATCATCGCGCCTTCGAAACCGGCGGAGAAAAATGTGATGCGCTCGTAACCGTAGAGGAACGTAGGACCCGCGGGCTTGGTGCTGAGCCGCAGGCTGAACGCGGCAAACGCTACCGCGACGACGTGTACGACGGATTCGGCGAAGTCGGAGAGAATGGCCGCCGACCCCGTCATGCGATAGGCCACAGTTTTGCCGATCAGCATCAGCACGCCGACGATCAGCGACAACCGCATGGCAAGGCGAGCCGCGCGCAGCTCTTCGGAATCGCGCCGCCCGGCAGACGGATTGGACGAGGCAGCAAGGGTATCGGCCATGCGCGCTCCCGAGAAAGATGCAGAAGCAAGACTGACACGGGCGTTTGAAGGCTGACTGTGATCGCGATCACAGAGGAGCTTACGGTAGAGAAGGAGTCGGCGCCTTCTCTGCTCTGCGATCAATTTCTACTCTAAGATCAATCTCCGAAGCCGATACCGACGGCTCTTGCTGTGCTGACCAACTCTCCCTCGGGATTGACGGTCTTCAGGTGGCCGATGGCGCGGGCGATGTCGACGGCGACGATGGACGCTGCGCGGAGCGCGACCATCTTACCGAACGCGCCTTGGGCAAGCAGATCGACCGCGGCCACTCCAAAGCGCGTGGCCAGCACGCGGTCATAGGGCGAAGGCGAACCGCCACGCTGGATGTGTCCCAGTACGCTGACCCGCACTTCTTTATTCGAGAACAGGCCAATCGCGTCGCCGATGGTGTTGCCCACGGGCCAGCCTCGCGACATCTGCTTCAGTTCCTGCGGCAGCTTGATGCCTTCCGCCACCACCACGATGGTGAAGTGCTTGCCCAGTTTCTCCCGCTCCGCAATGGACTCGCAGATGGCCTTGATGGAGAAGGGAATCTCCGGGATGAGGATGACATGAGCGCCGCCGGCGATGCCGGCCGCCAGGGCGATCCAGCCGCAGTCGCGTCCCATGACCTCGATCACGAAGACGCGGTGATGAGAAGCGGCAGTGGTGTGGATTTTGTCGATGGCATCGGTGACGGTATGAATTGCCGTGTCGAAACCGAACGTGAGTTCAGTGGCGGAAAGATCGTTATCGATGGTTTTCGGCACACCGACGATCTTTACCCCCTTCTGAAAGAGTTCAAGGCCGATTTTCTGCGAGCCGTCGCCGCCGATGGTGATGATCGCGTCGATGCCCAGCTTGGCCGCGTTCGCGATCACCTGGTCTGAAATATCGCGCGTGACCTCCTTACCGTTCTCTTCGGTCTTGTACTTGAAAGGGTTGCCGCGGTTGGTGGTGCCGAGGATGGTGCCGCCACGGGGCAGAATGCCAGATACTTTATCGAGCGTGAGCTCAAACGATTTCTCCGGCCAGATGAGTCCGTCGAATCCGTCGGGGATGCCGATGACCTTCCATTTGTACTTGAGGATAGCGGCCTTGGTGGCGGCACGTATGACAGCGTTAAGGCCGGGCGCGTCTCCGCCCCCGGTGGCTATACCGATACAGCGAATGTCAGACATAGGGAAATCCGCAGTTTGTTCTTCGTGACTAATGGTAAGCAAAGCCCCGCTGGGGCAACTTACCTCTTCGATCATACTGCGCCCCCACGGAATGGCAACTTACGAGTGGTCGTGGGGAGATTTGGTACCCCGGTCACAGGACAAGAGCAAGCTGGGCGGCGTCGGCGAACGCACGGAAATCCTTATCTCGCGTGAGCAGCGCAATGCCCCGGTCGAGGCAAGTCTGGGCGATCAGTGCATCGCCAAGTCGGGCTTTGCGCCGCTTCGACAATACTTTCGCCCGCAGCAGACCGGCCCGCTGCCAGTAACCGGGTTCGAGGTCAATCATGGGGACCTCCGCGAGTGTTTCCGCAACTCCGGAGGAAAGCACTGGATCACTCAACAACTCAGTCAACACAACTGGGATCATCAATAGCTGGCGATCTGCCAGCGCCCGCTCCAGCAGTTGCGCATCGAGGCCAGGAGCGCCTTCCAGAAAGGCGATCCACGTGCTGGTGTCGGCTGCGATCATGATTGGCAGCCGGAAGTCCGATGAATGAGCGACCGATTCATTCGCGATCCTCTTTCAGTTCCTCGAACGTGCGGCTGAATCGGACCTTGCCGCGCAATTGCAGCAGGCGATCATAGGCTTGCGACGCCGCCAGCAATTGCAGGCCGGCTCGTATGGTCTGAGTGATACCCGCACCGCTCGCCTGTTGCGCCTTTTGCAGAAGCTCAGCTGGGATTTCCACCGTGATCTTCCGCGCCGTGGCCATAATGAGTTCTATTATACCGTATTCGATACCAGTCTTCGATATGGTGTTTGGATGTGGTATCCCGACTGGACGGAGAATGCTGCGGTAGAGGGTAGCGCCTTCGTGCCCTGTTCTAGAGGGAAAAGCTTGACTTCGTGAAATAGGCTAGCTTAAGCTAGCTTACATGAAGGCAGAGAGTCAGGTTACGCTCCAAGTGGGAGCTTTTGAAGCCAAGAACACGCTCGGGACCTTGCTCGACCGCGTGGAGCGTGGCGAGGAGATCGTGATTACGCGGCACGGCAAGCCTGTCGCACGGCTTGTACCCAGCACCGGACACATCGATCAAGATCGAGTACGGGCAGCATTCGACCGTCTGCGCGAACGAGCTAGGCAGTTGGCGCGGGAGAATCCGGGGCAGCCTGCCTTCGACTGGGAAGAGATCAAGAAGCTGCGGGACGAGGGGCGTCGGTGATCTCCGCAGCGGGGCTCGGGTTGCGGGAGTCTGGTTGCCGAGATCTGGAGCCGCGGGAATGAGCCTGGTTCTTGATAGTTCGGTTGCACTCGCCTGGGTCTATGCCGACGAAACCACCGACGCTGTTCTGCGTTTGTTCGACGACGTGAGACTCCATGGTGCGTGGGTTCCGGGGCTATGGCGGTGGGAAATTGCGAATGTTCTGCAGATGAATGTAAGGCGCGGACGCCACGCCGGAGACTTTCGCGATGGCGCCTTGGCGAGTCTTGCGCTGCTTCCCGTGAAAGTGGATGCGGAAGCCGACCGGCAGGCCTGGAACGCCGCTCTGCATCTGGCCGAGCGCCATGGGCTTACCGTTTACGACGCGGCTTACCTGGAGATCGCCTCCCGCCGGAAAATCGCGCTGGCTACGCTGGACCAGCAACTGCGGGCCGCCGCTATGAGAGACGAGGTTGGGCTGCTGGGTTCCTAAGGTTGACGAGATACGGGTGGACCCGGATTCACATTGTGTGTGTGAGAGCCGAGAGAGGAAATCAGATCCGTTGCTTCCAGTATTCGGGCTTGCGGGTGGTGTGGGCCACGGCCAACGGAGAGGGGTCTTTTAGTCGACCGTCAGCGTGAGATTGGTTGTGAAGGTGTTAGTCACGCCGTTGCACGTGTAGCTCGCGGTGATGACCGCCACAGTTTGTGTCGTTGGCAGAGTTGTGGTGGCGACTGTGGGATCTCCGGGCTCGAATGTAATCAGGCTGGTCTGGTTGCTTGTCCACACCACTCCCGTCGTGATGTCGATGCCCTCGGTTACGACCCCGCCAACCTCCGCGGTAGCGCTCGCCGTGTAGTTCACGGAGGTGCCCCCGATGACTGAATCGTTCAAGGGGGAAATCTGGAAATTCGATCCTCCCTCTACGCAGACCGAGGCGGTCGCGGTTTGGCTAATGGTTTGGTCGACAGCCGTGATGGTCGCGGTCGTGTTGCCAAGGGTAACCCCGGTCAACAGGCCGCCTGAACTCACCGAGATGATTCCGCTGTCGCTCGTCCAAGTAGCCTGGCTCGTTACGTTGCCGGTACTGCCATCGCTGAAGGTCGCGTAGGCGGTCATTTGCTGCGTTCCCCCGAGCGGGACGGTTGGAGTGCTCGGGCTTAGCGTAAGGGCGGTGACGGTCGGGTTTACGAAGAAGCCCCTGCAGCTTATGGCTAGAGCCAACGTGGCGAGCGCGGCGAAGGCGCCGGCGAGGCGGAGCTTCTGTTTGGTGGATGACATAGTTATATGAGACTCCTTGGCGCGCCTCGCGGCTTGAAACCGTCCTTGCCCGACTGCCTTTACTCCGAAACTTGCTCTAAGATCAACCTTGCTCTAAGCCATCTGTCGCGAGGGAGACTTAGCCAGCTAAGCCTCTTTTAGGCATCTTTCAGCATACGATTTCTGCGCCACGACGGTTGTAAAAAATTGTAGCAGAGAAGATCCCGCACCGAGCGCGCAGTTGCACTTCCGTGCCGTTACGGAACCAACGCGGCTAACGCCGCTCTTTATCCGCTCAGGGACCGCTCTCGGGATAAGAACGTCCGGCAGGCAGCGAGCTTGCAGGAAAAATGGCAGCTAGGAACTAGTTCGTCTTCTTGGACCGGGCGATGCGTTCGTCGATGCGCTTGCGGCCGGCGAAGCCTTCGTCCGTGCCGTGCCAGTGCGTGATCGAGCTTTCGCCCATTTTCCAGCAGAGCAGGACGACGTGGCCATCCACCTCGCACGGAAAATCGAGCAGGCCGATGTCGAGGTCTTTCACCTGCACCCCGATGGAATCTATTTCCGCGATGGCGTCTTTGGCGCGCTGTTCGGCCTTGGCGCGCTCCGCCTTGCGGCGCGCGACCGGCACAATATCGACGTGCGTGCCGCCGTTGAGGAAGATGCGGTGTTGCAGCGCCTGCATCTCGGCCTCGACCTCTTCAATGAGTTTCTTGCCGCTGATGGCCGTGCGCAGCAAAGACTCCAACACAGGCAGCAGCGACTGGGCTTCATCGAGAGTGAAAGTTCGGTCGGACATGGAGGATGCTTCTATTGTAGCGCAGGCGGTGCGCGCGTCGTCAGCCGTCGGTCGTTGGTCGTTGGCCGCCAGTTCCACCGCATTGCGAATGACGAACGACCAACGACGCTTTTGCTACTTCTTGAACATTTCGATATCGAGGGTGATGGTGATGTCGTCGCCGATCATGCCGGGAGCGCCGGCTACGCCGAAATCCATGCGGTTGATCTTGGTGGCAGCGGATGCGCCCATGCGCTGATTGCCCCACGGATCTTTGATCGGCGCGGATGGTCCGTCGACATCGAGAACGACTTCCTTGGTCACGCCGTGAATGGTGAGATCGCCGGTGACCTTCAGCTTGCCGGCTCCGGCAGCTTCGATCTTCTTCGACTGGAAGGTGATCGTGGGATATTTCTTCACGTCGAGGTAGTTGGGACTGCGCAGGTCGTTGTCGCGCATCTCGACGCGGGTGTCCACGGAAGTGGCGTCGATGGTGGTCTGGATCGACGACTTGCCGAGATTGGCAGCGTCGTACTGCACGGTGCCACTTACTTTAGTGAAGGCACCACGAACAGTCGAGATTCCCAGATGACGAACAGAGAACTGCGCCGCGGTGTGCGCGGGATCAATCTGCCAGGTATCTTGTGCGGCTGCGGATAACGTAAGAAGCAGGACGATGGCGAGCGTGGAGAGAGTCCGGGACATGAAATGAGTCCTCCTGGAACAGGTTCTTAGGAGCGGTTTCAGTCTAACAAACTTGGCGCTCACGAACGCGGCATGCACCGAGCTTTGCTCGGCGGACAGCTTGGGGGCGGCTGTGCCTACATGCGAGCTAACGCGATCGGCCGTTTGAGGGATCGGGTGACGTCGCCGTGTCCACGTCTATGTACAGTTGCTGCGCGGGGGAAATTCCCGGCGGATAGCACTCGCTGTCGCGGCTGTAGTTGGAGCAGTGGGCGGCGACATCTTTGCGCTGCGGCGACTGCGCGTATTGCCAGATTTCGGCGAAGCTGACGCCGCTCTGGGCCGGGCTGGGCGGGGCCTTCGGAAAAGCGCAGCCGGGCGCGGGCGGGCAGGCGTCGTTAATCGCCCAGTAAACAATCTGGCGTCCCCCGGCGTTCTGGCGAATGTCTTCAGCAGTTACTACATTGCCATCATCCTGGCTCGGGATGCCGGAGCAGTAGATGCCGGCCCGGAATCCGGCGGCGGTAACGGAGTCGACCCAGGCGTAAATGTAGGCTTTCTGCTCGGGCAACATGCGTCCGCCTTGCTCCTGGTCGAGGAAGATGACGGTGTGCGCGGGAAAGCCTTCGCGGCGCGCGGCCGCGGCGGCGGATTGCGCGTCAGAAGTGCCCAGCTTCTTCGCGTAGGTGACCGATTTCAGTTCCGCGTAGACGCGCCCATTGAAAAGCACGAGGAATCCGAAGCCGGCGGATTCAACGGCAGCACGGTGGCCGGCCCAGGTGTTCGCGCGCTCACCGGGAGGATTGTTGAGCCAGTAGCCGGTGTAGGAAAAAGTCTCGTGCAGGGCTTTCAGGTTGGCGTCGCCGGGGTAGGTGTTGCGGTCGAAACCGAGGTAGGACTGCGCGTGTGCTCGTTCGCTCAAACTCGGCAGAAGAAGAATTGAGATCACCGAAATGATCGCTGCGGACTTCATCTTCTGATGCTACACGCGGAGGCGGGGAATTGGATTCTGTCTTCGAACGGGGCTACTATGAGTTCTTTGCAGAGCCCATATATGCCGCAGGGTGAAATCGACGATAAGCGATTTGCCGACCTTCTCATCGCGGAGTTCCCTCAACTCCGGGAAGAAGTGTGTGAATGGCACGACTTAAGCCACCTTCAGATGATGGAATTTGTAATTTTCACCGAAAAGGCAGGCGAGGCCGGGGACTGGTCGACTGTGGAAAGGTGCCTAGAACTTGCTAATAGGGTTCTTAATCAAGGCAACACAGAAATAAGAAATGCAGTTCACGTCTCCTATCTTGAGCACCTTCCGCGCGAGGGCGAAGTCCATGAGCGAATCAGAGCTCTGATGTCACCTGAACTGCGGCGGGCTTGGGAAAATATCCAGGCTTATCTGGCATCGCTCCGCGACATCGAACCGTGAGGCCGTCCCTCCCCAGCTGAACCGCCCCGCACGCTATCCGCCGATGTGCACCATCGTCCTCGAGGCCGGCACGAAATCCGGTTCGCCAATGTGGTGGCGTTCTTCTTTTTTCTGGATCACTCCGCGGATGAAATCTTGCAACTCTTCGTCCGACGCGCCGCGGCGCATCTCGGCGTGCAGGTCGTGATCCCACACCGAAAACAGGCAGGTGCGGATTTTGCCGTCGCTGGTAATGCGGATGCGGCTGCAGTGGCCGCAGAAGGGATGCGAGACGGGGGCGATAATGCCGATTTCGCCGACGCCGTCGTCGAAGCGGTAGCGGCGGGCGGTTTCCGAGCGCGCGTGCGGGATTTCGACCAGCGGGCGGTACTCGGCCATGCGCGTCAGAATTTCATCGAGCGTGACCACCGTGTTCGGCGACCAGGTGCGGCCTTCCTCGAGCGGCATGAACTCGATGAAGCGCACGGTGACGCCTTCTTCGCGCGCGAACATGCCGAAGGGGATGATCTGATCCTCGTTGAAGCCGCGCATCAGCACGCAGTTTACTTTCAGCGGCCACAAGCCGGCGCGGCGGGCGGCGCGAATGCCGGCGAGCACGTGGTCGTATCCGCCGGGCACGCGGGTGATGCGGGTGAAGCGGTCGGGATCGACGGCGTCCATGGAAACGGTGACGCGAGTAAGGCCGGCATTCTTCAGCGGTTGTGCGAGATCGGCAAGCAGGTGGCCGTTCGTGGTGAGGGCGATGTCGAGCGGGTCTTCGTTTCGGACTCGGACTCCGTTGGGCGCGCGGAGTTGGGCCAACTCGCGGACGAACTCGACGACGCCTTTGCGCAGGAGTGGTTCGCCTCCGGTGAGTCGAACTTTCTTGACTCCCATCCCGACCAGCACCCGCGCCATGCGCAGGTAATCGGCGAAGGGCAGGTCGCCGTAGAGCGCGCCTTCGTTGCCGGTCCGGCAGTAGACACACTTGTAGTTGCAGCGGTCGGTGATGGAAATCCGCAGATCGGTGATGGGGCGACCGAATTTGTCGGCGAGAAACATCGTCGTTGGTCGTTGGTCGTTGGTCGTCGGTCGTCGGCCTATCCATCGTTGGCCAACGACTGACGACCATCGACTAACGACTTTCTAGAAAGAAACGCGCAGGCGGGAACATCCCGGCAGACGCTTCCTTTCCAATGCGCCCCTCGCGGAGCGCGGGAGGCGCGAGCGCTTCTGCCCGCACCCTCGGGCCGATCTTCTTGCGAACTTTGCGGGGTTCTTCGCGAACTTTGCGGTCAAAGGCCTTTAACCGCGAAGATCGCAAAGAAAAGCCGCCAAGGACACTAAGAACACCTTCCCTCGCCGCCGCAGCCTGGGTATGCCCGAAGGCCGGGGCGGTCGGAAACTCGGCTTCATTATAGAGCTTGCGCGGGAAGAAAGCTTTGAACGTCTGAAGGCTTCAATGTTCAAGGGCGCGGTGGATCGCGGCCTCGGCCAGCGGGGCCATGATCTTGTATCCCGCGGCGTTGGGATGCAGGCCGTCCTCGGCCAGGTCGCGCTTGAGCAGACCTTTGTCGTCGACCATGGCGCTGAAGTAGTCGAGATAGAGGCAATCCGGGTGCGCTGCGACGTATTCTTTCAGCCAGCGATTCAGCTCAAGAATTTTCTCCGGCGAGCGGCCAGCGAACATATTCTGCGACCGCGGAGTGTAATTGTGTACCGGCAGCACCGACGAGAACACGACGCGGATATTATTGGCGCGGGCCAGTTCGGCCATGGAGGCGTAGTTCGCCTCGATATCTTCAATCCGCATGGGGCCGGTGTTGCCGGCGATGTCATTCGTCCCGGCAAGGATGATGACAACTTTGGGATGAAGATCGATCACATCCTGGCGAAAGCGGATGAGCATTTGCGGCGTGGTCTGGCCTCCGATGCCGCGGTTGATGTAGGGCTTGCCGGGAAAATATTCGTCGAGATGCCAGAAGTCAGTGATGGAGTCGCCGAAGAAGACGACGCGATTCTCGCTGGCGGCGGGTGGCGGCAGGGCTGCATTCGCGGCGCGGTAGCGGGCAAGTTCCCCGAAATCGTCGCGCAGCGTGGCCGCTTTCGAGTCCCGATATTTCTGGAGTGCCTGGTCCGGGGTGAGAGTTGGAGCGGGCTGTTGGGCCAGGACGGAAACGGCGAGGAAGAGAACTAACGTGAGCGTCTGTAAGTAGCGAGATGATTTCATGTGTTGTCCTCAACTTGACAGCAGAACAGTGAAAAAGGTCCTACAAACGATGGGAAGTCGTTGCGATAAACCCATCACGGTCTGCCGGCGATCGCCCGCGCGATCGCCTTCTCTGCGAGCGGCGCCATGGTTTTGTATCCGGACGCGTTCGGATGCAATCCCTCGTCGGACAGATCGCGCCTCAGCAGGCCTTTGTCATCGACAACGGCGGAGAAGTAGTCGAGATAGACAAATCCGTTCTTCGCGCAGTAATCCTTGAGCCAGGCGTTCAGCGCAAGGATTCTCTCGCGCGGACGCAGGGCGAAGGACTCCTTCGCATCCTCGGTATAGTTGTTCACTGGGAGCAGCGAGGCGAAGACAACGCGAATGTGGTGCAAGCGCGCCAGTTCGGCCATGGAGGCGTAGTTGGCCTCGACGTCCTCATTGTGCGTGGGCCCGGTGACGCCGGCCACGTCGTTGGTTCCGGCCAGCACGAGCAGCACTCTGGGGTGCAGGGCGATTACATCCTGGCGGAAGCGGACCAGCATCTGCGGCGTGGTCTGCCCATCAATGCCGCGGTTGATGTAAGGCTTGCCGGGGAAATAGTCTTCCAGCTTCCAGTAGTCGGTGATGGAGTCGCCAAGGAACACGACTCGATTCTCGCTGGGCGCTGCCGGTGCGAGCGCGGCATCGGCTTCGCGATAGCGTTTTAATTCGCCGAAATCGTCCGTGTAAATGGCGACGCGCGAGGCGCGGTATTGGTCCAGGTCGGGGTGGGTGGAGGGGATGGAGGGCGGAGAGGGTTGCTGAGCGAGGGCGGAGAGGCCGCAGAAAATTAGGACGGTGCTGATCATCACACGGCGTCTCATGGCGGAGATGCTACCACGGGCTGGTCCGATCTACGCAACGCGGTCGAGGGCGCCCACGCCACACTGGATCTCACATGCCGTCGTAATTCGGGCCGCCGCCGCCTTCGGGTGGAACCCAGGTGATGATCTGATACGGGTCGGCGATGTCGCAGGTTTTGCAGTGGACGCAGTTACTCGGGTTCAGGCTGATGCGCTTGCCGTTGGGCTGCGTCGCATCATCGACCATTTCGTAGACGTTGGCGGGACAGAAATTCTGGCAGGGGCTGCCGAATTCTTTCACGCAGCGGGTGTTGCAAATGTTCGTGTCATCGATGACCAGGTGCGCGGGCTGGTCTTCTTCGTGCTTGGTGCCGGAGTGGTAGAGGTCGGTGAGCTTGTCAAAAGTGAGCTTGCCGTCGCCTTTGGCGGGGCCGAGCAGGTGGGCTTCCGAGCCGCCATCGGCGGGCAAGTCGGCGAGCTTGCGCAGGTGCTCGTAGCCAGCCTTCGCCGGATAACGATTGCGCAGGCCGCGTCCGCCGGTAATCATCTGCAGGCCGGTGTGGAACATGCCAGCGTAGAATCCGTGTTCGAAGCCCTGGTGCATGTTGCGGACTTTCCAGAGCTCGTCTTTAATCCAGCTGGATTCGACTTTTTTCTGAAACTCGCCGAGCGTTGCGGCTGACGAATCGTCTTTCTTCAGCGCTTCGAACGCAGTTTCGGCGGCGAGCATGCCGCTCTTGATGGCGAGATGAATTCCCTTGAGGCGCGCGGAGTTTAAGAAGCCGGCAGAATCGCCGACGATCATCCACCCGTTACCCGCGACAGGCGGAATCGCCCACCAGCCGCCGTAAGGCAGCGACTTGGCACCATAGCGGATCATCTTGCCGCCTTCGAGCAGCTGCGCAACGAAGGGATGTTGTTTGAAATCCTGCAGCACGCGTTGCGGATCCAGGCGCGGGTCGGGATAGTCGAGTCCGGTCACGAAGCCGAGCGAGACTACGTTGTCTTTGCCGCCGTAAATCCACGCACCGCCATATTCCTTCGTGGTGAGCGGCCAGCCCATGGTGTAGATGACTTCGCCTTGGGCGATCCTTCCTGAAGGAACCTCCCAGAGTTCTTTCACACCGACGCCGTAGGTTTGCGGGTTAGCATTGCGCGCGAGATCGAATTTCTGGATCAGCTGTTTCGTTAATGACCCGCGCGGGCCTTCGGCGAGGATCACGACTTTCGCATTGAGATCGTACCCGGGCTCGAAGTTTGATTTCTGGTGGCCTTCCTTGTCGACCCCCTTGTCGTCGGTGCGAACGCCGGTGACGCGGTCGCCATCGAATAAAAGCTCAGAGCCCGCAAATCCAGTGAAAATGGTGATGCCGGTCTCTTCCACCTTGCCGCCCAACCACTTCACAAAACGGTTGAGCGAGACCACATAGTTGCCGTGATCGCGCAGAGGAGGCGGCGTGATGGGAAGCTTGAACTTGCTCTTCTGGGTGAGGAAGTAAACGGCCTCCTTCGTGACCTCGGCGTCGAGCGGGGCTTCCTTCTCGAAGCCGGGAAGCAGTTCGCGCATCGAGCGGGGATCGAGCAGCGCGCCGGAAAGGCAGTGCTGGCCGACCTCGCGGGCTTTTTCGAGGACGTATATGTTCTCTTTGCTGAGCTGCGAGTCGGGGTGGGCGGCGTTGTGCGCGTCGATCAATTGCGACAGGCGCAGCGCGCAAGCCATGCCCGCGGGACCACCGCCGACAATGACAACATCGGCCGGCATTTGCGGGCGTTCGATTCCTTCAATCGGTCTGCGGAAAATCAGCATTTGGAAACGACTGGATATGATAAACGTTTTGGGAGATTTCAGCGCAGCGGATCGGGCACGTTGAGTTGTTTGCAAATGTGAATTGCGGTGGGATTCTTGACTTCGCGATGCCTGGGGACAGTACTCGTGCGCTGCGCACTGCGATTGTAGTAGACACTGTGCCTGCCGCCTTCGCGCAGGAGCACGCAGCCGTGGGCTTCCTGGTGGCGAACTAGGTCCGCACGCTTCACAACAGGACCATGCCACAACCCCAAGTTGTGGATGCGAGGCGCTGCCTGTGGAAAAATAGTGGATAAGTCGACAAATGTGGTGGATGGCATGCAGATGCGAGGACCTTACTCTTGCAACCCCTACTGTGCAGAAGTCGTGGGGAGGTGGGACGTTGTGGAGAGCAGAGACAGACCCTACAACCGACCGAGCGATACGGCTATGGTCTCCCGGGTGATTTTCTTTCCGAGTTTCGAACTGGCGGTTGTCTGGCGGTTAGCTTCCAAGAGTTGCTCGATAGCGTCACGCAGGTTTTCCCGTGCCTCTTCCAGAGTGTCACCTTCCGAAATAGCACCAGGAAGTTCCTCCGCATACGCGACGTAGCCACCGCCCTCAGCTTCTGGGACTTCTTCGTAGATAGCTGTGAGAACCATGTCCATTGAAGACATTGTAAACCCTAGGTCTAGCCGGGGCATTCAGCTCCCCGCTTTCACCCTTTTCACTTCCTCAATCAGCGGCGGAACGATGTCAAACAGATTACCCACGATTGCATAATCGGCGATTTCGAATATAGGCGCTTCGGAATCTTTGTTAACCGCAATAATCGTCCGCGAGCCTTTCATGCCGACAATGTGCTGGATCGCACCACTAATGCCGAGCGCAAGATAAAGCTTCGGCGCGACCGTCTGCCCGGACGAACCGATCTGGCGGTCCATGGGAAGCCATCCGTTGTCGCAGATCGGCCGCGAGGCGGCGAGGTCTCCGCCCAAAGCGTCGGCCAGTTGCTTGGCAATCTCGATATTCTTCTGCTCTTTGATGCCACGGCCGACCGAGACAATAATTTCGGCTTGCGTCAAGTCAACAGCTTGCTTCGCTTCTTTGAAGACTTCCTGCGGCCTGTTGCGCACGACTCCATCGGCGATGTCAACACTCACGGTTTCGACCGGCGCAGCGCTCGCCCCCGCCTCAGCCTTATCTCCACGGAACGCTCCATTCTGGAAAGTGGCAAACCACGGAGCGTCGCTGGTGAAGCTGACATCGGCAGCGAACTTGCCCTGGAACATCTGGCGGGTGAAGACCAGCTTGCCGTTTTCGTGTTTGAAGCCGATGCAGTCGCTGATGACGGTCCGTCCCATTGCGGTCGCGAGCTTCGGTACGAAGTCGCGCACCTGGTAGGTGTGCGGCATCAGCACCAACTTGGGCTGCTTAGCAGTGAGGAGTTGCTTGAGCGCGGCAGCGAAAGCGTCGGGCGTATAAGGCTCGAGCTTCGGCGATTCGACAGCGTAGACTTTTGCCACCTTCTTTGCCGCAACCTCCGCGGCGAGGGCGGATGCGTTGCCCCCGACGACGGCGGCCTCGAGAGTCCAGCCGGTGGCCGCGGCGATCGCCTGGCCGGCAGTGACGGTCTCCCAGGAGACGCGGTTGAGCTTGCCTTCGCGTTGTTCGACGACTACTAAGATGGTATCGGGCATAATGTCAGCTTCTGGCTACTAGCTCCTAGCATGCGCGACGCTGGCGGAACGCCGACGCTATTTTCTTCACAGCACACGCAGTTCGTTGCGCAGTTTATCCACCAACTTCTTGGCGATCTCGCTCGGTGTGCCTTCGATGTGTTCGGTCTTCTTGGTTTTCTGCGGCACGTAGAGGCGTTCGATCTTCTGCAGGTTCTCGCCGATCGCCGACTGCACTTCGGTGAGCGCAACTTTCCGCAGCGGCTTGTTCTTGGCCTGCTTAATGCCGATCAGCGTGGCGTAGCGCAGCTTATTGATGCCAGACTGAATGGTGAGCACGGCCGGCAGCGGCATGTCGACGAACTGGAAGAATCCGGCCTCGAGTTCGCGCTTCACTTTGATCCCGCCGTCAGTCTTTTCAATTTGCATGATGATGGTGGCGTGGGGCCAGCCGAGCAATTCGGCGAGGATGACGCCGGTCTGAGCGTAGCCGTAGTCGTCGGATTGCAGGCCGGTGAAGATCAGATCAAAGGTTTCGTCTTTGATGGCCGCCGCGAAGGCTTTCGCCGTGTTGAAGGCATCGAGTCCGACGAAGGCATTGTCTTCCAAATGGATGGCTCGATCTGCGCCTTTGGCCAGCGCCTCACGCAGTACCTGCTGGGCACGCGCCGGGCCGGACGTGATGACCACCACTTCTCCGCCATGCTTCTCCTTCTGGCGCAAAGCCTCTTCGAGCGCGAAGGCGTCAGGCTCGTTCACTTCGTACGAAACGTCTTCGCGGATCCAGGCGGCGGTGTCGTTGAGCTTGAGCGGTGCATCTTTCTGCGGCACCTGCTTCATGCAAACCAGGATTTTCAAAAGATGACTCCTTGCTGGTGGCTTCCGGGAGCTGCGGGAAACCTGTCAGTATAAACGAGCAATTGGCAATTAGCACTTGGCATTTAGCCAATTCCGGGTCAGATGTGAGGGAAGGAAAAAGCAGAACGCGCGCATCTCGGCTGTCATAGGGCCAATTGCTAATTGCTAGCTGCCAACGGCTGGTTTACCAGACGGCATCCCAAGTCACTCCGTGAAAACCACCGACTGCACTCCCGAGATTTCGAAGCGCTTGCGGCACCGCATATTCTTGCAGGCCATCAGGTCGTCTTTGCGAAGCATATAGGAGCGCGCCTTGGCGAAGCGGGCGCGGTCACGTTCGTCGGCACGTCCGCCCGGGAGCTGGCGCTTCTTAGTGCGCACCACCCAGGTGACCTCGTACTCGGCGGGCTGGTGACAGTGGGGACAGTTTAAGGTTGCCGGTTTCTTTTGCGTGCTCTCGTCGAAAAAATCGCGTTCTTCCATGGAAGGGTCGTTGGTCGCTCGTCGTTGGTGGTTGGCCGATCACATATTCCCTTCATCGGCGTGCCATCCGACCGCGAAGGATGATTATTACAGTTTTACCCCAGACAAAGCTATGGCAACATGTATGTTATGGTGCGGAAAAAGAAGGTGAAGCGGTTTCAGGCAGTGCAGGCTGTAAAGGAGTTGGCGCGGGAACGTCTGGGGGCGCCGCCCGCGGGAAAGATCGTGATCGAGAAAAAGAAAAAGCCTGAAAAATACAAACCAACGCTGGATACCCTCTTAAGAGACCCGTAGGCAAGAGCACCGACCACGACCCCAGCGCCACTTGCCTAATTAAATGTTGCCGTAACCGTGACGTCGCTAGTCAAATCCTGGAAAATGCACGTTGCTCCTGAATCGATATCGCAGCCTGCCCAGCCACCGAACGTACCATTCGGCACCGCCGTCAATGTGACGCTTGTTCCCGTTGGAAAGCTTCCGGTGCAGGAAGCGCCAGCGCTTGCAGCGCAGCCCAGACCGGCGGGCGAACTGGAGATTGTGCCAGTGCCAGTGCCCGCGAAATTTATGGTCACGGTGGGTCCCGTTCCTGTGAAACAAATCACGGACGCGACTATACTGCCCGACACTACAGCTCCGGACGACGACACGCCGGAGGCATCAGCATTGGTTTGGACTGTGGCAGTGATGAGAGAACCTCCGCAAGCGGTCCCCGTTACGCTTACCTGGCCAGTGGAGGAGACGGTTACTACCTGAGTCACGCTCGACGCCCAGGTCACTTGATCCGTTATATCTTTGGTCACCGGTGGATGAACGTAGTTGCCAAGCGCGGTCAACTGCGCTTGCAATCCTACGTCCTGAATGAGGGGAATATTCGAAGCGCCGAATGCTTGCGCGGAGGGCTCAATCTGGATCGAAACCAACTCCTGCGGATCCCCGCAACTGGAGACACTCAGCAGCGAAATCGCGACGACGATAAGGGCGGCAATGCTGAACCACTTCCGGTTCATCGTGACTCCTGGGACCGAGCGGTCGACTTAAACGCGCACGCAACGGGGGAAGTGTAAATTTAGTCAAAGGCCGGGCAAAAAGCAACCATATTGGAGTCACGGAGCGAGGTTGAGCACCATCCGTTACCCCTTCACAGCCTCGGCGACCACCTTGGCGAAATCGCGGATGTCGTCTTCGGTCGTATCGAACGAGCACATCCAGCGCACGATCGACTCCTCCTCCATCCACATATAGAAGAAGTAACGCTGCTTGATCTTGTCGATGGCGTGGCGCGGGATTTGGGCGAAGACGCCGTTGGCTTCGACCTTCCACACAACTTTAATTCCGGGGATGCGGCTGATTTCCTTTTCCAGCAGGCGAGCCATGCGGTTGGCGTGCTCGGCGCTGCGGCGCCAGAGATCGTTGGTGAGCAGAGTCTCAAATTGCGCGGCAATGAAGCGCATCTTCGAGGCAAGTTGCATGCTCTGCTTGCGCAGGTAGAGGAAGTCGCGGCTCAGCCCGGGCTGGAAGAACACCACCGCCTCGCCACCCAGGATTCCGTTCTTCGTGCCGCCGAAGGAGAGCACGTCCACACCTAGATCGCGGGTGGCTTGGCGGAGGGTTTGCCCGAGTGAGGCGGCGGCGTTGGCGATGCGGGCTCCGTCCACGTGCAGGAACATGTCATGCTCGTGGGCGAAGCGGGCAAGCGCTTGAATTTCCTCCGGTTGGTAGACCGTCCCCATCTCGGTGGATTGCGTAATTGAGATGACACGAGGCTGGGAGTGGTGCTCATCGCCGACGCCGTGATAGGCGTGGCGGACGGACTCCAGGCTGATCTTGCCATCCTGCTGGGGCAGAGGAACCAGCTTGCAGCCAGTGTGCTTCTCCGGCGCGCCGCACTCGTCGGTGTAGATGTGGGCGTAGGCGCTGCACAAGACCGATTGAAAGGACTGGGTTAGAGCTTGCAGGCTGAGGACGTTCGCACCGGTCCCGTTGAAGGTGAAAAAGACTGCGATGTCCGGTCCAAAATGCTCTTCGAACTTCTTTATCGCCGAACGGGTGTAGGGATCGTCGCCGTAGGCCACTACGTGGCCTTGGTTCGCCCAGGCGATCGCTTCGAGGATCTCGGGATGCACTCCGGCATTGTTGTCGCTGGCAAAGCTGCGGGTAGATTGGGTAGGAGTCTTCTCCATAGCGCAATAATGTAGCAGAGTGAGACGATGAAAGAAGAGGGGCGGCCGTTGAGGTCCCGAGTTGGGCGACCGCTTGGCTGGCTGTTCCCTATTTCTTCACTCCGGGTAGCGATTATTTTGCGTCCGGATAGCCCTCAAGGGAATCTTGTAGATGGCACCTAACGTCGGGGCGGCGGTGTCGTCTAATCAGCTTCGGGTAGCGGCTTCCAGGCCCGAGGATTCCCCGACAGCGTAGTAAAGTAATGGGTGCTATCGGCGGTGGAACTGTAAAGTGGAACATCCATGTTCATGAGACCTCATAACTATTTGGCCCAAAACCTCTTACTGCTGACCCTTGCGGCCAGCGCGGCTACCGTGGCGTGCTCCGGAAATGCAGCTTCGAATGCTCAGGCGCAGGGTCCAGCTGGAATGCCGGTGAAAGTGCAGGAGGCGCACGCCACTGCGGTCAACGATGCTACCGAATACGTGGCCACGGTGAAGTCGCGCGATTCGGCCGTCATTATGCCGCAGGTAGAGGGCCAGATCACAAAGATTCTCGTCCACTCCGGCGAGGCCGTGAGTGCTGGCGCTCCGCTCATGGAAATCGATCCCCTCAAGCAGCAGGCAACGGTGAACAGCCAGGAGAGTTCCCGCGCCGCGCAAGAGGCCAGCCTGAGTTATGCCAAGCAGCAGTACGTGCGCGCTCAGGGACTCTATTCCGCGGGCGTGGTGAGCAGGCAGGAGCTCGACCAGGCGAAATCCGCGCAGGATGCGGCGCAAGCGCAACTGGACTCGCTGGGCGCGCAGGTGCGCGAGCAGGAGGTACAGCTGCATTACTACAGGGTCGTGTCGCCCTGGGCCGGAATCGTGGGAGATGTTCCGGTGCGCGTGGGCGACCGGGTCACCAGCGCGACGCAACTGACCACCGTGGACAAGCCCGGCAGTCTGGAAGTTTATATGTACGTCCCGATTGAACACTCTTCACAGCTCAAGATGAACCTACCCGTGCAGGTGCTGGACAGCGACGGCAAGGTGCTGGCCGATAGCCGCGTCAGCTTCATCTCGCCGCAAGTCGACAGCACGACCCAGACCGTCCTGGTGAAGGCACGGATCGCCAACAGCAACGACGCGCTGCGGCAAGCGCAATTCATTCGTGCCCGCATCGTGTGGGGCACCCACCAGAACCCGGAAGTTCCGATCCTGGCCGTATCGCGGCTGGCGGGACAGTATTTCGCTTTTGTGGCCGAACCCCAGAATGGTGGCTCGTACGTGGCGCGGCAGAAACCTCTAAAGATCGGACAAACGGTGGGGAACGATTACGAAGTACAGGACGGCATCAAGCCCGGCGACAAGGTGATCGTTTCCGGAACGCAGTTTCTGCTGGATGGAGTGCCGGTGATTCCGCAAAGCTGAGAAGCAGGCTTCGGCTTTCGGGCTCCAGGCTTAGGCTCTTAAGTCGCAGTGTTCCAGACAACAAGCAGGTGTTTAGCGGAAGTCCGAAAGCTAAAGCCCGAAGCTCGACTCTATGTTCGTTAACTTCTTCATCCAACGCCCGGTGTTCGCCACGGTGTGCGCCCTGCTGATACTTCTGGGGGGCGCGGCCGTAATTCCCACCCTGCCCATCTCACAGTTTCCCAACCTGGCGCCCCCGCAAGTGAATGTATCGAGTGCTTATATCGGCGCCAGTGCCCAGACGGTGGAAAGCGCGGTTACGATTCCGCTGGAACAACAGATCAACGGCGCCGAGGGAATGAAGTATGTGACCTCGACCAGCGGCAACGACGGATCGAGCAGCATCACCGCCACGTTCGATCTGAACCGCGATCCCGACCTGGCCACGGTCGACATCCAGAACCGCGTTAACACAGCTCAAGGACGGCTGCCCGCGCCCGTGAAAGCGGTTGGCATCACGACCGCGAAGAGCTCCCAGAACTTCGTATTTGGCTCCGCCGTGATTTCCGACAACAATAAATACTCCACGCTGTTCATGAGCAACTACCTTGATATCTACGTCAAGGACTCACTGAAGCGCATTCCAGGCGTGGCCGACGTGCTGATCTTCGGTGAGCGGAAGTATTCCATGCGGTTGTGGCTGGATCCGGTGCGCATGGCGGGACGAGCACTGACCGCGCCCGATGTGGTAAGCGCTCTTTCCGAGCAGAATGTTGAAGTTGCCGCTGGACAAGTGGGCCAGCAACCCGCGGTACCGGGACAGCAGTATCAGATCAGCGTCCGCGCCGTTGGACGTCTGAGCGAAGCCAGCCAATTCGAAAACATCATTCTCAAAACGAATGCCGACGGAACATTAGTCCGTCTGAAAGATGTGGGCCGGGCCGAATTGGGCGCTGAGGATTACAGCTCGGACCTGCAATTCAACGGGCAGGATGCAGTCGGCATCGGCGTCACGCAGCTTTCCACGGCGAATGCGCTCGATGTCGACCGCCGTGCCATCGCTGAACTCGACCGCCTCTCGAAAAAATTCCCTCCGGGAATGCACTACAAAATCGCATTCGATACCACTGACGCAGTGGGCGAGTCCATCCGCGACGTAGTCTTCACGGTAGGCTCGGCGATCTTCCTGGTCATCCTGGTGATCTTTATCTTCCTCGGTGATTGGAGGACGACGATGATCCATTTCATCGCCACTCCGGTTTCGCTGATCGGCACATTCATCTTTGTAAAATTACTCGGTTTCTCCATCAACACGCTGACGTTGTTCGGCATCACACTCGCCACCGGCCTGGTCGTCGACGACGCGATCGTCGTGATTGAAAACATTGAGCGCCATATGGCTGAGGGCGAACACGACTCCCACAAAGCGGCGGCAGCCGCCACCGGCGAGATTACCAGCGCTGTCATCGCCACCTCGCTGGTGCTCGTCGCCGTGTTTGTTCCCGTTGCATTCTTTCCCGGGACGACCGGCATTCTGTTTCGCCAGTTTGCCCTGACCATCGCATTTTCCATTGCCATTTCCGCCTTCAACGCCCTCACCCTGGCTCCGGTATTGGCGGCGATTTTCCTGAGCGGCGGCCACCGAAAAAAGTGGTGGTGGCTGCAAAAGTTTGACGACGGCGTCGCTGTCGTCCAGCGAGGGTACCGTAGCTTGCTGCATTACGTGCTGGGATACAAGCTGGCCATGATGGTGTTGTTTTTCGCCGGCCTGGGGCTAGCTTATCTTGTGTTCACGCGCGTGCCGAAGGGCTTCGTGCCTGACGAAGATCAGGGATACTTCATCGTCGTCATCCAGGCCCCATCCGGAGCGTCCCTCGAGTATACGAAGGCAATCGGGAAACAAGTTTCTGATTTGCTTAGCGATGTTTCGGAAGCCGAAGGTACATTCTCAGTTGCGGGCTTCAGTTTCTCCGGCAGCGCCCCGAATCAGGGAATTATTTTCGTCCCGCTCAGGCCGTATTCCCAGCGTAAGGGCGTGGAGCACACCGCGACGGCCATTCTGAACCGCGTTCGTCCGAGACTATTCTCGATCTCCGGGGCAATCGTGTTTGCCACTCTTCCTCCCGCCATCAACGGGCTCGGCCAATTCGGCGGATTCCAATTCGTTGTCCAGGATCAGGCTTCGCACACGCTTGAGGAACTTTCCAATACAACCCACGACATCATCCGCCAGGCCGCTGCACGCAAGGATCTAGTTGGGTTGTATACGCCTTTCACGGCGAGCGATCCGCAGTATCTGGTGACCATAGACCGCGAGAAAGCGAAAAGCCTGCACGTTCCGCTTTCGCAAATCACCGACACGCTGGGCGTCTACATGGGTTCGGCCTACGTCAACGACTTTGATTTCAACAATCGTTCGTATCGCGTCTACGTGCAGGCGGACAAGCAGTTTCGCGCAACATCGCAAGACATGAAACAATTCTATGTTCGCTCCGATGGCGGGGCGATGGTTCCGCTCGACAATCTAATCAGCATCACGCAAACTACAACACCCCAGGTGATCAGCCACTACAACCTGTTTCGCTCGGCGGAAATCGATGGTTCGGCTGCGCCCGGCTATAGTTCCGGCCAAGCCATCGCTGCGATGGACGAGTTAGCCACGAAGATGCCGCAGGGTTTTTCTTACAGCTGGACGGGGCTGTCGCTGGAGGAACTGCAGTCGGGCGGAACGTCGCTGATTTTATTTGCGTTGGGCACGCTGGTTGTGTATCTCACGCTCTCGGCGCAATATGAAAGTTTCGTGTTGCCTTTCATCGTTCTGCTGGCCGTGCCTATGGCTCTGCTGGGCGCTCTGGGAGCGCAGTGGATTCGCGGATTGCAGAATGACGTATTTTGCCAGGTTGGACTCGTGATGCTGGTTGGACTTTCCAGCAAGAACGCGATTCTGATCGTGGAATTTTCCGAACAGTTGCGCGAGCGCGGAGTGCCTCTGCTGGAAGCAGCGGTGCAGGCGGCGACGATTCGTCTACGGCCAATTCTGATGACCTCTCTGGCGTTCATCCTGGGCGTCGTTCCCTTGGTCGTCGCCACCGGCGCGGGTGAAAATGGCCGTCACTCCGTCGGTACCACCGTGTTCGGCGGTATGATCATGTCGACCGTGCTGAATCTGTTCTTCATCCCAGTCTTGTATCTGATTATCGAAGGCTGGCGTGAACACGGGAAGAAAACAGTTCCCGCCCAATAAGCGTCACACAGCACGCTTCGAGCCAGATGGAATCGCACTCTTGGTGACGATGTTCTTTCCGCTGCGCGCCTTTTTCCCTTGAATCTTCTTCGCTTCCCGGGCTGCCGCGGTTCGTTCCGACTTCTTCCGGGCCTGGCGCCGCATCTTGGCCATCCATTCGCGCGAATACATCGTCCCGCGGCACTTGGGCGAGCCGCAGTGGCACGGCGCTGGATCATCGTCGTCATAGAGGTTGTAGTCCCAAAGCAGTTCTTCGCCGGCGGCAATGTCTCGCAGAGCAAGAATCCAAACGCGTGCCCTGATTTCGTCGATTTCACAGTTGGGATCGCAGGAGTGGTTTAAGTACGCGCCCATCCCTTCGCCATCGATGACAGTCTTACCGTCTTCCAGGCCATAGAGGTAAGTGCGGGGAGCGCCGTCATACAAACGGTTGGCCTCCTCCGGCGTGAGGCGCGGGCCCGAATATTCGACGACACGATCGCCTTTGCGAATGGTCGTGGTGGTGAAGACACCCACCGCATGAATGCGTGACGGACGAACAACCAAAGCCATCCTACTAATTTCGCACGACCGGCAGGTCGGAAGGAAGACGAAACGACGAAAACGAAATCCGCAGTTCGCATTCTCCGCCAGAGAGTCAAAATGACCCTAGGTTTCGCGATTCGAGCAAACAGCCTATGGGATAAGGGTTTTGCGGGTGTTCGCCGGCAAAAAGCTTTGCCGCAAGGTGTGCGGGCGTGATAGACTTTCGCGGCTTTCTATGAAGCGCTGAATCACGGAATCTGGGGAGAAGATCAGTTATGCGGACCACTCGAAGAATCATGGGCATTGCGGCAGTTCTGATTTTGACCGGAGGGCTGTTTAGCGCGAGCGCGCAAACGGCGGCTAGCGCCGCCCCTCCCGTTACCACCTCACCGGCTTACTGCACCAGCACGGGCGGCGCTCTGGAAAACCGAATTCCAACTTACGGCACCAATGGTGCGATCCAGGACTGGCTCCGGCTGGCGGGCCATCAGGGCTTCTGCCAATACACTTCATCCGCGGACGGTTCCCGGATTCACGTTTCCCTCAGCACGCTCTTCGCTAACAAGCCTACGCTCGCGGCGTTGGCCTACTACGCCGAAACCCCGTGGAACGGGCAGGGAGAAGGCAATCCAGCCTCGCTCTACTGCACGCAGCTCGGCGGCTCGGATCTGTTTGGCGGCATTAACGCGGCCGGGGGTGGGTGGGTGGAATTCAAAACCATCGACGTGGTCCTGGAGGCCTGCATCTTTCCCGATAATTCGACCATCGACTCCTGGGGACTCTTCTACCATTCCGCCGGCATCATCCGCGGCAACGACCTCTCCACCGTCTTGCGGTATGCGAATCCCTACCCGAAGACAAAGAAAGGCGATCAGTAGCGCCTCTTCTTGAACACCTTTTGCCGGACAGCGCGACAGAAAATGCCGTCGCTGCCTGAGTAACCGCAGCGGCGGCATTGATTTCCTGCAGAAAGCGTTCGCCTTTACGGATCGTACACCGAACTGCCGTAGCCTTGTTTGCGGGCGGACTCTTGCATATCGTCCAGACGCCTTTTCTGCTCTTCCAGTTGCTGTTGCATCCGTTCCACCCGCTGCTGCTTTTCCCTCTGCCGCTCGTTCCACCCCACACAACCTTCGACGCAGTTGGCCGGAGCAAAACGGATGGACTCGGCGATCTCATCCACTTGTCTTTGTAGCGTAGCTATCTGATCTTTTTGTGCCAGAATCTGCGACTTCCAATGTTCGGGCGGCAGCTTGGGTTCGTTTGAGGAAGCAGTCGTGGAGTTGCCTGATTCCTGACCTTTCGTCCCGCGAGTCGAAGCTGGCTGCATGTGCTCGGGAATTTCTTCGTTCGTGATGACCTTGGATGCCTTGACATCCTTGCTGGGCGTGGTTTTTGACTGCTCTTTTTGCTGGCGCTGCTGGCGTGCAAGGTCACCGAGGGACGGCGAATCCTGCCCGCATAGGGTTCCCGCGAACAAGCAAACCACTCCAGCCGGGATCAGGACGAAAATGAGGCCGCGCCTTGTGCTCATAGCAAACCCCTCTCAGCAGCCAGGCGTGAAACCGCCAGACCGCTTCAAACATGTTATTTGCAACGGACCGCCCGACTAGCATTACGAACGGGTCTTGTACTTGCGGTCGAACCAAGCGACGTGGAGCGTGTGTCCCTGTTCTCGCGTAAGGCCATGTAGTATACGGCACGAAATTGGCGTGGAATGCGTTCGCTAAGACGCTACTGCACTTGCGGGGACACCGATGCCGGATAGCCTGATCCCTGTAATCGCCGGTACGATCTGAATCTGCACCAGACGCGGCGGGGAGGCTGTCTCCTTCTTCGCCAGCAGATTGGCGGAAGGAATACCGGTTCGGGCGAAGGATTTCTCACAATCCGCGGTAGAGGGACCGCGCATATTCCCTTCCATGAATGCGAGGCCGGGGCATCGAGTGCAGGTCGAGCCGTGGGCACACTGTGAACAACTCGACAGATCGCGCAAGCGGATTGAACGAATTTCCTTCAATTGCTCGGAGTTGCGCCAGATGTCGATAAAGCGCTGCTGCCGGACGTTGCCGCAAGACAAAGGAAACTGCACGCAAGGATAGAACTCACCATAAGGAGAAACGTAGCAGGCAGTGTGACCCGCGCTGCAAGGCAAAGAATTCATGCTGTCGGCATCAGGCGCCGGCGGCGGGGCGCAGAACTCATCCGCATCGCCGACAAAAGCTTCGTCGCGAAACAGATTGCGCAACGCGGACTCACCGGCATTCAAGCCGAGGATGGAGCGGTCGCCATCCATCATCGGCGTGACGGTCGGGTCCAGAGTGCACTCGGCCCCGAGCTCCTTAGCGAGCGCTCGGACACCGTGATAATCCTGCATGTTTTCCGTCATCAAAACGTTGGCCATGATGACTTTCAGCCCTTGCGACTTGAGAAAACGGATGGCGTTGACCGACCGCCGCAGCGAGCCTGGAACTTTGGTGATCGCGTCATGCACCTCGGGCCGGTGCGAATAGATGCTGATCTGAATCGATTCCACACCGAGATCGCGAAGCCGCGCCGCCTGCGCCTCGCGAATCAATACGGCATTGGTCTTGAGCCTGATACAGAAGGTAAGTTCGCGCGCGTACTCCAGAATCTCGAAGAAGTCCTTGCGCATGAAGATCTCGCCGCCGCTGAGGGTGAGAATGAAAACACCGGCTTCGGCCATCTCCTTGAGAAGATGCTTGATTTCGGCCGTGGTCATCTCACCGTGATCATCGTGATCGAGGTAGCAGTGCACACACTGCTCGTTGCAGCGGTAGGTGAGATCGAGCTGCACGCTGAAAGGGACGCCCAGCCGCAGCGCCCGGTCGCTCATCTCCTGCATCAGCACGCTCATGGTTGCGGTTGCTCCTGCACGGGAAGGCCCGGCTTGGCAATCGGCCGCTCGGAGATCACCAGAATGCCGTGCTTGGCCAGGTCTTCGGCCAGCGCCTCGGCATCCCGCATCGCTTCTTCGGGCTGCACTTCGAACTCAGAGCAGATGCGCCGCTCGACGATCTCATCGAGTGGGGTTGCTCCGTCAGCCGCCTGCCAGAGAATCGTCGCGGTCGGGTTCAGCGTGAACAGCGTCGATCCCTGGCCGGACATGACGAGCATTTCCTCACCCAACATGCGGGCTGCGATGCGCGGACTCCGGGCGACATACATTTTCTTATTCATGTTCATTCAATCATCTCCCAAACGCGCGCATCTGGCATGAACGTAAGCCTGTAAACCGGCACGCGATGGACGAAGTCGCACGCTGCTTGAAAAGCCCAATGGACCATTTCTTGATCTTCGGCAAAGAAAAGCATGTTGGCCAGTAGCTCGCGACCGGCGTCGGCCGCAGTCACCGGGTCGATGTGATTCTCGTGGCCCTGCGCCAACAAGTACAGCGCAGCCACCGGCGCCGACGCATTCTCGCCCAGCTTCGCCAACTCTCCGGTGAAAGGCGTACCGAACGCAACATAACCATCATTTTGCTTGCGGACGTAGGAGATCTCGTCAGTAAGAAGAGTGGCATCAGCAGGGGCGAGCCGCGAGATCGTCGTCTTCCCGGCTCCCGAGACCCCGGCGAACAAAAACGCCTTCCCGTTGCGAATCGCGCTGGCGGAGTGCAAAAGGAATCCGCCTTGCTTGGCCAGGACAAGTGTGTGAACGATGCGCAGAACGGCGTCGATGGAATATGGGTTTGCGGTCTGGTGGATAATGCCGCGGCGCGTAGCAGGCTCCCACTCGGCGCGAAAATCGCCGCGCTGCATGAACCACCGGCCGGAGCGCTGACTCACACTCACATCCACATCCGGGTTAGCGAATACCGGTGCGGTGAGTTCCACATCGAAATCGAATTCGGAGGGCCCTTCCTCGCTCACGAAACCGGCATAGCGATTCTGCAACAGATCGAGGAAATCCGCATCGGTGGTGTTCACCCTGACGGGGACGCCGCCGATGGCAATCACCACGCTGTAGCGCTCGACTTGTGTGGCTAGTCCTGGCACGCAACTGGTTCCTCTGGAGCCGATTTCTCCGATGTCTGAACCATGCGGTGCAGATAGACGAGAGCGCGTGCCACGGGAACGGAGCGCCGCACGATCTTTGCTGTCAGCCGTTCGGCAAGGCTCAACTCCGCAGGCACTGCGATTAACTTTCCCGCCCGGATCAGATACGAGACTCGGCCGAGCAACTCACTCTCGAGCACAGGCCGGTCCGGGATAGGCAATGCGTCCCCTTGCGTAATCCACTGGGGATTCTGAGAATCACACGCAGCGCGAATGACTCGATGACCACAGAGCTTCCCGTCACGCCCGACCACAACGACGTCTCCCACCTGGATTTGATCCTTGCTGACGCGTTCGACCACCAGCGTGTCCCCGGGCCAAACCGCCGGAAGCATGCTCCAACCCGTCGCGGGGAATCGAAGCGGGCCGAATGAGCGCAACACGTCGCCCACAAGGTCGCACTTCACAGCGGCGGCATCCGCCGGCGCGCCGTGAACCTGCCTCATGACACCTTCGTGTTGAGTGAGCAGCCGCTTTGCGTGCTGGTCAGCTTGCCGCACGACAGAGCCGAGGTCACGAAGACCTGTTCGTAGCGAAAGCCCGGCTTCTCGTAAGGTTTCTTCTCGATTGCCGCTGGACCCGGCTCTTCGCTGGATGAATTCTTCATGGCCATGATGATCGTCCCTCTCGCTACTGCAACGCTGACTGCGACGCCTGCACCGCGCACCCGCCGGTACCCGAAGCTCCACAAGCCTGATCGCTCAGAGTGGAGAAGTATACCTGAGAAGCCCCCGGAAGAGTTCCCAATCCCACCGTGTTGTCGACGATAATGCCGCTCGTACCTCCGGTGGCAGGGAGAACAAAGCTGCCGAGCGCACCAGCATTGGTCCACGTCACGGTACCATCGAGCGTGGTTCCACCCGGAGTCGTGCTCCAAGTCGGGACGGTTCCGCCGGTTGTACCGGCGGTG
Source organism: uncultured Acidobacteriaceae bacterium (assembly GCA_963749985.1). GTDB lineage: Bacteria > Acidobacteriota > Terriglobia > Terriglobales > Acidobacteriaceae > Sulfotelmatobacter. The sequence goes on along the minus strand of CAVVOS010000003.1, from coordinate 156,151 downwards.
GTCACGACCTCGATGTTTCCATTGCCATCGAGAATTCGATTCGGTACAGCATATAGGTGACCGGCCGACCAGACTGCCTGTGCGGCAGCTGTAAGCGCCCCTTGATTGATCCATTGCACGGTGCCATCCGTGGTCATCGACCCGGCCGCGTCGGTCCAAATGGGAGTCGTCGCCCCGGAGGTCCCAGCCGCGATGACCACGTTGATGAACAGGAGATTGTCAGTGGGACTGAGCGCGAGAACCTCTTGCCCCACCGCGTATGTGCGGGTGGGCTGCCACACGGTATCCTCAAAGTTGAAGAGGCAGCCGATGGCAGCGCAGGCTGGGTTCCGGCCGTTGTCTTCCACGCTGACGAAGAGCCATTCCGTCGCTCCTCCCGTGGCATTCGCATTGAAAACGTCGGTGACCGGAGAACACGCGGTCTTGGCGGACGTGGTGAACTGTGTGATGCGTATCCCGGTCGAGGGTAAATTGCCAGCCGCAATGGGAATTTGGTACAGGGTCGGAGGCCCGCCGGTGTTGCCGCAAACGTAGAGGTTTCCTGTGGGCGGGTTTGTGGAGTTTTCATAGGCACTGTCGAAAGCGCCGATGTAGAGAGGATTCGGGCCTGGTGTAGCACCAGTCACCGTGCTGGTTCCAACGATCGCTTTCGGAGGAACATCATCGGCAGTAAAGGTTGTGTTGGTCTGGTAAACCACCGAGCAGTCAGCCCCGAAAGTGCAACCCGCGCTCCCGTCACTCGACGAGAACACGTAGACCAGTCCAGACGTGGAATCGACGATTGGGCCTTCTACGATCCCCGTGCCGTGATCCAACTGGCCCGATTGGGTGACTGCGGCGGTTGTGCTATCCACCCAGTACAAGTACCCGCCGAAATCTCCAACAAACACATTTCCCGTCGCATAATCGTGAACCGGGCTGGACAGAGCGGTGGGATTGGTGGGGTTCACCTGGACGGGGAAAAATAGATCGTGCTCTTCCGCCGGGACTCCCTTAAACAACGGTGTGATCTTGTGGAGCCAGCCTGATGCTCCTCCGACCCAACCGGTATCACCGCTGTAGTCGACAAAGATCGAGGAGGTCGTGTCGTCGGTTTGGACAAGCTCGCTGTCACTCAGGAGGATCTCCGTCATGCAAGGTGCGGAGCAACTCGGATACGCAGCTGCGAGCACGGGAGTAAGGGTCTCCGGGGTGCCTATAGTGTCGGTCGGAGAAGGAGACCATTTGAGCAGGACCAAAAGCCCGAAGCCGCCTTCGGTTTCAACAAACGCGACTTGCGTGCCGTCGCGGGAGAACGCGGGAGACGTCAGGATCTTTCCGCCGGTGTTGTACGCCCAGTAGACCGAAGGCACCGTGCCGATGCAACCGGCGTAGAGGTTGTCGTAAGCCACGACGCTGGCTTGTGTGCCCGAACCTTCAAGGCCAGTACTGTAGACAACGAAATCGGGCTGCGTGGCAGTTCCGCAGTTGGCAGTAGTGCCCAAGAATGAAAACTTGGCAGGGAAGTTTCCCGCGCCCACACTTGCGCCGGTGCCCATGCTCTCCTGCCAGTCCCGATTCAGCTCCTGATTTCTACGCCTGCGCGGGACTTTCGCGTCGCTGCGCAACTCCGAAGCAAGGGCGTCACGGCTCTGCGCCGCAGGCACCATCACCGGCAACTCCCGCCGATAGCGCTGCTGCCAATAGCGAGGGTCCTGTTCCACCCGCTTGGCCTGTTCCGTGGTCGCCGGTCTGGAGAAGATGACGCTGCGATGACTCCAGTCGCTGGGTACAGGGATGGTTGCCTCCGGGCTGCGGGAAGCCTGACCGAACAACGCTGGAGAAGTGAGCACTCCGAGAATTGAGACACCGAACCACAGGAAACGCTGCTGGTTGCTTCTCATTTTTCTCCCTGATGCTTAAGGGCACGCACCACGGCCAGAATTTCAGCCGTTGACGCCGGTCCCTCCGACCGTTTGCACTTGGACTCTTAGCTAGCTTGTTGGGAAACAATGATACACCCGAGTGTTTTGCGCGGATTTCGAAAATTCGGCCGTGCAGGCGCAGATTTCCACAGGGATTTCCACGCCCCGAGCAATGGACTCCGCGGCGGGCATGCGCGTCCGCGGCGAGCCGTCATCCGCCTGCGCGATCAGGCCGGAAGCGTCGCGGTAGGAATCTGTTGGGCGCGGTTGCGCAGCTCCTCGAACAGCACGGTGCTCAGGTAGCGTTCTCCGAAGGACGGCAAAACCGCCACGATCAGCTTCCCCGCATTCTCGGGACGCCGCGCCACTTGCAGAGCGGCAAAGACCGCGGCTCCGGAAGAAATTCCCACGAAAATGCCTTCTTCCAACGGCAGCCGCCGTGCCGTGCGGATCGCGTCATCGTTGCTGACCTGGATCACCTCGTCAATGTAGTCCCGGCGCAGGATGCTGGGAACAAAACCGGCGCCGATCCCTTGAATCTTGTGCGGCCCGGGCTTTCCTCCAGAGAGCACCGGACTTTCCGTTGGCTCGACAGCGATGGCTTTGAACGACGCCTTCTTGGGTTTGATGAATTGGCAAACGCCGGTGATGGTCCCGCCGGTGCCAATGCCGGAGACCAGAAAGTCGACCCGGCCGTCGGTATCGTTCCAGATCTCGGGGCCCGTGGTCTCGAAGTGGATCTTGGGATTGGCCGCATTGTCGAACTGCTGCAGCATGTAACTGTTGGGAGTGCTTGCCAGCAACTCCTCGGCTTTGAGGATGGCGCCCTTCATGCCCCGCGGACCGGGCGTAAGAACGATTTCCGCACCGAAAGCCAGCAGCAGTACCCGCCGCTCCAGACTCATGGTTTCCGGCATCGTCAGAATCAGCTTGTAGCCTTTAACGGCAGCTACAAAAGCCAGGCCAATACCGGTATTGCCGCTCGTGGGCTCGATCAGCACGGTCTTGCCCGGATGAATTTTGCCCGCGCGCTCCGCCTCGGCGATCATGCTTACGCCGATGCGGTCTTTTACGCTGCCCACTGGATTCTGGCTTTCGAGTTTGACGACAACATCGGCCACGCAACCTTCCGTGACCTTATTAAGCCGCACCAGCGGAGTGTGGCCGATAAGTTCGGTAATATCGTTTGCAATTTTCATGGTCAGGTCTACCTTTTCCTGGATTTAGGATGATGGCTTCCGGGGACCGCCCTCACAACAAGTCGAGTAACGCTACCAAGATAGTCGCCTATCCGCCCGAACGCAAGCTGCGGCGGAAAAGTCGGTGATTGGCGGAAGCGAGTGGGAGTCGAACCCACCGGTGACGGGGGAACCCGCCGCCCGCCGGTTTTGAAGACCGGGACGATCACCGGACCGCATGCGCTTCCAACAAAGGTCCGGCTACTTCGGCTGCGGCACGATGCGCAGGTACGGTTTAGGCGACTTCCAGCCTCCCGGATACTTCTGTTGCGCTTCCTCGTTCGATACCGAGGGCAGGATGATGACTTCGTCCCCCTGCTTCCAATTCACCGGCGTGGCAACTTTATGTTTGGCCGTGAGCTGCATGGAGTCAACCACCCGAAGTATTTCGTCGAAATTCCGGCCGGTACTCATGGGGTAACTCAGTTGCAGTTTGATTTTCTTATCCGGCCCGACGACGAACACGGTGCGCACTGTCGCATTGTCCGCCGCAGTGCGGCCCTCCGAGGTGTGCCCGCTCTCGGCCGGCAACATGCCATAGAGCTTGGCAATCTTAAGTTCGGGGTCGCCGATCATCGGGTAATTCACTTTGGCGCCCTGAGTCTCTTCAATATCGGCGGCCCACTTGCCGTGGCTGCTCACCGGGTCCACGCTCAGGCCGATGATCTTGGTGTTCCGCTTGGCGAATTCAGGCTGCAGGCGCGCCATGTAACCGAGTTCGGTGGTGCATACGGGAGTGAAGTCTTTGGGATGCGAAAACAAAATCGCCCAGCCGTCGCCGATCCATTCGTGAAAGTTGATCGTGCCCTGCGTGGTTTCGGCGGTGAAATTCGGGGCGATATCATTGATGCGCGGGATCCTGGATATTTCGGTTGCCGTCTCGGTGCTCATGTTTCTCTCCTCGTGAATTCAATTTGCTCGACGCCGTAAGAGTTGGCCAGCCGCGGCTCTTATTCGGGTGAACATCGGACGAAAACGAAACCCACCCGCTTTGCCGGGTGGGTTGGAAGAAAATCTTGTTCGCTTCCTACCCACGCGCCGGCGGACACATGCAACAACATGCGAAGCCGGCATTGGGGAAGCAAAACACGCAGCTAGAATAGAATCCTCAACTGACCGTGTCAACCGCCAGGTAGCCAGCCGCGCCGTTTCTGGGGAATTGCTGCATCGTAAAAACACCCGTTGTCATCTCTCTAGCTGCGGCACGGTTCTGTCCGAAATGCTGTCAACTTTTCCACCCGGGGACGGTTCATGAGCCAACCATCAAGATGTCTGAAGATAGCGCAGTGGGACGTTTTCTCTTCGCGTCGCCTCGAGGGCAATTCCGTAGCTGTATTCTTCGATGGCCGTGGATTGACCGACGCCGAGATGCAGGCGCTGGCCAAGGAGATGAACCTTTCCGAGACCACGTTCATCCTGCCCCGCGACGCCGCCCTCGAACGGGAGCGGGGCATTCGCGTGCGCATCTTCACCGTGCGGGAGGAACTGCCGTTTGCCGGACATCCAACGCTGGGAACGGCATTTGCTTTGCGCGGTCAAACCGGCGCCAAACAAATCGTGCTTGAGCTAAATGCCGGAAGGGTTCCCGTAAATTTCGAAGAGTGTGAGGGGCAGCCGCCGTTCGGGGAAATGACCCAGATCGATCCGACCTTCGGAATGCAGCATGAGCGGGAAGCGGTGGCGCGGGCAACCGGATTACGTGTCCAAGACTTCGACGACTCCTTGCCCATACAAAACGTTTCGACGGGAATTCCATTCACGGTGACGCCTCTGAAATCGCTGACGGTCATGCGGGATTTACAGATCGATCTGAGCCGTGCCGCGGAGTACCTCGCCAAGACCGCGGGCAAGTTTTTTTATTTCGTCACCCGAGAAACCGTGGATCGCGAAGCTCGCTTGCACGCTCGAATGCTCTTCTACAACGGCGAGGATCCAGCCACGGGCTCAGCCGCGGGTTGTTCCGCGGCCTGGATGGTGGCGCACGGCGTGTCCAGGCCCGATGAGCGTGTCCTTATTGAACAAGGGGTAGAGATGCGGCGGCCCAGCCGGATTTTCGTGCGAGCCTCGCAGAGCGATAACCGGGTAGTTAACGTCCGTGTAGGCGGACACTCGGTCGAAATCATGCGCGGCGAAGTTTTTCTTTAGGGGAATGCGTGCAAGCATCGCAGAATTGCGCCTTTCGCAATCTCCAAAAAAGTCAATGGCAAGAATCTGCCAATGACTTCGACGGTACTTTACAGCTCTCCTCACTTGCCGTTAGCATCACTTCGCTCTTCTATTCTTCGTGAACAGAGAAAATTTCCGATTGTTCCCGGCACACAACCGGCGACCTGCGGATACGGACGGTGAATGAAACCTAAGCGCACTATCTTGTGTGTCGACGACAACGAACAATCTCTTTCCTATCGCAAGATCATGCTGGAGACCCGCGGCTACCGCGTAGCTAGTTATTCCCGCGGCGAAGAGGCCCTGGACCGTTTCAAGCAGGGCGGCATCGATCTGGTCGTCACCGATATGGCCATGCCCGGCCTGGATGGTCCGCAGCTGATCGCAGCAGTTAAGAACCTGTCACCCCACGTTCCGGCAATCCTCATTTCGAGCAAGGCCCGCATCTACGATCACGAATCGCAAGCCGACGTGTTCCTGGCCCGGGGCATGTACGCGCCCGCCGATCTGCTGGAACGAATCCGTCTGCTTCTGGTGCGCAAGCGCGGACCCAAGCGAATGCAACAGAGGGTGCAATTGCCTGAGCGGCAAGGAGTAGCGTGAGACGCCGGTCCCTGCGCCGCCACTCTCCAAATCCCATCGTGTAAGATCAAGGCTGGCATGGGCGCATTCATCGAAGCCATTGATTTGCACAAAACTTATCGCGTAGGCAGGATCGACGTGCCCGCGCTTCGTGGCGTCTCCTTCAGCGTGCAAAAAGGAGAATTTGTAACCGTGGTCGGCCCTTCCGGCAGTGGTAAGTCCACCCTGTTCTACCTTCTGGGGGGATTGACGCGTGCCGATTCCGGCAAGGTAATCATGGCTGGCGATGATTTCGCCACACTCTCGGATGCGGAACGCACCCGCATACGCAAGCGCAAAATTGGCTTCGTATTTCAGAAATTCAACCTGCTGCCCACGCTCGACGCTCGTTCCAACATTGCCATCGCGCAGGAGATTGCCGGAAACGGGGACCGCGATCCCGGTTTTTTTCTCCGCATCTGCGATTTATTGGGACTCAGCAAGCGACTAGACCATCGCCCGTCCGAACTTTCCGGGGGCGAGCAACAACGCGTAGCTTTGGCTCGCGCCCTCGTCAACAAGCCAGCGGTGGTTTTGGCCGACGAGCCCACGGGAAATCTGGACACCGAGAACTCGAACGTTGTCTTGAAAATGTTGCGGCAGTCCAACCAGGAATTAGGCCAGACCGTGCTGATGATCACCCACAACCCCGAGGCAGCTCGGTATGGAGACCGGATCATTCATATGCGCGATGGCCACATCGTGAAGCCGGAAGAAGATCCGCAGTGGGCGCCTCACTAAAGTCGCTTACAGTTTTTCCTTCGGGCGTCGTCTGGCCCCTCCGTAGGGATCAAGTATCGCCGCGATGAGCGGCGCGCAATGAAGGCCATGCTATATCGGATCGATCACGTCACTATCCGGATCGCGAATGCAGACGACCGGCCATCCCTGATCCCGATTATCAACGCAGCGTTTGCCATCGAGGCGTTCCTCGAAGGCACGCGCACGGATGACGAACACCTGTCAGCAACTATGCGCATTGGCGACCTTCTGGTTGCAGAACGCGACGGGAAAGCGATCGCGAGCGTCTACGTCGAACTGCGCGGCGAGCGGGCATATTTCGGAATGCTTGCGGTCGATCCGGCGCAGCAAGGTAAGGGATTGGGAAAATTAATGACGGCGGCGGCGGAGCAGTACGGCCGCGATCACGGATGCAAGGATATGGACATCAGTGTGTTGAGCCTGCGCCCGGAACTGCTCCCTTTCTATCGAAACCTGGGATATTCCGAAACCCGCACCGAGGACTTTCACCCGACACGTCCGCTAAAGTCTGGCGTCAAATGCCACTGCATCGTCATGTCGAAAGTACTGTGATCGGGCGGTGAGGTCGTTGCCGCAGACTGCCCGCTTGTTTATAATCGATTGGTCGAGCGGGAGTAGCTCAGTGGTAGAGCGCGACCTTGCCAAGGTCGATGTCGCGGGTTCGACCCCCGTCTCCCGCTCCAGATTCTTTTAAGGCCTACTCGCGAAGGTTCAATGAGACCTCGGTCCGTCTTCTGAGTGGTGCCCTTGCAAGCTGACCAGTGCGTGATTCTCCACCCTAAGCACGGGTGGACTTTTTCGGCTGGTAACGCTACTTTAATCAATGAGAGGGCGCGGTACCCAAGTGGTAAGGGAGAGGTCTGCAAAACCTTTATGCGTCGGTTCGATTCCGACCCGCGCCTCCAATCTTCCCCTGCTGTCTCGCTCCGGCCGGCCTTAATGTTGCGAGGCTTCCAGCAGCTCCTTCAGATACTGCTGCCACACTGCCGCCCAAGTGTGCGTACCGTGACCGCGGGTCTGCTCCGAGATCGGAATCAGCACGAAGCGGCCTTTCTTCACCCGTTTGATTTCACGTTCCGCAATTCCCAGTTCCGGCGGATTGATGAAATCGTCCGCTGAGTTCACAAACATCACCGGCACAGTGATCTTCTCGAGCTGCGGCGAAGGATCATAGTTCCGCGAGGCATTCATCGCGTAAAGCAGATCGTTGGCATCGTGGTCCGCACTGAACCGCTTCACATAGTCCCGCCCCGCCGCATCGGTCGCGTCACGCGTCGGAAGGTTCTTCTGCATCTGCAGAGCTGAGCCCGCGGCGATGTAAAACATCTCTGCCCCGGTCTTCAGCGCGCCCCAAGGCTGGGCCGTGTACTCACCCTTCTTCCAGTCGGGATCCTCGCGAATACCGTCGATCACCATCTTCCGCCAGATTCGATTCCGTCCCGCAATCTCCACCGGCTGGCAGGCCAAGGGCATGAGTGCGTCCATAAAGTCGGGATAGGTTTCACCCCAAACCCAGGAATGCATGCAGCCCATGGAGGTGCCCAGGATCAGGCGCAGATGGTTCACGCCCAGTCCCTTTTCCAGCAACTCGTGCTGCGCCGCGACCATGTCGTCGTAGTCATACTGCGGAAAATGGGCGTGCATACCGTCGCTGGGCTTGCTGGACTCTCCGTGCCCGATGTCATCCGGCAGAATGACGTAATAGCGCGTGACGTCGAGGAGTTGCCCCGGCCCGAATAGCACGCCGGCAAACTGCGGCGCGAGGAATTGTCCGCCGGAACCGGTTGTACTGTGCAAAAGCAGCACGGCATTCGTAACCCGGCCATTCGCGTCGCGCACAGGCGTTCCAAAGGTCGCGTAGTGCATCCGCAATTCAGGAAGGATTTCGCCCGACTTGAAATGGAAATCGTGAGAAACGTAGTCGCCTCCCTTGGGCGTGGGCAACCGGCTTTGCTGCTGAGCCGACAGAGTTAGTCCACAAAGGAGCAGCTGAAAGACTAGCAACGCAAACTTAGACGCTCGAATGCAAACTTGCATGTTCGCACCTCTTCTCCCCTGGTCGAGACCAGCCCGGCACCATCATCTACTGCTGTCGGATTCACCTCACTTAGCGGATTGCAGCAGCTGCAGATCGGCCAGCACTTCTTCGCTGTGACCCTGCGGACTGACCTTGATGTACACCTTTCTGATCACGCCCGCGGGATCGATCAGGAAAGTGTTGCGCGCGGCAAGAGTCGCGCCGTTGTATTCCATGATCGAGCCGTATTTTTGCACGACCGCACGGCTGGAATCCGCAAGCAGCTTGAAGTTCAAGCCTTCCTTGGTGCAGAAGCTCTTGTGCGAATCCACGTCGTCCACGCTGACGCCTACAACCACGGCATTCTTCTGCGTGTATTTATCGATGTCACGTTGGAAGTTGTGCGCTTCGATCGTGCATCCCGAAGTAAAGTCCTTGGGATAGAAGTAAAGCACCACCCACTTGCCCTTGAATTGATCGAGCGACACCTGCGCTCCCTCCTGGCTAGGCAGGCTGAAAGCGGGAGCCTCGGTGCCCACTCTCGGGGGCTGGGGTTGATCCGCGGCCACGGCAAAAAGCGCAGCCAGCATCAGGGTCAGGCTAAGTGCAAGAAGAGTCTTCATAACACTCCTTTCAAAGCGTCAGGATTATTAAGGATAAATGATGAGCACACGGCTTTGGCAAGATGCTCATGAACGCATCCTCATTCGGCTTCTATCTGGGCTCGCGCTCTTCGGTAATCACCGAGGGTCACAAAGAGATGTGATTAACATCACAGACCGGGCGCTCTCTGCCCTCTACTTTTGATCAGTCGCAGCCTGCTGTGGAAAGCACCTTACTCCTGACTCATGGCAGGATGAACGTGGCATCTCCCCTGCGGCCCAGTTCTGGTCACCTGGTATTCCGGCATCACCGGAAACATGTGCGCCGAGCCGGTTTGAATGATTTGTCAGCGATCAGCACTGTGGTTGGAATTTCCGTGTTCGAGATTCGTTCACAGCCGCACCGCTGACGCGCAGGGCCGGGCATATTGCAAGTCGGTGTCAAGCTACGCCCTGCTGATTGGTGATTTATGGCAACTACCCTCGTGCCGGCCAAGACGCCGCCCACGACCCCCGTCAAGGCGCCGGCTCCTCCCCCAGCAAACCTGCTAGTTTCCGCGGTCGTCATTGTCATTGCGGCGATTGCCGCCATCGCGATCCTGAGAATCCCTCCTTTGTCATCGCCGTGGGCCCAAGGTTACGATCCCACCGGGCATTGGTGGCTGTCGACCATGCTGGCCGCGCTGCCGATTATCGTTTTGCTTGGGAGCCTCGCTCTCGGACACGTCAAGGCGCACTACGCGGCCCTCGCTGGCCTGGCGGCAGCATTGCTCACCGCCATCTTTGCCTTCCATATGCCGGCGCGTCTGGCTGGCGCGACCGCCGTTTATGGCGCCGCTTATGGTCTCTTCCCGATTGGCTGGATTGTGCTGAATGTCATCTTCATGTACCAGCTCACCGTCGAATCCGGACGGTTCCATGTATTGCAGCACAGCCTTACCGGCATCACTCAGGACCGTCGCCTGCAGTTGCTCCTGATCGCGTTTTGCTTCGGAGCCTTCTTTGAGGGCGCAGCCGGGTTCGGCACACCGGTCGCGGTAACCGCCGCTCTGCTGATTGGGCTCGGATTCAAACCGCTGCAAGCCTCCGGCCTGTCGCTGATCGCCAACACCGCGCCCGTGGCATTCGGCGCGCTGGGCACGCCGATCATTGCACTGGCCAAGGTCACAGGCTTCAGCGAGATCACTCTGGGCGCGATGGCCGGACGCATCCTCACGCCATTCTGCGTCCTCGTGCCCTTCTGGTTGGTTTGCACATTTGCCGGATGGAGCGGGATGCTGGAGGTATGGCCGGCCATCCTCGTAGCCGGAGTCTCGTTCGCGATTCCACAACTGCTCATATCGAATTTGCATGGCCCCTGGGTCGTCAATGTCATCGCATCGGTCGTCTCCATGGCCTGCCTGATCGGCTTCCTCTTTATCTGGCACCCCAAGCGCGTCTGGACGTTCGAGGGCGAAGAGGGCAAGACCGGCCACCACGCTCATCACGGCTTCACTCGTTCTGAGGTCGCGCGAGCCTGGGTGCCGTGGATCATCCTGAGCGTAATCGTCTTCCTGTGGGGCACCCAGACTGGCAAGAACCTGATGAATGCGCCGGAAAAAACGTTCACCTCGCTGGCAAGCTGGAGCACTCCACCGAGCAAAATCACCAACCCGCAGTTTCCGGTCAGTGGGCTGAACAATTTGTCTCTTCGTGTCCCACCGGTGGTGCCTAAACCGGCCAAGGAAGGCGCGGTCTTCGGGCTGAACTGGGTAAGCGCGACCGGCTCCGGCATCCTGCTGGCGGGTATTCTGTCGGGTCTCGTGATGGGACTCAGCTTCCGAACAATTCTTTCCGTGTACGGGCGAACCATCGTGAAAGTGCGCTTCTCGCTGCTGACGATCGCGGCCATGCTCGCGATCGGCATGCTAACCCGCTACTCCGGACTCGATGCGACCATGGGACTGGCGTTTGCGCGCACCGGCCATCTCTACCCGTTTTTCGGGACCCTGCTCGGCTGGCTGGGTGTGGCTCTCACCGGATCGGATACTTCCTCGAATGTGCTCTTCGGCAGCCTGCAGAAGATTTCGGCACAGCAGGTCAATGTCTCTCCCGTGCTGATGGCTGCGGCCAACACTACCGGAGGCGTAATGGGCAAGATGATTGATGCCCAGAGCATCGTCGTCGCCAGTACGGCAACGCAGTGGTACGGGCATGAAGGCCAGATTCTCCGCTACGTCTTCTTGCACAGCATTGCCCTGGCCGCGTTGGTCGGCATCTTCGTCTTTCTTATGGCCTACGTATATCCCTTCACCCACATGGTATTACGGTGAAAATCGCGGCGAAAAGCCAGGAGTGACTTTTGAAAGGCGTGAGCGTATGGATGCCATCTTTGACACTTTCAAACTCCGCGCCGAAGCCGTGAACGCGGAAGTCCATCGCTTCCCCCACAAGAACGAGGCTCTGGACTTCATCCTCCACTACTTGCGAGACGCCGGAGTGAACGACGCTCCCCAGGCTTACGCGGTGTGGGCGCAGTGTGCGTTCCTCGATGGCTTCGACCAGAAACAACTAACCGCCAAACTTCCCGGCGTGATTTTCAACGTGAATCGTGAACTCTCTGCCCTTGCGAAGGTGGGCATCAGCCAACTCGACTGGGCAATTGCGAATACCGGAACGCTTATGCAGGACGCTGCAGCCGTCGACCAGAGGCTGGTCTCCACGCTTCCCCCGATTCACATTGCGTTGATGCGGAGCGATCGTCTTGTACCCGACCTGCCGTCGGCCCTGACCAAGATACGGCCGGAGCAGACCAACTACATTTCCTTCATTACCGGACCCAGCCGCACCGCTGACATCGAACGCGTGCTTACCATCGGCGTGCACGGACCCGAGAAGCTCATCATTGTCTTCTACGATGCGCCAGGAAGCGTGAACTGATGGAAACCAAATTTCGCGAGTCCATCGCCAAGGCGGTACACAATCCCAACCTCACCGGCGCGCTTGGACGATTTTCCGAGGCCTACCGGATCAGCCGCGCGAAAGCTTACGAGGGCTACGACTTCGAGGCGCTGCGGACCCAGATTGCCGATCGGAAATCCTACGCAGCCTCGCACCTCGACGAGCTCGCCGACCTCTTCACCAGGAACGCCGAAGCGCGTGGCACGAAAGTATTCCGAACTAACGATCCCGCCCAGGTTCGCGAGTACGTCCTGAATCTCGCGCGAGACAATGGTGTCAAGAGCGTCGTGAAATCGAAGTCCATGGCCTCGGAAGAGATTCATCTCAACCAGCATCTCGAAGCCGCAGGCATCGAGGTGGGCGAAACCGACTTGGGAGAATGGATTATTCAACTTGCAGGCCAGACGCCCTCGCACATGGTCATGCCCGCCATCCACATGACCAAGGAAGAAGTTGCCGCGGTTTTCAATGAGCAGGTCGAAGAAGGCCAGAAGCCGGACATCCCGAAACTGGTGAAGTTTGCACGCGGCAAACTGCGCACCAAGTTTCTCGACGCACAGATGGGCATTACCGGAGCGAATATCGCGGTCGCGGAAACCGGTACTCTCGTCATCGTTACCAACGAAGGCAACGCGCGTCTGGTGACGACGCTGCCGAAAATTCATGTCGCCATCGTCGGCCTCGAGAAGTTGATGGAGAAGTTCGAAGACGTGGTCCCCGTCCTGACGGCTCTCCCCAAGAGCGCCACGGCGCAGTTGATGACCAGCTACGTCTCCATGATCAGCGGCCCCGTGCCCAACACCGACGGAACGCCCAAGCAACTGCACGTCATCCTGATGGATAACCGGCGCACCGAGATGTCGCAGGACCCGAAGTTCAAACAGGCGATGCAATGCATCCGGTGCGCCTCCTGCCTGAACGTATGTCCCGTCTTCCGTCTGGTGGGTGGGCATGTTTTCGGCAAGATTTACACCGGCGGGATTGGCACAATCCTGACCGCGTGGTTCGACGCGCTGAAGTCGTCGGACGACATCCAGAGCCTCTGCATTCAATGCGGCAACTGCACCGAAGTGTGCCCCGGCAAGATCGATATCCCCGGATTGATTCTCGAATTGCGGCGTCGACTCGCGGTCGAGAAAGGGCAGCCCCTGGCGCAAAAAGCGATCTTCTCGGTGGTGAACAACCGCAAGCTTTTTCACTCCATGCTGCGCGCCGCCTACGTGATGCAGAAGCCGTTGCAGAAAGGCAACTTCATTCGTCACCTGCCTTTTTTTCTCTCGGACATGACAGAATTCCGCAGCCTGCCCGCGATTGCCGAAGCTCCGCTCCGCGATACGATCAAGACAATCCAGCAACCTGTTTGCAAAGAAAAGATTGCATTCTATGCCGGCTGCCTGATCGATTTCGCTTATCCCGAGATGGGCGAAGCGCTGGTGAAGATCATGAATAAAGCCGGCATCGAGGTCGTGTTCCCCGAAGGCCAGACTTGTTGCGGAGCGCCCGCGCGCTATAGCGGAGCGTACGAAGTCGCGGCGCAGAATGCGAACGACAACATCAATGCGTTGCTGGCGAACGACGTCACTTATGTAGTTTCGGCGTGTCCCACGTGCACGGTCGCGTTGAAGCACGAGTTCATCAGCACTTTCGAAAGTCTGGGCCAGACCGACTCGCTGCCCCGGGCGCGCCAGTTAGCCGATAAGGTCATCGATTTCTCCAGCCTGGTGAAGAAACTGGTGGACGAAGGCCGCTTGAAGTTCAAAGAAGGCCAGCAACTGGGAAAGATTACCTATCACGACTCCTGCCACTTGAAGCGCACACTGCACGCCAGCCAAGAGCCGCGGCAACTGCTCACCCAGGCCGGCTACGAGATAGCGGAAATGTATGAAGCCGACATGTGCTGCGGCATGGGCGGAACATATTCTCTTAAGCTGCCGGAAATTTCAGCGCCCATTCTTGAACGAAAGCTGGTAAACATCAAGAACAGCGGCGCGACCCTCGCGGTAATGGATTGTCCCGGTTGCGTCATGCAGATCCGCGGCGGCCTCGACAAACAGAACTCAACCGTAAGAGTCGAACATACGGTGCAGCGACTGGCAGACGAACTGGAATCGTCTTAACGCCGTTCTTATTCGGAGGAAAGTAAATGGCGGTGGCCGAACCAATTCGCCTTCAAATGTCTTCAGAAGACATCAAGGCCACTCTTGCCGCCTCCATCGACGGCTCTCGCATCCTCGTTCGTCCAATCGACCTCATCGCCTACGCTTCCGACGCCAGTTTCTATCGCCTCATCCCTAAGGCTGTGGTGCAAGCCCGAGGGCTCGAAGAGATACAAACATTATTTGCATTCAGCCAGCGCCAGCGAATACCGATGACGTTTCGCGCAGCCGGCACGAGCTTGTCGGGACAGTCGATCTCCGACGGCCTGCTGGTAGACATTGCGCGCAACTGGCGAGAGGTCAAGGTCGAAGACGGAGGCAAGCAAGTTCGAGTGCAGCCAGGAGTGATCGGCGCCCGCGCCAACGCGGCACTCGCACCCTATCGCGCGAAGATCGGGCCTGATCCGGCGTCGATCGCAACCTGCACCATGGGCGGCATTCTTTCCAACAACTCCAGCGGCATGTGCTGCGGCGTCGAGCAGAATGCTTATCACACACTCAGGTCCATGAAGTTCATGCTTCCGTCGGGCACAGTCATCGACACCTCGCAGCCCGATGCTGACGCCGAATTTCGCGCCCGCGAACCGGAACTGGCACGCGGTATTCTGGATTTGAAACAAAAGCTGGAACAGAATGCCGATCTGCGCGAACGTGTCCGCAACAAGTACAAGCGCAAGAACACAACCGGATATTCGCTCAACGCCTTCCTCGATTTCCACACCTCCCTCGACATTTTCCAGCACCTGCTGATCGGATCCGAGGGCACCTTGGCCTTTATCGCGGAAGCCGTTTTGAATACGGTTCCCGATCTCCCGGTAAAGTACACGGGACTCTTGTTGTATGCGGACTTGTATGCGGCGGCCGACTCCATTCTTCCTTTGCGCACCGCCGGCGCCAAAGCACTGGAAATCATGGACCGCGCTTCCCTGCGCTCGGTCGAGGATCAAGCAGGGATACCGGCCTCGATCAAAACGCTGCCCGAAGAAGCTGCCGGATTATTGGTCGAATTCCAATCCGCCGAAGAGAAGAATCGTTCCGAGTTGGAAGCGCTGGCCCGGGATGCGGTCGGCGGACTGAAGCTGTTCGAGCCTGCACGCTTCACCCATGTTGCCGCCGAACAGGCATTGCTCTGGAAGATCCGCGCAGGAATGTTTCCGTCCGTCGGCTCGGTGCGCCAGAGCGGTACGACCGTGATTATCGAAGACGTCGCGTTTCCGGTCGAAAGCCTGGCCCATGCGGCACACGATCTCAACGGCTTGTTTCGTAAGCACGGCTATTCCAATGCCATCATCTTCGGCCACGCTAAAGACGGCAACCTGCACTTTGTGATCACCCAGAGTTTCAACGATCAAGCCGCGATCGATCAGTACTCTCGCTTCATCGACGACATGGTCGAAGTCGTGGTGCATCGTTACGATGGAGCGCTGAAAGCCGAACACGGTACGGGACGCAACATGGCTCCATTTGTTGAAACCGAATGGGGCAGCGACGCCTACCAGATCATGCGCCAGCTGAAGCGCCTGGCCGATCCCGACAATCTTCTCAATCCGGGAGTAATTATCAACGCGGATCGGAAAGCGCACCTTGCCGACCTCAAGCGCATTCCGTCTGTCGAAGAAGAAATCGATAAATGCATCGAGTGCGGCTACTGCGAACCCAAGTGTCCCAGCCGCGAACTAACTCTCACACCCCGTCAACGCATCGTGGTGCGGCGCGAGATGGCGAGACAACAAGCGGCGGGTAACGGCGCGGAGCTCTGGAATGCCTTGGATCGCGATTTTCCCTACATGGCGCTCGATACCTGTGCCACGGATGGCCTTTGCGCCACAGCGTGCCCGGTCAATATCGATACCGGAAAGCTGGTGAAGCGTTTCCGCGGTCTTCGCGCTTCCGCCGCGGCACAGGACTGGGCAGTCCGCATCGCGTCGAACTTCAGAACCGCAGAAATGGCACTGCGCTCGGCCCTGCGCCTTGGGCACGCGGCCGAAAGCGTAATCGGCGTCAGTGCTATGCGCTCCCTGACTCGCTGGCTTAAACGCTTCGCAGGAGAGAACCTCGGCGAGTGGGCGCCCGATACTCCTTTCGCGGCAGGAGAGATTCCTGCAACTGATAGGCAATCAGCGCAGGCGGTTTACTTCCCGGCGTGTATTTCTCGCATCATGGGCCGCTTGCCCGGCGAGCCCCAGGGCGACGACAACGGCCGGTCTCTCATGGAAGTAACCGTCGAGTTGGCCCAGCGCGCGGGCGTGCCGTTGCATATTCCATCCGACGTCGCCGGGACCTGCTGCGGCATGCCGTTCTCTTCCAAGGGATTCACTCGCGCACATGCCATCGCGGCCAATACCGCAGTCGAACGCCTCTGGCGATGGTCCGAACAGGGAAGGCTGCCGGTCGTGGTCGATACCAGTCCTTGCACTTATTCCCTAAAGACGTCGCGCGATTCTCTGACTCCTGAAAACCTGGCACGCTTCGATCGACTGAGGCTGCTCGATGCCATCGAGTTTGTACACGACGAACTCCTGCCCAAACTTACGGTGAAGACGAAGGTCAACTCCGTCGCGCTGCACCCCGTCTGCTCGGTTACGAAGATGGGAATTACCGCGAAGCTGGAAGGCATTGCGAGAGCATGCAGTCATGAGGTATTGATTCCAGCTGACGCAGGCTGTTGTGCCTTCGCCGGCGATCGAGGTTTTCTGTTCCCTGAACTGACGCAATCCGCCACCCGGCTGGAAGCCGCCGAGATCCAGGCAAAACACCCCGACGCGTGTTACTCCAGCAGCCGAACCTGCGAAATTGGCATGACCCGCGCCACCGGCCAAGTTTATCGTTCGTACCTATACCTGCTGGAGAAGGCAACCCGCTGATGGACGCAGTGTTCCAGGCTGAACCGCTTGCCTGAGCCGCACGCCTGGTCATAGACTTGTCCGGCAATTCGGAACTCGCCCATGATTAAACGCCCCAGAGTTCAGCTCGGTCGCCCAACAATTTTGTGTGCTGCATCCTTCGTCGCAGCGTTCGCCGTCGCGTTCGGCTCTTCCTCAGTCGCGTGTGCCCAGGCGACTTCTGCTATTTCGGACAAAGCCTCCAGCTACGTTCGCGACGAGATGCAGCGGCAGCACATACCCGGTCTGGCGCTTCTGGTGGCGCGAGGCGGGAAGATCGTGCAGGCCGAGGGATTCGGCCTGGCCAACGTTGAACTGCAAGTTCCGGTGAAGCCGGAGACCGTCTTCCAGTCGGGATCGGTCGGCAAGCAGTTCACCGCAACCGCGGTGATGATGCTGGTCGAAGAAGGCAAAGTCGGCCTCGATGATCCTCTCACCAAGTATTTTCCAGACGCACCGTCCAGTTGGAAAGAAGTGACCGTCCGCGAACTCCTGAGCCATACCGCCGGCTTTGGCGACTATCCTGAGACGTTCGACTTCCGCAAAGACTGGACGGAGGCGGAACTGCTGAAGCTGGTTGAAGGCATCCCGTTGGCGTACCCTCCCGGCACGAAGTGGGAGTACAGCAATCTGGGATACCTTACGCTGGGCATTCTCATCCATCGCGTCACCGGAGAATTCTACGGAGACTTTCTGCAGCAGAGAATCTTCCACCCGCTCGGCATGGAGACCACGCGCATCATCAGCGAAGCCGACATCGTCCCCAATCGCGCCGCCGGCTACCGCCTGGTCAAGGGCGAACTGAAGAACCAGGAATGGGTTGCGCCCATGGTCAACACCACGGCCGATGGCAGCCTGTACTTCTCCATCTTGGATCTTGCGAAGTGGGATGCCGCGCTATACACCGAGAAACTGCTGAAGCCCTCCAGCTTTGACCAGATGTGGACACCTGCGAAGTTGAAAAGCGGCCAACCCAACAAGGCCGGCTACGGCTTCGGCTGGGCCATCGGCGACCGCCATGGACACCACGTCATTAGCCACGACGGCGCATGGCAGGGATTCCAGACGACTATCGCGCGTTATGTGAATGATCAGCTGACCGTCGTGGTGCTGGCAAATCTAGCCGAGTCCAATCCCAGCGCAATCGCCGACCACGTCGCCGACCTGTATCTTTCAGACGCCAAGAACAAGCCAGACAAGAATTGATCTCGACTCAACGCGGCTGTTGCTTCTGCAGTTGATCCAGAGCAGCCAGCACTTCTTCGCTATGCCGCGCGGGATCCACGCTGGTATAAGCCCTGGCAACCTTCCCGCTGGGATCGACGAGGAAGGTGTGGCGCGAGGCGAACTTTACCACTCCAAGGTTCGTCAGCGAACCGTAGGTGTCGCTCACCTTGCCGTCGCTATCGGCCAGCAGCTTGAAGTTCAGCCCCTCCCTGGCGCAGAACTTCTTGTGCGAATCCACGCTGTCCACGCTCACGCCCAGAACCACCGCGTGACGCTCGGCATACTTCGCCTGATCGATTTGGAAGTTGTGCGCTTCCCGCGTGCAACCCGGAGTCTGATCCTTGGGATAGAAATAGAGGACGACCCAGCTGCCGCGGTAGTCCTGCAAGCTGACGGAAGTGCCTTCCTGCGACGGCAAAATGAATTCGGGTGCGGTGCTGCCTGGGCTGGGCGTCACAGCCCGCGAACCCGACAGGAGGCGCGGGACAAGAAATATGATGATCGCAATCGCAACGACCACCAGCGTGATTCGCAACATAAGGAAAGACCTCCCGGAAAACGGCCGCATACCATCCGCGCCGGCGAAGCGCATCTCCGGCACTTCGCATTGTAAAACGTTTGGGCATGCCCCAAACGTCCAGCAAAGTTTCGCATAATTGAATATCATGGAACATTCGACCTTATCCGATGGAGAGATCAGACGTGGCGCAGACGGAAACTGACGGTCAAGAGGTATTGGAAACCCGGGAATGGGTCGATTCGCTGGACTATGTGTTGTCCAAGGGTGGCCCCGTCCGCGCGGGACGGCTGCTGCAGCAGTTGGCGCTTCATGCCAAGCGCGCCGCGGGAGTGAATCTTCCTTTTTCAGCGACCACCCCTTACCAAAACACCATCCCCTCTCCGCAACAAGCGCCCTTTCCCGGAAGCCAGGAGATGGAACGCCGCATCAAGAGCCTGGTGCGCTGGAACGCGCTGGCCATGGTGGTACGGGCCAACAAGATCCAGGAAGGCATCGGCGGGCACATCTCCACGTTTGCTTCAGCAGCGACTTTGTACGAAGTTGCTTTCAACCATTTTTTTCAGGCGCAAACGGAGAGCGGCGACCGCGATTTTGTTTACTTTCAGGGCCACGCCGCACCCGGTATTTATGCTCGCGCCTATCTTGAAGGCCGCATCCCGAAAGAGAAACTGCAAAACTTCCGCCGCGAGTTGAAACCCGGCGGCGGGCTGAGCTCGTATCCTCACCCGTGGTTGATGCCGAATTTCTGGGAGTTTCCCACGGTTTCGATGGGCTTAGGCCCAATTCAGGCGATCTATCACGCCCGCTTCATCCGCTATCTGGAGAATCGCGGACTCAAGCAGTCCACCGGCGGCAAAGTCTGGGCGTTCATGGGCGACGGCGAGATGGACGAACCGGAGTCCCTGGGCTCGATCACGCTGGCTTCGCGGGAGAATCTGGATAACCTGATCTTCGTCGTGAACTGCAACTTGCAGCGCCTCGATGGTCCGGTACGCGGCAACGGAAAGATCATTCAGGAACTGGAAGCCATCTTCCGCGGCGCGGGATGGAACGTCATCAAAGTCGTCTGGGGCTCGGATTGGGACAGCCTGATTCGCAGTGACCGTGACGGATTGCTGGTGCGGCGTCTGGGAGAAATCAGCGACGGCCAGTATCAGAAATATTTTGTCGAGAGCGGCGCCTATTTCCGCCAGAACTTGTTCGGCACCGACCCGCGCCTTCTGAAAATGGTCGAGCACCTTTCAGACGAACAACTCTCGCGCATGCGCCTGGGCGGGCACGACCCCATCAAGGTTCATGCCGCCTACCGGGCCGCGGTCGATCATAAAGGCTCTCCCACGATCATCCTGGCCAAGACCATCAAGGGCTACGGCTTGGGTGAAGCGGGCGAAGGCAAGAACATTACCCACCAGCAGAAGAAGCTGAATGAGGACGAACTGGAGATGTTCCGCTCGCGTTTCGGAATTCCGATTCCAGACGACGAACTGCACAACGCGCCCTTCTACCGGCCTTCCGACGACAGCGCCGAAATCAAGTACATGCAGGCGCGGCGGCAACAGCTCGGCGGATACATGCCGCAACGCAAAGTGCGCGCCACGCCGCTGAAACCGGTGCCCGACGCCTACTTCGAGGAGTTTTACAAAGGCACTGATGGCCGCGAAGCCTCGACCACCATGGTTTTCGTGCGCCTGCTGTCGAAACTGCTGCGCGACCCGGAAGTGGGCAAGCTCATCGTCCCGATTATTCCCGACGAAGCCCGCACCTTTGGCATGGAGGCCTTGTTTCGCCAGATCGGCATTTACTCCAGCGCCGGACAACTTTACGAGCCCGTCGATATGGACACGCTCCTTTACTACAAAGAGGCAAAAGACGGGCAGATTCTGGAGGAAGGCATTACCGAAGCCGGTTCGATGTGCTCTTTCATCGCGGCAGGCACGGCCTATGCCAACCACGGCATCAACACCATCCCCTTCTTTATTTACTACTCCATGTTCGGGTTCCAGCGAATCGGGGACCTCATCTGGGCTGCGGCGGATATGCGCTGCCGCGGATTCCTCGTCGGCGGAACTGCCGGACGAACCACGCTCGCCGGTGAAGGTCTGCAGCATCAGGATGGCCACAGTCACGTTCTGGCCCTGCCGGTTCCCAACTTGCTGGCCTACGATCCGGCATTCGCGTACGAAATCGCCATCATCATTCAAGAAGGCATCAAGCGCATGTATGTGGATCAGGAATCTATTTTCTACTACCTTACCGTGACCAACGAACCGCTTCCCATGCCGGAGATGCCGAAAGGGGAGCACGTTCGCGAAGGCGTATTGCGCGGACTCTACCGCTTCAAGGCTTCGGACGCGCCGGATGCCAAGCTGCGCGCACAACTGCTGGGCAGCGGAACCATCATGTACGAGGTGTTGAAGGCGCAGACCATCCTCAAAGAGAAATACGACGTCGCTGCGGATGTGTGGAGCGTGACCAGCTACAAAGAACTCTATCGCAACGCCAACGACTGCGAACGCTGGAACATGCTGCATCCCGGGGAACCGCAGCAGACCCCGTTTGTGACGCAGACTCTGAAAGACGCGCCTGGACCGTTTATTGCCGCATCCGACTACATGAAAGTTCTGCCGGAAGCGCTGGCGAAATGGGTGCCCGGCCAACTCGTCTCGCTCGGAACCGACGGCTTCGGCCGCAGCGAAAATCGAGCGGCGTTGCGCGACTTCTTCGAAGTGGATGCCAAGCACATCGTGCTGGCCACCCTGGGAGCGTTAGCTCGGGAAAACAAAATTAGCCTGGATCTGGTGAAGCAGGCGATCCATGATCTCGGGATCAACGCGGAAAAACAGAACCCGGCGACGAGTTAGGCGCGGAGTCGCGAATGCCTCTTAAAAAGCATAAGGAATGGAATCAGTGATCGAATTCAAACTCCCTGCACTCGGCGAAAACATTGAACAAGGCGACCTGGTGCGCCTGATGATCGCGCCCGGTGCGACGGTTAGCGAAGGCCAGGCCGTAATGGAACTGGAAACCGATAAGGCGGTCGTGGAAGTACCTTCGTCGGTCAGTGGAACTATCAAAGAAATTCTGGTCAAAGAGGGCGACAAGATCAAGGTTGGCCAGGTGATCTTCACCGCGGACAACAATGGCGTCTCGGCTGTGCCGAAAAGCGCGGCCAAGCCGGCGGCGCAACCTCCATCCCCCGAACCGCCGTCAGCCGTCGCAAAAGTGCAGCCGACCTCTTCAGAGCCCGTACCACCTCCATCACAATCCGCTTCGCAAACCGCCGGCCCTACCGAATTCCGCCTGCAGGAACTCGGAGAAAACATCTCGGAGGGCGATTTGGTTCGCTTGATGATCGCCCCAGGCGCGAAAGTTTCCGAAGGCCAGCCGGTCATGGAACTGGAAACCGAAAAGGCGGTGGTCGAGGTTCCTTCGTCCGTGAGCGGCGTCGTGAACGAAGTCAAGGTCAAGGAAGGCGAGAAGATCAAAGTTGGTCAGGTGATTTTCACCCTGCAAGGTTCGGCGTCATCGCCGGCCGCGGCGGTTCGTCCTCCGCGAGGACCGGTCGAGCACGTCTCCGGTCAAACTGGCGCGCGCCTTGCATTCCAGGCCGCGATTCGCGCCGAGGGCAAGACCGAGGAACAAGCGTTGCCTCCGGATCAGCCAATGCCGCGCCCAGCCGCGTTTTCCATGCCGGTGCAATTGGGCAAGGTTGCCGGAACCGAATACCGCGAAGCGGTTCCCGCGGCTCCGTCCACCCGCCGCCTGGCTCGCGAAATTGGCGTCGATATCTACGAAGTCAAAGGCACCGGTCCCGGCGGCCGCATCAGCGAAGACGATGTGAAGGCCCACGCCAAGGCTGCGCTGGTCTCCGCGGCCACGGCCGCGCAGGCCCCGCCGTGCGCCGGGCGGTTCATCGAGCCCAAGCTGCCGGATTTCGCCAAGTGGGGAAAGATCGAGCGCGTTTCCATGCGCGGAGTTCGCCGCAAGACGGCGGAACATCTGGCGGAATCCTGGAACCTCATCCCTCACGTCACCCAGCACGACCGCGCCGACATCACCGAACTCGAGCAGTTGCGCGCCCGTTTCGCTCCCAAGGCCGAACAAGCCGGCGGCAAGATGACGGTGACCGCGATTGCGCTCAAGGTCTGCGCCGCTGCGCTCAAGGTGTTCCCGCAATTCAACGCCACCATCGACATGGAGAAGGAAGAGATCATTTACAAGCAGTACATCAGCATCGGCGTCGCGGCGGATACGGATCGCGGCCTGCTGGTTCCGGTAATCCGCGACGTGGACAAAAAAAATATCGTCGAGCTTGCGGTCGAGTTGTCGCAACTGTCGCAGAAAGCGCGAGACAAGAAAATTACCCTTGCCGACATGGAAGGCGGCACCTTCACCATCACCAACCTCGGCGGCATCGGGGGCACGGGGTTTACGCCGATTGTGAATCATCCCGAGGTCGCCATTCTCGGACTTTCGCGTTCGCGCATGGAGCCGGAATGGATCGGCGGAAAGTTCGAGCCGCGGCTGATTCTGCCGCTCTCGCTCTCCTACGATCATCGCCTGATTGATGGCGCCGATGCCGCGCGCTTTCTGCGCTGGGTGGCGGAGGCCTTCGAGCAGCCTTTCCTGCTTTCGGTGCAAGGATAGCTGCGCCGCGCCGGATCCAGGAACCAAGGTCTAATATCAACGATCAACTAATCTGATCGGCGAACCCGATCGACGAGTTAAAGAAAGTCACTTCATGAACGAACCTCTCACCCCAGCGTTGCCCGGATCTCCCGAAGACACCAAGAAGCTCCGCGTCGCCGTGGTCGGCGGCGGACCCGGCGGTTACGCCGCCGCATTCCTCGCCGCCGATCTTGGCCTCCAAGTTACGTTGATCGATCCTGAGGTGAATCCCGGCGGCGTATGCCTTTACCGCGGGTGCATTCCGTCGAAGGCGCTGCTGCATATCGCCAAGCTGATTGAAGAATCCCAACAAGCGAAGAATTGGGGAATCGAATTTGCCGCCCCGAAAATCGATCTGGAGCGCTTGCGCACCTGGAAAGAGAGTGTAATCAAAAGGCTCACCGGCGGTCTGGGCCAGCTTTCCAAGCAGCGCCACGTGGAATACGTGCAGGGCCGCGCCGCGTTTCAGAACTCCACGACGCTGCGCATCCGCAAGCCCGATAACACCGAAACCGTTCTCAGTTTCGATCGAACCATTCTTGCGACCGGATCTCGCCCCGCAATCGTTCCCGCGTTCAAGCTCGATTCGCCGCGCCTCATGGATTCCACCGGCGCCCTTAATCTCGAAGACATTCCCGCGAGCCTCCTGGTGGTAGGCGGCGGATACATCGGCCTCGAACTCGGTTCGGTTTATGCGGCCCTGGGAACGCGCGTCACAGTTGTCGAAATGCTGCCCGGCCTGCTTCCCGGCGCGGATCGCGATCTGGTTCTTCCCCTGCACAAACGTCTGGAGAAAATGTTCGCCGCAATTCTGTTGAACACCACGGTCGCCTCTCTCAAAGTGGAAGGCGCGGGAATCCGCGCAACCTTCGCAGGCTCGGCCTTACAGGAAAAAGACCGCGAACAGACTTTCGATCGCGTGCTGGTTTCCGTGGGACGCAAGCCGAATTCCGAAATCCCCGGACTCGAGACCACGCAGGTGCAGATCAACCCCCGCGGATTTATCGAAGTAAACAAGCAACTGCAGACCGCTGACCCTTCCATCTACGCCATCGGCGATGTGGTCGGCGAGCCTATGCTGGCGCACAAGGCCATGCATGAAGGGCGCGTTGCCGCCGAAGCCATCGCTGGGCACAAAGTCGCTTTCGAACCCAACGCAATACCAGCCGTTGTGTTCACCGATCCCGAAGTTGCCTGGTGCGGCCTCACCGAAACTCAGGCGGAAAAAGAAAAACGCGAAATCAAAGTTGCGAAGTTCCCCTGGGGCGCATCCGGCCGCGCCATTACGCTGGACCGTCCTGAAGGGATGACCAAACTGATCATCGATCCGCAGACCGAGCGAGTACTCGGTGTGGGCATTGTTGGCGTCGGCGCCGGCGAACTCATCGCCGAGGGAGTTCTCGCCATCGAGATGGCCGCGCTGGCCCGCGATGTAGCGATGACCATCCATCCCCATCCCACGTTGTCGGAAACGGTGATGGAATCCGCGGAAGTTTTCTTTGGCACCAGCACCGACGTGTTCCGGCCCAAGCGCGGATAATTTGCGGGAAAACACCATGTCCACTTTTTCCAAAGCCATCGCCTTTCTCGTCCTTTCTCTTGCGGCCTCCCTGCCGCTCTCCGCGCAAAGTCCGCTCACCCAGATACTTCAGGGGCCGTCGACCACGAGCGCTCCCTCGAAAGCCTCCGACCAACTGGGCCGCGACACGCCCTACGGAACCGTCTTTGGATTTCTACAAGCGGCGCAATCGGGCAACTACAGCATTGGCGCGCAGTATCTGCAACTGAGCCCGGCACGCCGCCAGACCGAAGGCGATGCACTCGCCATGAAGCTGTATGCGGCGATGAACGCGGCGTTTGCCGGCAGCCTGAGGCCGAGCAGGCAGCCCGAAGGCACGCCGCAGGAAGACGTTCCGCTTGACCGGCAGCAGCTGGGAACCATGTCCGCAGGCGACGTGGAAGCCGAC
The DNA here is from genome assembly GCA_963749985.1 of uncultured Acidobacteriaceae bacterium. Taxonomy (GTDB): domain Bacteria; phylum Acidobacteriota; class Terriglobia; order Terriglobales; family Acidobacteriaceae; genus Sulfotelmatobacter. The sequence continues at coordinate 130,481 of CAVVOS010000003.1, read as the reverse complement.
CTCGACTTAGTACGAGTCACCGATCCCACCGCGGGGAAAATCTGGCTGATCGCTTCCGACACTCTGGTCAAAGTTCCCGAACTCTACGATCAGGTGGAGGCCCGGCAGGTCGAGTCGCGCTTGCCAAAGTGGATGGTGAACCATCAGGTCGCCGGCATGCCAGTGTGGCAGTGGCTCGCCCTGTTGCTCCTCATCCCGGCAGCTGCAGCGGCTGTCTGGCTGCTGTTGGTGCTTTTGCAGATTCCTTTGCGCTGGTGGGCGCGGAGGCACGGCCAGGCCGAACTGGCGCAATGGCGGTCGGTGTCCGCGCCGGCGTGGCTTCTCTTGGGCACGCTCGTTCACCGCATTCTGGCCAGCTATCTTGGACTCCCGCTGCTTCCCCGGCACTACTACAACCAGGTGGTCGCGGTCGTTGTAATTACTGGGGCGTTTTGGATTCTGTGGCGACTCATTCGCTGGTTCCTGCAGCGCGTGCGCGGCCGGGCTCTCGACCGCGGTCATTCCGGCACCGGATCGCTGATGTTGTTGGGTGAGCGGATCATCAAGGCGGTCGTCGTCATAATGGCGCTGTTTCTCATCCTGGGCGTGCTGGGCTTCAACATGAGCACCGCGCTGGCTGGCCTTGGCATTGGCACGCTCGCCGTCGGCTTCGGCGCGCAGAAAACGATCGAGAATTTATTCGGCGGCGTCTCGGTGTTGGGCGATGAAGTGATTCGCGTGGGCGACATCTGCAAGTTCGGCGACCGCACCGGCACAGTGGAAGACATTGGCCTGCGCTCCACTCGTGTGCGCACCGAAGAAAGGACGCTGCTGGCCATCCCCAACGGCACGGTCGCAACCATCAACGTCGAGAACCTGAGCCGGCGCGATAAGATCCTGTTCAAGACCGTCCTCGGGCTCCACTCCGACACATCGCCCGACCATCTTCGTTACGTGCTCTCCGAAATCCACCGCGTCGTATCCAGCCATCCCAAGATTGAAACCGACACTACCCGCGTGCGCCTCACAGAGGTAACCTCAAGTTCCCTCAATGTGGAGCTTTTCTGTTACGTGCTCACGCGGGATTTCAACGAATTCGCCGCCGTTCGCGAAGACCTGCTGCTGCGCATCATGAATTTCGTCGAGGATTCCGGAACCACGCTCGCATCCTCATCGCAGACCCTTATTCTGAGCCGCAACTCGGGATTGAAAAAAGAAAAAGAAAAAGAGAAGACCGATGCCGCGGCTAAGAACGCTCCCGACAATACGTCTTCCCGCCAGGACTCGACTGACCGTCCGCAGCCGCAATCGGCCTTGCCCAACCAGAAGTCCCTCCCGGGAGACAAAACAGGCAAAGACGATTAGGACTTTGCATGCCAACGTCCCGTCAGCCAGACAAGAAAACGGTGAGTCGGATAATACACAGCAGCCGGAGCAACGACCAGATAGATCAGCAGATATAACAGTCCGGGTATGGCGTGCTGTTCCCGAAAGAACGGGCCGCGGGCCCAGTTCACATCGTATTCCGGACGCCAGAAGTAATTGATCGGGACCACGATCCACGCTGTCAGCGTCTGATACTTCCATCCCCGCCGGTCGTAGCCCAAATGCCAAATCGCCCACAGGAGCAGTGGCGGCACCACCACGTGAAACAGGCTAAGCAGCCGAATCGCAAGCGGAACATTGGGATCGAACATATATTCCGTTCCGCCGATCAAGTGCCGTCCACTTACAAGCGCACCCGCCAGATCGATCGTGAATAGACTCTGGAACAACAGCAGTCCGGTCGCCTGCCAGGAGAATATCAACTGGCTTTCGAGCCAGAGACCAGCGGCAATCAAGAGATTGCCGAGATCGCAGAAAAAGAGAAAGTTCTGCAGGCCGTACTGCCGGCAGTAGACTGGCACCCAGACGATCACCCACAGCGTCCAAAGCACCTTAATCCAGAGCGGAATTCGCATGACCCGGTATTGTATTCGCCGGGGACAAGCTGAAAACACAGAAGCGCCGAAAGCCGCTTCTGGCAAGCCCGAACCGGCTTTAGTGCAATTACCACCGTAACTTGATGAGCCTTACGAGTGTACCTACGATGACCTTAGTATGGGTTATCAAGCGCTCCTCTTCTGCCCCGACGAAAAGACGGCTCGCACCGTCACCCAAGTTCTAGGCGAGCTGGATTTCACTGTGATTCCCTGCACCGAGCCTTTTGCCGCCGTCAAGAAGTTGATGGGCGAGCACTTCGACGCGGTTGTGGTGGACTGCGATAACGAGCAGAACGCCACGTTGCTGTTCAAGAGCGCGCGTAACGCCACCAACAACCAGTCGTCCCTGGCCGTCGCGGTCGTGGAAGGACAAGCTGGCGTGGCCAAGGCTTTCCGCATCGGGGCAAATCTGGTTCTCACCAAGCCCATTAATGTAGAGCAGGCAAAAGGGACATTACGAGTAGCCCGCGGATTGCTACGCAAGGGCGAAGCGGCAAAACCCGCAACACCGGCGGCAAGCACCGTTGTGAAGCCCGAAGCGCCTGCGCCGATGCCCCCGAAGGCAGCGCCACAACTCGTAGTTCCAAAACCAGTTACTGCGCGTCCCGTACCGATTGCACCTCAGGTGACGGCAGCGACATCTATCCCAACTCAGAGGCCAGCGATGCAGCCGAGTGTTGTGGCCTCGGTTCCCACCGAGATCACTGGATCCAGCCCGGAGCCTTTCGAAGCGACGAGTGAGGAAGTGACGGCGCAGCCGATCGCCAAGCCGGCAGCACAAACTTCCGCACCTAAGATTGCTAGCACCATTTCCTCGCCTGCAAAAGCTGAACCCAGGATCGAAATAGCAGCCAGCCAACCGGCAAGTTCGCTAGGACTTCGGGGAAGCGCAGCCAGCGCGCCTGCACCAGCCCGCGAACCGAAGCCCATCGTTTCCACTGAGAACCAAGCTTCGACCGTTATCCCGAAGCCAGAGAGCACAGTTGAGGCGGTTCGAACCGACGCAAACAGCGCGAGCAGTTCTTCTATGGAAGAGACCTCAGCACCCGCGCCAGAGTTCACATTCGGCGGTAATCTCAGCAGCGGCGCGAAATCCGCCGGCGGTGGAAGCAAGAAAGCGCTGCTGGCAGTAGCCGCAGTCGTGCTGCTTGCAGCGGGCGGATACGAAGCATGGTTGCAGTGGGGACGGATGCACGAGACGACCACTGCGCCTGCGCGCGTTGCTGTGCAACCCGTAACTCCTGCTGCGGTTCCGCAGACGGCGCCAGTCGCGCCACCTTCCGATGCAACATCGATTGCATCCGTTCCATCAACCTCTTCCGCGCCGAGTTCTACAGCGGCTACACAACCAGCAGGATCGCCAACAACTGCTTCCGATACGCAAGCGACGACGGGAGCGGAGAATCCGCAACCTCACCCGAAGGCGGCGGCTGGAACAGATTCATCCAAGACTCCGGTTTCCGTTGTAGCAGCCAACAAGGCTGCAGCAACGTCAGCCATGGCGCAGCCGATCGTCATCAAGAACGGCCATGCGCGAACTGCGGCTAAGACGCCGGAGCCAACCACCGACGAGGCAGCTCCGAGCCTGACCGGGATTCCCGTGGCGGCAAACGGTGGTCCGATTCCTAATCTCATGAGCAGCGCGAGCAAGGCGCCAACTCCTGTGCTGCAGACGATGAGCATCTCGCAGGGCGTGTCGCGAGGATTGCTGGTGAAAACGGTGCAGCCTTCGTATCCGGCGAGCGCTTTGCGTCTGCACATCGAAGGTCCAGTGGAGTTGATGGCAACGATCTCGAAGAACGGCGATATCACGGCGGTGAAGATTCTGAAGGGCGATGAGAGTTTGGCGCGGGCTGCGGCGCAAGCGGTGAAGCAGTGGAAGTACAAACCGTATCTGCTGAACGGCGAGCCAGTTGAGATTCAGACGCAGGTTACGGTGAACTTCAAACTGCCGCGCTAGTCTCGAGCAATGTTTCTTCGTTCAGAAATTTAAGCGTGGCCGCAGGCTGCTGGCGTTTGAGCCTGGTGAAATCCTGCCTGTGAATTTCCACCGATAAAATACTTTCAACGAAGGGCGGGGAGGGCTGCGCTTCAGTTGAATTTCTCCTCTTCGACGGCCAAACATTGGGGTATCCCCCTCCCTCTCCCAATATCTTTCGTGGAGTCCCACCCTAGTCGCAAAGAGCGCGACTAGGATGGGGCACGCGGCTTCGCTCAGGATGACAACGCCCGTCTGAGCGTGTGGATCACGGCTTGGCGATTACGTCGTAGGGTCGCATCATTTCGTTGTCTTCGTGTTCGAGGATGTGGCAGTGCCAGACGTAGCGGCCGGTGTAGCCCTCGAAGCGGATGATGATGCGGGTGACCATGGCGGGGTCGGCGCGGACGGTGTCTTTCCATCCGGATTCGCTGGGGTCGGGAGGGATGGGCGGGCCGAAAAACTTCAGTTTGCCCGTGGTCCAGTAGGCGGAGACGTCAATGCTGCGGCGGTCGAGGATCTGGAAACGCACCAGGTGCAGATGAATGGGATGGGAATCGTCGGTGAGGTTGATCAGGTTCCAGATCTCGGTGGAATCGAGCACGGGGTTTTCCGTGACCGGCATATTCCAGTGAGTGTTGTTGAGCAGCATGGTGACGGGGCGCATGACTTCGTCATCGACTTCGACAAGCGTTAGGTTGCGGGTTTGGACGGCGGCGGATTCGGGGATTTTGGGAACGGGGCGCAGGGTTGAGGGCAGGGCGCTGGCGTCGCGGGCGGAGTTCTTGTTCTTGTTCTGACTGTGATTGTGTTGAGCAGTTTTGGCGACGCGGAATTGCATGACGTTGAAGCTGATGTCGTTCTTGAGGATGATTGGTTCTCCGGCGGAGGAGGAGAAATCGACGATGAGATCGGCGCGCTCTCCGGGGGCAAGGCTTAGGCGCTTGAGTTCGACTGGCGCCGGGAGCAAGCCCTGGTCGGTGCCGATCTGGTAGAAGGACTGCCCGTTCGACAGCGACAAATGAAAGAAGCGGCCGTTGGCGCCGTTTAACACGCGGAAGCGATACGGGCGCGGCTCGACTTCGAGATAGGGAAAGAGCTTGCCGTTGACAATGAAGGCATCGCCGAAAACTTCGGGCGTCCACGGCGATTTCGGATTGCCCGACACGGGATAGTTGAGCTGGCTTTCGAGATCGAAGATGCGATCGTAGAACGTGAGCGGAATCTCGTATTTTCCGCTGGGCAGGTTCAGGGAATCCTCGACGTCGTCGCGCAGGATATAAGCACCGAGCAGTCCGGCGAAAACATTCAGGCGGTTAATTCCCAGCGCATGATCGTGATACCAGAGCATGGCCGCGTCCTGATGGTTGGGATAGTGATAGACGGCGGACTTGCCGGGAACGTACCAGTTGTCGGGGTAGCCGTCACTATCGGGAGGAGCCTTGGCACCGTGGAGATGGACGACGGTTCTGACCTCGGGCTTGTCGGGCTCCGCGCCGTGGATGCTGTGATCGATGGGCAGGAAATGCTGCGCGGGGAGCTCGTTGGCCCATTCGACCAGGATGCCCTGGCCGCTGCGGGCTTCGAACGTGGGACCGGGTGAGCTGGAACCGTAGGCCCAGAGGCGCGTGGGCTTCATATCGCGATGCACCTGGCTCTCGATCGGGCGCATGGCAACGCGATAGTAAGGAAGCTTGACGGATGCATCTTCCGGGCTGGGGCGGTGGTCGATGGGTTGGGCGATTGAAGGGATGGGAAGCGGGTCAACGAACTGCGCCAGCGAACTGGCTTGGAGGCTGGTGCGGAACCTGGGTGCGGGCTGTTGGTGATGTGCGGTCTGGGGCAAGGCCAGGGCCGCGGTCAGGATTCCGCCGCGGTGAAGAAAGGCGCGTCGCGTCAGGGACACTTGTGGATTTTCTCCTTCGTCGAAAGCAGTGGCGAGTGGTCAGTGATCAGTGGCCAGTTCACCACGAGCCTACCGCAAGAATAACAAGCGGGCATGCGAAGGTTCAGTTTCGCATGCCCGCGGCCTGAGCAGAGCGGGCCAAGCAAAAATGCTTGCCCGGGATGACGAAGCACAGAGTTATTTCACGTACTCGCCGGTGCTCGGATTCAGGAATACAGTTCCGTTGCTCCGGATAGTGGTGAAATCAAACATCTGGCTGATGGAGTTGGCGATGCCATCGTAAGAGCCCTGGCCAATGCGCTCGCCGCCAAGCCAGTTATCTTCGATGAAGTGGATGACCGAGGTCTGGTCGGTCACGGTGTGGTCGACGAAATTCTGCCGAGCCCACGGAGAGATAACGAGCAACGGCAGTCTGGGACCGTAGCCGCAGCGGCCGAGAGCGTGCAGATTCGCGGGATTGAGGCCAGGCAGCGAAGTGGCTGCCGTGCCGCAGGCGCCGGGACCGGTGAGAGCGTCCGAGGGCCCGGTCGACGTGTTTACGATGGGCCCCATCTGATGGTCGTACCAGCCGTCGGAGTCGTCATACATGATGACCACCGCGGTGCTGCTCCAAGTGGGCAGCGATTCCAGAAGGTTGATGGTATTCACCACGAAGGTCTGTTCATCCAGGGGATCGGAGTAGCCGGCGTGAGCGTCTTGAAAGCCGGGTGCCTTGAGGAAACTCACGGCCGGCAGATTGCCACCCGCCGCAGCGGCGTAGAAATCTTCGATGTCGTACTGGTGATTGGCCGGACCGGGGTTGCCGATTTCCGAGAGGGACGCGGGCCGGGTATGCGCCGGGTTGGCGACGCTGGGCCAATAGGCGAACAGCGAGTGATGCGGGATGTAATCGCTTTCGGTCACGCCCGAGACGGCCGATGTGGTGCTGCGGGCGCATCCGGTAGTACCGTTGGAGTTTACGATCGACAGGTTGAAGCCGCCCATGAATCCGCCCCAGGTCACGCCAGCCGCGGTGAGGAGGTCGCCGATGGTCTTGCTGCCCATGGTGACCTGATTGCGAGTGGGGCTGGAGCACACGTCGCCGATCGGATCGGGATCGCCGATTACGGTCAGAGAGCCGTCGCTGCCGCCGCTAACTTCGTCTCCAGTACCGTTGAGAGTGGCGATGGCGCCGTTGGTCTGGCCGGAGACCAGATTGATCACGCCCACCGTGGATGGACCGAAGTCGCTGCCGAAAGAGTTGTCATTCAAGGCAAAGTTCTGGGCATAGTTCCAGATGCCGGTGACGGTATTGCCGTCGAAGTATCCCATGACCAGGCCGTTGGTCTGGGTCACGCCCGAACCCGATGGTGGAGGACCGGCAGTGCCCGTGTACAGCGGAAACAAATCCATCAAGCCGGCGTCGAATGCCTGCTGTTCGGGCGTGTAGTCGTGGTCCTGATCATTGGTGAAGGCTTGGGAGCGATCCAGGCGGAAAGGGTTCGAAGCGCCGGTGCCGTTGGCGGGGTTCAGGTTGGGGTTATTATTCAACAAGGCATTGCCGAAGCCGTTGACGGTAGGGGTGTTGGGCGAGGCTTTGAATTTCGGTTCACCCGGAGGGTTGGTGGCGACGGGATAGGTTCCAAAATAGTGGTCGAAGGAAATGTTCTCGTTGAAAATCACAACCAGGTGCTGAATGGGAGTTGCGGTAGCGGGTGCCTTCTTGGTCGGCTTCGCGGCTGGTTTCGAGGCGGCGAAGGCTGGCATGGCGGTCGGTCCCAGGGCGGTGGTTAAGGCCAGCAGCAGAGCCAGCGTCCTCCGGGGAGTGTCTGAAGTCTTGCGCGTGTCGAACATACTTTTTTCCTCCGCCCGGGTGAATCAAGCCCATTCCTCTGGAGCGCGCGATCGTTTTTCATGGGCTGTCTTTTTGGACCGGGGCGAAGAGGACTATAGCGGCCAAATGTTGCGGGGAGGTTGCTGGACTGTTAAAAACAGGTGAATCGGCGCGGCGCGGAGGCAGAGAAGAGGCATTCCCGGGTGACGACCGGATCTCTGTGGCTGTTCAGCCTGGAGAATACCTCTGACTCCTGAGCGAGACGGGCGAACGCTATGGAATCACACGAAAGTTCACATTACTCGAAAGCGTGCCGTTGGAAGTTGTCACCTGGACGGTGCCGGTCGTGGCGCCAGTGGGCACGGTGGTCGTGATTTCGGAACTCGATACCAAGGAGAACGCTGCCGCCGTACCGTTGAAAGTGACGCTGGTCGCGCCTTTTAGACTAGTCCCCAGAATCTTGATGGCCGCTCCCACTTTGCCGGATGTAGGCCGGGTTTCGACGAACGGGCCGAGACCTACCGAGAAACTGTAGACCGTGCCGTCGCCGGGTGAGTTGGCACCACCAACGGTGGTTGTCCCGTAGAAGGTCCCATTGGTGTCCTGGACCAGGCCGCCGTAGGGTTCGCCGCCGTCCGGACAACCGCTTACCTGACAAAAGGTGTAGAGCGTGGTCAGTGCGCCAGTCGGGGTGATCTTGAAGATTGTGCCCCAGCCGTTGGAGTTGACCCCGCTGGTGGTGTTGCCGCCATAGGGGGTGGTTCCGTATAAGTTCCCATCGGTGGCCTGGATGAGTGCCGGTTGGCTGACGTTTCCCCCATTTTGGCCGTCCGCGCAGTTGCTTTGGGAGCAAAAGTTGTAAAGCGTCTTGAACCTGAGGGCGCCAGCCGTGGCAATTTCGAAGATCGTGCCAAAGCCGTTGGCTCCGGCTGAACTGGTGGTGCCGTAGATGTTGCCGTTGCTGGCCTGCACGAGCACTGAAGCGGGACTTAGGCCGTCGGTGCAATTGTTTTGCGCACAAAAGCTGTAGAGAGTGGTCAAGTTGCCGCTGGGGGTAATTTTGAAAATGGTGCCACCGATGACTTGGTTACCGCGGTTGGCCCCGCCACTTGTGGTTGTCCCATAGAGGTCTCCATTGGTGGCCTGGAGCAGCCCTGCTACGGGTGCAAAGCCGTCGGCGTCGGTAGGTTGACCCATACCGCAACTGGGTGCCCCGCAGAAGTTGTAAAGCGTGGTCAGCGTGCCGGCCGGTGTGATCTTGAAGACCATGCCAGAACCATTGAGCCCGCCACATTGAGTTGTCCCGTAGAAGTCTCCGTTGGTGGCTTGCACCAGCCCCGCTGTGGGATCAGGAGCGCAAGCGTCCTCCACGGGAAAGCTGTAGAGGGTGGTCAGCGCGCCGCTTGGGGTGACTTTAAAGACGGTGCCAAAGGCGTCGCCGGAGCCGCCAAATTCCGTTGTCCCGTATAGGTTCCCGTCGGTGGCCTGGATCAGCCCCGGTACGGGACCGTCGCCATCGGTGCAGGGAGGACCTCCCTTGCAAAAGCTGTACAGCGAGGTCAGCGTGCCGCTGGTAGTGATCTCGAAGATGTTGCCGTAGCCGGCACCATCTGCTGCCTGGTCGGTCGTCCCGTACAATTTCCCATTGGTGGCTTGGACCAGTGGCGCCAAGGAGTAGCTGCCGTTCGTCCCGTCAAAGCTGGCCAGAGTGGCGTACTGCGCCTGGGCCGGTTGGGCGGTGATGACAGCTGACAACATGACGGCCGCTAGCGCCAGCGCGGCACTGGCCGCTGCCAGGCGCGTTCTCGAAATCCAATTCCGATGTTGCAGTGTGTTCTTCCTCATTGATTCCTCCGGCAAACTTGGTAATAGGTCTCTTCGCTGCAGGGCACACGGTGGTACCATCCGCCGCCTAATTCCTGCCTTGGATGTGGGTTCCCAGCGGTATAGAATGTAGCGGCGCGATTCACCCCAGTCGCCATCCCCCCCGCAGTTTGGGATATTGCCCAATAACCGGCTTGCGGTCTTCAGGCTTGGATAACGTTTTTCTAAAGCTTTTGTGAATGTGTTATGTCCCTGCAAACAAAGGCGGTCTTCGAGTTCGGCGCGTTTCGTCTGAACCCCGCTGAGCGCCTGTTACTGCGCGAGAAAGTGCCGGTGCAACTGCCCCCGAAGGCATTCGACGCATTGGTGGTCATGGTGGAGAATCACGGACGCCTGCTGGGAAAAGACGAACTGCTGAGAACGGTCTGGCCAGACGCTTTCGTCGAGGAATCAAATCTGGCCCAGCATATCTCGATCTTGCGCAGAACGTTGCGGGATGGGGAAGAGGGCTTTCGGTACATCGAAACCGTCCCCCGCTATGGCTATCGATTCATCGCCGAAGTTCGGGAACTTGGCGGCATTGCCCTGAATACTAGCGCTTTGCCAGATCCACCGCCCGGCCAACAGCCCGCTCCGGGAGTTCCGGCAAGTGCCGCTCCCCGCCGGCGCTTCCGGGGTCTGATTTTCGCCATTGCCGGACTGGTGGCAGTGCTGGCGGTTTTGATTGGAACGGTCTCCGCATGGAGGAGATTGCGCAGTTCCGGGCCCGCGCCCATTCAGTCACTGGCGGTGTTGCCGCTGCAAAACCTTTCTGGCGATCCCGCACAACAATATTTTGCCGACGGCATGACCGAGGCGTTGATCACGGACCTGGCGAAGATCCCTGGGGTAAAGGTTATTTCCCGTACTTCGATCATGCAGTACCAGGATTCGCATAAGCGGCTGCCGCAGATCGCGCACGAACTGGGAGTCGACGGCATTGTGGAAGGATCGGTGCTGCGCTCCGGGGATCGAGTCCGCATCACGGCGCAACTAGTGCGAGGCGCGACCGATCAGCACATCTGGGCTGAGTCGTACGAGCGGAACCTGTCCGACCTGGTTGGACTGGAGGATGAAGTTTCCCGCAGCATCGCCGGACAAATCCAGAAAGAAATCGCACCGCGAGCGTTGCGGCCGCTGGCGGCGGGTGGGGCAGTGAATTCCCAGGCTCACGAGGACTACTTGAAGGGCCGCTACTTCTGGAATACGCGTAGCGAGTCTGGGTACTTGAAAGCAATCGAGTACTTCGATGCGGCGGTAGGCGGGGACCCACAATATGCGCCGGCCTACGCCGGACTGGCGGACACATATGCGCTGCTTGGATCGTTGCCCAATTCAAAGATCCGCGATACGGCAATGCCCAAAGCAAAAGAGATGGCGCTGACTGCATTGAAGCTCGACGATTCTCTGGCGGATGCGCACACGTCGCTGGCTTTTGTGGAAATGCATTACGAATGGAAATTCGGAGAGGCTGAGCGGGAGTTCAAACATGCCATCGCTCTCGACCCCAACTACTCGATCGCTCATCAGTGGTATGCCATTGATCTGGCGGCGCTGGGACGGATGGACGAAGCGGTGGCGGAGGTCAAGCGCGCCCGGCAGACGGATCCGCTTTCCGCCATCATCAATACCGATCTGGCGGAGATGCTGTACTGGGCGCGCCGGTACGGCGAGGCGGAGCAACAAGCCCGCGTCACCATTGAAATGGATCCCAACTTTGCCCACGCGCACCGCGTGCTGGAGCGCATTTATTGCGAGAAGCACATGTTTCCCGAGGCAATTGCCGAAGGGGAGCGGGCAGCTGCGTTCTCAGGTAACGATACTTGGATGTTATTGGAACTCGCGATCACATACGCTCAGGCTGGCAGAAAGAAGGAAGCGAAAGACTGCTTGCGGAAAGCCGCTAAACGAAATCCTGGCGGTCTTTTGCCCGACACATTAGGGGCCGCGGCAGTCTATGTGGCATTAGGGGAAGTTGATCGCCCTCTCAAAATAATGGAAAGTGCCTATCATCGGCGCGACGGCGGACTTATCCTGCTGAACGTCGCGCCGGGTGCAGACAATCTCAGATCCGACCCCCGCTTCCAGCAATTGTTGCAGCGCGTCGGATTGCCGCATTGAGAGCTTTGCCCGATTGCGCCCGATCATGAGGGCAGGTGAAAGCCGGTAGCTCGCATTGCCCACCGCTACTCGTGCTGCAGGACTTCATCGATGACGGCTTTGCCGCCTTTATCCACGGTGATGACTTTGTGGATGGGCACGTAGCCGCTCATGGTGATGTCGACGATGTAGTTGCCGGGATCGAGCACGAAGTCGACGGGTGAGTTTTTATCCAGCATGTGCTGGTTGACGGCCACCTGGGCGCCCTTGGGCTGGGTCTTTATGCTGACCGCGCCCATACCCTGCGCAGCCTTGCCCCCGAAAAATTTGTTCATCTTGCCGACGGTCTTGATGTCATCGACATTGCCGAGCGAGCGCAATGCGGGTGAGAAGCTGATGGTCTGGCCGAGAACAAACTGCGAGCTGGTGGTTTCGTCGATGAAGCCCGACTTGCGCACCAGCACGACGTGCTGGCCTTTATCCACGGAGACTTGCGCGGGAGTGAGCTTGCCGGTGTCTTTGCCGTCGACGTAGACGCTGGCGCCGGGCGGAGTGCTGGAGACGGCGAGCGTCGCCATAAGCTGGGTAAGGTGGGTCACGACAAACGATTTGCTGCCGGAAGCCACATCCACGGTGCGGGTGTCGCTGGAGTAGCCAGGCTTGCTGACCGTAACCGTGTGCTGGCCGGCATTGAGGCCCGACAGAGTGAACGGAGTGACCCAGGAGGGATCGGTTTTGCCGTCGAGCTGAACTTGCGCGCCTTGCGGCGTGGAATCGATGGCCATCTGTCCGGGCACGGCTACGGCAACTACGGGTGCGGGCTTCTTCCTGGCGTTCTTTCCTCTAGCGGCCGCGGCAGCCGCGCGAGTGGGCGCCGGCTCAGCGTCAGCCACGGGCGCGGAGGGTTGGGCTTGTACCGGGACAACTTGCGCCGGTTGCGATTGCGCAGGCTGAGGTTGTGCTGCCGGCTGCGCGGTCTCCGCCGGTACGGGGCGCGGTGTGTCGCCGTCACTATTCAAACTGTTGACATGCAGGACCAGGGCTATGGCGATGACGAGAATCAATACGGCCGCGCCGGCAATGGAGTAAATCACCAGGCGGGGAGGAACGTTCTTGATTTCCTTGATTGCCTTCTGGGCAACTTCCCGAGGCTGAACTCTAGGCTTCTCCTGCTCCTGTTCCCGGACGGTGAAATCGTGCGACTGAGGAGTTGGCTGGTCGTGAGCCGGAGGTGGTGGCGGCGGTGCAATATAAACTTCCTTGAGCGGAGGCAGTTCGGTCATCTCCGAGAAGCTCACGCTGCTGCCGCGAGACGGGCCACCCTCCGCCATCATAGGATCGACCGCGATTCTGGGTTGGCCGGCATCGGGAGCTTCGACGGCGGGCTCATCGAGGACGGCTGACGACATGGAAGCTGAAGGCGGCTGCGACGCGTCGATGTTCAATTTGGCGCGTGCAGCGAGCGTCGAGCCGGGCGCTTCGAATTTGGGTGAGTTGGGCGCGGAAGATGCCGCGTCGGCTCCTCCCCATCCCGCAGCGGCAGCTGCCGCCTTGCGAGCTGGAGCGGGGTTCGGCCTGGCTGCTTCTGGCTTGGGTGCAGCGGGTCTGGACGCGGCTGGCGCTGGCGCGGCGGCGGGCTTGGTTTCGACCGGCTGATTCTCGACGGACGTTGCAGGAGCCGAGGCAAACTTGGTTTGGGCGACTGCGTTGGCAGCGGCTGGAACGGCTGCGGCTTTCGCAGGCGTTGCAGCTTTCTTTGCGGCCTGCGGTTTGGATTCCTTACACTTCTCGAGATCGTCGAGCAGTTCTCTTCCGCTCTGATAGCGCTCGGCTGGATCCTTGGCAAGCGCTTTCATGATGAGATCGCTCAGCACGGGGTGAAGCTTGGGATTCACGTGCATCGGGGGCACGGGAGTGCTCTCGAGGATGCTCTGGCGCAGAGATTCAGGATCCTCGCGATCGAATGCCTTACGGTCGGTTACCATCTCGTAGAACATGGCGCCCAGGCTGAAGAAGTTCGAGCGGGCATCGACATTTTCGCCGCGAACCTGCTCCGGAGACATGTAGTGCAGAATCGACGGCACTCCAGGCATGGCGGCGGTGAACTTTCCCACGCTGGAGACGCCGAATCCCAAAACCCTCACTGTGCTATCCCACCCGCACATGATCTTGGCTGGCTCCAAACTATGGTGAAATACGTTGTGGGAGTGAGCGTGATCGAGGCCGCTGCACACCTGTCGTCCGATATCGAGCAGATCCCAGATGGAGAATCCTTCTTTGCGCGCCAGCATGGTGGCGACGCTGTTGCCCTGGATGTATTCCATAGCGGCACAGAACTGGCCTTCGATTTCTCCCGCGCCGGAAACGGTGGTGAGGTTGGAGTGGCTCAGGACCTTTGTAGCCTCGGCCTCTGCGAGCAGACACTTCTCCAGTTCGGCAGCTTGCTCGCCGAAAGCAGACAACTGGATCGCCTTCAAAGCGACGGTTTGACTGGTTTCGGGATCGTTGGCCTTGTAGACAACGCCGGTGGCAGACTTTGACAGTTCACTCAGGATTTCGAAGTGGCCGATTTTCGTGGACATAGTTCCGTGCCTCATCACAGAAAAAAGCCGCGCAGCTTCCAGTTGGGAGCAACGTGGGTTAGAACCCGGGGCAGGTAAAAGCTAGGATATCGCTCCCGAGACTAAGGTTCGAGTTACCAAAGTACTGAAGAATTAGGGTTTTTGAAGGCAGAAGACATCGAGAGAAAACGGGAGGTCAGCCCTGGCTATTCCGGCCAGAAACTGGCGCTCCATACCGTAACTCCGCGGCCGGGCAGGCGGTTGTATTTATTGGGCTGTCGGCATGTGACATTTGTCATGCACATGGAGTGACGATCTCCACTGGCGAGGTCGCTAGGGGTGAGGAAGTATGGAAACAGCGGTTGTATTTCTGGAATTGAGCCTCATGAGGATGCGGCGGAGAACGACGGGCGCGGTTGTCGGTGACAAGTTGGTTCGGTTATCCTTGTTGCCAGTCCGTGGCACGATTGCCTTCTGTTCTCCGTTTCTGGTTACTCCTGGGATTCAACTATGACTCTGAGCCGTTTTGTCACCAAGAATGCCTTCCGCAACAAACGACGCAGCATCCTGACGGTTGCGAGCATCGCTTTCTCATTGCTTTTGCTCACCCTCATGATGACCATCTGGCGGGCTTTCTATCTCGACGAAGGCAGCGCCGAATCCGCGGAGAGACTGGTGGTGCGGCACCGCGTTTCTCTGACATTCAGCTTACCCGGCTTCTATCGGGAGAAGATTCGCGCCGTGCCGGGAGTGGTGGCGGTGGTACCGGTTTCGTGGTTTGGGGGGATTTACAAGGACCAGAAGCCGGAAAACTTTTTCGCGCAATTCGGCACCGATCCCGAAGAGTTTTTCAAAGTGTTCCGGGACATCCAGATGCCTGAGGAGCAACGCGTCGCGTGGCAGCGGGATCGCCAGGGAGTGATTGTCGATGACACTTTGGCGAAGAAATATGGATGGAAGCTGGGCGACCGGATCGTTTTGCAAGGCACCATCTATGCTGTTGACCTGGAGTTGTATGTTCGCGGCATTTTCAGTTCTTACCCGGACAATAAGTCGGTCTATTTCAACGCGAAGTATGTCGAAGAAGCGGTTTCATGGTTCAAGGGGCAAGCGGGCACCTTTAGCATTCTTGCGGCGTCTCCCGGGGACGTGAGCAGGATTGCAAGCACCGTGGACGATATGTTTCGCAACTCGCCGCAGCCTACGAAATCGGAGAGCGAGAAGGCGTTTGGCCTGGAATTTGTGGCCATGCTGGGCAACGTGAAGGCGTTCATTCTGATGATTTGTTCGGCGGTGGTGTTTGCGACGCTGCTGGTTTCCGCGAACACGATGGCTATGTCGATCCGCGAGCGAACCCGGGAAGTAGCCGTGCTCAAGACTCTGGGTTTCACCCGGCAGAGCGTTCTTGCTCTGTTCGTGAGCGAAGCCGTGGCTCTGGCCGTGGCGGGGGGATTGATTGGCGTGGGCTTGGCGTATTTGTTGATCTACATGGTGACGCACTCGCCACAGTTTTTCAGTTTTTACAACATGAAGGTAACAGTCGGGATGTGGATTGTGGCGTTGTTCGTATCCGGATTGGTGGGACTGATAAGCTCGCTGATTCCTTCTTATCACGCTTCGCAAGTGAACATTGTGGATGGCCTGCGTCATATCGGCTGAAGTTGGATTGAATTTATGACACTGAGCAGTTTTGTGATGCGCAATACGTTTCGCAACAAGCGGCGGAGCCTGCTGACCATGCTGAGTATCAGCTTTTCGCTGCTGTTGCTGACGCTGATGATGTCAATCTGGCGCACGTTTTACATCGACCAGGGACCTCCCGATGCGGTGAAGCGAATCATCACCAGGGACCGGGTTTCGCTGGCATTTTTTCTGCCGGCGTATTACCGCGAGAAGATTCGAAGCGTGCCCGGCGTTGTGGCCGTGGTGCCGATGACTTACTTCGGAAATGTCTATAAAGACGACCGCTCGACCAACTCCTTCGCGCAGGTGGTGACCGATCCGGAAGAGTATCCCAAGGTTGCATCCGACAAGATCGTTCCACCGGATCAGTTACTGGCCTGGCAACGCGATCGCATGGGAGCCATGGTGGATATCGAGCTGGCCAAGAAATTCGGCTGGAAGATTGGCGACCGTCTCACCTTGCAGAGTCCGTATTTCCCGGTGCACCCCGAGGTCACAATCCGCGCGATTTACACAATCGATCCACCTGTTCGTTCCTTGATTTTCAACACCAAATATTTGGAAGAGTCGGTCGATTGGTTCAAGGGACAAGCAGGGTGGTATCTCACACAGGTGGCGTCGCCCAGCGATGTTGCACCCGTCTCCAAGGCCATCGACGAAATGTTCCGCAACGCGCCGCAGCGCACCAAGACCGAGAGCCAGCAGGCGTTCCAGCTCTCGTTCGTATCGTCTTTGGGGAATGTGAAGGCATTCATCCTGGGCATTTGCGGGGCGGTGGTGTTTGCCATCCTTCTGGTCTCGGGCAATACCATGGCGATGTCGATTCGCGCGAGAACGCGGGAAGTTGCGGTGCTTAAGACACTTGGATTCACGAGGCAGCGCGTGCTCTCGATGTTCGTGGGCGAGGCCGTCGCCTTGTCGGTGGCGGGCGGAATGCTGGGAGTTGTGGGCGCAACCTTGCTGATACGCTGGTTGACGCACTCCCCCGTCGCAATCGGGATTCCAGGAGGAATGAAGGTCTCCGTTCCGACGATGCTGGCATCCTTGCTGGTGGCCGCGATCGTGGGATTCATCAGTGGCTGTCTTCCGGCGTACACCGCGTCGCGCACCAATATTGTGGAGGGATTACGCCACATCGGCTGAGTACTCGGCTGAGTTGAGAGTGAACCTATGGCGATACCGATCAGCTATAACGTGCGCAATTTGAAGCTCCGCAAAGGGCTTACCATCATGACCGCGCTGGGCATCGCGCTGACCGTGACCACGGCAATCTTTCTGATGGCGCTGCTGGCCGGCCTGCAGCGGGCGTTCGTCTCCAGCGGCAATCCGAAGAATGTGCTGGTCCTGCGCAAGGGGTCGGAAGCGGAACTCTCAGGCGGCTTTGATGCCGCGCTTTTTCCTACGTTGAAGGTTCTTCCCGGCATCGCGAAAGACAGCCACGGCGAACCGATGGTTTCCGGCGAGTGGGTGGTGGTGATCGTGCTTCCGCGCAAGGACGGCACGGGCGAAGTAAACGTCACGGTCCGAGGCATGATGCCGGATGGCCTCGAACTTCGGCCCAGCGCGAAGTTGATCGAGGGGCGCTGGTTCCAGACCGGGCAGCGTGAAGTGGTGGTGAGCAAATCCATACGCTCGCGCTTTTCGCATGCCAACATTGGCGACACCATGGAGTTCGGCAAGGGATCCTGGAAGGTTGTGGGCGTGTTTGACGCTGGCGGTTCGGCCTATGAATCGGAGATCTGGTGCGACGTGAATCAGATGGCCGCGGATTTCGACCGCCAGGGCGGATATTCCTCGGCGTACTTGCGCGCCACCGATCCCATTGCCGCCGATGCGCTGAAGAACCGAGTCAGCGACGATCAGCGTCTGAAGCTCGAAGGAATGCTGGAGACCGATTATTACGCGAAGCAAACCAGTTCGGGCGCTCCCATCAAATACATTGGCATCGTGGTCGCAATCATCATGGCCATCGGGTCGAGTTTTGCTGCGATGAATACGATGTATGCGGCGGTAGCTTATCGCGGGCGCGAAATTGCGACTTTGCGAGTGCTGGGATTCTCTCGTCCGTCGATTTTGACATCTTTTGTTCTGGAATCGCTCATGCTGGCTTTGCTGGGTGCGGTGGCAGGGATTCTTCTGATGCTGCCCTTTAACGGAATGCAGACCGGAACGTCGAATGCAGTGACGTTCAGCGAGGTGGTATTCAGCCTGCAGATTACGCCGCTGGTGGCCGCCGCCGCTGTGGGGTTCGCGCTGATCATGGGCTTGTTCGGCGGACTCGCTCCGGCGTGGCATGCGGCGCGGCAGAATATTCTGACCGCGTTGCGAGGCTGATAGAGATCTTATGAGACTGAACAACCATAAAAACGGCGTCCGGCGTCCGGCTCCGGGCCTTAGGATTTTGCGTTCCGGACGCCGAAAGCCGGAAGCCGGGAGCCGTTTCTATTCTTATGCCGATTGACGCGAAACACGAAGACTTGCAGAGCTTGCGAATCGACCGCACGGAGCGCGGCACCAGCAATGGAGAGCCGCCCGCCTGGGCGCGCCGCTACATTTTGATTGGCATCGTTGTCGTTGCCGTGTTGAGCCTCTCCGCGCTGGCCTATCGCGTGCTTTCGCGCGATGTGCCGGAGGTAGAAGTGACGCGCGCCGCGGCGGAGAGCAGCGATGTAGGCGGCACGGTGCTTGCGGCCACGGGCTACATCGTCGCGCACCACACGATCAACGTGAATTCCAAAGTCACGGGACGGCTGGCCTGGATTGGCGTGGAAAAAGGCGACAAAGTTAAAGAGGGACAAGTTCTGGTGCGGTTGGAGGATGAAGAGTTTCGCGCATCGTACGATCAGGCAAAGGGTGCATTGGATAATGCTCGAGCTTATTTCGATGAACTTGAGCATGGGTCCCGGCCGGAAGAGATTCAGCAGGCGCAGCACAACCTGGACGAAGCCCGCGCCACTCTAGTGAATGACAAGCTCACTCTGGATCGCACTAAGGAGCTCTCGTCCGCCGGGGTAGTTTCGCGTCAGGCACTGGACGATGCTACTGCGAAGTTTGATTCTGATCAGCAGCGGGTCAATTCGCTGGACAAGGCTTTCCAGCTAATGAAGATCGGACCTCGCGCAGAAGAACTGGCTCGCGCCCGCGGATCGCTGGAGCAAGCGCAAGGCCAGCTCGATTACGCCAAGTCGCAACTCGACGCCACCATGATTCGCGCACCCGTCACCGGCACAATTCTCGACCGTACTGCCGAAAAAGGCGAACTCATTACGGCCCAGTTCGCCAGCGCGGCGGCGGGCGGCCCGCAAGGATCGGTGGTATCGCTGGCCGACTTGAATGATCTTCAAGTCGAACTCGATATTGCCCAGGCGGACTTCGCCCGGCTTAGTCCCAAGCAGAAGGGCATTGTCACCACGGACACCTATCCTGACAAGACGTATGACGGTGAAATTGCGCAGATTTCTCCCGAGGCGAATCGGCAGAAAGCCACGGTGCAAGTGAAGGTGCAAGTGTTGAATCCGGGCAAGTATCCTGATGTTTTCTTGCGGCCGGAGATGAACGCGACCGTGAAGTTCTTAGCCGATGCACCGAAAGCCACCAGCAAGCAAACAGCGGGAGCGTTCGTGCCCGCGAGCGCGCTGCGGGACCACGACGGCAAGAAAGTTGTGTTCCTGGCCTTCGACGGAAAGGCGCACATGCGCGAGGTGCACGTGTTGAGCCAGCGCACGGACGGATTTCTCGTCGACGGATTGGTGGGAGGCGAAAGCGTGATTACCAAAGCGCCGCCAGACCTGAAAGACGGAGACACAATCAAGGTGAAGGGATAATTTCATGAGCACAGTCGCGGAAACCAGCATCGCTACCGGAACTAAAGTCGTCCAGGCCCGAAATGTCAGCAAGGTTTTCAAGCGCGAGGCATTTGAAGTGAAAGCGCTCGACGATGTCTCCATCGACATTGCGACCGGAGAATTTCTCGCGCTGATGGGGCCCTCCGGTTCCGGCAAAACCACGCTGCTGAACATGATTGCGGCCATTGACCGGCCGACCTCCGGCGAGCTGCTGGTGCAGAACCAGAACATTTTCCGGTTCAGCGACTCGCAGTCGGCCCACTGGCGCAACGAGCATATCGGCTACGTCTTCCAGACGTTTAACCTGATCCCGGTGCTGACTGCATTTGAGAACGTGGAACTGCCGCTGCTGCTGACCAAGCTCAACGCCCAGCAGAGACGTGACCACGTGATGACCGCGTTGAAACTCGTGGGCCTGGAGGAGCGCGTCAACCATTTGCCCAAGCAACTCTCCGGCGGACAAGAGCAGCGGGTCGCGATCGCTCGGGCCATCGTGAGCGACCCGACGCTGTTACTGGCCGACGAACCCACAGGAGATCTGGACAGTCACTCGGCCACGGAAGTTCTCGAGATCCTGAAGCGGCTGAACGAAGACTTCCACAAGACGATCGTGATGGTGACGCACGATCCGCACGCAGCTTCGTATGCGCACGTCACGCGGCATCTCGAGAAAGGGATGCTGCTGCCACCGGGATAGATCGGCTCACTGCCGCGCTGCTACGGCCGTGCCGTGAAGCGAGTCAGGCCCTGAGTCGGCTACCCAGAGCCAGGCGCGGCGGCCGTTGTCCAAAGCCACGGCTTTGGCCTCCCCATAAGCCACTAAGCGATTGAGCACCGTGGTCACTGACGCCATCGGATCTTTGTGCCGTCCCAGCATGGGCGGGACTTTTTCCTGAATCCGCTCACACACCTCGCGAGCACTCAGGGCACGGTTTGCTTCCATCAGAATCATTCGGCACGACTTGGTGAAACCCGGCTGGCGCCCGCTGCTCTTGCGATCCACGAGTTCCAGCAGTTCGTCACTCAGCACGCTGTCTCCGAAAAGATTGGCGAGGCCGGCGATGGTTTGCTTGATGGTGCCGATCCGCCGCATCACTTCAGCGCGCTGCTGCAGGAGTTGCCGCAACTCTTCGTGAGCCTGCCGCACAACCTCCTGCACGTGTCCGTTCCCGTTAGTGGTGATGGCTTTCGTTGCGCCGACGCTTTCCTGCATCTGCATAAACCCTCCCCTGACACCTACTCTTCAGGCGCAGTCTCGCTCTCGTTCTATAAACGATACGCAGGACACCACGCAGGTGTTCCCCTGTTTTCACGGCAGGCACAGCGTGCCCCTCAAGACTCAATCTGGTGGGTTAGACGTTCGAAGCTGGAGTTGGTTAACGAAGGTGCCAAGGCCAATCGCTGGCTGAGGTGGGGTGGGATTGGGCAGGAGGTTCCGGAGGGAACCTCTTCCGGTTCAATCCGGGACTTGTCCCAGTTTGGGATTCGGTCGCCACCGCAATCATCGTCCCCATTCTCTGCAGCGAGGGCTGCGACTCGGAGTATCCGATGGTAAAGAGTAACGCATCACGCCCATGTCGACCGCAGCAAAACTCGATCTCTCGCCATCTCTTTTGCCGGTGCTCCTGGTGGGGAACCTGGAGGAGGATTTCTTTCTCGTTCGAGGGATCCTGGAGCGAAACCGGAGCGTTCTTCCGGCGAGACTGGACCACGCCTGCTCTCTGGAAGAAGCGAAGGCGATGTTGCAGCGAGGCCAGTACGGGCTGGTTCTGTTTGAAAATGAGACCGCGGACGCTGCCGCCACAAAGCTTCTTTCCGAGTTCCTGCACACCGGAAGGACCATACCGTTCATCGTTCTGACCGAGCATGCGGATGAGAAGGCAGTCGCTGAAATCATCCAGGCGGGTGCTTCGGATTGCGTGGAGAAGTCGCAGCTCAACGGAGCCAATCTGCTGCGCACGATCCGCTGCACGCTGAATTTGCACTCCACGCAGCAGCAGCGGCAATTTGCGGAAGAATCCCTGCGCAAGCTTTCCTGTGCGGTTGAGCAATCGGCCGATACCATCTTCATCACCAATAGCGAAGGTGTCATCGAATATGTAAATCCCGCATTCGAAACGCTCACTGGCTACTCCCGGCAGGAGGTTACCGGCCAGACCCAGAGCATTCTGAACTCCGGCCAGCAAGCACCAGCGCTCTACCGCGAGTTGTGGGAAACCATTCGAACCGGCGATGCCGACCGCAGCATGACGGTAAACCGCAAGAAGAGCGGAGAGTTGTACTACGTCGACGAGAGTATCAGTCCGATAAAGGACGCCGACGGACGCGCCACACACTTTATCTCCAACGGCCGCGATCTCACGAAACAATTACATCTGGAGTCGCAGCTGCTCCAGGCAAAGAAAATGGACGCCATCGGCCGCCTCGCGGGCGGCGTCGCGCATGACTTCAATAACCTGTTGACCATCATCACCAGCTACTCTGAACTCGCATTGGACTGCGTAGTGCCGGGAAGCCTCGCCCAGACCCGCATCCAGGAGATTCTGTCGGCTGCCCGCCGCGCCGCCGATTTAACCCGGCAGTTGCTCGCCTTCAGCCGCAACCAACCGCAAGCTTTGCGGGTGGCTGATCTCAACCTAGTGGTCAGTGGAATCGTCAAAACCCTGCACCGGCTCATCGGAGAAGATATAGAACTGACCTTTGCCCCGGGCGAGGGGCTGGGCAGAGTTCGTTTGGATCCGGTGCAGATCGAGCAAATTCTCATGAACCTGGCGGCCAACTCCCGCGACGCCATGCCGCAAGGAGGGCGGTGCAGCCTCGAAACCTCGAACGTGAACCTCGACGAACAGTACGCTGGCCAGAAGAAAGCCATCATCCCCACCGGACACTATGCGGTCTTAACGATAGCCGACACCGGGAGCGGTATTCCTGCGGATCATCTGCCGCACATCTTCGAGCCTTTCTACACCACCAAGCCCTTTGGCCAGGGCACCGGACTTGGGCTGGCGACGGTCTATGGCATCGTCAAACAGAATCATGGATTCATCTGGGCCTACAGCGAAGGTGGAATGGGTACTGTCTTCAAAATCTATTTGCCCTGCGTACCGGATCGGGTATCCGCAATCGAAGCGCCAGACGTCGAGGTCGAGGCCGTGCTTCGGGGTACGGAAACTCTGCTGCTGGTCGAAGACGAGGACGCCCTGCGTCGAGCCGCCGCCGAATTTCTCAGCCTTCGCGGTTACTCGGTGCTGGAAGCGAAAGATGGGCTGGATGCTATGTCGGTCGCGAAGAATCACACGTCGACGATTCATCTCGCGGTCACGGACGTGGTGATGCCCCACATCAGCGGCGGCCAACTCGCTAACGAACTGGTTTTGCTTCGACCGGAGACGCGAGTGCTATTCGTTTCCGGCTATGCCGGGCAAACCGTGCTGGACCACAACGTGGTCGACGTCGAAAATAACTTCCTCCAGAAACCGTTCACCTTGAAACAACTGGCCAGTAAAGTACGGGCAGTCCTCGATCATCGCGGCAACGGCGTTCCCATGTCGACCGAAGCGATTGAGCATCCTTTGAGCGTTACGGCGCCATCCGTGTGAGTTTGCCCTTCTTCAACTTGAACCGGTCTCCGCGCCAGGTCACGCTATGGCCGCCCAGGCTCGCAATCCAGACCACGACCGCAACCAAATCCCGAAGCGGAATCAGCCACGCATACTTGAGAACCTGACGATCTTCGAGAACGCTCCAGCCCACACTCAATCCAACCGCGAGCCGGATGAGCAGCGTGAAAAGCAGAACGCAGCAGGCCCAAAGCGCTCCTCCGCTAGCGGCCACAGCCAGCAGTGCCCACAGCAGCCCGAACGTGAAAACCAGACCGAAGTAACCCCCGGCTCGCGCGTCCCGGACTCCGCGCGCCCAGCGCAGCTGATGCGCGAAGAATTCCCGCAGGCCATAAGACGGGAGATATGTCTCGACCACAACCTCCGAGAGCTTCACGCTCAGCCCGAGACCGGCAATGCGCTTTCCCAGTTCGTAGTCATCGGCAAGATAATCCACGAATGAAGCGAACCCTCCGATCTTCTCCAACTCGGCCCGTCGGAACGCCAGTGTGGAACCCAGTCCGAAACGAATGCCCCTTTCGACCTGACGCGCCGCCAGCACACTCGCGCAAAAGTCCGTGCTGATGCCTAAAGCCTCGAGCTGCGAGCCCAGCGTCGCACCAGCCACTCCGCGGTACAGGCAAGTGACCAGTCCCACTCGCGAATCGGCCAGCGGAGCAGTCACGCGGCGCAGATAGTCGGGCTGCACGCGAATGTCGCTGTCGTTGATGATCAGGAGGTCATAGCGCGCTTCCCCCAACATCTGCGCCAAATTGCTGACCTTCACATTTGCGCCCAGGATCTGCGGACTCACCACCAGCTGAATTCTGCGGTCCGGAAATTCCCGCTGCAATTCCTTCACGCTGTCGATTGCAGGGTCGTTGGGATCGTTCACGCCAAAGATGATTTCGTACTCCGAATAATCCTGCAGGCAGTGGCTGCGAAAGCTCTCATAGATTTCCGGATCGGTCCCTTTGAGCGGTTTGAGAATCGAAACCGGCGCCAAGTCCTGTGAGGCGCCCGCTCCCCTTCGCTCAGTGAAGGCTTCGTTCGCCGCTTTCCGTTCGCGCAGGAAGCTGGCCGCGCTCCAAAGACACAGCAGGTAGTAGATTGAGCTGGAAACTGTGCCGAACGCCGCGACGATCTGAATAGTTCTGAGAATGGAGTGCATCATGCTTGAGCGCAGGCGAAGCTATTCGTAACGCAGCGCCTCAATCGGATCCAGGTTCGCCGCCTTCCATGCCGGATAGATGCCGAAGACCAGCCCAATGCCCGCGGCCGACGTAAAGCCGAAGACTGTCCAGAACATCGACATGCGGGCCGGAAGCGAGGGCCAGAACTCGGGAATAATCCAGACAATAATCGCGCCCAGCAGAATTCCAATCAAGCCGCCAACTGCCGTTAGCATGATTGCCTCCAGAGTGAATTGCAGGAGAATGTCACGCTTGCGCGCGCCGATCGCTTTGCGAACCCCGATCTCCCGCGTCCTCTCGGTGACGCTCACCAGCATGATGTTCATTACTCCCACACCGCCGACAATCAACCCCACACTCGAAATGGCAAACATTCCGACAAAAAGCATCCCCGTGAGCTGATTCCAAAACTCCGAGATCGAGTCCGTAGTCATCACCACAAAGTTATCTGGCTTGTCCGGCGGAACTTTTCGCCGCCGCCGCAGGAGTTCACGAATCTCGTCAACGGCTTTGGGTACGTCGTCGTGCGAAGTGGCCTTGGCGCTGAGCCAGTGATCTTTTATTTCCGGGTGAAGAGTTCTGAACGTGGTCAGCGGGAAAAAGATGCGATTATCGTTGGGATCCTTTCCGCCGCCAAACACCGATTTGATCTTTGCAATCGTGCCGATTACTTCGAACAATCGACCGTCGATATTGATTTCTTTCCCCAACGGGTTTTCGAGTGGGAACAGTTCCTCTGCGGTATCGTGGCCGAGAATGATGACCGTGGCACGCCTCTCATCGTCGGCTTCGGTGAACCATCTTCCGGAGGCCATGGGGAGATCGTAAACATCCTTCGCGGAAGCGGTATCGCCCTCGAGGATTGTGTTTTTTACCTTGCGATCCTGATACTTCACGGCAAAGGTGCCGACGCCCAGCTCAGGACGGAAGAAGCGCAGTCCTGCACATACCGCCTTTACGTGCGGCAGGTCCTTCATTGCTTCCTCATCCTCGAAGGTCAGCTTCTTGCGGGTGCGCATTTCCTCGCTAAGCCGGCCAAAACTAAAAGGTTCCAAATGATAGGCAAAGATGACGTTCGAGCCAACGCTCGCGACTACGTCGCGAACATTGTCGTCCAGGCCGCGCCCGATGGAAGAGACACCGATCACCATGGCGACGCCAATCACGATTCCCAGCACGGTCAACGACGAACGCGTCTTGTTGCCACGAATGGTGTCCGTAGCCATGTGAACGATCTCGCCGAATTCATCTTTGTGAAGCATGAGGAATTGAGTAATTTGGCAATTTTGTAATTGGGTAATTTAACCCCGCAACGCTTCGACTAGGAATGAGGTTCTCGAAATTACAAAATTACCCGATTACCAAATTACAAATTCTTCCTTACGTTTCAAACCGCAGCGCCACGATCGGATCCAGCTTCGCCGCTTTGCGCGCGGGATAGACTCCAAAGAACACCCCCACGCTGGCCGACACGATCAGTCCCGCCGCCACCGCCCAGAGTTTAATTGACGACGGCATCCCGATCAGCAGCGTAACCGTCTCTGCCACAACCACTCCCAGCAGCACGCCCAGGGCGCCGCCCGACAACGCCAAAGTAACGGATTCGATCAAAAACTGCAGCAGCACATCCTCGCGCCGCGCCCCCAAGGCTTTTCGAATGCCGATCTCGCGCGTGCGCTCGGTCACCGAGACCAGCATAATATTCATGATCACAATGCCGCCGACCACCAGGGAGATGGCTGCAATGCCAATGGTCGCGATAAAGAAAGTCTGGCTGAAATCGGTCCAGATGCCGAGCAGGCTGGCGTTGGTTTCAATATCAAAGCTGTCGCCGCCGCCGGGTGAGTCGTGACGCTTGGCGCGCAGCGCGGCCCGCGCCTCGTCGACCGCTTCGTCCAGCGGCACGCCGGCACTCTCCGCTTTTCCTGAGATCCGAATGCTGTTGCTATGGACGCCATACTGCTTAAGAAACGTTGTGATGGGAATCATCACATAGTTGTCGGCGCTCTGCCCCAGGGTCGTGCCTTTCTTCGCCCCCACGCCGATTACCTGATAAGTCCACCCGTCAAGACGGATTTCCCTGCCGATCGGGTCCGTGCCCGCCATCAGGTGCTCAACGATGTCTGTTCCGACGACCGCGACCGGCGACCGGTTATTCAGGTCCGTCTCGTTGACCATGCGCCCGGCGCTAAGGTCCGTATCGTAAATGGGAGCCATCGACGGCGTGATCCCGCGCACCGACGTATCACTGATCGATTGCTCGGCGTACTTCACGTGGCCGCTTTCGTTACGCACGACCGCACCAATGTATTCACAATGCCTGCAGGCTTCCGCAACCGCCTGGTAATCCTCCATGGTTAGGTCTTTGCGCTTCTCGCCTTCGAGAAAGTGGTCAACGTTGGTAACCGCTGGTGAGACCTTGAAGACAATGAAAACGTCGGCGCCCAGGTTGAAAACCTTCTGCGCCACGTAATCGTTGACCCCGGACACGAACGTGACCACCGCGATCACGGCCGCCACTCCAATCACCACGCCGAGCAGCGTCAGCACCGAGCGCAGCTTGTTCACCCACAACGACTGCAGTGCGATTCGGATGGCTTCGGCGATGTTCATGCGGCAGGCTCTAGGAGTGTCAGGCCTTAGCTCTTGAGTTCAAGCAGTCTCAGATCCAAACACAAGTCTACCAGCCCATGGGACACTGTGATTATGGCTTCCCTGCGTTTTGCAGCGCTTGCGCTCTGATCAATGCAAGCGGAAAGAACTTCGCACCAAGCACGACCGCGTTGACTTTTCGAGTGTGGCTAATATCTTCGAGCGGGTTCATGTCGAGTAGTACCAGGTCGGCCACGCGCCCCACCTGTATCGTTCCATAAGTGTCCGTCTTGCCCAGGAACTTCGCCGGGTTCAGCGTTGCCGCCTGCAACGCCTCCAGCGGAGTGAAGCCAGCTTCCACCAACAGGGCTAACTCATTGTGTAGATCGATGCCCGGCACCATGCCCCAGTCGGAGAAGTCTGACCCGGCCATAATCTGAACGCCAGCCTTGTGCATCATGCGGACGATTTCGATGTTCTTTTCGTGGATATCCAATCGCGGCTTCAGCGCTTCCGGATCATTGCTCCAAAGCACAAAGCCTCGTTCGTAGGCGACCAGAGTCGGCACATACCAGGTTCCGTTCTTGACAAAGATCTGAAACAGTTTCTGCCCCTCCGGGCCGAGAATCTCATCCACGGCTTGCTCAACCGTCTTGGCCGTTGCTCCCTTCCGCCAGAGTGCGCTTTCACTAATCGTTTCTACGTGCTCAAGGCTGGCCACCCCGGCGTCCGATGCTTCGGCGGAGCTCACGCCCTGGGGCAAATGCACTGCGACCGGAATTTGTTCTTTGCGGGCTTCATCCATCAGCGCAAAGAACGCAGCGGGCGGAAGCGCATTGTGGACTTTGATGAAATCCACGCCCTTCGCCTTAAGGTCGTGAACCGCCCGCCGCGCCTCTACGGGAGTGCGCACGGTGAGACGATTCGACACTCCTTCTTTGGGGCCGTCCACGAAAGGCCCGGCGCGGATAATATGAGGCCCAACGCGCGTACCGCTGTCAATCTCCGATCGCCAGCGATCGATTTGAGCGAGATCTCCACCCATGTCGCGGACGCCAGTGACGCCGTTCATGATCAGCAATGGGAAAGCGTCTTCGGTCGCGTCGGTCAAGTGACCGTGCATGTCCCAAAGTCCGGGGATTATAAACTTGCCGCTCCCGTCGACTACGTGAGCGCCAGCCGGAATTGCGACACCATCGCTCGGTCCGACTGCGGTGATGTGGCCACTGGCGATAACAACCGTTGAATTCGGCTTCGGAGGAGCGCCCGTGCAGTCAATGACGGTTACGTGTGTTACTGCAAGCGCGTTGTTTTGCTGAGCAGACGCCGAGAGCAAGCACAGCAGACAGGAAAGAAGCGACCATTTGCGCATAAATGTCACGGACTCCTGTCTCCATTGAAAAGGAGACTTGGGTGTGAGGCCTTCGATCTTAATCCCAGGATTTCTTGGTCTCTCTTAAGAAGACGACCTACGACAACTTCCGTTAGCCCAATCGACGATTTCGCTGAAGAGCAGTTGAACCCTAACCCTAACACTCAAGACCTAAGACGTGCGGCCTGGCACCCTGAGCGTTAGCCATACCATATAATGATCAAGTTGGCAGCTGGACCGGACGGTCGCTTTCCGCGTCTTCGGACGCAGGGAGAGGAAAGTCCGAACTCCGCAGAGCAGTGTGCCGGATAACGTCCGGGAGGCCGGGTTCAAGCCCGTCCGACGGAAAGTGCCACAGAAAATATACCGCCCGAGTCTTAACCGGCGAGGGTAAGGGTGAAAAGGTGCGGTAAGAGCGCACCGCCGCGGCAGTAATGCAGCGGGCACGGCAAACCACACACGGAGCAAGACCAAATAGGAAGGGAGCCGGGACTTGATTCTTACCAATCAAGTTTCGGCACGTGCCGGCTCGGTGCGTAAAACCTTCGGGTAGGTCGCTAGAGCCCCGCAGCAATGCGCGGCCCAGAGGAATGACCGTCCCGCTGGAGCAATCCGGCGGACAAAATTCGGCTTACAGGTCCGGCTGCCATAATTCTTTTGTTTTCAACATTGCATTGGAAGCTAACCCCGGACTTGTGACGCCGGTGTGACGCAAGCGGCCAGAGGCGATCTAACGCCAACTTACCGGGTGGATAGCGACAGCGGTCTATGCCAATGACCACGCTTCCGATCTGGTGAAGTAAGACGGAAAACAGCAATCCACCCGACGACACGTCAGCCAGTAGCCTTGAACTTCGCGACGATCGCTGTGATGTCGTCGTGTTGTTCCTGGGGACTAAATCGCCGAACCCCATCCACGATTGCGGTCAACAAAGCCTGGCACGGCAGGTCCCGATATCGCTGAAGCGATTCAATCAGGCAGCGCTCGCCCAATTCCTCTCCTTGTTCGTTACAGGCTTCGGTGATTCCATCGGTGTAAAGCGCAAGCACGTCCCCGGGAGACAGTTGCTGTTCCAGCATCGAACAATCCCACTCTCGGAACAGCCCGAGCAGCGTGCTGGTGGACTCGAGCCGATCTACCTTGCCGTCGCTTCTTACCAAAAGACCTGACAAATGTCCGCAATTGACGTAGCGCAGTCGCTGCGTCGCCCCGTCGTACTCGGCAAACAAAAGCGAGGCATAGGCACTGTCGCCGGTGTTGTCATAGAAGAGGCGGTTTACAGACCGGAGCAAGGCCTCGGGCTGCTCGAAGGCCAGCGCCGACTGGCTGCGCAGGCTGGCCTGCAAATTCGCCATCAGCAGAGCGGCGGCGATTCCCTTGCCGGAAACATCGCCGATGATCAACCCCAAGCGCTGCGGCCCGAGATTCAGGAAATCGAAATAATCCCCTCCCACCTGGCGTGCCTGCACGCAGATACCCGCGTACTCGACCGTTTCCAACTCCGGCTGAATCTGGGGAAATAACCGCGCCTGCACCTGCCGCGCTATCTCCAGTTCCTGGGCGATGCGGCGTTCGGATTCGAGTTTCTCGGCGTGCGCCCGCCGGCGCAACTCCAGGCTCTGCTTCACCTCATCGAACCCTTCCAGGCCAAACGCGTTGCCGTCCGGATCCTCGAAACGCGCATAGGTGCCGCCCCAACCCGGCGTCTCCGGCGCAGTTGAGAAACGAACGCCGCGTCCGCTCCATTCTTTGTACTTGGCGTGGACATCTTCGGTCATGAATAGGACCCAGCGGTAGCCGCCAATCAGTTGGTATTCCGGCGCGTCGGGCTTGGGTTCAACCAGCGCGAGATTCGCGCTACCGTCGGGAGGCGCCACTTCGATCCAGCGTTCGCCGGTAGGAAGGCGTTGCTCGGTGATGAGCTCGAAGCCCAATTGTTCGAGGTAGAACCGCTTGCTCACTTCCAGATCGCGCACGAAAACGACTATGTCCTGGATTGACAGGTAGGGCTCTTCGCGGCCGGGGCGAAGCACGGTCCGGTCCGCCCACGAGAGAAAGGGGTCGCTGGCCATCGCCGTGATTATAACGGGCCCGATAGGTGTTGAAGCCAGGCGATTCACTCTTTGACCCTGTGGCCAGGGTTTTCACTGCTATTGATTCCATAACAATGTCGGCTCCCGCAAATACCCCAAGATGCCGCTGAGAATGATAAATAGAAGTGTGAGGAAGCGCTTCATCGGCCTGGGACGGACGCGGTGATGGTACAGCGGTGACCGGGACGGCCAATTCTCAATGCGTGTAAACGCCTGTGGCTGTTGAAATGGTCCTGTTTTTTCCAAACAGCCGAAATCCGAGAGTAGGAAATGTCTACCAAAACAGGGATCGTCGTTTGTAGGGTTTCCTATCGCAAAGTTTTTCGGCGATTTTCCGGCGTGTGAGTTTTTCAACCGGACGCCTGTTAGCGCCAATTGACTATTGCCGCTTGGCGTACTCAGCTTTGGCTTGCTTCAGGATGGGGATGTCGGGGTCTGCGTCTTTCCAGAGGGTCAGGAAGTCTTTGTAGGCGGCAAGGGCACGAACGCGGGCGGCATCGGCATCCGCACCTTCTGAAGTTTTCGCTTGCAGGGCATTCGCACGCGCCACGCCCAGATGCGCCAATGCTCCGGTCCAGCAGTTCCAGACGATCCCGCTGTGGTCGATAATCTTCTGGAACTCGGTGGCGGCTTCCTTACCGTGTCCAGCGGCGAGATAGGCCTGGCCACGAATGTAGGTGGGATACAGGCAGGAGAGATTGGTCGCGAAGGAGATTTGTCCGTACTCGACTGCGGTACCGGCCTGTAATGCATCAAGGGCTGCGGCGGGACTTCGCGTGCGCAACCACGATGCTGCGCGAGTCGCCGGAAGCCACAGCGATTGCATCTGGGTGTCGAGCGGATACAGCTTGTTGAGTTGCTCCACCAATGGTTCGGCAAGGGTTGCGTCTCCCGACATCGCGAATGCGAGGGCCGCTTCGGCCATTGCGCTCGGACTCGCCGGAGCAAGTTGCAAACCTTTTTTCGCCGCCACTTTGGCCTCTAAGAGGTTGCCGAACGCTGCCTCCCGAAGGGCGGAATTTTCTTGCCACAGTGCTGCTCCTTCCTTGCTGTCGGCGCGAACCGCGGAATCGATGGACTGGTTCGTCAGTTCCCGTGCTTTGCGCAAGTGGCCGGCATAAGCTTCGGTGTCCGCGGCCAGCGCAGTTCCCCAATTATCTTCCGGCTTGCCCACAAACCACTGTTGCTGCTGCGCCATGCCGGCCGAGTCCCCTTGCAAAAAAGCGATCGCGAAGATGCAGTTGTGCAGGATGAACCCATCGATTTTCCTCGCCTGCGCCTCCTGTACCACGCGCCTCGCGTCATCGAAGCGCTGCAAGGCCAGCAATACGTTGGCGAAATTTTCGTAGCCGCTGGCGTCGGCCGGATCCAGTTCCAGACTTTGCCGGTGTACTTCCATCGCCCTCTGGTAGTCACCTTCCGCCGCATACACGTTCCCCAGGTTGCCGTAAGCCGCATACGACTGGGGGTAGCTTGCGATCCGCTGCTGGTATATTTGCGCGGCCTTCTCCAACTCTCCGGTAATGTAGGCGTAGTAGTGAGCTGCGATGTCCAGCTTCTCGCGCTCGCTGCCGCGGTCGCGCAGCTGAAAGGCTTTGGTGTAGTACTCGCTCGCTCGCCCTACCTCGCCCAGACTGTCATAATCGCCACCCAGGGCGCGGTATCCGAGGGCAAAACTCGGATCGAGTTCAATGGCCCGCTGATCATAAATCAGGGCGGCCGAGGGCCCGACTTCACGTGTCGCCTTCACGCCCAGGCTGTAGGCTTTCAGCGCTTCCAGAGAAGAGGTTGTCGCCTCCGCCAGCGGGACATCGAACTTCTGCACCGTAGCCAATGACTCTCCCAGCTTGCTCCGCAAACTGGAAGCTTCCCTGCCCAGCACGTCCAGCACGTTCTCTTTCGCGGCCGCGGCTGCTTGCTCTTCGGCCAGGGAATCTCCGTTCAGGCAATTCACTACCTTTAGCCCGACCACATACTGGCTGCCGAGCGTCGCAATGGATCCGGAGATGTACGCTTTGCTCGCCACCCGCTGGCAGACCTCGCGAGCAAGATCGGGCGTAAGCTTTGCATCAGGCGCGTGCGTCATCAGTTTCAAGGTCGCCGCCACTTTATTGTCTGACAGCACATTCAGAAACGGCGATTGATGCAGTGAGACGCTTAACGCCGTCTTCAGTGTGTCATCGAAAACCGGGTCCCCCGTGCTGTTCGCGAAGTCGGCGAGGACGATGGTGTCTTTGCCGGTTAGTGGTTTGGGGCGACGGGAGCGATAGTAAAGGCCGCCGGCGAGAAGGAGAGCAATGACGACAAGCAAGCCGCCGAGCTTCGCTCGGTGGGACAGCCGAGGGCGGCGGTCTCCACCTGGCCGGGCAAGAACTGGACGGGCAAGAGTGCCCGTTCCCACAAGGTTGGTCGCGATCCCTTCATTCGCCGTTGGTACTTTTCCAGAACTGGCGGACGGAACACGCTCGCTTTCCGTGTCCCGCTTCAGCCGCTGTAGATCCGTCCGCATGTCAGCCGCATGCTGGTAGCGCAGCTTGCGCTCTTTCTCCAGCGCTTTGCGGATGATCAGTTCCAGTCCGGCCGGGATGTCCGGATTCAACGTTGAAACCGCGGCTGGCTCCTGGTGCAGGATCGCCCCACAGATTTCGCCCGAACTTGCACCAACGAACGGCAGACTGCCAGTCGCCATTTCATAAAGCACCGAGCCGAAGGAAAACAGGTCGCTGCGGGCGTCGAGCTGCTTCGCCCTCACCTGTTCCGGCGACATATACGCAACTGTGCCAAGCATCGCGCCTGGCCTCGTCAACTGATCCGACGTGACCTCCGTTTCGGTGTTCCCGCTCGACAAGGCGTTCTGAGCCGTTACTTTCGCCAAACCGAAATCGAGAATCTTGGCGTGTCCGCGCTCGGTGACGAAGATATTCGCGGGCTTGATGTCGCGGTGCACGATCCCCTTCGCATGCGCGGCGTCGAGGGCGTCGGCAATCTCAATGGCCAGGGAAAGAATCGAGTCGGTCTCCATCGGGCGATTGCCGATCTTGTGCTTCAGCGTCATGCCGTCCAAATACTCCATGACGATGAAGTGCTGACCTTCGCGCTCGTCAATTTCGAACACCATGCAGATGTTGGGATGATTCAGCGCAGAAGCTGCCTGCGCTTCGCGCTGGAATCGTGCCAGTGCTTGTGCGTCCTTGGCCACATCGTCAGGCAGGAATTTGAGAGCCACGAAGCGATGCAGCTTTATATCCTCAGCTTTGTAAACCACACCCATCCCGCCACCACCTAGCTTCTCGACGATGCGGTAGTGCGAAATGGTCTGCCCGATCATGGGCTGAAATCTTAGGGCTAAGGATAAGGCAAGTCAATGAAGGCGAGGAGGTTGGCTGGGTTCCGACGAATCAATTGGCCTAACTTCGCCATAGCGCCCAAAACCCGTCAATGAGCGCTATGGCTTGGTTACGTCACTGGCCTCAATCACAATGCTTATAGAGGCTTCGGGGATACAGTGCTTGGTCGTATGCTACGTAGATGTTCGGGACATTGACCCTCTTGTCACACGATTGGATCCATATGCGTCCGGTCTGCCGTTTAAAGACCAATTCGCTCTGAGGGAGTGGCGTGCAGCCTTCGCATTGGAGAAACACGTCCTCAAACGACACCGTTCCGTGTTCATCCGTAAGTTTGCATCGATCAACATTCTCACGCTGGTCGAACCAACATTCCAGCCAATAACCAGTTGGGTGCAACCTGAACGGCATATTGTTTGGTAAGACGTAAAGTGCGTTAGACGAAACGGTGTGCGGTCGTCGAGGTTCATGCCCTAACCACCAGAGCACGCCCGCAGCGAGGATGATCACGGTTCCGAGCACCACGCGACTGAACTTCTTAGGAGTGAAGCGAAGCAGCACTGCAACAACCACGCCGAGCGCATTGGACCCTAGGACGAAGCCCGTGGCGACGGGCATGCTCACGAGGCCCAGCACGAGAAAGCCAACAGCAACAAGGATTCCGGCAAACTCCGAGTCCACCTGCATCACTCGCCATGGGCCCGGATGTCGTTTGGCGTCGTGATCTTCCATGGGCTAATTGTCCCACCTGTTCATGCCAAAAGCCATCTAGAGTGGTCCCGACTGGCGTAACATCGCCTTTACACTCGTTGAGCCTGCGGTTTGAGCGCAGGGGCCATCCTCCACGCATACGGCTGGTCTACGAGCTTAGCTGGGCAATGGCACCGAGCTGCTGCATCATCCCGAGCGTGTCCGATTCCTCCCACTCCTCCGCAATCCGTCCGCCGACGACACGGTCGATCATGATTCCGCTTATGGCAACCTTTTTACTGGTCGGCCTGATCCCCATTAGTTCCCCTTCGTGAGTGCCGACGAACGTCCAGCGGGTCACCACTTTGTCGCCCTCAGCTACCTGATCCTCAATCGTCCATCGCCCATCGGGAAACGCTGCAAGAACCGCGCCTAGAAATTGTCGATAAGCGTAACCCCTGAGTTCCCCTACGCCGGGTGAGTGAAACATGCAATCGGGAAGCAACTCGTCAAATATGGCCGCATTGTGCTTCGTGAATCCTTCCTCAAGCATGCGTCGAACGAGCGCTTTGTTTGCTTCAGACATACCAAAATCCTCCCGTCGTGGGCTGTTGCGTGGCACACGGCGATAGTCATGAGGAGAATACGCCCGGATGCCACGACGGCGCCACCACGCCACAGTTGGCGTAACATCGCCATTTCACTCATCGTCCTCGGCGGCTGGGTTTTGAGCGCTATCGCTGATGGCAAGAGCCACGCCCTGGTTTGCCAGAGTTGGCCGACGCGTGTTCGCTCTTCGAACGGCTATAATCAGTCTCCGTCTGAAGATCGCTATCCGAGCAATAAAGTTGAACCTGAAGCCCGTTCTCTCGTTGTGCCTGCTCGCCGTCCCGCTCGGCGCCATTGCGCAGACACGTATCGCTTCGCCGCCAACGATGCCCGATGCGCAGGAGCGCCTGGGAACGCAGTACTTCCAGCAGAAAGACTACGCGTCGGCTCTGGTTTGGTATCAAAAGGCCGCGGACCAGGGAAACGCCGAAGCGCAGAACGATCTCGGATGGCTCTATCAGCATGCATTGGGTGTCCCGCATGACTATGCAGATTCCGCCCGTTGGTACCGGAAAGCCGCCGAGCAAGGCAATGCCAAAGCAGAAGGAAATCTGGGATGGCTGTGTCGTGAAGGTGAGGGAGTGCCTAAGGATTACAGCCAAGCCATGTTTTGGTTTCGCAAAGCGGCGGATCAGGGTAACTCTTTCGGTGAAAACAACATTGGCTTGCTGTATGAGAACGGATACGGCGTGCCGCAAGATTATGCGCAAGCTGCGGAGTGGTATCGAAGGTCTGCGGAGAAAAGAAACGAGGGTGCGGAAAACAATCTCGGACGCCTCTACCAGTACGGGCTTGGCGCGAAGCAGGACTATGCCGAGGCAATGGCGTGGTACTACCGTGCCGCCTCGCATGGCAGTGCCGCGGCACAGAACAATATCGGCACTCTCTACATGAACGGATTTGGCGTTGAGAAAGATTATGGACGGGCGCTGTTGTGGTTTCAGCGAGCCGCCGACCAAGGCAATCCAGATGGCGAGAACAGCATCGGCTTTCTTTACGAGAAGGGCTGGGGCGTCGAGCAGGATTATGCCGAAGCGGCAAAGTGGTATCGCAAGGCTGCCGACCAGGGAAACAGCCGCGGCATAGGCAATCTCGGATGGCTGTATCTGGAGGGAAATGGGGTGCAGCGGGACTATCCGGAAGCGATGAAGCTGTTATCTAAAGCCGCCGAAGCGGGCATCGCCGAGTCACAGGTTTCTCTCGGCTGGATGTACGAGCGGGGTTTAGGAGTCGGTCAGGACTACGCGGAGGCCATGAAGTGGTATCGCAAAGCCGCCGACCAAGGCAACGCGCAAGCCGAAAGTAACATCGGTCATCTCTACCAGCAGGGTCTGGGAGTTAATCCAGACAACACCGAGGCCACGAACTGGTTTCGCAAGGCCGCAGCCAAGGGAAATAACGACGCGATCAAAAACCTTCTGTCAGCTTTCGGACAGGAAAAAGTTCCGGGCGCAGGCGCGTCGCAACCGCAGGCCAACCCGACTCACATGACGGCAATCTGCAACGAGAAGACGACCCAGTCGTGTGTCTCGCCGCCGCAGGTCATTTTTCATCCAGAGCCGGAGTATTCCAAGGAGGCGCGGGACGCGAAATACCAGGGAACCTGCATCATCGGACTAACCGTCGAGGCCGACGGCAGCACGAGCCATGTCACTCTGATCAGCGGACTGGGAAAGGGCTTGGACGAAAAAACGGTGGATGCCGTTAGAACTTGGAAATTCAAGCCGGCTACCAAAGACGGAAAGCCAGTGGCGGCCCAGATCGCAGTCGAAGTGGACTTTCACCTGTACTAAGGCCGTGACTACTCCTGGTAAGTGAAGATCTGTCGAAATCGCTTGGAACCGCTCGCTCAGTCGATTTCAAGAATCCATAGTAAATCGCTGAGATTGCGACCAAGTCAGGTTGCAGAATCTGACGTGCTATGCCGTTAGTGATCTCCTCGCCAAATTAAAAGCACCTTAGACTTCGGAAGTCAATTGGGGACTCCTCCGGCCTCAGCTCGGCAGACGCTTAGCGCGAGGTCTGTCCGTAATGACAAGAGACAGGATTTCGAAAATCAATTCATAGGAGGCCATACTCATGGCTGCTGGTGCTGCTCCCGCCCCGGAAACAAAGGCGGACACGAAAACTGAAATAGCGGAAACTGTCACGGCACAGCCCGCGACGCTAAAGGAACGCATCGGACGTCTGGTTCATGAGATTTTCCAAGGACGCGAGGAATACACCGGCTGGCGCCAATAAGTATCGTGCTGCGCGCTGAGGGTTAGTGCGACTCCTCCGGGGGCGCTCGGTAACGTCCGGGACCCTGGAGTAGGCTGGTCTCTTTCCTACTGCTTGCATCTTCCTGCTTCGGTCATCTCGAGTCGATCATTGTTTAGCTTTTCCCTTGTCCTGCCTTCTTACTCTGCAGGTTCAAGGCCGCGTTGGCGATTCGATCTAAAGGCACAACCAGACTCACCGCGCCGCGGGAAATCGCCTCTTTGGGCATTCCAAACACGATGCAGCTGGCTTCGTCCTGCGCGATCGTGGCCGCTCCAGCTTCTTTCATCTCACCCAGACCCTGGGCTCCGTCGTCGCCCATGCCGGTCATGATGACCCCAACCGCCTTGGGACCAACGGAAATGGCTACCGAGCGAAACAGCACATCCACACTGGGACGATGACGTGAGACCAGCGGCCCATCGAGGATTTGGACGACGAGTTCTTCGCCGCTTCGATTGACCAGCATATGCCGGTTGCCCGGAGCGATCAGCGCCAGGCCAGTTTGCAGCCGGTCGCCGTCCCGGGCCTCCGTGACTTCTATCCCGCACTCCTGGTTCAGGCGATCCGCAAAGGCGCGCGTGAATCCTTCTGGCATATGCTGCACGACCACCACCGGCGGACAGTCGGTTGGCAGGGCTGTGAGGAAGACGCGCAAGGCTTCCGTTCCGCCGGTCGAGGCACCTACCGCAATTACTCCGTTCGGCGCTCCGGCAGCGTGGGGCTTTTTCTTGCGAGGCAGGACTGCGTCGGCCGTCAAGCGGGGAACTGCAGCTAGACGAGGCCGCGGCCTGACCTGCGCTTGAGAGGCACTCCAGACCGCATCCAGGAGGATGACGGCCGATTCGTGCAGAAACTCACGCACGCCAACCTTAGGTTTGGTGATTACCTCAACCGCACCCTCTTCGAGCGCGCGCAGCGCGAGTTCGGTGCCGCGCGCAGCCAGGCCGGAGCAGACCACCACTGGCGTCGGCATTTCCAGCATGATTTTTCGAATGAACGTCAGGCCGTCCATGCGCGGCATTTCCAGGTCCGTGATGACGACATCGGGAGGTTCCTTCTGCATCTTGGCCCATGCAATCAGCGGGTCGGCCGCGGCCCTCACGTTAATCCTGTGATCGGTACCCAGAAGGGCCTGCATAACTTGGCGGACCATCGCCGAATCATCCACGACGAGGACCTGCAGGTCATTTCCATTCATGCGGGACACGTTCTTTCGCTCTCCTGAAGTACTGAGTGCCGCCAGAGAAGATTCCTTCTATGCCGTCGTCACAAGTCCTGGTTATCGCCTGTCTTTATGTAAATGGTCGACTCAACGCTCTGCAGCCGAGTGGATATGCTGGTTAAGTTCTCCGCGTGGCCCACGAACAGCAGACCGTTGGCCATGAGATGACGGTAAAGGTTTGCGACCACCCTGCGCTTCGACGCGACGTCAAAGTAGATCAAAACATTGCGGCAGAAAATGGCGTCGAATGGACCTTCGCTGAGACTAGATTCCTGGTCAAGGTTCAACCTTCGGAAGTCGATCATCTGC
Organism: uncultured Acidobacteriaceae bacterium; assembly: GCA_963749985.1. GTDB lineage: Bacteria > Acidobacteriota > Terriglobia > Terriglobales > Acidobacteriaceae > Sulfotelmatobacter. The sequence goes on along the minus strand of CAVVOS010000003.1, from coordinate 91,482 downwards.
TGAATTTCGACTTTCACTTTCATCTCGCCTTGTCGGTCCGCGACTCCGCGCAGCATAAAACTGTGCAGCAAATCCTTCGGTAACTCCGTCGCTCTCGCGATGGGATAAATCCCCTGGCATGCCTTTTCCAGGACGCGGTTGGAAATGTCAGTGGCTAGAAGCCGCACGTCCCAGCCGTCTTCGGGCGGAAGATGCCGGGCAAGCAACATGGCTATCGTGTACGGCTCTTCCCCGGAAGAGCATCCGGCGCTCCAGATTCGCACTCTGCGCGAGCGTAGCCCGTGTTCGGCATCCGCCTGCCAACGCGGAACCAGTCTCTGCACCAGGAATTCGAACTGCCTGGGCTCGCGGAAAAAACGAGTTTCGTTGGTGGTGATGGCGTCGATCATCCGAGAGCGTTCTTCGCGCTGATCCGGCTGTGCGACGAATTCGTAGTAACTCGCCAACGAAGTGATCTCGAGCGCTCGGAGGCGGCGAAAAAGCCGTCCGCACAACAAGGCCGTTTTTGAACTTCCCAGCCAGATTCCAGTTTCGCTGTAGATCAGCTTCTGGAATTTTTGGAACAGCGCGGGACTAACCGAGAGATGGGGTGGTTGCTCCAGGCCTGGGTCAACGCGGCCTGAGTCGGCATGGCTTGGGTCGGCATGGCCTGGGTCAGCAGGGGATTGTCGGGGCTGGCGGGACGCGCCGGAATCTTTGGCGGAAGCTGTTCCAGCGAGCACAGCTACGCTCCAGCCTCGAAGTGTGCGGCTTTGCCGGGCGTGTCGATTGCCGCGGCGTCCGCAGGCTCTTCGTCGGTAACTGAATCCGTAACCGCCAATAACTCGTCGGTGGAGAGGACTTTGTCGATGTCAAGGATGAGGCAAAACTTCTTTCCGAGAGCACCCATGCCAAGCAGGTATTCGGTCTTGACCCGCGTACCGAAAGGCGGAGTCTCTTCGATTTCGTCAGCGGTAAGGTCGATGACCTGGCTCACGGAGTCGGCCAGAACCCCCATGGTCAAAGTCTCGCCCTCGAACATCACTTCGGTGATGATGATGCAGGAAAACTTGGAAATGCCGCTGGCTGGCAGCCCGAACTTCACCGCGAGGTCGACCAACCCGACAACCTTGCCTCGCAGGTTGGTCACACCGCGGATCCAGGCCGGAGTGTTGGGCACGGTGGTAACAGCCTCGTACTCGATGATCTCCTTCACCTTCACGATGCTGATGGCATATTCCTCGCCCGCAGTGAAGAAAGTAAGGTACTGCACGCTGCTAAGGGCGGTTTGCTGCTTCCCTTGGTCCGACGCTCCCATAGTCTCACTCCTCACATTTCTGCCGTTTGCCTCGACGCATCCGCCCGGCTTTCCATGCTCCAACCGAGCCGGAAAGTCTCACCTTAAAAGGGCGAGAAGTTAGCCTCTTCCGTTACTTTGCCGTTGGCCGGTTGCGAGTGGCTACGCTGCGCGAAATCGTTCCTGAACGTGGGGTTCAAAGGAACGCTTACGCGCTGCTGGCCGTTGCCGCCGCGATTCGCGTGCTGCTCTCCGGTTACACGGAAGAACGTCATTAACTGCTGGAGTTGTTCCGACTGCGCAGCCAACTCTTCGGCGGTGCTTGAGAGTTCTTCCGCCGAAGATGCGTTGCGTTGTGTGACCGTGTCAACCTGGGACATCGCCTTGTTGATCTGCGTAACCCCGCCGGACTGCTCGGTGGAGGCCGCGGCAACGTCCTGCACCAGGTCGGCTGTCTTCCTGATGGATGGCACCAGGTCAGATAGCAATTGGCCAGATCGTTCTGCCACACTGACGCTCTTCCCAGCCAGTCCGCCGATTTCCTGCGCAGCTAACTGGCTCCGCTCCGCCAGTTTTCGAACTTCGACCGCGACCACCGCAAAGCCGCGGCCCTGATCTCCAGCGCGAGCCGCTTCGATTGCCGCGTTGAGGGCAAGAAGATTGGTCTGGTAGGCGATCTCTTCGATGACCGAGGTCTTGGCTGCGATTTGCTTCATAGCCTCGACCGTCTCCTTGACTGCGTTGCCGCTCTCTTCCGCCGACAACGCCCCTTTAACGGCCGCCTGCTCCACTTGCCGGCTGTTGTCGGCGTTCTGGGTGATGGATGCATTCATCTGTTCCAGGCTGGCGCTCATCTCCTCCACAGAGGCAGCTTGTTCGCTGGTTCCCTGCGAAAGACTCTGCGAGGAAGAAGAAACCTGCTGGGCTGCGGAAGCAACGGCCGCCGACCCTTCGCGGACGTCCCGGATGATGCCCGAGAGTCTGTTGCTCATGTCGCGCATGGCTTGCTGCAGTTTGCCGGTCTCGGAATGGTTTGTGACCAGTATCTCCCTGGTCAAATCGCCGGCGGCGATCCGCTCCGCCTGCTCGACTGCCTGTTGGATGGGAACGGTAATGCTCTTGGTAACGCTGGCCGCGGCCAACGTGGCTAGAATCAAAGTGCCAATCAACAGCAATAATGCAACTCCGCGCCCCACGGCATAGGCTTGTTGGCTCTCCTTCATACTTTGCACCACGGCCGCAGCCTGAAGGTCAATGAACTTCTGCCACGCAGCGCGGTACGTGTCGAGCGCCGGAATCACTTCTTCGCTCAAAGTCGCCAGCGCCTGATCGCGCTTCTTCTCCATCAACAATTTCTTAGCTTTTGCCCGTGCCGCCTTGTAGGCATCGCGATCCCGGTTGACGATCTCGAACAGCTCCCGCTCCTGGGAAGAGTTGAGACTCTTTTCGATCATGGCGACCTGCCCGCTGATTTCCTGGCTGATCGCATCGTTTTGCTGGTTCAGCTTCTTCTCTTGTTCGGGGTCGGAGACTTCGAACAACTGCATGGTGATGCGGGCGTTGGTGATCGAGTTCTCGATAGTCTGGTGCGTCAACTCAACCGTGTTGTAACGCTTTTGCATCGAGGCCGACATGTTGGAGTTCAGACGACCGAGCCAGCTCAGCCCGAATCCGCTTACCGCGATCACGCACAGCAGGATGGCGCCGAAGATGACGCCCAGCCGCGTGCCGATGTTCCGATCTTGCCAATTCTTCATTGTCCTTCACCTCTCCAAAAGAACTTCCCTTTGTGGCTAAGCTTGTACCTGCAAAGTCGACTGCATCACTCCGCGCAGAAGACTCGGAACGTCGATGATCAAACCGACCCTTCCATTTCCCAGAACCGTAGAACCGGCGATCCCATACACTCCTCGAAAAGCCCTGCCCAGAGGCTTCACCACCGTCTGCATGCCCCCTAACAATTCGTCAACTGCGATTCCGGCGTAGAACTCGTTGACCTTAACGACCACGATGTTCTCCTTTTTAGGGATCTCCCCACCCAGGCCAAACACACGCCGCAGTCGAACATAGGGAAGGGCAGTTCCCCGCAGACTGAGAATTCCGCTGGCTTCCGAGTTGCGTTGTGCGGCAGGTAACTCCGTACACTCGATTACGTGCTCCAGAGGAACGACAAAGGTCTCAGCTCCGACCCTCACCGAGAACCCTTCAATGATGGCCAGCGTCAGGGGCAGGCGGATGATAATCGTGCTGCCTTTGCCTGCCGTACTGGTTATCTCCACCGTCCCGCGCAGGGTGTCGATGTTGCGCCGGACTACATCCAGTCCGACCCCACGGCCGGAGAGATCGGTGACCGATTCGGCGGTTGAGAATCCCGCATTAAATACCAAATCGTAGATATCCTGGTCGCGAATGCCGGCGTCGTCGGATAAGAGTCCAAGGCGTTTCGCTTTATCGAGGATCCGTGCGCGGTCGAAACCTGCTCCATCGTCCTGCAGCTTCACGATGATATTTCCACCGCTGTGCGCCGCTGCCAGCCGGATTAGTCCGCAAGGATTCTTGCCTTGGCTTTCGCGCAGGGCCGGTTTCTCGAGACCATGGTCGACCGCATTGCGCACCAGGTGCAGCAGAGGGTCTTTCAATAGTTCGAGCACCGTTGTGTCAACTTCAACGTCTGCTCCTACGACTTCCAGACGGGCCAGCTTTCCGTGACTTCTGGCCAGGTCTCTCACCGATCGCACAAACTGGCGAAACAAGGGGCCGATCGGCACCATGCGGATACTCATCACTTCACTCTGCAGGTCCATGTACAGGCGCTCGGCCTCGCGATGCATGTCCAGGATGGCGCGGCCTTGCTCGCTGCCGAGCTTCTCGATCATCTGGCGCAAGCGGCCTTGCGCAATGACGATTTCCCCGGTCAGATTCAACATGTGGTCAAGCTTGTCGACATCGGCGCGCAGCGTGCGGTGACTGGCACCCGGAAGCATGTCCACCCTTACTCCAGGACCGGCTCCTTCTCGCACCTCACCGGCGCTAACCACTCGTTTCGACCGCTTTTCCACCTCCCGCGCTATTTGTTTTCTGAGGTCGTGTTGTGCCGGGGTAAGCTCTTGGGGTCCAGCCGTCGCGCTTGAAGCCATGGCCCGAAGTTCATCCGCGGCCTTCAGCAGCAGGGAAATTAAGTCCGCACCGGGCAGCGTCGGCTGCTCACGCAGCACGTCTAACAAATCCTCTACAACGTGGGCAAACCCTGCTAGTTCGCCGAGTTCTAATGAGGCTGCATTTCCCTTGATGGTATGGGCAATGCGGAAAATGCTGTGCAGAAGTTCCGGATCGGAAGGGTTCGATTCCATCTGAACCAACGCCTGTTCCATCAGGTTCAGGCCTTCTTCCGATTCGACGAGGAACGACGCGAAGACCGCTTCCCGATCAAAGTCCGCTGAATTCACCGTTCCTCCCTTCGCAGTCCGCGACAATCCTCCGGCGGCCTGGTTTCTCTCTACAGTTGGTCAAAATTCTTGATCTTTGTCACGCCATCGAAGATCTGAAAGAACAACCTGCGGCCATGCTTCCCCGACACTTCTCTTTCCACCACCGGGATGCCCGCAGAGCGAAGAAAACTTTCGGCAAGCTCCACATTTCTCGATCCCACTGACTGCGACAGGTCGACAGCGAAAGCGCTGGACCCACCGAAGATCTTGGCCTGCAAGTTTCGCGTTTCGCATCCCAGCGCAAGCACCTGCTCAAGAAGTTCAGGATTGGCAACGTTGCCATAGCGCAGCCGGTTCGGCCCGTCACTAAGCCCCTCCGGCAGGAGATAGTGATTCATTCCTCCCACTCGCTTGTGCCGGTCCCAGAGACAGATGGCTGCGCATGATCCGAGTATGGTTGAGATGGTGATTGGATCGCGCGTCACGAATACTTGGCCGGGATAGAGGAAGTGCCGGGGTTCGTCGGAATCCACCTGCTGAAAACTCTTCATGAACTCCGCCGGCAGAACTGCCGGATTGAATTTGGGGGAAGTCTCTCTCATGGTCTCATTCCTGGTTCCTCGGTCCTTGGCATCGAATGTCCGGCCGCTCCAAACAAGGGCTTGGCGGCTTCGTCGGAAAGAAGTTTGAATAGCTCCATGTCGGACCGGTCAAAAGCCGCCTTCTGGGGAAGCAGACGCAATATTGCGAGTATGGCTATCGTCTGGTCCGCAACACTGATAGGAATAAACGCCTGCGCCATAGCCATTGCAGAGCGGTCATGGGCCGCGAACTCCACATGGCACTCGCCGCGCATCACGCGCTGCAGACCGTTATCACCCAACGCCTGCAGCAGGTCGTAGTTCTCAAGTTCGATTCCGAAGGACCAGAAGACCTGGAAAGTTGAAGTTCTACGATCGACTCGGAACAGGCCGATTTCCTCGCACCCGAGGAGGTTGGCCACGATTTCGCGAACGCCCTCGATCGCATCCTCCTGGCCTCGGCTCTCGGCCAGCCTCTTCCGCGCCGCTCCCAAACGCAGATCGTTCATCGGTTCGGTCCAGGCGGGTTTCGCCCCAACGTTGTTCTTGTCACCGTTCATGAAGGTCCTTGTTGCACCGGTTCACACAATATGGACAAAGCTCGCGCCAGCATTTCCACGCTCTACTCACCCAGGTAGCTCTGTAACAGGGCTACCAGTTCAGCGCCATCAACGGGCTTGGTGATGTAGTCATTGCATCCGCTCTGAAATCCAGCTTCCATGTAAGACTCCTCGCCGCGGGTGGTTACAAGAACGATGGGGATCTCCCGGGTGCTGGCTTGCCGGCGCATCATCTTGCAGGCTTCAAATCCATTCATGCGGGGCATCACCACATCCATCAGCACCAGGTCGGGGTGCTCTTGTTGAGCCTTCTCCACCGCTTCCTGCCCGTCACTCGCGGTCACGCACTGGTAGGTCGTACGCTTTTCCAGAATCTCGCGCTCCATCATCAAAGCTGTTCTGGAGTCGTCAACCACAAGAATTTTCTTTGACATTGTTCTCCTCGAACTGTACGGGCCGAGGCGATGGGCAGCCGCGGAAGAAGCCGGATTTTTAGCGCCAAATACGCGGTTCAAGTGGCCGCGTTCTCGCGGCAAACGAGCTTCGGCCTCCGGCCATTAGTAATCTCTAACACAATGGAAGATTACGTCGTAGTTACGTTTGTAATTGACAACAAAGGGTTTCAGGTTCTAGAACCCTGCGATTGGCACATGAAATTCCTGCTCTTCACGGCGCGGAGGTACGGCAGATTGCGAAGCGGCAATTCGCCCCGGCGTCAGCTTTGGGACGTCGGTGTGCAGAACCTGCCATCTATGCTTAAGTTGCCATCATTGACAGTTCTCGCTGGTTCAGATTCAATAACTTACGTGGCTGCAACGTGGCCGGGGAACTCGGCATACACGTCCGCCTGCGGTAAATTCATTTTCTCAATTCACTTTCAGGAGTACACCTCATGTCAGCACCCAGCCGCCGGCCGGAGATTCGCCGGCGCCGCGCCCGTCAGCACAAGATCACTACCCTCCGCAAACGTCTCGCCTCGGCGCAGACCGATGCCGACCGCACGCGAGTCACCGCCAAGTTGCACAAGCTCGCCATCGCTTCGCCGGGCCAGCCTCTGCTGAAGTAGGTCCCACTTAAGTGGAAGTTGATTTGCCACAGATGTGATACACGCGTCGGGCGAAAGACCCGCGGCATCACGCCGCTCCTGCCGTTGTCTTGCTGCCCGGGGCAGCCGACTCGCCAGGGGATGCTCGGCCGCCTTTGGCGCTGAGGACTTCCTGGTAGGCGTCCATAATTCGCCTCACGGATTTCTCCCAAGAGAACTTGGTCACCTGTCGGTAGCTGCGCTGCTTCATCCTTTCGCGCAACGGCTGGTCCAGAAGAACCCGATGCAATGCGCGCATGATCTCGAACACATTCTCCGGGTGGACCAGCACCGCCGCATTCCCCACCACCTCGGGCAGCGACGACACGTTTGAGGTCACGACCGGTGTGCCGTGTGCCATCGCTTCCAGTGGTGGCAGACCGAATCCTTCGTACAACGACGGGAAGACAAAAATCTTGGCTGCATCGTAAAAAGTGCGAAGCACTTCGATGGGTACGAATCCCAGGAAGCGCACGTCGTTCTGCATGCCGCTTCGGATCACCGTCCGCCGCAAGTCAGGATTGCCGGAGAGATCGTCTCCAATAATGATGAGCTTCAGGTCGGGAAAGGCCTGATCTTTTTCCAGTTCGGTCTTCAGCGCGGAGAAGGCCTCGATCATGCGCACGACGTTCTTGTGCGGGCTGATGCTTCCCGCATAAAGCAAGAAAGGATACGTAACCTGGTAGCGCTCCACGATCAACTGACGGTCTGCCGCGCTGGCGTGCCCGTGAAGCAGCCTCTCATCGATCGCATTGTAGACCACCTCGATTCGCCCCGCGGGAATGTTAAATAGCTTTTCGATTTCCAACTTGGTGAAGTTTGAAACCGCGAAGACCCGCGCGGCGCCGCGCAAGACCCGCTTGGTCATCTGGAAGTGCAGCGACCTCCAAAAGCCGGTTTGCTGGCGCGCACGCGACAGATGTTCCAGAATGTCGTGCACCGTCATCACATAGGGACAGGGCAGCCCGCGTGGGATGGAAAACAAATTGGGGATGTGTACCAGATCGCATTCCAGCCGCTTCACAATCGCGCGGAACTCCCAGTAGCTTTTCAGGGAGCGCTCGGGTTCGGCCAGCGGAACCGTGTGGAAGTTAGCTGGCAAGGCGCCGATTTCCCTGACTTTACCCGGAGAGCCGATGAGGAAATACGTGGTCTCGTGGTCAAGCCGTCCTAAAGTCCGCACGACATTGCGGATGTATGTGCCTACGCCAAACTCCGTCATCCGCCGAATGTCGATGGCGATCTTCACCGAAGGCATTTAACCATAGAGAACGCAGCCCGCACAGCAGAGTTACGAAAGCTTCTAGCTACGCGCGCACTTCCGCCTGCGCTCTGGCCCTACGCTCGGCATACAGCGGAAACGCCTCGCAGAGATCAAGCACGTCCTTGCGGATTCTGGTGAGCACCGAGGCCTCGGTGCGGTGAAGAAGCGCTTCTGCGATCCAGCGCCCGACCTGCCGCATCTCCGCTTCTTTCATTCCCCGCGTCGTGAGGGCCGGCGTACCGATACGAATGCCGCTCGGTTTCATCGGCGGATTGACATCGAATGGGATGGCATTCTTATTCACCGTGATTCCGGCCTCGCCCAGCGCCTTCTCGGCTTCACTGCCGAGCATACCCTTGGAGAAGACATCGACCAGCATTAGGTGCGTATCGGTGCCGCCGGAAATAATGCGGAAACCTTCGGCTGCCAGCGTCTCCGCCAGCACTTTTGCATTGGCCACGACTTGCTTCGCATAATCGCGAAACTCCGGCTGCATCGCCTCCTGAAAACAGATCGCTTTCGCCGCGATGATGTGCATCAGTGGACCGCCTTGCATCCCCGGGAAAACTACCTTATCGATCGCCGCCGCAAATTCCGCTTTGGAAAGAATCATCCCCGAGCGCGGTCCGCGCAGAGTCTTATGCGTGGTCGAGGTCACAATATGCGCATGCGGCACCGGCGAAGGATGAGCGCCGCCAGCCACCAGGCCGGCAAAATGCGCCATGTCGACCAGAAATAGCGCGCCGACTTTGTCCGCAATCTGCCGCATGCGGGCGAAGTCGATGATGCGCGGATAAGCGCTGCCACCACCGATGATCAGCTTCGGCCTGTGCTCCTCCGCCAGTTTCTCCAGCAAGTCATAGTCGATCGTCTCCGTTTCTTTGGTTACGCCGTAGGGGACGATCTTGTAGGTCTTCCCGGAGAAATTCAAGTGATGCCCGTGCGTCAGGTGTCCGCCATGGGCAAGATTCAATCCGAGGATGGTATCGCCCGGCTGCAACACCGCCGCGTAAGCTTCCATATTCGCCTGCGAGCCGGCATGGGGCTGAACGTTCGCATGTTCCGCGCCGAATAATTGTTTGGCGCGATCACGCGCCAGATTCTCGACAACATCCGAATACTCGCAGCCCCCATAGTAGCGCTTTCCGGGATATCCCTCGGCATATTTATTCGTGAACACCGAGCCCGCGGCTTCGAGCACGGCTTCGCTGACAAAGTTCTCCGAAGCAATCAGCTCCAGGCCCTCGTTCTGGCGGCGGGTTTCGTTGTCAATGGCGGCGGCAATCTGCGGATCGGCTTCGTATAGCGGGCGATACATCTTGGAGTTTGTCATGTTGTTTTTCCTATCCCCGACCCCAGATTAAGGCTGCAACTGCGATTAGGAACATAAGCATTGCGATAGCGCCACTGAATCGAATGGACCACAGGTAGCTTTTCGTTCTCATAAAACCGCGGAAGGGAGTCCACTCCGGCGAGGTTCGTAGCGCATAATCGCGCACGGCCATAGGTCGAACCAGACAGACCGTGCCTATCGCCAGACAGACGAGTCCGCAGGCGGCGGTACCCAGAATCTCGTAGGCAGTCATGTTGTTTTGTCCGAGTACACGTTGGCCTGGTGCATTTCCATATACCGCTCCGGAGCCTTCACCGGAGTAAAGCCAAACTGCGAATAAAGTCCGTGCGCGTCGCGAGTCAAAAGAATCCAGCGCCGTAGATTCTGAAGTGCAGGATGCTCCACGACACACTGCATCAGCCACTTGCTCAATCCACGCCCGCGATGTGACTCCAGCACAAATACGTCGCCCAGATAAGCCACGGTCGCGAAGTCGCTGACCACGCGGGCAAAACCAACTTGTGCGGGTGCCCCATGTCTCGCGTCTTTTGCGAGACGTGGGATTTCTTCATAAATGCCAAAGCACAACGAGCGCTCAATCGACCGTGCCACCACTTCCCGTGGAATCCCTTTAGCCCAATAGCAATTACTCAGAAAACCGTGGACCACATCCAGATTCAAGCGCTCGCGGCTGGTGGTGATCAAGAACTCGCTACGCCGGTACTCCATCACCGCTTCGGAACCCGGCATGTAACCGGTCGTCATGCCCACATTCTACCGCTTCATCCGCGACTTTGATTGTCATCCCGAGCCAGCGTTCTTTGCGCAGCGAGGGACCTGGGCGAGCCGCGCGAAGCGCCGCGCTCTTTGCAACGCAATAATCGCGCGTTTGGCTCGCTTCCTTCTCGTCCTCGGCTGCCTCGTCCTCAGCGGCTGTCGCTCTACCCCTCAAAGGCCGTCCTTAAGAACGATGCCAACTGCCAGCCGTCCATCAGGTTGTATGGAGTCTCACCCATGGTGTAGTGACCGCAGGGCAGCACCACAACTTTGTGATCCAGTCCGCAGCGCTCGAATTCTTTCACCACATCCCGTGAGAGTTCAGGCAAGAAAGTCAAATCGTACTTCGCATAAATGACGAGCGACTTCCGCGGCCAGCGCGCGAACTGCTTGAAGTACGCCATCGGACTCACCGCCAACCACGATTGCCGCAGCGTCTCCAGAGTTATCTGCGATTCCATCCCCTGCCGGATATGCCGCGTCGATTGCCCATGCCACACCACATCGGCAACATAAGTGGAAGCATGATTGAACGCCGCCACGCGAATGCGAGGATCGTGCGCCGCCGCGATGAACGCATAGCACGATCCCAGGCTCGTGCCCAAGATCCCAAGCTTGCTGTAGCCCTGCTGCTCCAGCCAATCGAGACAGCAACGGACATCCACCACGCCTTGCCGCACCGCATCCAGCGTGCGCCCAATGTTCGCGGAGACGGCGTAATCCGCGCGGCTGATCTCGGCTGGCATACGGATATCGTGATAAGGCATCGTCAGCCGCAACACCGCGATGCCCATCATGTTCAGAACTTTGCACAGGCTGACATAAGCAATCGCGTCCGCGTTCCAGTGCGGCAGAAGCACGATTGCGCGCCGTCCTGACGCTGGAAACCAGCGCGCATTCACTAGATTGTTTTCCGCGTACGGCGTTTGAACCGGCGCAGTGAAACGCAAGAATTCCGCGAACGTCCCTTTCACCTTCGCTTCAAGCTTCGGGTCCGGAACTTCGCGCGTAGAGAAAACCTTCACCTCACGCTTCTCCAGCCTGAAATCGGCTGGCCGCGTGTATCCATAAAACTCATCGCTGGCAGCGACGATGCGCCGGTTGAAATCGATAAAGAATTTCGCCGGATCATCCACGGCTTGCCCCGGACGCGCCCCATTCCGGCAAGGCCAATCCCGCGCCCACTCCACGCCCCAGTCCAGCGGACGCACCACCCGGTTGTTGTCCACCGAAGTGAGCTTGTGTTCCCAGTCATACATCCATTGTGCGTAGCGAGAGGGCATGTACTTTGAGGATAACAAACGATTCGTCGGACAATCAGCTTCCCCGCAGCGAACCGCAGGAACGGGCATCAGATGGCATAGGAGAGCGTTTGGGATTCGGGCAGGCATCATCTGCGGGTCAGGCCATTTCGACCTCCGGGAGTACGTGCGATGCTTGCGTGAATTCAGACCCGCTAACTTTTAGCGAACTGTCAGAAGCAAAAAGAACGGAAGATCATTCTTGGTAGATCCGCTCTTAAGCGCTTGCGTGTAGCTACGATTGGAGTTACAATGACATTCGATAAGTTTGAATGGGGCGAGGCCAAGAACCGTGCAAATCTCCAGAAGCACGGCTTGGACTTCGCCGACGCGGAAGAGATGTTTCGACGGCGGGTTCTTCTACGAGCCCGACGTGCGAGAAGACTACGGAGAAAAGCGCTGGACCGGGTTCGGGATGATCCGCGGCCGTATCGCGCATGTGGTTTTCGTGGAGCGTGGCACGGACACCATTCGGGTTATATCATTGAGAAAGGCGAGCCGCCGTGAATGTAAAGAATACGAAAAGGCGGTCCAGGACAGATTGGAAGCGGGTTGATGCGATGCAGGATTCCGACATAGACTTTTCCGACGCGCCCGAGGTCGGCCCCGATTTCTTCAGGAACGCAATCTTCTGGCCCGGGCCGAAGAAGCAGATTACCCTCCGCGTCGATCCCGATGTGCTGACGTTTTTCCGCAAGCACGGTCGCGGCTACCAGACCACGATGAACGCCGTCCTGCGCAAGTACATGGAAGCCCAGAAACGGCAGGCGGTGTGAGCGGCGCTTTAGGCCCCGTACTTCCGCGGCACGCGCTTGGAGATGTTGCAGAGTATCTCGTAAGGAGAGCTATTCGCCAACCTTGCATGTTCCAGCGCGTCGACGCTCAACCCTTCATGCGTTCCGAGTAAAATCACCTCATCGCCCACGGCGATCCCAGGAATCCCGGTCACATCCACCAGCGTCAGGTCCATCGAGATGCTGCCGATGATGGGCGCATAGTGGTCGCGGACGATCACACGGCCGCGATTCGAAAGCTGCCGGTTGTATCCGTCGGCGTAGCCCACGGGCAGCACCGCCACGTGCGCCGGCGCCTTGGTCACGTAAGTTCCGCCGTAACCCAGAGCCTGATTGGCGGCGAAGTCCCGCATGGAGAGAATGCGCGTCTTCCAGGTCAGCACCGGCTTCACCGGAAGCCGCAGTGTGCCTCCGCTTACTTCCCGTCCTGCACGCTGGAACGGCAGGTAATACCCGTAGAGCGCGATGCCCGGACGCACCATATTGTTCCACGTCTCCCGCCGCGAGATCAGCGCGCTGGTATTGGCCATGTGCACGAACTTCGGATCGAAACCCGCCGCCCGCACCATGCGCTGCGCCTCCTCGAAACGGCGCTCCTGCTCCGCCACCGAAGGCGCGTCCATAATTTCGGAAGACGCGAGATGCGTCGACAGCCCTTCCAGAACCAGATGCGGAGCCGCGTTGAGAGCCTTTAGCACAATAGGAAGTTCAGCCAGCGACACTCCCAGCCGGCCCATCCCTGTGTCCACCTTCAAATGCACTGCCTGCCGCACCGCGCCAGACACCGCGGCATGCTCCAGACATTCGATATGCCACGGCTCCCACACCGTGGGAGTAAGCCGCAGACGAGCGATCTCTCTCTCTTCCCCGCGCCAGAAACCCGTCATCAACAGGATTCGTGACTCGACGCCCGCTTCGCGCAGCGGGATGGCTTCATCGAGTGACGTAACTCCCATCCACTTCGCGCCTTCCGCCTGCAGCGCGCGCGAGCATTCCACCGCCCCGTGGCCGTAAGCATCGGCCTTCACCACCGCGCACACGGTCACACCCGCGCCGGCATGCTTCACCACTGCGCGAAAGTTTTGCCGCAGAGTGTCCAGGGAAACTTCCGCCCATGTGGGGCGCGTAGCCACGCGGCTCAGAGTTTCTACAGTTGTTGCCACAGGGCTCGATTATAGCGGGAGCGCCGCGCGTCCTCAGGTTACGCTTGGGCTACTCCCACCTGATTTTCTCAGCCGCCTTTTCAATCCTGCTAATCAATTCCCCGCCAGCGAGAAGTTCACTGTGATCTGAGTCTCCACTTCGACCGGCTCATTGTTTAAGACGTAAGGCCGGTATCGCCACTGGCGAACCGCCTCAATCGCTGCCGGCACCAGCATGGGATGGCCGGTTAGGACTCGAAGATTCTCAATGACTCCTTGCTTGCTGATCATCGCACTCAGCACGACTGCCCCGTGAATGCCCGCGCTTCGAGCCAGTGCAGGATACGCGGGCTGCACCTTGCGGATCAGATCTCCTTCACTCATGTGCGAGAGGCGGACGAGAGCAACAACTGGTGGCGCTGCCACCGGCAGAACCGGCCGCGTACCGTTGCCAAACAGATCGGGGACGCCATCCGATTCGCCACCTCCCGCGGTCCCGAAGATGCCAGGACCGGACTCCGCAACTTGTGGCGGGCCTTCGTCGTTGGTTGTCGGTATGCCATGTGGAATTTGAGTAGGCATTCTCAGAGTAATGTCCGCTGGATTGCTCCGCGCAACCGCAGTAGTCGCACCCGCGTGCGATCTGACTGCGGGAGGCTCCCCTAGTCTTCCCAAGCTAACCGGCGTCGATAACGAGTGGAACAAAGGCAAGCCCGCCGGCCGCAGCAAAGGCAAGACCAGCAACACGCAGACCGCGAGGGCCTGCAAGCCAAATGATGTCAAAGCGGTTAATCCGCGGCGTGAACGCTCGTCCCACGACGAGTCGATTGTGGCTTCAAACATGGTGTCCTCCCTGTTTGAATTCGGGTTAATGCTAAGGACACCGGAACCTTCTCCGCGGCACCAGCCGGAGCAAATAAAAAAGGCCGCGTGGGACGCGGCCTTCTGGAACTTTTCCGACACACGCGGTGTCGTCAAACGCTACTTAGGTGGTTCGGTTGACTTCGGAGCCGCCGGCTTCGGGGTTGCTCCGGTCGTCGGCCTTGGGCCCGCGGGCTTGGTCGCAGCTCCAGAAGCGGCTGGAGCTGGCACGCCGGACTGCGTGTTGTAGAGGTCCACGACCGCCTTGGTAATGTCGCCTTGTTCGCCATACCACAGGATCGGGCTTTGCGGCCACGGATTCGAAGTGTCCACGATCATGGCAAAGCCGCTATCCTGCGCGTGCTTCACGATCACCGGAGCCATTTTCTGCAGAATGCGCTGGAAAATCTCTTTCTGCTGATTCTGAAAATCTTCCTGTGCGTCCTGTACGGCGCGGTCGAAGGATTTCTTCTTGGTCTCAATCTGCTTCTGGAGGGTGGCTCGCGCGTCGTCGTTCAGCTTGTCGCTCTGAGTCTGAAATTGCTTCTGCAAGGCTTCGAGTTCGTCGTTCTGCGACTTCAGTTCGTTTTGCTTCGGTTCCAGCTTCTTTCGCAGAGCTTCAAAATCGCGCTGGCCTTCGTTGCTGCCGACCACAGCCTGCTCAATGTTAATGGTCCCCAGCTTGCTGCCGGTTCCAGTGGCCATAAGGGTGGAGGTCGCCGGGGCTGCGGGCGAACTGGCGCCACCCGCTGGAGCAGCCGCGCTACCGGTTTGGGCAAATGCGGAAATCGTCAATCCGATAATGATCGAGAGAACCGCAATGGCCAGGACAGACCGCAGGAACTTGCTTGTCATTGGATCGCTTAAACTCCTTGGAACATTAGTTCCGGTGAATATGGTTCCGGTAAAGATGTTTCCGGGAATGAACTCAGATTACCCCTTTTCAGGCAACGCTGCGCCGCGCTTACCGGGACGAACTTACTGGGACAAACTCGCGAGGTCCTCGTCTCGAGCTTCTTCTTGCTTCAACCGGCCGCGTCAGAAGCCATCAGGCAGGGCGCACTCGATTGCCAGCGTCACACGCCGGGGTTGCGGACGTGTCGTCCACCCTTGGTCAGCTTTCTGCAATGGCGTGGATCAACGCAATTATAGAGAGCTTCCTCAGCCGCCGTCAAACTCCGCCGCGTACCGTCACCGCTCAAAAAACGTCGTCTTAGAATGTCGTCGCCACCGTGAAACGGAAAGTCTTGCGCGGCTCGCGCAACAGGAAGCTGGGCGCATAGGTGTTCACCGCCAGGTGGTACGTATAGTCTCCGGCAGCGGTTGCGGGGAACATGGAACGCGTGATCGGAATCGGCGGATTCGCCGGGTTATCCAGCCGCAGCGGGTTGTAAGCCCAATAGATTCGGAACGGCGCGTTGATCACCGGCAGGAACATCTGGAGCTCAAGTCCGGTCGACATCCTTGGTCTCCAGTTGGTCGATCCCAGAACCTGCAGTTGCTGCTTAGGCAAAGGGTTCAACAGACTCCCGGGCGTGCAGCCGGTGCCCGTGGCCGTCGCCGTCGCCTGGTCTTGCGCAGGACATCCAAAAAAGGTGCCGATCACCTGGTCGTATTGCTCCGAGGCAATCTGCAACTGCGAAGAACGCAAGATGGGATCGAGTCCCGCATCCATGAAAGGAGCCAGAGCCACCGGTCCATAGATCGTAATGCGGTACTCGAAGTTGGTGACAATGCTCATGTCGCCGCCCGGGAACGTGATCTGGTCCACCGGAATCGGGATGGTCAGATTCCCCAAAGCGGGATTTTGTGCGTTCTTGAGAACCGGAGTTCCGTCCGGATTCGTCAGGACGATCGCTCCCACGTTGGGCAGGAACGCCACCGGAGACACCGAGCGGATGTCAAACCCGCGCAGATCGTTCTCCCCGCCCATATAAGAGCGCTGGAACGGGGGCGCAACCAAGCCGCCCCATCCGCTGATAAACGATCCCTGGATATTGAAGCCCAATGCGTTGCGGCGGTTCTGCACCGGAATGAACCGCTTGTACTGCACGATCGGCCGAACCGAGCGCACCGTCCCTCCCAACCCGGCGAGTTCCGCACCCAGCGTGAACTGCTGCCCGTGGTGCGGCGAGATCGGGCTATCGATGGTGTTGAAGGAGAAGTTGGGAAAGATCTTGCTGGTGATGATTCCTTCCAGCGCATTGGGCCCGGAAATCCCGCGGAAGGCCAGGAACTCGAATAGATTCTTCGATGCCGAGCTTATCGCCGCCAGTGAGGACCGATCGAACGAGTAAGTGATTCCCACCCGCTTGAAGGAACGATGGAGAGGATAGCTCAGCGAGGTCGTGAATCCGGCGCTCGACTGCGTGTAATTTTGCAGATTCTGCAGCACGGTATTGGGTAAATCCAGAGTCTGACCGCGGAAGATGGAGAGTTGCCGCGCCTGGTTGTAGCTGGTCCTCTGGTCGTATACGTTAAAACCGAACTGCAACGGCTTGTCAAACATATACGGTTCAGTGAAGCCGAAGCGGACGCTGCGCGCCAGGTTGCCCAGGCTGAGCTGTACCGAAAGCGTTTCCCCGAGACCAAGGAAGTTGTTGGTGGCATAGTTGAGGCCGATAAAGGCGCCTTCCAGTCCGCTCACGCCGCCGTTCAGGCCGATGCTGTTCTTGCCCTTTTCATGGATCTTCAACGTCAGGTCGACCAACCCATCTTTCTCGTCCAGCTTGCGGTCGGTGGTATTGGGATCGTCCGGCTTCAACTGGTCGAAGTATCCCAGTTGGTTCAGCCGCAACAAGCTCAACTCCCAAAGACGCGAGTTGTAGATGTTGCCTTCTTCCAGGGCGATCTCACGCCGGATCACACGATCACGAGTCGTGGTATTACCGGTAAACTCAATGCGGCGGACGTAGAACTGCTTCCCTTCGTCCACATCAACGTCAAGAAAGATAAGTTTCTTCTCGTCGTCAAACCTGGTTTCAGGCACCGAGGTGAAGTTGATGTAGCCCTGCTCGCCATAGGCCTTACGCAGGTTTTCCAGACCCTTGGCCACTTTCTCTTTGCTGAAAACGTCTCCGTCCTTGATCGGAAACAGGTTGCGCAGCGCCTTCACGTTCGATACCGCCTTGTTATTCTTGAACGAGATCGAACCCAGGGTGTAACGGTCCCCCTCGTCGATCGGCATGGTAATGTCGACCGACTTGCCCTTCCCCCCCTGCAACAACGGTATGTGGAAGCCCTGGTGCCCGGTGTCGTGAATCTGCGTCTTGGGTTCGTTCACGATGACTTTGAAATAGCCGCGATTCTGGTATTCGTTCCGGACCCGTTCCGTGTCTTCGTCGAGCTTGGTCGCGTCGTAGGTTCTGGCGAATATGTTCTCCAGAAAGATCGAGTGTGGAACGCCGATGGGCCGCAAGTTCTTCATGGCGTAACGCAGGATTCGCGTCTTCACGTTCTTGTTGCCCTCGAACTTGATCTTGCCCACCTTGACCTTCGGGCCTTCTTTGATAACAAACGTGATCCCGATGGCAGCCGGAGGAATCTGACGTATTTCCGTCCGAATCGTGGAAAACTGCCGGCCGTGTTCTGCCAGCAGGCCCTTGATGGTCACTTCCGCCTTCTTGACTTTCGTCGGGTCATACTGATTCTCCACCGTCAACCCAACCTTCGCCTCCTTGAAGCGGTCCAGCACGTCACTGGTGGTCACCGAGTTCAAGCCCACGTAATTAATCTCGCGGATGGTCGGCTTTTCCTTGACTTGGATTACCAGCCGCCAACCCTTGGGAGTCTGTTCGCGGCTGAAACGGATGTCCTCAAAGTAACCGGTATTCCACAAGGCGTTGAAATCGCGCTCCAGCGCGGCGGTGTCATAGATATCACCAGGGTGGGTGAAGATGCGCGCCTTGATCGTCTCGGCGGGAATTCGGCGGTTGCCCTGAATGTTGATTTCCGAAATTATGTCGGTCTGTGCCCAGCTTGCCGAGGCGAGGAAAACCGCTACCACTCCCAGCCCCCACGCGAATCGCTTCATTCGGCGGCAAAGCCGTGCAAATGAAGAAGATGGGGTACGGGCGGCGCGGGAAAGGCCGCAGCCGTTCTCGGGCACAACGATGTCCGGATGAATGCGAAGATGAATCGCTACTACCTCAGCCTCTAGGATGTGGGAAAACGATCATTATACGGTAGAAAAACAGAAAGCGTCCAAGTTGCCACTCTTGCCGGTGGCTTCATGGAAAGGACTTGGAGGACTCCACCTCAACCAAGACGGAATAAAACGTGGCGGAGTTGCCTAGGTCAGAAAGTTTTTCTGAGGTCAGCACGTTGATGTTGCGGTATCCAGGGCTCAATTTAGCCCAACTCAGCCTCGCCGAAACCACCCCAGGCTGCACCGCGCCATCCACTCGAGCCTTCAAAAAAATTTCTCCCCTCCCGTTGTATACCCGCACCGTCTCTCCATCGGCAATACCACGCGCTCGGGCATCGGCGGAGTGCATTTCCAGAAGATCCGGCTCCTCCATGGCTTGCACCGACGGCACGTTCGGAAAAGTTGAGTTCAGGAAGTTATCCGCCTTGCGCGCCAGAAGTTCCAGCGGGAACGCCGTGCCCTGCCCACCATTGCGCGATTCCGTGGGAGGCGTGAACTCGGCCACCGGATCAAGCCCCAGCGCCTTCATCGCTTCGCTGTACAACTCAGCCTTCCCTGAAGGCGTGCGGAAGTTGCCGTGAGCGAAAGGAAGAAAGGGTTCTAAGGACTCTGAAGTTTCTGACTGGCAGCTGGCGACTGGCAACTGGCGGCTGAAGTTGAGACGCACCTGCCGTTCCCGCTCCAACCGCTCCCGGCTGATTCCCTCCAGCCACGGATTCTTAGATGCCAACGCGCCATCGATCATCTCATCGACGCTCTCGCTGAAGCAGGAGTCCTTGAATCCCATCCGCTCGGCCAGCGCCCGGAACACTTCAACATTCGCCCGGCACTCTCCCAGCGGCTCAATCGCCTGATCCGATACTTGCAGATAGTAGTGGCCGTACGCAGCCTGCAAATCTTTGTGCTCGAAGAACGTCGTCGCCGGCAACACAATGTCCGCGTAGTCGGTAGTGTCGGTAAAGAACTGCTCGTGGACAACGGTAAACAAATCCTCCCGCCTCAACCCGCGCACCACTTCATTGTGATTCGGGCAAACCGCCGCCGGATTTGAGCTGTACACAAACAGTGCCTTCACCGGCGGATCGCTCAACCTGTTCAGCGCCTCACCCAGGCGAACCATGCTGACTACCCGCGGCGAGTGATCAAGGCCATCTGGCTTAAGATCGGGCCGCCGCAGCGCGTCCTTATTCAGGTCAAACGCACCGCTGGTCGAAAGATGAATTCCGCCGCCCACTTCCTTCAACGATCCAATGATGCAAGGCAGCATCGAGATCGCACGCGTCGCCATCCCGCCACCCTCAGACCGCTGCACACCGTAGTTCACCCGGATTACCGAAGGCCGCACCGTAGCATACTCGCGCGCCAGCTTGCGGATATCTTCCGCCGCAATCCCTGTCCACTGCGCCGCCCGCTCCGGAGGGTAAGCTTTCACTTTCTCCCGCAGTTCGTCGAAGCCCAGCGTATATTTCGCGACGTAATCGGCATCGTACAGCCCTTCGCCGATGATCACATGCATCATGGCCAGCGCCAGCGCCCCATCGGTTCCGGGATTGATCGGTAGATACCAGTCGGCGGACGCCGCAGTCCGCGTCCGGTAGGGATCGATCACTACCAGCTTCGCGCCCCTGCGCCGCGCTTCCACAATGAACGGCCACAGGTGAACATTGTTTCCGTGAATGTTCGAGGCCCACGCGATGATGTAGCGAGAATGGATAAACTGCTCCGGCTCAGTGCCGAGCTTCACGCCCATCACAGACTCCAACCCAGCCTCGCCCGCCGAGGAACAAATCGTGCGTTCCAGCTGAGAAGCGCCCAGGCGGTTGAAAAACCTCCGGTCCATCGAAGCCCCATTCACCGCACCCAGCGTTCCGCCGTAAGAATATGGCAGAATCGCCTCGCTGCCGAACTCCGCGGCGATCTTGCGAAAGCGCGAGGCAATCTCGTCCAGCGCCTCATCCCAGCTAATCCGCTGCCAAACTTGTGCTTGTGTAGGGACAGCCGCCCCCGGCTGTCCATGCGGAGCAAAGTTCCGCTGCGCTGCCACGGAACCCTTAGCTGCAGTCCGCCGCATCGGATACATCACCCGGTCCGGCGAGTACACCCGGTCCAGATATTTCGCCACTTTCGCGCACAAAAATCCACGCGTCACCGGATGCCCGGGATCTCCCTGAATCTTCGTCGCCCGCCCATCTTCCACCGTGATCAACACTCCGCACGCATCGGGACAATCGTGCGGACACGCGGCATGGACGAGCTGTTTCATATTCGTTCGATTATAAGGGCGGGTAGCCCGAGCAGCACAAAGGGCATCCGCACCGGATCGGATGCCCTGATTTCGATGAAATGCAAGAACGCGTGTTCCTACTTGATCTCCAAAACCTCTTTTTCCTTCGCCTTGCTCATCTCTTCCATCTTCTTGATTTCGTCGTCGGTGAGCTTCTGGATCTCGTCGAGCGACCGCTTCTCGTCGTCCTCGGTGATCTTCTTATCCTTCATCGCCTTCTTGATGGCATCGTTGCCATCGCGGCGAATATTCCGCACAGCGGTGCGGTGCTCCTCGAGCACCCGGTTCAGATGTTTCACCATATCCTGCCGGCGCTCCTGCGTCAGAGCCGGCACCGGCACGCGAATCAGCTTGCCGTCGTTCATCGGATTCAGCCCGAGTTCGGCGGAACGAATGGCCTTCTCGATCGGCCCCACCTGCGACGGATCGAACGGCTGCACCGTTATCATCTGCGGCTCCGGCGCGTGCACCTGCGCGATCTGGTTCAGCGGCATCTGCGAACCGTAATAGTCCACGCTCACGCTGTCCAGCATGTGCACCGAGGCGCGCCCCGTCCGCGTGGCCGCCATCGCCTTGCGGAAATCTTCCACCGCCTTCTCCATGCGCGTCTTCAGTTGTACGTATGTTTCTTTGAGGCCGGGAATTGTGGCCATCGATGCTTGCGCCATATTAGGCAGCTCCGTAAGAGTTCAAGAATCAAAACGCTGAATTATAAACCCAACACAAAGCCGGCCACGGATTTGCACGCCTCGCCACGGATCAGAACCTGGAATTAAATCCGTGAGCATCCGTGGCAAAGCCTTAAGCGCTAACCCTCGACCCGATCTTCTCCCCGCTAACCACGCGGCGAATATTCCCATGCTGATTCAGATTGAAGACGATGATGGGCAGATTATTGTCCTTGCACAAGCTGATGGCGGTGGAATCCATCACCTTCAATCCCAGCTTCAGAACATCCATGTATGTAATGTTCTCGAACTTCTTGGCGTCCTTCACCTTTAAGGGATCGGCGTCGTAGATGCCATCCACCTTGGTGGCCTTTAGAATTACATCGGCTTTAATCTCCATGGCGCGCAAGGACGCCGCCGTGTCGGTCGAAAAGTAGGGATTCCCCGTCCCACCCGCGAAGATCACCACCCGGCCTTTTTCCAGATGCCGGATGGCGCGCCGCCGGATGAACGGCTCCGCCACCTGCTTCATCTCGATCGCCGATTGCACCCGGGTGTAGACGTTCTGCTTTTCGAGAGCATCCTGCAGGGCCAGCGCGTTGATCACCGTGGCCAGCATGCCCATGTGATCGGCCGAAACCCGGTCCATGTCCCGAGCCTGATCGGCCACGCCGCGGAAGAAGTTGCCGCCACCTACCACGATCGCGAGCTGCACTCCCAGCTTATGCACGTCGGCCAGCTCCGCCGCGACTTCGTGGATGCGGGCCGTGTCCACACCAAAGCCCTGATTGGCAGCCAGGGCTTCTCCAGAAAGCTTGAGCAGAACGCGTTTGAAGGCAGGGGTCATAAACCAGTTGTCAGTGGCCAGCGGCCAGTTGCCGTTCCGCTTCACTTCGATTTTGGGTAGCGCAGCGTTTCAGCGCTGCGATTAACATTCCCCGTATCCAGCGGCTTCAGCCGCTGAGGTACCTCGGCCCTTCAGCTTGTGCGACAAAAAAAGGCGCCCGTAGGCGCCCTTGTATTACTCCGCTTTCTGTTCCGTGGGCTTGGTGACCGCGACGGTCTCGCCTGCATCGCCCACTTTGAAGCGCGCAAAGCGCCGCACACTGATGTTCTCGCCCAGCTTCCCGATCTTCGCCGCGATGAGTTGCGCAATCGAGACAGTCTGGTCCTTGATGAAGGGCTGCTCCAACAGGCAGACCTCCTCGTAGAACTTTTCCATCTTGCCGGCAACCATCTTCTCCGCAATGTTCGGCGGTTTTCCCGAGGCCACGGCCTGCGCCAGAAAGATATCCTTCTCACGTGCAAAGTCTGCAGCGGTCACATCTTCCTTACGCACGTATTTCGGATCGCTGGCCGCGATGTGCATGGCGATGTCGTGCACCAGTTCCTTGAAGTCGTCGGTGCGCGCCACGAAATCGCTCTCGCAATTCACCTCGACCAGCACGCCAATCTTGCCTCCGGCATGAATGTAGCTGGTCACCGCGCCCTCGCTGGTCACACGCGTAGCTTTCTTCGCGGCCACCGAAACGCCCTTCTTGCGCAGGATCACGACCGCCTGCTCCATATCACCCTTGGCTTCGGTCAGGGCTTGTTTGCAATCCATCATCGGTGCTCCGGTCTTTTCCCGGAGATCTTTCACTTGCGCTGCAGAAATATTTGCCATAGTAGTGCTCATTACGTATGAGTTCCTTCCAATTTTCTGAAACCTTGCCTCTACAAACTTTGACCCGCGCCGGACGACCCGCGCGGGTCAGATGTCAAACGCCCGGTTTTTGTTTTTCGCCGACGACCAACGACTAACGACCGACGACGGTTTCTAAACCGTCTGGCTCTCGACCTTGGGAACGTCAGCTTCCTCGTTTGCAACGGGCTTCTTCAGCGTCCCCGGCCCCAGCACTTCTTCCATGCTGATGTTTTCGCCGATGTCCGCCAGATCGGAGGCCGCAGCAGCTTCCTGAGCCCGAAGTTCGAGCGCGGACGCGGCATCTTCCGCCTGCTGCAATTCCCGAGCCTGAGCCTGCTCGGTCGCGGCCGTCATGTCGGCGACCTGCTTATCGGTCATCAACTGCGCACCTTCGGCAATCGACTCCGAAATCTTCGAAGTAAACAGCCGGATCGCCCGCAACGCGTCGTCGTTCCCCGGAATCACGTAATCCACTTCACTGGGATCGCAATTCGTATCCACCACCGCGACCACCGGAATGCCCAGCTTGCGCGCTTCCCGCACCGCGATCTGTTCTTTGTTCGAATCGATCACGAACACCGCATCCGGCAACCGGCTCATGTTCTTGATGCCCGCCAGGTTGGCCTGCAAGTGCTTGCGCTCGCGTTCCAGTTTGATCACTTCTTTTTTCGGGAGCAGCTCGTAGCGGCCATCCGTGGCCATTTCGTCGAGTTCCTTGAGCCGCTTCACCGACTTCTGCACCGTCACCCAGTTGGTGAGCAGTCCGCCCAGCCAGCGCTGGTTGATGTAGAAGCTGCCGCACTTTGTGGCCTCTTCGGCAATCGCATCCTGCGCCTGGCGCTTGGTTCCCACGAACAGCACAATCTTGCCGTCGGCCGCCAGTTCCTGTACGAATCTCGACGCTTCCTTGAACATCTTCAGCGTCTTCTGCAGGTCAATGATGTAAATCCCGTTGCGCTCGCCGAAGATGTATTCCTTCATCTTGGGATTCCAGCGCTTCGTCTGATGCCCGAAGTGAACACCCGCTTCGAGCAACTCCTTCATGGTGATGGTAGCCAATGAACCTCCTTATTCAGTCTGCATCGGAAGTCAGTTGCCAGTACCGAGTACCCAGTACCCAGCAAGAACGTTGCCGGAAACTTGGTACTGGCAGCTGGGTACTGCTCTCCGATTGCCATTCCCGCCCCGCGCCGCGAGGCACAGGAAGAATTGAACACCTAAAACAGTAGTCAGTGGCCAGTTGTCAGTGGCCAGTGAACCCGAAGAACGATTGTCATTCCGAGCGACGCGAGGAACTTTGATCTTGCTCGGCACTCGGTACTCGGCACTAGGTACTCATTCTTACCGCTTGCTGAACTGGAACCGCTTGCGCGCGCCCTTCTGGCCGTACTTCTTCCGTTCTTTGCCGCGCGAATCCCGCGTCACCATTCCCTCGGACTTCAGCTTGCCGCGCAACTCTGCGTTGAACTGCATCAACGCGCGCGCAATACCAAGCTTTACCGCGTCGGCCTGCCCCCGCACCCCGCCGCCCAGCACGCTGGCGATGATGTTGAACGATGCCGCAGTCTCCGTCGACGCCAACGGCGCCTTTGCCGCCGAGCGCTGCGCCGGCGTCACAAAGTACTCCTCAAACGCGCGCCCGTTAACTTTGAATTCGCCGCTGCCCGGACGCAGATACACCCGCGCAATCGCCCGCTTCCGCCGTCCCGTTCCGTAGTACTGAACCAATTCAGCCATTTAGCTTGTAGCTCCTAATCGTTTTGTCATCCTGAGCGCAGCCGCTTTTCAGGCGGAGCGAAGGATCTCAATCTCTCCAGCTCTCGCGTCAGAAAGCGCCTACGCCCGCACTTCCAACTTAAAATCCTGCGGCTTCTGCGCCTCGTGCGGATGCTTGTCGCCCTTGTACACGTTCAGCTTCGACAGCATGTGCGCCGCCAGCTTGTTCTTCGGCAGCATGCGCCGCACCGCATCTTCAATGATCTTTTCCGGCTTGCGCGCCAAACGCTTGCGGTAATCTTCGGTGCGCAGCCCACCCGGATATCCGGTGTAGTGGTGATATTGCTTCTGCTCCGACTTCATACCGGTCGTTCTCACTTTCTCGGCATTGATGACGATCACATGATCGCCGGTATCGAGAAAGGGTGTGTACTGCGGGTTCTCTTTGCCCATGAGGATGCGAGCCACTTGCGAGGCCATACGACCCAGCGTTTGGCCATCCGCATCCACGACGTACCACTTGCGCACAATTTCCCCCGCTTTGGGGAAATAGGTTGACATCGGAATCTCCCGGAATGAAAAAAATTGCGAAACGCGATTGAAATTACAAAGAAGACCGCTCGGTGATTCCCCGGCGAGGACGCCAGACCATCAGGCGGGCAACCGCGAGACTTCCCAAAGCTTTAAAGATACCGGAGCCTGCAAGGAATTGTCAACGTTGAGTTAATAAATATGGGCTAACCAATTCCCACATCCGTGTTAACATTCCGCCCCATGGCAGCGCCATCGTTCACTTTCCGCCGTCTCGTGCCCATCGCACTCGCGTTCGCCGCCCTCTGCGCCTTCGCCGCCGACGAAACCGGCGAACCCGCTCCTCGCTTCCGCGCCAAAACCACAACCGGCGATCAGTTCAACAACGCGTCGGTCAAGGGCAAGGTCGTCCTGTTCGAGTTCTGGACCACCTGGTGCAAGTACTGCGAAAACGAAGCCTCCCTGGTCGACGACATCGCCAAGGAGTTCGCCGGCAAAGGCCTGATCGTGCTCGCCGTCGACGTCCTCGAGCCCGATCAAAAGGTTAAGAAATACCTTAGCGAGCACCCTCGATCCGTTCCCATCGTGCTCACCAAAGACACCAACCTCGCCGCCATGTACAACGCCCAAAGCTACCCCATCTACGTGGTGATCGACCGCGACGGCAACATCGCTGGCGAACAGCGCGGCGCTGCCGGAGAACGAGGACTGCGGCGCCTGTTGAAGCGCGCAGGAATCGAAGCCAAGCCGGAACCGGAAGAATAGAACTACGCGTTCTGTCATCCCGAGCGGAGCGAGAGGAATGACAATCGGCTTCTTGAGCTGGAAACTGTAGAAGCTAGAAGCTGCGCTACTCATACGCCAGCGCCTCAATCGGATCCTTGTGCGCCGCTTTGTAGGCGGGATACAAGGCTCCCGCCAAAGCTCCGACAAGGGCAAGTACCGTTGCACGCACCACCCAGCCGTTGCTCCAGAAAAGCCGCTGCGTCGGCAACTCGATCAGAATGATGTGGCGCGTCACAAAACTTACTATCGTCCCCACCACGATGCCCGCAATCGCCAGCAGCGCACTTTCTCTTAGCACAGCGCTCACGATGTAGAATTTCGACGCGCCCAAAGCCTTCAGAATCCCTATTTCGCGGGTACGCTCCATCACCGCCGTATACATCGACTGAAAAATCACCAGGAATCCGATAATCATCGAGATCGCGATCACAATGCGGATCGCCGTCGAAAACCCCGGCAAATTCTCCGGCGTCATCATCGATAAATATTCCTGCATGGAGCGCACCGAGTAATTCTCCATACCCGGGACTTGCCGAATCTCGTCGACCACTGCATCCACATTCCGAGGATCGTCCAGCTTGATATAGAAAACCGAAGCGTGACCGGGAGCTCCGATCAAGTCCTGCATGGTCGCGATCGGCATGAATTTGCGCGCCCCTTTTCCATGCTCCACAATCCCGCAAATGCGGAACTGATGGCTCAGGATCTCAATCGAGTCCCCCACCTTCGCATGCTTCAAGCCGGCAAAATAATCGTCGACAATCACGTCGTAGGGCCCTTGAAAAGGACCGCCGGAAAGAAACCGCAATGCCGGAGGGATGCTGTTGTAGCTGTCGATATCGATGCCGTAAATAATTTCCAGCGCAGGCTTGGTGGTCAACTCCCAGATCACGGGCGCAGCGACTGTCACATGCGGCAACTGCCGCAGCTTGTCGCCGACCTTCACCGGCATGGGCGCTCCGGTCACGCCTACCAGGGCGGAGGATCCGGGCGGCTGCACCATCACATCCGCCCCAACTCCCACCTGGCTCGCCTTCGATCCGTTCAATTGCCCGTAGAAGAAAGAGACGATCAGCAGAATCAGAATGACTTCCAGAGCGACCGCGCTGATGCTGATCAGCGACCGCAGCGGCCGGTGCACCAGGTTGGCAATCACCATTTTGTTCATAGTGGATGGAAAGCTGAAAACCTAGCGCTCGTTTCTCGTCCCCATCGGGGGCCCGGCCGCGCTCGACTGTGGCTGCGGCTTATCCAGATGCACCACCTCCGCTCCCGGCGGCTGCTGCAGCACAAACTGATCGTCCCTCAGCGCTTTGTTGATTTCCAGCTTCAACATGTTAAGCGTGATGTCGTACTCCTCTTGCGGCCGGAAAATCTCGATACGCGAGGGGAAGCTCACGCCATCGAACTCTTTATAGTTCGCATACCTCGCATCCGTCGCCAGATTGCCCTTCTCGTCGTAAATGTACTGGCGATGCGGTTGCAGGTCGGTGCGGCTGAACACAATCTTGCGCGACAGCGCCCAGCCCTTGTCTCGCTTGCGAATCACCACCAACTCGTAGTCGTCCTGCAGGACGCGATGCCCTTTGGAATCATGCAGAATCTCGTAACCATTCTCCAGCACCGCGATCTCGTGCTCCGGATCGACGGCGCGAATCAGCAGCGCCTCGTAGATATCCTGCGGCCGGATGCTTTCCATGGGCTGGTCCGCGTTGTGCGTTTGCACCTCGTTGCGCCCTACCACAAAGCGGTTCCTCGGCGGAATCCACAGCTTGAACTCCTCGCCGTTGCTCACCATGTCAAAAGCCGTCGTCCGCACGATCGGCAACAACCCGATCATGTGCAGCATCGCCGGCTTCTGCGCCAGCACGTAGCCGCGAATCTCTTTGTAGTCGGTGACGTGGCCCTTCTTCGCCCCGCCCGCGGAAGTATCGATATCCACCGTCGCCTGCAGCGACCGGATCTTCTCCGCCTGTTGGTTGATGCTGTCTATTAATCCTGCTTGGGAGGATTCTCGAAGAGGAGCCTTGGAATAGGTTTCCTCCACCGGCCGCGTGCGGAACAGGCAGCCCGTCGTGGGCAGCACCGCCAGCAGTAAAGTCAAAGCCCAAAAGGGCGAGCTACGTCTCATGAAGTATTAAATGATCTCCACAACATTTGAGTATACCGCGCCGGAAAGGTCGCAAAACCAGCAGGACAGCCGAGGAGTGCAGTTTGACTATTACACGACGATTGTCATCCTGAGCGGAGCCGTTTTTCAGGCGTAGCGAAGGATCTCCCGCTTAACGGCCCCAACGCGTAAGCCAAACTGCAACACCATAGCCGACTCAAAATCTTACTAAAGTCAGCTACGCGCACCTTCCATCATCGTCTAAACTGTCGCCATCGTGCGTAAGATCTTCTGGCTCATCTTCATTGCTGCATGCGCTTTCGCGGGCTGGTTCGCCTGGGCTGTGCTAACTCCTGTTGAACCCTCCGCACAAACTTTCGTGATGCTGCATCCCGGATATTCCACCCGCCGCATCGCCTCCGAACTCAAGTCCAGCGGAATCATCCGCAGCGAGCGAGCCTTCATTCTGTGGCACTATCTCCACCGTGGCCGCTCGCTCAAAGCCGGAGAATACCGCTTCGACGAATCCCGCAATCTGATCGACGTCCACAATCGCCTGGCCCGCGGCGACGTCTACTTCCGCACCGTCGTCGTTCCCGAAGGTTTCACCATGTTCGACATCGCCCGCGCGGTGGAAGCAGCCGGCCTCGGGTCTGCGGAGGATTTCCTGAAGGTTGCGCAATCGGATACCGCGCTCATCGCAGACCTCGCTCCCGGCGCACCTTCGCTCGAAGGTTACCTCTTCCCCGACACCTACCAATTCAGCCGCATGATGACGATGCACGACATGGCGGCCGCTATGGTGAAGCAATTCCGCCAGGTCGCCGGCCAGATCGGATTGGCGCAGCCATATCCTAGTGAGAAACCCGGAGGCAAGCCGCAGATGCTTGCCTACCTTATTCCTGATCCTAGCTTAGTCAATCGCACCGTGATCATGGCCTCAATCGTCGAGAAGGAAACCTCCGTCGGCGAAGAACGCCCCCTCGTCGCCAGCGTCTACTACAACCGTCTGGAAAAGAAAATCGCCCTCGATGCCGACCCCAGCATTATTTATGCCGAACTCTTAGCTGGAACTTATACCGGTGCATTGCATCACGACGACATGCACTTCAACTCTCCCTACAACACCTACACCCATGCCGGACTTCCGCCCGGCCCCATCGCCAATCCCGGCAAAAGCGCGCTCGAAGCCGCCATGCATCCCGCGCAATCCGACTACTACTACTTCGTCGCCGACGCCCAGGGCCACCACCGCTTCGCCCGCACCATCGAAGAACACAATACCAACGTCGCCGCCTACCGCCGCGCCATGCGTGGAAAGTAAGGCAGCGTCCGACGCCGGGCATCCGGCTTCCGGCGTTCTCTTCCCACATTGGTCTGGTCTAATCCCGAAAAAATGACTGACGTGACGAATATCACTTCGCTCTCCACGCCCGTGCCTCTAGTGTGAAACCCATGCATGGGAAGGAGTACGTTCAATGAGCGGGACATACACCGACCTGGAAGTCTGGCAGGCGGCGATGGACCTCGCGGAGGACATCTATCGAATCACAAAGACGTTCCCCAAGGAGGAAACCTATGCTCTGACCATCCAGTTGCGACGAGCGGCGGTTTCGGTGCCCAGCAATATCGCGGAAGGCAAAGGCCGGTCTTCGGACAAGGAACTCGCCCAATTCCTTTGCCACTCCCGAGGGTCGCTGTTCGAGATCGAAACTCAAATCAACCTCGCCCGCCGGCTCGGTTACCTTGATGCGTCAAGGGCGGAAGCTTTTCTCCGCAAGACGACTCGCGTTGGCCAGCTTCTCAATGGCTTACTCCGGTCCGTCCGTTCGCCATCGGCGGCCTAGCAATTGGCATGTCCCAAACAAACAGCCTGGGCTCCCAGACAATGGAATAGGAGTCCGATCCAGCTATCGCTCCTCTTCGGCCGGAAGCCGGACGCCGGACGCCGGACGCCGCCTCTCCATCCACCCCTGTAAAATCAGCGCCGCTGCCATCCGGTCCACTGCCTTCGCCCGCTTCTCGATCGACAACTCCGTCTCCCGCAACAATCGATTCGCTTCCGCCGAGGTCAGCCGCTCATCCCACATGTGCACCGGCAGCCGGAACCGCTTGCGCAGGTCCTCGGCGAACACCTGCATCTTGTCCGACTGCGTCCCCTCCGCACCACTCATCCGCAACGGCAGCCCGACCACGATCTCCCGCACCCCGTACTCCCGAATCACCTGCTCCAGCGCCGCCAAGTCCGCACGCTTGTTCCGCCGCTGCAAAGTTTCCAAGCCCTGCGCCGTGATCCCCAAAGGATCCGACACCGCCATCCCAATCCTTCTCGACCCCACGTCGAGCCCCAGAACCCTCCCCGCCGGCCTGTCGGATTTTCCCCCTTCAAGACTCACACGGCGATTATAAGCACCGCCCTGTCTGGGGGAAGATGCTTGTCTGGGAACAGTCGCTCTCGCCCGCCCAGAGCGGAGCTGAAGTGGCTATTCTGACCCGGTGCGGCCCGGCAGACGCCCCGCCCCACGTCGCAAAGGACGCGCCTGTCCTCCTTCTGTCGGGATCTAACCCATCTAAAAGCAGCAACTTAGGACTCTATTTCGCCCTCGTTTACCATCCCTGATCCCCGCAACCCCGCACCAATCCTTGCTTTTCGCCCTTTTTAGGGGTACCCTGTTCCAAGTAACGGCGTCGCTTCTCCCCACTAGATCCTTTCTCCTGCCCGGGTGCCTTAGTTATGAGTGGAGCTGATCTGAATTTTCATATCGGCGACAAGGTTGTCTATCCCAACCATGGGGTGGGGGTCATCGAACAAATCAGCAGCCGCTCCGTCGGCGCCACCGTGGAGAAGTTCTATCTCCTCAACATTAAGTCCAGCAGTCTCAAGGTCATGGTGCCCTGCAACAATGTCGGCAGCGTCGGCATTCGCCGCGTCGTTCGCAACGGTGAGGTGCAAAAAATCCTCGACTTCCTCTCCGTCGCCGAAGACCTCACCACCGCCGACTGGAAAGACCGCTTCAAGGAAAACTCCGACCGCATGCGCACCGGCTCTCTCTTCGAAGTCGCCGGAGTCCTCAAGAGCCTGATCGCCCTTCACCAGGCCAAGCCCTTATCCTTCCGCGAAAAGAAAATGCTGGAACGCGCCCGCTACTTGCTCGTCAGCGAACTCGCCATGTCCCGCAACTGTGAAGAGACCAAAGTCGAGGTGCTCCTCAACGACGCCCTCAGCAAATGCAATCTCCGCTTCCCCGAAGCCAGCGAATTCCAGGCCTGAGTCAAGATTCTGTCGAGTGATTGGGAACGACACGACTTCACGCACGCCATTAGGTTTGGCTTTGAAAGGGCGCGGCTTCAAGCCGCGCCGCCAAGCGCCAGTAATGATGCGGGCTTTAGCCCTTGAGATTTGGATGGGTCAATCGCCAGGGGCGCAAGTAATAACGTGGAAGAGCGGCGCTTCAGCGCCGCGTAAAGTCGCACAATCCAAGCGGGCTTCAGCCCCTGGCCTTCAATCGTGTGGGACAAACACTCCTGTCCGTCGCCTTCGATCTTGATCTTGACGTTGATTCCGTTCGGGACGGCACGGCTTGAAACCGCACCGCCAAGCAAGAGGGCGGGTGACCCATTCTAAATTTCGCGTTCTTTGCGAAATTTAGAATGGGGAAATTCACATGTCACAGACTTCGTCCAGCGAACAAAACTAGACAGTCCTCGGTTTCCGTCTTTCTCCCGCTTCGTCCTATTTGCCCACTTCCCCGATGCACTCTTCCAGCACATCCATGGCAACGTCCGCTTCTTCCTTCGTCACCACCAGCGGCGGACAGATGCGGATCGAGCTCGGCCCACAGCCCAGGAACAGCACGCCGTGTTCAAACGCGCGCTCGACGATCAGGTCGCGCTCCGCGTTGCCATGCTCCTTGGTCGTCTTGTCCTTCACAATGTCGACGCCGATCATCAGCCCGCGCCCGCGCACATCGCCCACCAGCTTCAGCTTCGCCGGCCACGTCGCCATGCGCTTCATCATGTGCGCGCCCACTTCCGCCGTGTGTTCCAGCAGATGCTCTTTCTCAATCACGTCCAGCGTAGCCAGCGCCGCCGCAATGCACACCGGATTGCCGCCAAAGGTTGACGCATGCGAGCCCGGCACCCAGTCCATGATTTCAGAGCGCGTCATCGTGATGCCCAGCGGCATGCC
This sequence comes from uncultured Acidobacteriaceae bacterium, assembly GCA_963749985.1. Classification (GTDB taxonomy): domain Bacteria; phylum Acidobacteriota; class Terriglobia; order Terriglobales; family Acidobacteriaceae; genus Sulfotelmatobacter. Next base: position 58,963 of record CAVVOS010000003.1, on the reverse strand, counting down.
CGACGCAATGCCCTTCGCCATGCAAACCATGTCCGGTTCCACGCCCGTGTGCTCCACTGCCCACCACTTGCCCGTGCGGCCCACGCCGCTCTGCACCTCGTCGACCACCAAAAGAATTCCGTGACGATCGCAGATGCGCCTTAGTTCCTGCATGAAGACCGTCGGCGCGACCACGTAGCCGCCCTCACCCTGCACCGGTTCGACAAAGATCGCGGCCACTTCCTCGGGAGGCAGCGTGGTCTTGAACAGCTTCTCTTCGATGAAGCGCGCGCACCCCAGCGCGAAGGCGTCGGCCTCTTGCGCGCCGCCCACACATCCGCGATACACATCGGGATAGCGCACATGAGTCACCCCCGGCACCAGCGGCGCAAACCGCCGCCGTTGCTGCGGCTTCGACGCCGTCAACGACAGCGCACCCATGGTCCGTCCATGAAACGCCCCAAAGAACGCAATCACGTTCTGCCTCTTCGAGTGATATCGGGCGAGCTTGAGGGCGCACTCGATGGCCTCCGCGCCGGAGTTGCCGTAGTAGATTTTGTGTGGGCCGGGCATGGGTGCGATCTTCGACAGGCGCTCGGCCAGCGTGACCATGCTTTCGTAATAGAAATCCGTGCCCGACATGTGGATGAGTTCGGCGGCCTGTTTCTGGATGGCGGCGACCACGTCGGGATGGCAGTGGCCGGTCGAGGTCACGGCGATGCCGGCAGAGAAGTCGTAGAACTCGTTGCCATCGACGTCGGTAACGACGATGCCGCGGCCGCTCTTGGCGACCATCGGGTAGGAGCGGGTGTAGGAAGGCGAAATGAGCCTCTGGTCGCCGGCGAGGACGCGCTTCGCGTTCGGCCCGGGCAGAGCGATTTTGATCTTTGGTCCCTTAACGGCGGGAGCGATGGTTTTTTCGGGAGCGGCTGCGGTCATGGTCTTCGTGGTCATTGGAATCCTCCTGGAGCAGCTGTCAGTTGCCAGTTGCCGGTTGTCAGTAAAGGCAACTCGGAGCACGTTGCTCTGGTTTGAGCACACGTGGAGCCGAGAGAATCAGGCGGAGGATTTGTTAGTCGCTACCGAAGAGGCTGGGACGCAGGCGCGAAGGCAGAGTAGCCCGATAGCGCCGAGGACAAACGAGGCAGTGCAGCCAACACTCGGGCAGATGCGAGTTGGGCAGGCGCGAATTGTAAATATGGCGCAGCATCGCTTGACATTGCCTCGACAAACATTGGCTTCATGACCATTATACGCGGCGGAACCGCGCCGCGTAACCCCCTACGCTCCTTTCGTAATCGCCCCGCCATCGTGGAGACTCTTGAGGATTGATCGAATCGAAAGGCGCCGCCGGCTCGTCTGATATCTTTGAGCTTCCTCAGGTTTCTTGCTCACATGCCAACTGCAAAGCACCCAAGCCGGTTTGCGGTGATTCTTGCCTTCGGACTCGTGTATCTGTTTTGGGGCTCGACCTATCTGGCCATCGACATTGCCGTGCAGAGCATTCCTCCGGCGCTGATGTGCGGGGTGCGATTTTCGATTGCTGGAGTGGTGATGCTGGCGGTGTGCGTGGCGACGGGGCGCAGGATCTGGTATTCGGCGCGGCAGATTGCGCTGGCTGCGGTGGTGGGACTTCTGCTGCTGATGGGCGGAAACCTGACGCTGTCCTGGGCGGAGCTTTCGGTGCCTTCGGGGCTGGCGGCTTTGATTATCGCGATCACGCCGCTGTGGTTTCTGGTGCTGGACTCGATGCTGCTGGGTCACCATCGCATTTCGTGGCGAGGCAAGGCTGGCCTGGGGCTGGGCATGGCGGGGCTGCTGGTTTTGTTCTGGCCGGAGTTGCATTCGACTTCGGCGCTGGGACGGCGCGAGCTGTGGGCTTCGCTGGGATTGATTGGCGGATCGTTTTTGTGGGCGCTGGGGTCGGTGCTCTCGAAGCGCTGGCAGTCAGGCATGGACGTGTTCAGCGCAACGGGATGGCAGGTGACCGCAGCAGGTGCGGGGAACTTTTTGTTCGCCTTAGCCGCGGGAGATTTCTCGCGGGTTACATGGACGGCACGCGGGGTGAGCGCGACGATGTATCTGGTGGTGTGCGGATCGTGGATCGGGTACACAGCCTACATCTGGCTGCTGGAGCATGTGCCCACGTCGAAAGTGTCGACGTATGCGTATGTGAATCCGGTGGTCGCGGTGTTTCTGGGATGGCTGATTCTGCACGAGCGGGTCGACCGCTTCATCGTGATGGGAAGCGTGATTGTGGTGGTGTCGGTGATTCTGGTAACCAGTGCGAAGGTGAAGGAGAAGAATGTTGCGGAGGAGTTGCGGGCGGTGGAAGCGGCGGGGTAGATAAAAACCAGTGGTCAGTGTCCAGTGGTCGGTGATCAGAAAAGGCTCTTACTGGCCGCTGATCACTAGATACTGGCCACTGATCCTAGCGTCGGAGTGTGTTGGTTCAGCCGGAAACGGAGTGCGCCGCGTTTCTCGGAGTGCCTGTGAGCGGGATTTGAGCTGTGACCGATGAACGTGCCAGGGAAAGTTCGCGGCAGCCCACCCTTCGGCTCCGCTCAGGGCAAGCTCCGTGAAAATGCCACGGGTGGGGCATCCCGTGTCGTGATGGAGTACGGCTGGGCCAGCCCCCATCAGCGTTCGCAAACGAAGGTCCGTGGCTTTGAAATTCAGCCAACCCACCAGGGGCCAACACTACCGGGGAGTGGGTCCGGCTGGAGCCTTGGTGGAATCTAGCTTTTCCGTCATGCTCTGGGCCCAATTGTCTTCCGACCCATAACCTTTCCGTGTCCACACCCATTTCCCCTTCGCATCCACCACCCAGCTTTGGGGGATCTCGAATCCGTCGAGCAAACTAAACACCAGCGAATAGGCTGGCAGCACGGGGAACGTGTAACCCTTATCTTTAAGAAAGGGTGCCACCATTCCAACATCCTCGTCGATATCGAAGGTGAGAATCTGGATATCAGGACGGCCCCTGAGCTGTTCATACAATTTCTGTAATCGCGGCATCTCCTCTTTGCAAGGGCCGCACCAGGTTGCCCATAAGTTGATCAGCAGAGTTTTTCCTTCTAGGTCCCTCAGCCGCCACGTCTTGCCGGACAAATCCGACAACTCGAACGCGGGAAGGTTTTTTGTCGGCTTCTCCCAATATCCTTGCGTCAGTTCTTTTCCTATCGAACTAAATGGCTGGCTCCAAACTGCCCAGGCCGCAGGAGTGCCTCCTGTCTCTTTCCACAACTCCTGTGCTTCTTCGACCAGTTCGTCATGGAATTTACCCTCGCTGTACTGTGGCACTTCCAAGCGTGTATGCAGCGACATTTGATAGTAGGCGAGGGCGTCCTGTTTGCGGTTCTCAATAGCTGCTAGCCTGGCTCGATTCCGCCAATAGTCCGACTGGTACTTCTCAGAAGCGGGCGGAGGTCCGTCCACGGCCAACTTCACGGTCCGGACCGCGTCAGGCCGCCCTGCGAGCTTTGCAGCTTTCAATATCTGACCATCCACCTGCAAATCCATAAAGAGTTGCTGTTCGCTCGTTGAATTCTGTTCTTCTATGGAGAGATCATCGTTGCCTCTAACACGGGCAGTCGTCTTCTCCTGGGAGACTCTAGCTTGTTGAAGCAATTCGAGTGCCCGGCCAGATTCCCATCCACGTTCCAGCAGAAACTCTGCCGCCATACGCAGCTTCCAGCCAGGTTCTCCATTCGCCGTGCTAAAGCTTAGAAATTCCTCCATGGCGGCTATGCTGTCTTTCTCGGGTAGCGAATCATCATCAGAAACGAACCATAGCCACTCTCCGTGTGCCAGATGAGCATCGTCCGGGAAATCCCGAACCCATTGCAGCACGACATCCTTGTATGCCTGCCGGTACTTTGCCCATGCGGCTATGTCCTTTTCGTCTTCCGGTTTCTTATGGGAGTCGTGCCAGCGATCTCGGAGAATGTCAAGAGCATCGTCGGATTGAGGATATTCACGCAGCAACTGATTCTCCATCGCCCGAATCTTTTCAACGTCGGCGCCAGTCCGTTGATATCCCCTGATAAGGAACGCCAGCCATTCAGAGTCGGGATGGGGATTCATCCCCTTCACCCGCTTCAAATCTTCCGCAATCCGCTTTCGCAGCGCATCATGCTCTAGTGGAGGATAGGCACGAAACTCAAGACTCCATAGCATTTCATAATTCTCCAACAAAGCAGGTTCGGTTTCCCCCGCCAGGCGCGCCCGCAACGCCTTTGCCACTTTCGTCTGCAATCCTTCATCCCTCTCCAAGAGGACTTGGGCGTTGTCGTTCATCGATGCGGGGCACAGAGCAAAATATGCCGACAGGTTTTCGGAAGATCGCTGTCGGTCTTGGTGCTTACCGCTCGAATATTCCTCGGCAAGGGCAAGGGCTGGCCAAGGGAACTTGGGGGCTTTCGCTTTCGCGGTCTCCAGCAAGCGCAGACTCTCCGGTGTATCAGTTCTGAACAGCGTCACGCCCGCAAGGTAGAGAGCTAAAGGGTCGTCGGGACTTTGCGCGGCCTGCTTGCGAAATCTTTCCTGAAGAGAAGGATACCAGCCCTGATCCACGAGCTCGCCCCGAAAATGGGCTTCCGCAATGAGTCGATTGTAGGGCTCCACTTCCCCGGGATATTTCGCGATCAGTTTCTCAAGGACCTCGCGCGTGTACGCCACCCGCTGGCTCAATGCCATCTTGCCAAGCACGTTGCCATCAAGCTCTTGATCGAAGGTCTTGCGAATTTCAGCCCGCGGTTCGCAGCCGGGCGCCGGTTGAGGCTGCGAGAAACACGGCATTGTCTGCAAACCAAGGAAAAACAAGATCGTGAAGGTAAGTGACACATACTTCATGCAATCCTCCTGTGGCGAGGACCTTCGTGCGGCCTCATCATAACTCAGGACGAATCCGTAAAGCGCCGAGGTCGGCCCGTCTTTAATGCCAGGATTGTTGGGTAGTAAATTGGCGGCTGGGCCAGCCCCCCGAGGCGGGGGCTATTTCGAGGCTTCTTCGTCATCTTCCTCTTCAGTGATTAGATCCACGACGTGGCCGCGGATGGCGAAGGTTTGTTTGGAGGCGCCTGCGGGCTCGAAGGTGACTCGGGCTGGAGTTCGTTGCCAAGCGGGGACGGGGCAGGCTGAGTCGGGAACAGCGCTTTTGGTTTCGGCTGAGGCAACGGTCTCGGCATCGAGGGACTTCTTCAGCACCGGCTTGCGGCGTCCGATTTGGGCGACGACTGCGTAGAGCTTCTTCCCGTCTTCGGAGACACCGCAATAGGCGGCGTAGTCGCGGTACCAACTGGCGGCGGAATAGATCACGTCGAACTCGGGAAGATTGATGGGAGAAACATGGCCGGTGACGCGATCGACGAGAAGCCATCCGCCGCGCTGCCATTGCCAATGCGGCGGGGCGGTAGATTCCTGGGGAAGACTGTCATTGACGCGGAAGGCGCGGCGGACGACGAACAGGCGGTCGGTGACGTCGTGAGCGGGGCCGAGGGTGAACTCCTTCACGCGGGTGTCGACGAGGAGCGGGCGGACTTTGAGGGTGAGCGGCTTGTCGTCGGCAGCGGCGGAGCCGGCTTCGGGGAACCACTGGACCGAAGTCCATTTACCGAAGGCGATGACGTGAGGCTTGGGGGTAGCGAGAGCGGTACTGACAAGAATGAAGCTGATCGTGAACAATACAGCAATCCGGCCACGACGTAGGGAGATAAAGGAAACAACGGTGCAGAGCATGAGGCGAGGTTAAGCAGGAAACCGGCGAGTGGGCAAGGTTAGAAGTCACAACTTGAGCGACAACGTTTCCGAAGTGGGACAGGCGCCGGAAGACCTCGAGAAGCCCCGATCTGGCGTGCGGTTCCATCGTGCATGGGTACGGCAGTTTTGAGATTGCAGTAGAATCAAGGTTTAGAAATCAGTACGAATGAGTTTCCCTCACGATTCCCGTCCGGCGATGCGCGGTAAGTCCCGTACAACTCTCCCGCCAGCGGCGGCTTCCGATCAGGATATGAGTGGGTTGTTGATCCGACGGCAGGCTCCGCGAATTCTGGTGGTGGACGACAACGCCAGCATCGCCGGACTGATGAGCCAGTTGCTCACCCTGCGCGGCTACGAAGTGGTAACGGCAGCGAGCGCGGAGCAGGCGGAGGCCGAAGTGCGGCGGCAGGCGCCAGACCTGGTTTTGTCGGATGTGAAGATGCCGGGGAAGTCGGGCTACGAGTTGTGCCGCGAGCTCAAGAGCGACCCGGCAACGCGGCTGATTCCTTTCGTGCTGATCACGGGACTGAGCGACAGCTCGGACAAGCTGAAGGGGATTGAAGCGGGAGCGGACGACTTTCTGAACAAGCCGGTGCTGGCGGAAGAGCTGACGGCGCGGGTGAAGTCGCTGCTGCGGATGAAGGAATTCACCGATGAACTGGAGACGGCGGATTCTGTGTTGTGCACGCTGGGTTTGATCGTGGAAGGCCGTGACCCTTACACCGAGGGGCATTGCGAGCGGCTGGCGTTGCACGCCGTGGAATTAGGGCGGCATCTTGGGCTGGATGAAGATTCGATCATTGCGTTGCGGCGAGGCGGTTATCTACACGACCTGGGCAAGATTGCCGTGCCGGACGAGATTTTGAAGAAGGGCAGCGATTTGTCACCGGAGGAGTGGAAGATCATGAAGCAGCATCCGGTGACGGGGGAAAATATCTGCAAGCCGTTGAAGTCGCTGCGGCTGGTGCTGCCGATTATCCGGCACCATCACGAGCATGCCGATGGGTCGGGGTATCCCGACGGATTGCGGGCGGGCGAGATTCCGCTGCTGCCACGGGTTTTGCAGGTGGTGGATGTGTACGACGCGCTGCGCACGGCGCGGCCTTACAAGCCGGCGATCGGGCATGACCAGTCCGCGCAAACCATGCGCGAGCAAGCCCGCCAGGGCTGGCTGGACGGCGAACTCGTGAATGAGTTCTTCAGCATGCTTCTCGAACGGCGCGACGTGGCCTGACGAGCGGTTCTTTGTTCTCGATTCATGTTTCCTTAAGCGGCTCTCTGCGACGTACAATGGCGCAGCTATTCGGCATATACTCCAGTGGCCAGTACCGAGTACCCAGTTGCCAGAGAAGATTTGCTGGTACTGGCCACTAGGTACTGACAACTGATCTTGTGCATCAAATAACTGGATTACAAGATGCAGACATGACCTACAGCATCGTTATTCCTGCCTACAACGAAGGCGAGCGCCTAGGGGCGACATTGGAGAAAGTGCTGGCATACGTGCGCCAGCAGGCCTGGGATGCGGAAGTGATTGTGGTGAACGATGGGTCGCGCGACAACACGGCGGAAATCGTGCGCGAGTTTGCAAGAAAAGATCCTTTATTGCGGCTGGTGGAGAATCCGGGCAACCGCGGCAAAGGGTTCAGCGTGCGCAATGGCATGCTGCAGGCGCGGGGCGGAGTGGTGGTGTTCAGCGATGCCGATCTGTCTTCGCCGATCGAAGAGATGCCGAAGTTGCTGGATGCGCTGGCGGCGGGAGCGGACATCGCCATCGGCTCACGCTGGCTGCGGGCGGAATTGCAGACGCAGCGGCAGTCGTTGCACCGGCAACTTTTTGGTAGAGTCTTCAATCTGCTGCTGCGAATTATTTTAGGGCTGAAGTTCAAGGACACACAGTGTGGCTTCAAAGCCTTCACCCAGCGAGCCGCGCAAACGATTCTGCCGCTGCAGCGCATCGAGCGCTGGGGCTTCGATCCGGAAATTCTTTTTCTGGCGCGCAAGTTTGGCTTCCGCGTGGAAGAAGTGGCGGTGACCTGGGGGCACAGCGGAGGAACACGGCTTCATCCGCTGGTGGACGGGGCTCGCATGTTTCAGGAGATGCTGCGCATTCGCTGGTATGACCTGACGGGGAAGTATGAAGTTGGGCCGGCGGCAGGCGCACAGCCGGCGAAGACGGTGCCTGGTCCCAGACCGCATGCTTAGAGATGTTTCTTGAAATACGCCGGGGATGCTCACTCTTGCAGATTCACTGACCGAAGGCCTAGTTCCCGACAGATTTCTGCGCGGCTTCGACAACCTTGCGGCCCATTTCTGAAGTGGGCACGGGCGTTTGTCCGGCGCGGACAAGATCCGCGGTGCGGGAGCCCTGATTCAGCACCGCACTGACCGCGTTCTCGATGCAGGTGGCTTCGCGTTCCAACTGAAAAGAGTGGCGCAGCAGCAGGGCGGCGGAGAGAATTGCTCCCAGAGGATTCGCAATTCCCTTGCCGGCAATGTCGGGCGCGGAGCCATGGACGGGCTCGTACAAGCCGACCGGGCCGCCGATGCTGGCTGAGGCCAGCAGCCCTAGCGATCCGACTACTCCGCCGGCCTGGTCGGAGAGAATATCGCCAAACATATTTTCCGTGAGCACTACGTCGAAATCTTTAGGACGCTGCACCAGCGACATGGCGGCGGAATCCACATACATGTGAGCGAGCTGCACGCCGGGATAATCTTTCGCGCAGCGGATGACGACCTCGCGCCACAGCCGGGAACACTCGAGAACATTGGCTTTGTCCACTGACAGAACCTTCTGGCGGCGCTTCACGGCAAGGTCGAAAGCGATGCGGGCGATGCGCTCGATGGCGGGCTCATCGTAGGTCATGGTGTTGATGGCAACGCGGGAGCCTGCGCTACCGGTGATGGAACGCGGTTCGCCGAAATAGAGTCCTCCCAGCAACTCGCGCACGATCATGACGTCGGTGCCGCGAACCAGATCCGCGCGCAGCGGAGAACAATCTTCGAGTGCGGGAAAGCAGATGGCAGGACGAAGATTGGCGTAGGCGCCGAGTTCGCGGCGCAGGCGCAGTAGCCCGGCTTCAGGACGCAGATGATTCGGATAATGATCGTACGCGGGACTTCCCACTGCGCCGAGCAGCACTGCGGAAGAAGAAAGGCAAGCCTGAATTGTGTCAGGCGGAAGAGGATCGTTTACCACAGCCAGCGCCGCGCCGCCAATGTTCTTGCGTTGGAGTTGAAGTTGATGGCCGAATGCTTCGGCAATAGCTTGAAGAACGAGAACGGCTTGCTCGGTGACTTCCGGGCCGATGCCGTCGCCGGGGAGGATAGTGAGGTTCAGAAGCATGCGGGGATTAGTTTAATGGAAAGACCTGTAGCAGTGCAGGCCGGGCTTCGCCCGGCGGACAGCCGAGAGCCTGCCCTGAGCTTGTCGAAGGGGCGGCTGTCCCCACATTAATCTTTTCTACCTATACGCCCCAGAGATAGTCTTCCTGATCGTGGTGTTGATCTCCGGGAACGGGCAAGGGCACACCAAATGCATTGGTCTGGGGGGCCAGCGGAAACGGGCGCGGCGATTCCTGGGCCGCGGCGTTGGCGGCGGCTGAAACCGCGGCCGGCAGCGGCTCGAACAACGGAGTCGCGGATGCAGCCGGCTTGTGCGTGTCGCGAATCAATTCCAGCAGGTGATGATCTTCGACCTTCTTGATCTTATCGGCGAGGCGCACGAAGCGGCGATAGATGTCATCGAGCGCGCGCCGATCGAACTGATAGCCGAGTTGTTCGCAGCGAATGGCGAGCGCGTGCCGGCCGGAGTGCTTGCCAAGCACGAGTTTCGAATCCGGCACGCCCACCGATTGCGGCGTCATAATCTCATAGGTCAATGGATTCTTCAGCACGCCGTCCTGGTGAATGCCGGCTTCGTGCGCGAAGGCGTTTCTTCCGGTTACGGCCTTGTTGGGCTGCACCGGCACGCCGGTGATTTCGCTCAGCATCTGGCTGGCGGGGAAAATTTGCTCGCCCACGATGCCAGTCTCGTAGGGATATCGGTCGTGACGAACCCGGATCGCCATGACGATCTCCTCGAGCGACGCATTGCCGGCGCGTTCTCCAATGCCGTTGATGGTGCACTCGACCTGGCGGGCACCTGCGGCGATGGCCGCCATGGTGTTGGCGACCGCCATGCCGAGATCGTTGTGGCAATGGGCGGAGATGGTAACGTTTTCGATTCCCTTGACGCGGCGGCGGATGGTTGCGATCAGCTCGCCGAACTCCGAAGGGATGGTATAGCCGACGGTGTCGGGGATATTCAGCGTGGTAGCGCCGGCCTCGACGACCGCTTCGAGCACCTGGCAGAGAAAATCGTGATCGGTACGCGTGGCATCTTCAGGGGAAAATTCCACGTCAGCACAAAGCGATTTGGCGAAGCTGACGGCTTCCCGAGCCTGCGCCAGACACTGCTCGCGGGTGATGCGCAGCTTGTACTGCAGGTGAATGTCAGAGGTCGCGAGGAAGATGTGAATGCGTGGACGCGCGGCACCTTGCAAGGCCTCCCAGGCGCGCTCGATGTCCGGACGGCAGGCGCGGGCCAGTCCCGCAATGATGGGCCGGTGAATCACCCCGGCGATAGCCTTCACGGCTTCAAAGTCGCCGTCGGAGGCGATGGGAAATCCCGCTTCAATCACGTCCGCGCCCAGACGGTCGAGCTGGTGCGCCAGGCGCAACTTCTCCTGGTGGTTCATGCTGCAGCCGGGCGACTGTTCTCCGTCGCGCAGAGTGGTGTCGAAAACGGTAATGCGAACCTGCTCCGTGGCCATGGGTTTCTTCTTCCTTTTTCCCTCTAAATCGACGTGGATCTTTAACCGTGTCCTTCTATGGTACGGCGTGGATGGTTTTAAGCAATGCTTATAATTGTGTAGTGATCATTAGATGTGCTGCTAGTATAAGATATCTTAATGTGCAGTACGGTTTATATTAAGGAATGAAATATGGAGCTTTCTCAACTGGAAGTCTTTCTGGCCGTGGCGCGCGAGCACCGGTTCTCTCGTGCCGCCGAAAAGCTTTATCGGACCCAATCGGCGGTGAGCCAGACCATCCGCAAGCTGGAGGATGAACTGGGCGAGACCTTATTCGACCGTTCGTCGCGGGAAGGCGTTCTGACCGATGCCGGGCAGGTGCTGTATGAATACGCGGAGAAGCTGCTCAATCTGCGCCATGACGCCCACGAATCTCTGGCGGAATTGCGGGAATTGCAGAAGGGCAAGCTGGTGATCGCGGCCAATGAATTCACGGCGCTCTATCTGCTGCCGGTGCTGGCGGAGTTCCGCCGGCTGCATCCCATGATCAAGATCACGGTGCAGCGAGCGCTGGGCAGCCGCATTCCGGACGACGTTCTGCAGCACAGCGCGGAACTGGGAGTGTTGTCTTACAAGCCGGAGGAGCCGCAGCTGCACTCGGTGGTCACGTATCTCGACGAGTTGGTGCTGGTGGTTCCTCCCAAACATGCGCTGGCGGGAGCGCGGGAGGTGAGCATCCGGCAACTGGGCGCGGAATCTTTTGTGGCGCATATTGTTTCGTCGCCTTATCGCGAGAAAGTCCTGCAAACCTTCGAGCGTTATAAAACGCCTTTGCACATGGATCTTGAGCTGCCCACGCTGCAAGCCATCAAACAGTTCGTCGCCCTGGGAAGCGGCGTGGCACTGATGCCGGAGATCAGCGTGGAAACGGAGGTAGCGCGCGGCGAACTGGTAAGGATTCCGGTGAAGGAGTTGCGCGTGCAACGCAAGCTGCGGTTAATTTATCGCAAAGAGGCTGGCCTATCCCATGCCGCGCGGGCGTTTCTACAGGTGGCCGAAGCAGTGTCGAGGGAGCGAGCCGGGCGCTATCGATTTCAGCGGGAGAGTTAGGGATCGATGCGTGAGGCCGGTCGGGCTCCAGGCAGCTGGCAATTAGCAGATAGCACCGATCAGTACCGCTATCTGCCAATTGCCTATTGCTGTCGAATCAACAGTCGGCGCAGACTTCCCAGGACTGGAACGCCGCCAGGGCTTCGCCCAAGCTGGGATGAATCTCGAGCACTGAATCCAAGTTGGTGAGGTCAAGGAGGTCGCGCACCAGCGGACTGGGGCTGGCAAACTTAAGGTCTGCGCTTTTGGACTGTGCCCAAGTGTGCAGCTGAGCAAGTTCGCCGATGCCGGCGCTATCGATGGAGCTGACGCCGCTGAGATCGAAAACTACTTTGCTCGTGTTTTCCAGGATTTCACCAGCAAGGCGCGAAAGTGCGGCGGCCTCGTCGCGATAGACGATGCGGCCGTGGCAGTGGACAATCATCACATCGCCGCGATTCCGGGTTTCCAGACTGAGCTTCAACTTCGACTCCTTAGGTTGTATTCCGAGGCCCGCCAGTTCGTGTGGCTGCAGCCATGTTTGCCAAGGGATGTTGGTGAATTCCATGCTAATAGATAGACGCGGCTGGAGGGGTTTTGGAACCATGAAAAGGACATTAAATTTCTGTGCAGCGTCCCAATCCCGCAACCGCACAATTTTGGGCGGGAGGCATCCTGGCTCTCGGCTACACTGCATCTAACGAACTTCGTACATTCAGGTAGAATCTGCTACTGGCATAATTTGCCGGGGGAGGACTCATTTTCGTGTCGAAAACCGCAGCCGTGGTTCTGGCATTCCTAAGCTTGGTGCTGGTCGCAACCCCGTCGAGGGCACAACTGTTCCCGAGTGGAAACGTGTATGTCGGAGCTGCCTACGGCGATTCCGTCGATGTGATCAACCGCTATACCTTTCGCGGATGGGAAGCCTCCGGCGAAGATTTCCTCTTCGCTCGCCGCCCCTACCTTGGGATTGTGCTGGACGGAAGTGGCCTCTACCGGCTGGGTGTGCAACAGTACAGCGTTCTTATTGGGCCGCGAGTCTCCGTGAATTACGGAAAGTGGCGCCCGTTCTTTCAAGTGATGGGTGGGGCGCAACGAACCGCATCGGGAGGTACGGCGCATTTCCCTATCGCGGAGGACATCGGCGGCGGCGTGGATCGCAAGTTTCAGTTTCTCTTCATGAAACACTTTGCCTGGCGGCTGGAGTTCGACTACATGCATACCCGCCTGCTGCACGCCAGCCAGGACGATTACCGGGGCTCGACCGGACTGGTGTGGCGGTTCTGAAGAAGTTCCGCACTCAGGAATCTCAGATCTAACTTCCGCATTCGGCTTCCGCATTCGAAACTTTCTGACCGGCTTCGGGTTCGAGGAGTCGTGGGCCGCGTGGCGGCTTCGGGAAGACTTCGTGCAGAGCATTCGGTTGACCAATTCCTGCCTTCGCGCATCTAAAGTTTGCTGCGGATTTAGTTTAAGAAAGGCAAGGATAAGGTCGTGACGCGAAAAATCGGATTCATCGTCTTTGCTCTGTTATTGTTTGCTGGCTTGGCCAGTGCTCAGGTGCCCACCAGCGGCAATGTCTTCTTCGGATATTCCTTCTACAACACTGACCTCTCGTCGATCGACCGCGCCAACACCAACGGCTCGGAAGCTTCGGTGGAAGGGAAAGTGATTCCGTTTCTCGGGTTCGTGGCTGATTTCGACAGCCACTACGGATCGCAGAACTTTCCTGCCGTCTGCCCGCAGGGTGGTGGGGGATGCACGATCAACTCCAACATCACCGAGCGCAACTTTCTGTTCGGTCCGCGCGTGTCGTTCTCGGTCGGCAAGTTTCGTCCCTTCGCAGAAGCACTTTTCGGAGGCGCCCACGTCGATACTGACGACGTCGGCTCCGATACATCCTTTGCTACGGCGCTGGGCGGCGGCCTCGATTACAAAATCATTCGCCCGATTGCATGGCGATTCCAGGGAGACTACGTGCAGACGCGTTTCTTCGGGACCACGCAGAACAACGTTCGTTTGTCGACCGGCATTGTGGTGCGCTTTTGAAAAAGCGGCGCACGGTTCGGCAGAAAACAGAACAGGACCCGGCTGGTTGGCTGGATCCTGTTTCTTGTGGCCACCACGAAAAATCGCTGAAAGCCCCAAGCTTGTGATCGGCTGAAGACTAAGTCTGCCAGTACTTGTGATCGCGCAGAAAGTAGTTTTCATTCCAGTAATTCATTGCAGTCTTCAAGAACAGCCAACCCACCCGCAGATGCCCCATCTTCTGGAAGCGGCGGTTGGTGGTGTAGACGCCGCCCCGGACGATGCCGAAGCGCTTCCGCTCCACCTGCTGGCTGAGCAGATAATCTTCGGCGAAGGCGACTTGCTCATGAAATCCGCCCAGCTCGCGGAACTTTTTCACGTCGAACAGCATGAACATGCCCGTCGCAAAAGGATGGTGCAGGCGCGACATGTACTGAAAGAAATCATTGCCTGCGTAAAACAGTTTGTCGATCCAGTTGCCGCCGCGGCAAAGTATGTTTGTGGTGACACAGTGAAGCTGCTTGCGCTGGGCCAGTTCCACGGCGCGGCGAATCACTGAGGTATGCGCCAGTTCGATATCGGCATCGAGAAAGAGGACGTAGTCGCTCTCCGCCTGGGCCGCGCCCAGATTGCGCCCGACCGATGGCATTCCGCCGCGAATCACGCTGACGTTCAAGCGATCGCGAAAGCCGAGCACAATGCCGGGAGTGCCATCGGTTGAGTTGGCGTCAGCCACCAACACTTTCGTACTCGACATCTTCGAGTAGTCCTGATTCATCAGTGAAGTCAGCAAATGCGGAATCAGTTTCGCCTCGTTCTTGGCCGGAATCACGATCGTCAGCTCGCTCGGCGTATTCATGGTCGTTGTACTCATGGATGCGTACCCCCTGTTCGTCAACCGTCAGATAAGTCAGGCGGGAATCGACCCAGCCGCCCGAATTGAAGTAGTGAACTCCGTCCTGCTCGACGTGGACGGCGTGGTGCGTGTGCCCGCAGAAAATGCGGTTGGCGTCATGCTGCCGCGCATATTGCAGAGCCCCTGCGGAAACCTTCGACGACATGCGCAGCCAGCGCGTGTTCAGCCGGTCAATCAGGCGCGCAATGGGATTTCCTTTGAAGTCGAGTTTCTGAAGTTGAAGATAGAGCGATGTGCCCAGAGCGTTGAGCCGTACGTTGCTTACTTGAAAACCATCGAACTGATGACCATGGATCGCAATGTGCCGCAGTCCGCCGTATTGCCAGGCATAGCGTTGGTACACGCGCACGCCCACCAGGTGCGACATAATGTTGGTGAGCCCGTGGTCGTGATTGCCTTCCACCCACACCACTTCGATATTGCGCTTGGGATTCGATAGCTTGCGGATATAACCGAGGAACTTCCAGTGTTCTTTGGTCAGGCGGGCGAAGTTAAGATCGGCGAAGATGTCGCCCAAGAGGATCAACCGCTGAAACAGGTTTTCCTTCAACACGCGAGTGGCCTCGCGCGCGTGGCTCGTCTCCGCACCGAGGTGCAGGTCGGAAAGGATCAGCGTGTTGTACACGGGCAGATCCACATTTCAGTTGTAGCAAGGGAATGTTACGGGGTGATGAAATATGCATCAATATTAGTGCAGCAGTAACCAAATCGGTAATGCGCTGGTGAGAAAGGGCTTAGCGGCGACTCGCGCGAATATTTCAACAGTATGAACAGGAAGAATGACGGGTCTTGCGACGCGGCCAAGTGCTTGGATCACCCACGCGCGCGGAGCAATGAGTGTGACGGCGATGTTTCGCCAACTAGAGCCACGTTAATCGGACGTAGTCTTTGATGCTTGAATTGCCCAGACTAACCCGTCTCGAAGATGTACGACCACGATGTTCGATGAAATGAATGGGTCTCCGCCTCTAATCGCTCCTACCTCATGTTCGTGCAGATAAATGAGCCTGCCGCCGTCTTTGGATGTCGGAGGACCGAGACTCTTCAATACATCCGACGACTTAGCTCCAAGTTTGAGCGATAGAGGCAACTGAATCGGAGTGCCCGCTTTTTGGAGCGCGTGGCAGCGACGATCAAGAACGTCGCGGTTAGAAAGCCGTTGCCACTGGAGACTGCCTACGGAACCTCCATTGATTTCGCCGCTCTCCAACCAGAGAACCCATCCACCCACTGAATCTGCCCCCTGGAAACAGAGCCATTGCATAGCGTCACCAGCATCGCCCCTTTTTCCAATCACGCCTCCAAGATGCTGTTCCGCGTCCTCCATACTGGTCTCTTCCAGTGTGACTTCGTAGCCCGAAACGCGAAATCTGGAGAACATCTCTTTGGCAACAGTCGCCTTAACATTCTCGGGGATATTCCACTCTGGAGGTTCCCAGACAACCTTATCGCTGCGCTGACTAGCTCGCTCGTCCGTTTCAGTGAACGCGGCGGACGCCAACACGAGAAGAATGATGCATAAAGCAAAGCGCATTTCCCACTCATTGTAGGCTAGGAACAGTCGAACAGGCCGCAAAGAAGGCCGGCGAGAGAAGTTTGCGGAAGTGCGGCTTAGGGCAAGCCGCCTCTATCGACGACCCTCTATTTTGGCTTTAGCGCCTTAACGTACTCGTAGCTTATTTCCAGATACTTTCTTAGCTCTTTCGTATTCCTCAACAGTGTGCCGGGAACGGTCACATAGTCCTTCTTCACCACGCCGTAGGATTCAAACAAGGTGGTCTTATATTTCTTGAGGAACGCTTCCACTTCATCTTTCGGCAGCCGGAGGCCCATTGTGCCGGTCTGATCGAGATATGTGAACATGTGACCATTCAGCGAAGTGTAAGGATGGACAGCTCCCTTCCGTTCAATCTTCGGAATGGTTGCAATCAGCTTTTCATACAGTTCCAGCTGAGCCGGAGGGATCGTGCTCTTCTTCGCGGTGGCCATGTCTTCGTGAAATTAAACAGGTCGATTTTGGCTTCTATTATTTCGTCGGGGGGACATACTCCTTGGGGACAGCCGAACCTTCTCCAAAGAAGAACTGTTCCATCTGCTTGACGATCACTTCCTGATCCTCGCGGCGGGCCGGGTTCAGGCGGTACTCGTTCAGCAGCATCTTGCAATGTTCCGTCCACATTCTCCAGGCTTCCTGGGATACGTTGTCATACACCTTGCGGCCCAGGTCGTTGTCGAATGGAGGCTCATCCAACCCAGGCAGCTCTCTTTTCAACTTCACGCAAAAGACCATGTGCGCCATACACTTCCTTCAGTAGGAATTTATCAACGTAAAGATTATTACACGGGATGGCGGCTGAGGAACTAGATGCTTCGGGTAACGGGCTTTGGGCTTCAGCAGAATCGACTCGGCGAATGCCGGCGCCCGAACGCCGGGAAATAAGAAATCAAGGCTTCGCCGTGGTCGCGGCGTACTCCGTCAGAATCTTCGCTAACTGCTCGGCAGTTACCGGAGACTCTTGCCCTGAATTGGCGCCAACCATTGTCACTTTATTCTTAATGCCAACATAGACCGCGTTATAAGGCTCGTCCCCGAGGTTTTCTACTTTATGCTTGAAGGGCGGGAACCACCGAGCCTCGCCCGCTTTGGCATAAACTTCCGTGACCTTACCGTTCTGGTCAGTAAACCTGAGGTGACCACCCGTCAGACTGACGGACACCCCGCCGGGATGTTCGTGCATCTCTGACTTCTCGTGCGGTCCGTAATGGACATCCACCACCTGCACGCGGTCATTTTCAAAATGCAGTTTGTAATGCTTCGGCTCTACCTTGGTGGGGTCTTGTGCCACGGAGGAATTTACCGCGAGACATAGCAGCGCCACCGCGCAGAAAAGTCTGCACACCATAGCCGAGCCTCCTGGGCTGAAGGTTAAGATTGGTTTCCCTAAACTCTGGCCACGCTACTCTCGCCGCACAAAGCCTGTCAACCGGTCGCAGCCGTGCCGCCCCAAAGTGGTTAATCGGCGGGATGAGACACTATCTGCCTTGGGCGAAAGCAAAATAGGGCGGAGCCGCTCCGTGCGGCTCCGCCCGTTGGCGTGGAGAACCTGAGGTCCCGACCGCGCGACTACTTCTTGTCCTTATTTTTATCTGGCTCCGGCGCCTTATCCTTACTCTTGTCTTGAATCGAGATTAGCTCGACCTCAAAGATGAGAGTGGAGTTTGGCCCAATCTCCGGCGATGGGCCGCGCTCCCCATAAGCCAGATCGGACGGAACAAACAGTTGCCACTTCGACCCGACCGGCATGAGCTGCAGCGCCTCCGTCCATCCCTTGATGACACCACTTACGGGAAACGTGGCCGGCTCGCCGCGCTTGTAGGAGCTGTCAAACTCCGTGCCATTAATGAGCGTGCCGCGGTAGTTGCAGACCACCGAATCATCCGCTGTAGGCTTCGGTCCGGTGCCCGCCGTCAGAATCTTGTATTGCAGACCGCTGGGCAGTGTGACCACACCTTCTTTCCCCTTGTTGGCGGCGAGAAAAGCGTCTCCATCTTTCTTGTTCGCTTCGCCGGCCGCGTGCGTCTTCTCGTCCTGCTTCTTGCGCAGCTCGGTTTGCACCTCCGTTAACACGGCCTGCGCTTCAGCATCGGTCAGCAGGGTCTTGCCGCCCGTTAAGCCGTCTTTCAAGCCGCGCGCCATAATAGCCGGATCGAACGGAACCGCCTTGTCGTGAAGGCCCTGCGCCATTCTCTCCCCGGTATTCATCCCAAGGGCGTAGCTGAATTTCTCTTTTTGCGTCTTCAGAGTCAGCGGCGTCGAACTCTTGGCCGCCGGGGCTGGCCGCTTCGCCGCGGGAGTCTGCGCCTTGGCTGGTGCAGCTGAGGTTGGAGAGGCTGGTGTCGTCGCTGCCGGAGTCTGTTGCGCCAGGGCATTCCCCAGCAACAACATCCCAGCCGCCAATAGGGTTACCGCCGCAGTGAAGGATTTGTGCATGAGGTATTGTCCCATCGGGAGGAACATCTCGGCAAACCGGCCTGGGATCGCGAATGCATCTTCGTATTATTGATACTCCAGCGCTAAGGCTTGAGAATGATTGCAGGATATTCAAGGTATGGATAAAGACAATCCGGTTCTGGTGCTGGCATCGGAAGACGATCCGCAGTTCGCGATGCTGAACGGGCTGCCTCACACAATATGTGGCGACATTGCCACGTGTGCGAAGGCTGCGAAAGACACGACGGTGATTCTGCATTGGTCGGCTACCCGGGAATTACTGCGCGCATGCTTTGGGATCTGCCGCAAGCTGCGCTGGGTACACTCGCGGGCCGCGGGCCTCGACAAGCTCTTGTTTCCGGAAATCGTGGAGAGCGAGGTTCTGCTGACCAACGGCCGGGGCGTGTTCAGCGCATCGCTCGGAGAATTTGTGTTGGCAGCGATCTTGTATTTCGCAAAAGATTTCCGGCGGATGGTTCGCAACCAGGCGGCGGCTGTGTGGCAGCCGTTCGACGTGGAAGAGATTGCCGGGCAGACGGTGGGGATTGTCGGGTATGGCGACATCGGCCGAGCCGTAGCGACACGCGTCCATGCCATGGGTATGCATGTGCTCGCCACAAAGCGGCATCTTCCCGCAGTAGCGGACCCGCCGGTCGAGCGCTTTTACAAGCCTGAAGAGCGGCGGGAGATGATGGCACTCTGCGACTACATTGTGGCGACGGCTCCGTTGACCGAGGAAACTCGGCACATGATCGGCGAACCGGAGTTCGCGACGATGAAGTCGACAGCGGTGGTCATCAATGTGGGACGCGGGCCGGTCATCGACGAGGCGGCTCTAGTGCACGCTCTAACGTCCAAGCGCATCAAAGGAGCCGGGCTGGACGTCTTTGAACACGAACCACTGCCGGCAGAAAGCCCGCTATACAAGCTGGAGAATGTGTTGTTATCGCCGCACTGCGCCGACCACACCTCCGACTGGCAGGATCAGGCGATGCGCTTCTTTCTGGCGCAGTATGCCCGGTTCGAGGAGGGCGAACCGCTAAAAAACATTGTGAACAAGCGTCTCGGTTACTGAGTAACTACGGACGAGGAACGGTCGCACAAGAATGGATCCGAAGCGGTTCAAGTGATTGAAAAGATGGTGGGCCCGCAAGGATTTGAACCTTGGACCAATGGATTATGAGTCCACTGCTCTAACCGCTGAGCTACGGGCCCACGGATTTCTATTAAGCTAACACAATCGGCACTACTACCCGGACCCTCCGCTCATTGCGTATACCTGCTCTTTCGTTGTAAATTCGATTAAAGGACTCTGGGGATCATGCGGTCCATCTCGAAGCGAATTGCCTGGCTTACGCTGCTGCTGACGCTCTGGTCGGCGCTGGCGTTTGCGGTGCATCACCATTCGAGTCAGGATGAGTCCGCTACTTGCCAGGTTTGCGTGGCGGCGCATTCCGCATCGCCAACCACCGCTGCCCCCACCCCCAAGCCAGTATTCCGTCGCGTGGTCTCATTCCGGCCGCAGCCCATTGCCGCCAAGCAACACCTCATACCTTTTGCCCTGTACGTTCGCCCGCCTCCGGCCGTCTAAAAATCAACTTGCAGCCGTTTTGGGCGGTTCGATTCATGAACCGTTCCCTTTGATCTTTCGACCAAGGTTTCTGGAGGAATTTATGCTGGCTTCCTACAAGAAGTCGCTGCACGCGGCTTTTGCGATAACTTTCTTATTGGCGCTGGGCTTACAGGCCTATGCGCAATCCGGCAGTTCCGGATCCATAAATGGAACTGTTCTTGACCCCACCGGCGCCGTCGTGGCCAATGCCACCGTCGAAATTCACAATCCGGTGAGCCACTTCGATCGCTCAACCACCACAGACAATTCTGGAGCGTTCAATTTCCCCAACATCCCTTTTAATCCATATCACCTGACGATCACCGCGGCCGGATTCTCTCAGAGTGCGCAAGATGTGCAGGTGCGCTCCGTCGTCCCTGTGAACCTCAAGGTGAATCTCGAAGTGTCAGGCTCGTCCACCTCGGTAACGGTCGAAGCCGCAGGAGATCTGGTCGAGAACGACTCGACGTTCCATTCGGACCTCGACCGAAGCGCGTTCGATAAAATTCCCCTGGAAAGCTCGACCTCCTCGCTGAGTTCGGAGGTCACTCTATCAACCCCGGGAATCGCTTCCGATTCCAATGGCCTCTTCCACGGGCTGGGTGACCACGCAGAGAATTCCTTTTCCGTCGATGGCCAGCCAATCACTGACCAGCAGAGCAAGGTCTTCTCGAACCAGGTTCCACTCGAATCCGTTCAGTCGCTGGAAGTCATCTCCGGCGCTCCGCCCGCCGAATACGGAGGCAAGACCAGCGTCGTAATCGTAGCTACCACACGCTCCGGTCAGGGTGTGACAACGCCTCATGGCAGTGTCACCACTTCATACGGTTCCTTTGGAACCTCTAATGTGACTGCCGATCTTGCTTACGGCGGTAAGAACTGGGGAAACTTCATTTCGGCGAGCGGTCTGAATAGCGGACGATTCCTGGATCCGCCGGAGTTCGCTGTGTTCCACGACAAGGGCAACGAAGAGAATCTGTTCGACCGCGTGGACTATCAACTCACGCCCGCCGACTCGATTCACCTCAACTTTGGCTACAGCCGAAGCTGGTTCCAGACGCCAAATTCACTCGATGCCGAAAACGCGACACCCTGGAGTGGATTGGCGGGGATTGAGCCGCAAATGGCAGCCTTTAACGGCACCGGGCCGAATGGAGCTATCGTCGGACCGACGGACCAGCGCTCCAAGATTGGAACCTTCAACATCGCTCCTTCCTGGACGCACGTTCTGAATACGCACGCTGTGTTTACTTTGGGCGCGTTCGTCCGCCGCGACAACTACAACTATTACCCCAGCAGCAATCCTTTCGCCGACCTGGGGCCCCCGAGTCTGCAGAGACAGTCCGTGGGTCAGAACCGCACGCTCACCAACGCCGGACTTCGATCCGATCTTTCCTATGTCAAAGGGGTTAACCAAATCAAGGCGGGAGTCACCTACGAACAAACCTTTCTCAATGAGAACGATACTTTCGGGATCGTCGATCCGACCTACAACGCACCGTGCATAACTAACGCGACCGTGACTGCGGTGAATCCGTTCCCCTATGTTGCGGCAATCGCGCCGGGGATCACCAATCCTTTGGATTGCACCGGTGCCTACCAGTCAAATATTGCCTCCAACCCAAACGCGCCCGGCTCGCCTATCTCGATCGACCCGATCCCCAACGCAGCCTTTTATCCTAATTTCAATCCCATTCTGGCTCCTTACGACTTGACCCGCGGCGGAAGCCCGTACACCTTCAATGGACACACCGACGTGAAGGAGGTTGCTCTCTACGTCCGGGACGTGATCACAAAAGGAAACTGGTCTTTGAACCTCGGCTTGCGCGGTGATTTGTACAATGGTCTAACCGTCGCGCGTCAGGCCGAGCCTCGGGCTGGCGTGGCTTACAACATCAAGAAGACCAACACGATTCTTCGCGCTTCCTACGCGCGCACTCTGGAATCTCCTTTCAACGAAAATCTGATACTTTCCAGCACGGGATGCGAAAATGCCGTACTGAACCCGCTTCTGCTTTGCGGCACAGCGAGCGGCGCGCTAAGTCCCGGCTTTCGCAACGAATTCCACGCGGGCCTCGAGCAGGCGTTCGGGAAATATCTCGTTTTTTCTGGCGAGTGGATCACAAAGTACACGCACAATGGCTACGACTTCAGTGTGTTCGGCAACACCCCGATCACTTTCCCCATCGAGTGGCACAACTCCAAGATCCCAGGATATGCCGGGCGTGTGAGCGTGCCCGAAATCCATGGTTTCTCTGCGCTCATGGTTTTCTCCAGTGTGGCAGCGCGCTTCTTCCAGCCCCAAATCGGCGGAGCCGGTGCGACGGTCGCAACCAGCGCGGGACTTCCCTTCCGCATTGACCACGACGAAAAGTTCAACCAGACCACCCATTTTCAATATCAGCCGTGGAAGCGCGGTCCCTGGATTGGCTTTAACTGGCGGTATGACAGCGGGCTGGTCGCGGGCGCAACCCCATGCTTCGGGCAGCTCGCGGCGAACGATTGCCCGGGATCGCTCGTCCTCGGTGGGGTGAATAATATAAGCATGGGCGCTGCTAACGTGGGCGAGATTCCATTTTCCGCCGACCAGGAGGCCGAGGCCGGGTTCACTTGCAACGGCGTACGGGCAACCCCAACCGCACCACTGCCGTTCAATTGCCCGGCGTCAGCGTTCAGTTCCCCTCTGATAAAGGTACCGGCGCAGAGCGCGGAGAACGACGACCACAACCCACCTCGCATCGCATCGCGGAATCTCTTCGATTTCTCGCTCGGCCATGACAACTTGTTTCACGGCGACAAATACAAAGTGAGTGCGCAAGTGACCGTCATCAACCTGGCGAACAATTACGCGCTCTATAACTTTCTCTCCACCTTCAGCGGCACACATTACGTCACGCCGCGTTCGCTGACCGCGGAGATTGGTTTCCACTTTTAGAAGCGATCGAACGGATGTCCAAAGTTGTCTTGGGAGTGCTGAAAAATCTAGGTCGTAGGGAGTTCCGGGGCTGGCGTCTGCGGCGTCTGATCCTGCGCTTGCTGAACAAACGACAGCAGGCTCGTCTCCAAAACTTTCTTGCTGGCCTCAGGCAGTTCGAGAAAGCGGAAGGGTTGCAGCCATCCCTGCGTGGCCCACATGGGGAACATCATCTCGATTTTCTCTCGGATCGTGGTTTCCCCAAGATGGAAGATCAACTCCACTTGCAGCTTTTCGTCGAGAGGCTGCTCCAGATGCATCAGGCCGCCGGTGGTGGAGATCTGGTGCAGCTTGCCTCTCACCTGGCGCCGGTTGGGCAGTCGAATGAGCGTCAGGACAGAACCGCGCAGCTTTATCCGAAACGGTCGCGGCGTAACGCTGGCCACCCTGGACGAGGAAGCCTCAACAACTGCAGCCGATTCTGGCGTCTGCGACATCGTGGATAGAGTATGGCATCTGGCCACACGTCTGGACGAGGTTACGAAAGAACGGGACCGCAGCTCAGCCGATTGGGCAGGATTGTTTTCGAGCGGCTATTTTCGACCGGGATGGGCCTCGCCATGGCCGGAGAACAAGTTGTAGGGCCAGGCCTCTTTGCTCTTGGTCGCAACCTTGACTGAGGCATTTGCGGAGGCAGCGGGATTAGAAGCGCAATCCCAATCCTCAGGCGGATCGGAGATTCCCCAGACATTTCCGTGGTTGTAGAGCGCCACTCCGATCAGAAAGTATTTCCCGTCATGGCCCAGCGGCAAACAACTCGCCACGCGAGCGGAAGAACTTCCGCCACCTGGCAGATCGCTCAGCAGCACCGGCGTTTCGAGCGGCAAGGCTTGCGAGGCCCGGAATCCGCAACCTTGCGGGCTCACCACCAGGGCAACGCACGCCGCAGCGAATGGGTGCCTGCGGTCCATGCTGGTCACGGTGATGGGAATTTCCACGCGCACTCGCGTGCTGCGCCTTGTCGCCTTGGGTGTCAGTATTTCCATCAGAGTTATTCCGCCGGGGACTTACGCTCTCTCAACACACTAGTTTGACAGAACCAAGGCTGGATACGGCTCTAAGAAAGAGGAATCGTGGGTGACGGAAGTAACCTTCGGTTGCCCGGAAGTCAGGCTGGAACGAAGCCTTCATCCCATCGAAGGCTGCTGTCGTGCCTGTTAAGATGGCTCGACATTCGTGAAGTCCGCGAACCAGATCAGTGAACCCAGAACTCCTCTCATCTGTGGAACATCCGGCGCCAACCACTTTAGTTTCGCCGGAGTGGAGTCTGCTGTGCGCTGCCAGTTCTGCCGATCCGCGCGAGAGCGATCTCGTCCGCGTGCGGACTGTGCTGGAAAGGCCAATCGAGTGGGAGTCTGTGCTTCGCCTTGCTGAACAGCACGGAACATCTTCGCTGCTTTATCAGAATCTCGCGCGCTTAGCTGGCGCGATTCCTCCGGCTGTGCTGACATCGCTTCGCCAGCGTTATGAGAGGAACGTTCACAAGTCGCTCTTTCTGACGCGCGAGCTGATTCGTATTCTGGACTGCCTTGATGCGATCGGCGTTGAAGTGATTCCATACAAGGGCGTCGTATTGTCGGAGGTCTACTACGGCGACATGGCAATGCGGCAGTCCGGCGACATGGATTTGTTCGTACGCAAGCGAGACGTGGCACGGACTAAGAGCGCGGTGCGCGATTTGGGATTCACGCCGCGCGTGCCTATTCCTGAAGATGCCGAGGCCGATTACATCGCCTCCGGATATGAGTGCACCTTCGACAGTCCCGCGGGAAAGAATTTGCTGGAGTTGCAGTGGGCGCTGCAGCCGCGCTTCTATGCTGTCGACTTTGAGATGGATGGACTGTTCGAGCGCGCGGTAAACGTTGCGCTTGCGGGGCGCAGCGTGAGAACGCCTTCGCCCGAGGATCTGCTGCTCGTGCTTTCCGTGCACGCCGCGAAACACGTCTGGGGACGGCTGATCTGGCTCTGCGACATCGCACAGATTCTGAAGCGCGAGAATGTGAATTGGAAATGGGTTCAGTCGCAAGCTCAGGAACTTGGCATCGAGCGGATTCTGCACATCACTTTGCTGTTGGCGAACCGCCTTCTGGCAACGGCAATTCCAGCTCCGCTCGAAACTGCGATTCTCCAGGACCGCGCTGCACAAGCCTTTGCGGATGAAATCTCGCTGGCTGTCGCTGCTGGGGCTACGTACGAAGAAGAAAAGTTGTCGTACTTCCGGCTGATGATGCGGCTGCGCGAACGGCGGGTGGATCGCTGGCGGTTTCTGGCGCGGCTGACGTTTACTCCGGGGCCGGGGGAGTGGGAGACGGTTCGGTTGCCTAAGGTTTTGTTCCCCCTGTATCGTCTCGTGCGGCTGGCGCGGCTGGCTTCCAGATTCGTGCGGGGATAGCAGCTGTTACTTGGGCTAGGCTGTGATAGTCAAAACCTGACCTCGTACGCCGTGCCGTCGGATGGGAACACTGCGGTCAGGTAGATCGTTGCCGTGAAGGCGAACAGACGGCGCAAGCCTGTGTCAACACCTGATTACAGAAAATTCAGACAAACGTGGGCTATAATCCTGCACAATTATGATCCTAATACCGGTTGCAAGCGTCGTCCTGTTCGTCTTCCTTTGGCGGGGAGATATGCTGGACCGACCCGCCGTGGTGGGGGCATGCGTCCTGATTGGCTTGGCCACGCAGCTTCTTGCTCCGGTCTACTCGCTGATTTGGTTGGCAGGATTCCTGGTAAGCGCTGGCGCTGCGATCTACCTCGCGATCCGTCTGAAACTGAGTTTGTAGACGATGTTTAGTTGTTAAATCTCTATCAAACCGATCTATTCCTAAGCTTGCAGGGTTTGAGTGTGATTCCCTGATTTTGCGGGCTTGGAAGGCCTGCTCCGCCCTGCACCGTCTAGCGGCTGGCGAGGCCGCCGGCGGTTTCGCCGCCATCCATCGTGTAGACGTGGCCGGTGGCGTAGGCGGCGTCGTCGGAGGCGAGAAATGCAAAAAGGGCTGCGATCTCTTCCGGCTGGGCATGGCGGCGGAGCGGGATCTTGCGGTTCACTTCGTCGAGCATTGCATCTGTGTACTCGGCGCGCTGCATGGGCGTGAGCACATATCCAGGAGCGATGGCGCACACGCGAATTTTGGGCGCGAGTTCGAGGGCCATGGTCTTGGTGAGTTCGATGACTCCGGCTTTGGTGGCGTTGTAGTCGGCGTAGTAGGGATAGCCCATGATGCCGTTGGTGGAGGCGGTTTGCAGAATCACTCCGCTGCCGCGCTCGGCCGTGTAGTTTTCCATCATATGGCGGGCGGCGGTTTGCGCCACGTAGAAGACGCCGGTGAGATTTACGGCGAGCACTTTGTCCCATTCTTCGGGAGTGATGTCGAGAAAACTGTGGCGGATGCTGATGCCGGCGTTGTTGATGAGGACATCGACGCCATCCATCACGCGGACGGCGTCGGCGAAGGCGGCTTCGACCTGCATGAGGTCCGTGACGTCGGCGATGATGGCTTCAGAGATTGCCGGGAGTTGGTGGCGAATGGCGGCGCAGGCTTTGGGGTCGCGGTCGAGGATGCAGACGCGAGAGCCTTCTTCGAGAAAGCGCGCGGCGGTGGCTGCGCCGATTCCACTGGCGCCTCCGGTGATGAGGACTCGTTTGTCTTTGAGACCGCGCATGTGTTTGAGCTTTTAGCTGTTGGCTCTTCGCTCTTGGCTTTCAGCCCAGATACTCCTGATTTGCAGGGCAGAAAAAACGTCAGACCAAGTTTCGTAAAATATCTGGAATCAATCGCTTGATGCTTCTTGATGTGGCTTGCACCCTAAAATCTTGAGCCACAACGACCTCGCGGTAAAATATTGTGCGGCAAGCAGTTAGCTCACTGCTATTTCGTTTTCAAACAAATTATGCTGAAAGGATATGATGAATCATCGTGCGGGGCGAAGTCAAGGGAAATCGCGGGGACCGGCGCCGACGGAAGCGCTCCCGCTTCTCGCAAGGAACGCGAGGGGCGCCGGTAGGGATCCCTTCGGCAGGCTCAGGGCAGGCTCTTCGACTTCGCAAGTCGCTTCAAACAGCGAATCGGCCTGCTCCGTTTAGGATGACGAGCGCTCGGCGTCCACGCCGAAGTGCCGCCACAAAAGGCTTGACCGGGCATAGCGTCGTTAGAGACGGAATGACGCCGGATAAAGATAGCGCGGGTTGAGGCGGCTGCTGCCCGCGTGGTAGCATCGGGAGTTTTGGCAGGGGATGTCGGGCTGGCCTGTGTACTGCGCTAATCCTCATAAGGGCCTTCTCTCTTTCCACGCCTGCGAAGGAGCCTACTCGTGAAGATTTATACCGGAGAAAACATTCGTAATGTAGCGATG
This sequence comes from uncultured Acidobacteriaceae bacterium, assembly GCA_963749985.1. GTDB lineage: Bacteria > Acidobacteriota > Terriglobia > Terriglobales > Acidobacteriaceae > Sulfotelmatobacter. Next base: position 31,465 of record CAVVOS010000003.1, on the reverse strand, counting down.
GTGGGGCATGGGCATGCGGGGAAGACTACGCTGCTCTCGGCCATGTTGTATACGGCGGGGGCAACGCCGCGGCTGGGGCGGGTGGATGACGGGTCGTCGACGACTGATTACGACGAGGAGGAGATTGCGCGGCAGATGTCGATTGCGGCGTCGGCGGCGTACGTGGAGTGGGGAAAGACGAAGATCAACGTGATCGATACGCCTGGGTTCAACATGTTTGTTCACGAGGCGCGGATGGTGTTGCCGGTGGTGGATGCGGCGATCGTGGTGGTGGACGGCGTGGCTGGCGTGGAAGTGGTGACGCAGCGAGTGTGGAAGGATTGCGACGAGTACAAAACGCCGCGGCTGATTGTGGTGAACCGCATGGACCGCGACCGGGCCAATGCGGAGCGCGTGCTGGAGTCGCTGATTAGCGCCTTTGGGCGGAATGTGATTCCGATTGAGCTGCCCATTGGGAGTGAAAAGAGTTTAACCGGCGTGGTCGACCTGGTGCGCATGAAGGCTTACACCTACGAGCTGGGAGGGAATGGAAAAGGCACGGAGACGGAAATCCCGGCCAGCATGAGAGCGCAGGTGCAGGAATCGCACGAGCAGTTGGTGGAGCTGGTGGCCGAAGGCGATGACAAACTGATGGAGGAGTTCTTCGAGAAGGGAACGATTCCGGAAGAAGACTTGATCCCGGCTCTGCACAATGCGATTCGTGAGGACCGACTCTTTCCGGTGATCTTTTCTTCTGGGCTGGGGAACATTGGGGCGGACCGGGTGATGGATTTCATTGTGGACTACACGCCGGCGCCTTCCGAGCACGAGTGGATACAGGGCGAGCCGGCGGCTTCGGGAAACGGGGATGCGCCGAAGCGGCATGAGACGGATGCGGAGCCGGTGTCGCTGTATGTGTTCAAAACGGTTTCGGATGCGTTTGCGGGAAGGATTTCGTATTTCAAGGTTTTCTCCGGGGTGCTGAAGAACGAGGCTACGGTGCAGAACTTTTCGCGGGGGTCGGCGGAGAAGCTGTCGCATCTTTCCATCTCGCAGGGGAAGACGGCGGTGCCGGTGACGGAGCTGCATGCGGGAGACATTGGTGCGGTGGCGAAATTGAAAGACACGCTCACCGGTGACACGCTGGGAGACAAAGCTGCGCCGATTCTTTATCCGCGCGTGAAGCTGCCGGAGCCGGCGATCACATTTGCCATCGAGCCGAAGAGCCGCGCGGATGAAGACAAGCTGGGGCCGGGGATTCATAAGCTGATGGAAGAAGATGCCATGCTGCGATTCTTCCGGGATGCGCAGACGCAGGAATTTCTGATCGCGGGCACGGGACAGCAGCACATTGAAGTGGTGGTGGCGAAGCTGAAGAAGCGTTATCACACGGAAGTGGTTTTGAAAGCGCCAAAGGTGCCGTATCGCGAGACCATTCGCGGCAAGGCCGATGTGCAGGGGCGGCATAAAAAGCAGACTGGGGGACATGGACAGTACGGCGATTGCAAGATCAAGATGGAGCCGATGGCGCGGGGCGGACAGTTTGAGTTTGTGAACGATATTTTCGGCGGTGCGATTCCGAAGAACTATATTCCGGCCATCGAAAAAGGAATCAAGGACGCGGCGGCGCGCGGGTATCTGGCGGGGTTTCCCGTGGTCGACTTCCGGGTGATTCTGTATGACGGTTCGTATCACGATGTGGATTCGAACGATATGTCGTTCCAGATGGCGGGGCGCATCGCATTTCGGAAAGCGATGGAGCAGGCGAAACCGACGATCCTGGAGCCGGTGATGTCGGTCGAGATCACGATTCCGGACGACTTTGCGGGCTCGATCATGGGCGACTTGAATAGCCGGCGCGGGCGCATCCAGGGCATGGACAACAAGGGCGGCAACACCGTGGTGAAAGCCGAAGTGCCCATGGCGGAGATGCTGACTTATGGCGTGGATTTGACTTCCATGACGCAGGGCCGCGGGTCGTTCAATATGGAGATGCATCACTACGACACCGTGCCGGCAGCGCAGCAAGAGAAGATTATTGAGAAGGCCAAGGCGGCGCGGGGCGAGGTGAAGGAAGAGGAAGAGTAGAAGATTCAGTCATGGCGAGGCAGGACGACGGACGCCAATGCGTACCCCGCGCTGATAAGTCCGCCTGTTAGAAGGATAGCGGCCAGCGCATAGACGAGGACATCTGTCGCTCCGAAGTCCGCTTCTTGGGATATCAAGCGTGACTCGCTAATCATTGCAAACCAAGCGGCGGCTTGTATCAATAGCAGCAGAAGGGCGCCAGCAAGCGACATCATCCGGCTCATCTTGCCAGCCCAACTGGCGCGCCCAATCTGACCTACGAGATACCACCAACCTGTCGATACGGTGCCTACGAGAATCATCGTTAAGACGTCATCCCGAGCCACGAGCGGTAAGGACGCTGGAAGGTCGACGCAAAATAGAGGATTGCCGTCAGTGGCTATTCTCTTGCCAAAAAAGGTTGTGGTTACAAACAAGAGAACATGCCATGCCGCGAGGGCAACCGGCAGCCGAGTTGGAAACTGTTTCAGCGTAACTTCATCCCCTGCGCCTTTGCCAGCTTCGCCTGGCGCTCGTCGAATGTCCAAAATCTTTCGGCCTTGAGTTCCAGCGCGCAGGCGACGTGTAGGGTGTCCAGCGTTCGCATGCCGAATGTTGGGGCATAGCGTCGGCCTAGGTCGGCGCAAACTTGGAAAGCAGCTTCGGGCATCGCCGTCTCGAGCCACATGCCATTGGCCCGGTCGCGCTTCAAGATGTCGAAGACGGTATCAGCCTCAGCCTGGGAAATCTTGCGATAAAAAACCTGTTTGGCGATCGCATGGGACCATTCCGCAGACAGAAGAGGGGTAAACCAGACACGGGGTTTCTCCTTCATTCGTTCTATTGCGGCTGCAGAATGAGCGTCTCGCACGTAGAGCGACGTCAGAAAACTAGTATCGGCATAGACAGTCAGAAACGCCCTCGGTCCTTTATCAAGTCATCCACAATGGTTAGAACGCGGTCGCCAAAAATTTTTTGGGCGCGAGCCTCGAAGTCGGGATACTCGACTGGTTTTTCCTGCTGTCTTTCAGGAACAATGCGGGCGATTAGCTTGTCGCGCTCTCGTAGTTCGACAGTGTTTCCCGCCCGCAGCCAGGCCTTAAGGCGGCGGGTGTCTCGGAGTTGACGCAAATTTACGGAAGGCATGGTGACATTGTGACACATTATGTGTCACAATGTCCATCAAGGTTTACGAACGAGGTCACCATGAAACTGTTGCTTTCGTTTCTTCTCTGCGCGCTCGCCTTAATGGCGCCGTTTGCGCATGCCGGGGAGACGCAGACTTTTCCTACATCCGCCGGGCTGGTCAAGATCACTCCGCTGTATCACGCCAGCACGCTGATTGATGCTGGCGGGAAGATCATCTACCTCGATCCTGCGAAGCCTGCAAAATTGTCAGGACTCCCGAAGGCGGATCTCATTTTGATTACCGACATTCATGGCGATCACATGGATCCGGATTCGATCAAGGAAATCAGCAAGGCGGACACGGAGATTTTGGCAGCGCCGGCGGTGGTGGCAACTGTCACCAGCGCGAAGCCCATTGCGAACGGGGAAACGAAGAACTGGCAGGGATGGACGATTGAGGCGATCCCGGCATACAACTTGAAGCGTGGGCCAGCGCCGGGAAAATTGTTTCATGACAAAGGGCGCGGCAACGGCTATGTGCTCACCTATGGCGGCAAGCGTTTCTATTTTTCCGGCGACACCGAGGGTGTTCCCGAGATGCGCGCGCTCAAGAATATCGACGTGGCGTTTGTGTGCATGAACCTGCCTTACACCATGCCGCCGGAAGAGGCTGCTGACGCGGTGAAGGCGTTTCATCCGAAGATCGTGATCCCCTACCACTATCACGGCTCTGATCTCGCGGTATTTCAAAAGGGATTGGAAGGGACCGGGATTGAGGTTCGGCTGCTGGAGTGGTATCCGAAGTAGCAGATGCTTGCAGAGAGTTTTTCCCTCGCGGTGAAGAGGGCTGCGATGGTCGAGAAATCGAGCCCCAGCGGTTGGTTGTTGCAGAGGTTCCGGGCGGCACCGGTCAGAAGCGAGCGCTGCTGCATCTTATCGTTCACCGCAGCTGCTTGCTCATTCTGGTTGATACAGGAGCGTACCCAAGCTTCAGGTACATTTGGGAAGCTATTGAATTATGCGCGAACACATTGAGGACGATGCTGCTAATGTTCAGCTTTCGAAGCTCCTCTTCCATGGCGATCATTGCTGACTTGCCGTAGCCTCTGTTCCGGCGCGAGGGATGTATGAAAATGTCCCAGACCACGGCCTGATTCTCACCCCGAACTCCGAACCAAAGACTTCCGACTTTCCTTCCATCTGCAAATATTGTCCAAAGAAATTGATCCGGTGAGTCGACGACCCGATTAGGTAGCAGGGCATTGAAGGACTGGAGTGAAGCCGTCATGCTTTGCTCCGGCGACCAGCTATTTGCTCGCATCAACTCATCCGCTAAGCTCGGAATGGAGGTTTCCAGATACTCAGCCAACTCTCCCTGGGTCATCTTGATCAGTGTGACCATTGCGGCAGAAGTTTAACACCCACGCATCTCTTGCCGAGTCGTAAAACACGGTTTTCTAATCCCACGACTCCTCTGATCGTGGACTTTCCTGAGCCGCGCTGCGCTTGGCGGACAACCTAGGCGGCTGTTTCCACATGGTTCGTGGTAACATCCGGCGAGTGGCTACTGCCAAGAACAATCCCAACCTGAATTACAGTCCTGAGCGCTTGGTGTCGGCGTCCCCCGTGGAGGACGATTCTTCGTTTGAGCTGAAGCTGCGGCCGCAACGGCTGGGCGAGTTTATCGGGCAGGCCAAGGTTAAAGAGAATCTGGCGGTGGCGATTGAGGCGGCGCGGTCGCGCGGCGAGGCGATGGATCACGTGTTGCTGTATGGGCCTCCGGGGCTGGGGAAGACGACACTGGCAAACATCATCGCCAACGAACTCGGCGTTCACTTTCAGCCGACGGCTGCGCCGCTGTTGCAGATCAAGGGCGACCTGACGGCGATCATCACCAACATGCAGGACAAGCAAGTCCTGTTCATCGATGAGATTCACCGGCTGCAGCCGGTGCTGGAAGAGTTGCTGTACTCGGCGCTGGAAGATTACAAGCTGGACATTATTATTGGGCAGGGGCCTTCGGCGCGCACGCACACGCTGGAAGTGAAGCCGTTTACGTTTGTCGGCGCGACCACGCGGGCGGGATTAATTTCGGCGCCGCTGCGGTCGCGGTTCGGGATCGTGCTGCGGCTGGAGTTTTACACTCCGGAAGATCTGCGGGTGATTGTGGAGCGTTCGGCGGAGATTTTGGGAGTTGAGGTGGACGGTGCGGGAGCGATCGAGATTGCCAGCCGTTCGCGGGGAACGCCGCGAATCGCAAACCGGCTGCTGCGGCGGGTACGCGACTACGCCCAGGTTCGCGGCGCGGGCAAGATCGATTTGCCCACGGCCCAGGCGGCGCTGCAGATGCTGGAAGTGGATAAATATGGGTTCGACGAAGTGGACCGGCGGTTGCTCCTGACGATTATCGAGAAGTATCAGGGCGGGCCCGTGGGCGTGAATACGCTGGCGGCGGTGCTGGCCGAAGAGCCGGACGCGATTGAGGAGATTTACGAGCCGTTCCTGATGCAGATTGGGTTTTTGAACCGCACTCCGCGCGGCCGCGTGGCGACGCAGCTAGCTTACGATCATTTTGGGATCACGCCGAGCCGGCGGCAGAGTTCGTTGTTCTGAATCTCCACCACGGAGACACTGAGGCACGGAGAAACGCCACGTCGAAGCGCGGCTTCCCTTGTGTGGCTCGGTGTGACTCTCCACCCACCGTTTACGCCAGAGCTGACACTGTTCGGCAAACCTTAAAACAATGCTTCCCTGTTTTGTGAGACACGCTCATAGTGTATCTTGCTTAATTCCTCTCCAGACGTGAGCGGGGAGACATGAGGGCGTTTTGGGTTCGGGTGAAATTCGAGGTCGTTCATTCAAAGGGCTCGTGAGGTTCCTGCTGGCAGCCGCTTTGATACTGCATGGAGCCGTGCAGTGCGGATGGAGCGCGTCCACACCGCAAGCCTCGGTTACGGCGCAGGAGGCGACTCCGGCGCCACAGAATGCGAGTGGTCAAAATGCGCCGACCACCCCTCAGAAGTCTCCTCCCTCAGCTCAGTTGCCGGAGCCGGCAATCAGAAATCCGGAAGTAAAACCGGCGCCGGTACCAGCGATTGCGCCTCCGGCCCTGACCATTCCGCGTTTGACGCGCGCCCCGGCACTCGAGGACTTCCTGGAGATGAAGCCGCAGAGCGAAACCGCGCTGCAGATGGCGAAGGTCACGGGCTTCGTTCAACGCAACCCGCACGATGGCGAGAAAGTTTCGGAGGAGACGGAAGCCTATCTGGGCTACGACCAGAAGAATCTGTACCTCGTGTTTGTGTGCTTCGACGATCCGAAGAAAGTGCGGGCGCGATTGTCGCGAAGAGAGGACATTTACGACGATGACCAGGTTGAGGTCATGCTGGATACGTTTCACGACCGGCGGCGGGCTTACGCTTTTCAGACTACGCCGCTGGGGGTGCAGTGGGACGCGATCTATACCGAAGCCTCGCGGGAGGAGGTGAACGGGAATTTCGATACGTCATTCGACACGGTGTGGGATTCGCGAGGCAAGGTGACCAGCCGGGGCTTTGTGGTGTGGATGGCGATTCCATTCAAGAGCCTGCGCTTTCCGGCTACGAAGGATCAAGAGTGGGGAATCATTCTGTATCGCGGCATCGTGCGCAAGAACGAAGATTCATTCTGGCCGCAGATTTCCTACAAAGTGGCGGGGCGGCTGGGGCAGGCGGCGACGTTGTATGGGCTGGAGGGAATCTCGCCGGGGCGCAGCATCGAGCTGATTCCTTATGGAATCATGCGCGGTTTCCGGGGGCTGGACCAGCGCGACCCGTACAACCCATATTTTCAGAATGCGACGGCGCAGGGGCAGGCGGGCATGGACGCGAAGTTCGTGATCCATGACCACTTTGTGCTGGATCTGACGGCGAATCCGGACTTCAGCCAGGTGGAGTCGGAGGATCCGCAGATCACGGTGAACCAGAGATTCGAGGTGTACTTTCCGGAGAAGCGGCCGTTCTTTCTGGAGAACGAAGACTACTTTCGGACGCCATTCGATTTGTTTTTCACGCGCAATATTCAGGATCCTTCGGCCGGAATCCGGTTGACGGGGAAGGAAGGACCGTATTCGGTCGGGCTGATGGCGACCGACGACCGCGCGCCGGGGCTGGCGGTGCCGAGCTTCTGTCCGGCTTCGTCCCCGATCTGTTCCGACAGTCTTTCTGGCGTGCGCTCCTACTTCACGATTGCGCGGGTGAGCCGCGACATTTTCAAGCAATCGAGTGTGGGAGCGGTTTACACCGACTGGGAATGTCCTACGACGGGCGAGTTTAACCGTGTGGGTGGAATCGACACGCGCTTGAAGTTCAACGCGAACTGGACTCTGGAAGGTCAGGCGGTAGTGAGTTCGAGCAACCTGCAGGGGCTGAATGCCAGCAACCTGGAGACCACATGCGAGTACGGACTGTATCCGTTCAGCTCGGGCAATAGCGGCAATAACAACTATTACGCCGGCCCGGCGGACAAGCTGGATCTGAAGCGCGAAGGACTGCACTTTTCTTACGAGGGAATTTACGACGACATCAGTCCGGGATTTGTGACCGTGCCGGGATTCGTGAACCGCGTGGACATCCGCGGGCTCTACCACATAATTGACTACCGTTTCCGCCCGAAAAAGGGCTGGGTCGTAGATTGGGGCCCGTCGCTGAACCAACGCTACGTCTTCGATCACGAAGGCAACCGCCTGGATACGGATTATCAGCCGTATCTCGCGGTTCAGGGGCGGGGGCAGACTTTCATTTACTTGTTTCCTTATGAAGAATTAAGGGAAAGGCTGAGGCCGCAGGATTTTTATTTTCTTGGTTTATCCGTAGTCCAGAACCAGGACTATCACGAACACCGCAGCGGGGCTTCGTTCCAAACCGGCTACTTTCCGAAGGTTACGGTGGGGGCAAGCTACTACTGGGGAGACGGAGTGAATTTCGTCCCAGCGGCGAACGCTCTGCCGCAATCTCTTCTCGGGCGTTTGGATACAGCCTCGGGCACGCTGACGATTCGTCCAGTCAAGCCGTTGAAGATCGAAAACACTTATCTGTTTGAGCGTTTGCGCGCGACGGAGAACGAATATCTATTTGCTCTTCAAGAGGTTGCTCTCTCCGAGACGCCGGGCGTCCCTATCGGGAGAGGCATTTTCAACAATCATATCGTGCGCAGCAAGTGGAACTGGCAGTTTACTCCGCGGCTCTCACTCCGCCTGATTCTGCAGTACAACTCGGTTCTGGCGAATACTCCGGGCAGCCAACTTTACTTGCCGATGCCGTGTCCGCAAGGCACTCAGGTGTGCCCGCCGCCCGAACCGTTTTATCCGTATACCTACCTGCCGACCGAGAAAGAATTCAACACCGATTTCCTGCTCACGTACCTGATCCATCCGGGGACGGCAGTCTATGTCGGCTACAACAGCGACCTGCAGAACTTGAACCACGAGCTGATGCAAGATCCCGCGGGTCTGGCGGGGTTGTACACGGCGAAGGGCTATATGAACGACAGCCGGCAGTTTTTTGTGAAAGTGTCGTATCAGTTCCGGTTTTGAAGGCGGACTTCGGACTTCGGACCTCGGACCCCAGCAAAACCGAGTGGCGACGGGCGGGGGCGCGCTCGGGGCTGAGATCTGACGCCTGAGGTCCGACGGCTGGTCCGGGCCGTTGCTGAATCCTGGGGCATTCCGGTAGAATCTAAACATTCGTGTTGAGGTCTGAATCTACTATGAAAGCAGCCATCCATCCCGCTTATAACGAAGTGCGCGTGCATTGCGCGTGCGGTAATGCGTTTGTTACCCGGTCCACCCACAAGGGGGACATCAGTGTTGAAATCTGCTCGGCCTGCCATCCCTTCTTTACCGGCAAGCAGAAGCTGATGGATACCGCCGGCCGCGTGGAGCGCTTCCGCCGCAAGTATGCCAAGAACGCGCCTGCGCCCGCGAAGGCCGAGCCGGCAAAGAACTAGACTTTGCCACGAATTACCGCTGGTACACGTGGAATTGAGCCCTCGCCGTAAGGCGGGGGCTTTCGCTTGAGAGCCCAAGTAGAATAGACCTGTGCGCAAAGGCTGGGACAACTCGACGGGGAACGGCTCGCGTGGGGCGGACACTACTGTCCGCCTGGCAGCGCCGCTGAAGCCGGTCCCGGTCAGCCTCTGCATCGGTAATATCCAGATCGCCCCTGCAACGGTGCTCGCCCCCATGGCGGGGGTTACTGACACCGTCTTCCGGCGCTTCATCCGCAACCTGGGTGGATGCGGGCTCATTATGACCGAGTTCACTTCGGCCGACGGCGTGCTTCGTAAGAAGGACCAAAAGGCGAAGCGCTATCTACACTTCTATGAGGACGAGCATCCCATCTCGGCGCAGCTTTTTGGCAGCGATCCGCAGGTGATGGCGGAAGCGGCGCGGATGGTTGAGGGCCTCGGCTTCGACCTGGTCGATTTGAACTTAGGCTGCCCGGCGAAAAAAGTCGTGAAGTGCAACGGAGGCTCCGGGCTGTTGCGCGATCTTCCGGCGATTGGAAAGATCTTCGAAGCCGTGCGCGCCGCAGTGAAGGTTCCGTTCACGGTGAAGTTTCGCGCGGGATGGAATGACGACGAGATCGTCTGCGTGGAGTTGGCACGCATGGCGGAATCGTGCGGTCTGGCGGCGGTTGCGTTGCATGCGCGCACTCGGGAGCAGGGCTACAGTGGCCAGGCACGCTGGGAGTGGATCGCCGCCGTGAAGGATGCGGTGAAAATTCCGGTGATCGGCAACGGCGACATCCGCACGCCCGAGGATGCCTGCGCCATGGTCGCGCAAACCGGCTGCGATGCGGTCATGATCGGGCGCACCGCGCCCTCGAATCCGTGGATCTTCCGGCAGATTCAGCAGTATTGCGTGGGCATGGAGTACGACGAGCCCAGCGAAGCCGACCGCTACCAGATGATCCGCACGTATTTTCAGATGCTGATCGAAGAAGAACTCCCGGACGCCGTCGGCAAGATGAAGCAGTTTGCTTCCTGGTTCACGCATGGCGTGCCGGGAGGAGCCGGGCTGCGCAAGACGATCTACGAGTCGAAGAGCGCGGTGGAGATTCTGGGGAGGGTGGAGGAATTCTTCGAGGCAAGGTTGTGTGGCGCGGGTCTCCCTTTGACAAGCTCAGGGCGGGCCCTCGCCCGCGAAACGGCCACCGCAACCCCCGAAGCCTAACTCGCACTAAGTCCACTGATCACGCAACCCTGCAGCCGAGCCTTGGAATATAATCGTGCCCACCCATGACCCTGGCCTCCGGCACAAAACTCGGCCCCTACGAAATTCAATCGTCCATCGGCGCGGGCGGTATGGGAGAGGTGTACCGAGCCCGTGACGCGCGGCTCAACCGCGACGTCGCCATCAAGATTCTTCCAGAATCGTTCTCCGCGGATGCCGACCGCCTGCAGCGATTTGCGCTGGAATGCCGTGCTGCCGCGGCTCTCAACCACCCCAACATTCTTTCGATTTTCGATATCGGCGATGTCCAGGGAGCGCCCTATGTAGTTTCCGAACTGCTGGAAGGGGAGACGCTGCGGGATCGCCTCCGCGATGGCCCTCTTTCGTCCCGCAAGGCCATCGATTACTCCCGGCAAATCGCCAGCGGCCTGGCTGCGGCTCACGAGAAAGGGATCGTCCATCGCGATCTGAAGCCGGAAAATCTATTCATCACCAACGATGGCCGCGCGAAAATTCTCGACTTCGGCCTCGCCAAGCTGATCCGTCCCGAAGCCGATATTTCCGGCGACGCCCCCACGCAGCAAATCGCCACCGACGCCGGAACCGTCATGGGCACGGTCGGCTACATGGCGCCCGAGCAAGTGAGAGGCAAACCCGCCGACCCGCGTTCCGATATTTTTTCCTTCGGGGCCATCCTCTACGAAATGCTCTCCGGCAAACGCGCTTTTCACGGTGACTCTGCCGTCGATACCATGAGCGCCATTCTCAAAGAAGATCCCTCCGACCTCACCGAGACCAACCGCAATGTCTCACCAGCGCTGGAGCGGATCGTCCGCCATTGCCTGGAGAAACATCCCGCCGAGCGCTTTCAATCGGCGCGCGACCTGGCCTTCAACCTGGAAGCGCTCACCGATATTTCGACTTCAAGCCGCGGCGGCGTGCGGGCTCTGCAGATGGAAGAAGAGCCAGCTAAGCGGCGCTGGCTGCTGCCCGTGCTGGGCGGAGTACTGGTGCTGGCGTCATGGGCAGGCATTTACGGATTGGCTCATCGCGGCGAGGCGGCGAATCCCACTTTCCACGAAATCACCTTCCGTAACGGCACCATCTGGGACGCCCGCTTTGCCCCCGACGGGCAGACGATTATTTATGGCGCAACCTGGGAAGGCGCGCCGCAAGAAATTTTCTCGACGCGCTTCGACAGTTCCGATTCGCGCTCGGTCGGCCTGCCGCCGGCGCAGATTCTTTCCATCTCGTCCAAAGGCGAGATGGCAATCGCCCTGCATCCCACCCCTCTTGCCCACTTCGTGCAATCGGGAACGCTGGCCCGGGTGGCGCTGGCTGGAGGCGCGCCCCGCGAGGTGGTCGACAATGTCCACTGGGCGGACTGGGCACCCGATGGCCAGTCGCTCGCCGTCATACGCCCGAGTGCGAATAATCTTTCGCATCTCGAATACCCAATCGGCAACGTAATCTATCAGCCGCGGAGCTGGGTAAGCCATGTGCGCTTCTCGCCCAGCGGGGAGTTTCTCGCCATCGCCGATCACGTCCCCGGCGGCGACGATGGCCGCATCGTGATCGTGGACACCCACGGAAACCGCAGAGCCAGCTCTTCGTTCTATACCAGTGTCCAAGGGTTAGCGTGGAGTCCCGATGGCAAGGAAGTCTGGTTTTCCGCGGTGCCGGGTGGGTCGGCGCGCTCTATCTATGCGCTGGATTTTTCCGGCAAGGAGCGGCTCATCTATCGCGCCCCGGGCGGACTTACTCTGCACGACATCAGCCGTACGGGCTTGCTACTGCTGACCGCCGACAAGACCCGCTTGAGCATGTTCGCGCTGGCTCCCGGTGAGACCCGCGAGCGCAGCCTGACTTGGTTCGACTGGACGCTGCTCGGCGACCTCTCCGATGACGGGAAGACGCTGCTATTCTCCGAGACCGGCGAAGCGGTGGGCGGAAACTACAGCATCTTTCTACGCAAAACCGATGGCTCGCCCGCGGTGCGTTTGGGCGACGGCGGCTTTGGTGCGCTTTCTCCGGATGGAAAATGGGCGGTGGCTGAGAACGGCAGTCCCGCCAAGTTGACGCTTTTGCCGACGGGCGTGGGCGAGCCACGGCAGCTCACCGACGACAAGGTCGATCACGCCCGGGCGGTTTGGACTCCCGACGGGAAATCGATTGTGTATATCCAGTCCGATCCGGGCCGCAGCCTCCGCACCTACATCATGGACGTGCAAAACGGCGCTGCGCGCGCCATCACTCCCGAGGGCGTCACCGGTTCCATCCTCACGTTCGACGGCAAGTTCCTTCTGGCTGCCGATGCGAAACGCCAGTTCGCGCTGTATCCTCTCGCCGGGAGCGATCCGCAGAAAGTGAATTTCACCATCGGGCCGGACGAAGTTCCCGTGCGTTTTCTGTCCGACGGCAAGAGCCTGCTCACCCGCTCCCGCGGGATACCCGTAGATATTACTCGCATCGACCTCGCCACTGGCCGCCACGAGCCATGGAAGCAAATCGTGCCTCCCGATCCCGCCGGCGCGCAACGAGCTCCCAGCCTCAAGTTCAGCGCGGACGGGAAGTCGTATGCTTACTCGCTCGGCAGAATGCTTTCGGATTTGTATGTGGTGGATGGGCTGAAGTAAGGGAAGTAATAGATCTTCGAGTTTGTAACACAGGAAAAGCTACGCTCCCCGCGCCACCATCTTCCCCGACTCATCCTTCTCCACATAAGCCCAAGGCGTTGTCGCGTCATGCGTGAAAACCGTCAGCCAGTTCTCTGGAATCGCCTTCGCGTAGTACCGCTTCTTGCTCTCGATGGTCTGCAAGGGGTAAAGGTCGAAGCCCATGCCCCAGGTGATGTCGATGTGCGCGGTGGTGGGGATTAGGTCGGAAATGTAGCAGGCGGTGCGGCCTCCGCTCTCGACGATTACGGCTTGCATGTGCGCGGTGTGCCCGGGGAAGGTTTTCACCGAGATGCCGGGAACGATTTCTTCGCCGCCTTTCAGCAGCGTCATCTGGCCGCTCTGGACGAGCGGGTCGTAGTTGTCGGGGAGGTAGCTGATGGCGTCGCGCTCGCTGGGCTTGCGCGCGTATTGCCACTCGCCTTCTGGAGCGTAGTATTTCGCGCGCGCGAAAGTTGGGACGATTTTGCCGTCTTTATTGCGGACGGTGTTCCAGCCGCAGTGGTCAAAATGGAGGTGCGTATTGATGACGACGTCGATGTCTTCGGGAGAGACTCCGGCCGCCGCGAGATTCGTGAGCAGTCGCGCGGGCTGGCCGTAGAACTTAATCATGCGGTCCGAAAGCTTATTGCCCATGCCGGTTTCAACCAGCACGTTCTGCTTGCCGGTGCGCGGATGTTCCGTACGAATGAGCAGCGAGTTGAGTCCCGCCTGCACGTAATTTCGTTCGTCGGCTGCCGCCTTGCGTGACCACATGATCTTGGGGATGACGCCGAAAAACGCGCCGCCGTCGAGCGGGTAAGTGCCATCGGAAAAGATGCTGAGTTCGAAGTCGCCGAGAGTGAGGCTGGGCATGGAGCTAGTGTGCCACAGCCTGGTCGGTATTTCCCTGCGAAGCTGCGGTACTCTCATCGGTATGGACCGGCCGGTCAGTGTCACGGTGATCGCAGCTCTGTTTTTCCTGGTCGCGGCGTATCTAGTCGCGATGGGAATCATTGAATTCGTGGCCCCGGGCACTCTTTCGATGACGGGGACCGGTGTCACCTACGGGAGAGAGCTAAACGGACCGCAGACGGCCTTATCTGTCGGCGCAGGATGGGCGTTAGTTGCCTGGGGGCTTTATCGCCTACAGAATTGGGCGCGCTGGTGCGCGATGGCACTGATGGTGATTGGAGTCGCTGGATCGGTGCCGGCGGTGTCCGCGGCGGCGAGGGACCTGACCTGGCACTTCTTCTTTTACGGCTTCCAGATCATGGTGCGAGTCGTGACCGCATGGTACCTGGCCGCGTCGCCCGAGCTGATCGAGGCTTTCGTGAAGGAGTAGGCCCGCGGTGAGCGCGATCCCATCACAGAAAAGTTGTCATTCCGACCGAAGGGAGGAACCTGCTGTTTGCCGGCGGCTCCGAAGCTGCTGGCGAAAACAGGTTCCTCACGGCGCAAGCGCCGTTCGGAATGACAAGGTCTATCTATCACGTCGGCACTACTTTGCCTTTACTTTTTCTTTTTCTCCCACGCGCTTGCTGATCTCGAATTTCATCTTGCCAGTCTTCTTGTCGGCATCGACCACGATGTGATCGCCGTGCAGGATCTCGCCATCCAAAATCTTCAGAGCCAGCGGATCCTGGACCAGCTTCTGGATAGCCCGCTTCAGCGGGCGCGCGCCGAAGTTGGCGTCATAACCTTCCGTGAAGAGCAACTCTTTGGCAGCGTCCGTGAGCTCGATCGAGATCTTGCGGTCGGCAAGGAGGCGGCGGACGTCTTCCAGACGAAGCTCGATGATCTTGACCAGTTGTTCTTTGCCGAGCGGACTGAAGACGATGATGTCGTCCACGCGATTCAGGAACTCAGGCCGGAAGTGGCCGTGTAGCGCGTTCAATACCTGTTCGCTGGCCTTCTCAAACTCCTGGGGCGTCTGCACATGGTCGGCTTGCAGATAGCTGGAGCCGATGTTCGACGTCATGATCAAAATCGTATTCTTGAAATCCACCACGCGGCCTTTGCCGTCGGTGAGGCGGCCGTCGTCCATGATCTGCAGCAGGATATTGAAAACGTCCGGATGAGCTTTTTCAATTTCATCGAAGAGCACAACTGCGTAAGGACGGCGACGAACCTGCTCGGTGAGTTGTCCGCCTTCTTCGTAACCGACGTAGCCCGGAGGCGCGCCGATCAAACGGGAGACCGAGTGTTTCTCCATGTATTCGGACATGTCGATGCGCAGGAGGGCGCGCTCGTCGTCGAAGAGGAACTCGGCAAGAGCGCGGGCGAGTTCGGTTTTGCCGACTCCGGTTGGACCGAGAAAAATGAAGGAACCGATGGGACGCTTGGGATCGCTGAGTCCGGCGCGAGAGCGGCGAATAGCGTTGGCAACACGCTCGAGCGCGGGGTCCTGGCCGATGACGCGCAGGCGCAAGCGATCTTCCATGGTGACGAGCTTCTTTACTTCGCCTTCGAGCATTTTTGAGACCGGGATGCCCGTCCATTTGGAGACGATGCGGGCGATATCTTCTTCGTCCACTTCTTCCCGGAGCATGCGCGGAGCTCCTTTGCCCGCGGGGCCGTCGATCTTGGCGCTGAGCTGTTTTAGCTCTTCTTCTGATTGCCGCAACAATCCGTAGCGGATTTCGGCAACCCGCTGCAGGTTGCCTTTACGTTCTTCGGCTTGCTCTTCGATCTTGAGCTTCTCGATTTTCTCTTTCAGCTCACGGGAGCGGGCAATCAGATCTTTTTCTTTTTTCCAATTGGCCTTCAGAGCGTTGGATTTCTCGCGGATCTCGGCGAGTTCTTTCTCGATGACGGAGAGCCGCTCCCTGGAGTTGGCGTCGTCCTCTTTCCTCAGAGCTTGCTTCTCGATTTCGAGTTGCGTGGCCCGGCGTTCGAGCTGATCGATGTCGGTGGGAAGCGAATCGATCTGGATTCGAATCGAGGCGGCGGCTTCGTCGATGAGGTCGATGGCCTTGTCGGGCAGGAAGCGGTCGGAGATGTAGCGATGCGAAAGTGTCGCAGCGGCGACGATGGCGGAGTCTTTGATGCGGACTCCGTGATGCACTTCGTAGCGTTCTTTCAGTCCGCGAAGAATCGCGATGGTGTCTTCGACATTGGGCTCGCCGACGAAAACAATCTGAAAGCGGCGTTCAAGGGCAGCGTCTTTTTCGATGTATTTGCGGTACTCGTTGAGCGTGGTTGCGCCGATAGCGCGCAGTTCGCCGCGGGCGAGGGCGGGCTTTAGCATGTTGGAGGCGTCGATTGCGCCTTCCGCTGCTCCGGCGCCGACGAGCGTGTGCAACTCGTCGATGAACAGGATTACCTGCCCCGCGGAATCTTCGATTTCTTTCAAGACGGCCTTGAGACGGTCTTCGAACTCGCCGCGATACTTTGCTCCGGCCAGCATCCCCGCGAGATCGAGCGCGACTACACGCTTATTCTTGAGAGCTTCCGGCACATCGCCCGAGATAATGCGCTGAGCGAGGCCTTCGACAATGGCGGTCTTGCCCACGCCGGGTTCGCCGATGAGCACAGGATTGTTCTTCGTGCGGCGGGAAAGAACTTGCACCACGCGGCGGATTTCTTCGTCGCGGCCGATCACGGGATCGAGTTTGCCGCGGCGTGCTTGCTCGGTCAGATCGCGGGCATAGCGTTCGAGAGCCTGGTATTTGGCTTCGGGATTCTGGTCGGTCACTTTCTGCGAGCCGCGCACGGCGATCAGGGCTTTCAGAATCGCGTCGTTGGTGGCGCCGTGGCGGGCAAGAATCTGCTGGGCAGCGTCCTGCTTGAGGTGCGTGATGGCGAGCAGTAGGTGCTCGGTGGAGACGTACTCGTCTTTGAAGTTGGAAGCCTCTTTGAAGGCTTGCTCAAGCAGCTTGTTGGCGGCGTTCGAAAGCGTGGCCTGCGCCGCTTCCCCGGAAACCTTGGGGAGCTTTTCGATTTCGCGATACACGTCGCTGAGAACAGCCTGCGGACCGATGCCGATCTTTTCGAGGACAGGCGGAACAATACCTTCTTTGTCTTCGAGCAGGGCAGCAAGCAGGTGGATGGGCAGAAGCTCGGGATTGCCGTGCTCGGAAGCAAGATCGTTCGCGCGCTTGACGGCTTCCTGCGCCTTTACGGTGAATTTTTCCCAACGGATGGCCATGGGGGACTCCATTTAGTAATTTGGTAATTTCGTAATTGGGTAATTTGAGAAACCAGCACCGCAACGTGCGTCGGGCTGAGTTCGGCAGTTTAAGGCCACTA
Source organism: uncultured Acidobacteriaceae bacterium (assembly GCA_963749985.1). Taxonomy (GTDB): domain Bacteria; phylum Acidobacteriota; class Terriglobia; order Terriglobales; family Acidobacteriaceae; genus Sulfotelmatobacter. The sequence continues at coordinate 14,173 of CAVVOS010000003.1, read as the reverse complement.
AATGTACACAACTACCAAATTACAAAATAATGGGAGGCGGTTTTGCCGCCCCCCTGATTTTAAATCTTCGAGATCGAACTTACGCGGCTTTGCTGGGGCCTTTGGCTTCCAGGGTCTTGTCGGTGGCCTTTTCGGTGCCCACGTTGACCTTGATCTGCTTGGGCTTGGCTTCGGCCTTTTTGGGCAGAGCGATCTTCAGCACGCCCTTGTCGTAGGTTGCCGAAACCTTTTCGGAATCCACGGTGGTGGGCAGAGTGAAGGTGCGGGTGAAGCTGCCATACTGGCGCTCCACACGGCGGTAGTTCTCTTCTTTCTCTTCCTTCTCGATCTTGCGCTCGCCGTGCACGGTGAGGGTGTTGTTCTCAAGCTGGACGTCGATGTCTTTCTCGTCGATGCCCGGAACTTCAATCTTCAACGTGACGTTGTGCTCGTCTTCATAGACGTCAACGGCGGGGGCGAAACTCGAGGTGGTGAGGGACTCATCCCGGCCTTCGGGCGAGTAGGACTCGCGGAACACGCGGTTGATGCGGTCCTGCAGGCTGGACAACTCACGGAATGGTTCAAAACGGGTAAGTACGGTCATGGTTCTAGTCTCCTTCTGTGCTTGTTTTCTAGGAATTCGACGTTGCTGTTCACAAGCTTAGATGCTTATTCAGCACAGAGGAAGCATAAAATATGAGTGTATTGTTGTCAATACTGTTAATTAATTCATTTTCATCAACTTATGAAAGCAATCACGCACTTCAAATAGGCGGTTTCAGGGATATTTAGCAGGATTGGATGGTCTTTGGATTGGCCGCGAACCTCGACCAGGCGCACAATCCGGTGGGCGTCCCGGGCCGCGTCGCCCAGCATCGCTAGGAAATCGGCCTGGCTGACATGGTAAGAGCACGAGCAAGTGACCAGGATTCCGCCGGGGCGCAGCATCTTCAGGGCGCGAAGGTTGAGTTCTTTATAGCCGCGCAGGGCAGCATCGAGCTCGCGCTTGCTCTTGGCGAAGGCCGGCGGATCGAGGACGATGGTGTCGTAACCCTGTCCGGAAGAAGCATAGTCTTTGAGCAGGTCGAAGGCGTTGGCATCAATCCATTCGATCTCTTTGCCCTTGTCACCGAGTTGCGCGTGGTTGAGCGTGGCGTTCTGGTCGGCGACCTCAAGCGCGGGCCGGGAGCTGTCGACCCCGGTAACGTGCGAGCAGCGGGAAGCCAGATGAAGGGCGAAGCCACCTTGATAGCAGAAGACGTCGAGGGCCTCACCGTGAGCATATTGGGCGGCGGCGGCATAGTTCTCGCGCTGGTCAAGGAAGGCTCCGGTCTTCTGGCCTGCGAGTGCGTCGAAGTGGAACTGGACGCCGTTCATGGTGAAGATCGTCGAAGTCTTTTCGCCGGTCACCAGGCCGGATGGGCGCGGTGGCAGTTCCTCGAGCTGTCGGACCCGCGGGTCTACGCGCTCGACGATTGTTGCGGGATGAAACTGCTCTGTGAGCTCGGAAATCAGCGTCTCACGCACGATCTCCGCGTCCATCGCCTGGGTAAGAATCTGCATCGAGAGAATGTCGTTGTAGCGGTCGACAATCAGGCCGGGGAGAAAGTCAGCTTCGCTGAAGATCACGCGGTAGGCGTCGGTGTTGTTGACGATCCGCTCGCGATAGGCGATGGCCTCGGCGATGCGTTGACGAAGTAGCGCTGGGAAATCGGCGACCGGATCGTGCGAGATGAGGCGGATGGCAATTTGGGAAGAGCTGGAATAGAGCGCGGTGCCAAGCATCTGGCCGCGATGATCCTGCACTGTCACCAGTGAGCCCGGTGGGACTCCGTCGCCGGAAACAATGTCAGAGCGATAGACCCAGACGTGGCCGTCCTTCAGGCGAGTGGCGCCGCGAGGGGAGACCTTCACGACGGGGCCGGGGCGCGAGACGGGCGTTTTGGACATGCAGCAATCTTAAATGTAGCAACTAGCTGGCGGCTTGTTCGGTGGGGACGATTGGGGGCTTCTCCGACTTGGCGGTGGTGATGCGGGCACTCAGTTCGTAGCGGGCGGCCTCGAGATCGGTATGAAGCGAATCAAGGGCGGTCATGGGCATCTCGGTGCCCCAGTTTTCCATCTCTTTTTCCGTCCAGCTTCCGTTGAGGCGAATGGCGCCGGTAATGTCTTCCGGGAAGGCTTGGCGAAAATCCCCTTCGCGGCTGAGGATGTCGCCGACGAGCCGTCCGGTACCGACGTCGAAGACGCAGCGGGTGGCCTGGCCGCCCGCGTTTTGCATGCACAAGAACACTTCGCCGGCATCGCCAAACTCAGCCCGGTAATACCACGCCTGGGGCGCATCGATTTTGGGATGATGGCGGCGCACGCGCTTGTGTTCGGGCTCGAGAGCCTGCATTTCGTTGGCGGGATTGAAGTAGAGGATGCGCTGGCAAGAATCGCAGATCACCGTCTGCTGGCCGGTGCGGACATCGTTGTAAATCTGCGGCCGCAACATGACCTGGCAGGCCATGCATTTGTGATCGCGCACCTCGGAGATGCCGCTGCCCCGAAATTTGGAAACGCGCTCGTAGTGGCGCAGAAGATCCTCGTTGACGCCGGCCCGCATCTGATCGCGCTTGGCGCGCCACTCGGCGAGCTGCTTTTCGTCTTCGGCAGTGCGCTGGCGGGCTTCAACTTTCTCTTTTTCAATCTCGGCGGCTTCCGCTTTCAAATCAGCCTGGGCGGCCTTCACTTGCCGGTCGCGCGCGTCCGCATTCACCATCAACTCAAGAATCTTGTCTTCGGTTGCGGCGATCTCCTTTTCCGCGAACTGGATCTCGTGCAACAGGGCCTTGTATTGATCGTTAGTTTTTACATCGAGGGACTGGTCGCGGTACTTGGAAATTTTGCCGCGGACGGCGGTGATGGCAGCTTCGTACTGGCGGCGCGCGGCTTCGTCGGCCTTGACCGCGGCCTGAGCTTTTTCCAGCTGGAGTTTGGTGTTCGCGAGCTTGTGTTCGATGGCGGCTACGCGTTTGGGAAGTTCGGCGATTTCGTCCTGCAAACGGCGTATTTCCTTGTCCGCTTCTTGCAGGTGCAGCAGGTTGTCTATTTCTGGAAGCATCCCGAGACGGCTCAGGTCTGATTCTACCACGCGGAAACGGGGGTTCCCTCTTGCCGGGCGAGCCAACGCGCCCACGGAAGGCCTTTCCGGGTGTAAACTTTTTCGTTCCGCTCTTGCCGTCACTTCTCGCTTCTGGGGTTTCACGTGAAAACCAAGGTCGCAATTGCCGCGTTTGCCGCTCTCACCTTTCTGTCAAGTCTGCCGGTGCCCCTTCGGGCGCAATCGCCTTCGCCGACGAAGCCGCTTACCATTGAGGCAATCTACGCTCCGGGCGGGCTGACTGGGCGCGCTTTAGAAACTATGGAGTGGAGTCCCGACGGAACCAAACTCTCGTTTGTGCAGCGCGACGACGAGGGAGAACACGGCGAACTGTGGTATGTGGACGCGGTTACGGGCGAGAAAAAAGTACTGGTCAGCGCGGCCAAACTGGCCTCGCTTGCACCCGACGCCAACAAAGTGAAGGACGAGCGCGAGAAGGAGCGACTCACCCGCTATCACGTCGCAGCCTACCTATGGGCTCCGGATTCGAAGCACCTGATTTTCGACTCGCAAGGACAACTCTGGCTGTTCGACCTAACGACCAGTACGGCGGTGCAGTTCACGTCGGCGCCCGACCCCAGCGGCGATCCCAAGTTCTCTCCCGATGCCAGCCATGTTTCTTACGTGCGCAAGCACAACCTTTATGTGCGGGGGGTGAGCGGCAATGGAGAACGGCAACTCACGAAGGACACAGCAGACGACGTGTTCAACGGCGATATCGATTGGGTTTACGGGGAAGAGTTGGTGGTGCGCAGCAATTATTTCTGGTCTCCTGACAGCAAGCAGATCGTCTTTCTGCACATGGACGAGAGCAAGGTTCCAACCTACCCCATCGCCAACCTGATCCCCACGCACCCGACGGTGGACAACGAAAAGTATCCGAAAGTCGGAGACGCAAACCCGGTGGTCAAGCTCGGCGTAGTGGACGCCGACAAGGGCAAAGTTCGCTGGATTTCACTGATGAATGATTCCCTGACCAGCGAAGGCGAGGCTTACATCCCGCGTTTCGGCTGGGTTCGAGACGGAGTGATCTGGGCGGAGGTTCTCAACCGCACAGAGGACAAAATGGATTTGTATTTCGTGGACGTGAAGTCGGGAAAGTCGCGAATTGTTCTGACCGAAACCACGCCCGGCGCATGGATCGACTTCGACCATGTGGAGGTTCGTTTCCTCAAATCGAGTGGACGGTTCCTGTGGCCGAGCTGGCGCGACGGGAATATGCATCTTTACCTCTATAGCTTCGATCGGCAGAACCCGATGGCAGCGGACGCGAAGCTGGAGCGGCAGCTCACGCGGGGCGATTTCGCGGTGCTGGGAATCGAGGGAGTGGATGAATCGGCGGACGCGGTGTTCTTCCAGGCCAACCGCGACGATCCGCGGCAGCAACATATCTATTCCGTCAAGTTGGATGGAACGGGACTGCAGCAGCTCACGCACGACGAAGGGCTTCACTTCAGTAACTTCTCCGAGGACGGCAAGCACTACGAGCAGACCTTTCTAGGCCCGACGACCGCGCCGCGCATGTCGCTGTGCGCGGTGGGTGGCGCATGCGCTCCGGTATGGCAAGCGCGTGACGAAATTGCGGAATATGGATTGCGAGCTCCGAAATTTCTGGAGTTCAAGGCCGAGGACGGAACGACTCTTTACGGCCGATTATTGCTTCCACCGGAAGTGCCGTCCAGCGGCAAGATTCCGTTGATCGTAAACATCTACGGCGGTCCTGGGGCGCAAACGGTGTTGAAAGCCCCGCCGAGCCCGTTTGATGAGATTCTGGCACGCAAAGGCTTCGCGATCTTCTCCGTGGACAATCGCGGAACCCCGGGCCGCGACCGCAAATTCCAGACTGCGATTCGTCACGAGTTCGGAGCCATCGAATTGAAAGATCAACTTACCGCGCTTGATCAGCTGCTGGCGCAATACCCGCAGCTGGATCAGGGCCGCATCGCGATCTGGGGATGGTCCAACGGCGGATCGATGACGCTCTATGCCATGACGCACTCGGAGCGCTTTCGCGCCGGAGTTGCAGTAGCGCCCGTGACCGACCAGATCAACTACGACACCATCTATACCGAGCGCTACATGGGCCTGCTCAAAGACGATCCGACCGGCTACGAGGGGTCTGATGTGACGAAGGCGGCGGCAAATCTACACGGGGCGCTTTTGCTGGTGCACGGCACGGGCGACGACAACGTGCACTTCCAGAACAGCATTCAGATGATCGACGCTCTGATCAAGGCGGGCAAACAATTTCAGCTGATGATCTATCCCAACAAAACGCACAGCATCGCGGGCAGCGATGCCCGCGACCACCTGTTCCACATGATTGAGGATCACTTTGAGCGGGAGCTGAAGTAAGGAGAAACCGCGCCCAGCGGTCGATTGCCGCTACTTTCGCTTTTCGGACTTCCGCGACGAGCTTTCTTTCGACGAGCTTTCTTTGCTGGACTTCTCTTTCGAAGAACCATCCTTCGAGGAGCTTTCCTTCGACGGCCGTTCTTTCGACGAGCCTTCCTTGGCCGAGCTCTCCGATTTGGATTTCTCGTCTTTCTTGGAATCTTCTTTTTTTGAGTCTGTGTTGTCGGACGAAGAAGCGTGCGTGTTGGCCTTGTTTCCGTAGTCGGTGACGTACCACCCCGATCCCTTGAACTGCACGGCCGGCGCGGAAATCATCTGCTCAACTTTGCCCCCGCACTCCGGACACTTCTTGACCATCTTGTCGGAGAACTTCTGGATTTTCTCGAAGCGGTGACCGCACTTCTCGCATTCATATTCGTAAAGAGGCATGGGTTTTGAGACGGTTGTGAGGAAAAATCACTTTCACCTTGATTCTAGGGGCGGAAGTCGATTGCGTCAATTCGAACCGCGGGCATGGTGCTAGACTTCCGGCTATGAAGGACGCTGACGATACTGACGACGAATTCCCCGACCCTGAGGTCCATGGCCAGGCTCAATCAAAAGGAGCCAGACACAAGACCGCCTCAACCGTGCAGGCTGCGGGGCCGGCCCTTTATCTTGTCGCCACGCCCATCGGCAACCTCGAAGACATCACGCTGCGCGCCGTGCGCGTGCTGAAGGAGGTGGATCAGATCGCGTGCGAAGACACGCGGCAAACGCAGAAGCTGCTCAATCACTACGGCATCACTACTCGCACCGTCAGCTATCACGAACATAATGAGATGACACGCGCGGCGGAGCTGGTCAAGGAAATGCAGGAGGGAGCGAGCGTCGCGCTGGTGACCGATGCGGGCATGCCGGGGATTTCCGATCCCGGCTACCGGCTGATCTCGCTGGCCATCCGGCACCATGTGCCGGTGGTGCCGATTCCCGGGGCGTCGGCGTTTCTGGCGGCGTTGGTGGCCAGCGGCTTGCCGACCGATTCGTTTCGCTTCAGTGGATTTCTGCCCGCCAAGCGCGGCGAGCGGCGGGCAGTTCTGGAGGCGATCCAGACATCGCCGCGCACTCAGGTTTTCTACGAGGCTCCGCACCGCATCGTCGAGGCGCTTTCGGATGTGGTCGAGGTTCTGGGACAAAACCGGCATGTGGTGATTGCGCGCGAAGTGACCAAGCTGCACGAGGAATTTCTGCGCGGCCGCGCAGGCGAAGTTCTGGAAACGCTGAAGTCTCGCGACGGAGTGAAGGGCGAGATCACGTTGCTGATCGGGAAGGCTGAGGAAGCAGAATCGCAAGCTGCTGCAATGCCTGGCATCAGCGTTCGTCAGAGAGTCGAGCAGATTATGGCGGAAGAGAAGCTGGATGAAAAGGCCGCGCTAAAGAAATTGGCGAAGGAGCGGGGAATCTCAAAGAGTGAGGCGTACCGGGAGTGGCAGAGGAGCAAGTAACAGGTGATGGAGTGCTATAATCAACATTGATTAACGTTAATCAATGTTGATCTAGAAACCGGGAAGGTTCGTTTATGAAACGCGTTGTTCATCGCATTCCTCTCACGAAAGCGCGTATCAACCTTGGGCAGGTTGTCCGTCGGGCTCATGTCAATCGCGAGTACTTCATTCTCGAAAAAGACGGCATCCCCGTGGTTGGCATCATGCACGTGGATGATTTGGAGGATTACCTGGAGCTTCACGATTCCGAGCTTAACAGCCACATTGCGAAGAGTAACGCGGAATATCGTGAGGGCAAGGCCCGCGACGTGAGCGAGTTTCTGGCAGAACTGAAAACTTCCACAAAAAAGACAAAAAAATAAGCTTTACAACATGATCCCTTCATTCCGAGTGCTGGCGACGCCTTCGTTTGACCGGGACTTTCGGAAAACCGCGAAAGGCAATCCCATTCTCGAAGGCGCCTTGCAGGAATTGGCGGCAATCCTCCGCGAGGACCCGTATAACCAGAGCGCCAAACACCCCATCAAGAAGCTCACGGACATCAAATCTGATGGGCAATGGCGAATTCGCTGGCGTGAATACCGCTTGCGGTACGACATCTATGGGACCGATGTGGTGCTGCACTCGTTCCGCCATCGGAAGGAAGCGTATTAGCTGCGGTCGAGTAAGTCCATGCCCGAAAGAGCGGGGCGTACGGGCTTGAGATTCGGACGTATCTGATCTGCCACTTCTACTTCCCCGCCAACTCCCGCTTCACCGCTTCGCTAACCACCTTCCCATCCACGCGCATCCCCGCTCCCGAGAACCGGGCCATGGCATTCTTCATCACCGTGCCCATGTCTTTCATGGTAGGAGATCCCATCTCGGCGATCACGGCTTTTACTCCGGCCACGATTTCGGCCTCGCCGGCGGCTTTGGGCAGATAAGCTTCGATCAGCACGATTTCGGCGGCTTCTTTGTCGGCCATCTCCTGCCGCCCGCCCTTGGTGAACTGCTCGACGGATTCCTTGCGCTGCTTGATCAGCGTGGTAAGGACGGCCTGAGACTCTTTGTCATCAAGCGGCGCCATCTTCTCTATTTCGCGGTTCTTCAGCGCGCTCTTGACCATGCGCAGGGTAGAGAGACGTTGTTCCGCGCGCGCCTTCATGGCGGTGGTGATGTCTTGCTGGATCTGGTCGATCAGGCTCATGAGGGGATTATAGACGGCGGGAAGAACTCTAACGGCGTTGTGACCGGAATCACCGCACGGGCGCGCGGTTCCGGTAAACTAATGGATTATCCCTTCGATAAGGACCTTACCTATGCTGCGCAAGAACCGTCTTTTTACTCCCGGGCCAACTCCGCTGCTGCCGGCGGCGCAAACGGCTATGGCTTCATTCACGGCGCATCACCGCACGGCCGACTTCCGCGCGTTGTTCCAGCGTGTGCTCGCCGACATGAAAGACTTCATCGGCACCCAGAACGACGTGCTGGTGCTGGCTTGCTCGGGCACGGGCGTGATGGAAGCCTCGGTTTCAAACCTGACCTCGCCCGGCGATAAGGTCTTGGTGCTCACGGCTGGCAAGTTCGGCGAGCGCTGGACCGGTCTGGCCAAGGCGTTCGGCTGCAGCGTGGACGTGTTGGCCGCGCCTTACGGCAAAACGTTCTCGCTCGATGACATCCGGGCGAAGCTGACTCCCAACGTGCGCGCAGTGTTTGTGCAGGCAACCGAGAGCTCCACCGGCGCCCGCCATGATGTGCAAGGCATTGCCAAGATCGTGCGCGCTAACGGTGACGACACCCTGCTGGTAGTAGATGCCATCACCGGGCTGGGCACAACCCATCTTGATGTGGACGGCTGGGGCGTGGATTTCATCATCGGCGGTTCCCAGAAGGCCCTGATGATTCCGCCGGGGCTGGCGTATTGCGCGGTGAGCGAGCGGGCGTGGCGGCGAATGGATACGACGACTTCTCCGCGCTATTACTTCGACTTACGCAAGGAGCGCAAGTCAGCGGCGAAGGGCGAATCGGCTTATACCCCGGCAACCTCACTGTTTGCGGCCCTTGGAGCGGCGTTGGAGTTTGTGCGGGGAATGGGGAATGGCGACTTGTCCAAGGGACGCGAAGAGTTGGTCGACAATGCCGAACTCTGCGCGGAAATGACGCGGGCAGGGGGTGAGGCCCTAGGCCTGAAACTGTACGCCGCGTCACCAGCGGCTGCACTCACCGCGATCTGTTCGCCGCAGGGAATTGATTCTGGAAAGATCGTCAAGGAATTCCGCGAGACGTTCGATGCGGTTGTGGCCAACGGACAGGGCGAAATGAAAGGACAGCTTTTCCGCATCGCGCACATCGGCTACTACGACTACCTGGATACAGTCGGCATTCTAGGCGCGTTGGAGCATGTGCTCGCCCGCGTAACCGGAAAGCCGGTCGAGTATGGCGCGGCCGTGCGTGCGGCGCAGGAAGTGTACGCGCGCGGCCTGTCTGGGAAGCGGCAACTGGTGGGAGCGTGAGTACGAAGCAGTTCTTCCATCCGATCTTTTCTGCGAGGTCTTAAGAAAGCGATGAGCGCATCCATTTCAATGAAAATCGTCATAGCAGAGAAGATCTCCGCATCCGCGGTGGATCAGCTTCGAGAACCCGGCTGGATCGTGCTCACGGCGGACCAGTTGGATGGAAAATTGGCGGATCAACTGGAATCGGCCGACGCGCTGATTGTGCGCTCGGCGGTGCAGGCGGATGCGGCATTGCTGTCGCATGCCAAGAAGCTGCGCGTGATTGGCCGGGCCGGCGTGGGTGTGGACAACATCGACCTGGATGCGGCTACCCGCCAGGGCATTGCGGTGATGAACACACCCGGGGCAAATGCCGTGGCCGTGGCGGAACAGACGCTGGGCATGATGCTGGCCATGGCTCGCCATCTCTGCCGCGCGGATGCGCTCATGCATGCCGGCAAATGGGAGAAGAAGTCGTTGCAAGGCACGGAGCTGCGAGGCAAGACGCTGGGCATCGCCGGGCTTGGCCGCATTGGGATGGAAGTGGCGCGAAGGGCACGCGCCTTCGGCATGGAGATCGTTGGACATGATCCGTTCGTTTCCGTGGGCGTGGCCAAGGAGCAGGGAATCCGCATCGCGAGTCTGGATGAGCTTTATGCGGCTGCCGACTACATCACTTTGCACGTGGGCCTAACGCCGCAGACCGCCGGCATGATCAACGAATCCGCAATCAAGAAGATGAAGAAGGGCGTGCGGCTGGTGAATTGCGCGCGGGGAGAGCTGGTGAACGAGGCTGACCTGTTGCAGGCGTTGAAACAAGGCCATGTGGCAGCCGCGGCGCTTGACGTCTTCAACGAAGAGCCTTTGAAGAGCTCACCTCTTCAGGCGATGGAGAATGTCATTCTCACGCCTCACATCGGCGGGCAGACTTTTGAGGCGCAGGAAGCCGTGGGGGTGCAGATCGCGCAACAGGTTCGGGAATATCTGAAGCATGGCGTGATTCAGAACGCAGTGAACGTGCCCTCAGTTTCCGCCGAAGAGTACGCCGAGATGCAGCCCTACATAGTTCTCGCGGAGCGGATGGGGGCATTTCTCGCGCAGATCTCCGAAGGCTCGATGGAAGAGATTTCGCTGCGCTACAGCGGACATATTGCCGAGTGGAAGACGGAACTCATTCGTAATGCGGCGATCAAGGGCATCCTCAACCAGGCGCTGGAGGAAAAAGCTAATCTGGTGAATGCGGCTTCCCTGGCTGATCTTCGCGGGCTTCGCATTCATGAGGCGCACAAGGCGAAAGCCTCAACTGGCGGCGCCGGGAGCGTGCTATCAGTTTTTCTAAAGAGTTCAACGGAAGAACACATGGTAAAAGGCGCCGTTCTGCATGGGACCGCGCCCCGGCTGCTGCACATCGATGGCATTGACGTGGAAGCGCCGCTAGAGCGTAATCTCATTTACCTGCGAAACAACGACGTTCCGGGCGTGATCGGCAAGGTGGGCACGATCCTGGGCGAAAGTGAGATCAACATTGCCGACTTCTCGCTGGGACGGCGTAGTGCCGAGGCATCCTCGGAGCCGCGTGAAGCGATCGCCGTAGTCCACGTGGATGGGCAGGTGCCCGATGCGGTGCTGAGGAAGCTGGAGGAGATTCCGGCAGTGCGCCAGGCGAAGGCGGTGCGGTTGTTCTAAAGGATTACGATGGCTGAGTTCTGCCTCGCGAAACCTACGACTCCGCACTATCCCGCCGCAGCTTGCGACTCTCCGCTAGCAGAGCCATCGAGTGCATCAGGTTTTGCAGCGTAACAATGCCCACCAGCCGCTGATCCTCGACCACCGGAATGATGCTGAGATTGCGCGCGGTAAGTTTGCGGAAGGCGGAAGCCAGCGACTCCTGCCGAATGGAGACTTCGAAGATCTTGTTCATCACGGCCTGCACGTAGCCGTTGCCTTCCACGCGCAGCGCTTCCAGAATGCGCTGGCGGGAAATCACGCCCACCATGTCGCTGCCGCGGACCACGGGGAAATCATCCTGCAACGAATGCACTGCCTTATCCAGCGCGTCTTCGAGTGTGTCCGCTGGGGAGAGAGTTGCGAAGTCGGTCAGCATGACTTCTTCGAGCCGCACATTGTCCAAAACTGATTGGAAGATGACTGCGCGCTCCTCAAGTTGTGCCGCCGAAAAGATAATGATGCCCACGATGGTGAGCCAGGTGTTGCTGAACAAACCCGCAACCATCAAAACCATCGCCAGGGCGTGGCTGATGGAAACGGCGCGGCGCGTGGCAGCGGCGGGATCAATGGTGCGCGCGAAAAACGCGCGTAGAACCCGGCCTCCATCGAGAGGATAGGCCGGCAAAAGATTCAAACCGGCGATGTAGAGGTTGGCCCATACCAGGCTGCGCGGCAGATTACCCGACTGCAGGAACGGCCACTCCCACAGATGCGCTCCCACGCCAGATGCGAGGATCACTCCGGCCGCAATGATTGCGAACGCCAGATTCACCAGCGGCCCGGTAAGAGCCACGCGAACTTCCCGCTGCCACGCGGCCGCAGGAGACTCGGGCTGCTCCGCGCGCGATTCATCGAAAACAGTTACGCCGCCGAGCGGCAGGAGAATGACCGCCTTGGGGATTAGTCCGAAGCGCCACGCCACGAGCATGTGTCCGGCTTCGTGGGCCACGACGCAAGCCAGCACAATTCCTACCAGAGCCAGGTCCCGCGGGCCGTTGGCGGGGTGGTTGGCGTTGTATTCCGTCCAGAAAACAAACAGAGGCAGGATCAGGAATGTCAGGTGAAGGCGGACCTCGACTCCGAACAGGCGCCCGACGTGAATGGAAAAACTTCTCATGAGCTCTCGGTTACTACAGTTATTCTACATGGTCGGATATATTGTCTCCGCTAATCGAAAGTACAAAGCCATGCGCGTAATTGCCGGCAAATACCGGGGCCGTCCTCTGCGCTCAGTGGGCGGGAAGGACATTCGTCCTACTTCCGACCGTTTGCGCGAGACGCTGTTCAACGTGCTCACCGCCGGCAATCCCGCGGCGCTCGAAGGCACGGTGTGGCTGGATTTGTTCGCGGGGACAGGCGCGGTCGGGATTGAAGCGCTTAGCCGCGGAGCCAAGCACACCTACTTTGTGGAGACCTCAGCCCCGGCGGCGAAGTTGATTGAGCAGAACCTGCAGAGCTTGGGAATCGCGGAGGGATACAAGATACTGCGCGACGATCTTTCCGGAATTCTCTGGCGTCTGCAGCGCGAGCACGTCGCCGCCGATGTGGTGTTCCTCGATCCGCCTTATCGATTGCAACGTGCTTATGAAGAAACTCTCACGGTTCTGGCGGATTCATCGCTGGTCTGGGCTATGACTCTAGTCATCGCGGAGCATGAAAAGAAGTTCGATCCGGGCGGAGAGTTTGGGTCGCTGCGGAGAATCCGAAAACTGGTGCAGGGGAACAACGCTCTCAGTTTTTACCGCATCGGCGGACGCCCCGACCTTAACGAGTCTACATAAGCAGTTCGTTGCTGCGGCGCACGATCGGGTGCTGCATCTCCTGCAGATCGTTCTTCACCATATTGAGCCCGTAGACGCAGCCCTCGAACTCGCGCGAAAGATTCGCAAACAGCGGAGCCACCTTGGCGTATTCGAAGTGCTCGAACTTGGAGACGATATGGTAGCTTTCTTTCCCGGCTTTGATCCACTCCACAAAATTCTCCAGGCGGTGACGGCGCAACCGGAAGTGGTTGATGCTCTCGGGAAACATCCCGGCGAAGAACAACGCGTAGTCTCCAATGTGCTTGCGTACCTGGCGTTCACGGTCAAACGAGGGTGCGGGGCCGTAGATCGGGTCCGACTCGATGAGCATCTCGCCCAGGTCGGCGAGCGGACGGTCGGCTGCGTCGTGAATCTTGAACAACTGGTCGGCTTCGCAGAACTCCGCCAGTAGATGCGAGACATAGGCTACGACTTGCGGATCGCGGATGCCGATCTCCTCGGCATAGTGGCGTCCTACTAATTCCTGGAACAGTTGCCGCAGCGGATGAGATTCCGGAATCATGCCTCTTTGGGCCCCCTGAAAGCCGCGCTGCAGCACGGCTCTCCCAATCTTCGTGACTAACTAGTTATCCCAGTTTGGCCGCAAACGCAAGTGACTTTTGTTTATCGGGCGCATCGTTTTCCTTGATCATTGGACGTTGGCAAGCCCTTGCAAGGTTGCAGCGTGTTTTATTAGCACACGCAGGTGTCGACTGCTAACTCAGACCACCCCCGGCAACGAATAGAATCAATGTCCAAGAAGCGGAAACCAAGCAAGAGAGGAAACCAGGCAAATGGAAAGAATGAACATCTCCAGCGGCACACCTTGGGAGCCCATTGTGGGCTACTCGCGCGCGGTGAAGGTAGGACCCTACGTGCACGTATCGGGCACTACGGCGACCGGACCGGACGGCAAAATTGTGGGTGTGGGAGATTCCTACGCCCAGGCCGTGCAGACTCTGAAGAACATCGAGAGCGCTCTGCAGAAGGCCGGCGCCAGCATGAAAGATGTCGTGCGCACTCGCATGTTCGTAACCAACATCGCGGAGTGGGAGAAGATTGGCAAGGCGCATGGAGAGTTCTTCGGCGATATTCGTCCCGCGACCTCGATGGTCCAGGTGAGCGCTTTGATCTCGCCAGAGATTCTGGTGGAAATTGAGGCGGAGGCTATCATTGGGGGAACCATGGAGCCGAACGGCTGAA
>CAVVOS010000002.1:0-737222 GCA_963749985.1 uncultured Acidobacteriaceae bacterium | reverse complement strand
GGGCAAGGACGATCTCACCCATTGCAACCGACAGTGTGGTGGAATCCTTTGGAGTGACGTACCGCACGAGTTAGTCCCGATTTATGGCATTAGTACGTGAATTATTGAAATCCAAGATTCCACCGGGCCACGGTGACCGAGGCTGACGTACATTACATCGGCTCGATTTCCATTGACGAGGACCTGATGGAGCGCGCCGACCTGTGGCCGGGCGAGAAAGTCGCGGTGTGGAACGTAAACAATCGCGAGCGGATCGAGACCTAGGCCATTCCGGCGCCGCGCGGTTCGGGACAGATCAAGCTCAACGGCTGCGCTGCGCATCGCTTCGCGCCTGGTGATCTTGTGGTCATCGCGGCGTTCTGCCGCTCCCCAGTGCCGATCGAGCCGCACATGATCTTGGTGGATGAAAACAACCGCTTCACTGGAGAGCTTCGCCTGCCGGAGACGGAAGAGGCGTCCAGCGCAGTACAGACGTAGCCAGTTAAGTTGTCCCCACCAGACGCCCGAATGATGCTGACGCAGGTATACGGGTGAGACTCATCAGACCAGGACAGTGCCCCGCCGTCCGACTCAAAGACACGATCGAAGCCAGCGCTCAGTTAATTGGAACTACCGTCGCGGCCTGCGGCGGCTGAGCGTGCCCATCGGCGGCCTCTGGGTAGAGCCCGGTGCGTACTTCCTCGGCGTAGGTCTTCGCTGCCCGAACGATGTCGCAGCCTAGCTGGGCGTATCGCTTTACAAATGGCGGCACAATACCGTCGTAGAGTCCGAGAATGTCGTAGCTGACCAGAACCTGACCATCGCAGTGCGGCCCCGCACCGATGCCGATGGTTGGTATGCGCACTTTGGACGTCACGTCTTGGGCGACGGTGTTGGGTATGGCCTCGAGTACGATCGCGAATGCACCTGCGGCTTCAAGGGCAAGTGCGTCGTGGACTAGTTCCTCCGCTGCAGTTTCATTGGTTGCCTGTCGCCGCATGCCTCCAAGTCGGTGGACATGCTGCGGCGTCAACCCGAGATGGCCCATGACGGGGAGCCCGGCTCCCGTGAGTCTCCGCACCGTATCCGCGACTCCGCGCCCGCCTTCCAACTTGACCGCGGCCGCCCCAGCTTGAAAGAGCCGTCCCGCGTTCCGCAAGGCTTCCTCGCTACTCACTTGGTAGGTAAGGAAAGGCATGTCGGCTACGATTAACGCGCGGTTCGCCCCTCGGGCAACGGCCCGCGTGTGGTGAATGACGGCATCGAGCGTGACCTCGATGGTCGTATCCAATCCGAGGATCACGTTCCCCAGAGAGTCGCCCACCAGGAGAATGTCCACTTCGGCTTGATCGAAGAGCCGCGCCATAGTGGCATCGTAGGCCGTGAGCATGACAATGCGTTCGTGGCGCTCCTTCATCAGGGCGAGGTCGGGTACGCGAATGTTTTTGCGAATAACTTTCATTGTTCTAGTCCTAACACCAACATTTCTTGAATTTCTGCGGCTTTCCGCAAACCACGTTTTCCACCCGGCCGGTTTCGGCAACTCCGATGTACCAGAAACGCCTATTGGCACCTTGTCTCATGACTCAGGTCCTCTTCCCGCCCTGTATCTCGAAGCGTGAATTGATGGTCGCCGATTGGAACATGCTCGACGATGTCAATGCCGTAACCCTCAAGGCCTGCCACTCGGCGAGGATGGTTCGTGAGCAACCGGATGCGCCGCAAATTCAAGTCACGAAGGACCTGTGCGCCCACTCCGATATCCCGTTGGACTTGGCGATCACGGTCGAGTTGCGAAATGTTTTTCGGATCCGGATGTAGAACCTGCGAGTCCCTGTCGGCAGATTTTCCTGCCGCGAAGCCCGTCGCATTCTGGTGAAGGTAAATCACGGCGCCAGCGCCCTCTGCCGCAATGCGGTCCAGCGAGCGTCGCAGGTTGGCGGAACACTCGCAGGCATTGGCACCTAAAACGTCGCCGACGACGCAACGCGCGTGCATCCGCACCAGCGCGGGTTGCCCATCCCCGATGTTGCCAAGGACCATTGCAAGATGAGATTCGTTGTCGATTTCGGATCGATAAGCGATCATGCGGAAAGTGCCTCGATCCGTCGGAACCTGCGTCTCTCCAACGCGCTCGATGCAGCGCTCATGTGCCATGCGATAGCGGATCAGTTCGGCCACGGTGAGCATCTTCAGGTCGTGCTTCTGGCAAAAGCGAGTAAGGTCAGTCACGCGCGCCATAGTGCCGTCATCATTCATGATTTCGCAGATCACCGCTGCGGGGACGAGGCCTGCGAGCCGGGCCACGTCCACCGAGGCCTCCGTCTGGCCGGCGCGCACCAGAACGCCGCCTTCGCGGGCTCGCAGGGGGAAGATGTGGCCGGGCCGGGCAAGGTCGTCCGGCCGCGTCGCGGGGTCGATTGCAGCGAGAATGGTCTGAGCGCGGTCCAAGGCAGAGATGCCGGTCGTCACGCCGCGACCAACAGCGTCAATGGACTCGGTAAAGGCCGTGCCAAACTGTGACGTGTTCCGGGGGCTCATGGGTCCCAGCCGAAGACGCTCGGTTCGCTCGCCCGGCAGGGCCAGGCAGATCAGCCCTCTGCCGTGAGTCGCCATAAAGTTGATGGCTTCCGGCGTGACCTTCTCCGCGGCCAGAGTCAGGTCCCCTTCGTTTTCGCGATCCTCGTCGTCGACCAGTACCAGCATGCGGCCCGCGCGCAATTCGGCGAGGGCCGTTTCAACATCGGTGAATGGGGTAACTTGTCGCATGGGCACCCTCTTTCCCGCAGTCTCTTTCACTGCCAGCGCTCCTGGCGGAGGCTCCTTGACCAAAGACCGGGGGAGCGCTGCCACCCCCGACTGAAGCAGATGGCCGCACTTGAGCTTCTTGGTATGCAGGTATCCCTGAGCAATGACACCGCCGTCGGCCTCGCAAGGGATTCGCTCCACCACATGGATTCCCTCCCTCACCAGCGCGGCGATCTTGTCCGGATTATTGGAGAGCAACCGAACTTGCCCGATGCCCAGGGACTTCAGAATCTCGGCGGGGAGCCGGTAATCACGGTAGTCCGCTTTGAAGCCGAGGCGCTCATTGGCCTGTACGGTGTCCAGACCCTGATCCTGAAGTTGATAAGCCCGCAACTTCGCTATGAGGCCAATGCCGCGCCCTTCCTGTTGTTCGTAGACGAGCACGCCGGCTCCCTCCTCCGAAATCAAAGACAGCGCCATGTGAAGCTGCGGCGCGCAGTCGCACCGGAGAGAACCCAGGGCTTCGCCGGTAAGGCATTGGGAGTGGATACGGACTAATGTCGGCGACCTACCGATTTCGCCCAGGACCAACGCCAGTGCCGTCTGCTGGCACGGCGCGCCGTCTTGCTCGAAATCCCGCTCAAACGCGAGCAGGCGAAAATCTCCCCAACGAGTGGGAAAGTCGACGTTTGCCACTTGCCGAATAGCTCCGTCGCGCGTTTGTGGCTTATCGTTCATGTCACTCGGGAACCTCGATCTCTCAAAGAGTTCAGTCGGCCATAGCTCTTCGTCCTTTGGTTTCGATGATTCGGCGAAGCTCCCTCCAGGTTTGTCAAAAGATCCCAGAAGGCATTAGCTTCAAATTCGGTGAGATGCGCGGAGTGAACTCCATCTGTGCCAGCATGTCGCGGTTGAGATGCGATCGTGTTCTCAGCTTGTTCCGATCTGCTCGCTACCGAAATGTTCTCTTTTGCACCATGACCCCAAGAAAAGCGATATTCAAATCCCACAGCTAACCGCGTCCGCCGCAAACGCTGGGGGCTTCCTCCTTGCCTCCTCATCGAAAACGCCTCGGGTCCAACTCCGTCTTCCGGGAACTTTTGTGCTTGAGGCGTATTCACGTTCTAGTGCCATAATCGGTTCCTAACTGGTGCGGTAGGTCACTCCAAAAGTGGCGCGCGGATAATTCCAGCTGGTGATCCCACCCTCGCTGCACATCACGCGGCAAGTTCCGCATTCGAGACACCCGGCGAACTCGAAACTCACCTGCCCATCCTTGAGCCGGTAAAGACGCGCCGGGCATACCACTAAGCAGGCCCGATCCGTGCAATGTGCACAGATTGTTTTGTCGACGACAATGTGGGGATTGCCTTCGTCGACGGCGAACTTGTTCAAGGCCAGGGATTCCTCGGGACTGAGCCGCTTGATACTCATAAGCTTCGATACACTTTCCAGCCATCGGCCAGCATTTGGCCGAGGCTCATATTGCGATGCACGACACCCATCAGGCCAGGCACCATGGGTGTGGGAATCTTCCCATCCACAGTGAACAGGAATTGCATGGCTTCGTTGGCCAGCTTCGGAACCTCGCGGAAGACGTGTGGAATTTCGAATATTTTGTGGAAGTTCTGGTAAGCGCGTTCCTCTCCCAGCAAAAAAAGCTCTTCCAACTTCTTCATGTAAAGAGGTCCCACGCGACTGGTGTCTTCCGCGGCAAGGATCGCCTTGGCGGCCGCCAGTCCACTGACCATGGCGAGGTCCATGCCGCGGATGATCAAGCCAGTGTTGATGCCAAACCGGGCGGCGTCGCCGATGACGACCATGCCCTCGCGATGAAGCTTCTCGGGAATGCCGCGATAACCGATTTCGGGCACCAGGTGCGCACCATACTCGACGGTTGTGCCTCCCTCGATGAGCGCGAGAATCGCAGGATGCGTTTTGAAATCCTGCAGAATGTCCTGAATGTGCCGCCCTTGTTTGGCGGCCTGAGCCGGGTTGAAAACAATCCCGAGGGAGATGCTTCCCTTGTTCGTATAAAGAAAAGCGCCGCCCGAGATGCCGTCGGTGCAGCCGATCGCGACCCGTGCCGCTCCCTCGTCGTCCTTAACGGCGAAGCGGTTGCTGATTTCGGAATCCGGCAGCTCGATGGTTTCCTTCACTCCGACGCCGACGGCGTGACCTTCGACATCGGCGAACAGGCCGGCCTTCTGTGCGATCAGTGAGTTGATACCGTCAGCGGCGACAACGATGTCGCACCGCATTTCTTCTTCGCCTGCGCGGATGCCGACAATCTTGCCGCCTTCCTCGATTACGCTGTCGACTTTCACGCCGCTGGCGAGAGTCGCTCCTTTCGCCTCCGCCTCGCCGGCGAACCATTCGTCCAGCTTCGCGCGAACAACGGAGTAGGATTGCGGAACTTTTTCCGCGAAGGCGGGATCGAAATAGTCGATCGTAGTCGCGGTCCGCTCGCCCAGCAGCATGATCTGCTCGCGAACAATCTTCCGTTGGAGTGGAGCCCGCAGATACATGCCGGGCTCGATCATTTCCAAAGCGTAGGTGTAGAGGCGGCCGCCGGATACATTCTTCGCACCCGCGATGTCGCCCCGTTCGACGAGCAGTACGTTCTTGCCCTCCCGGGCGAGGACGTAAGCGCAGGCAGAACCCGCCGGTCCCGCACCAACCACAATCGCGTCAAATTTATCGTCCGCCATTGTTCCTCACAGCTGCCGTCAGCAGCGGCAGCACTTCATAAAGATCGCCGACGATGCCGTAATCGGCGTTTTCGAAGATGGGCGCATGCTCGTCGTTATTGACTGCGACG
This sequence comes from uncultured Acidobacteriaceae bacterium, assembly GCA_963749985.1. GTDB lineage: Bacteria > Acidobacteriota > Terriglobia > Terriglobales > Acidobacteriaceae > Sulfotelmatobacter. The sequence continues at coordinate 731,674 of CAVVOS010000002.1, read as the reverse complement.
ATTACTTTGGATTCGCGCGCGCCTACCATATGCTGCACCTGCCCGGAAATGCCCACTGCCAGGTAGAGGTCGGGTTTCACCATATGCCCGCTCATGCCCACGTAGCGGGCGACCGGAAGCCAGTGTTCTTCCTCGGCAACCGGGCGGGAGCAGGCAACTTCACCCTTTAGGGCTGCGGCAAGATCCTCAGCGAGCTTCAGATCCTCCTTCTTTTGGAACCCCCGTCCTACGGAAACCAGTTTGGTAGCCGCGGAGATATCGACTGCCGAGACATCAGCCTGAGTGACATCGGAAATCGCAACGCGCCCATCGGCGGCGGCCCTTACGGTTTCCACGGCGCCCTGCTGTGCCGCCGTGTTTGGAGCAAGGAAGGTACGCGGCGGGATAGTGACGACCGCGGGCAGCGAGAGTTCTTCGTCGCACAGCGCCAGGCCGGCATAAAGAAGCCGAGTGGCCAGCAGTTTGCCGCCTTCGAGTTTCACCGACTTGGCATCTGTGCTCATGCCCGCATTGAGCTTCGTCGCCACATAAGCCGCGATATGCTTGCCCCGCAGGGTGCCCCCGACGAGGAAAACACTGGCCCCGGCAGCCGAGACCAAACCGGCAATCTCCTCGCTTAGCCCTTCTACCCACTCGGCCGCTGACTGCAGCGCAACTGCTTTATCCGCCCCCAAGGCGGCCAGTTGCTTTGCATCGGTTTCGGTCAGCGAAAGCGCCGTGATCGGCTGGAATAGCGACTGTTTCAATTCGAGCGCCGGCGTCAACAACTGCTTCGCGAGCGCGGATTCTTCGGAAAACACAAAAATCCCTGGCATGTTGTTATTCCTCCTACTGCAGGCCCTCTGCGGCGAGGCTGCTTACCAGCTTCGCGACGTTCGCGGCCGTATTGGCTTCCTTGAAAGCGATATGCTTCCGGTGAGTCACGAAGCCCTTCACAGATCTGTGAACCTCCCTCGGCTGCAACTGATCGGGAGTCAAACCGAGATCGGCGATCTTGATTTCCTTCTTCGGCTTCTTGGCGGCGCCGAGCACCTGCTTGAGGCTCGGAATCCGCGGGTGATTGATCTGACCCAACACGCTAAGGACGACTGGCCCCTTCACGGTGGCGACTTCGGTGGCTACTCCCAGCCCTCGGGTGGCTTTCACTGTGCCGTTTTCAACCGAAAGCTTCAGCACGTAACTGACGCACGGCAACCCAAGCAGCGCGGCCACGCGCACGGCCGTTTGTTGATTGAACGAATCCGAACTGCCTTCGCCGCACAAAATCAGATCGTAAGACCCCAATTTGCGGATAGCGGCAGCGAGCACGTTAGCCGTCACATAAGCGTCGGCCTTCTCGGCGGATTTATCGGCAATGAAGTAGGCGGAGTCCGGGCCGCGCGAGAGCACATCCTTGAGAGACTGGTTCACGGCGGAAGTGCCATAGGTGAGCGCATCCAGCGCCCCTCCCTGCTGCTCCACAAGCAGAGTGGCTTCTTCGATCGCGTTGCGGTCGAAGTCACTAATCTTGCCCTTGGCACGAGTGACATCGAGACTGCAGTCATCGGATTTGATCTTGATATCTTTCTCGTCGAGTGCCCATTTGTAGCAGACCAGACATTTCGGCATTGTTGGTTCTCCTGTTTAAAAAAACTTTTTCTTGATCAACGTAGGGATAATGGGAGTTACCTCAAACTGCAGGTCCCACTTCTGGCCGAACTGCGCGGGCGATGGACGAACCGCGTAATACAGGAACGCCAAGTCGACCTTCACCGGCAAGATCCCGGCATACATAAGACGCCCGATCTTCGGTCCGACGGGAAACGCCAACTTGTTGCCTGCCGACGCTTGCCAATTCACGAATGAGTCCGCTTTTGTTCCTACGGTCCACTTTCCTAGCGTATAGATAAATGAGTATTCCCATAGCATCTGGTTTGTTTTTCGCCCATTGCCGCCGATGGGAAACCACTGTTGCGGAAAAACGTATGCCAACCATCTCTTAGCGTTGTATCCGACCGCGAACGTCGGACCAAACTGCCATTTGTTCTGACTGAGCAACGGGTAGGAGTGCCCCGTCGGGAAGATAAACGTGGGACCGGCGCCCAGCAGCCAGTGACCCACCAGAGTACGGTCTGGCACGAGTCCAAACGCGAAAATCGTGTCTCCGAAGCCGGTCACACGGTTGTCGGTTCCATTTGGATTTGGGTAGGGCGCGCTATTAAACAGTGTCACGACCGGCCGCACAACGAGGTGCCAATGGTCGCTAAACGGCAAGGGTATGAGTGGCTGAAATTGCAGGTTGCCCTGCATTCGTGCTCCTCCTACCGGCTGGCCCACCGACCAATTATTCTGCTGCATTTGCAACAACCAAATGTTCGCCAAAGGATTGGCCGCCTCTTTAGCCTGGTCGGCGGCAGAGGTTTGTTCGGTAGGAGTAGGACTCACTGCGCCCGAAGATGAGGTGTCTGTCTCTTCACCTGTCCGAAGCACCTGGGTTGACGTATTCTGCTGTGCCGACACTGGCAGACATGTGAGCAAGACAAGTAAGCACGCCAACACATTGGCCCAGAGTTGTCTTTCTTTTCGTTCCCGGGATCTCACGAGGGAAGTCCCGTAGGTAAGGGCGCCAAGGGCGAGCGCCCTTCTATAGCAAACCTGCCATTTTGACATTTCTCGAACCTCCTGTAGCTTCTTTTCCACTCAAGGCTGCTACTTTCGAATAGTGGCAGCGATGACAACAAACCAAACACTTCACAAATAATTAGGCAATGCTCATCGCAATTGCACGTTCGGGAGTATCGCTGGGCGCATCCACCAGGGTCGTGCCCGCAATATCCCGGAACAAGCGCGGCAAAGGCATGCTTTCGACAAACCCCATGCCGCCCTCCACCTGACAGCTGTCCACCACGAGCTTCGACCCGAGTCGCGCCAGGAAGGACTTCACCATGGCACTCTCAACTTCAAACGGCTCGCCGTCGTCAACCAGTTGGGCGGCATGGTATAGCGCCAGCCGCGCCACATGGCAATCGATATTGGAATCCGACAGCAGGGCCTGCACCGCTGGGAAGTTAAAGACCGGCATACCGAACTGTACCCGCTGCTTGGCATAAGCCGCGGCGTGGTCGATGGCCGCCTGTCCGATGCCCACGGTCTGTGCCGCTTCTGCCAGCGCACCGAGGGCGAGGGTCCGGTTCACGATCTCCGTTCCGCGCCCACCGAGCAGGGCGCCTTGCGGCACGACGACGTTGTCGAAAACCACGTGGGCCACCGGGCATCCCCGCAGTCCCATAGTGGCGATCCTCTCGCCCACTTTCACGCCGGCCGTCTGGGCATCCACCACAAAGGCCACCGCCGTCTTCGGACGATCCGCTTCCGTTACCGCCGTGACCACGTAGACGCCCGCTTTGCCCGCGTTGCGTACGTACGCCTTGGTGCCATTCAGCACATAGCCTGCGTCCGTCTTAGTGGCGACCACAGCCTTGGGCCCAATCCCCGGAGTCGGGCCGTGCTCATAAATCGCAAAGGCCCCGAGCACTTCGCCCTTGACCATTGCCGGCAGGCACTGCTTCTTGACTGCCTCGCTGCCCCAGCGCTGAATGGCGTAGCTCGCCATCGCATGATTGTTCATGATCGAAGCGACTGACCCGCACGACCGCGAGATCGCCTCGATGACGGCGATGTAGGAGACACAACCCGCTTCCACACCGCCCGATTCAGCGGACAAGTGCAGGCCCAAGAAGTCATGATCCGCCAATGGCTTGATGACTTCCCGCGGAAACTCCCGGGTCTCGTCCATCTTGGCCACTAACGGCTCCAGGTACTCCTTGGCAAATTCGCGAGCGCTCTGCTGGATGAGTTGCTGCTCTTCAGTAAGTTTGAAGTTCATGACTTATGCCACCTTCTGCATGTGCTTTGCCGCCTGAGTTAACAATCCGCGGCCGATTACCAGGCGCTGGACCTGGTTGGTTCCTTCGTAAATCTGCATGATCTTCGCATCGCGCATCATTTTCTCGATCACCGAGGTATACCCGTACGAGCCCATCAGGCTCACCGCCTGCGTGGTCACCGACATCACCATGTCGCCGCCAATCAGCTTGCTGATCGCCGATTCCATCGAGTAGCTGGTGGTCGTGTCGCGCAGCCTCATGGCGTGATGCGCCATCTGGCGTGCGGCTTCCACCTGAGCATGCATTTCCGCGAGCTTGAACTGCATGGTCTGCGGAGGCGGGTACTTTGCAGTGAAACGCTCCGTCAGGTGTTTAAGGCACTCATCGACCGCCCGGCGGGCGATGCCAACCGCTGCGCAGGCAACGGGCGGCCGAGCCATGTCCAGCGTGAGCATGGCGATCTTCATGCCGTCGCCTTCCGCGCCAACCAGGTTGCTGACCGGAATGTGCGCATCCTTGAAATGAAGCTCGACGGTATTGGACGAGCGAATACCGAGCTTGTGCTCCGCCGTGCCCACATTGAATCCCGGCGTGCCCTTCTCAACGATGAAGGCGCTCAGACCCTTGAGTCCCTTGCTCGGATCTGTACTTGCTACAATCAGATATACGCTGGCATAAGCACCATTCGTGATGAAGCACTTGGTGCCGTTCAGAATGTATTCGTTACCGCTGTGGACTGCAGTGGTCTTGACTCCTCCGGCGTCAGAACCGGCACCCGGTTCGGTCAGGCCGAAAGCCGCCAACCCGCCACTAACGATCGGCGCAAAATACATTTTTTTCTGCTCGGGGGTGCCCACTACCAGCAGCGGATCGGTTCCCAGCATGCTCGCGCCCAGCGTTGTACCCATGCCGGCGCAGCCATAACCCCACTCTTCGCACACCAATGCTTGCGTGAGGCTGTCGTATTCGAGCCCGCCGTACTTCTTCGGGATCGCCATGGCGAAAATCTTGCTCTCCTTCGCTGCCCCAAGCAGGTGCGAAGGAAACTCCCCGCTTCTGTCATACTCGGCGGCCTGCGGAATCACGTGCTTGGCAACGAACTCCCTCGCCGTCTTCTGAATTTCCAATTGCTCCGGTGTGAATATCATGGTTTCTTTTCCTTTTTTGGCTTTCTTGGCCGCGCCGAGTCAGGCCCCGAGTGCCTTAGTAAAGTCGGGCAGTCTCTTTTGGAAGAATGCCGAGAACGCTTCCTTGGCATCGGCCGAGCACAACCTGGCGGCGAACTCTTCGTTTTCGAATTTCGCTGCTTGCTCAAGCTGCTCGCGAATCGGCCGCCGCATGAGCCTCTTGCAGGCCTGCAGGGCTCCGGCCGGTTTTTCCGCCAGTCTCTGGGCTGTCTCAGTGGCCGTGGCTAACAGCCTTTGGTCCGGGATGACGCGGGTGACAAGTCCCAGATCCGCAGCCCGCTTCGCGTCGAAGGGTAGGCCGAGCTGGATCAGTTCGGCGGCCCGTAGGTATCCGATGCGTGCCGGCAAAGAGTACGTGCTGCCGAATTCCGGGACCAGCGCGAGATTGATAAACGGCAAGTGGAACTTCGCGCTTTCGCCCGCGTAGACGAAATCGCAGTGCGTGAGCATGGTAGTTCCGCCGCCAATAACCGCCCCGTGAACGGCTGCGACGATTGGTTTGTCGAAATTGATCATGGCTTCGATCAACTTTTCCTGTGGGTTCTCACCCGGCCGCGGAGGGTTCTTCACGAAGTCCTCCAGGTCGTTTCCGGCGCAGAACGAATCGCCGGAGCCGTGCCAAAGCACTACGCGGGTGTGATCGTCTTTTGCCGCATCGTTCAGCAGACTCGCCATCACCGTGTACATGCCGGATGCCATGGCGTTCTTTTTCGCGGGACGATTGAATTGAAGCCGCAGGATAAAGCCCGAATGTTCGGTAAGAATGTCACTCATTTTCGCCTCCATCAGTCCGCCTCCACAAGTGAACATGGTTCATTACTTGCTTACGCTGCACCCGCAACTTGCGCGGCTTTCCTTGGCAGGAGGCCATGTTCGCGTGCATCGCGGATGAGCTGATCGCGGAAGTTTGGATGGGCGATTTTGACCAGTTCTTGCGCGCGCTCGGCGATACTCTTTCCCTTCACATCGGCAATGCCGTACTCTGTGACAAAGTACTGGGCATCGCTCCGCGGAGTTGTGACCACTGTGCCGGGAGGCAGAGCCACAGAAATGCGGGAGGTAAGCGTTCCATCCTTTAACTTGGCAGTTGAGGGGAATGCAAGGAAACTCTGACCACCCTCCGAAAGCGCTGCGCCACGCACGAAATCGAGTTGCCCGCCAGTGCCGCTGAACTGTTCATAGCCGAGCGACTCCGAACATGCCTGGCCGGTGAGGTCGCACATTAGGGTGCTGTTGATGGAGACGAAGTTCGCATTGCGGGCGACAACGTTGGGGTCGCAGATGTAAGAGATCGGATAGCTCCTGACGGTTGGATTGCGGTGCATGAAGCGGTACAGCTTTTCTGAACCGATGCCGAAACCAACGGTCATTTCGCCAGGGTGAAGGGTCTTCTTGGCGTTGGTGATGGCGCCCTTCTCAGCGAGGGTCACCATGGAGTCGACCATCATCTCGGTATGAACACCAAGGTCCTTATGATTTTCAAGGAAGAATCCCACAGCGTTGGCCACGCCTCCCACACCGAGCTGAATGGTCGATCCGTCCCTGATGTGGTCGATCATCTGGGATGCGATCTTCTTGTCGATTTCCGAGACGGGAGGATTCGGCAATTCAGAGATCTTGTGATCGGCTTCGCAAATCCAGGTGACATCGTTAACGTTGATGAAGGCATCTTCGGTACCGAAAACGTACGGGACCTGACGATTAATCTGGACAATGATGGTCTCGGCCAGGCTCGCGCAGATGCGTCCCCAGAAGGTGCCAACGGGACCGAAGCTCATGTTGCCATTTTCGTCGGGCTCGGAGACCTCGGCGATGAACACGTTGGGCTTGACGCGATTTCGCACCATCCAGTCGGTCTGAGAGAAATGGTATGAGGTGACCTCAACGTTGCCCTGCTCACCGAGCTTGCGCTCGATTGGCCCCATGAAGAGGCTATGGTGCTTGATGTGGCCGATATAGTCCTGCCGGAGATACTCAAATGGAGACAGGATAAGGCCGGTATTCATGGTTACATCTTCGAGGTCCTTGTATCTCCGAGCAATGGCGCTGATAAGGTCAGCGGGCGCGCTGGCACAAGGACTATAATTGACCCGGTCGCGCGACTTGATCTTGGTCGCAGCTTCGTCGAGGGTGATCAGTTTCTGCTTATAAACGTCTTTCCAGCTCATAAATGGTCCCTCCGCGGAACATGAATCTTCTACGTTGAACTAAGACAGTATGCTAAGACCGACGTCAGTCGTCAGAGCGTCCTTGGTGATGACCAAGTCGGTTTCGTGGTGCTGCAGACGCTCGAGTGCATCCGATGCCGTCGCAGCTTCGCTGATCTCGTACCCGGAACCATCCAGCGCTTCACGGATGAGTTCCCGGTTGGGGGCGAGGTCGTCAACTACAAGAATTTTGCCAAGCATCGTTTTCCACTCGTCGCGGATGCAGGTTGCACGAACATTGCCATCCTAAGTGCGATCTAAATGGCTGACGGGAATGACTGTCTTGCTGATGATCCTCAGGATACCGCCCTCGATGACCATATTGGGGCATCGCGTGGCAAACAATGGGCACTGCTCTTATTTGCTCGCGGTGACCAGTCGGCCGGCGAGACGTTGAGCCAGCGCATCTTGTTTTGCAGGGTGGTGCGCTTCAGGCCCAGGCGTTCTGCCGCCCCGCCCGTGCCGGCAATCTTGCCTGAAGCAGCTTTCAGCGCATCGAGGATGGCCTGCCGCTCGGCCTCGTGAAATGTGGGCGCGGAGTGTAATGTGGGCACCGAGTTGCTGCCATGCACTCGCATCCCGTCCTTCAGCTCTGCAATCGGGACATACAACTCGCTCCCTTGCGTCAGAATGACGGAGCGCTCTATGAGGTTTTGCAGTTCGCGCACATTACCCGGCCACGAGGCATTCGCCAAGGCTTCCATGGTTTGCCTGGGAATCGATTCGATCTTCTTCCCCATTCGTCGTGACAGTTTGGACACGAAATGGTTTACAAGCAGCGGAATGTCTCTCGTCGCTCACGAAGCGGCGGGATTTCAATGGCCGAAGCGGCCTGGCTGCGGCTTGCCAGGTGTGCCGCAGAATGTGCCGTACGCTCGAGCCGGTACGCGCCAATACGAGCTTTTTCGCTACTTCCACTGAGTGCTTCCGTGCGGGCTAGGTTGTGGGCAAGTGCTTGATTTCACATGGTGATCGCTGCTGCTGAACCTGCTGGGGTGCGCCAACTCTTAATCAGTAGACCTGAGCTTGCGCAAGCATTTTCGGTACAAGCAGAGCCCACAGATTACGAGTCACTTCTGCTCTAGGATTTCCTATTAAAACCTCTGCCGGAAGCACCCCAGATCAACCGGAATCTTCCGAAGCTGTTTTTGGTCGACCGCGGGAAGATAGTGGGCAAACCCGCATCAATATTGCACTTTGCCAATATTGGTGTTTTCACGATGCCCTTGAAAACGGTTGGAATTAGATTCCCCCTCCCTGCACCACACTTGTCTTCAGCCTCGCTGTTTTCGCATACGTGCCCCCGCTTGTTGTGAGCTTACAACACGTGGCTGAGTACAGATTTCTCAGAGCGCAAATGGTCGGTCAAAAGCGCGCCCACCTTTCGAACTCACTTGACTCATCCGGTTGTCTGTCGGCATTGGTTGATCTCTAATTTCGAACAGAGTTAGCGTCGGGCCGTGCTAACGATTCGTGCGATGACGGGCGGAGAGGGCTATGCTCAGCGCCATCTCCAACAGAGTGACTACTACGACCAGAATCGCACCGTCAGAGGCCTGTGGCAAGGACGCGGAGCCGAACTGCTTGGGCTCAAAGGAGAGGTTACCTCCGAGGATTTCGAGGCAGTGCGCCAGGGCCTCGACCCACAAACGGGAGAATTCCTCCGGCAACGTCACGGGGCAGATCGCGTTGCCAGCAATGGTGAGAATCAAAGTAAGGCGCGTTCTCTTTATGACATGACATTTTCGGCGCCGAAGTCCGTCTCTGTCATGGCCATTGTTGGCGGTGATGAGAGACTGGTCGCGGCGCACGGAGCCGCCGTGCGCGAGGCTCTGGAAGAAGCAGAGAAATATTCGGCCACTAGGGTTCGCCTCGCCGGCATGAACGAAAATAGAGCAACCGGGAACTGGATCGTGGCTTCCTACACTCACGACACGAGTCGTCAGCTAGATCCTCAGCTCCACACTCATGCCGTCGCTGCCAATCTCACCTACGATGGGACTGAAGGGCGTTGGAAGGCGCTCCAAGCTTCCGGTCTGTACGAACGTCGCAGCTACCTGACCGAGGTCTATCGCAATGCCCTGGCTCGCGAAGTACGCGCCCTTGGTTACGAGGTTGAAAACCGTCACGATGTTCGTGGTCGTGACAAGGGATTCGAGATCGCAGGACTCTCCCAGGACCTCCTCGACAAGTACAGCCAACGCAGCGCCCAGCGGGATGCGGCCATTCAGGAATTCACTCGAGAGCGCGGGCGCGTGCCCACAGACAACGAGGTTGCGGTACTCGTTCGGGAAACGCGGGCTGACAAGCTTCAGGAAATATCGACCGAGCAAGTCCGTAACCTTCAGCAAGAACGAATGACCCCGGACGAGAAGCAAATGCTTCGTGAGGGGTTAAACGAAGCTCAGACAAAACCTCGCTCACCTAAACTCAATCGCGGTATGCACGAGGCTTCGCTTGCATACTCCCAGGAGCACGTCTTCGAGCGTCTCTCAGTTGCCAGGGAACATGAAGTTCTAACCGAAGCGCTTCGTCACGGGCGCGGCAACGTCGAACTCAGTGACCTTAAGGGCTCGCTCTTCCTTGAACGTTCGAAAGGGGTTCTCATCTCCTCCAGGGACGAAATTGCGACACACGCGAGCCTCCAACGTGAGCGTGACATGATCGCGGTCATTAACCGCGGACTGGATCGCTACGACCGCCTTGGCAAGGGCATTGACTTTGAGCCTTCGGACAAGCTGCGTCCCGAACAAAGGCGCGCCGTCGAAGCAGTGCTCGATTCTCGCGATTTGGCGATAAATATTCGAGGCGCTGCCGGTACTGGCAAGACTGCCACGCTCCGTGAGATTGACCGTGGCCTCAGAGAGGCCGGACACGAGGTTCTTGCGGTGGCTCCTACCCGGAGTGCCGTGGACGAACTGGAAAGGGTCGGCTTCCGAGATGCGATGACTGTGTCCCGACTTCTGGAGGCTCAGGAACCACAGGGCGTGCTGCGCGGGAGGGTCTTGATTGTTGATGAAGCAGGTATGGTTTCTGGCCGGCAAATGCAAAGCTTGCTGCATCTCGCAGAGGATCAGGGAACCAGAATTGTCTTTTCCGGTGACACGCGGCAGATTCCCAGCGTTGAGGCCTCGGATGCGTTGCGTATTTTGGAACAGGAGTCTGGCCTAAAGAGTGTGTCTCTTACCGAAGTACAGCGGCAGACGAACTCCCTTTATCGCGAGGCCGTAAAGACCATGAGACATTCACCGGAAGAAGGGTTCGCACAATTAGAGAAGCTCGGAGCTATTCGGGAAGTATCCATCTTCGACCGAGGCCAGATTGTGGCGGAGCTGCATCGTGAATTTCGAGCCGAAGGACGCGATACGCTGGTAGTTGCGGGCACTCATGCTGAGATTTCCCAACTCACCGACGCGATTCGCCACGAGCGGAAGGAACACGGCGAACTGGGAGTCGGTCATTCTTTTGATCGGTACGTATCACTCCCGTGGACAAAAGCCCAGAAAGAGGAACTGTCAAACTATCAAGAGGGGCAGATTCTGCAGTTTCACAGAGACACGAAACTTGCAAAACGACATGAGTCGCTGGAAGTCATGCGCATTGGCCCTGAATCTCTGGTTGCGCGAAAAGGAACCGGAGAAGAGGTGAACATCTCGCCGAAACAAACGCGCGCGTTTTCCGTTTATGAGCGCCAACCCATTGAAATCGCCACGGGTGACAGCCTGATGCTCACGGCAAACCGTCGAGAGTCGGAATTCAAGGCGACTAACGGAGAGATCGTCAAAGTGAAGTCCCTAGATGGCGGGGCGATTCATCTCGAAGACGGAAGAACGCTTCCTGCGAATTATCACGAATTCACATATGGTTATGCGGTCACTGCCCACAGAAGCCAGGGCAAGACGGTAGATACCGTCATCATCTCGGCGGACGCTATGAAGAAAGAATTGTTCTACGTGGCTGCCAGCCGGGGTCGAAGCGAGATCGCTGTCGTCACGACCGACCGCGAGTTGCTTCGTGAATCTGTCGGTGTATCGACGATGCGGCAATCCGCCATCGAGCTGGCTCGAAAACAGCTATCCGCACACATCGTGGAAAAGGGGCACGGCGTTGACCTAGTGACTGGGGTGAATCGGCAAGCTGGGCAGCAGATCGGGGAGCAGCAATCTTCCGTTCCAACTCACACAGCGGAACCCGAAAGGACTCCCCATGTCGGCGTCGACCGTGAGCTCGGTGGCCCCGGTCTCGGTCTTGGACTTTGAGGTCTCGCGTAGCGCCCCACTTGCACATTCCCCACATGGCGGAGAAACGAGCCGGGGGTAAGGCTTGTGTCAAGGCCGCGTTCTGTGCGCCGCGAAGCGGTCGTGAGCCTTGACGCAAGCCGCACCCCGGCTATGCTGTTCGATGTGGGGATCGGTTCTAGCTTTGCGGCAGCTGTGTTCGAAATATTTTCGATATGTTTTCCCTCCCGCAGGTTCCTTTTATATATAGAGCGGAAAATCTCGCGTGGATCGCCGGAACCGCCCTGGCGGAGAAATCCGCCGGTTGGGTACCGTCACTGCTATGTTCCCGTGGATTCCCCAAACGTACCTAAAAGCACTTCTAGGCGCTTTAGGCACTTTATGCAGTTGTTGAGGGGTTTTCACGAAGTCAAAAAGAACAAAAAGATTCTTCGCAACGAAGCAACAAATACGTCGTGTACGGTTTCTATACGAATAATGTTCTCGTCCGTCCATGACGCGAAAACTAACGCCAGCCGAGTAGTGAAGGAGTTCGAAGTCGATCGAATGGAGCCGATCACCAACATTGGCTCTCGTACGAGTCTTTGATTCCAGCCACGTCTCGACTCTCTACTGCGGGGTCATATGAGCGAGATGCATGAAGCGACAGCAGTCAGCCAGCCTATCCCTCACTTCGAGAGATTCCTCGATTCACGCGAAGCAGCAGCGCTGCTTCAAATTCATCCGAAGACGCTTCAGCGTCTCGCTCGCAAAGGCGAGATACGCGCGATGCGAATCGGAAAATTGTGGCGATTCCGCACGTCAGATCTCGACGCGTGGGTCGACTTGCGGTTAAAGTTAGGCAGCTATCCGTACCGTCCCTAACCACGGAGGATCGTGATGAGACGGACGAGATTTCAGCAAGGCAGCCTTCAGATCGTGAAGCGTGCTCGTGGCCGAAACGCTTGGGAGTATCGGTGGTACGAACTCCAGGCAGACGGCTCCCGCAAGCGACGCTGTCTGATCGTTGGTTCGGTCGAACAGTACCCGAACGAGGCGTCGGCGCAAAAGGCTGTCGCCGCACTTCGGGCAGACATCAACGCTGAGAATCCGCGCACCAGCCTGACCCCGATCAGTGTTCAAACGCTCATCGAACACTACCGGGAAAAGGAGCTGGGGGCGAATTGCAGCAAAACACGGAAGACGCAGGTCACCTATGAGGGTTATTTCAACAAGTGGATTCTGCCTCGTTGGGGAAGCTATCGCGTCACCGAGGTTAAGGCAGTCGCGGTGGAGCAGTGGCTTCGTTCGCTGTCAAGTATGCGAACGGAAGCAAGGCCAAAGCTCGAAATATCATGAGTGCCGTTTTCAATCACGCTGTTCGGTGGGAATGGCTCGGTGTGAATCCCATACGCATGGTGCGCCAGAGCGCCAAGCGGACCAGGATACCCATTGTGCTTTCCATCGAGCAGATTGCGGCACTGCTTCGAATCCTGAAGGAGCCCACGCGCACGATGGTATTCCTCGACGTGTTCACGGGCCTTCGGGTTGGGGAGTTGCTAGGCCTCAAGTGGAAGGACATCGATTTTCAGAAGATGGAGGTCCATGTCATCCGCTCGATCGTCATGCAACACGTGGGCGACTGTAAGACCGAAGCCTCTCGCAAACCGGTTCCGCTCGATTTGCGATTGTCCAAGGTCCTGTGGAATTGGCGACTCCAGAGTCCATACCCAATCGACGAGGACTGGGTATTCGCTAGCCCACACAGCAAAGGCAAATTGCCGTACTGGCCAGGTTCGCTCTACAAGGCGCATTTGGAACCAGCGGCCAAGGAAATCGGAATCGTGGGCCATTTCGGTTGGCATACGTTCCGGCATACGTACGCGACGCTCCTCAAGGGAACGGCGAAGACGTGAAGGTTGTGCAAGAGCTAATGCGGCACGCAAACATCTCAGTCACTCTGAACATCTACGCGCAAGCCATCACGCAAACCAAGCGAGATGCGCAGAGCCGAGTTGTGAGTCTGTTGCTCGACAAAAACGAAGAAAAACCAAGCACCGAGGCTTATCGGACGTTAACGGACGTACAAAATTCTGGAGGGGATTTGCAAGTGATTGATAAGGTTGGCGTCCCCGACGGGATTTGAACCCGTGTTACCGCCGTGAAAGGGCGATGTCCTAGGCCAGGCTAGACGACGGGGACGGCTGTAAGGCGGGTTGCTTCGAAGCAACCCTTGATCGTAACAAGCCCTTGTGGCCCTGTCAAAACGCGGTGGCGGAGGATCGGAGCTGCTCAGGACGAGTTTCTACCGCTGGCCCGGACAATTTAGAATTGGGAGCATCGCGCATTAGAGGCGTAGGCTAACAAACATTCGAGGAAAATGTGTCCGATCCACTTTATCTCAGTCTTTGGTTCTCTGATTTTTCCGGCCCGGAGATGCTGCCGCATGCCTTTGCCGTATTGCAGCAGTTTCCTTTCTCGGCGCAGCGTCCGGGGGTCACTTACTTCGCTCTGCATCCGGTTTCCTGGAACGAGGCGACGGTGCTGGAGCGCCGGTTTCCCGCAGGAATCGATCCCGGGCAGGCCACGCTGATTGCCGCTGAACTGGTTCATGACGACTACGCTTACGTCTTCGAGGCTCACTGGGATTTATGGACACCGGATGCCTCGAATGCAAACTGGGTGCTTGAACCAGCGCCGGTAAAATTCATCGTCCAGGGAGAGGAATTCGACGAGGGGGCGTACCAGCAGACGGGACACATCGAAGTGGACTTCGGCCCCGACTCGTATTTTCTGCAGCCGGAAACTACGCTCAACGACCAGACTCGCGCCAAAATTCGAGAGAACGTGGCGAAGCTGGTGGAATTCTCGGTGCACGTGGAGAAGAATAGTGGCACCAGCGCGCGCCTGCTCTGGTCGGAGTCGGAGGAGAGCCTGGCGCAGAAACTGATCGCGCGGCTGCAGAAAGTACAGTAGTCGGCGCTTGGGGACTGCCGCTCTTGGCTTCGTGCTGAAACGCAGCCGACGCTCGACTCATACAATGGACCGATGATGTTCGCCTCTGTCACGCGGTTGCGGGTTCGATCGTTTCTAGATTTGCCGGCCTTTCTGTGGATGACCTTTATGGCGCAACGTCAGACCACGCGCTCCCCGGGATTTCGTGGCGGCCGCCTCCTCATGGACAAACACAGCACCTACTGGACCTTGACCGTGTGGGAGAACGAAACAACGATGAAAGGGTTTCGGGGGTCCGGTGCGCATGCCCAAGCTATGCCACAGCTGGTGGAGTGGTGCGACGAAGCTTCCTATGCGCACTGGGTCGCCGCAGATGACTCGATACCCGATTGGCCGGAAGCGTACCAGCGCATGGTCAGCGAAGGCAAGCTATCTCGCGTAGCGCACCCTTCCCCCGATCATAAGGCCCGCCGTTTTCCAAATCCGCGGCTGCGTCCGTTGATCGGAAAACATCTGAAACCGGCGCGAATCGGCACGAAGTCGGCAGCGTGAGATGCGTGGGGTAACGCTTGAAAATAAAATCCCCGCCGACGAAACGGCGGGGATCGGTAACTTTCGTCGAAACGCAATTTTATTTTGTCCGTCCACCTTCCACTTTCAATTTCTCCGACGCTCCGGCCTGCGCCCCGGCCAGCCTTGCCGTTAGGACGCGGAATGGAGAGCAGGACACATAATCCATTCCCACCTGATGGCAGAACTCGACCGATGCCGGATCGCCGCCGTGCTCGCCGCAGATTCCCACTTCCAGCTTGGGACGCGTCTTCCGCCCGCGTTCGATTCCGATTCGCACCAGCTCGCCCACGCCGTCGCGGTCGATCGAGGCAAACGGATCCTGCTTCAGAATTCCTTCCGCCAGGTACGTCGGCAGAATCTTGTTCACGTCATCGCGGGAGAAGCCGAAGGTCGTCTGCGTCAGATCGTTCGTACCGAACGAGAAGAACTCCGCTTCCTTGGCAATCTCATCCGCCACCAGGCAAGCGCGCGGCAACTCGATCATTGTGCCCACCAGGTAGTGCACGGTCTTTCCCTTTTCCTTGAACACCTCTTCCGCCACGCGCCGGACGATCGCCCCTTGGTTCGCCATCTCTTTCACGGTCGCAATCAGCGGGATCATCACTTCCGCGTGAGTCTTGATGCCTTCCTTCTCCACGGCCACGGCCGCTTCAAAAATCGCCCGCGCCTGCATCTCGGTAATCTCCGGATAGGTAATTCCCAAGCGGCATCCGCGATGTCCCAGCATCGGATTGAACTCATGCAACTCTTCCACCCGTGCCAGCAGCCCGGAGAGAATTTTCTTCAGATCGCCAGCTCCTTTTGCGCCGTACTCGCGGTATTCCTCCACCAGCTCTTTCTTCTGCTTGGCTTTGGCGCTGGGCAGGCCGGCGATGTCGACCATGAGTTTCTCGCGCTTGGGCAGGAACTCGTGCAACGGAGGATCCAGCAAGCGAATGGTAACCGGAAGACCGTCCATCGCTTTCAGCAAACCGATAAAGTCGGCCCGCTGCATCGGCAGAAGCTTCTTCAGTGCCGTACGGCGGTCCTTCTCGTTGTCGGCCAGGATCATGGCTCGCATGTGGGTGATGCGGTCCGGAGCGAAGAACATATGCTCGGTGCGGCATAGTCCGATGCCCTCGGCTCCAAAGGCTTTCGCTTGAATCGCATCCCGCGGAATGTCGGCATTCGCACGGACGCCGATTTTGCGGAAGGGCTCCGACCACCCCAAAAGCTTCTGCAGATCGGCATCGTCGGACGACGCTTCCAGCGTGTTCAGCTTCCCTTTGATTACGCGCCCGCTGGTTCCATCGAGTGAGATCCAGTCTCCCTCCCTGAATACCTGCCCCTTGACGCGCATCTCGCCGGCTCGCTCATCCACCTGAACGTCGCCCGCGCCCGCCACGCAGCATTTCCCCATGCCGCGCGTAACCACGGCAGCGTGGCTGGTCATGCCACCGCGCGAAGTCAAAATGCCGGCCGCGACTTCCATGCCCTGAATATCTTCAGGAGTGGTTTCCGCGCGCACCAGAATCACCGGATTCTTCTTCGCGCCATGTCCCGCCTTCTTCACCGCTTCTTCCGCGGTAAAAACAATCTGCCCGACCGCCGCTCCGGGGGACGCCGGCAATCCCGTCGCCAGCACTTCCACCTTCGTGCTCTTCTCATCCAGTCGCGGCACCAGGAAGTCATAGAGCTGGTTCGGTTCCACGCGGAAGATCGCTTCTTCCTTGGTGATCAGTCCTTCTTCCACCATCTGAATCGCAACGCGCACCGCGGCTCGACCGGTGCGCTTGCCGTTCCGCGTCTGCAGCATGTAGAGCTTGCCATCCTGGATGGTGAACTCGAAATCCTGCATGTCCTTGTAGTGCTTCTCCAGACGCGTTGTGATCTCGCGCAACTGGTTGTACACGTCGGGCATGATCTTCTGCAGTTCGAGGATCGGCACCGGAGTACGGACGCCGGAGACCACATCCTCGCCCTGCGCGTTCATCAGAAATTCGCCGTAGAACTCTTTCGCACCGGTCGCTGGATTGCGCGTGAAGCCTACGCCCGTGCCGCTGGTCTCTCCGAGATTACCGTACACCATGGCTTGCACGTTGACTGCGGTGCCGAGCATGTCATCGATGTTGTTGATGCGGCGATAATGTTTGGCGCGGTCGTTCTGCCAGGAGCGAAACACGGCGTCCCGTGCCATTACTAATTGCTCGTGCGGATCCTGCGGAAAGTCGCGCTTGGCATGCTTCTTGACGACCTTCTTGTACTCCTCAATTACTTCTTTGAGCGCCTTGGCATCGAGATCGGTATCCAGCTTGGTCTTCTTCTGCTTCTTCTTCGCGTCGAAGACTTCGTCAAACGCGGACTTCGGAATCTCGAGCACGACGTTGCCAAACATCTGAATCAATCGCCGGTAGGAGTCGGCTGCGAACCGCGGATTGTTGCTGCGCTTGGCCAGCGACTCCACGCTCTTGTCGTTCAAGCCCAGGTTGAGAATCGTATCCATCATGCCCGGCATGGAAAATTTGGCGCCCGAGCGGACGCTCACCAGCAATGGATTCTCGCCGGTTCCCAGCTTTTGTCCCTGCAGCGCTTCCAGCTTGGCCAGCGCCTCTTCCATCTGCTGATCAACCTCTTTCGACACTTTGCCCTGCCGCATGTATTCACGGCAAGCTTCGGTCTGGATGGTGAATCCCGGCGGCACAGGCAGTCCGGCATTGGTCATTTCCGCCAGGCCGGCACCCTTGCCACCCAGGTCATCTTTCATCTTGCCGTTGCCGTCGGCTTTGCCGCCGCCGAAAGAGTAAACGTATTTCGTTGTGGTTTTCTTGTTTTCTTGAACGCCAGCTTCGGGGAGGGTAATTGTCGCCATGATTATTAGTCCTTTTCGCTTCGAGATTCCTGCTATTTCAATTTAGATCCTGCTTCGATCTTGGGTGGCGCAGCGCTTTCAGCGCCGTGATAAGCACCTCGACCGAATCCGGGCCTTAGCCCCTGAGGGACTTAGTTCTTGCTCTCGGTCACAATCTCTGAGAAATCTGCGATTGTGGAAAAACTGGTGTACAGCGTTCTTAGAATCGCCAGTCGATTTGCCCTAATCTGCTCGTCGTCCACCATCACCATCACTTCATCAAAGAATCTGTCTAACATCGGACGCAGGGACACGGCATGCGAGATGGCCGAATCGTAATTGCCTTCTTCGCGCAGCGTCTCATAGTAAGCCCCGGTATTCACGTGGCCGTTTATCCAGAGGTCCGTCTCTGCCGAGTGAGCATCGCCCATGAGTCCTTCATCGGGACGCTCCGGAATCGATATTCCTTTCTCCTCCGCTTGCTTCAAGATATTCTTGATCCTCTTGAAGGAGAAACACACGGCCTCAAGGTCCTTCGCGTCCTCCGAAGTCCTCGCCTTGCTCACCGCCTCGGCCCGCGCCAGCACATCCACCACATCGTCCGCGTCTGCTGCCAGCACAGCTTTAACCACATCATACGCATATCCGCGCACATCCTTCAGATAAAACTCCAGCCGCTCGCGGAAGAACGCACGCACCGACTCGACAAACCTCTCCTCATCGACGAATTTCTTCTCCGCTTCCGATCCCTGGTAGCCCGCACGCGCATCCCGCATCAGGTCACTCAGCCGGAGCGGCAGTTTCTTCTCTGCGATGACTTTCACGATCGCATTCGCCTGCCGCCGCAGTGCAAACGGATCTTTCGACCCGCTTGGAACCAGCCCCAGCGCGAACATTCCGGCAATCGTGTCCGCTTTGTCACCGATCGAAAGCACGGCACCCTCGATCGACCGCGGCACCTCGTCTTCGGTGGACTCGGGTTTGTAATGATCGTAGATCGCATCCGCGATTGCGAATCGCGTCCCCTCGGGCAAGCTCGAATCAAGTTCCTGCACCCTCGCATACAGCCCGCCGACAATGCCTTGCAACTCGGTGAACTCCTTCACCAGTTCGGTGGTCAAGTCGGTCTTCGCCAGGCACACCGCTTTGTGGATCACGCCGGCACGAATCGGCATCCCACTTTGCTTTATGATCTCGCTCAGCCAACTGCACAAACGCTGCACCCGCAGCGTCTTCTCGTAGTAGCTGCCCAGATCCTTCTGGAAAGTGACGTGCCGCAGCAGTTCCAGCCGATCCAGCAGCGACCGCTTCTGATCCGTCTCCCAGAAAAACCGCGCATCGTTGAACCGAGCCCGCAGCACCCGCTCGTTGCCGTGCCGGATCAACCCTTGCGGATCGCCATCGGTATTCAGTACCGCCAGAAAGTGCGGCAGCAACTTGCCGCCCGCATCTTCCACCGCAAAATATTTCTGATGGTCACGCATCACGGTGACCAGCACTTCTTCGGGCAACGCCAGGAACTGCGGATCGAACCCGCCCAGAATCACGGAAGGAAACTCTGTCAGGTTCACTACCGTGTCGAGCAGCGACTTGTCTTCCCGCCAGCGCGCCCCGGGAATCGTACGCGTGGCCGCATCCAGAGCTTTGCGAATCTGCTGCTCGCGTTCCGCGCGTCCCAGAACCTTGGCCGCACGCAGAGCATCCACATACGCCGAACCGGCTCTCGCAATCGTCACGTCGCCGTGGGCTAAAATCCTGTGCCCCCGCGACGTCTTCCCTGCCCGAATCCCGTCAAACTCCAGCGGAATCGTCTCACCGTCGAGCATCGCCACCAGCCACCGCACCGGACGCACAAAGCGTTCGCTCGGCTTCCGCCAGTACATATTCTTCGGCCAGTAGATCGAGGAAAGTTCCTTGGGTAGATTCTCCGCGAGAACTTCGGCAGCACTCAGACCTTTCTTGGTCACCTTCGCAGCCAGGTACTCGCCCTTCGCCGTTGTGATCTTCTCCAGCTGCGAGACGTCGATTCCTGCCTTCTTGGCGAACGCATGCGCCGCCGCCGTAGGCTGCCCATCTTTGTAAGCAACACTTGCCGAGGGACCAGTCACCTGCTCGGTGAGATCGGCCTGAGCCGCGGGAATACCTGCCGCGATTACAGCCAAACGCCGTGGCGTTTCAAAAGAAGTGACCCCGCTGGCAACCAGCCGTTCCCGGCTTAGCAGCGCGCCGACGCGCTCACGCAACTCCTGCGAAGCCGCGTCAATCATTCGCGCCGGAATCTCTTCGCACCCGATCTCTAGCAGGAAGTCTGGCATGCCCCTCAAACCTTTAAGTTTCTCAAACCTCGCCCCAAACCAATGTGATGCCTGTCACGTTCCCCTGTGCAAATTCCTCGAACCCAGGTGCCAACCTCACCCTTCACGATCCCACCGGCGACAACTTCTCTTTCTTCGCCTTCTTGGCACGCACAGGTTCTTCCTCGTCGGATTTTTCGCCTACCGCGGCAGATTCGCTCTTCTGCTGATCGACCCAAGCCTTCGCGATGCCGACGGCGAGCGCCCGCACGCGCGCAATCACGCCCACGCGCTCGGTTACTGAAATCGCTCCACGGGCATCCAGGATGTTGAACAGGTGCGAGCACTTCAAACAGAGATCGTAAGCAGCCAATACCGGGGCACTGCGGGCAGCATGTCCGTGGACCTCGGCCAGCTCGGACGACTCGCCCGTTGACCTAGTGCGCGCGACGACGAGGAACGGAAGGCTCGCCGGACTGGAGGACCTGTCCGGCGTGTCCAGCCTCAGGGCCACCGATCCGCCATTCTCCTGGACAAACTTAAACCTGTATTCATGGTCCGCCGCCAGGCCCGATTCGCGATGCCGCCCCGCCTTCACGAGATATGACTGCCCGAGGCCGTTTTGGAGAAACATGTCGTCCCAACTCATCTCAATCGAGCTGGGACTTGCCTTATAGGGAAGGAGCGGCTCACGTATCAGGGCTCTGCACTCCGCCTCATACAACTCGAAGTGCTTCCACGCCTTCTCCACATCCGCGGCCTCAAAGTTGTACACCGAGAACTGCAGCTCATCCGCCAGGCGCACATCGCCATACGTCGTCGCCCGCCCCGTCTCCGGATCGCGCGCCCACACGATGTCATAAATCGAATCCACATCCTGAAGAAACGCCCCGATGCGCTCCAGTCCGTACGTCAGCTCCACCGAAATCGGAAACAGATCCAGGCCGCCGCACTGCTGGAAATAAGTGAACTGCGTGATCTCCAGCCCGTCGAGCATCACCTGCCAGCCCACGCCCCACGCGCTCAGCGTGGGAGCTTCCCAGTTATCTTCCTCGAACTTGATGTCGTGCTGTCGCAGGTCAATCCCAATCGCCCCCAGCGACTCCAAATACAACTCCTGCACATTCTCCGGCGGAGGCTTCAAGATCACCTGCAACTGCATGTGTTTGAACAGCCGATTCGGATTCTCCCCATAGCGACCATCCGCCGGCCGCCGCGAAGGCTGCACATACGCCACCTTATAAGGCTTCGGCCCCAGCACGCGCAAAAACGTCTCCGGCGCCATCGTTCCCGCGCCCACCTCCACGTCATAAGGCTGCTGCAACACGCACCCGCGCTCCGCCCAAAACGCCTGGAGGCGCAGGATGAGTTCCTGGAACGTAAGCGGATTGGGCTTGGCTGGATTCACTGGCTTGTTCGGGAACCCGAAGGTTAATGATTGATTGTAACGGAAGCTGGGGGAACCGTCAGCTAGCCGGCGCCGGAACAGGCAGGATCAGGGCGAACCCGCATCCGGCGCAAACTTTCCTTTGAGCGACCACGTCCCCTCAAAGGCCCGCAACAGCTTTTCCATCGTTCAGTCGGAACTGCGCCGCGGCTGCCTGCCCTTGGCCAGTCTGGGTCACGGCCACTCCCACCACTGCGAACGCAAGCAACTCAATCGCAACCGCTCGAAGACATTTCATCGAAGCGCTCCCTGCCCGTCCTGCGAAAGCCGCTGCGAAGCCTCCAGAGACTTAGAACCCGGCGCCCCCATATGCCGCTGGAAATCCCAAACGGATGCGACGCAATTCTTCATCCGTGGGCTTCCGCCAGCGGACGAAGTGGGAGCACGCGGATTTGCTTCTCGCGCTTTCGGGTTCGCGCAATGTCGTAGGACGATTGCATCCGCATGAGGGTGTCCATCCTCACTCCAAAGGCTTTTTCTAGGCGCAGCGCCATATCGCCGGAGAGGTCGGCCTTGCGATTCAGCAGGCTGGACAAAGCCGGCCGCGAGACCCGCAGGGCCGCAGCCGCAGCCGTCACCGACAAGCCCGCAGGCTCGATAATCTCAGTCCGGATGAAATCTCCGGGATGAGGAGGATTCTTCATAGCCATAGGAATGCCGCTCCTGTTTCAGTGATAATCTTCCAAGTCCACATCGCAGATTTCACTCTCCACGGCGTCTATGTGAAACGTCAAACGCCGGTTGCGCGTCACGCTGAGGCTCCAGGTGCCCTTGCGGTCACCGGCCAGCGTGTGCGCCTTCCATGCGGGGAGCGAGTGCAATTCCTCCGCGTGCTGCATGTCGTCGAGAAACGCGAGCATCTTGCGCAGCTTATCCACCGCATCGGCGGGAACGCCCCTCACCATGTCTGCCACGTAAAGCTTCTTCACACCCTTATGGGTGAAGCTGCGGATTCTCACTCAGTCGAGTGTAGCCTGTAGCTTAACACTTGTCAACGCTCAGTGGCCGATCCAGGTTGGTGATCGCCCTCCTAAAATCCGCCCTTCTCCAGCATCCCGGCCGTAACCAGCTTCTTCTCAATATGCCGCTGCAACGCCTGTATCACAAACTTCCGCAGATCCGCTCCCTGCGCCTTCGGCCACGGATCCCCCGCAAAACTCTCCACCGGCGCGCGAAACATCAGCGCCGCCAGCTCCCGCGATTCGCCTGAAATCTCGGAAGACGCCAGCCGCTTATCCTCCGGACACATCAGTCCATCTGCCAATGCATGAAAGTAAGCGCGGCTCCCGTTCAAGCTGCGGCCGCACACAATGCACTCGGTCAACTCCGGCAAAAATCCCACCAGCCGCGTCAGCCACAGGTCAAAATAAGTGACCGGCATCCATATATCCGAGCCCCTCAGGGCGTGTAGAACAGAGAGGGTCAGCCGGAAGATGGCGTCATTGGCCTCGCGGTCGGGGAGTAACTCATCGAGCAACTCAGCCACATGCGCCAGCGCTGTCGCCCGCGCATAGCTGACTTCGGTGGCTAGCGGAGACTCCAGCACTTCACAGGCATCCAACCGCGCCAGTTCCTGCCCCTCGCGCATGTCATAAAACGCCCGGACGTAGGTCATCGGCTCCAGCGCTCCCCCAAACCGCCGCTTCGATTTTTTCGCCGACCGCGCCACACCACGCACTTTGCCTTCCGCACGGGTAAACAGCGTGACCAGCAAATCGGCCTCGCGCAGCGGATAGGTGCGCAGCACAATCGCTTCCGACTCCATCAGTGCCATGGATGCCCAATTGAATTTCCGATTGTAGCGGACAGATGCGAGGATAGAAAGCCGAGGGATGGCTTGCCTTTAAGGCGCATCCCCACTCCGCATCCGAGCCAATTTGTCTTAATTTCTTGGCTCGGGCAACTCGCAGGAGATTTAGAGGTTCATTCCTACTGGGATTCTCCCCGATCAGGAGGAATTATGCGGAAAGGGGTTGGGATGATCGTCCTTTTGGCGCTGGGGCTGACCGCGGCCGGATGCAGCAGCGGCAGCGGATCGGGCGCCGGCAACATCAACGGAACTTGGGACGCGACCCTGACAAACACAGATGGATCGCCGGCCTACACTTTTTCAACCAGGTTTACCCAGGGTAGCGGCGGCGCGCTCAGTGTCACCAATTTTACCTTTACATTGCCTGGCCCTTGCTTCGAGTCGTACTCGGCGAACCAATACTCAGAAACTGGTTCGTTCAGTCTAAGTGGGAATTCCAGCGGCAGTGTTATGGGAGTGTTTGGAATGACCATTACCACGACATTCCCCGGCGGCACGAACAACGTCCTTACCCTCACAGGAACGGTGAATGGCAATTCGATTTCCGGCACCTGGAGCGCGACCGGCCTATCGGGATGCAGTGGGAACGGGACCTTCAAGATCGGGCCGCCAATCGCAGGCGGGTAGGTTCCCGAAGCAACGCGGCCCTCGCCCCCATTGACATGAAAGCAACCGGCCAAGCAAAAGGCGCGCATCCATGGATGGACACGCGCCTCGAAATCATCAAGCCAAGAGCCGAAAGCTAACGGCCAAACGCTTTACTACCGCCCGAAGTACGCCGCATTCTTCGCGGTGAATTCGTTCCACTTCTCCGGCAGGTCGTCGAGGGCGAAGATGGCCGAAACCGGACAGACCGGCACGCACGCCCCGCAATCAATGCACTCCACCGGATCAATGTAGAGCAGCTGCTCGGTCGCGTACTTGGGATCGTCCTTCTTGGGATGAATGCAATCCACCGGACACGCATCCACGCACGCGGTGTCTTTGGTGTTGATGCAAGGCTCTGCGATTACGTAAGTCATAACGGTGTCGGTCTCCTAAACTGGATGCGGATATTTTACTACGGCGATGCCTGCGGGACCGCACATTCTAGCAAGAAATGGCAGGCTGGGCAAAGAAGAAACGACAAGAAGAAACGGCCAGCAGCGTGCGCTGCCAGCCGTTCGTTTTTCCCTCCCGGATCAGAGAAACTCCGGATTCAGCCCACGGTTACCGGTGTCCGCCACCACCGTGTCCACCACCGCCGCCATGGAACCCGCCGCCACCACCACCACCGTGGAAGCCGCCCCGTGCCGCGCCGTGGAACCCACCGCCAGCTCCACCGTGGAAGCCGCCAGCCGGACCGCGGGCGAAGCCGCGTCCACCTGCAAACCCACGTCCGCCGACGAACCCACGTCCACCGTAGAAGCCACGACCGCCGTAATAGCCTCTACCGTAGCCCCAGCCGTGTCCATAGCCCCAGCCGCCCCAGCCCCACGGGCGTCCCCAGCCATACCAGGGTCCAGCGCCGATAAATACGCCGCCAGAAAACCAGCTAGGTCCGTAGTAGCCGTAGGGAGCGCAAGCGTAAGGTGCATATCCGTAATAACCGTAGGCGCATACCGGTGGTCCGCCAACTCCCACGCCCACCGCCACCTGCGCCTGAGAAGGCTGCGCATAAGCTAGCGGCAGCATCAGTACGCCAACCAAAGCCAAATATTTTAGGTACCGCATGTGATCCCCCTTGTTTCAGATCCGCCGCTCCAACCACCTAACCACCGGATCTGCAGGTCCTCCAGATCTTAACTTCAATCAGAATCGCCTATCTATTTGAACTCAGCACCGAAGAAAAAGTTGCAGGTCCAGCACTGGCTGATTTCGGCCACCCCGCCTGAATTCAACCAGTTGCGAGCATGGGGTACCTTCGTTAGAAGCCTGACTGAAGAAAACTCTGACCGCGAAGTCTACCACCCTTGGTGAGGCGTAGGAAGCGGGGTAGAATAAGTCGTTCGCAAGGAGGATCCCATGGCTTCGACATCGGCTCACCAACCTGAGCATCTGGCCTCTCAGGGCAAAGACCTCATCAGCTTCGACGAGGCCATGGAGAGGCTTTCACGCGAAGAACGCTTTCGTGCAACGGTCTATTCGATGAATACCCTACTGGTGCAGAAGGGGATTTATTCTCCGGAAGAGTTCGAATTCCAGTTTCGGCAGTTTGCCCAGAAGAACCTGCGCTAGCGGCCTCGCAGCGGAGGCTTGCTCTTTACGTCCTTCCACTTCGGCATGTGGCATTTGGGAGAATGGCAGCGTTCGTGGGCGCCGATCTCGCAGTTGGCGCACTCGCACTCGCACCAGAGTTGAGCCTCTTTGCCCTCAGATTTCGGGCCTGGTTGCTTCATCGAACTCCTCCTCAGACTAAAGTAGACGCGCTTTGAAGCGCCTCTGCCTTTACGTCTAAAGTTACTCTGGAGGCGAAGAAACCCTCTTGCACGACCCTGTACGACTACGCTCCCACTAACTCCCTCTTCTCACTCGGCTCATACTCCACGATGTACCCTGCCACAGCGCTAGCCGCGACCGTCAGCGGCGATGCCAGATACATCTGCCCCGGCCCACTCCGCCCAGGGAAGTTGCGGTTCTGGGCGCTAATCACCACCTGATCGGGACGCGTCGAAACTCCCGGCCCCGCATTGATGCACGCCCCACAACTCGGTTCGATCACAATCGCACCCGCCCTCTGAAACACATCCAGATAGCCTTTCCGTAAGCAGTACTCGCGCGTCTCCTGCGATCCAAACTGGATATAGAACTTCACCGAGGCCGCCACGCGTTTGCCTTGCTTCAGCGCGTCGGCCAGCACGGCGGCGTACATGTCCATGTCTTCGTTCTTGCCCGCTGTGCAAGTGCCGCCGTAAGCAATCTCGACCGGCACGGGCGTATGCAGGTCACGCACATATTTCCCGTTGCCCGGATCTCCCGGCGTCGCAACCATCGGCGTAATCTCCGCCGCGTCGAGTGCGATTACGTGCGCATACTGCGCATCCGGATCGCTATACAAGCCTTCGATCATGCCCTCGGCCGTCTTCCGATCCATGCCCCGCCGCTCCACCAGAAAGTCGACTGCCTTCTTATCCGGCGCAACGATGCCGGTAAATCCGCCAATTTCCGCGGCCATGTTAGTCATGGTGGCGCGCTCGTCCACACTGAGCTCTTCGATGGCTTCGCCCGCATACTCCATCACTTTGGCGAGCGCCTTGCCGCTCCGCACGTAATCGAGGCTGAGAATCTTAAGGATCAAATCCTTCGCGGTGACGTTCTCATGCTTCTTGCCACGAATCACGATCCTCACCGACTCCGGCACCTTCACCCGGACATCCTTCGTAATCCAGCTATTGAAAACGTCGGTCGTGCCGATACCGAAGGCGACGCAGCCAATCGCGCCCACATGCGGCGTGTGCGAGTCCGATCCAATGTTTAACTGCCCCGGCAGTGCATAGCTTTCCAGCACAATCGAGTGGCAAATGCCCTCCGACCCCTTGCGGTCTGTCAATTCTCCATGCAGCTTGATTCCCTGCTTCGCCGCGAAATCCTGCTGCTTCAGTTTGAGTTGCGTCGCCAGATCGAGCAAGCCAAGTTTCTTCTTCTCCTCCGAAATCACTTCGTCGAGGAACGTCAGGTGATCGCGGAAAAAGAGGATACTCGAGGCATCGTTCACCTTTGCATCCTTGCCCACATAGCGCTCAAAAAAGATCGCCGCCATCGGCGTGACGTACTCGTGGCTGAAACGCAAGTCGGCCTGCGCAAAACCCGTATCGCCTGGCTTCACCGCAGTGACGCCAACCTCGCCCTTTTCGTTCTTCATGTGCCGCGCGAAGATTTTCTCCGCCAGCGTCATGCCGCGCTTGGGAGTTTGAATCGGCGGCAGGAACACTTTCCCTTGCATCCGTGCCACATTGAAAGGAAATAACCCGCCATATTCAATCACCTGCCGCGTAATCTCATCTTCTCCCGCGGTGAATTCGGCGAGCGCGATCTCTTCCCCGCCGCGAATCCTGTCGATCAGTGAAAAGTCGGTGGATGTCAGCACTCCCAGGTTCTGACAGTTTTGCTTGTAGATGCGCTCAATGTTCTCCGCGATCACCACGCGAATACCCGCGCACATCTCGGCGTAAGGCGATTGCTCGCGGCTCGATCCCTTGCCGCGCCGCTTCCCACTCACCGCACACACAAATCCGCCGCGCTTCACGTCGCCACGCCCAATCGGCGTCACGCTGCCGCACTTCAGCCCAAGATATGGAATCTCGCCCAGGGTCTCGTCAAAGTAAAAGCAGTAGTGCGCCGGGGTAATCTCATCAGTCGAGATGTCGTCGCGCAGCTTGGGATTGCTAGCCGGATTCTTCGTATCCCACGGCAGGTCTTCACCCGCGAGTTGCCGCTTGATCAGTTCCGGGTCTTCGGTAAGGAAAAGAATTCGCCCGTGCAGCCGGACTTTGTCGGGCCGCTTTTCAATCTTGCGTTCCAGAAGAGAGGTGATCACATTGAGCCTTTAGGACTTAAAAAATGAAGGAACAGCCGGAAGCAAGCGTGGGCCAGTCCCCGGACATTGTAACCCGGCGGAGGAAGCTTGGTCCGTCGATCTCACGGCCAGGAACTAAGTGGATTCGCTCACTCTCTGTGGTTCAGAGGTTTTTTCTTAGCCCGGCTTCAGACCGAAATCTCATCTCTTGTACTCACTCGGATCGGGCAGAGCTTCCAAACCTCGCCCCGCAAAGATTTCCTCGAACTCCTTCAGCAGCGCCTCGTGGATCAGCCCGTTCGAAGCCACAGTCTCGCGGCTGTCGATTTCAAATGGCGAACCGTCGAAGCGCGTCACTTTGCCGCCAGCTTCTTCCACGATCAGCACGCCCGCCGCCGTGTCCCAGGGATTGAGATTGAATTCCCAAAACCCGTCGAAGCGTCCCGAAGCCACGTTGCACAAGTCGAGCGCCGCCGATCCCGCCCGCCGCACTCCGTGCGTGCGCAGCGTAATGTGGTGATAAAAGTGAATGTTCGGATTCTTGTGCCGCTTCTGGCTGGGAAATCCCGTGGCCAGAAGGCATTCCTTCAGCGTAGCCGCTTTGGAAACATGGATCGCCTCGCCGTTGAGCCGCGCACCTTGCCCCCGCTCCGCCGAAAACAGCTCATCCCGCGTCGGATCGTAAATCACCGCGGCAATGCGGCTGCCCTTGCGTTCGAGTCCCTGGTTTTCCAGAGCAATCGACACGCAAAATACCGGATACCCGTGCGCGAAGTTCGTCGTGCCATCCAGCGGATCGACATACCAGCGATACTCGCTGCCTCGGTCGCTGAGCCCCTGCTCTTCGCCCAGAACGTCGTGCCCCGGCCACCGCTCCCGGATGCGTTCGCGGATCAGCACCTCGGCCGCCCGGTCCGCCGCCGTCACCAGGTCGGCGTCTCCCTTGTATTCGATCTTCAGATGCTGGTGAAAGTAATCCATCAGCAGCGCGCCCGCTTCGCGAGCGATGGCTGACATGGCTGGAAGAAAGTTGGGGTCGGAGTTAGGCACAGGTCTGGATACCGGGCTTCGGCTATCGGGCTTCAAAGTCAAGAACAGCGCGGGACAGTATGGAATGGCCGAAGCCCGAAGGCCGAAGCCTGAAGCCCGCTTCATTTCTTCTTCCCGCCATCTTCGGCGATGTACATGATCTCGTGCTTAAAAATGAACAGGTTGGGCGCACCCTCGCGCGTCAGTCGCACCATGTGCTTGTCGTAATACTCAATCCACCCGCTCACCATCTGCCCGTCCATCAGCTTCACGCTGACCGGCTTCTGCTTTTCGCCCAGCCCCTTGAGAAAGCTGGCCTCTTCGAAAGTCTCTTCCGGAGGCGGCGTCCGCCCCCGCTTGCCGGCATTGGCGTTTCCCTGCGCACGGAAAGGCATGAGGGCATTGTACACAAAGCGCCAGGCTGGATCGCCTGGATAGACGGATCAAATGGAATAAGCCAAGGTTTGGGGTTACAATTTGCAGAACAGTCGCTTGCCTTCCCGTCTAGGAGGTTCGCCGTGAAGTCTTCCATTCTGAATTCTCTGCTGTTCCTTTTCCTTTCAGCATCGCTTCTTTGTGCACAAACGGGACGTCCCATTCCCGCCGGGGTTCGCCAAGCCGACCAGGCCCAGAATCAGTTCGAAAAGAACTCTGTCCCGCCAATAGGCCAACGCTCGGCGATTGATCCGGCAAAGCTTAAGCACGACGCCGATGAACTTGCCGCTCTGGCGCAGTCCGTTCCGACCGCAGTTGACCAAACCACCAAGGGAATTCTTCCCAAGGACCTGAACGACAAGCTCAAGCGAATCGAGAAGCTGGCCAAGGAACTTCGGTCGCAGATTTCCCGGTAAGAATCTCAAGTGTCACTGGGGCAAAGAAAAGGCTGTGACGCTTGCGCGTCACAGCCTTATCTCTGAAAGGTAAATGATCGGTTAGAAGCTGATCTTCAGCCCCCACTCAATCGCCCGAGGAGCGCCCAGACCGTTCGTACCCGACTGCAGGGACGCACGGTTGGTACGGAAATTCGCGCTGGTGATGTCGGAGTTGGTCCCGCCGATCGTTCCTTGCTGCTGCGTCGCCGAACCAATCCCCAACACTGAGCTGCTGGCAAGATTCAAGATTCCGCCCTGCTCGTTCCCGGGCAGATCGAAGTTGGCAAAGTTGAAGATGTTGAAAATGCCAACGGTGGGCTCTATGGTGACGTGCTCTTTGATCCGATAGCTCCAACCAATGTTCAGATCGAAAGACTTCAACCAGGTAAGAGCAGCAGGGTTCGCGATGATGGGAGCCAGAGGCTGCTGGACCCCGCCCATGGACTGCAAGTCGGCGAGGGTAAAGATACCTCCGTTGATCAAGGCGCTGCCAGCCGGAGTAGGCTGCCCAGCGTTGGTCGTGTTGTATCTGTTGATTACGCCGCCCAAGCCGGTGGGGCTGATGCCGCGCATATACTGGCCAATTTGTGTTCCAGGCACGGGATCACCGATGGTTCCATCGCCGGTTACATCAGTGACCAGGATGCCCGCCGCTCCACCCGCCGAATTCGGCAGCAGAATGTTCTGCGGCAGAGGGCTGTCGAAATGGCCGATCAAACCCACCCGGAAACGCAGCGGCAGATCGAAGAATCCACCGAAAGAGAACTGCTGGGTCCGGTCCAAAGCATTGGGGCCGGTGAAGCGATCCGGGTTGAGGTAGTCACCTGCCGTGTTGACGAAATCCGAATCGGCAGCCTGACTGACATAGCGTGATAGCGAGTATGAAGCCTGGAAGTTAGCCGACTTCACGCCCGGGATACCCAGGTGATTGGCCTGCTGCTTCAGCGACAGATCCATCCCGTTGTAGACGGAGCGGCCTTCGGGGAAGAGCATGACGTTGACGCCCACATTCGGATTGTAGCCGGGGAACGCGCAGAATGGACACGGAGGTCCACCGGTGACTCCTGCGGGTTCTCCGATGCCGGCACCACCGTAGGCTGAGAGCGCAGCCGATGGGCTCCCCAATGCAGTGATTACGCAGCCGACCTCACCAGGACCCGTTGGGCACCCGTTCGCCGTCTGCACGGAGTCACGAGCTGTGGCCGCGTTGGCAGCGTTGAAAGTGCTAACGTCGCCGCCATGGTTCACGTCGATGCCCAAGAGCGTCCTCGTGCTCACATTGCGGATAAAGTCTCCAGTGAAGACCAGTCCCGGCCGGATCTGGTGTTGGATTCCAATGTTCATCTGCACCGAACGCGGCGTCTGGTAGTTAGGAGCAATCAAGCCCAGACCGTTCGAGTTGGGAGATGCGTACGCGCCTGGGTTGCCAATGAAGCTGGGATTGGAAGCGGGACCTGCAGACGTGGTCGCAGCTTGGTATGTCTGCTCCAAGTTTAGGGCCAACGGGGCGGCGGTGCCAATCGACTCTCCGCACCATCCATTGCCGGCATTGTTACCGACGCTCGCAGGGTCGTAGGGCGATACTATGCCAGCCGCACTCACGATCCCGCCCGTTCCAATAAGAGTACCTATAGGGCCCGGGTTGGAAGGCCAAGTGATCGACCCGGCCGAACCTCCGAGACATGGCAATGGAGTGCTCAGGAACGAGCCGGTGGCAAGGCGTGCCGGACGGTCAAACAGAACGTTGTTAAAGATGGCATTCTCATAATAAATTCCGGCCCCACCACGAATAACGGTTCTTCCCGTGTGGGAAACATCCCAGGCAAAACCTACCTGGGGCCCGAAGTTCTTGCCCGGGTCCCGAACCTTATCGCCCAGCCCGGCTCCCCACTGGTTTAATGCAGGGATGGCCGCCAAGTCACTATCCGTTCGTCCCGTGTCCTTCACCCAACGCAGACCGTAGGTCAGCGTGAAGTTCGGCTTGATCTTCCACGAGTCTCCACCGTAAAAGCCGAAGCGGTTATCGTGCTGCCCACCAGCCGGGAATCCAAACTGCGGCACCTCGGTCGCGAAGCCCTGACCGTTCCCGATAAACGCCCACTCTACCGGGTAATCCAACGGATTAGGATCGGTGAAGTCGCCGGTCGTAAGCGAAGGCTGCACGTCGTCGCTGAGGGTCGGAGACAGCGCGAAGAAGGAAGCGAAACCGCCGCCCAAAATATGGTTGAAGCTGCCCCCGTATCGCAAAATGTGCGAGCCGATGATGTGGCTGCCGTCGTACTTGATCTGGTGATCGGACTGATAGGTTTGCTGCGGAGCTAGGAGATTTGGTCCGGAGCAGAAGAATGAGCCGGGCTCGCATTGGGCTATGGAGCCACCACCAATATTAATGGTTGCATCGGGAATGGGATTAGCCGCTCCGGTCACTTCCGAAGCGCCATTCGCAATTCCGTTGCGGAATTTCAGATACTCAAACCGGATCGTGTGAGTAAAACTGCCCGTATTGAAGTCCACACCCAAGGCATGAGACGGGGTGTTCGTATGGTTCAAAAAGGGTTGGGCGCTTGGTCCAGCCCCGAAAGGACGGACATCACTGTTTTGATCGTAGCTGAACCGGTAGAACATCCGCGCGCTCTTGGTCAACTGATAGTCCAACCGGTCAGAGGTTTCGAGCTCACGGAAAGGCTCGCCCACATTCGGAGAGTCAGCCACGAAAGGACCTCCGAACTCAACCGGGTTATTCAGGTTCTGTTTGTTCCGCTCCCCATCGACAAAGAAGAACAGCTTATCCTTAATGATCGCTCCACCGAAGTTTCCGCCAAACTGCTGGCGAGTCCAAAGATTGGAACTGCCGCCAGGAAGATCCGCCATTCCCACGCTGCTGTTGCGGTAGTAGCCGAATAATTCGCCATGGTACGCATTGGTCCCAGAGCGGGTCACTACGTTTACCGAACCCGATGAAGTGAGCTCGGTTGACATATCCAGCGACGAAGAACTCAGCTGGAATTCCTGAATCGAACTCGCCGGAATATTCTGGGTGGTGGTGCCCACGGTCTCGTCGCTGACGTCAACGCCGTCTACTTCGATTCGCGCGGTTCGCCCGAAGCGGCCACCGAATGAAATCGACGAGAAGCCATTCTTCGTCGGATCGAAGGTGCTGCCTTCCTGAATCTGCACACCTGGCTCGAGTTGGGCGAGATCGAGGAAGTTACGCCCGTTCACCGGCAAGTTTTCAATCTGGTCGGTGTTGAGAACTCCCTGGACTGTCGCCTGTTCGGTATTCACGCTGATCGCGGAGCCCTGCACCTCAACCACGGTACTCCCCTGGCCGACTTGTAGTTTAACGTTTCCAGTTGACGTCACGCCCACCTGGATGACCAACTGCGTCTCCGTCGTGCTGAAACCCTTGGCTTCGACCCGCACCACGTAGTCGCCCGGGATCAGCGAGCCGGACGTATAGGCCCCCGCCGAATTGGTCGACGTCGTGATGACCTGTCCAGTTGACTTATGAGTTATCGTGACCCTGGCGCCCGAAATCACGGCACCGGTAGGATCTGTCACCGATCCCTGAATACTACCGGTCGCAACCGTGGTCTGGCCGAATGCCACCGAAGACAACAGCAGCGCGGATAGAGCAACTAACGCCAGCACCAAAAATCGCGCGCTGGAACGGGAGGAGTTTAGCTTCAACATCGTAAACCTTCCTTTCGGAAATGTTCTCATCGGAATTGTTTTCACCTTTAAATCGTCCAGAATCTTAGCTTCTCAAAATTGCCGTGGAACAATTGCTCCCCACCACTAAAGCAATTTGTCAGCCAGCCCAGCACCGATCCCCGATAATCTGGCATCGATATATCTATCAATAACTTACGAGGGTTGTATTGTGGGGAAGCGACTCGAATCCCCAGCCCAGAGATCCCCAAACATCCACAAAATCATATTCCAACTCCCGGAAAGAGAAAGTTTCCATGGGTTATCCGCTTGGTTAACACGCGCTGTCAGCTATTTTAGCTTGGGACACAACTTTGGCCTGGGCGAAGGCCTCTCGACCCGATGCGGGTAGGAAGCCCCTCAGAAGTCCGACTTCATGGTGTAGTAGCCCGCGCGGTGGCGCACGTGGTAGCTGGAGGAATCCGGCGGCCCGGTAACGCCGACCTGAATTCGGCGGAACTGCGAGTTCGACAAACGCTGGGAAGGATAGTAGGCCAGCAGGTATTGGGTGCGGAGTTCGTCGCTAATCTGCCGGAAGGCGTCGTCCAGCTGCGACATCGAAGTCGCATAATAGTATTTCCCGCCCGTGTCCTCCGAGAGCTGGATCAGCGCATGCTCGCCGCCAATTTCGCGTCCCGCGCTATTTTCGATAGGGACCACGATGATGCTATAGACGGTAGCCTCGGCTTCCTCGGCGGCGCGCACCGCCTGTTTGTAGTCGATTTTGCTGATCGTATCTCCGCCGTCGGTGATCAGCACCATCACTTTCCGTCCCTGCCGGCGATCGAGCGAGCGCGAGGCCAAATACACCGCGTCGAACAGCGCCGTAGCCGCTCCCAGCCGAATGTGATCGATGCCTTCGTCGATGCGCTTCAGTTCGGCGGTGTAAGAGGTGGACTGCAGCACGGTTTCGCTGAACCCAAACACAGACAGCGCATCCACCGGCCGCAGGATCGCATGGGCAAACCGTTTAGCGGAAGCCTGTTCCAGCGGCAGGTCATGCCTCGTGCTCAAGCTCGTATCGATCGCCAGCGCAATCGAAAGCGGCACCGCTGATTCCTTATCGAACACTGAGATGGTCTGATCCCGGCCGTCCTCCTGCACCGTAAAGTTCTCTTTCTTAAGTCCCCCGACCGGGCCTCCGTTAGCGTCCGTCACGGTCACGTAGACGTTGACCAGCTTCACGTCCACCTTGAGCGTGGTCGCCGGTACGGGCGGGGGTTGAGTTTGCGCAGGAGGCTTCTGCGCATAAGCAGCGCAGACCAGCAGCAGAATTGCGGTAGCGGATTTTCTCATTCGGTGAACGAAGTATACTTCGCAACTTAGCCGGTAATACCCTCCCGCACCGATCTTGGTCTCTCCCGCTTCCGAAGAACTTTGATCGTGGGCCGAAGCACTCTGGCTTCCGGTGACGCAACGCCTCCAGGTTCTTGGGGCGGCGCAGCGGCAGAGTTTTGGGTGGCGCAGCGCTTCCAGCGCTGCGATAAGGCGACTGCAATAACCCAGGGCTTTAGCCCCTGCGGTGCGCCGCGCCCAGTCCGCTCACTTAGATGCGCGCTCCGTTCCAAGGCTGCCCGGCACGGGGGAATTTCCGCGGCGAATTTCCTCCGGAAACGGCTCGCCGTCCGCCCACACCGCTCCATCCTCGAAATATTCCTTCTTCCAGATCGGCACGCTGCGCTTGAGCGTGTCAATCAGCCAGCGGCAAGCCTCGAACGCCGCGGCACGATGCCCCGATGCCATCACCACCAACACGCTGGTTTCGCCAATCTCCAGCCGCCCCAGCCGGTGGACCAGGGCAACATCGCGCACCTGAAATTGCTTCAGCGCCTGCTCCGCCAGCCCTTCCATCTGCCGCAGCGCCATCTCCTCGTAGGCTTCATAGTCGAGATAGAGCGTCTTGCGTCCGCGCGTCTGGTTGCGCACCACGCCCTCGAACACGACCACAGCCCCATCCTCGCCCCGCTTGATGTCGGCCAGTATCCGCGACGTGTCAATCGCATCGCGGATAATCGAGGCATACCGCAAAGCGTAGCGCTGGCGCTTGCCCTGAGCGGAGTCGAAGGGTCCCGCCGGCTGTCCCGAGAGCCCGCCCTCAGACCCGCCACTCACCGGCGGCAACAATGCCACTTCATCCTCAGCCTTCAGCGCCGTCTCCGCGCCCGCATACTGCTGATTCACCGCTACCGCCAGCGAAGCCAGCGATTCTCTCAGCCGCGGCTCCCGCGCCGCATATTGTTCCAGCACATCGCGCACCAATGCCCCGTCAGGCAGTTCAATCCAGTCGCTGGATTTCCCCGCGAGATCTTTCAGCACACCGAAAAAGAGAACGCGCACGCGCATGATAAGGACTGGCCCGTCCCCGGCCCTGTTGCCAGTCTACCGCGAGCGCACTTACTGCAGCGCAACCACCTCGCTACCGGCTGGGACAACTAACAAGCCTTCCCCCGCTCCCATTCCGGCCTGCGGTATGGCGAAGTATTCACCGCAGGAGATGGTCTGTCCCACGTTCAGCGAGACTAACTGCTTCCCATTCTTGCTTTCGTAGCCAATGAGATTGCCGGTGCTGGTCCCCGCGTACACCACGCCGTTCACCACAATGGGCGAGCAAGAATATGTTTCGCCCGCGCTGGCAACGGCCGTCCACAGCGTTTCCCCGCTGGTTAGGCTAACCGCCGTCAACGTGTCCGATTCCGTATAGAACGCGGTTTTGCCTACAAAGGCCGGCATGTACTCGCTGTTGAAACCGCCCACTAGGGCGCCAGTCACAGCATTCAGCGTGATTCCATCGGTAGGATAAAAGTTGAGAAGATCGCGAACATACACCAGTCCGTCATACACCACTGCCGTTTCGCCTCCCCCGCCTTCGCAAGGTCCGCTGTAGTGCCACGCTTGCTTTCCCGTCTTGGGATTGAACCGGTAGGTCTGCGGACAAGCGTAGGAAACGTACACGCCGTTCGCGGTCACCGCGGGATTCGAAGCGTCGCCATTCTCCACACTCCCCGTCCACAGTGTTTCTCCATTCTTCTCGTTGACCGCATACAACGTACCGCCGTCCCCGGCCCCGCCAGTGTAGACAATTCCGTTCAACGCCGTGGGGGACGAACTGAAGGAATACTGCCCCGCCAGGTTCGCGCTCCATACCTCGTGGCCGTCACTGGCTGCGAAAGCAAAGATCCCACCCGCATTGAACGGGGGAGTCTGGGTGGTAATTAGAAACAACGCTCCGTTTTCGTACGCTGCGCCGATCCAACTCCCGAAGCCCTCGGGAACCGGCTGCGTCCAAACCGTCGCGCCCGTCGTGCCATTCAAAGCGTACAGCGTCGACGGGGTTGAACCGCTGCCTCCGCCGATCACAAAAACCATTCCATCGGCGATGATCGGATACGAAGCGGTCCCCGCCAAGGCCACCGACCACTTCACCGAAAGCGGAGGCTTCACCCCCGTAGTTTGCGTCGCTCCCGTATGGCTGGGCGTGATCTGGTACGTCACGGAGAGATCGGTCTGCGCCGAGGCAGAAACTGCGACGGCCATCAGGACGCTGACAACGACGGAAATAGAGACCTGGCTGGAAGTCCTCATATCTTCTCCTCAAGACTCGAACGCGTCGGACGGCTGAGATTGTATGACCAAAGCTCAGAAACGTACAGAGGGATAAAAGTGCCGTAGAAGATGGAGACCACTATCTGCTCCTGCGCGGGGAACGCTGCGCCGAAGTCCTACGCCGGCGAATCAAAGAAGAGACACGGCAGCCAACTCGACAAGTTGGGATCGAGAAACAGCGATCGAGAAATTGACGACCCGGCAAATTGAGGATCGACTAGAAGCTATCTCGCCAATCGGTTTGGGAAGCGCAGAACCCCACGAGCGTGCGCTAAGCGAAACCGTGGATGCCCCTGGAACCAACCCAGCCACCCCGCCGGCGTACCTTATAAAGTACATGACGCGAAAGTCAAGTCTACTTTCGTAGTCATCCGATACCCTCGAAAGTGGACATTTCTTCCACAGCCTAACCCCTTGAATCCATTGATCCGCCCAAAACTCCGCACGAGGAATCAACCACTTACGCCACAAATTTTCTGCAAAGTGAAATGTTCCGGTTGGAACATTAGAGCAAATGGCGCGCCCAAAAAAATTGCCAGTCCCGAAGGACTGGCAACTGGGAACTCTTCACGCCTGCGCCAGCACCACCTTGTCGTGCGCCACCTCAGGGGACGGCGTCAACATCTTCGCCGCCACAGACTCCGCCACTTCCGGCAGCGAAAAGCGCAGCGCTTCGTCGATCGTCTTCACATAATGCACGGTGAGGTTCGCCAGTTGTTCCGGCGTCAGGTCTTCCTCAACGTTCATCTTGTTTTCCGCTGGCAGAATCACGTCGGTCACTCCGGCGCGCTTGGCGGCCAGCACTTTTTCTTTAATGCCTCCCACCGGCAGCACGTTGCCGCTCAGCGTGATCTCGCCCGTCATCGCCAGCAGCGGACGGATGCGGTGCCCCGTCAGCAACGACACCAATGTCGTCGCCATGGTCACGCCCGCCGAGGGACCATCCTTCGGAATCGCTCCCGCCGGAACGTGCATGTGAATGTCGTGATCGGCGAAGAAGTCTTCCGCAATGCCCAACTGCGCCGCGTTCGAGCGCACCCAGGTCAGCGCGGCCTGCATGGATTCCTGCATCACCTGCCCAATCTGTCCGGTCATGGTGAATCCACCTTTGCCCTTCATGGCATTGGCCTCGACGAAGAGCACGTCCCCGCCCGATGGAGTCCAGGCCAGTCCCACAGCCACCCCAGGCCGCTCCGTCCGCTCCTCGATCTCGCCTTCGGTGCGGATCTTGATGCCGCCCAGAAACTCCTGAATGATTTCCTGCGAAACCACAAGCTTTTCGGTCTTACCTTCGGCCAGCCGCCGCGCCTGCTTGCGGCAGATGGTTCCGATGGTACGTTCCAGGCTGCGCACCCCTGCCTCGCGCGTGTAGTGACGAATCACATAGCGCAACGCTGCTTCAGGAAACTCGATCTGCTCAGCCGTGATGCCGTTCTCTTCCACCTGCCGTGGAACCAGGTAACGCACCGCGATGTGCAGCTTTTCTTCCTCGCTATAGCCTTGCAGTTCGATGATTTCCATACGATCGCGCAACGGCTCGGCAACCGGATCGAGCATGTTCGCGGTGGTGATGAAAAGAACTTTCGACAAATCGAAAGTGACGTCGAGATAGTTGTCCCGGAAGCTCGAGTTCTGTTCGGGATCGAGCGCTTCGAGCAACGCCGACGCGGGATCGCCGCGGAAGTCGCGGCCAACCTTGTCGATTTCGTCGAGCATGAAAACCGGATCCTTGGTTTCGGCGCGGCGAATGCCCTGGATGATTTGTCCGGGCAGTGCGCCGATGTAGGTGCGGCGATGGCCGCGGATTTCGGCTTCATCGTGCACGCCACCAAGCGACAGCCGCACAAACTTGCGGCCCAGAGCGCGGGCGATCGACTTGCCAAGCGAAGTCTTGCCCACGCCGGGCGGTCCAACGAAGCAAAGAATTGGACCCTTCATGTTCGGCTTCAGACGCCGGACGGAAAGGTAATCGAGAATGCGATCCTTGACCTTTTCGAGGTCATAGTGATCCGTGTCCAAGATCTCTTTGGCTTTCGGGATCTCGATTTCGACTCCCGAAGTCTTGGCCCAAGGCAGCACGGCCAGCCACTCGACGTAGTTGCGCGTGAGCGAGTAGTCGGCAGCCATGGGAGACATGCGTGCCAGGCGACCTAGTTCTTTGAGAGCTTCTTTCTTTACGTCATCCGGCATGCCCGCGTCGTCGATTTTCTTTTTCAGGTCATCGACGTCGCGCTGGCCTTCATCCTGCTCGCCCAGTTCTTTCTGGATGGCCTTCATCTGCTCGCGCAGGTAGTACTCGCGCTGGGTCTGCTGCACGCGGTCCTGCACTTCACTCTGAATCTTGTTGCGCAGTTGCTGCACTTCAAGTTCTTTGGCGAGATGCTGGTTGATCTTTTCCAGGCGCACGCGGATGTCGAGGGTCTCGAGCGTGTCCTGCTTATCGGGCGTGGAGAGCGACGGCAAAGACGACGCGATGAAATCCACCAGCCGGCCGGGCTCGTCGATGTTCAGGGCAACCGTGGAGAGCTCGTCGGAAAGCGTGGGCGAACCGGCGACGATCTGCTGAAACAAGGTAAGGACGTTGCGCTGCAGGGCCTCGATTTCGGAGCTGTCCGGCTGTATAGCTTCAGGAATAACAGAGACCTTGGCGCGCATGAATGGAGCTAATTGCGTAAACTCGCCCAGGCGCACCCGCTCCAGACCTTCGGCAAACACGAACAGGCTCTGGTTGGGCATCTTGACGACTTTATGGACGATGGCGGACGTACCTAGGGTGTAGAGGTCGCTAGGTTGAGGGTTGTCGACGCGAGCTTCGCGCTGCGCGACCACGATGATGGTCTTATCCTCGCCGAGCGAATTAATAAGCTGGACGGAACTCTCCCGGCCTACCGTAAGGGGCAGGACGGCGTGCGGAAACAGGACCGTATCGCGCACAGGAAGCACGGGCAAAGCCCGTACGTCGTTTGTTTCCCGATGCTTAGGAAGTGGCTCGGAAAGCGGCTGTTGGCTCATTGGCTCTCCTTGAGTGTAACTCACTCAAGCTTAGATGATACTCTTCCGGAAAGGTTTCATCCCATCCGCTTCGAAGTTTTTTGGGGCTCTTGCATTCTATCGGCATTTTTCGCTCCGCGGCATGATGCCCAAGGTACCAAGGCTGACGAACTTCTGATTAAGTTACTCACTGAAAACGTGGATCGGGCATGGCTCCAACCATGTCCGTCAAAATCCGCTACACAAGCGGGCTTAGGACGCTCTTAGCCGATCACTTCAGTAAATGTTGGTCACTGACATGAGAGTGTCGCAGTCCCAGCGACTATCGGCGTTATTGAAGACCACCGCGACGTGGGTAAGACCGTCCTGCTCCATCCAGGCTCTAGCCACTGCCGATCCCGATCCGTCGGTAAAGGCGGTGAGCGTTTCGCCGAGGTAGCCCAGTTGCCCGGCACAACTGGCGACTCTTCCGGCGTTCGTCGGACGGGGAGTGAGATCGTGACTCACCAGAAAGGATACCGCCTGCTTCAGGTAATTATCCTTGCTCACATCGTCCGGCTGCTGGCGTGGGTTGAGATAAGTGAATAGAAAAACTCCGCGCCTTCCCGCATCGTCGGTGTAGCCCTTGACGAAGGAGGAGGGTTGCGGATCCCTGGACTCCCAGCTACTCCAGGATTGGGGATAGCACATTGCCAGGTTCAGGGTCGGAAACACGACCGGCAGAAGCTTTCCATGTTGGGTAGTAATGTCCTGCGTCCCGGCAAGTTCACCGTCGACGTACAACTCGGCGCGATAGTTGCCGTCAGTAACGCAAGTCCGGCCCCAGGTCGTGAATAGGACCGACCGGAAGTCGCTGGCCATCCCTTGATAATCCAGCTTCCAGTCTGCCGCGCCCGAGACGGCCGGCAAAACGCGCCAAGTATCCCATTCCGGGTTGTAGGCGTACCAGAGGACCGACAACACGTCACGGTCTTTGTCGAGGTAGGGTTCCGGAGCGCGCCAGCTTAAACTCGATGTGGTTGCGGTCAACTGAAGGTCCACAGTTTTCGGGTGAAGCGAAACTCGGGAGTGTTCTTTCGGCGGCCACGCCGCTGCAATCATCTCGGACTTTAGCCGGGGTATTACCTGCCGCTCGATTTCCTGGCAGTCGATTGCTTTCTCGTGAATACCGCCGCAGTAACGATGAAGTATGTCCAGGTCGGTGATGGCTCCGGCCACGACGGCTCCCTGGCGCTCGAGCCCCTGTTTCATCGCTTGCTCATAAACCGTGAGGGCTTCCTGTTTCTTCCCGTCCGCGAGCAGCCCCAGGCCCAAGTTGAACTTGGGGACCGGATCCGCGTCGTCGAGTGCGATGGCTTTCCGGGTTTCTGTTATGCCGCGCTCCACCTTCTTGCGATCACCCTGCACCAGCCCCTCCAAAATGGAATCGAAACCGTAATCCACCTGAGGGGAGACGGGAGGCTTGAGACCTTGCTGCTCGATCATTTTCAAAGCCTGTTGTTCATGCTCGGTGATGATGGGAAGAGACTGTTTGGATGTGATGCTGACAAATCCGCTTTCATTCAGCTGGGGAGTCTTCGAAAGCTGGGTAAGGAGAGCATAGTAGAAATTGCCCATCGCGAAGGTGGGGCGCACATCCACCGCGCACCCGAACTCCCGGGCGGCTTTGGCCAATTGTTCCGGATCATCTGAGGAACCTTCATAGAGTGTTCTGCCCTCGGCATAGTGCCGCGCCGCGTCCTGCACGGGATCCTCATCCGGCTTCTCCCCGCTCCGGCACTCCGGGCGGGCATCATGTTTTTTCGCCGTGCGAAACTCCCAACTCATGTACACGCCGTAAC
Organism: uncultured Acidobacteriaceae bacterium; assembly: GCA_963749985.1. Taxonomy (GTDB): domain Bacteria; phylum Acidobacteriota; class Terriglobia; order Terriglobales; family Acidobacteriaceae; genus Sulfotelmatobacter. The sequence continues at coordinate 689,749 of CAVVOS010000002.1, read as the reverse complement.
TGAAACTGTAAAGCACCAGGCAACAACTGAAGACCACCAGGATGAAGGCGTCGCGGGTGCGCCCCATGCTCAGAGCTTGTCCGAACAAATAGAGTGCAATGGCAAAGAGGGTGAGCATCGCCAGATAGGTAGTGGCTCTCCTCTGCCACAGCAGGCTTAGTTCGTTGTTGGCGTCCGACATGGCAAAGGCTCGTTCCGAATTCTTGCGCCCCAGGTTTACCATTTTCCTGGGGAAATTACGGTCCTGTTCGGGCCCCCACTCGCTGGTGAACCTGCGCTTCAAACCTTTGTTGTAGTCGGACAGGCCGTTCAAGAGCCGATTCCAATGCTCCAGCTGATCAAGCGCAGACTTCACATCGAGAACTGAGGGGTTTTCTCTGGCCAGATCCACGCGCTGTCTGGCGGCTTCGTAATGAACCAGGTATTCCTGCGCGGTCGACATGTCGCCAACCGTGTTGAAAAAGGTTGTGCCATTGCTGGAGTTGGCCTTAAAGAGAGTTCCCTGGTCCTCCAGGACCTGGCTGAAGGCGGCTGCGGAATGCGCCGTCGCGCGGCTGTAAAGAAGACCGCTAAGCGCACTGAGTACCGCAGTGACCGCGATCATGAAGATGGTAAAGCGTCCGAAACCGTGCGCGACCGGGGCGGTATGGACACGCACTCCCGGAAAAAGAGTAGGCTCGACTTCACTGGGATGAACCGGTTCCCATTCCCCGACGAGGTCTACCAAGCGCGTCTTCTGCCAGAGTTTCCGCCCGACCAGCACCAACAAACCGAAGGCAAACAGAGCCAGCAGGAGGGTCGTCCAGGAGTTGCGATCGGCCCACAGCGCGACCGACAATCCGATCAGGGCGATAAGAACACCCGCGCACACGAACACATTCTCCCGTCCCACGCTTTTCAGGCTCAACTGAGCGAAGGTAAGAAAAGCAAGAGCGATTACGAACAGGAGGACGGCACCCGCCAGGCGCACAACCTTGCGGCGCTCGTGCTCCACATAGCGCTCCGCATTCTCCCAAATGGAGGGCGGGGGGTCGTCCTTGTTGGCCGGTGCGGTCCAGCGAGCGTCGAATCCATATCCACTGAGTTGGTTCGCCGCACTTTGTTGAAGCGACTCCTCCAGCGACCGCGGCAGATCCACCCAAAAGAAATCGAGGTAGGCACGCAGCGCTCTCACAACGGCGTAGTCTTCCTGAGCTTGTAGAGTCAGCAAAGCCGCCCGCCCGCGGTCGGTCGCGGAGACTCGCCGCGCCTCATTGAGGTCGTTCTGGGCCTCGGTGAGGTAAACATATTGGCTGTACTCATACCTGGTCCGGTTGGCCAACTTATTCAGAATTTCCTGACGATGGACCAGTTCGAGCACTTTCCCTTGTTGAAGTCTTCGCTCCGAGCGCAGCGTCTCATGCTCCGCCAAGGCGGCGCGGTAAGCCACCGTCGCACCCAGCATAGCCACAACCGCCATCAGCATGGCGATAGGAATGGACATCAGTCTGGCTTCTTGGTTTTCCTGGGATTCCATGCCGGGCCTCCTTAATAGTTCGTTCAAGAAAACTAGGGGCACGTACTTGAGCTAAACCGACATCCTGGGTTCGGAAACTAAAACAGACCTTCGTTCTGCATCCCGGGGGGTGGGACGCTATAGGAAACAGGTACAACAGTTGGTTACGTTCGTCAAGCGATAAGAACGCAGGCGCTCGTCAACTGCTACGGACTGCTCAACGAAAACGGGAACTTTCCCCACACCTCTAAGGGTCGGGCGCTTACGCGGCGCGGTAAATCCCCAGCACCTTTACGAACTCGGCGACCTCCCCGAGATGGCGGAGGGCGTTGCCGGCGGGTTCGTCGTCGCCGCGGAGAAAGTCCACATAGAAGACGTATTCCCAGGGACGTCCGCGCATGGGGCGCGACTCGATCTTGCTCAGGCTGATATCGCGCAGGGCGAAAACGCTGAGCGACTTGAACAAGGCGCCGGGAACGTTCCTGACTTTGAAGGCGATGGAAGTTTTGTTAGCGCCGGGCGGAATGAGGCGCTGATAGCGAAGGGCGGAGGCAGCGCTTCCCTTTTTGCCGGCGCTGGCCGCGCTCGACTTTGTCTTCAACTGGCGAATCAGGAAGAAGCGCGTAAAGTTACGTTTGTCGTCTTCGATGCCGGCCTGGAGAATCTTGCCGGAGTATTCCAGAGCGGCGTGGCGTCCGGCAATGCCGGCAGCGTCGGGAAGATGCTGGGCGACGACGTGCTTCACGCTGCCGGCCGTGTCGTAGAACGGGACCGGTTCAATCCTGGGATAGCGGCGGAAGAAGTCGCGGCACTGGTCGAGCGCCACCGGGTGGGAGAACGCGCGGCGCAATGCGCTGAACTTCACGCCGGGAGCGGCAATCACGTTGTGCACGATGCGCAGCAGGAATTCGCCCTGGATGAATACGTCGCGCGCGACCAGAAGATCGGCGTGCTCGGCGACTGTGCCGGCGAGCGAATTCTCGATGGGGATAACGGCGGCGGTGACCGATCCATTCTCCAGGCGATCGAAAACCTCGGCGGAACGGGCGCAGGGGACGACGGTGCAGCGCGGCAGCATACGCTCCGCAGCTTCGTGGCTGAAGGAACCGAGCTCGCCCTGGATCGCGACCTTGGTGGCGGCTTTCATCACATGGCAAGGTAGCTGGAAAGGTAGGAAAGTGCAAATCCGCGGCGCGGAGGACGAAAGCTTTCTAGATGCAAACGCTGAGGAGGAAGCTAGTCAAGTTCCTTTCGGAGAACCAGGGCATCCACGCCGTTCGAATAGTAGCGCGGGAAGGTCTTGATCACGCTGTAGGCGTGGCGTTTGTAGAAGGACAAAGCGGAGAGGTTGTCCACCGCGGTTTCGAGTTCCACTGAGGTGGAACCAGCGGTGCGCAGTCGATCTTCGGCGGCGCGCAGGAGCAGAGATCCTACTCCAAAGCGGCGGGCGGCGGCGATCACATCGATGGTTATGATGTGGCCGCGGCTGAGACTGCCGGCTTCGGCTACGAGGAAGCCGGCAATGGCGGCGTCGGCGGAAGCGGTCGCCGAAGAATCTTTTTCGACTTTTCCGGAATTGGGAACGACCGCCCCGCTTCCGTCGCCGGTTGCCACCAGAGTGAACGAACCGCGGCGACGCATGTAGGCCTTGAGCTCCGCCCGGGAATAGGAAATGCCGGCGGGAAAACAGCTTTGATCAATGCGCCACAGCGCATCGAAGTCCGGGGGCTGGCAGTCACGGATGAGGAAGGGCACGCCGCCATTGTAGCGGGGAGGTGGATGGGGCACTACTTCCTGGCCGGACGTGGCGAGGCTGGGCCGGTAGGCGCCGGGTTTTCCACAGTTCAGTCCAGCGAGGCCTCCGGAATCGTGAATTGGGGCCTATTGTCCCCTTGCTTCGCCGCAACCTCGGACGTACCATGAGCATCAGAGGAAGCGTTGTGGGGCGCCTTCTGCTGATTGACGTGGCCGCTTCGGTCGCCGTTCTGGGGCTGTGGTACTTCGTGTTTTCCACCTACAATCGAAAAAAGGGAGCCGCGGCGTTGCGCTGGGTACAGGCGGCATGCGCGGGCAAGGGACGCATCCTGGAGTCGCATTGGATGGGAAGCTCGCGGCTGCAGGCGCGGCTGCATTTTCCCTCGGGCTGGTTCGAGAACGCGCGCGTGACTGTGAAATTCCGGCCGCGGGCCCTGCCTTTGCAGTGGCTGATGAGTTGCTGGCACCGGCAGAAAGAAACTCTGACTTTCGAAGCCGATCTTGGTGGTTCTCCGAGCTTCCATCTGGAAGTGGTGCGGCACCGCTGGTGCGCGCACAACCGCGGGATTTCGTCACGCAAGCGCGACGACCGGGAGTGGGATGTCTACGAACCCGGCCCCATCATTCTGACGACGCGGACGCACTGGAAACAGGATCCGACGGCGGAATTGAATGCGCTGATGTCGGCGCGGCGGCGAGACATTTTGCAGGTGCGATTCCGTCCAGAGTCACCGCAGTTCTCCGCCACGGTCCGCCTGGAAGCGCTGGCCGATGGAGAAGCCGCCACCGAACTTGTGAGCGCCTTGCGCGAGATCGCAGCGGGAGCGTCGACACACCGGCAGTAGACGACCCGTCGGTTTCCGCGCGTTATACTGGCTGACGTCGGGCGGGGATTTCCAGCGCGAGGTGAGCCAGCATGGGTCGGTTGTTTCGTTTGTTTCTTGTTCTGCTCCTGCCGCTCTCTGCCGTGTGGGCGCAAAACGCTCCCTCGCCCCAGCTTCAACCCCGGACTCCCGAGTCGACGAAGGTTCCTTCAAACGGCACGGACCGGCGCATCACGCTCGATGTTCAAGTGACGGACAAAGCCGGTGCACCAATTCGCGGACTGCAGCAGCAGGACTTCACTCTTCTGGACGATAAACTGCCGCTGAACATCGTCTCCTTTCAGGCCGTCGACAGCGCAGTTCCCGCCGCTACAGATCCGCCGCTCGAAGTCATTCTGGTTGTCGATGCCGTCAACGCATCATTCCAGGCCGTCTCGAACGAAAAAAACGAACTCAAGAAGTATCTCCTACAGAACGGCGGCAAGCTCCCGCAACCGATGTCGCTCATCCTCTTCACCGATACCGGGGCCCAGATGCAGAACGGTTCCTCGCGCGATGGAAACGTTCTGGCCTCTCTGCTCGACCAATACGAACTCGGGCTGCGCGAGAATCATCGCTCACAGGGCGTCTACGGCGCGGAAGAGCGCTTCAGCAAATCGCTCACGGCCATTAGCCAACTTGCCGCATACGAGAGGACCCGACCCGGCAGAAAGCTGGTGATCTGGATCAGTCCCGGATGGCCGTTGCTCTCGGGACCACGCATTTCCCTTTCCGCAAAAGAGGAGCAACAGCTCTTCAACTCGATCGTGGCTGCCTCCACCGAACTCAGGCAGGCCCGGATCACTCTCTACAGCGTTGACCCGCTCGGTCTCGGGGATTTTAGACAAGCAGTGTATTACGAAGAGTTTTTGAAGGGTGTCAGTTCACCTTCACGCGCCCTGCCCGCCAACCTGGGTTTGCCTGTGCTTGCGGTTCAGACTGGCGGGCGCGTCCTCAACTTAACCAACGACATCACCGCCGCAGTCGCGGAGTGCGCGGCGGATGCCAATGCTTTTTACGTCATTTCGTTCGACCCCCCGCGGGCGGACAAGCCCAATGAGTACCACTCTGTCGGGATCGCGGTAGACAAGCCGGGGATCACGGCGCGCACGCGCACCGGCTACTACAACCAGCCCTGAGTTACTACTGACTTCCCTCTTCCTTGCCACCGGAGGCTGTGCTATCGTCCGGGCCATGAGTGACCCCTTCAACAATCCCACGCCGCAATTCGGAACGGCTGAGTACGCGGGGAAGCCAGGAAGCGATCGCTGTCGCTTCTGCCAGCAGCCGATCGCCGGACGATACTATCGAAGCAATGATGCAATGACCTGTCCGGCCTGTGCGGAAAAGATGCGCCGCGAAGTGGCCATGGATACACATGCGGCGTATGTTCGTGCGCTTGCCGCGGGCATCGGCGCGGCCGTCGTGGGACTAATCGGGTACGCCCTGATCGCCATCCTGCTGCAGGGTTGGGTGATCAGCTACATGTCGATCGGGGTCGGCTGGATCGTGGGCACGGCGATGATGAAGGCCTCCAATGGAACCGGCGGTCGACGTTACCAGATCACTGCGGCTCTACTGACCTATGCGGCGGTGTCCATGGCGGCGGTTCCCATCTGGATTCATCTGGCCGACGAGCGCAAAGAGCAGAGACAGACGCAGCAACAGCAACTGCGGCAGGAGCAGCGCCAGTTGGAGAACGGGTCTCCGGAACAAGCGCCGGAACCGGCGCCCAGAGCGGCCCGGCCCCAGATGAGCTTGTCGGAAATAGGGACGTGGCTCGGCCGGCTCGCGCTCCTCGGGCTGGCATCTCCGTTCCTTCAGCTTTCGGATAGTCCCGGTTGGGGTGCGATGGGTCTGTTGATCCTCTTCTTTGGAATGAGGATCGCATGGAAGATGACCCAGGGCCGCCCGTTGCAAATCTTCGGACCGTTTGACAGTTCCCCGCAGCCATCGCGTTGAAGAACCTGCGAGCCGTGGCAGGCGAACATTGCCAACGGCCTCGCGTAGAATTGTTCTTGAAGAGCGTCGTTCAAAGCCTTGTCCTCAATCACTCCTGAGCTGATTCGAAATTGCAGGCGCTGCTCTCGCGAACTCGCGCCCGGAGCACTCGCCTGCGACCACTGCCACGCGCTGGTGTATTCCGACAAGCTGGACCAAATCGCGGCAGAGGCGAAGGCGCTTGAGGCTAAAGGCGAACTCCGTCAGGCGCGGGAGAGATGGCTTAGCGGAGTCCATCTGCTGCCTCCCACGTCGGACCAAGCCGACTGGATTAAGAATCATGCCCAAGCCCTCGATGCGTCTGCCAATGCGACACAACTGCCGGAGCCGAGTGGCGATCAATGGGCGCAACGGTCGGGATCAGCGGGCGAGATCGCGATGCAGGACACGAGCAGGAGAAATTCGCTTACCGGACGTTTCAAGCTGACCTCACTTCTGAGCTTTGTGGTTTTCATCGGGATCTATTGGGCTGCGTCTGGCATGAAGTTTGGGATCGGCTTCGCGGTTCTGATTTTGATTCACGAAATGGGCCACTTCATCGATATCAAGCGCCGTGGCTTGCCGGCCGATATGCCGGTGTTTCTGCCCGGTCTAGGAGCCTACGTGCGCTGGCAAGCGCTGGGGGTGCCGCTGGAGACGCGGGCGGCAATCAGCCTGGCCGGGCCGCTCGCGGGATTCTTCGCAGCCGTGGCGTGTGCCGTGATCTGGTGGCAGACGGGCAATCCGCTGTGGGCCGCGCTGGCGCGCGTGGGCGCGATTCTGAACCTGCTGAATCTGATTCCTGTCTGGGTGCTGGATGGAGGGCAAGCGGTTCTGGCTCTAAGCAAGGCGGAACGCGTCGCGCTGCTCACCGCGTCCGTCGTTCTCGGGCTGGCGCTGAGAGAAAACATGTTCTTTTTGGTAGCGCTGGGCGCGGGATACCAAACGTTCTTTGCCGGAAAACTGCCGGCCCATCCCAGCCGCGCAACCACGATCTACTTCATCGCGGTGCTGACCGCGCTGGGTGTGATCATCCGGCTGATGCCGGGAACGGGGCTGGGACTGCAATAGCCGTTCGGCAATCTTTGATAAATCTCTTTTCTGCCTCCCATCAACTTTTTCGATTGTCGGCGACGGTACGCTCGCGTTATTCTTCCCTGTTGAAACCCAGCCATTTCAACTGCCTGTATCCGTGGCGTTGCTTAATGCCGACATTATCATTCTTGCTGACAACGAATAGGAGACTGAAGGACATCCATGCCTAACGAACTACGTAATTTCCTGGCACTCACCTACGACGAACTGGAAGAGATGAATCTGGAAGCGAAGGAGCAGCGCAGGAACCGCGTCGCCATCGGCAAGATCCAGGAGAAGCGGCTGAAGTATCTCACCGACGAAAAACGGATCAAAGCCGTGACCGTGCTCTTCAGCGACCTCGAAGGCCGCCTGCACATGCTGGATTACGACAAGAAGTTTCTGATCAAGAGCTGGGATAATCTCACCTTCGACGGCTCATCGATTCGCGGCTTTACCGCGCAGCGCGAGAGCGACTTGCGGCTGGGCATTGACTGGTCGGCGTTCTATTGGGGTCCGGCCGATGTGTTCGGCTCCGGCAAGGTGCTGGTGTTCGGCGAAGTCATCGACAAGGGCGGCACACCTTACTCAGCCGACATTCGCGGCGTGCTGAAGGGCTTTGCCGACGAACTGTACAAGAAAAAGGGCTACACCCTCAACGCCGCCAACGAGATCGAGGGCTTCCTGTTCAAGGGCTCGGATGCGGAGCGCAGCTACCACGAAACGGGAAAGTTCGAATACGTTAACACCGGCGGCTATTATCACTCTCTGCCTGGCGATGCGCTGCGCACCTTCATCGACACGACCGCGGAAGTGCAGCGCGCGATGGGCTTCCAGAATGAGAAAGACCATCCTGAAGTTGCGCCTTCGCAATTCGAGATCAACTACGGCTACGGCGAAGTGGTGGCCGCCGCCGACCAGATTCAGCTTTACAAGCTGATCTGCCGCCAGGTCGCGACCAACATGGGATTCACCGCTTCGTTCCTGCCCAAGCCGGTGGTGGGCGTGAACGGCAGCGGCATGCACACCAACGTTTCCATCAGCGAGGACGGCAAGAATCTCTTTTGGGACGCCAAAGGCGAAGAGAAGCTCAGCAAGATGGGTTGGGCGTTCTTGGATCGCATCCTAACCCATGGCAACGACATTTGCCTGCTGCTGAATGCCAGCGTGAATGCCTATCGCCGTCTCGATCCACACTTCGAGGCGCCGAACCAGATCAAGGCGTCAGCGGTGGACCGCGGTTCTATGATCCGTATCCCCATCGGCAACGAAAAGAGCATGCGTGTGGAAGTGCGTTCGGTTTCTCCCGATGCAAATCCATATCTGGTCATGTACTCGATCTTCAAGAGCGGTATCGATGGCGAGACTTCGAAGATCAAGAACCTGCGCCAAGCCGAGCGCTACTTACCCGATAACATCTATGACGCTCTTGCGAACTTCCGCAAGTCGGAATGGACGACGAAGATCCTCGGGGAGGACGTGAAGGGGCGTTACGCCGATCTGAAGCAAGCCGCGGCGGATCGTTGTCCGCGTTTGCTGGGAACGTTTGTGAAGGCGCCCGAGGTGCAGTATCACCACGACGTCTACAACCAGTTTCTGTGGAATTTGTTTTAGACAGCTGCAGTTGCGTCAGCAGAACGCCCGGGCCTTAGGCTCGGGCGTTTTTCTATTGCGGCGAAACCCAAGGTGGAGAGCCCGAACTCGTTACTTGCGTGTTGCGTTTCCTGAAGATGTGATTGAAATCACATACGCGTGTGATGCGAGCCGCTGCAAGCCTCGAGGCCTGCCCCGATAATCACCCTCGACTCAGACCTCTAATCGAAGCAAATACAGCCATAACTTGGACGACCCAGGAGGCGATCAGGTGGATACGCGGCATCGGGGATACCTGTTTTCTGTTCTCCTCCTCACAACCAGTCGTTACAGCTAAATGTATTCGTGGACCAGACATTGCAGCATCGCTCGGATAAACATCAGCGCTGTTCTCGGAGAAAGAAATGAGATTTCAGATAAGAAAAATAGCGGTCTCTTTGCTTGTAACAGTTCCAATCATGGCTTTGCTGTTTCTTGCCACAGTGAATCCGCCCAGCGCGTCGGCGGTTCCAAGTTATGCGCGACAGACTGGCTTGGCGTGCAGCGGCTGCCACTATACGCCTCCGGAGCTCAACCCTGCCGGACGTAAATTCAAACTGACTGGCTACGTCGATCGAGGAGACGACACCAAGACCGTAAAAGCAGAGGGCAGCAAGAAGCGCGCCCCCCTCGATCTGCTCGCGTCACTGCCGCTGTCCATCATGCTGGAGACTTCGTTTACCTCGCTCAAGACAGCGCAGCCGCAGACTCAGAACGGCAACTTCGAGTTCCCTCAAGATATCTCCCTGTTCCTCTCGGGGGCATGGACCAGCAACGTCGGCAGCTTTCTACAGGTGACCTACGACACCCAGGACGATCACTTTACCAGCGACAACACCGATATCCGTTACGCGAACAAGACGAAGATGGGCGGCAAGGAACTGGTCTACGGCATCGATCTCAATAACAATCCCACCGTCGAGGATCTTTGGAACAGCACGCCAGCGTGGGGCTACCCGTGGATCGCCAGCGACAACGCTCCCACTCCCAACGCCAATCCTTTCATCAACGGCGGTTTGGCCCAGGACGTAGCCGGACTCGGCGTGTTTGGCATGTGGAATGACCATCTCTATCTGGACGCGTCCATCTATCGCTCTGAGCACGTGGGGGGCCCGCAGCCGAACCCCGGCGTGGGCGCAGGTTTCAATATCCGCGGCGTGGCTCCGTACTGGCGCCTGGCGTGGCAGGAGTTAACCGGAAAGACGCAGTATGAAGTTGGAACTTACGGTATGCACCTGCGGTCGACTCCGAATGAAATCACCGATCCCACCGGGGCCAGCATTCCGACGGATTCGTACACGGACTGGGCAGTCGACACGCAAATCGACCGCACCATCGTCAGGACTGACGTGCTGTCGTTCCGGGCTACGTACATCCGGGAAAACAATGATCTGCTGAGCCTGCTATTTCAGGGCGGTGGTCCTGGGAGTCCCACTCCGCTGGTATCGCAAGGTTCGCACCATTTGAACACGGTCATGGCCAATGCCGAATATCACATCGGCAACAAGTACACGGGCACGTTCGGCTGGTTCAATACGACCGGGACATCTGATCTTGCATTTTATCCAGCGGGAACTGCCGTGTCCGGCAATTTCAATGGCGATCCGAGAAGCGCGGGATACCTTTTGAACCTCTCTTACTGGCCGTGGCAGAACCTGCAACTCGCGGCGCAATACACCGGCTATACGCGCTTCAATGGCGCGGCGACGAACTACGACGGCTTCGGTCGCAACGCGAGCGCCAATAATACGCTCTATCTGGACGCCAGGATCTTTTTCTAGAGATGATTGGCGCTCAGTGGAGGGGTTTCCTCTTAGCAGCAAGTGAGCCGTTACTTGCAACGATTTCAAGGAGAAGACAACAATGAGCAGCAAATTCGCAAGGAAGACATTCGCTGTTATTACGCTGATCGGTGGGCTGGGTGTGGCGTCGTGGGCGGGCGACATCGAGGGCAAAGTTACCGGAATGAAGGGGCACTCGGTGGTTTACGTCGAAGCCGTTGCGGGCAAAACGTTTCCCGCTCCCAAAGAGCATCCGGTCATGGATCAAAAAGGGCTGGTCTTTGCGCCGCACATCATGGCTGTGCAACAGGGCACGACCGTGGACTTCCTGAACAGCGACACCGTTCAGCACAACGTTTTCTGGACAGCGATCGGTAGCGATAAGAAGGCCGGACACAATCTCGGCACCTGGCCCAAGGGTGAAAAGCGAGCCTTTACCTTCGATAAGGCCGGCGTCGTGCCGGTGCTCTGCAATGTGCATCCAGAAATGGCGGGATACATCATTGTCAGCCCGACTCCCTATTTTGCCGAAACCGACGACAGCGGCAGTTACAAGATCAAAGACGTTCCGGACGGCAGCTATACCGTGACCGTCTGGCATGAGGGCGCCAAGAACCAGTCCAAGCCGGTGACTGTGGCCGGTGGGGGCAAAGCGGATTTCACCCTGAGTAAGTAAGGAACAGCAAAGTGAGAGCAACGGGGAGCGGCAAGCGATCGGGCTTGCTCCCCGTATTTTTCATCGCTCTCTTGATCAGCAGTCGTAATCCAGGAAAAGCTGGTTGACGCTCAGCCGTAGCTGGGACTAGAAATTGCCTTCATGCTGAAGCGATACAAGAACAAGAAGGTCGACGGGGACTGGCTAAACACCAACTTTCCCTGCATGATGGCGTGTCCTGCGCACACCAATGCCGGACGCTATGTCGGCCTGATTGCCGAGGGCCGCTTCGAGGAAGCCTATCGCATCGCGCGCGATCCCAATCCTCTGGCCAGCATCTGCGGACGGGTATGTGCGCACCCTTGCGAGACTGCCTGCCGCCGCGGTGAAATTGACCGGCCAATTTCCATTCGCGCTCTGAAGCGTTTCCTCACCGAGCAGTTTGGCCCCGAGTCGAAGCATCCCATCAACGTCAATGAAGGACGCGGGCAGAAAAAGCTTCCCTTCAAGGTTGCGGTCGTAGGCGGCGGACCGGTGGGGCTTTCGGCGGCGCACGATCTCGCCCTCATGGGGTACGCGGTGACGATTTTCGAAGCCGCACCGGTCGCGGGAGGAATGCTGTACCTGGGAATTCCGGAGTACCGGCTGCCGCGTGACGTGGTGGAAGCGCAAGTGCGCGAGATTCTCGAGACCGGCGACATTACGCTCAAGCTGAATCACACAGCCGGCCGTGACTTCACCATTTCCGATCTGCGCCGTCAGGGATTTGACGCCGTGCTTGTCGCCGTGGGCGCGCACCGCAGCCGCGATCTCAGCATTCCCGGTGTGGATCTCGATGGCGTGTACAAGGGCATCGACTTTCTGCTCAACGTAAACCTGGGCTACAAATTCACTATCGGCAAGAAAGTGATCGTGATCGGCGGCGGCAACGTGGCGATGGACGTGGCTCGATCGGCGGCGCGCGAAGTTGTGCGCCAGCACGCCGGTGGCGTGCAGGATGCCGAGCCTTCCGCAGAAAACATGACCGCCGTCGCGACTCGGGAGATGGTCGACATTTCCCTTTCCGCTTTGCGTTTAGGCGCGCAGGAAGTGAATCTGGTGTGCCTGGAGCCACGCGATCAAATGCCCGCCGCGCTGGAAGAAATTGAGGAAGCCGAAGAGGAAGGCATAATCATGCATCCCGGCCTCGGACCCAAGCGGATGGTGGGTAAAGATGGCAAAGTGGTTGCGCTCGAGACCCTCAAGACCAAGTGGGTTTTCGATGAGAACAAACGCTTCAATCCAGCGTTTTTCGAGGGCAGTGAAAACGAGATCGCATGTGACACCATCATTATGGCCATCGGCCAGGCCCCGCGCCTCGACTTCCTCACCCCGGAAGATCAGGTTGAACTGTCTCCGCGCGGCCTGATCGCCGTCAACCCGCAAACGCTGATGACCTCGGCTGCCGGAATCTTCGCCGGCGGCGACTGCGTCTTCGGGCCACGCCTGATTATCGACAGCGTAGGCGATGGCAAGCGCGCATCCGTCGGCATCGACGAATATCTTCGCAAGAATAAGCATCCCGAGCCCATCATCGAAGTCGAAGTGCTGAAGCGGCACGGCATGCCGCTGGATTATCTCGACATCAACCGCCAGCCGGTGCCCATGTTGCCTCTCGAGCGCCGCACCGGCGTGACGGAAGTAGAAGTCGGCTACGACGCTCCCGAAGCGATCGCGGAAGCGCAACGCTGCCTACACTGCTGGGTCAACACGATTTTTGAGGGCTCGCCGGAAGACGGCAGCATGTGCATTTTGTGCGGCGGGTGCGTCGACGTTTGCCCGGAAAAATGTCTGGAACTGGTTTCGCTCGATCGCATCGAGTTCGAACCGCAGACCGTGCAGCACATCCGCGACAACCAGGAATGTTTCGGCGTGGAATTCGACGAGGTAGCAGCCGACGAACTGGGCATCGTTACCGGCGCCGCCATGTTGAAAGACGAAACCCGCTGCATCCGCTGCGGCCTCTGCGCCATGCGCTGCCCCGTAGGCACGATCACCATGGAGTCGTACAACCTTATTCCTGCCGAGCCGACCGGCCTGATTTCGGTGGCGGCGATTGGAGCAGGACTGCAGTCGAAATAGTTAAGAGACAAAAATGCCAGACGAAACCAAACCCGCAAGCTCCGATAACGCGGTCGATCGCCGCAAGTTTTTTGCGAAACTCGGATTGGGATCTCTCACGATCGCCGCTGCCGGCACCGCCGCTTTCGCTTATCAGTTCCTCGAGCCGAATGTGCTGTACGAGCCTTCGCCCGTGGTCAACGCCGGCAAGCCCGACCGCTATCCGCTCGATTCTGTCACGCTCGATGTGAACTCGGGCATCTACATCATTCATTCCCAGGAAGGCTACTTCTCGCTGAGCGCGGTGTGCACGCATCTCGGCTGCCTCACGGCGTGGAAGCCGGAACTGAACCTGATTGCCTGTCCTTGCCACGGCAGCAAATTTGAGCGAGACGGAAAGAAGATCGAAGGCCCGGCGCCCCGGCCGCTGCCGTGGAAGCGCATCTGGCTGAATGACGACGGAGATTTGCTGGTGGACCGCTCCACCGACGTTCCTCCGCTGCAACGGGATTCCTTCGTGAGGGTCTGAGCAATGGCGATAACGAAGACAATAGACCAATATTTCGACGACTTACGCAGCACACGCGTGTGGCGCTCCGTTTTCCGCAGCGGCACCGGCTCGAGCACGCTGCATCGCGCCCTCGCCATCCAGCAGAACGTGTTTCTGCACCTGTTCTCCACCAAGGTGCGCACCCGCATGCTGGGCTTCAGTGCCACTTGGTATCTGGGCACGCTGACGCTGGGGACGTTTCTGATTCTGGTCGCCACTGGAATCCCTCTGATGTTCTACTACCATCCGTCCGCGCCGCAGGCTTACGCGGATACGAAGGACTTGCAGTTCGTCGTCTCCTCCGGATTGTTCCTGCGGAATCTCCATCGCTGGTCGGCGCACGCCATGGTCTTCCTGGTGTTTGCGCACATGTTCAAGGTGTTTTATCGGGGCGCTTACCGAACTCCGCGCGAGTTCAACTGGGTGATCGGCATTGTTCTTTTGCTGATCACGTTGCTGCTCAGTTACACCGGCTACCTGCTTCCCTGGGACCAGCTGGCCTACTGGGCAATTACAGTGGGATCGAATATCGCCTCCGCGGTTCCAGTCATGGGTAACAAGATTCACTTCATGTTGCTCGGCGGGAACGCGGTCAACGCCAATGCGCTGCTGCGCTTTTACGTGCTGCACTGCATGATTCTGCCGTTGACGGCGATGTTCTTCGTCGCCATCCATTTCTGGCGCATCCGCAAGGACGGCGGCCTCTACTCCCATGCCAGCGAGCCAGCCACGCTCCGCACAAATGCTGCCATCAGTGACAGCACAGCGACGGAGGCGCAATAATCATGGCCGACTCCAAAGACTTCACGGCGGGCATCGATTCCAACGCGAAGAAATCTCCGCGCCGCATCGTTTTCATCACCCGCCGCACTTCGGCGCAGGTGAAGACCGACAGTGAGGATCAGGTGCAGACCTTTCCCGAGGTCCTGTTTCGCGCGGCCGTGGCCATCATGACTCTCGCCGTCGCGCTGGTGTGGATCTCGCTGTTGTTCAACGCTCCGCTCGAAGGTCTGGCCGATCCTTCTCACACTCCGAATCCCGCAAAAGCTCCGTGGTATTTTCTCGGGCTTCAGGAGATGCTGCACTACTTTCCGCCGGTTGTCGCCGGTGTGCTGGTTCCGGGCCTGGTGGTGTTCGCGCTGATCGTGATTCCCTACTTCAAGGTCAATATCGAAGCGGACGGACTCTTCCTGAAGGACCGCCAAAAGCGGTTGCGGATCTTCTATTTAATCGCGAGCGGTCTGTCGTTGTTTCTTTTGTTCTTTAAGGTGTATGCCGCCCTCGTTCCCACGCTGATCGTGGCTGGAGTAATGCTTCTGGCGGCGCAGAGTTCTCCGCAATCGTCCTCGGCTTTGCGGCGTTATCTGGCGGCAAGGCCGCTTTCCTACTGGGTTATGACATGGTTTCTATTCGAGCTGGTGGTGTTGACCGCCATCGGCACATTTTTCCGCGGGCCGGGCTGGTCCTGGGTCTGGCCGTGGCAAGGGTCCTGATTTGCTGAAGAAAGTCGCGCTCATGAAAGATCAATTCAAATCGCTGTGGCAGAAGTTATTCGGAGATAGCATTCGCGCCTTCGGCGTGGTCAGCCTGGTGTTTCTGGTTTCGCTCGCCATCGCCCCGGCGAAAAACTACTTCAGTGAGTGGCGTCACTATCAGCACGGCTATCTGAAGATGATTCGTAACCGCAGCGATGCGGTCACGCTGCAACGCCACTTCCAGGGAGGGATTCAGCAGATCTGGCTGCCCGAGCTCGGCGTGGTCGACCGCTGTACAAGCTGCCACGTTGGTTTGAAGGAGGCCAGCCTCGCTGACGTGAACGTGCAGCCCTTCCGCCCGCATCCTGTGATTCCTCATAAGCTCGACCAATTCGGATGCACGGTCTGCCATCGCGGCCAGGGCGCCGCCACCACCGTGGCCGAAGCGCACAACAGCACGCTGGCCTGGGAGCAGCCGATTCTGCCGGCGAAGTACATCGAGTCATCGTGCGGCGAGTGCCATCGCGGACAACTCCCGGGTGCGCCTCAACTGAATCAAGGCCGGCATCTGCTTTCCCGCTACGGCTGCGTGCATTGTCATACGGTGAAGCTGCCCGACGGAAAAATCATGAAGGCAACCGACGATCCGCCTTCGCTCTCGCACATTGCCGACAAGACTACCCGCGAGTGGATTTATGCCTGGCTGAAGGATCCGCAGGCCTACGCGTCCACGGCGACCATGCCGAATTTCAAGCTGAGCGATGACGACACGCGGGACATATCCGCGTTCCTGATCGCGAACAGCACTTCGTTGCCGGAAGACACTGCCACGCTTGCGGCAAAACCATCGTCCGATCCCGCGGCTGGCGCCAGCTTGTACGGAGAATCCTTCTGCGCCTCGTGCCACGCCGTACAAAATGCCGCCGGCAATCTGGTTGGTGGCGACGTAGGTCCCGAGTTGACTCGCGTGGGCAGCAAAGTAAAGCCCGAGTGGTTGCAGGCGTGGCTGCGCAATCCGCGCAGCTACGACGAAGAAACCGCGATGCCGCACTATCGCTTCAACGATCCTCAGGTCGCGACGCTCTCCGGATTCCTGCTGGCCAAGGCCGATTCCGATCTGCTGGCCAACGTTCACCTCGACGCTGCGACTCCCGAACAGATTGCGCACGGCAAGCGCTTGGTTTCGGATTACGGCTGCGCCTCGTGTCATGAAATCGCAGGCATCAAAAAACCGGAGAATTTTGCGCCTGAACTCAGCCGCATCGGCAACAAACCTGTCACTCAGCTGGTGTTTCTCCCGGGCATGCAACACACCCTGCCCGATTACATCGCGGCCAAAATCAAGCAACCACGTTTGTTCGGGCAAGCTTTGAAGATGCCGCAGTACACGTTCACGACGGCCCAGGTTGATTCGCTCACAACCGCCTTGCTCGCGCTCAACGACCGTGCCGCCACGTTGCCTCCGTCCCTGCTAGTGGCGGCACCGCCCGAATCAAATTACCAACCCGCGGGCAAAGCTGGAAAGCTGATGGCCGACCTGGCCTGCTTCAGTTGCCATCGCATCAATGGCCACGGCGGCGATATGGCGCCCGACCTCACCTGGGAAGGCAGTTCCGTGCAGCGCCAGTGGCTGGTGGAGTTCCTGAAGAACCCGAACACGCTGCGGCCATCGCTGATTCGCCGCATGCCAAAACTTAACCTCACCGAGGGCGAGATCGGCGAACTCACGGACTACATCATGACCGTGTACCAGAGTCCCGCGGTCGACCGCGATTCCATGCCCTTGAGCGGCTACCCACAAGGCCAGGTTGAGCTAGGCAAACAGCTTTTCTACGGCAAGTACTCCTGCCAGGGCTGCCACATCGTGGATAGCAAGACCGACAAAGGGTACATCGGTCCCACCCTGACGCAAGTCGGTTCGCGCCTCACCGCGGCCTGGATCTTCGAATGGATGAAGAATCCGCAAGCCCTGCGCCCCGGCACGGCGGAACCCAACCGCGCCATGAGCGACGAAGATGCCCGCGCCCTGACTGCGTTCCTTATCTCGCAGAAGGGCGGAGGCAAGTCGGAGGCCGCAAGGACAAAGAAATGATCCGTCACTTCTTAACCATCCTCACGTTGTTTGCCGCCGTGACGCTCATGTCCTGTTCGCACAAGACCGCGTCCGTGCCGCTGCCCACACCAACCGCATTCGGTGCCGCCATCGTCGAATCCAGCGGCGGAAAGCAGACGGCGCAGGCAGGTACAGCGCTGCCTCAGCCGCTGGTTGTGCAGGTGAACGATGAGCAAGGCAATGCCCTCCCCGGCGCTCTCATCGAATTCAAGGCCGCCCCAGGCGTTCTCTTCGATCCCGCGAACGGCCTTGCCGATTCCAGCGGCCAGGTCACCACGAACGTTACCCTCGGCGGCGCGGCGGGGCGCTATCAGCTCACCGCTTCAACCGTCGACAAGGCGCGGAAGAAAATCACACTGACAATTGAGGAGATCGCTCTCGGTTATCAGCAGACTCTTGGCCGCCAGCTCAACGATCAGTACTGCGAGCGCTGCCACAATCCCGAGTCGACGGTGGAGCGCGTGTCGAACTTTGACAATCTCGAAATCAAGCCGCATCCCTTCACTGAGGGCGATACGCTCAACAAGATCAGCGACGCCGATCTCACCGCCATCATCAGCCACGGT
Source organism: uncultured Acidobacteriaceae bacterium (assembly GCA_963749985.1). GTDB lineage: Bacteria > Acidobacteriota > Terriglobia > Terriglobales > Acidobacteriaceae > Sulfotelmatobacter. The sequence continues at coordinate 671,710 of CAVVOS010000002.1, read as the reverse complement.
GGTCCCGCGCTCAACAAATCCGCGCTCATGCCGGCCTGGGGCAACACTCTCAGCAAGTCCGACATTCAGGCGCTGATATCCTACATCCGTGCCATTTCGGATCCCCCCAATCCCAATGCCGGCCCGGTATATGCGCGGAATTAGCCTGCTCTACCTCTGCCTGAGCTTGCTTCTTCCCGCCGCCAAATGGTTGGCATGCGAAATCGATTCCCACGCCGGCTTACGTGCGCACGTGCCGGGCTAGTGTGCTAGATTCAGAAGTTTCATGGATGGCGCTCCCACCATTTCGACCCAGCGCTTGACGCGCCGCTTCGGAGAACTCGTAGCCGTCGATAACGTCGACTTGCGCGTGGCGCCGGGACAATTTTTCGGCTTCCTTGGCCCCAACGGCGCGGGGAAATCGACGACCATCAAGATGCTCACCGGCCTGCTTGCGCCCAGTTCGGGGCGCATCGAAATCCTCGGGCTGGATTTGGAGAAGAATCCGGTCGAAGTGAAGCGGCAAATCGGCGTGGTTCCGGAAGGCATGGCGCTGTTTGGACGGCTGACCGGATCCGAATTCCTGAACTTCGCCGGACGCATGTACGGACTCGACCGCGAAACCGCGGCCAAGCGCGCCGCCGAACTGCTCGACTTCATGCAGCTCGCCGATCAGCCGAAAAAACTGGTGACCGACTACTCGCACGGCATGCAGAAGAAGCTGGCGATGGCTGCGGCCGTAATCCACGGCCCGAAAGTGCTGTTCCTCGACGAACCCTTCGAGGGCGTGGATGCCATCGCCGCTGGCACTCTCAAGGCGATGCTGCAAGGCATGATCGCACGCGGCGCCACGATTTTTCTCACCTCGCACGTGCTCGAAATCGTGGAGCGCCTTTGCAGTCACGTCGCCATCATTCATCGGGGACGGTTGGTCGCCCAGGGATCGCTCGAAGAACTGCGAGCCGGAGTGGAGGCGCAGACGCCGGCGGGATTGGGAAAAGACTCGGGCGATGGCTCGGGGGATGGTTCAACCCTATCCGGCGAAAAGATGACGCTGGAACAAATTTTTCTGCGTACGGTCGGTGGCGAGCGCCGGACCGATCAGGAGCTTTCGTGGCTGGGATAGGTGCATAAGCAATCATGAATCAAGTGGGCTCCGATCTCCACCGGCGCAACCAACTGGCCGCCATTGCCGAGCTACGCTGGCGTCTCTTTTCCAACGCGCTCCGCACCACGCGCGGCAAGGTAGAGTTGGCCTCTCGTACCCTGGTGACGCTCGCGTTTGCTATCGGCGGACTCGGCGGCGCTTTCGGCATGGGCATAGCGGCATTCTTCCTTATCTCGGCCGGCAAGCCGGAGCTGCTCGCGCTGCTGTTCTGGTTCGTCTTTATCTTCTGGCAAACCTTTCCCGTTATGGCGACCGCGTTCACCAACAATCCGGACTCCACCGACCTGCTGCGCTTTCCGCTTAGCTACGGCTCGTATTTTCTGGTGCGGCTGGCCTATGGCGCTTTCGACCCGGCAACCGTCCTGGGCACCCTGTGGTCCTGCGGAATTCTGCTAGGCGTAGTTGTTGCGAAACCTGTACTGCTGCCTTGGGCGCTGCTCGTGATCCTCACCTTCGCTGCCTTCAATCTTCTCACCATGCAAATGATCTTCGCGTGGGTGGAGCGCTGGCTGGCGCAGCGCCGCACCCGCGAGATTCTCGGCATCCTGTTTGTTCTGCTGATGCTGAGCTTTCAGATGATCGGCCCGCTGACGCGATACTTTGAGAAGCGAGCGCGCCCGGAGGTGCATCGATACGTCGAAATTCTGGCTCCGGTGCAGGGCGTCCTTCCGCCCGGACTTGCCGCCGACGCGATTACGCAGGGCATATATTCGCGATTCACGGTGGGCCTCAGTTCGTTCGCGCTCCTGTGTGCCTTTGTGCTGATCGTCGGTTACGGCCTGCACGTGCGCCTGCTGGCGCAGTATCGCGGCGAGAACTTGAGCGAAGTGGCCGCCGCATCTACTCTCCCAAGAGATCGGCACTTTCGTCTGGGCTGGAATCTTCCCGGATTCGCTTCCCCGGTGGCGGCCGTCTTCGAAAAAGAAATCCGTTATCTTCTCCGCAGCGGCCCCATGCTCCTCACCCTGATCATGCCGATTTTTGTGCTCCTGATCTTCCGCTTTGGAGCGATGAACTCCGCCCGCCACTCCGGGATCTCCCTGGCGCGCACACCGGACATGGCCTTCCCGTCGGCTGCTGCGTACACGCTCCTGATGCTCACCAATCTGGTTTACAACAGTTTTGGCGGTGACGCCGGCGGCATCCAATTCTTCTTCGCCTCTCCGGTAAGTTTTCGTGAAATTGTGCTGGCCAAGAATCTCGCCCACGCCAGCATTTTAGCCGTGGAAACACTTGTAGCGTGGATTGCGGTCAGCTACCTCTACGGCCGCCCTGGGCTCGACGTCACCTTCGCGACTTTGGCGGGTTTGCTATTCGCCGCGCCGGTGAATTTTTCCGCAGGCAACCTCCTCTCGGTCTACTCCCCGAAGAAACTGGACTACTCCGCCTTCGGCCGCCAGCGCGCCTCCCAGCTCACCGCTCTCATTAGCCTGGGAGTGCAACTTGTCGTAATAGGTGTGGGAGTCGCAGCCTTCTGGATCGCGCGCCACTACGGCAACCTTTGGATCGCCACGCTGCTCTTGTTGGTATTGGCGGGAATTTCGATCTCGGTTTACTGGATGATCCTGAACCGCATGGATGGCTTGGCTCTGGAGCGACGGGAGACGCTGGTGGCCGAGTTGTGCCGGGCTTAGCTGCGCCGGAACCAGCCCTAACCTCGGACGCAGCGCCATGATAATGAGAAGTTGAAAGCTTTAGGAAATCGTTCGCATCAATGAGTCCGAGGACTATTCGCACGAGAAGCGGGAATCGTTGCCGTGACGGGTCATGCACGATGACCGGCGAAGAAAGTTGATATGCGACGCGGCGGGTTTCAAGCTGACACCCCCCAGCGGCCAGTACATTGCCGACCCACCCGCTATCCTGCCCATAGGTGAGCGCGATCAGGAATCCATCGGGCTCTCGAAAAACGTTCACCGGCGTCCGGTAGAGTCTGCCTGACTTTCGACCTACGTTTGTAACGATGGCGAAGCCGGGCAATCGGGCGGCGAATCGAATCGCGATTCGATTCGTAACAGCTCGATGGAAGGCTGCCACACGCCTCTTGCAAAACCGGACCAGAAGAATGGCAAGCAGGATCGCAAGGAGAAAGAAAACAGCTGCGGCAAGTTTCATAGCCGATTACCTACCTGTAGCAGCCGAATCGCTGTCAACCTGATCAGCCATTCGCCCTCGGCCAAACATGCCAGACGAATAGCCCAACATAGCTGGCCGCAAGAAATGAAAACAGCAGAGTTAGCAAGGCGTGTCCCACGACAAAGACCGTTCCCTTGGGCCAGTCGGCGTGCGAAAAGTAAATCGCATCGACAAAAATCCGCGTAGTCCAGTAAATCCCGATGAAGCAGGCTAGTCCCAGCGCAGCGCGGTCACCTCGGAGCAGCTCCGTATGAAGCGCCAGCGTCAGAGTGCCAAAGGCAATAATCGTCAATACGGTGAATCCACCTTGCACCCAAAGCAGTTTCCTGTTGAACGGTATCAATTGTTGCAGGTCCTGTTTCCAGCCCAGTCGATATGGCACTTGAAAGCTGGCGAACAGGATCACAAAATGCGCCGCGCCGACGAGCCACAAGTCGATGTCAAACAGCCGCTGCACGAGTGCATTAGTCATAGCGCGTGGATGGCTCGCATGAATGGAAGTATTACACGCAGTACAAACCAGGGGTGAAAAAGCCCAAAGACTGGTACCGTAAGGAACACCACCATGAAACACCAGCCGCGCACTCCCTGCCCCAGTCCGAAGCGCTTGCCGAAGCGCGACCGCTCAACGGTCACGCCCGTGCCCTGCAGCAGGAAGTACAGCGTCGGCAGACCATAGCCCCCGCTAGCTGGCAGCGAGATCACCAGATCGTGGATCAGCCCAGAGACCGCGAAGACCAAGAAACCAGCCGTGTTCGGTCCTAACGTTCGATGGAGAGGGCGAAAGATTAATTCATGAGCAAGCTGACGGAAACCGAGGTTCCATCGTTTCCCCCAGAACTCTCCGAGAGAAGTAGAACGGAGAGGCTCAGACATGATGGATTCGGCCTTGACGCCTAGGCTCTGCCATAAGAGAGCGACGATCTGGAAAGTACCGAAGTGAAGGAGCAGGATCAGACCAACCATCCCTACCCACCCGCGTACAAGGGGTTGTCCTGTCGGAAGGGATCGCGCCATGACCCAAAGCAGGATCGCCCCGAGAATGGTTTCGAGCGTCGCCCAGAGCCAAGTCCAGGTCGCGGGCGGGGACACACGCTGTCTCGGATCCAGGAAGGCATCTGCATCCATTCCCGGCCAAGCGAGAAGATAGGCTACCGAGCGCCACGCCGGATGGGCTATTCGTGATCGCGCTCTCCACCACGTCAGCCACTTCAGGCTAAGATAGATGGCGAACGAAAGAATCCACATGAATACCCAAGGCGGCACCAGATTGCGGCAAGCCACCGCCGTCAACGGCAGGACGCAAATCGGAAGCCAACCGATCATTTTGTAGACGGTTTGGAAATTGTCAGTCGAATTCACATTTGATCTTGTAATCCGAGCTCACTTCTTTTCCGGATTCGCCAGGAACCGGTACCCCACTCCACGAACCGTGAGCAAGTGCCGCGGCTGTGCGGGATCGTCTTCAATGTAGCGCCGCAGCCGCACCATAAAGTTGTCGATGGCGCGTGTATCCGTGTCTTCGTGCAGGCCCCAGACTTCTTCGAGAATCTGTTTGCGGGAAACCACCCGCCCGTCGTTGCGCACCAGGTGGCGCAGCAGTTCTGACTCCATCAGCGTCAGATGAATCACGTTGCCGGCGGTGCGCAGCTCGAGCGTGCCGAAGTCGATGGTTTTCCCACTGAAAGAAAACGTTCCAAAATCTCCGACGCTCCGCGGGTCGGATGCAGCCTGAACTCCATTCGCCAGCCCAGCCGGCTGCCCATCTCGCACCCATTGGCTCCGCCGCAGCAATCCCTGCAAACGGGCTAGCAGGATCGACAGATCGAAAGGCTTGGGTAAATAATCGTCCGCACCCGCGGCGAAACCCTTCAGCACATCTTCCGGACGGCCGCGCGCGGTCAGCATGAGCACGGGCACATAGTTCCGCGCTGCCCGCAATTCTGAAACCACGCTGAAGCCGTCCTTGCCCGGCAGCATGATGTCGAGCACGATGGCGTCGAAGTTCTCTTTCTTACCGATCAGGCGATCTGTAGCGGCCTCTCCATCCCCCACAACCTCGGCGGAATAGCCTTCCGCCTGCAAATTGAAACGCAGACCCTGCGCCAGATGCGCTTCGTCTTCCACTACCAGAACCCGGCTCATGCGCTCGCCCTCATGACCTCGACCTCATGACAACGACCTCGGCAGTTCCATCGTAATCGTGGTGCCTTCGCCTTCTCCGTCGCTCGCGGCAAACACTTTGCCGCCGTGCTTCTCGGCAATCGACTTCACAATAAACAAGCCCAACCCGGTACCTTTCACGTGCGCCAGCGAGCGGTGCGTGACGCGGTAGAAGCGCTTGAAGATGCTCTTCATATCGTCAGCAGGGATGCCGACTCCGTGGTCCTGCACGCTGAGCACGATGCGTTTTTCGTCGGGCATATTCAGACGCACCCGCACATCCACGTGTTCGCCGGAATATTTGATGGCGTTGTCGAGGACGTTAAAAACAGCGGTGCGAAGGTCCTCGTCGCTGCCCAGCACGCGAGGGCCGGCGCCATTGCCCGGCGCCTCCTCATAGCGTAGCGCTTCCTGTGGCAGATGATGCCGGGTACGAGCGGCGTCCATGCAGTCGCGCACCAGTTGCCGGAAGTCAACTGCGGATTTCTCCCGCCCAGCCTTCTTATCCCCGGCGCGGCCGGCGCGCAGAACTTGCTCCACCGTTTCAGTCAAACGATCAGTGTCGCTGAGCATCAGCCGGTAGAACTCCTGCTTCTGCGCCTCCGGCAGCTCGCGCCGCTGCAAGGTTTCCAGGTGCAGGCGAATCGAGGCGACCGGCGTTTTCAGTTCGTGGGTAACAGCATTGATGAAGCTGTCGTGCTGCTCGCTGCGGCGAATTTCACGCAGCAGAAAGGTTGTGTTGACGATCATGCCCGCAATGATCACGGCAAAAAAGATCACCCCGAAGAACAGCAGCACTCCTTCGCGCCAGTTGAGGATGATCCATCCGACATTGAGCGCAACCGCCAGCGCCACCAGGCCAATGCCCAGGCAGAGAAAGAACACGATAGTTCCGCGGCGGCTCGTGATGCGCATGGCGATACGCTGATTTTACCGCGTTCAAGATAAAGCGCTACTAGAGCACCAAGGGCGAGGTTACGCCAGTTGATCGAAGCTAATCCCCGCTCCCCGAGACGGACACCGCGAGATACACAAGCTTCGAGTCTTTAAACCGGACGAGAATATATTGCTCAACAGAGTAGAAATCGAACTTCTTGTGGGCTTCCTCATCACTAAGTTGCATGGGATATTCTTTTCGAAATATCGCAAAACTCGCTCGGGGTCGATTTCTTATCGAACTGGCGAGAGTACACAAAGTCATCTACCGTGGTCGCGTCGGGATGCCCTAGAATGGCTTCAACCTCGGGACGCGTGAGTCCAAGCCTAAGGCCTGACCGGGTACTGAGGCTATCTGAGACCCGTTTCGACTGGATGCAGTATTTGCTGCCTTTCCACGGAGCGCCGCCCGAGAAAAGATAAAAAATAGACTCATCCTCGCCAAACTCGAATACCACATGCACCGTACTGTTTGCAGCTGAGGCAAAGCAGAGTTGAGAGCGTCCAGTACTCGCGTCACCACGTTCAATTTCAGGTGCTTGGCCTAGCCTCGCCGTTATTGCTTCAACTCCACCTTGACCCAGAGTGATGCCAGCTAAAGAGAAGTTGCTCGGCTGCAACTGGTGATTACTGGGCTTGACATTCGGAGTGCGAGAGTCTTCCCTGCTGATCGACCACCAATCGGAGGAGTCATTCAACCTCTGAGGATGGGCAGGTGCCGACAAAAGTGCCAGAGTGCAACAGAGGATGGCTGGGTATTTCATTACCAGTGATTTTAATAGCGAAAAAGGGGCGAATCGAATTACCGTTGTAGTCAGGCGAAGCGAAAAACCCGCCGGAAAGGCGGGTTCTAATCCAAGGGAACTTTGGAGGCCAGTCGTTTTGCTCTAGTCCCCAGCCGCCATACCCTCCGGCAGAACTGGCCCAATCAGATGTCCGTTCGGCGTAGCCACCAGGCCTCGTTCCAGATCAGCCAGCTTCACCCGCTTGATATCCCACGCCAACCCGAGCGTCTTCAACGTCCAGATGCCGTACCAATTCATATCGACCTCATACCAGGTAAACCCGTGCTGCGCCGCCGTCGGATGCGCGTGGTGGTTGTTGTGCCAGCCTTCTCCAAACGTTAGCAACGCCACCCACCAGCTATTGGTGGAAAGATCGCGCGTGGTAAAACGCCGCGTGCCCCAGGAGTGCGTAGCCGAATTCACCAGCCAGGTAGTGTGCAGGCCAACCACCGTCCGCATGAAGACGCCCCATAGCAGAAATGGAAGTCCGCCAATCGCATAAAGTACAACACCCAGCACAATCATGGGCACGTAGTGATACTTCGTAATCCAGACGTGGAACTTATCCTTCGCAAGGTCGGGGACGTAGCGGGCCAGCGTGGTTGTGTCGTGGTGCATGGACTTGCCCATGAGAATCCAGCCCATGTGCGCCCACCATTTGCCGTCGATGGGCGAATGCGGGTCGCCGTCCTGGTCCGAATATTGATGATGAATGCGGTGCGTCGCCACCCAGAAAATCGGTCCGCCTTCGAGAGCGAGCGTGGCGCAGACCGTTAGAAAATACTCTACCCACTTCGGAGTCTTATATCCGCGGTGCGTGAGCAGGCGATGATAGCTCATGCCGATGCCGAGGCTGCCCGAAACCCACCACAGGAACATGGCGACGAACAATGCCTTCCATGTGAAGAAGAAAAGAGCCGCGATGGCTCCGACGTGAAACAGCGCCATGAAGACCGCAGTCACCCAGTTGATTTCACCGTTTGCAGCTTGTCGCTTCTCGAGGCTTTCCAGTTGTATGTCCAAAGTAGGTCCCCATTCGCCGGACTTGAATTCGCGCTTGCCTCACCTAACCTATCAAGAGACCGGGATAATCACTGTAATACTTGTGTAATAGCGGGATTTGGGCACATTACCGAAGTATCCAAGCCGAAAAACTAAGGGCACGGCCGGCGCCGTGCCCCTCTGACCACGAGCAGAAATGCACGCCTAGCTTGCTCCAACGCTTCAGGCGCTCTTCGGCATCTGCTTCATGAATTCGCTCTGCGCTTCGTCGATCTCTTCCATCGACATATCGCGCTTATGGGTTGCGATAGACCACTTGTGGCCAAACGGATCCGCCAGCTTGCCGTAGCGGTCGCCCCAGAACATGTCACCAACCGGCATCTCCACGGTTGCGCCGGCCTTTACAGCGCGATCAAAAGCAGAATCCACATCCTCGGTGTAAATGTGCAGTCCCATGCCGGCGCCGCCTGTGGACTGCGGTGACAACGATCCAAATTGAGGAAATTCGTCGGCGAGCATGAAGATGGAATCACCGATGCGCAGCTCGGCATGCATGATCTTGCCGTCAGGTCCTTTCATGACGCCTTTTTCCACCGCACCGAAGGCCTGCTTGTAGAACTCGATGGCGCGGGCTGCGTCGCGGACGGTCATATATGGAGTAAGCGTGTGGTAACCCTGAGGAACAGCTTGAACGGTCATATTAGTCTCCTATGGAGAAATCGGGCGGCACGAAGTGTACACCAAAAACTGCGGATCGGTTGTCAAAGGAGTGTTACAGCGGGTTTTCACGGTCTACAACAATCTGCGTTCCGACAAGGACAATCGAAAAGGACGCTAGAAGAACTTCGTTACGCCCTCTTCCAACACCACCACCCGGTCTTCGATTCCCGCCGCATGCGCTTCCTGCTCCAGCAGTTGCAGCGGCTCATCCACCGGCTCGTGCGATAGCCGAAAGCTTCCATAGTGCATCGGCACCATCCAGCGCGATTTCAGGTCGAGAAAGGCGCGGGTAGCGTCCGCCGGATTAGTATGCACATTGCGAAACGTTGGCGGATTGTAAGCACCGATCGGAAGCAGCGCCAATTCCGGCGACAGCCGCCGTCCGATCTCGCGAAATCCCGCGAAGTATGCCGTGTCCCCGGCGTGGTAAACAGAGTGCTCCCCTGCTTGCAAAACATACCCGCCATAGCCGCGGTGTGAATCTTTCAGAATCCGCGCGCCCCAATGCCGCGAAGGCACGTGCGTCACCTCCACGTTGCCGTGACGCGAACTGTTCCACCAGTCCATCTCGATAATCTCGGAGAAGCCAAGATCGGAGATCAAATCCGTCACATGACTTGGAATAATGATTGCCGGGGCAACTCCGCGCGTGCGCAGATTATTCTGCACGATCGCGCGCAGCGATGGACGGTGCAGATGATCGAAGTGGGCGTGCGTAACCAGCACAACGTCGATTGCCGGCAGATCGCGCACTCGAAGCCCGGGACGCCGCAGACGCTTCAGCACAAACAGCCAGCGCGCGAAGTTGGGATCAATCATCACGCTCTGCCCGCCGATCTGCACAAAGAAACTGGAATGCCCGATGAAAGTGACACCCAGCTCGCCGTTGGAGGCGAGGAGCGGTTTGTGCGTCTCTCCACATAGCGGAGTCACGGCCGAATGCCGCACCAGACGCCCAAACTGTCTGGCCCGCTTGCGTAACGCAGGACTATGAAGGGTTGCTTTAATCATCCCGTGGTCTAAGTATTGGATGAATACCGAGTGCCGCTAGCTTTATTTTAGTTTAGGCCGGAAGGAATGTGCGTAATTTCGGCGCCTCCCCACATAACGCTTTCGATTCTGGCACGCACCGCCGCAGCACAGCGGAATATTAGAACGCTAAAATAAATGAGCCGCCGGCATCAGCAATGCCAGCGGCCCGACTAATCAGAACGTCTACTGTTACTTTCCTGAGGTGTTCGCAATCCAGCGCGATCGCGGAATCTCCCTTTTCCCTTCGTCGTCGTAGTAGAAGTGCATCTCGTGATCGGACTTAGCGCCCGCCACAGGCTTATCCGCGAGACCGCTGAATCGGAGGGCGCTTCCCGGCGCTGGCAGCGGCGCTTTCGTCGTGAACATCGATTCCGCAAGCGTGCTTCCACTCGGAGCCTGCGCGTCGGCAAACACGCCAAATGCATTTCCGTTCACGTAGGAAACTCCAATGTAATCCGCCACCATCGGTCCATCGTCAGAAACCGGAAGCCACGCCAGCTTCATCGGCCCGGCAATTTTCGCTCCCGCTGTCCAGGTGCTGCCACCGTCGGTCGATGTAACAAAGCCCACTTCCAACTCGCAGGTGCTAGCGCTGCACTTCGCTATCGGATAGTAGTAATAAACAATCGTGATATGCGCACTGCTGCCTGAAGTTGCCGGATCAATGCCAATCCCGGGCAGGAAGTGATCCACTGTGCTGGTGGTCGCATCGATCGGAATGCGTGTAACCGCGCTCCAAGTCTTGCCGTCAGCCGACGAACTCATCACGATATCGTTCGAACTGCAGCCAGTGCGGAAGCGGCAATCCGACCACACCACGAACACATTGCCCGCTCCGTCGATCCCCACCGAAGGCAGATTCGGGTTGCGTATGCCGCCCGCGTCGAGGTGGCTGTCGATGTTGGCGATCACCTGGCTCTTGCCCCAGCTCGCGCCGCCGTTGGTGGAACTGAACACGTCGATGCCGCCGCCTTGGAACGGTACAATCACGGTGCCGTTCGGCTGCACCACCGGCTCACCGCCCAGCCCGCCCGCATGGTCCGAGGACGCCAGCCCTGGACCCCAGGTCTGTCCGCCATCGCTCGACACACTCAGCAGAACATCTCCACTACCGAACGCCTGATCCCACTCCGTATAGCAGTTGCCGTAGAAGGGGCTGGTTGGCGTGTTGTCACACACGCTCCAGTTTTTGTCATCGAGGTGGGTCTTGTCGATAATGATCGGACTTCCCCACGTCAATCCATCGCTCGAACGGCTGACTGCCACATCGCCAATCTTCCCCGAGCTGTCACTCAAGCCCACGAGCGGCAGCGTCGAAATCAGCCATTCGCCGTGCTTGGCATCATAAGCCACGGAAGGATCGGCGGCCGCGCCGTAAGTCCCGCCCTCATAGTTCACGGTGAGCCCGGGGAGATCTCCATGAGTCCATGTCACTCCACCGTTGGTAGAAGTCGCGAAACCCACATCGCCGCTGCCCCAGCCGATGGATCCCGGTCTCCGCGCCACGTGAAATGCGCTTACGATCGTGTTGCCCCATGCGAATGTATCGGGCTCAACCTCGGTCTTATGAACGCTGTCGGTATTCGTGAGATTGTCCACACTGATTTTCACCAAACCAGATTGGGCTTGCGCTGGCGCTGTCAACGCCAGAGAAATCGCCAACGCCAGCAGGGTCATCCCAAGAGAAATTGAGCCGCTTCTACTGCAGAAAGGGACCGCAGTCTTCGTCTTCATCAAAGTTTCCTTGATTCCTTAGTGTGGGGATTCAACCTCGCAGGGGCTGACGCAGACCAGAGTCTTACCGGACGGGCCAGCGTCTTCGGAACTATATCCCGATAGTTGACCGAGTGTCGATGTGAACGTTCTTGCATATATGCAAATTCAGATCGAGCACCAACCACTGTATAAGTCCACGTCCCCGGCGTTTGACGAGTTTAGGACGTCACCATCACACCGCTTCGCTTGACCTTGATAAGGTCGCTCATATCTAATCCGGAGAGTCCGTTCCTCACGAGGAGAGTCCCAGAAAATGCGCGTCGCTTTCTTAGGCTTGGGAATTATGGGCCACGCTATGGCCAAAAATCTGGTCAAGGCCGGCCATGAAGTCACGGTTTGGAACCGCACGCCGGGCAAACTGGTGGAAGGCGCAGGCATCGCGCCCACTCCCGCCGCGGCGGCACAGGGCGCGGAAGTAGTCTGGCTCTGCGTTTCCGACACCGCCGCGGTCGAGAAGATATTGTTTGGTCCCGAGGGCATTGAGCAGTCTCTGACCGAGGGCATGATCATCGCGGATTCCAGCACCATCTCGCCCTCTTCCACCGTCAAGTTTGCCGAGCGCGTGCGCTCCAAAGGCGTGGCTTATGTCGACGCTCCCATGACCGGATCGAAAATCGGCGCCGCCAACGGAACTCTAATTTTCATGGTCGGCGGAGACGAAGCGACCATCGATCGCCTCGGCCCTCTGTTTGCCGCCATGGGCGAGAAGGTCTTCCGTATGGGACAGACCAGCAAAGGCCAGGCCACCAAGCTCGCGATGAACCTGCAGATTGCCCTCATCTTCGAAGGTTTTGCAGAGGCGCTTACTCTCGCCACCAAACTCGGCGTGGACTCGAAACAATTGCTCTCGCTGATCGACGCCACCATGGTCCGCTCCGGCGTTGTGGACTACAAGGGACCGTTCATCCTGCAACGCGATTTCACGCCTAATTTCCCCCTTCGCCTCATGCACAAGGACATCCGCCTGGCGCTCGAGGCCGCGAAAGAAGCTCGCGTGAAGCTGCCCGCCCTCGAAACCGTGGAAGAGGTCTATGAGATGGCCACCGAAGATGGCCACCAGGATCTCGATTACGCCGCTACCCTGACTCTGTTGGAAAAGTGGGCCGGAATACAGGTGAAAGGCGAAGCGGCGTAATCCCGCAGGACATTGCAATAAGAGGCTTCTCTAGAGGCAGCCCCGAGCAGGAAGAGTTTACAAACTTTTGACAAGCTTCTGACACTCTCCAATGACGCTCGGCCTACCGTCCTGTGCGGGGGATCAAGCCATGAATCTCGTGAAGTCCAGCCAACCGAACGTTTTCCGGACGCCGCGTGTGATCAACGCGATGGTGCTCGCCTGCTTGTTTTGCACCATTGCCGCTAACGCCGGTGCCCAGACCAGCCGCCGTGAACCGTCCTCAGACGACTCTCAGCGTTCGCCTGTCGGCCCAGGTAAGGTCGTCGTACACACCGCCTTAGGTGGCGAAATTCTCGGCTATGACATCGACCAGACCGGAACCGAGGGCCTTCTCAGCGAATATGTGGCCCTGAATGACGGAAATTCCAAAATCGCGGTCGAGACCTTCGACCAGAAGACCGGCAAGATCGTCAAGGTGGTCAACCAACAGAACAATACCAGCAGCGCATGGGAGACGCTTGGGGTTTTTGGCAATCACGTTGGCCTGGCGGAGTTGGAGCAGGAAGCCAATCTCAGGGTCGACAAACGCGCTTACCTTATTCTGAATCCTCTCAGCTCCAACCAATTCACCGCCCGGTGGACGCCTCCTTTGAATGCGAATGACATCATCGTCGCGACCAACGAGACCCAGGGGTCTTCCACTACCGCGATGCTTTTCATGAAAAACACAGGAGACGACTTTAGCTCTTACGTGCTCAGCTCGAACATCGCGGCAAACACCTTTGGGCCGGTTGTTCAGGTGCCCGATCCAATTTTTGATTGGGACCTTTCCCCCGTGATTGCGATCAATAGCACGACCAATCAGGCAGTCCTGGGATCGTCAACTGGATGCGTTGGCCCGCAATGCACCACGGAGATTGGGCTGGTCGATCTCACGCTCGGAACGTTCACCGAGTTCGAAGGTCTCGGATTGGGGAGCATCAACGGAATTGCCGTCGATTCCAACACCGGAATCGCATGTACGACCACGGAAGTCGACTTTAACGTGGAATTCTACGACTTGGCCGCGCAAACCGGCATCATTGTTCCCATGCCCGGAGCTGTCAGCCAGGCTCAGAGCGGGCAAGCCGTCGCGATCGATCCCATTCACAAGTTATTTCTCATAGGCCAGGAGTTTTCGAGCACGTCTCCCAGCGGCAGCAGCATCCAGGTCTTCGATGAGCAAGGAAACGTCGTCGAGTCGCTGAACGGCTTCAGTCTCCCAGCCAGCCCGGTAAACCTGGCCTTAAACCCCAGCCTGAGGCTGGGCTTCGTCTACGGCGGTACCACGTTGCAGTCGTTCACTTACTAGCGGAGACGACAACGGTGGGCCGCTATATTCAAAGTGGCGCACAACCAACGCGAGCGCATCCTCGGCAGCCTGCGCAAAAACTCGGAAAGCCGTTAGTAACGGGGGCAGCGGCGCGGCGTCAGCGCGGACTCGATTTAACTGAGGAATGCAACTCGATCTAATAAGCCAGCAGAATCCTCAAGTCGCGCACATTATTCCCTGTTGGGCCAATCTCGATTGCATCGTCTAGAGCGCTGAACAACGGATAAGCGTCGAACTTGTCGAGCGCTGCGCGAACATCAAGCCCGCTGGATTGCGCACGTGTGATTGTCGTTCCATCCACCACCGCGCCGGCCGCCGGACTATTCCCATCCACGCCGTCGGTTCCAGCGCTCAGCCCAGTAATGTTCTCTCCTGCAATCTTGTCCGCACACGCCAGCGCAAATTGCTGGTTGCGTCCGCCCACGCCGCCATTCGTGACTTTTACCGTCACTTCCCCGCCGGAAATCAGGCACACCCGCGGGGATTGTTTTCTCAGCTCGCGCAATCGTTTCAACAGATACTCGGCCGCGCGTTCGTAATCCCAGTCGTCACAGGAATTGTCCACCTGCACAGCAAACCCCGCGCTCTCCGCCGCCGCACTCGCTTGCTCCACTGCTGTCTGGTTAGAGAGAATCGTCCACCAGCGCGAACCATGAAACGCCGGGTCATCCGACTTCGGCGTCTCTTCAAGCGCATGGCGTTCAAAAAGCTCACGCGTGGAATGCGGAAGCAGCGGCAACATTCCGTGCTTCTCCGCAATGCGATAACAATCTTCCACGCTGGTGGAGTCAGGCATGGTCGGACCCGACGCCAGAGCATCCGGCGTATCGTCGGGAACATCGGAAACCAGCAGTGAAACCTGCTGCGCCGGAAACGCCCGCTGCGCCAGCCGTCCACCCTTCACCGCCGAAAGATGCTTCCGGATGGTATTGATTTCGGCAATGGGTGCGCCCGAGTGCACCAGAGCGCGATAGGTCGCGATCAGATCGTCCATGGAAATCTCATTGTCGATGGGCCGCTCGACGATCGCCGATCCCCCACCACTCAGCAGAAAAATCACCAATGACGCCGCGGTTTGCGCGTCCAGCGCTTTCAGAATGGCGTTCGCCGCGCGGATGGATTCAGCATTGGGTATGGGATGTCCGCCATGAAAATAGCGGAACCCGTGTACTTGCGCCGACGGCTCGACCGAGCTGGCTACAATGCCTTCGAGCGAAGCTGTGCCGACATGCTGCGCCAATGCCTCCACCATGGTGTGTCCAGCTTTCCCGATGGAGATCACCAGCACACGCGAATAAGCCTGCAGGTGGTAAAGATCTTCGCGGATGCGCAACACCCCGCGCTCACAATGCACATGCCGCGCAAATGCCTTGGAAATCGAAGCCTCGGCCAGCGCGTAGCGAAAGATTTCGCGCGCTGCTTCGCGCATTTGCCTAAACTGCAATTCGCGATCGGCATCAGGCATGGCAGGGATTATAAAGACATTGCTCGCACGATTTCTTCCCGCACCCAACTTTCAATCGTCTCGCGCAACTCGCGCAGCCGCCCTTCAAAGAAGTGATCCGCGCCTTCAATCACCACCAACCTCTTCGGCTCCGGCAGCGACGCGACCAGAGCCTCCAGCTTCGCCCGCGGACCAAACTGATCGCGCGCCCCGCTCACAAACAACTTCGGCTGCACGCAATCGCGCAGAAAATCAAACGTGTAGGTTCGCGGGACCTCCGAATCGGCAGCGACCGGACCCACTGGCACTCCCACGCCGATCAGGGCCTTCACCCGCACATCCGAAACCGCAGCCCGCAATCCAACCGCAGCACCGAAAGAAAATCCTGAGAATATCAAGGGCAGATGAAACTCCGCATGCAGCCAGTCCAGCGCTGTCTTAACATCTTCGACTTCCCCGTCGCCCTGATCGTGCTCGCCATGGCTGAGCCCAGCGCCACGAAAGTTGAAGCGCAACACGGGAAACCCAAAACCGTTCAGCGCTTTCATGGTATGGAACACCACCTTGTTATGTAGCGTTCCGCCAAACAGCGGATGCGGATGGCAAACCACAGCCGCGTGCGTCGCGTTCTCGGCGCCCGCATTCAGCAGCGCTTCCAGCCGTCCTGCAGGGCCTTCGAGGAAGAGCGACCTGATGGTTGAATTCTGGACGATCACTGCATTCAGATTACATGAAGTCAGAATGCAGAAGTCAGAATGCAGAAGTCAGAATGTGGACGTTAAGTTTCGCCCCGTCTGTGTCCCGAGTCCCGGTTTTCACTTCTGCATTCTGAATTCTGCCTTCTAACTTCACCCTTTTCCATCTGCTATTCTCTCCACAATGGACCCCATCACCCTCACCCGCCAACTCGTCGACATCGAATCCATTTCTGGTAACGAAGCCGCGGTCGGAAACTATCTCTATGGAGAGCTCTGCCGCCTCGGCTACCAGACGACAAAGATGGCGGTCGAAGGCGATCGTGCCAACGTCTACGCCATTTCGCCGGAACAGCCACATCCAGCGGTAGTTTTGTCCACCCACATGGACACGGTTCCGCCATTCATTCCTTCTTCCGAAAATGCCACGCGCATTTACGGCCGCGGCTCCTGCGATGCCAAGGGCATCATCGCCGCGCAGATTGCGGCTTCGGAACGATTGCGCCAGCAAGGAATTTATGTCGGGCTGCTGTTCGTGGTGGGAGAAGAGCGCGACAGCCTGGGCGCAAGAGTGGCCAATGAATACATCGCTAAACAGCAGGCGGCGAGCCAACAAGCGCAGGGCTGCAAATATTTGGTCAACGGCGAACCGACCGAGAACCGCATCGCGCTGGCCTCGAAGGGCACGCTGCGCGTAGAAGTGACCGCTTCCGGCCGCATGGCGCATTCGGCTTATCCTGAACTCGGTGAATCCGCTATCGACAAGTTGATTGAAGCTCTCACTCGCCTGCGGGCGATGCCGTTGCCGTCCGACCCGGAGATTGGTCCGTGCACGCTGAACATCGGACTGATCGAAGGCGGCCGCGCACCCAACGTGATTCCTGATTATGCTCACGCGGATTTGCTCTATCGTCTGGTCGGTCCATCGCAGGAACTGCGCCGCCAGATTCTGGAGACTGCGGGCTCTCTGGTGAAGGTGGAAGTCCCGCTGGAACTGCCATTCCTGCGCCTGCGCACGGTTGACGGATTGCCCACGATGATCGCCGCCTTCACCACCGACATTCCCAAACTAACGAATTGGGGCGAACCGCTGCTGATCGGACCAGGGTCGATTCACGTCGCGCACACCGACGGCGAATTCATCGAGAAGCAACAACTGGCGGAAGCAATTGATTTGTACTGCGCGATCGCGAAGCGGCTGATTTGAGGGTAGTCTGAATCTAGCGGGGGAGCCGTATTACGCTCCACCAAGGACAGCTTCTGTTTGCCCGCGATAGACTGAACGAGTCATGACCACAACCCTAAACTCCCTAGCCCGCGCCTCATCTGCCTATCTGCGGTCTGCCATGCACCAGCCGATTCGGTGGCACGAGTGGGGCGAGGAAGCCTTCGCTGCCGCGCAGCGCGAGAACAAGCCCATGCTGCTCGATATCGGCGCGGTGTGGTGCCACTGGTGCCATGTGATGGACCGCGAGTCTTACGACGACCCGGAGGTGGCGGCCATCGTCAACGAGCATTTCATCGCCGTGAAGGTAGACCGCGATGAGCGTCCTGACATCGATAGCCGCTACCAGGCTGCAGTCAGCGCGGTCAGCGGACAGGGCGGATGGCCGCTTACTGCGTTTCTTACTCCGGATGGCAAGCCGTTTTACGGTGGCACGTATTTTCCCCCGAACGACGGCTATGGACGCCCCAGCTTTAAGCGCGTGCTGCTCAGCATTGCCAATGCGTATAAGGAAAAACATGGCGACGTGGTGGAGCAGGCGAAGATGGTGGAGAGCGCGATCGCGCAGGCAGAGTCGTTCGCCGGACGCAGCGGACGCGTTTCGGCGAGCATCGTCGCGGCGATTCAGAAGTCGGCGATCAGCATGTTCGACGCGCAGCACGGGGGATTCGGACAGGCTCCAAAGTTTCCGCATCCCTCGGTGCTCGATTTGCTGATCGAACAGTACGTGCGCACCGCGGACGATGGCTTGCGTCACCTAATCGTGACCACCCTCGAGCACATGGCAAACGGCGGGGTTTACGACCAACTTGCGGGAGGATTTCATCGTTATTCGGTTGACGAGCGCTGGGTCGTCCCGCACTTCGAGAAGATGTGTTACGACAACTCCGAACTGCTGAAGAACTACGTTCACGGATACCAGGCTACGGGCTCGGAATTCTTTGCGAGTGTGGCGCGCGACATCATTCGCTGGATGGATGAGTGGCTGAGCGACCGCGAGCGCGGCGGCTTCTACGCCTCGCAGGATGCCGATATTTCGATGGACGACGATGGCGACTACTTCACCTGGACGCTCGATGAAACCCGAGCCGTTTTGACCGAAGAGGAAGCACAGGCCGCGGCCCTGCGTTATGACATCAACGAAGTCGGCGAGATGCACCACAATCCGGCGAAGAATGTGCTCTACGTGCGCGCACCAATCGAAGAGATCGCCCGCCGGATGAGTCTCAGCGTCGAGCGAGTTCAAGATCTGCTCAATTCCGCAAGAAAGAAAATGTATGCCGCCCGCCTCGATCGCCCCACGCCTTACGTAGACAAAACGGTCTACGTGGGATGGAACAGCATGTGCGTCAGCGCGTATCTGGAAGCGGCGAAGCTACTCAACCTCGCCGCAGCGCGAAGCTTCGCGCTGCGCTCGCTGGATCGCATTCTGGCTGAAGCCTGGAAGCCGCAGCGTGGGCTGTTGCACGTGATCGCCTATTCCGATCCAAAAGCCGAGCACCGCGAGGTTGCCGGCCTGCTCGACGACTACGCCGCAACTGCGCTGGCCTGCCTCGACGCCTACGAAGCTACGGCCGACCTCAGCTATTTCAAGTTTGCGCAGGCCATCGCCGACGCGATGGTCGAAAAATTCTTCGATGCGGTTTCCGGAGGATTCTTCGATGCCGAGCCCGCAGTCGAAGGTAAGAGCCTGGGTGTGCTCTCCACTCGGCGCAAGCCGGTGCAGGATTCGCCCACGCCGGCGGGCAATCCCATGGCTGCAATTGCGCTGCTGCGGTTGCATCACTACACAAACGAGGCTGCTTATCGCGAGAAAGCGGAACTGACGCTGGAGACTTTTGCTGGCGTGGCTGAGCAGTTTGGAATTTTCGCTGCCACCTACGGGATCGCGGTCGTCCATCTCTTGGAAAGTCCGATGCAGGTGGTTGTGGTTGCTGAGAATCAATCCGACGATGATGCCGCCGCTCTCGTCGCGGCGGCGACTGACGTTTTCGCCTTCAACAAGGCCGTCCTGCGGCTCACCGTAAACCAGGCGGTCGCCGGAAACCTTCCTGCGGCGCTGGCCGCTACCATCCCGAAGTTGCCCGAGTTGAAATCCGGCGAAGCGTTTGCCGTTCTATGTTCGGGTTTCGCATGCCAGCCGCCAATCCATGACGCAGCTGTGCTGCGCCGCGCTCTCAAGTCCGCCCTCAATAGATAGCCTTTGGGAACCATCAGAGCAAAAAACAGGGCTGACGGTTTATGTATGAAGTCCGTCAGCCCAAATATAGCGAGCCCTGTGTTCGGCCCAAGTTACCTACACGTTACTTTCGTGACCTTGCGGCCACGGCTGTCCTCCGATTAACTACTATTTCATCATCGGTGGCAGTTGAACGCACTTGCCCTGTAGTTGTTGTTGTGGTGGGCACACTAGAATCGGGCCTCCGTCCGGGGCGGGAACCTGCGGAACGGCGGCTGCGACATAGGTGCCCACTAGTCCACACATCAGGATCGAAATCCTGACTGCTTGCTTCATGGGTATTCTCCTAACCGCGTCTTAGCTTTCCCAAAATGGGCTCTCTGACGCGGTGACGAATTATACGGCACGAGTCAAGCACTTCCGTGCGAACTCCAACCTTGTTGACTTGATCCGGTCCAGCCGAGTCGCGCATGGGCCTTGGAACCCCCTTGCCATGCTGACATAAGTACAGTAAAACCAATAACTTAGACAAGATTCCCAAGCCCTCCTGCAGAGCGCCTTTTATCCGGACGAAAGGGACGATCCCAGCCGAATACATTTACGAAATCCGGAATTGCCGCGCGGAAGGAGGGAAAAAGAAAGGAAACGATCTAAGTCGTGCGGATTCGAATGCGGGGTCGACGGGCTACTTCTTTGCTTCAGGACTGCCCTGGATTTTGTGAATGCCGGAACTGCTCATCGCTGAAACTCCGGCGTGAGCGGCGGCGGCCTTGAGAGCGATCCGGTTTTCCTGTGTCACTAACGGCGACACCTGGGTGCGCGAGAGAG
The DNA here is from genome assembly GCA_963749985.1 of uncultured Acidobacteriaceae bacterium. Classification (GTDB taxonomy): domain Bacteria; phylum Acidobacteriota; class Terriglobia; order Terriglobales; family Acidobacteriaceae; genus Sulfotelmatobacter. Next base: position 651,153 of record CAVVOS010000002.1, on the reverse strand, counting down.
CCCGATCCACCATGCCTTCAAACATCGGGATTAAAGAGTCCGCGGGCAGAGGATGATGAAGGTCGGTCAGAGTTTGCTCCCACCGTTGCGGCCGCAACAAACTCGCCGTAGCATCGCGGGCCGGGCTCTTGGCCAGAGTGTAGCCCAACCAGATGAGCAACGCGCAATTGTAGGCGGCCATGTTCACCAGACCCATCGACAGATTGTTCAAGTGGTCACCCACCCAGGACGCAACCAGCGACAGTTCGACCATGGCAAAACAACCGAAACCCAGCGCGACGCCGAAGCTGTACTGCCGCCGGCTCACTCCCAGGTAACGCGCAAAGACCAGCAGGAAAAGCACCATGCCGACCTGGATAATGCGTACGCACCGCTGGGCAGTCAGAATGGCCTGCATCCAGGGAGCGATGTCCGACGAGTTCGTGGAAACCGACACCACTCCAGCTACCAGGAGCATCACCAGCCCGGCCCACTTGAACAGGACCGTGCCCAGGTCCCGCAACGTGTGAAATTGCCGGAAGGCATCGAGGAAGGCCTCATGGATCACCTTGAAACCCAGACCTACGCTGATCGCGGTGCTGAGCCAACTGACGTAAACTGCAGCACTGGGGGCGTACCGGTAAGTAGGAAAGACCACAGCAAAGGTCAGAATCTGCGCAAGGATGTAAGCAAAGAAATACTTGAATTGCCGGTGCCGCCCGGAACGAACCATGGCTACAGCAATCGCCGTTTGCACCACGGGATGCATGATCCAGAGAGCGTTATAGAAAAACGTGATTTTGTCGCTCATCACAACAGCTCTCCAACCTCGTCAAATCCAGGCTCAGGAAGCAAGAAACAGCGGTGCAGGCAAGAACCGGCACGCGGCTCAAATAGACATCTGGTTAAGAAAAGTTAAACCTTTTGGCGCAGCTGTTCAATGTACTCAGGTAACCCAAAGTAACGTTACCGCCTGGGTCCGACCGGACGCAAGGTTACCTTCGTGCCATTTCCTGCGGACCGGAAGGCCCGCGCGCCTCTAGGCGTCCGGGACGGAATGGATATAGGCACGCATCATGCGTACTTCGTCATCTTTCTCGTTCAAATCGTGCAGCAAAATGTCCCGCAGAGACACAATGCCCACCAACTGTCCATCATGGCAAACCGGCAAATGCCGGAAGCTGTGCCGCCGCATGAGCGCCGTGCAGGTTTCCAACTCCTCATTCATATTGATGGTGAGCGGGTCGTCCGTCATAACCTCGGCCAGGCAGGTGCTGCGCGGGTCGTATCCCTCTGCCACCACCCGTTTCATCAGATCGCGCTCGGAAAAAATCCCCACCAGTTTTCCGTTGTGCATGACCGGAACCGCGCCGATGTTGCGTTCCACCATGGCACGCACCGTTTCTAAGACCGTCTGGCCCATTTCCGCCTGGTAGGTTTCCTGGTTCTTGATGAGGTCGCAGATACGCATTGGATCCTCCCGGGATATTCGGCTCGCGCAGCCCGAAAGCTATACCGGGGGCCGAGTATATTCCGAAACCGGATTCAAGGGAAGGATTAAAAAGTGGGAAGTGAGAAAATTCGACTCCAGGAAATCATTTCGGGAAGAACGACAGTCAGTTCAGGACAGGTCCGCCGCCTGCCGAACACGGCCTCCCGTTTTGAGATGAGCCGCAGCCTGCTCCCCCAGAAATACGAAGTACGAGCAGTTCCACCAGGCGGTGGGCAAGCTTCCGTGCGGCCGCGCTGTGAGAACGATGTTGTATTCGCCGGTGCCGCCCAAGTTCAGTTCGCGCAGCCCATCCTCTCGCGTCACATCTCGGGAGATACCAGATGGCGACTCCTGTGCCGCCAGTTGTTTCACCTGCGGCTCGATCACCGCCAATCGCGCCAGGAACTCGTGCAGGTCCACGCCGCGCCCCTGCCCTGCCACTACAAACGAAACCTCCGCATCCTGTTCGGAGAAGTGCCATGCCAGTGACGCCGCCAGGTTCACCGCGCGCTCATACGCCCCCTCGGAAATCAGCCCGGCAGCAGGATTGTCGAAGACGATGCACAGCTTGCGCTCATCCTCCCGGCTGAACTCGCGCACTTTCAAGGAACCGGATTTCGCCGTCGCCTTCCAGTCCACGTGGCGCGCCGAATCTTCCGGCATGTACTCGCGAATCAGGTGCAGGTCGGAGCCGCGCCCCCGCACAAAACTCTCCCACTCTCCGCGCACCAGAGGCAGGATTTCAAACAGCTCGTCGGGCGGCTCAACCGGCGGATAGACCAGAATCTCGCGCTCCAGGGCGACATCCCGCGTCTTGGTCAGGAAGGCGAACGGAAACCGCGTGGCCACGCCAAAACTCGATTCGCGATAGCGCCCCCGGCGCTCGAAACACAACTCAAGGTCCGCCGACAACTCCGCCTTCGGCGGTAAATATGGGAAGTAGACCATCCCCTCGAAAATTCCCGGCGCAGTCGGCGCCACTTCCACTCGACGCACCCGCCAATCGCGCAGCCGCAGCCACTGATTTCCGGCAGGCCGGTTCAGCGGGAAAACAAATGTCGTTCGTTCCCACCGCCATTGCTTGCGGGCTTTCTTTATCTTGCGTGCGGGCACCACGCGAATCGAAAACGAGGGCAGGAAACGTCGCGGATTGCGCAGCACGATTCGTCCCACTACCGGGCGCCCGGCAAACACATGCTCGGGCAGCCGCACCTCCAGCTCCAGCCCGCGCAACACCATTGCGGAAACCACTCCCGACACCAGCATCGCCGCCAGCATCGCCGCCACCACAATGTACAGCAGATTGTTCCCCGTGTTCAGCGCCGCAATGCCGATCACCAGTGTGACCAGCACATAGACCACGCCCGCCCTGGTAGCTTCGTAGTGAAACGTCTGCCGCAGCCGCTCCAACGCCACCCGCTGCGCCAGATACGGCACCGTAACCAGCCCCACGAACGCCGCCATTAGCAGCGCCACCGACGCCAGAATCACCGACGCCCAAAGATGTCCCGCCTCGCCCGCCGCCGTGGAAAACAGCGCCGCGCCGAAAGCCAGTCCTAATCCCACCAGCGCCAGCAAGAACTTGAGCCACACCTCCGCCGATCCCGATTGCAGCCAAGCCATCGCGCCGCGCGGAGATCGGCCAGGATTCATGGAATTGATGGATGCGGAGCCCACTGCTTCGAGCCTAGCATCGCAGAGGGGAACGATCAACGAGAAGCGTCTTGCGCGGAAAGCCTTCGTAACCACGAAAGCTCGGAAGGGCTCGGCTTCAGTTATGGATGCTCTGGAAGAAAGTCGTTCGCGGGGCATCCTTGAGGTGGGCTTGCGCCCCAACCCACCATTGCCAGAGCGAGGGCTCCCACGGCAGCTCCTCCAAACAAATCGATCGCGTAATGCCATTCCAAGGTCACAATCGCGAAGACCACAACGCAGTTATAGGCGGCTAGAAACCAGAACAGAGTGCGCCAGCGCCGCATGAACCACATCGCGATTACAGGTAGTCCAACGTGCAAAGCCGGAAAGGCAATGTAATACCCGCTCGCGAGGTACCGGATCTTGTGCTGCGATACGGCTTGGAGACTTTGCATTCCAGACCTCTGAAAACGATACGCCGTGAGATAAGCGGGAAATTGTGCCGCATGTGTGCCGCAGAAAACATAAGGACCATACGTGGGCCAAACGTAAAAAATCAGCAGTGCCAGATAGTAGGCGGTCAGGCACGTCCCCGCGAATTGCATGCCCCGCCTGTACGAACCGTAGGAGCTCATCAAAAGGCCCGCGCCGACGACAGCAAACATTTGAAAGTAAGCAAAATCCAGGAAGGTCAGCAATCTGGCCGGCAGAATCGTCCACATCGCATGAGCGATCGACGAAATACTTCGTCCCCACAAAATGCGGGCGTCGACCCGGCTCAGGAAAGCGTCGTAGGAAAGCGGAAACCTGTCGGCAACAATGATGTCATTGTAAATAATCACCAGGGTGAGACCGGCGAACATGTAGGCTGCGGGAGCGAATACGGTCATCGCTTTCCGAGGAAAAGAACCCGCTTCCGACTTGCTTCTTTCCGCCAATTCGATCACGAACAAAGCTTTGGCGGCGGACAGAATTGCGGTTGTGAACGGAAGCACGCGACACAACAAGACCAGGAAAGCCAACGCGAAAAGGATCCGCAGCTTTTCTTTTCTGTAACGCTCCCAAAAGGGCCCAAGACTCTGGCGGAGCGGGAAAGCCAATCCGCAAAACACCATCGCATACAGCAGCGATCCGGATCCGAGAGTCACCCAGTAAAAGACTAAGTTGCCGCGCCAGTCGAGATGCGCGGGTAAGTGGAGATGTTGAATCGCGGGAACTGCCAGGATTGCGAGAAGAACTGTGCCAGCGTAATGGAGATTAGGAACGATCCTTCGCAACGTGGCGAGCATGACGGAAAAACCGGCTGCAATGCCCGTATTTCAAGTGCATAAGGGCAATACGAAGATCGGGCTGGCCGGTACCTCGGCCCGAGTATAAACCGGTCCCCATCTCTTTGGCCTCGCCCGCGCTTCGCGCCCCGTTCAAACCCAGCTACTTTGCCGGCTTCTTCAACGCCTGCGCTGTCAGCCCGTAAATCTGCAACTCCTTGTAGCTGGCGACATACACCTTACCGTTGGCCACCATCGGAACCTGGTTTGAGTCGCCACCCTGGTTGGGCCAGGGGCCGGCGGGGCTCTTGAAGAGCAGGCTCATTCTGCTTCCGCTCGACTCCGGGTTGAAAGCGTAAAGTCCTATGCCGGTCTGTTGCGATGTCGGTCGCGACAGCGCCCAGATGATCGGAGAGGCGTTTCCATTGGACGATACGCTGGTAAAGAACCCACCATTCTGCCCGCTAGAGACCGACGCTTGAGCCACTTCCTTTAACTTCGGAGTGGGCGAGGTTTGCAGCCTCCACACCTGAACCCGGTTGCCGCCACTGCTCACCACGCGCGCCGCGCCGTCTTTCGGATCCACAAAGTAGGACTCTCCGCACCAGCAACCGCCGGCGATTGCGTAGGTTCCGAGGACATTGTTCTTGGTCGTGGAATATCCGCCCAGATGGTCCTCATTCATGAAGTACATATTGCCGTCTTTGCCCGCCGCCACCGCGAGGTGCGGCGTCGATCCCGGCTGATCCGGCAGGACCAGCACGCCCCCAGAGCCAAAATCCGAGTCCCATTGATCGAGGTCGCCCTGGTCCGAGGGCGTGAAGAGGTCCACCACATTGGTCAGGTTCGCCGACACCTTAATCACGCTCTCCTGAATGTTGGTGACTCCGTCGTAGGTGGTTCCCGAGGGGTCGGAGTTTCCGGTGACGAATACCACGTTGCCGGAGTCGTCAGCCGCGGGCGCGTATCCCGACATCCAGATCGACGAAAGGAAGAAGCTGTTGGGAGAAGTGGCTTGCGTATCGTTGACCTGGTTGGCCGAAAGCGGCGCGAGCGACGACGCATTCCAGCCCAGCAACCAGCCCCGCGAGAGGTTGGCGCCATAGTCGCAGAAGCTGCCGAATCCGGCGTAGATGTTGCCATTTGCCTCCAGCAGGCCGGGACGTTGGCGCTGGTAGGTGGCGTTGAAAACGAAGCTGGTTCCATCGGCAAGCGTATGCGATGCGGTCACAACCGCCGGGGTCATCTTGTCCGTCAGGCTCCCCAGATCGAGCGCGTGGAGCCGGTAGGCGGGGCCGCTGCTGTCCTGCGTGTAGGCGATTAGGTACAGGGTGTTGCTGCTGGTATCGATCACCGGAGTCGAGGTGATGCCGACATTCGGTCCGTTGTTGTTGCAGCCCAGCGGCCACTGCACGGGTTTGCCGAGATTCTGACTGAGCAGCACGGTGCCGGCGCTGGCGTCGATGGCGTAGACCGTATCGTTTTCCGTGACCACATACACTACACTATGCGTCCCCTGGTGACCGCCCGCTGTGATGTTCACATTGGGCACCAGGAGCGGTTGCGCGTCCACCTGGTCGTCTAGCTTCACCCGGGTCAGCAACCCGAAACTGGAAGCATTTACGTTGGCCGGCGTAAGCACGGTTTCGCTCGAATTCCAACCCGTGCGGTAATTGTCGTTGTGGTAGGTGGTAACGGATGTCTGCGCCACAACTGTAAAGGCAGTGGAAAGAAGGCAGATGAGGATCAGGCTGGCAGTTCCGGCCAGCTCATGGATGTAAGCGTTGCGACGAAGCGGCGTCATTGGATTCCCCCGAAAGCGGCGTCCGATTGTAGGGGGATGGCGAAGGTGCGGTCAATGGTGGAAGGAACTCTCAGAGAGGTAAGGCTCTAGCCGGAAAGCCGCAGTGCGCCGAGGGTTTCACCGATCACCGGCCACTTGCCGCTGGTCCTAGTATTCCGCCAGCTCTTTCATCGCGCGGAAAAGATCGTTGGCCTGGGGCAGGATGGCATCTTCGAGGATCGGCTGGTAGGCCACAAATGTGTCGGCCGCGGCAACGCGGCGCACGGGCGCATCCAGGTGGTCGAAGAGTTGATCCGCAATGCGTGCCGCGATCTCCGCTCCATAGCCCCAGCTCAAGGTATCTTCATAGGCGACGAGCGCGCGGTTTGTTTTCCCGACCGATGCGGCAATCGTCTCCCAGTCAAACGGATTCAGGCAGCGCAGATCGATCAACTCCACTTTCACGCCGTGCTCGCGCTCGAGCTTCTGCGCCGCTTGCAGCGCGCGCGGCACCACCGCGCCGTAAGTGATCACGGTTAAGTCCGTCCCGGGATGCACGATTCTGGCCTTGCCAAACGGAATCATGTAATCCGGTCCGGGATAAGGCGCACGTCCGTAAGTCTCGCGGTACAACCGCTTGTGTTCCAGGAACAAGACAGGGTCGTCGCAGCGAATCGCGGTGCGCAAGAGTCCTGCCGCATCCAGCGCATTTGACGGAAACACCACGCGCAGTCCCGGAATATGCGTGAATACGCTCTCTCCGCACTGCGAATGGTAAATCGCGCCGCCGGTGAGATAGCCGCCGATGGCCACTCGAATTACGACCGGACAGGAGAACACATTGTTCGAGCGCCAGCGGATCACCGAGAGCTCATCGCGAATCTGCATCATCGCGGGCCAGATGTAGTCGAAGAACTGAATCTCCACCACCGGCTTTAGCCCGCGCGTAGCCATGCCCGTGGCGCGGCCCACGATGGCAGCCTCGGCGAGAGGCGAATTGAATACGCGGTCGGTGCCAAACTCGTTCTGCAAACCGAACGTCAGCTTGAAGACTCCGCCCTTGCCTTTCACCAGCTTGCGCTTCAGGTACTCCTCGCGACTGCAATCGGCTACGTCTTCGCCGAAGATCACCATGCGTTCGTCGCGCCTCATCTCGTCGCGCAGCGTGGTATTGATCAAGTCGGCCATGGTTTTCGCCACCGGTTTCTTGCCATCGCTGGTATCGGGTCCGACTACAGGCTGAGTGTCGAACGCGGAAGACGTTGGATCAATGTCCGGCGAATACACATACTGCAGCACGCTCTCAGGCGCGGAAGGCAAGGCCTCCAGAGCCAGGTCCACGGCAACCTGCAGTTCCTCCTCGACCTTCTTTTCCAGTTCGTTGATGCCCTTCTCGTCGAGAATTCCCTCGCGCAGCAGGAACATCTGGGTACGGGAAACCGGATCGCGGGCCGCATCGCGTTCCCGCTCGGCGTCCGGACGGTACAAGCGCTCATCGTCGGAGAGCGAATGCGAATAGGGACGGATCACGTGGGCATGCACAAACGCCGGCCCATGACCTTCGCGGCAATAGCTCACAGCACGCTGAAACGCGGCGCAACTTGCCACCGGATCGGTGCCATCGATTTCTTCAAAATGGAAATTCGGGAAGCCCGAGACCAGCCGCGAAATACTGCCACCGGCAGTCTGTATTTCCACCGGCACCGAGATCGCGTAGCCGTTATCCTGCACACAGAAAATCACAGGCAGCTTGTTGAGAGCGGTGGCGTTCATCGCCTCCCAGAACTCGCCTTCGCTGGTGGTTCCATCTCCGAGAGAAACGTAGGAGACTTCGTCACCGCGGAAAGTGACCTGTTTGAACTGGCGATAGTCAGGCCGGTTACTCGCTTCTGGGATCTCTGCCGCTCGGGGACGCTGCGCAAAATAGCGTCCGGCTTCGGCGCATCCCACTGCCTGCAGGATCTGCGACCCGGTCGGGGACGATTGAGTCACAATGTTCAACCGTTTGTAGCCCCAGTGCGAAGGCATCTGGCGTCCGCCGGAACTGGGATCGTCGGCCGCTCCCACCGCTTGCAGAAACATCTCCAGGGGCTTGACCCCCAGGGCCAGGCACAACGCGCGGTCGCGATAATAAGGGTAGAACCAGTCGTAGCCCGGCTTCAGCGCCATCCCGGCAGCCATGCCGATGGCTTCATGCCCCGCGCCCGACATCTGGAAGAAGATCTTCTGCTGCCGCTTGAGCAGGATTTCCCGGTCGTCGATGCGCCGGGAGGTATACATGATGCGGTAGGCTTCGATCAACTGCTCGCGCGTGAGTCCCTCGTAGGTCTGGGACTTCTTGCCGCCGCTGCCTGCAAAGGGCAGCTTGGGGTCGGTTTTTGTCGTCGCCATCCGGTTCCCTGATTAAGTACTCGATGAACTTCCCCAGCCTACAAAGTACGGTGCCCGTAGTGATAGGCAGGTTGCATTGTAAATGGGAATCGGGGATTGGAAAACATGCAAGTTCCTGCCGAGGGCAGTGCGGGAACTTTGGTCACCGGATAGAGGAGTGCATTCCTCCTGCACCAGTACCGATGTCTTAGAGGCTTCCCAGGCAGCGCTCCAGATCTTCGAGCAAGTCCTCGGTGTCTTCGAGTCCGATGTTCAGCCGCACGATACGGTGTCCATAATTCGGCCGTCCCTTGGATGCGTGGAAGTCATAGGCCACGGCGAGACTGGTCACGCCTCCCCAGCTATAGCCGATCTCGAACAGCTCCAACTTGTCCACAAATTGCAGCACCTGAGCCTTCGAAGCCTCCGGTTTAAAGACGATGGAAAAAACGCCTGCCGATCCGGTGAAGTCGCGCTGCCAGAGTTCATGTCCCGGGGAGCCTTCGAGCGCGGGATGCAGCACCCGCTCAATCTCCGGACGCGCGGCCAGCCAACGAGCAATCCTCAGGGCCGAGACCTCGATGTGTTTCAAGCGTACCGCCATGGTCCGCATGCCGCGCAAGGCCAGGCTGCAATCGTCCGGTGAAGCTGCGCAGCCCAGGAGTTGATGGGTCGCGCCCAGTTGCTGATGCAGCGTTCTCTCTTTCACCGTTACCGAACCCAGCAGCAGGTCGCTATGACCGCCCACATATTTCGTAAGCGCTTGCATCGTGATATCGACACCGTGCGCGAATGCGTCGAAATACACTCCTGCGGACCAGGTGTTATCCAGTGCCACCAGCACTCCGTGCGCACGGGATGCTTCGGCGATCGCTGGCACATCCTGCACTTCCATGGTGATCGAGCCCGGGCTCTCGCACCAGACCAGCCGCGTGTTCTGGCGCAGCAGGTCCTTGATTCCGCCGCCGATTTCAGGGGGATAAAAGCTCGCCTCCACGCCAAACCGCCGCAATACGTGATAAGCCAGCTTTCGGTTCGGAGTGTAGACGCTCTCCGGAATCAGAATATGATCGCCGCTTTTCAAGAACGCCAGGTTGATCAGAGCAATCGCGCCCTGTCCGCCGGGGGTGACGATGGTCCGGTAACCTTTTTCCAGTTCGCAAATCTTTGCCCCGAGTTCGAGCGTGGTGGGAGTACCGTACAGGCCATAGGTGTAGCCCGCCTCGTGTTGATCCCAACTGTCGTCGACCGAAGCGGCGTCGGGAAATAACGTGGTCGAGCCGCGGTAAACCGGACTCGCCAGCGACCGGTAACCCTCTGGAACCTGCACATCGGAATGAATCAAGCGCGTCTTCCAGCTCTTGGCCATGGCGGAATTATACGGGCGCGGCTACGGCAGCAGAGCACTCAGCCGTGTCGAGCCGTTGCAAGTAACGTCTCTGCGGGGTTCCGATCATTTATCCTGAGAGTGGATGATCCATACCCGCCGCGCCTTCGACCCGCATACGATCAAGCTGGTGATCTTCGATCTCGACGGCACGCTGATTGACTCGCGCCTCGATCTGGTGCATTCCGTGAACGCTGCGCTGCGTCACATCGGCCGCACCGAGTTGCCCGACGACGTCATCGCCAGCTACGTGGGCGACGGCGCGCCCATCCTGATTCAACGTGCGCTTGGCGGCGAGGCGGTGGACGAGGCGATTGTGCGGCAGGGCCTGCAGTTTTTTCTTTCTTACTACCGCGAACACAAGCTCGACCACACCACGGTGTACGCAGGGGTGAAGGAAGCACTCGAGTCCGTTCAAACTGCATCCAACGGCGCTCCGCGGCAGATGGCCGTGCTCACCAATAAGCCCGTCGTCCCCTCGCGCGCGATCGTCGACGCTTTGGGACTGGGTCCATTCTTCGCGAAGATCTATGGCGGGAACAGTTTTGCCACAAAGAAGCCCGATCCTGAAGGCGCGCGTAAGCTGCTGGACGAAGCTGGCGTGCGGCCCGAAGAGGCTGCAATCGTTGGCGATTCTCACGTCGATGTTGAAACTGGACAAAACGCCGGCTTGTGGACCGTGGGCGTCAGTTACGGATTCGCTCCGCACACGCTCGAGGGGTGTCCACCGGACGTGCTCGTAGATACACCTCAGGAACTGGCCGAGGTATTCGCTTAACAGTACCGAGTAGCTAGTACCAAGTGCCAAGTAAGGTCAAAAGCGAGACTTGCAACTTGGTGCTCGGTACTGATTTCTCATGTAAACTCATGCGACGATGAGCGATTCAACGGGTGGTTTCACTGCTTCGGAGCTGCGCAAGCTGCGCGGCATGAAAGATCCCCACGGCATCCAGAAGTTTCTCGATGATGCTCCGTATCACTTGGCCGATACGGCATGGTCGCCCCGACGTGTGCTGGCCGAGCAGACGGCGCACTGCCTGGAAGGCGCCATCTTTGCGGCGGCGGCGCTGCGCGCCAACGGATATCCTCCGCTGCTGCTGGATTTTGAAGCCGAGCACGACACCGACCACGTCATCGCGATTTTTCGCGAGAACGGATGCTGGGGCGCCGTGGCCAAATCGAACTACACGGGATGCCGCTGGCGCGAGCCCATCCATCGCACCCTGCGCGAGCTGGCCCTAACTTACTTCAACGGGTATTTCAACCTGCGGCATGAGCGCACGTTGCGGCGATTCTCGGTCCCCGTCAACCTGAAGCGCTTCGACCGCCAGAACTGGATGACCACGGACCAGCCCGTGTGGTTCATCGTGTATCACTTGTTCGATATCAAGCATTACCCGCTGATCACGCCCAACATGGCCAAGCGCCTGCATCGAGTGGATGAGCGGCTATTTCAGGCGGAGTGCCTGGGCAAGGCGTATAAGGACGGTCGTTAGTCGTTGGCCTTTTACTTCGCCGTCATGCATCCTGATGGAACTCCTTGCCCTCTAAGAACGTAATGTCGATCATGCGAATGCCGGGTCTCGCTCTGCTCCTATTGCTCGGGGTTCTGCTTGCTGGCCTGCCGGTCCTCGGACAGCAGGATCAAACCGACACAGCGCCCGCCGCACTCCCGCCCGACCTAACTCCCGATGCCAACGGCAAACTCTCGCAGCAGCAGATGCAGCAACTGCTTCGTGTGGTCGCCGACAAGGACATCGAGAACGACAAGCGGCTTCGCGACTACACCTACATTGAGCGCGACGAGGAGCAAAAGCTCGATGGCAAGGGGCAGGTGAAATCCACTGAAGTGAAGACCTACGAAGTGATGGAGATCTACGGCGAGCAGGTACAGCGGCTGATCGAGAAGGACGACAAGGCGCTCGACGCCAAAGACGCGGCTAGGGAAGAGGAAAAGATCCAGAAGATCGTCGACAAGCGCAAGAACGAGTCGGAAGACGATCGCAAGAAGCGCGAGCAAAAAGAGGAAAAGGATCGCGAAGAGGGACGCCAGTTCGTGCGCGAGATCGCCGATGCCTACAACTTCAAGTTGGTGGGGACGGAATCGGTGGGCGAGCGCGAGGCCTGGGTGATCGATGGCGAGCCGCGTCCGGGCTTTGAGCCGCACATGAAAGAATCCAAGTTCCTGTCAAAGTTCCGGGGGCGCGTCTGGATCGACAAGGGCGATCTGCAACTGGCCAAAATGGACGTAGAATGCCTGGACACGATTTCCTGGGGACTGTTCCTGGCACGCTTTCATCGGGGTTCACGCTTCACGCTCGAGCAGACGCGGGTGAACGACGAGGTGTGGTTGCCGCTCCATGTCGCGGCAAAGATCGATGTGCGTCTCGCCCTGCTCAAGAACTTTGACGTGAACGTGGAGCAGACCTTCCGCGATTACAAGAAGTTTCGCGCCACGGCGAGGATTGTAAGCGTGGGCGAAGTGAAACCGTAGGCAAAGGTCTTGCAGCCTGGAGCAGGTTTGCATCATCCAACCAGTTCCACAGCCGTGTGCGGCCGCGGCTGTGTATACTCAGCTTTCTTGCAGGTGAATCATGTCTTCTCCCGTCGACTCCATTCCAGCTTCGCCCATAGGTTTACCCGCGGCCACTGACCTTCGCCCAGCCCTCTCATCAGGACCGATTGATCGCGTCCACGCTTTTCCCGCCCTTACGCCGGAGCATATCCATCGCATCCGTGCCTTCGGCAAGGTGCGCCAGATGCAAGCGGGAGAGATTCTGTTTGAGCCGGGCGACGTGAGCGTACCGTTCTTCGTGCTGCTTTCGGGAGGCATGGAGATTGTGCAGCCCAGCCTGAACGGCGAACGCTTGATCGTGACCCACCAGGCGGGAGGATTCACCGGCGAAATGACCATGATCTCGCGCCGCGGGGCGCTGGTGCGGGGACGCGTGACCGAACCCGGGGAGTTTCTGGAACTCAGTCCGGAAAGTTTTAAGAGCCTGGTGGCGCGGGACGCGGACCTGAGCGAGATTTTTATGCGCGCGTTCATTCTGCGGCGCCTGTTGCTGATTTCCTACGGCCAGGGCAACGTGGTTCTGCTGGGCTCGCGGCATTCGGCCAACACCTTGCGACTGCGCGAGTTTCTCAGCCGCAACGGGCATCCCCACGCCTACATCGACCTCGACGCCGACCTGGGAGCGCAGGATCTACTAGACCGGTTTTCCGTAACCATGGCCGAAATTCCCGTGGTGATCTGCAACGGCGAGACCGTGCTGCGCAATCCCTCGACTCACGAGTTGGCCAAGTGCCTGGGCCTGAACGCCAACATCACTGCGACTGAAGTTCGCGATCTGGTAATCGTGGGGGCCGGACCCTCCGGCCTGGCGGCGGCCGTGTACGGCGCGTCGGAGGGTCTGGATGTATTGATGATCGAAACCGAATCTCCCGGCGGGCAGGCGGGATCAAGTTCCAGGATCGAAAACTATCTCGGCTTCCCCACCGGAGTCTCCGGGCTGGAGCTGGCGGGCCGTGCGACCGCGCAGGCACAAAAGTTTGGCGCCAAGATGCTGATAGCCAACAGCGTGACCAAATTGAACTGCGAGCGGCGCCCTTACGAGCTGAGCGTGAGCTGCGGCCAAACCATTCGCGCCCGTGCCGTTGTGATCGCCAGCGGCGCCCAATACAACAAGCCGAACATCGAAAACCTCGCGAAGTTCGAGGGCCAGGGCATTTATTACGGAGCGACGTTCATTGAAGCCCAGTTGTGCGGCAATGAGGATGCGATCGTAGTGGGAGGCGGGAACTCGGCGGGACAGGCGGCGGTTTATTTGTCGCAGACGGCGGGCAAGGTGCACATGCTGGTAAGGTCAAGCCAGTTGTCGGATACCATGTCGCGCTATCTCATTCAGCGCATCGAAGAAAACTCCAAAATCGAAATGCACTACTGCACGGAGATTGTCGCGCTTGACGGCGATGCTCAACTCGAGCGCGTCACCTGGCAGAATAAAAACACGGGCGAGACTTCAACCCACGACATCCGCCACGTTTTCATCATGACCGGAGGCGCGCCCCGAACCGAGTGGCTGAACGGCTGCGTGGCGATGGACAACAAAGGCTTCATTCTGACCGGACGCGATCTGGATCCGGTTTTGCACGACTACCACTGGCCGCTGGAACGAGTCCCGCAGATGCTGGAGACGAGCCTGCCCGGCGTATTCGCAGTCGGGGATGTCCGCGCCGGAAATGTGAAGCGCGTGGCTTCCGCGGTGGGCGAAGGCTCGATCGCGATTTCTCTCGTGCACCGGGTGCTGGCGGAGCTGTAACCGAACTGCAGATGGAGCTTTTCCCCACGTTATAATAGAAAGATTCTCACTCAGCGAAATTGCCTTCTGTGCAGGCAGCGACTAGCTGCTGAGAAAGCTGAGCCGAGCTTAGCTCGGCGTGGACGGCCGAGGGCGGCTGTCCCACATAGGACAGTAGCTAAAGACTAAGAGCTAACAGCTAAGAGCTTCTTCCATGGATTTCAAACTCGTTTCCGATTACAAACCACAGGGCGACCAGGGCCGCGCGATCGAGGCGCTGCTGCGCGGCGTGTACGACCGCGAGCAGCATCAGGTTCTGCTGGGAGTTACCGGGTCGGGCAAGACTTACACCATGGCCAAGGTGATTGAGGCTGTGAACCGCCCGGCGCTCGTGATGGCGCACAACAAAACTCTGGCGGCGCAGCTCTATCACGAGTTCAAGAATTTCTTTCCGCACAATGCGGTCGAGTATTTTGTTTCTTATTACGACTATTACCAGCCCGAGGCTTACGTTCCGGCCGCGGACCTTTTCATCGAAAAAGAAGCGACCATCAACGACGAACTCGACAAGCTGCGGCTCTCGGCGACCAAGTCTTTATTCGAGCGCCGCGACGCGCTGATCGTGGCTTCCGTGAGCTGCATCTACGGCCTGGGATCGCCCGAGGCTTACTACGGCATGATGCTGTTTCTGGAGAAAGGCCAAAAGATTACGCGCGAGGACATCACGCGCAAGCTGGTCGACATTCTCTACGAACGCACTAATGGCGAGTTCAAGCGGGGCACGTTTCGCGTGCGCGGCGACGTGATCGAAGTCTTCCCTACTTATGACGACATGGCTTATCGCATCGAGCTTTGGGGGGATCAGGTAGAGTCGCTGGCGCAAGTCGATCCGCTGTTCGGCACGGTGAAGCAGAAGTACATGCGGCTGCCGATCTATCCCAAGACGCATTATGTGATGAAGGATGAGACCCGGGCGTCGGCAGTGGAGTCGATCAAGAAAGAGCTGGCGTGGTGGGAAGTGGAATTGGAGAAGCAAGGGCGAGTGGTCGAGTCGCAGCGAATTCATCAGCGGGTGAAGTTCGACTTGGAAATGATCAAGGTGATGGGCTACTGCCACGGCATCGAGAATTATTCGCGGCATTTTACGGGACGCATGCCGGGTGAGCCGCCGCCCACGCTGCTGGATTATTTCCCCCGCGATTTCCTGATGTTCATCGACGAGTCTCACCAGACCGTTCCGCAGTTGCGCGGCATGTATGCCGGCGACCGTTCGCGCAAGGAAACGCTGGTGGAATATGGCTTCCGGATGCCGTCGGCGCTGGATAACCGTCCGCTGACGTTCGAGGAATTTGAGCATCGCACCAATCAGCTGGTTTATGTTTCAGCGACGCCGGGGCCGTATGAGCTGACGAAATCGGCAGGCGTGGTGGTGGAGCAGATTATCCGGCCGACGGGGTTGATCGATCCGGAGGTTGAGGTGCGTCCGGTGAAGGGGCAGATTGACGACCTGCTGCATGAGATTCGCGCCCGCGTGGAAAAGGGCGAGCGAATCCTGGTAACCACGCTAACCAAGCGCATGTCCGAAGACTTGGCCGAGTATTACGCCGAAGTGGGCGTGAAGTGCCGCTACATGCACTCGGAGATCGAAACCCTGGAGCGGGTTAAGATCCTACGCGACCTGCGCAAGGGCGAGTTCGATGTATTGATTGGCATCAATCTTCTGCGTGAGGGTCTCGACCTGCCGGAAGTTTCGCTCGTCGCGATTCTCGATGCCGATAAAGAAGGCTTCCTGCGGTCGTGGGGCTCGTTAATCCAAACCATCGGACGCTGCGCCCGGCATCTGCACGGCCGCGCCATTCTCTACGCCGACCGCATGACGGATTCGATGAAGCGCGCCATGGATGAAACTCTACGGCGGCGGGCCATTCAGACGGCATACAACGAAGAGAACGGAATCACACCGGAATCGATTGTGCGCCCGCTGGACATGACCCTGGCCGGAATCGTCGCCGCCGATTACACCGACCTGACCGGCGGCGAAGCCGAAGGCATGCCGGAATTTAAGTCGCAGCCGGAGTTAGATGCGTATGTCGTCAAGCTCGAAAGCGACATGCGCGAGGCGGCGAAGCGGTTTGAGTTCGAGAAGGCGGCAAAGCTGAGGGATACGATTAAGGAATTGAGGACTAAGGAGTTCTTGTTCGCCTGAGGGTTCCGCCAAATCGATGAATGAGGCTGAACAAGCCGCTGATCGGATACGAGCATCGCTCCCGCACGTAAAGAGCGGAACATTGCGCTTTTGGGGCCAGTGGTTCGGCAGGCCGCATGACAACTATCACAGGTTGGTCGGCTGCGACACTGACCAGAATGTCCTCAAGCTCTATTTCAATGAGGGTGAGGTCTTGTCTGTTTGGTCCCCGGCGAGGGTGGTCGTATCCCCGTCGAGGTTTAAAATCTCCGGTGCCGACCGGGTGCGCTGGGAGTGGTTTTCCTATGGGAAACCCAAGGTACCAGCTAACCTGTACTTTGAAGAGTTTGCGAAGACTTCCGAGGGGATCACCGCAAGCACCAACGTCGATTGGTACAAACCCGAGTTTAAGACCAGCCGCTGGAAGCCGGCAGTCGAGATCCTGTGAGGGCTTCACCGCAATCGGTTCTTCAGATATTTCGCCGGCGACAGAATCACGATCTCCCGCCACGGATGCATCCCCAGCAAATCCGCATCGCCCGTAATAATCACATCCACACTGCCGTTCAGCGCCACTTCCAGGAACTTGTCGTCTTTCGGGTCGCGGCAGGCGCGGACTAGCTGAATGATTGGAACGAACTCTGCCGTACTTTCAATCTGCGCCAGGAAAAGCTCGCGGTCCGCGCGGCCGAGAAACCTATCGAACTTTGAACGGGATAGAACTGCGGCGAGTTCGCTCATCGTGGCCTCGGAAAAGATGACGACGCCGTGGTCCAAGGCATGGTCGACAGCCTGACGTGGAACCGAGCGCGGGAAGATGATGGCGCTGGCGAATACGTTGGTATCCACGACCAGACGACGCGAGATTCGCATGAATCCTGGCGGCTCAGTCCTTCAGGATGTCGGCAAGGATTTCCTCGGTCATTCCCCGTGCTGCGGCCTGGGCGCCGATGCGGTCCATGGTTCGCTCCAGTTCTGTGATATTGGATCTGCGAATGCGCTCGTATTGCTCCGCGGACATAATTACGACGAAGTCGCGATTTTGCTTTCGAACGAGAACGGGTTCACGCAGGGCTGATTCGGCGATGCTTCCGAAGCGCTGCTTTGCATCAGTGGAGGTGACGACCTTCATTTGTCCATTATAGATAAACTAGACAATATAGACAAATTTAAGTAAACCCAATATCAGACAAATCGCACCGGTCCCGGATATTCCGCCACGATCGAGTCGGCCGTGAGAAGTGTGATTCCCTCCACAGTAGCTTGCGCGACTAGCAACCGGTCGAATGGGTCTTTGTGGATCGGCGGCAGACTCTCGATGGCGACTACGTGGTCGCTGAGAATCGGCAACTCGGTATATCCATTGTCCAGCAGCCCGCGGCGGAGCAGCCGCGGATCGGCTTGGAAGTCTCTGCGGCCGAGTCCGCGCTTGATCGCCACTTCCCACACGCTAGCTGCGCTGAATAGAAGCTCATTGGCTGTGTTGTCGATCAGTTTTCTGGCTGTCGCGGAGAGCCGATTTGGTTTCCCCGCGGCCCATAGAAGCAGATGGGTATCGAGCAGAAGCTTCATTTTCCGCCCGTGAAGATGCGCTCAATTTCTTCTTGACCCATACGGTCGAAGTCATCTGGCACCGAGATTTGCCCAGCCATGAAGCCAAGGCGCTTAACTTCTTTTCCCACGGGAGCGCCCAGGGCTGTGACTTTCACCATCGGCCTGCCAGCCTTCGCAATCACAAAAGGCTCTCCTTCGAACGCTTCTTCGACAAGCTTGGAGAGTTGGGTCTTGGCTTCGTGAATATTAACTGTTTTCATGGGTCGCCTATAGACTAAACTAACTTAGTTTAGTCTATCCCGTGCCGTCCCAAACAGCAACCCGCATTGTTGATGCTACCGCCCGTACGCCGCACTTGCCGCCAGCGGCTTGCGGTGAAACGTATAACCGTCGAAGGTTTCGGAGCGGAAATTCAGGTTCGAAGTAACCAGCTTTTCGCCCTGGCTCAGGAAAAGGTATCCGCCGGGCTCGAGGTAGAGATGCAGGCGCTCGAGCAGGGCGATGCGCTGGGCGCGGGAGAAGTGGGGCATCACGTCCATACAGAAGATGCAGTCGAATCGTCCGATGTAGCCGGGCCGTGCCAGGTTCATGCAGTTGAAAGTAACCAAGCTGCGCAGGCGGGGTTTCACCAGCAGATGCGCGCCGTTGGACGCACTCTGCGATCCGTTGGAACTGCCGTTCTTCGTGCCATTTCTAGTCTCGTTCCGAGTTTCGTCCTGAGTATCGCCGAGGGCTTCAGCGGGGACAACCACCGGCGAGCCGATCTTCGAAAAATAGTTGCGGATCGTCGCTGGGGGCAGGCCGTCCAATGAGGACTGCAGATACACGCCGCGGTCCGCGACTTCGATATTGCACGGCAGCAAGTCGCTGCCTACGATGTGAATCGAGCATCCCGAATTGAGATGGGCGGGTTGCGCCGCTAAGCTCTGCAAATTGTCGGCGATGCCTCCGCTGCGCGCGGCTGCTTTGCCGTTTCCATTTCCGTTGCCATTGCCGGAACCGTTGCCGCTGATCGCAGCACCCACATTGGCGGGGGTCATCGCATCGCAGACCGCCATGGCGATGGAATAGGTTTCTTCTCCGGTGCCGCAGCCCGCGCTCCAGATGCGGACCGGGCTGGGACCGTCTGCGGACTTGCGAGCGCAGAGCTGAGGCAACACCTGCCGTGTGAGAGCATTCAGCGCTCCGGGATGACGGAAGAACCCGGTATTGGTGTTGAGCAAACCGTCGAGTAAGGATGGCAGGCTGGAAGGATCCTGCTCGCAGGAACGAAGTCGTTCCAGCAGCAAGGTCGACGATCCCAAATCCTGGGCCTCGACAAACTCCGCGACATGTGCGGCCAGAGCGCTATTGGGACAATCCAGAACCACTCCCGTTTGGCGTTCAACGAGCAGGCGCAGTTCCGAGAGCTCGTGCTCAAGGATGGTGCTGGTCGCGGCTAACTTGTGCATAGGGCCTTTCCCCACAGCGCAGCGTGAACCTGGTACGCCCGCCAATAAATCCCAATAAATCTAAGATCGGCATATCGCCAGGGGAGAATGAATAAATGCGCCCGTCACCTTGATGCTAGGCTGCCCAACCGCCAGTACGTGGCGGGGGACAGGTACATTTTCAGTCGCCCGCGGCGGCAGCGGCGACGCGGCATTTGCCCGAGTCCCGTTCCACCTGCTGAGCAACCACGTTCATTTCCTTTTCCAGCGACGAAAACCGTTGCAGCACCTCATGGATGCGCAGCGTCATGTTGCGAATGGTTTCAATCTGCGCCCGCGCCTGGGCCGACAGGCTGCCTGGCTCGATCAGCAACAAGTCGGAGTTGCCCAGAAGCGACGTCAGCGCATTGTTCAGGCCATGACGCATCTCCAGCATGTAGCGGCCGAGCATGGCGTGGCATTCCAAGGTGGAGCACATCTGTTCGGCGGCTCGCGCGCGGGCTTCGGCCGCGGCGCGGCGTACGGCTTCGCTCGCGGCCAGGATCAGGACATCCAGCCAATTCTCGTGACAGCGCAGAACCGAGGTACGCGGCCAACGCTCGCGCACCAGTTGTGCGGTGCGGGCGTCCTGGCAAACACAGAACAGAGGTTGCAGGGTCGAGTGCAGCGGTTCCAGTACTACGGAGAGCAGTTCCCGGCGCAAGGGACCCACAATGGCGACCTCAAAGCTATCGACGCTGCGTGGCCATAGATCTCCGCTAAGCATCGTAAACGTGGGGACGTTGCGCTCCGTCTGCCAGCGCGCGGTGACGCTCCGGGAAAATTCCACGTCGTCGGAGATAACCAGTACGGTCGGATGTTCCACTTGCACGCTTCCTTCGTCTGAAGTCCCGCATCGTTCGCGGAGCCTCTAGTGCTCAACTCTTATTCTCAATCCTGACAACCCTGGAATCTCCGCCCCAGCTGTTCTAGCGGTTTCCTTCTGGTGCGGCCTTGGGTGAAATGCTGCAACTATTTCTTTCTGCCCGGTTGCGAATCCTGCTCCGGGTTCCACTCCGGCGCATCCGCGGAGATTTGAAATTCAGGAGCATCCGCTTTCGCCACGGCGGACTTGGCTTCCGGCTGCGCGTGTGTTACGGGAGCCGGCTTCGGCGAGGTTGTGGGTTTCGCGCCTTTTGCGCTGGCCGCAGCGCCAGCAGCCCGCGGCGCGGTTGGCGTCTTGACGGGGGTGGCTTTTTCGGCAGCTGGTGCGGCAGCTTTCAGAGCGGCGGGTGGTATGGCTTTCCCGGCATCTGCGGCCGCCGAACCGCGGCCCAGTGCGGCGTCAACCGAGGCCCGCAGGTCCACCAGCATGCGCAGCGGCTGCCCGGAAGAATACTCAGCCTGGAACATGACCTTCCACGACTGGCAGATCATGCGCAGCCGCACGATCGGCTCTTGCGCCGAGAACTGGGCCCGCCGGCAGTCGATGGTCTCGACTCCTTTTTCTTCCAGTTCGGTAAGCCCGTCGAGAATGTCGTTGAGATCGGTGAGCATGAGGCGGAAGAAGACGCGCCGCATGAGGTATCCGAAACGAGTGAACGCCACCAGCGCAATAGGCAGGTAGAACAGATCGCCGGCCTGCGCCTTAGCTTTGCGTCCTTGCTCGAGCACACCGCCGTGCAGCAGTTCGTCGAGCGAACGGCAACGCCGCGCGGCCTCGAGAACGCGATCCAAAGCGTTCAACCACACCGGAGTCTTCAGTTCTACGGGGCCGAGTACGGACTCCAGGCCTTGCGCAACGTAAGATATATCGGCGCTGTTGTCGTCGAGTTCGGTAGGCGCGCCCTGGCTGAAATATTGCACCAGCAGGAAATCAATTTTGTCGCGCGAGGCGTCGGTGTGAGCCGTCTTCGCCAGGAAGTGCCGCAGCAGAACGACCAGGCCGTCAGCATCCACCAGCGTGCTGGTCTGCAGAAACTGGCGCAACTGGTGAACTTGGATGCGATCATCCATATCGTTCAGCCACTGCTCGGCCTGTTCCACGGATTCGCGCCCCGGCGTGTCCACTTGAGCTTCGAGATCGGAACAGGCGGGCAGTTCGATCACGAACTCGCGCGCCAGTTCTGTATAGATGGGATGAAGGCGACGTGCACTGGACCATAGCGCCGGAAAGTCTGGAGTGGGTGCCGAAGGATGCGACGAAGTCGGTTCTGATGGAGTCATGGTTTCACGATCCAGTTAGGGACTGAGTTGAGAAAGCGGGCGGCCACGATGGTCGCACCCGGCTGGTACTGCACGGCAACCACGGATGCGTCCGTGTCGAGTGAGCCGTCGGAATTGCGCAGGCGCAACACGTCGGCGAATTCTAACGGCGCAGTGCAGCAGAACAGGACTTCGCGAGAGGTGCCGAACTCAATGACCGTTCTCTCCTGGATGCCGGGAATGCCCGTCTCGCCCCCGGTCCGGGTGAATTGAACCGGAATCCGTACGGGCGTGGCTTCTGGGAAAAACCGTGCCAGTTCGGCGACCGTGCTGGTTTGTGCCGCCCGCGCCTTCCCTGTGCCTGTTTGTCCCAAAGCGATTCTGACCCTTTCCCTACCCGTTCAGCCTGCCGATTCAGTCCGGACTGGTTCAGCCCCGACTTTGTAAGTGCGGTTGGGCTCCCCCTCTTCCCGGTTAGGAAGAGCTTTGGGGAGCCAGAACACGCGGTTATGCAGATAGAGAAGCACGAGCGCTACCACAGTCCGGAACGGAAGGACTAGCACTCAGGAGCTAGATTTTTCAGCGAGTTAGGGGCATTGCGGAGACTGCGCACCGGGCCTGGTCGAGACTGCGTCTCAGGCTGAGACAGTATCTCAACCGCGCGCTGGACATTCATTTGAGACTACGGTCATAGAACAGATTCAGCCGATGCTCCTTGAGATAATCGAGCTTCTGCTGCAGTTGCAAATCAGGTCCATGGCCAAAATCCCCGATCTGTTCGGGATCCGGGTGTATCGAAAAGTTGGCGGTCTGGTCGCAGTAGTGGATATTCTCCGTGTGCACGTAACAGTTGGCCCAGTCCCGCTTGCCGTTGGAATACCACCGGATATCCTCCCACGGTTTGCGCACAGCGGCAGGCACGAGCAGCAGAACCCATAATGTCAGGACGAGATTCCGCTTGCCGTGCCACGACTGCGACAGCAGGTAGAAGTAGATGGCCAGGAAGGCCGGGATCAACAGCGTGACGTAGCGCGAGGCAAAGGCCGCTTGCATGCCCAGGCAGAGGCGACCAACTGAAGCGCTCGCGGAGAACAGCAGACAATAGCTCAAGAGTACGACCCCGACCAGGTGTGTCTCAGAGCCAGCACCCTTCAGCAAGTGAATCAGATGCCAGGCGAGTACGGATACGACAACTAAGAGGATTGCCGCGCCCAGCGCGGTCATTGCCAGAGAGACATGAAGAGGCCTGGGAACCACAGACCCCACGAACATTAACCCCGTGAACCTGGCGTATTGCAGGAGATGACGTTGAGGAACCTGGAAACACCGCACGCCGGGAACAAAAGTGTAATGGATAAAGAAAGACGCGAGGGAAGCTGCAGCCACTATGAGCCCTGCTGCAGCTTGGACGAACGGTGCGGACGTCAGGTGGCGCCAGCTCCAATAGCACTCGAGCAGGAAAACTCCCATGGTGACCGCGCCCATGAAAAGGCCATATCCGGTATAGATGAGCAGGAAATTCAGCGCCAAGACCAATAAATATCTCAGCAGCCGGTTGCGGCCGAGAAGAGCGAGGCAATACAGCATCATCATCACGAGCGGCAGGCCGCTGCAGGCGGGATTCGACGCGCCGACCAGCATCTCATATTGTGCTAGGGACAGGAAGATCACCGGAATCGCCAGATCCGAATACGAAAGCGCACCATAGAGCTTGCACTTGAGCCTCAGCGCGAGCAGCATGGCGACAAAGATGCTCCCTCCGATGAGGAACGAATCCACACGTGCATTCCAGTGGGTGAGGGGATAGAGAAACTTATCGGCAAAAAGTCCGATGCCTTCGCGGTGCGGCCCGTGCTGCAAGAAGAAGAGTTCGGCAAAGCTCGGCTGATGACGAAAAAATGGGGTCAGGTAGCTCCACTGATCGAAGAAGAAAACATTGATCGAGTACTTCGAGATAATCAGGAAGAAACGCGTTCCGAGGGCCACGCTGGCAGCGGCAATTGCCAGCACGGGTCCGGAGCACAGACGGGTGTCGGGGACACCTCCACTGCGCTGCGGGACGATCGGAGTCTCCATAGTTGTCATGGTTGAGGACATGTTGCCTGTCCGGGGATGGTCTGTCAAAAGCATTTTCGTCCGCCGAAAACCACGGGCGAAGAAGGCTTCCGCCCCGGCTAATCTGTTATCCTTATATTCCTAGAAACAATCCACTCAACGTGTCAGTCGAGCGCATTGGCCGGTTTGTGGCGCTCGTTCTTAGGTCGCTGTCAGGCACGCTCTGAGAAACCCTGTTCGCAGCTGCCATCTTCGTCATCAAAAGGTCGACGTGAATTCCGCGAGGCTCGGGTCTCGCGAAGAAAGCTTTGGGAGACATACCTTCTATGAAAACAACTCTGAAGTTAGGCTGGTGGAGCCTTGTGCTTGGGATCGTGCTTGCCACCATCGTTTTGCCCGCAAGATCAGCCGCTCAAGATCAGGATCAGGATGATCCGCCCGGCCGGGTGGCCCGCCTCGGTTACCTGCAAGGTTCGGTTTCTTTTCAGCCCGCCGGCGAAAGCGACTGGGTGGGAGCCGTTCCTAACCGTCCTATGACTACGGGCGACCAGCTATGGACCGATGAGGACTCGCGCGCCGAAGTGCAACTGGGATCGGCCGTGATCCGCCTGGCGCCGAATACCGGCTTCTCCTTCCTTAACCTCGACGACGATACGGTTCAAATCCAGCTTACGTCTGGCGCGATCAACATCACGGTGCGCCGGCTGGGCGAGGACGATGACTTTGAGGTCGATACGCCGAACCAGGCGTTCACGATCACCCAGCCCGGTCACTATCGCGTGCAGGCGAGTGCCGATGGCAGCAACACGGTGATCAGCGTCCGCGCGGGCGAGGGCGAGGCCATTGGCGCGGGCCAGAGCTACGATTTGCGCGGCGGACAAACCGGCACGTTCAGCGGAACGGACACGCTCTATGCCGACGTCGAGCCGCTTTACGGCCCCGACGAATTCGATACCTGGTCCGAAGGTCGCGACCACCGTTACGACTTCTCGCGTTCGGCGCAGTATCTCTCGCACAATGTGGTCGGCTATGAGGATCTGGACGACTATGGCGACTGGCGCGATGATTCGAACTACGGGCACGTCTGGTTCCCCAATCGAATCGACGCCGGTTGGGCGCCCTATCACGAAGGCCACTGGGATTGGATTGCTCCCTGGGGCTGGACTTGGGTGGACGACTCTTCGTGGGGCTACGCGCCGTTTCACTACGGGCGCTGGGTGAGTGTAGGCGGACGCTGGGGCTGGGTTGCAGGGCCGGTAACGGTACAGGCGGTCTACGCGCCCGCGCTGGTTGTGTTCATAGGCGGAGGGCCGGGCGGCTTTGGCGGCAATGTGGGATGGTTTGCACTGGGTCCACGGGAAGTTTATGTGCCGTCGTACCACGTGAGCGAAGCGTATGTGACCCGGGTCAACATCAGCAGTACCACGGTGAACGTCACTCAGGTGACCAACGTTTACCGCACGACCATCATCAACAACACCACCAATATCACCAACATCACCTACGCCAACCGGAGCGTTCAGGGCGCCGTGATGGTGGTTCCGCAGCACGCATTCGTGAGCGCGCAACCTGTGGCGAAAGTGGCGGTTACGGTGAGCGCACAGCAGATCGCGGCTGCGTCACTGAGCGGACGCGTGGCCGTTGCTCCCACGCGCGAAAGCGTGCTGGGCGCGAAGGCCGCGAGTGCGGGTCATGTAGCCGCTCCTCCAGCAGCGATCGCGAGCCGGCAGGTAGTGGCCAAGAAGACGCCGCCTCCGCCGCCAGTACCGTTTGCGAAACAGCAACAGGCTCTGGCAGCGCATCCCGGGCAACCGTTAGCGAGAAGCGAAGTGCAGACGCTGCGGCCGGCGAACGCGGCGGCGGCGCGACCGATGGTGAAGCAAGCACCTCCGAGCAAAGCGGCGACGCCGAATATGGGACATCCAGCCAACCAGCCGGGAAACGCTGCGCGGCCCGGACAACCTGCCCCGGCGGCGAATCAGCCGATGAATCGGCCAGGGAATCCACCGGCTGCGAACGAGCATCCCGCTGCGGCCGCGCCGGCGGAACCGAATCGTGCGCCCGCCGCACAGCCGAAGGAACCAGCGCCTGCGCAACCGAATCGTCCGGCAATGAATCAGCCGAACAATCGGCCGGAAGCGAACCGTCCGCCGGCAACGGAGCCGAATCGACCTCAGCCCAACCAGCCTGAGGTGAATCGGCCGGCAGCGGCCCAGCCGAATAATCGGCCCGAACCGGCGCGGCCCGAACCTACTCGTCCCGAGCCCGCGCGTCCGGAACCGGTCCGTCCTGAACCTACTCGTCCGGAAGCCAATCGGCCGCAGCCGAGGCCGAGCGAACCGGCTGCAAGGCCGCAAACGCCTCCGGCAAACGAGCGTCCGCAGCAGCGTACACCTCCTCCGGCAGCGGCGAAGCCAGTGCCTCCGCCGCAAAAACCGCAACCCAAGCCGCAAACGCCTGAGCAGAAAAAACAGGAAGAGGAACGGCAGAAGAAGGAACAGCAGAAGCCTTCCGGTGCATAGAGGCTGAGTTGCGGCTGGAAGATAGACAGGCACCCTGAGTTTCTCAGGGTGCCTTTTTTATATCCACTATTTCGCCTTTCCTCATTTAACTTTGCGAATCCATTTCTCTGTAATCAAAGCGAACAAGGGAACTCCCAGCGGCAGATTAAGCAATCCTGCCACACCGACCTGCCGGGGAGAAAACTGGCTCGAGTAACAAAATATGAAGATAAGTATTGGAGTATTCAAGCAGAATATGACCGCGACGCATAACGCTTTCTGCTTGGGTGTCAATGGTTCTCTCATGCGAACGTTCCTGACTCAGAGGGACTGGACGAACAGCCGGTTTTCGGTCCTCTCAATCTAGTCCGCTTGTTACTAATCCCCTTGACCCTGGAGGCGATCACTCGCTCTTACTGCAGCGTATGGCTCGACGGTCCGGGGCCCGGAGCTCCGCTGATGTTGTAGCGTTTGAGTTTGCGGTAGAGCGTGGCGCGGCTGATGCCGAGCATGCGTCCGGCGAGGGCTTTATCGCCTTTCACTTGTTCGAAGACGCGCTGGATGGTGGCGCGTTCGATGTCTTCCAGATCGGTGGTGGAGAGTGGAGCTGCGACAACGTTCTGGCCGGAACTCGCTGCGGCCGAGGCGGCGAGATCGGAGACCAACTCAGGCGCGGAGGGTGAGGCCGACCGGGATGAGGAAGAATCCAAGGCAGCGATGGAAGGCGGCAGATCGCCGAGGTCGATGACGTTTCCGTTGCCCAGAGCGACGGCGCGCTCCACGCAGTTTTCCAGCTCGCGCACGTTGCCCGGCCAATCGTAGTTCATGAGGGCTTTCATGGCGGGGTTGGAGACGTGGAGGTCGGTTCCGGGGGAGTAACGCTCGCAAAACCAGTTCACCAGCATGGGGATATCGCTGCGGCGCTCGCGCAACGCGGGAACGTGGACGGTGACGACGTTGAGGCGGAAGTAAAGATCCTTGCGGAAAGTTCCGTTCTTGTAAGCGGCTTCGAGATCGCGGTTGGTGGCGGCGATGATGCGCACGTCCACTTTAACGCGCTGGTTGCTGCCCACGGGACGCACTTCTTTTTCCTGCAGCACGCGCAACAGCTTGGCCTGCAGCTCGAGCGGCAGTTCGCCGATTTCATCCAGGAAAACCGAGCCGGTATCGGCGGATTGAAAGAGTCCCTGCTTGGATTTCAGAGCGCCGGTGAAGGCTCCTTTTTCATAGCCGAAGAGCTCGCTCTCGATCAGCGTAGGCACGAGCGAACCGCAATCGACGGCGACGAAGGGACGGTTGGCGAAAACGCCGCGAAAATGAATGGCGCGGGCGATGAGCTCTTTGCCGGTGCCGCTTTCGCCGGAAATAAGGACCGAGGTGCGCGTGTCTTTGAGACGCGAGGCGACGCGGAGCACTTCCTGGATCTTGGCGGAGGAACCGATGATGCCATGGACCGCGGTTTCGGAATCGGTGCGCTGGCGGAGGAATTCGTTTTCCTCAACCAGGCGGACTTTCTCGGCCATGCGACGCAAGAACAGGCGGAGTTCTTCGAGCGGAGAAAACGGCTTGGTGATGTAATCGTAAGCGCCCAGCTTCATGGATTGCACGGCGGTTTCGATGGAGCCGTGTCCGGTCATGAGCGCGACTTCGGTGCGGGGTACAAGCTTCTTCACTTTCTCCAGGAATTCGAGGCCCGACATGTGAGGCATAACCATGTCGCTGAGAATCATGTGGACGGGCTGCTCCTCGAGAAGAGCGAGAGCCGATTCGCCGCTATCGGCTTCGAGGCAGATGAAACCCAAAGCCTCGCCCACGGTCATACAGAGCTTGCGGATGCTCTGCTCGTCGTCGACGATCAGCAGACGGACGCGAAGGTCTTCTTTCGCGAGAGGCGGTTTGCCGAGCGCTGGACTCACCGGGCTTTCCCCATGGTTTTCTCGACAGCCGAAATGAGATCCTGCACGCGGAACGGCTTCTCCAGATAAAGAGCGCCGATCTGGCGCAAGGTAGTGACGGTTTCTTCGTTAGCATAGTCGCCGGTAATGATGACGACTTTGTTCACGAGATCCGGGCGATTGACGGAAATCCAGTTATGCACCTGGGCGCCGTCGACGCCGCCGGGTGTGCGCATGTCGGAGACTACGCCCAGGAATTGACCTTTTTCGAGCAGGCGCAAGGCTTCGGCGCCGGACTCGATGCAGACGACTTCGTAGCCGCTGCGCTCGAGGGTGGCGCTGACCAGAGCCATGATGGAAGGCTCGTCTTCGATGAGCAAAACTGGCAAGAGGGCTCGCTGAATGGCTGGGGTTGTCATGGTTGATTTACTCCTGCGGCCACGCTGAGGGAAGCGGTGTGGGACGCTGCGGGAAAGCGGACGATGAAGGTGGCTCCCTGCCCGTCGATGTTGTTGTGGCAGAGAATCTCGCCTCCGTGCTCCTTCACAATGCCATAGCAGATGCTGAGGCCAAGGCCGGTTCCCTTGCCGACCTCCTTGGTAGTGAAGAAAGGATCGAAAATGCGATCGGGGTTGGAAATGCCGTAGCCGTTGTCGCGGAAGGACACTTCGACGGCTTCGCCGGCCTTGGTGGTCATGATTTCGATGCGTGCGGCGCGGCCCACTTCATGGACGGCGTCGTAGGCGTTGTTCAGAATGTTGAGGAAAACCTGTTGTAGTTGGTGAGCGTCGCCGATGACCTCGGGCAGTCCTTCGTCGAGGTGTTCGACGATATCGACTCCGTGACTGTTGAAGTCGTAGGAACGCAACTGGATGGTGCGGCGCAGGATGACGTTGAGTTGGACGGCATTGCGCTGCGGCGGCATCTGGCGGGCGAAGCTGAGCAGGTTCTGCACGATCTGCTTGGTGCGCTGGGCTTCCTGCAAGATAACGCGAAGATCCTTGCGGGCAGTGTCTGGAAGGTCGGGATTCTCGAGGAGCAGGTCGGCAAAGCCGAGAATTGCGGTCAAAGGATTATTTACTTCGTGAGCGACGCCGGAGACGAGTTGCCCGACCGCTGCCATTTTTTCGGCGTGAACGAGTTTGCCGCGCAGTTCGGCGGAGTCAGTGATGTCGGTCATGACCACCACGATGCTGTTGATGTTGCCCTGCTCGTCGCGCATGGGGCTGAGGTTGACGGAGAACTGGCCGACATTGCCATTCCCGCGCGCGATTTGGAGTTCCAGGTTATCGACCTGCACGCCGCGCAGAGTGGCCTGGAGCGCATCCGACAGCGGACGGACGTAACCGGGAGCGGCAAGCTCCAACAGGGGACGCCCGAGAAGTTCTTTCTGCTCGAAGCCGGCTTCGTACCAGCGGCGGTTGGCGTAGCTGACCAGGCCGGCAGTGTCGGAGACCAGGATAAGACTCTGCGTGTTGCTGAGAATCTTGGCCGAAAAGTCGCGCTCGCGCTGCAGTTCCGATTGATAGGTATGAACGCCGGTGACGTCGAGCATCAAGCCGCGAATCTGCAGCAAGCGCCCTAGATTGTCGTACATGCCGAAGGCATTGATGAGGACGTAGATGGGAGAACCGTTCTTGCGGCGAAGGGTGGATTCGAAGTTGCGCAGGTGGCCATCTTTTTCCATGGCCTCGGCGTGGCGCTGGCGCTGCTCGGCAGAAAAATAGATCTGGGTGGGAATATCGACCTGCAGCAGTTCTTCCCGGCTGGAATAGCCCAGCATTGCCACCAGAGCGTCGTTGACTTCGACGAAACGGCCTTCCGGCGTGCTGAAGAATAGCCCTTCCTGAATGTTATCGAACAGTTCGCGGTAACGGCGTTCGGCCTCGCGGCGGTCGGTGATGTCCTTGAGCACGTGAATGGTTTGCAGGCCTTCGCCGGAAGCGCCATGCACGCGCGAAGTAGAAACCAGATAGGTGCGATCCAGCGCGGGATGAACGAACTCGTCGCTGTCTTGGCCCATGGAGCGGCAGAAAGGACACGAATAGAGCGTGGCTTCGCTGGTGAGAGCCAGAAGCGCGCGCATGTTGACGCCGATCAGCTCGCTGGGAGCAACGCCGATCATGGCGGCCAGAGAGCGGTTGACGCGCAGGACTTTGTCGCTCTCATCGTGGACCACGATCAAGTCGGTGATGGCGTCAAAAATCTCCAGCCAGTGGCGGTTGGCCTGTTCGATGCGAGTGAACAGACGGGCATTTTCCAGGGCCATCGCCGCGTGAACGGCAATCGCTTCCAGCAAGTCACGATCCGCTGGCGCAAGAGGACGGGAACGACCGGATAGGCAGAGCAGGCCGGCGAGTTCTCCGTTGGAACCGGGCAGACGCGCCGCTACGCAATCGCTCCAGCCTAAACTTGAAGCCAACTCCGGACCCAGCAGCTCGGCTGCAGAGCCAGAGATGATCGCACCCGGGCGCTGAGCGACCAGTTCGGAAAGGGCACTGGCGAATTTCTGCTGCAAGGCTTGATCTTCGTTACTGTTGCGGGCAGAGGCGTCGGCGCGATTGTGGCTTGGCAGAGCCAGACTGGGCGGATCGTTGGGCCGAGCCTCCTCGGAGTGAGTCACCAACTTGCGCTGGTCGCTCGATTCGGGCAGACGACCGGCCACTGCGGGCAGCGAATGCAGCGCAACCGTCTGGAATCGTCCATCCTGAAACAGAGCAAAGGCGCCGGCGTGCGCTCCGCACAATTCGACGGCGCGTTCGACGAACTTGCGGGCGAAATCCGGCAGGCGCAGCAGACCATCAATCTCCCGCGCCAGTTGAACCAGCACGTCGGAGCGATGGCGGTTCAGTTCGGACTGGTGCAGGTTGTGGGCGACTTCAAGGACCACCGAAACCTGGGCAGCCAAGGCGCGGGCGCGGCGAATGTCCTCCCGCGAAATACCTGTATTGTCGAGGCGGTCGAGGACACCGAACATCCCGAGCACCCGTCCGTCAGCGCCCAATAGAGGCACAGTGAGCAACTGCCGGGCATTGTAGCGAGCGAGAATCTCAGGATCGGCGTCAGGCACCTGTTTGAGATCGTCGGACCAGAACACTTCTTTGGCGCGCAGGGAGCGCGTGGCGATGCCCTCCGGGAAGATGGTATCGGCGCGCCGCGACTCGCCCCCCTTGACGGCATAGCGCACGTGGAACTGGCCATCTTCGAGCAGGGCGATGAAGCAGCGGCCAAAGGCGAGAAACTCCGCGGCACGGACGACAAAGGCCTGCAGGAAATGTTCGAGATCGCCACTGGAGCTGAGCTCGGAAGAGATTTCCAGCAACTGATGCAGTTCCTGGGCCTGGCCCTGGGCGGTGGCGCACAGTTCGGCGTGAGCCACGGCGACGGCGCCGAAGCCGGCAATCGCGGACACCAGCGACTTTTCCTCGGCCGTGAAAACCCCGTCGGTACGCGGATAGACGAGGATTGCTCCCTGGGTACGCGAGGTACGGAACGGAGCGGCAATCAACAGTCCGGGAGAGACCAGGTTGCCGAGCGAGTGCTGATCGGTGCCGATGGAGACGGTGATGGCCTCACCGGCGGCCACGGCACGTTGCGCGAGATCGGCGGCAAAGCGAATGGTCTGGCGGTCATGCCCGGCTCGGAAGGAATTGGCCAACTGGGGTGTTTCGGCGGATACGGCACGCAGTTCGAAGGGTCCTTCGCGGCGCAAGAGGACGGAAACCAGACGGGTGCGCAACAGAAGCCGAAGGCGGTCGGCCAGGGCCTCAATGACCGCGGCCACGTCCGGAGTGCCGTGCAGTGCGGTGGCGACCTCGGCCAGAATCTCCGCCCGGCGGTGCTCCTCGCGCGATACTTCGCCCAGCCGGGTCGCTTCCAGCAGGCTGCCCAATTGTCCAGCAAGGATGGTGGCTTTGGCGGCGAGATCCTCATTGAAAAACCCGTCATCGGAATCATGCAGAAAGGTCACCGCGCCGATTACTTCATCGAAGACCACGAGCGGAGCGGCCATCAGAGAGCGAGCGTCAAATTGCGGCGCGCCCGGGAAGGTTGCGGACTGCACACGATTGACGAAGAGGGTCCGCCGCGAGCGCACCGCATCGGCGGTAATTGTGCTTGGTTGAGGAAGCAGATGAAGGCCGGTGAAACGATCGAACAGCTTGCCATCGGCCTGTTCCCCCACAAGTTCGTCGCCCGCGTGGCGCCGCCAGAAATATACGCCGGTGACCTGGAAGAACTCGCGGGTAGCGCGGCAGAAGAACTGGATCAGAGCGTTGGAATCGAAGCGTTCGGCGGCTTTGCCGGCAAGCTGCAGGAGGAGTTTCTGAAAGGCGTCGTCGGAATTGGGCAAGACATGGCCTTCGGGTAAAGGTGTCGAGTTGCCTCCGGCCATGTTCAGAACGTCACCCGCGGACACAGGACGTTTGCGCTTCTTACAAGTGATTGAATCTAATGGAAAAATATCCCGTTAT
Source organism: uncultured Acidobacteriaceae bacterium (assembly GCA_963749985.1). GTDB lineage: Bacteria > Acidobacteriota > Terriglobia > Terriglobales > Acidobacteriaceae > Sulfotelmatobacter. The sequence continues at coordinate 618,662 of CAVVOS010000002.1, read as the reverse complement.
CTCAATTTGAGTCAAGGGAAATGGGTGGGCGGGTGCCTTAGTGTGAAATCCCGAGAATTTTGGGGGATGCGGGCTCTCACTTTGAGAATGGCTGCATGCGACACCGAATATGAGACGCAGCTAATGTCGGGGCAGGGTCGGGGAGGGATCTGACATTTCTAGGTAAGTCTTTGTTTTGCAAGGACATCCGGTAAGTGACTTTGGTTTTTTTGAAAGACGACGCGTGGCCACGGCGTTGCTCCAATAGGGATCACCAGGATTATTGCCAAGGAGGAACTGTGTCTTTGCGACGGATGGGGGTGGGGTTGGCGGTGATTGCAATGGTGGCGGGGCTGGGGGTGGTAGGGCTGCGAGCGCAAGGAACGCAAAGCGAAATTGTGCGCCGGGCCAAGAGCAAAGTGCAGCCGGAATATCCCGAACTGGCGAGGAAGATGAATATCACGGGCACGGTGAGGATTGAAGTAGTGGTGGCTGCGAATGGGACGGTAAAGGACGCAAAGATCATGGGCGGGCATCCGGTGCTGGCCACGGCGGCGTTGGAAGCTGTCAAGAAGTGGCGCTTTGAGCCGGCAGCGATGGAAAGCTCAGGGGTGGTGGATTTCAAGTTTGAACCGCATCAGTAGAGCTTAAAGGCAGACGGGGCGGCTGGGAGGAAACGGCATGACGATCGGCAAGAAGCTTTATGTAAATTTCGGAATCATCCTGAGCATGGTGGTGGTGCTGTTCCTGGTGAACTTGCTGGCGGTGCAGCGGGAGCATGCCGCCAAGGCTGCGGCCACGGCCTCGCTCGAGCTGACGGATGCCACCAACGAAGTGCGCTTTCAGATGATGCAGAACCGCCTCTACCTAAGCAATTACCTGCTCAGTGGCGACACCCGGGAAGTAGACCGGATGAACGAGGGTCTGCGCACCCTCGCCGACAGGCTGCAGCAGGGCAAGGACCTGTCCAACTCCGAACAAGAGCGAACGGCGCTGACCAAGGTGGAGCAACTGGAGCAGGCGTGGGGCAAAGAGTTTGCCCAGCCGCTGATCGAGAAACGCAAGGACGTGGACTCGGGAAACGCGACCGTCGCCGAATTGCAGATTTACTACTTACAGAAGGACGCTTCTTCGTGGGTAAAGAATTCGACGGACGCGCTCGACCTGGCCGATGGGGAAAACCGCAAGCTGGTGGAAGCGCGGCGGAAATCGGATGAGACCGCCAGCACCTGGACGATCATGGCCTCCATAGTAAGCACTCTGTTTGCTTTGGGCCTGGGCGTGGTGGTTGCCTACACTACCGCCAAGTCGATCACCGAACCGCTGACCAATCTGATGATCGTGTCGCGGCAGATCGGCGACACCGGCGATCTGGAACACAGCATCGATGTGCAGCGCGACGATGAGATTGGGGAACTGGCGCGCGGCTTCGCCAGGATGGTCATCTATCTCAAGGAGATGGCGGGAGTTTCCGAAGCGATTGCCGGCGGAGATCTTACGGTTGAAGTCAAACCGCGCTCGCCGCACGATACATTGGGCAACGCTTTCGCGCGGATGGTGGAGGGTCTGGGCCGGCTGGTGAGCAGCGTGCGCGACGCCTCGACGCAAGTGGCCAGCGCCAGCGGGCAGGTGGCCAACGCCTCCGACGATTCGGCGAAAGTCGGCTTGCAGGCTTCGTCGGCGATTGATGAAGTCACCAGCACCATGCACGAGATGAGCGTGAACGTGCAAAACATGGTGAAGAGCACGCAGGTGCAGGCTTCGAGCGTAAGCGAAACTTCGGCGTCCATCGACCAGATGGTGGCTTCGATTCAGCGCGTGGCCGATACGGCCAAGGTGCTGCTCGACATCTCGAACCGGTCGCGGGAAGAGGTACACAGCGGCATCTCGACGATGGAGAAGGCCACCGACGGCCTGAACCGCATCAACGCAACCATCAACAGCTCGGGAGAAATCATTGGAGCGTTGGGCCAGCGCGCCGACGACATCGGAAAGATCATTGAGGTCATCGACGACCTGGCGGAACAGACCAACCTGCTGGCGCTGAACGCGGCCATCGAAGCGGCGCGGGCCGGCGAGCACGGACTGGGCTTCGCGGTCGTGGCGGATGAAGTGCGCAAGCTGGCGGAAAAGTCGGCGCAATCGACGAAAGAGATTTCCGAACTGATTCAGAGCATTCAGAAAGAAGCGCGCAAGGCTGTCGAGAACATGGATCGCTCGACCGGGATCGTAAACGAGGGCCTCGATCTGGGCGGCGAATTGAATTCGGCGTTGCGCAAGATTTCGAACGTGGTCACCGAGGTTTACAAGTTCGCACAGGAGATTGGCGCGGCCACCAACGAACAATCGCATGGTTCGTCGCAGATCGCGCGGGCGACCACGCGGCTGAACGAGATCACGCACGAAATCAACTCGGCGGTGGAAGAGCAAGCCTCCGGAGCGCAAGCCGTGGTCAAAGCCATGGAGCGGATGCGCGAACTGGTGCAGCAATCGACCTCCGGCTCGACAGAGTTGGCGGCTTCGGCCGAGCAGATGTCGAAGATGTCGCGCGGCCTGCTCGACTTCATGGACCGCTTCACGCTGGATGAGTCTTCTTCGTCACGGCGGGAAGAACCGGACGAGAAACCGCAGAATGCGCGGCGCGCCACCGCGGGATCCCGCAACTAGTGGGCATACCCCCAGCGGGCATAGTCATAGTCAAGGACCAGCGATGAATGACGAACTCCATATCGTGGGTTTCCAGATCGGGCGCGAGACCTATGGCGTGCCCATCACCTCGTTGCACGAAATCGTGCGGGTGCCGGAGATCACCGCCGTGCCCGACGCACCGGAGTACCTTGAAGGCGTGATCAACCTGCGGGGCAAGATCGTCTCGGTCATGGATCTGCGCAAGCGTTTCGGCGAAAAGGGGGCTTCGCTCAAGAAACGGAACCGGATTCTGGTGGTGGAGCACTCCGGCCGGCTCGCCGGGCTGATCGTAGACTCGGCGACCGAAGTATTGAAGATTCCTATTCAGGACGTGGAACCCCCGCCTGCCGCATTTCAGGAGGGTGGGCTGAACTGTGTCACGGGACTGGGCAAGGTTCGGGGCCGCCTGATCGTATTGCTGGACATGACCAAGCTGCTGGCTCCAGCCAGTTTGCTGCAGGAGAGCGGGAAGACGGAAAGCAAGACCGGCAAAGCGGAGGCGCGGGGAGCCGCGGCCGCCAAGTAATTCCGATGGTCTGGACCATGACATGGCGGATGGAGGCGGAATGAGCTACGGGCAGGGGGAACGAGAGATCGCATGAGTACATTCGGAGCGGCACCGGCTCCTATCCTGACCGAAGCGGAACTGCGACTTCTGCAGGCGCTGGTGTATCAGGAGTGCGGCATGCACTTCGACGAGCGCCGCGTGCATTTCCTGCGGGACCGCCTGCTGCGGCGGCTGAAGGAATGCCGCGCCGATTCGTTCTACGCCTATTACCGGCTGCTGATCAGCCAGGACGGCAAGGCGGAACTGGCCAAGCTGGTGGAGAACCTGACGGTCAACGAAACCAGCTTTTTCCGGCACAAGGCGCAGCTCGACCTGTTTCAGAAATACGTTCTCGAGAACATGCTGAAACACAAACAAGCGCACCGCGAATATTCGCTGCGGGTGTGGAGCGCGGGCTGCTCGACCGGGCAGGAAGCCTACACGCTGGGCATGATGGCGGCCGACACGCTGGCCTACTACTACCTGCGTAATCCGCTGCCGGTGGAAGTGGCGCTGCCCAAACCGCTGATTCCCCCGCCGTGGCGGGTGGAAATCCTGGCCAGCGATATCAGTTACTCGGTGCTGCGCACCGGCCAGGAGGGCGCCTATAGCGAAAACCAGATGGCGGCGGTGGATTACACCTTCCGGCTGCGTTACTTCGACAAGGTTGGCGACCGCTATGCGGTCAAGAAAGCTTTGAAAGAGATGGTCCACTTCGACTTTCACAATTTGAAGACGGAGTACCTGCCGCAGCGCAATGACGTGATCTTCTGCCGCAACGTGATGATGTACTTCGACGAAGCCGAACAAAAGAGGCTGGTCGAAAAGTTTTACCGCTGCCTGAATCCCGGCGGCTATCTGTTCGTAGGCCATGCGGAAAGCCTGCTGGGCCTGACCGAGAAGTTCCACATGGTGCACCGCGACAGTGGTACGGCCTATCAACGGATTGAGGTGCGAGATTGACGAATCCCCCCGATGAGCGTGGAGCGGAACTGCGGGAGTTGTTTTTTGAGACCTCGCAGGAACTGCTGCAGGCGCTGAACGAAGAATCCCTCAAGCTGGAGAAGACCCCCGGCGACGAGGAGATTGTGCGTTCGATCCGGCGGACCGTGCACACGCTGAAAGGCGACTCGGCGGCTTGCGGGCTGCGCGAGTTGAGCGAACTGGCACACCAGTTCGAGGATGCGCTTTCCCTGGAAACTGCAGCCGGCCACGGCGCGCTGGCCGAGATTGCCTTTGCCGCCGCCGACGTGTTTACCGCGATGATCGCGGCCTACCACGGCGGAGGCGCAATGCCCGCCACGGAAGCTCTGCGGCAAAGAATCAACGAACTCACTTCGGCCCCCGCGGCCAAGAAATCACGGCGCAAGAAGAAATCCGCCGAGGCTGCTCCGCGATCGGGCAAAGACTGGACGGATGCGGAGAAGCGCGCGCTCGCCCAGGCACAGGCTGCCGGCTTGGCCATCTACGACATCGTGGTGAAAATCGATCCCCACTGCACCATGCCGATCGCAGCCCGGCAACTGATTCAGAATGCGATCGGCGGGATCGGTCAAATCCTGGTGGTGCGGCCGGACGCAAAGTCGCCAGCCGCATCCAAGCAGGTGCAATTCGTGGTTGCCAGTTCCCAGGCGGAAGGGCAGATCGCCGCCAAGGCTCGCATCCCGACGATAACGGGCGACGTGAGCGTGACTTTAATCGCAGCCGCATCGCCGTCGAAAAGCTCCGCCAGAAAGAGCACGGCGGCAGTTCCTGAGGCTTCCGCCTCGCTAGAGACTTCAACGCCGGCTTCGTCCGCAACCGTCCTGGCGAAGCCGACTCCGGCCGAGACGCAAGCCCCGGCGCCAGAACCTCAAGCGCAGGCCATGACGGAAAACATTCTGCGGGTGGAAGCGGGCCGCATTGACAACGTTTTGAACCTGGTGGGAGAGCTCATCATCGGCAAGTCGATGCTGCAACAGTCGCTCAATGAGTTTGGCAAGCGTTATCCCAAGGACCTGCTGCGCGGCAAGTTTGCCGACGCCATGGCCTTTCAGGCGCGAGTGCTGAACGACCTGCAACGCTCGGTAATGAAAATCCGCATGGTGCCGGTAGACCAGTTGTTCCGGCGCTTTCCACGCATGGTGCGCGATGTGGCACGGCAATGCGGGCGCGAAGTGGATCTCGAACTCAGCGGGCAGGAAACCGACCTCGACAAGGGCATTCTCGACGCCATCGCCGAGCCGCTTACCCACCTGGTGCGAAACGCAGTCAGCCACGGCATCGAATCTCCCGAAGAACGCCGCAAACTGGGCAAGCCGCCACGGGGAAGGATCCGGCTGAATGCGCTTCACCAGGGCAATCAGGTGGTGGTCGAAGTCAGTGACGATGGACACGGCATCGACGTGCGGAAGATTCGCGCCAAGGCGATTGAGTTGGGGATGATCACGGGGGAAGAAGCGGCGCGCATGAGCGAAGCCGAGACTCTGGAACTTATTTTCCGGCCAGGATTCAGTACCGCGGAAGAAGTCACGGAAGTTTCCGGGCGCGGAGTGGGGATGGACGTGGTGCAAAGCGTACTGCACCGGCTGAAGGCCACCATTCACATTGAGACGCGTCCCGGCCAGGGCACCACCTTCCGGATGAAGTTGCCGCTCACTCTGGCCATCATCAAGGCACTGATGTTCTGGGTGGAGCAACGCTTGTATGCCATCCCGCTGAATGCAGTGAACCAGATCGCGCGCACTACGGAATCCGAGGTTCACCAGGTCGACAACTACGAAGTTTTGCAATTGCGGAACCAGGTGCTTCCTTTGTTGCGCCTGGGACAGCGCGGCGCGGCCCAGGAAGACGGGAAATCGAGCAAGCTGTTTGTGCTGGTGATCACTGTCGGCGAAAGAAAATACGGACTGATCGTCGACGCCCTGGAAGGCGAAGAAGAGCTGGTCATCAAAGCGCTGGACGACCAGACTTTCGCCACCGACTTGGTGAACGGCGCATCCATTCTGGGGGACGGGAAGGTCGTGCTGATTCTGAATCTGCCTGCGGTTGTGGAACACGTGGCGCGTTCGCGTCCGGAAGAAGCGGGCCTAACCAATTGCGGAATATTGCTGAACCATGCCGACCGCGCGCGTCTGGCTCTGGGCGCGGTGGGAGGCCAGGCATGAGCGTGAACAAGGTGCGTGTGCTGGTGGTGGACGATTCGGCCTTGATGCGAAAGCTGATTCCGCAAATGCTCGAAGCCGACCCCTCGATCGAGGTGGTGGGCACGGCGATGGACGGAACCTTCTGCCTAAAGAAGATCGAAGAGTTGCACCCCAACGTGATCACCCTCGACCTGCAAATGCCCGGAATGAACGGCATCGATACTCTGAAGGAGATCATGCGCCGGCATCCGCTGCCGGTCATCGTGGTCAGCTCCCACAGCACCGATGGCGCTTCGGTCACGCTTAAGGCGTTGGGACTGGGTGCCTTCGATTTTGTCGCCAAGCCGCAGGACGCTTCGGCCCACATGGCCGACACGACCCGGGAACTGATCGCAAAAATCAAGGCGGCGGCGGATTGCAAGATGGTGCGCCCTGGATTTTTGCGCGGGGCCCCGGAGTCTCCGGAAAAGATTTCGGCAGGCAAATCCGCGCTCGCGCCCTCTAAGATTGTCGCCATCGGAATTTCCACCGGGGGCCCGCAAGCCCTCGAATTCCTGCTGGCCCAACTGCCGCCGGACTTCCCGGGAACGATCCTGGTGGTGCAGCACATGCCGGAGGGTTTCACCGAGATGTTTGCGCGCCGGCTGAACGAGTTGAGCGGCCTGCGGGTGAAGGAGGCCCAATCGGGCGACATCCTGCAAGCGGGGCGGGTGCTGATCTCGCCCGGAAGCCGGCATATGAAAGTGAAACGGCTTCCCCTGGGCGACGTTGTGGTGCTCAACGACGATGCCCCGGTTAACGGGCACCGTCCCAGCGTGGACGTTTTGTTCCACAGCGTGGCCGAAGAATTCGGTGCGCTCGCCATCGGTGTGTTGATGACCGGGATGGGTGAAGACGGCGCGTTGGGCCTGGGCGCGGTGAAAAAAGCCGGCGGCATGACCATCGCGCAGAGCGAAGAGTCTTGTGTGGTGTTCGGCATGCCCAAGGCTGCCATCGATCGCGGCTATGCCACACGGGTGGTCGGTTTGGACGTGCTTTCGTCCACTTTGCAAGCGCTATGTGGCCGCAATGAAGGCCACGCGGAGGGCGGCGGGGCGGGAAAAGCAATCCGCGCCGGACGCTGAAACGAGTTGCTGACACAGGGTCTGTGACCTGCGTCATCTGGCCGGCGGGCGACCGCCGTGATGGAATCTAAGAAGGGGAGGTTGTTTATGGAGCAGTTTGCACCTATCAAACGCAGCAAGGACGGCCAACCGGTCCGTTACTTGATCGTGGACGATTCCGTGTTCGCGCGCAAGAATCTGGCCCGTATGATCGAAAGTTTTGGGGGGCAGGTAGCAGCCGAGGCCGGCGACGGGTTGACGGCGATTACCGAGTTCGATCGCACCCATCCCGACATCGTTCTGATGGACATCACCATGCCGCAGATGGAGGGCATCGAGGCCGCCGAGAAAATTGTGCAGGCGCACCCGGAAGCCCGTGTCGTGATGGTGTCTTCAGTGGGCTACCAGGAAAACATTGTGGCCGCACTGCAGCGCGGCGCACGCCATTTCGTGCAGAAGCCGGTGAAGCCGGAAGTGCTGTACGAAGTCATCAAATACGTGCTCGGAGAAGACGGAGTCGTGGCGACTGCGGCCGGCGGGGGTGTAATCGCATGAAGATGGATCTGATTCAGCCTTTCATCAACTCGGCCGATGCCGTGCTGTCGCAAGGTCTGTCGGGCACCACTAAAGTGGGAAACCTCTCGATGGAAGAGGAGGGCTACCGCCGGAAAGGCGTTGCCGGCATGGTGGCGCTTACCGGCGACATCGAGGGCCGGATCATTCTGGACCTGGAGCCGCAAACCGCCCTGCGCGTGGCCAGCCACTATGCGGGTGCGGTCTTGCCCGAGTCCGACGCGCTGATCAAGGAAACCATCTTCGAACTGGCCAACCAGGTCGTGGGCAACGCGGTCTGTGCGCTGAACGATCAGGGCTTCCACTTCCGCGTGCATCCTCCGCTGCTGCTGACTTGCGAGGACGGCGACAAGACCAGTGAAGACGTGGAAGCGCTGATGATCTGCTTTGAAACTTCCCTGGGCAACGTATTTATGAACGTCGCTCTGCGCCATAACAAACGGCGCATGTCCGACCACGCGAAGATGGGAGGGTAAAGAGCCTTCCCTGTAGCCGAGGCCGTCTGAATTGTCCGGCAGTCTCCCGTGCTTCGTCCTTCTTCGTCCTTCTTCCTTCTTCGTTCTTCCCTTCTCCTCCTTCCGCTTACTTCTACGTCCGCTTTCTTCCCTTGAGTAGTTCGGGAGCCTCTCTGGTTCTTCGCTGCGAGTCTCTGCAACATGGTTCTTCAAGACGTTGAAACGCCGAGAACGCGGAGACCTTTGGCGGGAGCGCGCGGAGAAGAGCGGTCAAGCTCGCAACGGGAGCTTCATACTGAAGTCCCCGCCGGAATCTTCCGCGGCATCCGCAATCTTTCGCAACTCAGGATACTTCTGGATCAGCGTGGGCGGAGCCAGCACGCGCTTGCCGCTGATCATCGCTTTCAACTCCAGCGCGTTCACACCCGCTTTGCTCTCGAAGTGATTGTTGGTTATTACGTACGTTGTTAGCGCGCGCTCTGCGACATTCTCGATTCTCTCTTTCCAGCCCGCGAGTTCCTGCTGATTGTAGAGATAGTTGTAGCGGTCGTTGCGATTGTCGGTGTCGGAGCGCTGATGGTCGGAGCTTTGACCGTCGGAGGCATGATCGGAAAACCAATTTTCGTAGTTGCGCCCATGCAGGCGAACGTAGCCGATTGCGCCAGTCACATGTTCGGTAGGCGCGAGCGAGCGGCCGAGCAGCGGCTGGTCGATGTTGCAGAAGCCGACATTCTTCTGCGTGAATGCGGCCAGAGTTGCAGCGTCGTTCCAGCTGGAGTGCCGCACTTCCACCACGCGAGGGTATTCGATGAACTGGCGCAACAGGCGATCGAGATACTCGCGGTTGAGCGAAGTGTTCTTGAACGATACGGGAAACTGGATGAGCAGTGCGCCCAGCCGTCCTTCGCTGGCGATTGCGTCGAGGCCTTCGCGGGTGCGGGCTTCGTCTTCATCCGTGGGACGGATGGTTGCGGCTGAAGTGGGCTCCATGACTGCGATGGGAGAGTGCGTGAACGCACGATAAAGCTTGGCCGTGAACAGAAATTTCTTATTCACGGCAGCAACCTTGCGGCACCAGAGCTTGGCCCACTCGGGCTTCAGCGGTCCGTAAAACGATGTGTTGATTTCCGTGGTATCGAAGAAGCGCGCCAAGTATTCCAGCGGATGCTGCTTGCGGCGCTGCATGCCCGAGGGATAGAAGATGCCCTCCCAGTCTTTATAAGACCAGCCAGCCGTGCCGACGCGAACCTCGTGCGTGAGTTCCATAGGGAACCGCAGACGGAGGGCAGGGCAAGGTTAGCACAGGGGACGGTCGCGAGCGTGTAGGATGCTTTAGGGTAGCGCGTGTATGCCAGTAACTGCGATACATCCAGGGGAACACTTGGCCGAAGAGCTCAGTGAGTTGAAAATGAGCGCCGCTGAACTGGCACGGCAACTCAAGGTCCCGACGAACCGCATCACCGAAATTTTAAATGGAAGGCGGGCCATCACCGGCGACACGGCCCTGCGCCTAGCCCACTTCTTTGGCACGACTGCGGAATTCTGGCTGAATCTGCAAAGCCTGTACGAAATCCGGCTCGCCCAGCAGAAGGCGGGCAGGGCCATTAAGGGATTGCCCACGCTGAAGCGCTTGGAACAGGTTCACGCGTAGGGAACACCCGCAGCCTCGCCCCAGTGGCCAAAGCCCGCGGCCTTCGTGGCTTTGGGCGGCACGAGTGAAACTCGTGCCCTTCCCGGATTTCTCGCGGGCGAGAGCGCCCGCACCACATAAAGAGGATTGCCGCTTTCAGTCCAGCGACAACACCACCCAATACACGCCCGTGGGATAAGTGCTGGTGCGCGCGTAGCAGGCGCCTACCGAGAAGCTGCGCAGGTTGTGGCCGGAGAGTATATGGCTGGCGTTGCCGGGCAGCGTTTCCGGATGCAGGCTGGTATAGGTCAACACCGTGTAACGCTGGGCAAGCTGACGAACGGGGGAGGTGCCGAGCTTGTCCGCTTGCGCCATGGAGCAGGCCGCATCGTCGGCGGTGGGCAGATCGCGGCGGGCGAGATCAGGCTGGTTGGCTTGATGCCGCGCCTGCGTTACGGTTGCCGCAATCCGATCCTTCACTTCCGCGGCGGAATAACTGGGGAGGGCGTGGCCGAAGTCCTGCACAATATACAACCGGTCTCCGCTCCGAACCACACCCAACCCGACCACGTTATAGGCCGAGTTGAGCAGGTTGGCGCGATGCGGAGGGGACAGCATGAGGTGTTTGTGTCCGTCGGCGGCGTCGAAATCGAGCGCGACGTTTTCGCCTTCCTGATCGAGTTGGGTTTGGGTTGCGGCCGCCAGGCGTTGGGGCAGGGAGGGCTCACCTTCAAACTGGTGCGAAAGTTGCCGCGCTGCGAACATGGTTTCGGCGTGGGCGCGGGCCGCACGGCTTAGGCCGGCATCGAGCTTCAGGGGTGGAGCACCGGCTTGCGCTCGCGCTTGATTGGCCAGGTCCAGAAGCAGTTGTTCGGCTTGCAGATCGTAGTCGGTGTAAGGAATGTCGGGGGAGGTTGCCGCGACCGGCTTTAGAGTTGCCCGGGTCCGCTGCGCAGAGTCCGCATTGCCATCGGAAGAAGCCATCAGGCGAGACGACAGCGGAACCGAGGCGGCGCCGATCAACAGCAAAAGCGCCATTGCGAATCTTCTACCGACTACTCGAGGGGCCCTTAGCATTAGCTTGTGCCTACTTGACTCGATCCTGGGAGGGATCCAAACTCGGGCTCAAACTTGCTGCTAGTGCTACGCTAGAACCTGGTATTCGGTCTGAGTAGTTACCTTCGCTATGGAACCAGGTGTCATAGGGGTCATCGGCCTAGTGTTTGGAGGTTTGATTGCTTGGCTTGTGCTGCGCTCGCGCACCGCCGCGCTCAACACCCACTTATCATTGATGGAAAAGGACTTAGCGGCTGAAAAGGCCGGCCAGGCGCGGCTTTTGCAGGCCCAAACCGAGCTCGTAGCCAGCAAGGCCCGGCTCGAATCCACCCTCGAATCGGAACGTAAGACCAGCAACGAAAAGGTCGAATTAGTGACCCGTGCCAGCGAGGAATTGCGCAATGCTTTCAAGGCTCTGGCGTCCGAGGCCTTGAAAAGCAATAACTCGTCGTTCCTGGTGATTGCCGAAGAGACTCTTAAGCGTTTTCAAAGCCAAGCCAGGGGCGATCTGGAAGCCCGGCAGAAAGCGGTTGCCGATCTGGTCGCGCCGGTGCGCGATTCGCTGAATAAAGTGGATGCGCAAATTCAGCAGATGGAAGTGGCGCGGGGCGACGCTTACGGCGAGCTGCGCGCTCAGGTGCAGTCGCTCATCACCACCCAGAAAGAGCTGCAATCGGAGACCGGCAATCTGGTGCGGGCGTTGCGCACTCCCAACGTGCGCGGGCGCTGGGGAGAGATTCAGTTGCGGCGCGTGGTCGAGATCGCCGGCATGCTCTCCTATTGCGACTTCACCGAACAGGAGTCCGTGACCACAGAAACTGGAAGGCTGCGTCCGGACCTGGTGGTGAAGCTGCCCGGCGGCAAGCACGTGGTGGTGGATGCGAAAACACCGCTACAAGCCTTCCTTGATGCCTTTGAGACTACCGACGAAGAAACCCGGCGGGCGTGTTTGGCCAACCATGCGCGGCAGGTTCGCGATCACATGAAAACTCTCAGCGGCAAGAACTATTGGGAGCAATTCGAAGCCACGCCGGAGTTCGTGGTGATGTTTCTTCCCGGGGAAACATTTTTCAGCGCCGCGCTGGAACAAGATCCTGGATTGATCGAACAAGGAGTCCTGAACCGAGTGATCCCGGCATCGCCGACCACGTTGATCGCGCTGCTGAAGGCTGTTAATTACGGATGGAATCAGGAAAAGCTGGCGCGTAATGCGCAGCAGATCAGCGCTCTCGGCAAGGAACTGCACGAACGCCTGCGCCTTCTCGCTGGCCACATCACCTCAGTGGGCACGGGACTGGATCGCGCGGTCGAAGCTTACAACAAGGCGGTAGGATCGCTGGAAAGCCGGGTGCTGGTTTCGGCGCGCAAGTTTGCGGAGCTGGGGGCGTCGGTGGCGGAGGACATTCCGGAACTCGAGCCTATCGAGACCACCGCCCGGGCGCTCTCGTTTGAGTGGGATGAGGACGAACCCCCGGAAGCGAATGAGAATGAACGGAAGGCCGGTTGAAATCGCTCGAATGTTCCAGTCGGAACATTTGTACCGGCAATACTGTGTTTACCCCATTGTACGTACAATTCCCCTAAATGAAACGCCTTAAGCGGGTTAGGAGTTGAAAGGCGGGCGGGGGATGGCAACTCACTCACATTTTCTTCTAAGTCTCCTTTACTGATTAGGGAACTCTTAACGGGCCGCCGAAAAACTGGTTTCAACAGCCGAAGGCAAACGTCAGGCGCTAAAGCTCCTGACGTATTTTCAGCGACTTAACGGCACGATTGGAACTCGTGCCCTTCCCAAAACACTCCGAAAGTGTCCGAAGTGGCATAGTTTGACGTTCGCTCCCAATCTACCGGGATACTCCACTCATCTGTCCTCAGGCTAAAGCTTGCCCCGGCACCGCCGATAGGCTAGTTGAAGAGGCTGCATCGTAAAGCGGCATCGCTCCCCCCTCGTTCCATCCCTCTTCACGAAGGCAATGCGGTAAGGAGTCATCGGGCTGGTGAAGCGCGCTACGGTATCTCGCCTCGTCAAAGCTGGGATTGCCATCCCTGTAGCTGCCGGTTCGCTCTGGCTTGGCGCCCAGGCTATTGGCCGCGCTGCTGCTGCCCGGTCGGAGAGTTTCATGCCGCACGGCTACTGCTACATGTGGGACCCGTGGATCGTCTGGCTGCATGTTATCTCTGACGGTCTGATCACGCTCTCCTACTACTGCATTCCTCCGGCGCTGATCTACCTGCTGGTGCGGCGCCGCGACCTGCCCTTTCAGTGGCCCTTCTGGATGTTTGGCCTGTTCATCCTGGGCTGCGGCACGACGCACTTGATGGAGATCTGGACGGTCTGGCGGCCTGCCTACGTGCTATCCGGCATGGTGAAGGCGATCACCGCAGCGGTGTCGGTGGCAACGGCCGTGATGCTGATTCCGCTGCTGCCGAAGGCAATTGCCTTGCCCAGTCCGCAACAGTTGCGCAGGGTCAACAGTGAACTGCGATCAGAGATCATCGACCGCGAGCGGGTCGAACAGCTGCTGCGAGAGACCTTGGCGGAGCGGGAGGGCACGCTGGCCGAGTTGGCCGACTGGAAGTCGGTGGTCGAAGCGCTGCAGCAGACACAGGCAGCGCTGCGGGAAAGCCTGGCCCAGCGGGAGCAGACGCTCAAGGAGGTCGCCGACCAGAAGTTCGCCCTGGACCAGCATGCGATCGTGGCCACGACTGACGTCCAGGGAGCGATCACCTACGTCAACGAAAAGTTTTGCGCCGTCAGCAAGTATTCGCGGGACGAACTGCTAGGCCAGAACCACCGCATCCTGAACTCCGGTTACCACTCCAAGGAGTTTTTTCAGCAGATGTACCAAACCATCGGGACTGGCAAAGTGTGGCACGGCGACATCCGCAATCGCGCCAAGGACGGTTCGCTCTACTGGCTCGCTGTGACTATCGTGCCCTTCCTCGACTCCGAGGGCAAGCCGCGGCAGTATATGGCGATCCGCACGGACATCACCAAACGCAAGCGCGCGGAGGAAGGGCGCGAACACCTGGCGGCCGTGGTCGAGTCATCGGATGACGCAATTATCAGCAAGGATCTGAACGGAACGATCACCGCATGGAACCGCGGCGCCGAAAAGATCTTCGGCTATTCGGCAGCGGAGGCCATTGGCAAGCCCATGGTGATGCTCGTCCCCCGGGGCCGGGTGAATGAGGAGGCCGATATTCTGGACCGTATCCGGCATGGCGAGAGCGTGGAGCATTTCGAAACCGTTCGCGTCCGGAGAGATGGCACGAACATTGACATTTCGGCGACGTTTTCGCCGATTCGAGATGCCAGCGGCAGGGTCATTGGCGCGTCCAAGATCGCCCGTGACATCACCGAGCGCAAGCGGGCACAAGAGGCCCTGCGCCAGAGTGACGCCAGAAGAGAGTTTGCGCTGAAGACCGCAAGGGTCGGGGATTGGGATCTCGACTTGACCACGCTCCAGGCTACTCGCTCGGCGCTGCACGATCAGATTTTTGGCTACTCGTCGCCGCTCAAGGAATGGAGCTTTGAGATGTTTCTTCGCCACGTCCATCCGGACGATCGGGAAAGGGTGCGGGAGAATTTTCAGGGCAGCGTGAACCAACAGAAGAAATGGGAATTTGAATGCAGAATCGTCTGGCCCAACGGGGACATTCGTTGGATCTGGGCGTGCGGCGACCAGAACCGGGACTCTTCAGGCAAAGCGACCCGAATGTTTGGCATCGTGCAGGATGTTACGGAGCGGAAGCAAGCGGAAGAAACATTGCGGCGACAAGCCGAGGAACTTTCCCAGCAGACCATAGATCTGGTCCGCACCGGGCAGGCTCTGGAAACGCAGTCCCGGATGCTCAAGCTGGTGCTGGACAGCGTGGGCGAGGGATTGATTGCGGCCGACCGGGAAGGACACTTTCTCATCTGGAACGATTCGGCGAAGAAGTTGATGGGCCGGGGGGCGACTGAGTTGCCCAGCGAGCAGTGGACGCCTCATTACAAAGTCTTTCTGCCCGACGGGATCACGCCTTATCCGCCGGAAGACCTTCCGCTGGTGCGGGCCCTGCGCGGGGAGTCGGTGCGAGTGGAACTGATGGTTGGGCATCCCGAGCGGGCGGGTGGGGTGTATCTGGAGGTTGCGGCGCGGCCCATGAAGGACGCTGGGGGCAGCCTGTGCGGGGGAGTTGCGGTTCTGCGGGACATCACCGAGCACAGACGGGCCGTAGCCGCCCTGGCCAGGCAAGCCGAGGAATTGCTGCATTCGCAGCAGGCCCTGGAAAGCCAGACACTTATGCTGCAATCCGTGCTGGACAGCATTGGCGAAGGGTTGGTCGCCGCCGATGAGACGGGAAAATTCATCCTGTGGAATCCGGCCGCTATGAGGATCGTGGGTATGGGCGCGGCCAACGTTCCCCCCGAGCGATGGACCGATCACTATGGAACCTACCTGCCCGATACGGTAACGCCCTTCCCGCCCGAGCAAAATCCGCTGCTGCGCGCCATTCATGGCGAGACATGCACTACCGAGATGTACGTGCGCAATGCCGAGATGGATACCGGAGTTTGGATTGAATCCAGCGGCAGTCCGCTAAAGAGCAGAGACGGCGCAGCCAGGGGCGGGGTGGTCGCGTTTCGCGACATCACACAGAGGCGGGCTGACGAGCGCGAAATCCGCAAACTCAATGAAGTACTCGAAGAGAGAGTCGGACAGCGCACCGCGCAACTGGCGGCCGCCAATCACGAACTGGAGGCTTTCACTTACTCGGTTTCTCACGATCTGCGGGCGCCGCTGCGTCACATCGGCGGCTTTTCCCGGATCTTGATGGAGGATTTTGCCTCCAGCATGGCCCCTGAAGCCCAGCATCACCTGCAGCGCATTGAAGACGGCGCTCGCCGCATGGGGTTGCTGGTGGATGAACTCCTGAACCTGGCGCGGGTGGGCCGTTACGCGCTTAACTTCCAAGTCACGAACCTGAATCTGGTGGTTGAGGAAGTCGTATCCCTGCTGCAGCCGGAAACCGAAGGCAGAGTGGTGAGTTGGAAGGTGGCGGAGCTGCCGTCGACGAAATGCGACCCCATCCTGATCAAGCAGGTTTTTCAAAACCTGCTGGCGAACGCTCTCAAATTCACCCGGCCCCGCGAGCTGGCTGTGATCGAGATCAGTCAGCGGCAAAAAAACGGACAGACCGTGATCGCGGTTCGCGACAACGGTGTCGGTTTCAACATGAAGTACAAAGACAAGCTATTTGGAGTGTTCCAGCGCCTGCACCGGGCCGAGGAATTCGAAGGTACAGGCATTGGCCTGGCCACAGTGCAGCGCATTGTTCACAAACACGGAGGCCAGGTTTGGGGGGAGGCGGAACTGGATAAGGGAGCCACCTTTTACTTCACCCTCGGAGCCGAATCAGCCGATGTTAAGAGCAGCGAAGGCAAAAGCAAGGCCGCAACGGCAGGAGCAGAAATATGAACCCAAATGAAGTCGACATTCTTTTGGTCGATGATAGTCAAGACGATATAGACCTGACTCTGCACGCCTTGCGCGCCGAGAATCTGGCCAGCAGTATCTTTGTAGCCCGTGACGGAGAGGAAGCGCTGGATTTCTTGTTCTGCTCCGGGGCCCATGCCCAACGGTCGTTCGATCGTCCCCCGAAGCTGGTCTTGCTGGATCTGAAACTGCCCAAAGTGGATGGGATGCAAGTCCTCAAGCGGGTCAAAGGCGATGCGCGAACCAAGATCATTCCCGTCGTGCTGATGACCTCTTCGAAGGAAGAACAAGACCTGGTGATCGGCTACAACCTGGGCGCCAACAGCTATATCCAGAAGCCGGTCGATTTCGACGAGTTCCGCAAGGCGGTGAAGCTGCTGGGGCTGTACTGGCTGGTCGTCAATCTGCCTCCCGTAGCCACCGGCAAGCTAAAAGCAGCCAAGCTGGGGCAATGAGCAGCGCGGGGACCAAACTCGAAGTGCAGGATTCCACCCAGAGCAAGGCGAAGCTGCAGGTGTTGCTGGTGGAAGATAATCTCGCCGATGCCGAACTGATGTTGCGGGAACTCCGCCGGGATGGTTTCGATATTGCGACCACGGTGGTGCAGACTCGCGCCGAGTTCCGGCGGCGGATCAAGGAAGAATTCCCCGACATCATCCTGGCCGATTACAACCTGGGCGATTGGAGAGGGGTGGAAGCGCTCGAAATCTTGCACGGCGAGGCTCTCGATATTCCCGTGATCATGGTCACCGGCGCGCTGGGCGACGTGACCGCCGTGGAATGCATTAAGCAAGGGGCTATGGATTACGTCCTGAAAGACGGTCTGGCTCGCCTGCCGGAAGCCATTCGCCGCGCCCTGCGGGAAAAGCACGAGCGGAGCTTGCGGCATCAGGCGGAACAGGACTTGGCCCGGAAAGTGGACGAACTGGCCCGCTCCAACGCGGACCTTGAGCAGTTCGCCTATGTCGCATCGCATGACCTGCAGGAACCGCTGCGCATGGTGGTGGCCTATACCCAGCTGTTGTCCGAACGCTATAAGGGCAAACTCGACGAGAATGCCGACAAATTCCTCGGCTATGCCAGCGAGGGGGCGCAGCGCATGCAGGTCCTGATTCGTGACTTGCTGGCCTTTTCGCGAGTCGGCCGGCAGGACGCGGTGAGCGGCAGCGTCGACTGCAATGCCGTGATGGCCGAGGTTCTGCAATCTCTGGCCTCCACGGTGGAGGAGAGCGGCGCCGTCGTGACGCATGGAGCGCTCCCAGACGTGTGGGCGGACCGCACGCAGGTGGCGCAGGTGCTGCAGAATCTGATCCAGAATGCCATCAAGTTTCGTTCGAAAGAGGCGCTGGTGGTTTCCGTACAGGCGGAAAAGGCCGATCAGAACTGGCTGTTCAGCGTAAGGGATAACGGAATCGGAATCGCGCCGGAGTACGCGGAAAGCATCTTCGTCGTCTTTCAGCGTTTGCACGCCCGCGATGAATATGCGGGCAACGGCATGGGCCTGGCCATCTGCAAGAAGATCGTCGAGCGCTATGGGGGCAGGATCTGGGTGGAATCGCAGGCCGGTTCCGGTTCCACCTTCAAGTTCACCCTGCCCGCCCACGGCCCGGAGGAAAGGGTGGCGGAGCAGGCATGAAAACGGCGCCCGAACTCCTCATCGTCGATGACAACCCGGCCGATGTGGTATTAGCCCGCGAGGCGCTGGCGGGAAGCGCACATCATTGCCAGATCAACAGCGTGGGGGACGGAGTGGAGGCACTCGCTTTTCTAAACCGCACGGGAGACTACGCCACTCGAGTCCGCCCCGATCTGGTCATGCTCGACCTGAATCTTCCCAAGAAAGACGGCCTCACGGTCTTGGCCGCGGTGAAAGCAGACCCGGACCTGCGCCGCATTCCGGTCGTGATCTTCAGCACATCGCAGTTGGGCCGGGACATTACGCGCTGCTACAAGATGGGCGCGAATTGCTACATCAGCAAGCCGGGAAATCTGCATGACTATTTTTCGGCTGTGAAGTCGATTGAAGAATTCTGGTTCGGCTTTGCCAGCCTGCCAGAACAAGGAGAGTAGGAGAATAATGGACCAACCAACCACGCAAGTATTGCTGATCGAAGACAACCCGGGAGACGCCGACCTGGTTCGCCTTCGCCTGATCGAAGGCAAAACCCGGGTGAATGTAAATTGTGTCACCCGTCTGTCCGAGGGTCTCGCTTCGCTGTCCCGGGAAACACCCTCCGTGGTGCTGCTGGACCTGAACCTGCCCGACAGCCGGGGCGCGGAAACCTTCCGCCGCGTGCTGGAACACGCGCCCAATGTGCCGGTGGTGGTGCTCTCCGGCCAGGACGATGAGGCGCTGGCCCTCAAGGCGGTTCACCAGGGAGTGCAGGATTACCTGGTCAAGGGCGATATCTCCAGCAAGCATCTGGAGCGCGCCATACGCTATGCCGTGGAACGGCAAGGGCTGCTGCGGGCGCTGGACATGAGTCAGAAACAGCAACTGGAGTTCAAGAACCAGTTCCTGTCTCACGTCTCGCACGAATTGCGCACGCCCCTGACCTGCATTCACCAGTACGTCACTCTGCTTCTGGATGGATTGGCGGGGCCCATTTTGCCCGATCAATCCGATCACCTGAAGACCGTCCTGCGCAGCGTGAATCAGTTGCATGCCATGATCCGCGACCTGCTCGAAGCCACCCGCGCCGAGAGCGGCAAAATGCAAATCGAGCCGCGCTGCATCGCGCTGGGCGAACTGGTGCAGCAGGCCATCGCCATGCTGCGGCCCACGGCCAACGAAAAAAAGATCGGACTGGAAATCGGACTGGATCAGAGGCTGCTTCTGGTCCATGCCGATCCCGACCGGGTTCTCGAAGTGCTCATCAATCTGGTGGACAATGCCATCAAGTTCACGCCGCACGAGGGCGCGGTCATGGTGCGAGCCTGCATGGTCGAGGCCGACCCCAACTGCGTCTACATTTCGGTCAGCGATACGGGTTGCGGCATCAATCCCGAAGCCAAGGCGCTGATTTTCGAACGCCTGTATCAGGACCCGAATTCCGTGGACAACCACCGTTCGGGATTAGGGCTGGGGCTATTCATCTCCAGAGAAATTGTCCGGCTCCATGAGGGACGCATCTGGGTTACCAGCGAACCCGGACAGGGCAGCACTTTCACCTTTACTCTGCCCGTCTACTCCCTGGCCAAGCTGCTGGCGCCGGTGGTCACGCACCAGGAACGTTTGCGCCCGGCATTTGTGCTGGTGCGGGTCAAACTTACCCCACTCTCCAATCCTCCGCGAGGGAATTGGAAGGAAACCTGGCGACAGTGCCTGGAGACGGTGCGGCGTTGCGTTTATCTCGACAAGGACCTGGTCCTGCCGCCGATGGGAACATCGGGAGCGACGGAAACCTTTTTTGTCGTGGCGTCGACGGACTTGCAGAACTCCGGGATCATGACGGCGCGGATTCGCGAGCAACTGGAGCGCGCGCCCGATCTCAAAACCAAATGCACACTCACCATCACCACGCTCCCCATCGAGCTTCCGCCCGTTCCTAAGGGTGGAACTCTGGAGCAGCAGGTTCAGGCCGTGGCTGACTGTGTAACCCAGATGATTTTGACCAGCAGGGAACGAAAACAGTTGTGCGCCGGAAAGAGCGCGCAAGCTTCCAACTAATCAACCCCCAAGAGAGCCAACCAACAATCAAGGAGAAATTCCAATGCCAAGACCGAAGATTCTGGTAGTCGACGACGATCCCGATCTAGTGCGAGCCCTGCGGCTTCGCCTGCGGGCCAACAACTATGAAGTCGCCAGCGCCTGCGACGGCTACTCTGCCATCGCCGCCGCCCAAAAGGAGCGTCCAGCCTTGATTATTCTGGATCTCGGCTTGCCGGTCGGGGATGGCTTTGTCGTCCTCGACCGCCTGCAGAACAGCGACACGCTCTCGGGCGTTCCCGTCATCGTGCTCAGCGCGCGCGATCCTCAAAGCAACGAGGCACGTGCCCTGAAGGCTGGGGCGGCCGCTTTTTTTCAGAAGCCCGCGGACAACGATGAACTCATGAACGTGATTCGGGTCAGCCTGGGACCCGAACTTGCACCATCGGCCACCTGGCCGTCTTAATGCGCTCCTGACTTCTTGGATTGGGGAAGGACTTTGGCGAGCGCCACCGAGGCCTGTCCCTGCAGCTGATGAAAATCGGCGCGGGGATAGCCTCGTGGGTTTTCAGAGGTTGTCCTCCGTCCCCCCGGGCTCTCCGTCCCCGACTTCCCCTCCCTGCCCGTCTGCCCTGGCTCCGAAAGTCCGTAAGACATTGCACTGTGGTCAGATACGGAATTCCACATAAACCTCCAAAAAGCCGTAAGCGATGTTCGAAAACCCATTTATAATCTCGGAAGTAGCTTAAGATGTGTCACTTAGCATTCTCAAAGCGGGAAACGACATGGCAGCGAAGTTGCTCATTGAAGACCGGCGGGGTGTGATTCCCACGCCTGTCCAACCCACAGGTTCGGGATCACCGTCGAAGCCCATGAACCGGGAAAGCCAAGTCCGCTTTGTTGCCGTTCTGCTGTTCCTGCTGACGGTGGCTGCCGTCGTCTTCGCCGGCTTCAACTTCGACGCGGAGTGGAGGTTCGCCGTTCCCGACGATGGAGTCTGGTGGGTTGAACACGGCGGGCGCCTCACCGCCGACCGGGTCGACCCCAGCGGACCGGGCGCAAAAGGCGGCATCAAGCCCGGCGATCAACTGGTTGCCATCAACGCGCAAGAGGTCCAGAGCATGTCAGGGCTGGAGCGCCAGCTTTACCGCACCGGCGTCTGGTCCAAAGCCGAATATTCCCTGGTGCGGCAATCGGTGCCGCTCGATTCCAGCGTGATCCTGGTCCCGGCGGATCATTCCCTCAACAGCTGGCTCCGCCTGATCGCGCTGATCTATCTGGGCATCGGACTTTACGTCCTGCTGCGCCGCTGGACCGCTCCTGGATCCACGCACTTCTATATTTTCTGCCTGGTATCGTTCATTGCCTACTCCTTCAAGTACACGGGCAAGCTCAACGATTTCGACTGGACCATTTATTGGGGCAACATCGCCGCCGGAGTCTTGCAGCCGGCCTTGTTTTTGCACTTCGTTCTCACCTTCCCCGAGAAACGCGAGATTGTGCGCCGGCATCCCTGGCTGCTGGCATTGGCTTACCTGCCGGGAGCGCTGCTGCTGGCGACGCACATCACCGCGATGCGTTGGCTACAAGCCAGCGAGCGCCTGCGCTGGAATCTCGACCGGATGGAAATGTCGTACAGTTCGCTGTTTTTCCTGGCCGCCGCCATTGTGCTCTGGTACAGCTACCGGCGCGCCAGCACGACCATCCTCCGGCAGCAGTTGAAGTGGGTCACTCGCGGCACCATTCTGGCTATCGTTCCCTACACCCTGTTCTACGTCGTGCCCTATCTGATGGGCTCCATGCCGGGCGCGACCATGAAAGTATCCGCGCTGTCGCTGGCTCTGCTCCCGCTCACTTTCGGCTACGCCATCTTCCGCTACCGCCTGATGGACGTGGACCTCATCTTCAAGCGCGGCGTGGTCTATACTCTCGCGGCGGCGATCGTAGTGGGACTGTATTTCGGCCTGGTGGCGGGCGTGGCGCTGCTGGTGCACAATTGGCGACCCAGTTCCGGTCCGATGGGCCTGATTCTCGCCGTAGTGGTTACCGCTCTTTTGTTCGATCCCGTGCGCAAGTGGATTCAGGACCGCGTCGACCAGTTTTTCTATCGCACTCGTTATGACTACCGCCGCACGTTGCTCGAGTTCGGCCGCGAACTGAGTTCCGAGACTGACCTGAATGCCCTGCTCTCTTCGCTGATCGACAGGCTGTCGCGAACGCTTGCCGTCGATCACATGGCGATTTTCCTGGCCGGCGATACGGCGGAACAAGAAAGACCGGAGCGATTTGTGCTGGCTCGGTCCTTTGGCTTGTCGGTGAGCGGCAATCTCGATCTCTCTTTTCTGAGCGTGTCGCGGCCTGGGCAAGCCGGGCATCTCTTCTTCGAGAACACGCACCTGGTACCGCGCGAGGAACCGGGCGCGCAGCAAACCATCGCCCGCCTGGATCTGAACTACTACATTCCCTGCCACGCACAGCAGAAGACTGTCGCCGTGCTCGGCCTGGGCAAGACCACGCAAGGTGACTTCCTCTCCAGCGAAGACATGGAGTTGCTGGAAACCCTGGGCGGCTACCTCGGCGTTGCCATTCAGAACGGACAGCTCTATGCCTCGCTGCAGCAGAAAGCCGCGGAGTATGAGCGCCTCAAGGACTTCAACGAGAACATCGTCGAATCCATCAACGTGGGCGTGATGGCGCTCGATATGGAAGACCGCATCGAGAGCTGGAACGCGCAGATGGAAGTGATGTACGCATTGCCGCGCTGGCAAACCCTCACCCAGCCGATGAAAGCCATTTTCCCGTTGGAGTTCGTCGAAGAACTGACTCGCATTAGCCACGACACGGGTATTCGCAACCTGTATAAATTCCGTCTTAAGACGCCCGCCGGCGAAGTCCGCACCGTGAATGTGGCGATCGCGCCGCTGGTGACGCGCAAGTTCCAGGTGATCGGCCGGCTGATCATCATGGACGACATCACCGAGCGAGTGGATCTCGAAGCTCAGCTTTCCCAGGCCGACAAACTTTCCTCCATCGGATTGCTGGCGGCCGGAGTGGCTCACGAAGTCAACACGCCCCTGGCCGTAATCTCCTCCTACACGCAGATGCTCGGTAAACAGCTGCAGGGCGATCCACAGAAGTCGGGTCTGCTCGAGAAGATCACGCGGCAGACCTTCCGCGCCTCGGAGATCGTGAACAATCTGCTGAATTTCTCCCGCACCAGCGGCAGCGAGATCGGCGACGTGGATGTGAATAAAGTAATCGCCGACACGCTGGCGTTGCTGGAACACCAGTTCAAGGTAGCCAAAGTGGAAGTGCAGAATACGCTCGCGCCAGCGTTGCCCGCCATTCAAGGAAATCCGGGCAGACTGCAGCAGGTGTTCTTGAATCTGTTCCTGAACGCCAAGGACGCAATGCCAGGGGGCGGCACGCTGCGCGTGGCCACGCAGAATGGCGAGAGCGTCAGCGTGTGCGTCTCCGACACTGGAACAGGCATCGCGCCCGAGCACATTCAGCGCATTTACGATCCCTTCTTTACCACCAAGACTTCGCCGCGTGAAGGCCAGAGCCGCGGCACCGGCCTCGGTCTTTCCGTGACCTACGGCATCATCCAGGAACATGCGGGCAAGATTCGCGTGGAAAGCCATCCCGGCACCGGAACCACTTTTACCCTGGATTTCCCCCTGAGTAGAAAGGTCGTCCATGTCTAGGCGAAAGATGTCCGAGCCGAGCGTGTCCAGACAGAGCACATCCCCTGAGTGTGTGGGTGAGGCGAATCATGTCTGAAGGTGCAGTCATTTCGCGCACGGCGGCGAATGGAAATCCCGGCTTGGCGGGCGCGGTGCTCATCATCGACGATGAAGCCGAAATTCGCGAATCCCTGCAGACTTTGCTGGAGCTCGAAGGCTTCGCCGTGGAAACCGCCGCCAGCGGCGAAGCCGGCCTGCAGCGCATCGGCGAACATCCTTTCGACCTGATCCTGCTCGACCTTACCCTGCCCGGCCGCAACGGCATGGAAATCCTGGCCGAGATTCGTTCCCACGAAAATGGGTTGCCGGTCATCATGATCACCGCCTATGGCACGGTGGAGAACGCAGTGCGCGCCATGCAGTCCGGCGCCGCCAACTTCGTTCAGAAACCTTGGGACAATGAAAAGCTTCTGGCCGATGTGCGCGCCTCCGTGGGCTGGCGCCGCGCCGAAGAAGAAAATATCCAACTGAAACGCGCCCTCAAGCAGCGCTACAACTTCGAGAACATCGTCGGCAAAAGCGAGCCGATGCTGAAAATATTCGATCTGGTTGCGCAAGTTGCCAACAGCCGCTCCACTGTGCTTTTACAAGGCGAAAGCGGCACGGGCAAGGAAATCATCGCCAAGGCCCTGCATCTGAATTCGCCGCGCCACGACCGGCCTTTCGTTCCGGTGAACACCGGCTCCATGCCCACCGACTTGCTGGAGTCCACGCTCTTCGGCCACGTGAAGGGCGCGTTCACCAGCGCCATCGCCTCCAAGAAGGGCTTGTTTGAGATGGCCGACCGAGGCACGCTGTTTCTCGACGAAATCGCCACCATGAGCCTCGAAACGCAGGCGAAGATTCTGCGCGTTCTGCAAGATCGCCGCTTCATGCACCTGGGCGGAGTGCAGGAAGTTCAGGTGGATGTTCGCATCATTGCCGCCACTAACGTGGACTTGCGGACGTTAGTGCGAGAAGGCCGCTTCCGCGAAGATTTGTTTTACCGCTTGAACGTGATCACCATCGAGTTACCACCGCTGCGCCAGCGCAGAGAAGATATTCCGCTGCTGGTGCAATTCTTCCTGAAGAAGTATGCCGAGGAAAACGATCGCCAGGTGCGGCGTATCACCCCGGAAGCCCTGCGTCCCCTGATGTCCTACTCTTGGCCGGGCAACGTACGCGAACTGGAAAACGTAATCGAGCGCGCGGTTGTGCTATCTTCCGGAACCGATATCTCTATCGACCTTCTCCCCGACAATCTGCTGGGCCGCGGATCGTCGTTCACCCTGCATGATCCGCCGGTGGATGCGTCGCTGTTCGAAATCGTCGAAGATGTGGAGCGCCGCATCATCACCGACATGCTGGAGAGATGTAACTGGAACCAGACCGAAGCCGCTGAGCACTTCAAAGTGCCACTCTCCACCCTGAATCAGAAGATCCGCCGCCTCAACATCGAAATCAAGAAAAAGACCCGGGGATAGAAGAAAGTGGTCAGTGACCCCGCACCACATCTTCGACCCGCACATTCACCTGATTTTTCTGACCACTGGGTAGTCTCCTAAGGTTGCGTTGACGCCCAGACGTCCCGACCACTACCGACCACTGACCACTGGCCACCGCGCTTCTGCTATAGTTTCGTGAAAGCGCGGCGCTGCAAAGCCACGCTCTCCCGAACCGCATGGAATTCACTTCGCCTACGGATCTCGCCAAAGAGAAAGTCCAGACGGTTCAGGATTACGTCCTGTTTTCCACTCAAGCCGTCGCCAATCTTTTTCGGAGGCCCTTCTATTTCGCCGACATGGTGCGGCAGGCCGACGCAATCGGCGTGGGCTCCCTGCCCATCGTCGTGCTCACCGGCTTCTTCACCGGAGCCGTGCTCGCGCTGCAAGCCTCGAACACGCTGGAGCGTTTCGGCTCGATCACCTTGGTTGGGCAACTGGTATCAACTTCCATGGTGCGCGAGCTCGGCCCCGTGCTGACTAGCCTGATGGTGGCCGGCCGCAACTCATCCGGCATGGCCAGCGAGCTAGGGTCGATGATGGTAACCGAGCAGATCGACGCAATGCGGGCCTTGGGCACCGATCCCATGAAAAAGCTGGTCACGCCGCGGGTGGTGGCTTCGGTGTTCATGCTGTTCTTCCTGGCCATCATCTCCGATCTGGTCGGCCTGACCGGCGGACTGATGGTCGCCAAAGTACTTCTCCGCCTGGATGCCCGGCAGTACTGGGCCAACGCCTGGCAGACCCTGGTATTTCAAGATGTTTTCATGGGGCTCATCAAGCCGGTTCTGTTCGGCTTCGTTATCGCCACCATCGGCTGCTTCTACGGAATGAACGCGCGCGGTGGAACCCAGGGGGTGGGCCGTGCCACTACGCAGGCGATGGTAGCTTCTTCCGTACTGATTCTCGTGCTCGACTTTTTCGTGACACGATTCCTGATGGCTGTGCTTTCCTTCCACTAATCGCATGTCCACGCCGACCTTGCCGCTCGATTCCGCTGCCGCGACAACAATGGAGGAGTCCGCGCCGGCCGTTGTGTTTGAAGACGTAGCGCTCTCCTTTGCGGAAAACGACGTGCTCCGCGGAGTTTCCTTCCGTCTGGCTCGAGGCGAGACCAAGGCAATATTCGGCGTCGCAGGCTCCGGCAAGAGTTTGATCCTGAAGCTGGCGCTCGGACTGATTCGGCCAGACTCTGGACGCATCGTCGTACTCGGGCAGGATGTGACCCAGATGCGCGAAGAAGATCTCTTCAAGTTACGCGGCAAGATTGGGATGGTCTTCCAGGAGAGCGCGCTGTTCGATTCTCTCACCGTGCGCGAAAACGTTGCCTACCGGCTGACCGAAGAACACGGCATCTATGACGAAGACATCGACCGCAGGGTGCGCGAAGCCTTACGCTTCGTGGAACTCGAACACACCCTCGATCTCGACCCTTCGGAGCTTTCCGGAGGCATGCGGCGGCGCGTGGCCATTGCGCGAGCGGTAATTACGGAGCCGGAATTGCTGCTTTATGACTCGCCCACCGGCGGCCTCGACCCCGTAACGTCGAATACCATCATCGAATTGATCGTGAAGCAACGCGACGTCTATAAGACAAGCGCTCTCCTGGTTACGCACCGCTTGCAGGATGCCTTCACCATGGCCACGCACCAGTTCGACAAAAAGACCAATCGCATGGTGCCCCTGCCGAGCGGCCAAAAATGTGCAGTGCCCATGAGCTTTCTGATTCTGCGCGATGGTAAGGTAATTTTCGACGGCGACCTGCGGCAACTGGCCTGCACGCACGACGAATACATCAAGGAATATATCTCGTAACAGTGGTCAGTGGTCAGCAAGCCAACGACGTTATTCGGTCGCTCTTTCTGGCCACTGACCACTGATCACTGGCCACTGCTTTCTCACTTCCCCGCCATCAACCTCTCCACATCCTCCGCCTTCGAAGGCAACGCACCACTCAGCTTGATCAGTTTGCCGTCCTGGTCCACGTAGTAGTCGTCTTCGATGCGCACCCCAAGGCTTTCTTCCGGAATGTAAATTCCCGGCTCGATGGTGAACACCTGTCCCGGTCCCAGCGGAGCATCCCGATCGGTGGAATCGTGCACGTTAAGCCCAACTGGGTGTCCCAGACCGTGGATAAAATATTTTCCCAGCGTATCGCCGTGCAGATCTTTGCCGTGAGTGTTGATGTAGCTTCGTGCGACTTCGTAGAGCGAGTCGGGGTCTTCGCGCTTCATGTTCGACTTGCCTGACTTGAAAGCCGCCTCTGCGGCCTGTTGCGCACCCAGAACAATGTCGTAGATCTCCCGCTGGCGCGCGGTGAAGTGTCCGTTGATGGGAAGCGTGCGCGTGATGTCGGAGGCGTACATCGAGTACTCGCCGGCCGCATCGATCACCACCACGTCCCCGGACTTCATGACGTTGTCATCATCCGAGTAGTGCAGCACCGTAGAATAGTAGCCGGAGCCTACGATGGGCGCGTAAGCTGGCCGTTCGCAGCCGCGCTTGCCCCACTCATATTGCATGAGCGCGGAAATTTCGCGCTCGTTGACTTCCGGCTTCACCGCCTTGAACGCCGCGAAGTGCGCCGCCACCGAGGCGTCCACCGCCTTGCGGATCAGCGCCAACTCGCCCGCATCCTTGGCGGTGCGCAGCGACCAGATCATCGGCTTCACGTCCTGAAAGCCGAGAAACGAATTCACATTCTTGAGAAACTCCAGCGGTTCGGTGCTGGCGGAAGTCTGCTCGTGCGATGCGACGTCGGTATAAACCACAGGGCGCGCCCCAGAGATCGCTTTCATCACATCCTCGGGGAGCTTGGCCATGTCGTCGACGCGATCGAAACCGGTAATCTTCGGCGCCTCGGGATTTTCCGGACCCAGCTTGGGCCCGGTCCATTTTTCCTGAATCAGGTTGCGCGGAGGAAGAAAAAGAATCTCGGTATAGGAGCGCGCCGCCACATCGCCTTTCGCTTCGGAGGCCGGCGCAATCAATAACGCCGCCCCCGGCTCGGTCAGGCCAGAGAGATAGTAGAAGTTATCTTCCTGGCGGAAGCCGTAAAGGTCGTTCGGTCCCTCGCTTTCCATGGGCGCAAACAGAACCACCACGCCTCCCGCTTTCCTGGCCAGCGCTTCGCGGCGGACGTGATAGTCAGAATTAGGCTGCCGATCAAGCGCCAGGCTCGATTCGCCAGAGGCTAGAAGAAAAAGGCTGACAAAGAAGCTCGCCAGAAAAAAGGAGAACTGCGGCTTTCGCATCGTGTAATCCATCCAAATGATTCGAGATTGTGTCGATCCCTGAGACTCGCCCGCGGGAACGGCGGTCGCTCATCGGCAAGAATTCTTCTACCTACTTCTGTGCACCGGTCGCGCTCTGCTTCGCCTGCAGGAACGACTCCACGTTGCTCTTGTCGATCAGGGCAGAACCAGTATCCACGAAGGACGGGATCGGCGCAAAGCTGTCCTTCGACCAGTCGGTATCGAGCGCGGGCGGCTTGTGGTGATACAAGTTGTCGAGCATCTGCATCCCCACAAAAGCCATGGTGTAGGGCTTCTGCGCAATCGTAGCGGCGATGCTGCCGCTCTGGATCATCTGCAGAGTCTCCGGGTCGGTGTCCATGGCCATCACAACTTTGCCCGTCACGTGGTAGCTGTTGAGCACTCCAGCGACTTCCTTTCCCGATTGCGCTTCCAGACAGACGAAGGCATCTACCTGATCTTTTTCCTTGCCGATGATTTGCGTGGTGGTATCGAAGGCGATCCGCGGATCGCCCTGGATATCGACCACACGCGTGATCTTGATGTTGGGCGTGCGCTCCAGCGCATCGCGATAGCCGCGCAAACGGTCCTGCATGTTGTGCTGGTCGGGCATGGTAAATACGACAACGTTGCCTTTGCCCTTCAGCTCCTGCGCCAGGCGCAGGCCTCCACTCACGCCTACCTGATAGTTGTTGGTGCCGATGAAGAAGAGGCGCTTGCTGGCGGGCGCATCGGAATCCATCGTGATCACTGGAATGCCGGCGGCGATCGCCTTGTCGATGCTGTCTTTGAGCAGCGCGGGATCGGTCACGCCTAGCAAGATGCCAGTCGTCTTCTGTTGCACCGCCTGGTCAAGCGCGTCGCGTTCGGCTTTGGGGTCGTAGGTGTTAGGACCGATGAACTCGGCGCGCACCTTGAACTGCGCTCCAGCCTTGGTAAAACCCGCGCCGGCGGCCTGCCAGTAAGGTACTTGCAGGTTCGCCGCTACGAATACGAAGTACTCGTTGGAATCGTGAGGACCACAACTGAGCAACGAAACTGCACAGAATGCCAGAGCGAAAACAGAAATCAGCCTGCGTAAGCGGAACATCGGATCCTCCTTCGAACCGTGGAGTTGAGTCCCGCGGAATGCAACCGGCGTGCCCGGCTCGATAAGAAACTTTTGGCGATTGAATTGTAGTCGAGCAGAGAAGCGAAAGGAAGCGTAGAGCAACAAACCACTCACACGCCGACGGGGAAAGGCTTGGTGTGCGTGGTGGTGCTAAGTGATGCGCCTCCGAAACGCCCTTGCAGCAGAGACATCAATCCGGTGTACCAGTAGCCCACCACGAACAGCAGCAGAAACGGAATCGTAACGTAGTTCTCGTTCTGGATGGCATAGTACACCGTGAGCGCAAAGTAGGTGCCGATCAGCAGTTCGAGCCAGGGCACCCATCCCAGGCGTTTGCGATACTTGGTGACGCCGATTTTATCTTTCTTCGATTCCACGTGATACTTGGGGGTGCGCGCGAAAGCGCTCTCCTTGCCGATGAGCGCCTCAATCACCGCCTTCGTGTTGGTGATGGTCAGTCCAATGCCGAGCGCCATGAGGAACGGCAGGTAAAGCAGCGCGCGCGGCCAACTCTTGGGAAAAAGTTCGCGCTGAGACACAAGGTAAAAGCTCGAAATCGAAAACGTCGACGCCATAAACAGCGGCAGATCGATGAACAGCATCTGAAACCATCCCTGATAAAAGCGAATGATCATGGCCGGCAACATCAGCACCGAGAGCACAATCATCAGCGGATAGCTGAGGTTAGCAGTTAAGTGATACCAGGCTTCAATCTTGGTATGAAGCGGTGCGTCGCTGCGCAGCACCCGCGGCAGGATTTTCTTTCCGGTTTGGATGAGCCCTTTGGCCCAGCGTGCCTGCTGAGTTTTGAATGCGGTCATCTCCACCGGCAACTCGGCGGGGCACTCCACATCCTGCAGGTAGACGAACTTCCATCCCTTGAGCTGCGCGCGGTAGGAGAGATCGGTGTCTTCGGTGAGCGTGTCGTGCTGCCAGCCACCCGCCTCGTCAATCGCCTGTCTTCGCCAGACTCCGGCCGTGCCGTTGAAATTAAAGAAGACGCCGCTGCGGGCGCGCCCGGAGTGCTCGAGCACGAAATGTCCATCGAGCAGGATGGCTTCCACCTGCGTCAGAAATGAGTAGTTGCGGTTGATGTGCGTCCAGCGCGTCTGCACCATGCCGGTCTTCGGTTCAGTGAAGTGATGGACGGTGCGCAGCAGAAAATCGTCCGGCGGAGTGAAATCAGCGTCGAAGATCGCGACGAACTCACCCTTCGCCGTCTTCAAGCCCTCGGCCAACGCTCCTGCCTTGTAGCCTTCACGATTGGTGCGGTGAAGATAGCTGATGGGATTTCCCAGCGCGGCATAGCGTTCGACCAGGTTCCGCGCCACTTCGACCGTCTCGTCGGTGGAATCGTCGAGCACCTGAATATCGAGTTTCTCCCGCGGATACTTCAACTTGCAGATCGACTCCAGCAGCCGCTCGACCACATACTGCTCATTAAAGATGGGTAGTTGCACGGTCACGCGCGGCAAATCTTCAAAGTACGCAGCCGGTTCCGTGGTGCGCTTTTCCTTGTGCTTGTAATACAGATAAACCAGAATGTAGCGGTGCATCCCATATCCGGCCAGCAGGATGAGCACAATGAAATACGGAATCAGCAGCATGCGATCGAATGCATCGGTGTGGTAAAGACCCTGAAAAGTCTTATCCAGCAGGTGTTGGCGCAGATACGGTAGAACGCCCTTGGGGGCGGTCCACGCGGCCAGCGAAGGCAAGATGAGATCAGAACGCAGCAAGGGATGCGATGAAAACCTTATTCTACCGGATTCGGCGGGAAGGTTCTCTTTGGCCCTATACCCGGGTTAGGAGGCGCCGGGAGCCTGCGATAGAATCGGAAAGTGAGTTATCCTACTTTGCCGCTCACCGAATCACGTGGATTCTCACGCCGACCTTGACCTTCTTCCACGCCTTCTCGGCGGTGTACACAGGAACCTTGAGCGCTATACCCAAGGCGAGACACGCACGGTCTCCCAGGGACAACCCAAGGTGCCGAGTCTGAATCAGCAGATCGCCGGCCATTCTGGCCTGTTCCTCATCAAACGGCAGCACTTCTCGAAGCGGACTGGTGGCGTCTTCCCATGCTTGATCGGAAGTCCAACCCCTGCTCACCAGTTTGGTTTGCACTTCGGCAAGATTCACAGCGCTGCCGACCGCACCGGCCAACAGATCGGGAGTTAATTTCTCCGCACCCGGTTCGGCGTTGATCACCGCAAGGATGGCGGACGCATCGAGCACAGTCCTATTCACGCTTGGCAGCCTCGCGGCGTTCCGCGAGCAACTCATCCACCAGCGAGTTGCCCGGCTTTACATACTGCCGGGAACGGCGCTGCGCCCGCTGGATGCGGTGCTGTTGGGTCGTGATGCGCAATTCCTCGTCTTCGATCCGCAGCACGACTTCGTCTCCCACCTCAATACCAAGGGCCTTCCGAAAGGAAGATGGGATCACAACCCGGCCGTTCTCGTTCACCCGCGTTCGAGCTTCTACCGGCATGCATACTCCTGCTGGAATGACATAATTGTAGCACACTGTCACTGGGGTCGTTGTCTACCACCAGCTTGGAATCAGGCCGTTTCAGCTCTCATGAGTCAGACCCATGGATTCAGCACGGCCTTCAGCAGCGGAAAATCTGAAACATTGCGGGTGACCAGAGTGAGGCGATGCAGTTCCGCGGTCGCGGCCAGGAATGCATCCATTGCGCCCATAGGGCGGCCAACGGCCTCGGCGCGCGATACCGTTCTTCCCCAAGCCTCGGCGACATGATTGTCGACGGGCAGAATCCGGCCTTCGAAACGCAGTGGCAACTCGTCTCGCAACCACTCCTCGATCCGGCTGCGCCGCGCTCCCGCGGCCATGCGCTCCGCACCGTAACGCAACTCCGCAAGCGAGATGACGCTCAGGAAGACGCGGTCTTCATCGGCCGATTCCATCCAGCGGATCACACCCGGATTAGGGCGAGGCTTCACCCATTCGGAAACCGCGTTGGTGTCCAGAAGAAAATTCACAGGCTAATCTTCCGGCTCTGCGCCTTAAGCCGGCGAACTTTCAGGCCGGATCGCCGCAGCGGGGACCCGGCGAAAAACTCCGCCAAGCTGCCGGCACGCTTGGTCTTTCGTTGCCATTCTTCGGCCCCTACCACAACGGCCGCAGTGCGGCCCTTCCGGGTAATGGTTTGCGGGCCTTCGGACATGGCGCGCTCAATGATTTCGCTGAATTTTGCCTTGGCCTCGGCGACGGTCCAAGTCTGCATGCCCATGGCATCTCCTTCCCTGATCCTCAGAAGGTCACGATAGTCATTATAGTCATCACTGATGACCGAAACAAGGTATCAATGTTCCGACTTCAGGGTTTCGTGACCAGGACTATCCGCTAACGCGTTCTTAGCGCCGCGTCGCCCAAGCCAAGCCATCGGGATCGTGACCAGCCTCGATGCGGCCCACCACTTCCAGCGAATGCAGATCGATGACGGCGACATAACCATCCGGAGAACACGCCACGAAGGCTCGCGCGCCATCAGGCTGCATAACGATGCCGGCCGCGCCGTGTCCGACCACGATGCGCTTGACCATCATGCGAGTCGCCGTGTCGATGACTGTTACGTTCGGGCCGCGCAACGTGGAGACGAGGGCAAGCTTTCCGTCGGGCGTGAATTTCAGCCGGTTCGCACCACTTACATCAGCCGCAACCGTTTGGGTCACCTGTTTAGTTGCAGTGTCAATGATGGAAACGGTTCCGTCCCCCGCGTTGGCTACCCAGATTTCCTTGCCATCAGGAGAAACATCAAAGCCTTCAGATCCGCTGCCAACGCGGACTACCGCCTCATTCCAGTCTCCTCCAGGAGAGCCTGGCGGACCGTTTGAACCGTGGCCGCCGATTGTCTTCTCGATCATGCTCACGGTGCCGGAGCTAACGTTGGTAGTAACGATCAACTTCATGTCCGGCGAGACATAGATCATGTGCGTCCTATTCTGGCCTGTGCCCAGTATCCAATCGACGCTTTTAGTCGCCGGATCGTAGCTCCCAATTGCCTTGGCGGCTTCCGCGGTGAACCACACCTTTCCGCCCGCGAAATCCAATCCATGCGGACCGCGCAAAGGTCCAAGGTCAACGGCAGGCAACGCTTTTTGCGCCACCAGATCCACGACCGCAAGCGTGTTATACGCACCAGAGCCGTAGTTCGACACATAGGCGGTCTTGCCATCGCTGGAAGCGATGACTTCATGGGGATCATTGCCGACCGGTATCCGCGCGATCACCCGCAAGCTGGAAGGATCAACCATGAGGAGCAGGTTGTCGTGTTTGGCGAGTACCAGCAAAGTATTCGCCGGTGTGTCTGCGGCCTGAACCAGGCTGGAGCCGAGCATGCCGACGAGCAGAACGAGGGAAGTCAACACGGCTTTCATAATCCCAAAGCATACGCCCAATGGGAGCCGGAAGCGGCTCAGAAGGAGCGGAGCTACGGCTCGTCTTCGACGGAAGGAATCGTCTTGAGCTGCACACTCGCGCGATCCGCTTCGTTCACCTGCAGCGCTTTGCCCTGGCCTTCGTACCTTTTGAGAAATTCGGCATTGTAGTAGGCTTCGCCATCAACACTTTCCCACGCGAAAAGCGTGTAGTCGCCGGGAGGCAGACCGCGCAGATTGAAGTGTCCGCTTTGATCGGTGAGCGCTTTGCGAAAGCGGTCGGGATGGCTGCGGAAGCGCGCTTCGGGCACAGCGACGACCACCGCGTCGGCGACGGGTTCATCCTTCTCAGGACCATCCTTCTGATTGGTAGCCACGCCCTCGACCGTGGCTCCATTGCCACTCGCGAGAAGATCAAGCACGGTAGCGCCGCCACTCACGGTAAAACCAGAGTCCAACGTATCGCGCCCGCCCGCAGCCGCAGACTTCAGAAACCAATCCGGCATCGCACTGGCGTCCGAGAGCTGAACGGAGTACCGTCCGGCCGGCACGTTCGTCCACGCAAAACTGCCGTCCGCGTTAACGTGGGCAAGCGTCGAGAAGCCATCTCCCAGGGTGTAAGCGCCGAGCACGTCGTCATCGCCATCGGTGGAACGCAGCAGCAGAAACATCTGGCTGGGATCGGGACGCGCGCCGCGGCTCCACTCCATACGAAGGCGGCCGCGAATCGAGCCGCCGGTTTGAGGCGCGAGCCGCAGACCTTCCACATTCTCTGACGTGACCTGCAAAGCCTGACGCGCCATCATGGGCACGGCGACGTTATCCACCGTGGCCAGAATTGTGTAGGCTCCGGGGGAAACGTCGCGAATTTCGAAGCTGCCGTCCTTGTGCATCTCCGCGCCGTTCAGCACCAGACTGAAATCCTTGGATTGCAGCATGATCGCCGCGCTAGAACCGGGCGGCAGATTCACCACCGAGCCTCGGATGATCAAGCTGGGGCTAGGTGTGAGCGAGAAATTGACCGGGAAGTCGTCCCCAGCATGCAACTGGATCGGCGCAGCCTGGCTGCGATCTCTGGTGCCGGGATAGTAAGTGGTCTGGTAGGCGGCAGGCGCGGGCTTGTCGGAAGGCGCTCTGCTGCTGGGCTTGGCGGCCGGCGGGTTGCTGGCGCCTTCGATCAGGCTTCTGAAGTCTGGCGGAGGCGTCACCGAAACAAAGTAGTTCCCGGCGGCGAGGCCTGCGATGCGGTATTCGCCGAGGTCGTTGGTGCGCTCGGCTCCGGCCTGTTCCCAGTGGCTGCGGCCCGAAACAAAGGTTTGGCGCAGGACGGCGACTTGCGCCTCAGGTAAGGGATCGCCATCTTCGTCGGTGATGCGGCCTTCGACCACCGCTGCGGCTTGCAGACGAATGACTAAGTCTTTCAGGTCCTGGCCTGCGGTTAGCGTGATCACGCGGCCGTCGGTGCGGTGGTGGTGCTTGTCGATTTCCTGGAAGCCGCTGCGCTCCACAAATAAGCGATAGCGGCCAGGCAGGATGTTCTCGATGTGGAAGCTGCCATCGGCGCCGGTGAGCGCGGTGAAGTTTCCACCGTCGCCCTGACTCTCGGCGATCAGTTCGATGAGCGCCTTCTTCACGGGCTCGCTGCCGGGGTCTTTGGTGACGATTCCGCTGAGCGTGGCCTGGGCGTGAGGCGAAGTCTGCGCGTCGGATGAAGGCGGGCTCTGCGCCGAAAGCGTGGCGGTTGCCACGACGATGAGCCACAACAAACCTGCGGGAGAAACCTTCATCTTGTCTAGCGCGGGAGGCCTTGGGAGTGCGTCGAGTCTTGATCGGTGGGGACCGATCACATCTGCTTCGACTTGGTCATTCTAGCTCGATTGTCGATCCAGATCAAACAGTCGTAGTCGGGCCCGTAAGGTATCTGGAATCAGCAAGTTACGCATTTAGGGTCTGGCTAAAATACTGAAACTGAAGGACTTGCTCGCAAAATATTCAATTCAGTGCCGATATTTGTCGGTTCTCGCGAACGGCTCCGGGATTTCCGGGGCCGTTTGCATTTTCAGACGGCGGAGAAATCTAGGGTGGCTTTCACTAATCCCACTAGCTTACGGAAGGGCCTAACGACCGGAAGCCCTTAACTGATTCACAAATGTGATCAACACTGCAATCTTGGAGTCTACAAGATTACAGATGCTCCCGCCTCGAGCACCGTGCCCCATTGGGTATGTCGTGCTTGTCGACTGTGCAGTGTTAAATTGATCCGCAAAACGCTGACCTAGGGTGGAGGTCAAAACCGCTCGCGTATTGCCCTCCCAATCTCTTTCCTTTTCCGACAGCAGCTGCGGGTTGTCGTCTTTTAGGAATTCGGCCACGATCTTATGCCCATTATCGATGAGCTCCGACAGTTGATCCGCGACGGAAGATAAGGTACGGCCAGTATTGGGTCGGCCCTCAAACAGGTTATTACTGGCAGATGCTCCGTTTGAAATGCTGGCATCCATATTTCGCACGGTGTTGCTCGTGAAACTCGTACCCGGGTCTTTCACTTCTAGTTTGTTAGGTTGCTGCGGAGGCGTTTCCGGCCCAACAACGTTGTCGTGGATCGAGACTCCATGCCCATTTGATACGACTGGGAGTGCGTCACCTACGTTGTACCGGATTCGTCACATTACTAGCTCCACACTCCTCAGCATGGTGTTCAGGTGCGAATCTCCCATCACCGCAGGCGACCATCCCCGATGGGGGCGGAGACGCGGAGACCGGCGCTTTAGTCTTAGATCGTGTGGACGTGGCTGGCATGGGTGCTGGATTGCCAGCCAACACCGAAGCTACTGCGTCCAGATTTGCTCCGGCGTTCCTGGCATCCCGCTTCGGATGAGGACGGTTTTCGGGTCGTATCTTCTCCGTCTCTGCGGCAGTCGTTACTATGCCGGATTTAGTCGGTGTCGTTTCTGGCATTTTTGTTTCTGGCGCTGGCGTATCCTTGCTTGGCAGAGTCGCAGGCACACCAGTGGCGGCCGATTGACTGCCTCTCGGATTGCTTTTTGGCCACCCGTACCACCCAAAAGCCAGTGTTCCTATCGCTACGCAAGCAAGGAATAAAACTCGAAGATTCTTCGATTGTGCAAAATGCAACACCGGGTAGATAAGTAAAGCGGCCATCGCGACTAGCAGGGCCGCCACCGTCCATGGAGTTTTCTCTACGAGAAAGAGAATTATTGCCATGACCCCCGCCAGGCACGCGAGTGCGATTCCAAGTTTGTCGCTGGTGGTATATCTCCGCGTCGGTTTACCTTTTTCGGCTTCCGCGAGGTTGCTTGGCTCGGTCATGAAACGTCCTCCGCCTGCTCAATTATACTTCCTTGTGTGGAATGAACAATTCCACTTATATCTACCTTGTTTTCTTATATTTGTCGATGGTTACTTCGGAGTAATGGCAGAGAACATGCGGCGAATCGAGTGGTAGTCTCTCGGCTTCCCTAGCGGCTGAAGCCGGGTCCTTTTTGCGGCGGCTTTGTGGCACGACTGAAAGTCGTGCCCTTCCCGGTCGTGACGAATACGAACGCGGGGATGCAGGACAGAATCAGAATCAGAATCAGAATCAGAATCAGAATCAAAACCAAAGTCAAAGGCAACGGACAGGAGCGTCCGTTCTACATGCGCGGCGCTTCGCTCCGCGGACAGCCGAGGTGGTGCCCCACATGTGCGGCGCCTCGTTTAGCTAATTCAGGAAGTATTGCCGGTACAGCGTATCTCTCTGCGCAGGTCTAAATCCCGCGTCGCGAATAATCCTTCGCAGCTCTTCTTCTGTGGTGCAGTTGGTCACGCCTGCGGCTCTTACTACATTTTCTTCTAACATCACCGAGCCGACGTCGTTGCCGCCGAAGCGGAGGCCCATTTGGCAGACTTTCAGGCCTTGTGTGACCCAGCTGGATTGCACGTTCAGGAAGTTCGAGAGATAGAGGCGCGAGATGGCGAGGACTTTGAGGTATTCGACGGCGGTGGCTTCGTCCCAGTGGCGGCCGCCGAGGGCGGTGTTTTGCGGCTGAAAGCTCCAGGGGATGAAGGCGGTGAAGCCGCCGGTCTCTTCCTGCAGGTCGTAGAGGGCTTGCAGATGATTGACGCGGTGTTCGTAATTTTCGCCGACGCCGAACATCATGGTTGCGGTGGTGCGCATGCCGATCTGGTGGGCGGTGCGGTGGACGTTGATCCAGTCATTGGTCAGGCACTTGAGGCGGGCAATTTTGTAGCGCACTTCGTCGTCGAGAATTTCGGCGCCGCCGCCGGGGATGGAATCGAGTCCGGCATCGCGCAGGCGAAGGATGGTGTCGCGAATGCTGAGCTCGCTGTACTCGGCGATGGCGATAATCTCAGACGCGGAGTAGCAGTGCAGATGAACCTGCGGAAAACGCTCTTTGATTCCCCGCAGCATTTTTTCGTGCCAGTCGATTTTGAGGTCGGGATGCAGGCCGCCTTGCATGAGCACGCCGGTGCCGCCGAGTTCGACGGTCTCGCGAATTTTTTCGTAGATGGTGTCGAAGTCGAGGATGTAGCCTTCTTTGGCAGCGGGACCTTTCAGCGGGCGGTAGAAGGCGCAGAAGGTACAGTACTCGGTGCAGAAGTTGGTGTAGTTGATGTTGCGGTCGATGATGTAGGTGACCGTGCCTTCGGGATGAAGCTTGCGGCGGAGAGCATCGGCTTCCATGCCGATGCCGATGAGGTCGTCGGAGTGGAAGAGGTCGAGGGCTTGGGATTTGGTGAGGGACATGAACTGATCAATTCTAACGGAGGATGCTGGGTTGGGCCAAATGCGGGGAGGGAGCAGGTAGTGGCTCAGCTTGATAGGGAAGCGAGCCAAACGCGCCCTTCGGTCGCTTGCGCTCTCTCAGGGCAGGCTCCGTGGAGCGCGCGGCTCGCCGAGATCCATCGCTGCGCAAAACGCGCTTGCTCAGAATGACAATCAAAGCAAGCCACTACGGTGAAGCTGCTCGCTGCGTCCCGTCGTAGAGACGTTGCAAGCAACGTCTCTACGACGGGACTGTGGCTGCGGTTACCTTCTTCTTATAGCGAAGATATTGAATGAGCGTCAGCACCGTGCCGATCACAGCTAAGGCGATCAGAAGAGCCAGAGCCGGTTTGTAATATTTGGAGAAGAATCGCAAGATGTGGCGGCCATAGTGGAATCCCAGGTACGCCAGGATGGTGTAGCGCAGGCCGCGGCCGAGCACTAAGGCTGCCAGGAATTTTTCCCGCGAGTACTGCATGGCACCGGCTGCGAGCAGCGACGGAAGAAACGGAAATGGCGGAGGCAACAAGGCAGGAATCGCGATGGCGGCGAATCCCCAGCGTGCGAAAGCTTTGCAAACCTGGTCTGTTCTTTTTTTCGAGAGCTTGCGCTCCATGGCTTCTTTGCCGCCCTTGCGGGCCAAGCTGTAAGTGATGTAGCCGCCGATGACGGCACCCAGAGTCGCCATGAAAGCGTAGTAAGGCCACGGCTCACGGTGACGGGCGGCTAGCCAGACGGTGAGGACGTCCATGCTGCCGGTGAGCGGAATCAGGGAATTGTCGGCAAGGCCTAACAGGATTAGACCGATACCGCCCAGATGGCGCAGCTGTCGCCAGAAAGGAACTGCCAGCAAGGGATGGAGATGGAGGAGCATTCGGGATTGGTAGAGTTTACAGGACTGGCCTTTGGATTGCGTAAAGGCATTATTGTTGGTACAGGTGCAGTTTGACCGAACGGCTGTGTGCTTCCGGGAGATCCCTCGTCCCGCGGGTGAAAACGCGGGACTTTGATTGCATAACGACGTTGGCCCGTCGCGAGTAGATTGGTATGCGATGAACAAGACCAAGGCTCGTGAGAGGAGCCAACGTCAATGCTGATTATAGGCTGTGATTTTCATCCTGGATTTCAGCAGGTCGCGATCTTTGACAACTTAACGGGCGAGATACAGGAAAAGCGGTTGCAGCACCGTGCGGATGCGGAAGGGTTTTACCGCCGGCTAGCGGGCCAGGAAGTGCTGGTGGGGATGGAGGCTTGCGGGCACTATCCGTGGTTCGAGCAGTTGCTGGAGAAGTTGCACATCGAGCTGTGGTTCGGGGATGCGGCGCGGGTGCGGGCCTCGGTGGTGCGCAAGCAGAAGACGGACCGGCGGGACGCGGAGCACTTGTTGGATCTGCTGCGGCAGGATCGGTTTCCGCGGATTTGGGTGCCGAGCCTGGAGGTGCGGGATGTGCGGCAGTTGCTGGTGCATCGGCACAAGCAGGTGCAGACGCGGACCCGCACCAAGAATCAACTGCAGGCCATGGCGCTGAGCTTCGGGGTGCAGAAAAAACGCAAGCTGTGGACCAAAGCGGGGCGCGAGGAGTTGGAGCAGTTGCCCTTGCTGCCGTACGCAGCCCAGCGGCGAAAGCGGTTGCTGGAAGCGCTCGATGCACTGGAAGTGGAGATCAGCGAACTGGACCGGCGAGTGGCGGAAGAGGCGCGCGAGCGGCCGGAAGCAGTGCGGTTGATGACGCATCCGGGAGTGGGATCGGTGACGGCGTTGGCGATGGTGCTGACGTTGGGACCGGCGGAGAGATTCGGATCGGCGAAGCAAGTGGGCAGTTATTTTGGGCTGATTCCGAGCGAAGAATCCAGCGGCGGGAAACAGCGGCTGGGCAAGATCAGCAAACAGGGCAGTTCGTTTCTGCGCTTTTTGCTGGTGGAAGCGGGACAGACGGCGGCGCGAATTGATCCGCAACTGAAACGCTTCTATCGCCGCCTGGCGGTGCGCAAGAATCGCAGCATCGCCAAAGTGGCCGTGGCCAGGAAGCTGGCCACGCGGTTGTACCTGATGTTGCGCGAAGACTGGACGTACGCGCAACTGAGTCAGGCCGTCATGCAGGTGAGCCCGAGTCATTCCGTGGCCGGCGAGTAAAGAGCCGAGCCTTTGAGTGGGCAGCCTGCCTCCCTGAAGAGTCAGGGAGATCGAAGTGAGTAATCGTGGGAGCAAGTCCCGAAGAGATGGATGGTGGGGCCTGAGGTCCCGCTGCAAGATTGAAGAGAGTGGCGAGCTTGGTCTGGACATCAAAGGCGTTCTACTAGAGCGAAATGGCGCGGCTTTCGGCGTCGACGCCGGGGTATTGCCAAAAAACCCTTGACAGGGTGCAGCGTCGTTAGAGACGGGATGACGCCTAACGGATAAAATCGCTAAACGTTTCGGACGGCGGAAGCACCTTATTATTTCAAACAATTGCGGCGTTGGTGGGGACTAAGAAGCGCATCTCCGGCGCGGGGGGCAAGGCTCCGATTTCGGCCGCATAGCGATAGAACAGTTGCAGGCCTTGGAGGCAAGGCGCGTCGAGCTGGTAATAAATGTTTTCGGTGAGATAGGAGCGGACATCGGCATTGGAGATGCCGAGGCGCGGAGCCCATTCGCGGGAGATGTGGTCGAGGCTGGCGGGTTCAAGTCCGTGGTCGCGGGATTGTTGAAAAATCGTGGCCAGGTCCTGCGACGGCAGATGAGCGTCGCTTCGCGACGCGGACAGCCGGGGGCGGCGGTCCCCACATAATCCGTCCTCCGGCAGAGCAGCCTGGCGAACTGCCCAGAAGGCGAAGACGAAGGGCTTGCCGGTGTAGCGAATCCATTCCTCGGCGAGGTCGAGCGTGAGATAACGCGAGCGGTCGATCTGCAGCGCGGGATCGCCAATCACGAGCCCGGCATCGTGCTGGGCGAGCATGTTATCGATGTCGGGCAGCATCGGAGTAAATGCCCTACCGCCGCCCAGCCATTTTTCAAACAGAACCTTGGTCAGGGCAACGGAGGTCATCGAGGAAGTATCGAGAGCCACGGTGCGAATTTTGTCTACGGGAACTTTGCTGACCAGCAGGATGGAACGCACCGGCCGGCGCGAGGCGATGGCGACGCCGGGCAAAACCATCAACCCGGGAACTTGAGTGTAGGCGGCTGCGGGGATGATTCCGAGGTCGGCGGTTCCGGCCTGGAGCGCGCGGGCGCAGGCCGACGGCAGAGTGTAGGAAATGTCGAATTCGCTCCCAGCCTCGCCGTGTTCGAAATCCCACATGAGGGGGGCGGTGTTGAGGTAGGAAATCGCAGAGATGCGCAGACGTCTCATTCCTGTTTTGATTTTAGCAGAGACTTTTTCAACAAGCTCTGTGACGACTGCCCTTGACGCCGGTTTCGGAGAATGACTACAGTCCCGCCAGTCTCTATCCGGAAGCCGCCATCCGGAATCTGAGTAAAGATCGGAGTACAGACGTGCCAAACGCTGTTGCCGCCGCTACATCGCAAACTCACATTCTGGAGTGGCTTGCCATCTCGCTGACGGCGGGCCTGGGACCGACGAAAGCGCGGAAGCTGGTGGAACATTTCGGCAGCGCCGAGGCTGTCTTTCACGCGTCGCTCACGGAACTGGAAGGCACGGGAATTCAGGCGGTCTCGGCGCAATCGATCGCCACGGGGAAGTCGGCGGAACTGGCGCGGGAGGAGATTGCGCGGGCTGCCGCGGCGGGAGTGACTGTGCTCTCGCTTGAAGATCCCTGTTACCCGCCGCGGTTGAAGGAGATCTACGATCCGCCGCTGGTGCTATATGTTCGCGGCAACCCGGAGGTGCTGCCGCAGCCGGGGATCGCCATGGTAGGCACGCGGCATCCCACGCCGTATGGTTCGGGGATGGCAGAGCGGTTGGCGTGCGACCTTGCCACGCAGGGATTGGTGATCATCAGCGGCATGGCCCGCGGGGTGGACACTGCCAGCCATCGCGGGG
Source organism: uncultured Acidobacteriaceae bacterium (assembly GCA_963749985.1). GTDB lineage: Bacteria > Acidobacteriota > Terriglobia > Terriglobales > Acidobacteriaceae > Sulfotelmatobacter. Next base: position 575,609 of record CAVVOS010000002.1, on the reverse strand, counting down.
CGATCTCAGCCAAAGGCAAGACGGTGGCGGTGTTTGGCACGGGGGTTGACGTGATTTATCCGAAAGAGAATTCGCGGCTGTCGGAGCAGATTCTGGCGCTGGGCGGGGCGCTGATCTCCGAGTTTGCGATGGGAACGTTTGCGGCACCGCAGAATTTTCCGATTCGCAACCGGATTTTGAGCGGGATGTCGATCGGTGTGCTGGTGGTAGAGGCTGCGGAGTATTCCGGAACGCGCATCACGGCGCGCTGCGCGCTGGAGCAAAATCGAGATGTTTTCGCCGTGCCGGGCAACGTCACCAACAAGAATTCGTGGGGGCCGAACACGCTGATTAAACAGGGCGCGAAGCTGGTCGCCACCTGGGAAGATGTGTGGGAAGATCTGCCGACGGAAGTGAAGCTTGCGCTCACGCCGGCAGCCACGGCTGAATCCGCGGGCGGCTCGTCCGCATCTCTATTCCCGGACGAAGGGCTTCCGCCGCATGAGAAGAAAATCCTGAGCCTGCTGAAGGCGGATGAAGCTACGCACATTGATGAGATCGTAGAGAAACTGGAGAATGAGTTATCTTCCTCTGAGATCTTCGCAGCTCTGTTTGAGTTGGAGTTGACCGGCAAGATCAAGCAAATGCCTGGAAAGAATTTCGTAAAGAGTTTCTAGCTGATCAGCCATCAGCTTCTTGGCGGTAACTTGTTGTCTTCATCCCATTCGTGCTAGCTTCAAAACGAAATCTTAGGAACTGAGGGGCCATTGGTAAAAAGTTTAGTCATTGTCGAATCGCCGGCGAAGGCGAAGACCATCCAGAAATATCTGGGAAAGGGATTTACGGTCGAGGCCTCGCTCGGCCACGTGAAGGATCTACCCAAGAGCACGCTGGGCGTGGACACGAGCAACAACTTTGACACCGACTACGTCGTCATTCCCGGCAAAGAAAAAGTTCTGGCCAAGCTGAAGAAGCTGGCGGGGCCGATGGACGCGATCTATCTGGCGCCTGACCCGGACCGCGAAGGCGAGGCGATTGCGGCGCATCTTGCGTTCGAGCTCAGCGGGAACGGCCACGCGAAGAAAGCGAAAAAGAAGAAAAAAGGAGAAGCCGACGCTCCGCCGCGCATCCAGCGCGTGACGTTCAACGAGATCACCAAGCGGGCGGTGCAGGCGGCATTCGAACATCCACGTGCCATCGACCAGAATCTAGTGGACGCGCAGCAGGCGCGGCGGGTGCTCGACCGGCTGGTCGGCTATCAAGTTTCTCCGCTGTTGTGGGATAAGGTTCGGCGCGGACTTTCTGCCGGACGCGTGCAGACCGTTGCACTGCGTTTGATCGTGGAGCGCGAACGCGAAATCAAGGCGTTCGAGAAAAAAGAGTATTGGACCATCGACGCGAACCTGGCGGGCAGCAAGCCGCCGTCATTCGACGCCCGGTTCCTGGGCAAGGGCGAAGAAAAGATTGAAGTCACGAACGGCGAGGATGCGGAAAAGATCCGCGCCGCGCTTGAGCAAGCCGACTGGCTGGTGCGGTCGGTGGATAAAAAGGAACGCCGCCGCAATGCAGCACCTCCATTCACTACCAGCAAGTTGCAGCAGGATTCCTCGCGCAAGCTGCGCTTCAGCGTGAAGCGCACCATGATGATCGCGCAACGGCTGTACGAAGGCGTGGAACTGGGCGAAGAAGGCCTGGTTGGTTTGATTACCTACATGCGAACGGATTCGACGCGGGTTGCGCCCGAGGCGATTCAAGAAGTGCGCGAATACGTGGGCAAGGAATATGGCGCGGCTTACCTGCCCGAAACTCCGAATACATATAAAGAGAAGAAGGAAGCGCAGGCGGCGCACGAGGCCATTCGACCGACTTCGGCGATGCGCCATCCTGACCTGGTGAAGCAGTACTTAAAAGAAGATGAATTCAAGGTCTACAAGCTGATCTGGCAGCGCTTTGTGGCGTCGCAGATAATGCCGGCGGTTTTCGATCAGACCACGGTGGATATCGACGCGAAGAGTAAGGCTGAAACATTCTGGTTCCGTGTGACCGGGTCGGTGATGAAGTTCGATGGATTCCTGAGGGTCTACGAGGAATCGAAGGAAGGTAAGGACGAAGAAGACGAAGAACTGAAGCACAAGCTGCCCGCACTGGAAGCCGGACAAAAGCTCACGCTGAAGGAGTTGAAGCCGGAGCAGCATTTCACCGAACCGCCGCCGCGTTACAACGAGGCGTCGCTGGTGAAAGAGCTCGAAGAGCGCGGCATTGGGCGGCCTTCCACATACTCGGCGATTCTCTCGACCATCCAAGAGCGGCAATATGTGCAGAAGTTGGGCGGGAAGTTTACTCCGACCGAGATCGGGTTGGTGGTCACAGACCTGTTGGTAGAGAACTTCCGCGACATTTTCGACGTGGCCTACACCGCAGGCTTGGAAGAGAAGCTCGACGAGATCGAAGAGGGCAAGGAGAAGTGGACGGACACTCTCGCCGAGTTCTACAAGAAGTTTACGAAAGATCTCAAATATGCCGAAAAGCATATGGAGAACATCAAGCGGATGGAAAAGCCCACAGACGAGAAGTGCGAAAGCTGTGGCGCGCCGCTGGTGATCAAGTGGGGAAAGCACGGGTCGTTCTACGCCTGCAGCACGTACGACAAGGAAGATCCGAACACTTGCAAGTTCACGAAAGAAAATCCGATCAACCTGCCCGACCTGGACTCAGCCGACGTGCAGGAGACGACGCAGGAAGAATATTGCGAGAACTGCGGACGAGTGATGGTGCTCAAGCGCGGGCGCTTTGGGCAGTTCATGGCGTGCACGGGTTATCCCGACTGCAAGACCACGCGGCGGCTTGACCAGGGAAAGAAAGTTCCCGATATTCCGCTCGATGAGCCGTGCCCGAAGTGTGGGCGCAACATGATGATCCGGCACGGACGCTTCGGCGAGTTTACGGCGTGCAGTGGATATCCCGAGTGCAAGTACGTGAAGCAGAACTTCATCGGGGTGAAGTGCCCGGAGTGCAAAGAGGGCGACCTGGTGGAAAAGCGGGCGCGGAAGGGCAACACGTTTTACGGGTGCGGAAATTATCCGAATTGCAAATTCACTTCGGCGCACAAGCCGATTGCCGAAAAGTGTCCAAGTTGCGGGAGCGAGTATCTGGTCGAGAAGAACCTGAAGGCTGGACCGGTGATCGCCTGCCCGAACAAGGAGTGCGACTACGAGCGGGCGGCGCCGCCGGAAGCGGCAGCGACAACCGCTTAGGAATCAATTTGGTAATTGGGAAATTTAGTAATTGAGTAACTTCAAGAACTCTCCGGCAGCGTGCGGATGCAGAGGGAATGATTCCGCAGTTACTCAATTGCCAAATTTCCCGATTACTAAATTTCAGTGATTCAATTTCAAGAGGTGCTCTCATGTCCAAGAAACCGACCGCGACCGATGCTCAACTCATTCTCCAACTCTATGATCTGCGCCGCGAAGCGGAAATGCGTAAGGCGCGAGACTGGTGGCTGGGCGAATTCTGGCCGCAGAGCGCCGACGATTTCATGAAAATTGTCGGGGCTATGGGGTCGCAGGAAAACAAATGGCTGCGCCAAGTCACCGGATACTGGAGCATGGCCGCGTCCTTTGTGGTGCACGGGGCGCTGAGTGAAGAACTGTTCATTCAGCCCGCAGTGAGTGGGGAAATGTTCGTCCTGTTCGCGAAGGTTCATCCCTTTCTCAGGGAATTGCGTGAGAAGGCTGGCGATCCGCAGATGTTCGGACAAATCGAAAAAGTCATTAATGGTTCCAAGTACGGACGAGAACGGCTGAAGTTCACGCTGAAGCGCGTCGAAACCATGCGCGAGAAGCGGGCAGCAGCGAAGACAAGTTAGAGAAATCTGCAGGCCGCAACCTTCTGTTGTCGAACCATCCGGCCCGGACTGCCGGTTTGACTGCCCGATCATCTGTTATCCTAGACGGCTGTGCGAATGATCTGGTGGTTTCTGATCCTGGGTGTAAGTACCCTGGTAGTGGTGTGCGTTGCAATCGCCTTGTACATGCGTTTGCGCCGCCATTTGCAGGCGGCGCATGCGGCGCAGGACGGAAGTTCCACAGAAGTGAACCGCGAGCAGTCGGGACGAGATTAAGCACTGAAGCCCCAACGATTTGGATTCGGAGGCTCTCCCATGGAAAAACCGGCAATGCAAACTTTAGATGTTCGGCAAGAGCGCAGTTTCGTTTTCGATGCCGCTCGGCAGGTCGCCCTGGTAGTTGGAGCGAGTTTGTTTGTGGCGTTGTGCGCACACATCGCGATTCCTTTGCCGGGTACGCCCGTGCCGTTGACGGTGCAGAACTTCGCGGTTCTGTTGGTCGGTCTGCTGCTGGGGAGTCGGCGCGGATTCGCGGCGCTCACGCTCTATCTGGCCGAAGGTGCGATGGGCATGCCGGTGTTCAGCCCCATAGGTGTGGGAGGAATCGCTCAGCTGCTCGGGCCCACCGGCGGATTTCTTCTGGCGTATCCGCTGGTGGCGTGGCTTGCGGGTTTCATCATGGAGCGTGGGCGCAAGAATTTCGCACGGGCCGCTATCGGCGGGCTCCTCGGCGAAGTTGTACTTTTCACCGGTGGTCTGGGCTGGCTTGCGGTTCTGACGCATTCGGTGGCGCAAGCCTTCCGCTGGGGCCTTTACTGGTTTCTGTTCGCGGAAGTGATCAAGGTGATGATGGCTGCCGGAATCGCGGCGCGCTGGCAGCGCAGCCGGGCGGACAACTCGAAAACAGAGCAATAAGAAGTTGGAGTTCAAACGATGACGGTAATTTCGGAAGCAGAAGCGAAACATTCCAGCGGCAATCCGGCGTCGCAGGTGCGCGAGATTTCTATCGCTCACAGCCCGGATTCCGACGATGCATTCATGTTCTATGGCCTTGCCACCAGCAAGGTTCGCGTCCCCGGCCTGCGTTTTACTCATACGCTTTGCGATATCGAGACGCTGAACCAGAAGGCGCGCGAAGGGGTCTACGACGTGACCGCGATTTCTTTTCACGCCTATCCTTATATTCAGGACTTATACGCGCTGATGTCGTGTGGCGGGAGCGTGGGCGAAGGTTATGGGCCGATGATCGTTTCGCCGCGGCCGTTCACGCCGACAGAGATCAAGGAGAAACGGATCGCCGTTCCGGGCACGCTCACAACAGCCTACCTCGCGCTCCAGCTTTTTGCGCCGGGCGTGCAGACGGAAGTTGTCCCTTTCGACCAGATCATTCCGCAGGTGCTTGAGGGAAAGTACGAAGCTGGACTCATCATCCACGAAGGCCAGTTGACCTATGACAAGGCGGGATTGCATCGCATTGTCGATCTCGGGAGATGGTGGCAGAAGGTGACGGGCTTGCCGCTGCCGCTGGGCGGCAACGCCATTCGCCGGGCGCTGGGTCCGGAACTGATTTCCGCGGTTAACAGCGCATTGCATGACAGCATTCAGTACGCGCTCGACCACCGCGAAGAAGCTTTGTCCTATGCGATGCAGTTCGCCCGCGATCTGGACACGCAAACCGCGGACCGGTTCGTTGGCATGTACGTGAACGAGCGCACGCTCGACTACGGTCCGGAGGGACGCGAGGCCGTGGTGCGGCTGTTGGATATGGGGCACAAGGCGGGGATCATTGGGCCGGAAGCGAGGGTGGATTGGGTTTAGGGAGCTTCTCGCGTCCCAGTTGCTAGCTATGAAGCGCAGAATCGATGAAGCGAGTTTTGCGGCTATTGGCGCTTCGCGGAGTAAAAGTTCAATTCCGAAGTAGTCCCGCTATTGAGTCACGAAGTGCATAAGCGGCTTCGCTAGAAGCTAGCGGCTAGGAGCTAGAAGCTTGTCCCCCCAGACCCTGCTGATCGACGCCGACGACACGCTCTGGGAAAATAACGTTTACTTTGAGCGTGCCATCGTCCGCTTCATCTCGTTTCTCAATCATCACGAGTTCTCTCCTGAGCAGGTGCGCGAAGTGCTCAACGACGTGGAGCGCGTGTGCGTTGTGAAGCACGGCTACGGCCTGCACAGCTTTGCGCACGCACTGGTGGATACGTTTGAGCGGCTCAGCGTGCAGCCGGTTACTCCCGAGTTGCACGCCCAGATCACCGGGTTCGCCCACACGATCGAAAATCATCCCATTGAGTTCTTGCCGGAGGTTCCGCAAACTCTGGAGTATCTTCGCACTCGGCATCGCTTGATCCTGGTGACCAAGGGGGCGCTGGCGGAACAGTCGGGAAAGATTAAGCGTTCGGGGCTAGGAAAATATTTCACGGGGACCGAGATCGTAGCGGAGAAAGATTCCGCGGTCTATCACGCTTTGGTCGACAAATACGAAATCGCACGCGCTTCCACCTGGATGGTCGGCAACAGCCCCAAGTCTGACGTTAATCCCGCGTTGGCCGCGGGATTGCATGCGGTGTTCGTGCCTCACGGCGATACGTGGATTCTCGAACATGAAGAAGTGAACCCGGCTCCAGCGGGGCAGCGGTTGCTGATCGTGGGCCGCTTCGCAGAGTTGCGTGAGCACTTTTGAGCTACCCGGGCAACCGACGGGGCTTGAAGCCCAAATGACGGCGAGTGCGCTACCTCAGGCGCTAAAGCGCGGGCCTTCTCAACAATTCAACGGCACGAGTAAACTCGCGCCCTTCCCGAGACGATCTGGCCTTCGGCAACCTTGATTTCATCCGTTTCGCACGCACCAAACTAACCAACAAGCCGCCCGCGCCGCGCGGGTTCCCGCGTGGTACGCTCATTCTGCTCAGCGTTCTCGCACCACTTATCTTGGCCGTGGAGACCAACAATTTCCGCCGGCTGTTGCGCACGGTTGAAGCTCTCTCCGAATTGGGGCCAGAGCTCACCGCCGAGCGCGAGTTCACCGAAACATCGCGCCGCATGCTCTCCGCTGTCATGGAAGCGGCAGGCGCGCGCGAAGGTGCGCTTTTCGTTTTCAACGAGAAGCCCACCATGCTGAGTTCCGTGGCCGCCGAAGGGTTCGCCATGCTGCCGGAACCGGCCTTCATTCCCCTCCTTCCAAAACATGCGCACGCGCTTACAGCTGCGCGTGGACCGATTGTGCTGAACGCTTCCACCTACTCGGTGTTTCTCAGTTCCAACGGCAACGTGGCTCCCGAGCTTTTCAAGTGCCTGGCCCCGCTCCGGTCGGTTGGCAAACTCGCCGGCGTGGTAGCTCTGGGACGGCGTCCGGGGGACGCGCCCTACCTGGAAACCGAGCTAGATGCGATGGATCTGCTGTGCAGTTACATCGGCCTTGCCGTACACAACCATGCTCTGACCCAGACGCTGGCGCAGCGGGTCACCGACAACCTGCGGCTTATGGCCTCCCTGCACGGATTCTATGACACCGCGCTGGAGGCATTCGCGACCGCCATTGACGTGAAGCATGTCAACATTCATGGCCACTCCCTGCGCGTGGGGCGCTACGCGGCCGGCATCGGTGAAGCGATGGGAATGGATGCCAGCGAAATCGCGGCACTGCGCAGCGCCGGATATCTGCATGACATCGGCAAGGTGGCCGTCGACCGGCGACTGTTCAGCAAGCCGGGAGCGCTGAATCCCGAGGAATTCCGAGAGATGGCTGACCACACGGTGGTGGGTCATCAGATTGTCAGCAGCGTGCAGTTTCCCTGGCCGAAGATTCATGAGTCGGTGCGCTGGCATCATGAACGCAGCGACGGCTCGGGGTATCCGGATGCTTTGGGCAACGAGGAATTACCCATGCCGGTGCGGATCATGGCGCTGGCCGACACTTTCGACGCCATGACCAGCGCGCGTCCCTATCGCGAACCGCTTTCTCTGGGCGCCGCGTTGAGCGATCTGGTGCGCATGACTCCTCTAAAATACGATCCCGCCGTGGTGCAAGCGTTGCTGATCCAGGTGCGGCGCGACGCCGTGGGCAGCAATCGAATGCCGCTCCTGACCGATCACATGGCGGTGAACATAGCTCCCGGCGACATCGACCAGTTGGCCGCGACACTGCAACACAAGGTATCCCGCGGAAAGACCTATCTGACGTAAAATCAGCTTCTAGCTGCTAGACCTCCAGCGTCTTTGGTAACCACGAGCAGCAACTATTCCTTCCGGTTCGGGTTGATAATGGGAGGATATTTGTCGTCTTTCCTGGGGTGTCTTCATGCGCGTGGGCCGCAGCAAGTACGTTCGTGGATGGTCCGCCGTTTTCCTGGCGTGCCTCAGCCTGGCGTGTGCCGCGCCGCAGTTGCTGGCCAGAAAAAAAGATAAGGATAAGGCGGCCTCCAGCGCCAGCGATCAGAGGCGCGCCCTGCACGCGCTCAATCGCCTCACCTTCGGTCCGCGCCCCGGCGATGTGCAGCAAGTAATGGCAATGGGCGTCAACCAGTGGATTGACCTGCAATTGCATCCCGAGAAGATCGACGACAGCGCTCTCGTCTCTCGCCTGGAGCCGATGCGGACTCTCCGCATGAGCACGAAGGAGCTTGCCGCGGACTTTCCCGACCCGCAAGAGATTAATCAAGTGATGAATGGCAAGAGGCCGATGCCGACCGATCCGGCGCGGCGTGCGGTGTTCGAGGTACAACTCGCCCGACTTCAGGATCGTAAAGACCGCAAAGAAGAGGCTGGCAAGAACGCGGCCGCCACCCCACCACAGGACAAGGCCTCAGAAAAATCTGGTGAAGCATCAGTCGAGGCGCCGGCGGTGGCAGCCAATGCCGCGCCGGAGGCCGCCAGCGCCGCTGCGGAAAGTCCGGCGACCAGCGGCAGTATGACGGATGCGAACGGCGCGACGAACTCTGCTGCGAGGAATCCTGCGTTGAACTCGAGCGCCGCCGGCAGCGCCAATACGATGGCCGCCACAGCGGCGGCAAAACCGACGCGCGAGGACGAAGAGCGGGCGCGGCGCGAAGAGGCACCCACCGATCTCGAACTCCAGCGACTGTCGAGCCTTCCTCCCGATCAGCGTTTCAAAGAGATTCTCAGCCTGTCGCCGACAGAACTGGTTGCATTTGCCGATTCTGTGCGCGGAGGCAAAGGCCAGCAGGTTGTCGAAGGCATGACTCCCAAGCAGAAGGAAACCGTGCTCGCGCTGAATTATCCGGCCGGCGTGGTTACGGGCGAACTGACGCAGGCGAAGCTGCTGCGCGCCATCTACAGCCAGCGCCAGCTTGAAGAAGTGATGACCGACTTCTGGTGCAACCACTTCAACGTGTTTGTTGGCAAGGGATTCGACCGCCTGATGCTGACCAGCTATGAACGGGATGTGATCCGTCCCCATACGCTCGGCAAGTTCGAGGACCTGCTGGTGGCTACGGCAAGAAGCCCGGCGATGTTGTTTTACTTGGACAATTGGTTGAGCGTGGGTCCGGGCTCCGCGAGAGCTCTGGGAGTTCCGGAGCATCCCGGGCCGTACTGGAACCGCTATCCGCCGCGGCCGAATCCGGGCAAGCGCCCCAGCGGTCTCAATGAAAATTATGGCCGGGAGTTGCTGGAGCTGCACACGTTGAGCGTGAACGGCGGTTACTCGCAGCGCGATGTCACCGAAGTTGCCAAGGTGTTTACGGGATGGACCATTGAAAACCCAGCTGTAGGCGGCGGCTTCAAGTTCGATCCTCGTATGCACGAGCCCGGACCCAAGTTCGTGCTGGGCCATCGCATCAAGCCCAAGGGCGAAGACGAGGGATTGGAAGTGCTTCACCGCCTGGCTACGAGTCCGCAGACGGCTCACTTCATTTCTCTGAAACTGGCGGAGCGCTTCGTCTCCGACGATCCGCCGCCAGCATTGGTTGATCGCATGGCGAAAACCTTCTTGAAGAAAAAGGGCGACATCCGGGAAGTGCTCAACACGCTGTTCCACTCGCCAGAATTCTGGGATGACGGAACTTATCGTGCGAAGGTGAAAACGCCTTTGGAGTTCGTAGCGTCCGCGGTGCGAGCCACCGGGGCCGAGGTGGAAGATGCGTCGCCGTTGGCCAGGCAACTCAACAACATGGGCATGCCGCTTTACGGCGCGCAGCCACCCACGGGCTACTCCATGAAGGCGGAGACCTGGGTGAGTTCTTCGGCGTTGCTGAACCGCATGAATTTTGCGTTAGCATTGACCAGTGGCAAGATCAAAGGCGTGAAGGTGGATGCGGCGCTGCTGGCGGGAAGCAATCCGGCGGCGTCGGATTCGGGTGTGACGCTCTCCACGCTGGAAACGAACCTGATCGCTGGCGGCGTATCGAAACAGACGCACGATTCGATTGTGGCCCAGATCGAAGCAGCCGGAAAAAATGGCGCGCAGAAGAAGCCGGACAACCCGGCCGCACCGCGCAAGCCCGATAATGCAGCGCGTCCCCCGGAGGCAAGCACGATCGCGGGATTGCTGCTGGGTTCGCCGGAGTTTCAGAGAAGATAGCTTTTAGCCATTAGCTCTTGGCTCTTAGCTTGAATCCCATGAGGCCGGCGAGTAGTGCAGACTTACGGTGTTAGGTCCGCTAAGAGCTAGGAGCTGTCTTTATGTCCATCACACGTCGCGTTTTTCTTCGTAACAGTGCGCTCGCTGTCGTCGGCACGGCGGCGGTGCCGAGCTTTCTGGCGCGAGCCGCATGGGGCGCGGCTGAACCGGGCACGCGCAACAAGCGCCTGGTCGTAATTTTTCAGCGTGGCGCGGCCGACGGTCTGAACGTCGTAGTTCCCTACGCCGAGCCGCAGTATTACGCGATGCGGCCCAGCATCAACATTCCGCGCAAGGCCGTGCTCGATCTCGATGGATTTTTCGGGCTGCATCCTGCGCTCGCACCGTTCCAGCCGCTTTGGGAGCAGCGTCAACTGGCGATTGTTCACGCAGCCGGATCTCCGGACCCCAACCGCTCCCACTTCGACGCGCAGGATTTCATGGAATCCGGCACACCGGGTGTAAAGTCCACCGAGGACGGGTGGCTCAACCGCTCGCTACACAATCTGCCGCAGCAGGCGCCAAAAACGGCATTCCAGGCCATCGCCATGGGCCCGTCGATCCCGCGCATCCTGAGCGGCCTTGAGCCGGCCATCGCGATGAACAATATCAATGACTTTTCCGTCGGCGGACGCAATCCGAAACCCTCGCCGGTCGCGACTGCATTCGAAGCCATGTACGACCACTCCGCCGACACCGTGCTTCACGGCACCGGCGAAGAAACTTTCGACGCGGTCAAGATGCTGAAGGCCGCGGACCCGTCGAAGTACAAGCCCGCACCCGGTGCCGATTATCCCAAAGGGCACTTCGGCGACAGCCTGCGCCAGCTCGCGCAGCTCATCAAAGCGAACCTGGGTGTGCAGGTGGCGTTTGCCGACATCGGTGGATGGGATCATCACGTCAACGAAGGCGCGACCGAAGGTCAGATTGCCAACGTGCTGCGCGACTTCTCGCAATCGCTCGCCGCTTTCTGGACTGATCTTGGAGATCTCGGGGAAGACACGGTGGTGGTGACCATGTCTGAATTCGGACGCACCGCGCGCGAAAACGGCAACCGCGGTACCGATCACGGCCATGCCAACGTCATGTTCGTTCTGGGCGGGCCAGTGAAAGGCGGCAGAGTTTATGGACGCTGGCCGGGGCTCGACCAATCACAGCTGTATGAAGGCCGCGATCTGGCGCTCACTACCGATTTCCGTCAGGTGCTCGGGGAAGCCGTGGCCCGGCATTTAGGGAATAGGAATTTGAATGAAGTGTTTCCGGGGTATGAGAATCAGCCGGGGAAGTTCTTGCGATTGCTGGGATAGCGAGTCAGATTAATCGGACGCGGCTGTTCTACTCAGATTTCAATCAGCACATCTCCGCCTTCAATCTTCAGCGGATACACAGCAACCTTCATGCTGGGATTCTGCTCAGCCGCGCCGGTTTTCGTATCCCACGCCCAGCCATGCCAGGGGCACACCACCTTGCCGCCTTCGATCATTCCCTGCCCCAGCGGGCCACCGCGATGCAGGCAGATGTTGTCCATGGCGCTGTAAGTTCCGTTCACGTTGGCGACGCAGATTGTTCTATTGCCGCAGGGAAATTCTTTGGCTTCGTCGGCAGGTGGGAGTTCGGATTCGGTGGTGAGCTTTATAAGGTTCGGCATGGGTATCAGCAACCAGCAATTGGCAGTTTGCTTAAGCGGGTTCACAAAATGCTAATTGCCAGCTGCTAATTGCTTATTTCGGCTGCGTCGTCTGCGCGATCATCACCTGGCGCTTGAAGTTCTCCAGCATATTCGGATCGAGGCGCACTTCCGTGGGACGCCTTGCCACCGTCATGGTATCGATTTTGTCCTGCAGCTTGAGCAGCGCGTAGAAAAGATTCTCGGGCCGCGGCGGGCAGCCGGTAACGTAAACATCCGTGGGAACGATTTTATCGACGCCCTGCAACACGGCATAAGTATTGAACGGCCCGCCCACCGACGAGCACGCGCCCATCGAGATCACCCACTTGGGATCGGGCATCTGGTCATAGATGCGCTTCACCACCGGCGCCATCTTCAAAGTTACGGTGCCGGACACGATCATTAGATCGGCCTGCCGCGGGCTGGGACGAAACACCTCCGCGCCGAAGCGCGCAATATCAAATCGCGAGGTAGAGGCAGCAATCATCTCGATCGCACAGCAAGCCAGGCCGAAGGTCATCGGCCACACCGCGGACTTCCGCGCCCAGTTAAAGACGTAGTCGACCGTGCTGATCATGAAATTCTTTTCAAACTTGTTTTGCAGCCAACTCATGAAGTGACCTCGGTTTGACAACGAATCGTTACAATTATACGTTCAAGCGCCCGGCAATGGCGCGAAGCACCTCAGTCTAGGTGCACCTTTGACGGGTGTCAATCAGCCGACCCCGGTGGACGAGTTGCCGTCGCGTCACCGCTCAGCTACAAATAGATTATCCATGGAATCGAAGCCAGCCGCGGCCTGCGACCGCGAACGCGCTCCAAACCTGCCTCTCGACGCGTGGGCGCGTCTCCGAACGTCGCAGTTTTGGATGGTGGCTATCGCGCTCTTCCTGCGAGTGAGCTGGATCCTCGTCGGCCACACCTACAAGTTCAAGAGTGCGGAAGAAAACTTTGGCTTCGGGTGGGAGATGGGGCGCATCGGTGCGGCCATCGCCTCGGGACACGGCTTCAGCAACGCCTTTGGCGCGCCCACGGGGCCAACCGCCTGGGAACCGCCGCTTTATCCCTACCTGACGGCTGCGGTGTTTCACTTCTTCGGTATCTATTCGCGGGCGTCGGCTTTCGTGCTGCTCAGCATTAACAGCGTTTTCTCCGCGCTGACCTGCATTCCGATTTTTCTCATCGCGCGCCGCATTTTTTCCGAGAAGGTCGCGGTCGGCTCGGCCTGGACCTGGGCTCTTCTGCCTTATGTCATGTTCTGGTGCACGCGCTGGGTGTGGGAGACAAGTTTTTCGGCTCTGCTGTTGGCCGTGATTTTCTGGCTGGCGCTCACCATGGAAGAACGCGACGGGCTGAAGCCGTGGCTCCAGTTCGGACTGCTCTGGGGTGTCGCCGCGCTGAACAGCACGGTGTTGATCGCGTTCCTGCCGGCCTCGGGACTGTGGGCCTGGTATCGTCGCGCGAAACGGCACAAGCCATCGTTTGCCGGCGCGGCGCTGGCCTCCGTGGTTTTCATTGCCTGTGTCACACCCTGGACAGTGCGCAACTATCAAACCTTCGGGAGGTTTATTTTCATCCGCGATAATCTCGGTGCGGAACTGAGTCTGGGAAACGGCACCGGCGCCGATGGCACCTGGATGCAGTACCTGCATCCCACGCAGGACACTTTCGCGATGCGCCAGTACACTTCCATGGGCGAGTTGGCCTATATCGAGCACCGCAAGCGGCAGGCGCTCGATTACATCGAGGCTGATTACCCGCGCTTTGCCGTGCTCTGCCTCAAACGTTTCATCTATTTCTGGGCCGGACCACCGCGCCTGGCGAACATTTGGTGGCTGGCCGAGGTGAAAAATTCGCTCTTCCTCGCCTCCTCCGTGCTCATGTTCTGGGGACTGGGGCGCGCGCTGCGCCAGGGCAAACCCGGCGCCTGGCTGCTTTTTTGGCTGATCTTGTTGTATCCGGCAATCTACTACGTGGTCTATCCTGGCCAGCGCTACCGCCATCCCATCGAGCCGGAGATGGTGATCCTAGGAGTTTTCTTGCTCACCGAAGCGGGAAAGAAGAATCCAGCTTCCGCCGAGACATGACTGGGAACATTGCCGGCCTAGCCTTCGTATATCCGTGTAAGCAGAGGAACCCTCGCGGCCCCGGCTCTAACCAATTCCCAACCGCCGCGTCTAACCGGATAACGGAGAAACCTATGAACCGCAAACGCAGATTGCACGCTGAGTCTGGAATCGTTCTGAGTATCTGCGCAGTATTCGTTCTTGCGCTGGCAGCCCACGCTTCCGATCACCGGGGGGCCTTTACCGAGGAATTCCATCAGGCCTACGCGCTCACTCCCGGCGGACGGGTGGAGCTCGACAATATCAACGGCGCGGTTCACATCTCCACCTGGGACCGGAATGAAGTGAAGGTGGACGCTGTGAAGTCTGCAGACTCGAAAGATCGTTTGGACGAGGCGCGTATCGAAATCGATTCCGGCAGCGACTATCTTTCCATCCGCACCAAGTATCGCGACCACGACCTCACTTTCAACTGGGGTTCGCACAATAATCCCCCCAGCGTCGAATACACGCTGACCGTTCCGCGCGGGGCGCGGCTGGACGAGATCAACCTGATCAACGGCTCGCTCGACGTCACTGGTGTAAGCGGTGAGGTGCGCGCCTCGTGCATCAACGGCGCACTGCAAGCGCGCAATCTCTCGGGCCGCGCCGAACTCTCAACCATTAATGGCCACCTGGACGCCAAGTTTGACCAGCTATCCGGTTCGTCCATCGAACTGAAATCGGTCAACGGTTCGGTCGAATTGACGATCCCTTCGGATTCGAAAGCGGAAATCGAGGCCAGCACGGTTTCTGGTGGAATCGAGAATGACTTCGGGCTGCGCGTGAATCATCACAGCTTCATCGGCCACGACTTGCGGGGAGAACTCGGCAGCGGCGGCCCACACCTCAAGCTGGAGAACGTGAACGGCCACATCGAGATTCGCCACGCCTCCGACGGCCGCGCATTGAGCCCGGCGAAAGACCTGAGCCACCGCGATAAAGACGACGATGACGACAGTGAAATCTAAGGCCACCCCTAGCCGCTGACGCCTGCGCCACGATTAGTAAATCACATACCCCGGAGCCGGCGTGCGTAGGTCGGGCTTTGAGGCCATCAGCAACAATGCGCCCTCGCGCTTGAACGCGCGCAGATCGTCCAGACTGTGGAACGATTTCGTCTGGTAATCATCGGGCGTGGGCGTGTCGTCGGGAATGCGGCACGCTTCAACATTCTCGAAAGCATGTTTCTTCAGCAGTTCCACATATTCCGCTTCCGAGCGCACGTGCACCGGCACCTTCAGCTTGTCCACCCACTGCAGCGAGTATTGATTATCTTTGTATAGATTGATGAGGATAAATAATCTTCCGCGCGGCGCCATCACCCGAAAGAGCTCCATCAGCGCGCGATCCTGGTCGGCGTAGTAGTAAAACGACTCCACCGACAGCACTTTGTCAAAGAAGTTTTCTTCCCAGGGAACCTGCTGGGCCGATCCCCAGACATAGAGCACGTTGTCGAAATCTTTTGAGGCGGCGCGCGCCTCGCGAATCATCTCGTCGGAAACATCGAGGCCAACCACCTGGCCGAAGCCATCCGGCCCTTCACCAACCAGCCGCGCCAGCAGCCGCGTCGCCCATCCTGAGCCGCAGCCCAGGTCGAGCACGCGCTCGCCGGGACGCAACTGCATGCGGCGAAGCGTCTTCGCCGTGATGTCGAGATGGTGATTCTCCATCTTCGGGCCTTCACCGGCGGCAGCCCAGCGGTTGAATTCCTGTTGCAGCTTCTCGTCGGGAGTGAGGGATTTTTCTGGCATGAGAAGATTTTATCGCGTCGCCGACTATTGCTGCAGTTCCCAGGCCATCAGGAAGCAGCTCGTAGCAATCTGGTTTCCGGTTTGCCCATGACACGTCCAGAATGCGGAACCATCCCGCCCCAATCGTGGGTGCTATGGCTTGGCCTCGTCAACTAAGGTATATTCTCGGGAAACGTAGACCAACTTGTATTGCGGCAGGGAAAAGCAATCATGTCTGTGCCCGTCGAAATCGGCGAGATCCAAGGGGCGGCGGAACTCGAGGAGTGGTTTGGGTATTGGCCCAGTTTTCACGACGCGGAAATCGTCGCCTTGCACCTGAATCGCAAGGGAAGCTCGTCTCTGCGCGTCCACACATGGGAGATGACTAAGGAAATAGGTGACAAGGGGAACTACGTGCTGGCGAAGCACATCGTGGTCGAGTTTCTCTTTGAAGCTGTGTGTGGGTTGAGCCTGAATGGTTTCAACCAGCAGAATGTAATCTTCGGGCTCGCTGTCGACAAAACTGATTCGGGTTTCCGGGTAATGCTTGATGATTGTTACGGCTTGGCTGGAAGCATCGAGGCCGAGAAGATGTGCATCCGTCTCACGCCCGGTAAGCCTGCGTAGCGGTGGCGTGCTTCTGTACCCCCGCCCGGCACGGCTGTGTTACAGTTTTCCTCCACATGGCGACACGCCCTCAGAATCCCTCTCAGCCTGAACCCGGCCCTGTGTCCCTCTATTGCCCGAAATGCGCCAATGAAGTAAACGATCCGCTGACCTGCGGCGATTGTTCCGCCGTGATCTGCCGCCGCTGTGGCACGCCGCTCGAATCTCCCGACGAACTGGGAATCGGATAATGGACCCAATATCCGTCACCACCACCACCGCAGCTGCCGCCGGAAGCCGGACGCCGGAAGCCGCTTCTCCCACTCTGGTTCGCGGGCTCAGCTTGCTCGATTCCGTGCTGCTGCTGGTCAGCGGCATCATCGGCTCTTCAATCTTTCTTACCGCGAAAGACATTGCCGGCCCGCTGCCGCAGCCTATGTTGTTCCTGCTCGTATGGGTGATCGGCGGCGTGATTTCGCTTTTCGGCTGCGTCGCCTTCGCCGAACTGGGATCGATGTTTCCAGAGTCCGGCGGTCAGTACGTTTATCTGCGCGAGGCTTATGGAGACCTCGTCGCCTTTCTCTACGGCTGGATGCTGTTCGCAGTTGCCAATGGCGGCAGCATTGCTGCGCTCGCCGTCGCAGCGGCCGTCTATACGGGGCAAGTCTTCCCTGTCGTTTCACAAGAGCACGTGGTTCTCTCGGTAGCCGGCATCGCCATCACCCGCGCGCACCTGTTCGGCCTGTTACTCATCGCCATCCTCACCTATGTCAACGTCGTGGGCCTGCGCTGGGGGACGCTGCTGCAGAATGTTTCCACCTGGACCAAGTTCATCGCCATGGCGTCCTTCGTGGTTCTAGGATTCGCTATCGGAAAAGGCGACTGGTCGCACTTCCGCGGGCACGGCGTCGGCCTCACGATGGGATTGCACCCCACGCAACTGATCTCCGCCATGGGCATCGCGCTGATCGCTGTCTTCTGGGCCTATGACGGATGGGTATACATCACGTGGGTCGCAGGTGAGGTGAAAGAACCGCGCCGCAACGTTCCGCTGGCCATGGTTCTAGGCGTAATCGTGGTCGGCGCCATCTACATGGCCATGAACATGACCTACCTCTACGCTCTCCCGCTTACCGAAATCGCCAAGCACGAGACCATCGCCCATGCGGCCGCGGCCGCGTTGTTTTCTCCTCATGCTGCGGTGTGGCTCTCGCTCATGATCGCCGTCTCATGCTTCAGTGCTGCGGCCACCTGTACGCTCTCGGGTGCGCGCGTCTATCTCGCCATGGCGCAGGACGGAGTCTTCTTCAAGCGCATGGCCGTCATCCATCCCAAGTGGCGCACACCGGCCTTCAGCCTCATCGGACAAGGCATCTGGGCTGCGCTGCTCACCGTCAGCGGCCGCTACGATCAGCTCTACACCTATGTGATTTACGGCATGGTGCTCTCCTACACGCTGACCGTGATCGGGATGTTTCTGCTGCGCTGGAAGCGTCCTGAGATTCCTCGTCCCTACCGCTGCACCGGATATCCCTGGCTCCCTGCCATCTATGTGCTGGTCGGCGCCGCCTGGACGCTGAACACCATCCTCACGCGCCCCACCGAGGCCTTCTGGGGCACCGCCATCGTGCTCGTCGGCGTGCCGGGATATCTGTATTGGAAGCGCAGCAGCGGGAAGGCTGCAGCAGTGGAGTAGCAGCCCGCCAGCACTGCAAAGATCCTCCTAATAGTTCATTCAGAAATGTCTGAACCGTGGAGCCGGAGAGTCGCATCCAGACCGCGCTCTTTCTCTCACGGTGTAACAGCAGTAACTTTATCTTGCACCCCGGTTTGCAGTACCTTGGTGTAGTCGCTACAGGTGCGTAATCGTCCGCGCCTTTGCGCTTGCATTGGAGAAGACATGAGCCGCTCCGCTGTTGTCCGCCTGTTTCTCATCGGGTTCCTCATCCCTGTCCTGTTTACCGCTTGTTCGCGCGATCCCAATGTACGCAAACAAAAATATCTGGAGAGCGGTGACCGTTATTTCGAGAAAGGCAAGTACGCCGAGGCAGCTATCCAGTATTCCAACGCGATCCAGGTGGATGCCCGTTTCGCCCAGGCTCATTACCAGCTAGGCGAGACTTATCTCAAGCAGGGCGATGCCTCTCGCGCTTTTCAAGAGCTCTCGCGCACCGTCGACCTGTCTCCTGACAACTATCACGCCCACATCGATCTCGCCAATCTCTTAGTCGCAGTGCGCAATCCGGATGGGTCTCCGAATGACGACTACCTGAAGCAGGCGCGGGTTCACCTCGACCTTCTCCGCGAAAAGCAGCCTCAGAATCCCGAGGTCTTCCAGGCCTGGGCCGACTATTATGCCGCTCAGAACAACCTGGGATCGGCTATGCAGGAGATGCAGAAAGGAATTGCGGCCGACCCCAGCCGCTCAGAATCGTATCTGGATATGGCGCTCCTGCAACTGCGCTCAAACTTGCCCGAACAAGCCGAGGTCAATTTCAAGAAAGCCGCCGAGCTCGGTCCGAAAGCCATGAATGCCCAGATGGCACTGGCAGGCTTCTACCAGTCACGCAACCGCATGCCCGAAGCCGAACAGCAGTTCAAGCACGCCATCAGCGTCGATGCCAAGGATCCCGCCCCGCGCCAAGCGCTGGTGCGGCTCTACATGGTGGAAGGCAAGAAGGCGGAAATCGAAGGCTTTCTGAAGCAAACCAAGAACGACCTGCCGGATAATTCCGATGGCTACCGCATGCTGGGCGATTTCTATTTTGCCTCGGGCGACATCGACAAGGCCACAACCGAGTATGCGTCGCTGTATAGCGCGCACCCCAGGGACGCTCAGGTCAAGAAGAACTTCGTCCAGCTTCTGATCCTGAAGAACCGTTTGGAAGAAGCCACCAAGCTGAACAACGAGATTCTGAAATCAAATCCGCGGGAAGCGGACGCGTTGGTCTATCGCGGCCAGATACAGATCCGCCAGAATGACGCCAGCGGCGCCGTGGATTCTTTGCAGCAGGCGATCAAGAACGACCCCGGCAACGCGGTCGCTCACTATCAGCTCGGCATCGCCTTTGACATGCAACACAACGAGCAGCGCGCGGAATCGGAATGGCGCGAGTCGGTGCGTCTGCGTCCCGATCTCACCGACGCCCAACGCGCGCTGGCAGCCCTGGCATTGCGCCGCGGCGATCTCGATGCGCTCACCCAAACCGCCCAGCAGATCATTGCCAACGCGCCTTATGCTCCCGACGGCTACCTGATGCGAGCGCTGGCGGAGATGAATCGGCAAAAGTATTCCGATGCCGAGCAGGATTTGCACAAAGCGATGGAGATTGTTCCGGGCAGTCCGGCGCCCTACGTGCAAATGGGCAACCTTCACCAGGTGCAGAAGCAATACGCGGAGGGGATTAAGTTTTATCAGCAGGCGCTCGATAAGGATCCGTCGTCCACCGATGCGCTGCAGGGAATCATGAATACCTACCTGGCGCAGAAGCAGCCCGACCAGGCGATCGCCGCCGCCCGGGCTCAGGTGGCCAAGTCGCCCAACACTAGCGGATTCTATGACCTGTTGGGCACAGCGCTTTATCAGAAAAAAGATTTCGGCGGCGCCCATACGGCCTTTCAAAAGGCAATCGAGCTCGACAAGAATAATTCCGATGCGCTCCTGAAGCTGGGTGAGGTGCAGGCGGCGGAAGGTTCGGTGAGCCAGGCGCTGGTCACATATCAGCAGTCCATCAAGGATCACCCCCGCGAGATCGCGTTTTACATTCTGGCGGGCGAGATGTACGAATCGCAAAGCAATTGGGATCAGGCCAAGGGGATGTACCAGAAGGCGCTGGAGATTCAACCCGACAATCCGCTGGCCTCGAACAATCTTGCCTATGTGATGCTAGAGCAGGGCGGCAACGTAGACGTGGCACTGGAAATGGCGCAGACAGCGCGCCGAGGTATGCCCGACTCGTCGAATGCCGCCGACACTTTGGGCTGGGCCTATTTTCAAAAGGGTGTGTACCGGTCAGCAATCGACATGTTCCAGGAATCGCTGCGGCTCAGCGAGAAGCGAGGCGCGGCCGACGACCCGACGGTGCACTATCATCTGGGGCTCGCTTACCAGAAAGCGAACCAGCCAGCGCAGGCGCGCCAGCAACTGGAGCGCGCGTTGAAGATCAATCCCAATAACAGCGAGGCACGCAAGGCGCTGGCGGAGCTGCGGGGGTAGTGGAGCTCGGCTGGAATTTTCCAGCAGCCAGCGTTTGAATAAGTAAACCACGAAGCGCGGCAGAAGTTTCGGTCCCAGTGTCGATCACAGCTAACGGAACCGCCCACGCAGATCATGAAAATAATGAAATCCTTCCGGTAACCCGCGAGAATAACACAGTTCTTTTTACAGGCTCGCTCGACGGATCCTGCGTTTCTGAAAAAGTGGGGCGGCGTGGCCGTCAGAAGCTTCTGAGGTCTCATTCCTGCCGCCCTCTGCGGATACTGACCGGTCGTCAGGTCCATATTTATTTCATAGACTGTGCAAATGTGAACAGTCTCCCGATGCGGCACGTTCTAGATTACTTCTACAAATCGGATGTGAAGGGACCGCGGCCCTCGGTCGTGGTTTCTCTGATGGCGCAGCGGCCCCCCTGCTGCGCCATATCTTCCCACTGGATGGTTAGATATGAATAACAGCGAGCCCTCGACTCCTCCCGCACCTGACCTAAACAAGGTACCGCAACCTCCAGAGGCCGGCGAACCACCAGCAAAGAAACCCGGCAAGCCGTTTCTGGTTCCCCCCAGGCCGAAAGCTACGTTCCTGTGGCCGCCTGAGAGTATGTGTGGCCACCCCATCGAAGATGAATTCGACAGCTAGGCCTACATCATTTTATTTGAGCTACGCTGTGTCCCGATAAAGACGGATGGATGAAACGCGCCAGACGGAAACAAAAAACCCGCCGCGGGCACGGCGGGGTTCAGGTTGGAAGTTGCTTAGCCGAGTTTGATCTTGCGGCGGATCACGCCCGCCAGACCAATCAGACTGGTCCCGAGTAAACTCAGAGTACCGGGCTCGGGAACCAGGACGGAAGTGTCCCCACTGGAAATGCTGGTGCTGCCGTTGAAGAAGCCTTTGCCCGTATTGATGGTCAGCTGCACCGTCACGCCATTCGTGGAGTAGCCGCCCAACGAACCCGTGACCACACCGGTCAAGGTGTAGTTGTGGGTGCCGTTGGCCAGGGTTACCAGAGTCCAGGTGACATTGGTGAAGGAGCCGGAGAAGATGGTGCCGTTGGGCAAGCCATCGGTGCCATTACCGGTGATGGTGAAAGTGCCTCCGGGGCCGAATGTGCCGCCCGTTTGCAGCGACCCGCTGGTCAGGGCGCCGGTGGTGAAGCTAAGGCTGCCGAGGTTCGAGCCCGTAATGAGTCCGCCCCCGCCAAAGCCATTGACAAACACGAGAGTCGAGCCCGTCAGCGAAAGACCGCTGCTGGTTCCCGACAGAGTACCGCCGCTGTTGGTGAAATCTACGCTGTTGCTGGCAAAGGCCATGAACGGCAAGGCCAGTGCCAGGGCAAAGAGTAAAAGGACTCTCTTCATGAAATACCTCCGCGAACGCCTGGGGGTCCTTTGGGGGGGAAAGACGCGAGAGGTGGCACTCGTTGGAACTCAGATGCGCGTCCTAGGAAGCGCAGAGCGAGTACGAAGTCACAATAATCCTGACCGATCCTGTACGTCAACCACTTAAATTAACTAGCCGCTCCAAGGAGGAGGTTCCTGGTAAAAACGTGCCTGGCGGGGGAGAATCGTATGTGCTGAATTCGGGGACCGGACGGCACTCTACCGAAGCTCCGACGACAGCGGGTGGCAGGAGAATGAATGTGAGGTAAGGAGCGGATTTAGGTCAGTCGGCGGCGAGGCTGTGCTTGGCCGCGTCGTTGGCGGTATCGTCGGGCTGGGAGCGGCGAGCAGCACGGTTGGAAGGCAGTCCGGCGTCGCGGATCTTGTAAAGCAGCGCGCGGTAGCTGATGTTCAGAGCGCGGGCAGCCTGCTTGCGGTTCCAGTGATGATGCTGCAGAACTTTCAGGATGATCTTGCGTTCCAGCTCGTGTACCGCCTGGCGGGTGATCTTTTTCAAAGAGATCGGTCCGTCGACGGAAATGTCGGCGCTGAAATAATCCGGTTCGTGAGGCCGCAGATCACCGGAGATGGATTCTTCGGTACCGAGGATGACGTAACGCTTCATCAGATTTTCCAGCTCGCGGACGTTGCCGGGCCAGCGGTATTTCCTCAGGGCACTCATCAAGTCGGCAGAGAGAGGCTTGGCGCGGGAGTTGAATTTCCGGTTGTAATAGTCGAGGAAGTAGGCGACCAGATCCGGGACATCGGAGGCGCGCTCCCGCAACGACGGCATGCGAAGATTCACCACGTTGATGCGGTAGAACAGATCGGCGCGGAAGGTGCCGTTGGCGATTTCCTCTTCCAGTTTTCGATTGGTGGCACACACCACGCGGACTTCCACTTTCTTGTCTTCCTGCGCGCCGATGCGGCAAAACTGGCCGTCCTGCAGGAGTTGCAACAGCTTGGATTGCAGACTCATGTCGAGTTCAGAGATTTCATCGAGAAACAAAGTGCCGCGATGCGCCATCTCCACGCGCCCGGGCTTCATGCCAAAGGCCCCGGTGAAGGCTCCCTTTTCGTAGCCGAAGAGTTCGCTTTCGAGCAGCGTGCCAGGAATCGCGGGACAATTCACCTTCACCCACGGACCGGTTTTCCACGGCGAAGCGGTGTGGATCATGCGAGCGATGATGTCCTTGCCGGTGCCGCTCTCCCCTTGAATGAGCACGGGGACATTCGCGCCCGCAATCTTGGCCAGTCGCTCGCGAAGAGCCTGCATAACATCGGTGCCCCCAAACACGATCGACTCTGGAGGCATCTCTCCAAGAGGCTGGATCAGGGAACTGACTGGGTTTGAGGTGCTCATAAGGTCTGGCCGGCTCAGCGGCCCAGGCTACCGTTAGGTAGTGCATGCGCAGAGCCAAACGCAGGGGAACGTACAAATACTTCTCGAGGCTAGCCTATCTGATTGAAGAAAAGCAACTTACTAAAGATCGACCGAGAGCACAGCTGGTAATCATCAGGATACGAAGACAAAGGAGACGTGGGGTTGCGGGAGGGAAAATATTTTCACACCGGAGAAGTGAGTTTCCGTCGTGGCGATTTGACCCGGCGATGGGAGTTGGGGAGCGGCCGGGAAAACTTCAGGGCTACCAAGTTGTACCCCTGGGCGTGCTCCAGACGCAGCACCTTGGCACGCAGGCTGCGAGCGACCTTTGACAGGGCAGCCAAAGCGGCCAACGGAGCACTCGGGATCTCCAGCAGAACCTGCGCTGAGGACGGCAGAGAGCGGCGAACGGCCACGAGCATACCGCCGGCGGAGACGTTCAGAGCGGTGGCGAACTCCAGAAAGTCCTTCTCCCGCTCCACCTGACCTCGCACGAAGACGGGAATCGCCAAGGGCAAGCGGGGCCATCTCCGACGCTCCGCGGCTGGACTACCTGAGTTCACGCACACCCCTTCCTTCGCCGTTAACGGGGCAATTTAAGCATCTTAGGGGCCAAATCGAGAGTTAGGGGTAGCATCCCCTAAGGGACAGGTATCAAAGCCGAAGAGAGACGGTTGTGCCGGGTTGAATTGAAGGCAAAGAGACGCCAAAGCGCTGGCTTTTCATGATCTTGGGTGCAAGTACTCTTGGTCTCCCGTGCGGAGTAGGAGAGGGGTTTCAGCCAGCCCGGAGTGCAAGGTTTTGCTACACTTGGGTAATCGGCGTGCATTTTTCGTTGACAACGAAAAGTGCCATGGCATACGATTTTAGTACAGCATTCCTCTTTAGCCAGTCGAGTGCATCCCCCCTTCTGTGTTAGATCACCCTTATGGCCAGTGTGCAAAAGAATATATGTGTTTCCGGGCCTGCCGAAGGAAAAAAGACGAGCGCGCCTGCGGCTCCGGTTACTGAGGGGGCAGAGCCCAGCCCTGCCGATGTGCTGCGGGCGTATTCCGAGTTGCAGGAGCGCTTTCAGCGCACGACGAACGCGCTGGGCTCGGCGGCTCACGATCTGAAGACGCCGCTGGCGATTCTGAATGGCTACGTGGAATTGCTACAGAGCGAGAAGCTGGGACCGTTGAATGTGCGCCAGCGGGAAGTGCTGGGCGATATGCAGTCAAGCGGCAAGCGGCTGCAGCAGTTCATTCAGGATTTCCTCACCTACAGCGCTCTGGAAACCGGCGGCCTGAAAATGCAGTTCGCGGCCGGCAACATCAACGAGTGCCTGTCGGAGGTCTGTCGGCTGTGGTCGACCCGCTTTCAGGAAAAAGGATTGGCGCTTTACTTCCTGGCGAATGACAAGCTGCCCGTGTTTCCTTTCGATTCTCCGAAGCTGGAGCGCGTGATCTCCAACCTGCTGGAGAACTCGTTTAAGTTTATTCCGCAAGGCGGGACGGTTTGGTTGCACGCGGAACCCTACATGTGGGAACGGCGCGCCACGGCTCAGCCGGCAGCGACGGGAGAGAGACGCCGGCAGGATACGTCGCAGCCGAATTCGGTAAAGGTCAGCGTTTCCGACACCGGTCCGGGAATCCCGGCGGAGTTTCATCAGGAAGTGTTCGATGATTTCTTCCGTCTGCCGGGCAACGAGAATCAGGAAGGTATGGGGCTTGGTCTCGCGATTGTGCGCCGCATGGTGCAGGGAATGGGTGGAAAAATCTGGGTGGAGAGTGATGCCGGGGCGGGATGTAAATTCTCATTTCTAATTCCCTTCAAACCTTCCGCGAGTCCAACGGGCAAAGGAAGGAATCGATGAGCGAAACCGCGAAGATTCTGCTGGTGGATGACGAACCGGCCATGCTGCGCTACATCCGTACCCTGCTCGAGGTTGACGACTACCGGGTGGAAACCGCGTCGACCGGCGAAGACGCTCTGAAGCTCATAGAAAAAGGGCTGGAGCCGGACCTGGTTCTGCTGGACGTGCTGATGCCCGGAATCGATGGACTGGAGACTCTGGAACAACTCCGGCAGAAGCGTCCCGGAGTGAAGGTCGTGATGCTTTCCTGCGTCAACGACACGAAGAAGGTAGTGCAGGCCATGCGCCTGGGAGCACAAGACTACCTGACCAAGCCCTTTCAGAAAGCGGAGCTGGATGCGGTGATCGACCAGTGCCTGGGCCAGGGCAAAGGGCCAGTCGGAGGAGAAGTCGAGGAAGTCGCCGACGATCTCTTCTTCATTGCGGCGAGCCCGGCCATGCGGAAGATCCGGTCGCAGGCGGCGCTGGTCGCGAATGTGG
The DNA here is from genome assembly GCA_963749985.1 of uncultured Acidobacteriaceae bacterium. GTDB lineage: Bacteria > Acidobacteriota > Terriglobia > Terriglobales > Acidobacteriaceae > Sulfotelmatobacter. The sequence continues at coordinate 549,776 of CAVVOS010000002.1, read as the reverse complement.
ACATTCCAGTGCTGCTGCTGGGCGAAAGCGGAACCGGCAAGGAAGTGCTGGCACGGCTGATTCACAAGCTGTCGCCGCGCGCGCACCGCACGTTCCTGAAAGTGAACTGCGCGGCTGTCCCCGCGGACTTGCTGGAGAGTGAATTATTCGGCTACGAGCCGGGCGCGTTTACCGGCGCCACCCACGCCAAGCCGGGCAAGTTCGAACTGTGCAACAAGGGTACGATCCTGCTCGACGAAATCGGCGAGATGCCGCCAGCCCTGCAGGCCAAGCTGCTGCACGTGCTACAGGACCAGCAATTCTCGCGGCTGGGCAGCCGCAGTGTCATCAAGGTGGACGTACGGATCCTGGCTGCGACCAACATTGACATTCCCCAGGCGCTGGCGACCAAGCGGCTGCGCGAAGACCTGTATTACCGCCTCAACGCGTTCACCCTGCAACTGCCGCCGCTGCGCGAGCGCAAAGAGGAAATCCCCATTCTGCTGAAGCATTTCATGACGCGCATGGCCGAACAATATGCGCGGCCGCAGCTTCCACTTTCGCCCCACCTGCTCGAGGCCTGCCACGCGCATTCGTGGCCGGGCAATTTGCGGGAGCTGAATAACTTCTTGAAGCGCTACTTGATCCTCGGTGATGAGAATCTGGCGGCGGCCGAACTGCAGCCGCGGCTCGACGGCAACGGCGGCGGCAGCGCGCGCCTCGATTCCGGAGCGAGGGCCGGAGAAGCCGGCGGTGGATTGAAATCCCTGGCCCGCACCGCCAAGGATGAAGCCGAAGGCGAAGCCATCCGGCAAGCCCTAGAACAGACGAACTGGAACCGCAAGCAAGCGGCCGGGCTTCTGCAGATCAGCTACAAAGCCCTGCTCTACAAGATTCGGCAATACGGAATCGCCGAAGCCAAGAGCCACCACAAGCTTTCCGCCGGAGCCTAGAGGCGACCAATTCGGCCTTGCCGGAATTACTCTTTCCCGGCTAACCAAGAAAGCCTCTCGCCGCCTCCTGCACCGTCTCTACTGTACCGTCAGGCTGAACCCAAGACTCTGTGTGCTCGAGCCCGAAGTTGCCGTTACCGTGAGCGGATAGGTACCGGCCGGGGTTCCGGCCACAACCGGCTGCTGCTTCTGGCTGCTGCAAGCCGGCAGCAGGAGGACGAGCGCAAAGAGGGTCGAAAGCGCGAGGAAGCCCAGCATGCGATTCCGCCTGCGTTTGCTGCCCCCGAGCCCCAGTAAAGCCATTCCCGGAGCCATCAGCCACAGGGCATAAACCGGGCCCCGCCATTTTCTGGAAGTGATGGTGGTGGGAGGACGCGCGGTCGTGGTCACGCTGAGCGCGCTCGACTGATTTCCGCTGCCGTTGAAAGTCAGCGTGGCCGGGTTAAAACCGCAACTCGCCCCCACGGGAAGAGAACTGCAGCTGAGGGAGACATTGGCTCCAAACCCCGGGCTGGCATTCACCGCCACAGAGTAGTGCGCCGTGTTACCGGCTGCCACGGTCGCGGCAGAGGGGGCGATGCTCGCCGAAAAAGTGGTCGCCGTGAACGAAGCCGTAGCACTGTTCTGGGCGTTGGTATCGTTATTGTTGCCCACCGTGGCTGTCAACGAACCACTGCCGATCCCATTCGGCGTCACCACAAAGACAACCGACGCAGTGGAGCCGGATTGCAGCGTGGGGATGGTGCAAGTCACGGTACCACCGGCGGGCGCGCTGCACGTGCCCGACCCAGCCGTACCGCTACTGAAAGTCGCCGACGAGTTATCAGAGGAACTGAAGAAAAGGTTGCCGGTTACGGTGATGTCGGTGGCCAGGTCCGGTCCCTGGTTGAGTACGGTAAAGGTCATAGTGACCGCCGTGCCGGCGCCCACCACTCCTCCGGGCGGGGAAACCACCGGTGGGGGACAGGTCGCAATGCACAAACTGCTCGTGGTTCGCAGCTTGACCGCAAATGCGTCGCTAGGGCCATCGAGCTGCGCCTGCAGCGGACTTGCCGTCTCCAGGGTGGTCGAGGTGGTATCGCCGGCAAAATAGGTGTTGAGGCTGGGATCGAGTGTGATGCTGGTGCCGCGGTCCGTGCCGTTGCCGCCAAAATAAGTGACGTAGGAGCCAACCGTATTCTGGCCTGAAGTTGTCACGGTATAGATGTGGGCAAAGAAGGCGTTTTGCGCGCCATTAAGGTGGCTCTGGATTGGTCCAATCGCGGCGCTGACCGGGAAGTCTATGGAACTGGTGGCGCCAGTGATCAGCGCGCCCTCTGCCGGATCCACGGCGATTGCCAGACCGCTATCGTTTCCGGTTCCACCCAGGTAGGAAAAATACTCAAGGCCTACGATAGTTGTACTTCCGGTAGTCACGGTGGGATTGGTCAGCCGCGCTACATAAGCGTCGGTGGGAACCGTCGTCCCCCCGGTCACTGGGCAGGTTGCCGGTGGAATCGGGTTGACCGGAGTATCCAGGCACAGCTGGAATGGCGCGATCGAAATAGGAAGTACGAAGTCGCTCGAATTCGTCGATCCGGTGAGATAGATGTTGGCAGCTCCGTTGTCAATCGTAATGGCCGGTCCGGTATCGTTGCTGGTCCCTCCAAGATAGGTAGAGAAAAGCAACTGAGCGCTGCCCGTCTGAGCGGCGGCGGGATTCAGCTTGGCCACGAAGGCATCGGTCGGGAACGGGCTGATGGTCGGTTGCGTGCAATTCACGGGATAGGTGATGGTGGTCGGCGGAGGCGTATCGAGGCACGGCTGGTAGGCGTTCAAGATGGGGAAATCTGTAACCTGGCCGCCGCCGCCACTGAGACTTTCCTGACTGTTATAGAAATTAGTAGTGCCGCTGAAGTAAACGTTCCCGGTTGTGTCTACCGCGATGCCGCCGCCGATGGCAATCGCAGGGCTGGGACTGCCTCCGCCGAAATAGGTCGAATAGGGAACACTGGCGGCACTGATGTTGTTGGTATTAACCTCGGTCACAAAGAACTGGATGGCAGAACCGGACGCCGGGGTCCGCTGATAAGGCACCGGCAGGGCAGTCGAGGGAAAACCGGTGGCTACGTCGGTGGAAGTCGTGGTACCGGTGACAAAGACGTCGCCATTGTTATCGACAGTCATGCCGCTCGCGACATCGGTGCCATTGCCGGAAAGGTAAGTTGAGTACTTCAACTGGGGGACGGCACCCTGCAGGTTGTCCAGTCCGCTCAGAGCGCTCACGAAAACGTGCGAGGTGCCCGTGCTACCGGCCTGCGGCACGGTTTGGAATGCGCCGCTGGTAAAGGGAAAATTCGGCGAGGTCGTGGTGCCGGCGACGTAGGCGGTGCCCGAGCCATCGACCGCGAGCCCAACGTTGGTATCGATCCCGCTGCCACCGAGGTAAGTGAGGTAGAGAATGCCGGAAGGGCCGAGGTTCGGATTCAGTTCCAGAATGAAGATATTCTGTGCGCCGTTCAGCGTGGATTGGTATGGGTTTTGCGCTGGGTTTATGGGGAGATTCGTAGAGGTCGTCGATCCCGCAAGATAGATATTGCCGTCGCCGTTGACCGCGATGGAAGGCGACGTTTCTGAGCCGCTGCCGCCGAAGTAGGTCGAATAGTTGAGAATGGGATCGATCACCAATTCCCTGGCGCGGTCATAGGCGCCAATCTCGAAACCCACGCGGTTGGCGGCGCGGAGGACGAAGCGTCCTTCAACCGGCTGCTGGCGGTCTCCGATACGCTGGTAAACCCGCGGAGCTTGCAGGCGCACGCTGTTGTCATTGCCGGTGAGAATCAGATCGCCAGCGCGGAGTTCCAGCCTGCTTGCGCCATCGAACTGCAGCTCGGCCAGCGACGGATCGGCGCCGGGGGCAACCTTGAAGTCGTATTCCAAATGGCCTTGATGTCCATAGAAAACCAGATCGATTCCAGGATAGACACTTTGATATCGAACTCCGGCAAACTGCGGAATGCCGGTATGCCACTTCTGTGGGTCATTGCCGATGAAATAGTTGCTCTTGCCGGGAAGCGGGTCGCTCCCGGCAACCGCTGCCGCCGGGTTCGCGCCGACCAGCGACATGCGGAGCGATTCCAGGCTTCGACCGGGTCCACTTTGACCTGAGGCCGGATGCGCAGTCTGCATGGCAAGCACCGCGCCGGTGGTATCGAGCAGAAGGCTGTATCCTGCGCCGTGCGCCAGGAATTTCACCGTGGAATCCGTCTGCCCTTGGTTAGGCTCGAAGATCATCGGCAGCTGACCGAGAAGCGCATGCGCGTCCGGCTTGGATTTCGTGGAAGCGCTATCGGACGACGCTTTGCCGAAAGCCGACAGAATCGGGGAAGCGGGAGCCTGAGCCAGCGACTTCTGGGCGTTCCGCAGGGAACTCAATCCCAGCAGGCCACACCCCACTAATAGCAGCACAAACGCAGCTCCCAAGCCACGCACCCAAACCAAGCTGCCTCTCGAGCTTTCCGAGCTTCTTGCCGACGACGCACGGCCATTTCCCATCACGCTTTTCCTCCGCTGCAACTGATCATTTTGGAGAGAGTAGAAACGACGCACGAGTTCTCGCTCGGCGCCGGCGAAACCGCCCGCTGCTGACATGTCACTTAGGAACTTAGCGGAAACAAACAACTACTTAAACATCTGGCGGATAGCCAAGTCAAGCGTGGCTCCGCTTCTCCGCACGCTCCAAGTGCTGTGAGATGCGTTTGGGGACGTGGAAAGATGCCGGACCATGGCACGAAAGTGGAATGAAGCGGATTGCAGATCACCGCGGCAGGGCCGATCCCCGCAAAGCATTGCATGCCGGAGGGCGAGCGCGTCCGCCGGTAGGCAAGCAACGCTTGATTCTCTTCGCAGATACAACGGTGCTGACCAAGTTGGATGGCAGCGGGATTGCTAAGTCCTATGGGGAGTCTAAGCGGTTATCGGTTCGCGCGAGGCTGCCCCGCAACCACTCGAATGGGTTACAGAATGAGTTCCATGAGTCTTTTTGCTCTTGCAAACCGCTGGCAATTCGATAGAGTTGGGTTCTATCAGGGCCTGCCCCCAGGCGAGGGCGGGAAGGTTGCCTCCCAGCCGGGCTGTTGATTCCGTTCTGCATTTGACGTTGTTTTTTCTTGGGGAAGAATGCCTTCGGAAAATACTCAACCGGATGAACGGCGGATGATGCGGCGCTTCGATATGCGCTTGCCGGCACTGGTCCGTCTGGATCGAACGAACCTGGGTGGAACGAACGCCGATCAAGAGAACGAATTCCAAACTGAAACCCAGAATGTGAGCGCGCGCGGCGTTTTCTTTTACCTTGACCGGTCCGTGCCCACGGGAACCCGCTGCGAAGTCACTCTCACGTTTCCACCGCACATCACGCTCACCGATGCGGTCCGGGTACGCTTTACGGCGCGCGTGATCCGCGTGGATTCTCCACTGCCTTCATTGCGCATCGGAACCGCCGCCATGATCGAAGACTACGAATTCCTGCGTTCCAGCGGCAGCACAGATTTCCTCAGCGCACTACAGCGGGGCATGACGAACTGAAGGCCGGCTTCCGGCTCCGGGCTTCCGCCTTGGACAAACCAGTTGAGCGCGCCGGAAGTCAAGAGCCGGAATGCCGGATGCCGCTTTTACTTCGGCAGATCCTTCATCCGCTGCCGCAGACGGCCGTAGCGCCGCACCAGGCTACCTAGATAAAGCCCTTGGATCACCCAGGTGGCGATATAGGCCGCGTAAAGAAATTTGATGGAGTTCATTGCGACGCTCCGCTTAGCGATTCCAGGCTTTCCGCTTCTTCGACTTCCCGCTGCAACAGCTCCAAGCGGTAGCGCGACCAGCACACCAGGAAGGCGAAGCAGGAAAACGCGAGCCAGTTGATGAGAAGCACATGCAACATCCGAGGATCGATCGATCCGCCGCCGCCAATCACCGGCTGCGGATGCTGAGTACGGAAAAACCAGATCGAGAAATATACCAGCGGCACGTCAAGCGCGCCAAAGATTGCGAGCACCGCCGCGAGCTTCGGAGTCTGCGAGCTGTCGGAAAATCGCCGCAAGACCAGATAGCTCACATAAATCAGCCACAAAACCAGAGTTGTAGTAAGGCGAATGTCCCAGGTCCACCAGATGCCCCACACCGGCCGCGCCCAGATCGGCCCCGTCACCAGCACAACCGTACAGAACACCACGCCCACTTCAGCCGACACCAGCGCCACCGCGTCCGCCTTGGCATTTCCCCGGACCAGGTAGATGACCGAAGCCACCAGGTTCACCGAGAAGAGCAGGAAAGCCGTCCAGGCCGAAGGCACGTGGTAGTAGAAAATGCGCTGCACGTCGCCCATCGTCCGCTCCATGGGAGCGACCCAGATCGCTTCATAGAAGGCGTAAGCCAGCAGCAACGCCGTAAGCACCGCGAGGATGGGGAAAGCCCTTTTCATTCCGCTTGCAGGATGGTTTCAAACAACGCCAGACAAGCTGTAGTAAACACCACATCGTAGGTGAGAAGCAATACGATCCAGAAACGCGCCGAACCGTCACCCGCCAGTAGGATGCGCGTCGCTTCCACCATCGATTGCACCGCCGGAATCGAGATGGGAAACAGCAGCAGCGGCAACATGATTTCGCGGCTGCGTGTGCGCAGCGACATCGCCGCAAAAAACGTTCCATTCACCACCAGCGCCCACGTTCCCAGCAAAGCCACCGGAATCAACTGCCATGCCGGACCAAGTGCACGCAGGTTGTAGAAGATCACGAACAGCGGCGCCATCACCGCTTCCAGCACACTCACCAGAAGGAAGTTGCCCAGCGCCTTGGCCAGGAACAACGCATTCGCCGGAGCCGGAGACACGCGGTAAGCATCGAGCACCTGATTGCGCAGTTCGCGCGCCCACGTCTGATTCAGCGCAACCACTGCGGCGAACAGGAAGGCGACCCAGATCAGCCCGCCCGCAATTTCCCGCGACTCCTCCGCGTTCGGATCGAAAGAAAAGCTGAAGATCACCACCACCAGCAGCGAAAAGAACAGCATGGAGTTAATCGCATCCCGCGAACGCCACTCCAGCCGGATATCTTTCGTCAACGTCGCCAGGGTAATGGACCGCAGCGAACTCATTGTGCCCCCGCTCCGGGAGTGCGCTGGGTAAGAGCGGCCGGCGTAAGATGACTCGTCCGCTCGACGATCTGCCCGCCCTGCATCCAGACAAATTCGTCGGCCACGCCTTCGAGGAGCGCAGCCTGATGCGTCACTACAAAAATCGTTTTCCCCGCATCGCGCATGCCCTTAAGCAAGCCCACCATCTCCCGCGCCGAGTGCACATCCACGTTCGAGAACGGCTCATCCAGCAACAGAATCTTCGGATCGTGCAAAATCGCCCGCGCCAGCGACATCCGTTGTCGCATCCCTTGCGAATATTTCCCCACCGGCCGCGCCAGCTCCGGATCGAGCCGCACGAGACGAATCACCTCATCGCAGCGTCCATCCCCGGCAATGTCATACAACCGCGCAAAGTAGCGCAGGTTCTCCCGCCCACTCATCTCGTCGTAAAGCAGCGACGGATGCGCCATGTAGCCGATCTCACGGCAGGCCTCATGAGGCGTCTTACCCAGGATGGAAATCTCACCGCGTGTGGGATGAGCCAATCCCGCCAGCGCGCGCAACAGCGTCGTCTTCCCTGCCCCGTTATCGCCGAGAATCACGTGGAACTTTCCGGCAGCAAACTCCGCGCTCACTCCCCGCAGCGCCGCAAAGCGCCCAAACTGCTTGACTAAGTTCCTAACCACGATGATGGATGCGGCGACCGAGCTTTCTGGAGCGCTCACAGTCATGGGATTACGTTGAAAGGTAAAGGTAGAAGATAGCGAAAGCGTGCGGCGAAGTCGAGGACGCCAGGACGAGGACGCCAGACCAGCGTACTGCCAGTTTGCTTGTCATTCCGAACAAGCGTTCTTTGCGCCGTGAGGAATCTCGGTTTATTGCGCGCGGTGGCGACGCGGGCAACCCCCGCTCAGCTCTTGGCCGGCTCGGCCTGCATCGAATTCCCCGGCTGCTTGGGCGCGTACTTCGAAGCGCACTTGGCCTGCAGCGCCTTAGCGTGAAAAACGCCATCCCGTCCAAAGCTGCCATCGGCCAGCGCCTGCGAGTCGTCTTTGAAAGTATCCGGAGGCGCCTCGGTTCCGGTGTAATCCACCGAGAGCAACTGATCCTGCTCCATCAGCACAAACTGCACGTGCGTCCCGACGCGCTTGATCGATCCCGGCTGCACATTCCCCGCCACCCGCAGCCGCTTGGAGTAAGCCCCGTTCCCCATCTTGTGCAGCTCGCCGATGGTGACGTAGTAGCTCTTGCTGTCCTGCACCCCGGTATAAGCGAGGTAGCCGAGCAGGAAAAAAATAGCGACCGTAGCCGCGCCGAACTTCAGATAAGTCTTGCCTTGACTGGACATAGAAGCTACCCCACAGTTGCCGCGTTCCTAAGACTCTAATCCTCCCCAAGCTCAGAATCAAGATTCCAGAGGTAGATACTCCTTCAATATAAGAAAGCCCTATGCCCTTGAACTCACAGCCCTCTTACCTATGAAAATGTCGGCAGGAAGCTTGAATCGAGCGCTCAATTTCCGTACTTGTTCTAGGGTCAGATTCCGTTGCCCCGATAGGAACATTGAAACCGCGCTCTCCGTGCCAAATTCAGGAATCAGGTCCCGTTGCGTCAGGTTCTGCTGTTCAATGAGAAACCGAACCACCGAAGCCGGATCAGCCGCGGGAATGGAGTAATGCTCCCGCTCATAATGTTCCACCAGCAAGGTTAGGAGTTCGATTGCCTCCACTTCCGAACGGGAAGGGGTTTCCAGCGCCGTCAGTTGGAAGAGAACGTTGGTATAGGCTTCGAGCTCCGCGCCATTGTGGATGACGCGGGGAGCGCCTTTCGCAATCATTTCCGCAGGTCTTGCCAGCCCTGTGCTCATTTTGTTCCAAACCTTCTGTCCCAGTGATTGCGGTTGTCGTATTCCTTGTGCGTCAAGAAAGATCGGATGTAGACGTGCCCTTCGGTCCGCCTTTTATCCGTTGTCTTTGCATAGTGAACGACGGTGATTAGCCTGTACCGGTTCGGTCGGATGTTAAAGATCACGTACCCGTCCACAAAATCGGCATGTTTAAACGTGCCGCGCACTTCCGTAAAATTGCGCCACCGGACCGCCTCGACGATTCCCACCCACGCTTTGATTTCGTTCGCCGCATCCGGGTAGCGCTCCATCGCCTCGCTCAGATGCCTCCGCGTAACGATATGCACTCACTTATGATACTTCACGATTTGTGAAGTTGTCAACCCTCGATTTTACCCAGCCCCCTGTCATAATTACCTCGTATGCGCATTCTGCTGATCGGCGGGAACGGCTTTATCGGACGATTTGTCGCCGCTCGGCTAATTCAGCAGCGCCACGCCGTGATGGTGTTTCACCGCGGCACGAAGCCCGCCCCCGCCGGCGCGGAAGAGCTTCACGGCGACCGCAACCAACTCACCGCCAGCGCTCCCGAACTTAAACGCTTCGCTCCCGATGTTGTAATTGACCTAACTCTAAGTTCAGCTCCGCAGGCGGAGGAGCTGATGAACATTTTCCGTGTCGCAGCCCAACGCGTAGTCATGCTGAGCAGCATGGACGTCTACCGCGCCATAGGCATTTCCCACGGCACCGAAACCGGGCCACTGCAAGAGTTGCCGCTTACCGAAGAGTCGGAGCTGCGGCGCAACTTGCATCCCTATCCGCCCGAGAACTTGCAGATTCTGCGCAAGACCTTCGCCTGGGTCACAGACGATTACGATAAGATTCCCGCCGAGCGCGTCGTGATGAACGACCGCGAACTGCCCGGGACCGTGCTGCGCCTGCCCATGGTCTACGGCCCCGGCGATCCGCTGCATCGCTTTTATTCGGTGGTGAAGCGCATCTCTGACAAGCAGCGCCACATCATTTTTCCCGAGACGCTGGCCGCATGGCGCTCGCCCCGCGGTTACGTCGAAAATGTTGCCGCAGCCATTGCATTGGCGGCAACCGACGAACGCGCAACGCGGCGCATCTACAATGTGTGCGAGCAGCCATCCTTCAGCGAACTCGAATGGGCGCGCAAGATCGCCTCGGCAATTTTTTGGAATGGTGAATTCGTAATCCTGCCCGTGGAGCACACGCCGCCGCATCTCTTGAGGCCCGGCAATGCCGCACAGCATTGGACAGCCAGTTCGGCACGCATCCGCCGCGAACTCGAATACCAGGAACCGGTAGCAATCGAAGATGCAATCCAGCGAACAATAAGCTGGGAGAAAGAAAATCCGCCGACCGACGCGCCTCTCGCGCAATTCGATTATCCGGCAGAAGATGCTGCGGTAGCAGCCCACAAACGAGTTCCCAACATCGTCCGTTAGAATAGATCAGTTCAACATTCCTATGATTCATCCCTGGCACGACGTAACACCCGGCGACAAACTCCCGCAGGAATTCGATTGCGTGGTCGAGATCCCTTTCGGATCGAGTGTGAAGTACGAACTCGACAAAGCGAGCGGACTGATCAAGCTCGATCGCATCTTGTATTCCGCGGTTTACTATCCCGCGAACTACGGCTTCATCCCGCAGACTCTGGCCGAAGACGACGATCCGCTCGACGTGCTCGTGCTCTGCCAGGAGCCCGTCGTGCCGCTGACCATCATCCACGCCCGCTCCATCGGACTGATGACCATGATCGACGCCGGCAAACAGGATCACAAGATCATTGCCATCGCCACCGAAGATCCCGAATTCAACTCCTATCGCGAGGCCGCGGAAATGCCGCCGCATCGCTTGCTCATGCTGCGCCGCTTCTTTCAGGATTACAAACAACTCGAAGGCAAAGCCGTCGAGGTCGATGAGATACGCCCCGCGGGCGAAGCCTATCCCATCATCCTCGACGCGCTGCACCGCTACAGCGAACAACGCCGCAAAGGCTTCAAGACTGCCGACAAACATTGAAGACAAGCACTGACGCGAAATACACTCTTCAAGCTGGCGGCCTTCGGTCCGGTGTGAGCGCTTCGAGCACTCCGAACCAGAAAGCCGCATCTCTCTCGGTTTCGGCGCGCCGGTAGTTGTACGAGGCCTCGCTGCGCGCCAGTGCAACGTCGTCGTCACAGACGGTGATGAGCACTTGCGCCTCGTTTACCGGGATCGGCAGCCGCCTGGGTTGAAGTGTGGGCATCGGTCGCCTACCTTTACATTCCCTTGAACACGAAATTGAGTTCCTTCGTCTCGTTCGCGCCAATGGTGATGGTCTGCGTGGATGTACCCAACTTCTCGTGCCACGCTTTGATGGTGTAAGTTCCGGGAGGAAGACTGCTGAGATCGAAACTGCCGTCCTTGCCGGTAACAGCGAAATACGGGTGTTTGAACACCGCGATGTAACCGTGCATCCAGGGATGCAGGTTGCACTTCACCGGAATCGCAATCTCTTCCCGCGCAAACGACTCGTCCATGCTGGTTCCTGGCGGCTCCGCCTTGTTCCATTCCCGATTGTTCGCCGGCGTGGGATGGATGTTGTGCGATGTAGGATCGTCGTTCACCACGTGCAATGGCTGATTCGCCCGCACCGCCAGCACATGCGGCTCGTACATACAACCTTTCTGCTCGACGACAATGGGCTGCGTGGGAGCGTCGAATGTGCGATCGCCCAGACCCTCGGCTACGAACACGACCACGTTCTGCAGGTCGCCTTTCGCATCCGTCAGCACTTCCTGAGCGAACACGGGAGATGGATGTTGCTTGGCGCAGCTCGGATCCGCAGACATGCTGATCAGCTTGGGTTTCGGTACAGCCCCTTCAAATCTGACACTGCCTCTTACGTTAGCGCCGCTGGTGCTTGGGGCTGGAGGAGCGCCTCCGGCACTGACCGTGCAAGGCGTGGAAAAGCAAATGGCCACAGCAAGAGCAAATAGGAAAACCAACTTGTTGGCGTGCATGACAACTTCACCTCAATTCAGGATTCTGGTTTGGCAAACTTTGTTTCTATGGCTGTACGTGGGCAAGCGATTCGTCATATCCGCGGCGATATCCGGCCAAGAAGCTGGCGCGGTCCTGCTCGTTCGACCAGCGGCCAATGGCAGGGCGCAACTGCTGACCGTTTTCGGCGGCGAGTTTGCCGAGGTAGAGTCCGTCCCGGAACGCTCCATCGGCGGCAAGCAGCGCTTCGGCGTTGGTGGTTGGATTTAGGTTGCGGTTGTTGTTGGCGAGCATGGCCGTCGTGCCCAGACAAACGGCGATCGCCAGTGCGTATGTGAAAAGTTTGCTCATGTTTTTAACTCCTGTTCGATTGACGGGCTAGCCGATGTCTGCGCAGGGCAGTCCCCCGGCCTGACCGCAAAACAATCAGCGGTCGATTCACTGGTTCAGTTCGCAGGGGTTATTCGCTCGAGATGGGTCGAGCGTACTGGATGCGCGAAGAGCGATTGTCATCGCGCCGTCAATCGCTTGTCATTTTGTCGTCATCCTCGCCGGCGACTTTGTCACTCTCCGAAGAGCTTCTCCGCGCGATCACTTTCACGGCGTCCATCGGGAAGCGCAAATCGCCGTAATCGCCTGGCAGATAAGGACCTTAGCCGGTCATGCCCTAAAGTAACCTCCGCGGTGCGGCGGTCTCGGATACAATTCGGCGAGTCAAAACCTACAGTTCCGGGTTCATTACCAAAGGAGTTCATTCTGGCCGAAAGGCCTTGAGGAGACTATGAAAACTGTACGACATTGCGCCCTACTCGCGCTTTTTGTGGCTGTCTGCGCCGCGCTCACCTTCGCTGACGAGCCGGGAAGGCATCCGGCATACCTGCACGCGCTTACCGACCTGCGGCATGCGCGCGCTCATCTGGAAAACCTGGCCCCCACCTATCACATGGATAAAGAAGAACAGCACGCCATCGAAGAGATCGATAAGGCCATCGACGAAATCAAGCGGGCTTCGATTTGGGATGGCAAGAATTTGAACGATCATCCTCCGGTCGATGCGCAAATGGAACGCCGCGGCCGCTTTCATCGCGCTCTGGAATTGCTGGACAAAGCGCACAACGACATCGCACGCGAAGAGGATGATCCATCCGTACGCGGTCTCCGCGACCGCGCCCTCCATCACATTGATGAAGCGCATCGCATTGTCGATCACCTGATCGTGCAGAATAACTACTAGCGACCAGTAAGGCTTCGCTTCTTCGACGATCTGTTGTCGACGATCTTTCGATCGATTCGGAGTGAGAAAAGGCCCGGCATTGAGCCGGGCCTTTTCTCTTTGCAACCGAAGACCTCACCAAACATGGCAGGCGTTCTCGGCCACCATGGGCTGGCCGGCTTTGCATCCCCAGGCTTTCTGGAACTCCGGCATGTTCTGCACCACGCCATCCACGCGGTATTTGCCCGGCGAGTGAGGATCGGTGAGCACGCTGGTGCGCGCCAACTCTGGACGCCGCTTCTCACACCACACCCGCGCGAATCCCAGGAAGAAACGCTGCTCGGGAGTAAAGCCGTCGATCTTCTGGCCTTCTTTTCCGGTCTTATCCTCAGCGATCAAACGCTCGAGCGCCGCCAGGGCGATGCGCGCGCCACCGTTGTCGGCGGTGTTCTCACCAAGCGTGAGGCGTCCGTTCAGCTTCAGGTCATCGACAGCAACGAAGCTCGAGTATTCGTCGGCCACGCAACTGACGCGCTTTTCGAACTCTTTGCCATCCTTCTCTGTCCACCAGTCGTGCAGGTTGCCTCGCGGATCGAACTTGCGGCCCTGGTCATCGAAGCCGTGCGTTAGTTCGTGGCCAATCACCAGGCCGATGCCGCCAAAATTGACGGCGTCGTCCATTGTCTTATCGAAGAACGGTGGCTGCAGAATGCCGGCCGGAAAAACGATTTCGTTGAACGAGCCGCTGTAATAGGCATTCACCGTGGGCGGAGTCATGCCCCACTCCTTGCGGTCGAGCGGCTTGTCAATCTTGGCGATGTCGCGCTTCGACTCGAATTCGTTGGCGCGCGCCACGTTTCCCAGCAGGTCATCGGGCTTGATCGCCACGGAACTGTAATCGCGGTACACATCGGGATAGCCGATCTTGTTGCGAATGGCATCGAGCTTTACCTTCGCCTGCTTCTTGGTTTCGTCGCTCATCCAGGAGAGATCGTGAACGTCTTCCGCGAGAGACTTCTCGAGAGCGTCGACCATCTTGAGCATGCGTTGCTTGCCATCCGGGCCGAAGGTTGCGTCCACGTATCTCTGCCCCAGCGCCTCACCTAGTTCGTTATCGGTGAGGCTGACGCAACGCTTCCAGCGCGCCCGAATTTCCTTCTGGCCGGTGAGGTTCTGCTGGAACTTGAATTGGGCATCGACGAAGGGCTGCGAAAGCCACGGAGCGGCGGCGTTCAGCGCGTGCCAACTCACGTAAGTCTTGAGCGCGTCCAAAGGTTCAGCTTCCAGGACGCCGCTGACCTCCTTGAAGAAGTCGGGATTCGTCACATTGAGCTGGGTGAAGTTGGGAGCGCCGATCGCGGTGAAATAGCGATTGAGATAGAAGTTGGGCCCGAGCGCGACAGCCTCGTCGCGGCTCATCTTGTGATCGCGGTTCTTCGGATCGCGACGCTTGGTGCGGTCCATCGAGTACACCGCCAGCATGGTCTCGACCACCAGAACGGTTTGCGCCGAGTGGGCCGCCTGCTGCGGGGTCTGCCCGGCCAGCGTAAACAACTGGGTCGCGTAATCCACGAGATGCTGCCGCATCGCCGCTTTATCGGCATCTTCTTTGATGTAGTAGTCGCGGTCGGGCAGCGACAAGCCCCCCTGGTCGATATAGGCGATAACCTGGTCGGCATTGTGCAAGTCAGATGCGGAATAGAAATTAAACAGCGCATTAGGCCCGATCAGGTGCAGGTGCGCGATCTCGTCCATCAGCGCGCCCTTGTCCTGCACGGCGGCGATGCGGTCGAGCTCCGGCTTCAGCGGTGCAATGCCTTTTGCGTTCGCCGCCTTCTCATCCATGCAGGAACCGTAGAGGTCGCCGATTCTTTGATCGACGGCATTGCGGCCAGTGCCACCGGCTGTCGCCTTCTCCAGAATGCCGTGCTCGATGTCGAGGTTGCGTTCGCGGAGTTCCACGAAACTTACCCAGGACGATTGATCGGGAGGAATCTCGGAGTTCTTGATCCAGTTGCCGCAGGCGTATTGATAGAAATCCACGCAGGGATCGATGGTTTTGTCGATGGTATCGAGGCTGAATCCGGGAGCGGGCCGGGTGGGAGCGGATTGGGCGAAGCCGCCAACAGTCACGAGAAGCAACAAGGCCAGAAAGAGACGGGGCACGCGCATATGAGACTTTCTCCTTTTCGAAGGAACGGATGAGATTCTAAGCCCGGCAGTCGGGATGGGCAAGGATCGAAGCCACGGTGCGCGGCGACATTCCTGTGCACGGCTCAAGACTAGAAAGAAGGCTCGATCCATGGAGAGCGACGACTAGCGCGCGATTTCCTTCTAATAATCGCGCGACTGGGAAACATTAGACACTCATTTGACGAAAGTGCTGCACAGTAACCAGCCACCAGCTCCGCTGTAAACCGGGAAAAATGGCCTAATCTCGTTGAACACACGACTCGCTGATTGGGCAAAGGCTTGCTCCTGTCATGGCGTGGATGCAAGTCCTGGGGCGCAGTCCGGCGGGAATGTTCTTCTTGACCGACCTCTTTCGCTCAAACCAGGTTCAAGGAGACGACGTTGACCGCAGTTCGCTGGTTCATCCTCGCGCTATTGCTGGTAGGCCAGCTGGCCGCTCAAAACCTTGCCGCACACAACCTCGCTCCACAGATCCTCGCTCCACAGATCCTCGCTCCACAGAACATGGACCGCGACAAAGTCACCTCCGACGAACTCCCTGCCGCGCCCATGCCGATGACGACTGCGGCATCCCAACCCAAGCCGGAGCCCAGGCCGGAGAAGGTGTTCGACAAGAAGTTTTTCGCGGTTATGGGATCGCTGGCGGCGGCCGAGAGTCTCCGCGTTACCACCCGCAAGCTGGTCCTGGAGCACGAATATGCCGCAGGCGCTCCGTGGGTGGCGAGCGTGCCCTCCAACCGGCCACTCATCGCAAGGGACCTGGCGTTATACAGCGGTGAATTCCTCGTAGCTTACGAGCTCAAGAAGTCTCACTCCTGGCTGCCAGGAGACCGCATCCTCCGCAAACTGTGGTGGGCCTATCCTGCTGCGATGACCACTATTCATATCAAGAATGCGGTCGGCAATATTCGGACACAAGGCCCGGGAGGCTGCACTTCGATGGAGTGCGCTACACAAATGCAATAGCTTCCGCCCACTGGGTGCGCGGAGACGGTATAATTTCCCGATGAACTCCGACGAGGTCAACCCAGCCATGAACCCTACCAATGGTACGAACGGAAACGGCAATAACGGCCACAGCGTTCCCAAGCCGCGCGCTGAGTGGCTGGCCCGGCGAAAGCGCGAGAACAGCGACGGCAATTTCTCGCAGATGCACTATGCGCGCAGGGGTGTTGTCACCGAAGAGATGGGTTACGTCGCCCACCGCGAAAAACTGACACCCGAACTGGTGCGCGACGAAGTCGCGCGCGGCCGCATGATTATTCCCGCCAATATCAACCATCCGGAGCTGGAGCCGATGGCGATCGGCGTAGCCTCGCTGTGCAAGATCAACGCCAACATCGGCAATTCGGCGGTTACCTCGGAGATCAAAGAAGAACTGAAAAAGCTGCACACCGCCGTACACTTCGGCGCCGACACGGTGATGGACCTTTCCACTGGCGGCGCGATTCACGAGATTCGCGAAGCCATTCTGCGCAATTCTCCGGTACCCATCGGGACCGTGCCGATTTACGAAGCGATTGCGCGCGTGAAGCGGGTCGAAGACCTGAATGCCGAAGTGATGCTCGAAGTGATTGAAGAGCAGGCCGCACAGGGCGTCGACTATATGACGATCCACGCCGGAGTGCTGATCCAGTACCTGCCGATGATTTCGAAGCGCATTACCGGGATCGTGAGCCGCGGCGGCGCCATCCTGGCGCAGTGGATGGCGCACAACCACAAACAGAATTTCCTTTACGAGCGTTTCGACGACATTTGCAAGATCTTGAAGAAGTATGACGTCAGCTTTTCGCTGGGAGACGGACTGCGTCCCGGCTGCGTTGCCGACGCCAGCGATGAAGCCCAGTTCTCAGAACTGAAAACTCTGGGCGAACTGACGAAAATCGCCTGGCAGCACGACGTGCAGGTGATGATCGAAGGCCCGGGCCACGTTTCGATGGATAAGATCAAGGAGCAAGTGGAGAAAGAAGTCGAGCTTTGTTACGAAGCGCCGTTCTACACGCTGGGCCCGCTGGTTACCGACATCGCTCCGGGATATGACCACATCACTTCGGCGATCGGAGCAGCCATGATTGGATGGTACGGCGCGGCCATGCTGTGCTACGTCACGCCGAAAGAGCATTTAGGGTTACCAAACGAAAAAGATGTGAAAGACGGCATGATCGCCTACAAGATCTCCGCGCATGCCGCCGATATTGCGCGCGGACGCCCCGGCGCACGCGACCGCGACGACGCCCTCAGCCACGCCCGCTACAAATTCGATTGGGAAAAGCAGTTCGCCCTGTCGCTCGATCCCGAGACCGCGCGCTCCATGCACGATGAAACTCTGCCCGATGACTCCTACAAGGAGGCAGCCTTCTGCTCGATGTGCGGCCCGAAATTCTGCTCGATGAATTATTCGTCGAAGGTGGACGAGTACAACAAGCAGGTTCACGGCATCGAGAAGAAGGATTATTCGGAGCTTGTGGATAGGCTCGTGTCGATCAAGTAAATGCTTTTGCGAGGACAGGCAGACTCGCCGGTGCCGACCCGATCCTACTTCCCTTCCAGCGTAATATCGCCCACCGAGACGTGGGCGCGCAGTTCGTATTTGCCGTCGCCGTGATATTTCAGAGTCTTGCCCAGCCAGCCGCCGCTCTCGTCGTAACCGCCGGGGCCGCTGACGTCGCCGATGCTGGTGCTGGCGCGCACCAGGTGATAGGCCGAGCGCCCGCCGGCAATCCGAATATCGCCCACACCCAGATCTAGATCCTTGTCGCCTTCGATGTCTTCGACCGTGAGGTCACCGACCTTTTCATGCACGTCGAGGTTGGTATTCTGCGGCACTTCGAGTTCCACATCGAACTGCGTGTTGCCGCTGGTTGGTGCGTGGAATTCGATCTCGGCGTCGCGGCCATGGACCTCGAACTCCACGTGCGCCGCTTTCATGTGGCTTTCGCGCCGCGATTTGACAGTGTAGCGCAGGCGGATCTGGCTGGAGTCGCTGCGCTTGATGTGCAGGTCACCCACGCTCAGGCGCAGGTGTACCATGCCGCCAGCGACGAAGTCGCGAGCCTGGTCGTGAGTCTCTTCGTAATTCCAGTCGTTCCAGTGGTCCGAAGCGGCACACAAAGGTACGCACAAAAGACAAACGAGGATTGTCTTGTGGAGCGTGGCCGAAGGGATAGAAGAACTTCCGAGCATAGAGCACCTCCCAGGCGCACGGGCGCTGGTTTGGGATACGAGTGGGATGCGGCCGTGGTTCCCGGAAAATTCCGGCGCTAGTTATGGAAGTCGGCCACACCATCCCACACCAGTTGGACGGCGATGGCGAGAATCAGAAAGCCAAAAATCTTGTTGATGGCTCCGACCGCGCTCGGCCCCAGTCGCCGCACCAACGGCCCACCGAACCAGAAGAACAGCAACACGGTGAGCGCAATCCCGGCGATTCCAATGATCATGCCGAAATACGACGCGGCGCTATCCACGTTTGCCGCGAGCGCCATGACCACGCCGATGGCTCCCGGCCCGGACATGAGCGGCATCGCGAGCGGGGTAAGGGAGATGTCTTCTTTGTCCTGGGCTTCGTTGCTTTCTTCCGGCGTGATGCGAGCATGAGACGTGACCATGCCCCAGGCGGTGTTGGCCACGATCAGTCCGCCAGCAATCTTCAGGACGGGCAACGAAATGCCGAAGAAATGCAGCACGAACCGCCCGAAAAACAAGAACGTGACCAGGATGACAAACACCCAGAGACCAGTCTTCACCGCGGTATTCCGGCGGTCCCGGGCGGTCCAGGAAGACGTCATCGTGAAAAAGATGGGAATGCCACCGAAGGGATCGACGATGGGAAACAGCGCCAGAAACGTGGCTGCGGCCGAGTGCGGCAGTGTGCGCAGGAATTGCCCGAGAGCGTGAGTGGAGGTCATGGGTTTACCTGTATCCCTCCAGTGCCTTGGCCGCGCGCTCCAGCGCGGCGGTTAGAACTGCCAACTGCGAGCGTGCGCGGTCGGCATCCCCTTTGTCCAAAGCTTCGTTGACTCCCGGAATCACCACCGCGGCATAGCCCGTATATTCTCCCGGAGCATAGATGGCATGGCGAAACCAGGGACGGTGCGGCAGCCCCTCGGGCACCAGCAGAGCGCGCTCCGCATTGCGCAGCGCCTGGTTCAACCGCGCCGGATCGCGCGCCGGATTCTTCTGCTTGGACAGAATCTTTGCCCCCGCCTCCTGAAAGTGCTTAGCCGCGGCAGCCGCCGCACTTAGATCAAGCGCGTGATCGCCGAACTTGTGTGCGGCCCGCTTCCCCGCCGCGTCCAGATAAGCGGCAATCTCCTTGCCATACTCTTCGTAATCGTAAGGCAACACTTCGGCATCGGCCATGCGCAATGCCTCCATGCCGAATACTCTCGCCATCTGCTGTTCGTAGACGAAATCCGGGTCGCCGAACTTCTTGAACCAGGCAAAATTGTCGAACACCGAGTGATACACTCCGTAGGGCCCGGTGGAACTAATGTCACTCGAGGGCACGCCCAAGTGCTGCTGGAAAACGCTGTAATCAGAGCCGCTGCCCAGGTCGCCGACCGGCACGTCATCTTTGGCCCGCGCGGCCGGCGCGCGACGCGTGTCCCCAACGGCGTCTGCGGGAGACTGCGTCGATGGAACTCCTGGCTGATCACCCTTCTGCCAGGCCTCGTAGACAGTCCCGCCCTTCGGACTGGGCACGGCCTTCGTCACGTCACGCAAGAACTGCTTTAAGCTCGGCACTGACGAAGCGCCAAACTTCGGTCCGGAGACAGCCACGTCCATATTGAAATAGGCCGCGGCATTGGCCAGTTCGGATTCATTCTGTTCGGCCCACTCCGTGGAACCCATCAGGCCTTCTTCCTCGCCATCCCAACTGCCGAAGATCATGGTGCGCTTCGGCCGCCAACCCGACTTCAGCAACTCGCCGACCCCGTGGACGGCTTCGAGCATCGCCGCCGTGCCGCTGTTTGGATCGACCGCGCCATACACCCACGCATCGCGATGGTTGCCCGCGACCACCCACTCGCCCGGCAACTCGCTACCGCGCACGCGGCCGATCACATCCCAAAGCGTACGGAACTGATAATCCTGCTTGAGATGCATTTTTACCCGCACCGGGCCCGGTCCTACGTGGTAGGTAAAGGGCAGCGCACCCTGCCACTCTCGCGGCGAGTCAGGCCCACCCAGATGTTGAAGAATGGGCGAGGCATCGTGGTAGGAGAGTGGCGTGACCGGAATCTTCGGCATCTGCGCCGATAGCTGTGGAGAGGTGCGCTTGCTTTCTGCGAGAGAAGGCACCGATGCCACTCCCGGCGTTGTAGGATCGCCGGGAAATTCGAACATGTATCCCACCGAGCCTCGCTGCACGCCGGTATCCGGCCGCCAAGGACCGTCGGGATATTTATCGCCGCGCCGCCAGCCATCGTCGAAGGGATCAGAGTAAAGAATTACTCCCGCCGCGCCATGTTCCTGCGCGATGAATTCCTTGACCCCACGGAAGTTCTGGCCGTAGCGCACCAGCACGATCTTGCCGCGCACATCGATCTTCAACTTCTCCAGCTTTTCGAAATCTTCCGGCGTGCCATAGTTGGCATAAACCACGTCCGCCTCGACATCCCCCGACGGTGACATGCCGTTAAACGGCATCACCACGCGGGGATCATTATCGTAAGGATCTCCGTCGACATGCTCGCGCGTGGGACCGTGCATTTCCACTCCGGGGGGCGCGGTGATGTCCACGCTAATCTCGAGGGGATAATTCATCCACACTTTGTATTCGACGATCTCCGTGTCGAGCCCTGCCGCGCGAAACTTCTGCGCCACGTAGTCGGCAGTCGCCTTATCCTCGGGAGTTCCCGCCATGTGCGGGGCTTGGGTAAGAGTACGCAGGTGCTCTTCGGCCAGCTTGGGATCGGGCACAGCAAGAAAGCGGGCTTCAGTGGCGGCTTCGGCAGTCGAGTCGCGGAAGCCGAAGATCGATGCGTTCGAAGCGGGGGATGCGCGGTTTTCCATCGGAGAGGACGCGGCGAGCAGGATACCGCAGAAGAAAATAGCTATGGAGAAGACTCTCATGAGGCTCCCGTGGCGGAAGGTAGTAAGGTAGCACAGGCGTGCATTCTACCGTCGTGCGCGAAGTAGATTCGTATTTTATTCCCCCTATTGCACCAACTTCACCAACTTCACCAGTTGGTGATATAATGGCATTATGAAGCGAGCCACGATTACGCTCCCGGATGACCTTGCTGCAGGGGTCGACGAATATCTGCGCGCCCAAGATGCTCCACCTGCACTCACAACACTGATGCAGGCGGCACTGCGGGAGTACCTGCGGGAACGAGGGTTTCCTCGACCTTTCCGGCCACTCAAAATTACGCCCGCCCCGCAAGGTAGCGGGCTAACGGACGTGAGCGTGAACCACGACAAATACTTCGCTGAGGGAGAAGAGTGAGGAATGCAGTGTTGGCGGACGCGGGCCCGCTCTATGCGGCGGTTGACCCCAGCGACTTGCTCCATCAACAGGCGCTCCGAGAACTGCAGAGATTGTCGGACGACCATTGCGATGTAATCGTTTCTTTCTCCACTCTGCTCGAAGTCCATTCTCTGGTCCTTCGGAAGCTCCGCCGAAGCGTTGCTCTGCGATGGCTGGACGAGATGGCCGCGGCAACCCTTATCAACCCAACCCCCGAAGACTATCGTCAGGCCTCAGCAAGACTTGCCGATTTCACAGATCAGTCCATCACACTGTTTGATGCGACGCTCGCCATCCTGGCCTTGCGCACCGGGCTGCCAGTGTGGACTTACGATCATCACTTCGAAGTGATGCGGGTTCCGGTTTGGCGGTGAACGTGAACCCATCCTTAAAGTATTATCGCCATGAGGCGAATGAAACTATCTAACAATCGAGAACTGTACGAATATCTTCTGCTTTTAGCTTCGCAGCTGGAAAGCCGAGGGGCAGAAGTGTTGAGCAAAGATGTGAGCGCGGCCGCGCGAACAGCTAACGCTTTCCCTGCCACCGAATTCCTCGGCGAATCCCGGATTGCACTTCGGCGCGTGCTGGCGGAAGAGAATAGCTTCTTGAGCCAGATTGACCTTGCGGAGCTTCAGGACGTTCTGGGTCAGCTTGACGCGGCTCTTGACAGGCGGTGATTGCCTCCGCCTACCGCACCTGGCCCGTCCCCACGATCTCGTACTTCGAAGAAGTGAGTTCCGCCAGCGCGAACGGCCCGCGGCAGTGCAACTTCTGCGTGCTGATGCCCATCTCGGCGCCGAAGCCGAACTCCGCGCCATCGGTGAAGCGAGTCGAAGCGTTCCAGTACACCGCGGCGGAATCCACGCCGCGCAGGAATTTGCGAGCGTTTGCTTCTTCGCGCGTCACGATGGAATCGGAGTGCTTGGTTGAATAGCGATTGATGTGGGCAATGGCCTCGTCCACGTTCGCGACCACGCGAACCGCCATGCATAGCCGCAGATATTCTTCGTACCAGTCTTGCTCCACAGCCAGCCCAATTTTCGATTCCGCGTCCGACGCAGCTACCAGGCTCCGCGATCTCCCGTCTCCGCGAACTTCCACGCCGGCATCGATCAGCTTCTTCACGATTCGCGAGACATATTCCGCGGCGATGCGCTCGTGCACCAAGAGCTTCTCGGCCGCATTGCACACGGACGGGCGCTGTGTTTTGGCGTTGATCACAATCCGGTCGGCCATCTCGAAGTCGGCGGATTCATCGACAAAGATGTGGCAGTTGCCTGCCCCGGTTTCGATCACCGGCACCGAGGAATTCTCGGTGACGAACGCGATCAGACCCGCACCACCCCGCGGAATAATCACATCCACCAGCCCACGAGCCTTGATGATCTCCTGCACCGATTGCCGCGTGCTGGAATCGAGGAGCTCGATTGCGCCTTCAGGCACTCCCGGAACAGCAGATAAGATCTCCACCAGCCGCTGGTTGCTGTGTGCCGCTTCCTTGCCCCCGCGCAACACAATAGCATTGCCGGTCTTCAGAGCGAGCACAGCCGTGTCTACGGTAACGTTCGGCCGCGATTCGTAGATGATTCCAACCACCCCCAGGGACACGCGCAGCTTACGGATGCGCAGGCCGTTCGGGCGCGTCCATTCCGCAAGAGTCTCGCCAATTGGATCGGCGAGCGCCGCCACTTCGCGTACACCCTGCGCCATCTCTTTGATCCGCGCCGGGGTCAACAGCAGGCGGTCGCGCATGGCGCCTTCGAGGCCGGAGCTTTCCACGTCTTCGCGATTCGCCGCAAGAATCGTCTCGGTATGGGCCTCAATCGCGTCCGCAATCGCCAGCAGGAGCGCGTTCTTTTCGTCGGTCGAGAACAATGCCAGCTTCGCAGAAGCACCGCGTGCGCGCACCAGCTTCTCTTGCGTGGAAACCGAGTTTGTTATAGTCAACGCCATCAGCCTCGCCCTTGTTGAGGAGGAAAGTATGTTCCGATCTTGCGCTCCATGCCCAGGGTGATGCCCTGGGGATGGCGTCCATTCACGATTGCCACGTGTACGCCGCCCTCGCTGGCCAGCTTGGCGGCGCGCAACTTTGAAATCATGCCTCCGCGTCCCAGTTTGCTCTTGCCGTTGCACTGCGCTTCCAGCGCGGGAGTCAGTTTGCGGATCACGCGCTGCAAGCGAGGCTTCTTCCTTCCATTCGGAACCAGGAACCCATCTACGTTCGTCAACAGCAGCAGCCAGTCGGCTTTTACGGCAGTGGCCAGCAACGAGCTCAGTTCATCGTTATCGCCAAACGCGCCCTCCAACTCGCGCACCGACACGCTGTCATTCTCGTTCACGATCGGCACGACGCCCAGGGAAAGCAGTTCGGCCAGCGCGTTCTGCAGGTTGCGATAGCGAACCGGTGAAGTGAAGTCGTCGCTCGAAAGCAGAAGTTGCGCCACGACCTTCTTGCCGAAGAACAGGCGCTCATAGGTGTGCATGAGTTTGCTTTGACCCACGGCGGCGCACGCCTGCATGCCGGGAACGCCGCTGGGCCGCTGGCGCAATCCCAGCCCGGACATGCCCGCCGCGATTGCGCCGGAAGTGACGATCAGGTACTCGTTCTTGCTGAGATCAAATTGATCCACCATGGCGCGCAGCAGGTTCGCATCGATCTGACCGCCAGGAGCGATCAGGCTGGTGCCGACTTTTATGACGACTCTCATTATTTGCCCGTGACTCTCATGGCGCAGCTGGAATGGTATCGCACTTAACGCCGGAGAAGGATTTCCCTTTTTCTCTATAGTCTCACCAAATTGTTCTTACCGAAGTCGCTCGGGCCGGAGGCGCAAGGGAACCCAGCGGGGGGACAATATCCCTATCCTGCAATTAAAATGGCTTTCTGGCAAGATGAAAAAACTTGCCACATGCCAAACTCCATGCCTGCTTCCAATGCCACCAGCCGTTTCTCTGATCGCGTCGAAAACTATGTGCGCTACCGGCCGGGATATCCCGCAGAGGTTATCCAAGCCCTGAGGGCCGAGTGCGGTTTCGCGCCCAGCCATGTGGTTGCCGATATCGCCTCCGGAACCGGCATCTGGACTCGCATGTTGCTGGAAAATGGCAACCCGGTCTTCGGCGTAGAGCCCAATGCCGGAATGCGGCAAGCGGGCGAGCGCCTGCTCGCAGTGTTTCCAAAGCTCACCAGCGTTGCCGGAACCGCCGAGGCGACCACGCTAGCGGACCAGAGCGTGGACTTCGTCACTGCCGCGCAAGCCGCTCACTGGTTCGA
Organism: uncultured Acidobacteriaceae bacterium; assembly: GCA_963749985.1. Classification (GTDB taxonomy): domain Bacteria; phylum Acidobacteriota; class Terriglobia; order Terriglobales; family Acidobacteriaceae; genus Sulfotelmatobacter. The sequence goes on along the minus strand of CAVVOS010000002.1, from coordinate 524,711 downwards.
CCGCGAGCGGGCAAGGCACGAATTCGTTCGCATTCTGAAGCCCGGCGGATGGCTGGTGCTGCTGTGGAACGAGCGCCTCACCGATTCGACCAAGTTTCTCCGCGACTACGAGCAGTTACTGCTGACCTACGGTACCGATTACCAGGAAATTCGCCACGAGCGCACGACCGACGCCGTCAACGAATTCTTCGATCCCGCTCCGTTTCAAGCGCGAGTGTTTGAGATGCGTCAGGAGTTCGACTACGCGGGAATCGAAGGCCGTCTGCTATCGTCGTCGTATGCGCCAGGGCCGGAGCATCCTCAACATGCGCCCATGCTGCGAGAGTTGCGGCGCGTTTTCGATGCCAGCGCGGTTGAGGGCCGAGCCACATTCGAATACAAAACGCGAGTGTATTTCGGACGGTTGCGCCAAGATTAGTAGTTTCCCGGAGGACGACAATGTCCAACGAAAAATCCTTTCACATGACGCCCGAGGAATTCCGGCGCAACGGCCATGCCGTGATCGATTGGATCGCCGACTACCACTCCCGCATCGAGTCGTTTCCTGTGCTCTCCCAGGTGAAGCCGGGACAGATTCGCGCTTCACTTCCGGAGCATCCTCCGGCCCAGGGCGAGCCTTTCGACGCGTTGCTGAAAGACGTTGAGAAGCTGATTCTTCCGGGCGTCACACACTGGCAGTCGCCGAATTTCTTTGCCTACTTCCCTTGTAACGCCTCCGGCCCCGGAATTCTCGGCGACCTTCTCTCTTCCGGTCTCGGCGTGCAGGGAATGCTCTGGTCGACCAGCCCGGCCTGTACGGAACTGGAAACGCATGTGCTCGATTGGCTCGTGCCCATGCTCGGTCTGCCGGAGAAATTCCTGTCGTCGAGCACCGGCGGCGGCGTGATTCAAGATACTGCATCGAGCGCCGCGCTCTGCGCACTGTTGGCCGCACGCGAGCGCGCCACGAACTACGTCAGCAACAAAAAGGGATGCGACGGCCGCCTCGTGGCTTACGCGTCCACACAGACGCATTCGTCTCTGGAAAAGGCTGCCATGATCGCGGGCATCGGAGTATCCAATCTTCGCCTGATCGAAGTCGACGAGAAGTTCGCGATGCGCCCAGACGCTCTCGCCCGCCAGATCGAAGCCGACAAGCAGGCCGGCCTGGTTCCCTGTTTTGTGTGCGCGACGGTCGGCACGACATCTTCGAATGCAATGGATCCTATCGCCGAAATCGCTGGCGTCGCTCGCCAGCACAATCTCTGGCTGCATGTGGATGCAGCCATGTCAGGAACCGCCGCGCTCTGCCCGGAATTCCGCCACCTGCAAGCCGGTGTCGAGTTCGCCGACAGCTACAATTTCAATCCGCATAAGTGGATGTTCACCAACTTCGATTGCAACTGCTTCTGGGTCGCCGACCGCAAGGCGCTCATCCAGACGCTGAGCATTCTGCCGGAATACCTGCGCAACCAGGCCACGGAATCGGGCGCGGTGATTGACTATCGCGACTGGCACATTCAACTCGGCCGCCGCTTCCGCTCGCTCAAGTTGTGGTTCGTGATCCGCCACTATGGCGTGGAAGGCCTGCAGCACCATATCCGCCGCCACGTGCAACTGGCGCAGATATTCGCGCACTGGGTGCGCGACGACAAGGACTTCGAACTCGCCGCACCCGCGCCCCTGAACCTGGTCTGCTTCCGCCACAAAGGTGGGGACGCGGCGAATCAAACCATCATGGACCGCCTGAATCGCAGCGGCGACCTCTTCCTCACGCATACCAAGCTGGATGGAAAACTCACTCTGCGCCTGTGCGTCGGACAGACGAACACGCAAGCCCGGCACGTCGAGAAAGCATGGAATAGGATTCGTGAGGAAGCGCAGAAATTGGCGGTGGCGTGTTCTTGATCGACGTTTTCACGTATAGCTTTGGCTTTCTCTGTGTCGGAGCCTGCCCTGAGCGAAGCCGAAGGAGCCTGCCCTGAGCGAAGCCGAAGGAGCCTGCCCTGAGCGAAGCCGAAGGGTGCCTCTGTGGTAAATTCGCGTCTTTCGCTGTTATTCTTTCCCATTCCAAGGAGCACTCATGTCTTCGGATCTGCAAGGCCGTAACGCCGTCGTTTTCGGAGTCGCGAACAAGCGCTCGATCGCCTGGTCCATTGCCCAGGGACTGCACGCCGCCGGCATGAAGCTTGCCATCACTTACCAGAACGAGCGTCTGGAGCAGGAAGCCAAGGATTTAATCCTCTCCCTGCCCGGCGCCGAAGCCTACATGTGCGACGTCAGCAAGGACGAAGAAATTGACCGCCTCTTCGCTACGCTCAAAGAGCGCCATGGCAAGCTGCACACGCTGGTGCATTCGGTGGCCTATGCTCCCGCCGACGAACTCAAAGGCGAATTTGTGAACACCACGCGCGAGGGCTTTCGCATCGCGATGGATGTAAGCGTGTACTCGCTGGTCGCGGTTGCCCGCGCCGCCGCGCCTCTGATGGAAGACGGCGGCTCCATCATCACCATGACGTACTACGCGTCCGAGAAAGTCGTGCCGCGCTACAACGTGATGGCCGTCGCCAAGGCTGGACTCGAATGTTCAGTTCGCTATCTCGCTTATGAATTAGGCAAAAAGAAGATTCGGGTGAATGCCATCTCCGCCGGCCCCATCAAAACCCTTGCCGCGCGCGGCATCGCCGGCTTCGGCGACATGCTCAAAGGCCACGAGGAACGCGCCCCACTCGGCCGCCGCGTGGAAGTGGAAGAAGTCGGCTCGACCGGAGTCTTCCTCGCGTCGGACGCCAGTTCCGGTATCACCGGCGAAGTCATCTACGTGGATTGCGGCTACAACATCATGGGGTTTTAACGAGGGGTTCTGACGAGGCGGTTCTCAGTTCACGCTACATGGGATAATGAAGGGAATGCGATCCAACTGTTGGGTACTCGCTCTCTTCGCCGCCGCCATCCTCTTCTCGATGGTGCGCGAGTGGAACGCTCCGGCCTCCTGTGCGCGGGCGGTCCTCGTTCCCACTGTTACAGCTCTACCCACACGCTAACTTACAATCCTGATCCGCCGCCCATTCTCACCGTCACGCTCCAGCGCAATCTCCACATCCCTCTCGCGCAGCAACCGCGGAAATTTCTCTCCCCACTCAATCAGCAAAATGCTGTTGCCCTCTGCCCGCAGATCATCCAGCCCCAGCGTCTCCAACTCCCGCTGCGTGTCGATGCGGTAAAGATCGATGTGATAGAGATTGGCTCGCGGTCCCCGATACTCGTGCACCAGCGTGAAGGTTGGGCTGGTGACGTCTTCCTCTTCCGCCGCCTCGAACGCCGCGGCGATTCCCTTAACCAGCGTGGTTTTGCCCGCGCCAAGGTCGCCGCGCAGCAGCACCAGTTTCGGCGGCGCCAGCAACTCCGCCAGCGTGCGCCCGAAGGCGATCGTCTCCTCCGCCGATTGTGTCGTGATCTCCCTCGTCATCTCCCGGGTTCCAGTCGCAGCCGCATCGTGCACAGGCCACGACCAGTATAGCGAGAGCGTCGCGCTCAGCGCGGATCAACGATCAAGAATGTGCAGCCAGGGGTAGTGACCGCTTCGGAGAGGTCTAAATCGTCCTCGGCACGCTAAATGCCGATGACTTCAGCCCCAGCAGACTTCGGTCCACCACATGCTCGAGCGATGTCCGCAAGCGGCGGTGGTCGTCGTCCTCGAGTGCGATGAAGCGAAACGGCTGCAGCACGCCAGTCGTTGTCTTGCGCAGCGGGCTGAGGATCTCGGCCATGCCATGTACCGGGCCCGATTGGGTTTGAAATGCGAGCTCGACGAAGGAGCCGCTGCCCAGCGAACCTGACAGTTGCAACAATCCGCCAGTCACGGAAATGGTTTGGAGTTTTGCTTTTGTGCGACGGCCGTCTTCTAAACGAATCGCAGCCAGGACAGATGCTCCTAGCTGGACCCGGGCCGCGCGCCTCGATGGGTGCGGTTGGGGGAAGTGGGTCATAAGCTGACTGTACTGTCGCACCATTTCTGGACAGGTAACAGGTTACGGAAGCAGAGTGTCCGGATTCCCGCTTTCCGCGCCTGTTTCAGGCTCCACAAGTCTCTGGGGTGAGAGCACTTAGCGGCGTGTTTACTATTGATACAATGTCCTGTTCGTCGTCCGTCTTACAAGATCTCTTGTGGGCGATCACGAGAACCACGTCGCTCGCCCGAACGGAGTGCCTTATGCGTTGCTGTTCTTTTCTGGTCTCTGGATTACTTCTTTCGCTTTTTGTCTCCGCACCTTTCCAAGCTCAGACCTCGCCTGCAAATAGTGGGGCTCCGCTCCGGGTCGGCATCGTCGGTCTGGTTCACGGGCATGTCCAGGGATTCCTGGAACGTTCGCTGCACAATCCGGAGATTGACATTGTAGGCATTGCGGAACCAGATCAAGCGCTCGCTGCCCAGTACGCGACCAAGTTCGCCATCGACAAACACCTGCTCTTTCCAACCCTCGAGGAAATGCTCGACCGAACCCATCCCCAGGCTGTACTCGTTTACACGAACACTTATGACCACCGGCGCGTGGTGGAAGTCTGCGCCCGGCGCGGCGTCCACGTCATGATGGAAAAACCTTTGGCGGTCAGCTTAGAGGACGCACTGGCGATCGAGAAGGCCGCCGACCTCGGCAAGATTCAGGTGCTCGTCAACTACGAAACGACTTGGTACCGCAGCAACCGGGCGGCATACGAACTGGTGCACGACAAGGCGTTGGGCGATGTGCGCAAGGTGGTTGTCCACGACGGTCACAGCGGACCCAAAGAAATCGGAGTCGGCCCTGAATTCTTAAGTTGGCTCACTGACCCCAAGCTGAATGGGGGAGGCGCCCTGTTTGATTTCGGATGCTACGGCGCCGACCTTATGACTTGGTTGATGGATGGTCAACGCCCGGAAACAGTAACCGCCGTCACCCAGCAAATCAAGCCCGCGATCTATCCGCGAGTGGACGATGAAGCGACCATCATCCTCACCTATCCCAAGGCCCAGGCCATCGTGCAAGCCTCCTGGAACTGGCCGTTCGACCGCAAAGATATGGAAGTGTACGGGCAGACGGGATATGTAATCACGGTGAAGCGAGACGACGTTCGCGTGCGTCGCAGCGGCGGCGCGGAAGAGGAGATGGCGGCAAAACCATTGCCTGCCCCTTACGATAACTCGTTGTCTTTTCTCAGAGCCGTGGTGTTGAACGGAATGAAATCAGATGGACCATCATCGCTTGATACTAATGTCACGGTGACCGAGATATTGGACGCCGCGCGGAGCTCGGCAGCCTCGGGAAGGACCATTCACCTGCCAGCTTCGAGATGACACGTAGTAGTCGCGCGAAAACTCTACTCTCACCAGCGCACCAGTTTTTCCTGTGCCGCCTCCCGCGTCCACCGGAAAGCCTCAGGCAAACCCTGCAGAAGATCGGTCGCGACCAGCGAATGCTCGCCTACACTTTCGCGCATTACGTCTCCGGCAAGACCATGAAGATGCACTGCGGCGAGCACAGCTACGAAAGCGTCCTTCGGGTGCTGCGCGATCATTCCGGCAACCATGCCGGTCAGGATGTCTCCCGTGCCGCCGGTTGCCATTCCAGGATTGCCGGTCGTATTCACCCAAGCCTCACCGTCCGGCTGCACCACCAGCGTGCGATGCCCTTTGAGCACCACGATCAGTTCGTGTTCGCGCGCAAACTTCCTCGCCACGCCTAGGCGATCTTTCTGCACCTCAGGAATGCTGCATCCCGCCAGCCGCGCCATTTCTCCGGGATGTGGAGTGATCACCAGAGTGCGGCCTTTACCATTCAATTCATCCGTGCGGCCCTCGAACGCATTGAGTCCGTCGGCATCCACCACCATCGGAAGTTGCAGTCCTGCGATCAAACTCCGCACCAGTTGCGCAGTCTGCGGATGCCGCGAAATCCCCGGCCCCACCGCGAGCATCGTCCTACCCTTCGCCAATTCCGCGATTCGATCCTGTGCGGCGGTGGAGATCGTGCCTGCTTCCGTCTCGGATAACGGCTCAGTCATCAACTCAGGATGAAATCCGGCCACAGTTCCCAGCACCGACTTCGGCGTCGCCACGGTCGAAAGCCCCGCTCCGGCGCGCAGCACCGCTATCCCCGCCATTGCCGCCGCCCCAGCTTTCCCCAGCGATCCCCCAACCACCAGCACGCTTCCGTAACTGCCCTTGTTCGACTCTGCCGGGCGCGGAGCAATCAGCCGCGCAACATCACCCGCCGTGATCACATTCAGTTGCAGCGCGGAAACAATCGCCGCCTCCGGCGAGCCGATGTCGGCCACAAAAGTAGATCCCGCAGTCAGCAAGCTAAACACGTGCGCCGGGCGCGGTGCGGTGAAGGTAACAATGGCATCGGCGCGGGCAATGGTCCCGGCTTGCGCGTCCATCGCGTCGGCATCCGCGCCCGAAGGAATGTCGACGGCGATCACGGGAACATGGCTGGCATTCATGATCGCGATCGCCTCCGCATAGAGCCCGCTCACCGGCGGCTTGAAACCGGTGCCCAGCACCGCATCCAGGTATAGATCCGCACGCAAGGCGAGCTGAACCCGGTCACCCTTCAGCTCCTCGCTGGAATACACCGCGATTGCAGGGGCCGGCAACTTGCCAAACATGGCTGCCGCATCGCCCTTAAGCTCGCCGGGATCGGCGAGAAGGATAACCTGCACTTTCCTGCCTTGCTGATGCAGCCGCCGCGCCGCCACAAAACCATCGCCGCCGTTATTCCCCTTGCCGCAGAAAACCACGATGCGCCGCGCCTCGGCGTGATGCAGGAGCACATAGTCTGCCACGGCCGTGCCCGCATTCTCCATCAGCGTGAGCGAAGGCACGCCGAAGTGCTCGCTGGTGGCGCGGTCAATCGCTCGCATCTCTTCTGCGGAAACAATCTTCATAAGACCGTCGTTAGTCGATAGTCGTTGGTCGTTCGCCAGAATGTTTAGAGCGTTAGTCTTGAACTACGAGCCACGACTAACGACCAAGACTGATCTTAAGACAAAAGGGCCCTCCGCGCCGCGCGGAGAGCCAATCGAACTCACTCAGTCGGACTTTACTGGGTACTGGGTACTGGGTACTGGGTACTAGCCACTGATCACTGATCAACGATCACTGGCCACTACCCTTCTGCAAAGCCTGCACCCGGCTGTGCTTCACGCTGTAAGTGAAATACACGACCAGTCCAAGTGCCAACCAGACCACCAAACGTATCCAGTTCCATATTCCCAGCTTGTACATCATGTACCCGTTCGAGATCACGCCAAGAATCGGAATCAATGGCACCCACGGCGTGCGGAAGGGCCGCGGCTGGCTGGGATTCGTATAACGCAACACCATCACGGAGATTGAAACGATCACAAACGCCAGCAGCGTGCCAATGTTAACCATCCTCCCGATATCGTCGATCGGAGTCAGGCTGCCTACAACGGCAGCCAACAGGCCCACGAGAATCGTGTTTTTCCACGGTGTCCGGAACTTGGGGTGGATCGCAGCGAAAAACTTCTTCGGCAGAAGACCGTCGGTGGCCATCGCGTAAAGTACTCGCGTTTGGCCCAGCAGCATTACCAGCATCACGCTGGTGAGCCCGGCCAGAGCGCCCAGCGTGATGATATGCGAGGCTGTCGTCAACCCCCGATCAAGAAAGGCGCGGGCCACCGGCGCTTCGATGGTGATTTGTTGCCAGTGCATCATGCCGGTTAGAACACCCGCCACTGCGATATATAGGACCGTACATATGGCCAGCGAAGCGATCATGCCGATCGGCAAATCGCGTTGCGGATTCTTAGCCTCCTGCGCCGTCGTCGAGACCGCGTCGAAACCGATGTAGGCGAAGAAAATGTACGCCGCCCCTGCTCCAATCCCGGCGAGGCCATTGGGCGCATAGGAGTGCCAGTCCGTGCCCCAGTTGCTGACGTTGATGTAACGGGCACCCAGCGCGATTACAAAGAGCACAACCGAAACCTTAATTACAACGATCCCAGTATTAAACTCCGCGCTCTCTTTGATTCCGACAACTAGAATCACAGTAATAATGAGGGCAATGATAAAAGCTGGGAGGTTAAGGCCGACTTCCATGCCAAACAGATGCGGCGCTCCCAGCAGATCGTGCGCCCGTTGCAACAACTCGGGGGACTGGGTGCTCATAATCGCGCTGACTTTGTCCAGGAATGTTTGCGTACCCGGTATCAGGGAGGAATCCGCGGCCTGCGCCATCTGCCGCGCCACCATATTCTCCGCCGTCTTCAGCGCCGTCCAGTGATCATAGGCCAGCCACAGCGGCATCCTGATGTGAAAGATTTTCAGCAGTTCGATGAAGTGGTTCGACCAGCCCGACGATACTGCACTGGCACCCATGGCGTATTCGAGCGTCAGATCCCAGCCGATGATCCACGCCAACAACTCGCCTAGCGTGGCGTAAGCGTAGGTGTAGGCGCTGCCTGCGAGGGGAATCATGGCCGCAAACTCCGCGTAACAGAGTCCGGCAAACGCGCATCCCAGGCCGGATAGAACGAACGACAAAGTGAGTCCCGGACCGGCATAGTGCGCTCCCAGCCCCACCATTACAAAAATTCCCGCGCCGATAATCGCACCCACTCCCAACGCAGTAAGCTGAAAAACCCCCAGCGTCCGTTTGAGACTGTTTTCGCCCGTCTCGCGGGATTCTTCCATCAGAAGGTTCAGCGGCTTGGTTGCCAGCAGATTTGCCATTCGTTTCGTTTCTCCTTAGCGGCTACGCCGATGCGCGCTTTGCGCCCGCGCTTCTCGACCACGCGTAATAAACCGGGATGCCCAGCAGCACCACAATCAGCCCGGGCCACGTGAATTGCGGTTTGTAGCGCAATAGTATGACATCGATAAACAAAGCCATCACAATATAAATCGCCGGCAGCACCGGATAACCTACCGCGCGGTAAGGCCGCGGGGCATCCGGATGCGTCCGCCGCAGCACAAATAATCCAACAATGGTCAGAATGTAGAAGACGAGCACCGCGAAGATAATGTAGTCGAGAAGCTGCCCATAGCTGCCCGAAACACAGAGCAAGCACGCCCAAACCATCTGCACCATCAGCGAAACTGCGGGCGTTTTATACGTAGGATGCAGCTTGGCCACGCTGCGGAAGAAGAGTCCGTCCTTCGCCATGGCATAGTAGACGCGTGCCCCGGATAGAATCAGCCCGTTATTGCAGCCGAAACTGGAAATCAGGATGGCCCCGGCCATCAGCAGTCCGCCCACGGCCCCGAACATCTGCGTCATGACCGCGGTCGCAACGCGATCTTCGGAGGCATACTTGATTCCCCGTCCCAGAATTGTTGCTGCGCCCGCGGTCCCGTCCAGCGGCAGCGCATTCAGATAGATCATGTTGCAAGCAATGTAGAGCGCAATAACCACGCCCGTACCCAGCGCCAGAGAAAGCGGCAGGTTGCGGCTGGGATTCTTGACTTCACCCGCCGTGAAGGTCACATTGTTCCACGCGTCCGCGGAAAACAGAGACCCCACTTGCGCCACGGCAAGAATCGTCAGCGTACCCACCATCACCACTGGACCGCCGACACCCACCTGCACCGCGTGCTGCGCGCCCAGTCCCGCATTCCGCCAGAAATGTCCGCTGAAGTTCGCGGCCAAGGCATGCGCATTTCGTCCCAGCGCCAAGCCAAACAACGCCAGTCCCAGCAGCGCCGAGACCTTCGCGGCGGTAAAAATATTCTGAATGAGCGCCCCGGTTTTCACTCCAAAGATATTCACCACTGAAAGGAAAACCACGAGCAGGATGGCGACCAGATTCTGCGTATTGATTCCCACGTCCATGTTCCCCAGAACCATGGGCCCCAGGCGAATGGGCGGGACCTTCCAGAGATGCAGAATCCAATGCGAAGAGGAAACAACGGGAAAGAAAACTCCGAGGAACTTGCCAAATGCCACGCCCACGGCCGCAATCGTCCCGGTCTGGATTACCAGGAACAGAGTCCAGCCATAGAGAAAACCCCACAGTGGTCCGAGCGCCTCGCGCAAGTAAACATATTGCCCACCCGCTCGCGGCATCATCGCCGCCAGTTCACCGTAACTGAGCGCGGCAACAATAGTCATGAACCCCGCGACCGCCCACGCGCCAATCAACAGCGCGGGCGAATCCACTTCGCGGGCAATCTCCGCCGAAACGATGAAGATGCCCGAGCCGATCATCGAACCCATGACCAGCATGGTCGCGCTAGTCAGGCCCAGGCCCTTGACCAACTCGTTATCCTGATGGCTGTGAATTTCCCAGTCGCTGCCCGCAGCCGTGGTCGGTACGCTCAGGTTTCCTCCGGAATCGTGAAGCGTTGTCGGTCGTCAGTCGTCGGACTTCAGCCGTCATGCCCTGCACCATTGCCCATGGCGGACGACCGACGACGGACGACTCCTATGAATCGCCCCATGACTTTACCTCAAGATGCGAAAAAATTCCTCTGCTGATTTCCGGGGCTCCCGTAGCAGATCGGAGATCACCGCCACCGAATCGGCCCCAGCCTCGATCACCGAAGCCGCGTTCGCGCGCGTGATTCCGCCGATCGCGACCAGCGGTTTCCGAGTCAACGCCCGCGCCAGGCGCACTCCTTCAAGGCCGACCACAGGATCAGGCTTATCCTTGCTGGAAGTGGAAAACACGGGCCCAATGGCGAGATAGTCTGCCGAGGTTCGGTCAGCTTCTTTCACTTGCTGCAGATTATGCGTAGAAAATCCAAGCCAACGATCCGGGCCGATGATCCCCCGCACCGAAGGTGGCGAAAGATCTTCCTGGCCGACGTGGACGCCATCGTACTCTGCCGCCAGACATAAGTCGGCACGATCATTCATAACCAGCTTGACGTGACCCAGACCCACCGCGCTCATTATCTTCAAGCCCAGTGCCTGCCGAAACATCTCGCCAGCGCTTGCATTTTTGTTGCGGTATTGCAGGACAGTGCACCCGCCAAAGATGAGTTCAGTGGCGAAAATAGTCAAATCCTCGTTTCTTCGGAACGCCGCCGCGTCAACGATGGCATAAAGGCGTGGCAGAGAGATCACGGCGCGGAATCCTTCTTGCTGTTCTTCGCCAGAAATCGTTCAATAAACCCCGTATCAAACTTCCCTGCCCGGAAGTCCGGATCGGCCAGAATCTTCCGGTGCAGCGGGATCGTGGTATACACGCCTTCGACGATAAACATCTCCAGCGCCCGCGTCATGCGCGAGATCGCCTCATTGCGGTCCTTGCCGCGCACGATCAACTTGGCAATCAGCGAATCGTAGTAAGGCGGAATCACGCCCTCCGCGTACGCCGCCGTATCCACGCGTACACCCGTGCCTCCCGGCGGATGAAATGCCGTAATCTTTCCCGCCGACGGCGTGAACTTTTCCGGATGCTCCGCATTGATGCGGCATTCGATGGCGTGCCCGCGGTGCACGATCGGCCCCTGCAGCACGTCCCGCATGTGAGCCCCAGCGGCGATCATGATCTGGCTCTTTACTAAATCCACATCCGTCACCATCTCCGTTACCGGATGCTCCACCTGGATGCGAGTATTCATCTCGATGAAGTGCAGCTTGCGGTCCTGGTCCATCAAAAACTCGATCGTCCCCGCATTCGTGTAACCGATGTCCGCCAGCGACTTGCACAACACCTTGCCAATCTGATCGCGCAATTCCGGGGTCACCTGAGTGGAGGGGGATTCTTCCAGCAACTTCTGATGCCGCCGCTGAATCGAGCATTCCCGCTCGCCCAGGCTCACCACATTGCCATGCTCGTCGGCCAACACCTGAAACTCGATGTGCCGCGGATGCTCGACGTACTTTTCCATGTAGAGGTCGCCGTTGCCGAACGCGCCCGCCGCCTCCGACTGCGCCGCCTTGAAGAACCCCGGCAGTTCCTCTTCGCTGCGCACAATACGCATGCCGCGTCCGCCGCCGCCCGCCGACGCCTTCACAATCACCGGAAAACCCACTTGCCGCGCCCACTCCAGGGCTTCGCCTTCGGAGGCAAGGATTCCATCCGAACCCGGCAGAATCGGCACGCCCGCGCGCTTCATGGCCGCGCGCGCCTTTTCCTTTTCCCCCATCAGCCGCGTCACTTCCGGCCGCGGTCCGATGAACTTGATGCCGCTGGTCTCGCACACCTCGGCGAAGTTGGCATTCTCCGCCAGCAATCCGTAGCCCGGATGCACCGCGTCCACGTTGGCGATCTCCGCCGCGCTGATTACCGCCGGAATATTCAGGTAGCTCAGCGCCAGCTGGGGCGGCCCAATGCAGATGGCTTCGTCCGCAAAGCGTACCGGCAACGAGTGGCGGTCTGCCTCGCTATAAATGACAACCGTGCGGACGCCCAGTTCCTTGCACGCGCAAATGATGCGCAGCGCAATTTCTCCGCGATTCGCAATCAGGATCTTCTTGAACATTTCAGATTGAACATTTCAGATCAAATGTGGGGACAAAGGGGCATTGTGTAATCGGGTAATTTGGTAATTTGGTAATTGAGTAATTTAGTAAATGAAAAGCCTCGGGCATTTTAAATTACAAAATTACCCAATTACCAAATTACTCAATCTCTCTCTCCCTCACTTCTTCGGCCGGATAATAAACAACTCCTGGCCGTATTCAATGGGCTGGCCGTTGCTCCCCAGCTTTTTCACGATTTCCCCGGCCACATCCGACTCAATCTCATTCAGCAGCTTCATCGCCTCAACGATGCACAGCACCTGACCCACTTCCACCGTATCCCCAACCTTCACAAACGGAGGCGCACCCGGCGAGGGCGCCTCATAGAACGTCCCCACGATGGGAGACTTTACGCTCTGCAGGTTCTCTTCCGGGGCGGGCTCGGCGGGTTCTGACGGCGGTGCGGTTGGCGAACTTGCTCCCTGATTCTGCCTGGCGTCCGGAGCAGGCCCCGCTGCGTAGGCGGGATAGGGCACCTCCCCGTGCGTATGCACCACGGTGGTTTGTCCCGCGCGTTTAATCTTCACTTTGACATCGCCGCGCTCCAGTTCGAACTCGGCAATATCTTTTTCGATTAAGAACTCGATGAGTTCCTTCAGCTCTTTTTGATTCATTCGTTTACGGTGGGACCGCTTATCATTTCGTGCCGCGCCGCAAATCACGCGGAGAACCGCCAGGCGTTCATCCCGCCTGGATTCAATCTAAGAAGACCCTAAACTGCCAGGAAGTCCTTGCTGGTCGGAGTCAGCACCTCACAGCCACTTTCGCTGACCACCACCATGTCTTCGATCCTCACGCCCCATTTTCCGGGGAAGTATACCCCCGGCTCAATCGTGATGACCATGCCCGGCTTCAGTATTTCCTTTTGCCCGGCCGCAACCCTGGGCGCTTCGTGGATCTCCAGACCCACACCATGCCCGGTGGAGTGCGTAAAGTAGCGCCCTAACCCAGCCTTGCGCAATACCTTGCGCGCTGCCGCATCGACTTCCCCGACGCTCACGCCCGGCCTCACGGCGGCAATCGCAGCCTGCTGTGCCTCCCTTACCGACTCGTAGGCGTGGCGCCCGTCCTTTGAGGCCGCGCCCACCCATACAGTGCGCGTCCGGTCCGAACAATAACCACCGAGTATAACACCGAAATCGCAGACCACGAATCCTCCGGGCGTGATGGCTTGCTCTGTAGCCCTGCCGTGCGGCAACGCCGACCTCGCCCCGGAAGCAATAATGGTCGGGAACGACATCTCCTCGGCTCCCGCCCGGCGTGCCGCATACTCCATCTCCGCCGCTACCTCGGATTCTCTTACGCCCGGCCGCAGGACTTCGAGCGCCCGGTCGAACAGCGTTGCTCCCAACTTCACCGCCGCCCGGATGCGGTCCAGTTCCTCACTGTCCTTCACCATGCGCGCCCGCTCCACCACTGCCGGCGCATTCCGTAACCGCATCCCGGAGGGCAGCAGATCCGCCAGCCGCTTTCTTTCCGCTACAGTGAGATGTTCGGCTTCAATCCCAATCGTCCACCCCTTCGATTTCTTCCGCCGGGTTCCGATCCACTCTCCCAGCGCGCCCAGCACCGACTTGCGCGCAATCACCACCTTCGCGCCCTTCACTTCTTCGCGTCCCTGCGTGTCATAGCGAACGTCCGTGAAGAACACGTTTCCCGCTTCCTCGATCAGCAGGAAACCCGCGCTCCCGGTAAAACCGCAAAGATATCGGATGTTGGGAAGGTGGCTGATCAGGAGCGCGTCGAACCGCGTCGTGGCAAGGTGCTCCCGCAGCTTCTTCTGGCGCCCGGAAAAGTTCATCGTGTTGAGTTTATCAGGAGGAGAACCAGCAAGTTGACTCCACATCAGCGCAGGGGTCACTCGGTACTGGCTACCGGGTACCAGGTACAGGTCTAAAAACAAAACCGCCAGCCTGACAGGTTCTTCAGGCCGGCGGCTCAAATCTTCAACTGCCCGCTGCTACGTCTGAATGATTCGCGGCGTAATGAAGAAGATCAATTCCTGGTTGGAAGTGCTCACCTGCGTGTGTTTGAACAGGTTCCCCAGGATCGGAATATTGCCCAGAATCGGCACCTGATCGATGCTGATCGAGTTCTGCGTCTGGATGACGCCGCCGATCACCACCGTGCCGCCATCGGTCACCAGCACCTGCGTCGTCGCCTGCTGCGTGATCAATTCGGGGTTACCCTGTACTTCCTGGCCAAAGTTCGGGGTCGTGTTCTCCACGTCCACGTTCAGGAAGATCGTATTCTCCGAAGTGATCTGCGGAGTTACGGTCAAGCGCAGGAACGCATCGACGTAGGTTACAGTCGGAGGACCGCCCAACTGCGCCTGGGTCACGATGGGGACGCGCACGCCCTGCTTCACTAGGGCCTGGATATTATTCTGTGTGACCACTCGCGGCCGCGACAGAACTTTCAGCAATCCGCGCGACTCGGCCGCCGAGAGCACCGCATCGATCCGCACCGTGTTGCTGGCGTTCAGGAAGGTGAGGCCGCTGGTGGGCGAAGTCACACCCAGATTGGAGAACAACGGAATCGAAGTCCCCGTCGTACTACTGCCCGGTACCGTGATGTAGCCTGGGGTTAAGCCTCCGACGGTCGTCGGAGAACTGCCCACGGCGGAGTTGCCGCCGATTGCGCTGTGGCCATTGCCCCAGCCAAAGCCAAGCTGCGTGCCGATGTCACGGGCAAACGTCCGCGTCGCCGCCACCACTCGGGCCTCGATCTCAACCTCCTGCGTCTTGCGGTCAAGCTGCGTCAGCAGGCGGTCAATCACCGGAATCACTTTGGGAATATCGTTGACGATCACCGCGTTGGTGCGCTCATCCGCAACCACATCTCCGCGTTGCGAAAGGAACTTCTTCACGGTTAGGATCACATCCTTCGCGTGGGCATAGCTCAGGAAACGCGTGACGGAAACTTTTTCCACGGCCGCTGCTTCAGATTCCACTTGCGCGCGCCGCCCATCCGCTTCTTTCTTGAGAGTGTCCACCGTGGCGATGCGCAGAACGTTGCCTTCCAGTTCCCGCGCCAGGTCGTTATTCTTCAGCACGATGTCCAGAGCCTGGTCCCACGGCACATCGTCCAACACCACCGTCAGGCTGCCGTGCACGTTGGGGTCAAGCACCACGTTCAAACCGCTGATCTCGTGGATCAGACGGAAGAAGTCCTTCAAATCCACATCCTTCAGGTTCACTGAAATCGGTTCGCCTGTGTACTTGGGGCCGACCGAAGCAGGTTGCTGTCCGGCTTGTGCTCTCTGCTCTGCCGCAAGATTTACCGCCGGCTGGATGGCAGGGCCGGAAGGCATGGTCTGCGACGATTGCGCCGCATTCATGCTCACCGGCAGCAGCTCTGCGGCCGTTTTGTCGGAAAACTTCGCCGCCGCATCCTGGGCGCGCCCGGCGGGCTCGTCCGAGGCACTTCCAGCGTTCGTCTTGGCCGCGTAAGTCGGCTCGACGAATACAAAGTCACTCGAGGCAGCCGCGACCTTGTCGTTCGCCGGGACCGCACTCTCCATCGCCGCTTTCGGAGCAACCGGAGCGCTGACCGCAACGGGCTGCGCTTTCGGTGCCACTTCTATAACCCGCGCCGCAAACGGAGAAATACTCCGGCTCGCCGGCGCTGCAGCAGTCTGCGCCAAAGTCTTGGGGACGCTGGCGCTCGCCGTGGCTGTAGGTTGCGTGTGCAACGTCAACACCAGCTTTCCATCCGCCGCCGAGTTCAATTCATAGCGGCAGGCATGCTCCAGATCGACCACCACGCGGGTGGTTGGAGGCGTCTGGCCGTCCATGCCGATGCGCACTCCTTTAACTCCCGCATTGCCCACCGTGATGTGGCTCTGCCCGGTCACCATGACGGTCCCCGGCAAATCCACGATCACCCGAGCCGGCGAGTCCGCCGTGCTCAACCTGGGCGTCATCGCGCCACGAGCGTTGATCTCGACCCGGATCTCATCCGTGCCGCGAACCACGTTCACTCGCTGCAGCTCGTTTTGCTGGCTCGCCGTTTGTGCCGGAGTCTCTGCGGCTGAAGCCATCAGCCCCAGAAGCATCAGCGGTAGGAATACACTCAGCAGTTGCTTTCGCATTTCGCCTCTCCCCAACTTGCGGGTGTTTGCCCGCGTGTCCTTGCTCGAACTCGATTTTTTGCGTTCCGGCTTTCCCGGCTGCGCCGTTGCCAGCCGCTAAACGGCCGGCGTAAAAATTCGCTTCACCACTTCCCGCGTCAGCGGTTTGCCCAGCTTGTCCTGCACTGTTTCCTGGAACACAACGGTGTCTCCGGTAATTCTCACCACATACCCGTTGAATACAGGATCGTTCTCGCGCAGGAAATAAGCTTTGTTCAGGCTGTTGGTCACTACCGCGATAAAGCCGCTCTCTGACTTCACCACGCCCCGCAGATTAATCTGCCCGATTTCCAGACACTTTTTCCCCGTCGAGCATCCTGAACCGGAGGGCGCCTGCACTACCGGACTGAAGAACGGGTCGCGCTTCCCTGTCATCGCCCACTTCTTATCTTCCGGCTTGGGTGCCTTGGCGCCGGCGTCACTCTTGGCGCTGACCGTGCCCGCATCAGCCCCCGCCTTGGCCGTTAGAACTTCCCCTTTGGGAGCCGTTTCGTGGGCCGCTATCGTCGGATGCAGCACCACCTGCTTATGCGGAGCCAGCCGCCGATGCGGTCTCGCTGCCATGGTCACCGGAGCAGGATGAATGGGTCCCGCCACCGCCTGGGCTGGTGCACCCGCTCCCGGCTTCGTTGCCTGCGTAGGAGCCTTTGTGGTGCTCTGCCCATTGTTGATGATGGCCGGAGTCTGTGCCCAAACCGCCCCCGTCATCATTACCACTGCCAGAATGCCTGTCGTTAGCTTCATAGCGATTCCTATTTCACGCCTGCCGTTGCTGTTGCGGGCTTGCTTCCAGCTCCCGCCCCGGCCGGCTCCAAGTCGTGACTAAAGAACGTCGTGGCCGTAAAGGTCGCAACCACGCTCTCGTTCGGCGCATACTGGTAGGTATGCTTCGCCTTCGCAAAGCTGGGGTTTTTCGTGTTCGAGACCAGCAGCCCGCTGATGTTCACCATGCGTTCCAGCTTCCCTACCCGGTCAAAGAAATTCAGCATCGAGTAATACGGACCGTCCAATTCCATGTCGAACGGAATCTCCGAGTAGTATTCTTTCGCGGTGATCGGCTTGGCCGTATAGCGGCGTAGTTCCACGCCCGCCTTCTGCGCTTCGCCATCCATCGTCTCGATGAAGCTATCCACCGCCTTCTCGTCCGGCACGATGCGCCGTTCGATTTCCAGTTGCTGTTTCAGGTTGGCCACTTGCTGGTCCATGTCCTTCAGCTTGGGGCGGTAAGATTCGAGTTCGTTGTTCTCCCGAACCTTATCCTGCAAAGTGTGCTGTGCCGTCGCATTCTTATCGCTCTGGCTTTTGAACACCGTGAAGTACAGCGCCACCGTTACCAGCGCTCCTCCCGCGATTACCGCTCCCCATTGCTTTAGGCCCGACAGTTCGTTGAAATTCATCGCCATAGGTCTGCCCTTACGACTTTCCCTTCTCGCAGGTCAGCGTGAACTGGAACGCCTGCATGTCCTTGACCTGATCGTCCTGGTAAGTTTCCTTAATCTCTACGTTCTTGAAAAAACCCGTCTTCTGCAGGTTCGCGATCAGGTTGGCCACCGCGTCCGTACTCAGCGCCGTCCCTTCCAGGCTTACGCTCGCGCCCGTGTCATCCATGCTCCTCAGCCAGACCGCTTCCGTTCCGTTCACCGTCTCGCCCAGCATGGCCAGAAGGTTTACCGGTCCGCCGGACTGGCTGGCGCGCAGCGAATCGATCACGTCCACCCGCCGCTTGTAATTGTTGGCCTGAGTCTGCCGCTCCAGATAACGCGCCTTCACGTCGCTGAGTTCGCGGTTTTTCTGCAGGGCCGTCTGCATCTGCGTCTCGATCGTCTTCCCTTGCCGGTCCAGCCGGTACCAGTAGCCAAAATTCAACGCCCCAGCCAGTAACAGCACCACCAGCACCTTCAGCTTGGGCGAACCCATGTCGCCCATATCCATCGTGGGCATCGCGGCGGCACTGCCGCCGGCGCGCTTGTTCTTTCCCTTGGAGTTTTCGAGCAGATTGATTCTGATCATAGGGATTCAAAGCTCCTCAAAGCCAAGCCCACCGCCACTGCCAGTTGGCCCGGATTCTGCTCCACCAGCTCCGCTCCGGGGCCGTCTGCCGGCGGCACCACGCGCTGGAATGGATTCAACAATTCGACCGGCATCGAAAATTCCTGCCGCAACGCTTCCATCAGCCCCGGCACCTTTGCCGAACCGCCTGCCAGGTAAATCTTCTCGATGTGCTCGCCTGCCGCGCTGGCCCGGAAGAAATCGAACGTCTTCTGGATTTCCAGCACGATGATCTCGGTCACCTGCTGCAGGATCGGACCTTTCGCGTCCTCGCTCACCGTTCCCACCTTGTTGCCCAGCTTGAGCGACTCCGCATCGTCGAAGCTCAAGTCCAGTTCCTTCTGCAGCGAGTCGGTGTACTGGTGCCCGCCCACGCTCACATCACGCGGGAACAGCGGCGTTGTGCCCTTCACGATGTTGATGTTCATTACGCTGGCGCCCAGGTTCAACAGCGCCACCACCTGGCCCGGCGCCGGCTGGTAGTTGTACTCGTAGCAGTTCTGCAGCGCCAGAGCATCGATGTCCACGATAGCCGGGGTGCGCCCCGCCATCGAGAGTACGTTGGTGTAGTTCAAAATCTTGTCCTTCTTCACGGCCACCAGCAGAACGTCCATATTCGGGCTGCCCGCTTCTTCCGAAAGAATCTGGTAGTCCAGACTCACGTCCGCCAGATCGAAGGGAATGTGCTGGGCCGCTTCCTTCTCGATGGTCTCGGCCAGTTCCTGATCGCTCATCGAAGGCAGCGAGATCTTCTTCACGATCACCGAGTGTCCGCTCACCGCCGTCGCCACCGCTTTGGTTTTGATCAGGCAGTCGGTGAACAACTTGGAAATCGCGCTCGATACCGTTCCCGAATCCACGATCATCGAGTCCACTACGATGTCGGAGGCCAGCATTTCCAGTCCCAGATGAGCCACTTCAATCTGCCCACCCTTCTTTTTCAACTCCACTGCCTTGATGCTGGAAGAGCCCACATCCAGACCTACAATCGCCTTCGATCCCATTCCAAACATGTGCCCGCCCTTTCGTAGCGCCGGCGTGCGGCCGGCTCTAGTTGGCTACTGTGACCCGGCAGCTTTCATCGCCGCCTTCGGTTTACGTTTCGCTCCCAACTCCATCTGGCTCGACTTCTCTTCCATCCACTGATCCAGCCTCGACTTCTTGAAGCGCCAGCGGTTGCCCAGCTTGAAAGCGGGAATCTTCTGTTCCCCGACATACTTGTACAGCGTGTCCGGACTCACTCCCAGGTACTGCGACGCCTGGCGAATGTTCATCACTTCCCGCGAGTCGGCCATAGTTCCTTTACCCCATCCTCCAGAACTTCCCGCGCCCTATTTTCCGGCCCGCAGGCTAATCTTGGGAGACGCCCTCACCCTCTATGTCTGTCCAAGGGCTTTCGGTGTCCCGAGCATATATCAGCCGGGAAAAACCCTGCCTCCAAGCGAATTTCCTCGTTTTGTTGGGTTTTATGCCTGTTTCCTGGAATTCACTGGTAGCCGAAGTGAGACATATGCCTATATATTGCGGTATATGCCTTCATGAACACCATTAGAAGTGGTATCTCAAGCAGGGATGTTCGGTCACTCGCGAACTGGTAACCGAAGTACTAGAGACGGTACGGAAGTACTATATCGCCCGCTCAAGTTGTTGTTTTTGCTAGCTTTAACTTTATAGCCCCGAGGAGCCCACACGACCGGTCGGAGGCTTTGGGACGGCCCAAACAGCCGTCGCCGCCATCGCAGGAGTGAGGTCCGCGACGAATAATTGAGAACTCGAAGTCTCTTCTAACTGGAAGGAAACCTGGGGACAAGGAAACCTGAGGGGAAGGAAACCTGGGAAACCTGGGGACAGACGGGACGTTCCCCGGTTTTCGGCGACCAATACGGGAACGCGCCACCCAATGCTAACCCGAAACCTGCGCTGTCTGGTTCCAAACCCACCTTCGTGATGATATTTTCTGGGCATGGCTCGCTGGCCTCGCGTGGTAGTTCCCGAGGTTGCTCATCATGTTACGCAGCGCGGCAATGCCCGGCAAGTGATCTTGGCCGACGACGCGGACCGCGCGGCTTACCTCGACTTGCTGCGGCAATATTCCCAACTCTACCGTCTTTGCGTGCTGGGCTACTGCCTGATGTCCAATCACGTGCACTTAATCGTGATTCCCCGCACCCCTGATGCCTTGTGGCAAGCTCTCAAACAGACCCATGGACGCTATGCAGCGTATTGGAACGCGCGCGCGTCGTCCAGTGGGCACGTGTGGCAGGGGCGATTTTATTCCTGCCCTCTGGATGACGCGCACCTGTGGGCGGCGCTGCGCTACGTGGAGTTGAACCCGGTGCGCGCCGGCATGGCATTCGCGGCGCAGGAGTGGCGATGGTCGAGCGCGGCGGCTCACTGTATGTCCGGTGCCGCCGACCCGATGCTGGAAATGGAAGCGTGGAACAAACGATGGACGGTGGCGGAGTGGAAGGCGCATCTGACGGCCGGAGAGTCGGCGATCGATATTGACGCACTGCGCCAGTGCACGCACACGGGCCGGCCCCTTGGAACAACCGAATTCGTCGCTCAGCTCGAACAGGCGACCTCGCGCCCGCTGGCTCCGCGCAAGGGAGGCCGGCCCAAAAAGCCCGCCGCCCATGCCGCACAGGATGGTTTTGCATTTGTTGCCTGAGGAAATCGGGGAACGTCCCGTCTGTCCCCGGGTTTTCCGCCGACCCGATGCTGGAAATGGAAGCGTGGCACAAACGATGGACGGTGGCGGAGTGGAAGGCGCATCTGACGGCCGGAGAGTCGGCGATCGATATTGACGCACTGCGCCAGTGCACGCACACGGGCCGGCCCCTTGGAACAACCGAATTCGTCGCGCAGCTCGAACAGGCGACCTCGCGCCCGCTGGCTCCGCGCAAGGGAGGCCGGCCCAAAAAGCCCGCCGCCCATGCCGCACAGGATGGTTTTGCATTTGTTGCCTGAGGAAATCGGGGAACGTCCCGTCTGTCCCCGGGTTTTCCGTCATGCTTGCCATCTGTACCATACCGGTGTAGGCTTCTTCACTGCAGGATTCTGACTCTCCCCCGGCCCGGCTCCCTGCCATCCAATTCAGAGAGGTAACCTCGTGCCGATCGAATCGAGCCTCAAAGGTCGTTTATCGCCGTTTCGCTCAGGGATGAATTTCTCACGGAGCTTAGCATTGACAATCGCCGCGCTCCTGTTCGTGGTCAGCTCCACCGCCGCGCAAACCTTAAATGTCATCTACGACTTCAGAGGTGGAAACGCCGGAGGGCCAGGGTTTGTAATCCCATCCCAAGGCCGAGATGGAGGCCTATACGGAACGACTTACGGGACCGGCAACTATATGGGTTCGATTTTCAAGGTCTCAACCACCGGACAAACTCATCTGCTTGCCGCCTTCGACGGGACAAACGGCACCAACCCCCTTGGCGGCGTTACGCTGGGAAGTGACGGCAATTTTTACGGCGTGACGTCGTTTGGCGGCAGCGCCAACCTTGGGGTTCTATTCAAGATAGCCCCCACTGGCGGTTATACGATCTTGCATAATTTCGAGGGCGGAGGCGATGGGGGAGAGCCTGTGGGGCCTCCCATTCAGGCAGCGGATGGCAATTTCTACGGCACCACCGCCCAAGACTCAACCGTTTATAAGTATAGTCTGTCCGAAGGATACTCTGTTATTTATCAATTCGATCAGACCCATGGTCAGGAAGTCATCGCATCGCTGATTCAGGGCACAGACGGCCGACTCTACGGTGTTGCAGATGGAGGCGGGGCAAGCGACTGTGGCACCATTTTCAAACTAACCACATCCGGCACGCCCCTCTGGTACTACAGTTTCCCCTGCGGCGCGGGTGGCGCCGCGCCGATTGCTCCCCTTGTGCAATCGACTGACGGCAGTTTCTACGGTACCACTCAGGAACAGAGCGGGAACGGTCGCAACTACGGTACATTGTTCAAGCTGAGCGAGAACGGCAGGGTCTCTACGTTGTATCGGTTTCAGGGAGGCGATGACGGCGTCGAGCCGTTGGGCCTGATGCAGGCGACGGACGGCAACCTTTACGGTGTAACGCAGGTCGGTGGATCGTCTGGGCTAGGTGTATT
This sequence comes from uncultured Acidobacteriaceae bacterium, assembly GCA_963749985.1. Taxonomy (GTDB): domain Bacteria; phylum Acidobacteriota; class Terriglobia; order Terriglobales; family Acidobacteriaceae; genus Sulfotelmatobacter. The sequence goes on along the minus strand of CAVVOS010000002.1, from coordinate 501,965 downwards.
CTTCACGATCACGACCTCAGGTGCCTATACCATTCTCCAAAGTTTTACAAGGGAGACCGGCGCCTATCCTTCGGCAGCTCCTCTTCAGGATACGAACGGAATGCTGTATGGAACAACTCAATCGGATGGCACTCACAATGCCGGGACCGCTTATAGCATCGATCTCGGCCTCGGCCCTTTCATCGCTCTGGTTGGCTACATCAGTCAACCCTCCCGGACCGTGCAAATCCTCGGGCAGTCGCTGACCGGAACAACCAGTGTCACATTTAACGGTGTCCCTGCCACCAGCTTCGACATCGTCTCAGACACTTATATGACCGCAGTCATTCCAGCAGGAGCGACGACCGGCCCGGTTGTCGTAACCACGCCGACGGCAACTCTCACCAGCAACAAGAACTTGGTGATATCAGAGTAATTTGGGGTAGGTAATTCAGGGACAGGTAATTCAGGGACAGACGGGACGTTCCCGATTTTTCGATATCCGCAAAAGTCCAATGGGGGCTGGCCTACCTTGAGTCTGCCGTTTTACCACGCAGGCTGCCCGTAGAAGTATATTATTCTCGATCGCCGCCTTACTGCACATCGCTGACTTTCCCGCTCAGGAAAATCACTTTCATATCTTTGTAGTAATAAATCTGCTTGGTGCCGAGAGTCACTTTTTTCTCTGGCTTGCCCATGGCGGCCTCGACCTGGTCCGTGGTCATTCCCTTCTCGATGCTCGCCGGCTCGGCCTGCGGCTGATCCGCGGCTGCCGCCTGCTGACCACCACCCTGCTGCTGCCCGCCCTGGTCTCCGCCTTGGTCTCCGCCCTGCTGTTGCCCACCCTGATCTCCGCCCTGTGCGTCGTCGTTGCTAATCGATAGCACTTGCCCGATGGTGTCTTCCACTCCGCCAGCGGCTGCATTCGCTAACGAGCCCTTGGGAAACTGGAATACCACTTGAGCCTTGTTGTAGGTTGGCGGATCGGTCTTATTGCACGTGTCGCAGGCGACGATCCCCAGCGTCACCGTGTCTTTGGCCACGTTCACATCGATCTTCATGGGATAAACTTTGTCGCCCACCGCAAACAGATGGGTCGTCTGTTCCTTCCCAAATTTCCCCATGATGGATTTCCGTCCCATCAACGCCAGGCTGCTAGGGCCCTTAATCGTGCCGCCTTCATACTTGGTGGCAGGAACGTTCTGGTCTCCAAAAGGCACACCCAAGACTCCGCCCTTTTGGACGGCCAACAATGTGCCCTTTTCCACCACGGAATATCCGCTGGTATCCGACCCGATCTTCGCCAGCTTGTACTGTGCCGCCAGTTGCTCCTGCAGAGAAACTGCCTGAGCGCTGGCCAGCGCCATCGGAAAGATCGTAGTGGCAGCCAGAAGCACAATCCCTGGTATCAGGTCGTGGAATTTCTTCGACATCGTAGAACCCTCCGTTCAGGTCTCGCCAAAGCTCAATTCCCAGCCGCGCTGTGTTCAGCGTCAGCAAAAAATTCGCCACTTGCATTGGAGAAGGGAGCGTCGTTTCCGACGCTCCCTGGGTTGATTATTGGTTAACTGCTATTTTGTTGCCGTCTGTTCTACTGCCCGCCGCTAGCCGCGCTCGCCTTCGCATCCGCCTCCGCCTGATCGGCGGCAGCCTGTTGGTCTTGCAGCGTTTTGGCCGCAGTTGTATCGGGTGGCGGAGGCGTCACGGCCCCGGCCTGGGTGCCCGTATCCGGCGCCGCCGGCATACCGCCCGTCCCTTGCTTCTTGGCCAGCTCGCCCATGCCGTTGGTAATGTTCTCCGCGAAGTGGTTGTACATCTCCTGCAAGTCATCCACTTTCACGGCAACGGTTACTCCCGACGCGCAGTCGCCCTTCTTGGTCGCCGCCACGCTGGCACTCACGTTATTATCCGCATCCGGAGTGTCCGTCAGCCGCGTGATCACATCACCCGACGTCAAGCCACATTCCTGACCGTTGGCCACCACCGTCACGTCGGAATCCACCACAAATGTGCGTTGTGCTGGATCTAACGCCGGGGGCGGAGTGTTGTCGGCAGTCGTCGGAGTCGCTGGAGCTGCGGCCGATGCTTGCCCGCCGCCCGAATCCTGCCCGGCCTGTGCTTGCTGCGCCGCTAATTGCGCTTTCACTTCCTGCGCAATCGCTTCCTTCACCTCGGGAGTCAACGCCACTGGGCCTGTGGCTACTGGACCCGCGTCTCCTCCGCTGGCTGCTGCATCATCCGCCACTGCGTCGGCATTGGCTTCAGCACGGGCCGCATACGCCGCTTGCAACTGCTGCGAGATCAGATAATCCGTCAGCCAGTAGTATGGCGCGGCATAAACGGGATAAGGATTCCACCACCCGCCGTAGAATCCCCACCACGGCGCTCCTCCCCAACCCCATAGCCCGATGCCCCATGCAACCGGCGCTCCCCAAGGATGCCAGCCCCATCCATAAAATCCCGGATGGTACCAGACGCCTGGGTAGAAGCCGTAGTACATATGTCCGCCCCAGCCGTAGCCGCGATAGAGCCCAACATGGTAGCGGCCTCCGGCATAGAAGGTCCGCGAGTAGTAGGCATGCCCGCCCCGCGTCACGTAGGCGCGCTGCACGTAACCGCCGTGCCTTCCAGTGTTCACCACGCGCGCTCCGTTGTGTTCACCCACCACCCTGCTCCCACCGTGGACTCCATGCGAAATATGCATGCCGCCACGATCAATCGAACGAACCGATCCGTTCTTGCGGATGCTTGCCGTTCCTCCACCTTTCATACTGACGTTCCGGGTTCCGGCCGGCTGATGCGCGCTGCCACCGGCTCTGCTCCCAGCCGTCGCCCCGTGCGCTCCGCCCGTCGTCGCCCCATGGGTACCGCCCGCCGCTGCGTGTGTCCCGCCTGCCGCCCCGCCGCGCGCTCCGCCCGTCGTCGTGTGCGTTCCGCCTGCCGCTGCGTGCGTTCCACCCGTGGTTGTGTGTGTCCCACTCGTCGCTGCGTGCGTTCCGCCCGTCGTCGTGTGTGTCCCACCAGTTGCGCCGCGCGCCCCACCCGTCGTCGTGTGCGAAGGTGTTGAACCGTGCGACTGCGTTGAACCGTGCGATGGCGCTGAAGCATGCGACTGCGACCCTCCATGGGAAGGTGTCGAGGCATGAGACGGTGCACTCGCGTGTGGCGCGGACGCCTTGGGAGCAGATCCTCCTCCACCCGGTTTATGCTGGCCGAACGCCAGCGCCGGAACCACCAGACACACTAGCAGCACGACCCACTTCTGCAGCTTCTTCTCACTCTTCGAAGTGCGATTCATTACAGCCTCCTGAATATCTAAGCTCTTACCGCCTCTGTCATCCCAGAAATGAAGTCCTGATCCGCAGCGGGATGCGAGCTCCGGATTCCCCTCTACCATAAACACGGAGTTTGCCAATTCCGCGCGCGTGATTGAAATTTTATTTCAAGAGCCCGGGGGAAGACCCACAAGACGCGTGAACCTCTCGTGACTAGACGCCGCCCGCGACCCGCATCCTGAGGCGACAAAACGTTACCAGAAGTTGGCCACCCCGCGCAATCGTTCGATGTCAAATTCTGGGCCTGGTCCAGTGGCCCGCGTCGAACCTGTCTCTCCTCGGGCTTCCTTCTATCTCCCCGCTTGCTGTAATCTATTCCTCTTTCCGCCGGAGGGACCATTTGCGCTACCTCGATCGCCTGCAACCTCTCGCTCTGCTCGTCATGCGCCTGGCCCTCGGCGCCGTGATGGTCGCCCACGGATATCAAAAAGTCTTCGGTGGACTTCACCACCACGTTCAGCTCGTCACCAGCCTTGGACTCCCGGCCTGGATGGCCTATCTCTCCGCCTTTACCGAGTTCCTTGGCGGCCTCCTCGTGCTGATCGGTCTGTTCACCCGCTGCGCCGCTTTTGCCATCTGCATCGATCTGTCCGTGGCTATCGCAAAAGTACACTTCCATAACGGATTGCTGGGTAATGGGGGATACGAATTCCCCCTGGCGCTGGCCGCGCTGGCCTTTGGCCTCATCTTCTTTGGCGGAGGCCCCATCGCCTTCGACCACATTCGCGCCCCCGGCGGAGGTGGAAAATCCAAATAGCCGGGCACCGACATTTCTACGCCTCACGCGCAACTTTCCCACCCGTTTCGGGTTTGTCGCGTTTGTGAGCGCTGTCTTCAAAAGAAACGGAATGCATGATTCCATTGACGTTTCTTTACTATCGCTCCAGTTGAATCTGGGCCTGACTTGAAATTATGATGAGGTGTGGATCATCGGTTGCATCCCAACGATTCGGCGGGTGCATCTTACCGTTTGCAATCAATCGCGCGCCATCAACGAATTGGAGGTTTCTCTTGAGAAAGTTAGCGCTTCTCGCACCTGTGCTTGTTTTCTTATTCTCCGCACATTTCGCGGCCGCCCAGCAAGGCGACATTATGTTCGGTGGTGGCACCCTTTTGTCGTCGTCCACCCCTAGTGGCCAGCAGAACTTCGCGGCGCCGTCCGAAAAAGGCGGTACCTACCTGAACGTCAGCGGTGACGTCATCGCATTCAAGCGTCGGCTCGGCTTCGGGGTCGAAACCGCGTGGAAAGCTAGTCAGGGCAACTACGCTGATTTCGTTGGCGAAACCTACCGCCCTATCCTGACCGACTTTAATGCGGTCTTCCAGCCGAAGCTCGGAAAGAAAATAGGTCTCGATCTCTTTGGCGGCATCGGCGTTGCCAGCACCCGCTTCTATGTCCCGACCATCGTCTCCTGTAGCTATTTCAGCGGGTGCATCAACTACACCAGCAGCGACCACTTCATGGAAGATTTCGGCGGTGGGCTCCGCTACTACGTTTGGCACCACGTCTTTGTCCGTCCCGAGGTCCACTACTACCACATCCAGAACAATGTTGAGTTCAATTCCGACAACGTGGTCCGGGTCGGAGGCTCCATCGGGTATACCATCGGTAACGACTAGATCCGTTGTGCTCTGAGAGCGGCCGCTGGCGCTGGCCTCCAGACAGCGTGGCTCGGTCTCTTAGGATGATTCTGCCGGAGCGGCCATTCGTGGCCGCTCCGCTCGGTCTGGCAGGTATAATCCAAACCTGAACGAATTAACGAAAGGGACTGTATTGAGAAAGTTAGCGCTTCTCGCACGCGTTTTCACTTGCTTATTCTTCGCTCATTTGGCAGCGGCCCAGCAGGTCGACATTATGGCCGGCGGGGGCACCCTGATGCAGCCCTACACCAGCAACAGTTCGCAATCCTTCACGCAGCTGGCCGAAACGGGTGGCACCTATGTGAGTGTCGGCGGCGACTACGTCGACAACGACCGCCGCCTGGGCCTGAACCTCGAGTCCTCCTGGCGCGATCACCGGGCCAGCTACTACGGCTATGAGAGCTACCGGCCTATCCTGACGGACCTCAACGTCCTCTTTCAGCCAAAACTGAGCAAGAAATTCGGCCTCGACTTCATGGCCGGCATTGGCGCCGACAGCACTCGCTTCTACCTGCCGACGGTAGTCAACTGCGGACACTTTTCCGGCTGCGTCTTGTACACCAGCACGGACCACTTTATGGAGCACTTCTCCGGAGGTCTCCGCTATTACTTCTGGCGCAATTTCTTTGTCCGCCCCGAGGCGAACATCTACCACATCCACGGCAACACCAATACCATGACCGGAGGCTTCAACTCCAACTTCGTGACCCGCGTCGGCGCCTCCATCGGATACACCATCGGTCGCTAGTAAGTCGGCGGCCCAAGAACACCCGCCAAAACAAAAAAGGCAGCGTCCGCGGACGCTGCCTTTGCTCTGCCTGGTCCAAACTCTACGGTTCCTGCATGCAAATCTCAGCTTCGTGGATAGCCGCGTCGATATGCTCGATCGCTTTGGCGCGATGTCCATGGAACTCGCCGTCGGCGTGCTCCATATGTTCACGTGCGTGCCGCAACTCTTCGATCGCATCGTGTACGCGCGGGTGTGGTGGCATTGGGGCCGGAGCGACCGCCGCCGGACTGGCTGGAGCCACCGCTGACCCAGCTGGCGCTTTTGGACCAGCTGCCGCTGCCGTTAAGGCCAGGGTCAACAGGAGCGTTGCCGTAATCAATAGGGTCAAGAAACCGATTTTCTTCATATGTTCCTCCTCGTCCGAATTCCAGCGCGGACGCCGCCGGTAAAATCATTGGCCACGTGACCCCACTTTCGCACCAGGGACCCCCGCGACTTCCGCACAGTATAGTCGCGCTCCGGCGAAATTTCCCTGTGTATAAGTTGATTCCTAAGCTGCTTGCCCTAAGCGGGTTTCCAAAATGGTCTTAAGCACGCTAGGAACCGCCCCGCTCCCTCCGGCTTCGCCACCACAGCAGTAATCCGGCCAGCAAAACGGCAATGGCAACCACCAAATCGAAGCGCTTGAGGTCATGTGCCAGCCGGCCCCAATGCCCGCCAAACAAGTATCCCGCACCGCAAATCGCCGTCACCCAAACCGCCGCTCCAAAGAAGTTGAACAGGACGAACTTCCGCCACGGCATGTGCAGCGCTCCCGCCAGCAGCGAGGCCAGCACGCGCATGCCGAAGATGAATCGCGCCAGAAAAACCGTGGCCGCCCCGTACTTCTCAAACAGCCGATCTGCCCGCGCCACAGTTTCCGCACGAATAGAGAACACATGCCGGTAGCGTTCGATCAGCGGACGCCCGCCGTGCCTCCCCAGAGCAAAACCGAACTCCCCGCCCACCGTCGTCGCCACGATCCCGACCAGAATGATCCAGGGAAGCCGCAATCCATGTTCGGAATAGGCTAGAAAGCTCGCCAGCAGCAGAACCGTTTCCCCAGGCAACGGCGCGCCTGCATTCTCCAGCAACAACACCGCGGCCACAGCCCAATACCCGTAATGCACCAGCGCGCCCCGCAGCAGATCGAAGATGTGGTGACTCATGATTAGGAGTTGCTTGTCATCCTGAGAGAGCGCGCTTCGCGCGAACGAAGGACCCGGGCGAGCCGCGCGGTGCGCCGCAGCCTTTGCGGCGCAATAATAGCGCGTTTGGCTCGCTTCCTTATCAGGCGGGAAGTTTCTCACGCGTCAGAAATTCAATCAATGCACGGTTGAACTCCTCCGGGCATTCTTCGTAGGGCAGGTGTCCAATGCCAGGAAAAACGATCAACTTGGAATTCGGGAAGTATTTCGCCAGCGGTGCGGCCGACGACACGTACACTGCGGGATCTTTATCGCCCCACATCAGCAGCGTGGGAATGCCCGCCAACTTCGGCAGAGTCGCCTCCAGTTCGCGCAGATCTTCGGTCCAGGTTCGCACAATGCTCAGCGCGTGCTCAAATAACCCCGGCTTCGCCAGCGGCGCCATGTAGCCTTCCAGAGTTCCCGGAGGAATACGGCTGCGGTCGCTATACAGGCGGGCGTGAAAATAGGGATACAAGAAACTCATCCGCGTCATTCCGAACCGGAACAACGGCGCGCCCAAATTGCTCCCGGCAAACGGCGCCAGCCATCGTCCATGCGCCGAATACGGATTCACCGGCGCCACCAGCACCAACCGCCGCAGGTGCAGCCCAGCCTTGCCGTCCAGGCATTCCGCGGCCGCCATCATCGCCACCGCCCCGCCATGCGAAGTCCCCAGCAGATCGAACGACGTAATTCCCAGCCGCGCCGCAAACCGCAAAACCAGCTTCGCCGTCCCCCGCATCGAATGATCGATCCCGGCCGCCCGATCCGAGAACCCCGCTCCCATCATGTCCGGCGCATAAACCGTCGCATAAGGCGCCAGTGCCGGCATGGTGTATCGCCAGGAAAACGAATATCCCAGCAGCCCGTGCAGCAAAATCAGCGCGGGTGCCCCATTTCTCGCGTCCTTTGCGAGAAGTGGGGATTTTGCCGAACCCGCGCGCAGATATCGCAAGCGCGCACCATCAATATCCATCCAGCATTCTTCCACGCCCGCACTCCACCCGGGAAAGGGCGTGCTAGAGATTTCCCGTTCTGCCGCCATCACATTCAAATCTTCTCACTCCAAATCTCTTGAGCAAGACAACTCTTTTGCCGCCGCCGGATTCTATTTAAGAGAACATCGCCTCTGTTCGCTTCACTTGGGGAGCTTCGGCTCCCCGTTTTTTCCTTTGTCATCCTGAGCGAAGCATCAGCTTCGCGAAGCGAAGGCGATGCGAAGTCGAAGGATCCCTACCGGCTTACATTGCCGCCAGCCCCGCAAGGCATTTCCATCCACGCCTAGATGAGTCGGCGGCTAGCCACCAACCGAAAAATGGCCCTTAGGTTTTTTCCTCAACAGCTTCTTCAGCACCCGAATCCCCTTATCCACATGCTTCTCCTCCAGCAAGTAAGGAGGCAGAAACCTCACCACGGTATCGTGCGTCGAATTAAACAGCACGCCCTCGGCCAGCGCTTCATCCACAATCGGCCGCGCCGGAATCTCCAGATTGATCCCCTGAATGAATCCTCGCCCCCGCACTTCCTTCGCTGCCGCGCTCTTCTCGACGACAGTCTTCAACTCCTGCTGCAGGTACGCCCCAACCTTATTCACGTTGTCCAGCAGCTTCTCATCCTCCACGATCGCCAAAAACTCCAAAGCAACTCGGCAAGCCAAAGGTCCTCCACCAAAAGTAGTCCCATGCTGTCCTGCAGAAATCGCCGAAGCGAATTCTTCCTTCGCGAGGAACGCGCCCAGCGGCAGCCCCGCCGCAATCGGCTTGGCAATCGCCACAATATCCGGAGTCACCCCAAAACTCTGAAACGCAAACATCGTTCCCGTGCGCCCCAGCCCGCACTGAATCTCATCAAAAATCAGCGCCGCCTTATGCCGGTCCGCCGCCGCGCGGCACTCCTGCAGAAACTCCACCGAACACTCATAGATTCCGCCTTCGCCAAAAATTGGCTCCAGCACAATCGCGCAAGTGTTGTCGTTCACCGCTGCCCGCAAGCCTTCCAAATCGTTCTGCGCAACAAACGTCACTTCTTCCAGCATCGGCTCAAATCCCTTGCGATGCTTCTCCTGCCCGGTCAGCGACAGCGCTCCAAATGTCCGCCCGTGATACGATCCCTCGAGCGCCACCAGTCGCGACTTCGCCTGCCCACCCGCGCGATGTCCCGCCAGCCGCGCCAGCTTGATCGACCCCTCAATCGCCTCCGTCCCGCTGTTCGAAAAAAACGCTCGGGCATCTCCAAAAGAGCTGCCCAAGAGCGTGCACAACTTCTCCGCCAGCGCCCCCTGATACTCGTGGTAATAGAGATTGGAGACGTGAATCAGCTTCCCCGCCTGCTCCCGAATCGTCTTCACAATCCGCGGATGCGCGTGCCCCAACGCATTCACTCCCAGCCCCGAAACAAAGTCGAGATAACGCCGGTCCTCCAGGTCGTAAAGAAATACACCCTTGCCCCGCGTCAACGCAATCGGATACCGGTTATAAGTCCCCAACAAATATTTCTTTTCCAGTTCCACGATTTGTTCGAATGTTTTCATAGGAAGAGTTGATTCTATAGGAAGAGTCAGCCGACCACCGACCGTAGTGGGAAGAAAAAGCGTCCGGAGGACGCCTGACAATAGCCCGGCGTTTCAACGCCGGGTACGATGAATGTTGTTTAACCACCGTGCCGTAGGCACGGCTGAATATTCTTGTGGAGCCTGTCGTGGCGTACACCCACGTCTCTGAACTAATCCATTGGGGGGCTGGCCCAGCCTAAATCAAACTCGAGGCTACCCCGCTCAAGCTTTCGCTTGAGCGGAGATTTTGACGTTCCTGCACTCGCGCCGATTCTACGATGAAAATCGCTCGCTCAGATCTCAACGCAACTGAGTCAACGCCACGCTCACGGCACCAGAGTAGCCGCCAGCACCAGAACGTCCGGATCATTGGGCAAACTAATGCTCTGCACAACCTTCGCCGGATTCAAAGCAAACCGGTAGGCATACAGACTGAATGTCCGCTGATCCTTCGTGCCGTTCTGATAATTCCGGTAAGCCATGGCGACCCCTTCAGACTCGCCGTGGTATTTTTGCGGGGTGAACCAGTCGCTGAAGCTCTGCTCGAATTGCGAACTCGTTCCGTCCGTGTAGTTGACTGTGAGGGTCTGGAATGCTTGATTTCCCTCCACGCCAGTCGCCAACAGCATAAGAGCGGAAAACCCGCCTTGGGGTAGAGGAACCGATTGGCCACTGGAACCGACCGCGTCAAGTTCATTGGCTGGTCCGAAGTCGAACAGTACGCCGCTAAAAACTCGCGACGTAGTGAGCAGGTTCGCCGAATACGAATACCCTGTACCGTCCAGGCCTCCGGTCGAATATGTCGAGCCGTCAGTGTAGATTCCGTTCACATTGAATTCCGAAGACAGATCCACCTGCGTGCCCGTTCCCGTAGACCCCACGCCCGCGCTTACCGCGAGGGTGAAAGTAAGGGTTTGCGTAATGCTGCCGGAAGTTCCCGTAACCGTCACCGAAGTAAATCCCGTAGTGGCGGCGGGAGTGGCCTTGAATACCAGCTTCTGTTTATTCCCCTGCCCTTCGATCGATGCTCGCACGCCTTTCGGTAGACTCGACAAACTCAGCGTCACAGCCCCGCCAAAACCATTCAAGTCTTTGATCGTGATCACCGCACTGGCCGTTTGATTTTGGTTCAAGAACACGTTCGTTGGTCCTGAGAGGGTGAAACCGCTGCCCCCCACCGCCGTGTTTATCGCGCTGGCATATTGTGCCGCCAGACCGGTGCCGACGAAGTCGTCATAGAGCCACATGAACCCGCCGGTAATCCCACATTGACTGTGCCAGCCGCTCATAATGCTCTCAACCTGGCTCGGAGTGTCGTCTTGATCCCACAGACCAGGAAACACCGGAACACTGCCGAAATTCCATCCCACGCAAGGACTATTTCCGCTGCCGCCCGCGTACGCTTGCAGGTGTATTCCGTCCACCGTGCCTGGAAGTTGACTGTTAATTTGTGAAACTACATTCGTCCAATAAGTGTTGTTGTCGAAAGGGTCCGGCATCACGTGATAGCCCAGGTTGCCGAGCATCACCGCAAACTGAATTGTGGTCGGCGAGTTGAAGCTGTTCTCGTCGTCGAAATCGATCGCATCCAATGCCGGGATGGCAGCTTTCAACGCTTGAAAGTCCTTATAAAGAATGCTGGTCGGGCCAGTCCCTTGCGCCTGGACCAGCGCGGTGATGTCTTGCCAGTCCCCGACGTTTGATGAGCCGACGCTGAACGTGACCCTCTTCACCGTCCCTTGTTTCAACTGCGCCATGTCTGCGGGAAAATCGGGATACGTCTCGTTGCCCACATAAACCCCGCCGGAGGTTAAAGGAAACTCTCCATTGAAATTCAAGTCGCCGGTGCTGTTGACCTCGACACTCCAGACAATGGCTTCCGTGAAACCGGAATTCTCTATTTCAGTGATGTTGTTTGCCGCGTTCTTGTAAAACGGCCCGCCGCCAAAGATCCCGGTAAATCCAGTTTGAGCAGACGCTGTTTGGCCCGAGAACGCCATTGCCATAAGAACGAGAAGAAGAATTGCCGCGCCGCGGCGGACGACCGCATGGTGAGAAGGACGACTAAACCGCGTTCTTATCGTGTGCTCCACATTGTCTCCTGGTTGGGGTACTTGGATTTGTGCTCGCAATCGTGGGCGCGGGTTCTGCCTCGTGTCCCAGGTCAGAGAAATTAGAGCCGCCTCGTCCCCACAAAGTCCCCAGATTATACACGGTGACGGCTCGAACCCTCAGGTTCGGCGCGGTGTTTCAGCCGGTGCAGTGTGACGTGGACACTCCTGTCCGCAAGAAGCTGGGACTCGCGTCGCAAATCACTGCCGTAGACTTTCTACTGGGCCTCTGTTCCCGCACCGAGCCGCTGAGTCAGTTGTGCCTGATACAGGCTCGTCGGGAAAACATTGGTCCCTGACGAGTCGATTGCTCCCTGGGGTAAGACGCTTGAACCGCCTGGCGCCGCTGATGTCACTTGCGTGCCCACGCAGCCGATGCACCAGTTTTCCGAGCCGGGCGGCTGCTGAATGGTGAATTGATTCGCACTCGAGTTCCACACCACACCCCAACCGATAGCCCAGCCCTGTCCGCTGCCGTGGTTGCCGCGGTCCAAGAGGTTGATGTTTCCCTGCGTGGAGCCGGGAATCGCTGCAACCGCGGTGTTCTCCACCAGTAACCCGGTTGCCCACCGCTGATGAGGCTCGACGCTGGTGTTGCCCTGGAACACGCCATTGCGTAGGACATTCGGCCCTTGCGTCGCGCTGCTGGTGGAGAAGAAGAACATGTTATCGGCAACGTCGCTCACTGTATCCATCAGCACCTGCGTAGCCCCGGCGAGGTAGAACTCTTCAAACTTTGCATCTTCGGTTTGTGTAACGGTATGAGTGATGGCGACGTTACTCACCGTCACCTGCTTGCTGTAGCTTTCGATATCGACGCTCTGCAGCGTATCCTGCGCGGCTAGGTTGCGCGCCCACGCGTTGAGCACAGAGTAGGTCACGACAAGTTGATAGGACGGTGTAGGCGGCACAAGGTCGTTAGGCGGGGCCGGAGCAATGGCGCTCAGGTTCTCGACGCCGACCTGCGAGATGCGTCCGCTGAAAGTGTAGGCCTGCAGCGTTGCCCCATCGACGCCGCAATAGGTGCTGTTGATGGAGTCCGACATGGGCGCATCGAGCGTGATCTGGTTTCCGTTAATCGCCGTAATTGTGCGATCGGTCCTCAGTTCGTCGCTGCCGACGTCGATCCAGTTGCAAGGAGAGCCGCCGCACGTAGTGCCGAGATCCGCCGCGGTCATCCCCATGAAGCTCACCCAGGCTGAGGTGACCGGCCGCGTGATGATAACAGTCGTTCCCACCGAGAGCCCGGAGGTGCTGGCAACGTCCACAGTAAGTGTGCCTGCGGGTACATAGGCGTCCGTGATGGTTGTTGACGAAATATAAGATGGCGCGTTGCCGCTCGTGCCCATGACGATCAGTGGATAAGGCGTGGCTGCGGCGGCCATGGTAATCACAGTATTGCTGCTGGGCGAGGTGCCGCTGCCGCTGCCCCGCAGCACCACCCCGCTCGCGGTGATCATCAGCGAACTGCTCACCGTGTAGCTGCCCGGCTCCAGCAGGACGGCGCCGCGCAGGCCGGTCGTGGCGTTCAAGGTCATCGCTGAGACGGCGTCGATTGCGTTTTGTATGTCGGCGGTATCGTCTCCACCCGACGGAGAGACGGTGGCCTCGACCGGAGCGGTGGGAATCGCCACAGCGCCCTGCTCGTACCCAGCCGTCGAGAAGTCCATGATCTCGTCACCTTGCGCATCGAGGGCCTGATACACCAGGTTGCCGCCGGAGTCGTAGTAGACCCATTGGCTCGCCGGCTCGGACGAAGGCGCCAAAGTTATGGTTGCCGAGGCAGACTTGGTGGGATCTTTAATGCTGGTGGCTGTCAGCGTAACCGTGACCGGCGTGGTTCCGCTGACGACCATGGGCGCCAAATAGGTCGCGCCCGTCGTGGTCACACTACCGAGCGCGCCCACGCCCGTGCCAATACTCCAGTTCACACCGGAGTTGGAAGAATCGTTCGTGACGATCCCCGTGAATCCCTGCGATCCGCCGCCATTGAGGCCAATAGCGGGTGGGCTGATGCTCACGCTGATCGCAAAGGGAGCCGGACTGCTGCCGCCACCACCGCTGCTGCCGCAACCGGCCAAAGTCAGAAGGATCAGTGCCGCGAACGCGCGCGTGAACAGGCGGACCTTTTTCACGTGTCTGAAATCCCCGTTTTGACGTCTACCCGCGCAATTATATTCCTGAGCGGTTTCCCGAGAATCGACTTGGCTGACACCGAAACCACCTGGCCTTATTCAATACAAAGGTGGTTCCCCCGGCGGCCGCGTCTTCCACCTCCGGTGCACCCACAGCCACTGCTCCGGATACTTCCGCACATAGTCCTCGATAATCAAATTAAATTTCTGCGTGTTGGCCTTGATGTCCGCTTCCAGGTCGCCGGTGCGCTCCAACTCCACCGCCGGATCAAACCGCAGCCGGTATTTCCCCAGCTCCCGGTCCCAGATGGTGAACGTCGGCACCACCGCAGCATCCGTGCGCAAAGCAATCCGCGCCAGCCCGCTCGCCGTACATGCCGGGATGCCGAAAAAATCCACAAAGATCCCCTGCGGCGGAGTCATGTTCGTATCCATCAGCATGCCCACCACTTCCCCCGCCTTCATCGCCGAAAGCAGCCCACGCACAAAATCATCCTTGTCGACAGCTTTGTTGCCGTGCATCGTGCGATAGCGCAGGATGAGTTCGCCCAAATACACGTTGTCCATGCCCCGCATGATCACATGCATCCAGTGCCCATGCATCGACAGGACAAACGACGAAAGCTCCCAGCCTCCAAAGTGTCCAGCAAATAACAGCACGCCCTTGCCGCGAGCATGAGCCCGTTCGTAATTCTCGAAGCCGTCGTACACCACGACCTGATCGACGTTCTGCAGCGTGTACTTGGGAAAGTGACAGACCTCCGCCAGTTGACGTCCCAGCGAAGTAAACTCCCCGCGCAGAATCCGCGCCCGCTCCGCTTCACTTTTTTCCGGAAACACCATGGCGAGATTGCGCATGCCCACCTGCCGCAATCGCACGTGCAGAAGATATACGACCCAAGCCAGCCCAATGGCAATGGCCCGCGCCAGCGGACGCGGCAAAATACCCAGAATTTTGATGAACGGCCAAGCTGCCGCGTACTCAAGTCGCTGCCGCATTAGGGGAAGCGGAACGGTACCATCGCCAAAATTTACTTGTCAAACAAGCAGCCATCGACGGATTTGACGCCTTCGGAGAACGGGACAATTCCATTCACTTCTTGGTTTTGTTAGACCCCATCTTCCAGTAGCGAACCGCCCACACAGCCAGAAAGATCACAATGCCTGCAAGCAATTCGATAGCATCGAGTTGCCAACGAAGTGGCATTTTGTCTTTTCCCTCACTTAAGGCTTAGCACTCCGAAAAGCTATTCGGCGGACCGCGTCCATGCGACCAGAGCTGAAGCCCGAAAGCCGAAGCCCGAAGCCAGTTATTTCGCCGCGTCCTGCGCCCACTGCGCCAGCACTCTCAAGAACGCATTCGCTCCCTCCGGCGGATCGATCTCTCCAACCAGCGATGTCCTAAACGGCACCATGCGCCCATAAAACTCTCGCGTGCTGTCTTTATCCTGCTTGATCTGCGCTCCATTCAGACTCACTCCGGCAAACAGACCCCGCGCCCGCGAATAGGTCAGCACCTCGGCCCGCATCTTCCAGTCAGTATTCCCTTCGGCATGACGCCCCACCGGCCCCGCTGCCACCGAAGCGTCCGCACCCAGCGCGAACTCGCTCGAGAGCAGGTGCTTCATCCCATTCTTATTCATGATCAGCATCACCAAATCAACCGCCTGCCCGCCGATCTGAAAACCAAAGCTGCCGCCCGTCACCACAAAAAATGCCGGAGCGCTCCATCCCTTCGGCGTGCGGCAACTGGCCAGCCCGCGCCCATACTTCGCACCCACAATAAAGCCGCCCTTCAACATCGACGGCACCACCGCCACGCACTCCGCCGAGCCTAGCACCTCTTGGGGAATGCCTTTATCCGGCGCGCTTTGAATATCGCTCAGCACATCGGCGGCTGCCTGCACACGATCCGCGGCCTTCGATTCTTTGCTTTCGTCATCCCCCGCAAACGCGAAAGAACAAAGAGACACAATTAGGGTCAACAGTAAGAACTTTTTCATAATTCCTCGCCACACAAGAATTGTCTGGGATCCGGTACTTGGATTGTAAACGAAGCGGCTGCCGTTGTATGAGAGGGGCTTAACTGAGAAGGTCCACTAGGAAATCTGAGCGGAAACGAAGGAAGTAAAACGACTTGGAAACAAAAAAATCGGGGCTGAAAGTAGTGACCCTAATCGCCACTCTCAACCCCGTCTCCCAGGTTCTGTGGTAGGTAAGGCGAGTATGCCCCCCACTCGCTTTCTCCACAAGATTACCGAGGTCAGTGTCCCGAAGTTACCCGGGTCACGGCCCCCCTAAACTCTATTTCGCCGCCACCAGCGAGTGCGTAATCGCATGCACCGACAGCGCGATTCGATTCTGTACTCCCACCTTGCGCATTAACTTCGCCACATGCGCCTTAACCGTGCGCTCTTCAATGCCTAGCTGAGCCCCAATCTCTTTGTTGGAGCGTCCCGCCACCAGCATCTCCAGAACTTCTTTTTCGCGGTCCGTGAAGGTCACGCGGCCCGCCGGAAAGATCCGCCCTGGCGCCGACGATACCCGTTCAATGAACATCGAAAGCACTCGCCGTGGCGCCCACACCGACCCCTGGCTCACGATGCGAATCGCTTGCGCAAATTCCGCCGGCGAAGCCGCCTCGTCCACATAGCCTTTGGCCCCAGACGCGATCGCCTTGAGAATGGTTTCTTCATCCACTCCAGACCCGGTCACAATAATGCGCAGATCCGGCCGTGTCGCCTTCAGGCTCGCCATCACATCAAACAGGTTTTGGCCGGAACGGTTTCCGAGCAGGATCAGGTCCACATTCTGCAACGTGGAAATCTCGGGCAAGCCGGCGGAAATTAGTTCGAACTCAGGTTCGGTATCGAACAAGGCGCGGAACCCCACAAACCTCAGGGGGTCGCTCTCCACCACGGCAATTTTGATCGTTGGTTTTCTCGCTACTGCTGCTTTCATAGGTTTCTCTGTAGGGCGTAGTTGCTTACCTAGAGCATAGCCGCATTTGTGCCCTATGCAAAGGGAACGTGACCGAAGTTGAATTACCGGAGTAACATGAAAAAGAAGGTTGAAGAGCCCTTCTGCAACGCAAAACCGCGGCTCAGTTCTTGCTGCGCCGCCCTGGGAGAGGATTCTGCATGAGGAATAATTTCACTCGTCTTCTTGCCATCATCGCCAGCCTCATACTCGCGGCGTCCACCATGTTCCCGCCTCCGGCTCTCGCCGCCCAGGCTCCTGTCGCGACCTACCAGCCAAAGTTCCCCGGAGATCCCGCCCGCTCGGATTCCGAAGCGGCCGCCCTCGGCTACATGCGCGTCGTCCTCCGCGCCCAGCACCACTTCGAGAAGCAGTACGGCCACTTTGCCACGTCTCTCGCCGAGCTCGTCCACTCCGGAACCTTCACCAAACGCATGGTCAATCCCGACCGTGGCGACTACAGCGCCGGCTTCCGCGGCAAGAAAGACAGCTTCATCCTCACCATGACGCCCCAGCATCTCGACGCCGAACACCGCTCCTTCTACGCCGAAGATGACGGCAAAATCCATGCCGACGAAGAAAAACCCGCCGACGCCAGTTCGCCCGTCGTGAAGTAGCCCTCGGGACTTTGTCATCCTGAGCGAAGCATGAACTTCGCGGACGCGAAGTTCATGCGAAGTCGAAGGATCCCTTGCACTTGTGTGCGGCCGTCGCGCCCGCGAGGCATTTCCACAGCCGGCCACTCCTTTAAGCCATTCCTCGGTTTATGATGGAAGAGAAAATTATTCCAAGAAACGAGATCGGAGGAAATCATGCCACCAACCATCGGCGCACCCGCGCCCGAATTCACCCTTAAAGATCAAGATCAGAAGGAGGTAAAACTCAGCGACTTCCGCGGCAAGAAGCGCGTGGTCCTGGTCTTCTACCCGCTCGATTGGAGTCCCGTCTGCACCAAAGAGCACGCCTGCATCGTCAACGACAAGAAGCAATTCGAGCAACTCGATGCGCAGGTCCTCGGCCTGAGCGTCGACAGCGCCTGGTCCCACAAAGCCTATGCGGACAAAATGGGCATCCAATATCCGCTGCTCGCCGATTTCCATCCCCGCGGCGCCGTCGCCGCCCAGTACGGCGTCTATCTCGCAGACAAAGGCATCACCGGCCGCGCCATCTCCATCATCGACCGCAACGGCAACCTGGCCTGGCACAAAAACTACGACATCCCCGTCGTCCCGGATATCGACGAAGTCTCGAAAGCCCTGGCCGCCGTGAAATAAATTAGCTTTGTCATCCTGAGCGAGGATTGGTCCTTCCGCCCGGCGCAAGGACCAACCGCAGGACCAACCGCAGTCGAAGGATCTCTAACCGCCCGCCTTAATCTCCGCCGCTTTCCCATCGCGATAAATCACCACCAACGGCTTCCCTCCATTCGCATAATGCAGCCTCCTCTCCGCGGACGAACTCCCCGCATCCAGCGTCCCCATGCCCACCGCGAAATCGGCCTGCAGTTCATTCATCCCCGGCTTCACCTCGTGCTGCCCCACCGCCTGCCAAACCTCCGCCGGCCAGTGCTTGTACAACTCGTGCGGATCTTCCACATAAAACATCTCGTCGGAATAAATCTTGTACTGTCCGTCGTTCTCAAATCCGATCGGCACCGCGTAGCTGTGCCCGTCTTTTTCAAACGTGGCCACCACCTGCTTCCTGCCGCCCGGCGCGGCGACCGCCATCACGTCTTTTATCTCCAGCCGTTCGATCGGCCCCAACATTCCTGCCTCATGCGAAAAATCTACACTCTTCACCACCGGGACAAACCGATAATAGGTATACCGATATCCTTCCTTCACCCACACCGGCTGCTCCGTCAACTGCTTGGCCGATTTCAAATCGAACGGATACAGCTTCTTCGGCACCACGTAATAATCCGCGTTCGAGTAGCCAATCTTCTTCGCCTCCGCCTGCTTCTGCGCCGCAAGATTGTCCTCGTGCCGCTCATAAAGGATGTACCCCGCGCGCACTCCCGCCACCACCACGGCCAGCGCCAAAGCAATCTGGATCCTTTTCTTTGCCTCTTCATTCATCATGCGCAAACTTTACCAGATCGCAGCCTCGGAGAACTCGAGGCCCGCACCGGCGGCGGAGGAGGCATGTTAAACTGCCGGCATCAGTTTCTAGGAGGAGACCATGCTGAAAGGTCTTCCGGTTCGCTTCGCAGGCGGATTTTTTCTGCTTTTCGCCGTTTCCCTTGCGCTTCCAGCCCAGTCGGCGCCGTGTCCACCACCCGCGGCCTTGCTCTCCTCAAGCGATCCAGCGTATGCCGATGCCATGGAATTAAAACAGGTCCTGGAGAATCACGGTTTCGCTGTCCAATGCATCTTCCACACCAAACTGAGCAGCATGTTCATGGTCGACGTGAACGGCACTCTGCAAAGCACCGTCGAAGGCGAGTTCTCTTTCAACACCAATCGCGGGGGCATCGGCGTCGTTTTCGTCCCGAAGCCACAGACATTCGCCGATTTCAAAATCACCGAACACCGCGAAGACGGAGGTTACGCCTACACCTTTTCCGGAACGCCCCGCGTGCACGGAGATAAGGTTAAGATGGGAACCGCTTATCGTAACTACTTCCTGAAGCAGGATAACCGTCTCTTCATCGTGGGCGACAGCCTCCTCGCCCTTCTCGAGAACGCTTTGCATCTGCCGCCACCAACGCTTTAGAGAACGGGTTCCGCAAATTAAGGGGAGTCTTCTTGTAGACTAAAGAGGAGGGAAACCCTCCATGCCGGTCACCGAACAAGACGTCCTAAGCGCGCTCCGAAGTTGCTACGACCCCGAGATTCCCGTCAACATCGTCGACCTCGGCCTCATCTACCACGTAAACTTCGCCCCCGCGCCCGCCGACACCCCCGAGCAAGCCAAGCAGGACGTCACCGTCGACATGACTCTGACCTCGCAAGGCTGCCCCGAACACGTCAACATCAGCGCGCAAGTAAAATCACGCCTCGAGCAGTTACCCGGCATCCGCAACGCCGCAGTCAACGTCGTCTGGACTCCGCCCTGGACCCCCGAGCGCCTCAGTCCCGACGCCAGGAAGCAACTCGGTATCGAATAAAACAGGCTCCGGGCTTCAGCTTTCGGGCTTTGGCAAAACCTAAGAACGCAGGATTTCGCTTTAGCTGAAGCCCGATAGCCGAAGCCCGAAGCCGCCTTTCCTACCCACGAACTTCTTCCCATGCATCCATCGCGCTCTGTCCCGCCGCCTGCGTGATCCGCTTGCCCGCCCGTGCCGCCATCTCCATTACCTGCATGCCACGGTCAAAATAATCGGGCAGCGACCTCCGCACCGTCTCAAATTTCTCCGGATACTCCGACGCCAGCACCGCCAGTCCCACGCCCGTCGCCAGCACGCCCGCCGGATACTTCTTCCTCAAAAACAAAACCGTCGCCACTCCAATCGAACCCGCCACCACCGCCTTCTTCCATCCGTCCATGTTGTCCCCCGAAAAGTTTCCCCTCGCGCAACATTTCCGCTGCGAACGATTATACTTCTCCGTTCTTTCGGAGGCTCCATGTCGGAACGCCCAATCCCGCATTACTCTGCAAATCCAAGTCCCTTCCCTACTCTGCGGAAGCCCAAAGCCCGCAGCCTGAAGCCATTCGCCGCAATTACCTTCGCCGCCATTTTCGCCATCGCTGCCTCCGCCCAAACCAAGCCCCGCGCTCGCGATCTCGGCGTCCCCTTCGACGGCACCCCCGGCCGCAACAACGCCATCACCGACGTCGCCGGCGTCGAGGTCGGCCACACCACGCTCATCTCCGGCGAAGGCAAGCTCATTGTCGGCAAAGGCCCGGTGCGCACCGGCGTCACCGCCATCCATCCCCGCGGCAAGAATTCCAACGACGCCGTCTTTGCCGCCTGGTTCACCCTCAATGGCAACGGCGAGATGACCGGCACCACTTGGGTCGACGATTCTGGCTTCCTCAACGGCCCCGTGATGATCACCAACACCCACAGCGTCGGCATAGTCCGCGACGCCGTCATCGCCTGGAAAGTCAAACGCGGCGAGCCCGATATGGAAGGCTACTGGTGGTCCTTGCCCGTCGTTGCCGAAACCTGGGACGGCTATCTCAACGACATCAACGGATTCCACGTTCACCCCGAAGACGCCTTCCACGCCCTCGACGTAGCCCACTCCGGTCCCGTCGAAGAAGGCAACGTCGGAGGCGGCACCGGCATGATCTGCAACGAATTCAAAGGCGGCATTGGCACTTCCTCGCGCGTGCTCGACGCCAAGTCCGGCGGCTATACCGTCGGCGTGCTCGTCCAATGCAACTACGGCGCCCGCGAGCAACTCCGCATCGCAGGCATCAACGTTGGCCGCGAAATCCCCGAGCACACCGTCTTCAAAGAAGATGTCGGCTCCATCATCGTCGTCGTCGCCACCGACGCTCCCCTGATCCCCACGCAACTCAAGCGCATCGCGAAGAAAGTTTCGCTCGGCCTCGGCCGCGACGGCAGCTACTCCGGCGACGGCTCCGGAGACATTTTCCTCGCCTTCTCCACCGCCAATCCCGGCTCCGTCAGCCCCAAAAGCAACCAGCCCAACAATGTTCACCAGCTCACCATGCTCCCCAACGATTCTCTCGACCCGCTCTTCCTGGCCACCGTTCAGGCCACCGAAGAGGCCGTCGTCAACGCCATGGTCGCCGCCGAAACCATGAAAGGCATTGACGATCACGAAGTCATCGCCTTGCCCCACGACCGCCTCCGCGAAGTATTGAAGAAATACAACCGCCTCACGCCAAGTCAGAAGTAAGAAGTCAAAATGCAGAAGTAAAACCAAGACCGCTCTTACTTCTGCATTCTGCATTCCGTACTTCTGCATTCTGACTTCTTCATTCTGACTTCTGGCTTCTGCATTCCTCCCGATCCGCCTTAGAACCGTCTCATCCACTCATTACCTTCGCTGCTCTCCTGACGTGCGCGCTGCTCTCTCGCCAATGGACTACACTTGATTTGTGAAGCGACACTACACCATCGGACGCATCAAGGGCGGCATGAAGTTTACCTGCACCCGCTGCGCTCACCACGTCAGCACACTCGACTTCGACTCCCGCGACGGCAACCTCCGCACCCAGGCCGCTACCGCCATCAATCTCCACGCTACCAGCGTCCACCACGAACCCGTGATGTTCTCCTCCCTCGACACTCAGCAGCGCATCTGGCGCACCTAGCTCCACTCCCTTATCAAGCCCGTCATTACTAGGATTGTCATTCCGAAGTGCGCCGCAGGCGCACGAGGAACCTGCTGTTCGCATGCAGAGCCACAACTCATGCGGCGACACCCCCCTCAGCTGTTAGCGGAGCGTAGCCGCGCCCGTTCAACAATCCCAAAATCCGAATCGCCCCCATAAGCAATTTCGATTGGACTTGCCACCACCCTCCCCTTACAGTCCTTGGGTGCAGTCCAGCCGTACTCGAACTCGTAGTGTTCTGCGCCGCATGACTATGCCGGAGCCCGCTCCCGCCTTGTCCCGGCCTCCTTTCCGCCATTATCAGTTTGACGGCGCCTACGACGAAATGTTCGAGGCGCCCGGCGTCCCTCGCCCTCACTATCGCGCTCTATTTCAAACCTTGCTTGATCTGCCTCCCGAAGAATTACGCAAAAGCCAGCAAGCCGCCGACCTCTCCTTCTTGCATCAGGGGATTACCTTCACCGTCTACGGCAACTCCGAAGGCACCGAGCGCGTATTCCCCAACGATCTGCTGCCCCGCATCATTCCCCACGCCGAATGGCGGAAGATCGAGCGCGGACTTGCCCAACGCATCGCGGCCCTGAATCTATTTCTGGAGGACATCTACCACAGCGGAAAAATCCTCGCCGATGGCGTCGTCCCCAAGGAACTCGTCTATAGTTGCCGCCACTTCCGCCGCGAGATGCGCGGCCTGAATATCCCTCGCGGAATTTACGTCAGCATCTGCGGTACCGATCTGGTGCGCCTTCCCGATGGCAGCTTCGCCGTACTCGAAGACAATCTCCGCGTGCCCAGCGGCGTCTCCTACATGCTGGCCAACCGGAAAGTCCTGAAGAAGGTCTTTCCCACATTATTCCGCGACTACGGCGTTTGCCCCGTCGATCATTACGCCCAAGCGCTGCTCGCCACCTTGCGTGCGCTCAGCCCGCCCAGTTCCTCGGCCCGGCACGAACCCACCGTGGTGTTGCTGACTCCCGGAGTCTTCAACTCGGCATATTTCGAACACACCTTTCTGGCTCAGCAGATGGGCATCGAGTTGGTGGAAGGCCGCGACCTGCTGGTCCACGACAACCTGGTCTACATGCGCACCACCGCCGGACTGCGGCGCGTGGACGTCATCTACCGCCGGGTCGATGACGATTTTCTCGATCCCCTCTGCTTCCAGCGTGATTCCAGTCTCGGCGTTCCCGGATTATTCAACGCTTACCGCGCCGGCAACGTGGGACTCGTCAACGCCATCGGCACCGGCGTCGCCGACGACAAGGCCGTCTACGCCTATGTCCCGCAAATCATCCGTTATTACCTGGCAGAAGATCCCATCCTCGCCAATGTCCCCACCTACATGCTCACCGACCAGTCGCAACGGAACTATGTGCTCGAACACTTGGACCAACTCGTGGTGAAGGCCGTCGGTGAATCCGGTGGCTATGGCATGTTGATCGGCCCCCACAGCACGGCCGAGCAGCGCGAAGACTTCCGCCGCCGCATCCAGGACGAACCGCGCAACTACATTGCCCAGCCCACTCTAAGTCTGTCTCGCGCGCCTTGCTTCCTCGAAGGAGAAGCGCAGGCCCGCCACGTTGATCTCCGCCCCTACATTCTTTATGGCGAAAACATGACGCTCGTTCCCGGAGGCCTTACCCGTGTCGCGCTTCGTCGCGGATCGCTGGTCGTGAACTCCTCGCAAGGCGGCGGCAGCAAAGATACCTGGGTGTTACGCGCATGACGCGTTACGCCCATCACGAGTTACCCCGATGACGAGTTGCATATGAACGACCGCCGCGAAACCACCATGCTGTCGCGCGTCGCCGACAGCCTCTATTGGATGAGCCGCTACCTCGAGCGCGCCGTGCACACCGCGCGCCTCATCGACGTCGATCTCCAACTCCGCCTCGATCAGTCTCCCGACGCCGGTTCGGAGCGTTGGCTTGGCCTGCTGCAAGCCCTGCAAGTACCGGCTCCGGAAGATGGCTCTCTCGATGCCGAGACCCTCACGCATCTTCTTACCCTGGACCGCACCAATCCTTCCTCGATTATTTCCTGCGTCGCCGCCGCGCGCGAGAATCTTCGTCAGGTGCGCGAGCAGTGCAGTTCCGATATGTGGGAGCAACTCAATCGTCTCTTCCTGCAAGTGAAAAGCACCGCCTCCAGTGAGGCCGGCCTGCTCGATTCCTATCAATTTTTTCGCGCCGTGCAGGACGGCGCCCACCTGTTTCAAGGCGTCACCGACTCCACCATGTCCCACGGCGAAGGCTGGCATTACATTCAGCTCGGCCGCTTCGTCGAACGCACCGACGCCGTCGCCCGCCTCATCGGCGCGCACTTCAACCGCTTGCCTCATCCCCTCGACCAGGCTGTGGAAAGCGAAGAGTATCTCGAGTGGGTGGCATTGCTGAAGTCCTGCGCCGCGTTTCAAGCCTACTGCAAGGCTCACACCGCCGAGCTGCGCCCGCTGCGGGTAGCGGAATTCCTCCTGCTGAACCCTGGATTCCCGCACTCCGTGCGCTTCTCCGTCGATATGATCCACGCCGCGCTAACCGCCATCTCGGAGCTAACCGAACGCAAGGCCGAGCAGCCCGTTCGCATCGCCGGCCGCCTGCGCGCCACTCTCAGCTTCAGCCAGATCGACGAAATCATGGCCTCGGGCGCCAACGCCTTCGTGGACAGCATCCGCTGGCAATGCAGCCAGGCCCACGCCGCCATCCATCAAATTTATTTCGATTATTCCGTCGAATCGGCGCTGGTAGCGTAGGGATTGGAATGATCGAGCAATTGAGCAATTGAGTAATTTAGTAATTGGGAAATTGAAACAAATCGAAGGTTTGGATTTCAAATTACTAAATTACTAAATTACCCAATCACCAAATCTAAAGGACTGCATGATCTATTCGGTACTCCATACCACCACCTTCTCCTACCAGCCCGCCGTCCGCGAGAGCATCATGGAAGTCCGCCTGCAGCCCCGCAGTGAATCCCTTCAGCACTGCCTCACCTTTCAACTCGACGTCAGCCCCGCCGCCAACATCATGCAGTACCGCGATTTCATGGGCAACACCGTGCATCATTTCGATATCGCCGGAAACCACACTCAAGTCAAAGTCACCGCCCAATCCACTGTCGAAGTCGAATCCGCGCCGCCTCCCAGCCTCGCCGACGCCGGCACCTGGCGCGACCTTGACCGCGCAGTCGCCACCGAAGACTTCTGGGAGATGCTACTCCCCAGCCAGTTCGCTCAATCCACCGAACGCCTGCAAGCCCTGGCCCGCGAACTCCGCTGCGAACGCCGCGACACTCCCCTCGCGTTGCTCACCGAACTCAACGAAGCCATCTACAATTCGTTCAACTACGTCCCCAACAGCACCAACGTCGACTCTCCCATCGACCACGCTCTCCACTCCCGCCAGGGCGTCTGTCAGGATTTTGCTCACATCATGATCGCTCTCGTGCGTCCGCTCCACATTCCCTGCCGCTACGTCAGCGGCTACATGTTTCACCGCGACGAAGACGCCGAAACCACCGACCGCTCTCTCGAAGGCGCGTCCCACGCCTGGATCGAGGCTCTCGTCCCTAATCTCGGATGGATCGCCTTCGACCCCACCAACAACCTAATCGGCGCCGACCGCCACATCCGCGTCGCCATCGGACGCGACTACGCCGACGTCCCTCCCACCCGCGGCGTCCACAAAGGCGAAGCCCAGAGCGAGCTCAGTGTAGCCGTCACCGTCAGCCCCTCCGACGCCCCACCCCCCGAACAAACCACTCCCACCATCGTCATCCAATCCCGCCCCGCCCCCCTCCGCGCCCCCCGCCTCGACCACGAACAACAGCAACAACAACAGTAGTAGCTCTGTCAGGCCCGTCAGGACTGTCATCAGGAATGTCATCCTGAGCGAAACGAGACATTGGCGAAGCCAATGGCTCGCGCAGTCGAAGGATCCCTACCCGCATCTAAACTTTGTCATTCCGAAGCGCGCCGCAGGCGCGCGAGGAACCTGCTGTCAGCATGCGGCGCCACAACTCCCGTAGCGACAGCCGCCCTCGCCCGTCACCGCAGCAAAGCGACGCCGAGCCAGTGCCGAACGAACACTCCTACCCATCGCCTTCGATATTGATCCGACCCTGGTCGCTCAGCGGGAAAGGAAAAGGCACGACCTTCAGTCATCCCACAAAGCCCGCAGCGCCGTGGAAGAGCGGCGCTTCAGCGCCGCGTAAAGCACTCAGGATCAGCGCGGGCTTCAGCCCCTGTCCGGATGCCCCATCCTCCCGCGCCCTTCGCGGGAGGGTGGGGATCTTGACCTTCGATCGTCTCTGCCTGCCCTGAGCCTGTCGAAGGGTGGGAGGCGAATGGGGACATACGGGACATTCCCGTATCTCCCGCAAGTCCATGTATTCAGCACTCCCCGCCGCCGACTGCCAGCCCCGAGCGCCGTCTTTCAACGCTTTTCCTTCGCCCTGTGGTTTCCCTGCCGGTATTTCGGCACCCGACCAACCCCATCCCACTCAGCCACTTGCCGCGAATCAACTATAGCTTTAAGATTACATGCCGATTTCCGGCGATTTCCCGCAGCGTTCCAGCAAACCGCTCCAATGTTCCGACTGGAACATTTGTACATACAATTCAGTAAATCGTCCCAATGTTCCAACCGGAACACTACGCCGGGACTGGGTACTAGGTACTGGCCACTAGGTACTAGTCGCTGACAGCCTTATCAGCAATGAGAAGCCCGCGATCGATGATCTCAAACGCCTCGCGCATCTGCTGCTCGTTGATGCACAGCGGAGGATTGGTGAAGAAAGTGTTCCAGCGCACGAACGTATACAGCCCTTGCTCGCGGAAGAAGCGTCCCAGAGCCACCATCTCCTCCGACGTGCCATTGAACGGAGCCATCGGCTGCCGCGTCTTGCGGCTGCGCACCAGTTCGACGATGCCAAACAGTCCAATCGAGCGCACCGCCCCCACCGACGGATGCCGGGCCTGCAGCTCCGCTCCCAGCTCCTTCAGGATCGCGCCCATTTTTTTCGCGTTGCCGATCAGCCCATCTTCTTCATACACGCGAATCGTCGCCAGCGCCGCCGCGCAGCCCATGGGATGACTGTTGTAAGTCAGCCCTCCATAAAACACTTTGTCCTGAAAATGCTGCGCGATGTGATGTCGCATTCCAACCGCTCCCAGCGGCAAATAACTCGACGTCAATCCCTTCGCCATGCAAAGCAAATCCGGAACAACTTTCCAGTGATCGACCGCAAACCACGCTCCAGTTCGTCCAAAACCAGACATCACTTCATCGGCAATCATCAATATGCCGTATTTGTCGCAGAGCTTACGCAGCCCAACCAGATATCCCTCAGGAGGAACCAGAATTCCGTTGGTGCCAGTAACAGGTTCGAGGATAAACGCGGCGATGGTTTGTGGACCTTCGAGCTGAATGGTCTCCTCAATCATGGCGAGCGAAGACTCGGCCGATTCCCATCCGCGCTCGATCCCGTGATAAGGATCAAGCACGTGAACCACGCCCGGAATGCCAGGTTCCGCAGCCCATCTGCGCGGATCGCCGGTAAGGCTCATCGCCCCTGCAGTCGCGCCGTGATAAGAGCGATAGCGAGCCACGATCTTGTGACGTCCAGTAAAGAAGCGCGCAATCTTGATGGCGTTCTCGTTGGCCTCAGCGCCGCCGTTGGTGAAGAAGAAGGTGTCAATGTCGCCGGGAGTGATTTCGGCGAGCTTCGCGCCCAGACGCGCGCGGACTTCCGTGGCCATGAAAGGATTCGCGTAAGCGAGCGTCGCCGCCTGCTCCGCGATCGCCTGGATCACGCGCTCGTCGCCGTGTCCGATGTTGACCGACATGAGCTGGCTGTTGAAGTCGATGAAGCGCTTGCCTTCCGGCGTGTAGAAGTAAATCCCCTTGGCGCGCGCCACTGGAATGGGATCGACCTTCGACTGCGCCGACCATTCGTAGAGCGTGTGCTTGCGCGAGAGATCGACGATTTCCTTGCCGGACATTGTCGGAGTGGTAAGAGTTGTGGTCATGGAATCCTCAGTGGATCATTGAGTCATTGAGTCATCGGGAGATTGAAGGTCAACACGAGTCTACGTTTTGTTTTTCAATGGCCCGATGACTCCATCGCTGAATCACTCAATTCTCTAGAACTTTCGGCTGTGTTCCTTCGCCCAGCGCTCGACGACAACTTTCTTGTCGGTGTAGAACTCGATGGCGTCGCGGCCCTGGCCGTGAAGATCACCGAAGAAGCTGTTCTTCCATCCGCTGAACGGGAAGTAAGCCATGGGAGCCGCGACTCCGATGTTGATGCCGATATTCCCGGCGGGCGCCTCGTAGCGGAAGCGGCGCGCGGCCGATCCGCTCGAGGTGAACAGCGAAGCCTGATTGCCGTAAGCGCTGCGCTCGAGGAAAGCGAGAGCTTCGTCCATGCTGTCGGCGTGGACGAGGCTTAAGACGGGACCGAAGATCTCGGTGTCGGCAAGATCGCTGCTCGCCGGAACATCGTCGAGAATTGTGGGCTTCACGAAGTTGCCGGATTCGTATTTCGGGATCTTCGAGTGGCGTCCATCGAGCAGGACTTTCGCTCCCTGCTTCTCGCCGAGTCCGATGAGCGACTCAACGCGCTCTTTACTTTGCGCCGTGATCACTGGGCCCATCTGAACACCTTCGTCGAGGCCGTTGCCGACTTTGAGTTTAGAAGCCGCGTCGGCAATCGAGTCACGGAAAGTCTTCTGCGCTTCGCCGATGGTGATGGCGACCGAAACCGCGAGGCAACGCTGGCCGGCACATCCGAAGGCGCTGTCGCTGATAATTTGCGTGGCCATTGGCATGTCAGCGTCGGGAAGAATGATGACGTGATTCTTGGCTCCGCCCTGGCACTGGCAGCGCTTCCCCTTTTCACCAGAACGCGCGTAAATGTAACGCGCAACGGGAGTCGAGCCAACGAAGCTGATAGCGCGGACTTTGGGGTGGTCGATGAGCGCGTCGACGACGGCCTTGCCGCCGTTAACCAGGCTTACGACGCCCTTGGGCAAGCCGGTTTTTTCGAGCAGTTCGTAAACATAGCGCATGGTGAGCGGGACGCGCTCGCTGGGCTTGAGAATGAATGTGTTGCCGGTGGCGATGGCGTAAGGCAGATACCAGAACGCAATCATGCCGGGAAAATTGAAGGGCACGATGGCGGCGGTGACACCGAGAGGCTGGCGGATCATCATCTCGTCGATGCCGCGGGCCACGTCTTCGAGGTTGTAGCCTTGCATCATCATGGGAATGCCGCAGGCGACCTCAACGTTTTCAATCGCCCGCCGCATTTCGGCTTTGGCTTCGGTGAAGGTCTTGCCGTTTTCCTGGGTGATGATGCGGGCGATGTCGTCGATGTGGTCTTCGAGGAGCATCTTCAGCTTGAACAGCGGCTGGATGCGGTCTTCGGGAGGAGTGCGTCGCCATTCGGGGAAAGCCGCGGCAGCGGCTTCGATGGCTTGATTGACTTCTGCAGCCTCTGCGAGCGGGACTTGAGCGAGCACCTCGCCGGTGGCGGGATTGACGACGTCGCGCCATTCCGAGGCGCGTGAGTCGCTCCATTGGCCGTTGATGTAGTGGGTGAGACGAGTAATAGGAGGTGCGGCGACGGTCATGGTGTGCCTCTGCTATCGCAAAGAGTTCCGTGTACTTATTCCGTGCGTAAAGATCAATGATACCAATGCCGGTAGCGATCCTTCGACTGCGGTTGGTCTTCGCGCCTTTGCGCGAAGATCAATCCTCGCTCAGGATGACAAACTTAATACTGCGTCTTTCTTGTCGCACACCGCCGCCAACGCAGATTCGAGCACGTCGAGGCCTTCGTCCATTTGCTCGTTGGTGGCTACCAGCGGGACCAGAACGCGGATCACGTTGGAGTAGGAACCGGCGGTGATGGTGATCAGGCCGTGCTCGTAGCAATACTGCGTGATTTGCTTGGTTTCGTCCGAGGCGGGAGTTTTTGTTTCCTGCGACTTCACCAGTTCGATGGCCTGCATTCCGCCGAGGCCACGCACGTCGCCGACGATGGACCAGCGGTGCTGCCATTCGCGGGCCCGGCGCTGGAAGCGGTCTCCGAGCTCGTTGGCGCGGGCTAACAGATTTTCTTTTTCGAATAAATCGAGCACGGCGAGCGCAGCGGCGCAAGAAAGCGGATTGCCGGCGAAAGTGCCGCCGAGGCCTCCGGGACCGGGCGCGTCCATGATTTCGGTGCGGCCGGTGACGGCGGCAAGCGGCAAACCGCCACCGAGGGATTTCGCGGTCACTAAAATGTCAGGCTCGATGCCGTAGCGTTCGCTGGCGAAAAGCGCGCCGGTGCGTCCGAAACCGGATTGAACTTCATCGGCAATGAAAAGTATGTTGTGCTTGTGGCAGAGGTCGATGAGAACTTTGAAATAGTCCGGCGGTGGCGCGACGAATCCACCTTCGCCCAAGACCGGCTCAGCAATGACTGCCGCTACTTCCTCGTTGGCGACAACGCGCTTGAAAGTGTCTTCGAGATGGCGTGCACAGTAAAGATCGCATGCGGGATATTTCAGGTTGTACGAACAGCGATAACAGTAGGCGAAGGGGACGCGATAAACCTCGCCGGGGAACGGCGCAAAGCCGGCTTTATAAGGATGAGTTTTGCTGGTGAGAGCAAGCGTCATCATGGTGCGGCCGTGGAATGCGTCTTCGAAGGCGATGATGGCCGGGCGCTTGGTGTAGGCACGGGCAATCTTGACGGCGTTCTCGACAGCCTCCGCGCCGCTGTTCACGAAGAGAGTCTTCTTGGGAAACTTGCCGGGGGTGACTTCGTTCATGCGCTCGGCGAGGCGGATGTAGCCTTCGTAGGGCGTGACTTGGACGCAGGTATGAAGGAATTTGTCGAGCTGGCCGCGAATGGCGTCAATCACGGCCTCCTGACGATGACCGGCGTTGGCGCAGCCGATGCCGCCGGCAAAGTCGATGTAGCGGTTGCCGTCGACGTCTTCCAGCCAGGCGCCTTCGGCTTTCGCGACGTAGATCGGCGTGCCGTGAGAAAGGCCGCGGGGCACGGCTTGGGCGCGGCGCTCGGAGAGAGCCTTCGACTTCGGACCGGGGATGGGCGTGCTGATTCGAATGGTACTCATGTTATTTTCTCGAGAGAATTCCCTGAATCAACCGTGGGGGTGATGAGGGCGTAGGGGTCCTTCGACTGCGGTTGATCTTCGCGCTTGAGCGCGAAGATCAGTCCTCGCTCAGGATGACAGAGTGTAAACGCTTTCATCAGTACCAGCCGATTGGAGCTTCGTTCAGATTGATATAGACCTGCTTGGTTTCCAGATATTCTTCGATGCCCCAGGGGCCGAGTTCGCGGCCGAAGCCGGATTGCTTGTAGCCGCCCCAGGGAGCCTCGACGTATGTGGGTTGCATGTGATTTACCCAGACTATGCCTGCGCGCAGAGCTTTCACGGCGCGCAGAGCTTTGAAAATGTCGCGGGTCCAGACGGCGGCGGCTAAGCCATAGGGCGAATCGTTGGCAATCTTGAGCGCGTCCTTCTCGTCTTCAAAGGGAATCACGGCAGCGACGGGGCCGAAGATTTCTTCGCGGGCGATGCGGGCGGAGTTCGTCACATTGGAAAAGATCGTGGGCTGGACGTAGTAGCCTTTACCAATTTTCTCTGGACGTCCGCCGCCGGAGGCAAGTGTGGCTTCTTTCTTGCCGATCTCGATGTAGGAGTTGACGCGGTCGTACTGCTCCTTGCTGACAAGCGGACCCATCTTGGTCTCGCGATCAAGGGGAGGGCCGAGCTTGATCTTCTTCGCTTTCTCGGTCATGGCCTCGACGAAGTTTTTGTAGATCGACTTCTGCACCAGGATACGGCTTCCGGCGGAGCAGACTTCGCCCTGATTGATGAAGACTCCGAAAAGCGCGCCGTCGATGGCGGCTTCGAAATCGGCATCGGCAAAGAAAATGTTGGGCGACTTACCGCCGAGTTCGAGGGTGACGCGCTTTACGGTGTCGGCGGCCTGTTTCACGATGATCTTGCCGACGGCAGCGCTGCCGGTAAAGGCAATCTTGTTGACGTCGGGATGCTGGACTAACGGCGCCCCGCAGGTTTCGCCGAAGCCGGTGATGATGTTGACCACGCCGGGAGGCAGGCCGCAGTCGGCGAAATAGTTGGCGAATTCGAGCGCGGTGAGCGGAGTTTGCTCGGCGGGCTTGAGAACGCAGGTGCAGCCGGCGGCGATGGCAGGCGCCAGTTTCCACGCGGCCATGAGGAGTGGATAGTTCCAGGGAATGATTTGTCCAGCGACGCCGACGGGCTCTTTGAGCGAAAGGGACATCGCATTGTCGGGAACGGGATTGACGTAGCCGACGACTTTGGTGGCGAGGCCGCCGTAATATTCGAAGCAGGTAGCGGCGTCGTTGATGTCGAATTCGGCCTCGACGATCGGCTTACCGGTGTTGCGGCATTCGAGTTCGGCAAGCGCGGGAAGGTTGGCGCGGACTTTTTCGGAGAGACGGAAGAGGATACGTCCGCGCTCCTGGGCGGTGCTGCTCGCCCATGGGCCGTCTTCAAATGCAGCTTTGGCCGCGGCTACGGCGCGGTTGACGTCGTCGGCGCCGGCGTCAGGGACCTGGGCGATGACTTCTTCCGTGGAAGGATCGTAGACGGGGAACGTCTTCGCGGATTTGCTCGCGACCCACTCGCCGTTGATGTACATCTGGTAGGTGCGGACTTCTTTGGGAACTTCGGTTGTGATTCCGCCGGACATTTTGTTTCGACCTCCTGCTTACCGCAGCGGCTAAAAGCCGCCATCGATTCTGTGGCCTCTATCGCAGCGCTGAAGCGCTGCGCGACCCAAAAACTGCTACCCACGATCAAAGTTTGTCAGCAGCCAGGGGCACGACTAAAGTCGTGCCCTTCCCAGCCTGTGGCGGAGCTTTGTGGCGGCCGTAGACGAAGAAAAAGAATGCGGCGAGGCCGACGAAAAACAGCGTGCCGCCGAACATCCATAATTCGTAGGACCACAACGAAGTGATCTGCTGGGCCGGAAAAAATACGAGCGCGATGCCGAGTGTAGTGGTGAGCAGGCCGCTGGTGCCCGCAAGCAGTAACGTGGTCCGGCCGTATTGACCTTGCGGTGTAACTTCCCTCACGGCGAATCTTATGAGCGCGCCGAACATATAAAGGAAGGGGACGAGTTGTAGCACGACGGCCAGCGAAAGTAGTTTCTGAAAAGTTTCCTGCACACCGGCGCCAAGAAAGTTCATGATGACGAGGAAAGCAGAGACGACGGCCTGGACGATGAGAGCAGCGTATGGCGTGGCGTAGCGCGGGTGAATCTTGCCAAGCCAAGAAGGCATATAGGAATCGAGGCCGGCGACGAAGGGGATGCGTGCGGAGCCGCCCATCCAGGCGGAACCGATGCCGGCGATGGAGAGGCTGAGCATGAGTGCAAAGGGTACGGTGATCCAAGGCACGCCGACGCGGCCCGCCATGTGGCTTACGGCCTGAACGATTCCCTGGAGCACGTTAATGTTCTTGCCGACGGCGATGAGAAGCGTGAGCGTCGCGCCGATGTAGAGAGCGCCGGAAAGGACTCCGCCCCAGGCGACGGCGCCGGGAAGGGTGCGGCGAGGATCCTGGATTTCGTCGCCCATGACGGAGGCGAGTTCGAGGCCGACCAAACCGAAGCAAATGACGCCGAAGGAATTGAGAACGAAGCGCGGGTTGGCGGGAATCTGGAAGTCGGCGGTCGTGACGGTGGTGCCGAAGCGGGACCATATGACGACACCGAGACCGATGAGGACGGCGGCGGCGATGAACGTCCCGATGGCGCCGAGATTGTTGATCCACTTGCCGATGCCGAGGCCGACGACGTTGAGAACCGTGAGTAGGGCCAGCAGCGCGAGCGATGTGGTGAGCGCGAAGGCCTTGTTATCGGCGAGAGCCGCATGGCTAGGGCCCATGGCGAAGACGGAGACGCCGACGAAATACAGCATAACCGTCGGCACATAGAGCATGTTGTTGGTCCAGTAGCACCAGCCGGAGAGGAATCCGTGGAAGTCGCCGAAAACTTCCTTGGCCCAGAGATAGACGCCACCTTCGCCGGGATAACGATGTGCGAGTTCGATGACGGCGATGCCTTGCGGCCAGAAGAAAAGAAGAAGCGAAATGATCCAGAGCCAGATGGTGACGCCGCCGTTAGCCGCGATGGAGGGGACCACGTTTAAATTGAAGACGGCGACGACGAAGAGGAGGACAAGATCGCGGCGTCCGAGGGCGCGGATCAGGTGGGGCTGGGCGGCGGGTTGGGTGGTGGTGGACAAAAGATTCGTCGTCGGTCGTCGGCCGTCGGTCGTCAGCCTACATGCGAAATGACCTGGCTGACGACCGAGGACCGGCGACCGGTTCTAGTGCGCGGCTAGCACGGGCTGACCTATCCGTTCCTGCTGCGCTTTTGCGAGCGATGCGGCGATGTCATCGAAGGCAGACAGGTGCTTGTCTATATCTGCTTCGGTGTGCTGGACGGAAATCGTCCACTGTTCGTCCCACCAGTAGGGTTGCGGCATCACGCCGCGATTGACCATCGCGAACCAGTAATGGCGCCAGAGATCGATATCGATCGCGGTCCAGTCGCGGTAGTTGTGAATTTCCTGCGGATAAAACATCAGCGCACCGTTGGCGCCGGCTTGCGCGATGTAGGCTTGCAGGCCGACCTTGGCGATGGTCTTCCGATATCCCTCTGCTAGCTTGTTGCCCAGTTTGTCGACGTGAGCGTAGTTCGCGCGGGTGAGGACTTCGCGGAACGTGGCAAGGCCAGCCGCCATGGAAACCGGGTTGGTGTTGTAGGTGCCGCCGTGAAAGACCTTGTGTTGCGAGATGAGGTCCATCACGGACTTGCTGGCGCCGAACGCGGCGAGCGGCAGGCCGCCGCCAATCGATTTGGCGAGGCAGATCATGTCGGGATGAACGTTGAAGTATTCGCTGGCACCGCCCCAGCCGAGTTTGGCGCCGGTTTTCACTTCGTCGAAGATCAGGAGCGCGCCGTATTTCGTGGCGAGATCGCGAAGGCCCTGCAGGAAGCCGGGCTGCGGCATGCACAGGCCGACGTTCATCAGGATGGGCTCGAGAATAATTGCGGCGACCTCGCCGGGGTTTTCTTTGAAGCGGCGCTCGACACTGCCGAGATTGTTGAAGGTGGAGATCAGGACATTCGCAATTGCTGATTTCGGAACGCCCAGCCCGCCGGAAACTGGCGTGGGATTCTCGATGTCGCCGAAATCGGGGGCGTGAGGCTTTACGCTGACCAGAGCGGAGTCATGCAGGCCGTGGTAAGCGCCTTCAAATTTAATGATCTTGTCGCGACCGGTGGCGGCGCGGGCCAGGCGAATGGCGTGCATGGTGGCTTCGGTACCGCTGTTGCCGAAGCGGACCATCTCGACCGGGAAGCGGTTGCAGATTTCCTCGGCGAGTTCCCATTCCATGTCATGAGGCATGCCGAACATAGTTCCGGTGGAAAGCCGCTTTTCGACGGCCTTCATGACGGCGGGGTGACAGTGTCCGGCCATCAGCGCGCCGAAGGTGAGGTTGTGGTCGATGTATTCGTTCCCATCGAGATCGCGGAACTTACTGCCGCTGGCTTCTTTCACGAAGATGGGCCAGGGATCGTAGTGGCGATAGTTGCTGGCCACGCCGAGCGGAATGCGTTTGAGGTTTTTCTTGTGCGCTTCGGCGGACTTGGGCGTGCGGCGCTCGAACGTGTCGAGTTCCTTCTGCAGATCGGGGTACATCGGATTACTCCGGAATAGTCAGGCCGTCGTCACGTGGGTGAGCGGGCCATTAGAATGCCGGGCGGCAAGCCGCCCGGGTGTGCTGACTTTCACATCTTACACGGCCAAACTAAAAGTAGAACTTAAGGGCAAACTGCACTTCACGCGGATCCCGGGCTTGCTGTACCTGGCCAAACGTAGGGTCGCTGAAGTTGCCGTCAGGATTAACGAACTCCGTTTTGTTGAAAAGATTGAAAATGTCAGCGCGGAACTGGAAGTATCTCGCTTCGGAGAGGCTAATTCTCTTCGAGACGGTAATGTCCCATTGGTTCTGCCCGGGACCGCAGCAGATCGATCGGGGCGTGGTGGAGAAGCTGCCGGGGGCGGGATCGGAGAAACTGCCGGCATTGATGAAGAAATGCCCAGTCTCGGGGCTGCCGTTGACCACTTGAGTGGTTACTTGTTTTCCGCTCTGGGTTTGCAGCGGTCCGGTGAGTTGAGGCGCGTCGGCACTCAGGAAGAACAAGCTGCTGATCAGTTCGGCATCGTCCTGGGTCTGAATGCGAATGGGAAAGCCGGTCTGGAACTGGATGATTCCAGACATCGCCCAGTCGTCCAGAAGTTTTCCCTTGAATCCGTTGTATCTCTGAACGGGAAGCTCCCAGTAATAGTTGAGAACGAAGCGCTGCGCCGAATTGAAGAGGGATAAGGCGCGGCTGGATTTGTAATTGAAGGGATTAACCGTTTCTTCGAAGCTGGAAGCCCAGTCCAGAGACTTGCTCCAGGTATAGGCAGCCTGCAGTTGAAGTCCGTGGGAGAAGCGCTTCTCCACGCTGGCCTGCAGCGAGTTGTAGGCGGCGGCGGCGATGGTATCTTCGGCGAAGATGTTGGTAAAGACGGGAACACCGTCAGCCGGGCATCCATTTCCAGGGCCGCCGGTGATGGGGTTGCACGTGGGCGTCGAATATGGTCGAAGGCCGACAAAGTTCAGCGTCTGCCCCGCAGCCGCGATCGTGCCGCCGGTGGGCAAATGGAATCCGTTGGGCAGGAGATTTGGAGAGTTGCTCGGAGGAAGCGTGACGGTGAATTGATCGTCTTCGAGGAACGGGCCGCAGCTAGCCGGCAATCCGTAAGACGTAACGTTGCTTGCGTTGTTGTTGGCGATGGCGATTATGTCGAGGCAACTCTGCGGATTCGCCGGGTTAATGTCATGCGAAGCCAGCAGTCGGTGACCCTGCGATCCCACATAACCGAGTTGAAAGACCACATTTCGAGCCAGTTCCTGCTCGAAATTCAGGTTGTACTGAGCCGTATACTGCGTGCGCATGTGAGGCTGAAAATCCCCGTACAGGAGCATGGGGCGGAAAGAAGCCCAATCCTGCGGAGTCCCAGGGGTGGGACTGAGGATTCCGTTAAACGGGTTTGGACTGACGCTACCGGTTTGCGAAATGAAGGGAGTGTTCAGAAAGGTTGCGGGCACGAACGTACTGCCACCGAAAGGTGGTTCGGCGCCGAACTGTTCGAGGACCAGTTGCTCCATGGGATTGTAGAACAGGCCCCAACCGCCGCGGATGGTGGTCTTGGGATTGGGGCTGTAGGCCAGCCCAATGCGCGGCGCAAAGGCTTTGTAGTATGTCTGCGTGAGTCCCGCATTGACGCCGGAGTCTCCGGGAACCACGAGTCCCGTGGGCTGCACACCGGCGGCAGTGCAGTTCGTTGCCTGAAGACTAGTCTGCTCGGCGGCGGTTAGCATGCAGGGGTAAACGGTTGAGTTCTGACCCGGACGGAAAGTTTGAACGTGGTGGAGAGCATCGGCGAGAGGCGTATCCAACTCCCAGCGAAGTCCATAGTTCATGGTGAGTGAAGGTTTGATCTTCCAACTATCCTGCGCGAAGACGTAGACGCCGGTGTTGCGTATGTCTTCTCGCTGCGCAGAGCCCTGACTATAGCTGTCGTCCAGGCCCAGCAGGTAGCCGGGATAGTTATCGTTGTATAAGACGGAATTTTCGGTCGTGCTGTTGAAGGTATATTCGCCGCTGACGTTGTAATAGAGAGTCTGGTCAAACTGAGCCCGGCGCACATCAGCACCGAATTTGACGGTGTGATTCCCTTTAACCCAAGTCACACTGTCTGTCGCCATATAGGAGTTCCCTACCTGCGGCAGCTCGCCCTCCCAGCCGTTGCCGATGGCGAAGCCTCCTGACACACCGATAAAGGGAACACCCTGGCGGTTGGCGGGTAAGCCGGTGGTAATACCGTACTGCGGACTCGTGCCTAACTGGCCAACAATCGATAGCGGCCCGCTGTTGGAATCGGAGTCGCCGTTAAAGCAAACCGCCTGCGCCGCGGGAGACAAGCACGAGTCTTGCACCAGATTCGTAGTTTGCGGATGCTGGAAGGTCAACTGGCCTTCACGCATATAAGTGAAGCGGGCTTCATTGATTAGGGAATTGGAAATTGTCCAAGTATGGCTGGGATTGAACTGCTGATACCGGGAACCTACATTGGCGCCAAAGCCGGGAATATTCGCGCCGGAGGCCTGGAAGTCATAGAAGGGCTGAAAATTCGTATCGTTGGTGAAGTAGTAGTAAAAGCTGAAATTCTGCCGCTGGTTGATGTGATGGTCGAAGCGGAGAGTAAATTGATTTTGAGTGTCAGCACTTACGGGGACGGCCTGATAGGTCACGCCGTCGGATCGATTGGCAGCTGGGACGAAGCGGAGCATATCAGCTGCGACGGGATCCTGACAATTGATCGGGATTACGTTTGTAGGAAAGACGGAGGACCAGGGCAGAGGGTTCTGACTGCTGTAGCCACCAGTCACATACTCACTGTTGATTCCGCCTTGCGCAAGGCCCAGGGCTGTGTCGCAGCCTGGACGGCCGTCGATCGCCTGCGCCGCAAACTGGTCGGAAATTCCGCCTAAGAAGGGCGCTCCGGCCGAAAAGTCTCCAGTCCTTTCCGGCGGAGTGGGGACAATCACGGTTTGCCCGGAGATGCCCTGCCGCACGCGTCTACCTTCATACGACACAAAGAAGAAAGTGCGGTCCTTCTTAATGGGCCCACCGAACGTTCCGCCGAACTGGTTCTGATTTTCCTGGGGCTTGATCGTGTTGAAGAAACCCTGCGCATTCAACACCGTGTTGCGGAAGTATTCATAGACGTCGCCGTGCCACTGATTCGTGCCCGACTTGGTGACGACATTCACCACAGCGCCGGAGTTCCGGCCGTACTCGGCGTCGAAGGTGTTGCTGATGACGCGAAACTCATCGATCGCATCAGGCGTAGGCTGAATGGTGGGCAGGTTGGCGAACTGATCGTTAGCGTCTCCACCGTTGACGCTGAAGTTGTTGGCGCGCCCGCGGCCACCGTTGACGGAAACCGCCCCCGCGTCTCCACTGCCATAAAACGTTCCGCCGCTTGAGCCTAGCTGCGATTGCACTCCCGGTTGCAACTGCAGGAACTGATAGGTATCGCGGGCATTGAGCGGCAGCTCGTTGACCGAGCGATTGTTCACCACCGCGCCGAGTTGCGTGCTCGTGGTGTCGACCAGAGGCGCCTCGGAAGTCACGTCGACGACCTCCTGAGCTCCCCCGAGTTGCATGGTCATGTTGAGAGTGATGACCTGGTTGACGTCGAGGGCGATGGCCTTGCGAATGTCTTTCTTGAATCCCGTTAACTCAAAAGTGAGCGTGTAGGTTCCGACTGGAAGGTCGGGAAATCCATAATCACCGCTGCCGCTGGTCTGCGCGTCCCGGGTCACTCCGGTAGCCTCGTTGATGGCGGTGACCTTCACGCCACCCACCACGGCGCCCGAAGGATCGGAGACGCGGCCCAGGATACGGCCACCGGTGCCCTGCGCGGCGAGCGGCGCGGGGACGACAAGAGAGATCGCGATGACGAGGCAAACCGTTCCCAGACACATCATGGTCCAGCGGGCTCGCAGTGACGGCATGGAACCTCCAGGCATCTTCGGCAGAAGTTGATTTTTTCTTGAAAGCGACAGCTTGTGTGACGCCACAACCTTGCTATAATCCCGCAAGGTTAGAGAAGAGGATGGCGCGCTGTCAAGGATAAAAAAAGCGCTACTTTGCATAGAAAATTCCTATCGGACAATTCACCAGGCCATGAGTTCAACAAGCCCGGAAGCTTACTTGAAGATCGGAGATGTGGCGCGGCGGGTGGGAGTGTCGCCGTCGGTGATCCGGTCATGGGAGAGCATGGGACTGGCGCATCCGCGGCGCACCGAGAGCAAGTACCGGCTGTATACGGCGGACGACGTCAAGCTGCTGAAGCGGGCGCGATTCTTGAGGAAGGTGCGGGGACTGAACGCGGCGGCGATTGTGGAACTGCTGCGGCGGGAAGGACGGACGCATCCGGTGGCGGACGGAAGCGCAGGAGCGATTGGCTCGCACTTGCGGCAGTTGCGGGCAAAGCGGAAGCTGTCGCTGGCGCAGGTGGCGCGGGCGGTGGGGATCTCCGTGGGATTCCTGAGCGCGCTGGAGCGCTCACAGATGAGCGGGTCGGTGGGAACGCTGCGCAAGCTGGCGCGGTTTTATAAGACCAACATTCTGGATTTTTTTGACGCGACTGGAGCGAGGAGCCGGCAGGTGAGTCCGAAACAAAGAAAGGTGCTGGAAGCCGGTCCCGGCGTGCGCATGGAGTTGCTGGCCTGGGGAAACACGGTGATGGAACCGCATCTGTTTCGGCTGGCGCCGGAGGCGGGTAGCGGCGACTCTTACACGCACGAGGGAGAAGAGTTTCTTTACGTGTTGCGCGGGGAGTTGGCGATCACGCTGGAGAAAGAACAATACCGGCTCAAGGCCGGGGACAGCTTTTACTTTGAGAGCGCAACACCGCATCACTGGAAAAATCCCGGGCGGGCGGAAACCTGGGTGCTGTGGGTGAATACGCCGCCGACTTTCTAGGCTAAGGAGAAATAGAACATTGCTCAAGCTGGGGAAATGGAGCGGCAGTGGCTTCGTGCTTCTGATCGCCGGAGTGATTGGGATTTTGTGTGGCTCTGCGTCGAGGTTAGCCGCACAGGACAAGTCCGAAGCGGGACCGGCAGATACGATTTTGTTGCACGCCAGGATCTACACCGTGAATGAACGACAGCCATGGGCCGAGGCGTTGGCGATTCGCGGGGCGAAGATTGTGGCCGTTGGAAGCGATAAGGACATCGAGGCCTACCGCGGCAGCTCGACGAAGGTGATCGACGCTGCGGGAAATCTCCTGCTGCCGGGCTTCGAGGATTGTCACATTCATTTCATGGATGGATCGCTTGGGTTGGTGGAAGTCGATCTGAACGGCGCGTCGACGGTCGCGGAAATCCAGAGGCGGGTAAAGGAATACGCCGCCTCGCATCCCAAGGAACCGTGGATTACGGGCATGGGTTGGACTTATCCAACATTTGGGCCCTCGGCGCTGCCCAACAAGAAAATCTTGGATGACGTGGTGCGCGATCGTCCAGTGTATCTGGTGGCGTTTGACGGTCACAGTTCGTGGGCGAACAGCAAGGCGCTGGCGATGGCTGGAATCACGAAGGAGACAGCCGATCCGCCGAATGGAAAGATTGTCCGCGACGCCAGCGGCGAGGCCACGGGCGCGCTGAAGGAATCGGCGGGCGAACTGGTGGCCAATGTGATGCCGAAGCCCACGCGCGAAGAACGGCTGGCGGCTTTGCGTAAGGGCATTCACGAAGCGAACAAGTTTGGACTGACCCGCGTACACAGCGCGGGTGGAGATTTCGAGTATCTCGATCTCTACGATGAATTGCGGCGCGGAGGCGAGTTGACGCTGCGGTTCTACGTGGCATATTTTCTCAACCCACCAGAGTTAACGCCGGCAGATCTGGAAAAAATTGAGTGGGCCCGGAAGACCTATCACGACGACTGGATTTCCGGCGGGGTTGTGAAGACGATGCTGGACGGCGTGATTGAGGCCCACACGGCGGCCATGCTGACGCCGTATAGCGACGATCCCAGCCAGGTCGGAAAACTGTTCTGGGATCCCTCAAAGTACAGGACCGCGGTCGCGGAACTGGACAAGCGCGGGTTGCAAATCTTCACTCATGCGATTGGCGACAAGGCCGTGCGAACCGCGCTGGATGCCTACGAGGAGGCTGCGCGAGCCAACCGCACAAAGGACGCGCGACCGCGGATTGAGCATATCGAAACCATCACCGCCGACGACATTCCGCGCTTCGGAAAGCTGGGAGTGATTGCGAGCGTTCAGCCGCTGCATTTGTATCCAGACGAGGATACGTTGGACATCTGGGCTCGGAACGTTGGGCCCGAACGAGCGCAGAGGGCGTGGTCCTTCCACAGCATTGCAGCGGACGGTGGGCGGCTGGCCTTCGGCAGCGACTGGCCGGTGGTGACGTTGAATCCGTGGACGGGAATGCAGACAGGCATCACGCGCAAGACCAGCGAAGGCAAACCGGACGGCGGCTTCGTGCCGAAAGAAGCCGTCAGCCTTGAGGATGCGATCAAGGCCTATACGGTGGGTGCGGCGTTCGCGGGGCGCCGCGAACGGCAGGAAGGATCGCTGGAAACGGGCAAACTGGCGGACCTGATCATCATTAATCAAGACCTGTTCAAGATTCCGGCAAGCGAAATTGGAAATACGGAAGTGCTTTTGACGATGGTGGGCGGCAAAGTTGTGTATGAGTCTCCTCAATGGAAGTCAAAGAATGCAGGCGGCAAGGAGGAGGGAAAATGACAATCGGACAAAGGTTTCTGTTGTTGCCTTTGCTGGCCGTGGTTTTACTTGCCGGTTCATGCACGAAGAAGGCACCCACACTGAATTTGCTGGTGTGGGAGGGCTATGCCGATCCCGCGTTCGTGAAGGCTTTTGAGGAGCAGCATCGCTGCAAGGTTTCGGCGTCCTACATGGGATCGAGCGACGAACTGGTGGCCAAGCTGCGCGGCGGCAGCGCCGGGAACTATGACGTGATCTCGCCTTCGAGCGATGTGGCCACGTCGATCGCGGCAGCGGGACTGGCGGCTCCTTTGGATTTGTCAAAGATTCCAAGCTACGGGCAACTCTCTCCGCAACTCACTTCCCTGCCGCTGGTGCGGGTGAAGGGCCAGGTGTATGGAGTGCCGTTCATGTGGGGTCCGGACCCGCTGATTTACGACACCACGGTTTTCGAGCAGGCTCCGGATAGCTGGAACGTCTTGTGGGATCCGAAATACAAAGGGAAAATTTCGGTATGGGACGATCTTTCGACGGTCTACATGGCGGCGCAGATTCTGGGCTACGACAAACCCGATTCGTCTCAGCTTTACAACTTGAGCGACGAGCAACTTGAGGCGGTCAAGAAGAAGCTGCTGGAATTGAAACCGAATATCCGCAAGATGTGGTCCACGGGCGGAGAGTTGACGAATCTTTTTCAAAATCACGAAGTGGTGGCGGCCATGGGATGGCCCCTCATGACCAACCAGTTGCGCAAGATCAACTTTCCGGTGGGAGAGACAATTCCAAAAGAAAACACGACCGGGTGGATTGATCACCTCATGGTCACGGCGGGGAGTGAGAACAAAGATCTGGCCTACGAATTTCTCGAGTACATGATTGAGGCGCAGACGCAGAAGAAGGTAACGGACGTGACTGGATATACGCCAGCTAATCCGCAGGCCGCACAGTTCATGACGAAAGAGGAAGTAAAGAACCTGCATCTGGACGATGTGGACAACTACCAGAAGCGGCTTTATTTCTGGCAGAATGTGCCGCGGCGCGCCAAGTACAACGAGATCTGGAATGAAGTAAAAGCGGCACAGTAGGAACCAGTACCTAGTACCCAGTACCGAGTTGCGGGTTTTCGGCTTACGAATCAGACTCGCTCTCGGTTCTGGATAAGGGATTTATTACACGGATGAGCACTTCTGAAATGGCGACGGTTCGAGGCGCAGATGCGGGAACCTCTTCCCGTACGTTGCTTAGCATTCGCAACGTGGCCAAGCGGTTTGGCAAGAATGTAGTGTTGCGCGATATTTCTTTGGATGTGGCGGAAGGAGAATTTCTCACGATCCTGGGGGAGAGTGGATCAGGTAAGACGACACTTCTGCGAATCATCGCGGGCTTTGAGACGGCGAGTGCGGGCGAGGTGTGGATGGGCGAGGAGCGACTGGAC
The DNA here is from genome assembly GCA_963749985.1 of uncultured Acidobacteriaceae bacterium. GTDB lineage: Bacteria > Acidobacteriota > Terriglobia > Terriglobales > Acidobacteriaceae > Sulfotelmatobacter. Next base: position 458,127 of record CAVVOS010000002.1, on the reverse strand, counting down.
CGTCAGCCTCCTTACCGGCGCCGCGTGAACACTGTCTTCCAGCACTATGCGTTATTTCCGCACCTGACCGTGGAACAGAACGTGGCTTACGGATTGCGGGTGGCGAAAAGGCCTGAGGCGGAAATTGCATTTCGTGTGAAGGAAGCGCTGGACAAGGTGAAGATGTCGGCGCACGCGAAGTCGAAGCCGTCGAAAATCAGCGGAGGGCAACAGCAACGGATCGCGCTGGCACGAGCGCTGGTCAACCGTCCGCGATTGCTGCTGCTGGATGAGCCGCTCTCCGCCCTGGATGCGAACTTGCGGCGACAGATGCAGGTGGAATTGAAATCGCTGCAGCGCGAGGTCGGCATCTCGTTTATCTTCGTGACCCACGATCAGGAAGAAGCGATGGTGATGTCAGACCGGATCGCGTTGCTGCGGTCGGGTGAACTGGAGCAGGTGGCCACGCCTCGAGAAATTTACGGCCGCCCGGCAACCGCCTATGCGGCTCAGTTCATTGGACACACGAATTTGCTGAAGGGCGAAGTGCGAGCAGGAGTGGTGCGCTGCGGCGTCTTGACGTGGCCGGCGGCACTTCCGGATGGGCCGGCTCTGTTCTCGCTGCGGCCAGAGAATATCCGCCTGGCCGCTGGAACTCCGGCGGGAACAGGGAGCGTGCGCGTGCGCGGAAAGGTTCGGCATCAAGCGTTTCATGGGGCGACGGAGTTGATTCGCGTGGAATGCGGTGATGGGCTGGTGCTGGTGGCGAGGACTCCGGGCAGCGGCGGAGCGCTCGACGACGTCGAACTGGAGTTCTCTCCGACCGATGCAATTCTGGTGCGCGAATCTCCGGAGAGAATCTGATGTTCTCCCGAGCTTACAAAGCGGCGGTCACGTTGCCTCCCCTGGTGTGGGTCACCGTATTTCTTCTGATGCCGTATTTGCTGATGTTCTGCTACAGCTTCTGGTCGGTATCGGCGTCGCAGACCATCGAGCATTCGTGGAATCTTGCTAACTACAGCCAACTGTTGCGCGTGAACGTTTACTGGCAAACGCTGCTGCGCTCGATGGGGATCGCGGCACGCGTTACGATCTTTTCTTTGGTGCTGGGGTATCCGCTGGCGTATTTTCTTTCCTTTTATGCGGGCGAGAAAAAAGATCTGCTGTATCAATTAGTGATCATCCCGCTGTGGGTCAGCTACCTGGTGCGCGCTTATGCGTGGAAGACGATCCTGGGGTCGGACGGCGTGCTCAATACTCTGCTGCAGTATGTGCACCTGACCAAGCATCCCCTGGAGTTTCTGCTGTACAGCCCGTTTGCCGTGGTGTTGACGCTGACCCACATTTACACGCCGTTTGCATTCTTGCCGATCTACGCCGCGCTTGAGCACATTCCGCGCAATCTGGTGGAAGCGTCGCACGATCTGGGAGCGACTCCGGGGCAGACGTTCTGGAAAGTGATTTTTCCGCTGTCGATTCCAGGCGTGGTGGCGGGAGCGACGTTTGCCTTCGTCCTGAGCCTGGGTGATTTTCTTGCGCCGCTGCTGCTGGGCGGGCCGAGCGGCATCATGATTTCGAACATCGTAGTAAGCCTGTTCGGCGCGGCTTACAACTGGCCGCTGGGGGCGGCGATTTCGTTCTGCATGCTGCTGCTGGTGGTGGGCCTGCTATTTTTCTCCGAGAGGCTGGAAAAGAAATGGAGTTTCTCGTGAGCGACGCGAAACTTGTCTCCGGCTCGCGCTGGTTGTTCTTTCATGCCGTCGCGGTGTTCGCGTTCCTCTATCTGCCGATCGCGATCCTCATTCTCTATTCATTCAACAGAGAAGGCGTGGGCGGGTTCCCGCCACATCATCTGACCCTGGACTGGTATCGCACGCTTTTCGCGGACGGGCCGATCTGGGATTCGGTGCTCAACAGCCTGCAGGTAGCGTTGGCTGCGATGGTGATCGCGCTGACCTTCGGCGTGCCGGCGGCGCTGGCCCTGGAGCGGGCGCAGTTTCCGGGAAAGGCGTTGTTCCGGCGATTGGTGCTCTTGCCACTGATCCTGCCGGGAATTATCACGGGACTTTCGCTGCTTATGCTGTTCAACGTGACGGGAACGAAACTCAGTCTGATGACGATTGTTCTGGGTCATGGAACCGCGCTGATTTCCGTGGCAACCACCGAGGTATTCGCGGGCTTACAAAAGTTGGACCGGGCACAGGAAGAGGCTTCGCTCGATCTGGGGGCAAATTACTGGCAGACATTTTGGCGCATCACGGTGCCGAATCTGAAGCTGCCGATCATCGGCGCGGCGCTGCTCATTTTTACGCTTTCGATGGACGAGATCGCGGTCAGCTTCTTCCTGATCGGGCGCGATAACACGCTGCCTCTGGAAATCTGGGGACGGCTGCGGCGCGGGATCACGCCGGAGATCAACGCGGTGTCGACCATCATCTTTGTCTTTTCGCTGGTGGCGATTGTGTTCTGGTATCGCTTGCGCGTGCGCGGTGAAGGTGCAGCAGATGTGGGCACCGAAAGCGTGGACGTGGCAGAGGGAGATGCGGCATGAGTGCAAATCGCAGGGACTTCATTAAGTTTGTGGTTGCGGGAGCGGTAACGGCGGGATGTCCGATCGATCTTTCGCTGGTAGCCGCGCAAACCGGCGATGCGCAGAAACATCACGGCGCGGATGTGGATGGCGAGGACAACCGGATCTGCCACCAAGTGCGCGACGGGAGAGTATTCTCCCGGCCCCCGGCTTCGGCGCGGCATGACGTGGTGATTGTCGGCGGCGGTGTGAGCGGACTGGCTGCCGCCTATCGTTTACAACATCGCGATTTCCTCTTGCTCGAAAAAGAACCGCACTGGGGCGGCAACGCGTACGAGATGGAGTATGAAGGAAACATCTATGGAACAGGATCCGCGTTTCTGACCAAGGACGAATACGCTTACGCGTTCTCCAAAGAAATCGGGCTCGAGATGCTGCCGATTGACAGCTCCGACGCAAGCATCATTCGAGGGGAGTTGGTCCCAGATACCTGGGGCGACGGCCTGGATAAGCTGCCTTATGCTCCGCCGGTTCGCGAGAGCTTCAAGAAGTTCAAGAAGGAAATGCTCGCGATTGACGTCGAGAAGCGGGGCAAAGAGGTTTACGAAAAACCGTTTTCCGATTTCCTGAAGGGATATCCGGAAGAGCTGAAACTCTGGTGGGATAACTTTGGGCCATCTAACTGGGGCGCAACCAGCGAAGAGACTACGGCCGGCTTGGCGATTGAGGCATTGCAAGAGATGGTCGAAGAAAGCCGCACCGACGATCGCTACACCTGGCCCGGAGGCTTAGGCGCGATCACGAAGAAACTGGCGGACATTCTGTTGCCGAAATACAAAGACCGCATGCAGACAGGCGCGACCACCGTGGCCGTAGTCTCCGAAAAAGAGCAGGTGCTGGTGACTTACATGTTGGGCGGCGAATTGAAGACGGTCGCCGCCAAGGCCGTGATTATGGCCACGCCTAAGTTCATCACGCGGCGCATCGTTGAAGGGCTGCCCGAGAAACAAAGCGACGCGATGCATCAGATTCGCTATATTCCGTATCCCGTGGTGAATCTGATTTTCGACAAGCCGGTTTTCAATCACGGCTATGACACTTGGTGCCCCGGCAACGCCTTTACCGACGTCGTAGTTGCCGACTGGGTGATTCGCAAACAGCCGGGCTATCAGCAGAAGTTCAACATTCTCAGCTGTTACACGCCGATGAAAGAGGACGAGCGCGGCTACCTCCTGAACGAAATCGGGGCGCGCAGGATCGCCGCGAATGTGTTGAGCGATTTTCAGAAGCTGATGCCGGGATTGAATGTCGATCCGATCGAGGTACACATCTACCGGCGGGGGCATCCTTTGTATATGTCGACGCCCGGGCTGTATACGCAGGTTCAGCCGCTTGCACGACAGCCGCTCGACCGCGTTTTCTTCGCCAACACGGACTCCGAGGGGCCGGAATCGACCACCAACACGGGGATCCTTGCCGCGCAGCGCGCGGTGAAGGAAGTGGAAGCGCGGTTGGCGGGAAGGCCCGCGCCGAAGCAGAAGACGGTAGTGGGCTGATGCTAGTTTCTCCGCTCTCCTAACTTCGGAGCCCAGCAAGCGTCCCTTGCCCCGGCAAACTTGCGCGTAAGTGCGATGTAATCCCCTGAGAAGCCTCCACCCATAGTAAAGTTATAGGTAGGGCATTACAGCCTCTCGATGGCTGAATGCACCCAGCAATCCGACCCGTCGGTAAAGGACACGCCTTGAGTTTAAGTATTCGCAATATCGCCATCATCGCGCACGTGGACCACGGCAAGACCACGCTCGTCGATGCCATGCTGCAGCAAAGCGGCACTTTTCGCTCCAACGAGCACCACGTCGAACGGGTGATGGATTCGAACGAACTGGAGCGGGAGCGCGGCATCACCATCCTGGCCAAGAACACGGCCATCTTCTATCACGATGTGAAGATCAACATTGTGGATACGCCCGGCCACAGCGACTTTGGCGGCGAGGTGGAGCGCGCGTTGAAGATGGTGGACGGAGTGATGCTGCTGGTGGACGCGAGCGAAGGTCCGCTGCCGCAGACGCGCTACGTGCTGAGCAAAGCGCTGGAGGCAAAGCTGCCGCCCATCGTGGTTATTAATAAGATTGACCGGCCCGATGCCCGTCCGCAGGAAGTGCTCAACGAAATCTACGACCTGTTTATCGATCTGGACGCGAAGGAAGATCAACTCGACTTCCCGGTTCTCTACACGAATGCGAAGCAGGGGACGGCGTCGACGGACATTGCGGGCGGCGGCGAAAATCTGCGACCGCTGTTTGATGCGATTCTGAAAACAATTCCGCTGCCGCAGGGTGACCCGGCAGGCCCGCTGCAGATTCTGGTCGCGAACCTCGACTACAGCGATTTTCTGGGGCGTCTGGCTATCGCGCGCGTGTTTAACGGGACGATGTACACCGGCGAAGATGTGGTTATTGCGAAGCTTGACGGATCAATGCACAAGACCAAGATCACAAAACTGTTTTCCTTCTCCGGGCTGAAGCGGACTGACATCACGGAGACGGTGCTGGGCGATATCGTCGCCGTGGCCGGCGTAGAAGGCATCACGATCGGCGAGACCATTACGGACGCGCTGAATCCGGCTCCGCTGCCTCCCATTGTGATCGATGAGCCGACCATCGCAATGACCTTCACGGTGAATACTTCACCGTTTGCGGGGCGCGAAGGCACCTACGTCACCTCACGAAATCTGCGCGAGCGTCTGGCGAAGGAGCTGCTCACCAACGTTTCTCTGCGCGTGGAGGATATGGGCACAACCGATTCCTTCAAGGTGCTGGGGCGCGGCGAGCTGCAGCTTTCAATCACCATCGAAATGATGCGGCGCGAGGGTTATGAGCTGATGGTGGGCAAGCCCGAGATCGTTACCAAGCGCATTGATGGAAAGCTCATGGAACCCGTGGAGCATCTCACGGTCGACGTGCCGGAGGCATTCGTGGGCGTGGTCATGGAGCAGTTGGGATCGCGCAAGAGCGAGGTCCTCAACATGCACAACCACGGCTATGGGCGGGTGCGCATTGAGTTCCGCGTGCCCAGCCGCGGCCTGATCGGGCTGCGCAGCCAGTTGCTCACCGACACGCGCGGGACCATCGTGATGAATTCGCTGTTCGATGGATATACCGAGTGGCAAGGGGAAATTCCGCATCGGCTGACCGGAGCGTTAATCGCGGACCGCAGTGGGACTTCGACCGCCTACGCGCTGTGGGGGCTGCAAGAGCGCGGAGAGCTTTTCGTGGGGCCGGGCGTTGAACTGTATGAAGGCATGATCATCGGCGAGAACGCGAAAGATGATGACCTGGACGTGAACGCTGTGCGGGAAAAGAAACTCACCAACATGCGGGCGTCGACGGCGGACGAGGCGATCCGCCTGGTGCCCTTCCGGAACTTAAATCTGGAGCAGGCGATCGAATTCATCGCGGATGATGAATTCGTGGAAATCACTCCCAAATCGCTGCGGCTGCGAAAAAAGGTCTTGCAATCGAACCAGCGCAAGAAGAAGTCGATGGCGACGGTCGAGGGGTGAAATCCAGCACTCAATCCGAAAAATCCAAAGGCGACGCGAAGCTGCGAATGTTCTTGGTCCCGTGCAGTTGCGGAACGGCGTTTGCCGTCGCGAAGAACTACGATCACCAAGGGACGGCGTGGAGCCGGTATTTGATCTGTCCGAACTGCGGTAAGCGGCACGATCCCAAAAACCGGCTGTTGCAGGTGGGGTATCACCGCGAGGGATATTGGCAAGTGGACGAGTGCTAGCGATTGCCCGACAAGTCCTGCCTCGAAACCCCGTTTTAACCTGCCCGGTTTGACAAACCTGCTATACTTCGTGCCGCATTCGACTGTTCGCCAGCTCCGGTTCCGATTTCCAGGAAGGTGTCCCCGACCTGCCAGTCCGCCGCATCGAGCTTGCACTTCGACAGCTCAATGCAGAGGCTGACGCTTGAAGAATATTTTCGTAGGAAACCTGAGCTTTAACACCTCGGAAGACGAACTACGCCAGATGTTCGAGCCCTTTGGGCAAGTGGACCGGGTCAGCATCATGACGGACCGCGATACAGGGCGCTCGCGCGGGTTCGGCTTTGTGGAAATGGCCAGCAACGAAGATGGAGAGAAGGCCATTACCGCGCTGAATGGCTCGCAGGTGGGCGGACGCACGCTCAACGTAAACGAGGCGCGCCCCAAGACCGAGCACGCCGGAGGCGGTGGACGCGACCGCGGTGGTCGAGGCGGGGACCGCGGCGGAGACCGTGGCGGCCGCGGTGGTGGCGGCGGCGGACGGGGCCGCTACTAGGGGTCTCGACGCCTTCCCTTTCGGACGGGTGTGGAACCGGGTTTCGCGACACCACGCGGCTGTGAGCTGCGCGCCCTAGGGTTGCTGCACGCGATGAGACCGGGCACGCTGAGATCCGTTTGCGCCTGTCACTGCCCGTGGAGCGACCACACACCGCTGCCGTTGATGCTTGCGAACCGGCCATGTAAACTGAAGCTATCGGTGGGCGCCCGTAGCTCAGATGGATAGAGCGATTGCCTCCGGAGCAATAGGTCGGGAGTTCGAATCTCTCCGGGCGCACCATTCTTGCCCCAGATCCTTCGCCAAAACCCAGGCTCAGGATTTCGGCTGCGGGCTCCCGCTTCGCTCACGCCCGCAAGACGCCTCAAGTTCGAATCTCTCCCGGCGCACCATTCTTTGCCCCAGATCCTTCGCCAAAACCCAGGCTCAGGATTTCGGCTGCGGGCTCCCGCTTCGCTCACGCCCGCAAGACGCCTCAAGTTCGAATCTCTCCCGGCGCACCATTCTTTGCCCCAGATCCTTCGCCAAAACCCAGGCTCAGGATTTCGGCTGCGGGCTCCCGCTTCGCTCACGCCCGCAAGACGCCTCAAGTTCGAATCTCTCCCGGCGCACCATTCTTGCCCCAGATCCTTCGCCAAAACCCAGGCTCAGGATTTCGGCTGCGGGCTCCCGCTTCGCTCACGCCCGCAAGACGCCTCAAGTTCGAATCTCTCCCGGCGCACCATTCTTGCCCCAGATCCTTCGCCAAAACCCAGGCTCAGGATTTCGGCTGCGGGCTCCCGCTTCGCTCACGCCCGCAAGACGCCTCAAGTTCGAATCTCTCCGGGCGCACCATTCTTTTGCTTTCACTTCAAGGGTTCGCAGGATCTCAAAGCGCGGCCACCCGGCGTTGCACCAGCAGGAAGTACAGAGCCAGCAGAACCAGCATGAGTCCGTTCACAGCCAGAACCCAAGGCGCGGTAAATATAGGGACGAGCCATCCCGAAAGCAGGTTCCCCATGGGCATACCGCCGCGGAAAGCAACGTTGTAGACGCTCATCACCCGCCCGCGCATTTCGTTGGTAGTGATCAGTTGCACCAGCGAATTCACGGTGGCAAAGACCGCCATCATGGAAGCGCCCACCAGCACCAGAATGGCTCCACTGGCTGGCACTGACTTCGAAAGGGCGAACCCGGAAATCCCCGCGCCCAGGCAAAGGAGCGCGCTGAGAGCGACGTACCCCTTCTTCTTTATGTTGCCCAAGCCTGCGATGGTCAACGAACCGATGATCGAGCCCAGTCCCATCAGAGACAGCAGATTGCCGTAAGTCTCCGGACCGCGATGGAAGATATCTTTCACGAACACGGGAATGTAGGTGCGCATGGGCATGCCGAGAGCGGTCATGCAGAAAGCCAGCACGATCAGAGCTTCCATGGAAGTCTGTTTGCGAGCGAATTGGATGCCCTGCTTCAGGCTGGCGAACATTGTCTCCGTGGTCTTCTGCGGCAGAAAGCGGGCGCTGATGATGGACAACGATATGATCGGCGCAAGAAAAGAAAGTGCATTCAATCCGAAGCACCACTTCTCTCCCAGCTTGGCTAAGGCCTGCCCGGCGAGCGCGGGCCCGACCATGACCGCCACGTTGAACTGAATCGAATTCAATGCGATGGCGTTTGGCATATCTTCCCGATCGACCAGCGTGGGAATCAGCGCCTGATAGGCAGGGCCGCCGAAGGCCTGGGCGAAGCCAGAGATGAAAGAGAGACAGAGGATATGCCAGACGTGTACGAGGCCGGTCGCCACCAGGATGGTGAGTATGCCGGCGGTAGCCATCTGGACGTATTGGGAGCCGAGCAGAATCTTGCGTCGTTCGACACGATCGGCCACCACGCCGCCGATCAGCGAGAAAAGAAAGATGGGAATGCCGCCGAGAAATTGATCCAGCGCGAGTAAGAACGCGGAGTGGCTGAGGCGATAGATGAGCCAGCCCTGGGCGACGATTTGCATCCAGGTGCCGATGCTGGAGGTGCAGGCGCCAAACCACATCAGGCGGAAATCGCGATATTGAAATGCTTTGAAGACCCGGCCGATCACTCTAGCGTCTCCATAGTCTCCCGCAGCAGGCTAACACGCGGCTTCTCCTATTCGGCTATCTGGCAGGTTCGGCCAGTTCCTGGTAGTGGTGCAGTTCGATAGGGAAGCGAGCCAAACGCGCGATTGATGGGTCGCAAAGAACGCGACCCGTCGCGCGGCTCGCCCAGATTCCTCACGGCGCAAAGAACGCTTGTTCGGAATGACAATCAAACTGCACCACTACCCAGTTCCTGGGCTGGATGCGCGCAGGCAACCCAGACAGGTATCATGGTTCCACTCTGCATTGGACTGAATCGGCGAGCAGAAGGTAGCGACCCGGCCAACATAGGTTGTGGAGCTAACAACTTTGGGGCCAACCGCAGAGGATTTTGATTGGATGCGCGGTATTCGCAAATAGTCTCGGCCATCATCTGAACATGAACTACGACGCTATTCTTGTGGTCTCATTCGGCGGACCGGAATCTCGCGAAGAGGTGATTCCCTTCCTGGAAAACGTGCTGCGTGGACGGAACATTCCGCGCGAGCGGTTGTTGACTGTGGCCGAGCACTATTACCACTTCGGCGGCAAGAGCCCGATCAACCAGCAGACGCGAAATCTGATCGCGGCCCTGGAGGCGGAGTTGGAACACAACGGGCCGAAGCTGCCAATCTATTGGGGCAACCGAAATTGGCATCCGCTGCTGCCGGAGACTCTGCGAAAGATGAAGCAGGATGGCATCCGGCGAGCTGTGGCTTTTGTGACTTCGGCGTTCAGTTCGTACTCGGGTTGCCGGCAGTATCGCGAGGACATTGCGCGGGCGCAAGGCGAGGTTGGGCTTTCTCAGTCTGGGCTTTCTGAGTCTGACCGAGGCGCGCCGGAAGTGGACAAGCTGCGGCCATTCTTCAACCATCCTGCGTTTATCGAAGCCACAGTGGATCGAGTGCGGGACGCGCTACAGGCGGTTCCGGCGGAGGCGCGGCAGAACGTGCAGATCGTGTATACCGCGCACAGCATTCCGGTTTCGATGGCGAACACCTGCGATTATGTGAAGCAGTTGGAGGAAGTGCGGCGGCTGGTTTCGGAAGCGCTGGGTCACGGTGACGATGTTCACAAGAACGATGCGCTCGTCTACCAGAGCCGCAGCGGCACTCCGGCACAGCCGTGGTTGGGACCGGACATTCTCGAATACTTGCGGCAGGTGAAGGCGGCGAATCTGGCGTCGGCTGTGGTCGTGGCGCCGATCAGCTTCATCTCCGATCACATGGAAGTGTTGTACGACCTGGACGTGGAAGCACGGCAGGTCAGCGATGCGCTGCAATTGCCCATGGTGCGGGCGAAGACGGTAGACCTGCATCCCAAGTTCATCGGCATGATTCGAGAGCTGATTCTGGAGCGGATGAATCCTGAGTCAGAGCGGCGCGTGGTGGGAGTGCTAGGGCCACGGGCTGATGTTTGCAGGGAGGATTGCTGTCCGGCACCACAGCGGCCGGGAAAGTAGCGCCGCCGTCTCGGCGGCCGTCCAACCCAGAGAAACTCTGCCTCGGGAAAATATCGGGAAGGGCACGAATTCATTCGTGCCGCACATGCTCGCGCGAAGAGGAACAGGCTTCAGCCGCTGAGGTTCCACCGACGTTAATCCCCCGCCGATATTCGCCCAGGTACTTGCCGGGGAGTAGCAGACGGATGACAATCGCGGAGCGAGGATTTTGTTCAAATGCGGAAAAATAGGCCTACGTCGACCTCGGCGGTCCAAGCAGCGATTTTCTGGGCAACGCTTATCACTGCGACAGCAGCACAAACTCCGACAATAGCCTTGGGTAGCTGTCACGACGACCTTGAACAACTGCATAAGGCCTCTTCGGAGGCCTCCGAGGCTGCAGGAAATGCAAAGTCAAAGAGTGACGATCTCGACGACTGTCGGGAACACCCCGAGATGTACGATCTTATGCACGACCACTGCAAAGGCGCCGACTCAGATTATCAGTCTGCTCTTAGTGATCTTGAGGGAAAGATGGACAATGTAGACGACAGCCTGCGCTCCACTCAAGACTCTTGCGGCTATCGCTTCACGATCAACAGGCTAACTTCCTTAGAGGCCGCACAAAGACGACTCGAGGCCTCGCAACAAAGGCTTTGTAACAGTTACCATCACCTTGTTGAACTGGGGATGCCCCGCGATATCGCCCTGCAGGTGTGCAAGGCGCAAAGCGACGACAAGTGGTGCAAGCTGTGTCTGGATTTAAAGTGAGCGTCTGGATGAAAGATAGATGCGCGCCTACCATTTCATTTCGTCGCACTACGCACTCGATGACCTGCGCCGTCGGCGACTCAAGATAGCGCGGCTCGATGAGCTCAACGATCCGTTCGAACTGTGGGCTATCGCGCAGCCCGACCGTCGCCTTCGACAGGCTCTTAGACGAACAAAGGGAAGCATGGCAGGCCAGTACGGTGTCCTTTGCTTCAGCTTGTCCTGGCACAACCCCCTACTTTGGAGCCACTACGGCGACAGGCATCGCGGCATTGCGCTCGGGTTTGACGTTGCCGACGCGATATTAAAACCAGCTTCTTACGTCGAAGAAAGACCGGTTCTGAAGGAAATCACCCTCGAAGTGGCGAACTGGTTGTTGTTCACGAAGTACGTCGACTGGCAGTACGAGCAGGAAGCCAGAATCTTTACAACGTTGACTGACCGCGACCCGGAATCCGGCCTATACTTTGGCGACTTCAGCGAGCAACTTCTTTTGCGTGAGGTCATCGCCGGCCCGCTAAACATGAATACGAGGCGAGAGGTGCTAGATGCCGTCGGGGGTCTCGCAGGCGTGACGTTCACAAAATCCAGGCTCGCGTTCAACAGCTTTAGAGTGGTCAAGGACAGGCGAGGGTTCCGGCGTTAGCGGCCTTCGAGATTCTTCACCCGGTCTGACAGGGCCTCGACCTCGGTATCCAGTGCACGAATCGCTGCGGCGTGGCTCTTCTGACGCAATTCGACTGGGGAGGCGCGCTCTTGGAATTCAGTCAAAAGAGTGGGTTCTGCCCTCTGTAACCGTTCGCTCATCCACTGTTTGTCTTCTTCGGTCAGCACATCCCAATTGTAAGGCAAGGGCATAATTTGATCGCAGGGTTCTATCGAGAAAGCCGGACAGTCAGGCGCTAAAGCGCGGACACAATTTCGAACTTTAGCGGCACGACTGAAGTCGTGCCCTTCCCGAACCGACTTCGGCCCTGAGTTTTTCCGCCGATTGCTAGACAGCGCTGGGAACTTTGGGATGTTCGTAGTCTGTGGCTTTGGGACGGCCTTCGACCAGATGCATGGTGTGGAGGATGGTCTCGATGACCGATTCATTGCCGACGGCCGTGTTGATCATCATGTGGTAAAGGGAGCGGGTAGGCCAGTCGGCATTGAAGTAGTGTTTGACGTAGGCGATGCGTTCACGATCGACGGAGTCCACGAGTTCCTCGGCGGCCGATTTTGTAGATCCGTCCTGCAGCAGGCGGCGCACTTTTTCTGCGCGCGGGGCATAGAGAAATACGTGAAAAGCATCGGGTTGCTCGCGCAGGAAGTAAGGAGCGCCGCGGCCGACCACGACGGCATTGCCTTCCTGAGCGATTCTGGCGGTGATTTGCTCCATCATCGAGACCATGCGATCGGTGTCGAAGGTCTGACTTCCCAGCGTAGAGCCGGGTTCATAGCTGCCGCGCCAGAAAACTTTGGCGAGGCGGTAGAAGCGGCTGTCCATGCGCTCGTCGCAGCGCAGGACGGCGGAAGGATCCACGTGAGCGAGGCGGGCAATTTCTTCGGTGAGGAGGTGGTCCCAAACTTTCCAACCCAGGCGCTGAGCCAGTTCAGCGGCAATGGCGCCACCGCCGCAGCCGTACTCACGCTCGATGGTGATGAGACGAAACATGAGTGCTCTAGAGTCCCTCAGCGGCTAAAGCCGATGTTGGGAAGCGGCCGAGTATCGCAGCGGTAAACCGCTGCGCCACCCAAAACCAGCCAAACAGTCATCCAGTCTCCGTCCAATACCAGAGGCCGTTATCTCGACTTTCGCCGCGCAACCGCCATCCAACGCCCGACGCCGTTCCCTTCATTTTACCGCGCATCTTACCGCGCATTAGTGTACCGCGATCCCGCCTCCGGGTTTACCTTTTTTCATCAGGAACACCAAAGGAACCATGACGAGGATGGATATGCCGAGAAGGCGGAAGTCATCGAGATAAGCCAGCATGGTGGCTTGCCGCTGCAGTGTGCCTTCAATCAGGGCGTAGGCCTGCTGGGTGGCGAATGACGCGCTCGCGCCGTGTGTCCGCAGGGCCTGGGTTGCGCCCTGCAGCATCGACTGAAAGGCGGGGTTGGAGGCGCTGAGATTGTGAGATAAGTCGTTCAGGTGAACCTGAGTACTGCGATCCAGCTTGGTGGTGACCAGGGAAATCCCAACGCTACCGCCGATATTGCGGGCGAGGTTCATGAGGCCAGAGGCGGCATTGTTCTTGTCGCGCGGAAGAAAAGCATAGGCCGCGGTGTTGATGGGGACAAACAGGAATGCCATTCCGGCGGCCTGGAAGACGCGGGCCATGGCGGCGGTGCGGAAGTCGATTTCCAGATCAAAACGGGCCATGTGAAACAGGGAACCGGAAAGGACGACCAAGCCGAAAATCAGCAGCCAGCGCGGACTGTAGCGCGAAAGCAAGAATCCCACGAGGGGCAGCAAGAGCATGATGGTGAATCCGCCGGGCATCAGCGCCAGACCGGATCGCTCGGCGGTGTAACCGAGCAGAGTCTGCATGAATAGGGGCAGGAGCAAGGTGCTGCCCAGCAGAGCAAAACCCAGCATGAACATCAGCAAATTGGAGACGGCGAAGGTACGATCGCGGAATAAATGCAGATCGATGATGGGCTCTTTGTTTCGCCACTCCCAGATGACCACGAAAATCAGGGAGGCCGCGGCGATTGCGGAAAGGATCACGATGAAGTGAGATTCGAACCAGTCATCGCGCTGGCCTTTGTCGAGGACAATCTGCAGCGCGCCCAGGCCGAGCGCCACAAAACCGAGGCCAATGTAGTCGATTTTGGTTTCGCTGAGCTTGCGACGTTTGAGATACGGCGGGTCTTGAATGAGCCGGGAGGTCAGCAGCAGGGATAGGATTCCGACCGGGATGTTGATGAAGAAAATCCAGCGCCAGGTAAAGTTGTCGGTGATCCAGCCGCCGAGGGTGGGACCGATGGCGGGAGCGCTCACTACGGCGATGCCGTAGACGGCGAAGGCCATGCCGCGCTTCGCGGGAGCGAAGGTATCGGCGAGGATGGCTTGCTCGCTGGGTTGCAGACCGCCTCCGCCAGCGCCTTGCAGCACGCGGCAAATGATGAGAACCGCCAGGTTCGGGGCCAGCCCGCACAAGAAAGAGCTGACGGTGAATAAGGCAACGCAGCCCATGTAGAAGTTCTTGCGGCCCACGATGGAAGAGAGCCAGCCGCTCAGCGGAAGCACGATGGCGTTGGAGACGAGATAGGAAGTGAGGACCCAGGTGCTCTCGTCCTGCCCGGCGGAGAGGCTGCCGGCGATGTGGGGGAGAGCGACGTTGGCGATGGAAGTGTCGAGCACTTCCATGAAAGTAGCGAGCGTAACCGTGATGGCGATGATCCACGGGTTGACCGCGGGACGCCAGGCATCGGCGCTGGCGTTACTCAGCGTGGTGGCGCCGGCGCTCATTGCCGAATCCAGACCTTGGGATCGACCGACATGCCGGGACGCAGCGACTGATCCTTGTTCTGGTCGGGATCGAGCACGATCTTAACCGGAATACGCTGCACGACCTTCACATAGTTTCCGGTGGCATTCTCGGGGGGCAGCAGGCTGAAACGCGCGCCGCTGGCGCCGGCGACGCTGTCGACTTTGCCGTTGTAGCTTCTTCCGTTGGCATCGACTTCGATGGTGACGCGCTGGCCGACTTTCATGTCACGAAGCTGGGTCTCCTTATAGTTGGCGGTGATCCAGACATCGTTGAGAGGAATGATCTTCAGCAGTTCCTGGCCGGGGGAGACGTTCTGTCCGACTTCGACAGTTCGGTCGCTGACCACGCCGGAAACAGGGGCCACGATCTTGGTGTACTGCAGATTTAGTTGTGCCTGATCGAGGTTGGCTTTCTTGAGTTGTGCGTCGGCTAATGCGGATGCGGCCTTCGAGCGCATGATCTGTATTTGTTTGGGGCCGGTCTGAGCGCTGCGCCAACTGGCTTCGGCCTGGAGTAGTTTTTGCTGGGCTTGAGTGACCTGCGACTGGGCAGCATCGGCGTTGGCGTGAGCCGCTTGCACGGCGGCGGCATTGGCGGCGGCGGCGGCCACGGCTTGATCGTATTGCTGCTGAGAAATCTCCTGCTTGTCTACCAATTGCTTGTAGCGGGCGAGATCGTTCTGGGCCTTGACGTTGTTGGCTTCGGCTTCATCGCGCTGGGCTTTGGCGGCGTCGAACTGCTGCCGGGCAGCGGAGATTCCAGCGCGGGCACTGGCCACATCGGCCTCCGATGCCGAGACCTGACTGCTGGTGTTGACGGAAGTGATAGGAATATCGACGCCGGCGGCTGCGGCCGAGGCCTGGGCGCTATCGAAATCGGCTTTGGCGCGGTCGGCGGCAACCTGGTAGTCGGCGGGATCGATTTCCACCAGCACCGTACCCGCTTCGACATACTGGTTGTCCAGGACATTCAGCTTCACGACGTGGCCGGAGATGCGGGTGCTGATGGAATTGATGTGGCCGTCTACCTGGGCGTCATCGGTGGATTCGTAACTGGTGACATAACGGTAGACGAAAAATCCCACGACCAGCAACACGAGCACAGCGATCACGATCGCGATGCGGAAGCCGGGACTGGCGGTGCGGGAAGGACGAGTGTGGAAATCGCGTTCCGTCGCCGGCAAAGGCTTGGTCTGGCTTTGAGTTTGATCCGGCGGAGCGGCCGGGGTTTGCGTCGTCGGTTCCATGAGTTATTGATTGCCTTTCAAATAGCGCTTGACTCCCTGTTCGGCATCGCCGATGGCGCGAGCCAGTTCGATCTTGGCCAGGTTATGCGCGTAGAGACTTTGGATGTAACTCTCATGAGCGCTGGCCACGGACTCCTGCGACTGAACCACTTCCAGGTTGTCGGTGACGCCGGCGGCGAAACGATCGCTGGACTGGGTGAAAGCCTGTTCCGCCAGGTCGACGGAACTGCGGGCAACCTCGACTTGCTCGGCGGCGGAGCTGAGGTCGAGCAGCGCCGCGCGGACTTCATAGTCGATGCGGCCACGCAGATCGGCCAACTGAGAACGCGCTTCCTTCAACTGGGCATCGGCTTCGAGGACATCACTGTGAGTCTTTCCTCCCGCAAAGATGGGGATGTTGAGGCCTCCAGTGACCTGCCAGGTTCCGTTGGAATGGGCCGGGGTTACTCCAATGTCGCCGTAGTTCGCGTTAACGTCCAGGGAGGGATAGTGCCCGGCGGTGGCGGCGCGGCGCGAAAGTTCCGCGGCCCGTACCTGCGCCTGCGCTGCCTGGTAATCGGATCGCGAGGTATAAGCGCGCTGCAGGTAAACCTCGAGGGGCAAAGGAGTCAACGACTGGTAAGGGGCTTTCTCGGTGAGGACGAATTCCTGACCCGGCGGCAGGCCGATGATGCGAGCTAACGACAGCTTCTGCTTGGCGAAGTCGTTGCGCGCCGCGATCAGTTGCTGCTGGCGGGTTTGCAATTCGACCTGAGAGCGCAGAGTGTCGATGGCGGGGCTGAGGCCGGCTTTAAGCTGGTCGGTGGCTTTGTTGTACAGAGCCTGGGCGTTCTTAACCTGGGCATCCGTGGTTTCAATGCGAGCGGCGGTGGCAATGGCCATCAGGTAGGCATTGCCGACGGCAAGGACAACCAACTCACGCGCGTCTTTGAAGGTGTACTGCGCGGACTTCAGGCTCTCGGAGGCGGCGCGTTCTTTCTCGAGGTCCTGGAAGTTGAAGAGAGACTGGCTGAAAGAGGCACGCGCATCAAGGTAGTTGAAGGGACCAATCACGCGGGGGAGCGGGAATGGAAAAAGGTTGCCCTTGAAACCAAGAGCGGTGAGACTCTGGGTTTGAACATCTTCCTGCACTCGGGCCGAGAGGTGGGGCAGTAGTTCGCTGAGTTCTTTCCAGCGCTGGCCCCGGGCCATGATGGTCTGATCGCCGGAGAGCAACAGGCCGAGATTGGCACGCAACCCCCGGTCGATAGCCTCCTGGAAACTCAGTTGCAAGACTTCCGGAGTAGCATGGCCCTCGGGCTCGCTGCCGGTGAAGGGACTCTGCGTTCCGGGAAGTGAGATGGAAGGCACAGGTGCGGAATTCTGGGCCCCAAGGCGCGGGATAGCGAACAGCAGGAAAAGTGCGACAAAAAGAAGTCTGCGGTCTGGTTGAGCTAGGAAGCGGGGCATTTCCGGTTCTGAAAAAGTCCCATGATAAAGAACGTCTTCGGGACGACCTTTCTCATTCATAGCATATCGTCCTTGTAATTGATTCGCATGAGACATGTCACGATGCAAAAACCGGGCAGCTTGCGGGCGTGAAGTTGGGTGTTGCCGAGAGCCCACGGCGGCTGGCATTTCGCCGAGAGGACGGGCGAGCGAGCAAGAGGAGCCGAGATCTGGCGATCGCAACAATTCATGAAGATTATATTTCTTCCCCCATTATTTGGGGTGGTCAGTTTGATAGGGAAGCGAGCCAAACGCGCCCTTCGGTCGCTTTCGCTCTCACCGGGCAGGCTCTCACGGCGCAAAGAACCCTCGTTTGACAATCAAACTGCACCACTACCCGTTACTTTAGACACTTTCCGCTCCACAGAGGCTGCCGATAGAGTGAAAGAGGCAGGTTTATCTCCCATGCGTCGAGTGGTCATTCTTATCGTTATCGTTGGGCTGGCGCTGTCTGCCAGTCTGCTCATCCGCACCAGCGCGGCTCAGGCGCAGAGCCACGGGGGTCGGAAGGTCATCAACAGAATTGCTCCGGTTTATCCGGAACTCGCGAAGCGCATGCACATGAGCGGTGTAGTCAAGCTGGAAGCAGTGATTCGGGCCGATGGGAACGTTAAGTCGACCAAGGCGTTGGGTGGGAGTCCGGTGCTGATCGAAGCGGCAATGGATGCGGTCCGCAAGTGGAAGTTTGAAGCTGCATCCGAAGAAAGCACCGAGGTGATTCAAGTCGCATTCGAGCCTCGCTAACACTAGTCGCGAGGTCTGCGAACGTCCTGACTCATGCCCGCATCGAGCCCAAAGCGCGCCAGCAAGGAAGCCGACCGTCGCCGGCGACGGCATCCGAGATATCGCGGAGATTTCCGAGTGACCCTGAGCTATTTTCAGGGAAACAAATACCAGAAGATCGAGGGCCACTGCAGGGATCTGTCGGAAGCGGGAATCGGCATACTACTGGCGGCAGAACTGGATGGGGGTGAAGTGGCGGGGTTGAGCTTTTCACTTCCCGGATCGGCGCTTGCGTGGGAGTTGCGCGCGGTGGTCCGCTACCGCCGCGGATTCCAGTACGGCTTCGAATTCCTGTCGCTCACGGACGAACAGCGGGGAGTACTGGGAAGGTATCTGAAAGGCCTGGAGCCTGTCGATTGAAAATTACCTGCGGAATCTCGCGCGGGGGTGACTTTGGTCATCTTGCGGGAGGGTAACGGTTGGCTCAAGCTGATACCGGGACTGGTTTCCGGGGACGAGCGCCGACGCGTACTTCAAGATGAGTGATTCAAGGTCTAATGCCGCATTGGGGACGGACTGGACACGTCTGCTGGCCGATCCAGACCTGGCCCGGAACCTGGGAAAACTGCTGCAGACGTATCGCGATGCCCCGCCGGAGAAGAGAGAAGAAGCTTTGCTCGCGGCCATGCGGGAGATCAAGCACGGCGCGTCCAGCAATGCAAGTGCTCCAACTTCAACCAAAGTTGCGACCGAGTCTGCGCCCCAGACCTTGCCAGCGCCGACCTCGGCAGTTCCGCCGTTTGAGCCAGACATCTTTAGCCCCAACTGGGGACAAGATCGAAGACGGCATCCCAGAATCAAGTGCTTTGTGGCAGTAGAGCTGCGGGTTAATGACGCGGATGCTCCGATTTGGGGAAATCTCTCCAATACCAGCCTGGGCGGATGTCAGGTAGAGACGGCAGCCCTGGTCGGCGGCGGCGCCAAGGTCGAAATCGGACTTTGGGTGGCGAGTGGCAAGATTTGGGTGAAGGGTCTTGCGCTCAGCGGAGTAGTTACGCGCAACGCTCCGGCAGGAGGCGTGCGCATTCGCTTTGCCGGAATGGATCCCACCGGGAAAGAGAACCTCCGGCAGTTTCTCAAGTATGTCCAGGAAGCTACAAGATCGTTGAACAGCGAGAACAGCTATCTTCAACTGCTGAAATAGAAGCAGCTTCCCCTTTCCTCTTCTTCTTCTTTCTTTCTTCTTTTGTTCTCTTCTTCTGTTCTCTCGTGGGTTGCACTGTTTCCGCATTTTGTCTGCATTTTTCACAGATCCGCCGACATTGGTCCGCAAGAAATTGATACACTCGGTGCGATAGCTGAAACCCTTTTCTGCCCCGGAACTCTAATAGGGCTGGCCGGTAGTGGTGCAGTTTGACAGGGAAGCGAGCCAAACGCCCGATTGATGGGTCGCAAAGAACGCGACCCGTCGGGCGGCTCGCCCAGATTCCTCACGGCGCAAAGAACGCTTGTTCGGAATGAGAGTCAAACTGCACCAGTACCGGGCTGGCCAGTGGAGCAACCAAGCACGGCAGAGTTGTCCTCTGGGAGGAGCGCGCATCGCATGGTAGCCAGTGAACAGGCGTTGGTGACCGGCAAGCAATTGGATACGCTGTGCATTAACACGATTCGAACCTTGGCAATTGACGCGGTACAACAGGCCAACAGCGGACATCCGGGAGCGCCCATGGGGTTGGCGCCGGTGACCTACTGCCTGTGGCAGGAGTTTCTGCGCTACGACCCGGAAGATCCGAAATGGTTGAACCGCGACCGGTTCGTGCTGTCGAACGGGCACGCCTCCATGCTGCTCTATGCCATGCTTTATCTTTCGGGCGTGAGGGATGTCAGCAAGGATGGCAAAGTTCTGAAGGAGCTGGCCGTTCCTTTGGAGGAAATTAAACGCTTCCGGCAACTGGGAAGCCGGACTCCGGGTCATCCTGAGTCGCACATCACGACGGGGGTAGAGACCACGACGGGGCCGCTCGGGCAGGGCGTGGGAAACAGCGTGGGGATGGCGATTGCGAGCAGATGGCTGGCGGCGAATTTCAACCGTCCCGGTTTTGAGGTTTTCGATTTCAACGTCTACGCCATGTGTTCGGATGGCGACCTGATGGAAGGCATCGGGGGCGAGGCGGCGTCGCTCGCGGGACATCTGAAACTTTCGAATCTGTGCTGGATGTACGACCACAACGGCATCACGCTGGATGGTCCCGCGGATTGGTCGTTCAGTGAAGACGTGGCTACGCGATTTGTCGGGTACGGCTGGAACGTGACGCGCGTGGCCGATGCCAACGATCTGGAGATGCTGGCCAGAGCCTTTGAAACCTTCCAGAAAACGACAGATCGTCCGACCTTGATTATTGTGGATAGCCACATTGGTTATGGATCGCCCCACAAGCAGGATAGCAATGCGGCGCACGGAGAACCGCTGGGCGAAGAAGAAGTGCGGCTGACGAAGAAGTTTTATGGCTGGCCGGAGGATGCCAAGTTTCTGGTGCCGGAGGGCGTGCGCGAACATTTCCAGGATGGAATTGGGAAGCGCGGGCATGACGCGCGGGCGCAGTGGGAGAAGGTGTTCGCGGAGTACTCGCAGAAGTATCCCGAGTTGGCTGACCGGTTGCATCGGATGCAACGCCGGGAACTTCCGGACGGATGGGAGAAGAATCTGCCGACATTTCCGGCGGACGCGAAGGGGATCGCTACGCGCGAGAGTTCGGGCAAGGTGCTGAATGTGCTGGCGCAGAACATTCCGTGGCTGATCGGGGGTTCGGCGGACTTGGCGACATCCAACAAGACCGCGTTGAAGTTTGAAGGTGCAGGCGACTTTCAGCCCGGCAACTATGCGGGACGCAATTTGCACTTCGGGGTGCGCGAGCACGCGATGGCCGCTAGCGTGAACGGGCTGACGGTTTCTGGGATCCGCGCGTTCGGAGCGACCTTCTTCAATTTCAGCGACTACATGCGGGCTGGCATCCGGCTGGCCGCGCTGATGGAAGCTCCCTCCATCTTCATTTTTACGCACGATTCGATTGGAGTGGGAGAGGACGGGCCAACGCATCAACCGATCGAACAACTGGCATCGTTGCGTGCTATGCCGAACCTGGTTGTGCTGCGTCCTGGCGATGCGAATGAAGTGGTCGAGGCTTGGAAGATCATCGCGAAGTTGCAACACCAGCCGGCGGCCCTCGTGCTGACGAGGCAAAACCTTCCAACGTTCGACCGAACGAAGTACGGTGCGGCCTCGGGCACGGCGAGAGGCGCGTATGTTCTGGCCGACGCGGCCGCGGGCAAGCCTGAGGTGATTCTGATCGGCACCGGCAGCGAAGTTTCACTGTGCGTTGAGGCTTACGAAAAGCTCAAGGCAGAGGGTATTCAGGCACGAGTGGTGAGCATGCCTTCGTGGGACATCTTTGAACAACAGGATGCGGCTTACAAGGAAAGCGTGCTGCCTTCTTCGGTGACGGCGCGGGTTTCAGTGGAGATGGCGGCCACTTTCGGTTGGGAGCGCTACGTTGGATTGAAGGGACGAAAGATCGGTATGCACCGGTTTGGGGCCTCGGCGCCGTTGAAGGACCTGTTGAAGTTTTTCGGTTTCACCGCGGATGCGGTAGTTGCGGAAGCGCGCAAGGCGATTGCGGACAAGTAGAGGGCGGCAGCTGTCCCCACATGATCAGGGAGAAATTATTATGCAGACAACTGGAGTTCTGGAAACCTCAAAAGCTACGAATCCTCTGAAAGCGCTGCTCGGCTACGGGCAGTCGATGTGGCTGGATTACATCCGGCGCGATCTGATCACCGGCGGAAGTTTGAAAACGATGATTGAAGACGACGGGCTGCGCGGGATGACTTCAAATCCATCGATCTTCGAGAAGGCGATCGGCGACAGTTCGCTTTACGACGATATTTTGAAGGCGCTGTCTTCGCGCACTGACCTCGACACAACGGCCCGCTACGAACAGATTGCCATTCGCGACATTCAAGGCGCCGCCGATTTATTGAGACCGGTGTATGAGAGTTCGAAGTTCCGGGACGGGTATGTAAGCCTGGAGGTTTCTCCGCTGCTGGCGCACAAGACGCAGGAGACGATCGACGAAGCCCGCCGGCTGTGGAAGGCCGTGGGGCGCGAGAACGTCATGATCAAGATTCCGGGAACGCCCGAGGGCCTTCCCGCAATTCGTCAGGCGATTGGCGAAGGCATCAATGTCAATGTGACGTTGTTGTTCGCGCAGGAAGTTTACGAGAAGGTGGCGGAAGCGCACATCGCCGGACTTGAGGATCTCGCAAAGCGCGGCGGCAATCTGAACAAGATCGGAGGCGTGGCCAGTTTCTTCATCAGCCGCATCGATTCGCTGGTGGATTCGCTGATCAACGAGAAGCTGAAGGCGGCCACCGACGCGCAACAGCAGGCGCTGCTGAAGAGCCTGCTCGGCAAAGTTGCAATTGCAAATGGAAAGCTCGCCTATCAGCGCTATCAGCGCATCTTCAGCAGTACGCGATGGGAAGCGCTGGCAACCAAAGGAGCGCAGACTCAAAGAGTCCTGTGGGCGAGCACCAGCACGAAGAATCCTGCGTATCGTGACGTGATGTATGTGGAGGAACTGATTGGGCCGGACACGGTGAATACGATGCCCCCGGCCACGATCGATGCATTTCGCGATCACGGAAAGCTGAGGAACAGCCTTACCGAGGATGTAGCTGGCGCGCAGAAAGTGATGGACGATCTGGCGAAGGCGGGTATCTCGATCAAGGAAGTGACTGACAAGCTGACGGCCGACGGCGTGACTCTGTTTGCCGATGCGTTCCACAAGCTGCTGGCCGCTGTGGCGAAGAACACTCAACCAGAAGGGAAAACCGCGTGAGCCGCCTGAAATCTTCGCTTCCGGAAAGCCTGACCGCGGCGGTGAAGACTACCGTGAAAGATTGGAAGGCGGGCGGCAAGATGCAGCGCCTCTGGCAGCGCGATGCCTCGCTATGGACCGGCGACGATGAGGCCAGCTGGCTGGGATGGTTGGACATCACCGAAGAGCAGATCGCGCATGCGATGGAGTTGCGGAATCTGGCCAAAGAAGTCTGGAGCGCTGGTTACAAGGATGTTCTTCTGCTCGGGATGGGAGGGTCCAGCCTGTGTCCCGAAGTTTTGCGCATGACGTTTGGCCAGACTGCGGGATACCCCGATCTGCACGTTCTCGATTCCACCGACCCGGCGCAGGTAAAGGCATTTGAAAACAAGATCGATATTGCGAAAACGCTCTTTATTGTTTCGAGCAAGTCGGGCAGCACACTCGAACCCAACATTTTCAAGCAATATTTCTTTGACCTCACGGCCAAGGCGGTAGGCGCGGATAAGGCGGGCAGCCACTTCATCGCCATCACCGATCCCGGGTCGAAGATGCAGAAGGTGGCGGAGGGGGATCGTTTTCGGCATATCTTTTTTGGCCGACCTTCGATCGGTGGCCGCTATTCGGCGCTTTCGCATTTCGGCATGGTGCCGGCGGCGGTAATGGGGTTAGACACGAAGAAATTTCTGGACCGCGCACAAGAAATGGTCCGGAAGTGCGGGCCTTCGACCGAAGTCGAGGAAAATCCTGGCGCAATGCTGGGAATCATTCTGGGTACGGCGGCACGGAGCGGGCGCGATAAGGTCACGATTGTCACTTCCCCAGAGATCTCCGACCTGGGCGCGTGGCTTGAGCAGTTACTCGCCGAGTCCACGGGAAAAGTTGGAAAAGGCATCATCCCCGTAGACCGCGAAGAATTGGCCTCGCCGGAGGTGTACGGCAACGATCGCGTGTTTGCGTACGTCCACACGGAGACTGCGGCCGAGGCTCAGACAGAGGCGAAACTGGCGGCGCTCGAAAAGGCCGGGCACCCCGTGCTGCGTATTTCGATCCCGGACATCTACGAACTCGGCGCGGAGTTCTTCCTCTGGGAGATTGCGACTGCGGTTGCGGGCTCCATCATCGGGATCAACGCGTTCAACCAGCCCGACGTCGAAGCCAGCAAGATTGCGACCCGTAACTTGACTTCTGCATACGAAAAGAGCGGCTCTCTGCCAGCGGAAAAACCTGTGCTGGAAGATGCCGGCGTCAAGCTTTTCACCGACGACAAGAATGCGGCGGACCTGGCGCAGGCCGCGGGTGGAGACAAGTCTCTCGCCGGATATTTGAAGGCTCATTTAGGCCGCATCGGCGCGGGCGATTACTTTGCCGTGCTGGGATTCATCCAGATGAACGCCGAGCACGAGAAAGCCTTGCAGGCGATAAGGCACGCGGTGCGAAATAAGAAACATGTGGCCACCTGCCTGGGCTTTGGGCCTCGGTTCCTGCATTCGACGGGACAGGCGTACAAAGGCGGGCCGAATTCCGGAGTGTTCCTGCAGATCACTTGCGACGATGCGTTGGAGCTGCCGGTGCCGGAACAGAAATATACATTCGGAGTAGTGAAGGCGGCGCAGGCGCGGGGCGATTTCCAGGTGCTGGTTGAGCGCGGGCGGCGGGCGCTGCGGGTGCATTTGGGGCGCGATGTGAACGCCGGTCTGGCGACGCTGGCAGCAGCGGTTCAAAAGGCGCTGGGATAGTTTAGCGGCAAAATGCCGGGCGAGGCGCTGCGCCTTACGCGCGGAGGGTCTCGGCGATAGCGATTCAAGGAGTAACGCATGCAATTGGGAATGGTTGGTCTGGGCCGCATGGGCGCGAACATGACGCGGCGATTGATGCGCGGCGGACATCAACTGGTGGTGTCGGATCTGAGTGCGGATGCGGTGAAGCAGCTTGCGGGCGAGGGAGCCGGAGGTTCGTCGTCACTGGAGGATCTGGTCGGCAAACTGACGCCGCCGCGAGCGGTGTGGGTGATGGTGCCCTCGGGCGGCGCCACGGAACAGACGGTGCAGAAACTCGCGCAACACATGCGAACCGGCGACACCATCATTGATGGTGGCAATTCTTATTTCAAAGATGACGTGCGGCGGGCAGGTGAGTTCAGGGGCAAGGGCATTCACTACGTGGACGTGGGAACCAGCGGTGGCGTATGGGGCCTCGACCGCGGATATTGCATGATGATTGGCGGCCCCAACGAAGCGGTGCAAAGACTCGATCCAATCTTCAAGACGCTGGCGCCGGGTGTGGGCGACATTCCGCGCACTCCGGGCCGGGAAAAACTCGGCGGCACGGCCGAGGAAGGCTACATTCACTGCGGTCCCTCAGGCTCCGGCCACTTCGTGAAGATGGTGCACAACGGCATCGAATACGGGTTGATGCAGGCTTATGCCGAGGGCTTCGACATCTTCAGGAACGCCACCAGTAAAGACTTGCCGGAAGATATCCGCTACGATTTGAACTTGCCGGACATCGCCGAGGTTTGGCGGCGGGGCAGCGTGGTTAGTTCGTGGCTGCTGGATCTTACGGCGATGGCTTTGACGGAGAATCCGACGCTCTCGGAATACGAAGGCTATGTGCAGGATTCCGGCGAAGGACGCTGGACGATTCAGGCCGCGCTCGAGGAAGCTGTACCGGCCGATGTGTTGACTGCGGCCTTGTATGTGCGGTTCCGCTCGCGGCAGCAACATACGTTTGCGGAGAAGATGCTCTCCGCCATGCGGCAGAAGTTTGGCGGGCACGTTGAAGCGGGTGAGGGCCAGGCAGGAGCAGCCCAGCCAGTCAAAAACAGAGCGTAGCCAACATTTGTTTCAGCGCAGAATCCTGAGGACGTAATCATGGCTCAATTGGCGGAACAGCCGGCACGAACCACACCGCGCATCGGCAAGCAGGGGGATCCCTGCATCATGGTGATCTTCGGTGCGGCCGGCGATCTAACCGCGCGCCTGTTGATTCCAGCTCTGTACAACCTGGCCCGGGCGGACTTGCTTTCGAAGGAGTTCGCGGTGCTGGGCGTGGCCCGGGCACAGATGTCAGACGAGGATTTCCGCAAGAGGATCCTGGACGACGTCAAAGAGTACTGCGGCGACTGCATCGACGTCGACACCTGGGATAACTTCTCGCGCCGCTTCTATTATTTTGCCGGCGATTTCAACGATGACACGCTTTATCCGAAGATCAAGGATCGCCTGGCCCAGATCGACCGCGATCACTCCACCCATCAAAACGTGTTCTTTTACATGGCGACGGCTCCGAGCTTCTTCGGTCCGATTGTTGAAAAGCTTGCGGCCACCGGCCTGATGGAGCAAAACAACGACCACTGGCGTCGGGTAGTGATCGAAAAGCCCTTTGGTCACGACTTGGAATCGGCCAAAGCCCTTAATCAGAAACTGCTCAAGCTGGCCGACGAGAAGCAGATCTATCGCATCGATCATTATCTGGGTAAAGAAACCGTCCAAAACATCATGGCGTTCCGTTTCGCCAACGGAATCTTCGAGCCCATCTGGAACCGGCGCTACATCGATCACGTACAGATCTCTGTAGCGGAGACCGTGGGGGTGGAAGGCCGGGGCAGCTATTTCGACCATGCGGGCTCGATGCGAGACATGGTGCCCAACCACATTATGCAACTCATCAGCCTGACTGCAATGGAGCCTCCGATTTCGTTTGACGCCAATGCCGTGCGCGACGAACAGGCGAAGATTCTGCATGCCATCCAGCCCATCAGCGACGAGGAGGTTCTGAGCCGCTCGGTACGCGGACAGTATGGGGAGGGCACAGAGGGTGGCGAGCACGTTCCAGCGTACCGTTCCGAAAGCGACGTCGCGCCGGATTCGCGAACGGAAACCTTCGTGGCGATGAAGCTGCTCATCGACAACTGGCGCTGGGCCGATGTTCCCTTCTACCTGCGCACCGGAAAGCGGATGCCGGCGCGCAACACGCACGTGGTGATTCAGTTCCGGCAGGCCCCGTTTGTGCTGTTCCGCGACACTTCCGTGGAACACATGATGCCGAACCAGCTGGTGCTGCACATCCAGCCGGAGGAAGGCATCTCGTTGCAGTTCGCGGCGAAAGTTCCGGGCCCGGTGATGCGCCTGGGAACAGTGGACATGAACTTCGAATATCAGGAATACTTTGGCAAGCAGCCCAGCACGGGCTATGAGCGGCTGCTGCACGATTGCATGATCGGCGACCAGACCCTGTTTCAGCGGGCCGACATGGTGGAGGCGGGCTGGAGTGTGGTAAATCCGGTGCTGGATCTTTGGAAGGCGCTGCCGCCGCGGAACTTTCCGAATTACGCGTCGGGCACGTGGGGACCGAAAGAGGCCGACGAACTATTGGAGCGCGATGGCCGGCGCTGGAGGAACTTCGAGAAATGATTCTGGCCGGCGATATTGGTGGAACCAACGCTCGACTAGCTTATTTTCAGCCCCAGAATGGCCATCTTCATCTGATTTCAGAGCGCGTCTTTCCCAGCCGCGAATATAGCGAATTGGGCGAGATCGTCTGCAAGTTTCTCGAAGACGCGACGACGCGTCCCGAGATTGCCTGCTTTGGAATTGCGGGGCCAGTGCATAATGGGCGCGTAGAAACCTCCAATCTTCCCTGGATCATCGAACAATCGCGCCTGGCGAAACAGATTCAGCTGCCCGCAACTTTGTTAATCAATGATCTCGAAGCGAACGCATGGGGTATTGGCGCGCTCAGCCCGCACGATCTGATTGCGCTCAATCCGGCAGGAGCGTCGGCGGGCAATCAGGCAGTCATCGCGCCGGGAACCGGCTTGGGAGAGGCCGGATTGTTCTGGAATGGCAGCCAGCATCAGGTTTTCGCCTGCGAGGGCGGACACGTGGATTTCGCACCTCAGGGAGAACTGCAGATTGAACTGTTGCGGTTTCTGTCCGCTCGTTACGGACACGTCAGTTATGAACGTATCCTGTCCGGTCCCGGTCTGGTTAACGTGTACGAGTTTCTGCGCGGGAGGGGGTGTGGAGAAGAACCTGCCGGATTCGCGGTGAAACTTGATCAGGGAGACGCAGCCGCCACGATTTCCCGTGCGGCTCTGAGTGGAAGCAACTCCATCGCCGAGCAGGCGCTTGATTTGTGGATCTCGGTTTACGGCGCGGAAGCGGGCAATCTGGCTCTTAAGACCATGGCCACCGGCGGAATTTTTCTGGGCGGCGGCATTTCGCCTAAGGTTCTTCCGAAACTCACGAGCCCAATATTTATGCGCGCTTTTCTTGAGAAAGGCAGATTGCGTCCGCTGCTGGAAGGCATTCCGGTTCAGGTCATCACCAATGACAAAGCCGGGTTGCTGGGCGCGGCGCGCTGCGCTGCCACCAACGCCAGCGGCGCGCGGGTAGTGGCTTCATGAATTCTCCTTTGGAGCTGCGTAAATTGACCACGCCGCAGGATCTGTTTCAGGCGGCTGCCGAGGAGGTCTTGCGCGCGGCTGCCGAGGCAATCGCGCAGCGCGGGCGCTTCACGATTGCGCTCTCCGGTGGATCGACTCCCAGGAACCTTTACACCCTGATCGCAGCCAACGCCAGCGCTAGTTTGCCTTGGGACCAGATGTTCTTTTTCTGGGGCGATGAACGCCACGTTCCTCTGAACGATCCGGACAGTAACTACCGCATGGCCAAAGAGACTCTCCTGTCGAAGGTTCCCATTCCCCCGGCCAACATCTTTCCCGTGCCCGCCGATAACCCGGACGCTGCCGCGGCAGCGCAAGCCTATGAAGATACTCTGCGAAAGTTTTTCGCCCTGGCGGCAGGCGAATTCCCCAAATTTGATTTGATCCTGCTGGGCATGGGACCGGACGGACACACGGCGTCATTGTTTCCGGAGACTGCAGCGTTGCAGGAAAAATCCCGACTCGTGGTGGCCAACTGGGTGGAGAAGCTGAGCAATAGCCGGATTACCTTCACACTGCCGGTGCTGAACGCAGCCCGCTGCGTTGCGTTTCTGGTGAGTGGGGCGGACAAGGCCGCGGTGCTGCATGAAGTACTGGAAGGCAAGGCGCCGGGCGAGAAGTATCCCTCCAAACTGGTGCGGCCGATTGAAGGCAAGCTAATCTGGTTTGTCGATCGGGCTGCAGCCAGTGACTTATCCACCGCTGCGTAAAGAGGTTTCCCAGTCGCGGCGGAAAGCTAGCCGCGCCAGCCCCCGATTTCCTTCAGGCCCTTGCCGCGCGAATGTTCGAAAAGACGCACCCGATGGCGGGAATGTTCAAACTCGTGGATGTCGGCCCAAACTTCCGCCTGCCACGCTTTACCGTGGGTCGCGGACTCGCCGCAGGTGGCGCAACGGGTGTGGAGGCTGATAGAAGAAGGCTCCGCGACAACTGCGCCAGGCAACTCGATGAAGATGCAGCGAACCTCCTGGATCTCCTCTTTTTCGTCGAGCAGGTGTTCGTAACGCAGCAGGTAACTGAATCCCAGCTTGCGGGCTTCGGCTTCGGCCTCGGCGCGAGTGTGAAACGGGCCATATTCTGCTCGTAGTTGCTCGGTGGAGTCACAAGCCATCCAAAAAGTCTCTGTGTAGTCCATTCCCGCCCCGCCCAGGGATTGCGGAGCTGGCTCAAGTTGCTGGCGAGCCCGCTCGATTGGGTCGGAACTACTAATGCAATTTGCAGGCCGACTGCGATGTATAAACAAGTCATTTATATTCTTTGTGTTACGCCGATCTTTCGGGCGAATCAGAGGGTCAAAGTGCAAACCTTTTGCAGCAGTTGCCCGTCACCCAAGGGTTGCCTGCGAGAACTTGCAGAGCCCCGAGAGGGGACGTTATTGAGTCCCACCCCTCGGAATGGACAGGGACCACTCAGGAAAACCATGCGAAGTCGCTCTTCCAACGAAAATCGCACACTTCTGAAGACTAGCCGGCTGCGGCACGACGCAGCGCAAACGTCGGATGTTCATCCTCTTCCAGCCAGTTCTTGCCACCATGGCCGGCCACATACATGGCTAACTCGAGCCGGCTCCAGACTCCCAGTTTGTCGAAAGTGCTGCGCAAGTGATTCTTGATGACCTGCTCCGTCGTACCCATGAGCTTGCCAATCTCGCGATTGGTGAGACCCTGCCACACCAGCGTAGCCACTTCAATTTCCTTCGGGGTCAAGCGTTCACGCGGCATCATAACTTCACCTCCGCCCTGTCGAATGCGGCTGTCGCCAGCCGTACTCGCTTGCGCCCATCCCGAATTCCAGCCCGCAGAAAGAGGGTGCGCAGGTGCTGCTTTACGGTACGCGGGCTAATGCTCAACTGGCCTGCGATCTCCTTGTTGCTGCAGCCCTGAACCAGCAGGTCGAGCACCTGCTGATCTCTGGGTGTAACCTTCATTCCATCGAGGTCCATCACGGCAGTTCTCCTTACCTGTTGTCTTTGTCTTCTCACATTTCATCGGATTGCAATCCGCACTATCGGCTAAGCACATCTTTCGCCAAACCTTCTACGCCCTCCCGCGCCGTACTTAAGACCAGCGCGTACTTACACTTAGGGACAAGGACCATAGCCGCACAGAAGAAGCGCAGGAAATCGCTGCCGTGGTTATCCGTCCCAAATTGGGCGGAGAGCGCGCGAAGCCGACAGGCTAGACTGCAGCTGCGCCGCACTCAGGGAAGCCTGTTCAGACAGCCGGGCATCGCGGGTAGCTACCCCTGCCTTATAGATAACCTCCCTCCTTTCATATTCTTGAAGGTGTCTGGAATCCGTTGACTTAAGCGCGAAGAAAGGGGTGAGAACTCCAAGGAGGGGGTGGCGCGGCGGGCAGACGCAGCTTTCCCAAAATGGATATTAGCGGCCCGCCATACTGTGCAATTTGGCACTGGCGCTCCGAGCCGGCATTTCTTGCCCAGGCTTCCTCCCTCGGGGGGCGCGGCGCGTTCCAGCGCATCCGGGGCTGCATCCAGACATGTGGGGCAGCCGGTGAAGCGCCCTTGACGATCATGCGGGATGCCTCGATCAAGTGGGCCTTCCCGGTGAAGCTCACGAGAGAACTTGAGCATGCAGGGGGAGACCTAGTAATCAAGTTCTATGGTGGGGGAATTGCTCTAAGATAGACTTGTTCTCCGGCGGGCTACGCCCGCCATGCTGGCTACAAGGGCCGCAAGAGCGATTGTGACCGATCAGAGAAACAAACCAGTTCTCGACGAGCAGACTTTTGAGAAGCTGCTGGAAGCCGCTTATGTAATCCAGGAGCACAACCGCGAAATGCGGGAGATGGAGGAAAGCCTGGAGTTGCACAGCGGGGAACTTCGGCAGCAGGAGGCGGCCACTCAAGCCGCATTGCAAGGAAGCACGAAGGCGCCGGAAGAACACCCACGTCCCAGCAGCGACTACACGCTTACGTTGGCCGAGATCGTCGAAACGCAGCACCAGATTCAGATTCGGCACCTCGAATCGGAGAAGGCGATGGCGTTGGTCGCCGACAGAGTCGCGGGCATTACGAATGCGAGTGGCGCGGCAATTGGAATTCTGGAGGGAAAAACTATCCGTTACCGCGCTGGAGCAGGGGCTTCGGCTTTGCCCTTGGGAAGCAAGGTCCCTTTGGAAACGGCGATTTGCGCTTCCAGCGTGCGTACCGGGCAGGTGCTGCGCACCCAGGATATCCGCACCGAGTTTATGTTCGATCCGGACTTGTGCCGGAAGCGAGAAATCCAATCGCTGGTCACCGTGCCGATCTATCACGATGGCGACATTGTGGGCGCGCTGGAACTCTATTTCGACAAAGTGAACGGCTTCGCCGAACAGGACATTCATACCTGCCAACTGATGGCCGGGCTGGTAACGGAAGCGATTGGGCGGGAGACCGAGTCGGCGTTGAAGAAGTCCATGGCTGCGGAACGATCCACGATGTTAGCCGCAATCGAGAAGCTCAAGCCGGATCTGGCAGCTTTGGCCGGAAGCCAACCCTCTGAGATTGCCGGCAAGGAGCTTGGCGTCAGCGCGGCCAGCCCGATGGAAAGCTCCGGCTGCTGGAAGTGCGGAGGCGCCCTGGTCGCAGAGGAACAATTTTGCGGCAAATGTGGCGCTCCGCGGGTCGGCGACAGCGACCAATCCAGTATGCAGAGCAAGCTGGCATCGGCTTGGCATATGCAGTTGGCCAGCCTGGAAACTCCGCCTGCCGCGGCTCAGAACGGCACATCCCCATCTCGTGAAGCGGCGCGCTTGGCTGCAGCTCGCAAGGCCGTGATGGCACTGAGCGGAGCGGAAGAAGAAGAAGAAGAAGAAGATACCCCGTCTCCACCGCACCCACTACAGAAGTTGGGCGAGGAGGATCCTTGGTCAGCGCAGTCAGTCGCAGCCAGTGCAGATGAGGCGCCGCAGGTATCCTTATCGCCCGGATCGCAGACCGGCGGAAACGATCTCGAAGCTTCCTCGACCGCGCTCCTGAAGCCGCAGCCCGGAGACGTCACCTGGAGTTCCGCCGCGAAGGCCCGGGACTTCCTGGAGACGCTGGCCGGAACCCGCTCACCGGGGGCATTGGCACGCTTCTGGCACGCCCGTCGCGGCGATTTCTATCTCGCGTTCGCGGTGGTTCTGGTGGCGGTCGTCATCCGCTGGGGAATGCTGTCCAGCCACTCGGTGGGTGCGACGGGCCGTGGAACTGCGGTTTCCGGGAGTGCGAGCCGGCGCAAGCCGCCAGCTCCGGATGCAGATCTTTCCACCTTCGACAAGCTCCTGATCAGCCTGGGACTGGCCGAGGCCCCCGAGGCTCCGGAATACAAGGGCAATCCCGACACTCAGGTGTGGATCGATTTGCACACCGCCCTTTACTACTGCCCCGGTTCCGATCTGTTTGGCAAGACACCGAAAGGCAGGTTCGCCAGCCAGCGCGATGCGCAGCTGGATCAGTTCGAACCGGCTTATCGAAAGGCATGTGACTGACTCTCCGGGGCCCTCGCCCGCGCCGCCGCAATGCCCAAACGACATTTCCACACATCGGGATTTGACAACCTTCTGTGTCGGGAGTGCAATCATAAGCAGTGCCGTTTCTTCCGGAGAATGATGTGGCTCAACCCACAGACGAGTCCGACGCGACAACCTTGCCCGATCCGGAGCTGAATCCTCTCCTGAATCCGCTGCTGGCGGCGCACATGGGACGATGGGCGGAAGTGTATTTCACCAATCCGCCGGAGAAGCGCGGACAGGCGATTTCTGAGTTGCTGCGCGAACTGGAGAACAGTTCTCCCCCGGAGCCGGTTCCGGTTCAACACAGCAACGTGCAGTACGTCCGCAAGAATGTGGAAGACGAAGTTGAGGAAGATCACGCTGTGGCGGCGCCGACACCGGATTCATTTGTGGTGGCCGCTGAGGAGCCTCCGCAGACTTGCGGGTCTTGCGGCTACAGCAATTCAGCGATGCAAAGATTTTGTGGGATGTGTGGGTCGCCCCTGAGAGTCTCGCCAGCGCACCCACCGCAAGTCGCGGAAACCGCACCGCAGGCTGCGGCAAGTTGGGGCGAACTCGACCGGGCGCTCGAAGGCAGCCTCAGCGGGCCAGGGGTTGCGTCCGATTCTGACTCCGTTGATATCGGGCATCGGCAAACAGCGCACAGTGCACGCTGGCCGCTGCTGCAGGAGAATTTTCCTGACCTCGGTGAGCCCCAATTTCAATCTGAGTTTATTTCTGCTCCCCGTAGTTACCGGGTCTATATCGGCGCGGTGTTGGCGATCCTTCTCGTCCTGCTGGTGTACATGACATGGCGCGGCAGCGCGGCCTTCTGGGGCGGGGTCACGGCTCCGGCTCAGATCCCGCGAGCGGTGCCTGCCGAGCAGCCTGCATCCCCCACGTTGGCGCAGCCGACTCCTGCCCAGAGTGTTGCCCCGACGAGCGCTCCCCCTACCCCGCCGGTGCGCAGCCAGAGCCAGCCTGATGCAGATTCGCAACGGGATGCTGCGGTCGACACGCGCCCCACTCCCCGGATCGTCCCCGTGACTGCGAGTTCCTCCACTCTTGCCGCGGCACAAGGCGGCTTTGAAGAACTAGCGACCGCGGAAAAATACTTGAACGCCGGTACAGGTACGACGCCCGACACGCAGGAAGCTGCCCGCTGGTTGTGGAAAGCGGTGGCGAAACAGAATTTGACCGCCACCTTGCTTCTCTCTGATTTGTATCTTCGGGGAGACGGCGTGCCTAAGAGCTGTGACCAAGCGCGTCTGCTGCTGGATGCAGCGGCACGAAAAGGCGGCACCGCCGCTGCGGAGAGACTCCGCAACCTGCAAGCCTTCGGCTGCCAGTGAAAGCTGGCCTCGGAAAATTATCCAGTGGTCCCTTAGGCGTGAAGTTGTGGTCCCTGTCTTCGCGACTCGTACCACAAAGCTAGTTCGACCCGGTTCCAGAGTCCAAGCTTGTCGTAGATGACGCGAAGATAATTCTTCACCACGTGTTCAGTGGTACCGATGGCGTGCGCCACGTCGCGGTTCTTCAACCCCTGGGCGACAAGCTCGATGACCTGCTGTTCACGCTCGCTGGGAGTGCGGCTGCCATAGCGTTCGTAGGGGGGGAACATGATTGCCTCCGATATAAAAGTGTCGCGAGTTTCACTCGTTTGATTCCGTCGGTGATTCCGAAACGGAGGAACAGCCGGTTGAAATGGGCCTTCACGGTTCGGCGCGCCATTTTGAGCTCGCTGGCGATTTCGGCGTTGTCACAACCTTGCAAAAGCAATTCGACGATTTGCTCTTCGCGCGGTCCCAGCCGAACGGACTGCTCGATCATCACCTTGCCGTGCTCCCTGGTCTGAATAGCTCCGCCCCTATGTACAACTGGAGTGTTTCCATATTCCTAGCACCTACAATGCCATTTTGAGACGGGGAAAGATGTGATCAAGGAACACTCATTTCCACAGGCGCTTTCAGGATGACAGGAGAGACTCGAGGATCCAGACCGTAGAGTCGCCTATCGATCCGGACGACCCTCGCCGCGTGAAGGAAATCCGCACTGAGACTGCGAAAAATGCGCAAAGTGAGCTAAATTGCTCAGAAAGAGCGTGAGCAAGACAGGAACCAAGGCCATTGGCCGACATAGGCGCCCGCTGCACATGTAACCGACACCGTCGGTCCGGGCGCAATGGCCTCTGCGCCGTAGCACACTGGTCACCAAAGAGCACTCGGGCAAACACCCTATGTGAAAAGTGCAGGGCCTTACGGATATACCCTGAACAATTTACATCTTGTGGTTGGCTGGCCTGGTTAGGCTGGATTGAAGCACGTGCAAAGCCAAATCATTGCTGAGGCTCAAGGTTACACTGGTTGTTAGGGGAATGCAGGTGATACAGGGGTCACTTCCGCCGGCAAAGACGCTCGAACCGCGGGAGGAAGCGAGAACGCCGAAATGTTCACCAACCTTCAATATCGAATTCTGAAGAGGATATCTCCCGGAGCCCCAGATTGCTGCAGCGGGCGCGCTTATGTAGGCAAGTCGAAGCTAGCGGTTTTAATGGGGGACGAATTCTTCCCCAGGATTGCCGGGAAAGTTGTCATCGACTTCGGCTGTGGCGAAGGAGCGGATGCCGTAGAGATGGCTGGACGAGGAGCCAAGCGGGTGATCGGCATCGATATCCGGGAGGAGGTTCTCCAGGCCGCAAGACAGAAGGCGATCGAGGCTGGTGTTCAAAATTCCTGCCTCTTCGTATCTTCGACCGAGGAAACCGCGGACATCGTCGTTTCCGTGGACACTTTCGAGCATTTCGCCGACCCTGCGGAAATATTGCGTATCATGAACTCGCTCCTGCAGCCAGCCGGCGAGGTGCTCGTGAGCTTTGGGCCAACCTGGCGTCACCCGCTGGGCGGTCATCTTTTCTCTGTTTTTCCATGGGCACATCTAATGTTCAGCGAGCAGGCCCTCATCCGTTGGCGGTCCACTTTCAAGACGGATGGAGCAACCCGATTCAGCGAGGTGGCCGGAGGCCTGAATCAAATGACGATAGCGAAGTTCGAGCGGTTGATCGCGGACAGCCCCCTCCAGTTCGCCAGCCTTGAACTTGTACCCATCAAGAAGCTACGACCTTTTCACAATCGCGTCACCCGCGAGTTTACAACCGCGGTGGTACGCTGCCGCTTGATTAAACGAACATGATCAAACGAACATGATGGCGAAGATACGCAGAGCGGCGACGGTCCTCGAGTCCGAAGCTCGCGTGAAACTTCATCCTGCCGGGAATGAGAAATCAGGACAGCGAGCTCGGATTTGCACTACACTACGGGTCGAAGCCCGGGCTAAGAACAATCATGAAGCTTTCCGTCGTCATGCCGGTGTACAACGAGCGTGCCACGCTGCGCCAAGTGGTGAATCGAGTGCTCGCGGTGCCGCTGGGGATCGAATTGATTTGCGTGGACGATGGATCGACCGACGGCTCGCGTGAGATCCTTGAGCAATTGCACGCGGAGTATTCCCAGATTCGAGTTCTGCTTCAGCCCAGGAACATGGGAAAGGGTGCGGCGTTGCACCGCGGCATTCAGGAAGCAACGGGAGACTTCGTCATCATCCAGGACGCCGATCTCGAATACGACCCGGCGGAATACACGGTGCTGCTGGAGCCGCTGATCGAAGGGCGCGCCGATGTCGTCTATGGCTCGCGTTTTCTTTCCGCCCGTCCTCATCGCGTGCTTTACTTCTGGCATTCCGTAGGCAACTGGATTCTTACTGTGCTCTCCAACGCGCTCACCAACATCAATCTCAGCGATATGGAGACCTGTTACAAGGTGTTCCGGCGCGAGGTCATCCAATCCATTCCTCTGGAAGAAAAGCGTTTCGGGTTCGAACCTGAAATAACCGTGAAGATCGCCAAGCGGAAGTTACGCATCTACGAAGTCGGCATCAGCTACTGGGGCCGTACGTATGAAGAGGGCAAGAAAATCCAATGGAAGGATGGAGTACGCGCCCTCTGGTGCCTGATGAAGTATTGCATCACCGAACCGGCGGTAGCACGCCAGACTGCGATACCCGATACCCCCGCGCTGGCGGCTGGCACAACACTCCGCAAGTCGCCTCCTGCGGACTAAGGCGAGCGCGACGCCACGGCCTTATTCTTCTTCATCAGCGACGCGATGCCGCGCTAAACCGGACGCTTACGCCAGATCATGAACATCACTAACGCAGGCTTCCAGATCGAGACGCCTCTCGCCCTATCTGAAGACGAAGTGCAACTCTGGCGAGTCGATCTGGAGGCTGTTGGCAGCGACGAATCCCGTTGGCAGAAGGTGCTTTCCTCCGATGAAACGACCCGGGCTTCGCGTTTTCACTTTCCACGAGACCGTCGGCGCTTCGTTGCCGCGCGAGCTCTGTTGCGGGTAATCCTCTCGGCCTACCTGGCAACGGATCCGAACCAATTGCGCTTCTCCTATTCGAAAAAGGAAAAGCCCTCTCTGGGGCCGGCGCATGCCGACAGCGGTGTTACATTCAACGTTTCCCATTCCGGAGGCATCGCCTTGTTGGCTTTTAGTCGTCGCCGAGACATCGGTGTGGATGTGGAACAAGTTCGCAGCGATTTCGACTTGGAAGCCATTGCCCGGAGATTTTTTTCCGCAGTCGAACAGAAGCAACTCGACGCCGCGCCCGCGGAAGAAAAACCCGAGGCCTTCTTCCGCTGCTGGACGCGCAAAGAGGCCTACATTAAAGCCACCGGCGACGGCTTGTCGCTTCCCCTCAGCCAATTCGACGTATCCCTCGAGTTCGGAGAAAAGAACGCGCTCCTTGCAACCCGCCCAGATGCTTCAGAGGCAGGACATTGGCGCCTGCAGGAAGTGCCGGCCGGCTCAGGCTATGTCGCTGCTCTCTGCGTTCGCGGTCAAGACTGGAAACTGACCGGCTGGTGGGAAGACCGGCGCACGCTTAGCCAATAACCTGGACGTGCGGGAGGAGACGGGCAAACTCAAGTTGCTCGCTCGGGGTCTTGAACTGGGTGGAAAGTGCTCTGCCCATTGTCGCAATTGTTTTCACATCCAGGCGTCCCAGTCCAGGATCGCCGGCGAAATTCTCCACACAGAGCTCTTTGTTTCAGATGTTTACGTGGATAAAGGCGAGCGTAGAAGGTCTGCTAATTGCTCCATTCATTCGTTATTCGCTGGAATCAATCTATTTCTTCCCACGCAGAGAAAGTGATACTCTGTGAGGCAAGCTGCGGGGCCTGTCCTGCCCCTTAGGTACCTGCAATCGGTTCCGCCCCCCGATAAAGTCTGGGAAGCGATCCAGGCAAATACAATAAAGGTAGTAGACAAGACAAACGCGCGAAATCCAGGAGGCCTAGCACTTGACTGCTTCGACTAGCCATCTCATCCCGCCGCACGGCGGAGAACTTGTTCAACTCATCGCCCAACCAGAGAGAATTGCCGAACTGAAGTCCCATTCGAAAGAGTGGCCCTCGTGGGACCTCACCGGCCGCCAGCTTTGCGATCTCGAGTTGCTGCTTACCGGCGGGTTTTCTCCTCTGCGAGGCTTCATGACGCGCGCCGACTACGAAGGCGTCTGCCACAACATGCGGTTGGCCAACGGAACCCTCTGGCCCATGCCCGTCACTCTCGATGTAACCGAGGAGTTTGCCAAGAAACTCACTCCAGGCACGAGCAAGATCGCCCTGCGCGATCCCGAGGGCGTGATGCTGGCGGTGTTGAGTGTGGAAGAAGTCTGGCAGCCCGATCGTAAGTCCGAGGCGCAGGCAGTTTTCGCCAGCACCAGCGCCGCTCATCCCGGCGCCGATTACGTCATCAACAAAGCGAATCCCTGGTACGTCGGTGGAAGCTTAGAGGGGATACAGATTCCATCCCATTATGATTTCCGCAACCTGCGTTTGACTCCGGCCGAAGTGCGCGCCGAGTTTGCCCGCGTGGGCTGGCGGCGTGTGGTCGCCTTCCAGACTCGCAATCCCATGCACCGTGCTCACGTCGAGCTTGCCTTCCGCGCCGCCAAGCAGGTAGAAGCCAATCTGCTGATTAATCCAGTCGTGGGTATGACCAAGCCCGGCGATGTGGATTACTTCACCCGCGTGCGCTGCTATCAACTGCTGCTGCCAAAGTTTCCGCAGTCTACCGCCAAGCTTGCCTTGCTCCCGCTCGCCATGCGCATGGGCGGACCGCGCGAGGCCATCTGGCACGCGCTCATCCGCAAGAATCATGGCTGCACCCACTTCATCGTGGGCCGCGATCACGCCGGTCCGGGGTCCGATCCCGCGACGAAGAAGCCCTTCTACGGCCCTTACGAAGCCCAGGAAGTGTTCAAGAAACATGAAGCCGACATCGGCGTCACCATGGTCCCGTTCAACATGATGGTTTACCTCGAGGACCAGGACAAGTACGTTCCTGACGATGAAGTCAAGAACGGGGATCGCGTATTGAATATCTCCGGCACGGAACTTCGCCAGCGCCTGAACGAAGGCCGCGAGATTCCCGCATGGTTCACCTATCCCGAAGTGGTGGCGGAATTGCGCCGCAGCTTCCCGCCCCGTCACAAGCAAGGCGTGACCATCTTCTTCACGGGACTTTCCGGTTCCGGCAAGTCGACCATCGCCAATGTTCTGCTGACAAAATTCCTGGAAACGGGCGGACGTCCAGTCACTCTGCTGGACGGCGATCTGGTCCGCAAGAATCTGTCTTCCGAACTCGGCTTCTCGAAAGAGCACCGTGACATTAACATCCGGCGCATCGGCTACGTGGCATCGGAGATCACCAAGAATGGCGGCATTGCCATTTGCGCGCCCATCGCACCATATGACGCCACGCGCAAACATGTGCGGCAACTGATTGAGCCCTACGGAGGGTTCATTCTTGTGCACATTGCCACCACCGTGGAAGTCTGCGAACAACGCGATCGCAAAGGCTTGTATGCCAAAGCGCGCGCGGGAATTCTCAAAGAGTTCACAGGAATCTCGGATCCTTACGAAGCTCCGGCCGACGCCGAAGTCACCATCAACACCGGTGACTTATCCGCCGAAGAGGCAGCCCAGGAAATCATTCTGCACCTGGAGCGGGAAGGCTTCATCGGAACGGCTGCGGAGTCGCTTTAAGCCGCGGTAAGTCATGGATCTGCTGATCAAGATCTTGGTGGGTTTTGGAGTCGGGACCCTCATCGGAATGACCGGTGTCGGGGGCGGCGTTCTGCTGCTCCCGATTCTCATTTTCGGTTTGGGCGTGCCTCCCATGCAAGCCGTGGGCTCCGATGCGCTGTTCAACTTCGTCACTAAGATCGGCGCCAGCATCGTTCACCTGCGCAAGGGGACGGTTCGGCGCAAAGTGGTTCTGGCTCTGATCTGCGGCAGTGCTCCGGGCTCGTACGCGGGAGTGAGCTACCTGGTATACCTGCGCAGGGTCCACGGCAATGGCGTCAACCACTTCATCACCGTGGCTGTGGGAGCCCTGCTGATTTGCATTCCGACTTTCTTGTTCTTCCAGAAGAAGATCGAAGATCGGGCGGCGGCCAAGCCGCCGACGATGAAATCGTTCGCTTGGATGGCGCTCATCGGCCTGGTGGCGGGCTTCCTGGTGGGTATCACTTCCGTGGGATCTGGCAGCATCGTGATGATGATGCTCCTGCTGTTTTTTAGTTTTCAACCGAAAGAGATGGTCGGCACCGACATCGTCCACGCCCTGCTTCTAACCGGCGTAACCAGTCTCCTCCACATGTTTGCACGCAACATCGATTTTCACCTGGTCGAAGCGCTGGTGATCGGCTCGATCCCAGGAGGACTGCTGGGCTCTTACTTAAGTACGCGGGTTCCGGTTCCGTGGCTCAGGCGTATTCTTTGCGCGGTATTGCTGGCGACAGGCGCGCGCATGTTGATGGCTTGAAAACAGTTCTCGGTTGTCAGTTCTCAGCGCTTCTGAAGCAAACTGGACCCATTAAGAGTGACCATGCCGTCAAAATCCTACGCACAAATTCTGGAACGCATTCAGGCTGGGCTGGAGGCCTCACGCGCGGTCTTTGCCCGCTTCACCCCCGGAGCGATTGAAACGGAATATAAGATCGGGCACGATCCCGTAACCGAAGCCGATCGCGCCCTCGACGCCGTTCTGCGCCAAGAATTGCTGCGCGAAGGGGAAGGCTGGCTTTCCGAAGAGAGCGTAGACGACCCCATCCGCCTGCAGCGTTCCCGGGTTTGGGTGGTCGATCCGCTCGATGGCACTCGCGAATTCGTCAAGGGAATCCCGGAGTTTTGTGTTTCAATCGGATTCGTCGAGAACGGCCGACCGGTGGCCGGCGGAATCTATAATCCCGCTACCGACGAAGTATTTCTGGGTTCGGTGGAATCAGGCGTCACCTACAATGGCCAGCCGGCACAGCCCAGCCGGCGCCGCACTCTGGATGGAGCCCTCATTCTCGCCAGCCGCAGCGAGGTCAAGCGCGGTGAATGGAAGCCGTTTGAGAACGCTGGTTTTGAGATCCGTCCCATGGGTTCGGTGGCTTACAAACTTGCCTTGGTTTCCGCTGGACTGGCAGACGTAACTTTCACGCTGACTCCTAAAAACGAATGGGACGTGGTGGCGGGAGCCGCCCTGGTGCAGAGTGCAGGTGGCTTTGTCAGCACGCTGGAGAAAACCGATTTGACCGCCAATCGCCGCGATCCCCTGCTGTCAGGCTTGCTGGCGAGCGGGCCTTTCCTGAAAGAAAAGCTGCTCGCTCTGGTAGAGCCACACCTTCGGCTGACCGAAGCAACCCCATGAATGCTTTATTGGTGGGCTATTACGGACTGCAAAATCTGGGCGACGAGATGATGTTGTTCTGTCTGCGTCGTCAGTTGGAAGAACGCGGATTCCGGCTGACCGTTCTGTCTGAGCAGCCGCAGGAAGTGGAAAAACTGCATCATCTTCCGGCGGTGCAGAATTGCCCACTCCTGGGTCAGTGGGCCTGGCGATTTGCCTGGTTCAAAGGCGGGGCTGCCCGCGTGATCCGGGCGCTGGCGCAGAACGACGCCCTCGTGCTCGGCGGGGGTGACCTCATTCGCGACGATCTCGGCTGGCGGACATTTTCCTTCACGATGGAGAAGGTCGTCCTGGCGCTTCTCTTGGGCAAGAAGGTTTATCTGTTGAATGTGGGATTGGGAGTACCGCGCACTTGGTACGGCCGCCTTCTCCTGGGTTGGGCACTCCCTCGCTGCGAGGAAATTGTCGTGCGCGATCCCCGATCATTAGCCATCTGCCGGGAAATGTCGGCCACCAAGGCCAGGTTCGCTCCAGATATCGTGCTTTCTCTACCCGAATTGATTGATGAAAAGCCAACCCCCTCTCCCGCGAATATCGGCCGCCCCTACGTGCTCGTCTGTTTGCGGGCAGACCCGAACGCATTCCACTTCTATGATTTCAACCCGGACAGGGTCAAGAAGTTTGCCTTCATCCTCGATGCGCTCATCGAACAGTACGGCGTGGACGTTGTGTTCTTGCCGTTTCAGCAGCTCTCCGGGACCGGTTTTGACGACAACAGCATGCATCGGCAGGTCGGAGAGGTAATGAAGAATCAGGCGCGAATCGAGATACTTCCCTGGACTGACGATTTTAGGCAGATTTGCAACCGCTTTCGGAATGCTCGAGGCGTGATCTGCATGCGACTGCACGCTGCCGTTTTGGCGGTCGCCTACGGGCGTCCCTGCATCCTGATGCCTTTGGATCACAAGCTTCAACAGTTTGCTGCCGTCATGAATCTGCCCTACCTGATCGAGGTGACAACACTCGACCAGTCGGCATCCGTGTATGCGTTGATCGAGAACGCTTTAGGCAAGTCGACACTGACATCATTGGATCCACATCCAGCTATGAGATCTTCCAAAATGCACCGGGAGGAGATAAGCTGAAACTGCCAGACTTGATAGAGCTTCCTCTCAATGATTTACGGAATTAAATTTGTCGCCAAATACTTATTAGGGACCGATATTGCGGACCGGAATTTGGCGGTATATCCGGACGACACTTTTATCGTTTCATATCCGCGTTCCGGCAATACCTGGACACGCTTTCTCATCGCAAACCTGGTTTTCCCGTCAGAAAGTGTAACTTTCACGAACATTGAGCGACTGATCCCGGATACATCTTCGCAGTCCAGTCGTGCGCTGAAACGTACGCCCCGGCCGCGAATCATCAAGAGTCATACGTACTTTGATCCGCGTTACGCTCGCGTGCTCTACATTGTGCGCGACCCTCGCGATTTGGTGCTATCCTATTACGACTTTCAGAGAAAATACCGGCAGCTTGCGGACGATTATCCGCTTGCTGCCTATGTGGACGATTTTGTCAATGGCCGGCTGATCTCTGCCGGCTGGGGCAATTGGGGTGAAAACGTGGCGAGCTGGGTTTATACTCGCCAGAACCATGGCGGCTTCCTGCTCCTGCGCTATGAAGACATGAAGAGCGACATCGAGCAGGAACTCAAGCGAATCGCAGCTTTCCTGGGCCTGAAACCCACGCCGGAGCGTTTGAAGCAAGCGATTGAAGCCAGTTCGCCGGAGCGGATGCGAGAGATGGAACGGACCCAATCGGATCAGTGGGTAGCGACGAAAAAACATCGCAAGGACATTCCCTTCGTGGGCCCGGCAACGAGCGGCCGATGGCAGTCGGATCTAACGGCAGCCTTGGTATCGAAGATTGAGTCGACCTGGGGAGATCTGATGTCGATGCTCGGGTATCCACTAGTGACAGGGCAGTAAGGGCGACTTCAGTCCTCGGATGAAAATCCGGCTGGCTTTCCTTTTCTCTCGATACCTGTTCTCTTGATACCCAATGACAAAGCACAGCAGAGGCCTGAATTGCCTGCAGTGAGTGTAATCATTCCCGCCTACAACACGGCTGGCCACATTGGCAGGGCACTGGGTTCTGTGTTCGCACAAAGCTACACCGATTTTGAAGTCATTGTAATCAACGACGGGTCGCCGGACAGCGAGCAGATGGAGCTGGCGATTGCGCCCTACCTTTCCCGCATCACCTACCTGAGACAGGAAAATCGTGGTCCCAGCGCGGCTCGCAACCTGGGCATCCGGCATGCACGCGGCGAATGGCTGGCCTTCCTGGATAGCGATGACGCCTGGCTGCCACACTACCTCGCAGAGCAGCTCAGATTTTTGCGCAGCGATCCGGCCTTGGACATGGTGTATTGCGACGCTATGCTTGAAGGCGACACCAGTACGGCGGGCAAAACCTTTATGCAACTCTGCCCCTCCACCGGACCGGTGACTTTCGAGAGCCTTCTGGTGGGACAAACTCAAGTCATCACTTCCGGAACCGTAGTGCGCCGGCAAAAAGTAACGGCAGCAGGTCTTTTTGATGAAGAGATTCACCGTTCCGAGGATCATGATCTTTGGCTGCGTATCATCCACAGCGGCGGCAAAGTTGCATATCAGCGCGAGGCGCTCCTGCGCCGCAACGTGCGCC
Organism: uncultured Acidobacteriaceae bacterium; assembly: GCA_963749985.1. Taxonomy (GTDB): domain Bacteria; phylum Acidobacteriota; class Terriglobia; order Terriglobales; family Acidobacteriaceae; genus Sulfotelmatobacter. The sequence continues at coordinate 413,788 of CAVVOS010000002.1, read as the reverse complement.
CCGACAGCCAGGGCTCGTCGCCTGGCAGCCTGCTGGCCGGCGAAAACCAATCGTTGAGAAAGCTCGATCGAGAACTCGATCTGAGTCCGCGCACGCGTGCCCTGCTCGCGGAGAGACTACGAGCGATCCAGGCTGCTCTTGCCTTCATCGAAGGCGAGGCATTCCTGCTGGCCGGAGAGCCGGACAAAGCCTACGAATCCCTGAGCCGCACCAATGCGCTTGCGCCCGCGACGAAGCTTCGCGTTGTGCTGGTTGGCCTGCGAATCGCGCCACGTTTGACCGTGTTGGGAGCACGCTTCTGGCGCCGCCGGAAGTCCCGGTAGTTTCAGATTGTTCCCCACGGCGCGGAAAGTCGAAGTCCATGAAGAGACTAGATAAAATCGCGATTTTCAAGAATGTCGGCTCCAGCTGGTTTGCCCTCGGCCTCAATATTTTAGTCGGCCTCTTTCTGTCGCCCTACATTCTCCACCGTCTGGGAGACGAGGCTTTCGGTCTCTGGGTGTTGATCTTCTCAGTCACGGGCTATTACGGACTCTTCGATCTGGGAATCCGCTCGTCCATCATTCGCTACGTCGCCAAGTATTCCACCACTGCCGACAACGAAGAACTGAACCGTCTGATTAATACTGCGTTCTTCACTTATAGCGGAATCGGCACGGTTGCGATCCTGCTTACCGTAGCGCTCAGCTTCTACGTGGGCTCGATCTTTCGCATCTCGGGGAGTTCCATCCCGCTTACGCGCTGGCTGTTCCTGATGGTGGGGTCGGCCGTGGCGCTGGGCTTTCCTGTGGGCGTATTCGGCGGCATTTTGGAGGGTCTGCAAAGATTCTATGTATTGAACCTTACCAGCACGAGCTCCACCCTGGTACGGGCGCTGCTGATTGTCATTGCCTTGCGACACGGTCGGGGATTGTTGACCGTTGCCTTGATCACGGTGGCCCTGCCGTTGCTTGCAGGCCTGGTGAATGCAGCATTCGTGTTCCGGATTCTGCCTTTGCGCTTGGGCCTCAAGCATCTCAGCCGCGAGAGCTTGAAACGCATTGCCAGTTACAGCGGCACGACTTTCATTCTCATCGTGGCCGTCCGCCTGCGCTTCAGGACGGATGCAATCGTCATCGGCACGTTTGTGTCCTCCGCCGCAATCACGTACTTCACCATCGGATCGCGTTTGGTGGACTACGCCGGAGAGGTTGTGGGCGGCCTGGCGCAGGTGTTCGTGCCCATGTCGAGTCAGTCCGATGCCACCGGGGATTTGGAAGGTCTAAGAAAGATTCTGGTCGCCGGAAACCGGGCTTGCGCCTTGATCATCTTTCCCATGGCGGCCGTCCTCATCATCCTGGGCAAGTCGGTGATCGAGGCATGGGTCGGGCCCCGGTATGTGGCCACGAGCTATCCCGTGTTGTTGATGCTGTTGATCCCAACTACGCTGGCGCTGGCGCAGGGCGCCTCCGGCCGAATTCTGTACGGGATGGCCAAGCACAAGACTCTGGCAGTCGTGACGCTGATGGAAGGCTGTGCAAATCTGTTCCTGAGCATATTTCTGGTAAGGCGGTTTGGCATTATGGGAGATGCCGTTGGCACCGCGATTCCGTTGGCCTGTACCACCCTGTTCTTCATGCCTCGGCATCTTTGCCGCGTGTTGAAACTGCGCGTTGTCATTTATCTGAGCCAGGCATTTCTGCTGCCTCTGATGCTCTGCGGACCGCTGGTTGCAGTTCTGCTGCTCATGCGCCATTGGTTCGTTGCTCATACTTACTTCCGACTGGGGATTCAGCTTCTGGTAGGCTCGACCGTTTACGGTTTAGGACTTCTATGGGCAATTTGGACGCGCAAGGCCTGGCAGGTGGAAGGCATTCACGATCAGGACTCCGCCGCCCAGGTTGCGGTCGGTCTCATCGAGACTTCTCAGCAAGAGCAGCTTTAGAAGTGCGGCCCAGTTGCGGCGCCCATTCTTGAAGCAAGGCCTCATCCCTTGAGTTGATTGGCGTCTATCTAGGAGTCGCGATAGGCGTACCCAAATTGCCGTCCGCCGATGGAATGAAGCCTTGCATGCGGGTTTTTCGCCAGTAGCACAATTCCTCTCCTCTTTTGGAATTTGGAATCCCGAGTGTCAAAACCGGAAGTGCATCGTCCGTTGGTGATGTACTACCGGGGCCTGATAGGCCCTGTTCCCAAGTGATCTGCCCTTCCCAACGGCCCATCTCTACAGTGCTACCTAAGGACTCGAACGATGGTCCCCCCAAAATCCGTTCCGAGGTTTCATCAATGCGCAAGACCCAGCTGGGCACTGCAAGAAGCTGCATCGCGAACCAAGCTTTTGCCGTGAACCTTTGCTTTCTCTCGCTACTGCTCTGCTTTACCAGCCTAACCGTGGCATGCGGCGGGGCAAGCAGTGCATCAAGCGCCAGCGGCGAAGCCATCCCAGCCGGGCAGCTCAAAGTTTCCACTCCACCAGCACAAGCGACAGTAGGTATCGCTTACAATGCCGTGAGTTCGGTTACCGGCGGAACCGCTCCGTATGCCTTCTCAATCACCGGTGGCAGCTTACCGCCGGGTCTGGTTCTCAACTCGACCACAGGTTCCATCGCGGGCATACCGTCAACCGCGGGCACCTACAATTTCACACTCAACGTCTCGGCTCTTCCGGGGGCAGACTATTTACTAAATGTGGCGAATGGCGCCTCGACTGTTCCCGCGAAGGAGTATGGGTCGAGTGCTGCGCATATCGTCGTTTCCGCGAGCAGTTCCGGAACCTTACTCTCGATTTCACCCGTCAGCGCGAACCTGGCGTCACAGGCCCAGCAGCAATTCACGGCCAGCATCAGCGGCACCGCGGATACGGCGGTGACTTGGTCAGCCAGCGCGGGAACTATTTCCAGTACCGGAGCCTTTACCGCGCCAAAGGTCACCAGCAATACGTCCGTGACCATAACGGCTACGAGTGTAGCCAACGCCAATTCCCATGCCACCGCAACGGTAGCGGTAACCCCCCAGAGCGCCCTGGCGATCACGACCTCTGCCCTTGCGGGAGCCGAGGCCGGCACGCCCTATACTGCCTCGCTCTCCGCCACCGGTGGCGTAGCCCCTTACCAGTGGAGTTTTACGACCGGGTCGTTGCCGTCCGGAATCCAACTGCAGGCCTCAAGCGGCGCTATTTCCGGGATGACCACTCTCATCGGATCGTTCCCCTTCACCGCCAAGGTAACTGACTCTTCCGCACACAGTGCCACGCTTGCCTTGGCCCTTACCGTTTCCTCAAGCTCAGGATTTGACGGCCCAGCGCAGCTGCCCCTGATTTACATCCAAAGTGCGATGGCAAACACACCCGCGCCCGGCAGCACGGTCACCGTCAACTCCGGAGGAGACTTGCAGTCAGCCCTGAACGCCGCCAACTGCGGCGACACGGTTCAACTGCAGGCGGGCGCAACCTTTACCGGACTTTTTACGTTCCCGGCCAAGAGCTGCGATGACAACCATTGGATCATAGTCCGCACCAGCGCCTCCGATTCCGCGCTTCCAGCGGAAGGCAGCCGCCTAACCCCGTGTTACGCCGGAGTCTCCTCACTTCCCGGCCGACCCGCTTTTCAGTGCACCTCCACCAACAAAGTAGTAGCCACGCTGCTCCTGGCGACCGGTGACAATGGCCCCGTCGTCTTTGCTGCGGGAGCAAATCACTATCGCCTGATTGGTTTGGAGATCACGCGCGCGGTGGGAACCGGGCTCGTCACCGCGCTGTCGTCAATTGCGCCTGGCGGCACGGCCAACAATCTTATTCTTGACCGAGTATGGGTGCACGGCACGGCGCAGGACGAAACGACCCGAGGCGTCGATCTCGGAGGCAGTACTTACCAATCGATCGTGGATTCCTTCTTTACTGACTTCCACTGTCCGTCAATGGGTTCGTGCGGCGATTCCCAGGCGATTCTTGGAGGCTTGGGCGACAACCCGATGGGACCGTACAAGATCGTGGACAACTTCCTGGAAGCGTCAGCGGAGAATATCCTGTTCGGCGGAGGCGAGGCCAGCCTCACCCCGGCTGATATCGAGATCAGCCAAAATCACTTCTTTAAGCCTTTGATCTGGATGAAGGGCCAGCCTGGTTACGTAGGGGGAACAAACGGGAATCCGTTTATTGTCAAGAATCTCCTCGAGCTGAAAAACGCTCAGCGCCTTTTGCTCGATGGCAATATTATGGAGTACTCCTGGGGTGCCGGACAGGTGGGCTTTGGCATCCTGATAACGCCTATTAATCAGAACAATTACTGCCCGATTTGCCTGGTCACGGATGTGACCATCCGCTATAACTACATTCGCCATGTGGCGGCCGGACTGCAGATCGCCAACGCCTTGGCCGGCAGCGGTCCTCCCCTCGATGGGCAACGCTACAGCATCCACGATATCGTCATCGACGACATCAACAAAGTGCTGTACAACGGCCCCGGTGAATTTGCCCAGATTTCGGTCACTCCCGGCGCCCCAGTCATTCAGAACCTGACCATCAATCACGTTACCGCCTTTCCTTCCAACTTCATGTTCGAAATCGGCGATACGGTTGCAATCACCACCCAGATGAAGAATTTCAACTTCACCAACAGCCTGGTGAATGCCGGCATCTACCCGGTCTGGTCCAGCAGCGGCTCGACGGCAGACTGCGCCTATTACGACAAACCGCTGACCACCTTCAATGCTTGCTTCAACCCCTACTCCTTCATCAGCAACGGCGTGATTGCAAGTTCCGTTTACTATCCGCCCAGTCTGTGGCCGGCCGGGAACTTCTTCCCCGCCACCGTCAGTGCCGTGCAATTCGTCAATTACAATGGCGGCAACGGAGGCGACTATCACCTGCAGCCTTCCAGCCCCTACAAGGGCAAAGGCACAGATGGCAAGGACCTCGGAGCGGATATAGACGCGCTCAATGCGGCGACCGCCGGCGTTGAGTAGAGCACTTGGCTTTGTCTTTTCTGGCAGGGGCCGTGGGACGCCGCCGATTTTCGACACGCTAACTCGCTCTTCACCTCTCTTAAGCCACAGCCACTGGCTTCGACGAACTGAGGTGTGCGGCAGCGGCCTCCACCGGCTCACCATCAATCATGACGCGCTGCCAGACTTCCAAATTGACGAGGCGCCAGATCCGGTTGCCGTGATCCCGCACTTTGGCACGGTGCTCCGCAAATATTCGCTTCACAACGTCTGATCGAAAGAGCCGGCGCTCTGTGCTCCTCGGTTCCAACAGCATGCGCTCCAGGTCGTCCAATTGCGGCCCTGCGAGCCAATACTCCCACGGAGTCGGGAAACCCATCTTCTTGCGATATACGATCGACCTGGGCAGCAGGTCTTGTACTGCCCGTTTCAGGATGAACTTGCCCGCCATCCCTTCAATGGAATACTGCGCTGGAATTCTCGCCGTGAACTCCACCAGCACATGATCAAGAAAGGGCACACGGCTCTCAATGGAGGCCGCCATGCTCATCTGGTCCTGTTTCATCAGCAGTTCAATCAGGTAGCTGTTGATGTCGGTATAAAGCAAGCGATGCAACAGATCGCCCCGCGACCGCTCCCACGCATTCATCGAGCCCGCGTAAGCGTCACCGGCCGCGGCCAGCGCTTCTGGAGTGAGCAAGCCGGACTGCTCAGATGCCGCAAACGCCGAGAAGAAATTGTCGAAGTAGAAAGATGGCCACGAGTTCCCGTCGCGCGCCAGGAATGTATGCTGCAGTTTGCGATGAAGGGAAGCCGTTAGCGGACTGCCCTGGAGGGCCCGGCGCACCAGTCGTCGCAGAGCATCGGGTGCGATGGAACGGTAGACTCCGTCCATCCGAGAGTTCAGCAGAGTCCAGGCGTAGCGCGTATAGCCCGCAAGGGTCTCGTCGCTTCCCTCTCCCGTCAGCACAACCGTGACCCGCTCCCGCGCTAGCCGTGCCACAAAATAAAGCGACACGCTGGAGGGCCACGCAATCGGCTCATCTTCATGCCAGATTAGCCGGGGCAAGCTGTCGAAGAACTCCTCCCGGCTCATTCTCACTTCGTAGTGTTCCGATCCGATATGGCCGGCAACTTCCCGCGCATAACCGAGTTCGCTGAATGCTTCTTCGCCGTAGCCGACGGAAAATGTCTGAATGCGCTCTCCGCGAATCTTGGTTGTCAGCGCCGCGACCGCACTCGAATCCAAGCCTCCGCTGAGGAACACCCCGAGGGGCACGTCGCTCATCAGGTGCGACGAGACAGCGCCTTCCAGCAGCTCGCGGTATTCCTTCACGTAGTATTCGCGGGGCCGCGCGTCCCGATCCACTTCCGTCGTGAGGTCCCAATACCGCTCAATTCTTGGCTCTCCCTGCTCCGTCAGCTCCAGCGTATGCCCCGGCATCAGCTTCCGGATGCCCGCAAACATCGTCTCGCCTCCGGTGATGTAACCGAAGGCTAGATACTCCGCCAGTGTGCCGCGGTTAAACTCAGCCGCGACTCCTGGATAGGCGAGGATGGCCTTGATCTCCGAGCCGAACAAAAAAGCGTGCCCGTCCCAGCGGTAGTAAAAAGGCTTAATGCCCAGACGATCTCGCGCGGCGAAAAGCACACGTTTGCGTCGGTCCCAAATCGCAAAGGCAAACATCCCGCGCAAATACTTGACGCAATCGCGGCCGTACTCCTCGTAGAGATGCACGATGGTCTCGGTGTCGCTGTGCGTGCGATAGCGGTGTCCCCGGGCCTCAAGACCGGCGCGTAACTCGGCGTGATTGTAGATTTCTCCGTTGTAGACGATCCAGACATCCTGGTTCTCGTTAGCCAGGGGCTGGTGTCCGCTCTTGACGTCAATGATGCTCAGCCGCCGCATGGCCAGGCCGACATTTTCCTCGAAGAAAAACCCGTCATCGTCGGGACCGCGGTGCACGATGCGCTCATTCATGCCCGCCAGCACGTCAGCCTTGACGCGCCAGTTCCGGTCGGCGAAGAAGATGCCGCAGATTCCGCACATAAGAGTCTTGACTCAGGTTCTTCAACTTAGGTTGCCGCAAGCAGATCCGGCTTGCTAGTCAGGAGATCCAGGCTCTTCCTGCACTGCCTCAGGGTCGGACGAAAATACCGTTCTTCCGTTCTCCTCCACCCTGACCTCGCCCCACGAAACGGAGCGCCGGAACCGCAACTCATCCCCGCCATCGATTGCGGCATAGCTGCCGTTACACAGGATTAGCATCTTGTTCTGCTTCTGGCTCCAGCAGACAAATCCAGCATCGCTCGAAACCAAGCCCTTCCGCCACGGTTTCCCAGGCTCGCCAAACAAGAACGAGTACCCGGCTTCTTCGGACGAATATTGGTACTCACTCACCGCCGAATCCGGCTGCCGAGCCGCAATTCGCGCGAAGGTTCCCGCGCTCCTGTGGGCTTCCTCCAATATTACAAGTAAGGTGGCAAACTCCGCCGGAATTGTCGCCGTCGTGCCGAAGTTGAGCACCGTCATCGGAGCTTTCTGACCATAAACCGGCGACCACTCTCCCTTGCGGACATCTTGCGCCCATCCCTGCCCTTGCGCCGGAAGAATTGCCAGTCCCTGCGATGCGCCTTTCACACGGAATACGTTATCTCTTAACAACTCCAGGTCCTGCCCTAGATGCCAGGAAATATCCAGTTGGTGTTTGCCTTCTCCTTCAACCACATCGCGCACCAGGTACATGCCGTTCTTCAAGGACAGCACCCACCGGCGATGGGTCACCGGCGGGACCAAACGCCCATACCCGTCATGACTCGCGACCACCAGGTCGAAACCTCTGCCCTGAATCCACTGTTCGACTTTCGAGTGGGTCAGCCGCTTCCACGAAAAAGGAGTGGCAGTTTCGGCCTGATTCCCTCCGTCCACTCGCAGCGTGTTGTGCATTGCGGTGCCTCGGAAGAGGTCGCGATCATTACCCTCCCCGACATATTCATACGTTCCGGGGTCGAGCAAGAGCGAGCGCCCGTGGCTCTGCAGGCACACACTCAAAGAGTCAGCATGGCTGTGCCCTCCGCTCCCTGTCCCCTGAGGACCGGCGTGCACGACAAGTTGGGTCGCAAGTTGTGGCGCTGTGAGCAGATAAAGCCCTGCCGCGGACAAAGCCTCAGGGCCCCCAGTCGGTGGAGTCGCTTCCAGATTGTCCCACCGTTCCACTCCTTCAACTCCGAGCAGCCAGATGGTTTCCTCCCGCAGACTCACCGCGGCGAACTTGTAGTCCCCACGCTGGAAAAGAATTGCTCCTGTTGCTAACGGATCTAAGAGATGCTCGCTGCGATTGCGTTGGGAGTCGAAAAGCCTGCCCCCATCGTCATCTCCGAACCGCGGAGGCGAACCGTTACGCCCGAGCAAACACAAAGCCGTCAGCATTCTTTCCAGCGTATCTTCCAGGCTCTTGGGAATAGGGATGTGGTTTGCGCTCGCCAGAACCACGGAGTGCAGGAAGAAATCGAGCGCGTAGACGTGATAGTAGGTCGACTGTTCGAAGTGGAATCCATCGGCCTGAACCTGCCGGTCCGCCTCTCTTACAACAATCTCCCAGCCCAGTGCCTTCCAGCGTTCTGCGGCCGCTAGCTCTGGGCACAACACTCCCAGAAAGAACAATCCGACACCCTCTCCCAGCAAATGAGTATTAGGAGAGAAATACGTGGAAAGATATCGTTCGATGTGTCGCCCGTGCAGTGCCATACCGCGAAGCCACTCGTTGCGGAAATCTGGCAGTCCCGGCGAACCCTTCAGCAGTTCGTAGGTCCAAATCCAGGACAAGCATCGGAAGGAGACTTCCAGGCTGCTCGCCCAGTTGATCCCCACAGGATAAGGATTGTCGCGCTGCCACAAGCGCCACTGCAGCAGAATCTCATCCGCGTAACGGGCGTTGCCCGTCAGCCGGAATGCCTTTGCCAGCGTCACCAGGTGCTGATGGCGGTTCAACTCCCAGGTGATTTTGCTGTCCCCCACTTCGGCGAAATCCAGATATCGCACTTTGTGAAAGAGCTTGCGAGGGGCGATCTTCCCGTGAACTGCGTCCAGATGCCAGTCGATCGGGCTTCCATAATCGAGATCTTTATAGCCCAGCAAATCGAAGCGGTGAAGACAAATCTTTTCTGCCCGGTTGATGATTTCCTCGACCTGACCCGGAACCTGCTGTCGCAAAAGCGCAAGGAGGGCATCGACTGAATCCGCGCTGAAGAAGAAGTTGCCCGCTTTGATTGGGGCTGAATGGATCGAGTTTCGTGCAAAACTGTAGCCGAGACGCGAGAGAAAACTATCCTCGCACCTGGCGAGCTCTTGTCGAATGCGGTCACGCAGTTCCGCGCCATCCATCCCCGCCAACCGATCTCTGATTTCTCGCCAGCTTCTAAGTTTCATGCCATTGCAAAATTCGAATCCGCACCGCGGATCGTATCCGTGGCAGCCATCAGTATGGACCCTCCTGCGGCAATCTCCTCATGGGCAGGAGGATACTGCGATTACCATCTTGAGCACAGATGCCGCGCCCAGCGACGGCCTGTGTTAGGTATTATTAACTGTAATCTTTGTCTCTCGTACAGTTACTCGGAACCGAGTACACAAACTCGCAACCGAGTTGCCAGGCTGATCGGAGCTCATGAGCAAGCAAGTCAGCGTTTTCGGGTTGGGCTACGTGGGATCTGTGACAGCCGCATGTCTGGCCTCCAAGGGGAACTCCGTCATCGGGGTCGACACTAGCCCTTCCAAGGTAGAACAACTGGACGCCGGACGGAGCCCGATCGTCGAGCCGGGCATGAAAGAACTGGTGGAACAGGCTCACAGCGCAGCGCGACTGCGAGCCACCACGGATGCCACCGCCGCAGTGATGCAAACAGACGTCTCGTTCCTCTGTGTTGGAACTCCCAGCCTTCGCAGCGGCAAGCTCGATCTCGGCCACATGGAACCGGTTTGCCGGGAAATCGGCAACGTGCTAAAGAGTAAACCCGCTTTTCACCTGGTCGTATTGCGCAGTACCGTCCTGCCGGGAACGGCCGAGACTCTCGTGATCCCGGCGCTCGAACAGGCCAGCGGCAAACGCGTGGGAAAGGATTTCGGCGTGTGCGTGAACCCAGAGTTCATGCGGGAGGGCACGGCGGTCGCCGATTTTTTGGAACCGGCCATGACCATCATCGGCGCCGCGGACGCACAGCACGCCGCCTTGCTGCGAGAACTCTACGCCTGGGCCCCCGGACGAATATTCGAAACCTCATTCCGCTGCGCCGAAATGGTCAAGTATGTTTGCAACGCCTGGCATGCCGTGAAAGTTTCTTTTGCGAACGAAGTCGGCACCCTGGCGAAGGAGTTGGGCGTCGATGCCGAAGCCGTAGTCGAGATTTTCACCGCCGACACCAAACTTAACATTTCACCCACCTATCTCAAACCAGGTTTCGCCTTTGGCGGATCCTGTCTGCCCAAAGATGTGCGTGCGTTGAACTATCGTGCCAAAGAGCTCGATCTCAATCTGCCGCTGTTCCAGTCCATTTTGCCAAGTAACGACGAGCACCTTGAGCGTGCGGTGGAGATGGTGCTGGAAACCGGAAAGAAGAAAATCGGCATGTTGGGCTTGAGCTTCAAGGCCGCCACCGACGATCTGCGCGAAAGTCCTCAGGTGCAGCTCGTAAAGCGCCTGCTGGGCGAAGGCCGGCAGATCCGCATCTGGGATGACAACGTATCCCTGGGCCGGCTGATCGGCTCAAACCGGCAGTATATTGAAGAAGTGATTCCCCATATTGGCTCGTTGCTTTCAACCAGCCTGCCCGACGTTCTTAAAGATGCAGAAGTAGTTGTTATCGGAACGCGAGGAGTGAATCGCGATGCGCTACTCCGCTCGCTCCGGCCAGACCATACTGTCATCGATTTGGTGAACCTGGAACGGGCTTCTAGACCCTCAACAACAGGTGATTACGAAGGGATCTGCTGGTAAAGCATTCCTGCCATGAAGATCTTGTGGGTCAAAGCTGGTGGACTGGTTCCCCCCGATACCGGCGGAAAAATCCGCAGCTATCACATCCTTCGGGAGCTTGCCCGTCAGCACTCGGTCACTTTCTTTTCCTTCTATGCCGCGCACGACGGCGACCTGCATCCGGACTTGAAGGACATGTTTGATCGTGTGGTTTGTATCCCGCTGAAGCTCCCTGCACCGAAGAGCCTCGCGGAGATCCGCGACTACGGTATCCATTTGCTCTCTTCAGAACCCTACAGCATCACAAAGTATTGTCGTCCCGAGGTGCGTCGCAGATTGCACGCGCTGCTCCAGCAAGAAGCCTATGACGTCATCCTCTGTGATTTCATGTTTGCCGCCGGCGTTATCCCCTGGGATTGGCCTGCTCCCAAGGTGCTGTTCACTCACAATGTGGAAGCTACGATATGGCGGCGTCACTATGAGGTGGCCACCAATCTAATCTGGAAGGCTATCTCGTGGTGGGAATGGCGAAAGATGGAAGCCGCTGAACGACGATATCTTCGTCTTGCTGACCAAGTGCTCACAGTTTCGCAGACGGATCGGGACGCATTCGCACCTTTCGTGGAGACTGGAAAGCTAACTGTGATTCCCACCGGCGTGGATGTGGATTATTTCCGACCCATTCCCGTGGAAGAAACTCCCAATTCCCTGGTGTTCACGGGTTCCATGGATTGGCTACCGAACGAAGACGCAATCCTTTACTTTGTCGACGCCATTCTTCCCTTAATCAAAAAGCAGTGCCCCGAAGTTTCACTTGAAGTTGTGGGCCGGAGTCCATCCCGCAAGCTGCAGGCTCTAGCTGAGGCGGAAAAGAGCATTCGCCTCACGGGCTGGGTAGAAGACATACGACCGTTCGTCGCGCGGAGCTCGGTTTGCATTGTCCCTCTGCGCATCGGCGGTGGTACTCGTCTCAAGATCTTTGAAGCGATGGCGATGAATAAGGCGGTCGTTTCCACATCAGTGGGCGCCGAGGGCCTGCCCGTGCGACCGGGTGAGAATATCCTTCTGGCTGACGCGCCCCAGGATTTTGCCGACTCTGTGGTTTCCCTGCTGCGGGATCCCAACCAGCGGCGACGATTAGGTACGGCCGCGAGAGCTCTTGTACAAGAGAGCTACGGCTGGCCGCGAGTGGCGGAGAACTTTGCCCGCACTCTGCACTCCGCCGTCGTTTCCTGGAACTCTCGCGGCGTTTCGGGGTAACTGAGAGACGTCCACCCAAAGCGCATCCGCGAAATCGGGGACGCGACTAATTCATCCCTTTCGCAGGAGCCATTGTCGAACGGCCAGGTAAGGCCGACCCGCGACTCTCTTGGCGATTTTCTTAAAATTCCAATAGAGCCATTGCCTTGAACGCGCTTCGGAATGAACTGAAACCAACTCCCCAGAAACGCCAGGCGGCATTCCTCTGAGGATGTTGTACCTGCCGACCACCAGACAGCCGAGAGCAGCATGAACCGCTGTGGTGGGTTCAGAATTAAACAGCACCCGAACCCCTGCTGCAGCGGCTGTCTCACCAACCCGATTCGAATAGTAGCCTCCCGGGACGGAAGCGGTATCAACCTGTTCGCCGAGGATATCGGAGAGTATTTTGATGCTCCTGGTCCATTCGTCGGTCAATTCCTCCTTGCTGCAATGCGACATCCTCACGGGATGAGAAAATGAATGGCTGCCAATCACGTGACCCGCTCTTCTCAAGAGGCGAATCTGCTCCGTGTTCAGGAAGCCCTTCCTGTTAATTTGGCTGGCGGTGACAAAAAAATGCCCGCGCCACCCATATTTCTCGAGAAGGCCCGCGACGCGCGTGACAGCGCTTTCCCCACCGTCGTCGAAGGTCAGAAGAAAAGGAAACGTCTCATCCCTTCCATTTGCGAGTTCGTGTGCAGTGCTCGAAGGGGTGTCGCGTACCTTTGCGATGGCGGCAAGATGGGCTTCGAATTCAGGTCGGCTCAATTTGTATTTTGCCGTTCCAGGACCAGTGAAACCGCTCGAATCCCAGTCGGTGCTCTCGATGACATCATGATAGAGCAGACAGGCGGCTCTCACTGAGGACCCCTTTTCGCGCGAAATTTCCACTCCAGGTATTTGGTCAACCAAGGTTGCCCCCATGCGGCAGACGGCCGTCCTGAGGTATTCAGTGGGATGGCAGAGCCATTAAAGATCTCAAGGAACTTGCCGCGCAGAGCGTCGAGGTTCTCCAGCACGACTCGGTGCTGGATGACGATGTGCGATTCATGCATTTCGTCAAACGGATAAGTGTAGTAGCCGAATGCCGGTCCAGTGTCGACGCCCCTGTCGATTCTGAGGAGCGTCATGCCAACCTTATTCACATCGCGATTGGCGAGCGCCCAAAAACATCCATGCGCGTTTCGATACTCGGGACAAATTCCGGGATGCATAACAAATGTTCCCCTGGCCGGAATCGAAAAAACGCTCTCTTTCAGTAACACCTTGCAGCGCGCCAAAACAATGTCTGGATTCAGACTCCTGATAAATGTTTCTGCCTCCTGAGAGTTCGGGCTCGACGTTTTCAAAATCGCGGTTTCCGAAGCAATGTCCCCATAGATAAGGCACTTCTGTCGCAGCTCTTGCCGCTCCCAGCGCTGGTCTTTGCCGGCAAGAGAAATGCGGTAATAAACTCGGAACGCCAGTACGTCCAAAAAACGAAGGACCCCAATTCGCTGGATCTCGCGCCGGATGCGGCGCCAAATTCGGCTCGCGGGCTCCTGGATAATAACTATCCCCACAAGATTCGAGAACGAATTTAGCCACCGGGCCAGTACCACCTGATCCAATTGAGCACCGTCGTGGCATATCAGAAGTGTTTTCATTGCGTTCAGGATCACGATAAAAAAGGCGCCTGATGATTTTAAGCCACGGAAATGAAATGCACACGCAGAGCATCGAACCGCTCCTGCTCGCTAAACAATTACGACGCGAGGTTCAGCGATGAGGTTAAGCGATTCGGATCCTTCTTTTTTCAAGAGTCCGACACTCGACCCTCAAAACGTCAAGCCCGAAATACTCAGGATACGACGGGAGGACGGTCCCGCGTTTGTTCTGGCACGCAGCAAGGTGTTGTCAGAGTTATGCGCGGACACCGGCATCGGCTGAAAGTGCCACTCGCAATTCTCTTCATGCCTTATCATGAATAGCCACGAAGCTACAAAAGCCGGCTGATTAAGACCGTCGTGAGAAGAGGTGACCAATATGAAGATTTCCAGCTGGAGTACGGCTGCCCCAAGGCTTGTTTTTTTCTTGCTGATCCTGGCCGCTCCACTTCGGGCCGCAACTTCGGGGCAGTCCTCCGTGCCGTCCAATGGCAAGAATTTCGATGGTCCCGCCGAGCTGCCCAGGGAGCATGTAAAGAGCTCCTTGAAAGATACCCCTGCAGCCGGGAAGACTTGGATGGTACGTTCCGGGGAAAGTATCGAGCAGGTTCTCGCTGGCGCATCCTGCGGCGATATCATTCAGTTGCAGGCGGGCGCCACGTTCAGCGGCAACGTTGTTATACCAGCCAAGAGCTGCGATGACTCGCACTGGATTATCATCCGTACCAGCGCCCCTGATTCCGATCTGCCGGCCGAGGGCAAGCGCCTGACCCCTTGCTACGCTGGCGTTTCGTCCCTCCCGGGCAGACCTCGATGGACTTGCGCTTCCACGACTAACGTCCTCGCCAAAATTGAATTCGATGGCAAGGGCGGCTCAGGACCGATCCTGTTCTCTCCGGGGGCCAACCACTACCGGCTGATCGGCCTGGAAGTGACGCGATCCTCGGCTCCGGGTGTCGTTTACAACCTCGTCCAGTTTAACGGTCCAGCCCATCATCTGGTATTCGATCGTGTGTGGATTCATGGCACTGCCCAAGGCGACAACGTTCGGGCCATCATGTTGGGATCGAGCCGGTACGTCGCCGTAGTGGATTCCTTCTTTACTGACTTCCACTGTGCGGCAATGGGTTCGTGCGGCGATTCGCAAGTGATCATCGGAGGTCTTGGCGATGACCCGATGGGACCGTACAAGATCGTGGACAACTTCCTGGAAGCGTCAGGGGAGAATATCCTGTTCGGCGGAGGCGAGGCCGCCGCCACCCCGGCTGATATCGAAATCCGCCAAAATCACTTCTTTAAGCCTTTGATCTGGATGAAGGGGCAGGATGGTTTCGTGGGGGGAACAAACGGGAAGCCGTTCATTGTTAAGAATCTCTTCGAACTGAAGAACGCTCAGCGCGTTTTGCTCGACGGCAATATTATGGAGTACTCCTGGGGAGCCGGACAGGTGGGCTTTGGCCTGCTACTAACTCCTATCAATCAGAGCAATCGCTGCTCAATTTGCCAGGTCACAGATGTGACCATCCGCTATAACTACATTCGCCATGTGGCGGCCGGACTGCAGATCGCCAACGCCTTGGCGGGCAGCGGCCCTCCCCTCGATGGGCAACGCTACAGCATCCACGATATCGTCATCGACGATATCGACAAAGTGAAGTACAGCGGCCCCGGCGACTTTGCCCAGATTTCGATCACTCCCGGCGCCCCAGTCATTCAGAACCTGACCATCAATCACGTTACCGCTTTCCCGACCCACTCGTTGTTCATGATCGGCGATACGGTTGCAATCACCACCCAGATGAAGAATTTCAACTTCACCAACAACCTGGTGAATGCCGGCATCTACCCGGTCTGGTCCACCGGCGGCACTACGGCAAACTGTTCCTATTACGACAAACCGCTGACCACCTTCAATGCATGCTTCCACCCCTACTCCTTCATCCGCAACGGCGTGATTGCAAGTTCCGTTTACTATCCGCCCAGTCTGTGGCCCGCCGGGAACTTCTTCCCCGCCACCGTCAGTGCCGTGCAATTCGTCAATTACAATGGCGGCAACGGAGGCGACTATCACCTGCAACCTTCAAGCCCCTACAAGGGCAAAGGCACAGATGGCAAGGACCTCGGAGCGGATATAGACGCGCTCAATTCGGCGACCGCCGGCGTTGAGTAGAGGACTCAGCCTGTCTCTTCCGGCCTTGCGAACGCATCTGGCGCATGCCGAATCTGGAGATGTGGCACAGAGTCCGCCGGGAAATGAAAAACTCAAGCCAGTTTCTGCAGCGGATGGACTAACGTTCGAAGGAATCTACACCGGGAGCGGAGTCCCTCGCTGCTTTCGTTGCGCCAGAGGCCAACGCTCGATACACCTCTAACCACTGTTCCCTCACGACGGGCCAGGAGTAGCGCCGGAACTCTTGGCTGGCATTCGAAACCAGGCGTTCCGCCAACTCGGGATCCTGCAGCAGGCGGATTACATTCTGCGCCAGCGCGGTCGCGTCTCCCGGCTTCGAAAGCAACCCGGTGCGTCCGTGCTCGACAAGATAGGACATCCCCTCCGGCTCCGTGCTGACCACAGGCATTCCTGAAGCGAATGCCTCCAAAACTGAGACCGGCATGTTGTCCAGGCGGGAAGCGTTGATAAAGATGTCGGCCTCGTCGTAAAAACGCCCAATCTCGCTGCGCGCGGCAACACCTTTGAAGTCGACTCCCGTGAGTTTCATCTTCCGCACGAGATTTCGAATCTCTGCCTCGAGTGGACCGCCGCCGACCAGGTCGAGTTGCGCATCCGGGAAGGCCTTTTGTACTTCGGCAAACGCCAGCACCACCAAGTCAACGCAGTAGTAGGGATGAAAGCCTCGCGTGCACACCAGGTGCGGACGCAGCGGCCGCCGCACCCGAAACGTGAATTGCGACACATCGACGATGTTGGGAATCGCCTGTGCCGCGAGACCGAACTCCCTAAAAACGTCGACGAGATACCCAGAGGGAACTACAAGTCGATCAGTTTCTTTCAGCACCCGGCGCGCAATGTAGGACCGGCGCAAATGATCTCGGCATTCTCCGCTTCGATAGTTGATCAGCGTCTTCTTACCGCGTAGACGCGCAATAAACCACGCGGGAAGCGGCGCGAGCAGAAAGGACGAATAAGACGCGGAAAATATATGCGCCACGTCCGCATCTTTCAAACCGTGCCAGAGTGCCAGAATATAGCGCGGTTCGCGGAGCATGGTGCGCAACAGCGGCACTCGCTCGACCCAACCGAATCCGTAAGGTGGACTCGGGTCGACCGCAACGAAACTGGCATCCACATCCGGATCGCCTTTCCAATTTCGTGTTAACAGGTCGGCCTGCACCGCCTGGCCACCAACGTAGCGCAAACTGGGAGCAACCAAGGCGACCCGAAGGCGGGAACCTGTTGCGGACTCCAAACCAGCCTTGCGCATTAGACTGGCACTCTTGCCTCGGCTGCCCAGCGCCTCGGTATAAAGTTCGCAATACTGCCTGCGTACTCGTTCGATACTGAAGTTCTCCTGCGCGAATCCCCGCGCTCCCCGAGCCATTGCCGACCGAAACACCGCATCGGCCAGCATCCGCTCCAACGCGGCAGTCAGAGAATCTTCGTCGTTGGGAGGAACCAGCAACGCTCGCCCGTCGCCACCGAGTTCACAGTTCCCCCCCACAGCAGTGGCCACCACCGGTACTCCAGCAGCCATGGATTCCAGAATCACATTCGACAGGCTCTCCGAAGCCGACGGTACAACCGATATGTCGATGCTGGCCAGGATCGCGGGGATGTCGCGGCGATCCCCTAGGAAGCAAACTCGTCCATCCAGCCCAAGTTCCGTGGCCTCGTGTTCGAGTTCCCGGCGCAGAGGACCATCCCCCACCAGAACAAACTCGACTTTGGGGAATCTCTGACGCAGTTGTGCTGCCGCTCGGAGAAAGATGCTGTGGTTCTTATAAGCCGCATTCATGCGGCCGATCATTCCCACTCGAAGAATTCCCTCCACGCGAGGCAAGGCGGGGACGGTTTCCGCAAAGACTTCCGGCGGCAAGCCATTGCCCACCACAACCAACTTGCGTTCCGGCAGGCCGGCTTGCAGCAATCGATCCGCCGCCGCGCGGGAGTTGCACACCACCCGGTCACACCAGCGAAACATGGTTAACTGAGCGTTGAACTGGGCGGGAGTGAGGAGATCCCCCAGTTGACGGTGACTGCCGATTACGACCGGAACTCGGGCTAACTTTGCGGCTGGAATCAGCGTTAGATTCGCGTAAAAGTCGAAGGCGTGAGCTACCGCGATCTCTTCTTTCCGCAGATGGCGCATCAACTCCCAGCGGCTTCGAATCGACTGCAATCCATAGAGGCTGCCCCCCAGTCCAAACTCGTGCAACTCGTCGAAGCCATCCAAGCCAGAACCATCGAGGAACGGTCCTTTTCTTTGTATGCAACCCAGATGAACCGCGCAACCATCGGCCTTCAAGGAGCGCGCAACTTCGATGAATTGACGCTCCGTGCCGCCCGTTTCCAGGCTGTTAATCATGAGAAAGATAGCGCCGGGGAAACCGCGCGACAGTAACGGATGGTTTGCTTGCGCGGATGCGGGCTGCGCCGGTTCAACCCTGGATTGCTTCTCCATGGGCGAACTCATCCGAGGTTTCCAGCCCCACTGGTGACGCGGTACGGCTCCGCGACCCGGTCAGCCGTCCGGATTCTCTCCAGAAAGTTGCGGTGCCAGAGTTCGAAAATCAGCAAGCGCCAGATTTGATCGGAATGATCGCGGCGCTCCCGAAAGTGCTCGTCGAGCAATCGCCTTACGCCTTCTGGATTGAAGTAACCCCGTTGCAGAGTTCGCGGTTCCAGCAGAACCGACATGATCATGTCCTTCAACTCATTCCGAATCCAGTGCACCAGCGGCAGCGCGAAGCCCTGCTTCGGCCGGTACAGCGCTTCGCGCGGCACGCCGACTCGCTCAGCCAGCTTGCGGAGAATATATTTCTGTTGCCTTCCGCGTAGTTTCCACGTTGCGGGCAGTCCCGTAACCCATTCCACAAACAAATGATCGAGAATCGGAACGCGCACCTCCAGCGAGGTCGCCATACTCATTCGATCAACCTTGGTCAGGATGTCGGCAACCATGTAGGTCTTGGTATCGACATACAACATCTGGCTGACCAGATCCTGCGCCGGGGCCTGATCGAAATACCGGTACATCACGTTCTCCGGGTTTCCGTCTGTCCGCAGAATTCCCCGGAACTCACTCGACAGGAGTGGCATGTCTCTCTCAAACGACGGGACGAACGAAATGCTATCCACATAGCGCTCCCGCCAGGGCAAGGAAACGTTGTACGAGAATTTTCTCCCCCGCATGTTCTGCGGCAACCGGGGATACACCTGCTCCCGGTACATGCGCCAGGCCCAGCGTGGAATTCGCTCGAAGACCCGGCGGCGAAGCTGAATCCCATAGCGGTCGTATCCTGCGAATATCTCGTCTCCGCCGTCGCCCGACAAAGCCACCGTCACATGTTCACGAGCCATACAGGAAACGTAATAGGTGGGCAACATCGAGGAATCTCCGAACGGTTCTTCGAGCGAACTGGTCAGGGTCTCGACCGTCTCCAGAACGTTCGGTTCCAGCACCAGCTCGTGGTGTTCGGTGCCGAAGTGTTTCGCGACAACTCGGGCATAGTGCGCTTCATTGAAATCGTCGTGACTGAAGCCAATCGAAAAGGTCTTCACCGGCTTGGAACTGGCCCGTGCCATCAAGGCAACCACCGTGGAGGAGTCGGTTCCTCCGCTCAGCAACGCGCCCAGAGGAACATCGGAAATCAACCGGATACGCACCGCTTCGGCCAGCCGCCACTCGAGCTCCTCCAGGCATTCCTCCTCGCTGCCCGGCTGGTGCGTGCCGTATGCCGGCAAGTCCCAATACTGTCGAACCTGAATCTGGCCCGCTTCGAACTCGAGCAGGTGTCCCGGTGGCAGCTTTTGAATGGGCAGAAAGGCGGTGATCGGATCGGGAATATAGCCGAAGTACATGTATTGCAGAAGCGCTTCGTTGTTCACGCTGGCGAGTTCCGGCGCTACCGCCAGGATGGCCTTGATCTCCGAACCAAACAGCAAGCGGCTGCCGGCGAGGGCATAGTGTAATGGCTTCTTTCCAAAACGATCGCGCGCCATCAACAGTTTGCCGCGACGCTCGTCATACAACGCAAACGCAAACATGCCTCGGAGTTTGTTTACGCAATCGGCGCCCAGGTCCTCATACAGATGGACGATCACTTCTGTATCGGTGTTGGTGTAGAAGTGGTGGCCGCGTTTCTCGAGTTCGCCACGCAGCTCGGGAAAATTGTAGATTTCTCCGTTGAAAACGACCCAAATGGTCTTGTCTTCGTTAAAGACCGGCTGGTGCCCGCCCGCCAAATCGATGATGCTGAGCCGGCGCATGCCCAGTCCCACCCCGGCCTTCACAAAGATCCCTTCGTCGTCGGGACCGCGATGCACGATCGCCTCGCACATCCGGTGAACGGTGGCGTAATCCACCGCGCCGTCGGAATGAGTTTGAACGATTCCCGCTATGCCGCACATGGACGTTCTCCAGGCTGCGCGCCCGATCCTCGCGTCGTGTTCCTCATCGCTGGTTTCGAAGCGGAGCGGCGGGGGTTCTGGAATACTCGGCCACGCTGCCGCGAACCGGCCTAAACTCGTCCGCTCGGGCCTGCGCTCTCGACCTTCGTGGCGGTTGATTCGTCAAATCCGGCAGGGAAACTTCCGGCGATTTTCTCTCCTTGGCCATCGCCAACAATACCGAAGTGTAAGCCACAGCAAAATAAGGGAAGTATTGGTACGCTTCGGGGGCAAAGAAGGCTCCCACCACGAATCCGACCAACGTCGCGTACAGGGCTCCCGAAAACAGATCGATCTCAGGATCGTAGCCGGGCATTCGGCGCAGCCGCTTAAGATTGGCAAAACCCCGACCGAAGAACAGCAAGTAGAGCACAAGACCGCAGATTCCGCCCTCCACCCCGATCTGGAGGTAGGAGACGTGAACTTCTCGCCAGACGCCAGAATATACCTCGAAGTTCCCCGTTCCAATCCCAAGGGGATAGTGTGCCATTCCCTCAAGACTCTCGACGATCAGAAGCCGGCGCTGTTCGTAAGAGCCGTAGGCGCTCACGTCAATGTCGTTTTCCAGATTGTTCCCGGATATGGCGAAGAAGCGATCTTTCAACCGTCCCCCGGCGGCGAGACCAACCACCAACGCCACCACAGCGGCAGCCGCAATGAGGTGAATCCGTTTTCCCTTCACGCCGAAGAACCACAAACAGACCGCACCCGTAGCCACCAGGTCGATAAATCCGGCGCGCGAGGCGGTCATGAACAAGGCCATGCACATCACCAGCATTGCCATTGTCCATAAGGCTTTGCGCGGAACGCTGCGAGTACTCAACAGAAAAGCGAAGCAGAACGGGAGGGTCAGCACGATCGCGAATGCCAGGTCGTTGGGATTGGAATAGATTCCTCCAATCACACCTTCCAGCCGGGGATGGGATCGTCCTTTCAGCACGGACACCACGGCAATCGCCACCACCGATGCCGACTGGATAAAAATGATTCGCCGCAATCTTGCGAAGCTGGTGATCACCAGGAAAGTCAGCACCCACGCAACCAGGGCCTTGGAAAAATCCAGCGTTTTGAAAAACGCGCCGCCCCTCCACACCGGAGAGAGCAGGGAGGAAAGAAACAGCACACCGATTAAGCCAAGAAAGTAATGCGCCTCCCTGGGCAGGTGGCGGAACCCCCGCTTGGCTTTCCCTGCGCTCATCAAGAGCCCCAGCAGTGCGAAAATACCCGAGATCCTTGCCATGGGGATGTAGCCGATCCCGGGAATCCAGTCCTCTGGGCGGGCACAATAAACCAGGTAAAACGCGCATAGCCAGAAGAACGCGCCCGCCAGCGGCTCGCGTTTCGGCGCGAACCTCTGCGGCAACTGGGCGCTTGGGATAGCCTTCTCAAGCACCGCCATCAGAATTCCTCTCCGCTGTTCGATCCGGCGTCTTGCGGCATTCTCCACCCCAAATCTTGAGAACCTTTTCCCTTGGCCTAACGAATCCAGGCGGTCTTACGTCCCGTGACGAAGTTCACAAAAGCCACAGCGGCTGCGGTGTTCAACACCACAAAGGTAAGCGCCACGTCCGCCAGACGCGCTAAAGGTCCGCGACTCAAGCGAAACCCGGCGAGCAAACTCAACCCGTAGAACACCGCCTGCAGAGCCAGCGCGCTCCGGTAAACCGGACCCGATAGAACCACCGAAGCCACCAGAACGGCCGCCAAGGCAAACGGCACGGCTAGTCTCAGCAACTTGTGACTGACGAACTCGAAACGAACCGGATTCTCGCCGCTGACCAGCCAGGGCGCAAGCTGCATCAGTTGATAGTTGCCGCTCAGCGTCCGAACCTTCCGGGCAAACTCGCGATCCGCACCCAGGTCGGGACTATCCCAGGCTCGCGCCCGCGGGTCGAAAACTACCCGCTTTCCCTGCCGTACTACCTGCATCGGAATGTACACGTCGTCCAGAATGGTCCCTTCCGGAATGGCGGCGAGCTGTTCCCGCCTGACGGCATAAAGCGCACCCGTCGCACCCACGACCGAACCTGACGCCGACTCCAGTTCCCGAATCTTTTTCTCGATCCTCCAATACAACCCCATTCCCCTGGCGGCCTCGCCGGACTCCGGGTCGCCCAACATCAGCGCCCCGCTCGCGCAACCAACTTCCGGGTCGGCAAAGTTTTCCATCAGCAGGTGGACCGCGCCCGGCTCGACCTTCTGGCGGACATCGGTAAAAACCACCACCTCTCCCGCCGCCAGGGAAATCGCGTCGTTCAATCCGCTGGCCTTTCCCCGCGGCAACTGGTTCATCAGCACGTGCACTCGCGGATCGGCCGCATGTTCGTGCAGAATAGCTTCGGTGCGGTCCGTGGATCCGTCCGAGACCACCACAATCTGATAGCGCTCCTGCGGATAATCCAGATCCAGCAGATTCCGCAGCTTATTTTCGAGCCAGCGCTCCTCATCGCGCACTACCATCACGACGGAAACGAAAGGTTCCTGCTGCGCGCGGAGCACCGGCCAGGGCCAGAGCCGGGCTCGCAGCCACAGCCATCCCATGTAGCCCACGTAGGTGTAGGCGATCAAAAAGGCCGCGCCCCAGAAAACCCACCTCATTGCGCACCCCGGCCCAGCAGGACGATCTTGACGGTCTGGAACAGGATCAGTATGTCCAGACCAATGGAGGCGTTCTTGAGGTAAAACAGGTCGTACTGTAATTTCTCCCGTGCGTCCTCAACCGTGTTGCCGTACTTATACTGCACCTGCGCCCAGCCCGTGATGCCGGGCCTGACGGTGTGCCGCACACCGTAGTAAGGAATCTCCTTGTTCAGGCGCTGCACAAACTCCGGCCGCTCCGGGCGCGGCCCCACGAAATGCATGTCGCCCTTCAGCACGCACCACAGCTGTGGAATCTCGTCCAGCCGCGAGGAGCGCAGGAACTTGCCTACGCGCGTGATACGCGGATCGTCGTCCGCCGCCCACGTCGCCCCAGTATCTGCTTCTGCGTCCCGCCGCATGGTGCGGAACTTATAGCAATTAAAAATTACTCCTCCAAGCCCCACCCGCTTCTGCCGGTACAGTACCGGACCCAAAGAATCCAGTTTGACGGCCAGCACAATGAAGGGAAGCAGGGGCAATGAGATCACGGTCCCGGCCAGCGCAACTGAAAAGTTCAGCCCGCGGCGAACCATCCGGAAGAGACTGCTGGAGTGGAACCCATCGGCAAAGATCAGCCAGCTCGGATACAACTGCTCAACTTCGATCCGGCCAGAGATTTTTTCCAGCCAGGAGGTCGCCTCCTCCACCTTCACCCCTTCCAGGCGCAAGTCCAGCAGTTCTTCCACCGGCAAGGTGCCGCGGCGGTCCGGCATGGCGACGATCACCCGATGCACGCCCCTCCCTCGCGCCAACCCCAGCAGGTGCGATGCCACGGTGTCCCGGCTCAATTCGCCTTCCACATCCCCGGTCCATCCCACCACTTCAATCCCCAGTTCGGAGCGTTTTCGCAAACCGCTCACCAGCCGCTGCGCGCGTTCTCCCGTGCCTAAAACGTAAACCCGCTCGCGCAGGAAGGACCGCTTCACCATCCAGGAATAAACCGCGCGCCAGCCCAGCAGCGTGAAGGTCAGAATGATGAGTCCGGCCAGCGCGGATCCGTTTCCCGGCACAAAGCTGGGATAGATGAAACCCACAGCCGCCAGGATCAGGGCGACAAACCCCAGCACCAGCAAAAGCCGCAATGTCTGGTCCCACTTCGCTCCCAGGCTGGTTGAATCGTACAGATCAAACCAGTACGAAAACAGCAGCACCACGCCGGTTACCGCGAGAATCTTCAGATATCCGTGTTCGACATTGAGCAGAAGCCAGCTGTCCTCGCCGTTCTGCAACATCGTTCCGAGGACGAACGAAGTCCAAACAATCAAAGCCTCGCCCGCCAGTAGAATCAGCCCGCGCAGCGGATAATGAACTTTGAACAGCCGGATCACGTTTACCTATTTCCCTAGGCCTTGGACTCGGTCACATTCTTCTCATGCACGTCGTAGTAATAGCGCGTATAGGACATGGCTTCACTGTCCGTGCCGTTCAGCACCACTCCCACCAGGGCCTGATCGGGAAATTCCTGCCGCGCCCGGCGTGCCATATCGACCGGCGTCGCATTCGAGCGCACCACCATCAGCACGCCGTCACAGGCCTTCGCCAGAATGCTGGCATCGGACACTGGCACAGCCGGCGGTGAATCGATGATGATCCAGTCGAACAGAGCCTCCACCCGCTGCAGCAGAAACTTCAGCCGCCCGTTAGCCACCAGTTCGGCGGGATCGGAAATCTCCTGACCACTGGGAATAAAGAACAGGTTCTCCATGGGCCCGCGCTGCATGATCGAGAATTCGTCGCTTCCTCCCTGCAGATAGTCCGCCAGGCCCGGAGACGAAGTGGTGCCCAGCATCATGTGCAGCCGCGGACCGCGCAGGTCGGCGTCGATCAGCAACACGCGGCGTCCGTGCTGGCGCACCAGCACCTGCGCCAGATTCGCCGCCGTAAACGATTTGCCCTCTTTGGGCAGCGCGCTGGTAACCAGAAGTTTCTTCAGCGCCATCTTCTCGCGCGCGTGGTAAAGCCGGGAACGCAGTGTGCGGAACTCCTCGATGCCCCGCGCGTTATCGTCGCCATTGAAAAACAGCATTGTCTTCTGATCCGGGCTCCACTGCAGTTGCGGGCAACGCGCCAGCAAAGCGTCAAGGCTAAAAGGACTCGCGAACGAAGGCATTCCTGACCCGAGGGGAACGCCAACGGTGGGCATTGCCGCCGCGGTTGATTCTTCCACCGCAGTCGTCATGGGCGGCTCCGCCGCCGCTGCCGCGAAACTGGGTTGAGATGGACCTCCCAGCGATGCCGCCCGTTCCTCTTCGGCTTTCTTCAACGCTTCGTGAATTCGGCTCATACTTTCCTCTCCTTGGGGAGGTCCTTGTCATCTTCTTCGCGCAACCGGTCAGCCAGGCTGGCCAGCGACCGCAAGGTCTCGACTAAGTCAAATTTCTCCTGGCCCGGCGGCGGCGGCGCCGTCATGACCCCTGCCGCCGTTCCGTCTCCCAGATCAAAGTCCCGCGCCACAACGTCCACTACCGAGGGCGCGATCACTCTCTGCTGGTCCACGAACGCACTCACCAGGCAGTGTTCGCACAACAGGTTGATGACCCGCGGAATGCCGCTGGCATAGCGGTGGATCGCGACCACAGACTCCGGATCGAAAATCTGCTGCCCGTTGGAACCCGCGATCCGCAACCGTTGCTGGACATAAGCCTTGGTCTCTTCCAGGGTGAGCGGGTGCGTCTTCGCCCGCAGGGTCAGCCTTTGCCGTAACTGCCGCAGTTGCGGCTGCTTCAGCTTCTGCTCCAGTTCGGGCTGGCCCACCAGCACGATCTGCAACAGCTTCTCCGTAAAGGTCTCAAGATTGGTCAGCATGCGGATCTCTTCCAGCACTTCATCGGTCAGGTTCTGCGCCTCATCCACGATGAGCACCGCAGTCTCGCCCGCCCGGTAGCGATCCAGCAGCCAGTTGTAGAGCCGCAGCAGGATCTGGCTCTTGGCCTTCGAATCGCACGGAATGCCGAAGTCCGCCATCATGTAATCCAGAAACTGGGTTGTGTTCAGGCGCGAGTTGAAGATGAAGGCCGTCGCCACCTGTTGCAGGCGCAACCACTCCAGCAGCTTGTTGATCAGCGTGGTCTTGCCCGTTCCCACTTCCCCGGTCAGCAGCACAAACCCTTTGCGGCTCTGGATGCCGTAGGTCAGGCAGGCCAGCGCCTCCTCGGTGTGCCGCGTCAGAAACAAATAACGAGGGTCGGGATTGACGTTGAACGGATTCGCCCGGAGGCCGAAAAACTCTTTGTACATGGTGTTCGCCTGAAACGCTTTCGCCTAAAACACTTTCGCAATCAAACCCTGGCCGTTTCCTTTCTCTCCTCCGGTTGCTTTTTCCGGCTCCAGAAATGGCTCTTGCCGTTGCCGTTTGCCGGCGCCGTCTCCACCACCCACGGCACCGCCACCAGCACCGGAAGTTCCAGAGCGGCCTCCGCATCCGGCTCCGTGCGAATGCACTTGTCGCGGAACTCCAGCCACAGAGCCAGACCCAGTCCCAGCACCAGACCGGCGCCCAAGCCTCCCCCGGCGAACAACGGCCGGTTCGGGAAGCTTGGCGAATCCGGCAGGTTGGCGGGATTCAGAAGCGCCATCTGCTCCCCTTGCTGCTGCTGCTCGGCCTGCGTCGCCATCTTGGACGTGCTCTGCTTGGCCAGATCGTCCTGGTACACTTTCTGCGCGTTGTCGTAGTCGCGAGCCAGTTCCTTATACTCTTCCTCGATGGCTGGACTCGATGCCACCCGGCTCTGGTATACCGCGATCTCCTGCTGAAGTTTCTTTTGGTCGCGCGTCCCCTGGACAATTAGATCCTGATACTGGTGAATCTGCAGCCGCAGTTGACGAATCTCGGGCGGCTCTGAGGCCGACTCCTTGTCGTTCCCGGTATCGCTTCCTTTCGCGGACGCGTCGTTGATCTCCGCCAGTTTCCTTTTGACCTCCGCAATGTCGGCCTTGGCCTTCATCACATCCGGGTGGTCGTCGGTATAGCGTGATCGCAGGTCGATGAACTCGGCCTGCAGTTGCGAGAGCTGCTGCTGCAGGGTCTGGGGATTGCTCGCCGACTGCGACGTCCTCCACGCCGCTAGCTGCTGCGCCAGCAGGGATTCGGTGTAGGACTTGTCCTGCGTCGCCCGGTTCAGGGTTTGCGTGTTGGCGTCGAGTTGCGAGTTCAGCCCCATTAAGATCTTTAAGTTATTGTCCTCGTCTTCGGGAAGCTGCCCCATGTGCTGGTTCTTGAAAGCCGCCAGCTTCCTATCCAGATCGTCGAGATTCTGCTTGGCATCCTCCACCTGCCGAGTGAGGAAAAACGCCGTTCCCTGGGTCGCGTCCTGCCTCGACTTGAGATCCTCTTCCAGCAGCATCGAGGTCAGCGCGGTACAAACATCCTTCGCCTCTTTGGCCGTCGACGCCGTGTAATTCACGTAGAAGCCGGGAACCGAACTGTTCTGGCCAGTCCTTCTCTTGCCCGCTGTACCGAACTGCGAGATATCCGGAACCGGCTCGATCGTCATGTTGAGCTGGATGTTGGTCACCACATCGTCAAAATTCTCGCCTCCCTTGGCTAACCCGAGCTTTTCCACCAGGGGCCGCAGTTGGCTCGGGCTCAACACCCGCTGCTGAATGGTAGTGATGTGCTGTATCAGATCCTCGGTGAAGACTTGGTGCACAACCGCTTCCGGAATCTTCGGCGGCGTCACCAGCACCAGCGACTGGGAGGTGTACTTGGCGGAGAAAACGTACGAGACCAGAAATCCGGCCAGCGGCGCCAGCAGCACCGGAATCAGAATCACTTTCATCCGGCGACGCAACATCGCCAGATAATCGTCCATGGTTAGTTCGCGGTTTTCCATCATTTTCAGTACCCGTCCCGCCGGCCCCTGATGGCCAGCCTCAAAGAAATTAGTCCAGCCGGATCGGCCGGGGAGTCCAATCCAGTCCGATCGAACCCACGTGCCGCTGCAGAGATATGGCTGCATGGGCCCGTACTCGTCGAACCCTCCGCCGACAATGGGCAAGAAGTATTGAAACCAAACTCGTTGAACTGATAGCTCACGAATCCGCGCAGGCTGCGCCCGAACTGACGGTGAAATCCCACTCCGGCAAAGCCCGAGCTGAAGCTGCTCGCATTGACACTGGACCCAGGAAGCTGCAACTGGTCATTCTTGGAATAGCCGACGTCGCCAAACAAGTCCCAGACCCGGCTCAGCGGCCTGCTCACATCGAGCCCCGCCGTGTCGGTCTCGGCGCCCGCGAAAAGTCCGGAGCCGTTCGTGTTATAACGCTGGTAGCTGATCGCAAGGCTGGTTCGTGGAAATTTGTACCGGAGTGAGACCCGGCCGGCAGCGCCGATCCGGGTTACGCTCGCCGTGCTCACCGTTCCCGTCGCACCTTGACACAGCGACACCGGAACTCCCGCGACGCTGCACTCCTGTTCGTTGATTTTCGTAAATTGGGGCCCCGCGCTAATCACGAAATCCATGCGCCCCGAGATACGGTGCCCGTACATGCCTTGTATGACATTCGAGTGAAAGGCGGTGCCCACAACCGAAAAGTCGAATCCCTGGTAGCCATAGCTGAGCGCTATTTGATCCTTAGGATTTAGGATCCGGTCGTAGGCAACCTGGCCGCTTACTTCGGAACTGCCCACGAAGGAAACGGCCACCGGCACCGATTGACCAAGGACGTCCTCGGTGAAGTTGCCATAGAAATGTACGATCCCGTAACCGGCCGCGAGCGTGACCGCCGATTTCGGCGTCAGGTTCTCCACCACATCGGCCAATCCCACATTTGTGAGGCGCGGCGCCTGGCCTACCGAAACCCCATTTCCTCCAGTGAACGTGCTGGTCTGCCCGCCGAATGCAGCGCCTCCCAGCAGGCCCGCGCCCAGACTGCCGAGGCTCGAGTTGTAAGCCCCGCTGCCGCCGTAGGCTCCGAAACCGAAAGTCCCCTCGGGAAGGTAACTGAACGAGTCGCGGATCGCCAACTGTCCGCGCTTCCAGTTGATTCGATTGTCTATGTCGAATTGCTCCACCTGCTCCAGCCCGCCGACATCCTGATTGCCGTAATCCACCCCCCCGATGTAATCCATCGCCACGTCGTAGCTTCTCCAGAGCTTCTGCAGGGTCAGGCTTCCCATTGCCCGCGTGATCGGGCTGACTGACGACTGGCCCAACTCGTTCGCCGCGTTAGAATCCACCGACTCGCTGAAATGCAAACCCGGCAACAGGAAGCTCTCCGGCGCCGCGTGAGGATCCAGCCCCGGCTGGTCAATCGCGGAAATCGGCGGGTTCTCGCTCACTTCCGGCAGAGGGTTTTCCTGTCCGAATGCGGGCACCGGCGGAGGCGCGGGCGGCTGGTTCTGGTCGCTCTGCGCCCAGGCCACGCTGACCCCAATCAGGGTCAGCGTTAGGGTCATCAGGATGTGGCCTTTGTTCATCTGGGTTCCCCTTCGACGTCTCTTTTTCCATCCCTACGGGACGACAATCGTGTCGCCCGGCTTGAGCGTAATACTCTGCTGCTCGCCGCGTCCCTTGATCGCCTCTCTGTAGTTAAACGGCATTTTCGTCTGCTTGCCGTCTTGCACGCGTAGCAGGTAAATCGCCTTAAGATTGGCAAACTGCGTGAAACCCGCAGTCGATAGCGCCTGCAACACCGTCATATTAGGCAACAGAGCCATCGGGCCGGTGTGCAGCACTTCACCCAGCACGTAAATCCGCTGGCTGTTCATCGCCGTCACCGCCACGTTGACCCGCGGGTCCGCGATGTATTTCTTCAGCTTGTCCCGGATCGAGATCCCCAGTTGCATAGGAGTCATGCCCGCCGCCTGCACGTCGTCCAGCAACGGTATCGAAATCTTCCCGTCGGGACGCACCGGTAGGGTGACGTTCATGTCGGGTTCTTTCCACACCGAGATATGCAGCACGTCGTCCGCCCCAATGATGTAGTCTGCGGGCACCCCCACCCCGGACACCTGAACCTCCGGCACGGCGGGTTTCGCCGGCTTCGCGGCGCCGGTATCGCCTGCATCGTCCTGGGCCCACATGCCGACGGACGCGAACCCTAACAGCGCCAGGCAGGCAAGCCTTATTACTTTCTTCATGCGCTCTCCTCGGAAGCTAAGACGCTCGGTACTCGGAGCATCCCATCTGTTTGACCTTATACGGTCGAGCTTTATCACTGATTTGCAACTCTTGCGCGGCCCGCCGCCGGGTCCACCGGGTACGCATCCGCGCGTCGCAGCATCGCCCGTTCGGAATGACACCCTCTATGAATTCGAGCTCGGGAGTCATCGCGGTCTGCTTGCTTTCCACGCCTTGGCGGAAACCTGATTCTATCTTACGGCCTTTTTCTAACAGAGCCACACTTGCAATCTCCACCTTTGGAGACAGGAAGTCATAGGAGCACGGCGAAGACCATCTTTGTCCCCTTTAGGGAAACGTCGCCGTACCGACTTAGCTCCTTGCTTTCAAGAGTTTATCAGCCAGAACCCGGCCCCGGAGGAAGAAAACACCATCTATTTTACCTTGGGCTGTTTTGCAAAAAGGGAAAGTATTTACCCAATCGGCGGTAAACCATATGCGTCAAGGCCATTGCCGATAGAGAAAATAGTACCCCACTGCTTCCCTTCAAGGAACTGGCGGCGGCGACGGCGGACCTTCGGGCACCTCAGCCTGGGCCCGTGAGCTTCGCAGCGCGCCCAGGGGTTTTGATTGCGGGCGCTTATCAGTTCGCTTATGCTGGAGGGCGCACCGGTAAGATTTAAAATAGAGACTGTTTCTTTGAGCCACGCGTTGCAAGCCGAGCGGCCATCCCCGTTATCGTCTGTCGTCGACCCACTGTGGCCCCCTTGGTGGCAGACGGCCCTGCTAGCTGGGCTGTTGTTCTGGCTTTACTTCCATACGCTCACCCATTTGGTTGCACAGTGGTGGCGCGACCCTAATTTCTCGCACGGTTTCTTCGTGCCTCCGTTTTCCATCTTCGTCCTCTGGCAGGCGCGCTCCAGGCTGGCCCGTCTGACTCTCCGCCCCTCCTGGTGGGGACTCTTATTCGTAGGGTTTGGACTGTGCGTGCTCATTCTTGGTCAGTTGGGCGCCGAACTCTTCCTTTCCCGTTTCTCCCTGTTGATCGTGCTCGCGGGCCTGACCGTGCTGTTTCTCGGCTGGGGTTTCTTCCGCGCGATTCTGTTCCCCTGGGCGTTCCTGCTGCTGATGATCCCCATTCCAGCCATTGTCTTCAATCAGATCACCTTTCCGCTGCAGTTATTGGCTTCGCGAATTGCCAGCACCATTTTGCCCTGGCTGGGCGTGCCCGTTTTACGACAAGGAAACGTAATCATCCTTCCCGCCATGGCTTTGGAAGTTGCAGCCGCCTGCAGTGGTATTCGTTCTCTTGTGTCTCTGGCGACGCTGGCCGTGATCTACGGCTATCTGATGGAGCGCAAAATCGTCGTGCGGGTGCTCCTGGCGGTGGCCTCGCTTCCGATCGCCGTTGCCGCCAACAGCCTGCGCGTCGTGGTCACAGGACTCCTGGTCCAATACTGGGACCCGGATAAAGCGCAAGGCTTCTTCCACGAATTCCAGGGCTGGCTCATGTTTGTCGCGTCGCTGGTCATGCTCTATCTTTTGCATCGCCTCATTCGCATTTTCTGGCCCGAGGAAGGAACGGAATCATGAAGCAATTTGGGGTGTTACGTTTCGTCCTCGCCGCCGCTTTGATCGCGCTTACAGGTATCCTGCTGCAGGCGCGGGGCACCACCGAGATCATTGCCTCGCGCTTGCCGCTTTCATTGTTTCCCGCGCAACTGGGAAACTGGACTGGTAAAGACGTTCCCCTCGATAAGGACACTCTCGATGTGTTGGGGCCGGGCGATTTCCTGGTGCGCGACTATTACGCCCCGGATCAACCGGAGCCCACAAATTTGTACATCGCCTACTTTCCCAGCCAGCGCACAGGAGACACCATCCACTCTCCCAAGAACTGTCTGCCTGGGGCCGGCTGGGCACCCGTGGAGAATGACCGTATCACGCTTGTCGTGCCGGGACATGCGCCGTTCCCAGCCAATCGCTATGTCATCGCAAAAGGTGGCGCGCGCCAGTTGGTCTTGTATTGGTACTGGGCCCATGATCGCGGTGTGGCCAGCGAATACTCGGCTAAGTTCTATCTGGTCAAAGACTCGATTCGCATGAACCGCAGCGACGGCGCGCTGGTGCGTATTGTCACTCCGATGCTCCCCGGCGAAACGCTGGACGCCGCCCAGCAACGCCTTCTCCCCTTTGCTTCCCATGTGGTCCCGCTCCTCGATGACTACATCCCGCGCTAAACGTCGCTTGAGCAACAAAACGGTAGTGGGTCAGTTTCGGAAACTGCCCCACTACCAACAAAATTTTCATCTTGCTCCCAGCCCGCATCGATGTTATTCCTGACTCGCTTTACTCGCATCGCAAATTACTGGATCGCGAAATCTGGATCGCTACCTGACCCCGGGGCACTCGATTGCCTGACCCGAACCCGCACCTCGACCCGCTGCACCGAACCCCATTCCTCTCTCCCAGCGTGTCCATCGCCGACGCCGAGGATCCCAACCGCCCCAAGCGTGTGCTCGGCTTCCGCGATCTCGTTTTGTTCTATGTCGTCACTGGCATCAGCCTGCGCTGGATCGCCACCGCCGCCGCTGCCGGACCCAGCTCCATCGTCATCTGGATCGGCGCCTGGCTCTGCTTCTACACCCCTCTCGCACTCTCCGTCCTGGAACTTTCCTCCCGCTATCCCAGCGAAGGTGGCCTCTACGTCTGGAGCAAACACGCCTTCGGAGACTTCTCCGGTTTCATGTCGGCTTGGACCTACTGGACCAGCAATCTTCCCTACTTCCCCGCCGTCCTCTACTTCGCCGCCAGCAACATTCTCTTCATGCGCCAGACCGCGTGGGCGCATCTCTCGAACAACGCCACGTTCTACATCGTCTTCTCCCTGCTCACGCTAAGCATCGCCACCTGGATGAACATCGTCGGCCTCGACGTGGGCAAGTGGCTGCACAACGTCGGCGCACTCGCCATGTGGATTCCCGTAGGCATCGTCGTCGTCATGGGATTGATTGCCTGGCATCGCTACGGTTCAGCCACATCATTCACTGTGCACTCGATGACGCCCAGCACTCACCTCAACGATCTCATTTTCTGGTCGGTGCTGACCTTCGCCTTCGGTGGATGCGAAACCGCTTCCTTCATGGGAGAAGAAATCAAGAATCCCCGCCGCTCCATTCCATTCTCTCTGCTCTTCGGCGGCATGACCGTGGCCCTCTGCTACATCCTCGGCACGGCCTGCGTGCTGCTGGCGTTGCCCTCCAGCGAAGTCAGCGGCTTGCAAGGATTGGTGCAGGCCATCTCGAAAACCGCGTCCCGCGTAGGTTTTCCCGGAGTATTGCCGGTCGCCGCTTTCCTCATCGCGCTCAGCAACATCGGCGCCGCCGGAGCTTATCTCGCCGCCGTCGCCCGCCTGCCCTTCGTCGCCGGCATTGATCGCTTCCTGCCCCCAGCCTTCGGCGCGCTTCACCCGCGCTGGAAAACTCCATGGGTCGCGTTGCTCACTCAATTCGTTCTGGGCGTGGTCTTCATTTTTCTCGGTCAAGCCGGAACTAGCGTGAAAGGCGCCTACGACGTGCTGGTCAGCATGGGCGTGATCACGTATTTCATTCCGTACCTGTATCTCTTCGCCGCCATGATCAAGCTGCAGCGCGACCCCGCCGGCCCGGAAGTAATCCGTGTTCCGGGAGGAAAGCGCATGGCAACGTTGGTAGCCGCGCTCGGATTTCTCACCACCACATTGACGATCGTCTTATCTCTGATTCCCCAGCCGGACGAACCCAACAAACCGCTGGCTCTGCTCAAGATTGTCGGAGGTACGGGAGTACTGGTGCTGGTGGGGGTGGCGATCTACTTCGCGGGAAAACGTCGCGCCGCACAGTCTGTTCTGACAAATTGATTTGCAAGAAACATGTGGGGACAGCCGCCCTCGGCTGTCCGCCGGGCGCAGCCCCGTCACGCCACGAACCTAAACGGGCGTCGCCGTCTTCCTCGCCGGATTAAAGAACGGCAACCCCGTCACCTTCACATCCGTCTTCAGCCGGATCGCTTCAATCGTGATCTCCATCTGCAACTGCGTCCCCAGCTTTGAATGCTCAGTCTCCACGCTGGCCAGCGCAATCATCTTCTTCAAAATCGGCGACCAACTCGTAGTCGTCGCCTTGCCAACCTGTTTGTCTCCGGAGTACAAGGGCACCGCCACACGCGAAGCCTGGCTCGGCGCCGCCGGAGTCAGCCCATAGCGCTCATACAACGCCTCAACGTCAGTCCAATCCACTTCCACTCCGACGAGTTGCCGCGCCACGCCGTTCTTCGCGTCCTGCTCCAACGCCCGCTTGCCAATAAAATTCTCTTTCTCCAGATGCACCATCTTGCCGAAGCCCAACTCAAACGGCGAATACTTCTGCGATGGAATCAGCGCCTTCTTCGAACTCGTATAATCCACTTCAATCAGCAGCAACCCAGCTTCCACCCGCGCCACATCCAGCGCCAACATCCCCGCCGCGTGCAGATCGAACTGCTTGCCCTTCTCCGCCAACGCATCCCATACCTTCACCGCGTCATTCCACGGCACCCAGATCTCGTACCCCAGGTCGCCGGTATATCCAGTCCGCGAAATATCCACCGGCACGCCAGCAATCTTGCCGTGCGTCACGCGAAAATACTTCAGGTTCGCAATGTCCGCATCAGCAACCGTCTTCAACAGCTTCGCCGAAGTCGGCCCCTGCAAAGCCAAAGCCGCAACTTTCTCGGAAATATCTTCGACCTGCACGTCCATGTTCAGGCCATTCTGCCGGAACCAGCGCAGGCTGGGGTCGGCAGCCGTCCAGCGATAAACATTTTCCTCCAGCCGCGAAATCGTTCCGTCGTCGATGACCTTGCCCTCTTCATCGCACCAGCAGCAATAAATTACCTGCCCCACTTTCACTTTGTTGATGTCGCGCGTGATCACCCGGTTCACCAGCCGCGTCGCATCTTTCCCCGTAATCAAATATTTGTAGAGCGGCGAAATATCGATCAGCGCCGCCGCATTCCGGATGGCGTTGTACTCGTGCTCGTGATGCACCTCATACACGCTGACCGTGTAGTATCCCGACCACTCGCGGTAATTCAAGCTGTGGCAAAGCGGAAACGTTCTCTCGTGAAACGCAGTTCCAATGGGCAACGAAGTGACCTCGAAAAAATTTACGTTCGACGTTGGATTATACGTTAGAACCCTCATCAAAGGCGTCATCCGGACCGCAGGCGCTCATCAGCCAGAGCGAGGGATCTCACGCACAACAAATTTCAAGCAATAGTCGGCAGTGGGCTACTATGAGGCGTTACGCTCGCTTGTAGCTTGGACGAGCAGTACCGCGTTGGTCAGTCGCGACTCAGTCGATGACACAGACCAAAGGCACCAGTACTGTTCATAGGCAATGGATTCAGCCGGAAACTGGCGAACCACGCCGCTGGCACGGCCCTCAATTATTTCGCGTACAATTTCGTCAAGATTCACCGTACACTTCGCACGTCCCCGGCTATGGCAGCGGGTGTATCGGGCGGCTGCGGAGCGTGGAGGATTTGGTGGCCCTTTGGGAAGCCTACGAGCAGCGGAGGGCGGAAAGAGCGGCGTGAACGCTAGAATCGTGATTTAAGTGACGCGTGAACTCTTCATTCTCTTTTCTTGTGCGACGATCGCCTTCCTCCTTGGAAAGGGCTATTACAAATCCTTTCGCAGCGGCATCCTTACAATCAAAGGTCGCACGTCTCGCCGGGACAAAGAACCGACCATCTACTGGATTGGCATGGCTATAGGGACTTTTGCATTACTCGTCTTGGTGTCCGCGACTGCGGCTATGGCGTTCCTGGTATGCGTGGGTTTATCCGGGGCTTCAAGGTAGCCCGCTACCCCGCTGGTCAATCTTGCAGACAAAACACCGCATTCCCGATAGAATGACAATTCGCATCATGCGCTCACTCATCCCAATCCTGTCGAATGTCCTCCGCAGCTGGAGCGTCCTTCCCAGCGGCCTCTGATGCACGCGCCTCAAAACCGCGCTAAGATTCCTCGTCCCCATTCTCAACCAGCAAGCGAACGGCTAAAGGCTAAAAGCTTATGGCTACTTCATACGATGTAATCGTAATCGGCGGCGGCCACAACGGCCTGGTCAACGCCGCCTACCTCGCCCGCGCCGGAAAGAAAGTTCTGGTGCTCGAACGCCGCCACATCCTCGGCGGCGCTGCCTGCACCGAAGAAGTCTTCCCCGGCTTCAAGTTCTCCGTCTGCTCCTACGTGGTCTCATTGCTTCGGCCGGAGATCATCCGCGACCTCGACCTCCCGCGCCATGGCCTGGAAATCCTTCCGCTCGATGGCACGTTCACCCCCATGCCCAGCGGCGATTACCTGTGGCGCGTGAACGACCACGGCAAAACTCACCGCGAGATCGCCCGCCACTCCCGCGTCGACGCCGAAGCCTACGACGAATTCGGCAAGGCCATGCAAGCCATGTGCCGCTTCGTGAAGCCGATCCTCAGCATGGTCCCGCCCGACCCCAACACCCTCAACCCGCGCGAACTGATGAAGCTGCTCTTCATCGGACGCCGCTTCCAGGGCATGTCGAGCTACGACAAATACAATCAAGTCCAGCTCATGACCATGAGCGCCATCGATTTTCTCGATCAATGGTTCGAAACGGATGTGCTCAAAGCCACGATGTCCGCCTCCGGCATAATCGGAACATTCCTCGGCGTACGCTCGCCGGGAACCGCCTACGTTCTGCTCCATCACTACATGGGTGAGATCGACGGCGCTTTCCGCGCCTGGGGATTCGCACGCGGCGGCACCGGCGCAATCTCCAACGCCATCGCCGACGCCGCCCGCGAAGCCGGAGTCGAGATTCGCACCCAAGCCGCCATCGCGAAAATCATCGTCAAAGATGGCAAGGCCAAAGGCGTAGTCCTCGCCAACGGCGATGAAATCTACGCAGACACAATTTCTTCAAGCGTCGACCCGCGCCTAACCTTCAACAAGTTCATCGAAGCCGACCAACTTCCCGCCGACTTCCTCGAAGACATCAACCGCTTCAAGTACCGTGGTTCGTCCGGCAAAGTAAACATGGCGCTCGATGGCCTTCCGAACTTTAAGTGCATGCCCGGACCAGGCCCGCACCTGCGCGGTGCAATGTCCATCTCGCCCTCAGTCGAATATATGGAGCGCGCCTACGACGACGCCAAGTACGGAAACTTCTCGCGCAAGCCTTATATCGATATGGTCATCCCTTCGCTCACCGATCCTTCGGTCGCGCCTCCGGGCAAGCATGTGCTTTCCTGCTTCGTGCAGTACGCGCCCTACAAACTGCGCCCCGGCCTCAACTGGGACACCGAGAAAGAAGCCTTCGGCGATACGGTCGTCAACACCATCGCCGAATACGCGCCCAACATCAAAGACATCATTCTCCACCGGCAAGTCATCACCCCGCTCGATCTCGAACGCGAGTGGGGACTGAGCGAAGGCAACATCTTCCAGGGTGAACTTTCGCTCGAGCAGCTTTTCTTCCTGCGTCCGGCGCCAGGCTACGCCCGCTTCCGTACGCCCATTCAGAATCTTTACATGTGCGGCTCAGCCACACATCCCGGTGGCGGCATCATGGGCGCCCCCGGCCGCCTGGCCGCATTAGAAATGCTGAAGGACCTGGGAGGAGCCGCATAATATGCCTTGCGCCCTACAGCATCCAGCTTGTCATCCTGAGCGAGGATTGTTCTTCGCGCCTCAAGCGCGAAGAACAACCGCAGTCGAAGGACCCCTACTCTCTAGCCTTCACTCTGCAGTCACAAGGCGTTCTCCCGGCACACTCAAGGCTTCCCTATGAACACCCGCGACGTCCTCATCATCGGCGGCGGCCACAACGGCCTGGTCACCGCATTCTATCTGGCCAAAGCCGGATTCAAACCTCTTGTCCTCGAGCGCCGTGAACAAGTCGGCGGCGCCGCCATCACCGATGAATTTCATCCTGGCTTCCGTTGCTCCACGCTGGCCCATACCGCTGGCCCCATTCGCGCAGACATCGTCAGTGACATGCAACTGGAAAAGCACGGCCTACGCCTCATCACGCCAGAGACGTGCGTCACCGCGCTCTCGCCCGACGGACGCGCCCTTTCGCTCTACCAGGACGAAAATAAATCCGCGCAAGCCGTCGCTACCTTCTCGCAAAAAGACGCCGCGAAATATCCCGAGTTCGCGAAGTCGCTGGGCAAGATCAGCAACGTAATCGCCGAAGCCCTCGCCACCACTCCACCGGACATCGATCACCCCAGCGGCGGCGACCTCTGGAGCATGTTGAAGACCGGCCGCGCCCTTCGCAACCTCGGCAAGCGCGATATGTACCGCGTCCTGCGCTGGGGACCGATGGCCGTCGCCGATCTGGTAGCGGAATATTTCGAAACCGAACTATTGCGTGCCGTCATCGCCGCTCGTGGAATCTTCGGAACCTTCCTCGGTCCATGGTCGGCCGGAAGCAGTCTGCAATTGCTGATCCGCGCCGCTGGCGACTCTCATCCCGCCGGCTCCGCCTTCTTCGCCGCCGGTGGCATGGGCGCATTAACCCAAGCCATGGCCTCCGCCGCCAAAGCCGCTGGCGTCGAGATTCGCACCGCGGCCGAAGTTATCGAAATTCGCGTCAAGGACGGCGCAGCCACCGGCGTATTACTCGGCACCGGTGAAGAAATCAACGCCACGGCCGTCATCTCGAACGCCGATCCCAAACGCACTCTGCTCAAGCTCACCGATCCCACACATCTTTCGCCCGACTTCGTGCAAAAGCTGCAGCATTTCCGCGGCAACGGTACCGTCGCGAAAGTCAACCTCGCGCTCTCCGCCTTGCCGACTTTCACCGCCTTGAGAAACGGAGAGGAAACCGCGCTCAAAGGCCGCATCCACATCGGCCCTGAGATCGACTACATCGAGCGCGCCTTCGACGAATCCAAGTACGGCAACTTCTCGCGCCAGCCCTATCTCGAAGCTACCATCCCGTCATTAACCGATCCCACGCTCGCGCCCGACGGCAAGCACGTGATGTCCATCTATATGCAGTACGCGCCCTACAAGTTGAAGGGCAACTGGGAAGACCAGCGCAAAGCGCTCGGCCAAACCGTCGTGCAAACCCTCGCGCAATACGCGCCGAACCTGCCCGAGATGATCCTGACTCACCAGATCATCACCCCGCAGGATCTCGAAGAAGTGTACGGCCTAACCGGCGGCCAAATCTTCCACGGCGACCTCGCGCTAGATCAGTTCTTCACCATGCGTCCCCTGCTGGACTGGGCACGCTACAAAACACCGATTCAGAACTTGTATCTTTGCGGCAGCGGCACGCACCCCGGCGCGGGCCTGACCGGAGGCTCGGGCGCGAATGCCGCACGCGAGATTTTGAGATGCCTGAAAAAGTAGCGCCGGCGTCTCGCCGGCAGGCCCTATTACCTTAATGCCCTGCTATCCTGCTAAAATCGGATGCGCCTTATGCGCACAACGGAAAGATGCGAGCACTGCGAGAGCTACGAGCAGCAATGTTATAACTACTGCCGAGCGTGCGGTTTTCGTTTCAACGGCGGATACATGCGCATCGTTGCACCCTACACCGCAAACGAGAAATTCTGCGGGCATTGCGGCGGTCCCAAGAACTCATGCCGCTGCACCGGTTCGCCGCGTGCCTCTTAGCGGCGACAAGGGCGACGGGCCGTCCGATCATCGCGCTCCTCGCAAGGAGGTTGCTTCGATATGAAGTTTAGCGTCGGGGATCGGGTCAGAGTAGTGAACTACCGAGACTATCCCAAAGCCTGCGACAAACCGTGCGTGATAACAGAAATCGGCCCAGCTGGACCGATGCAATATAGCGTCAAGTTCGACGACCCTGAGCTGGTTCATGGGAGCTTCGGAGAGGATGATCTG
The DNA here is from genome assembly GCA_963749985.1 of uncultured Acidobacteriaceae bacterium. Taxonomy (GTDB): domain Bacteria; phylum Acidobacteriota; class Terriglobia; order Terriglobales; family Acidobacteriaceae; genus Sulfotelmatobacter. The sequence continues at coordinate 373,754 of CAVVOS010000002.1, read as the reverse complement.
GAGCTTGTCTCGCGATAATCACAAAAAGAACGCGTTCTCGTGTGGCCTTCTTGTAGTTGCGATGTGCTTGACTTCCGCGGCGAAGGAAAAGAATCGCCCGGCCGACCCTCACTCACCCGCCTGCAAGGCGTACTTCGTGGTCTCGGAGCAAGATGCCGTCACGGTCAGCTTACCCATGGTGGGTCTCAACGGCAAACAGGCGGACTGGTACAGGAAACACGGAGGCGAGTTTCCAACGCTCTGCCTTGTGAACGCTGATGCCTCCGGAAAGCGCGTCGTCGCCAACGACTCAAACGCCTTCGACTCCTACCTGGACTCCGTTGTGGGTTCCTCACCCCTCTATTTGATTGCATGGGAGGAACACCGCATAGTAGTCCCAGACGACAGCGGAGGTCACTACGCCTGGTCGTCCAACGGAGTGTTGTCCCGCTGGGACCATGATAAGAAGGACTTCCTTGCGGTATCCCCTATACACAACACGAACCGTACAATCTACTCATCCTCTTCGGTCTCGCTACTCAAGGACGGGTTGAAAGAGATTGCAGACCGAGAACGCTAGGCCGAGAGCCGGCCGCCCGCGCAGATAAATGAAAAACTCCGCCATTCTCCTAGTCTCCTGCCCCGACGCCAAAGGTGAAGTCGCCACCATCGCCGACTTCGTCTACCGCCACGGCGGCAACATCCTGCACGCCGACGAACATGCCGACGAAGAATCCGGACTCTTCCTCATGCGCGTCGAGTTCGATCCCAAAGACTTCGACATTGATCTGACTCAAAAAGATCTCGCCGATAAAGATCTCACGGACTTCACCAAACATTTTTCTCCCATCGCCGAGAAATTCCAGATGAACTGGCGTCTGGCGCAGTCCTCACATCGCCCGCGCATGATCATCCTGGTTTCGAAGTACGACCACTGCCTCGTCGATCTTCTCTACCGTCACCAGAGCGGCGAACTCGCCTGCGACGTCCCGCTGATCATCTCCAACCATCCCGACAATCAACCCATCGCCGACTTCTACAAGATTCCTTACGCCGTCATCTCAATCACGAAAGACAATAAGGGCCAAGCGGAAAAACAAATCCACTCGCTAATCGACGCGCACCAAGCCGATTTCATGGTCCTGGCCCGCTACATGCAGATTCTCTCCAACGATTTCGTCAACCGCTATCCCCAGCGCATCATCAATATCCATCATTCGTTCTTGCCGGCCTTCATCGGCGCCCGCCCCTACCATCAAGCCTTCGAACGCGGCGTAAAGCTGATCGGCGCGACCAGCCACTACGTCACCGAAGTCCTCGACGACGGGCCCATCATCGAACAGGACGTCGTCCGCGTCTCTCACCGCGACACTGTCGAAGACCTCATTCGCAAAGGCCGCGACCTCGAAAAGGTCGTCCTCTCCCGCGCCGTCCGCTGGCACGTCGAAAACCGTGTCCTGCTTTATGGCAATAAGACCGTGGTCTTCTAGGAACGCAATCTCATAACGCTTCTGAGCCCGCCTTCTCAGAAGGCACCTGAGCCGCAGCTCTTTCGCCCACGCGGAAGGCCATGTACTTCCAGAAGAAGCGGCCGGCGCGTAACAGTGTCGCTCCGCTGGTAACTTGCGACGCAGGTGACTTTGGTCTTTACTTGAACAACGGTAAAGAATTCCATCAATCGAGGAGAGTCTCGCTCGCGGGAGCATTTTTTGGCCGAGGATCTCAAATTTGAGTTGGCAATCCTGGCGACAGTTCAGGGTTTCTACCAGAAACTGCTGCGAGACTTGCTCGGTGGCGAAGTTCCACTTCCCAGCGGACTCGATGAGCTTGCCCTTCGCCATGCCGACCGCGATCTCCCTGAAACTCTTTCCCGCATGTATCGCTGGCTGCATGTGCTGGACATGGCCATCACGCCCGCAATGTTACGGCAAGCGCTCACTCCAGACACAGATTCGGAAGTCGCCGAAGCCTTGTTACGCTACTTCGTGCGGCGCCGCGAACCCAGCGACATTAACCGCGATAAAACCGATCTCATTTCAACCTTTCTTTACCGCCATCCCCGCGTGCCTGGCCAGTGGCAGCAGCAGGGCTACGGTCTGGACGGATCGCTCCCGCTCTCGCCGTTCGAAATTGCCCTCATCGAGATTCTCGCCGACACTGACGTACCGTCGCTGCCGGAAGAACACGTGCAATTACTGCGAAACTTCGACCCGTTGCGCGAAGAGATCGCCCGCTATCGCGATTTCAATGCGCTCATGGATTCCGGCATCGTTTCGCGAGTGCGCGAGTTGAAGCGCTGGCTGGATTCTTCCTTCTATCATCCCGGCGTTCTGGCTACGGTCGCCGCCCACAATGCCGCGTTCGGCGCGCGTTTCGACCAGCTCTTCGCCAAGGCTCTGGGAGAGATCAAACAATTTGCTCAGGCCCTGGACGAAATGGGAGGCAGCATTCTAAGCACGGTCGATGGCGTGGAAGTCACCGTCGAACACGTGGCTGCCATCGAGCAACAGGAAATGCTCGACGCCGATTACGGCAGCGCGCTGGAAAAATTCAGGCGCGTCTCCCGGTTGAAAAAGGAACTCGACCGTCGTCCGCCCATTCGCAAGTCATTGCTGGCACCCACCGCCGGAAACGCTATACAATCTTCCGGCGGAGCCGCCACTGCGGCCAAAGCCGCGCGGGCGGCGGCTGCCAAGGCGCCGGTTCCGGCTCAGGCATTCCAGCCGCCGGCCATCACATCCCAGCAAATCTCCGCCGAGGAAAGCAAATTACGCCGCGTCGAAGAGTCGATCCGGGTCTTCGTCCGCGTCGCCGATCCTAAGTACCGCCAGATCGTTCCCATGCGCTTTTTCAACCTGACGCTGACCGCTCCCGAAGCCGAAGCCTACAACGCCGGCTTCCTTGAGGAGAAGAGCCTTCGCGCCGATGTGGCTCGCACTCTGATTCGCCTGGTTTCCTGCGTGGCGCGGGTCAATACCGAACTTGAAGAACTCAAACGCAGCCAGAGCATGTCCTCCCTGTGGAAGCTGCACGCCGACGCTCTCGTAGTCCTGCTCGACATCGCCAGCACTACCACGGAGGATGCCGCAGGCGTGGCCAAAATGGCGGACAATAGCGATGCGGGCGCATCTGCCAAGGCCATCCACGAAACCGTGCAGAAACTGCGCCTCCGCTCCGATCTAGCAGTGAAAGCTTTGGCTCATCCAGGGAGCTAGAAGCGGTTCGCGGTTCTCAGCTTCCAGTTTCTGATTTCCCAACCGGATGGAGAAAATCGCGGCCTTTCCGATTCGGAAACGTGGCTATTTACCATTTCATCACTCGGGCATACCCTGTTATCGACAGGCATCCTCAGGCTGCGACGAGATTTGCCTCAACGACTCTCTCCGCGGGTATGATTGACGACACCGAATCCCGTCGGGCGACCTGAAAGCTACCGGGACTGCGAAAGTCGATTTGTTTAAGAAGTAGGAGTCTCCCATGAAGTGGACAATGTGGCTATTGGCCCTGGTGAGCGCACTATCGACTTCGGCCATTTCCCAGAACATTTCCCAGATCTCTGAAACGCCCCGCACTACCGAACCTATCGACGAAGCGAACGTCGTTACGCTTCACGGCAACGTTCATCCGCTGGCGCAGGCCCGCTACGATCTGGGTACAGTGCCCGATTCATTCCCCGCCTCGCGAATGATGCTGCTGTTACAGCGTTCGCCGGAGCGCGAAGCGGCTCTGCAGCAATTTCTGCAAGACGCACACACGCCCCGATCTCCCGCTTTTCACAAATGGATCAAGCCCGATCAGTTTGGCGAACTGTACGGACTTACCGATTCCGAGATCGCTACGGTGTCTGGCTGGCTGCAAAAGCATGGATTGGAGGTCAGCCGAATTAATCGAGGCAAGACAGCAATCGAGTTTTCGGGCACCGCCAGTGGAGTGCGCTCCGCGTTCCACACGCAAATCCACGCTTACCTCGTGAACGGCCAGGAGCATTATGCCAATAATGTCGATCCGCAGATCCCGGCAGCGCTGGCGCCGGTGATTGCGGGCGTCACTCCGATCAACGACTTTCGTCCGAAGTCTTACGTAAGAAATTCCGGCAAAGCGACCTACGACAGCAAGACCAAGAAATTTGTTGCGGACTGGACTTTTCCTTCAAATCAAGACGTATTGATCCTGGCGCCCGGCGACTTCGCTCTGCAATACGATCTCGGTCCGCTTTATACAGCGGGTATGACAGGCAGCGGCATCACTATCGGGCTAATTGGCGCATCCAACGTTGATCCCGCGGTGGTGGCTACTTATCGCTCGTTCTTTGGGTTGCCGGCGAGCCCGCTCAACGTCGTGATTGACGGAACTGATCCGGGAGAAAACGGCGCCTTCGTTGAGTCATATCTGGATGTCGAACTGAGTGGTGCTGTCGCCCCGGGAGCAACCATCAACCTATACACCGCGGCCGACACCTCGGTGCAATCTGGACTGTATCTGGCCGCGCAGCGTGCCGTGGATGACGATCAAGCCTCAGTCCTGAGCACAAGCTACGGTTTGTGCGAACAGGATCTAGGCTCGGCAGGAAACCAGTTCTGGTTTTCCTTGTGGGAGCAGGCGGCGGCGCAAGGGCAGACCTCGTTCGTTTCGGCCGGGGACGGTGGGCCCGCAGGCTGCGACGATTTCAATATTGGACAACCGGCGCAGTACGGCATTGCCATGAACGGTTTCAGTTCGACTCCCTGGAACGTTTCCGTGGGTGGTACCGACTTCTATTACAGCAGCTACAACGGTACTTCGGCCGCCCAGCAAACTCAGCTGGGGACTTACTGGGACACGGTCGCGACTATTTACCCTACGACGTCTCTTCTGCAAACTGTGCCGGAGCAACCGTGGAACGATCCGTTCGGACTGAATCTTTCCGATGGCGGCATCTACAACTCCGGCATTCCCGATATCGTTGCTGGCAGTGGCGGACCCAGCAATTGCGCGAGCGGGACCGATGCTTCAGATGGCACTTACAGTTCGTGCTCCGCTGGATATCCCAAGCCTTCGTGGCAGACGGGACAAGGCGTTCCCAACGACGGAGTCCGTGATCTTCCGGACGTATCGCTGTTTGCCGCAGCGGGGGAGAACGACACTGCTTATCCCATTTGCGCGGCTGAGGGTGACTGCGTGGTTTCCGATGGCGATCTCACCATTGGAACTGTGGGAGGAACGTCGGCCTCGTCTCCGGCGATGGCGGGAATTCTGGCGCTGATCGAACAGAAATACGGGCCGCAGGGACAGGCGAACTACATCCTCTATCCCTTGGCAGCGCAGCACCCCTCCGCATTTCACGACATCACGACTGGGAGCAACATCGTGCCCTGCCAGCAGAGCACACCGAATTGCACTCTGAGCACAGCCACCGGCAACACCGAGGGCTATTACAGTTTCGGTTACTATGCGGGTCCGGGATACGATCTGGCGACTGGCTTGGGCAGTGTGGACGCGAATCAGCTGTTCAACAACTGGAACGCGCTTAGTTTCAAGTCAACCTCGACAAACCTCAGCCTCAGCCAGACCAGCTTCACCCATGGCACTCCGGTCACGGCAAATGTCGGTGTAACTGGGAGCGGCGGGACTCCTTCCGGAGGTGTATCCCTCGTTACGACAGCAACTCCACAGAACAATGAGGGGGTAAAGCTGTTGACCCTGCAGAGCGGCGCGGCAAGCGCTAGCGTGAACAGCCTTCCCGGAGGCCAATATAAGGTGAGCGCGCGCTACGGGGGAGATGGTGTTTTCGCTTCCAGCACTTCCAACCCGGTATCGGTGAACATCGCGCCGGAAGCAAGCAACTTGTCGCTGTTTGGAAGTTATTTTCTGTACACCAACGGCACCACGGGTGTTCTCACCAACGGGGGAAGCTACCCTTTCGGTACTTCGATCACGGTCGAGGCGCAGGCGGTGGGAGTAAATGCGCCTGCGGGATCCACCGACGGCATCGCGACGGGCACCGTCACGTTTACGGATACAGCGAGCACGGGCACGGTGAGTTCCGGACCGCTCAGTTTGGGGTCGGCCAGCACGGCGGAGTGGGTGCCGACTACTTTTAGTGTTGGCGGTCACAACATAAGCGCCAGCTATTCGGGCGACGCCAGCTTCAACGCGTCGTCCAGCTCGACGCCGCTGAATTTCACCGTCACCAAGGGCATCCCCGCCGCTCAGCTGTCGGCACCCTCATCTACGATCGCGCGCGGCCAGAGTATCATGCTACAGCTCATTGTTGGTGACAGCGTCGCTCCCGCGCCCACGGGTACGGCGACCTTCTATTCCGGGAACACCGTTCTGGGGACCGCTGCGGTTGCCCAGACGACACTTACCTCGCCCTTCATTAATTCTGCTGCGATCTTGAACGTGACGAATTTGCCGCTGGGATCGGACTCCATCACTGCGCAATATAGCGGTGATGTCAGTTACCAAGCCGCAACCTCCAATGCGGTACAAGTCACCGTGTCGCAGCAGCTGGCGGGCATTCTTACTGCCAGTGCGAACGCGTCCTCGCTGCTTCCGACCCAGGACCTGACAGTGACGGCCAATGTTGCGGGAGCGAGCGGGCAGCCGACGCCGACCGGATACATCAGTTTCTATGCTTATGGACCCGGCGGAAGCTACAGCGCTAGCTGCACGTTGGCGAGCGGTTCCTGCAGCTATGATTTTGGGAACAACAATTGGAGTCCCGGCACGGTGACCGTGAATGTGGGCTACGGCGGTGACGCCAACTACGCTGGCAGCAGCATGGTCGTCCCGGTTACGATGCTGAATATGTTCACCATGACCGCGGCGAGTTCTGCATCGTTTGCGGCCGGGTCGAGCACGGGCAACACTGCAGCGCTCACGGTGACGCCAGCGAACGGATTCACCGGGCCAGTCTACTTTGCGTGCACGATCGCATATTATCCGCCAGGAGCGCAGCATCTTCCCACGTGCTCGGTTCCGGCATCGGTAAATGTGACGAGCGCAACTGCAGTGACCTCCGCCATGACGATTAGCTCGACGGGACCGACGACGGTTTCGCGTGCTGAAGGGATCAAAAGTCCGCGGTGGCTTGCGGCGCAATCTCTTACCTTCTTTGCCGGAATTCTCGTGATTGGATGGCCGCTTCGGAGGCGGGTTCGCTTCCACGGAACTGCTCTGTGCTTGCTGATTGTGCTGGTGGGGAGCATGGCCCTGGTGAGCTGTGGAGGCGGCGGTAATGGGAGCGGTGGAGGTGGTCACACCGTTCCCGGCACAACCCCTGGGACCTACAAATTTATGGTTGACGGCGCATACACCCCAAACGTCAGTCTCACTACTGAGCCATTTTTTTACAGTACGCCACAGGTGTTCGTGGTCACCGTGAATATTCAGTAAGCGGATGGAGTGGGTTAGAGAAGCCGGCTTTCGGGGGTCGCGCCAACCCGATGTCCGTGCCTCGGGAGGGGCACGGCTGAAGCCGTGCCTTCCCGAGCCTTCCACGAAAACTAGTTAATGTCGAACTGCTCCTGATGCAGCGCGGGGTCGCTCTTCACGATGATGGTTCGCTTGGTCAGCTCTTCCATCTCGTTCAGCAGCCGGGCGTTGTTCGTCTTCAACTCCTTGGCCACATCCGGATTCACGCGCAGCATTACATCTTCGTGCTCCAGATGCTTGGCGATCTTGCGCATCTCGACATAGATCTCGTTCACAACTGTCGTCACCGACTTTACGTATCCGGTCGATTGGCAGTAGGGACAAGGCGCGCCGATGGTGCGTTCCAGCGACTGCTTCACCCGTTTGCGCGTAATCGCGACCAGACCGAAATCGTTAAACTGCAGCACCTTCGACGGCGCACGGTCGTGCCGAAGTTCTTCTTCGAGAGCCTGCATCACGCGCTGCCGGTTGCGGCGTTCATCCATATCGATGAAGTCGATGATGATGATGCCGCCCAGATCGCGCAGGCGCACCTGGCGCACGATTTCCTTGATCGCGTCCACGTTGGTTTTGACGATGGTATCTTCGAGGCGCGATGTCTTGCCCACGTATTTGCCGGTGTTGATGTCGATGGCCACCAGCGCTTCGGTCTGGTTGATCACGATATAACCGCCGCTCTTCAGCCATACTTTCGACTTGAGCGCCTTATCCATCTCTTCTTTCAGGCCGAACTGCTCGAACAGCGGCGTCTCTTTGGTGTAGAGCTTGACGCGCTTCACCAACCCGGGCTGGAAGCGATTGAAGAAGCGCAGAATGCGTTCATATTCCGGCTCCGTGTCAACCCAGATCACGGAGAAATCGGAAGTGACCTGGTCGCGCAGCACGCGCTCGACCACGTTGAGATCGTGATAGATCAGCGCTGGCGGCTTGGAAGCTTCGGCTCGGCTCTTGATATCGTTCCACAAACCCTTCAGGAAGCGGATGTCGGCCCGCAGCTCGTCTTCACCCGCGTTCTGTGCGGCGGTGCGGACGATGAAACCGCCCTGGCCATTATCGCGCTCGCTCAGCACGATCCTTTTCAGACGCTGCCGTTCCTCGTCGGAGGCGATCTTGCGGGAAACTCCGGTATGGTTCACCGTCGGCATGTAAACCAGGAAACGTCCCGGCAGCGCGATGTGGCTGGTGATGCGCGCGCCTTTCTTGCCGATGGGCTCCTTGGCGATCTGCACCAGGATTTCCTGGCCTTCCTTCAGCAAATCGCTGATCTTCGGAACTTCATGCGACTCGCGGCGCGGGAAGCGGCGTCCACCTCCACGGCGTCCGCCACGCTGCCGGTCGAAACCGGGGCGTGGACGCGGCGCACGCTGGGTATAACCAGCCGTACTCGCCGGAGCACGAACCTCGGCTCGGCCGTCCACCACAACGCTGCCGCCGGCTTCGGCGTCGAGCAGAGCTTCCGCCTGGGCTTGCGCTTCTTCCAGTTCCAATTCCTCGGAGTCTTCCTCGCTCTCCGCTGCGCTGCCTTCCGCAGGCGGCACGACACCCGCCTCGGCAAGAGACGACATGTGGATTTCCGCCACCGTCTCGCGGACATCGGGAAGCCCAAGCACCCCAGTCTCCGAACCGGGTTGGCCGGCCGCTCGTGTCTCTTCTTCAAACTCGTCGTAGCCGTCGTCGGACGATTCTTCGTAGCGGACGGTATCCGCTTCGTCTTCGTCGATGGTCTCTTCTTCCATCGTGCCCGCCGCAGCGAAGCCCGCAACCTGCGGCTCCGGGGCCGGAGGCGCGCTCCGCTCGGAATGCTCGGGAAAGGGCACGACGTGGCTCTCTTCGACAACTTCTTCCCTGGCATCCGGCGCGTTGCCCGCACCGGCAATGCCCGCGCTCACCGCGTCCCGGCGGTGAAATTCGCGGTTCCAGTCCATGGAAGTCGAAGCCGACTCGGCCTGTTCTTCGTGAACGGGCTGCGCATCGTGGTGCTGCTCATGCAGTGGTTCGGCTGAGGTCGCGGCGAAAATCGGTTCGTCTTCCGGGAAGGTGGCGGCGATCGGCGCGGAAGATTCCGGAGCAGGTTCGGGGGCTCGTTCTTCTCGCCGACTTTGCTGCGGCACCGCCGCTGGCGGCGCCAGGCCCCGGTACTTCGAAATCGATTCTCCAGGGAGCACCATCGGCTGGTATCCGGCCGGCGGTCCAAACTGCGGCGTGCGGCGTGATTCCTGGGGACGAGACACAGGCGGCGCAACACTCTCGGCGATAGGCTTGGCGACGGGGGGCTCCGCGGCACGATCTCGGTCGCCTCTTCCCTCGCCTCGCCCGTCACCCCTTCCATCGCGACGTCCACCCCGACGGCGACGGCGGCCTCGGAAACCTCCGCGTTCGCGGTCTTGGGAATCTCCGCCGCTGGAAGGCTGCGCCGCGGCCTCGCTGGCTTGCGACGCCTGACCTTCCGCATGTTCTTCGGCGACCTCGAAATCCCCCCCAGATGCCGCTTCGAACGTCTCATCCGGTTCGACCGCGTCGGTTCCTTCGGACGCTTGCGGCCCCGAGGACGTGCCCTCCGTCCGCACCGGCGCACGCAGATCCTGCACACTGCGATTCGCCGGCACCACGTCGGTCAAGTCCTCGTCGTGCTCTTCCAACTCCATAAAATCGGAAACATAAAGGAAGGCATCGCGCTCCAGGCCGATATCGACGAAGGCGGACTGCATGCCAGGCAGCACGCGCGTGACCCGGCCCTTGTAGATGGACCCGGCTAATGTGTATTCATTTTCGCGCTCGAGGTAGACTTCCGCGAGCAGATCGTCCTCCACCAGCCCCACCTTGGTTTCGTGCGGTGTGGAAGAGACAAATAACTCTTTGTTCATGGACACTCCGGTCCAGCCCTGACTCGTTTAAGAAAGTCGGGCGGGCTTCACCGGGCGGTCAATCGGAAGGGAACGGGAGGATCGAGCGTCGCGATACTGGCCCCATATTGGGGACGGCTGGGGCCGGGGAGGTTTCTCCCTGACCGAGTCCGCTGCACAAGCTTGGGTATCTTTTGCACTGTTCGCTTTTCGTCTGCCGGGTTTGTGACCGCACTCTCAGACCGTTTCCAGTCGGGGGGCCGTTTCCCTGCCAGCAGCTTTCTTGCTTCAATCCTGCCCGGCCTTCGACTTCTCGACTGGCCGGTGAAATGCCCTCTTTACGCGAGGGCGATCGATATTTTTGGGGCTGCGCCTTGCCAGCGCAGCGATTGCTCCCCCGCCGTCTTCCCAGTTTACGAAATCATGAACCCCTTAGCTGGCTAATCCAATCCTGGTTAACCCAGCTAATTCACAAACCGGCGCATACGAACATTCATTACCATCCCCAGCGCCAGGAACATGAACAACACGGAAGACCCACCGTAACTCATTAGCGGCAGAGGTATTCCAGTGACCGGCATAAAACCGACCACCATGCCGACGTTGACCAGGATATGGAAGCTAAGCACAGCCACCACACCCATCACCACGAACGTGCCAGCGCGGTCGGGCGCTGTTTGCGCGTTCTGGGTCAAACGCATCAACACAATGAAGTATAACAGCAGAACTCCCAGCGCGCCCACGAATCCATGCTCCTCGGAGAATGCCGCGAAAATAAAGTCCGTTTGTGGAACTGGCAGGAAAGCCCCGTGTGTTTGCGAGCCTTTACCGCCCCACAGCCCCCCGGAACCCACGGCAATTTTGGATTGCTCAACTTGGTACCCCGTCCCCTGGGGGTCATTTTCGGGATCCATAAAGCTGGTGAGCCGCTGCTTCTGGTATGACTTGAGAACGTGTACGCGAGGGACGAAGAACACCGCTCCCACAGCGATTGCCGCCAGCAGCACCACCACCAACCCCTGCTTCCACTGCATTCCGCCTAAGAAGACTCCCATCACCGCGATCGGAATATAGGTGAGAGCCGTCCCGAGGTCGGGCTGCGCCAGAACCATCAGCATCGGTATACCCACGATGGCCCCTGCCTTAATAAAGTCCGCCCAGGAGAGATCGCGATGCCGTAAGTCGGCAAAATACTTAGCCACCGCGAGAATCAGAATCAGCTTCACCCACTCGGAGGGCTGAAAGTGATTGCCGCCGGGCATCTTGATCCAACGCCGCGCCCCCAGATACTTCTGCCCAAAGATCAACACCGCCATCAGCGAAGCCACCGCTGCAATGTAAAACCAGTGGATCCTGTCCAGCAGCGCCTGGTAGTTGACCGCGCTGATCGCAAACATGACCCCCACACCCGCCAAGACCCAATAGATCTGCTTGATGTGGGATCCGGCAAACTTAGTGTGCACGGTGGCGCTGCGAATTTCCATCACGCCCAGTCCGCAGATCATGAGCACAAAGATCAGCAGCAGCCAGTCAAAATCGCGGAACGAAACGTAACGGCTCATAAGTATCTAGTTACCCAGTACCGAGTGCCGAGTACCAGCCCCCTCCGCGGATTTTCTTTTCCTAACTGGCTTCATTGCTTCTTCCCGGTACTAGGTACCAGGTGCTGGGTACTAAACATCCCCGGCGCAGCAGACGCCGCCACCAGCGGTTTCTTCGGCAGATCGATCACAAATCGCCCGCCTTCCAGCTTGTCGCCATCGCCGGGCGCCGTCCACAGAGCGCCAATGTCAACCTTGCCATCGCTCTTCGGCTTCTCCACCATCTTCGGCGGCAGGCGCCGCTGCTTGTCGACATAAGCCTTAAGCACCTGCGTCGCCAGGCGCGCCGCCAATTTTCCGTGCTCGCCACCTTCAAACAGGACGCAGACAATGACGTCCGGATTTCGTCGCGGCGTGAATCCTACGAACCACCCGTTCTGCGCGAGATCGGCGGCGTTCTTGAACTTTGCGCGCGTCGCTAGCGACACAATCTGCGCCGATCCCGTCTTGCCCGCTATATCAATCCCCGGAATATGCGCCGACGGAGCTGTACCTTCCGGCAGCAGAACGCGGGACATCGCATCCGTAATGAAGGTCCACCCCTCGGGATCGATCGGGATGCTCTTGGTTTCCGTAACGTGACTCGTCTCGACATATCCCTTGGGAAGCTCTTCCGGGTCGACCACGTGCGGCACCACCATGTGGCCGCCCATCGAGATCGCGCCCACCGCGCGCATCAGTTGCACCGGTGTGATCGCCACCGCGCCCTGCCCAATGCCCACCGAAATCGTTTCTCCCGCAAACCATTTCTGCTTAAAGTTGCGGATCTTCCACTCTTCCGACGGCATCACGCCACTCACTTCGTTGGGTAAGTCGATGCCGGTTTTCTGTCCCAGGCCCAGAGCGGTAGCGTACTTGGCAATACGCTCAATGCCTAACTTCTCGGCCAGCGTGTAAAAGAACACGTCGCAGGATTGGTAGATCGCTTTCTCCAGAGTCACGGGACCGTGCCCGCCCTTCACCCAGCAGCCGAATCGTCTTCCGTAAAATTCGGCACTCCCCGTGCAGTTCACGTGCAGCGTCTGTGCAATCCCCTCCTGCCAACCCGCCGTAGCCATGATGATCTTGAACGTCGAACCTGGAGCCAGCTGCGCCTGAATCGCCTTGTTCAGCAGCGGCTTGTCCGGATCGTTCACCAGCTTGTTCCACTCATCGCGCGAAACCCGCACCGCAAAATCGTTGGGATCGAAGGTCGGCCGGCTCACCATCGCCAGGATTTCCCCCGTCTTTGGGTCCATCGCAACAATTGCGCCGTTCTTCCCTTCTAGCGCTTCCTCGGCTGCGATCTGCAGATCGATATCGATCGTGAGCTTCAACTGTTTTCCGGGGATCGCATCGGTTTGCGCCAAAGGCTCGCCCACCTGGCGGCCGTGACTGTTCACTACCTCGCGCCGCGCCCCGTTCTTCCCCATCAACGCGTTGTTGTACTGCCGCTCCACTCCGGAAACTCCCACCACATCGCCCGGGTTATAGAGCTCGAACTGCGGCTGGTTCAGCATGTCCTCCGTCACTTCACCAACATAACCAATCAAGTGCGCCAGGAACCCGTTGCGCGGATACAGACGCCGGTCCGCGCGAATCGTGTCCAGTTCCGGCAGTTCGTTGCGATGCGCTTCGATGAAGGCCTGCTCGTCGGGAGTGATGTCTTCTTTCAGAAAGATGGGCTGGTACTGCGGCATGGCAGCGAAGTGGCGGATTCGCGCACGCACTTCAGTCGCGTCCAGGTGCAGGCCTTGTGCAATCAGGTCCGCATCCGCATTGAAATCACGCGAAGAATCACGCAACAGCAGCGCTGAGAACGAAGGATAGTTGTCTACGATGATGCGCCCTTCGCGGTCCAGAATCTTGCCGCGGGGTGCGAGGATCGGCACATTGCGAATGCGGTTCTTCTCCGCCGCGGAGGCGTAGTAACCGCTCTCCATCACCTGCAGCTTCCACAGCCCGTAAGCCAGCACAAGAAAGATGGCCAGGATTATGTACTGCGCCGCCGTAAGGCGGAATTCCGATACTTTGTCGTCGCGGCCGAACATAAATCAGTACCGAGTACCCGGTACCCAGTGTTCCCTATGGAGTCTTTATCACTGCAGTACGCGCGGGTAGTTGTAGTCGGGCTCTTTTATTGTAATGCTCTTGAACCGTGCATGCTGGCTTAGGGGATAACGAAGGTCACGGTCAGAGTGTATCTGCGCACTAGGTACTGGCAACTGGGTACTGCCTTAAGTTCGCTGTTTGAACTTGTCCAGCATAAAATACAGCCCTACTCCGAGAACGGCGTTCGCCAGCCCTGCCAGCACTCCGTGGCTCCAACTCCAGTTCAGAGTCAGATTCACCATGCCTCGTGCCACCGTGAAATACACGGCGGCATGAACCAGATAAAACCCCAGCGTGACCAGCAATCGTGCTCCGGCGTTTTCGACGTCCAGTTTCGCGCCCAGCGACGACGCCAGGTACCCGACCACGGTCATAGCAATGCCGTTGATCCCGATTGGGTAGGCCCCCAACATGTCCTGCGACAGACCAATGGCCGCCCCGGTAAACAGCCCCGAAACCGGGTTCCTCCGCGCCATGGCAAAGAAAATCGTCACCAGCAACGGCAGGTCGAAGACGGAGAAGAAAGGAAACCGTCTGGGCACATACGCCTGCAGGAACAGCGCCAGCAACGGCACACCCACCGTCACCGGAAAGCTGAACCGGTAAACCTCAATCTGTTCCCCCGATGTGTAAGTGATAGGCACGCTAGTGAGGATTATCTTCGGTTGGAGGTGGTTGCGGACTCGGCTCCGCAGTCGGGGGTTTGGGCCGCGGCGCTGCCGGCTTCGCCGGACTCAAGCCCGTCGCATTCCCGGTGCCGCCATTGCTGCCAGAACCGCCGGTCGCGGATGCGCCCACTGGCGCCTTTTGAACAACCTTCTTTAGAACCTGGCCCGTGGCGGGCTGCTGCGCCGCAACCGGCACACTGTGCGCCTCAGTCAAGCTCGCTGTATTCCCGCCGGTTGGAGCCGATGCAACCGGCGTCCCCGACCCGGTTCCAACCGGCTTCACTAAATTATGTTCCGCTAAACCATGCCCCGCGACCTCGGGTTTGGTAGAACTCCCGGCCGGTATCGCCGTCTTCACGCCAACACTCGTGCCAGCCGCGCTGCTCGCAATCGCCCCACTCGGAGTTGTTCCCGGTGCTGGCGTCACCACCGCAGGCTTGTCCGGCACCGAAGGCAGGCGCTCCGCCAGAATATCCGCCGCGCGCACTCTGCCTCCGCTATCTACCACCGCGTTCTTCTCCTGCTTTTCCGTTACCACCAAAACTTCTTCCAGCCGGCTCAGATCTGCAGCCGGTCTTACCAGAATGTTCAGAAACATATCTTTCCCCGGACTTACCTTGCTCACGGTGCCCACCGGCAGTCCCTTGGGAAAAATCTGATCGCCACCGCTGCTCAGCACGGTATCTCCCGGCGCAACTTGTTCGTCGCTCATCACCCGTTCCAGAATCACTTCACCATTGGCGGTTCCGCGCAGCACGCCCTGCAACCGTGATTTCTCCAGCATCCCGCCCACGCCGCTGCTCTGATCGTTGATCATTAACACCAGCGAGGTCGAAGGATACACGCGCAACACTTTCCCCACGATGCCGCCCGCCGTAATCACCGCCATATCCGGCGTAAGGCCGTCGTTCGAACCCCGGTCAATGTAGATGGACCGCGAAAGGTCGCTTCCGCTCGATCCAATCACCTGGGCTGGCACGGTCTTAACGATGAACTGCTCCTTGAACGCCAGCAGGGATTGCAGCCGGTGCGCCTGGGTGGCGTCTTCGCTCAGCCGCACCTCTTTCAGCCGCATCTGCTCGATCTGCTCCTTGAGCTGGCGGTTCTCCGCCCGCACTCCGCGCAGGAAAAAATAGTTGTGCCAGAGATTGCCGCTGCCGTTCTGCGCCCAGACCAGGCCGCGCTCGAAAGGAGTGATTGCCCCCACCGCCCAGATGCGGATCAAACGCGTGCTGTCCGCGTCATTGCCCCGCTTCACCTGCACCGCCAGCCCCAGCACCTGCAGAAACAACACTCCTACCAGGATGGTCAGGTTACGGTAACGGCCAAGTACGGATTCCATAAAACAGTTGATAGTACCGAGTACCCAGTACTCAGCAAAAACGTGCAGTTTTATTTTTCTCGGTACTAGGTACTGTGTACCAGGTACTGTTTCTATTCGATCGAAATCTTCCGCAGCAGTTTGAAGTCGCTGAGCATCTTGCCCGTGCCCAGCACCACGCTGCACAGCGGATCGTCGGCAATCGATACCGGCAGCCCGGTTTCCTCGCGGATGCGCTTGTCCAGATTCTTCAACAGCGCTCCGCCTCCGGTCAAAACAATGCCGCGGTCGCTGATGTCGGCCGAAAGCTCCGGCGGCGTGCGCTCCAGCGCGACTCGAATCGCATTCATGATCGTCGAAACGCACTCGCTCAAAGCCTCGCGGATTTCGCCGTCGTCCACCGTGATGGTTTTCGGCACACCTTCAATCAGGTTGCGCCCCTTGATCTCCATGGTCATCGGCTTATCCAGTTGATGCGCCGACCCGATCTCCATCTTGATCTGCTCGGCGGTACGCTCGCCGATCAGCAGGTTATATTTGCGCTTCAGATAATTCATGATGGCTTCGTCCATCTGATTGCCGGCCATCCGCACCGACCGCGAATAAACGATGCCGCTCAAAGAGATCACCGCGATGTCCGTCGTGCCACCGCCGATGTCGACCACCATGTTGCCGCTCGGTTCCGTAATCGGCAGACCCGCGCCAATCGCCGCCACCATGGCCTGCTCCACCAGATGCACTTCACTCGCCTTGGCGCGATAGGCCGAATCCATGACCGCGCGTTTTTCCACCTGCGTGATCTCCGACGGCACTCCGATCACGATCCGCGGATGCACCAGCATCTTCCGGTTGTGCGCCTTCTGGATGAAGTAGTTCAACATCTTCTCGGTGACCTTGAAGTCGGCAATCACGCCGTCTTTCATGGGCTTGATGGCCACGATGTTGCCCGGCGTCCGGCCCAGCATCTCTTTCGCCTCTTTGCCCACGGCTTCGACTTCGCCTGTGTTCTTGTTGATGGCGACAATCGAGGGCTCGTTGACCACGATGCCCTTGCCGCGCGCGTAGACCAGAGTATTGGCTGTCCCTAGATCGATGGCCAGGTCGCTCGAGAACAAGCTGAATAATGACCTGAGGTTGTGTGAACGTGATGAATGAAACCCGTTGCTTGACATGAAGAGCTCTTCTCGCGATCTACCCCGATCGCACTGTTTGCGGGCGAACCCGATTTGCGCCACCCGGCGCGGCCGCATCTATCTCTAGTCTAATGAGATACCCGCTGCCCCGTCGGAACCGAAGTTCCTCGTACTTATGCTCGGAACCTGACTTCTATATTGTCATCCTGAGGCGGGCGGCCTTTGCCCGCCGAAGGATCCTGTCGAGCCGCGCGATGCATCGCGTTCTTTGCGATGCAAATACTCGCGCGTTTGGCTCGCTTCCTTTATTACAACCGCACCACTGACCCGACCACTACCTACTGAATAATAATTTTCTTCTGCTGCGTATTCACTCCGCCCAGCGCGGTCTGCGCTGTCACCGTAACCACATTTTCCCCGGTCGCCAGCGGCGGCGTGAAGTAATGGAATGTGCCGTCGGAGGATATCATCGGAACCTCCCGGCCATTTACCATCACTCGTGCCCCTATCTGGGTCTTGCCCGCCACTTCAATGACGTGCCCATGCTGTATGAAGGGATCCAGTTCCAGATCGATCGCTCCCGTCTGCTTTCCCTTGGGAATGATGGTGAAGCGGTTCTTCTCGCTCTCCACCGATTCCTTTCCTGACGCCTCGTAGGACTGCACTACCCAGTAGTAAGCGCCTTCCCCGAGGCTCGTAACACTAACGTCCGCCGTATTCACTCTCTTATCTACCAGTGTAGAAGAAAAGTAGGGGTTCCTCGATATGCGCAGCCGGTAACCGACTGCATTCGCCATCGGCGTCCAGGAAAATTCCACATCCTTGGTAGCTTCGCCCGAGGTGAAGAGCGGCGCCATATTGGCGGGAGAAATCGGCGTGGGCGGCCCGGTTCCTTTGTCCTTTTCCATGTGGGCTTCTTCCTGCCGGAAACTGACTTTCTCCCAGTTGGCCAGTTGTACCGTTTCCCCGTTTCTCGTAACTTCGCTGGCGCCCTTCTTCATCAAGATCTCATGCCGATCCATCTTTGGATCGTTGTGGACCTGCGCCGTCGATTCCGGAGCCAGCGATGCCGTCGCTCCGGCCACGATCACCTGCGATTTCGATCCCTGGGAATAAGTCGCTGTCGACAGATCCACCGTTCCCGTGCTCACCGCCACCGCCACGTTCGTCTGCTGCTGGTCGTTAGCCGAGTTCTCTTCGATCACGATCAAGGAATCCTGTTTCACGGTATAGCTGGTGCCATCGTTGAACACCACCTTCGCCATGCCCTCCGACCCCGTCTGCACCACATCGCCTTTTTCCAAGGGGACGTTATAGTCCGCTGCCAGCCAGCTATTGCCGTTGCCCTTCTTTACCCGCACCGTACCATCGAGCGCCGTAAAGTGGGCTTGCTGCGCCGTGGACATGCCACTGCCCGCAGGTGGCGCCATCCCCGCCACGCGCTCCAAAACTCGACTGGCTGCGCCACTGGCTGCCTTGATGCTGCTCTCGGTAAACTGCGGAAAGGTCAGCCGTACGCCGATGAACAGCACCGCGGCTCCGCCCACAATCAGCAGTGCCACACTGCGGTATGTGACCGTTTTCCACGCGATGTGGATGCCCGGTTTGCGAGTCGACGAAGACACGTGGACCTAAGACCTTATTCAAACCTTTTGAATATGCGGTAATTTCAACGTTACCACAAGCCTGTCGGCGCCAAAAACAGGTAATCAACTGGGAACGTTACCTTCGTTTGCTGGACTCAAACCACATCCTGCACTTTCCCCGTGTCCCTGTAATTGAAGGTCTGAAATCTGCCGAACCCCTCGCTCATGACATTCCCTGCTCCTTCCGCTATTCTTCTTCTCCATGGCCAGCGCCTCGACCACCGTCTCTTCACCCAGCCCCGAGCGCCAATCCTCCCTCGCCACCGGCCTAGCCCTTATCTGGCTCATCGCCCTCGCCAAGCTTCTCTTCCACATCTACTTCAACAACCGCTACGGCTACTTCCGAGACGAGTTCGATTACATGGCTTGCGGCGATCATCTCGCCTGGGGCTATGTCGACCAACCGCCACTCATTCCGTTCCTCATTCACATCAGCCGCGCCCTCCTTGGAGACTCTCTCCGCGCCGTTCGCTTCCTTCCGGCGCTCGCTTCTTCTCTCCTCGTCGTGCAAGCCGCCGTCCTCGCCCGCGAGTTCGGCGGACGCCGCTTCGCCCTGCTCCTCAGCGCCGTCACCATCGTCATCGCGCCGCAATACCTCTCCAACGGAAGCCTGCTCACCACCAACTGCCTCGAACCCAACCTCTGGATGGGCTGCGCCTACTTCGCCATCCTCGCCATCAAACGCGCCGGTACAGAAAAAGCCCCCAGCTATTGGCTCTGGTTCGGCGTCGTCGCCGGCCTCGGTCTGCAGGAAAAATACTCCATCGCGGTCTTCGGCTTCGGCATGGTCGTCGGCCTTCTGCTCACCCCGCAGCGCCGCGCCTTCCTCAATCCCTGGATCTGGATCGGCGGCCTCGCTGCCTTTCCGATTTTCCTCCCCAACCTGCTCTGGAACATTCACTATCACTGGCCCTTCGTCGAGCTGATGCATAACATCCGCGCCGAGGGCCGCGACGTCATCCTTCCTCTTCCTCAGTATTTCTTCCAACAGACGATCCTGGTTCACCCCTTCGCCGCCCCCATCTGGCTCACGGGACTATTCGCTCTGCTCTTCTCCGCCCGTCTCAAGCCCTACCGCGCGCTCGGCTGGAGCTACCTGGTTTGCTTTACCGTTTTCTTCGTTCTCCACGGCAAGAATTACTATCTAGCCCCTATATATCCCATGCTGCTGGCCGCCGGCGCCGTCATAATCGAATCCGCCCTTGATGGAGCGAAGACCGCTGACGCAGAAAACGCTCGCCCGCACGGCGCCTGGGCGAAGCCCGCAATCATAATCGCGTTGCTCGTCACCGGCGCGCATCTCGCTCCCATCACCGTGCCGGTTCTTTCTCCAGACGGCTTCCTCGCCTATGCGAAATATCTTCCCTTCAAGCTCCCGGTCATGGAACACAGCCACGCCCGCGCCGCCCTGCCCCAGTGGTACGCCGATCAATTCGGATGGGAAGAAATCGTCGCCGAAACAGCCGTAGCGTGGAATCGCCTTTCCGCGGAGGAGCGCACAGATAAAAATTGTGGCATCTTCGCCCAGGACTACGGTCAGGCCGGCGCCATCGACTTCCTCGGCCGCCGCTACGGCCTGCCTCCATCCCTCAGCGGCCACCAAACCTGGTTTCTCTGGGGACCGCGCGGCTACTCCGGCAACTGCATGATCGTCCTCGACGACCGTCGAAAGCGCCTCGAACAACTTTGGGATCACGTCGAATACGTTGGCCAATCCGCCGACAATCCTTACGCCCTGGAAAAACAAATCGACGTCTACATCTGCCGCGGCCCAAAATTCGGCACCCTCGCCCAACTCTGGCCCGAACTAAAGCGCTGGCGCTAGAGCAATCTGATCAAGAAGACACAGAAACATCCGGTATCCGTCTTGTTAAGGATTTCCCTCCGCTCTATGCTTGACATCGTAAGACGTGGTCGTCAACAATTCCTGCGCACGTCAACACCGTTTTAGAAACCGCTCCACGTAATTCACCAAATTCTCCACGAGGTTCTTTCATGCTGCTGGCTCTCCGTCTGGCCATCCTCCTCTGTCTCCCGTTCGTTTTTGCCGCGGTTCTATCCGCGCAGAAAATCACCGTCTCCCAGCCCACCATCTGGGCCGCCCAGCCTGACGTCTCCGCCTTCGAGAAAATCGAGAACGACCGTCTCGCCGCCGGCGAACGCGCCATCGCCACTCTGCTCGCCGTCACAGGCCCTCGCACCATAGAAAACACTCTCGTCCCCTTCGACGAAGCCGTTCACCAGAACAACTCCGCCGGCTATTTCGCTGGACTCATGGAGCAAGTTCACCCCGACGCCACCTTCCGCGATCACGCCACCGCCATGCTCACCAAAGTAAGCGCCGCGCAGACCGCGATTGCCCTCAATCACGATGTTTACAACGCTCTCGCCGCCCTCGACCTCTCAAAGGCCGATGCCACCACGAAGTATTACGTTCAGCACCAGCTTCTCGAATTCCGTCTTGCCGGCGTCGACAAAGACGACGCCATCCGCGCCCGCCTCAAGAAGTTAAACGACCAGGCCACCGAACAGCAGTCCATGTTCGATCGCAATATCTCCGACGGCCAGAAAGTAGTCGAGGCCGACCCCTCGGAACTCGACGGCCTCCCCCAGGATTACATCGACCGGCACAAGCCCGGAACTGACGGCAAGGTCCGCATCACCACCGATTATCCCGATGCCTATCCTGTGTTCACCTTCGCCAAAAGCGATTCTCTGCGCCGCCGCGTTTCCCTCGCCTTCAACACCCGCGCCTATCCCAAGAACCAGGAAGTCCTCACCAACCTGATGAAGACGCGCTATGAGATCGCCACGCTTCTCGGCTTTTCCTCCTGGGCTGACTACAACGCCGCCGACAAGATGATCGCCAAAGGCCACAACATCGCCGACTTCATCCAGCAAGTCAACGACGCATCCCGCGCCCTCGCCCAGCGCGAATTCGAGATGCTGCTCGCCGAAAAACAGAAGACCACTCCCGGCGCCAAAGAAATCTGGAGCTACGAAGGCGCTTATCTTTCGGAACTAGTCCGCCGCACCAAGTACGATTTCGATTCTCAATCCGTTCGTCCGTACTTCCCCTTCACGGAGGTAAAGCAAGGCATACTCGACACTGCCGCGGACCTCTTCCATGTCAGCTTCCAGCAGGAACCGAACGTCCCCTCTTGGGACCCTGCC
This sequence comes from uncultured Acidobacteriaceae bacterium, assembly GCA_963749985.1. Lineage (GTDB taxonomy): Bacteria > Acidobacteriota > Terriglobia > Terriglobales > Acidobacteriaceae > Sulfotelmatobacter. The sequence continues at coordinate 351,882 of CAVVOS010000002.1, read as the reverse complement.
GTTGAAACCTGGATCGTCATCGACAGCGGTAAGCCCGTCGGCCGTTTCTATCTCGACATGCACCCCCGCCCCGGCAAGTTCAGCCACGCCGAAATGGCCCCGGTGCTCGACGGCATCCGCGGCAAGCAACTGCCCGAGGCCATCCTCGTGTGCAATTTCCCCGTTCCCACCGCCACCGACGCCGGCCTCATGGACTACGGCGACGTCGAAACTTTCTTCCACGAGTTCGGCCACCTCATGCACCACATCCTCGGCGGCCAGCAGCAATGGGCCGGCATCAGCGGCATCACCATGGAGTCCGATTTTGTCGAAGCTCCCTCCCAAATGCTCGAAGAGTGGATTCGCAGCCCCCAGGTCCTAGCCAAGTTTGCCCGCCACTATAAGACCGGCGAACCCATTCCCGCCGAACTCGTCGCCCGCATGAACCGCGCTTCCGCCTTTGGACGCGGCGGCTGGGTCGGCCGTCAGAACTCCTACAGCGCCATCTCCTACGACATCTATAAAACCAAGCCGGAAGACGTCGACCTCGACAAAGTCACTCTCGACGACTCCCGCCGCTATACTCTCTTCACTCCCCTGCCAGAAACTCACGTGTGGGCTTCCTTCGGCCATCTCGGCGGCTACTCCTCCGCCTACTACACTTATCTCTGGGACAAAGTGATCGCCGAAGACTTCTTCCTGCAGTTCGATCACAAAAACTTACTCGCCGGCGACGCCCCCATGCGCTACCGCCGCGTGGTCCTCGAACCCGGCGGCTCCATGTCGGCGAACGATCTGGTGAAGAACTTCCTCGGCCGCCCGCAAAACATCACCGCTCTCCAACATTGGATGGCCGAAGAATTCGACACCACCGCAGGCAGCTCAAAGTCAGCCGGACAATGATCCAGGAAACAGTAACTCAGGGGTGCCCATTTCTCGCGTCCTTTGCGAGAAGTGGGCATTTGGTCGTTCGCCGGCCGGGAAGCCGACACAACCGTGGAAGAGCGGCGCTTCAGCGCCGCGTAAAGGATCGAGAATGAACGCGGGCTTTAGCCCCTGAGGGACGTTCTGTTAATTCTCCGTGAATTTCGCTCCCTCCAATTGACCCCGATACCGCTCCGCATTACCCTGCAAGCCATGTCCCAAGCCGATCTCGATCAACTCCGTCTCACCTACAAGCAGGCCACCGACGAATGGGTTGCCGCCATTCGCGCCGAAGAAGCGTTAGCCACTCCCGACCACTCCATGCTCGCCTGGGAAAAATGGGATGACGCCCACTTCCGCGAACACGACGCCCACACCAAATTCACCGAAACCCGCGAAGCCTACAAGGACGCCCTCCGCGCCATAAACATCGGCATCTAGCCGACTGCCGGGCTCACATGGAACGGACACTCCTGTTCGTTGATTTTGTTTTTGACCTTGACAGCTATTCCAAAATCTTGTCATTCCGACCGGAGCCCGGAGCGCCAGCGACGGCGAAGTGGAGGAGCCTGCTGTCTGCCCGCGCCACCGTAATAGAGCGGCGCTTGAGCTCCGTGGAATGCATTATGAAATGAAATTGGGTGTCAGCCCTCGGTAACCGCGCGCCGAGCCAGCCGATCTCAGTATCTCTCCCGAATAAATTCCCCAATCGCACCATAAGCCTTCGTCAAAGTCGCTTCATCCGGCAAGAACACAATGCGGAAATGCTGTGTTCCCGGTTTCTGACCGAAGCCAGACCCATGCACCACCATCACGTACTTCTGCCCAATCAATTCCTTCACGAAGACTTCATCGCTCTCCGGAATGTCGATGCGCGGGAAAGCGTAGAAGGCGCCACGAGGCGCAACGCAACTCACGCGCGGCGTCGCCTCACACCACCGCTGCGTAAGATCGCGCCGCGCACGCAACTTCCGCTGCACTTCCACAAGATGATCCTGCGGACCTTCCAGCGCCGGCTTAATCGCATATTGCTCCGGATGATTGGCGCACAACCGCGCCCGCAGCAGCCGGTGAATGCCTTCGGTATAAGGCTTTACCGCCGCCGCATCTCCTGAAACAATCCCCCAGCCAATGCGCCATCCCGGGACCAGATAGTTCTTCGACATCCCGCCGAAAGTGATGCAAGGCACATCCGGCGCGACCGCAGCAAATGCGATGTGCGGCGTGCCATCGAGAATGAGCTTGTCGTAAATCTCGTCCGAGAACACCACCAGATTATTTCGCCGCGCGATCTCCGCAACCTGCTCCAGCATCTCCCGCGAGCACAGCGCCCCCGTCGGATTATTCGGATTGATCAGCACAATGCCGCGCGTGCGCGGCGTGACCTTGCGTTCGATGTCGGCTAGTTCCGGCTGCCACGCGTCGTCTTCATTAAGGTCGTAAGCGTTGAGTGCAATGCCCAGCTTGCACAGCACGGCCGAATACAGCGGATAGTCAGGCTTCGGCGTAAGAATGTCCTCACCCGGATTCACCAGCGCGCTGATGCACAGATCGACAGTTTCGCTCACCCCCGAAGTGACGAAAACATCCCTCACCGTCGTGATGCCCTTGCGCACCGCCTCACCGCGAATCGCCTCAATCGCCTCCGGAATGCCCGGAGACGGCGCGTAGCCATTCTTCCCGTCGCGCATGGCCTTATAAGCCGCTTCAATAATGTGCGCCGGAGTCCGGAAATCGAAGTTGAGCGGATCGCCAACATTCAGCGGCAGCACCTTGTGCCCCTGCTGGATGACCTCGTCCGCAACGCAAGCCAGGTCGCGGATGGCATAGCGAACGTTGTCGAGCCGCTTAGCGGCAGTGATTTCGTGAGCCTTAGTAGCTGGAGTCATGAAAGCCTCGCCGCAGCCCGCGTGCCAGCCACGGCCGTTTCAGAATACGAGAGGAATTCTAACCGCAGAGGGGTCGAACGTGCAGAGAAAACGGATTGGTCGCGGCTTAGTGCGGGCTGAAGCTGATGGAAATGTCCTCGACGGTTTGCGCTGGGGCGGGGAGGAATTTCCACTTCATCACTGCCGTTACTGCGCTTTCAGCCAGGATGGGGTTACCCCCGACCACGTCAACGTTGCTCACCTTCCCGTCGGGCAGCACCGTTGCTTTCAAACGAACCAGACCACCGATTTGTGCATGCTTTAGCAGTTCGGAGTACTCCGGCTTCACGGAGACAAGCACTTTACGATCAGACTTGGGAGCCTTCTGAGCCAGCAATGCGGGAACGAACCCGGCCGTAAAACAAAACCCCAGCGTCAGCGTCGCCAACGCTAGACGGGGTACGATGCTTCCGGCGGATTGGGATACGAAATGACGCTTAGACAAAGCAGACCCAGAGCAAAAGCTGCGGACAGATTGAACCCCAGACATCGACGATAGGCCATAGGAAAGTCTGCCGACAAGATCACCAAAGTACTCTATTTGACGGCTATTGTTTCCTCTGTTCTGGCCGACCAGGGCCGCCATCGATCGAGTACGCCGTGCCGAATAAGCGTCCGGTATCGACCTACTCGTCCTTCGCCGCAGCCAGGGCATTGATCAGGTTCGCCCCGTTCGGACTGCCCCACCCGGTCACCAGATCGTAGCCTGTCACTGCCGAATACCCGCCGTTGCTGCCGCTGGTGATGTCATGGAAGTCGCTGTCATAACCCGACCCTATCCCAATCCCATAGAGAAACGGGTTGAGAAACCCCAGGGTTGTTCCGCCGGCCGCGACGGCCTGCTGATTCGCCATTGCCGTCAGGCCCGCCCATTGCGGAGCCGCATAACTGGTCCCGCCATTGCCTCCGCTGCATCCCCCGTCGTAGCAACTGTATTGGTTGGTGTTCGCTTCCGCCGCAACATCCGGGTAATTGCGCAAGGTCTTCGACCCATGATTCAGCGAGTTGATCACCCCTGGTAGCTTCTGATAAGTCGGAATCGGCACCTTGTTCTTGGAAGGCGATCCCGCGCTTCCACTCCAGCCGGTCTCCGATTGCCACGCCCCACCTGGGCCGGCAGTCGTTAAGTCCGTGCCCCCAACCGCCGTGATGTAGGGGTCATCCGCCGGCCACACCACGTCGCCCGGAGTGCCGGAACCGTTGTCGCCGGTCGCTACAAATACGCTCTGCCCCTGAGTCGCCATTTCCTTGAAGATCGGGTCCAGGCTGCTTTCATCGTCGCTCCACCCCCAGGAGCAGCTCAGTTGCTTGGAAGTATTGTCCACGGCCATCTGGTTGAAGATGGAGACATCGCTGCTTCCCACGTACACCACCACCTGCTTCAGCCCCGGAGCCATCGAGATTGCCATTTCTATGTCGAGCACCTGTTCGCTGTCGTCACACGTTTTTGGAGGACAGCTCAGGCTCACCCCATTCAGCGATACACCTTTCACTGGGACCTTTGCCGTCTGCTTCAGATTCTTGAAGTAGGTCTTGACGTCGCTGATTTCGTATCCGGCAAACTCAAACAGCCCCACCGACTGTCCCGTTCCAGTCAGCGAGCCTGAGCCGTAATAGGCCGCCCTCATGTCGCTGCCGATAAAGTCTCCGCCCGGACCGGAACCCGTGGTCTTGCTGGCGTCGCCCGCTTCCTGGCCGGGTTTCTGAGAGGATCTAATGTTCTTAGCATGCGGCAGCGTGAAGTTATCCAAGCCGGAAATGTGCAGCACTGGTACATCGAGATCTACTGAGGGCTCGCGGTCCGGCGCATAAAACGTGCGGCTCTCGGTGGGATGCTGGTAGACGTTCAGGCTCACGTGCAAAGCGCTCTCAATGTCTCCCGCGGAGCCTTCAACATCCACGACCATGCGATTGCCGGCGGTATCAATCACGGCCAGGCCATTCGCCTGAGCAAAGTGGAGCACTGCTGCGTAATCAGCCTCGGCGGGGCCGAACCTGTCGGCGAATTCCTCCACGCTGAGATATTTGTGGTAGCTCGCACTCTGCGGATCATAGATCCGCTGCAGCAGATCGTCGAGCTCCGCCTCATTCCGCAGCGGCAACGAGATCGCCAGGCTCAACCGCTGCGCGCTGGGAAGATGGCCAACCAAAGGCGCCACTCCGCTGGAGACTGCCTCAGGCACGTGGCTCGTCAGGGTAGGCCGCTGTTCGGCCTTGGCTGTGACTGCGACGAGGAAGAATGCGGATGCGCACGATACCGCAGCCAGCCGCTGCAAGGTAGCAGATATAGTTTTCATTTGGTGATCCCCAGTTCGTTCAGAACTTTACAACGGGACGTGGCTTTGGACAAGCGGACGATAGTCTCTAGGAAGAATGCGGGCCTGGAGTTAAAGCCTTAACCTCAGAGGACACAGAGATCACAGGGGAACTCGAACCGATGGCCTACCCTGTGTTCCCCAGTGTCCTCTGTGTTAAAGATTCCTAGTCTTCCCGATCAATCTGCGCCTTTTGCAGCTTGTCGGAGTAATCCACGTACACCGACTTCCACTCCGTATAAAAATCAATCGCACCGATGCCGCCTTCGCGATGCCCGTTGCCCGTAGCCTTCGTGCCGCCGAAGGGCAGGTGCACTTCCGCGCCAATCGTCGGCGCGTTTATGTAGGTGATGCCGGCATACAGATCGCGAATCGCGGAAAACGCCTTGTTCACATCTTTCGTGTAGAGCGCGGACGAGAGCCCGTACTCGATCCCATTGGCAATCTCGATGGCATCCTCCAGGTCGTCACACGGAATGATCGAAACCACCGGGCCGAAGATTTCTTCCTGCGCGATACGCATCTTCGGGTCAACGTCGGTAAATACGGTGGGCTCCATGAACCAGCCGTATTGATACTCGCCCTGGTCGAGACGATTGCCGCCACACACCAGCTTCGCGCCTTCGTTCTTACCGATCTCCACGTAGCTGAGGTCGGTCTGAAGTTGTTTTTCGTTGATCGCCGGTCCCATCTCGACCGTTTCATCGAGGCCGTTGCCCACTTTCAGTTTCTTGGCGCGCGCGACATATCTTTGGACGAACTCGCCGTACACGCCCTTCTGCACGATGATGCGGCTGGTCGCGGTGCAGCGCTGTCCGGTGGTGCCGAATCCGCCCCACAAGCCGCCTTCGATGGCGAGGTCGAGATTCGCATCGTCGAGCACGATCATAGGATTCTTGCCGCCCAGTTCGAGTGAGCAGTGTTTGAAACTCTTCGCCGCAATCCCACCGATGATGCGTCCGACCGCGGACGACCCGGTCAGCGAGATGGCGCGCACGTCGGCGTGCTCGGCGAGCGGCGTGCCTACATCGGCGCCGAAGCCGGTCACAATGTTGACCACGCCCTTCGGAATGCCGGCGTCGGTGAAGGCGCGGACCAGATTAAAAGTCGATAGCGGAGTATCTTGTGCCGGCTTGATCACGCAAGTGTTCCCGCAGACTACGGCAGGCAGCAGCTTCCAGGAAGAAATCGCCATCGGAAAGTTCCACGGCGTAATCATGCCGCAGACGCCGATGGGCTGGCGCACCGCCATGGCAAACTTGTTCGGCATCTCCGACGGGACGGTGGGGCCGAAGAGGCGCCGGCCTTCGCCGGCATTGTAGTAAGCGGCATCGATCGCCTCCTGCACGTCTCCGCGAGTCTCGGCCAGCACCTTGCCCATTTCGCGCGTCATGTCGCGGGCACACTCTTCTTTGCGCCCAATGAGAATCTCCGCGGCGCGGAAAACCATCTCGGCCCGCCGCGGCGCGGGCACCAGCCGCCACTTAGAGAAGGCGCGCTTGGCTGCGTCCACCGCAGCGTCGACATCGGCCTTAGCCGATTTCTGAAAAATGCCGACCACGTCCCGCTTGTCGGCGGGATTGCGATCTTCGAAAGTCTCTCCGGTCGAGGACTCCACCCACTCGCCGTCGATGAAGTTCTTCAGGACTTTGGTCTTGCTGTAGCCCAACGTTGCCGGGGAAGCCAGCGTTTCGGTTGCCATGATTGCTCCTTATAAATGCCTGGATATTGATGCTACAGCCGACATGGAAGGTGCGGCAAGGGAGGATCGACTCTCACAGCCACCGTGGTGCGGATGTTAACGTGCTGGTCGTTGCAGAAACCGCCATCCGGCGTCAGAAGAAAGCGCACTCAGAAGTCATCCGATGAGGGAGAACCATGTGATTCCTCAAGCCGCTGGGACAATCCGACAAATCGACTTGTGACGGAGTCTGATCCGGTGCGCAGCCAAATCGTAGGCAGCAACTCAGCAATGTCTTTGCACCCGCCGATCCGGTGGAAACAATCGACATTCAATCCTAACGCAGCCTCTCTTTGTTCTTGCGTCGCATTGGGGTTGAACTCAACAAGTCCATTCCACATTTGCTTTTCCGTTCCGTGAGGATTCACATCAAACCGCACTCCACAGCCGTGAGCACAAATACCTTGCTGAACATGGACAACCGGACTGTGAGGCCCTTTCAAGGCACTGCGGTATTCGATGAGTGTCAGCACGAGTTGACCCTTGTCGACCGTAAACCACGCCTTCATCTCGGTGTATGGCGTGAAATGAAGCTTAGCAATCGTGCTGTTCGAAATGTCCACTTCGTAGGTGCAGTAATGAAAAGTGCACCCCTCGCTGTACTTGAACCTGCCGCGGCCATATCTCCACTGGAACGAGTCAAAAGTGTTATTCGGACTTGAAGAAACGCTTAACTCCCTGAGTTCGTCCATGAGCATCTTCGCATCTCGGGAGGTTTTCATTTCCGAGACAAGAACGAAAATTGCCCCCGCCATGATCGCGGATGCAGTTACAAGGAAGAATGTCTTCATCCTAGGCCTTCCCAGATTGAGAGCCGCCTGAGCACCCTAATTCTTATAGACACAGGCAACAGACAGGCGGCGTAAGCTATCAGCGATTACTGCTGTAACGTCACGATGAGTCATAGAAAGAAAGGGGGCTGGTCATGACTATAGTATAATGACCATGATCAAAAGGATACCCCTTCATGAAAAAGATGGCGGCGGGCGCATTCAAAGTCCATTGTCTGGCGGTCATGGATGAAGTTCAGTCCAAGCGTGAAACCGTGTTGATCACCAAGCGCGGCAAGCCAGTGGCGAAGCTTGTGCCTGTCGAGAACGAAAAAGACGACATCTTCAACTTTATGAAGGGTAAGGGGTCCATCGTCGGCGACGTCGTCTCTCCCGCATTTACCCCGGAAGAATGGGGTGATCTCTATTGATTCTGCTCGACACGAATGTTGTTCTCTGGATGGCCTTTGACGCCGACCGGCTGTCGAAGAAAGCCAGAGGGACGATCGAAGAAACGCGACGAGCCGCCCGGGGACTCGCCATTTCTGACATGACGCTGCTGGAACTGGCTATGCTTGCCAGCAAGAAACGCGTCCGCCTGGACGTATCGGCGGAGTCCTTTTTGTCCCAGGTGGAGAGCAGCTTTTCGGTCCTGCCGATGAACGCGCAAATCTGCAGTTGTGCATTCGCGCTGCCCCGGAAGTATTTCAAAGATCCAGCTGACCGAATCATCGCCGGTACCGCCTTGGCCGAAGGACTTACTTTGATCACCGCGGATCGGGAGATTCGGAAGTCGGGCGTCGTTCCCACGATCTGGTGATCTCCCACGCATGGTTTGTTTCCGACGCCTTTCCCGGCAAACTCCGCTTCGCAACCTCTGGCGCTTTCTCTTTCTCCCCGAATCTGCTTAAATCAAATCAAGCGCAACCTCTGTAGGTTGCTTGTGTTTCAACAATCGTGGTCGACATTCACTCACATATTCTTCCGGAAGTAGACGACGGATCGAAGTCCTGGGAAACCTCCGTCGCCATGTGCCGCATGGCTGCGGCCGACGGCATCACCCACCAGGTCGCCACCCCTCACGCCAACGACCGCTATCACTATGATCGCCCGTACCTTCAGGGACTCGTCGCCCATCTGCAGCAACTCGTGGGCAACGCGCCCACCCTCAGCCTGGGCTGCGACTTCCATCTCTCCTACGATAATCTGCAGGATGTGCTGGCCAATCCCGCCCGCTACGCCATCGAAGGCTCGCACTACATGCTGGTGGAGCTGAGCAATTACAGCATTCCACATCAGATTACGGATTGCTTTATGAAACTGGGCGACTGCGGCATCACCGCCGTCATCACCCATCCCGAGCGCAACCAGATCCTGCGCGAGAACTTGCAGCGCGTGGTGGAATGGGCCGAGCAAGGTTGCGTAATCCAGATGACCGGCTCCGCCCTTACCGGATTCTGGGGAGAACGTGTGCGCCGCGCCGCGCAGTGGCTGCTCGAACACGACTCCGTTCATGTGCTGGCTACCGACGCCCACGATACCGAGAAGCGCGTTCCCGTGCTCTCCACGGCTCGCGAGGCCACCGCGGAAATCTGCGGCGACGACGTTGCGGAAGCGCTGGTCGAAGCGAATCCAGCCGCCATCATCCACTCGCAGCCCCTGCCATACTTTCCGCGCCCGGTAATCGGAACGTACCGGAAGACGCACGGCAGCTAGCAGAGCAAATGGGGCGAAGCGAACCATCTGCGAAGTCGAAGGATACTTTGCAAGGCTATACCGTGGGTAGCCTAAGAAGAGTTTCCGCCACTACCGCTTTATTCCGTCATTCTCTGTGGTGAAAACGCCCTTCACCCCAACGCCCCAACAATCTCCTTGAACACCTTGCCTCGGTGCTCGTAGCTCTTAAACTGATCGAAGCTTGCGCACGCCGGAGCCAGCAGCACCACGTCACCCGGTTGCGCCACAGCGTTCGCCTTGCGCAGAGCGTTCTCCAGAGTCTCTGCATGCACAACCTCGACGCCCCCGCCTTTCGAAGAAACGATCTGCGACTCGATCTTCGCTGCCGCCGCGCCGATCGTGTACACGCGCTTTACCCGCTGCCGCAGCAAGTCGTTGAGCACGCTGTAGTCGCTGCCCTTGTCCTTGCCGCCCAGAATCAGGTGGATGTTCGCCGGAAACGACTCCAGCGCCTTGATGGTCGCATCCACGTTCGTGGCCTTCGAATCGTTGTAATAATCCACGCCACGGATCGTCGCCACAAACTCCAGCCGGTGTTCGACCGCTTTAAAGTCGCGCACCGCTTGGCGTATCTTCTCGGGCGCGCATCCCATCAGCGCGCCCGCGCACACCGCCGCTAGCACGTTCTCCAGATTGTGTGCGCCCTTCAATGGAATCTCGGAAACCAGCATGACCTCGCGCTGCTGCGCTGCATCGCGGAATAAGATGTTCCCCTCGCGCACCCAAGCGCCCCGCTTCACTTCCTTCTGCCGGCTAAACCAGAACACCTGTGCTCGCGTCCTTGCAGCCAGGCTTACGCAAGTCGGATCATCCTCATTCAGCACCGCAAAATCGCCGCTCTGCTGATTCTCGAAGATGCGCGCTTTCGCGTCCACGTAAACCTCAAACGTCCGGTGCCGGTCCAGATGATCGGGCGTCACATTCAACACCACCGCAATCTTCGGGCGGAACGTCCGAACCGTCTCCAGTTGAAAGCTCGATATTTCCAGCACAATCACCGTCTCCGGCTTCGCCCGCTCCGCCAGCGAAATCGCCGGAGTGCCAATGTTCCCGCCCACCAGCGTCGGAAGTCCGCCTGCCGCCAAAATCTCCCCCGTGAGCGTGGTCGTCGTGGTCTTCCCGTTCGAACCCGTGATTGCCACAATCGGTCCCGGCAAGAACTGCGCCGCCAGTTCAATCTCGCCGATCACCGCCTCGCCCAAAGCCCGTGCCTGCACCAGCAGCGGCGCATCCACCGGGACGCCCGGGCTCACGACAATCAGATCCTGACCGCGGAACGTACGCTCGCCATGTCCTCCAGTCTCGACTGTGATCCCGTGATCGAGCAAAACCGGAATCTCATTGCGCAGTTCGTCCCCACTCTTGGTATCGGACACGGTCACTCGCGCCCCATGCGCCTTCAAGAACAGCGCCGACGCCACCCCGGACTTGCCGAGCCCCACCACCAGCACGCGTTTGTTGTTCAGTTCCATCACACTCATTTCACCACGGAGGCACTGAGACACGGAGAAAACCAATTTGTTATTTTTCTTCTCTGTGTCTCTGTGACTCTGTGGTGAATCGCTCTCACCTCAGTTTCAAAGTCGTCAGCGCGAACAGCGCAAACACCAGCGACGCAATCCAAAACCGCACGATAATCTTCGACTCCGACCATCCCATCAGCTCAAAATGATGATGCAGCGGCGCCATCTTGAAAATTCGCTTCTTGCGCAGCTTATACGATCCCACCTGCAGAATCACCGACAGCGCCTCAATCACGAACACTCCGCCAATAAACGGCAGCAGCAGTTCTTGCTTAATGATCACCGCCACCGTGCCAATCGCGCCGCCCAGCGCCAGCGATCCCACATCGCCCATAAAAACTTCCGCCGGATGCGCGTTATACCACAAAAATCCGATCGACGACCCCACCATCGCCCCGCAGAAAATGGTCAGCTCGCCCACCTGCGGCATGCGCGGAATCTCGAGGTAAGTAGCAAAGGTCGCATGCCCGCTAACATAAGTCAGCACCGTCAATGCCCCCGCCGCAATCACGGTACAGCCAATGGCCAACCCGTCCAGCCCATCGGTAAGATTCACCGCGTTGCTCGAACCTACGATCACGAAGGCCACGAATCCAATAAAGAACACAAACGACAGCGGCCAGAGATGCGGGAACCGTTCCCAGCTCTGCACCACCAGGTCGGGATGAAACTGCTTAAAGAACGGCACAATTAACTTCGTCGAATACATTCCATAGGTCTGCATGGCAATCAGCATCACGGCGATCACAATGCTGGCCGCAACCTGCAGGCCCAACTTTGCCCGGGAGGTGAGCCCAAGATTCCGGCGATGCGCCACCTTGGTGTAGTCGTCGGTGAATCCAATCGCCGCAAACGCGCACGTGGCAAACACCGCGATCCACACGAACCGGTTGCTCAGGTCCGCCCACAGCAGCGTCGGCACCACAATTGCGATCGCAATCAGCAACCCGCCCATCGTCGGCGTCCCAGCCTTTTTCTGATGAGCCTTCGGTCCTTCTTCCCGAATGTATTGTCCAATCTGGAATTCGCGCAGCCGGTTGATCACCAGCGGCCCCACGATAAGCGCGGTAAACAGCGCAGTAAGACTGGCGAACGCAGTGCGGAACGTCAAGTAGCGGAAGATGCGGAACGGCGGAAAATAATGTTGCAGCTTCAGGAACAACAACCAGTAGAGCAATCAGCCTCCGTCCAGGAATTAAGTCATTGAGCGATTGAGCGATTGCGTCATTGAAAACCGCAACCAACCCTTATTCAATCACTTAGTGGCTCAATCTCTCAATGACTCAATCTCTTCCACGTTTCCAGCGCCTTCTCCAGCTTTACGCCCCGTGAAGCCTTCAACAAAACCACATCCCCATCTCGCGCTTCTCGCGCCAGCCACTCGCCGGCTTCCTCCGGCCCCGCCACAAACTCTGCCCGCGTTCCCGCCTGCCTCGCGCCCTCGACCATCGCCTGCGCCAGCCCGCGTACCCCGAGCAGAACATCAATGTCCTTCTCCGCAACATGCTGCCCAGCCCTCCGGTGCATCTCTTCCCCCGCCGGCCCCAACTCCAGCATCTCGCCCGCCACCACAATGCGCCGCTTGGCCGACATCGTAGCCAGCGCATCCACCATCGCCTCCAGCGCCTTCGGATTCGAATTGTAACAATCGTTGATCACCGTGATGTTACCCACTTGGAGAACCTGCCCGCGTTTGTCCGCCGCGGCCAGTGTCGCTAGCGCCCCCACCGCCTCGGAAGGCTTCAGCCCCCGCTCCACACCCACCGCCACCGCTGCCAGCGCGTTCAGCACATTGTGCTCTCCCACCAGCGGCAACCTGGCATGCTCCCGCAAGCTCCCGATCACCAGGTCGAACTCCACGCCCTCCGGCCCCTTCGACTGGATGTTCTCCGCGCGCACGTCCGCCGTCGCCCGCGTGCCATACATCACCACCTTGCCCTTGAAGTCACGCCCAAACTGCGACACATATTCATCGTCGGCATTCAACACCGCCACCGCTCCCGCCGGCAACGATTCGATCAACTCATACTTCGCCCGCGCAATCCCCGCCAAAGAATCAAAAAACTCCAGGTGCACCGGCGCGACGTTCGTGACCACCCCAATCTCCGGCTGCGCTATCTTCGCCAGCGCCCGAATCTCTCCCGCGTGCGACATCCCCATCTCAATCACGGCCACGTCATATTCCGGCTCCAGCTTCAGCAGCATCAGCGGCAAGCCAAAATGATTATTGAAGTTCCCTTCCGACTTCAGCACCCCAAACCGCGCGCTCAGCACGTGCGCGATCGCTTCTTTCGTGGTCGTCTTCCCCGCCGATCCGGTCACTGCAATCAACGGCTTGCCCCAAAGCTTCCGCACTGCTGTAGCCAGCGTCTGCAGCGCCGCCAACGTATCTTCTACCGCCAGCAACCGCGTCTCCCCCGGATAGCGCCCCAACTGATCCTTCCGCACCACCGCCGCAGCCGCGCCTTTTTCCAGCGCCTGCTCCACGAAATCGTGCCCATCCAGCCGCTCGCCCTTCACCGCAAAGAAAAGTTGGCTCGAACCCACACTCCGCGAGTCAATCGAATACCCCCGCGCCACTTCTTCCCGCGCAAACTTCCCCTCGGCAGAAACAAACTCGGCGATCCTCGAGAGAGCAAGCTTCATAAATCTGTCATCCTGAGCGAAGGTTGTGCTTCGCGAACGCGAAACACAACCGCAGTCGAAGGACCCCTTGCACGTTGTCGCCACTACCGGCTCTGCAAGGCATTTCGACCACTGCCCGTGCCTGGATTGTTGCCACTAGCACGGGTTTGAGTTCTTCTCACGATCGTGCCCGGCTGCCTCGCACTCAAATCCCGCCGCCCGCAGCCCATCGCGCGCCACTTCCAAATCGTCGAACGGAGCCGCGCCCTCCCGCGTAACCTGCACCTTCTCGTGCCCTTTCCCCGCCAGCAGCACAATGTCTCCCGGCCGCGCCTCGCCAATTGCCAGAGCGATCGCCTCCCGCCGGTCCGGCTCCACGCGGTACTTCACGCCAGTCTTCTGTACCCCCACCACCGCATCATTAATGATCGCCAGCGGATCCTCGCTCCGAGGGTTGTCCGACGTCAGCACCACAAAATCGCTGCCCCGCCCCGCGGCTTCGCCCATCAGCGGACGCTTCTTCCGGTCCCGATCCCCTCCGCAGCCAAACACCGTCAACACTCTTCCCTTCGCTCCCCCCCCGGAAACCAACTCCCGACCCAGCGCCGTCAGGTTCCGCAAAGCGTCATCGGTATGCGCATAGTCCACCACCACGGTAAATGGCTGGCCGCAATCCACTCGTTCAAACCTTCCCGGAACGCACGCCAGTTTGTCGATCCCCGCCGCAATGGCCTGCGCCGCACACCCGCGCGCATACCCCGCTCCCGCCGCCGCCAGAATGTTGTAGACATTCACCCGCCCGATCAGCGCCGAGAACACCGCGATCTTCCCCGCCGGCATCACTAGATCGAACCGTGTTCCCCTCGTCGTGATCTCCACTTTCTCCGCGTACAGATCGCCGCGCTCCCATCCATAAGTCAGCACCACTGAGCTGCGCTTGCGGCTAAACTCCGCCAGCTTCGCCCCCGACTCATCATCCACATTCGTTACCACGGCTCGCGGCGCATCCGTGCCGCAGCCCTCAAACAGCAACCGCTTCGCCGCAAAGTACTCTTCCATCGTCTTGTGATAATCGAGATGATCGCGCGTCAGATTCGTAAATACCGCTACATCGAACGGCACGCCATACACACGCTCTTGCGCCAATGCGTGCGACGAAACTTCCATCACCGCCTCCGTCGCTCCGTTTCCCAGCGAATCATTCAAGATGCGATTCAGCTCCAGCGCTTCCGGCGTCGTATGCGGCGCCGGCAACACCCTCCCGGCCACGTGATATTCAATCGTCCCGATGAGCGCGCTCTTCCGCCCCGCCGCCGTCAGAATCGCCTCCACCAGAAACGCCGTCGTGCTTTTCCCATTCGTCCCAGTAATCCCGGTAACCGCAATCCGCTCCGCCGGCTTCTTATAGAAGTTTGCACTCACCCGCGCCAGAGCCCTGCGCCCGTGCGGAACCAAGGCCCAGGCCACGCCTGGACGCGGCTTCTCCGCCGCCGAATCGGTGATCACCGCGACCGCGCCCGCTTGAATGGCCTGATCGATAAATCGGTTGCCATCGCTCGACTCGCCGCGCATGGCCACGAACGCGCATCCCGGCTTCACGCGCCGCGAGTCATATTCCACACCACTCACACCCGGGTCCCCGCTTTGCGCGAGGACTTCCGCTCCATCCAGCACCTGTTGGAAGGTCATTGCTCAGAATTATATGGCACGAAGACCACGCGCATAGCGGCGCCGCAGCGACAGAATGCAGCCCACGGTGATCATGAGCCCGCCGAGGCGGCGCAAGCCGTGGCGGACAGAGCGGCGAGCAACAAACCTTCGCAGGGGCGAAAGAGAACTTGCGACGCCGCACACCCGCTTTCCCTCGCCGGACATTACTTCCGTAATGTTCCAAGCGTCTCCGCTCAGCGCTAAATTATTGCTATGTCCACCGGAACCGGCCACGCCAAATACCGTTGCGCCCAATGCGAAATGCCGGAAGACCAATGCGTGTGCGATAAGTTCTGCTGCCTCTGCCAGACCACGACCGACGTCCGCGTCTGCGCCGACGGCCTCCTGTACTGTGAGCCCTGCCGCACCGCCTGCGACTACAAAACCTCAGACTGAAAGGGTTGCAGAGAGGACAAGAAGACCCACCGGCTGACCATCCCCCCTAAATCACCACCGCTTCCCGATACTCCCCAAATACCCGCCGCATGGCATCGGAAATCTCCCCCACGGTCGCGTACGCTTCCACCGCCCCCAGAATCCGCGGCATCACATTCTCCCCCGCTCGCGCCGCATCCTCCACCGCAGCCACCGCACTCTTCCACTTCCCCACCTCTCGCCTCGCCCGCAGCGCCCGCACCCGCTCAATCTGCTTCGGTTCCAGCGCCGGATCGATCTTCTGAATCGGAATCGCCTTCTCCGCTTCCACCTCGAACCGGTTTACCCCGACCACGACCGCATCCCCGCGATCCACCGCCTGCTGATATTCGTACGCCGCATTCTGAATCTCCTGCTGCACAAATCCGCGCTCAATCGCCTTCAGCATCCCGCCCATCACTTCGATCTTTCCCAGATATTCCGCTGCGCGCTTCTCAATCTCGTTGGTCAAGGCTTCCATGTAATACGAACCCGCCAGCGGATCGATCGCCTGCGCCGCACCTGACTCATACGCAATCACCTGTTGCGTGCGCAGCGCAATCCGCGCCGCCTGCTCCGTCGGCAGCGCCAGCGCCTCGTCATACGAATTCGTGTGCAGCGACTGCGTCCCGCCCAGCACCGCCGCCATCGCCTGAATCGCCGTCCGCACAATGTTGTTTTCCGGCTGCTGCGCCGTTAGCGTCGACCCCGCCGTCTGCGTATGAAATCGCAGCATCCACGATTTCGGATTCTTTGCCTTGAAATGCTCCCGCATGATGCGCGCCCACATCCTTCGCGCCGCGCGAAACTTCGCCACCTCTTCCAGAAAATTGCTGTGCGCATTAAAGAAGAACGAAAGCCGCGGCGCGAACTTATCCACATCCAGCCCCGCCTTGATCGCCGCCTCCACATACGCCATCCCATTGCCCAGCGTGAACGCCACTTCCTGCACCGCCGTCGATCCCGCCTCCCGCATGTGATAACCGGAAATCGAAATCGTGTTCCACTCCGGGACGTTCTCCTTCGCCCAGGCAAACATGTCGGTAATCACGTGCATCGCCTGCTGCGGCGGATAAATATACGTTCCGCGCGCGATGTACTCCTTCAGCACATCGTTCTGCACCGTGCCCGAAAGTTGCCGGATGTCCGCACCCTGCCGCCGCGCCACCGCCACGTACAGCGCCAGCAGAATCGACGCCGTTGCATTGATGGTCATCGATGTAGAAATCTTCGTCAGCTCGATCCCCGCAAACAGCCGCTCCATATCCTCGATCGAGTCAATCGCCACTCCCACCTTGCCCACTTCTCCCGCAGCCAGCGCGTGGTCCGAGTCCATCCCGATCTGCGTCGGCAAGTCAAACGCCACCGAAAGCCCCGTCGTCCCGTTCGCCAGCAGATACTTGTAGCGCTTGTTCGACTCCTCGGCGTCGCCCATGCCCGCATACTGCCGCATCGTCCACAACCGCCCGCGGTACATCGTGGCCTGCACTCCCCGTGTAAACGGATACTCCCCGGGATATCCAACTTCGCTCTCGTAGTCCGAGCCCTTCAGGTCCGCCGGCGTGTACAACGGGTTCACCGTAATGTGCGAAGACGTTTCCACCTCCGCCGCCAGCCTCCCGCCCGCAGCTTTGATTTTTTCCGTCATGACTAAAGCTCTTTTCCGAACCAGGCGCCACCGCAACTCAAGTGGGGACAGCCGCCCTCGGCTGTCCGGCGGCCCAGGTCTATCGGGCCGCTGCCTCGCCGAGTCCACATCTCGAGTCGACCAACGTCATCGTGCCCTGCCCCTCCCCTTCTGCCTCACCCTCCAGAACGAACTCACCCCAAACCACGCGAACGTCACTGTGAAACAAATTGCAACCGCCACGCGTCCTACCCCAGCTTGCCCGGCATGATACTTCCCGTACTCCTTCACCGTGGCGGCCCCAAAACTGAGGGCCATGATTAAGAAAATAAGCCCCGTAACCTCCAGCCACAACTGATGCAGCACCCGCCCAAATGCGCGGGCCGTTGTAGCCACAGCGCTGGTAGTCGCCCGCACCATCCGGCTGCGCTTAGCCTGTTGCGTCGCCACCCGCGTCACCACTCCGAGCTTTCGTAAAGTAGAAACCTTGCTCACGGCCTCGATTTTAACAGCCTATGGCGCTACAATAACGCAAACCTGCTCCCGCTCTCGAAACCGTTCGGCGGCCGCAGGCATCTGAGTATTTCGTACTGTTTCGGGCCGACGGCGATCGGGGGGAACCAAGTGGACCAGCAACTCAAGCAACTCATGAAGGAACTCGGCGAGGCCATCAACGAGTCTCTTTCCGACTCCGAACAGATCGCCGAAGTTGTCTCCCGCATCAAAGAGGGTGGTTACGACATCTTTCTGGTCCTCGAAGCCACCATCGGCGTCAGCAAGCAGGGCGAGAAAACTTCTGACAAGACTTCCCTTGTCACTACTCTCTCCACCAATCCCGAATTCAAGATCAACGATCAGGATCTCAAGTTCCTCAAGTCCCTCCGCATTAAGATCGAAGAGGAAAAAGAAAAATAGTGATGTGGAAATACCCGCCCCGCCTGCTCTGAGTAGAGCCAAAGGCGCTGTCTCGGCTGGAGTAAGGCTCCGCCCGAATTTCCCAAACCGGATCGCCCCTCACTCCTTCAACCCCTGATCCAGCACAAGCAGGCGCCGGCAACTTTCCCACCTGTGCTACCATCTACTGTTTTTCTAGGGTGCTTTCATGAAAGACACTCTTGGGGTCCTTCTCGCCGGCGGCGCCGGCGAGCGCCTTTATCCTCTTACACGCGACCGCGCCAAGCCCGCCGTTACCTTTGGTGGAATGTACCGCATCATCGATATCACTCTCTCCAACTGCCTCAACTCTGACCTGCGCCGCGTCTACATCCTCACCCAATACAAAGCGCTCTCTCTGAACCGCCACATCCGCGAGGGCTGGAACATCCTCGGTCGCGAGGTCGGAGAGTTCATCGAAGTGCTTCCCCCCATGAAGCGGGTCAGCGACCAGTGGTATCAGGGCACCGCCGACGCCGTTTACCAGAACATTTATTCCATCGGCTCCGAGCAGCCCAAACACGTCCTCATCCTCTCCGGCGATCACATCTACAAAATGGATTACGGCAAGATGATGAAGCAGCATCGCGATTCCGCCGCCGACGTCACTCTTGCCACCATCCAGATCAATCCCGCCGAGACTTCCCGCTTCGGCGTGGTCGACGTCGACCGGGACGGCCGCATCAATGGCTTCGAAGAAAAGCCCACGCAGACCCAACTGCGTTCCCCGTGGAACGCCGAGCGCGTGGCCGGTTCCATGGGCGTCTACTTATTCGATGCCGACGTGCTCATTCCCGTCCTGCTCAAAGACGCCGAGGACCAGTCCTCCAGCCATGACTTCGGCAAAGACATCCTCCCCAGGATGGTCAGCGACTATCGCGTCTTCGCCTATGACTTCGTCGACGAAAATAAGAAAGAGGCTCTGTACTGGCGCGATGTGGGCACGCTCGAGGCCTACTACGAAGCCAACATGGACATCGTCTCGGTCTCTCCCATTTTCAATCTTTACGATCAGGATTGGCCCATCCGCACCCACCAGCGCCAGTACCCGCCCGCCAAGTTCGTCTTCGCCGAAAAGGAACGCATGGGCAGCGCGGTCGATTCCATCGTCTCCAACGGCTGCATCGTCTCCGGCGGCATGGTCAAAAACTCCGTGCTCTCGCCCGACGTCCGCGTGAACTCTTACTCCGAGGTCGACCAGTCTATCCTGTTCTCCCACGTCGCCGTTGGACGCCATTGCCGCATCCGCCGCTGCATCATCGACCGCAACGTCCATCTCCCCGAAGGCACGACGATCGGCTATGACACCGAAGCCGACCGCTCCCGCTACTTCGTCACCGATAGCGGCATCACCGTCGTCACCCGGGACTATTCGCTCTTCGAGAACCCAGTGACGGTGGATTACTTCACCAGCGAGTAGGCTGTTCTTCCGGAACAACGGTGCCTAATGTTCTCGGCGTGGCGCACTCTGCTGTTACCTGTCCCTGGGCTCCCCTTTGTTGCTCCATCCCGCCGGGCTCGACAAATGCGACAGATGGCGAACCAAGAAGCGAAACATTCGGCCGATTTCCGGGTTGACGCTTGGGAGCCGCCGGAAGATAATCCGGCAATCATTGTCCGTCGCAGACCCAAGGAGGATTCTCGCCAGCTCCAGCTAAAGAGCGGAGGTGCGGAGCTCTGAGTCAAGAGTTCAGCCCTCGTCTTTCTCAGCGCAGCCCGGCCGGGAAAGTCAGATTGGGAAACCCAGATTGGGAGACAACGAACCACCCACTAGTTCCAAGGAGCGCATCCATGAGGCGTAATCGTTCGACGAAACCCACTCAATTGATCGCGGGGCTGCTGGCTGGCCTGCTGTTGGCGATCCTGGCTGTTCCACTCGGCGCCCAACCCGCGCCCGAAACCCGCACTGGACACGGCTTTGGTCCTGTCTACGACGCGGCGCATGAAACCACTCTCAACGGAACCATTCAGGAAGTCGTCACCAAACGCACCGCCGGAAGTCCCGTCGGCATGCATCTGTTGGTGGCCGGTCCAGAAGGCGTAGTGGACGCTCATGTCGGCCCGTATTTAACCAAAGAAACGCAGGAAGCCCTGCATGCCGGCCTGCCGGTGCAGATCGTGGGGGCAGTCGAACAACTCCACGGGAAGAGCGTCTTGCTGGCCCGTCAACTGATCTTCGGCGGACGCACGGTCACGGTGAGAAACGAAAACGGGTTGTTAGCACGGCCCACTCATCGCAATGCACCACCGGAAGCCGGGAAGACATCGCGGTCCGAAGTTAACGGAGGTGCGCGATGACATTGCGTAAATCGATTCTTCTCTTCATCGGTCTGGGCATGATTGCCGCCCTGGTGGCCTGCAGCTCCAGTTCGACAAAGACTCCTCCGGCCATAACGATTGCGGCGACAAGCGGAGGCGGACAAAGCGCGGTGGTCGGCGCGCCGTTCACAAATACTCTGGTGGCAACAGTAATGTCAGGCACAACACCGGCGAGCGGCGTGACCGTGACGTTCACCGCTCCGGGCACAGGAGCCAGCGGCACCTTCGCGACCACAACCCCAGGAGTAACCGATACCGAGACCACCAACTCAAGCGGTGTGGCCACCTCGCAGATATTCACCGCGAACACCACGGCCGGCGCTTATTCGGTAACGGCCTCGACTTCAGGAGCGGCGACTCCGGCCAGCTACAGCCTGACCAACACGGCGGGCGCACCGGCGGCGATTGCGGCCACCGGCGGAACTCCACAAAGCGCGGCGGTAGGCGCGACCTATGGGTCGCTGGTAGCGCAAGTCACCGACGGTGACAGCAATGGCGTCGCCGGCGTTACCGTAACCTTCACGGCGAACACCGGAGGAACCGGCGCGAGCGGAACCTTCACCAGCACAACTTCGAACACGGAAACGGCAACTACCGATGCGAACGGCAACGCAACCGTGACCGATCTGGTCGCGAACTCGACGACCGGCGCCTTTACGGTAACCGCAGACTTCACTGGAGATACCGGAACTGCGGCGAGCTTCGCGTTAACCAATACTGTCGCCGTACCGCCACCCCTGGCAGCTGGCAACTACGTCTTCTCGGTAACGGGAACCAATGCCAACGGCTCATTCTATTGGGCGGGAGTGTTCACCGTCACAACCGGCGGCGGCACGAGCACGATCACAGGCGGCGAGCAGGACTACTCCGACTTCGGCGAAGCGAATTTCATCTCGGCTGAACCGATCACCGGCGGCAGCATCACGACTGCCAGTGGTAGCGATTCGGACCTGCTGATTACCCTTAACTTTGCAGACAGCTATATCAACGGCGGAGCGGGCAATTTGACCCTCGACGCCTCGATGGCATCGACAACCAACGGCCAGCTCATCGAATACGACGATTGGGGGAGCGGCAGCGGCGAACTGAGAGCACAGAGCAGTACGGCAGCGCCCTCGGCCGGCTATGCGTTCTACCTAAGCGGCTGGGACGACCCGAACGGCTCCCCGCTGGTTCTGGGAGGCGTTCTCAATGTTAACAGCGCGACCGGTAGCGGCAGCGTTTTCGATGCGAATGATGGCGGTACTTTGAGTTCCGATCAGTTATTCTCCGCCACCTCCTTCACGGGACCAGACCCCCTGGGCCTGGTGACATTCACCCTCAACCCAAGCTCGGGTGGGACGGTGATCGTCGACGGCTACATCGTCGACTCCACCCGCATCTACCTGGTAGAGAACTGGAGCGACGGATTTGCCACTACGGCCGGCGAGGCACGCGGTCAAGGCGCCAATACCGGGACGTTCAGCAGTTCGTCCATTTCCGGGTCGACCTACGTCATCGGCACGGTAGGCAATGACGCAAACGGCGCCCTTGACGTGGCGGGAGCGCTGACCTTTAACTCAGATGGCACCGTTAGCGGCAACCTGAGCTTTAACGACCTGGCGGCCACCAATCCGGCGCAAGGCGGGGCGGCGATTACCGGCGGCACCTACACCATCGACGCGTCTGGAACCGGCAACGACGGCGGCACTGGACGAGTCACGGTAACTGGGGTGACTGACGGCGCCACATTCACCTATGACCTGCAACTCTATCTGGATGGCAACGGCCACGCGTCCGTCATCTCGATGGATGAAGGCGATGGGGTCGCGGGGCAGAGTGAACTGCAGGCTAGTGCGACCTTCACGGCCGACAACTTCACCGGTCCGTACTCCATCTATCTGACGGGCTTCACCACTTCGGAGTTGGTTTCCGGCGGTGGAAGCGGAACATCCTTCGGAGAAGTGGACATGGTCGGCGTGCTTACCGCGACTCCGTCCAGCTCTTCTGCGGGTACGCTGTCTGGTTTCTTCGACTCCAACGACGTGCAGGCGGGAGGATCACTCACACCGGATGGACCCGCCTCCGCAAGCTACGCAACTACCTCGACCAACGGAGTGTTCACTGTCACGCCGCCGTCTGGGTTCTTAACCTTTTACATGACCCAAACCGCGGGCAGCGGTGTGATCATTGAGAACGACAATAGCGGACTCGCAATCGGGCCCGCATCGCCAGTACAGTAGAGGTCCTTCCTGGATCTGGGATTCAGTGGCGCACTCCGGTGCGCCACTTTTTTCTTGCTTGCGAGTCCCCCTCGACCGCAACATCCGCCTCCCACTCTTCGAAACCGCGGCACCGAACTAGTATCGGACTTATCTCACGCCTTCCGGTCGAACCCCACTCCGCCTCCCGCACCGGCGTGGCAGACTGTATAATTACTCGTCCGCTGGGCAGTTCCTGCCTTTTGTCGCCCCCCCGACTCAGGACCAGCGCGGCATATGGCTGACCAAGAGGCGAAACATCCGACAGATTTCCGGGTTGACGCTTGGGGGCCGGAACATAATCCGGCAAGACCTCAGCCCTCGTCTTCCCCAGCGCAGACCGGCCGGAAAACAATTGGGGAACAAGAACCACAGACTAGCTCCGAGGAGTGCATCCATGAGGCGTAATCGTTCGACGAAACCCACTCAATTGACCGCGGGGCTGCTGGCCGGCCTGTTATTGCTGGCGATCCTGGCAGTTCCACTCGGCGCCCAACTCGCGCCGGAAACCCGCGCTACACGGGCCGTTGGTCCTGTCTACGACGCCGCGCATGAAATCACTCTCAATGGAACCATTCAGGAAGTCGTCACCAAACGCGTTGCCGGAAGTCCGGTCGGCATGCATCTGTTGGTGGCCGGTCCAGAAGGCGTAGTGGACGCTCATGTCGGCCCGTATTTAACCAAGGACACGCAGGAAGCCCTGCACGCCGGCCTGCCTGTGCAGATCGTGGGCGCAGTGGAGCAAGTCCACGGGAAGAGCATCTTGCTGGCCCGTCAACTGATCTTCGGCGGACGCACGGTCACGGTGAGAAACGAAAACGGATTCCTGGTGCGCGCGCGCGGCCCTCGGCCGGATTCCCGACCGGACAGTAGCAACGCCAACACCACCCAAACAGGGGAGTCGCAATGAACCGGAGATCTTACTCGATCGTCCTCGCGTTAATTGCCTCGGGCTTCGTCTTTTCGACCTTAACTTTCTTGACGGGCTGCGGCAGCTCGAGTTCGACGACTACTACTCCTCCTGTCACCACGATTGCTGCGACGAGCGGAAGCGGGCAAAGCGCGGTGGTCGGCGCGGCTTTCACGAATCCTCTAGTCGCAACAGTAATGTCAGGCACAACCCCGGCGAGCGGCGTGACTGTGACGTTCACCGCCCCGTACTTAACCGACGGCGAGTTCGCGACCACAACGCCAGGAATAACGGATACCGAGACCACCAACTCGAGCGGTGTGGCTACCTCGAAGGTCTTCACCGCAGGTACGTTGGCCGGCAGTTACACGGTAACGGTTACGACTTCAGGAGCGGCGACGCCCGCCAGCTTCAGCCTCACCAACACCGCCGGGGCGGCGGTGAACCTGACGATCCCCAGCGCAAACGGCGGAAACTATCAGGGCACAACGTTCAGCACGCCGTTCCCGAACCCGCTGGTAGCGCAAGTGACGGATAGTGACGGCAATGGAGTGCAAGGTATCTCCGTGACCTTTACCATCAACCCGGGTTCGACGGGCGCCAGCGGAAGCTTCACTGGCGGCGGCAACGCTGAGGGAGTAAATACTGATGCAAACGGCAATGCTACTGTGAGCGGCCTGGTCGCGAACGGGACGATTGGCTCCTTCACGGTGACGGCCTCGTCAACCGGTTTTACCTCGGTCAACTTCACTGAGACCAACATGCCCGTCATAGTGCCAATCCTGGCCGCAGGCAACTATGTCTATTACCTTTCCGGAGAGGATAACTTTCCACAGCCCCCCGCCATCTACTTCGTCACCGGGGTGTTCACCGTCTTATCCAGTGGCGCGATCAGTGTTGGTGAACAGACCTTCTCCGACTTTTACGTCTTCCGGCAAGACACCGTTTATGGCAACACCAGCAGCATCGTCAAGGACAGTAACGGAAACCTGCTGATCACCCTCGACACTAGAGACCCGGGCATCGGTGTAAACGGAGTTGAGACGTTCGACGCCAGCATGGTTACGGCTTCCAATGGCCTGCTCACGGAGTACGACGCCTGGGCAAGCGGCAGTGGGACGCTCGAACTGCAAACCAGCATGGCCCCACCCTCTGGCGGCTATGCGTTCTTCACCGCCGGCCTGGATAGGGCCTTCCCTCCCTCCACGATCGTGATTGGAGGCGTAATTAACGTCAACAGCGCAGGCGGCATCCCGGGAGCCGGCAGCGTTTTCGATGAGAACGACGGGGGCACCCTGTCGTCAGACCAACTCTTCTTGCCGGGCACGGTCGTTGGTCCGGACTTTCTCGGCCAGGTAACCTTCAATCTAAAGCCCAAAATGAGGAGTACCACGGTTGCTGACTTCGAAATGATCGGCTACATCGTGGACGCCAACCACATTCGATGGGTCGAGGACTGGAACACCGACAGCCTCGGGGCGTACACGGGGGGCTTCGCGCTTGGCCAAAATGGCAAGAATGGAACTTACAGCAGCAGCGACCTCTCCGGTTTCAACGCAGTATTCGGCGCGGCCGGCGATGACCCCAACGGGGCTCTTCAGGTAGCCGGTCTGCTAACTTTTAACTCAGATGGCAGCGTGGGCGGTAATCTCAGCTTCAACGACTTCTTCTCGCAGACTCCGCAAGGCGGAGTCACCCTTACAACCGGAGGCACTTGGGCCCTTGACGCGTCCGGTATCGGCAACGACGGCGGCACTGGGCGGGTGACCATCTCGAATGTAACCTACGAGGGTGCCACCTCCGACTACAACTTCCGGCTCTATCTAGCCGACGGGGCTGCCGTAGTGATCTCGATGGATACATTCGACGAGGTGGCCGGTCTGGGCTACCCGTACCCGCAAACTGACTCGTTCACTTCCGACTCTTTCAGCGGGAACTACACGCTGAATATCGACCAGGAGGACACGTCCGACGATTTCGAGTATGACGGCGTCGGAACCGTCACGGCTAACGGAGCAGGCGCCTTTACGGGATTTGTCGACCTGAATGTCGACTTGACTCCGACCACTGGCACCGCCGGCGGTGTGACGGGCACTTTCACCCACAATGCGAACGGAGTATTCCCGGGCACTATCTCCGGCATCTCCTCTTCCGGTAAGGCCGCAGACGACTTCACCTTCTACCTGATCGGCGCCACCAGCGGCGCATCCCCCGGAGTCATAGGCATCGAAAACGACACCGACCAACTAACCCTCGGAACCTTCGAACTCCAACAGTAGCGACCGGGAGCAGGCTTAACAAGTCGTGTTGCACCCGTGGCGCACTCCGGTGCGCCACTTTTTTCCTGCTGAGAGAAGCTCTTTGTTGCTGAGAGAAGTTTGGAAGAGGCTTGCGGCTCGGATCCGGCGGCGACTTATCCTCGCTGCTACAATTCCCTATTTCCGATAACTTGTGATGCGCCGGTAACACGCCGGGCGAACTTACGGCTCTACATCCGCGTACTGTCTTGTAGGGCTTAGACTTCGGGACTGCAGACCTCGGACCTCGGCAAATCGTCGAACGTCCCGGGGCTGGTTCCGAAGTCCGAAGTCTGAGGTCTGAGGTCTGAAGTCCGAAATTCAGGGAGCTTAGGGTTTGGAAGACGTCCAGGTAGTTGCGATGCTGGTCCGCCGCTGTGTCGCCGGCGACGCCGCTGCCTGGGAAGAAATCGTTCAAACCTACAACCGGCGTATCTACAACATCTGCTATCGCTTTGCCGGATCCGGCGACGATGCGCAGGACCTAACTCAAGAAGTCTTCATCAAGATGTACCGCACGCTGGCGAGCTACGACAGCTCGAAGGGAGCGTTCGTCACCTGGGTCACCACCATCACCCGCAACCTGCTGGTGGATCACTTCCGCAAGACCAAGCAGGACCGCATTACCGACTCGCTCGACGCCGCGGCCTCCGCCCATGAAGACGCCCAGCCGCTGAGTGAGCAAATTCAGGACCAATCCGCTCCCCCGGACGCGCACGTACGCAGCCGGGAGGTGGGAGAAACCGTTCACGCCGCCCTGGGCAAGCTCTCGCCAGAACTTCGTGAGGCTGTGATTCTAAGGGATTTACAGGATTTTGATTACCGCGAAATCGCGACCGTTTTGAAGGTACCGGAGGGGACTGTGAAATCTCGAATAAATCGTGGACGGGCGGAACTTGCCCGCCTATTACAACGTACCTATAGGCAGGTGATGTGATGCCAGACCAGACCAGAAACGGAATGCAGTGTCACGAGTTTGACGGCCTCGTCAACGACGCCCTCGACGGCGTTCTGACCGGCGCAAAACTCGACGGCTTCCAGGCTCACGCGCGGACTTGTTCCGCGTGCGGCCCGCTGCTCGCCGAAGTCGAGGCGGGCCGCAACTGGCTGAAGGATCTCACGGAGGTGGAGCCTCCAGTCAGCCTGGTCACCAATATCCTGGCATCCACAACGGGCGTTGACACCCAACGCCTGCGGGTCAACGTGTCCGCGTCGCAGCCGCGTGTCGGCTGGATCGAGCGGGCGCAAGCCTGGGCCTCGGGCTGGGTTTCGGAAGTTGTCCAGCCCATCTGGGGCACGGTCCGGCAGCCGCGGTTCGCCATGTCGTTTGGCATGGCGTTCTTCTCGCTGTCGGTGGCCTTGAGCGTACTCGGCGTGAAACCCGCCGACCTGCGCTCGGTCAGCCTGCGTCCCACGGCCATTCGGCACACGTATTACAACACGCAGGCCCGCGTGGTGCGGTACTACGAAAACATCCGGTTCGTCTACGAGGTGGAATCGCGCGTGCGCGAACTCAAGCGCAACGTCACGCCCGCCGAACCTGCCGGACATGGTTCCGGAGAATCCGCGCCGGTCAAGAAAGACCATAAGGACGACACAACACAACAGCCCGAGCAGAAGCAGGAACGCAACTATAGCCAGACCGAGAACCATCTCGTCCTGGCCAGCGCCCCGCAGGGTCCATCTGTAAACGAGCCGTCTGTAGACACTCCGTCTGTAGTGTCGGTGACCACGTACAGGAGGTTCGTATGAACTGCGCCACACACAACGATACTGCCGCAGTGGCCTTCTGCCGCACTTGCGGCAAACCGCTCTGCGGCAATTGCACTCGCGACGTTCGCGGCGTCGTCTACTGCGAGCCTTGTCTCGCAGCCCGTTTGGAAGGCACCGCCCCGGCAGCGGGGTTCGTGCCTCCAGTTCAGGCCGTATATCCACCTGGTACCCCGCCCGTAGTACCTATGAGGTCGGCGGGCGGTTCCGGTCCGAATCCTGCGGTCGCCGGCATCCTGGCTGGATTCTTCCCCTTCGGCGTCGGCGCAGTTTACTGCTCGCAATATGCCAAGGGACTGGCTCACCTGCTTATCTTTGCGCTCCTGATCTTCGGCACCGATCATGCCGGAAAATGGGACTTCCTGTTCGGCCTGGGCATCGCTTTTTTCATCGTCTACCAGATCATTGACGCGGTTCGTACTGCGAAGGCGCTTCAGGCCGGTCAGCCCGCACCCGATCCCATGGGCCTGGGCCAAACGTTCAGCATGGGAGAAAAGTTTGACAGCGGCAAGGTCCCCGTCGGAGCCGTGGTTCTTATCGGCCTCGGTGTGCTCTTCCTCCTGCACACGATGGGCATCATGGAGTATGGCTTCGAACGCTTCTGGCCGCTGATTCTCATCTTCCTCGGTGGCTGGATGTTCTACCGGAACTATGAACGTTCCCGTCGAATCTGCGGCTGCGGACGCTGCAGCACGCGTTGGCTGATGGGTCCGGCGATGGTGCTCACTACCGGCATCCTGTTCCTGTTCCACACCATGAACATTGCCGATCTTGACCGCACCTGGCCGGCCTGGATTCTGGTGGTCGGCATCGTCAAACTGCTGCAGAGCAGCGCCTCATCGGCCGGACACATCGGCCCGCTGCCCCCGGCTCCGACTTCAGTCGCGCCGCCTCCACCAACGTCTTCTTCCAGTCCGGGACCAACGTCCCCTTCCGGGGAGGTGCACAATGTCTAGCCCCGTTCAAAATCCGGCGCCTCCTCCGGTTCCACTGCGCCCTCGCCGCCGCTCCTTTGCCGGACCGGTCGTATTGATCATCCTCGGCATCGTCTTCCTCCTGGGCAATCTGCACATGCTCTCCTGGATGCGGCTGGGGACTCTGTTCGCCCACTACTGGCCGCTGCTTCTGATCCTCTGGGGAGTGATCAAGCTGATCGAGTATCAGCAGGCGCAGCGCGATGGCGTCCCCGCTCGCGGTATCGGCGCCGGAGGAGTTTTTCTGGTCATCGTCATCGTGGTGTGCGGACTCATTGCCACCCAGGCTTCGCGTTTCAACTGGGAAGACGTTCGCAACAACATGGGCATCGACGATGGCGACCTCGACAACATCTTCGGCGAGACCTACAACTTCGATGCTCACCTCGAACAGGACATCCCACCCGCTGTTACCGGCCTGCGCGTGAACAACGATCACGGCGCCGTCCGCGTAAACGTCGCCGACGACAATAAGATCACCGTGGTGGTGCGCAAGCGCGTGGGCGCTGAAAATCAGAGTGACGCCGACAAATTCAACTCACAGACAAACCCAACGATCACCACCAGCGGCGGGTTGTTAACCCTCGATGCCAAGACCCAGGCCGCCGGCGACCACTCTGTGCAGAGCGATCTCGATATCTCCATCCCTCGCAAGATGGCACTGCAAATCACTTCGCGTAAAGGCGACGTTTCCGTCACCGGACGCGACGGTGCTGTAGAAATCTCCGGCCAGCACGGCGACGTTTCGGTCGAAGACGTCACCGGCAACGTAAAACTGAATCTCGAAAAGAGTTCCGCCAAGGTCGAGCAGATCACGGGAGACGTCCACATCGGCGGCCGGCTGAACGAAGTCTCGGTGACCGACGTCAAGGGCGGCGCTCAACTCGAAGGCGAGTTCCAGGAGAGCGTGAAGCTCGCCCGCATCAGCAAGAATGTCAGCTTCAAGTCTTCCCGCACTGACATGGAATTCTCGCGAATCGATGGCGATCTCGACCTTGATTCCGATGATCTGCACGCCGACCAGGTCACCGGTCCCGTCCACCTGACCACACGCTCCAAGCAGATTCGTTTAACCGATGTGTCCGGCGACCTCCGTCTGCAGAATGACAATGGCGGCGTCGAAGTTTCCATGCGATCGCTAGGGAATGTGCAGATCGACAGCCGCAACGGCGACGTCCAGTTGAACGTGCCCGACAAGGCTGGCTTCCGCCTCGACGCGCGCACCCACGACGGTGAAATCCAGTCTGACTTCCCCGGGTTGAAGATTGACAATGGCGAGCACGAGGCCACGGCCAGCGGCACTGTGGGAAATGCCGCTTCCCATATTGTGATCAATAACGAGCACGACGGCATCGAAATCCGCAAAGCCTCAACCAGCGCCGCGCCCGCATCCGCGCCTGCCCCCCCGGCAACGCCCGCAAAGCCCGCCAAAGCTTTGCCGGCGCCAAAAGCGAAGGTGGAACCGACGGAGAACTAGCGCGACGTAGCGCCGGCGTCCCGCCGGCTGTCCCGAGGGCGACTCGCCCTCGGCGACCCAAGTCAGCACCTCCCTGCGATGTCGCTCGGAGCGGGTTTTCTTGCGCATGAGATGAAAAGCATATTGCATTCCGTATACTGTAACCATACACTGTACAAGTGATCTTGACCTATCGGCACAAAGGGCTCAAGAAGTTCGCCGAAACCGGGTCTAAGTCGGGAATTCAGCCAAGGCATGCGGAGAAACTCAGACGGCTTCTCACCGCGCTCGATGTTGCCAGCCGAGCCGAAGATATGAACGCTCCGGGAAGCGGTTGGCATGCCCTGAAGGGAAACCTGGAAGGCCATTGGTCCGTGATCGTGAGTGGCAACTGGCGATTGACGTTTTCTTTTGACGAAGAGGACGCGGTTCTCGTGGACTATCAGGACTACCACTAAGGAAGGAGCAACGTGATCTTTAATCCGGCACATCCGGGAGAGGTTTTGCGCGACTATCTCGGCGAAATGACCGTCGGTGAAGCGGCGGCTCGCCTGGGAATCACGAGAGCTCATCTGTCGCGAATTCTCAATGGACACGCTGGCATCACCGCACCCATGTCGCTGCGCCTGTCGGCTGCGCTCGGGACGTCCGCCGACTTCTGGCTCAGGATGCAGGTCCAACGTGATCTCTGGCTTGCTCAAAGAGCGCGCCCGCCCAAAGTTCGGCCGTTCCCTCACCTTGCCGGCAGACGAGCGTCGGCAGCGCGCGCCTAAATGCCCTAATACTAGCCGGAAACGGTCACGACCGGATCTGGCGATGCAATCGTTCGGCTGCCAATTCTTCCACCCGCGCCAGCACTTCATCTTCACCCAGCTCCGTTGAATCGATCACCACCGCGTCTTCCGCCGCCACCAGCGGGGACGCCGCACGGGTGCGGTCGCGCTGGTCGCGTTCGCGCAAGTCAGCCGCCACACTCGCGGCCACGGCGCCCTTGATCTTCTGCTGCTCCATACGCCGCTGCTCGCGCACCACCGGGTCGGCGTCGAGAAAGATCTTCAAATCGGCGTCCGGAAATACCTTCGTGCCAATATCGCGGCCTTCCATCACCACGCCGCCGCCCGCGCCCATCTCCTGCTGTCGCGCCACCATCCACGCCCGCACTCCGGGATGCACCGACACTCGCGACGCCGCCTCCGTGACATCGCGCTCGCGAATCCGCGAAGAAACGTCGCGCCCGTCGAGTAGCGTGCGGTTTCCGCCCAATGTGGGCTCGAGCTGGATGCGCGACGCCTGCGCCAACCTTACCAGCGCGGCTTCGTCATCGAACGATGCATCCTGGTCAATGGCTTTCAGCGCCAACGCGCGGTACATCGCGCCGCTCTCCAGATTTACGTAGCCGAGCTTCCGCGCCAGCCGGGATGCGATGGTGCTCTTTCCCGCCCCTGCCGGGCCGTCGATAGCGATGATCAGTTTGCCTTTAGGGTGATTGTGGTCGGTGTGGTCGTTCATTTCGCGAGTAGACGATTGTACACGTCAATGTTCCCGATCTTCCGCCTTCCTTTCCGCTTAGAATGGTGGCGGCAAAATGCTTTGGAAATCGCAGCCATTTCGTTCCGCTAACAATTGGGCGCCAGATCGATGTAGCCCGTCCACCGCGTCGTTCCTGACCCTACTCCTCGCCCTCGTCTCGCTCGCAGCAGGTCAGGGCGCGGCGCCGAAGATTGCTCGCGACCCCGGCGTGCGCGAAGGCGTGGCTGCGGGCTCGGCCATCGCCGGCTTAACCCCGGCGCAACAGTCCTTCTTCTCTGCCGGGCTCATGCGGTTTCGCCAGCTCGTCTCGGTGACAGGCTCAGTACCTAACACGGGAAAAGGCCTTGGCCCCACATTCAATGCGCAATCTTGCGCCCAGTGCCACTCCCAGCCTGCAATCGGCGGAAGTAGTCCCGCGGTGAATCCTCAGATTGGAGCAGCCATCGCTCAGGGCGCAGCCAACCTGATTCCTTCCTTTATCACCGCTCGTGGGCCGGTGCGCGTGGCACGCTTTCCTTATGCCCCCGGCATGGCTCAGCCGGATGGCAGCGTCCATAATCTCTTCACCATCGCCGGGCGGCGCGACGCTCCCGGCTGCAAGCTCGCGCAACCTAACTTCCAACAGGCCGCCGACAGCGGCAACCTCATCTTCCGTATTCCCATCCCGGTGTTCGGAGGTGGTCTCATCGAATCCATCCCCGACTCCGCGCTCCTCGCCAACATGACTGCCGACGCCGCCACCAAGCGCCGCCTCGGAATTGCCGGCCGTCCCAACCTCAGCCCCAACGACTCGACCGTCACTCGATTCGGATGGAAGGCACAAAACAAATCGCTGGAATTGTTTGCCGGAGAAGCCGACAACGTTGAGATCGGAGTCACCAACGAGCTCTTTCCCGACGAACTCGACGGAACTCCGGGGTGCCAATTCAACAGCACCCCCGAAGACAGCACCAGCTTCAGTCCGGACGGAACCGTGCTTCCCAGCAGTGTCGTTCGCTTCGCCGGCTTCATGCGCTTCCTCGATCAGCCCCGACCAGCGCCCTCCACGCCCTCAACTATCCATGGCGGGCAAGTGTTCGTGCAGATTGGTTGCGCGCTGTGCCACACGCCTTCCTTCACCACCGGCCAATCGAGCGTGGCGCCGCTCAGCAATGTTCAGGCCAACCTGTTTTCCGATCTTCTGCTTCACCACATGGGTCCGGGGCTCGCCGACAACGTGTCTCAGGGAATCGCCCATGGAGACGAGTTTCGTACCGCCCCGCTTTGGGGATCAGGCCAGCGGATATTCTTTCTTCACGATGGACGAACCGCGGATTTAATTCAGGCAATCGAAGACCATTCCAGCCGAGGGGATCATCAGTACCCGGATTCCGAAGCCAACGCCGTGATCGACGCCTTCAGAAAACTCCCCGAGCAGGATCGGCAGGACCTGCTGAACTTCCTGAGATCGTTGTAATGCCTGCGAATTTCGAGTCTCAATGTTTGGGAAAGGCGGTTCTACGGGGAGAGCGTGCCACGGGGATGGGCCGCGATCGGTCTCGGATCACTGGCGCCTCAATCTTGGCTACCGCCGCTTCTTTTGCCGGCGTAATCTGCAGCATCGATCTTCCACTCACATGCACGAAACTCAGTTCCCGCGCCGCCAGCAGCGCGTTCACCGCTTCCTTCACTCGCGAGCGCGCCACAAAGTTTCCGAAGAAGGTTTCCAGTTCCGTCTGCTCGGCGGCGATCACGCAGTCCAGATATTTCGAGAGCAGTGCCGAGAGCGCCTGCTGCACCGACAATCCAACGCCTTCGCGCACCGCATCCGGCGCCCAGCGATAGAGCACATCCCAGAACGAGCCTTCGCCCGCCTTGTAATCCACGCGCGTGATGCGCAGCTTCGACAACAACTCGCCCAGCGCCTTGTCGAGCGCCGCCAGCGAAACGCTGCCGCCCAGCGCTTCCTGCAACCTCTGCTTCGAGATCGGCCCGTCGCGCCGGATCAGCTCAAACGCATCGCAAGCCAGCGGCGAATACGGAGATCGCGGCCCCTGCTTCGGACCAAGCTTGGGATTGCGTTCGCCCACCAGCGCATAAAAATAAGGAAACGCCGAAGCCGCGATCAGGAACGCATTGTTCTCCTCGAACAAGTTTGCCTCGTAGGCCGCCCGCTCGCGCAGCAGCCGAACCATGAGTTCCGTGGCCGCCAACGCCCGCGGATCGGAATACGCATGCTGCCAGGTCGGAAGCCGATTGTCGGAGCCTACAAACGCTCCAATGAACGTCGGCACCGGCATGGTGGGACGCATGGGGTACATCAGGCAGAACCCCACCCCTTCGACAAACGCGCGCGCCTCTTCGATGGTCCGGATGGGCTTGCCATCCAGCCTCCATCTCTCGCGCCGCAGTTGCTGTAAGTCCTGTTCGGTCATGGGAACGGCAATTAGCGGTTGGCAACTGGCCGTTAGCATTCCCGGCCTTTGCGCGGAGCCAGAAAATCCGAACTGCTAAACGCTAATTGCTAACTGCTAATTGCTTCTTCTCGCTCAGATTCTCTTAAACGCCTTCTGAATGTCCTTTACAGAATACCGCAGGACCACCGGCCTGCCATGCGGGCAAGACATGGGATGGTCCGTTTTCGCCAGTTCCGCCAGCAGCCACTCCATTTTGTTTTGCTCCAGCGGCATGTTGACCTTGATCGCCGCATGGCAGGCAATGGACGCCGCAATGCGCCCGCGAATCTTTTCCAGGTTCAGCGATTGCTCCTCCCGCGAAATCTGATCCAGCAATTCGTGCAGCATCCTCTCAACCGCCGCCGCATCCACGCCCGCCGGTGCAACCTTCACCGCGACACTTCGCGCCCCGAAGGGTTCGGCCTCGAAGCCGTTGTGCTGCAGTTCGTCCGCAATCTCGGCAAACACCGCCTGCTGCGCCGGAGAAAGCTCCAGCACAATCGGCATCAGCAGCCGCTGGCTCTCCACCTTCTGCGCCGCGCGCTGCTGCAATATGCGTTCGAACAACACGCGCTCGTGCGCCACATGCTGGTCGACAATCCACAACCCATCTTCATTCACCGCCAGGATGAACGAATTGCGGATTTGGCCCAACGGTCTGAGCGACGAAAGCGCCGCCAGCGTGGAATCTCCCTCGCTCGCGTTTTCTGAAGCATCCAGCGCGGGTGCGCAGCCGTTGTCTGGAACTATCTCCGGGATCGCTTCGGCGAAGCGGCTTTCCAGTCCCCGCGCGACCGGAATCGCGGCATTCCCCTCCACCGCGATCCCGCCCTCGAACTGAAATCTCGCGGAAACTGGTGGCACGACCGGAGCCTGCAGCGCAAACCCTGCGCCGCCCGCAGGCTCATAGAATGCGCGCCCCGGCGCTCCTGACGCGGTGGCCAGGTCGGAAGGCGGCTCCCACTCTCGCGCACCCGGCGTCAAGCCCGAGCTCGCGGTCGCGTGCGCGTGAATCTCGGTGGTGAACTGCGGCGCCGGACGCGCCTTCATCAACGCCGCCCGCACCGTGTCGCGCACAAAATCGTGCATCACCGTCGATTGCCGAAAGCGCACTTCGGTCTTCGAGGGATGCACATTCACATCCACCTCGCCCGGAGGCAGTTCCAGAAACAGCAGCACCACCGGATACACCGTCGGCGGAATAATGTTGCGATAAGCTTCCGTCAACCCATGCTGCACCAGCCGGTCGCGAATCAGCCGCCCGTTCACGAACACAAAAATCGAATTGCGATTCAGCTTCTGAATCTCCGGCTTCGAAACAAACCCATGCAGCCGCATCTCCCCCGGCGTAGCTCCGAGAGTAGCGCCGGCGTCCGCCGGCTTTCGTCCTCGTCCACTTCCTGCCGTCGCCACGGTGGAGGCTGCGGCAATCCCACATGCTCCAGCGGCTGCACCGCTGCCACCGCAATCAACTGGTCGAGCGTTTCCTTGCCGAACACCTGATACACGCGCTCGCTGTATCCCGCCACCGGCGGCGCCACCAGCATGGCGTTCGTGGCCGAGTGCAATTCAAAATGCTTCTCCGGATGCGCCAGCGCATAATGCGTCACCAGCGAAGCAATGTGCGAAAGCTCGGTCGACTCCGCCTTCAGGAATTTCTTCCGCGCCGGCGTATTAAAGAAGAGATCCCGCACCGTAATCGACGTTCCCTCGGGCAACCCGGCCTCTTCCACGCGCGCCATCTTTCCGCCATTAATCTCAATAATCGTCCCCGATCTTTCCATCCCCGAAGAGTCGGGTGCCCCATTTCTCCCTTCCTTTGGGAGAAGTGGGGATTTTTCTATCCCTGAAGAAGACCCCGCGCAGGTCTCCAGCCGCAGCCGCGATACCGACGCAATCGAGGGCAGCGCCTCCCCGCGAAATCCCAGAGTAGCCACGCTCAGCAAATCCTCCGCATCTTTGATCTTCGACGTCGCATGCCGCTCAAACGCCAGCATGGCGTCGTCGCGCACCATGCCGCACCCGTTGTCCGTGATCTGGATCAGCTTCTTTCCGCCCGCTTCCACGCTGATCTTGATCCGCGTCGCGCCCGCATCCAGCGCGTTCTCCAGCAACTCCTTCACCACCGAGGCAGGCCGCTCCACCACTTCGCCGGCGGCGATCTTGTTGGCAACCTGTTCGGAAAGTACGTGAATGCGGCCCATTAAAGCAGTTCCCGGTTCTCGGTTCTCTGTGGTTTTCGGGGACAAGGTCAGTGTCGCAGATGGCACAGCGGAAGGCAAAGATGTGGATGCACGAATGGGTCGAGCTGGTCTTCGGCTTTCAGCCAACGCCTTCGCCGATCGTCGGAACGGTTAGGCCGAAGCCCGATAGTTGTGCAGTTTGACTATTCCACGACGATTGTCATCCTGAGCGGAGCCGTTCTTCAGGCGTAGCGAAGGATCTCCTGCTTAACCGGCCCAATGCGTAAGGCAAACTGCACCACCAGAAGCCCGATAGCCGAAGCCCGCCTGCTGGTACTATTTATTCTTGTCTCCTGATCACCACTCGGAGCGATAGATGATTCGATCGTTCAAAGGCATGCAGCCGACCATCCCCGCGACTTGTTACGTGGATGAATCGGCGCAGATCATCGGCGATGTCGTTCTCGGTGAGCACGCGTCGGTGTGGATGAACGCGGTGCTGCGCGGCGATGTCTTCGCCATCCGCATCGGGGCGCATTCGAACGTGCAGGATTGCAGCGTGCTGCACGGCATGAAGAACACCTACGGCGTGACCGTCGGCGAGTACGTGACCGTCGGACACTCCGTAACCCTGCATGGCTGCGTTGTCGAAGACCGCTGCCTGATCGGCATGGGATCGATTATTCTGAACGGAGCGAAGATCGGCGCGGGATCGATCATCGCCGCCGGCACCCTCATCCCGGAACGTACGATCGTCGAGCCCGGATCGTTGTGGATGGGATCTCCCGGAAAGTTTCGCCGCAAGTTGGAAAAAGGCGAAGACGATATGATCATGCGCTACGCACAGAATTATCTGGGCTACACGGAAGAGTATTTGCGGGAACAGTGAGTGGCAATACCGAATACTTGGCCAACGACCAACGACTAGCGACAAACGACTGACATGATCAAAGCGGTTCGAGGAACGCGAGACCTGCTGCCGCCTGACACGGCGTTGTGGAACTTCGTCGAGTCGGCCGCACGCGATGTCTTCCGCGCCTACAACTTCCAGGAAATTCGCACGCCGATTTTCGAATCGACGGAATTGTTCGCCCGCGGCGTCGGCGAAGACACCGATATCGTCGCCAAGGAGATGTACACGTGGGAAGATCGCGGCCGGGCGGCCAGTGAGAAAGGTCAATCGCTGACCCTTCGTCCCGAGGCCACCGCTGGCATCGTCCGCGCCTACATCGAACACAAACTCGGCGACCGCGGGCTGAACAAGCTCTATTGCATGGGCCCGATGTTCCGCCGCGAACGCCCGCAAAAAGGCCGCTATCGTCAGTTTTATCAAATCGATGCCGAAATCATTGGGCCGGCGTCGGCTGGCAGCGAGTCTCCGGCCCGCGATGCGGAAGTGCTCGAAATGCTGGCCACGCTCCTCGATCGCCTCGGCATTGCGAACTGGAACCTGGAACTGAATTCGGTAGGCTGTCCCCACGATCGCGCCGCCTTCAATGAAGCCCTGCGCAAGGCTTTGGAGCCGGTCAAGGACAAGATGTGCTCCGATTGCCAGCGCCGCGCGGTCACCAATCCGCTGCGCGTGTTCGATTGCAAAGTGCCCGAGGATCAGCCGATCATCGAGACCCTGCCCCGCATCAGCCAGTTTCTGGATGAAGCCTGCAGCAAGCACTTTGAAGACGTTCAGCTGATTCTGAAGGCCGTGGGTGTGCCCTTTGTCTTGAATGACCGTCTCGTACGCGGCCTCGATTACTACACGCGCACTGCCTTCGAATTCACGCACGGCGCTCTCGGCGCTCAGAACGCGATCCTCGGCGGCGGCCGCTACGACGGCCTTTCCGAAGCTCTCGGCGGTCCGCCCGCTCCCGGCATCGGCTTCGCTATCGGTGAAGACCGCCTCGTGATGTCGCTGCAGGAATCGGCCTCCGCTGCGGGCGCCCTGCGCAAGCCCGATGTCTATGTGGCTCCGCTGGGCGCTGGCATGAACGCCGAGGCAGCGCGCCTGGCGCGAGACTTGCGGCGTCACGACCTCGTGGTGGATCTGGGAGACGACTCCTTCCGGCTCAAGAAATCGTTTGAGACGGCGACCAAGGCGGGCGCAAAATACATTCTGATCGTCGGCGAGAACGAAGTGAAAGCCGAAGCCTTCGCCCTCAAGAATCTGTCGACCGGCGAGCAGGTTTCCGTTCCACGCGCCGAACTCGCGAAGAAGATTCAGGAGTAGCCATGGGTAAAGTTCGATCCATGCTCGATGATGCGGCTATTCGGTTCATCGAAGCGCAGCACGTATTCTTTGTCGCTTCCGCCCCGCTCGATCCCAGCGGCCACGTCAATCTCTCGCCAAAAGGCCTCGACACCTTTCGCATCCTCGGCCCGACCACGGTTGCTTACGTGGATTTCAACGGCAGTGGCGTCGAGTCGATTGCTCACCTGCGCGAGAAAGACAATGGAAGAATCGTCCTGATGTTCTGCGCTTTCCAGGGACCGCCCAACATTTTCCGGCTGTACGGCCGCGGCCGCGTGGTCGAGCCGCACGATGCGGAATTTGCCGCGCTCGCCGATTCTTTCCCCGATCACGAAGACGCTCGGTCGATCATCGTCGTCGAACTCACCCGCGTCACCGATTCTTGCGGATACGGCGTTCCTCTTTTCAAATATGAAGGCGAGCGCGAACAACTCCATGCCTGGGCCCGCCACCGTGGCCCGGAAGGACTTAAGGCCTACCGCGAGCAGAAGAACCGCCACAGCATCGACGGCCTTCCCGGAGTTTCCGGCTAGCACTTTCCGCAGCGCCTTGAATTGCCGCGGAATTTGATCTTAATCATTTGAGAGAATCATTCCAGAAGGAGGCCGTATGAAGTCTTCTTGGCTTTTCTGTGCTGTTCTCCTTATCATCGCCGCCGCGATCCCTGTTGTCGCCCAGGCTCCCGCCGCACCCAAGAGTCTGAGCCCTCTCGATCAAACTCTCATCACCAACGAGAAGAATCTGATCGAAGCGAAGAAGAAGGATGACAGCGCATTCTTCAAGCGCACCTTGAGCGAGGATTTCTCCCTGGTGGGCGTCGACGGGATATTGCTGCAAGGGCAGGATGCGGCGGCTGACATGGGAGAACCGGAGTTGCTGGAACTGACTCCCTACGACATCAAAGTCGTCGCGGTGAACGATGACGTCGCCGTCGTCACCTACGATGCCGTCGTCCGCGTAGCTCCTGCCGAAGACCAGGGCCCTCCGCCGCGATATCAGCATTTCAGCTCGGTGTGGGTAAAGCAGGGAGACCAGTGGAAGCTGAAGTTCCATCAAGCCACGGCCGCGCACTGGGGCGACTGGTAGCAGTTTGAATTTATTCTCCTCGGAGGCGTCATCCGAAACGCGGCGTACTTAAGCCGCGTGAGGGATCTCCCGCTTAACCGGCCCAATGCGTGAGCCAAACACCACTACGCCACAGGCTGCCTTCATTGACTCGCCGCCAGGCCGCAGCTAGAATCCGCGTGCTGGGGTGTAGAGCGATTCATCCTTCGCCTGGCCCAAAGGGACAGTCGAATACATTTGAGGAGACGCGCATGAGGCGAGCGGGAATGATCCTAACGGCGGTGTTGGTATTCGCGGCGGCGGCGGTGGCGCAGATGCAGCCTCCGAAGCCAGGCCCGGAAGTGAAGAAGCTGGACGTGTTCGTCGGCACCTGGACCCTGAGCGGTGACATGAAGCCCGGAATGATGGGCCCCGGCGGTTCGATGACAGAAAACGAAAAGTGCGAGTGGATGGACGGCGGCTTCTACCTGGTCTGCCACTCGGACTACAAAAGCACCATGGGTAACGGCGTCGGATTGTCCGTCATGGGATACTCCGCCGACGACAAGGCCTATACCTATCGCGAGTTCAACAGCTTCGGCGAGTTCGAGGATTCCAAAGGTATTCTCGATGGCGATACCTGGACATGGACCAGCGAAGAAAAGATGGGCACCATGACCATGAAGGGCCGGTTCACCATCAAGATGACCTCGGCCTCCTCGTACAACTTCACGTTCGAGATGTCACAGGACGGAACCAAGTGGGGCACGGTGATGGACGGCAAAGCCAGCAAGAAATAAATCCGGTCTTGTCGCCGCTGATTTTGGGTGGCACAGCGCTTCAGAGTTTGCGTGAGAACAGGTTCTTGGCTTCGCGGTGGAATCAAGTCCTCCGGTTTAGCCGCGAAGCGGCGTGAGAATGCAGCCCACGGCGTAAGCCGTGGGTAGAAGGTGGGAAATAAGCTAGCCCTGAAAGGGCGGAAGAGCACTTCTCACGCACACTCTTCAGCGCTGCGATCACACCTCTTCCAACGGCGGCTTTAGCCACTGAGGTAAAACTCAATATCCCTGTTCCACTCTCCCAACCGTTTATAATCCTTGGTTCAGCATTCTCACGCATTTCTTACTTACTATAAGGACACACTTTGCTCGATTTCCTAGGCGACTTACGACGAACTCATATGTGCGGGGCGCTGCGCGCTTCCGATGCCGGCAAAAAGGCCGTACTCATGGGCTGGGTCAACAAGCGGCGCGACCTGGGCAGCCTCATTTTTGTGGACCTGCGCGACCGCACCGGCGTAACCCAGGTCGTCATCAACGCCGAGCGCGATGCCGCAATCCACGAAAAAACCGAAGCCCTGCGCAACGAGTACGTCATCGCCGTCACCGGCACGGTCAAGCTGCGCGATGCCAGCACCGTCAACAAAAACATTGCGACCGGCGAAGTCGAACTGGTCGCCGAAGAGTTGCGCATTCTCAACGAATCCAAGCTGCCCCCGTTTCTGCCCTCGGACACAGCCCTCACCAATGAAGAAACGCGCCTGAAGTACCGCTACATCGATCTGCGCCGCGAGGTCATGCAGTTCAACATCGAATTGCGTCACAAGGTGGCCAAGGCGATCCGGGATTATTTATCGGCGCTGGGATTTTTCGAAATCGAAACCCCTTTCATGACGCGCTCCACGCCCGAAGGCGCGCGCGATTATCTCGTCCCCAGCCGCGTGCAGCCCGGCACCTTCTACGCTCTTCCGCAGTCGCCGCAGCTGTTCAAGCAGATCCTGATGATCTCCGGCTTCGACAAGTATTTTCAGATCGTGCGCTGTTTCCGCGACGAAGACCTGCGCGCCGACCGCCAGCCGGAATTCACCCAGATCGATTTGGAGATGTCGTATCCCCAACCCGATCGCGTCTGGGAAGTGGTCGAAGGATTTCTTACCGCCGCCTTCCACGCCGCCGGATTCGAAATCAAAACCCCGTTCCCCCGCATGGATTACGACGAAGCCATCCGCCTCTACGGCATCGACAAACCGGACCTGCGCCTGCCCGCATTCACCGACGTGCGCGAATGTTTTACCCCAGAGAACTTACAGGAACTGGCCATTCACCCGAGTCTGCCGGTGGTAGCCCTCCGCACGCCCAAAGTCGGCGAGCTCTCGCGCAAAGAACGCGATGACATCAAGCCCCTGTTCCACTCCAAAGGCGGAGCAAAGATCTTCGAGGATTTCAAACGCATCGCCAACAAGTTCCCCGAAGCCGCAGCCGCCATCGCAAAGAAGGCGAGCATGGAAGACGGCGATCTGATCGTGCTGGTCGCCGGTTCCGCACAAACCGGTCCCCAGACCGCGATGCCCACGCATCGCAAAGTGACTCCGCAGGAACTTGCGATCTACGCCTCAGCCGGACTGCTGCGCCTGTCCCTCGCCCAGAAATACGCCGACCGCCACGGCATCTTCAAGAAGACCGGCGACGCCACGAAAGACTTCCGCTTTGTGTGGGTGAACAATTTCCCCATGTTCGAGTGGGACGAAGGCGATAAGCGTTGGAACGCTGCGCACCACCCCTTCACCTCGCCGCACGAAGAAGACATGCCCAAGCTCGAGACCGGCGTCGAGTCCTTAAACGATCCGCAATCGCCGCTCAGTTCAGTGCGCGCCCTCGCCTATGACGTGGTGCTGAATGGCACCGAGCTAGGCTCGGGCTCCATTCGTATTCACCGCCAGGATGTGCAGAGCAGAATCTTCCGTGCCCTCGGCATGTCCGAAGAAGAAGCCCGCGCCCGCTTCGGATTCTTTCTCGAAGCCCTCGAGTACGGCACGCCCCCTCACGGCGGCATCGCCCTCGGCCTCGACCGCATCGTCATGATCCTCGCCGGAGCCGAAAGCCTGCGCGAAGTCATTCCCTTCCCCAAAACCGCCCGCGCCGTAGATTTAATGGTAGACGCACCCACCCCGGTCAGCGACGCACAGCTGAAAGAGCTCGGGATTACAATAAAAAATAGAAGCTAAGTGGATGGAAGGGTTTGGCCTTTGGGTGGCGCAGCGCTTTCAGCGCTGCGATTCAGCGATTCGTTTTGAAAGGGCGCGGCTTCAGCCGCGCCGTAACTAAAGCAGAATCAAGACGGTTTCAGCCGCTGCAGCAGTCTCCGCAGCATCTCTCGGCGTCACAAACCATCCC
Source organism: uncultured Acidobacteriaceae bacterium (assembly GCA_963749985.1). Classification (GTDB taxonomy): domain Bacteria; phylum Acidobacteriota; class Terriglobia; order Terriglobales; family Acidobacteriaceae; genus Sulfotelmatobacter. Next base: position 309,080 of record CAVVOS010000002.1, on the reverse strand, counting down.
CTCCGCACCTTACTCGGCTGTTTCTAAACACACATCTTTAGTAACCAGCATAACTTTTTACAACCCTCCGACATTGTCGTGACACCCCCTCCCGCGCGCAAAGCTAGTCTCCAAATTGTCAGCGGTTGCAATACCTAAGCAGGCTAAACATCGGCACCCATGCAAGCGCTCAAGCCGGCCCTGGGTAATTCGCAATGGCTAAATAAGGAGGACAACTTGAAAAAGACAATCTTGTTATTCGGGCTTGCTCATGGCATTGGCAATTCCGTCCGGCTTATGGGCCCAAGGCTACTCTCAGACTAATCTGGTCTCCAATGTGGCAGGCGTAGCCACCACCACAGACCCTAACCTTTCCAACCCCTGGGGTATCTCGTTTATCGGCGGCGACGATTTCTGGATCGCCAACAATAACAGCGGCACCTCCACACTCTATGACCCAACTGGCACTCCAGCCTCCCTGATCGTGACCATCCCTGGGGCCGCCAGCAATCCCAACGGCAACTGCAGCCCCGGATGCCCCACCGGAACCGTGGCCAACACCAACGGCACCTACTTCAGCGGCGCAGCGTTCATTTTCGACACCGAAGATGGCCTCATCGTCAGCTGGGCCTCCGGAACCACCGCCACCATCGCCTTCGACAACTCCGCGAGCGGCGCGGTCTATAAAGGTCTCGCCATGCTTGGCACCGATCTCCTGGCAGCCAATTTCAACACCGGCAAAGTTGACGTCTATGATTCCAACTTCACCCTCACTTCGCTCGCCGGTTCGTTCACCGATCCCAACCTGCCCGCCGGTCTCGCTCCTCACGGCATCCACGTCATCGGCAACCAGGTTTACGTCGCCTATGCCATGCAGGACTCTTTCAAGCACGATGCCATGCCCGGCGCCGGCGCGGGGCAGGTCGATATCTTCGACACCAACGGCAATTTCGTAAGCGTCTTCGTCGCCGCTGGCTCCGGCAACAACCTCAACGCTCCCTGGGGCGTAGTGACAGCTCCATCCAGCTTCGGAACCTTCGCCAACGATATCCTCGTATCGAATTTCGGCGATGGCACCATCAGCGCCTTCGACACCACCGGAAAGTTCATCGGCCAGCTCACCAACTCTTCGAACGCTACACTGGTGAATCCCGGCATGTGGGATATGGTCTTCGGCGCAGGCGGCACCGGCGACCCCGGCACTCTTTATCTCACCGCAGGCGGCAGCAACCAACCCAACTTCCCCTCAGGAGGGAGCAACACCAGCGTGTTCGCTAGCCTCGTCCCTGCAACCTCGGTCACTTCGCCCAATTTCTCTCTGACTCTCTCGGCCCCAAGTGCAACCGTCACCCCGGGAGGTTCTGCGAACCTCACAATCAGCGCCGCCGCGGTCGGAGGATTCAACAGTCAGATTTCGCTGACCTGCACCGCGCCCGCTGGTCTGACCTGCGCTTTCAACCCCACGACCATCTCTCCCGGCGGAACTTCGTCCTCCACCCTGACCATCTCCGCGTCGTCCACTCCGCCCAATGGTGGCGGAGGCTACGCCGTTCATGGCATGGCCATGCTGCTCTCCGGTCTGGGGCTGTTCGGAACCCTCCTGACCACTCGCAGACGGAAACCGCTCACCCGCAAAAGCGTTCGGTGGATGAGCCTCTTGGGCTTGCTGCTCTTCATCTCACTGTTCGCTCTCGGATGCGGCAGCAGCAGTTCGACCAACTCAACGCCGTCACCGCAGCAGGTCACCGTCATGGTGACCGGCACGTCCGGCTCACTGACCCAAACCGCTCCTGTAACCGTCACCGTCAACTAAAACAAAACAGCCCCAGCAAGGGCGCACTCCAGTGCGCCCTTACTTTCTGCCGGTCGTGCGAGTGCAATTCGTGCCAGAGCAGACCTTCGCAGCTCCAAAGAAAAATCACGATTCATATCAGGGCACGCCTTCATAGCTTGCGGAAAAGCTCGGAAATGCGGATAGTACCGTGGAAGAGCGGCGCTTCAGCGCCGCGTAACATGTGCAGCCTCGCCGGGCTTCAGCCCCCAGGGCACGCCTTCATAGCTTGCGGAAAAGCTCGGAAATGCGGATAGTACCGTGGAAGAGCGGCGCTTCAGCGCCGCGTAACATGTGCAGCCTCGCCGGGCTTCAGCCCCCGTGGCACGCCTTCATAGCTTGCGGAAAAGCTCGGAAATGCGGATAGTACCGTGGAAGAGCGGCGCTTCAGCGCCGCGTAACATGTGCCGCCTCGCCGGGCTTCAGCCCCCGTGGTCGCATTTTTGTCAGGCCTGCCGCAAAGCCTTGTTATGCGAGCGCCTTCAGGCGCTGGATTCTGAAATCGGACCTTCACGCTACGGGACTTAAACTACCACCCGATTCCCACTCCTGCACTCGTCCCCAAAAAGAACCCCGCTCCGTCACCGCCACAACACTTCCCCTCGTGCTACAAAAGAATCTGGTTTCCCTTCCCCGCTCGCCTCCGGAATCCGCGCGGGATTCACGCCTCCGAGCCTCATCCCGATCACAGGTGGGACTCCCATGCCGCGTCCGTCGCTCCTGATTCCTTGCATCCTCACACTCTCTCTATTCCTTACGACCCCCGCTATCGCCCAGGATGCCGCCACCGGCGCCCTTCACGGCACCATTTTCGATCCCGCCGGAGCCCATATCTCCCAGGCCTCCATCGTCGCCGTCAACTCCGCCACCGGCGTCCGCTACTCCGCGACATCCGACGCCGAAGGCCGCTTCGTTCTCGATCTCCTGCCTCCCGGCGATTACTCCGCCCGCGCCGTCGCTCAAGGCATGTCGCCGCAAGTCACCCCACCGCTCCACGTCGACGTCGGCGCCGCCGCCGAACTCGAATTTCACCTCACCATCGCCGGCCCTCAGGAAAGCATCACCGTCTCCAGCGGTCCTCAACTTGTCGACACCAAGACCAGCGCCGTCTCCACCCTCATCGACGAACGCGCCATCGCCGATCTTCCCCTTAACGGCCGCCGCTTCTCCGATCTCATGCTGCTCTCGCCCGGCGTCACTCAGGATCCCCGCAGCCTCACTTCCGCCACCAACGGCGATCTCTCCTTCGGTGGCCTTCGCGGATTCCAGAACAGCTTCCTCGTCGACGGCGGCGACTTCAACAACGCCTTCTTTGCCCAGGCCCGTGGCCTCTATCGCGCCCCTTATCAGTTCTCCAACGAAGTCGTGCAGGAATTCCGCGTCTCCTCCAATTCCTACGGCGCTGAGCAGGGACGCTCCGGCGGCGCCGTCGTCAACGTCGTCACCAAGTCCGGCTCCAATCACTGGCACGGCACCGGCCTCTACTACATCCGCGACAGCGGTTTCGGAGCCTCCGATCCCTTTATGACCTTCAAGCCCCACAGCCGCCAGCAGCAAGGCGGAGGCACCATCGGCGGTCCCCTCAAGAAAAACAAAATCTTCTTCTTCGCCGGCTTCGATCAGCACTACTTCCACGTTCCCGATGTGGTCGAGTTCCTCGACGGCTCTATGCAAGTCGTCCCCCAAGCCGGCACCGGGCCCTATTCTCCCGGCGACTACGAAGCCAGCGACCAAGCCCTCGTCTTCGCCGCCGCGGCTCAACTCACTTCCCTCGCCGGAGCCTATCCCGCTGCCCAAATCGGCAACGCCTCCTACGCCAAGCTCGATATCAATCTCTCCCCCCGTAATCAACTCGCCATCCGCTTCAACTCTTCCCGCTATTGGGGATCGAACAACGTCTTTCTCGATCCCGCCAGTCCCGTCACCTACGATTCCATCTCCGACAACGGCACCGAAGAGGTCTCCACCGAAACCGGCTCGGTCTCGCTCACCTCAAGCCTCACCCCGCGTCTCATCAGCCACCTCCGCGCCCAGTTCTCCCGCGACCTTCGCCAGTCCTTCACCAACACCACCGACACCCTCATCAAGGTCACCGACATCATCGACGGCATCGGCCGCTCCGACCTGCTCCCCCGCGCCACTCGCGAACACCGCGCCCAGCTTGCCGAAACTCTGAGTCTCGATACCAGCCGCCATTCCTTCAAGTTCGGCGGCGATTCCCTCTTCACCTGGCTTTACGATTATTTCCCCAGCCAGCAGAGCGGCGAATATGTCTTCGATCCCATCAAAGTGGATCCCTTCACTTTTGAGCCCATGGAAGCCGGGCTCCCACTCACCCCGCTCCGCGCCTACGCCCACGCCGTCCCCCACTACTATCTCCAGAGCTTCGGCGCCGATTCCTCCCGTCCCAACAGCAACGACTACGCCGCCTTCGCCCAGGACACCATCCGCGTCACCGATCACCTCGCCGTCAACCTCGGCGTTCGCTGGGATCTCCAAACCTTCACCACCGCCGGACTACTGTCGAACCCACTATTCCCGCCCTCCGGCAAAGTTCCCTTCAATCCTCACAACTTTGGTCCGCGCGCCGGGCTCGCGTATTCCATCGGCAAGACCCGCCCTCTCGTCATCCGCGCCGGCTATGGACTCTTCTACGTCCGCATTCCTCAGATCTACAACTCCGCCATCGCCACCGAAAACGGCATCAGCGACTCTCAACTCTTTCTCAACAACACCAACTACTACGACCATCAACTCTTTCCCGTGTATCCCAATCCGCTGGTAAGCTGCCCCCTCACCACCACTACTCCCTGCAACCTCCCCACCGGATTCACCGAAGGCGTCACCAACGACGTTTCCGCCTTCGCCCCTAACTTCGTCACCCCGCGCGTCCAGCAAGCCAGTCTCACTCTCGAACGCGAAGTCGCCGGCCACACCACCGTCGCCGTCTCCTACCTCTACGTTCACGGCGAGCATCTCATCCGCGCCCTCGACGTCAATCTCCCGCCCCCCGTCGCCCTCACCTATCCTCTGTTCGATTCCACCGGCTCCATCTTCCAGAACGGCTTCTACACCGTCGATTCCTTCGCTACATGGCAGTACACTTCATCGCTCACCTGCCCCTTCCCGCCCTGCATCAATCCTCTTGGACGCCCCATCGCGCAACTCGGTTCCATCGACGAATTCCAGAGCGCCGCCTCCAGCGTCTACAACGGATTAACTCTCACCATCAACCGCCGCATGGCTCGTGGCACGTATCTCCGTCTTGCCTACACCTACGCCCACGCCATCGACGACGGCCAGGACGCCCTCGTCGCCGGCTCGCCCGCCACCGTCCAGAACTCCTACGCCCCCAATGCCGAGCGCGGCCCCAGCGTCACCGACCAGCGCAACCGCTTCGTCGCCGCCTTCTCCCTCGAGCCTCGGCCCTTCCACCGCGAGCATCAACTGCTCGGCCACATCTTCAACGACTGGAAAATCTCCAGCCTCGTCACCGCCGGCAGCGGACGCCCCGTCAACGCCACCGTCAACGGCGATCCCAACCAGGACAGCAACTATGACAACGACCGTCTCCCCGGCTACAGCCGCAACGGCTTCACCGGACCCGACTACGCTTCCACCGATCTTCGCCTCGTCCGCAAAATCCACGTTGGCCACGGCTATCGCCTCGAGTTCACTGCCGACTCCTTCAACGTCTTCAATCGTGACAACCAGCGCGTCGAAATCACCTCCAACGGCCTCACCGTCGAGGCCACTACCTTCGTGCAGTACTCCACCTACGTCAACGGAGTCTTCTATCCCGCCTTCTACCAGCAACCCCAAAGCTTCCTGAAACCCAACGCTGCCTTCGCCCCCCGCCAAATCCAACTCGGCCTCAAATTTATCTTCTGAAAAGCAGTGGCCAGTGGCACGGTAAAGGGTGCCCCATGTTTCGCGCTCTTTGCGAAACGTGGGAACCACTGCTCCGTCCCTCTGAGGATTGAAACCACCGGAAACTTCCGGAGGAGTAGCCGCCCCTGGCCTGCCCTGCGCGAAGCCGAAGGGGCGCTCGAAAAAAGACTCTCCATCCACGCTAGTCTTGGGTGGCACCAGCCAAGCAATCCCTTTGGTCATAGCCTGTATGCTCCTCAGTTCCCATTCCGGCCCCAGCGCGTAAAGAAACTTCCTCCCCCACTTGACTTCGAGTCCAATCCTTGTAATAACTATCCGGTCCTAGTAACGTAGTAGCCGGTCCTACCGGACGGGTTTGGGGGTGTGTCAGTTTGGCGGAAATTCGATTGCAAGAGGGCGAGTCCCTCGAGAACGCGCTTCGCCGTTTCAAACGCAAGGTGCAGCAGGAAGACATTATCAAGGAGGTCAAGCGCCACTCCTTTTACCTGAAACCCGGCGAGAAAAAGCGTGTAAAGGCCGCGCTGGCTCGTAAGCGCGCCCGTAAGAAAGTTCGCAAGGAGCAAGATTGAAGCAGTAAAGGGTCGTCCCCTTCCCGGGGCGGCCCTGCTCTGTTGGCCCCCACCCACAGAGCTGCATTAGGGATCGTTTAACACTCATCATTCATTCGGCATTTAAGCGGGATAGTCTGTATCCACGCCCCGTTCCAGGTGCGTGGCGGGCCGAGTCCAGGGGCAGTACGAGGGGGATGTAGAATCCTGTGTTTGCTCTGCGCCACCGCCTTCCCTGCGTGTGGTGAGCGCACCACGGGCACAAGGGAACTGCGGTGCAGTTTGTCATCCTCAGCCAGCGCGTTTTTTGCGCGGTGAAGGATCGTGGCAAGCCGCGCGAGGTAGGGAGCTTGCCCTGAGAGAGCGCAAGCCACCGAATCGCGCGTTTGGTTTGCCTCCTTATCAAACTGACCCGCTACCCACAAGGGAGCCATCCTCAATGGAATTTCAGGATAAGGTACTGACCTGCATAGACTGCGGCGGCGACTTCATTTTTACCGCCGGGGAGCAACTGTTTTTCTACGACAAACAGTTCAAGAACCAGCCCAAGCGCTGCAAAGCCTGCAAGTCCAAGCGCGTCGCCGTTCTCACTGCCCCGCAAGCCCTGGGCAACGCCCACCACTTCTCTCGCGTCGAAACTCGGGCGACCTGCTCCCAGTGTGGCAAGGAGACCACTGTCCCCTTCCGCCCCACGCAAAATCGCCCCATCTTCTGCCGTGAATGCTTCACCCAGAAGAAGTCCGCCGCCTCCGCCTGACCATCTTGCAGGCCCATGGGTTGTCGAAGGCACAGTATCTTCAGCAACGCCGGCGGCGAACAACCTCAATCTGGGGACAGCCGCCCTCGGCCTGCCCGGAGCGGAGCCGAAGGGGCTGGCCGCCGGGTTTCAGGCTCTGAGCAAGGCCTCCGCGTGGCACGAACTCATGTGGGGACAGCCGCCCTCGGCTGTCCAGCGGCCCGGCCGTATCGGGCCGCAGTTCAGCGCCCATCTGCAGTCCTGACCTGGCTCCGCGTAAGCGCTTCCGAACGAATTCCCACGCACACTCTGCAGCCACTTGCGCTAACATGGTCCCGTGCCCACCACCTTCCACGTCGAAAACTTCGGATGCCGCGCCACTCAAGCCGACGGCGCCGCCCTCGAACGTCAGTTCGAAGCCCGCGGCCTCGCCCCTGCCGCCGCCGCGGAAGCCGATCTCGTAGTAATGAACACCTGCACCGTCACCCATTCCGCCGATCAGGACGCCCGCGCCGCCATCCGCCGCGTCCAGCGCCAGAATCCGCTGGCAAAAATCATCGTCACCGGATGCTACGCCCAGCGCGCTCCCCAGGAAATCGCCGCCCTCCCCGGCGTCTCCGCCGTCATCGGCAATTCCCACAAACACCAACTCGCCGAGATCGCCCTCCACCAAGCCACTCCACGCCACGGAGCCTTCGTCCCTCTTGCCAGCCTCACAGTTGAAGCGGAGGCGCGAGAGCCGGAAGCCGAAAGCCGGAAGCCGCAGCCCGCAGCCCGCCTTTTCGTCTCCGACATCTTCGCTCACACCGAACTCCTCGCCGCCCCTGTCTTCGAATCCGCTGGCGAGCCTACCGAAAATGCCCGCACTCGTCCCAACCTCAAAGTGCAGGACGGATGCGATAACCGCTGCTCCTTCTGCGTGATTCCCAGCGTTCGCGGCCACAGCCGTTCGTTGCCCTTGCCCCAAATTGTTGGCGAAGTGAACACCCTGGTCGCCGCAGGCTACCGCGAAGTCGTCATCAGCGGCATCAATCTCGGCCGCTGGGGCCGCGATCTGGAAAATCGGCTTCCGGCGACCGCTCCCCGGGACACCACAATCGAGTCCGAGTTCCGGAAGCCGGAAGCCGAGAGCCGGGAGCCGCGTTTCGAGAATCTCATCCGTTCCATCCTCTCCCAAACTCAGCTCGAAAAACTCCGCATCTCCTCCGTCGAACCCATGGACTGGACCGACGACCTCATCGCCCTCGTCGCTTCCTCTCCTCGCATCGCCAAACACGCCCACGTCCCTCTGCAATCCGGCAGTGACGCCGTTCTGCGCCGCATGCATCGCAAATACCGTCCCTGGCACTATCGCGAGAAGATTGAGAAGATTCGCGCTGCCATGCCCACCGCCGCCATCGGCGCCGACGTCATGGCCGGATTCCCCGGCGAAACCGACGCCGAATTCGCCGCTACCCTCCGCCTCATCCAAGACCTGCCCTTCACCTACCTCCACGTCTTCACCTACTCCGCCCGCCCCGGCACGCCCGCGGCTGCCTTGCCCCATCAGGTTCCGGTGCACGTGGCCCGCGAACGCAACAAGATCCTCCGCGACCTCGCCGCCCAAAAGAAACTCGCCTTCCTGCAGTCGTTCCTCGGCAAGCGGCTCGAAGCCATCACTCTCAGCATCGTGCACAATCGCCCCACCGGAGAGTTCACCGAAGCCCTCACCGACAATTATCAAAAACTCTATCTCCAGGGACGCCACGCCCCTAACCGCTGGCTCACCGCCCACATCGAAGAAATAGAAGACGGCGCCCTCGTGGGAAGTCCGACGAACTCGCTTGCGGAATTAGAAGCTCTCTCATAAATGGTTTCGGGAAGGGCCCGACGTTCAGTTCTTAGCCTGCCCTGAGCAAGCGAAGCGCTCCGAAGGGTGCCGTTTAGGGCCACCAACTGTGCGGGCTTCAGAGACTGCTTGAACTGGCTCTTAAGAATCACAGTCGAGTTCCGCACTTGATCTTAGCCGCGAAGCGGCGAAAGAATGCAGCCCACGGCGCAAGCCGCTCTTGCGAAACTCAACACCGAGCACCGATGGTGGCATAAAACCTATCCCAGCCGCGAAGCGGCGGCATGGGAAAGCCCGGCACGGCAGTGCCGGGAAGCCGGAGTGGGATAAACCGAGTCCGCTTCAGCGGACGGCACCAGTTTCGTAACGGCCTCGCAAGCCGTGGGTAGGAAGACGGGAATCAGGGAGCCAGCCGTGTACCTCGTCGGTTCATCATGAAATGGCTTCTAATCTCCCGGACACGCTGTTGATGAGACCAACCCGATCTACTCCCCAGGCATCTCGTACAACCGCAACTGTGGAATAGGGAAGTCTTTGCGGTTATCGGTCGCAAGCGGGCAGCCCTGCTCCAGGGCTACCGCTGCCACCAGCATATCGGCCAGCGTGACGGTGCGTCCCTGCCGAGCCCAGTGGTTCTTGAGCTTGCCTGCCGCTTCGGCCACGCTCGCCGTGATTTCGTGGCATTGCAGCGCGCTCAGAAAAGCCTTTGTCTGCGCTTCCTCCTGGGGACGCATGCCGGCGTAGACTTCGGCAAGATTGAGGCTGGAAGTTCCCAGGGTGTGTCCTGCAAGCACCAGCCCGGCCAACCACTGCCGCCGTCCGCGGCGCAGCCGTAAGGCGTCAATCAGAACCGTGGTGTCCAGCAACAATTGCATCCGCTTGCTCAATTCACCAGGCCAATGCCACCGAGCTCAACTCACCAATGAGAGACAAAGAGACGGAGACACGGAGACACGCTCCAGCTATGCTCAGGCCCCGAAAACCTATTTCGGCTTTCGCTCTCTCCGCCGCTTACCTTCCGCGCCCCGTCTCTCGCCCTGCACGCGCAACTGCCGCACCCACGCCCCCGACCCCTCGGCCAGCTCGGGATGATCTTCCGCCCTCCACGCCGGATCCTCGCTCTCCAGAAAACGCAGCAGCTTCCGGCGCTTCACTTCCTGGCGAGCTGTCTCCAACAGGAAGGCACTGCGGCCGCGCGGCCCTACCAGGGCATCGATTTCCCGCAAGAGATCGCCCGGGATCAGAATGTGTGCTCGTTGTGTGTCTATCATATGTGTATAGTGAGTGTGCCATGGCGCTTCAGCGCCGTCAAGGCCTCCCGAAAGTGCTTCTCTGCTCTCGCGCGGGAGAGCAGGTGTCCGGGCTCTCCGCCCGAGACCGCACCCGTCCCAGTCCATGCGGCGTCTTCATGTCAGTGGGTCTCTTTCAATTGTGTTCGTCGCTTTGGAAACGCTAAACTCACAGGGAGCCACGGAATAGTTGGCAAAGCGATAGCCCGGTGAAGCCGCCCCCTCACCTTGGCAATTCCCAAGTTGGTGACGTCTTTGAAAAAGCGCGACGATCTGGATGACCTAATTCGAGAAGAAAGCAGCCGGGGCAGAAAGCGGCCGATCGACACTGACGCGATCAGGGCACAATCGGAAAGAAACGCAGCGGTGCTTCAGATATTTCGGCACGGCACCAGGGAGAACTGCGGGCCCTCCTGAAAACATGGGGCTACTCGAAGGAGGAAATCGAGGACGCACTCAAGGCCTACGACGCTGCACTTGAGCAGCGATCTTCCTAGTTTCGGAGTCCGCCTTAGCCCGCGCTTCGGGACTCATTTTGGAGGCGCGTTCGTTGATTTCATTTGCGATCCGCTCCGCTAATTCATCCAGTCGGTCTTCCTGCGGAGGCTTCAGTTTGGCTACAGCCATCGGAGATCCCTTCTTCTGGCGGCGATTCTACTACCTTCATTGTCGCTTGCGGGTTGGCATGATGGCAAGGCTGCCTTTGGTAACCCCAAGCTCAAAGGGCCACCGCTCAGATCTGTTCGGGATCCTCGGGGTCGGGTTCGCGCACCGGCGCGTCCGGATTCTCCGGAGGGTTCGGCGGCTCTTTGATGGGCGCCGGGGAAGGCTCTGCCGGCGTCCGCAGATCGTAGCGGACGGTCAAGCAGGTTTCGAATTGCTTTTCGACGAACATGCCACTCTTATCCAAGAACCTCAGCACAGCGTGAAACGATCCTTAGCCGGATCACTACGGCAGCTTTTCCAGCACCTGTCGCGTGGTCCGTTTGCCATCTTCTTTCCGCGCCGATTCCGTCATCCGCGGTTCATCCATCTCCTTTTTGACGCGAGCCAGGGTCGCCTGGTTGGATTCTTTCTTCGGCTCGCTTTTGTGCTTGGTCATACTTGGCACGATGTCACGGGTCCAAATGCATTACCGATCAATTCGATACACAACCTGGCCATTTTCGGGAATTATTTTCCTGGCCAGCGCACCGAGCGGTTTTGCACAGCTATACCAATCCGCAACCTGTAGCATCTGAGTTGTGAAGCAAACGCGGCTCCTTGTAGGGTCGGTGAAATTCCACAATCCGGTCGGACTATCGAAGACGAACAGTGTCAGAGGATTGGCGGAGGGTATGAGGCTGTGAAGTTCAGATTTTTACTGTTTCTCTGAATGGAGCCAACATTCTACCTACGCCGGTTCAGAGTCCATCACCGGATCTTTGCCCGGCAATGTCTGTCCTACAATGTTTGCCCGGAAATCTGGAGGTAAAGCATGACCGACGAAGCCGACCAAGCCCAGCAGAGTACCTCCAAGTTCGACTGGGTCACCGAGCGTTCCTCGTGCTCTCTCCCCAATGTATTCAAGGCGCTTCGATTACAAGTCGAAGCGGACATTAAGACTCGCAACACCCTTCGCCCCAGGAATTCTCCCTATGAGTTTTCCGTGTCCGAGCATGGCGACGACTTCTCCGTTCTTCTGAAAGCCACAGATGTCCAGCGCTCCGTAATATTCACCCTTGCCGAGCACGCCATCCTGGTGCGCGATGGCATCGGCAGTCCCATGTTTGACGTGACTCTGACCTTCGACGACGCGGGCAAGTGCCAGCTGAGCGTGAACGGCGAGCAGCGCGACTCCTGGCAAGTGCGACGCATGGCTCTGGAAGAACTACTGTTCCGCGGCCTTTAAGCCAGGTCCCGGCTATCCTTCGCCTTCCCATGATTCCTTACTCTTTTTCCCGTAGCCTTATCGCTACCATCAGTAATTTCGATTGGACTCGGTTTGCCTGCGCACCTAAAGTGAAGCCTAAGGAGGGAAGCACGCGCAAATCCCAGGCGATGCATCGGCTGTGTGTTTCGCTGAACCACCGCGCACTCTTAGCGTCCTCTCATGAAACGCCAGGTGGTCGTTTGCTGGCAGGGATGTCCAAATAGGTGCTCCCACCGGACGTGACCAACAGTACTGCCCAAAAAACTGAAAGGTCAGAATAAGATTAGGAATGGAACCAGAGAGCCTGGAATTGGAACAGAATCGCGACGCAGTGCAAGACTCGGACTTAACCGGCCGCCAGCGCGAGGTCACGCACGTTCTCACCCTGGACGAGATCGCCAACCTCGCCGCCAAGGAAGGCCAGCCCGCCGAGACCCTGATGAACGTCGTCGCCTTGATTGCCAAGCGCTTTCAAACCGAAGTCTGTTCCGCTTATCTGCTCGAGCCCGACCGCGCCAATCTCGTTCTGGCCGCTACCGTCGGCCTTCAGCGCGATTGCATCGGCAGTCTGCGCATGGCCATCCACGAAGGCTTAGCCGGCCTGGTCGCGGAACAGGTGCGTCCCGTCGCCGTCGAACAAGCCCACAATCATCCGCGTTTCAAATATTTCCGCGAAGCCGGTGAAGATGCCTACCAGTCCTTCCTCGGAGTTCCACTCATTGACCGCGGCGTCCTGCAGGGCGTTCTGGTGGTCCAAACCATCGAGGCGCGGGTTTTCCGTGAGGATGAGATTCACATGCTCGCCCAGGCCGCCGCCCAGGTCGCGCCCGTAGTCAGCGAAGCCCGCACCCTTGATCGCTTCATCGCTCCCGCCCAGGAACGTCTGTGGGCGCTGGCTCGCAACCTGTGGTGGAGTTGGGACCACGATGCCGTAAGTTTGTTCCGCGATCTCGACCCAGTCCGCTGGCGGCAGCTCAACCAGAATCCGGTTTCCCTGCTCGCCGAATTTCCTCTCGCCAAACTGGAAAGTCGCGCCGCCGAACTCGTACTTCACAGCCGCATCAACTACGCCTATCGCCGCTTGCAGGAATATCTTCTGGCGGATCGCACCTGGGGCGCCAGACACGCCGGCGTCTTGCGGCCTTGTCCCGTAGCCTATTTCTCCGCCGAATTCGGAATCCACGAATCCCTTCCCGTTTATTCCGGCGGCCTCGGCGTTCTCGCCGGAGATCACATTAAGAGCGCCTCCGATCTCGCCATTCCCCTCGTCGGCATCGGCCTGTTCTACGGCCAGGGATATTTTCGCCAGCGCCTCGATCGTGACGGCTGGCAGCAGGAAGAATACCTCGAGACCGATGTCACCCAATTGCCTTTGCAGGTTGCCATCGGCAAGAACGGCCGCCCCGTCGCCGTCCAAATTGACACCCGCACCGGTTCCATCCATGCCAAAGTCTGGCGCGTCAAAGTCGGACGCTGTGACCTCTTCCTCCTCGATTCCGATGTCGAAGGCAATGCTCCCGACGACCGCGGCCTCACTTCCCGCCTCTACGGTGGAGACGCCCGCACTCGCATCCGCCAGGAATTGCTGCTCGGCGTCGGCGGTTTCCGCGCCCTCAAAGCCATGGGCATCACCCCCGGCGTTCTCCACTTAAACGAAGGCCACAGCGGGTTTGCCGTGCTGGAAGCGGTTCGCAACAGCATGGAGGAAGAAGGCATCGGCTTCGAGATCGCCGTGCCTCGCATCTCCCGCGAAGTGGTCTTCACCACCCACACTCCCGTTCCCGCCGGTCATGATCGCTTCGATGCCGATCTCATCGAGGAACATCTTGGACCTCTGCGCGACGCTCTCGGCCTTTCCCCCGAAAGCCTGATGGGCCTCGGACGCGAGAAGCCCGGCGACCCTCAGGAAACTTTCTGCATGACCGTGCTCGGCCTCAGGCTCTCGCGCCGCGCCAACGCCGTCTCCGCCCTCCACGGCGAAGTCTCCCGCGCCATGTGGACTGGCCTCTGCCCCGGCAAGCCCGAAGACGAAGTTCCCATCGGTCACATCACCAACGGAGTTCACGTCCCCTCCTGGCTCGCTCCTCAGATGTTCCGCCTCTACGATCGCCATCTCGGCACCAATTGGCACCAGCACTCAAGCGAGGCCAAAATCTGGGAAGGCATTGAGAACGTCGATGACGGCGAACTCTGGGAGACTCACCTCAGCCTCAAATCCCAGCTTCTCGAGTTCGTCCGCCGCCGCGCTGTCGAGCAAGCGCGCCGCCGCTCCGAATCCCGCGAAAGCTTGCAGAGACTCGCCAGCGTTCTCAGTCCAGACGCTCTCACCATCGGATTCGCCCGCCGTTTCGCCACCTACAAGCGCGCCAACCTGATTCTCAGCGACATCGAGAGCCTGGCCTCCATGGTCAACGATCCCAAACGCCCCGTGCAGTTCGTCTTCGCCGGCAAAGCCCATCCCCACGACGAACCCGGCAAGAAAGTTCTGCAGCAGATTGCCGAATTGATGCGCAATCCCCGCTTCGCCGATAAGTTCGTCTTCGTCGAAGACTATGACATCAACGTCGGACGTTATTTCGTTCAGGGCGTCGATGTCTGGCTGAACAACCCGCGCCGTCCCCTCGAAGCCTCCGGTACCAGCGGGCAAAAGGTCGTTTTGAATGGCGGTCTCAATCTTTCCGTTCCCGACGGCTGGTGGGCCGAGGCCTACGACGGCATGAACGGCTTCTCCATCGGCACCGGCAGAACTCACTCCAACATGAGCGTGCATGACAAGCGCGATGGCGAGGATCTCCACCGCACCCTGCGCGAAGAAGTGATTCCGTTGTTCTACCAGCGTGATCGCGACGGCTTGCCCCGGGGCTGGATCAAGCGCATGAAGCGCACCATCCGCACTCTCGGCTGGCGTTTCAATGCCGATCGCATGGTGATGGATTACACCCTGAAATGTTACGTCCCCGCCGCCGGCGGCGTCTCCAGCGACCTGCGATCCTCCTGGTAACGCCGCCGACCGGCTGGTTATGTGGGGACAGCCGCCCTCGGCTGTCCGGTCGAGCAAAGCTCGACCTACCGCTGCGTAAAGTACCGTGGAAGAGCGGCGCTTCAGCGCATAAGGATTTTGGGTGGCGCAGCGCTTTCAGCGCTGCGATCAGCCCCACCACACCTGCCGGCTTCAGCCCCTGAGGTACGTCCCTAAACCCGCCGCACGCCCCCAACCCGCGCAGCGTCCCAATTATCGCCGCTGTCCACTCTGCTTTGTCATCCTGAGCGAAGCATTTGCTATCGCAAAGCGATAGCAAATGCGCAGTCGAAGGATCCCTACCCACTACCACGAACCCATGGAGCATGGTTCTTGGGTGGCGCAGCGCTTTCAGCGCTGCGACCACCCCCCGCCAACGTTGAGGGCTTTAGCCCCTGAGGGACCTACCCACACCCACTTCCCCATTCCTCCCTTGCCTCAAACCCTCCCCGGACTTCTTCTCCCCCCTCCACCGCCGCAACAAATGCCACGCTTCCAAATATCGCTCATACTTGCTCCGCCGGTTCCAAGGCGCCAGCCAGATACTTCCCTTCCGCTTCGCCACCACCCCAGCCGGGATGATGTACCACAAGTCCAGCGGAATAATATACGCCGCCACAAAATCGATCTCCTCCAGCACATGCACCCGCCGTTCCCCCGCCGGCACATGGCACGGATACGCCCCTCCCTTCGGCCGCCTTATCGTCGATTTCACCTGCACCCGAAACGCCCGCCCATCCTGCTCCACCATCAAGTCATAAGGAGCCGAATCTCCCCACAACTTCGCCACCCGAAAACGCTGTTCCATCGCCCGCGCCAAAAACCGAACCTCCGCCCACTCTCCCCGCTCCTTGGCATTCTTGAACTGCATCCCTCGCTGTCCCATCTCGCTCTCCTCTTCTCCAAAAACACGAAAGGCGCGGCCTCTGCTCTATGAAGAGCGGCCACGCCTTTGTGTTTTTTCTGAATTTTTACTCTATAGTTCTATTATATCATACGGCATAGCTAAAACTGCACACATTTGCATGCAGTTCCAAGAATATTTTCCCTTTATTTCCCATCACATAACCCCAATCGTGTAATTCCTGCCTATTGACAAGATTTTCCCGAAGCGGGAAATTGCCCCGGTTATGTGGGGACAGCCGCCCTCGGCTGTCCAGTCGAGCAAAGCTCGGCCTACAGCTGCGCAAAGCACCGCGGAGGAGCGGCGTTGGGGGTACCGTGGAAGAGCGGCGTTGGGGGTACCGTGGAAGAGCGGCGTTGGGGGTACCGTGGAGGAGCGGCGCTTCAGCGCCGCGTTCAGCTCCTTAAATAATGAACCGGGCTTTAGCCCGACAAGATTGTCATCCAGAGTGCAGCCAACCGATTCGCAACGCGAATCGGTTGGCGGGGTCGAAGAGCCTGCCCCGAGCGAAGCCGAGGGGATCCCTACCCCGCAACCCCTCCTCGCGACGGGTGGCCCATTCAAGCCGTCCTTTGGCTTGAGTGGGGCAGTTCGACGAGAAATTCGCCGACAGACGGAAACTTCCCAGCGACTACCCTGCATCGCAACCCAGAGAGAACCGCAGCGCGGCACACACCTCATTCATTCGCGCGGAACTAAGCTGGGCCACACGTTTCCCCAGGCGCTGTTGCGACACCGTAACTGGATTGTGCAGGTTCACCGCGCACGGCGACTTCATGCCGTCTTCCTCATTCAGCACGACTTCCGACGGCACTCCGCGAATGGTCGAAGTGACCGGAGCAACCGTGACTGTGGATAAATACGTGATGGCACTGTTGCGGGTGAGCACGAGGGCCGGCCGTTTCTTGTCAGGCGCGGCGAATTGGTAGAGCCGAATCTCGCCTCTGGCTATTCTCCCGGCCACGCGGCCTCCACTTCCCAACCCCGCGCTTCCGCGTCGGCTTGCGACTTCCCCGAGTAACCCTGGCGATCGCGCTCTTCACTGGCTCGCAGTTCCAACTGGCGCAGATGTTCCCGCAGGGCGTCGCGCACCAACGCGGACCGGTTTCGCTTCGTGCGCTTCGCGGCCTGGTCGGCGGCGTGTAACAGCTTTTTATCCAGCACGATTTGAACGATTTCCATATGTGTAATCCATTCCACAGTATACTCCACATAGGCTCTAACTCCGCAAAGAACGCGAAACTTGGCGGTGGCTCAATTTAAACCTTCAGCACTCTATTTCGGCGTCATCCTGAGCGGAGCCGTCTTTCAGGCGTAGCGAAGGATCTCCCGCTTAAGCGGCCCAACGCGTCAGCCAACTGCACCACTACCGGCGCTTGAGGCTAAGCCATCCCAACTCCCCATGCTATAATTTCCTATTCCCAGTCGCTCAAAGCGCGGAGGACCGTATCGACAAACGTTTTATCCGAACCAATGACCGTATTCGTGCCCGCGAGATTCGCGTGATCGGTGACGAAGGCGAACAAATCGGCGTAATGCCTCCCTTCGAAGCCCTCAAGTTGGCCCGCAGCAAGAACCTGGATCTGGTCGAGATTTCGCCCACCGCTCAGCCTCCCGTCTGCCGCATCATGGACTACGGGAAATATCTCTACCAGCAGGAAAAGAAAGAGCGCGAGGCCAAGAAGCACCAGAAGACGATCACCGTAAAAGAGGTCAAGTTCCGCATTAATGTGGACGACCACGATTACGACACCAAGAAAAATCACGTGCTCCGCTTCCTCGATGGAGGAGACAAGGTAAAAGCAACCATCTTCTTCCGCGGCCGCGAAATGACCCGCACCGGTCTAGGCCGTCAAATCCTGGAGCGGCTCATCAAGGACGTGGAACCGCAGAGCATCGTGGAGTTCCGGCCCCGGCAGGAAGGCAACACGCTGCACGCCATCCTGGCTCCGAAGAAGTCGGCCGTGGAGCGGGAGAAGGAAAGAGAAAAAGAGGCCAAGCAGAAAGCCAAGGCCGAGCAGAAGGAAAAGATGCTGCAGGAAAAGCTGGCACAGGCTAAGTTGGCGCCGGAAAAGACAGAAGAGCAACCCGCGCCCGCGGCAGCCGCGGCGGTGGAAGCTCCGAATCCTACTTCGCAGCCTTAGCGCTTCGCAGTTTAATTGTCATCCTGAGCGAGCGTTTTTGCGCAGCGAAAGCTTGCCCTGAGCGGAGTCGAAGGGGATCTGGGCGAGCCGCGCGGCCTTCACGGAGGTTGCCCTGAGAGAGCGGAACCGACCGAAGGGCGCGTTGGGCTCGCTTCCCTGTAGAGCTGTCACCATCGATTAACCGCAGTAAGCGACTAGAACTGACGGCTGGCAACTGGCGGCCGGCAGCTAACAAATGAGGATCTATGCCGAAATTGAAATCGCACAAAGGCGCGTCCAAGCGCTTCAAGCTGACCGGGACCGGCAAGGTAAAGCGCGGCCATTCGGGCCTGCGCCACATGCTCACCTCCAAGGCCCACAAACGTAAACGCAAGTTGGGTACAGCCACGCTGGTAAGCGATGGCGATCTCCGCAAAGTGAAGCGGATGATTCCCTATCAGTAAAGAATTGTCGCTTGTGTGATTGGGCGATTTTGCGATTGAAAATCGCGGAATCGCTTCTGGGCTTTTCAATCGCCCAATGGCTCCATCGCCCAATCGACAATCAATTCCGGCGCGTGAAGAGGTCACGGCTCACACCTTACCTCCAGCCGCCAGTACATAGAAAGCAAAAAGGAGAACACCATGCCACGTGTAAAACGCGGAACCAAACGCCGCGCCAAGCGCAAAAAAATCCTGGACCGCGCCAGCGGATACTTTCTCACCAAATCAAAACTCTACCGCTCCGCCAAAGAAGCCGTAGAGCGCGGCCTCAAGTTCGCATACAGTGGAAGGAAGCAGCGGAAGAGGCAGTACCGGTCGTTGTGGATTGTGCGGATTGGGGCGGCAGCCAAGCTGAACGGGTTGAGCTACAACCAGTTCATCCACGGGTTGAAGAAGGCGGGAGTGGAACTGGACCGCAAGATACTGGCGGACCTGGCGGTGCGGGATGCGGGGGCTTTTAAGTCTCTCGTGGAGCAGGCGAAGGGCGCGCTGGCGTAGGCGTTTGCTCTAGAAGCTGAGTGTTGTGACGGAAACTCCTCTCTGGGCCGATGGGTGATGTGGTCAGGCAGGGATCCTTCGACTCCGCAAACCGATTCGCGAAAGCGCGAATCGGTTTGCTGCGCTCAGGATGACAATTCTTCTAAAGTGAGCTCGGCTGAGGCATGGCATATACCGTTTCCAAGTTGACGGATTATTCGGCGGCGGCGCTGGATCGCGCATCCGCCGAACTTCTTTCCGCGCTCGGCGATGAAGCTGCGGCGGTAAAGAACGAGGCCGATTGGAAAGTTTTTCGTGACCGATGGATGGCGCGGAAAGACGGGGTGCTGACGCAGATCAACGACCTCTGGCTGAAGAGCGCTCCGAAGGAAGCGAAGCGCGAAGCCGGCCGGCAAGTGAACCTGCTCAAAGGGCAGGTCGAGCAAAAGGTAGATCAACTCCAGAACATCGAAGGAGTTGTGAATGCTCCCGATCACGGACCGGAAGCCATCGGCCGGGTCGACATCTCCCTTCCTGGCGTCCGGCGGGCGATTGGGGCGGAGCATCCTGTGATCAAGACGACGAACGAGATGGTTCGCGTGTTTCAGAAACTCGGCTATTCCGTCGCCGAGGGGCCGGTCGTCGAAACGGATTATTACAACTTCGAGGCATTGAATTTTCCGCCGAATCATCCGGCGCGGGATACGCAGGATACTTTGTTTATCGCGGGGCAGCAGGGGAGGCCGCAGCGGGAGCGGTTGCTGCTGCGTACCCATACTTCTCCGGTGCAGATTCGGACGATGGAAAAGATGCGGCCGCCCATCCGCATCGTGATTCCCGGCACCGTGCACCGCAACGATCCTCCGGATGCGAGCCATTCGCCGATGTTCCATCAGATCGAGGGGCTGGCGGTGGATACGAACATCACGTTCGGCGATTTGAAGGGGACGCTCGATCATGCCATGAAGGAATTCTTTGGATCGAGCGTGAAGACGAGCTTTCGTCCGTCGTTTTTTCCGTTCACCGAGCCGAGTGCGGAGATGTTTGTCTCGTGTTTTATTTGTGGCGGGAGTGGGAAGCGCGGGCCGGATAACGCGCCTTGCCGTCCGTGCAAGCAGACGGGGTGGATCGAGATTCTGGGATGCGGGATGGTTGATCCTAATGTGTTTGAGTTCGTGAAGGAGAACGGATATGACCCGAAGAAGGTTTCGGGATTTGCCTTTGGCATGGGCGCGGACCGGATCGCTTTGTTGAAATATGGAGTGGACGATTTGCAGCTGTTCTTCAACGGAGACGTGCGGTTTCTCGAGCAGTTTGCTTAGGGCGTCGTTGGTCGTCGGTCGTTGGTCGTTGGTCGTTCGTCGTTGGTCGTTCGTCGTTGGTGGTTAGTCGGCGCGTGCGGTGCCATCATGCGAATTCCTTGATGAGCCGTTTTCGGTGACTAGTTGCATAGGTCCTTCAGCGCGAAGAACGCGCTTCAGGATGACAGAGCGTAGAAGTGTGACGAGAGTTTTTGCGGTGGCGAGGAAAGCAGGTTCCTCGACTGCGCATGACCTTCATTTCATGAAGGTCATGCTTCGCTCGGAATGACAAGGCTTTTTGTGCGCATAAAAGCCGGCGGGACGCCGGCGCTACACAATGAAGATTTCTCCACAGTGGGTGCGGGAGTTTGTTGATCTCAACGTCGATGACCGGCGGCTGGCTGAGGATTTGACTGGGGTTGGGATTGCGGTCGAAGGAATCAGCGGGTCGGGCGCGGACACGGTGTTCGAGATGGAGATTGGGACGAACCGTCCCGATGCGATGAATCATTATGGCGTGGCGCGGGAGGCGGCGGCGATTTATGACGTGGCGCTGAAACAGCTTTCGGGCTTCCGGCTTCCGGCTTCGGGCTCCGGCGATTCTGGGGCTAAAGCCCAGTTAGATTTTGGAGAGCTTGACGCGGCGCTGAAGCGCTGCGCCACCCCAAATCCTCCTGATTTCAGCATCGCTGTCGAGGAGCCGCGGCTTTGCCCGCGGTTCTCTGCGCGCATCATACGAGACACTCGCATTAAACCCTCGCCCGAAAAGATTGCGCGGCGGCTGGCGTTGTTGGGCCAGCGGCCGATCAGTAATGCTGTCGATGCCACCAATTATGTGCTGTGGGAGATCGGAAAGCCGACACATGTCTTCGACATGGACTTGCTCGAAGGCGGGCAGCTCACCATTCGAAAAGCTAAAGACGGCGAGAAGCTGAAGACGCTAGATGGGGTGGAACGCACCCTTTCTTCCGAAGATCTCGTGGTGGCTGACGCGAAGAAACCTGTTGGGCTTGCCGGGGTGATGGGCGGGTACGACACGATGATCACCGAGAAGACGCGGAATATTTTGATCGAATCGGCGTGGTGGGACCCGGGAATCGTGCGCAAGATGTCGCGGCGGCACGGGCTTCATACCGACGCTTCGCACCGCTTTGAGCGCGGGGCGGATTTTGAGTCGACGATTTTGTCGTGCGATCTGGTGGCGGCGCTGATTCTGGAATCGGGCGGCGGAGAGCTGGTTGGCGACGTCATCGATGTGATGTCGCGGAAACTGGATCAGGCCCCGGTGGTGCTGCGGCTTGCCGAGGTACAGCGCATCCTGGGCGGGAATCTGGAGGCGGGAGAGATTTTCCGCATCCTGAAGAAACTTGGATTCGGCTTGATTCCCGAGGGCCAGGCCGATGCGCAGATCCGGGTGCAGATTCCGAGTTGGCGGCTGGACGTGGAGCGCGAGATTGACGTGATCGAAGAAATCGCGCGGCTGCATGGCTACGACAAATTCGAGAATACTTTGCCGGCTTATAGCGGAGCGGTGGTGGAGCTGCCGCATGCGGCGATGGACGCCACTTTGCGGACGCGCGCGCTGGCGCTGGGATATAACGAAGCGGTGTCGCTGACGTTTATTTCGCATGCCGATGCGGAGCAGTTTGGATTTTCAGGCGCGGCGGAGGTCAGTACCTCGGCGGCTAAAGCCGCGAGTCAATCTAAGGGTGAGATCGCAGCGCTAGAAGCGCTGCGCCACCCAAAAGCTTCAGTGGCGGTGGTGGAAGAGCTTCGCGACCCAAAGACATCTTCGCAACGAGTGTTGGAACTGGAGAATCCGCTGAGCGAGGAAGCGTCGGTAATGCGGACGTCGATGGCGCCGGGGATGCTGGACATGGTGGCCTGGAATTTGAATCGCGATTCGGAAAACGTGCGGCTGTTCGAGATGGGACATGTCTACGAAATGCAAGGCGGGGAGCGGGTTGAGCCGGCGCGCGTGTGCCTGGGGGCTACGGTTGCAGCAGTGAGCTCGTCGATTCCTCTCGGGGACATGATCGATGTGAGTAAGGATTTAAAATCCCCACCCAAGCCAAAAGACGGCTTGGATGGGGCACCCGCCGAATTATTTCGCTCGTTCAAGGGGGACGTGGAGAATCTGCTGACGGCGTTCGCTTATGGCGGGCTAAGTTTCGACCGGGGGACGGCGGATTATTTTCATCCGGAAAGATCGGCGCGGGCGCTGATGGACGGGGCGGTGGTGGCGCAGTTTGGGCAGATTGCGGAGGACGTGAAGGCGGAGCGCAAGTTGCGGCAGGATGTTTTTCTGGCGGAGATTGATCTGGAGGCACTGCATGCACGCGGGTTGCGGACGGTGAGATTTGCGGCGCTGGGAAAATATCCGGCGGTGGAACGGGATTTTTCTTTTGTGTTTGGCGATGACGTGGAGTTTGAGGCGATGCGGCGGGCGGTGACGGGGCTGCGGTTGGGGGCGCTGCGGTCGTTTACGCCGGTCGAGATTTTTCGTGGTGGGTCGATTGCGGCGGGGAAGTATTCGATTCTGTTGCGGGCGCGGTTGCAGTCGGACGAAGGGACGCTGCGCGATGAGCAGATTGCGCAGTGGACTGCCGGGATTGTTGAGGCGCTGCAGGGGTTGGGGGGCGTGCAGCGGGTTTAGGGACGTACCTCGGGGGCTAAAGCCCCGACCCTCAAATCCTAACGGCAGCGCTGGAACCGCTGCGCCACCCAAGAACCGTCACTCCTTGGGTTCGTTGCGGTCCGAGAGATCCTTCGGCTGCGCATTTGCTATCGCTTCGCGATAGCAAATACTTCGCTCAGGATGACAAATCGTTGTGCTAATCTGCCTGCTATGGCGGACGTTATCTCTTCTCTATCCAATCCAACCAAACACTTTCTGAGCGATAAGGTTTCGCACTTTACCGAGTCGGTGATCCGGGAGATGACGCGGCAGGCGATGCTTTATGGCGCGGTGAATCTGGCGCAGGGGTTTCCGGATTTTGCGGCTCCGGCGGAGATCAAGCAGGCGGCGCGGACGGCGATCGACGGCGATGTGAATCAGTACGCGATCACCTGGGGTGCGAAGAGCTTGCGTAACGCGATTGCGCGGCAGATGGGCGTGTGGCAAGGGATTGCGGTCGATCCGGAAAAAGAGATTACGGTGTGTTGCGGGTCGACGGAGGCGATGATTTCGACCTTGCTCGCCGTGTGCAATGTGGGCGATGAAGTGGTGATCTTCGAACCGTTTTATGAAAACTACGGGCCGGATGCGGTGTTGAGTGGGGCGCGGCCGCGGTTTGTGAAACTGAGGCCACCGGCTAGCGATGGGGGCGAGTGGACGTTCGACGAAAAGGAATTGAGGGCGGCGTTCGATAAGAGCACGAAAGCCATCATTCTTAATACGCCGAACAATCCTACTGGGAAAGTTTTCACGCGAGCGGAGCTGGAATTGATTCGCGATTTGTGCGTGGAGTTCGATGTGCTCGCGATTACGGACGAAATTTACGAACATATTTTGTTTGATGGGACGAAGCACATTTCGATGGCGTCGCTGGAGGGAATGCGGGAGCGGACGGTGACGATCAATGGAATGTCGAAGACGTACAGTGTGACGGGATGGCGCGTGGGATGGGCGGTTGGGCCGGAGAAGATTACGAATGCGATCCGGAAAGTGCACGATTTTTTGACGGTGGGAGCACCGGCACCGCTGCAGGAAGCGGGCGCGGCGGCGCTGAGTTTGCCGGCGGAATATTACGCGAGGCTGGCGGAGGGATATCGGGTGCGACGGGATCATTTGATGCCGGCGCTGGAGGCGGCAGGGTTCAGGTGTTTTCGTCCACGAGGAGCGTATTACGTGATGACGGATATTTCCGGGTTTGGGTTTGAGGATGATGTTTCGTTTGTGAAGTATTTGGTGAAAGAGATTGGAGTGGCGGCGGTGCCGGGATCGAGTTTTTATCGGGATGCGCGGGACGGGGCGCGGCAGGTGCGGTTTGCGTTCTGCAAGAAGTTGGAGACGCTGGATGCGGCGGCGGAGAAGTTGGGGAAGTTGGGGGCGCGGTAATTGAGCCGCGGATGACGCATGTACATGGCGTAGGGATCCCCTTCGGCTTCGCTCAGGGCAGGCTTTCGACTTCGTATGGACTTCGCTTCGCGAAGTCGATACTGCGCTCAGGATGACAGAGTCGAGGGAAATCCTACTTCGTCACTACGCCGCAGGCGATGCGTTCGCCGGAGTTGCCGGAGGGATCGGTCTTCATGTCGTCGGCCTGGGCGTGGATGACGATGGCGGTGCCGCCGTTGCTGAAAAGAGAGTGGGGGCCGTCGCCGAGGGTTACGTCGTTATCCTGGAGAGTGGCGTCGGCTTTGCCTTTCACGTCGATGATGAAGTTTTGCATGTCGCCGGCGTGGTGGCCTTCGGGATTGTCGAGGCCGTGCTTTTTGGTATCGGGATTGAAATGGGGGCCGGCGGATTTGAAATCGGGCGCATCGCATTTGGGGTTCTGGTGGAAGTGGATGGCGTGCTGGCCGGGCGGAAGATCGTGCAGGTGAAGCTTGAGGCTGACGCCTGGTCCCTGCTGCGACACGGTGATGGTGCCGACGGGCTTGCCTTGAGTGTCCTTGAGTTCGACCTTGGTTTTGGCGGCGCTGGGGAGCGCGGTGAGGGCTAGAACCGCGGTGAGGGCGAGGGAGGAACGGAGGTTTTTCATGCCGGGAATTATAGCGAATTTCAAGGAAACGAGCCAAACGCGCGACTTCTGCGTCGCAAAGAGCGCGACGCTTCGCGCGGCTCGCCCAGATCCTTCGGCGGGCAAAGAACGCCCGCCTCAGGATGACAACGCACGAATGAGCCATGCTTGATCCACAGGGAGGTGGAGTATACTGCGGGGAAGTTGGAAATCTTTTCGGGGAAAAGTGCAATCATGGCTTTGGATGCGGTGGAGCAGGTGACGGAACAGGTACAGGCGGACGATTTTCAGGCGCTGGAAGAGAAAATCTATCGCACTATCGAGATGTATAAGGCGGCGCGACAGGCCCAGGCTGTGGCGGAACGCGATGTGCAGCGAGTGCGGCAGCAACTGGAGGAGCGCGAAGAGCAGTTGGTCGCGTTGCGGCGGGAGGCGGTGCAGTTGCGCAAAGAGCGGGAAGAAATTCGCGGGCGAGTGGAGAAGATGCTGGCGCAGATTGAGTCGATTGCGGAGGAGCGGGCGAGCTAGGGGGAGCTGCTAGCTTTCGGGCTTCGCCAGATGTCGGCGTTCTTGATGCGGGTTAAGAGTGAGCAGGCGGACGCTGAAAGCAGGTTCCTCGCTTTGCTCGGAATGACAAGGAGCAGGAGAGAGTTCAACGACGGATGGTTATGGCGACGGCGGCTAAGGAATCGACGGTGAAGGATGCGCAGAATGCCAGCGTGCGGGTGGAGATCTTCGATCAGGCGTATAACCTGCGAGGGTCGGATCCGGAATATATTTTGAAGCTGGCGGAGTATGTGGATTCGAAAATGCGGGCGGTGGCCGAGGCTACGAACACCATCGATACGGTGCGGCTGGCGGTGCTGGCGGCGCTGAATATTGCGGATGAGTATCACCTTCTGAAGCGGAAGCAGGAGAGCGGGGCCACCGATTACCAGAAGCGGGCGCATCTATTGGCAGATGCGCTGGATGAAGTGTTGGACGAGACGCGCAAGGCGGGATAGAGCTAGTCTCAAGCTTATCTCCTCAGAGGTTCCCCGGGGCTGAAGCCCGGTTCATTGTGGGAGCTTATCGCAGCGCTTTCAGCGCTGCGCCACCCAAAAGCTAAGGTTCCGTCGATCTCGGCTGGACAACCGAGGCGGGCCGTCTCTATCTACCCGGCTGGATAGAGACCGACGAATCGGATTGCAAGATGGAATCCTGGAGGTGGATTACTTTAGTTGCAAGTGATCTGCCAACTATTTGCGGGTTCCCTATTGCTAATTCGGGGGGAGTTCTCCTAGCATCCAGAGTGAAAGCCGGCCTGCGGGGTTGGTGATGACGGTAACCGATTTTTGAACCAATGCTGAATGAACGGGGACTCGACTCGAACTAGGATCCGGTGTGCAACGCTCCGCCATGCGGAGATGCCTAAAGGGTCTCGGCGGGTTCCCAACGTCTACCTGACGGTTCATTCTCGGCCCGTCACACGGCACAGTGGGTCGGCTTGATTTATTTGGAACCTCAGGGGCTGAAGCCCCGATCTTTTCTCGCCGCGCTACGCGGCGCTGAAGCGCCGCTCTTCCACGGTACTGCCAGCATTCACGAGCTTACGCAGCCTTTGAGATTGTGTCCTTCGTGGTCCTACCGCTCATATGTACTTGGGTGCGGGTAGGGATGCTTCGACTGCGCAGGAGCGGCGCTCCGCGCTGCTCCTGCTCCGCTCAACATGACAGATACGGGGGACTGTTCCCTGCTAGACTGAGGTTGGTACAAATTCAGCGTTTTCTGCATCC
Source organism: uncultured Acidobacteriaceae bacterium (assembly GCA_963749985.1). Classification (GTDB taxonomy): domain Bacteria; phylum Acidobacteriota; class Terriglobia; order Terriglobales; family Acidobacteriaceae; genus Sulfotelmatobacter. The sequence continues at coordinate 282,279 of CAVVOS010000002.1, read as the reverse complement.
AACTAACTGTGCATCCAGAATTAGTGCATTTCGGGCGGTTCTTTCTGCCGACTTATGGCTTCCTGGTGTCTTTGGGAGTGCTGATCGGCTTGTGGATTAGTGTGCGCAATGCCGAGCGGTTGGGGATTGACGGCGAGAAGGCATGGAACCTGGGGATCCTGGTGGTGCTGTGCGGGATCGTGGGCGCGAAGGTGCTCTATGTCATCAACGACTGGAGCGCGTATGCGGCCCATCCTTCGGAGATTTTCAGCGTCGCTACGCTGCAGGCGGGAGGAGTTTTTTCCGGTGGATTGATTGCGGCGTTTCTGGCCGCCTGGTGGTATGTGCGCAAGCATCACATGCCGGCGCTGGGGACCAGCGATGCATTTGCGCCGGGACTGGCGCTGGGACATGCGATTGGCCGGATTGGATGTTTTGCGGCGGGTTGCTGCTACGGGAAAGAGACGCATCATTGGTGGGCGGTGACGTTTCACAATCCGCTGGCGAACCAGATTACGGGCACTCCGCTGAACGTGCCGCTGGAGCCGACGCAGCTGTTCGAGTCGGCGGTGGAGCTGGCGAATTTCTTTTTCCTGATGTGGCTGCTGAAGCGGCGGAAGTTCGAAGGGCAGATTATTGGCGCGTTCATGTTTATCTATGGCGTGGCGCGGTTCTTTCTGGAATACTTGCGCGACGATCCAGGTCGCGGGTCGGTGTTTGGCGGGGCGATGACGGGGACGCAGTTAATCGCGATCGGGCTGGTCGTGGCGGGCGGGCTGATCTGGTGGTTGCGGCCGGGGGCTAAGAGTGTGGCGGCGCAGGCGGTGGGGGCGGTGCGGTAGGCAAGGCGGGGTCCTCTGACTGGCGGTTCCGTATGGAAGCGCTTAATTTGAACACGAAACACCTTCGGGCGAGTGAATTCTCGGAGCCCGCCGATGGATACGTTTGCGACAGGTGCGGAAAAGACATAACCGCACACCTTCGTCGCGGTCAGTCGCACGTTGGAGACCACTGGGTCCCTTAGAGCTTCTAACAAAACCTCCGCTCCCGCCAGGAAACTGTAGCACTAGCAAAATTTTGACCGGTTTCGGAGTCCTTGTTTATCTCGCCTTCACCCGCCAAAACCTGCTTCTGCTCATTTTGTCCGCACTATCAGCCATTCCGTCAATCGTGGTCTTCTGTATGTTGGCGGCTTCTCTTCTTGATGCATTTGGAATAGCGGCGTCTCTGTGGCGCACACGGATTGCTTCGATCATGCGACGATCCTAGCCTGTAGTATCCTCCAGCGAATGCTGGGAGTGTCTCCTATTCTCACTTCCGTGGCGGCTGAACAGGCGGCGGGGAAACGACTCGTCGCGGACATAAAATGCGACCACAAGGGCTGAAGCCCGCGCTGATTTTGTGAGTTTACGCGGCGCTGAAGCGCCGCTCTTCCACGGTACTGCAGGCATTTGTGAGCCTCTTGGCGACCCGAAAGGCCGCTGTTAATTTGGTTCTGGAACTCTCCGGTGGGGCTTGAAGCCGCGCCTCTTCAACGCGACGGTACTCGGCCTCCTACAAATTCATGGGACGCGTTCAGGCGTCCCCTTCGACTTCGCTCAGGGCAGGCTCTACGGGATGCGCGTTGGCAATCCCGACTCTACCCGGCGTTAAAAACGCCGGGCTATTTTCGGGCGTCCTCCGGACGCGGAATCGCGGCGATCGTTCGCTCTACCGCGCTTCTTCATACGGTAGGGTCTGATATCCTCCAGCGAATGCTGGAATCATTTCCCATTTTTATTTCGACCACACCTGAAGACGCTGGCAAGCGCCTCGATCAATTTCTCGCCGCGCGGCTTGAGTCCGTGAGCCGCGCCCGGGTGCAGGAGATGATTGCCGATGGCAAAGTATTGGTGAACGATGCTGCGACAAAGGCTTCGCTGAAGTTGCGAGGCGGGGAGCGCATCAGTGTGCTGGGCGAGGCGCAGCGGGCACCGCTCAAGGCCATGGCGGAGGAGATTCCGCTCGACATTGTTTATGAGGATGACGATCTCGCGGTGATCGACAAGCCTGCGGGGATGATGGTGCATGCGGGGGCCGGGGCGACGGACGATGCGCGCAATCGCGGGACGCTGGTGAATGCGCTGCTGCATCATCTGCGGAGTTTGTCCGGGGTGGGCGGAGAGTTGCGGCCGGGGATTGTGCATCGTCTGGATAAAGAGACGAGCGGGCTGATTGTGGTGGCGAAAAACGATGACGCGCATCGCAAGCTGGGCGCGCAGTTTGCGGCGCGCGAGGTGAAGAAGAAATATCTGGCGCTGGTGCATGGCTGGGTGAAAAAAGATTCGGGAACGCTGGCGCAGAGCATCAGCCGCGATCCGGTGCGGCGAATGCGGATGACTGCGCGGCTGGAGGGTGGGCGGACGGCGGTGACGCACTATCGGGTGGCGCGGCGGCTGGATACAAAGTTTGGGAGGTTTACGTTGCTCGAGGTGAAGATCGATACCGGGCGGACGCACCAGATTCGGGTGCATGTGGCGGCAATGGGGCATCCGGTGGTGGGAGATACGATGTATGGGGCTCCGGCGCAGGCGCGCGGGAAAAATGCGGTGACCGCTCTGAAGAGGAATTTTCTGCATGCGGCGGAGTTGGAGTTCCGGCATCCGCGGACCGGAGAGGCGATTGCGTTGAAGAGCGAGTTGCCGGAGGAGTTGCGGGAGTTTCTGAGGAAGGCGGAGGAGTAGGCGAGGGGGGCGGGTTCCTGCAGCGGTCCCATGGCGCCTCAGGGGCTAAAGCCCTCAACGTTGGCGGGGGCTGATCGCAGCGCTGGAAGCGCTGCGCCACCCAAAACCTAAGTCTTTCAGGTTACCGCGGGGCAGAAGCCGCTCCTTTCTAGCGGGACCGGATTCCGGCGGTTGCGGATATAATTGACAACTAATGAGGGGCAATCTCACGAAACACATTTTCGGAAGTTCGGTGACGCGGTGGGCGGCGTTCGTGTTGGTGGTGTTGGGAGTGCACGGGTTCGGGTTTGCGCAGGGTGGATCGGCTCCGGCTTCGGCGTCACCCTCCCAGTTTTCCGCTCAGGCAGCCGCGCAGTCTGCGTCGCCTGCGTCTGGGGCGGCGCAGGCTGGCGATCCGAAACCCGGCGACAAGACAGCGGGCGATCCGGGTGCGGATGCTGGAGATATCCCGCGCATCCGAGTGGGCACCAACGAAGTGAACGTGGTGTTCACGGTGACGGACAAGCATGGGAAGCGGGTGACCGACCTGAAGCAGGGCGACTTCCGGATTGTGGATGACAACAAGGCGGCGGACGAGATCCGAAGTTTTCACGCGGAGACGAATTTGCCGCTGCAGGTAGGTTTGCTGATCGATGCCAGCAACTCGGTGCGGGACCGGTTCAAGTTCGAGCAGGAGTCGGCGATTGAGTTTTTGAACCAGACGGTGCGGCGAGGCTATGACCAGGCGATGGTGGTGGGATTCGACGCGACGCCGGAAGTGACGCAGGACTTTACCGATAATACGGAGAAACTGGCGCACGGGGTGCGCGAGTTGCGGCCGGGCGGCGGAACCGCGCTCTACGATGCGCTTTACTATGCCTGCCGTGACAAGTTGCTGAAGAAGGCGCAGGCCGGGGCGACACGGCGGGCGATTATCCTGCTGAGCGACGGGGAAGATAACTTGAGCCATGTGACGCGCGAGGAAGCGATTGAGATGGCGCAGCGGGCGGATGCGATTGTGTACACGATCAGCACGAATGTGAGCGGGACCAAGGGAGCGGGCGACAAGGTGATGGAACGGATTGCGGATGCGACGGGCGGCCGGGCATTTTTTCCGTTCCAGATTCGCGATGTGGCGAACGCGTTTGCCGAGATTCAGGATGAGTTGCGCAGCCAGTATGCGGTGTCCTACAAGCCGGCGGACTTCAAGGCGGACGGGCACTTTCGCACGATTGAGATTGTGGCGAGTGACCGGAAGAACTTCCGGGTGAGAGCGCGGCGAGGGTATTACGCGCCGGTGCAGTAGGAGACCGGGCTTCCGGCTTCCGGCTTCCGGGCTTTCGCTTCAGTACATTCGTTCCTTACTTACGGGCAACTTGAATGCCGGGATATTCGGGGACACCACTTCCGAAAAAATTAGGGATCAAGGCGGGATTTCGCGTGTGGTTGGCGAATGCTCCGGCGGAGGTGCGGGCGGAATTGCGCGAGGCGCTGGCGGAGTGCGAAGTGGCGAAGCCGGGGGACGCGCTGGATTTCGCGATGATGTTCACCAAGTCTCGAGCGGAATTGGCGAAAGAGTTCTCGCGGATCGCGAAGCGGCTGGCTCCGGCGGGGATGTTGTGGGTGAGCTGGCCGAAGAAGAGTTCCGGGGTGAAGACGGATGTGGATGAAAATGGGGTGCGCGGGATTGGGCTGGATGCGGGGTTGGTGGACGTGAAGGTGTGCGCGGTGACGGAGGTGTGGTCGGGGCTGAAGTTTGTGCGGAGAGTGAAGGACCGGTAGGTAGGCTCCGGCTTCGGGCTTCGGGCTTCGGCTTCCGGCTTCCGGGCTTCGGGCTTCGGCTTCCGGCTTCCGGCTTCCGGGCTTCCGGCAATTTAGGTAGTGGTGGTGTCCCTTACCAGGTAGCCGACGAAAAAGAGGACGGCCACCAGCAGCAGTAGATGAACCAGAACGTTGGCTACGTGGAGGAGCAAGAAGCTTTCGGCCCAGAAAATGAGCAGCAGCATGGAGATCACAAGGAACGGTCCGAGCCTCATACTTGCCTCCGAAAACTTATTCATGGCCTGAGAGCGTAACCTTGCAGGCTCACGATACTCTTTGGTTGTATTGCGGGCGGGGGCGGTAGTGTATCGGCGGAAAACTGTAGATCGGCGAGGAGCGAGTAGTAGAAGGCAGGAGACTGCATGAGGGAGCCGTAATGGTACGAGTGGGATTGGTTGGATTTGGAATGGCGGGGCAGTCGTTTCATGCGCCGGTGATCCGGGGTGTGGCGGGGATGGAACTGGCTTGCATTCTGGAACGCCGGGGAACGCGGGCGCGGGAAAAATATCCGGAAGTGCGGGTGGCGCGGACGATTGAGGAGCTGCTGGCGGATGAGGGAATCCAGCTGTGCGTGATCGCGACGCCGAACGATTCGCACTTCGAGCTGGCGCGGGCCTGCTTGTTGGCGGGGCGCGACGTGGTGGTGGACAAGCCGTTTGCGCCGACGCTCGCGGAATCCGAGGAACTGGTACGGCTGGCGAAGGAGCACGGGCGCTTGATCACGGTGTATCAAGACCGGCGCTGGGATGGGGATTTCGGCACGGTGAAAAAGATTGTGGCGTCGGGCAAGCTGGGGTCGGTGGTGGAATACGAGTGCCGCTATGACCGGTTTCGGCTGGAGCCGAAGGCGAATGCGTGGAGGGAGCGCGCGGACCAGCCGGGAGCCGGCGTGTTGTTTGACCTGGGGCCGCATGTGATCGATCAGGCGCTGGTGTTGTTTGGCGAGCCGCGGGCGATTACCGCGTCGGCGTTCTGCCAGCGGGAAACGTCGCGCGTGGATGACGCGTTCGATGTGTGCCTGGAGTATGCCGGGCTGCGGGCGATGGGGCGGGCGCGGATTATCGCATATGCGCCGGGACCGCATTTTCTGATTCATGGGACGAAGGGATCGTTTGTGAAGTATGGAATGGATCCGCAGGAGGCGGGGTTGCGGGGAGAGAATTGTCCGGACGGATTGGATTGGGGCGCGGATTGGGGAGTGGAAGACGAGCAGTGGTGGGGAACGCTAAGCCTGGTGGGCGAGCCGAGTGTGAAGGTGAAGACGGAGCGGGGAGATTATCGCGGGTTTTATGCCAACGTGCGGGATGCGATCGAGAAGAAGGCGGCTCTGGATGTCACGCCGGAGCAGGCGCTGCGGACTATGCGCGCCGTGGTGTTGGCACATAAGAGCAGCCGGGAACGGCGGACGGTGGAGTGGGCGGAAGCGGCGGAATAGCAAGATCCGTGTACTCCGGGATCTTACGGCTCCCGCCAGCACACGGACTTCTAGGTAATGGTAAAGTTTCGCCCGCACGGCGATCTGGTACGGGAGATCCCTCGGCCCGCTGGTGAAAACGCGGGCCTTCGGGACGGCGCCGGAACAATAGAACCTGTGGAGTTTCCAGCTGCACCACTACCGATTTTTACAATCCTTTGACAACCTCACCTTAGGGACGTGGAAAGATTGGCGCGTTGAATCTTCCCCTGCGACAAGGAGCGGTTATGAGGTCTTGCGCCAGATTTGTTTTCGTTCTTCTGACCGCGGCATCGTCGTTGTGCGCCGCGCAAACCTATACCATCACGGATCTGGGAGTAGTTTCCGGCGACGATTACAGCGTGGCACGTGCGGTCAACGCGACCGGCGAAGTTGCAGGCTCGGTAGGCAGCGACCGGACCAACAGCAGCGACGTTTCTCTCTACAGCGCGGGCCAGCTGACGAGTCTGGGTACTCTGGGAGGAACCAGTGGCATCGGCAACGGGATTAATGCGTCTGGGCAGGTAGCGGGATACTCCACCAGCTCCGATGGCACATATCATGCGTTCACGACCGTCAACGGCGTGCTTACGAATATCGGCGATCTGGGCGGCGGGTCGGCCGTGGCGTATGGGATCAATGACGCGGGGCAGGTGGTGGGCTCGGCTGTAACCGCGGACGGCAGCAATCACCCGTTTCTTTACAGCAACGGGCAGATGACGGACCTGGGGACACTGGGATCTCCCAACGGCGTGGACTGGTGGAATAGCGCGCAGGGCGTGAATGCGGCCGGCGTGGTGGTGGGGACGTCGTACACTGCGAGCGGGAATTTCCGTGGGTTTATCTGGAGCAACGGCAAGATGACTCCGCTGGGAACGCTGGGCGGCGAGTGGAGCGAAGGATATGCCATTAACAACAAAGGGCAGACCACCGGCATCGCCTACACAAAAGGCAATCTCCAGGCGCATGCGTTTCTGCAGAGCGGGAAAAAAGTGACGGACCTAGGGTCGCTCGCCGGTCCGCTGTTTGCCAGTTGGGGATTCGGCATCAACGACTCCGGAGTGGTGGTTGGCCAGTCGGACTTTCCAGACACCTACCACGCCTTCGTCTACAGCGGAGGAACGATGAAAGACCTCAACAAGCTGATACCGGCAGGGTCGGGGTGGATGCTGCAGGAAGCGTATGGCATCAATAACGCCGGGCAGATCGTGGGCACGGGGATGCACAATGGGCAGGAGCATGCGTTTCTGCTGACGCTGAACTAGGGCATCGTCGAATGATTTGAAATGGCAAGGGCCACGTCTTCGGGCGTGGCCTTTTTCTTTCATCTTTTATCTTTTTATCTTTTGCGCTCAGACTCAAATGCAGGCGCTTTCCTGCCGCGTAATCACGAGAGCAATACGCGGTGGTTACGACGCGGCCTGGGCTCGATAGGCAGCGAGAAGGCGGTGGTGCCGCGCATGACTTTCTGAAGCGCGGACTGGAATTTCTCCATTTCTTCGTGAGTGCCGACAGTGATGCGGGTGCAGGTGGGCAGGATGGGCCAGAGGCGTCCGATGAAGACATTTTGCTGGGCCATGGCGTCGATCACCGGCTTGGCGGGGCGTTTGGTATCGAGCAGGAAGCAGTTGGATTCGGAGGGGATGTAGGAGTAGCCGTTGCGGTCGAGCCAGTGGAAGGTTTCCTGGCGGACGGTGGCATTGATGCGTTTGCGTTCGGGGACGAGGAGCGGGTCCTTGAGGCTGGCCGAGGCGGCGACGAGGGCGGTGATGGGCATGAAGTTCCAGCCGGAGCGGTCAGTGATTTTGTCGAGCAGGTCGGGGCGGGCGATGGCGAATCCGCAGCGCAGGCCGGCCATGCCGTAGGTTTTGGAGAAGGTGCGGAGCACGACCACGTCCTTGCCGGCTTTGACGAAATCGAGCGTGGAGGGGGCGTCGCAGAAATGGAGGTAGGCTTCGTCGACCATGACGATGGAACCTTTGGGTTTGTTTTCGACGAGGTATTCGAGGTCGGAGTGGGGCGTGAGCGTGCCGGTGGGATTGTTGGGATTGCACACGTAGAAAAGTCCGGCGTCGGGCGCGGCGGCGATCATGGCCCTGGCATCGTGAGCGTAAGTTTTGGTGAGAGGAACTTTGACGACGCGGGCCTCGGTGGCAGAGGCCGCGAACATTCCAGCTTCATAGCCGGGGTCAGCGGTGACGTAGCTTCTCTGCGGCGACGTGAAGGCGACGATGGCGAAGCGCAGAGGGGGAGTGGAACCGGCAAAGGCTTGAACGCAATCCGGGTTGAGGCCTTCTTGCTCGGCGAAGGTGTGGATGAGGTCGTGGGTGAGATGGTCGAGATAGCGTCCGCCGAGAGGGATGATGGCGGAAATGGCTTCGCGAGCGGATTGGCCGGGGCCGAGGGGATTCTCGTTGGAGTCGATCATGACCGCATCTTTATTGTTGGGAGCGGGGCCGCGGGCTGCGGCGGCGAGCATGGGCTCGGTGACCATGTGGAAGGTTGCGGCAGCGGCTGAGAGTTGCAGAAAGGAACGGCGGGAGAATGGGGAGACATTTGGGGATGGCATAGCGAACCTCCGGGGCGTCTTCATGCAGCGTGATACAGGCTAAATGGTTTTCGGGCAAGAACAAAGCCTAAGGTCAAAGGTAGCGGGCAAGAGTGCCCGCTCCACAGATCTCCCCACTACTACTGCTGGTCGCGGGCGGTGGCGTAGTAGCCGGCACGGGCTTGGATTTTGTAGCCTTGTTTATTCTTGATTTCGAGTTTGCGGTAGCCGCCGTCGAATAAGAGGTTGGTGGAGGTGTAACCGAGGTTGTACTGGCTGCGCAGTTCGGCGCCGATCTGGTCGAAGGCCTCGCGCAGTTTGTCGAATTTGTTGCCGACGTTGATGACGCGGCCGCCGGTAGCTTCGGTGAGTTTGCGCATTTCGCCTTCGCCGCTGTAGCTCATCCCCATGCTGTAATAACCGCCGCGATCGGCGCACAGCAAAACGTAAACGATGGCATCGGCTCGCTGGGCGGCTTCGATGGCGTCTTTGATTTTGAGCTGGCTGCCTTCGTCTTCGCCGTCGGTGAGCAGGATCATGGCTTTGCGTCCGACTTCCTTGGCCAGCATGTCATGGGCAGAGAGATAGACGGCGTCGTAGAGTACGGTCCCGCGCTGCGAGCCGGGAGCGGTGGGCACCGGGCCGCCTGAGCCCATGATGGGGTTCGTCACTCCAGAATTGATTTTGACTTTGTTGAGGGCGGCTTGCAGGCGGTGGACGTCGCGGGTGTAGTCCTGCACCAGCTCGGCATCGATGTTGAAGTCGATCACGTAGGCCTCATCCTTGTCGGTGAGAACCTGGCGAAGAAAAGCTCCGCCGACTTCTTTTTCCATGTCGAGAACTCTGAGCTGGCTGCCGGAAGAGTCGATGAGAATGCCGAGGGTGAGCGGAAGGTTCGATTCGGCGGCGAAGTACTTGATGGTTTGCGGCTTGCCGTCTTCAAAGACTTCGAAGTCGTCTTTGGTCTGATTGGGGATCAGGGCGCCGTGTTTGTCTTTGACGTTGAAGAAAACTCCGACCACGTTGACCTTGACTTTGATGGTCTCGTCGGGCGTCTGGGTATCGGAGGGCTGGGAATCCGAATGCTGGGCAGGCTTGCGGACGTCGCCGGGATCGGAGGGATTGGAGTTTTGGGCCAGGGCGGACGGAACGGCGGCCGATAAGACCGCGAGGATGAATAGGATCGATGCAGCGAGCCGGGTCGGCGTGAAACCTTGGTAAGCGGATATTTTGGGCATGAACGGTTTCCTCTCCGGGGTTTTTGTTAGTCTATTCCTGAAACTTAGATGCACCAAATGAACGGGTTTGGGCATCCCAAGCAAATGAGGGTGTTTTTGGTAGTGGTGCAGTTTGGCTTACGCGTTGCGCCGGTTAAGCGGGAGATCCTTCGCTACGCCTGAAAAACGGCTCCGCTCAGGATGACAGTCGGTCCGGGTGACCGGGGTATGGGAGACGGTTGGGAACGGCGGTTTTTGTGCAAGGAACGGACGGTGCTTGTGAGCGGAGAAACGGTGACGGCGAATCAGACAGGTCGGGGTAGAGCGAAATGGCTGGTGACGGCGCTGGTCTTTCTTCCAGCATTCGTTCTTCCGGCGTTCGTTGCGGGATGCTTGAGCGTTATCGTTCCGGAAATGGCGGCACAGTCGTCCGGAAGCCAGGGGCAGGGACAGCCAGCACAAACCCAGCCCGCCGAGAGCGCCGACGTTCCGGATGCGCCAACGGTACAGCCGTCCGCGGCAAAACCTGACGCGCCACCGATTCCGCGGCCGGAAGAAAAGAAACCGGCAACTGTGGAGAGAGATCCTTGGACGAACCAGCCGATTAACCAGCCAGCCGCCGCACCGGCTGAGCAGCCGGGTCCCGGTGAAGAGCGATCCGCGCCACCGGCCATGCCGCCGGTAAGGACGGTGCCGCCGGGGAGTTCGTCGAAACAGGGGAGCGCGCAGGAGCAGCTCTATACCCTGGTGGTGCATACCAACTTTGTGCAGATTCCGGTCACGGTGAAAGACGGTAAAGGGCGGATGGTGGACGGACTGCGATCCACGGACTTCGTGGTGAAAGAAAATGGAGCGGTGCAGAAGCTGAGCTTTTTTACCGCCGATCCATTCGCGCTTTCGGTGGCGATCGTTCTGGACCTGGGCATGCCGGACGCGGCGGTGCAGAAGGTGAACCAGACGTTTCCCGCGCTGGTAGGAGCGTTTGCTCCGTATGACGAAGTGGCGCTTTATACCTACAGCAGCACGGTGAGCCAGGTCAGCGATTTTGGCGCGACCCCGAAGCTGAACGGACTATTAAACCAGATCAAGACGGAACGCGGACGCAACAATGGCGTCCCGGTCATGAGCGGGCCGCTGGCGCCGAACGGGCCAATCATCAATGGGGTTCCGGTAGGAAGTCCGACCGAGCCGGTGTATACGCCGCCGAAAGAGTCGCACGTGCTGAACGATGCCATCTTGCGGGCGGCGCTGGACCTGGGGAAACGCGATCGGACGCGAAGGAAGATCATTTTCGTGATCAGCGACGGACGGGAATATGGCAGCCAGGCCAGCTACAACGATGTGAAGAAGCTGCTGCTGTCGCATGAGATCGAGGTAAAAGCGGTGGCGGTGGATAGCGGGGCACTGCCGGTTTACGACAAAATCGAACGCCTGCACCTTCCCTATCACGGCTATGGCGACCTATTGCCGAAGTATGCGTCGGCCACGGGTGGAGCTGTGTACGCCGAGCTCTCGCGGAACGCGATTGAAGATATCTACGGCCATATCATGAGTGAGGCACGCAACCAGTACACGCTAGGCTACACACCGATCCCGCCCAAGACTCCGACGGCGGCGACCTACCACAGCATCGAAGTGCTGGTGGACCGGCCGGGGCTGAAGGTTTCCGCCAAGGATGGGTATTATCCGGCGGTGACGGCGCGGTAAGGGGCGGATCGTTGGCCTCAGCCGCTGGTGGGTGGCCCGAAAGGCTATTCTCAGGTGGCAGTGCCTTGCGGGTTCCGGCCACGCCGACCGGCAGGGGGTCACCTGAGTAACCTACCTTCTATCCGGCCATGTGATATAAAGACCCGAGCCCCCAAAGGGATATTTTTGCGCGCGGATGAGTGTGCGGCCCGCGCTTTTTGAGGAAAGCCTTGAGTTTCATCAACTTCGCAGCCCGCGAGATCAATTGCAAGATCGTGTACTACGGCGCCGGATTAGGCGGCAAAACCACGAATCTGCAGGTGATCTACCAGAAAACCGCGGAACAGCAGAAGGGCAAGATGATCTCGCTGGCCACCGAAACCGAGCGAACTCTGTTCTTCGATTTCCTGCCGCTGGATCTGGGATCGGTGCGCGGGTTTAAGACGAGAATCCATCTTTACACCGTGCCCGGGCAGGTATTCTATGACGCCAGCCGCAAGCTGATTCTGCGGGGCGTGGATGGCATCGTGTTCGTCGCCGACTCGCAGGAACAGCGCATGGACGCCAACGTGGAAGCGCTCGACAACCTGATGTCGAACCTGAAAGAACACGGCTACGACTTCAACAAGATTCCCTACGTGCTGCAGCTTAATAAGCGGGACCTACCGAATATCCTGTCCCCCGAAGCACTCAACAAGGAGCTGCGGAAGAAGAATGAGGCCGTGGTGGAGGCAGTCGCGTTTCAGGGTGTGGGCGTGTTTGAGACGCTGAAGGAAATCGCCCGGCAGGTGCTCACGGAGTTAAAGGCCGGCGGGTAGGGCAGTTCTCAGTTGTCGAATCGCCGGTTATCGGCCCACGCTGGCGTGACTCACGCGCAATTTCGATTGCGTTAGTTCCTTGACGTCCAGTTCTCCCTTTTTTTCTTTGTCCAGCCGGTCGAACTCCGCTTCCATGAACTTCATCCACTCCGGCTTGGAGATCTTGCCGTTCTTGTTGGTATCGATGAGAAGAAGCAACTGCCTGACCTCTTCTTCGCCGAGCGCCAGCTTATCCTGAGGCTTCGGAACGGCGGCCTTGGTTTGCGCGACCGCAGTCCCGAGCGTGGCCCAGGTTGCGACCGCCGCCGCAATTACCAGGATGACTACCACTATGTTCGTTCGCCTTACCATGGGCGCCTCCTGCGCTGAAAACTCGTTCTCACTTGTCGCCAATGACCCTAGAACTCGACGCGCAGGGCGAGTTGCCCGGTGCGGTTGCCGGCGTTCTCCGCCGTCTGCGGCGCGCTCAGGACGCCGAAGGTTGCCGGCACATCGATCTGCGCGACAGGAGGAGCGAAGTTGGTGTGGTTGAACACATTTGTAAATGTGGATTCGAAGCGCACTCTTACTCCTTCCGTAACCTGGAAGACTTTGGCGAGACCGAGGCTGGCCGCAACCGTGCCTGGTCCCTGGAGGATGCCGACTCCGGCGTTGCCGAAACGGCCGGCACCGGCAGGCGTGGGCGCAAAGGCGGCGAGGTTGAAGTATTGTGCGCGCGATTGTCCCTGATAGAAATTCGACGAGACCTGGTCGGGACGCAGGTAAGCGCCGCGATTGATCACGTTGGTGTTGGACTGATCGTAGGAATCGCTGATGCTCGGTGTGAGCCACGGACCGGGTTCAAGCACAGTGACGTTGGTCAACTCCCAACCGCCCAGCACGCCGTTCTTCCAGCCGCCAGTATTCAGAAAAGTGCGGCCTTGACCAAAAGGTAGCTGGTAAAGACCGGTAAAGAGAAAGCGCTGGCGGCGCGTTCCCTCGACATTGCCGTAATCACTGCGGATATCGAACCGATTGGCGATGGGGATGCCGTAGTTGACTTCACCGGCGAAGGCCGTAGGAGTGTCGCCCTGATTGTCGGCAAGATTTTTCGCCAGCGTGTAGTTGGCGTCGAAGAAGAGGCCGTGTGAGGTCTTGTGGCTCTCGTGGACTTCAAGCGCGTTGTAGTTGGCCTCGCCCGCGTTGAAAGTGCTGTAGAGCGTGAACCAATTCTGATAGGGCGCCCGCGGATCGACAAACATTCCGGCCGGCACAGTGTACGGAGTCGTGCTGGCGGGAATCTGGTTGAGGTCTTCGGTGATGCTCAGGCGGTAAGTGTGCATCCCGACGTAGCTGACCCGCAGGCTGTCGTTGGCGGTGAGCTGACGTTCCACGGTGAAGTTCCACTGGTTGGCTTGCGGGTCGCGGTAATTGGGATCGACACCCTGATCGAGGCCACCGCCACCGTATTGCACGCCAACCGAGGGTGGAGCGGTGTTGGGGAACTGGATGAGAGGCGCGGCGGTTGTGCCGCTGTTGGTATATGTGTGCAGCGCGGAAGTCGGGTTGCCGCTGTTGTTGAAGGACAGCGGACCGAGATTGGTTACGGTGAAGATCCCAAAGCCGGCGCGGATGACCGTTTTCGTATCGTTGAAGGGACGATAGGCCAGCGAGATGCGCGGCTGGAAATTGCGCTTATAGATGTTGCGCAACGACTGCGGCAGATGATCCTGGCTGGCGGTTATGTAGTTGGTGCAGGGCAACGCCGTATAGCCGAGATTGCAGGCATTGAACGACTGCTGGAAGCCGAGATTCGAGGCTTGAAGATTCTGCTGCGCTAGATAGTTGGCGAGATTGTTGGGCACGACGATGGAGTTGTTTCTCTGGTCGAAGTTCGCCAGGTTGCCGCCGTCTTCCGTGAAGCCGGGAAGGATCTGCCAGCGCAAGCCGTAGCTCAACGTAAGCCTGCTGTTGAGCTGGTATTCATCCTGGCCGAACAGGCTGTACTGCCAGGCGGTTCCGGCTACGTCGGGGCTGGAAACCGCAAAGAAAATAGTTGTGGGCTCGCCTTCCAGAAAGTCCCCGAAAGAGTTGCCGGTAAATGTGGGCTGAAACGTAAATAGTCCGAAGTCATCCGAAGGCAGGAAAGTTTCGATGTCGGCATAGCGCACCCGGCGCGCGTCAATACCAGTTTTGAAGGTGTGCTTGCCCCGCGTCCAGGTCATGTTGTCGGTGAGCTGGGTCGTCTTCGACTGAGTCACTCCGGTCTTGTCGCGGCCAATGGGAGTGAAGCCGGTTCCGGCATTGAAATTGAACGTAGGAAAGGCGTGCGTGGTGGGATGCTGACTGATGTTCACGCCAGTTAGATCGAGTTGTGCGAGCGCGTCCGCGCCTTCGATGGGAAAACCTACGCTGGTTGTCACATTGGTAAAGCCGAAGCGGAACTCGTTCAGGAGGCGCGGCGTGAGCACCCACGTATGCGAGACCAGCAGACTGCGATTGTGCACGCTGTCGGAGTCATCGGGCAGAAGCGGGTTGGCGTAGTCTTCGGTGATGTTCTTCCGGCTGAAGCGCGCGTAGATCGACTGCTTGGAATTGATGGTCTGGTCGATGCGGAGATCGGCTCCATCCGTACGCGCCGGCGTGGACTGGAAGTTCTCGTAGTTATAGTTCGCCTGGCCGGTAACGTTGGGGAGCGGGTAATAGCTGAGCAGCGCCGTGGCTGTAGGATTGATATTCGTGATCGGCGTGGAGACGCCGAGCGCCGTGAGGTCGCCGTTGCGCTCGGCCTGCGTGGGAACAAGGAATTGCTCGGCAACGGCGGTGGAGCGGCGGTTGGCTTCGTAGTCGAAGAAGAAGAACGTCCTGTCTTTTCCGTTGTATAGATGCGGAAAGCTCAGCGGTCCGCCTAGCGCTCCGCCGAAGGTGTTAAAGTGCTTCGGCGATTTGCCGTTGAAGCCGTAGGGGTCGGCATCAAGCATGTCGTTCTGCAAATACTCAAACAAGCTGGCGTGATAACGGCTTGTGCCGCTTTTCGTGGTGAAGGTGACGTCGCCTACCTGGGAGAATTCCGCGCTGTTGTTGAAAGACGTTACTCTTACGGCGGAGATTCCCTCCTGCGATGGATACGCGTCCTGCAGCGCGCCATTCTGCCGCACGTTCGCGGTCGAGATGCCGTCGACCGAGAAGTTCACCATCGCCGAACTGGCGCCACCCAGCGCGATGTTGCCGGAACTATCCTGTTGCACATCGGGCGAAACCGCCAGCGCTCCCAGAGGGCTCGTAGTGGTGGCGCGATTGTTCAGCGGGAGCTCGGTGATCTGCAGGTTATCCTTGGAGTCGCTGATGACCGCATTCTCGGTGTTAATCACAGCCACCGTGTCCGCAACTTCCACGGTCTGCGATTGACTCTTAATCCCGAGCGTGACATCGATCCTTAAGGTCTGCCGCGCGGCCAACTCTGCCGATGGGATCTGAAACTCGGCAAACCCCTCGGCCTGCGCCGCCACCGCATATCTACCCGGCTTCAGGTTCACAAATTCAAAAGATCCGTTCTGGTCCGATGTGGCGGTGCGAGTACTGTTGTCTTCCAGACTCTGGATCTTTACAGAAGCGCCGGGCACCACCGCCTGCGTCGTATCATGCACGACACCCACGATGCTGCCGAAGGTGGATTGCGCGCGCGCGGGCACATCGATGCCAAGAACTGAGAGCACGAGCAGCGCCGCCCCGATGCTTGGCGCGATCCTGCGCCTAATCCTGAGATAGAGAACTGCCTTGGTCATTGCCTGAGCCTCTCCCGAGACGACTCCACGAAAGTTGGATTTGCCGATTTTCTTGGAATTCACGCCCGTTGTTGGGAAGCTAGCATCCAGGTCATAAAGAAACTGTGGGCAGGGGATAAAGGAACCGTAAAGTCAGGCGGCAAAGAAACGATAGCGTGCAACAAAAATACCGATAAGATAGGCTGTTCTCTGTATATCAGCCGCAGGCTCTAGCAGTTGCGGCGCAGGTGGCGTTCGAGAATGTTCCAAAGAAGGGACTTTACAGGTATGGGAAAAGCAAGACTGGCCGTCTTATTTCTGTCCTTATTTCTCTCCGGGTGTCTATTGTCTTCCTCCGCTCTTTTTTCTCAGACGGATTCCCTGCACGGCATCGACGTCACCGATCTCGACCGGAAGGCCGATCCCTGCAATGACTTCTATGAGTTCGCCAACGGCACCTGGCGGGCCAACAATCCGATTCCGGCGTCGATGACGCGCTGGAGCAAGCGCTGGGCGGCGGGCGAGGCGTCCAAGGACAAGCTGAAGGAGATTCTGGAAACTGCCGCCGCGGACAAGAACGCACCCAAGGGCAGCACGGAGCAGATCATCGGCGACTACTACGGCGCCTGCATGGATGAGTCGCGGGTGAATGCGCGCGGCATGGAGCCGCTGAAGCCGTGGTTCGCCCGCATCGACGCCGCGAAAGACATCACGGAATTGCAGCGCGTGATGGCCGAGATGCACGACATTCTTGTGGCTGATCCGTTCGCGTTCGGCGGCCAGCAGGATCCGCACAAACCGTCGTGGGTGCTGGCCGACATTGGCGCCAGCGGGTTGGGACTGCCGGATCGCGACTACTACCTGAAGCCGGAGCCGCGTTTCAAGGAAGCACGCGAGAAGTATGTCCTGCACATTGCGGCTATGTTCAAGCTTGCGGGATGGGACGAGAAGACGTCAGCGTCCGCGGCCCAGACCATTATGGGGATGGAGACCAAGCTCGCCGAGGCCTCGCTCGACAACGTCACCCTGCGCGATCCCGCGGCCACCGATCACAACACAACCTTCGCGCAGTTGCAGGCGATGGCGCCGCACATCGACTGGGTGGAATATTTCAAGCACAAGCAGATTCCGCAGGATGTCGACCTGAACGTCGACGAGCCGAAGTTTATGCAGGAACTCGACCGCCAAATGCATGAGGTTCCGCTGGCGGACTGGAAAGTGTATTTGAAGTGGCATCTGCTGGCCTCGACGGCGGATTCCCTTTCGGCGCCCTTCGTGGAAGAAGATTTCGCGTTCAGGGGAAAATATCTAAGCGGCACCACGGAGATGAAGCCACGCTGGAAGCGCTGTGCGGAGTCTACGGATCAGCTTCTGGGCGAGGCGCTGGGAAAGAAGTATGTGGAGAAATATTTTCCGCCGGAAGCCAAGGCGCGCATGCAGGACATGGTGCGGAATCTGCTGGCGGCGATGCGTGACGACATCCTGAGCCGGCCCTGGATGAGCGACGACACGAAAGAAAAAGCGATGGCCAAGATTGCCACGTTCAATCCCAAGATCGGGTATCCGGATAAGTGGAAAGACTACAGTCACGTAGAGATCCGGCGCGACGCATTCTTTGAAGACGTGATTGCCGGCCGAAAGTTTGTGGAAGAAGACGACCGGCTCACCATCGGCAAGCCGGTGGATCGCGGGCGCTGGGGCATGACGCCGCCGACGTCCGATGCGTACTACAATCCGCTGCAGAACGAGATTGTGTTTCCGGCGGGAATTTTGCAGCCTCCGGCGTTTGATATGAAGGCGGTGGATGCGGTGAATTATGGCGCGATCGGCGTGGTCATCGGCCACGAGATTTCGCATGGCTTCGACGATCAGGGCGCACAGTTCGATTATCTTGGCCGTTTGCGCAACTGGTGGACGGACGCTGACTTGAAGCAGTTCCAGGGCCGCGCGGCTTGCGTGGCTAATCAGTTCGATAACTACTTCATCGAGCCCGGCGTGCATCACAACGGCAAGCTCGTTCTGGGCGAGAGCATTGGAGACCTGGGCGGAGCGAAGGTGGCGTTTCTGGCCTACGAGAAATCACTGCAAGGCAAGCCGCGTCCCGCGGACATTGATGGGTTCTCGCCGGAGCAGCAGTTTTTCATTGGCTGGGGACAGTTCCGCGGGGATGAGCTTCGCATCGAGACCCAGCGTTTGATGATCCAGGGCGACCCGCATCCCATCGCAAAGTATCGCGTGATCGGGCCGCTATCGAATCTGCCGGAGTTTCAGAAAGCATGGAGTTGCAAGGCCGATGCGGCCATGGTGCGGCCCGAGGCGACGCGGTGTGACGTTTGGTGAGGCAATCGGCGACAGCTGATTAAACGCGCAGCCACACCTTGTAACGGTATTTGATGATCTTTTCTTCGCCGGCTTTCAAGGTGACTTCCCACGTCAGGCGCGAGAGTGGATTGTCGACCGCGATGGCTTCCGCTAGCTTGGCGGCCTTGCCATCGTCGGTCTGCGATTCCACCGTGCCTCGCACTCGATCTGCAATGCTTAGGCGTACCTCTTTGCTCTTGTAGTTCTTGATGGTCAGCGTTCCTTCCACGGTCACTTGATCGTAGTTGTAGTTGCGCCGCCGCTGAAGGTCCTTCTGCCGCTCAACTTCATTTTCTTCGTGGCTGGCGCGGATGTCGGTTGCCACTGTCAGCTTCAGGCTTGAGGTTGCCCCCTTCGGCGTGTACGGCACGGTATCCTGCGAAAGCGGCTTGGTGCCGGAAATCACCATGGTGGGCGCGCTGGTCCAGGGAAATTTCGTCGTATTCTTCAGCCGCAGAGCGTGCCAGATGTTGTCCTTCGTACCGCGATCCGATCCTGAATTCACATTATTCTGCGCGATACCGAATCCATCCACCCGCGGCTGGTCTTCCAGGTTCCACTCATAAATGTGTTCGTAGTTCACCGTTTCGGAAAACACGTTGTAAGTGGCGCGCTCACCCCGCGCCAGGGTCACATTCTTTCGGCTATACAAAAAGAGATCTTCCTCCTGCGCTCCTTGTAATTCTTGGGTGGTGGTCGCGAAACTGGGTGCTGCCTCCTGGCCCAGGCCGCCGATCACCCCGCCCATCGTCATCTGCCCCGTGATCGCGTTCGAATAGCGCGCGCTCATATCATCTTTGCGCGAGGCCGCCTGCATAAACTCGAGCAGGCTCTGCTGCAGCGCCATGGGAGAAGGAACGTTCGAATACGCAAAATTCGGTACGCCCACCACGAAGAACAGGTCAGTGTCCTTCAAGTCCTCGGCATCGTTAACCAGCACAGCTTGCATGGTGATCTGTGCCGTCTTGTCGTCTTGCAACGATACGAGATACGAAGGGGTCCACCCCAATCCATGTTCGAGATACCCCATCGTTAAGTTTGCATGGCCGGTCTCGCCTTTGATTTTGAATCGCAGTGCCTTGCGTTCCTCTTCCTGCGCTTGCTGGAGCACGGGATCCGCTGGCAGAATCACGCGGGCGATATTGTGGAAGTAGAGAGCCAGAAGTTTGCCGTCGGATTTCAGCAGCAGGAACTCCGGCTGGGCACGCGGCTGCGGCGCAACCGGCAAAGCATTCGAGTAAAAGCTCTCTGAGTTCTGCGGTGCCGCGACTACACTCGACTTCTCTGCCTGCCGAAACCCGACAATCTCGCCGGTGTATTCCTTTTGATTGTTATCGACGACCGTGACCACCTTGCCCGCATTCGCCAGCAACACGTCCGGCAGCGCCGTCAGGTTCTGTTGCGCCGAGACTTTGTAGCGGTGAGCGACCACCTCATCCAGCGACGCTCCGGCATCATTCGGCGCAATCCACAAGGAGCCCAGAGTCGCGTTCGGGACCGGCGCAAGATTTCCCACTCCGGCCTCCAGGCGCACATCTCCCTGCTTTACCACGAAGGCCAGGCCATTCTTGAAGGCCGCGACCGCTGCCGGTTTCAGGTCGGTTTCCGGCGCTTCCCCGGAATGGGCAGCCAGCGAAATAACGCACGTACACGCAACCAAAGCGAAGCAGCGCGGGACCTTCATCCAACACCTCCCGAGATCGCGATCGACATGATTATCCGTTGAGAACGGAGGGAGAGCGAGAGGCAAGTCAGGTTCTGCCCATAGCTTCTGCCCATAACGACAGCGAGACCGCAAACGGCCGCAATAGCCGATCGCCCGTTTTGCCTCGACGACCTTGCTTTTGCCGGTACCAAGATATAAATTGCACGATGTTCCAGAGTGCTTCGGGAGAAGAAGGAAATGTCCGACTGGAAGAACCACGGCCTGCGCATTATTCGCAGCGGCGAACTCGACAGCAACACACCTCAAACGCCCGGCATGACCCGCGCCGAAGCCATCTCGTATGCACGAGTGGGAGCGCAAAAGCTGTGGGCCGGAACCGTGGTGGTTCATCCCAATGCCAAGACCGGCCCGCATCATCATGGAGAACTGGAAACCGTGATCTACGTGGTGCGGGGCCGCGCCCGCTTTCGCTGGGGAGATCATCTGGAGTTCGTCGACGAAGCTGGTCCGGGAGACTTCGTCTACGTGCCTCCCTACGTTCCTCATCAAGAGCTGAACGCGCGCAAAGATCAGCCGGTGGAAGCGGTGATCGTGCGCAGCGGTCAGGAGCCGGTCGTCGTCAACCTGGATATTCCCAGTCCGGAGGACGCTCCCGACGCCCCGCAAGACGATCCCTTTCACTCCGCGCCGGGAAAGCGCTGAGCCGGAGTGCTTCCGTTGTCTTCCAGGTTGCGCCTGCCTATTGCGGAGCCGCCGGCTTTGGTTTCTTCCTGGCCACCGGCCGATTCGCTTTCTTGGTTGCTTCCTGCTAATTGTTACTTCCGTACCGCCTCTTATGGGCCATTTTCCTCGACATCGCAACCAGCTACGATCAATCTGCCCCAGTCTATCGGGACGAACGTTATCGGAAAAAAGAAGTGGAGTAACTATTATGCAGTTGCAGTCCAGAGAGTTCGTAGTAAGACCAGAAGTCAGCCGACACGTAATCATCAAACCCGACCCGCGTCCTTTTAAGCCCGTGAGACCGGTAACCGTTCCTGAAGGCGGATCGACGTTGTTGTTCCTATTGGCCGCGCTCACCGCAATGGGATGGGCGGCAACAAAACGCTACTGCCATGCGATTGGAAACGCTACGCCTTTGCCGATTGCTCGCTAGGCAGAGACTAGCCAACCGTTCCGAATTCCATCAAACACAATTGAGCGCTTAGAAGCACTGCGGCTGAATCTCCTAATCGGGAGATTACAGTCGCGGTGTGCACGCCCTCTCGGGTTTCCGCAGCCGCCCGGCTGACGCGTTCTTGACTCCGCGATCTCACAACAACACTCAGTAGTAGACGTGGTCATTACTTTAGTTTTGTGAAAGCGACCTCCATCCCAGCGTCGCGCATTTCTGAACCGGTAGCCTCTCCGCATGAAACCAGGTCGATGTGTCTCCGCCGTCAGCGCGCTGTTTCGCCCGGAACGGGCGTAATACTTTCACTGAGCCGGTGGCTGTTCGCGGTCGGGGGACGCTGCCGGTCCCTGAGGAAGCGGTTGGCACGACTTCGGGTGAATGAAAAGAGTGGGGTCCTGGGGGCCCAAAACGACATTCTTATAACGAATAACCGGACCGCGGCCGCCGGGAAGCACAAATTCAATCCTTATGGGAAAACCTTGCAGATCTTCCGCTTCCCAAAGTCTCATCTTCTGCGGGTTGGCAAGCATAGGCGACGAGACCGTAATATCCTCCACCCGGCAGGAGTGACCCTCCACGGTCTCGTTCCCGGCAGAAGCGCGCGTCACGGTGGCGTCCATCTTTCCCGCAATGTGAAATGGGATGGCTCGGATATAGGGATGATCGTCGTGGATGCAGGCGACTTCCACGATCCCGTAGGTTTCGCCCGTGTTGAGGTCAGTGATGAAGTAGGCGCCTCCACCTGGCTCCTCCATTCTCATCCGGTTGCCGGAACGGTATATGTAGCCCTGTGAGGTGCCTTCCCCAGGCTCCGCTCTGCTGCCGATCATGACGGCGGAAAAATCCCGGAACGAATCGAGCGGATACGTCCTTTCCGAGGGTGCATCCGCGCTTTGCGCGCTTGACTTAGGCTCCTGGGCATGAGCTTGCCCCGCCGAATCCGGCGGCTTCGTTACTTGCGCGAGCATGGGCGCCGCCATGCAGCTAAACAACACGATCACATTCGTCCATCGCACCGGTTCATTTCCTCAGGAAGACAGAAAAGCCTGGTTACACCAAGAACTGGACGGCGCTGCTGTTGCATAGCTTGGCGTTAGAAAGGCCACGCGATAAGTAGCGCGCGGCCTTTCGCAGGATAAAGCAAGACTAGCGGAGTTGCAGATCGAACGTTTTCTTTTCATTCGCGTTATCGTTACCCAACTGCTTGGTGGTGAAACCGAAATTCTGAATCGCAGCCGTACCGCCGAAGTTGGTATAGAGAGCCCAGCCGTACACGCCATCCTGTATTTCCTGTGCGGTGGACGGTCTTAATTTGCTTACATAGTACTCGGCGCAGCCGCATGCGCCCATGTAACCCTGTTGCTGGTCGTAGGTGTTGTCGGCAAAGGTGGCGACCGTCCCAGTCACGGTGAGGCCCGAGGTCGCCGGAATGGTTGTCACTGTTCCGGCCATCGTGCCGTTGAATCCGGGTTCATTGAAGCAGGTCTGAGTTCCAGACGCCGCTATGAAATGGGTTCCCGTAACCACAGAGTTTTTTTCAACCGTGAGTTGCACGTAGTCGCAATATTGGGTTTGTTGATCGTGGCTGAGGAATCCCAGCTTAACGGTCGTCTGCCCAAAGGCAGCGGCGCAGCTGAGAACCAGAAGAGCACTGACGCTTAAACGTGTCAATTTCATAGCAGCCTCCGGTGAGGATGAGATCACACGTCATGCTCGGAGATGTCACGCCGATGTAAAAATTCAGTCTATTGACCGCGCTGATTTCAGTCGCGCGCAGCGCTAAAGTACCGCCGTGTTCTTTAGATCGGCCGGAACTGCCGATAGATTGAGAGTTGGCAAACTGATTTCCCATGTCGATTAAACTGCTCCCGATATCGGTGGATCCTGTCGACCCGTCACCGGCGCCGGATAGGTCGACGAGCCTTGTGCTGGTAACTCCGAAAGCGATCACCACGCGGGCCGGCCAAATTAGTCTCGTTCCCTCCGCCGACGCTTTCGCTTGGTCCTCTTCGACGCGCCGGGGCGAGGCGAATCGCATCGACGGAACGGCCGTGGAGGATTCCCAGAGCGATGAGACGGGACGCTCGGGCTGGGAATATGTCTCGGGATGGGCCTGGAGCCGTCTTGCCGAAAGCACGGCGATCGCCCATTACCTTTCCTATGCGGCCAGTCCCGCCAGCTGGAGCGGACAGCTCATTGATGTGTACGCTTAGTGGCGACGAGATTTCTACCCTGGCGATTCGCTGGTCAGTTGGCGTGACATGGCCATGGTGCTCAATGACGCCACCGGTCAAAACGTGAAGTAGCCTGTTCTCAACATTTGTGCCACTGATATGCTGAGAACTCTTACCGATTGCATCGACCAAGACTATGGAGACAGGCTTCAGCTTTGAGGTCAAATGGCGTGACGCTGACCTTTTGGAGATTCGTATTTCTGGGTGGAACGGAGCGTTCGGCGGTTCGACTGACGTCTACGTGCCCATTGGTGGGCTCAAAAATGCCGCAACAAAGGTCGAGGGCTTCCCGCGCCATCCATTAGACAAAAGGGAGCTACAGTTTGGAGTGTTCGGCCATAAGTGGGCCGGTGGGGCCGTCAACATGCTTTTCTACTGTGCAGACGCTGCGGGCCATGCGCTTATCGAGGCCAAAATAGAGTCGGAACACGGTGGGACTCCGAAAGCTGAATCTGCACTTTTCTTTGTGTCGGTTGAGGCGTCGGCAATAGACCGATTCGTAGCGGACCTGCGACGTCTGGAGGCCGACCAAAGCGGCACGGCGATACTCAAAGCTTCCTAGCTATTGAAACATCGCCGTTACCAATAAAAAGGGCGCCGGAATTAACCGGCGCCACGAGGGCTCGCAAGATGCGGTCAAGCGAGTTGGGTAATCTCAAAAGAACTTATTTGCTCTCCGCGACGGGGCTGGCCCCGAAGTCGCCGCGGCGGTTGTTGGCTGCGGTGCGGGCGGCGCGGGCCGCTGGCATATTAGCGACCGCTGCCGCTCCGTAGCGCTCCAGCAGCACCGGCGCCATGGTGTTTTCCGCTTCCTTGACGAAGATCATCTGATTCTCGGAAGCCATATCCACGCGGACAAAGTCTCCCAGTTTCACCTGGGCTGTGGCTACCAGATTTGCCAGCGGGAAAACCAGATGCCGTTCAATCGCCCGCTTTAGATGACGCGCGCCATAACGCGGGTCAGTGCCTTCCTTCAGCAAAAACTCCTTCACCCCAGCGGTGCAGTTGAAGACAAACTGATTGGCGCCGGCAGCCATGAGCACGCGCTGCTGCACCATGCCCAGTTCGATCTCCAGAATCTGCGCCAGATGCTCGTCGCGCAGCGTCTTGAACACCACGGTCTTGTCGATGCGGTTCATGAACTCCGGCGTGAACTTGCGCCGCGCGGCTTCGACCGCGGTGCGCTGAATCTTGTCGTCGAAGCTGTTGTCCACTTCCACCACTCGAGGGGCAAAGCCCAGGCCACCGTCCACCAGGTCGGTCATCTCGCTGGCCCCCAGGTTCGAGGTCAGGATGATGATGCACTGCGACAGGTCGACACGGCGGTTGTCGCCGAGCGTGAGCGTCGCTTTATCCAGAATGCCGAGCAGCAGTTGCCACAGCGAGTCGCTGGCCTTCTCGATTTCGTCAAACAGAAGAATCGAGAGCTTCAGCTTCTCGGTGAACCACTGGTTCAGGGCTTCCTGCGTCAGCAGCGGATGCGTCTCACGATGTCCGAGGTAGCCCGGAGGCGAGCCGATCAGCTTCGCAATCTCGTGGGAGTGCTGGAACTCGGCGCAGTCGATCTTGATGCAGGCGTGGGCATCGCCGAACAGGGCCTCGGCCATGGCTTCCACCACGCGCGTCTTGCCCGAGCCGGTCGGCCCCAGAAAAAGCAGGTTGCCCACGGGACGCCCAGGAGCGTTCAGGCCCGCCAGAAACATCTGGTAGATCTCGGCGACCTTTTCCACAGCCTGGTCCTGGCCCACAATGCGGCGGCGCAGGGCGGTTTCAAACTCTCCAGCGTCGGCGCTGCGGCGGTTCGGATCGAGCACAGTAGCAAGGTTCGTTCTCATAAGGTAGTTGTCTGTCCTGTCCCAGGCCGTATCTCCGGCCTTTTGCCTGCTTTTCGCCGGACCTGTCAGGCTTCTGTTGCTTGCGACTCCCCCACATTCCAGAGGTGACAAAATCTGTCAATGAAAACCAGTCGCTGGCCTGATCTGATAGCCGTCCGGGCTACCTTGGATTAAGCAAGCGTCTGGCCACCGATGGCGGATGGCTTGAGGAAGCGAAAACCCTATATTTGGCTGGACTTAGATCGTTGCCCGCCATATTAGAACATCCCGCAGTGGAAAGCTAAGAGAAAGGAAGAGAAATAGTTTGCGCAAGGGGAAAGGGCAAGTACCCAGTACCGAGTACCTAGAACCGCGTACCAAGTAGCCGGGCAGCGGGCGGGTAGAGTCGTTAATTTCCCTCCGGGATCCCTGTTTCCCCTGCGGCCGCGCTCTTGACCCGCAGCCGGAAAGCGTGCTCGATACTCGGTATCAGGTACTCGAAACTTTCCCATTGAACAAGGGGGGATGACCGGTGGTAACTGGTAAAGGTCGAGAGCTGCGGATTAGCATCCAAGTGAGTGGTTTCCTGGAGGGATTCTTGCGACGCTCGTCGGTGCTCACGATTGCTGCTGTTTCCTGTCTTTTATTTGGCGGGGCCGCTATGCGGCTGAGCCCAAGGCTTTCCTCGGCTCTGGCGGCGCAGCCGCAGAGCGCGCAAGCGGTGCCGGCAGTGGCCGCTGCAACCGCGCCAGGAGCGCAACTGAAGCCGGTGAGCGCCACGCTTTCCACCACCGTAAAGCCCGCGGACATCCCTTCGCTCGAAACTTCCGCCGCTCCCGGCACTGAGATCTACACCGCGAAGCGCGGAGAAAGCATCCCCACGGTTGCCCATACATATTTGAAGAGGACAGCATACCTCACTTCCTCGGAGCTTGCCGAAGCCATCCGTCACGTAAATGGCAACCGCTCCGGCAACATACTAAAGGGAGGCGAGCAGATCACCATCCCCGGAATTCTCTCCGCGCCCATCGTCGAGAAAACAATACCCGTGGCCAAAGATTTTGAAGTCCGCGCCGTCTACCTCACCGGCGTCATGGCGGCCAGCGACCACGGAATCCGCATCATCCGCCACTGGCGCGAAGTCGGCGGCAACGCCGTGGTCTTCGATATCAAAGACTCCGATGGCAGCGTAAACATTCCCTTCGAGCATCCGCTGCTAGGCAAGCACCAGGTCTATATTCACGACCTGCCGAAGTTCGTCCACTTCCTGCACTCCGAGAACATGCACGCCATCGCCCGCATCGCCATCTTCCGCGACGAGCGCATGGTGGTCGAGCATCCCGAGCTAGCCGTGAAGTCGAAGAAAACCGGCCAGCCCTGGCGCGAAAACGGTAAGCTGGTCTGGACCGATCCTTCGAATCCGAAGGTGCAGGAATACGACATCGCTCTCGCCAAGTTCGTGGCGCAATCCGGCGCCGACGAAATTCAGTTCGACTACGTCCGCTTCCCCGCCGAAGGCGATCAGAAAGACGCCAGCTTCGTCTATCAGACCGAACACCCAGAAGCCGATCAAGCCGAAACCCAGTTGTGTAAGGCAACTCAGCAGGAATCACCAGATGCCAGCCCCGTAGGGGCGACTGATAATAGCCCGGCGCTTCAGCGCCGGGTAGCCGAGAAAAAAGGGAACAAGTCCCGTAGGGACGGCACGAACACGCCGGCCGCGTGCGACAAATCGCACCACGGCTACCAGCGCTCCGACGTAATCACCGCCTTCCTGAAGAAGGCTTACACCGAACTCCATCCCACCGGCGTGCTGCTCTCCCTCGACGTCTTCGGCGTGATGGCCTGGCAGCGCCAGGTCGATCTTTCCCACACCGGACAGGACATCGTCGGCATGGCGAAATATTGCGACGTGCTCTCACCCATGATCTATCCCTCGCACTTTTTCGGCATGGATAACATCGAGCACCCCGGCGACGCGCCCGAGCACTTCATCGGCGAATCCATGGCCCGCTTCGAGCTGATCACCAAAGGCAGTGGCGTGGTCATCCGCCCCTGGCTGCAAGCCTTCCGCTGGCGCACCAAGACCTATTCGCCCGAATACATAAAGGTCCAAGTGGCCACCGCCAAAGAAAAAGGCGGCATCGGCTTCTTGTTCTGGAACGCCGCCAACGATTACTCGAAGCCCTACGAAGCCATGCCGGAAATGCACGCCGCAGATCTGAAAGAGGGATCAAAAGACAAAGCCAAATTCTTTCGCGGAGACGAACTGCCAGGCGTCACCGTGAAAGCCAGCCTGACGCCGATAGCCCCCGCAGCGTCCGCCTCCGCGGCAACCGCAACCCACTAACAAACTCATGTGGGGACAGCCGCCCCTTCGGCTTCGCTCAGGGAAGGCTCTCGGCTGTTCGGCGGCCAAGGTGCATCGGGCCTTTCTTCCCAGTCCCTATACGCTTTCCCGGCGCCGCGTCTAACGACGCCGAAGCCTGCAAGCCGGAAACCGCTTTCCGATTTTCCGCAGTGAGCGTATGATGCCTCCCGCCGTTCACTCACTACTACAGGAGATGCCTATGAGGAAGCTCTACGGGTTTGCTGTGTTCGTGTTGTTGTTCGCGCCTTCGATGTTCGCTCAGGAACACTACACCGAAGGTCCCATCTGGCGCGTTACGTTGATCCGCGTGAAGCCCACCCACATGGATGACTATCTCACCTCGCTGCGCCAGTCCACGAAAGCGGTCTACGAAGAAAGCAAGAAGCAGGGATCGATCATCGACTACAAGGTTTTCCTCAAGGAAACCAAGAACAATCCGGAAGATTGGGACATCTGCATTGCCGTCGAATACAAGAACCACGCGGCCCTGGACGGTCTGGCGGCAAAGGGCGAGGCGGTTCGCGACAAGATCCTGGGGGGTAAGGCTCCGGCGCAGCAGCTTAACGAGAAGCGAGCGGAGATTCGGGAGATCGTCAGCTCGGAACTCTTGCAAGAGATTTTCCTGAAATAGCGATGTTGAGCGTTGTCATCCGGGCCGGGACGATGCTTCCGGCCCGTTCTCTTCTCAACGGCTATTGATACGTTTTAATGCAGCCCTCGCGCGTGCTAGAATTCGCCGCCGAGGGAGATTTTGCGATGATGACTCGAACGCGCTCCATATTGTTATTCGTCCTGCCTCTTGTATTGCTCCTCTCGATTCTTAGTGCATCGCATCCCGCCCAATCGCAAGCGCCAGCGAAACTCTCGGTGCACTGGGAAGAACTCACCGCCGCGGACTTCCGTGAAGGCATTCATCGCTCGCAAGGCACATGCCTGCTCCCGTTTGGCATTCTGGAGAAACACGGACCGCACTTGCCATTAGGCACGGACTTGCTGGACGTGCGTTACGCCGCACTCCACGCTGCCGAACAGGAATACGCGGTCGTCTTCCCGGAATATTATTTCGGCCAGATCGCCGAAGCACGCCACGAGCCCGGAACCGTCGCCTACAGCCGCGAGATGCAACTCGCGCTCTTGCAGGAAACTACCGACGAGATGGCCCGCAACGGCTGCAAGAAGGTAATCATCGTGAACGGCCACGGCGGCAACGAAAGCCTGCTCCCCTACTTCGCGCAAACCCAGTTGGATAAGCCGCACGATTACGTAGTCTACGTCTTCGACCGGCGGAGTCCAGAATCAGGCGGTCCGGCGAAGAAGACAACGATCGACATGCACGCCGGAGAAAGCGAGACCTCGAAGATGATGATCGCGCGTCCCGACACGGTTCACATCGACCGCGCCAATAGCGAATCCGGCGCCGATCAGCACCGCCAGAATCTTCCCGAAGATGTCTATAGCGGCATCTGGTGGTACGCGCGCTTTCCGAATCACTATTCGGGCGACGGCTCCGCGGCCACGCAAGAGCTAGGCAAGTTTCAAATGGATTGGTGGATCGACGCGGTGGCCAAGGCGATTCGCGCCGTAAAGGCCGATGACGTCAGCCTCAAGCTGCAGAACGAATTCTACGAGAAGAGCAAGCACCCGCTGGATACGCAACCGTAGATGAATGCACGGAAGCCGAGCGCCGGAAGCCGATTTCTACGAGCTCCCGATGAGCCAGCCGGTAATGAAGACCAACACTCCGCCCAAACCGACCTGAAGCGCAGCCGAGACCCACGGACTATCCATATAGCGGTGCCGAATCCAGGTGATGGCGGCCAATTCGGCAACCACCACCGCGCCGGCGGCCCACAGCGCCTTGTGGAAGTCGTGCAGCAGGAAGGGCAGAGTATGTCCAATACCTCCCAGCGCGGTCATCGCTCCGCAGATCACACCGCGCACCCAAGGATGCCCGCGCCCGGTCAGGCTGCCGTCATCGGACAGAGCCTCCGCGAATCCCATGCTGATGCCCGCTCCTGCCGAGGCCGCCAGGCCCACGCGAAACGCATCCCAACTGTTGGTGGTGGCAAATGCAGCCGCGAAAACCGGCGCCAGCGTTGACACGGAACCATCCATCAGCCCCGCCAAGCCAGGCTGCACAATCTGCAACACGAAGAGGCGGCGCTGCGCGCGCTCTTCGTCGGCCTTCACGTTACCGGGAAGCTTTTCCGCGTCAAGTTCCTGGGCACGATGCTCGTGCGAGCGCTCTTCGCTCGCGAGATCGTCAAGCAGTTGCCGGATGCTGGCGTCCTGGGTAAGCGCTCCCGCTCGTTCATAGAACCGGCGCGTCTCCACTTCCATGGTGCTGGCTTCCTTGCGCACCGCTTCAATGCGCATGGGCCGGATCAGCCACAGGGCCGGACGCTCCACGAATCCACGCACGTCCTGGCGCCGGATCAAGGGAATGTGTTCGCCAAACTTCTGCCGGTAGAGCTCGATCAATCGCCGCCGGTGCCCCGATTCTTCTTCGCGCATGCCTTCGAACATGGCCGCGGATGCCGGATAGTCGACCCGCAAGCCTTCGGCAAAATCGGAGTACACCCGTTCGTCTTCTTCCTCCAGGGAAATGGCCAGAGCCAGCACTTCGCGTTCGCTGAGTTCCTGAAACTTCTTCATGGCGACCAGCTTACCTTTCCCTGCGGGGCTTAGACAAATCGGAAACGGGTTGAGAAGGGACCCCGCCTCAGTGCTACTATCCAGTGCATGACGCCTCGGAAATCGTCCGGTTCCCGGAAGCGCGAGAAGCCAACGCGCAAGGGCAAAGGGAAGAGAACTATACAGGTCAAGGCGCATGACGCGCCGCATGCTCCGGAACTGGTCATCATCACCGGGATGAGCGGTTCGGGCAAGGCGTCCGTGCTTAAAGCGTTCGAAGATTTAGGGTACTACTGCGTCGATAACCTGCCGGTCGAACTGATCCCGCGTTTCGCGGAGATGGCGTTGCAGTCTGCCGAGATCCGCCGCACTGCGCTGGTGGTGGACGTGCGCGAAGGTTCGAAGCTCGAACAGCTGCCGGGCATTCTGAAGGCGGTGCGGCGGACGATTCCGACGAAGGTCGCCTTCCTGGAAGCCTCCGATGCGGTGCTGTTGCGGCGTTTCAGCGAGACGCGCCGCCCGCATCCGCTGGGGACGGACGCGCCGGTGAATGCCTCGCTCAAAGCAGAACGGCGTCACCTGGCGAGCATCCGAGCCTTGGCCGACATCGTTATCGACACGTCCAAATTCAACGTACACGAATTGCGAGCGCACATCACGGAACGTTTCCAGGAGCAGTCTTCGGAAAAAAGCATCCTGGTTTCGTGTGTGAGCTTCGGCTTCCGCCACGGAGTACCGGAAGAGGCCGATCTGGTTTTCGACGTTCGCTTCCTGCCGAACCCGCACTTCGTGCCGGAATTCCGTCCGCTTACGGGCCGCGATCCGCGCGTAGCCAAGTACATACGGTCTTTTCCGCAGACCAAGGAGTTCATCCAACGCATTTCCGATCTGCTGATTTATCTGCTGCCGCACTACGTTCACGAAGGCAAGAGCTATCTCACTATCAGTTTTGGCTGCACGGGCGGCCAGCATCGTTCGGTGATGATCGCCGAGGAGGTCGGCAAGCGGCTGCACCAGGCCGGATACCGGGTGAAGGTGGCGCATCGGGATATGCCGAAGTGAGGAGATTTTGTCGTTGGTTCTTGGTATTTAGTCGTTCGCCGCTAGGATTCGATCACGGCCGGCGGGGGGCAAACGACAAACGACCAGCGACCGCAGTAGAATAAGCCCTTGCACAGCATGTCTATGCCATCGTCGGTAAGCCACTGCGGCCTGCGTGGAGCTCTATGCGGCAACTGACGCGTCTGGTTCGTTACGCGCTTCCTTATTGGTGGCAGATTCTGTGTTCCGTTGTGCTCATGGCGTTCGTAGGAGCGCTCGACGCGTTCAAGTTTTTACTGATTCGCCCCATCTTTGACCGCGTGTTGAATCCGGCCACCGGATCGAAGGACATACAACTCTTCGTTATTCCAGTTACGCACCACGCGGTCTATCTGCAGCAGTTGGTGCCTTCCCGTCTTACGAATGCGTGGACCATGGTTGCGGTTGCTCTGGTTGGTTCCACCGTCCTCAAGGGGATTTTCGACTACACGGGCACGTATCTGGTGAACCACGCCGGCTTCGGCATGATCACGGACTTGCGGGATGATCTTTACAACGCGATCCTGCGGCGTTCGGCAGGATTCTTTTCCAAACACACCACCGGAACTCTGCTCTCTACCGTTATCAACGACGTCGAGCGGGTGCAGTATGCGATGTCGACGGTGCTGGCGGAATTCCTGCAGCAATTTTTCACTTTCCTGGCGGTGGCTGCCGTGGTTGTGGTTCTGGGCGGCAGGCTTGCCTGGGTGCTGCTGCTGTTCGTTCCCGTGATTGTTTATTCCTCGCGCAAGATCGGCTCGCGGGTGCGGAGCACGACCCGGCAGGGACAGGACAAGCTCGCCGAGATTCAGAACATCCTGCACGAAACGATTACCGGCAATCGCATCGTGAAGGCCTTCAATAGCGAGAAATGGGAGATTTCCCGCTTTCGCGGAGCGGCGCGCCGGCTCTTCCGCGCGAACCTGCGGTCGGTGGCTGCAACCGCCATCAGTTCACCGCTGATGGATGTTTTCGGCGTCATCGGAATCGCGCTTCTTCTGAACCTGGGTCGCGAACAAGTCAAGCACGGCGAGATGACTCCAGGAATTTTCGTGGCTTTCATTACGGCTGTGTTCAGCCTCTACAACCCGGTGCGCAAGTTTGCCCAGTTCAATAACAACTTCCAACAGGCGCTGGGCGCATCGAGTGAAATCTTCAAGTTCATGGACATTGAAGATGAGGTCCGGGAAAAGCCGAACGCCAAGCGCCTGCCAGCGTTCGCGAAGGCCGTGCAATTCGATCACGTCAGCTTTACTTATGGCAGCGAAGGCGAAGACGCGCGGGTGCTGCACGATATCAGCCTTGAAGTTCGCCGTGGAGAAGTCGTGGCGATCGTGGGATCCAGCGGCTCGGGCAAGAGCACGCTGGTTCACCTGATTCCGCGCTTCTTTGATGCCACCAAGGGCCGCCTGCTGATTGACGGCTACGATGTGCGCGATGTGACGCTGGCTTCGTTGCGGGAGCAAGTCGGCATTGTCACGCAGGAAACCGTCTTATTTAATGACACGGTTCGCAACAATATTGCGTATGGCCAACCCAACGTGGCGCTGAAAGATGTTGAAGCCGCGGCTCGGGCCGCCTTGGCGCATGACTTCATCCAGGCCCTGCCCGCGGGTTACGATGAGGTGATCGGAGAGCGCGGGGTGCGGCTTTCCGGCGGAGAACGGCAGCGCATCGCCATTGCCCGCGCAATTTTGAAGAACGCGCCGATTTTGATTTTGGACGAGGCGACGTCGGCGCTCGACAGCGAATCGGAGGCCCTGGTGCAGTCCGCATTACACAATCTGATGAGCGGCCGCACCGTGTTCGTGATTGCGCACCGGCTTTCGACGGTGCGCCGCGCCGACCGCATCGTGGTGATCGAAAATGGCGCCATCGCGGACATCGGCGCTCACGAGGACCTGATGACAAAGTTGGGCACGTACCGGCGTTTGTACGAGTTGCAGTTTGCGGACTTCGAGCAGAAACTGGAACCGGCTCAACCTAGCTGAGATTGGCAATCGGAAACTTGGAAAATCACATGTCCCTTCGCTCCATGACGGGTTTTGCGCAGGTTAAAGGCGAACTCATAAGCCATGCTGAAGGACGTGCCGGCACGCCGCCAGCCGACTCGACCTCCGTGTCGTCTTCTACGCTATCTTCGGTGCAGGGCAACGGCCACCTTGCCTTCTCGCTCTCTTTGAAATCGGTGAACCACCGCTTTCTCGATCTGCATTTTCGTCTGCCCTCGGGCTCCGACTCGATCGAAATGCAACTGCGCCGTCTGCTCAAAGAAAAGATTGCCCGCGGACACGTCGAAGTCACGCTCAGCCTGGAGCGTGGGAGCAGCGAAGGCTTTGCCCTGAATCGCCCGCTGGTGAGCGCTTACATTGCGGCTTTTCGGGCCGCGGCCGGTGAGTTCGGGGTGCCGTCCGAACCCGACCTGAACGCCATCCTGCGCATTCCGGGTGCACTCGATTCCGCCAGCAACCCTGAGGATGGAGCGCTTGAATCGGCGGTGATGGCGACGGTGGGCGAAGTGCTCGACCGGCTGAATCAGATGCGGGAGCAGGAAGGCCGCGGCATTGAGCGGGAACTCCGCCAGCGCATGGCCCATTTGAGCGAAGCCGTTAACACCGTGCAGCTTTACCGGCGCACTGTTTTGCAGAGCTACGTGGAGCGTTTTCAATCGCGCATTCAGGAGTTGCTGGGATCGAGTGCCGACAAGGAGCGGGTGCTGCAGGAGGCCGCGCTTTTGGTCGATCGCAGCGACATTCAAGAGGAAATCGTCCGCCTGGAAAACCACATCCAGCATTTCCTGGGCCTGCTCGACGAAAATGGAGAAGTGGGGAAGAAGCTGGACTTTCTGCTGCAGGAAATGAATCGGGAGGCCAACACGCTGCTTTCGAAGACCTCAGGCCTGCCCGGTGAGGCCCTGAAAATCACCGAAGCCGGACTCGCTATGAAAGCAGAGATCGAAAAATCCCGCGAGCAGGTGCAGAACCTGGAATGAGTTCTCCTGCCAAGCCACTCGTCTATATCATTTCGGCGCCGTCCGGTTCAGGTAAATCGACGCTGGTCAATGAGCTGCTGAAGAAGGTGAGCGATCTGGAGTTTTCCATTTCCTACACCACGCGGGCTCCTCGTGGCAGCGAGAAAGACGGGAGGCAGTACTATTTTGTCTCCCGCCCGGAATTCGAGAAGATGATTCGCGAGGGCGAGTTCCTGGAGCACGCCGAGGTATTCGGCAACTACTACGGAACGGCGCGCCGATTCCTGCGCGAGGCGGAACAAAATGGCCGCGACCTGTTGCTCGATATCGACGTGCAGGGAGCGGCGCAGATTCAACAAAAACTCCCCGACGCCACCAGCATCTTCATTCTCCCGCCGAATCGCAAGACGCTGGAAGAACGGCTGCGCAAGCGCAGCGAAGACAGCGAGGAAGTGATCGCCCGGCGCCTGGATGCTGCGACTCGTGAAATTGAGAATTACCATCGCTACAACTACATTCTTATCAACGATCAACTGGAGGATTCAATCAGGCTGTTGCGCGCGGTCGTACGGGGCGAGCGGTTGCTGCGCGCGGGGCGGGCGCTATCTGACGAGGAGGCAAAGATTGTGGCGCTGGGAGATTGCTGCCGGCTGGCCAATATTCGCGAGCGCGTGAAGCGGATTCTGGACTCGTTTAAGCCGTCCGGCGACGCCGAAGGGGGCGAGTCTTCCGGGTAGTCCTCCGTAACCATTATGGAGAACCGGAAGCCCCCGCAACCTTGAGTTTCGTGGGAAAATGGTAGTGCAAGCTTTTGGCGTCGCAGACGAAAGAACGAAGCGCACCAATTTCGGCAGTTAAAATCTTATATCCCGGTACCAGGGGAGAGAATATATGAAATTGATCGAAGGCTTCGACAGCAACTATCGCTACATTCTGGTCGCCGCCCGGCGAGCCCGCCAACTGCAATCCGGAGCCCCGCCGGTGGTTCAAACCAACTCCCGCAAGCCTTGCCGCATTGCGCAGGACGAAATCCGCGCGGGCAAGGTGAAATGGGAGATCCCTGAAACGCGCAGCGCTGCGGAGCAGGCGGCCGAAGTGCTGGATAAGGCTTTCGGAGACGCTTAAGGGCGCGCGCCATCGAATCCTATGTTGTGACCCTGTTTCGGTAGACATGTTTCGATAGCATGTTTCGATCACTATGAAAGTTGCTCTAGGAGTGACGGGCGGCATTGCGGCTTACAAGGCGGCCGAGATTGTGCGCCTGCTGCAAGATCGCGGCATGCGCGTGCAAGTCGTCATGACGCGAGCGGCTCAGGAGTTCGTTCGTCCTCTTACGTTTGCAGCGCTCTCGGGCGAAAAAGTGATTGCCGGAATGTTCGCGACCGGCGAAGAGCACGCGCCTAATATCGATTCCGCCATCGAACACATTGCCGTGGCGCAGTCGATTGACGCTTTGCTGGTCGCTCCTGCCACGGCCGACGTTCTGGCGCACTTTGCGCAAGGCATTGCCAGCGATTTCCTGACCACGCTTTACCTTGCCACGACGGCTCCAGTTGTGGTGGCTCCGGCGATGAACGTCAACATGTGGAATCACCCTGCGACGCAGGCGAATCTGGAAACCCTCCGGCAGCGCGGAGTGAAGATTGTTGAGCCGGGTTCAGGATATCTTGCGTGCGGCATGACCGGTCCCGGGCGGCTTGCCGAGAATGAAGTGATTGTCGCCGCCGTTCTCGAAGCGCTGGGCGCGTCGCAGGATCTCAGCGGCGAAACTATTCTGATTACCGCCGGGCCCACGCGCGAAAAAATCGATCCCGCACGTTACCTGACTAACCGGTCCAGTGGACGCATGGGGTATGCTATGGCCGAAGTTGCCTTGCGCCGTGGCGCGCGGGTGCTTCTGGTCAGCGGTCCTACGGCGCTGACACCGCCGGGAGCAGCCGAAATCACGCGCGTGGAATCGGCCGAGCAGATGCGCGATGCCGTGCTCAATCTGTTGCCTCAGGCCAGCATCGTGATCAAGACGGCCGCGGTCTCCGATTACCGGGCGAAGGCAACTTCCACGCAGAAGATCAAGCGCAAAGGACCGATCACCCTCGAACTTGAACCTACTGCGGATATTCTCAAGGAGATTTCTCTGCGGAAGCAGTCACAAATCGTCGTCGGCTTCGCTGCGGAGACCGAGAACGTCCTCGAAAATGCCCGTCAGAAGCTCGCGGCCAAGCACCTTGATGCCATCGTGGTCAACGACGTTTCCCGCGAAGGTGTTGGCTTTGATTCCGATCGCAACGAAGTGACGATCATCACCAACGAAGAAGTTGTCGAAGTCCCCGAGACCACGAAGTGGGAAGTGGCGCAGCGCGTACTCGACCAGGTTGTCCGGATTCGCCAGCGGCGCAAGTCGCCGGTGAAAGCCTGAAGGCACATTTCTCCCTCTGCATTCTCGCTCCTGCATTACAATCGAGAAGCCAATGCCCTCAACTCTTGACCCGGAATTGCGGCGCGCTCTCGCCGAACGCGTCCGTTACTATCGTGAGTTGGGCATTTACGATTTCTACCGGCGCGAGTCGCGGGCTGCGCAATCTACGGATGGCGCGCTGGCGGCCTCCGAAACTGTCCCAGCATTTTTGTCCTTAACGCCGTCATCGACAATCGAGTCAGAATTGCGAGAGGAAATGGCCGCAAGAAAATCCGCCGTCGTCCCAACCAAAGCCGAGGACAACGTCCTCGAAATCGTGACGCCGAAGCCGGAGTATGGAGTGGCCGATCCTGTTGCCGCGCTCAAGTTGATTCGCGAAGACCTCGGTGACTGTACGCGCTGCAAACTGCACGAGCAGGGGCGCAAGCAGATTGTCTTCGGCGTGGGCAATCCCCGCGCTGAACTCATGTTCGTGGGCGAAGGTCCGGGCGCGGACGAAGATGCGCAGGGCGAACCGTTCGTTGGCCGCGCCGGGCAGTTGCTCAATAACATGATCAAAGCGATGGGCCTGCGGCGTGAAGACGTCTACATCGCGAACGTGGTCAAGTGCCGTCCGCCGGGCAATCGCACGCCGGAACGAGACGAATGCGAAACCTGCTCGCCTTTTCTTATGCGGCAGATCGCGGTGATCAAGCCCAAGGTAGTGGTCGCGCTGGGCGCAGTGTCGGCGAAGAACTTACTTGCCATCAATGCGCCAATGTCCGAGTTACGTGGCCGCTTCTACGATTTCAAACCCGCGGGGGCTCGCAGCGGCGATCCGTCATGGCCGGGCGCGCGATTGGCCGTCACCTATCATCCAGCATTTCTGCTGCGCGATCCGCGCCAGAAGGGCGAAGCGTGGAAGGACCTGCAGATGGTGATGAAGTACCTGGGGATCGAGCCTCCAAAAAAGACTGTCGAGTAGGTCTGCGCTCGCCGTTCTTCCACCGTCACTGCTATTCTCTGATACTGCTATTTCCTGAGATCAATGCCTGAGTACTGCGACGTTGCTCTGCCCGTGCCGCTCGACATGGTTTTCACTTACCGTGTCCCGGCCGAGGCTGCTCCCGTGGTCGGTGGCCGCGTGCTCGTGCCTTTTCGTCAGCAACGACTGACCGGCGTTGTGGTTGAACTGCACGACCGCAAACCATCGGTTGCGACGAAAATTATCCAGAGCGTACTCGACGTTTCGCCGGTGCTAGACGAGCAACTGCTGCGTCTCGGGCGCTGGATCGCTGATTACTATCTTGCCCCGCTTGGCGAAGTTTTCCGCACCATGCTGCCGCTGAACGCGGAGTTCAAGCGCGGTGTCGCCTACCGCATCACCGCGGAAGGCCAACTGGCACTGCATCTGGCCGGAATGTCAGGATCGTCCGCCCGCTCGCGCCGCACTCCGGAAGAACAAGCCGCCGAATTCCGAGTGCTGGATTATCTGGCTGCGCAAGAGCCTGCGCCCGGAGAGACCATGCAAGTCCGCGAAGAAGCTCTGCGTTCCGCCACACGAGTTTCCAAATTGATCTTGAACGGGATGGTGAGAAAGAAGTGGCTGGTTCGCGAAGATGTTTCCGCCGTTCGAGACGCCACTCGGACGATCAAGATCGCGCTGCTCAAATCGGCTGAAGGCAGGCTGAACAAGAATCAGCGGAGGCTGGTTGACACGCTCGCCGCAACTGGAGGCCGGGTTCCCGTGGAGACCATGAAGGCGCTCGATGTCCCGCGTACCACCCTCGGTACGTTGATCAAGCGCGGACTTGTCGAAGTCATCGAAGAACCTGCGGGCTTTGCCGTCTCGCACAGCAAGCCGCGGTCCTCGCCGTTTGCATTCGATTTCAACTCGGCGCAGCAAGCCGCACTGAACCGTCTGCGCGAAGCGGTTGACGCGCGAAAGTTTTCCGGCATCCTTCTGCACGGCGTGACGGGCTCAGGCAAAACTGCGGTTTACCTGGCGGGCATGCGCGCCGTGCTCGAGGCTGGGCGCTCCGCCATTCTTCTCGTTCCAGAGATTGGCCTCACACCCGCCGTCGCCGCCGATCTGCACCAGATCTTCGGCGATGAAGTTGCCATCCTGCACTCCGCACTTTCGGATAAAGAGCGCGCGCAGCAATGGCACCGGATCAAGAGCGGCGATGCTCGAATGGTCGTTGGCACGCGTTCCGCCGTGTTCGCCCCGGTTGCCGACCTCGCCCTGATCATCGTCGACGAAGAACACGATTCCTCCTACAAGCAGGAGGAAACGCCGCGCTACCACGCGCGCGACATTGCGGTTGTTCGCGCCAAGATGGCGAATGCAGTCGTGGTCCTGGGCTCGGCGACGCCCTCGCTGGAATCGTATTTCAACGCGAAGAAGAATAAATACGCGCTGGTCGAGTTGCCCGACCGCGTGGAGCAGCGGCCTCTGCCCGAAGTCGAGATCATCGACATGCGGCAGGAATTCCAGGAAACCGGCCACGAGCAGGTCATCTCACGCAAACTCGCCGCGGAGATCAAAGAACGCTTCGACCGCAAAGAGCAGGTCATGGTTCTGCTCAATCGCCGGGGATATTCTCCGGTGGTGCTTTGCCGCACCTGCGGCAAGACTCTCGAATGCCAGAACTGTGCTATCGCGCTCACTCACCACAAGCGCGAGCACAAAATGATTTGCCACTACTGTGGCTATACCGCTCCCGTGCCCAAGGCCTGCGTTCACTGCGGCAGTGAGTATGTGTATTTCCTCGGTACTGGCTCGGAGAAGCTGGAAGAATTGCTGCACGGGATGTTTCCGCAAGCGCGCATCGCTCGCCTGGACCGCGACACGGTCCGCGGACACGAGGATTTCGAGCGTACTCTGAACGCACTGAGCGAAGGGGAACTCGATTTGCTCGTGGGCACGCAGATGATCGCCAAGGGCCACGACATTCACGGCGTCACGTTGGTTGGCGTGGTCGGCGCCGACAGCGCGCTGGGGCTGCCCGACTTCCGCGCCGCCGAGCGCACCTTCCAGTTGCTGACCCAAGTTGCGGGACGCGCTGGGCGCGGCCAATCTCCCGGCAAAGTGATTTTGCAAACTTACTTTCAGGACCACTACGCCGTGCAGTACGCCGCCCGCCACGACTTCGCCGGATTCTACGACAAAGAACTGCGCTTCCGCAGCTGGATGCATTATCCACCGTACTCTGCGCTGGCCAACGTGCTCATCCGCAGCGACAAGCTTGATGAAGCATTGCAGTGGTCCGGTACATTGGGAAAGTGGTTTGAGCAAAGCCGGCACGAAGGCGTGCGGGTGCTCGGGCCGGCGGCCGCGCCCATCCTGCGGCTCAAGCGCGATTACCGTTATCACTTCGTGCTGAAGTCGCCCAGCCGCGAAAAGCTGAACTCGACCCTACGCGCCATGTTGGCCTACGCAACCCGGCAGAAAATCCCACGTACGCAGGTGATTGTGGATGTGGATGCGATATGGCTGATGTGACTAGTTCGGATTACAATCTGGCTTCATGACGGTCGAGCCTCACTTTTTTCCATCGCCATCCGCGTGGCGCGCGTGGCTCGAAGAGCATCACGCAGGGAGCAAAGAGTTGTGGGTCGGCCTGTACAAGCGGGATTCCGGACGTCCAAGCATTACCTGGCCCGAAGCGGTTGATGGCGCTCTCTGTTTTGGCTGGATCGATGGCGTGCGCAAGAGTGTCGACGACATCAGCTACAAAATCCGGTTTACGCCGCGAAAGCCACGAAGCGTCTGGAGTGCCGTGAATGTGAAACGCGCCACCGAGCTTTCAGCCATAGGACTGATGCATCGTGCGGGCTTAGCGGCTTTTCAAAAACGCGAGGGGAAGCGGTCAGAAATATATTCTTACGAGCAGAGAAAAGGCACCAAGCTTCCGGCCGCTTATGAAAAAGGTTTTCGAACACACAAAATTGGATGGAAGTTCTTCCAAGCGCAAGCCCCTTGGTATCGACGAACGTCGAGCTGGTGGGTGATCAGCGCGAAAAAAGAGGAAACCAGACTAAGGCGCCT
The DNA here is from genome assembly GCA_963749985.1 of uncultured Acidobacteriaceae bacterium. GTDB lineage: Bacteria > Acidobacteriota > Terriglobia > Terriglobales > Acidobacteriaceae > Sulfotelmatobacter. The sequence continues at coordinate 241,561 of CAVVOS010000002.1, read as the reverse complement.
AGCCGCGCTCATCGAGCACTCTGAGCGTCAACGACCCATCCCGCAGCTCACTCGACCACCCAAAGCCAAGTGAGACGGGATGACGTCTCTAACGGCCTTGAAGGCGACGCAAAGCTCACTGCGAGCCGATCTGGCCACGAATCACTACTACCGACGACGCCGGCAGATCGTAGGTGGTTTCCTTCCCCGCAGTCAGTTTGGTATGAACGATCGGCCCGTCGGGATCTGCCCAGCCTTTGCTGGTGGGCACAATGGTATGTCCCGCTACGGATTCGGCATGAGCCATGAAGCGCGTCTGCGACGGATGCCATTGATACTGTGCGCTGCCGAAAGTTGAAATTTCCACCGAACCGGCGAAGCTGTTCTCTTTGTCCGCTGGTCCATCGAACGCGATACGAACCCGGTGGGCATTTTGCTGGTCGCGATTCACCGCCATCACCGCCCATGTTCCATCCGGACGCTTCACCGCATACGCCGTCAGCAAATCGTGGCCTGCACCGTCCTGTGTGTCGCTCTTCGCGGCAAAAACCTGGTGCTCGCTGCCGCTGGGCTGCACCCATTCCAGATTGATCAACTGCGCCACAAAGAACTGCGCCAGCGGCTGCTGAATCTGATAATCGGCGTCGATGGTGAACATTCCGAATGTGCCCGGCGAGCCGTTGCAGCCGGGTTCCATTTGCAGCGGGAGATAGTGGAAGAAGTAAACGCCTTTTCCACCGGAGTTCAAGAACGAGCCGATGTAATCCGCGAGCCAAATTCCGGCGAAAATATCTTGATAAGTTTCGCTGGAGCTTGACGAAAGATTTCCCTCCGTGATGAACATCGGCATATCCTCGGGAATTCCGTCCTCATGCCACACCTGCACGATGTGACTCACTAACTCTGGCTCGTCATAAAGCACGCCCCACGGCGTTTTGCACGGATCGTACGGATAATGCTCGAAGGAAAAAAATGCCAGATCATTCATGCGGCCGTGCTGCTTCAGATAATCGACGAACCGTCCCGTCCACGAAACTCGTCCTTTCGAATCCGGCCAGACCTCAATGTCTTTGTTCACGCCCTGAAACGACGGTCCACCCAGCTTCAATCGAGGGTCCACACTATGAATCGCCGTGGCCCACTGCAGATAGAGCGCGGCGTAATCTTCCGGCAGCATGAACTGGCCATCGGCTTCCTCGCCCATCTCGACGTAAGAAACGGGATACCCGCGCTTCTTCAAATATGCAATCTCCGCCGCAGCATTGTCGGGAGTGTCATACAGCATGGCGACCGGGACCATCGCCGGCAACCCGCGAGTGACGCCGCTGGTGAAGAACAGATCGAAACCCATTTGCGCCTGCCTGGTCGAACCCAGATCTGACGGCTGATGCCAGGGATCGACGGACGAACAGTATGTCGTTGTCTGCTCCTGATCCGGCGCGTGCCGCAGAATGTCGTGAAAGTCGCCATCCTCCGTGCTGGTGCCGAGGTAGAGTTCGCGGATGGCATAGCCCACGCAATTTCGCGGATCGGCCGATTGTGGAGTGGCGACGCCGGCATCGCAGGTGTTCGACGATTCGGTCATCCAGATCCGCACAAATCGCACCGCCGCGGGACTGCCGGTCAGGCGAACTGTCTCGACGCGTCCTTTTCCAACTGTAACCGTGCCTTGAGGAAACGTCTGCCAGACTCCACGCGTTACTGCCCTGATGGGGTCGTCGCCCGTCCAGTACTGCACTGTGTAGCGCTTGGCATAAGGCTCTCCCCAAGCGATGCGGATGCTGTTGACCTGCTGCACCTGCGCCAGGTCGAGCACCACCCACTGCGGATGCAGCGCATCGCCTTCGCCGGTGAAGCGCTGCGTGAGATAGGGATTGCTCTTCCAGAAAGTATTCGGATCGCCATCGGTCAGCCGCGAAAAGCCTACGTTATCGGTGCCGTCATTGCGCGTGGTGCCTCGACGCGGCAGCGAATACCCGTAGGAATAGCGAAGCATCTCCGTTGGAGTTGCGGAACCGGTGAAATATCCTTTGCCGCTGCCATCGCTCCGGTCGCTCGCGTCACTCCATGTCCCTTGCGGATTCCAATGCCATGCCTCGATCGCGAGTTCGGTGTTCTGACGATAAGTGACTGGCTGCCAGCCCGAGGCGAGCGTCCTCTCCAGCGTCGGCTGCAGCAGATCTTTGTCGATGGCTTCCACCCCGATGCGGTCTACGCCTGCCCCTAAAGTTTCCTTAGGAATGAAATGGTTTGTGGGATGCGAGGTGTCAACGGTGATGGTCTGACTCGCGGCAGGGAACGCGAAGGCGAAACATCCAGCCAAACAGGCAAGAACAGCGGCCATCTTTTTCAAGGGGGGCCTCCTCTCAATCGTCGATTAAAACGATTGAATAGAGGAGTATACGAGAAAAGCGACGTGGAGGCGAGGGTTCGTAGGCGGCAATCGATGATCGTCGTTTCGGTGATCGCGCTAATGCTTGAACTGGCGCAGGATCTCAGGCAAGATTTCCCGCACCGAGAAATGCAGGAACGGCGCGGGCGTCAGAGTGAGCGCGAGCATGAGAACAGCGAACCCCGCCAGCACCGCGCGGCCGCCCGCAACCTTCGGCCACTCGGCAACCTGGGGATGACGCAAGCTGCTCAGGCGCAGCAGCACAGCCCACATGAACCAGATGTAGCAGAGATAGTAGGCCATGAACAGCAGGACGATAGTAGTGAGCCAGGAGATCCAGCGGTGGGCGCGCGGGGCGATCGAGAAGACAATGTGGCCGCCGTCGAGCTGGCCTCCGGGCAAAAGGTTCAGCGCGGTGGCGAACATCCCAACCCAAGCCGCAATCGCGGTGGGATGCAGCAGCACTCGATTCAACGGCAACATGGCCGTGCCGTAGCCCGGACCCGCAGCCGCCAACAGCCGATGCACCAACTGGAAGATCAAAGGAAATCCAACTTCCAGGTCAGCGGGTGGTGCTCCGAACGGCATGGGCTTGGACAATCCCAGTGAAACTACGAGTACGCCTACTGCAACCACGAATCCCGCGATCGGCCCGGCGATTCCGATGTCAAACAATGCCCGGCGAGATCGGATTGGAGACCGAATTCGAATGAACGCCCCCAGAGTTCCGATCAAAGTCGGCGCAGGAATAAAAAAGGGTAGCGTGGCCCACACGCCGTAGTATTTGCAACAGAGATAGTGCCCCATTTCGTGAGCCAGCAGAATCAGCATCAGCGTGCCCGCAAACGGAATCCCCAGCAACAGCCGCGCCGGATGTGAGAATGCCCAGCTCACCGGGAAGAACGAAGCCGCGCTGTCGTCGAGCAGGAACACCGACTGGCCGTGCTCAAAGTTGTACTGCATGCGCGCCCCTACCACCAGCGTGGTGAAGCAGGTCAGCAGCAGCAGCAACGCGTGCAACCAGTAACGCTGCCGCGGCTGGCGGGCCGCATACACCGGCACCGGCCGGTAAAGCTCGGTGGTGGAGGAGGCTAGAGGCAGGCTGGATTCCGACATGCGATTCTTGGGCCCCACGATTCTATTGGGGCCTTCCTTTAGATGCTACTACGACTGGCGGGAATTGAGGCGGAGGACCGTTATGAGATTCTCCAGAGTGACATAATGGGCTGCACAGTCTGGCAGCCGAAAGGAATCGATTCGTTTTTCGGAGCTGACGGATGCACCGACTATCTTAAGAGAAGATTACGGGAGATCGTTTTCAATGTTCGAGTTCAATCGTCGGGATATTCTTCGTTCAGGCCTGCTCGTTTCCGCGGGCAAGTTGCTGCTCAACCCTCGTTTCGCAGCCGCCGAGAGTCTGCTCCGCGCCGCCGAGCACGCGGAGAATAGATACTCGATTCAAGCCACGCCAGCCATCGATCTCGTTCCGCGCGAGCAACTCCTCTTTGACTTCAACTGGCGTTTCTTCCAGGGCCACGGCTGCGACCCGGCTCGCGATCTCGGCTTGGGTTCCTCGCAGGGGGATTTTGCCAAGACTGGCGCGTTTGATTTCGGCCTGGCAAAGTACAACGACGCGAGTTGGCGGCCTTTGAATCTTCCTCACGATTGGGCGGTTGAGCTGCCTTTTGTCCACGACCCCGCGCTCGAAGATCACGGATTCAAGCCGCTCGGCCGCAGCTATCCTGAGACTAGCGTAGGTTGGTACCGCCGGGTCTTCGACGTGCCCAAAAGCGATCAAGGCCGCCGCATATTCCTCGACTTCGATGGAGCGTTTCGCAGCGCGCTGGTTTTTTGCAACGGAAACTTTATCGGCCGCAATGACAACGGTTACATTCCGTTCCGCTTTGACCTGAGCGATTTTCTCTTCTATGGAGAGAAGAACTGCCTTACGGTTCGCATGGATGCGTCCCTGGGCGATGGCTGGTTCTACGAAGGCGCTGGTATCTATCGCCACGTTTGGCTCACCAAGACCGATCCCTTGCACCTGGGCCAATGGGATACGGTGGTGCGCACCGAGGTGCAAGGAAGCACCGCTACTCTGAAGCTCAGTACCGTCGTCAAGAACGCCGGCAACGCCGGCGAAAGCTGCCGGGTGCGTTGGCAAATTCTGGATGGCGCTGGCAAGACAGTGTCCACTGCCGAATCGCCGGCCTTGGAAGTTGCCGCGGACAGCAAACAGAGCTTCGGCGCGACCGCGAAGCTCGAGCATGCAGCCCTGTGGTCTCCGGATGATCCGAATCTCTATTACGCTGTCGCTTCGGTGGAGACCGGGGGCCGTACTCGCGACCGGGAGCAGGTCATGTTCGGAGTGCGCACACTGGCTTTCGATGCGAATCGGGGTTTCGCTTTGAACGGCAAGATCACGCCGATCCAAGGTACTTGTAACCATCAGGATCACGCTGGGGTTGGCGCTGCCTTGCCCGATCAGTTGCAGGCTTTCCGCGCCGGCGTGCTAAAAGCAATGGGCTGCAATGCCGTGCGCACGTCGCACAATATGCCCACTCCGGAGTGGGTGGAAGCTTGCGCGCGCGCAGGACTCTTGATGCTCTGCGAGACGCGTCTGATGTCGTCGAATGAAGAAGGCCTGGCGCAGCTTGAGAAAATGATCAAGCGCTATCGCAATAACCCCGCGGTTTTCCTTTGGTCCATAGGCAACGAAGAGGATGTGCTGCAAGGCAATGACATCGGCCCGCGGGTCGTTCGAACCATGCAGGAACGCGCGCATGAGCTGGATCCGACGCGCCTGTGCACCGCGGCGGTGAACGGCTCGTATGACAAGCCGCTCGCCTCTGCACTCGATGTGATGGGCTTCAATTACGAAACGGCGCTTGCGGAGAAATACCATGCCGATCATCCGCACCAGCCTCTCATTGGCACCGAGACTGCCAGCACCGTCGCGACGCGCGGCGTTTATAGCACTGACAAGCTGCGCAATTGGGAAAGCGCCTATGACGCGAATCACCCAGAGTGGGCACAACTCGCCGAGGAGTGGTGGCCCTACTATGCCGCCCGTCCATGGCTTTCGGGGGGATTTGCCTGGACGGGTTTCGATTACCGCGGCGAGCCCACACCTTACTCATGGCCCAGCATCAATTCACAATTCGGCATCGTCGACACTTGCGGTTTCCCCAAGGATAACTTCTTCTATTACAAAGCTTGGTGGGGCAAGGAACCGCTGCTGCATCTTTTCCCCCACTGGAATTGGGCAGGCAAAGAGGGTGAGGAAATTTCCGTCTGGGTGCATTCCAACCTGGAAAGCGTCGAACTGTTGTGCAACGGCCAGAGCCTCGGCTCGAAGAAGGTCGAGCCGCTCCATCATCTGGAGTGGAAGGTTAAGTATGCTCCGGGCTACATCGAGGCCCGCGGCACCAAAGGCTCCAAGGTTGTGCTCGTCGCGAAGAACGAAACCACCGGATCGCCAGCGAAGATTCGCCTTACCGCCGACCGCGCCGAACTCGCCGCGGACGGAGAAGATGTGGCGATCGTGCGCGTGGAAACCGTCGACAGCAACGGGCGTTTCGTTCCCACCGCGGATAACAAAATCAGTTTCAAAGTCTCAGGTGAAGGCGCGCTGATAGGTCTTGGCAACGGCGACCCGAATTGCCTGGAGTCCGATAAAGGAAACGAGAGAAGCTTGTTCAGCGGTCTAGCCCAGGCGATTCTGCAGGCTTCGAAGAATCCTGGCTCGCTGACAATCGAGGCGGCTTCCCATGAGCTGGAGAATGCGTCTCTTACCATCACGACTAAGCCGTCGAAACTGCGCCCCGCGGTGAGCTGATGCCGGGGTAGTGTGGCGGGCCACTCTTGGTCCGTATGTCTTTATGCGGTGCCAGAAGTCAGGAGAGACGAGGCAGAAGCTGCTGTTTCAATCAATCGACTGCAGTTCTTTGCCAGGTTTGAAGCGTACTGCCTTGCCGGGAGGGATCGATACCTCGGCCCCGGTTCGCGGGTTGCGCCCGATGCCGGTCTTGCGCGGGCGCACGTTGAACACGCCAAATCCGCGCAGCTCGATGCGATTGCCGTGGGCCAGCGCCTTTTTCATGCTTTCAAAGACGGTTTCCACCGCCAGCTCGGCCTTGGTCTTGGTGATACCGGTTCTGGCCACTACTTCGTTGATAATGTCGAGCTTGATCACGAACGGCTCCCGGGTGCGGTATCTGGACGATCCCTCAAGTGATTGATGCTATGGGAGATAAGGGAGATTGTCAACGGGAGCATCAGTACCGTAAACCAGCGGGCGATTGCGTGAGCGGGCGATTGGGTGATTGAAAATCGACTTCAAGACGTCCTTAAGGTTTTTCAATGACTCAATCACTCAATGACTCAATTCCTGCCGTTCTCGTCTTCCTTGAACATGTACTTAATGGCAGGCTTGTAAATCATCAGGTTGGGCGCACCGTTTTCGCGGATCACCTTGATGCAGGTCTTGTCGTACCACTCGATGATGCCGTGCACTTCCTCGCCGTCCTGCAGGACGATGACCATCGGCGTCTTCGACTGCATCTGTTTCTGATAATAAAAATTCTCGGCGTTGGTCTGCTCCGGCGGCGCTGCCTTTCGCCCACCGCCCGCACCTGCGGAACGGTCCCCACGGTCATATCCGCGATCCTGCCCGCGATCCGCACCACGTTCCGGGCGGTCGTGCCGGTCGCGGCGCTCCGCCACCTGCAAGTGGTTGGGATTATGGTTGGAGTTGTGATTCCCCTGATTATGGTCCGGGCGCGGCAGTGCCGGACGGATCAGCTTCCGGTTGGCGAAATTTTCCTCGTCCCCCGACTGCTGGGCCGGAGTCGAGTCCATTGTTTCCTTCATAGTGGCGCTACTCCTGCACACGCGTTCGCGCAAACCACAACGTCGATGAGCCCTTAAAAGTATTTACGAAGGCGTGAAAATTTAACTTACCGTACCACAGGAATCTCCCTATGACAATGCCGCTATCGTGCAGGTGGGGGTTACTCAATGGTGGTGTGCCAAATCTTGCACCTATCACCCCCGTTCCGCCGGATCGGCTCAGTTTGTGTTAGACAAGTCCGCACCCCGACGCTCGCGCCCCACTCCGGTGACCAGCGCCACCAGCGCAGCAACAATCAGAACCGTCCACGCCAGCACCGGCGCAAAACTGCCACCGTAGCGGCCTTCCGCCACCTTCGCCTGAATCACCGAATTCCGCGACGAAAGCAAATTCCCCACCTGATAAGCGAACCCCGGCAATGTCCCGCGCACGGCAGGCGGAGAGAGTTCGTTCAAGTGCGCCGGAATCACTCCCCACGCGCCCTGCACCATAAACTGCATGAGGAACGCCCCCAGCGCCAGCATCGGCGCGGTATGAGAGAACGCGAAGAGCGGAATCGCGGGAATCGAAAGCAATGCCGCGATCACAATCGCGCGGCGTCGCCCAATTTTCTCCGACCACGTGCCAAACAGAATCCCGCCCAGCAGCGCTCCCATGTTATATACGATCGCAATCAGTCCAGTGGTCTTCGGCGTGAAATGCAAATTCTTCTGCAGGAACGTCGGATAAATATCCTGCGTACCGTGGCTGAAAGAATTAAACGCGAACATCAGCACGACCACAAAAAGAAACAGCCCCATATTCGACTTGATATCCCGCCATAGCCGGCTCTCCGCATCCCGCGCTACTTTTCCTTGCAGCCAAGCCGGCGACTCCTCCACCTTTGTCCGAATGTAGATGACGAGAAACGCGGGCAAAGCTCCGATTACGAACATCCCCCGCCAACCGACATAGCTGAAGACGCTGAAGTAGATGAGCGACGCAAACAAATATCCCGTGGCGTAACCTTCCTGCAGCAATCCCGAAAAAAATCCGCGCCCTTCCGCGGGCAGCGTTTCAAAAGCCAGCGCCGCGCCCACGCCCCATTCCCCACCCATCGCGATTCCGAACAGAGCCCGCATCAGGAGAAAGACTTTGAAGGATGGAGCGAACGCCGAGCCCAGCTCGAAGACCGAATACGCGATAATATCGACCATCAACGTGGGCCGTCGCCCGAAACGGTCTGCCATCATTCCAAACAGAAACGCGCCCACCGGACGCATCGCCAGCGTGAGAAAGTTCGCCTCCAGAATCTCAGACGGCTTCATATGAAACTGCGCCGCCAGCGCGCTTACACAGAAGACAAGAATGAAAAAGTCGAAAGCGTCGAGCGACCAGCCGAGAAAACAAGCGGCAAAAGTGTTCCTTTGCACCGGTGTAAGCCTGCGAAAGTGGCCGAGAAACTCCATTGAGATTCCTCCGCGTTTTCGATCCCCAGTTGCGAGCGGACCAGCTTTTCCTTGGGTTACAGATCACAACCTGTCTGGTTACAGATCACAACCACGCGTGACTTAAATCGCTAACTTACAGTCGTCGCCGTGCTATATATAGGCCCGCGTCGTGGTCCAGTTGTCCACCAGGAGGCTCCATGTCCGAGCCACAACTCTTGTCAAAAGATGCAAAGATGGCCATGATATCCCAGTTCCTGGGGTTCATGCTTGACGCCTATGACATGGCGTTGGTTCTCGTCATGGCTCCGATTCTCGTCAAAGTCTTCATTTCACCGAAGGGCAGCGCCGCCTGGCAGTACATCGTCATTGTGTTTACCTACTCCATCACCATGGCGGCGAGGCCGATCGGTTCGGCGTTGTTTGGACGCTATGCCGACAAGATTGGCCGCCGCTTCCTGCTCGTCCTGACCATCGGAGGCGTGGGCCTGATGTCCCTCCTCGGTGGCTTCTTGCCCACATACGCCCAGATCGGGGTCTGGTCGTATGTCGTGTTCTGCTCGCTCCGCTTGCTGATGGGCATCTTCTTCGGCGGCGAATATGCCGTGGGTCACACCTTCGCCATTGAATACGCTCCGCAAAAGAGGCGCGGAATGATTGGTGGCTTCATTCAATCGGGCTTCCCCCTGGGCTATGTGCTCGGCTCGCTCGTATTTGCCCTGGTTTCTTTCCTGACCACGAAAGAAACGATGATCTCCTATGGCTGGCGCATCGTTTTCATGACCGGCGTCATTCCAGTATTCCTGGCGCTTTACATTCGGAACAATCTCCATGAGTCGCCGGAATTCGAAAAGGCCAAGGCTCGCGGAAAAATCGAAAAGTCTCCCTTCCTGAGCCTCTTTAAACCACCGCAACTCTTTGACTTTCTCCAGGTCTTCTTCTTCATGACCGGCCTGTTTCTCACCGATTACTCGGTCTATGGATTCCTCCCCAACATCCTGACCCTCAAGGGACGCGGCTTCGACACCACGACTTACAGCTTGATTTACGGCTTCGCTTTGTTCATGGCGTTCCTGGGCTACAACTTCTACGGCTGGCTCTCGGATAAGACCGGCAGAAAGATCCTGACGCAGTGGTATTGCGGCTTTCTGGTGCTGTTTGGAATTCCCGTCTTCTACGTTCTTTATCACGCAGCCATTGCGCACAATCTCTGGATGGCGGTCCTAGGCTGCGTAATGGCAGCCATGCTCAAGCTGGCGTGGGGAGTTGTGCCCGCCTATCTCTGCGAACGCTTCCCCACTCGGCGTCGCGCCGCGGGTGTGGGTTTCGGCTACTCCTCGGGCGCGCTGCTGGGCGCCTGGTTTAGCGTTTACGTATGGTGGGCTCACAAAATTCCGTTCATCGCCGCGATTGAGAAGCAGGATCTGTGGTTGTCGCCAGCCGTGATCCTGACCGTCGGCGCCATCATGACCTTCGTCAGCCTGCTGTACTCTCCGGAGACCAAGGATCTTCAACTGGACGAAGTAGGCGAGAAAGAGCGCGCCTTTGAGGCTGGCCAGGCAGCGGCGGCAGAAGCGTCGCTCGCCAGTTAGCCTAAACCCAAACCTGCTGGCCCGCGACGTTGCACTCTTGTGGCAGCAAGCGTTGAGCGCGCAGCAGGTCGGCGCACGAGCTCAATTCGATGCGCTCCGGGCAAGTCCTGCGAGTGCTAACATAAGACTTTCAATCCGTAATCGATCATCAGCAATCACTTCTTCTGCCATGCCCGAACTCGATTCTCCCCAACGCCAGTCGCCTGACTCGCTCATGCTCACCGGCTTCTGGTATCGCGCGCTGCCCGCCGACCGTGTCCATCGCAATCAACTCCACAAAGCCATGTTGCTTGAGATTCCACTCGTTGTCGGACGCGATCGTGTAGGCCATCCCTTTGCGCTGCGAGACGCCTGTCCCCACCGCGGCATGCCCCTCAACTCCGGCAAGTTCGACGGAGAGAACCTCGAATGCCCCTACCATGGCTGGACCTTCGACGCCCACAACGGCCAGTGCCAGCTCATCCCGTCACTCACCGCCGATCAGAACCTGAAAGTAGAGCGTATCTACGCCGGCAGCTATCCCTGCGAAGAGCAGGATGGTTTTATCTGGGTCTACGTGCCCGATCCCAGCCCGCTGGGCGCGGGATTCACCGAACCCGAAGAAGCTCCCGATGCCGCCCCGCAGATCGAAAAGTTCGGGCTGTCGGGAAAAGACAAGTACAAGCTCGCCTACCTCACCGCCGACATGCCGGTCAGCATCGACCACGGCATCATTGGCCTCATGGACCCGGCGCACGGACCGTTTGTGCATCAGGCCTGGTGGTGGCGCAGCCGCCACAGTATCCACGAGAAGCACAAGAGCTTCGAACCGATTCCAAACGGCTTCCGCATGAGCGCGCATACGCCCAGCTCAAACTCCGCGCCATACAAGCTTCTGCGCCTCTATGCCGCTGCCGATTCCATCACCACCACCATCGACTTCGCTCTGCCCAACCTGCGCCGGGAAACCATCCGGGCGGGGAAGTATTGGTTTTCGTCGGTCACTACCGTGACGCCCATCACGCGCAATCAATGCCGCATCGACGTGGTCGCCGCCTGGAACATCTTCCGCTGGATGCCGCTGGGCCCGGAATTGCTGAAGTTTGTCTTTGCCAAGTTCGTCGAACAGGACCGCCGCACCATGGAACTGCAAGCCGAAGGCCTGAAGTACAACCCGCATCTCATGCTGATCGACGACGCCGACCGTCCCGCTAAATGGTATTTCCAGTTGAAGGCCGCCTATCTCGAAGCCAAACGCACCGGCAACGCGATGAAGCATCCCATGTCCGGGCCGGTCACGCTGAAGTGGAGAAGCTGAGGCGGGTAAGACTGACTCCCCCGCGTCCTCTTAAGGCACGCACTCCGGCCGCAGCGCATAATTCGCTTCCAGCCAGTGCATATACGTCTCCATCGCATGCCAGCAGACCAGACTGTTCTTCGCGAAGTCTGAGGAAGTGAACGGATACGCGGTGTCGACGTGATCGTATTCCAGCAGCAACGGAATATGCGGCGGGAGTTTCGGCACCACGTCCAGCGTGTTCACGATGCGCCACGAATTGATGGGCAATTGATCGAAGGCCCTGGCAAACTCCAGGGTACCCACGCGCGGTGAGGCAAACGTGCACGATGTAGTGATGTCGAACCTTTTTTTAGTGGCGTTCTCCATCACGAACAGCGTAGCCAGCGCGGATCCCAGGCTATGGCCGGTGACCACCATCGGCCGCTGTGGACGCGCTTCAGCCGCCGAGCGCCTTACCTTGCGCGCGACCTCGCGACTGGTGGCCAGTTGATCGAGCTGATCGCCGAAGGAGCCGTCGAAGGTGTCAGGTGGAGCTGCAAGCCCCGGGGCCGCTGCCGCAGCAGCAGCGCGGTCCTCGGCCAGCTTGCGCTTCACCACCTTCAACGTGCTGTAGATTTTGTCGAAGCCGCTGGCCACGCGCCCCGTGTTCGGCACCTGTCGGAAGGGAGTGGGCAGCGCGGCCGCGTCATCGATCCATTCGATGGCGCCTTCGGTGCCCCGAATCGCGATGATGCGCGAGTCCGGCTCGTCGATCTTGCGGCAGACGATCCCGTAGAATTCCGGCTCCTTAAGGTTGAGGACGAAATCCGACATATGGATCCACGCCCCAAGTTCCCACCCATCGGGGATGTCGTGTGCCTGGGGCTCTGGCGTGAGCTGCGAGGGATCGCGTCTGAACATGGTGTAAGCGGCCTGCACGAACTGGCCATAGAAGAACGCTTGTTTCGGATCGAGTAGTTGGCCCATTGGACGCCTCCTCGAGGAACTTATGTGGGGACAGCCGCCCTCGGCTGTCCGTCGAGCGAAGCTCGACTTTTCTTGGTCGGGTTGATACCTGTAGAGAGCACAGCTTACAGCAGCCGGCTAGTCCTGCACCAGCCACTCCATCGCTTCCTCCCGCGTCTTGAAGACCGGCAGGTCGCGCTGCGAGAAGCTTTTGAAGTGCTCATAGAACACGTGCGGCAGGCTCTCCGTCCCCACCCACGCGGAGCGCTTCACATAAGGACGATCGAGCACCAGAACTTCCTTCATGCGTGTAGCGACTTTCTTATCGATTTGCGCGCCCGTGATGTCGGTCAGCGCAAGCGCGGATCCCGGCGCGTGTCGCGCGATATCTGACCGGACCTGCTCCAGCAGCAACAATAACTCCTTCGCCGTGCACTGCGTGAAGTCAATCGAGTAGATGACGTGCCCTTTATGCTTGATGAATCGCAAGCGCTCGGGTTGGGGATCGTTGTCCGGGATCATGTCAGCAGCGACTCCACTACCGCGTAAGCGCTGTCCAGCGCGGCATCCAGCGCGCCCGCGTCTTTTCCTCCCGCCTCAGCCAGATCGGGACGGCCTCCGCCTTTGCCGCCAACTTTCTGCGCCACCGGGCCAATCACTTTCCCCGCCTGCACCCGGCTGGTCAAATCTTTCGTGACGCCCACAATCAGCGAAACGCTTCCATTCGACGCCGATCCCAGCACCACGACGCCCGAGCCAATCTTCTCGCGAAGTTGATCGACCAGCGTGCGCAGCTGCGCGCGCTCCAAATTATCCACGCGATGCGCGAGCACCTTCACGCCCTTCACATCTTTAATCTGATCGCCTATGTTCGCCGTGGAAGACGACGCCGACTTCATCCGCGCCGAATCCAGTTCACGCGTGAGCCGCTTGATCTCGGTGTCTTTCTTCTCCAGTTCAGCTTTCAGCGCCTCGGCGGGTGAAACCGTTTCCGCGTGCGTCGATCCCTCATCGGCAGAGGGCGCCCCATTCTTGCGCGGTTTGTGCGCAAGAGTGGGAACCACGAACGTTGACACCACCTCTTCCAACTCGTGATCCTTGCGAAAGTGCGCCAGCGACCCCAAGCCCGTGATCGCTTCCACCCTCCGCACGCCCGAGGACACGCTGCCTTCCTTCAAAATCTTGATCAACCCAATCTCGCCGGTCGCCCCGGTGTGCGTGCCGCCGCAAAGCTCGGTCGAGAAATCTCCAATCCGCACCACCCGCACCTTGTCGCCATACTTCTCGCCGAACAGCGCCATCGCGTGATACTGGCTGATCGCCTCATCGATGGGCACGTCGGTGATGGTCTCAACGATCTGGTTGCGCAGCACTTCTTTGTTGATGATGTCCTCGATATCCTGCAACTCTTCGTCTTCGACGGCGGTGAAGTGCGAAAAATCAAAACGCAAATGATTCGGCGCCACCAACGACCCCGCCTGCTTCACATGCTTCCCCAAAACTTCGCGCAACCCGGCATGAAGCAAATGCGTAGCCGTGTGATTGCGCATGGTCGACTGACGAACCTCAGCATTCACCACGGCATCGACTCGATCACCAACTCTGAGGGTGCCCCACCCTTCCGCGTTTTTTGCGGAGGGTGGGGATTTTATGATGACCTGATGCGCCCGCACCCCCTGAATCGGCGAATAGCATCCCGTCACGTCAGCGACGACAGTATTGTGATCGTCCGAAAAAAACCATCCCTTGTCGCCAACCTGCCCGCCCGAGTCGGCATAGAACGGTGTGTGATCAAGAATGACCTCGCCGGACTCGCCAGCCTTCAGTTCCTGCGTGCCTTGCCCGTTGTGAATGATCGCGAGCACTTCGCAGCCGTCGGAACGAGTCTGCCGATAGCCTTCGAAAATTGATTTCGGAAGCTGCTGATACGCTGGATTCGCCGTCTGCTTCGCCGCGCCTTTCCAAGAGGCACGAGCCCGAGTCTTTTGCTCGTCCATCGCGCGATCGAAGCCCGCTTGATCGAACTTAATTCCCTGATCGCGAGCCGCATCCTGCATGAAGTCGAGCGGCATTCCGTAAGTGTCGTAAAGCTTGAACGCCGCCTCGCCAGCGAGGACTCTATCGGCAACGGCAAAGCCGACTGTGCTGGCCAAGTAGAACGCCTCCTCGAGCTTTTGCAAACCCAGGTCGAGCGTATGAGCGAATCTCTGTTCCTCCGCGAGGACCGCTTTGGACACCCGTCCCGCTACTTCGTTCAACTCCGGATATGCGTCCTGCATCAAGTCGCGCACCGCGAAGACCATCTCGTGCAGAAATGGTTTTGTCTGACCCAGCAATCGTCCATGCGTGATCGCACGCCGAATAATCTTGCGCAAAACATACCCGCGTCCTTCGTTCGAAGGCAACACTCCATCCGAGATCAGAAACGTCGCAGCGCGCGAGTGGTCGGCGATTACTCTAAGGGACGCCGCGGACTTGTGGCTGGGAGAACCCGCCGAGCCTTGCTCGGCTGCACGGCCGGGGGCGGCCGTACCCACATGGCCTGTGCCCTCTTCCACTCGTGTGGGGACAGCCGCCCTCGGCTGTCCGGCGGAGCGAAGCTCCGCAGTGCCGGCTCCCGTCCCCAATGTCAGTTCGGCCGCGCGCTTGATCAACGGCGTAAACAAGTCCGTCTCGTAATTCGAAATCACGCCCTGCAACACTGCCGCGACCCGCTCCAGCCCCATCCCCGTATCAATCGATGGCTTCGGCAGCGGATTCAACTTACCCGAAGCGTCGCGGTCAAACTGCATGAACACCAAATTCCAAATCTCGACATATCGTCCGCAATCACACGGGAACTTGCAATCCGTGTGCCCTTGATCGGAGGCCGCGACGCCCATATCGTAGTGAATCTCGCTGCAAGGCCCGCATGGCCCTGTATCGCCCATCTGCCAGAAGTTGTCTTTTAAATCACCGTCGAAAATCCGTTCCTTCGCCACTCCCTGCGCGATCCACAGATCGTAGGCTTCAATGTCGCGCGCGACCGGCGTTGGCTCGCCAGAGCCCTCGAAAATCGTCACATACAGCTTGCTCTTATCAATCCCAAACCACTCCTTCGAAGTAATCAACCCCCAGGCGTAAGCAATGGCATCTTTCTTGAAATAATCGCCAAACGAAAAATTTCCCAGCATCTCGAAGAACGTGTGATGCCGGTTGGTGAACCCAACGTTTTCCAAATCGTTGTGCTTCCCGCCGGCGCGGACGCACTTTTGCGACGTGGTGGCGCGGGAGTAGTCCCGCTTCTCGAGGCCGAGAAACACGTCTTTGAACTGGTTCATGCCCGCGTTGGTAAACAGCAGCGTAGGATCGTTCGCCGGCACCAGCGACGACGAATGCACCTCCTTGTGCCCCTTCTGGACAAAAAAGTCGAGAAACTTCCGGCGAATTTCAGATCCTGTCAGCATGGAAGGTTAATTCTAAACGAAACCACGGGTAACGCAGAGGATCGCTGATGAAACACAGGTTGCGCAGCAGTTTCGCTGAGAAGAAAAGGCCGCGCAGCATTCCTGCGTGGCCCCTCAATACCTGAACTGTACCGCCGCCCCTACTTCACCGCGTCTTCGGTCTTCTCTCCGGCTTTCTTCATCTCGTGCCCGGTGTCCTTGGTGCCCGTCTTTACGGCGCTCCCGGTCTTTTTGGCAACCTTCTCGGTGCCGTGCGCCGTGTCCTTGGCCGCCACCTTGGTTCCGTGTGCAGTCTTGTCCGCAACCTTCTCGGTACCCTTTGCGGTGTCTTTCGCCGCGACTTTGGTAGCGTGTCCGGTCGCCTTCGCACCCTTCTCGGTTGCCTCACCGGTTTTGTCGGCAGCCTTCTCGGTGCCGTGCGCAGTCTTGGTGGCAACTTTCTTGGTGGCTGATCCCGTGTCCTCGGCGCCCTTCTTCACATCTGTCGCCGCATCCTGGGCCAGCGCAATCGGTACGGTGCTGAACAGTACTGCCGCGAGAATTGCTTTGCAACGGAAACTCATAATGTCCTCCTCAGAAGCGGTTTGGGAATTCGGTTTGGAGTATGCAACATCGCAAAGCTTCTTGCCAAGTGCATCTTCATTTTTCTTGGATGCTCCGAACCTGCCGGAGAGGCCTGCTAGGGACGTCTCATTCCTAAGCCGTCAAGCGCTCTCACTCTCCAACTCGGTCAAAGTTTCCTCATCCACATGCCAGTGCTTCAAGATCGCGAAGATGGTCTTCGGACCAAATCCACCCCGCGCCAGTTGCCGGAAGATGCGCGCCGCCTCTTTCTGGTCTTTGGGTTTCACCAGTCGCTTCTTGCGCAGAAATTCGCGAGCCTGCTTCTCCTCGCTTACGCCTTCGAAAGCCGCGTCCACAGCCTTCTCGATCACGTCGCCATGCACGCCCTTTATTTTCAGGTCGGTGACCACGCGCTGCCGGCCGAACTTTTGGTTGTCCCGCCGCAGGGAAGAAAAATACGCGGCATAGTGCGAATCGTTCAGGTAGCCCCGGTCCTTGAGTCGCCGGATCACTAACTCGATCAGCGTCTGTCCATACTCGGATTCTGGCTCTTCTACCCGGGCGCGGAATAGCCGCTTCAGTTCCGCGACCGTCCGCATGCGCCGGCCCAGCGCTCCCACGGCGTATTCGTACAACTCATCTTCGGAGTAAAACCTTTTCTTGGGGCGCGGGAAAGGCATGCGCTAACGATAGCGCAAATTCGGGCTTCGGGCTTCAGCTTTCGGGCTTCAGGATGCAGAAAAGATGCAGAAAAAGGGAAAATCCGGCAAAGGAAAGTCAGGCCTCGGGGAGCCAAAGCCCGAAGCCTGTAGGCCGAAGCCCGTGTCTCTACCGTCCACCAAATCCAGCAGACTGCATCGATTGCCGTGAAATATCGGCCGTCGAAGCGATGCCCTGCATGCGCAGCTTGAAGTCGTCGGCGTTGGAAGCGTTTTCCAGCGCGGTTTCGTAATTGACCAGCCCCGCCTGGAACAGATCCCACAACGATTGGTCAAACGTCTGCATACCGTATTGCGACGTACCAGCCGCAATCGCGTCGCGAATGGATCGCGTCTTTTCCGGCACCAGAACGCATTCCCGGATGAAAGCCGTATTAATCATCACCTCAACCGCGGGCACTCGCCCATCGGTATCGCAGCGCCGCACTAATCTTTGACTCACAATTGCCCGCAACACCGCCGCCAACTGCAGACGAATCTGCTTTTGCTCCGGCGGCGGAAAAATAGAAATGATGCGGTTCACCGTTTCCACCGCGTCCAGCGTGTGCAACGTCGAGAAAACCATGTGGCCGGTTTCCGCCGCGTGCAGCGCCGTCTGTATCGTTTCCAAGTCTCGCATTTCGCCGACCAGGATCACGTCGGGATCCTGACGGAGAGAAGCTCGCAAGGCTGCGCTGAACGACGGCGTATCCACGCCGATCTCGCGCTGGTTCACGTACCCCTTCTTGTCGCGATGTAGAAATTCGATCGGATCTTCAATCGTGATGATGTGTTCGGCCCGGCTGGAGTTCACTCGATCCACCATGGCGGCCAGCGTCGTCGATTTACCGGAGCCGGTCACACCTGTCACCAGCACCAGCCCGCGGGGCATTTCGCAAATCTGCTCCACCACTTTCGGCAGGAACAACTCATCGAGCGCGCGGATCTTAGTAGGAATTACGCGCAGCACCAGCCCTACGTTGCCGCGCTGCTGGAAAATATTCACACGGAACCGGCCCAGCCCGGCCACGCCGTAGGCCATATCGATTTCCGTGGTTTCTTTGAACTTCTGCTTCTGCCGCGCCGACATCATGCTGAACGCCATGTTGAGCATGTCTTCGGCACTCACTCGCGGCTGGTCGGTCAAAGGCACCAGATCCCCATCAATGCGCAGGTGAGGATAGTTCCCCACTTTCAAGTGCAAGTCCGAAGCTTTGCGTTCCGTGGCAATCCGCAGCAGATCATCAATGTTCATCGCAGACGTTTTCCTGGGAGGCGCTTCGCCTCCAATCTCTGCCTATGATGACCCGAATCGTCACCTTCCCCAAGATGACCTAGGTAATAGCCCCATTCTGGTAAGTGGACAGCACCTTAAGTTCGCGAGCGAGACCCAAGGTTTGGGAAGCGCACGACCTCAGTCCTTAGCCTGCCCTACGCAAGCGAAGCGTGCCGCAGGATGCCCAACTGCCGCACAGCCCGGCAAACGCAAACACGGATGTGCTCAAACTCCGAACCGCTGTTAGAATCCGCCTCATGTCTGGACGCGCTACCAGGGCTACATCTCGCATCGCGTTTTTCCTCTGCGGACTGATTTCACTGTTCACCGCCTTCCCTTTTCTCATGCTGCGGGGCGCCGAGCTGCCGGTCCAAAGCGAATGGATCCTATTTGTGGCGATCCTGGTACTGGTGGGCCTTTTCAGCGTGACGCTGGCGGTGCTGCCCCGCTCCTGGCTCGCGAAAGCGTACAGGAAAGATCGGAACGATCCACGCCTGTTCTTGGTGCCCCTCAAATGGCTCGGTAGCTTCGCGGCAATTTCATACCTTCTGGCGCTCGTCGCCTATCTCGCTCCGCACCGCTGGAATCTCGATCCCCAACTGATGCTTTTGCTCTGTCCGTTGTATTTCGTGAGGATGACGTTCGATCCCTCGCGGGTATTCACCTTCTTCCTGCTAGCCCCCATGAACGCGGCGGTGTACGGCTCACTCGGCCTCACCTTGGGATGTGCATGGTCGGCCTTCCGTAAACGAACATCAAGCTGATTGCCGACGGAATCAGACAATTTTCTTAACCGATTAGTGAGCGCTATGGCGATGTTACGTCAACGATTCAGCACAGCTGGGCATCAGTTGGACGCAGGGAGTGTCGCGAAACTCTTGACCAGCAGATGCCATCGGCAGCAGGTCGCCCCCAACTTCGCAGCCAGCCTCCCAAAAAGAAAGGCCGCCCTGTTTCAGGCGGCCCTCGTTACGCCTTCGGCTCTGAGTTTTTTCGTCGGCTATGGCTTGTAGACGATGGATGCAAAGGTGCCTGCCAATTCGGCGGTGCCGATTCCCTGACCCACGGTGACGAACAACTCGTTTGTTCCTCCATTGGTTGAGTTTCCGCCGCCGAAGGCAATTCCCCAGAGGTTGTTCAGGATGATCACTTTTCCGTTCTGGTCCTTGATCGTACCCACGAATTTCCCGGTAATCGGGTCAAACCCGTTGATGGTGCCGCCGACGGAGTTGTTTGAAACCAGCAGAGTATTGCTCAGCGGTCCAAAATTGGAGGGAGCCGCGGCTATGCCCCAGGCCTGGTTGAGTGGCAATCCCTGGATCAGGGTCTTCACGAAGGTACCGTTCTCCGTGAAGAGATCGATGTAACCGCCGCTCCCGACGTTCGGTACAGCGTAAGTGACGTAGACCAGGCCATTGATGTCCTGGACGCCGAACACTGAGAAGTTTGGCGGGATGTTCGGATCACCAAACGACTTCACCAGGTTGAAGTTGCCGTCGTACATGTCTATTACGTTGTTCGTGTTGTCCGCGGCGTAGAGGAAGTTCCCCGAGGGATTGTTGGTGATGGCCAAGCCCGTGTACATCGCTTTGTTGGCCGAGTTGTCAACCGCGATCAGCGCCAGGTTCCCGTTCACTGCCGGCACCCACGCGCTGATGGTGCCATCCAGCGTCGCGAAAAGGAAAACCGATGGCCAGCCCTGAACCTCAAAATCTGTTGACGATCCGTTGAAAACGATTCCCGTCGGCGTGCCCGGGCCGTTTAGACCAGTGGGCGAAACCGGTCCGTTCCCAGCGGTGGGAATCAGAACCCGGAGTGGCACTTGCGTTCCATTTGCCTGATAGAGGGTCGACCAGCCGGTGTCGTTATCGCTGATCCACCAGGCCCCCGTGGCGCTTCGGGCTAGTCCCCACGCATTGGCCAACAGTGGATCGATGGTCTTGGCTTGGTGAACTTGATCCGAGACTAAATTTGTGAGTTGATATTGTGCTTGGGCCGGGGCCGAAACCATGAGAAGAACCAGGCCAAAGCAAGCGGCGACTGCGATCCTGCAAACTCGCATATTGATCTCTCCTTAACGAAGTCAGGAGCAGAGGGAGGGTCGAACATCGGCGGAAGTGGCTGGGCACGGAACCTTCTCTGACCTGCTTAGTCCGTGATCCTAGGTCAAGTCACGAATCGGAGGTGTCAGGGGGTTGTCACCAGTTTGTTAAATCTTTCTCATACTACTGGGCGTGAGTGTGAGTCCGGGCCGTGGACGGGAAGAGTACTTGTCGAAACCATCCGTAGCAATCATCGAGCGCGGCAAAGTTTGCTCTAATATCCTTATCTACGCGCCAGCGCCCGTCCTCGCGGAGATCCCTCGACCGGCACCTACCGGTGTTCCCTCGCCCTGCCACTTCCTCGCCAGCCCTTCGAGTTGTGCCAGCACCTTCTCAATGTCCTTCATGCGTTCGGTAATGCCATAAGTTACCGCTGGGGGGATAGTCTGTTCATAATGCCGGAACACAAAACCCGCGCCCTCCAGGGTGCGCAGCCGTTCCGTCAGCACCCGCGAGGAGATTCCTTCCACTTGCCGCCGGAGCACGCCGAAGCGCAGAGGCCCGTTGTGGCTCAGAGCCCACAGAATGTGCAGCGTCCAGGGCCGCGTGAGCAATTCCAGCATCCCCCCGATCGCACAAGGCGATGGAGATTGAGCAGATCGTCGTTTAGGGGACATATAGTTACTAGGTTACTCTTAGATTCCCACTATGTAAAGAGCCGATAGTTATTTATTGTAACCTTAGACAGAGCAGGATGATCTAATGACGGAAGCGATACTTAGGGAGAATTATATGGCCAGTTCCTCAAACATTTCTGCTCGATCGCAATCGTCAAGCCTGTCGCCGGCGGCGGCGGCGCCCATTGTACTGTTAGGAAGACTTCTGTTCGCGATGATCTTCGTAATGTCAGGCCCGATGCACTTCTCCAGCCAGACCATCGCCTACGCTGCGTCGCAAGGCATCCCGCTGGCATCCATCGCGGTTCCGCTCTCCGGTGTGCTGGCGCTTGCCGGAGGCCTTTCTATCGTCCTCGGCTTCCGCGCCAGAATCGGAGCGTGGCTAATAGTCCTTTTCCTAGCCGGCGTTACCCCGATGATGCACAGGTTCTGGGGCGTAACCGACCCGATGATGCACCAGATGCAATTCATCATGTTCATGAAGAACGTCTCCATGATGGGCGGGGCTCTCCTCATCTCGCAATTGGGCTCCGGACCCTGGAGTCTGGACGCGCGCCGGAAGTGAAAGCCAAGCTTGAAACACGCGGTCAATTTCAATCTGCTGTTAAATTAATCTCAAGGAGAAACCATGTCGGATCCAACCATTCAGGTTCTGCCCAAAGGCCCATACTTAGTCACCGGGAAAATAACTCTTCTGGACGCCAGCGGCAACAAGATTGAAGCGGGAGAGAAGATTGCCCTCTGCCGTTGCGGCGCTTCCATCAACAAACCATTCTGCGACGGGACGCATACCAAGGTCGGATTCGACGCGGCCGCCGCAGCCGTCCCAAAAAGCGCCGAATAGCTACGGGGAGTAGCACCGGCGGGAAAAGAAGAATCTAGGCCGGGGACGCCATTGCACCTCGCGTCGTTGGGCGTTCCTTGCAAGAAAGAGCCGCCCCTAAAGGCGGCTCTTTCATATCGACAGGCCCGAATAGTTACGCAGCGCTTTCGGCTTCGGCGGGAGGCTGGAACGGCTCATCGTAGCTGCCGCCGTAGATCGACGGCACCTTGGATCCCATAGGACGCAGATAAGTCGCCAGCTCGCCGCGATGGTGAATGCTGTGGTTGTTGAGGAAGCCCAGGTACAGAAACGCTGGAAGATTGAACACGTTGAAGAAGTTGATCGGCGTCATCAATTGCTCCGGCGTCATCGCCGCCACACGCGCTGCCCCGCGCTTCACGTTCTCGTCGTACCACGCGACTACTTCGGCCGAGGTTTGCGGCTTGTGTTCGGGCGTTTCCATGTTGAACTTCAGGTCGGCAATTCCATCCAGAAACTGAATGTCCGAGTTGGCGATATGCCACGCGAGTTCCTTCGCGGTTCGTGCCTTGGGGTCGGGTCGGTAGCTCGAAGCCGCATCGGGCACGGCCGCGATCACTTTCTTGGTAATTTCCGCTTCGCGCAGGATGCCATCGAGCGTCATCGCGCAGTAGCCGAGGGCGAATTCAGGAGTTATACCTTGCTGGTCTGACATTGATGCCTCCTTTTACGGATGTTATGTGTCGTTCGATCTAGAAACCGAAAGGGGCGCTCTATGCGCCCCTCGGGTTACATTCGATAGGAACGGATTATACGCCGACCGGCTGCTTGCTGCGCACCGGCACCGGCGTGAGCCAGCCGTGGCGGTCGCTCTTTTCTCCGTGCACGATGGCGTAGAACTCTTTCTGGATCGCCTTGGTGATGGGACCAACCGCGCCCTTGCCCACCTTGATCTTGTCCACCGAGCGAATCGGCGTGACCTCCGCCGCCGTTCCGGTGAAGAAGGCTTCGTCGGCAATGTAAAGCATCTCGCGCGGAATCATTTGCTCCACGAGGGGAATGCCCAGGTCGCGCGCGATCTGCAGCACGGAATCGCGGGTGATGCCGGGCAGCACCGAGTTGCCTAGCGGCGCCGTGATCAGCTTCTCACGATGCACCAGGAATACGTTCTCGCCGGAGCCTTCACTGACGAACCCGCTCACGTCCAGCGCAATGCCTTCGGCATAGCCGTTGACGATGGCTTCCATCTTGATGAGCTGCGAGTTCATGTAGTTGGCGCCCGCCTTGGCCATGGCCGGCAGAGTATTTGGGGCCAGGCGCGTCCAGGACGAGACGCAGACGTCGCAACCGTCTCCCTCGCCGCCCAGATACTTCCCCCACGGATAATTGATGATGTAAACCTCGGTGGGCGAGTTGAAGGGATTCACTCCCGCCTCGCCATAGCCGCGAAGAATGATGGGACGCACGTAGCACGGCCACGCGCCGTTGCTGCCCACGGTTTCGAGCATGGCCTTCACCAGTTGGTCGCGAGTGAAATCCACGTCGATGCGGTAGACCTTGGCGGAATCGAGCAGGCGCTGAATGTGCTCGTTGGCGCGGAAAATCGCCGGCCCTGAAGGCGGCGCGTAGCAGCGGATCCCCTCGAATACAGAGGACCCGTAGTGGACGACGTGCGACATCACGTGAATCGTCGCGTCATCCCAGGGAATGAGCTTGCCATTGTGCCAGATGCTTTCCACCTTCTCGATCGCCATGCGTACTCCTTCAGCTGGAGGTTTATGAAGTCCGTAACGAGGCTGAATCCTTCCTCTTGGCACTGCAGGGAGCGAGGCGTGAAAACCCAACCAGCGTTACAAGACATTATAGCTGAGGGGTTGTGACCCTCCAGGCGTTTTCATCCCGAACGCAAAACTACAGCTATGCCGAGTCGCCCGACGGACTGCACTGGACGGACACGGTGTTCCTGGGCATGTTGGGCGATGTTCCCGATCTCGCAGGATACTCGGGCCCGATCGGCACGGGCGATGATCCGACCATACTTGGAAAAGACTTCTATGTGTACTACACGCAATTCCGCCGACCTTGGCCCGGGGCACAATCGGTGAAGCGATTTACGCTCTCGTGCAGGTGAGGGTGAACGCAGTCGTCTCTGCATTGGGTTTTGCTGAAGCCCGAAAGCCGAAGCCCGAAGCCCGCTTTTACGGCGCTTCGATCAACTCCATTTTGCCGTCGCGGGTGCGGTGCAGGACCATGACTTTGCCTTTGGGATCGCGGAAAACGAAGACGTCGCGGTCGCGGAAGTGAGCTTCCTTGATGGCCTCTTCGAGCGTGAGGGGGCGCATGGAGACGGATTCATTGGAGCGAACCAGGTGCACCTCGGTGGTTTTGGCCACAGCGGGGTAGCGATGCACGGCGACGGGGACGGCCGTTTTTTCCGTCAAGCCAACCTTGGTGTGCACGGGTTCCTGCGCGTCGCCCTGCGGGGAATGGCCGTTCCATTTCTTTACTTCCTCACTCTTGCGGGCCGAGCGCTTCTTGGATTGCCAGCGGGTCTTGTATTTCACCGCCTGCTTTTCGAGATGGTCCAGGGCTTCGTTGACGGCGATGGTCATGTCCCTGGCTTGGGCGAGGCCAACGATGGGGCCGTTGCGCGGAGTGATGGTGATTTCAGCTTTGTGGCGATGCTTTTCGACGGCCAGGATGGCTTTGGCCTCGAATCTGTCGCCGAGGATTTTGCGGATTTTGGCGAGGCCGTTTTCTACTTCTTTGCGGATGGCGGAAGTAATTTCGTAGTGACGTCCGGTGTATTCCACGTTCATGACGCTGCGCTCCTTTATTGCTCGATCATAGGAACGGATGCGGTTGCGGTGTTTCTTTCGCCCCTTCGGGGCTTGTTCCCAATTATCCTCTCACCCACGGCTTGCGCCGTGGGCTGCACTCTGTCGCCGCTTCGCGGCTGAGGGGTGACCCTCGGCAGACTCATTCGCAGCCTTCTACGTATTGAATCGCATCGTACTTGCCTGCATAGAATGTCGTGATCTTTCCTTCATCTGTTTCGAATCGGATGCCGTAGCGGCCATCGGCTGAACGTACCGTCAGGTAGTGGCCAGTGTCGATGTACTGATGCGCCGTAACTTTCATCCTGGCACCGTAGATCTTCCGTACTTGCCCCTCTGAGTCTCCAACCTGAATGCCAGTTGAGGTCTTCACGCCGGGAGCGCCCACCTCAACGCGGGCCATGTGGCCGTCGATGATCATAAAGGAGACGCTGTCGTGCCCGCGCGCATTGATGTAGAAGCATGATTGCTCGTCTCGCTCGTCAGCCGCCATTTCTTGATGCAAAGCCGCGCTCAGTTGAGCGAGCGTCATGCCAACCTTTACCGGTCCAACACCGTCTTCGCGGATCACCCAGTCGCCGCTTGCAAACAAATTGGCGACCAGGAGCAGAGTTAGTACGAGAGACCGTAGCAAGAACAGACACGTACGGCTCAATTCAGGACACCGACAGTACACGCGCGATCCCTCGCTCCGCCTGAAGAACGGCTGCACTCGGGATGACGCCTTCATATGTACCTGAGGCTCCGACTATTCTCTCACCCGGCGTTGATGGGTGCTGGGGATGCGCATGTCCTCGCGGTACTTTGCCACCGTGCGGCGAGTGACTTGAATGCCCTGAGACTGAAGAATTCTGGTGAGTTGCTCGTCAGTCAAAGGACGGCTGGTGTCTTCCTCGTCGATCAGCTTCTTAACCCGGCGTTTAAGGATGAGCAAACTCGTGTTGCCGCCCTCGGGGCCCTGCACACTCTCGCTGAAAAAATAGCG
Source organism: uncultured Acidobacteriaceae bacterium (assembly GCA_963749985.1). GTDB lineage: Bacteria > Acidobacteriota > Terriglobia > Terriglobales > Acidobacteriaceae > Sulfotelmatobacter. The sequence goes on along the minus strand of CAVVOS010000002.1, from coordinate 215,768 downwards.
CAACTCGAATACACCTTGCGGGGTGTGGGCATACTTACTGGCCACCGCACGGCTGACGGTGGAGGGATGCACGCCGATTTCTTCGGCCACCTCCTTGATCATCATGGGTTTCAGGTGATCGATGCCTTTTTCCAGAAAATCCTGCTGGCGGGCGACGATGCAGTAGCAGACCTTGGTGATGGTCTGCTTGCGCTGCTCGATGTTCTTGATGAGCTGGATGGCGCTCTTGTAGCGCTCCTTGACGTAGTCGCGGGTATTCTTGTCGTTGGTGTCGCGAGTGATCAGCTTCTTGTAGGCAGGGTTGAGGCGGAGCTGGGGCAGATCGTCGTCGTTCATCAGCACCAGCCACTCGTCGCCGTGCTTGATGAAAGCGACGTCGGGCTCGATCAGGCGCGCCTGGCCTTTGTTGTACTGCAGGCCGGGACGAGGATCGAGAGTGCGGATGTAGTCGAGAGCGTGCTGCACGGCGTCGAGCGGGCGTCCGATGGCCTTGGCGAGCTCTTTGTGTTGTTTGTTCTGCACGGCGCGCAGGTGCTGATCAACGATGGTGACGGCGTCCTGCAGGACTTGGGCGGTGCCATTGCCACTTCTTTCGCCGTTCTTGTCTCCGTTCTTGTGCAGCGTGAGCTGTTGCTGGTGATAGCGCAACTGGCGCAGCAGGCATTCGCGGAGATCGCGGCAACCTACGCCCGGAGGATCGAGCTGGCGAATCACCTCGAGGGCTTCCTGCAGATCGGCAAGCGTAAAACTGGCGGTGTAGACAGGGTGCGGCGCGGGCGCAGCCTGAGCCGCGGGCACTGGATCGAGCGCGGAAGCGACGGCGGCAGCGGAATCTCCATTCCGCGAGCCAAAAGAAATTTCAGCGGGCGAGCTTGCGGCGTGAAGATCGTGCATCGCCCCATCTGCGATCTCGCCGACCGCGTCGCTGCCGAAGGCATGGGTATCGGACAATCCCAGGGCACTGGGTTCGCTGCGAGCCGGTTCGATGAAATCGGTCGCGGAAACTACGGGACTAAGATGTGCACCGTCGGATGTCGCTTCGCCGGGCATAGCTTCGTCCGGAGTCGATTCCTCCGAAAGGTCCGTTTCCGGGCCTAAGCCTAGAGCCTGAGCTTCGCTGACAATATTTCTGGCGGCAGCTGCGTCGGCTTCGGGTGGCGCGGGCGGCGCTACTCCCAACATCTCCTCGTCGCTGGCGATCAGGTAACCGTCTTCGTTGAGATTGCCGATGATCTGTTCAGCGGCTTCGCGGACCTCGGGGCGGAGGCTCAACGCACCCACTTGCCAGGCGAGGTGATCGGTGAGATTTGTGGGCTTGGAGAGGAAGTTCTCAAACGACGGGCGCTCGATTTCTTCCATCTCGCCGCGCGTGCGGTAACCGGGATCGAGGTAGTCCTGGAAGAAGGAGCCGAAGTCGATTTCCTCGAAGGGATCTTTCTTTTCGTCAGCCGTGATTGGATTCTCTTCGGCGGAAACGGTGGCGGCGCGGTCGCGGTCTTCCTCTTTGCGGCCCAGTTCGTCGATCAACGGGACGGATTCTTCGAGCTCTTCGAGAACCGGGTTCTCGACCATCTCGGTGTTGATCATGTCCTTCAGTTCAAGCTTGTTGAGCGCAAGGACGGACACCATCTGCACCAGGCCTGGGGTGAGAATCTGGCGCTGCGACAGTTTGACGCTCAGTTTGTGTTGCAGTAGGACCATGTCGTTAGTCGTTGGTCGTTAGTCGTTCGCCATTCATCGTTGCTGCAGGCTTTTGGGTTTGCCAGCGACCAACGACCAACGACGTTTTCTCACACTAAAGAGAAACTCTCCCCTAAATACACTCTTCTCACTTCCGGATCAGACGCCAACTGCTCGGGCTGGCCTTGGCGGAAGATACGGCCGTCGTCGATGATGTAGGCGCGGTCGGTTACAGACAATGTCTCCCGCACGTTGTGATCGGTGATCAGCACTCCGATGCCGCTGGCCCGCAGGCTGCTGATGATCTTCTGCAGGTCGAGAACGGCAATGGGATCGATTCCGGAAAACGGTTCGTCGAGCAAGATGAAAGTTGGGTTGATGCACAGGCAGCGGGCAATTTCCACCCTGCGGCGCTCACCGCCGGATAAGGCATAGCCTCGATTCTGCCGGATGTGCTCCAAGCCAAGTTCATCGATAAATTTCTCCATCTTCTCGCGGCGCTCGTGCCAGGACATAGGCTGAGCCTCCAACACCGCGAGGATGTTCTCCTCAACCGTGAGTTTGCGAAAAACCGAAGCTTCCTGAGGGAGATAGCTGATGCCATACTGGCGCGCCCGCAGGTACATGGGGACGTCAGTGATGTCCTGCCCGTCATACAACACGCGGCCAGTATCGGGGGGGATCAAACCAACAATGGCATAGAAAGTTGTCGTCTTGCCGGCGCCGTTAGGGCCAAGTAAACCCACCACTTCGCCCTGCTCCACGCGTAAGCTGACCCCATTTACGACCCGGCGGCCACGATACGACTTGCCAATTTCATCGGTGGCCAGAGTACGCATTTATCGTGCCACTCTCGTCTGTGTCACCACAGGAGAACTTGCTTTGCCTTCTACCAGCACCCTATCATCGCCCCTAAAGAAAGTCAACGAAACCCCGGTAATCTTGCCACGTTCGGCATCAAAAATGCTAGGCGGTCCGCCAGTGAGCACGAACTTGTCAGCGGCGGCGGTGTAAACCAGCATCTTCCCCTCGGCTCGGCGGCCCGGCTGTACCACCACAACGTTGCCCTCGGCAACCATGTGATCCAACTGGCCAGGCCCGGCAAGCGATTGATTGCCGGAGGTTTGTGATCGAGGTAGAAGATAGGCGTCCATGGTGCTGGCGGAGACAGTGAAGTTGGTTCCCTGGGCTACCACGCCTCCATCGTAGTGGGCATGGCGGTCGGCGTCGGCATAGGTGAGACGGGCCGAAGTTATGGCGACAGGGCTGGTGTCGCCGGGTTTTTCCTGAGATTTTATCTTCGCTTTGTGTTCTCCTCCAGCGGATGGAGCGACGGGCCGGGCCGTATCCGGTTGAGCTTTATCCGGTTGAGCCGTCCCCGGCAAAGCCAGTTTGGTCTGCACCAGCACGGTGGAGACCGGTTGTGCCGGGGTGCCCTGGGCTATAAGGAAGCGGCGATCCCGGTCGAACTGGATGGAGGGCGCTTCGACGATATTCGCGTCCTGCCACAAACGTGCTTTGCCCTGATAGAGAGCGACCGCGGGCGAGTTGTGCGCCGTCATGGTGGCTGCGGTCACGTGAATCGGCGAGGCGGAAGCGAGCAGCGCACCATTGGGTTGCTCCGTGAGCTCGCTGTAGGTGCTCTTGACGTCTCCGTTCGCGAAGGCGTCATCGTTGTCGCGATTGATACGGATCGTCTTCGCGGTCGTGACCATGCTGCCTTCGGAGACGCGCGGGCTGCCGGTGAGCACCAGAATCCGGTCGGCAGGCGTGTAGAGCGCCTTGTCTGCCCAGGCTTGCGTGCGCTTATCGGGCGCCTGGTTGTCAGTGTAGGCAACGCTTCCCTGCTGGATGATCGAGGCGATTCCACCCTCGGGGAGGAACTTCGCATCCAATGTCTGGCTGGTGCTGACGCGGTCGGGCAGGCCTGGGGCGGAGTTTACAATTTTGGCATCGGGCGCACCGTGCACCGAAGTCAAGCGGCTGGAGCCGTCGGGAGTCTCGGCAAATTTCGCGTCAAAGCGTCCGGCGGTAATGACAGTGTGTGGCGGAGGGCCCTGCGTCGAAGTCTGCACGGTCGAGTTCTCCGCCGGAGAAATCGTGATCCGCGCGGCCCCGGAAGTTTCGGCGCGGTCGAGGCGGCGCCCTTCGGCGACAAAGAAATCGATGATGGAGGCCGTGATGTCGAAATCCTGAGGCGGCGCCGCATGTTCCGAGGCAGGCGCCGAGGCGTGTTGCGCGGCAGGCAGGGATCCATTTGCCGCAACCGTGTCGGTGTGCGCAGCATGCTGCACCAGCCGGACTCCATCCATCGCATGCACCTTCTGGAGCTGGTTCTGGCCCAGGAAATCCAGGATGGCGCGTCCGGCATCGCCCTGCGTGGGTTGAGACCCGATTCTCTCGACGTGAACATTGCCGGTCAGCGTGGCCGTGCGCAGCAGATTTTGCTCGCTGGTGAGCAGGAGATCGGCTTGGTCGGCGCGGCCACGCATCTGGTCGGCATCCGGCTCCGTGGTCTTCGTCTTTGTTTCTGCATTCACATTTCCGATGGCCAGCACCCGCTGCACCTCGTTCTCCGGGCCGAGAAAGAAGGTGGCCTGGTCCGATTGCAGGGTTCCGCTCTCGCGCTCCATGCGGGGATGGTTCAACACGATTTCATGCGGCTCGCGGGTGACTACGCCATGAGTAGCGAAGAGTGTAGCGCCATCGGGCCCATTCAACGTCACATGAACTTGTGAAGCCAGCGTGAGCGCACCGATCTTGGCCGCGTAATGCACACCCACGGCCCAGCCTGTCGCTTGTGGGGTGCGGAAGTCCACGCGCGCCTCGGTGGATGCGTCCCCGCTATCGCGATTGAAGATCATGTCGCGGGTCTTGAGATGGATGGGATTTTTGAGTTCCTTCGGAGTCGCCTGGTCGGGCGCGGTTACGCCACTGGGGTTGGCTTGCAGATCGATTTGCACCTCGCCCTGAGCCGTAACGTCGCCCGACTTCGGATCGTAGGTGAAGTTGTCGCCATAAATCTGGTCGAAGCGCGAGGTATCGCGGCCGTAGAGGATGATGCTGACATCGTGCAACTCGGCGTGCCCGTTGAGCTTGAATTCCTTGACGTCTTTGGCGTTAATGGTGAAGACCGTCCGGCCCGATTCCGATTTTGAAAACTGGAAGCCGCTGGCCGTCTGTTTGATGTCGTAACCGATCTTGCCGGGGAATCCTTTGAGCACGCTGTGCTGCCGCAGACGGGCGTAAAGATACATGCCCGCGACCACCGCGGTGAACAGCACCGCGAGTGCAATCAGCCAGCGTCGGAGGCGATAGATGGGGAGGGGCATCGCAAGTTCAGTGTAATCCAAAGGAAGCAAAGCCTCCCGCACCTCCGGCGTCGCCTCTGTTCGACTTTGATTCTCGCTAGAAGGTCTGGTCCGCACTTACTTCCATGATTATGCGGTTGAGGTCAGAACTGGCTAGGTTTAACTGCACCGTGAGATCAGCAGACTCCTTGCGCAAGGATGCAAGCCGGCTCTCTTGCGCGTCGAGTTGACCGACGTAGCGCTGGAGTAAGGCTTTTTCTTCGGAGCTGCCTTTCAGCGCCTTCATGTTTTCGCGGATACGATTCTGGTCCACCGCAATCTGGTCACTCTCACGCTTCCTCTCGGAAATCTGGCCGGAAATCTCATTGATCTTTTCCTTCTGCTTCAGGATGCGGTCGAAGGCCTGCTGCACGGCGGGAGTCATTCGCTTCTGGTCCACCAGAAGCGCCACTTCATCGTCGTCAAGATTGGTCAGCTCGTAGCGAGTTTCCTGCGGATGGACGGACTCCACGGTTAGCTCCGCAGTTTTACCTGCATCGACGGGAACGCGGAAGCGGTGAAACGACTCCGAGGACTCTTCCGGCTTGGGTGTGGCCGGTGTGAGTTCCCATCCCTCTTGCGCAGGGTATTCCAGAATAACTTGGCGAGGCTCGGTATCGGCGTTACGGATCGTAAACTTGCTTGACTTCCGCTGCTCTTGGGTCAGCAACATGATCCCCTTGGCGATGCGCACGCGGCTGAATGGCTTTTCGCTCGAGTCGTCCGAAAACTTTACGTGCACCGCAGCATCGCCCGCGTAAGACAGCAACCGCCGCTCATCGGGATGAATCGTTTCCAAAACTCCTTCGCCGGCAAAGGTGTCAGCCTCCAGCACGTTGAAAGAGCCGGCGTCAAGTACCTGACCGCTGGTGTTCTTGATCCAAAGCGCGCGAAGCGGGGCGGAGTCTTCATTCCAGAGGGTGACTCTCTCGGCTTCGATGTGCGACTGCAAAATGGGCACCAATGCCGACTGGTTCTTGCCGATTGTGATCTTCTGCTTGATCTTGTATTCGAAAAAATCTCCGGCGGACTTCCCTTCGGCTTCAGCGCCTTGCTTTTCCGCGTTGCCAGCGACCTCGGCATTAGAAGTCTCAACCATCGACGCCGCCCCTTGTACCTCGACCGTTTCGCTGGACGCCCCAACGCTTAGCGTGGCATCAATCTCGTTGGTGCGGCCGATCCCGAGATAAACGTTCGTGAGATTGAATCGCTGGAATCCGGGCGCATTCACGAAGAGCGCCGAGTTGCCGGCCTGCAAGTCGTTGAAGCGATAGTGCCCACGGGAGTCGGTGATAGCGATCTGGGCGACGCCGGTTTCCTCATTGCGTATGTTGACGCGGGCCCCGGAGACCGCTGCTCCGGAAGGATCTTTGACCAGCCCTTCGAGGCTGGTGGTCGCGTGGGAAGCGCCGGCCGCGCCCGCTTGCAACTGCGCGAATTGCTCAAGCCGATCGAACTCCATGGTGGCTTCGTGCGACTGCGGCGTCAACATCACCGATTCAGGCAGAGGCACTACCGGGCGACGCGCATAGAAAGGCTGGGAAATATCCTGAATAAAGGATTGCGGCGCTCCGGCAACCAGGGAGAGTTGCACATCTTTCCAGTCCTCGCCGATAGTGTTATCGACGATCGCCCAGCCCTGCAACAGGGGCTTCTCACCCGGCTTTTCGGGAAAGAGAATGCGGTAAGTGCTCTTCCAGACGGGCACCTCACTAATGTAGCTGACGAAGATATCGCGATCGCCGGACCCGGTTGCCGTGAAGCTCATGCGGCGAACGTCACGCGCCCGAGAAGAGGCGATGAGGCTGAGATAACGCCCCACTTCGTCGGTGAGCTCGCGCTCGGCGATGCGCACCGATGTGCCCGCGCCGAGTTCGAAGTTCTTCATCTCGCCGGTGTCGGTGACGATCGAAAAAGCAGTGACGTCCTCAAAGTCGTCTCTGGAGCGTTGCCTGCGGATTTTTTCTACGCTGAGCAGGCGACCGGCCGCCGTTGCCGATCCGCTACGCACTTCCACACGTGCCCCCCGCAAGGCCGAAAGATATTCTGACTGAGTCACCTGCTCGCCGAAGGGCAGCCGCAACGACCTCAGCCGTTCGTCCAGGGGCGCGATCGAGTTGTAACGAACCGATGACACACGACCGTCGCCCAGATCGACGGCCGTCAGGGACTTCAACACATCGTTGAGCTGCGCGGTCGTGAAGTCGATGCTCAGGTCCTGAGTTCCATGAACGCGCGTCGTGTGCTCGAAGTAACCCACGCCGTTCTTGTAAAGGACAACGCGTTTGACGGGCAAGCGCGAGGAAGAGTCACTGGCAGCCGGAGCGCTGGATTGAGCCGGCAGAGGCTTCGGCAGATCAGGTTTCTTCTGGGCTGAGGAAACGGTGGTCAACGGAAAGGTTGCGAATAAAACCATCGTAGAAAGGCGCATAACCCACCTCCGCTTTCGAGAAAGCAAGTCTAGCACTTGTATTGTGCAGGTCGTGCAAGCTGCCGAACGCAATTCCCAGGCGCACTTGAATCGCGCATCTCATCTACACTGAGGGACGATGACTCCGGAAACGCCGCTTCTGCTGGACCTGCAGCACATCCGCGTGATGCGTGGGGAGAAAATCGCGCTCGATGATTTTAGCCTCGGCATCCGTGCCGATGAGCATGTTGCGATCCTCGGACCCAACGGCTGCGGCAAGTCCACGCTGATCAAGACGATTACCCGCGAGTGTTATCCGGTGGTTCAGGAAAACTCCTCGATGAACATCCTGGGGCAGGAACGCTGGGACGTGTTCGAGTTGCGCGCACTGCTGGGCATTGTCTCGAATGATCTGATGCTTTCCTGTACGGGAAACGCAGTTGGACGAGATGTGGTGTTGTCGGGATTCTTCAGCAGCATCAGGATTTTCCCGCATCACACGGTCGATCCGCAGCAGCGGGAGCAGGCCGATGCCGCGCTCGCGCAGCTCGGAGTTTCCCATCTGGCCGATCGGCCGGTCAGCGAAATGTCTTCGGGAGAAGCTCGACGAGTGCTGATCGCCCGGGCGCTGGTTCACCATCCCCGCGCCTTGTTGTTCGATGAGCCCTGCAACTCGCTCGACCTCGCTGCCCAGCACAGCCTGCGGCAAACCATGAGCGGTCTCGCGAACTCAGGAATTGGAATTGTCCTCGTGACCCACGAACTGGCCGACATCGTTCCCGAGATCCAGCGCGTCGTCCTGATGAGCCGGGGGCAGATCGTCGCCGATGGACCTAAAGACGAAATGCTGCAGGTCGAGCGGCTCGAAGAGCTGTTCGGAATTCGGGTGGACATTACTCGTCGCGGTGGGTACTACCACATGTGGTAGACGACTCTGCGCTTGGTTCGGGCTGGCCACCGCTTATCGAGCGAATTAAGGCCGATCTTGAGCGCCGTGATAGATCCGCAAGATTTCGATGCTCTGATCCTTAGTGCGATAGGCCGCGATGTAAGGCAGGGGCGGAAACAAAAGTTCTCGGGTTCCTTCTTCGCGCCCGACGCGGCCAAGATGCGGCCAGTCTTTCAGGGATTGGATGGCGGCATAGACTTTACGAATGGTCGCCTCTCGGTAATGCGGATGGTGCTCCTTGAGGTAATCGCTGATGCGTTGCGGGTCCACCGCGGCGGCTGGCGTCCAGCGGATTCGCATCTTTACGAGCGGAGCATCTGCTCCAAGCGAACGTCCATATCCGCTTGCTCAAGGAATTCGCCCCGGTCCGCCTGAGCGATTCCTTCCCGCACGGCTGAGCGAAAGCGGGCGTCTTCTTCGAGCAGACGCAAGGCGGCGTCCTTTACCAGTCGCTCAGCGTCGGTGCCTTCCTGGGTGGCAATCTGTGCGAGCTGGGCTTCCTGCTCCGGCGTGAAATGTAGTTCCATCGATCTAGGGTAATGGAAACATCCCGCTGTTTCAACGCGAAATGTCATGCTTCTGGCGCATCTCGGAAAGGAAGTCGGCGGCTGGCCGGGTACGTTCGGCTTTCACGTCTTCATGGCCCCGGCGGATTCCTTCAAGAGCTTCAGGAGGAGGTACCTTGAAGTCCCGCAGGGTCAGTTCCAGACCGCCGAAGTCGGGATGGTCGTTGTGGCCGATGGTGAATGCGATGTCGATGGCATCTCCGGCGAGTAGCGGCGACTGCTGCAGGCGTTCGGCCATGTGCCAGCCCAGGGCGTCAAAAACAGTTCTCAGTTTTCGGTTCTCGGTTCTCAGTTGACTGGTTTTGGCCTCGGATTTCTCGGCGCGGCGAATGACGGCGCCATCGGGATGACAGCGCGGAGTGGCCAGGATCGCGACTGCGGAGAGTTCTTCCGTCCCCTGCTCTTCTCTTGAAAGATGAGGAGAGAATTCGTGGCCGGCGTTGTCCTCTCCCGCTTTCAGCTTCAGCTTGATGTGTTTGTCTTTCAAAATCTTCGGGGGCGCGGTCAAGCGCACACCGTGGGCGCTAAATGCGGGCTCGTGATTGCTCGCCCCGTAGGGTTCCAGCAGACGCAATACCTGAAAGAGTGCGGGGGTGATTTCATCCAGATCCAGTTCCGCCTCCACCTCGAGCACCGGATCGAAATCCGCCGGGGTGAGGCGCGTGCGGGCGAAGGCATCCAGCTCAGACCGCAGCTGGGGCACGTTCGCCGACGGCATGGCAAAGCCGCAGGCGTGGGAGTGTCCACCATAACGCGTGAAAAGATTGTGGGACGACTCGACGGCCTCAAGCAGATGAAAGGGACGAATGGAACGGCCGGAACCAAACGCTTCCTCGCCTTCACGGGAGATGACGATGGCAGGCCGGCCGTAGCGCTCGACCACGCGCGTGGCCGCAATGCCAATCACGCCGCGATGCCAACCCTCGCCATCCACCACGATGCAGTAAGCCTCACATAGCGCAGGGTCGCCGGCGATGCGTTCGTCGATCGAGCGTAGAATGCGGCGTTCTTCCTCCTGACGCTCGGCATTGAGACGGTCGAGTTTCCCGGCAAGGAGCCGGGCACGATCTGGATCCTTCACGCTGAAGAGTTCGATCACGTCGCGAGCAACGTCCATGCGTCCGGCAGCGTTGATGCGCGGCGCGATGCGGAAAGCAACCTCGGTGGAGGTGGGCGGACGCTTGGTGGAAATCTGCGCCACTTCGAGCAGCGCTTTCAAGCCGGGATTCACCGCCCTGCGCAAGGCATCGAGCCCCAGCTTGGCAAACACGCGATTCTCGCCGGTCAATGGCACGGAGTCCGCGATGGTCGCGATGGCAACGACCTTCATGAACGAGAGCAAGAGGCGCGCCTGATCTTTTTCGGGCAGCCGGCGCTGCATCAGCCCTTGAGCGACTTTGAAGGCCACTCCTGCCCCGCAAAGCTGCTTGTAGGGATACTCGCATCCCGCCTGATTGGGATTGACGACCGCGTGCGCTTTAGGAACGCCATCGGGTCCGGGCAAGTGATGATCGGTGACGATCAGATCCACACCCAGCCGCTGCGCGGTCTCCGCCGGTGCGAAGGCGCGAATGCCCATGTCCACACTGACGATGAGGCGAATGCCCGCGGCGGCGGCGCGCTCGATCACGTCATCGCGCAGATCGTAGCCTTCGCGAATGCGGTGGGGGACGTGAAACTCGGCGGTGCCGCCGCAGAGTTCGATTGCCGTCTTCAGAATGATGACCGCCATCGTGCCGTCCACGTCGTAGTCGCCGTAGATCAGGATGGGCTCCTTGCGTTCGATCGCGGCATCCAGTCGGTCGACGGCGGCGCGGAGACCGGTCATCTGCTCGGGCGCATGAAGGTGAGCACTCGAAGGAAAGAGAAAGCGAGTGGCGGAGTCAGCTTCGGTCAAGCCGCGGCGGACGAGTAATCGCGCCAGCGTAGGAATAGGATCGCCCCGACTTGTGCCATTGGCTGCGCGCCCGGCAAAGCGCAGATCGGGCAAATCGCTGAGGGCCGCGGCCAGGCACTGCACCTGCGCTGGATCTTCAGCAGCCAGTTCCCAGCGCACGGCTAACCTTCGTCATCCTGGTCCGATTCGTCGATGGGAATGCCGCCAAAATCTTCCGAGACTTCCAGCAGGCGCTGGTAGCGGTCATACCAATCGGTGCTGGCTTCGCACAGAAACATCGATCCCTGATAAGCCCAGCCCAATTGCAGAAATCCGACCTTGCCAACGTGGGTGCGCAGCCAACGTGCATCTTCAACGTCGTCGCCGTCGGTGAACTCGGAGTGGGAAAGCCTTTGCACCAGCTCGTCCAGTTCCGTGCGTTCCAGCTTCCAGGAATGCATGGTCAGGAACGGCGCACCGGCGCTCTTCGCCAGTTCAACGAAGTCCTTCCAGGCGTCAGGATTCGACCCCGTCTCCCACATGACACACTGCACCTCATCGTAATCCACATAGCCGTGGAAACGGCTCATGCCATGGCCTTCAATGAAGGCGATCATGTCATCTTTGACGTTACTCAGGTCGTCGGGTGTGGGCGACATAGGAAACCTCTACTTCCGATCAGCATTGTATGCCGTTTTGCCGTCAAGCTGCCAGCGGCGGCGGTTCCGCCCGCTGGAGCTGCGTCTTTGGCCAACGCACTTGTCGGCAAGCTTCGATTCGCTTGTGAGAAACGTCAGCAAGCTTGTAAGGGCGGGTACGCGAATGCCGTGTTACACTTTATGGTTCACAAACCAAACCTGCTGATACAGGACATTCTACCCGCACATGCTTCTTTCCAAGGAATATGTGGGCTACCTGGCCCGCGAAGTTACCAAGAAACTGATTGCCGGCAAAGCCATCGAAACTTCGGCTGTGCCTAAAGTCACAGAGCGCGTGCATGCCGCCCTGCTCGACGAACTGACTCTGGAAGACCGCATCAACGACGAAGTGCGGGTCATCCTCGAAGCCTATTCCGAAGAGATGAACAAGACCGGCGCCAATTACCAGGAGATGTTCCGCAAGGTGAAAACCGAACTGGTGCGCAAGTACAAGGCGGTACTGTGAGACTGAGCCGCGACAAAGTCAATGTGCTGGCGCGAGCCGTCGCCGATGCCCTCAGACAGATCGACGAAGTCGATTTCATCGAAGACCCCAACACCATCCGCCAGGAAACCCGCAAGATTCTCGAAGAGCTTCTCAACCACGAAGCGAGGATCGACCAGGCCGCCCGCCAGAAGATCGAAAGCCAGAAGCGCACCATCCTCGAAGGCTCGCAGGAGTGGGACATCCTTTACCGCAAGTATTACAACGAGGAAGTGAAGAAGCTGGGAATCTAGCAGTATCCAGTGTTCGGTGATCTGTGGCCATCCAACCGAAAGAATCCTGACCGTTCTCCACGAGGCCGCTGGCCACGGATCACTGACCACTGGACACCGCTAAAAAGCCCCGCGCTATATACGCGGGGCTGCGAGTGAAGAAACCCAGAGAAAACCTTCAGGCTGCTTCCCGCCGCTGCTGGATCGTCTCCAGGAGTTGGCGGTATTTCTGCGCGTTGCCTGCGATCTTCTTCTGAGGAAGGCTGTTGATCCACAATTCGTGGGGAATGCCGCGGCGTTCGCGGCGAGTGCCGACAGACCCCCGGTGCAGGACATTGGCCGGACGCTTGTCGGCGGTTTGCTGCTGCCAGCCGCTACCCGAGGCCACGTTGAAAGTCCCGATGTAGCCACCGGCGAGCAGATGTAACGGAATCTGAATCTTGTTCATGCGGTCGAACTGCGTGGAGCCCTCGGTGCGGAAGCTCTCAAACCATGATGGGTACACGAAATCCGAAAGCAAGATGTTATCGATCTCATAGCCCACGCTATCGTCTTCGCAGGCGTCGCAGACTTCGTAGGCGTAGAGAGTTCCGGCGGTGTTGCTGTTCTGCACGAACACGGTGAGGTTGATGTTGGGATCGCCAAGCATCTCCAGCAGTTCATGGCTGGCGGTGACGGTCCAGGATGTGCCCGCCTTCAGGTCGCTGGCGACGAAGACCTTGCCGATGGGAAGGCCTTCGGTGGTGAGGTCGTGATAACCGAGGGCATTGGCCTGGTCGGAGTCGTCGAGCATTACCAGCCACCAGCTCCCAGTAGGCGGCTGAGTTCCCTTGGGGATAATGGTAAGTTGGGCAGCGGTCCCCCAAACGGGACCGAAGTCGTTGGTCACCTGCTTCTGCAGAGCGGACACGACCGGCGTGACTTCCGCGTCGGTCAGAACCGTGCTCTCGTTGATTACGGAGATTTGGATGGTTGGGGTTTGTGCGTGGGTGGATTGCAGCATAGAGGTTGTCTCCTTTTCAAACATTCGGAGAACGCGCAGCTTTGAGTTGCGTGACTCTGTGAGCAAAAGCTTATACGCTGAGCATCGAGAGGAAATGTTTTTGCCGCGAAAAAAGTGACGAGGAGTTTCAAATTGGAACCGGCGGTTCTCCGAGTTATTACCACGGTTTAACGGTTTGCCGTAGAGACATTCCTTGCAATGTATTGTTGGCTGGGCAGAGACGTGGCAAGCTGCGTCTCCAGGTCCTTGTCCTTGCTCACGTTTCCGTCCACTATGCTTCGATCCGTTGAAATCACGGCGACGATAACGCAAGCGGCCACAGACGCGGGCTTTGATCTCGTGGGGGTCGCTCCGGTCGAGGACGCTCCGGAGCTGGAATACTTTCCCCGCTGGATTGCCCAGGGGCACTCCGGCGAGATGAAGTATCTGGAAGCGCGCGACGAGCAAGGCCGGCTGAAGCGCGCGTCTCTGTCGCACGCCGCACCCTGGGCTCGCAGCGTGGTGGTTTGCGCCATCAACTACAACACGGCGCAGCCGTATTCCACGCAAGCGAGTGATTCGGCGAAGAATCAAGGACGCGGATGGATCTCCCGCTACGCCTGGGGCCAGCAGGACTATCACGACTCCGTGATGCTGCGCCTGCGGCAAGTCGAAGCCGCGTTGAAAAACGCATGCCGAGACGACGATCTGGTGACGCGCTGTTACGTGGACACAGGGCCTATCGTCGAACGCGTGGCGGCCAAGTATGCCGGGATCGGGTGGATCGGGAAGAACACCTGCATCCTCAATCAGAAGCTGGGCTCTTGGCTCTTCCTGGGCGTGATGCTCACCTCGCTCGAACTCGAACCTGATGCTGCACTCGGCTTGACTGTTCCCGATCGCTGCGGTACCTGCACGCGCTGCATCGACGCTTGCCCGACCGACGCGTTCGTCGCGCCGTATCAGCTCGATTCCAATCGATGCATTTCGTACCTCACAATCGAAAAGCGTGGCTCATTGCCTCAGGATGACGAGCTTCGCTCCGGGATGGGGCGGCACATCTTTGGCTGCGACATCTGCCAGGATGTCTGCCCCTGGAACCGGAAAGCTCCGGCGACAAAGGCTGCCGAGTTTCAGCCGCGTGAGGAGTTGGTGAATCCCGCGCTCGACTGGCTGGCCGAGATCAGCGCGGAAGAATTCAGCCGCAGGTTTCGCGGGTCGCCGGTGCGGCGGGCGAGGCGGACGGGCCTGCGGCGGAATGCAGTGATCGCCATGGGCAACAGCGGGGACCGCAAGTTCCTTCCGCCGCTCGAAAAGCTGGCAGAGGATGAGGATGAAGTGGTCGCCGAGAGCGCGGGTTGGGCTATCCACAGACTTAAGTCAGTCGATTAGAAGAGGCTTCGCTTTGATTCGTGGGGAGTTTTCTGTGGGAACATCCGTCCTAGTGTTCCAGTCGGAACATTTGTACAGGCAAGATTGTACGTGCCAGTGCATATGTACAATTTCCTCTAAGTGAATCGGCCTGAGTCAGTTACGGTCAGGCGCGATTCTTAAGCTTGCATGCATCATGAAATTTGACGAGGGATTTGGCAGCTTCCGAGGGACGAAATATACGGTTTATGGAAAGGTGTAGGACGTATCGGGTATCTTCAGCGCGAGGTCCAAGGGAGCTGTAAGAAAATCTCCACCGTGGCCGCTCAGTTCCGCTCACTGCAGCTTCGAGCACTCTGCTTTGGCTTGCTTGAGGATCGGGATGCCGGGGTCGGCGTCTTTCCAGAGGGTGAGGAAATCCTTGTAGGCGGAGAGCGCCCGGACGCGGGCGGCGTCGGCGTCCGCTTTCTGCGAAGTCCTGAACTGTGAGGCGTTGGCACGAGCCACTCCCAGATGAGCCAGCACTCCCGTCCAGCAGTTCACAGTGATGCCGCTGTGGTCGAGAATCTTCTGAAACTCGGCGGCGGCGGGGGCGGCCTGCCCAGCTGCCAAGTAGGCCTCTGCTCGTATATACAAATGATAAAGGCAGTCGTCGCTATCGCTTAACTCAATGGCGGAAGCAGCTTGCAAGGCATTCAGGGCGAGAGATGGGCTCTTTCTGTCCAGCGCCAATTGGGCGCGAATCGTGGGCAGCCAAAGCGACTGCATCTGCATATCCAACGGAAATTGCTTCTCCAAATCCTGGGCCAAGGAATCGGCTCGCGCCGCATCGCCCGCCATGGCCAGGGCAAGGGCAACTTCGCTTTCGATGTCCCGACTCGTCGGAGCCAGCTTCAGAGCTTCCGCCGCTGTCTGTCGGGATTTTGCGGTGTCGCCATAAGCAGCTTGTTGCAGAGCAGCATTCGCCTGCCATATTGCCCCGCTTTCTTTGTTATCGGCTCCTATGGCGGAGTCGACAGCCTGCTTGGTCAGATCCCGCGATTGGGCAAGATGACCTCGATAGGCCTCGGTTTCGGATGCGAGCGCCAGTCCAAAGTTCTCATATTCAGGCTTGGCCGAAAACCACTGCTGCTGTTCCGCCATCGTCGAGGCGTCCCTCCCGAGAAAGGCAAGAGCATAGAGAGTGTTGTGGAGTATGTAGTCATCCATATTTCGAGAGTGCGCCTCGCGAATGACCTGGCGGGCCTCGTCGAACCGCTGCAATTCAAGAGCGTCTGTGGCGAGATTGTCGTACCAACCTACTTGATCTGGTGCAAGACGCAGTGCTTGGCGCGTGAGTTCCGCCGCTTTCTCCAGTTGCCCTTGGCCGGAGAGCACCACTCCTAAATGACCGTGCGCTACGGGGTCTCGCGGGTAGCTCTCAATCTCTTCCCGATATGTCTGGGCCGCTTTATCAAGTTCCCCAGTGACAATAAGGTAGTAGGCGCCTGTGATCGTTAGCCTTTCCCGTTCGCTGGCGCGCTGCCGCAACTGAAAGGCCTTGATGTAGTAATCGGTTGCCCGCCCTACCTCGCCGAGACCGTAGTAGTCGTCACCAACAGCCCAGTATCCGAGGGCGAAATTCGGGTCAAGTTCGATGGCGCGTTGATGGTAAAGCAGGGCGGCCGGGGTACCTTTCTCATTCAAAGCCTTCAATCCAAAACTGTACTCTTTCAGCGCCTCGAGCGAAGAGGTGGTGGCCTGCTGGAGCGGAACATCAAACTTCTGCACAGTGACCAGGGATTCGCCCAGTCGGCCGCGCAGCTTGGATGCTGCCTTGCCCAACGCATCCAGCACTGTCTCCTTGGACGCAGCCGTAATCTGCTCCTCAGCCAGCGTGTCGCCGCTGCGGCAATTCACCGCCTTCAATCCCAGCACATATTGGCTGCCCAGGCTGCCAATCGATCCGGCGATGTAAGCTTTGCTGCCCGCCCGCTGGCAAAGCTCACCGGCTACCTCGGGCGTGAGTTTTGTGCCGACCGTGCGGGTCATCAGTTGCAAGGTCTCCGCAACTTGGCTGTCCGGGAGGGCATTGAGGAATGGCGATTGCCGCAGAGAAACGCTTAGCCCGGTCTTAAGGGTGTCGTCGAATATTGGATCGCCCGTGCTATTGGAGAAGTCGGCGAGCACGATTGTGTCCTTCTCGGTGAGACTATGGGCTGGCCGGTCACGCCAAAACCAGACGCTTGCGGCCACCAAGACTATCAGGAAAACTGCCGCCGCTGCCGTCTTCCGCGCGATGTGACGTTGCGGCGCGACCGCGGCTTGATCGACCGTCACGGGCATTACCAATGTGGGCCCGGCGAGACCGTCCCTGTTTAAGGGAGCGATAAAGCGGTAGCCACGTTTGGGAACGGTTTCGATATATCTTGGCGAACTGGGATCGTCGCTCAGGGATTCGCGCAGTTTCTTGACCGCGTTGTACAAGCCCTTGTCGAAATCGACGAAAGTGTCGGCAGCCCAGATACGCCCCTGGAGTTCCTCCCGGGTTACAACCTCGCCCGGGCGTTCCAGCAAGACTTGCAGAATTTGGAAGGGTTGGTCCTGAAGCTTTACCTTGACTCCTTGCTTGCGCAGCTCTCGCGAATGCGCATCTAGCTCGAACACGCCGAAGCTTATCAGACGGCCGGATGGCTGGACTGCAGGCAACGTACAAACCGCGTTTCTCCCGGAGTCTGGGACAGCTTCGGTGGTGAATAGCTCCGGCTTCAAAGCGTGAATGCCTCCTTATCTGAGTGGGCAGCTTCGGAATTGTGATCGCGGAGTTGTCTTAACTACATAGTGCTGAGACATGCGAATTCGTTTCGCACTTCTGTCAACCGCACAACCGAGGATGCAGGACCGGCTAAATAACACTCAGTGAAGCGCTTAGCAGGATAGACAAAGAAGCAGAAGAGAACAGGCCGGGGTGGTTGTGCGAGTTGCGGCGGCGTGCGAGAAAAGCGATCAGTTCAGCGGGCTCGGCAATCGGAAGGACAACCAAACCGAAAATCGAATCCGAGTTCGGGGAACATACACACCACAAGGAGAACTACAATGAAACTGAAAGCAACATCACTCTTCCTGGGACTCTGCCTCGCCATTGTGGCGTTTGCAGCCGGCCCTGCCTATGCACGGTCAACGACCGGGTTCAGCGCGTTCCACGTCGAAGGCCCCATCGGCTCCGACCCTTACACCTGTCTCGGTGAAAATAATGGGGCGGTAGTCAATAACTGCAGCTACGACGTGAGCCTGGAATTCGATCTACCCATCGACAACCCAGGCAGCCATCCCATTACCGTTCAGGATTACTGGACTGGATCGGACAGTTTTTCCTGCGTGTCGTATGCCTATACCGGACAGACGCCCTCGTCCGTTGTCGGTTCGACCATCGTCTTCACCGCGCCGGGCCAGTCTCTCGTCAGTACCGTTAACGCGGCGAATAACGGCATGAGCATTCAGCTGATCTGCTGGTACGTACCACCGGGCGGAGGCGTTGCCAACTTGAATTGGTCGGTGTAAACACGGTGGCGTGCGGCCGTGCGCTCGACCGTCCGCACGACCTGCCCACACTGACTCTATGGCCGCAGGATCAAGACGCAAACCAGCGTCCTGACCCTGCGGCCATTTTTCCATCAGTATCAACTCGCGAACCGGGAGATTTAACCGTCCTTTCACACTCCCATATCTGTTGAGTTTTCAATCAGGTACGCACTGTACCCGGATTCCTGGTTGACTCTCTGACTTCCGTAACTCGCAATCCTGATTCCCGGCAACTAATCTTTCGATGAGGGGTTCTTATCAGTGGGTTCATAGTAGGGATAGCCATGCCTAGTCTGGGGAGAGTGGGGCGCGCCTTGGGCACGTTGTTCGTGCTGGTGCTGGCGTCCGCCTCCTGGGCTGGGGCGTCGGCGACTCTGCTGCTGGAAGAGCCTTACGGAAAGCTCGGCTTCTTCACGGCCACGGGACATGCGGCCGTGTATTTGTCTGGAGTGTGCGCCGAGACGCCGCTGGTGTTGCGTCCCTGTGCTCCGGGCGAACTGGGAGCGGTCATCAGCCGCTATGACGGAGTGGGGGGATATGACTGGGTGGCGATCCCGCTCATCCCTTATCTCTACGCGGTCGAGCAGCCGGACGATATTCCGCTGTTTGTGGATGGGAGGGTGATCAGCTTTTTGCGGGATCAGTATCGCCGCAAACATCTGGAAGAGCTCGCGCCGGATCTGGGCAATGGACAGACTCCGGGCGGGAACTGGTATGAACTGGTGGGCTCCGCCTACGACCGGGCGGCGTATGGGTTTGAAATCGAAACCACGCAGGCCCAGGACGAAGCCTTCATCCGCCAGTACAACGCGGCGCCGAACCGCTCGCACTTCCATCTCAGCTACCGCAACTGCGCGGACTTTGCCAAAGATGTTATCAACTTCTATTATCCAAAATCTCTGCACCGCAGCGTGGTGGCCGATATTGGAATCACGACACCCAAGCAGATGGCGAAGACCATCGTGAAGTTCAGCACGCGACATCCCGAGTTGGATTTCTCGCGCTTCGTCATTCCGCAGGTTCCGGGCAACGTCGCACGCAGCACTCCGGTGCATGGGGTGGTCGAGTCCTTCCTCAAATCTAAGAAATATATTGTTCCCAGTGCCGTAGTCAGTCCGATTTTTGCGGGGTGCGTCGCGGCGGTCTATGAGGGAACGGGCGCGGGCCGCTTTAATCCTGCGAAGCAGGCGTTGGTTTTCAACGCGCAGCGCGAGCTTGAAGCGCCTATCGGGCCTGAGGATCGGCGATCCTTTCAGATCGAGCTCAACCACGTTGTGGCCGATGTTTCGGAGACCA
This sequence comes from uncultured Acidobacteriaceae bacterium, assembly GCA_963749985.1. Taxonomy (GTDB): domain Bacteria; phylum Acidobacteriota; class Terriglobia; order Terriglobales; family Acidobacteriaceae; genus Sulfotelmatobacter. The sequence continues at coordinate 196,312 of CAVVOS010000002.1, read as the reverse complement.
GCAGCTCCCGAGCCGAAAAAAACTGGGGCCGCGTGATGAGCAGCGCGGCACCCGGCTTCGATTCTCAGGGACACCCAGTTCTGCGGGTGAGCACGGGGGAACAAGTTGTCAGCGTGGGCATCACCGGCGAAAACCTCCTCGACAAAGATTCCTCCGCGCAGTTCGCCCAGCAACTTCTCGAGGCCCGGCTGCGGGCTGAATTGCGGCGCGGAAATCCGCCCAAGGTCTCTGAAAACGATGTCGAGCACGACTGGAATCTGCTGCAGAAAGCGCTGAACGCTTCTGACAATCAGGTGGCCACGGGGGCGTCCAGACCGTTGCAAACGGGAGCACGCTGGGAGCGCGGCGGGAATCGGCCGTAGGCGATCATGCGCTCGAGCACACAATCCTAACCATACTTTGCAGCCGGTAATCGTTTATCGAGCGGCGTTCTACTGTTGGTTCTGCGGTGGCTGGTTGAGTGGTGGCCGCTGCGGAACCGGCATGCCGGGAGCCGGGGGGTAGACGCCCGGTTGTGCGGCTTGTTGTCCCGCTTGTTGTTGCTGCTGCATTTGCAGTTGCCGCTGCTGCATTTCCTGCAGCATTTGCTGCGGAGTCTTCACCCCAGGCTGGTCTGGGGAAGCGGGTTCGACTTCGGCCGTGCCCGGCTCGGGAGTATCTTCCGCGGCATCCTCCGCCGTATCGGTATCGGGAGCGTCCGGCGAAACGTTGGACGCGGCCACGGGTTGCGCCGCAGTGACGCCTGCCGGGACCGGTGGAGAATTCGGCGTGTCCGGTCCAGTCTTGGCTACCAAGACCACCCGCACCAGAGCGTTCGCATCTTCCGGGGAACCCAGCAGAATGTAATTGAAGTGTGATCCATTCAGTAATTCGGCCATCACCTCGCGCGCCGGCGCCGGACCCAGGCGGGTCACCACTCGCTCACTGGCGGTGGCCGGGATATCGATATCGGCCGCGGTACGCTTGTGGACACCGCGGAGAATGTCGGCCAGCGTGGAGTTCGGGGCGACAATGGTCAGCAGTCCATCCTGGTAGGTCACTTCGGGCGCCACCGCAGGGATCGCATCCAGAGGAACCTGGGGCACAGGCCCTTGCGGTCCCGAGGGTAGCGGAGGCGGCAGCTGTTTCTTGACCTTGTGTACGCGATGCACCGTCTGCGTGTCGGCCCGTCCCGCGATGGGCAAGCATAGGACGCCGGCCACCAGCAACCCTGTAAGCTTGAATGCCGCGCTCATGAAAAACCCTCCACTGCGATCTTTCTCTTCAGTCATTCTGGGGAGACGGTAGGAGTATGCAAGCAATTCTAGCACCGCTTTTGGCCTCGGACACGCCAGTTCGCTGCCACGCCATAGCTGCTCTACCTTGTAGAACGTATTGACTTTGCTGCCTTGCAGGCGGAAATTCGATACTGGCTGCAGGCTCGGATGTGCAACCTCTTGCACTTCCTGGATGCGCGTGGAGCGTACAATTTCTCTGTTCGGAGCGAAAGCAGTGCTAGACGTAAGTTGCTTCCTGAAGCGTTGCTTCCTGAACGGCAGGTCCGTTGCCCCGTGGCGCAGGAGCCTGCCGCTGCGCTGTGCCGCGCTGGCTCTGCTGGCATTTTCGGTGTCGAGTGTGCTGGCGGAGACTTGTACCACGTCCAGCGACATGGACGACGCCACGCGCACCGCTCTCACTGCCGCTGGCCTTCGCTATTTCGACTTCGTCACCAAAGGCGATGCGGCGTCGCTCCGCCAAGGTGCTATCACCAGCCTGGCCGCCGATTTTTCCGGCATTGAGGCCTCTGTCAAGGACAACCAGCCTGCGCTTGCGGGTTCCAAAGGCAGCGCTCGTCCGCCGTTTCTGCTGGAAGCGGAAGGCTCGGCGCCCATTGCTCGCGCGGAGTTTTTCTGCGGTGTTTTCGGAAGCAAAGGTCAGACCCGCAACAGCGCTGTTTTTTCTTTGAACAATCTTCCGCCCGGCAAGTATGGCGTGGTCATCCTGGACGCGACGTCGCCCAAAGGCGCATACACGGTTTCGTTGATCCTGCAGCAGCAATCTTCGGACTGGAAGCTCGGCGGCCTCTATATCAAAGCGGCACAATCCGGCGGCCATGACAGCGACTGGTTTGCCGCGCGCGCCAGCGCATTCCAGAATAAGGGCCAAATACACAACGCCTGGCTTTACTACCTGGAGGCGATCTCTCTGGTTTCTCCTTTGCCGTTCATGAGCACCGCGGCTTCCGACAAGCTTTACGACGAGTCGCAGAAGCTGCAACCGGCCGATTTCCCGGCCGAGGGCAAGACCGTAGATCTTTCTGCCGGAAACCCCGCTGGGACCTCCGTGGGCACATCAAGCTACAAGCTGAGCGCGATTTTTCCTCAAGTTGTGGGCGATGATCTGGATTTGGTCGTGAGGTATCAGGCGGCGGATGTTTCCAACACCACGCAGGCTTATCAGAACAATGTTGCCGTGCTGAAAAGTTTGGTCGCGAAGTATCCGGAACTGCGAGACGCTTTCACCGGCGTGGTCGCCCGCGCGGTTGACCCAAATGGTCGTGACTATGGAACGCTGTTGGCGATGAAGGAGATCAAGTAAAGGCAGTCCTCAGTGGTCAGTGGTCAGCGATCGATTCTGTTTCGAGCAGGCAATCTTTCGGATCTTTGTCGTCGCGTAAACCTAGGAACACTGGAGCCCGCAGCTTCGGACCGCTGCCGCCGCTTGCGCCGCCGGTCCACTCCGCATATTCGATCTCGGCCACAAGTTCCGGCTTCACCCACGTCAGTTTCCGCAACGCCTCGACTTCGCCGTAGAACGGATTCTTCTTAGTCTCGCGTTTCTTCAGGAGTTTCCAGATTTCGTCGAGCGACTTCTGGTCGAATCCGCTGCCCGCCTGTCCCACATGAATGAGCCGGCCTTGCTTGTCGTAGAGTCCCAGCACAATCGAGCCGAAATGGGCGCGGCTGCCTTCCGGTTCGGTGTAGCCGCCGATCACGGCCTCCAGGCGGTGAGTGATTTTGATCTTCAGCCAGTCGGTACTGCGGCGCTCCTGGTAAATGCTGTCGCGCTTCTTGGCCAGGATGCCTTCGAGGCCTTTGGCGCGCGCCATCTCGAACAGGGCCTTGCCTTGCTTCTCGTAATGATCGGAATAACGCAGCGCATCTCCCGTGATGAGGATCGAAGCCAATTTCTTCTTGCGCTCCTCGAGCGGAAGCTTTCGCCAATCGTAGCCGTCGAGATAGAGCAGGTCGAAGGCGTAATAGAGGACGGGCACGTCCGCATTAGCGGCAGAACGCCGACCGCCGGCACGAAAGCCTGTGCGCTGTTGCATTAGGCTGAATGATGCCCGACCTTCGTCATCGAGCGCGACTACTTCGCCGTCGAGAATCGCAGTTTTCGCATGCACGAATTTCGGCAAGTCTTTCAGCTCGGGAAAACGTGCCGTCAGCTCGTTCTGATTTCGCGAGACCAGCCGCGACTTGCCGTTTTCGATGAAAGCAATAGCCCGGTAGCCGTCCCACTTGATCTCAAAGAGCCACTCCGAGCCGTCGAACGGCTGATCCACCGGCGTGGCCAGCATGGGATGAATCGTGGTGGGCATGGGGCGCTTGACCGGATCACTCAGGGCTGAGCTCATCACCGCCGAGGACGCAGAGAGCGCCGAGTTTTTTGATCGGGTAGTGCTGGAATCGGGAGCCGAGACGGAAGGGACGGCTCTTTGCACAACCGCTGGTGTTGCCCCCTTATTTTCCTCGGCGTTCTTTGCGTCCTCGGCGGTTTTCACTTGTTGTTGCTTTTTTTTTTGGCCGCTTGCGGCGGCTTTCTTCTTGTCGAGCTTGGCCACCGCGTCCGCGAGCCACGCTGCCTTTAACTTTCCACCGCCGGCGGGACGACTCCTCCACTCCGCCGATCCCGCATCTCCGGCGATCTCGGCCAAGCTGCGCTTGCTCAGTACGGACTCGTCATACTCATCGATGTCGTAACCTTCGACCACGTGTTTGTCCTGCTTCTTGATCAGCAGCCATTCGTTTCCCTTACTGCCCGGGCGCCGCCCCTTCATCTTCACCAGCGCGAAGTCTCCCTTCAACTTCTTGCCGTCGAGACGAAACTTCAAATCGCCCTTGGCCAGCATCGCGGCAGCTTCAGCGTCCGTCCCCGGCACGTATTTTCCCTGCACTGCGTTGGGAGAAAGCGGCTGCCACGTGCCCACATCCCATACCATCACCGTGCCCGCGCCATAGTTGTTTTCCGGGATGATGCCTTCGAAGTCGAAATACGAAACCGGATGATCTTCCACCTGCATGGCCAGCCGCTTGTCCGCGGGATCGAGCGATGGTCCCTTGGGCACGGCCCACGATTTCAGCACGCCCTCCATCTCCAGGCGAAAGTCGTAATGCAGCCGGGTGGCGTCGTGTTTCTGCACGACGAAGCGGTGTCCTGTCTTGGTCTCAACTTTCGGTGGAGGCTCGGGCGTCGACTCGAACTTGCGTTTGCGTTTGTATTCTTCGAGGGGCATGGACGATTACATTTAACCACAGAGTCACAGAGACACAGGGAAAACCGATCAAACGGAAAACGGGTGACGGAGAAAGGGCGTTTGTAGGGACGGACGCATTCATCCGTCCATGCCGAGCGAAGCTCGGCTGCTGCAGCGCGACCACAACTCTCGATTTTCGCTAGAATGCTCGCACCATGCGACGCGAATTCCCTGAAGTTCCGCTGGTCGGAGTGGGCGCCATCATTATCGAAGACGCTCGCGTAGTCCTGGTGAAGCGCGGTCACCCGCCGCTGCAGGATGAATGGTCCATCCCTGGAGGCGTGCTTGAGGTCGGCGAACTGGTGCGCGAAGCTGCTGCCCGCGAGGCCCGCGAGGAAACCGGACTCACCGTCGAACCCGGCGAACTCCTCGGAGTCTACGATCGCGTGTTGCGCAATGCCGACAACCGCGTGCAATACCACTATGTTTTGATTGATTTTCTATGCCGCCCGGTTGCGGGAGAGATTGCCGCCGCCAGCGACGCCGCTGAAGTCAGATGGTTCACGCGGGAAGAATTGCCGGGCCTGAAGCTGGCGGAGGATACGCTGGATGTGATCTGCAAAGGATTCGCCAAACTTAACGGCTAATTGAGACTTAGCGGCGGCTCCGCTCCCAGCAGCGGCTATGAGATGCGGGTTCGGTCCTGGTTGCCGTCACCGCTTCGGGATTTCCCACTGGCCCGAACTCGCGGAGCGGAAGATCGCTTCGATCACGGCCATGTTCCCAATGGCGTCCTCAAGGGGAACGGGAACTTCAGTGTTTTCCAGAATGGCCTTAGAGAAAGCATCGCCCTGCAGGGTGTACTGATCGCAGACGGGAAAGGTTTCGGTGGTGATGGTCTTGCCGGAGAGGTCGCCGCCATCGTCAACGAAAAGGCGCGTGGGACGGTCGATGGGCGCGTTGAAGGGGATTTCGATCTCGATGCGTCCGCGGGTGCCGAGAAAGTGGACGCGCTGGTAAGGGACCAACTGTGTACTACAGGTAAAGATGGACTGGCCGGCGGAGAAGTCGAGAATCGCCGAGGTGAGGCGGTCGGTATGCATCTGGGGATCGCGCTCGATTAGGGCAACCACGCGAGTGGGCTCGTTCGCGAAGGCATAGCGCGATGCGTGGATGAGATAGCAGCCGATGTCCATGACGGCGCCTCCACCGCTTGCGACCTGGTTGCGAATGTTGGCTGGGTCGATATTGAAATAGCTGAAGACCCCCACGACGGAGCGGAGATCGCCGATGCGGCCTTGCTTGAGAAGCTCGCGGAGACGCAGCCATTGGGGAAAACTGCGGATCATGAAAGCTTCGCCGATCTTGACTCCGGTGCGGGAGCGGACGGCGAGGAGAGATTCGGCCTCCGCGACAGTGAGGCTGAAAGGCTTCTCGCACAGAACATGTTTCCCGGCTTCGGCGGCCTTAACGGTCCAGGGGACATGAAGGTGATTGGGAAGAGGATTGTAGACAGCGTCGATATTGGGATCGGCGAGAAGTTCTTCGTACGAACCGTAGGCGGTGGGAATGCCGAGGGCTGTCGCGGCTTCCTGAGCTTTCGCTAGGTCACGCGATGCAATGGCGACGACGCTGGTGTGTTGGCCCTGCTGCATGGCCGGGATCACCTTCTTGAGACCGATGGCAGCGGTGCTGAGAACTCCCCAACGGAGCTTGTTGGACATGGTGGTCATGATAAAGGCAAAGAGTGTCGGGGAGCTCAGTTTTTAACGAGTCAGGCCCAGGGCGTCTGGTATCGACGTTAGCCGGGAGATTCCAGCAAAGAGCTTAAACCGCGTCAGGAATGCGGCCCCCCATCCCGGTTTCGCTCCCGTCGTCTTCCCACTCCGCACCGCACGTGTGGCAACGCCAGGCGGGGCGCTGCACGGGCATGGGCACGCGCAGGAATGCACTCATGTAGGCGATGGGACGGTCCAACTCTTGGAAGTTCACATCCAGCGACTGGCACTTGGGACAGCGCGGCTGCTCGTACAGGCCGATGCCGTGCACGTAGAGGCCTTCGAGAATGGGCTCGTCGAGAAGGTTCTGCGCGTTCTCTGCATCGGCGGCGCGCACCTTGAGTTTGATGCCGCCGATGAAGTTCGAAATGAACCAGTCCAGCCGAACCAGGTTATCGTCCGCCAGAAAGCATTCAATGCCCGCCGACTCCAGACTACCCTTCGCCAACAGGGCCTCCGGCAGATCGCGAAACTGCCGGATGGTCACCAGTTCGCGCATTTCCAGTTGCTGGCGCGGCTCCGGCGGCGGGCCGTCGGGATATTCATCCTCGGCAAAATCAAGCTCGTCAAAATCAAGATGCCTGCGGTCCAACTCATCTTCGAGCGCATCCCATGCCAGCTCGGTCAGCGACTCCGCACTGCGCGCCAATCGCTGCAGTTCTCCATCGGTCATGCCGGCGTAGTTTTCCTCCAGCCGGCGGCGCTCGCGGTGATCGTCCAGGTTAGGAATGTGATTCACTCCTGCCGGCATCGACCTCATCATCGGTCCACTCGGCGCGGCACGCATGGCATCGCCACGCCTTGCGATGGAAGGGCATCGGCACGATTGCCAGGCTAAGGTAAGCAGCGGAATCCAATTCCTGAAAATTCACGTCCAGAGACCCGCACTTCGGACACCTTGGCTGCTCGTATTCCCCGACCCCAGACACATCGAAATTCTCGGGAATCGGCTGATCCAGGATACTGTTTGCGGCCTCAACGTTTTCCAGGTCCACGTTCAACTTGATCCCGCCCATCAGGTTCGACCAAAGCCAGTCCAGCCGCACAATGTTTTCGTCAGTCAGAACGGCTTCAATCCCGGCTGACTCAAGGCTCCCCTTTGCCAGCAACGCCTCGGGCAGATCCCTGAATTTGCGAATTGTCACCAGGTTGCGCAGTTCGTGATCGCCATCCGGCTCAGGATCTTTGATCGGAGGCTCTGGCGGAGGCGGGTCACCGGGCATGACCGGTAACTCCTTCTTGGCGATGACGGAAGCATCTTCGACAAGCTCGACTCCAAGGCCTCTTCGAGCGATCTCAGCCTTTAGAGCCTCCCGCGCCAGATCGGTGAGTTCGTAGGCCTGGGTGGCGACCTTCTCGAGCTCTCCATCCATCTGGCCGGAGTAGAAGCCAGCAAGTCGCTGCCTCTCCTGTTCGGGATCGATTCTCCCCATGGCAGGAGATCATACGTCAGTCCGCTGCATCACGGTAAGACCGCCACCAGAAACAGAACGGCCCGCAAGCTCTGATCGAGCCTGCGGGCCGCCCGGTGGACTGTTTGGGATTGACCAAGAGGTGGTCACTCTACGTGGCCTCTCACGGCAACTCCCGGGTCGAGGGCCGAAGCCCCAGGATAGAAGCCTTCGCGCGACCGACGCGATGCCTCCATCAGTACTCACCGGCTAGTGTGCGGGCTGTAGCCTCGGCGTTTGAAAACAGCTCAGCGTCCAAAGCCCCGCTTAGAGCAACCAGCTCTAAGTCTCAGCCACCTCACCTGGTCTTAGACTCCCACACATGCCACTACAATCAGAACTTGTCATTCGACCACCTCCTTTCCGGTGTAATCGCAGATTAGTACGGACTCGCCCTGTGCGTCAACCGTTACGAAAGTGGGTGTCGAGAGCGCCACTCCTCCATCTGTTAGGTTAGAGTCTCGGCTGGTGGAAGGATGATGACGACCGCCTCAAAGCTGTCGACGGTGCGCGATATTTTTTGCCAGCGCTGTCCCCGGTGCCGTATGGGAAACATCTTTCCCTACTCCGTCTTCCGGGGATTTCCCAAGATGCACGAGCGCTGTTCGGTCTGCGATCTCAAATTTGAGCGCGAGCCCGGCTACTTTCTGGGAGCGATGTACGTCAGTTACGCCTTGGCGCTCGTGATCATCGCGCTCCTCGCGGCGTTGCTGTGGTCGGTAACTGGGTGGTGGATCACGAAGGATACCATTTGGGCAGTCGTGCTGTTCTTGCCGCTCGCGCCCACGATCACGCTGTTTGCCCGTGTGCTCTGGATTTATCTCGATCAGACTATCGACCCCGAACGGTGAAAAAGCTCGCGTCTTGGTTGTGTAAGGCCTCAGAAGCGTTTCCCGGGCGCTGAAGCGCGGATGTATTTTCAGCAACCTGGCGGCACGTCAGACCGCTGCAACTCGACGGCACTTTCCCGGAAAACAAACTAAGGGAGCGCGAACGCGTACAGTGCACTGCCCGCCGCGATCGCCACGTATTCCCTGCCGTCCACAGCGAACGCCACCGGTGCGGCATAGACCGCGCCGCCCATCTGGAAGTGCCACAGTGCTTTGCCCGTCGCCGCATCCAGCGCGACGAAGTTTCCTTCCGCATCGCCCGTGAATACGAGTCCGCCCGCCGTCGACAGCACGCCCGACCACGTGGGCGATGTGTGCTCAAACTTCCACTTGATCGCTCCCGTCGCGGGATCGATCGCTTTCAGAAATCCGCGATACGGCTCCGCCTCTTCCGAAGGAAAATAGGCGCTGCCGTAGTAGGCGTGGCCTGCCTCATATGGCTGCGGAGCGGTGCTGAAGATGTCGCATTGATCGCGCGCGGTCACATAGAACAGCGCGGTTTGTGGATCGTACGTCGGTGCCATGAAGTTCGTCGCCCCCAGCGCGCCGGGACATACCGTGTGCCCTTCGAGCGTGGGCGAAGCTTCCTTCTTTGCTATGGGTCGACCTTCGGCGTCTTTGCTGTCGCTCCAGGTGGTTTTGCCGTAGGCGTTGGCCGAGATCAGTTTGCCGCTGGCGCGATCGATTACATAGAAGAAGCCGTTCCGGTTGGCCTGCGCGATCAGATGCTTGCCGCCAGAATCGATCATGACGGGCACCTGCGTGGCGTCCCAGTCGTGCTCATCATGTTTGGTGAACTGGAAAAACCAGTTCATCTTTCCTGTATCTGCATTCAGCGCGAGTAATGTGTTGCTGTAGAGATTGTCTCCCGCGCGGCCCTCGCCGCGATTCGAGGGCGCGGGATTCCCCGTCGGCCAGAAAATCTGGTTAGTGAGGGCGTCGTAGGTTCCGGTGTTCCAAGCGGGTGCGCCGCCGATCCTCCACGAATCGCCTTCCCAGGTTTCATGTCCGGGCTCGCCCGGTCCCGGCACAGTGTAGAAGCGCCATTTGCGGTCGCCGGTCGCGGCGTCGTAAGCGTCGATGAACCCGCGCACTCCGTACTCGCCGCCGGAAACGCCAATGACGACAAGGTTTTTCACCGCGAGCGGCGCGACGGTGAAGCTGTAGCCCTTCTGGTATTCGGCCGCTACAACATCCCAAATCGCACCCCCGGTCTTGGCGTCGAGCGCGATCACGTGCGCATCGAGCGTCCCCAGAAAAACCTTATCGCCCAAAATCGCGAGCCCGCGATTCACGCGCCCACAGCAGGGACGAATGTCCCCCGGCAGTTGATGCTGAAACATCCAGATGGGCCGCCCTGTTCGCGCATCCAGAGCAAAGGCACGGTCATCTTGCGCCGTAGCGTAGAGAATCCCGTCCACTACCAGCGGCGTAGTCTCGAGCTTGCCCGTCGCACCGGTCTGGTAGACCCACTTCGCCACCAGCGAACGCGCATTCGTGATGTTGATCTGATCGAGAGCGCTGAAGCGCCGGCCAGAGTAATCGCCCGAATAGGTGAGCCAATTCTGCGGTTCCTGGCCGGAATTCAATAGCCGTTCGAACGTAACCTGTCCACGGGCAAGCTCCGCGAAGAGGCCGCAGACAAGGCAAAACGTTAACTGCATAGCGAAGACACTTTGCCTTCTCATTTCGCCCCCACGCTGATCAAGTAGGCCACAATGTCCTCAAGATCTTTGTCGCTCAGAGTGTCAGGGCTGTATGTCGGCATCATCGACTCCCGGCTTTTTTGGAACGAGCGCAGCTTGTCTTTTTCCAGAAGGTAGATTTGTTCCTCCCCATCCATCATCTGCACGCTGAAGTTATCCTCGTTCAGTGCGACGCCTTTGACTTGCTTTCCGTCGGCCGTCACCACGGTGATGGTTTCGTATTCCTGGGGAAACTCTTTCGTCGCCTCGGTCAGCCCCCAAGCCAACCGACGGCTGGGATTGCGCACCGAATCAATCATCGATTCTCTCGTGCGCGACCCTCCCACCGCCGAAAGTTCCGGCCCCAACCGCCCGCCCTTGCCCTCGACCATGTGACAGAGCGAACAGTTTGCGTCGCCATAGAAAAGTTCTTTGCCATGCGCGGCACTACCGGCGGCGTTGGCCGAAGCCTTCACCTCCACGCTACGGATGTAGGTGATGATCTGCCAGATCTCTTCGTCCGTCATGCCAACGCCTTGGCCGTTGGTTCCGTTCGCAGGCATGACGGTCCCAGGAATGCCGTTACTGATTACCTGGAACATCTCGGCGTCGGAATGAACATGCCTCTTCTGCGCCCGCGTCAAGTCCGGTCCGCGGCCACCGCCGCGCGCGCCCAGGCCATGGCAGAGCGCGCAGTTGATGCGGAATTCATACTCTCCCGCCTTCGCCGCCCTGGCATCGCCCGCATAGGGATTACGATCGTCCGCCGCGTACGCCTCGGTTGAGGCCCACAGTAGTGTCGCCGCACAAACCAGCGTCAGAAGAGATTGCCGCCGCTGAATCATCAAGAACATGAATCACCCACCAGGGAATTTGCCGCATTCTACGCCAAGAAAACGAGATCGTCGCTCTGGAAATCTGGGGAAAACGAGGCAGGGGAAATCGCCACGGAATCCCCCCGTCGTACATGTCCGCCGGGTATCTGGGACCCACACTTCCGGCTCTCTACACTGAATACTCCCCTCAAAGCGCTGATCGTTGATCTTAGAGGGCCCTCAGACAACTTAGGAGTTGCCCCAGGCGTTACTTGGGATCTCAGCCCTTCCAGCGGAAGGCATCGGACTGAGGCAGGCCGAGGTGGGAGAGCACGCGATTGGCGAACTCGCGGGCCATAGCGTCCAGGCTCGCGGGCCGGTAGTAGAAGGCTGGAATGAGCGGAAAGACGGTCGCACCGGCATCGGCGGCCCGGTACATGTTGCGAATGTGGATTTTGTTGAACGGTGTTTCGCGCACGCAAAGCACCAGCGGACGCTTCTCTTTCAGGCAGACGTCGGCGGCACGCTCAATCAGGTGCGAGGCAATGCCGTTCGCGATGCGGGCCAAGGTGCCCATGCTGCATGGGATCACGATCATGGCGTCGGAGAGGTAAGAACCACTAGCCACGTTGGCCCCGATGTCAGCATTCGATTGCTCTTGAATTTTCGACGAACGGTTCGCGCTGGCTGAGGTCTTGGTCGAGCTTTTTCGTGATCTTTTTTCGGAGGCTGAAGCACCCCTCCCACTTAGGATCTGGCGGACAAGCTGCGAGCGGCCCTCAATGCCGAGCTCTTCGGCTAGCACGCGCAAACCGGAGTCCGAAGCGATGAAATTCACGGTCTGAACGCGGGCATCGCGCTCAACCGCGAGTAGCAATTGCCGCAGAAACACCGACCCGCTGGCTCCAGTGGTCGCGATGGTTAGATTTTGTGGCGGGTGATTCGGCAAAGCGCCTCCGACGAGGTGACGCAGTCGTCCCCCCGAAGTTGGAGCATAGGGAGTCGCCGAACAGGAAGTCAAGGCGAAGAGGAAAGGGAGTAGCTAGAAGCCAGGAGCTAGAAGCCGCATTTATGGCATCCGCAGTCAACTTGCGATCCCGCCGCAGCGCCGCGCAGCTCCACGCGCTGGCCGGAGTTGAGCGCGAAATCCACGCCCAGGATTCGCACAGCCGCCGGAAATATCTTCGCGAATTCACGCAAGCCTTTCGCCACTACGAAAGCGTTCTCGATTCACCGCAGATTCAAAATGCCTTGCATGCCGCCGACATCGTCCTCATTGGCGATTACCATGCCCTGCCGGCGGCGCAGCGCTATGCCGCATCGCTTCTCGAGCAGCGGGCCCTGGCCGGTGATCGCCCGGTCGTGCTCGGAGTCGAAACCATCTTCGCCCGCGATCAGCACATCCTCGACGAATGGTGGCGCCGTGAGATCGACGAAGATGAGCTGCGCCAGCGCATCCGCTTCGATCTTGACTGGGGATACGACTGGGCGCCGTTCCACGAATTGCTGGTCGCGGCCCGCGACCACGGCGAGGCTGTCTACGGACTGGATTGCATGCCGCGCGAAAACTTGCGGAAGATCGGAGCCCGCGATCGTCACGCCGCCGCAAAGATAGCCGAGGTCCGCGAGCGTCATCCCAACGCGGTGATCTTCGTCCTGTTCGGCGAGTCGCACCTCGCTCCGGGACATCTCCCGCGCGTGCTTGACAAGGAGATGCCGAGCGCCAAAATCCTCACGGTCTTGCAGAATGTCGACGCGCTATACTGGCGCGCCGCTGGCGAGCGCGCCGACAAGGTCGAGGCGGTACGTGTCAAAGATGACGTCCTCTGCGTCTTCAACGCCACGCCTCTCGAAAAGTATGAAAGCTACCGCCTGTTTCTCGACCAGTGGAGCCGCTGCGATAGTGGTCCCGACTTCGCGCCTACCATCTACAATCTGATCGACAGCCTGGCCAGTTTTCTCGAGATCAACCGTTATTCCCCTCACAACGGCACGCAACCAAAGTTTCTGGTCGACATGCTGCCCGAGGTTCATGGCAACTCGTCGGACGCGGTGCTGCGCCGGCTGCTCTCGCGCAAGGGCATCAGCGCGCCGCAACTGGAAACCATGTTGGCGAACGTGGAAGAACGCGGCAGCGCCTATCTTCCCCAGGTAAATGCGTTCTACATCCGCGAATTTCGGATGATGCACGCCGCCGAAGATACGACTCGCTTTCTGCATCACGCCTGCCGAGGCCTGCCCCAGCATCTGAATGGACACGGCACAAGCGGCAACGGCGTTCAGGGAAACGCCAATGCCCCCCTGCCCGCCGACACTTTCTACACGCGAGTGATCGAACATGCTGTAGCCTACTTCGGCTCGCGAGTGCTTTATCCTTCAAGACCAGCGCCGGAGATGGAAGATCCCCCCGCGTTATCGCGCGCTGCGTGCGAAAAGGCCGCACAGATTGCCATCCGCGCCGATACTGGAAAGTTTGAATCGATCACGCGAGCCTGGGGATATGGCCTGGGAAACCAGATCTACAACGCCTACCTTGCGGGCAAGGTGAAGCCGAGCGGCCTGCGCCGTCTGTTCCTTGCACATCTCGACGAGCCCGGACTTGCCCGCAAAGTCTGTACTGCAGTGATTGCAAGAGTTCGCGCAGCTTCCCGCAGTGCTCACGCGTAACACTCAACTCCGCTGCCAGTGCTAATCTAGACTCCGCTCGGCTGAATGCTGAATGCCGAGTGACACCGTGAACGCCGACTCCATCCGCAAACTCTTCGAGCAGGTGCGCCGGGGCAAACTTACGCCCGACGATGCGGTCGAACGCCTGCGCCACTTGCCGTTTGAAGACCTGGGTTTTGCCAAAGTCGATCATCATCGCGCCCTGCGCGCGGGCATGCCAGAGGTGATTTTCGGAGAGCGGAAAACTCCCCCGCAAACGGCAGAGATCTTTGCACGCCTGGCGAAGCATGGTGGGAACGTTTTGGCCACGCATGCTGACAAGAAGCAGTTCGCCGCGGTAAAGAAAAAAGTGCGCGCGGCGGAATACCGCGAACTGGCGCGGGCTATCGTGCTGCAGCGCGATCCACACACCTACGGCAAAGGAATGATTGCCGTCGTCTCAGCGGGAACCAGCGACATCCCGGTGGCCGAGGAAGCCGTCGTGACGGCCGAACTCATGGGCAACGAGGTGGAACATTTCTACGACGTAGGGGTTGCGGGAATCCATCGTCTGCTAGCCAATCGCGAGGCCCTGACCAAGGCCCGGGTCGTGATTGTTTGCGCCGGCATGGAAGGCGCCCTGCCCAGCGTGGTGGGGGGGCTCGTCGGTGTTCCGGTCATTGCGGTCCCCACTAGCGTCGGCTATGGGGCATCGTTCAAAGGGTTGAGCGCGCTTCTCGGCATGCTGAATTCGTGCGCCTCGAACGTGAGCGTGGTCAACATCGACAACGGATTTGGTGCGGGCTATGTCGCATCGCTGATCAATCGGCTGCCCTGAATCTCAAGACGAAGGAGGAATATTATGACGATCACACTATCCGAAGATGCGAAGAGACTAATCGACCGGCCCAACTTTGCGCATTTGGCAACACTCATGCCAGACGGCTCTCCTCAATCCGTGCCTGTCTGGATCGGGCGCGAGGGCGAACGGCTCGTAGTCTGCACCGGGGAAGGCTCGCTCAAAGCGAAGAACACGCAGCGCGATCCGCGCGTCGCGCTTTCCATTGTGGACTTCGACGATCCCTATTCTGAAGTGCAGATTCGCGGCCGCGTAATCGAACGCCGCTCCGACCCTCAGCTGAAAGTCATGGACCCAATCTCCCACAAGTACACAGGGAAACCATTCCCCTTCCGCGCTCCGGAAGGACGCGTGGCGTTAATCATCGAGGTCGAAAAAGAGCGCTACACCAAGCTCCCCTTTGAGCGCACACCGTCGAAGTAACCAGAAAAAGGGCGCGGCTTGCGCCGCGCCCCTTCCCTCCGTTTAACCACGTTACATCCCAGCCTGGCGAGAATCTTTCTCCACCACCAGTTTGTTCTCCACACTGAAGGCGCCGAAGAGTTGGTTGGCTCTAATTCCAGCGACTGTTTTGTCCATGGTGCTATCCACGGAGCCGTAAAGCGTGACGTGACCGTTATCCACGATGATGCGAATCGGCCGCGCCGGATCCATGGCGTACTTGCTTAGCACTGAATCGCGGTAGATGGCATGAGCCGCGCGCAAGCGAAGCCCGTCGTCCATCGGTGAAACCGGTTCCAGCGAGACGTTCGCGATCACATCTTTCACCCCAGGCGTGGAATAAACGTCGGCGAGAGCCTCGTCGCGGCCCACGCCAGTCCGGTCTTGCCCGACTACCGTGACCACGCCATCCTTAACGTCGAGCGCAAAGTAGTCGAACGTGATGTCGTAGCCGGAGCGCACATAGCGCAGTTTCTGGGCCAGTTGCTGCTCCAGTTGCTCATCTGGCACGTTCGGTCCCGCTACAGTGGTTAGGTTGCGCACGCCCTGAACGTTCGAAATCTTGCGAGCCAGCTTGGTCGCGTCCAGCTTGCGCTGGTACAGATCGACCGTGCCGGTGAGCGTCACAATGCCGTCTTCCACACTCGATTGCACGTCGCAGAATTGATCCTTTGCCGCCAGCTTCTTCGTAACCGCAGCTTGAATTTGATTGTCGTAACGAGTTGCGGCTGCGGTTTGAGCTGCGAGCGTCGCGCTCAACAACCCCACGGCCAAGAGCGAACTCAGCATTTTCAGAAAACTCCTCTTCTTCGTTCCCGTATCCATTGTCATAGAGGTCACCTCCGACCCAATTGACGAAACTTTACGATCTAACCACTTGGTTAATTCCTTCGATGCGCGGGCTGGGGAAGAAGATGCACATCTGGAGAGCGCGCCGCGAGGGACAGACATCGCAACTTCTTCGCGTCGACGGTGTTTGTATTTTGTGGGATTCCTGCGCTTAGCGGCGGTTTCCCGCGCGCGAAGACTTTACGCGTTTGCGTGCTTTCACGCCACTCTTGCCCCGGATTCCGAACACGCGCGCGAAGATCTTGTCGACGTTCTTTAGCTGGCGGTCAAGGTCGAAGGCATGCTCAATCTGTTTGCGGGGAACTTTTCCCGTAATCTCCTTATCGGCCAGCACTAACTCCTGGAAGTTCAGATCTTCCTTCCACGCCCGCATGGCATGCGCTTGCACGGCGCGGTAGGCATCTTCGCGGGAAACTCCGTGCTCCACCAGATCGAGCAGGAGCTGGCCACTGAAGATCAGGCCATGCGTGCTCTCGAGATTAGCCAGCATACGCTCGGGATACACGAACATCGTTTCAATCAGGTTGGCAGTTTTGCTCAAAAGATAATCGACCAACGTCGTCGAATCCGGCAAAATCACACGCTCGGCCGATGAGTGAGAGATGTCGCGCTCGTGCCACAAGGCAACATTTTCAAATCCCGCCTGTGCGTTCCCGCGCACAACCCGCGCCAGACCGCTGATCTGCTCGCAGGTCACCGGATTCCGCTTGTGCGGCATCGCCGAAGAACCCTTCTGCTTTTCGCTGAAAAACTCTTCGGCCTCGCGCACCTCGGTGCGCTGCAGGTGCCGGATTTCGGTCGCGATCTTGTCCAGGGTTGAAGCAATCACCGCCAAGGTAGCGACATAGTGCGCATGACGATCGCGTTGGATCACCTGCGACGACACCGCTGCCGCCTTCAGACCCAGGCGCGCACAAATCTTTTCTTCGATCTCTGGCGTGAGGTGAGCAAAAACTCCCACCGCGCCCGAGAACTTTCCCACCCTCATATCCTCGGCCGCCGCCGTGAAGCGCGCGATGTCGCGCTGTGTCTCCGAATACCAGTTGGCCAGCTTGAATCCGAACGTGATGGGCTCGGCGTGGATCCCATGCGTTCGCCCCACCATTGGCGTATCTTTAAACTCCCAGGCGCGCCGTTCGAGCACCTCAGCCAGGCGCTTCAGATCCTCCGAAATAAGCGCCGACGCCTGCTTGATCAGCAAAGCCTGCGCCGTGTCGACCACGTCGTTTGACGTGAGGCCGTAATGAAACCAACGCGCGTCGGGACCAACGATTTCAGCCACAGCCGTGGTGAAGGCGATCACATCGTGGCGCACCTCAGCCTCAATCTCGTGGATGCGCTCCACCCGGAAATCGGCGCGTTCGCGGATTGCCTTGGCCGCCTTCTTGGGTACCATGCCGACCTCGGCCAAAGTCTCGGTAGCGGCAACTTCCACGGCCAGCCAGGTACGAAAACGGTTCTCGTCGTTCCAGATGCGGCCCATCTCCGGGCGGGTGTAACGCGGAATCAAGGCGGATACCTCCTGTCGATGTCGTCGAGAGTGGGACAAAGGATTCTAAACGGAGTCGGGCAAAGAGACCAGCGCCGGCGCGGGCGAGAGCTGTTTCAGTTTTCGCTGTATATCGGTATACGATATACTATGGAATCGTACTGGATCCGCTGCACCATAAGATCAGCGCATGAAGAAGCTCACCTTATCCGATTACCAGGCGTTGGCGGAATTCCGTCACCAGATCCGCCGCTTCCTCCACTTCAGCGAGCAGGTAGTTAAGGAGGCAGGCCTGGAGCGCGGCCAGTATCAACTCATGCTGGCGATCAAGGGCATGCCGCCTGGCGTCCGCCCGCGCATTCGGGAATTAGCCAACCGAATGCAGATCCGCCACCATAGCGCCGTGGAACTGATCAACCGTCTGGAGACGGGAGGATTCGTCCACCGCACCCGCGCCCAGGACGATCGCCGCGAGGTCTTACTCGCGCTTACCCCCAAGGGAGAGAAGATCCTCGGCGAACTCGCCCTGCATCACCACGACGAACTGCGCTCGGCCGGACCCGAGCTGGTAACCGCTCTTCGCCGCATCATGCGAGAAGGCAATGATGCCGCATCCCCGCATTTCACCTTTCCCCGCAAAAAAGGAAAAACCTAAAACGGCTTATGAGCACCGTCGACGATGGAACTCCAGAGCACACAGTCCCGTCTGCAAACTTAACCGATACCCCAGCCGACTCAGACCGCGACAAGGCTCGGACCGCAATTGACGCGGTGTCACCTGCACCCTTTCGCATGCTGCTGATCTCATTCCTCTCCGCCGCGATCGGTCTGGTTGGCGGAGTTGTAGCCTTCGTTCTCTACAAGTTGATCGGACTGTTCACCAATCTTTTTTTCTTCCGTCGCTGGTCGACGGAGTTCTCCAGCCCGCAACACAATCACCTGGGCTGGCCCGTAATCTTCGTACCGGTGATCGGCGGCCTCATCGTGGGCGTCATGGCCAAGTACGGCACGTCCAAGATCAAGGGCCACGGCATACCCGAAGCCATGGAAGCGGTGTTATTCAACCGCAGCCGTATCGCCCCTCGAGTCGCAATCCTGAAGCCCGTTTCGGCAGCCATTGCGATCGGCACTGGTGGCCCTTTCGGTGCAGAGGGCCCCATCATTCAAACCGGCGGGGCGATCGGCTCCTTGGTCGGGCAAACTTTTCACACTACGGCAGTCGAGCGTAAAGTGCTGCTCGCCTGCGGCGCAGCCGCCGGCATGTCAGCCACCTTCAATACTCCCATCGCCGGCGTGATTCTCGCCATCGAGCTGTTGCTCTTCGAATTCAAGTCGCGCTCGTTCATCCCGCTCGTAATCGCAAGCACCCTGGCAACCGCCGTCCACATGCAACTCTTGGGCTTGGGACCGATGTTCAAGGTCAGCCCGATGGACTTCGCGATTCCCCGCGCGCTGCCCTTTTATCTTGTGCTAGGACTGATCTGCGGCGTCGCCGCGGTTGGCTTCAGCAAGTTCCTCTATTGGGTGGAAGATCAGTTCGAGAAACTCCCGTTCGATGAAGTGTGGTGGCCCGCCATTGGCGCTCTCGGCCTCGGCATCATCGGCTTCTTCGTGCCACGGGTACTCGGAGTCGGTTACGACACGATCGGCGACATTCTCAACGGACAACTCGCCTGGAAACTCTTGCTGATCGTAATGCTTGCCAAAGCCGTTGCTCTGGCCGTTTCGCTCGGCTCCGGCACTTCCGGCGGATTGCTCGCACCCTGCTTCATGTGGAGCGCCGCGATGGGTGGCATTTTCGCGATCGTGGCGAACCACTTCGTGCCTGGCGCGCAGCTTTCCGCTGGAGCCTTCGCACTGGTAGCGATGGGCGCGGTTTTTGCCGCGGCTTCGCGCGCCACGTTCACCTTCATCATCTTCGCTTTCGAGATCACGCGGGACTACAACTCCGTGTTGCCTCTCATGCTTGTCAGCGTCATCGCCGACGGCATCGCCATGCTCTTTATGCCCAACAGTTCGATCATGACGGAAAAACTGGTGCGCCGCGGCTTGCACGTCCATCAGGACTATGAAGCCGATGTTCTCTCCCAGACCAGGGTCGCTGAGACCATGGAGCAGGAACTGCCTGCCATCGCGGCGAACACCACAGTGGGCGCTCTGGCCGAGCGCATTGCGCAACACGATCCCGCGGTCGCCCAGCATGAGGCCCTGCTCATCCTCGACCAGGCCGGAAAGCTTTCCGGCATCATCACTCGCGGCGACCTGCTGCGCGCTCTCGACAAAGATTGTTCCGGAGCCATGTCCGTTCAGGAGGCTGGGAGCACTCGACTCGTGGTCACTCACCCCGACGAACTGGTTTCGGAAGCAGCGTCGAAAATGCTTCGCTACGACATCGGACGCCTGCCGGTCGTCGAGCGCGCCGACCACGGCAAGGCCGTTGGCTATCTGGGCCGTAGCGGCGTGATGGCCGCTCGCCTCCGCTGTTTCCAGGATGAACATGTGCGCGAACCGGGATGGTTTTCCAGGAGCCAAAGCGCCGAGTCTAGGAGTTGAAAGCTCAATGCCTCTGCAGCTCCTCGATAAAACATGACCGAGGGACACGATACGGAGACCACATTGGCAACATCGCTCTCTTCGACTTCAGCATTTGCTATTGCCAACCGCCTCCCTCTTTCAGTATTCTTCCGCAATCCCCAGAGCTTAGGCACTCTGCCGGAACGTGTTTTCGATGGCGATAGCTAATCTCAAGCGATCACCTTTGTATCCCCGCAGCCCACTGCTGCGCCTGAGCGCACCACACTGGCTGCGCGCTCTCTTCTGTTGTCGATCTGCCTGTCTGCCCGTCTAACACACAAAATTCAGTAGCAACCAGGATTTCACTTTCGAACCCAGGGAGAAGCAATGCTGAAGCCACAAGGTAGGTTGATCTGGATTAGTTTTCTCGCAATTGCATTCGCCGCCCAAGCCTTCGCCCAAGGCGGCGCGACGGGCGCGATCACGGGCACCATACAAGACCCCAGCGGCGCAGTCGTCGCCAACGCCCAGGTGCGGATTACCAACCAGGACACGGGCGTGCTGGAACGCTCCGCGACTTCCGGCGCCGACGGCTCGTTTACCGCCCCGCTTCTGCCGGCTGGGGCCTACACGGTGAGTGTTCACGCAGCTGGGTTCTCCGACTCCACTTTTCGAGATATCGCCGTGCGTGTGACCGAGACCACGCGCCTGATCGCCAAACTTAAGACCCAGGCCGTGCAACAGCAGGTGGAAGTCCAGGCCGAAGTGCAAGAGGTGGACACTACCGATGCCACGACGGGGCAGGCGATTGAGTCGAGCACCATCAAGAACCTGCCGCTGGCCACACAAAACTTCCAGCAGTTGCTCACGTTGTCGAGCGGCGCGCAAGGCGAATTAAATGCTGCCTCTCAGTTGGGACGCGGCAACGTTCGTATCGAAGTGAACGGCCAGCGCGAAGACAACAATAACTATCTGATCGAAGGCATCAGTGCGACCGACTACAACGTCGCCGAGCTGACTACGACCCCGTTGCCGAATCCCGCGGTGATTCAGGAATTCAAGGTGCAAACCTCGCTCTACGACGCAACCCAGGGCCGCAATGGAGGCGGCAACATCAACGCTATTCTGAAGACGGGCGCCAACAGCTTCCACGGCGAGGCTTACGAATTCTTCCGCAACACGGTGCTGGATGCCAACGAGTACTTCCTCAACCAGGCGGGCGAATCGAGGCCGGTGGTTCAGCAGAACATTTTCGGCGGCGATCTGGGCGGCCCGATCGGCAGCGGCGGGAAACTCGGTTTCTTCTTCGTCAACTATTCGGGGACACGCCAACGCAGTGGAGATTCTCCGGGAACGATCATCAGCACGCTCATTCCCTATATTCCTGCGGCGGACCGTGGTCCCGCCGGGGTGGCTAACTTGGAGTCGGCGTTTGGCATCGCGAGTGTCGATCCGGTCGCGGCGTCGCTGATCGCGTTTCAAAGCAACCAATTTGGCGCGGCGGGCAACGGCTATCTTTATCCTTTGCCTAACGTTCCGAGCGGCACCAATGCCGGTACGGTTGTCCCGTTTACCACCAGTATCCCCGGCACTTATACGGACAATCAATTCACCGCCACCTGGGATCGCGAGTTCCGCAACTCCAACGACAAGCTCTCGGCGCGATTCTTCTTTCAGAATTTCCAGTCGGACGTACCCTTCGGCGCAGGCGGCCTGCAGGCCTCCCTCGGCGGCAGTATCAGCAGCGGAGATCTTAATTTCCCTTACCAGCTTCCGGTCAAAGATCGGGTCTTCTCCCTTACCGAGACTCACGTTTTCTCCCCGAGCCTGGTCAATGATTTTCGCCTCGGCTTTGTTCGTATCAACAACAGCGATATTAACGTACCGCCCGTCACCGCCAGCCAAGCCGACATTACCCGCCCCACCAGCAATCTCACGGACAGCATTTACAAATTTACTTTCGTCAGTTCAGGGTTTCAGTTCGGTCCTACGCCGCAAGCCAATCAGTACCAGGCGCAGAACAACTTCAATTTCATAGAGACTCTGGGATGGGTCAGAGGGAAACACAACTGGCGGTTTGGTGGCGAGTTCACACCGGTCAGTCTCAATAAGCAGTTCCCGCAGGTCTTTAACGGACAGCTTTACTTTGGCGATTCCGGCGTCACCGATTTTGCGAATTTTCTGCAAGGCAGCCCGGAATTCAGCTTTGGCGGCGGCGGTGTCTATAACCACAATTACCGGCAGAAGAACTCCGCCGTGTTTGTTCAAGACGACTGGAAAGCCTCTCAGAATTTGACTCTGAATCTCGGCCTGCGTACCGAGTTCTTCGGCGCTTGGACCGACAACGCCTGCCACATCGGCAACATGGAATCGGACCTCACCAAGTCTGGCCAATATCCTTTCATCTATCCCAGCTGCGTCAACAAACTGGGCGTTTCCGGCTTGACCGGAAATGCTGCCGGATCAACTTTCAAGAATAGCGTCTCTACCGGTATTGGCCCGCGCGTGGGATTTGCCTGGGACGTACTAGGCCATCACAACACAACCGTTCGCGGTGGGTACGGTATTTTCTACGTTCGAGAAGATGTCGGAGCAGTTGACCAGCTCAGCTTCCAGTCGCCGTTCATCCCCATTGTGTTTTTTGGACAGACGCCCGGGTTCACCATGTCTGATTTCTTTACCGGAACCCCTGCCACGAACTCCAACGCCGTGCCTGCCGCCGGGCAGTTGTCAGGCGCTTGGCTGCCGTGCCTGGCGCATCTCACCAGCCTCGTTCCCAGCAATAATCCGACCATATCGGACAGTACCTACGCCTGCACGCCGGGTCAGACGGGGGTGAATTCTACGCAGAACCTGTTCGTGCTGGAAGTTCCGCGGCACTTCGTGGTTCCCAACACGCAGCAATGGAACCTCACCGTGCAACGCGATCTGGGCCGGAAGTGGGTGCTCGAAGTGGGCTACGTCGGGTCCAAGGGCACGCACCTCCGCGAAACACGGGACGCTATTCAATCGGTCAATGCCACCCCAGCTAATCCATTCACGGTGACAGACACCAGCGGCAACACGTACCAAATCACCAACAACACATTCTCCAACGCCATCGCACGCACGCCCACGCCCGGCTTGAACGGCTACTCGGGCTATCAAATCTTCGCCAACGACGCGTACTCGATTTACCACTCCCTCCAGTCGACCGTCTCGCGGCGCTGGGAGCACGGTTACGTTCAGGCAGCGTACACATTTTCCAAGAACATCGATGCGACCTCGACCGGCAACACAGCCAACAACACCGCCTTCAACGATGAGAGTACGATCAATGCTTCGCGCGGAATCTCTGATTTCAACCGCCCTCAGGTATTGAAACTCAGCTACGTCTATGACCTCCCATTCTTCGCCCACACGGCAGGCCTTAGGCGTGTAGCGCTCGGTGGATGGTCCGTGAGCGGCGTCACCAGCTTCCAATCGTCGCTGCCGTTTTCGGTCTTGGATTCTAACGGCGGCAATGCTTTCCTGGGAGCCGGCACGTCGCCTGTGGGCGCAAGTCTGGCCTCCGGCGCCACCATCGCCAGCGGCATGAGCTCCGGCAGCGTCACGCAGCGCCTCAGTGGATGGCTGAATCCAACTGCCTTTACAACCGCCCCGCTTCTTTACCCGGGCGATCCGAATAATCCCCAGCCGGGCACTTGCGCCGCCAGTGCCGATTTCTGCACCACCGGCTTCGGCAGTCTTGGCCGCAACATCTATCGCGGCCCATTCCAGCAGAACTGGGATTTCTCGCTGATCAAGCATTTCAGACTTACGGAACGGCAGGATCTGCGCTTCGCTGCCGATTTCTTCAACCTGTGGAATCATCCGAACTTCGGCACTCCACTGGTGACGGACTACGAGCAATATCTGGCTTGGGCGGCCGGAACCCAAACCAGCCCCGACCCGTTTGGCGAGATCGTGAGCACCACTGGAACCCCGCGCCTGATCCAGTTCTCGCTGCGTTGGGCGTTCTGATCAGTCTGCAAAAGCAAGCAGCCGGGAAGCAAAGCCTCCCGGCTGCCGTTCCAACCCGGTTGCTCTATATTTTTGGCTAGTCCCTACTGTCGTTTCCCGGCTTCCCCGATCAGAGGCCGCAACGCCTCCACGGAGAATCCCAGCGTGCCGCCGGAAAATCCGTCAATGTAGGCGGAGTTCACTCCGATCACTTCCGCGTTCGAGTTAAACACCGGACCGCCGCTGCCTCCATGCGCCGTGGGGGCATCGTAGATCAGCTTGTCGCCCACCACGTCGCCCAGATGTCCGCACGTGGTCGAGGGACGAATCAGCGACAGCGCCGCCAGTTCGCTCGCCGCCGTAATGTCGTTATGCCGGTACGCCAGGCGTTGGTAAACCCCGCTCGGCGACTTGGCCACCATCCCCGCAATTCCCATGGGATAGCCGATCACCGTCACCAGTTCCCCCGGCGAAGCGTTTCCTGTTGCCAGCGGCAACACAGCAAGTCCGCGTACAGCATCTTTATCTTCAATCCGCAGCACGGCCAGATCGCTCGTGGAAGAAACCGCGCCCGGCGTCAAACTCACCGGCGTTGGCGACCCTGGGAAGAACACGACTAAACTCTCCAGCGTAGCTGTCGCACCACGATGCATTAGCGCTTCGGCCTCGCTGTCTCCAAACCATGGTTCGGCCACATGCCTGTTGGTGGCCAGAAGCCCGTCGCCCACCAAAAATCCGGTGCCGGACGCCCGAGCCCGAATCGCTGCCGGCTGGTTCGCAAACCCGATCTGATAGACGCCGTAAATGTATCCGATGGAATTTCGGTACCGGCTCAGAACCAGCGCCGGCATCGCCTGCTCTTTCTCGAGTTGCGCCACCTGCTGCGTAAGCTGGTGGACTTGCTTTTGCAGCTCGTCCGGCTGCACGCCCTGCGCGGTAACTGGCGCGTAGTAGTGGAGCATTGCTACCGCCCCGATGAGCAATGCCACTGCCAATACGGCCTGCACCATCTGCTGCCAGCTTTCGCTGACTTCGTTCGATCCCTGTGGAATTTCCGGTTCGGCCATGAACGGTCATCTTCCCTTGTCCGGCAAGGCTTTTCCACGGTACGGAAGATGATGAACAGGGGATACCGAAAGTGTCTGGGAAATGGCAGGTCGCCGCTGATTTTGGGTGGCGCAGCGCTAGGGCTTCCCGATCCCCAGGCGCTTGGCCATTTCGTCGTACAGGAATCCCTTTCCCGCAACGTATGGCTGCACCCACTCGCCGTCAATCACGAATTGCGGAATAGCGCGCTTGCCGGTTTGCTTGACAATTTCGTCCACCGCGCCCGGAGTGGACTCGATGTCAATCTCCTTGTAGGGAATGTTGTGCTTGGCCAGAAACCGCCTGGCCTCGCGGCAATCAGGGCACCAGGCGGTGGAGTAAACGATAAGTTCCATGACTTCTTTGATGATACGTCGTAGAGACGTAGCTTGCTACGTCTCTCTCACCCACCTCCTAAACCCGCTCCAGTTGAGCTACCGTGCGCTCGTTGACGACGTTGCCCGTGTTCAGCGTGGAGGCCGGCTCAAACAGCAGAAGCCAGCATTCTTCGTCCGCGACGGGCTTGTGCTCTACGCCGCGAGGCACGACGATGAATTCGCCCTCTTCGATCCACTCATGCCGGTCGAGGAACTCCATGCGGAAGCGGCCTTTCACCACCAGAAACATCTCGTCTTCGTGCTCGTGATGATGGAAGACGAATTCGCCCTTGAGTTTATCGAGCTTTACATGCTGGCCGTTCAGCTCGGCGGCAATGTAAGGCTTCCAATATTCTGAGATCTTGGCGAACTTGTCGGCGATATTGACCTTCTGCATGTTGCGCCTCCGAGTAAGGTGTCGCATGTCCAGATTCGTCCGCGGTCGAATTGGTCGCAAAAGAAAAGCCGCCAGCTTGCGCTGACGGCTGAGAGCTGATCGCTGACGCCTAGCTGTTCTCGTACAGCAGCACGCCCTCAGTGCTCTTCTCCGCGTCCACCGGGCGGTAGAACAGCTTGTTGTCCTCAAGGAAGACCTCGATAAATGCCGGACGCGTGGTGATCGTCCCTTGAATCAGCGCCTCCGACAGAGGATCTTCAATGTATTTCTGCAGCGCCCTGCGCAGCGGCCTCGCCCCGTAGGTCCGGTCGGTCAGCGTTTGGTTGAGGATCCACTTCTTGGCCTCGTCCGCCACCGAAACCGTAATCGCCTTTTGCGCCAGGTTCTGGTTGAGTTGGTTGACCATGAGCTCCAGAATCTGGATCAGGTCCGCCTCGCTCAACGCCAGGAACAGAATGATCTCGTCCAGCCGGTTCAGGAATTCAGGATTGAAGGTGCGTTTTACCTCGCCCTTCACCAACTCCTCAACCTTGCTGGAAACCATTTCATCCTTCGTCGATTGGAAGCCGAAGCCCTCGCGCTTCTGCAAGTGCCGCGCCCCAATGTTCGAAGTCATGATAAGGATCGTGTTCTTGAAGTCGACCGTGTTGCCCAGCCCGTCGGTGAGTTGGCCGTCTTCAAAAACCTGCAGCAGGATGTTGAAGACATCTGGATGCGCCTTCTCGATTTCATCGAGCAGGACGACCGAATACGGAGCCCGCTTCACGCGCTCCGTGAGTTGGCCACCCTCTTCGTAGCCCACATATCCCGGAGGCGAGCCAATCAACTTCGAGACCGAATGCTTCTCCATGAACTCCGACATGTCGAAGCGGACCAGAGCCTTTTCCGTACCGAACATGAACTGGGCCAGGGTGCGCGCCACTTCCGTTTTGCCCACGCCGGTCGGACCGAGGAACAGGAACGAGCCAATCGGCCGGTTCGGACTCTTCAACCCCGCGCGCGAACGCCGGATCGCCCGGGCCAGCGCGCTGATCGATTTGTCTTGCGAGATGATGCGCTTGTGCAGCTCTTCCTCGATGCGCAGCAGCTTCTGCGTCTCTTCTTCCTTGATCGAAGTGATGGGAACGCCGGTCCAGCGCGAAACCACATCTTCGATGTCCTCCCTGCCTACTACTCCGGTCGAGGATTCATCCAGATGATATTTCTCGCGCAGTGCCCGCAGGTTCTCGCGTTCCTTGCGCTCTTCATCGGAGTAGAAACGCGCCTTCTCGAACTCATGGTTCGCGATCGCGTTCTCCATGCGGTGCACGATGAACTTGATTCGCTTCTGAACCTCGCTGATCTCCTCCGGCTGCGACGTCTGGCGCAGCTTTACGCGAGCGCCAGCTTCGTCCACCAAGTCAATTGCCTTATCCGGCAGGAATCGGTCCGGAATGTAACGGTTCGAGTGCGACACCGCAAAGTTGATGGCGTCGTCGGTATACGTGACGGCGTGGAACTTCTCGTAACGGTCCTTGATACCAAACAGAACCTTGACGGCGTCCGCCTCATTCGGCGGAGGCACCTTCACGGCCTGGAAACGGCGTTCCAAAGAACGGTCTTTCTCAATGGACTTCCGGTATTCTCCAGGCGTAGTTGCACCGATGCACTGAATCTCGCCGCGTGACAAAGCCGGCTTCAGGATGTTGGCCGCATCCAGCGAGCCCTCCGCCGATCCCGCGCCCACCAGCGTATGCAGCTCATCGATAAAGATGATGGAGTTCTGCGACTCCATCAGCTCTTTCATGATGGTCTTCAGCCGCTCTTCGAACTGTCCTCGATATTTCGTTCCGGCGACAATCAAGGAGAGGTCAAGCGCCAGAATTCTCTTGTCCGCAAGGAACGACGGCACTTCGCCGTCGGCAATCCGTTGCGCCAGGCCTTCGACGATGGCGGTCTTGCCAACGCCAGGCTCGCCGATCAACACTGGATTATTCTTGGTGCGCCGGCACAGAATCTGCACCACGCGTTCCAGTTCCCCGTCGCGTCCCACGAGTGGATCGAGTTGGCTGTCCATCGCCGCCTGAGTCAGGTCGCGAGAGAACTCACTCAGCAGGGATGATTCGCGTTGCCGTTGCGGCTGCGCTTTCTCCTGGCTGGTGCGGGCCAATTCTTCGCGGATGGTCGAAAGCCTCAGCCCGCGCTCGTGCAGAATCTCCGCGGCAAAGCACTTCTCTTCTCTCAGCAAACCCAAAAGCAGATGCTCGGTCCCGATATGCCGGTGCGACAGCCGCTCCGCCTCTTCCGCGGCATAGGCCAGCACGCGCTTGCACTCGTTGCTGAGTGGGAGATCGACTGAGGTCGAGACCTTTTCCCGAATGGTGGTGTGACCCTCGATCTGCTTGCGGATGGATTCGACCGAAGCGTGCGAACGCAGGAATCGATTGGTCAGGGCTTTGTCTTCGCGTAGCAGCCCCAGCAGCAGGTGCTCGGTCTCTATATAAGGAGACCCGAACTGGCTTGCTTCGTAGCGCGCAAAAAAGATTACGCGCCTGGCTTTCTCCGTATAGCGTTCAAACATAATGCCCTTCCCCCTGAACCCTTCCGGCCGAGAAGGCGCTGGATCCTCACTCGACCCTACCGAAACCCTGGACCGGTAACGTTCCCACCTTGCCACTTGCTTGCCATTGCTATCCCATTATGCAATCAAACCGCCACCGAACCCAAGTACTCAAACGTTTTTATAATGTTACCGAAGGAACCTGTTGAAATCCTCTCCGAATGCCGATTACTTCAATTTCTTGCACTTTGTCTTACTAATCTTGCTCTTCTTTGCCCTGCAACTACGCCGGCAGCGATTCCGGCCTGATTTCTTCCACGCGCCCCCGCTCCAGCCGCAACACCCGATGGCAGCGCCGTGCAAACGACAAGTTATGTGTTGCGATCAAGGAGGTGAGTTGGTGCTCGCGATGTAATCGCGCTATCAATTCGAAAACCGCTTCCGCCGTCTGCCCGTCAAGATCCCCTGTGGGCTCATCCGCCAACAACAATTTTGGACCGGTAATGAGCGCCCGCGCCAGAGCCACTCGCTGTTGCTCTCCGCCCGAAAGCTCTCCCGAGCGGTGATGCGCGCGCTGCCCCAGTCCCACCTCACGT
This sequence comes from uncultured Acidobacteriaceae bacterium, assembly GCA_963749985.1. GTDB lineage: Bacteria > Acidobacteriota > Terriglobia > Terriglobales > Acidobacteriaceae > Sulfotelmatobacter. The sequence goes on along the minus strand of CAVVOS010000002.1, from coordinate 167,463 downwards.
AGCCAGCGTGAAGCTTCCGGCGCCGCCTCTGCCCAGGTGCGCCCTCGCACCAGCAGCGGCATGGCCACATTTTCCGCCGCCGTGAATTCTGGCAGCAGATAGTGAAATTGCCAGACAAACCCAGCCTCGCGATTGCGAAACTCGGCTGCTTCGTCCGCCGACAACGCATTCAGTTGCAATTGCGCGCAGTATACGTCACCCGCCGAAGCATGATCAAGAGCGCTCAGGATGTGCAACAAGGTACTCTTCCCCGCTCCCGACTCTCCGACAATGGCGAGCATCTCGCCTCGCCTCACCTCAAACGACAAATTGTCAAAGAGCACCAGATCCGATTCGCCGGACCGGAAGACCTTCTTTAATCCTATAACCCGGAGTAACGCTTCTTGTTCCGTTAGATGCAATCAGCCCCCGCTTGGGTCCAATCCCGTCCCGCCGTAGCCCGCCGGCTTCAGGAACGGTAGAAGGGGCATCTTCTCACACTAGGGCCAAAGTCACACATGGCACGTTCGAACTATACGGAACACGCGAACCAAGCGGGCCCCCATCCTCTCGCGACGTCTGAAAAGGCACCTTCTAAAAACTGTACACAGGACTTAGTTCCAGCGATGTGACCTGCATCACGCCCGGCAGCATAATCCCGAGACCGGGACAACCTGTCATTCGAACCGGCTTTAACCGGTGAGGGCGTCCAGAGCAAAACCGGAGGGAATCTGCCTCTTGAATCCTTAGGAGATCCCTAGACTTCGACCCTGGCTTCTGCGCTTGCCAGCTTGTGCAGGGACTCTTCGTAGGGCGCGCGAGCGACACCACGTTCGGTGATGATCGCGGTCACATATTTCGCCGGCGTCACATCGAATGCGGGATTCTCGACGGACACGCCATCGGGGACCATTTGTTTCCCGGCGATGTGTGTGACTTCCTTCGGATTACGCTGCTCGATAGGGATCTTGCTGCCGTCGGGGCAGGCGAAGTCGATGGTTGAGATAGGCGCAGCCACATAGAAGGGGATGCTGTGCTCTCTGGCCAAGACTGCAACGGAGTATGTCCCAATTTTATTGGCCACGTCGCCGTTAGCGGCGATGCGGTCGGCGCCCACCACGATCGCGTCAATCTTGTCCTGCTTCATCATCGCGCCAGCCATGTTGTCGGAGATGACTGTCGTAGGAATGCCGTCTTTCATCAGTTCCCAGGCGGTAAGCCGCGAGCCTTGCAGGAACGGCCGGGTCTCGTCGGCGTAGACGTGGATCTTCTTGCCCTCCTCCACTGCCGCGCGGATCACGCCCAGCGCGGTACCGTAGCCTGCCGTGGCCAGCGCACCGGCATTACAGTGCGTAAGCACTCCGCCTTCGTCCGGCATCAGCGTGGCGCCGTAGCGTCCCATGGCCTGGTTGGCGGCGATGTCTTCGGCGTGCATGCGTTGCGATTCTTCAATCAGGTCCTGCTTAATCTGAGCGATGGGACGAATACGCACACGCTCGAACTTCTCCTGCATGCGGCGGATCGCCCAGAAAAGATTAACGGCTGTGGGCCGGGTCTTGCCGATCACATCGCAGATCTGATCGAGTTCCCGCTTAAGTTCGCCGACCGTCTCCGCCTTGGAGTTCTTCACGCCGAGCGCTATCCCCATAGCCGCGGCTACGCCGATGGCCGGCGCTCCCCGCACCACCATGGTCCGGATAGCGTCGGCCACCTGCTCGTGGGTTTTGCAGACGACGTAGGTTTCTTCCGTGGGCAGCTTCGTCTGGTCGATGAAGCGGACTCCGTTGTCAGTCCATTCGAGAGTTTGAATCATGAGGTTTTCAACCAATTCGATCAGCTTCGATGCGCGGCGCAGCGGTTTCCCGGAACATTCGTCACTGCCGGCCGCCCACAGACTTCACACGTGGCGGCGACCGCAAAAATCATGGGTTCAGTGTCATCGGTCTGCAAAATGTGCTCCGCACGCACGTCCGCGGCGGTGAAGATGGAAACGAATGGCGCTGGGGCCGCGGCCTTCTCCACACTGGGGCGGCCTTTGGCCTCCTCGCGCTCCACCAGGCACATCGCTCCCACCACCTGGAATCCAAATTCTCGCGCCGCCTCGATTGCTTGCACGGTGGAGGCTCCGGTGGTGCAAACATCGTCCACAATCACCACGCGCGCACCTTTCTCGCGAAAACCTTCGATGCGCTGTCCTGTCCCGTGTTGCTTTTCCGCCTTGCGCACCAGGAAGCCGTTCAACTCCCCACTCACCACCGAGACCGCCACCACAATGGGATCGGCACCCATGGTCAGCCCACCGATGGCTTGCGGCTTCCATCCCCGTTCCCGGATTTCGTCGAAAAATACCTCACCGGTCAGGCGCGCGCCCTTGGCGTCAAGTGTCGTGGTGCGGCAGTCGATGTAGTAGTCACTGGTGCCGCCCGAAGAAAGCTTAAACTCGCCCAGCCGGAAAGACTTGTAGGCGAGTAAGCGCAGCAGGTCCTGACGCGAGGAATGCATGAAATCTTACGATACCCATCCTACGATAACACGGAGAATCAGCCTTCGTCCGGGCCCGTGACCTCAGCTCCGCATCGGGCAGCCATGATAACCTGAATATTCTCCTACAACCACGTTTCGAGGTACGAAATTGCAGAGTGCGCGAAAGCTTTCCTTCTTCCTTGTTGCCGGTTTCCTCCTAACAAACTTGAGCGGCGCTGGTCCGGTTTCGGCCGCGTTCGCCGAGGGCACGCGCACCTGGGAGCAGTCCAAATTTGACGAACTAATCAAGGGCACGGCCACGGGTGTAGCCATTCGCAGCACCGGCGGCCTGGAACTGGCGCCAACATTCAAGAGCCTGTACGCCACGCCTTCCACCTATATCTGGGCGATTGCGACCGATGATGCTGGCAACGTATATGTAGCCGCGGGTGCGCCCGCCCGGGTGTACCGCGTCACGCCGGACGGCAAGGCGACCATCATTTTTGAGCCCAAGGAACTCCAGGTGCAGGCACTGCAGACCGGCGCGGGCGGCGCAATCTATGCCGCCACCGCTCCCGACGGCAAGGTATACAAGCTCGAACACAAGCCGGGCGGCAAGACGCAGCCGGCAAAAACGGACTCGCCCCAAGACCGAGACAAAGATAAAGACGCGGCCAAACCGAGCGCGGATCCTTCGTGGAGTTCGTCGCTCTACTTCGAACCGGGTACAAAATATATCTGGGACCTGGCGCTGGACAAAACCGGCAACCTCTATGTAGCGACCGGCGACCACGGGGAGATTTATCGTGTCACTCCCAAAGGCGAGCACTCTATCTTCTTCAAGAGCGACGAGACTCACATTCGTGTGCTCGCTTTCGATACGCAGGATAATCTGATTGCTGGCTCCGATGGCAGCGGGCTCATTTATCGCATTTCTCCTGCAGGCGAGGGATTTGTGCTGTACAGTGCGCCCAAGAAAGAGATCACGGCGCTGGCGCTTGATCGGTCAGGGAATATCTACGCAGCGGCAGTCGGTGAAAAGCGCAGCGGAGGCGGGCCGGGCACGCCAGGCATGGCCGCTGCTCTTCTGACCATGGGTTCCAACGCACCCGCCGGCGGCACAGCGCCGCAAGCTCCAGGAATCACCATCACACCCGCGCCCGGAGCGCCGCAGATGGCAGGACCGTTTCCATTCGCGGGCGGTGGGGCAAGCGGCGGGTCGGATGTGTACCGCATTGCGCCCGATGGTTCCCCCGCAAGAGTGTGGACATCCCACGAGGACATTGTCTACGCCCTCGCTTTTGATGCGCAGGGACGTCTGCTGGCCGGCACCGGCAATCGCGGGCATATTTTTGCCATCGGCGGGCTCGACGACTTCTCTGATCTTCTGAAAGCACCAGCTTCGCAAGTCACCGCGTTTGCCAAAGCTCCCGGCGGTGGCCTCTATGCCGCAACCAGCAATCTGGGAAAGGTATTTGTGCTTGGGCCGGGCCCAGAGACCGAGGGTACCTACGAGAGCGATGTGTTTGACGCTAAGATTTTCTCACGCTGGGGACGCGCCGAATTTCGCGGTTCGGGCAGTGTGGATCTCTATGCTCGCAGCGGCAACGTGGATAATCCCGACCGCAACTGGAGCGGGTGGAAGAAGCTTGACCTGGCAAAGACCTCAGAAACCGGGATTCCAGCCGCGCGCTATGCGCAGTGGAAGGCCGTGCTGCACGCTGCAGCCGCGGCGCCCGGCGTGGACAGCGTAATGCTGAACTACCTGCCCAAGAACGCCGCTCCCGAAATCGATGACGTCACTGTTCAGGTCGGTGTGAAGTACCAGCCCCAGCCGAAAATTCCTGGCGTGAGCCTGGGATCGGATTCCGCCGGATCGTCTTTCGCCGGATCTGCAGGAATACATTTCGAATCCCCGGTTCCCAGTTCTCACGATCGCGATTCCATCGGAGTGAAGTGGAGCGCGCACGATGAGAACGACGACCAGCTTGTCTACTCCCTCTACTACCGCGGCGACGGCGAGACCCGCTGGTTGCTGCTCAAAGACAATCTCACCGACAAGGCGTATTCGTTCGATGCCAGCCTGCTGCCCGATGGCGGCTATACCGTGAAGGTGGTCGCGACGGATGCGCCGTCGCACTCTCCCGGCGAAGCCTTGACGGCGTCAAAAGAAAGCCGCCGCTTCGAGGTGGACACAACTCCACCGCGCATCGAAAATCTGGCAGCATCCGTCGAGGCTGGGCAAATTCATGTGACGTTCCGTGCGGTCGATGGTTTTTCCCCCATCAAGCGCGCGGAATATTCGGTTGACGCGGGCGAGTGGAAGTACGTAGAGCCTATTGGCCGTCTCTCTGACGCCAAAACCGAGAACTATGATTTCAAGGTCTCGCCGGAATCGGACAAGGATCGCGCCGCTTCGTCTGAGCATGTCGTAGTCGTGCGAGTCTACGATCGTTACGACAACATGGGCGCGGCCAAGACCGTGATTCCGCAAAAGTAGCTTCTGCCCCAGCCGGGGCGCTTAGCGCACGGAAACCCAAGTCAACCGTTCTACGGAATTCCCTCGGTCGTTTCCGCAGCCTCTTCCAAGCGCTCCGTTCTTGTGGCGCTCAGAGCGCCCGCGCGCCGCAACTCGGGAAAGCCCCATGCCCAGAGAGCAATCACCACCAGCGTTCCCACTCCTCCCAGCAAAACTGCGGGAACCGTGCCAAACCACTGCGCCGTCAGTCCGGATTCGAACTGGCCGAGTTCGTTCGACGTCCCGATGAAAACCATATCGACCGCCATCACCCGCCCCCGCATCTCATCGGGCGTACGCAACTGCACCAGGGTCGCCCGAATGATGACGCTGATCATGTCGGCCGCACCCAGGAAGATCAGCGAAATCAGCGACAGCACCAGGCTGGTCGAGACCCCAAACAGAATCGTGCAGATCCCGAAGCCGGCAACCGACCACAGCAATGTCGGCCCCGCCCGCCCGCGCAGCGGACGATGAGCCAGCGCCACGGCCATCACGGCCGCGCCTACTCCCGGAGCCGTCCGCAAGAGCCCCAGTCCCCATGGCCCCGTGTGCAGAATCTCCCGGGCATAGACCGGCAGCAGAGCCACAGCTCCACCCAGCAGCACGGCAAACAGGTCAAGCGAAATCGCTCCCAGAATCAGCTTCTCGCGCCAGATGAAGTGCAGTCCCGCGAAAACCGTCTTCATCGTCATGGGCTCGCGCCGTCGCGCTTGTGGCCGGGTCTTGATGCGAAAAGCGGAGACTAACGCTCCCAGTGCGGTCAGCATGGCAGCCGCGTATACCGCAGACGGCCCGCGGAAAGCCGCATAGAGAATTCCACCGAGAGATGGCCCGAGAATTGTAGCCGCCTGAAACGTGGTTGCGTTCCACGCCACGGCATTGGCGAAGTGCTCGTCGGGAACCAACTGCGGCAGAATCGAGCGGCTGGCCGTTCCATTAAACGAGCGCACCACGCCCAGCAGAATCAGCACAACATATATGGGAAGCACCGCCCGCGTGCTCCGCACCGCGAGAACCAGCAAAAGGCCGGAGCACAGCGCATATCCCGCATAGCAAGCACCCAGCACTTTGCGCCGGTCGAATCGGTCGGAGGCGTGGCCCGAAGCCAGAAACAGCAAAATGCCCGGAAGAAACTGCGCCAGACCGACCAACCCTAGATCCAGCGCGCGCTTGGTGATGTCGTAAACCTGCCATCCCACCGCGACCGCCTGCATCTCAACCGCAGCAACAATCAGGAAACGTGCAATCTGGAACAACACAAAATCGGGATGCGTGAAGGCGATGCGTCCAGCTCTCGAGTCGGCAGGTGCGGACATAGATCTTCTAATCTGATCTTCTAATTTGCCATAGAACGAGAAGACGTGCTTGGCGCACATTTCCAGCAGTTAGAATCGATCGATGCTGACGTTTCTCCGAACTGTCGGGTGGATCGCCTGCGTCGTCTACTCCACCATCCCCATGTTCTGGCTGCTGATTCATCCGCGCGCTGAGTATTGGCGCTCACGGCGGCGATCACCGTACAGGATTCTCCTGCCCCTCTGGATCGCAATGTGGGCGATCATGGCCGCAATCACGGGCCCGTGGCGCAGGCTGATCTTCTACAAGAACAACTCGACCTGGATTCCGGCGTCCGCTCTATTCTGCTCGGGCGTGATCCTCTACAAGCTAGCTCACAGCGAGTTCACCCTGAGACAACTCGGAGGCCTGCCCGAGATTTTGCGCGGCCACAGCCAGCAGCGCCTGGTGACCACCGGCATCCGGGCCCACGTGCGCCATCCCGTCTACCTGGGCCATCTCTGCGAAATGCTAGCCTGGAGCCTGGGCACGGGCCTGGCAGTCTGCTGGGCGCTGACCGCATTCGCGATTGCGACCGGCGCAGCAATGATCGCGATGGAAGATAAAGAACTCAAGCAACGCTTCGGCGAAGAATTTATTAAATATCGTTCAACCGTACCCGCAGTCCTGCCAAGAATACGGTCGTGAATAGCGGTCCTCGCAGCGACTGCATCTCTCAGCGTTGTCCTTTGCAATCCTAAGCGCCGTCTTTTATTTGCCTGAATCACGCCCATGGCGCGGAGCCGATAGCTATAATCCGACTTGGCTGAAAGCTGAGAGCTGACGGCTGAAAGCTCCATGCGCTTTGAACTCTTCATCGCGACCCGCTACCTGCGCGCCAAACGCCGCCAGGCCTTCATCGGCATCATCACCGGCATCTCGATTGTCGGCGTGGCCGCGGGCGTGGCCTCGCTCATCGTCGCACTTGCCATCAACAACGGCTTTCGTCAGGACTTGCAGGAGCGCCTGATCGGATCCACCTCGCATGTCAGCCTGCTGCGCGTCGCCGATGATGGAATCAAAGACTGGCCGCCGCTTCTCGATCGCCTCTCCAAACAGCCGCATGTGATCGCTGCTGCTCCCGCAATTTTCGAGCAAGTGCTGATCTCCCGCGGACCCCGTGCCCGCGGCGCCGTCCTCAAGGGCATGATTCCAGCCGATGAGCGTAAGGTTGGCGATCTGCTCAACACAATCAAAGAAGGTTCAGCCGCCCCCCTCGAAGAAGCCACTCCCGAGCCAGAAAAAGATCATGTGGGGACAGCCGCCTCGGCGGTCCAGGGAGCGCCAGCAACCGGGGATTCTCCCGATTCCCTCGCCGGAGTCCACGCGCGCGTCGCCGCCATGCCTCCAATCATCCTCGGCAAGGACATGGCTGACAACCTGGGCGCAACGGTCGGTTCCGTCGTCCTCGTGACCAGCCCGCAAGGTGAATTGACTCCCTTCGGCATGGTGCCAAAATACAGCCGCTTTCGCGTCGTTGGAGTCTTCAACTCCGGCTTCTACGATTACGACTCATCGTGGGCATTCACACGGCTGTCCGATGCGCAGCGACTGTTCGGCCTGGGAGATCTGATTTCAGTAATCGAGTTCAAGGTCGACGACATCGATCGAGCTGACGTAGTTGCCCGCCAACTGGAAGACGCGGCCGGCAAGGGCTTCATGACCACGAACTGGAAAGAGCAAAACAAAGCCCTGTTTCACGCCCTGAACATGGAGCGCCTGGTGACTTACATTACCACCGGGCTGATCGTCTTCGTCGCGGCTCTGAACATTCTGATTTCCCTGATCATGATGGTCATGGAAAAAACCAAAGATATCTCAGTGCTCATGTCGATGGGCACACGCAAATCGCAGGTGCGAAACGTCTTCATCTCGCAAGGAGTGCTGATCGGCGTGATCGGCACCGCCATCGGCCTGCTGCTAGGCTATGTGATCTCCTACGCGGGAGGTCGTTACCACATCATTTCGCTCTCGCCCGAGGTCTACTCCATCAACTACGTCCCCTTCGCCCCGCGCCTGATGGATGGCATCTTGGTTGCTCTCGGAGCCATTGGGATTTCGTTTGTGGCCACGCTGTACCCATCATGGTCCGCAGGCAGAACTCTCCCTGCGGAAGCCCTGCGCTACGAGTAGTCCAGCGTTTTCCAACCCAATGTCATCCTGAGCGAGGATTGCGCTTCGCGACAGCGAGGCAAAACCGCAGTCGAAGGATCCCTATGCGCAGGCCGCTCTGCTGTCCTTGCAAGGAATTCTCATACGGAACTTTCCCCACTCCGCCGCCGTACAATTAACTGGAAGGAAAAAGGAGGTGTCCGATCATGTTCACGTTCCTCCTGTGGTGCATCCTCTTCGTACTCTGCTGGCCGCTAGCCTTACTGGCGCTGATCGCCTACCCGTTCATCTGGCTACTGCTGCTTCCCTTCCGCATCGTAGGTGTCGCGGTCCGCGGGGTGCTGGAGATTATCTACCTCGTGATCACACTGCCGTTTCGCCTGCTCGCTGCGCCGTTCCGAATCTAGTAGATCAGAGGAGGACCGTTCGGATGTTGTGAAAAACCGCGTAAGCGCTCAAAAAAAAGAAGTGCTTCAATCCCTGGGCTCACTCAGCCTTCCATCACTTTCAAGCCCTCACTCACTACCAAGCTCGCCTCGGTCGCCCGCTGCACATCCTCCGCAGTCAGCCCGGGAGCCACTTCCTCCAACACCAAACCCCACCCCGTCACCCGGATATACGCCATCTCAGTCACAATCGTATCCACCACCCTCACTCCGGTAAGCGGCAGGGTGCATTTCTTCAAAATCTTGGGCGCACCTTCGCGAGTGGTGTGCTCCATCGCCACCACCACCCGCCGTGCCCCAGCCACCAGATCCATCGCTCCGCCCATCCCCTTCACCATTTTCCCTGGGATCATCCAATTCGCCAGGCTTCCACTCTCATCCACTTCCATCGCGCCCAGCACGCTCAAATCAATGTGACCGCCGCGAATCATGGCAAACGAATCCGCACTCGAGAAATAAGACGTCCCCGCCATCTCGCTCACCGTCTCCTTGCCCGCATTGATCAGGTCGGCGTCCTCCTGTCCCTCCGCCGGATACGGTCCAATCCCCAGCATCCCATTCTCCGACTGCAAGACAACTTCTATCCCCGGCGGAACATGATTCGCGATCAGCGTCGGCATCCCAATGCCGAGGTTCACGTAGAATCCATCCCGCAACTCGCGCGCAATCCGGTTCACAATCCGCTCGCGCTTCTCAGCGTCTTTTCCTGGCTTGGTGTTTGTCATTATTCCCGGTACTCGTTACTAGGTACTCGCTACTGCCTTCCTCACCGTCCGTCTCTCAATCCTCTTCTCATACAACTCTCCCTGAAAAATCCGCTTCACATACACCGAAGGCGTGTGAATAGAGTCCCCATCCAATTCCCCCACCTCCACCAAGTGCTCCACTTCTGCAATCGTTACCTTCGCCGCCGTCGCCATCATGGGATTAAAATTCCGTGCGGTCTTCCGGTACACCAGGTTCCCCATGCGGTCGCCTTTCCAGGCCTTCACGAACGCAAAATCCGCCTTCAGCCCGTGCTCCATCACATAAGTCCGCCCGTCGAATTCCCGCGTCTCTTTTCCTTCCGCTACAATCGTGCCGACACCGGTCGGAGTAAAAAATGCCGGAATCCCCGCCCCACCGGCGCGAATCCGCTCGGAAAAAGTCCCCTGCGGGACCAGATCCAGACGAATCTTCCCCGTCAACACCATTTCTTCCAGCAGCTTATTCTCGCCCACGTAGGTTCCAATGTGATGCACAATCTGCCCCGCCGCCAGCAGTAGCCCATTGCCCAGCCCATCCACACCCACGTTGTTGCTGATGGTCGTGAGGTTCTTCGATCCCTTCCGCACCAGCGCGCGAATCAGATTCTCCGGGATCCCGCACAGCCCAAACCCTCCGATCATGATGACCGAGCCGTCCCCCACATCGCGAATCGCCTCATCCGCACCGCCCACAACCTTATTCATAGCGTCCGCATTCTAAATGCAATTCACCATGGAGTCACAGAGCCACGGAGAAAACGAAAAAGTCAGAAACGCATTGCGGGAACTTGATTCTACTAACAACCAGCAGTCGATTTCTCCGTGCCTCTGTGTCTCCGTGGTGAATCACTCTTTCTTCCCCGGATGATTCTTCTTCAACCCGTGCGCCTGCTCAAATTCCTCCGCCAACTGCCGCGTCGAAAGATTTTCCCGGATGTGCGCCAACCGCTGCTCCACTTTGAAAAGCGCGTCTTCCAGATTCTTCTGGTTACTGATCGCGATGTCTCGCCACATAGAATACGGACTCGCCGAGATCCGCGTCATTTCCTGCAGAGCCCGCCCGCCCGCGGGAAGCAGCGGTGCTTCTTCGCCAAACTCCTCCACCAGAGTCGCCGCCAGAGCCGTCGAGATCATCTGCGGCAGATGGCTGATCCATGCACACAACCGGTCGTGATCCTCCGGCGGCAGCATCGCAACCCGCGCTCCAATCTGATCAATCCAGCCTGCAAATTCCGCGAACAGTCCTTCATTCAGGCTCTGCCGGGGCAACGGTGTCAAGAACCACACCGCATTCTGGAACAGATCGGCGTCCGCATAATCCACGCCACTGTTCTCTTTCCCCGCCATCGGATGTCCCGCCAGAAATCGCGTTCCCGCATTCTTCCCAAATACGTTTAGCGCCTGCTGCGCCACCGCGGCTTTCGTGCTCCCCACATCCGTAAGCAACGTCGTCGCGGGCAGCCCCGGACCCAACCGTCCAATCAAATCGACAATCGCCAGCACCGGCGTCGCCAGCACCACCAACTCGCTCCCTCGCACCGCGTCCACGGGTTCGGCAAATCCGTTGTCGATCACCCCACGCATCTTCGCTTTCTTCAGCGCCGACTCCCGGTCGCACCCCACAATCCGCCCCGCGAACCCCCGCTTTCTCAGCGCCAGCGCAAACGACCCGCCGATCAGCCCGGTTCCGACAATCGTGATTTGCCGAATCGGCATAAAAAGAATTGAGTAATTGGGAAATTTAGTAATTGGGTAATTTGGACTTCTCGGCGCACCCGTTTTCAAATTACACAATTACTAAATTCCCCAATTACCCGATTTTTCTCCCCACTGCCGGAGCAATCATCCGCAACTCATCCATCAGCTTCGCGAACTGTTCTGGGAATAGCGACTGCGCCCCATCCGACCACGCATTGTTTGGATCACAATGCACCTCAACCAGCAAAGCATCCGCTCCCGCAGCCACCGACGCTCTCGCCATCGGCGCAACCTTGTCGCGCCGCCCCGTTCCATGCGATGGATCCGCCGCCATCGGCAAATGCGACAGCTTGTGGATAATCGGAATCGCCGAAATATCCATCGTATTCCGCGTGTAAGTTTCAAATGTCCGGATCCCGCGCTCGCACAAAATCACTTCGTAATTCCCGCCCGCCATAATGTATTCCGCTGACAACAGCAGCTCTTCCAAGGTCGCTGAGATCCCGCGCTTCACCAGCACCGGTTTGCGCACTTTCCCTAGCTCGCGCAACAAATTAAAGTTCTGCATGTTGCGCGCTCCGACCTGCAGAATGTCAACATACGGCAGCATCATCGCAATCTGCGAGATCTCCATCACCTCGCTGATCACCAGCAGCTTGAACTTCTCTCCCGCCTCCCGCAGCAATTTCAGCGCATCTTCTCCGTGCCCCTGAAAAGAATAAGGAGAACTTCGCGGCTTGAACGCTCCGCCGCGCAGCACCCGTGCCCCCAACTTCGCCACCGCTTCCGCCGTAGCAAAAAGCTGTTCTCGAGATTCCACCGAGCACGGCCCCGCCATCACCACAATTTCGTTCCCGCCGATGCTGACTTCATTCGCCAGCTTGACGATCGTACCTTCGGGACGAAAGCTCTTTCCCGCCAGCTTGTAGGGCGCGCTGATTCGATGAACTTCCTGCACTCCAGGCAGCAACTCCAGGTTGCGGATGTCGAAATCAATCCCCGCTCCCACCGCGCCCAGCACGGTTTGCCGCGCTCCGGTCGACCGGTGCACCTCAAACCCCATCTTCACCAGGTGCTCAATCACCTGCTGCACCTGTTCTTCATCCGCTGCTTCCTGCATCGCAACAATCATAAGAATGTCTCTGCTTTTGCTTCTAGCATCTAGCTCTTACCTCTAATCCCCTGGCTTCATCCCCAAGGTTTGTCATTCCGAACGAAGCGAGGAACCTTGTTGTTGTCCTCCGTCACTGCTTTCCCCCGACTCCGTCAGTCAGTCACGTTAGAATCCAACTCTGTCTCGGACGTCACCTGGACCGAGTTGGCTCCAGTCCCTTCCTTCTGAATGTTCCGCATCACATCGATGATCCGTTCAAAAATCCGCACCAGATCCTGCCCGGGCAGCGGGCCTCGATTCAACTCCTGCACATTCTCAAACACGATCCGCTCCCGCTCCGGCTCGTAAATCGGCAAATTCGTATCCCGCTTCAGCCGCCCAATCTCCACCGCCGCCCGCGCCCGCTCGCTCAGCAGTTCCACCAACCGCCGATCGACTTCATCGATCTTCTTTCGCCAATCTGCGATATCCATAAAAGATCTTGTCATCCTGAGCGAGGATTGCGCTTCGCGCCAGCAGCACAACCGCAGTCGAAAGCCTGCCCTGAGCGGAGCCGAAGGGGATCTCTACCTCACATACGCCGGCCGGGATTTTGAATTTCTCTCTAGCCGACCAAGCCCCTCACGAATTCTCCCACAGCCGCCGCTTCCCGTTCGCGATTTCTCTCGATCGTCTCTACAACCGCGCTGCCGACGACGACTGCATCCGCAAACTTGCCCACTTCCGCAAACTGTTCCGCATTCGAAATCCCAAACCCAACCGCCAACGGTAGCTGGGTTACGCGCCGCAATCGCCGCACAAGTTTCTGCGCATCGTCCGCCAAGTTCTGCCGCGCTCCGGTCACTCCAGTCCTCGACACCGCATACACAAAGCCTCGCGACACTGCAGCAATCCGCTTCAGCCGCGCATCCGAACTGGTGGGCGCTGCCAGAAACACCGGCGCCAAATCGTGCGCCTTCATCAGGTGTAAATACTCCTTCGCCTCTTCCACCGGCAAATCCGTTACCAGCACGCCATCCACCCCCGCGTGCCGCGCCACCGTGCAAAACTTCTCCATCCCCATCTGCAAAATCGGATTCAAATACGAAAACACGATCAACCCCGTCGACTGCGCCTGCTCCCGCACCTCTGCCGCCAGCGTCAACACCTGCGCCAGGCAAGTCCCGTGTTTCAGCGCCCGCTCACTCGCCCGCTGAATCACCGGCCCATCCGCCACCGGATCGCTGAACGGCACGCCCAGTTCAATCACATCCGCACCCGCTTCAATTGCCGCTAACACAACCGCCCGCGTAGTTGTGAGATCGGGATCGCCGCAAGTCACGTACACGATCAACCCAGGCTTTTTATAGAAAGATAAAGGCATAAAAGATTGAGTCATTGAATGGTTGAGAGATTGACTCAATGACTCAATCTCTCAATGATTCAATCCAGCTTCAAATTCTCCCGCATGATCCCGATGTCCTTATCCCCGCGCCCGGAAATATTCACAATCACCACATCCGACTTCTTCATTTTCGGCGCGCGCTTCACCACTTCCGCCACCGCATGCGCCGATTCCAGCGCCGGAATAATTCCCTCCGTCCGCGCCAGCAAAGTAGTAGCCTCCAAGGCTTCCGCATCCGACGCCGGAACATACTCCGCCCGCCCCGCATCTCGCAACGCCGCATGCTCCGGCCCAATCGAGGGATAATCCAGTCCCGCCGAAACCGAATGAGTGTTCGCAATCTGCCCAGCCGCATCCTGCAGCACATAAGAATAAGTTCCCTGCAAAACCCCCGGCGACCCTCCTCGAAACCGCGCCGCATGCTGGCCCAAACCTCCGCCGCGCCCACCCGCCTCTACTCCAATCAGGCGAACTTTCTTATCTTTAATGAACTCATAAAAAATCCCGATCGAGTTCGATCCTCCGCCCACACAAGCGATCACTGCCGCCGGAAGTCTCCCTTCCGCCTTAAGAATCTGCGCCCGCGCCTCCCGCCCAATCACCCGATGAAAATCCCGAACCATCGTCGGATAAGGATGCGCCCCCAGCACACTCCCCAACAAATAATGTGTAGTCCGCACATTCGTGACCCAGTCGCGCATGGCCTCGTTGATCGCATCTTTCAAAGTCCGCGACCCCGATTCCACTCCGCGCACCTCCGCTCCCAGCAACCGCATACGGAACACGTTCAACTCCTGCCTCCGCATGTCCTCGGTCCCCATGTACACCACGCACTCAAATCCCAGCAGCGCGCAAACCGTCGCCGTAGCCACCCCATGCTGCCCAGCCCCAGTCTCCGCAATCACCCGCCGCTTGCCCATGCGCTCCACCAGCAGCGCCTGCCCCAGGCAGTTATTGATCTTGTGCGCCCCGGTGTGCAGCAAATCTTCCCGCTTCAAATAAATTTTCGCCCCGCCCAGCTTCTGCGTAAGCCGCCGCGCAAACGAAAGCGCCGTAGGACGCCCCGCATAAGTCCGCAGCAACTCCTCCAGCCTCCGCTGAAATTTCGCATCGCGCTTCGCCTTCTCATACTCCCGCTCCAACTCCTCCAGCGCCGCCATCAAAGTCTCCGGCACATACCGCCCGCCATAGACTCCAAACCGCCCGGGAACATTGGCTGGAAAAGAAACGCGCGGGTGCCCCATCCTAGCCGCGTTCTTTGCGGCTAGGGTGGGGATTTTGACTTTGGTTGTTTTTGGAACCGTCGCCATCTCTAACTCGCCTTGCGATCCGCTTCACGCACCGCCCGCACAAACGCCCGTACCTTCTCCGAATCTTTCTTCCCCGGCCTCGCTTCCACTCCCGAAGCCACATCAACTCCGAACGGGTGAAATATACTCATTGCCTCCGCAACATCGGACGGTGTAAGACCACCAGCCACGATCACGGGAATAAGGAGGCCGAGCAACCGCACCATCTCTCGATTCGCTTCCCAGTCGAACCTCGTACCCGTTCCTCCGGCTTTGCCACTTACTTGCGCGTCAATCAGGACAGCGAAGGTTCTCTCGCGGATGCGCCTGCTGATCCCAACACCGCTGCCTTGATGCAACGCCTGATCCGGAATCATCGCAATCAGTTTCGCTACTCCAACGCTTTCAACAGCGGGCCGCGCGTCATTAAACAAGACGCTCTCCAACGACGGTTTCCCATGCAACTGCACTGCTGTCATCCCAGTTTTCAACACGATCTCGCGAATGCGTTCCGACTCGAGATCCACGAATACCCCTACCTTCTCCACGCTCCCCGGCAGCTTCTCCACAATCTCCCGCGCCGTTTCGACGCTAATGTTCCGCGGACTCTCCTCATAAAACACAAATCCCACCGCATCCGCCCCGGCATCAACCGCGGTCAGCGCGTCTTCGAGATTCGTCATCCCACAAATCTTCACCCAAGTCATAAAAGCATCGGTCTGCGAGTTGTAAAGCGTCTCACCGCCCACTCGATACTCGCAACTCGGCACTCGCAACCAACTCCCGCAGCGCATCACCCGGCCGCTCCGCCCGCATCAACGACTCCCCAATCAAGAACGCGTGATACCCCGCCGCCTGCAGCCGCGCAATATCCTCTCCCGACCGAATCCCGCTCTCCGCCACCCGCACCACATTCTTCGGAAGCTTCTCCGCCAACCGGAACGCTGTCTCCACATCCACCTTAAACGTCCGCAGATCGCGCGCGTTAACCCCAATCAAATCGCATCCTGCATCCAAAGCTCGTTGCAGTTCTTCCTCATCATGCACTTCACACAATACGTCCAGCCCGCGCCTGCCAGCTCCCCGCACCAGCGACTTCAGTTCCAACTGCGACAAAGCCGCCACAATCAGCAACACCGCGTCCGCCGAGTTCGCCACCGCCTCCAGCAACTGAAATTCATCCACAATAAAATCTTTGCGCAGACACGGCACCTTCACTGCCGCCGAAGCCAACCGTAAATTCTCCAGCGATCCCTGAAAAAACTCCTCGTCAGTCAAAACCGAAAGCGCTGCCGCTCCCGCGGCCTCCAACTCCCGCGCCAACTCCTCCACAGAAAACTCCGCTCGAATCAATCCCTTCGAAGGCGACGCCTTCTTCAACTCCGCAATCACCGCCACGCCGGCTTTACTCTTTTCCTCCAGTGCCCTCTGAAACCCGCGCGGCACATGCCGTTCCGCCCGCTGCTGCAACTCTCGCACATTAGCCGCACCCTTAGCCTCAGTGACTTTCCTGCGAGTAGAGCCAACAATCTGATCAAGGGAAACAGGCATAACGTGCCTGAATTATACGGGAAGGCAGGATTCGCAAATCAGTGCACCGCGGCTTTTGACAATGTCATCCAGAGCGAGGACCTCGCGCTTCGCGACAGCGACCCGCCTACTTGCAGACGCTCTCAATCTCTTTGTAAGGCTTCTCCGTGTGCTCGGGATACTTGATCTGCTTCACCTGCATCCACTGATCCAGCAAGGTACCCGCGTCGTGCAGCCCCACATCCGGATCGCCCTCATACGCCGCATCGCTCTCCGCTTCCTCCAGCGTCACCAGCTTGAATCCCTTTTGCTTCAACAGATCCAGCGCATCCGGCAGAATCGTGCTGCTGAACGCTCCCAGGTGCATCAGCAGCACGTAGTTGATCTCATGCCCATAAATCAGCTTCGCCTGCTCCCGCCCCAGGTCAAGAAACGCCGAAGCCGTGTTCAGATAGCTCGATCGCAGCCATTCAATCGACTTTTCATCGCCCTTCGCCGCGCAGCGCGCATACGCAAAGTTCCATAAATAATCTTCCCAGTCCAGCGTCACCTGCGCCACTCTGTACCCATGCTCCTTCAAATAGGCCCGCACCGCCCGTCGCTTCTCCACCGTATCTCCCTCGTGCAGATACGGATAACGTAACCAGTGCCAGCTCTCCTTAGCATCTCCCTTGAGCAACTCCAGCACCGGCTCGTCTTCTTCGATTTCCCGCTCGAAGGCCTCGGCCGTGTTCTGTTCCAGATCCATGTGCGAATACGTATGGTTTCCCACCGGTTCAGCCGCGGCCCAGAGTTTCAAGGCCTCAGCACCATCCGCATTGCCTTCCAGCTTCTTGGCATTGACGAATCCATATACCGGAGGCACGTGCTGCTTCTTCAAGATTGCCAGCACGTTCTTCGCCGTCTCTGACTCCGTCACTCCCGGCGGCAGGGACCCGTTCGACGGCAAATCATCAAAGGTGATGGCCAGCTTCTGGGCGCTGCATTTCCCACAAAATACCCACAGGAAAATGAGAACAAGAAGGGAAGCTACAAACCGCGAAGACCCAGCACTGGTTGTGCGACAAGTCTTTTCCATCCCAAGAGTTTACTCGAGCTGGAAGCCAGAGGTAAAAGTCACGCCGATGCGGAGAGCAAAACTCGGCGATTCGTAAACCCAGTGCGGCCGATTAGCAACGCACGAGGCCTACATGAAGAACATTCTTGGTGCCATCGAAGGGACTCGAACCCCCACACCGTTGCCGGTACATGGACCTGAACCATGCGCGTCTGCCAATTCCGCCACGATGGCAATCTGGACTGCAATGCAGCGGCGGCCCTAAGGCCGCCGTGTCAGGAAGACCAACACCTCTATTTTACAGGCATGTCACGGCCTGTCAAACCACTGATGCGGTCGCCGAAAGCCGGAAGCCCGAAAGCCGAAGCCTGAAGCCCGGACTCTAACCCAGCTTCGCAGTCATCGAAATCTTCGCATTCAGCACCTTCGACACCGGACAGCCCTTCTCCGCCGCCTCCGCGTACTTCTGAAACGTCGCCGCATCCGCACCCGGAACCTTGCCCACCACATCGATGTGGCTCGATGTAATCGTCCACCCGGAATCCAGCTTTTCCATGGTAAGCGTCACGTTTGTGCTAATACTTTCCGGCGTCAGATTCGCTCCACCCAATTGCGCCGACAGGGCCATCGAAAAGCATGCCGCATGCGCCGCCGCAATCAACTCTTCCGGGTTCGTCCCCGGTCCGTTCTCGAACCGCGAAACAAACGAATAATGCGTGTCTTTCAACACTCCTCCCGGCGCCGAAATCGTTCCCTTGCCGTCCTTCAGTCCACCTTTCCACACCGCGCTCGCCTTGCGTTCCATCGCTTTCTCCTTATCACAAATCGCAGAATAAAATCCTTTGTCATTGTAGACGGACGCCGCTGAACATGTCAGGAGGAAGATCGTTCTCGGCCGCACAAAAACGATCGTGCTGAGCCTCTCAATAAAAGTCCGAACAGCTCAAGTAAAATCCGCACACCGGACAACTCAACTTGCATCGGTGCTCTTTCAATTCCGCCGAACAGTTGGGACAAAAACGCTCCGGATGCCCCGCATCTCGTCCCGCTTCCACCCGCTTCGGATCTCCTCGATTCACCCCAGCCTGCCCTTGCCCGCTCGCACTCATCCGCGCAACATACCGCCATGCGCACCGGCGCACAAGTGGAAATTCGTCTTCCTCTGCAGGCGTGCCATCCGGTTCATCCACTCCCCCTCAATTTTTTCTTCCCCTCCTCACAAATCTTCATCCTTCCACAGACCGTTTTGCGCTAGAATGCCCATGCACTGAAGGGCTTCGTCCATCTGGCCGTGGACCCAGTTCTTGGCCTTCCCCCAGGAGGTAGTAGATGTATCGGCCCTATCCCAGTTCCCTGGCGGACTCTCGTCCGTTTCTGGACGTCCAGTCCTTGATCCGCAACCTTGCTCAAGATTTCGTCACCTCCTTTAACACCGGCAACTACGACCAGGTTGCCGCCCTCTTTGCCCAGGACGGTGCATTCATGGCACCGCACCACGACCCAGCCTATGGTCCCAAGGCCGTCGAGCGGTTGCTCCACCAGATCGGCGAAGCCGGATACGAGGACCTGCGCCTCGAAACGGTCCGCGTTGAAGCTTCCGGGGACTTGGCCATGGAAATCGGGCGCTACACCGTCGCCATCCGCCAGCCCGACGGTACCATCCTCGCCGACCGCGGCAAGTATGTGAAGGCCTGGCGCCGTCTCGGAGCCTGGCTCATCGTCGCCGATTGCTGGAGCACCAACCTCCCCACGCCCCGTAACCCACCCGTTGGACAGAAGCAGAAGCCGTCGTGAGACTGAACCAGGGAGCCCACGCTGTTCGCTTAGAAAGCTCTCACGTAAGCCGAACTGGCTGGTCTTGCCTCGAAATTCTGCCGATGGCCACCTTGGAAGCAAGCCAATTCCGGCGGGATTAGAGATTGGTGCAGAGGCGTAGTATTAGGTTGTAGAGCGTGGTGGCGAAGATGATCAAGATATTGCTGGTGGAAGACAGCAAATTCCTGAGACTGGCAACAGAGCGGGCACTGGCGCGTGCCGGCTATGAAGTCAGCAGTACGGCT
The DNA here is from genome assembly GCA_963749985.1 of uncultured Acidobacteriaceae bacterium. Lineage (GTDB taxonomy): Bacteria > Acidobacteriota > Terriglobia > Terriglobales > Acidobacteriaceae > Sulfotelmatobacter. The sequence continues at coordinate 147,729 of CAVVOS010000002.1, read as the reverse complement.
GATGGATCCGAAGTCTTGCGCGTGGCGCGGGAGAAATTGCCGAATCTCATTTTGCTGGACATGTTGCTGCCCAAGATGAGCGGGCCGGATGTTCTCAAGGCGCTGAAAAGCGATCCGGTTACGAAGGCGATCCCTGTAGTCGTGATGACTGGCTTGTCTCAGAAGAATGCCGCCCGGCTGGTGGAAGACGGCGCGGTTGGCTTCCTCGAAAAGGGCGATCTCGCCTTGGATAAAGGACCCGAAAAACTGCTGACTGCTTTGCAGGATATTCTCAGAAAGCTCTCTGGCGAACACGCACATGCCACGACAGCATAGACACGACCGGGCTCAAGGCCGCATTCCTTGCAGTCTGGCGCGGCAATCGCGCCGTTTCACACCTTGAATCATTATCGGGACCAGCATTAGTCACCAGTCCTGATTACCAATATCCATTTATTGCAAGTAAATGACTTACAGGCGGGAACTCGGAACCCCCGACCGGAGTCTATGCTCATTAGAAGATTGGCCCGGGTCGCTTGGGCAGAAGTAATTTTTCGGTTCGGAATTAGGTGGGGAATCCTATAATTAGCGGAGCGCCGAAAATGGCGGGAGCGACCACCTTGGGAGATTTGGCAAGCGCGATCGGAGCACGGGCCGAGGAAGCGACTATTGTCGCCGACCTAAAGGCCGGTTCGGAAGAAGCGTACGCCTGGCTGATTGGCGAATTTCAGCGGCCGGTGTATGGCCTGGTGTATCGCATGGTTAGCGATCCGTCCGACGCGGCGGACACAACTCAGGATGTGTTTTTGAAGGTATTCCGGGGGATGAAGCACTTCCACGGTGAATCCAGTTTAAAGACGTGGATTTACCGGATCGCACTCCATGAAGCGGCGAACCGAAAGCGATGGTGGTTCCGGCATAAGGCGCATGAGACGTCGATTGAGCCGGCGGAATCGGAAGGCATGGCGGGCGGGGATGGCTTTGCGCAGAGTGAAGCGATGCAAAACGCGCTGACCGACCGGCACGATTCGCCCTTCGATAACGTGGCGCAGCGGGAAGTGCAGCAGCGCGTGGACGGGGAACTGCGGCAGGTCGCGGAACCCTATCGCACCACTTTGATTCTGCGCGACCTGGAAGAGATGTCGTACGAAGAGATCGCAGAGATTTTGCAGATTTCGTTGGGAACTGTGAAATCCAGGTTGACCCGCGGCCGGCAGGCGCTGAAACAGCGGCTGGCTCCGTATGTGCGCGAGGTAGGCGGAGAGTTAGGGCTCACTCTTCCGAAAGAAGACGAGGCATCAGGTTTGCGGCGACAGGTTGCTGGAGGGGGCAGAAGGGTCGAGGTGATGCCATGAAGTATGTGGCCATGAAGTTCGTACCGACGAAGTCCGGGACCATGAAGTGCGCAGAGGCAAATCGGTTGTTGTCGCCCTATCTCGACGGAGCCGTGTCCGGAACCGAGATGCAGGCTTTGCAGGAACATCTGGAGGCTTGCGCGGCATGCTTCGGCGAGTACAGGTTGTTGCGCCAGACGCAACAATTGCTGATGAGCGTGGGCCGTCCGAAAGAGCCGGCGGACCTGGGACTGAAGCTGCGCCTGGCCATCTCACGGGAGGCTGCCGAGACCCGGCGGCCGCGTTATGAAGGCTTGCGCGTGCGTTTGGAAAATACTTTGAACGCATTCATGGTGCCGGCTACCGCGGGACTGGCGTGTGCCATTCTGATTTTCGGCTTGGTGGCCGCGATCCTGGCGATTCCAGGACAGCTTCAGGCAAACAACACCGAAGATGTTCCGCTCATGTTGAATACGGGACCGGAGCTGCAGCAGAGCGCGTTCGGCACCATGAGCACGATCAACGCCGAATCGCTGGTGATTGAAGCCTACGTGGACAAGAACGGCCGGGTGCAAGACTACAAGATTCTCTCCGATCCTGGAGACTCTCAGGATCTTCTGCCGCAAGTGAAGCGGATGCTGATCTTCACGACCTTTCGGCCGGCAATGTCGATGGGACACCCCATCTCATCGCGCGCCGTGCTGTCGTTTTCAAGGATCAGCGTGCAGGGGTAGGGCCTTACTTCGGCTGTCGGCTTCGGATGTCTTGATGAACTCCTCCTTAAATCTTACTTGGAAATTCTGAAACTCACGTTGCTGGTCAGCGGGCCCGTGGGCATGGTCACGACGACCGGGCCTGTCGTAGCACCGCTGGGGACGACGGCTGTCATGTAAGTGTCACTCACCACGCTGAAGCTGGACGCGGGAAGCCCGTTGAAGGTGACGCTGGTTGTCCCGGTCAGGCCCTGCCCAAGAATGGCGCCTCTTATCGCGGTTCGAGATTCGAACGGGGGCTGACTGCGGAACTCGGGCACCTAGAATGCCGTCTGACCGCGTGGGTGTCAAGGGGAAAAGCGCGCTGGGCGCGGGATCATATTCCTTGCGCTTCAGGAAACCGCCGGCTCGCTCACCCAGCGTTTCCCAAGCAGTCTAGCCGCTCATTAGCAATATTGTTCAGTTGTTCTTCTGTGGCTTGGAATCCTTTCGTTACTACTCGGTTATTGCGTAGCCAGTAACATTCTCTGCGAACCCATATACAACTGGTAACTCTTCTCATGCCACATCAGAACGCCGGAAACCTGAGGCGGCAAGCTGATCACAGCTTCTATTCCTCGATCCTCCCGCGTGTATTCGACGTGAATCTCACCTTTTGGACAGGGCATAGAGGCGTCGATATGACGCAGCGCACCCAGATGGGGTTCGATTGTGACCGTCGTGAATCCGGGGGTTGCGGGACGAATCCCGGCGACAATCGTCAGCAAATCAAAGTTCGGATGGGCGCTCCAGGCGTGCGAATCGGAGCGCGTTGGCTCTGGGTTCTCGGCCCAGGTGGTGAGCCCCAGGGCAGCCATATCCCGCCACGGCTGAAGCAAAGGAAGAAATGCGCCTCCCATCCCGGCATGCTGTAGCGCGCGCGCCAGGTAAAAGCGGAAATAGTAGGTTGCGATTGCCATGGGCGGGAGCGGCCCACTCGCCGCGAATCCCGGATCGCTGGCCGACAAAACTTTCGCAAGCACGATCTTCTGTTCTCTACGGGGGATCACGTCGAGCCACACCGCCAGAATATTGGCATGTTGGCTGTAGTGCGCCTGTGCGGGCGTGTCGGCGATCAAACCGTACTTCTGGTTCCAGCACAGCTGGCGGATAGCCCGCACGGCGCGCTCCGCCGCAGCTTGATATTCTGCCGCCCGCCTCTGATCGCCCAGGGTGGTTTCGAGCTCCGCGGCATAGCGAAGCGCCTCAACATACTGCAGGGTGATCGCTGAGGAACCGCCGTTGCTGTCCTGCGGCGGCACTCCGGCGTCAAAATCTTTTGCCCAGTCGACAAACGCCCACCAGGGCAGCTTCTCCAGCAGACCATCGGGTCTCTGCCGCTGCATGAACCAGTCGAGTACGGCGCGGGTTCCGGGCAATTGGGCGCGAACAAAATCGGCGTCTCCGCGGTAAAGCCAAAAATCGTGCACCATCCCAATCCACAGCAAAGAAAATGTGGGAATGAACTGGGGCGAGGCGGCGGGATATCGGCTCTCGGTAATTCCATCCGGAATGCGCGAGTCGTTGAAGGCCTGGATGGCTTGCCGCGCCAGCCGGTCGTCTCCGGCCACGGTATATGAGATCAGCGCCTGGATCCGGGTGTCCCCGATGTACTGCAAGCGCTCCCAATACGGCGTGTCCATGTAGGTGTCGTGCGCATCCAGGCGGGCGGTGCGCCAGCCGATTTCCCAGATGGAAGCGAGCGACGGGTCATCGGAATGGAAGTGGCCGCGCTCTTCAAACGGGAACGCGGTAAACCAAGTGCGCAGGCGGTCTACCTGAAGCGGTTCGACTTCCGTGGAGATGTCTAACTGCACATACCGCCAAGCTCTCCATGCCAGCGGCAGGAATGTGCGGCCGGCGGAACCGTCGGGGACGAATTCATCAGCCACTCCCACGATGTGCTTCCCCGCGATTTCGTTCCGGTTGCCTTTCGCGCCTTTATCGTCGACCAACGCCTCCGCGTAGGTGAGACGAATCAAGGAACCGCGTCCACCGCTGACCGTCAATTCCGGATAGCCGGTGGTGAGGTGGGAGACATCGACCAGCACGCTCGCCTGAGAATGAGCTGGCACAGAAAAACCTTTGTCCGGAAACTCCGGCGGGATCTCCACTCCTGACGTCCGCACCGCTTTCCCGGCAGGAATCAGCTCCATCGCCATGGCGGGCAGCAGATCGGGGACAAGCTGCCAACTAGTGGACTGCATCTGCGCGCCTCGGGAGCCGCCATTATCGATGACGAGCGCCTTCTTCCATCGCTTCGAGGCATCGCTCGACGCCGGCTCGGGATCGGCATTCCAACGCCAGTCAAAAACCGCAGCGTCGATCCGCTCGCCAGGCTCAGCGGCATAATAGCCCGACAGATCCAGCTTCTGGAGCGGCGGCTGCAATCCTTTTTCCTCCTCGACCTCCCAACTATCGTTGGTGTCAGCTACGCGTTCAGCCGCGCCATCCCCTTGCAACAGGAATCCGGCGCGGTCGCTCATTTGCCCACCAGTCGATTGAGTACCGAAGCCCCAAACCGTAGCGGCCAGTATGTTTCTTCCGGAATGCAGAGAGGGCGCGAGGTCGTAAGTTTCGAATCTCCAATGAGCCAGATCCCCGAGCGCCGGCCCCGTGCCGACGCGCTGCTGATTCACGTGCAGGAGGAACTGGTTATCGGCGCTGATATGCACCAGAAAATGCGTGGGTGCCTGCGGCAACTCCAGGACTTTGCGGAAATGGAACACGAAGGCATCGCGCTCCGGCGCGTCAGGACACGTGATCCATTGTCCACTCCAGGGCTTGTCGAGAAGGTCGGGTGCGACCTGAGCGACGAGGGGCCCACGGTTCAGCAGCAACACCAAGATTGCCGAAACGAATACTCCACAACGGAATCGCATTCGGCTCTGCAATGATTTCGAACCTCTGAGATGAGTCAGGTATGGCATGATCCTCCTGCCTGGAACCGTCCGATAATATCGACGGGGATTGAACACCCATCTTATGGGAGCAGGCGTGGGATGAGATTATCTTTCCAACTACCTTAATAGCGGCAGCCCATCCCCTTCAGTCGTTTGACCCTCCGCGACGAAGTCCTTACACTTGAGGGTGTTCTCCGCTTGGCGCACCGCTAATCCTGTGGAGGGTTTCCTGAGTTTACGATTGCGAGGTTCGATGTTGGCGGCTCTGTTAGGGCTGCTGGTGTCGCTGTGCGCGGGGCAGGATGCGGCTCCGCAGAACCAGCCCACACAGGACCAATCTACACAGACTCAGCCTAGGCAGAGCCAGCCTACGCAAGACCAACCGCCGCAGGACCAATCTTCGCCGAACCAGTCGTCATCCAAGGACCAGCCGTCGCCTGATCAGCCAGCGCCGAACCTGCCGCCGCAGAAGCCAGGTCCACCGAAGCCTCCGCAGAATCCGTTTCCTCAGGAGCGGTCTCCGATCGCGCTGGACAGCAGCGAGACGCTTTTCTCCGTGCTGACCGCGCTCAATACCTGCGGCTATGACCAGGATTTGACCATCTCGGACGCTACCCGGAGCAACGTGCGGGCGGAAGTGCAGAGGGTTCTAACGGACTCGGAGGAAGCGGAGGCCGCGCGGACCGCCGTGTGCGAGTTCTACCAATCCCACACGGTCGAGAGGAATACAACGCGGAGCCTGTCGCCTTACATTTCGCTGGCGTTGTTCATGGACGGTCCGCCGCATTTTGCGCCGCGCGTGAAAGAAGAGGACTTGCCCCCGGATGCGGGTGCGATTGCGAATTTCGGAACGCTGCTGGAACACTTCTACGAAAAGGCAGGGTTGCACTCGATCTGGGAGCGGCATCGCCGGGACTACGCGGCGCTGATGAATCGCTATCACGAACCTCTGGCCAAGATGGTATTCGATACCGAGATCTATTTGAAGCAGCCTTCGGCGCAATACCTGGGGCGGAGATTCACGATTTATCTGGACTTCATGGGTTCGACGAATGAAACGGACGCGCGGAACTATGGCGCGGATTATTTCGTGATTGTGTTCCCCGCGCCGAATGACAATTCGGGCGCGGCCCCGCGGTCGGCGCTGAAGATGGACCAGATTCGCCACACGTTTCTGCACTACGAGTTGGATCCTCTGGCGAGCAAGCACCCCACAGCCATCCTGCGGCTGGAACCGCTGTTGCAGTCGGTAAAGCGATCCCCGTTGGAAGAGAGTTTCAAGACCGACATCTCGCTGCTGGTGACCGAATGCCTGATACGGGCGATGGAGATTCGCCTGAGCGGGGACAAGCAGACGGCGGAGGCCATGCGGGCGCAGGCGGTGGATGACGCGGTGAAGCAAGGGTATATTCTGACCCGGACCTTTTACGACGAGGTGGTGGCGTTTGAAAAAGATCCAGTCGGCATTCGGGGAGCATACAGCGAGTTTCTTGACGGTGTGGATCTGAAGAAAGAAGAGAAAGCGGCGTCGGAGGTTCAATTCGCGAGTTCGACGGCGCCGGAACTGTTGCGGCTGTCGCGTCCGGAAGAGCGGCGAATGCTGGTGACGGCAGAGAAGCGGCTGGCGGCGGGCGATCCTAAAGGCGCGCAAGAACTGGCACAGCAGGCGTTGGATAAGAAGATCGGGGACCAGGGGCGGGCGTTGTTCATCCTGGCAGAAGTGGCGGTCGCCAACAAGAACCGGGATGGAGCACAGGATAATTTTCAAAAGGCCATCGAATCGTCGAAAGATCCCAAGGTGATTGGCTGGTCGCACGTGTACCTGGGCAGAATTCTGGATATGAAAGAAGAGCGCGACGCGGCGGTGCAGGAGTACAAGGCCGCTTTGACCGCGGGCGGGGGATTGCCCGAGATCAAGGCCGCGGCGGAACGAGGGCTGGAGCAGGCATACGAACCTCCCGCCAAGCCGCAGCCGCAATAACAAGAACGCGCGCGGTTACAATGTGAGGTGCATTTACAATGCACGGGAGATGGCGGTGGTGGAAATCGAATGAGCGCATCGCAGTCCAAGGAGAACGCATGAAACGAACAGCAATCATTGTCGCAATGTTGGGAATATCGGCTTGGAGTTTTGGTCAGAACAAGCCCGCGGCACAGACCCCGCCGGCGGGACAGACAGCGGCACCTGCAGGGAAACGTCCACCACAAGCCAAGACGCAGCCCGAGTTCGAGGCGTACAAGGCGGCGGCGGCGTTGACCGATCCGGCGGCACAGGAGAAAGCAGCAGACGATTTCGCAGCCAAGTTTCCCGAGAGCGAGTTACGGCCTCTGCTCTACAAGTCGGTGATGGGTTCGTACCAGCAATCCAATAACGCGGAGAAGTTGCTCGAGATATCGCGGAAAATTTTGACTTTCGATGTGGACGATCCGCAGGCGCTCTTAGGCGTCGCCCAAGTACTCGCCGAACGGACACGCGACACCGACTTGGATAAGGATCAACGCATAGCGGAAGCCAGAAAAGATGCGCAGCGTGCGCTGGTGACCGTGGACACGGACCTTCCCGCGGGTCTCCCTCCGGACAAACAGGACGTTTATAAGGGATACGTGCGTTCGGAGGCTTACGCGATTCTAGGGACACTGGACTTCAACGCCAAGGCGTGGGCGGCCGCGGAAGGAAATCTCAGGAAGTCGATTGAGGCCTATCCGCAGGAGGTGGATTCAATCGCGGTTTTCCGGCTGTCGGTGGCCCTGGATATGCAGAACAAATATCCTGAAGCATTGAAGTACGCCAACCAAGCGGTGGACTTGACGAAGGCGGGTACGAATGCCGGAGATGCGGCGCGCAAGGAGAAGGACCGGCTGATCCAGTTGATCGGCGGCATCCCCGACGCGCCTGCGAAATGATGGGTTGGCGATCGTTCTCTCGCTGTAAAACCCTAACCGGATCGCCCCGGCCCGGGTTGTGCGCGGCAGTGCAATCATGAAAGAGCGAGAAATCACCGCGCTGGAAACGGCGTTAGGCTACTGCTTCCGCCGCCGGGGAGTAATCGAGCAGGCGCTTACTCATAGCTCGCAAGCGCGAGAACAGGAAGCTCAGCAGGCGGGGGAAAACAAGTATAAGGTCAACGATAACGAGCAGTTGGAGTTTCTGGGCGACGCGATTCTGGCACTGGTCACTAGCGAGGAGTTGTTCCATCGCTTTCCGCAGTTTCGCGAAGGCGAACTCTCAAAACTGCGCGCCCATGTAGTCAGCGAGCGTCACCTGATCCGGGTGGCGCAACGACTGGAACTGGGGCACTATCTCCGCCTGGGACGGGGTGAAGAGAAGAGCGGTGGCCGCAGCAAGACGGCGCTGTTGGTAGACGCGCTGGAAGCGATCCTGGCGGCGATCTACCTGGATGGCGGAATGGAACCGGCTCGCGAATTCATCGTGCGGGAGATTCTGGCACCGGAACTGGAGCGTATGGAGCGCGAAGGCGGCAGCCTGCCCATGACTGATTTCAAGTCAGCCCTGCAGGAAACTTTGCAGGGATTGGGAATGCCGCAACCTTCCTATGTGATGGTGCAGGAGGCGGGTCCTGAACATAGCAAGACATTTACCGTGGAAGTTCGTCTGAACACAAAGAACGGTGGAAGCCAGGCGGAATTTGTGGGGCGCGCGCAAGGTTCTACCAAAAAAACGGCAGAGCAGGACGCGGCGCGGCAGTTGCTGGCTTATCTGGCTTCGCGACCGCAGTCGGCAGCAGCCAGGCTGACGCGGGGATCGCGATCCCAGGACCGTAGAGTCTCTGGACAAAGTGAGTGAATGAGTTCCCCAGACAGTCATTTCCCCGACGATCATCGCCCAAACGGTCATTCTTCGGAAAATCGAGGAACCGCCTTGGCCGTTGGCACGGGAGTAACCGGCTCGTTGCAGTCGCTGCTGGGAACGGTGGTGGTCGCGGTATTTGTAATCACATTCGTGGTGCAGGCGTTTCAGATTCCTTCTCCATCTATGGAGAATACTCTGCTGGTCGGCGACTACCTGCTGGTCAACAAGCTCTGCTACGGGGGAGGCAGTTTTGGGGATTATTTCATGCCTTACCGCCAGGTACAGCGCGGCGACGTCGTGGTGTTTCATTATCCGGTGAACCCGGCGCAGCATTTCGTGAAGCGCGTGATTGGCGTGCCCGGGGACCGGGTGCGGCTGGTCAACAAGCAGGTATTTGTAAACGGAACTCCGTTGAAAGAGCCCTACGCGCACTTCACCCGGCCGGCGAACGACTTGTTCCGCGATAGTTTTCCTCGGCTCGATGTCGCGCCGGGAGAGACTCCGGAGTGGTGGATACAGCTGCGCAAACTGGTCGAGGACGGACAGCTCATTGTTCCCGAAGGACATTACTTTGTGATGGGGGACAATCGCGACGATAGTTATGACAGTAGGTATTGGGGATTTGTGCCTCAGCTTAACATCATCGGGCGGCCGCTTTTGATTTACTGGTCGGTGCAGGATAGTGAAGGGGATGCAGCGGCATCGTCTTCGGTGAGCAGTAAGCTGTACCACTTTGCGTACGCGGTAACCCATATCTTCCAGATCACGCGTTGGCACCGCACGCTGCGGCTGGTGAACTGAGCTTTTCCCAGTGAAGAACCAGACTGCCTGCGGCACTGAAAGACAAGGACGGATGGATCACAGTGGCGAAAAAAGAGACTAAAGAGAAGATCGAGGTCGAAGAAAAACCGCGCGAGACCACGGTGGAGTTTCTGTCGTCGCTGGCCGCGGTGCTGGTAACGGGATTGTTCATCATCACTTTTGTGGTGCAAGCGTTTGAGATCCCTTCCAGTTCGATGGAAAACACGCTGCTGATCGGCGACCACGTCTTTGTGAACCGCATTCAGTTCGCCCCGAAGAGCTCGTGGATGGGGCCCCTGCTTCCCTATCGTGAGGTGCACCGCGGCGATATCGTGGTGTTTCTGGCGCCCTGTGAGCCGGGGTTATACGTGGTGAAGCGGATCATGGGCGTGCCCGGCGACCATATTCACCTGCGCAACGGTGTGGTGTATCGCAATGGCGAGCAGTTAAAAGAGCCGTACGTGATTCACTCGCAGGATGCAGCCTCATTTCCGAATCCCTACCGCGACAATTTTCCCGCCGTGCCTCCATCGGAAAGCTATAACGTCTACCCCTGCTGGGAGTCGGAGTTGCCCACGCACATCCAGGGAGACGATCTGGTAGTGCCGCCCGGCCACTTTTTCGGCATGGGCGACAACCGTGACGTGAGTCTGGACAGCCGCTACTGGGGCTTCATTCCGCAGCAAAACGTGATTGGGCGGCCCATGTTCATCTACTGGTCGTTTGAGACGCCGGGCGACCAGTACCGCAAGACTGACTTCGGCGATCGCATTGGGTTTCTGGCGCACGTGGTGTTGCACTTCTTTGACGAGACGCGGTGGCGGCGCACGCTGCGAGTGGTGCGGTGAAGCTTTTCTCTTCCAAGGGGCGGGTCGTGACCGCGGCAGTCGTGATTCTGCTGGCACTCTTCCTCCTGCGTCCGGGTGTCTCGCGCCTCAAGGCGCGCATCACGAATTCCATCAGCCAGGCAGTCGTGCGTCCGGCGGAGATTGGTTCGGTTCACCTTCGATTCCTGCCAAGGCCCGGGTTCGATCTGGAGAACCTGGTTATCTACGAAGATCCAGCATTCGGTGCGGAGCCGATGCTGCGCGCCCCGGAGGTTACGGCCGTAGTGCGGCTGACCTCGCTGTTGCGGGGACGGCTGGATATTGCTCGTCTGGAACTGACCGAGCCCAGTTTGAATCTGGTGCGCCGTGCAGACGGGCGCTGGAACTGGGAGGCGCTGCTGGAACGCACGGAGCGCACTCCGCTGGCGCCCACGGCAAAATCGAAGTCGGAAGCACGCCCAGGTTTTCCCTATATCGAGGCCAGTTCGGGCCGCATCAATTTCAAAGCCGGGCAGGAAAAAAAGCCATATGCGTTGTTGAACGCCGACTTCGCTGTGTGGCAGGAATCGGAGAATACGTGGGGAGTACGCCTCAGGGCGGAACCGCTGCGCACCGATATGAGTTTGAGCGATGCCGGCCTGCTGCGGATGAACGGAACATGGCAGCGGGCTGGGAGCCTGCGCGAAACGCCCCTTCATTTCAGCCTGGAATGGGACCAGGCGCAACTGGGGCAACTCACCAAGCTGGTATCGGGAAACGACAAAGGCTGGCGGGGAGAAGTTCGGTTGGAGGCCACTCTGAGCGGGATTCCGGCGGCGATGCAGGTAACCGCCGATGCATCCATTCAGGATTTCCGCCGCTACGACATCTCCAGCAGCGAGGGATTGCGGCTGGCAGCGCACTGTGATGGGAAATACAGCTCGGTCGAAGGTGTGGTGCACGAGGTCTTCTGCACAGCGCCGGTGAGCGACGGCACGATCACACTGCATGGCGATGTCGGGCTGCCCGGAGTAGACAAGGTAAGTCTATCTTTGAGCGTCGAAAGCGTCCCCGTGAGCGCAGTGGCACAACTCGCCCGCCGCGCCAAGAAAGATCTACCAGCGGATCTTGTGGCCGCGGGAAGCGTGCAAGGCAATTTCGCAGTGAAAGAAGATGGACCGGCCTTAGGCGGACTGGAGTTTCACGGTCGCGGCGAGATTGCCAATCTTCGCCTGCAGTCGGCAAACACCAAAGCGGAATTCGCTCCAGGGAACATACCGTTCGTTCTGCGCTCCGACCGGGCCAGCACTCTGGCTCCATCGCAGCGCAAGTCAGTCCGCCATTTTCACGATGAGATTTTGCCGGCTCCGGATGAGCTGCGCGTCGAGTACGGCCCTTTTCCTGTGGCGCTGGGGCGGCCGGTACCGGCGCAGGCGCGAGGTTGGGTGGCGCGGTCGGGCTATGGCATGGTTCTACGTGGAGATGGGGATGTGTCGCACACCTTACGATTAGCCACATTGCTTGGCCTGCCGGCAATAAAGGCCAACGTCGAGGGCATGGCGCAGATGGATTTGCAAATCGCCGGATCGTGGGCGGGAAACTTTTCCGGAACCTCTGCTGCTTTTTCTTTGCCGGAAGTGACGGGCAAGGCGCAGCTGCACAACCTGCGTGCCACGGTGCGAGGAATCAATGGGCCCATTGAAATCTCCTCGGCAGAACTACTACTTGCGCAGGATGGAGTGCGAGTAGAAAAGTTAAACGTGCAGGCGGCCGATGCTCGCTGGACGGGCTCTATGGCCTTGCCGCGCGGTTGTGGAATGCCCGGGACGTGCCTGATTCGCTTTAATTTGAACGCCGAAGAACTTGGGCTGAGCGATCTCGATGAGTGGCTGAGTTCGCCGCCGAGCCGGCGACGGTGGTACCAGGTGCTGACCTCTGCGGAACCCACATCGCCGTTTCTCGAGAACTTGCGGGCATCGGGCAAGGTGAGCATCGGGCGCTTGCGGTTTCCTAGCATTGTGGCAGACCGGGTTTCCGCTGCGCTTGATCTGGAACGCGGGACACTGAAGATTTCAGAGTTGCGCGCGGACCTGCTGGGCGGAAAACATCGTGGCGACTGGCAGATGGATCTCTCGGCAGCCCCTCCACGCTACACCGGGTCGGGAACACTGACAGGGATTTCACTGCAGGAGATGGCCGATGCGATGCACGATCCGTGGATTTCGGGAACCGCCGAGGGCACTTATCAACTCACGGCGTCCGGCATCGATTCGTCCGCATTCTGGGAATCGGCCGAGGGCGCACTGCAGTTCGATCTGCGGAACGGAGTCCTCAGCCACATTTCGCTGGCAAGCGACGAGGGACCGCTGCGGGTCGCGCGCTGGCAGGGCCGGGCACGCCTGCGTGCCGGGAAGATCGAAATCGACAAGGGGAAACTGGTCTCTCCCTTCGCAACGTATGAGATCAGCGGCACCGCGTCGCTAGGGCGGATGCTCGACCTGGAGCTAACTCGCGGCGCGGAAATGAAGCCGGATCGCGGCGGCGCGCTGGTTTATAGCATCACGGGCACCGTGGCGGAACCGCGCGTGGCGCTGACTCCAGCGCAGGAAACACAGGCGCGGCTGAAGCCGTAGCCGCAACTGGCGCTACGGAATATACCCTGCGCCGCGCAGAACTTTTCCGGGTAGCGCTCCCGTCATTTTGCTTTGGTCGATCACGGGCACGCCATTCACCAGCACGTAGTCCATCCCCTCGGAAAGTTGATTTGGATTGTCGAACGTGGCCAGGTCGCGCACGGTCGCAGGATCGAAGATCACAACGTCAGCCCACATGCCGGCCTTGAGGACGCCGCGATCGGTAAGGCACAAGCGCTGCGCCGGCAGAGCAGACATTTTGCGAATGGCGTCTTCCAGCGTCAAGGCTTTGTCTTCGCGAACATACTTGCGCAGGATGCGCGGGAAAGTGCCATAGGCGCGGGGATGAGGATGCTCCTGGCCTAGAATGCCTTCGGGCGAAGTACCGGAGGAATCATTGTCGATAGCGACCCAGGGCTGCTGCAGCGCGAGCGTGACATCGGGTTGCGACATGCCAAAGACGGCGACGCCCGCATAGGGATCGTCGATCAGGAAATCGAAGATGGCATCGATCGGATCTTTGTTCCAGAGCTTTGCGATCTCGGATAAACGCTTGCCCTGTAGCGGAAGCATCTTGGGATTCTGCACGACACCGATCATGATGGCCTCGGGTCCGGGAATCTCTTGCCATTCGTTGTCCCAGTCGTTCGAAGGCGTGAGCATATCTTTGCGGACGCGTTCGCGAGTGGTGGGATCTTTCAGGCGCTCGACGAGTTTCGCGGCGCCGCCGTCGTGGGCCCACGGCGGAACGAAGGCCGAGAAATCGTTGAACCAGGCCGTGTAAGCGTAGGTGTCAGCGGTGACGTCGGCGCCGGCGGCGCGCGCGGCGTTGATTTTGGCGACGACCTCGGGCATGCGTCCCCAGTTATTCTTTCCCGCAACTTTGATGTGCCAGATTTCCACGGGAACGTGGGCCTCGCGTCCGATGCGCAGGGCCTCGTCGATGGCTTCGAGGATCGAGTTACTCTCGTCCCGCATGTGGGTGGAATAAATGCCGCCAAACTTGCCGCCCTCCGCGGCGAGCGCGATCAACTCCTCCGTCTTCGCGTAAGGCGCGGGCGCGTATTCGAGCGCAGTGGAAACGCCGACAGTGCCGTCTTTCATGGCATCGCGCACTAGCGCTTTCATTTGCTCAAGTTGCTCCGGTGTGGGCTGCTTGTTGTCGTCGCCGAGTACCATGCGGCGGACCTGCGTGGCGCCGACGTAGCTGGCCAGGTTGATGCCCATGCCCTGCTTTTCCAGACGCGCGAAATACTGGCGGAAGGTACGCCAGTCTGGAGTGATGTGGTAGTGTTCGTAGCTGGGCCGATCGGCGTGGATGATGGCCTCGTTGAGCGGAGCGATGGATCCACCTTCGCCGGTGATTTCGGTCGTAATGCCCTGATAGATTTTCGAAGGCAGACGCGGTTCGACGAGGATCGAGAGTTCGGACTGCCCGAGCATGTCGATAAAACCAGGCGCGACTACCTTGCCAGCGGCATCAATGGTTCGCTTACGGGATGCGGCGGCCAGATTGCCGATCGCAGCGATTCTGCCATCGCGAATGCCTACATCGCCGGAGTACCACGGGGAGCCGGTGCCGTCGATAATGTGGCCGTTGGTGATGACGAGATCGAAAGTAGAGGTGGTCGATTGCGCCGGCGCCACAAGGGACGCAGCGAACAGTAGCCCGATCAGCAGCAACATTTTCAGTTTGTGAACCTTCATCGGTCTTCCTTTTTATGAGAGCTGGATTGTAGATCTGTTCGATCGCGCCACTTTAGTTCTCGACCACTATCGCGCGACGTCTGGCGAGTGCACCCAGGACAATCCAAATGCCGAGCGCCAGCCATTCGTAAACTGTGAAGTGGCCCGGTACTGCCGGAACGACTTTCATCAGCATCATCGCGACGGCGACGAGCAACCCAAAGCCGGCAACCAACCATTCGACCGCTGAGAGTTTCGATTGTCCCGGCAACGTTCCCGCGCGTCCCATACTAAGGTACGCGGCACACGTCGCTGCCCATCCTATCGCACAGGCAACCGAGCCCACCTCGGTAATCGGCACCAGGATGGCATCTCCCAGCAGCATACATGCGGCGGTGACGAGTCCAATGCTGAAAACTGCGACCGACGGCGTCTGGTGTTGAGGGTGGATTCGTCCGGCGCGTGCGTCGACCATACCCCGGCGCCCCAAGGCAAACAACAGGCGGCTGGCGGCTACAAAGTTTCCATTGAAGCATTTGAACAACGACAGCAGCGCCGCCGCCAGGATGATGTTGACGATCCAGCGCGAGCCCACGGCGCGCTGGAAAGCGACTGCAGTCATGAACTTTTCCCCGGTCAACTCGTGCCAGGGCGCCACAAACGCGACTGCGGCAATAACGAACGTGTAAAAGAGAATGCCGACCAGGACGGCCATCCAGATGGCTTTGAGAAATCCCTGCCCGCGAAATTCGGGAGTGGATTCCTCCGCTGCCTTGCTTACGGATTCGAATCCGGTCATGAAATAAGGGACGACCTGGACTACGAGCAGGAACGAAACCAGCGGCGCGTGAGTAAAGAGCGGAGGAAAGTTGTGCGGCGATCCTTTGCTCACGCCGAGCGCGACGAAAACGATAAACAGCGCCAGCGTGCCGAAGGCAGTCCAGTTTTGGAAGGTCGCGCTAAGCCGGATGCCACGATAGTTCAGCATGGTAAGCAGCGCCGTGAGTCCAAGGCCGATGATGAGGTGCGGGAGATAGACGGGCCGTCCGGCGATGCGGTAAATCTCGATCGAGTCGAGCGAAGGGACGATATAGCCGGCGATGCGGCCTACGGCCACGGCTTCCCACGGGCAGACAATGAAGTAGGCCAGCATCATCATCCATCCGGTGGAGAAGCTGACGGGGCGGGAAAAAGCTGCTGCCGTATATGCAATTTCGCCCGCGGCATCGGGCATCACGGCGACCAGCCTGCCGTAAACCCAGCCGATCGGGAACAGCAGCGCGCCGCCGATGGCGAAGCCCAGCAGCGCTCCCAAAGCGCCGCCGCGCAGCAGCCAGTCGTCCATCACCACTAGCCAGCCCACGCCGACCATCGTTCCCCAGGCCAGCGTGAAGTAGTCCGTGAAGCGGAGTTTGCGGGCGAGATGTGACATGCGGACGAGTTCCATCCGGCGTGCGGATGGAGCGCGAATTATAAAGCATCGGGACGGGAGCGGGGCTACTTGCACACCCGAAATCCGCGCCCTGCGTGGTAATATCGACAGTATCCTCGCATGATGCTGCAATCTGGAATCTGGGGCGGTGCGGTTCCTGTGTGCCCCTTTGTTGTCACGACCCGTTGAAAACTGATGACACCTTCGACCAATTTACGTAAGCGCGTGCTCAGCGGCATGCGATCGACCGGCAAACTGCATCTCGGCAACTATGTGGGCGCGCTCGACAACTGGGTGCGCATGCAGGATGAGTATCAGTGCTTCTTCGAAGTGGCCGACTGGCACGCGCTCACCACCGACTATGCCGACACTTCGCGCGTAAAACAAAATTCGCTGGAGGTCGCGCTCGACTGGCTGGCGGCAGGCCTCGATCCCGAGAAATCCGTGATCTTTATCCAGTCGCATGTTCCGGCGCACGCCGAGCTGCACCTGCTGTTTTCTATGATCACGCCGCTGGGCTGGCTCGAGCGGGTTCCCACTTACAAGGAGCAGCGGGAGAACATCAAGGACAAAGACCTGGGAACGTATGGGTTTCTGGGCTATCCCGTGCTGCAAGCGGCGGACATACTCATTTACAAAGCCGACGTGGTTCCGGTGGGTGAAGATCAAGTGGCACATGTGGAACTCACGCGGGAGATCGCGCGGAGGTTCAACGGCTTTTACGGTGGGCGCGGAAATGTTTTTCCGGAGCCGCAATCGCTGCTCACCCCCGCGCCCAAGTTGCCGGGCACCGATGGCCGCAAGATGTCGAAGTCTTATGGCAACACGATTATGCTGACGGATCCGGAGCCGGTGGTGCGGCAGAAGCTGAAGACAATGGTGACCGACCCGGCGCGCGTCCGGCGCTCCGACCCCGGCAATCCCGATGTCTGCCCGGTGGGCGATCTCCACAAGATTTTCAGCGATCGCGCTACCATGGACAAGGTGAACACCGGCTGCCGGTCGGCGGCCATTGGGTGCATTGAGTGCAAAAGCTGGGCGGCCGATGCGCTGGTGCAACTGCTGACTCCGATGCAGGAGCGGCGCAAGAAATTCGAGGAGAATCCGCGGCTGGCTTGGGATATTCTGGAGTCAGGCACGGATCGGGCGCGTAAGGCAGCAGCCGAGACCATGGATCAGGCGCGCGACGCCATGGGAATGTCGCTTGCGTACGAATCACCGGCAGCGGGAGATGGAAAGTAGCATGGAAGATAGAATCGTTACCTCGGCGGACAACGCCCCGGAGTCGCTTACGCCGGCGCTGGTAGCGATCGCGTCTACGCAAACCAAGCCAACCAAGAACTCGGATGACAATTCCGCGAAAAAAGAAGAGAGTGATTCTCCATTTGCAGTTTCGGTAACCGACGTCTACGAAGGCCCGCTCGACCTGTTGCTCGATTTGATTCGCAAGCAGGACATCGATATCTACGATATTCCCATCGCGCGCATCACGGCGCAGTACTTGGCTTACGTGGAAAAGATTCGCGAGCTGGATGTGAATGTGGCGGCTGACTTTATTTACATGGCCGCGGTGCTGATTCACATCAAGTCGAAAATGCTGCTGCCCCGCGATCCGTCAGCCAAAGCGGAGGAGTTGGAAGATCCTCGCACCGAGCTGGTAAACCGACTGCTGGAGCATGAGAAGTTCAAATCAGCGGCGCAGATGCTGTTGCAGAAGCAGCAGATCGAAGATGCGGTACTGACGAACCCGGCGCTCAAGGAATTCATGGATGCCGAAGGCACCGAGCCGGAGATCGCTGCGGATGTGATCGACCTGGTCAAAACCTTCCAGCAAATTCTGGAGCGCGTGCGCACCCGGCCCGTGATCAACGTGGACGAGGAGACCGTTACGGTGGGCCACATGATTGATTATTTGCGGCGCCGATTGTCGCTCGAATCGCGGCCCATCCGGCTGAAACAGCTCCTGATGCGAGTGCCTTCGCGGCAGGCGCTGGTGTGCATGTTTCTGGCGTTGCTCGAAATGGTGCGACTGCAGGCAATCCAGGTTCGTCAGGAACAACTTTTCGGCGAGATTGCGGTGCGCAAACACGTCGGGTTCGACGCGATCATGGCAGAGCAAGCGGCCGTGCGCGACGATTGGCGGTAAACAGTTGCCAGTCGCCACTACCCAGTTGCGAGTAAGAATCGGCTTTGGTTTAACGACTGGCGGCGGCGCAATTTCAAAGTTTGGTTGATGATCGGGAGTTTGAGTTTTTGGTTTTGAATTTACTGGCAACTGGGTACCGGCAACTGGCAACTGTTTTATGAGTTTGAAAGCTCAACTCGAAGCCATCATTTATGCGGCGGAGACGCCGGTCACGCTGGAGCAGATGACCCAGCTGGTAAAGGACAGTGTTGTCGCGGCGGGCGCTGCCGATGACGCTGAGGTGAAGTCGCGAGTGCGCTCCAGCCTGGAGGAACTGGTCGGCGAATACGGCAGTCCCGATCATGGCATTGAGGTTCGCCAGGTGGCGGGCGGCTATCGCATGTCCACCAAGCCCGAGCAGCACGAAATGGTGCGCGGCTTCGCCAAGAGTCTGAAGC
The DNA here is from genome assembly GCA_963749985.1 of uncultured Acidobacteriaceae bacterium. Lineage (GTDB taxonomy): Bacteria > Acidobacteriota > Terriglobia > Terriglobales > Acidobacteriaceae > Sulfotelmatobacter. The sequence continues at coordinate 129,009 of CAVVOS010000002.1, read as the reverse complement.
CGCCGATCCGGCTTTCACTCCCAGCTCTGGAAACGCTGGCGGTGATCGCATATAAGCAGCCTGCCACGGTGCCGGAAATCAGCGAAATTCGCGGCGTGGACTCGGGCGGCGTGATTGCAACTCTACTGGATCGCAAGCTGATCACTACCGCCGGCCGCAAGCAGGTGATCGGGCGGCCGATTCTCTACAAGACGACCAAAGAATTCCTGATGCGCTTTGGCCTGAAGGATGTCAATGAGCTGCCCAGCATGGAAGAGTTCGAGAAGCTGGTGGCGGAATCGTTTCAGTCAGAGCTGATTCCGACGGAAGACGCGGGCCAAACACAGGATACCGGCCCTGAACAGCCGGAAGAGATCACAGAGTCCGCCGCTCAGAAAGAATAACCGTCCTCTTACTCGCAAGCCTAGATTGGAAGCTCTCGAATGCCCGCTGAACGCCTGCAAAAAATTATCGCCGCCGCTGGGATTGCTTCCCGTCGCAAAGCCGAGGAACTGATCACCGCCGGCCACGTGAAGGTGAACGGGACGGTGGTGACCGAACTCGGAACCAAAGCCGATCCGGACACCGATCACATTCGCGTGGATGGAAAGCTGCTGCAAGGCGCGCAACTGCACGTCTACCTGCTGCTGAACAAACCCAAAGGCTACGTCACCACGGTCAGCGATCCGGAAAAGCGGCCCACGGTCATGCAGCTGATCCGCGGCGTGAAGAAGCGCGTCTATCCAGTGGGGCGTCTCGACTATGCCAGCGAGGGACTTCTGCTTCTAACCAACGACGGCGCGCTGGCCAACAAGTTGATGAAAGCGGCTTCTCAAGTACCAAAAACCTACGTCGTGAAAATTGCGGGCGCCCCAAGCGCCGAGGCGCTGGAGAAGCTGCGCGGCGGAGTTTCGATTCAAACCGAAGATGGCCGCCGGGTGCGGACTGCGCCAGCCGGCATCCGCCTGATTAAAGAAGCCACCAATCCCTGGTACGAGGTCACCCTGATCGAAGGCCGCAATCGCGAGATCCGGCGCATGTTTGAGAAAGTCGGACACCACGTGGAAAAGATTAAGCGCGTCCGCTACGGCCCGCTCACCCTCGACGTTCCACCCGGGCAATTCCGCGCCCTTACTCCGCAAGAAGTTGATCGCCTGCGTACCGCCTGCAACAAACCGATAGCGGGAACGAAGCCTTCCGTGGCATGATGAGCGGCAAGTATGAGCCGCTTCTTCGACTTGGTCTCTACCTCGGCCCGCAACATGGGCTCAGTGGGCGCTTCCAACCCAACGCCAGCCGGGCTGGAGAGCCGCTCGCAGCTCATCAAGCTCGATTCCAACGAGAGTCCCTTTGGACCTTCGGTGCGTGTCGTCGATGCCATGAGGCGAGCACTGAGCGCGGTGAACTCCTATCCTGACGACGACTGCGGCGAACTGCGCCGTAAACTGGCCACGCATCACAAGTTGCCACCGGAACAAGTGCTGGTCACCGCGGGCTCGACTGCGATGCTGAGCCTGCTCTGCCAGACGCTGCTCGCGCCGAGTTTGAACGCCGTGACCGGCGAGCGCTCGTTCATCGTATATTCGCTGGCCGTGCAGGCGGCGGGTGCACACCTCGTCGAAGCGCCGATGCGCTCTGGAGAAGACATTTTCGACCTGGAAGCCATTCTTGCCGCCATCGACGCGAACACGCGCATCGTGTTTCTGGCCAACCCCAATAACCCAACCGGCACGATGTTGGAAGCGGCAGTGGTGGAGCGCTTTCTGGAGCGAGTTCCCGGCCATGTGGTAGTGGTGCTGGATGAGGCTTATTACGAGTTCGCGCTGCACTTCGCTGCGCTGCGGAAGATTAGATATTCGAACTCGCTGGAATATGTTCGCCAAGGTTCGAGCGTGGTAGTGCTGCGAACATTTTCTAAGGCGCACGGACTCGCCGGCCTGCGCGTGGGCTATGGCCTGGGCCCCGCGGAATTGCTGGGCTATTGCGCCCGCATGCGCAACACGTTTTCCGTTTCGTCGGTGGCGCAAGCGGCGGCATTGGCAGCGCTCGACGACTACCACCATATTCAGCGTGTGGTGGAGAATAATGCAGTGCAGTCGCGAGTTCTTACTCAGGGATTATCCGGACTGGGATATCGCGTCGTCCCCAGCTCGGCGAATTTTCTCTTCTGCGATCTGGGAGAAGACGCATCCTCCTTCGCCAACCGCCTGCTGGAGCAAGGCGTGGCCGTGCGTCCGCTGGGGCCTTGGGGCGCGCCGAATTGCATTCGCGTAACGATTGGGACGGCGGAGCAGAATCAGGCGTTTCTGCAGGCGGCGCGGCGACTCGGAGAGCGTCGGACACCATCAACGATCAGGTCGGTGGTGTAATCAGCGGGCGCCGATGCTTAGGAATCGGGACTCCCGCCACGACCGTTCCGTCTGCGTGTCGCTCCTCTAACAATCAAGAACGCGACTGGTCGACTCTCGGCGTCCTTACCCACCCACCACCGCCACTCGCGCCGCTCCATACAGTCCAGCATCGCTTCCCAGCAATGCGCGCGTAATGATGGTCTTCCGTTCGCTACGGCTTTGAGCGTGTGCCGAGGCGACTTCGTTTTTTCCCGAGGACTCGCTCTTCAGCGGATCGGTGGGAGCAGTGCCTGCGTAGACCACCGACCGCTGGCGCAATTCTTCGAACATGCTCGGCGCAAAAGTATTCCACGCGCTGGAAGCGCCTCCCCCGATGACGTACATCTCGAGATTCAATACGTTGACCAGGCCGGCTAGCAGCAGACCGAGGTAGCGGCCAAAACTCCGGAAGATGCGGCGGGCCGGCTCGTCTCCCTGCATCGCGAGGTTGTGGATCGACTTCGCGCCGAACTCAACATCCGATGACGCGGCCTTGGCCAGCGATGGCGCCTGACCGCTGGCGATGGCCTCGCGGGCCATGCGAACGATTGCGCTGGCCGAGGCATACTGTTCGGCGCACCCGCGGTTGCCGCAGCCGCAGGCATGGCCTTCCGGTTCAATGGTGACATGCCCGAACTCGCCCGCCATGCCATCCATGCCGTGCCAGATTTTTCCTCCGAGGACGATGCCGCCGCCGATTCCGGTTCCCAACGTGAGCACCGCCATATTGTCGACCCCGCGGGCAGCACCCAGCCACTGCTCCCCGAGCGCGGCAACGCGGGCGTCGTTTTCGAGGACCACGCGGGCGTCGTTTTCGAGGACCACGCGCGCGTCGTTTTTCGCCAACCCCAGGCGGCGTTCGATTTCCGCGCGCACTGGATAGTCTTCCCAGCCCGGAAGGTTCACCGCCTTCCGCATCATTCCGGTTTGCAGGTCGATGAGGCCGGGAACGCCGATGCCCGCGCCAAGAAACTTTCCTGCCGCTTTGTACTTGCCGGATAGACCTTGAATCGCATCGCACATTTCATTGATGACATGGTCGCGGCCGAGAGCGAGTTTAGTGCCCAGGGTGACTTTCTCGAGAAGCTGCCCCTCGCCGCTCACGGCGGCGATGCGCAGGTTGGTACCGCCGAGATCGACTCCGATGGAGAAATCAGGCATGGCTGAGAAGATTACCAGAACCGCGAGGGAGCGTCCTCATTTCTGGCACGTCGGGCAGTAGTGGCTGCTGCGTCCCGCAATCACAACGCGCTGGATCGGCGTCTTGCAAACCAGGCAGGGCTGGCCTTCTCTTCCATAAACTCGGTGCTGCAATTGGAAGAAACCTTCTTCGCCGTCCGCGTCCACATAATCTGAGATCGACGAACCGCCAAGAGCAATCGCCTCCCGGAGAACCTCTTTCACCGACACGTGCAGTTTGGCCAGTCGGTCACGGGTAATCGTTGAGGCGCGGCGGCGCGGTCGAATTCCGGCGCGGAACAAAGATTCATCGGCGTAAATGTTCCCCACCCCGCGCAGCAGTTTCTGATTGAGCAGCGCGCTCTTGATGGGAGTCTTGCGTCCACGAAACAAAGCGACGAAGGAATCGAGGTCGGCGTCCAGCGGCTCCATGCCGCCCGCATCGAATCCACCGGCGGCGGCGACGCTCAACCGTCCAAAGCGGCGGGGATCGACAAACCGCAGTTCCCTGCCCGACGCCAGCTTCAGAATCGCGTGCGTGTGCTTCAGAACTTCCGACTGCGGTTCGCAGACTTGCAAACGCCCGGTCATCCCCAAATGGACGATCCAGTGCGCTTGTGTGGGATTAGATCGTGTTGGGCGAACGCCCTTGTTCGCCCCCGCCTGCGTCGCCGATGGAAGCCCTGTGGAAGGAACTACAGATCCCGGACGCATCGCTTTAGGCTTCCTGACCTTCCCCGGCGAGGGAGAGCCATTCTCTCGCTCAAGGTCGAACACAATGTGCTTGCCCATGCGCCGTACGTTGGCGATGCGGCTATGCTCGAGCGCCGCGGCAATTTCTTGCGCCGTAGACTTCAGCGGCTCTGGCTTCTGCCCCAGCCAGACCGATTCGATCACATCGCCCGACACGCGTCTGGCCAAGCCGCGCGCGATAGTTTCAACTTCGGGAAGTTCCGGCATTCTTCAATCAGTGTAACAAGGCAACTTCCGGCAGACATGTGCCGCTGGCGAGGATGTTGCAGAGATCGGGACAGGGCAAACAAAAGTAAGCGGATTTCAGCGGGTTGGGACCGTCATCTAATCCTTCAACGGCACCACTGCTCGGCCGTCACGGCAGAATGTAGCGACTTTCTGCAGGTCGCCGTTGGCTTGGGGCAGGGTCATCACCGGTCCATAGCAGTAAACGGCGTGGCCGCTGGCGGCAAAGTACCAGCGTCCGGTGGTGGCGCGCCGCTCCACAGTGCCCGACGGACGGCGCACCGGCTGCGCCGGCCGCGCTACCGTCAGACTGAACATCAAGGCTAGGGTCAGGGCCTTCATTACTTCCAAACTTTCAGGGAACAATCGCACAACGTTGACTGCTGAAACCTGGGACTCAAATCGTAATCAAAACACGACGTTGATCGGTCAAATCCGAAGCCGGCATGGGCGGAACCTGGGTCTTAGGTTTCGCGGTCTTTCCTGCCCGGCTTGGGGCATGGTGCTGTGGTACGGCCTGGGTTGACGGGGTTTGGGTTGACGGAGTCTGGGTTGACGGGGCTTGGAGTGATGGAATCCGGGTAGACGGAGTCTGAACTGACGGAGATTGTCCCTGGGTCAACGGGGTTTGGGATGAAGGTGCTTGGGTTGAAGGAACCTGGGTCGAGGAACCTTGGGCGCGACTCTGCGCTCCTGCCTGAGCCGACTTCTGACCAATAGCCTTTGCTTTCATGGCCCACAGCTCCCGGCTGTCGCCGAGCAAGACATGAATCAGATTGCTCTGCGCTTGGATGGTTGTGTTCTGCTCAACGATGAGCATCGTCATCAAGCCATAAGAAGCCAGGAACACCACCGTGAGCAAGGGCAGGAGGCTCCGCTTCTTCTTCGGAGCCGCCATCGGAATCACCGCTGTGTTACCGAACAAAGTCGTCAAGTGCCACCCCGGTCTTGCCTCGCAACGGCAGGCACATAAGGAGATTGCAGCTTGTCCGCCAATGACCGAAGCGGCCGGAAAACATTGAATTTACTTGAGTTAGCAGCGGTTGGACGCCACTCCACGCCGGCTCCAAGTGCAACTCAATGCACATATTGAGCATGAGAACTAACCATGGAACGCTTGGTCAAGACAGAACGCTCGCCAGTCGCGGCTTCTGGACAGACAGAGACTCAAACCCGGAGGCGAAGAACAGCAGCTCTATTTCCCACTCAGCAGGAGTTTGGCTATGGTCGCCAGCTGCATGTTGGACGTGCCTTCGTAGATTTTGCCGATCTTAGCGTCGCGCCAGTATTTCTCCACCGGATAATCTTTGGTAAACCCGTAGCCGCCGTAGATCTCGATGGCCAGCGAAGTCACCCGCTCGGCTACCTGCGAGGCGAACAGCTTGGTCATCGCGGCTTCTTTCACGAAGTTCACGCCCGCATCCTTCATGCGAGCCGCGTTGTAGACCATCAGCCGTGCCGCTTCGATCTCGGTCGCCATTTGCGCAATCTGGAACTGGATCCCTTGAAAGTCCGCAATAGCCTTGCCGAACTGTTTGCGCTCGACGGCATACTTGGCGGCAAACTCCCAAGCCCCGCGCGCCACGCCAAGCATCTGCGCTCCAATGCCGATGCGGCCTTCGTTCAACGTCTCGATCGCGATCTTGTATCCCTTGCCGGGCTCGCCCAGCACATTGTCTTTGGAAACGCGGCAGTCTTCAAGAATCAGTTCGCAGGTGGAAGAGGCGCGAATGCCCAGCTTGTCTTCTTTCTTGCCCACGCTGAATCCGGGGAAGCCTTTCTCCACCAGGAACGCGGTGATGCCTTTGTATCCCGCTGCGGGATCGAGCGTAGCAAAGAGCACGAACAACCCAGCTTCCTTGGCGTTGGTAATCCACAGCTTGCGGCCGTTGAGAACATACTCGCTGCCCTTGAGCTCGGCGCGCGTCTGCAGGGCAAACGCATCGGACCCGGAACCGGCCTCGCTCAGCGCATAAGCCCCAAGCGTTTCCGCCGCCATCTTCGGTAGATAACGCTTCTTCTGTTCCGCGTTGCCCCAGCGCAGCAGAGCATTGTTGACCAGCGTGTTCTGCACATCCACCACCACGCCTGCCGATGCGTCCACCCGCGACAATTCTTCGACGGCCAGAATCGCCTCAAAGAACTTGGCGCCGCTTCCACCGTATTGTTCTGGAATCTCGATTCCCATGAGCCCGAGCTGGAAGAATTCGTGAAGAAGATCCTTCTCGAAGATGCCCTTCTCGTCCATCTCTTTGACGTGCGGACGGATGCGTTCGTCGGCGAACTGGCGGATGTTGTCGCGGAAGAGGATTTCGTCTTCGGTGAGGGTGGTCAGGGGCGTGGGGGAGAGGGATTGCAATGTTGTTTCAGGCATAAGTACACCCTCAGTCAGCGAGAATAGCAAACCTAAGAGTTTAGCACTCTCGCATGGGCGCGCGTCGGCTAACGGGGTGGTGACGAGTTGTCTGTCGCGGTGGCAATTTTGAGTATGGTAGAGTTTCTCCATGGATGAGCTTGAAGTCATTCGGAACCGCGCACGTGACCTAATTAATGCTCACGCTTCCTCCCCTGAGGAAATCGTTAAGGCGTCGCAGTTGCTGCTAAACGCGGAAGAGATAAAAAACCAACGAGCAGAGGCACAAAAGCTCAGCAAAGAGCTATCCCAGAGTCGGTTGCTCCAGTTCATGAACCTCCTTGCCCCTGTGCTAACCGTGCTGATTCTTGCAATAACGTTGATCTTCCAGTGGAGACAGCAAAGACAAGGTGAGAGAGATAGGGCTGAAGATCAAGATCGTCAGCGCTGGGAAACCGCGGTTAAGTCTGTTGCGGATACCGAGGGAAAGGACCAGACTGCCGCGATATTACAACTACGGGGCATTGAGCAATCTTCGAGCAGCTACGCCGAGCAGGCGTCTCAGCTCATAATAAGCATTTTACGCAAGGCGGGGGGCTTCGACGAGTTTCACGCTTTGTTCCAAGCTGAGTTTTCCCCGGCGAGTGAGCAGAATCTCGACAAAATTTTGGATGTCGACCGCGCCCTTCACCAGCAATGGCTAGATCGCGATTTGAATCCAATTTTGTATCCGACCTTCCAAGGGTCAGATGAGGAGCACAAAATTATTAGAGAATTAGGCTTCATCTGCACCCAAGTTCATCCTCTTCTACAAAACCGTCCGCCAGGTAAGTTCTTCAACCTGAGTTTCGTCGCCTTCTTCGACTGCGACCTGCCCGACGTCGACTTGACCGGCGCCGATTTAACGGGCTTCACGACCGCTCGGGTTACATTTCCACGCGCTAACTTGAGCGGAGTAACTAGGTTCAGCGACGGATATTGGAAGGATACTGTGTGGTGGGACTCCAGGACGGTAAGTTCGCAACTCCTCAATTATCTGGCAGCCGAGTTTCCGTTCTCCGCCGACCCGAAAGGTCATTACGGCGCTCGATTTAAAGAATCGGAAGACCCCTACGATCCCGCATTGACCAGGCTGCGGCGTTCTTCCGAAAGTGGTAAATAGAACCCTATCTGCTAGTTAACTGTCTGCGCGAATGCACCAGCTTCAGCCCATCCGCTTGCAGAATGCGCTGAATCTGATTCCGCGCATGCACGGACCACGGCCCCGTGGTATCGAGCCTGACATAAGCCTGCCAGTGTTTCAGCGCCTTGCGGGGCTCGCGGGTTTTCTCGTAGGCGAGCGCGAGGTTGTAGTGCGCATCGGCGTAGGTGGGAGCCAGTTGGATCGCCATCTTGTAGGTTTGGATGGCTTCCTGCACGCGCCCGGTTTCGTCCAGCACGTTGCCCAGGTCGAAATAGGCTAGGGCATAACGAGCGTCGGCTTCCAGCGCGGCACGATAGTGTTTTTCCGCCAAGGTGAAATCCTGGCGGTTGTAGTAAAGCGTTCCCAGGTTGATGTGCGCGGCCGCGTGGTCGGACTGAAACTCGAGCACCTTCTGGTAGGACGCCAGCGCTTCGGTCTGTGTCGCCGGATCTTCCTCCAGCGCAATGCCGCGCGCAAACCAAGCCGCAGCCTCGTTTTCCTGCGGCCCCGGCTCAGGAGTAGGAATCGGCGTGCTGGTCACAACTTTCTCCCGCGTTGCGAAGTCCATCACAAACTGCCCCGCGATCGGCTCCAGCAGCCTGCCTTCGTGCCGGAACGCCACGCGATGCTTATTCGTATAGGAGGTTCCCGCATCGAGCAAAGGATTTCCCATCCCCGACGCCTGCTGCTGCATGGCCTCGAGCGACTGCCGGATCACCGCCGGCCTCACCCTCATCGCACACAGATCGCGAACTTTCTTGATCTTCAGCAGGTCGGAAAAAGAATAGGTCGTTGAAGCGGCAATCAACTCCGCCCGCTCCCAGTTGGCCAACTGGCGCGGCGTGAGGTGGAGAATTCTAAGTAAATCGGCTCGGCTGTACACGACTATGGCAACTTCCCGCGCCAGTCTTGGCACAAGGACATTACGCGCCATTATCCGCAACTTGCGGCTCTAAACGCAACAGCAAACGCCTGTGGAAATCTGTGGAGAACCTGGATGATTTACATGCAACAGAAATGGTGCAAACGAGCGGCCCCCTGACGTCTGACCGCGGACCTCGGCACCGGATTCCACGGTCTTTGGTCCTGGGCCTTAAGTCTTTGGCGGAAGTCTGAGGTCTGAAGTCCAACGTCTTGAATCACACCGCAACCGCGGCCTGGTACTCCTCGTACGTTCCCTTGAAGTCCGTCAGCTTGTGGTCGCTTTCGAAGTGCCAAATGCGCGTGGCGACCTCATCGATCAGGTCGTGGTCGTGGCTAACCAGAAACACCGTCCCCTGATACCGCTGCAACGAGATGTTCAGCGCGTTAATGGCCTCCAGATCCAGGTGGTTGGTAGGCTCATCGAGCACCAGCACGTTCGGCTTCTGCAGCATCAGCTTGCAGAAGAGCAGCCGCGCCGCTTCCCCGCCGGAAAGAACGTTGGTGGATTTCGTCGCTTCCTCACGCTGAAAAAGCATTTGCCCCAGCAGTCCGCGGATTTCTTCGCCGACCGCCGCCGGATTCCACTGGTGCAGCCATTCCAGCACAGTCGTGCCGCCTTCGATCAGGCTGCGATGGTCCTGCGCAAAATATCCAATCGACGCCTCATGCCCCCAAATCACCTTTCCCGCGTCCACAAATGGCCCGTCGTAGCCGCTGGTCTTACGCAACTCAGCTTCCGGCGTGGTCGGCGAATTCGCCAGCAGCGCATTTACCAAGGTCGTCTTCCCCGCTCCATTGCGCCCCATCAGCGCGATTCTCTCTCCGCGCGTAATGCTCGCCGTAAAGTCGCGTATGACGGTCTTGTCCCCGTAAGTCTTGCCCAGATGCTCGATTTCGAGAATGTGCTTTCCCGAAGGCCGCTTTTGCTCAAACTTGATGTAAGGCCGCTGGATATTCGACCTGGCCAGTTCCGTCACCTGCAGCCGTTCCACTTCCTTGCGCCGCGACTGCACCTGGCTCGACCGCGTACCGGCTGAGAATCGCGCAATAAATTCGTTCAATTGCGAGATCTTCTTTTCCCGCTGCGCATTCTGCGATTCAATCTGCGACCGCACCTGCGTTTTTGCCAGCACCATCTCATCGTACGACCCGGTGTAAGTGATGATGGTCTCGTAATCGATGTCGGCGATGTGCGTGCAAATGCTGTTCAGAAAGTGCCGGTCGTGCGAGATCGCAATCACTACACCGTCATACACATTCAGAAATCCCTGCAGCCAGTGGATCGAATCCAAGTCCAGGTTGTTCGTAGGTTCATCCAGCAACAACGCCTGCGGATGCCCAAACAGCGCCTGCGCCAGCAGCACGCGAACTTTCTGTCCCCCCTGCAGTTCGGACATCTTTCTGGCGTGAAGTTCTTCCGGAATATCCAAGCCGTCGAGCAGGATCGCGGCATCGCTCTCCGCCGTGTAGCCGTCTTCCTCGCCGACAATGCCTTCTAGCTCGCCGAGCTTCATGCCGTCTTCGTCGGTCATGTCGTGCTTTTCGTAGATGGCGTCGCGCTCTTGCATCGCCGCCCACAACCTTTTGTTGCCCATGATGACGGTGTCAACTGCCGTGAACGCATCGAAGGCGAACTGATCCTGGCTCAAAACTCCCAGCTTCCGCGGACGCACCACCGTCCCCTTCTGCGGATCGAGTTCGCCGCTCAGCAGCTTCATAAACGTGGATTTACCCGAGCCATTGGGCCCGGTCAGGCCATACCGCTTCCCCGGCGTAAACGCCGTGGAGACTTCATCGAACAAAATTTTGGCGCCGTAGCGCATCGACACATTACTGACTGAAAGCATGATTTGTTGTTTCTCTTCTTCCGGGCTTCAACTGGGAAGCTTCTTCAGGAAGCGTTTTTCTGAAACTGCGGGGGAATTTCCGCCAAAACGGTACGCAGCTGGAGTGAATAGAATATCATGCGCTCCGTAGATGTTTCTCTATTAGGCAGTCCATGGATTGACGACTGGCGCTGACAGGTCGTCGAAGTGTGCCACGTTTCGCGTTGCCAGAGTGGCATGACGAGCTAGAACGATGCCCGCGATCATGGTGTCGCGATCTTCGCGTGGACGGCCTTGCAATTTCCGGGAAGCCATTAAGGCGCTTGCGCACTCTGCGGCTTCGACATCGAAGGCTGCGATCCGGCGGTCGATGCTATCTAGCATCTTTTCCAAGTCTCGCATTAGGGCGGCTTGCCGTTTACCTGCAGGCATGCTCTCGAGGCCGAAACGAATTTCAAAGATCGTTACGGAAGTCGTCCAGACCGACAATCGAGGTTGTCGGTCAAGCCACATTAGCGCCCTCTTGTCAGGAGCACGCAGCATAAGCTCCGAGAGCACGTTTGTGTCGAGGATGATCATTCCTCAAAAGAAGGAGGCTTTATCTCGAAGTGCAATTCTGGAATCGGGGAATCAAGCCCGTGTCCAGCGAAGATCTTCGAAATCTCGGTTCCCAATCCGCCCTGGGACGCATGCTCTTCCTTTTGGACAGCAGCGCGCAGGATGTCGCGGACCTCTTCTTCCATGCTGCGGCCATGACGCTTGGCGCGGCGCTGCAGGCGTGCCTTCACTTCATTTTCGATGTTGCGAACGAGAAGCTGGGCCATGATTTAACCTCCGGACTGTTTGATATCATGATAGCACAAACGATGATATCATGATAGCACGAACTTGGCAGGTTAGTGTCCCCCGCTCAGCTCCCTTACAATCGCGCCCACAAACTGCTTGGCGTCGCCAAACAGCATCAGTGTGTTCGGGAGGTAATAGAGCGGATTGTCGATGCCGGCAAAGCCTGGGCTCATGCTGCGCTTTATCACCATGACGGTGTGAGCTTTATCGACATCGAGGATGGGCATGCCGAAAATCGGGCTGGTCGTGTCGGTTCGAGCAGCCGGATTGGTAACGTCGTTGGCGCCGATCACCAGGGCCACGTCGGTCTGCGGAAAGTCGCCGTTGATCTCGTCCATTTCGATGAGCCGGTCGTAAGGGATATCGGCTTCGGCCAGAAGTACGTTCATGTGTCCGGGCATGCGTCCTGCGACTGGATGGATGGCGAACCGAACATCGACTCCCTTCTTGCTGAGAATGTCATAGAGCTCGCGCACCTTGTGCTGCGCCTGCGCCACCGCCATGCCGTATCCGGGGACGATCACCACTTTATTGGCGGCAGAAAGAATCGCAGCCGCTTCCTCGGCCGTCGCGCTGTGCACCGGCTTCGCTTCCTGTCCCCCGGCAGCCGCGACCTGCACCTGGCCGAAGGCGCCGAACAAGACGTTGGTGAACGACCGGTTCATCGCCTTCGACATGATCACCGAGAGAATGAGTCCCGAAGAACCATCGAGTGCGCCGGCGATGATCAGCAGCTTGTTCTGCAGGACGAATCCCATGGCTGCGGCGGACAAACCGGCATAGCCGTTTAACAGAGAAATGACCGTTGGCATATCCGCGCCGCCAATCGGAATAATCAGGAGGACGCCGAAGATCAGGGAAACGCCCACGATCAGCGGGAAGAATTGCCTCGCTTCCGGATGCAGGACGAGATAAATGGCGCTCCCGACGGCAATCGCGAACAGCAGGAAGTTGACGAGATTCTGCCCCTTATAAGTGATAGGCCGTTGCGGCAAGATTTCCTGTAGCTTTCCTGCCGCCATTAAGCTGCCGGTGAACGTGAGGCCTCCCAGAATCACTTCCATCGAGAGCACCGACATCATGAATTTCGGTACGTTCGGGGTGCGCAAATAGAATTCCGCTGTGCCGACCAGCGTGACGCAAAGTGCACCGAAGGCGTGGCTGAGCGCAGTCCGCTGCGGGACAGCGGTCATCTGCACCATGCCCAGCGGAATACCGATGCCGCTGCCCAGCACCAGCCCCACGACAATCCACTTCCAATCGACGATGCCGTGGTGAAGCAGAGTACCTGCGATCGCCAGCACCATGCCGATTTCGCCCGCCCAAATCCCGTGGCGGGCAGTCGCCGGCGAACTCATCCACTTCAGCGAAAAGATGAACAGGGCGCTGGCGATGAGGTAGATGACTTCGATTACGTATTGGCTTCCAGCGAACTGGTTCATGGCTTACTCAACATGGCTTACTCGATAAGATCTGTTCAATATGATTTCGCTTACCTACCTATTTGCTCGGACGGCTGCTCTTGAACATCTTGAGCATGCGGTCCGTGATAAAGAACCCACCGACTACGTTGCTGGTGGCGGCGACGATGGCAATCGTGCCCAGGATCGTCGCGAAGGTGCTCTTTTTTTCACCGACAAGAACGATCGCGCCTACGACGGCGATGGCGTCGAGTGCGTTGGTGAGCGACATCAGCGGGGTGTGCAGCAAGGGCGAAACGTGACGGATGACCTCGAAGCCAATGAAGCAGGCCAGCATGAAAATGAAAAGATCGTCGATTAGATTGTCACCCATTCGCTCCCCCGCTCTCAGTTCTCTTGGAACCGCTTCCAGCACTTGCGCTCTGAACTCTATCCTGCAGCCGGCACTAACGCCGGCAGTTTGAAGAACTCCCGCACTCTTGCGTTCACAATCTCACCGCCGCGCGTGACCATCGTCTCGCGGATGATCTCGTCCTGCAGGTTGAGTTGCAGCTTACCTTCTTTCACCATATACACAAGAAATGTGGCCACATTGCGGGCGTACATCTGGCTGGCGTGGTATGGCACGCTGCTGGCCAAATTGATGGCGCCGATGATCGTCACACCATACTGCTTCACTGTTTCTCCGGTGCGGGTGAGTTCGCAGTTGCCGCCGCGTTCCGAGGCGAGATCGACGATCACGGAACCGGGAGCCATGCCTTTGACCATGTCGGTAGTGATGAGCACTGGAGACTTCTTGCCGGGAATCACGGCGGCGGTGATGACCACGTCGCTCTCCGCGACCACGCGGGTCAGGAGTTCGCGCTGGCGGGCGTAAAAGGTTTCGTCCTGGGCGGTACCGTAGCCGCGGGCATCCTGCGCATCCTTGGCCTCGATCGGCAATTCGACGAAGCGGCCCCCGAGGCTCTGCACCTGCTCTTTGGAAGCAGCACGCATGTCGTAGGCGGACGCCACAGCACCCAACCGGCGCGCGGTCGAGATGGCTTGCAGTCCCGCCACTCCGGCCCCGATGACGAATACGCGGGCCGGAGTAATGGTACCCGCGGCCGTCGTCATCATGGGAAAGATCCGGATGGAGGTTTCGGCGGCCAACAGCACCGCTTTGTAACCGCAGATCGTGCCCATGGAAGAAAGAGCGTCCATGCTTTGCGCGCGTGTGGTGCGAGGCACCAGTTCAACGGAAAATGAGGTGACGCCTGCGGAGGCAATCTGCTGAGTCACTTCTGCGGAACCGAAGGGACGCAGAAACCCAATCAACAACTGATCGCGACGCAGCAAAGGAAGGTCGGCTTTGCCGGTGACGTCATTGGAGCCGTAGCAAAGCACCTGTACGACAACGTCCGCGGCACCGAATACGGCGGCGCGATCGGCAAGAATCTTTCCACCCTTCTCAACGTAAGCCGCATCTGGATAGCCAGCTTGCTCGCCTGCGCCCGGCTCGACGACCACTTCGAGCCCTGCTTTGGCCAGCATGGGGATGACCGCGGGGACGAGCGCAACCCGGCGCTCTCCCGGATAGCTTTCCTTCGGAACTCCAACAATCACGCGGTTGTCCTTTCCCCAGGAAAAATCATCATCCGCCGTGGCTCAAACCATGAATGTTACAGATCGGGAAGCAGGCCGACTGTGACGCTCGTCACATCGGCATATCCTCTTCCGCTCCGGTGGACTCAAAACAGTACCAGAAAAGGAAAGGTTGTGAAAAGCTGGCAGCCGGAGAGACATCAACGGCTACCGCCCGCTGCGCTGGGTTCACTCCCAGCGTTTGTCCGGATCAACAAGGCAAGCCGCGGGAACAGAAAGTGGCCCCCCGCATCGTCGATCACTCCATATCCCAAATCAAAACCTCGCTTCGTAAAGTTATGCAAAGATTGCCCGAGTCGTGGTTTCTCGCGCAACTTCCGGTTCATAATTCCGTTCATAGGTGTAGACACATCGTTTCAAGAAGGAGACCTCAATGCTCAAGCAATGCCTGCTCGTTCTCGTCACGGCCGGCCTGATCTCGATCGCCGCGCCTTTCGCGGCCGCTCAGGGTAGCCCGTCCAACGATCAACAAGCTCCACCCTCGCAGGACAATGGTATGCGCCGTCATGGCCCACCCGATCCCGCCGAGCGCACTGCGGAACTCACCAGGAAACTCAAGCTCACGTCCGATCAGCAAACCAAAGTGCAGGATGCCCTTCAGGCCGAACGCTCCCGGATGGAGAGCGTGCACCACGACGCTTCGCTGTCCCAGCCGGATCGCCACGCCAAAATGATGGATATCCGCAACAGCACCAACGCGCAGATCCGCAGTCTCCTTGACACTAACCAGCAAAAGAGGTGGGACGAAATAGAGGCCCGGCGCGAGCAACGGATGCAGGATCGTCGCCAGGGCCCGCCTGACGCGGGTTCGGGTCCGCCACCGCAGTAGTTGCAGTCATTAGAGATCTGGCAAGCTCTTAGTCTTCCCGGGTAGCGGCTCAGCTTGCGCCGCTACCCGCCACGGCCATGGCGCTCAAAAACCCTACCATCACTGCCAGGCTGCTATCCTTGACAGTTCTTGCAGGTTCCGCTTCAATAACTGACGTGGCTGCAAAGGGACTCGGCGAATTCGGTTTAAAAATCCGGCTGCCGATTCTAAGGACACGACCGCCCGATGATCGTCAACTTCGCTGAGCGGGCGCACAACCACAACTGGGAACTGGACCCAGTTACCCGGTCGCTGCTCGATACCGATTTTTACAAGTTGCTGATGCTGCAGTTTGTCTGGAAGCATTTTCCGAAGACCCACGTTTCTTTCTCGCTGTTCAATCGCTCCTCGTCGGTGCCTCTCGCAGATCTGTTTTCAACCCATGATCTTACGGCGCAGATGGAGCACGTCCGGAAACTCCGCTTTCGAAAATCTGAACTAGTGTGGTTGGCCGGTAATACGTTCTACGGCCGCCGCGGGATTTTTGAACCGGCATTCCTGGAATGGCTGGAGCGGGATTTCAAATTGTCGGACTATCAGCTTTCGATCAAGGACGGGCAGTTTCATCTCTCCTTCGAAGGCTTGTGGACCGATACCACAATGTGGGAACTTTATGCGCTCTCCATTGTCGACGAACTGAGAACCCGAGCCAATTTGAAGAGACTGAGTGAGTTTCATCTCGACGTCTTGTATGCCCGGGCAAAGACCCGGCTGTGGCACAAGATCGAACGTCTGCGCGGCGTTCCCGGCCTCAGCGTCGCAGATTTCGGAACCCGGCGTCGCCACAGCTTCTTGTGGCAGGAATATGTGGTCAAGGCCATGGCTTCCAATCTGGGCCGCGGCTTCATCGGAACCTCGAACGCGTTCCTGGCGCACAAACACGATCTGGAAGCGATCGGCACCAATGCACACGAGATCCCCATGGCTCTCGCCGCGTTGGCGCCGGATGACGCGGCGCTGAAAGCGTCGCAATACCGCGTCCTCGAGCTGTGGCAGAGCACCTACGAAGGCGCGCTGCGGATCATGCTGCCCGATACGTTCGGCACCACTCAATTTCTGGAAGGCGCGCCCGATTGGACCGCCGATTGGACCGGCCAACGCGTCGACAGCAAGAATCCCTATGTGGCCGGCGACGAATATATCGCGTGGCTAAAGGCGCGCGGCCGAGTGTCCCAGGACAAACTCATCATCGCCTCCGACGCACTCGACGTCGATGACATTCTCGGCCTGCATGCCTATTTCGGGGGCGTGCTTCGGACCGGCACGACTACCGCGGACTTCCGCGAAGCCGCCGACTTCCTGGATCAGCGGAAGTGGACGCCTGGCCGCCGGATTCGCTTCAGCGCCGGCTGGGGTACTCTCCTTACCAACGATTTCCGCGGCTGCGATCCCGAGGGTGGCAGTGGCTTTGATCCCATCAGCCTGATCTGCAAAGTATCCACCGTCGAGGGCCGGCCAGCGGTCAAGCTCTCCGACAATTACGCCAAAGCACTCGGTCCGCCCGGCGAAATTGAACGCTATCGGCGGGTGTTCGGTGCGGCCGGAGTCGCGAACGCTCCGCTGGTGGCGTGAGCCATCGCCACACCTGTTAGCAAAAGGCAACGCTGCGAAACTTCTTCCTGTCGGTTCGCGCGCTTTCTGGATATAATTCGGCGATTTCGCAGGTTTGATGGCCAGCCATATCGGAGGCCCATTGCGCCTTTCGCTCGATACACGCAGGGTCGGAGACGTCACCATTGTGCGCTGCAACGGACGGATTGTTGCCGGCGGCGAGAGCGAGTCTTTGCGTGCCCATGTTACCTGGCTGTTGCGCGACCGCCGCGCCATCGTCCTGCATCTGGGCGAGGTTGAATTCATCGACAGCAGTGGTCTCGGCACGATCGTCCGAACCCTCACCAGCACCCGCCAGGCCCGTGGAGAACTGAAGCTCTGTAACGTGCCCGAGCATGTGCGCAAGGTTCTGGAACTGTCGCACCTGACGAAGTTATTCGACAGCCACGAATCGGAGGAGAAGGCCGTCGCCGCCTTCTACCGGCCCGGAGCCGGCGCCGAGACACCTGTCCGCACTGGCCGCAGCGTTTTGTGCCTCGACTGCAACGCCGACGTGCTCGCCTACTTGCGCGAAGTCATGTGCCGCGCCGGATACGACGTCCACACCAGCGGCCGCCTGGGCGACGCTCTCATTCTGATGCGCGTCACGCATTTCGATCTACTGCTGGTAGGCCCGGGCATGACCGCGTCCCCAGGTACGCAACAAGCCTTTGAAGCCGCATGCGCCAAGTTCCCCGTGATCGAACTGGGCAGCGAGTTTTCTACCCACGACGCCGGAGAAGCCGGGGCCGGATTGCTGGAAAAGATCGAGGCTCGGCTCAACTCGAAGACCGCTTGATGCGGAATAGAACGAGAGACCGGTCATCCTTTTCCGCTTTACCGGGTCGCCGTAGCAGAGTGCGAGGCTTCCGCTCTATTCTTGCTCAAAAGCGCCTGAGCTGCCGCGTGGTCTCCGGGTGGTGCGAAGAAGTAGCCTTGCACGAGTTCGCACTTTAGCTGCCTGAGCACCCTGACCTGCTCTGCCGTTTCAGCACCTTCGGCTACGACTTTCAGGCCAAGGTTGTGAGCTAGCATAACGATGATGCGCACGATTTCGCTCGTTTCGCTGTCGGTGTCAATCTTGGAAATGAAAGCACGATCGATCTTCAAGGTGTCTACCGGGAATCCTTGCAATCGGCTCAGTGAAGAGTATCCCGTTCCGAAGTCGTCGATGCTTATGTGAACTCCCAGGGCCTTGAGTTCCGCGAGAACAAGGCTCGACCGTTGCGGATCGGCCATCGCGATAGTTTCCGTGATCTCCACGTTGATACTGCTGGGGTGGACCCCCGTTTCGACCAAAATGGTTTTCATCTGATCCGCCAGGTCCGGCTGGGCAAACTCTTTTGGGGTAACATTCACGCTTATTGTCAGCGGCGGATCGCACGGAAATTCAGAATGCCATGCACGAAGCTGGAGGCAGGCTTCGCGCAACAACAGACGGTTCATAGGCAGGATAATTCCAGTCTCTTCTGCGATCTGGATAAAATGGGCTGGTGACAGGAGCCCTTCGGGCCGTTGCCATCTGCTGAGTGCCTCGAATCCAACGATCTTTCCGCTCTGCAACGAAACGATGGGCTGATAGTGAACGCGAAACTCGCGCCGTTCCAGCGCTCGGCGCAGGTCAGTTTCGAGCCTTAATCTCTTGACAGCGATAGTGTGCATAGCGGTGTCAAAGACCTGAGAGCGTGCTTTTCCTTCTCGCTTGGCTCGGTACATCGCTATCTCGGCGTCGCGCACCAAGTCTTCTGAATTCGTGTACGAAGTTCCGCAAAAGGCGATCCCGATGCTGGCGGTCGTCACCACCTCTTGCCCTTCCACCACAAAGGGGATCCTCAATCGCTCCTGAATGCGCTCCGCTACCCGAATGGCATCGCCGCAATCTTTGATGCCCTCTAACAGTACGGTGAACTCATCGCCGCCAACTCTCGCCAGACTCGCTTCGGTCGCAACGGGACTTGCGTCCTGCGCCAGGACCGAGCGTGAAATGGTATCCACGCCCCGAACCGAGGCGCTCAAACGGCGGCCAATTTGGACTAGAAGGGTATCTCCTGCCGCGTGGCCCAAGCTGTCATTGAAGACCTTGAATTGATCGAGATCAATGAACAATACCGCGAACTTGTAGCTTATGTGCCTATGGGAAAGCACAAGTACGTGCCGCACACGATCTAGAAACAGAGCACGATTCGGCAGATCGGTCAAAGCGTCGTGCAGAGCATTGTGCGCGAGCGCCTCTTCGGCTCGCTTGCGCTCCGTAATGTCACGATTGACAATGACGAGTCTCTCGGTCTGACCCTCTTCATTTTGAATGGCGGTGGCGACCGATTCGAGAACCCGCCATGTTCCGTCCTTGTGGCGCATGCGGTATTCCAGCAGTTCGCCTCTTCCCGTGAGTCTCGCTTTATCCGCCGCTTCCAGCACGCGCCGCCTGTCGTCGGGATGGACTTGCTCCACTGCCGAGCTCAGCTTCAATTCCTCCGACGAATACCCGAGAACCTTCTTGTACGCAGGGCTGTTATAGAGCCGATTTCCAGCGCAATCGATGACCGCGATCATGTCCGCGGCATTCTCGGTGATGACTTCAAAAAGCTGATTGCGCTCGGTCAGTTCGCGACGAATCCGCTGCAGTTGGAGGTGTTGGTAAACCGTGTAAATATCAAACAGAAGAACAAGGCATGCCAGTCCGCGCACCCACTCCTTAAGATCAAGCCACTCGGCATTCTGCAACAGGCGACTGCCGGGGAAGGTCAGCGATACGATGCCCGCCGTCAGCACTAACGTGACCGTGACGGCAAATCCCCACAGCCACCACTCGCGTGCCTCGACCTGCCGCATCGGTCGGGTGGGGCGTTGCTTCTGTCGTTCGTTATTCACTGCCGGCCTCACCTGATGCGAACATTACCTTTAGTGTGAGAACAATGCCGGGAAAGTGAAAGTTACCAAAGGCAACCAAACGAGATTTAAGGATTCTTCATGCCTCGACGAGCGGACGCCGGCCCGCTGCGACGGACTCATTGCACCTTAGGGAAACGCCATTCGTGCTGTCCCTGCGCCTGCGATCCCGCACCGTGACGGCGATCAAGTTGTCTTGCCGCACCGCGACGCGACTGTCCAGAAACTGGAACCGTGTATATGCTAGGTACACTCGGATTCCTTCCCAAATCCGTCCAACTCCGGAGAGCAAGTCATGTCAACAACTTAGCTGCAGCCTGAAGATGGCCGTCCAGTTGCAACTGCTCCGTGGTGGTCGCAAGACCCTCGCCTTGGCGCTGCGGTCGTCGGCAAGCGACCTTGCGCCCTTCGGATGAATCATGTCCAAGCAGTATCCCTTTATTCGGGCGCTCCGCCGCCCTACGATTGCGTTGTTTCTCGCCGCAGGCCTTGAGGGGCTTGGGCGAATTGTCTTTCCCAGCTTCTCCGCTTGGCAGGCGCACCCGGCCGCGGTCGTGCTCTGCGCCTTCGTTGTTTTCCTTCTAACTTTGGAATTGCTCGGTCGCCAAAAGCCTCAGCGAGACAACCTCCCCGAAAACATTATCCAGAGTCTTCCCGAGATTGCCTGCATCATCGGCGGTGGCGGACGATTCACGCAGTGGAACTCTAATTTGGAAGCGGCACTTGGCTACACAGCCCAGGAAGTTGTGAACATCACCGCTCTCGACATCATCGCAGAAGAGCAGCGAGAAACCGTAAAACAAGCCATAGCAGCGGCGTTCGCTGATGGAATGGCCAAAGTAGAGTCCGTCTTGATGACAAAAGACGGTACACGGATACCCGGTCTTCTTACAGGCGTTCGCGTCGCACTGAATGGCGAACCCTGCGTCCTCGTCCTGGCCCTCGATCTCAGGACACTCAGGCAAGCGGAGGACAGCTTACGAATAAGTGAGGAACGGTACCGGTCCCTGCTTGCCAATATTCCAGAAGTCGTGTGGAAGACCGACGGGGAAGGCAATGTAAGCTTCGTGAGCAGTCGAGTCGAAACCATGCTCGGATATTCTGCGGCTGAGATTTATCAACAGGGAGATTCTCTCTGGTTTAACTCGGTCCACATGGATGATCGACAGCGGGTGCGTCAGGCGTTCGAATCGCTGCTTAAGCTCGGGCAACCCTACGATATCGAGTGCCGGGTGTACAGAAAGAACGGGGAATGGTTTTGGGCACATGATAGGGCTGTTGTCACTTGCGACAAGGACGGCAAGCGGGTAGCCACAGGTATCGTCTCAGACATCACGCAGCGCAAGGCGGCGGAAGAAGCACTCCAGAGGCTCGCATCCATCGTGGAGTTCTCGCAGGATGCCATTTTTGGAAAGGACTTAAACGGCGTGATCACAAGTTGGAACCAAGCCGCGGAGAAGATGTATGGCTATACCACGGCCGAAGCACTAGGACAAACTTTGTCCTTCCTGTTGCCCTCAGAGAAGCAGGCTGAAGCGCGAGCTATCGCGGAACGGGTACATAGTGGGCTGTCGATAGAGTGCTTAGAAACTCAACGGCTCACGAAGGCAGGCTCACTACTGGACGTGTCAGTCTCCATTTCGCCGATAAAAGACGCAGCCGGGCACATCACAGGAATCTCGACGATTGCCCGGGACATCACTTTGCGCAAACGTTCTGAAGAGCAATTGAAGCTGCAATCCGCAGTCCTGGAAGCGGCAGCCAATGCAATCCTCGTCACAGACTACGAAGGCAAGATAGTCTGGGTGAATCAGGCGTTTACCACCATGACCGGCTACAGCAAGGAAGAAGTATTGGGCAAGAACCCGAGCATCTTGAGGTCAGGGGAACAGTCCGAAAGCTACTATGCCAATCTTTGGTCAACCATCTCGTCCGGAAAGGTCTGGAAGGGCGAGATTGTCAACCGGAGGAAGGACGGAACCACCTACCCCGAAGAGATGACGATCTCGCCCGTAACGCGGGACGTCGGCAATCCGGCCAATCGGTACTTCGTTGCCATCAAGCAAGACGTTACCGAGCGCAACCGGTTTCAAGAGATGCTGCGGGACAGCGAAAACAAGTATCGCGTTCTGTTCGAGGACTCGGCCGATGCCACCTGGCTGATGGACGAGAAGGGCTTTCTGAATTGCAATGCGGCGGCGCTGCGGATGTTCGGATACCCAGCCAGTACCGGCATGGTGCACCCGGCTGACGTCTCCCCTCCCAACCAGTCCGACGGCACCGCCTCCCGAACAGCGGCCGAACAGAAGATGGCCGCCGCGTTTCTCAATGGCCAAGAACGTTTTGAGTGGTTGCACCAGCGCAAGAATGGCAATGTTTTTCCGGCTGAGGTGTGCCTGACTGCATTGACGCTGAGCGGGCAGCCGAGGCTGCTGGCCACTGTGCGCGACATTACTGAACGCAAGCAGGCTGAGGAAGCGCTGCTGTTCAAAACTGCGCTGCTCGAGGCGCAAGCTGAGACGACAATTGATGGCATCCTCCTCGTTGACGAGTTCGATCACATCGTTCTGGCAAACAAGCAATTTGGGCTTCACTTCGCAATACCGGATGAACTGCTGAGCACACGAGACGACCTCATCGTGCGCAAGCACGTGATGGATCAAGTCCAGGAGCCCGAACCCTTCCTGGCGAGGATCAAGTATCTCAATAGCCGTCGGGACGAAAAGAGCAGAGATGAGCTCAGATGCAAGAATGGAAAAATCTTCGACCGATATTCTGCGCCTCTCGTCGACTCAAAAGGCCGGTATCGGGGCAGAATATGGTACTTTCGCGACATCACAGACCGCAAAGTCGCCGAGGAGCGGGTCCAATACCTGGCCTACTACGATGCGCTGACGGGACTGACCAATCGGACCCTCCTTCAAGATCGCTTAGCTACGGCCCTCGCTGGCGCTCGCCGGCGAAAGGACAAAGTCGCCGTTCTCTTCCTCGATCTCGACAGGTTCAAAATCATCAACGACTCGCTCGGTCACTCGGTCGGCGACCTTCTCCTCAAAGAGGTTGCCGAGCGGCTTAAGGCGGTCGCGCGGGAACAGGACACCATCGCCCGGGTTGGGGGAGACGAATTTCTCATCGTGTTGACTGGCTTAAAAGATGTGGCCGACGCGGCAGTTGCAGCCCAACGGATCGTGAATGTGATGACCGCTGTTTTTGTCGTCCAAGGGCACTCCGTCAATGTGAGCTGCAGCATCGGCATCAGCATTTTTCCTGAACACGGCGCGGACTGCGAAACGCTGATCAAGAATGCCGACGCGGCGATGTATTGCGCCAAGGACAACGGACACAACAACTTTACGTTCTTTACTGCGGACATGAATGCTCAGGTCCTGGAGCGATTGACCTTAGAGAACAGCTTGCGATCGGCCCTGGGGAAAGACGAACTGTTCTTGATGTATCAGCCACAAATGGATATGGCCACGGGAAGGATCACCGGGTTGGAGGCGCTGCTTCGTTGGGAGCACCCGGACTTGGGTCTGGTGCCACCGGACAGGTTCATACGAATTGCTGAGAACAGCGGGCTAATCGTGCCCATCGGCGAATGGGTGTTGAGGACGGCCTGCCGTCAGGCGCGAAAATGGCAAGATGAAGGACTTCCCGCGGTGACGGTAGCGGTAAATGTATCGGCGGTGCAGTTTCGCCAGGAAGGCTTCTGCGACCTCATCCGAAGCGTGCTCCATGAGACTGGCCTCGCCCCGCAGTATCTCGAACTGGAGCTAACCGAAAGCCTGCTGCTAGCCAATGCGGACCTGATGTTATCCGTCGTTCAGGAATTAAAGGCCATGGGGTTGACGCTGGCGATTGACGACTTCGGAACTGGCTATTCCAGCTTCAGCTACTTGAGAGAGTTTCGGGTCAGCAAGCTCAAGATCGATCGGATATTTATCCGCGACGTCGCCGTGAATCCTGACGACGCAGCGATCACAACCGCAATCATCAGCATGGCAAAAAGCTTGCATCTCAAGGTGGTTGCCGAAGGCGTCGAAAACGAAGCGCAAATGTCATTCCTCCGGACACATCATTGTGACGAGATTCAAGGCTACTATTTCAGCAAGCCTTTGGCAGTCGACAAAGTTGCTGACAAGCTTCGAGGCCCAGAAGCGCGCGCTTTGTCTGCAACCCATGGGGCGTGACAGAGCGGTCCAAACGACTGCCGCAGCCACCGCGCACGATCGCATCCTCGCTCAGGGCCAAGGGTCTGAAGTACCCCGGAGGTGACGGACGCCATGAAGCAACTCGAAGAAAGAACAGCTCGTGCACCCGACGGCGAAAAAGGAAGAGGGGCTTAGATTTGCATGGCATCCATTCGAGACCAGGCTAACGAAGTTGGAGAATAAACGGCGGTTCTTGGAGTGGTTCGTAATCGCGCGCCTTCATGAGAGCCTCACCGCAGATGAGCTTTCAACCTATGTGCGCGATGGAAAGCTGCCGGATCCCTGGCAACCCCATCGCTTTTCATTGACTTGCCAGTTTCTCGGACGTAAGATGCGTACCTGTGCTCGGCTAAACCATCTCACCCTTATCGCATCACCGAGAAGCTGGGTGGCGGCAACATGCTGGAGGAATCAATTGCCACTCAGAAAGAAATTACCGGTCGAAGCCGTTCCCCCATACTGCGGCGGGTGCGCTAAGAGGTTTCGTCCGAGGACAGATCGTGCTTGAGATAACGTTCGCCGCGTGCACGAAGTGACGAGCGAGAGACACCGGCTGATGTCTCAGACCCACGGGCTTCACATTTCTAGGATGGGGGTGTGTCGTGGCAAAACTCAGGATACTTTCGCAATGGTTGCTTGCTCTGTCCATGCTTTGCTGCAGCGCTTTAATGGCGAAACCTCAAACCTCCGCCAAAACAGAGATATTAGCGGTTAAAGGAAGAACCTCACCATCTCCGCCTCTGCAATCGACAAATCCGTCGGGCGAGGGCAAGCTCTCGGGTTTAGTTTCGATTTCTGTCACACCCGCGAACCCAACGCTCACCATAGGGAGTCAAAAGCAGTTTGCTGCTACCGGTACATGGGAGAATGGAGCGCAGGCAGATATCACCGACACTGTTGTCTGGTCTTCCTCGGGGCCGACCCAGGCGCAACTGACTTCGGCCGGCCAGGTAAAGGCAACCGCTGGAGGGACAGCGACCATTACCGCTTCCTACGGATCGGTCAGTGGTTCGAGCGTCGTCACCGTTACGGATCCGTTAGGCACAGCGATCGGCACATCCGTGGCTTGTCCAGCCGGCGATCTCTCCGGCGTTTGCTACGCGGTCGCTATTTCCTGCCCCAATGTTAATGACTTTACCGGCTATATAAAGGTCACCTATCCCACCGGCACTCCGGTTGGCAGCGTGGTTTTTTCGAGTGGGGGGAACGGAACCGGCTTGTATGAAAAGGACTACACGTATGGAACCACGGTTCTGGATATGGTGAGCCAAGCGGGATTGACCGTAGTTCAGACTACGTGGGACCATCCATTCACGACCGAGCAACCCCACGGCTGGGAAACGGGGCCTGGCGGGGTCCGGGCTCTCGCTTGCCGCTATGCCACGTTGGCACAGTGGATTTACACCAACATTCACGAGGCAAACACCGCGGCCCCGTTCTGTGCCACAGGCAATAGCGCCGGGGCAGAAGAAATTGGGCAAGCCATGACGCACTACGGGCTAGGCTCCATCTTTTCAATGGTTGAACCCACCAGCGGACCGTCCTTCTCGCAACAGGTCTGGGCATGCGATGGGACTCAGCCGGATGTTGTAAACCCTTGTGGAAACCTCTCGGGTTATGGCGTGGGTCTCTCGGGCACCGAGGAGTTTATTGATCCGGCCTACTCCAAGCCCATCTGTTCCGAGACGTACAAGACGCACGAAACGACTTTTGATGCGCTCTTCCTGCACGACAGCGTCGTGGCGACGGACGCGGCCCTGTCCTATCCCAACACCTTCGTCAACTTTCGATTCGGCGATCTGGATATGGGCGCCGGCCCGAATCAGGGGACGACGTGGGAAAGCGCCATCACAAGCGCAAAAGGCAGCTCCTGTATTGCCGGCGCCGCACACTCGATTCCCAACTCACTGGTCGGCGCACAGACGGTCGGCAGTGATGTCGCCGCGCTCTGCCAATTGCAAACGGTTCCATAATGGGGCAATCGTTCAACGGCGCAGAGTAGCTGGAGAAATCCCGCCTTGTGCCCTCGGTTGGTGAATTAGAGGGGTTCTGCAAATCAGAAGGAAACCACGGTCCCCTTTGAGTTCAGCGCGTTATCGAAAATTAAGACTTGGCTACGGACCCCCACCTTGCGGAAGCCTGCACGTTTGTGCACCTGGTGTGGGATAGACTCCATTAGTCCCGGCACCATCACCCCGCGCTACGTTAAGACCCCTATTTGCCCCTACTTCCCATCAATCTTCCGCTTCCGCATGATCGCTTCTGCAGCATTTGAAACTGACGCCGCGATGAGCACTCGTTTGCGGCCTTCTTCCATCGAGGGGTGGTAGCAGATTCGTTCAATTCTCCGCAGTCAAGGGCCGGCTCTTACTAAGCGGAGGTGTGCGCATGTCCCCAGATGTGATTCTTGGAGTTGGTCATCATGACCATATTGGGGCACGCAGCGGTGAACCGCTGCGCCACCCAAAATCAAGTGCGAGCCGGTGTCGAAAGCGAATGCAAAATCAGGTTCAAAAGCAAAGTCAAAGGCGTCGGACAAAGCCTGCCCTGAATTTGCCGAAGGGAGTGTCCGACCCACACGGTTCACTCCACGACAAAACCGCCGGCCAGATCGACCATCGTGGATCCAGTGCTGCTATCCATCCAGGAAGCAAAGATGGTGTGACCCTGGAAGTAGCTGCCGGTGTAATCGCCCATGAAAGTACCGCCAAAGCCGTCGTTGGCGGGATTCGACAAGTTGGGGGTAAGAGCCGCATTTGAATACCCGGTGAAGGTGACATCGGTCTGCGTGCCCGCACTGGTGGTTAAGGTGATCGAAGAGACCGAATTGACTGTGGCAACCGTGTAGGTGACGCCGTTGATGGTGATCGCGTCACCATCGGTGAGGTCGCCGAACTGGTCCCCAGCCACCCAAGTAGCTGCGGTTCCGCTGGTGTCGAGCGTACCGGTGGCGCCGAATAGTTGACCGCCGTTGTGGCAGAGAGCGGAATACGCCTGGTAGCTTACGTTGGCTGGATCATTGCGGCGATCAAGCCAGGTCGCGCCGATTTTTCCGATGCTGTTCACCATCAGCCAGGGAAAAAACTCGTCGCCGGGTGAGGTGGGAGCGACTTGCACAGGCACGCCCCAGGTAGTTCCGCCATTGCGCGAAGTTATGACCTGGACCTGCAATTGTTTGGCAGACGAGTTGTAGTTGTACATGATGGCGTAGAGGTTGCCCTTATGCTGGCGAGTGGAGTTATCCACCGAGATGACGGGGATGTTGGTCAAGGGCTCCTTCGTGTTGGGCAAGCAGCCAAAAAACGCGCCGCAGGTACTGGGGGCGAGATGAACCTTGGCCATGACGACGGGAGTGGACCAGGTAGTGCCTCCATCGGCGGAATGCGAGATGACCATGCTCGCCAGGGTGCCGCCGCAACTGCCACTCCGGTTCGTCTCGGGGCAGCGCATCCAGCTGACATAGACCGTACCATTGTCCTGGATGGTCAGGTTGCTAAATTGGTCGACCGTCTTGGTTGCGATTTGCAGGCCATCCACCTGTAGGTTGGTCCAGGTCGCGCCTGCGTCGCAGGAATGGGCAACGGCGATGGTGCTGTCATTGGAGGCATCAAACTGAGAGGTGGAGATGTAGACGCAGTTCAGGAAGGGGCTGCCGGGATTGGTGTCAATCGCGAGGTAATCGGCGTCCAGGATTCCGCCGGTAAATAGTGGAGTGACGGCAACCTGGGCGGCGCTCCAACTGGAGCCTTGGTTGCTGGATGTCTCGAAGACGACCTCGGTGGCACCACTGGGGAGCGACTCAATGCCACTGACGTAGGCATTGCCATTGGTATCGAAACCAACCCCCGGACCACCGTCGCCGGCCGAGGCTCCGGGTGCAAGAGCCATGCAGGTCTGATTCCAGCTGGCGCCGGTATTGGCCGTAATGTAGAAACCCAGCTGGGTGGGGCAGTTGTAGTCGTTGGCCCCAGAGATCAAAACGCTCATACTTAGAGGACGAGCGACGAGCGGAGTTGTGTTTACGGGAGCGACATCGCCGACCGGCGATGCTTGGGATGTAGGCATGACACAGGGTCCAGGAGAGCACGTCAATAGTTTTCCCCGCAAGAGTGGATTCGCCGATCGCGGCTGGATTCTACCCGCGCGAATAGCTCGCGCGACCAGCATGCCCGGGGAGTAGGGCAGACTTTCCAAGGGCGATTGAGTGGTTTGGGCGCGGCCCAGCGCGACGAGCGGCAACACCGCCAGAAATATGCGCAACAAACCGGGGGTGCGTGTTCCCTTGTTCATAGGTCCTCCATTCCTGTTGTCTTGCTCAGAGTGATACCAGGCTGAACGTCAGAATGCGTATCCGGGGTGTCCTTCCTCCACGGCGGAAGAACCAAGGGCGCACAACTTTAGAATTGTATCTAGCGTTTGTCAACATGCAGATTTTTGCAGCACTCTCTTGAAAAGCACATCCCCGCAGCGGCTAAAAGCCGCAATTGATTTTGAGGCATTTGCGGCGCGGCTGAAGCCGCCCCTTTCAAACCGGATTGAAACTGACCCAATACCGTTGCGCAATCAAACTGGCATCATTCCCGCTGTGAAACTCACCTGGCTCTATAGTGTGAAACTAGTGGTTGACTAACGGATTGTATGGGCGGATAATCCTGCGGACGAATTACACGGGCCCCTTTTGTATTCGGAAATAGCTGCCTCCCCCCACCGGCACTGTTAACCGCAAGTCAACGTTCCAAAGCAAAACCGGAGCGAGCGATGAAAAACCGCACATGTGAAGCGCTGAGGGGAGCTCTGGGAGAGCCTGCTCCAGGCGGGTGCAATCCAGGTCAGGGCTCAATTGCGTTCCAGGGGCGCGGTGTGCGTTTCCTCCGGAAGCTGCGTCCTGCGCTGGTGTTGCTGGCCGGGGCGTTGCACCCATTCCTGTTGAGTGGTCAGACGCCGGTTCTGACCTATCACGCGGACGCTACGCGGAGCGGGCTATACCAGACCGAGACGCTTCTGACACCTGGCAATGTGAATTCGACGCAGTTTGGAAAATTGTTTTCCTACCCTGTAGACGGCCTGGTGGTGAGCCAGCCGCTTTACGTGCCGAACGTATCCATCGGTGGAAACAACTACAACGTCGTCTATGTCACTACGCAACACAACAGTGTTTACGCGTTCGACGCGGATAATAATCCGAGCAGCCCGGTGCCGCTGTGGACTGTCAACCTGGGAACGTCGGTGCCGATTGCGCAACAAGGGTGCTATGAGGACGGGTTCAGTGAAGTCGGCATCATGGGAACACCGGTCATCAACCTGACGACGGGCGCCAACGGTGCGACGGGCACTCTGTATGTTGTCGCCAAGACGAATCCGGGTTACAACTTCAACCTGCACGCGCTTGACATCACGAGCGGGGCGGAGCAGTTTGGGGGTCCGGTGCCGATCGTTGATCAGAATTATGTTGCGCCCAATAAGACGATTATTAATTTTCCCGCACCAAAACAGTATCAGCGCCCTGGGCTATTGCTGCAGGACAATGTCGTGTACGTGGCCTTCGGCTCGAACGGTTGTGACCTTACCTCCATTGGATGGATGTTTGCCATGGATTCCGGCATCGTCTCCGGGACATTGCAGCAGCTTGCCGGTTACCCCTTTGCTCCGGACCAGCCTTGGGGAGATAACGTTTGGATGAGCGGCGATGGGCCGGCGGGCGACGGCAACGGTAATGTGTTCCTGGCCACAGCGAACGGAGTATTCGACTTCAGCACCGGCGGGCCCGACCTGGGAGACAGCATTCTTCAAATGACGTACACTCCCGGAACGCCCGGAGCGATAAATCTGGAGGATTATTTCACTCCTTACAACCAGGCCTACCTGGGTGACAACGACGTGGACCTGGGATCGGGTGGGGTTATGCTGCTGCCGCCGCAGGCGAGCCCTGATCCCTTGCTGGTGGAGGCAGGAAAGGGCGGCACCATCTATCTTGTGAACATCGACGATGGCAGCATGGGTGAATACGATGCGACGATGCCCAGCTGCAGCGCCGTGGAGTGCGTGCCTGGGTTGGGGCTGGTTTACAGCACTCCTACGTATTGGAATAACGGCACCAACATCGTGGTGTACTTTGCGGCTTACGCCGACATGATCAAGGGATTTACTTTGAACAATGGGTTGCTCTCGACGGCTCCGACCGTGACTACGACCCGAGTGTATGCGGGGGCGGTTCCGTTGATATCGTCATATGGGTCCACGAACGGGATTCTGTGGGGTGTGATTAATCCTACAACCGAGACGCTGTATGCCTTTGACGCCACGAGCCTCACCATGTTGTACAACTCCGAACAAGTCAAAAGCCGTGACGGGTTGGGAGTGACTGCCCATTTCGACACTCCAATCGTCGCCAACGGAAAAGTTTATGTTGGAGCGAACAAGCAGTTGGAGGCATTTGGTTTGCTTCCGTTTCTGAAAGCAACCGCAGGCAATAACCAGAGCGCCCCGGTTGGAACCACCTTGCCTGTAACTCTGGCGGTGCAAGCTGTGAATAGCCTGGGCGTGGGCGTGGCCAACGTCACCGTGAATTTCAGCGGCGGCAAGACCGGGACGTTCGGCAGCCCGAGCTCCATGACCGACAGCACCGGAACGGCTTACACGACTTATACACTGCCGACAAAGGCGGAGTCTTTAACCCTCGAGGCCACGGCTACGAACTATCTCACGGCCTCTCTTACGGAAACCGCAACTGCTGGACCACCGGCCAGCATGGTTCCGGTCTCGGGTGGAAATCAGACGGGCACAGCGGGTTCGCCTTTGCCTCAGCCCATCGTGGTGAAACTTAAGGACCAGTACAGCAACGGTGTGCCCGGTCTGCCGGTTACTTTCAGCGCAGCGGCAGGCAGTTTCTCACCCAATCCCGCTTATACCAGCGCAACCGGGACGGCCACGACTTCCTATACACTGCCCGACAAGGCGGGAACAGTTAACGTCACCGCCTCCTACTCGACCTTCGCAGTCCATATCCGAGAGACGGGGGTGGCGGGAAGTCCGGCGTCGCAGACAATCGTTTCTGGAAATAACCAAACGGGGCCGCCGAATACTCAGTTGACGAACCCGCTGGTAGTCGAAGTCACGGATACCTATGGAAATCCGGTGGCGGGAGTGAGCGTGGGGTTCACCGATAATGGCGCGGGAGGCACGTTCTCTCCGACTTCCGTAAGCACTGGCTCCAACGGGCAGGCCAGCGTAAATTACACGACTGGGTCGCAGAGCGGTGCAGTGAGCATCACAGCTTCGGTCGCTAACATAAGTTCCGTAACGTTTCAGGAGACCGTGCAGTAAGCGCGCTCATTCCAGAAGTGAGCGTCCGCTTTATTGGCCGGTAGCCAGGGCCTGGATGGCGGCGGCATATGCCGCGCTCACCGCTGGGGTACAGCTCGGAGCCCCGCTGACGTAACTCGCCTGATTAAAGGCGCATTGGAATTCTCCCAGATATAACTCCTGCGAAGTGGTGCCGTGTTGCGCCGAGAGAGCGAGAACTTGCGCCAGCGTCTGCGAATCATTCGTGCAGGTTCCGGCCTGGATGCAGTCCAGGCAGTGGCTTGTTCCTCCGGCCGGATCGCTCAGGTTGCAAGTCTGCAACTCGACAGCCGGAACTTTCCCTTCCACCAGGGTATGGACATTGCACCAGTCGTCAGAGCAGCAATCGGGCCCGCTGCAGGTGATATTCGCAACGTTATTCACATCGCTTTGGAGCAGGCTGTTCGCCAGTCCCTCGGTACCGATTGCGTAAGGCTGGTTTGCCAGAATGGCATCGGCCTCGACGATGGCCCAGGATGGGTCAATGCCGCCATCGCCGTCCATTACTTCCAGTCGCTGGCCCTCGTTGACCGTGTTCATCAGTTGCCAGGTCGGGGCGGGACTCAGAAGAGCACGTTGCGCGGCGTTAAAAGCGATCTGATTCACAGCCGCTCCGGTCCAGGCCGCCTTCAACCCGTCTGCGTTCGCGGGAGAAGTCAGCGACTCCAAACCTGTACCCGCCACTCCGTTGATGGTGGAGCAGGTGATGGCAGCTTCGCTGCCAATAGAAACGCCTAAGCGGAGATAGGCAGGATAAGTGACACCTGCGTAGTGCTGGATGATCGCCTGATGCCAGTTATTGACTGCGGTGACATAGGGTTTCTCCCAAATGGCTGGAACGCCGGTGGCCACGGTAGCCTGGCTACATTGCTTATTTCCGCTTCCGCAGTTGGTACTGTCAATGTTGGAGATCCCAGCGGCCGGTGGAAGCGGATTCGCGCTCGTGTTCTGAGGATAATCGCTGCAGAAGACAGCATCTTGAACCGGGGAACCTACGGTGTCTGCCCAGGCCTGGGAGAAGACCCACGCCGGAGTATTGGAGTTATAGCTCATGAGTGACGTAACTGGTGGAAACGTCAGATTCACGATGCAGGGACTGGCCTTGCCGCGCAGAGAGGCGCCGCAGGTGGAGCTGGTATAGGCTGCAATCGCCTTGTCGTACGAAGTGAAATCGGTGGTTTGTGTGCAAGGCGCGGTGGTACAGGTCGTGGTGTCGGTTGAACTAGTCAGTCCCGCCCAGTTCACGAAAATCGTGACCCCATCAACGAAGGGCAGTATGGCCTGGACGGAGGAGGTGAGGGGAAATCCAACCCCGATGATGATCACGGAAACGGTGTTCGCGATGTCAACGCTGGCCGAAGCCGATTCGGTTTTTTCCGCGGTGGAGGTTGCGGTGACGGTAACAGCATTGCCGAGGGGAGCGGTGGAGGGCGCAGTGTAGGTGGTGAGGCTGCCGTTGGCGGTATGAGTTGGATTGAACGAGCCGCATGCGCCCGCACTACAGGTCACCGACCAGTCCACGCCCGCGGAGGTGGAGCTACCGGTGGCCTGAAATGTTTGCGATTTCGCAACAGCCATGGAGGCGGTCGCCGGCGCGACCACGATTAAGCCCGCCTCCGTCACGGTCAGCGCCGCTGAGCCGGTGATACCACCCATGGTTGCGGTGATGCTGGAGGTGGCCGGTGCCACACCCGTAGCCAACCCTCCGGGAGCGATGGTTGCCACGTCAGTTTGGGCAGAGCTCCACGTGACAAAGGGAGTCAGAACCTGCGTGCTGCCGCTGGTGAGGTGGCCCGTAGCGACAAATTGCTGCGTCTTCCCGGCGGAAACCGAAGTCTGTGCGGGCGTCACGCTGATGGAATTGAGTTCAGGGTCGTTACCCGTGCCGCTGAGCGCGACCAGGATTGGGCTTCCGAATGCGTTGTCGCTAATCGTGAGTGTGCCCTGGCGCAAACCAACAGAGGTGGGAGTAAACGTCACCCCGATCGTGCACTTGAGTCCTGGGCTGATGCTCGAACCGCAGGTGTCGCTGGCCACAGTGAAATCTCCGCTGGGGACGACCGAGGAAATGAGCAATTTGGTACTGAGATCATTGGTCAGTGTGACAGTTTGGGAGGGGCTCGTCGTGCCCACCAGGCGGCTGACAAACGTCTGGCTGGCTGGGGCGACCGCGACGGCGGCAATCGCCGTGCCGCTCAGAGCGATCGACTGAGGGCTATTGGAAGCGCCGTCGGTAGCCGTCAGCGAAGCCGTGCGACTGCCCAAGCCTGAAGGTGTAAACGTGACGGTAATGCTGCACGACAGCCCGGCGCCTAGTGAACTCGGACTGACTGGACAGTTTCCGCCGAAGGCGAAATCAGCGGGAGCAGTTCCCCCCGAGATGGCAATGCGGCTGATCGTCAGGGGCACGCTTTGCGCGTTCTTGAGCGTGATTGTCTGCGCTGCGCTAGTCGTTCCTTCGGCCAGGATTCCAAACGACAGGGATGCAGGCAACAGCGTGACCGGAGCAATCCCCGTGCCCGTCAAGGCGACCGACTGAGGGCTATTGGAAGCATTGTCGGTGACCGTGAGTGAGGCTGTGCGACTGCCCAAAGCTGAGGGTGTAAAGGTGACGGTAATGCTGCAGCTCAGCCCGGCGCCCAGGGTTTGTGGAGTGATCGGGCAGTTGCCGCTCTGGGCATAATCGGCTGGAGCAGTGCCGCCGGAGATCAGGATGCTGCTGATCGCGAGGGGGACGGTCTGGGTGTTCTTGAGGGTAGCGGTCTTCGGGCTGCTTTTTTGGCCTACCGCCGCCATGCCGAATGCCAAAGTCGAGGGCGCTAAATTGGTTTGGGCCAAGGCCAGCGAGCCAAGAAGAAGAAGGGACAAAAGGGACCAAACTGCTCCCCGGAAGAGCTTTGGCCGGTGAGCCGCCGGAATCAGATTAGGAATAGCGGATAAATGGGTTCGACGGACTGCAGGTTCTGGTCTATACATCGCACATCTCCCAACAACGGGGATAGTTCAGTCGCTGCGCCCGCCAGTTGCCTACACACTCGAGTCAAATGAAAGTCAGACTAGAGTTGAAACGTCTGAGACAGTACGGCGGGCAAACCTCGAAGAAATCTATCGGTAACGACGAGGTGACGCAGACGGTAGCAATGTGGATTCAAGCGCGAAACTTCTAAATGTGATTGTGGCCTGAGTTGTGGTGAGCGGGAAGGTTCCGAAGGGGCATCGCGGTAGGGGGTCCAAAAAGGGATTCGCCTTGAGACTGTTGAGCGTCTGATAAGACCGAGGTAATCCCCGGCCTAGGTTTGCAACCAAGTAAATCGAGGATTTACCCGGCAGGTGCGACGATACAGTCCCAGCTGTCTTGCGCGTGGCGACGCACTCGAGCCTTTACTTCTTCTTAGCCGCTTTCAGCCCGAATATCTGCAGCTGTTTGTCGCTAGCCACAAACACTTCGCCATTGGCAACCACCGGAACCTGGTTCGAATCCCCGGAAACGTTGGGCCATGTTCCGGCGCTTCCCTGGAAGAGCGTTGTCATGGTGCTGCCGCTGGAGTTGGGATTGAAGGCGTAGAGAGTCATCCCGGGTTGGGTGTGTGAAAGCGGCCGGGAAAGCGCCCAGATAATCGCATCGTTGTTTCCGTTGGAGGAAACACTGGTAAAGAAGCCACCGTTCTGCCCCGAGGTGAGAGTCGGGGAACTGGCCAGATTCTTCAGCGCAGGCGTGGTCGAATTGGCCAGCCTCCATACGAGCACGGTCTGGCCGCCGCTGCTCACCACGAAGGGCAATGACTTAGCGTTCACGAAATAGGACTGTCCACAATAGCAATGGCCAATGCGGTAAGTACCGAGCACGTTGTTCTTGGTGCTGGAATAGCCGCCCAGGTCATCTTCGTTCATAAAATACATGTCTCCGTCTTTGCCGGCGGCCACTGCCAGGTGCGGAAGCGAGCCAGACTGATCGGGCAATATCATGACGCCGCCCGCGCCGAAATCGACATCGCTCTTATCCAGAGCGGCCCAGTTGCTGGGAGTAAACAGGTCGAGTACGGTGGACAGATCGGACGACAGCTTGACCACGCTTTCCTGGATGTTGGTCACGCCGTCGTACGTGGTTCCCGAAGGGTCGGAGTTGCCGGTCACGATCAACACATTGCCCGAATCGTCCGCCGCCGGGCCGTAGCCGGACATCCAGATGGAAGAGAGAAAAAAAGTGTTGGGCGAAGTCGCCTGCGTATCCAGGAGCGAGTTCGCTGCCAGCGGAGTCAGGGTTCCGGTCTGCCAACCCAGTAACCAGCCTCGAGAAAGGTTCGGGGATTTATCGCAAAAGCTGCCAAAGCCCGCGTACACCGTGCTGTTGGCCAACAGCAGCGCGGGACGCTGCCGCTGATAGGTGGCGTTGAAGGTGAAGGTAGTGCCGTCAGTGAGGGTGTGCGA
The DNA here is from genome assembly GCA_963749985.1 of uncultured Acidobacteriaceae bacterium. Taxonomy (GTDB): domain Bacteria; phylum Acidobacteriota; class Terriglobia; order Terriglobales; family Acidobacteriaceae; genus Sulfotelmatobacter. Next base: position 92,959 of record CAVVOS010000002.1, on the reverse strand, counting down.
AGCCACCACAATCTGCGGGGAAACCTTGTCGGTCAGACTGCCAATATCGAGCGCGTGAATGGTGTAGGCCGGCCCGGAAACACTGTTGGTGTAAACCATGACGTACATGATATTGCTGGTGAGATCAATTACCGGCGTGGAGGTGATGCCGACATTGGGGCCGTTATTGTGACAGCCGAGGGGAGCCTTCACCGGAGCCCCAAAATTTGGACTCAGCAGCACCGTGCCGCTCTCGGCGTCGATGGCATAAACGGTGTTGTTTCCCGTGGCCACATAAACCACGTCGTGCGTTCCCTGGTATTGCCCGGCGGTGATGGTCACACCCGGCACATAAAGCGGCTGAGCGTCGACCTGGTCGTCCAGGGTTACGGTTTCGAGCAATCCAAACGACGAAGTGGCCACGTTGGCGGGAGTCAGCGTGGTTTCGTTCGGGTTCCAGCCTGTCCGGTAATTGTCGTAGTGATAGGTAGTGACCGTTTCAGGCGCGCCGGCAAACGCCTGACCTTCGTTCAACAAAATCACGCAGGAGACCGATAGGGCTACCGGGATAAAGCTGCGGAATCGACGAAGCGACATAAGCATGAGTCTCCTTTGAGCGTTCCAAACGCAAGCCCGCATGGCAATTACGAATACGTGTTCGACTAGCCTTCCGGGAAATTCTCGAGGGGGATTACAGCTCAAACCGTGAGGATACTTTACCCACGAAATGGCGGCGCTCGCTAGAGTCTGACGACTCTAGCCAAGGTTGGCAGGTCACGGAGTCACGCTGGACGAGGGGAAGGCGAGATGCAGAAGTGCCGAAGTCGTGACCGACGCCATGAATCAGTTGGAGGCAAGAATAGCTCGTGCAGCAGTTGTGCAGCAGTTCACGGTGAACTGATCGCAAGTGATTGAAGAAATGGAGCCGACGAGCGGACTTGAACCGCTGACCTGCCGATTACGAATCGGCTGCTCTACCAACTGAGCTACGTCGGCCTTCTGGTTTGACCGTTCCAGTTTACCAAATCGCCCGAGCAGTACCGCAAACGATTCGAGGCAGGCTCTCCGCCTGAAGAAAAAATCGCGCTCGCATCCACTCACTTATGCGGCGCGAGCGGCGACGATGGCGTCATATTCTTGTTCCGATTGCGCGGGCAACAGGACCCATAGCGTGTAAACGCCCACGGCTGTACCGAAGGGGATGTTGAACAACGCAATAAAACCCAGGACCAGAGCAATGATGCGAGCCCACGGTTCGCGCTGCAGCAAGCCCCATCCGGCGATGAACCCGCAAGCTGCCTTAGCCAGGACAAAAATGGCAATCACACTCAACAGTGGACGTAGAAAACCGGTGGGCGCCTCCGGTGCCCCGAGCTCATGCAGATGGGCGAACAGTGTGTTGGCGAGAATATAGAGCACCACGCCGCCGATGGTGTTGAACGCCGAGATAGCCAGCCAAACGATGCCCAGCAGATGAACGTGGCCCTGCACGCGGCCGGGGAGCATCTGCATCACGGCCACCGGTCCAACAACTTGCTTGCCGCACCGGCTGCAGAATGCCTGCCCGGGTTGCACCGCTGAACCGCATCCATCGCAAAACATGTTTTCTCCTCGCTCGTGAGCTACAACATACCGCTCAAGAGATGATACGCAAGTGGCAGACAAGAGTTCCATTGAGGTATTCCGTCCGACGCGATCTTGCGCCGGACTCCAATTCTAAATCCACAGGGAGATCGTGCAGCGCTAAAACGAAAAGGCCACCCGGCAACAGGGCGACCTTTTCTTTTCAAGGGAGAATAGTTCCAACGGAGGCTTAGATTCCGTCAAAACTTTCTGGAGGAATCTTATGAGCCGAAAAAGGGGGGTGTCAAGCAATTTTTGGGAAATAAATGCCTTTGTTTTAAATGACTTACAGAATCAATCAACACGTCCCTGAATTGTTCCAATTTGAGACAAAGAGACCGCAAAACGGCCCTAAACCAATATTCCTGAGGCACTTAAGACCCGTTGGAGGTCTCTGTGGTCCCTCCGGAGCGGCTGGCAGAACCCTCGGCAGCCGTCTCAGCCAGGTGAAGAGAAATGAACTCGGTCTGGTCGGCGCGGCCGAAAACTGGGCCGGGGAAATAGCGCCGCAAGAGAACCCGAGCGCCGCCGAAAGCGATTCCAGCCGCCAGCGATATAGCACCCACGATGATGCACAAAATGATGATGTTCACCAGCAGGTTGGCGATATTGTCTTTCTTATCGAAGTAGGTGTTCTCGTTCCAGGTGACGCTCGGCTTCCAGTTCACCGCACCCAGAAGCGTCTGAGCGTCGCTCTCAGAGAGCGAACCGGCCGCGATGGCGACGATCGGCCCAGTGCGTTTATCGAAAAAGGGACCGACATTTTCGATGGCCGCGACCCCGGCTTGCGGTTGCGCCGCATGATGTGCGGCGTCGATGCGGCGCAGATGCTCAGCCGCTAACGCCGGCGTCGGATACTCAATCAGCATCAGCGTAACTGCTCCACTCGGAGTGGAGTACTGCCCCAGCACCGCTTCCGGCTTCACGCTGAAATCGACCAGATCGGCGGGAAGCGGCGATCCGATCGCGCCTAGAGCCAGCGGCCCCTCGGCGTATTTCTCGGTGTTCGTCTGATACCCATGATGCGGCATGTACGCAAGCACTGGAGGCAGTTCGCCTTCGTTTCCCCGGGCGCGCGGCAGCGCACCCGCCAGCTCGCGCAGTCCCGCCGCCGACATCACCGACATCTCGCTGAATACTGCGTCCACCAGGACGTAGCCGCGGTAAAACAGGACTCGCTGACCGAGCGACGCACCTTGCTCACCGATCTCCTCCCGCGCCATGTCCGGCCGCAGGTAAAAGGTGTATGCACCGAAGGCGCCGCTGGCATCGGTGAACCGTGCGGCCCGGATTTTCAGCGTGCGGCCGTCGTCGCTCTTGTACGTGGCGGCCTCAACATCCTCGAAACCGTACTCCTTGAGCAGGGCCGCATTGGTGGGATCGGCAGCATTAGCGTCTTTGCTGGCCTGAGCCGCGCCCTGGATCTGCCACCCGGCGAACTGCTTTGGCAGGATCGGCGGCGCAGTCGAGTCCAGGCCCGGGCTGGCAGCAAATGCGCCATTAGCGAGAGAAACAGCGATAACCAGCGTAAATACGAACCTTGAACCCATGGGTGAACCGCTTGGCACAGAATCCCCTGTAATCATTAGACCACAGCGGGAGCGAAAAGGTTCCGGGACGGATTTTCCCGACGAGGTGGATTTCCCTGATGAGTGCCCGCAAATCAGGCTTGATGTGTCTGAAAACGCTACTGCCCGGCGGCCTTATCGATCTTGCTGGCAACCTTGACCCCGCTTAGCCCGTTCACATACTTGGCGATGCCACGGTAGAGCGATTCGGCAATGCGCTGGCGGTATTCGCTGGTGGCGAGGCGGTGCTCATCGGTGGGATTGCTGACAAAGGAAATCTCGGCAAGAATCGAAGGCATGTTGGCGCCAATCAGCACGATGAACGGAGCCTTCTTTACACCCCGGTCACGAATGGCTGGACTCTTGACCGCGAGTCCGCTGTGCAGGGATTGCTGCACGTCCCCCGCAAACTCGCGAGACTCCTCTATCTTTTCCTTGAGCGCGATCTTCTTTACCAGGTCCTGCAGTTCGTAGATCGACTTCTCGGAAACCGCGTTCTCGCGGGCTGCAACCTCCAGCGCTTCCGGCGAAGAAGTGAAGTTCAAGTAGTAGGTCTCGACCCCTCGGGCGTCGGGATCGTGGCTTGAGTTGGCGTGGATGGAAACGAACAGGTCGGCGCGCGCCTGGTTGGCCACCGCGGTGCGAGTTTCCAGCGGGATGAACGTATCGTCTTTGCGCGTATAAACCACTTCCGCGCCCAGCCGCGTCTCCAGTAGTTTGCCCAAACGCCGGCCCACTTCGAGAACGAGATCTTTTTCTTCCAAGCCGTTTGGACCGATGGTGCCGGTATCGTGGCCTCCGTGTCCCGGATCGATCACGATCTTGCCAATTTTCAGTCCCAGGGCGCGAATCAGCGAACGGTCGCCGCTCGCGGTGGGCTTCGCCTCGCGAATGCCAAGACCGGCATCGTCCAACTTGCCAGAAGCGAGCAAGTGCGAGTCCGGTTTGCGCCGGGAGTCACCTGAAGCGTTTCGGCCTGGGTCGGCCACAACCGAGTCTAAAGCATCCGAGTCGCCGTCAAGGTCGACGTCCGCCGGCTTCTTCGTCGCGACAGCATTCCGCGCCAGAGAAGCTTCTCTCTTCACAACTTTGATATTCCGCTTCGCCACTCCGGCCGGAGGTCCGCTGGTGTCCCCATCGTCATCGTCGGCTTCCACCACTTTCTTCACCACCGAGGTTTGCGGCTTCTTATGCAAAGTGGAAGGCACCGATGCAACTGCCCCTGTGTCATTGCTGACCTCTAAGCTCACCGCCGGTGCTTTCGTGGTCTGCCCCGGAACAGAAGACTTCGTTTCCGATGAATTCGAGCTGGTATCGGCGGCAAGAATGGTTTTCGCCGCGGCGCTGCCATCACCCTCAGCGGACGCCGCTTCAACCGGATCTTTTGACTGCTTCACTCGCCCATTCTTGCCGTGAATATCGATGATCAGGCGATAGGGATTGGGCAGCAGGAAGGCGTCGTAATCGGAAAGATTGTCGACCTCGAGCACCACCCGCGTGCGGCCCGGCGCAAACTGAGCCACCCGTACCTTCTTCAGGAACCCGTCATCCACGTCAAAGCTCTTGCCGACCAGCGTGGAGGCGAGCTTGGTATCGCGCAGGTCGAAGAAGATACGCGACGGACTGTCGATCCGCTGAGACGAGAACTTCACGTCGCTTTCCACGTCGATGGCAACCCGCGTGTAGTCGGGAGCGGACCAGTGCCGGATACCGGTCACGCGCGGCAATCGCCCGGAGGGCGGCTCCGAGGACTCGTCTTTCCCGGATGCCGCACGCGAAGCATGATTGTCCCCCAGGTCTCCTGCGTTCTTCGACGCCAGGTTGGCTCCGCTGTCCTTCTGTGACTGCTTTTTCTCGGTAGCCTTCTGCGCTTCTGCCGCTTTCTCGGCCTGTGCTTCTTGGTTTAGCTCGACGATGGCCTGACGGGCCTCGTCGGCCAGCCGAGTATGGGGATAATGACGCAGAAACTCCTGAAAGGTAGAACGCGCCGCTTCCGGATCGTTGAGATCGTCCTTGTAAATCTCGCCGATCGTGAACAGCCCGTCGAAGCGGTACTTGCTGCCGGGATATTCGCGGCGCAGGAACTTGTATTGCTCGATGGCTTCGTGCAGGATTTTGTCGTCGTCGAAACGCCGTCCCATTTCCACCAGCGTCTCCGCCACCGCAACCACGCTGGGGTCGGCCTTGGTGGAAGCCGGAGCGCCTAGATAGACCGAGCGATAGGCATTGAGCACGCGCTGGTAATCGTGGCGGGCTTGATCGGCGGGAGGACGTCCGTTCAGCGCCTCGCGCATGCGCTCAGCGGTGGCAAAGTGATCCCGCGCCCAGGCATCGGAATGGCGCGCACGCGCCTGCGCCGCCGGAGCAGTAACAGTGACTCCGGCGAACACGGCGAGCACTGTCAGCGCTCCCCACAGACCACGCTGGCGCCATGAAGTCTTCAAAATAACCAGCCCGTGCCTTCGTCCCGCTCTTCTTGAAACAGTTGGATGAACCAATGCCCTGGGTGCCAGATCGAACCGTCTCGATCGAACCGTAAAGAGATTAAAGTAAAACAGATGCCGCGAACCTAATCGGTGTTGCTAATGTGGAGCACGCCCCGCGCATCCCGCTGGACTCGAACCGGATCGTGCGAAACGCTACCCGAGTTAAAATCGGACCCGCCGTAGTACAGGTTGGTGATCCGCCGGACGTAGTTTTGGGTTTCGGCGTAGTGCGGAACGCCTGAACTGCGCGCCACCGCTCCTGCGCCCGCGTTGTAGGCGGCCAGGGTCAATTTAACGTCGCCGCCATAGCTTTCCAGAAGCTGCTTCAAATGCCGCACGCCAGCATCCACATTCTGTTCCGGGTCGAACGGATTCTTCACGTTCAACTGGCGTGCCGTCGCGGGCATCAACTGCATCAGCCCCATCGCGCCCTTGCGCGATACCGCGTTGGGGTTGAAGTTCGATTCCACTTTCACCACCGCGCGCACCAGGTTCGGGTCCACGTTGTGCCGCGCCGCAGCCTGCTCGATGGCGCTATCAATGTCTCCCGCCGTTGCCGCCGGTCCGCGGAAGTTGGCGGCCACAATCTTGGCAGTCGCCGACTGGCTGGATTCATGCCCCAGGTACTCGTTGACTTCAGCTGCCGCCGACCGCGCCGCTCGCATGGACGCCGCATTCGGCGGGGGCACAGGTTTCCAGCGATTCTCTTTGGAACTCCAGTACATCAGCGTGCGCCGGGGCGATTCGGACTCCTGGCTGTGGTGCGCCGGACTCACCGGAACGGATTCGTTAACGTAGACCGTGCGGCCGTGTTCATCGGTTGCCGTGATCTTTTCGGAGGGTGTGTTGCCATCTTCGGCACGGAGTTGGGCCTTGAGAAAAAAAGAGGTCGCGGCTACGGTGCTGGCCATCAGGGCGATTTGCAGGCGCTTTCGCATAACCGGGTTCCTAATTCACCTCGTCATGAGGGAAGACGGACTCCACCCTCGCTGTCCTGCTACCCGGAAACCTGACGGAGAATTCTTCAACCAGAGTAAGACGATTATAGGCGCAGCATTTGGTGCGGGCAATCACTCTAAAGGGAGTAGAACCACCGAAGTAATCTATGTAAACGACTGAAAACACTGCATATTTGCTTTCAGCGCCGGGCGGCGAAGCTCGATTGGAGGGCACATTCATCTTCCGCCATTCGAGGGGTTGGGCGGGTACGGCTCTCATTACGAATGGCAAAGTGGAACGACTCACATTCGCGAATCGTCCCACTTTGTTAGGGTTGACCGCTACGATAGCGTCCGACGGCTCAGGGAACTAGTTCAAAAACTGTGCCGCAGCATAGCGACGAACCACCCCCCTGGGATGCGGTGCCGAAGAGTACTCCTTTTCTAACAGTCAGAGGCGCGACGGGATCGTTGCCCCCGGCGGAAAAATTCCACAGAATGGTCTCGTCCCACAGCCCGCTTCCACTGGCCGGAGCAGCGAGCTTGAAAACCGTGCCGCACCCCACATTGCCACTTCCATACGAGCAGGAGGCGGAGCCTCCATTGGCAGTCGTGCCGTAGAGATCCTTGCCTCTAAAAACGACGCCAGCCTGGGGATTGGCCCCATCCAGCGCCGCCACTCCTTTGAATCTGTAGAGCACCCGCTCTGTCCAGGCCCCGCCCCTGCTTGTCGGAGGGCTAAGCTTGAAGACGTTCCCAGAGCCAACCCCGTCACCCGAGGCCGTGCCGTAAAGTGCGCCGCATTCATCGAAAATCAGGCCGGATTGCGGACCCCTTCCATCTCCAGTTCCGTGGAAGGCATGCAAAATCGACTCCTTCCAAGTTCCACCTTCTTTCGACAGCTTGAACACTGTACCGCAGCCATCTCCGCCGCATCCCGAAGGATCTCCTCCGTCGAGGGTCGTGCCGTAGACATTGCCGTCCTTGTCGAGGATCACGCCGCCCATGGGAGTGCTGCCGTCGGAGTGTCCAGAGGAGAGGCCAAGAAAGGTGTAAAGCACAGTTTCCGTCCAAGGTATTCCCCCGCCAGGGGGCTTGGTTAACTTGAAAACTATGCCGCAGCAGGTTAGTGTGTCTCCCCCTAGCGCGGTGGTGCCATAAAGGTTGCCCTCTCCGTCGGAAACCAAACCGCCGGAAGGCTGATTCCCGTCCGGGCAGGGTGAGGAGTCGACGCAAAACAAGTAGACCGTGCTCGTACTCCAAGAACCACCGGGTATTGCCGGCGGAACTAACTCGTAGATGTCACCGCGGCCCACACTCCCGAGAAAAACTTCGCCGTACAGCACGCCTTTGTCGTCGATCACCACGCCCGAGCTTGGATTAGCGCCGTCGCTTCCCGCTTCGAAGTTGTAAAGGATGTTCTCCGTCCATGGGTCTCCTTCCAGTGCGGGAGGGGAGAGCTCGAAGACTTCGCCAAATCCGAACATGCCGGCATTCGCGGCTGTGCCGTAAATGTTGCCGGCCTTATCGAAGGTCACAGGGGAAGATGGGTTCGAACCGTCGGGATGGCCCAGGAAGGTATAGAGCGTGGACTCGGCCGGACCAGAGGCTGAGGCGCCAACCGTTAATATCACGCTGGCAATTGCAACTGCGATCCCCAAGTGACGTACCCCGGAAACCGACAGACTGTGCTGTTTCATAATGGTCGTCTCCTTAAGAAGGTTTCTGAAAGTTATTTCCGAAGGGGGTCTGTTTCACGTTCCGAACTAACAGGCGGGGAAATCGCGCCTAGTATACACCGACTTATTCGTTTCTAGCGGTCCGTTCATTCGCGGAATCTCGATTCACCAAGGCATCGGGGTCGATGCGTTGGCCTCCGTCCGGCGCAACAAGTCTAGGTCAGCGAGTGCTGACGGCGGTCTTCTCCAGCGCCAAGCTCAAGTCATCGAGCGATAACGACCGCAGCAGATTGCGGCGCATCCCTCGCTCGACGTCGGCTAACCGGTCAGAGGCCGAAGCAATCCAGTCGAAATCAGCGCCCTCGGCCAGCTTCGTGAGCTGGCTCTGAATGTCGGTGTTGTGAACCAGCCCCGGGGCGCCCGATCCCAGGAACATCAGATCCCGCAGCAGTGAGTAGAGCGTGCGGAGAAGCTGTTCCGTCTTCTCTCGTCCCTCCGCGCCGGCGCGATAGGATTCCGTGATCTTGAACAGTTGAGTATGTTCCCCGCCCAGCAGCGCCGAGTTGAGAATAGCCAGCGCGTCGGCGCGGGCGGCTACATAGGCCTCCACATCGAAGCTGCGAGCCCGGCCCAGCGCGCCCTCACTCAACCGGGCAACCAGAGCCCGCTGCGGCGGTTTCCATTCCGGACGGTACTTGGCGAGGTAGCGCTCCACTTCTTCCACCGGCACGGCAGTGAGGGGAAAAACCATCGATCGCGACCGAATCGTCGGGAGCAGTTCGCCCGGATTCTCTGAAAGCAAGAAGATCGTAGCGAACTCCGGAGGTTCTTCCAGAACCTTAAGCAGAGAATTCGCCGCCTCTTTCATGAAGGCCGAGTCGGTGAAGATATAAACCCGCTCCCGCGCTTCCGATGGACGGTAGTAGATGGTCTCGATCACTCGCCGCACCTGATCGACTTTGATCATCATCTGCGGAGGGTCGGGAGGGATGATCAGCACGTCGGGATGAGTCTGCACAAAGAGGCGAGTATCTTTCTTGTCCGTCTCGCGCAGGCCTTCTCGCGCCTCCACCGCTTCGGCAAACCGGGCATCGAGATCGGCAGCGAGGGCGATGCGCCGGCAGTTCGCACATTTCCCGCAGAAGTCAGGTAGGCCATCCGTCTCGTTTGGCGCCAGGCAATTCAAGGCCTGCGCCAACATCAGCGCCAGCGTGTACTTTCCCGACCCTCGCGCGCCGGAAAGAATCACCGCATGCGGAAAGTGTTTCCGCGCCAGCATATCGCGTAGGCGATGGACGGTTTCGACGTTGCCGTGAAAATCAGAGAAGCTCATTGCTCAACCCAGTCAGAATCTACCACGGACATACGAAGATACGGAGAACGCACCTACACGAAAATCTCAAGAGCGGTTTTCTCCGTGTCTCGGTGTCTCCGTGGTGAAATCACGCGCCTCTCACTGCCGGCCTCAGCTTGCGTCCGACAACATCCATAATCTTTCGATGCGTCTGCGCGGGCGTACCCCGAGCGTCGACCGCCACGACGCGTTGCGGATCTCTTGCAGCAATCGCCAGGTAGCCTTCGTGCACGCGGGCGAAAAAGGCGCGGTTCTGCTGCTCAAATCGGTTTTCGTCGGAGTGATGTTTGCTCACATTCTTGTTCGCGCTATGGGAAACCCGCCGGTTGCGGCGACGCGCGCGTCCCACGCTCATCGCCGGGTCGGAGTCGAGCAGGATCGTCAAATCCGGCTGCAAGTCTCCACACAGCACACGATGCAACTTCAGCACCGCCTCGGTGCCCAGCTTGCGGCCGCTGCCCTGGTAGGCCTCCGTGGAATCGGTGAAGCGATCACAAAGCACAATCTGCCCGCGCTCGAGCGCTGGCTGGATCACCTCGGCAATGTGCTGCGCCCGCGACGCAAACATCAAAGCCATCTCCGCCAACGACGAAAGACCCTCCGTCGCCGAATCCAGCAAGACCCGCCGAATCTTCTCGCCCGTCGCCGTTCCGCCGGGTTCCCGCGTTTCCACCACTTTGTGTCCGGCCGCGCGCAGAGCCCCCGCCAGCTTGCGCATTTGCGTGCTCTTGCCGGTTCCGTCCAGCCCTTCGAAGGTGATGAATTTCCCGCGCCGTGACATCGTGGAAATGATAGCAGCGCTGGTGCATCCCTGTACTGCCCCTCTCCTCGGCTGCTATAGTCTAAAATTCCGCCAGGCGAATAGCATTCATTTTATCGACACAATGGGGGCCACGAATATGAAACTCTCAAGAACCTTGGGAGTAGTTTGTCTTGTTCTATTCTTCTCGCTTTCCAGTTGGTCAGCTACGCCGCCCACGGTCACCATCTTTGTGGACGCCACTTCGGCCTCCCGCAAAATCTTCCACGCCAAGCTGAAGATTCCCGCCAGCGCCGGCGACCTGACGCTCTATTACCCGAAGTGGATCCCGGGCGAGCACGCTCCTGACGGCCCTGTAGTCGACCTGGCCGGACTCAAGTTCTCTGCCAGCGGTAAAACTCTGAAATGGCGCCGCGACCTGCTCGACGGTTTCACCCTCCACGTCGAAGTTCCGGCCGGAGAGACTGAAGTGAACGCCGAACTGGATTTCCTTTCTCCCGCGACCTTCGAAGGCGGCTTCTCCGCCGGCTCTTCCGCCACCGACAAAATGGCGCTGATCAGTTGGAATCAGGTTCTGCTCTATCCCAAGGGCTGGAAGTCCGACGATCTCACTTACGTAGCCACTCTGAAACTCCCTGCCAATTGGAAATTTGGGACGCCTTTGCCCATCGCCTCCACAACCGGTGACAACGGCGAAACAACCATCACATTTCAGCCGGCTCCCCTGACCACGCTCGTCGATTCTCCCGTAATCACCGGAGAATTTCTTAAGGTCGTAAAGCTGGCCGACGATCCGCTCACCGAGATGGATATCGCCGCCGACAGCGCCGCCGCCCTTGCTGCCCCGCAGGACGTCTGGGACCACTACAAGAGTCTGGTCGATCAGGCAAACAAGCTTTTCGGCGCGCATCACTATCGCGATTACCACTTCCTGCTCAGCCTGAGCGATCACGTCGCGCACTTCGGTCTCGAGCATCACGAATCTGATGACAGCCGGGTCGACGAGCGCGGACTGGTCGACGAAACCGCTCGCAAAATGGAAGCCAGCCTGCTTCCTCACGAGTACGTGCATTCGTGGAACGGAAAATACCGGCGCCCCGCCGATCTCACCACTCCGGACTATCAACAGCCCATGCAGGACGATTTGCTGTGGGTTTACGAGGGCCTCACGAATTATCTCGGCACCGTGCTGACCGCCCGCAGCGGGTTGCTCTCTGCCGACCAGGCGCGCGAAGACCTTGCCATGACCGCCGCCGCTCTTGACCACACTCCCGGCCGCGCCTGGCGCAACCTTCAGGACACAGCCGATGCTGCCCCTCAACTTTATTTCGCTCCGCAGGCCTGGCACTCCTGGCGTCGCGGTGTCGATTTCTACGAAGAAGACACGTTGAACTGGCTATGGGTGGACGTCATCATCCGCCAGCAGAGCAAGGGCAAGAAGACGTTGGACAATTTCTGCCAACTCTTCCACGGCGCTCCCAGCACCGGGCCCATGGTGAAGACTTACACCTTCGACGATGTCGTCAATGCCCTGAACCAGGTCGTAGCCTACGATTGGCGAGGCTTCTGGACCGAGCGGCTCACCAACCACGGCCCCGGCGCGCCGCTGAACGGAATCGAAGGCAGCGGATGGAAACTGGTCTACGACGAATTTCCCTCCGAAATGTCGCGTGGCGGCGAAAGCAACTTCCACTTCATCGACGTGGCCGATTCGATCGGGATCGAACTCCGCGAAGACGGAACCATCACCGATACCATCGAAGGCATGCCCGCTGCCCTGGCCGGAGTCGGCCCCGGCATGAAGCTGATTGCGGTGAACGGCCGCCAATATTCGCCAGAAGTCCTGCGCGACGCGCTCAAAGCTGGCAAGGGCGGTACCGCTCCTCTCGAACTTCTGGTCGAGAACACCGACTACTACAAAACCTACAAGCTCGATTATCATGGCGGCGAGCGTTACCCTCACTTGGTGCGCGATGAATCGAAGCCCGACTTGCTGTCGGAGATCTATAAGGCAAAGTAGCGGCAGCGGTTCAGTCTTGATTGTCATCCTGAGAGAGCGCGCTCTTTGCGCGAACGAAGGATCCGGGCGAGCCGCGCGAATCCACGGAGCCTGCCCTGAGAGAGCGCAAGCGACCGAAGGGCGCGTTTGGCTCGCTTCCTTATAACTCGTCTTGCGAGGAGATGCCGATCATGAGCTTCCCCCGGCTTATGCTGTCTTCCATCAGCGCCCTGTGTTTCCTGGCGCTCGCGCTCCACTCGCCGCACTTTCTCCACGCTCAAGCCCAAGCCCAGACGTCCATCCTCGGCTTCACTCCGTCCGCCGCCGCACACCAGACGCAAATCGAAAACAAGTTCAAAGCCATTCCCTCTCCGGACGAAGAACGCCGCCAGCATCACATCTTTACTGCCGAACCGCACGTCGCCGGCTCCGCTCGCAATAACGAACTGGCCCGCTACATCGCCGACCAGTGGCGCAACGAGGGCCTCGAAGACGTCATCATCCGCCGCTACGATGTCTACGGTAGCAATCCCAAGAGTACCTTCCTGGAAATGACCGCGCCCGTGCATTACCGCGCCCTCCTGCGCGAATTGCCCGTCCCCGGCGATCCGGACATGAAGAACAAAAGCATAAGCTCTGCGTGGAGCGGCATGTCCGCCTCCGGTGAAGTTACCGCCCCGCTCGTCTACGCCCACAGCGGCAATCCCGAAGACTACGCCCTTCTGCGCCAGCAAGGCATCGACGTCAAAGGCAAGGTCGTGCTCGTGCGCTACTCGAATCCCTACAGCTACCGCGGCTTCAAGGCGCTCACCGCCCAGCGCGAAGGCGCTGCCGCCATTCTTATCTATAGCGACCCCGCCGAAGACGGATACAAGAAAGGCAAGGTCGTCCCCAACGGCCCCTGGGGCCCGGAGTATCACATCCAGCGCGGCGCCATCACTTACGATTTCATGGTGCCCGGCGACCCGCTCACTCCCGGATGGGCTTCCGTTCCCGGCGCAAAACGCATTCCCGTCGAGGAAGCTGTTTCGATCCCGAAGATCATGGCGCTGCCACTCTCCTGGCACGACGCCAAGCCGCTGCTCTCGAACATGGACGGCCCCGTCGCTCCGGATGACTGGCAAGGCGGACTGCCCATCAAATATCACCTCGGCGGCAAGCGCGTGCGCGTGCACGTGAAAATCGAAATGGACAATTCCACTCAGCCCTACTACGTGGTCGAAGGCCGCATTCGCGGCGCAGAGTTGCCCAACGAGTGGATCGTGCTCGGCAATCACCGCGATGCCTGGGTTTTCGGCGGCGTCGACCCCAGCAGCGGCACCGCGTCGATGATGGAACTGACTCGCGCTCTGGGAAAGTTGGCCAAGTCCGGCCAGCGTCCGCGGCGAACCATCGTCGTTTGCAGTTGGGACGGAGAAGAAGTCGGCCTCACCGGCTCCACCGAGTGGGGAGAGCAATTCGCCGACGAGCTGCGTAGTAAAGCCGTCGCCTACATTAACGTGGATTCTTCGACCTCCGGACCAAACTTCCATGGCCAGGCGGTGGCGTCGCTCGCGCCCATGCTGGTCGAGACGGCTCGCACGCTGCAAGATCCTTCCGGCAAGACCTTGTACGAAGCGTGGAAAGAATCATCAACGCGCGAACGGAGCGAGGCTAAACCATCGGAAGCAGTCACCGATTCCAACCTCGCCGACACCCGCATCGGCAGCGGCTCCGACCACACCGTATTCCTCAACTTCGTGGGCATGCCCGTCCTCGGCCTCCAGTTCGACGGACCCTATGGCGTGTACCACTCCGCCTATGACGATTTTTTCTGGATGAACCACTTCGGCGATCCCGGCTATCGCTATCACACGCTGATGAGCCAGTTGTGGGGAGTGCTCGCCCTGCGCCTAGCCAACGCCGACCTGCTCCCCTTCGACTTCGCCAGCTACGCCTCGAACATTCGCCAGTTCGTAAATGAGCTCGCAAGAAACAACACTGTCATCCTGAGCGAAGCGGCGGCTCCGCGAAGCGGAGTATCCGCGCAGTCGAAGGATCCCTACCCTTCCAGCACCGCGACTCCTCTCGACCTAAGTGGAGTAAGAAACGCCATCGACGACTTCGAAGCCGCCGGCAAGCGTCTCGACGACTCCGCCGCCCGCGCCCTGGCCTCCGGCGTAATCGATCCCAAACTAGCCGCGACCATCAACCACGGCACCATGCAAGTAGAACGCAACTGGCTCAACCCCGACGGCATCCCCGGCCGCCCCTGGTTCAAACACATCCTCTACGGCGCCCGCTTCACCTACGCCCACCTCGAGTTGCCCGGCCTAACCGAAGCAGTCGAGAAGCAAGATTGGACCATCGCAAACCAGCAAGCGGAAATCCTGCGTCAGGCGCTCGTAAACAACACGAAGCTAGTCAACGAACTCGATTCCAGCCTGAACGGTAAAACAGCCGAAGCGGGAAAGTAAGTCTCCGGACGAGCGATTTTGGGTGGCCCAGCGCTTCAGCGCTGCGGTAAAGGCTCTTCGAACTCGAAACCCACCTGCTCTACCGGACTGCTCCATACCGGAGCGAACGACTGCCGATGCAGCGGCGTAGGACCGTACTTCTCCAAAGCCGCCAGATGCTGCGGCGTACTGTAACCCTTGTGCGAAGCCAGACCATATTCGGGAAAGACCGCGTCCCACTCGCACATCATGCGATCACGCTCCACCTTGGCCAGAATCGAAGCCGCCGCAATCGACGCCGAAAGCGCATCGCCATGAATGATCGCCCGCTGCGGCAGTTCGCAATCCAGGCGCACCGCATCGATCAGCAAATGATCCGCCGCAGGTTGCAAGCGCATCACCGCCTCGCGCATTGCGAGCCGCGACGCCTGGTAGATGTTGATCTGGTCGATGCGCGCCGCATCCACCGCCGCCACCGCCCATGCGATGGCATGTTCCCGAATACGCGGCGCCAGCAGTTCACGGCGCTCCGGCGGCAGCAGCTTGGAATCGCGCAAGCCGCGCACGCGATACCCTCGGTCAAGAATCACCGCCGCCGCCACCACCGGGCCGAACAGCGATCCGCGTCCCACCTCGTCCACTCCGGCCACCATCGCCGCCCCTGACTCCCAGGCATTTTTTTCGAAGCGCAGCGTGCAGCGCAGCTTTTTCAGCAGCCGCAGTTTCGCCGCCGATGGAGACAGCACGAACTCGGATGAAACCTTCGCAGCGCTCGACATTGAATTGAGATGTGAAACGAACTGTGCCACCATCTTCACTTGCCAGCCAGCATTCCCGCAAGCGAGAAAACACACGGCAGCGAATTCTCGCCCCTGCAGTTGGATTGTCCATGCCACTCTCAGGCCATAGCCTCCGCATGAAGGTCACGCCGCTTGGTAACCATTACCTCGATTACGAACGTACATTGTCCACTCGGACATGTACTGCTATGTTGAGCACAATTCCGTTCGCGAGGAGCAGTTGTGAACGACGCAGCAATCCAGCCGCGGCAAGGTACGCCCCAAGATGGCGCGCCGCAGAACGGTGCACCAATCGAGAAGTTGGTTCACCTGGCGCTTCCGGTTCGCCTCACTCACATGCAGAACGGCTCACGCGGCGGCCTGGAACTGGCTTGCACCTATGACATCCACCCGCGAGGCGCGCGGTTGCTCAGCGTTCGCGATGTCAAGGTGGGAGATTTGGTCACGGTCGAACGCGGACGCAACAAGTCCGTGTGCCAGGTAGTTTGGACCGCCGATCCCGGCTCCGCACTGCGCGGTCAGTTCACGGTGGAATGCGTTGAGGGCAGCAGGACTCCCTGGGAAGAAGAACTGCGGCAAATGGAAGAGCAGTATCTGCCGGTCATCCCGGCCGGGCCAAACCGGAAGCCCGTGATGAATGCGTTCCGCAAAGGCGATCAGAATCGACGACGACGCCCGCGCTTCCAAGTGGAGGGAGGCGCCGATGTAGCGGTGATCGGTGGGCAGTCCCGCGTCGAAGGACGTCTGGAACAGATTTCCGAATACGGGTGCCTCATCAGCGCAGGCAGCCTGCTCACGCCCGGCACCGCTTTAAGGCTTGTCCTGAACATGTGCGACGTCAGCGTCGCGCTGCGCGGGCACGTGAGGAACACGACCGGGGACCGCGCCATGGGCGTGGAGTTTCAGGAGATCCGGCAGGGCGACCGTCCGCTGCTCGACTATGTGTTGGACCGGCTGAAGAAACCACGCTCCGAAGACTTCGCGGACCTCGAAGTCGTCACCGAGCCTATGGCAGCAGTCGCGGGATAGAGACTGCCCTTCCGCTGCGTCGCATCCCATGCGGGGCGAGACGCGAGGCAGCGGAGTTCGACTCGGCCGTTCAGCTCGGTCGTTCGACGTCGCGCAGGCGCGCCGCTTTGCCCTTGAGTCCGCGCAGATAATAGAGCTTGGCGCGGCGCACTTTGGAGGAGCGCAGCAGATCGATCTTGTCGATCACTTTGGAGTGGACGGGGAAAATGCGCTCCACGCCCTGGCCGAAGCTGATCTTGCGCACGGTGAAGCTGGCCTGGGGCCCGTTGTCGCGCTTGATTACCACGCCTTCAAAGGCCTGCAAGCGTTCCTTGTCGCCTTCTTTGATCTTCACGTGAACCCGGACAGTGTCGCCCGGGTGGAACGCGGGAATATCGGTGCGTTGGGTTTTGGCCAGCAGTCTCTCGATGATTAAGTTCGACATGATTGTTAGTCCTTCTGAATTCCTGATTCCAGAATCCTGATCTCTCGGTTCAAGCTCAGCCGCGATGCTTCTTGATCGCGGCCAGAAACTCTTGGTCTTCCTGGCTCAGCATCGCGCCTTCCAGCAAGTCCGGACGGTTGCGCAATGTCTTCTCCAGCGCCCGTTGACGACGCCATCGCCGAATTTGTTCGTGATTACCGGACATCAACGCCTCCGGCACCGCAATCCCCCGAAACTCCGCTGGCCGCGTGTAGTGCGGATAATCCAGCAATCCGTTCGACCCACAAGTCGAATCCGCACCGTTCGAGTCGTTCGCTTTCGAGTCAACGGTAAATGATTCCTGCTGGGTCGACGCCTCGTTCCCTACAGCCCCGGGAAGCAACCTCATCACCGCTTCCACAATCACGGCCGCGGCCATTTCTCCGCCGCTCAGAACATAGTCGCCGATGGAAAGTTCTCGGTCGGCAAGAAAGTCCGCCACACGCTCATCCACGCCCTCATAACGCCCGCACACCAAAACAATACGGTCGAGCAAAGCCAACTCCGACGCGACTTTCTGAGTAAACCGCTGCCCCTGCGCCGAGAGCAAAACCACCGACTGCTTCACGCGTCCCGCCAGGCGCTCTTCTCGCGGCGCAAGCCCCAGCGACTCCAAGCATTCAAACAGCGGTTCCGGCTTCAGCACCATGCCTTCGCCGCCACCGAAAGGCCGGTCATCCACGGTGCGGTGACGATCGTGGGTAAAGCTCCGCAGATCGTGGACTTGAATTTCCGCCAGCCCCATCTCCTGAGCCCGGCGGGTAATGCCGTATTCCAACGGCCCGCGAAAGAAGTCCGGAAAGATCGTGACAATGTCGGCCTTCATCGCAGAACCAAAACCTTTAACTCCAGAGGACACAGGTTACACAGAGGTTTTACCCTGTGGCGCCTTGTGACCTCTGTGGTTAAGACTTTCTTCTCGCTCCCTGCGCCTGCTCCCGCTTCTCTTCCGCCGTCAGCGGAGCGTTCACTTCCAGCAGGCCCTCGGGCAGATTCATACATACTTGCTTCCGCCCCACATCCATGCGATCGAGATACGCTTCCGCGAACGGGACTTCAACCAGCCGGGCCTTCGCGTCGCGCACGATCAGCAGTGGCGCTTCGCCGGCTCCAAACTGAACATCCTCAATTCGCCCGATCTCGCGATCATGGTCAAGAACGGAACAACCCACCAAATCGCTCACGTAGTTCCATCCCGCTTCCAGCGGCGAACGCTGGCTGCGCGGCACCTGCAATTCGGAGCCGACAAGAGCTTCCGCGTCGGAAATCGAATCCACTCCCGCAAACTTCAGAACCAGCAGCCCTTTGTGCGGCCAGAGTTCTTCCACTTCCAGTTCGCGACGGAGCCCATCCGCCTCTCGCGGCAACGCCAGCAACTTCATGCCAACGGTGAATCGTCCGGGGAGATTGCTGTAAATCTCGCCCGCAACCTCGCCGCGGCGGCCCTGCGTCTTCACCACGCGAGCCAGCGTAATGAACTCACCAGTTGTTTCAGGATCGCGAATGGTCCGGTTCCCTGCCCCGGCGCTGGCTTTCGCCGCTTCCTCGACTTCTAGTCGATGACTTCCAGCGTGTATCGCTTTCGTGCCCGCACTCCCGCAGCGCTCAGAAGGGTGCGCAGGGCGCGGACGTTGCGGCCTTGCCTGCCGATAACTTTGCCCACGTCCGCTTCCGCAACTTCCAGTTCGATCACGTCGTCATCGAGATGGTCCACGAAAACCTCGTCGGGAGCATCCACGATCCACTTCGCAATCTGCTCGATGAGAACGCGCACGTCTCCAGTGGTCTCAGTCATTGGGTCCAGTCATGGTGATCGGATGGAACTCCGGCTGCGGAATCCTTCTGCAGCCCTGCTGTTATGCCGCGGGAACCGCCGGGGCGGCCGGGGGCTTGGAGAACAGCTTGCCCACCCGCTCTGACATTTGCGCGCCCTTCGACACCCAATAGTCGACGCGATCACGTTTGAAATCCACGCTGGCGGGGTTGGTTCGAGGATTGTACGTCCCCACAACTTCCACCGGCCGGCCATTGCGCGCGCGCGCCTTCTCAATCACCACAATACGGTAATGCGGTTGTTTGCGCGCACCCATGCGCGACAGTCGAATCATTAACACAGATAAGTATCCTTGTTCCGGAAGAGTCCGGCATGGTCGAGACAAGCACTTATTATGCCGGAGGTTAGACGGAATGGCAAGCGACGAACGCTCGGCCGAAGCGGTGCTTGCCAGGCAAACGGTAGTATCCCAAGCTTGCGGAGATGTTTAGGGAGACGCCTCGCGAAATGCTCATGTAGAGACAGCCGTCCTTCGGCTGTTCGGTTGAGCGAAAACTCGACGGCTAGAGTTCAATGGTTATCAGATCCAACAGTTCTCCGGCGCTCGCGACCTGGGTAGCTCCAAGTTTGTCCCTCGGGAAATCTCTCTTGTTGCCCGTAACTACGAAATCCGCCTGCGCCATTAGGGCGCAGGCCATGAATTTGTCATCCGTGGGGTCGGGAGAAATACCGGAAAGTGGAGCAGTGTGCAAAAGATCGCCCTCGCGCCGGAGCATGTCAATGAGCGCTGCGATTTCATTCGGGGAAAAAGCAAACTTAGGCCGAGCCAGCACCTCCGAGTATTCATTCAGCACGGCAGGAGGAAAGCAAGGCCGCACCAACCCTTGCTTGACGGCAAGAAGCAACAGGGCTTCATTGCCCGAAGGCGAGATCAGGGCTGATACGAGAACATTCGTATCAATGACGGCCCGAATCATTTTTTCTTCTCACGCCTGTACGCCTTAATCTCGGCGTCGATCTCATGCGGAGTGAGCTTGTCCAGGCCACGTCGCTTTGCGCCTGCCCAGGCCTTCTCAAGCCACTTTGGCGGCGGCGCGACGGTTTTAATGAAGTCCGCGACGCTCATGATGACCACCGCGGGTTCTCCTCGGCGGTCTACCACAAAACGCTCGTTGTTCTCGACGGCGCGATTCATAATCTGCCCGAACTGCGTTCGGGCGACATGGGCATCAACGCGGCGTTCCATGGAACAGTTCCTCCGTCAATTGATTAATCAATCCATTAATCTATCATAAATTCATTTGTCTTTGATACTGGTTTACTACCGCCTCGTAGTCTAATCGTAACTTTTGACCTTCGCTAATTAGCCCTAGCTGCCGTCGATTGACAGTCTCGAGAGCCAAATTCCGACGCTTTCCCTTCGTCCCATAATTTTCGCGCCGATATTCCGATACTTGTCCAACCGCATTCAGCCCAGCCACGTACCGCCCGTTAACCATAGTTTCAAGGTGGTTTTCCAGGATTGCCGGGTTTGCAGAGTGTTCCGGTAAAATCGCCTTAATGTTCCAGTCGGAGCATTTGTAACGCACTCATGATCCTCGACGCTCTCCATCGCATCGCCCATCACGGCCAACCCCTGGCGCGCTCCGAAGCGCGTGAGGTGATGGCAGAAGTGCTCGCGGGCGACTGTACCGACGCGCAAATCGCCGCGCTGCTAGTAGCCTTGCGCATAAAAGGCGAAACGGTGGAAGAGATCGTCGGCTTCGCTGAAGCGATCCGCTCCGCAGCGACTCCCTTGCCTTTCCGGTCGACGCAGACCCGAGGGCCCGAGAACTCAGAATCCAGCGCCCTCTACGTCAGCGGCACCGGACGCGACGCGCTGGCCGAATCACCTCGCGCGGACGCCAGCCTTGTTGACACCAGCGGCACCGGCGGCGACGCCAGCGGCACCTTCAACATTTCAACGGCCACCGCATTCGTAACTGCAGGAGCGGGCGTGCGCGTAGCCAAGCATGGCAACCGCAGCATCAGCTCAAAATGCGGTTCGGCTGACGTGATGGAAGCCTTGGGCGTGAATATTCAGCTGACTCCGGAGCGCGCCGCGCAATGCCTTCGCGAAGTGGGAATCTGTTTTCTGTACGCGCCCGATCTGCACTCCTCGATGAAGCAAGTACAGAAGGTGCGGCGCGAGCTGCGTCTGCGTACCATGTTCAACCTGCTCGGCCCGCTCACCAATCCCGCGCACGCTTCGGGACAAGTCGTGGGAGTCTACGCGCTCGATATGGTCGAAAAGCTCGCAGAAGCGCTCAGCATGCTGGGACTGCATCGCGCGCTCGTGGTGCATGGCTTGGACGGACTCGACGAGATAACCATTACCGGACCGACGCGCGTGGCCGAAGCTCGCGACGGAACGGTGCGGACTTACGAAGTTGATCCCGAAGAATTCGGCATGAAGAGGGCCACTCTCGCCGATATTTCTGGTGGAGACGCGGCCGAAAATGCAGCCACTATTCGCGAGATCTTAGCTGGAAAGAAATCCGCGCGCCGCGATGTGGTTTTGCTGAACTCCGCGGCCGCACTCGTAGCGGCGGGACGCGCCGATCATCTTGCGGAAGCGATCCCCATCGCGACGCAGTCAATTGATTCCGGCGCAGCAAGCGCGAAGCTCGATAAGCTGGCACGCTTTACGGCAGCGAATCGCTGACTCCGAGGACGGAGTCATTCCTCGTTTACCGCACCTCGACCTTCTCCAGATATCTAGCTACGTCCACGTTCCAGCCCAATTCCTTTTTCATCAAATCCCGCAACTGGCCGGCGGCGTCGGGCTCCCCGTGAACGAGATAAGTAACACCGGGCCGGTTGCGGAAGGTGCGCAGCCATTGCAAGAGCTCGGGCGGGTCGGCATGGTCGCTGAACTGTTCCAGTGCCGCCACCTGCGCGCGGATGGGAACAAAATCGCCAAAGATCTTCACTTCAGGAGCCTTGCTCTTGATGGCGAATCCGCGAGTGCCCGGGGCCTGAAAGCCAATAAAGAGAACGAGATTCTTCGAGTCGGGAAGCCGCTGCGCCAAATGATGAAGTATGCGGCCTCCGGTCACCATGCCGCTGGAGGAGATGATGATCGAAGGCATCACGACTGCGTTGATCTTCTTCGATTC
Source organism: uncultured Acidobacteriaceae bacterium (assembly GCA_963749985.1). Classification (GTDB taxonomy): domain Bacteria; phylum Acidobacteriota; class Terriglobia; order Terriglobales; family Acidobacteriaceae; genus Sulfotelmatobacter. Next base: position 70,914 of record CAVVOS010000002.1, on the reverse strand, counting down.
TTCCGCCGTGGACGCGAAGGTGAACCCTGGCCAGTCGAGCGGCGAGCCATATCTCTTGATCATGCTGCGCGTGTCGTCGCTGTACTCTTCGTCGTGCTTCAGGAAAACTTCAACAGCCCGAATCGCCATGGGGCTGTCGCAGAACACAGGGATGCGCGGGATTTCCCCCGACTCGATCAAGTGCTTGAGAATGAAAACCAGCTTCTGCGTGCGTTCGATGGCAAATGCCGGGACGACCACGCTGCCCCCGCGACGGGCCGTCGCATTGATCAGAGCTGCCAGTTCCGGCATGGGATCTTCCTTGGGATGAAGCCGATTGCCGTAGGTCGACTCCATTACTACCAGGTCGGCCACTTCGCCCTCCGTTGGACCGGAGTGCACCACTTTTCCTGGCGTCACCTTATGATCGAGCACGCGGCCTATGTCTCCGGTAAATAACAAATGACGCGTCTGATCGTTCGTGCTCAGCGTGACTTCCGCCATGCACGAACCCAGGATATGCGCCGCCCGAACGAAGCGGAACGAGAGTTCGGCCGAAAGCTGGACGCTCTGGCCAACCGCCACGGGCTTGAAATACTGCAGCGATTTCTGTGCGTCCTCCTCCGTATAGAGAGGCAGGGCGGGATGGTGCTTCGACTTCTTCGTCTTGTTGTAGTAAGCAGCATCTTCTTCCTGCAGGTGGCCGGAGTCGGGGAGGATGATGCCGCACAAGTCAATCGTGGGCGACGTTGCGTAGATGGGTCCGCGGAAGCCCTCTTTCATCAGACGGGGAATCCAGCCGCAGTGGTCGAGATGCGCGTGGGTGAGAATCACGGCGTCGATTTCTTTCGCCGGGACCGGCGTGTCGCGCCAATTACGCTCGCGCCAATCCTTCTGTCCTTGAAACAGGCCGCAATCGACGAGCACCTGAAGGCCGCCGTCGCGGGAAGCTTTGCCGGACGTGTTGATCAGATGCTTCGAGCCGGTGACAGTGCCCGCTGCGCCCAGAAACTGGATGTAGGCCAAGAACTCCTCCCCGTACTCATTTCAACCGCTGACTATTTCGCGGCATCGGCCGCCTCGATCTTGAACGTATTGTTCGTCGTATCGCTCTCGGGCACGCTGCCGTCGTTGACCACGACTTCCTCCGGCGGCCTCGAAATCTCCACTCGAATCACGCCCTTGCTATTGCCGCGTACCTCGAGCCGCTTTGTGATTTCTCCGCCAGCAAATTTCACCGTGACCGGAACCTCGGCTCCAGCACGGCCAAGATTTGCCACCGTAACGGTCACAAGATATTCATCGGTCATCGTCTTGCGCGGAAACGCCGATTCCACTTTGAAATCGGGCAGACCGCGATCACGATAGACCCAGTCGTCGAAGAACCACTCAAGATCGCGCTGCGTCTGCGCCTGAATCAAACGCGGCATGTAAGAAGGTTCTTTGTCTTGCTCCGAATGGTACGCGGCGAGAGCCTTTTTCAGCGCCTGATCGCCAACCATGTCGCGCAGCATCCACCACACGCACATCGCCTTGCTGCGGTAGAGTTCCTCATTGTAGGTGTTGATCAACGATCGATTCGCCTCGTCTTCGGACCGGGTTGCGGTTGTCTGCTTCTCTTCTTCTTTCTCAACCGCGCTAAGGGCGGGGCGGTGCAATCCCATGTAGTCGAGTGCAGCCTGGCGTCCCTTCAGCTGTTCCATATAAAGAGCCTGCGCGAAGTGGGCGAGGCCTTCATTGATCCAGGGCCGGGGCGAAGAGAACGCCGCATGCGTGAGTTGGTGGGCAGCCATCAAGCCGGCCAGCTTGGGATCGATGCCGGCGAGAGGCGTGAGCAATAGCGAGCCGCTCTCGAAAGGAACTGCGCTTGGATCGCCGAGGTCCGCCGTCTCAGCTTTGCTTCGAGCTGCCCCAAACCATTCCGCGACGAGTGGGCTGGTCTTCTCGGCCGCATCTGCATAGCTCTCAGCTGCGCCTGCATGCTCGGGCAGGCTGTAGACCGTGATTGCCGGCCGATCCACAACTCCGTAATTGGCTACGGCAAACGCCGGAACCAAAAGACCAAGGGGCTGATACAAGCACTGAGCCGACGGGAACTTGGTGGTTCCCTCTCGCGTGACAGCATGCAGTTCGTCCCCGCCGCACAGGGTAACAAGTGGAACTGCATCTCCTGCGTCCGTCGGGGAGGCGAAATAAACTTTCATCGTGGATGTGGCCTCACGCGCTTTCCATCTGCCCAGGACCTCGAACAGATCGCTCCGCTCGGAAAGACTTGCCGCTTCCGTGGCGATCGGATACCACGCCACATATCCCGCCCCCCGCACCGCTGTGAATTTCGTACTGATCTCATCCCAGTCAGAACTGTCGGCCTGCGTTTCGGGCGTGCCAAGACGCGTGAGGCGCGTCGCGTCGAGCACGATGACACCTTCGTAAGCGATCTCCAGATCAATGGTGCCCTTGGGCGCGACTGCGTCCGGCAAGGTCACAATAGCTTCCGAGAGCGCTCCCGTGTGATCGATGTCGGAAGCGTAGGGCTGGGAGACAAACTGCAACGGCTTGTCGCCGGCTTTGATGGAACGCCAATCGAGCGAGAACGAAATCTGCAGCACGGCGATTTTCTGCGGCGTCGCGGAATCATTCCGTAGAGTAATCCTGCCGCGAACGCCCAAGCGATGCTGCTCAGGTTCGACGCGAACATTCAGGTCGTAATTCGTGAAGGTAAATGCCTCGCGGTCGACAGAAAAGCTCACTACAGAGGCACACAGAATAACGAGAAAGCAAAGGCCCAGGTCGCGCAACTTCATTTCGCACCCGACGCCTCTTTGTCCTTCCCGCGTCTCTGCCTGACGATTTCATACATCACGACCCCGCCCGCAACCGACACATTCAGCGAAGGCACTTTGCCCAGCATCGGAATTGAAACCAGGAAGTCGCATTTCTTCTTTACCAGGTCGTGCAGGCCTTTGCCCTCTGCGCCCAGAACCAGCGCGCAATCCATGTTGTAATCGAGGGCGTCATAAGTTTGCTTGCTGCGCTCGTCGAGGCCGACCGTCCAGATGTTGCGCTCCTTCAATTCTTCCACCGTGCGCGCGATGTTCGTCACCTTCGCGATCGGCAGGTATTCGCTGGCGCCGGCGGAGGTTTTCGTCACAGTACCCGTGATAGGGGCCGCGCGGCGTTCCGGGATGACCACGCCATCCGCGCCAGCGGCGTCGGCGGTGCGAATGAGCGCGCCCAGGTTGTGCGGATCTTCCACGCCATCAAGCACAATGACGAAAGAGTAGCGCCCGCGTTTCGAGGCGACTACATCGTCAAGGTCGCTGTATTGCTTCGCCGAGGTGACGGCGACCACTCCCTGATGCGCGGCCCGGCCAGCCATCTCGTCGAGTTCGGTGCGCGTTAGAAATTTCACCGGCACGCCAAGGCGGCGGCAGTCTTCGATCATCCGCTGCAACCGGATGTCGTGCCGCTCCTTCGCCATGCCCACCCACTGGAAAGCCCGTCCCCGGGCCTTGAGCGCCTCGGTGACGGCGTTGATGCCGTAGATATAGTTCATAAGGACAGTTGCCAGTTGCCGGTGGTCAGTTGCCAGTCTTGGGATTCGCGCATGTTTCAAGTGTACCGAAAGCTGAGGGGCGCTGCGGATCAGGGCAAAGTGTGCAGGAAGCGGACAATGTCTGCCGGTTCAGGCCGCTCCGTGTAATCCTCGTTTGCGGAAGCGTAGAGCACAGGGCCGTCGCGATCGATGATGTAAGTCGCGGGAATCGGAACTTCCCAACTGTCATCGCCATTTACGAAAGGGAGATTGACGAACGCCTTTCGATAGACTGCTTCTTGGTCTTCTGGAATACGATAGGTCAAGCCGAACTGCCGCGCAACTTTGTTGCCCGCATCGGACAGCAGCGGGAAGCGGAGCTTGTGCTGGTCGCGCATGAAGAACGACTGCTTCACGGTCTGCGGAGAAATGGCGGCGAGCCTTGCGCCTGCCCGCTCGATCTCTGGCAGGATAAGATTCATCGCCTCCATCTGGGCGACGCAGAACGGGCACCAGCGCCCGCGGACGAAGCAGAGCACGAGCCTTCCCTTGGCGAGAAGGTCGGACGACGAGACGATCTTGCCGTCGTGATCTTGGAGTCGGAATTCAGGAATCTTCAAGCCGACGGGCAGAATATTCGCCGCCAATCGCTTCTGCCTCAATTCGGCGATGGCGCGAGCATGAATCGCCTGTGTCTCCGCCGGAACATATTTCGCAATCATCTCCTTGCGCTCGGCAAAGATCTCGCGCAATGGACGAATATCAGTCTCGGGAGACGATTCTTCGAGAGAGCGCCACTTCATAAAATCGGGCTTCGGGCTTCGGGCTTCAGCTTTCGGGCTTCGGCAAAGCAAAAACACAGAGCGTCTCTCGGCATCGCCAAAGCCCGAAGCCCGAAAGCCGAAGCCCGCTTTCACATGCCCGGCAATTTCATCCCGGCCATTCTCCGCGCGAAGCTGGGCTTGCCCATCTGCTTGAACATCTTTTTCATCTGCGCGTATTGGCGGAGCAAGTTGTTTACTTCCTGCACGGTGGTGCCGGAGCCGCGGGAGATGCGCTTGCGGCGGCTGCCGTTGATCACCTCATGATGATTGCGCTCATGCGCCGTCATCGAGTTGATGATGGCCTCGACGCGGTTGATCTGTTTTTCGTCGACGTTGTCGGCGGCCTTCTGCAAGCCGGAAAACGGGCCGATGCTGGGCATCATGCCGATCAGGCTCTTGATCGATCCCATCTTTTTTACTTGCCGCAACTGGTCGCGAAAATCTTCCAGCGAAAAGCCGTCACCGGTGAGGGCCTTGGTGGCCATCTCCTGCGCCTTTTTCTTGTCGATCTGCGATTCGGCGCGCTCGATGAGCGAAAGAATATCGCCCATGCCGAGAATGCGCGACACGATGCGGTCGGGATGGAACGGTTCCAGCGCGTCGTATTTCTCGCCCACGCCGATGAACTTGATAGGCTGCCCCGTCACCTGGCGGATGGAAAGCGCCGCACCGCCACGGGCGTCGCCGTCCATCTTGGTGAGGATGACGCCGGTGAGCGAAAGCTTTTTGTGGAACTCGTCGGCGGAGCGGACGGCGTCCTGTCCGGTCATGGCGTCGGCGACGAACAGAATCTCCGACGGATTCAGCAGCTTCTTCAGCGTCTGCATCTCGTTCATCAGATCGTCATCGATGTGCAGACGTCCGGCGGTGTCGACGATCAGGACGTCGCAGCCGGAGACGATAGCCTCGCGGCGCGCTTCTTTTACTAACCGCTCAACGGCCTGGGTCAGCTGCGCGGGCGTGTTCGCCTCGCCCACTTCGCCTTCGTAAATGTGCGCTTTGACTGCCTCGGCCACAACCTTCAACTGCTCGCGCGCTGCCGGACGGTACACGTCCACTGAAACCAGCAGCGGACGATGCCCGCCCGCCTTGAACCAGTGCGCCAGCTTGCCCGATGTGGTCGTCTTGCCGGAACCTTGCAGCCCGGCCATGAGCACAACCGTGGGCGGCTGCGATGCGAACTTCATGCGCGCCGTGTCCTTGCCGAGCGTCTCGACCAGCTCGTCGCGCACGATCTTGATGACCTGCTCGCCCGGAGAAAGCGCGGTCAGCACTTCCTGGCCCACAGCCTTGGCCTGGATGCGGTCAATCAGCTCTTTGACTACTTTGAAGTTGACGTCGGCTTCGAGCAGTGCGAGGCGAATTTCGCGCAGGGCTTCGGCGATATTTTCTTCGCTGAGCCGGGCCTGGCCGCGAAGGGATTTAAAGGCGCGTTGCAGCTTTTCCTGAAGATTCTCGAACATAATTGGATGGTCTATTTTAGCAGCGACTGCCCTACCTTCGGCCTCACCATTTCGAATCTCTGCGTCGTCCTCGTGTACTGAATCCCACCCATGCGTCCGATGAGGTCGAGCGAATTCCGGTCCAGCTTGCCGTCTTTAACATGCGCGTCGTTCATGTAAATCGACACAATCTCGCCGATCACGAGGCTGCTGCTGGTCGGCGCGGTCGAGAAGTCGAGAATCTGATGAAGTTTGCACTCAAAGCTGACCGGAGATTCGGCGACTCTCGGCGGACGCACGACCTTCGACGGTTGCGGCGTAAGCTTCGCCACCTCGAATTCGTTCACTGACGGGTCGTAATCTCCGCTCGTTAGATTCATCGCTTCGCGAAGTTCGTACGTAACAACGTTGATGACAAATTCCCCGGTGTCGCGAACGTTCCGCAACGTGTCCTTGGCTTCGCCGTGGTAACCTTCTGGACGCTTAGGCGACCGCAGTCCGGGCGCAAACGCCAGCAACGGGGGATCGACGCAAACCGCGTTAAAGAAGGAGAAAGGAGCAAGATTGGGCTGTCCCGCTGCGTTCATCGTCGATACCCACGCAATCGGCCGCGGGGCCACGGAGTTGAGCAGGATGCCGTAAAGCTCGCTATGGGAAAGGTCTGCCGGGCTGACGATCATGCCATCGAGTATAACTTTTCACGCACTCACTTCGTTACGGCAAACACTTCTTTTGCCGCGATCACCGTGTTGGAGTGAATGGTCACGGTGTCTTCCACATTCTGCGCGTAGCCCCCGGCAAAAGTCACCATCACGGGAATGCCTTTTGCCCGCGCCACGCGAAACACGAGTTCGTCGCGCTTCTTCAATCCCTCAATGGTCAGAGAAAGTCCGCCCAGTTGGTCTTCTTTATAGGGATCGGCACCCGCGAGGTAGCACAACAGATCGGGCTGGAACTGCCGCAGCCCGGAGCTCAACGCGTTGTCCAGCCAGGCCAGGTAATCGTCGTCCTCGATGCCGTCGGGCAGATCCACGTCAATCGATGACGGCGGCTTCCACAAAGGATAGTTGTTGTGCTGATGCAGCGAGATGGTGAAGACGTCTCCGGAGTTCGCGTTCTTCCTGCGGACTCCATGCATCGCGGGCGGCGAGCCCGAAGCCGACGGCAGAGGATCGCTCGATGCCCGCGTCCCGGCAAAAATCACCGCCGTCCCATTGCCCTGATGCACGTCGCAATCGACAGTCATCGCGGTGCGAATCTTGCCGTCGCGCTGCAGCCTCCGGATGGCCACGGCCACGTCGTGAATCATGCAGAACCCTTCGCCGTGGTCGGGAAAGGCATGATGAAAGCCGCCGCCAATGCTGATCGCGACGCCGTCCGCCAAAGCCTGCCGCGCCGCCAGCATCGAGCCTCCGGCCGCCAGCCAGAACGCCTCCACCAACTCATGCGAGAAAGGAACCTCAAGCTCCAACTCCTCGCGCGAGCTGAGCGTGCCGGTCATTAACTTGTCAACATATTCCGGGGTGTGCGCCAGCAGGATGTCCTGATCGCTAGCCGGTTGCGGCTCCAGAAAGTCGCTTGCCTCGGCGACCCCGTTCGCCACCAGTCGGTCGCGGATGCGCCGGTACTTCTCCGCCGGGAACACGTGCTCGCCGATTGGCAGGTAGTAGCCGTCGCTGTAGATCAGCTTGAAGGGAAGCATTCGGCACTCAGCATTCAGCACTCAGCAGGCGGGTGCCGAAGGACTTCATATAATACGCGGGAATGAAGCAATTGGCATTTAGCAACTGGCGTTTAGCTGCTCGGATGAATGGTGCTCGTCGAGGCGGCCAGTTGCCAACTGCTAATTGCGAAATGCTTGCCCTCACCGCTTCTTTGGTGGAGGAATCGTCTGCGCCAGCATCGATCTCCGCACCGGCACGATCGCACCCTTCGCCGGATCGGCCGCGGCGTTGGCGCGGGTGAGCACTTCCTGCTGGATATACTGCACGAACTCCTGGATCTGCCGCTGCATCTCTTCCATGCGCTCCCGCATTTGCAGGATGATCGCCATGCCGCTGATGTTCACGCCCAAATCCCGCGCCAAGGACAGAATGAACTCCAGCCGCTGCAAGTCTTCGTCCGTGTAAAGTCGGGTATTGCCCTCGGTACGCGAGGGCTTCAGCAGTCCCTCGCGCTCGTAAAGGCGCAACGTCTGAGGATGGATGCCGTACATCTCGGCCACGGCCGAGATCATGTACGCGCCTTTGGATTTACGCTTGGTCATTGTCTGAAAATCGGTGCCAAACTTCTGCCGTCACCAATTTACAACAAAAACAAGTCGGCCACGGATCGGCACTGATTTCCACGGATCAAGAAAGACAAATCCGTGTTCATCAGTGCGAATCCGTGGCCGATGATCTTGCTACGCCGCCGGTTCCGGCTTCTGTTCCGTGGCGGCCCACCCCCGCGGCTTCAACAAATGATTGACGGCGTACGCCACAAAGCCCGCCGCAATCAGGATCATGCCGAACTCGAAGGAGCTCATGTTCCACACTTGCTCATGTTCGCTGCGGATGATGGAAAATCCCAGCAACAGCATGGGTGGGATGCCGATCGCGATCGCTCCGAACAATCCGCCGGGAACCCGGAATGGCCGCGGCAAGTCGGGCTCGCGGAAACGCAGCACGGCCAGCGCGACGAACTCCAGCAATAGACTGAAACCATAAAGTAGGATGTCGAGCGTGACCAGCCGGGCAAACCCCAGGCCGAGACACATCGCCCATCCGAACGCCAGCGCGATGATCGCAACCCAGGGCGCTCGCGATTTCTTCTGCAGCTTGCCGAAAACGCTAGGCAGCATGCCGTCCTGCGCCATGGCCAGCGGCAGACGCGAGTAGCTCATCACCAAGGCATTGAACATGCCAAACGCGCTGATGACTCCGCCCAGCACCACGCCGATACGTAGCAGCGGTCCACCCAGCAATCCGGCAATGTCCGCCCAGGAGCCAGTCTCCCACGCGGTAGCCTTCAGTCCGGTCATCCACAAGGCGGCGAAGGGCAGCACGTAGCTCAGGGCCACAATCACCACCGCAACCAGCATGGCCCGCGGATAGGTCCGCTGCGGCTTCTCCACTTCCGTGGCAATGGTCGAGGCGTTGTCCCATCCCATGTAGTTCCACATGCAGATGAGCAGGCCGCCAAGAATGTCTACGGTCGAGGTGGTTGGCTTGGTCACCGCGTTGGCAAGAGCGCCAATCTTAAACGGAGCAATTAGAACGATCGCCACGAACGGCGCCGACAGCGCGAAGAAAAGCCACAACGACGTCAGCGAAACCACCTTCACGCCGGCAATATTCAGCGCAGCACAGGCGATCACCACCGCCAGCGCGACCCACCATCCCCGATTGCCCTCCTGGAACCAGGGGAACATGCGGGTCAGGTAGGCCACGAACAGCGTGGGATAAATCGCCATATCGAAAATGGACGCAACCAGCGAGAGCCAGGCTTCCTGAAATCCCCAGAAGTTGCCCATCGCGCGGCGCACCCAGGCGTAGTAGCCGCCTTCGTAAGGCAGCGCGCTCGACAGCTCGCCGATCATGAAGGCCGTAGGCAGGCTCCAGAGCAGCGGCGTGAGCAGCAGAATCAGAATCGCGCGTCCGTACCCGGCCCCGTGCACAATGTCTTCCGTGCCATACGTTCCGCCCGACACCATAAAGAAGGTGGCGGCCACCAGAGGCCACAAGGTGAGGCGGACGAATTTTTTCCGGTTGGGCGCTTTATTGGGTACAGCGGCGAGAGGTTGGGGGTTCTCGGTTTGTTGACGTGGGGCGCTAGCGGTTGCCAATTTCTATGTGTTCCTCCTCAAGCGACTCACTCTCAGCTACTCCGCAGCGGCTGGCAATTCTTAAAGCGTGCTCGAGCTTTCTGGTTTTGGTTAGATTCCAGAAATCGCGCTGGAGTTAGTTCGCAGTGTAGAGATTACGGGATTTTTCCTACGATGCAAGAAAAATGTGGAGGAATATTTGAAAAGTTTTGTCAGGTAGGCCAGCGTCGGAAGTAACAGCAGTACCTGGTACCCAGTACCTGGCAAAGAACTGCCGATTGATTTCTTACTCGCAACTGGGTACTAGGTACTCGGTACTGCTTTCAGACCTTCTTCCAAAGCTCTTCCCGCGGATCTTCTGGGTTCAGCTTGGCCAACTCTCGCAGCAGCTCTTTGGTGCGCTCGTCGCGCGGCATCGGCACGGTTACCGTGATCTCGACGATCTCATCTCCTCGCACTCCGTCCTTCGTAGCGGAAGGCACGCCCTTTTCGCGCAGGCGCAACTTCTGTCCCGACTGCGTCCCCGGAGGAATCTTCAGCAGCGCCCGGCCATCGATGGTCGGCACCTCAATCTTCGCGCCCAGCGCGGCTTCCGTGGCACTCACTGGGACCGTCAGGTAGATGTCGTCCCCGTCGCGCCGGAAAATCGGATGCTCCCCGGTCCGGATAATCACATACAGATCGCCAGCCGGGCCACCGTGAGCCCCGGCGTTGCCTTTGCCGGCCAACCGGATGCGCTGCCCATCGCGTGTCCCCGCCTTGATTCGTACTTCCAACGGTTCGCTCCGGCTGACCGTGCCTTCGCCGTGGCACGCAGTACAGGTGGAAATGTTCTTGCCCGTCCCATTACAGTGCGGGCATGCCACATTGAACTTCATCCGCCCACCGGTCTGCGTGATCTGGCCAGTTCCGTCGCACTCCGGACACTTTCCCGGCGCTTCGCTGTAACCCTGCCCGTGGCACTGCGCGCAAACATCCTGCCGGGAAATGTTGAGCCGCATTACTCCGCCACGAATGGCTGTCCAGAAAGGTACGTTGACCTGGTATTCCAGGTCGCTGCCCGCTTCCGGTCCGACTTCAGGCGCCGCGGCCCCGCGTCCTCCGCCGAAGATGCCCGAGAAGATGTCCTTGAATCCGCCGCCGCCGCCGCTCCGTCGGCCCCGCCCCGCGTTGTCCCCCAGATCCGAGAAGTCGAAGCCTCCGAAATCAAAGGGAACACCCTGTCCGCCTGCCTGCCCCGCGCCGCCGCCGGAGTATCCCCCCGGCGCGCCTCCGGAAAATCCGCCCTGGCCCCCGCCCCGCGCATAAGCTTCCGCCGTGGCCGGATCGATATTGTCGGAATAGAATCCGACCTGGTCGTAGATCTTGCGCTTCTTGGGATCGCTGAGAACGTCGTTCGCCTCGGAGAGCGTCTTAAACTTCTCCTCCGCCGATTTGTCCCCAGGATTAACGTCAGGATGGTATTTGCGGGCCAGCTTGCGAAACGCCTTGCGGATCTCCTCCGCCGAGGCGGACTTCTTCACGCCCAGAATTTCGTAATAATCTTTTTTGGAAGTCGTGGCCATCTAAGGTGCGCTTGTATTCCTGCATCCTACCCGAAATCTGTCATCCTGAGCGGAGTGAGCCGGAGAGCGAAGCGAATCGGCTCGCGCAGTCGAAGGATCCCTACCTTGTTCTCTGCCGATGACGTTAAACCTCGGCTGATGTCAATGCCAAACCTCGCCCCTTGTTCATCCAAACCCATCCTTCCGGAATCTCGGCGAACCCGCGCTCCGCTTCGCGACTGACAACTCCGCTCAGGATGACACATCAGTTCACCAGCCCACGCTTCTCCTCATCCAAAACCACCAATGGCCCGGACTCCGGCGCGTCCACATAAACCGGAATCGGCCTTGCCCCGGTTGGCGAGGAGACGAAAACCAGCCACCGCCTCTGGTCCTCCGCAAGGCTCAAAAAATAAGTCTGCTCATTCACCTGAAAATCCATTTCCATCTCCCCGGAAGTCTGCTCGAAACCACTAGTGTCCGAAGCCATGTGCTCATGCATAACGGCACCACAAACGGGTGACGCGGGCAACCCTGCCCGCGCCACCCACTTCAAGCTAGAAGCTAGCAGCCAGAAGCTGCCTTACTTCTTCTCGTCCACGTCCACGTACTCAGCGTCGATCACGCCTTCGTCTTTCTTCTGACCGCTGCCGTTCGTGCCCGAAGCCGCACCCGCCCCGTCCGTCGGAGCGCCGCCCGGAGCAGCTCCCGGCTTCGCCTGTGCCGCCTTGTACATTTCCTCGGCCAGCTTGTGCGAAGCCTTGGTCAGGGTCTCGCGCGCCTTGTCCATCTGCGCCTTGTCATTCGATTCCAGCGCCTTCTTGGCGTCCGCAATCGCGTTCTCCACATCGCCGCGATCCGAGCCCGAGATCTTATCTCCCTGGTCGCGCAGCATTTTCTCCACGTTGTAAACCATGCTGTCGAGCTGGTTCTTAGCCTCGATCGCATCGCGCTGCGCCTTGTCCTCGGCCGCGTGCGCGGTGGCTTCCTTGGCCATGTTCTCCACTTCTTCCTTCGACAATCCAGAAGACGACGTGATTGTAATCTTCTGATCCTTCTGCGTGGCCGTATCCTTCGCGGTCACGTTCAGAATGCCGTTGGCGTCAATGTCGAACGTCACTTCAATCTGCGGAACACCTCGCGGAGCCGTCGGAATTCCGGTCAAGTGGAACTTGCCCAGAGTCCTATTCTGCGCCGCCAGCGGACGCTCGCCCTGCAGCACATGCACCTCAACCGAGGTCTGATTATCCGCCGCCGTCGAGAACGTCTCCGTCTTCTTAGTCGGAATGGTCGTGTTGCGCGGAATCATCGGCGTCGAAACCCCGCCCAGCGTTTCAATCGAAAGCGACAGCGGAGTCACGTCCAGCAGCAGCAGATCCTTCACTTCGCCGCCCAACACGCCACCCTGAATCGCCGCCCCAATCGCCACCACTTCATCGGGATTCACTCCCTTGTGGCCTTCCTTGCCAAACAACTCTTTCACCAGCGCCTGAATCCGCGGCATGCGTGTCTGCCCGCCCACCAGCACTACTTCATTGATCTTGCTGGCATCGAGGCCCGCATCCTTCAAACACTGCTTGCACGGTCCCACCGACCGCTGAATGATGTCTTCCACCATCCCTTCCAGCTTCGCCCGCGTCAGCTTCTTCACCAGATGCTTCGGCCCGCCGGCGTCCGCCGTAATGAATGGCAGATTGATCTCGGTCTCCATCGTGGTGGAAAGCTCGATCTTCGCCCGCTCGGCCGCATCCCGCAGCCGCTGCAAAGCCATCTCGTTGCCCTTACCGCGCAAGTCAAGACCTTCATCCTTCTTGAACTCATCGATCAGCCAGTCCACGATCCGCTGATCCAGGTTGTCGCCGCCCAGGTGCGTATCACCATTGGTGGCCTTCACCTCAATCACGCCCTCGCCCACTTCCAGCACCGAAATGTCAAAAGTTCCGCCGCCAAAGTCGTAGACGGCAATCATCTCGTCCTTCGTCTTGTCGAGGCCATACGCCAGCGCCGCCGCCGTCGGCTCATTGATGATTCTCTTCACTTCGAGTCCGGCGATCTGCCCGGCATCTTTCGTAGCCTGCCGCTGCGCATCATTAAAGTAGGCGGGCACGGTGATCACCGCCTCGCTCACCTTCTCACCCAGGTAGTCTTCCGCCGCCTTCTTCAGCTTCTGCAGAATCAGCGCCGAAACCTGCGGAGGTGTGTACTCCTTGCCCTGCGCCAGCACCGCCACGTGGTCGCCCGACTGCACCACCTTATAGGGCACCATCTTGATCTCTTCCGTCACTTCATCGAAGCGCCGCCCCATAAAGCGCTTGATCGAATAAACCGTGTTCTCCGGATTGGTGATAGCCTGCCGTTTCGCCACCTGCCCCACCAACCGCTCCCCAGTCTTGGTAAACCCAACCACGGAAGGCGTGGTTCGCCCTCCTTCTTCATTAGGGATAACTTTGGGCTCGCCGCCCTCCATCACCGCCACGCAAGAATTGGTGGTTCCAAGGTCAATCCCAATAATCTTGGCCATAATCGTCTCCTGTGAACTTTCCAGAATCAAATAAGTGCTTTGTAATCAATGCGCTTATGATTGCCAACAGGTCCATGCTAAGACCTGAGTGGAATGTTGTCAAGGTTTAGATGCTACTGGAGAGAGGGAAGTTGCGGCGATTGGGGGCGCCCCCGAGATGACCCAGTAGCGCGCCGACTTAGCGGGCCCGCCTTGCCTCTAGGATCACCTGACCGTAGAGTGAGTGTTCTGTTAGTGCGTAGCCGGCCCCACGTATTAGCTCGGACATGCGCGCGTTCCAGACGCGGTCCTGTAAGTCCCCTGGAACGAGGATGAGATTGGTGACATGGCGAGCCATGCTTTTAAGTCTCAGGTGTAGAAACCTCTCTACATCCTCATAGTAAGGATCGGCCACTAGTAAATCGACCCTTTGAGGGAAGGGGTAAACCATCGCGTCGCCGAGCGCAAACTCCACCCTATTGTCGCTGAGGTGCACCTTGGAATTTTCCAGCTTCACGGGATCATTTTCGACGACAACCACATGCTCTGGCTTGCCTACCCGACACAAGACCTTGCTGGCGACCGCTGTGCCCGCAAATAGGTCAATAACGGTCTTGATTTCCGCGGCTTTCTCAGCACCGTAGTGCTCCAAGAACTGCGCGATCGCTGGGCTGGGCGCTATCAAGTGCCTGCCACGGATCTGGATGTAACTAATCCCATAGCGCTCCGCCGTTCGGACAATGGGGGCAGTTCTAGGGACTTTTCCTGACCGTAGAATTTCTGGAATTGGGATGATTCTCTCCACTGAGTTGGATTCTGGTCCGCGAATTTCGACGTGGACACTATTCGACGGGGCGCAACGCTTAGCGTGAGCGTCCAACACACCTTCCAATCGTTCCTTGTAACTCCCCTTTAGGCTGCGCGCGGCACCCCTGAGCATCGAGGCATCATTTGTATCCAGCGAGACGATGTAGTAACGGGCAGGCTCCTCGCTTCCGAATCGTGCAGTCGAAAATTCGGAAACGTCGACGCCGAAAACCTTGACTGAAGGATCGAGAAGAATCGACGCGAGAGATTCTTCGCAAAGCTTCACAAGGTCCTTCTTCAAATCGACCTCGCATCCGTTGACTAGTAAGGCCATCTTTTGCTCATTTTCCTGAGGTCAAGTGCGTTGGCGTTCACAAGAATCACCTGTTCATCAATGATCTGCTTCCACTGTTTGGCACCTAAACGCTCGAAAGCGAACGCCACAAAAATTAGCAGAGGGGGTACGACATCGGGGCTCCATCCAGATGCGTGCAGTTGGCAGAGGTCGACAGCCAACGTCGAGCCGAAAGCGACAAGCAGGCCGGCAGCGGCGAGCAGGAGCGAACTGCACAACCAAATCTTGCTTCGATTGCTGCTCAAGCCCTTTAGGCCAACTAGAAGGGCAATCTGGGCGGCGACGGCGAATGCGATCATGAAAATCGCGATCCACGCCGCCGAACGATGGCCCGTAGCCCTCGCGAATGCCACGCAGTAATTGGCAGTTAGGCAGAACGCAGCCACTAAAGAGAACAGGGACAACTCGATAAGCATGTAATAAAAAGAGGAAAAGTAATGAATTCTATCCTTGGCCTCCGGCACCTTAGTTTCCAAGAATAGTTTATACAGCGCAACATGGTCGCTGCTTTCGTGCACTTGGTACGGCGGTTCGAGGGCAGATTCGATCTCGTGCACGGCTGGCGCGGTCCGGATAACCCGGGTAATCTCGTCGTTCAGCTTAACCCGGCACTTCTCAAAATGAAAAAAATACGGAGCCCATCGTTCATGCGGTCGCAGTGCGTATCCCAGAACCCCCAAAAAGAACGACGCGCCAATTTGGACCCCCGTACTCCTCCCAGCAAATTTCGCGGCCGCCGACTCCGGCGCCAAAATGAGCGCCAACATCACTCCGTATGCTCCCGGAACAATGATCCGAAAGAGCTCCCTGATCCCAAGTTCCAAGTCAGAAAAGGATTTTTGCGATGACATGGCGGGCTCGTCGCTAAGACAAATTAGAGCACCAGTCGATTCAAGATGCAAACGGTCACAGCAGAGAGGAACCCGCGAGGAAACTGGGGGCAGGACGGGGCGCTCCCGCGGCGGGTAGCCCACGCTTCGCGTTCTTTGCGAGACGTGGATTCCACGGTCCCATCCCTCCGGGGATCCTGTTGATTCATCCCACTCTTTCCCGTACCCTTAAACCCCAAGGAGCCAACCATGACCATCGAAATCCGCGACCCATCCTTGGAGGCCAGAATCCGAAAGCAAATCCAAACCACCGGCTCCAGCAGCGTCGAGGAAGTGTTGCTCCGCTTGCTGGAAGCCACCTTAGGCTCTGTCATCCTGAGCGAAGCGACTGCTTCGCGAATGCGAAGCAGCCGCGCAGTCGAAGGATCCCTTACCCGCGTGCAGTGCGCCGACCCCGCAGGGAGTTTCCGCCAGCGCTCCCGACTGCTTCGGGAGCACTCCCCGAGACGGCATCGCAGTTCCACCTTGCAAGGGGTCCTTCGACCACGTTGTCGCTCGCTTCGCGACCGGCAACTTCGCTCAGGATGACAGAGCAACTAAGCCGACTGGGAATAAACGGCTTGACATGTACGGTTATACCGTACACAATAAGGAGGCAGTTTAAGAGCTAAGGACAAAATGCAGCTTGTCCGCTTTCGCCACAAAGGGCTAAGACAGCTCCACGAGGAGGGAAGCGCCAGGGGCGTGCCGTCCGCGATGGCCGACAAGCTGCGCAAGCTTTTGTTCGCCCTCGAAACTGCCGAGACGCTGGAGCAGCTTCGCCGCTTTCCCGGTTGGAAGCTGCATTCGCTCAAAGGTGATCGGAAAGGATGGTGGAGTTTGACGGTAACGGGAAACTGGCGGCTGATTTTCTCGTACGACGAGCAGACGAACACCGCCAGCGATATTGACCTGATCGACTATCACTGAGAGGCCGAAATGCCCATGAAGAACCCGCCCCATCCGGGCGACCTGATACGAACCGAAGTCATCGAAGCTCTCGGCCTCACCGTGTCGAAGGCGGCGGAGATTTTGCAAGTGCGCCGCGCCACGCTCTCCGAGCTGCTGCACGGCAAGGCATCCCTGACGCCGGAGATGGCCCTGCGCATCGAAAAGGCCTTCGGCCCCGACATGGACCATCTTCTCCGTATGCAGCTCGCCTACGACGTGGCGAAAACGCGAGAGCATTCGCGGCGAATCCCGATCAAACGGTATGCTCCCGCCTGAAGCGCCCAGGTATTCCCTTAAACCCCTGCAGCCAACCATGACCATCGAAATCCGCGACCCATCCTTGGAGGCCAGAATCCGAAGGCAGCTCCAAGAGACCGGCTCCAGCAGCGTCGAGGAAGTGTTGCTCCGCTTGCTGGAAGCCACCTTAGGCTCTGTCATCCTGAGCGAAGCGACTGCTTCGCGAATGCGAAGCAGCCGCGCAGTCGAAGGATCCCTACCCGCGTGCAGTGCGCCGACCCCGCAGGGAGTTTCCGCCAGTGCTCCCGACTGTTTCGGGAGCACTCCCCGAGACGGCATCGGCAGTTCCAGTTGCAAGGGATCCTTCGACTGCGTTGTCGCTCGCTTTGCGACCGACAACTTCGCTCAGGATGACAGAGCAGTTAGGGCTGACGAGTACCACGCAAAACAAAACGCCCCAGACTCGTTCGAGTCGTGGGACGTATGTCGATCAGCCCTCCCCCAAGTGCTGCTCAATCACAAGACTAAACGGAAGCCGCACATTGGTAAATGGCTAGTCCGGGCCATTACCAGCACGAAGGTAACCACCCACGGGTCATCCGGAACGTCAGGACACTCGGTCGACCTCCCTCGCATCCGGCCTGTCCTTGTTGACATGTTTACCACATGAAAGTATGCTTCTAGCATGTCAAAGATGATTCAGCTGCGCAACGTGCCGGATGCCCTGCATCGCAGCCTGAAAGCGCGCGCCGCTATGGCTGGCATGTCCCTCTCGGATTATCTGCTCGCAGAGATCAAGGAGATCGCGGAGCGGCCGACTCTGGCGGAATTACGCGGCCGCCTACATACGCGCCGGGCGGTTACGATTTCGCTCGACACCGCGCGCCTGGTAAGAGAAGAGCGTGAGGCTCGGTGATCGTCCTGGACGCGTCCGCGGCGATTGACTGGCTGCTTCAGACCGCCGTGGGGCAAGAAATTGAAAACCGAATTTACTCGCTCGGCGAATCTCTTCACGCTCCGCACCTCCTGGACCTTGAGGTGGCGCAGGTGCTGCGGCGGCTGGTGCGGGAAGGCGCGGTTTCAGCACCGCGCGCCGATCAGGCGATCCAGGACTTACTCGATCTGCGCGTAACCCGCTATCCTCACTTCGTTTTTCTGCCACACATTTGGCGGCTCCGGCATAATTTCTCGGCCTACGATGCGGCCTACATCGCGCTCACCGAAAAACTCGGCGCCACGCTAATTACACGTGACATCCGGCTGGCTTCTGCTTCCGCCCGTACGGTGAGCATCGAGCTATTTTGAATACCCTCCTATGCCGGGCTTCGCCATCAGCATAAGCCGGCCCGCAACCCACCTGTTCCCGCCGAACGCCTACTCGATCTCCAGCCTCCACAACGGCTCTCCACCCAGCGATTGGTAGAAGCCCCACCCCGCCAGCGCCACCACGCTGAGCAACGCCAACGCGGAGGTCGTCATATACCAGGCCGAGAAGTCGGCGGTGAACGGAACGTTGGCCAGCATATTGACCGTGAAGATGGCGCAGGCCAGCGGTATCAGTCCGAAGCGATAGACGATCAGCACCGCGATGGCGTAGATCAGAATCCAGGCCGGCAATTCCACCGCCACGTAGGAACTGGATAACCCCTGGGGCAGCGCGAAGAGGGCAACAAACGCGATGGCGGCCAGCCAATCTTTACGCAACACGACTTTCAGTCCCAGCAGCAGGAAGAAGAACTGCAGCGTGCCCAGAATCGAAGCTGGGATCTGCACCAACCACGCGCCCAGCGCCTCGCGCCCGCCCATCAGGTATTCGGTCTGATACAGCCCAGGTGCCGCTCCCAGGTGCATCATGGGGATGGCGCGGAGCTGAAAGAGCAGAATCCACACGACCCCCAGCATCACACCCAATAAAATGTCGCGCCCCACCAGCGGATCGCGGAACTGTCCGGACAGCAGCCGGCTCCACGAAATAACGGTTTGCGGCCAGCGACGGCGCACCCACGGTTCGAGCGCCAGATACAGCATCCAGGTGGTGCCGGAGACAAAGAGCGCCGTGCTGACTGCAACCATGAGTGAGCTAAGGGTTGCGATGCTCGCGACCATGTGCCCGCGGCAAAGCCACAACAGCATTTCGAGCGCAAACATCACCCGTGCCAGACGCAAAGCGCCTTCCCGGTCGCCACGTCCCTGGCGATAATTCAGCCGGGCCAGATAAATCACCCCAAAAAAGAAACTCAAGATTAAGGCAATCCCGACGTATTGCTGTACTTTCTTTCCCATGGACTGCTCAGGAGTCTTGGTGCGATCCGGTTTGGTCCAGTCGCCGATAAGCGAGAAGAAGACCGGTTTGCCGTGCCACGCAGCCGCCTCCACGCGCAGTGGCCGAGTCGTCCCCGGCCATATGCCAGTCCACGCCATTCGCGTGTCAGAATCAGCCAAGGAGTTCCATGTGGGCTCTGCCTTCTGAAACTGAGCCGGATCAAGTCCGGCCGCGGCGAACAGAACACTCCAGTCAACCGCCGCCGACGGCGTACTCGAACTTTCCTTCTGCGGTGGAATCGCCTGGAAATAAGTGAGCCTCCCCTGGGGATCGAGTTCCAAGTTGATCATCCCCGAGAGCACCGTCGGAGGATCGTTGCGCGTTACGATCCCGGGGCTGAGCAACTGGTCGCGAAAACCCTCTGCCAGCATGTGATCGGGACTCTGGCGATACCAGAAGCCGAGCACCGAAGGCCGAGCCGCAAGCACAGCATCCCAGTCGGGATGAGGTTTATCGTTCTTCTCCACGTACTCCTGGAAGTCGGTGTCGTAGCGAAGATCGGAAGCGGTATCGACTGGCCGCTCGGCATATCCCAGGCGGGCGACCATTTCGCGTGCCTTCTGCGTGAGCACCTCCGGCGTCAAGTCCAACCGCATCTTCTCCAGTGCGCTGTAATGAACCGACAGGAAGGCAACCAGTCCCAAAGCCAGCAGCACTGCGGCGAGACAAGCGACGGCGGCTCTGGGGCGAAGGCCCGCGGTCTCACCGGATGCGGCCACCATTTGCGGAGAAGGCGTTTCGCCCGCCGCCAAAGCTGCGGCCAGCGGATCTCCGCCGGGCAGCGCAGCGGCTACGCTGAGAACTGTGGCCGGTCGAGCCGAGGGCTCGGTCTCCAGACAGCGAAGGATGACGCGCTCGATCACCGGATTGAGATCTTTGACCACCGAGGAAGGCCGGCTGAGGGTTCTGTCGCTGTGCACGCGCATTGATTCGGGCGAGAAGGCGCGCTTCCCGGTGAAGACTTCGTACAGCACCAGTCCGAGAGAATAGATATCGCTGCGGGTGCTGACTTCTTTTCCCGCTAGCTGTTCCGGCGCCATGTAAGCCGGAGTTCCGCTGCGCACCTCTGCGCCGTGAATCTGATCGGCGACACCGGCTAAGCCGAAATCGGTGATCACCACTTGGCCGCGGCCGTCGAGCATGATGTTCGCGGGCTTCAAGTCACGATGCAGCACTCCCTTGGTGTGGGCGGCGGCCAATCCGGCACAGAGCTGACGAGCGATGTCGAGGGCCTTATCCTCGGGCAAACGGCCGATGCGCCGCAGCAAAGACGCCAGGTCTTCGCCATCGACATACTCCATGGTGAAGAAGGTGTGGCCTTCCACCTCGCCCACGTCGTAAACGCGACAAACATTGGGATGGGAAACCCGCCGCGCAATCCGCACTTCATTCTTGAAACGCTCGAGCAGTCCTTCATCGCGCGCGGCCTCGTCGGGCAGAAACTTGAGGGCCACGGGTTGGCCGAGCGTGAGGTCATCGGCGCGGTAGACCTCACCCATGCCACCCTTTCCCAACAGGGCAATGATGCGGTAACGGCCAGCCAGCAGGCGGCCGGGGAGAAATCGGCCTTCGCTCTGGTACCCGGCCGAACTGGATGTTAGCGAAGAGGTCTTGGAACCAGGCCGAGGCGGAAGGGGCGAAGTTGCGGTCGCGAAGTCGAGCGTGGCAAGGTCGTCGGTATGGCCGGCGGGCGCTCCGCAGGCTGAGCAGAAGCGGCCGGTGGCGGGCACGTCGGTACCACAGGATGAACACGGGGCCATGAATTTTTCCCGATACAGTCTACCGCGTCGGAATGGAACATATTACACGGAACATTCTCCCCGCTGCGGCAACTCAGCTGGCCTTGATGATTACTCAAGATTGCGGTGGAGACAGATTGGCTTAACGTATCCCGCTGTGCAGCCGATCCATTCTCTAATGCGCCTACTGGCGCGTGATGAGGATTCTCTTATGCGAACTCGCACCATTTCCGCGTTACTCACTCTGTTTTTCTTGGCTGGCTGTAGTTCGACTCCGCACAGCAATGTGGCTGCACCGGCCTCGCGTGTCTACCATGGCACGGCATCGGTTGGCGATTTTATGACCATCACAGTTGACTCCAGCACCCAGACGATCGCCTACACAGACGTCTCGAATAACACTGCGGGGACCGTTCCGTACACGGTGAACTCCGACGGCATGTATACATTGAACGATCCCACGGGCAACCTGATTGCGGCCTACGAAGTACCCAACTATGCGATGGTGATTCAAGCTGCCAAAACTGGGACCGGATCGAGCACTCCGGCGCTGATCACCGCCGTGGAGAGCGGCCAGATCTCGCTGGCCACGTTTGAGGGGCAGTCCTACAACTACATGCAGTTCCGCACCTCGTCTGGAGGCGTCGACGTGGGGTCGGTCAATATCAATGCGCAGGGCACGGGGAGCACTTCTTCCTACTGGCCTTTTGGAGCGCT
This sequence comes from uncultured Acidobacteriaceae bacterium, assembly GCA_963749985.1. Lineage (GTDB taxonomy): Bacteria > Acidobacteriota > Terriglobia > Terriglobales > Acidobacteriaceae > Sulfotelmatobacter. The sequence goes on along the minus strand of CAVVOS010000002.1, from coordinate 49,287 downwards.
CAATAGCGATAACAACAGCGCTTTCAACTCAAACACGCTTGATGTGGCCGCGGCGGTACTCGATCCTTCTGGCACGTTTCTTACAATTCCGGATCCGAGCAACAATACTTCCGACTACGTGTTCGGCACGGCGAACGGAATCTTCGCAGTGGATACTCAAAACGGAGCTATCCTTGGCCTGAAGAAAGCAGCCAGCGCGAATTTCGACGCCTCATTTGCAGGGACCTACAACGCCATCTACTACGAGCAGACAAACGTCCATGCGGGTTCGGGAAATACAGAGATAGGAACCCCAAGCCAGGGGAATGCGACGATCACGGTCACTTCTGGCGGCCAAGTTACGGTAAGCGGCGCCAACGGCAACGCGATGGCTCTGGGTACGCTCACTCCGGTGTCGGCGGTTCCCACTCTTTATGTTTCGGGGGGCAGCGAGCTGCAGGATCCCTGCAACGGCCTCTTCACCTTTCAAGCAAGCAGCAACGGCGTGCAGCAACAGGTGTTCGTCGCCTTCATGGGACAGGCAATGCTGTTTTCTTCCTTCAGCGCCAATACGCCTTGGGGTTCGGGAGGCAACTACAATTATTTCTATGGAGTCGGCTTGAAGTAAGAGCAAGCCGCCGGGTAATGAAACTTAGGTAAAGTGCAAGGTTAGGGCGTGGTAGAAGGGGCGGTAGCGGAAGGAGTTTCGGCTTTAGCGCCGTCCGCGGTCCTGGCACCCTGCATCTTGCACTTATATTCTTTACCGTCTTCGCGACGGATATAAATCCTTTTGTCGTTCTTATCGGTTGCGTCTACCCGGAAGTCTACGGCTTGCCCAGCCGTGAATTGTCCTGCCTGGAAAGAACCGCAATCGCTGATCTGATAGACCACTCCGCCCCCCTTCAGCTCAAAAAACTTATGCTTTCCAGAGAATCCCGAGGGATAGTATCTCGTGGTCCAGCCGGTGACCGTTCCGTGTTGATAAGTCTGGGGTGTCTGGTCGACGCCGGCCCCCATTGCGGCCATAAGCAGAATGACAGGGAGAAGTATCCGCATTGATTTCATAGGCCTCATTCGTAACTCGTCAAGGTCACGACAGCAACATGCATGGATGCTGTGGAATCTGCCGGATGCCACTAGTGCGCGGCAGGTATGGGGTCGATTTTATCGCTTTCTATGATTCGCGCACCTTCCATTTTGCACTTGTATTCCTTGCCATTTTCGCGACGTACGTAAATCCTCAGGTCATTCGGGTCAGCGTCATCCACCCGATAGTCCACGATTTGCCCGGCGCTGAATTGTCCTGCCTGGAATGCGTCGCAATCGTCAATCTCGTAAATCAAACCAGTGGCTTTCAATTCGTAGACCCTCGTATGTCGGTAGGATCTCGTGTTGTTGGCCCCGTTGCGAACGTCGATTCGGGTATCCCAACCCGTGATTGTCCCCTTCTGATAGGTGGGCGGTGTCTTGTCCGCGCCGAACGCGATCGTGGCCACTAGCAAGACGAAGAGTGGTGTGCGAGGTATCGTCACTGGTTTGAACGATCCAAAGTAATCCCAGAGACGGAGGCTTGTCAAAGACAGAGTTTCGGGAATTTCACCGGGAAGATTATCGCTTTCGTTTACCATCGAAGCGATGACTTCTCGTCTCGGACGATGGCTGCGCGATCCGCTCTTTCTGTTGTGCCTTGTGGCGGGTTTGCTTGCGTTTGTGGTGCAGTCCGGAGAGCTGGGAACGGCCGACACCATGCATCGGCTGCAGACCACGCACTGGCTGTGGACTTCCGAGCCGCAGGTTTTTCCGAGCGATTACCCTGAGTTTGGACTGCGCGGCCGTGGAGGCCAGCTCTATGCCTGGTATGGCATTGGGCAGTCACTGCTCATGTTGCCCGCCGATCTGGTGGGAACGTGGATGGCGCGTTGGAGGGTGTTTTCTGACTATCAAGACGATCCCCCGGTGCGCGCCATCGTGGTCAGCTATCTCACCGGCATTCTGGTGAATGTACTCACCGCGCTCATCACGTTTCGCCTGTTGCGCCAGTTGCGATTCAATGTGAGGGAATCGGTAGCGGGCGTGCTGGCGCTGATGTTCTGCACCACGCACCTGCATTACACGCAGAACATGGCGGAGAACAACTACATCATGCTGCTGACGCTGGCCGGATTCTCGTTTCAATACGAGTGGCTGCGGACCGGAAACCGGCGGGCGTTATTGATGGGCAGCGGCGCACTCGGGCTGAACTTGCTCACGCGGCTTACCACCGGCTTGGATCTAATGTTGGTCGGGGTCTTTCTCTTGCTGGTGCTTTGGTTTGAAGGGGAGCGAGGCCGCGAGCTGTGGCGGCGGTTTGTGGCGTACTGCAAAGTTGCCGCTCCGGTGTATTTGTTTTTTCTGCTGCTGGACCGGCTTTACCAGTTCTACCGTTTCGGATCATTTACCACTACGTACGTCGCTCAATTTGCCGTGGAGCGCCGGTTGCAGGATCCGACGCTGCCGGCGAACTATCCCTGGACCTCGCCGTTTCACGTGGGCTTTTTGGGCGCGTTGTTTAAGCCAGAGAAGTCGATCTTCCTTTTTGATCCGCTGCTGGCGCTGGCGATGGTGCTCCTGGTGGTGTTGTGGAAGCGCCTGTCGGTGGTGGTTCGTGCCTATGGCGTGACGTCGCTTCTGCTGCTGCTTGCCTATATCAGCTTTTATGCCAGGTACGCCTACTGGGAGGGAGATTTTGCCTGGGGCGATCGCTACGTTTCGACCTCGGTGGAACTCGTGGCGTTGCTGGCCGTGCCTCTGTTGCTGCGCTATCGCGAGAACCTGAGCGTGTGGATCTGGCGCGGTGGAATCGTGCTGATCGCAGTCAGCCTGATCGTCCAGATTGCTTCGCTGGCGTTCTGGCTGCCACTGGAGATTTATCAGATGGAAACGTTCGGCCATCCTACGTTCGTGATCGGGCTGCGCTTCAAGAACATCGCGGCGTTCGCGCTGGGCAAGATGGATGCCTGGGGACTGGACACCGACGCCATGCACTGGGATCAGTGGGATTACGTCCACCTCACAACGTGGAATTTCCTGCCGTTCCTGCTACGAAGGGTGGGAGCGGCGCCGGCTTGGGTGGTGAGGACAGCATTCGTGGTGTGGGACGCGGCTCTAGCGGCTCTGGGCGCGTCGTTGTGGCGACTGCTGGCAATATCTGAGCGGCGGCCAGAGACTTCGCCGCTGGACTAGCCGGCCCGCTGGCATCCGCGCCAAGTTTGCCCAGAGCGCCAAGTTTGCAAGAACCTGCATACTGGCCGGGACTATTTCCATTCATGCTGAAGATTTGACAAATTCATTGTGCGACCGACCGGACAACCGTAGTACTATGCCGGAGCCAGTGAAGTCCAATCGGGAATTCCCGTTACTCCCCCTGAGAACCGCAAACGGAACTCCTGCCTAAATCGTAAGGAGAAACCTTGATTCGAGCACGCAGTGTATTTTTGCTCGCGATCGTCGCGATCTTGTTGAGCGCGGCCATCGCTTCCCAGGCCCAGTCACAATTCCTGCCAACACGTCACCAGCGCCAAGAGACCCTCAATGGTCGGACGCCTTTAGTTGGACGCCTGCCCGCAAGTCAAACCTTGCAGATTCAGATGATTCTGCAACAACGCAACCAGGCGGGATTAAAGGAATTCCTGCGGGAACAACAAGACCCTACCAGCCCTAACTACCGCAAGGCTCTCACCGTGGAACAGTTCACTGAACAATATGGTCCCAGCCGCGCGGATTATGAGACCGTCAAGGACTTCGCAAGGCAGAATGGGCTCGAGATAGTTTCCGGCTCCCGCAATCGCATGCTTTTGCAGGTCAGGGGTTCGGTGGCGAACATCGAGAAAGCCCTGCACGTGTCCATGAGCGTGTATCAGCACGACACCGAGAACCGCACCTTCTTCGCTCCCGATCGGGAACCCACGCCGGACCTGGCGGTCCAGCTTTGGCACATCGGAGGCTTGGACAATTATGCGACTCCGAAACCCGCTTACCATCGTATCGACGCCAGCGCAAAGTCCGAGGTGAGGTCGAACGCAACGACCGGCTCCGGTCCCGGCGCTTCGTTCCTCGGCAGCGACATGAGGGCGGCGTACTACACCGACGGAAACAGCGCGGCGACTCTCACCGGCACTGGCCAGTCGCTCGGCTTGTTTGAGTTCATCGGCACCGACCTCGCTGACCTGACAACCTACTATAAGAACGTAGGCCAAACTAACAACGTACCCGTCACGCTTACCTCCGTCGACACGCAGAGCACGCTTTGCAAGGAACCGACCTGCGACGACACCGAACAAACCATCGACATGACCCAGGCACTCGGCATGGCGCCGGGGATGTCGGGTCTGACGATGTGGATTGGAACCGGCGGCTTGTCAGGGCAGACCCTCGACGATCCCGGCATCCTGAACGGCATGGTTACCGCGAGCCCCCTGCAAGCGCAGTTGAGCTGCTCGTGGGCGTGGAAGCCTACCGACAACACCACCGATGACCCCTTCTTTGTGGAGATGGCGGCGCAAGGCCAAACCTTCTTTGCCGCGGCCGGCGACGACGGCAATTGGGCCCATGCCGAGTTTGTTTGGCCGTCGGACGATGTGAACATCGTGTCAGTTGGTGGAACCGACCTAGACACGGAAAGCGCAGCTGGTCCCTGGAAGTCAGAGACCGGCTGGAGTGACAGCGGCGGCGGTATTTCGCCCAACAAGTTTGCGATTCCCTCGTGGCAGGTGGCCGCGGCCGCAGGCTGCGCCAAGTGCTCCCAAACCTATCGCAACGGCCCAGACGTTTCAGCCAATGCGAATTTCACCTTCTACGTCTGCGCCGACCAAACCACCTGCTCCGAGAATTTCGAAGGTGGAACCAGCTTCGCGACCCCCATGTGGGCCGGCTACCTGGCTCTGGCCAATGAACAATATCTCTCGAACGGAAACACCAGCACTCTCGGTTTCATCAATCCGGCGCTTTACGACATCTATGCCGGCGCGAACTATGACACCGACTTCCACAACGTCACCAGTGGAGGCAATACCCTGGGGTGCACGGTCGGCTACAGCTTATCGTGCGGCTTGGGCAGTCCGAACGGGGATAACCTGCTCCTCGCCCTCGCCGGTGCTCCGACTGCCGGCTTCAGCCTTTCCGCCTCGCCCAGTTCGGTCTCGGTGGCACAGGGTGCGAGTGGCACGTCGACAATCACTTCCGCCGTCACCGGTGGCTTTGACTCGTCCATCGCCTTGTCTGCGACTGGACAGCCGACCGGTGTAACTCCAACCTTCAATCCCACGTCGATCACAGGCGCTGGCACCTCCACCTTAACCCTGGCGGTGGCCGCGACGACCGCTCCCGGCACTTACACGATCACCGTGACCGGCGTTAGCGGAAGCATCACGCAAACCACCACCGTTACGCTGACGGTAACCGCCACGGGCAAGTTCGCCATCAGTGCGAACCCCAGTGCCATTACCGTGGCGCGGGGCAGTTCCGGCACCTCGACGATCACCACCAAGATCGCCGGCGGCTTCCACTCCGCAATAACCTTGTCGGGAGGCGGCGCCTTAACCAAGTACAGTCCTAACCCCATACCGGCGCCCGGAGCAGGGACGTCAACGATGACGGTCACCATCGGCAGCAATGTCGCACTGGGAGCCCACAAAATCACGGTAACGGGCACCGGCGGAGGCGTTACGCACACCACCACAGTCACGGTCACCGTTACCCAATAGTGATCATGAAGCTCGCCTCTCGTAGTGCTGAGGGCAAGTGATAGAAACCAAAGGCCCGGACCATCCTGGTCCGGGCCTTTTCTTCTGCCGGGAAACGGTGGGGATGAGACTCTCCAAGACTCATGGGCTGCCAATGGTAGATATCTACCGTCCATGGTAGAATGGTAGACATGAGCCTGAACATCAAGAATGAAGAGACGCATCGGCGGGTTCGGCAGTTGGCAAAGCTGACCGGGGAGAGCATGACTGCCGCGGTGGACAAGGCGGTGGAAGAAAGGTTGAGGCGGATACGCGGCGCCAAGAAGGGTGGGCTGGCGGAGCGGCTCTTGCAGATCGGGCGGGAGTGCGCCGCTCATATGAAGGAACCTTACCTTTCCATTGATCATGGGGAAATGTTGTATGACGAGAAAGGATTGCCGAAGTGATCCTCGATTCTTCCGCCGTGGTCGCCATTCTGCGGGCCGAACCCGAAGCGCCTGCGATGGCGCGGGCCATAGACCGGGCAGAGGCGTGTGCCGTTTCTGCGGTTAGTTATGTGGAGTCCGCCATTGTGATTGACAGCGCTCGTGACCCCATTGCCAGCGGCCGCTTCGACGATTTCTTCCGGGAATCGGGGATTGTGGTTGAGTCAGTGACAGAGTGGCAGGCGGAGATTGCCCGCCAGGCGTATCGCGATTTCGGCAAGGGACGGCATCGGGCGGGGCTTAACCTTGGCGACTGCTTCGCTTATGCGCTGGCGAAGGAAAAGGGCGAGGCGCTGTTATTCAAGGGAGATGACTTTCAACACACCGATGTCGAAGCCGCCAATTAACCTTGGCCCCTGATCGTGGCTACTCCACCGTGACCGACTTAGCCAAATTCCTCGGCTGGTCCACGTCGCAGCCGCGGCGCACGGCGATGTGATAGGCCAACAACTGCAAGGGAACGATTTCAAGAATCGGCGCGAGTTCTTCGGGTGCGGCGGGAACATAGAGAACGTGGTCGGCGGCTTCTTTGATCTCTTCGTCGCCTTCGGTGGCCAGAGCAATTACAACGCCGGAGCGGGCTTTGACCTCTTTCAAGTTTGACATCGTCTTCTCGTAGCGGACCACCGAATCGGGATCGCTTGTGTCCCGGGTGGCGATGATGACGACGGGAAGGTTTTCGTCGATCAGGGCGTTGGGGCCATGCTTCATTTCTCCAGCGGGATAGCCCTCAGCGTGGATATAAGAAATTTCCTTGAGCTTCAGCGCGCCTTCGAGAGCGATGGGATAGTGGATGCCGCGGCCAAGGAAAAGAAAGTCCTGGGCGCGCTGGAATCGTTTGGCCAGATCTTCGCAGGCTTCGTCGTGGGTGAGGATGTTCTCGATTTTGCCTGGGATCAGAGTAAGTTCCTGCGCGGCGGTGCGCGTCTGGTCGGAAGTCATGGTGCCACGCACCTGCGCGAGATACAGAGCGAAGAGATAGAGAGCGGTAAGCTGGCAGGTGAACGCCTTGGTCGAGGCCACGCCGATTTCGGGGCCGGCGTGAGTGTAGATGGTTCCCGCTGCCTCGCGAGTGATCATGGAACCGACCACATTGCAGATGGCGAGGGTGTGTGAACCTTTGGCTTTGGCTTCACGCTGGGCGGCAATGGTGTCGGCGGTCTCGCCGGACTGAGAAATCACGAGAGTGATCGTGTCCGGGCTAACGATGGGGTCGCGGTAGCGCCACTCGCTGGCGTAATCGACCTCGACCGGAACGCGGGCGAAACTTTCGATCATGAACTTGCCGGCTTGTCCGGCATGCCAACTGGTGCCGCAGGCGAGGATGTTGATTTTCCTTGCGGCGCGGAACTCGGCCTCGCTGATTTGCATCTCGTCGAGGAAGATGCGGCCGGTATCGAGCGAGATGCGTCCCAGGGTGGTGTCACGGACGGCGCGCGGCTGCTCGTAAATTTCTTTGAGCATGAAGTGCTTGAAGCCACCCTTTTCCGCCATGATCGGGTCCCAGGTAACGTGCTGAACCGGGCGCTGGATGGGCTTACCGTCGAAATCCGTGAGTTGCACGCCCTCGGCGGTGACCACGGCGAGATCGCCATCGGCCAGAAAGAAAATGTCGCGCGTGTGATAGAGAATGGCGGGGACGTCGGAGGCGACAAAGTATTCGTCATTACCCAGGCCAACCACCAGCGGAGGACCGTTGCGTGCCGCGACAATCTTGTTGGGCTCGTCGACAGAAATGACAGCCAGAGCGAACACTCCGCTGAGTTCCTTCACTGTACGGCGGACGGCCTCTTCGAGCGTGGGGCGATGGCCGTTGCCGGTCTTGAACAAGTGCTTTTCAATCAGGTGGGCGATGACTTCCGTATCGGTTTCGGTTGTGAACCGGTGGCCCTCTTCGATCAGTTTTTTCTTCAGACTGAGATAGTTCTCGACGATGCCGTTGTGTACGACCACGATCTTGCCGGTGCAATCGCGGTGAGGATGCGCGTTTTCTTCGGTGGGACGTCCGTGGGTGGCCCAACGGGTGTGGCCGATGCCGTAAGTGCCGTCGAGCGGCTTGAGTCGGATGGCTTCTTCCAGATTGCGCAGTTTGCCTTCGGCGCGGCGGATCTGCAACTTGTCTCCGTTGCCGGCAACGGCAATTCCAGCCGAGTCGTAGCCGCGGTACTCGAGCCGCCTCAGACCCTCAATAATGATCGGAACCACTTGCTTTTTGCCGACATAACCAACAATGCCACACATGCGGGAACTCCAGGAATTCAGTCTGCGAGGGAGCAGCGAAATTCTTCAATGACAGGGTTGGTGAGCACTTCACGAGCCATGCGCTCGACTTCGGCTTGCGCCTCTTCGCGGCTGAGGCCACCGTCGAGCGTTAGCTCGAAGTACTTTCCCTGGCGGACCTCCTCCAAACCTTTGTAGCCCATCTTCTTGAGCGCGCCCTGAATGGTTTTGCCCTGGGGATCGAGGACACTCTTCTTGAGCGAAACGTAAACGTAGGCTTTCATGGAAGGTTTAATTATACGTTAGCGGTGCCAACCAACGGTCGGATGGACCGACTGGTCTGATGACACGACCTTTATGCCTCGAGCTGCGCAATCTTGCTTTGCAGATCGGCCTGAGCCTGTTCCAACATCGAGCGAAGCCGTGGGTTGCGGCTTTGCTCGAGTTCTTGAACCACCCTCTGAAGCGACAGGCGGAGGCTCTCCTTTTCGCGGAGCCGACCGGCCTCTTCCCGTGTCAGACGCGGCTTTGCGAGTGCGGTTCTTGCGCTTGCATCTTCCTGTTGCGCCTCGACGGACTTGCTTTCCCAGCCCCGAGCCATGGGCTGATTATAACCCGCATCGATCGACTCTTCGAACGCCCGTGCCACCCCTCATTAAAACTTGAAAGATCGCAGACTCCCGTTCCGGGTGGACTCTGTTTACGAAAGTCGAAATTCGCGAAGATAATCGTCTCCCCAACTGACACTTGTGCTTATAATTCGTGCAGACAGCTGCGGCAGGCGGGTATGGCGTCTCTTCATGAGGGGGGAGAGTCGCAGGAGTGTTAATGTTCCCCTTGGACAGACCCAACTTTGGGTTGGACCAGCAGCGCCATTCTGCGCTGCTCGAGATCGCGGAGGTGGTGTCCTCTTCTGACCCGGGTTCTGACCCGGGCAAACTGTTCGGCGATCTCGCTCCGCAGCTACGCCGCGTTATCCCCTTCGACTTCGTCAACTTCGCTCTGCGGGATCCAGCTCGAAAAATGATGAAGATGCATGTGTGGGAGGGAGGGCCGTGGCCACACGGCCCGATAGAGGTCGCCGTGGAAGAGGCTGCCGTCGGATGGGTCTGGCGGAATCAAACCGTCTTGGCAATCGACGACCTGCTGGGGGAGGGACGCTTCGAACCTGGGTCGCGATGGCTTCACGAGCGCGAACTCCGCTCCTACTATGTGTTTCCCTTGACTACCGTCCACGAAAAGCTGGGTGCGCTCGGCTTCGGAAGCAAGCGGGCCCACGCATTCAGCTCTCACGATATCCAGTTTCTGCATCGCGTGGCGGAGATGGTGGCGCTCGGCTTCGACAAGACGCTGGCGAAGACCGCTCTGGTGGAGGAAAAAGCCAGGCTGCGGCTAGTGCTCGATGTGGGTGAGGCTTTCGCAAAGGCTTCCGATTTAGAAGAGTCCGTCGCCTCGATTCTGGGGTCCATACAGAAGTGGGCAGTACAGGATTATGTTGGCATTTACCTCTACGACGAGCTTACCCAATCGTTGCGTCTGCACATGAACGACTCACAATTGGCCGAAAAGATGGCTCCGCGAGGCCTCACGCCCATCGACGGCACACTGGCTGGACAAGCTTTCCGCAGCCAGCGGAGTTTGGTTCTCGATCAGTCAGGTTTGGCCGGTTTGCCCTTTGCCTCTGTCAAGCGCGGCATCGAGCTTGGGGTCAGGTCGCTGTATTTGGGTCCTCTTCTTTCCAAGAAGGGCCCGCTGGGAGTGCTAAAGGTGGCGCGCCGCGAAGATCACCCGTTCTCCCCACGAGACGTCGAACTTCTGGAACAGTTGGCTGCGGCGGTTGTGCCCGTGATTGAGCGAGGCACGACAGAGAGAAAGCCACAAGGAGAAAGAGAAAAGGACCAGCCGATCACAGTGCCAGATTTCGCCAAGGTGCTGAGTGCCGGCGGCGCTGTTGCTCCTCCTGGTTGGCCGAAGAGCATCGCCGGCGGAGCCGGTTCTGGTGGGGAGACGGGCAATCCAGGTTCGATCGGAGCCCCGGAAGCGCTCAGCGACTGGGAGCAAGTCCTGACGACGTATTTTAGCGCGTCCAAGGTGGGTCTTTGCATTTTGGATAAAAACTTCCGTTATCTTGCGATCAACGACGTGCTTGCGGAAATGAATGGCGTACCTGCCCGAGCGCACTTGGGCAGGAGTGTTCGCGAGATACTAGGAGCCTTCGCCGAATTCGTTGAGCCGCATCTCGAACATCTCTTGGCCACAGGTCAGCCGGTCTTGAACCGGGAAATCAGTGCCGTGCTGCCCACCCGGGATGAGGCGGGCCACTGGCTCGCGCATTACCTTCCCATCAAAGACGCGACCGGCGGGATCGCGCAAATCGGCGCCATCGCGGTTGAAATCACAGAACAAAAGAAACTGGAAGAATCGCTCCATAGCGTGTCCGAAAGGTTGCGGGAGGAGAAGAAGCGGCAGCAGGTGATGAAGGAAGTGACTGGCGTCCTGGCCGCAGAGCGGGATGTGCCGCAGGCCTTCCCCCAAATCTCCGCCTATCTGCGCCGGGTTCTGCGGCAAGAATACGCGGGGCTCGTATTGCACGACGAAAAGAGCGGACAATTGATCCGGCAGGCCATGGATTTCCCCCTACGGAAGTGGCCCACGGGTGATCCCGATATCACCGCAAAGAGTCCGGGGGGCAGAGCCCTGCGGGAACGCGCGTCTCTAATTTTTAACCGGGATGAGATGCAAGGGTTTCACCCCGAGACCAGGGATCGCTTATTGGCCGAGGGGCTTAGGTCGTTGTGTTATGTCCCGTTGCTGCGGCCGAAGGGACCCCTGGGAGTTCTAGTACTTGGCAGCACCCGGACTGACGCCTTTAAAACGGACGACCTGACACTGCTGAACCAAGTTGCCTTTCAACTGGCGATCGCTCTGGAGAACGCGCGGGCGGCCCGCGAGGTGGAGCAACTCAGGAACCGGCTGACGCAGGAGAGCCGCTATCTGGAAGGTGCGAGCCGCCCCACGCCGAATTTTGAGGAGATCATTGGCGAGAGTCCGGCGCTTAAGCAGGTGCTGGACCAGGCCGCAATCGTCGCCGACAGCGATGCCACGGTTCTGCTCCTGGGCGAAACTGGAACCGGCAAGGGGTTGATTGCACGCGCCATTCACCGCACCAGCAAGCGCAAGAACAGAAGCTTTATCACTTTGAATTGCGCTGCGATTCCCACGGGGTTGCTGGAAAGCGAATTGTTCGGCCATGAGAAGGGTGCTTTCACGGGAGCGGTGAGCCAGAAGATTGGGCGGCTGGAACTGGCGGATAAAGGCACGCTCTTTCTGGACGAAATCGGCGAAATCTCCCTGGAGTTGCAACCCAAGCTGCTCCGCGTGTTGCAGGACAATGAGTTCGAAAGGCTGGGAGGGACGCGGACGATCAAGGTGAACCTGCGCCTGATCGCGGCTACCAACCGGGATCTGGCGAAGAGCGTGGCTGAGAAAGAGTTTCGCAGCGACTTGTTCTACCGCTTGAACGTGTTCCCGATTCGCCTGCCGCCGCTGCGCGAGAGGCGCGAGGATATCCCGGTGCTGGTCCGGTACTTTGTCCAGAAATTTGCCGGGAGAATGGATCGCAGCATTGATACCGTGCCCAGCGAAACCATGAACGCCCTGATCAATTGGCATTGGCCGGGCAACGTAAGAGAGTTAGAAAACTTCATCGAGCGATCAGTCATCCTCACGGAAGGAACAGCATTGCGATCGCCGCTGTCCGAACTCCAGGGAGAGGGCCCCGGCGGGCGAGGAACAGTCTCTCGAAAACTCAGAAAGGGAACACATTCTACGGGTGCTACGGGAGACGGGGGGAATGATCTCTGGACCTGCCGGAGCAGCCCGGCGACTCGGTGTCAAGCGCACGACTCTACAGTCGAAGATGCAGCGGCTGGGAATCACGCGCAGAGACTACTCCGGCGAGAAACCGGACTAGACTGCGGCCGAGACCGGATAGGGTCGAAGTGCCGACTCATCCTTCATCTGCCGACCGGTCGGCAGCCGGCAGGTTGAAAAGGGACATGCCAGCCGCCGGATGAGATTTTTTTCAGTGAGTTAAACCGCTTTTGTGATGGGGACCTTCTGGAACGATACGTGCACTGGCCTTCCCTGATTGGGAGGAGTCGGGGCGGCTTTTCCTGATCGCACGAGTTGCCCACCCTGTCAACCGCCAACCGCATGTGCGTCGGGAGTGAACTATGTTAGTGGCCAGGAACGATCTGCCGAGCAACTTAGTTCGCTTGTTGCCGGACTCCGGTGGCATCTCCCGCGAAGGCCACCCAAACTTTGCGGAGAGAGGCGTGGCGCGGAGTAACGCCGGAACCGGGCATAATCAGGTTCTCCACATTGGCAACCCGGAAACAACCGATCCGCTTTACCTGTTTGCCTGCCAGGTGGAGTGGGAACGGCGTGCCGATCCCAGTGCGGCATGGGAAGTTATTTCAGCCACGCGCAGTTCAAACCAGGACACGCGAGCCCATGCCCGGCGACTGCTGGAACGTTCGCAAGAATCGAAGCCGCAGGTGCCGGAAGACAGCAGCACACAGGATGGAGACGCGCCAAGTTCGACGAAGGAGGCAGGCATGAGGACTCCCTACGGTCTCGACGTAATCGAGAGCTGCATGGGTTGCAAGGCGAGCCGCGAGGGATTTTTTTGCCGTTTCTCACCGGCGCTGCTGAGGTCAATCGACGGAGCCAGCTACCACAGTGTGATGCCTTCCGGTGCGCTACTGTTCGTAGAAGGGCAGACGCCGCGTGGGGTGTATGTTCTTTGCTCGGGCAAAGTAAAGCTGTCCACGACTTCGAAGGAGGGCAAAGTACTGATCCTGAAACAGGCCGAGGCTGGGGAAGTATTGGGGCTGAGCGCAGCTATTTCTGGCACGAACTACGAAATGAGCGCGGAAACAGCTTCGCCGTGCCAGTTGGATTTTATCGGTCGCCAGGACTTAATGACGCTGCTGCAGAACGAGAGTGAATTGGGTGTGCACGCCGCCCAGTCGCTGAGCCGCGAATTCCAAGGGGCATACCGCGACATTCACGACCTGGTATTGGCCCGTTCTTCCTCGGGAAAGCTCGCCAGACTGTTGTTGTCGTGTGCTCCCCAAGGCAACCTGGACGAGCAACGCCTGCGTTCCGCCATGACCCATGAAGAGATGGCGCAGCGGATCGGCTCCTCGCGGGAGACGGTCACAAGATTACTAAGTCATTTGAAGAAAAAGAGGCTAATCCGGCTCGACGGGGCGACGCTCATCATTCGCGACCGAATCGGTCTGGAAGCGCTGGCGGTCTGAACCTTCCCCCAGGAGGCCGAACTCGAAACTGGAGCCGGCCTCCATTTTCATGGGCAACGAATGTGCCCTTACTCCCGATCGAGCGCATGTGGGTTGGACGTGTACACTGGCACGTTAATCAAGGATCTATTCGCATCGGTCGAAAGGGCTGAGCGAGCCGCTGCCGCGCGGTCACGCCAGAGTGCGCCCTCCCAGGCGGCAGCGGAGATGAACACCGGGGCGATGAAAGTTGAGACAATGGCCCCGGAGAACCGCAGTCTAGGGGCGCCGAACTCACAGCCCGAAAAGCTCGCGCAGTCGCTTCGTCTGAGCCCGGCTGACTGGAATTTCGCTCTGCTTCTTATCGTCCATGCGCAACTGATAGGAACTCTTGAACCAGGGCACGACTTCGCGAATACGATTGATGTTCACCAGATAAGACCGGTGAGCCCGCCAGAACAAGCCTGGATCCAGGCTGGCAAGTAGTTCCTCCAAAGTACGGCAGTTGGAATGGCCTTCCATGCCCGACGGGCCAGCCGTCACCACTGTAATCACACCATCCTCAATCGAGGCGTAGCAGATCTCTCTTTGGTCCACCAGAAACATTCGTCCCACAGCCTTGAGTAGGATTTTCGAGGTTTGCGGTTTTGGCGCCTGCAGCATACGCATCAAGGCGTCGATTTTCTCGGCTGGCAATCCCTCCGCTCCCTGCTGGGCGCGGGCCTTCTGTACTGCCAGCGCGACGCGCTTCTTATCGAAGGGTTTCAGAAGATAATCCACCGCGTTCACCTCGAACGCCTTCACCGCATACTGGTCAAAAGCCGTGGCGAAAACGATCTTGGGCAGGGGAATTTTCTTGTCGAGGAGTTTCTTGATGACGCCGAAGCCGTCGAGCCCGGGCATCTGGACGTCGAGAAAGACGAGATCAGGGCTGTGTTCTTTGATAAGGTTGACGGCCTCAAGGCCGTTTTTCCCCTGGGCTACCACATTCACGTCGCCCGCGCTCTTGAGCAGGTAGGCAAGTTCATCGCGGGCGAGTTGCTCATCGTCCACGATTACCGCAGAAAGGGGCATTCCGTCTCCTGAGATCGGGCTCTCAGAAAAGTATAGCGAGCGCGTTTTGTCAGAGTCAACGCCGGCGATCTCTCGGTGCCGACCTCCCAGACAGTAAGATCGATGGGAGCTTTAGTGCGGCGGCTGCATCTGCATCATGCCGCCCATATCCATCTTGGTGAAGCCGGCCGGGATCTCGAACAGACTGGCCGGTTGCGCTCCCTCTTGTATATTGCGAAGCTCTCCGTCATTGCTCTTGCCCTGCCATTTCACCGGAAATCGCAACTTAGGGTCGAGCCAGAAGTGGCTGACATCGCCGCTGGCATTGGTGGTCTCGTATTTCACGGTGTTCCGGCCGTTCACGGTTTCGCTGCCCACCTTGTGGCAGCTTGCCCCGTTGTGCCCCATCTTCTGCCAGTCGCCGCAGGCATTCTCGACATCGCCGGTCCGGAAGAAGGCAGAGGCATATCCCATCCGCTGGGTCTGGGCCTGCGCGGGCATCTCCATATACATGTGCTGCTGGGCCATCACGACCATTGAGGTTTGGGTGGCGAAATTCATGATGACGGCGCCTCCGGCATGGGGGCCGGAATTTTGCGACTCGATACGGATTTTGTCCTTGGCGAAGTAGATTTTGGCCTGAGTGGGCGTACCCGGTTTCTGCAAGTCGACGATCTCCGCGGAAAACTCAGACTGCGCCAGCAGGAAGCTGGAGGCAAGCATGAAGGCAAAGAAACACGAGATACGAGCGATCCATCGAAGCATGTGAATCTCCTTAATGTTGTGCGCCGGCTAGGTCTCGGCGCATCGCGTGCGCTCTGGGGGAAGTGCGGTGGAAGCATAACAGAAGTCGACCCCGCGAGACAGCGCTGCAGGTTAAGTTGCTTCCCATTAAGTATGGCTGTGGGACGTAGCCAACGGCGCGGTCGTCACACCACATTCTCCAGCGCCAGCGCCATGCCGAGACCGCCGCTGACGCAGAGCGTGGCCACGCCACGCTTCGTGTTGCGCTTCAGCATCTCGTGCAACAACGTGACCGTGATGCGCGTGCCGGTGCAGCCGATCGGATGCCCGATCGCGATCGCTCCGCCGTTCACGTTGAGCCGGTCGCGGTTGAAATTCAGTTCGCGGTCACAGGCCAGCACCTGCGCGGCGAAAGCTTCATTCAGCTCAATCAAGCCAAATTCGTGCAGCCTGAGGTTGTGCTTCTCCTCCAGCTTGCGTAAGGCCGGGACCGGGCCAATCCCCATCGTGCGGGGATCGACTCCGGCCGAGGTTACAGCGGAGATTCGCGCCAGCGGCTTCAGGTTATTCGTCTTTACGAAATGTTCGCTGGCGATGACGACAGCGGCAGCGCCATCGGTAATTCCTGAAGAATTTCCGGCGGTCACTGTTCCGGTTTTCGAAAATACGGGAGCCAACTTGCCCAGCTTTTCCATGCTTGCGTCTGGGAACGGATGTTCGTCACGGCTGAAGGTGGTCATGCCTTTCTTGCTTTCAATGGTGACCGGGGCAATCTCGGCATCGAACCGCCCGGCGGCAATGGCCCGCCCGGCGCGGGTTTGCGACATCAGCGCATATTCATCCTGCTCCTCGCGCGAAATCTTGTAGTGCTCGGCCAGCACCTCGGCGGTTTCGCCCATCACCATCTTCGCCATGGGGCAGAAGAAGCCGTCGCGGTACATGCCGTCGACCAGTTCCTGATTGCCCAGCCGATATCCCCAGCGCGCTTCGAGATAGTAAGGAAGGCGCGACATGGATTCCGTGCCACCCGCCAAAATGCAGTTCGCATCGCCGAGCAGAATCGCCTGGTAGGCCAGCGCGATTGACTTGAGTCCCGAGGCGCAAGCTTTGTTCACGGTGAAGGCCGGCACTTCCTGCGGTACTCCGCTGCGGATGGAAATCTGCCGCGCCGGATTCGGTCCGCCGCCGGCCTGCCGCGCATTGCCAAAGACGGCTTCTTCCACTTGTTCCGGCTGAATTCCGGCGCGCTCCATCGCAGCTTTGGCGGCTACTACGCCCAAGTCCGCTGCCGTCAGAGAGGCCAGCGATCCTCCGAACTTCCCGATCGGCGTGCGCACCGCGGAGAGAATATAGACTGCCGGCAAAGTGTCGCCTCCAAAGCCTTGAGTCTAGCAGGACGGGGAAAGGCGTTTCAAAAATTTCCTTGACATGGTCCATCGAGTGGATGTAAAAGCCATAAGGCTTCAACAAGAGCGAGCGCTCGCTTTGCTGACTGAACATCCGAAATGGGGTTTCGGAGATAAATGCCCAAGCTGCTCGACCGCACCATCGAGAAGAACAAACGCAAGATTGAGCGCGCCGCCCTGCAACTCTTTACTCGAAGGGGGTTCCATGGCACTACCGTCCGCGAAATTGCAAAAAAGGCCGGGATTTCCATGGGCAAGCTTTACATCTACTACGACACGAAAGAAGACATCTTCATCGACCTGGTCAATCACCTGGGCCGCAAGATGGAGGCCATCCGCCAGAAGGAGCTCATTCCCCTGATGGCATCGCTGGATCCAGATTCCCTCAGAAATCTGGCCAGAGCGATCGGGCGGGTTGTCTCCGAAAATCTGGATTACTGGCGTCTGATGTACATCGATGTGGTTGAGTTTCGGCATAAGCACTTCATTCATAGCTTTCGTGAAACCGCGGGAGGCCTCCGGATGTACGGGAATGCGGTGATTCGGAAATCGAAGGTCAAATTCCCGGCCGGAGTGGATCCCTCGCTCGCCTATACCGCTATTTACTTGCAATTCTTCACCTACTTCTTAGCTGAAGAACTTTTTGGAGCCAAACGACACCTAGCCATGAGCGACGAAGAGGCCATCGATCAACTCGTTCTTCTCTATACCGGAGGACGCGTCGTATCGGGCAAACGAATTTAGCGGCTGGAGCCACAAGGAGAAGCTATGCGACTGCGGAGGGCTGTTTCACTTTTCACTTTGACAGGGTTTTTCTTGATTGCCGGTCTCGTGTCGGCGCAATCCCCGACGACTGGGCAGATCACCGGAGTCGTGCGAGATTCGAGTGGGGCCGTCATCGGCAATGCGAAGGTCACTCTGACGAGCACGGCCGGAGTACAGCGCGAGACCAGCAGCGATGCGGCCGGGCATTATGCCTTTTCGCTGGTACCCCCTGGAGCGTACCGGGTCGAAACAGAAAGGGCCGGATTTGGCAAGGCGACGGCAGAAGGCGTGGTCGTCCGCATCACTGAGATTACGAGCCTGGACATCCACCTTAAAGTAGCCGCGCAGATGGCCGTGGTTGAAGTCATGGTAGAACCCGCCCTGGTGCAAACCGAGGATGCAGCCCGGGGCACGGTCATCGAGCAGGAACAAATCCGTCAGCTACCACTGCCGACCCGGAATTTCCAGCAACTGCTCACGCTGACCACGGGGACGTCAGGTCCTGTGCAGAACTCGTCCGAGTTGGGCCGGGGTGCGGCGCCAATCTATGTCAACGGAAACCGCTCCACCTCGAACTCCGTGGTCATCAACGGCACTGACGCAAACTCCATTGGCACGGGTTCCCTGCCCAATCTGGCGGTACCCGCAACCGATTCTCTGGAGGAGTTCATCGTTCAGACCAGCCAATTTGACGCGTCCCAGGGCCGCGTTGCCGGCGGGATTGTGGCCGCCGTCACCAAATCAGGGACTAATAATCTGCATGGAAACCTTTACGAATTCTTCCGCAACGACGCACTCAATGCCAACAACTACTTCCTGAACGGATCCAGCGTTCCACGCCCGCCTTACAAACGCAATCAGTTCGGAGGCACACTGGGCGGCCCCCTGGTGAAGGATCGTCTGTGGTTCTTTCTGTCCTATCAAGGAAGCCGGGAGATCAACGCCACGTCGTTGTTAAACTCCATCGGGACCGTCTTCGTTCCCGCAAATCTCTCGAACGACCGATCCGATGCTGCTATTGATGCGTTGGCAACGTCTTTCGCTTTGGTCGGTCCGACAACGGCGTGCCTGCCCGCATGCCTGAGTCCCACCGCGCAGTTTCTTCTGCAGGCGAAATTGCCCAATGGCTCTTACGTGATTCCATCGGCCCCGAACCCCAGCTCTACATCGAATGCTGCCGTTCCGGTACCGGTGGTAGGCACTTCCAAGTTCCGCGAAGACCAGTTCAACACGAACCTGGACTTCCAGGTATCCGCGAAGAACCGGTTGTCCGGCAAGTTCTTCGACGCGAACAATCCCGCCACGCAGGCTTTATTCAATCTGTTCGGACTTACAAACGCCCTGCCTGTTCCGGGTTTTGGCGGGACCGCGAATCTGAATCAAAGAGTGCTCTCGCTCGACGACACTGACGTATTGTCTCCGCATTTGGTAAATGACTTGCGGTTTGGCTACAGCATCATAACGACGGGCTCCCAACCGCAGGAGCCGTTCACCGCCTCCCAGCTGGGAATCACGTCTCCGCTGGGCAACCTGTTCGCGGGTATGCCGGAAATCTCGGTGGCAAACTATTTCGACTTGGGAGCCAGCCCATTCGCCGACAACGGTGGAATCGAGAAGACGTACACGATTGGCGACACATTCAGTTGGCAGAAAGGCCGCCACAGTTTGAAGGCCGGCGTGGAGTACAAGCATCACGATCTGAACGAGACCTTCAACCTTTACACGCGCGGCCAGATGTTCTTTCTCGGATTTTCCGGCAACGCCTTTGCCGATTTCCTGGGAGGCTACCTCGGTACGGCCGGGCTTACTATCATGGGCTCCGGCGTGAACAACCGGGATGTTCGGGCACACGACTGGAACGGATTCTTCAATGATGACTGGCGTGTGACGGATCGGTTAACGCTTACGCTCGGCGTCCGCTACGATTTCTTCGGTCCGTTTACCGAAGCCCAAGGGCGCTTCGTCGGATTCGATCCCACACAGCTCACAACCGTTCCCATACCCGCGGCCGACGGCGGCGGCGTGGCCATCACCGGGGGATTTGTACAGGCATCCAATGCGAAGAACCCCGTGCCTGGGATCCCGACGGTACAACCGTCGCTGGTTCCTTCCGACAAGAACAACTTTGCCCCCCGAATCGGCTTTGCCTGGCAACCTCGGTCCGACAATCGCCTGGTGGTGCGTGGTGGTTATGGGGTTTACTACGATCGAGCGAATTCGCGGCTGCTCAACAATCAGATCCTGGACTTCCCCTACTACACGCTGGCACAGGCACTGTTGACGCCGATCAGCACTCCGTTCGTGAATGTTCCACAGCCGGGCAGCTTTCCTCTGGCTTTCAACAACGCCGCTCTGTTTCCGTTTGGCGGACCGCCGGCGTTGATGACCCAAGCCCCAACTCTCCTTTCACCGTTCGGCATCGCTGAGGTTTCCGCCAACGGCATTTATCCGGACATCCACGACTTCCGCACGCCATATATTCAACAATACAGCCTGGGTATTCAGAACGAGTTTGCCCACGACTGGATGTTGGATCTGGGTTACGTTGGCTCGGCGGGACGAAAGTTGTACCGCCTGGTTGATCTCAATCAGGAAGTCGCGCCAGCTGCTTTCGCGCCGGGACCATTGAGTCCCGGATTGTCCAGTCTCGCGGTGCAGGGCTTCGGTGTCCACGCGATGCAGAGTTCGTCGGATTCCAGCTACAACTCTCTGCAGGCCAGCGTGACCAAGCGATTCTCTCACGGGCTGACATTGCTCGCTTCTTACACCTGGAGCCATTCGCTCGATGATTATTCCGGCGATCCTACAGGAACCAGCGACGTCACGGTGGTCCCTGGAAACCAGGCGCCCGGCTTCCTGAATAACTACGCAAGTTCCGACTTTGACCGTCGCCACCGATTCGTGTTCAGCGGTATTTATGATTTGCCGAGGTTCTACAAAGGCGCTTCCGGTTTCGCCCGCCAGGCGGTAAACGGCTGGGAACTGGCCAGCGTTCTGACACTGCAGAGCGGCACGCCATTCTCGGTTCTGACCAATGCCACGGCCTTCGTGCAGGCGCGCGCCGACTCCGTTCCGGGGTGCAATCCGGCAGGGAGCGGCAGCGTCGAATCCAGGCTGCTTGATTACTTTAATACCGCTTGTTTTGCGCCCGCCACCGCCGTGGGCGATTTCGGGGACAGTGGACGAAACATCCTGCGCGGGCCTAATCAGCGCAACGTCGACATCTCGATCATCAAGTACTTCCCAGTCACCGAGCGGACGAAGTTGGAATTCCGGGGCGAGTTCTTCAACGCGTTCAACATGGTCAGCTTCGCAAACCCAGTCAACATCCTCGCATCCGCCAACAAGGGACAGATTGTGGAAACCAGCACTGGCCCGCGAGTGATTCAGTTCGCACTGAAGTTGAATTTTTAGAACCTAGAACTTATAACGAAGATGCTTCCGAAGGAATCCATTAAGGTGACTCGTCACGCTCTGGGACGCGTGTCCGGTGACGCAGTGGAGCTCGCCTTCGGTTATTGGCCCGGCCGGGGCGCGCCGGTAGTTGCCCTGCACGGCCTGACGGCTTCACACCTGAACTTCATCGGCATTGCCGAACGCTTGGCGGGCCGATGCGCCCTCTTTGCGGTCGATCTGAGAGGCCGCGGCGATTCCGACAAACCCGAGGGACCGTACGGCATCGCGCAACACGCGCGGGATGTGGCGGTCGCGATGCGCGCCATGGGACTCGGCCCCAGCATCGTCACGGGGCACTCGATGGGCGCTTTCGTGGCGACTGCGCTCGCTGCGCAGGAACCGAGCCTTGTATCCGCTCTCGTTCTGATCGATGGGGGTTATGTGCCCGATGCGCCCGTCACCAATTCTCCCGGGCAGGACGCTCACGCTGCACTCGCACAACGTATCGCGCAGTTGCGCCAAACCTATCCTTCGCGCCAAGCCTATCGGGAGTTCTGGCGAACCCAGCCACACTTTCCTCCCGCAGAATGGAATCCCTGGGTGGAAGCCTTTCTGGACTATGAGGTCGGCGGCGATTTGCCCGTACAACCGAAAGCCTCAGAGGCGGCAGTGCGCGCCGATCTGGGGGAAGCGTATCAGCGCGCAGCGATCACCGAGCGCTTGCAATCCATTCGCGTGCCGACGCTATTCCTCCGCGCCGAAAGCGGCTTAACCCCTGGGCAGGCGCCACTGTTTCCGGATAAGGTCGTAACAGAATTCCGCTCTTACGTCCCCCAGGTCGAAGACCACAAATTCGCCGGCACCACCCATTACACCATCGCACTGGGTGAATGCGGAGCGACGAGGATCGCCGACCTTATCTCTGAACTAGCCAGCCGGGCAATCGCGAGCTCGCCTCGCTCCCCGGCGACGGCATAAGTTAAGCAAAGAGGTTTATCCAGCGGAGGACCTTATCGACATGGCAGAACGAGGATGGATAGCCGGGACCGCTCGCGCTGCCGGGGGCTCACGCAATTTCAGGCTCTGGACGCCCGGAACGCTGGGCAGCGGAGGCTCTTGGCCTCTCGTCATGATGCTGCACGGCTGCACGCACAATGCGCAGGATATGGCAGAAATCTCCGGGATGAATGACGTGGCCGAAGCCAATCGGTTCCTGGTCGTTTACCCGGAACAGTCGCGGTTGGCCAATCTGCTGAAGTGCTGGAACTGGTTTGATCCCAAACATCAGAAGCGTGATGCTGGGGAACCCTCGATTCTCGCGGCGGTCGTCGATCAGGTTCGCTCCACGCAAAACGTCGATCCAGATCGGGTTTACGTGGTGGGAGTTTCCGCCGGGGCGGCGATGGCCTGCATTCTTGCCGCAACTTACCCGGATGTCTTCGGCGGTGTGGCTATGTTTGCTGGAGCTGAATTTAAGGCCGCCAGCAGCGTTTCCGAGGGGATTGCCGCCATGAAGCAAGGGGGCCCGGATCCGATCCGGCGAGGGCAGCTCGCTTTTGAAGCGATGCGCAGCGGCCTCGCGCACAAGAAGAGGCGGCGCATGCCGGTGATCGTGTTTCATGGAACCGCGGATACCCACGTGAGCGTCGTCAATGCCGAGCAAACCATCGCCCAGTGGAGCAAAACGAATGCGTGCCTCGCGGCGGAAAATTCTGAGAGCGGATTCACTCTGACGGAAAGCATCATCGACGCCAAAGTCTCAGACAAAATGCCGAGCGATTATGCCTATCGAAGGCACATCTATGTGGAGGCCAATGCCCGTCTTTTGATGGAGAAGTGGATGGTCCAGGGTCTTGGCCACGCCTGGTCGGGCTCTCCCAAGCCCAGCCAGTACGGTGACCCCAAGGGACCCCAGGCCAGCGCGGAAATCTGGCGCTTCTTTTGCGAAGCCCGCTCGCCGCGCCAGGAATCGAGCGAGACATCAAAATGAACATTGGCTCGCTTCTTCCCAGCCATGCCCGCTATCGTCCGGATCACACCGCCGTGGTTTTTGAAGATTCCCGCCTCAGCTTTCGGGAGTTCAATGCCCGCGTCAACCGGCTTGCCAATGCGCTTTCCAGTCTGGATGTGAAGAAAGGTGACAAAGTCGCGACGATCCTGCCCAACTGTTTGAGCTTGCTTGAGACCTACTGGGCAGTTGCAAAGATCGGAGCCGTGGTCGTGCCGCTCAGTCCTCTTCTGCGGGAGAAAGCCTTGACCGCGCTCCTTAAGGATTCCGATGGCGGGACGATTATTGCGAGTGCCGATTTTGCGGAGCCGCTTGCCACCATCAAGCATGAACTGCACAACGTTCCGGACGAGCGCCTCATCGTGACTGCGTCATCGCCCGTCCCAGGATTTCAAACCTACGACGAAATAACTTGTCGGGCCAGCGAAGCCGAACCTCCTAAGACCGAAATTGTGGACGGCGATCCCTACAACATCATTTACAGCAGTGGCACGACCGGCACGCCCAAGGGAATCGTACACACGCACTACATTCGCGCCATATACTGCACCCTTTTTGCTTCGACCTTCCGCATGAGCCCCGAGAGCGTGGTGCTCCATTCGGGCTCAATCGTCTTCAACGGCGCCTTCCTTACACTCATGCCCGCGATGTATCTGGGAGCGACGTACATCCTGCACAGAAGCTTTGATCCGCGGACGTTTGTGGAAACCGTGGCGCGCGAAAGCGTGACCCACGTCATGATGGTCCCGTCGCAGATTGTCGCGCTCCTGGGTTCGCCGTACTTTTCGGCAGAAGCGCTTAAGTCCCTCGAAATGATCGGTACCGTTGGCGCCCCGCTGCACCTGGAGCACAAAGAAAAGCTGAATCACTGCCTGCCCGGCAGGTTTTACGAACTCTACGGGCTCACGGAAGGGTTCATGACGGTGCTCGACAAGAATCATTATGCGTCCAAGCCCAATTCTGTTGGCCCGCCGCAACCGTTTTTTGAGATGCGGATCATAAATTGGCAAGGAAAGGACGTGCCTCCGGGAGAAATCGGGGAGATTGTCGGGCGTGGGCCAGCGCTCATGCCGGGTTATTACAAACGGCCTGATTTGACCGCCCAGGCAATTGTCGACGGCTGGCTGCACACTGGCGACCTGGGATACGTCGATGAAGACGGATTCCTCTATCTAGTGGATAGAAAGAAGGACATGATCATCAGCGGCGGCACGAATGTTTTCCCGAAGGACATCGAGGAAATCATCGTGCAGCATCCGGCGGTTCGTGAAGCCGCAGTATTTGGCATCCCGAGCGAGAAGTGGGGTGAGACTCCGCTGGCTGCGGTCATTCTGCACCAGCCGGACACCGTCACCGCCGAGGGGCTGCGCCAATGGATCAATGAGCGTGTAGATGCGAAAAATCAACGCGTCGGCGCAGTCACGATCGTGGACGACTTTCCCCGCAGCAGCGCGGGAAAGACGCTGAAACGCTTGCTCCGCGAACCCTACTGGTCTGGGCGAGACGAGAAAATCTAGAATTTCTCCTGGCAATATTGGCGATCATGGTGCCGGGAGCGCGCCTGAAAGCCGACCAGAGTGAGCTCAGGTCGCGGCCTTCGAGCCAGTCATGACGGCTGCATCGGTAAGCGCCATGGTGCCAAACCGGGGCAGGGCGGGCCTCGCGGGCTGGCAAAGTCTGGTTGCCATTAAGGGTGACATTCTCTTGGAGCACCGATAACTGAGATACTCGTTTGCCCTGATTCGTTCCCCTTCTATAGAATTAGAGGTTTGCTGCCCTCAGTCGAAAGCCGCAAGCAGGTTCCTTCCGATTCTTAGCTAACGAGCGAAGAGCGTCATTATGAAAATCCATGAGTACCAGGGAAAAGCGATTCTTAAGAAGTATGGTGTAACCGTGCCACGCGGGACGATGGCGACCTCGCGCGAAGAAGCCGACTCCGCGGCGAAAGAGTTGTTTAGCGCTGGAGCGACTGGCGTAGTGGTCAAAGCGCAAATTCACGCTGGCGGGCGCGGCAAGGGCGGAGGCGTGAAGATCGCCAGGTCTGCCAATGAGGCGGGAGACATCGCCGAAAAGATGCTGGGCATGAAGTTGATCACGCATCAGACAGGCCCCGAGGGCCGCATCGTGCGGCGGTTGCTGATCGAGGAAACTCTGCCCATCGAAAAAGAGTTGTACCTGGGAATTCTGGTGGACCGTGCGGAAGGTAAGCCGGTATTTATGGCCTCGGCCGCGGGCGGAATGGAGATCGAGCAGGTCGCGGCGGAGAATCCCAATGCCATTCTGAAGCAGCACATCGATCCCGGCATGGGCCTCGAAGCATTCCAGGCGCGCAAGATGGCTTTCAAGCTTGGACTGAGCGCCAAGCAAATCAATCCCGCGGTGCAATTTCTTTCCAACCTGTACAAAGCATTTCTCGATACCGATGCTTCGCTCCTCGAAATCAATCCCTTCATCACTACCACCGACGGCCGGCTCTTCGCGCTCGACGCCAAGCTGACCTTCGACGACAACGCGCTGTTTCGTCACCCCGATATTCGCGAACTGCGCGACATTACGGAGGAAGATCCGCTCGAGGTTGAGGCCTCAAAGTACAGCCTGAACTACATCAAACTCGATGGCAGTGTGGGCTGCATGGTGAACGGCGCCGGACTGGCCATGGCCACGATGGACATCATCAAGTACGCCGGCGGCATGCCCGCGAACTTCCTCGACGTGGGCGGCGGCGCGAGCGCGGAGCAGGTGGCGCACGCGTTCGAAATCCTGCTCAGCGATAAGAATGTGAAGGCGGTGCTGATCAACATTTTTGGCGGCATTCTGCGCGTGGATACGCTGGCGACGGGCGTGGTGGAAGCGGCGAAGAAAACCAACATCAAACTTCCCGTGGTTCTGCGCCTCGAAGGTACAAACGTGGAGGAAGGTAAGAAGATCCTGATGAATTCCGGGTTCAACTTCGTAGTGACCGACACCATGAAAGATGCGGCCGACAAAGTTGTGGCCGCGGCGCGAGGAGTGTAGCAAAGAAGCGAGCGACCGCCTCGGCGTGACAATCACGGTCGCAAAACGTAGTGAGGAATCATACTTATGGCTATCTTAGTTAATCAGAAAACGCGATTGGTGGTTCAGGGCTTGACGGGGCGCGAAGGCACCTTCCATGCCAAGGCCTGCGCGGCTTATGGAACGCAGGTGGTGGGCGGAGTGACGCCGGGCAAGGGCGGCACCACGCATGAAGGCTGGCCCATTTTTAACACGGTGCATGAAGCCGTGGAGAAAACCGGCGCCGATACCACTGTGATTTTTGTTCCTCCGCCGTTCGCGGCGGACGCCATTATGGAGGCAGCCGACGCCGAACTCGATCTTATCGTCTGCATCACGGAGGGCATTCCCACACTCGATATGGTGAAAGCCTGGGAATTTTTGCAGAACCGGCGCTCGCGATTGATCGGCCCCAACTGCCCTGGCATCATTTCGCCGGGTAAGTGCAAGATCGGCATTATGCCGGGGTCCATTCATAAAGAAGGTTCGGTTGGCATTGTTTCGCGCTCGGGCACGCTCACTTATGAGGCGGTGCACCAGCTCACGCAGCGCGGCGTTGGACAGTCCACCGCGATTGGGATTGGCGGCGATCCGATTATTGGGACCAACTTCCTGGATGCGCTCGACTTGTTCAATCGCGATCCTGAGACTGAAGCCGTGATCATGATTGGCGAAATCGGCGGCGACGCCGAGGAGACCGCGGCAGAGTTTGTGAAAACTCACATGAAGAAGCCGGTGGTTGGGTTCATCGCCGGACAGACTGCGCCTCCGGGACGCCGCATGGGCCATGCGGGAGCCATCATCTCCGGCGGCAAGGGAACGGCGGCAGAGAAGATCAAGGCCATGGAAGCTGCGGGAATTCGCGTGGCAAGATCTCCAGCGGACATTGGCGAGACCCTCGTCGCGGCTCTGGGAGTAAAAGTCTAGTATCAAGGAGCTAGAACCTAGTAGCGAGAGAAAGTCAACAAGCTAATCCGAATGACGAACGACTAAGGACAAACGACCAACGACGATTATGAAGACTCTACAACGTACTCTTACCATCGTGAAACCGGACGCCGTCGCCAAGAACGCGGTCGGCGACATTATTGAACAATTCGAGAAGAACGGCTTCCGCATTCTCGCCATGAAAATGCTGGAAATCTCCAAACATCAGGCGGAGCAGTTTTACGCCGTGCATGCGACCCGTCCGTTTTATGGCTCGCTCACCGATTTCATGTCGAGCGGAGCGATCGTGGCACTGGCTCTGGAAAAAGAAAACGCCATTGCCGACCTGCGCAAGCTGATGGGCGCCACCAATCCGGCCAGCGCCGAGGAAGGAACGATTCGGAAGAAATGGGCGTCCAGCATCGAGCACAATGCCATTCACGGCTCCGATGCCGAGGATACGGCACGCTTTGAATTGAGTTTCTTCTTCGCGGGATATGAACTGGCAAAATAGGCCACGGATTTCCACGGATCTCACAGATACAGATAAAGACCGGGCAGTGCTCCGGTCTTACTGGCAACTGGCTACCGGCAACTGACGACTGGTGTTATATGCCGATGGTTCAAATCACGATGCTGCAGGGACGCACCGTCGAGCAGAAGCGCAAGATCGCGAAACGGATCACCGACGCTCTGGTGGAAGAAGCCGGCGCTCGGCGCGAAGCCATCACCATCGCTTTTCAGGAAGTTTCGAAGGAAAGTTACGCTTCGGGCGGCGAGTTGATGATCGACAAAAAATAGTGGGCTCGCGGGCAAATCGCCCGCGCCACACAAGCCTACCCTAGCGGCTCGAACAGGTGTCCTTCCACGCGATCCGCAATTCTTGGCAGGTCTTTGCGGGCATACTGCAAGAAGTGTGGCGCGTTGCGATGCGCTTCGAGCGCGGCATCGTCTTTATACTGCTCGTAGATGAAGAAACGCCGAGCCTCGGTCTTGTGCCGGTGGACCTGGTACATCGAGCACCCCGGCTCCTTGCGGGATTCCTCGGTGAGCTTTGCAAACAATGCGGTCACTTCGGCTTCACGCCCAACCTTCGCCATCCAGGTAACTGCCAAAACCACCATCGTGCGCTCCTTACGTCGTCTTAGTGCCTGACCAATGGGAAGTCAATTCTATTTGCGGGATGAGGCTGCCTTCAACTCAGTAAAGAAGTCTTCCATAAAAATAGTGTGATCCCGGTCCGGACCGGTTGAGACCAGGCCAATCCTCGCCCCGGCCTCCTTCTCCACGAACGCCAGATACTCGCGAGCCGGCTTGGGTAACTGGTCGAACTTAGTCACGCCTTGCGTGGAAGTTCGCCAGCCCGGCAACTTCCGATAAATGCACTCCAGCTTGTCGTAACCGCTGGCTTGCGCCGGAATCTCCATGGTCTTCTTCCCATCAACGATGTAACCGACGCAAACCGGAATCTCCGCCAACTCATCGAGCACATCCAGCTTGGTCACCACCAGCCAAGAGATGCCGTTAATCATGCCAGCGTAGCGCAACAGAGGCAAGTCGAGCCAGCCGGTGCGCCGCGGACGCCCGGTGACCGCGCCAAACTCGTTGCCGCGCACACGCAATTGCTGGCCAGCTTCGCCCTTCTCCTCGCTGGGAAACGGACCTTCACCGACCCGCGTGCAATAGGCCTTGGTAAGCCCGATCACGGACTCGATCGCGTTGGGCGCGACGCCGGTGCCGGTCGCAGCACCTCCCGAAGTCGCGCTGGAAGAGGTCACAAAAGGGTAAGTCCCGTGATCGATATCGAGCATGGTACCCTGCGCCCCTTCAAAGAGGATAGATTCACCGCCAGCCAACGCCTGGTTCAGCAGGACTGCGGTATCGCATACAAAAGGCGCGATCTTCTCGGCTGCCGCGGCGTATTCCGTGTACATCTTGTCGGCATCGAGCGGTTCGGAATTGAAGAGCGCATGCGCAATCATGTTCTTTTCGCGCACCGCGTTGTCGATGTGCTTCTTCAGCAGTTGCAGATCGAGCAGATCCGCAACTCGAAGTCCGCGACGGCCCATCTTATCTTCATACGCCGGGCCGATCCCGCGCGAGGTGGTGCCAATCTTCACCCGTCCGGGGGCGTTCTCCGCCGCCAACTCGATCATGCGATGGTAGGGCAGAATCACCTGCGCGCGGTTCGAGACGAAAAGATTTCCGTCGACCCGCACACCCGCCTCGCGCAGCGCACCCACTTCCTTCAGAAAGGCCATGGGGTCCAGAACCACGCCGTTGCCGATCACGCTGCGGCACGCCGCCCGCAACACTCCGCAAGGCACAAGTTGCAGGACGAACTTCTTGCCGTTGATGATGACCGTGTGGCCAGCATTGTGGCCGCCAGCATAACGGGCTACAACGGAAAAACTCTCCGACAGGACGTCGACAATCTTTCCTTTACCCTCGTCGCCCCACTGGGCGCCGACAATCACCGCAGTTTTGCCTCGTTTCAATGCCCACTCCTAATCGGAGACTCGCGGACGCATAGTTGTACCGCGCCGGGGTCGCACACTCCTTGCCCCGCGGCAAATACTTATAGGCTTATGGGATGAAAAGCGGAGAAGATGTGTACGGAGTATCTTATCGCGCCCGTGCGGCGGATAGCAACGCGCGCAGCTGAACTGGCTGTCTTTGAAGGAAGAAACTTCCAGAGCGTAAACTGGAGAGCGTTATGAACGCCAAGGCTGGATACTCGACCCCTCTTTTGCACGTGGCAGAGATCGAGAAGTCAATCTCTTTTTATGAACTGCTGGGATTCACCACTATCGACACAGATCGCTGCAATCCCCTGGGATGGGCGCGTCTGCACTGTGAAGACGGGTCCGCGGTGATGTTCCTGAGAGCAGAGGATGCGGTGGATTCATCCGCACAGGCAGTGATGCTGTGCATGTACACTCCCGACTTGACCGAACTGCGCGAGCGGCTCCTGGCCAACGGAATTAAGGTGCCGGCAATCAACCATCCGGAATATATGCCGAGCGGTAAAATTAACATTCTCGATCCCGATGGCTACAGAATAGAGATTTGCCATTGGGGAAAGCCGGAGCAGGAAGCGTGGGAGAAGCGAATCGGCGAAAGAAAGTAATCGGCAGGGACTTTACTCCGCGCGGTACTGCGGGTTTTCCGAATTCTGTTTTGTGACTCATGCCCAAGTTCGAGAAACACATCTTCGTATGCGGCAACCAGCGCCCTCCGGAAAACCCGCGGGGATGCTGCGATCCCAGCGGCCAGGCGAAACTGCAGAAACTATTCAAGCAGAAGCTGGCGGAACGCGGTCTCAAGGGCAAAGTTCGGGCCAACCAGGCAGGCTGTCTCGATCAATGCGAGCACGGCCCGAATCTCGTGGTCTATCCCGAAGCCGTCTGGTATGGACACGTCACCGAAGCTGACGTTGATGAAATCATTGAGTCCCACATCATCGGTGGCAAACCGGTCGAGCGCCTGCTGCTGGCCGATTCCTGCCTGAATACGACGACGTGCGAACACCGGAAGCGCAGTGGTCAGTGATCGGTCAGTCAGTGGTCGGTAAAGCCAAGAGCGGAATGCCCGCGCTACGGCGGTGTGACTGGCCACTGATCACTGCCCACTTGTCCGCTGCTTCTTGGTAGGCGCGGCAGGGATCGAACCTGCAACCACCGGTTTAGAAAACCGGTGCTCTATCCAATTGAGCTACGCGCCCACTAGCAAAATTTATCATAAGCTCCGGTTGGAGTATCATGCGGTGTCGCATTGACCATCGCCGCGCCATCCCGCCTCGCTTACATCGATTGGATGCGGGGCTTGGCCTGCGTCCTGATGTTCCAGACCCATTGCTACGACTCCTGGCTCAGCCCCAGCGCGCGGCAGAGCAAGTTCTTCATGTACTCACAACTGGGAGGAACCTTTCCGGCTCCTCTGTTCTTGTTTCTAGCCGGGATCTCGTTCGCCCTAGTAACCGAAAAGCTGTGGAAGAAGAATCTGGCGCCCGCGCAAATCGCCGCGGCCACCATCCGCCGCGGCGCGGAGATCTTTGCCTTCGGCCTGCTCTTTCGTTTACAGGAATATCTGATTGCCTGGGGTTGGGCGCCGCTCAGCGACTTGCTGCGCGTGGATGTGCTCAACACCATCGGCCTTTCCATGATGCTGATGGGGTTGCTCTGCTGGCTGGTGCTCTTTGTCTTTATGCACCGCGGGGCGCAGACCCGGCTCGCCCTCGCCCTCTCCTCTGCGGGAACGGCTGCGCTGATCTCTTTGCTTACGCCGCCGTTGTGGACAACCTGGCGTCCGAAATGGTTGCCATGGCCGTTGGAAGCTTACATCGATGGCGTCCACAATCTGGGCAAACCGCAGGCCTGGCTCTTTCCCGTTTTTCCCTGGACGGCCTTCGCCTTCGCCGGGCTGGCCGTCGGATTTGTTTTGCAAAGCCAGTGGGCGCGGAAGCGCGAAGCTCCGGCTTTTTTCCTCGCAGGTGCGGCGGGCCTAATTTTCATCGCAGCTTCCCGCTGGCTCGATGCCCAGCCGCATCAGCTCTATGCGGTCTACGATTACTGGCACACCAGTCCAAATTTCTTTTTGATTCGTGTCGGCATGCTGCTCGTCATCCTGACGGCGAGTTACGCATGGTGCCGCTGGGTTATCGGACAACTGCGCGCCGCACACTGGGGCTTCAGTCCTCTCATTCAGTTGGGGCAAGCTTCGCTGCTCGTCTACTGGGTACACCTTGAGTTCGTGTATGGACGAGTCTCCATCCTGCCCAAACATGTCCAGAGCATCCGCACCGCATCTTTGGGATTGTTGACGATCTTCCTGGCCATGCTTCTGCTGGCCTTCCTGCGCACGCGGACGAAAGGGCGCGGCACGGAGATTCTGGCTTGGTTTCGGTCCGGTAAACGCGAACCGAAGCCCGGTGCTTCTACCGGGTGAAGCAGCGCTACTGAAACTGCTTCGCGAACTCCACCACTTCGCGCTCCGCCCAACGGCCATCATCATTCGAGTCGCCATCGCGCTCGCCGACGAATGCGCAGTGGCCGCCGTCCTCGGTTTCGACATAGGTGATGTTGCGATTGGAGAGGATTCTCTCCCGCGTTTCCGGCAGAATGCGAATGAAGGGATCGTTGGCCGCGTGAATGATCAGCGTGGTACGCGTGATTCGGTCGATTACATGCGCGGCAGCGGCGCGGTCGTAGTAATCGTCAGCGCCGGTGAAACCGCAATAGTAAGCGGTCACGCGTTCGTCGAAGCCCCGCAGGGTTTTAACTCCGCGCAGGCGCGAGGCGTCGAAGCTGGCGGGAAATAGCTTCACTTTGCGGCGAAACCGCTGGAACAACTGCAGCAGAAAATAGTATTCGTAAATCCGGTTAGCGGGCTCGTGCAGCGCGTCGGCTCCGGCCGCCAGGTTTACCGCCGGACATACCGCGGCCACTCCGCGAAACTCCGCCGGACCATCGCTCCCCCATTCTCCTGCCAGCTTCAGAACCAGATTGCCGCCCATGGAGAAGCCAATGAGCACGAAGCCGGAAATTCCATCCTGCTCGACGAGGTTGCGCGCCACCGCCGCTACATCCCCCGAGCGGCTTGAGTTGTAAAGCGTGGCCGCGCAATGGTCCATGCCGCCGCAGTTGCGCTGGTTCATGCGCACCACGTTCATGCCCGCGGCCAAACCGTTCCGCGCGATTCCCAGCATGTATTGCGATTCGCTTGAACCTTCCAGCCCGTGCACCACGATCAGCGTCAGCGCCCTCCGGTCGTTTTGCCAATGACAATGGCACAGCACAGGGACGCCGGGTTCCACTTCGATGAGCCGCTGTTCGGCTGCCGGAAGGTCGATTCGCCGCGGGAGAAAAAAGGCAGCGAGGGTTTGCACATGCCCGCCGCGCAGCCAGGAACGCGGCCGGAAGACCGAGGGCACGAATGTTGGCGGCTTCTCTGTCAGGACGTTTCCGAGCTTCGGATCCGAACCTGTTTCTGAATCCGGAGGTCCGGGCACTGCCCCAGTTTGCGAAGTTCCCACAAATTGATTCTAATGGGAACAGAGAGTTGCACGGGAGTGATGGTCATGCCGATTTTTGAATACATCTGCCAGGAATGCCAGCATGAGTTCGAAGCGCTGGTCTTCGGCCGCGACAAGGCCAAGTGCCCCAAGTGTCAAAGCAAGAAACTGAGCCCGCAGCTTAGCGTCTTCGCGATGTCGGCCAAGGATGGCACGGGCACGGCGGCTCCCAGCGGGGGTTGCGGCTCCTGCGGCGATCCTCGGGGTCCGGGCGCCTGCTCGCTCCGAGACCTCGATTAGAGTCGCGCTCGCCCTGAATCCAGTCCAGCAAAACTTTCGGCATCGTTTCGCCTGTGACTGTGGTTACCTTTGCTTCCTCACCTGGCCCGCCTACGATCTCTTGAACCTGTCGATACCAAGGAGCATCGCATGGACCGGCGCCGGCAACCACGTGTCTTCGTTGAGCTTCCTGTACAGATCTACGGCATGGACGCGAATTCCCGCCCGTTCATTCAACCGGCCAGCCTGCGCACCATCAGTGGCCGCGGGGCCACACTGCAGTGCGTGGATGCTCGACTGAAGCCAGGAGACTTAGTGGACGTTCTGTACGAGGGAACGAAGGCTCAATTCCGCATTGTGTGGTGCGGCAAGCCTGGAAGCGCAATGGCGGGTGAAGTGGGAGTCGAGAATCTCTCCGCTGGGACTATGTTTTGGGATGTCGATCCACTGCGCTGTGCGGCTGCCGCAGGTCAAAGCTAGATCAACTTGCCCGGGCTGCGGGCTATTCGTTTCAGATTCCTCGCGTAGTGACAAAACCTGCGAAACACTCCGACCTGTTTGAATTCCCGAGGGCAAAAAAGCAATCGGTGGGGAGGGCGGGAGAGGGCTGAAACCCGCGCCATGCGAGCCATTTCCAGTATGAAGCGGAAACGCCGCGAAGGCAAGCGGAAAGCAAAGCAGAAGCGCGAATTTTCGGCCCTGCGCCAAATACTCCGCGGGGGTTCTCGCGGAATTAACTGCGGCTCCAGCTCCAGGTTGTAAACTCACGAGAGATGCAGGTAAAGATTCTTGGTTCGGCGGCCGGAGGCGCGTTTCCGCAATGGAATTGCGCCTGCCCAAATTGTCGCGCCGTGAGAGCCGGCACGTTTCACGGCAAGCCCCGCAGCCAGACCCAGGTTGCGATCACGCAGGATGGCCGCTCGTGGTTTCTGCTGGGCGCATCTCCGGACCTGCGTGCGCAGATCGAAGCCACGCCTGAGTTGCATCCGCGCGATGGCCTGCGCCAGTCGCCAATTGCCGGCGTGGTGCTGGCCAATGCCGATCTCGACCACGTTCTCGGACTGCTCCTGCTGCGCGAACTCCAGCCGCTGCGCATCCATGCGACCGCTTCAGTTCGCCGCATTCTCCGCGAGGACAACTCCATGTTCGGCATGCTGCAGCGCATCCCAGATCAAACGGTGTGGACTGATTTTGAATCTGGAAGAGAATTTTCTTTGCACAATTCTCAAGGCGAGGACTCCGGCCTCCGCTGCCGGCCGCAGTCGCTGGGTTCTCATTATCCCTCCTATGTCACGGCAGAGCGCCAGTCGCGGCTTTCCCCCGGCGAAGCTTCCTTGAGCTTTTTCATCGATTCGATTTCCGGTGGGCGCTTGGCCTATATGCCGGCTGTGCCTCAAGTGGATGACGCACTCCTCCAACAACTCGGCGCCTGCGACGTCCTGCTCTTCGACGGCACGTTTTGGAGCGACGACGAACTGATTCGCGTACAAGGCAGCGGACAAACCGCTCGTCAAATGGGCCACATCCCCGTTGAAAGCACTCTTGCGAAGTTGGCGGGACTGCGCCGCCCGCGTAAAATATTCCTACACATCAATAACACCAATCCCATGCTGGACGAGGCGAGTCCGCAATATCGCCAGGTGCGGGGCGCGGGCTGGGAGATCGCGGAGGATGGATGGCAGTTCAACCTGTAGAAACCGAAACAGCATCGCAATCCGCTCGCCTGCTTTCGATCGAGGAGCTACGCGCCACATTACAGGCCACCGGCGAGGAGCGCTACCATCATAAGCATCCTTTTCATTTGTTGATGCACGAAGGCAAGCTTAGCCGCGGACAACTGCAAGCCTGGGCGCTGAACCGTTATTACTATCAGAGCATCATCCCCATCAAAGATTCGATCATCCTTTCCCGCGGCCCCGACCCGGTTTTCCGCCGGGCCTGGCGCAAGCGCGTGGTCGACCATGATGGCGACGCCACCAGCGAAGGCGGTATCAAGCGCTGGGTGAAGTTGGCGGAGGCGACAGGGCTCAATCCATCCGACGTCCGCGCCGGCAAAGGCATTCTTCCCGCGACCCGCTTCGCGGTCAATGAATACCTGAACATCGTTCGCAGCCGCACTCTGCTGGAGGCGGTCGCTTCCTCGTTAACAGAATTGTTTTCCCCGCAGCTGATCACGCTGCGTGTCGATAAGTTGCGGCAGCATTATCCCTGGCTGGCAAACGGTCTGGATTATTTTGAAGCCAGGCTTTATCAGGCGCCGGAAGATTCGCAGTTCGCGGTGAACTACGTCTACGACAATGCGAAGACGCGGGCCGAGCAGGAGCTGGCGATCCAGGCCCTGCGCGACAAGTGCGACATTCTATGGGCCCAACTCGACGCGCTCTATTTCGCCTACGTGCAGCCGGGATGGCCGCCGCCCGGAGCGTTCCGCATCGAGGCCAGCTAGCATGAGTTCGCCCCCCAACTTTGTCATTCCGACCGGAGCGGAGCGAAGCGAGCGAAGTGGAGGGACCTGCTTTAGTTTGCAGCTCCTCCGCGGATTGCCCGTATCTATGCTGCGGGCTTCCGGGGGACGACACTAATGCCGCCTCCCGAAGATTCCAGCCAGCCCCGCCTGGCCGCCGGCTGCCGCTGGGGAGCAGAGAACCGGGGTACCGAGAACAAGCCCGGCAACGAAGAAGAACGTGTCATCCTGTTTCCCGAAGGCGCGATCAAGCTGCAAGGCACCGGCCGCCAGGTGCTTGAGCGCTGCGACGGTCAGCGCACGTTCGCCCAGATCATCGCGGAATTGCAGGCCAAGTTCGCCGACGCGGACCCGGTAAAGATTCGCAGCGATATCAGCCAGTTCCTTGAGCAATTGCGGCACAAGCGGATTGTTGATTATTAGTAGTTCATGATCTGACGGCATTACTCATGATTCCCAATCCGCTCGCCCTCATCGCCGAGATCACGCATCGCTGCCCGCTGCACTGCGTTTACTGCTCGAATCCGTTGGAGTTGGCTGCGGTCAGTTCGGAGCTTTCCACCGCTGAATGGATCGACGTCCTCCAGCAGGCGGGCAAGCTGGGGATGCTTCATGCTCACTTCACCGGAGGCGAACCGCTGGCTCGCCCCGATCTCGTGGAACTCATCGCGGCTGCGCGCGCCGCAGGTCTCTACACAAATCTAATCACCTCGGGCATCGGACTTGCGGAGCCGCGCTTAAAGGCGTTGGTCGACGCCGGGCTCGATCACATCCAGATCAGCTTTCAGGATTCGCGGGAAGACTCCGCCAACTGGATTGCCGGAACCAAAGCGCACGCCCACAAGATTGAATTGTCGCGGATCGTCCGCCGCTACAAGATCGCTTTCACTGTGAATCTCGTCATCCACCGGCAGAACATTGACCACCTCGAGGAGATGATCTCTTTCATCGAGCAGCTCGCGCCCGAGCGCATGGAGATCGCCCACACTCAGTATTACGGCTGGGCGTTACAGAATCGGGCTGCGCTGCTGCCCACCCGCGTACAGCTTGAGCGAGCAGTGGAAATCGTAGCCGCGGCGGAGAAGCGCCTTGCCGGACGCATCCGCGTTGATTCGGTCGTACCCGATTACTATGGGCGCTACCCCAAGGCCTGCATGGGCGGATGGGGACGGAGATTGATGCTCATCAATCCTGCAGGAAAAGTTCTTCCCTGTCATGCCGCGGAAATCATTCCCGACCTCAGATTCGAGAATGTTCGTGAGCAAACCCTGGAGTTCATCTGGCAGCAATCTCCCTCGTTCCAGCGCTTTCGTGGGGAAGAATGGATGCCGGAACCATGCCGCAGCTGCGACCGGCGCGCGGAAGATTTTGGCGGATGCCGCTGCCAGGCTCTGCTTCTCGCCGGCGATGCGGCCGCTACCGATCCGGCCTGCTCGCTGGCGCCCGCTCACTATATCGTCGAGGCGGCACTGGCCGAAGCCAATTCCAGCGCAGCGGTTTCGCAGCCCGCTCCCGCGTCATCGTTTGTACAGTTGCAGCGGCAAGCCAGAGATCTTTGGAGCTACCGAACCAATCCTGAATAAACGATCCCGCGTCGCCCCGGCGTTCCCTACCAGCGAACTCCGATCGTGATCGGCCGCACGTCGGTTGTGATGTTGCCGTTCTTCCCGTGAGTAAGGCGGGCCTCCGCGTAGATTTCCACGCCGCTCGGCATCTTGCGCGTCACGCCTGCCCCAAAGTTGTATCCGAATGCGCTCTGGTTGGAGTGCAGGAAGTCGCCGCTCACAGGAATGCTGACACCACCCGTGCATGCGCCCCACCACGCCCAGAACGGACTGCACCCCGACCCCGGAACCGTAGTGTCCCCGCTCAGGCTGCCGGCGCGATGGTAGAAGCCGGGGCCAAACAGAATGTATCCACCGACTTTCTTGCTCAGGGGAATGTTGATGATGGGATCAAGTGTGATGGCGTAGAGGTTGTTGTTGTCTCCCGTCGCCGGGGCATTTTGCAGCACGGAGTCGCGCAGCGGCAGGTTGGCAAAGATGAAATCGGCGCGCAGTCCCAAATATTTGTTGGCGTTGCGAGCCACCCCAGCCGTGGCCACTACGCCTCCTTCTCTTACGAAACTTTGAGTCGACCCGCTCTCCAAACTGGCGCCAAGGCCCACGTCGAAAGTCCAGTTCTTATAGTTCTTCGGCCGCGCCCGTCGCCGTGAAAGGGGTATTTCCTCCGCAGGTTCCTGGCCGCTGGCGGGCTGTTGTGCCGCAGGTTGCTGTGCGGCAGGTGGCTCGGTCGCGGGCTGCTGGGCCGCAGGGGGTGGTGCCTCGGCGGGTTGCCCGGCGGGTGTTGCCTGGGCGAAGCCTTGCGTTCCAATCAAAATTGTAATAACGAGTAGCGTCAGCGCACTTGCACTCGCGGACTTTCCAATCATCCATTCTCCTCCCATAACCGGGCGTAGTGGCGGACCGCAGCGCTCGGAATGAAGAGACGAGAGTCGCCGTCAGTAAAGGTTCCGCTTGTGATTCCTCGCAGGAAGGCGTTTGCCTTGGTTGCGGCGGGATCGCATTATATTACCAACTTTGATGCCGATTCTGCCTGGCATGCCGCCCGGCACTCACCCCCTTCGTTTCTACTTCGCGGAGGCGCATGTCGCACGTATGATAAAAAAGAGTTTCATCCTCGAGAGCACTTTGCACAAGACTCCGCCACAGCAGGCGATGGACGCCAATCCCGCACCACGGGATCGCCCTCCTGCGTGCCGCGTCGCCCTGCTAGGCTTCGGAACCGTGGGCCGCGCCGTGGCCAAAATTCTCTGCGAACGCAGCGACGGCCTACTCCATCTGACGCACGTCTGCAATCGCAACGTCGAGCGCAAGAAGCAGCCCTGGGGTACCGAGTTATCGATACCGAGTGACGTAGTCTGGACCGAAGACTTCCAGACCGTTCTCAACTCCGACGCCGACATCGTCATTGAACTGATCGGCGGTCTCCACCCTGCAGGGGACCTTGTGCGTGGCGCCTTGCAGGCAGGTAAGTCGGTGGTGACGGCCAACAAGCAACTCATCGCCCGCCACGGCCCGGACTTGCTGCAGCTCGCCAGCGCGAACGGTTGCCAGCTTGAGTTTGGAGCGTCCGTCGCCGGCGGTGTGCCCGTTCTTCCCGCGCTGCGCACCGGGCTTTGCGGAGACCGCCTGCACGGCATCGCCGGAATTCTAAATGGCACCTGCAACTACATTCTCAGCCGCATTGAGACCGTCCGCATTCCCTTTAGCGAAGCTCTCGAGGAAGCGCAGGCGCGCGGCTATGCCGAAGCCGACGCCAGCGAAGACCTGGACGGTGGGGACGCTCGCGCTAAACTTTCCATTCTCGCCCTGGCGGGCCTGCACGTCCGGGTGTCTCCGGAAGAAATTCGCGCCCGCACCATTCGCCCTGTCGACG
Organism: uncultured Acidobacteriaceae bacterium; assembly: GCA_963749985.1. GTDB lineage: Bacteria > Acidobacteriota > Terriglobia > Terriglobales > Acidobacteriaceae > Sulfotelmatobacter. The sequence continues at coordinate 10,051 of CAVVOS010000002.1, read as the reverse complement.
CGGTCGATTTCGATTACGCCGCCGAGCTCGGTTGCACCATCCGCCAGATTTCGCGCGCCGATCTGAAAGGGACGACGTTGTTTGCCGACGTTGGCCCCAGCCTGGTTCCCGCGTCCTCGCCCTTCGGACGCGTGCAGAGGAACCTCAACCTGGTCTTGACTTCGGGAGAATACGGCGGTGATATGGCCTTCTTGGGCGCGGGCGCGGGAGGAGATCCCACGGCCGTTGCGGTCGTCTCAGACTTGATGGCTGTGGCGGAAAGTTTTGCGGCCGGTCCTCGCCCGCGACGCGCACTTCAGTTCGCGTCGCCCAAAGTAAGCTGCGACTTTGAAACGCCCTGGTATTTGCGTTTTCTAGTGAAGGATCAGCCTGGCATCATCGCAGGTCTGGCCGCGATCCTTTCGGCTCACCAGCTGAACATCGATGCCGTGCTGCAGAAGCCGGGCTTCGACAAGGCCGCTTTGCCCTTCGTAATCACGCTGGAACCTTGCCGCGACGCGCAACTGCATCCAGCGCTCCAGGAAATGTCGGCCTCGCCTTTCGCGCTAAAACCCTGCCTGTGCCTGCCGATTCTGCGGTAGTACGGTTCTCCGCTGCCTACTTCCAGAAGGGGTTCTTCAGCCCGGCGGGCGCGAACACTTTGTCGATTTTGGCTTCCGTGCCGGAGTCGTCCGATATCTTCTCGTCCAACAAGCGAGACGAGGGCGCTTTAATTTCCTCTGCGGCGTAGGGTGGCGTCGGGGTGGAAGGACAGTCTGAGTTCATCGGGGAGCCTCCAAGATTGCTAATGATCTAGACTCATTGAAACACCAGAACAGGGCTTTGCGGGCGGCAAAATCTGGATGCCTCGCATCGAAAAATCAGCAGGCGGAACGTTTTCCCGTTGTGGCTCATTTCGAGCGCTAGAACAAAACTGCTACGATCTCAGGTTCACCCTTTGGAAACTCGTAAACGTATGCGCAAGGACTCCATTTCATGAAATATCGCAAGCTGGGCCGAACTGGTTTCGAGGTCAGCGATATCGCCTATGGACTTTGGGGTATGAGTGGTTGGAGCGGGTCTGACGATCAGCAGTCGCTCGATTCTCTGCAACTCTCCGTCGACTCGGGCTGCAATTTCTTCGATACCGCCTGGGCCTACGGCGAGGGCAAGAGCGACGGCTTGCTCGGCGAAACCATGACGCGCAATTCCACGAAGCGGCTGTACGCCGCATCGAAGATTCCGCCGGCCAACGGACAATGGCCCGCACTCCCGAAGTACAAATACCACGACGTGTTTTCTGCGGACCACGTGGTCAAATATGCCGACATGATCCGTAAGAAGCTCCGCGTCGACTCAATCGACCTGTTGCAGTTTCACGTCTGGGACGACAGTTGGACCGACGATCCGGAATTCCGCTCGACGGTGGAGAAACTGAAAGACGGCGGCTGGATTCGCCATTTCGGGCTCAGCCTGAACCGCTGGGAACCGGAGAATGGAATCAAAGCATTGCACACCGGTTTAGTCGACGTAGTGCAGGTGATCTACAACATCTTCGATCAAGCGCCCGAAGACAAACTGTTTCCCCTCTGTCAGGAGCTCAACATCGGAGTGATCGCGCGCGTGCCCCTCGACGAGGGCAGCCTCGGCGGCAAGATGACCCTCGAAACCCGCTTCCCGAACAGCGATTGGCGCTCCGGATACTTCGGGCCGGAGAATCTGGCGAACACGCTGCAGCGCGTCGACAAGCTCAAGAAGATCTTGCCCACGGGCATGACGCTGCCGGAAATGTCATTGCGCTTCATCCTGTCTCATCCCGCGGTAAGCACGACGATCGTCGGCATGCGCGATCCCGAGCACGTGCGCCAGAACATCGCCGCCAGCGACGCCGGCCCGCTCGACGCAGGCTTGCTAGCAGAATTGAAAAAACATCGCTGGGACCGCAAGCCGCAACGCTGGTCGGATTGAGGTAATTTCACGCCCTCGCGGAAAATTACAGAGCCCTGGCAGTTCCTCTGACGTAAGTATCTCCTTGCGGAGGCGCAGCGGCGATTTGTTTGTAAGGTTTTCTGCCCACCTGAGACTACCTGAATAGGTACGGCTGAGAACACGAAGCGCAAATCCGACGCCGGATTTCAACTCTGGCAGCTTCGATTTCTTGGACGGCCGAACCATTCCTGATCCAAGGAGCGAAGAAATGACCATTGCAAATCAGCTCAAATCCTCTGAAAACTTGCCCGTAGTATCGACTGAAGCTTTTCCGCCAGGTTCCCGTCTCACATCCCGGTTGAAACCAATTTTTGTCGGACCCTACGGTCTCCGCGCGGGCTGGCGTTTGCTCATGTTCCTCGCCTTGTTTGCCGTTCTATTTGGAGGTTTCGTTCTCATCAAAGCAGGAGGCCCTCAGGGCTTTCGGGAGAAGTACAGGAACGCAAGCCACACTACAATCACGCCGCTTGTGATGGCCGAGTCAGAAGCTATCACCTTGCTGTTTCTCGGCGGCGCTGCTGTGATCATGGGCAAACTCGAGCATCGCAAGTTCAGCGAATATGGTTTACCCCTGCGTAAGGCCTTGAGAAAGGATTTCTGGATCGGCTCTGCCTCCGGCTTTCTCGCGATCAGCGGCACCCTGCTGACGATGTTCTTGCTCCACGGGTTCCGTATCGTCGGCCTGGCTCTGCACGGGACAGCAATTGTGTCTTCGCTTCTCGGGTGGGGCATCGCATTCCTCCTGGCCGGCCTGGTTGAAGAATTCCTGTTTCGCGGATATATCCAGTACACACTCGCGTCAGGAATCGGCTTCTGGCCGGCGGCATTCCTGATGTCTGGCTTGTTTGGCCTGGGCCACGCCTTCAATTCGAATGAGAATGCGGGAGGCTCAGCCACGGTTGTGCTGTTCGGGCTTCTCCTCTGCCTTTTCTTGCGGAGGACCGGGGATCTCTGGTGTGCGGTCGGCTTTCATTTAGGCTACGACTGGGGACAAATGTTTTACGGAGTTCCTGACAGCGGCATCGTGCCCTATCACAACCTGCTCCATTCCACCCTCACTGGGCCGCGCTGGCTTACCGGCGGGATGGTTGGTCCTGAGGCCAGCTTCTTAACCCCGATCGCGTTGCTGGTTGTGGCTGTGGTTTTCAGCCGCTATTATCGCGAGATTTGATATCAGATCCAGGGACAGCGGTCGATGCCGGCGGCATTCTCGTGATGTTATCGCTGTCCCGAAGATCTTCGTACACTTTAGCCTTTAGGTTGGCCGTCCAAGTGAACTATGCCGATTCAGTCACAGACCGATTCGCTGGCCAGGTCAAAATCGTGAGCGAACACCGGCAAGCTTTGGAAACACAGTTCGCTCGCATTCTCAGTGAGTATGGAGCGGCCATCTCGCGGCTGGCGTTCAGTTACGAGGCCGTAGCCAGCGTGAGGGAAGAACTGGTACAGGAGATCGCGCTGGCGATCTGGCAAGCATTGGCTCATTTTCGAGGTGACTGCTCGGAGAGGACATTCGTGTATCGCATCGCTCACAATCGCGGGCTTACCCATGTGGGCAGGCGACGGCCGCTTCATCAGCCGCTGGAGGAACTCGAAGAGTCCGAACAGCCGGTTGACCCACGGCCCCATTTGGAGGAGCAGGTGGCGCGAACCGATCAGAGGGCGCAGCTTATGTCGGCAATTCAGTGCCTGCCAGTGACTCACCGGCAGATGATCGTGCTCGCGCTCGAAGGCTTGTCGCATACGGAAGTCGCGGAAGTGATGGGGATTACGGAAAACAATGTGGCCGTGCGCCTAACCCGGATCAGAAAAGCTCTGAAGGATGCATTGGGAGAGAGAACATGACTAAGACTAACGACCGCGAATTTGATACCTGGCGCGAACAATGGAGCAGCGTTGCGGACCCGCCTGGCGAGTTCCAGCGCAAGGTCCAGCAGAGGATCAAGCGCCAGGAGCGGCGCTTCGTGCTCGGCAATATCCTGACGGCAATCCTGTTCCTCGGGATGCTGATTTTCGCCTGGTTCATGCGGCATCAATCGACTTGGATGGGACCCGGCTGGGCGACCGGTATCTGGGTCTTAGTGTTGGTAGCGGCGGGATGCCGGGTATGGGTTTTGCGGCAAACCTGGCGTCCACAGACACAGTCAACCCGTTCCTTCGTAGAACTTTGGCACAAAAGAGTCACGGCTCGACTCCGGCTGCTTCAGATCTCCATCTATCTGTCTCTGGGCTGGATTATTTTTTGTGCGGTACTCACTGCTGCGAACTGGAGAACCATAGGGCAGGACGTGAAGGTTCATCCTACGGAGTGGGTGGTGGTGCTGGTTCTCTGCGTGCTCATGCAATACCCGTTGCTCTGGTACGGGGTGGGTTGGCTCCGCCATCGCAAACTGGCGGAACTGAACGAAGTAGAGAAGATTCTCGGCGAGATGCAGGACTAGGGGCAAGACAACCCACGAAAACCCTCCCGTGCTGTCCCGGCACACATCGTCATTGTCATCCCGAGCAGCGAGGATCTTGGGGTCTCCCCGGCGCTCAGGGATACGGGTGGCGCGGGCAGAAACCAAGTTCCCTCGCTGCACTCGGGATGACAATGGGCGACGAGAACGCGGGTCGGATAGTCGCGCCACCCTACGACCGCTGGTAGTAGCTCACGCCGCCGACTAGTCTCGTTTCTTGCCTGGAACCATGAAAACGAACTCGCGCCAGACCGCGTTCGCCCTGACGTTATTTATCATTCTGCTGACGGCCACCCTGCACGCTCAAAACCCACGCGGATCGCTGCGCGGCACGGTGCAGGATGCCACGGGCGCCCGCGTCCCCTCCGCCAAAATTGTCGCGCAGTTGTCGGGCTCGTCTGTGCAACGCGAGGCCTCCAGCGAAGACCGGGGCGAGTTTCGTCTCGATGACCTTCCGCCCGGCAATTACCGCATCACCATCAATGCCGCCGGCTTCTCAGCTGCGCAGGCAGATGTTTCAATCGCCGTGACCACCGTCCGCGACATTACGGTCACAATGAAGCCTGCAGCGGCATCGCAAACCGTCACCGTGCAGGGGAGTTCTTCCTCGATCACAACCGAAACGATTGACCTGTCGAGCGCGGTGCGCGGAGGCGTAGTGGGCAGCCAGGACCTGGAAACTCTGCCGCTCCCGGCGCGAAGTTTCGCCAACATTGCCTATCTTGTGCCTGGAACCGAGCCGGTCGAGCCTTCCGATCCAACGAAGGCGCGCATCACCGCAGTCTCCACCGGCGGCAGCTCTGGCTTAAACAACGAGCTATCGGTGGATGGTGCGGAAAATTCGGACGACTGGATCGGCGGCTTCCTGCAAAACTTTTCGCCGGATGGCATTCAGGAATTCGCGGTGCGCACCTCGAACGAAGACGCCGACACCGGTTGGACCACGGCCGGGTCGGTCGTGATTACCACCAAGCGTGGGAGCAACGAATATCACGGCAGCGGAGCGTTCTATGACCGCCAGGCCGCACTGAATGCGCGCTTTCCCATTGAGAATCCCGCGCCGAATCCGAAGCAGCCGTTCTCCCGACAGAACTATGTTGGAACTTTCGGCGGTCCCATCGCAAGAGACAAAGTCTGGTTCTTCACCTCATTCGAGAACGTCCACGAAAACGCGAGCATCGCTTATAGCCCGGCCAGCACTGCGCAATTCGACGCGCTGGCGCAGTTGGCGTCAGAGGGATTGATCACCGGCATTCCTTCCATCCCGGTGCCCGCCACGGTTCCCATTCCCTTTCGCGACTACCTGAGTTCTTTGCGCCTGGATTGGGCGCAATCGTCAAAATCGACCTGGTTCCTGCGCGCATCGCAAGACAGCTACCTCACGCACAACGCTCTGGTGCAGCAGGCCACGTTGCCCTCGACCGGCCTGATCACGCACAACAATTACTGGAACGTGGCGCTCAGCAATAGCTATACTTTTAATTCAAACTGGCTAGGCAATCTGGTTCTCGACGCCAGCCTCTTGCATCTCACGCAGACCCGGGAATCGAATCTCGGCTTCGCCGTACAGTTTCCCTTCAGCGTGACGGCGCTGACCGTCTCCGGCTTCGAAACTTTCGGCGACAATCAGTTCGCCACTCCCATCACCCTCTTCCCCGACCTGCGCAATCAGGATAAATACCAGTTCCGCTACGATCTGAGCCACGTTGTGCGCGACCATGCGTTCAAGTTCGGGGTCGACTTCATCCACGAACCGGTTCTCAGCGGCGCGTTCGCGTCGACGGCGGAGCAGTTCACCACGTATCCCTTCAACCCCGATTGCTACATCAACCCGCCCGGACCCGATTGCGGCGGCATCACGACGCCTTTGCCGTTTTATTACACACCCCCCAGCGCGATGTGCAACCCGGAGCCCGATCCGAGCACCAACATTAGCTGCACGTTTACACCCCCCGGCGACGGCAGCTTTTCGCAGAATGTCCAGCGGCTCGGGTTCTACGCCGAAGACTCCTGGCGGGTCTCGCACCAGCTGACGGTCGATTACGGCGTGCGCTATCAGACCACTTGGGGACTATTCATAGGTTCGGGCCGAAGCGAAGCCGAAAACCCAGCGTATCTCACGCTGCAAGCGCTACAGATTCCAATTGTGCCCAGCGTGCCGAGCGATTATCGCAAGCAAATCGCGCCTCGCCTTGGGCTCGCTTACTCCCCCGGCAGCAGCGGGAAGACCGTAATTCGCGCCGGCTTTGGCCTCTACTACGACGATCTCGCGCAGAACGGATGGGCAACTGCGTTCCAGGGAGTAAATGCACCCCCGGCCCCTTGCGTCGATCCTGTACAAAACCCCGGTGGGACCGAGAATGTCGGCTGCATCCCCGGCAGTTTCTTCGGCGGTGCCGGCAATCTGATCGGCTCTCCTTACAAAACTCCCTACGCCATTCACACCACCGGTGGCGTACAGCACGCTTTCAACGAGCACTGGCTGGCGAGCGCCGATTACGTACACGAGCAGGGCAATCACGGCTACCGTGCCTTCCCCTACAGCGGCGGCACCAACCTATTCACTCCGCTCTTTCCCACGACCGACACCAACGATCAGACAGCTGTGGTACCAAACGTCAATGTATTCGAGTCCGACAATCGTTCCAGCTACAACGGGCTGATGCTGCATCTGCAAGGCAACATGCGCCGCTTCAACTTGGTCGCGAACTACACACTCTCCAAAGCGCAGACCTGGGGATGCGTGCTCGGCGAACTCTTCGACTATGTCGATGGCGTCTGCCAGGTGCCGAGTGGATTTCCGAATGCCGGACAGCTCGATGCCTTCGGACCCGGCGACTACGGTCCATCGGGCGAAGACGTTCGCCACCGCTTCGTGTTCGCGGAAGCGTCCACATCCCCGGCGGCTTCGAATTGAGCACGGTGAACCAGTTCGAGAGCGCGCGCCCCATCACTATCACCACGGCGGACAACAGCGGACGTATTTCAATTCAGTTGAACAACGGTCCGGACGCGTATACCAGTCTCGACGAATTCCGCGGCACGCCTTACATCCAGTCCGACCTGCGCGTCACGCGTCCTTTCAAAATCAAAGAACGCTGGCAGGTCGATCCCTTCATCGAGTTCTTCAACCTCTTCAACCGCAACAACCCCGGCGCAAACTTCGCGGTGAACATCGCCCAGGTTCCGGGGGCACAATTTAACGCGAATGGCGCGGTCGATGGAATCTGTAATCCAAACTGCGTGCCCCTCACCAGCCTGAAGCAGCTTGAAATACCGGAGGGCGCTCTGGGAGATTTCTTCGGCCCGGGAACAACGGTCGGGATTCCGTTCGCGGCGCAAATCGGGGTGCGCGTGACTTTCTGACGCACCCCGTACATCACCTAATTTCCATCCGTTTGCGGCTAGTGCGCGATCACGAATACCGTGCCTTCGTCAAAGGAGCCGCCGTATTCGGTCGTCCCTATGAGATTGCCGGCGGAATCGAGCGTTACTCCCGACGTCGGAAGGAAGCCGTCGGTACCATTTTTGTTGAAGTCGTGCAAAATCTTTTCGTGCCAAACACCATCCGCCAGCCGCAACTCGAAGACAATTCCGCATGTCTGGGTTTCCTGGCACGTCCCTGTGCCGCCGCCTAGGGTTTCGCCGAACAGAACCCCGGCGGAATTGAAGACCAGAGTGCCATTCGGGTTGGCGCCATCCGTGGAGCTTTCGAAGTTATGGAGAATCTCCTCCGTCCAAGTTCCATCGGACGAAAGCGAAAGCTCAAACACTGTGCCATTGTCGGTCGGATTTCCATTGGCAGTAATGCCGTAGAGGTTGCCGGCGGAGTCGAAGATGAGTTCTCCTTCCGGCAGGTAGCCATCGGTTCCGTTGGTAAACGTATGAAGAACGGTGTAGTTCCAGGAGCCTCCGCCAGCAGGCGAAAGCTCGAAGACAACGCCATCGAAGGCTGATCCGCCAAATGCCGCGACGCCGTAGAGGTTGCCCGAGGCGTCAAAGATCATGCCTCCGTTGGGGTACGAACCGGTGTCAGTGCTGAAGGTATAGAGTATGGTCTCAGTCCACGCTCCGCCTCCGGCGGGACTCAGCTCGTAAGCGGTTCCGGCGGCGTTGCTGCCACCAGCTGCTGTCACTCCGTAGAGATTTCCGGAGCCATCGAAGATGAGAAGTCCCTGAGGAGTTTGCCCGTCGATGAAGTTGTTGGAGAAACTATGCAAAATCGTTTCCGTCCATTGTGTATTGGGCAGGGTCGGCGGGCTGAGCTCGAAGACTGTGCCCACATTATCGGTGCCGCCGGCCGTGGCGGTGCCGTAAAGATTTCCGGCAGCGTCGAAGATCAATCCGGCAAAAGGGCTTTGCCCGCCTCCTCCCACCTTGGAGAACCTGTAAAGGATTTTCTCTTTGTAACCGCCACCACCTTTTACGAGTTCATACACGGTGCCTACATTGTCAGGGCCGCCGAACACGGACGTGCCGTACAGGTTTCCGTCAGGGTCCGAGGTCAAAGGTGATGAGGGAACAGTTGCGTCTTTGCTCTTGCTGCCAAAGTTATACAGAATTTTTTCGGCCTGCGCGGATGTGCGCGGGGTTATCGCAAGCGAGGCCACGGTAAACATAGCCAACGCCACAGAAAATCCGAGAGAACACTTCTTACTTCGCATGGGGAATCCTCCGTAGTCGAGATGCGATGAGTGGCTTAGTCTTGCTACAGGGCCCGGCTCGGATAAAGAGTCTAGAACGCCTACCTGGGGAATGGGGAAAATATTTACATCGGATCGTTCGTCGAGTCAACCGCGAAATTAACGCACCAGCCACTCAGTCGCGATGTGGACCCGCACCAGCAGCTCGCTGTAAGTGACAGCCAAGGTGGCCATCACCGCAACCGCGGCACACACCGCGGAGGCGAGCGAGTATGCCGCGTCGGCGGGTTGCCGCCGTTCTCCCCATGCAATCAGGCGCTCCACCCGCGCATTCACGCACTCCGCCGGGCTGTGGACCAAGGCCGTGGTCAACTCCGCAGGCGCCTCCAGTGGAGCCAGCCGCGATAACTTGATCACCGCCGCCGCCAGATCCAGCGCTTCCGTCGCGCTCGAGACTGCGGCATCGTCGGCGGCCATCTCACTCGCCTCGCGCCAAGCGCTCTCCAGTTCCGCCATTCCCGGAAATGCCACAAAACGCAGAATCAGCTTTCTCAGATTATCCCGGCGTCGCACATGCACCACTTCGTGCCGCAACGCGGTCTGCAGTTCCCGCTCGGTCAGCACAAACTCCGCCGCGCCCGACAACCATACGCTGGGCCGCAGAATGCCCGCAGCGGTAAGCGGGGGAGCAGCCGCCGAAATCCGCAGCACAGCCACCGAATCCATGGAACGCTACATGGAGATGGAATCGATGGCGTCGAACCGGATAGGGCTCGATCCGATCACGCGCGCCTCGCTCGACCACTGTGCAACCGTTCGCGAAGCCCGCAGCAATGCCGCCGCCGCCTTCCACATTCCGGCCAGTAGTACCGCCATTCCGCACAAGCCCAGTACGGCGGGCAGAGCGCCCATGGGTTCATCCACGGCGCGGGGTTCGAGCAGCAGGAACGAAGGCACGGCCAAGACCAGAGTGCCTCCCAT
>CAVVOS010000001.1:0-16666 GCA_963749985.1 uncultured Acidobacteriaceae bacterium | reverse complement strand
GTCTAGGGTTTCGCAAAAGCAGGACAAACGGCATCATCGCGAGAAACAAGACTCCCATTACCCAGAAGGCTTCTACGAAGGACAACATAGAGGCGTTTCGTTGGACCATTCCGTAGAGGGAAGCCCAGGCTCTGCGCGATGCCACATAGCTATCCACACCGTTCCTGTGGAACCACCCCTGCATGCCCTGGAGCATGCTCCCGGTTTTCAAATTGCCCGCTGTAATCTTGCCGACCAGTACGTTTTGATGCATTTGGGTTCGGCGAGCCAGGAAGGTGGTCATAACTGCGATGCCAACGCTGCCTCCGATATTGCGCATCAGGTTGAAAATGCTGGTGGCGTTTCCCATTTTCTCTTTGGGAATCCCAGCCATGCTGAGGGCCATGAGTGGAATGAACAGGAAACTCAGAGCCACGCCCTGAAATACCTGTGGCCAAAAGATATCCCAATAGCCGGCATTCAAATTGAGGCCGGAAAGACTGAACATCGTCAGCGAGCCGAGCACGAGGCCAAATACCAGAAGCCTGCGAGGATCAGTTTTACTGGTCAAGTATCCCGCCAGCGGAGTCGTGGCCAGCGAACCGAGGCCGCGAGGAGAGAGCGCCAGGCCGGCGTTGTAGGCCGGATACCCCAGCAGCGTTTGCAGGTAAATGGGCAACAATACCAGGCTGGAGTAGAGGATGAAGCCCAACAAGCTCATGAGAAACACTCCGGCACTGAAGGAGCGATTCGCCAGAGCGCGCAGGTCCACTACGGGCTTCTCGGTTTTCAGCTCTCGAATTACCAACGCCACTAACCCGAAAACGCAGAGTGCGGCAAAAAAGCGAATGTAGTGGGAAGAAAACCAGTCTTTTCGCTGACCGGTATCGAGGACCACCTGCAGCGTGCCCAAGCCAAGAGCGAGAAACCCGATGCCCCACAGGTCAACTCGCCCCTTTGTGCGCTTGATGTAGGGCGGATCGAATATGAATCGGTTCATCATCAGGAGAGACAGGACGCCGACGGGGAGGTTGAGATAGAAAATCCAACGCCAGCTGTAGTTGTCGGTAATCCAACCACCCAGCGTTGGCCCGAGAATCGGCGCCAGCAAAATGCCGATGCCGAATGCGGCCATGGCTTGGCCATGCTTTTGCTCCGGAAATGTTTCCAGCAGGATGGCCTGCGCCAGAGGCTGCAATCCGCCGCCGGTAAGTCCCTGAAGCACGCGGAAAAAGATCAGGGCCGGAAGGGTGGTCGCCAGTCCGCAGAACAAGGACGTTACCGTGAAGCCCGCCACGCAAGTAAGGAGCAGCTTTTTTCTGCCGATATAATTCGCCAGCCATCCCGACATGGGCAGGATGATCGCGTTGGACACGAGGTACGACGTGACCACCCACGTGCCTTCTTCGATGGTGGCGGCGAGGTTTCCCGCAATGTGAGGGATGGATACGTTGACGACCGTGGTGTCGAGTACTTCCATGAAGGTCGCCAGCATCACGGCAAATGTGACGACCCAAGGATTCACACGGGAGTGGGCATCTTCATCCATGTGTGTTCACGGGCGCGGCATGAAGCCTAATCAGCCTTAAGGCCCGTGGAACTACTCTTAACTGTTCACTTATAGGCAGGAATCGAGCGATTGGCGGTGATCGAGGTCACAAGCTAGTAGGACGAGAAACGAGGTGTTTCTCAGAACTCGTAATCAAGCCAGGAACGCCTGCCGGCGGAGAGAAACAATTGTTAAAACGAGTGCACCGGTGGAGCGACCGTTATTCAATACCACTTCGTCGCACCCGCTCCGTGATCCAGTCCGTCCAGAACGCAGCGGCTCCGCTGGCGATGAGTGAAGCGTTGCCGAGCACTGCATCCACGAAGTTCTCGATCATGGGACCGTGTACGTTGGCGTGGTTTGGAAGGTTCTCGTGGCCGCCGGGATAGATCAACTCGGGACCATTCAGCGGACTTAACTCCATTTCTCCCTCTGTGCCCAGGATGCGGCATTGGTCGCGCTTTACCTTCGAATGCCAGCGCACGTCCACGACGGTGCGCACTCCGCCCGCGTAGTCGATCATGACCGTCGCGTTGTCTTCCACAGCGTAGGAGTGCACCGCATTCGAAAGATAGCCGGTAGCGCGGTTGGGCTGACCGAATAAGAAGTTTGCCACGTCGATGCGGTGCGAGGCGATGTCGTAGAGCGGTCCGCCCCCGGCTTGAGCTGGATCGATCAGCCAACTGCGGTGACTTCCCTGTTCATCACGCCATTCGTGGCATGTGAGTTCGGCGAGCAGGGGCTGGCCGATGACGCCGGCTTCCAGCAGTTGTTTCGCGCGCAGCACCTTGGGATAGGCTCTGCGATAGTAGGCCACGCCGAAGGTGCGGCCAGCTTCTTCCGCAGCCTGCACCATGGAGCGCGCTTCGGCCTCGTTCATGGCCATGGGCTTCTCACACATTACGTGCTTGCCAGCGCGAAGGGATTGGATTGTCTGGGGCGCGTGAAGGAAAACGGGAGTAGCGATGTAAACCGCTTGAACCGCGGGATCGGCGAGAGCTTCGTCGAGGGTCGTCCACGCCCGCACGTCGTAGAGGTCAGCTTTTGCCGGATCCCGCGTGACCAAGCCATACAAGCGGCTTCTGGCTTCGGCCTGGATCGCGGGAATAACGCGACGGGTTGCGATATCGCCGATTCCGATTACGATCCAGTTCAGCATAGTCGGGCAAAATGCGAGGCTTGCAGAAATTCAAAGGCCGGCCTAAGCCGGCCTTCAGAATCAATGTCAATTGACAGACACTACTTCTTGGGAGCGATCGCGTCCTTGGCGGCCTTGGCTACGCGGAACTTTACCACGGTCTTGGCCTTGATCTGGATGGGCTCGCCCGTCTGCGGATTACGTCCTACGCGGGCCTTGCGATGCGCCTTCACCAACCGGCCCAGGCCGGGCACAACGAACACACCGTTCTTCTTGGTCTCCTTCACAGCGACGTCGGCCAATTGCTCGAGAAACAACGCCACGGTCTTGTTGGGGAGTTCAACTTTCTCGGCCAGATGACGGACGAGTTGAGTCTTGGTCAAACCTGATGCCATATTTCCTCCTTGAAAAGATTCGAAATTTAATTCCAGCGGGCTCGATCTTATACCACTTCCCTGTGGAAAACACCCTCATTCTACGCGGGTTCCGCAAAGTTAGCACTTCCCAAAGGGGCATTTTTACATGCTCATCTGCAAAGGAGGCTCCCGAAATGGCCCAAACACGCGTGCCAGCGGCAGCAATTGGCAGTTAGCAATTGGCGGGGCAAACGCTAATGGCCAATTGCTAATTGCTCACCGGTGCCATAATGCTAAAGAGGAGAACCGCGATTTGAGTTGCGCGATCTGCGACATTCGCAAAGAGAAACGCTTCTGTCCCGCCGTCCACGGACGCATCTGCCCGCAGTGCTGTGGCGAGCAGCGTGAAGTAACACTGGATTGTCCGAGTGACTGTCCGTACCTGCAGCAAGCGCGGGAACATGAGAAGCCGCGCTCCGCCGACGAGTTCGACCGCGCGTCGTTGTTCCTGCAGGTCGAGATTTCCGAGCAATTCACCTATGAGCGCGAACACTTGCTCATGGGCTTGAGCTTCGCTCTGGTGAAGGCGGCTCACGCCGATCGCAGCCTGAACGATCGCGATTTGATCGCTGCGCTCACGGCGTTGAGCACGAGCTATGAGCGGCTGGCGAACTCCGGCCTGCACTACGAGCAGCCCCTGACCAGTGCCGCGCAGCATGCGGTGGCGGCACAGGTGGAAGAGATGTTAAAGCAGTTTCGCGAGGCCGAGCAGAAACAGTTGGGATACTCCAGGCTGCGCGATTCCGAGGTGCTCAAGGCTCTGGTGTTCCTGGTTCGGCTGGCGCACGGACGCACGTCGGGCCGGCCGAAGTCGCGCGCCTTTATCGACTTTCTCTCCGCCCAGTTTCCCGAGAAGCAATCGGCCGTGGCTACGCCGCAGGAAGCCGGCAGCCGAATCATCGTGCCGTAGGACCGTCGTTGGTCGGCGGTCGTTAGTCGTTGGCCCTCTCGGACCGCGGTATCCGTCTTACTGCCTGCCCTGCCGGCAGCGCGTCAAGCAGTTCGCGAATTGTTTTCTTGAATACCGGGTGCTGGACGTCGGGCGCAATTTCCGCCAAAGGCTCGAGGACGAAACGGCGCAGGTGCATTGCGGGATGCGGAATTGTGAGCTGCTTCGATTCGACGATGACATTGCCGAAGAAGAGAATGTCAATGTCGATGGTGCGCGGGCCTTTCTTCTGTACGCGCCGCCGCCCCATTTCCCGCTCAATGCGGAGAATCGAAGTCATTAGCTGTGCCGGCGTCTGGTGGGTGTCGAGCGCGACCGCACAATTCAAGAACCAGGGTTGTTGGGTGAACTCTACGGGCTCGGTCTCATAGAAAGACGACGCGGCCACCACGCGACCGGCCGCGCCTAGCCGAGACTGGGCATCGCACAGTTGCGCCTCGCGCTCGCCGACGTTTGATCCGAGAGAAAGATAGACGAGATTCGACGTCGCCAGCGAGGCAGCGTCGCGCTTTATTCCGCTAGTTTCCACCAAGACCTTTTCTCGGCCCATGTGATCATTCCCGTTTTCGGAATCCTCATAGGTTCGGCCTGTCGCTGTCTCCGACGCAAATCATCCGATACCTTGGTTACTATCGCCCGGTTTGCGCTCCCCGCTAGAATTAGAGCATGGCGTTGGAGTCTCTGCTGTTGAGTCGGGATGCCGAAGTGTTTCGGGTGATTCGCCCGACGTTGGAGAAGCTGTCCATTCAGGTCGAAGTCTGCCAGGAGGCGAAAAAAGCCAGCGAGATTCTGATCTCGGAAAAGTTTGACGCCGTGATTGTGGACTGCGATGACCTGCCCGGCGGTCTGGAGGTTCTGCAGGGCCTGCGCGCCACGCCCAGCAATAAGAACTCCGTGGCCTTTGCCCTTCTGAACGGGAAAAAGACGACGACCCAGGCAGCCTTCGATATGGGAGTAAACTTTGTTCTGCAAAAGCCGGTTAGCACCTTAAATGCGTCGCGCTGCTTCCACGCCGCGCTGAATTTCATGGAACGAGAGCGGCGGCGCTATTTCCGCCACGCAGTTAAGATGCCGGTCCGTGTGGTTCTGGGCGAAAAGGAATTACAAGCCACGAGCACGGATGTCAGCGAGGGTGGCATCGCCCTCCTGGTGCATCAGGCGCTTCCCAAGAATGCTACCCCTCGTTTGCAATTTACGCTGCCCGAAACCAAACAGGCGCTGGATCTGAACGCGGAACTGGCCTGGGCCGATATTAAAGGACGCGCCGGATTACGCTTTCTCAATGTGCCGGAGAGCACGCTGGAATTCCTCGAAAAATGGCTCAACGACCAAATGGAAAAGCAGCTTCCCAGGTCAAACCAGTCAAGCTCCGAATCCATCCAATAGGCGGGTCCTCATTCCTCATTCTTCAATCCCAGGGTATTCACTTTGTAACTTTGTGCCTGCGGCTGCGCGTGGCACTCTGTAGGGATACTGGAGAACCATTGCCATGCTTCCTGCCGCTTATCGCATTGATCGCGTACAGAAGACCCTGCGCTGGTTTGAAGAAGACATCCCTCTGCTGAACATGCGAGTGAAGGATCTGTCGGCGGAGCGCCAGCGGTCCGCGCGGCAGTTCGCCGCTTTGCTTATCAGCCAGACTCGGGCTGAACTGGAGCGGTTGCGAAAGGAACAACCTGAGGCCGGCTGCGAAAGCAGCGAAGTTCCTTGCGAGCCTGCCGACTGAAAGGCCTCCCGCGACTGATCCAGTCAACAAAAAAGCGTTAGATCAGTCTCGCCGGCTTACACCGAGGATCCGACTGCAGCGTGAGCGGTGTAGTGGGTCACGTTGGGTTTCTCTTCCTCAGGCAGCGTGACTTCCTCCCACAGGGTTTTGTCGCGGAGGATGCGAGAGACCAGGGCGGTGTGCATGGCGTGACCGGCGCGATCGGCGACGATCCTGCCGAGGATTGGCTTTCCCAGGAGCGCGAGGTCGCCAACCAGATCGAGCACTTTGTGGCGCACGAACTCGTCGGGAAAGCGCAGTGGGCCGTTTTCGATTCCGTCGCGAGTGAGCACGATGCAGTTGTCGCGAGAGGCGCCGCGGATCAGCCCCATGTTGCGCATGGCTTTTTCTTCCTCGCGCGAACCGAAGGTGCGGGCAGCGGCGATATGGCGCAGGTAACTGCCGTTGGCCAGCTCCACCTGCAGTGTTTCTTTTCCGATGAGCGGGTGGGGAAAGTTGATCGAGTAAGAGACCGAGAAGCTGTCGGCGGGATAGACCGAGATGAACTTGTTGCCCTCGCGCATCTCGACCTCGCGGAGAATCTTGAGATACTTGCGGGGGCGGCGCTGTTTGCGGATGCCGACCTGCTGGATCAGTTCGATAAAGGGGAGAGCGCTGCCGTCCAGAATGGGAAGTTCGAGGTTGTCGAGTTCCACAATGGCATTGTCTATGCCTAAGCCGATGAAGGCCGAGAGCAAGTGCTCGGTGGTGGAGATGAGCACGCCTTTTTTCATCAGGCTGGTGGCGTAGCTGACGCGGGCAACGTTGCGGCTGATGGCTTCGATCTGGAAGCCGTCCAAATCGGTGCGGCGAAATACGATGCCTGTGGCGGGAGGCGCGGGAAGAATGCGCATGAAGACGGGAGCGCCACTGTGCAGTCCGACTCCACTGCATTCCACGGCTGAGCGGATTGTCTGCTCTTGAGTCAAAAGCTGGCTGCGTATGTCTCTATGAATGAGTAGATTACAGCCGGAGGCATGATTCTGACTGTGGTAAAAAAGCCACAGTACGTAAAATAACGTCAATTGTGAACCGAGTTGAGCAATGGCTGCACGGCGGGCTGGGCGGCCTAAACAGAGACGTGTCAATAAGTTATGTTGGGGTTCCGGTGGGCTTGAGGTGGGCTTCGAGGTTGCGGTTACTTCAGTGTTTCTTAGCGGGTTTGTTGGGATCGTAGCCGGAATTGGCGTCGAACATAGCTTGGTTTAGGCCCTTATTGTAGCTGACCGAGTTCACGAAACGCTCGGTTTGCATATCCCCGTTGAAGTAGCGGGTGAAGCCGTAGGGCGTCATGATTCCCTCCACCGGCCGGTAGTTGTCGTAAGTCTCTTCCTCGGTATTGCGCTGCTTATCTACTGGATCGCGCCAGGAGTAGGTCTTCTTGATGGGCAGATGCGTATCCATGTCGAAGTAGATGCTTACCGCCTCGTTTTTCGCGCTGATCAGAGTGACGCGCTGCGCCGCCAGGCTTCCGGCAAGGGCATCGCCGTCGTAGAAGAGGGCGACGGTGGGATCGTTGATCCAGGTGCGCAACATAGTTTCTAAAGAGAACCTGCGGTGGCGGAGATAGTCGTCGAGATCCTTTTTTTCCACCGCGCGCGGGCCCTTGTAGGTGATCTCATAACCCTTGTCGCCGGTATAGATGTAGGCCACATCGCGCTGCGGCGTGACCTCGATGCGTTCCTTGTCGGGATACTCGACAAACCGCCAGAAGAAAACGCCGTTGCTTGAAGAGCGTCCGTGATAGAGGCTGTAGGTGCGGCCCTGCTCCTGCAGGTCGTGAATGTCCAGATAGGCCTGGCCGCCCAAGGCTTTGATCGCCTGATCGAGGAGTGCGCGCGCTTTATGGGCATTGTCCTGATCTTTTCCCTGAGTCCCGGGAACTGAGGAACCTGTTGCCGCAGCAGATTCTGGAGGAGTTTGTGCGCCAGCCTGGGCGGCAGCCAGGGACAGGACACACGTGGCAAGTGCGAATGCCAGCGCAACTGTGAGGAGCAGATGTTTCATGCAGTGGTTCGTTTCAGTCGCGGTGCTCGAACAGGAAATTGTAGCTGTTTGCAGTTGCGGAGTTCCGCAGTTTCTTGGATGCAGAAAGAGCCTGTGCCGTCACGCTGGGCCGGAGTTTCGGAGCGGCTAACCCACGAGCACGGCTCCACCGTTTACGTTGAAGACTTCGCCGGTTATGAAGCCAGCGTATTCGGTGCACAGGAACAGCACCGGGGCGGCAATCTCCTGGGGTGTGCCGGCGCGGCCCAGAGGGATGGTGGCGCGAATTACCTCGCCGCTTCGCGGGTCGTCGAGCGCGGGTCGCGACATGTCCGTATCCACCCAGCCGGGGGCAACGCAGTTCACGTAGATTCCGGCTGGGGCCAGTTCGGTGGAAAGGCTTTTGGTCATGCTGATCAACGCGCCTTTGCTGGCGGAGTAATCGCAATGGAAGGCCTCGCCGCGCTGGCCGCTGGTGGAGCTGATCAGTACGATGTGGCCGGCGGCTGAACCGTTTCGCGGCTGCGATTTCATTTGAGCGACCGTGTGTTTGACCAGACCGAAAACCGCATCCAGGTTGATGGAAAGAGTGGAGCGCCACTGCTCGTCGGGCATGTTCTCGATGGCTACGTCTTCGACGGGCCAAACGCCGTGGTTGGCAACGAGAATGTCGATGCGCCCGAAATGTTTTACCGACTCGGCGACCAGGGTGCGAGCGGAATCCGCTCCGGTGAGGCTGCTGGCGACGGCGTGGCAGTTCGCCTCGCCACATTCTTTGACCAGCGCCTCGGCTTGCGCTCGCGCCTTCTGATAGCTGAATACGACCTTCGCGCCCGCCGCGGAGAACATGCGGACCGTGGCTGCGCCGATGCCGCGGGAACCACCGGTGATTAGGGCAATTTTGTTGGAGAGGGAGAGGAGCACGGTTTCTAGTTTCTAGTTTCTGGTTGAAGGTTGCAAGTGCGGCGGGTCGGGCAGAGAGCAGAGATCAGAACTCGCCTCACACGCAGGGCGCCTGGTCGTGTCACTTTCGTAACGGCAATGTGACACCAGCTATTCGAAGCTTCTCACGCAGAACTGCGCTGTTTCGATTCGGCTAGATACCTATTGATTGCGTCCTCGATGCAAGCCGCCGCATGGACAGTAAAGTCTCCGCTCGGCTTTTCGGCGAAGCTCCAGACAGCCTTGATCAGACCGACGTTACCCTCTTGGATTAGCTCCAGCATGGGGATATCAGGCGCCGAGTGTTTTTGCGCAATGCTCACGACCAACATGAGCTGACTTTCAGTCAATCTCCTTGTAGCATTTTCTCTCTGTTCGTCAAAATCGCCCCGCTGACCCAGTTCCTGGAATAGTTTTGTCTCCTCCGCCTTGGTCAGAGGTTCAGCACTGCAAGCTTCGCTGATATACACTGCCACCGGATCATTGGGATCGTGGTTTTCCATGTGGGTCGCCTCCATGCCCAGCATAGCTATTGTAGGCCCCGTTTACCCCAGCCACTCTCACGGACCGCTCTGAAGTCTTCAGAACCCATCTTTCGCAGACGACGCGCGTTCCGGCTTTAATTCGCGCAAGAGCAGACGCACCAGCATGCCGTCGAAGCGGGTCCCACTCATTTTGGCGAGCTCTTCGAGGGCTTGGTCCGGAGTGCGAGCGGCAGCGATCGACTGCTCGGTCAGCATGTTGGCGTAAGCATCGGCGAGGCCAATAATGCGGGCCCACAAGGGAATCTGTTCACCCTTCGCGCCGTCGGGGTAGCCCGAGCCGTCGAAACGCTGGTGATGATGTTCTATGGCCTGGCGCATCATGGCGCTGTGGGGCAGGACGGCGGCGATCTCGGCGCCGACACGGGCGTGCATCCGCACCAGGAAGAATTCGTCGTCGTTGAGTGGTCCGGGCTTATTCAGGATGCGCTCCGGGACGAAGATCTTGCCGACGTCGTGGATGCGCGCGGCATAGACCAGGTCGGCGGTTTCTTCCGGGGGCAAGTGGAGTGCCCGGGCAAGGACATCCGTATAGCGCGCCACCAGGTCGCCGTGGCCTGAGGTGTGCAGTTCGCGGGATTCGGCGGCCCGGCTGAGGACTTCGATCGATTCCTTGAGCAGCGGGACATTGCAGTCTTCTTCGCCGCCACAAAGCTTGACCAACATGGAAGTTAGTTCTTCGAGATGTTCCGGGCCGTTGTGCTCGCGCTGCAGAAAGCCCTCGATATAGGAGGAGATCTGCTGGCGCTGCGGAGCAAACTCCTCGCCCCCGGAATATTCCTCGGCCGCAGAGACCATATTGCCGCCTGAACGTTTCGAAACATACATGCCGGCATCGGCGACGCGGATGATGTCCTCAATGGAGAAACCGTGCATTGGGAAACTAGCCACCCCGAAGCTGCCGGTGATGTGGTGTTCGCTGAGCATGGGGTCGGTGGTGATCCACTGGCGCAAGCGTTCGGCCAGCACCTGAGCCTGCTCCGGGCCGGTTTCAGGCATGAGGATGATGAACTCATCTCCTCCGTAGCGGGCTACTACGTTCGATTGCCGGGACTTCTGTTCCAACAGCCGTCCGACCCGAGCCAGCACCAGGTCGCCTTCGAAGTGGCCCATGGTGTCGTTTACTTCTTTGAACTTGTCCAGGTCGATCAGGACGACGGAGAAGGGCCGTCCGGAGCGCGAGGCGCGCTTCCACTCGGCGGAGAGGGCTTCCCAGAAGAAACGGCGGGTCTTGATTCCGGTCAGGCCATCGGTGATGGACTGCTGTTGCAGCTTCTGGAAGACGAAGGCATTGTGCAGGGCGGTGGCCAGCAGGTCGGCGAGGGTGTTGAGAATGAGAACGTCCTGCGGGGAAAACGCTTTGTCGTTGCGGCTTTCGATGTTCAGCGCGCCCAGCAGGGTCTCGCCGTAGTTGATCGGAATGCAGAGGACGGAGCGGGACTCCGCCAGAATCGCGCCTATCTTGCCTTCCACGCCGTTGTGCACCAAGGCCCGCTCGCCGGTACGCGCTACTCTTCCGAGGATTCCGATACCCAAGGGAATTCGTTTGCCCATGGCATGCGCGGTGGCGCCCGCTTCCGCCTTAATCTCGATCTCCTTGGTGCCGTAATCGAGCAAGCCAATGCCAATGTGATCAAAGCTGAAGTTCTTTTGGATTTCTCCCACAATCTGGCCCAGCATGTCCACAGGATCGTCGCTCGAAATGGCAGTGCGCGAAATATTGTTGAGGAATGCCAATTGCCGGGAACGCCGTTGCTCCTCTGCGAACAACCGGGCGTTCTCCACCGCAACCGATACCTGTCCGGCAGCGGTCACCAGCACGTCGAGGTCGCGCTGTTCAAATACGAATTCCCGCTCGGTGCTCATGGCGACCATAATGCCCGCCGGCCGGTTGCCGAGCAGGATGGGCACCGCACACATGCACTTGGCGGGATGCTCGGGCCGGTAGGTGATGCCCAAGCGGGTCCGCGTCTTCTCCAATTCGGACCTTATCAGCAACGGCTGGCCCGTCCGGATCACATACTCGGTGAATGCGTTTTCCAGCTTGCGCGACCGCTTGGGCAGAATACGATCGTCCTCGACTTCAAGCTCAAAGCGGATTTCATCCCCTTCCTGGAAGGCAATGTAGAAGTTGCTGGTGTTGAAGATCTGTCCCAACTCGGTATGGATGGTGCGGAGCACTTCATCCTGATCCAGCCGGGAGCTGATGGCCTGGCCGATCTCGGTGAGCAGTTCATACTCCTGGGTACGGCGATGAGCGTCGTGCGCGATCACGTAGTTTTCGACGGTGAGTCCGAGTTGCAAGGCCAGTCCCACCATAAGACGCGGCCCGGAAGTCCCGAACGCCCTGCGCTGGGCATGAGGAAAGAGAATGACGCCGAATGCGTGATCGCGGGTTTGCAGGCTGACGGCCGTGAGATTGCGAATCTCCGCGTTCTTGAGTACCTGCTTAAGCTCGGCGAATGTGCCGGCCGATGCCAAGGGCAACGGCTCCGCCATGTGGGCCACGTCATGCACGGTGAAGAGCCCACTGTGCCGGTAGGCGAGGTCGGAGATGTACTCTCCCGCGCCACTGCTGGTTAAGGTTTCCAGGAACTCTGGAGAGAATCCCAGCGCCACAGAAGGAAGCAGGTCGCGCCAGCGCTGCGTGATGTAAATGACGGCGCGCCGCGCGGACAAAGCGCCGGCCAAGCGCTCCAGAGCCGATTGCATACTGGGCCGCAAATCGTCGGCCGAGAGCAAGCGCCGCGGATCGGCGCCCAACGTGGACAAGGCCAGCGTATTCTCCTGCACCGCGTTGCGTTCGTTTTCAAACAGCACCATCACCATCGCGATGCCCAGCAGCATCTGCGGCACGGGGCCGAGCACGTGACCGACGCTGCCAAACATCTCCATCCACGGATTGTTGGACTGAATGGAGGCCAGCAGCACGGCCCAGAGCGCTAACGAAAAAGCCAGCAGTTGGAAGGCGACCGAGCCCTTGCGGTGCGCGTGCAAATAGAAAGCCGCCGAACAATACAGCAGCACCGCGCTCAGAAAAAACACCCCCAGGCTCAGCGGACGCTCGCCGGTCCGAAGTCCGCTGGCAAGGAGATGAACGCGCAAATCGACGCAGGCGGTCGCAATTCCGGCTAAAACCAACGCTCCGTCATACCAGCGGAAGCGGAAAGACTCGCGCATCAGGCGGGTCGAGACGAAGATGCACATCGCCATCGCGACCGTGAACAAAGAGCTAAGAAAGAACGCAGCCAGTGCCGGCGGCCGGAAATAGCGGAACGCGTCCAGCGCATAATGGATGGAATAGCAGGCCCAGGCAATCTGCCAGGCGCGGAAGTAGGCCTGGCGGCTCTGCTGGTAGAGATAAGTAAATAGCAGGCACAGCAGCAAGGAGACAACGCCTGGAATGATGACGATGCTGGTGGCCATGCTATTCATGAGTCCCGGTGAAGAGTTCCCTGGTAGATCTGGGTCAGCGAAGTTGGGAAGAATCTAATGGCCTAATGTTTTCACAGCCAGGGCTGTGAACACAACAGGATTTAAGTACACTGTCCTGAACCTAAAAATGTTTGGAATCAGTTACTTATCCAACGGGACGGTCTTGTGGTTCGCTTGACGATACTTTTCTCGTCCCCATACCATCGAAGCTTCGCCACCTATGCCTGACGCCATTCATTCCAAAGCATCCGAGACGCGCGTGCGCTTTGCGCCTTCGCCTACCGGTTTTCTGCACGTGGGCAGCGCCCGCACATTCATTTTCAACTGGCTGTATGCGCGTCACAACGGCGGCGCCATGATTCTCCGCCTCGACGACACCGACGTTGAGCGCAACACGCAGGCCTCGGTGGATTCTATTTTCGATGGATTTAAATGGCTGAGCGCCGACTGGGATAAACCAGGCTGGGACGAAGAGTACAAACAATCCGAGCGCATCGAATTGCATCGCAAGACCGCGTGGGCGATCTTCGAGAAAGGCCTTGCCTACCGCGACTTCACTCCCGCCCACACCGGCGACGGCGAAAAATCCGGGGCGCAGGGAACCTGGCTGTTCAATCCCGGAGCGCGCGAACTTTCACGCGCGGAAAGTGACCGCCGCGCCGCCGCGGGCGAGCCGTTTGCGTTGCGTTTTCGCGTGCCGCGTGACGGCGGGCAGGTGGTGCGGTTTGCCGACGCAGTGTACGGCGAACAGCTGAAGGCCGCTGCCGACATTGAGGACTTTGCGCTGCTTCGTTCCGACGGCATGCCGACTTATCATCTCGCCTCCTGCGCCGACGATGCCGATTTGCGCATCTCTCATATCATCCGCGGCCAGGACCATCTCACCAACACCTTCAAACACGTCTTAATCTTCGAAGCTGCCGGCTTCACGCCGCCGCAGTTCGCCCATCTGCCGCTGTTGGTTGCACCCGACGGGACCAAGCTTTCCAAGCGACGCCACGGTCCGGTCGTCAGCGTTACCACTTACCGTGACGCCGGATTTCTGCCTGAGGCCTTCATCAACTTTCTCTGCCTGCTGGGCTGGTCGCCTAAAGATGACCGCGAGAACATGTCTTTGCAGGAACTCACCGACGCCTTCTCGCTGGAAGGCATCAATCGCTCGAATGCGGTGGTGAACTTCAAGGAACCGGCGACGACTCCGGAGGAGATGTTCGATCCGAAAGCAGTGTGGCTGAATGCCGAGCATATTCGTGCTTTGCCGGTGGAGGATTTGAGCAGCCGGCTGCTGCCGATCGTGCGTGAGGCGGGATTTAATGTAGACGCCGCGAAGATGCTGCGGATCACGCCGCTGATCCGCGAGCGCATTAAGTTACTGCGCGACGCGCTCACCGCCGCCGACTTCTTCTTCGTGGACCAACTGCCGCCTTACGACCCGGCCGAACTTATTCCGCAGAAGGGCGACGCAGCCATGGCGCTGAAGGTTCTCACGCGGGCCCACGAAGTGCTGGCGAAGGCTGAGTTCAAACACGATCCGCTGGATCAGGCGCTGCGCGCCGCCGCACAGGAGTTGGGAGTCAAGGCGGGACAGATGTTTCAGCCCATTCGCGTGGCGGTCTGCGGGCGCAAGAATGCGCCGCCGCTGTTTGAGACGCTGGAAGTGCTGGGGCGGGAGACGACGCTGGCGCGGATTGAGCAGGCCATCCAGAAATCCGGCAGTCTCGGACTGTGAACTCCTCGCAGCGATAGGCTGCCTGCGATAAGATCAAAGGGTAATGAATCCGTCGCATCCCGCAAGCGAAGCTGGAGAAAAAGCTGTGGCTGCCTCGCCGTCGTCTGCTTCGTCGAACTTCGTCCGCGACATCATTCTCGAGGACCTGAAAACCAATAAGCACAATGGCCGCGTGCAGACGCGCTTTCCTCCCGAGCCGAATGGCTATCTGCACATTGGACACGCCAAGGCGATCTGCATCGATTTTGGACTGGCCGACGAATTTGGCGGACATACGAATCTTCGTTTCGACGACACCAATCCGGAGAAGGAAGAGACCGAATACGTAGAGTCGATCAAGGCCGACGTGAAGTGGCTTGGATTCAACTGGGACGGGCTCTTCTACGCGTCCGATTATTTCGACCAGCTCTATGAGTGGGCGATCAAGCTCATCAAGGACGGCAAGGCCTACGTTGACGACTTAACCGCCGAGGAGATTCGCAAGCATCGCGGAACGCTTACTGAACCGGGCAAGGACAGTCCCTATCGCAACCGTTCGGTGGAAGAGAATCTGGATTTGTTTGAGCGCATGCGGGCCGGCGAATTTCCCGATGGCTCGCGCACGCTGCGGGCGAAGGTCGACATGGGCTCGCCGAACCTCAACCTGCGCGATCCGGTGATGTACCGCATTCTGCACGCCGAGCATCACCGCACCGGCAACAAGTGGTGCATTTATCCGATGTACGACTACGCGCACGGGCAGTCGGATTCCATCGAGCGGGTTACGCACTCGATTTGCACGCTTGAGTTCGAGGACCATCGCCCGCTCTATAACTGGTTCATCCAGCAACTCGACATTTTTCCGTCGCGGCAGATTGAGTTCGACCGGCTGAACCTTACCTACACTCTGTTGAGCAAACGCAAGCTGCTGCAGTTGGTACAGGAAGGCCGGGTGAGCGGATGGGACGATCCGCGGATGCCCACGCTGGGTGGAATTCGCCGCCGGGGCTATACGCCGGAGGCGGTGAGAAATTTCTGCGGCGCGATTGGCGTCTCGAAGACGACGGGATCGATCGAGCTGGCCATGCTGGAACACTTCGTGCGCGAGGATTTGAACAAGCGCGCGCCTCGGGTGATGGCGGTACTGCGTCCTCTGAAAGTGATCATCGACAACTATCCCGAGAATCAAGTCGAAGAGATGGATGCGGTGAATAATCCCGAAGACGCGAGCGCCGGCATGCGGAAAGTGCCGTTTTCGCGCGTGCTTTATATCGAGCGGGACGACTTCCGGGAAGATCCGCCGAAAGGATACTTCCGGCTTTCGCCGGGGCGCGAGGTGCGCCTGCGCTACGGATATTTCATTACCTGCAAGAGCGTGGTGAAGAACGACAAAGGCGAAGTGGTGGAGGTGCATTGCAGCTACGATCCGGCAACGCAAGGCGGTAAAGCTCCCGACGGGCGCAAAGTGAAATCGACAATTCACTGGGTATCGGCGGCGAATGCGATTGATGCCGAGGTGCGGGTTTACGAGACTTTGTTCAGCAAGGAAGATCCCAGCAAAGTCGAGGAGGGCGGGGATGTCTTGGACAATCTCAACCCGAACTCGCTCGAAGTGATCGCGGACGCGAAGATCGAGCCATCGCTGGCCAACGCGGCGGCGGGCAGCCGGTATCAGTTTGAGCGGCTGGGATACTTCTGCGTCGATCCGGACTCGAAACCCGGGAAGCTGGTGTTCAATCGCACGGTGGCGTTGAAGGATACCTGGGCGAGGGTGGAGAAGAAGCAGGGCAAGGGTTAAGATCTCGCCAAAACAAAGCCCCGAGCGTGAATTCCACTCGGGGCACTAGCCCGTCAAGCTGCGGGTATACCAGCAGACTGTCAGACTTTCGACAATAATGGCGACATTTCAGTGACCTGCAGGCGGAAGAACCTCGGAACCTACCAAGCCAAACGTAAGGGAGACGATCTTTTAATCTACGGCAGGGAGGGAACGGTCAAATATCAGATCGGCGAAGGACAGTGGTAGTGATGATGACAAGATTGTGCCAAGGTAAATTTAGCGCCGAGACTGTCGGGCGTATAAAGCAGGAAGTAATAGAAAGTCGCACCACCTTGGTGGGAAAGTGCGAGACCTGCAAATGCAGGCGGAGAGCAAGCACGGAGAATGGGTGCCAAAGACACATCGCGCGGCGGTACGGCGTTCTTCTAGCCCTGGCAAGCGCATGAGCAAATAGGGCCGCACCCAATAGATCGGGGA